>CAVSYZ010000012.1:0-95162 GCA_963732325.1 uncultured Acidobacteriota bacterium | reverse complement strand
TTCCTTAAGGAGTTGTCGGACGTGACACCGAAAGCTCCTACCCATAGTTCGTACTGAACGCTCCCTGATTCGAATCCCACGGCATCGAGAAACTTTTCCTGAGCCGCGATCATCTCGTCGAACTCTTCGTCCAAGTAAAGGTCGAGGGTGGTCTGACTTCGCGAAGGGGGTATTATCTGCGTTCTATCCGGCTTTTTTGTACTGCTTCCATTCTTTTTCAGTGATGCGCGCCATCTGCTTCCCGGCGCGACGAAGCCAATTCTTTGGTCTCCGGCGCAAATCCTGCAGAATTCCTTTTCGCTGCCGCGGTTCGCCCAGGTGTACGTTGCCAGCCTCCTTGCCCATTGCGCGGAGGAGTTTATGCTCATCGCGCTTCCGAGGCAGGTCAGCAATTTCGATCGGATTCGAATCTGGCGACAGCCGCCGGATCAACCAGTGTCCGACCACTCGTTGATATGGATCATGTGACCTTACGGCAGAGGCGATTGCCCGCTCGTAGTATCGTTCCCCGCGTCCTCGCTTCCCTTCTTTCCAGACCGACGCGGAAGGTACCGTGGCTTTTGCTTCGCGCCCAATGTATCCGCCTTCGTGCATCGTGATCGCGACGAAGCGGCGCTGGCCGAGACTTCCCATCCCCGCCCTGCGACGCACAACTTTGTAGGCGACTCTCGGGGGTAGTGTCTTTTCCAGAGCCTTGCGAGCGTCGGGCGGCAACTTGTGAGCGTTCACCACAGGATCTAGCAGCAGCTTGTCCCAAAAGCCCGGCGGAGGTTTGATTGCTTCAATGCCCAACCGTTCCAGATTGAGTTCGCGTTCGGCGAGAACGAACGCGCAGCCACCTTCTTTCAGAGCTTCTTCATAGCCTCGCAGAATCGCAGCGCAGCCCTCGCGATATTTAATTTTGAGATCGCTGGAATCGGTGAGCAGTTTCACGCTGGCGGCGAGGCGCACCAGGTCGTTTGTAAATGGCAAGGGATACGAATCATCGAAGTCGTCGACGCCCCAGCACAGCCGCCCTTCGGCGTCTCGCCAGGTGCCAAAGCTCCCGACATGGAGATCGCCCACGCCGAGAACTCTTGGAGCGTGTAGCAAATCTTTGCAAACCTTAGGCCAGAGCTGCGCCCAGCGATAATAGGTCCCGCGAAAAAACATAAACAAATCGCCACGCATTTGGCTGTGTTTCCAGGTCAATTCCGATTCCACCGCCTCGGTACACTCGCGCAGCCAAGACTCGTAGCTCTTCGTCGCTTCGCGTATATCCATCTTTACTTCCTCCGGCCCTGCGTTGGCGGTCCGTGGTCTGGAGCCTGCGTGCAGCACACGCAAAACAGCGCCTTGCCGGTATACGGCTTGTGATGATTCACAGCTCAGTAACTCGCAGTGTCAGCGCAACCCGCCGAGCAGGTATATCACCAGAACGATCACCAGCACGGTGCCGAGGACACCGAGGCCGCCACCCGCGCCCCATCGCGAATACCCGTAGTAACCGCCGCCACCACCGAACAACAAAATCAAAATGATGATCAGTAAGAGCATTCAAAGTCTCCTTTCACATTGGTGCGTTCAATTTGGTCGAACTGACCGAACTTGCACGTTGCCATAAGACAAGTTCTGGGCGACATGCGCCATACAGCGATGTAGGTAAGCTAGAGGGATTAAACTCGTATTGCGCGGCGTGACGAGGGGCCGTGAATGTAAATGCGACGTCAGCTGATTTCGCGACGGCGAAGTGAGGCGACCCTGCGCAAGCGTGTCGTCCCTTGACGCGATGGCGGACGAACTAACTCGCGCGAGTATTGCTGGTCTGTTGGTAGTAGATGCGGCCGCGCTCAAATCCTTGACGGAACGCATCGCTCTTGCCCGCGATCGGATCTTTTTCGCTCAGCCGGTCGCGGCTTTCTTCGTAGGACCGAGCGCGATTTGCCGGATGCTGAGCAGCCTCAAACCCAGCGCGGAACTCGGCTTCGCTCTGCTCGAATTTCTCACCGCCCGCGTCGTAATGTTCCTTCTCAATATCGCGCAAACCAATCCACCACATTTCACGCGCACGGTCCACGCTCTCGGCTCCAGAGGCCTTCAAGGAGTGATGAGCGGCTTCGACCTGCGCATGGTTCTCAGCAAACGCGATTACCACCGAGTGGCCCTGACGCAGCGCATCCTCATAAATGTACAGTTCTTCCTGCGGGATGCCGTCGGAGAGCGAATTATCCAGCTTGCCTCCCAGCGCGCCGCCACCGACCAGACCAAGAGCGCTCGCCGCAAATCCGATCGCAAGAACAGGACCGACGCCGGGAATCAAAACGCTCGCGAGCGCTCCTAACGTAACGCCGCCGGCGAGACCCATCGCTCCGCCTACCGTTGCGCCAAGCGCCATACCCATGCCAGGCTGCTCAGCATCCATGGTCGGAACTGCTGCGATTTCCTGCGCGGTGCTCTGCGGCGTGAGGACCGCAATTCTGCTTCTTGCTATGCCCGCAGAGTCCAACATGCTTGCCGCGCGCTCCGCCTCTTGACGTGTGCTAAAAATACCGACGACGCTCTTCATAAGGTCTCCAGTTCGCGGGCCCGAAACGCCAGTCCAGACACCCATCCCTGCGCGCCGATTATTGCCATTTTCTGATTCGCGGACTATCGGGTGAAAGCTGTAGCTTGAAGATTAAGCCAGGCACGATTTTGAGCGCTCGCAGGCCCGTGCCATGGCCGAGCGGGGCGCCGGCACACCCACTGAACGCGTCACGCGAGCGAATTTCACCTGCCCCGGAGCAGGGCTATTACGTCGAGCAGCACCAGGATGGCTACGACCACTTCCAGCGCAAACATGCGCCGCTCGTTGAACTGATCGACCATAAACTCGTAAAGCTCTCCCGCGGTTTTCAATTTCTCGCCGACAAGCGTCTTGTAATCGGTGACGCCAATTTTTGCGGCGCCAACGTTGTAAACTCTCGCGTAATACGTGTCGCTGATGAATTTCACCGCGTATTCAGTTCTCTCCGCGAGGTCCATGATATCGAGGCGGATTCGATTCAAGCGGCCTGCGCGCCGTGATAGCCGCCAGCGGGACCAAAAACTCTCGCGACCTTCGAGAGAACTGTAGACTTGCGAGAGCAAGTTAGTCAGTAGATCGTCGTAATAGCGGAATTCAAGCAATTGAGTATTCGCATACTCCAGAATTTCTATGACGGCGGGCGTGGCCTCCGGTCTATCGTAAACAAGCGCCGCGGCCCAACCGACGACTACCAGGTCATTGGGGTAATAGGAAAGTGCTGAGCGCACGATCTCATCACGCTCGGCATTCGAGACCGAAACAACTTCGCCGCGGACCAGTTTGGAAATCTGATCGGAATAGGAATCAAGCAGCTCGGCGGCGGTAGCTAAATGGCCGTCGCGATGCTTCGCTGATTCGACATCAATGACCAAATAGTCTTCGTCGAGCCATTTTGGCGAGGGCCTGACGAGCGCCGGGCCGAAACGATCCAGGTGTTCACGCAGCAGTTTTTCCGCGGCTTCCTCAACCTCAGGCGCGTTCATCCAACGCGATGAGCGCACGCACAGAGCATCCAGATCGCATTCAAACACTGCTGTAAGCTCGACCGCTGCGACGCCGAACCAATAGTATTTAATGCGAGCGTCCAGTTTCTCGTTGGTCAGCAGCGTGATGGAACCTACCGATTCGACGATGGGCGCTTGCTGAACTTGAGAATACTCCGGCGTGCGGTGACGGAATGCGGCCGTGAGAGGACCTGCCTCTGGTCCGAGGAGGGCACGCAACTTTTCGAGCTCAATCGCTTCGGCGATATCAAAGAAATTCAGGATGCGAAAATAGCCTTGTAGGATCATCGGCAAAGGGCGGTCTTATGACGCACTGCTATTTTACATGGGACTGAGTCTGGATGAGCCCTAGTTAAGGATGACGTCGAGTGGATATGGCTTGGACTGTTCAGTGGAATTAATCGTCAGCGAAGGAACCGGATGAGCTCCTTGCTTCCATCGCTCGCGGCCGAGCCGCTGGCTGAGGAACCGCGGAAGTAGGCAGGGTTATCGAGACTGTGGTGCCGGATGCGTCCGAGTGTATGCGGATCTGCCCTCCTAATTGTCGAACGCGCTCGCGCATGCCGCGAACTCCTACACCCGAAGCACTGGATTCAATCTCAGCTAGTTTCTCATCCGACATTCCCTTGCCAGAATCCTGGACCTCGACCGCCACGACGCCATCACAAAGCGCGAGTCGAATGGCTGCGGTCTTACTTCCGGAGTGCCGATGAATGTTCGTCAGACACTCCTGCACGACGCGAAAGACGACGAGTTCCGCGTCACGGGAAAATCGGCCCAAATCTTCAGGTAGATCCAAACTTATTTTCAGCCCACTGCGTTCAGCCAGTCCTTCGACGTACCACTTGAGAACCGCCGCCACGCCAATTTCGTCCAGCAAGGGAGGATGCAGCAGGTAGGATGCCGTGCGAATTTCCTGCGTAAGCTGTTCAACTGCTTTTTGCGCTTCTGAAACTTGTTCACGCAACTGCGGATCGCCCGCGCCCGCCAGCTGCGAAACCATCGCCAGGTTCATGCCCAGGACGGTGAGCGTCTGGCCGGCGCTATCGTGCAGTTCTCTGGCAATGTGGCGCCGTTCGTCGTCCTGCACGTGCATGAGGCTGCTGGAAAGAGTCTGAACTGTTTCGGCCTGCAGCAACACTTCTGCGTTGCGCTCTTCGAGTTCCCGCGTGCGAGCCTGCACTTCCGACTCAAGAGATTCGGCAAGCCTGCGAAAGCGCTCTTCGCTGTCGCGCAATTGGGCTTCGATCTTTGCTCGTTCAATGGCGGCCCAAATCCGCTCGGCAACTTCGACAAGCAGCGCCACTTCATTATCGGAAAATTGGTGTGCGTGCTTGTAATGCACGAATAATACGGCGACTAAGCGGCCCGCTTTCACCACGGGAATTTTGACGGCAGCGCCCAATTGCAGGAGCGCGTCAGCGGCCTTCTCGTCATCCGTGAGGGTCGGATCGTTTGCGAGGTCGTTGCGTGTGACGGTGCGTCCCGCGCGCAATTCTTTCAAGAGCATTTCACCGTAGTCGCGATTCCGGTAGGCACCTTCGATTGGAGGGACGTGATCGGCGAAATGCCGCGTGATGGCCACGGTCTTACCGTCGCCTTGATCTTCTGCATACCCCACACGATTAGCATGGAGGTGTTCACAGACGATGCGGGCCGCAGTCTCTTGAATCTCAATCGCATCGGCCAGGGGGCGCAAGGCATCGCTCAGAGTAAGCAGGAAGGCTTGCCGTTCCTCGCTTTCGCGCAACGCAAGCTCCGTGCGCTTCCGCTCCGTAATATCGCCGATCAGACCGATCATACGCTCGGCTTCGTGTCCATCCGCGAAATGCACCTGAGCGGTCACGGAAATCCAGCGTTCCTGGCCGTCGCGGCGGCGAATACGGATTTCTTCCTCGAGCTTACGATCACCGTCGGAGCGCAACGATTGAGTGACGCTTTGCGCATATCGATCGCGATCCTGGGGATGGATCATGGTGTCCAGCGCTGCGGCGAGGGTTAACTCCTCCGTGGACGAAAGTCCGAAAATATCCAGAACTCTGCGGTCGGCTTCACAGCGATCTGCGTCTGGATGCCAGGAGAATGCGCCCATTGTTGACGCCTTCAACGAAAGTTGAAGTTTGTTCTCGCTTTCGCGAATGGCCTTCTCTGCTTCGTTACGAACCTGCGCCAATTGCAGATGGGTTTGCACGCGAGCAATTAATTCACGGGCGCTGAATGGTTTTACAAGATAATCATCCGCACCCGCGTCGAGACCTGCAACACGCGACTCTTCCCCCGCCCTGGCAGACAGAAGAATGAACGGCAGAGTTCTTGTCGCAGCCTGCGCGCGCAATTCCCGCAACAGACCATAGCCATCGAGTTCAGGCATCATCACGTCGCAAAGGACAAGATCGGGCGCTGTTTGGCTGATAGCTTCGAGCGCTGCGCGACCGTTCGCAACAGCCTGCACCTCAAAGCGTTCCGCGAGCAGGCGCGTCAGATACAGACGCATATCCGCATTGTCGTCGGCGACGAGTACTCGGGGCCGGCCGTGGCGCTGAGACGACACTGGCGCGGGCACCGCCATTAGTTCGTAATCAGGGGCTATCTGCGAAGCCGAATCGCTTGGTGCAGCCTGCGGCAGCCAGCGCAGAGCCTCTTCGACAAACGGCGCGGCACCTGTCGCAGTAGAGGAGAGGGGGCGATCTCCGCCGACCTGACCGGACGCCAAATGATCTTGTCCCAACGGAATGCTGACGATAAACGTACTGCCTTGCTCCGGTACGCTTTCAACTCGGACGAAACCGCCATGCAGTTTCACCAGTTCATGGACCAGGGCAAGACCGATGCCGCTGCCCTCGTGGGTGCGGCTGCGAGTATTGGAAACGCGGTGGAAGCGATCAAACAGCCGAGGAATTTCGTCGACAGGAATTCCGACGCCGGAATCTCGAACACGAAGTTCGGCCGTAGTGCCGACCTGTCGCAGACTGACCTCAATCTCACCGTCAAATGTGAACTTGAAAGCATTGGAGACTAAATTGAGGACTATTTTCTCCCACATGTCGCGATCGACGTAGGCGAGCTCACTTGTTGGGTTGCAATTGACCAGCAGTCTTAAGCCGGCCCTCTCAGTGGCGGAGCGAAAGACGCTGGCGAGCTCTGCGGTGAAAGCTGCGAGGTCGGTGGCCTGGTAAACAGCGTGGACTCGGCCGGCTTCGATGCGCGAAAAATCGAGCAGCGTGTTAACCAAGCGCAGGAGGCGTGCCCCGTTGCGATTTGCAAGCTCCAGTTGCTCTTTGGCCGTGGGCGATAGGTGCGTTTGGCTTCTGGCGAGCAGATCCTGAAGGGGCCCCAGCATCAGGGTCAGCGGAGTACGAAATTCGTGGCTAACATTGCTGAAAAAAACTGTTTTCGCGCGGTCGATTTCTGCGAGGGCTTCCGCCCTTTTTCTCTCCTCGTCATACGCGCGCGCGTTCGCGATGCTTGCCGCGATTTGGCCGGCCACCAGCTCGATGAATCCTCGATAGCCGGCATCCAGTTGCCTGTATGGATTGAGAGCGGCAATGAGAACTCCCGCGGGATTCTCCTGGCCTGGGCTGGTGATGGGAACCAAAAGCGCCTTCGACGGTGGGATGTCCCAGAAGCCGCACGGAAGGGACGCGAACCTACCCCGCTCCGGCAACATTTCCACGGTGACTGAACTCTTGGTCTTCAGTACTTCGCCCACTGGCCAGTGATTATTTTGGGCGTCAACAGGAATGCATGCAGGTGCGACAGGGTGGCCAGGTTCGATCCCTGTTTGGCAAGCGAGGCAGGCTTGTTTTCCATCATCACTAAAAAGATATGTGAGCGAGAACGGAAGATCTTGTTGATTTTCGCTGAGAGAGCGAACGATGGATTCACACACTTCTGACTCCGCGATCGTCTTGTTGAGCTCGGCAGCCAGCGAACGCAGTGTGCTGATGCGGCGTTCACCGATGACCCGCTCGGTTTCTTCGGTTACCACGCAGAGGTGACCGGCGACCTTGCCATCGTCGTCGCTCAAGGGGCTGTAGGAAAACGTATGGTAGGTTTCTTCGCGATACCCGCTTCTTTCCAGAAACAGGAGCAGCGCTTCGTCCCACGTTGCCTCACCGCTATCTAAAACCTTCTGAATTCGCGGACCGATGTCGTTCCAGATTTCAGCCCACACCTGCTGTGAAGGTTTTCCCAACGCCCAAGGGTGCTTCTTGCCCAGCGTCATTCGCGCGTACGCGTCGTTATAAAAGAAGGTCAGTTCTGGTCCCCAGCTCATCCACATTGCAAAACGAGAGGTCAGCAACACGCGAACTACAGTTTTCAAACTTTGCGGCCATGCTTCGATTGGCCCTAGCGCTGTCTTCGCCCAATCGAAGTCGCGAATCAGCTCACCAAGCTCACCGCCGCCTCGGGTGAGATCTTTGGCATTGGCGGAAGCATGGTCCGGGAGTGGGTGAGCGATTTCGAAATCGCGATTTTCCGCCACTCGTTCCATCGTGCTTAGCAAGTCTTGTGAGAGCTGGTTCTTGGTGATGACGGCCTTCGCGCCGACCGCGGCAGCCTGCGTTCGAGCGACAGTGGGGTCATTTTGAGTGATGATCACGACTTTGCGATGAGGGAACTCCCGCAGAATATTTCGCGTCGCCTCCAATCCATTCATGCGCGGCATCGAAATGTCCATTAGAACGATGTCGGGTCCAAGTCGCCGGTTTTTTTCAATTGCGTCGATTCCGTCCGCTGCTTCGCCGCAAACAGTCCAATTGGCGCGGGACGAGAGAAGCTCGCGAATCCCTCTGCGAATGGGTTCATGATCATCAACCAACAGGACACGCAATGAGGCCACTGACAGGTTCCTTTAGGACGAAACGAAAACAAATGCGCTTTTCGCGTCCGGACTTTCGGAAGTATATTTCAGTTTGTCTACTCGAGGGATGCGGTTTTTAACCTGTCGAGCAAAATTTTGCATACAGTCTTTACGGTATGGTCTTTCGACGAACGTCTTGGCCAAATCTCGCAGCACAAATCCTGTTATGACGCTGCGCATTTTCATCGTGGATGATTCGGACCGTGTGCGCGGAGCGATCAAGTCGCTGCTGGCTTCCCATTCGGACAAATGGCAAGTGTGCGGCGAAGCGGCGGATGGCGATGACGCAGTGGAGCGAGCTGCAGCGGCAATGCCGGACGTAATTCTGTTGGATCTCTCGCTTCCTCAGGTGCATGGCAGCGTGCTGGCAATCAAATTACGAGATGCGATCCCCTCCGCAACGATTGTAATCATGAGCGCGCAGGACCCGAGGCTTATGCGGGAGTTTGCGGACTCGTATCAAATCGAATATTTCACTGCGAAATCCAATCTGGGTACTGACCTGATTGCCAGCCTGGAGAAAATCTCCCGCAAGAAGCAAAGCTCGGTTTGAGAGCATCCGTTTCGGAGGTGCGTGCCGCGGGAGCGCGGCCCGCCGGTAAAGGCACTCGCAATCCCGCCTTCTGCGTACGCCAGCGTACGAATCCGCATACATATTTCCCTGCATTGTTTGAATTTCCGTTCGCTGCAAGTATTCCCCAGAACCGAGAGCGCTCTGCGAAAACCCTGGGCGGGAATTTGCGAGCGTGCTCGGTTCGGCCACCTGCTTTATCCCAAAGCTCAGTGAATTCGCAACGCGACCCGTGTACGGATTTCCTGTTTCCGTGCCACCATGAAGCTGATGTATACTATACATCATGAGGCGGACTCAGCTATATCTGGACAATGATATCTGGAAGGCGCTGCACGTGCGATCGCGGCAGCAGCGCACCTCCATTTCCGAACTGGTGCGGCAGGCGGTGCGGGATCGTTACGGAAGCTCGCCCGCCAATCGCAGGCAAGCGATGGCAGCACTGGTGGGAATTTGGAAGGACCGCAATGATCTGCCCGACTCGACGGCGTATGTCCGCCGGCTCCGCAAGGGAAAACGCATCAAGAGAATCGCACCTTGAAATCCCTGTTGATTGATTCCGATATTTTGATCGAGGTCTCGCGCGCTCGGGACACAGCTATTCTGACGAAGTGGGACGCCCTGAGCCGCGGATCCACGGCGCTTTTCTGCTCTCCCGTGACCGTTGCCGAGCTTTGGCATGGGGCTCGCCAGCCGGAGGACGAAATACTTCAGGCGCTATTCGCCGCGGTTCAAGCGATCCCGATTGATGCGGAGATCGGCCAGCGAGCCGGTGCGTTTTTGCGACAGTACGCCAAGAGCCACGGAGTCGAGTTGGGCGACGCTTTGATCGCTGCTACAGCTTCCCTTCACGAGCTGCAACTTTGGACGCGAAATCGCCGGCACTATCCAATGAAAGAGCTTCGTTTCTTCTAGAATCCGCGCCGGGACGAAAAGCTAATTCGGGATTGAATCGTTTGGTGCGGCGTTTGACTCTAACACTGGGATGTGGGAAACGCTTCGGAAGGAGACTTGATGCAAAAGCGCAAACTTGGAAAGAGTGGACTGGAAGTTTCGGCTCTTGGGCTCGGTTGCATGGGGATGAGCTTTTCTTATGGGCCGCCGAAGGACAAGAAAGAGATGACGGATCTGCTGCACGCCGCTGTGGAGCGCGGCATCACGTTTTTCGATACGGCGGAGGTGTACGGCCCGTTCACGAACGAAGAACTGGTAGGCGAAGCGCTGGCCCCGTTTCGCAAGCAAGTGGTGATCGCTACCAAGTTCGGGTTCGATCTGAGTGGCAGCGACACGCGGCCCGGAGCGGCGCCCGTGAGCAGCCGGCCTGCACTCATCAAGCAGGCCGTCGAAGGTTCCTTGAAGCGACTGAAGACCGATGTGATTGATCTGCTTTACCAGCATCGAGTGGACCCGAACGTGCCGATCGAGGAAGTGGCGGGCACGGTGAAGGAATTGATTCAAGCGGGCAAGGTGAAACACTTCGGAATGTCCGAGGCGGGCGTTAAGACGATTCGTCGCGCGCACGCGGTGCAGCCGGTGACGGCGCTGCAGAGCGAATATTCATTGTGGTTCAGGAAGCCCGAGGAGGAAGTGATCCCTGCGCTGGAAGAACTGGGAATTGGCTTTGTGCCGTACAGCCCGCTGGGCAAGGGATTTCTGACCGGAAAGATTGACGAGGACACGACGTTTGACAAAACTGATTTCCGCAGCAGGCTTCCGCGGTTTGCGGCGGAGGCACGGAAGGCGAACCTGGCAGTCGTGGACTTGCTCGGCAGGATTGCGAAGGCGAAGGGTGCGACTCCCGCGCAGATCGCACTGGCTTGGCTGCTGGCGCAGAAGCCTTGGATCGCGCCGATTCCGGGGACGACGAAATTGTCGCGGCTTGACGAGAACAATGGCTCGCTCGACGTGAAACTCACCCCAGAGGACCTGCGCGAAATTGACATCGCCGCGTCGAAAATCACCGTGGAAGGTGAGCGATATCCGGAGGCACTTCAGAAAATGACGGGACTGTGACCGGATCGTGATCAGACCGTGACCGGCGAGAGCGCGACCAAGCGCCCGCGCGAATGTCCGCGGCACCAACCGAAACGTGAATCTGCAATCAAGAATCCGTAATCCAATTCGACTGAGGAGAATACTGTGCCCAACGTAAAAGCTTATTCCGCTGCCAGTTCGAAATCACCGATGGCTTCCACGAAGATTTCCAGACGCGATCCAACGGAACACGACGTGCAAATCGAAATTTTGTTCTGCGGCATCTGCCACTCCGATCTGCACCAAGTGCGCGACGAGTGGCACGATGTGATGGCGACCGTGTACCCGTGCGTTCCGGGGCACGAAATCGTCGGCCGCGTGACGAAGGTTGGCTCCGCGGTCAAGAAGTTCAAGGCCGGGGACCTCGCCGCCGTCGGCTGCATGGTGGATTCCGACCGCACCTGCCCGGAGTGCAAGGCGGGCCAGGAGCAGTTCTGCCCGAACTTTACTTTGACCTACAACTTCCCCGACAAGCATTTGGGAGGCGTCACTTACGGCGGTTACTCTGAAAGCATCGTGGTGGACGAACACTTTGTGCTGCGCGTGCCCGGGAACCTGCAGCTTGCCGGAGCCGCTCCCCTGCTGTGCGCCGGAATCACGACGTACTCCCCGATGCACCACTGGAAAGTTGGCAAGGGCCAGAAGGTTGGCATAGTTGGTCTGGGCGGACTGGGGCACATGGGCGTTAAATTCGCGCACGCGCTAGGAGCACACGTGGTGGTGTTCACGACTTCGCCGAACAAGAAGGATGACGCGCTGCGGCTGGGGGCAGACGAGGTGGTCGTCTCGAAAGATGCGAACGAGATGCAGAAACACGCGACCAGCTTCGATTTTATTCTGGATGCCGTGTCTGCGGATCACGACATCAACGTTTACCTCAGTATGTTGCGACGCGATGGCCACGTCGTAATGGTGGGCGCCCCGGAGAAACCGTTGGCGGTTTCAGTATTTTCGCTGATCATGGGGCGCCGCAGCCTTTCGGGTTCGCCGATTGGCGGCATCGCCGAAACCCAAGAGATGCTGGATTTCTGTGGCAAGCACAACATCACCTCGGACGTGGAGATCATTCCGATTCAGAAGGTGAACGAAGCCTACGAGCGGCTACTCAAGTCCGACGTGAAGTACCGCTTCTCGATCGATATGGCTTCGCTGAAATCGGCGTAAAGCGAATTCAGCGCGGCGGAAGAACTGCGCGCGCATTGGCGATGCAGATTCGGACTGCTAGCTGAAGCGGCGCCATGGCGGGAACGAGCCGGAGTCGGTTTCGGAATCTGCCTCGGAGTCTTCGCCGCCCTTGGCGAGTTCAGCCAGAAAATCGCGGGCTGCGATTGCGTCATTGTCGCGCACGAGGATTTTGAATCCGGCGCCGGACCACGCCAGATGTTCGCGCATTCCTCCTGCGGTGTCGCCCTGAATGATTGCGGGAATGCCGGCTTCTTCGAGCGCGCCGCGGACCAACTCCGCCTCCGGGCGGCTGCCGCACGACTCGACGACAATGAGCTTCGCATCCTCCACGGTAGTATTATATGCGCGGATCGGCGGGAGCGCGCGCTTTCGGCGAGATGTTTACTGAGTGGACTTGCGGGATTCCTCGGTTGGCGGAGCTTCCATGGCACAACAATCGCGCGGAGCAAAACGTGCAAATGTGACCAGCGGGACGCATGCGGCACTGGCTGAAATTCGCGATTCGTTGCTGGAAACTTATGCGTGCAACGACGCGATGAACCAGCTGATCCTCGCGGAGCTGGACCCGCGCGCTTGGCGTGCGCAGCTGGCGGGTGGAAAACGCGGCGGCCGGACGATCGCGGCGATCTTCGCGCATTTGCACAACTGCCGTCGCTCGTGGCTGAAGAATTCGGCGCCGCATTTGAAGTGTCCGGCGGCGCTCGATCCGGACCGCTGCACGATCAAGCAGGCTTCGGCCGCGCACGCAAAAAGTGGCGCGCAGTGTTTGCGCATGTTGAGCGATGCGCTTTCAGGCTTGCCGAATCGCCGTGTGGCGAAATTCGCGCGCGGCAGTTGGGCGCAGACTTGGCCGGCCGGCGGGACGATGTTTGCTTACATGTTCTCGCACGAGGCGCATCATCGCGGCCAGATTTTGATGCTGGCGCACCAGTTGGGCTATCGCCTGCTGCACACAACTCCCGGCGCATGGCACTGGGAGAAGTTGTGGAAGCAGGCGGGCCTCACGACGCGCCCGCATTGAACGAGGCCCGCCGACGGCAGCCTGGGCTGTGGGCTGCGTTCGGCGCGATTCCGTTTTGTGCGGATGGGTTAGCGGTTCAGGAACTGGTTCCGCTGTTCGCCACATACAACCGGCTGTCGAACTGCCCATCTTCGAAAACCGTGGAATGCGTGAGATGTCGCCATTTCGCGGCCTCGGCGGTGCGGGCGGCTTCTGCGTGCTGCACGCGCTGTTCCGCGTCTACGCCGAGGATCAGCCTGGTGGGGACGTCGTCGCTATTCGCCAGTTGCACGATTACGTCCGCGATTTTCCGGGGATCGCCTTCCGCACGCCCTTCGAGGCCGCGCAATATCTTCGCGAACGAACCGACCGAGGCCTCATACTCCGGCAGCAGCTCCGGCGCATTCTGACTGGCGCGCCGCAGCCAGTTGGTCCGGATACCTCCCGGCTCCAGCGTGCAGACCTTGACCCCGAACGACGCGACTTCCATCGCCAGCGAGTCGCTGAATCCGCCTACGGCCCACTTTGCCGCGTGATAAGGCGTATTGCCGGGAATCCCCAGGCGGCCGCCGACTGAAGAGACCTGAAAAATGTGCCCGGACTTTTGCTTGCGCATCACCGGAATCGCGGCGCGGGTGGTGTACACCACGCCGTAAAAACAGGTGTCCACGACGGCCTGGAAATCCTCGGCGCTCATTTGTTCAAACGGCGCAAACTGGCCGTAACCGGCGTTGTTGACGAGCACGTCGAGGCGACCGAAGCCGTCCACCGCCAACTGCACCGCTGCCTTTGCGGCGGACTCATCGCGCACTTCCAGCGTGACGGGCTTCACCCACTCGCCGTACTGCGCCACCAGGGGTGCGAGTTCTTCCGTCCGACGCGCTCCGGCCACTACGCAGTCACCAGCGGCCAGCGCAGCCTTGGCAATGTCGTTCCCGAGGCCGTTCCCGCTTCCTGTAATCAACCAGACTTTAGCCATTAAGATTTCCTCCGGGGCATTGGATGACCACAATGACTGACTGGATGCTCATTTATTCTTGGGTGCTGGGATTTTAGCGCAGCGCCCGCCAGAAGGCCTGGAAGCCTCGTGCCATGAGCTGTTTGCGACGTCTCGGCTGCCGGGCGACGAATTCCATGGTGGCTTCCTGCAGCGCCATCATCGTGGCGGCCGCGAAACCTGCCGGCAGCCCGCGCTGCGCAGCGCGGCGGTCGAGTTCGGTGAGCGTTTGGCCAACTGCGCCGCGCGCTGCGGCGGTTTTCTCGCGCGTTTCGGGTGTGATCACATTGGAGACGTTGAGTTGCACGGAAACTTTACGTTTTTCTGGAAATTGGATGGCCCAATCGAGATAGCTCGACCAAATATGGCGCGCCCGACGTTGCAGATTTCCCTCCCCCGGAAATTTAGCGTTGAGGCGGGCATACGCCTCGCCCTTCAGCTCGAGATACAGCTCGTTCAACAGCTGTTCCTTGGTCGGGAAGTACGTGAAGAGCGTGCCGGCGGCGACACCGGCGCGACTGGCAATCTTCGCGGTGGGCGCGCCGAGCCCCGCCTGGGCGATTTCGCGGACCGCCGCGCGGAGGATGGCCGTGCGTTTTCTGGGGCTTTTTATTCGCGCCATTGCTCGTCCATCTCCGGAATGAGCGTACAGCGATTTGGGCCTGAGAGTCACGGCAATGATGTGCTTGCCCAGCTATTGTGCGCTACGCGCGATGTGTGCAATGCGGGACTGTTTCGTAGTTCTCGTTATGCGCTAATGAAGTAGTAGACGAGCCCTGACGCTGCAGTTTGGCACGTGTACCGCCCGCAACACGATTAGAGATCGACCAGCGCTGGCTAATCCACTGTGACTTCGTGACCTCTGCGCCTACTTTGTTCGACGCGAGCCGTACCAATCTACGACGCATAGGTGAGCCTCGCGCTGTGCCCGCCGTTTTGCCCCGGAGGAACGCCTGCGGGAAGTCCGGACAACTGCGTCGCTATTTCGTTTTCGCCTGTGCGTCTCTTTTGTGCTTTGTGGCTCCTGCGAGCGCACGCGCCCAGGAACAAAATTCTGCGCCCGCCCTACTCCCCACGTCCCTGCCCCACGGACTTCTTGCAACATCGCCCGCAGCGGAGGCATCCGCCAGCGTTTTGGGAACGGTCTTAGACGCAAGCGGAGCCAGCGTCTCCGGCGCAGGCGTCAGCTTGCTGCCCCGGGATGGAACGCAATCGCACAGGATGTTGTCCGAGGCCAACGGAGAATTTAATTTTACGGAGATTCTTCCGGGCTCCTACTTTGTGATTGTTGAAGCGAAGGGCTTCGCGGTTTTTTCATCCGCGGAATTCGTGCTGGCGGCGCGGCAGGTTTATGACGTTCCAGATATTTCACTTTCCCCTGCGGCAACGAATATGGAAGTGATTGTGCATCCCACCGAAGTGATTGCCGCGGAGCAGATGAGGGACGCGGAGAAGCAACGGCTGGTTGGCATACTGCCAAATTTCTATACGAGCTACATTAATGACGCAGCGCCGATGACCTGGCAACAGAAATTTTCGTTCGCAACGCGCGGCACGTTCGATCCCGTGGCGATGCTGGGCGTAGGCTTCGCGGCCGGCGTGGAGCAAGCGAACGACTCGTTCGCCGGATACGGGCAAGGCGCAGCAGGTTACGGCAAGCGCTTTGCGGCAAAGTTTGCAGACGGACGAAGCAGCGATTATTTGACGCACGCGATCTTCCCTTCGCTGCTGCATCAGGACCCGCGCTACTACTATCAAGGCACCGGCTCGGTAAAGTCGCGAATGCTGCACGCGATCGGCTCCGCATTCCTCACGCGCGGCGATGATGGGCATACGGAGCCCAACTATTCTTACGTCCTGGGTGATATGTGCTCGGGAGCGCTCTCTAATTTGTACTATCCCGCAGCGAACCGCGGTGCGCACCTGGTGTTCTCGAATGCCGCTGTGGGCCTGGCGGGACGAGTGGGTGGGAATTTACTCCGCGAATTCCTGCCGAAACATTCGACGACGAACGTGCCGGGCGAACGCATACCCTAAGCACAGTGGCCTGGTCCGCCAGCGCGTTGACTTAGTGCAACATTCTCAGGTGAGAGTGATGTGGCCCATGTCGATCGCGACGAGCAACGGCTCTGTCACTGGTTGGTAATCGCCTTCGTAGGCGAAGACGCGGCGCTTGGTGGGGATAACGATGCCTTCAACGTTGCGGTAGTCGAATGCATAGTTCAGGCCGGTGGCGCCGCCGAGGATGTCCACGGTGTAATCGTGGCGACACAGCAATCCTCTGGGTGAGAAGCAGGAAATCTGTTCGCGCGTGTGGCTCTTCACGTTTTCGGGGAAAGTGACCTTGAGGCGCCGCCAGGTGGAACTCTCGACGTTGATGGGCGCGATTTCTTCAGTGACGAAACCCTCCTGAGTGTATAGAAACGGAGTGTTGAGGTACGTCCAAAGCGCTTCACCGGCGAAGTAGGCTGCTTGGATATCGTCCCACGGAGTTTCGCGTTGCTGGCCTGCGAAAGATTTCTCTGGATCGTCGCGCGCTTCGACCGGGGTTCCGTCAGCGGTTTCGATCGCTACACGCTTGGGCTGGAAGATGGCGCGCTTATTCTGGCCCGGGAAGTCCAGCGTGACGCGTTCTTGGCGCGTCTCCGCGGTTATGACCACGTCCTTGAGAAAATCTGGCTTCCCTTTGACGTGCCAGATGGCGCCGGTGATGGATGCGGCGACCTTGATCGTGGTCACTTCGTTCCAGCGCGCGAGGCCGCCGTGCGCTTTGACCGCCAGGTCTAATAGTTCGCCCATAGAGAATTCCCTTTCCTGGTTTCGAGTGCTTGCAGTCGCGAAATCTTAAGCAGCTTGGAGTTTAGCAGCAGGAGCAGGAAGCGCGGCGAGCAAATCGCTGAAACGGCGCGCGACACTCGCGCTAAAATTGACCGAAGCAATGGAAGGAACGATTCATGGCTGACATGGTCGTGGACGCGCTGATTCTGGACCTGCTCGAATGGCTTGCGGGGAGCGAGCGGAGCTACGAAGAAGTAATGGATGCGTGGCGCACATCGTGCCCGAATTTGCCGGTGTGGGAAGAGGCCAACGAGCGCGGGCTGGTCGAACGAGACGTGGTGGGAGGGCGCACCGTCGTCAGAGTGACCGCCGCAGGGCGCGCCCTTTTGGAACGCAACAGGCTGGGGCAGGTCCGTGGGCTTCCTCCGAGGACGAACTGACGCGACGAACCACAAAGACTCTGCGCGTCCCGAGAAACAAAGAGAGCAGAGACCTGCGCTAATTTTGAGCCGCGACCTGGAACTGTTCGAGCTTGCCATCCGGCATTTCGAAGGTCCAAGCTTCTAAAGTCGTTTTTGGAAATTTGATGGTGTACTCGCGCAGCTTCATACCTCCGCGCAACGCCTGGCGAGTCTGGATGAATTCTTCCGGCGTTCCCAGCGGACCCAAGCTGCCCGAGAAATCTTTTAACGCCTGTTCGTCGAAATAGGAATTGGCGTTGCCGGTGAAAAGAGAACGATCTATGGTGCCGTGCTGTAAACCTTCGAAAATTTTGCATGCTTGCGCAAGCTTTTCTGGCGTAGCCGGGTCAGCACTGGCGAGCAGCAAGGGCGCAATGCCCGAGGCAATCGCTCCCGAAACATCGGAGGCGTCTTGGTTTGTGAGCACAACTACCGCAGCGCGTTCATCCGGAAATACCAGATTTTCCGACGTGAAGCCCGAAACCTCACCGCCGTGCGACAATGAGCGATGGCCAAGCTTCGCGCTGACGTCCACGCCGAGTCCATATTGCGTCCCCAGACCATTCTTGAGCACAACCTCAGTTTCAAATTCGCGATAGGAAGCGGGTTTTAGTAATTCCTGATTGATGATCGAAATGTCCCACTTCGCCAGGTCTTCTGCGGGCATGGCTAGCTCACCTGCGGCGAACAGCCAGCCACTTCCTTCCTTGGGTGCGGGCCGCGGCGGTCCGAGGGCATAACGCATGTAACCGGTGGGATCTGTGTCGCCGAGCTTCGCCTTATCAGTGTCTGCAACGCTCTTCATCTTGAGGGGCGTGAATATTTCTTGCTGCAGAAATTGCAGGAGCGGTTCGCCGCTGGCCTTCTCAACGATCAGCCCAGCGATAACGTAGTTCGTATTGCTGTACTGCCACTTCGTTCCAGGATCAAAATCGAGCGGCTTGCGCGCCCAGGTGTCCAGAATCTTCCGCGCATCAACCGGTTGCAACATCATGGGCATAACATAGTCTTGCGGCCAGTAGTCCTGATAGCCGGAAGTGTGTGAAAGCAGCTCGCGAATTGTTACTTCATCCCCGCGGGTGAGGCCCGGAATGAATTTGCTGACTTTATCGTCCAGCGAAAGCTTGCCCTCTTCCTGTAGCCGCAAGATGGCCGCAGCCGTGAACTGCTTGCTGATCGAACCAATGCTGTAACGCATGTCTGGCTTCGCCGGCGTTTCGGGGTCGAGCCGAGCATTCCCGTAGGCGTGCAGATAAGCGATGTGCCCATCCTTTACGACTGCGACGGAGGCGCTTGGCACGCCCGTCTTGGCAAGCGCGTCGTGGGCCACCTTATCAATCTTCTGTTGCATCTCGAGAGGCAGCTGAGCCTGCGCACGGGCATTCGCGCAGGTGAAGGCAAGGATCAAAATTGTCAAGGGCGAAGCCGAGCGCAACATCAGCCCCCGCATGAGACCTCCTGTGGGAAACGCCGCAGTGTAACACGGAGCCAATCGCGGGCCACTCGAGCGGAGATTGATGGGCGCGGCAATCGTTCGTGCGCCGCTTCCCTACTTTGTGCTGGGTGGAGTCGCGCCCTCGGAGACTATTTCTCGTGCGGTAACTTGTGCGGCGGCGAGTTCGCGGGCCACGCTCTGCAACGCGAAGTAGATCGTGTGCGAGCGCAAAACGCCTTCCAAGGTTGGCGTGCCAGGCGTCGCGTCGACACTGAGCGCGCTGGACGCGGCGGGTGCGAAGGAGATATCCGCTGCGTTTGCTCTCGCGTCCAGCGCCTGGATCGCGGCCGCGAAATCGTATTCGGGCGTCCAGAATTTCCCGGTCAAGATTCCTTCCGCGATTCGCTGCAGGGCTTCGGAGATTCCAGCGCATAGCTGGCTGAACTCCGGCTCCCACCTCACGTCAATCCCTCCACAAAAATCTCCGTCGCAAGCGGCGTCGAGAGTTTCCACGGCTTGAGACATGCGCTCTTCGTGCTGCAGCAATTTTACGAGAGTTATGCGGCGTGCGGACCAACGCGCCGGCTCATAGCGGCCGTGCGCGTAGAAGTCCGTGTTTTGACGCCCCAGAGTTGCGAGGCTCGCGCGCAACGCATCAACGTCAACCACATTCTCGCCGCGAAACCGCAGCAGCAGCGCCGAGAGGAAGGTGTCGAGCTGCAGGAATTTTTCGGCAAGCGCATGCCGGAGACTTTCCAGGGCCGTGGTAGGCAAGACGAATTCCGCCACCACCAGCGCAATGAGAATTCCGAAAGAAACTTCCAGAAAGCGGTTGAGCGCGGGTACCCACGGCCGGCCGGTGTTCGGGACGAGCATGATGATCGCGATGGTGACGGCGGCGAGGCGTATTCCGTCCTCAAGGTGCAAAATCGTGCACAGAACGACCGTGACAAACACGGCCACGCCGAAGACCAAGAGCTTTTGTCCCGGGACTGCCATAAACGGAATGGAGACGGCGGCGCCGACAGCCGTGGCGGCGAAGCGAATCCAGGATTGCCTTACCGCAGCGCCGAGATTTATCTGCATCACGATCATGGCGCTGATCGCAGCCCAATAGGGCTGCGGCATGTGCAGGACCGAGGCAAAATACATGCCCAGGCAGCCGGCGAGAGCCGTCTTGAGTGCAAGGCGAAAATTTGTGAACGGCAGATTCAGCATATTCGGCTTTCGAGTGCGCAGGGATTATGGCGCGAGATCAGCAAATGGGATAGTGGAACGTGCTGGATATCAGAACGGGGCACGCGGCAGCATACAACACCAAATACGCCATACAGATAGCGGAAGGGCGGAGTTGTGCAAAGTGTTGCATACTGAGACGATGGGGCGAAAAATACGGTATTCGATGTATTTCAATACAAAGGGGTTATTTTTCGCGATTTGGTTGCCACTTGGCCGTGTACGTGCTGTTGTCCCGTCCGTAGCTAAATGCGCGGAGGTTTTTAGATGAAATTCTGCAGATTGCTTGCGGTGGCGACATTTGTAGTTTCGGCGGGGCTTGGGGCCGGTGTCTCAAGCGCCCAGCAGGACCCCATCGGCAGAATTACCGTGCCCATCGATCCAACGATCGAGTCTTGCGCGGCCGCAGAAGAAGCGAGTCCCGGCATCAGTTGCTTTACGATCAACGATATTCAAGATCCAGCCGATATCGCCGGACCGACCCAACAACAGGTACAAGGCGGAGACCCGAATTTCGACATCGTCACGAATTTTATTTATGAGCCGACGAACTGCACCGGCACTGGCTCAAACGCTACTTGCCCACAGTCTGACACGCTCCAGGCCCTGTTTCTCGCGGTTATACCCACGGTCGGATTTTCGCAATACACCTGCTTCGTAGGGGCAGAGTCTGGTGACCTCGAGCCTGCGTTCAACACCTGCGCAGACATCGGCGCGACGCCTTTGGTGGGTCCTAATTCCCCTGATACCACTCAAGGTGGAACCAATCCGGCCCCAGGTGGCTACGTCGAACTGGAGCTTACGTGCGACCCCACAAAAAGCGCCTGCACCGGAATGCTGCCGGGCGAGTCTGGTTCGGCGGAACTAACACCTGAGCCGGGCACTTTGCTGATGCTGGGATCCGGACTGCCGTTGATCGGGCTTTTCAGCTGGAAGCGCCGCAAGGCTCTTTAAGCGACTCGTCTAAATCAGGGATTCGACCCCTCAATCCTGGCCTCTCGGCGTGACCGAGAGGCCATTTTTTTTGCTTACCATCGAATGAGGAAGCTTTCTTGGTGCGTCCGGAGGTTTGGGGGCCTGGGCGCTAGGGTGCCTGCGGGTCATCCCGCTTTCGCCGGCCAGCGCGCTTCCCATCCTGATAGAGCGCAGTTGTTTCAGGGCTTCTTCGAGTATTTCTTGATCAGCTTGATGAACTCGGGATTGTCGTGCAGGGTAGCCAAGTCCGGATCGTTCTGGGCGTAGTCAGCGGGAAAGTGATTCTCGAGCGCGTCGGCGAGCAATGTCAGCGCCTGGCTCTGTTTTCCATTCTGCGCACTTATCAGGACTTCGATATAGGCGATCGTCACGTCTTTCTTGTCTTGCGCGCGAGCCCGCTTGATGAGGGTTTCTGATTCCTGAACGTTTCCAACCTTGGCATACGAGAGGGCAATCTCAGCCATAACCGCAGCGTCCTGCGGATTCGTCTGCAATTCCTTGTAACCGACGGAGATTGCCTGCTGATAGGCGGCTTGGGCTTTATCCTTCTGGCCCAAGGCGCGATAAGCGTCGCCCAGGTTTACGAACAACTGGGTGTCATTCGAATTGATCGCTACGGCCTTCTCGAAGGCGTCCGCGGCCTCGGCGAACCGCTTCAGGAAGAAATAGGCTGTGCCGATGTTCGTGTAGGCGTTGGTGTCGGGTTCGATTTGCAGCGCTTTCTGCAAATAAGGCACTGCCTCGGCGTACTTACCCTGCTGGTTGAGCACGGTCCCGGAGTTGACGTATCCCGCGTTCACATCCGGCTCAAGCGTCGCAACCTGCTTGAACGCCTCCAAAGCCTTGTCGTATTCCCCGGTCTGGTAGTAGACATGACCCAGTGAGTTTTCGTTGACCCAGTAGTAGGGGTTCAGTTGGACGGCCTTCTGATAGGATTCGATGGCGTGCGGCATGTCGCCTTTCGATAAGTACACGTTGCCCATGCGCCAATAGACTTCGTCTGAATTGGGCGCTAATGCCTGCGCGCGCTTCAACTCCGCGATTGCTTCCTCGTACTTACCGGTGGCGCGATAAACGCTGCCCAGCGTCGAGTGCACCTCTGGAAGCTTGTCATTCAACTGCAGAGCTTGTTGCGCGGCTGCCAGGGCTTTCTGGGTCCAGAAGCCATCGTTGGTTACGCCGTACATTCGCAAGCTGGCCTGGGCGACTCCAGTATAAGCCAGCGCAAACTTCGGATCCTGCTTCACAGCCTCATTGAAGAAATCGAGCGCGGTCTGAGCACTCTTGGCGTCGTTCGTGCGCAGAGCGTTGCGGCCACGCAGATAAAGATCATAGGACGCGACGTTGTCGGTGGGGCGGGCCTCGGCGTTGGCATTTTCTTCGTTGGAGGGATTCACATCCATCGCCGAAACCACTTGCGCGTAGATGTGATCCTCCAGCGTGAACAAGTCCGCCGGAACGCCATCGAACTGCTGGCTCCAGACGCGCTTGCCGTTCACCACGTCTTCCAGGTTCAGGATGATGCGGATCTTGTCGCCATTGCCCTGCACCATCCCCGTCACGAGCATGTTCGCGCCCAGGCTGCGCGCGATTTTCTGCAGCGGTTGCTTGGGATCGGCCTTGGAGGCAGCGTCGGACGAAGTAACGTGCACGCCTTTCAGCTGAAACAACTTCGCCGAAAGGGCCTCCTGAATGCCTTGCGCCAGGTAGCCGAGCTGCGATTGGTCGCCGAGGACCTGCAACGGCAGAATCGCGATGTAGTGGCCGCTAGAGAGCGGCGGAATTCCAGAGGATGCGGCGCCGCCGGGACCAGTTTGCTCCACGCGGAAGCCGGGAATCAGATGGCGCACCGGCGGAATCGCGAACGCCAGCAGTAGCACTGCCACAACGCCGGCTACGATCCACACCCAACGCCGGTTCGCGAACTCCGGAATCTGAATGATGACGCTTTGCGAGCCGGAGCCGATGCGCGACATGCCCACGCGTGAGACGCCGCTGCCGGATTGTCCGCCTTGCAGATCCGCCAGAATCTCGTACGCGTTCTGATAACGATCATTGGGATCGCGCTCCAGGCAGCGCATGATGATTTTCACCAGCCAGTTCGGCAGGTCCGGGCGAAGAACTTTCGGGCTCTTGGGTTTTTCCTGAATGCGCTGGTACATCACTTTCAGCGTTGATTCGCCGGTGAAGGGCACGTCGCCAATCACCAATTCGTAGAGGATCAGGCCGAAAGCGTAGAGATCCGCGCGGCCGTCGGCGGGTTTGCCTTCCACTTGCTCTGGCGACATATAACGCGGCGTGCCGAGGAACGCGCCGGTGCGCGTCATGCCGATGGCGCCTTCTTCAAATGATTTTGCCAGGCCGAAATCGCAGACGAAGATCTGATCGTTCTTATCCACCAGCAGGTTTTGCGGCTTCAGGTCGCGATGGACCACGCCTTCGGCATGCGCCGCAGCCAGAGCTTCGGCGATCTGCCGCGCAAAATTCAGCAGGCGCTCGAGCGGCATCTTGGGATTCTCGCGAATGATGTGCTGCAGGTCCTTGCCTTCGACGAAGGCCATGGAAATGAAGCGCAGTCCGCCGACATCCCCCATGTCGTGAATGCGCAGAATATTCTTGTGGGAAATCTTGCTGGCGAGAACCAGTTCCTGCTTGAAACGCTTCAGCGCGTCGGATTCACCGATGGCACCTTCGCGAACCACTTTGATGGCGACGGTCCGGTCGAGGTCTTTGTCATAGGCCTTATAAACACGGCCCATGCCGCCTTGGCCCAAAAGCGCTTCGATGCGATAGCGCGGACCGAAATCGCTGCCTGGAGCGATGACGGTGGCGTCCACCATCTGAATCGTTTCCGACTCGCCCAATGGCATAGGAGTCCCGCAACGTGAGCAGGATTCCGCGAAGTCCGGGTTCACCGTGCTGCAGTGAGGGCAATTAATCACGAGAAAGCCGCCAAGACGGCTCCGAATCGGGGACTACAATGGCGAATTATCGTGCATCCTCGCAAACCCTGCAACTATTAAGTGTTGGAAATGTGCAATATCGGCCTTCGTTCGCGGCGGTCGCACGGTTAGACTGGTGCACCATCTGAGAGCGCTCATATCGCGATGCTGGGAACGCCAATACACGTCTGGATAGTCTTCGCGATCACAACGGCCGCGGCCCTGGTGATTGACCTGGGCGTATTCCATCGCAAAAACCATACGATCGGCCTGCGCGAGGCTTTGCTGGAGAGCGCGGCGTGGATTTCCGTGTCGCTGCTTTTCAACTTATGGCTCTACTATTCGCAGGGGCCGCAAGTGGGCGTGGAATTCCTTACCGGTTATTTGGTGGAGAAATCGCTCAGCGTGGACAATATATTCGTTTTCCTGCTGATCTTTCAGGCGTTTCACGTTCCGGCGCAGTCGCAGCACCGAGTTTTGTTCCTGGGAGTGCTTGGGGCTCTGGTGATGCGCGCTGTTTTCGTGCTGGCGGGCGTCGAGCTGCTACAGTCGTTTCACGCGGTGTTGTATGTTTTTGGGGCGCTGCTGCTGTTGACGGGTTTGAAGATGTTTTGGCCGAGCAAGCGCGTGATACGGCCGGATCGCAATCCGCTGGTGCTGATGGCGCAGCGGATTATTCCGGTGACGCACCAGTTCGAGGGCGAGCGCTTCTTCGTAAAGCAGACGGGAAAATGGATTGCGACGCCGCTGTTTTTGGCGCTGGTGGCAGTCGAAGCCATGGATATTATTTTCGCGGTGGATTCGGTTCCGGCGGTGCTGGCGATCACGCGTAATGCGTTCATTGTGTATTCGTCAAACGTGTTTGCGATTTTGGGTTTGCGCGCGCTGTATTTTGCCTTGGCGGATCTGCTGCCGCGCTTTCGCTTTTTGCATCAGGGGCTCGCGGCGATTCTGGTTTTCGTGGGCGCGAAGATGACGTTGAGCGAATGGTTCCCTGTTACGGCCCCGATTTCGCTGGGCGTTATCGTGGGGATACTAGCGGTAACTGTAGCCGCGTCGTTGCTATTTCCTGCAGCGAGCGAAAAAACGAAATAACTTAGGCGATGGGTGCGCGCTATCCCAGGTTCAACACCAGGATCCGCGGCTCGGTCATCTCTTCGATCGCGTAGCGCAATCCTTCGCGGCCGATGCCCGAATCCTTTACGCCGCCGTAGGGCATGTGATCAATGCGGAACGCGGACATATCGCCCGCGATCACGCCGCCCACTTCCAGATTTTCAAACGCGGAAAAAAGTAGCTTCGAATCGCGTGTAAAAACTCCGGCCTGCAATCCGAAGGGCGAATCGTTCACGCGACGGATGGCGTCGTTGAACTCATCGTACGGCTCGACAATCACCACCGGCGCAAAAACTTCCTGGCAGCTGACTTTCATATCGGCGCGAACGTTGGTCAGCACGGTGGGCTGCAGCACGGCACCCTGGCGCGCCGCGCCGCCCGCGTGGAGTTTCGCGCAACCGGCGACGGCCTCTTCAATCCAGGAACTCGCGCGGCGTGCCGCATCTTCGCTGATCATCGGCCCGACGTCGGTGGCTTCGTCGAGCGGATCGCCGACGTGCAGTTTCTGGACGCCAGCGAGCAAGCGCGCGAGGAACTGCTGCTCGACGCTGCGCTGGACGTAAATGCGCTGCACTGAAATGCAACTTTGCCCGGCGTAGGAAAAACCGCCGACGACGCAACGATCCGCGGCGACATCTGTATCCGCATCTGAGTGAACGATCACTCCAGCGTTGCCGCCCAGCTCCAGCGTCACTTTTTTCTTCCCGGACTTCCCTTTCAGCGCCCAACCTACCGGCACGCTTCCAGTAAAAGTGAGCATCTTCAGGCGGTCATCGCCGACCAATTTCTCCGCTTCTTGATTCGCAAGCGGCAGCACGTTCAAAGCGCCCGCGGGCAGTCCGGCTTGTTCGATCACTTCAGCAAGCAGCAGCGACGTGAGCGGAGTTTGCGGAGCAGGCTTCAATACCGTAGTGCAGCCCGCGGCAATTGCCGGCGCCACTTTGTGCGCCACCAGATTCAGCGGAAAATTAAACGGCGTGATGGCCAGAATCGGGCCGAGCGCGAAACGGCGCACGATTCCGGCGCGGCCTGCGGTGGAAGCCTGCCAATCGAGCGGCAACCATTCGCCGCCGATGCGCGTGGCTTCTTCGGCCGCCACGGCAAACGTAAAAATCGCGCGGTCTACTTCGGCGCGCGCGGTGCGTATGGGCTTCCCTGCTTCCAGCGCGATCAGGCGCGCGAATTCTTCGCGACGGGTGGTGATGCCGGCCGAGATGGCGCGAAGGATGGCTTGCCGCTCGTATCCGGGCATCTTGCGCGTGATTTGAAATGCGCGTTGCGCGGCGCGCACCGCCTCTTCGGCGTGCGTGGCGGTGGCGCGATAGGAGGCGCCGACCACGGAGTGGTCGTACGGAGCGAGCACCTCGAAGCGCTCACCTTCGGTGAGCCATTTTCCGTCGAGATAGAATCCCCAAGTTTTTACCGGCGTTTTCGTTGCGGTTGCCATGAACCGTCCTCGAACTGCAAGTGCGGCGAAGGGAGAACTTGTGACCGATCATTTGTATCGAATAGAAAAAAGCAAGTGCTTTGTTTTCTGCGCGTTGAAAAATTAGTGGTGAAAGGAAAGGGCTTATTTGTACTGAATAGAAACTGTCTCTTCGGGCGGCGGACGGAGCCGGGGCGGCCGCCTGGGAGCGCGGGGGTGAAAGCACTGGCTCGGCTGCGAGTTGTGTTCAACATTTTCACGAATTCATCATGCTCTTGAAGCGCGCGAAATGCAAAACGTAGTGTGTGGACTAGGCGTGGCGCGGTGCAGTCTCCACTTGCGATTCGGCTACGATCGCCAGTGAGACTTCCAAGACGTTCAGCCCTTCGTCGAATTGTTCCGTGGTGACGACCAGCGGCACCAGGACGCGCAGCACGTTGCCGTAAGTTCCGGCGGACAAAAGGATCAGCCCGCGTTCGCGGCAGTGGCGCAGCACCTGCTCGGTTTCTTCCTTGGCCGGCTCGCGTTGGTCGGTGGAACGAACGAGCTCCAACGCGCGCATCGCACCGAGCCCCCGCAGGTCGCCGATCAGCGGCCAGCGCGTTTTCCATTCTTGGGCGCGTGATTCGAACCGCGCGCCGAGTTGCTCTGCGCGCGCAGAGAGATTTTCGCGCTCGAGAATTTCGATAGCGGCCAGCGCCGCGGCGCACGCGAGTGGATTCCCACCATAAGTGCCGCCGAGGCCGCCTACTCCCGGCGCATCCATGATTTCCGCGCGGCCGGTGACCGCGGCGAGCGGCATGCCTGCGGCGACGGACTTCGCGCTCACCAGAATATCGGGCGTGATGCCGTAGCGTTCGGAGGCAAACATCGCGCCGGTGCGTCCAAATCCGGTTTGCACTTCGTCGGCGATGAAGAGAATTTCGTGGCGCTTGCAGATTTCCTGCAGCACGGAGAGAAATTCCGGCGGCGGCGCGACGAAGCCGCCTTCACCGAGCACCGGCTCGACGATCACGGCAGCGACTGCTTCGGATGCCACCACGCGTTTGAAAGTGTCTTCCAAATGGTGCGCGCAGAACACATTGCATTCGGGATATCGCAGCGAATACGAGCAGCGGTAGCAATAGGCATAGGGAATGCGATAAATATCCGCCGCGAACGGCTCGAAGCCGGCTTTGTAAGGATGCGTCTTGCTGGTGAGCGACATGGTCAGCATGGTGCGGCCGTGAAAAGCATCCTCGAAGCAAATGATCGCCGGGCGATGAGTGTACGCGCGCGCTATTTTAATCGCGTTTTCGATGGCCTCAGCGCCGCTATTCAGCAGAATTGTTTTCTTCGGGAACTTTCCGGGCGTCAGCGCGTTTAACTTTTCGGCCAGCGCGATATATTTTTCGTACGGCGCGACGCTGAAGCAGGTATGGATAAAAGCGTCAAGTTGCTCACGAATCGAAGCGACAACCCCCGGCGCGCGATGCCCAACGTTTTGCACTCCGATGCCGCCGGCGAAATCGAGGAAACGATTGCCGTCCACGTCCTCCAGAGTTGCACCTTCCGCACGCGCTGCAAAAATCGGCGTGGCGTGACCGACGCCGCGCGGCACCGCGGCTTGACGGCGGCGCATCAGCTCTTGAGATTTGGGGCCCGGTATCGCGGTGCGTAGTTGGATCGTGGGCATGTCAGTACCATCCGATAGGTTGTTCGTTCAGATTGATGTGCACTTGCTTGGTCTCGAGATATTCTTCGATGCCCCAAGGGCCGAGCTCGCGGCCGAAACCGGATTGTTTGTATCCGCCCCAGGGAGCTTCAACGTATGTGGGCTGCATGTGATTCACCCAGACAATTCCGGCGCGGAGAGCTTTCACCACGCGAAATGCTTTGAAGATGTCGCGCGACCAGACGGCGGCGGCGAGGCCGTACGGTGTGTCGTTTGCGATTTTGATGGCGTCGGCTTCATTCGTGAATGGAATCACTGTGGCCACGGGGCCGAAGATTTCTTCGCGGGCTATGCGTGCTGAATTATCCACGTCGTAAAAAATGGTCGGCTCGACGTAATAGCCATGTTTCATGGACGACGGGCGGCCGCCTCCGGCCGCGAGCTTCGCTTCTTTCTTGCCGATTTCCTGATAGGCGCTGACGCGATCGAACTGTTCTTTGCTGACCAGCGGACCCATTTTCGTTTCGCGCTCGAGCGGCGGGCCAAGGCGAATTTTCTTGGCCTTGGCGCTCATCGCTTCCACAAATTTCGAATAGATGGGCTTCTCTACGAGGATGCGGCTCCCCGCGGAACACACTTCTCCCTGATTGATGAAGACGCCGAACAGCGCGCCATCAATCGCGGCTTCAAAATCGGCGTCGGCGAAAAATATGTTCGGCGATTTGCCACCCAGTTCTAGCGTGACGCGCTTCAAAGTGTCGGCCGCCATTTTTACGATGGCTTTGCCCACAGCACCACTGCCTGTGAAAGCAACTTTGTTTACATCCGGATGTTTTACCAGCGGAGCGCCGGCACCTTCGCCAAAGCCAGTGATGATGTTCACTACGCCCGGCGGCAAACCCGCGTCGGTGAGATAGCCGGCAAATTCCAGCGCCGTGAGCGGAGTCTGTTCGGCGGGTTTCAAAACGCACGTGCAGCCCGCGGCGATGGCTGGAGCGAGCTTCCACGCGGCCATCAGCAGCGGATAATTCCACGGGATAATTTGCGCGGCGACGCCTATGGGTTCGCGCAAGGAAAGGCTCAGCGCGTTATCCGGCACCGGATTTACGTGGCCCAAAACCTTGGTGGCCATTCCGCCGTAGTATTCGAAACAGGTGGCGGTGTCAGCGATGTCGTATTCCGCCTCGACGATGGGCTTGCCGGAATTGCGACATTCGAGATCAGCCAGATGCGCAGCTTCCTTCCGAATGCGTTCGGCCAGGCGAAACAGAATGCGCCCGCGATCCTGCGCGGTGGTTTGCGGCCACGCTCCGGAATTGAATGCTGTTTTGGCGGCGGCTACAGCGCGGTCCACATCCTTTTCGTCCGCTTCGGGAACTTCCGCAATGATTTCTTCGGTGGAAGGATTGTAAACGGGAAAAACGCCGCCGCTGTGCGCTTCGACAAATTCCCCGTTGATGTACATCTTATATTTGCGCGCGCCCGCTTTTGGTTTCGCGTTCTTTGCCGCGATCGCCTTCGCCTTGCTTGCCACAGTGCCTCCCTGCCGCTTTCAGCCTCTGAGTTAGATGCTGCTCGCCGCCGCTGGTGCCACTTTGCGCCGGCCGTACACATAAAAGAAAAACACTGCAAGCCCGATGAAAAAAGCCGTGCCGCCGAACATCCATGTTTCGTAGGACAGCAGCGAACGAATCTGCTGCGCCGGGAAAAACGCCAGCACGATGCCAAGCGTTGTGGTCAGCAGCCCGCTGGCGCCTGCGAGAAACAGCGTCGTCTTGCTATACAGCCCCTTGCCCGAATCAGGATTCGCGGCGATTTTCAGCAGCGCGCCAAACATATACAGAAACGGAATAAGCTGCAGCACTACCGCCAGCGACAGCAAACGCTGAAAAGTTTCCTGCACGCCTGAACCCGCGGCGTTTACGACCACCAAAATCATGGAGACCAGGCCCTGCACGATCAGCGCCGCGTACGGCGTGGCAAATCGCGGATGCGTCTTTCCCAGCCAGCTGGGCATGTACGAATCCAGTCCAGCGACAAATGGGATCCGCGCCGAACCAGCCAGCCACGCAGAGCCAATCCCCGCGATGGAAATACTCAGCATCAGCGCGAACGGCGCGACGATCCAATTCGCGCCTACTTGCGCGGCCATGTGACTCACTGCCTGCACGATTCCCTGCAGCACGTTGATGTCGCTCTTGCTGACGGCGATTAGCAGCGTCAACGTGGTCGCGATGTACATGAGGCCCGAAAGCACTCCGCCCCAGGCCACCGCGCCCGGCAAAGTTTTCTGCGGGTCTTTAATTTCATCGCCCATCACCGACGCCAGCTCCAGCCCGACTAATCCAAAGCAAATCACGCCAAAAGAATTCAGCACGAATCGCGGATTCGCCGGGATGCGAAAATCCGCGGCGGTGATGGTGGTGCCGAAGCGCGAATACATGATCAGCCCCAGGCCGATCAACACCGCGGCGGCGACTCCGGTGCCGATTCCGCCGATGTTGTTGATCCATTTTCCGACGCCGAGGCCCACGATATTCAGAATCACCAGCAGCGACATCAGCAGCAGCGACGCGATCACCGTGAACGCGCGATTATCCGCGAGCGCCTGATGGCCGGGACCGAGCGCGAACACCGAAACGCCCACGAAGTAGAGCATCACCGTCGGCACGTACATCATGTTGTTCGTCCAATAGCACCAACCGGAAAGAAAGCCGTGGAAGTCGCCGAAAACCTCCTTGGCCCACAGATACACGCCGCCTTCGCCGGGATAGCGATGCGCCAGCTCGATCACAGCGATTCCCTGCGGCCAGAAAAACAGCACCAGCGAAATCAGCCACAGCCAGACGGTGACTCCGCCATTCGCGGCGATGCTCGGAACCACGTTGAGGTTGAACACCGCGACGACGAAAAGCGCGACGAGGTCCCAGCGGCCGAGCGAACGCTTCAGATGAACCGTTTCCGTTGCGGTTGCGACTGGATCGGCCAACGGGACTCCTCGTCAACTTCGCATAGTTCGCGCGCGAAACGTTCGAACGAATCACCTCCCCCATATTGCGTGCCGCGGGAGACGCCCGAACGCTTTCGCAGGCGACGGATGCAAAACTCAGTGGCCGGCGGTGGCCGCGACGTGCGGCTCTTTCTGCGCCTTCGCCAGAGCCGGCGCGACCTCGGCGAACGTGGCGATGTGCCGGTCAATGTCCGCCTCGGTGTGCGCCACGGAGATGGTCCACTGCTCGTCCCACCAATACGGCTGGGCCATAACGCCGCGATTCACCATGGCGAACCAATAGTGGCGCCACAATTCGCTGTCCGCATTCAGCCAATCGCGATAATTGCGGATGGGCTTGTCGAAGAACATCAGCGCGCCGTTGGAGCCCGCGCCGATCACGTAAGCGTTCAGGCCGGATTTCGAGATTTCCTTGTTGTAGCCATCGAGCAATTTTTTATTCAGCCGCGTGACGTGGGTGTATGCATCCTTCGTCAACACCTCGCGAAAAGTGGCGATGCCCGCGGCCATGGCGACGGGATTGGTGTTGTAAGTGCCGCCGTGAAAAACTTTGTGATCGGAAATCTGGCCCATCACCTGGCGCGTGGAAGCAAAAGCCGCGAGCGAAAATCCGCCGCCGATGGATTTCGCCAGGCAAACGATGTCCGGCTTGACGGCGAAATATTCGCACGCACCGCCGTAAGCGAGCTTCGCACCGGTTTTCACTTCGTCGAAAATCAGCAGCGCGCCGTTTTTCCTGGTGATTTCGCGCAGTGCCTGGTGATAACCCTCTTCGGGCATCAAGATCCCCACGTTCATCATGATCGGCTCGACAATCACCGCCGCGATTTCGCCCGGATATTTGGCGAAGAGGCGCTCGATGCCGGCAATATCGTTGAACTGCGCGACCAAAGTATTCTGCACCGTGGCTTTCGGAATTCCGGAGCCGCCCGGAACGGAAGTGGGATATTTCGGATCGCCGATCTCACTGGCTTTGGGCTTCAGAGATACCAGAACCGAATCATGCAGGCCGTGATAGCCGCCTTCCATTTTGATGATGCGATCGCGGCCGGTGGCAGCGCGGGCGAGGCGCACCGCATGCATCGTACATTCGGTGCCGCTGTTGCTGAAGCGCACCATTTCCACGGGAAAGCGCTGGCAAATTTCTTCGGCGAGTTCCCATTCCAAGTCATGCGGCATGCCGAACATCGTGCCGGTGCCGAGCTTCGCTTGCACAGCCTTCATCACGGCGGGATTGCAGTGCCCGGCCATCAGAGCGCCGAAACAAAGATTGAAATCGAGATACTCGTTGCCATCAATGTCGTGAATGTGGCCGCCTTGTCCATCGCGAACAAAAATCGGATAGGGATCGTAGGCGCGATAATTGCTGGCGACGCCCAGCGGCAGGCGGCCCTCCGCTCTGGTGTGCGCCGCTTTCGAACGCGGCGTGCGCTTTTCGTAGGTGTTGATTTCCTGCTGCAGTCCTTCGTGCATAACTGCCTCCAAATGCTGGTACTGTGGCCGACGCACGGCCCTGAGATTTGCCTCTACCGACCTAAACTTTTACGTTCCAGCGGCGGAAAGTGAATCCGCGCTTTTTGAGTTCGCCAAAAAATGGTTTCGGCGGCACCACATTTTCCGGCGCCTGCACGCCCACGCCGGGAATTTCGCCGCGACCCTGCATTACCGCGGCGATGGCAGCCGGAAAACCAGTATCGCGCGCGACGGCCGAAAATTGCGGCCGCGTGGTGTGATCCGCGAACATTTCCATGGCTTCACCCATGCGCTGTTTTCCGGCACGCCCGGTGACGATGACTCTTAGCGCTTCCACATCGAGCGGTGTCTTCGCCGGAGCTTTTTTCTGCAACAGCGCCAGCAGCACGGCGCGCGGCGCTACTTGCATGCCATTCACGGAGATGGGCTCGCGGCCGGTGAATCCCGCGTCAACAAGTGACCGGACCAGGCCCACCAGCTTCGGGTCGTAATTAATCTTAAAGAATACCTCGCGCACGCCTTTCTTCCGAAAGCTCTCGGCCAGCGTGCCCAGCTCGGAATGGATGGAGTGCCGAAGCACGATTTTTCCGATGGGCGCGGGAAATGTCTCGGTCTCCGGCTCCGAGAGCATTTCTTTTTCGACGTATCGGCCGCCAACGAAATGGATCGGCGGCATGGTGAGCTCGTCAAGGATCGTCGCGATCGAAAACGAATAGGCGACGGGGCTGTCATAGTGCTGCTGATCCGCGCCCGCGTTATAGACTTTGATCGCGTCCACGCGGTCCAGCGGATCGGCCAGCGCGCGCGCCATCACGTTGGTGATGCCCGGCGCGCCGCCCATGCCGGGAATGGCAAGCTTGCCGATGCGGCGAAAATCGCGGTCGAGGGCGAATTGCTTGCGCGTCATGTGGTAGAGGCCGCCCAGGTCCATGTAATTCACGCGAGCCGCGAGTGCCGCGCGCATCACGTCCAGATTCCAATTGTATTGCGTGCAATTCACCACCACGTCGCAGCCGTGCAGCAATTTCGCCAGGTGCTGCGTGTCGCGCACATCGGCAAAAGCTGCGCGGCTGATGCCTCGTCCGAACTTCCGCGCTACTTCCTGAGCGCGAGGGCGATCGAAATCCGCCACCACGATATTTTTTACTTCGCGCGCGCCACTCAAGTCGTAAACTACCGCGCGGCCCATCAATCCCGCTCCTAGAACGACGATTTTCATTTCTGGCCCAGTCCTCTTGTTCGGATACGCACCGTGTTCAACTTCCCGACCACAATTAATATACTCCGCGTGCCGCTCGACCACTGCATCGCGCCACCGCCGTGCCACATGCGCATCGTGCAGCGCCCTCGCCCTGCAATTCGTCTCTACGCAACAAAGCGAGGGGTCCGCCAGGACGGACTCCCTCGCTTGCGTTGCCCACCCTAAAGTCTAGAACAGGAATTTCAGCCCGAACTGCATCACGCGCGGACTCTCGCGAACTTTCAGGACTTGGCCGAACGTTGAATCCGTGAAGTTTCCATCCGGATTGTTGAATTGAGTGTGGTTCCACGCGTTGTAAAATTCGGCGCGGAACTCGGTGTTCCACCGTTCGTTAATCGGCGTTTTCTTGGAGATCACCAGGTCGGTGTTGTTGATAGGCGCGCCGCAGCACAGCGCGTGCGGCACGTTGCCAAATGTTCCAGGATTAGAATCCGAGAAGTTGCCCACCACGTATTGATTACCGGGATTGTTGTTCGAGGGCCCATTTTTCGGACTTCTGAAAGTAATCGGTCCGGAAACTTGGGGCGTGTTTGCGCCCTCGAAAAAAAGACTGCTTTCCAGTTCGGAATCGTTGTCGTCTTGAACGCGTATGGGGAACCCGCTTTGGTAAGTGATAATCGCGGAGGCGCCCCAACCATTCGCAACTTTCCCCTTCACGCCCTCATATTTCGGAATCGGCAAATCCCATACCGGGCTGAAGACAAAGCGGTTTTTCGCGTCGAGCAGTGAAAGGCCGCGAGTCGCGTTAAAATTGAGCGGATTCAGCTCGTTTTCAAACGACGCGCCCTGGTCAATCGCCTTGCTGAAAGTGTAGGAGGCCTGGAACAGGAGACCGTGCGAGTAGTTTTTCTCGACGGAAATTTGTAAACCGTTGTAGTTGGAATTAGCGATAGTGTCTTCGGCGAAGATATTGCTGAAAACGGCCACGCCGTCTGACGGACAACCGGTAAAGTTTGAACCGCTCAAAGGCTGACAATTTGGCGAGGAATATTTCCGCAGACCATCGAGTATTACGCCGTTGGGACCGATCGTCGTTCCCGCCGGGATGCAGGTGCTTCCACCTGGCGCCGCGTTGTAGGGCAACGTTAGGCCACTGCACGTGGTGGGCGGAGTTCCCGGTGCCGCCGTGTATGCGGGGATTACGGTGCCAGGCTGAATGAAATATTCGGAATCGGATCCGAACGGCCCGCACGATGTGGGTGTTCCGCCGAACGCAGGCGGCGCGGTCAATACGCTTCCCGCGGGAAGATTGTTCAGCCCGAGGCAAGTTTCCGCGTGGCCGTAGTTAATATCGTATGACGCCAACAGGTGGTGTGCCTGGGTCCCGACGTAGGACACGCGCAGCAACATGTCTTTCGTCAACTGGCGCTCGATCGTCAAATTGTACTGCTCTGCGTACTGCGACTTCAGGTTGGGCTGAAATTCTCCGAAGTAAATGGAGCTGCGGAAATTCGACCAGTCCACGCATCCCGGAGGGCCACCGGTATCCACCGCGCACGGAGTTGTCGGCGTTTGGTTGATTACGCCGCTGAAAGGATTCGGAGTTTGCGTGCCGCCCTGTGAAAGGTACGGCAGATTGAATTGAGGATCGGAGACGAACGAGCTGCCACCGAACGGCGGCTCGGCGCTGAACTGTTCAAGAACGAGCTGTTCGATTGGATTGTAGAAAAGTCCGAAACCCGCGCGCACGCTCAACTTGCCGGGACCACCAGTGATCTTGGCAATCCAGCCGTCGGTCGCATCAGGGCTCCACGCCAATCCGATGCGCGGAGCAAAACCTTTGTAATATGTGGAGGTGAGGCCGCGCGGCACGCCCTTATCACCGGGGAATACCAAGCCCAGGGGAAACACCGCGTTGTTGCCGTTCGTGGTGTTTTCGCCGCAATCACCAGCGGTGAGCCCCAACGCAGCAGCATTAGTCGCGGAAAGAAAGCAGGGATATTGCGTCGTGGCCTGCCCCGGACGAAACGTCTGTAGCCGGTTCCCTGTATCGTAGTACGGAGTGTTCAGTTCCCAGCGAAGGCCGTAGTTCAACGTCAAGTTCGGCTTCAGCTTGTAACTGTCCTGCGCAAAGAGATAAAGCGCGGTATTGCGCAAATCTTCACGCTGGGCCGCGCCCTGCGTGTAAGAAGTTGGCGCGCCGAGAAAATAATTTGGATACGAAGGAAAGTTACCGTCCGACCCGATTTCGTCGGCCGTGTTTTGGCTGGTGATGGTGTATTCGCCACTCACGTCGAAATATAGGAATTGGTCGAAGCGCTGCCGGCGGACGTCCACACCGAACTTCGTGGTGTGCTTGCCAAATATCTTGGTGTAATTGTCCGTCCACTGGAAAGTATTGCCGGTTTGCGGCAGCTCGCCTTCGAAGTTGTTACCCAGCGCGAATCCTCCGGAAACGTTTACGTATGGAACACCCACGCGGCCGGGAAGATCGGTGGTGATGCCCGCGGAAGGATTGCCTGGGTCGCTGAAGCAATTCGCGGGCGCTACAGCGGCACCGCAAGAGTCCTGCACGCTGGCCAGGGTGTGGACGGGGTGGTTGTTAGTTTGCTGCCCTTCGCGGAAATAATTGAAACGGAATTCGTTCACTGCTGAGGAACTGATCGTCCACGTATGGCTGAGATTCCACTGCTGTACGCGCGTGCCAAAGAGCGCTCCGAACCCGGGGATGTTTCCGCCGGCGCCCTGGAAACTGGAGATTGGCTCGGTGCTGGCATCGTTCTCAAAATAGTAGTAGGCGCTGAATTGCTGGCTGCCTGTAATTTTGCGGTCGAAGCGAACCGTGAATTGATTGTTGTTTGCGTTGGAGGCGGGCACAGCCGAGAACGACCCCGTTCCCAGCGGTGCGATGTTGTTGTTGTAAAGCGCGAGGGCCGTGGGATCGAAGCACTGCGTGGGAATATGGTTATTGGGAAAAATGGTAGAGTACTGAGCGCCCACCACAATCGGAGCCCCCGCCGCTGCGGAGCAACCTGGACGGGAGTTCAGCAGATCAGCGAACGTCTGATCCGCGATACCACCCTGAAAGGTCTGAGCAACTCCGGCTTCCGAGAAATCGCCGCCCGCTTCGGCCGCCGTGGGCAGCAAAACTGTCCCCGTCGAAATGCCCTGAATTAGCCGATTGCCCTCATAGGAGCCAAAAATGAACGTGCTGTCCTTCTTGATCGGGCCGCCGAGCGTAGCACCGAACTGATTTTGTTTGTAGGGAGCGATAGAATTGTCGAAATAGCCGCGCGTGTTCAGCGCATCGTTGCGCAGGAAATCGTAAAAGTCACCGTGAACTGAATTGGTTCCGGATTTTGTGACCACGTTGACGACCGAGCCGGAATTGCGGCCATATTCGGCGTCGAACGTATTCGTCAGCACGCGAAATTCTTCGATGGCGTCTGGAGAAGGCTGAATGGCAGGACCGTTCACGAAGATATCGTTCCCATCTCCGCCGTTGACCATGTAATTGTTGGAGCGACCGCGGCCTCCGTTCACTGAAACGACGCCGGGATTGCTGCTACCAGCAAAAAGATCTGCGCCGAGCTGCGACTGCACGCCGGGCTGGAGTTGGAGCAGCGCATAGGCGTTCCTGGAATTCAGGGGAAGTTCGCGGATAGATTGATCCGTCATGACCGCGCCAAGCTGTGTGCTGGTGGTTTCCACCTGCACGGCGTTGGCTTCGACAGTTACTGTGTCGTTCGTGGCGCCGACTTGGAATGTGATAGTGATGAAATTGACGTGGCCGATGGATACCACGACGGCTTTGGCGACGAACTTCTTGAATCCCTGAGCTTCGGCGACTACATCGTAAGTTCCGACGGATAACTCGGGAATGTCAAACGCGCCGTCTTTGTCGGAAACGGCGGACCTTTGCGAGTCGGTGCCGTTGAGTGTCGCGGTGACGGTCGCGCCCGGAACCACCGCACCCGATGGGTCGTTCACCACGCCGCGAATCGAGCCGTTGGTTTGTCCCCACGCTGCGCCGCAACCGAACAGCCCCGCCAATGCCAATAGGTACACCCCTAACCGGCACGTCGTTTTCATCGCCGCTCCTTTGGAAAAAGCTGGCGCCACCCCGGGCACCCCATCGCGCACGTTGAGTTTTTCAGTTGCAGCTTGAGAAAAAACCTTACTATAATCCGCGAACGTTAGAAGAAGGTCCGCGGGTTGTCAAGGGGAAACTGGTTTGGCGAGCACGGGGACTCGGAAGCGCCCGGCGAAGACTGCGCGTACGCAGGAATTTTTGCGCATCAGCGATGTGGCGCGCAGCGTTGGCGTGTCGCCATCCATCTTGCGCACGTGGGAAAATCTTGGCCTGGTGACGCCGCAGAGAACTCGCAGTCAGTATCGGCTCTACACGCAGGCGGACGTGCGCATTCTGAAACGCGCGCAATACTTGCGGCGCGCGCGCGGCCTAAACGCTCCGGCCATCGTCCATTTGCTGAAGCGCGAAGGGCTGCTGCCGCCTGCCGGCTCGCGGCCTAAGGCCGATCCGATCGGGCCGCGGCTGCGCCGCATGCGTTTGCGCAAGGGATATTCGCTTTCCAAAGTGGCGCACGCAGCGGGCGTCTCAGTGGGATTTCTCAGCGCTTTAGAGCGCGGTCAAATGACCGCATCTGTGGCTACTTTGCGGCGTATTGCGCGCTTTTATCGCATGAATATTCTCGCGCTGTTCGATCCTTCGAATTCCAATCCGGGGCGTGTGCGGCCCGCGGATCGCAAGGTGCTCGATGCCGGTCCGGGCGTGCGCATGGAATTGCTGGCCTGGGGCAATACGCTGATGGAGCCGCATCTGTTCCGCATCGCGCCTGCGTCGGGCAGCGGCGAATCCTACGCGCACGACGGCGAGGAATTTCTCTACATCCTGAAGGGCGCGCTGGAAATTTCCCTGGCTGACGGCGAGCGGCATTTTTTGCAGGAAGGCGACAGTTTTTATTTCGAGAGCAACAACGCACATCGCTGGAAGAATCCAGGAAAGAAAGAAACATTGGTTCTGTGGATCAACACGCCGCCGACATTTTAGTTCGGGCGCGCGGCGTTGGTGGATGCAAAAAACGACGGCAACTGATTTAAAGATTGAATCGTGGCGGCGGCTTGGTTTGGAGCAATTTGGGCCCGCCCGCGGGAGCGCACCAGTGAACGACAGGAGATGGGTCAGCGGAATATTGTCACTCGGCATTCTTGCAGTGGCGCTCGCCTTCGGGGCCGCTGGTTGCGCCAAGAAGACGCCGGCGTTGAGTCTGCTGGTCTGGGAAGGCTACGCCGATCCTTCTTACCTGCGCGCGTTCGAAGAATCGCACCACTGCAAAATCAGCGCTTCGTACATGGGCTCGAGCGATGAGCTGGTCGCGAAACTTCGCGGCGGCAGCGCCAGCAATTACGATGTGATATCCCCCTCCAGCGACGTGGCGACGATGATCGCTTCCTCTGGACTTGCCGCGCCGCTCGATCTTTCGAAGCTGCCGAGCTATGCGCAACTCTCGGAGCGCCTGCGCAGCATGCCGCTGGTGCGCGTGAGCGGCAACGTTTACGGCGTGCCGTTTACCTGGGGGCCGAATCCCCTGCTCTACGATTCGACTTATTTTGCGAAGCCGCCCGACAGCTGGGCCGCGCTGTGGGACCCGAAACTCAAAGGAAAAATCTCCGCGTGGGATGAACTTTCGACGATGTACATGGCCGCGCAGGTGCTCGGCTACGACAAGCCCGATCCGAATCACATTTACAATCTGAGCGATGCGGAACTGGACAATGTGCGCAAGAAACTGATCGAGCTGAAGCCGAATATCCGGAAATTCTGGTCCACCGGTGGCGAGCTGACCAACCTATTTGAAAGTCACGAAATCGTTGCGGCCATGGGCTGGCCGCTCACTACCAATCAGCTGCGCGCGGCCAAATTCCCCATTGGCGAAACCATCCCGCAGGAAAACACCACGGGATGGATTGACCACCTAATGATTACCAGCGCAAGCGAAAACAAAGAGCTCGCCACCGAGTTCCTGGAATACATGATCGAGGCGAAAACGCAAAAGATGGTGACGGACGTCACCGGATACGACCCCGCCAACCCGCACGCCGCGGAATTAATGACCGACGAGCAGCGGAAATCTCTGCACCTGGACAATGTGGACGAGTACATGACGCGCATTTATTTCTGGCAGAACGTGCCGCGGCGCGACAAATACAACGAAATCTGGAATGAAATAAAGGCGGCGCAGTGACCGAAGCGGCTGCACACGCGGCTGTGTCCGGCAGTGCGGCGGCGACTGCCACGCCGATCCTCTCCATTCGCCAGGTCATAAAACGCTTTGGCCAGCGGCCCGTGCTGCGCGGAATCACACTGGATGTGGCCAGCGGAGAATTTCTCACGATCCTCGGCGAGAGCGGCTCTGGCAAAACTACTTTATTGCGACTGATCGCCGGCTTCGAAGATCTGGACAGCGGCGAAATCTGGATGGGCGCGGAGCGGCTGGATCGCATTCCCGCGCATCGCCGCCAGGTGAACACGGTTTTCCAGAGTTACGCGATTTTTCCGCATCTTTCGGTGTTCGAAAATGTGGCGTACGGCTTGCGAGCGAAAAATACCACGCCAACGGAAATTCCCGAGCGCGTTACCCGTGCCTTGGAGATGGTGAAGATGGGAGAATTCGCGCAAGCCGCCCCTGCAAAGCTGAGCGGCGGCCAGCAGCAACGCGTCGCGCTGGCACGCGCCCTCGTAAATCGCCCGCGCGTCCTGCTGCTCGATGAACCGCTTTCCGCGCTGGACGCCAATCTGCGCCGCCAGATGCAAGTAGAGCTGAAATCGCTGCAGCGCGAAGTGGGGATAACTTTCATTTTTGTGACACACGACCAGGAAGAAGCCATGGCGCTCTCCGATCGCGTCGCATTGTTGCGCGCTGGGTTGCTCGAACAAGTAGCCCCGCCGCGCGAAATCTATGGAGAACCTGCGACGGCATACGCGGCGCAATTCATCGGCCAGACGAATCTGCTGCGCGCGGAAGTGCGCGACGGAATCGCCACCGCCGGCTCGATTGTGTGGCGCACGTTTGGCGGCGCTGGCAATGCAACGTACTCGCTGCGGCCAGAATGTATTCGCCTGGTCGCGGAATCTGAAACCGGCGGCATGCTGCCCGCGGACGTGACCACCGCACGTTTTCGCGGACGCATCCGCAACCAATCGTTCGGTGGCGCGATGGACTTGATCGAAATTGACTGCGGCGGCGCGTGCACGATTCGCGCGCGCATCGCCAGTCCCGGCATCCTCAGCGGAGAGCGCGAATTCGAGTTCACCGCGAACGAAGCAGTTCGCGTGCGTGAGGGAGAACCGGACTAGCCGTGTATTCGCGCGCGTACAAAACCGCCGTGACGATTCCCCCACTGCTGTGGGTCACCGTGTTTCTTCTGCTGCCCTACGCGATTCTGTTTTGCTACAGCTTCTGGTCGGTTTCAGCCGCGCAGACGATCGTGCACAACTGGAATTTGCAGAATTATCTGCAGCTGGTGCGCAATCCGATTTATCTGCAAGTTCTCTTCCGCTCGATGCGCATCGCGGCGTCCGTCACGGTGCTCGCACTGTTGCTGGGCTACCCGCTGGCGTACTACTTGTCGTTCCACGCGGCGAAACGCAAGGATTTGCTCTACCAACTGGTGATCATCCCACTGTGGGCGAGCTACCTAGTGCGTGGATACGCGTGGAAGACGATCCTGGGCAGTGACGGCGTGCTGAACGGCTTCTTGCAATACCTGCACATCACGAATAAGCCCGTGGAATTTTTCCTCTACAGCCCTTTCGCCGTGATAATCACGCTGACGCACATCTATACGCCGTTCACCCTGCTTCCGATTTACGCGTCGCTCGAACACATCCCGCGCAATCTGGTGGAAGCTTCGCACGACCTGGGCGCTTCGCCGTGGTCCACGTTTCGCCGCGTGATTCTGCCGCTCTCGTTGCCAGGAGTTCTCGCCGGCGCCACATTCGCATTCGTCTTAACGCTGGGAGATTTCCTCGCGCCGCTGCTGGTGGGCGGACCCAGCGGCATCATGATTTCGAACGTAGTCGTGAGCTTGTTCGGTGCGGCCTACAACTGGCCGCTCGGCGCTGCAATCTCGTTCTGCATGATGCTGCTCGTCGTGACGCTGCTGTTCATTACGGAGCGCCTGGAAAAAAGGCTGGCGGTTTCATGAGCGCAGGATTCCAGTCGCGCCGCGCGCCGTTGTTGCTCAGCGCCTACGCATTTCTGGTCTATGCGTTCCTCTATTTCCCGATCATCGTGCTCGTCGTTTATTCCTTCAACGGCTCCGGCGTCGGCGGCTTCCCTCCCGCGCATTGGACGTTCGACTGGTATCACCAACTATTCATGGACGCCGCGCTTTGGGACGCGGTTCTTAATAGCGTGATGGTCGCGGCGGTGGCCGTCGCGATTGCGCTGGGGCTGGGATTGCCGGCGGCGCTCGCGCTCGACCGCACGGACTTTCCCGGCAAAGCGCTGTTCCGCCGGTTGGTACTGCTGCCTTTGATTCTTCCCGGCATTATCACCGGGCTCTCGCTGCTGATGCTGTTCGTAGCCGTCGGCATGAAACTGAGCCTCGTCACGATCACGCTGGGCCACGGCACCGCGCTGATCTCCGTAGCCACCACGGAAATCTTCGCGGGATTGCAAAAGCTGGAGCGGGCGCAGGAAGAAGCCTCACTCGATCTGGGCGCAAATCATTGGCGAACGTTCTGGCGCGTCACATTACCCAACCTGCGCGTTTCGTTGATCGCCGCGGCCCTGCTGATTTTCACTCTCTCGCTAGACGAAATCGCCGTGAGCTTCTTTCTGATCGGGCGCGAAAATACCCTGCCGCTGGAAATCTGGTCGCGCCTGCGCCGCGGCATCACTCCAGAAATCAACGCCATTTCCACGCTGATTCTGGTTTTTTCCATCGGCATGATTTTGCTGTGGTATCGCCTGCGCACGCGTTTGCAGCGCACTCAAGAATCCGCCGCGCCGCTGGTTCCCGCCGCGATCCAAGGAGAAAGCGCATGACCGACACTCGCAGGGATTTTCTGAAATTTGTCGTGGCCGGGTCGGTCGCTGCGGGATGTCCCGTGAATCTTTCGCTGCTGGCCCCCGAAAGCGGGCCGAAGCCGCAGCTCGATGGCGATCATTTCGCAATTTGCCATGAAGTGCGCGACGGCCAGCAATTCGATAAACCGCCGGTATCGAGCCGGCACGACGTCGTAATCGTTGGCGGCGGCGTGAGCGGCCTCAGCGCCGCCTATTTCCTACGCGGACGTGATTTTCTGCTGCTGGAAAAAGAACCGCACTGGGGTGGCAACGCCTACCTGCAGGAGTATCAGGGCCAGCCCTTCGCCACAGGCTCCGCGTTCGACGAAAAAGATTCAACCAGCCAGCAGCTCGCGCACGAAATCGGCCTGACCGAGTTGCCCATTAATTCCCCTGACCCCACCATCGTCGCCGGCAAGTGGGTGCCGGCCACCTGGCGCGACGGACTGGATCAGCTTCCATATTCCGAATCCGTCCGCGAAAGCTTCAAGAAACTCCGCGCGGAGATCAAGGCGCTGGACCTCGACAAAAATGTGCAGCAACTCGATAGCGTGCCGTTTTCCAACTATCTGAAAGGCTACCCGTCCGCACTCAAGCAGTGGTGGGATGCTTACGGCTTGTCGAATTGGGGCGCGAAAACCGAAGACACTTCCGCCTTCGTCGCGGCCGGTGATTTGCACGATATGACGGAAGACGAGGACGTTCGCAGGACGTTGCCCGGCGGAAACGGCGCGCTGTCACGCCAGTTGGCGACGACGCTGCAACCGAAATACGGCGCGCAAATGGTGGACGACGCGACCATCGTGTCCGTGGACCCGCAAAAGACCGAAGTCCAGATCACTTACATGCAGGCCGGCCAGCTGCGCACTGTCGCAGCGAAATACGTAATCATGGCCACGCCGAAGTTCATCACCGCGCGCCTGATCCCCACGTTGCCCGACGTGCAGCACGAAGCCATGATGTCCTTCCGCTACTGCCCCTACACCGTGATCAACATGATCTTCGACAAGCCCATCTACAATCGCGCGTACGACACGTGGTGCCCCGGCAACACTTTCACCGATTTCATCGTCGCGGATTGGGTGCTACAGAAACAGCCCGGCTACGTACAGAAAAATAACATTCTCACTTTTTACACGCCGATTTCGGAATTGCATCGCGACCGGCTGCTAACCATGGACGGCTGCCAACGAATCGCGGAAAACGTGCTGCGGGATTTTCAGAAGCTCACACCGGAATTCAGCGCCGCGGAACCGATCGAGGTGCACATGTATCGCCGCGGGCATCCAATGTTCCTGCCGACGCCCGGGACTTTCACCAAAGTGATTCCCGTGGCGAACCAGCCGTTCGGCCGCATCGCTTTCGCCAATACGGATTCAGTGGGCCCCGTCTCCGATGTTTCCGGAGCTGTGGAAGCAGCGCATCACGCCGTGGAGTGGGCGGAAAAACAAATGACCGCGCCCTCGGTCCCTCCTGCGCACCCGCACGCCCACCCGGCGCCAAAAACTTCGGCCGCCGCAACCAACTAATTCACTCCCCAAAGTGGATCCGCCGCACCGAAATAAAAAAGGCATCCGGGGAGATTGCCGGATGCCTTCTTGAAATCTTCCCCGCCAGGAAAAGATTCCTCGGTCACACCCACAGCAAAACGTGAAATCTAGAGTTTGCCCGCCACGCTCAAATTGTGGAATCCGGAGAAAATCGACAGCCCCGCGCTAACTGTCTGCGGCATCCACCAGAAACGCCGCAGCAGCGAATATTCGCTGCGCTGCATGTGATACGCCACAAGATCGAGGACTAGCGGCGTCAACTGCGTCGCCGCGTAGATCGCTCCGGAGCCGGCGAACGGCCGCAGCATCGGATTGTCTTCGACCGCGCCGTGTCCCACGGCCTGGCGCGTCGAATATGCGTCAAACACGGCCGCGCTGTGCTGCAAGAATGCCAGCGCCAGCCATTGGCGGCGCGAAGGCTCTGAGATCGCTTCCCGGAATTTATTTTCTTTCGTGGAAACGTCGGGAATGCGAACCGTCGAAAACGATTGCGTGTCTTCGGGCGTTTCGAATGCCACTGTCTTCAAACTGCTGGAGAACTGATTTTTGGAGCTCGCGGAGACCAGGTGCACTTCGTCGAGGTTCATGTGCGTCGAGGACGATTCGCTGGTCGAGCCGACGACGTCTTCCTCAACTGCAACGGGCGGATGGCTGCTCACCGGGGCGCTCTCCTTGGAAAAGTTGAGAGAATTGACAGAGACTGCCTTAACGACAGGCAACTGCACGCCAACAGGTTGAGCCGGGGGAGCAAATGATTGGAACTGAAGCAACAGCGCTGCAACGGCCAGAACCATGGAGGGGGTCTCCTGTAATCGCCTAACGCAGGACAGGAGTGCACGGGCAGGTCCAACCGGCGACGCCAGGTTATCCTCTGTATTTGCCGCAGGTTAGGTGCAATGTGCCGCGATTTGGGTTCAGACGGTGGGCCGTGGAAAGGAAATCCGTTTCCGTTGACCAGTACTGCCGTTACCCTCCTAACTCCCTGAATCGCTTCAACCTATGGGCGCCCGGTTCGCGGGACTTTCGCTTTTGCGCTCGCCCGCTGCTGCGGATTTCGAGGTAAAATCCGCGCTTCGGCTCGCCGATTTCCCAAGTGGAGGACTCATGAAACGATTCGATGTTCTAGCCCTTTCGCTGGTGCTGTGCTGCTTCTGCGCGCGGGCGGGCGATCCTCCGGTCACCTACGTTCGCGCGGGAAAACTGCTCGACGTGCGCGCTGGGAAACTGCTGACGGACCAGGTCATCGTGATTCGCGGTGAAAAAATCGGGCGCGTGGCCGGCGCCGCGCAAGTGCAGATTCCTGCGGGTGCGAATGTTGTGGACCTGTCGCGCGCCACCGTGCTGCCGGGATTGATCGACGCGCACACACATATTTTTCTCACCGGTGAGGATAATGGCCGCTACGACGAACAGCTGCTCAAGGAATCGTGGCAATACCGCACCATCGAAGCCGTGGTGAACGCCAAGCGCGACCTGGACGCCGGATTCACTTCTATGCGCGACGTCGAGACCGAAGGCGCGATGTACAGCGACGTGGACGTGCGCAACGCCATCAACCGCGGATTGATTCCCGGCCCACGCCTGCAAGTGGCGACGCGCGCGATTTCCACGACCGGCGGCTATCCGCTTGAAGGGTATTCGCCGGAAGTCACCGTGCCGTCAGGCGCGCAGATTGCGGATAGCGCGGACGAGGCGCGCAGGGCCGTGCGCGAACAAGTGAAATATGGCGCGGACCTGATCAAAATTTACGGAACCCACAAATTTCATTTCACGCCGGACGGTAAAATGGTCAGCATCCCGACGTTCACTCTAGAAGAAGTCACCGCGATTGTGAACGAAGCGCACAGTGAAGGCCGCAAAGTCGCATGCCACGCTTATGGCGGCGCGGGGCTGAAGAATTGCCTCGACGGAGGCGTGGATTCCATCGAGCACGGCCTGGACCTGGACGACGCAGCAGTCGCGGAAATGGTCGCTAAAGGAATATGGCTGGTGCCCACGCTCTATGTTTACGAAGGCTCGACGCGCGAGGAAGACAACGCGGCGAGCGGCGGAAAAGTCAGCCGCGCCAGTTTGCACGAGCCGAGCTTCCGGAAAGCGATGGCGGCGGGCGTGAAAATTGCCTTCGGCACCGATGTCGGCCCGTTTCCGCATGGCACGCAGGCCGCGGAATTCGAGCTGATGACCAAATTTGGGATGTCGCCGCTGGCCGCCATTCAATGCGCCACGGTGCGCGCGGCGGAATTGATGGGCTGGTCCGATCAGGTGGGCGCAATCGCTCCGGGAACTTTTGCGGATGTGATTGCGGTGGAGGGAAATCCGCTGGAGGACATCAAGCAGCTCGAGCAAGTGAAATTCGTAATGAAGGGCGGGCAGGTGGTGCGCAACGATCTCGCGAAATAAATGAAGGATTATTCGCGCGCCGCTCTGCTGTCGCGCGACGAGCTAATGCGCTGCCAGGCTCTCGCGCGCTGCGGAGATTGTGCGGTCGATGTCAGAGTCGGTGTGGGCGGCGGAAACGAACAACGCTTCGTATTGCGAGGGCGGCAGGAAGACTCCGCGCTCGAGCATTGCCTGGAAAAACTTCGCGAACCTTTGGGTGTCCGACTTTTTGGCGTCGTCGTAGTTGCGTACTGGCTGCTCGCAGAAGAATAGCGTCAGCAGCGAACCCGCTACGTTCACTTGCCCGGTGACACCTGCTTCTTTCAGAGCACTTCGGAAGCCTTCGGCCAGCCGCTGCGTTCTGCGATTCATTGCGTCGTAAAAGCCCGGGGTTTCAAGTATTGGCAGCGTCGCGAGGCCCGCGCGCATCGCGAGCGGATTGCCTGAAAGCGTGCCCGCCTGATAGACCGGTCCCAGCGGCGCGACGCGTTCCATAATGTGCCGCTTCCCGCCGTAAGCCGCTACCGGCAGCCCGCCACCGATAATTTTTCCCATCACCGTGAGATCGGGATCGATTGCATAAACCGCTTGCGCGCCGCCATAGGCCATGCGGAATCCGGTAATTACTTCGTCGAAAATCAGCAGCGCGCCTTCCGTTTTGCTGATTTCGCGCAGCCCTTCTAGAAATCCTGGCGCGGGTGCGACCACTCCCATGTTTGCGGCAACCGGTTCCACGATGATCGCGGCGATTTTCCCGGCGTGCTGACGGAAAAGCTTGTCCACGCCCGCGAGATCGTTGTAAGGCGTGTTCAGCGTGAGCCGGGCGAAAGCTTCCGGCACTCCCGGACACGCCGCGATTCCCAGCGTCGCAAGCCCCGAGCCGGCTTCCGAAAGGAATCCGTCAGAGTGCCCGTGGTAGCAGCCCTCGAACTTTATAACCAGGTCGCGTTTGGTGAAAGCGCGCGCCAGCCGCACCGCGGACATCGCCGCTTCCGTCCCGGAGCTTACGAAGCGCACCATCTCCACCGAGGGCACCGCGCGCGTGATTTTTTCGCCCAGCTCAATTTCCAGCGGCGAAGTCATTCCGTAGCTAGTGCCGCGTCCGGCTTGATCCGAAACCGCCGCTACCACGTCCGGATGCGCGTGCCCCAAGATCAGCGCGCCCCACGAGCACACATAATCAAGATATTCGCGGCCATCCACGTCGTAAAGCCGTGTGCCGAGCGCGTGGTCAATCACCAGCGGCGTGCCGCCCACGGCGCGAAACGCGCGTACGGGGCTATCTACGCCGCCAACCAGCGTTTTCTTGCCGCGCTCGAAAATCTCCGTGGAACGCGGGCGCGCGTTCGCGTTAGCCATCGCCGCGACCGCGCGGCCGGATTTTTCTTTCGCGCTCTTTACCGTCTCACTCGCCATTTTTCCCCGTGGCACTCTCGCCGCGCGCTCAACTCAACAATTCTTCAGCCAACGTGCCGCATCTTTCGCGTGATACGTCAAAATAATATCCGCGCCAGCCCGTTGAATTCCCGTGAGAATTTCCAGCACCACGCGCTTTTCATCAATCCAACCATTGCGCGCCGCCGCTTTCACCATCGAATATTCCCCGCTCACGTTGTAAGCGCCCAGCGGCACATCAAAGCGCTCGCGCACGCGCTGGATGACGTCCAAATAGGGCAGAGCCGGCTTCACCATGATAATGTCCGCACCTTCTTCCAGGTCCAGCGCCACTTCGCGCAACGCCTCGCGCGCGTTGGCCGGATCCATCTGATAGCCGCGACGGTCTCCGGATTGCGGCGTTGACTCCGCGGCCTCGCGAAACGGCCCATAAAAACTGGAGCAATATTTCGCCGCGTAGGAGAGGATCGCAACGTCCTCGAAATTGTTTTCGTCCAGCCGCCGGCGGATCGCTGCCACGCGCCCATCCATCATGTCCGAAGGGGCGACCAGATCCGCTCCAGCGCGCGCGTGCGAGAGCGCCGCATCCGCCAGCAGAACGAGCGTGGGATCGTTCAGCACTTCGCCATCTTTCATCACGCCGCAATGCCCGTGGCTGGTGTATTCGCACAGGCAGACATCGGCAATCACCAATAGATTGAGCTTGGCTTTTCGAATCGCTTCAATCGAACGCTGCACTGCGCCATGCGCGTCCGCCGCTTCGGTGCCCAGCTCGTCCTTATGTTCCGGCAAGCCAAACAAAATCACGGCGGGAATTCCCAGGCCGGCGACCTCGCGGCATTCTTCTACAATCTGATCCACCGATTGTTGATAGATCCCCGGCATCGAACTGACTTCCTTGCGCACGTTCGTTCCGGGGCAAGCGAACATCGGATACACCATGCCGCTCGCGCTCAAGCGCGTTTCGCGGACAAATCCGCGCAGAGCTTCATTGCGCCGCAAACGCCGCGGCCGGTGGATGGGAAATGTCACGCGTTCCTCACGATTTATTACTGCCGCTGGAAATATTTGGCAATCGCGTCGGCCAGGCCCGCTGCAGACGAATCGTTCGCTTCAATCGCCACGCGCGCTCCGGCTTCGCGCAGCGCGCGCGTGGTGGTGGAACCTATGGTGGCGAATTGCACGCGCTCGGATAGCGCCTTCAATTCCGCGGGGGGAATAAACGCCTCCAGATTGTGGTAAGCCGAAGGGCTGGCAAAAACAATCGCGGCAACATCCGCCTTCCGGAACGCGTCCAGAATTTCCGGATCGAGCGATTCAGGTGGCAGCGTGCGATACGCCACCACTTCCTTCACCTGCGCGCCGGCTTCGCGCAAAGCATCGGGCAGACGATCGTCCACGCGATCGCTGCGCGGCAGCAATACACGTTTTCCGGCTAACTGATCGCGCAGCTCCGCGGCCAGCGATTCACCGGTCTGGGTTCGCGCCACGTAATCCACGCGCAAATCCAGATTCTTGGCAGCCTGCGCTGTGGCCCAACCGACGGCCGCGATCATTGGCCGCGGCGGCTGCACCGGCTGCACGTGGTTCAATTCGCACGCGCGCAGGAAAAGAAAGCGCACCGCGTTCTGACTGGTGAAAAGAATCCAGTCGACGTCCTTTTTGTTGCGCAGAGCCGCGTCCAGCTCCGTCGAATCCTCCGGAGGAGCAAAACTAACCGTGGGCATCTGCAGCACTTCCGCGCCCAGAGCCTCCAGCGCGCCCACAAGCTCGGGCGCCTGGTCCGCCGCGCGCGTCACCACTACGCGCTTGCCCGCCAGAGGTTCACCGGGGTGTTTTTCTACGCTAAAAACTTTGTCAGACTTGTCCAACGGACCTTCCCACCATTTGCAGCAGCCGCTCGGCGCCCGCCGCCAGCAACTCCCTCGCTACTGCTCGCCCTAGATTCTCAGCATCCGCAGCCGAGTTGCAAACTTTTTCCGCGCGCCGGCGAATGGCTTGCGTGCCATCTTCGGAAAGCACGCAGGCATCCAGCACCATCGCGCCGTTTTCGACGCGCGCCCACGCGCCCAGCGGCAACCGGCAGCCACCCTGCACTTCCGCCAGCAGCGCCCGCTCCGCCTTAACCGCTCGCATCGTATCCTGATCCATCAGCAAATCCAAAATCTTGAATTCTTCGCGGCGCGGCTCACAGAATTCCACACCCAGCGCGCCCTGCCCCACCGCCGGCAGCATTATATCCGGCGAAAGTACTTCCGTTATGCGCGACGACAATCCCAGGCGATCAACTCCAGCCTTCGCCAGCACGATCGCGTCATATTCTCCCGCGGCAACCTTGCGCAGGCGCGTATCCACGTTGCCGCGCAATTCCGCAATCTGAAAATCCGGCCGGTAAGCGCGTAATTGCGAAGCGCGCCGCAGACTGCTGGTGCCGACGCGCGCGCCCTGTGCCAATTGCGCGAGACTTTCGCCGCTCGCGGAAACCAGCGCATCGCGCGGATCTTCGCGTTTAAACACCGTGGCGATCCGGCAATGCTCCGAAAACTCTGTCGGCACGTCCTTCATGCTGTGCACGGCGAGGTCCGCTCGCCCATCGAGCAGCGAATCTTCCAACTCCTTCGTGAAAATCCCGATCACTCCGATCTGTTGCGCCGGCACTGACACATTCTGATCGCCGGACGTCTTGATCACCACAATTTCCGATTCCAGACGGCATGTTTCCAGCAGCGCCTCACGAAAATAATTGGCCTGCCACAGTGCCAGCGCGCTGCCCCGCGTGCCAATGCGCAAGCGCGTCACTTCTTCCTCTCCTCGAGCCCGAACAAGTGGCGAATCGCTTCCAGGCCCGCGAGCCGCCCACGCATTCCGCGGCCATGTTGCAACTTTTGCTGCGGCTCTTCCAGCAGCCGCTCGATTAATTCTTCGGTGATCCGCGCGATGCGGTCGCGCTCTTGCGGCGACACGTCGTCCATCTCCTTGAGCTTCTCGCGAATGATCATCTCGCGATGCTGATGAAATTGTTCGCGCAAATCGTTCACGATGGACCCGGCTTCCAGCGCTCCACGCCACGCTTCGAATTTGTCAATGTGCTCAGCGATGATCGCTTCGGCACGTGGAATTTCGGATTCACGCGCTTTTTTGTTCTGCTCGACGATCTCACCCAGGTCATCAATATTGTAAAGATACAAATTGTAAAGCCCCGCGGCGGATTCCGCCACATTGCGCGGCACTCCCAGATCCACCACGAAAACGGGCTTGCCACCGCGTGCCGCGATCGCTCGGTCAAGAAGCTCGCGCGTCAACACCGGCCCGGTCGCGCTCACCGACGTCACAATAATATCCGGCACGCCCAGCACCGCTTCCAGCGATTCCCACGCCACCGCTTCGCCGCCCACCCGCTGCGCCAGCTCCGCCGCGCGATCGAACGAGCGATTGATCACGCGCAGATTCCCAATGCCGCGGCTGCGCATGTGCTCCACTACTTGTTCCGCCACAGCGCCAGCGCCTAAAATCAGCGCCGAATGTCCTTTTAAATTGCCGAAAACGCGCTCGGCGAGTTTCACTCCCGCCAGCGCCACGGACATCGGCCGCGCGCCCACTTCCGTTTCGCTGCGCACGCGCTTGCCCACTTCCAAGGCGCCCTGAAAAATTCGGTTCAGCACCGGACCAGTTGCGCCGTGATCGAGTGCCTGATTGTACGCGGTCCGCAGCTGACCTAAAATTTCCGCCTCGCCCAGCAGCATGGAATCCAGGCTCGCCGCGACGCGAAACAGATGGCGGACGGCATCCGGCCCCTCCCAGCGATAAAAGCGGCCTTTCAGTTCGTCATACGGAATTTTGTGGAACGAAGTGAAATATTCTTCCATCGCTTCGGCGGTGGACGGCGCGAAATCTCCCGGCACGCCATACAGTTCGCTGCGATTGCAGGTGGAGAACACCACAGCCTCTTCCAGGATCCCGCGTTCTTTCAATTCGTCCGCGGCCTGCAAAGCCTGCTGCGAAGTAAAAACAATTCGCTCGCGCAGTTCCACTGGCGCGGTGCGATGGTTGCAGCCGATCAACGCCACTTGAATGCGGATCGCGCCGGCGCGGTTCGGGTTGGTGGCAGTGGGCATCAGAGGAATCGGTGAAACTTCGTGAGATATAAATTCACAAACGTGTAGCTGAACAGCACGATCACGAAATTCATCGCGCAGAGCAGCGCGGCGCGCGCCCCGCGCCAATTCGCCTGACGTGAAAGCAGCAGGTACGCCGCATACACGCCGAGAATCGCCAGGGTAACAATTACTTTCGGATCGCCGAACGAATAGCTGCCGCGCAGGCGGTGTTCCCAGATCAATCCCATCGCCACCCCGAAAATCAACGCGACCAGTCCCACGTAAACGCTGCTGCGCGCCATGCGCTCCAGCACATCCAGCGCCGGAAATCGCCAGAAGGCCATGCTCAGCCGACGCGAACGCAGCACGCGGTCCTGCACCAGATAAATCACGCTTAAGACAAAAGAAAGCGCGAACGCCGCGTACGCCCAGGTGTTCAGCGTCACATGAAATGCAAAAATCGCTCCGCGCGGAACGGTGGGAACGGCAAGAATGCGCGGCGTAAGCAATCCGAGCAATACGATCCAGCAGACCAGCAGCAAAGTGACGAATGCCCCCACCGACCGCTGCCGGTGAAATAATTCCAGCCCTAAGTAAGTGATGCCGAGCAGCCACGCAAAAAGCGACATCGAGCCGTACAAATCATCATAAGGCACGGTATGTAACGCGAGTGACCGCTGGTACAACGATAAATATTGGACGAAGATTCCGCCCGCCAGTAGCAAAGATGCCAGCCGCCCCACCCAAATATTGGGCGCGGACAAATTCCAGGCGTAGCAGATAAAGCTAGCCACGTAGAGTGCCAGGCTCAAATAGCCCAGTTGGTTTGGCATGAAGCGCGAAAACTCCCAAGCTTACCCACCAATTATAGCGCCGAAAGTGCCCCGGCGTGGAGCGTTCGGCCAATACTACCCCGCGTGCGGGCCCGAATTCCTTCTGCTATCATTGCATGGAAGCTATGAGCCCTGTAGAAAACCGCAAGGAACTGTTTTTGCGCGCGTGCCGCTTTCAGCCGGTGGATCGCGTACCGGTGTGGATCATGCGCCAGGCGGGACGCTATCTGCCGGAATATCAGGCCGTGCGGAAGAACCACACGTTTTTGCAGATTTGCAAGACGCCGGACGTCGCCGCGGAGGTTTCGCTGCAGCCCTTTCGCATCATCGGCGTGGACGCAATCATCGTTTTCTCGGACATTTTGATCGTCGCGGAAGCAATGGGCTTGCCACTCGATGTACCGGATTCGGGGCCGGTCCTCTCGAATCCCGTGCGCGATTTGGCCTCGGTGCGCCGTTTGCGCGATTTTGATCCCTCGCGTGAGACAGGCTTCGTCGGCGACGCCATCCGCTTGATCTGCAAGGAAGCTGGGCCGGACGTGCCGGTGATCGGATTCGCCGCGGCGCCCTGGACGCTGGCCTGCTACATGATCGAAGGCCAAACGCGCGGTGACATTTCGCATGCGAAAGAAATGCTCCGCCGCGAGCCGCAGATAGTGAGCGAACTGCTCGAACGCATCGCTCGCGCCACCGCGCAATATCTGAAATCGCAAATCGCCGCAGGCGCCGCTGTGATCCAGCTTTTCGACACTTGGGCGGGACAATTGACGCGCGCGGAGTATGACGCCTTCGAACTGCCCGCGACGAAAATGGTGTACGATTTGCTCGGCCATTCGGAAGTTCCAAAGATTCTGTTCGCGAAAGGCTCGGCGCATTTGCTGGAAAGCTTGCCGGCTACGGCCGCGGACGTGATCAGCGTGGACTGGCGCACGGATCTGGCGGAAGCGCGCGCCACATTCGATCAGAAGGCCGGACGCAAAGTGGCTCTGCAGGGTAATGTGGACCCGAACATTCTGCTCGGTGCCGCGGGAGCTGTACGCGAGGCCGCGCAAGCCGCAGTGGAAAAAACGGGCGGCTTGGGCCACATCCTGAATCTCGGCCACGGAATCCTGCCCACGACTCCGGTGGAAAACGCAAAAGCCTTCGTCGCGGCCGGCAAGTCAGCGCGCGTCCCGGCACGGGCGGGCATAGCCTAGCGGGGTTTGTAAAAACAGCAGACGTCAACATGAAGCCAACCGACCAGTTCGAAATCGCGCAAATCACCGACGCCACTCTTGAAAAATACAATCGGCCCGGCCCGCGCTACACCAGCTATCCCACCGCGCCGGTGTGGAAAGATGATTTCGGCCCCGACGATCTGGAGAGTTTTTACGCGAGCGCCGAAAAAGAAGTGACGCCGCTCTCGCTTTACATGCACATTCCCTTCTGCGAAAGCCTCTGCCTTTTCTGCGCCTGCAATGTTTCCATTCAGAAGAATAAAAACGTCGCGATTCCCTACCTCGATGCCCTGAAGCGCGAGATCGAGCACGTCAGCCAGCGCGTTTCGAAAAATCGCCCAGTGATTCAATTTCACTGGGGCGGTGGAACGCCCACCTATCTGACTCCCGCGCAGATGGAGGATCTATTCGGCCACGCGCGCCAGCGTTTTTCGTTCGCGCCCGATGCGGAGATCGGCATCGAAATTGACCCACGCGTCACCAACCGCGCGCATCTGGAATCCCTGCGCCGCCTCGGCTTTAACCGTCTGAGCATGGGCATCCAGGATTTTCAGCCCAAGGTGCAGGAAACAATCCATCGCGTGCAGCCCTACGAAATGACCCGCGATTTGATCGTCGCCGCGCGCGAACTCGGTTTCGAGAGCCTCAACGTGGACCTGATCTACGGCCTGCCCTACCAGACCGCGGAAAGTTTCAAAGATACGATTGACAAGACTCTGACGCTCGCGCCCGATCGCGTCGCGATGTTCAGCTACGCGCACGTGCCCTGGCTGAAGAAGCAGCAAGGCTCGTTCGAAACGCACCTGCCGGAAGGAATGGAAAAGTTCCGCATCTTTCGCGCTGGGCTCGAACGCTTTCTCGGAGCGGGCTACCTTTATATTGGTATGGACCATTTCGCGCGTCCGGGCGACGAACTCGCTGTCGCGCAAAGCAATCGCACGTTGCACCGCAATTTTCAAGGCTACACCACGAAAGCCGGCGCGGACCTTTACGGCATGGGCGTCAGCGCGATCAGTTCCATCGGCGCGGCCTACGCGCAGAATCGCCGTGAAGTTCCCGCGTATCAGGAAACGATTGGCACGCGCGGCATCGCTACGATGCGCGGCTATCGCCTCTCCGCCGACGATTTGCTGCGTCGCGCAGTGATTGGCCGCCTTCTCTGCCACACCGTGATCCCGAAACACGAAATCGAGCGCGAATTTTCCATTAATTTCGATGAATATTTCGCGGCGGAACTTCAGCGCCTGGAAGAAGCGCGCGACGAAGGCCTCGTCCTCCTCGATTCCGCGGAGATTCGCGTCACGCCGCTCGGCCGCATTTTCATCCGCAACGTAGCCATGGCCTTCGACCGTTATCTGCACGAGCAGCAAATGGACCACAAGCCGCTATTCTCGAAGACGCTCTGAAGTGCCGCGTTCATGAACAATCCCACACAAGTGGCTGTAATCGGTGCTGGCATTTCTGGCCTGGCCTGCGCGTATCGGCTGCAACAGCTTGGTCTGGACGTCACCGTTTTTGAATCAAACGACTGCGCCGGCGGCCTGATTGATTCCGTCCAAAAAGAGGACCTGCTTTTCGAAGCCGGCCCGCAGAGTTTTCAAGGCACGCCCACGCTGCTCGCACTGATCCGGGAGTTGGGCCTCGAACCTCAGCTGCAAAAAGCCGACCCGCGCGCGCCGCGTTACGTCCTGCTGCACGGCCGTCTGCGGAAAATTCCCATGTCGCCGCAGGCTCTGCTGGCCTCTACTCTTCTGAATCCAGTCTCGCGCTGGAAAATTGCTACGGAGCCATTCAAGAAATCACAACCGCCCACCGAAGAAGAATCCGTCGCTACTTTCGTGCGCCGCAAATTCGGGAATGAAATTCTCGAATACCTCGTCGCGCCTTTCGTTTCTGGCGTGTATGCCGGGGACCCGGAAAAATTGAGCCTCAAGGCCGCGTTCCCCACTCTCGATGAATGGGAACGCCAGTACGGTAGCGTCCTGCGCGGCGCCATGAAATCGCGGCCTCCCAAGGAACAACGCGCCGGTGCGCCGCCTCTGTGCTCGTTCACTCACGGCGTCGCGACTCTGCCACGCGCGATGGCCGCGAAACTCGGCGACGCAATGCAGTATGAAACTCGCGCGGTCTCGGTCGATTTCGCGCGCGCAGGCGAGCAGAGGCACACCGCCGCAGCCGTCGGCCCAGCCTGCGAGATTCGCTTCGTGCGCAACGGCCAGGAACAATCCGCCATCGCTGGCGCCGTAGTGATTGCGACACCGGCCTATGCAGCAGCGCGCTTGCTTGAAACTTCTTCGCCGCACCTGGCGCAAGCGCTTTCTGGCATCGCGTACGCGCCCGTCGCCGTCGTAGCTTCCACGTATTACCGCCAGCAAGTCGGCGACCCGCTCGAAGGCTTCGGATTCCTGGTCCCGCGCGGTGAAAAAGTTCGCACGCTCGGCACGGTGTGGAATTCCTCGCTCTTCCCGGGACGCGCGCACGAAGGCAGCGTCACAATCACGAGTTTCATCGGCGGCGCCACCGATCCCGAAATCATGAACCTGCACGAAGAAAATATCGCGGCAATCGTCGCCGAGGAAAATGCGCGCATTCTGGGAATCACGGGGCCGCCGGTGGAGGTCGCGGTCTGGAAATATCCCCGCGCCCTGCCGCAGTACAATCTGGGCCACGGGCACATTGTCGAAACGATCCGCGACGCGGAGCGCGCTTCCCCAGGATTGTTCTTCGCGGGAAATTATCTGGAGGGACCCGCCGTGGGAAAGTGCGTCGAGAACGGCTTTCAAACCGCCGAAGCCGTCAGCAAATATCTACAAATCGCGCAATAATCCACGCATCGCGTCGCAATTCCAGCGCTAGGAATCCGACATTGGCATTTTGTGGCGCATCGCCAGCCGAATCCGCCGCCGTTCCCCTGCCTCGCGATAGCGCCGCCGCTCGTCCTCGGTTTTCAAGATCAACGGAGGCACCGCACGCGGCTGCTGATTCGTATCCAGCGCGACGAACGTCACATACGCGGTGCTGGTGTGCCGTCGCTCGCCGGTGAGAATGTTTTCAGCAAATACCTTCACGCCCACTTCCATCGAAGTGTGAAACACGCGATTCACGCTGGACTTCAACACCACCCATTCGCCCACGCGAATCGGAAATCGAAAATCCAGATAGTCCACCGACGCCGTCACCACATGGCTGTTCGCATGACGGTTAGCCGCCAGCGCCCCAGCAATATCAATCAAATGCATCACGCGCCCGCCGAGCATGTTGCCCAGCAGATTCGCGTCGTTCGGCAGCACGATTTCCACGATCTCCGAAGTGGAAGCACTCACGGGTTTTCCCGGCAGCGGCGTCCCTGGTGAAATAGCGGTAACTGCCCCGCCCGACGCCTTGGCCGGCGTTTTCGCGCCGCCCTTCTTACTCTTAGTGGTCTTGGACATTCGCTCCGTTTGATCCGCGCACCCAGCGAAATTTCGATTCAAAATGTGCGCGCTTGGCTCGCGCGCTCAAGCCCGCTATAATACGCGTTTTAACGCTATGACCCAAACACAGAAGCCGCGCCGCGAAGTCCTGGAACAATTCGTCGCCGACAAACCCACTGACGCGTTCGCGCGCTACGGCCTCGCGCTGGAATGTATGAAGCTCGGCGATAATGATGCCGCCACCACCCACTTCCAGAAGCTGCTGGAAGCCAATCCGAAATACGTCGCGGGCTATTTCCAATTTGGCCAGCATCTTTCGCGCATCGGCCAGCTGGAACAAGCGCGCAAACTTTTATCCGACGGAATTCTCGTGGCGCAAAATGCCGGCGACATGCACGCGCGCGACGAAATGCAAGCCGCCCTGGCGCTGTTGCGTTAATTTCCGCGTGGCCCGGGCGCAGCGCAAATGTAGGCAATCATGACTGACTCCCGCATTGCACTCTTCCCTCTCAACATCGTCCTCTATCCGGGCGCCACTCTCCCCCTGCACATCTTCGAGCCGCGCTACAAGCTCATGATCAATCACTGCATCGCGCACAATCGCGAATTCGGCGTAATCCTCGCGGGAGAAAAAGGCGTCGCCACGATCGGCTGCACCGCCGCCATCACCCACAAACTCAAAGATTACGACGACGGCCGCATGGACATTCTGACGCAGGGCCGCGCAGTTTTTCGCGCGCTGAATCTGCTCCACGAAAAGGATTATCACGAAGCGTTGGTGGAATTTCTCCCGGACGATGCCGCACCGCCGCGTCAACCCGCTCGCAATCAAGAAGAAGCCGAGCTGCTGAGCTTGTTTCAAGAATGCCACACGCTGGTCTACGGCCAGCTGTGGGTCACCTCCGGCGTCGAATCACCCTGGCCGCTTTCGTTTCAAATGGGCGCGCGCCTGCCGCTCGAGCTCGAGGAAAAACAAGCGCTTCTGGAAATGCGCGCTGAGCCGGACCGCCGTACTTTCCTGATCGAGTGCCTGAAAGACATGCTGCCCCGCCTCGGTAACCTTTATCATGCGCGGCGCAGCGCCTCCGGCAACGGCCACCACCTGAATTAGCCTTTCGAAAGGAAAGTATCGCCGCAGCCTCGCTTCCTTTATAATGGTGTTGAGACGCTCATGCTGCCGGGCGCCGCGGCATCTCCAACATAAGTGGGGCCTCATGAATTCAATGCCGAAATCTCTCGGTGAGCTTCGCCGCAGTCAGTGGTCCGTAGAGCGAGTTGCGCAGCGCAGCGTGCGCCAGGAATTGCGCGAAAACTTGCTGTGCAAGCTGGAAAGGGGCGACGAGCTATTTTCCGGCGTGCATGGCTACGACGATACGGTTCTGCCGCAAATCATCAATGCCATTCTCTCGCGCCATCATTTTATTTTGCTCGGTCTGCGGGGACAGGCGAAGTCGCGCATCTTGCGCGGCCTGGTGGGATTCATGGACCCGCACATCCCGGTGATCGAGGGCTGCGAAATTCACGACAATCCCTACACGCCGATTTGCCGCGCCTGCCGCGAACGAATTGCCGCTGAAGGTGACGCCACTCCCATCGCTTGGCTCGCGCGCGAACATCGCTACGTGGAAAAACTCGCCACTCCCGACGTCACTATCGCGGACATGATCGGCGACGTGGACCCCATCAAAGCCGCGCGCAGCGGCCGCAATCTTTCCGACGAGCTGACGATTCATTACGGCCTGCTGCCGCGCGCCAATCGCGGCATCTTCGGCATCAACGAGCTGCCGGACTTGTCTGGAAAAATTCAGGTGGGCTTGTTCAACATCATGCAGGAAGGCGACATCCAGATTAAGGGCTATCCGGTGCGCATGATGCTCGACGTGCTGCTGGTCTTCACCGCCAATCCGGAAGATTACACCGCGCGCGGAAAGATTATCACGCCGCTGAAAGACCGCATCGGATCGGAAATTCGCACGCACTATCCCGCAACGGTCGCTGAAGGCATGTCCATCACTTCGCAGGAATCCTGGACCACGCGCGACCAGAAGAAACGCGTGGAAATGCCGCAGTACATTCGCGAAATCGTCGAGGAAGTGGCGTTCCAGGCGCGCGAGGATAAGCGCGTGGATCGCCGCTCCGGCGTTAGCCAGCGCCTGCCCATCAGCACGCTGGAAAATGTGCTCAGCAGCGCGGAACAGCGCGCCGTGCGCAACCGCGATTCGGCTGTCGTCGCGCGCGTTGCCGATGTGTACGCCGCCATACCATCCATGACCGGGAAATTCGAGCTGGAGTACGAAGGCGAACTGCGTGGCGCGGAAAATATCGCTCGTGAACTGATTCGCGCGGCCGTCGGCAAGACTTACACGCAGTATTTCACCGGCGCGAATATGCAGCCGGTGATTCAGTGGTTCGAGTTGGGCGGCGAGCTGAAAGTTCCCGCGAACGCTTCCAGTGCGGAAGTTCTCGCGCAGCTGAAGAAAATCCAGGGACTCTTCGACAACTTGAGCGTTCTGGAAGTCGGCCAGAAGGACGATGCCGCAATCGTCACCAGCGCCGCCGAATTCATCCTCGAAGGCCTGTGGGCGCACAAGCGCATCAATCGCAGCGAAGAGCGCGGTTACTTCGCCGACGCGCGTAAGACTCCCGAGCCACGCGATCCGCGCGAGCCTTCCGGGCGCATGCCGCGCCGCCAATTTAATTAGACGAGCTCGGTTGCATCCGTCGTTGCGAGCACGGGATTGCTTTTGGCAACTCAATGAAATACACGAAATATTCGAAATACGCGCCCGACGCTGCTGAAGACATTGACCTTCAGGAGCTGATGAGCCGCCTCTCCGATTTCTTCCTGCAAAGCGGCTACGAATCGCAATTCGGCATCTACGAAATGGATCCCGAGCGCTCGCGCGAAAAGATGATGGACGAGCTGCGCGAAGCCATCCTGCGCGCGCTGCAGGAAGGCGATCTGCTCCCGCCCGAACTGATGGAGCAGATGCTGAACAATCCCAATCTTTCCGAAAATTCCGAGCTCAGCGACGTAATCGAACAAATCATCCAGCGCATGGAACAGGAAGGCTTCATTTCGCGCCCCGACCAGCCCGCACAGATCACGCCGCCTCCTTCGCAAACTCCCGGCGGCCAAGTAGGCGAAGCGCAGCCGAACGTCGAAGCGCGCTTTGAAATCACCGACAAAGCGCTCGATTTCCTGGGATTCAAAACGCTGAAAGATTTGCTGGCGTCGCTCGGCAAGAGCAGCTTCGGCCGCCACGATACACGCGATCTCGCAACTGGCGTCGAATCCGGCGGCACCTCAAAATTATACGAATTCGGCGACACGCTGAATATGGACATCAGCGGCACGCTTTTCAATGCCGTGCAACGCAACGGCGCGCAAATCCCGATCGAGCTGGATTATCCCGACCTGATGGTCCACCAGTGCGAGTATCAAAGTTCCTGCGCCACCGTGCTGATGCTGGATTGCAGCCACAGCATGATTCTCTATGGCGAAGATCGCTTCACGCCTGCAAAGCGCGTGGCTCTGGCCCTCTCGCACTTGATCCGCACGCAATATCCCGGCGACTCTCTCCACTGCGTCTTATTTCACGATAGCGCCGAGGAAATTCCGCTAGGCAAACTCGCTCGCGTGCAGGTGGGCCCCTACTACACCAATACGCGCGAAGGCCTGCGCCTCGCGCAGCGCATTTTGTCGCGCCAGAAAAAAGACATGCGCCAAATTGTGATGATCACCGACGGCAAACCTTCGGCGCTGACTCTGGAAGACGGCCGCATTTACAAAAACGCGTTCGGCCTCGACCCGCTGGTCGTCACGCAAACCCTGGAAGAAGTCGCAAAGTGCAAGCGCGCAGGCATTCTAATCAACACGTTCATGCTCTCCAGCGATTACAGCCTGGTCCACTTCGTCCAGAAAGTTACCGAGCTATGCCGCGGCAAGGCTTATTTCACTACTCCGTACACCCTCGGCCAGTACCTGCTCATGGATTACGTCGGCAAAAAGACCCGTAACATCCACTAGCGCCGATCCGTCGTCCGTCGCAATGGCTCATCATCGCCGCATACGCGTCTGAATCCGCGCACCGACGAAGGCATCAAATTGTTGGGCGTTACTATCAACCGATGAGCCTGAAACGGCGTATCCACGAATTCCTAGGAGGAAGCAAGATGGCTGCATTACCAGCCGGTGCCAAAGCTCCGGCCTTCGCGCTGCAAAGCGTGAATGGAAAAAAACTAAATCTCGCGGATGCGCTGAAAAAAGGCCCAGTGGTCGCCGCCTTCTTTAAAGTGAGCTGCCCCACTTGCCAGTTCACCGCGCCGTTTCTGGAGCGCCTGCACGAAAACTACGGCGGCGAGAAATTCACGCTCTGGGGCATTTCGCAGGACGACGCCCAGGACACCCGCGAATTCTTCCAGGAATTCGACGCTGAATTCCCTGCCCTGATTGACGGCGACGGCTACCCAGTCTCCAATCAATACGGAATCACCAACGTCCCCACTGTTTTTCTGATTTCGCCCAATGGAACAATCCAGGAAAGCTCCGTCGGCTTTTCGAAAAAAGATCTCGAGAAAATCGCCGCCGCGGCCGCGAAAGCCACGAACACGCCGCCCACATCATTCTTCAAACCCGGCGAAGTGGTCCCGGATCTCAAGCCCGGTTGAGGCTCCAAAAACTAGGTTCCGTCGGAACCTCTCACACAAACGATTCGTCAATGCGGCGAAGGGTGCGCTCGCGTGTATCCATATCCCGCCAGATTCCCCGCCATGGACGCGACCTGCGGAACCCACCAGATCTTATGCCAGCGCTCGGACCGCGCCATTTTCAATCCCAGAAAGTTCATTCCCGTGGCAAATAAAGCAGCAGAAGCGTAATACGCCGGCGCGGGCAGCCGCAGAAATGGCCGGACAATGGGATCTCTCTCTTCGAAATCCGGCAGCATGGATTCGGATCGCTGCATGTCCAGCCCAGCGGCTGTGTAAACTCCCGCAGTCAATACCCAATACGATTTCGGAAGCGCCGGCTTCACCGCCCTGCGCAGCTCGCTGTGCGGCAGCGGCGCCAGCGCCACCCCACTGGGAATCCGCGAATCCGCCGCCATCGTGGTGTTTAGGCTCACCGGCACAATTTGCGCGCGCGCCACAGGCAGCATTGCCGCGAGAAAGATGACCATCCCAAGTACTGCGATCCCGACCCAGTGGGCACTTTGTGTGATTTTCATGCAGTGCATATTGCACGCACTGCTCCGGTTCGCGCGACGCCCGAAGATTTCCAGCCAAAAGCGATTTTGCTGGCAGCACTGAATTTAGCGGAAGGCGACATCGCAAACGATTAACAGGAAGTCCCACTATGAATCGCCGCAGCTACAACAAATCCCGAATTGGCGCGCGCCACCGCCGCGCCGCAACCTAGTTCAAATCCGGCGCCACCAATTTCTTCTTATGCTTCGGCGCTTTCTGCCGTTTGTCCGGGATCGTCCGTTCGGTGGGAGGCATTCCCACGCCCATCCGGGCAAGTCGCCGCGCCTCTTTGTGCACACGTAGCCGATCTTTCTTCTTCTTGACCATGGTAGTTGCCGCAAAAGCTACCACAAATCAGTACCGTTCGCCGCGCGCATCGCCGACCCATCCCGCCTCCATTCATTCGCGTCCGCACACAATCCCGGCACCCTTGCGTCCGAAGCCAAGGAATGTAACGCTTCCCAAGCATGCCTCGCGCCTTCACAAACACAATTCGTGCCGGAGCGACTTCGCTGTGGCTAATCATGCTCGTCGCGCTCGCCCTTCGCCTGGGCTACATGTGGCAATTCCAAAGCATTCATCCGCGCCAGGGCGTCAGCGTCATCCCATTTCTCTTCGAGTCCGGCAACATCGCGCACTCCCTCGCCACCGGCCATGGCTTCAGTTCGCCATTTCGCGTGGACACCGGCCCGACAGCCTGGATGACGCCGCTTTTTCCGCTGCTCCTCGCCGCAATCTTCCGCATATTTGGCGCGTACACATTTCATGCCTGGGCCGCGACGGTCCTGCTGAATATCAGCTGCTGCACGCTCGCCTGCATCCCGATTTATTTCGCGGCCAAACGAATCGGCGGAATCGCCCTTGCTGCCGGTGCGGCGTGGCTGTGGGCAATTTTCCCGAACGCCATCCTCATGCCGGTGGAAAGCATGTGGGACGCATGCATCTCCGCGCTGCTCGTCGCGACAATCCTGTGGGCCACGCTCGCGCTCGAGCGTGCCGAATCGACCGACTCGCAACGCCTGCGTAATTGGTGCGCGTATGGCCTACTGTGGGGCATTGCGCTGATGTTCAACGCAACGCTCGCCGCGCTGTTTCCATTTCTAGCTGGCTGGCTCGCGTACCGCGCAAATCAGCAGAATCGCGTCTGGCTCAAAAACGCCGCAGCTGCCGTCGTCATCATCATCCTCTGCTGCGTTCCCTGGACCATCCGCAATTACCGAGTCTTCCACCACTTCGTTCCACTGCGCTCGGTTCTCGGCTTACAACTCTGGCTCGGCAACAACGATCAAACCCAGGACATCTTTCGCGGCGACCTGCACCCCATCTACAACACTCCCGAACGCGAGAAATATATCGCGTTGGGCGAAATCGCCTACATGCAGCAGAAAAAACAGGAAGCCGTCGCCTATATGCTCTCGCATCCCGCCCGCGAAGCTCACCTGATTCTCTATCGCGCGATTTCCATCTGGTGCGGCGGCACTCCGTATCCGCTCGTGGATTTCATCGGCACGCCCTCGCTGCGATTCCGCACCGTCCTGGCGTTTAATCTTGTCGCAGCGCTCGGCACGCTCTGCGGAATCATCATCCTCATCCGCGAACGCAGCCCCTTCGCCATGCCCATCGCCGCATTTCCGCTGATTTATCCGTGGGCCTATTACCTCACGCTGGCACTGCCGCGTTATCGCCTGCCCATTGATCCAATTGTCATGTTGCTCCTGGCAATCTCCATCCAGCGCCTGGCGCGAAAACTATCCCCCGCCAAATCGCCCGCAACGCCAGCGCAATCGCAACCTCAGGCTCGGCGCAAAGGCAATAAAACGCCGCCGCGCACACGAACTCCTCAATAAACGAATCACTCGTACGGAATCGCGCGAAAGAAAAAGTCCGGAGCAACGCTATGAGCGACATCGTCAAGGTGGGCGAACATCAGAACGGCCAGCAAATTGAGCTAGAGCAAGGACAGATCCTGCGCGTCACCCTCCCTGAAGTCCGCACCGCCGGCTTTCGCTGGATTCTGCGCGCATCCAACCAGCAAATCCTAACGCCGTTGGCCGATGACACCAACGCAGAATCAGCGGCAATCGGTGGCGCCGCGCAACATCACTGGGATTTCCGCGCGGAAGAACGGGGCAAAACAGATTTAGTCTTCGAATACAACCGGCCGTGGGCGCGTGCGGCCGCAGCCGCACGCACCTTTTCGGTCTCGGTCCACGTCGGCGAAGCCTCCAGCGACGCGGCGCATCAATTAACATGATTCAACGTGATCCAGAATGATCACGCCGTCGCGTTCAACAACTTAACGCGAACCAACCGTTCGTGCCTTCTCCGCACCGGCATGCGCACCTGCCTTCGCCACCAATCGGATCGTCCAAAAATCATCCGACAAGTTGCTGTCCGTCAGATACGCATACGGAACCGTGAAATAACCGCCCATACCCCATCCCGGCCCCCACGAATTCCGCACGATAAATCGCTGCGAGCTGTCGTCATATCCCACAGCCAGCACCGCGTGCCCTCCCAACACTTTTTCGCTCGACGCCGGCATCGGCACAATCCCCGTCGAAGCCACCTGCTGGCTTTCGAAGCTTTCGTACACCGTGAAGCCGTAAACAAACGGGTAGCCTGACGCAAGGCATCCCTTCATCTGCGCCAGGACCTGCGGCACGCTCTGGTACTGCACTGCTTTATCCAAAGGCGCGTCCGTGAACGCCTTCGCCGACGGCTTCACCGCAAATTCCGCGATGTTATACGGCCAATCGGTTTCCGGCGGCGCGCCGATGCTGCCAACGCTCTTGATGCCGTCGCGGATCTGCGCTCCGCTATCCGTCCCTACCGTGCCTTCCATCACTCGTTCGTTGTAATAAATGAACAGGCGCGACGGAATGAAGTCCGGAAGCGACTGCTTGATCCGATCGAATTCCAGCGCCCCCGCAATCGCATTGGCCGTGCAACTTCCCAGCTGTCCCTGGTCGTACACGGTTTTGGGACACTCCGGACGCAAATCCATTTTCGGTAGAAGCGCCGCCATGTTCGCCACCGGCGCGGAATACAAGAAATCTCGTTGATCGGGCAAATCGCGAACCCATCCATATTTATGTGCCATGGTCCATCCTCCTCGGGCGAGCAAGTTCGTGCGGCGCCTCACTGCTAGGCCGCCACGGATCCCATTCTGCCCTTGTTAAGTGATTGAGACTTTACTGCTTGATAATAGTGACGGAGGAGCGGCAAGCGTTTCACTCGACGCGTGCGTGCGTAAAGATTCGTCGTCAGAGGGAGTGGGTGTAAGCAAGGAAAGCATTTACCAGCGCGGCTCGTCGCTCAAAGCTAGGCATGGTACGCATGAATACGCGGCCGAAGTGGGCGTTTCTACGCACGCACGGCGCGAGTCGGTAGGTAATAGTGCAGCCAGCCGCTGTTTCAGTGTGGAACAGCAACCCCGGCAAATATCGAATCCACCATCGCCTGCACTTCCACCCCATACTGATCCAGTTCAAACGTAAATCGCGCCATGTCCAATCCAGTCGCCGCGTCGGGATGACTTTTGCGCAGCGCCTGCCAGGGAATTTCCGCCGCCAGATCAAATTCGCGCGCTTCGTAGTATCCGTATCCCAGCCCGCGCAAACGGCACAGCACGTCCGCGAGATACACGACGCAAGTTGCTTCCCCGTCCGGATCATCGCCCGCAGGGTGATGATGAAATTCGATGGTGTCAGCTATATTCGTGGGCAGCTTCCACAGATCCGCCAACACCCGGCCGCTTTCGCAGTGCGTGAAACCGAGAATTTCCTGCTCTACCTCGCACAGCGGAGTCTCCGACGCTTCCGCTTGCTGCAGCACGCGCCGAAATTCCTCGGGGTACAACAACGAGTTCACCAGGATTCCAATGTCGTGCAGCAACCCCGCAAGATAAAGTTTCTCGATATCGGTAACCAGCAGCACTTCGCCGAGATGCTGGCTCACCAGCGCGGTCCCCAGCGCGTGACGCCAGAAGGTCGCCTGCTCCATGCCGCTGTGCGCGCCTCCCGCAAACATTTGCGGCAGGCTGCAAGAATAAACGATATCGCGGATGCGCTGCATTCCGAGCGCCAGCACCGCCTGGCGCACCGATTGCACCCTGGCGCGTCCGGAAAACATCGCGGAATTGGCCATCCGCAGGCATTGCGCCGCCAGAGACTTGTCATACGAAATCAGCTCCACGATGCGCGGTATATCCAGCTCTCCGGCGCTCGCGCCCAGGCACGTCCCCAACGCTTGCAGAATCGAAGGCATCACCGGCAAGCTGCCCAGCTCGCTCACCCTGCGCCGCAACATCTCGCTCGTTTCGGGATTCACTTTTTCCCTCCCGCGTCCTCGCCCGGCACGGGTTTACAATATCCCGTCGCGCCCGGAAAATGCACCAGGCGAAACTGGTCGTAAATCCCAAACAACGTTTCGCATTCGCCCAGAAAAAAGTGCCCGCCCGGAACCAGGCCGTTGTAGAAATGCTCGACCGTACGTTTTTTGGCTGCGCTATCGAAATAAATCAGCACGTTCGCGCAGAAAACCAGGTCGAACCCCTTCATGAACAGCATTTTCGGCTGATCCTGCAAGTTGAGCCGGTCGAATTTCACCGGCGCGCGCACCGCATCCTTCACCCGGTAGAGATTTCCTTCCTGTCGGAAGTATTTTTCACGCAGCGGAGCGCTCAGGTTGCGCACCGAATATTCCGCGTACAGCCCTTCGCGGCATTTCGCCAGAGAATCATCGTTCAGATCGGTGGCCACGATTTCGATCGTCCAATCCTTAAATCGCGGCGCGATCTGCTCCAGAAAAAGTATCGAGAGCGTGTAGGATTCCTCGCCTGTCGAACAGCCCGCGCTCCACACCCGCACGTTCTTCAGCGCCTGCTTCCCCGGCAGCGCCACAATCTTCGGAAAAATGATTTTGCTCACTGCGTCAATCGTCGGCCGGCTGCGGAAAAAGCAGGTTTCGCCGATGGTGATTTCATTCAGCAGGTTGCGCATTTCCACGTCGCGCGTGGCTCGCGTAGTGAGCTGATCGAGATAGTCCCCAAACGTATCGGAACCGACCTCTTTCATCCGTCGCCGCGAGCGCAGCGCCAGCAGGTAAAATTTGTTTTCCGCGTGGAATATTCCGGAAGTTCGATAGACGAGGTCGCGCAGTTTCACCAGCGCCGGGTCCGCCAGATCGGCATCCGTCGGTGCACGATTCCGGGCGATCGCGCTGTTGCTGCTCATCACGGTCACGGCCTTTGCGGCACAACGACTTTCCTGGTTTCCGCCGTACTCGGCCGCGCAGCTCCCGCCGCCGTACCACGGTTCAGCGCGACGCGTCGGCAGATTTCCGCGGCCATCGCCCTCAATGCAAACGTTCCGTCCGCCAATTCCGCCGTCGCGATCTGCCCCGGCATTCCCCACACGACCGAGCTCGCCTGATCTTGCACCAGAATCTGCCCGCCCTTTTCGCGCACCAGTTGCGCGCCAATACTGCCGTCGCTACCCATTCCAGTCAACACCACCGCCAGCGCGCCCGCTCCATATGCATTCGCCACCGAACGGAACAACGGATCCACCGCCGGCCGGCAATAATTTTCCGGCGCGTTCTGATTCAACGCCAGCACCACTGCCGCACCCTTTTTCTCCACGGTCATGTGAAAGTCTCCCGGCGCGATCCACACGTCGCCAGGTTTCAACGCTTCGCCGCCCACGCCTTCACGAACGTTCAATCCGGACCGCTGATCCAGCCGCCCCGCGAGCAATCGCGTAAACAGCGCCGGCATGTGCTGTACGATCACGATCGGCACAGGAAAATCCGCGGGTATTGCAGGCAGCAGCTCGGCCAGCGCGTTCGGCCCGCCGGTCGAAGTGCCGATGGCCAGCACATCCACGCGGCTAAATTCCCTAGTCGCCTCGCGGCTCACGCGTCGAGCACCCGTCACCGGCGCGCTCACCGCAACGGGCACGCTCGCCCGCGTCGCGCACAGCGCCTTGATCTTCGGAATCAGCTCCGCCCGCAATTGCCGTAGCGTCGCCTCCAGGCTCCCTGTGTTATTCGGCTTGGTGACGTAATCGCTCGCGCCCAGCGCCAGCGCGTCCAGCGTGATGGCCGCGCCGCGCTCGGTAAGCGTGCTAAACATGATCACTGGCAGCCTGGGATAAAGTTTCCGCAGCGCCGCCAGCGTCTCCAGGCCATCCATTTCCGGCATTTCCACGTCCAGAGTCACGATATCCGGATTTACCAGCGGAATTTTCGCCAGCGCAATGCGCCCGTTCGCCGCGGTTCCCACAACTTCCAGCGCAGCGTCCGGCGCAAGTCCGTCGCACAGCACTTTGCGAATCACTGCGGAGTCGTCAACAACCAGAACGCGAATCGGCGGCATAGATCCTTTCAGTTCCAGCCAAGCTCGAAATTGCTTTCATCCGCTGCTCAACCTGCGCGCAGCTGCTCGTTCAAACCGTGCGCTTTTCATGCCCATTCGAATTAATCTTGAATTGCCCCACCAGCTCGCGCAGTTCCGTGGACATCCGCGCCAATTGCCGCGATGAATTGGCGACAACCAATGATCTGTTAACACCTGCTGATGTTTCTGACCGGCACACACTTGTAGTGGATTGAGGACGATTGTTCCGAATCATCACAGCGCTGTTGGCTTCCACGAGGCATTTCAGTATTAAGGGCGATTTGCTTTGACACAATCGTCTGTTTTCCCTAGAGTTTAGGTCCCTTCTAAGTATTTCGCAGTCCCCCCCTTCCTCTGGAGCAGTCATGCGTTTGCTAGTCGCCGAGAATGATCCTGCCCTTGCAACGTTTTTACACGACGGACTCGAGTATGAGCACTATTCCGTGGATCTCGCAGAAGACAGTGATGACGCGAAGTACTGCGTCGCACAGCGCCATTACGACCTGGCGATTCTAGACTTAGATATTGAGCGCGGTCGGGGCACGCAGGTCCTGGAATGCGTCCGGGCCAAACGGACCCAGCTTCCCATCCTGGTACTCTCCAGCCAGAAGCGAGCGGAGGAATGCGCTCAACTTCTGGATCTCGGCGCTGACGATTTGCTGCTGAAGCCGTTTTCATTTACAGAATTGTCAGCGAGGGTCCGCGCGTTGCTGCGAAGGGCTGCGCTTTCAGCGGAAACCGTGTTGTGGCTGGATGATTTGGAGCTGAACCTCGTGGAGCACTCGGTGAAGCGCGCAGGGCGCGTCATCGAGTTAACACCGAAGGAATTCGGACTCCTTGAGTATCTAATGCGTAATGCGGGAACGCACGTCACCCGAGCGCAGATTCTCAATCACGTGTGGAACGTGCCTCACGACACGCTAACCAACGTCGTAGACGTATATGTCAACTATCTGCGAAACAAGATCAATGGGCCTTCAGACCGCAAGCTAATTCACACCGTGCGCGGAATTGGATACGAAATGCACGCACTTGCAGAACGCAGCGGTCCTCAACTTGTAGAGAGCAAGGATTGAAATGGCCCAACACGTGAGCTACGGACTGATTGTATTCGACAAAGCCCAGCGCGAGCAAGTCATTATCGAGCAACTACCACAAGTCCGTTACATCGCACGTCGCATTCACGCCCGCGTGCCGCCCCAAGTACTCTTGGAAGACTTGGTACATGCTGGGATTCTCGGACTTCTCGAAGCCGTGAATAAATACGATCCCAACAAGAATGTGCAACTGCGTCATTACGCTGCGTTCCGCATTCGCGGCGCGATTCTCGACAGCCTCCGAGCAGTTGATTGGGGCACGCGCGGCCTCCGCCGTAAAGCGCGACGCATCGAATGCGCGATTTCGGAGTGCAAGGTCCGATTTGGCCGCGAGCCCACGGAATCGGAGATTGCCGCCGAACTCGGCGTCACGCTAGAGATCTTGCAACGCCTTCTCGGAGACCTGCGTGCCCTGGAACTAGTAAGTTTGCAAGCGATCTGTAGCCGCAACGGGTTGACTGACGATGTGCTGGCAGATCGTATTGGAGGAGATAACGATCCGTTCTCTCAGGCCCTTCAATCCGAGATGATCGTCCTAATCGCCAAAGCGGTCGGCGAGCTGCCACAGCAAGAGCGACAAGTAGTCGCTCTGTACCACTATAATGAACTCACGATGAAGACCGTCGGCGCCACAATGGGGATCGGAGAATCACGCGTGTCGCAATTATATACGAAGGCTATGGTGCGTCTGCGAGTTCGGATGCACGAGCTGCTACGAACATCCGTGCCTACTTGTCTCTGCGCGTCCTCGTACCACCGATGATTTCCCTTGCGCTCGCCACACAATCTTCCAACGCTCCGGAGAAGTCCTCGATCACACCTACGTTTCTAAGGCGTCTCTTCATACAATTTGCCAAACGACCTCGCACAATGGTGGCACAGTTCTCACACATTCCGTTGCTGCCATAGAGGATATCGTGTCGTTCGCATCTTAGGCAGCCGTGGTCATCAAAGTAATACCGCATCTTCGCTAGATGGATGCTCGGCAAGATCTTCCGCATCTGCAATGAAACCGGCTTCGGCATGTACCACGGTTGCAGAAATATGTCCTCGTCACCGGCTCGTTCGGATCGACGTCTGGAGTTCGAAGGTGTCGGAACTTTCGGTCGCGGTCGAGACATGCTATCTCCTAGGGTGAAAGCGGCGATGGACTTTCGCCAGTTCGGTATTCGCTACGAGCGTATATATCTGAGTCGTGGCGAGCGACGTGTGTCCCAGTAAGCCTTGAATGTGACGAATGTCCGCTCCATGTTGGAGCAAGTGCGTCGCAAAGGAATGCCGTATCATGTGCGGCGTCGTACGAGCGAGCCCTGCGCGTATCGCGGCATAGCGAAGGACTCTCGCCACCGCCTGCGTCCGAAGGTGCCGATGTTGAGGAGGGCAAATGAGCTTGGACTTCGGCACGAGTTGCTTGGCTCTCAGCTTCGCTTGTCGCAAGGTCAGATTTATGCCAAGGTACGTCGAAGTCCTGTAAGCGTGAACGGTTCCACCTGAATAATCCCGCCAGTGCAACCGCCACACGCCGTTGTCAACATGGATACACCCGGTCTGCTTCAGGAGTTCCGGCAGAAATAACGGGCCTTTGCGACGGCCTTTGAGGTGCTTTTTCAATAGTCGCGCAGCGCGTGAACCAAAGAATACGGTTCGCTCTTTTCCTTTGCCCGTGACTTGAATAGTGCACCTCGACTTGTCCATGTCCTCTACACGAATTCGAACCAATTCTCCGACGCGACAGCCCGTCGAATACAGTAGTTCAATCATGGTTTGATTTCGCACACTTCCGGCGGACCTGACGAGGCGACCAACATCCGCGACCGATACAACGGCAGGCAACGCGCGATCTCTTCGCTTGCCGCGGACCAGTCGAGGCGCAACCGCGTCTACGACGCCGCCCATGTATAGAAAGTCGAAGAACCTTCGGAGCGCATAGAGATTGCGGTTGTAGCCGTCAACGGTAAGATTTCGCTTCATCAAATCAATTAAGAAAAAGCGAACGTCGAGATGATTCACGGTGCGGACGTGACGCTTCCCAATGAAGTGACAGAAAGCGAAAGCCACTTTCGTGCAAGCCTGGAACGCACTCCGGGAGAATCTCTGAGCAACAAGCCATTCGCCGAACTTCTGCGCCAGCTGAGAATTGGATTGGTTCTTAATCGGGAGGGGCGCAACTTGCGCGGGCGGGTTGGCGGAATGCCAGAAAGCGGCACTGGATGAACTCATTTGCGGGAATCATACTCCCTCCGCAGCTGACCGCCAACCACCGCTCGGGCGACCCGGCCTGCGTCACTCTGGTCAGCATCACAATCAATTCCTTGTCGTCGCGCTCGCCCTCGCTCCCCGTCGCCTCAATGCTCTGCAGCATTTGCCGCACCGCATCCACCATGCGCAATAACGCCGTGGTAATTTCGGGATTCAACACCAATTCGGCGTCGCGCAGCTTGCTCAAAAGGTTTTCGCCAACGTGCGCCACAGCCTCCAGCTTAGTAAATCCCAAAAATCCGCACGTTCCCTTAATCGTATGGATCGTGCGGAACACGCTCGCTAAAGTGGCGCGATTGTGCGGATCTCTTTCCAGTTGGATCAGTTCGCGGTCGAGCGTGTCGAGATTCTCGTTACCTTCCACGAGAAACTCGCGGACAATCTCATCGCTCATGAGTTGGCGACCTCTGGAAGGGGAAAACAATCCGCGACAGCGCGCGCCCATCACACTCAAACGCACCAAACCAATCGCCGCGCTACCGCTAACAGCTTTAATATCGGCAACTTCTTTCGTCTCTTGAGGTTAATCTCGCCGCAGACCCGTTCCTTTTCCGCAACGTGTTCCGGCACAAGCCACTGTCCGTGCTGCAGCCGGCGGCCGATTGCGCCCGTCGCCGAAAGTGCGCCGCGCAGGCTCTACGTGTGCGCGCAGCAGTGGAGAAGTCGAGTCGGAAGGGCCGCTTGCGGAATGACACGACCCAGCGCAACCCAGCCGGTGTTATAAATCCGTCAGCATCCAAATCCACGCGTCGCGATCACGCGTCAAAACGGAACGCTACGAGTGTTCCGGGCTATAATCCGCCCATGTCATTGTCCGGGGATGGCTCCTCTCGCACTGAACAGTCGCTGGCCGTTCGTATGATCGTTGACAGAATTCCCGCATTTACGTGGTCAGCTCATCCGGACGGCTCCGTCGAATTCGTAAATCAACGATGGCGCGAGTACACCGGCCTGTCTCTAGGAGAATCACAGGGTTGGGGCTGGCAGGTTGCGATCCATCCGGACGATTTGGCGTCATTGATGCACAAATGGCGGCAACTGCTGGCCGCCGGTGCAGCAGGCGACATTGAAGCGCGCATGCGGCGCCATGATGGGACCTTTCGTTGGTTTCTGATTCGCTTCGAACCATTCCGCGACGAAACTGGGAAGATAGCCATGTGGTACGGGGTGAGTACCGACATCGAAAGCCTCAAGCAGACCGAAGAGATACACAGTGTCAGTGCCGCAGCCTCCCGAAACCTCGTATGCCGAGGACGTCAAGTACGCGAGGGCGGCCGTCGACGCTATGAACGGGCCGGTGGTGATCGTCGGCCACAGTTACGGCGGGTCCATCATCACCGAGGCCGGCAACGATCCGAAGGTATCGGCACTCGTGTACATCGCCGCCTTTGCGCTGGATGAAGGCGAGAGCTGTGCGTCGATCGAACAGGCCCTCCCGCAGGCCTCCAAAGCGTTCAAGCCGGACAGCAACGGCAATTGGTGGATCGAACAGGAGCATTTCGCGGCCGACTTCGCGGCGGACGTTCCGCCGGCGGTGTCCAGCTTCATGGCCGTATCGCAGGTCCCGATCTCTACCGACTCGTTTACCCACAAGGCTACCTCACCCGCATGGAAAACCAAGCCCACGTGGTACATGGTGGCTACCGCCGACCGCTCAATCAATCCGGACCAGGAGCGCATGATGGCGAAGCGTGCCAACGCCAAAACTGTCGAAGTGAATGCCAGCCACGTAGCGTACATGTCTCACCCGAAAGAAACAGCCAAGCTCATTGAAGAGGCTGCAACCTCCGCGCCGGTCCATCAATAGCCTGCAGGCTTGTTGCGGGCTTCATTAGCCAAGCGCATGCCCACCATGCTAAAACCAGTTGGCTCGATACCGGGCCTCCGCCGATCCTGACGACATCGGTGGAGGCCCCAATCATCATCGTCGGAGGAGAACAAAATGGGTGATCGCATCACTATTGAAGGACGAGACGGCGCGTTTGGCGCTTATATCGCGCGACCGAAAACCTTGCCGGCTCCCGCCGTCGTCGTTTTGCAGGAGGTGTTCGGGGTGAACGCCGATATTCGCAAGACCTGCGACGAACTTGCCGAACAAGGTTTCATCGCGGTCGCACCCGATCTATTTTGGCGTCAGGAGCCTGGCGTTGACCTCAGCGTCACTTCCGAGCCCGACTGGCAACACGGGCTTCGTCTTTATCAGGCCTATGACCGGGACGCTGGCGCGAGAGACGTTAAGGACACCGCCAACGCTGTGGCCAAGCTGCCGGGATGCACGGGCAATGTCGCCGTCCTAGGCTATTGCCTCGGCGGATTGATGGCTTTCCTGACGGCCGCCCGCTATGGCGTTGATGCCGCAGTCGTCTATCACGGCGGTGACACTGAGAAATACCTTGGCGAGGTGGGCGGATTGAATGCGCCGCTGCTGATGCACCTGGCCGAAGAAGATGAATTCATTTCCAAGCCTGCGCAAGCTGAGATTAAAGCGGCCCTTGCCGGCAAACCGAACGCGAAAGTCTTCAGCTATCCAGGTCAGAATCACGCCTTCTCCCGGCACAATGGCGCGCACTACAACGCCGCGGCGGCTGCGCTCGCCCACGGCCGCACATACGAATTCCTACATCAACAACTGCGCTGAGCTTCGCCCGCTGTCGATGCGCCGGCGGTTATCCGTCCAATGCTCGAAACAGTTCCCCTGGAACAGCCTGCGAGTGCCTACGCTCGCATGATCGAAAGCAAAGCACGCTTTCGCATGGTGCTGGTCACGAGGGACGGAGCCGCTCGAAGTACAAAGCTAGCAGCATGACAGTTGAAAAGGGTGGGGGCGCTGTAACGCGCGCCAACCGTTGCAATACATTTAGCCAGGGCGGATCTGCCGGTCAGCCTGACGTCAACGATCTTGAAGGTCCCCACCCGGAACAATTTCTGGCCACCCCGATCCGCCAACGGGATGATGCGCGCGCAGCCGGCGGGCTTGCCACGTTGAAACGACGATTCGTGCAGATGTAAGATCCGTCATGGGAGGAACACGTGTCCGACACGCACAGGCAGGCTGCCGATCAACACGAACTTGCAGCGCACGCTCACCGCACGGCCGCTGAACATAATGAAAAAGGGAAAAACGAATTGGGAAACTGGCATCTGGAGAGGGCTGCGGAGTATTCCGATCACGCTTACAAACTTGCAAAGGAAGCCCGCTCCAAATCAGGGCAGATGGAATCTCTGGATCCTACGCCCACCCTTCATGACACTGAACCTCTCTACCAGAACCACAACCGCGCCGCCGAACTGCACGATCGTGCCGCCGATGCGCATCGCATCGCGCTTCAGCACGAAAAAGGCGACGGGACACCCGGCAACGAATATTCACGCCAAGCCATGGAACACTCACAAGCCGCTGACAAACTCACGAAGGCGCTGGCGTCTGCATCAGGCGGCAAGACGTTCACGCACGATGATGTCGCAACCCTCGCCTACGAGATCTGGCAAGCCAGAGGCTGTCCGTACGGATCACCGGAAGAAGATTGGCAACGTGCCGAGAGTGAGCTCCGCGCCCGCGTTTCCAAACGTTAGTTCTGGCAACAAAATGAGACTGGCGCGCGTGGCCAGGAAGTTGATGGCGTTTTGCGCCGCCAGGTTCGTCGCCCATCTTCCAGTTCGGGGATGTTGGGAATTGCGGGCGCGATCGGTTTTCCGAGCCTCAGCAGCCGGCACCCTTCGCGCGCGCCCGTCCCTGCTGATAAACGCTCAGATTGACGAACGCCGCTTGGACGATCGGCGCGGAGACGCCGCGTTTCCGCCCACGTTCTACGAGATCCCCAAGAATCGTGTCCGCTTCCACCCGCGCATGGTTCGTGAGGTCGCGATACATCGACGAAGTCAACGTGGAACCCGCGGCCGTAAGTATAGGACCCTTTTCTGCCAGGAACGTCTCCGACATCGGATAGCCGCACGCATTCGCGATTGCTGCGCATTCACGAAATGCCGTGAGGCATAACTCGGCGCCACCGGGAACCGCGACGACTTCGCCGATATTTCCGCGAAGCAAACAGGTAATGGCTCCCACACTTGCCAACCATACCCACTTCTCCCACATATCTCGCAAAATGTCTGTGGAAATGGCCGCCTCAAATCCAGCCCCGCTAAACACCTGATGCACTGCTTTTATCCGAGAGCTCTTCTTCCCGTCCAGTTCCCCGTAGGTCAGACTCTGGAAATCGGCAAGCTGGACGATCCTGCCTTGCGAATCTATTTCAGTGGCAACGAAGCACACACCGCCTAATACGCCGTGTTCGCCGAACCTCTTTGTCAGCACGTCCATGTGCCGCATGCCGTTCAGTACCGGAACGATGACCGTCTGTGGCCCGACTGCGGGTGCGAAATCATCGATCGCAGCGGCGAGGCTGTAGCTTTTCACGCTCAAAAAAATAACGTCGTACGGAGACGCAATCTGAGCCGCGGTTATTGTTTTGGGTCGAGCGGTGAAATCGCCATACTTTGGGCTCAGAATCCGCAACCCTTGGGCCTGGATTTGCTCCGCACGTTTTGGCAGGACTAGAAATGTCACATCGCGGCCTGCCTGCACGAGACGGCCTCCGAAATAGCCACCCACTGCCCCAGCCCCGACGACCAGAATTCGCATATCGCCTTCCTCTCAGTGATATTCAGTGATATTCATTGACCCCAAAGAATCGAGCGCTCCTGCGGAGAAGCGTGATGCCGATTGAGTCAGCCACCAAGAATCGGCGCGATCGCGGCCAGGCTACCCCTCCGCCACCTTGATAATGCCAACCGGTGGTAGCTTTCCTCGAAGATTTTGATGCGGGCTCGGGAAATAAGGTGTCACTTCTTGCGCGACGCCCTCACTCAGTCCTAATTGTGGTGTTAGCCGTGAGCTGGTAGGCCGCTCCACTCACCTGGGCCCGCCAGGACTGACCCTGTCATAACTGACAATTCCATTCGGTCTCGCTTCGCTCAATCATTCGACTCTCTGCAGCCAGACGTGCATGCGTTGGTTTCAGAGGGAGGAGAAGCAAAATGCGCCAATTCAATACGAAGTCAGGCCTGCAAATTCGCACGCTCGGGATTATCTGCTTCCTGCTCGTTGGGCTTCTGTTGGTGGGCAGCACTTTCGGTGAACGCGTAAAATCGGAAACGATTGACGCCCAAGCCATGGGCACCGGCACACAGCTCGGCCAAAACATCGGCATCAGCGTGACTATCTATGATTTTTCCACACCAGAGGACAGGCAGATCCTGGTGGACGCCTTCACGAAGGGCCAGAACCAAGGGCTGGTGAACGCGCTGACAAAAATGAAGGCCGTGGGTCACATCTCGATTGTTGGCACGCTTGGTTACGATCTTAGCTATATCAGGCTGATTCCAACTCCGACTGGACGGAAGATCCGCTTTATCACCAACCGTCAAATCAGGTTCGGTGAGGCCTTTTTTGACACGCAATCTCAATCCTTCAACCTCACGGCAGGTGAACTCGACATTAATGATCAGGATAAAAGCAAGAACACGGGTTTTTTGTATCCCGAAGCTCAGCTCGTGATCGATAAGCAAGGACAGCTGCAGATCGATCTCAGCCAGAATCCCTGGAAATTGGTAGACCTGATCGATTGGAAAGGAACGCCCGGCGAGAACTAGCGCCGCATTTCCTGAGAATCCAGTTTCACGCCTCGTATTTTATTTATGGCACCGCGCTGATCAACTCGTGCCTGCCGAGGCCACGCTCATCGCAGAATGCTCGCACTGTCGTTGAATCTTGTACTTTCCTTCCACTCGTTGCCTTCCGGGAATTGCGGCGGGTGCTGAGCCAAGACAGCTTCATTCGAGATTCTTGAAGTCGATCACCAGAAGCGTTATATCGTCTTCTTGACCTTCTCCCTTGGGATGTCCTGACCAGCGTGACAACTCATCCAGCAATGAATCAGCGAATTCGCCAGCTCCGACGTCGTGGCTGTCTTCCACAAACCGCTTGAAACGGTCCACGCCCAACATCTCCTGCGACGGGTTGTTGGTTTCCAGAATTCCATCCGTATAAAGGATGGCCTTATCGCCCCGTTCCACAGGAATTTGCGATGACGAGTAGATTTCTTTCGGGAAATGGCCAAGTAGCAGGCCGTTCTCGGAGACTTCCGAGGCGCTTCCCGTCGACCCGTGCCGCAGCAGAAGCGGCGGATGTCCCGCAGCAGCGTAGCTGATGGAGTTCTTTTCCATGTCCACAAACACGTAAGCCGCGGTGACAAAATGACGCGAGAACTTCCCGCACAGGGCACGATTCAAACCAGCAAGCACCCGCCCCGGCTCTGCGGCGTGAGCGAATTGAGCGGCGAGAGAGACCTGAAGCATGGACGCGATCAGCGCAGCCGGCAGGCCGTGGCCGGAAACGTCCGCGATCAGTATGCCCACGTGCTGTTCGTCCACGACGATGAAGTCATAAAAATCGCCGGCGACCGAGCTCATCGAAAGGTAGCGGGCGGCAATATCCAGACCTCTGATTTTGGGGGTTTCGCTGGGGAGAATGGCCAACTGAATCTCTCGCGCCATTTCCAGCTCATTGTTGATCGCCAGCAGTTGCAGGGCGAGTTGCTTGCTGGTTGCGCGGAGCGTCAGGTGTGTCCGGACGCGGGCCTTCACCACCGTGGGCGAGAAGGGTTTGTGAACGTAGTCCACAGCGCCCACTTCGAAACCTCGGGTCTCGTCCTCGGATTCTGTCTTTGCCGTGAGAAAGATCAGCGGAATATCCCGCGTCTGCGGATCTGCCTTCAACTGGGTGCAGACCTCGTACCCGTCCATGCCGGGCATCTCAATATCGAGCAGGACGAGCGCGGGCAGCGGTTCGATTTTCACCAACTCCAGGGCCTTTGCGCCACTGGTGGCTACACGGATCTTGAACTCATCCCTGAGAATGGCCTGCGCGATGTGAATATTGGCAGGAGTATCATCCACCAACAGGATGACTTGTTTGTCTGCGTCACTGCTCATCGGGTTAGCCACCATGAAGGTATAAGCGCTCGATCTCGCTGAGTTTTTGGAGTGCCGATTCAAAATCGAATTTGTTTATGGCTGCTCCGAGTGCGTCCAGTCGCAGCTTGTCTACAACTTCAGCCGTAGCATCGGTAAAAGCGGAAAACGCTTCTGCTGCGTCGCCATCACTCGCATCGAGCAATTCCCGAAGGCGTCCAGCTGCGGACGTTGCTTTGTGACGGTCGAAGCGCCGATCCACTGTCCTTCCAGAGCGATGGGAAGCGGCGTCCGGCAGCGCGTGCTGGATGGCGTGAACTTGATGCTTGACGACGGAAGTAAACGCACTCAGCAGCTTGGGAACCGCGGAATCCCGCTCACGAATCGCCTTTTCCAATTTATCAGCTGAAGAATAGATCTTTTCGATGCTCAAATTGCCCGCGACTCCCTTCACTGTATGGGCAATGTGTGCGGCTTGCTTCGGATCTCCCCTCTCAAGCGCGGCTGCTATCTGCGTGCCCACGTCTAGATTGTCTGTTGCAAACCGTTGCAGCAAGTCTCGATACAGCCTCCGGTTGCCCGCGGCGCGTTTCAAACCGTCTCGCACCTCAACGCCGTCAATTTCTGGAATTACGACTGCGGCCCGTCTTGCCGGGCGGGCTTCGGTGCCGGAAGGCGGCGCATGCCTTGACTTGACCCACCGTGCTAACGTTGCAAACAGCGCGTCGGGGTCAATAGGCTTGCTCACGTGGTCATTCATTCCCGCGTCCAGGCAACGTTGGCGCTCCTCCACCAGGGCATGCGCGGTCATAGCGATGATTGGCAAATTCTGAAGCCGCGGCTGGACCCGAATAAGTCTCGTCGCGGTGAAACCATCCATGTCCGGCATTTGCAGGTCCATGAAAACAACCTCGAACGGCGGCGACCCTTCGCCTTCTACCAAAAGTTTCACGGCCTCGACGCCATCATTGGCAATTCTCACGGTGGCTCCCACGCTTTCCAGAAGCTCAGTCGCTATTTGCTGATTCACTTCATTGTCTTCGACAAGCAGAATCCGCGTGCCAGTGAAGTCAGGTGAGGCAGAATCTTCTTTTTTGGGCTGCGAGCGGCTGCGCTTCGGTCCCACAACTGCCAAGAGTTCCACCAAGGTGTCATACAGCAGCGATGGGGTTACCGGCTTCAACAGATAGCCGTCAATCCCCACCTGCTCCGCTTGAGTTTGCAAGCCTTCCCGCCCAAAAGCAGTCACCATTACGATCTTGGGCGCGTGCTTCGAAAGTTTGCCGCGCACAATCTGGCGGCTCGCTTGCAGCCCATCCATGCTAGGCATCTGCCAGTCCATCAAGACCACGCGATATGGATCCTGGGAGTCGGCAGTTGCTACTTTTTGGATCGCCTCCTCGCCAGATGCCGCCGAATCTGCTCGCAGCGAAAATCCACGCAACACATCGCACAGGATTTCCCGGGCTTGCTCGTTGTCATCCACCACCAACACGCGCACACCCACCAGATCGGGGATGATACGCTTGCGCTTTGGTCCTCCTGGCCCAAGACCGAACCAGGCCGTGAATCGAAAGGTGCTACCCCTGCCGGGCTGGCTCTCTGCCCAGATTTCCCCGCCCATCATTTCCACGAGCCGCTTGGAGATCGAGAGACCGAGTCCAGTGCCACCATACTTTCGCGTGGTAGATGTGTCGGCCTGAGTAAACGGCCGGAATAATCGGGCGCTCTGTTCCGGCGTCATTCCTATTCCGCTGTCGCGCACGGAAAATTTCAGCTTGATTCGATCGGAGAGTTTTTCTTCCAGCGTGACCGCCACTACCACCTCGCCATCGTCGGTGAACTTCACCGCATTATTGACGAGGTTGATCAGGATCTGACCAAGCCGCAGCGCATCGCCGACAACGTTCACCGGCAGATCGTGCGGCGCGGAGATTAGAAATTCCAGATTCTTGTCATAAGCTTTTTGGCTGACGACGGAGGACAGGTTCTCCAACACATTATCGAGCTGGAAGCTTGCATTTTCCATTTCCAGCCTGCCTGCTTCGATTTTTGAGAAATCGAGCACGTCGTTGATTAGGCCAAGCAGGGACTGGGCGGCAACCTTAGTCTTGTTCAGGTAGTCGCTCTGTCTTGGAGTCAACTCCGTCTTCAGAGCAAGGTGCGTCATCCCGAGTATGGCGTTCATGGGCGTGCGTATCTCGTGGCTCATGTTGGCGAGGAAGTCGGACTTCATTTTGGTGGCTTCCTCGGCCAATTCTTTAGCCTGCCGCAGCGCCCGCTCGGCCTGTTTGCGTTCGGTGATGTCCACAAGCGTGAGCTGAAATTGTTTTCGACCGTGGTAGGTGAAGGTCCTCAGATGCACTTCGGCATCCCAAATCGTTCCGTCCGGGCGTTGGTGGCGCCATTCGAAGATCGAATGGCCTTTTTCCTGGCCCATTTTGCTCCGCTTCAGTGCGGCGGATGAGGTATCGGTGCCGTCATACTGCGTGGGAGCGGACACGTCGAGGGTGCTCTTGCCTAATAGGTCCTCGCGGCGGGAATAGCCATTAATCTGTGCCGCGGCCTGATTGCAATCCACGTATCGCCGGGTCTCACAGTCCAAGACCAGCATCGGGATGATGGACTCTTGAAACAGCAGCTTGTTGTAAGCTTCGCTCTCGCGGAGTGCATCTTCCGTCCGCCGGCGTTCCGTGATGTCCTCCTGCAACGACGCCACATACTGTGGCCTGCCCGACATATCACGGAGCAAAGAGAATCTCACGCTCGTAACGACGATGCGGCCGTCCCGGCGAACCAAGCGTTGTTCCCACTCGTCCTTGTCGCGCTTCCCCTGGACGAGTTCGCCGTATCGTTTCGCGTCCGAAGCACTCTCATCAGGAGGGGTAATCTCGTCCCACGTCTCCAGGCGGCTTAACTCCTTCTCGGAGTAACCAAGCATTTCTTGCAACGCGCGGTTAGGACTAAGTTCCTGTTTGCCGATGTTAAAAACACCGATTCCTATCTGGGCGTTCTCGAAAATCGACCGGAAGAGCTGCTCGCTCTCCCGCACCTTCACCTCGGCGCGCTTCCGATCGGTGATATCAACAACGGTGACGACCGCCCCAGTTATCTTTCCATCCTCAAGAATTGGAAACGAGGAATACTCGGCCGGAATCGGAGTCCCATCCCGTCGCCAGATCACTTCCGTGTCCACGCGGCACCCCTCGCCCTTTATGAACGCGCGGTAGACCGGACATTGATCTACGGGATAAATGGAGCCGTCTGGCTTGTGATGATGTATCAGATCGTGCATGTTCCGGCCCAACGCCTCTTCAGGCCGGTGGCCAATCATTTCGCAAGTAGCCCGATTGATGAACGTGCAGTTTCCTTGCAGGTCGATCCCGTAGATACCTTGGCCGGTAGATTCCAGCAATACTTGCATTTGTTGCGCGACGCGGTTTCGTTCTTCTTGTGCTCGCTTGCGGTCGGTTATGTCTTCCGTTAGAGAGGCAACGTATTGCGGCTTTCCAGCACGATCCCTGATTAACGAGAATCGAGCGTTCGTAACGACGATGCGACCGTCGCGGCGAACGAAGCGTTGTTCCCATTCGTCCTTTTCACGCTTGCCGTGGATAAGTTCGGCATATCGTTCCGCTCCGGGAGCACGTTCGTCCGGATGAATGATTGCGTCCCACTTAGCTAAATCGTCGAGTTCTGCCTCGTTGTAACCAAGCATCTCTTGGAATGCTCGGTTGGTGAAAACCACATGGCCGTCAACGCTGAAGAAGCTGATACCGATCTGGGCGTTCTCGAAAATCGAACGGAAGAGCTGTTCGCCTTCACGCAGCTTTTCCTCAGGCTGCTTGCGGCCACCGGAATCGGGGATACTCTGCATCTCTCGGTCGTTCATCTCAGCCGTTTCCCAAGGGGTCGCGGACACACAAGGGCAATCTCTCGACGAAAACCAAGTACAACTGAAGCTACCGCAACGAGAATTCCAGGCTATTGTCAGTAATGACAGGACCGAACCAGTACTCGCTGCTGCGTAGAGCGTGTCGCTCTGCAACCGGATCGCCATACGCGAACAATCGTGCACCACACGAACAGAAGTCGCGCCCTCGCGAGCGCGCTCGTGAAAGCACGAGCAACCTGCCTCACCCACTTCAGCTCTGGATCAGACTGATGCTGATTGGCCACCCTGTTAGTTCTGACAATTGAAAGCCATAAGCGTGAGCCGCAGTATCGCTACTCCTGTTGTTTTCCAGCCGGCGGGCATGATGACGTCTGCTGGTTGACACGAAACTCATCGTAACCGGCGACGAGAAGAAGCCAAGCTCCACGGTTTTTCGTGCATGGAGAGACGAAAATGATCAGGACGTTCGCGAAACAGCTTTTGGCAATCACCCTATCCGCGCTGCTGCTTGTTGGCACCGTGCCGCTCGGAGCTGGGGCTCAGTCGGGGTATTCGGGACAAGGCGTGCCGCTGACCCCCGACGAGCTGCAACAACTGGCGGCACCCATCGCCCTCTATCCGGACGCGCTGGTAGCGCAGGTGCTTGCCGCTGCGACGTTTCCGGATCAGATTGCCGCGGCTGAAGGCTGGTATCAGTACCACAGCAATCTGACCGGCTCAAACCTGATGGCGGCCGTGGATCAGCAACCGTGGGATCCCGCCGTGAAGGCGCTCTGCCAATTCCCCTCCGTGCTGGGTAACATGGCGTCCAACCTCACATGGACTTCGTCGCTCGGAGAGGCATATCACACGCAGTCAGGCGATGTGATGACTGCCATTCAGGTGTTGCGCGCGAAAGCATACGCGGCCGGCAACCTGAAATCATCGACGCAACTCGCCGTCGTGCAACAGTCGCCGCAAGTGATCGTGATTCAACCGGTGAACCCGCAAGTGGTTTACGTTCCCATGTATAACCCCGCAGTAGTCTATGGCTATCCCTACGTGGTGCCAGCATATGTTGCCCCGCCACCACCCGCCGGCGCGGCAATCGTGGCATTTGGAGTCGGCATTGCGGTCGGGGCCATGATGGCCGGCGGCTCTTACGCCTGGGGTTACAGCAGTTGGAACTGCGGATGGCACGGCAGCACGACCGTGGTCTATCACGGCGGCGCATACTACGGAAACAGTGCGTGGCATGGCGGGTATTACGGCTCTAGTGCTTCTGCATACGGTGCCTACGGCGGCAGCGCCCACGCCTCAAATGGCTACAATCCCTCCACAGGCACTTATGCCCGCGGTGGCACAGTCTCAAACGGTTACGGCAGCGTAAGCGGCGCTCAAGCGTACAACCCACATACCGGGGCCTCTGCCTCGACAGTGCAAGGGTCCAATGCGTACGGCAGCTATGGGGCCTCGACGGCTTCGAAAAATGGCACCACCGTTGACAGCCAGCACCAAACCAATGCTAACGGAACCACGGCGCAGGCGCACAGCTCGAACGGCGGTTCGGCTTACGCTGCGTCGGGCAAGTACGGCAACAGCGCCGCCGTGGGCCAAACCGCCAATGGCGACAAGTATGCCGCGGCAAACGGCAAGACCTACAGCAATACCGGCAGCGGTTGGGACCAGAAGAGCGGAAGCCCGTCCAGCTACAACAAATCCAGTTCCAGCGGCTGGGGCGGGCAGGAACACAGCGGCGGTTCATCCGCAATGAGCAGTGGAGGCGGCGGATGGAGTTCGCGGGCTTCCAGCGCACGCGGTTCATCAAGCTGGGGTGGCCGCAGGTAATCCCAACGCCATCGCAGCAGATGCAAGCGAACGCAATTTTTGTATCTTGATGAAGTACTCACGGTTCAAATTTTGGAGGATCGATATGTCGCGAGCAACGCGTACAATCGCCACTACGAGTTGCATCGTCCCTTTGGCGATGCTCATTCTAATTGCCGGATGCAGCAGCAAATCCGCCAAGCCTTCTTACCAGACGTTTGCCTCGCCCGACGACGCGAGTAACGGACTCCAGGCGGCGGCCAAATCGGGCGATCCAAACGCCGTAATAGCGGTCTTTGGTCCCGACTCGAAAGACATCATTTTCTCCGGCGATCCGGTGCAGGACAAGGAGATCGCCGGTGTATTCATGCACGAATACGACGTGATGCATCGCTGGCGGAAGATGCCTGACGGGTCCCAAATCCTCCTGATTGGAGCAGACAATTTTCCGTTCCCGATCCCGCTGAAGAAGAACCCCGCTGGACAGTGGTACTTCGACGTGGCTGCGGGAAGGGACGAGATCCTGATGCGCCGTATCGGCCGCAACGAACTCGCGACCATAGATGTATGCAACGCGCTGGTTGACGCAGAGGCTCAATACTTCTCAATGCGCCATGACGACGGCAGCACCGGCCAGTTTGCTGCGAAGTTCATCAGCGACAGCGGCAAGCAGAACGGTTTGTACTGGGAATCGCCGGAAGGTCAACCCAAAAGTCCGCTCGGTCCGATGGCCGTCTATGCCACCAACGAAGGCTATAACGTGAAACCGGATGCGCACGTGCCGTTCCATGGCTACTACTTTCGGATGCTCACCCGGCAAGGTGCTAACGCGCCCGGCGGCGCCAAGGACTACATCGTCAATGGAAAGATGACCGGCGGCTTCGCCTTCGTCGCCTATCCCGCTCAATATCGCAACTCCGGCGTGATGACTTTCATCATCAATCAGGACGGCGACCTGCTGCAGAAGGATTTAGGAACTGATACAGCACAGACAGCAGCCGCGATGGCCGAGTTCAATCCTGATCCGAGTTGGACTCAGGTGCAACAGCAATAGTGAGTTTCCCTTCTCCGCGCAATCGCCGGGAGAATCCTGGCTGAGGGCGAGCCGGTTGAAGGGCCGGCGGGATCACACGTAACGCGAACGCCGCGATTCTGAAAAACGCTCCCTCAATTCTCTGCTGGTCAAATCTTCAATTAGGCCTTCAAACTCCTGCGAACAAACTTCGAGCGAGTGTTGCATCCACCCATTGAGACCACCCGCGTATCCGGAAACTTGAAATTTACATGTACGATTCGGCGTTTATCAGGCATGTGGATTGCCGTCGTAATTCGTCATTCACCCACCAAGCGCACTGCGAGAAAAACTCCCCAATGCATGGCCGGTCTGGGAACTCCGCTGTCTCCGTGCTAAGTTATCCACCATGCGAGTTACAGGATTGATTCTGGCAATGCTGTTTATCACGTCGAGTTGCACGGCCGCCATTGACAGCAACGTCGGACGAGAGCGTCGGCAAAGTGTTGCTACCGCGTTCCAGAACGGGATTCTCTTGCTTCACGCCAATTCCGAACTGGATACAACGGCTGATGGATTCCGCCAGGATCCATACTTCTACTACTTCACCGGCCTCGGAAATACGGTGGGCGCGCTGCTGGCCATCGACGGAAAATCGGGCGAGAGCTGGCTTTTCTTGCCATCCGAACCGCCATTCTTGAAGAGCGGCTTGCAGCCCGAAGTTAAGCCCGGACCGGACGCTGTAAAACGCCTGGGCATAGAGCACGTCGTTGACTGGACCGAACTGCAAGAGTTTCTCCAGTCACGCGCCGGTAAAGCGCGGCCACTCTACTACGTTAACGATTTCGCGAAATTCACCGAGCTTCCAAGCAATCTTCTCGCCCCCAACTCGCTGGGCGCGCCGATGTGGCTACAGATCATTCTGGAAAGATGGCCCGCCTTCGAGGCCAAAGAAGCGGGGGAACGAATCCAAGCCCTCATGGCGGTTCAAACCGTAGAGGAGATTGCTGCCCTACGAACGGCCGCGGCAGCGACCGTGACTGCAATAATGGCCGGAATGCGGGCAATTCAGCCCGGCATATCGCAGCGCAGCGTCGAAGCGGTGGTCGAAGCCACCTGCTGGAAGGCGGGAGCACACGGCTCCTCTTTCTGGCCGTGGGCAATGTCCGGAGACACTGCTGTATTCCCGCGCCCTTTTACCTCGCTGGCTCGGTACGATCATCTGGATCAGAATATGCGCTCGGGTGACTTGGTTCGGCTTGATGTGGGATGCGAATGGGATCACTACATCGGAGACTTGGGGCGAACTGTACCGGTCTCTGGCCACTATAACGACGATCAGCGAGAAACCTGGAACATATTCGTAGCTGCGTACCGTGCTGGTGCCCTGGCGATTCGGGACGGAGCTACTGTCGACCAAATCTTCGATGCTTGGCGCACCGAACTGCTGCGTCATCGCGCTTCGGCCAAGACCTCGATGGCACAACGCGCGATTGATTCCTGGTCAGATCGCAAGAATGTCCCGTACTGGCAAGTGCATACCACAAACCTGCTTGCCGGTTTTCCAGATGGCCCACTTAGGGCAGGAACCACGATCAACTTCGAGCCGATCTCCTCGATTGATGGCCAAGGCTTTTTCCTGGAAGACATGTATCTGCTTACCAAAGGTGGCGCCGAGTTGTTGACTCCTGGCGTCCCATACTCGGCGGATGAGATCGAAGCCGCGATGCACTAAGTCGGCCGATTGTGATACTAGATCGTTACTTCCTGGACCTCAGAAAATGGCCTCGTGCCAATGAAAATGAGCTACCCAAGGCCAAAGATAACGTGCCTTACGAATCGTCGGCTATTCGGAACATATCGTCGGACGGCGGTGCCAACTCCTGGCTAGTCGCGTTACCGTCCATAGGAAGTGGAACTTCACTTCTCCGATAAGGGCGTTTGCCAATCACCGAGGTGGTAAACGTTTCAGTCGTGCCCCACGTACATGTCGCCGCTAGATTTCTCTCCCGCGCAGGAATGCCCCTTCCAGCATCGCAAATCGAGCTTCATCCGCAAGAATTGAAGAGAATGATGACTTGCATGTGCCCTTCACGCGAACAGAAAACTCCGTGGGCGACTCTACTGCTGCCAACCGCCGCCGAGCGCCTGATATAGCTCAACATAGTTCTGAAGTTCTGTGAGCCGGGCCTGATCCAGGCTGATTTGTGAGGTGAAATATTGCTGCTCGGTCACCAGCACCTCAAGGAAAGCGGTATATCCGCCCAGAAATCGAACGTCGGCGAGGCGCGCAGTTTCCTTGTACGTGGCCGTTTGTTCCTGGATCTTGATACGAAATTGTTGTGATTGATTGTAGCCGACAAGACCATTGGAGACATCTCCGAACGCCTGTAACACGGTCTGCTTGTAAACCAGTTCGGCCTCATCTCGCTGGGCCCAGGCAAGGTGGTAATTCGCCGTAATACGCCCGCCCTCAAAGATGGGCTGAACAGCTTGTCCCGCGAGTGTCCAGGCTGCGGTGGTGAGTCCTCCTCCGAGGAAACTCTCCAGAGCAGTGCTTTGCACGCCGAAGGCTCCGGTCAATGATATCTGAGGGAAGTAAGCCGCCTTCGCCACGCCAACGTTCGCATTAGCGGCTACGAGACTTTGTTCGGCTTGGAGGACATCTGGCCTGCGTTCGAGAATTGCGGACGGCAATCCAGCTGGCACCTCAGGCATGTGCGGCTGTTCGGTGAGAGGAAGTCCGCGAAGAATGGGTCCGGGATTTCTACCCAATAGGATGCTGATCTGATTTTCCGTCTGCTCGATACCCTGCTTTAGTGAAATAATTTCTGCTTCAGCCTGTTCTTGCAAGAGCTGGGCCTGCAGCACATCCGTGATCGCACTCTCGCCGCCTTTGAATTTGATGGTGTTGATCCGCACAATTTCCTTGTCCCCCTGCAATGTCCGTTCCGAGGTTTCGAGCTGAGAATCGAACGCGCGCAATTGAAAGTAGGCGTTCGCCACACCCGAAATTAGGGTTAGTCGAACCAACCCTTGCGCGTATTCAGTCGCTAGCAGATTTGCGCGCGCCGCTTCCGTCGCCCTCCGAAACTGGCCCCAGAAATCCAGTATCCATGAGGCTTGCACCGCGACTGCTCCCGCCGTCACGTTCCCTGACAATGGCTGCATGCGTTGGTTCTGGATCCCGCCGGCCACATTCACCGTCGGCAGCTGATTGGCGCGAGTAATCCCAAGATCAGCGCCGGCCTCCAGTACTCGCGCGGCGGCGATGCGCACATCGTAATTGTTGACGAGCGCTTCCTTGAGAAGGCTCTGCAGCACTTCGTCCGGAAAAACCGCCGCCAATTTCATTTCCGCGAACGCCTCACTGCCGGATTGGCTGGAAGGCCCGTGCGGGAGTCCGCGATAGTCGCTCGGGACATTCACGTCGGGGCGTTTGTAGTTCGGCCCCACCGTGCATCCGGACACGCAGAGCAGCAACACGATGGTGGTGGCGATGCATTGTTTCCTACGCATCATGGCTGCCTCCTTCCGGCCCAGCGCCGGTCGCTGGCGACGGCTGCGGCGTTTCTTTCTTTTTACTGAAGAGGTTGCCGAAGCGCTCTACGACGTCAAAGGACACCGGTACGAAAAAGATAGCGATTATCGAGGAGGCGAGCATCCCTCCGATGACCACTGTTCCCAGCACCTGGCGCGAGATGGCGCCCGCGCCGGCGGCTACCCACAGCGGCACGCAACCCAAGATAAACGCGAAGGCAGTCATCAGGATTGGGCGCAGTCTCAGTCTTGCGCCAGTCAAGGTCGCTTCGAGCAACGGCTTCCCGCTGTCGTACTCAATCTTGGCAAATTCCACGATGAGGATGGCATTCTTCGCCGACAGACCGATCAGCATGACCAGACCAATCTGGGCGTACACGTTATTTTCAAGGTGGCGAAAGAAGAGCGCGAAGAAAGCCCCGAACACTGCGATAGGAACGCCCAGCAGCACGCTGAAAGGCAGCGTCCAGCTCTCGTACTGTGCCGCCATAATGAGGAAGACGACGAAGAATGCCAGACCAAAAATGACGGCGGGCGACACCCCCTGCGCAGCCCGTTGCTCCTGGTAAGACATACCCGAATAGTCGAAGCCCATCTGACTGGGCATCGTCTTGTGGAAGACATCCTCCAATGCAGCCATCGCCTGAGCAGAGCTGTATCCTGGCGCCGCCGAAGCATTGATCTGTACGCAGTTGAAGAGGTTGTAGCGCATGATGAACTCAGGGCCGTTGCGCGGATACGTACTGGTAAGCGTGCTCAAGGGAACCATATCGCCGGATGCATTCCGGACGTGAAACTTGCCGAGATTTTCCGCGTTGGTCCGGAAATCACCATCGGCCTGAACGTATACCTGCCATTGCAGACCAAAACGGTTGAAGAAGTTAATCAGCGAACCGCCCATGAATGTCTGCACAGTCTGATAAAGCTCGTTCAGCGGAATCTGCTGGGTCATCGCCTTGGCGTTATCTACCTTCACTCCAACTTGGGGCACGTTGAGCAGGGCGGTGGTTAGCACTCCGGCCAGCTCGGGACGCTTGCGGGCCTCTTCCGCAAATATCGCCGCGTTCTTTGCGAGGAAATCGATGCCGCTCCCCGATCTGTCTTCCAGAATGAAAGTTGCGCCGCCCGATGTGCCAACACCCGGGATCGCCGGTGGCGGGAAAGAAAATGCAATTCCCGACGGAACCTTTGAGAGCGCCCGCTGCAGGTGAGCTTTAATCCCTAGGTAGCTGGTCTCGGGAGTCTTGCGCTCTTCCCACGGTTTCAGCGAAATGAAAAAGAATGAGCTGTACGTGGTGTTCACGCCGCTCAACATGCTGTATCCCATGACGGAGCTGACGTACTGCACGCCGGGTGTGTCCATGATGATCTTTTCTACTTCGCGCGAGGCCTCCGACGAGAGTTGCAACGATGCGGCGTTCGGCAGCTGTAACCCGCCAAAAAGATATCCCTGGTCTTCATCTGGGAGAAAGCTTTGTGGGATCTGCTTGCCGAATAAGCCCGCACCGACGACCAGCAAGGCGAGCATGAGGAACGCGAAACCGGCTTTGTGGATGAGGTGTCTGCACACGTTCACATAACCGTCGGTTGCGTGCCCGAAGCCCTTGTTGAAAACGCGGAAGAAAGCGCCGAGAGGTCCGCGCGTCGGCTTCTTGGGACGCAACATCAGGGCGGAAAGCGCTGGGCTGAGTGTAAGCGCGTTGAATGCCGAGAACAGCACCGAAATTGCGATGGTCAGCGCAAACTGCTTGTAGAGTTGTCCGGTAATACCCGGAACGAAGGCCGTGGGAATGAACACTGCGGCCAGAATCAGTGCAATCGCGATTACCGGTCCCGAGACCTCTTCCATTGCTTTGATTGCGGCGTCGTGGGGTGTCAGCCCGTGCTCGATGTGTTGTTCCACTGCCTCTACCACGACAATCGCGTCGTCAACGACCAACCCAATCGCAAGCACGAGCCCGAATAGCGACAGAGTATTGATGGAAAATCCGAATAGCGGAAAGACCATGAAGGTTCCTACCAGAGAGACAGGAACCGCGAGCAGCGGAATGAGCGTTGCCCTCCAGCCCTGGAGAAAAATGTAAACGACGATGATGACCAGCAGCAGTGCTTCAAATAACGTCTTGTAGATTTCGTGGATCCCGGCACTGACGGCGAGCGTCGTGTCGAGAGCGATGTTGTAGTCCAAACCGCTCGGGAACCGGCGGCTTGCCTCCTCCATCATTTTCAGCACCGCAGCTCGCGTCTGCAGGGCGTTGCTGCCCGGAGTTAGATAGAGCGCAACGAGGGCCGCGGGCTGCGCAGGCTTGTTCTCTCCTGCCGTTCCCATCCGCGCGAGTATCGAATAATATTGCGCGCCGAGACTCACACGCGCCACGTCTTTCAGCCGCAGAATTGATCCGTCGGGCTGGGCGCGCACGACGATCTCGCCAAATTCTTCGGCCGTGGGCAGCCGCCCCGGAGCCCGCACGTTATAGGTGAATTGCTGCCCCGGAGGGACAGGCTCAGCTCCGATCTGGCCCGCCGGGTTGACCTTGTTCTGAGCCTTGACCGCGTTCGAGATGTCGGACACGGTCACTCCCAAACTTGCCAGCCGGTCAGGATTCACCCAGATGCGCATTGCATACGGCCCGGCGCCGAACACCTGAACCTGGCCGACACCGTCAATGCGCGTCAGCGCATACTGCAAATTGATATTTGCGTAGTTGGCCAGGAAAATGTTGTCGTAAATACCAGTGGGTGAATACAGGTCAAGCAGCATAAAAGGTGCAGTCGTTCCAGGCTGCACGATCACGCCCTGCTGTGTAACCTCAGAGGGCAGTTGCGAGTTGGCCTGCCCGCTCCGCATCTGTGCCAGAATCTGGTCGGTGTTAATGTCCGTCCCCAACTGGAAGTCAACGTACAGCGTCATTCCCCCGCCGGAGCTGGCGCTTAATGAGTACATGTAGTTCATGCCAGTGACGCCCGACATCTGCTGCTCAAGCGGTGTTGCAACAGATTCGGCAATCGTCTGCGCATCCGCGCCGGGATAAGTAGCCTTGACCTGGATCATCGGGTCCGCGATGTTGGGAAACTGCGCTGTCGGCAGGCCGAGCATTGTGACCACGCCGATCAGCACCATCAGAATTGCAATCACCATCGCGACGATCGGCCGGTTGATAAAGAATTTGGCCATGGTCAGTTGCTCCCCTCGTCCGCCGGCGCTGGCGTGAAGGGTTTGGCACTAACCGGGATGCCGGTTTTCGCCAGCTGTGGCACTGCAGCTGCGATCATTTGTACCCGTTCAATCCCTTCGGCCACGACTTCCTCGCCCGGCTGCAGGCCGTCGCTGACGATCCAGTTCGGGCCCACACGCTCTCCCATTTTCACTGGCCGAAATCTTGCTTTGTGATCTGATCCAACCACAAGGACCATGTAGTTCGACTGCACATCGATAACGGCACGCTGCGGAACTAACAGCGCATTGCGATTCATGCCGGTCTGAATCCGCACCCGTCCAAATCCGCCAGGACGAAGCGCGGCGTTCGGGTTGGCGAATTCGGCCGCCATTTGAATCGTGCCGGTCTGGCTTCCCACCTGGCGATTGACGTAAACAAAACGACCCTTTTGCGGATAGGGAACGTCGTTTGCCTGAACGAATTCGATGGGCGTGCGGGAGAGGGATTCCTGGCTGACCCTGCCGGAAATGATTCCCTCTATTCTGGAGGAAACTCCCAGGTAAGCGCTCTCGCTGATATTGAAGTAGGCCCAGATCGGATTGACCTGGGAGACTGTCGTCATTTTTGTAGCCGTGCCAACCAGGTCGCCGATCTGGGAGTTCGATACGCCGGCGATGCCGTCAATCGGTGAATTGACGTTAGTCCAGGCCAGGTTTAACTCCGCATTCTGCTCGCTGGCCTTCTCTGCTAATACTTCAGCGGCGGCGGCATCACGGTTGGCGGTATCGTTGTCCAGTTGCTTTTGCGGAATTGCGTTTTGTGCGGCCAACGGAGTGTCGCGAGCGACGTCAGCTTCGTACTTCGCGAAGTTTGCTTGCGCCCTCGCTACCGACGCTTTAGCTGCGTCAAGTGCGGCCTCGTATTGTCGCGGATCGAGCTCGAACAGGCGCTGGCCCTTCTTAACGAAGAAGCCGTTCTGGTATTCCTGTTTCAGCAGGTAACCCTGCACCTTGGGAGTGATCTCCGCGTTCACCGGGCCATTCAATTGCGCAACCCAATCGTTGTAAATCGGCACGTCCTGTTGGACGACTGTCGCCACAGTCACTTCGGGTGGCGCTGGCGGGGCGGGTTTTTCCTTTTCTGAACACCCGACAAGCCCCGTGAGCAAAAATGCTCCGATGGGAAGCAGCGCCACAAACACGTAGCTCGAAAATGAACTTCGCGGAACACCTTGCTTCGGTTCTGCCGCGCATGAGCCATACGACTGAAATTCTCGTCGGGGGTGCATTGACGCGCTCCTTGTTGACCGGTTCCAATGAAAGCGATCAATGAGAGATTTACACTGGTGTCCCGCGGAAATTCGCCGCCGATGCTTTCCACTGGGTGGACACCAGATCAGTTTCATCGCACGCTTCCTGCGCAGTGTCTAAGGTCGCGTAGCGTCTCGCGAACATGCAGCCGCATCATTTGTCTGCGCGGTTTGCCTCGGCTTGAACTGTTTGCACGCGCCCCGCAACAGCGCCGATGGCCGCTCCCACGCTCGCGATGGCGAGTTCTCCACTCGGTTCGGGTTAAACCGACGCAGGGTGCCACGGCGTAGCGCCGACGAAAACTGTCAAAACTAACAACGCAGCGTGGGGCGTTTTTGGAAAATACCGAGCTCTCGCTAGCGAGTCCAGGGGCGGATGAGTCTCCAACGTCACGATCGTCAGGAGCGAAATCAGATTGAGCGGCAAGACAATTCGATTTGCGAGCAGTCGTCCCCAGGGTCGACACGCCACGGATATACCGCTACCAACGAGGGTTGTCAACGGATTCTAAACACGATGACGGTAATACACGCGCCGCAGCGACCCGCACGAGCGCGAAAAATTGTTCGAGATAGATCTG
>CAVSYZ010000011.1:0-806880 GCA_963732325.1 uncultured Acidobacteriota bacterium | reverse complement strand
GCTCGCGCGCCCACAAATCTAAAGGTATCGTCGCCAGCTCATCCACCACCGGAACCGCGAGTCCCGTCTTCGTCAGATCAATGCTCTTCAAATAAGTGTGGCATGTGTCGCACACGTCCACGCGCACATGCGCGATTTCTGGCGCGGAATAAAACGCCATCTGCGGCTCCCGCTCTTCTCCGCACGCCGGACAATACACCCGCCGAAATCCCCACTCGTGCGCGCACAACATGCAAATTAAGGATTTCTTCGCCCCGTCGCCTTCACTCCGCAGCACGCCCACGATTGGCTTCCCGCCGCACAGCGGACAAGTCGAGGGCGCTCCATCCACAATCATCATTCTCCGCTGATCGGCCAAATACTCCGCATACGGCTGCAGAAAAATCCACGCCAGCAATTGTTCTCGAGCATTCATCCCGCCCGCGTCGCTTTCCCACTCCGCTGGCGTCCCGCCCGCAGCCATCGGCGTCTCCAAATCGCCATGCCAGAAATCTTCAATCGCGTGCTGCCATCCCGGCGTCCCCTTGCGCGCCAATCCCGCCGCGGCCTGCGCCATCGGCGCCGGCGCAATCTGCTCGATCAATGCTAGAAATTTTGGAAATGGAGGCAGCAGCAGGAAAAGATCCAATTCATCGCGCAATGGTCGCACCGATGAAATTTTCGGGGAATCGCCCAGCGCTTTCTGCAGTTCCGCGTACAGGCTCTTCTGAAATGTCGCCACGCGCGAATAGAATCGCAATCCTTCCGCGGCAAAGGGATGTTTGGAGGTCAGCTCAGTGGCGCGCCGGATGCGCCGGTCCCACTCCCGTTGCGCCATTACTTGGATCGCGTGCCGTCCTTGACCTCTTCATACCACGTGCGATGAAAAGTCCAGGCCCACGCGCGCGTCACGTATCCGTGAATCATCGATCCGAAGCTGCCCTCTTCCAGAATCGTGCTCATGTACACGTGAATCAGGTACAGCCCGATGCTGATCAATGCCGCGCTCGCGTGAATCAGTATCGCCACATAGCGCAAGTACCGCCAACCCCACGGCAGCGCTTCCGTGTACCACAGTACGCCACGCCGGTCAGAAGCAGCAGAATCACGCTCAAGAAAATTCCCCAGAAGAAAAGTTTCTGCCCGAAATTGAACCTTCCCACCGGCGGCAGTTTCTCATCCTCATTCTGAATGTAATAGGGCATCGCCTTGGCCCAGGCCCGATCGCCGTCATTCACTTCCATGTCCCGGCGCCATTCCACAAAAGTCCAGAAGAAGCGACGCCGACAAAAACCACTCCCAGCCACGGGTGTATGAATCGCGCCGTTGGCCCACCGCCCACGATCGCCGCCAGCCAATACAAATAAGGAGACCAGAACGCCAGCCCGGTGATCAGCGCGAATGTGTAAGTCAGCGCCCCGATCCAATGGTTCGCTCGCTCGCCAAACGAATACCGCGGGATCAACTCCTCGTTATGGTCGGCGGCGGTTGGATGCGACACCGCGTTGCTCGTCATAGCCGCCTCCCGCTCTCGCTACTGGGACCGGTCCCGTTCCCACCGCCCGGCGGAATCGGTTCTTCCTTCTTCGGCCCAAACCGCAGGTAATGCCACGCCAGCCCTACCACGCCGCCAATCATCGCCAGATTTCCCAGCCACTTCAGCGGCCCTTTCCACAAACGTACCGAATACGGAATGTGCGGATTTTTCGGCAATCCGCCATACAGCTCCGGATTCTTCGCGTCGTGCAGCACGTAAATTACGTGCGTTCCGCCCACTCCCGCTGGATCGTAAACTCCCGCGTCCGCGAATCCAGACTGCGTGCGCAGTTGCTCCGCGCGCGTCTCCGCCAGTTCCTTCATTTCCAACTTCGTCCCGAAATGCAGGCACCCGGTCGGGCAAGCCTTGATGCACGCCGGCTCCAGCCCCACCGAAACGCGATCGTTGCACAAAGTGCACTTGAAAACTTTTCGCGCCTCCGGACTGAATTTCGGAATATTGAACGGGCACCCCGTCATGCAATATCCGCACCCGATGCAATTCGCTTCCTGAAAATCCACAATCCCGTTTGCGTACTGCACGATCGCCGCGTCCGCCGGACAAGCCGCCAGGCACCCCGGATCCTCGCAGTGCATGCACTGATCTTTGCGCATCAGCAGCATCATGCTGCCGTCTTCGCGCTCGTGCTCGTTGAACTTGATCAGGTTCCAGTAATTCCAAGCCGTTTCCGGCATCGTCTGGTAGGTATTGTCAAACGTAGTTTCAGTGAACGTGTATCCATTCCATTCCAGGCAGGCCACTTCGCACGCCTTGCACCCAATGCAAGTAGTCGTGTCCACCAACTTGGCCACGCGGAACTCGCGATTCAGCCCCGCGCCTGGCACCGTCCCGGCGTGCCCTGAAATTCTGACTATTTCCGTTGCCGCCTGGCTCATCGTTCTCTCCCTACGCCTTCTCCACCTTTACCAGGAAGCCCTTGGATTCGGGGGTGTGCGCGTTCGGATCGGTCACCGCGGGCGTCAGCAAATTCGCCGGAGTGCGCGCGTCTCTTCCGGCATCTTCCTGAATTCCGCGGAAGCCCTGGTGAATCGGCAATCCAATCTGGTGAACCTTCTTGCCGTCAATTATCATCGGCTTCAACCGCCGCGTCACAAACGCTTTCGCCGTGTACGTTCCCCGCGCGCTGATCACATGAATCATGTCCGTGCCGCGAATCCCTTTTTCTTCCGCCAGCTCCACGGATATTTCCACAAACGGCTCCGGAATCAACTGCACGTTCATCGGATTATTTTTCGTCCAGTAGTGATACTGCTCCGTCAGCCGGTACGTTGTGCACACGATGCTGTATTCCGCAGGATCGCCGAACTTGTCGTACGGCGATTTGAACTTCTTCACCAGCGGATTGTTCGACTGCGCCGGATGAAACAGATTCTTCGTCGGGCTTTCAATCGGTTCGTAATGTTCCGGGAACGGCCCTTCCGCCAGCACCCCAATCGGCGCGAACAATCGGCCGACACCTTCCGGGTTCATGATGAACGGTCCCAAGTGCTCTTTCGGATGCGAATCGGCCTTGAAATCCGGCACATCATTCCCCACCCATTTTCCCGCCGCTTCATTCCACCACACCTGCTTGCGCTCCGGATCCCATGGCTTCCCGTCCACATTGCACGACGCGCGGTTATACAACACCCGCCGGTTCGCCGGCCACGACCACGACCAGTTCGGAAATACCCCCATGTTCGAAGGATCTTCCGTGCCGCGCCGCTGAATCTGCGAACCTGCCTCCGTCCAACTGCCCGAGTAGATCCAGTTGCCGCACATCGTACTTCCGTCATCTTTCAGCATCGCGAAACCCGGCAGCTGCTGGCCCGCTTTAAGCACAACTTGTCCAGTCTTGTCGTCCTTCAAGTCCGCCAGCGCTCTGCCATTAACTTCCATTGCCACTTGCGTGAGCGGCGGGTGAGCAGCATCCGCGTACGCCCAGCTCAAATTCAGAATCGGGTCGGGGAATTTTCCGCCTTCCTTTCTATACAGGTCCCGTACGCGTAGGAAAATATCCGCCACGATGTCCTGGTCCAGCCGCGCTTCCCCCGGAGGCGGCACCGCCGCATACTTCCACGTCACCCAGCGCGCCGAATTCGTCATGCTCCCGTCTTTTTCGGCAAATCCCGCGCACGGCAGCCGGTACACCGTCGTATTGATCGTTTTCTGCTCGTCCTTCGTAATACCCGGCGCCCTCCAGAAATCGCTGGTCTCGTCCTCGTAAATCTCGCCCACCACCAGCCAGTCCGCCTTCTTCAACGCATTAATGTTCTTGTTTGTGTCCGGTCCGATCATCACGCCGTTCATCCCGAACGCGAACATGCCCTTGACCTTGCCGTCGTACATATCCTCCCAGATATGCGTCCACGAACAATCCTTCCCCGCCTTCGGCAAATAATCGAAACCGAACCCATTTTCCTTCGTCGCCGCGTCGCCGTAGAACCCCTTCATCAGCGACACAAAGAATTTCGGCGTGTTCGAGTAATAATTAAAGGAATCCCATGGCTGCGGTTTGGACGCCGTCGGCGTCGTGCGCTTCAGATACGACGCCAAATCCGCATCGGTAGGCACCGGCGCCTTCAAATATCCCGGCAACGAATCAAAAAGCCCCGCCATATCCGTCGCGCCCTGAATATTCGAATGTCCGCGTAACGCGTTCACTCCGCCGCCCGCTCTTCCCACGTTGCCCAACAGCAGCTGGATCATCGCGGCCGTGCGGATGATTTGCGTTCCGAACGTGTGCTGCGTCCAGCCTACCGCGTAAATTATCGTCGCCACTTTCTTCATGTCCCCGTCTTTGCGCACAGACGTGAACAAATCAATCGCCTTCAAATACTGTTCCTTCGGAATGCCCGTGATCCGCTCCACCATCTCCGGGGTGTACCGTGAATACTGCTGCTTCATCAATTGGAATACGCAGCGCGGATGCTGCAGCGTCAAGTCGTACGCCACGTTGGGAGGCAACAGTGGGGGCGCCGGTGCCGCCTTACCAGTTTCCGGCGCGGGCGCGTGCCCAGTCGCCGCCGCTGCGCCTGCTCCGCCCGCTTGTCCGCCGCTCCCATTCCCGCCAGCCGCCCCGGCTCCCGCGCCAGCAGATGCACCACCAGACGCACCGGCAGTCGAATGGCCAGCGCTCGCAGCCCCATCCGTCTTCCCGCTGAAGTCTCCGCCTTCCTGATAATTCCAGGTGGTCTTATCGTAAGTCCCCGCCGTTGCATCAAATCCCGAATACAGCCCATCCTCCGGCAGCTTGAATCCTTCCTTCACAATGAACGCGGCATTCGTGTAGTTGACCAAATACTCTTTCGCGTACCGGTTGTTCTCGATTGCGTAACGAATCAATCCGCCCAGGAACGCAATATCCGTCCCTGCGCGAATTTGCACAAACAGGTCAGCAGTAGAAGAAGTACGCGTGAATCGCGGATCAACAGAAATAATCTTGGCGTTGCGGTGGCGCTTGGCCTCCATCGCCCACTTGAATCCGCAGGGATGGTTCTCGGCGGGATTCCCGCCCATGATCAACATCATGTCGGTGTTCTTGATGTCGATCCAGCCATTGGTCATCGCCCCGCGTCCGAATGTTGGTCCCAAACTTGAGACCGTGGGGCCGTGTCAAACACGGGCTTGGTTTTCTAAATACACCAAGCCCAACCCTCTCATTGCTTTCACTACCAGATAATTGAACTCATTCGTATCCGTGCAGCCGCCGATAAACGAAATCCCTTCGCAACGATTCACCGTATGCCCGGCCGCATCCTTCTCCACAAAAGTCGCGTCGCGCGTCTTCTTCGTCCACTGCGCAATCTCGCTCAGCGCGCTATCCCACGATATATCCTGCCATTCCGTCGCGCCCGGCCGACGCACTTGCGGTTTCGTCAGCCGCCGCGGATTCAGCATGTCCTGTTCCAGCGAAGATCCCTTCGGGCACAGCGTCCCGCGATTCGTCGGATGATCCGGATCGCCTTCCACGTGAATCACCTGCGGCGTCACGTTCTTCGCCTTGTCCCCAATCGTATAAATCAGCACGCCGCAACCTACCGCGCAGTAAGGACACGTTGACCGCGTCTCCGCGGCGCGTGCGATTTTCAATTCTTTCAGCTGGGCGTAAGCAGGTTTCAGGTCAAATCCGAAGATGGTCGCGGCAACTCCACCGACCGCGGCTACTTTAAAGAAGTCCCTGCGCGAAGTCTCCATCAAGAATCCTCCGCATCCGTTCAATTAGTGCCGACTGCCGAACACCTATTTCTATGTCGCCGATGACTATCCTGTCAAGCGACATTCACGCGAACTCAGCATAATCTCCAGCCACATTCTCACAGACATAAACTTCGCACGCGTTACACAATTCAGTCCCCGACCTGTTGTAGAATTTGCTGGCATGCGCGCACACAACTTAGACGCTCAGGCGTTCACGAAGGTGACAGACAATCTGCACTAAAGTTGCAGCCGCCGCCACCTCACCAATGCTAGAGGCTGCCGTACCTCCTCACCTCGAGGAAGCGGCATGCGCTTGAAAATTGTGCACGCGGGCGAACCGGTTCTGCGCGAAACCGCCCGGCTCCTCACTCCTCAGGAAATTCTCGGCGAAGAAATCCAGCGCCTCATCCGCGATATGCGCGAAGCCATGCGAGACGCGCCCGGCGTCGGTCTCGCCGCACCGCAAATCGGCCAATCCCTGCAGCTCGCCGTCATCGAAGACCGCGAAGACCTGCTGAAAGGTTACGCCGCCGCCGACCTCGCCGAACGCGAACGCCGCGCCGTGCCTTTCCACGTCATCATCAATCCCGTGATCGCCTACGCCAGCGACGAAGTAAAATATTTCTACGAAGGCTGCCTCAGCCTCCCCGGCTTTTCCGCCATCGTCCCCCGCGCCCGCACCGTCCGCGTCGAATACCTCGACGAGCGCGCCCAATCCCAATTCGTCCAAGCCTCCGGCTGGTACGCCCGCATCCTCCAGCACGAAATCGATCACCTCCACGGCGCCCTCTACATCGATCGCATGCAATCTCGCACCTTCACCACCCTCGACAACTGGACCCGCCTCTACAAAGGCAAACCCATCCCCCAATCGCAACCCACTCCAGATCCTCCCGACCCGCCCGATCCCGCAAAAGAGGCGTAGTCCCTCCAGGTCGCTGGCTCGCTGCCGCTGTCGTTGACGTTGCCTGTGAATTTTTAGCGGCCACCTTTAGGTGGGCGCCGTTGACGTTGATTTGCCGTTGCTTTTGAATTTGTGAATCGCCCTGCCGGGCGATTCATCCTGAGAACCGGCAATGCTGGCTCGAAGGGTAGTGGCCGCCTGCAGTTTAAGCTGGCGTTTTTGATTCAGCAGTCGTAGGGGCACGGCGTGCCGTGCCCGCCTCAACACGCCTTGGCAGGTCAGTTTCCGAGAACGCGACTTACCAGGACTTACTCCAGAGGCCGTCGCGAAAAGTTTGTTTACGCGCGGTTTTCCAACGGCTGGATTTTTAGGTTTCGCTCACTACGCCGAATGTCTGGTCAAGCCAGTCGCACATGCGTCCGAACGCGAGTCGCCCGGCTCCGACTTGGCAATGGGCTCCTGCACCCCCACGCTCGCTGAATCGTATCAGCGTCTTGGGGCAGGTCAGATGATCGTAGAGTTGCTGTGGCTGACCTTTGAAGAAAATATCTCCCTCTGCTTCACAAACAAGCGTTGGACAGGAAATGGCTTCCGCGACTCCATCGCGCAGATTGTAAGCGAGACTCGCCGCGATATAGGCTCGTGGGGATCCGGCTCCCATGGCAAACATTCCATGGGTGAGGGCCCAAGCCGCGATTGGCGATTCCTTCATCACGCCTTCGAACATTCGATCCATCTCCGGAGCCTCGTTCGCCATAACCGCCTTTTCCGCCGCTGGCCGCTGCGCCGCGGGAATGGGGCCGAAATTGGCCGCGCCATAATCATAGACGCCGTCGTTGGCGATGAGCGCAGAGATACGCTTCTCAAATGCTGCCGCTCGCGGCGCTAGTTCACCACCCAGACTGATGCCCATCAGTGCGATCCTCGACGGATCGACTCCCGGTAATTTCGTTGCAAAATCCACCACCGGCGTAACGACCTTCTCCCAATCGGGCCGAAAGGTAAGATTCTCTCGATGGAGCGGGCCGAATTGTCCGGGACCATCGAAGGCAAGCACGTTGTAGCCGCGCTCGACGGCGGCGCGGGCTCCGTCCATGTGCACTTCTTCGGCCGAACCGTCAAACCCGGAGTGGATGATGAGAAACGGACGTTTGCGGCCCGAGTTATCGACACGATGGAAGTACCCTGGCAGAGTCGTGTGCTCGTAGGGAATTTCCACCGGCTCAATCGGCGGATCAAAGAGTTTGGCGCAGGCTTCATAGCATTCCACCGACTTGCGGTATGCGCTCAAAATTCTGGCGTCGCTCGGCTTGCCGTGCAGGAAGAATTCAGATACACGATGATAAGTCGAAGCACGCAGAAATCCGTCGCGGGCACTAATGCGGTGCCCTCGAACGAGCTGCACTGCCGCTTCTGTTGCGAGCCTCTCGGCGGTAGCGTTCCATTCGGCATACCAGCTGTCGTAATCGCCAGAGATGACTCGGGAGGCTGTAGCCAGGACTTCGCCGAACTCGCTTCCTCCATAACTGGACGCTCCGAAGGCACGCTTTATCTCATACCAGAACTGTATATCGTCCGGGAACAGGAGCGGCTTGGCGCTGACAGGATGCGGGGTTGGGGTGTTAGGAGACGAAACGTTTGTCGCTTCGGTCATTGCGATCCAATCCTTGCCAATTGGTTACCTTCATCTTGGTTACCTTCAGCTCAAAAAAAATGGCACACCGCGGAACATAGCACACGCACGAAAACTTCGGTACCACCGGCGACAGGTTCGTCGGTGATCGAGAATGTCCAGATCGGAGGAATGGAAAGAAGGGTGCACGTTCGAGGCGGACAGCTGCCAGCTCCTGGCTAGCCGCCCTCATCGGACATTTGACGTAACACTTTAGTTGTCCGGTAACGCAACTTATCGGGACCTAGGATACTTCCGAGTTGCCGACAATCCGGGAACTGCTCCACCAATGGACACAAGGGCGTTTGTCGGTACTAACCCAGCGGGCAAGCTGATAACCTCCGGGTTGCCGTAATCCGCCCGCAATCGCCGCAATCGGAGGCAGGCTGCAAAAGGAATTCCTCCTGGTATGATCGTCCGTCAAACGGAGCATCCATGCGCAAGCTGATTTTCTTTCTGTTTTTTCTGGTGTTATCAACCCCCATTGTGTCCGCACAGCAGTACGATCTGGTGCTCGAAGGCGGACGTGTCATGGATCCCGAAACCGGCCTGGATGCTGTGCGCAACGTTGGCATCCGTGACGGAAAGATTGTCCGCATCTCGTCCGAAGCGCTGAGCGGACGCCGGGTTATCCATGCCGCCGGGCTGGTGGTCGCTTCCGGATTCATTGACCTTCACCAGCACGGCCAGGAGATGGAGAGCCAGCGCGTGAAAGCGCTCGACGGCGTAACCACAGCGCTCGAACTGGAAATCGGCGCGCCCGACGTCGCTGAGTTCCTGAAAGCGAAAGAGGGCCACTCGCTCATTCACTACGGCACCTCGGCCAGCCATGCTGCGGCACGTGCTCTGGTATTCGGAGCGCCGCTGCCGCCCGGAGAAATCCTGCCGAAGAGCGGCCCCGCGACCGATCAGCCCGCGACGCCAGAGCAAATCATGCGGATCGAACAGCGCCTGCGTTCGGAACTGAACGCGGGCGGACTGGCCCTCGGCATGGGAATTCAGTACATCCCCGGAGCCACTCGGCTGGAAGTCATTGATATGTTCCGTCTGGCCGCCGAGCGCAGGGTGCCGGTTTACACTCATGTGCGCAGTTCGGGCCGCGTCGATCCCGGGTCCTCGATCGAATCCGTGAGTGAAGTGATCGCAGCGTCTGCCATCACCGGCGGTTCGCTGCACATCGTGCACATCAACAGCTCTTGCTTGCGCGATGCCCCGGAGTGCCTCTCCATGGTCGAAGGAGCGCGCTCCCGCGGCCTCGATGTCACTACCGAAGCCTATCCCTATATCGCTGGCATGACCTTTATCAACTCTGCGCTCTTCAATCCGGGCTGGCAGGAAAAGGAGGGGGGCATCAGCTATGGCGACCTAGTCCTTCCCAACACTGGCGAGCACCTCACTAAAGAACGCTTCGACGAACTCCACAATTCAAGTAACCCCCAGACCGTGCTGGTCTTCGCCAACACTCAAGAGGTGCTGGACAAAGTGATCCCTCACCCATTGGTGATGATCGCCAGCGATGGCTTCCAAGGCCATCCTCGCAACGCCGGAACCTATTCGCGCGTGCTGGCCCAATACGTACGGGAAAAAGGGACAATCACGCTGATGGATGCGCTGCGAAAGATGAGTCTGATGCCGGCGGAGATGCTCGAGCGTTCCACGCCCGCGGCACGCCAGAAAGGCAGGCTACAGGAGGGCGCCGACGCCGACATTGTTGTGTTCGACGCGGCGACCATCAGCGATCACGCCACGTTCGAGAAACCGATGGAGCCGAGTGTAGGAGTGCACTACTTGTTGGTCGCAGGAACCGTGGTAGTCAATGAGGGCAAGATCGTTCCCGATTTATTTCCCGGCCGCGCTCTGCTAGGGCGCGCAGCATTGCATGACTAGCGCTCGCTAAGGTCTCCCTAAGCACGCGACCTCGAATCGCGGGATTAGTGCTCTGAAGTCGGCTTGTAGGAAGTGATCTCCGCGCTTAGCATCGATCGTGGACGGATAACGGGGAACTCGGATGTAATCCACATGCCTGGTAAACGAATTTATCGGAAACTGACCACTACCCCACACGCCCCACCCTTGACACCCTCCGCCCCCTCTGCTACTTTGAGTCGTTCTTGATAGAGGAGCGGAAGCCACCAGTAACCAAGCCGTAATTTCCGAGACGCTTCGGAGGCTTGAGTGAAAAGGGCATAAGTACTCAATTCCGCCGAAGTCGTCGCCGGAAGCTCACTCCGCGACGGTTGGGGGGCCAGGCTAATACCTGCCCACTGTCATCCGTTGAAAAACGGATGGAGCGCTATTGGGAAGATAGCCGCCTTCACTTCACTCGCGGCTTTTCCTTTCCTCCCTCCATCTTTTTCTCGCCGGAAAACCCAAGAACGCGGCCGCACTCTGTCCGCACATCCAGATTCCGGTGAATGAATGAACGTCGTCGAACTAACCCGCGCGCTCGTGGACATCGAGTCCGTCACGAACAACGAAGAAGCCGTCGCGTCCTTCCTCCTCGGCCTTCTCTCGGACCTCACCGCCCGCACCGGCGGCTCTGTCGAACGCTGCCCGGTCGAAGCCAATCGCTTCAATGTCTTCGCGCACTGGGGCGTTCCGCTCGTCACTCTCTCCACTCACATGGACACGGTCCCACCGTTCTTCGCATCCCGCGAAGATCACGAATTCATCTGGGGCCGCGGCTCCGCGGACGCCAAAGGCATAATCGCCAGCATGATCGCCGCCGCCGAAAAATTATTATCCGCAGGCACGCGAAATTTCGGCCTGCTCTTCGTAGTCGGCGAAGAACGCAACAGCTCCGGCGCGCTGGCAGCTGCTCGCGATCCCCGCGGCTCGCGTTTCCTAATTAATGGCGAACCCACCGATAACAAGCTAGTCCTCGCCGCTAAAGGCATCCTGCGCTACGAAATCGAGTCCACCGGCCGCCTCGCCCACTCCGCCTATCCCGAGCTAGGCGAATCCGCCATCGATAAACTTCTCGACGCTCTCCAGGAAATTCGCAAAATTCCTCTCCCCGAAGACCAACTCATGGGCCGCACCACCCTCAACATCGGCGTAATCTCCGGTGGCCGCGCCCCCAACGTGATTTCCGACTCAGCCCGCGCCGAGATTTCCTTTCGCACAGTTGACTCCGGCGACGCGCTGCGCCAAGCCGTCACCCGAGCCGTCGCCGGCCGCGCCGCAGCCAAACAAGCTTTCTCCGTCTCGCCAATGCGCTTCACTTCCTTCGACGGCCTCGAATCCACGGTGGTCTCCTACACCACCGACGTCCCCGCATTCGCCGACGCCTGGGGCCAACCGTTCCTGATCGGACCCGGCAGCATTCACGTAGCACACACCCTAGAAGAACGCGTCGCCAAAAAAGAACTCCTCGAAGCCGCCGAAATTTACAAAAAAATGGTCGCGCAGCTTCTCACGCGCGCCGCCGAGGCCCCACGCCCATGAACCTAGCCATCATCGGACACGGCAAAATGGGTCGCCTCATCGAGCAACTCGCGCCCGAATACGGTTTCGCCGTCACCCAGCGCCTCAACAGCGCAAACAATCACGACACCAGTGGAATCACGGGCAACAATTTTGCTGGAGTTGACGTCGCGGTAGATTTTTCCACCGCCGCCGCCGCGCCGCAAAACATTGCCCGCCTCGCCGCTCTGCAAATCAATACGGTCGTCGGCACCACCGGCTGGACGCAGCACCTTCCGCAAGTTCAAGCCAGAGTCCGCGACAGCGGCATCGGCCTCGTCTGGAGCCCCAACTATTCCGTGGGCGTGAATATCTTTCTGCAGCTCGCCTCCGAAGCCTCCCGCCGCATCGCCAGCTACAAAGAATACGGCGCCTGGGCCTGGGAAATTCATCACGCCGCCAAAAAAGACGCTCCCAGTGGCACCCTCCTAAAAGTCGTTGACGAAATGAAGCACGCCGACCCCAGCAGGGAAGTCTCCGTGAGCTCCAATCGCGCCGGCGCCCATCCCGGCACCCACGAAATCGGCTTCGACTCAGCCGCCGACTCGCTCACCATCCGCCACACCGCACGCAGTCGCGAAGGTTTCGCCCGCGGCGCCCTCCTAGCCGCAAAATGGGTAGCAGGCCGCCACGGCTGGTTCGAATTCCGCGACGTCCTGTTTGATCAAGACTCAGCGCTGAGTCAGCGCACCGCTTCAGCCGGGCAGAAGTAATGTACACACACAACCGTTTGCATTCCGAGCGCCACACGTGGATGATGAATCTGTGAAAATCTCGAACACCACCGCCGGCCGATCCAGCATTCCCTCTCTAGCGCCGCTACCCCTCCGCCCCGGCACCCCCCACCCCCATAACAGCCAATTTCTATTCCGTACAAATGAACGGTTTTCTGTGCGGCCCCATGTCGCGACGCAAACGACACAAAAAAAAGCACTTCGCTCGTTATATTCGATTCGGATAAACGGTTCTTTCTACGGCCCAATTTCGCAACGCACACAAAACAAAGCACTTCACTTTTTTCTATTCAGTACAAATGAACGCTCGCACAAATCTCGGAATTCACCCACTAGATCTAACTTCAACAAGCAGTGAAGGAGCAAAAAATGTTCACAGGATGCGGCACAGCACTAGTAACTCCATTTCGTCAAAATCTCTCCCTAGATGAACCCGCGCTCAGACGGCTAATCCGCCGCCAAATCGAAGCAGGCATCGACTTCCTCGTCCCTTGCGGCACCACCGGCGAAAATCCCACCCTAACTCGCGCCGAACATCTGCGCGTAGTAGAAATCACCGTGGAAGAATCGCGCGGCCAAGTCCCGGTCCTCGCAGGCGCCGGCGGCTACAATACAGCCGAAGTAATCGAACTGGCCAAAGCCCTCGAATCCCTCCACGCAGACGGCATCCTGTCCGTCACTCCCTACTACAACAAGCCAACGCAAGAAGGCCTGTATCAACATTACAAAGCGATCGCGGCGGCCATCTCCATCCCGATAATCGTTTACAGCGTCCAGGGCCGCACCGGCGTCAACGTCGAGCCAGCCACCCTCGCACGCCTCGCAAAAATCGAAAACATCGCCGGCGTAAAAGAAGCCTCCGGCAACATCGGCCAAATCGCCACAATCGTCAGCCAAGCCCCAGAAAATTTCTCCGTCCTGTCAGGTGACGACGCCATCGCTCTCCCCGTAATCGCCCTTGGTGGCCACGGCGTTATCTCCGTAGTAGCCAACGAAATTCCAAAAGAAATGACCGCCCTGATCCACGCCTGCCTCGACAACGATTTCGCCCGCGCCCGCGAACTGCAAAAACAATATCTCCCGCTCATGGAAATGAATTTCATCGAATCGAATCCGGGTCCAGCCAAAGCCGCCATGGCCGAAATGGGCCTGCTCGAACCGGTCTGGCGTCTCCCGCTCGTCGCTCCCAAAGCAGAAAATCTGCAAAAAATTCGCGGCGTCCTCGAATCCATGGGCCTCGTGGGGAAGGTGCATGCTGCAGCAGCAAATTGAGCAGCTCATTGAGCAGCTCTTCGATCAACCGCCTGAAAAATATCTCCCCGCGCACGCGGCGCTCTTCCAATCTTTCAAGGACGCGCTGAACGCAGGCGAAGTGCGCGCCGCCGAGCCCGATGAAAACGAGCCGTCAGGCTGGCGCGTCAACAGCTGGGTGAAGAAAGGCATCCTCGTCGGATTTCGCATGGGCGCCATCACGGACATGTCCATAGATCCGCTGCGCCAACCTTTTTTCGATAAGTCCACGTATCCCGTAAAGCAGATCACTTCCGCCAGCGGCGTGCGCATCGTCCCCGGCGGCTCCAGCATCCGCGACGGCGCGTTCATCGGCAAAGGCGTCACCTGCATGCCGCCGATGTTCATCAACGTAGGCGCGTACGTCGGCGACCAGACGATGATAGATTCTCACGCGTTGATAGGCAGCTGCGCACAACTCGGAAAAAGCTGCCACCTTTCCGCCGCAGCCCAAATCGGCGGAGTCCTCGAACCCGTAGGCGCCATGCCCGTAATTATCGAAGACGAAGTTTTAGTAGGAGGGAACTGCGGCGTGTACGAAGGCACCATCGTCAAACGCGGCGCCGTCCTCGGCACCGGCGTGATTCTGAATCACTCCACTCCGGTTTATGATCTAGTGCGCGGCGAAGTGTACATCGCCGCCGAAAATCAGCCGCTGATCATTCCGGAAAAAGCAGTAGTCGTGCCCGGCTCGCGCCCGATCAATCGCGGCCAGGGAAAAGATTGGGGCCTCTCGCTCTACGCCCCAGTAATCGTAAAATATCGCGATGCAAAAACCGATCTGCGCACCCAACTGGAAGATTTGCTCCGCTAACGCTGGCGGCCGAAGGCACTCTTGACTCCGAATCCAAAAAAACCAAACAAAAAACGGATCGTCCTCACCGATCCCACCAAATACACGCCGCACTTCGCCTATCGCCACGGCACTCTCGAATGTGAAAACGTCCCGCTCTCCCGCATCGCCGAACAATGCGGCACCCCGACGTACGTTTACAGCAGCGCCAGCATTCTCGACTCCTACCGCCGCTTCACCGGCGCCTTCCGCGCCATCCCGCATTCGATCTGTTACGCCGTAAAAGCGAACTCAAACCTCTCGATCCTCAAATTGCTAGCCCGCGCCGGCAGCCACTTCGACATCGTCTCCGGCGGCGAACTACATCGCCTTCGCCACATCGGCGTCCCAGGCCGCCGCATCGTTTTCTCCGGCGTGGGAAAGTCCAAAGAAGAAATCCGCGAAGCGCTCCACGCCGGCATCCTCCTCTTCAACGTCGAATCCGAATCCGAGCTGGACGTCCTAGCCGCGGAAGCCGCTCGCCTCAAGCTCCGCGCCCCCGCCGCCCTGCGCGTGAATCCTGACGTAATCGCGGGCGCCCACGCGCACATCTCCACCGGCCATCATCGCCACAAATTCGGCATTGATTGGGACGACGCGCGCCGCCTCTATCTCGACAAATCCCGCGCGAACCATATTTCCTGGCAGGGAATCAGCGCGCATATCGGTTCGCAAATCCTCGGTGTCGCGCCCTTCCGCCGCGCCGTCGTCCGCGTCTCGTCGTTCGTCCGCGAATTGGCAAGAGCCGGAATAAATTTATCGTATCTCGATTTGGGAGGTGGCCTCGGCATTCGCTACACCCGCGAAAGTCCACCCGACCTGAAAGCCTACGCCCGCGCCATCCTCCCGCACATCCGCACGCTCGGCTGTCGCCTGCTGCTCGAACCAGGCCGCGCCATCGTCGGCCCCGCAGGCGTGCTGCTCATGCGCGTCATGCACATCAAACGCAATCGCGAAAAACTTTTCATCGTGGTAGACGCTGCCATGAACGATTTCATTCGCCCCGCGCTCTACCAAGCCATTCACCCGATCACGCCCGTGATCCGCAGCAGCAACAGAAGCGCGAATATCGCCAAAGCAGACATCGTCGGCCCCGTCTGCGAGACAGGCGACTGCTTCCTTCGCGATTGGCCTTTGGAATTGCCTGAAGCAGATGATCTGCTGGTGTTGTGGGGTGCTGGCGCCTACGGCTTCGCTCAGTCCTCGAACTACAACTCGCGCCCGAAAGCCGCCGAAATTCTAGTAAACAAAAATAAATTCAAAGTAGTCCGCAGCCGTGAATCCCGTAGTGACTTAATCCGCGGCGAATAACTCCGCCGCAAGCCCATCGCCGCAATGTCGTCAAGCTCCGCGCCCATCCTGGTGCGCCCAGGCCTCTTCATTCGCCCGCAATCGTCGCTGCGTCTCTTTGGCCTGCTGCCGCTCCCGCGTCTTCGCTCGCATCCGCCCAATCTTGATCGAAGCGTTGAATATCGCGCCCACCGGAATAAATCCGCCCAATTTGTGCGCCGCCACCGCCGCCAATCCCATCGAAGCCACGCATCCGCACGATCCGCAATCCGGCGTCCCCCCAAACTGGCACGGCGTAATCTCCGTCGTCAAATCCGCCGACAGCGTTCGAGTCGTCTGCGCAAAAATGCAATCCTGCGGCGAATGTGGCGGCGAAGCAAACTGCCGAATCAAGGACTCCGACATATCCAGCTTCGGATATTGTTTCCGTAGCACCAGCATGTCCGCAATCGCCTGCGCGCGCTCGGTCGCTGTCAACATCTCCGGCAAATCATCCCCAACCTGGGGCGTGAACAAACTGAACCACACTTTCTTGATCTCCGGCCGCGGCGTCCAGAATTCCAGGAACTCCGCCAAATATCCCGGGCGCTTCATCATCTGTCCCGTCACCGTGCAGTGCACAGTCACGCTCTGCCCCGAAATATTTTTAAGTATTCGCTCATAGGTAGCAGGCGCCCGCCGCGCATCATGTTCCGGCTGCAAGCCATCAATCGAAACCGCCACGTGCAGCAGCGGCATTTCCGCCCAACCAGCCCCCAGCGTGCGGAAAGCGCTCGTCACCACCTGCACGTGAATCCCACGCGCAAACAATTGCGGCAGCAGCAATTCCAATTCGCGATAACGCACCAGGGGATCGCCGCCCACGATCGAAAGGTGCAGAGGCTTCAGCCGGTCCACGATTTCCAGCACGCCATCCACCAGCGCTTGTCCCTTGTGATCGATCAGTTGCCGCAAAGTTTGCCCGCCGCCCAGATGCGCATCCTCATAGGCATAGCATCCCGGGCATCGCAATGGGCACTCGCGCGTGATCTCGATCGAAAGCGTGGGCTGCTCGCCCCTGAGGATCTTGCCCCACGCCTGAATAATCTCCGAAGTGTACATCGAGGATGATCCTTTCCCGCCCTACCTCGAGCGTATGCCCTGTGTGTGAGGTATTTATTGTTCGCGCCACGCGACCGCGGGCGCCAGAAGTTGCCTGCGAGTGGAAAACCAGTGGGCCGTGCTAAAACTTACCGCAATAACCCAAACCAGCTCGCACCCACCATCCATCGGATGCGCTTGCACAAAAAATCGTTGGCCATTTCTCAGAAGTTGCTTCGCACGTGATTATAGAACTTTCCATTGACCGTCGGTAGGAATCTTGCGTTCCGCTGCGTCGGCGCGCGCCGCATTTTCGGAACTAGCCTGCCGCAACTACTCGGTATACATCAGCAACAACACGCCCAGAACAATCATGAATAGCGGCCAAACCTTGTTGAATACCGATTGCCATTTTCCGCTCGTGTCCGCCAGACCTTTCGCCACCGCCACTCCCACACCCGCGCCCGCAAATCGCAAATGCTGGTGCTGCACGCGCTCCATCGTCTGCATCGCATCCGGCCCGTGCATGCCCCCGTGATGATGGAACAGCAGCATCGTTGCGCCCGCCAGCGCCAGCACTGGGAACACCCACGCGCTCCACAAGCCGCGCAGTCGCCCGCTGGTGCGCAGCGTTGCCACCACTCCCAGCGCCAACAGAATCGCCGCGAAACTTTTGTGCTGCGCCACTTCCACGTTGTGGGTCACCGCGTAATAAAAACTCTGGTATCCAAACGGCCAGATTTCCGTGTCGCTGAAAACCAGCAGAAATACCCCAGCAAGCAACAAGCACGCCGCCCATGCATAGCGAGCCCCCGGCCAGCGGCTTGCCAATTTATCTTGCGCCAGAAAAAACAAAGCTGCCAAGATCAGCAGTAACCCCGCAAGGTGATGGTTGAACTCGCTCTCGCGCTTGTCCGCCAGTTGCTTCGCCAGCACCTCCGGCGTCGGCGCCGGCGCGGCAACCTCCATGTGCATCCCCGGCATGTCGTCCATCCCGTCCATGCCACTCATCGCTGGTTGCGGAGCAATATTCGGATGCCGCGTCCACGCCGGCGCTGAAAAGAACACCACCATGATCGCCAGCAGCACCAATGCTCCTGCGATCCACATCATTCGTTCACGTCCGGTCCCAAACACTCTCGCGTATCCTCCTTTGATCTAAATCCCAGCGTAAAATTATTTGAACTGCTCGCCGCCTAGCCGATCCACGAAGCCCCAAGCCACGCGGTTGCCGCGCTGGTTCCGCAAACCAAAGCCCGGTCACTCCCAGTCACGCCTGGAACCCCGAGAGTGCTGCCTTTTCTTGCCGACCGCTTCCCGAAACGTCAGATTCCAGTGTACACTCTTTGTGCCACGCTGATGAGTGGTCCCTCGATCGTCGCCGTCATTTATATCGTTCGCCGCGGCGCGCGGAGGGTTTTATACTCTAACCGTCGTTAACCTTAACCCCCAGCAAAGTTGGATGCTGCGATTCCGGGCTTAGGCTCGGGACCGAGCAATTTTTACAAGAGAGGACGAAAACGTGAAAAAGACTTTGTGTGTTGTGGCACTTGGCTTGGTTGCGACGCTTCCCCTGTTTGCTCAGAAGAAAGTAGACGATCGCCTGGAGAAATCGGCCACCGCGATGCAGGCTATTCTGTCAGGTGACAAAGGCCTGCCCACTTCCATTCTCGATAAAGCCGACTGCGTGCTGATTTTTCCGAGCGTGAAGAAGGTAGCAATCGGCATTGGCGGAAGCTACGGCCGCGGCGAATTGGTTTGCCGCAAGGGTTCCGACATGTCTGGTTCGTGGGGCGCTCCCGCTATGTACTCTCTCGATCAGGGTAGCCTGGGCGTGCAGCTGGGTTCGACGGCCACCGATTTCGTGCTTGTGGTTATGAGCCACAAAGGCGTCGAGCAAATCATGAATGGCAAGACCAAACTCGGCGGCAACGCGGCCGCTGCGGCTGGTCCCACCGGCGCGCAGGCGACCGGCTACAACGCCGATGCCATGAAGGTTGATGTGCTCACCTACTCGCGTTCCAAGGGGCTTTTCGCCGGCGTGTCGCTGGAAGGCGCTTCGATGGACACGGACCACGATGCCAACAAGGCGCTCTACGGCAAGGAAATAACTACCTCGGAGATCATTTCGGGCTCCGTGCCGACACCAGACTCGGCTCATTCGCTGATCAGCTTGCTGGACCACTCGTCAGCGGCCCGTAAGTAACGAACAGCAGCAGAAAATCAGGACGCGCACGCCACGGAGCGCAGTACCGTTGTCAGGTGCTCCTCCGTGGTGTCGTTGCGTTATCCCGCAAGCGCGCCTCAAATCGTCTTGTCTTTCGAATAACACAATCGCTCCAGGTTGCACACCGCGCACTTCGGCGTGCGCGCATTGCACACCCGCCGCCCGTGCCATATCATCTGGTGCGAAAAAATAATCCACTTGTCCTGCGGAATTATTTGCATCAAATCCTGCTCGATCTTTTTCGGGTCCGTGTTTTTCGTCAGATCCAATCGCTGCGATAGCCGCTGCACGTGGGTATCCACCACCACGCCTGACGCAATCCCGAACCCCGAACCCAACACCACGTTCGCCGTCTTCCGCGCCACCCCCGGCAACGTCAGCAGCGCCTCCATCGTCTGCGGCACTGTGCCAGCGAACTCCTCCAGGATTTTCTTGCTCGCACCCATGATGGATTTCGTTTTGTTGCGGAAAAACCCCGTCGGCCGAATCTCCTGTTCCAACGCGCGTGGATCCGCATAAGCAAGCGCCCGCGCATCCGGATACTTGGGAAATAATTCCTTGGTCACGATGTTGACGGTCACATCGGTGCACTGCGCGGAAAGAATCGTGGAAATCAGCAGCTCAAACGGACTTTTATGCACCAGCTCGCAGTTCGCTTCCGGATAAGCGTCGTCCAGCCCTTGCAGAATTGCCCGAACCCGCGCCGGATTTGGGCCGCGCCCAAACGCCAAACCACCTGTGGATTTTCGCGCGCCGCCAGACGCACCTCTGGCCGCGCCAGCACCGCGGCGCGTCGTTTTCGCCGCCCGCCCCGCGGACTTTCCCGCCGCGCCAAATTTCTTTTTCTCGTTTTTCTTTTTTGTTTTGGCCATCAGGCCGAAGAATATATCACACGCAGAGCTTTGGGCAGCCTCGGAAGGGCGGGCTTCACATGTTGCGCGACACCCCAAGATTTGTCGCAGGCGCCACTAATCACCAATCACTTGTCACTCGCCACTGCCTCACTCACACCGCAAAAAATAAATTCTGCGCAAACGGCCACTCCGCGTCGAGCCACTGCCGCTCGCAACGAAACCCCGTCCGCTCTCCCATCTGCACGACTTCCGAAAGGTTATATTTGTGCGAACTCTCCGTCCAGATCGTCTCGCCCTCGCGCAAATAAAATCGCTGCCCCGCCGCCTGAATCGTCACCCGCTGCAAGACCTTCGACCGCAAATGCATTTCCACCCGCCGCTCGCATTCGTCGTAGCGAGCCACATGCTCAAATTGCAGCAAATCAAAATCCGCCCCCAGCTCTCGATTAACGCGCGCCAGCAGATTCATATTGAAAGCCGCCGTCACTCCTGCCGGATCGTCATACGCCAGCAGTAATTGCGCGATGGGCTTTTCCAGGTCCGTCGCCAGCAACAAAGCGTCGCCCTCGCTCAAAATCCGCCGCACTTCGCGCAAAAATTGATCGCCCGCCGGACGGTCAAAATTCCCAATCGTGCTGCCCAAGAACAGCACCAATATGCGCTCGCCCTCGCGCCGCCGCGCCGCCACTTCCTGCAATCCCTCCAGATACGCGCTCTCAAATCCGACGATGCTCACTTGATCCATCTGGCCGATTTCCTGCTGGCACCGCGAAAGCGCGCTGCCCGAAATATCAATCGGGTAATAATTCACCCGCTGCCGCTTGGAGAGTGCCTGCAGCAGCAAACGCGTCTTCTGCCCGCTGCCGCTTCCCAACTCCGCCACCAGAACCGGCGTAGGCAGCAGCGAAACAATCTCGTGCGAATCTCGCTGCAGCAATCGCATTCCCGCACGGCTCAGCCCGTACTCCGGCAACAAACAAATCACATCGAAAAGCGCCGAGCCCACTTCATCGTACAAATATTTTGAAGGCAGCTCTTTCTGCCCCGGGTTGCTGAGCCCCACCACCACGTCACCAGAAAATTCCGCCGCCGCAATCGCCGCAGCCGGTGAAACTCCCGCTCTTATCATGCGTGGGCTGGATGCCATTGGCTATTCCTCCGTACAACGGAAGCTGCTGTAGATATAAGGATAATGAGGTTGAAACCAGTTTCGATAGGAACGCCGCAACATGCAGGCATCCGTGCGCGATGAACCGCCCTTCATCACGTAATGTTTCCCGTCGAAAAAATCCGCCGAATATCCGCGGTAGAATTCAAACGGCTCGAATCCCGGCAGCGGCGCGAATTCCGTGGACGTCCACTCCCATCCATTACCCAGCAAATCGAAAACTCCAAACGCGCTGCCCCCCTCCGGATGCTCATCCACCGCGGACGGGTCCCAGCGTTCCTGATTGAAATTTCCGCGCCAGAATTCCGGCGGCTCCTCGCCCCACGGATACGCACGCTCGCGTCCTTCCGGCGTGCCATACGCCGCGCGTTGCCACTGCTCTTCCGTCGGCAGCTTTTTCCCCGCCCACCGCGCGTATGCCGAAGCCTCCGCGTGACTCACATACACCGGCCACGATGGCGGCAGCGGAATCGAGCCGAACATTCCGCGATACTCCCACTTCGTCTTCGCATCTTCCGCCGGCGATGCGCTCACGCGCTTCCAGAAATGTGGATGCTCCAGCTTCTGCTTGCGCACCCAATCCCAATCTTCCGCACGCCAATATTTTCCGCTCAGGTATCCGCCCGCCTGCACGAACTTCAAATATTCGGCGTTCGTCACCGGATACGTGCTGATCGAAAAACTCGGCACCAGCACCCGCTGCATCCCGAATTCGTTGTCCCAGCCAAACGCGAGACTATCGCGCGCCTGCCCCAGCGTCGCGATGCCCGAAGGAATCGTCACCTGCTTGGGCTCGGGCGCGGGCCGCTCGTCAACGGCCGGCCCAGCCTGCGCCAGTTTTTTCTCGATCGCCAGGTTGTGCAGCAAATACGCCAGCGTCTCCGCGTGCATCAGCCGGTGCTCGATAGCCACGTTCAGCAGCGTGCCGATTTCCGGCGATGCTGCGATCGCTCGCGTCACGCTCGGATCACGCAATCGCTCATCCAGTCGCGTGCGCACCTGCCGGTTGTATCGCTCCACCTGCGCGATTTCCGGCCACTCGCGCGGCTGATCGTTCGGCAGTCCGCCGCCCACCGGATCAATCCCAAACGCAAATAGCTTGTCGAATGGCGAGTCTTCCAATCCCAGCCCCAGAGCTGGGCTCAACAAATTCCGGTCGAACGCTTCCAAATGCCCCAGATAAAAAATCAGCCGGTGCCGCTCCGGAATCGGACGTTCGTAATACGAATTCGGCGGCAGCACGCTAAATAGTGCGTCGGTGTTCGCACGCGCACTCTCCAGGCGCGTCAATAACGATGGTTCTAGCTTGGTCACTACTCGGGAAGCTGTCACGGTTCACCTCGAAGAGGGGGGAGTCCCTTTCTACCTCTTCCGTTGGTCTCGCGGCAAGCTATTTCGTTAGCAGACTGATTGGATGTCCCGGTGCGTCAGGAAGGTGCAACATTATCGGGCGCAATCATATACAGTAATTTCCTGAAAGATTTGCCGCGATGACTGTAGGCGTTCTTCTCGGCCGGCGTCAGTTCCGCGTAAGTCCGTCCCAACTCCTCGAATAGAAAAATCGGGATCGTACCCAAATCCACCAGCCCCGCGCGGCTCGCCAGTGATCAATCCGCTCGCCAGATCCGAGACCACCGCAATCGCACGCCCCGCCCGCGCCACCGCCGTCACGCACACAAACCGCGCCCGACGTTCGCCGCCCGCTCTGCCACGCATTTCCCGCAGCAATTTTTGCACGCGGTCCGCGTCGGAAGCGCCCGGCCCCGCATATCGCGCCGAACGAACCCCCGGCGCGCCACCAAGTGCCGGTACTACCAGCCCGGAATCATCCGCCAGCACCGCTTCGTCCGTAAACAGGCTGTAATGCAAGGCTTTCCCCGCGGAATTTTCAGCGAAAGTCGGAGCAGACTCCTCGAAGGAAGGGAACTCGCCAACACGCGGCAACAATTCAATCGTGGCGCTGGAACCCCGCGCCAATTCCACATACTCGCGCAATTTTCCAGGATTAGACGACGCCAGCAGCAATTTCATGACTAGAAGATCCGGAAGGGCGAGGCTTCAACCGTGCCATAACCGCCGCATGATCAGAGCGGCTTTAGCCGCTGAGGGAATGAATTTTGCATGCCCACACGCACGCTTACGTGCTGCGCGCCACGAATTTAATCTGTAGCAATTCCTGCTGCGCCTTCACTAACTGCCGTATCCCGCCCGCCGCCAATTTCAACAAATCCTGCAGCTCGATGTCCGTGTACGGCCGTCCCTCAGCGCTCGCCTGCACCTCGACGTACTCTCCGCTCCCGGTCATCACCACATTCATATCCACCTGCGCGCGCGAGTCTTCCTCATACTTCAAATCCAGCAGCAGCTCGTCTTCCACAATCCCCACGCTGGTCGCCGCCAAGAAATCAATCAGCGGCACCTTGCGCAAAATTCCTGCCGCCACCATCCGTTCCAGTGAAAGCGCCAGCGCTACATACGCGCCCGTCACTGAAGCAGTCCGCGTCCCGCCATCCGCTTGAATCACGTCGCAATCCAGCCACACTGTTCGTTCGCCCAGGCCTTTCAAATCCGTCACCGCGCGCAAAGTCCGCCCGATCATCCGTTGAATTTCCAGCGTCCGCCCCGATTGCTTCCCGCGGCTCGATTCCCGCGGCGTGCGATTCTCCGTCGAACGCGGCAGCATCCCATATTCCCCCGTCACCCATCCGCGCCCCTTACCCTTCAAGAACGACGGCACTCCGTCTTCCACCGTCGCCGTCACGATTACCCGAGTGTCGCCGGCCTCGATCAGCGCGCTTCCCTCCGCATGCGGAATAAAATCCGGCGTAATCTTCACCGGCCGCAATTGGTCTGCCGCACGTCCGTCAACTCGCAAGAATAAATCTCCCTTCAGAGTTCCGCAGTGGGTCCCACAGAAATTCGTAGCACCAAGTGTGACGACTACCCCCGCAACTGTCAACAATCGCGATGATTCGACGGAAAAAAACTGAGGCGAACGATGTCCAACCTTACTGCAACGCCACCACGCCTTTCACATAATCGCGCGCATTCATCCCGCCTGCCAAAGCACCCTGCACATCCCCGAGCGACGAATACCGATGCGTAATGAACGGGCCCACAGAAATTTTCCCCTGCTCGATCAGTCGCAATGCCCGCGTATAAGTAGAAGGCCGCCCATCCTTCTCGAATCCACCCGAAGCTCCCACCGGCGTCACCAAGCAAGGCTCCTTGAACATCACATTATTCAACAAACTCAGTTCTACCCCTGCGTGCCCATGCCCATAAAGCAACACCGTTGCCTGCTTCCGTATCAGAGAAGAAATCGCCGCAAACGCGCGGCCCTGCCCCGACGCCTCGATCAAATATTCCACGCCGCCGCCCTTCGTGTGCTCGCGCACCGCCGCGCCCATCTCTCCATTGCTGGGATCCAACACAAAATCCGCGCCGAATTTCTTAGCAAGCCCGCGCTTCATCTCGTTCGGCTCGCTCACCATCAACAATCCGTCGTAACCCAGCACTCGCCGCAAATATTGTAAAAATAACAATCCAGAAGGCCCCGCGCCGCAAATCAGCACATGCCGCGCGCGGCGCCTCTCGTCAGCCGCCCCAATCGTAAACCGCGCATGCGCCCGCGCCACCGCATCTGAAGAATGAATCACGCAGCCCAGCGGCTCAGACAGCGCCGCCTCCCGCATATCCAAATCCGCCGTCAGCCGCACCGCATTGCTTACCGGGCACCGCGATAAATTCCGCCAACCCCCCCGGCAATCCCGTAATCCCATGTTCCGTATAAAAAGCGCACTGGTGCGAATCCCCGCTCAAACAATATTCACACCGCGGCTCGCGATGCGTGCTGACGCAATTCAATCCCTGATCCATCACCACGCGGTCGCCCACAGCAAGATCGCGAACCTCACTACCCAACTCAGCAACCTCTCCGCTGATCTCATGCCCCAGAATCTGCGGCTGCACCGAAACCGGCACAGTTTTCCCCGCCGCATCGGTGTTGTAATTCGCGTGCCCAGAAAAAATGTGCGCGTCCGTCCCGCAAATCCCCACTGCCGCAATGCGCAATAACACATCCCGCGCGCCGAGCCGCGGCTGCGGAACCTCCCGCACCTCAATCCGCCCCACATCGCACAGCACACAAGCCTTCATCCGCGCATCCTCAGCGCCGCAGCGCGCCCTGACGATTCAAAAATTCCACCAGTTTCGGAATCACCTGCTCCAGCGCGTCGTCCGTCGACCAATGTCCCGGACCGCGCACCACCACGCCCGAAGTTCAGCGCGAAGATTTTCCGCCAGAGTTTCCCGCATCCGCTGCTGGCGCAGGAGCCGCGACCGGAACCCCCGATCCCCCCGCCGCAGAGGGCACAACCGCGACCACCGCCGGATTCAAATCAAAAAATCCCGTCAAGTCCGCATGGCCCGCCAAAGTATCCACTTCCTGCCCATGAATCAAAATTTTCAAGCGGCGCGCGCCAGCCACGTTGCTCTCCACCGTCCGCGCAATGGATTCCACCGCCAGCTCTTCGCTCAAAATCCCCGAAGGCGTCTCCGAAGCCAGCGCGTCGGAAAAATCTGCGATCGCCGTCCCATCCGGTAAAAGATAAAACCCCAACAGCGTAGCGTTCGCAGGTAACGTGCGCTGTTCATCACTCGGCGCGTCCGCAATCAAAGCATCCAGGACCTGCCGACCGCGTTTCGCAGCGTCAGCCGAAAGCGGCAGTTGCGTTTCCACGGGTGCGACGCGATCCGCACCCTCCGCCCAAAAAATCTTCGCGTTTGCCATCGCATCCGTCGGCGTGGAAATCTCAGGTTTCAGCAATTCCCGGCGCTGCTGCTCCTCCGAGCCTTGCTCTTGCGACAAATGTTCAATCCGCTGATGCAGCCCGTGCAAGCTGATCAATCCAATCAGCACCGCCACCGACAAAATCCCCAGCGTTATTTTCAAATTCCGCGGCATTATTTCCCACCCGCCGTTCCAGCATTGCTCGCCTGCGATGGTGCCTGTGGACGCATCGCCTGCACGGTGCGCTCGATTGTCGCTGTCAGCGAAGCGCCCATCGCCAGGAGTGAATTCGGATCGGAACCCGAAATGCTCGATACCTCCACGGCAATCGCCGTTGCTGCCACCGACCGCAGCTCGCGCACCGCGAATCGCGAGGAAGTTCCCGGCGATCCCGCAAATTTCTGCGCCAACGTCGCCTGCAACGCATCCGCCAGCTTGTGACTGCTCTCCGAATAAGGCCGCTGCGCCTCTTCCCACACCATCAACCGGCTGCTCGAGGCACTCTGCGTCGGCGCCGCGCTCGCCGCGCCGGGTCCAGACGCATTGGCCGCATCCGCATCGGTGCCCGCACTAACTGCCGCAACAGGACTGGAAAATTGATAAGAGTAAGTCCGCGTCGCGCCCAACTGCCCCGTTGACGAAACGTGCAAACTGATAAAAATCGCATCGCGATAAGCGTTCGCCACCGCCGCCCGATCCTCGTATGAAGGATTCGAATCATCGTTCCGTGTCATCACCACCCGAAATCCCTGCCGCTCGAATTCGCTCCGCAGCATCCGCGCGAATATCAACACCACGTTTTTTTCCACCAGCCCGTTCCGCGCGCGCGCGCCTTCATCCGTTCCGCCGTGCGCCGGATTGATCACGATCACCGGCCCCGTGTGCACTGGCGCTGGAGGTGGCGTCAAATTTTGCGCGGGTGCAGGCTGTTGCGGAGGTGTAGGCGGGGGTTGGGATTGCGGCGGCGCGGGAATTTGCGCGGGCGTCTCACCAGCATCCTGCCATGCGGCCGCGCTCGCAGTGGTGGCGTTCGCCAGCCCGCAGCCCGCCAAAATCACAAATATAAATAGCGCTCGTCGCACGGCAAAAAGCATAGCAGAAATGCCGCCACTCGCAGCCGCCAACAAACGCCGTCGTCGCGCACAACTAAGCATCTGCGCGGATCATCTCCGCCGCTTTTTCCGCGATCATCATCACCGGCGCATTCGTGTTTCCCGCCGGTACGCGCGGCATGATGGACGCATCCACCACCCTCAACCCTTCGATTCCGTGTACGCGCAGCCGCGCATCCACCACTGCCAGCGCATCAACGCCCATTTTGCACGTTCCCACCGGGTGATAAAGCGTCTCCAGTTCGTTCCGCAAAAATTCGCTGATTTCCGCGTCGGATTGCTGCGCCGCTCCGGGATGCAATTCCTCTCCGCGAAACTGGTCAAAAGGTTTCGCATGCGCCAGCCGCCGCGCCAGCCGCACTCCCGCGATCATCGTGCGCAAATCCGCATCCGTCGCCAAATAATTCGCGCGAATCGCCGGAGCATCCAGCGGATTCGCTGTACGTAACGAAATGGTCCCGCGGCTTTCCGGAGTAATCAAAGTCGGGCCAAACCCGAAGCAGTGCTCCTTGCGCCGCACCAACCCGTGACCGCGGTAATAGGCCGGCCCGAACAGCAACTGCAAATCCGGCACCGCCAATCCCGCCTGCGTGCGCAAAAATAATCCGGCTTCCGCCACGTTTGACGCCAGCGGCCCATTCTTCCACAGCAGCCAACGCAAAAAATTCCCCACGGTCTCCGCACCATCCAAACTGACCTTCTGCGTGCACAGATAACCCACCGAAACCATCGGATGGTCCTGCAAATTCTTTCCCACTCCTGGCAAATCATGTGTCGTCGAAATTCCTGCGGCCTTCAATTCATCCGCGGGACCAATCCCCGAAAGCATCAACAACTGTGGCGAATTCACAGTTCCGCCAGCCAAAATCACTTCGCCATCCGCCCGCGCCTGATCCGCGACGCCGTCACGCAAAAACTCCACGCCCATCGCGCGGCCCTTACCCATCAACACCCGCGTAGCGTGCGCCCCGGTCAGCATCGTGAGATTGCTGCGCCCGCGCGCCGGCTGCAAATACCCATCCGCCGCGCTCCACCTCGCGCCATTTTTCTGCGTCACCTGGTACAGCGCTGCGCCATCCTGCTCCGCGCCATTAAAATCCGCATTGCCGCGATCCCGATTTCCTCCGCCGCCGCAAGAAATGCCCGCGTCAACGGATTCACATACCGCGGATCCGCCACATTCACCGGGCCGCCCACGCCGTGAAATTCCGAAGCCCCGCGCTCCTGATTTTCCGATTTCTTAAAATACGGCAGCACGTCCGCAAATCCCCAGCCCTCATTCCCCAACTCGCGCCAGTAATCGTAATCCGCGCGATTCCCGCGAATATAAATCATCGCGTTGATCGCGCTTGAACCTCCCACGACTTTCCCCCGCGGCCAATACAATCTTCGGTTGTGCAAATGCGGCTCCGGCTCCGTAGCGTAATTCCAATCCACCCCAGTCTTGAAAAGTTTCGAAAACGCCGCCGGAATCCGAATCTCCTTGGCCCCGCCCGGCCCTCCGGCCTCTAGCAAAAGCACCCGCGTCCGCAAATCCTCCGTTAACCGCGCCGCCAGCACACACCCCGCCGACCCTGCCCCCACAATGATGTAATCGTATGTTTTGGATTTACTGACCATCGGATCTGATTTTATGCGGGAAAATGCTTCCAAGGAGAGTTTTTGACTTTGTAGCGGCCACCTTCAGGTGGGCGCCTTTGACTTGATGTACCGGAATAATCCTGCCAGGTAATCTTTCTACGCTAACGCGAGCCTCGCCGCCACAGCATCACGCAGCCCGCTGCTCGTCCTTCAACACCCCAGCACTCCAACGATCCCGCCGCAACCCCGCCGTAGCCCAATAAACCACAAACCCCGCAGCGATCAATAAAAGCCCAAACGCCAAGCCACTAATCCCCAGGATCGTTTCGCCCTCGCCATGCACAATCGAAAATCCCAGCAGCAGCAGCGGAAACACTCCAATCAAAACCGCTCCCACCATCCCGCCCGGCACCTTAAAGGGACGCCGCAACCCCGGCTCCTTAATCCGCAACACAATTAAAGCCGCAAACTCCAGCATCAAACTCATCCCGTACAAGAGCACGTCAATCGTAATCAATCGTTCAAATCCCAGACCCAAACACAGAGCCCAGCACGACGCCAAAAACAGAATCGCCACCCATGGCGCCTGCGTTTTCTTCTGCAGCTTGCCAAACACTGCAGGCAGCAACCCATCCTGCGCCATCGCCAATGGCAGCCGCGAATAACTCATCACTAGCGCATTAAACATTCCAAACGCGCTCATCATCCCGCCCAGTACCAGCGCCACGCGAAACGCGCGCGCCACCAGCGGCCCGCCCACCAGCCCGCCCATCATGCCCGCGATGTCCGCCCACGATCCGGTCTCGAAAGCAGAAGCCGGAACTCCCGTCAGCCACATCGCCGCAAACGGCAGCACGTACGTCAGCGAAACCACAATCACCGCCACAATCATCGCCGTCGGATAAGTCTTCTGCGGCCGCTTCACTTGCGTAGCAATCGTAGAAGCGTTATCCCAGCCCATATAATTCCACATGCAAATCAGCAACCCGCCGATCAACCCCACGCTCGAAGTCGTCGGCGCCGTCACCGCGCCCTGCAGCGCTCCGATTTTCGCCGGCGCGATCAGCACGATCAGCACGAACGGCGCGGACAACAGAAAGAAAAGCCACAAAGAACTGATCGCCACTACGCGTATCCCGGCGATATTCATCAGTGCGCACACCGTCACCACGCCCATCGCTACCATCCACCCGCGATGTCCCACCGCGAACCACGGTATCAACCGCGTCAGGTACGCCACAAAAAGCGTTGGATAAATCGCCATATCAAAAATGCTCGCCACCAGCGACAGCCACGCTTCCTGAAATCCCCAGAAATTTCCCATCGCGCGCCGCACCCACGCGTAATATCCGCCTTCCGAAGGCAGCGCGCTGGATAGTTCGCCGATCATGTAAGTAGTCGGCAAGCTCCAGATCAGCGGTGTCACCAGCAGCAGCAAAATTCCCAGGCCGTAGCCCGCGCCGTGAATGATGTCTTCGGTTCCATACGTCCCGCCAGACACCATGAAGAACGTCGCGGCCACCAGCGGCCACAGTGTGAGCTTTGCATTTCTTTTTGTGGAAGTAACTGCCCGGGCAGGAAATTGGGCTGGGAGGGATAAGGTGCTCAATTTTTTGTCGCGTCCTCCATCAGCAATCCTCGCTCTCTAGCCAGCGCTCACCTGGAGCGAGTTTGCATCATGCAGAATACGGATATTCACCTTTGATGCAAGAAAAATATGAAAAGAATCAAAGAATTTTTCACGCGGAATCTTGATGAGTTATTTCGGGGAAGTTCGATCGCGGGAAGGGGCGCCGCGGCGCCACAGTGGTGTGCGATGCTCCATGAAATCAGTTCTGTGGCTTGCTCGCCGCCGCTGCGCCTCCGCCGTGCTTATTTTCCCGGAGTTCGCGCTGCTCCGCCGCCCACCGCTTCTGCTGCTCTGGGGTCATCACGCCCCAAACCTGCCGACGGATGTCCTTGTGGATCACTTTCAGCTTCTGCTGCTTCGCTTCCGCACTCAGCGAAGAGTCCTTCTGCACCGCCGCGATCTGCGCCTTGCCATCCTCGCGTATCGTCTTGATCTGCGTCCTCTGCTCATCCGTCAAGTTGAGAGTCGCGTCATCCTCAGGTGTGTCCGCGCTCATCGCTCCCGTACCGCCAGCAGGGTGCCCCGCCGCCGATCCACCACTTTGTTGCGCCCGCGCCGCGCCGTCAAATCCCCAGCTCAACGCCACACTACAAAACACCGCCACAATCACAATCTTTCTCATAAGATCAAACTCCCTTCCGCGCCCGCTCGAACCGCTCCACCGCTTCCACCAACCCCATTCCGCCACCGCCATTCTCCCACCACTGTCAACCAATGGCCTTCCCATATAGGTGTCCCAGCGATCCCGCGCCCGAAAGATGACGATCGGGGTCAAAAAACCCCCAAAACCCAGCTCCAGCGGGAAGGGAACTATCTAGTCACGGAATGAGCAATCCCTAGCTGCGGCACCAATGTTCCCACCCGTCCATCCAAGTTAAACTATTTACAATCAATTACTTAGAAAAGAGCCACTTTGGGCCACCACGTGCCATTCCCTCTGCGCACGCCAGCAAAATAGCGGTCCCCGCGCGCTATCCCACTGGCTCTGGAGAATAACGCAATGAATCGCACCCTAAAACTCGGGGCCCTGCTGGCCATCGTCACCATTTTCGCCGCCATTCCCGCGAAAGCCGATTCCGGCGCGACCTTGGATTACACCCTTTCCGGCGGTCCCGTCTCCGCTTCCTGGACCATGTCCCAGGATCCCACGCCCTTCTTCGTCGAGGACGGCACCTCATTCGCCATCAATTCCACCGATCTCATAGTGGGCGGCATGCCGGTTGACGACATCATCTGCTTCTTCAGCCTCAGCGACTTGGGCGGGATGAATACCGTCACCTACATTCCGGATCTCTACGGCGCCCAGCTCTATTCCGGCCCCGAAGCTTCCCCAACAATGTTAACCGGCACATTCTATTTCACCGGCGCGACCGGCGACGCCTACACCCTGAACGTCACCAACGCGCCCGAACCCATGACCTGGCTCCTGCTAGCCTCCGGCCTCGCGGCCCTGGCTCTGAAACGCAAAAAGCTCCTGGCAAACTAACCGAGCGCTGCAGCCAGCAGCCAGCCGCTCGATAACGAAAAAAGCCTCCCCCGGCCACAAGGGGAGGCTTTTTTGTTGCTCTAACAGCCGCGTAGAAGCAGTGCGGCTCTGTTGACGCCGCCTCTACGCCGGCGCCTTCTGCAACTCGGTCAGCGCCGACAACACTTCACCACTATGCTCCGCCGGTTTCACGTCCATATACTCCTTCACAATCACACCCTGCGGATTCAACAAGAACGTATGTCGCGCAGAAAGCTTCTTAATCCCGAAATTCATGATTGACCCGTATTCCTCAGACACCTTGTGCTCCGTATCCGCCAGCAACTTAAAATTCAACCCTTCCTTCGTGCAGAATTTCTGATGCGAATCCGCGCTGTCCACGCTCACGCCAATGATCACGGCATTCTTCGCCTCATACTGCGCCAAGTCGCGCTGGAAGTTGTGCGCTTCGGTCGTGCATCCGCTGGTAAAATCCTTCGGATAGAAATACAGCACCACCCATTTCCCGCGATACTCATCCAGGCTAACCGCCTTGCCCTCCTGCGAAGTCAAAGTGAAGTTCGGCGCCACAGATCCCACCGCAGGCGCCGTGTCCGACGCGTGAACCATCCGATAAGCTCCGCCCGCCAGGACCAGCCCCACCAAAACCAGCACAATCACCACCACCATACGCGCGCTCCCAATTTCCTCAGTTCTCATGGATCCACTCCCTCCCATTTCCAGCCTAGTATGCTCCTCCCGCGGCCCCCATTCCAAGCCCAGCCCCGCTAACGTCCCGCCGCCGCTCTGCCGATAAAGGTAGCATAGGCAATCTCGCCCGTGCGCCGTTGCCTTTGACTTGGCTTTTGTAGCGGCCGTCTGGTGTTGCTTTTTTAGGTCGGCATATTTGACTTTGCTTTTGCCGTCGAATCTGCACCCGCTCACTCCACCAGGAGCGCAACTTGCGTAAACTAAAAATCCTAATCGTGGACGACTCCGCCGTAATGCGCAAAATCATCGAACGCGCCCTACGCCAAGCCGGCCTCGACCTCGGCGAAGTCCGTGAAGCCGGCAACGGCGCCGAAGCCCTCGTCGAAGTTCAAAAAGGCTCGCTCGACATCATCCTCAGCGACATCAATATGCCCGTAATGGACGGCCTCGAGTTCCTAAAGACTCTTCCCACCATCCCCGCTGCCAAAGGCGTCCCAGTAATCATGATCACCACCGAAGGCAGCGAAGCCCGCGTAGTCGAAGCCCTCTCCGCCGGCGCCAAAGGCTATCTCCGCAAACCCTTCACCCCCGAGCAAGTAAAAGAACGCGTAGGCCCGCTACTGGTAGGCGTTTCGTGACCAGTACGGATGCAAGCACCGCGGCCGTCATCGCAACCAACGCCACGGCCGTCACACCAGCTCGAGTTCCGCTCGACCCCGCGTGGAAATCGGTCCTGGAGTGCGCCACGCTAGAAGTCTTCGAGATGATGGCCGCGACCCGCCTCACCGCCTACCTCCTGCCCGCCTGCGCCCCGCGCTCCGAACCGTCCACACACGCAAAAAAGCAGAGCCGCCTGACCGCCATGGTCGGCATGGCCGGAGTCCTCTGCGGCATCACCACCATCCATTGCTCCACAGACACCGCCATCCGCCTCGCCTCCAAAATGGCCGGCGCCGAAGCCGCCAAAAATCCGAACATCGTCAACGACGCGATGGGCGAGCTCTGCAACATGGTGGCCGGCAACTTCAAAACCAAAGTCGCCAGCCTCGCCGACCACTGCATGCTCTCCGTCTCCACAGTCATCACCGGCGAAAACTACGCCCTGCAATCCGCCGAACCCAGCGAATCGCTCCAAGTCTCCCTGCTCTTCGAATCCTCTCCAATTCACATCTCCCTGATCACCCAATCCTGATCCGCAATTCCAACAGAGCAATGCATCCTCATCAGTCCAAGAGGGAACACAATCGGAACCTGAGTCCGCTCACGAATTTTCGTTGGCGCGAATTTTGGTGGTGGGTCAGTTTCCGGTAAGCGCGTTTACCAAGCACGTGGATTGCTTCCGAGTAGGCTTCGTGATACTTCAGTCGGGTCCTCCTGATAGTTCGGTTGCTCGCCTCCAAGATGCTGTAAATTGGCCACGCTTCAACAGGAGGCTTCCGCGTATGAGCTACGTTCTGAGGTTTTCGTCCCTTGTTTTGGCCCTTTCATTCGTGGCGTTGTGGCTTTCGGTTGGAATCGGGGTTTTCCTTCGTAAGAGGCGCCGGAGCGTGGAAGAAAATGAGCGCGAGGATTTCGGGACTATCATGACCGCAATCCTGACGCTGCTGGGCCTAATCATCGGCTTCAGCTTTTCGATGGCCATCTACCGATATGATCAGCGCAAAGTATTGGAGGAGGCAGAGGCCAACGCTATCGGTACCGAGTACGTCCGCGCAGATTTTCTGCCCGCACCCGATGCGGCGAAAGTCCGTGCGCTGCTCCGTGGCTATCTCGACCAGCGTCTTCTGTACTACACAACCCGTGACGAAAAGGAGCTCGCGCAGATCGAGTCCGCTACCGCCCAATTGGAGGCCGAGTTGTGGGAAGCGGTCCAGGTGCCGGCTGCGGCGCAGCCGACGGCGCCGCTAACGATTACCGCTATGGGTATGAACGACGTATTGAACTCCCGCGGATACACCCAAGCCGCCTGGTTGAACCGCATACCAAATGCAGCATGGTGCCTGATGGCGGTAATCGCTATCTGCTCCAATCTATTGATTGGCTATGGTGGACATCGAGGCGGAGCGAGAACCACACTGCTCCTCGTTCTGCCACTCATTATCGCTGTCTCGTTCACGCTGATAGCGGACATTGACAGCCCGCGTGGCGGCGTCGTTCGCGTGCACGCCGAAAATCTAGTAAGCCTCGCCCAGTCCTTGCGTGCGCGCAGTCCTAATAACCAGTAAGTGGTCAGCATACGGTTCAGAACGAGTCCGGACGTAAATTGAGAGGCGCTTGTCCAGCAGCGGCTGCCAACCCGATGGGTCGGCCGACTGAATGAAGCCTGGCCTGGGTCCTCCGAGCAGAGCTTACGAGCTGTTAGTTTTGACAATAGGATTCGACTGATGCCAGTGAAAGTATCCAGCGCGGATACGGGCTTGCGGAACTCAATCTGCCGGAGTTGTGTGCACATTTCACAAGGACCCGGACTCACTTTGACCCAGGAACGATCGAGGATACAACCGTGAAAGTTGCCCAGAGATTTCTGACGTTTGGTGGCAGCAGGACGAAGCGCTTGGATCGGGGACGTCTGAACCGGGCCTGCATCTGGCTCGCTACATGGAGCTTTCTTGCAATCAGCGGGATTGTTTCGGTGCCGACAAGCGCGCAGGAGGTTTTGCCTTTTCCTCCCCAACCATCGGGAAGCACCGCTGGCAGGACGATGCAGGAGTCGATCTATAGTCCGGCGCCGAAGGTGAGCCATGTGCCGAAGAACGCGCCGAATGTCATCATCGTTTTGATTGACGATGTCGGTCCCGGCCTGCCAGACACGTACGGCGGTGAGATCCACACCCCCGCGTTAAGCCGTATCGCGCATGAGGGCATCTCCTACAATCGGTTTCACACGACCGCGATGTGCTCTCCGACCCGCGGGGCGCTGCTGACGGGAAGGAATCACCACCGAATCAGCGCCGGGCAGATCGCGGAACTGGCGAACGACTGGGACGGATACTCCGGCATCCAGCCGAAGAGCAGCGCGATGGTGGCCGAGGTTTTAAAAGACTATGGATACAGCACTGCCGCATTTGGGAAGTGGCATAACACTCCGGCAGAACAGACCACCGCAGCGGGACCTTTCGACTACTGGCCCACCGGCTACGGCTTTGAATACTTCTACGGTTTCCTGGCGGGCGAAGCGTCGCAATATGAACCCAATCTCATAAGGAATATTGACACCGTACATCCGCCGAAGACCTCCGGCGGTCACGATTACTATCACCTGAGCGAAGATCTGGCCGACGACGCCATCGGTTGGATGCAAAACCACAAATCTTTCGCGCCGGAGAAACCGTATTTTATCTACTGGGCCAGCGGGGCTTCGCACGGACCACATCAGGTTCCCCCGGAATGGACCGCAAAATATAAAGGTAAGTTCGACGACGGCTGGGATAAATACCGCGAGCGTGTTTTCGCCCGTCAAAAAGCTATGGGCTACATTCCGCAGGATGCGCAGCTAACGCCGCGGCCCGCGACCATGTCCTCTTGGGACTCGATTCCGGAATCTGAGAAGCCGTTTCAGCGGCGGCTCATGGAAGTGTTCGCTGGATTTACGGAGCACGTGGACGCGCAGGTTGGCCGGATGCTGGACGAAGTAGAGCGAGAGGGGGACAAAGACAACACGATCGTCATGTACATCTGGGGCGACAATGGTTCATCCGCGGAGGGGCAAAACGGTTCAATCAGTGAGCTGCTGGCGCAGAACGGCATTCCCACAACCACGCAGCAGCAGATCAAGGCGCTCGACACGCTTGGTGGACTTGATGCCTTGGGGACGGCAAAAGTTGAAAACATGTATCACGCGGGTTGGGGCTGGGCCGGGAGCTCACCGTATAAGTCAACAAAGCTGGTAGCCGCGCATTTTGGTGGCACACGCAACCCGCTAGCGATTCGCTGGCCGGCGAAAATCAAAGCCGATCCCACGCCGCGTCCGCAATTTTTACATGTGATCGATGTAGTTCCAACGCTTTATGACGTGATCGGAATTACTCCACCTCGAGTGGTGAACGGCATTCCGCAGGACACATTTGACGGAGTCAGCTTTGCCTCAACATTTAATGATCCCAAGGCCAAGGAAGTAAGACACACACAGTATTTCGAGATCATGGGCAGCCGCGGGATCTATCACGATGGATGGTTTGCCGGCACGTTTGGCCCGCGCACTCCATGGCTACCCGGTCTGCCGAAGGGAGTCTTGGGCCCGAAGGGCGAACTGTTGTGGAACCCGGACAAAGATCCCTGGGAACTTTATAACCTCGATGAGGACTGGACGCAGTCGAATGATTTGGCGGCAAAGATGCCTGAGAAAGTGGCGGCGATGAAAGAGCTGTTCATCATGGAATTCGCCAAGAACCAGGGCTTTCCGGTCGGCGGCGGGCTGTGGGTTCCGGTGGTACGTCCTGACCTGAAAATCGCGCCTCCTTACACCGAGTGGACCTTCCCCGGAAACATGACGCGCATGCCGGAGTTCGCTGCGCCGGCGTTGGGGAACAAGGAGAACGTGGTCACCATTGACGCAGACATTCCCGCCAATGCCAATGGAGTGCTGTATGCGCTCGGTGCGTTTTCTGGTGGATTGTCTCTGTACATTCAAGATGGCGTGCTTTCGTACGAGTACAACCTGTTCGAGATCCAGCGCACGCACATTCGAGCGACGGATAAGCTGCCCACGGGAAAAGTGAAAATCGAAGTGGAAACCAGGTACGCCGTAAAAAGACCCGCGGGTCCGTTGGATGTGATCCTGAAAGTGAACGGCCAGCAGGTCGCGCAAGGGCAGGTCCCAGTCAGTGCGCCGGTATTGTTCACTGCCAACGATTGTTTCGACATCGGCACCGACCTCGGCTCGCCCGTCTCGGTGGATTACTACGAGAAGGCACCTTTCGCTTTCAACGGCAAGATCAGCCAAGTGCATGTGAATTATCTCGGTACACCGGCGCAGCAGCAGGAAGAGAAAAAGGAAACGGACGGTCAGATTCCGGACGTGGACTGAAAATGCCGCCTAGTCAATGTTTACCAGACGGCGGGTGTAGCCAGGAGAAGAGAATGAGACGAAACACAATGCTTCACATTCGATTTCTGGTAGCAGTTCTTTGTGCACTGCTTATTGCTCCAGGCGAGACCTGGGCGTATGCACGCCCGACGGAGCAGGGGGCCGCGTCTCAAGGGCAGGCGGATTCCACGATACCCAGTGACCAATTGGATTCGCTGGTTGCGCCGATCGCGCTCTATCCCGACCCGCTCTTGGCCCAAGTGCTCGCGGCGTCCACCTATCCTCTCGAACTCGTTCAACTGCAGAATTGGTTAGGGAAACACCCGGACTTGAAAGGACAAGCGCTCACCGACGCCGTGCAAAACGAGGACTGGGATCCCAGCGTCCAAGCCATGTCCGCGTTCCCAGACCTGGTGAAGCAACTCGTCGACGGTATCAAGTGGACCACTGACTTGGGTAACGCCTTCCTTGCGCAACAAAGTGATGTGATGGACGCGGTGCAACGCATGCGCAAGAAGGCCATGGATGCAGGAAACCTGAAATCCACCGAACAACAGACGGTGGAAACTAAGGTAGTAGAAACGAAGACCGTCGTGGTCGTTCAGCAGGCCAACCCACAGATCGTTTATGTGCCGTCCTATAATCCCGTGGTCGTTTACGGACCTCCCGTCTACCCGTATCCTCCGATTTACTACCCCCCGCCCAGTTATTATGCTGCGGGCGTTGCGATCGCCTTCGGGGTCGGGCTCGCCATCGGTTCCTATTACCACGGCGGTTGGGGCTATAACTGTGGGTGGGGGCGCAGTAACGTCAACATTAACATCAACAATAATTACGTACGCCACTACAACAACACGAATATCAATCGAGGGAACATCAACACGGGCAATATAAATCGCCCCAGCACCCTGCCTGCCGGCGGCGGCAACAACTGGCAACACAATCCGCAACATCGTGGTGGAACTCCGTATTCAAACCGGGGAACCGCGACCCAATATGGCGGAACAGCTCGAGGCGACTCCGTGGCCACGCGGCAAGCGAATGCACGACAGGGCCAAGCGCGGCAACAACCCGCCTCAATAAACCGCGGCGGAGGCGGCGGAAACGCTTCCACACGCCCCGGGGGCGGAGGCGCAAACGCGTCCACGCGTCCGGCAGGCGGAGGCGCGAATAATGTGGGCGCGAATCGCGGCGGCGGTGGCGGCGGTGACCGGGTTGGAAACCGGCAAGTTCCAAATACTCCGAGCGCCACAAATAAGAGCGCATTCGGTGGCGCATCGAGCGGGATGAGCGGCAACGCAGCTCGTACCAGCAATCAGAGAGGGGCTACCAGCATGGGGGCTTCCGGCGGCGGGGCGGCCAGAAGCGGCGGGCGGAAGCGATGAGCACACCAACGAACAAGGAGACAGCAATGAGCACACGATCGAAGAACGCCGTTTCATGTGTCACTGTTCTGGCCGCTCTTGTAATCGCCCTGTCCTTCTCGGTGGCCATTTCTGCGCAGCCACTTTCGAAATCCACTGCGGCCGCGTTTCCGCAAACCAGCCAGACGGGATTTGCGACGCCGCAAGAAGCAGCTGCCGCGCTGATTAAAGCAGCCGCGGACTATGACCTACCGGCGCTGACAGCGATGTTCGGTCAGGCTGGGGAAGACTTGGTGAGCACAGCCGACCACGTCCAGGACAAAAACAACGCAGCTGCATTTGCGGAGCGCGCCCAAAAAAAGAATTCCGTCGTCATTGATCCGAAGAACCCGAACCAAGCCACGATCCTGGTAGGTGAGGAGGAATGGCCGTTGCCGGTTCCGCTGGTCAAGAAAGGCGCGAAGTGGTATTTCGATTCAAAGACCGGTCACGACGAGGTCCTTTACCGACGCATCGGAGCCAACGAACTGGACGCCATTCAAATTTGCCGAGGCTTCGTGGAAGCACAGGAGGAATACGCCTCGGAAATTCACGACAATTCCGGCATCAATCAGTATGCTCAGCGAACGATCAGCACTGACGGAAAGCAAGATGGATTGGCCTGGAAAAATTCAGATGGAAGCTGGGAAGGTCCGGTTAGCGAGACAATCGCAAAAGCGATTCAAGAAGGTTACACGACCAAAGGCGAGCCTTTCCACGGCTACTATTTCAAAGTTCTGAACGGGCAGGGCCCTGCGGCGCCGAACGGAGAACTCGACTACGTGATCAACGGCGTGATGATTGGCGGATTTGCGATGGTGGCTTGGCCGGCCGAGTACAAGGTCACGGGGGTCCAGACTTTTATCGTCAGCTACAGCGGAATCGTTTACCAAAAGGACCTTGGGCCCGATACCGCAAAAATCGCGGCGGCGATGGAGCGCTACAACCCGGATAAGACCTGGCATCGCACGGACGACAACTGGTAATCAACGCCGACCGCCATCGCTCACGTGTCGCGTCTAGCAGGAAGCATGAATAGGTACAAGCTTCTATCAGCTATCCTCTGTCTCTCAGGGTCCGCTGCTTTCCCGTCAGCGAGTCGAGCGCAAGCTCCGGTGTTCGTGATCACGCCGGTACAAAGTTCGATTCGGTTTGACGTGAAGGCGTCAATGGATATCGTCGGCAAATTCGATAAGTGGGATGCCACTTTAACATTTACATCTCCCGACGAAACGACCGGAGTTTTAGAGATCACAATTCAGGCAGCCAGCGTGGATACCGGAAGCGGCATGAAGAACGGCAAACTCAAGAGCAAGGACTTCTTCGACGTTGAGAACAATCCGGTGATCACTTTTAAGTCCACGAAAATTGTGAAGACAGGTCACGAAACCTATGAAGTGGATGGCGACTTTACTATTCGCGGTGTATCAAACCCCGAAAAGCTGACGCTGACGGTTTCCGGCAAGGGCACGGGCTCAGGCGAGGTTAAAGGAAGTATGGTCTTCAACCGCAAAGACTACGGGATGAACAAAGGCATTCCGTTCATAAAAATTGCCGACCACGTCAGCGTAGATTTCCACCTCAAGGGGACGCGAGTCAGCGGGCCTTCGCTGGACCTACAGTAATAGCAGCGAAGCCGCACGCACCGGCGGTGCGCGACAACGCGATTCGTTCGCAATCCACGCTCCCCGCGAAGGTCCTGGTAAGTCGCGTAATCGGAAACTGAGCCACTGCCCGAATTTTACATAATAAAAGTTGACGAGCTATACACTCAGTGATAGTTTTCGCGCATCAAAACCGCAGGAGTTTGCCCATGACTGTGCGTAACCGAATGAAACAAGCGCTCGCCGTGTTGCTTCCCGCCGGCGTTCTGGGAATTTCCACACTGCTGGCCACTGTGCAGTCGGAAGCTGCTTCGGCGAGTCGAAAAGATAAGGCGCCCATCGCGAGCGTCGCCGAGCGCCTCAGCGAGATCCGCGCGGGAGTTTCCGAAGTTGCGTTCAAGGAAGGGCAGGGTTCTGTCTCTGATGCCGCGCTGCTGGGCGAATGGCCGAACTTCGGTTGGGGAAATGGCGGCTGGGGATGGCGCAACGGCGGCTGGGGAAATGGCGGTTGGAGAAACGGCGGCTGGGGAAATGGCGGCTGGCACAACTGGCATAACGGCTGGCACAACTGGCACAATTTCTGGCATAACTGGTAATTTCCGTGGATGCCCTGGCCCGAGACAAGCCAACATCTTGCGATCTGGCGCCGCTGATCCATACCGTCGTGCTACAGCCGACGCCTTTCTGCAATATCAACTGCCGCTACTGCTATCTGCCGCAGCGCGATGCAAAAACCGTCATGCCTTTGCAGACGGTCACCACCATATTTGAGAAAATCTTCGCGTCAGGCTGGTCCAGCCCTTATCTGACGATCATCTGGCATGCCGGTGAGCCGCTCGTGCTGCCGCCCTCCTATTATCAAGCCGCTTTCGAAGCCATTGAAGCGCTGCGACCTGCCGGACTCGAATTGCGCCATTCCATTCAGACCAATGGAATGTTGATTGACCAGGACTGGTGTGACTTCATCAAGAAATGGCACGTCGGCGTGGGCGTCAGCATTGATGGGCCGCGGGAACTGCACGACGCGAACCGGGTGACGCGCGCCGGTAAAGGAACGTTCGACCGCACCATTGCGGGAATTCGCCTGCTGCGACGCGAGAATGTCCCTTTCCATGTCATCACCGTGCTTTCGGAAAAAAGCATGAGCGCGCCCGATGAGCTGCTCGATTTCTACCTTTCCGAAGGGATTGATGACGTCTGCTTCAATGTGGAGGAGTCCGAGGGAAGTTATGTCTCGGGCTTGCTTACGAGTGGGGATCCGATCGAAAGCTTTCGCCATTTCCTGGATCGATTCTGGACTTTGTCGCGCAAGAGTTCCCGCATCCATTTCATCCGCGAAATTGACGGCATGATCTCGCGGATTTTCCGGCCGGAACAAAGCTGCGCGGAGAACGCGCAGGTCGAGCCTTTTGGCATGGTCAATATTGATTGCCACGGCAACGTCTCCAGCTTTTCACCGGAACTGCTCGGTTACAAGAGCACGACGTACAACGATTACATCGTTGGCAATGTTCTGTCGGATTCGCTGCAAGACATGCTGGGCAGCCCCGCGATGCAGGCCATGACGCGCGACATCACAGCGGGCGTGGAAATGTGCCGCAAGGAGTGCGATTACTTTTCAGTGTGCGGTGGCGGCGCGCCGGTGAACAAGCTGGCGGAGAACGGCAGTTTTGCCAGCAGCCGCACGGCGTTTTGCAGCCTGGTGCAGATTGTGCCGACAGATTTAATTCTGCATGCGCTGGATCGCCTGGAAGGTGGAATTGACGGCGCGATCGCGCACGCAGCGCAGCTCGCAGCGGTGGCTGCAGCCGACAAGTTTCAGGGCGTGCGTGGATAACATTGATAGCGTGGTACGCGTGTCGTGACGGCGTGAAGAAATTCGGATCAAATACTCCGGGTGTCGCAATACACTCGATTCAACGAGGTTCGCGATGAAAAAGTGGATAATTGCCGCGGTGATTTTTAGCGTAGGGCTCTTCGGTACTTCTGCATTTGCGCAGACGGGCTCCAGTACGCCGAAAAAAGGTCAAGCGGCGCCAAAGGCACAGAACGAGGCACCCGCAGCAGAAGCCGGCGAATCGGAGCAACCGGAACCAGAGGAGCCAAGAGAAGCACCGGTGCTTTGGGTAACGAGCGTCGAGGCGATGAGCAGCACGCATGGACCGACGCTGGACGTGATCCGAGTGCGCGGGATAACCAGCACCGACGGTTGGGACGACGCCGAACTAGTTCCGCTCACCAAGGGAACTCCGCCAGATGGAATGCTGGATCTGGCGTTCGTCGCAAAGGCGCCGACAGATTCAACGGCGCCATCGAAGAGCCCGGTAATCGAAGCTGTTTTCACGCTCGAGCCTGGCCATCCGTTCAAGGGGGTGCGAGTCCATGGCGCGACGAATCGCGTTACCTTGAAAGCGATACCGGGTTACGCAGAGGCGCCGCCGCCTCCGAGCGATTGCACGGATTGCGTTGGCAAGTACTTTGTCGCGAAGGGCGAAACCGCGCCCTCTGGACTGAGCGCCAACGAAGTGATTCACGAAGAAAGTCTACCGAAAATGTTGCACGTGGTGAAACCTGCAGAAGGACTTGGCAAGCTTGATTCTGATCCGAATCGTCTGACGATCGTGATCGGAGACGATGGCCGCATCGTCATTGCGGTGTGGGACTAGAAGACAAGACGAGGCCCAAGAACATGAACGTGCGAAAAGTAATAACTGGCGGCTTGATTCTTGCTGCGGCGATCGCCGTCCCGCTGCTCGGCGCGCAAAACGCCGAGGCGCCGCAATCGCAACAGGGAGCGCAAGCGCCACAGCCCGCGCAGGCGCCACAGACAACACAAGCGCCGCAGACACAACAACCGCAGCAGGCGCCGCAAGAAACAGGACCGCTGCCACCACCGGTGCAGAACATCGATCCGGACCGCCACGGCAACCTGGCCACCGCGCAAGGTGATATCGTGGATGCGTATCAGCGAATCCAAATGGCCCAAGGTGCGAACAACGGTCAACTGGGTGGTCATGCGGCAAGGGCGAAGGATTTATTGGCGCAGGCCGACGCTGAGCTTAAGGCGGCCGCAGAGTTTGTGAATGCCCAGCAGGACGCGCAGCAGGAGCCATCAGGCCCCGGGCCGGATAACGCTTCAGGCAACTGGACAATCTACGCGCAGAACATTGACCAGCCGGGCGGTTCCACGAAATTCGTGCAAATCCAGCAATTCGGCAATCAGCTATCCGGACATTTCAAAGGTCCGCATCAATCGGGCGGAATTGAAGGCTTCGTGAACGTCCATCACATCGAATTCAGCACCCATACTCACGATGTGCTCACCTTCCGAGGCAGGATCGATGGCAACACAATGTCAGGCATGTACGGTCTCCACGGCCAGCACGCCCCTTGGAACGCAGTCCGCTCGGATTAACTTAGCCGTTCGTTCAAATCGCCAGCAGCCGGGCAAAAAACGAGCGGTACCGTTGCAGCGCAAGCCGCAAATCCTCGGTCGAAACATTCTCGCTTCGATCCCACTGCTGTTCTAGTTTCTGCCGCTCAGCTGCAAACATCTCCGCCAGCCGCGTGATTGTCGCGGAAACCAGTGCATCCGCCTCTTGCACGGACTTGCGCGGTTCGTCCACGAATCCCACCTGAATGCCGTCCCATCGCGCGCGCAACTGGCTCGCTTCGTTGGCTATGAATAGGGCGACCCTGTCTTCCTCGCGTGCGCGTGCGACGGCGGCGCCTGTTCCCGAATTGCTCACAGCGTTCGCGGCAACCGGAACGTCTGCAGGAGGCGGTGTAATCAAAGTGTGAGCTTCGGTGTCACGTCCCAACGTGCGCTCGGTAATTGTCTCCGGCTCCGTCGAGTTCGCGTCCACAATTTTCACCCGTTCAGCGATGAGGCCCGTATCCTTGCGAAGATATTCGGTCATGAACGATCTCCTTTGTTTCACGATTTCGGAACTTGACTCGTATTCTCTTTGCCGCATCAGCGACGTGCAGCAGCTCTCAATTCTTGACTGTCAACTTTTAGCCCTCACTAACCGCGGCCAACCGCGCGCGCACGCAGTGGAATCTGCTCTTCTCCCATCAATTCGTCGAACAAGGCGCGGTAATGAATCATAGCTTTCCGCAGGTCCTCGGTCGTGGCTTGGCGTAGCGATTGGCGCACCGCGATTTCGTGCCCAGCCCGGTAATGCTCCACCACCGCTGCGTGGTCCACGGATATTTCCACAGCGCGGTTTTCAAAATCGCTGGGTGGATAGCCGCAAGCCAACATTACTGTCCCCAACAGCTGATCCGCCTCCGCGAGTGCTCGAGCAGGATCATCTACAAATTCCGCCTGGATCCTCCGCCACGACTGTTGAAACCTGTCGCGATCAGCGGCGCTGAGCGTTTGCAGCGAATAGCTCCTCACCCGTTTTTCGACGCTCTCAAGTTCGGCCTCGGCCTTGAATCGGTTCCCCTTTTCGGCCACAACCCGATCGTATTCCGGGCCAAATCGAGCACGCAATTTTTCGCTCCGCCGGCGCAAAACAATCAGCGCGGCTACAGCAACGATCGCGATTACCACGATGGCGAGAACTGCGATTTCGGTCTGTGTCATTGAAATACCTCACGCGACTGTGACTTAGGTGCGCTTTTCGCCGCTAGGCGAAGCGCTGGTCAGCAATGTACGAGCCCCGCCGCCGCACGCCCATCCACTACACTCTGTACTCGCACCAGGGATTGACTGTACCCACCCACCGCACCAAGCCCGGCGTTCCTAGTATGACAACATGACTGCTCACCGTGCAGGCTGGGCGGATGTAACGATGGTAAGTTACGGTCATCAGCTCACTTGCGTGCGCTACGGCTAACGGTACGGGTTCATGTCAAGCAAATAGCCCGATTGGGATCAGGAGGATTACGAAAAAGTGTCTCGCACATTCCCGGCCCCCAGCGGTGCGCGGCGATTTTCCGCTTGGCGTTTATTTTTGCAGCTCTGGCTGTTGCCGCTTTTCGCTTTCACCTTTCTCAGCTCTGTAGCGCAGGCGCAGAGCGTCGCCATCGTGCTGGTAGGTTCCGGTTCCAGCGTGCCGGCGCCTCTCTACACCCGCTGGACACAAGAGTACGGCGCTCGCAACGCCAATATTCAAATTCGCTACCTTCCCATCGGCACCAGCGAAGGCATCAAGGAAATTTCGCGCGGGTCCAGCGATTTCGGCGCCGGTGAGGCGCAACTAACCGAAAAGCAGCGCAAAGACGGCAGCTTGACCGAACTGCCGGTCGCGCTGATCGGGATCGTGCTGATCTACAACCTCCCCGACTTGCATGGGGGGCTGCGGCTGTCCGGCGATGTTTTGGCTGACATTTTTCTCGGCGATGTGAAGACCTGGAACGCGCCGCAGATTGCCAAGTTGAATCCCGACGTTCCGTTGCCGAATCTTCCGATCAAAGTGATCAATCGCCCGGCGGGGAAGGGCTCGAACTACGTCTTCACGGATTTCTTGTCCAAGGTCAATCCGAAATTTCGCAGTGAAGTGGGGGTGAACGTTTCGCCGAAGTGGCCCGTGGGCGAGGCGGCGGAGGGCAGTTCGGACGTCGCGGACAAAGTGAAAAACATTCCCGGCTCGATTGGATACGTGGAGTATCAGTATGCGCTGAAGGCCAATATTCCGCAGGCTGCGGTGCTAAATCCCGCGGGGCGCTTCGTGAAAGCTTCCACGGAGACGATCGCGGCGGCGTGCGCCGCGGCCGAGGAGCCCCGGTGGAATAATTTTTCCACTTCTTTGACGAACGTTCCGGGCGCGGAATCATACCCAATCACCAGCTTCACTTGGATTTATTTGCGAACCACAGCGGCTGATCCCGCGCGCGCCGCCGCTATGAGCGATCTGCTCGATTGGATTTATACCGACGGCCAGCGCTCCGCCGCCCTCGAAGGCTATTCCGCATTGCCCGCGAAGTTGCTGGCGGAGGTCCGCAAGAAAGCCAAGGCTTTGCAGTAGCCCGCCGCGCATTCGCCCAAGTGTTCTGCTGGCGCTGACCCCACCAAGGTCCAGTCGAATCGCCTCGCTGCGTGCAATCTTATTCACAACACCAGGCATCGAATAAAAGAGTGATAGTTGAACTCGTTCGCCCCGACTCAGACACTAGATCGTGTCGACTCGGAGCCGGACCTCACTCTCGCACATAGCCGTTGACTCTTTCCTTAAGTCAGACTCCAAACTCCCGCGTAAGTCATTGTGTTTCTACCGGGCAACCTGATTTAAGCAGGATTCCGACTACCCCAGCATGAACCCGCACATGTGCGTATCCAACCTCACGTCTACTTATGTTTGTGAGCAGAGCTACGGCGTCAACAAACCCGGCATCAAATGAACTGACCTTCGTTTGCCGGTCGCAACTAATTCAACACAGGAGGAAAAATCAATGGAAGCAATCGGTTTGTTAGTCAGGCTCGAAGCACGCCCAGGTAAAGAAGTTGATGTCGAAGCATTTCTAAAGTCGGCTCAGCCGCTCGCGCTGAATGAAAAAGGGACCTTGAAATGGTATGCGATCAAACTCGGGCCGCGGACGTTCGGCATCTTCGACACCTTTGCCAATGAAGCGGGCCGCAACGCCCACTTGACCGGCGACATTGCGAAGGCTTTGGGCGAGCGGGCCGCCGAATTATTTGCGGTTCCACCGCAAGTGGACAAAGTGGACATTCTCGCAAACACGCCCCTAAAACCCTGAGCCGGAGGTTCCAGGAAACTTCCAGGAACTGACCCTGTGAGCCGGATCAGCCCACCCCGGAATGAGCCACGCTTCGCGGGCGTGACTCCCTTGCCGCGGACATTGAAGCGGCTCACACGGTATTCGTAGCCAAGGGCCTCGAGGCGACGGGAGTTATCCGCGGCTCGCCGTTCTCGCCCGCAGGACGCATCAGCGGACCGGGCCCCGAGCGCAAGAGTTGTAACTCCTCCGTCGCTGTCGAAGACCCCGACGGAATCGCCTGGAGTTCGCAGGCGCCGCCTACAATTTCTCCAACAGCCAAGGAGGCTGATAAGACATGGCGAGCAATCAGAAAACAGTAATCGTCACGGGAGCCTCGCAAGGCATCGGAGCCGGCATAGCCCAGTCGTTCCTTACTCGCGGCTACAATGTCGTCGCAAGCTCGCGCAATATTACGAAGTCGAGTATCTTCACTAGTTCTGATCACCTAGCCCTGATAGATGGCAACATCGGTGAAAGTGCCGTCGCTTCCAAAATCGTCGAGATAGCCATCCAGAAGTTTGGCTCCGTAGACGCGCTCGTCAACAATGCCGGCATCTTCTTCACCAAACCCTTCACCGACTACACAGCGGAAGACTTCAAAGCGCTATCTTCCACCAACCTCGAAGGCTTCCTCTACATCACACAGGGCGCGGTCAAGCAGATGCTCGCGCAGAAGTCCGGCGGAAGCGTCGTCACCATCACGGCCGCGCTCGTGGCCAACCCCATCGCAGGTATTAACGCCTCAGTCCCGATGATCACCAAAGGCGGCCTTGAAGCTGTCACGCTGAGCTTAGCCTCGGAATACGCCAAGCAGAAAATCCGCTTCAACGCCGTAGCGCCCGGCACCGTGGACACGCCGCTGCACGCGACCAACCCAGAAGACTTCCTGAAGACGCTCTCGCCCATGGGCACAATCTCAGACGTGAAGGACATCGTGGAAGCCGTGGTTTATCTCACAGAGGCCCGTCAAGTAACGGGTGAGGTGCTGCACGTCGACGGCGGCGCCCACTCAGGAAAATGGTAAGCATCCGCCAGACTGACTACGGCTCCGGCGTGAGCGCTCCGGTCGCGGGGTCAATCCGGAAGTAGGAAATAGTCGAGTCTTCGAAATGTGCCACGGAAAGCCCTGTGCCATCCGGATTGACCTCGACGCTTGAGGGTCTCGCGGCCGCTGCAAACGGTGAAGCCACCACGGCATTCAATTCGCCGGTTTTCCAGTTGATGCTGAAAGCCGAAATACTGTGAGAAGTTTGATTCACTACATATAGGTAGCTGGCCGAGGGATCGATCGCCAACCACCCCGGACCATGTTCCGGAAGCACGGACACCTCAGCCGCGGCCATACCCGCGCCGTCCCGCGAAATCATCACTGAATCTCCCAACCCATTCGCCGCGAAAGTCATCCGCTGGCCGGAGCGTAGATTCGTAACGTGTAGCACCCGCGAATCGCCTTGCACCGCGCTGACGACGTTCGTCGCGGCCGTCACAGTCAAGAGCGTCTTGGTGTTGTTACCGCGGTAGCTGGCCAGGATGTTCGCCGTTCCCGTAGCAACAGCTGTTGCCAAACCCGAAGCATCGACGGTCGCCACCGCCTTATTGTCCGATGCATACGTCGAGTCGCTGGTCGTTACATTCGAAGTCTGGCCATCGACAAACGTCACAGTCAAAGCGAATTGCTGCGTCGCGGTAACCGCAATCGTCGGATTCGCCGGAGTGAGCTTGACCCCAGTGATGAACAGGTTGCTCACGTCAGAGCTGATGCAGCTGGACAACCCAAGAATCGACAGCAAAGGAAGAACTTGAACGAACCGCTTGAACTTGAACAATGAATTGACTCCGCATTCGCCCGCGCGAGAACCTTACACCGGATTTTCGATTTGGCTACCCGGCCGGCAATTCAACTGCAACTGCTGAGCTGTCCTGTTGTCGCCAATACCTTGCACGGATGCTACCACACGCGGAATGGCGCCACGTTCTCGCAATCCGCGCGGTTTCCAAGCGACTCGCTAGAGCGGTGGGGATCGAATTTGCGATGCGGCATGGGGCAAGAGGAGGCGATTTGATTTGCCCCGCTACGTCACTTACCGCGACTTGGCTCATAAGTCTTGCCGAATGTGCGAATCCAGTCTGCCTGCGAGACAACTCAGCCTGACTGTCAGGTTTCGAGGATCGTCGAGGATGAAGGCACCAAACAGGACCTTTTTCTTGAACCTCGCGAAGCCCCCGGCTAGAAAGCCGCGAGGTTTCTACTGTCAATTCTGACAATAGTCACCTGAATAGAAACGTACGTAAATGTACTTATTATGGAGGTGGCTTCTCCTCGCAGAGGGGATGCTGTCCTCTCCCTCCCACCGGGTTCGCCTCCATTACAGCAGGAGTCGTGCGAAATGGCTCTCATCGTATTCTCCGGCAAGGAGTTGCAGCCAGGCTCCCTGTACTGCCGCATACTTCACTCAAACGGGAGGGCTGAGCGCCGGCCGAAAACACCCCGCAATATTTCCGAAAAGGACAGCGAGTTGGAAAACCTCCTGCGCAGTGCGGCTCGGCTACGCAACGCGCAAAAGCGAGCCCTTTGAACCAAGCCGGCGGGAAGCAAGAGGAGTAGAGAAGCGCGGTAGCTGACCCTGGGAACTTACGCTATGGAAAGTATCAATCCGACGGCGAAGCGGTATTGTCCGCATTGCGGTTGCGACCATATTGCGCATTCCCGCCATCGCGGAGTAGTTGAGGAGCAATTCCTGCTCACGTTGCATCTGGAGGCGTATCGCTGCTGCGATTGTGGCAAGCGATTCTACGGCCGACGTGGGCCGTCTCGATCATCTCCATCTCGGGCAGCGTGAAGATTGCAGGCAGCCACTGAGGCAATACTGGGGGAACAGTGAGAAAGACATTCAAGATCATCGCAATATTTTTGACGATCGGCGCATTCGCGTTCTCAGCGAGTGCACTTGCGAGCTCCGGATTTGGCGGGCAAGCAAGCGGAACGAAGGTAGATCTGAACAGCGCCAGCGAAAAGGATCTGGAAGATCTGCCCGGAGTCGGTGCGGCTACAGCCAAGAAAATCATCGCTGGGCGCCCGTATTCTTCGACGAGCGATTTGTCCAAGGCCGGCGTCTCTGCCGCGACCATCAAGAAAATCACTCCTTTGGTTACGTTCGGCGGTGCCGCTCCCGCGCCGGCAGCAGCGAAATCAACGGCAAGTAAGCCGGCCGCCTCGGCAAAGCCGGCCGCCTCGAGCGCGCCCACGGGTCCAGTTGATTTAAACTCTGCGAGCGAAAAGGATTTGGAAGATTTGCCCGGAGTAGGTCCCGCGACCGCCAAGAAGATCATTTCCGGGCGCCCTTATTCTTCCACGAGTGATTTGTCCAAGGCCGGCGTTTCTGCCGCGACCATCAAGAAGATCACTCCGCTGGTAACAACCGGAAACACTCCTGCGCCCGCCGCATCGCCGCAACCAACATCATCGGCATCGAAGCGCAAGTCTTCTTCGGCTGCCGCATCGGACGCACCAGCGCCATCGAACTCTTCGGCTTCTTCGTCGGCCGCGCCTGCCGAGCCGGCTCCGGCTCCAGCCGCGTCAGCACCTCCGGCCGCCCCACCGGCTGCTGCGAAGAATTCGCCGCAGACCGCGAAAAGCGCGCCGCAGGCTCAACCTTCTCCCGGCAGTGGAATGGTCTGGGTCAACCTGGACTCCGGCGTTTACCACAAAGAAGGCACCAGGTATTACGGCAAGACGAAGAATGGCAAATACATGTCCGAACCCGACGCGCTGAAAGCAGGCTACCGTGCCGCGAAAAATGAATAACTATTAAAGACAAGGAGGAACGATGATGATGAAGCACCCGTGCAGGTTTGCAGTTTGCAGTGCGGCTCTCGGTATGCTGCTCGCTCTAATGGCGTGGGCCCCAAAGGTCACAGCGAACGCGACCCCCGGAGCCGTTGCGCTTCCGGCACAAAGCTCGAGCGGATCTGCCACCAGCGCGGATCTGGTGGACATCAACTCGGCCTCAAAAGAGCAGCTCGAAGCCCTGCCAGGCATCGGCACTGCCTATTCGCAGAAGATCATTGATGGCCGGCCGTACAAAGCCAAGACGGATTTGGTCCACAAGAAAGTTGTCCCCCAAGCAACCTACAACAAAATCTCCAAACTCATAATCGCGAAACAACCCTCGAAGTAGGCCATGTAGCAGACCCCGAGAACTAAGCATCGAGAAGAGTCGATAAGGAGATTTCCATGGCAGACCGATTCGAGCAGCTCAAATTGAAGTATCAGTCCGTGCTGAATTTCATTCAGTCGCAGGGAATTCAGATGCAAAACCTGAATATGGAGGGAGATAAGCTTCTGATTCGTGCCTCCGCGCCTTCCACCGACTTGAAGAACCGCGTGTGGGACCAGATCAAGCTGGTTGATCCCAGCTTCTCCGACCTCATCGCAGACATCCAGGCGCCGGCCGCAGCTGCGGCAGCAGCAGCCGCAGCGGGCAGCGCAACTTCAACCCCGGCTGCACGAACCTACACGGTGCAAGCGGGCGATAACCTTTCGAAAATCAGCAAACAGTTTTACGGCGACGCCAACAAGTACATGAAAATTTTCGAGGCCAACAAAGACAAGCTCACCGATCCTGACAAAGTCCGTGCGGGAATCGAACTGATCATTCCCTAGACCATTCGTTAGTAGCGTTGCTTCCTGAAGGTGCTCGGCAGCTCTCCCCGTCCAGGGCCGCTGCGAGGAAGGTTGCGAACAGTATTAAGAAGTGCCCTCAGCGGGCCGGCTCCAAATCTAATTCGCCAAGGAGAAAAAAATGGGATGGATGGACAAAGTAGGAGGACTTCTGAAGCAGTATACGTCTGGCGGCGCTGCAGCCGCTCCGGCGCCCGATGTACACGCGCATTTCGACGAGGTGGCGCAAGCAGCTCCCCCCAGTGCCATCGCCGAAGGGCTTACGGCCATGTTCAATTCCGACAAGACGCCGGCCTTTGGACAAATGCTTTCAACGCTGTTTAACAACTCTACCGGCGAGCAGAAGGCCGGCATGGTCAATCAACTATTATCTTCCGTAAATCCCGCCATGCTGACGCAGATTTTGGGCGCCGCGGGACTTGCCGGAGTTGCGGCCAGCGGCACTTCGCAGTTAACTCCCGAACAAGCCCAGAAGCTTTCACCGGACGCCGTTCAGCAACTCGCGGCTCACGCTCAGAGCTCGAATCCGTCGGTGGTGCAGTCCGTCAGCACCTTCTACGCTCAACATACGACCTTGATTAAAACGCTTGGTGGGGCCGCTATGACGGTGGCGCTTGCCAAGGTCGCCGAGAGGCAACGACAGGCCTAGAAGTTGTCCCGAGACGCCGGATGTGTGCCGGGACTCAGGGCTGGGGACTGGCACACATCTGGTGATCTGCTACACCTGCGACGCGATCTCGCTTGTCGATCTTCGCTGTGCGAACTAAATCGAAGTCGTAGCGGAGGGCGCAAATGCTCAGTCTGCTTTGGGAAATGATTATTGGATTAATTGTCGGAGTTGTGGCCAAGTTCCTCATGCCCGGAAAAGATCCCGGTGGAATCTGGATCACGATGATCATTGGCATCGCCGGATCCATCCTTGCCACATACCTGGGTCAAGCCATCGGTTGGTATCGGGCAGGGCAGGGTGCTGGTTTCATCATGTCTGTGGTAGGAGCGATCCTGTTGTTGCTCATTTACCGCGTAATTCGCGGCGCAACGGCGAAGGCGTGATCGAATCCCACAACTCGGACTCAGTTCACAAACACTTACTTGACGATCGTAGCTGTGCCCCTAACAAGGGTTTTCTAGATAATTTTTCAGTTCAAGGAGCTCACCGTGTCACGACCTGCTTCAATTTTGTCGCTTGTAGTAATCGTCGCATTTTTCGGTGCTGCGGCGACGCCCGCGCAGACTACCCTTCAGGGGCGTTCGCAGTACGGCGGATTAATCCGCAACGTCAGTTCGGGCAGGTGCGTTGACGTCTTCGGAGGTAGCACAAACAAGAACGCCAACGTCCAGCAGTTCAGCTGCAGTAACGGAGCAAATCAGCGCTGGGAATTCGTTGACGTAGGCAACGGCCAATACGCCATTCGCAACGTAAACAGCGGTCAGGTTCTGGATGTTGCCGGAGACAGCCGGGGCAATGGAGCCAACGTGCAGCAGTTCCCATGGAACGGCGGCGCGAACCAGAGGTGGAGAACTCGTGGGTCGAACAACAATTTCGAGTTGATAAACGTGAACAGCGGAAAGTGCTTGGAAGTGCAGGGCGGCGGAAAGGGCAACAACGTCAACATCGCGCAATCGCAATGTAACGGCGCCCGCTATCAGCGCTGGTATGCTGGCTATGCGTTGCCCGGTGGTCCAAGCCCCCGATAGAAATAATTCCGATCCCCGCCAGTAGAAAGGATGCCGCGATTTAGTTCGCAGGCAATGACCCCTGGCGACCTGCCGGCTTCCTTGCTATCGCATCGCTTCGCGCAATTGCACAAGGGCGTTGTCTGCCGCATCCACTCGAATCAGTCCGTACCGCGGATAATTGAAGTCAAACATCACCGAGATTGTCAGCGCGATGATTGCGGAAAACAGCATCATGTGCAGCCAGCTCCGTCGTGCACGCTTCGCCATCGCGTACTGCCAGAATTCCGCTCATTAACGTGACGCCATCCAAATTCTCGAAAAACTACGGGCACACAATCCTCACATCGGCAACTCGAGCGAAGGATGAACGAAGGACGAATGCGAGCGAACAACGATCAACACTCGTTCGCCGAGTGCAGCAGAACAAAAAACTGGAGGCGGGGGGAGTTGAACCCCCGTCCGAGAAACCTTGCAACACGAAGCCTACATGCTTATCCCGTTCCGTTGGTTTCGCTGCTAGCGCTCAGAACAGGCAAGACGCGCTAGCAACTAGTCCGATGATCTCGCCGCCGCATTGCGGACCGAAACGCGACAGCCAGCCTACTGTGTGACGCCCCGACCCACGCGCGTAGGTAACGCCTGGGGGAGCGCGTAGCCTAATTTAAGTTAGGCTGCGAGTGCCAACTGTGAGTTGCCAGTTGTGTTGTTCCACCATGTTTCGGGGAGGTGGGTCCCGGCATGCCTTCGAGCCGCTACAGTTTCCGTCGAAACCGTTGCGCCCCCGTCGGTCCTCACTAGAATATCACTTCAGCGAATAACGCGCCAAATCGTTGGTCAAATCGTTCATCGCAACGCCAGCCGATGCCAGCCGACGCAACGCGCTTCCGTTGCAACAACTCTTGAAGCTGTTCGGCCGCCGGGATCACTGATGTTGTGTCACTGCAGAGCCAATTAGCTTTGACAGAACCACTCCCGCGTCTTTACACTTGCAACCATGGAAGTGCATCTCAAGCCCGAAACAGAATCGCGCTTAAACGAACTAGCCCCCCAAAGCGGTCGCCCGACCGACGAGCTTGTGGAAGACGCCATGGCAGGATATCTGGCTGAAGTCGCTGAAGTCCGCAGCATGCTGGATGCCCGCTACGACGACATCAAGAGTGGGCGTGTAAAGCCGGTTGACGGCGAGACGTTTTTCGAGGATCTGCGCCAGCGCGAAGAAAAATTGCTCAACCAGCGCCCTTCCAAATGAGCCCATCCCAGGGGTTCGTACTCCACCCTGGTGCAGCGCAAGACATTTCCGAAATCTGGCATTACATCGCGGAGCAGAATCCGCATGCCGCCCGACGCGTTCGCGAGGACGTTCTCGACGCTATCCGCAAACTCGCTCCTTTCCCGCACCAAGGCCACGAGCGGCACGATCTCACTCCTTGCGGTTCCAAACGATTCACGACTACCTTATCGCCTACGCGCCCGATGAAAATCCTCTCTTGGTAATTGCGGTCCTTCACGGTCGCCGCAACCCCCGCATCATCGCAGCCATCTTGCGCGCTCGGAAGTAAAGCCCGATTCAGGGCTCAACCGTCGAAAATGCCCGGTATGAGGATGGAACGCCGAACCTCTCATCAACTAGTTGAACACAACTGTAGCGCGGCGATAGGTGGTGGGGAACTTCAGTCCAGACGCGTTCGATTAATTCGTGGCGGTGTCGGCCGCGTCCGGACGCAGGCCAAACGAGATGCTTAGTCTCTGACGCAAGCCCATCGTCCGTCGGGGTCCTTGGCCGGATGCTGTCCTCGCGTGCACGATGGCGGTGGGCCTGCATCGCGGTCGCGGTCTTTGTCCCGATCGCGATCTCTATCCCGGTCTGCGTTCTGGCCGGCCGCGCCTTGATCGCCCGGAGGTCCTTGAGGTCCTACCGGCCCGGCCGCTGGAGTGGTGGAGCACCCTCCAACCGTTAGCAACAGCGCGAACGAACCCGCAATCAATGATTTTTTCATTCCGATTCTCCCCCTACGGCGTCACTCGGGCAAACCGCCGCCGCAAGCCACCGCACATACCGAAGATCGTACTGGCAGTGCACAACTGGAAGCTGTTCCAATTCGCACAGTATCCAGACAAGTGGAAACGTCGGGGCCCTGAAACCCCGCCGCTGCATGGCAGGAACGCGGTTCCGTAATGTCCGTTGACACCCCCCGTTACCGTTTCCATAATTCAAAAGAGGCAGCTATTCCTTTGACTCCAAGGAAAACGTCGCTCGAACAGGCCCTGGAAGAGGCGGTTTCTCGCGCTCTGCGCGACAACCTCGCCCCGCTGCAGCGCACCGCGGACGAACTCCATCACGCCTACGCCGACCTGGTCGCCGCGTGTGGTTCGAGCCGCCCCAGCAATGCTTTGCCGGCGCTACTGCGCGCGCAAACGAACGCTGCTGCCCTCGCCGCCGGACTTTCCGTACTTTCGAATTTCGTTGCGGTCGCGCTGAATCCTCCTCGCGAGCAACAATCTTCCGAAGATCGCGAACCTGCTGAAGAGTCCTCATCCGTCGCCGTGGCGGAGCCCGCGGAAGCGCCCGAAGAAATCGCAGAGGAAGAAACCGCGCAAGAATCAGCGCGTGAAACTGTGAAAGTGGCAGAACCGGCTGCCTCGACTGCCGCGCCGCCCGAAGCGGAACTGGAATGGGTGGAAGAGCCTGAAGAAGTACTGAACGCAGCCCCCGAATCCGCCGCGGCGCCGCCAGCTGCGCCGCCTCCGGAAGTTGAGATCGCCGAAGAAGTTTTCGAACTCGCGAATCTGCCCAGGGAAGAGCAGGAACTGCATCGTCGCGCGAACCGCGTGGCCAAAGTCGCCATGCAAGACATCAAACTATTGCAGCCGAAAGAAGTTCGCCTCGGCCGCGAGCATAAAGATATCTGCGTCCGCCTGCGCGTCGATATTGATAAAGCACGCAAGGAATACGACCGCCGTTTTCGCGCGATTCAAGATCATCCCGTGGATTATTTCTACGATTGGATGGTGGAAATTTTGGCCGATGGCGACGCCCAAGCCCTCGGCGAATATCCGTATCCCTCGCCCGTTCTGCGGCATTAAGATAATCAGTATGAAATTCTCCGGCCCTGCAATGCGCGCTGTCGCAATGGTATTCGTATTCTCGGTCGCGCTATGCTCCGTGCCGGCTGTTTTAGCGCAGCACGCCTCGCAGAGTCACATACCGGCGCCAGCGACAGCTCCAAACCCAAATCCAAATCCAACTTCAACTCCAGCTCCCAGTCACGTGAAGAAGCCGGCCGCGGACGCTGCTCCGGCGCATGCTCCGTCGGACGCCGCGACGAAACAGCTCGAGCAGCTGACGCGCGCGCTGAAACAAAAAAATCCCACGGCGGCCTATGCGAAACTCAGCGCCTTCGCCCTGCAGAAATCCTCAGGCGTGCTGGCGGATCGCGCCGCGCTGGCCCTGGGATATTACGATTACGGCAAAGCACACTATGCGCAGTCCGCAACGTGGTTGAAGATGGCCCAAAACGATTTGCTGCTGCGCGACTACGGTCTCTATTGGAGTTCGCAAGCCAATCTCGCGCTGAATCACAACGCCGAAGCTCTCGCGCAGCTGCAGGAATTTCGCAAGGATTATCCCGACTCGGTCGTCACGGACCAGGCGTTGCAATCTTTAGGCGTCGCCGCGCTGGCCGTGAACCAGCCCGCGGCAATTCTCGCGGCGCTCGATGGCTATCCGCAAACCGCCGCAAAACCTGCGCTGCTTTTCCTGCGCGCCGAAGCTCGCGAACAATCCGGCCAGCCGCTGCAAGCCGCCGCGGACTACCAGTCGATCTATCTTCATTTCCCTTTGAGCGATCAGGCGCGCGAAGCCGGCCAGAAACTTTCTTTTTTGCGCAGCTCGCTCGGCGACAAACTCGCCGCGATTCCCATCGAGCAGCAGCTCGAACACGCTTCCACGATTTTCGCTGCGCATCAGTGGGGCGATACACGCAACGAGTACTCGCATCTGCTGCCACAGCTCAGCGGCGCGGATCGCGAACGAGCCCAACTGCGCATCATGGAATGTGGCATCGCGCTGGGCGCCGGCATATCCGAGCTGTCTGGGTTCAAAATTAATGATCCGGACGTCGATGCCGAGCGCTACAACACAATCGCAAATTATTATCGCGACCGGCCATCGGAAGCGCAGATGATCGCTGCCGTGGAATCGGCGGTGGCGCGCGCCCCGGACAGCCGCTGGTCTGAATCCGCACTGTTCCTGGCGGGGAATTATTATTGGGTGCAGCTGGATCGCGACCGCGCCGCTTCCTTCTACAAGCGCCTCTCTGATAATTTTCCAACCGCCGCCGACGCGCTTCCGGCGCAATGGCGCTTCACCTGGGCCGCCGTTTTGAAACGCCAGCCCGATGCCAGCGCGGATCTGGCCGAACATCTGCGGCGTTTTCCCGGCTCGCAATTTTCGCCGGACGCTCTGTACTGGCTGGGCCGTTTGTCAGAAGAAGCAGGGAACTCTGCGCTGGCGCGCACCTATTACGCAAAATTATTAGAGCGCTTTCCACAGAATTATTTTGCCACTACCGCCGTGAAACGCCTGCGCGCGCTCGGTGCTGGTTTGGCAGCCGATGCGGACATTCTCGCGACGATTCCACCCGTGCCTGCCGCATTGCCGCTCGGTGACACGATTCCGGCAGCAGCTGCGAACCGCCAGATGCGCGCCGATGCTCTGCGCTCGATCGGCTTCGATGCTTCCGCAGAATTAGAATTGCACGCGGCGTATGCCGCTACCGGCGAACCGCGGCTGCTGCTCGAAGCTGCGCAGGAAGCGCTTAAAGCCGGGCACGTTGGCGCAGCGATCGTCACGATACGGCAGATTTATCCGCAGCTGGAGTGGCGTCCGTTCGGCCAGGTTCCGCGCGAAGTCTGGCTCACGGCCTACGCGATGCCGTTTCAGTCCTTTATCGTGACTCGCTCCACCACTGCGGGCGTGGATCCCATGCTAACCGCCGGGCTGATCCGCCAGGAGTCGGCGTATGACCCCGAAGCACATTCGCACGCCAACGCTTTCGGCTTGATGCAACTGTTGCCGAAAACGGCGCGCCGATTTGCCAAGCAAGCGAAGGTGCGCTACTCCACGCCGATGCTTTTCGAGCCGGACTACAACATTCATCTCGGCACGATTTATTTCGCCGGCTTGCAGCGGGATTTCGGCAACGTGGAATCCGCGCTGGCCGCTTACAACGCCGGAGAAGACCGCGTCGCGTTCTGGACTTCGGGCCAGAGCTATCGCGAGCCTGCCGAGTTTGTGGATTCCATTCCGTTCACGGAAACGCGCGAATACGTGGAAATCGTTACACGCAACGCCGATATTTATCGTAAGTTATACGGGTCGCAACCCGTGCGAGGCGCGCAGAATGTATCCCGTAAAGCCGCAAGCAGCCCCGGCCACTAACCCGCAGCTATCCTGGAAGGCCGCGCAGTTTACCGAGTCCGTGATCCGTGAAATGACGCGGCTGGCGCTGCAATATAAAGCCGTCAATCTTTCGCAGGGCTTTCCCGATTTCCCCGCGCCTGCGCTGATTAAAAGCGCCGCGCAAGACGCGATTGCCGCGGACATCAATCAGTACGCGATCACCTGGGGCGCGAAATCACTGCGCAACGCGATTGCTGCGAAATTTTCACGCGCGAACGATAGCGTGATGATTGATCCGGAGCGCGAAATCACCGTCTGCTGCGGTTCCACCGAGGCCATGATTTCCGCGATGCTGGCGGTGATCAATCCCGGCGATGAAGTGGTGGTGTTCGAACCGTTCTACGAAAATTATGGGCCGGACGCGGTTCTTTCGGGGGCAGCGCCGCGCTTCGTCCGACTGCATGCGCCGGATTGGACGTTCGATCCGGCGGAACTCGCGGCCGCGTTCGGTCCTAAAACGCGGGCCGTCATTGTAAATACACCGAACAATCCCACCGGCAAAGTTTTCACGCGCGCCGAGCTGGAAATAATTCGCGATCTTTGCGTGCGTTGGAACGCCTACGCGATCACGGATGAGATTTACGAGCACATGCTGTACGACGGAGCCGAGCACATTTCCATGGCGGCGCTGGAGGGCATGCGCGACCGCACGATTACGATCAACGCGCTGTCGAAAACGTATAGCGTTACCGGTTGGCGCGTCGGTTGGGCCATTGCGGCACCCGAAGTAACTGCTGCGATTCGCAAAGTGCACGATTTTCTTACCGTGGGAGCCGCGGCGCCTTTGCAGGAAGCCGGCGCGGTGGCGCTGCAATTTCCGCCGGAGTATTACACGACGCTTGCGAGTGAATACGCGCAACGCCGCGAGAGATTGCTCGGGATTCTTACGGGCGCCGGGTTCAAGTGCTTCAAACCGCACGGCGCGTACTACATTATGACCGACATTTCGGCCTTCGGATTTCCTGATGACGTGGCGTTCGCGAAATATCTGGTCACTGAGATCGGTGTCGCCGCGGTCCCTGGCTCGAGTTTTTACCGCGATCCTGCGGATGGACGCACGCATCTCCGTTTCACATTCTGCAAAACCGAAAAAACATTCCAAGCCGCCGCCGAACGCCTGGCCAGGTTGAAAAAAACCGCCTGAAGCGCATCTAAATCATCCGCCAAGACCTGTGCTAGAATCCGCCAGTTCCTTCAGGAGGCCAATGCATGGCCGTGGAATTCGTCTTGATACCGCCGGGCACGCAGCTTACCGCGAACGGCGAAGGCCAGCCGTTTGACATCACCTCCAGCCAGTCGCGCACGTTCCTGTGCAGCATGGAAATTACCGACCAGATGGAACAGGAATCCGTGGACATTTCGATCTGGGGATCGGCGGACGGCGTTGACTTCGGAAAAATGCCGCTGCTGAAAATGCCACAACGATTTTATCGCGGCGAGACGCGCCAAGTGCTGGACCTCTCATTCAAGCCCGAGATTCGTTTCCTCCGCGCGAAATACGATCTAGCCCGTTGGGGCCGCGTGGCGCCACATCCCATGTTTGTTCTCGGTTTCCGCTTGCTGGAGATTCCGAAGTTCGTTGCGGAAACCGCCGCGCGCTGAATCGCCGGCTGCGGACTCGGTTGCGAACACCTGCTTTCCGGTGCGCGCGATCAGGGAGTTTTTTGCGCCATATCAGGCGCTTTCGCCGTATCCACTTTCTGCGTCACCTGTTCGCGCAATTGCTTCGCGCGAATTCCCGCAGCGCTGTTCGGATCCAGCTTGATGTAGGAATCAATGTCCGCCAGCAGCGCGGGATAATCCTTCTGCCGCAAATGAATATTAGAAAGCAGCCGGTACACGATGGCGGCGCTGGGCGCGAGCGATTTCGCCTGGTCCGCGGCCTGGAGCGCCTCCGTGACCTTGTCCAGATTCAGCAGCGCTCGGCCTAATTCGTACTGTCCCAGCCAATAATCGGGATTCAATTCCACTCCGCGGCGCACGGCCTTTTCCCCTTGGGCAAAATCCCGGCGGTCCAGCATCAACGTTCCCAGCCCGACTTCCGCCTCGGAGTACCTGTCGCCGCTTAGCTCGATGGATTTTCGAAAGCTTGCTTCGGCATCGTCGCGCCGGCCCAGCGACAGGTAGGCCATCCCCACCTGGTAACAAGCCTCGTAATATCCTGGCGCGGCCGCCAGGGCCAACTGAAAATCTTCCAGGGCGCCCTGCGCGTTTTTTTCCGCATACAATTTTTTCTTACCGGCGCTCATCACGTCGCGCGCCTTTTCCGGCATGGAAAGTTCGTGCGCGGAAACGGAAGTGGCCGCCACCGTCTCTTTTTCACCGGTCAGCGAGCGCAGCCGGATGACCACGCTCTTCTCCGGCATATACGACAGATCCACGTCAGCGGCGACGCGCTGGTAACCTTGCACGTCCACCAGCAGCGTGTACGTGCCGCCACCCAGGCGCTGGAATTCGAACCCGCCGGAATCAGTCGTTTCTTGCTGCAGCCGCGTCTCACCCGCAGCGTCCTGAAGTTGTACCATCACATGCACGGCCGCTTGATTACCGTCGCCGTAATAAACATTGCCACTGATCGCGAAATTGTTACTTTCGGGCAGGCCGCCGCTCATTTTCAGCGCGACTACACGTGGGGCTAACAACAGGTAGGCGACGAACAAAAACAGGACGACGCGGCCGATGTAAAACCGGCTCATGGCACACCCCCAGGCTAACTTGCGCGCAGTATAGCACCGCGAAGCGCGCCGGCAAGACCCGGCTCGAATACGGCTGCACGTTTCCGGAAACGGCGGCGGGGCGCGGCAGTTTCTAGGTATTTAAATCGAAACTTTGCAAGTAGGCCGGCACGGTGACGGGCCATTGGAAACGGCTCGCGATTCCGGCGCGCAATCCTTCCAGGCCGCTGGGTTCGCCGTGCACCAAGAATGTCTGGCGCGGCGGCGCGGTAAATCCCGAAAGCCAGCGTAACAATTCGCTTCGCCCTGCGTGCGCGGAAAGCTGATCGAGCACCACGACTTCAGCGCGCACCGGAATTTCCTGTCCGTGGATGCGGACATATTGCGCGCCATCTTGCAGCGAGCGTGCCAGCGTCCCCTCCGCTGAGTAGCCCACCAGCAGCACCGCGCTGCGCGAATCCGGCAGCCGCTTCGCCAGATGATGCAGCACGCGTCCGCCGGTGGCCATGCCGCTGGCGGAAATAATGATGCAGGGCGAAGTCACGTCGTTGATTTTCTTGGAGTCTTCCACGGAGCGCGTCATGTGCACTTCCTGAAGATTCAGCGGGTCGCGGCTGCCTTGCTGTTCGAGCTTCGTAAAATCGAGATCGTGGTCCTCGTGATGGCGCGCGTAAATGTCCGTGACGCTGATGGCCAAGGGGCTGTCCACGTACACCGGCAGCTTCGGAATGCGTTTAGCGTCGTCGAGCTCGCGGAGGTAATACATCAGCTCCTGCGTGCGGCCGACCGCGAAAGAGGGAATCACGATCAATCCGCCGCGCTTGGCCACGCGATTGATCACGTCGGTCAGCTCGTCCGGCACGGAGCCGGTGCCGTGGTCTCGATCTCCATAGGTGGATTCGCAGAGCAGAAAATCCGCGCGCGAGGGCGGCTCCGGGTCTTTGAGGATTACCTGATCGTAGCGGCCAATGTCGCCGGAAAAAACGATCAGGATTTTTTTGCCGTTCTCGGTGATGGTCAATTCCAGCCAGGTGGAACCCAGAATGTGCCCGGCATCGTGCGTGCGCACTGAAAATTCCGGGCTGATGGTGAAATCACCCTCGCGCGGAATTTCCTGGAATCGCGTCAGGGCCTCTTGCGCTTGCGCCGTGGTGTAAAGCGGTAGCGGAGGTTTATGGCTGCTGTAGCCTTTGCGCGCCGCGAATTGCGCATCTTCTTCCTGCAGGTGCGCCGAATCCGGCAGCAGCAGGTTGCAGAGCTCGCGCGTCGCGGCGTCGGCATACACTGGACCGCGATAGCCGCCGGCCGCCAGGCGCGGCAGATAGCCGGTGTGGTCAATGTGGGCGTGCGTCAGCAACACCCAATCAATTGTTGCGGGATCCACGGTGAGAGGATTCCAATTTCTTTGCTGCAGTTCTTTCGAGCCCTGAAAGAGGCCGCAATCCACCAGCAAACGCTTGCCGGCTGCTTCGAGCAGATACTTCGAACCTGTGACCGTTCCTGCTGCACCTAAGAATGTGATTTTCGCCATGGCTCGGGCATTCTAGGCGCATCGGCGTCGCGATGCCACGTGGTTTGTGGCATTGAGGTTCGGTGAATTGCGATGCTACGATTTCAGCTTGACCGGGTGGGCGACTGCACGTAGGCTCACAAATTCGCCGGGCTCTGATAACCACGGGAAAAATTTATGGCAGGCAGGAAGTGAAATGAAATTGATGGCCGCATTTCTTTGCAGTTTAGTTTTGGCAGCAGCGATCGCCGCGCAGGATGCGCCTGCGGCGGCGGCCGCGCCCGCCGCGCCGATCGCGCAGGATTGGGTTGCTCAATCCATGCAAAAGCACACGTGGGAATTGGGCTTTGTCGCCGGCGGCGGCACCGGTCTTGGCAAATCCGATGGCACGCAGTTTGCGTTCGGTGGTGGGCGCGCGGGCTGGATCATTACCGGCAACCATCTGCCCGGCATTCTGCGCGGCAATTTCGAATGGGCGGTCGACGTGCTGCCGCTCTTTGCTGTGCTTCCGCCCGCCAGTGGAGTGTATGGCGCCAGCATCAGGCCTGCGATCTGGCAGTGGAATTTCACCAGTTGGAATAGGTATGCGCCGTACGTCGCGATCGTTGGCGGCACGGTGTTCACCACCAGCAACGTTCCTCCGGGCAACACCGCAGCCGTAAATTTCACGGAAGGGTTGGCGTTCGGTTCGTACATGTTTGTGAAGCCGCGCCACGCGTTTTCCGCCGAAGCTACGTTCGGACATTTGTCCAATGCCAGCATCGGGCGTCACAACCCCGGATACAACGCGACATTCATATTCACGGTCGGTTACAGCTGGTTTAAAGGCGGACACTGACCCACTGGTGAACCGCCGCGTTCAAGTTCTGGAAGAGACTTGAAACATTCTAGCCGCACCACACGATTGCCACCTTGTATCTCCGAAAAACGCTGTCCGAAGTGAGGATCACCATCTGCTCAGTCAGAGCCTGCGCGATTAGCAATCGGTCAAACGGATCGGTGTGATGCTTTGGCAGGTCGTAGACGGCGAGCGCATGTTGATGAAGAATCGGCAGAGGGGTTATACCCTGTTCAGCCAAAACCCTAGGAATGAAACTCGGTGGCGGCCCCGGCAGTGGCAGTTTTCCCGACGAAGCTTTCATGCTGATTTCCCAACTACTGGCGGCGGACAGATAAAACCCCTGTTTACCGTCCGCCAGCAGCTCACGGGCTGCTCTGTTGATCTTCTCGACGGACCCGATGCTCCACAACCATATAGAGGTATCGAGCAGGTACCTCATTTTCGTTTTCGCTTCGTGCGCTTCTTTCTGGTCGGGTTTCCGGGGGTTTCTTCTGTGCCCAGAAATTGCGCGAGCAATTCGGGGGGCAGGGGATCGTTGAAATCGTCGGGCACCACGACGGAGCCTTTGTACATGCCTAACGGACGTGTGGTTTTCTCCGGCTGAATACGAACCAAGCGCGCAATCGGCTCGCCCGCACGCGCGATGACAACCTCTTCGCCCTCCGCCACGCGCTGCAGCAATCGCGAGAGATGCGTTTTGGCCTCATGGATGTTCACTTCCATAAGCCGATAGTAGACTAAGTCTATGGACTAAGTCAATAGTGCGGCGCACACCCGTTCGCTCCGCATATCGCGAGCTTGTGCCGTGGGTTCACCTCACCGAACGTAAACGCAGAACGTGATTGGTAGATTTGGTGGAGCCGACGGGGTTCGAACCCGTGACCTCATCGATGCCATCGATGCGCGCTCCCAACTGCGCTACGGCCCCACTGTCGTTCACTTATAACACCCGCGCCGGTACGCCGTCAAACAGACTCGCTCGAACGGCTCCAACCCGTCGCTATAGACATGAATCTAAACCAGTTATGTGATGAAACTGCCGCCGAGCCTAGCAGTACCTTCGGCACATACCGACGCCCGGATTTTCTGCTATGCTTGAAACGAATCAGGGCATCCGGTGTCTAACTATTTAGAAGGACACGCCCTGAAGCTCGGCGCTTCGGGAGGGAAACAGAACGGCATGTCCGACTTTGCGCAATCACTGCCGTGGGTCCGCGACGAATCAGAATTAGTCACTGAGCTGCAAGCGGGCTCGGACGCGGCATTCGACTGGCTGGTCACCTATTATCACGCAGGGGTGTACAACCTGGTCTACGGCATTCTTTCGGATTCCGCCGACGCCGCCGACGTAACGCAAGAAGTTTTCCTGCGCGCCTTTCGCGGGATTCGCGGATTCCGGCAAGGTAGTTCGCTGAAGACTTGGCTGTATCGCATCTCCGTTCGTCAGGCCCTGAATCATCGCCGCTGGTGTTGGCGCCATCACCGGCAGCAAATTTCGATAGACGCCGAAGAAGAAGGCAAGAATCCAGCGCTGGATCTGAAGGATTCCGAAGCATCACCCCTGGAACAGTGCGAGACGCATGAAATGCAAGCTACGGTGCGGCGCGCGCTGGCGCAAATTCCGGATGCGTTTCGCAGCGCAGTGATTTTAAGAGATCTGGAAGGCTTGTCCTACGAAGAGGTGGCTGAAGTGCTTGAAGTTTCTGTCGGCACCGTGAAGTCGCGAATCCTGCGCGGGCGCCGCCTGCTGAAAGAAATCCTGAATCCGCTGGTGCGCGCTCCGGAACGTACGCCTTCCGCGGCTCCGGAACAAGCAAGCCTGTCTTATCCGGCAACTTCTGAGTTGCATCCCCATCAGCATCCATCACCATCAGTCAGCACATCCGCGACGTCAGTTTCGCCGCTGGCCGCGAATGTTGCCGTACGGTCGTTGCGAGGACTCCGATGAATTGCCGCCAGGCCGAAGGCTATCTCCCGGGATATCTAGATGGAGCCATTTCGCCGCGACAGCACGCCGTGGTGCGGGAACACCTTGTCGCCTGCGAAAGTTGCAATGAGCAGCTGGAGCGTTTCCGCCGTTTGGCGGTTTGTCTCGCGGGCGTCGCGCCGGCTCCGCCGCCTGCAGATTTGGCTGTGCGTATTCGCATGAGAGCGGTGCAATCTGGCGCGCCTTGGGCCGATGCTCGCCGCTGGTGGTCTCGCACCGTGGTCTCATTTGAAAATATTTTGAAGCCGCTGGCGGTGCCGGCTACCGGCGGAATCTTGACGGCACTCGTTGCCTTCGTTCTGATCGTGCAGAACATACTGGTGGGCGTGCCGATGACTGGCATCGTGCCGAACGATCTTCCGTTGAACCTGGTGCAGCCTGCGCGGCTGGAAAGTTTGGCGCCGTTCCCTGTGCCTGGCGTGGTTGGCTCTGCGGCACATTCAGAATCGGGCGAATTGCTGCTGGAGGCGACGCTCAACGCATCGGGCGAAGTGGTGTATTACAAGATTCTCTCTGGCCCGAACGATCAAGCTGTGCAGCGGCAGCTCGATCAGGTGATGCTCTTCTCGCGTTTCCGTCCGCAATTCAGTTTCGGGCGTCCGCAAGCTGGCGGGCGAGTGCTGGTGAGCTTCAGCGAAGTGCGCGTCCGCGGTTGACGCCAGACCTCTATCCGGTGAGTTAATCCGGTGTCGTCATACTGATCCTGCAGAAGCGAGGGCAGGATTTTTCCCCGCTTTTATTTGCACCCTCTGCGCTCCCATCTCTACATTCTCTGCGTTTAATCTATTGGCATGTTCGAACTTGGCGAGAGCCGCACCCTGCTTGACTCTGCCCAAGCTGCCATTTAGAGTCTCTCTGCATCTTTTATACAAGGCGTGCGCGCTGCACGGGGCGGCGCGCGTTTCTGAAGCCAATGCAGGCAATTCGACGAAATCGGTGAGGAGTTCCGTCATCCCAAAGCGTCACCAGAAAGTTCCAGCGCAGGTTTTTGTTGCCGCGATCATCGTTTTGCTCGGCACCGTCTCCACTCGCACCACGCGCGGTCAAGCTGGGCCTCCGGATGCGCAGACCGGAGTTAGCGTCGAGGCAAGCCAGTCGATTTTTTCGGTGATGTGCGCGCTGGACGCCGCCGGATTTGCCGCTGACGAAAGCACGCTGAGCGAAATGCCTTCCCGCCTGGCGCTGCGCGGCGAATTGCTGAAGATGCAAGGGCCTGCGACCGAAGCCGTGCGCCAGTTCTATCACGATTACGCGCTTGCCGACCCGGGCGAGACGCTCTCGCGCTTCATTACCTTTGCGCTGGTGATCGGACCGCCGCCGAGCTTCACATTTCTGCTGAGCCACGACGTGATGCCGCCCGACGCACTGACCATCGAAGGCTTTCAGGAAGTCCTCGTCAATTTTTATCACGAAGCGCATCTGGATCTGCGTTGGGCCGCAGTGGAACCGGAATACACTCGCGCCGTCGAGCGTTACCAGAGTCCGGTGCGCCGCGTCGTCACTGTCTCCGACGCGTACTTGCGCGAGATTTACAGGCCGCGCTACGCACATTCCTTCACCGTTTACATCGAGCCGCTGGTAGGCAACCGCACCAATTTCCGTAACAACGGCAATCATTACGCGATCGTGGTTGACGGCGGCCCGGAATTTCCGGAGGCTGACATTCGCCACGCGTATCTGCATTTCCTGCTTGATCCGCTCCCGCTGAAATATCGCGAGAACGTGATGAAAAAACGCGGACTGCTGAATATCGCAGCGCGCGCACCACGCCTTTCACCCGAATACAAAAACGACTTCATGGCCTATGCGGACGAGTGTCTCATCAAGGCTGTGGAACTCCGCATCCGCCACCTGAAGCCGGACAAAGAGGAAGCGGTGCTGGCCGAAGACGATCAAGCCGGATTCATCATGGTCCGCTCGTACGTAGTGCAATTGCAGAAGTTTGAGAAAGCGGAGCCGGCGATGTCGTATTATTTCCCCGACCTGATTGACGGTATCGACCTGGCCGCCGAGCAGAAGCGCCTGCAGAATTTCCAGTTCGCGACGTTGCAGGAAGCAGGCCCGGAAAAAGCAGCGCCGGGCGGCGTGCGCCCTGGATTGCAGCCCGGACAAGCGGCCGATCCGCAATCGGAGTTGGAAAGCGCGCTGGCGGAAGGCGATCATGAAATCGCGCTGCAGGATGCCGCAGCGGCCGGCAAGACTTTTGAAAAGATCCTGGCGAAATATCCGGACAACGCCCGGGCAAGTTTTGGACTGGCGGTGGCGTCCTTGCTGAATCACGACGCGGATCGCGCGCAGGAGTTATTCGAAAAATTGGTAGCGGCTGCGCCGGCTGGCCGAGCGGCATCGGTTCAGCCCGCGGGCCAGGCAACAGGTCAGGCGCCTGCCGCGGTGAGTGCAGCTCCCGATCCGGGGATTATTTCCTGGTCCCATGTGTACCTGGGGCGCCTGCATGATTTCGCGGAAGAGCGCGACCAGGCTCTGGTGGAATATCGGGCCGCGCTCGGGATCGCGGGCGCGCCGGAGGCCGCTCGCGTGGCTGCGCAACGTGGAATTGACGCGCCGTATAGTCCGCGCGGCGCCGGCGGCAGCAGTGCGCCGCCGAAACAGTAAGCTTCAGCCTGTACCGGCAGCCAGCAGCCGGTGGTGGGTTCGGAGTCATTCTAAAAAGGAAGGCAACAAAACATGACGCTCACTTCAATCCGCAATGGCATCGCAGCACTCGTGCTCCTACTCGCCTGGTTCCTTTCGGCGCCGAGTTCCTACGCGCAGTATCAGCAGACTCCGCCTCCCGCCAACTCGGGAGCGCAATCCCAGGCGCCGCAGCAAACTCCGAAGGACGGGCAAGCCGCACCCGCGCTGGCAGCGCCGAAAGCTGATCCGGAAGAAGAGGCCGCTTACAAAGCGTTCACCGATGCAAAGCCGGAAGACCCGGACAAGCGCATCCAGCTGGGCGAGGCATACATCCAGAAATATCCCAGCGGAAAATACCTTGAGCCGGTCTATCAAGGCCTGACGACCGCGGAATACTCGAAGCAGGACTTCGCGAAGATGTACGCCGACGCCGATAAGACTCTGGCCGCGAATCCGGACGACGTGACCGTGCTGGTGCTGGTAGGCTGGGTGATCCCGCACAACTACGACCCCAACGATCTCGCCGCGGAAAGCCGGCTGGACAAGGCCGAGAAGTATGAAAAACACGCGCTCGAAGTGCTGGCCACCTTGCCGAAGCCCGCGACCATGACCGACGAACAATTCGCCAAGGTCAAGGCGCAGGGCGAATCTCAGGCGCACAGCGGCCTGGGGCTGATTTATTTCCGCCGCGGGAATTATGACGAGTCCATCGCCGAGCTGAAAAAATCCACTGCCGATCCCGCGAACCAGGATGCTACTGATTATTACGTGATGGGCGTGGAGCTGACGCGTCTGAAGCGCTTCTCCGAATCCGCTGACGCATTTGCGAAGTGCGCCGCGATGCCCGGTGGCTTGCAGGACCGCTGCAAGCAGTCGGGCGCCGAAGCCAAGAAGCAGGCCGCCGCCGCGCCTGCGCCTTCGAAGTAGGCGTTGCGGTGATCGCGCCATGACACCGGAGGAGCGCGCCGAGCTCGAAGCGATCCTCGGTCACCATTTTGAGCATCCCGAGGAACTGGATCGCGCGCTCACGCACCGGTCGCATCGCCAGTCGTCACAAGGAACGGACAACGAACGGCTGGAATTTCTCGGCGATCGAGTGCTTGGACTGATCGCGAGCGAACATCTCTGCCGTTCGTTTCCCGATTGGGATTCGGGCCAGCTTTCCAAGGGATTGGCGCGCGTGGTGAGCGCCACTTCGCTGCACGCGGCGGCGAAGAAACTGAAACTTGGGCGCTATCTTCGTCTGGGGCCGGGCGAGGAAAAAACCGGTGGGCGCGATAAGAAGAGACTGCTCGCCGACGCTTACGAAGCGATTCTCGCCGCGATTTATCTGGATGCGGGGCTTGTGGCCGCTGCTTCATTTTTGCAGCGCACGGTGCTCGACCCGGTGCTTTCCGGGCACGGCGAAGGACTCGAACGCGCGGATCACAAATCGGCACTGCAGGAGTGGCTGCAGCAACGCGCGCGCTCACCTGTGGAATACCGCATTCGCAGCGAGTCGGGCCCGGAACATCAGAAAGTTTTCGAGGTTGAAGTGTGGCACGGCGGCGAACGGCTCTCCGCATCCACTGGGCGGAGCAAGAAAGAAGCTGAACAGCAGGCCGCCAGCGCCGCATTGGAAATTCTCGAAGCTCGTGACGTCCCGCGGCTTCCCTAGCAGCGCGCCCCGCCTGCGGCCCCTGTTTCGAGTTTTGTATCCGCCCGTACACAACCGCGCTTGCTGATTTTTTCCCCAAGCTGCTAAAGTGAACGCATGGCATCTGAAACCACGGCGCTACCGGCGCCCGACGTCGCAGCGCTCGCTGATCCTAGCGCACCGGTGGCACCGCAGAAAATCGTGCGGCCGCGCAGCGGTTTGGCCGAATTTTTGGAAATGCTGCTGGTGACGATGCTGCTCGCGCTCTTCGGCACCACTTTCGTGGTGCAAGCGTTCAAAATCCCTTCTGGCTCGATGGAGCCGACGCTGCTGATTGGCGACCACGTGTTCGTCAACAAATTTATTTTCGAAGGTACTGGCGCGTGGTACGAAAAATTTTTGCCCTATCGCGACATCCGCCGCGGCGACATCATCGTCTTCAAGTTTCCGTTCGACGATCATCCGCATTATGTGAAGCGCGTGATCGGCCTGCCGGGCGAACGTCTGCGCATCCTGAATGGCGACGTTTACATCAACGGGGTACTGCTGCAGGAACCTTACGTGGTGCGCGACCCGGCGTCCCGGGATCCTTACGCCGACAATTTTCCGCCTACGAATCGCCGGGTTTTGCCATTTGTCGCGCGGCGCGAATGGGCCGACCAGCTTTTCAACTACGTGCGCGACGGCGAGCTGATCGTTCCACCCAATCACTATTTCGCGATGGGAGATAATCGCGACCGCAGCGCGGACAGCCGCTACTGGGGTTTCGTGGATCGCGACTCGATCATGGGCAAGCCGATGGTGATTTACTGGTCGGTGCGAGCAACTTCCGATGATTATCGGTCGCGCGGAGTTTCCAACGCGCTGAGCGGCATGTGGCAGACGCTGCTGCACCTGCGCGCGCAGACCCGCTGGAATCGCATGCTGCGCGAGGTACATTGATATGATGGCCGCGCGCTGTCGTTAGTCATGTCGCAAACACTTTCAGAACTTGAACTCCAGACTCCGCCGCACGATGCAGCGCGGCCGCGGCGCCATCACTGGTCTCGCTGGGCGAAATGGCTCGTTTGTCTGCTGATTTTTCTGTGGCTCGCGGATCTGGGCGTCTCGCTTTTGATCCGCCACACGCGACTGCAACGTACGTTGACGGCGCGGCTGGAATCCGTCTTCGGACGCAGCGTCGAAGTAGGTAGCTACGATTTTTCGCTATGGGGTGGGCCAACGCTTTTGGCACATTCGGTCACGTTCGGCGAGGACCCGCGCTTCGGCCACGAATATTTCCTGCGCGCGGATTCGCTTACGGTGCGACTGCGCTGGCAGAGTTTTTTCCGCGGACACATGGAATTGGGCGCGATCGCGCTGGAAAGCCCCAGCCTGAATCTGGTGCGCAATAGGGAGGGCGACTGGAATGTGGCGGAATGGCTGCCCAAATCGGTGGGCGGCGCGCCGTCGTCTTCTTTGCCGGGTCCTCCCGTGCGATTTGGGCGCATTGATGTGACTTCCGGCCGCATCAATTTCAAACGCGGGGACGAAAAACTTCCTTTCGCGCTGACCAACGTCAACGGCTACATGGAGCCGGACCGCTCCGGCCGCTGGACGCTGAACCTGGAAGCTGTTCCGACGCGTGCTGCAGTGCTGCTGCAGCAGGCCGGCACGATTCGTGTTTCCGGTCACGTGGGCGGCACTTCTTCGCGCTTGCGGCCCGCGGTTCTTGATCTGGCGTGGGACGGTGCATCACTTTCCGATTTGCTGCACCTGGCGCACGGTTACGATTTTGGAGTGCGCGGAGATTTGGGCCTGGTCGTTCATGCGGAAACGCAAGGCGATAATTGGGCGCTGCAGGGCCGCGCCGAGCTCCGCCGGTTGCATCGCTGGGATTTCGCGGCGCGGCCCGATAATCCCGCGTTAAACGTCAACGCGAAAATGATTCTGTATCCGCTGGCGTCGGGCCTCGACATCACGGAAGCCACCATCGAAGCTCCACACTCGTTTGCGCGCGCGGACGCTCACTTTGCGTGGCCTTCGCCGGCGGAGCCACAATTCGCAGCGCAAAGCGTAAACGCCGCGGCCTCCTACGCCTCGCCTGCGCAATTCGAAATCACCCAATCGCAGCTGGACCTGAATGACGTGCTCGCCTGGATCCGCGCGTTTCATTCCGATGTAGCGCCAGACGTCTCATTGCGCGGTTTCGCGAGCGTACGAGCAGGATTTTCGGCGTGGCCACCGCGCTTGACCTCCGCTGTCGGCGCCATCGCCGGCGCAGACCTTGCGAGCGCCCGCCTGCGCGTGCCGGCTCACCTGAGCCAGGCGCTGTTTCGTTACGACCACGAAATGTTTTCGCTGCTGCCCGCAACTATTTCTTACGGCTCGTCGGATGGCGCGATTCATGCTGAAGCAATCGCTAGCGCGGGCCAGCGGGAATTTCCGATCTATCATTTATCTGGCAATCTCACGCAAGTGCGCGATCTGGTGGCCACGGCCGGCGCGCTGGGATGGAATATTTCGCGCGGCTGGGATCTTGCGGGTCCGGTGCGTTGCGATTTGCGTTGGCAGGGCGCGCGATTTCCGTGGGAAACGCAGCCTGTGGGCAGCATCGACTGGGGCGGGGAAGCGGCGGGCGCTTCGCTGCTGACGCCATTCCTGAATCAGCCGGTGAAACAGATCAGGGCGCGCGCGGAACTCAAGCCGGGGCTGCGCCATATCGCGCTCACGTCCGCCGACGCCTTCGGCTCCCGCTGGACGGGCACGTTCGATCGCCACGATCTCGCGACCGGTTGGCAGTTCGCGTTATCCACGGACGCGCTTTCCGCCGCGGATCTGGATCGTTGGCTCAATCCGCGGTGGCGGCAGAGTTTTCTGGACCGCATGTTGCCGTTTCTGAATTCCAGTTCGCCGGCGAATGCGGTGCCGGAAAATCTTCGCGCGGAAGGGCGCATCAATATAGAGGAATTCGCGCTCGCGCCCGTGGCTTTGCATCATTTGCAGAGCGACGTAAAAATTGGCGGCCGCCACATTGAAGTTTCGAGCGGCAAGGCGGAATTCTTTGGCGGCGCGCTGGAAGGCTCGCTCGACGCGCAACTCAGCGCGGCACCGGCGTACCGGCTGAATCTGGATTATTCACGCGTGGATCTCGCTGCGCTTACTGCCGCTTTTCCCACGCTCGCGGGTTTATTTGCCGGCTCCGCTTCCGGCGAATTCGCGCTGGATTCCGGCGGCGGCACGCGCGCCGATCTGGTTTCGTCGCTGGAATGCCGGGGCAATGCGCGCATTACCGATGCCAAGCTGCAAGACATCAATCTGCTGGATTCGATGCACGAAGCGGAACTGCGGCCCGGCGTGAGCTCCTTTCCTGCTGCCAGCGCCGTGTTCGCGTGCGGCAATGGAAAAATAGTTTTCCAGCGCTTGCATTTCACCGGCGCGGCGCAGGATATTGCCGCGTCCGGCTCCGTGGATTTTTCGCGCAACCTGCATTTGCAGCTGCGCGTGCTTCCTGCTGCCGGTGCGATCGGTGCTGCACACCCCGCCGCCACCGCGCAGCTCTTCCAAGTAACCGGACCTATCAGCGCGCCGGCGTTCGAGCCGGTCAACCCATCTGCGTCGCGCGCCGGCGAGCAAGAAACCACGGAGCAGCGGAATTGATTCCGCGGCAAAAGCAGGCGGTCGCGTATTGCCTGGCGACGCTCGCAGCGTTAGCATTGCGCCTGCCCTCGATTGGCGCCACCTCGCAACGGATTCACCTGACCCCCAATTTCACCATGGGCGAATCGTTCCGCTACCACATTGAATCGCAGACCACCACGACCGGAACCACGACCACTCCGATCGTAAATCCCGAAGCCGCGAAGCAGCTGAAGCAAGTTGCAGACCTGGAGGTCCGGCTCGACGTCGTGGGCGTGCAGCCCGCTCCCGCTGCGAGCGGCGCGCCCGGCGCGGCACGCCTGCGCGCCACGTACGAAAAAGCCACCGCTGCCACGCAAACCGACGCCTACGATCCCGCAGCTGCGGCTCTGGACGCGCAATACAATAATTTGCAGGGGCGTTCAGTGGAATTTACGATCGAAGCTGACGGAAAGATTTCGCACATCACCGGACTGGATGAGGCCGTCTCCAATCCTTCCGCGGCCGCCGCTGTGCGCGACTGGATCACCGGCTTTTCTCCCAGCGCAAATTTGCCTCCGGAAGGAATCGCCGTCGGGCAGAAGTGGTCAGCCGAACGGCCGCTGGAAAATACGCCGCTCGGGAATTTGCTGTGGCGCACTTCGTCCAGTTATCTGCGCGACGAGGCTTGCGAGCTGCCGGGCCAGTCGACATCGGCCGCGCCCGCTGGCCATAGTGCAGCTTCGCCCGCGCCGCTCTGCGCCGTGATTCTCACCAGCTTCGATATCCTGCGCCGCGGCTCCGCGAATGCCGACGCCACGCCGGAAGATTATCGCCACAACGGATTGCGCACCTCCGGCACGTGGACTGGCAAAGGCGAAACTCTCAGCACCATTTCGCTGCAAACCGGCATGCTGTTGCGCTCCACGCAAACCAGCACGCAAAAAATGGACTTCGAAATCGTCAGCGCGCTCTCCGGCTCGAAAATTCATTACGCCGGCCAGGTGGAAACGCAATCTGAAATCACGCTAGTGCCCAACGCCGTCGCTGCCCCCTGACGCCCCCACAGATTGTTTCTGCGGACGACGATTAGTTGACATGCCGCGACGCAGCGTCTAGCATCGCGCCCAGTTCCCGCGTCCCACCAAGTAAAACTGTAGGAGGTGAATGATGAGTGATCCCGCGCGCGTGCGTTATTTGCGCATAGCGTTGATTCTCGTTGGACTGATTTTTATTCTGGGGGTTTATCCGCTGATGATGGCTTGGTGGCCCTCTGGCTGGCGCTGGCAACCCAATCAGCCGGAGTACGAACAGATGATCCTCGGAGTGTATGCGACGCTGGGAATATTTCTGCTCCTCGCTGCGCGAAATCCGCTCCAGAATCGCAGCCTGATCTGGTTCACCGTTTGGTCGAGCCTGGTTCACGCGGGAATTATGACCGTGCAAGCGCTCAACGCCCCTGCAGAGCACGGCCACCTGCTCGGCGATATTCCTGCGCTGGCCATTGTAGCGATCGTGCTCGCGGTGCTGACACCGCGTGGTGCTGTAGCCCAAACCTAAAATCCGGCACGCAGTCAACCAGCGCCGCGTATCCCGAACCAGCAGCCGGGCGTGTGCGCCATTGCGCCAAATGCCCACGACAAACGGCTATAATCAATCTGCATGATCCCGGCATCTTACAAACCGAAAAAGAAATTCATGGAGCTGGCTATTTCCGAAGCCAAGCTGGCCGGCGACCGCGGCGATTATCCCATTGGCGCGGTGATTACGCGGCTGATTGGCAAGCGCGAGGTCGTGATCGCCAGCGCCGGGAATCGTGTGAAAACTTCGGGATCGAGCATCAAGCACGTGGAGCTGGAAACGCTGAAATACGTGTGCAGTGGATATGGCCGCTACTTGCCCGACTTCGTTTTGTACTCGACGCACGAGCCTTGCGCGATGTGTGCCGGGGCTTGCGTGTGGTCCAGAATTGGCGCGGTGGTTTACGGCGTCTCGCAAGAGGATATTGCCGCGTACGGCCGGAAGTGCGGCACGGATGATTACAAGTGGCGAGCGTGCTTAATTTCGTGCGAGTTCGTTTTCCGCAAGGGCAATCACCGCATCCCGGTCTTCGGCGGATTCTTGCGCAAGGAATGTCAGAAGCTTTTCAGTTATAAAACCACGCGGCGCTGACCCGTGCTTCCCGCGATAGATGTCGAAGGGTAGGGGCGCTGCTTGCTGCGCCCCAGCTTGCCAAGGTGTCAACGTGGCGATCGATACGCCGGCGCCATTTGCAAGCCGCGACCCCCCTCAGCGCGCCGCGGTTAAGTTTGTTATAATTAGAGTTTTCAGCATGGCGCGTTTTGCGCGCTGAGGACTTGTGCAATGAATTTCAAGCTAGCCAGCGACTACGAACCGCGGGGCGATCAGCCGCAAGCCATTTCGCAGCTCCTCTCGGGCCTATCCGCCGGAGACCGCCACCAGGTGCTGCTGGGTGTCACCGGCTCGGGCAAGACTTTCACGATGGCCAAGGTGATCGAGGAGATCAACCGGCCGACGATCGTTCTCGCGCACAACAAGACGCTGGCCGCGCAACTGTTCCACGAATTTAAGTCGTTTTTCCCCGATAACGCGGTCGAATATTTCGTCAGCTATTACGATTATTACCAGCCCGAGGCCTACGTTCCGGCCAGCGATACGTACATCGAAAAAGAATCCACTATTAACGACGAGCTGGACAAGCTGCGCATGAGCGCCACGCGCTCGCTCTTCGAGCGCCGCGACGTGATCATCGTCGCTTCCGTTTCTTGCATCTACGGCCTCGGCTCGCCCGAAGCGTATTACGGCATGATGCTGCTGCTCGAAAAGGGCATGTCCATCAATCGCGAGACGATTTTGCGCAAGCTGGTGGAAATTCAGTACGAGCGCAGCGAGGATCTGCGCCGCGGAACTTTTCGTGTGCGCGGAGACATCATCGAAATTTATCCGCCGTACGACGACCTCGCGGTGCGCATCGAGCTGTGGGGCACGCAGATCGAAGCCATCCGAAAAATCGACCCGCTCACGGGCGAAATCCGCCTGACGCGCGAAGGCGACATCACGCGCCAGCCGATTTATCCGAAAACGCACTACGTGCTGCCGGCCGAACAGCGCGAACGGGCCATTCAGAGCATTTACGAGGAAATGGAATGGTGGAAAGGCGAGCTGAGCCGCCAGGGAAAAATCGTGGAATCGCAGCGCATCGTGCAACGCACGAATTTCGATATTGAAATGATGCGCACCATCGGCTATTGCCACGGGATCGAAAATTATTCGCGCCATCTTTCCGGGCGGTTGCCTGGTGAAGCGCCGCCGACGCTGCTGGATTACGTGCCGTCCGATTACTTGCTGGTGGTGGACGAATCGCACCAGACCGTGCCGCAGTTGCACGCTATGTATCACGGCGACCGTTCGCGCAAACAGACTTTGGTGAACTACGGATTTCGCATGCCGTCGGCGCTGGATAATCGTCCGCTCACTTTTGAGGAGTTCGAGCATCGCACTAATCAGGTGGTGTACGTTTCCGCGACGCCTGGGCCTTATGAGTTGACCAAAACCGGCGGGGTGGTGGTCGAGCAGGTGATTCGTCCAACGGGCCTGGTGGATCCCGAGGTGGAAGTGCGCCCGGTGAAGGGCCAGGTGGATGACCTGCTCGAACAAATCCGCGTGCGCACCGCACGGAACGAACGGATTCTGGTCACGACGCTCACCAAGCGCATGGCCGAAGACTTGGCGGAGTATTTCGCCGAGGTGGGCATACGCGTGCGGTACCTTCACTCTGAAATTGATACGCTGGAGCGCGTGCGCATCTTGCGCGATCTGCGGCGTGGGGAATTTGACGTGCTGATCGGCATTAACTTGCTGCGCGAAGGACTGGACCTGCCAGAAGTTTCGCTGGTCGCGATTCTGGATGCGGATAAGGAAGGTTATCTGCGCAGCGCGACATCTTTGATTCAAACCATGGGCCGTTGCGCGCGTCACGTGGAAGGCCGGGCGATCTTGTACGCGGATCGCATGACCGATTCCATGCGCCAGGCGATCGGCGAAACCAGCCGCCGGCGCGCGATTCAGGAAACCTATAACCGGGACAACAACATCACGCCGATGTCCATCATCAAGTCCGTGGATATGCAGCTGGCGCGCATTATCGAGGCCGATTATTTGACCGTGCCGGCCGATGAGCCTGTGATCGGCGAAATTACGAGCGAAGCGCAGATGGTGCAGGCCATCGCGCAGCTGGAAGCGCAAATGCGTGAAGCGGCCAAAAATTTCGAGTTCGAACGCGCTGCGGGCATTCGCGATCGCGTCCGCGCACTGAAGCAGCGTGACCTGGGCGCGATTTTCTCTTCGCCCGCCGCGAATGACTCGCCGATGCCAACTTCTGCGGCGCCTGCGGCGACGGTCGCCGAAGAAACTCCTCTGGCGCAAGTTCCACCGCCAAAAACACGCTCGCGCGCGGCCAGAGTCTCGAAGAAATCCTGACGATGATTCTTACGTTCCCGGACCCGCCGGCCTGATCGCGGACCGGAAGGATCGGGACGACCGCAGAAGTTGTGGAAACTTGCGAGATATCGGCTAATATCTTTTTTCGATATTGCCGAATAGAATAGAAACCGGTGCGAAAATCCCAATCATCCGCCGCTCGCCTGCGGCTGTTCCGTTATAAACTCGTAATTCTGGCATTACTCCTCGCGCCATCCGCCGCGCGCTCTCAAGCCGTCCAGCAGTCGCCAGCGCCGTCGCAAACGCAGCCGCAAACGCAGTCGCCAGTGCCGTCGAAGCCGGCGGCACCACCGCAATATCCTCCCGGCAATGAATTCGCGATCTGGGGAGGCTACTCCGTCGGCAATGCCCAGCTTATTGGCATCGAGACCAATCGCCAACTCGGCGAACTTGCGGTGCGTTACGGCCGGACGCTCTTCGACAAACCACAGATTGCGCTGCAATACACGCTCGACGTGATTCCCGTTGAAACTGTGCGGCAGTACACCTTCACCGAATGCATGCCCACACCGACTACAACCGCTTTCTGCGCCAACGGGCGCGAGACGGTGTACGGCGGTGGCATAAATCCTATTGGATTGAAACTGAATTTCCGGCGCGAGCACCGCTTCCAGCCGTTCATCGCGTCCACGGCTGGGTTCGTCGCGTCAGTGAGGCCCGTGCCCGTGGACGTTCCCGGCGGAACGCAATTTAATTTTACTTTTGATTTTCAGGCGGGAGTGGACTGGTTCAATTCATCGCGCGACCGTGCGTGGCGCTTCGGCTATAAATACCAGCACATTTCCAATGCCTACCGGCACGATTTCAATCCTGGCGTGGACTTCCACTTCATTTTTCTGAGCTATTCGTTCTTTAAATAGAAACGGCTTAGGCTGCGTCCGGTGGGTTGAATCTCTTGGCTCTCTCAGACCACTCCGCGCTTCAACTCCTCAATCGCATAAAACGTTCCGCGCCAGCGAATTCCGCCCTGGCGCAAAGTCACAAACGTGGACCGCACTATCATCCAACAAACAATTAAAGCCCCCAGCGGTTGCGTCACCGCGTACAGCGGCGACTCATCGAATTCCAGTGCTGCTCCGGCCTGCGCCAGTACCGGCAGCACAATCGCCGCTACCGCGAATATCCGCGCCCAGCCGTGCACAAACGGCAAAGCCAGCCACGGCAGCACGAACATCAGCAAATTCCCAGCGACTTGTCCCACAGCGAACCACAGTCGAAAACCTGTCGTAGCATAAAAATTTTTCGTCGTTCCGCGAATGATATTTCCCAGCCCCGCGTGCCAATGCACGGTCACCGCGCGCCCTGCTCGGGCGACGCCCGAGCGCAGGCCCGCTTCCTTCACGAGTTTTCCCACTTTCACATCGTCCACCACTTCCATTGCCAAACGCCTGTGCGTTCCCATTTTTTCGTAAGCGCTGCGCCGGAGCAGTTGAAACGCTCCAACACCGATGTACGCGCGCGATTTGGGGTCGCTGGCGCGCCACGGCCGCAGACCCAACATGAATGACATCGCAAAAAACGTCATCGCGATTTTTTCGCCTAGCGTGAACATTTCGGCGTGGCACAGCAGTGTCAGATGATCCCAGTGTTTTTCTTCCGCAAGCGCGATGGTCGTGCGCAGTACGTCCGGCTCGAAACGCACGTCAGCATCCGTCAGCACGAGCCACTCGCCCGTGGAATGTTCGAATGCCGTTTGCAGACCGTGCGGTTTGCCGAGCCAGCCGGCGGGAAGGGAAGTGACGTGCACTACTTTCAGGAGGGGATTCTCGCGCGCGGCCGCGTCCAAAATGCTGCCGGTTGCGTCTTCGGAGCGGTCGTCCACGGCAACCACTTCGTAGTTCGGATAGTCCTGCGCCAGAAAAGTCGCAAGCGCGGCCGGCAATTTCTCAGCCTCATCCAGCGCTGAAACTAAAATCGAAACGCGGGGCACTGCCTGCAGTTTTCCGCTGCCGTCAGCGATTTCGGGCGCGCGCAGTTGTACTTGAGACAGCGATGGAATCACGAGCGCCCCGCGCGCCAGATCAATGGCCGCGAGCAACCACGCGAACGCGATGAATCCCAGCAGTCCGGTCCAGAACCAGTGCAATTGTAAATTTCTCCCAGCGCGCGTCGTGCGAACACGTTATGCTATCACTTTGCATGTCTCGCTCAGTTTCCATCGTCGGCGCAGGACGTCTGGGCCGCGCTCTCGGCCGCTCGCTTCACCGCCTGGGATGGCGCATCGGCGCAGTGGTCACGCGCTCTGCGGGTCATTCGCGCGCAGCGGTGCGCGCAATCGGCGCAGGACAGCCGTTCGCCACACTCACGAGCGCGGTCATGGATGCCGATGTTATTCTGTTACTGACGCCGGACGATGTTCTGGCGCCAGTCGCGCGCCAGTTGGCTAAGCTCGCGGCGACAAAATGCCGCGCCAGGATCGTGTTGCACGGCAGCGGCGCGCTCGACAATTCGGTGCTGCAGGCGCTGGCGCGATGCGGCGCAGCTACAGGCTCGATTCACCCGATGCAAACATTCACCAACAATTCGCAGCCGAATCTGAAGGGCGTAATTTTCGCTGTCGAAGGCGAGCCGCGCGCACGCCGCGCCGCTGCCGGAATCGCTCGCTCTCTCGGCGGCATTCCTGTTGCGGTCGCGAGCCGCAGCAAGCCCGCCTATCACGCGGCCGGGACGCTGGTAGCCGGCCACGCGCTCGCGCTCACTGAATCCGCCGCGCAAATGCTCATCAAGACCGGTTTTTCGCGCGCGCAAGCGGTGCAGACGTTATTGCCGTTGATGCGCCAGATGCTCGACAATTTCGAAACGCACGGACCGCACGCCGCATGGACCGGTCCCGCGTCGCGCGGCGATTACGCCACGATGAAAAAACATCAGCAAGCATTGCGCCGCCATCCGCGGGAGTTCGGTGATTCCTACGCTGCACTGCTGCGCCTTTCCACACGCGTGCTGGCGAGAAATCCAGCGGCAACACTGAAAAAACTTGATCGCGCTCTGAGAAATTCCAGGAGGAACTCGCAGTGAAGAATCTGCACATCCCAGTTGAACACACGACGCTCGCCAATGGCCTGCGCGTGGTGATTTCGCCAGACCGCTCGGCGCCGGTCGTCACCGTCGGCGTTTATTATCAGATCGGTTTTCGCCTTGAACCGCGCGGCCGCAGCGGTTTCGCCCATCTATTCGAGCACATGATGTTCCAAGGCTCGGAAAACGCCGGAAAGATGGAGCACATTCGCCTGATCAATTCCTCTGGCGGCATGCTGAACGGCACCACCAATTACGACATCACCAATTATTTCGAATCCGTCCCTTCGAACGCCTTGGAGCGCGTGCTTTGGCTCGAAGCCGATCGCATGCGCGCGCTGAAAGTGGACGACGAAAATCTACGCAACCAGCGCGACGTAGTGAAAGAAGAAGTGCGCGTGAACGTGATGAACCAGCCCTACGGCGGCTTCCCGTGGCTTGATCTTCCGCCCGTCGCCTTCCGCAATTGGCCGAACGCGCACAATTTTTACGGCGATTTTGCCGATCTCGACGCCGCGACGCTCGCCGACGTACAAACCTTTTTTCGCACCTACTATTCGCCGAACAATGCCGTGCTGCTGATGGTAGGCGATCTGGATCCCGCCGAGGGCTTCGCGCTGGCCAAGCGCCACTTCGAAAATATTCCCACGCACCCGCTGCCGCCGCGCGCGGACGTGACCGAACCGGCACAAACCGAAGAGCGCCGCGGCGAAGTCGTCGAAAAATTCGGCCCGCTGCCCGCCATCGCCATCGGCTACACCGTTCCGGATCGTCGCCAGCCCGACTGGTATGCTGCGTCCATTCTGGACCACGCGCTGCATGGCGGTCGTGTCGGCCGCATCTATCGCCGGCTGGTGCTGGAAAAAGAAATTGCCGTGGAAACCGATGGCGGCGCGGATATCATCGAAACCAACGGCCCCACGCAGATGGTGACGCGCATTTTTCACAAGCCGGAATTCACCAGCGAAGAAACGATCGCAGCTTTCGACGACATCATTCGCGAAATTCAGGAGCAGGGAATCAGCGAAGACGAGCTAGCGCCCGTGAAAGTGAAACTGCGCGCCGATTACTACTCAAATCTCGAAGGCGGAATGGGAGCACACATGCCACGCTTTGGCCTGATGCATTACCTTGCGTGCTTCACTTTGTTCGACGGCGATCCCGGCAGAATCAATACCATTCTCGATGGCTTTCAGGCCGTCACGCCCGCGCAGGTGCAAGCCGCGGCCCGGAAATATCTGGTTCCGGCGAATCGCGCGATCGTGCTGCGCAGTCCCCTTGAAAAGGAAGTGGCCGCATGAGCGGAACAACTACCAAACCCATGATCACCACAGCCAGCTCGACCACAGCCGCGCAAACGTCAGCGAGTTCCGTCCCCGCTCTCGGCCCCGAACGTCCGGTAGCGTGGCCGCAGCGCGCGGTGCGCACGCTTCCTAATGGCATGCAAGTGGTGCTGGCCGAATTGCGCACGTTCCCGAAAATTTCCGCGCAGCTTTTCTTTCACAGTGGGAACGCCAGCGTCGCGCATACCACGCCCGGGCTCGCAGAATTGACGGCCACGGTGGTGCGCACCGGCACCGCCTCGCGCTCCAGCCGCCAAATTGAAGAAGACCTGCGGCGCATGGGTGCGGACCTGGGCTCGCACGCGGGTGCGGATTCCAGCGCCATCTCCATTTCCGGCCTCACGGAATTCTCGGAAGGTATTTTCGATCTGTTGGGCGATCTGGCGCGCAACGCTTCTTTTCCCACGGAGGAATTCGAACGCGAGCGCGGTCGCAAAATCGAAGGCTTGCGCATCGAGCGCACCACGCCAGGATTTCTGGCCAGCGAGCGTTTCCGCCGAGTGATTTTCGGCGAGCATCCCTACGCCGTTGTCTCGCCAACCGAGGCGCAGGTCGCAGCCATCGAACATCCGCAGCTCGAGGAGTTCTATCAGCACAATTATTCCCCGGCCAACGCGCTGCTCATCGTCGTCGGTGATTTTTCCGCTGATGCCATGTTCGCGCAAATCGAGAACGTTTTCGGCAGCTGGGCGGCTCCGGCGCCGCGCGCGATAATTTCACTCGCGCCGCCGCGCAATACCGGGCGCAAAGTTCATCTGGTGCATCTGCCCGGCAGCGTACAAACACAGGTACTGCTTGGCAATCTGGCTATCACGCGCCGCGATCCGGATTGGTTTCGACTGGTGCTGGCAAATTCGATTTATGGCGGCGCGTTCCATTCGCGGCTAGTAATCAATATTCGCGAGCAGAAGGGCTACACCTACAGCCCGCGCAGCGGACTGCAATCGCTGCGCCAGCACGGCTATTTCAGCGTGCACGCCGCGGTGCGCAACGAAGTTGCCGCCGCCACGCTCACGGAAGTATTTTACGAAATGGATCGCATGCGTTCGCTGCCCGTCACGGCGGAAGAACTAGAAAGCGCGCGCAGCTACCTGACCGGTGTTTTTTCGCTGGGCGTCGCGACGCAGGATGGTCTGCTCGGGCAGCTCTCCACGATTTATCTGGACCACTTGCCCGAAGACCATTTGGAAACGTATCGCGAGAAAGTTCACGCGCTCACGGCGGAGGATATTCTGGTCGCCGCGCGCCGCCACTTCGATTCCGCGAACGCGCAAATCGTGCTGGTGGGCGACCGTGCGCAGATCGCGGAACAAGCCGCGCTGTTCGGTGAAGTCACCGAGTACGATGCGCAGGGAAATCAGCAGCGATAATTATTAAGGAAGGCGACCGCGAACGGTCCGGGGGATAGATGCGCGACAGACGATTCCACTGCGGTGATATAGAAGCGGGCGCGCGATGAAAGCCCTGCGGCGCGCCGCGATCGCCGCCATTCTTGTCGTGGCCTGCGCGTTTATCGTAATGGCTCAGGGAAAGCAGCCGCCGGCGCACCCGCTGGACCTGAACGTCGCGAATGTGAAGGAGCTTGAGCAAGTCCCCGGCATCGGCCCCAAGACCGCCCAAGCCATCGTGGATTTCCGTCACAAGAGCGGCCGGTTCCACCGCGTGGAAGATCTACTGGCGATCAAAGGAATCAGCCAGCGCAAACTGGATAAAATGCGCCCGTACTTGAAGATCACGCCACCGCCGCCTCAGCCTGCGCCGCCACACAAACCGCCGCAGCCACAATGAATGTCGGTTTCTCTCCGCGCGGTCCAGGCTTCCCATGCGCACTCTGTGTTAGATTTTTGCGCTTGCGTTCCGGCCCGCCGGCAAAAGAAAATCGTTCCTCGGAGATATCCATGTTAACGAAGAATCTGTGTTTCTCGATCACCGCGGCGCTGGCACTGATCCTCGCAACGCTGGCCGCGAGCAATGCCGCAAAATCCGGGCCGCGCGACACGGGCACTGTAGCCGCGGCATCCTCTGGCTATCATCTGCTGAAGAAAGTTCCGCTCGGCGGCGAAGGCGGCTGGGATTATCTGGCCTTCGATTCTCCCACGCGCCGCCTGTTCATTTCGCGCGCCACAAAAGTGGTAGTGCTCAACGTGGACACCGGCACCGTCGCCGGCGAAATTCCCAATACCGACGGCGTGCACGGCATCGCCTTCGCGCCGGAATTCGACCGTGGCTTCACCTCCAACGGCCGCGCCGGCACCGTCACCATCTTTGATTTGCAATCGCTGCAAGCGATCGGTAGCGCGAAGGCCGGGATGAATCCCGACGCAATCGTTTACGATCCTGCGTCGAAGCGCGTCTTCACCATGAATGGCCAGAGCAACGATGCCACCGCGATTGATGCCGCCACCGGCAAAGTGCTGGGAACGATCCCTGTAACCGGCAAACCTGAATTTGCGGTGGTGGATGGCGCCGGGCATCTTTACGTCAATATAGAGGATAAAAGCGAGGAGCTGCAGATTGACACGCAGAATCTGAAGGTGACGGCGCAGTGGCCCCTCGCGCCATGCCAGGAACCGTCTGGCCTGGCGATGGACGTCGCACATCGCCGGCTTTTCGCGGGCTGCCACAATCAAATGATGGCGGTGGTGGACGCGGATTCCGGAAGAGTGATTGCCACGCCGGCGATCGGCCTTGGCGTGGACGCGAACGCTTTCGATCCCGGCACCGGATTTGCGTTTGCTTCCAACGGACAGAGCGCCACGCTAACGGTCGTGCACGAAGACGCACCGGACAAATTTTCGGTGGTGGAAGATGTGGCGACGCAACGCGGCGCGCGCACCATGGCGCTGGATCCGAAATCGCACGAGGTCTATCTGGTGACTGCCGACTTCGCGCCGGCGCCGCCAGCCGCGAACGAAAATCCCAAGCCGCGCATGATGGCGGTTCCCGGCACGTTCGTGGTGTTGATCTTTGGCAAGTAACTGCGCCAAGTACTTACGCGGAGTGACGGCGAGCCGCTGAGAGAGAATCGTTGCCGGAGAAGCGCTGACGAAGACCGCTAGTCCGCGTTACAAATTCTGGTGGCTGGATTTCGACGCGTCAATCGCCAGCGGCACCTGCTCGGCAATCTCCAGGCCGTAGCCTTCCAGCGCGACGACCTTGCGCGGATGGTTGGTCAGGACGCGAATCCGGCACAATCCCAGATCAATCAATATTTGCGCGCCGATGCCGCTTTCGCGTTGCACCAGCCGCTGCTGTCCCAAATCGTGCTCCACTTGTTCGCGCGCATGAAAACGAATGCGCGGCAGTTCGCCGCTTTCCGCCTCGCGCGGCGCGTCAATCTGGAATCCGCGTCCGGTGTGATGCAGATAAACGAACACTCCGCGGTCTTCTTTGGCAATTGCCGCGAGCGAGCGCTCGATAACGGCGTGGCAATCGCAGGCCGTCGAGCCGAAAACGTCCCCGGTAAGGCAGTGCGAATGGACGCGCACCAGCGGCGGGCCGGACTTCGCGGCGTCGGCCAATTCTCCGCGCACCAGCGCCACGTGCAGTTCGTGGTCCGCATCATTCGAATAAGCAATCATGCGAAAATTTCCGTGCCGCGTCGGCAGCACGGATTCGGCAACGCGCCGCACGTGCCGCTCGTGCTGCATGCGGTAGCGAATCAGGTCCGCCACGGTCAACAGCTTCATAGAGTGCAAATGGCAAAATTCCACCAGTTGCGGAATGCGCGCCATCGTTCCGTCGTCGTTCATGATTTCGCAGATCACGCCGGAATGGTCCAGGCCCGCGAGGCGCGCCAGGTCCACGGAAGCTTCTGTTTGTCCTGCGCGCACTAGCACGCCGCCGTTGCGCGCGCGCAAAGTGTAAACGTGGCCGGGCCGGGCGAGGTCTTCGGGATGAGTGTTGGGGCTGGTCGCTGCAAGTATTGTGGTGGCGCGATCCGCGGCGCTGGTGCCGGTGGTGGTGCCGCGTCGCGCATCAATCGGCTCGCAAAAAGGCGTGCCGAACATCGAAGTATTGCGCGGCGTGATGGGCGCCAGGGCCAGCGCGTCACAGCGTTCCTCAGTCATTGCCAGGCAAATCAGGCCGCGGCCAAATTTCGCCATGAAGTTGATGGCTTCGGGCGTCACTTTTTCGGCGGCCATGGCCAGGTCGCCTTCGTTCTCGCGATCTTCATCGTCCACGAGAACGATCATGCGGCCCGCGCGTATATCTTCCAGCGCTTCTTCCACGCTGGCGAAAGGTGGTTTTCGGTCGGTCATGTGGGTGCCTCGAGTACGCCCCTCAAATATATCACTGAGCCGCCGGGGAAGGTGATTGGTGAGTAGTGATTGGCGAGTAGTGATTGGCGAGTAGTGGACCGCCGCTCGTGATTCGTGACTAGCTCTTTGTGATTCGTGACCTGCCCTGCGTTTGCGGTGTTTCTGTGTCGCTCGATTTCGCTCTCTGGTGTTTTATTTCTTTGCGCGTCTGCGCACCCAGTGGCGGATCAACTCATATTCCGGCACGGCGGTCGCGGAGCCCTTCGTAATTTTGATCAACGAGCGTCGTTTGAGCAACCGGATGGCGCCTTGTACTGCCGATTTGGACAGGCCCGTGAGCTCCGCCAGCTGTCGGAGGCTGACGGCCACGCTCCTTTCTTCAGACCTGTAGAGCCTGGTCCACAGGACGACATAGGTGAGGAATCCCGCCGGCGAATGATCGTGCCCCGTGAGGTCCGGCAGGAGCACATCCAGGACGTAGTCATCAATCTCCACATGGAGCATAATCACTATAGTATTTAATATTGTAGGAAGTTGCAATCGGTAAGCAGGTTGAGCAGAATCACGAACCTAGAAACACTTTTCCGCGCGGCATGCAGGAAGGGCGGCCGGAATTTCGCCACCATCAAACCGTCGAGGCACCATGATCAAAGGAGTGAAGTTCGCTAGCATTCCCGTCAGCAATCAGGATCGCGCTCTCGCGTTTTACACCGAAAAACTGGGCTTTCGCTTGCTCACCGACCAGCCATTTAGCGAAGAGCAGCGCTGGGTCGAACTCGGCTTACCGGGGGCGGACACGCGGGTGGTTCTCTTTAAATTCGGCGAGAGTCTTTAGCCCGGCGGCCAGATGAACATCACGTTTTGGGCGGACGACGTGGAAGCGACGGCGCACGAGCTGAAGAGTAAAGGCGTGCAATTCATCATGGAGCCAAAGCGCGAAGATTGGGGCACGGCGGCCGCGTTCAAGGACGTTGACGGCAACACCTTCGTGCTTAGTTCCAAGTGATTCGCTCAAACAGAAGTGATTGGTGACTGGTCAGTAGTGATTAGTGATGCCGAATCCGTGATTCGTTAGTCGTCACATCCGACGCGGAGGCCTCGGGTCGGGGTATAATCGCGGTCAATTTATGCCCCTCCTTCCAGGGTCGCATCTAGGACCGTACGAAATCGGATCGCTGCTGGGCGCTGGCGGTATGGGCGAGGTGTATCGCGCACGAGACCCGCGCCTGGATCGCGCCGTAGCGATCAAGATTCTGCCCGCCGAACTATCCGCGGACGCTGATCATTTGCATCGCTTCGAACGTGAAGCGCGCTCGGCCTCAGCGCTGAATCATCCGAACATCGTCACCATCTACGAACTCGCTCAAGACGGCTCGACGCACTTCATCGCGATGGAATTAATCGAAGGCCAGACGCTGCGACAATTGTTGGCCTCTGGCGCGCTGCCGATACGCAAGGCCATCGAAATCGCGTCGCAAGTTGCCGAGGGGCTGGCCAAGGCGCACGAAGCTGGCATTGCGCACCGCGACCTGAAGCCCGACAACCTGATGATTTCCAGCGACGGATTCGTCAAGATTCTCGATTTCGGCTTGGCCAAAGCCACAACGCGCGCTGCAGAGCACCAAGAAACGCGCGAAATCTCTGCGTGGCACACGCAACCCGGCGTCGTCGTGGGCACGGTGCAATACATGTCCCCGGAGCAAGCCAGCGGCGCTCCCTTCGACTTTCGCTCCGATCAGTTTTCGTTTGGCCTGGTGCTGTACGAGATGGTGACCGGAAAACGCGCGTTTCCCCGCGGCACCGCCGTCGAGACACTGGTCGCCATAATGCGCGAACAGGTCGAGCCGATCGCGGTGCAGAATCCAGACGCACCCGCGCCGTTGTGTTGGGCCATCGAGCGGTGCCTGGCGAAGGATCCGGAAAAGCGCTACTTCTCCACGCGTGATCTGTCGCGCGAGCTTGCGGCGATACGTGACCGCTTCTCTGAAAAACCCGCCAGGCAAGCGGAGACTCGCCCCGCGAACATTCCGGTGCAGCGAACCGTGTTCGTAGGGCGTGAAAAAGAAATTGCCGCCGCCAAGGAGCTGCTGCTCTCGAAAGACGTGCGCCTGCTTACCATCACCGGTCCGGGGGGAATTGGCAAGACGCGGCTTGGATTGGAAATCGCCAGCGCGCTGCAGGAAAATTTTCCGGGCGGAGTGCATTTTGTTCCGCTCTCGCCGCTGCGCGATCCGGGCCTGATTGCTTCGCTAATCGTGCAGACGCTGGGCATCCGCGAGACCGGCGGCCAGTCTTCGCTCGAACAACTCAAACGGCATTTGCAGGATTCAGCGCACGAGCCGGTGCTGTTCCTGCTGGATAATTTCGAGCACGTGATTCAAGCTGCGCCCCTGGTGGCGGATCTGCTGGCCATCGCACCCAATCTTAAAGTGCTGGTCACCAGCCGCGCGGCGCTGCACGTGTACGGCGAGCGTGAATTTCCGGTGCCGGCGCTGGGCGTGCCGGACGCGCAGGCCAAGACTTCGCTGGACGCGCTGTCACATTTCCCGGCGGTCGCGTTGTTTGTGCAACGCGCCGTCGCTGCCAAGCCGGATTTTGAATTGAACCAGCAGAATGCTTCCGCAGTGATCGAAATTTGCGCGCGCTTGGATGGATTGCCTCTAGCGATCGAGCTCGCCGCCGCGCGGGTGAAAGTTCTTTCGCCCTCCGCAATGCGCACACGCCTGGCTAGCCGCTTGCAATTACTCACCGGCGGCGCGCGCGATTTGCCGCAGCGGCAGCAGACGCTTCGTGCCGCTTTCGATTGGAGCCACGACCTGCTGAGCGCGGCGGAGCAGAAGCTCTTCCGCAGGCTGTCTGTATTCGTAGGCGGCTGCACGCTCGAAGGCGTCGAAGCTGTGTGCGATACCAAGGCTGACCTGGAGCTGGACCTGCTCGACGGCATGTCCTCGATGGTGGATAAAAGCCTGCTGCAACAATTTGAGCAAGCCAACGGTGAGCCGCGCTTCTTGATGCTGGAAACGATTCGCGAGTACGCGCGGGAAAAACTGGAAGCCAGCGGCGAGGATGCCGCGACGAAGCGCGCGCACGCCGCGTACTGCCTGGTGCTGGCCGAAGAAGCGGCGGCGGCGCCGGGCGGGGTGGAAGGCGCGGAGGGGCGAGAGCGCGTTGCGCTGGAACATGATAATTTTCGCGCGGGGCTGGACTGGCTGACGGAAACCGGCGACGCGGATTGGGGCCTGCGCCTGGGGACGGCGCTGTTTCGTTTCTGGGAGTCGCGCGAATTTCTCGCCGAAGGCCGCGACCGCCTGGGCAAAGTGCTGCGGATGCCGTCGGCCGCCGCGCCCACGAAGGCGCGGGCGCGCGCGGTTTTTGCCGCCGGCGTGCTCGCCAGCGAGCAGGGTGAAATCGGCGTGGCGGACGCGCTGATGATGGAAAGCCTGGTAATTTCGCGGCAGCTGGGCGACCAGCAGGGCGCCGCCGTTTCTCTGAACGCACGCGCCGTCCATGCACGCGACCTGGGCAACCTCACGCTGGCGCACTCGCTGTTTCAGGAAAGCCTGGCCGTGTGGAGAGAATTGGGCGACTTGAAAGCCATGGCGCGAGCGCTGAGCAATCTCGCGAGCGTGCTGAAGATGCAGGGCGAATTCGAACTGGCGCGCTCCCTTTGCGGAGAGTGCCTGGCAATTTTTCAGGGACTCGGCGATCGCACCGGCGTGGCGTGGTCGCTGAACAATCAGGGAGACGTAGAGCGCGATTCGGGCAATTCCGAAGCTGCGTGCGCGTTTTACGAACAGGCGCTGGAAATTTTCCGCGAGCTTGACGATCGCTGGGGCATTGCCGGCACGTTGGCAGATTTGGGAAATTTGGCGCGCGAACAGAAAAATTGTGGCGCGGCACTGCCTTTGTATCGCGAGAGTTTGAAAATTTTTCAGGAATTGGATCATAAGCGAGGAATCGCGCGGTTGCTGGAGTGTTGCGCGTGCTCCGCGGTGGCGGAACAGCAGGCCGAGCGCTCCCTGCGGTTGGCAGGAGCCGCGGCTGCGCTGCGCAAAAGCATTGGCGCGCCGCTGACGCGCGCGGAGCAGGCCAAGCTGGAAGCGATACTGGAGCCGGCGCGGCAAGCGCTGGCGAATACTGGGAGCGCAACGGCGTGGCTGAGTGGCTGGGATATGCCGCTGGAGAACGCGGTCGCAGAGGTGCTGGCGCCTGAGAGCGCGTCGCAGTCGGGTTAGCGCGGGTGGGCCGACGCGGTTTGTGGAGTCGGCCGAATGGCGCTGTAACGATTTGGCGGGCTACTCCGCGGTTGTTGGATCGATCAGCCGGCGCACCGCCGAGACGCGATTGCACGGGATCCCTGCGCGCTTGGCGTGTTCCTGGACCGTAGTTTCGTCTGGAGCGAGGTAGACGCAATAGACTTTGTTGCCGGTGACGTAGCTGTGCAGCCACTGAATCTGCGGGCCGATGGATCGCAATGCGCCGACCGACGTTTGCGACATTTCGCGCAATTGGGCGTCGGTTAATTCGCCGGCTCCTGGAACTTCGCGTTCGATTACGTACTTGGGCATGAGCGTTCTCCGGATGCTTGGTCATGCTAGCATGCGCGTAGAGCCGCTTCAAGAATGTCGGGCCGCAGTTGAACCGGAAGCCGCGCCGCGTGTGCGCGGAACTTGTTTGTGCAAGAAAAGAGGGAACCATGGATCTTCGATCTTTGCAAAAACCGCTGAAAGAGCAGTACCGCGCGGACCCCAACGCTTCGCGGATTACGATCCGCGCGAAAGGAGCGCAGACTGGAGCGCCGATTGCGTGCTCGGTGGATATCGGGCGGGCGATCCACCAGGCCGAGGCACATAAGGGAGTGGGGGGCGCGGGTGCGGGCGCTTGTTCTGGTGACTTGCTGCTTGGGGCTTTGGCTGCTTGCGCGCAGATTACTTGCCAGATGGTGGCCGCGGCTATGAGCATTCCCACAGAGCGGATTGAGGTGACGGTGGAAGGGGATTTGGATCTGCGCGGGACGCTCGGAATTTCCAAGGAAGTGCCGGTGGGGTTCGAGAATATTCGTGTGAATTTTGATATTGCAGCGCCAGGCGCCAGTGCGGAACAGATCGCCGCGCTGCGCGAGAAAACCGAGCAGTATTGCGTGGTGATGCAGACGTTGTTGCATCCGCCGACGCCGCAGAGCACGTGGACGCGGCGGGATTGAGTGCGTGATTCGTGATTTGTGACTTGTGATTCGTGAATCGTGAATCGTGACTTGTGATTCGTGGGTTGTCGTCAGCCCAGCGCGCATTCCTGGGAACGGCAAATTTGTATTGAATAGAAAATTTTATCTCCTTTGTTTTCAGCAGAGGTCTCATCAGAATGATGACTCTTTGGGGTTTATTTGTACGGAGTAGAAATGGCGTGGGGCAGGATTGACCGCGTGATGCGTGATTTGTGACTTGTGATTCGTGAATCGCTGTCCGCGAGACGGTCATTCTGGGAACGCCAGTTTCCTGACGGGCAAATTCACGCTTCCCGCCCAAAACGGCCGAAAAACTAGCGATTAGAAAATGTTTTCTCGTTTGTTGTGAATGGGTTAGGCGGGTTTTTAATATTTGACGACTAGCGATTAGAAATGCGCGTTGCGGGCTGGCATGGTGCGCGGCTGCGTTCACGCTGCGCGACGTCTTTCGCGTGTAGGCGCTCGGCACCTTGGCTGCCGCGACACTGCGCGCGGTGAAGCTATCGCCAAGCGCGCGCCTGCGCGTCCAGCCAGCCAAGCCCATCGCCCGTGCCTCAGTCTCCATGTCGCGTCCTCGGTGGCGCCGAAAAGCGCCCCGACTCACGCTAACACATTTCTAATCGGCTGAATATTCGTAGAAATACTGACGCGGGTAAGCCACAGAAACGACGGGTTATACTTTGCTCTGTTGGTCGATGGTCGGGCGTCTAAAGCCCCACGCTTTGCGTGAAACGAAGGCGCGAAGGATGGGCCCTGCCCGCGGCAGGCAGGCACCCGGAAATTCAACTGCGTAAGTTTGGGTGGTGTGGAAGGGTGTGCCGCTCATCCTAAATTATACACTGAAGTTACGGTACAGTAAATTATATGTAGTTCGCATTATATATATTGACAGATAATATAAGTTGAAGTATTGTCTCGCACCAATTCGAGGAAGTGCCTTCGCCGGATTCAAAGAGACGAAAAACGAATCATCGTCATCCTTTGACACAGGCCATGGCAGTTGAGATTAACTTTACAGACCATTGGCATGGAGATACGTCCAAATATGATCCGGGGCATCGATGCGTCGATGGATTGCACACCCTTTCTCAATATTCTGCGACCACTCGGCGTGACTTTTGTTGTCAGGTACTGATACGAACCTTGCGACATCCAGAAATCCCTCAAAGGCGTTGACGCCGCGAGAAGCGCATGACCTGTGTGAAGCGGGATTCCTACTAGTAGTGGTGTGGGAACTGCTCGCGATTCCGGGCTATTTTTCGAATCTTCAAGGTCAAGCGGACGGCCAGTATGCATACAGATACGCAAACGAAATGATTCGGCAGCCTGAAAATAGCGCTATTTATTTCGCGGTAGATTTCGATGCCACGCAGAAGCAGTTTGCGGAGGGAATCGCACCATATTTTGAAGGAATTGCACAGGGTTTCTCAAATGCAAGTGGTAACCAGCCGATCTTCTCTGTTGGTGTCTACGGTTCTGGTGCCGTCTGTGCTGCCTTGAAACAAGCCAAGTTGGCGAAATACACGTGGCTCTCACAATCTAGCGGTTGGCAAGGTTCGCAAGGTTATCAGGATTGGGATATTAGGCAAGGCCCGCTTGTGTCGCATTCGTCGTTTCAATTCGACGAAAACGTCGCCAAGGAACAATTCGGGGCTTTTCGCATCAATTCGGAGAACAAATCTGAATTGTTCTCGGCTAACACAGGCGTCGACCATCTCGCCGTTGCCAGTGCGGCCCAAAATCAGATTAGGCGCAAGAGAACGAGAGGCGATAAGCGAATCTAGGCTGTTGTGGGGCGAGTAAGGGAATCGTCACCCGGGGCGTCAATTTTATTTCACTGGAGAATGAGAATCCGAATACGCGTGGTGAAGACCAAGGTTCTCTTTCCGTCGTGAGTGCCAAGAAAGAGACTCATTAGGAGAGACACAGGCATGAAGATGACTTCCGGTTCGGTTCTCATCCTTGTTTTTTTTGCGTCCGGCTGTTCCGTTTACAGACCGAAAAGCCCAATTCCAGCTTCGTATCGTAACCAAACCCTTCAAGACGTTTCCAGCCCTTCCCTCCTGCAAGTTTACAATGCGATGCCACAAGGATCGACCGCAGAACAAGCTGCAAAAGTCGCGCGACGGAATCAGATTTTGACTGAGCTTATTTACTTGGTAGACCAGAATTACTACAGTTTCGAAAACCATTTCTACGGAACCCAGGCCACGTTTAGTACTGCAACCGATTTCATCAATTTGGGTTTAACTGCCGCGGGGGCAGTCACTGGTACGGCCGAAATAAAGAGCATCCTGGCCGCGACGGCGACGGGAGTTACCGGTGCTAAGACAAGCGTCAAAAAAACTTTTTCGACCAACAGAGTCGAGCCGCTGTCGTTGCGAAAATGCGTGCCTTGAGAGCCACCCAATTGGCAACTCTACAGGATGAGAACCACATGAAAGCCGGAGTTACTGGGTACAGTCTTGAGGCTGGAATAAGCGACGTGAGCAGTTATTACGACGCCGGTACCGTCGTTGGCGCACTGGAAAGCATTGCACAGTCGGCAGGTCAGCAGGCTAGCCGGTTCCAAACGACATTCAGCGGATATCCGTGAGATGACCGCCAATTTCCCGCAATATCCATAGCGCGATCAAGACTCATGTCGGGCGTTGGTAGTTTCCGAGCCGAAATAATATCGCCAGCGGCATTTACACGACTTTTCCCGTTTAAGGGTTTACTCCAGGGCATCGAATCACCGTTGAGTTGGCATTGCGGTAACTCAGATAGAGTAGCGAATTTTGTAACCTCAAGCATTACCTTTCATCCTCGCTCGCTCAAATGGATAGTTATGTCGCGCATTGCTGGGTCGCACAGGGCGCCGGTCTACGTCGAGACCTAGCAAGTGCTTAAACCCGTCCGGGGCGGCTTCCGGGTGCGTGCCTGCGGCGCCACTGAGATGCGCAATAACTTGGACCGCGGAATGGCCAGCGGCGCTGCCCATGATTGTTCTCGGCGACTGAACTTGCTGGGAACGGCACGGTGGCATTACGCGTTCGCAAAGCGGCGTCTAAAGCCGCACCCTTCAAATTCCTAAGCGACGTGGTACCCGGAAATTCAACTGCGTTCGCGTGGGTGGTGTGGAAGGGTGGGCCACCCGCCGTCGGTCTTGGACGGATGTTTAACAGAAGAAGACTCGTCGGCAGATTTGAAGAAGATCAGCAAAGAACACCTACCAACAATAACTAGCCTGTCGCGGCGCGTCTCTTAGACGATACAGATCGTCCGAGGCACTTCAGCTGTGTGTCCATTTGAACCCAGCTCCCGATATCGGGCAGGTCGCCACCGTTAGCGTCTCTCGCCTGGTTTAATACACTGCAAAGACATCGGACCCTGCCCTCTCCCACACCCTCTTGAGCAAACAGTTTTTTACAATTCTCAAGGCGCTCCTGTAAGCTTTCAACTTCAAAATCGCTGAACGTTGAGAATCTCGCAGCCTCGTTTGCTTCTCTAATGGTGGCAGGATCATGTCTGTACTTATTGAACGTGGTGACAAGATCGATGCCGGATTTCGTCGCATCGAATAGCGTCTTGCTCCATGAAATGAGCTCAAGCCAGACCGTCGGAGATGGCATGGGCGGGATACTATCACGCAGGCTGTATAAATGTTACAAATTATATAAGCGGTAATCACCGCTCACTCCCAGATAAATACCAAGTATCGCCCACGAGCAAGAGCAGTTCTATAAGGCTAAATTTCGCAGCTTGATTACCATCGGCCACAGCGTTACCCGGGCGTGACGTTGTTGGCCTCACGAATCAACGCCGGGTGGCCCATCCTTCGCGTCGTTGGTTCGTGCGAAGGGTGGCGGGGTTAGAACGTACGCGCCCGCTACCCTTCGATCCCGCGCAGCGGCATCTCCGGATGAATCGCGCTGTGGCGCGATTCACAAACTCGAATTCAACTTGCGCGGCGTTGGGAAAGCTCTTGGCGGAGGCGGTCGCGGAGGCGGCGGGCGAAGGCAACGTTGAATGTGCCTAGGCGCTCGGAATGATGCGCGAGGAGCTTGACGGTTACGGATTCGGTGCGGCCGCCGGCGTCGGCGTCCTGGATCGAGTGGATTTGGTCCCAGGGGATTGTGGCCCAGCGGAAATTGCGGCGGACGTGGATGCCTTCCGGTAGGAGCTCCAGTTTCCAACCCCAGATGCGCGTGGCATCGCGGAAAAACATGATCAATGCGATCAGCCCGATTGGAAAGCCCAACCAGTACGGATCGCGTCCTCCCTTGTCGTAGAGTTGAGGAATCAGCAACAGCGAAACGACCGCCCAGATGAGCGGCAGAATCTGCTCGTCCCAGCGGCGGTGCGAAATATCGCCGGACGCCTTTTGCGTCTGAATGGCGGAGGGATTTTTTGAAAGATCGAGCAGGCCGGCGTAGTCGTTGTCGGCGTCGGGGACGGGCTTGAGGCCGAAGGGCGCGAGTTGCGTGGCGATTTCGCTGGCGCGGGCTGGGGATTTTGCTTCGACGGTGAGCAGGTCCGGGCCCCAGCCGACAATTTTGATGTTGGAGTTGTGGCAGAAATCGCGCGTTTGCTGCAGCCAGGGTGGATCTTGCTTTCCCATTCTCGTGAGTATAGAGCAGCGACAGGGTTTATCTTTTTGCGCGGCGATGCATGTGGCGAATTGGTACAAGGGGACTGCGCGCGGTCAGTACCGGATGAAGAAGTAGGCGGACATGGAGATGCCTACTGCGACTACGATCCAGCGGACGTGTTTTTGGTTCATTTTTTGGGCGTAGTGGGCGCCGGCGTAGCCGCCGATTAGGCTGGCTACAATCATGAGGAAGGCTTGGGGCCAGAAAATGGTTTTGGCGAAGATGAAGGTGATCATGGCGACGCCGTTGACGACGCTGACCAGCAGGACTTTTACTCCGTTCATCGCGTGAATATCTTCCATGCCGAGCAGGGCTAGCAGCGAGAGAACCAGGATGCCGACGCCTGCGCCGAAGTAGCCGATGTAAATGGAGATGAGCAGTTCGAGGAAAAAGCCGGCGATGGTGAGCGGGCGGGAAGTTTTTCCGGCGGCGGCGCGGCGGCGGACCCAGGCGCTGATGCGCGGTCCGGCGAGGAAAAGCAGAGTGGCGGCGAGGAGCAGCCAGGGAATCAGACGCAGGAAAGTGGATTGCGGCGTACTGAGCAGGATGCGCGCGCCGAGGAATCCGCCGACGATGCCGATGAGAAGGAGAAGCGGGAGCAGGCGGCGCGCTTCGGGAGTGAATGCGTTGCGGTAGGCGACGGTGCTGGCGACGGTGCCTGGAAAAAGCGCGGCGGTGTTGGTGGCGTTGGCGGCGATGGGCGCCATGCCGGTGAAAAGCAGCGCGGGGAAAGAGATGAAACTGCCGCCGCCGGCGACGGCGTTGAGCAGGCCGGCGATGAGCGCGGCGAAAAAGAGGAGGAGTGAGTGAGAAAAGAGCACGCGAGAGAATAGCATTGGCGGTGAGGTAGTGACGAGCGACAAGTGACCGGTGATTAGTGATTGGTGAGTAGTGATTAGTGGCGAGAAGCAGGCGCGGGAACTAAGTGATGACGGGGAAGTGCGGGCGAAACTGCGCGGTCTAGTGTTTGTTGGCGCGCGTGGAGGAGTGGGCGGAGAAGAAAAAAAACACGCGGTTTTGGCTCGGCGTGCATCTAAATGTAAAGAGATTGAAATGCATGCTGGATTTGGGGCATGCTGGCGGGAATCGGCCCGCGCGTAATCTCGATTGATTGTGTTGTAGATGGATTTATGAGTTCCTCCACGCAACTCGTTTTGAAGCCTGCTCCCGTGAAGATAGCTTTGCTTATTGACGCGGACGAAGCGACGCGCACGTTTCTGGCGAACGTACTGGATCCGGGCGAATGGAGCGTGCGGCACGCGGCGGATAATCAAATGGCACTGGAGCTGGCCGCGCACACGCACTTCGACCTGATTCTGACGAGCGAGAAAACTTCCGGAAAAGATGATATTGAACTGTTGCGCAAGCTGCGCATGGCGCGGCCGCACACTTGTTTGATTATTTTGACGGATGAGAGCGCGCCTTCGTATGTGATTGATTCGATACGCGAGCACGCGTTCAGCTATTTTTCGAAGCCATTTTCGCTGGACGCGCTGGCGGAAATGGTGCACCTGGCGACGGAAGCGCCTTGCTGGGACGATGGGATTGAGGTCATATCCGCGACGCCGGAATGGATTCGGTTGATGGTGCGCAGCGACCGGCAGACGGGCGACCGGTTGATCCAATTTCTGCACGAGATCGTGGATTTGCCGGAGGCGGAGAGCAATGCGGTGGCGATCGCGTTTCGCGAGATTTTGCTGAACGCGATAGAGCATGGCGCGAAATTCCGGCCGGACCAGTACATGCAAATTTCCTACGTGCGCGCGCGTAATATGGTGCTGTGCCGCATCAAGGATCCGGGCGAAGGATTTACGCTGGACGAAATACAGCATGCGGCGGTGGCGAATCCGCAGGGCGATCCGATTCGTCACGCGGCGTACCGGCAGGAGAGAGGGATGCGTCCGGGCGGGTACGGAATATTGCTGGCGCGGAAATTGGTGGATGAGTTGATTTACAACGAAGATGGGAATGAAGTGCTGCTGGTGAAGTACCTCGATGGCGCGGAGTTGAAGCACTAGCCTGCAATTTTGATTCTTCCGGGAATTCTTTCGCGAACGTATTGCCGCGGATATTGCTGATTCTTTCTTTGGCGGTGCGGAGTGGAGTGCGCGAGGCGGCAGGAGCAGGGTTGCGAATTCACCTGATTTTGCGGTTGGGAAAAGCGTAGTATTTGGGGGCTCGATTTCGGGGCGTGGGGCGTGCGAGCTGGCGGGGTCGTTTCGGGGCGCGATTTTCGATTGCGATGTTGAGCGCAAAATTTAGATCGAGGGAGAAGTTCGAGTGCGCAAAATTATTGGAGCGTTGCTGTGCGTGATGGTGGTTTTGGTGGCGATGGCGGTTTCTGGATCCATGCGGGCGCGAGTGGCGGCGCAGGCGGCGGCGAGCGAAAAGCAGGCTGCTTGGGACAAGTTGGCCGACGAATATTTCGATGAGGTTTATTTCAAGTTCGCTCCCAGCAACGGCACGAGCGACGGGCTGCATCAATACGATGCGCAGCTGGAGGATTATTCGCGCGCGGGAGTGGATGCGAATGTTGCGGCGTTGCATACATTCGAAAAACGCGTGGAAGCGGTGGATGCGAAGGGGCTGGACGAAACGCGCGCGGCGGACCGCGAACTGGTGCTGGCGAACATCCGCGGCACGCTGCTGACGCTGGAAGTCGTGCGGCCGTGGGAGAAGAATCCGGATTCCTATTCGAGCGGGATCAGCAACAGCGTGTACGTGATCATGATCCGGAAGTTTGCTTCGGAGGATGAGCGGCTGCGGTCCGTGGTGGCGCGCGAAGAGAAAATGCCGGAGGTGTTTGCGGCAGCGCACGCTAATTTGAAGAATCCGCCACGGATTTACACGGAGATTGCGCTGGAGCAGCTGCCGGATATTATCAGTTTTTTTCAGAATGATGTGCCGGCGGCTTTTGACGGCGCGAAAGACCCCGCGGTGAAGGCCGCGTTTGCGAAATCGAATGGAGCGGTGATCGCGGGCTTGCAGAGCTATGCAGCCTGGCTGAAGGCGGACGTGCTGCCGCGGTCGAACGGGGATTTTCGCATTGGCGCGGAGACATTTTCGAAGAAATTGTTGTACGACGAGATGGTGGATACGCCTCTGGACCAGCTGCTGGAAATCGGTCGGGCGGATTTGCATAAGAATCAGGCGGAGTTCAAGCGCGTGGCGGCAGAATTGGAGCCGAATAAATCAACGAGCGACGTGCTGGCGGAGTTGATGGCGGATCATACGACGCCGGATCATTTATTGCAGAGTTTTCGCGACACGTTCGACGGGCTGATCTCGTTCATTCGAACGAAGCACATCATAACGATTCCTTCGGACGTGCGGCCGATTCTGCAGGAGACACCGCCATTCATGCGGGCGACAACGTTTGCATCGATGGATACGCCGGGGCCATTCGAGAAAGTGGCGCACGAAGCATATTTCAACGTGACACTGCCAGGAGCGCACGACACGCCGGCGGAAATCGCGGGGCGCATGGCGGCTTTCAACGTGGGGACGGTGGTGAGCACTTCGACGCACGAGGCATATCCGGGACACTACGTACAATTTTTGTGGGTACATGAGGCGCCCACGAGAACGCGCATGCTGCTGGGCGCCGCTTCGAACGCGGAGGGCTGGGCGCATTATTGCGAGCAGATGATGCTGGATGAAGGGTTTGGGCAGCCGGGAACGGGCGCCAAGGATGCGCGCGAGGCGAAACTGATTCGTCTGGGGCAGCTGGAGGATGCGTTGTTGCGCGATGCGCGGTTCATCGTGGGTATTGAAATGCACCGCGGCAAGATGAGCTTCGATCAGGCGGTGGAATTTTTCGCGACTGAAGGATATCAGACGAAGGAAACGGGGTTGGTGGAGACGAAGCGCGGGACCGCGGACCCAACATATCTTTATTACACCTTGGGAAAGCTGGAGATTTTGAAACTGCGCGAGGATGTGAAGAAGAAGGAAGGTGCGGCGTTTTCGCTGGAGCAGTTTCACAATAATTTCATGCGTCAGGGATTTCCGCCGATCAAGATCGTGCGGCGGGCGATGCTGGGAGATGACTCGCCGACGCTTTGAGGCGCCTCGCTTGCAAAAATATTGGGGGAACGGTTTGCGGGCTGTCGAGGCATTGTCACTGCGTGACGACGGGCCCTCCGCTATTGCATCCGTACGCGAAACGAGTACCATATCGTTCCAGCAACTACTTCTGACGCGTCCCGATTCGACAATGCACCACCGGTAACTTCCCGGACTCGTTCGGGATGCAGAACGCGCGGAGTTTACTTGCGGCGGAGCCTCGCTATTCCGGTATTCGTACTCGCGCTGGCGATCTTGGCGCGAGCTACGCCTGCGCAGCAAGCCGATGCACCCGTAAACACCGTGCCCATAGCCGCAGCGCCCGCGGCTGCTGCGTCTGCGACGGGCGTGCGCGGCACCGTGGACGTGCGACTGAAGCTCGATCGCGGAGAAAAGTTCAGCGGTGTGGCGACGATCCGGCTGCTCTCCGGCGAAGGCGCTGAGGTTGCCGAGGGCAAAGATGATGTGGGAGGACGGGCAGATTTCGCAGATCTCTCGCTGGGGAAGTACAGCGTGGAAGTGAATGCGCCCGGATTCATCCCGATTCGCCACGCGATTGACATTTCCGCGGGACAGCTGACCGCCACCGTATTTCTGACGATGACGCCTGAAGCTTCCCAAGCGACGGCGACGCCGCATTCGCCGACGGTTGCGAATTCGGCGGCCAGCAAGCGCGAGGAAGCTGAGAAGGCGATTCATGCGCTGCTGCATGAGGATGCCGGTCCTCCAGTGAAGCCGAACGTTGCTTGTCCTTTGCCGTTGGTGCTGCAGGGCGTGGGGCAGCGCGTGGAAGAGCTGGTGCACAACCTCGACCGGTTCGGCGCGACGGAGCGGGTGGAGCACTTCGCGGTTCGCGCCGACGGCGCGGTTGCCGCACGGGACGCCCGTTCTTTTGAATATGTGGTAGTGATCACTCACAGCGGCGAGCGAAACTTCCAGATTGATGAATATCGGAACGGCGACACGGATCCGGCTCGCTTTCCCGCGGGAATCGCAACCACGGGCACGGCGGCGTTGGCCTTGATTTTCCATCCGAATTACGTTTCGGAATTCAATTTCACATGCGACGGACTGGGAGAATCAGAAGGGAGACCGGCGTGGCAAGTTCATTTTGAACAACGGCCGGACCGTCCGAACCAGACGCGGAGCTACGTGGTTAACCGGAATGTCTATGCGGTGCCGCTGAAGGGCCGGGCGATGATTGACGCTGGCACATTTCAAGTGCTTCGCATGGAGTCGGAATTAATCAAGCCTGTGGCGAACATCAAGCTGATGCAGGAACGCATGGCGATTGATTATGCGCTGGTGCAATTCCGGACCGAGGAACAACAGCTGTGGCTTCCGCAGAGCGCCGAAATTTACGCGGAGCGAAACGGGAGCCGTTACTACCGGCGGCACGCATTCAGCGATTTCAAGGTGTTCACGGTGGGGACGGAGCAGCAAGTTCACGCGCCGAAGGAATCGTATGCCTTCACGAACAAATCGGATCGCGAGATTTTTGGAGTGCTGACGGTGGAACCGCTTCCGGGAAGGGCCTTGCAGGAAGTATCGATTACTTTCAGGATTCCTGCCCGTGGAACGGTATTCAAGGTAGTGGGCCCCGGGAAAGACGTGAACTTCCCCGCGGAAGCGGTGAATTCCGCGCGATTCGCCCACAACGGACCGCCCGGTTCTATTGATGCGAACGCGTACTTCGTGAAGGCGAGCACGCTGGAGCTGGTGCCCGACGTTGTGGTTCCCGCGGCGCAATAGTCTGGTTATTCGAATTCTGATTGGTGTTGCCAATATTTCCGCGTACGATCTCGCCGGCTGGTAAAATCCTGATCAATTATCTGACTCAGCGCGTTACCTGGGATGCGAAACGCGATTTCACGGAAGGGTTGCGGTGGACAGCGAAGAAAAATGCGCGGTGAGCGGGAAGCGGAAGTATGCGAGCGAGGGTGAGGCGCTAGCGACGGCGGCACACCAGATCGCGAATGCCGGCGCGCCTAAGGACCTTCGAGCTTATTTGTGTTCGTGGTGTGAGGCTTGGCATTTGACGAAGGGTGCGGCGAAGGGCGACAAGCGGCGCAGATAGCTAGCTCGACGGTGCTTTTTGGAGCGCGCGGAATTTGCTGTGCTGCTGCGAGGAGAGTTTCGATGCGGGATGTGGTGCGGGTTGCAGTGATGGGTCTGGTGGTGCTGACGCTGATGTGCGTGACGTTGAGGGGTACCGGCATGGCCGCGGAAAAAATGGGTGCAATGCAGCTGATTGAGATGGCGAAGGCGAACAGTCCGGGTTTGCGTGACGCGATTGCGGCGACGCTGGATGCGAAGGAGTTGAAGGAGGGAACGGCGTGGATCGCGAGCGGGCCGGAGTTTTTATTTGCGACTGAGGCGGCGGCGAAACCGGGGATTTTCATCGATGGAGCTGCGGGGCCGGAGATGCGGAATATTTCGGGTTCTGGGCTGTGGTACGCGGCTGCGCACATCGAGCCGGTGGGCAGGTTGCATTCGTTCTACTATGTTGTGGCGGGCGCACATTTTGGCGGGCGGTTGGATTTGCCGGCGTTTGGCGCTTTGTCTTATCTGCAGCCGGGGGTTCGGTCCGGGACTTTGTCCGAGAAGATCGTTCATACCAGCAAAATTTATGATGGGATGAAGAGCGAATATTGGATTTACGTTCCGGCGCAATACGATCCGCGTACGGCGGCCGCGCTGATGGTTTTTCAGGATGGCCGGGAGTATTTGGATCGGGATGGCAGGGACCCGGCGCTGAACGTGATTGATAATTTGATCGCTGAGAGACAGATTCCGGTAATGATTTGTGTGTTCATCAATCCTGGGGATATCGAGGGCTCGCCGGGCACGCCAACTTATAATTTCGTGAAGGCATATTCGGAGAAATGGAAGCGCGGGATGAAGGATTCGATGCGCAGCACGGAGTACGATACGGTGAGCGACCGGTACGCGCGATATTTGCGCGATGAAGTGCTGGCGGCGGTGGCGGCGAAATACAATATTCGCAAGGACGCCTATAGCCGGGCGATTACGGGGCTTTCTTCGGGCGGGATTTGCGCTTTCAATGCAGCGTGGCAGATGCCGGAGCAATTCAGCCGGGTGATTTCGTGGATTGGAAGCTTCAGCGGCATTCAGTGGAAGGAAGATCCCGCGGTGCCGGATGGCGGGCAGGATTATCCGGACAAGGTTTTGCGCGAAGAGCGGCGGAATATTCGCGTGTGGCTGCAGGATGGCTCGAACGATATCGAGGGGCAATATGGGAGCTGGCCGCTGGCGAATTTGCGGATGGCGAACGCTCTGAAATTTAAGGAATATGATTTTCGTTTCAGTTTTGGGAATGGGACGCACAATACGGGTCAGGGCGCGGCGGAGTTTCCGGAGGAGATGATCTGGTTATGGCGCGATTACGATCCAGCGAAGACCGCGCAGACGTATGAGATCGAGTCGAGCGAGAAGGCGAAGCCGCAATTTCGCGTGGCGATTGCGAATCGAGAGGATGAGTAGGGCGGGGAGGAAAGATTCGGGCCGTCGCCGTTACACGGTACGCGCAAAAAAACCGGGAGGCTGGGCGCCTCCCGGTTTTCGTGTGATTTAAATTCCCTGAAAACCGCGGGAATTATTTTTGGTCTTTCTTGCTGTTCTTGTCCTTGTGAATTTCCTTGCTGGTTTTGTTCTGTTCCTTGTTGACCTGTTTCTTTTCCGCAGGAGTCAGCTTGCCGCCGTTGGCTTCGCGGTCGGCCTTGGTCTGCTGATTGATGGCGTGCTCCTGCTTTTCCACGTGAGCCGTTTCGCCGGCATTCATTTTACCGCTCTCGACGCCTTCGCCGATGCGCTTCTGCTGATTTTCGGCGCGCTCACCGACGTGGCTCATCGCGGGATTCGCGGGTTTGCCATGATTTGTGGAGGCGAAGTTGGAGCGATCCTGACTGGCCGCGTGTTCGTGGGACATCTGTTCCGAGGTCGGCTGAATGTGAGTTTCATTTGCCGCAGCGCGTTCCTGGGCCGTGGCGACGGCGGTGGTGCCGCCGGGGCCGCCGTTGAAGCTGGCGCGGACGCCGACGTTTTCATGGACCACGGTGCGATCAACGAAAGTGTTGTGCACGACCGCGGTGTTTACGTTGACGACTGCGGTGTTGTACGCGAAATGTCCACCGCGCCATTCACCGCCCGCGAAGCCTACGCCGCCGTAACCGAATCCGTAATTAACGCCGCCGTAGAAGCCGATGTGGGGACCCCAGTAGCCTGCATGCCAACCGTAAACGCCACCCGCGAAGCCCCAGTAGCCGGGAGTCCAGAGGACGCCTACGCGCGGAGGAGCGACCCAGACGCCAGGAACCCAGTAGTAGCCTGCGTTACCGTAGGCCCAATAGCCGGGAGTCCAAAGAAAGCCTTCGGTGGGGCACGGAGGCTGCACGTAAACCGGAATTGCTGGAGGGCCCACGTGTACGGAGATGCCCACCGCGATCTGCGCAGAGGCCGGGGACGGCATGCACGCTAGCGCGAGTGGCACGCAGAGAGCGAGAAGAAGTGTTCGAATGAGATTGAGCTTACGCATTGCAAAATCCTCCCTTTATAGAGTTCGTTGATCGCTAAAATTTCAATTTTTGCAGCGCTTCAGAAACCGAGCTGGGCTAGCTCCCTGTTGTTTCTAACACCGGAATGCGCAGAAGGTTTCGCGCAAATTTCGCCGCGATTCCATGTGCGGCAAAGCTTCACTGAAAATTATAGAGCTGCGGGCGGCACCTGGAATTTTAGAGTGCGGGAGTACTCTGTGAGTTGGTAAATACCGATGGAAACTATTGATACGATGACGCTTACAGGAGTTGAGGAGCCGCAGCTTTGCGCTCGACCTGACCGTCTGAACACCACGAAACCGAGACATTTGGACAGGTGGTATTTATAGTTTGAACCGAAGCTGAAAAGTTGGAGGCGGGCTGAGAGCAGTTCGAGTGGAGGGAAATGGGAGCGCCTGCGCGGCAAACAAAAAGGGCGCTTCGGTTGTTAGACCTAAGCGCCCTTTAGTTCATTGCGCCCGCCTGAAGGCGGCCGCTACAGATTCAACTGCAGAGACTACGTTTAGTACATGCCGCCCATGCCGCCGGCGCCTGGGGCGCCGCCGCCGTGAGCTGCGCCGGCTTCCTTGGGTTCCTTGATGTCTGCCACCAGAGCTTCGGTGGTGAGCATCAGGCCCGCGATGGAAGCGGCGTTCTGCAGAGCGAGACGGGTTACCTTGGCCGGGTCAATCACGCCTGCCTTGACCAAGTCGCCGTATTCGCCGGTGTCCGCGTTGTAGCCGAAGTTCTCGTCTTTGGACTCGCGGATTTTGCCCAGAATGACGGCACCTTCGTCGCCGGCATTGTGAACGATCTGGCGGAGAGGCTCTTCGAGGGCGCGCTTCACGATGTTGACGCCGATGGCATCGTCATCATGCAGCTTGAGCTTATCGAGAGCCGGGATGCAGCGGATCAAAGCGACACCGCCGCCGGGAACGATACCTTCCTCGACAGCCGCGCGGGTTGCGTGCATCGCATCTTCGACGCGAGCCTTCTTTTCCTTCAGCTCGGTCTCGGTTGCGGCGCCGACTTTAATGACGGCAACGCCGCCGACGAGTTTCGCAAGGCGCTCCTGCAGCTTTTCCTTGTCGTAGTCGGAAGTTGTGTCTTCAACCTGCGCGCGAATTTGACGGACGCGGCCTTCGATTTCCGAAGCCTTGCCGCCGCCTTCGACGATGGTGGTGTTGTCCTTATCAATGGTGATCTTCTTGGCGCGGCCGAGATCTTCGGGCTTGACGTTCTCGAGCTTGATGCCGAGATCTTCGGTGATGGCCTTGCCGCCGGTGAGGGTGGCGATGTCTTCGAGCATGGCCTTGCGGCGATCTCCGAAGCCAGGAGCCTTCACGGCGGCGCACTGCAAGGTGCCGCGGAGCTTGTTGACGACGAGAGTGGCGAGAGCTTCACCTTCGACGTCTTCAGCGATGATCAAAAGCGGCTTGCCCTGCTTGGCGATCTGCTCGAGAAGGGGCAGCAAGTCCTTCATCGAGGAGATTTTCTTCTCATGGATGAGGATGCGGACGTCTTCCATCGCGCATTCCATGCGTTCGGGGTCGGTGACGAAGTATGGCGAGAGGTAGCCGCGATCAAACTGCATACCTTCGACGACTTCGAGCGACGTTTCCATGGTCTTGGATTCTTCCACGGTGATGACGCCGTCCTTGCCGACTTTCTTCATCGCACCGGCAATGATGTCGCCGATGTGCTTGTCGTTATTGGCGCTGATGGTGCCGACCTGAGCGATCATGTCGCCCTTGACGTCCTTGTGTAGGCGGCGAACTTCCTCGACAGCCACTTCGACGGCCTTTTCGATGCCGCGCTTCAGAGCCGTGGGGCTGGCTCCGGCCGCAACCGCCTTCACGCCTTCGCGGAAGATGGCCTGGGCCAGTACGGTGGCGGTGGTGGTGCCATCGCCGGCTACGTCGGAAGTCTTGGACGCAACTTCACGGACCATTTGCGCGCCCATGTTCTCGAGCGGATCCTGCAGCTCGATTTCCTTGGCGACGGTGACGCCGTCCTTGGTGATGATCGGCGAGCCGAACTTCTTTTCGATCACCGCGTTGCGGCCCTTGGGGCCGAGGGTGATTTTAACTGCGTCAGCGAGCTGATTAACGCCGCGCAGGATCGCCTGGCGAGAATTTTCACCAGTCACGATTTGCTTTGCCATGATGTCTTTCTCCTATTTTGTATTGCGAGTTGGTTATCCGGAGCGGGGGTTAGGCCGCGACCGGGAGGTTGCTGTTTAGGTGGAGCGAGTTACTTTTTGCCGGCTGCTTTGGCAGCGGGGCCGAGCTTCGCGAGAATCTCGTCTTCCTTCATGATCATGTATTCCTCGCCGTCAATGTTGATGTCGTTGCCGCTGTATTTGCCAAAAAGGATGCGGTCACCGGCTTTTACGTCGAGGGGGATCAGTTCACCTTTTTCGCGGCGGCCAGAGCCGACAGCGATGACTTCACCCTCTTGTGGTTTCTCTTTAGCGGAGTCCGGGATGATGATGCCACCCTTGATGGATTCCTTTTCTTCCAGGCGCCTTACTAGCACGCGGTCGTGCAGGGGCGTGATATTGACTGCCATTTGTGAAATTCCTCCAATTGTATGGTGAGACTTGCCGGGAGGAGTTGTGGCGGTCAGGGGACCGTTTAGCACTCCTCATCGGCGAGTGCTAATATAGCAATCGAGGGCAGGGGAGTCAAGGAAGAATGTGATAATTCGACGCTCACATATCCGTTGATTTATTCACGTGTATAACTTGTGTTTTCATTGGTTTGAGTGCCGCCAGATTTTTCCGACACTTGTTTCTTGCCTTTGCTGGTGATGGCGGGCTAAAATCCCCGGCACCGACACCGGTGCAATTACTTTTCTATATTCGACTCATCAGCTTTACAGCGGGGACGCTGGTTTATTTGTTTTTGCTGGCGCTGATTTTGGGGCACCGACGGCCACGATTGTTTGAACGGCTGCTGTTCTTCCTGAACCTCTCATTATTTCTGGTCTACGCGGGTGGATTGCTCGAAATCAATGCGTCCATTCAATATGCATCCCCACCGTACGCCACTCGGCTGTTCTACTCGATCTTGCACGATTTCGGGATAGCCTTCTTGGCGGCGCTCCTCGTGCACGTCCACTTTGTATATCTCCGATCTATCCAGGGTCGGACGCTGCCGAGATGGTGCGGAATCTTCGTTTGGCTGGTTTACGCCTTTCCATTTATCTCTGTTCTGGAGACTGCGTTTGTTCTTCGTCACCTGCCTGTGTTTAGCTTTCCCGCAGTGGTGTCCTGGTTTGCCTCCGGTGGAGGAGAGGATCTACCTCTGGTAGTGCTGTTATGCGCCGTGGTTGAATTTTTAATTGTGAAATCTTCGAAGGATGTTGTTGAACGTAAATTCTTTGCATGGCTCGGCGCGATCTCAGTCTCTATCTTCGTGCCGCTTGCGCTTCGGACGGGATTTGCCACGGTTCCGCCGCTAACTGGGGATGTCACCGCGACCGCGATCACTTTTCTGTGTGTGCTGCCGGGGGCGTTGCTGTTGTATTACGCGGTGCGGAGGAATTTTTTGGAATTTGGTGCGCAGAGGAATTTGATGTACGCGCTGCCGGCTACTTTTTTGGCGCTCCTGTATTTGGCGTTGGTGCGGCGGGTTAGCGGATGGCTGGAGCCGGTATTGCCGCCGGAGGCTACGGCGAGCGTATTGCTGTTTGTGCTGATCTTTCTTTTTGAGCCGCTGGAGCGATTGATTGGGCCGGTGCTGCATCGGCAGTTGGCGGAGCGGATGGACCGAGTGCAGAGATTGACGGTTGAATTACAGCAGGAAGCGCGGCAGGGGAAGGTGGCGAACCTGGTGGCGTTGGCCGAGAGGAGGATCCGCGAGGAATTTGGTTTGGCGACGGTGCGGATTTCGATTCCGCGTGATTCGGCGTTCAAGGCATTGGAAGCGCCGGGCGGGTTGGGACATACGGCGCAGATGCGATTGATGAAGGATGGGCAGGAAATTGGGGTGCTGGAGGCTGCGACTACCGGATCGTATCTGACTGGAGAGACTTCGGCGGCGCTGGAATTTCTGGCGGAGCAGCTGCCGGGAATGGTGGACCTGGCGCGGTTGATCGAAGACAAGCTGCGGCTGGAGCGCGAGCTGGCGGAGCGGGAGCGGATGGCGGTGCTGGGGCAGATGGCGGCAAGCGTGTCGCACAATTTGCGGAATCCGCTCAGCTCGATGAAAACGGTGCTGCAGGTGCAGCTGGAAAATCCGGATTTGCCGCTGGATGTGCGGCGCGATTGTACATTAATAGTGGGCGAAATTGATCGCATGAGCGCGAAGCTGACGCAGCTGCTCCATTATGCGAAGCCCACCGTACACGGCGAGCGAGTGGCCGCAGTGGCGGTGGCGTCGCAGACCGCGTGGCTGTTTGGGCGGGACGCGGAGCGGCGCAGCGTGCGGTTGGAATTTGAGAAGCCGACGCACGAGATTATGGCGCAGGCGTCGGAAGAGGCGTTGAGCGAACTGCTTTCGAATTTGATTGTGAATGCGATGGAAGCGCAGCCCAGCGGCGGGCGGGTGCGGATCAGCGTGGGGCAATATGACGGGCGTTTGGACATCGTGGTGGACGACGACGGGCCTGGAATTACGGCGGAGCTGCGCGCGAAAATATTTCAGCCGTATTTTACGACGAAGGCAACGGGGACGGGACTGGGGCTGGCGATTGTCGCGCGGAGGATTGAGGAATTGGGCGGGACGCTGGCTATTGAGAGCCCGTTGCATCGGGGGAAGGGCACTCGCTTTCATTTGACGCTTCCGCTGGCGGAAGAAGAAGGCGGGACGCCGGATCGGGTTGAGAGCGGCTAAAGAAGTCAAAGGCTCGGCGAAAAGACCGCCGAACGGAAGGCGCTTCGCGCCGTCTTTTTTGTCGTGGCTAAAGCCACGACCCACAAGGCATTTGTAACGGCGAGGTTACGCGATGGATCGGCGGTTGCAGTAACAGCGATGGCGGTCTGCCCTTCATCGCGCTTGCGCGCGACTCAGGGAAAAGGACCGCCGCTACGAAGGCTCTTTTTGCGAAGGACTAGTTGATGCGAACAATTTTGCTGGTGGATGACGAGGCAGCCGCGCGGTACGGGACGGGGCGGGCGCTCGAGAAGCAGTACAAGGTGATTGAGGCGGGGTCTGCTGCGGCGGCGCGGGAGGCGTTGGGCGCCGGGGCGCCGGATTTGATTCTGCTGGATTTGGTGATGCCTGGGGAGGATGGGCTTTCGTTTTTGCGGTGGTTGCGGGAGAACGGGCACGACGTACCGGTGCTGGTGGTTTCGGCGTTGGATACGGCGAAGACGGCGGTGGAAGCGTTGCAGAGTGGAGCGGCGGATTACATTGTGAAGGGCTTCGATATTGAAGAGTTGCGCCGGCGCGTCGGGAATTTGCTGCGGCTTTCCGAGTTGGCTGAAGAAAACACGCGTTTGCGACGCGAGTTGGTGGCGGATGGACAGTTCGGACGATTGCTCGGGGCTTCGGTATCGATGCGGCGCGTTTTTGAGATGGCGGAGCGGGTGGCGGCCACGGATGCGACGGTTTTGATTTTGGGCGAAAGCGGGACGGGGAAGGATTTGCTGGCGCAGGAAATTCATGAGCGCTCGGCGCGGCGCGGGCGGGCGTTTGTGGCGGTGAATTGCGCGGCGCTGCCGGAAAATTTGATCGAATCGGAGTTATTTGGATACGAGCGCGGGGCGTTTACCGGGGCGGCGCAGCAGCGCAAGGGGAAATTCGAACTGGCGTCCGGCGGGACGATTTTTCTGGATGAGATTGGGGATATGAATGCGGTGACGCAGGCGAAGGTGCTGCGGGCGCTGGAAAATCGCAAGATCGAGCGGCTGGGCGGGTCGCACGCGATTGACGTGGACGTGCGGGTGATCAGCGCGACGCACCGGGATCTGCCGGCGGAAATTGCGGCGGGGCGATTTCGCGAGGATTTGTATTACCGGCTGCGGGTGGTGACGCTGGAGCTGCCTCCTTTGCGCGCGCATAAAGAGGATCTGGCGATTTTGGTGGATGCATTCTTGGCGCAGTTGGGAACGCGGCACAAGCATCGCGCGCGCTTGTCACCGGAAGCTATGAGCTTGCTGCGGCGTTACGATTGGCCGGGGAACGTGCGGGAATTGCGCAACGCGCTGGAGCGGACGCTGGTGTTGTGCGAAGGGGATGAAATTACTGCGGCGGATTTGCCGGAGGAAATTCGAGAATATCGCGGGGCTGCCGGCGGCGGGGCTGGCGCCGCGGCAAAGCCGGGAGATGATTCGTTTTTGGGCGAGGCGGATTTTCGCGAGGCTAAGCGGAAGTTTGAGATTGTGTATTTGCGGCGGAAATTGGAAGAGCATCATTGGAATGTGTCGCAGACGGCGGCGGAAGTTGGTTTGCATCGGCAGAGTTTGCAGGAGAAGCTGCGGGAACTCGGAATTCAGCGTCCCGGAAAGTGATGAGCGAGACAGATCACGTCGCAACGGTCGCAGGATTTATTTTGGCGGGCGGGCAAAGCTCGCGGATGGGTGTGGACAAGGGGCTTTTGGAAATTGTTGGGGAGCCGATGATTGTGCGGGCGGCGCGATTAGTGGAAGCGGTGGCGGGCGTGGCGGCTGTGGTGGTGGGAACGCCGGAAAAATATCAGGGAGTCGGATTGCGAGCGATTGCGGATGATTGGCCGGGATGTGGGCCGCTGGGCGGGATTGCGACGGCGCTGCGCGCGTCCGATGCAGATTGGAATCTGATTGTGGCGTGCGATTTGCCTTATTTGACGCGCGAGTGGCTGGAATATTTGCTGCAGCGAGCGCGCGATTCCGCGGAGGAAGCGGTGGTGCCGATGAATCTGACGCCGGAAAATAAACGCGGAGCGGAGCCGCTTTGCGCGGCGTATCACAAGGGGTGCGAGCCGACGTTGCGGCGCGCGCTGGAGCGGGGCGTGCGTAAGGTGACAGACGGCCTGGCGGAATTGCGCGTGGAAGTGATAGAACCAAAGGAATGGAAAGGCTTTGATTCCGACGGGCTCCTATTCAAGAATGTGAACACGCCGGCGGATTACGAACAGGCCAAGCGAAAATCTGCCGGGCGCGCGGGACGATGAGCGAACACTATTTCGAATTCAAAAATGTATGCAAGGCGTTTGACGATAATGCCGTGCTGAAGGACGTCAGTTTTTTCGTGGAGCAGGGCGAGACGGCCGTGATCATGGGGCGCAGCGGCGTGGGGAAATCGGTGTCGTTGAAATTGCTGCTGGGATTTTTGGCGCCGGATTCGGGGCGAATTATTGTGGCGGGGCAGGACGTGACGGACTGGACGGAGGAACAATTTTCCCAGATCCGGCGGCGGGTGACGATGGTGTTTCAATCGGGCGCGCTATTTGATTCGTTGACGGTGGAAGAGAACGTGGCGTTTCCGCTGACGAGCCGCGGCGACACCGAAGCGCCGGAGAAAATCGACGCCACGGTGAAAGAGTTGATGACAGAGCTAGAGGTTGCAGGTTTCGCAGATCGTTTGCCATCGGATTTGAGCACGGGAGCGAAACGCGCAGTGGCCATTGCGCGGGCGCTGGCGGAAGATCCCGACGCGATTCTGTACGACGAGCCGACTACGATGGTGGATCCGCTGATGGCGGCGCACATCAGCGACCTGATCACAAAATTGAAAGCGAGGTTGAAGAAGACTTCGATCGTGGTGACGCACGACACGCACCTGGCGAAGAAATTGGCCGACCGGATACTTTTCTTGCAGGAAGGGCGCGTGGGATTTTTCGGGACGTGGCAGGAACTGGAAAACTCGAAGGAGCCTTTTTTGAGGAATTTTCTCGCGCAGGATGAATTGATTCCGGCGCTGGATGCCGGCGAGTGATCCAGAATCCGACGGGAGCTGGCGCGCCCGGGCCCGGGGCTGGGCCGAAAGGCGGCGACCCAAAATCGCAGCTGCGGCGGGTGATGGGATTTTGGGACGTGCTGCTGTTCAACATTGGCGCGGTGCTGGGGCCGCGCTGGATTGCAGCGGCCGCGCACAACGGGACTTCTTCCATTAGTTTGTGGGTATTTGCCGCGTTGTTCTTTTTCCTGCCGACGACCTTTGTGATCGTGGAATTGTCCACGCGATTTCCGGAAGAGGGCGGATTGTACGTGTGGTCGAAGGAAGCGTTCGGAGATTTTCACGGGTTTATCGCCGGATGGACGTATTGGGTGTACACGTTTTTCTATTTTCCGGCGCTGTTGATGGCCAGCGCAGCGATGGCTGCTTATATCGGCGGAGGCGGCACGGCGTACCTGGCGCAGGACCGGACGTTTTTGGTGGCGGGATCGTTCGGGCTACTTTTTGTGGCGGTGGCGCTGAATATTGTGGGATTGAACATCGGCAAGTGGCTGCAAAACGTAGGCGCGGTTTCGACCTATGTGCCGCTGCTGATGCTGGTGGGGATGGCGGCATATCTGTGGCACGCGCACGGATCGGTGACGCATTTTACGTTCCGAAACATGATGCCGACGTGGGATTGGGGCACAGTGAACTTCTGGCCGCAGATTGCGTTTGCGTTCGTGGGGCTGGAGCTTTGCGCGACGATGAGCGAAGAAGTGCGCAATCCGCAGAAAACTTTGCCACGCGCGATTTTCGGTTCTGGAATATTGATTGCGCTGATTTACATCGCGGGAACTTTTGCGGTGCTTTCGATGTTGCCGGCCGATGCGGTGGATCCAAAGAGCGGCGTGTTTCAAGCGCTGACTACCGGCTCGATGATGCTGCGGATCGTTTTGTTCGGAGTGATCGCGGCGATTCTGGTGACGGTGGGGAATGCGGGCGGCGTCGGAGGAACGGTGGCGGGAGTGGCGCGCGTGCCGTTTGTTGTGGGGATTGATCGTTATTTGCCCGCGGTGTTTGGGCGAATTCATCCAAAGTGGAAGACGCCTTGGGTGGCGATTCTGGTGCAGGCTTTTGCGACGGGCGTGGTGCTGATACTGGGCCAAATCAGCGACAGCCCGAACACGGCGTATCAGGAATTGGTGGACGCGGGGACGATACTTTATTTTATTCCGTTTTTGTATATGTATGCGGCGGTGATCCGGCTGGCTTATCGCGGGGATCGCGGCGCGAACGAGAACCAGGTTTTGATTCCCGGCGGGAAGGTTGGAGTTTGGATGATGGGGATATTGGGATTCACGGTGGTGCTGGGTGGGATTGTGTTGTCCTTGATTCCGCCGGAGGAAGCGGCGAATAAATGGATCTTCGAGGGGAAGCTGGCGGGCGGGAGCGCGTTTGCGATTTTGTTTGGGTTGATGCTTTATTATCGCGGGGCGCGGGCGAAGGCGAGGGAGGCGCGGGCGCGTTAGGCCCGCGAAATTCGGGCTAGTGGATCTTGCGGTCTTGCGTGGTTTGTTTTGTGGCCAGCGAAAAGCGCGGTTCGATTTTGTTTTCTGTTGCGGTGGATCCGGTTACGCGGGCTGCTACGTATTCTCCTACCGATGGGCCGTGCTTGAAGCCGTGGCCTGAGCCGCCGCCAACCAGCCAGACGTTCTGAAAATCCGGGTGGCGATCAATCAGAAAATCTCCGTTCGAAGTGTTCTCGTATTGGCAGACGCGCGTTTCGACGACCGGCGCGTTTTTAAGGGCAGGGAAGCGGCGGGTGACGAATTCGCGGGCGGATTCGACGGCTGCGGTGCCGGCGACCCGGGATTGCGTGTCGGGGTCAACGGCGGGGCCGTGATGATCGTCGGCTACTTTCAGGCCGCGATTTTCCAGGTCGGGCATGCCGTAAAACTCGTCTTTCAGATAGAGCCAGGTGGGCAGGGCTTCCTGGCGGAATTGAATTTCACCTTGCGGCACGCCGAAAAAAATAATTTCCTGGCGTGAGACGAAGATGCGCGGGCCCAGAAGCTCGGGGAAAAGTTTGGCGAGCCAGGGGCCGCAGGCATAGACGAAGGCGCCGGCGGAGATATTTTCGCCGTGGCTGCTCATGATGGAGGTGACGCGGCCTTCGCCGAGGGGCGCGAGGGCTGAGGCGGCGCGATATTGCACGCCGATTTTCTGGGACTGCTCGACTACGGTTTGCACGGCGCGGCGGGCCATCAGGACGCCACTTTCAGGTTCGAGGATGCCCCAGGCGTCGTCGTCGAACGCGATTTGGGGGTAGTGCTTGCGCAGACCCATGAGCGAAAGGCGCTCGTGGGGCACATTGTGATTTTGCAGCGCCGTGAGGGTGTCCATCGCGTAGGGATACTTAGCGTGGGCGATCCACAGGACGCCGGTGCGTTGAAATAGTTCGGGGCGGCCGGCCTCGGCGAAGATTTCTTTCCAGCGGGGGAGCGCGCGGAGGGACCAGCGGGTATAAATATCGTCCGCTCCGTAGCCCATGCGGATGATGCGCGATTCGCCGCCGGAGCTAGCGCGGGAATTGGCGGGGCCGTAGGCGTCGAGAAGGGCGACGGAGGCGCCGGATTTCGCGAGGTAGTAGGCGGTCCACGCGCCGAAAGTGCCGGCGCCGATTACCGCTGCGTCGTAGGATTTGCGTTCGGTCATGCGCGGAGGCCGGAGCGAGTGACCTGGCGAGATCGCGGCGGTACGAGATGTGGCACGCGCATCAGAAACCCTCCTCGACGAGATGCTTTACGGTGAGATGCGACGTGGGTTGCGATTTTTCGTTGTGCAGCAGGCTCTCGACGTATTTTGCGAGGATATCGGTTTCGATGTTGATGGCGTCGTTGACGGACATGGCGCGGACGTTGGTGTGCTGGTACGTAAAAGGGATGATGGCGATGTCGGCGATGCCATCGTGCCAGCGGGCGACGGTGAGGCTGATGCCATCGAGTGCGATGGAGCCTTTTTCCGCGACGTAGCGGCGGAGATCTTGCGGCACGCGAACGGAGAGCCACCAATTTTCGCCTTCGGGGACTAAGCGGGTGACGCGGCCGATGCCGTCAACATGACCTTGCATGAAGTGGCCGCCCAGGCGGGCGCCGGCGGTGAGTGGGCGTTCGAGATTGACCAGGTGGCCGGGTCTTTTTTCTGCGAAATTGGTGCGGCGAAGAGTTTCGCCGGAGAGATCGGCGGAGAAATGGTCTGCGGTGAATTCGACTATGGTTAGGCAGCAGCCGTTTACGGAGATGCTGTCGCCTAATTTGGTTGAGGCCGCGATTGCGGGTTCGGATGCGGCGGTTGAGTTGGGAAAACTGATGCGGAGGCGGCCGCCGTCGGGTGCTTGCTCCAGGGATTCGATTTTTCCTACTTGTTCGGTGATGCCTGTGAACATTTATGTTTGGTTCCTGTGGTCAGTTTCGGTGCTTCTTACTTGGGCGCACAGGCAGGATTGCCTGTGCCACGTACACATCGCGAAAATATCCTTGGACTACGAAATCGGGGCCGCAGCGTTTTACTGTTAAATTCTGCAGCGCTGGGGATTTTGCGAACCAGCGCGACGGAATTTGCGCCATCGAAACGCCGCCTGTGCCCATGATTTTGGGAGCATAGAAGAGAATCATTTTGTCCACAATACCGGCTTGCAGGGCGGCGCCGTTCAGTTCGGCTCCAGCTTCCAGGAGGACGCTAAGGATTTGGCGGCGACCTAGTTCGCGGATTACCGCGCGCAGATCGGCGTGGCCTTGGCGCGCGGGAACACGGACGACTTCGATCCCGGCGCGCGTGAGGGCGTGAGCTTTCGGTGAATCGGGCGATTGCGTGGTGAAGATTACGACGTCGTGCTGCGCAGTTTGCACCAGATTCGAGCGCAGCGGCGTGCGCAGGCGCGAATCTACGATGGCGCGCAGAAGGGGGCGGCGGCGCGGTTCTCCGGTGCGGTCGCTCATGCGCGGATTGTCGGCGAGGACGGTGCCGATTCCGGTGAGGAGGGCGTCGGCTTCGTGGCGCAGGCGCTGCACAGCGTCGCGCGATTGCTGGCTGGTGATCCAGGTGACGCTGCCGGCTTTTTGAGCGATTTGGCCGTCGAGGGTGAGCGCGGTTTTTAGGGTGACGAGCGGGAGTTTGGTTTTTATCCAGCGGGCGAAATCTTCGTTGAGATGTTGGGCCTGTTTTTCAAGGACGCCGCTGATTAGCTGGATTCCCGCGCGACGAAGTTCGGCGATGCCTTTGCCGGAAACGGCGGGATTGGGGTCGCGCATGGCGGCTACCACTTTTTTTATCTCGGCGGCGATGATGGCCTTGGTGCAGGGGCCGGTGCGGCCAGTGGTGCAGCAGGGTTCTAGCGTTACGTAGAGAGTCGCGCCTCTGGCGTTTTTTCCGGCTTGTTTGAGCGCGACGATTTCGGCGTGGTCGCGGCGGTCGTAATCGTGGAAGCCTTCGCCGATGATTTTTCCATTTTTTACTAAGACTGCGCCGACGATTGGATTCGGATGGGCCAGGGCTGCGCTGCGTGTTGCCAGCGTTAGGGCGCGGAGCATCCAGCCGTCATCGTTCACTGCGGTCCGAGTCATATTGGAGTGTTCTTCCGCGCTTGGATCAAGGCTGGCGGCCTGAAGGCCGCCGCTACAGATTCAAAACCTAAAAGAGCCGGCGCTACGCCGATCAATCAAAGAGCGAGTTGACGTAGGTTTGGGCATCGAATGGGACCAGGTCGTCGATTTTTTCGCCGGTGCCTACGAAGCGGATTGGCAGATTCAGTTCGCGGGCAATGGCTACGACGATGCCGCCTTTGGCGGTGCCGTCGAGTTTGGTTAGAACTATGCCGGTGACGCCGGCATGACTCCAGAATTCGCGGGCCTGGTTCAGGCCGTTCTGCCCGGTGGTGGCGTCGAGGACCAGGAGCACGTCGTGCGGCGCGCCGGGAATTACTTTGGCGGCGGTGCGCTTCATTTTGTCGAGCTCGGCCATCAGATTGGATTTGGTGTGCAGGCGCCCGGCGGTGTCCACGATGACGACATCGGCGTGGCGAGCGCGGGCGGCGGTGAGCGCGTCGAAAACTACCGCGGAAGGATCGGCGCCGGGTTTCTGTTTGATCATTTCAACGCCGGAGCGGCGCGCCCAGATCTCGAGTTGCTCGATGGCGGCGGCGCGGAAAGTGTCAGCGGCGCAGAGGATTACTGTTGTGCCTTCTTTTTTCAGGCGGCTGGTGAGTTTGCCGATGGTGGTGGTTTTGCCGGTGCCGTTGACGCCGACGACGAAGAGAACGCGCGGCTCGTCAACGGGCTTGCCGTCGGCGTTAGGTTGAGTGGAGGCCGGCGCCGTGAGGATTTTCAGGATTTGATTTTTCAGTTCGCGTTTCAGCGCGCCGGGTTCTTCCAGTTTGTGCTCGTTCACTTGTCGGCGGAGGGCGGCGAGGACTTCTTTCGTGGTGCGCACGCCCAAATCGGCGCTCAGCAGCGCGGATTCCAGCTGTTTCAGCAGTTCGGGATCAACGGGTCGATCGCCGGTGAGCAATTGTTCGACGCGCGCGGAAAGTTCCGAGCGAGTTTTGCTGACGGAATCTTTGAGGCGTTCGAGGAGCGTGGGCTCGGGTGGTCCGAAGAGGGAGATCATGAGTGTTGGCCGCAGTGTGCGGAATATTCGATTGTATCAAACGGAGAGTGATTGGTGAGTAGTGAGTGGTGATTAGTGACGAGTGGCTGGCGGATAGATCTGCGGAGAGCGACCCGGGCGGGAAATTATACTTCGACGAGGGCGGCGCTGAGGCGGAGGCGGCCGGAGGCTACTGCGGCGTCGAGGGCGGCTACTACGTTGGGATCGAATTTCGAGATGGCGAGGGAACGGATGCGGCCTAGGGCGAATTCCAGGTCCATGGCGGATTGATAGGGGCGATTGGTGGTGATGGCGTCGAACGTGTCGGCGACGGCGATGATGCGCGCCATCATGGGGATTTGATCACCGGAGAGGCCGTAGGGATAGCCGGCGCCGTCCATGCGCTCGTGGTGCAGTTCGATGCCGGGCAGCATGTCCTTCAGCTGAGCAACGGGACGCATGATGTTCGCCCCCTTACTGGGATGCTGCTTCATGATGTCGAATTCTTCGTCGGTCAGCTTGCCGGGCTTTTTCAGGACGCGATCGTCCACGCCGATTTTGCCTACGTCGTGCAGCAGCGCGGAAATGCGCAGGCGGTCAATGTCTTCGGAATCCAGGCCCATGTATTCGGCGATGATGATGGAATATTTTGCAACGCGGCCGGAGTGACCACGGGTATAGGGATCCTTTTCGTCAATGGCGGCGGCGAGCATGCGGATGGAGCCCAGGAACAGCTCGCGATTTTCGGCGGCGGCCTGCTTCAGGCGCTCGACGTACTCTTCGATGTCTCCGGCCATGTGATTAAAGGTTTCGGCAAGCTCGCTGATTTCCCGGGCGCCTTCGACGCGGACGCGTTCGTGAAATTCAGCGCGGCTGATGGCGCGCACGGATTCCACCAAGCCGCGAATGGGGCGCGTTATACCCAGGGCGAAAAGATATCCGAAGAGAAGTGCGACGAGAGTGACGCCCACCACGAAGCTGAGCGCTTGCGCAGTGAGTTCTTTGACGCCGGCATCAATACGCGCGCTATCGAGGCTGCGCTCGGCGATGACCGTCCAGCCCAATTCCGGAATGGTGCTGTAGGTGCCGATCATTTCGACCGGATGATTGTTCTTGTCCTGCTCGACGAAATGCATCGTTTCGGTGGCGCGCAGTTCCTGCGGCAACTCTTTCAAGTGGTTGACGACGGGAGAACTGGAAGTGACGTCGCGGCCGGGAACGACTTCAGCCGAATCGGGGTGCGCGACGATGTGGCCGTGGCCATCTACGATGAAGACAGTGCGTTCGCGCACGCTAGCATCGCGGATGCGTTCGAGGAGGCGGTCAATCGAGACGACCGAGGCGATCATGCCAGTAAATTGGCCGTTCAAAGAGAGCGGAACCGAAACGACGAGCGCCGGGCGATTATTTTTTCCGAGCGCGAAGGATTCGCTGACAAAGGGCAGTCCTTGAATGCTGGCCGTGAAGGCGCGTTTGAGCGCGCCACCGACGAACGGATCTTGATCGGCGTTGAAACTGCCCGCGGATTGGCCTTTGGCGAGTTTGTTGACGGCGGTGACGTACAGAATGTTCTGATTATTTTCGACGAAGCTTTGCAGCAAGCGCGCGAGCTGCGGCGCGTGCATGGGGTCGTCCACATTTTCAATCCAGCCGGTGAGGGCGAGGACCTGGCGCTGGCTGAGAAGCTGTTCGCGCAGATTTTGTTCGAACTGCAGCGTTTCGCTGGCGAGCGAACGGGTGATTTCGGATTGCTGGACGCGCTCGGTGTCCTGCAGTTTTTCTTCGCTGAGGCGCAAGACCTGGCGGTGGTAAAGCCATAGAGGTGTGATGCTTACGAACAGCAGGGCGCCCAGCACAATCCAGAGGATGCGCAGGCGGCGGGTCGTCTGCTGCTTGAGGGCTTCCGTGGGCACAGAGATCTCTTCGCTAAAATCGTAGCGAAGTGAGCGATGCGATACAACGGGACGATGGTACTGGGGTTGGCGAATAAGGTACAGAAGAATTGGGGGTTATGGTGGTGCGGGCGAACCCCTAAATCCTGGCCTCAGCGGCTGAAGCCGCTTTGAATTGATGATGTTTGCGGCACGGCTGAAGCCGTGCCCTGACGTAAGACGATGGTTCCGGCGCGGAGATTTGTCGCGGCGGGCGTCGCGCAAATCGTGCAGGCTATTCGTCGTCCTTGCGGTCTTTGCTCCCGAAATTCAGGCGGGGTTCGTCACCGGCGATCAGGCGCGCGATATTTGGACGATGTTTGATCAGGACGAGTAGCGAGATCACCACCGTGCCCAGCGTGACAGTTTCGGGGGGCGCGTGGCCGGGCGCATAGAGCGGGTACACGAAGAGCGGCAGCGCGACGGCGGCGGAAATGGAGCCGAGCGAGGAGTAGCGCCAGAAAATCACCACTGCCAGCCAGAGAACGATTGCTGCGGCGACCGCTTGCCAGCAGATCGGCAGGAATACGCCGAGGCTGGTGGCGACTCCTTTACCGCCTTTAAAGCCGAGCCATACGGGAAAGATGTGGCCGACGACCGCGCAGACGGCGGCGATCATCATCCAGCGAATATTGCCGTGGGTGTAGTGCGCTGCGAGCCAGACTGCGGCATAGCCTTTGCCTGCGTCGAGGAGCAGCGTGAGAATTCCTGCTAATTTTCCGGCGTTGCGCGTGACGTTTGCGGCGCCGATATTGCCGCTGCCGATGGCACGGATGTCCGGGCCGCCGAGGGCTTTCACGATAAGTAAGCCGAAGGGGATCGAGCCAAGAAGGTAGGCGATCACCGGCGTGAGCCAGAGGAGGTTGGACTGATGTACGGTCAAGCGATTCCTTCCACGAATGGAAACGCGGCGAGTCTGCTGTATTGCGCGCCGGATGGTTTTAGCACGCTTTCGAATAAATGGAATTCGGATTCGCGCGCGGCGCCGAAATCATACGACTTCAGGGCGTCGGCTGCACGAGCGAGATTTTCCAACGCGTCGCTGGGTTCCAGGCGCGCGAGAGTGAGATGCGGAGAGTAAGCCCGCGTTTCGCGCGGGAAGCCGAGCGGTTCGAGCGCTTCTTCGACGGCGGCGGCGAGTTCCGCGAGATTGGGAGTGGCCTGGACGCCGCACCAGAGCACGCGCGGTTTGAATTCATTGGGGAAAAAACCGAGCACGCGGAAATCCATGGCGACAGGTTGTGCGGAGCGAATCGGTGCGAGCACGGCGCGGATTTCGGGAAGTTTTTGCGGGTCCGTTTCGCCCAGGAATTTCAGAGTGACGTGCATGGATTCCGCGCGAACCCAGCGGGCGGCGCGACATTCGGGTTTCAGGCGCTGGATGAGCGTCGAGAGGGCGTTGCGTACCGTGGTGGGCAAGTCGAAGGCGACGAAGAGGCGCATGGCTTTGGCTCAGGCTCTAGCGGCTGCGGGAAAAAGATAATAGCGGCGCACGGCATCGAGTGCGGCTTGCGCGGCGAACTGGCGAATGCGCTCGCGATCGCCGGGAAAGCGATAGGCGCGTTCGCGGGGGCCGTGCTCGTCGGCGAGGCCGATGTGCACCAGGCCCACGGGTTTTTCAGGCGTGCCGCCACCAGGCCCAGCGACGCCGGTGACGCCGACGCCGAGAGTCGCACCAGTGCGTTTTCGGATGCCGTCGGCAAGCGCGAGCGCAACTTCGGAGCTGACCGCGCCTTTTGTTTCGATAAGATTTTGCGGGACACCGACGAAGGTAGACTTCAGATCGTTGCTGTAGCAGATTACGCCGCCGAGAAAATAGGAAGAGCTGCCGGGCACCCTGGTGAGGCGTTCAGCGAGCAAGCCGCCGGTGCAACTTTCGGCGACGGCGATGGTGGCGCGATTTTCGGTGAGGACGTGCGCGACGACCTCTTCGAGTTGCTCGCCCTTGGTGGAGTAAAGATGTTCACCGAGCGCGAGGGCCATGCGATCGGTGATTTCGTCGAGAAGCTTTTCGGCCTTGGCGGAGTCACGGGACCAGGTGCGCGGGTGCAGTTGCGTGCCGGTAGGCGCAGCGAGGATGGTGGTTTCGGTGTCGGGATAAAGTTGGTAAAGGGGCCGCACGCGGGTTTCGACGTCGGATTCGCCCAGGCCGGTGGTGCGCAGGTCGCGGGTGAAGAGGCGCTCATCACCGGAGATTTTTGCGAGGCGCGGGCGAACTTCGGTTTCGAAAATGGATTTCAGTTCGTGCGGCACGCCGGGAAGAAGCACGATGATGTGGCCGTCGGCTTCGAGCCACAGCGCGGGAGCAGTGCCGCGCGGATTCGGAAGGACCGTGGCGCCTTCGGGAACCATGGCCTGGCGTTTGTTTATTTCGGGCATGGTGCGCGCGAAGCGGCGGAAACGTTCCTGAATTTCGCGCACGATGGCATCGTCGAGATGCAGCTTGCGGTCCAGAAGCTCGGCGACGGTTTCGCGGGTGCGATCGTCGTCGGTAGGACCCAGGCCGCCGCTGGCGATAATCAGGTCCGCGCGATCGAGAGCTTGACGGAAGGAGGAGCGCATTTCGTCGCGCGAATCGCCGACGACGGCTTTGTGGATGACGCGGATGCCGATCTTGTTGAGTTCGTCGGTGAGCCAGAGGGAATTGGTATCGAGGCGATAGGGCGTGAGCAGCTCGGAACCGACGGCAATGATCTCCGCATTCATCTTCAAATGTTGTACTCGATTAGCAGTGGGGTGTGCAAGTCGAGCACGTGCGGCAATTCCTGGTCTGCCATTTCACCCCGAGGATACGAAGGACTTATGATTCTGGGGTTCTAAAGATGTGAGGAGTTCATTCTCCATGCTGACGAAACCTCGCTGGCTACTGCATCTGGAAGGGGCCAGTATTTTCACCCTAACGCTCGTTCTGTACCGTGCGGGACACTTCCATTGGTGGCTGTTCGCGCTGCTGTTGCTCGCACCCGATGTGTCCATGCTGGGTTATGTGGTGTATCCGAAGATAGGCTCTGCCGCCTATAACCTGGTGCACACTTCGGCTGTGCCGATTTTGTTGTTGGGCGTGGCGATCGTGGCTCCGATGCCTGGGCTTGAGCCTTATGCCCTGATCTGGCTGGCACACATTGGAATGGATCGCATGTTGGGCTTTGGTCTGAAGTATCCGACGCGATTCCAGGACACACACCTCCAGCACGTGTAAACCGAAATCCGCTACGTCCGGTTCGCGCAGTTCCGGTGCCATCAAACGCGTCACGGGTGCGAGGTTGACTGCTCGGATTGTTTGCTTGCGGGCGGCAGCGGTTTCGGTTTGGCGAATTTGGCTGGGTCTATTGGGGCGTTTTGTTGCACTGTTTCGAATTGGATTGTGTTCGTGTTTCCTGGTTGCGATGTGGTGACGCGGAAGGGGACTTGCACGCCGTCAACGTCGCGGTAATCGGCGTAATCAATTTGGGTGGGGTTGCGGCCTAGCGGAGTTTCGGCATAGCGGATCATGCGGATTAGCAGGCCGGATTGCTCGTCGAAATATAATCTTACTGGGGGTTGGCCTTCGCGGATCGCTATAAGTAGATAGGCGTCGCGGTCGTTTATTTTTTCTGGATATTCGATGCGCAGCTCCGGGAATATTTGCTGGATGTGCAGCGGGAATTGCAGGTCGGCGTCCAAGCGCGCGGCGGCGAGATCGGCATCGTGCATTTCGCGCGGCGGACGGTTGGGGGCGCTGGACCAGCCTGATTGGCCGTCGAAAGTGGTGACGACGCTTTCTCCGCCGGACATGTGGCGGACGATGGACTGCTTGTCCGGCGCTTGCGTGAAGATTTCTACGGTTTGCGATTGGCCGTGGAAAGTGGTCGAGCCTTTTTCGACGCGCGTCGTGATTTTTTCGATCGCCGCGGAGCCACCAAGAGCGCGGACATAATTCTCGAGCAGTTGGCTGACGGTGGGCAAGTTCGTTGCGAGTTTAGGCGCCGAAGCATCGGCGGCGACCTTCGCGGCGGCGGAGCTGGCGCCGGTTGCGACGGGAGCGGGCTGCGATTCGGCGCCGACCAGCGGAGTGGTCAACGGATTCGGCGCGCCGTGATGGCAGGAATAGCAGGTGACTTCGCGATGGCCTTCGAAATTATCTTTGTTCAGCGCGAACATCATCTGCATCATGTCGCGCGCTACTTTCTTGGGCTTCTTGTCGTCCTGATCGAAGTGGTTTTCAACGTGGCAGTAACTACATTCGACGCCGAGCGAAGCGGTAATGAATTGCATGGCGGGAATTACCTGGCCCGCTGGAACGCCTTTGAGGATTTGGATATTTTTGTAAACCTGCTCGGCGGTTTTTCCCGATTCGCCCGTGGAACTTTGTATCGCGGGAGGACCGGCAGCGGGCTTGTCGTCCATCGCCGCTTTGATCTTGCCGGCGAGCGCGTCGCCTTCCGCGGTATTGCCTTCCTTTTGGTACAGACTCATCAGAGTGCTCGCTGCGGGCAGATATAGAGGATCGAGGGTGAGCGCGCGTTCCAGGTGCGCGATGGCGCGGGTAGCGTCGCCGGACTGGACGTAGGGCGAGGCGGCGCTGGCTTCGGCGAGCGGCGAACCGGGATCGAGCGCGAGCGCGCGTTCGAAAGCAATTTTGGCTTCCGAGGTTTGCTGCGCGAGCAGCAGGGCTTCGCCAATCCATTTGAAGAAATCGCTATCGTTCGCGAATTGCGCCTGCACTTCCGTGAGGGTGCGATAGCCCTGCACAATAAATTGCGAAGATTTGCGCTGCATTCCGGCGTCAATGTAGGCGATGCCGAGATTGCGGGCTTGGAACTCGGCTGCGGGCTGGCGCCACGCGGCGATTCCCGTATCGGCGGGCGCATCAGGTTGCGATTCGGGGCGCCGTTGAATTCTGTGATCGGTGAAGGCAGAGTGGCCGCCATCCTTCGCGTCGCGCCGGGGCATGTGGCAGGAGAGGCAGTCGCTATCTTTCGCGGGATGCGCGGCAGCAACGGGAAACTTTGCGGCGTGACAGGAGAGGCAGACCGCGCGGTAGTACGCGACGGGCTGCAACGGCTTGCCGTTCGGATCGGCACGCAGATCATTGTGCTGCGAGTCAGTGCGCTGCGAGTCGTTGCGCGGACTATAGTGCGGATCGTGGCAGGTGCCGCACCACAGGCGGCCATTGCTGTTGCGGGCGCAAGCGCTCAACGCGAGTTGCTCGACGTGGCTTATTACTTTGAATGCGCCGCTGGGATTCGCGTCGTGATACGTGGTGAACACATCTTCGGCACGCTGGCCCGGGACGAAATCGCTTAGCTGTTTTCCGGGGTTGGGAACGCGCGCGACGCCGAAGAGGTGGCATTGCTCGCAGATGCTGTCGCGCGCGGCGGGCTCGAGCTTCGCGGGATTGACAATGTTGCCGGCGCGAGGATCGGCGAGATGTTTTTCGGCAGGGCCGTGGCAGCGTTCGCAGGTGATTGCTTCCTCTGCTGCGGGGAATATTGGCGCGCGATATTCGTTCAAAGTTTCGGAGACATGCAACGCGTTGCCGGAATGACACAGGACGCACTCTTCGCGGATCGGCCGCGTGAAATCGGGATCGGGCTGATTTTCGTAGCCGGGCGCGAGATCGTAGGCCTGGCGGGTTTTGTAATACGCGACCGGAGATTGGAACAGGTGGCCGCCGATGTCCACCAGATATCCGCTGGCGTGATTGCCGGAGCCGATGACCCAGTCTATGTGGTATTCACTTTGGTCGCCGCCGTTTTCCCAGCGCTGCCAGTAGCCGGCGGGCGTTGAGTACATGGTGATTTTCGAGCCGTGCGCGGAGACGGAGCCGTCCGGTTCCTGCCCCGGGCGGCGCAGGGAATGAGCCATCGCGGAGCGCGCGTATCCGGCGACTTCGTCAGGATGGCAGGTGACGCAGCGGCTTGCGCCGGTGGGTGGGTTTGACGGGGAAAGTTGCGGTTTTTGCAGCGCGGAGGCTCGTTCGTTGTGCGGAGGGGCGGCTGCCGGCGTGGGCGAGGATTGGCTTCGGATCGCGGAAACGTTGAAGAGAAGGACTAGAAAAAATAGGAGACGTATCGCGACGCGCCAGGTTGCGGTCGCCCGATGAAACCGTCGCGTGATGCGAGGGGACGATCCAGTGTTAGAAATCTGGAGTCGCGACATGCGCTAGAGTATAGAGGCCACGGGCTTGAGACGCGAGCGCTGCGAGAAAGGTTGCGGCGTAGAACGAAGAGAGCCGACGGGACGCCTACCTACTGGCAGGCCAGCGCTACGAAAAACGCTACTTTCGCGCAAGATGTGAACGGAATCAGATGCAAGGTGCGAACGGGAGAGCAAGATGGAACAAAATCTGCAATTCACGACGGCGCTGCTCAAACGGACGCCGGCTGCGCTCGATGCGCTGCTGCGAGATTTGCCGGAAGGGTGGACGATGCGAAATGAGGGTGATGGCACGTGGAGCGCGTTCGACGTCGTCGGGCATCTGATTCACGGCGAACGCACGGATTGGATTCCGCGCGCGCGGATGATCTTGGATTTTGGCGAGACGCGGGAGTTTGAACCATTCGATCGTTGGGGACAGGAACGAGAGAGCGAAGGGAAATCGCTGGGGCAGCTATTAAGTGAGTTCGCGCGGTTGCGAGCGGAGGGGCTGGGCGAACTGCGCGCAATGAATTTGCAGCCAGCGGATCTGGCGCGGCGCGGACGGCATCCGGCGCTGGGAGTCGTCACTCTGTCGCAACTGCTGGCGACCTGGGCCGCGCACGATTTGACTCACCTGCACCAAATTTCGCGGGTGATGGCGCATCAATATGAGGCGGCCGTTGGTCCGTGGCGCGCATTTCTTGGCGTGCTGAAGTGTAGCGGACACAGCGCGCCTTGATGAGCGCTGCGGAGGAACGAACATGGAAAAGCCGGTGACCGTTGCCGTGCCCGATCTTTCTTCACGGCCGTTTCGATTGGTGTGCGAGCGCATCATGGCGGCCACGCCCGAAGCGCTTTTTCTGGCTTGGACCGAGCAATTCGATCGCTGGTTTGCAGCGCCGGGCACGGTATTGATGAAAGGCGAAGTGAATACTGCTTTCTTTTTCCAGACCGAATATGCCGGAGCGCGGCATCCCCACTATGGACGATTTCTGCGGTTGCATCGCGACCGGCTGGTGGAAATAACCTGGCTCACCAGCGCGACGAACGGAGCAGAGACGGTGGTGACGGTGGAGTTGCGGCTGCACGAAGGCGGAACGCAGCTGCGTCTGACGCACGCAGGATTTCCGGACGAGCAATCGAAGAAACAGCACGAAGACGCCTGGCCGCTGGTGCTGGCGCAGCTAGACGAGCGCATGACGCGTCCGGTGTGAAGCCCACTATTATGGCTTTGGCGCGCGTGCGAATTTCTTGTCGTCCTTCGATAATCGAGTGCGTGAGTAAGCGCCTGGAGCGCGTTACGGCCACGATCTTTTCTCGAAAGAGGAGGCGCGGACTTGTCTGACGAAAACGATTCGGAGCGTAGCGAATCACCGACAACGGGCGCGACGGCGCCTGCTGGTTCGAACCCACCGAGCGCGCCAGATTTCGAGCGGCCACGATCTTGGGGGCGCGCCGAGCGCAACCGGCTGCTGACTTGGGTGGCGATCGGGTTCATCTTTCCGGGGCTGCTGGTTTTTGCGCTGCATCTGCAGGGTGACCTGTCGAATCCCGTTTTCAGCGTGCGAAGTGAATTGCCACTCAAGGCGTGGTTCGCGTTTTGCGTGACGCTGGCGACGTGGATCGTCTCGCGCATGGAAAAGCGCCCGCTAAGCGATTACGGAATTCCTCCGCGCGGGATTTTCGGGTTGCGATTCTGGGAAGGCGCGCTGTGGGGCTTCGCGATGCTATCCGCGATTCTGCTGATTTTGCGCGTGTCGGGCCATTTTCAAATTGATTCCGTGGCGCTGGCGGGTGGCGCGGTAGTGCGGTACGCGCTGGGCTGGGGTGCGGTATTTCTGGCGGTGGCGGTGCACGAGGAGCTCGGGTTTCGCGGTTACTGGCTGTTCTCATTCGCGCGACGTTTGGGCTTCTGGCGGTCCGCACTGTTTACCTCGGTAGTATTCGGCGCCGCGCATCTGGGCAATCCGAACGAAAATGTGCTCGGCATTCTGCAGGTCGTAGTAATCGGGCTGCTTTTTTGCCTGATGATCCGGCGAACCGGGACGCTGTGGTTTGCGTTGGGATTTCATGCGGCCTGGGATTGGGCCGAGACATTTTTCTTTGGCACGCCGGATAGCGGATTGCTTGGCGTGGGCCGCTACCTGAACACTTCGGTGCAAGGGCCGAAATGGCTCACGGGAGGTTCTGCGGGACCGGAGGGCAGCGTCATCGCGTTTGTGGTGCTGCTGCTGTGCGCGCTCCTGGTCCACTTACGATTTCCGCGAGCGGTGTACCCGGATCGTCCGGCTTAAAGCGCAGCCGGTCGAAACCGTCGCGGCGCGCACCAGTCATATGCCGCACAGAGAACGCAACCAGCCCTCGAAAATGTCGGACCACGCGTGGGCGAGCATATTGGCGCGGAGATTGCGGCGCCAGGCTGCTAGCGCGCCGTAGAGAATGCCTAGCGCCGCGATTACTATCACTTGTTTCCAGCCTTGATAGGTGTGGGCGAGGCCGAAAATCGCGCCTTGCAGAATTACGGCTGCGATGATGCTGCCTGTGGCGGCTTGGAATTGTTTTTGCAGGTAGCCGCGGAAGACGATTTCTTCGCCGATGCCGGCGGAGATAGAGAGCAGAATCCAGAGCGTTACTTCCGCGAAGCCGCGGGGCGGTTGATACGACGCGGTTGCTGCAGGGACGCGTTCGACGGCGCGGTGCACCAGCCACGCTGTTAGTTCCCAGACGACCCAGAAGGGAATCGCGATGGCGACGTCCGTTGCGACGCTGCGCCAGTTGGTCCAGCGCCCGCCGGTGAGGTCACGCAGGTTGCCGCCCTTCCAGTGGACTCCTGCCCACGCCCAGTACGCCATGCCCCATTCGCAAAGGATCAGCAGAAAATATTTCAGCAGAACTGCGCCGTGCGCGGCGTTGGGCTGCGCGGATTCCGGGGCGACCGCGCTGGATGGCAGGCTCGCGCGAAAACCAAAGTAGGCGAAGATCAGCAGAATGGAGAGCGTGTGCCACGGCGCGGCGATCAGGCGGCGGGGCGGCGCAGGCGATTGCGTTTGCGCGGGTGGGGCTGTGATGTCGGCCATGAGGTCACCGAAGATATAGTGGCACACGGACGGTTACGCAAGGGGTAGCGGAAAAATTGCAGGGTAGCTGGCGAAATCGAAGAGAGATCCCTGTCTGCGGCAGGCAGGCTTCGTCCCTGCGCTCCTCCGGATGACGACCGAAACTTTTTGTTGGAAACGCTGGTTGGTGGGGACTAACCGTTTAGCGGGAGGCCCTGCACGTCCCAATCGAGAGAGTAGAGGGCGTTGTTGGTCGTGATCATGGCGCGGCGGGAGGGCAAGAGCGCGAGGCCGACGATGTTGCTGCCACTCACCACCAGTTCGGGCTCGGCGTGCGGCGTTAGGCGCACGATGCCGCGCTGGCCGCCGAGGGACGCGGCAACGTAGAGATTGCCGGCGCGATCGAACGCGATACCTTGCGGGCGCCCGAGGCCACGGAAAAAAGTGCTGACTTCGCCGGCGGGATTGATGCGATACACGTGGTCGAAGCTGGAGGTGGTGGGGCCGGTGACGTAAAGCTCGTCCGCGGGGCTGAACGCCAGATGATAAGCGGCCATGGAAGGCTCGAGCGTGGCGAAAACGAAAATTTCGCGGTCGGGACCGATTTTGAAAATCGTGCCGCTGCGATCGCCGACGTAAAGGTTGCCCGCTTTATCGAACGCGAGGCCGGTGGCGATACCCATGCCTTCGATCCACTGCATCGCGCGGCCGTCGGGCGAAACGCGATGGATCGCGCCATCGTGGCGACTGGAAACGAACAGGAAGCCTTCGCTATCGATGGCCATGCCGGTGGGATTCATCATTTCGGTGATGAAAGGCTTGATGACGTGGTTGGCGGTGACTTTGTAAAGCGAGACGGGAACTTTCTGGCCGCGTTGGCCGCTGAAGGTGACGTACACGTTGCCATCGGCGTCCACGGCGGGGCTGGCGACGGGATGAAGATTATCGGCAACTTGCGTGCCGAGCGCGAGCGGGTATGGCGGACTTTCGACGCCGGCCATGCGCACGCGGACGGCGCCGCCCGCGGCTCCCTCTGGCACGCGCGCGATCAGCAGATTTTCCGCGGCGAGCACCAGGCTGGCTTCCGCGGCGCCGAATTGCACCAGCGGGCGCGCGTGATTGCGCGTGCCGAAGCCGCTGCCGTGAATGGCGACTTCGCCGCCGGGGAGTGCGGCGGCTGGCTTGATGCTTTCGATTCTGGGAGCGGCGGTCATGTTCGTGGTTATGTGTTGGGGCGCTTTGTGTTCGCTGTAACAGCTTGCACTAAATCGCGGCTCGTGTCATTGCGTGCGTCTCGTCGCGTGCATTGTATGGCGCGTGGCTGGCCCCGCTACAAGCCCGCGGCGCGCGCGAGCCATAGGCCGATGGCGGCGTAAATTCCGGCGATCCAGTCGTCCGCCATAATGCCCCAGCCGCCGGGTAACGATTCTGCTTGGCGCGCGGGAGACGGCTTCCAAATATCGAACACTCGAAAAAGTATAAAACCCAGGACCAAATATTTCCAGTTAAGCACCGAACGCATGGTGATGAGTCCAAGCGGCGTTGCGTTCAATAAAGGCTGTGCGGCCCTCCACCAGATCGGTACGCCGCAGCCGAGCAGAAGTGTTAGGTGTTGTCCCGATACTTCGTCAATCACCACGTACTGAGGATCTTTCTCTCGGAAGCGTTTCGAGACTCGATCGGAGGCCCAGACCCCGAGGCCGGCGGTGAAGAGCGCGAGGACGATCTGCGCCCACAAGAACAGATCGGAATACCAGGTGGAGGCTTTCAGGAAGATGCTGTAATCGCCGTGATGGGCAGCGATGATCGCGGCGCCTAGGCCGAAACATATCCAATAGGGCACGACCGCCAACACCAGTCCTACGAGCGAGCCTAACGTGCCAGGAGCTTTCGGAAAGTAGCCGAGGCCGCCGGCCGTGGCCACGAAGAGCGCGAAATGCGGATTGGTTGGTGGCGGGACTGGCTGCGGCGCGTTGTGGGAGTTCGCGGCGGAATCGCCGGAGGCAGCGGGGTCAGTTTTTGCGTTCATCAGTTTTTGTGTTCGTCCGGGGATTCGCGGGTGATGTCTTCGAAAAGCGTGTCGTCGTTGGCCGGCTCGCTGATGACGTATTTTTCGCTGGACCAGTTGCCGAGGTCGTAGAGCTTGCAGCGTTCGCTGCAGAACGGAAATTCCGGGTTGGCGTCGGAGTCCGTCGGCTTTTTGCAAATGGGGCAGCGGAATTTCATGTGGTTAAGAATACCGCAAACTAGCCGGTGATGCGCATAGAGGGTTGCGAAAACGCGAGCAACGAATTTACGCGAGGATTGCGAACGGAGACGCCGGCGTGAGCGCTTGGCGGCGGGTGGATTCGGGCATCGGCGCTTCGAATTCGATGGCGCGGGCGATCAGGTCGTAGTGCTTGGCTTCGGTGATTTCGATGGTGGCCATGGTGCCGGGCTGCGGCAGGTCGGCGGCGTCGTTCACTCCGGCGAAATCGGTGATGTACACTTTGCCGTCAATTTCGGGGGCCATGCCTTCCAGGCGGGCTTCCCAGATCAGGTCGGTGTCCTTCGAGGGGCCTTCCAGCATTGCCTTCAAGCGCTGGCCGATTTTGTTTTTCAGTTTGCGCGCGGAGATTTTTTTCTGGATGGACATGAGCGTGTCGCGGCGGCGCGCGATGGTCGCGGCGTCCACTTTATTTTCCAGCGCGAAACTTCTCGAGGTGTCTTCGTCGGAATAGGCGAAGGCGCCCATCCAATCGAATTCGGCGGCGCGCACGAAATCGCACAGCTCGCGGAAATCATTCTCGGTTTCGCCGGGGAAGCCGACGATGAACGAAGTGCGAATGGCGACGCCGGGAATCGCTTTGCGCGCTTTTTCGAGCATTTTGAGGAATGCGTCGCCATTCGAGCCGCGCTTCATGCGCGCTAGGACGCTGCGGCTGGCGTGTTGCAGCGGAACGTCCAGATATTTTGCCAGCCTAGGATGCGCGGCGATGGTATCGAGCAGGCGGGGCGTGATGCGATTGGGATAGCAATAGAGGAAGCGCACCCAGTTTAAATCTGCAATCTGCGCCAGGCGCTCGAGCAAAGTGGCCAAGCCGTCGCGCAGGCCGAGGTCTTCGCCGTAGAAAGTTGTGTCCTGGCCGATGAGCGAAATTTCGCGCACGCCGGCGGCGGCCAGATTTTCAGCTTCGCGAATCACGGATTCGAAGCGGCGGCTGCGGAATTTTCCGCGCAGCTGCGGGATCACACAGAAAGTGCAGGGGTGGTCACAGCCTTCGTTGATCTTGATGTAGGCGGTATGGCGCGGAGTGGCGAGAATGCGCGGCGTCGCGTCGTGGTACAGATACGTCGGCAGCTCGGCGCCGCCGATATTCTCAGAATCGTCAGGGCGGAGCTGGCCTTCGCACGCTTGCAGAATATTTTCGATTTCGCCGGTGCCGATCACCGCATCTACTTCCGGAATTTGTTCGCGGATGTCGTTGCGAAAGCGCTCGACCATGCACCCCGCGACGATTAATTTTTGAGCGCGGCCGAATTTCTTGTACTCGGCCATTTCCAGGATGGATTCCACCGATTCTTTTTGCGCCGGCTCGATGAAGCTGCAGGTGTTGACCACCAGCACGTCGGCTTCGCCCGCGCGCGGCGTCAGCTCGTAACCAGCGCGCGCGAGAATGCCCATCATCACCTCGCTATCCACGAGGTTCTTCGGACATCCCAGGCTGACAAATCCGACTTTCTTCATGCAGAGCGGTCCTTTGGGGTATTGCGGAACACAATTCTACCATAGAGGCGACGTCTGGCGATGAATGCACGTCGGGATGCTGATTTGGAAAACCAATGATTAAGCCACGCGTCTCCGCGCACTGACCGGTGCGCGAAGCTTCAGCATGCGCAAAATCCAATATGCAGAGACAGCCGCGGTGATGTGTTTCAACGTGTGGCCGCTGACGATGCCGCTCAAGTTGAAAATGGGGCGGTCCGCGGCTTCAAAGACTTTCGCGAGCGCGTAGATCAGCAGCGAGACGATCAGGTCTGCTCCGCGCGTGTAACGCGGCGGGAAAAATGCGACGAGCAGCAGCAGCGCGAGCAGCGAGCCGAACTGCGCGAGAACGTAGGGCCACAGGTCGCCGTTGCCGCGAGCCAGGGTCACATTCCAGTACAGCACGCTGACGATTCCGAAAATTAGCAGCGGAACGAGCGAACGCGTGCCGGTGTTTACGCCGATGCGCTCGTTCAAAGCGGCGGCGAGCAGCGACATGAAACCGAGGGTCATCGGAAGGCGGTCCCACACGAGGCGAGCGTCGTTTGGCCGTCAGTGATAGTAAGCGGAGCCGAACGCAGTGAGTGTGACGCCAAGGAAGAAGATCAGGTAGGGTCAGCGTTCACGCGGATCGAGAAATCGCTGGCCGGAGAGCGCCGACGCGCGATCACTTAAGACAAAGCGCACGCCGAGCAGGCCTACCAACAGGAAAAACACGTTCGATAAGACGTCGAACGCGTTGTGAATGCCGCCAAAGGCGCGAGTGTCCGCGAAGTGGTGATAGTTTTCGTTCTGGGGCAGGGACGGAATCAGAAAAATGGCGATGATGACGGTTGCGAAGATGATCCCTCGCACCCGGAAGCCCCAGCTCATCGGGCGGAAAGTTTACCGGCGCGGGTGAATTCGCGGATGGCACTTAGGAGTGCGGACATTTGTTGCGCTGGCGCCGGGCGGTCGCCGAAGCGGGCGGATTGGTATAACGCGGTGAGTTGAGCGACGGAAGCAGCGATTTCCGCGGCGGGAATTGCGGCGGCGAATTCCAGAGCCGTCTGCGACGGCGATTTTTTCCAGCCGCGGCGTTCGAGCAGGCGCAGCATTTCACGATATTCCAGCGTGGCGAGCGACGCGGTGACGTTGCCGCTGCTGCGCGCGCGCAGGCTCCAACGCGCCGCCAGGTAACCGAACATCGTCCGCCCGCGCAGATAAATCAGCAGCGCCACCAGAAAAATCAGAACGCCGGGCAGGAAATACGGCGAGGCTTCGGTTTTTTTGTCGAGCCTGACGATCAGCGCCAGAGCCTGCCGCTGTTTCAGCTGGTAATACTTGCGCGCGCTCTCGCCCCAATCGCGCGAAGTCTTCTGCACGTTTTGCGCGAGGGTCAGCTGGTGGCCAAAGTCGTAGTTAATGATCCATTCGCCCCAGGCGTATTGAAACCAATCCCAGTACATGCCCAGGCGCTCAAGCACGCCGCCGTGCGAATCGTTTCCTGGCGGCGTGGGATCAAAAGTGATCCAGCCGTAGCCGGGGAAAAATGCTTCCACCCACACGTGCGCGTCGCTGGCGCGCACAATCCAGTCGCCGCCGACGTCGTTGTATTCGCCGGGAAGAAATCCGCCGACGTAACGCGCGGGAATGCCCAGATCGCGCAACATTACGGTCATGGCCGCAGCAAAATATTCGCAATGTCCGGCACGGCGGGTGAAAAGAAAATAAGCAAGCGGGTCTGCGGTACGCGGGCCAGTGAGATCCAGCGTGTAGCGGTAATGAGATTTTAGGTACAGCTCGATCTTCGCGGCTTTGTCGTATTCGGTGGTTGAGCCGGCGGTAATTTGTTCGGCGAGCTGCTTGATGCGCGGGTCGAGCTGCGGCAGTTGGAGATAATTCGCGGTGATCGCGTCCGGAAAATCCGCGGAGGCCAGGCGCAGCCGTTGAGGTGGTACGGCAGGAATGTTGGAGGTGGCCTCGTACCGGATTTTGGTGTTGTTGTGGAAAGGATTCGAGAGCGAGCCGGTCTGATCGAGAATCAGGTAACTGGTATGCTTTGCGCTGCCCATGCGGTCGGCATCGGTGGAGAAGCGGCCTTGCAGCGATTCGATGCGCGGCGCGACAAAAATTGCGTCGGTGGCGATCGGCTCCATCAAGACCGTGTAATGCAGCGGAACGGAATCGCCGGCGGGGAGCATGGGGGAGTCCAAACGATATTCGCCGGCGGAATCGGCGGAAATAATCGTTTGTTCGCGCGGCGGAGTGAACCAGCGCCGGCCGTCGAAATTGGTGAGCACGATGCCTCGCCAGTGAATGCCTGCGGCGCGGCCGGGATCGCCGTCAATGTGAATGCGCAGGACAACGGCGCTGCTCTTCTGAATTTCGCCGATTTCGCCGAGAGTGACATCGTCGCTGAAGCCGGTCATCAGTTTCGGCTGCAGGTTGAGAGCGCTCAGGTAGCCGGTGGTGACGCGCGGCAGCATGAAAAAAATCAGGGCGCCGATGAACAGCGTGCCGATGGCGACCAGCGCGGACGTTAAGCCCAGCGCGCGATTCAAGCGATGTGCAAGAGGTGAGCCGGGTTCGAGCGGGGGTGAAACGGCGTCGTTGGCGCCGCGGCGAATTTCCAGCGCGACGAAAGTGGACACGGCCAGCACCAGGAAAATCGCCAGCGCGATCAGGAAGCCGGTTTCGACAGTGAGGATCGCCGAAGCCAGCATGCAGGTGACCGCCAACATGGCCAGAAACGCGAAATCGCGATTGCCGCGTGCGGAAAGCAGGCGCACCAGCGTGGCGAAAAGCATCAGGTGAATCGCGGCCAGCAGCGCGGAATACAGCGCGGGGTTCGGTGCGCCTTGCGAAACCGTGCGCGAGAGCACCCAAAGGTCGATCGGGAAAAAAAGGAAGTAGGCGAGCACCAGGCCGGTGGCGGTGCGCACGGAAAGTTCGGGTCCACGTCCGCGCCACAGGCGGCCGGCTTTGTAGATGAGCACGACGACGGGAACTACGGTTGAGAAAATGTCGAGCTTGCCGGTGCTGACGACGGCGAAGATGCCCGTCGAGACCAGCAGGAACAGCGACACTTCAAAATAACGTTGCACCGCCGGGAGGGGCGGAGCGCTGAGGCGCGCGGTGGAGGCCATGGACGTTTATATGATAGCAGTCGCGGCGGGAGCACGGATTGTGCCGTGGATTGAGGGGTGTCTATCGTGTAATGGCCGTTGCGGCGGCGGCGATTTTGCGGGTAGCGCTGGAGATGGGGAGCTTGCCGAGATTTTTCAGTGGGAGGATATGGGTGCGGGGAAGCTTTGGAAGTTTGGGAACGTTCGCTAGAAATGGAAGCAGGGTAATGTTGCGGAAGGTTACGCCGTGGCGGGCCGTTGGCAATTCTTCTAATGAGATCTCCTTGATGGCCAGCGTTGCGCGCAGATGCGCTTCAAGCTCTGTTCTTGCGTGGCGCGTCACCTCTACGGCGGGGAATTGCCACATGCGGGAGAAGAGCACGGTGTCGTGCGCGCCGGGGTCTCGAATCAGCAGGGTGCGGCCGCGAGGATCGCAAAGAATTGCGGCGGCGATTTCCATGTGGACTGCGGCGCATTTGCGGCGTGGAGCTGGAATTTTTTTGGTGAGGCCTTCGGCGTAAGCGCGGCAGTGGCGGGCGACCGGACATTCTGCGCAACGCGGAGATTGCGGCGTGCAGATTACTTCCCCGAGTTCCATCAGCGATTGATTCCAATCGCCGGGGGCTTCCGTTGCGAGAAAATTTTGCGCCGTTGCAGTGAGGGAACGCCAAGTTTTCGGGGCGCGCAGCTCGCCACGAATGGCTTGGATGCGCGCCAGGACGCGGGCGACGTTGCCATCGAGTACGGCTAGCGGGGCATCGTAGGCGATGCTCAGGACCGCGGCGGCTGTGTAGGCGCCGATGCCTGGGAGTTCGAGCGCGGCGTCGAGTGTGCGCGGGAATTTGCTTTTGTGTTGAGCGACAATTAGTTTTGCGGCGCGATGCAGATTGCGGGCTCGGCTGTAGTAGCCCAGGCCGGACCAGAGTTTCAGGACTTCTGCTTCGGGCGAGCGAGCGAGCGACTCCACTTTGGGGAAGCGCGCGAGGAAGCGCCGGTAGTAGGGCATCACGGCAGCGATGCGGGTTTGTTGCAACATCACTTCGGCGACCCAGATGCGATAGGGGTCGCGGCTGCTGCGCCAGGGGAGGTCGCGTTGGTGCGCGCGAAACCAGGCAAGCATGCGGGTTTGAAAAGTTTTTAGCGCGTGGCCAGTGAGCTGCGTTTTCATGCCGCGGGCATTCTCGCATCTTTTTGGTCTTTGGCCGCGCTGCGGTTACAGCGAGTTGAGGAACAGAAAATACGAGGAAGACCACAGCGCGGTGGGAATCGTGTTTTGCGGGCGTGCGGTGAGTATGATTTTGAAAATTTCGCGTTCGGAGGCCAGGTCGTCGAGGAATTCGCCGCCGAGCGCCGAAATATCCGGCTGGATGGTGGCCAGCTCGCGTAGCGCGTCGTAGATGATATCGGTGGAAGGAGCCATCGGCGTCGCGAAACGATGCGTGCGGAATTGCAGCGCCGCATTGAGTTCGTTGAAGTGCCAGGCGATGCAGGCGGCCATGGAAACGGCGCGCTCGAAACGCGCGGTGTGTTCCGCGGCGGCGAGTTGCGCCGCAGCTTCGGATTGACCCGGCGTGGTCGATGGCGGCCCGATAAAAGGATCGAGCACCAGCATCACGCGGCGTTCGTCCTCACGGGCGAATTCGCGAACCATCAGCCGGCCGGCGCGCGCAGTAACTTTCCAATCCACGAAGCGCGCACTGTCTGACGACAAATAATCGCGTAACGAGTGCAGTTCGTGTCCGCGGCCGCGAAAATTGCTGGCCATTTCGCCGCTCAGCAGCGGCAGAACTTCGTAAAAATGGTCAGTGGGCGCGACCTTGGGATAGACGATGATCGCCATCTGCGAATCCACCTGCCGCGTTTTTTCGAAGAAGCCGAAAGGGAAGCGTGTGCGGATGCTGAAGGCGTCCTGGCGATAATTGCCGCGATGCGGAAATGTAAGTTCAACTTTCTGGCGCGCGGAGGATTGCCGCGGGATGTAAGGAAAAAACACCGGGCGCGTGAGAATTTCTCCCGCGCCTTTTTTATTTTCGCCCACCACGCGCAAGGAAAACGACGGCCACGCCGGCTTTTCGTTGCGTAATTCCAGTTCGGCGACAACGGGCTGCTCGGCAAAAATATGTTCGGGCATGTCGAATCGCAATTCGAGTCCGGTGAGCACGGCCCGCGAAAGGATGCCGGAAATCAGAATGCCCGCGATGGAGCAGGCCAGCACCATGAAGAGCAGGTTGTTGCCGGTATTGACGGACGCGAGAATCAGGATCGCGACGACGCCGAGGTACACCATGCCTTCGCGCGTCAGCCGGTAATCCACTTGATAGACCACCCAGCGCAGGCTGGTGCGCCGCGCCAGTTTCGGGACGATGTTGATGGCCACCCATCCGGCCAGGCTCAGAGCGATTACAGTAGTGATGGCCGCGAGCCGGACGCGGCCCTGTTGCGCGACGGCTGCGGAGAACAGCGCGACGAGCAATGCGACAGAGAGAACCAGCATGGCGATGGCAAAGTTTTGCCAGCCGTGTTTGTCACGGTCGCGCCACATGCGAAGGACGAACGAGTCGGCCATCTTGGTTACACAGGAACGCGGGTGGTATCGAGGATTTCGCCGAGGATGGCTTCAGCTTGCTCGGATTTTTTCTGCGTGGAAACATAACGCGAGCTTACGACGACGCGATGCGCGAACACTGGAACGATGAGGCGCTTGAAATCGTCGGGCAAGCAATAATCGCGGCCCAGCAGGAACGCGCGAGCTTGCGCGGCGCGATGCAGCATCACGGCGCCGCGCGGGCTGACGCCCAGGCTCAGCTGTTCGGTCTGGCGCGTGCGCTCCACAATTTCCAGCGCATAGTCCAGCAGGCTTTCTTCCACTTTCACCTGCGCCACGGATTCCTGCATGGCGACCACGTCGGCCGCGTCCATTACCGGCGTGATTTTTTCCACCGGCGCGTGCCCGGCGTTATTGCGGATAATTTCTTTTTCGCTCTCGCGCGATGGGTAGCCCATGCGAATGCGCATCAGGAAGCGGTCGAGCTGCGATTCCGGCAGCGGATAAGTGCCGTGATGCTCGATGGGATTCTGCGTGGCCAGCACCAGAAACGGATTCGGCAGCGGATGGGTGTGATTGTCCACGGTAATTTGCGCTTCGTTCATGGCTTCCAGCAGCGAAGATTGCGTCTTGGGAGTGGTGCGATTGATTTCGTCAGCGACGATGATGTTCGCGAAAATCGGCCCGGGCTTGAATTCGAATTCTTGCGTCGCGGGATTGAACACGCTGACGCCGATCACGTCGCTGGGCAGCAGGTCCGAAGTAAATTGAATGCGCTGGAAGGAGCAGCGGAAGGAACGCGCGAGTGCTTGAGCGAGCGTGGTTTTGCCGACGCCCGGAACGTCTTCAATCAGCAGATGCCCGCGCGCGAGCAGCGTGGTGAGGGCGAGCTGGATCACGTCTTCCTTGCCCTTCACGACGCGCGTGATCGCGCGCAAAAGTTCGGCGAGGCGCATGCTGGCGTTAGTCGTGGTTGTTTGCAATTCGCGTGGCCTTCTGCTACAAAAATAGGTTGCCGCTGCTTCAGTAAATGGCCATGCAGGTTGCGGCTACAGCCGCGACGGCCTTTGCTAATTTTTCGGGGAATTCAGTTCAGCCCCGGAAGTGCCGCACAGCGTGGGCGACTAGCTCAGTGGTTAGAGCGCTCCCCTCACACGGGAGAGGTCCAAGGTTCAAGTCCTTGGTCGCCCACCACTCACCCACCATTCAGTTCTACCATCAATCGTTAGATGATGCGAAACGCCGAAGGGACAGGTGTGTTCAAAAAGTTTTGGGGATGCGAGGGCGTGATAAGCTTCGGGTGAGCGTCGCCGGGCCAAACGGAATAGAGTTTGGGAATCAATTGCGATTTCTACGGCGCCCATTTAGATGAACGACTATCAGCGCGAGTGGAAACGATATAAGTTCTGGCGGAACTTGGCGCTATTGGCGCTAGCAGGTTTTTTCCCGGTCATTCTGATCGCGCGTGCTGTCGCGCGGATTTTCAATCTTCCTATCCTTTTCATTATCATAGCGTTCGCGTGGTTTCTGCTTATCGCCACAGCTGGCTCGGAGGTTTCGTACTGGCGATGCCCCAGATGTGGCAAACCATTCAGCTTCACGTGGTGGTACCGTTTGGGAGTCTTTGCGCGGCGATGCGTACATTGTGGATTGCCTAAGTATTCCAACGGCTAAGGCATGGCGTGCGCGTTGGCGTTCTACAGATACAATGCACTCGCTTGGGGAGCACCCGATGAACAGCATTTTGCGATTTTTGCAAGTATTTGCGTTGGGCAGTTGGGTGGGATCGATTATTTATTTGAGTTTTGTGGTGGCGCCGGGGGCGTTTGGCGTTTTGCAGAGCCGCGATCAGGCTGGGTTGATGGTGGGGTACTCGCTGGCGCGTTTGCATTACTTGGGCATGATTGCGGCGGTGCTGTATCTGGTGGCGAGCCTGGCGCTGGCGCCTTCGCTGAAAACCTTTCTGCAGCCGGCGATGCTGGGCGTGATTTTGATGTTTGCGCTTACGGGGTTGTCGCAAACGCAGGTGACGCCGCGGCTGGCGGAATTGCGAACGGAGATGGTTTCGGTCGACGCAACGCTGAAGGATAATCCATTGCGCGTGGAGTTTGACCGGCTGCATCAGACGTCGGTGCGTATCGAGGTCGCGGTGCTGTTAATTGGGATTGCGGCGTTATTTCTCACGGTGCGGAACGCGCCGAAGTAGTGCCGCGCATTGCGCTCCCGCACCACGCTCCCGCATCACGCGCCGTCATCCTGAGCGCAGCGAAGGATCTCTCTTGCAGTGGTCGCGCTACGACCGTTTTTTCGCGCGCGATGCTTTCTTCTTTATGGAGTGCTTCTTTGCGGCGGACTTCTTCTTGGACTTCGTCTTCGCGGGCTTCCCACGCTTCTTCGCTTTGGTGCTCTTCGTGATTTTGCGCGTCTTGCCGTAGTGTTCCACCGCGCGCCACATGTACCAGCTGGCTACGGTGCGGTAGGGGCGCCAGCGTTCGCCGAAGGCGGCTAACTCGCGCGGCTTGGGAATTTCTTTTTTGCCGTAGGTCAGCGCGAAGCCTTTTTGCACGCCGTAATCGTGGATGGGCAGCACGTCCGGGCGGCCCAGGCGGAATATCAAAAACATTTCCACGGTCCAGGCGCCGATGCCGCGCACGGAGATGAGGCGCTCGACCAGTTCCTCGTCCGACAATTGGCCGGCGGCTTCGAGCGTGGGGACCACGCCATCAATCGTCTTCTGCGCCAGGTCTTTCATCGCAACGGCTTTCGCTCCGGAAAGTCCCGCCTCGCGCAGAGTCTGAACCGAAACCGCGAGGATTTCCGCCGGCGTGGGGCACAGGCCGTTCGAGCCAAGCGCTTTCACGCGCGCAAAAATCGTGGCGGCAGCTTTGCCGGAGATGCTTTGATAGACGATGGCTTCGAGAAGCGATTCGTAAACGCTGTCGCACTGGTCGAGCTGAAAACGGAACGCACCAGTCTTGGCGATGATGTGCGCCATGCGCTTGTCCGTGCGCGTGATATGTTCGTGCGCTTTTACGTGATCGAAGGGCAGAGAGATTTTGTCAGTCATGGGAATGCTCGGTCCGCGAGTTTTCGGGGATTGCCTGTCCAAAGGCAAGTATGTTGCCGTCGGGCGCGAGTACCAGTAATTCGCGTTGGCCATAACTCTGGTTCACTGGGCCATACACGTCGCCCGTAGGCAGAGCATCAAGTTTTGGTTTCAATTCAGCATGGAGTTCGTCTACGTCGCGAACGTCAATGTAATACGCGAAGCGGCGAGTGCCAGCGGGCGGAGCGTTCTTGCCGGTCTGCTCCCAGATTCGGAAGCCCACGGTTTCGCGGTGCACATAGGCATAGTCGGAGAAGCGCAGGATTGTTTCGAAGCCCCGGGGCGTCGGTGAAGAACTTCACGGCGCGATCGAGGTCTTCGACGATCATGAACGGCGTAACCTGGATGAAATTCGACATGGCTGCGCTCCTTGCGGGAGATTAGCACAAGTCGCGCGCATGAGCGCCGTCGCCGCCATCAATGCCAAGGCATAGTGTGCGCTGGCGACGGCCGCGCTGCGCGCTTGTGTTAGTATCGTGGGCTCATGAAAACAGGAATAATTGGGTTGCCGCAAGTAGGGAAGACCAGCTTGTTCCGCATTCTCACCGGGGCGCGTGTGGAAGGGCGCAGCACGCCGAATCAGGCGCACATTGGCATTGCCAAGGTGCCGGATGCGCGCGTGCTGAAGCTGGCGGAAATTTTCAAGCCGAAGAAAAATACGTTTGCGACGATTGAGTACGTGGACGTCGGCGGATTGCAGAAAGATCGCGAGAAAAATTCGGCGTCGCTGGTGCCTTTGCGCGAAGCGGACGCGCTGGCGCAAGTGGTGCGGCTATTTGAAAATCCCGCGGTGCCGCACGAAGGCGGGTCGCTCGATGCGCTGCGCGATATTGAGAGCGTCGAGATCGAATTGATGCTGTATGACCTGGAACAGGCTTCGAAGCGCGTCGAACGCCTGGAAAAAGATCTGAAAAAGAAGAAGGAAACGATCCTGGAAACAGAGCTCGCGCTGCTGACGCGCTGCCGCGCGGCGCTCGAATCCGAAAAACCTCTGCGCGAGCTGGAATTCAAACCCGAAGAACTGAAAATGCTGAGCAGCTTCGAATTTCTCACACGCAAGCCGATGCTCTACGTGCTGAATCTGGGCGATGAAGAAGCGGCAGACATTGACCGCGTGATCGAAAAACATCATCTGGAAAAATTGGCGAGCAAGCCGCAGACCTCCATAGTGCCGTTCTGCGGAAAAATCGAAGCGGAGCTGGCGGAATTGCCGGAAGCGGAAGCCAAGGAAATGATGAGCGCCTACGGGCTGAAAGAATCCGGCCGCGACCGGCTGATTCAGGCCAGCTACCAGTTACTCGGGCTGATTTCGTTTCTCACTGCCGGCGAGCCGGAGTGCCGCGCGTGGACCATCCGTCGCGGGATGAACGCGCAGGAGGCCGCAGGCGCGATTCACAGTGACATCGAGCGCGGATTCATCAAAGCCGAAGTGGTGAATTGGGAAAATCTGGTGAAGGCCGGGAGTTTTGCGGCCGCGCGCGAGAAGGCGCAGGTGAAGCTGGAAGGCAAGGAGTACATCGTGCAGGACGGCGATGTGATTCTGTTCCGGCATTCGGGATGAGGCAGCGGCGAGTGATAAGTGACGAGTGATGAAGTGACCAGAAAAAGCAGATCCCTCGCTCCGCTCGGGATGACAATTCTTCTCAAAGCCGCCCAGAATCGCGGAGTTCATGACGTCCCCTGAAACAAACCGGATTTTGCTGGGGCTGCTGCTGGGTGTGACGGCGGCGGGTGCGAACGTGCTGGGCGGGTCGCTGATCGCGCACGGGCAGTGGTCGCGGCGGTATTTGAAATATTTTATCGCGCTGGGCGCGGGATTCATGCTGGCGACGGCGCTGCTGGAGATGATTCCGGAATCGCTGAAGCTGCGCGGCGATCACGAATCATTTTTCTTTCACGATACCAGTTCCGTTTTTCTCCTCGTCCTCGCCGGATATTTCCTGGTGCACTTTTTCGAGCACACGCTCGCGCCGCATTTTCACTTCGGCGAAGAAACCCACCACGATGAAATTTCGCACGCGCACGCAAGTTATGCGGCGCTGCTCGGCCTGGGAATTCACACGCTGTTCGATGGCGTGGCGATCGCTTCGGGCCTGCTGGTTTCCACGTCGCTCGGAATTCTAATTTTCTTCGCGATCTTTCTGCACAAATTGCCGGAAGGTTTTACGGTGGCGTCGCTGATGCTGGCAAGCGGGCAAAGCCGCCGCGCCGCGTTCGTGTCGTCAGTGATTCTCGGCGGCTGCACGTTGCTGGGCATGGCGCTGATGTTCGCGCTGCGCAGCACCGTGCAGGATGCCTTGCCGCTGTCGGCGGGCGTCACGCTCTACGTCGCCGCCTCGGACCTGATTCCCGAGGTGAACCGCGAGCCAGCGTTGGGCATGGCCGTGCTGGTTTTCCTCGGAGTAGCCGTCATGCTCGGATTGAAAGCCCTGTTCCACCTCTAGTAACCGAACGCGCACCGTCGCCGCTAACCTACTGAGCAGCAGAGATTAAGAGGTATCGCGCGACGCATAAGCGGCAAGCAGCAGCAGGCAACTTTTTGCCCTCGAGCGGGTTTCATAGTGTGAGTCCGGAGCGCACTTATGGCACACGCCCACACGCTGCAACTTTATGGCACGGCAGGTGTTAGATACAATGTGGAGGCCATGACCAGGTCTGACGTCCAATTGATGCTGGACGTGAAGGCAGGGGACGAAGCGTCCTTCAACCTCCTTCTCCAGAAATATCGCACGCCGCTGGTGAATTTTCTTTACCGCATGGTGCGGAATACGGCGACGGCGGAAGACCTGGCGCAGGAAGTTTTTTTGCGCGTGTATCGCGCGCGGAAGCAGTATTCTCCGAGCGCGAAATTCACCACCTGGCTGTTTCGCATCGCGACGAACCTGGCGTTGAATTCGTTGCGCGATAATCGCTATCACCAGATGGATGTGTCGATTGACGCACCCGTGGAAGAAGACGTCGCGCCGCTGCAATTGCCGGCGCGCGAATTGCGCATTGACGAAAAGATGATCGAGCGCGACCGCTCCGAATTCATCCGCCGCGCGATCGCAGCGCTGCCGGAAAAGCAGCGCGTCGCGGTGCTGCTGCATAAATACGAAGAAATGGACTACGGCGAAATCGCCAAAATTTTGGAATGCTCGGAAAGCGCGCTAAAGTCGCTTCTATTTCGCGCTTACGAGACCTTGCGAGTGCAGCTGGCCCCACTGGTGTCTCAGACGGCCGCGGATCAGGCAAGGGAAGGACGGCCATCATGAAGAAGTGTGATGAAGTATCCAAGCAATTAATCGCCTATCTGGATCGCCGGGCGAATTCTGCGGACCGGCACGAGGTGGAAGAGCACCTGGCCGCGTGCAGCGCCTGCCACCAGCGCGCGGAAGATTTCCGCAAGCTGTGGGGCGTGTTGGACGAAGTGCCGCTGGTCGAGCCGTCGCTCAGTTTCGATGCGCGCATTCGCGCACGCATTGCGGAAGAGCCGCGGCGCGGATGGCTCGGTTGGCTGGTGCCGCAGCCCCGGCTGGCATTTGCGATGACGCTGCTGCTGGCGCTGAGCGTGTGGATGGCGAATCTACCGTCGCGCGAAGGAACCGCAGCGGGCACCGAGCAGCAGGATTTCGAAGCGATCAAGGATTTGGGCGTGCTGGAGAATTACGATGTGCTGAGCAAGTTCGATGCGTTGTCTGAAGTTCCGGTGGATGCGGCGGCGCCCGCGGACCAGCAAGCTCAGCCCGTGAATCCGGCGAGCGATCAGCGGCCGGCGACTGAAGAGTAGGCCGGCGTCTTAGCTAAGAATGACCCAAAGAATCGTCCGAAGCATTGTCCGAAGAATTGCAGTGGCACAACGGTAAAATGAAAATGCATGGCCGCAGGAAATTATTCGCGCTGGCGATGGGGCTGCTTCTCGCGCCCTTGCTGTTGCTGAGCGCGCAGCCTGCTTCGGCGCAGCGAAATTACGGCGGACGGCGCATGTACGGCGGCCCGCAGTTCCGGCAGCAACGCGTGCAAGCGGCGCATCCAGCAGCGCATCCTCCTCAGAATCATCCCCAGTACCATGCGCAGGGTTCCGGCGCGCCCCACCCAAATGGCAATCAAGGCGGGAACGCCAACCATCCGAGCGGCGGTGCGGCTGGCGCTGGCGGGGCGAATCAGGGCGGGCAACATCCCAACGGCAACAACTTTCGTCCGCCGGCGAATGGGAATGCAGCGGCGGGGCAGGGAGCGAATGCGCCGGCGAACGGACGCCCCGGCGTAAACGCACAAGGTGAAGCGAAGATGCCCGGCCAGTGGGTGCAGCGGCTAGGACAAATGTCACCGCAGCAGCAGGAACATTTCATGCAGAACAATGAACGCTTCCGCAGCTTGCCTCCGGAAAGGCAGCAGCAGATCCGCCAGAACCTGCAACGGTACAACAGTCTTTCGCCCGCGGAACGGGACCGCGTCGAGCACAGCTATCAAAACTGGCAGCGCATGTCTCCCGAGCAGCGGCAATACGTGCAGCGAACGCTGCTGCCGAAATGGCAGCAGATGTCGCCGGACCGTAAGCAAGTGGTCACCGGCCGTCTGCATACGCTGCAGCAGATGAGCCCGGCGGATCGCCAGGCCGCGCTGAACGATCCGCGATTCATGCAAGGCCTAAGCCCGGACGAGCAATCCGTGTTGCGCGGGCTCGATTCCGTGCGCAATCCTTCCAATCCGTAATTGGTTCTGAATCTCTACGGTGAACTTGTCCGTAATCCTTTTACATTATTGTGTTGTTTTCGCTGATTCTTTAGATTGGGCTCGCATGGCAGTCAACCGGCGTCCTGGCAGACGCTGGACGTAAGCCACCCAGACGCATTAGATGTTCGCCCCGGCCGGTACCCCCATACCGGCCGGGGTTCTTTTTTTGACGATGCATGCTCGGTGGGGTCCTGCGCGTCTCGACTCCGACGAAATCTGCAACAGTGCTAGAGCTTCAGAAATTCCTGCATCAGCTGCAATGCCTCATCCAGCGCCGATTTAAACGCGCTGCCACGTGGCCGCTGACCGGTGGCGAAGCCCAGCCGATGCTGCAGCCGGCCATTCACCGCTTTCAGATTGGCCCAGCCCACCACCTGCTCGCCCCACAGCATGGGCATTGCGTAATGTCCCATGCGGCGTTTGTGCGCAGGCACATAGGCCTCGAACTTATATTCCCAGCCCCAGAACAATTGGAAGCGCCGCCGGTCCCAAACGATCGGGTCAAACGGCGCGAGGAAGCGCAGTTGGTCGTCCACGGTATGCCGCGCGGCCATCGGATTCTCGCCCTGCGGCCAGAACCACAGCAGACCGTCAACCTGCGCGTGGGCGTAGCGGGATCTGGCGTGTTCTTGGAGCTGCCGGATCTCGGCGGCCAAGTGCGGCACGCCGTCGCGCAGCAGTCTGCATAGATAGCCTAGGCTGGGTGCAGGCAGCGGCGCGTAAAGTTGCACGACCATGTCCAGCAGCTGGCCGGCGCGCGCGAGCCTTGCCTCCGCGCTGTCGTCCTGCGGCAGGTGGTCGATCGCCTGGTACACCCGCGTGCCGGCCTCACGCCGCAACACGCGCAACATCCCGCGGTAGTGCAGGCCCTGCAGCAGATGCGCGGTCACGTTTAAGTTGCCGCCCCAGCGCTTCATGCGGCCATGGTCGAAATGCGCCTGTAGGTGCTTGGAGTGAGTGTCGCCACGCTCGCGCACAAAGGCCAGCACCTCGTCGGCGCGTGCTTGCATCTTCGTGTTCCACGTGTCCCAGGCGCGCGGCGCCCCGCGTGGATGCAGCAGTGCCAACGTCTGGCGAGGCAGGAAACCGTAGTTGATGAAGAAGGCCTCTTCAATCGCCAGGCGCGGGTAGCGGCGCTCAAGGTCACCGGCGCGATAGTCCTTCACGCGGTGCGCTAGGATCAAATCCTGGGCGCGAGCGGGCGCGCGCATCGGGTCGGCCTGCACAAATCCCAGGCGCGCAATGGCCCGCGGCAGGCTGGTGGGCTTGAAAAGGCTGCGCGCGATCGCGTAGCGGCGAAGTTGCTGGAGACTGGGAGCTTTGAGCGGACTCACATGTTTTGCAGGGCGTATGGATCGGGTTGCAATGTTTTCAGAACGACCGGCATCGCGGGAGTGTAAACGGAACCGTCTTCGGCTCCAAATAAGAAATGCGGAATGTCTAACCTACAATGACGGCCGCGTGCTGGTCTGTCTGTTGCCTCGGGGCGCTTTCACCCTGCTCCAAGGCCTTTCCAGACTGCAGCAACAATTTCCGCAGCTTGGTGCGTTCCTCGAATTCGATGTCCACGATCTCGAACGATGCTTCCTTCGCAGACGCGTTGCGAATGACCGCCTGAAACCGAATCGCTTTTCTTCCGGAGTTCAAGCATAGCTCTACGATCGCGCCGGGATGCAGAATCTGCTGCGGTTCGCCCATTCCGCCGGACAAGCTGAGGTTGCGCACCGTGATTCGGCACTTTTTCTTCCCCGCGATCGCCGCACTGGGCACGGGCGGGTCCATGCGAAATCGCACGTACCGCCGCTGGCACGTTGTCAGCGAATCCGGATCGGCGGCCAGCGGCTCGATCATCAGATCCGCCTCATGCAGTTCGCCGTGGGGAATGAAGCTCTGCACCCATTCCGGATTAATGCGGTTCATCGCCTGCACGGCCGCTAGCCGCATTTCGTAAGGATGTGCCCAGCGAAGAGTCTTGCGCGCCTCCGCCACTTTTCGCAGCACGGCTTCGGCCTGCGAAGTTCCCAGCCGGCCCAGCGCTTCGATGGCTTTCAGCCGCAGATATTCGCTGCCGTTCTTGGGCAGGTCTCCTTCGACCAGGCGCAGCAAACTCATATCCGCCGAGGTTTCTCCGCTCATGCCGATTTCATCAATCAGCGCAGGACGCACCAGCGGGTCAACATACGGGAACAGATCGAGCAGCAGTCGTCCGCGCCCCGGCGCGCGGCTCACGGCGATTTGCCGCACCACGCGGTCGTGCGCGATGCGTTTCCATTCTTTCATGCGCTCTGGCAGCACTCGCTCGACGGTCTCAATGTCTATGCGCGTTAGCAATCCGACGGTGTCAATCGCCGCATTGGCCTCGCCATGTTCCAGGCGCTCCCGTAGATGTCCGATCACATCTGGGCCCAGCACTTCCATCATCCACAGCAGGCTTTCCGAATCCTCCACCAGCGCCGCGCGCCCAAATCGTGCCGCGATGTGCTCGGTGGCCGCCAGGGGCATGCGCCGCAACAATTCGGCCAGTTCCGCCGGCACCTCTCCGGTTTTCAACGCGCCTTCGATGAAATCCGGCACGCGTAACTCCAGGCCGATCCGTGCCCGCAGATTATTGGCCGTGCCGAAAGTTTCGGATTCGATGAAGCTGGTCATTTCCGAAGCATGCTGGACGATCCGATACGCTCGCCTGCTCGCCGCCTCTTGCGCCAAGCGAACGAACGCCGCTCCCACCACGCTCTGCAAATTCGGATCGCTCGCCTGCGCCAGCTGCAGTCCGGTCAGACGAATCACCTCCAGGAAAAGCTGCTCGCTCGAGTTGGCATACACCGGCGCGAGCTCGATCAATCCCGTGGCGGCGTGCCGCCGTTGCTCGGGGTTTGCGCTCGATATGCAATTTGCGTAATTCCGCAGAATCTGTTCCGCCGCTCCGCCTTCTCCGCTCAGGCGCAGCACTTCGACGTACTCCCGCACTTTCGCCGCGGGCACGCACCAGGCGTCGCTGGATTCCAGCACGCTCTTCTTCTTCTCATCCGTTACCTGGCTCCAGAATTTGTGCGCCAGCACTTCGTTTTCCGATTGCAGCTCAACGCCGGCTTCGGTCAGCTTTTCTTCGTACACGCCGAGCGTCTTGCGCAGGCCATCGAGCTCCCGTTGCATGTCGCTGAGCGTCTGCTGCACCGCGTTCACCTTGGTATCGCCGCGCTCGTAACTTTCCAGCGCGAAGCGCACCGCGATGTGCTCGGCGAGCTTCAAGAGTTGCTCGGAATCCGGTGCTTGGCCGGGAGCGTGTGCGGCGAGAGTCGCGAGCACCTGGCTGGCAGTGAAATCCGCGTTCTGCGGCAGCGCCGCAAGCTGCTTTTGGATAGCTTGCGCGTGCTGTTTTCCGTTCTTGCCGTCATCCGCTCGCCCAATCTGTGCCAGCACCTGCAAAATCCCTTTCAGTTCACCCGCTTTCAGCCCGATCGAACCGGTGCGCAGCGTCTCCGAGCCGCGCTCCCCGCTCCCCAGGGGTCGAGCGCTGGCACCGCCAGCTTCGTCGCTCCCATCTCCCGTGTTCCAGTTAGCGAAACCGACGCCGTGCAACGCAACTTCCGCAGTCCCGCCGGTGTTTTCCCAGTCGCCCGCCGCTTCGTTCCTGACGATCAAACCCGGATCCTGGCTGACATATTGAATCGCCGAGTTTTGGCCTTCCCGCGCCGCTGAATTTTGCAGATCGATACCGGATCCACCCGATGTCCCCAGCGCGCTCGTTCTCGCAGCCGGAGCCGCGCCCGTGTTCCCGGTCCTCTTCGTCCCCTCCGCAGCCATAATCAGCTGCAGCAGTTTCTCCGGATCACTGAACAGTTGGTCGGTTCTTTCCGGGCTGAATCCCAGCGTGCGCGCCGCCAGCTGCGCCGCCATCGTGGACTTCGCCACCGCCGAATCCGCGGCGACGAAGCACACTTCGTTCACCTGAATGTGCGCATCATTTTGCAGTGCAGCTTTGAACGCCTCTCCCACCTGCGCGGCCTTCATGTTTGTTCCGGTGGGAAAGGCCTTCACGAATTTGGCAAGACTGGCCTTCGTTACTTTGGGAGAAAAATGCAGGCTGGCGATCCCCGCGTTCGAAAACACCCGCGCGAAGCTTTTCTCCGCCGCGCCGCCTTCCAGAGGTTTTCCATCCAGCAGGAGTTGTTCGCCAGACACCGCCAGTAGCAGGCTGGCTTGCTCTTCTTTGGGTCCGAGCGCCGTCCGCAACTCGTTCCACGCGGTTTCATATTGCGTGGTGGTTCGCGGATGCCCGAAGTCGTACATCTTGGCGAATTTCAGCAGGATATTAAGGCTGCGCACGAAGGCGCGAGCCGCGGTCATCCGGACGTTTGCTTGATCTTCCACGAAAACCCGCCGTGTAGCTAGATATGTTCAGTATTGGTACAGGCCCCAAACCGGGCAATAGTATTGTATGTGCTCGATGCTGTGAGAGTTACGGAACCCGGTCGCGCGCCAGAGGTGTTCCAGTGTTAGCCAGTGTGAATATCCAGCCGCGACGCGAGAGAGCCAGCCCCATAGCCTGCCAACGACCCACCGCCTCGCACTCAATTGGCGCGCGATGACGGTTTTCTTCTCCGTTTCACGCATAGCGTATTGAATGTCTGCGGCTGGAAGGTGCGGCGAGCGACCCAGGACCTCCTCGCCCCACCTTCCTTACGCCGCGGCTTCCTGCGTTGGCAATGGGCGGCGCCAACGTTCGATGGGGAACAGGGCGGCCACTGCGCAAATATCAAGCAATTACAGTGAATGAAGGGAAGGAGAGGAACGACATGCCAGGATATGACACGCAACAGATGGGCGACGCGACGGAAATCTCGACGACTCCAGAATCCGTGCCGGCTCCGTGGCTGCTGGTGGCGATTCCCGGCGGCCTGCTAGTCTTGATCGCGCTGGCGTCCGGTTTTATCTACGGAGTGCTCGCCGCCGGATTCGTTTACGGCGCGATGTACCTGCTGATGCACTCCAAACAAGCGACGCTGTACCGCGCACCTGCGAAATTCCGTGTCTCGAAGAGTGGCGTCGAGGTGAACGGAAACACCATCCCGAAGGACGCCATTCACCGCGTGATCGTGCGCAACCACGTGCGGCAAGCGGCCGGCGATGTGATTATCGTAGCCGATGCCCACCCCAACAGCGGCCAGCAGAACGTCGTCGCCGGGATGAATTGGGCCGTCAGCAAACTCGGCCCCATTTCCTATCGCGTGGACGTCGAAGCCCGCGGCGTGCCGACTACGCTCGCCGGCGGCCTGACCGAGCCAACTGCGGCGGCAATCATGACCGACGTCAACAAGACCCTGCAGTTGTCTTAAACGGATCGGGGACTCTGATCCTACTGGGCGGCCTCTCGCTCTGGCGCCGTCCGAAGTTCGCGATTTGCGGCGCGCCGAGTTGCCCTACGGCTGCTCATCGCGTTTACGCTGAGATTGTGCGTGCCATATTCCCGCGTGCAACTAAAGTAACCGGAGCCAGCCACTGTCTATTTGTCGCTTCCGCCCGGGTTGACACAAACGAAATTCGCCGCGTCGTTCGTGGCGCCTGTGCCCTTGTAGCGCGTCTGCTGCGGGAAGGGGCAAATTGGCCGTGTGCCTCCGGTTGGAAAGTTCTGCGCGACGCGAGGGTCAAATGGCGCGCCGCTGGGGAAGGGCGAGGCGCTGTTTGTGTTGGCGGCGATGATTCGATCGGGCGCGACGCCTTTCTCGACCCATGTAGTGATCGCTCCCAGCAAGTTTGCGTTGAAGCTGTTGGTCGCCGGCCCACCGCCGCAGTGCGCCATGTTCGGAATCATGAACAATCTCGCGAAATCGTGCGCGCGACCCCCCATAACCAAGTTCAGCAAGTTGTAATACTCAACCAGATCAACACTGGAAAAGATGCCGTCGTTCACCGAATCGTACATGATCATCTTTCCGTGGTGGTTTTCGAATGGAAAGAGCAAAGGTGACGGACCGAAGGGAGTCCCGGTCATGAAGTCCATCGGACTCTCTGGGTATCCGGGGGCCGACTTGTAGATTGTCGGCGCGTCGGTATCAAAGTTGTAGTTGAAGATGAATGCCTCTTGCCCGTTGGTTCCGGCGACGGGAGTCACGGCCGGGGGGTTCGTGAAGACCATCGGTATTGCGCCAGCACCCAGCGTGAGATTAATTGCGGTGTTGGTGTTAGGCGCGCCGAAAAACGAGACGTTCCAGGCTTGCCAGCCCGCGCCGAAGGCCGAGGGAGGATCCCAAATGCCGGCATCCCAAAACCAACTCGAGTAGAGCGGGAAGCCCTGCGAGTTTCGCGGCCCAGCATAAATCCTCTTGAGGGCGACGACCTGTTCCGCCGTGAGGCACGAGCCGCCATGCGGAGTGTTTCCATGAGCGCCGTTCGCGCTGCACGTATATGCAACCAGCGCGGGATAGACCTTCTCATTGGTGCAAGCCAGGTAATCGTCAATGATGCCGTCAACCAATCCGTCCAAGGCATCGCAGGCGCTGAGAATCGCCGCTGAGCCGACTTCCAAATCTTGTGATTGAAACGTCGGCGGCAAGTAGGGCTGACCGTTGCTGTCCGTGCTGGTCGCCAGCGGAGCAAGTTGCTGTTCGTTCCAAACCTCCGCGACGCCCGCGCGAGGCAGGTCAAAGCCTGGATTTCCCGCCACGAGTCCATCAAACATGTCGGGTTCGCGCTGCGCTGCCACCATCGCGTCGCGTCCGCCGTCTGAGCAGCCCCACAGGTACGAGTACTGCGCCTCTTGCCCGTAATACCGCGCGATTATCAGCTTCGAAATTTCCGCGGTTTTCGCGATGCCGTTGTAGCCGTAATCCACACGGGCCTGCTCATCAAGACCGAAGTGCCCCGTGCCGCCGGCGTTGTTATCGTCGTCAATCCAATTGAACGCCGGGTTTCCCGGCGCGTCCTCATGCCCGCCGTCGTCGGCGGCAACGGCCCATCCCTGGCTCAATTCCGTGCCGGCGCTTCCTTGTGGGCTGGCGACCGAGCCGTCGGTGCCACCACCTCCCATCATCTCGAAGCGGCCGATCCAGGCATCAGGCAGGTTGACCTCGAATCCGATGCCGTAAACGAAATGATCGGGGTCCTGGGCGCTCACGCGTTCATTGATCACTCCGATCACGTTGCAGTAATTGCCGCTGGTGCTCGTAACCTCGGTCGCGCTAATGATGCGGGTGTTTGGCAACGACAGATTCGTGATGCTCGCGCAGCTCATCGTTGGCGCTGCTGCCGGGGTCGGTACGCTCTGTGCGGAAACATGGCCAAACGGCACACTCGCAAGCCCGAGTAACACACACACAGATAACGAGATTCGCTGTAGGTTCATGCGGCGCCTCCTGGATGATGCGGTAACGGTACTCCCCAGAACCACTGGGAGCGGCCAGCCCGACGGCGCGATCCTCAGCGCCGATTCTTCGCGCACCAAGAAAATTCACAACCGGCCCAATTTTCTACGACCAAAACGGTGGCACTCTGAATCCGTGCGACGGTCCGTGTCAAGACCTAAAACGATGTATTTCGCATACCAAAAAGGTATTCATATTAAAAAGGTATGGCCCTCTCGCGCGTTCCGTTATACTGCGCAGCCTTATGGAACTTCATCATCTTCGTTATTTCGTCGCGGTGGCCGAAGATCTCAGTTTCACGAAAGCCGCGCGACGGCTGAAGATGGCGCAGCCGCCCTTGAGCCGTCAGATCCGCTCCCTGGAAACAGAGATTGGCGTGCAATTGTTCGAGCGGCGGTCTGGAAAAGTCTTTCTGACCGACGCTGGCTGCCGTTTCCTGAGCGGAGTCCGCTTGGCGCTGGAACAAGTCGACCTCGCGGTGGACGTCGCGCGTCAAACCAAGAACGGTGAACTGGGCACCGTCCGCGTGGGATTTGGGAAAGGTCTGGGGGACGTCGTCAGTCTGGCCATCAATCAGCACATGCGCTTGTTCCCGAAGATTGAGGTGGATGTTCGCGACATCCTTTCGGGCCATCAGAGCCCGGCACTGCTGACTCGAAACATTGACGTGGGCTTCTCGCACGGGCCCGCGAGTTCGCTCGAACTCGCGTCGGAGAAACTCTTTAAGGAGAGTCTCTCGGTGGTCCTGGCGCGCTCGAATCCGCTGGCCAAACGAACCCATCTTCGGCTGAAAGAACTGCGCCACGAGACGTTGCTCCTGATTGAACGATCCATTTCTCCCCATTTTCATGATCTCGCCCTCGCGCTGTGTCGCGACGCAGGACTGAGTCCGCGCATCGTTCTCACCGAATCCACGGTTTACGACGAAGCCGGCGCGATGATGGCGGCTTCAGGGAAGGGCGTATTTCTGGCCGTCGGCAAGAGTCCCTGTCATCCCTCGTTCGCCGATCGCTTGCTCGCGCTGCCTCTCCGGGAGACGCTAGCCACACTGGAGGTTCATGTCGCGTGGCGGAGAGGCGAATCTTCCTCGACGGTTCTGAACTTCATTGAAACCACACGGTCTTTGCTGCGGCGCGGATCGCGAGTCTTGGACATGCGGAACTTCCCACGCATCGGCCGGCCGGCCCCGGCGCCCACGGGCCAAAAGCTTAGGCGCAAGGCGTGAGTTGGAACTGCGCTACCTGGGACACGCGCGGCAAGACGAGCAGGGAAAAAGAGCGTGAGAGTCGTCGCATCGGAAAAATTTCGCGGCGATGTTAACTGATACAAAACATTTTGGAATTTTTTCTGCAACGCGGTGACTAGCGCTATGAGTCGTTTCTGCGGCATCCCCTAGTAATTGTGGTTTGCGTTGCAAGCACCACAAGAACCGCGCACTCCGCTCCGTATTTCCACAAATATTTTCCATTTGCAGAACAATTCCGCTTGACATGTTTGCGAAGCTATCTACAATCAGGGCACAAAGTGGGAAGAAGTGGCGCAGAGTGGCAGAACTTGGCAGAGAGTGTAGGGCAGTGGCGCACTAGAAGCAATCGGCGAACCCAGCAGCAAGTAGTGGCGAACCCGGACCCAATACCAGAATCAAGCAGTTTCATTTAGAAACACGACAGCAGAGGCGAACCAGCGAGTGATTTCAGAGATGCACACGCCGGGCGGGCTGTTCGAGGGCTTTCATGCTGCGGGGCAACTATCTAGCGACGGTGGACGAGAAAGGCCGGCTGAAGATTCCAGCCGACTTTCTGGCCGACCTGCGCAAGAGCGGCACGAAGTTCTACATAACATCCACGAAGGGCGATCGCGCCGCCATCTATCCCCTGAAAGCCTGGGAAGAAATCGAAAAGAAGCTGGCGAAGCTTTCGACGCACAACGCGGCGAAGCAAAAATTTCTATCGCGCACGAATTATTACGGTCAAGTGGTCGAGGTGGATGGCTCGGGGCGCATTCTGATTCCACCTGTACTCAGAGAATCGGCGGAAATGAAAGGGGAAGTGGACGTTCAGGGGCAGCTGACGTACCTGGAAGTCTGGAATCACAGCCGGTTCCTGGATCAAATGAACCGTAATCCGATGACGGCGGAAGACGAAAAGGCACTGGACGATCTGGGCATTTAAGTTTTGACCGTACTGCATACGCCGGTTCTGTTGGCTGAGATTCTGGACTGGCTGCGAATTCGGCCTGAGGGAACGTATGCGGATGTGACGGTTGGCACGGGCGGTCACACGCTGGAGATTGCCAAACTGCTGACCACGGGCAAAGTTTTGGGGATGGATCGCGACCCGCGAGCTTTGGAAATTGCGCGGGAGCGGTTGGGGCCGCATGAGCGGCAGGTGATTCTGGTGCACGCGGAATTTTCGAAGATCGGCGAAGTGGCGGCAGCCAATCAATTGCCGCCGTTCGACGGAATCATCGCCGATCTGGGGATTTCAAGCCTCGAGCTGGACAGCCCTGAACGCGGATTTTCTTTCCGCTGGGCCGCACCTCTCGACATGCGCATGAATCCCGATAACCCGCTGACAGCGGACGAAATTGTGAATCAGTGGCCGGAGAAACAGCTGGCCGATCTCCTCTACAACAACGCGGAGGAGAGAGATTCACGCAGAATCGCCAGGGCGATCCTACGGGCGCGGCCGATACGCGACACCGAACACCTGGCAACGATTGTGGCAGGGGGACGAAAAGCAAGGGGAAGGCAGAGACTGCATCCCGCGACAAAAACGTTTCTGGCGCTGCGGACAGCGGTGAATCGAGAAGAGGAGGAACTCGGGCAGTTTCTTTCGCGTACCCCTGCCACTTTAAATCTAGGAGGACGGTTGATCGTCCTCAGTTATCACTCGCTTGAGGACCGCGTGGTGAAGCACGCTTTCCAGCGGCTCTCGCACGAGGGATTTCGCATACTCACCAAAAAAGTGATCCAGCCCGGCGACCCGGAAATCGCAAGTAATCCGCGGTCGCGCAGCGCGAAGATGCGCGTAATCGAGAGGGTGGCGACGGCGGAGACCCGCATGGGCGGGGAACGCACGGCGCCGCACGTTTGCTGATGACCGAATATTACACAGTTAAGAGAATTGACAATTCGCGGCTGGTGCGCAGCATGGCTCCAGCGCGTTTACAGGATTTCTGGCGGCGCGTGGCGGCGGGCGGAGCGATGGCGGCGTGCCTGTTGTTTTACGCCTGGCAACATTTCGCCTGCATCCAGTTGCAGTATCAGGTGGAGCAGCTTTCCGCGTTGCGCGCGCAGTCCGCGCAATTGAATCAGCAATTGCATGTGGAAGTGGCCACGCTGAAAGCGCCGGGCCGTGTGGACGGCATCGCTCGCAACGAATTGGGATTGACAGTTTCGGTGCCGGGCCAGGCCATACCGGTTGACGGGCCGAGCGAAGCCGTGTTGGCTGAGGCGCGCGCGGTTGTCCAGCCGCAGCGGCCCTGAAAATCCGGCTGATGAATTTCTGGCGGCCCGCCGCAGGGGCCGATTCCGGCGAAGCGATGTGAACATTGGCCGGGCAAAGTTTCTCGCAAGTTAGGGCGGAATCCATGGAGCAGCGCAGCCCGCGTCTCCGCTGGTTGGTGGTCTGGGTCGTGGCGGTGGTTTGGATGGGGGCGGTGCTGGCCCGCCTGAGTTACCTCCAGCTCTTCTGCTATAGCGAATACTTCGCAAAAGCCCAGCATCAGCAACAGCGCACATTTGAAATCAGTCCGATGCGCGGCGTGATATACGACCGCAAGGGCCGGGAACTGGCCGTTAGCATTCCCATGGACTCGCTTTTCGCGGACCCAACCGATATCAAGGATCCCGAAATGGTCGCGCGGCTGCTTTCGCGTGTCCTGGACGTCCCCGCCGAAGATCTGGAAACAAAAATTAATGATTCCAGTAAGCCCGTGCGTCTGGCGAAGAAACTTTCACCGGAAACCGTCGAACGCATTGACGAAATGAATTTGAAGGGCGTGTTCTTCGAAAAAGAAAACCGGCGTGTTTACCCCGAGCACGATTTATTGGCGCATGTGCTGGGCTGGGTGGATACGGACGAAAAAGGCATGGGTGGCATCGAGCACGAGCTTGATAAACAGATTCGCGGGCGGCCGGGGCGCGTGATGCTGATGGCCGATGGCAAGCGGCGTTTTTATGACCGGCGCGAATCCGCCGCCGATCCCGGCGCGAGCGTGGTGCTGACGATCGACGAAACCATTCAGTACATCGCGGAAAAAGAATTGGCGCGGGCGATGGAAGAAACGCACTCTCACACCGGTACGGTGGTTATTCAGGATCCTTCAAACGGTGCGCTGCTTGCGGTGGCGAATTATCCGGTGTTTGACTCCAACGATGCCGGAAAATTTTCCGACGAAACGCGCATGGATCGCGCGGTGACGGCAGCCTACGAGCCCGGCTCAACTTTCAAGGTCATCACCATGACGGGCGCAATCGAGAATCACGTCACGAATCCCGACGTGCTGGTGGATTGCCAGATGGGATCAATTCTTGTGGCCGGCCGCTTGATTCACGATTGGCATCCCTTCGGCCTGCTGAGCGTGCGCGACGTACTGGCACATTCCAGCGATGTGGGCTCGATCAAGATTGCACTGAGCCTGGGCGCACCGCGTTTTTACGACACGATGCGCAAATTCGGAATCGGCCAGCTCACCGGGATCGAATTGCCGGGAGAAAATCGCGGGCTGTTGCGTCCGCTGGAGAATTGGACAGCCAGTTCGATAGGTTCAGTGGCTATCGGACAGGAAGTGAGCGTCACGCCGGTGCAGATTATTTCCGCGATTTCGGCGATTGCTAATGGCGGCACGCTGTTTCGCCCCCACATCGTCCAGGAAATTCGCGGCGATGCGCCGGTGGCGTTGCCTGCACGCGCAGAACCGCAACAGGTGACCGACGCGGAGACGGCTGCAACCGTGCGCGAAATGATGGAGGGTGTGCTGCTCGGCGGCGGCACCGGCAAACCAGCCGCGTTGAATGGCTACACGGCCGCCGGAAAATCCGGCACAGCGCAGAAGATTGATCCGCACACGGGCCGGTATTCGCCGAATCAGTACGTCGCGTCGTTCGTCGGCTTCGCGCCAGTGAACGAGCCGGCGGTGACGATTTTGGTGGTGCTGGATTCGCCCGAGGGCGCGCATCACGGCGGAGAAGTGGGCGGCCCGGTTTTCAAGCGCATCGCCGAGCAGGTGCTGGCGTATCTCGACGTGGCGCACGACGTGCCGATGACCGCGCCCGCGGGCACCGAAACCGCGAAGAACGCGCAGCCGACGCAGGTGCCGGGGTCCGGGCCGGATAAATTCCGCGCGGATGCGAACCAGGCGGCAGCGAAGCACGAAGCCGCGAATCAGGAAAATGTGGCGCGCTTTCGGGACGTGGTAGCGAAAAAAGATCAGTCCGAGAATCGCGCCGCGAATCAAGAAGCGAATGGCGGGGCGCCGACGATTGCGTTCAGCGAAGAAGATTCTGTCGAGGTTCCGGATTTTTCAGGACAGAGCGTGCGCGGCGTTACCGAGGCCTGCTCACGGCTCGGCTTGATTCCGTCGCTGCTTGGCAGTGGAGTTGCTCTCGAACAGTCGCCGGAGCCCGGCGCGCGCGTGATTCGCGGCAGCACAGTGACGGTGCGATTTGGACGCGCTGCAGCGCAGCTGCTGCCGACGACGCAACCATCGGCGCAGCCCGCGGCTGCGGCAGGGAGTTCGCAGAGGAATGTGTGGTGAAATCTGTAGTAGAAGGCGGCCCGAAAGTGCAATCAGCAACAAGGCGGCAAAAAAAGCGTGCAGGGATGGAAATGGAATTGTCCGAAGTGATCGCGGGGATTGAGGGCGTTCGTGTGGCGGGCGGCAGGCGCACGCGCATCGCCGCGGTCGCTTGCGACAGCCGCAAGGTTGCGGCCGATACGCTGTTCTTCGCCATGCCCGGCACAAAAACCGACGGCAACGAGTTTGTCGCCGACGCAATTGAACGCGGAGCAGTGGCGATCGCCAGCCCGAATCCGCGGCCTGCGAACTTTTCGGCCGACGTTACATGGATCGAAGTCGCCGCTGGAAGTGAACGCAAGGCTCTGGCTCTCGCAGCTGCAAATTTCTACGGACATCCGGCGGATGCGCTGCAGCTTGCGGGCGTCACCGGAACGAACGGCAAGACCACCATCACATTCATCCTCGATTCGATTTTGCACGCCGCGGGATGGAAAACCGGACGCATCGGCACCACCGGCTACCAGACGCCGCGCGGCAGCCGCCCTGCGAAGAACACCACGCCGGAATCGCTCGACCTGCAGGAAATGTTCGCGGAAGTGCGCGACGCCGGTGGCACGCATGCGGTGCTGGAAGTCAGCTCCCATTCGCTTGTGATGGACCGCGTGTGGGGCTGCCACTTCGCCGTCGCGATTTTCACCAACCTCACGCGCGATCACCTCAATTTTCACAAGACGTTCGAGGAATATTTCGAAGCGAAGCGCCTGCTGTTTGCAGGGACCGGCGCGGGCGCGCCCGACGTGGCCGTCATTAATATTGATGACCCGTATGCACAGCGTCTGCAGACCTTGGGAAAGCGCACGATGACGTATGGACTAAACGAAGCGGCCGACCTCACCGCGCGAAAATTCGCATTGAGCTTCAATGGCCTGGATTTTACCGCGCAGACTCCGGCGGGAAAAATCGAAGTGCGTTCATCGCTGGTGGGGCGAATTAATGTTTACAACATCCTCGCAGCGATCGGCGCGGCGCTCGCGCTGAACGTGCCGGTGGGAAAAATCGAACAGGGAATCGCCGATCTGGAACAAGTCCCGGGACGTTTTGAACGAATTGATGAAGGCCAGCCGTTCCTGGTCGTGGTGGACTACGCGCATGCCGACGACGCTCTGCGCAATTTAATTTCAACGGCGCGCGAACTGAATCCCGCGGGAAGAATTATCACTTTGTTTGGCGCGGGCGGAGAGCGCGATCGCTCGACGCGTCCTCCGATGGGCGAAGCGGCAGGCTCGCTAAGCGACCTCGTGATTCTCACCAGCGATAACCCGCGCAGCGAAGACCCGCTGCTGATAATCAACGATGTGGTGGTCGGATTGCAAAAAGTGAATGCGCGGTACCGCATCGAACCGGACCGCGACACGGCCCTGGAATTGGCCATTGACGAGGCGAAAGCCGGAGATATCGTGCTGCTCGCAGGAAAAGGGCACGAGAATTATCAAATTTTGCGCGACCGCACATTCGAATTCGACGATCGCGAAAAAGCGCGCACCATTTTGCGCAAACGCGGGTTTGTAAAGAAACAGGCCATGAAATAAAGGCGGATTTCGGCAGCGAAATCGAGCACTTTCGAGAGTGCAGGCTTGAGAGTGAAGCCCAGTCCAGGGGAGACGCAATGCGGTGGACCGTTGCTCAAGTGGCTGAAGCTCTGGGTGTCGCGGCTCCCGCGCGCCGTGACGCCTTGGCCGGGCTGGCCGGCGTCTCGATTGATTCTCGCACGATTCAGCCTGGAGAACTGTTCATCGCCATACACGGACCGCGTCACGACGGACACGATCACGTGGCTGCGGCTTTGGCCGCGGGCGCCGCGGCTGGCATCGTGGCGCGCGGCAGATTCGCGCAGTACCCGGAAGAAATCCGCGGAAAACTTTTTGCGGTGGACGACACGCTCGACGCGCTGCACCGCTTGGCCTCGCGCGCATGCGCCATCTGGCGCGCGGCGAAGCCGGGAAGAAAAATCGGCGGCGTGGCGGGTTCGGTGGGAAAGACGACCACCAAAGAAATCCTTGCGGCGCTGGTGGCCGCGCGGTTCGGCGTATTGAAGACCCAGGGAAATTTGAACAACGAATACGGGCTGCCCCTGACGCTGCTGAAATTGGATGACCAGCACGACGCGGCGGTGATCGAGATGGGCATGTCGCACCGCGGCGAGCTGGCGCGGCTAGCGCGCATCGCGCCGCCCGATGTGGGCGTGATCACGCGCATCGCGGTCGAGCATTTGGAGTTCTTTTCTTCGATTGACGAGATCGCACTGGCCGAGCGCGAGTTGATTGAAAATTTAGCGTGGCCGCAGGCGACTGCTGTGCTGAACGCGGATGACGAGCGGGTCACGCGCTTCGCGGAAGTCGCGCGTGGGCCTGTGCTCTGGTTTAGCACCAGTTCCGGCAGCGCAGCTGGCTCTGGCGGTGGCTCTGGCGGCGTACACGCGGAATTTCGCGCGGAAAAAATCGAAGAGCGTGGCGTCGCGGGCTCCGCATTTGATTTTGTGTCGCCGGCAGGCCGAGCGCGCCTCGAGTTCCCGCTGATCGGTCGTCACAACGTGATGAACGCCATCGCGGCTCTAGCAGCTGCAAGCGTTTGGGGCATCGGCGCGGATGATGCGCAACGCGTATTCCCGCGGTTGCGGCCGGCGGACAAGCGCGGCGAAGTCGTTAAGTTCGAAGAAGGTTTTACAGTGATCAACGACAGCTACAACTCAAGCCCCACCGCCCTGAACGCGCTGGCGGAGCTACTCGCCGCAACGCCAGGGTTTTCGCGTCGGATTCTAGCAGCGGGAGAAATGCGCGAGCTGGGCGAATCCGCACCAGAGCTGCATCGCGAGTGCGGCCGCCATGTCGCCGGCCTGCGCAAGATTGATTGGATCATCGGCGTGCAAGGCCCGGCCGAAGAGTTCGTGAAAGCCGCCGTAGCAGCCGGACATCCCGCAGACTACGCGAAATTTTTCCAGAATTCGGCAGAAGCCGCAGAATTTCTCGCAAAGTTCATTCATTCGGGCGATCTGCTGCTCCTGAAAGGCTCCCGCGGCGTGAAAATGGAAAAAATTCTCGAAGCAATTGACGCTCGCCACGGGCGCGAAGCGCACAGCGGTTCGCAGCCCAGCACCGAACATGTCGCAGCGCAGCCAAAAGGCCAGAGCTAGATGCTCTACTATCTATTTTTCTACCTGCTGCGGCCGCACTTCAGCCCGCTGAACGTATTCCGCTACATCACCGTGCGTACCGCGATGGCCAGCACCAGCGCGCTGCTGCTTTCGCTGCTGCTGGGTCCGTGGGTCATCGAGCGCCTGCGCGATTTGCAGGTGAAGCAATACATCCGCGAAGAAGGGCCCAAGGCGCATCAAAAGAAGGCCGGCACTCCCACAATGGGCGGCGTGCTGATCGTGGCCGCAATCGTGATTCCCACGTTGCTTTGGGCGGACCTGCGCAATGCCTACGTGCTGCTGGCGTTGGGCGCGACGCTGGCGTTCGGAACAATCGGCTTCGTGGACGACTACAATAAAGTAGTCCGCCGCAGAAATCTGGGCCTCACTCCCCGCGCGAAATTTTCCCTCCAAGTACTCACGTGCGTGCTGGTCGGCATCGTGCTCGTCTCGCTGCAAACCCAGGGCGCGTATTCGACGCAGCTCAGCGTGCCGTTTTTCAAGCGCTTGCATCCGAATTTGGTCATCTCGTCGCTTTTTGACCACGCCTATATCTGGCCGCTGGCGTATGTGCCGTTCGTTTTATTTTTGGTTCTGGTAATTGTGGGCTGCTCGAACGCGGTAAATCTCACAGACGGCCTCGACGGCTTGGCCATCGGCTGCGTGCTGGTTTCTTCTACCGCGCTCACAGTCCTCACCTATATGTCCAGCAACGCGAAGTTCGCGGATTACCTCGATCTGCAAAAAATTCCCGATGCCGGAGAGCTGGTAATTTTCTGCGGCTCGCTGGCCGGCGCGTCGCTCGGCTTTCTTTGGTACAACGCGCATCCCGCGGAAATGTTTATGGGCGATGTAGGCTCGCTCGCACTCGGCGGTGCGATCGGCACGGTGGCAGTCATCATCAAACAGGAAATTTTGCTGCTCTCGATTGGCGGCGTCTTCGTGCTGGAAGCGCTTTCGGTGATCATTCAAGTCGGCTCGTTCAAGCTGACCGGCAAGCGCGTCTTCCGCATGGCGCCGCTGCATCATCATTTCGAGCTGCTGGGATGGAGCGAATCGAAAATCATCGTGCGCTTCTGGATCGTAGCGCTGGTCTTCGCGTTATTTTCGCTGACGACTTTGAAATTGCGCTGAGCGGGATGCTTGCGCTGTATGTGAGCTATATCAGAATTTGATGTGAGGGAATAAGTTGCGACTGGGATTTGATCTATCGGGCAAGCGGGTGCTGGTCGTCGGCCTCGCGCGCACGGGTGTGGTGACGTCGCTGTTCAGCGCGGGCTACGGCGCAGCGGTCACCGCGACGGACGAGCGCCCGGAATCTGAACTCGCCGAAACCGCCGCACAACTCCGCGCCGCTGGAGTGAAGTTGGAACTCGGCGGCCACGTGGACGCGAGTTTCCTCGAACAGGATTTGATCGTCGTCAGTCCGGGGGTGCCGGCAAACCTCCCGCCGCTGGAACTCGCGCGCAAACGCGGCATCCCGGTCTGGAGTGAAATCGAACTCGCCTGGCGGTATCTACGCGGCAAGCTTGTGGCCATCACCGGCTCGAACGGCAAGACCACCACCACGGCGCTGCTCGCGCACATTTTGCAAACGTCGAACATACCGACGCTGGTCGGCGGCAATATCGGCACGCCGCTGCTAGCGCTAGTGGAAACTTCCACCGACCCGGCCGTCACCGTTGCGGAAATCAGCAGCTTTCAACTGGAAACAATCGACAAATTCCGCCCGGAAATCGGCGTGCTTCTGAATCTCACGCCCGACCATCTCGACCGCCACGGAACGTTCGAAGAATACGCCCACGCCAAAATGCGCATGTTCGAAAATCAGCTGGAGCGCGACATGGCGGTGCTGAACGCGGACGATCCCGAAATCACCAAGCGCATGCCCGCGAAGCCCCACATTTTCTGGTTCAGCCGCCAGAAACGGGTGGCTGCCGGCGCATTCTTGCGCGACAACGAAATTATTTTTCGCAATGAAGGCTCGGAAGCAGTGCTTGCGCGCCGCGACCAGATCCCGCTGCGCGGCGAACACAACGTGGAAAATGTCTTGGCGGCCTGCGCAGCTGCATATCTGGCCGGCGCAACTCCTGCAGCCATTGCCAGCGGCGTGAAATCTTTCCGCGGCGTCGAACATCGCCTGGAATTTGCCGGTGAAGTTTCCGGCGTGCAGTTTTACAACGATTCCAAGGCCACCAACGTGGATGCCACGGTCAAAGCCATCGAAGCCTTTCCCGGGCCGCTACTGGTCATTCTCGGTGGCAAAGACAAAGGCAGCCCCTACACGCCGCTGCGCGATTTGCTCCACGAACGCGCGCGCTTGGCCCTGCTAATCGGCGAAGCCGCGCCGAAAATTGCTGCGGATCTGGAAGGCGCGGTGGAAATCCGGCAAGCCGGCACTCTCGAACGCGCGATGCAGCTGGCCATCGAAGCTGCGCAGCCCGGCGACACAGTGCTGCTCGCGCCGGCCTGCTCCAGCTTCGATCAATTTGAGAATTACGAACAGCGCGGCCGCGCGTTCAAAGAACTCGTAACGCGCCGCGTAAATCAAACCGCAACCGGCGCAACGACGATTGAGCCACTATCGTCGGCGGAGAAAGGATAGCGATGCCGAGAAGCCTGCAACCCGACAAAAAATTGTTCGGCGTGACGCTCGCGCTCTGCTTGATCGGCGCCGTGATGGTCTTCAGCGCCTCGGCCATGACCGCGAGCGAACAATTCGGCGCCGGCTACATATTTCTACTGCGCCAGCTGATCTACGTCGTGCTCGGCATCGCCGGAATGTTCTGGCTGATGAACATGGACTATCACAAACTGCGCCAGCCCCGCGTGGTCTTTACCGGACTCGGGGTCACGTTCGTCCTGCTGGTCTGCGTATTTTTTCTGGATCGCTCGCACCAGACGCATCGCTGGTTCCGCATGGGGCCCTTCAGCTTTCAGCCGTCGGAAATGGCCAAGCTCGCGCTGATCGTTTACCTTGCATGGCTGCTGGAGCTGCGCAGGCTGCCCAGAAATTTTGGGGTAAACGATCCGCTGCACACTTTGGCTCCCGCCCTCGGCGCCACTCTGATGATGGCCGCGCTGGTGGTGAAGGAGCCGGACATGGGCACCGCATTCATGATCCTGGTGATTGCGATTGCCATGCTTTTTGTCGCCGGACTATCGCTGAAATACATCGGCGGCACGGTGCTGGCCGCCATTCCCGTCATTTATCTCTTGATCGTGCGCGTGCCCTATCGCCTGGCGCGCTTCGAGGCATTCCGGCATCCCGAACTCGATCCCAAAGGTGCCGGCTTCCAGCTGCTGCAATCGTTGATCTCCGTAGGCTCGGGAGGAATGAGCGGCGTAGGCCTGATGGAAAGCCACCAGAAGCTTTTTTTTCTGCCCGAAGCGCACACGGATTTTATCTACGCGATTATTTGCGAAGAAATCGGATTTATCGGCGCCGTAATCGTGCTGGCGCTTTTCGCGGTGTACGGCTGGCGCGGGTTTGTCGCCGCGATGAAAGCCCCGGATGATTTCGGCAAGTTTCTCGGCCTGGGAATCACCACGATGGTGGTGGGCCAGGCGCTGATTAATTTAAGTGTCGTGCTCGGATTGATGCCCACGAAAGGCATTCCGCTGCCGTTCATCAGCTACGGCGGCTCGAGCCTCTTCAGCATGCTGTTGGCAACGGGCGTGCTCTTAAATATCAGTCAGCACGCGGACGAGATGTGACGGCAAATGCCAACGCCACCGCCGCTGACAGTGGCGCGGAAACGAACAGCGCGGTCGCGAACAGCGCCGCACGTAAAGAGCTGTTGATTGCGGGCGGCGGCACCGGCGGCCACGTATTTCCCGCCATCGCCGTGGCGCGGGAATGGCTCCGGCGCGAGCCGGAAGGAGTGAGAAGCGTCGTGATTGTAGGAACCGAAGCCGGAATGGAATCGCGCCTGGTGCCGCAGGCCGGGCTGCCGCTCGAAACCATTCGCGTAGCAGGCCTGAAAGGCATGGGCGGCGCAAAGCTCGTGCGTAACCTGGCCATGCTTCCCGCGGGAATTTGGGATTCGGAGAAAATCGTGCAGCGGCATCATTTTAGTGTCGCGTTCGGCGTGGGCGGCTACGCTTCGGGGCCGATGATCCTCGCGGCGCGCTTGCATGGCGTCCCGACTTTGATTTTCGAGCCGAATGTCGAGCCGGGCTTCACCAATCGCGTGCTCGCCAGCCTTGCGAACCGCGTGGCCTGCGGTTTCGCGGAAACTGCGAAGCGTTTTGGCGATCGCGCCGTCGCAACAGGAATTCCGGTGCGTCACGAATTCTTCTCCATCGCGCGCAAAGAGCATCGCGAGCCGTTCAATATCCTTATTACTGGCGGCAGCCGCGGCGCTCTACCGATCAATCGCGCTATAGTCGACTCGCTGGACATATTGGCGACGCGAAAAAATCAGCTTTTCATCGTGCATCAGACTGGTGAACGCGACTATAATGCGGTGCGCGTGGCTTATGCGCGACGCGAATTCCGAGCGGAGGTTGTGCCCTTCATCGAGAATATGGCGGAGCGTTTTGCCCAGGCAGATTTGATCCTCTGCCGTTCGGGCGCGATCACGACGGCCGAAGTTGCCGCCGCCGGTCGTGCCGCCATCTTCATCCCCTTCGGCGCGGCCACTGACGCGCACCAAACGCGCAATGCCGAGGCCATGCAGAACGCAGGCGCCGCTCGCCTGCTGCCACAGACCGAACTTACGCCCGAACGCTTGACGAAAGAAATTTTTACCCTCCTGGACCAGCCCGGGAAAATCACGGAAATGGAAGAGCAGGCGCGACGCTTGGCTCGCCCGCGCGCCGTGGAAGATATTGTGGACCTGCTCGAAGGGCTGGTGCGCTCATGAACGCTTTTCGCAATTTTCAACGCATTCATCTGGTAGGCATTGGCGGCAGCGGCATGTCCGGCATCGCCGAAGTGCTGCTTTCGAGCGGTTACGCTGTCTCTGGCTCCGATCTGAAGCAGACGCAGGTCACCGAACGGCTGCGCAAGCTCGGCGCCAGCATTTTCGAAGGGCATCATGCCGAAAATGTGCATGGCGCGCACGTCGTCGTGATTTCTTCAGCGGTGCGCACTGACAATGTCGAAGTGGTCGAAGCGCACCTGCTGAAAATCCCGGTGATTCCGCGTGCCGAAATGCTCGCGGAACTGATGCGCCTGAAATACGGCATTGCTGTCGCCGGCGCGCACGGGAAAACCACTACAACCTCAATGGTCGCATCGGTTCTGGCGGCCGCGGGCCTCGATCCCACTTTCGTTGTCGGCGGGCGCGTGAATCATGCCGGCTCGAACGCGCGCGTGGGCCAGAGCGAGTATATGGTCGTCGAAGCGGACGAAAGTGACCGCTCGTTTCTGCTGCTCGCGCCGGTCGTTGCCGTCGTCACCACGATTGACCGCGAGCACCTGGATCATTACCACTCGCTTGAGGAAATTCAGGATGTGTTTTTGCAATTCGTCAATCGCGTACCATTTTACGGCACGGTGATTTTGTGTTTGGACGAGCCCAACGTGCAGGCGATTCTGCCGCGCGTGAAGCGTCCGGTGATCACTTACGGCACCTCGAACCAGGCTGACTTGGTAATCGGCGACGTCAAGCTGCGCGGCCTCGCCAGCGAATTCCGGCTGAAATATCACGGCGACGATTTGGGAATTTTCCACCTGCCATCCCCGCCGGGAATTCACAATGTGAGCAACGCCGCTGCGGCCGCCGCCGTCGCGCTTTCGCTGAATGTTCCGGCGGACCTGATCCGCGCCGGCCTCTCAAACTTTTCCGGCGTCGGCCGCCGCTTCGAAATCAAAGGTACGTTCAACGGCGTCACCTTGATCGACGACTACGGCCATCATCCTGCCGAAATTCGCGCCACTCTCGCCGCCGCGCGCGGCTGCGACTACCAACGGCTGCTGGTGCTCTTCCAGCCGCATCGCTACACGCGCACGCAGCATCTCTGGGAGGATTTTCGGCGCTCCTTCAACGAAGCGGACATTTTGGTGATGACGGACATCTACGCGGCCGGCGAGGAACCGATTCCAGAGATCACCGGAGAAAAACTCGCCGAAGCGATTCGTGGCGCCGGACACAAGAACGTGGTCTTCGCCAGCACCATCCAGGCGGCCATCGAATACTTGCTCCGTGAAGCGCGCCCGCACGACGCGGTGCTGACGATTGGTGCAGGCAGCGTAGGACGCGCGCTCGATCAACTCGCAATGTTGCTGGGCTCGAAAGTTACGACAACAGCGGACTAAACTGAATGCGCATTAACGACAAACTCGGCGCGCGCCTGCAAGAACTCGGCGTCGAATTGCGCCCCGGTGTGCCGCTCAGCGAAAAAACATCGCTAGGCATCGGCGGCTCGACCGACCAACTGCTGCTGCGCAAATTTGAAACTATCCCAGACGTGATGCATCTGCTCGCAAACGAAAATATTCCGCATCGCTTTCTCGGCGGCGGCACCAACGTGCTGATAGCCGACGGCGAGCTGCCCTACGTCGTACTGCATCTTCCAACATCGCAGCCCGGGTATGCGCGTGGAGGGAAACGCCGCTTACGTGGACGCTGCCGCCGACCTCGGCGGCATGGTCACCTTCTGCGCGAAACGCGATTTGGGCGGCATGGAAGGCCTGATCGGCGTTCCCGGCAGCGTCGGCGGCGCGCTGCGCATGAACGCCGGAGCCTACGGCACGCAAATCGGCTCCTATGTCCGCGAGGTCGAGCTTTACCGCGCCTCCACCGGCAAACTGGAAACTCTGCGCGGAGATGACATTCGTTTCGATTATCGCCATACTTCATTCGCGCCCGACGACTTGATGCTGCGCGTGAAGCTCGAGCTGCCATCAAAACCATACAAAGAAATCTTGGCGGGGATAAAAATTTGCAATGAGAAGCGCCGCGCCAGCCAGCCGCTGAACCAGAAAAGCGCCGGCTGCATTTTCAAGAACCCGCCGGGCGGCTCCGCCGGACGCATGATTGACGAACTCGGCCTGAAAGGCCACCGCGTCGGCGATGCGATGGTCAGCGACCGCCACGCAAATTTTTTCGTGAACGTCGCGAACGCCAGCTGCGCGGACATGCTGCGCCTGATTGATGAAGTGCGCGAACGCGTGCGCCTCACCTACGGCATCGAACTGGAGAACGAGGTAATTTTCTGGAAAAATTGAGAACCATGGACGCGCACGCTTACCCCCAGGAAGTTCTGGCCGACGAAGAGCCGAAGTATCTCCGTCGCCAGAAGCCCCTGGAAATCAAGCGCCGCAAATTCGGCAAGAAAGCCTGGAAGACGTATCTGCGCGTCGCGTTTTGGAGCGTGATTGCTCTCGCGGCCGCCGCCACCGGCTACGCGCTCGGTCATTACCTGCTCGCCTCGCCGGAAATGGCGCTGATTCATTCCGATCAAGTGCAAATCACCGGCAATCAGTACGTGCCGCGCGGCCGTGTCCTCGAAATTTTCGCCGCCGACCGCAATCGCAGCGTCCTGCGCATTCCGCTTGAACGAACGCCGCCGCCAGCTCGAAACCATTCCCTGGGTCGAACAGGCCACCGTGCGCCGCGCGCTGCCCAATCGCATCGAAGTGGAAATCACCGAACGCACACCCATCGCATTTTTGCGCGAAGGCAGCGACCTCGCGCTGGTGGATGTCCACGGCGTGATCCTCGATCGTCCGCTCAAAGGGAATTTCCATTTCCCCGTGGTCACGGGCATGGGCGCGGATATGCCCATCGAAGATCGCGAGCAACGCATGCAAATGTTCGCCGGATTCTCGCAGCAAGTGGAATCCGCGCGCGGCGGCGCGATGGACCAGGTCAGCGAAGTGGACCTCACCGAAGCGAAAGATTTGCGCGCCACGATTTCTGGATTGCAAGTCGCGAATTCTTCCGGCGGCGCGTCCGCGAATGATGGATGGGGCAACACGGACGCACCCATCATGGTCCATTTCGGCAATAGCGACTTCCAAAGCAAATATTTGACGGTGCTGAACGACATCGGCCAATGGCGCGCCGCAGCAGGCCGCGTCGAATCCGTGGATCTGCGCTTCAACGGCGAAGCGGTCGTGAATCCCGATCGCACGATACTCGCGCTGAAAAAAGATCCGCCGCCGATTACCGATGCAGCTCCGAAGGTAGTCGCGCCGCATCGCGGCTGCGGCGCGCAACCGGCTGCGCATCCGGCCGCGCCTGCTAGAGTCAGCCGCGCCGCCGAAGGCTGCGAAGACGCCGGCGAAGTCGGCCGCACCCGCAAAGTCAACGAAGGCCGCGCCGGCAAAGACGGTTCCGGCAAAAACAACGCCGGCAAAAACAAACCCGGCGCAGCACAGTGCATCAAAAAGTTCAGCAAAGCACGTGAGCGCGCAGTCGCAGTAGCGCCTAGGTTCGTGGCGCCGGCGTTTCGCCGGCTCTTTGTAGTTGAAGTTGTAGCGGCCGCCTTTAGGCGGGCGCCTTTGATTTTGGTTTTCAGCACCTGCGCGACAGGATTCAGCGCGGCGAAATTATTAAGGAGCACCTGATTTGACGAAGAAGGAACGGCACATCGTAGCCCTGGACATCGGCAGCACCAAAACCTGCGCCCTGATCGGCGAACTTGACGACGACGGTAGCGTGAAATTCGCCGCACTCGGCGCCGCCGAATCCAAAGGTTGGCGCAAAGGCCAAATCGTCAACCTCGATCTCGCGGTCAGCTCCATCCGCCGCGCCGTCGAAGAGGCCGAAGCGCTCACCGGCGTCCCGGTTGAATCCGCGCTGATCGGCGTAGCCGGCACGCATGTGCGCGGTGTGAATAGCCGTGGCGGCATCACCGTAGGCTCGCGCCCGCGCGACGTGCAGCGCGACGACGTGCGCCGCGCCATCGAAGCCGCCCGCGGCGTCCAACTGCCGGAAGACCGCGAAGTCCTGCACGTCCTCCCCCAGGAATTTTCGCTCGATGCCCAAGACAACGTTCGCGACGCCATCGGCATGGTCGGCCAGCGCCTGGAAGCAAACGTCCACATCGTCACCACCTCCGGCACCGCCACCCAAAATATCGTCACCGCCGTGAATCGCGCCGGCGTGCGCGTGGACGACACGGTCCTCGAGCCGCTCGCTTCCGCCGAAGCTTGCCTCACGCAAGACGAGCGCGAACTCGGTGCCTGCCTGCTCGACATCGGCGGCGGCACCACGGAAATGGTCGCGTTCGCCGGCGGAGTGGTCCGCCACACCGCCGCAGTTCCAGTGGGCGGCGATCATTTCACCAACGATCTCGCCGTCGGCCTGCGCACTCCCAGCAGCGAAGCGGAAAAAATCAAGCGCCTGCATGCCTGCGCATTCCGCGAGCTTTTAACGGAAGACTGCGCCAATCGAAATCGCCAGCGTCGGTGACCGTCCGCCGCGCACGGTTTTCTTGCGCATGCTTTCTGAAATCGTCGAGCCGCGCGCCCACGAACTATTAATGTTAGTCCGTGATGAGCTGCGCCGCGGCGGCGGCGAAGGCCTGATCCCCGCAGGCATCGTGCTCACAGGCGGCGGCGCACAATTGCGCGGTCTGTGCGAGCTGGCCGAGCGGATTTTCAATCTTCCGGTACGCGTTGCGTCTCCGCGCGGACTCGCCGGAATGAGCGAAGAAGTTTCCCGGCCCGAATATTCAACGGCCGTTGGACTGGTTCTGTACGGCGCGCGCACCAGGCGCGCCGGCGGATCACGTCCCAACGGTTGGATGGGCAAGTTGAAAAGCATGTTTGCAGGGGCGTAACAAGTAACGGGTTGACAAAACGAATTTGGTAAAAGACTGGGGAGGAAGCATGGCGCAAAAAGAATCGGCAATGCGTGTGTCGTTCGCAGAAGAAGCAACCAACGGAGCAAAAATAAAAGTGATCGGCGTGGGCGGCGGCGGTTCCAACGCCGTCAACCGCATGATCCGCGCGAAGGTGGAAGGCGTGGAATTCATCGCGGCCAACACCGACCTACAGGCGCTGAAATTGTCGCAAGCGCCCGTAAAACTGCAACTGGGCGCGAAGCTCACTAAAGGACTCGGCGCGGGCGCGAATCCCGAAGTCGGCCGCAAAGCCGCGCTCGAGGACACCGAAAAAATTCTCGAAGCGCTCGACGGCGCGGACATGGTGTTCGTCACCGCCGGTCTGGGCGGCGGCACCGGCAGCGGCGCCGCGCCAGTCGTCGCCAATCTCGCCAGCGAACTCGGCGCGCTCACCGTCGCCGTCGCGACGAAGCCCTTCGCGTTCGAAGGCAAGCGCCGCATGGAGCAAGCCGAACAAGCGCTCGCCGAACTGATCGGCTGCGTAGACACCGTCATCGTCATTCCCAACGAGCGGCTGATGGACTGCGTCGAGCACGGCACCAGCTTTTTCGAAGCGTTCCGCATCGCCGACGATATTCTGCGCCAGGCGGTGCAGGGCATTTCAGACATCATCACGATTCCCGGCATCATCAATCGCGACTTCGCCGACGTGAAAACAATTATGTCCGGCCAAGGCTACGCGGTGATGGGCACTGCCGTCGCGTCCGGCTCGAATCGCGCGATTGACGCCGCGAATCGCGCCATCAATAGCCCGCTGCTCGAAGATAATTGCATTCAGGGCGCGCAGGGAATTTTGATCAACATCACCGGCTCGTCAAGCCTCAGCTTGCAGGAAGTGCACGAAGCTTCTTCCATCATCCAGAAAGCCGCGCACGAAAATGCCAACATCATTTTCGGCGCCGTGATGGACGATGCAATGAAGGAGTCCGTGAAAATCACCGTGATCGCCGCGGGATTCCGCGATGTGGCCGGCCGCAAATCGCAGCAGAAGCCATCCTATCTGCCGAAGACGTGGAAAGCTTCGCGCGAGCAACCCGCCACCGGAAACATCGCGCCCCAACAAACCAATGTCGTCCAGCAAGTCAGCCGTAACGTCGCCGAAGTGCGCAACGAAGTCCCGGCCGACGACCTGGACGTCCCAACATTCCTGCGCCGCCAAGCGCAAAAGGCCTAACGTCAAAATATCGGGGGTTGGGACCGACGAAATGCGCTCGCCAAGCCCCCGAAGACTTCTGTGATTTCGAGCGGCGACAAGTTCTTGATCGTTATGGCGATCCTCGGCGGCTTCGTCAACACGCATCTCTACTCACGGGACGTCCGCGAGACCATCCGCCGCGAAGCCACAGGAAATAAGCTCACGCTGCTGTTGGAAACGAATGGCAAACAACGCACTGCGGTGGTTATCCTGGAAGATCTCGTTTAAGCGCGCTGTCCGCCGCGAATTGCGCCCGCCGAAACTCTGGCGCCGCGCGTTTCCCCTTTTCGTTCCACCGCGTTATAAACTAGTCTTCATGCCAAATCCAATCCGCGTTCAAGATGGCGTGCTCTTCGCGCTTCAGGCTCACGCGCAGGGCGGCCCTCACCATGAACGTTGCGGCCTCCTGGCGGGGTGCGAAGGCGTGATCACCCGCGTCTTGCACGCGCACAACATCGCCGCCGATCCCGCGACGCAATACGAAATTGCGCCTGCCGAACTATTCCATCTGATGCGGGAGATTCGCGGCGCCGGATTGCAGTTGCTGGGAATTTATCATTCGCATCCGCATGGCGCGAACGAGCCGTCGCGCACAGATGTGCAGCGGGCGTATTACCCGGACGCAGCCTATTTCATCATTTCGCCGCAGCCCCATGAGGAAAGACCAGTGCGCGCGTTCGCGATTCGCGATGGCTTCGTATCGGAATTAAATATATCCAGTGCTTGAAGAGGAACACCACCGGCGATCTCGGGGACCGTCGGCATCGCCGCTACGCGGGCACCTTCAAAACCACCGCCGTCATGTCGTCGTGGCTGCCGCTGCTCGCCGAAAACGCGCGCACTTCGTCGAATAGAAAATCCAGACATTCATCAGCGGACTTGCAGCGGCACTGCCGCCAGATCTCTTCCAACTTGCCCCAACTCAGATCCTCGTTCAGCGCGTTGCGCATTTCATGCAAGCCGTCGGTGGCAAACAACACCGCGTCTCCCGGAGCGAGCTGCACGGTGTGGATTTCGTACGCAGCGTCTGGAAACATGCCCGAAGGAAAACCGCCTTCACCCAGCGAGCGGCAACCGTTACTGGAAACCAGCAACGGCAGCGGCACGCCCGCGTTCGAAAAGGTAAGCTCACCCGACGCTGGATTGAACAGCGCGTAGATCATGGAGCTATAACGCCCGGGAACCGGACGCACGCGCAGCCGTTTATTCAGAAGGCCCAGCACAGCGGCAGTGTCCTCGCCGGTTTTATTGATCCCGCGGATCGTGCCCATCACGAGCGAAGCGTACATCGCCGCGATCAGGCCTTTGCCGACCACGTCTCCCATGTACATTCCCACCAAACCATTGGGCAAAGAGAAAAAATCAGCGAAATCCCCGCCCACTTCACCAAGCGGCGCAAAGCGGAACGCAATTTCAAACGCGTCGCCGCGCAAAGTGCCGCCCGGCAGCAGGGAATCCTGAATCAGCCGTGCTTCATCCCTGGCGGCTTCGAGCGTATGGGGCCAGGTTGCTGACTCCACGATCGAACTGGTGCTCATAATCGGCGTTTCCCTCGGTAAGGTGCTCTCGCAAATCCCCCTCCAAAGTGGGTGTCCGGATGGGGGCCTCGGCGCAGCATGGGCACGAGTTAGCGCGGGGAAGAGGCGTCGGCACAGAGCCTGAACCGTGGATCTGTGCCACAATGGGAGAACTGGGTTTCTTTGGAACTTCGTGTCTGGCATTGCGGGTCTTTTAGTAGGACCTGACGCGCTTCGAGCAGCTCGAGCTTGCCGCGCTAAGTAAAGTCCAAGAACGAGCTTGACAGCGTACCCACCAGTGGGTATGGTTCGATCGCCAGCAGGCATAATTAATGATCGACACCAGACACGGTTCGAAGACCAAGTTCCTGGACGCCGCACTTCACGTCATCCGCTACAAGGGCTACACCGCCACGCGCGTTGAAGACATCTGCGAGGCAGCTCAGCTCACTAAGGGCAGCTTCTTCCATCATTTCGATACCAAGGAAGACCTGGCGCTAGCCGCGGCGGAGTATTGGCGTGTAATGACCAGCTCTGCATTCGAAGCCGCGCCCTATCAAGCGATTTCTGACCCCCGCGACCGCCTTCTTGCGTACGTCGATTTCCGCAAGTCCATCCTGCAGGGCGAATTGCCGGAGTTCACCTGCCTTGTCGGCACCATGGTGCAGGAAGTTTACGATACGCACCCCGCCATCCGCGCAGCCTGCGAAAAAAGCATCAGCGAGCACGCCGCCACGCTCGAAGTGGACATCGCCGAATGCATGCGCCAGTACAACGTGGCAGGGAACTGGACTGCCCAGAGCCTCGCGCTCTACACCCAGGCGGCGATCCAAGGCGCGTTCATCCTCGCAAAAGCCAAGGGCGGCGCAGCCGTAGCCGCCGACTGCATTGATCACCTGCGCCGCTATCTGGAATTGCTATTTGCTCAGCCCAAACCACAAGGAGAAAACGTCATGGCTACTGCAAAACGAAGCACACTGCAACTCACGGAAGTTCCGGAAGTCATTACCTGGCCGGAAACTCATTACGTTTTCATCGAGAAAGTCGGCCCTTTTCAAAACACCGCGCCGCAAGCCTGGCAGCAGATGCATCAGCTCGCTGCGAAAGTATCGGAACAAAACAAAATCACCGGGTACATGAGCTTCTATAAAGTAGGGCCGCAGATTTATCGCGCCGGCGTCGCGCTCGCCGCCGCGCCGACGAAGGATTTGCCCGCGGGTCTGGCGTACGAAAAATTCCCGGGCGGCAAGTACAGCCGTTTTGTCCTCACCGGACCTTATTCAAATTTGCCGGAAGCCTGCGGACGCGTTTTTCAGATCGTTGCCGACACAAAGCTGCCAATGCGCGACGACTTCGGCATCGAAAATTACGTCACCGATCCCAGAACCACGCCCGAGGATCAGCTAATCACCGAAATTCTCGTTCCCACGGCCTAAAAACCAATAAAAATCGGAAGGAGCGTGATCCATGACTGAAAGCCAAGCAGCCAGTCAGAAAGCGAGACCGCACCCTGAAAGCAGCGCCAGGGCGAACGTTGCTCCCGCGCATCGCATCGCCTCCCGCAGCGAATGGCTCGAAGCCCGCACCGCGCTGCTCGCCAAGGAAAAGGAGTTCTATCAAATTGCGCGATGAGTTGAGCGCCGAGCAGCGCGCTTTACCCTGGGTTCGCATTGAGAAGGAATACACGTTCGACGGCCCGTCCGGCAAAACTGACCCTCGCGCAGCTATTCAACGGCCGCAGCCAGCTCTTCCTGAAACATTTCATGATGGGCCCGGGCCAGAAAAATAACTGCGTGGGCTGCGCGTTCGAAGTGGACCACCTCGAAGGCCTGCTGGTGCACCTCGAAAACCATGACCTCACCTATGCAGCCGTGGCCCGCGCCCCGATCGAAGAAATCGAAGCGTACCGCAAGGATATGGACTGGAAATTCCCCTGGGTTTCGTCCTACCACAGTGATTTTAATTACGATTTCAACGTGTCCTTCACTTCCGAACAGCTTGCCTCAGGAACCGCGTACTACAACTTCGGCCAGGGAAATCCTGGAATGGAAGACCTCTCCGGCGACAGCGTTTTCTTCAAAGACGACGCCGGCCAAATCTTCCACACCTATTCCACCTTCGGCCGCGGCGGCGAACAATTTCTCGGCGCGTACAGCTATCTCGACGTCACGCCCAAGGGCCGCAACGAAAACGGCCCATATCACACGCTGGGTGATTGGGTGCGTCCCAAAAATATGTACGGCAAAGGCGGCACGGTGGAAGGCAACGGAAGATTTCACTCGTCAGGCTGCGGCTGTTCGGCTCACAAGTAAGCAATCAAGTGGCAGGCTCCGAGGCAACTCGCGGCCGACCGTTCAGGTGCGGCACTGGGCCCAAGCATCGAGTCAGCAAAGGAGAAAGAATCATGCCGACCGCAAATACAAAAAGCCATTCCGCGAAAGTTAGCAACGCCGCTCCGCGAAATGTAGACGAATACTTCGCAGGCGTCCCCGAACCCGCGCGCAGCAGGTTGCATCAAATGCGCGCGGCCATCCGCTCCGCCGTGCCAACGGACGCCACGGAAGCGATCAGCTATTGCATTCCCGCGTTTAGATACAATGGCCCGCTGCTGTGCTACGCCGCGTTTTCCGATCATTGCAGCCTGTTTCCGACTGCGGCCGTTATCGCAGCGTTCAAGAAAGAACTCAAGGGTTACACCACCTCCAAAGGAACCGTCCATTTCCCGTTGGACAAGCCGCTGCCCACAACCCTGCTGAGGAAATTAGTGAAGGCGCGGGTGGCGCAACAACTACAGAAGAAACAGCGCTGAAGGGCCCGTTTTAGCGGGCAACGTTAGAGTGCTGCGCGCCAACTGCATCCGCAGCTTCCAGCCGCCGCGAATAAAGCGGAAATCGCGCCGCGAACGAAGCCACTTCGGCGCGCACCCGCTGCTCGATCGCAGCGTCGCCCAGATGCGTCAGCACCTCCGCGATCCACGTCGCGATTTTCTCCATCTCCGGTTCGCGCATCCCGCGCGTAGTCACCGCCGGCGTGCCAATGCGAATTCCGCCAGCCTTCATCGGCGGCAGCGGATCAAATGGAATCGCATTCTTATTCACCGTCATCCCAGCTCGTTCCAAAGCCAATTCCGCGTCGCGCCCGGTAATCCCCCGCGAGTGCATGTCCACCAGCATCAAATGATTGTCAGTGCCGCCCGTAACAATCCGGAATCCGCGCGCGCTCAATCCCGCAGCCAGCGCCTTGGCATTTGCCACCACCTGCTGTTGATAAGCGCGAAAATCCGGCGCCGCAGCTTCCTTCAAGCACACTGCCTTCGCCGCGATGATGTGCTCCAGTGGCCCACCCTGCACCCCTGGAAAAGTAATGCGGTCCAGGTCCTTCGCGTATTTTTCGCGGCACAGCACCAACCCGCCGCGCGGCCCGCGCAAAGTTTTGTGCGTGGTAGTGGAAACAAAATCCGCATGTGGCACCGGGCTGGGATGCACACCCGCAGCGACCAACCCCGCGATATGCGCCATGTCCACAAAAAATAACGCGCCCACCGCCTGCGCGATTTTCGCGATGCGCGGAAAATCAATAATCCGCGCATAAGCGCTCGCCCCCGCCACAATCATTTTCGGCTGATGCTCGCGCGCCAGCCGCTCGATCTCGTCATAATCAATCGTTTCGGTATCCTGCGTCACGCCGTACGCCACGAATTTGTAGGTCTTGCCCGAAAAATTCAGCGGATGCCCGTGCGTTAAGTGTCCACCGTGCGCCAGGTTCATTCCCAGCACAGTGGCGCCGGGCTCCAGCACGGTCATGTACACGGAAATATTGGCCTGCGTTCCGGAGTGCGATTGCACGTTGGCGTGCTCAGCGCCAAAAAGCTTTGTAGCGCGTTCGATCGCCAGCCGCTCCACGCGGTCCACATTTTCGCAGCCGCCGTAGTAACGCTTCCCGGGATATCCTTCCGCGTATTTATTCGTGAACACCGAGCCCATCGCTTCCAGCACCGCTTCGGAAACGAAATTTTCAGACGCGATCAATTCCAGCCCCGTAGCCTGCCGCCGCACTTCATCGCGCAGCGCTTCCGCGACTTCCGGGTCCACTTCATCCAGCGAGCGGCTCATGCGCAGCAATTCGGGAGTTTCATTTTTCATTTCAAGCACCCAGCCGGGATTCCTAACGACACGCAATACCCACCAGCAACTTTGCGAACGCCGGCGTGTTTGTAATTTCGTGAAGAGTTTATCGGAGCGCTGCGTGCTTTGCAATCAATCGAGCGCGGCAGCTCAGAGGGGAATCATAATGTTGCGACTCATTACACGTCGGCTGGGAACGACCTTGCTCGGTGTGGCGTTGCTTTCACCGGTGCTGCTTACGGGCTGCGCCGAACACTCCACAGTCCGTGTTTACGATCCGTACTACAACGATTACCACGTCTGGAACGACCACGAAGTCGTCTATTATCGCCAGTGGGTCGCCGAAACGCACCGCCCCTATCGCGATTTCCACAAACTGCCGCCGCCGGAGCAGCGCGAATACTGGGCTTGGCGCCACAATCACCCGAATTACCGTTGAGAAGTCCGTATCACGCGCGGCAAGCTACAAAAAGAAAAGCCCGCCGGTGAATTCTCACCGGCGGGCTTGCAATTTCCGCGGTCGCCAAATTGAATAAATTATTGCTGACTGGAACCCGTTGCGTTCGAAAGCACCGGCACATGATGCTTGGCCAGGAACGTGTGCGGGCCGCCATAAATAAATTCCATTGCCACGTTCAACCCTGCCTGTACTGCCAGGTTGTAATTGCCGATGCGGAAGCCGTCCTTATCATTGTAACGGCTCGGGTACCATGCCAGCGCCGCGACTTCGCCACCGGCATACGGTGCAACCAGCGATGCAAACGAAAAGGTGCGATGGCCGTCTTCGCCTCTGCGCCCCGTAACCGTGGATAGCAACGCATGTTCCAAGCGGTGGCCAAACCCGCTGCACTCGCAGCGATAGAAAAGCGTGTCCTCGTGGAAGATTTCAGCCAATCCATAACGGGTCGTCTGCGTCACCAGGTTGATTCCAAAATTGCTGGCCACGCGCACACCATAGGCGTCCCATCCTTGGCCCCACTCCGGCGCCGCATTATCTGCCTGCTGCACTCCGCCCGCTACCGCCGAGGCGAGGATTGGATACGGCCCGAACGAAATAAAAGCGTAAGAGCGCAGCTTTTCCTTTTCTGTCGGCCGACGATAGGGCTCACCCGGTTGCACGTTCGCCGCGCGTGGCGACATTATTTTTGGCTGGCTGGGCTGGCTTGGCTGTTGCGACGGGGCCGTCGTCTGCTCCTGACCCGACGACGCGCCCGCTCCTGCGGCGCCTTGCGCGTTGACCGGAGCTGAAAACATTGCTGCGTAAAAGCATAAGGGCAATATGGTTAGGGCGAGGCGAATCTTCATCTCAAAAAATCTCCTTCGAAATTGGATAACAAGTCCAGGACAACCAGTGCGAAATAGCCTACACCGAATCTGCATTTTTCACACGCACAAAAGACCCATCTCCAGCAGGCGAATTTGCATTCCGGCAGCCCCATCCCGAACCCGGCGCAGGTCCCCGCGCTTCCGCAAAAGCTCTGTCATTGCTGTTACCAGTGTTCACCCGCGATGCGTTTCGAAGCTTAGACTCGCGCACCCTAGCCACAGTTGCATTTTATTTTTCCTGTGATTGCTTTCGACGTTATCCGTGTTCGGCTGCGTTCATCCGTGGCGCATTTGGCTTCCTCCCGCGATTGACTTCGCTCCAACTCTCCCCTAACCTTGATTGCTTACCGCGCCCGCGCCCGCGCCACAGTGCGCGCGCTGCACACAAACCGGCGCAGAAAAGAGCCTACCTCTGCATGTCTGACCAGAAGCTGCCAACTCGCGCGGAAGATTTTTCAGAATGGTATAACCAGCTCGTCTTGCGCGCGGAGCTAGCCGATTACGCCCCTGTGCGCGGCTGCATGATCGTGCGTCCCTACGGCTGGGCGCTGTGGGAGAACATCACGGCTGCGCTCGACAGCCGCTTCAAAGCCACCGGCCACGTGAACGCCGCGTTCCCGCTGCTGATTCCTCGCAGCTTCATCGAAAAAGAAAAATCGCATGTCGCCGGATTTTCGCCCGAGCTTGCGGTCGTAACCCACGGCGGCGGTGAAGAACTCGAAGAACCGCTGGTGATTCGTCCCACTTCGGAAACCATCATCGGCCACTCCTATGCGAAATGGATTCAGTCCTACCGCGACCTGCCGGTGCTGATCAATCAGTGGAACAGCGTGGTGCGTTGGGAACTGCGCACGAAGTTGTTCCTCCGCACGCTGGAATTTTTCTGGCAGGAAGGGCACACCGCGCACGCCACGCTGCCCGAAGCCGAATTCGAAACCCGCCAGATGCTGGACATCTACACCGATTTCGCCGTGAAGGAAGCTGCCGTCCCCGTTATTCCCGGGCGCAAATCCGATTCCGAGCGTTTTGCCGGCGCCGACCAGACCTTCTCGATCGAAGCCATGATGGGCGACGGCAAAGCCCTGCAGGCCGGTACCTCGCACAATCTCGGCCAGAACTTCGCGAAAGCTTTCGAAATTCGCTACCTCGATAAGGGCGGTGTGCTGCAGCATTGCTGGACCACTTCCTGGGGGCTCTCCACGCGTTTCGTCGGCGCCATCATCATGGTGCACGGCGACGACCAGGGATTAATTTTCCCGCCGCGCCTGGCGCCCATCCAGCTGGTCATTGTCCCCATTTTCAAAACGGACGAGGAAAAATCCAGCGTCCTGGAATGTGCGCACAAGCTCCGCAAAGAGCTAGTGGACGCCGGCATCCGCGTGAAGCTCGACGAACGCGAAGGCTCCAGCCCCGGCTTCAAATTCAACGATTGGGAAATGCGTGGTGTGCCGCTGCGCATGGAGCTTGGCCCAAAAGACGTCGCCAAAAACTCGGTAGTGCTGGCGCGCCGCGACCGCCCTGGCAAAGAGGGCAAAGCGTTCGTCGCGCAGCAGGGAATCGCCGCATCGGTGACTCAGTTGCTCGCGGAAATTCAGCAAGCCCTCTTCGATCGCGCGCTCGCGTTCCGCAATGCCAATACTCACGAGACCGCCGATTACCAGGAATTCAAAAAAGCCGTTGAGAACGGCTTCGCCTTCTCTTGGTGGTGTGGCAAAGCCGAATGTGAAGCCAGCATCAAGGAAGAAACCAAAGCGACCATGCGCTGCATTCCCCTGGAGCAGCCCGGCGGCTCAGGCAAATGCGTTCATTGCGGCGAGCCAGCCACCGAAAAAGCTATCTTCGCCCGCGCGTACTAGCTGTACGGACGTACGCCCCGGCCCAGTTACTCATTCACAACACGTGCCTTAAGCCAGCCGTACGCGGCCGCTCTATGCTGCTAGCATCGCCCTATCGGAATCGCACTTGGGAGGATTTTTCACTTTGCGCGCGAAGCGAATTCGGGACGGACAACGCGGTGGGTCGAAGCTCAGCTTCTTCATAACCATCATCATTCTCGGCATAATGGCCTTCTGCGCCTTCAAAATGGTTCCCACATTTTTCGCCAATTACCAATTGCAAGACGCTATGACCACCGAAGCGCGCTTCGCCACCTCCACCTATCCCAAGAAAACCCCGGAAGATATCCAGAACGACGTATACAAGAAAATCCAGGAACTCGGTCTTCCGCCGAAGAAAGAAGATGTCAAGGTGACCGCCGACGGTTCGCTTGTCACCATTTCCCTGGATTACGCCGTAACCTTCGATTTAGTCGTTTACCAGCTCACTCATCAATTTCATCTCTCCGCAGACAGCCATCCCATTTAGACTTACAATTTATTTCGATCGAGGCACTGCGGAATCGCTCGTGCCTGCGCCGCCCCCGCCCAACCGTCCGGCTCTGGCGCGCGTCTAACCATCTGAATGTATTTCTGAACCTTTTTCGTCTCACTGCATTTCACGGAGAAACTGATTGCGCATTCGAATCGCCCCGGGCTTCTGGACCTCGCGCGTCGGCTTGGCGGTCTTGGGCTCTGTCCTGTTCCTATTTCTCGCGGCCACCTCCGTATTCGCCTACTACTACGTCCAGTTTGGCAAGCTGATTGACCAGCGTCTCACCGGCCAGGTTTTCCAGAACACCTCCCGCGTCTTTTCCGCGCCCGGACATATTTTCGTCGGCGAAACCATGCACGCCAGCGACCTCGCCACCTATCTGCTCCGCGCGGGATATCAAGAAGGCGACGCAGAGGGCGCGCTCGGCCAGTTCAAGTTAAAAGGCCCGACTGTGGAGATTCGCCCGTCGTCCACTTCCTATTTCCGCGGTGGCAATGCGGTGCGCGTGGTTTTCTCCGGCAGCGCGATTTCCCGAATCACCCAGCTAAGCGACGCTGCCCCGCTCGATACCGCCGAAATCGAGCCCGAACTGGTCACCAATCTCTTCGACAGTTCGCGCGAAAAACGCCGCGTCATCCGCTTCGACGATCTCCCCAAGGATCTCGTGGACGCCGTGCTCGCCGCCGAGGACAAGCGCTTTTTCGAGCATGGGGGCCTGGACATCGTGCGCGTTTTCGGCGCCGCGCTGGCCGACCTGCGCCGCGGCCAGAAAGCCCAGGGCGCCAGCACCATTGACATGCAAGTCGCGCGCAGCTTTTTCTTCACCACCAAACGTGAATGGCGCCGCAAAGTAAAAGAAGTCCTCATGGCCGTCGAAATCAATCAGCGCTATTCCAAGCAGCAGATTTTCGAGCTTTACGCCAACGAAGTTTATCTCGGCAACCGTGGCAGCTTCTCCATTCGCGGTTTTGGCGAGGCCGCCGAAGCCTATTTCGGCAAAGACGTCCGCGAACTCACTTTGGGCGAGTGCGCCTTTCTCGCCGGAATCATTCGCGCGCCCAATCGTTATGCCACCGCCGAGCGCCACATGGATCGTGCCGAAGAATCGCGCGACCGTGTGCTGCCGCAGATGGTCGAAGACAGCTACATCACGCAGGACCAAGCCGACGCCGCCAAGAAAATGAAGCTCAAATTCGTTAATGGCGGCGTCAATACCGGCTCCGCTCCCTATTTCGTGGACATGGTGAAAGACCATCTTCTCGAAAAGTTTTCCGAGACCGATCTGGAAACGCAGAGCTATCGCATTTACACCACTCTCGATCCGCAATTGCAGCGCGCCGCTGCCGAAGCCATCCAGACGGGCGTGCAAGGCGTGGACAAGCTGCTCGCCAAGCGCTACGCCGCCTGGGCCAAGAAAGGCGAGCCGGCAACGCGCGTCCAAGTGGCGCTCGTCGCCATGGACGCGCACACCGGAGAAATCCGCGCGCTCGTCGGCGGCCGGAACTACGGCGAAAGCCAGCTCAACCACGCCCTCGCGCACCGCCAGCCCGGTTCGGTATTCAAGCCGTTCGTCTATGCCGCCGCGTTTGACAATGCAGCCGAAGGCTTCACCCCCATCGTCACGCCAGTCACCACCGTGGATGACGTGCCCACCACCTTTGAATTCGACGGCAAGGAATACACCCCGGACAATTTCGGCCAGGAATTTTACGGAACAGTTACGGTCCGCGACGCTCTAATCCATTCCCTCAACGTCGCTACCGTAAAAGTCGCCGAGATGATCGGCTACCAGCGGGTCGTCAACCTCGCGCGCCAGATGGGTCTCAGCACTAACATTCAACCAACGCCCGCCGTCGCCCTCGGCGCTTACGAAATGACGCCGATTGACGTTGCTGCCGCCTACACGCCCTTCGCCACCAATGGTTTTCGCGCCGAGCCCCTCTTCCTGCGCAGCGTGCTGGCCGCCGATGGCACCATCGAAGAGACTGCCGCGCCCCGCACGCGCGCTGTGCTCGATCCGCGCGTCGCCTTCCTCACCACCAGCATCATGGAAGAAGTCATTAATCGCGGCACCGGCGTTACCGTTCGCTCCATGGGCTTCACCGCCGACGCTGCAGGCAAAACCGGCACATCGCGCGACGGCTGGTTCGCCGGATTCACTTCGAACCTGCTCTGCGTCGTCTGGGTCGGATTTGACGACAATCGCGACCTGGGCCTTTCCGGCAGCGCATCCGCCGCACCCATCTGGGCCGAGTTCATGAAACGCGCCGTAGCCCTGCCGCAATACAAGAACACCGCGGATTTCGATCCGCCTCCCGGCGTAATTGCCGAGATGATTGATCCGAAAACCGGCGAGCTGGCCAACTCCACCTGCCCGCAATCTGTCCAGGAATATTTCATCGCCGGTAGCGAGCCGACCGAAGTGTGCGGCCAACAGGCGGGTTCGTCCTCAAACTGGCTCTCGCACCTTTTCGGCAAAGGCAGCAATCCGCCTCCTCCTCCCAACTCGGCCGCGAATCAGCCTGGGTCCGGCCAGCCGACCAAGCCCGGCGCCAAGCCGGCCGCGCCAGGCGACCCCCAGGCCCCCGCCGACGCCAGCCCTGACGCCGAAAAGAAAAAGGGGCTTCTGGACAAGATTTTTGGTATCTTTGGGTCAAGCAAAAAGCCTCCGGACAATCAGAAACCACAGCCGTAGGCTTTGGGGCGCGGAAAAAAGGAGTCGGGCTATGAGCCGAGTGACTCTCTTTGCAATCCCGCTAGTCTTGGTTGTAGCTTGTCCCGCATTTGCGCAACAGACTCCAACCAAAATCAGCGACACCACTGTGAATTCAGCATCGCAAAATTCTGCCGCTTCGCCAAAACCATTTTCCTCGCTGTCCCCGCGCGAAGCAGCGGAAATGCGCGCGGACATCCTCATGGCGCGCAAGGAGTATTCCGACGCTGCCGGCGTGTACATGCAAATTCTGGTGGATGAACCCAAGAACGCCCCGCTGATGAACAAAGTCGGCGTTGCCTACCAGCAACTGGGTGACCTCGATCGTTCCGAGCGCTTCTACAAGCGCGCCATGCACGCGGACAAGAAATTCGCCAGCGCCGCCAATAATTGCGGCACCGTCGAATACGAGAAGAAGCACTACACCAGGGCCATCACCTTCTACGACAGGGCTCTCGCGCTGCACGCCGATTTAGCCACCGTGTACAGCAACCTGGGCTACGCCTATTTCGCCGATAAAGAATATCCGCAGGCGATGGACTCCTTCCAGAAAGCCCTCGCGCTCGATCCCACCATCTTCGACCGTCGCGGACTCGGCGGCACTGTGGTGCAGCAGCGCACCGCCACCGATCCCGGCTTGTTCTATTTCTTCGTCGCTAAGACCTACGGGCAAGCAGGCGACGCCGAACGCGCCGCGCACTACCTTAAACTCGCCCGCGACGACGGTTACGCCGGTTTCCTCTCCGCACAAACCGATCCCGCATTCGCAAAAGTCATCAAGGATCCCGCGTTGCAGGAAGTTCTGCACGAACCGCCCTCCTACGCGAGCTCCAAGAAATTAATTCAGAACTAATAGAAATTTCCCGGGGGATTCATACTGTGACAGGCCCAGCTCCAGCTCTCGCATACAACGAACTACTCCAGTCCGTCTACGATGCATTCAACGAGCGCGATCTCGACTTCCTGCTTCTCCTCCTGCATCCCGATGTGGATTGGCCCAACGGCATGGAAGGCGGCCGCATCCGCGGCCACCAAGCCGTGCGCGAATACTGGACGCGCCAGTGGGACGTGATCGACCCGATCGTCACGCCGCAGCGATTCGAAACGCTTCCCGACGGCAGAATCGTCGTGCACGTTCACCAGGTAGTACGCGATCTCGACGGCAAAGTCATCCTCGACCGCAACGTTCAGCACATCTATCGTCTCGACGGCCCCCAGATCGTCAGCATGGAGATTGAAGAATCGAAGAGCTAATCCGCACGCCTGACGCGCAACTCGGATCTGCAGTGCCGACTCGCAACGTGGGCCCGCGTTTTCTTGACGCTCTCCTTGACCTTGATTGTCTAAAGCGTTAAAGTGCCCCCAAAGTAATCCACCTGATCTTCGCAACGGACTCCATTTCCAGCGTCGCTCGCCCAGGAGTCCATCGGAGGCGCCAGTGTCACGCCGCTTCAAGTTCCTACTCCGGCTCCTGCTCGCAATCATCTCCATCGCGGTCTGTCCCCTCGCCACCCGCGCCCAAGCCGCCAATCCGTGCGATTTTGACGATTTCGCCGGTGCCGGCCATCGCCTGCTCACCGGACAAAGCGGCCTCAACTACGACCAGGTAGGCCGAGCCATCGTAACCGCGTATAACGCGCAACACCTGCAACAAGAACCTCTGGTCGCCTGCCCCGACGAAGGCTCCATCCAAAGCGTGCAACTCCTCTCCGAAGGCAAAGCCGCGTTCGCCATCGTGCAAAGCGATGTCGCGCACTCTGCCTGGTTCCACCACCCGGTGCTTTTTTCAAAGCCGCCAAAGCCTCCTTGCACCGCGCTGCCGTGCAAATTCCCCGATGGGAAGTTCGAAATACGCCTGATCGTTCCCATGTTCACCGAAGCCGTTCACGTCCTCGTCCGCCCGCACCTGTACATTTCCAGGGTCGCTGACCTGCGCGGCTATCGCATTTGGGTCGGCAATCAAGGTTCCGGAGATTACCTGACCGCCGAACGCGTGCTCGCCGCCGCAGGCCTGAAAATGAGCGACGTCGAATTGGTTAATGCGCAGGCGAACTCCGGCTCCGGTATGGACACTCTGCGCGGCGCACTCGAGGCCTTGCAACAAATGGATCCCGCGCTGGACGCCATCATCTACACCGGCGCCGTTCCCACCAGAGATATCCAGGCCGCGCTCGCGCCGCCCGATGGTGCCAATATCAATTCCGAGATACATTTCGTGCCTCTCAGCGTCGGCATGGTCAGCCAGCTCAGCAATGATTCTAGCTACGTGGAAACCATGATTCGCAAGGACGACTATGGCCCCGGCATCCCGGACGCGCAGGGCGTCGCCACGGTCGGCGTCGAGGCTCTGTTCGTCACCAGCGACGATCCCAAGCTGGACACCGTCGCCTTGAGCATGGTCGGCTTCCTCGCTGCCAACATGCAAAGCGTCCGCTCACAACTTCCCAGTGACGAACCCGCGCTCAAACGCCTCGCGCTAGTGGATCTTCCCACGCGCGCGCCCCTGCTGAAACGCTACTTCTTCCGTCCCGCGCGCTATTACTTCTTCCGCGATCCGGTGATCCTGCTTCATCACGTGCTCTGGGCCGCGGCCGGCATCGCCATCTTCCTTTTCATCCTGTTCTGCTGGAAGCGCAAGAAAATCGGCCCGCACATCATGAAGGAGCCTCTCGCGCTCTTCGCCTTTCTGGGGTTCGTCGCTACCTGGGCGCTCGGAGCTTTTGCAATGTGGCTCATCGAACGCCACGTCAACGGAGACTTTGCCGGACTCTTTAGCGCGCTCCCTTCCACTCTCTGGTACGCGCTACCCTTCACCGGAAAAACAGCCATGACCGCGGACGGGAAAGTAACGATTAAAATCGTGCAGACCTTCATGGCTCTGTTGTTCGGCGGCGCAGTCTGGCCCTATGCAAAAAAAATCCTTGTCGAGCGCATGTGGCGCCCATTCGCGCGATGGTTGCGCGGCGGCCATCTCTTCGCCCGCCACAACCACACCTCGCGCTAATCTCTTGCTGAAGTTTCGGCTTGGCTGCTCGGACAGCCGCGGTAGGGGCGCTGCTTGCTGCACCCCAACTTGCCTAGGCGCCGGCCTCAAAGCGCCGTCCACTCCAAATTCCACTGGAACTTTACGGCCCAGCCGCAACCGCTGCTATAATGAATTGCGAAATGTTCCCCCGCGCAGTTCGTCGCTCGTTGCTGCTCTCCTCCGCACTAGCCGCACTTTCGCTAATCGTCTCCGCGCCGCTGCCCGCGCAAACGCCGCCACCAACATCGCCCACAACTTCCACAGTCGTCGAACTCCACATCAACGGCGAAATCGAACCAATCCTCTCCGAATACCTCGTCCGCGAAATCGAGCAAGCGAATACCGACCACGCCAGCCTGATCCTCATCACCATCAACACCCCCGGCGGCCTCGACTCTTCCATGCGCGACATCATCCAATCCATCCTGCGCTCGTCCGTGCCAGTCGTGACCTACGTCTACCCCACCGGCTCCCGCGCCGCTTCCGCCGGCTTCTTCATCCTTCTCTCAGCAGACGTCGCCGCTATGTCTCCCGGCACCGAAACCGGTGCCGCATCTCCGCTGATCGAAATCGGCGGCTCGCCCGTGCAGATTGACGACACCCTGCGCAAAAAAATTGTCAACGATGCCACCGCCTACCTCCGCAGCTACACCAGCAAACGCGGCCGCGATCCCGAACTGGCAGCCACAGCCGTCACCGACGCCAAAGCCTTCAGCGATAAAGAAGCCCTCGACGGCAAGCTGGTAGAAATCGTCACCGCCTCGAAAGAAGATCTACTCGCGCAACTGAACGGCCGCACCATCACGCGTTTCGACGGCACCAAACTCGCGCTCGCGCTTCCGCATCCAGTAGTCGTAGCCCGCGAGATGACCGGCCGCGAAAAATTTCTTTCCCGCATCGTTCAACCCGACGTATTTTTCATCCTCCTGATCATCGGCGTCCTCGGCCTCTACGTCGAGTTCACCCATCCCGGCGCATTCGCACCCGGCGTATTCGGCGCCATCGCCCTGTTGCTCGCGCTGTACGCGATGCACATGCTGCCCATCAATCTCGCGGGCCTGCTGCTCATTGCCTGCGCCTTCGTACTATTCATTCTCGAGGCGAAATTTCCCACGCATGGTGTCCTCGGCGTCGGAGGAGTCATATCCATGGTGCTCGGCGCTCTGTTCCTGATTAAGTCGCCGATGACGGGCATGGGCGTTAGCCTCTGGACCGCCCTCGCCGTTGTAATTCCCTTCGCCGTAATCGTAATCATCCTGATGCGCCTCGTCCTGCGCTCGCGCACCTGGAAAGTTTCCACCGGAAGGGAAGAGCTCGTCGGCGAAGTAGGCGAAGTACGCGAGCCAGTAGGCTCCGGCGAAGCCGTTGGCAGCGTTTTCGTCCACGGCGAACTTTGGCGCGCCGCAGTCCGCGCCGGCGAAAATATCCCAACCGGCGCCCGCGTCCGCGTCAAAAAAGTAAAAGGCCTAACGCTCGAAGTCGAACCAGTAGAATCGCATTAGTCTCTGCAGTTGAATTTGTCTTTGAATTTGTGGCGGCCGCCTTTAGGCGGGCGTAGTTGCTTTCGAATTTGACGTTGAATTTGCGTCTGCTTTTGAATCTGTAGGGGCGGGTCTCAGACCCGCCCCCACGTCAACGTCTCGACAAATTTCGACCGTCGAATTTGCAATAGATCGTTGGAGGAAACTAAATGGATTTCGTAACCATTCTCTTCGGCGTAGCGGTAGTCATCTTCCTCATCTGGCTCTCCAACTCCGTCTACGTCATAAAAGAATGGGAACGCGGTGTAGTCCTCCGCCTCGGCCGCATGCTCCCAGAAGCCAAAGGCGCCGGCCTGCAACTAGTCTTCTTCCCAATCGACAAACTCACGCGCATCTCCCTGCGCATAGAAACCCTCGACGTCCCTCCGCAAGACGTCATCACTCGCGACAACGTCTCGGTTAAGGTAAATGCTGTATGTTACTTCCGCGTAGTGGATGCCAATCTCGCCCTGTCGCAAGTCCAGAATTATCTATATGCTACTTCCCAGCTGGCCCAGACCACGCTGCGCAGCCTGATCGGCCAGTTCGAACTCGACTCCATTCTCTCGGAGCGCGAAAAGGTTAACGCCAAGCTGCAACAAATCCTTGACCAGGATACCGAGCCTTGGGGTATCAAGGTAACGAAGGTTGAGGTCAAGCAAGTAGATATTCCGGAAAATATGCAGCGTGCCATCGCGCGGCAAGCGGAAGCCGAGCGCGAGCGCCGCGCCAAAGTAATTGCCGCCGAAGGCGAATTTCAAGCCTCGGCGAAATTATCCGAAGCCGCGGCAGTGCTGCAAAAGGAGCCAACAGCCATCCAGCTGCGCTATTTGCAAACGCTGGTGGAAATTGGCGTCGAGAAAAATACCACGGTGGTCTTCCCACTGCCGGTGGACATTATTTCGCAGTGGATGAAGTCGCTGGAGAAAAAGTAAAAGTATGGCAAGCAACGCAAGACGCGGAGGCGGCGACCGGGTTCTCGAGAGCCGGCATCTGGTAGGACTCTTTCTCGGCGTAGTCCTGCTCTGCGGAGTTTTTTTCACGCTCGGTTACGTGATGGGCCGTACGCAATATGGCGGAGCAGTTCACGCCGCCGACGGTTTCAACAGCAACATGCCCTCCGCGTCAGTTTCCCCAAAATCAAAATCCGCGCCTGCTGCGAAATCCGCGCCAGCGCCGCCCGACAATGGCGGTTGGGATTTCTACGACAACAAGAAGGCCGCAAACGATCATCTGGAGTCAGCGCCCACGCCAGCAACATCCGCACCGGCGAGCAAATCTCCCGCATCCGTTCCCGCGGTAGCCACGAAATCAAACAATGCGCCGCCCGCTGCAGCTACAAAGACCGTCGCTGCTCCAGCGCCCAAGCAACCTGCGCGCTTCCAACCTCCCGCGCTGAACAAAAATTCCATCGTCCTGCAGGTAGCAGCCGTAAAGTTGCAGCGCGACGCCCTGGAAATGGCAGACGCCATCCAACAGAAAAAATTCCCATCCTTCGTCGCCACCTCTCCCGCCGACAGTTTCTATCATGTGCAGGTAGGCCCGTATCCCGACATGCCCTCCGCCGAAAATGCTAAGCGCGCCCTCGAACAAATGGGCTTCAAGCCCATAATCAAACACTAGATGAATTTGCCTCGGTATGCGCGAGTCTTGCTCGCCATCGGCAGCGGCGTCGCCCTAGGTCTCTCATTCCCCAATTACAATTTGTATTTGTTGGCCTGGATCTCCCTGGGCATGCTCGTCCTCGCATCAGCAGGCGCGCCACTGAAAGAAGCCCCTCTCTACGGTTTCCTGCACGGCCAGGTTTTCTACCCGGTCTGCCTCCCGTGGGTGGACACCGTCATGCGCCAGTACGGCAATATTGACCCGCTCATCTCCGCCGCGTTCGTCGGCATGATCGGCTTCATCGGCGGCCTGATCTGCGCCACATTTTCCACCGGCGTCGCCCTGGCCTCGCGCAAAAGCAAGCTGCTCGCCTGTGCGCTCGCGCCATTCCTCTGGACCATGCTGGAATATTTCCGCACCAACATCCCCATTATCGGCTCGTCCTGGGATTTATCGGGCTATCCCGCCGCGCGCAGCATGGCCTTGCTGCAAATCACCTCCGTCACCGGAATCTACGGCCTCTGTTTCCTGATCGCCGCGTTCGGTTCGCTCGTAGCCTACGCCGTGCTCACGAAAACGCGCCAAGCATGGACCTCCTTCGCCATCGCCACGATCCTGCTGCTCCTCGTCGCGCTGATCGGCCCGCACCTGATCCCCACCGCAACTCCGCACTACGTGGCACACCTGGTGCAAACTAATTTCCCGCAGTCCGAAAGTTATCCGCCGGATTGGCTGCAACTTCACTCCGTGGAATTGGATCAGCTAGAACACATCAGTGTGGACGCCGCGCATCAAACCCCCGGCATCATCATCTGGCCCGAAGTTCCTGCTCCATTCACATTTCTGGAGCAGCCCTTCGCCGACCGCGCCAAACTCATTGCCCAGGATTCCGGAAATTATTTTCTGGTCGGTGTGGTGGACTGGAAACGCACTCCCGAAGGGAAGTGGCTCGCATCCAACAGCGCCGTCCTGCTGAATCCTCAAGGCCAGCGCGTCTTCGGCTACGATAAAATCCATCTCCTGCCTTTCGGCGAATACGTCCCCCTGCGCGGCTGGCTCACCTTCGCAAAAAAACTCACCGCGGACATTTCCGATTTCACTCCCGGTTCCACATACGGGGTAGCCCAGCTCCCGCAGGGAAAATTCGGCGTCTTCATCTGCTACGAAGCCATCTTCCCCAGCGAAGTCCGTCAATTCACCGCCAACGGCGCCCAATTGCTCGTCACCATCTCAAACGACGGCTGGTTCGGCCGCTCCTCCGCCCCGGAACAGCACATGGCCATGGCCCGCGTCCGCGCAGTAGAAAATCGCCGCTGGCTCCTGCGCGACACCAACAACGGCTACACCGAATCCATAGACCCCTACGGCCGTACCGCAGCCCAGCTAGCGCTAGACATCCGCGGCCAGCTAGACGCCCCCTACGATTTCCGCAGCGATCTAACCCCCTACGCCAAATTCGGCGACTGGTTCAGCTGGCTCTGCGTAGCAGTCACCATCGTCCTTCTCGGAATGTCGTTCGTAAAGCAACCCGCCTAAAACTTTCGAAATTCGATAGAATAGAATCTAATGGCCGAACACATCGAAGACCTGCAACAACGCTTCGCCGAGCTGAATAAACGCATCCAGCTTGTGCGGAGCTTTCTTTGACGCCGAATCCGCCCGCAAACAACTAGCCGAATTCGAAGCCAAAACGAGCGACCCCAATTTCTGGCAGGACCAGGAAAAAGCGCAAGCCACGCTGCAGCAGCGCAAAGCGGTCGAAGACCGCGTCAACGCCGAACTAGCTCTCGACACCAAAAAGAGCGACATCGAAACCTACCTCGGTCTCGCGCAAGAAGAAAAAGACGATGCCCAGCGCAACTCCCTCCTCGAAGACGTCGCCAAAGAAATCGCCAGCGCTGACACCTACGTCTCCGACCTCGAAACCAAAACTCTCCTCGCCGGTGAAAACGACAGCCTCAACGCCATCGTCACCGTAAAACCCGGCGCCGGCGGCACCGAATCCCAGGACTGGGCCGAAATGCTTCTGCGCATGTACCTGCGCTGGGCCGAACAAAAAGGTTTCCGCGCCACAATCCTGGATTCCACCCCCGGCGAAGAAGCCGGCATCAAATCCGCCACAGTCCAGATCGAAGGTGAAAACGCCTACGGCATGCTCTCCGGCGAGAGCGGTGTCCATCGCCTCGTGCGTATCTCGCCGTTTGATCAAGCCGCGCGTCGCCACACCTCCTTCGCCTCCGCCTTCGTCATCCCTGAAATCGACGATCGCATCGAAATCAACGTCAAGCCCGACGACCTGCGCATTGACACTTTCCGCGCCGGCGGCCACGGCGGCCAGAACGTCAACAAGGTCGAATCCGCCGTGCGCATCACGCATCTTCCCTCCGGCATCGTGGTGCAATGCCAGAACGAACGTAGCCAACACAAGAACCGCGAAATCGCCATGAAAGTTCTGCGCTCGCAACTCTACGAGCTCGAACTGGAAAAACGACGCGACGCGCTCAACAAACTCGACGCCTCCAAGCCCGAAATCAGTTTCGGCAGCCAAATCCGTTCCTACACGATGCAGCCTTACCAACTCATCAAAGACCACCGCACTAAAGTCGAGCGCGGCGACGTCCAGAAAGTCCTCGATGGCGACCTGGACCCCTTCATCCGCGCCTACCTCCTCTACCGCCGCGATATGGCCTAACGCAACCACGAAGGCACATTACGGAAGCAAAGTTCCTGTCGCAGCTGCGAAATCACGCCCCACGCCCGCACTTCCGCCCGTCCCGGCGACCATTCAGCCGCGATTTAAGGCCTTTCGATGCAAAAGTTTGACACCCCCAAACTCGCATGCTAGCCTCGTTTTTTGGGCATAGCTGCCGCACGCGCACTTGGGGCCCCCGAATTGCAATACTTCCGCTGGAGGATACTGTTTTGGCTCACCACGATGAAAAGTTTCTCTTTACCTCGGAATCCGTAACCGAGGGTCATCCCGACAAAATCGCCGACCAGATCTCCGACGCCGTCCTCGACGCCGTCATGAAAGACGATCCCATGGGCCGTGTCGCCTGCGAAACCCTAGTCACCACTGGCCTCGTCGTAGTCGCCGGAGAAATCACCACCACCACTTACGTGGACTTCTCCGACCTGGCCCGCGAAGTTATTCGCGACGTCGGCTACACCCGCGCCAAATTTGGCTTCGACGCTGAAACCTGCGGCGTCATCTGCACCATCCACAAACAATCTCCAGACATCGCCATGGGAGTAGACACCGGCGGCGCTGGCGACCAGGGCTTGATGTTCGGCTACGCCTGCGACGAAACTCCCGAGCTGATGCCCATGCCCATCCAACTCGCGCACAGCCTCACGCACAAGCTCGCCGAAGTCCGCAAAAAGAACGTAGTCGATTTCCTCCGCCCCGACGGAAAATCCCAAGTCACCATCGAATACATTGACGGCCGCCCCGCCCGCGTGGACACGGTAGTAATTTCCACGCAGCACAGCGACAAAGTTTCCCTGAAAGATTTGCAGCAAGCCGTGCGCAAACACGTAATCGATCCAGTCCTGCCGGCAGCCATGGTCGACAAGAACACCAAATACCACATCAACCCGACTGGTCGCTTCGTCACCGGCGGACCCATGGGCGATGCGGGCCTCACCGGCCGTAAAATTATCGTGGACACCTACGGCGGTTACAGCCGTCACGGCGGCGGCGCGCTCTCCGGCAAAGACGCCACCAAAGTTGACCGCTCCGCCTGCTACATGGCGCGTTACGTCGCGAAAAATCTCGTAGCCGCTGGCTTGGCCACCAAAGTAGAAGTTCAGCTGGCTTACGCCATCGGCGTCGCCGAACCCGTTTCCGTAATGGCAGACACTTTCGGCACCGGCACTATCCCGAATTCGCAGATCACCGAAGTGATTCGCGCATTCTTTAAGCTGACGCCCAAGGGCATCATCGAGACGCTCGACCTGCGCCGTCCGATTTACAGGCCCACAGCGTCCTACGGCCACTTCGGCCGCACCGGCCCCGGCTTCACCTGGGAACGCACCGACAAAGCCGATGCCATCCGCAAAGAAGCTGGCACCCGCGGCGCCGTAGCTGTTTCGCGAAGTTAGTAGCGCCGGCGTGCCTGCCGGCAGGCAGGCGTCTCGCCGGCTCTTTGCAGTTGAATTGGTAGGGGCGCTGCGTGCTGCGCCCGCTTTTTGACTTCGACTTTGTAGGGGCGGGACTCAGACCCGCCCGATGTAGCGCCGCTGTCTCACCGGCTCCGTCGGTTTTGACTCTGTAGCGGCCGCCTTTAGGCGGGCGAAGTCGCCTTGAGGCTTTCTCTGCGCCCTCTAGGTCTCTGCGGTAAAAAAGTTTAGTCGTACACAATGCATTCCAAAATTTAAAGGGAGTCTCCAGTGGAAACAGCAACCACCAAACTAGCCGGCGACGTAAAAGACATCTCTCTCGCGGAAAAAGGCAAACGCAAAATCGAATGGGCCAATCAACAAATGCCCGTCCTGCAATTAATCCGCAAGCAGTTCATTAAAGACCAGCCCCTGAAAGGCGTCCGCATGTCCGCCTGCCTGCACGTCACCAGCGAGACCGCGAACCTCGCGATCACCTTGCGTGATGGCGGCGCAGACGTAGTCCTCTGCGGCTCAAACCCGCTCTCCACCCAGGACGAAGTCGCCGCGTCCCTCGTGAAAGACTACGGCATCCCCACCTACGCCATTAAAGGTGAGGACAACGCCACCTACTACGCGCACATCGCCGCGGCCATTGACCACAAGCCGCAGATCACCATGGACGACGGCGCCGATCTCGTCACTCAACTCCTCACCAAGCATCCCGACCTGGTGAAAGGCGTAATCGGCGGCACCGAAGAAACCACCACCGGCGTAATCCGCCTCCGCGCCATGGCCAAAGACGGCACGCTGAAATATCCCGTCATCGCCGTGAACGACGCGCTCACCAAGCACCTCTTCGACAATCGCTACGGCACCGGCCAGTCCACTCTCGACGGCATCATCCGCGCGACGAACATGCTGCTAGCAGGCATGCGCGTAGTAGTGGCCGGCTACGGCTGGTGCGGACGCGGCGTCGCCATGCGCGCCAAAGGACACGGCGCCGACGTAATCGTCACCGAAATCAATCCCACGCGCGCCCTCGAAGCCATCATGGATGGTTTCCGCGTCATGCCCATGGCCGACGCCGCCCGAATCGGCGAAATTTTCGTCACCGTCACCGGCAACAAATCCGTAATCGCGCAAGAGCATTTCGAAAAAATGAACGACGGCGCCGTGATCTGCAATTCCGGCCACTTCAACGTGGAAATTGACATTGCCGCGCTGGAAAAGCTGGCCAGCTCCAAAAAGCCGGCCCGCCCCTTCGTGGACGAATACGTAATGAAAGACGGCCGCAAAATTTATCTTCTAGGCGAAGGCCGCCTCATCAATCTAGCCGCCGCCGAAGGCCACCCTGCCGTAGTCATGGACATGAGCTTCGCGAACCAAGCCCTTGCGTCCGAGTACATGGTGAAAAACGCGAAAGACCTCAAGCCCCAAGTGTACTCAGTCCCGGAAAACATCGACCGCCAGATCGCCAAGCTAAAGCTCGAATCCATGGGCGTCCACGTAGACAAACTAACAGCCGACCAAGAGCACTACCTGGCCAGCTGGTCCGAAGGCACCTAGGTAGCATAGACAATCCTGTCTGTGCAGGCCGCCGCAAAGTTTCCGTAGGGGCGGGTCTCAGACCCGCCCCTTTTTTTTTGCCACCCGCCCGTTCCTTTCACGTCACGCAACCGCGCCACAACGCCCGCTCGGCCTCATACTACTGGTATGCGCGCGATCCACTTCGCACCGCAAATCATCCTTGCCGTGATCCTGGTCGGCGCCAACGTCACATCTGCACAAACTTCCGCTACCGGCTCGCAACCCGAAATCGCCTGCCGTGACTACCCGGCCTCAACACAATCCTTCAAACGCAAACTCTGGGACGGTTACGAAATTTCGTTGGGTCCGGTCCACCGCACCGAACTCACCGAATTTGTCTGCACCACTGCCATCTACAACCACGAAGGAAAAGTCGTTTACCGCACCAGCGGCTTCAACGTAACCTTCGACGAAAAAATGACTGGCCAGGATTTCGATGACGACGGCCATCCCGAAGTCGTCTTCCAAACCGACACCGGCGGCGGAAATCATTGCTGCTGGGAATACAACGTGATCTCCCTCGACCCCAGACCGCACAAACTTTTCGACATCCCCCAAGACGGCGCAGTCCAATTCGAAAAAGATCCGCAAGGAAAAATGATCATCTGGGTGCGCACCCAAGCTCCCGGCGGCGCCTTTTCCATGGCCTCCCGGCCCTTCGCCGAACGAGTCTATCGCGTCCACGACGGCAAACTCGCAGACGCCACGCCGGAATTCTGCGACCGCATCTTCAGCACCCAGAACAGCGATTTCCGCCACTGGACGGGCGTGCTGACGCAGGAAAATCTGCAGCAGATCGCATCGATTCCCCAGCCGGACCAGCCCGCCGAAACCGAAGAAATCGCCAGCGCACTACTAGCCCGCGCCGCCCAACACGTCTTCTGCCACCAATACGACGCCGCCATTGCCGACCTCGACCTCTGGCCCGCCACCACCCGCGCTAAAGAGAAAGCCGATTTCGCCGCCCAAATTAAATCCGACTACCCCGATTTCGCCGCCCGCCTAATCCAAGCCCAGCCAACCCACTAGCGTGGGCCGCCGCCAACCACCGGTTTGTTTGGTAGGGGCGCTGCTTGCTGCGCCCCAGCTTGCCACGATGCCAGCCGCTCGACTGTTAACTTCTTTAGCTTCCGCACGACCCCAATGTACACACACGACCGTTTGCTTTCTCCCCGCTCTCTCTCTAAAATACGCAGGTGATTTTTTTGCTCCAACGCGGCCGTCACGAACCGGACCAGACCCTGAACATTGTCCCGTCCGCCACCCCCGGCTCCAAATCTCTATTCAATACAAATGAACACTTCACCAAATCCGCCATCGCTGTAACTCATTCAAAACAAAAGACCGTATTTCTACTCAGTTCAGCCGAACGCATGAAAAGATCCGCCAGCGCCGTAACTCATTCAAAATCAATGCCCGCCCAAATTTCTATTCAGTACAAATGGAAGCTCCACGACACACCGCCTCTCCCCAAAAAAATCGCAAATTCTGCCGCCCGGATCCCCCGCGCATGATGCAAGACTGGGCCGCCTGGGCGATCGAAACTGCGAAACGCCGCGGCGCCACCTACTCCGATGCTCGCGTGATGGATATCCGCCAGCGAGAAATCGGCACCAAAAACGGCGAAGTCGGCACCCTAGTCGAGTCCGAAACCCTCGGGATCGGCATCCGCGTGATCGCCGGCGGCGCCTGGGGATTCGCCTCCACCGACCGCCTCACCCGCGAAGGCGTGCAAGCCTGCGCCGCTGAAGCCGTAGCCATCGCGAAAGCTTCCGCGCTTGCGAAGCGCGCCGACGTAGCCCTCGCCCCCGAAAAACCGCACGTGGACACTTGGCAGAATCCATTCCTCAAAGATCCATTCCGCATTCCGGTAGAGCGCCAGATTGCCGTCCTGCTAGCCGCCGACAAAGAAATGATGCGCGTAAAAGGCGTCACCCTCGCCGAAGGCTCCATGTCCTTCAAGCGCATTGACCAGCTTTTCGTTTCCAGCATCGGCTCGGTGATTCATCAAGTGAAAATGCATTCCGGCGCGGGAATTGTCGCCACCAGCTTCGCCGGCACCGAAATTCAGAAGCGCTCGTATCCCAATAGTTTCGGCGGCCAGCACGCTCTGCAGGGCTACGAGCTGGTCGAAGCGCTCGATCTCGTCGGCAACGCCCAACGCACCGCAGAAGAAGCCGTCGCGCTGCACTCTGCCGCGCAATGTCCCGAAGGCACCAAGACAATAATTCTCGGCGGCTCGCAACTCGGACTGCAAATCCACGAATCCATCGGTCATCCCATCGAACTCGATCGCGTGCTCGGACAGGAAGCAAACTTCGCCGGCATGAGCTTCCTCACCATCGAAAAACTGCGCAAATTAAAATACGGCTCGGACATCGTCAACGTCGTTGCCGATGCGCGCCTCGAACACGGCCCCGGCCTCGGCACCTTCGCCTACGACGACGAAGGCGTCCCCGCACAATGCACGCCCATCATCACCGACGGCCTATTCACCGGCTACCTCAGCAACCGCGAGCTCGCCTCCGCCATTGGCGAAACCCGCTCCGGCGGCACCATGCGCACTGAATCCTGGAATCGCCTGCCCATGATTCGCATGACCAACATCAGCATCAACCCCGGCACCTGGAGGTACGACGATCTAATCGCCGACACCGACGACGCGATCCTGATGGAGACCAACCGCTCCTGGTCCATCGACGATCGCCGCTATCACTTTCAGTTCTCCACCGAAATCGGCTGGGAAGTAAAAGGCGGCAAGCTCGGCCGCATGATAAAAAATCCCAGCTACAGCGGCATCACCACCGAATTCTGGAATAGCTGCGACGCAATCTGCTCACGAGATCACTGGACGCTCTGGGGCACGCCCAATTGCGGCAAAGGCCAGCCAATGCAAACCATGGGCACAGGCCACGGCGCCTCCCCAGCGCGCTTCAGAAACATCAAAGTAGGAGTCGCCTTTGCGAAGTAGCAGGTAGCATAGGCAATCTTGCCTGTGCGCCTGGTGTTGCAGTTGATTTTGTAGCGGCGCACTTTAGTGCGCCATTTGCAGCGTGGCGCAGAACCAAAAAAATGAAACGAACCAAGAAAAAATCGGCAACCAAGCAACCGCGGAAAGCTTCTGCGCCGCAATCCTCAAACCACCCCAGCGGCGCCCGCTTCACCGCCTCCGAACTCGAGCACCTCGCCGACCGCATCATCCGCTGGAGCGACGCCGACGAAACCGAAATCGAAATTGACGCAACCGTAGACGCACTAACCCGCTTCGCCAACAACACCATCCACCAAAACGTAGCCGAACACACCTTAGGCATTTCCGTCCGCGCCGTAGTAGACGGCCGCACTGCCCGCGCCACCACCAATAAAACCGACGAAGAATCCCTGCGCCGCGTCCTAGCCGCCGCAATCAGCCTCGCGCGCAACGAACCCGAAAATCCCGATCTGCTTCCCATGCTCGGCCAGCAAAAATATCAAAAAGTCTCGCACTTCTATCGCTCCACAGTCGCCGCCACTCCACAAGATCGTGCCCGCGCCGTCGCCCGCGTGTGCAAAATGGCAGACGCCGCGAACCAAACCGCCGCTGGAATTTTCACAACAGGCTTCGTGCAAACCGTCCTGGCAAATTCCAAAGGCCTCGTCGCCCGTCATGACCACACCCGCGCGGAATTTTCCGTCACCATTCTCGAAGACAATTCCTCCGGCTGGGCCAAAGCGAACTCCGCGGACATTCTGAATATTGACTCGGAAGCATTGTTCGAAAGCGCCAGCGAAAAAGCCGCTGGTTCGCGCAAACCACAGGAACTCGCCCCCGGACGCTACACCGCGATCCTGGAACCGCCCGCCGTGCTCGATCTGGTCGGCTCGATTTTTTACGATTTCGCCGGCACCGCGATCCTCGACAAGCGTTCCTGCCTGAACGAACGCCTGGGCAAAAAGATTTTCGGCGACAACATCACTCTTTGGGACGACGTCTATCACCCGCTGCAAATCGGCGCGCCGTGGGACGGCGAAGGCCTTCCGCGGCAGAAAGTTTTGCTAGTGGATCGCGGCGTGCCGAAAAATCTGGTCTATTCCCGCGCCACCGCGAAAAAAATGAAAACCAAACCCACCGGCCACGGCTTCACTCTGCCCAACGAATTCGGCGAAGCGCCGATGAACCTGGTATTTTCCGGCGGCGATAAGTCCGTGGACGATATGATTCGCTCCACGGAGCGCGGCGTCCTCGTCACGCGCCTCTGGTACATCCGCGAGGTAGATCCCTACGAAAAGGTCCTGACCGGCATGACCCGCGACGGCACGTTCCTAATCGAAAATGGCCGCGTAGCCGGCGGCATTCGCAATTTCCGCTTCAATCAAAGCGTCATCGAAGCGTTAGCCAACGTCGAGATGCTGGGCCCAGCCGTCCGCGCTGCCGGCGAAGAATCATTCGAGATGGTAGTCCCGGCAATGAAGATCAACAATTTTCATTTCAGCGAAGTAACAAAATTTTGAAGTGTGAAAGAAGGATTGTTCGGCGAGAAAATTGTCACTTCCACCGGGAAAGTCTAGCGCGCATAAAAAGCAGGGTTGTCACTTGGTGAATTGCAGGCTGGTGATCGCGCGGGAAATTACGTTCTCTTGAATCTGTACGAGGTCAGTATCCGCAAGCGTCATTCCAAAAACCGTGTACACGTGATCGCCGCGCGGAATGTAAACCACAACTCCTGACCAATCGCGCGAATCCACACTGCCGCGAAATCGCCGCTCCGTCGCCGAGACTCCCGAAATCATTACCTGCTTCTCGCCCAGCGGCCGGAAATTCTCCATCACGTCGCGCAGTCGCTGTTCCGTCGAGGCGATATCGTTCGCGAGCGATTTGCCAGTCGGCGCTTGGCCAATCAGCAGATAAGTATTCTGGTCATCCGTTCCCAGTGCCGTGATCGATCCCGGCAAAATCGTGCGCGCGCCCTCAATCAGCTTCCACGTCGGCGGTTTGTACATCCGGAAACCGTAAGTATCGTTCGTGTAGAGGTTGCCGCTAACTTCTTCGCGCATCGGTTCCGGCACAGCAGCCTTCGGCGGCGCAACTACTGCGACTGGCGTTGCCGCGTTCGATGCATTCGGCGCGTTTGTTGCACTTGATGTGTTCGACTTCGTCGATGAACTCGACGCGCTCGGCGCAGGCTGCGCGGAACTCGTCGCTGATGCAGTCGGAGTGTCCGTGTGCGGATACTCTTCGACCGGGTTCGCCGCGGAGTCAGCGTCTGAGTTCTTGGCCGGCGATGGCGCGGAAGCGTGCTCGACCTTTTCCGGTTTCGGGGTTGCAGGAGTCGGAGCTGCAACAGATGTTTTGGCGGCTGCAGGTTCGGTTTTCTTCGCCGCGTCCGCAGCAGGCTTCTTGGCTGTCGCGTTCGTTGCTTCGGGCTTCTTCGCGGCGTCCGAATCTGGTCTTTTTGCGCTGTCCACTTCCGGTTGTTTCGCCGGGTCTGTGACCGTGATGGAAACGACCTGATCTTTCTGTACCACGGCGAATCCGTAGCTGGTCTTCACCTTGAAGGAATTGTCCTCGAAGCCGACAATCGTGCCGTAGATCTTCGAGCCATCCTTCAGCTTGATCTCGTCGGCGCGCGCGGGCGCTGCGAACTGCAACACAGCGAGCGCAGCGAAACCGGCGACAGCTGCGACGGATATGACCCTTAGACTCATGCGTTCGAGTATCGCGCCGGAACGCGCGAGCGGCAAGCGCGCCCGCGCGATGGTTGCTGGTTTAGTCAGCAAGAGGAAGTAATTGCTGCGCGCTTCGTATCGAACAGCGCGGAACGACGCAGCCGCTACTAAATCGCTCTATACGTTGACTACTACGTGGAGGCCGCTCTCACTTCTTTTGGCTCGGGCGCTTCATGGCGACGCGCGATCCGGCCTTTGCTTGGGATTTGGCTTTTGGTGCGGAGTGAATCGCGCGCAGTTCGTGTTGCAGCAGCGCGAATTCGGATTCGAGAGTGCGCAGGCTAGCCGTTGCTTCGCGCAGATTGTTCGCGCGGCCCACAGCTTCCAGATTGCGCGCGGCCGCGACAGCTTTGGGGGCCCCAAAAATGGCAAGCGAACCTTTCAGCAGGTGCGCGGCGCTGGCGAGTTCCGTGGCGTGTTTCTTCGCCACCGCCGTGCGAATGCGCGCCAGCGCTTTCGGAGCGTCAGTGAGGAATGTCGCGGCGAGCGAGCGAATCAGCCTTTCATTTCCACCCGTCGTGCGGCGCAGATGCGTCGCGGCATCTTCGGAGCGTGCTGGGGAATCCGCGGGCGAAGTGGCGGGCAAATATGCCGATGCGTACGATGCCGTGGATGGCGCAGCCGCTGCGGCGAATCCTGCGTCGGGCTGGGAGTGCGCAGCAGTAGAATGAAGACTCTGTGCGGCTGATTCGACGGCTTTGTAGAGCGTCTTCACCTCGACAGGTTTTGCGAGAGATGAATCCATGCCCGCTTCGCGGAAACGGTGTTCGTCGTCCGCGGTGGCATGTCCGGAAATGCCGATGATGATCTGGTGTTTCCCTGTGGTGATTTCGCGCCGACGAATCGCGGCGGTGGTTTGCAGTCCGGTCATGCCGGGCATTTCTTCATCGAGCAGCACGACATCGAAATCATGCTGTTCCAGCGCGATGAGCGCTTTGCGGCCGTCAGCGACGCCTTCGGCGACGTGGCCGCGCTTTTTCAGCAGCTCGATGATGAGGTCGCGATTTAGCTCCGCGTCTTCCGCGACGAGTATGCGCAGCGATTTTTCGGCCTTCTTGTGCGTGTGCGGCTTTTCTTTGTCCACGGATTTGCCCCGCGTCGCAGCGGTTGCTACATTCTCCGCGGTTTGGGCCGCGCGCGGCAAGCGGAACCAGAATCGCGAGCCGCCTCCCGCACGAGTTTCTGCGCCAATCGCGCCACCCCAACGCTCCACCGTGATCTTGCAGAAATAAAGTCCCAGGCCAGCCTTGCCGGCATGCGTCTTGCCTTTGGAAAAAAGCGCGAAGAGTTGATCGGGGCGCTGATCCGGCGGCAAGCCCGGACCTTCATCGTCCACGAAGGCGAAAACGAAGCCATCGTGATTTTCCAAGCCGATCGTGACCTTGCTGCCTTTGGGCGCATACCGCATGGCGTTTTCGAGCAGGTTGCCGAAGATGCGATCAATGCGCGAAGCATCGCCGACTACGCGCCAGCCTTGCGAGCCGCCTGCGTGCGTGCCCAGCGACAGACCAATCTGGCGCTCGCGAAATGCGGGAGAAAATTCCTCGATCGCGTGCTTGGCGCAGACGAGCAAGTCCGGTGCTTCCGTGGCGCTGGTTTCGCGCGCTTGCTGCGCGGCGAGGTCGCTGGAAAACGCTTCCAAGATGCCGCGAATCATCAATTCCTGCCGCTGCGATTCGCGCTCACCGGCTTTCACGTATTTGCGCAGCGCGCCGGGAAGATTTTCGCGCTCCAGCAGATTGAAGACTCCGTTCATGGCGCTGAGGGGCTGCGTGAGGTCGTGCACGATGCAGTGCAGCAGAATTTCTTTCTTCTGAATTTCCTTGAGGAGCTTTTCGTGTTCGAGCAGGGAATTACGCGCGGTCTGAAACCACTGCTGCTGTTGGCCAAAACTTTCCGAGAGGTTTTGCAGCAGCAGAATTTGCTTGCCATCGATCGAGCGGGCAGCGGCTTCCAGAGGAATTTCGCGGCCATCGGTGGCGCGTTCGATCCAATTGCCGGAATTGGCCGAGCCCGGCGCACGCGTGCGCCAGAATTCCTCGGCGTCAACCAGGAAATTATCAAGGAAGGGCGATCTATCGGCAAACTTGATCAGCTGCTCGGCGCTGGGCTGGGCGCCCCAAATATTGGCGCACCAATCGGGCCATTCACCGAGCAAGCGGAAACCGCCGTCGCCCAGATATTCGAACAGCGCATATCCCTGCCCGGCGAGGAACGATTCGAAGATGGAATTTGCGGGCATTTATTTGGCCAGCATTGCTTGCGCTAGATGCAGAAACGCATTTTCGACGGCGTCTCCGGTTTTCGCGCTGGTGTGTTGCACCGTCCAACCCGCCGAGGCCAATTGCGTTTCGCGAGCTGGATCAATTTCCCATTGGTCGGTGAGGTCGAATTTGTTCAGAGCCAGCACGGCCGGAACTTTTCCGACTTCGGCTACCACGCGGTCATTCAGCGCCAGCGCATCTTCCAGAGTCTGGCGGCGCGTGCCGTCCGCGACGAGAATATAGCCATGCATTCCGCGCAAATAGGACATGCGCAGTTTCTGAAACACGTCTTCACCGTAAATATCCCAGAGGACCAGCGTTAAATCCTCGCCGCCGGCGTTCACAACTTTTTTGTCCACCTTTACGCCGATGGTGGTGTGGTAGTGCTCGTCGAACATGCTTTCGACGAAGCGCCGGACCAAACTGGATTTGCCGACCGAGAAGGAACCGAGCATGCAGACTTTCTTCTGGAGCATGCCGATGTCTCGCTCAGTTCGCGGGAGCAGCGCCGGCGCTTTCCGCGGCGGGCGGAGGAGAGAGTGAGATCTTGAATGTTACGCTGCGATTGAGCCGGCGGCCTTCTTCCGTGCTTTCATCACGCAGAGGCTGCGAAGTGCCGACGCCGCGCGGCAGCACGCTGGCAGATTTGACGCCGTTGCGCAGCAGGGCAGAGCGAATTTGATCGGCGCGCTCGCGGCTGAGAGGAAGATTGGCAGCTTCGACGCCAGTGATATCGGTATGTCCGACCAAATCGACAGTGACGGATTGGTGTAAAGGTGCGGCCTGGGCGACGAGGTCGCGAATATTCTTCGCTGCTTGGGTGAGGTTGGTTTCCTGCCCCGCGTCCAGTTCGGCGCGGCCCAGCGGGAAGAGCAGGACGACGGATTCCAGAGAGTTCTTCAGCGAATTCAATGCCTGTAAATTGGAATTCTGCAGACGGGATTCGTCCACTTTACTGACGCCGGCGATCCAGGGAGCTTTTTCTTCGAGCTGTGCGATCCAGATCTGCGGAGCGCTGCCCTCGGCAATCAGTTCGCCGTTATTTGCTCGCAGCGTCACGCCCGCTGGAGGATGGAGCAAAGAAGTGGCGCGCCGGGCCACCATCGCGTCGTCCAGGGAATAGTAAGGTGCGAGTTGCAGGTCCGCGCGATCGGGATCGAGCCCTGCCTGCGAAACCAATTTCTTGGGATCTTCGGCGAGAGGATCGCGGAATCCCTGAATATGGAACGTGCGGCCGTTTTGGGTAGAGGAAACCACGACGATGCCGGGCTGTTTGCGCAATTCGGAAAGGAACCGCGACCATTCGACGAGCAAGTAGGTGGAGTAGCCGAACCAGCCGATCACCGCGGCGGCTGCGATGGCTCCGGCGATGATGGCGGCGCGCGGCCGCTTCCGATCCGCGGGTTTTTCGCGATATTGGGTTTCGAGCAGGCGCGCGATTTGCGATTCGGCGGCGCGGAACGGCGCGGGATCGCCCTTAAAATTGACCAGCGCGGAGCTGTACAAGCGCTGAACTTCCTCCAGCGTTTCCTGCATCGCCAGATTGTAGGTTTCGGGCGCGTGGCCGCGAATGGCAGCAGCGATCACGGCGTTCGGCCCGCTGACCACGCGAATCTGTAATTCATCGAAGGTCATGTTGCCGAGATTTTCGGTCTGTCCGGACTGAAAAGAGTCGCGCGCGAATTGCTGGATCGCGGAGAGCAGGCCCGCGACCATGTCGGCATCTTGCGCGGGAGCGGACGGCGCGACGAGATGATTCAGCACCAAACCGGTTTCGCGATGAATCAGAAAAACCTGTTCGACGCGATACAGCAGGCTGTGCATCAGCACAATTTCAGCAAAGGGGCGGCCGGTGCGGAAGGCTTCGATGCGCCATTGAATGCCGCGCCAGGAAAGGCTGTGCTCCAGCGCTTCGTTGAAGGATTCGAGCATGCCGCGCAGAGTTTCGGTAATGGATTTGCGGATGGCCGGACCCATCACGGGGAAAAGCGCGTCGGCAAGAACATGAGGATCGCGGCGAACGGACTCGCGCAGCGTTTCCTGAATGGTGGGGGCGAGCGCGTCGGCGAGAGCCAGATCATCGCCTTTCTCGCGGCGCATCTGAATGGCTTCGGCGACAACGACGCTGACGTCTTCGGTGCGTTTTTCCAGATTATCGAGGCGATCCTGAATCGCGGCGATGCCTTCCTGCTCGGGCGCGACGATTAAGTGGCGCAGCTCTTCGAAGGCGTGGTTGTTGTCCGTCGGTTTTTCCTGGGCCTGCGCCTCGAAGGCGCGGCGTTGCGCTTGCTCGGCCATATAGGGAGGATGAAGATCTCGGCGGCGGGCTCAGATGGCGACCCGCTGAATCCGCGCGCTAGCGACGCATCAGCCAGCAGCGTTTCCGGCAACCCTCGGCTACTCTCCGGGCAGCTCGAATTTATTCTTCAGCCGCAGCGAGAATTCGTTGAACAAGTCGGCCAGGCCGGCGCGGTCGGTTTTCTCGTCGCGCAAGACTTCCACTTCGCGGTTCAGGGCCGCGGTGGAATCGCGGCGCAGCTTATCAATTTCCGCGGAGACGGATTTCGAGTGTTCGAGCAGCTTGGCGCGCAGTTCCGCGTGGCCGTCGGACATCTGGTCCTCGAGTTGCGAGAGCTTTTTCTCGACGATTTTCGTGCTGTCCTTCATTTCGCGCGTGAGTTCTTTCAGACCTTCGGCGCGTTCAGACTTTTCGGTCTTGATGCGCTGCCCCAGCGAATCGGTTTCTTCCTTGATGTAGTTGCTAAGGGTGTCGAGGCGCTTGGTCATGTCCTCGCGCAGGGTCTCGATGGCTTTGGTGACGGTCTCTTCCAGGCGGACGAAGCGCTTTTCATAATCGCGCATCTGCGAGCCGAATAAGATGTCGCGGATCTTGTCTACGTTCGCGCCCTCCGCGTTTTCCTTGGAGTTTGAATTGTGCATTTTTGCGTCCGCCGGGGATGCCATTTTCCTACCTCTCCTTTGCATGCCCTTTGCGCGATGCCGGGGGGACCGTCGCGAGGAAGGGCGGGGCATGGGCGGACATTACTACGAATGGGTGCGGGCCGCAATATACAGGTGGTCAACAAACGGGGGAGGGTCGAGTAATAGAAGTTCTAGAACAGGGGCGTGTAACAATTTGAGATTTTGACGCGGTTCTTAGCGGTCGAGGAAGGCGCGGAGGCGGGCGTAGCCTGCGCGGCTGACTGGGAGCTGCGTGCCGTTTGCAAGCACGGCGACGTGGCTGTCTTTGCCGTACAGTTCGACCTTGGTCACTCTTTCCAGGTTGACGATGTAGGAGCGGTGGATGCGCATGAAGCGCTGCGGATCGAGGGCGGATTCCAGGCTGGTGATGGTTTGCTGTTTCAGGTGTTTTTTGCCTTCGGCGGCGAGTGCGACGTAGTCGTCCTGCGCCTCGGCGTATTCCAGCTTGGCGACGGGAATTATGAACACGCGCGTGCCATCGCGCACCGCGATGCGGTCGAGGAATTGCGCGGGGGGACGAGCGGCTACCGCTAAGTCTGACGCACTCGGCGCCGCTTCGGGTAGCTTGCCTCCGAGGCGCTCTTTGGCGCGCTTCAGGGATGCTTCGAAACGGTCGGCTCCGAAGGGCTTCAAAAGATAATCCACGGCGTGAACTTCGAAAGCTTTGATGGCGTAGCTGTCGTACGCGGTGACGAAAACGACGGCAGTGTCGTTGCCGATCAGCTCCAGAACTTCGAAGCCGTCGAGCTTGGGCATCTGAATATCGAGAAACATCAGGTCAGGCTTCTGCTCGGTGACGATTTTTACGGCCTCGAAACCATTGGCGCACTCGGCGATTATTTCAATTTCGCTGTGAGCGGCTACAAATTCGCGCAGTACCTGGCGGGCAAGTTCCTCGTCGTCCACAATCACCGCACGAATTTTTGCTGTGGCTGCGCGGGTCATGCCGGTTGCTCCTCGCTTTCAGTGGGCAGAGTCAATGCCACGCGGTAACGATCGCCCTCGGTTTTTACAGCGAAGCTGGCTTGATTGCCGTAGCGCGCTCGCAGGCGCTGGCGGACATTGACCAGGCCAACTCCGCTTTTGCGGCGCGGCGGTGCGTCGGGATCGAAACTGTTTTCGACTGTAATAGACAGCGTGCCATTTTGCGCGTGGACGTCGAGGTGGATCCATCCGCCCTCGACTAAATTGGCGATACCGTGCACGACAGCGTTTTCTACGAGCGGCTGCAGCAGCAGCGGCGGAACCGGAACGTGCAGAGCGGATTCGTCAATATTTTCTTCCATGCGAATGCGCGCGCCGAAGCGGACTTTTTCGACGGCGAGGAAGGCGCGGATGAGGGAGAGCTCTTCTTCCAGGGGGATTGCGGATTTTTCGCCAAGGCCCAGGGTGCGCCGCAGGAAATCCCCAAGGAGGATGCACATCTCGCGGGCTTTCGATGCGTCGGAACTCGTCAAAGCGCTGATGGAATTCAAGCTGTTGAAGAGGAAGTGCGGATTTACCTGGGCTTTCAGCGCGCGCAATTCGGCGTCGCGGGCGAGGACGCTGGCTTTCATCACGCGGGCTTCGGCGTCGCGTGAGGCTTCCAGCGAGATGATTACATAATACAGAGTTACCCAGAGCAGGTAGAGCAGCAGGCCGGTGACGATTACCAGCGGAACTTCCGGGCGGAAGCGGTGGCTCAGCCCTGGGAATGATTGCATTTTCGAAAGCGTGCTGGCGAGGCTTTCGGCCGCGACAGCCCAGATGATGCTGGCAACGAGGGCCGCGGTGAGATGAGTGGCGATCAGCCGCGAGAGTCCATATTTTTCGAGGGGATTGCCGCGGCAGGAATACCAAGCTGAGAGGCACAGAAACGCGTACAGCAGGCAAAGCGGCACGGAGAGGACGATGGCCTCGTGATCGGTGATCTCGTGAGAAACGGTGAGGAGATATGCCAGCAGCCCCGCGATGGGAACCCACGCGAGGAGGTAAATAATGACGCGGCGCAGTTGGCTGAGTATGGGATGCATATTCGCGAGCTAATTCTTGACGACGATTCCGCCCATAAGGCTGGCGCCTTTCATGATTAAACGCTTTTGCGGCGTGCCGGCGACGGCCGGCGCTTGCTGATCGGTTTCGTCCACGAACGCGCCGAACAGGCTGATACCTTCCATGGAAACCAGCCAGGTTTCCGGAACCTTTATTTCGCCGCCGCCCATGAAGGACATCGCTTCGATGGTGGCGGTATCCCCTTCCATGTCCGCCTGGCGCAGGTCAATTTGAAAGCCGCCCATGACAGACAGAACGCTTCCGCCTTTGAATTTCTTGCTGGTGATGCGACGTTTGAAGCCGCCTAGAATTGCGACGCCATTGAAATCCGCTTCAGTAGAACCTGCGCGAGTCCAGCGATTGAAAAACTCCGGCCACTGAGATCCTGCAGTACCATCGGGACGGGTACGCGAGCCAGCGGCTTGCAAGATCATCAAGACGCCGACAGCAATGACCACCAGCGGCCAGACGGTATTGAAGCGGATGTGTGCGACACCGAGATTTTCAAGAACTAGCAGAACTCCAGACACCAGCAAAATGCCGCCGACAAGGCCTCGCCTCCCGCAGCCGCGGTAATCAATTATCATGACGCCGCCAGCAGCGATCATCACTACCGGCCAGAAATAACTGAAGACGTGGTCGGCGTTGATGATGCCCTGTTGATCGAGCAGGAGCACAACTCCGGCGGCGACGATCAGCGCGCCGAAGATGAAGCTCCAACTGTAGGACCGGTTGTTACCCATGATTGTTAACCCCTCCGGGATGCGGAGAAGCGATTTTCCTGTGTTGCCAGCAAGATTGCGAGCCCGAGGCCGACGAGAATCAGGGGCCAGTAGCGCAGCACTTCTGCCGCGCTGGGCAGATTCAGGCGCATGGAGAGGATATTCCAAATGTCGCCGACCATCATGGAAAAGAGCCAGAGGTTGTCCAAGCGAAGATGGCCGTAGCCGAGCTCGCCCAGTTGGAAAACGATGCCCAGGAGGATCAGCAGGGCTGCTCCGGCGACCGGGATGCGCGCGCTGGAAAACAGGGAAATCATGGGCGACTGGCCATTTGTGCTGGTCATGATCTTGTCTCCGATTCGAATTGCGTTGCCGTTCATGAGGCGAGAATAGAGCGGCTTGGCGGGGCAGTCTTGGGTTATTCGGCGAGTGGCGGGTGATTGCCGGCGAATGGCGGCTTACAGGAGGTCGGGAGGTCGACGTAGTGGCGCAGTAAAGGACGAAATCGGTACGGACTTCAGGCGAGCATCTTCCGCACCTGCGCTACTGGCTCGGATCGGCCGCGATTACGACAGTGTCATGCCGATCCAGAAGGCGGCGGTCAGGATGCCGGTAAGGAGCAGCATCAGGCGCAGGCGTTGTTTGCGCACGGCTACGATTATCACGCCCATGGCGCAGAGCAGGAAGCCAAGCTCGGGCCAGAACATGGCCGAGTTGAACCTGCTAGCGGCTGCGTTGGCCGGATCTTCGAGCCAGAAGGATGCGAACGAAGTGGCGGCGGTGAGCGACGCGGCCACAGCTCCCGCGAGTGCCAAGCCTTTTGCCCACTCCGGAACTACCCAGTCTTTTTTCGCGTCGCGCCAGTCCAGCCACGTTTGCGCGACGACCAATGCTGCGACCACCAATACGAACAGCGCCACGTCCCCCTCCCCATACGCGTACGGTTTCGTGCTCGTTGAAAACATTCCAGCTGCGGAGGCGGCTCGCTCTGCGGCGCGAAAGTTCCGATGCTGGAAACCTAGAGCCGAAACGGTACGAGGGCCGTTGCTGCCGAATCACACCCTCAGCGCGCGGCCGCTTTTGCCTGAAGCGGCTTTGCTGCTTCGACAGACCCCGATGCATTTACCGGCGTACATTGCACTGCTAGCAATTCAAGTTCCTCTTGCGCCAAGCGCCTGAGCATGGCTTGAATCACGGTGCTGCCCTTCGGTGACATTCTTAAATCTCCTCTGCCAAACCCGGCAAACTCGAACGTCATCCCTGCGGCGCCTGTGCCGCGGAGACTACGACGGATTGAACTCGTTCGTCAAAATCATTCTTTCGCTCAGCAGGCGCGCCTGCGTAAACCGCTCGGTAGCTTCCTCGGGCGAGCCGGCGGGAAGCTCGTGCAGAATGTGTTTGAGTTCCTCGTCGAAGAGGCGCGTGACGAATTCGGGCGTGTGCAGGACGGGCTCGCCCTGCTCGTTCAGCACGCGAGTGACGTCGCGATGGCGCATGCGCTGCGCGATCATCAGCCGGTAGATGCGGTCTGTGGCCAGGTCTTCCATATAGCCATCGAGCAAGCTGGCGCCGCGGCCGCTGAGCACGCCTTGCCGGTAGCGGATCACGGTGCGGACTGCGGCGCGCGTGCCCGCCACAGTGTGCTGACCCACGCCCGCGGGAACCGGGCGCAGGTCGGGATGGGTTTCGTGGTTCGCGGGGCGCGCTTGCAGTTGATTGGGAGCCGGGAACTGGCGCACGGCGATTTCGTTTTGGTCGGGGTGGCCGGTCCATGCGCCGTCCATCAAGGACGTGGCTTCGTTCTTTTTGTCTTTTTCCAGGATGGCCAGAGCGCGAGCGTTGAGCTCGGCATCTTCGCGGCTGGGATAAAGCGCCGTCATGCCGCCGATGGCGAGCATGCCGTGTTTGTGGCAAATCTCGGGGATCGTAGTGCGCAAATTCTGGAAGAAGGCTACATCGTGCGGGATGGTGTTGCGATCGGGCAGCACCCAGTTGGGATCATGCAGATTGAAATGGATCAGGCTGGCCATGTAATCCCAGCGGCCCAGATTGAGCGCCAGTAAATGGTCGCGCAGATTGTAGGCGAACTCTTCCATTTGATAGGCGAGCGGATGAGATTCCACCAGCGCCATACACTTGATGTAGTTGCTTGGCCAGCCTTTCGCGCGGGCGATGGCCTGAAACAGATCGCGCCACCAAAGCGCTTCATCGGCGGATTCGGATTTCGGAATGTAGAAGGTGAGCGGATGCTTCAGTTCTTCGGGCTTCAGCTGGAAGGCGATTAGGGCGACGTCGAATAAAGATGCCGGCAGCCGTTCTCCGTCGAGCACGCGAGCCTGGCGAAGGTGCAAGCCGCGCGGGCGGAGGGAAATCACAGTGTTGCTGGGTTTGATTGTGACGGTCGTGTTGCGCTTGCGGTCGAAGTAACTGAGCTCGCCGCGCAGCGCCTCAAGAATGTTGGTGATGCCTTGCATCAGGTGCGGCCAAGTGTTGGCCATGGAATCTTCGAGGTCGAGCATTACGCCGGGCGCCCCGGAATTCAGCATTTTCACGACGAGTTCGGCGTCGTCGGCGGGGCCGGTCATTTGATTGCGCTGGTCCTGGCACCATTCCGGCAACTCAATGTGCCAGGATTCGTGCGTGGCGCGCGACGGCGGCAAGTAATTCGGCAGCTGGCCGTCGAGCGAAGCTTCAAGCGCAGCGGCACGGTGGCCGATCAGGTCGCGCTGGCGCGCCGTGAAGGCGCGATGCAGCGGCAGCAGGAACTCGATAAAGCCAGCAGGCAGATCGCGCGCCGGGTCAAAGCCGCTGGGAGCTGCGTTCGTTGCTTGAACGGGTTCGAGGTCGGGGCTCAAATTGGTTCTCGTGCTTGCCATAGATGCGAGATCTGCTCCTTGCGATGCGCTTAGGCGCGAATCCCATTTCGGGAACTGCCGGTGACGTTCTGATTGCGCGCCACGGGATCGAGACGGCTCCCAACGAATGCGCCGAGTTGGGCGACACTACGACCGCTGGAAAGGCGAAGACGGAGGGGCAATCAGGGTTCCAAATGGTACTAGGGAGAAGATGTAGATAGGGGCATGGCTAACTATTTGTGACTATTAGGGATAGAGTAAGTCGCAATCTCGGGGGGTATTGCGCGCTTCGGATCCGGCTAGGTTCCATCGTAGAAATTCGACTGGCGACCAACACATTGTCCTATTTAGGAAACGGTTTGCAGCACCGGACCGCTCGCCCGGGGTTGATTTCGGCAGTGAAGCGGGCCGATTTTGAGGGCGAGATGGCGCGGTTTCGTGGTTGCGACGGCTATCGTGAGTGCGGCTGTCTCGGGGTGCAGCTTCCATCACCAGGGTGAATACCGGGCCACTGTGCAGTTCCGGTTCTCTGCTAGGATAGCCGTGCTTATGCGAAAACCTTGGGTAATCGCGCATCGCGGGGCTTCGGGCCACGCGCCGGAAAACACGCTGGCAGCGTTTGAGCGTGCGGTGCAGCTCGGTGCAGGATTCATCGAGACCGACCTGCACCTGACGCGGGACGCGCGGTTTGTGGCGATTCACGACGCTACTCTGGAGCGCACCACGAACGGGCGCGGGAATGTGCACGATTTCACGTTGGCCGAACTACGCAAACTGGATGCTGGGATGTGGTTCGACCGGGAGTTCATGGGGCAGCGCATACCGACGCTGGAAGAGGTGCTGAAATTCGGGAAAGACAACGACGTGATTTTTTATCTGGAAGTGAAATATGACGCGGCGTGGGGGATGCACCATTCGCTGGTGGCGGAGCTGCATAAATCGCAAAGTACCGCGCGCTCGATTGTGATTTCGTTCGATGAGTCAACGCTGACCGCGCTGCGCACTGTGGATTCGACGATGATGATGGGGTTGCTGGTGGATCGCCCGCGGGAAGATTTCGCGAAGGTGGCGATTGAGCTGGGCGTGCGGCAACTGTGTCCCAGGGCGGATCTGGTGACGCCGAAATTCGTTGAGGATGCGCACCGGGTGGATTTGCAGGTCGCGACGTGGACCGCGGATGATCCAGAAGTGATGCGCGCGGTGGCCGCGGCTGGTGTGGACGGGATCATGAGCAATTTTCCGGATCGGCTGCAGACTGTCCTCGAAGAGTCGTAGTTTCTGCGCTTGCTTCGTTTCAAAAATCACAGACAAGATCGCGCCTTGGTTGTTGACGTCCGGGCAAGCTGGGGCGCAGCGAGCAGCGCCCCTACCGAGTGAGTTGCGAGAATAGCGCGGCGAATTGGGGCAGGGTTAGCTGTTCGGCGCGGGCGTCGGGGCGGAGGGCGCTGGCTGCCAGCGCTTCGTGGATTATTTTGTCGGTGGCGACGGCTAGCAGGTTGTTGCGCAGGGTTTTGCGTTTTTGGCTGAAGCAGGCCTGCACGAACTCCAGGAAATGCTTTTCGTTCGCTTCTCCCGTGATGTTGAGGGCTGCTTGCGCGCCGGGGAGAGTCATCCCGACTAGCGCGGATTTCACTTTTGGCGGCGGGCGGAATGCGCCGGGAGGGATGCGCAGCGCGATTTTCGGTTGCGCGTAAAACTGGCAGAGTGCGGAGAGATAGCCGTAGTCGCGCACGTTAGGTTGCGCGGCGATGCGTTCGGCCACTTCCAGTTGAATAACGATGTGGATGGATGCGATTTGGGCGGCCCAGCGGAAAAGATGATGCAGGATGGGCGAGGTGATGTAGTACGGCAGATTTCCGTAGATGTGAATATTTTCGGTGGCTAGGTCGCCGATGTTGGTGGCTAGGACGTCGGCGGTGACGATTTCCAGGCCGGGCCATTTTGTGGGTTCGGTGTCGCGCGATGCTTTTAGGCCTTCGGCTAATCTCTGATCGGTTTCGATGGCGATTACGCGGCGGTCGTTGCCGACCAGGAGTTGCGTCATTTCGCCGTGGCCTGGGCCGATTTCGATCCAGGTTTGATTTGGCGCCAGCGGCAGCGTGGCCAGGATGCGTTTGCGCCAGCCGATGTCGTGCAGGAAGTGTTGGCCTAGGCGTTGGCGAGACATTGTTGTTGTGAGTGTAGCAATGCGGGACGGGGCGAACAAACGTTGAGCGGGCCGCGGCGCCGAATTGGACGACGGGTGTGTGATCTTTGGGAGTGTACTTTCTCTAGTGCCTTGAACCGATCGTGTCGGTCGCCGCTACCGTGATGGCAGTCGTAAGAGCACAGGCAGGATTGCCTGCCTGCGGCAGCCAGGCCAGTGCCACGTAAGGTGCGAGCTTGACGAACCTCCGGCGTTCCGATACCGTTCCCGTTTCTGCTGATGGCTTATGAAAATCCTGTTCATCGCATCGGAAGGCTTGCCTTACTCGAAGACTGGCGGCTTGGCGGACGTGGTCGGCGCGTTGCCGAAGGCACTGGCGGAGATGGGCCACGAAGTGGCGGTCCTGCTGCCGCGCTATCGCGGGAATAAAATCACGTCAATACTGGTATCTAGTGTGACGGTGACACTGGGCGACAGGCTGCGCTTTCCAGCGATTGGCGAAGGCCCGGCAGTCGCCGGCGTGCGGTATTTTTTCGTGGACGACCGCGGCTTCTTCGACCGCGAGCAGCTCTACGGCGAAAAGGGCGCGGACTATCCGGACAACGCCGAGCGCTTCACGGAATTCTCGCGCGTGGCTATCGAATTCATGAAACGCGTCTGGCTGCCGGACGTGATTCATTGCCATGACTGGCAGACCGCGTTGGTGCCGGTGCTGCTGCGCACGCAGCACGCCGAAGATCCAGTGGTGCGCGCACTTCCAGTGGTGTTCACGATTCACAATATCGGCTACCAGGGAATTTTCCCGCAGACAGTGATGCGCACGCTCGGGCTTCCCGACACGTTTTTCACGATGGATCGGCTGGAATTTTACGGCAAAGTAAATTTTCTGAAGGGCGGTCTGCTCTACGCCGATTATCTGACGACGGTGAGCCGCCGCTACGCGCAGGAAATTCAGACGCCGGAATTTGGCAATGGACTGGAAGGGGTGATCCGCGGCCGCTCGGACCGGCTGCTCGGGATTTTGAACGGCGTGGATTATTCGGTATGGAGTCCGGAGGTGGACACCTTCATCACACAGAATTATTCGGTGCACAATTTGGAAGCGAAGAAGGCCGACAAGAAAGATTTGCTGCAGCAATTCAAGCTGCCCGCGGAGAAGCCGGAAAATCTGGAACGGCCGGTGGTGGGAATCGTTTCGCGGTTCGCGGATCAGAAAGGTTTTGATCTAATCGCGCGCATCGCGGGCGATCTGATGAAGGAGAATCTGACGCTCGTGGTGCTGGGCACGGGCCAGCCGGAATACGAAAAGATGTTCAAGGACATGGCCGAGAAATATCCAGGGCGCGTGGGCGTGAAGATCGGCTACGACAACCCGCTGGCGCACAAGATTGAGGCGGGAGCGGACATCTTCCTGATGCCGTCGCGATACGAGCCGTGCGGCTTGAACCAGATATACAGCTTGCGCTATGGTACGGTGCCGGTGGTGAGGGCGACGGGCGGTCTGGACGATACCGTACAGAACTACGACGCGAAGACGCATCATGGGACTGGATTTAAGTTCGAGGCGTATGACGGGCGGGCGCTGCTGGACTCGTTGCGTGCCGCCTTGAAACTGCAGCGTGATCCAAAGGCGTGGCAGACGTTGCAAAAGAACGGCATGGCCAAGGATTTTTCGTGGAAGGCTTCGGCGGCGGCTTATGTCACACTGTATGAAGCAGCTAAGAGGGCACGAATCCCGCGGGTCGCTGGGACATCTAAAGGTTAGCGCTGGAATCGCTTCCCGGAGGTTTTTGGGGGCGCGTAGTGCGGCGCTACAAGGGACAACATGTCAGAAAACATCCAAGCGGTGAATGATGCAAGCTTTGAAGTAGACGTGGTGGAAGCCAGCAAGACCCAGCCGGTGATGGTGGATTTTTGGGCGGATTGGTGCCGCCCGTGCCATATGTTGACGCCGACCGTGGAAGAGCTCGCGAAAGAGCACGCGGGAAAGTTGAAAGTGGTGAAGCTCAACGTGGATGAGAACATCAACGCGGCGGGCAAATTCAATATTCGTGGGATTCCGACCTTGCTGATCTTCAAGGGTGGGCAGGTGGCCGACCAGCTTGTAGGGGCGCAGCCGAAAGAGTCGATCGAGAAAGTTATCCAGCGCCACATTTCGTAGGTCTTTGGCGCGAATTCGTTCCACGCCAAGCCAGGTGACTATGAGCGGCGGCGAGCCAGAGAGGGAACAGCTGGGGACGACGCCGACTTTGAAGAAGTGCGGGGCTTGCGGCGAGGAGTTTTCGTGCGGCGCGCCGTCGTCGGGTTGTTGGTGCGAGGGAGTGCAAGTCGCCGCTGAAGTTCTGGTTGCGCTGCGGACGCGATATACGGATTGTTTGTGCCAGCGGTGTCTTACGGCTGCTGCAGCATCGCCAGCGCCATCAACTCAGAGGGCATCGCATCCGAAATCAGAAACTGCCGCGCGTTACATCCCGCCGCAGCATCTCCTATGAACGTGAAAGCTAAAAAAGAGCAGCGGCGTTGCCATTGGGCGCAGTCGCCACTGATGGTGGAGTACCACGATCGCGAGTGGGGTAAACCGGTTCACGACGATCGCGTGCTCTTTGAGTTTCTGATACTCGAAGGAGCGCAGGCAGGATTGAGCTGGGAGATCGTGCTCAACAAGCGCGAGAATTATCGGCGCGCATTCGACGCATTCGATGCGGAGAAAATCGCGCGGTACGACAAGCGTAAAGTGCGAGCGCTTCTGGGCGACGCTGGTATTGTGCGCAACCGTTTGAAGATCGCGGCGACGATTTCCAACGCTGTGGCATTTCTTGCTTTGCAGCGAGAGTTCGGATCGTTCGACAAATACGTTTGGCAGTTCGTGGGCGGGCGCCCGAAGAAAAATGATTGGAAGACTTCGAAGAAGATCCCGGCGCGCACGGCGGAATCGGACGCGCTGAGCAAGGATTTGAAGGCGCGCGGCTTTCGCTTCGTGGGGACCACTATTTGTTACGCGTTCATGCAGGCCGTCGGCATGGTCAACGATCACGCGCGCGATTGCTTCCGCTATAAATCGGTCGGCTAGTTCGTCCGCTTCTGGCTTGTGCCGGTAATGGGTCAGTCTCCGATAAGCGCGTTAGCCAGCACTTGACCGCTTAATCTGTGACTTTCAGGATTGTTTCCGGGTTGCCGACCACTCACCAGGAAAAACAAAACCTACTCAACGAGTGTAATCGGGGTTTATCTCCAATATCAGAGGTCCTTCATTTCTTTGAGGCTGCCAGTTTCTCCTCAATGGCCTTCCGCCAAGCGTCGTGCTCACCCCGCCACGGAGCGGGTAAGCCCATTGCGCGAGCGTAGGCGATGAGCTGTCCCATGTGCTCGTGAAGGTGGCATACGGTTCGCATATAGAGGCGGCGCAGTGTCGAGCTTTCCGCACCGAACATTTCCGGCCTTTCTAACTCGGCATCGGAGGTTTCCGCATACGCTGTGCGTACAGCGTTTAGCGATGTCCTCAGCAAAGCAAGCACGTCAGCCTTGTCCGTCATGCTTTTTTCCAGGCTCTCGTTTCTCGCTAGCATTGCCATGCTCCGCGCCACGCCCTCGCCTTCCAGCTTGCCGTACAGGTCCGGCTCTACTTTCACTCCCAGAAGGACCAGGAACGCACGACCGCCAGCTCCAACATGCACCAGAACTTCGCTTACTGAGCGCGCCGTTTCTGCCGGCCGCCATCCGTATCGGTCCGCCGGGAAAGTCTCCGCCAATGCAAGCATCTGCTTTTGCGCATAGTCATATTCCCAAAGGTATTCGCCCCTGAAACCTGAAAGCTTTGTGCTCATGGCGGGAAACCTCCTGTTGCGCGACAGTATACCTCGCCATCCAAGAACGAGTGCGAAACAAGCGAACTGACGCAATCGGGTGGTCGCGCGCGTTGGGCGGACCAGCTACATCTTGGGCGTAGTACGAGCCAACCGGAAGTTATTCCGAGTCAGAAGGCCCGTTAGAACATTCTGGCTTGATTAAGTGCTGGTTTGTCGCGTAACTGGAGAAGCGGTTTTGGCCGGGAATCCACTTGTCCGGTTTCGGCGTTAATCAGGCTCTTGAACAGTCTTTCGAGGATGCAGCCGAAAGTCTCGCTCCTCTCATAAGCGTTCAAAGTTCAAGGACTCAGCCTGCCTTCTTAACCTGCGGTGGCTGCCAGGTTCCATCGAGAATCGAGGGAGGCGTTTCCTTCGGCCAATACATCCGCATCATCAGAATGAACTCACCTGCGGGTGCGGGCAGCCAATTGGCCTGAGGCGCTTTGGCGGGTTTGTCGTGTGAGAAATACAAATCAACTGACCCGTCGGCGTTTGAAACGAGTTTGTCACGCATGCTGACGGTGAGCTTGTTCAGTGGATTCGGGTAGAAGAAATACGAGCTGTCGTACATCGTTATTGACCAGAAGCCGTCGACAGGCGGCATTTCACCTTTGGCGAAATGTAGCGTGTAGGCGTTCGCCCCGGTCAGGGGTGCGCCATCACTGTCCGTTTTCCTGCTGGGATAGGCCGCGTCCTTGTCTAGGTTCGCGCCCCATCCATAGTTGGACATCGTCGCGCGCCACAGATAATTCGTGCCATAGCTTCCGGTGACGCTGGTAAGCAACCAGCCGTTGACGACCTTGTTTCCTGACTTCTGCTGCTCGTCAAACTGCGCGGAAGCAATCTTTCCGACATCAGCCAGCGCAGCTTGGTCGGCCTCTGGCAGCTTGCTCAGGTCGAATGGCTGGCCGGGCACAATACCGATTTTTGCCATCTCCGCGACAATCGGTGCGTCCTCTGGTAAGACTGGCGGATTGACGGCCATTGACATGGCCATCGCGTTGAAATAGGTCTTCGTATCCATCGCGCTAATGAGGTCTCGAACCTTGTCCTTCACACTAGGCGCGTTAGGGTCAATTGTTCCGCTGGGCGGGGTGTATGGCTTGCCATACGAGCTTAGTGGCACGAGCTTGAACTGTTTTTGGGCGGCGTTCACCTCGGCGTAATCTTTCGGCGTTCCGTCAGCATAGATTCGTCCAATGATGAACACTGAGTTGGTTGGAGACTGCACCTTCTGGGTGACACCCGACGGCAGGGAACCCTGCCAGTTCGGACCAATTATGGCGACAGTCTGCGCGCCAGTTCCCAAGGTGCGCTTCCCGGGCGCACTGATGACGTTCGTCCACTGGGAGTAAATCGGAAAAAGAAAGTACCGGCCATGCATATCAGGATACGACAGAAGAATCGGTTCCTTCGACACGTCGATAAATGCGCCGGAGTACAGTGTGTCGGCATTCGGAGCCGTGACACCTTTGTAGTCTGCTGGCGGGTACTTCGGAAGACTAACGAACTGGTTTAGCGGCGCTTGGAAGGTCGCTGGGCTTGGGGCGACAATGTTGGTGAACGCCTTCCCAGTAATATCGCTCGTCACCAACGGGTAGCCGTAGATGTAGGCGTCCAAGGCGATCTTCTTTGCGTCTTGTGGCGAAAGCGCGGCGGCAGAACCAGTCTGCTGGGTGTTGTTGCCGCAGCCCGCTGCCATCAAAAACATTAGGATAACCGCGCCTAGTTGAACCCAGCTGCAATACTTCCGCAGCATTTTTGCGCTCTTCATGTTCGTTCCTCCGTGCTCCGGTTATCCGATTGTTCTATTCCGGCGATCAAGCGAGGCGCGTTGATGCGACAAACGTGTCCGCTGTAAAACAGGCAATTCCGTGTCAGTAAAATAGTGATGGAGTCTTTCGATGTCTATTGTCAAAAGTTACAGGCAGGCTGATAGTGCGATCTACTGTGGTCAATGGATCGTTTCGCTTCCTCGCGTCTAGCTCCCGATAAGTCGCGTAATCGGAAACTGAGCCACTACCCTTTTGCCGTTACGCTTGCGTCGGGAGCAGGCGGAGGCTAGAATTGCACGTACTTGTTTTTGCGTTTGCCCGCCTGTAGTGCTTCTGGTGTCAACGACAGGGGCAAGGTGCGGCCTGACGAAGGGTGGAGTGGCGACGGTGACTGAGAAGGCGCGAGCGAAAGCGATCTGCGTGGTGGGCGCGCAGTGGGGCGATGAGGGCAAAGGTAAGGTGGTTGATTACCTGGCCCAGTCGTTCGACTATACGGCGCGCTACGCGGGCGGACACAATGCCGGACATACCGTCATTTTCAATAATCACAAATACATTCTGCAATTGATTCCCAGCGGCATTCTGCGCCCGGAAAAGAAGGCGGTGATTGGCGCGGGAACCGTCGTGGATCCCGCGGCGTTGGAGGCCGAGTTGGAAAATCTGAAACGATCAGGGATTGAGGTGCGCGGGCGGCTTTTTCTGAGCGATCGCGCGCATTTGATTTTTCCTTATCACCGCGAGATGGATAAGGCTGCGGAATCGGCGCGCGGGGCGGCGGCGATTGGGACTACTTCGCGGGGCATTGGGCCTGCGTATGAAGACAAGATGGCGCGGCGCGGAATTCGCGTGTGCGATTTGTTCGATCCGGTGGGATTCAAGGAGAAACTGGAACGCGTGGTCGCCGAAAAGAATGCGATCAGCCGCGCGACGTACGGGCATCCGCTGGAAACCGCTGGAATCTACGATCAATATTTGGAGTTGGCCGCGCACATTCACGGCCTGGTGGCGGACACGGGCGTGCTGCTGAATCGCGCGCTGGATAACGGCGAATCGGTGCTGTTCGAAGGCGCGCAGGGCACGATGCTGGATATTGATCATGGGACGTATCCGTATGTGACGTCGTCGAACGCGACATCGGGCGGCGTGGCGACGGGACTGGGCGTGGCGCCGACGCGCATTGGCGGCGTGGTGGGCGTCACCAAGGCTTACACCACGCGCGTGGGCAGCGGACCATTTCCCACGGAGATGCCAGACTTGGACGCGCAGGCGTTGCGCGAGCGCGGCAAGGAATTTGGCGCTGTGACCGGCAGGCCGCGGCGCTGCGGCTGGCTGGACCTGGTGGTGCTGAAGTTTGCGAAAATGCTGAGCGGGATTGATTCGCTGGTCGTGACCAAGATGGACGTGTACGACACGCAACCGGAAATCAAAGTCTGCACCGGATATAAATATAAGGGCGAGGTGCTGGAGAATATGCCGGCTGATGTTGAGATCCTGAACCAGGTCGAACCCGTGTATGTGACGCTGCCCGGCTGGCAGAAGCCGACGCCGGGAATTCGCGACGTGAAGGAATTGCCGGAAGCGGCGCGGAATTATCTGAATTTTATTTCGGAGCAGCTACAGGTTGAAATCGGAATGATATCCACCGGGCCGGAACGCGATGCAACGATTGTTCCGCGAGGGACGAAACTCGCGTCCTGGCTCTAAGGCGCCATGCTTTCCTACGAAGCGGCTCGCGCGAAAGTGATTGAAGTAATCTGCGCGCGGCGTTGTGCGCCTCCCCCTCCCACTGAATCGATCGAATTCTCGGAAGACCCTACGAAGGTGCTGGGACGCATCGTGGCGGAAGACGTGCGCGCGGACCGGAATTATCCGCCGTTCAATCGCTCGACGCGCGACGGATTTGCGTTGCGGGCGGCCGATGCAGCCCAAGCCGGAGCGAAATTGCGATTGATCGGCGAAAGCCGGGCGGGCGTTGCGTTCGGCGGCATGGTCGAGCCGGGAACTTGCGTGCAGATCATGACGGGCGCTGCGATGCCGCGCGGCGCGAATGCGATTGTGATGAACGAGTATGCGCGCATTGAGAGTGAGTACGTGGTGTTGGACGAAGCGGCACGTGAGGGCGCGCATTTTGTACTGGAAGGGCAGGAAACACGCGTTGGTGAAAGCGTGATCGCGCGCGGCAAGCGGCTGAGTTATGCGGAGCTGGCGATTGCCGCGCAGGTCGGCCGCTCGAAGCTGGTGGTGGCGAAAAAACCGCGCGTCGCGATTCTTTCCACGGGCGATGAATTGGTGACGGTGGAGCAGACGCCCACGAAATATCAGATTCGCAATAGCAATAATGTTTCGCTGGCAGCGCAAGTGGCTTTGGCGGGCGGCGAGCCGGTGATGCTGGGAACTGCGCCGGACAATCTGGAGGAGTTGCGCGCGCGAATCCAGCAGGCGCTGGACGCGGACGTCGTGGTAGTCACCGGCGGCGTGTCGGTTGGGAAATACGATCTGGTCGAGCAAGTGTTGCGGGAAATGGGCGCGGAATTTTATTTCGATGCGGTGGCGATTCGTCCCGGAAAGCCGGCGGTTTTCGGTTTTTGCAAGGGCAAGCCGGTGTTCGGCCTGCCCGGGAATCCGGTCTCGACGATGGTAACGTTCGAGCTGTTTGTGGTGCCGGGGATTGAGTTGCTGAGCGGGCACCAGCCGCATCCTTTGGCGCTGCTGAAGGCCAAGCTGGCGCATCCTTTGAATGAAAAGCCGCCGCTGGCGCATTTTTTGCCCGCGCGTGTGAGCTGGCCCGAGGGCGAGGCGGTGGTGGAAGCGATTCATTGGGAAGGGTCGGGTGATATTGGGTCCGTCGTGAAAGGGAATTGTTTTTTGGTGGTGGGGCAAGCGAAGCAGGTGTACGCGGCGGGAGAGATGGCGGATATTTTGCCGCGGCGGGGATTGTTCTGAGTTGGGTGCCTCACAGTAGGTGCCGCAAAGCAGAATGTACACACACAACGTTTTGCATTTCGCGCTGCACAAGTGCATGATGAATTTGTGAAAATATCGAGTACAGCCCTTGACCGATCCAGCGCCTTCCCGCCGGCGCTCCAAGCCGTCCGCCGCCGCGCCGCCTGCCTCCAAAACCGCCAATTTCTATTCAGTACAAATGAAGCCTTTTCGCGCAGTCCGAATTTTGTAACTGCAACAAAACAAAGCACTTCATTTTTTCTATTCAATACAAATGAACGGTCACCAATCACCACTCAGCAATCACTAATCGCCAGCACCGGCCCTCAGAACCAGCCAGCACGAAGAGCATCATGACGAAACTTTCGCACTTTGATGAAAAAGGGCGCGTTCGAATGGTGGACGTAACGGCGAAGGCGCCCACTTCGCGCACCGCGCAGGCGCACGCATTTATCCGCATGGAGCGCGCGACAATCAGCAGCGTGCGTCGGCTGAAATCTCCCAAAGGCAATCCCCTGGAAATCGCGCGAATCGCTGGAATTGGCGCTGCCAAGCGCACGGCGGAGCTGATTCCACTTTGTCATCCCCTCGCTTTGACTCACGTAGATGTGAACGCCAAGCTGTGCCAGAATGGAATCGAGCTGACATCCGAGGCGACGGCTACCGGCCCGACCGGCGTCGAGATGGAGGCGTTGGTGGCGGTGTCGGTTGCGGCGCTGACAATTTATGACATGTGCAAAGCGCTGGAACGCGGCATGGAAATCACTGAGGTGTACGTGGTGAAGAAGGCGGGCGGGCGAAGCGGCACGTATGTGCGTCCTGGGAAGCGTGTGAAGCGATGACACCAATGAAGGATGTGAAAGTCCTGGTGGTGGACGATAACGCGCTGATCCTCGACCTATTGATGAAGGGGTTGCTGCCGCATTGCGATGCGCGCGCGGCGGCGGATGGCGCCGATGCGTTGCTGAAAATCGTGGATGATCCGCCGGACCTGGTGGTGTGCGACTACCGCATGCCGGGGCTGGATGGGCGCCAGCTTTATGAAAAATTGCGCGGGCGGCAACAGACCAAGGCGATTCCGTTTATTTTTCTAGCCAGCCGCAGCGATATTGAAGAGAAATTGCGGCCTATTGTGGAGGGAGTCGAGGAATTCATTCCCAAGCCGTTTTTCTTGAAAGATCTGGTGCGACGCGCGAAAAAAGTGGTGGACCGGCTGCAGCTGGAGAAATTGCAGAATCGCCAAGTGCGCCCCGGAGTGGTGCAGGGACGGCTGGAAGAAATGTCCATCATGGATTTGATGCAGTCGCTGGAGATGGGGCAGAAGTCCTGCCAGCTAACGATTCGGCGCGGAGAAGAAAGCGGCGATTTATTTTTTGCTTCGGGGCAATGCAAAGACGCGCGGCTGGGAGCGCTCGAAGGTGAGGCTGCGGTATTCGAGGCGGTACGCTGGCCCGAAGGCGAATTTGAAATTGATTTCAATCGCGCGCCTACGCGGGACATCATTTCGCGAACCACGACTGGGCTGCTGATGGAAGCGCTGCGGTTGGTGGATGAAGGCCAGCGCGACGGCGAAAGCGAAGACGCGCCGGTAACCGAAGGATAATCGCGAGAGAATCGCGGCCCACGCCATGCGGGTTTCCATACTCACAGTGAGCGATTCGGTAGCCAGCGGGAAGCACGCGGACGGTTCCGGTCCGGCGGTGGCGGGGCGCTGCAGGGATCTGGGATGGGAAATTGTCTCGGCGGAGATTTTGCCGGACGAACGCGAGAGCATCGCCGAGTTTTTGCGGAAGACGGCTGACGCGAACGTGGCGGATTTGATTCTTACTACTGGTGGCACGGGTGTGGGGCCGCGCGACGTGACGCCGGAAGCTACGATTTCTGTTGCGGAGCGGTTGATTCCGGGATTTGCTGAGCAGATGCGCGCGGAGGGACTGAAGAAAACGCCGCGCGCGATTTTGTCGCGCGGCGCTGCGGGGATTCGCGGGACCACGATAATTTTGAATTTACCGGGAAGTCCGCGCGGTGCGGTGGATTCGCTGGACGCTGTTGCTGCTTTGCTTCCTCATGCCGTGGATGTGCTGCACGGCGCACGACATTAATACCAATCCAAAAAACCCAACCGACGGGCCGACCGTCTTGATGCTCACCTGGCCGCTTCATCCCGAAAGACGCGCGACGAAGCGCCCGTTACACGTTCAACTGCAAAAACCAGACGCTTCGCGCGTTCGATGGAGCGAAATTTTTGTGGCGGATGAGGCTGGCTGAGACTTGACCGCTGTGCTAGGATGCGCTGTTCGTGGGTCAACGCTGATCCCGTGATGCCGAGCCAATACATTCCGATATTGATTTACGCGGTGCTCGCCGCGTCTTTCCCTGCCGTTTCGCTGATGGTTTTCAAGTTGATTCGGCCGGACATGAAGCCGAACGGCGCGAAGCTGGAGCCTTACGAATGCGGCGTGCCGCCGGAAGGCAATGCGCGCGGGCGGTATTCGGTCCGGTTTTATATGGTGGCGATTCTGTTCGTGATTTTCGACGTCGAGACGATATTTCTGTTTCCGTGGGCGATCAAGTACGGGCAGCTGGGCGTGTATGGCTTGGTGACGATGCTGGTGTTTTTGGGGATTTTGCTGATCGGGTATGTGTGGCTGTATCGCAAGGGCGCGCTGGACTGGGTGTAGGAGCGGCGTCGCGCCGAAGATTGCGCGTGGATAGAGTGGAATTGACGTTGTTTTTTGGAGTGTGTTAAAAAGGCGGGCTGCGAGCCGATTTCCGGGCGCGATTTGTAGCGCGCACCGAGCGACGGCAGCCGATCGAACCGATGGTCAACGACCCTTCGGAAAAAGGTCCAGCCGCAAAACCGCCGGAAGGCACGGCGGAAAAGCCTTCTATTCCTTCCAAGCCTGAAGCGCCAGCGGTTCCTGCTGCGCCTGCTGAACCGATCGCAGCTACACCGCCGGTCCTAGCGACTCCGGCCGAGCCAGTTGCAGCGAAACCACCTGTCGCACCACCTGCTACGAAGTCTCCTGCTGCTGCGACTACGCCCGTGACGGCCGCAACACCTGCTGCACCTGGTGCTCCCGCAGCTGCTGCGCCGCCGAAACCTGCCGCGCCTGGAGCTCCAGCGTCCGCTGCGCCGCCGAAACCTGCCGCTCCACCTGCACCACCGAAAGAAGCACCGCCAAAACCTGTTCCGCTCGATAACGAATTGACGCAGCGGCTGAAGGCGCGCTTCGGCGATGCATTTCGTGAAGCATCGCTCGACCGCAAGCAGGCCATCGTGACGATCGCGCTGGAACAGCTGCGGGAAATTTCGCGTTATTGCCGCGACGACGAAAAATTCGACATGCTGGTGGATTTGACCGCGGTGGACTGGCCGAAGCGCGAAAAACGATTCGACGTGGTGCTGAACCTATATTCGTTCGCGAAGAATGAGCGGCTACGGTTGAAAGCGTACGCGGGTGAAACGGAACCTGCGCCCAGCGTCTGCGAAATATGGCCTGCGGCGAACTGGATGGAGCGCGAATGTTACGACATGTTCGGGATTGTGTTTGAAGGCCACCCCAATCTGACGCGCATTTTGCTGCCGGATGAGTGGCAGGGCCATCCGTTGCGCAAGGATTACGACATCTTGAAGCAAGATACGGATTGGGTTCGGGAAAATCTGGGAATCGAGAGCGGGCAATAGCGCCGCAACACGGCCACGAGCGAATGGGCAACGAGCACACGATAAAAACGATTTCGGGGATGGATAGCGTCAACACCACGGTGCTGGGCGCGGACGAAATCATTTTGAATATGGGGCCGCAGCATCCTTCAACGCACGGCGTGTTGCGTGTGAAGTTGAAATTGGATGGCGAGCGCGTGGCGGGGTCGGAATGCATCATCGGCTACCTGCATCGCGGCGTGGAAAAAATCGCCGAGCATCGCAGCTACCAGCAATTTGCGCCGTACGTGGATCGCATGGATTACGTGGCGGCGGTTTCTAACGGTTTGGGCTATTGCGAGGCCGTGGAAAAACTGCTGGGCACCGAAGCGCCGCCGCGCGCGAGGGTGGTGCGCACGATTCTGACGGAACTGCAGCGGATCGCGAGCCACTTGTTGTGGCTGGGGACGCACGCGCTGGATATCGGTGCGCTGACGCCGGTGTTTTACTGCTTTCGCGAGCGCGAAGAGATTCTGAAAATTTTCGAGAAGTATTGCGGTGCGCGGCTCACGACTCATGCGTTTCGCATCGGCGGATTGCAGTACGAGACATACGACGGTTTCGAAGAAGACACGAAGCGTTTCTGCAACGATTTCAGCAAGAAGATTGACGAGTACGAAACGCTGCTGACGGAAAATCGCATCTGGGTAGGGCGCACCAAAGGCGTGGGAATTCTGAACGCGGCAGATGCGATTGCGCTGGGAGTGACAGGTCCGGTGCTGCGCGCCAGCGGCGTGAAATGGGATTTGCGCAAAGCGCAGCCCTACGCGGCTTACGACCAATACGAATTCGATATTCCCACGCGCGAAACGGGCGACACTTACGACCGGTACGTGGTGCGCATGGAAGAAATGCGCCAGTCGCGGCGCATCTGCCTGCAAGCGGTGGAGAATATTCCCACCGGGCCGATCATGGCGCGCATCGGCAAAGTGCTGAAGCCGCCGCCGGGCGAGGTGTATCACTCGATTGAAGCGCCCAAGGGCGAACTGGGCTATTACATCGTCAGCGACGGGACCACGCAGCCTTATCGCGTGCGCGTGCGGCCGCCGTCGTTTATTAATTTGCAGGCGTTCGACAAAATGGCGAAAGGCTCGTTGATCGCGGACGTGGTGGCGATCATCGGGACGATCGACATCGTGCTGGGGGAAGTGGACCGCTAGAAAATGGGACATCTGATTCCACCTTCAATCATGCCGTTCGTGCTGCCGGTGGTTTACGCCGTGGTGATCGTGGCGGTGTTGCCGCTGCTGGCGGGCTACATCGTGTTGATGGAACGAAAAGTAATGGCGGACATGCAGGCGCGCTTGGGCCCGATGCGCGTGGGGCCGCACGGATTGCTGCAGCCGATTGCGGACGCGGTGAAATTGCTGTTGAAGGAAGATATTATTCCGGACAAGGCGGACCGGCTGATGTTCTGGTTCGCGCCGCTGGTGAGCGTGACGATGGCGCTGCTGGCGTATTCGGCGCTGGCGATTGGTCCTGCATTTCAGATCGCGGATTTGAATATTGGATTGCTTTTTATTCTGGCGGTGAGCTCGCTGGGAATTTACGGCATTGTGCTGGGCGGGTGGGCTTCGAACAGCCACTATTCATTGCTGGGAGCTTTGCGCAGCGCGGCGCAATTGGTGAGTTACGAAACTGCGGCGGGGCTGGCGCTGATTTCGGTGTTGCTGCTGGCGGGCTCACTTTCGATGAAGGATATCGTGCAGGCGCAATCGGACCAGGGCGTGTGGTTCGGTTTTTCGGTGCCGTTCGGATTTTTCATTTATTTGGTTGGGTCGATCGCGGAAACGAATCGCGCGCCGTTTGATTTGCCGGAAGCGGAATCGGAACTGGTGGCCGGCTACATGACGGAGTACAGCGGATTCCGCTGGTCGCTTTATTTTCTGGCTGAATACGCGAACATGGTGATCGTTGCAGGCGTCGCGACGACTTTGTTTCTCGGGGGATGGCTGCGGCCGGGCGCGCGTTACCACGAACAAATTCCGGGAACATCGATCGAGTTTTTGGATGCGTTGCCGGCGCTGCTGACGCTTGGCGTGGCGCTGTATTGCGTCTCACTGGTGCGGAAGCAGCCGGTGAAAATTCAGAAAATCGTCATGGCGCTGGTGGCGGGGCTGTGCGTGATTATTGCCAGCGTGCTGGCGGGCGCCTTGTTCGCGCCGCCTGCGGTGATGCAGGGAATTCATGGCGCGTTCTGGTTCATGGCGAAAGTATTCGCGTACATTTATGCGTTCTTGTGGATCCGGTTTACGTTTCCGCGCTACCGGTTCGACCAGCTGATGCGGCTGGGCTGGAGATTTCTGATTCCGCTGGCGCTGGTGAACGTGATTGGCGTGGGTGTGGCGATTGTGCTACGGCAGCAATGGGCGTGGGGGCCGATCGTTTCGTTGATACCGACGACGCTGGCAACGCTAGGCGTAGCGATGCTGCTGGCGAAAGACGATGCGCCGGTTTCTGAGGCACAGACGGCGGACGGTGAATAGATGCAGACGCTGAATCAAGCGCTATTTATATTTTTCGCGGTGTTAGCGGTGGCGTCCGCGATATTGATGGTGACGCGGCGGAATATCGTGCATGGCGCGGTGTTTTTGATTACCACGCTGCTTTCCACGGCCGGAATTTTTCTGCTGCTTCAGGCGGAATTTCTTTTCATCGTGCAGATCATTTTGTATGTGGGTGGGATCATGGTGTTGTTTGTGTTCGTGATCATGCTCGTGGATCTGGATGTTTCGATGCGGCTGGTGCAATTCAACCGGCAATGGATTGTAGCGGGGGCGCTGGCGTTGGTGCTGGCGGCGCAATTTTTGTTTGCGATCTGGGTAGGACGAGGCGCGCTGCGTTTGCCGGCGATGGCCGCGGAGATTTCGCCGAAGAATACCGAGGCGGTTGGCGATGCGTTGTTCAGCCATTACATGCTGTCGTTTGAGATCGCTTCGATATTGCTGCTGGTGGCGATGATTGGCGCGGTGGTGATGGCCAAGCGGAGAGTGGGATGATTCCGGTGGACTATTATTTGTTTTTGAGCCTGGCGCTGTTCATCATCGGCGTGATTGGGGTGCTGACGCGGCGCAATGTGATCATCATGCTGATGTCCATCGAGCTGATTTTGAACGCGGTGAACATCAACCTGATGGTTTTTTCGCGGATGTGGGGCACGGTGGATGGTCAGGTGTTCGCGATTTTCATTATTACGGATGCGGCGGCGGAGGCTGCTGTGGGATTGGGAATCATTCTTGCATTTTTCCACAATCGTGAGACGGTGCTCGCGGACGAAATGGACATCATGAAATGGTGAAGGCCCAGCGATGAACGCGCCATTTTTTCTGGAGCATATCTGGCTGATCCCGCTGTTTCCGCTTTTGACGGCGGCGGTCATGCTGTTCTACGGGCGTAAGCTCGCGAACAACATCGTGAGCTATCTGTGTGCGGGGAGCGTATTTGTTTCGTTCATTTTTTCGGTGGGGGCGTTTTTTCAGCTGGTGGCTCGGCCTGAACGCGAGCGATTTTTCACGAAGATGCTTTTCCAGTGGTTGCCCGCGATCCCGTTTCACATGTTCGACGGGCGCCTCGGGAATTTCGTGGCATCCTGGGAATTCCAGATTGATCCGCTTTCGGCCGTGATGATTCTGGTGGTTACCGGAGTGGGATTTTTGATTCACGTGTATTCCACGGGATATATGGCGCACGAGGGCGGGTATTACCGATTTTTCGGGTATTTGAACCTGTTCATGTTTGCGATGTTGATTCTGGTGCTGGCGAATAATTTCCTGATGATGTTTGTTGGCTGGGAAGGCGTGGGGACCTGCAGTTATTTGCTGATTGGATTTTATTTTCATCGCAAGTCGGCATCGGACGCGGGGAAAAAAGCGTTCATCGTCAATCGCGTGGGCGACGCGGGATTCTTGCTGGGGATTTTTCTGTGCTCGGCCGTGCTGGGGACGGTGCGATTCAGTGATATCGGGCCGGCGCTGCATGCGGGAAATTTTCAGATGGGCGACCCTCGGCTGACGGCGATTGCGCTGCTGCTGTTTGTGGGCGCGGCTGGGAAATCGGCGCAAATTCCACTGTACGTGTGGTTGCCGGACGCGATGGAAGGCCCGACGCCGGTGAGCGCGTTGATTCATGCGGCGACGATGGTGACCGCGGGGGTGTACATGGTGACGCGCACGAACGCGATATACCAACTGTCGCCGAAGGCCATGGGCGTGGTCGCGCTGGTGGGTGCAATTACCGCGCTATTCGCGGCTTCGATTGGCGTGGTGCAGAACGACATTAAAAAAGTTCTGGCGTATTCCACGGTTTCGCAACTGGGCTACATGTTCCTGGCGTGCGGCGTGGGTGCATTCACCGCAGGAATTTTTCACCTGATGACGCACGCGTTTTTCAAAGGGCTGCTGTTCCTTGCGGCGGGCAGCGTGATCCACGCGCTCTCGGGCGAGCAGGACATGCGCAAGATGGGCGCGCTTTCGAAGCGAATTCCGGTGACGTATTGGACGATGTTGATTGCGACGCTGGCGATCGCAGGAATTTTTCCGTTTGCCGGGTTTGTGAGCAAGGACCTGATTCTCGGCAAGGCGTACGAGAAAGATTTGCTGTTGTGGGCCATCGGATATTTCACCGCGGGGATGACGGCGTTTTATATGTTCCGGCTGATTTTCATGACGTTCCACGGCACGTCGCGCGTGGACCATGAGGTGGACCACCACATCCACGAATCGCCGAAATCGATGCTGGTGCCACTGGTGATTCTGGCGGGGCTTTCGATTGTGGGCGGGTTGGTGAGCTGGCCGGAGATTCTCGGCGGTAACAGCCACTTCGTGCATTTTCTGGAGCCGGTGGTGGGGATCGCACACCAAGCGCGCGTGGAGCCGTTGAAGGGCCCTAGCTCGCGCATGGGCGAAATAAATCTGATGCTGATGTCCGAAGGCCTGGTGGTGCTGGGAATTTTGTTCGCGTGGTACCTGTACATCAAGCGCACGGAATTGCCGGCGAAAATCGCGAAGAGTTTGAACGGCTTTTACGATCTGGTGTACCACAAATATTACGTGGACGAGCTGTACGACGCGCTGTTCGTGAATCGCGCGAAGGATTTGGGACTGGCGCTGGGCTGGTTCGATACAAATGTGATTAATGGGGTGGGAGTGGACGGCGCGGGATGGCTCACGCGATTCGTGTCGCGCGTTTCGATGTGGTGGGACACGTGGATCGTGGACGGTTCGGTGAAATTGGGCGCGCGCATCGTTTGGTTGATCAGTTTTCCAGTGCGCCTGATTCAGGATGGCTTGGTGCAGAGTTACATGCTGTTCATCGTGATCGGATTGATCGGGTTCCTGGGATATTACTTTTATCTGGCGCATCACGCGGTGCACTAAGCTGGGTTTCGATGCGGGCGAGCAGGGTCTGCAAATTGCTGTTGTAGAAGAACGCGAGGGAACGGATGCTCTTTTCCGATAGCCATATTTTAAGCACGATCCTGTTCACGCCGCTGGTGGGCGCGATCCTGATGCTATTTATTCCGCGCGAGCGGGCTGACCTGCATCGCTGGATGGGCAATCTGTTCGGGTTCCTCGGCTTGCTGGTTTCGCTGCCGTTGATCTGGCGCTTTCAGTCCGGGGTGGGCGCGCCGCAATTTCAATTTGTGGAAAATGCCAACTGGATTCCTTCGGTGGGAGCGCACTTCACGCTGGGGATCGACGGGCTGAGCTTTCTGATGGTGATGTTGACCACGGTGCTGGGCGCGATTGCGATTTTGTCTTCGTGGTCGGCGATCCACAAACGCGAAAAGGAATATTACATTCTGCTGTTGTTGCTGCAGACGGGCATGCTGGGCGTTTTCATGTCCTTGGATTTCGTGCTGTTCTACGTGTTCTGGGAAGTGATGCTGGTGCCGATGTACTTCCTGATCGGCGTGTGGGGCGGCGACCGGCGGCTGTACGCGGCGATCAAATTTTTCCTATACACGCTGGCCGGGTCGGTGCTGATGCTCCTCGCGATTCTGGCGATTTATTATTACCGCAATACTTTTGATGTGCGCGCGATTCTGGACCATCCCTTCCTGGCGCAGGATGGCTGGCTGCAGAAGTGGCTTTTCTGGGGATTCTTTTTCGCGTTTGCGATCAAGGTGCCGGTGTTTCCGTTCCATACCTGGCTGCCGGACGCGCACACTGAGGCACCGACGGCAGGTTCCGTCATCCTGGCCGGCGTGCTGCTGAAAATGGGGACGTACGGATTTCTGCGTTTTTCGCTGCCGATGTTTCCGGACGCGACGGTGAAGTACCGCGGCATTGTGATCGTGCTGTCGCTGATCGGAATCATTTACGGAGCACTCGTCTGCATGATGCAGAAGGACATGAAAAAACTCATCGCGTATTCGTCGGTGAGCCACATGGGCTTCTGCACGCTGGGGATTTTCGTGCTCACACCCTTGGGACTTTCCGGCAGCATCATCCAGCAAATCAATCACGGCATTTCGACGGGCGCGCTGTTCCTGCTCGTGGGCGTGCTGTACGAACGGCGGCACACGCGGCTGATTTCCGACTTTGGCGGGCTTTCGACTCCGATGCCGAATTTCGCTGTAGTGTATTTGATTATCACGCTCAGTTCGCTGGGCATGCCGCTGCTGAACGGGTTTATCGGTGAGTTCACGATCTTGCGCGGCGTGTTTGAAGTGAGCTGGCAGTGGGCGGCTTGGGGCTCGTTCGGTGTGATTTTGGGCGCGGCATATTTGCTATGGCTGTACCAGCGGGTGATGTTCGGCTCGGTGACGAATCCGGCGAACGAACATCTGCCGGATTTGAACGCGCGCGAATACGCGACGCTGATTCCGCTGGTGGTGCTGGCGTTCTGGATCGGAATTTATCCTGCGCCGCTTTTCAAAGTGGCGGAAGCGCCGGTGCATCGCCTGGTGGAGCGAGTGCATCCGGGATATTACGCGGACACACATTCGCCGGGCGAGAAGGCTGCGGCCGAATCCGGCGCGACACCTGCTCCGGCGATGGCCAGCCCAGCCGGCGCACAGGCCGAGGTGAAATAGATGCCCTGGCAGAAGATCTTCGAGCAGACGCGCGGGGATTTCTTCCTGGTGCTGCCGGAAGCGATGCTGGTGTTTTTCGGGCTGGCGATTTTGCTGAGCGATTTTCTGCTGACCAAGCCGCAAAAATCCTGGAATGCATTGACCGCGATGCTGGGAGTGATTTTCAGCGCCGGCTCGCTTTACATGCTGCAGGCGTACGCTTCGCCGCCGATTGGGCCGGCGCCGGGATTCTACGATTCCATCCGGATCGATCCGTTTTTTATTTTCTTCGGCTTTCTTTTCCTCGCGTCCACGGCGCTGGTGATTCTGATTTCGGTGCGTTACATGGAAATTGAAGACGAGCAGCACGGCGAATATTACGCGCTGATGCTGTTCGCCACCGTAGGCATGATGTTTCTGGCGTGCGGGAACGATCTGGTGGTTCTGTTCCTGGGCCTTGAGACGATGGCGCTGAGTTTTTACGTGCTCAGCGGGTTTTTGCGGCGAGATAGGCGGTCAAACGAAGCCGCGATGAAGTACATGCTGATGGGCGCGTTCAGTTCCGGCATTCTGGCGTATGGGTTTTCGATTTTGTACGGACTGGCCGGCTCGACGAACCTCGCGGTGATCCAGGAAGCGATTGCGCGGCGGCACGTGCAATTTCCGGGGACGGATTTACTGACGTTTCTCGCGCTCGGAACCGTGGCGGCTGGAATATTTTTCAAGATTGCGGGCGTGCCGTTTCATCAGTGGGCGCCGGATGTTTATGAGGGAGCGCCGACCGGGATCACGGCGTTCGTCAGCGGTGCTTCCAAGGCTGCGAGCTTTGCGCTGCTGCTGCGACTGTTCCTCACTGTTTTCTGGCCGGTGAATCTGGATTGGGTGCGGATTATGGAGGCGGTGGGAGTGCTATCGCTGACGGTGGGCACTCTCGCGGCAATCACGCAGACAAACATCAAGAGGCTGCTGGCGTATTCTTCAATCGCGCAGGTGGGATACATTTTGCTGGGGTTCGTGGCGGCGGTGAATCCAGATGGCACTTTGCACGAGCGCGGCTTGCAGGCGATGGCGTTCTATTTGTTTGTGTATGTTTTCTTCAATACTGGTGCGTTTGCGGTGGTGATTTTGTTGCGGCGCAAAGGGATCATCGGCGACGAGATTGATGATTTGAATGGATTGATCGAGCGCAGTCCTGGCGCGGCGGTGCTGATGTTGATTTTTCTGCTGTCACTGGCGGGGATTCCGCCGACGGCCGGATTTGTCGCGAAACTTTTGATTTTCTGGGCGCTGATCGAAACACATCACGCAGTGCTGGCGGTTCTGGGAGTGCTCTATATTCTTCCGGCGGTGTATTACTATTTCCGGATGGTGGCGGCGATGTGGGTGCGTGAGTCCAGCGACACGGTGCGGCCGGTGATCACCTGGGCGCAGAAATTTGCACTGGGCGCGATGGTAGTGGTGACGCTCGCCGCCGGAATGTTTCCGGAGCAGTTCCTGCGTTTGGCGACGTATTCAATATTGACGCCCTTTGGCCAGTGATGGGTGGCCAGTAATGTGCAGCCAGTGAGCGGCAGCGCGTAATGTCCTCCCAAAATCCAGGTCCTCGCAAAGGCCCCAGCAGCGGCGCCACGCAAGTGGCCATGGCGATGGAGTTGCCGGTCATTTTGATCGCCAGCATTGGAATTGCGGGCGGCGCGGGATATCTCTTGGATCGCTGGCTGCACACTTCGCCGCTACTTACGCTCATTCTTGGTTTTCTCGGTTTCGGCGCGGGTGTATGGGACGTGATTCGGCGCCTCTCGCGAGCCGAGAAGACGGACGGCGGCGCCAATGGCGGGGGATGAAGAGTTTTACCGCGCCGCGGAGCGCCGCATCGAGTGGCTGATTGCGGTCGTCGGCGCCGTTGCGACTGCCGGGACCTGGCACATTTGGGGCAGCAGGGCGGCAGCAGGATTAGCCGCCGGAGCGATCCTTTCCTGGGTGAATTATCGCTGGATGAAGCAGGGAGTAGACACGCTCGCGCGGCTTTCGACGGCGCAGGCGGGAACGCAACGGGCGCAGGTTCCAGCCAGTGTTTATCTGAAATTCCTGGGCCGCTACGCTTTGCTGATTGTTGCCGCGTATGCTATTCTGCGGGCCTTTAGACCTCCAGTGGCAAGCCTGCTGGCCGGTTTCTTTTCCGTAATTGCCGCGGTTCTGGTGGAAATGGTGGGGCAGCTTTTCCGTCGCAGCCCGCCTCCAGACGCGAGTTCCTGAAAGGGTGGAAATGGGCGAGGGATTATTGTGGGTTACGCTTGTGCTGAACCGCTTCCTGGGGAAGCCGGTCGGGGCATTGCTTGCGGCTCTGCACATCCAGCCGGCGAATCCTGAATTTCCGATTCCCAATCATGTAGCTTTCGAGATTGTGGTGTTTGCGCTGGCCGCGGTTTTCTTTTTGTGGCTGCGCACGCGAATTTCCGTGGATCGCCCCGGCGGCACGCAGCAGTGCATGGAAGCGCTGTTGACGAATTCGATGGGCGTGGGGATTCGAGATCTGCTGGATGACAACGTGGGCCACGACGGCCAGAAGTACGTGGCGATGATTGGCAGCATTGGAATGTTTGTGCTGATCTGCAACCTGGTGGGATTGTTTCCCACGTTTATGTCGCCGACTGCGGTGGTTTCCGTGCCGCTGGGCTGCGCGATCGTGGTTTTCATTTATTACAACTGGGTCGGCGTTGTGAAGCATGGAGTGCTGGGGCATGGAAAGCACTTCCTGGGTCCAGTGCTGGCGATGTCGCCGATCATGTTCCCGATTGAAATCGTCAGTAATTTGGCGCGCTTGCTTTCGCTCACTGTGCGTCTTTGGGTGAACATGTTCGTAAGCGAGACTCTCTACATACTGTTTCTCGGCTTGATGCTGGAGATGTATTTGTTCATGGGGCATCTTGGAAAGTGGGGCTACATTGGCGCGATTATTCCGCTGGTAGGTCCTGTGCCGTTTATTTTGCTGCACATTTTCGTAGCGGTGTTGCAGGCGTTCGTTTTCACGATTTTGCCCGTGATTTATGTTGCAGGAGCTGTGGGCGAAGAGCACGAATAATCAGCTGCACGTCTTTATAAGTTAGCTGGCATCATCGCTGTCAGTGTGATCCCGGCTGCTTGAGGATGACGGGAGCCACCGCCTGGCGGCAAATTCATAACGAGGGAGAGGAGAACACCATGAAGAGGTACGCGTTGTTTCTGCTGGGAGTGGTTGCGGTGATCATGTTTGCCCCGGCAGCGTTTGCGCAGGGGACGGCGGGGGAAGCGACAGCCACGAACTGGGTCGCGATTACGTCGGGATTCGCGATGGCGATTGCGTCGGCGGCAGGCGGTTACGCACAGGCCAAGGCTACGGCGGCGGCTTGCGAAGGTCTGGCGCGCAATCCGGGAGCGGCGGCGGCAATTCGTTTCGCGCTGATTTTGGCACTGGTGCTGATTGAGTCCATGGCGCTGTACACGTTCGCGATTGTATTTTTGAAAGTTAAGTAACGATTCGGCGGGGAATTCGAGGCCCGGAAGTTCGCGGAGAGCGAGCTTCCGGGCTTTTTTATTTGTGGTGTGGTTCGATGAACGACGAGGTCGAGTGTGTCATGCCGCGTTGACGCTTGGGCAAGCTGGGGCGCAGCAAGCAGCGCCCCTACCTATGCGAACGCGGCGGTGTCCGCGGGGTACGGGGGCGGGTCTGAGACCCGCCCCTACGACAGCCAAATCCGCGCGGGGGCTGCGATTAGCTTGGATTGGCTACGATTTAATGCAGGGAGAGAGATTCGGCGGCGGCTCGGGCGTAGTCCAGGACGTGGCTGGGGAGGATGCCGAGGTAGAGTGTGCCGATGGCGGCGATGCTTAGGGCGAGGACTAGAGCGGGGGCGACTTTCGATGGCGTGTAATCTTTCGATGGCTCCCAGAAATACATGGCGATGATCACGCGCAGGTAGTAGTAGGCGCCGACGATGCTGTTGATGGCGGCGATCACTACCAGCCAGACGATGCGCGAATCGAGCGCGGCTTGAAACGCGAAGAATTTTCCGAGGAAGCCGCCGGTGGCGGGCAATCCCAGCAGCGAAAACAGGAACAGAGTAAAGCAGGCGGCCAGCACGGGTTGTTTGGTGCCGAGGCCCGCATAATCTGTGATTTCAAGGCGCTGCTCGTCGCGCTGGCCGAGGTGTGCGATTACCAGGAACGCGCCGATTTTCATAAGCGCGTAGGCCGCGAGGTAGAAGAGCACTGCGGCTACGCCGTAAACCGTGCCGGCAGCGAAGGCGACGAGAATATATCCCGCATGCGCGATGGAGGAATAGGCCAGCATGCGTTTTACGTTGGTCTGCACCACCGCGCCGAAATTGCCGATGCACATGGTGAGGACTGCGGAAATCCAGATGGCCCAGTACCACAAGTTGTCCGCAGTGCCGAACCCAACGTAGAAAATGCGCAGCATCAGCGCGAAGGTGGCGGCCTTGGGGCCGGAGGCGAGCAGCGCGGTGACGGGTGTAGGCGCGCCTTCGTACACGTCAGGACCGTAAATCTGGAAGGGCGCGGCGACGACTTTGAAGCCAAGGCCGACGAAGATGAGCGCTAGGCCGACGATGGAGAGCGAGTCGAGGCGTCCTTGCGCGGTGATTAATTTCTCGAGCGCGGCTTGCACTTGATCAACGCGCGTGGTGCCCGTGGAGCCGTACACCATGGCGATGCCGTAAAGAAAGAACGCGGTGGCGAAGGAGCCGAGAATGAAATATTTCAGCGCGGCCTCGTTGGATTTTACGGCGCGGCGGCGGAATCCGGCGAGGATGTAGGTGGAGATCGAGCTCATTTCCAGGCCGATGAACGCGGTGACCAGTTCGTTCGCGCCTGCGAGAATGCCCATGCCGGCCGCGGCAAACAGCACCAGCGAATAATATTCACCGCGCTGGATGCCTTCCTGTTCGAGATAGTGCATGGAACCGAGGATCGTGAGCGCCGCCGAGACGATTACGATCATGTGGACAAAAATACTGAACGTGTCGGCGCTGATTAAGCTGTTGTAGGCCATTCCCGGATCGAGCGCCATCAGGCGAACGGAGCCGAGCGCCGCCAGCGTGCCGATGAACGCGACCCATCCCAGAATGCGCTGTTTCGCGGGGCCGAGGATCGGATCCGCAATCATGATTACGATGCCGAAGAGACACAGCACGATTTCCGGCGACAGGCGATGCAGATTCTGGAGCTGCTCAGCGGGGAACTGGATCACGGCTGCACCGTTCGTGGGGCGATGGATGCGAGCGCGTGGTCATTCGTTGGCAAGGCCGTCGGCAGGGTCATGCGTTGCGGAGGCGCCAGGATCATCTTTTGCCCGTCGGCTAGCGCGGGCGGCTGAGGAAGAGCCGCGCGGCCCTGCGTTTGCTGGACCAGGCTATCGGTGGTGGCCTGCATGCGGTGCGTGAAGAGCGGCGAAGCGACGCCCATGAAGAGAATCGCAACGGCGACCGTGACGAGAATCACGCGTTCGCGGCCGGAAGCATCGGGCAGCGTGCGATTTTTTTCGTTGGTGACTTCACCGAGCGCGACGCGTTGATAGGACCACAGCAAATAAATCGCGGAAAGAACCGCGCCGCTGGCCGCCCAGCAAGCCCAGGCGTGGTGATACTGGAAGACGCCAATCAGGATGAGGAATTCGCCGATGAAGCCATTCAGCGGCGGCAGCGCCAGCGACGCGAGGCAAATGAACAGGAAGAAGGCCATCAGCACCGGCATGGGATTCACCAGGCCGCCAAATTCTTTGATCTCGTAAGTGTGGCGGCGATCGTAAATCATGCCCAGGCCGAGGAAGAGCGCGCCGGTGGAGACGCCGTGGCTGATCATCTGGAAAATCGCGCCCTGAAATGAAATGGTAGTGAAGGAAAAAATTCCGAGTACCACAAACCCCAAGTGGCTGACGGAGGTATAGGCAATCAATCGCTTGTAATTGGGCTGAATGGTCGCGACCAGCGCGCCGTAAACGATGCCGATAATTGCCAGCACGCCGATGAGCGGAGCCATACGGTGCGCGGCGTCCGGGAAAAGCGGCAGGCAGAAACGCATCATGCCGTAGGTGCCGAGTTTCAGCATCACGCCCGCGAGAATCACGGAGCCGGCGGTGGGCGCTTCGGTATGCGCGTCCGGCAGCCAGGTATGCAGCGGGAAGAGCGGCACTTTAATGGCGAACGCGAGGAAGAACGCGCCGAAGAGCCATAGCTCGGCGTGCGGCGGAATCTGGATGTAGCCGCGTTGCAACCGCGCAACGAGCTCGGGCAAATCAAAGGTGCGCAGGAGGCCGCTCGCTCCGCCGCTGAGATTGTAAAGCCACAGAATCGCCACCAGCATCAGAATGGAGCCAAACATGGTGTAGAGAATAAATTTCACGGCGGCGTAGATGCGGCGCGTGTGGCCCCATATGCCGACCAGGAAATACATGGGAATCAGCGTCAGTTCCCAGAAAACGAAGAAGAGGAACAGGTCGAGCGAAACGAAAACGCCGATCATGGCCGTTTCGATTACCAGCAGCGAGACGAAGAAACCTTTCACGTATTCATGGATTGAATTCCAGGAACAGAGGATCGCGAGTGGCGTGAGGAACGTGGTGAGCAGCACCAGAAAAAGGCTGATGCCGTCGACGCCGATGTGATATTGAATGGCGTTGCCAATCCAGGGATGATTTTCAACGAACTGGTATCCGGCATTTGCGGAGCTGAACGTGGGCAGCAGGAACGCGAGCGAAATCACGAATTCCGCCAGCGAGACGGCCAGCGCAATGCGGCGGATCCAGGTGTGGTCGTCCGAACGCAGCATCAGCAGCGCCGGCAGGCCGAGCAGCGGCAGGAAGATGATCACCGAAAGCAAATGAGAAGGCATATCCACGCTAGCGCACCATCCCCCAGAGTCCGAGCATTAACACCGTGACGCCGACTGCGCCAATCACCACCCAGGTGGCGTAGCTGCGCGCGTTGCCGGATTGAATTTCGCGCAACTCGCTGCCGGTTTCGCGGGAGACGCGGGCTACACCGTTCACTGTGCCGTCAATCACGCCTTCATCCACTACGTGCCAGAGGACGTTCGTCGAAATCCAGAGCAGCGGCTGGATGATTGCAGCGTTATAAAGCTCGTCCACATAATATTTGTGCAGAACGAGCGTGTAGGGCCCGCGCAAGCTTTCTGCCAATTTTTTTGGCGTTTGCGGGCTCTTGATGTAGAACCACCAGGCAATGAGCAAACCCGCGAGCGCGATGAGTACCGGCCAGCCGGTGAGCGCATGAAACAGCATTATTCCGGGCGCTTCCACGGCTTCTGGCGGGCCCTCGACGCCTGCCGGCGCATACATGCTGAATACCGGATGCAGGAACTTGTCAAAATATTCCGTGCCGCCGACGAGATGCGGCGCGGCGACCCATCCGCCGACGGTCGAGAGGATCGCAAGCAGAATCAGCGGCACCGTCATGTTGTACGGCGATTCGTGCACGTGCACTTGATGTTCGTCGTAGCGCGGCTCGCCGAAGAAGGTGAGGAAAATCAGGCGGAACATGTAGAACGAAGTAAAGCCCGCGCCGATCAAGCCGAGCAGCCAGAGCCAGATGTTGGCGTTTGGCCCGGAGCGCGCGGCTTCGAGGATTTCGTCCTTGCTGAAAAAACCGGCGAAGCCTGGGATTCCCGTGATGGCGAACGTGGCGATGAACATGCACCAGAACGTGATGGGAATTTTGCTGCGCAGGCCGCCCATGTGCGGCATTTCCTGGTCGCCGCTCATGGCGTGAATCACGCTGCCCGCAGAAAGGAACAGCAAGCCTTTGAAGAATGCGTGCGTCATCAGGTGAAACACGCCGGAGGCGTATGCGCCGACGCCGAGTCCCAGAAACATGTATCCGAGCTGAGATACGGTGGAGTAGGCGAGAACTTTTTTGATGTCCGTCTGCACGAGGCCGATGGTGGCGGCGAAGAACGCGGTAAGCGCGCCGATGAGCGCGACGACGAACATGGCAATAGGAGCGCGGGAGAAAAGCGGATTCATGCGCGCGACCATGTACACACCGGCGGTGACCATCGTCGCGGCGTGAATCAGCGCGCTGACGGGCGTGGGGCCTTCCATCGCGTCTGGCAGCCAGACATATAGAGGTAGTTGTGCCGATTTGCCGACCGCGCCGATGAAGAGCAGCAGGCAGATGGTGGTCAAGACACTGGTGGAAACAGCCGCGTCCGGCTGCGCGCTGACGAGCTGTTTGAATATGGTGCCGAAGTCCACGGACTTGAATGTCCAGAAAAGCAGCAGGATGCCGATGGTGAAGCCGAAATCGCCGATGCGCGTGGTGATGAATGCTTTTTTGCCCGCGCTGATGGCGGATTGCTTCAGGAACCAGAAACCGACTAGCAGGTAGCTGCACAGGCCCACGCCTTCCCAGCCTACGAACATCAGGACGACGTTCGCGGCGAGGACGAGCGTGAGCATGAAGAAGACGAACAGATTCAAGTAGCTGAAGAATCGGTAGTAGCCCTCTTCGTGCGCCATGTAGCCCGTGGAATAAATGTGCACCAGCAGGCTGACGAAGGTGACGACGCCGAGCATGATGATTGTGAGCTGGTCAACCTGCAGCGAGAAATCCACCTTGAACTGGCCGGCGGTGATCCATGTGAAGTAGGTCTTCACCCAAGGGATCTGTTCGGCGGGAAGCTGCGCGAATTCGCGGACCAACTCCGCAAAGGATAGGAATGCCAGGGCGATCGAGCCAATGCCGACCGAATTTACGATGGGCTTCGAGAAATTCTTACCCAATAGGCCGTTGATGGCCGCGCCGAGGAGCGGTAGCGCGATGATGATCCAGAGATGGTCGAGTATGAACATTAAAATTTGAGCAGGTTGATGCGTTCGATGTTCAGAGTTTGGCGATTTTGATACAGGGTGATAATGATAGCGAGGCCGACTGCGGATTCGGCGGCGGCGACCACGATCACGAAAAAGACGAAGACCAGGCCGTCGAGCTGGTTATGCGCGCGCGCGAAAGCGACGAACGCCAGGTTCACGGCGTTGAGCATCAGTTCGATGGCCATGAAGATGGTGATGATATTGCGTTTGAAGACGAACGCGACGATGCCCAGGCCGAACAGAATCGCGCTCAGCGCCAGGTAATACGAAATGGGAACTATGCTCATTCGTCCTTCTTCGCCAAGACCAGCGCGCCGAGAATGGCGATCAAAATCAGGATGGAAGTGGCTTCAAACGGGAACAGATACTTCTGAAAGAGCTGCGCGGAAAGATCGCGCGTGGAAACCGAAGCGTTGGTGCCGCCCGCACCGTTGGCAATCTGCTGGCCGATGAAAGAATGCGCCATCCAATGCCCCAAGAAGAGGATCAGGAACATGCCCAGCGGCAGGCCGGCATATTTCGCGAGCTTGCTGAAGTCGGTGCGTTCTTCGATGCCGGCATTGAGCAGCATGATCACGAAGACGAACAGCACCATGATTGCGCCGGCATAGACAATCATCTGCACGGCGGCGATGAATTCCGCGCCGAGCAGCAGATAGAGTACGGCGAGCGCAGCCATCACCAATATGAGCGCCAGCGCGCTGTGAATCGGCTCGCGCGCCAGAATCAGGGTCAGCGCGCCGAGCACGGCGAGAAACGCGCAGACGAAAAAAACGATGAAGGGCAGGCTCATCCGTGGTTCACCAGCAGCGGCCAGACCTTCACCAGCGCCGTAATCACCAGGTTGGCGAGCGCGACTGGCAGCAGGAATTTCCAGCCGAAGGACATCAACTGGTCGTAACGCATGCGCGGCAGCGTGGCGCGCGTCCACACGTAGAAGAACATGATTAAGGCGACTTTCAGCAAGAACCAGAACGGCCCTTGAATGATGGAGAGCACTACGGGATGCAGGCAGGCGAGGCCGATCACCAGTGCGCCGGTGGTCACGACGATCAGTTGGATGCGCGCGATGCCGCGCGCGAGGACTACGGTGTCGTAAGCAAGATAAACCGCCAGCGCCAGGAGCCCCACGGCCGGAAGGTAACGCACGAAAGTCCATGATTCCGGGAAGGGCGAGAGCCAACCGCCGAAGAAAAGAATGGTTGCGAGGCAGGAGACGGTGATCATGTTCGCGTATTCCGCCATGAAAAACATGGCGAACTTGAAGCTGGAATATTCGGTGTGGAAGCCGCCGACGAGTTCGGTTTCGCCTTCCGGCAGATCGAATGGGGCGCGATTGGTTTCGGCGATGGCGGACATGAAATAGCACAGGAAGCCCACGATTTGCGGCACGACGTTCCAGCGCGGGATGAAATACAGGTAATAGCCGCGCTGCGTTTCGATCATTGCGTTGAAATTCAGCGTCCCTGAGAGCAGCACCACTCCGACGACTGCGAGGGTGAGCGAAACTTCGTAACTGATCATTTGCGCGGAGCTGCGCAGGCCGCCGAGCAGCGGATATTTGCTGTTGGAAGACCAGCCGGCGAGCGCGACGCCGTACACGCCCATGGAAGTGATTGCGAAAACGAACATCAGGCCGATGCTGCTATCGGCAACGATGAGCGTGGACTGCCCCAGCCATTGCACGGTGGGCGGGCCGAAGGGAATCAGCGCGATCGTTGTCATGGCGAGCGTCAGCGCCAGCATGGGCGCGAGGATGTACACAAATCGATCTGCGCTCGGTGGCGTGAGGTCTTCTTTGAATAGAAATTTCACGCCGTCGGCCAGCGGCTGCAGCAATCCATGCGCGCCGACGTAGTACGGACCCCAGCGCGATTGAATGTGCGCGATGACCTTACGTTCAAACCAGGAAAGGTACGCCAGCGTCGTCATCAACAAAAACATCAGACCGACGATTTTAGCTAGCGATACCACCAGGACTGGATGTTGGGTGACGAAATCCACGGCGTATCTTTGGCCTCTTTGGTAGAAGTCAGCTTCGAACAGTAACGGCCCAGGGAACCGCTGGTAAAGAGAAAATCATTGGCTGAAAAAATATTTCCTAGCGGCACGTCGTAAGACGGCTCGGACGCTTTGCACGTTGCGGCGGATTGCGGCGCCCCGCCGCCGAGCAGGCTGGAAACCGGCAGGTCGTAGCCCGTAACGTTCTGGCGAATTTCGTCGAAAGCAGCTTCGGGAGTGCGCAGCCGGATGGGCGCGCCGACTCCCAACATGCCGAGCTGGTGCGAAAGAATTCGGATCAGATCGAAATCGCTGCGCGGGCCTTGCGGGTCAATCGAGCGATGGGTCATTTGCACTTCGCCGGCGGTGTTGGTGAGCGTGCCGTCTTTTTCGTAGGACGACGCCGCGGGGAAGACTACGTCCGCGCGCTGCGCGGTTTCGGTGAGGAACATTTCGTGGACTACGAGCAGCTCCAAGCGCCCGAGATTGTCGGGTTGCGCTGCGGCGAATGTTTTCACGGGATTGCCGCCGATTACGTAGAGCGCTTTCAGTTTCCCGGCTACGGCCGCGTCCATCATGGCGCGCGCAGTCATACCTGGCGCGGAGGGAATTTCAGCGCCCCAAATTTTTCCGAAGCGGGCGCGTTCGCCGGAATCTTGAATGGATGCATAACCCGGCAAACGATCGGGGAGCACGCCCATATCGGCAGCGCCGCGGGAGTTCGAGTAGTCGCCGAGCGCCATGATTTTGGTTTGGTCACCGATGCGCGCCGCGAAAGAAACTAGGTCACGCAGCGCAGGGCCCTGAATTTCGGCGCCGAACAGAATTACTACGTTGCTTTCGGCTTCGAGAGCGGACTTTAGTTGGCCGAGCGCTTCCGTGGTGGGCTGGTCGAACGTGCCTTCGCCATGCGTTAGCCAGCGGACTGCGGCGCGTTCGCCGCCTTTCGCGGTTTTCACCAGAAGCTTGGCCTGGCGGTGAATCTTGCTGTCCTGGCCGTTGATTACGTAGAGGCGCGTCTGGTGATGGCGCACGCCGCTGCGAATTTGCCAGGCGACCAGCGGATTCTGCTGCGTCACGTCGTTGCCGATCAGCAGCACGGCGGGCGCGTTATAGATGTCTGTCATCGTGGCGAGGGCGGTTTTGGCGTCCGGGCCTAGCGCTGCGGCGAGTCCGGCGTAGTCCGCGGTGCGGTGATGATCAATATTATTGGTTCCGAGCGTGGCGCGCGCGAAACGATTCAGCAGGTAGTTTTCTTCGTTCGTGGTGTGATTCGAGCCGATCACGCCGATGGCGTTCGCGCCATGTTTGTCGCGCACCTGCTTGAGGCGACGCGCCACTTCTTCGAGCGCATCTTCCCAGCTGGCCGGCTCGAGCTTGCCATTGCGGCGAACGAGCGGCTGGCGCACGCGCTCGGCGTTGTTGGTGAAATCGAAACCGAAACGCCCCTTGCCGCACAAGAATTCGCCGTTCACGCCGGACTGATCGCGATTATTGGCGCGCAGGATTTCGTTGTTGCGCACGCTTAAAGTGGTCTTGCAGCCGTTCGAGCAGTGCGTGCAGGGATTGGGAACATATTGCATTTCCCACGGACGCGTCTGGTAGCGATAGGTGCCGCTGGTGAGCGCGCCGACGGGGCAAACATCAATGCACATGCCACATTCTTCGCAAGCCAGTTGGCCCGGTTCGTTGGGAATGATCACGGAATGCACGCCGCGCGCGCCCACGCCCAGCGCTTTCACGTCCATGCCTTCATCGCACACGCGCACGCAACGGAAGCACAAAATGCAGCGCGGAGCGTCGAAATAAACCAGCGGCGACCACTTTTCTTCCGGATAATGCAGCTTTTCTTCGGTGAAACGGCTGTGGTCGAGGCCGTAACGGAACGTCATATCCTGCAGCTCGCACTCACCGCCCTTATCGCACACGGGACAATCGAGCGGATGATTGGAAAGCAGGAACTCGATCATGTCCTTGCGCGCTTTGTGCACTTGCTCGCTGTCGGACTTCACAACCATGCCTTCGGTGGCGACGAGCGTGCACGCGGTCTGCAGCTTGGGCATCTTTTCCACTTCCACCAGGCACATACGGCAAGCGGCGACGGACGACGGCGTGACGCCCGGGTAATAACAGAACGAAGGGACTTCGACGCTCTGTTTTTTGGCCGCTTCGATGACCAGCGTGCCGGCGGGCGTGACGACTTGCTGCCCGTTGAGGGTGAACGTGACCTGCTTTTGTTCCGCCATGCGTTTCCTAGTGAGCTCCCAGAATCATTTCCGCGGGTTTGAGCGCACATTTCCCGTGCAGATGGTCTTCGAATTCGTTGCGCCATTTCTTGACGATGCTGATGGTGGGTAGCGCCGCGGCATCGCCGAGCGGGCAGAAAGTGCGCCCGAGCATATTTTTCGAAAGCTCGTCAATCAAGGGGATGTCTTCCGCGCGTCCGCCGCCCTCGTGGAAACGATCGAGCATTTTGCGCAGCCAGGTGGTGCCTTCGCGGCAGGGAATGCACCAGCCGCAGGATTCGTGGGCGTAAAAATGCATGATGCGACGCGCGAGGTCCACCATGCAGGTGTCCTCATCAATTATGACGGTGCCGCCGGAGCCGAGCATCGAACCGATCTTGGCGACGGCGTCGTAATCCATGTTGACGTCAATTTCGCTGGCGTCGAGCAGCGGGCAGGAACTGCCGCCGGGGATTACGGCTTTCAGTTTTTTGCCGCCGCGCACGCCGCCGGCAACGTCTTCGATGAGCGTACGCAGATTGAAGCCTAGCGGAAGTTCGTAGATGCCGGGCTTGTTGACGTGTCCGGAAATCGAATACAGGCGCGTGCCGCCATTTTTCGGAGTGCCCAGGCTGGCGTACCAATCGCCTCCGCCGCGAATGATTGCCGGCACGGTGCTGAGCGTTTCCACGTTGTTGATTACCGTGGGGCAGCCGTACAGACCGACGACGGCAGGGAATGGCGGCTTGATGCGCGGATAACCGCGCTTGCCTTCGAGCGATTCCATCAGCGCCGATTCTTCGCCGCATTCGTAGGCGCCTGCTCCGGTGTGGGCCGCTAGCTCGAAATCAAAACCGCTGCCGAGAATATTTTTGCCCAGAAAACCCTTGGCGTAGGCTTCGGCGATTGCGGTTTCCATGATGTCAATAATGTAGCGATACTCGCCGCGGATATAGGCATAGCCAAAATTCGAACCGATGGCGCGGCCGGCAATTACCATGCCTTCGATCAACTGGTGAGGATCCATTTCCAGCAGCGGACGATCCTTGGAAGTGCCCGGTTCGCTCTCGTCGCCATTCGCCAGAATGTATTTCGGCTTGGGAATATTCTTGGGAACGAAGCTCCACTTCATGCCCGCGGGAAATCCGGCGCCGCCGCGTCCGCGCAGATTCGACTTTTTCATCTCGTCGATGATCTGGTCGGGAGTCATCTGCTTGAGCGCTTTTTCCAGCGCTTTGTAGCCGTCGCGCTGGAGGTAAGTTTCGATGGAGCGTGAATTCGGAATGCCGAAATTCTTGCTGATGACCACCACTTCGTTGGGATTGCGTTCGTGCAGCGCGCCGGAAATTACCGGGACGGGCTTTGGAATCTTGCCGTCCTGCAGCTGCTCGAAAATCACGTCCACTTTTTCCGGGTCGAGATTTTCGTAGTAATCGAAATTCACCTGCATGGCCGGGGCGCCGGTGCAGGCGCCGATACATTCGACTTCTTCCAGGGAAAATGTGCCGCTCGGCGAGACTTCCTTGTTGCCGATGCCCAGGCGCTTCTGCACGTGTGCATATAGTTCGTTTGCGCCGCGCAACATGCAAGAAATGTTGGTGCAGACCTGAATGTGGTGCTTGCCCACCGGCTTACGGCGCAGCATGGAGTAATACGCCAGGGTTTCGGTGACCTCAGTCATCCTCAGGTCCAGGCGCTGCGCGATGTCCGCAAGCAACTCGTCACTGAGGAAGCCGAAAAAATCCTGCGAGTACATCATCATGGGGATCAGCGCCGAGCGCTTCACGGGGTAGCGTCCGAGCAGGGTTGTGAATTTTTCTTCCAGTGCCGGTGGCAGTTGCATAAATCCCTTTTTCCGCCGAGTCTAGCGGTCCACTTCTCCCAGGACAATGTCGGTGGTGCCGATGCAGGCGACCACGTCGGCGATCAAGCGGCCTTCCGCCAATTTTGGCAGCGACTGCAGGTTCACGAACGACGGCGCGCGAAACTTCACGCGATATGGCTTGGCCGAGCCATCGCTGGCCACGAACACACCCAGCTCGCCGCGCGGCGATTCGATCGCTTGATAGACTTCGCCCGGCGGCGGCGCAAAACCCTCGGTGAAAATCTTGAAGTGATAGATCAGGCCTTCAATCGAGGTCTTCATTTCCTCGCGCGAGGGAGGAATAATTCCCGGCACTTCGGCGCGGAACGGGCCTTCACTGGGGATTTTCTGCATGGCCTGCTTCACGATCTTGATGCTCTCGCGGATTTCGGCGACGCGCACCTGGTAGCGCGCGTAGCAGTCGCCGGCCGTCTGCGTCTGCACGTTGAAATCAAATTCGTCGTAGCTGGAATACGGGAAAGCCTTGCGCACGTCGTACGCAACGCCGCTGCCGCGCAGCATCGGACCCGAACAGCCCATGGCGATGGCGTCAGCAGCGCTGATGATTCCCACGCCCTGCGTGCGGCCCAGCCAAATTTTATTTTTGGTGAGCAGATCTTCGTATTCGTCAATGTGGCCGGGCAGGGAATCCACCACGCGCTGAACTTTATCGAGCCAGCCAGGAGGCGGTTCGAGCGCCAGGCCGCCGATGCGGAAATAACTTGTCATCATGCGCTGGCCGGAGAGATATTCGAAAATTTTCAGGATTTCTTCGCGCTCGCGGAAGCTGTAAAGGAAGACGGTCATCGCGCCCAGGTCAATGGCATGCGTGCCGACCCACACCAGGTGCGAAGCGCAACGGGTCAGCTCAGTGAGCAGCACGCGGATGTACTGCGCGCGCTTGGGGACTTCGATGCCGAGGATTTTTTCCACGGCGAGGCAGTAACCAAGGTTGTTGGAAAGTGGCGCGAGATAATCAATGCGATCGGTGAGAGTGATGCATTGCGAATACGTCTTCGCTTCGCAGGATTTTTCAATGCCAGTGTGCAAATAACCGATGATTGGCTCGGCTTTCACCACCATTTCGCCATTGAGCTCCAGCACTACGCGGAGCACTCCGTGCGTGGAGGGGTGCTGCGGCCCCATGTTCAGGACCATCGTCTCAGCAGCGCCGATCGGTGTTTCGATCGTGGTGCTCATCGGTAGCCCTCCGTCGGATAATCCTTGCGCAGCGGGTAGCCTTCCCAATCATCCGGCATCAAAATACGCCGCAGGTCCGGATGCCCTTCAAAGCGAATGCCAAAAAGATCGTAATTTTCGCGCTCGTGCCAGTTGGCCGTGGGCCAGACGCCGGTGACGGAATGGACCAGAGGATCGCTGCCGTTCAATTTCACCTTCAGGCGCAGTCGTTCGCGGCGGTCCAGCGACACAATGTGATAGTTCACTTCGAAACGCGGCTCGATGGGGAAGCGGTCCACCGGAGTGATGTCCGACAAGAACGAGAAACGCAGCGAGGGTTCCGTCGCCAGATATTCGGCGGCGCGCAAGAGGTGTTCGCGTGGCACCACTACGGTGATTTCACCGCGAAATTCCAGCACTTCCGCGACCGCTGAGGCGTTCCACTCCCGAAGTTTATGCACTACCGGATGTTTGTCTGTTTCCTGCGGTTCCACTATGAGTTCGGTTCCCGAGGGCGGCAGATTAATGAGTCCAGTCGAGCGCGCCCTTCTTCCAGAGGAATATGTAACCGGCCAGCAGAATTATAATGTAAAGCAGCATCTCCACAAAGCCGAAGACTCTCAGGTCAGAGTAGATCAGCGCCCAGGGGTAAAGGAAAATTGCTTCAATGTCGAACAGAATAAAGAGCAAGCCGACCATGTAGAATTGTACGGAAATCGGTTGGCGAGCGTCGCCCGTGGGCCGCATGCCGCACTCATACGGCTGGTCTTTCTCGCGCGAACGCTTGTGCTTGCCGATGATGGCGGACGCGATGACCAGCGCTCCTGCCAATCCGCAGGAGAGTATAAACATCAGCAACAGCGGGCCATAGTTGTCGAGGTAGTTGCTGTTCATTTTCGTGGCGCTGGTATAATAACGACCCGAGACCAGCCGGTCAAATGAACTCTGTATTACTACGATTTTATTTTGCGCCGTGCGGCTGCTGGGCGAGCGCGGGGAATCAAGCGCAATGAGCTCTGGCTTCAATACGGACGTCAAAGTGGGAGAGCACGTCTTCCACGTGCAGACCGAAGATCGCGGGCCGCACCATCCCGTCATTGATACCGTTGTTTATCAGCAGGGGCGAATTCTGCACCGGCGCGCGTCGAACTACGAACAGGGCGCCGACGCTGCGCCTTTCAGCGCGGAAGAATTGAGCCGGCGCGTGGAAGAGCAGCATCGTTCAGTGATTGAAGCGCTTCGCTCGGGTGCTTTGGACGCGGAAATTGCTTCGGCGGAAGCGGCGGCGCAGGCCGCGCGTCCTAGCGGTATTCAGGTGCAGCTGTTGAATCCCGGGTCGTGGCTTTCGGCTGGGAAAGTCTCGCTGGAGCTGGAAGTTTCGCGGAAAGCGGACCAGCAGCCGCAACCTGGCGCCGCTGTGAAAGCCGTGATCGAAGGCGCGTTGGCCGAGGGCACACATTCCGGCACCAGTGACGATCAGGGGCGCGTGCACATCCATTTTCCCCTGCCGCCGCTGGGAAAGGGCGACTTGGCTTTAGTGATCCGAGCGCAGACGGACATTGGAAAGGATGAGATTCGCTTTGCGATGAGAACGCGCGAGAAGAATCCCACCGCCGGCGCCGCGCAATGACGGTGACGATCAACGGCGAGCGCCGCGAGGTGCCCGATGGCATCGCGGTTTCGGCCCTGCTGGATCATCTGGGCATGCCGCGCGAGCGGGTGGCCATCGAACGCAATCTGAATATCTTGCCGCGGGCGGATTGGAATCAGACGCAGGTGCAGCCGAACGACAGCTTCGAGATCGTGCAATTTGTGGGCGGAGGTTAGCGGTTCGGGTTTGTTGGGGTGCTGGCGGCGGGCGAGTTAGCCGCCATGATTTTTCGCGCCGGATCGTTGTCGCAATAGACGCGCCATTCGGCCACGCGTCCGTCTTTCACCACTGCTTTCCACGCTGCCGGAATTTCCCAGAAGTTTTCCCGCGCCAGCTTTCCGTTGACGGCGAAGGTTCCGCGCGCTTTTCCGAACAGAGCCACCACATCGTCGTGGCTGAATTCGTCGGTCACTTCGATGGCGTAGTCGGGGAACATACTTAAGTAGAACTTCCAGCCCTGGCGCATTTGTTCGGCGCCGCGAAACGAATTGTTCAGCGCATCCACGAAGAGGTGGTCGGGCGTCATCAGCGCCACCAGGCCGTCCACATCGTGCGCGTTGATCTTGGCGACGAACGCCATGGCTGCATCCGCTGAGCTGGGTTGGTTCATAGCGTATGGCCCTCGCATCGAAGGTAGGTTCCGCGCGAGAAGGATATCCAAAATAGCGTACGAAGACCTAGTGGTTTGTGCCGCAGAGAGCCTGTCGCCTACGGCCGCGCTGCTATTTTTTGCGCGTGAGGTGAAACGTTTCGGTCTGTTCCTTTCCGTTGGCCATTAACGTCCAAGTCTCGGAGAAGTGATCGTTATCCTCGATCTTCAGCGTCATACCGTGCATGTGCATATCGTTGTTGCTGGCCAAATTCGCGGCGCCGATGAAGGCGAACGCAAACTCGTTGGAACTCACCGTCACCGCGGGAGTTTCCAGGTGCGGCTGATTGCCTTTCGAACAATAGTGCGTCAATGCCAGGCGATTTCCGTCCGGCGTGTACATCGTCACCATTTGATTGTCTGTGTCGGTCTGAAATGTCTCTTCCAGCGCGGTGTTATTCGAGACTAGGCGGATCGTGTCCTGGACGCGCTTGCCTGTGGGGTCCGAGCCGTCCCATTCGCCTACTAGCGTTTTCAACCGATCAAACGCGTTCGCGGGCGCCGGTTGTGAACCAACCCGCGCGGTAATAGCTCCCAGAATCAAAATGGCTGCGGCCGAAGTGACGATCAGCTTGCGCATTGCTCCCTCCTCACGGTCTCGATTGTGAATTTTCAGATATTCCTACTTCTCCACAGCTTCGGCAAGTTTTTCCAGGCATCCGGTCCAGCCGCGCTGGTAATCGCCTCGCTCCTTCGCGGAGATCGCGCCGAGATCGTGAGTGAGCACTACCTCGGTCGATTTTCCGCGTTCCAACAATTCCACGGTGACGATCGTGTCTTTGGGATGGAGCATTGTCTTGTGCCCGGCTTTGTCGGTGAGTTCAAGATTCCAGGTGAAGGCAATTTTTTCCGGGCGCTTTATTTCAGTGTAAATGGAGCGGTGGATGTAAATGTCGCCGCCGGGCGTGCGTATATCCAGCATGAAGCCTCCGCCGACGCGGAAATCGAATTGCAAATACTTAATGACGTGGGTGGCGGCGTCGCGGCACATCCAGCGATCCATTTGTTCCTGGCGCGCGAAGGCTTCAAAGACTCTTTCACGCGGCGCGGCGATAGTGCGGCGCACTTCCAACTTGCCGGTTGTGCCTGGAGTCGCAGGTGTCATGGTGTTTCCTCCTCAAAGCCGGCGACGGTGTCGCTTCGCCGATCGCTTGCCTTGGTTGCCGCGGACGTCTTTGCTTGCAGAATCTTCCAAATAGCGCGCCAGCGAATCGAGTTGCGTTTCCCAGAACTGGCGGTAGTGCTCGATCCACGCAGCCGCGTCTTTCATCGGCTCGGCGCGCAGGCGGCAATGATGCACGCGCCCGTCCTTCTGCCTTGCCACCAGGCCGGCGTGTTCCAGCACGCGCAGGTGCTTCGACACTGCGGGCAGCGACATTTTGTAGGGCGCGGCGAGTTCGCTGACGGATGTTTCGCCCTGGCGTGCGAGGCGCGCGAGGATACCGCGCCGAGTGGCATCCGACAGGGCGGCGAAGGTGGAATCGAGCGACGCGCTTGAATATTTAACCATATGGTTTAGTATTGGCGCAGAGCCAAAATATGTCAAGGAAAAGTTTGGGCATTAAGCGAGGGTGGAAGGGAACTACAAGCCAGCGAGCAGATGGCCGAGCTTGTCTTTTTTTGTGCGCAGGTAAGTAGCGGAATGCTTGCTGGTGCGCGGGCGGCAGGGCACTCGTTCAACCACGCGAATGCCGGCGCTTTCGAGCTGCGCGACCTTGTCTGGATTATTGGAGAGCAGGCGCACATCGCGAATACCGAGTGCTTTCAGAGCCTCGGCAGCGAATTCGTAGTCGCGCGCGTCATCGGCAAAACCGAGGCGGCGATTGGCTTCCACGGTGTCCAGGCCGCCGTCCTGCAGTTCGTAAGCTTTCAATTTATTGATCAGGCCGATGCCGCGGCCTTCCTGCGGCAGATAGAGCAGCACGCCCGAAGGTTCCTTGGCGATTTTGCGCAATGAAAATTCCAGCTGCGCGCGGCAATCGCAGCGTTCAGAAGTAAAGACGTCGCCGGTGAGGCATTGCGAGTGGACGCGCACCAGCGGGGCCTTGCGCGATTTCGCGGTGGCCCGCGCAGAGCCATTCGAAGTGCCGTTCGAGGCGCCCTGCAGGTTGCCGTGCTGAATGGCTACTGCCTCTTCTCCGGATTTGCGTCCTTCGATGCCGAAAATTCGGAAGGAGCCGAAGCCGGTGGGCAATTTGGCAGCGGCGACCACACGCGCCTTGAGGGACTTTCCGGATTGTTTTTTGCGCGCCATGGGAAACTCTAATTATAGCAGGGTTCGCCGAATCAACCCGATTGCGCGAGCTTGTGAAAATGCGTCGAGACGCGCGGCGCGAGCGAGGATGAGCCCCAGCGCTCGGTACTGTCCTAATTTGAAATCCTAATACGTGAGCCGGTCTCGTATAAGTTAGAGATTGGAATGGAAATTGCTTGGTAGGACAATCTCCCTCCGTATATGAGCATCTCTCTGAAGTCTCGCCTGCAAAAACTTGCTGTGCTAGTGATGGTGGCTGGAGGAGTGTTTTTACTCATTATCAACATAATCGGAAACGTTGAAGTTATGAGAGATATTTGGATATTGCTCTCCAAACACTTTCCAGTAGTGTCTTCAATGATTGCGCCCTTCCACGCGCACCCTTGGATTGCGGGGCTGATAGTTGTGCTTATAGGCATCGTGCTCTATTTCGCTCCGGTAGGCCAAGGGCCGAAAACGATAAAAAGTGAGACCGCAGCAAGGAAACCGCAAGTTTCGATGGCGGGATGGGGTGCTCCGAAAGAAGCCTCATATCCAGTTTCAATGCTTCGTGGTTTTTATCTATTCAATCACGGCGAGACCGCACTAGAAATAACTGTTGAGCGATTCTCGCTTGGAAGCCATTTCGCCTACGGAGAGACATTGGCGGAGATAGCCGCTGAAAAAGAAGGATTCTCGCCGATTCTCATAGAAGGAAAAGGCCCGTTTTTCAAGCATGCGCTTGATCGGACATTAGAACAGGAAGTTGATAACAGAATTAATAAAGCTGAATTAGCTTACCTACAGCCATTGAGAATACCTGTCTCAGTTGTCTATCGAGATTTTGAAAATACCTGGTACAGAACATCGTGCGATTTGATTTACCGAAAAGGGCAAATAGCGTTTTCGGCGGCCGAGCAGACTGTACTGGCCGCAAAGCCAGCAAAGATTTAGACGGCAGAGAGTAATTCCCCCAATGTCCACACATGATCTGTAAGGTTTGACGCCATAGCAGGGGTGACTCTCAGAGTTTGATGAACGCGGACGAAATTGTAATGCGCGAAATGCGAGGCGATTGCGGCTTTCAGATTGTCTAGCTTCTTGCTATAGGCATTGGTTAGGCGCGTGAATCGCCGCATTTGCATCCGCATTGTCAGGTTCTGGCGCTCAATATGGGACGTGGATATTCCCATTGCGCTAGGACGGCCTGTAACTCGCGTAGGAATCGCGCCAATCACCCGTACAGGCTCATACCAGTTCCGGGCATTGGCCGCGCTAGCCTTCGGCTGGCCGTAAATTTTGACTAGTTGTGCATAATCAACGTCCATGCCGAAGTTTTTTCGTACTCAGTTTTGAGTTTTCGCTGAGTTTACGGCATTGATATAGGGCTTTTCTGAACTACCGTCGGCTCGTTAGCTTACGCGTAGTTGCTAGGCGGTCAGGTTTCGCAGATCGGCGCAGGTTGTAGGCCGCCCAGTAATAGGTAGACAGCCACCCCACCTTGTCGATTCCTCTCAACTTTACCTTCTTTAGCATCCCAACCATCTTCATCCACCCGAACGATTGCTCCACTCGTTTTCTCTTCCGCTGACTCACCTCGTACCCCGCATGCCGTGTGGTCCGCTCGTCTATTGCGCTCCTCCGATTGCGTCGCGTTTACCTACGTACGGTGATGTTCATCCCGCGCAGTTCTAGTACGAATTCTCGCGTGTCATAATTCTAGTGTCCTCCCAATGTAATACGCTTTCCCGTGGATCGCCGATGCCATCAGCAGCGCAGATATCGCTCCGCTCATCCGTCGCCTCGTTAGAAATCCGCAGCAATAGCCCTGCGTTCTCCTGAAAACATAGGTCCCATATCTCAGCTTCGCATCGCTGCCTCGGGACTTCGTCCACAACCGGGCATCGGGATCCGTGGTCGATTCGTGGGTCTGGTTCTTGCGCTTTTCCCCTTTGAAGTCGACCTCTCCTCCCGCTCCAGCGGGCTTCCCACTCCCATCCTTTGGTCTGAAACTCTTCTTGGCCCAGACATTCAGAACTTTCTCGTCTACCGTGAAATGTGGATCCGACAGGAACGGCCTCGCTTTCGCCAATACTAGCGCCTAAATGACCCGCATGATCGTATCTCTGTGAACACCAGTCATACGTTCAATACTGCGGATACTCGCACCTTCAACAAGATTGCTTACAATGGCTAGTTTTTTGTCAGCGGCTAGTGTGTTCATAACCAAGGACTTCCCGGCTCGATGTATAGCGTCCCGGTACCAACCTTTGCCAGCCACTGCCGGAGCTCCTTCGCCACGAACTCGGGGCCGTTGTCCGAGCGGATATTTTCCGGGATTCCTCGGAACAGCATCACGTCCGCAAGTGCTTCGATCACTTATACGTCGAGCCTTGCTCACGTATGGCAAGAGAGTCCCGGTAAATGCATCCATGCAAAGAAAGCATCAGCAGCCTTCTTGCATCATGAAATCATCTCGTTGATGAGGTCGTAACTCCACACATGCTTCGCACGCTCCGGCCGCAGCCGCACGCACGACCCATCGTTCAGCCACAACCGCCTGCGGGGCCGCTGCTTCTGCGGTACCTTTAACCCCTCGCGACGCTAGAGGCGACTGTACCCGATCTTTGAATAGCAGCAAGGCATCACGTTGAACAGCGCCGTCATTCGGCGGAATCCGTAGCGCCGAATTAGTAGCCAGGGCAATGATCGCTGCGGTCAGCGCATATCAGCTATCGTCGCGGTAGCTGCGGCATACTTTTTATCGTATCGCCAATCCCATGAAGCCGGCAGGCATAGCGCTCGCTCACTCATCTTTTTGCGCGAGTTGTTCTACTGCTTTAAGGATCGCTCTTAGAACCTCAAGCGTTTCTTTGTCAGTCCATTTTCTTCTTCGCTTCTTGCTACGTAAGCCGTTCGCTTGTATAGGCTTAGAGCATGGCAAAGATATCCACCAGCGGTAACTAACGTGCCTACCTATCGAAGCTTGAGGTAAAAAGGGCGTTGGAAGAAAGGTGGCAGCCTGCTAGAGCCGCCGCAATGATCAGCGGAGCAGCGTAGGTGATGTCTCTCACGCCCACTGGAAAGCGGTTAAGGCGAGATGGGCAAAACATCAGCCCAAACCCAAACCGTAAAATCCTTCTACTTGCTTCTTCGTTGTTCTGACAGTATTTTCAAAGACACCAATTTCTTGATTGTCGGCATCTGTTAAGATCGCGAGCAATTCCTTTGTTCGACGTTGCATGTTTTGCGCAAGAACTGTCAGCTCATCTAGATGGTGGCTGCGCTTGTTGTTCCACTCTTCGGCTATTTTATCATTGTGAATTGTTGTGACGTAAGTATCTCCACCGCAACCATCAACAAACTGTTTCGCTTGTTCAATGATATAGACGCCTAATAGTTGCGCGGTTTTGGTATTCATTGGCATTTGATGAATTTTCTTCGATATGGGCAGGGTGTTTATGAGAAACCTGCATAAAGATGAATCGCCTGCCCCCAAAACTGCAATTCCTCTTTCTCTATGAAGAGTGGTGCGTTTGCCAACGTACATAATAGATTCACCGTTTATGGCAATACCGCAGATCGTATCCACGTATTCAGCATCAATGTTCGCGCTGTTGGTGTGAACTTCGATTAACGCTTGTTGAAGCACCTCAACGACAAAGGGCTGCGTCAATGCGTGACCTTGGGCGATCAGAGCATCATTCATTTTCTCAAAGAGGCTTTTCATGATGTCGGGGTCGCCTGAGTAAGTTAGTCCTACGGTCCAATTGGCTTCTTCACTCATCCATGCGACGGTGTGAATTTTGGATTCGTGATATTTCATGATGCCCGGTGTGGTCAACTGTGAGTCGCTGCAAAGAACAATGCCGTCTAGGCAGGGGAATCCCAGAGCAATTGTCATAGCCTTTTTCTCCCGTTTACCGGGCTGAATATAAGGCTTTCGGAGTTTGTTGGGAAGGTTTGGTATCGCGATCACTGACATTGGCTAAATCCTTTAGAATTCAAATTAGGACAGCACCCAGCGCTCGCATCCCTTTACATCGCTGTCTGCTTTGGCTAACTTAGTCCCTGCGCTGCGCAGGCGGCGCTCCGCGAGCAAAATGAATACATTTTTTGGCGCACAAGAGTTGATATTCGCGCTGGTGCTGAAAGTGGGGTTCGCGGCATCGCTCGCGGCGCTGCTGGTGCGGTTCCGCTCGTTCCGCAATTTGCTTTTCAACGAAATCCGCGATTCCGATCAAAAAGTGATGCTGCTGCTTTTCCTGACGCCCCCGCTGGCGATTGGCGTGTTTCTGCGGCTGCTGGGCGGTTACCGGTTTTTCGATCTGACGCTCGAAGGCTCGTTCCTGATGGGGCTGATCGGCGGACGGGTCGTGGGGCTGCTGGGCGGATCGCTCATTAGCCTGCCGGCGTTTGGCAATCACGAATGGCTTTCCAGCCCGATCGCGGCGCTGGTGGGGCTGATTGGCGGCGTGGTGCGTGAGTCCATGCCGGAGAAAGAGGATATCTGGCATTTCGGCCCGTTTCTTTTTCTCAACGTGCCAGAGTGGATCTGGAAATTGATTCGCTACGGCAAGGGAAATTGGGCGATGTTGCCGTTGTTCGCGTGCGTCGGCGTGACGGTGGCGGAAATTGAATTCGCGGACTTCGGCCGAGTGCCGGAGAAGTGGCTCTATTCTTATCGCCCCACCAATTGGGGCTACTCGCTGCTAGTGGTGATGACGTCGATGATGTGCGTGGCGATGGCCATCAAGATCTGGAACAACACGCGTATCGAAATGAACCTCGAGCAGAATCAGCAGTTGCTGCTGAAAGCGCGCATGGACGCGCTGACCAGCCAGATCAATCCGCATTTTTTGTTCAACACCCTGAACACGGTTTCTTCACTGATTCGCTTCGATCCGGATATGGCGCGCGGCGTGGTGCTGAAGCTATCGAACATCTTGCGGCGGCTGCTGCGCAAGCACGAGACGTTCGTGCCGCTGCGCGAGGAGCTGGAGTTCATTGACGATTATCTGGACATCGAAGTAATTCGCTTCGGGCGCGACAAGCTGCAGATCTTCAAGGAAATTGGACACGAAACGCTGGAGACCTTCGTTCCCAGCATGCTGCTGCAGCCGATGGTGGAAAATTCCATCAAGCATGGCCTCGCGCCGCGGCTGGAAGGCGGGCAGATTCATTTGCGCACGCGGCAGTCGAATGGCAGACTGCTGATCGAAATCGAAGACAACGGCATGGGCATTTCGCCCGAGCGCCTGGCCGCGGTGTACGGCGGAGGAATCGGCATCAGCAACGTGCACGAGCGCCTCCGCCTGCTCTATGGCGACCAATTCAAGATGGATATCCGCAGCAAGGAAGGACAAGGAACGCAGATTCACATCGAGATTCCGGAGTTGGCTACCGCAGAACCGTTTGCCGGGTTGTAATTCATGATTTGCTTGCCGCGGCGAGCCAACGGCGAATCCCAATCTCGCGCCGCGCTGAGCCCCGGTAAAGCTGACACAACCGCACGACGGCGACTCACATCGTATTCGGGAACGCTGGCAATGCGGGCCTTCGTACCACGTTGAGGCCCGTGAACTTTGCGCGGGTCCGCGGATAGCGTAGAATGGCGGGGCCAAAATCCCTTTCAGCGAACAGGTGGAATGATCGACGACCAGGATAAAAGCAGCGCGCGGCCCGCGATCATATTGCTGTTAGTAGTGTTTCTGGTGGCCGGCTTCACCGTGAAATTCGGCTTGCAGACGCTGACGTGGATCGAGGGGAAACTTTGGAACTCCGACAGTCCCTGGCTCGCGAATGTTCCGCAGGCCCTGCAGCAATCGGATGTTGCGCCTGCTCCGATGGCAACGATGGCCATGACCGCCAAGCCCGGGAAGCCCGCGCCGCCTCCGCAGGTGAAGGCATACAACTACGAATTCAAATCCCCTTGGCCCGGCAATCCCGCCGTAAAGGGATCGCTCACTTACACGCAGTTCCTCTACGATTCGGGGCCGGTAATCGTTTTTTTCGATCCGGACTCGCAAGTGGACACGATGCACGCGCTTAAGACTTCCAACCCCACCGAATACCAGAGATTCGCCGACGTGTTTGCCGATAAACCGCTCGACAAGAATTACGATATGTATCAGGCAGTGTATGCGGCCGCGCCGACGCAGCAATCTCCGCTGATGAATCCGCGCGATGCGATGAGAATAAATGTGCTGCTGCTGTGGAAGCTTTCCTTCGGTCTGGATCTCCCGTGTGATGGACAGTTTTATTCCTTCGCGTGGGGCAACGCGAAAGGCTTTCAGTTCGGCGACCCGGGAAAGAACGTTCCGGTGGCGGTTCGAGCTTTCGATGATCGCGATCACCAGTTCCGGTTTATTTTCACCACCGCGGGGGGAGCTGCGGGCAAGATTTCGCAGAACGACATCAACACCGTTCTCCAGTCGTTACAGGTCGTGCCGTTTATCGATCGTTGATAGTGCTGGCGTTGACGGCGCCCGGATTGGGGACGTCTGAGGTAGGTTGCGCGGCCTGCAGAACTGCCCTGTAGTAAGCCTCGTACATCGGAATCACATCATTCGCACAATATTTTGCCCGGGCGTTCTCGCGCGCTTTGCGGCCCATGCTACGTCCGCGGTCGGGCCGAGTAAGGATTTCCAGCGCGCGTTCGGCGCCGGTTTCCACGTCGTGCGGCGGGATCAGGTATCCGTCCACTCCGTCGGTCACCACTTCCGGCACGCCGCCAACGTTCGTCGCGATCACCGGAACCTCGCAGGCCATCGCTTCCAACGCCGCCAGTCCGAAGGATTCTTCCTCGCTGGGCAGCAGGAATAAATCAGCCAAGCCGAGTTTTTCCTGGACGTTGTCTTGCTTGCCCATGAAGAATACGTCCTTCTGAAGTTCCTTCCTGCGCACGATGTATTCGGCCGCGCCGCGGTCGGGCCCATCGCCCATCATCACCAGCTTCGCCGGAATCTTTTCGCGCACGAGGGCGAAGATATCCACCACATCGGTGATGCGTTTCACCGGACGGAAATTCGAAAGGTGCATCACGATCGGCTCGTTGTGCTTGGCCCACTGCTCGCGGCCGGATTGGTCCCTGCAGCGCATGTACTGGTCGCAATTCACGAAGTTGGGGATCACTTCGATGGGGCGCTTGATCTCGAATTCGCGGATGGTGCGTTCGCGCAGGTAGTTGGAAATGGAGGTGACGCCATCGCTCTGCTCGATGGAAAACCGCGTGATGGGCAAATAGCTGCGGTCGCTGCCGACTAGGGTAATGTCCGTGCCGTGCAGCGTGGTGATGAACGGCAGCTTTTTCGGCATGGCCATCATGCGCGCCAGCAGCGCGCTCACGGAATGGGGAATCGCGTAATGCACGTGCAGCAAATCCAGCTGCGCCTGTTCGGCCACTTCCAGCATTTTGGTCGCGAGCGCCAGCGTGTAGGGCGGATGATCAAAAAGCGGATAGGAGGTCACCTCTACTTCGTGAAAGTAGATGCGCTCATGCGTCGAGCTCAGTCGAATGGGCATCGCGTAGCTGATGAAATGGATCTCATGGCCGCGCGCCGCCAGTTCGATGCCGAGCTCGGTGGCTACGACGCCCGAGCCTCCGTAAGTTGGATAGCACGTGATTCCGATTTTCATGGGACCTCCCGGCACTGTAACAGTCATTCCTCGCGGGCAGCAAGCGGGGCCGTTCGCTTGCCTTGGCTTGCACCGGGGGCGGCCGGATGCTAGATTCGCGCCTTCCGTTTGGCATTAGACGAGCCAACGGGCCTTCTCGATGCTGCGACTTTCAGGCAAAGTGGCGTTCATTACCGGCGGAGGAACCGGCATCGGCCGGGCGTGCGCCTTGGCGTTCGCGCGGGAGGGTGCGCAGGTGGCCGTGGCGGGCCGTCGGCGGGAGCCGCTGGATGCCGTGGCCGCGGAAATTGCAGAAGCGGCAGCGGCAAGTGGTCGCAAATCGCTCGCGATTTCCTGCGACGTGACCCTGCGGGAGTCGGTGGAAGGAGCATTGGCTGAGGCGGAGAAGCACTTTGGGCGGCTGGACACGATTGTGAACAACGCCGGTGCGGTGGTGGTTGCCACTGTGGAGCACACCTCCGACGCGGACTGGGACCGCGTGCTCGCCGCAAACTTGACCGGAACATTTTTCGTTTCGCGGGCTGCGCTGGCGCCGTTGCGGAGGGCTGGCGGCGGCTCGATCATCAACATCGGCTCGGTTTTGGGACTGGTGGCGCGCAAGGATCGAGCAGCATACTGTGCCGCGAAGGCTGGAGTCTCCGGCCTGACGCGCGCGATGGCGCTGGACCACGCGCACGATAAAATCCGCGTGAATTGCATTTGTCCGACGCTGGTCGAAACCTGGTTGGGCATGCAGTCAATTCAACAGGCGCCGAATGCACCGGCCGAAATCCAGAAGCGCATCGCGGAGATTCCCCTCGGAAGGCTGGGTAAGCCGGACGACGTCGCTATGATGGCAGTGTATCTGGCTTCGGAAGATGCGTCATGGGTTACGGGAGTTTCGTTCCCGCTCGATGGAGGCCTGACGGCATATTGATATGGCGCACTCTCAATCTCAATCACATTCACAGAAATCCAAATCCTTAGAGCGCCTGGCCGCCGAAGAGATGCGCTGGCGCTTGCGCGAAAACCAAACCACCAAACATTTTGGATTTGCGCTGGTGCTGGCAGAGCGCGGCAAAGTCGTGCTCCGCATGCGCGTCGGCAAAAAACACTTGCAAGTGCACGGTGTGGTCCACGGCGGCGTGCTGGCGGCGCTGGCGGATACGGCGGGAGGGCTTGCGACGTACATGTCGGCTCCACGCGGCACACGGGTTGCGACGATCGAGATGAAAATTAATTATCTGGAAGCAGTCGAAGGAGGCAGCGTCACCGCCGAAGCCATCGTGGTGCGCATTGGGCGGCACGTCGCCGTGGTGGATTGCGATATCACCGACGACGCGCATCGCCTAGTGGGCAAGGCTCTAATGACGTTTTTTGTGGGACCCTTCCGAAAGAACCGGAAGAAGCGGCACGCCTAGAGCGCACACACGGGCTGCCAAGCCGCGTCCCGGTGCGCGCCAGATTACATTTTATTTTTCACAAGAAACTGTTACTCGTCCGAGCCGCCGGAACCGTTGCTGCCGTTCGATCCGTTCACGCCGCCCTGCGCTGCGTCTTCACCCTCTTTAAAAAGGTACTTGATGCAGTGCTTGTAAACGAGCAGGTTGGGGCTGCCGTAACGGGTCAACTTGATGCAATCCCGGTCGTACCATTCGACGCTGCCGCGCAGGATTTCGCCGTCGGTGAGTACCACGGCTACCGGAGTCCGCGATTGCATCTGCTTCACGTAATAAAAATTCTCCGCGTGAGTTTGTTCGGGCGGCGCGGGCTTCTTGCGCTGCGTTCCTTGTGCCGGAACGGCTTGAATAGGACGGGCCGGGAATTGTTCCTTCACGTCAGTAAGAGTAGGACGAAAAAGCTTACGATTTACCATGGATGCTCCTTCCAGTTGCCACTTCCTGTTATGACTGCGGAAAAGGGCTTTCGGTTGCAGTCATTTTAAAGAAAAAACACGAATTCGCCGGAACGCTCTAGCGGTCGCTCAACGAGAGCAGTAGCGCGTCCAGCCCCAGCTGGCGGCTAATGTTCCGCTTCAGGCGGTTTTCCAGGCGATCCAACCCTTGGGTAGCCCGCGAGACCCACGCGAAATCGATTTTCCTGCTGAGTGCTTCCAGTTCACGGAGTAAATCGGGATTTCGAGCGAGACTGCTCTTCGGACCTTGGGAAAGTTCAAGAAGGTCTGTGAGCAGACTATAGAACAGCGTCAGGATATTTTCAAACGATTCCTTTTCCTGTTTGGCGAGCTGCGCCGTGGCGGCGAAAATTTCCGCGGCCTTTCCGCCGTTGATGGTTTTTTCCAGCAGGCTGAGCACGCTCCGGCGCAAGCGCGCGGATTCTTCGAGATTTAGCGCGAGAGCCATCCCCGGGCTGCCGCTGGAGAGCTGCGCGGCGAGCTTGCGCTCCGGAGCTTTGGCCTCGGTGCGCTCGGCGAGAAACGCTTCGATTTGTTCAACTGCCACTGGCGCGAAATGAAATTGCAGGCAGCGCGAACGGATGGTTTGCAGCACGGAATCGGGAGTAGGCGCCAGCAGGATCAGCGTCGCGCTTTCCGGTGGCTCTTCCAGAATTTTCAGGAACAGGTCGGCGTCGTTCCAGCGCATGGTGTGCGCGTCGTCCAGGATGAAGATGCGGCGGCGCCCTTGCGGTTTGAAATAGGCGGCGCGCTGCACCGCTCGCAGCTGACCCACGCGAATCATGGGACGCGCAACGGGCGCGAGGCGACGCACTGGATCCGGCACCAGCAGCCAGACGTCGGGATGCGGTTCGATGATCAGCGGCATGCGCTCGACCATGGAGGCATCCGCGGACTCGCCGCGTTCGGTGAGGCCGGCCGCAATCAGCGAGGCGGGATCGGTGAGCGGAGCCATGCGCTTGCACGATTCGCACGCACCGCAGAAATCATCCTGCAGCCGCTCGCAATTTGCGGCTTGGGCGAACATGCGTGCGAGCGTGTATTTGCCAATGCCGCGCGGACCGGTGAACAGCAGCGCTCCGGGAGCGCGATCGCGGCGCAGCATCCCGCGCAGCGCGGTGACGATTCGTTCGTTGCCGAGAAATTCGTTGAAGCCCATGGGATCAGCGGCTGGCGTGCAGCGCGGGGAACACGCGCGCTTCAATCGCCTCCAAAATCTCCTTGTGAATTGCTTCCGGGGCGCGCAGGGTCTGGGCCCGCTCGTCGTAACATTCAATCTTCACCCAGTTGGGTAGGCGCGCCAGCTCGTCGTAAACATCGGACGCCGCGCGCAGATGCGCCAGATCTGCTTCCTGCAGGTCGCGGCGCAGTTCGGTGTACTGGCGCTTGGCTTTCTCGCCCACCAAGCGGTGCGCTTCGTCCGCGGGCACGCGCAAGTAGATCACCAGGTCTTCGGCTGGCAGCGCGAACACGTTATATTCGAGTTCTTTGAGCCACGCTAGAAATTCGCGGCGCTTTGCCGGTAAAACGCGGGCGCCCTGATGCGCTAGATTCGACGCGATGTAACGATCTGCCAGCACCGCCTTACCCGCCGCGAGATCCGAATCCAGCGCAGGACGCGATTCGCGACGGTCTTCCGCGTAGAGCAGCGCGGAAAAATGCGGATCCACGGATTCCAGCGGGCCGAACTCGCCGTTGAGGAAGCGCGCCACCAGCTTGCCGAAAAATCCGTCGTAGCGCGGGAAGCTCACTTGCGTGAAAGCGATGCCGCGCGACGAGAATGCGCGCGCAATCATCTCCAACTGCGTGCGTTTCCCCGAGCCGTCAATTCCCTCGAGCACGATGAATTTGCCGCGGGTAGGCATGTAGTTGAAACCCAGTCTAGCACAGGGCGGTTCAGCAGACGCGGCGCGCGGCTGGTGATCGGTGACTAGTGATTAGTGATTCGCGACCGCGGAACTCCACAGGGTGCTCGGCACCGAAGAGAGGGCCTTCGTCGCTGCGCTGCTCAGGGCGACGGCGCGGCGGACGCCATGGTTTTCGGCGTGTTAGAATCGCGCCGATGACGAATGCATCTTCATCGATCGCCGCGAACTTCGCGCAAATTCAGGAACGCGTCGCGCGTGCTGCCGCGCGCTGTGGACGACGCGCGGATGAAATTACCGTGGTGGCGGTGTCGAAGACTCATCCGGCCGAATCCATCGTCGCGGCTTATGAAGCTGGGCTGCGGCACTTCGGCGAAAATCGCGTGCAGGAGTGGGAAGCGAAGCAGCCGAAAGTGGCGGACCTCGATGCGACATGGCATCTAGTCGGCCACTTGCAGAGTAATAAGGCGCGTCGCGCGGCGCACATTTTTCGGCGCGTGGATTCGCTGGATGATTTGGCGCTCGGCAAAAAACTTCACGCCGCCGCCGACGCGGAAGGGAAGTGCTTGCCGGTGCTGATTGAAGTGCGACTCGCCGATGAAGAAACCAAGAGTGGTATCGCCGAAACGGGCCTCCTATCGCTGGCGACGAGCATCGCGCCATTCGCGCACCTGGAATTCGTCGGATTGATGACCATTCCGCCGTTTTTCGACGAGCCTGAGCAGGTGCGGCCCTATTTTCGCAGGCTGCGCGAATTGCGCGACGACCTGAGCCGGCGGCTCAGTCGCGCGTTGCCGGTCCTTTCCATGGGCATGAGCCACGATTTCGAAGTGGCCATCGAAGAAGGCGCTACGGAAATTCGCGTCGGCACCGCGCTGTTCGGCCCGCGCGGTTCTGTCGCTTGATTCGCTAGCGACGCTTCTTTTTGCCCATCCGAGAATGAACTCCGGGCTTCGGAACTTTTCTCTTGATCACTGTCACAGATTTTGTTTTCTGGTGCGGCTTGCGAGCGGACGCCGTGCCGCCGCCAACTTGGTGTTTCGTCAAATCTACTGTGAATTGGTCCATCACCGAACTGGTGCGCGTAGTTTCATCCACACCGAGTGCCTCGCACTGAATTGATTTGGCGCTGACCGTGATCCGCAGAAATCCAAAAACGTTGTCGTTGTAAGCGACCAGCGTCAGCTTGTTGCCCTTGCCGTCGTTTCCCACGGCCCCCGGCACCGGCAGCGCACCATTTTTTCCGGTCTTGGGCTTGCTCAAATTAAAATAGCCGCCATTGCCGGCGACTAGGTAAGGAATCTGGCGCCCGTCCGCTTTCATCACACGCGTGTACCGTTCGTACAGATGCGCGTGACCGGAAAGCACCAGGTCCGGCCAAATCCCCGCCGACTTGCACGCGGCGTCAATTTCCGCCAGCATTTGGGGGCTGGGAAAATGTTCGCTGCTGATCGTGAAGGGCGGATGGTGGACGGCGATAATCAGCGCGAACGGCGTGGCGCCGGATTGTTTGCGCTGCGCGGCGGCCGCTTGCAATTGCGCCAGCAGGAACGAGGTCTGCTGTGTGCCAACCACTCCGCCGCTGATGACGCCGACCGATTCGCCCGTATTCGAATACAAGCCGATGATTTTCGTGAAGGGTGCGTTGAGCGTGAAGTACACGCCGCCTTGGGTCATGGTAGTGCGCGCGAAACCCTTGGCGGCAGGATCTTTCCCTGGCGTCTTCGAGCAAAAATTTTCGTAGAAAGGCTGCAGCGAATAGCTCACCGGCTCGCTGGGGAAGAGCTCGCCATCGTGGTTTCCAGGGATGGCGAAAATCGGGCCGGCGTAATCGCGGTACGGATCGTAGAACTGATCGTAGTAATAACGTTCCTGGCCGAAGAAGTAGACCACGTCGCCCAGATGATAAAAGAATGCAGGGCGCCCGCTGCCGTAGTCTTTTCCGGTCAGGTCATCGGTCATACAATCGGCAACGGCAAACTGATGCGATGGTTCCTTGACGCCTCCGGTGTCGCCGACGGAATGGAAAACGATTTGTCCGGAAGATTGGATCTGCTGCACCACCGCATTTCCGAGCACGTCCGCCAAGGCCATTACCGGCGGATTTTTCCAGGGCGGGGGAATCGCTTCGGTCACCGGCGTGGCTACTACCGCGGAATCGGCGTAAACATCCTTGGGGTCGAAAGTGTTAAAGTCATCGGGGGACGGTTGCGGATTGGCGAAAGCAAAGCCGGTGCTGGACATGAGCGGCGCCCTCCTTTGCAGGCGAGGATTCAGGTGCGAAGGCCGCGAGTATACCTCTTTCTCTCGTCTCTGAGCAGTTATAAGTTGCGTTCGTCCCGGATGCGGGCGCGGCATGCGCGGGCTTGAGCGCCAAGGATAGTGTCGAAAGATATGGAAATCGCAGCAGGCCCCGGAGGCGTGACGTTTTACGTGCAGGTACAGCCGCGCGCAAGCCGTGACGCGATCGCCGGCGAACATGTCGACGCCTTGAAAATCCGCCTCACCGCGCCGCCGTTGGACGAACGCGCGAACGATGCGCTCGTGCAGTTGCTTGCCAAGCGTTTGAACGTGCCGCGAGCCGCTGTTAGAATTGTGGCGGGCGAAAAAAACCGCAGGAAGCGCGTGGTAGTTACCGGTGTGGAGCGCGATCAAGTGTTGGCGCTGGCTGCAGCGGCAGAACGCCCGGCGAAGAAAGCCAAGGACTGACGAAATGCCCGATGTTAAGGCCATCCAAACTGCATTGCGCGCCGCCAGGCTCGACGGCTGGTTATTTTGCGATCATCATCACCGCGATCCGATCGCGGGAAATATCCTCGGGCTGGATCCGAACGGCATGGTCACGCGGCGCTGGTTCTATTTCATCCCGGCCAAAGGCGAGGCGCGCAAGCTGGTGCACAAGATCGAGCAGGGCACCCTGGATTCGCTGGAAGGCAAGAAATTTCTATACGCCGGCTGGGAAGAGCTGCACAAAATGCTGCCGAAGCTGCTCTCCGGAAGCAAAATAATCGCGATGCAATATTCGCCGGACAACAATATTCCCTACATCGGCCTGGTGGACGCCGGGACGATCGAACTGATCCGTAAGCTGAAGAAAAAAGTAGTCAGCTCTGCGGACCTGGTGCAGAAATTCGAAGCCAGCTGGTCGGAAGAGCAGTTTCAGGGGCATCGTGACGCCGGCAAGATCGTGGACCGCATCACCCGCGAAGCTTTTCAGCGCGCCGCGAAATTTGTGCGGGAAGGGAAGCCGCTGACGGAATATGAGTTGCAACAATGGATCGTCGAACAATTTCGCGCGGGCGGGCTGACCACCGCCGAGCCGCCGATCGTCGCTGTGCAGCCGAACAACGGCAGCCCGCACTATGAGCCACGAGCGGAAGGCTCACGCCCCATACGCGCCGGTGATCTGCTGCTGCTCGATATCTGGGCCAAGCTGAATCGGCCGGGAAGCGTGTATTACGACATTACCTGGGTGGGCTACCTGGGCGAGCGCGTGCCGGAATCCTACGCTAAAATCTTCCGCATTGTGAAAAACGCGCGCAACGCCGCGATTGAATTCGTCAAGGATGCGGTGGCGAAGAAACGCGCCGTGCACGGCTGGGAAGTAGACCGCGTGACGCGCGAAGCGATTCGCAAAGCCGGCTACGGCAAATATTTCGTGCACCGCACGGGGCACAGCATCGGCCAGGAAGTTCATGGCAACGGCGCAAATATGGACGGGCTGGAAACGCGCGACGATCGAAAAATCGCGCCGCACACCTGCTTTTCCGTCGAGCCCGGAATTTATCTGCCGGAATTCGGCGTGCGCAGCGAAGTGAATGTGTACGTCGGCGAGAACGAAGCGCGCGTTACTGGCGCCATCCAGGAAGAAATTCTTCCGTTGCTGGCTTAGGTGACCGTGAACGAAGTGCCCGGCAACGAAGCAGCGCTCAGCGACGCATCCATCAATCAAAATTCCAGCGACCACGCGACGGGGGACCAGATTTCCGGCGATCAATCTCCCGTCAGCGAATCGCCGTCGAGCCCCGCTGCCAACGGCCCAGGCGTCGCGCCGTCGCAGCGCTCGCAAGCCTCCCGCACAAACGCAAGCCGCGCCGTGCTCGCGCTATTTGCGGCACTCGCTGCGTGGTTGGTTCCGGGTTTGGGACATCTTCTGCTGGGGCGCTGGGGCCGCGCGCTGGTATTTTTCTGTGCGGTTGGCGGCCTCGTCGTCAGCGGGTACTTGCTGCGCGGCAATGTGTTCCCTCCACATTCCGGCGATCCCTTCGGCACGCTCGGTTTTCTGGCGGATGCTGGCACGGGCATCTTCTATTATTTTTCGCGGTTCTTCGAAGCCGCAGGGCCGGATGTTTCGCGCGCCGCGGGGGATTACGGCACGCGCTTCATAGCTGCGGCGGGCGTGGTGAACTTGCTGGCGGTGCTGGACACGATCGAGATTGCCACGGGCCGGAGACGCTGAGTGGCTTCCTACGCATTGCTATTCGTCGATAGTGCATTGCGGCTCAACCACCTTGGCGCGATGCTGCTGTTCGCGCTGCTGGTTTCGCTGGCGTTGGCGTGCCTGTCGCAACGCACGCGCGCGGGCGGCGTGAAATATGTGCTGTGGTCCTTCGCGTTGTTCGTGCTGGTTGGCCTCGGCGTCGCCTGGCTGATGTATCCCATCTCGCGCTGAATATTTCCGTGGCCGCATGCGCAGCTTACGCCGCGCTGTCAGACCGTTCCTGCGCGGCGCACAATTCGCGCCCAAAGTTTGACAGTTTTTTTGCGCCGATGTTACAGTCGAGCAGGCGCCGAGGTAGCTCAGTTGGTAGAGCAGCCGATTCGTAATCGGCAGGTCCCCGGTTCAAGTCCGGGCCTCGGCTCCAGATTTTCCAACTCGCTTCTTTTCAATTAGTTCACTTTTCCATTTTCTGGACCCACCGAAAACTCGGGAACATTTGGGAACACTAAGCGAGCCACCTTGTCTACCGCACGTTTTTGCGACTCAGGTATCGCGTGCGTGTAGACGTTGAGCGTTGTCTTGAGGTCCGAATGTCCAAGGATCGCCTGTGCAGTCCTCAACGACTCTCCGACCTCTCCGAGCAACGTTGCATGGGTGTGCCGGAAGCTATGCCAGCCAATAACTGGCAAGCCAAGCTTTCGGCAAGCAGGCTGCAACACTCGTCGGAGAAGATTCTTCGGATTGAGCGCCGTGCCGTTGCGACAGGTAAAGATCAGAGCCTCCGCATCAGCAGCCGCCAAAACATTTCGTTGCGCCAGGAATGCCTCGCGTACTGGCCGGCTCATTGGCACATCCCTGCGACTACTCTTGGTCTTCGGGCTCCCAAAACGCCCCTCATAGACGTTCTCGCGCACGTGGATTGCGCCGTGGATGAAATTGATGTGCTTCCAGCGAAGCGCGAGTAATTCGCCGATCCGCAGCCCGGTCAACACCGCAATCACCACAAGTGTTCGACACGGATCGGAAAGGGAATTGAGCAGCGGCGAGAGTTGGTCAGGCAACAAATACGCTCGCTCCTGAACTGGTGTGCGATCGCCCAAGCGTATGCCACGAGCGGAATTTTGATCTAGGTAACCCCAGTCCACAGCAGCTTGCAGCACTTTCCCTAGTGCTGTCCGCATCCCGTGAACACTGGAACCAGATAAACCCTGCTTGCGTTTGTGTCCGAGAAATCGCTGCACCTCTGCCTTTGTGATGTCCCTAATGCGCACGCCACCGAACGTTGGCAGCAGATGACGTTGAATCTGCTTACCGTAATAACGGACGGAAGTTGGTTTCAAATGCGGCACCACAGCAGGCTCCCAGCACTCGTTTAAGAATTGGCCGAATGTCATGGTTGCCTCCGGTCGGTATTTCCCTTCATTGATGGGGCGAAGGAGAACGCCGACTCTATTACGGGCCTCGCGCTCGGAGAGTTCGTTGACCAGTCCCAGCACTTGAGATCTGAGCACTCTCTTGGTCGTGCCGTTCGGCTGAATCACCGATTCTCTCCAACGTGCGACCCAAGTCTTACGTCGCTTGCCTCTCTTGAACAAACAGCCAGTTTGAAAACAGCGTCGAATCATACGGTCCTCTCCGTTGATTCGTCCGCTCTCTCTTGCGTCGGCTACAAGTTTACGCAGAGTGGCTAGCATGTTGGTAGTTCTTTGTAAGTCTTGTCCGCAATCACGCGATCACTCCCTGCTTGGTGAAGCGCCAATCTTTGATCAAGCTTCCTAGCGTTGGCCACGCGCGAAGAGCGCGCCTCGATGAAAACCCGTGCGAACTTGATGGTCCCCCGTGACGACGCGCTCGACGGGTTCGGTGTTATCTAAAAGTGTCGCCTTGCGGTCGAGCGGCACGGTCATCTTCGCGGTGACACTTGGCCCATGCCAGTATTTCGTCTTCGCTGAACCGCCAGTACTTCCCGAGTCGGTAGCCCGGTAATCGCTCCCTGGATCGTTTGCACACGTGTCCGTAGATCCAGGACACGGGCACCTGCAACAATTCAGCTACTTCTCGCACGGTGAGCAAACGGTTAGCTCGGCAGCGTTGCTCGCTTGTGGCCGCGTTTGCTGCGGCATCATCGAATTGCGCGCTGCTCGCTTTCATGTCGTGCTGGCTGTGTCGAACGGGGAGCCTCCTCCGTTTTGTGGCTGATCGCCGTCTCGATGCTGTCGCTCGAGCCAAATCCTGAACTCTCTGTCTTTTCGAAACAGCAGTTTCAAAGCCTCACTCACGACATACGATTCAGAAGAATCAATGAACTCAGCGTACCTGTGGAGCTTCGCTTTGATTTGCTCCTCGACACGAATTTGTAGGGTTTCATTCTTCGGTGGTCTCGGCGGTGATTTTAGGATTGCCACGTCATTTCTCCTTTCAACCTTGCGGGTTCTGCGAAATCCCTCCTGTCATCGGTACTCCGAGTCACATGTGCTAACCAACCCGATCCATCAAATCTTTCTCCGCACCGAAAAGAGAAGGCCGGGAGTGGGGCTGCCTCACTGATGGACTAGGGCGAGTCCATCAGACCCCACGCCAGCCGGCAGGCGGCCACTGGGGATCGGTTGATGGTTGATAACGCGGACTCCATGACGGCTCCCGCGTAGAAAGAGATTGAGGCAAGATCTCTTCCTCTACTTACCTATTCAGTGTTGGGAAAGAAAATTGTGTCGCTGGGAACTGAAAATAATTTCGCCCTGAGGTCTGCCAGCTCTGGAGTGGTCCGGTCGCTATATAAGCCTTACTACGGCTCGCCCCTTTCGCCTGTGGACGCGACACTGCAACTGTCGCGTCGTGTTGGCGAGGGCGGGAGCGACCCCACGAACTTTTTGGGCGGCTGAAAGCCGAAAAAGTGGGGTCGCTCCCGCCCGTTTTGGTAGTTTGCCGGACGACGCTTTTGAGGTTCCGACTCCTGCATCGCATTCTCGTTCAGCGGAGTGTCGGGCCACAGGGTGAAGACCTTGGTACAGGACGAGGTGCAGCGTGAAAATCTTACGTTCTTCACCGCCCCCAGTCCTGCGATTTCTTGGGCGAGCACTCGCGGAATGCTCGGGACTTGCTGATGGGTGACGACCGCTCGACCTGTAGCGCGAGGTATCCGATTGACGGCACGTCTCGCTGACTGGTCATCCACGTCGAGAAAGCTCGAAGGAGTTTGACCGGATTAACTCAATCGGCCAAATGTGAAGAAGAAAACTTCGAACAGGCAACTGCTTTGGATGGTTTGGATTGACGCGCAGATATCCGTCGAGCGGTATGAATTGGGACGAGTCGGTTCCTGAGTCCTCCTTTACTCCCAGCGTCGAGAGCAGGTGAGGCAGCGCTCCGTAGTGCCTCTGCCCGGAAGCCCAGACAGCTATTTATTTTTTAGATTCACTTGCAGCGGTGCATGAAGCCGTGCGACGAATTGCCGCACGTAACTTTCCCAGTCCGTTTCCACCGGAAAATCGCCGTTCTTGCTCCACCCCGCACCGAGATAATAAAGGAATGGCTTGCCGGGTTCTGCGGGCGCGACGGCCAGCAAATTGGCGACTGCCGGCAGGCCCTCGTCGTTAGGCGTAACGAGTTCCGTTGGCGTCAGCTTGGGCAACGTAGCGCTTTCGGCGGCAAATTCCTCGATCTTATCTAGCACCACGATCGCGCACCCTATGTTTCCGCGGTCCCGGTCGGCGGGCTGCCAATAACTCAGCCAACCTTCTTCTTGGTGCTTGGCGATTGCGCCGCTGCCTAACCGTTGCGCGACGCCGATCCCTACTTCGAAGGTCGGACGATGGCTCCCGCCGAAAATGCTTTCGACGCGAGTCATGTTGGAGCCAGCGTCGATGCGGATGCGCTTGGTCTCGGAGATCTTTTCCGCTCCGGCGTCCCATGCGTCGTACGTGAGATCGAATTCCGAACGGACCGGCCCGGTCGTGATGATTCGCGCGCTGCGGTAATTGCTCGACACGTAGTAGGTGTGCCCGTCCCAAATGCCGAGGCCACCACAACCTCGGCTGCGTCCGACGCGATAATCGTCCAACCCTTCGCCGTGATCTTGGTGATAATCGCCGTTTTTGTACCAACTATTGATCACCAGGGCGCGCGTGCTCTTGACCCACACATCCACGCCGCTGCTCACCGTGCCCTCAGCTGGAATCAAGTCTTGTTGGTACACGCGATGCGCGATTCGATCACTCTCCCAGGCCATGTCGCGATCGCGCTCGCCGATTTGCCGCGCATAAGTTTTCAAAATCGGTTGCGGCATTGCAGCCAAGGCGGAAACGTCCATGATGTAGTAGGTCCGCGTTTCGCCCGGCGCCAGATCCGCCTGGAAAATGAAGGTATCCAGCGGCCGTCCCGGTTCGCTGGCATAGGTCTGCGAATCGAGAATGCGGGACCCGAGGCCGTCCATCACTGCCAGATTCGTCGAACGCAGTCCCCGACGGGACAATTGAGCAAGGCTCACTTCCATCGTTTCGGAATGGCGATAGAATTGGGCGGGATTGGTCACCTCGATCGCAAGCGGCTTGGCATTCTCAAATACCACCATGCGGTATACCTCGCTGCCCGCCAGCAGAAAGGCGCCGACACCATATACCTCAGTGGAATCGTCTGCGAACGATTTCGGGTCGGATCCGATGGGCTGAACATGCGTCAGTTTGCCGTCGCCGTCCACGCTATTGACTAGGGCTGTCCATGCCTTGCGGATCCCAGGCTTAAATTTTGCGTCATCGAGCAAACCTTGATTCACGCCCCAAGCGAGCGCGTAGGTGTAGAATCCCGAGCCGCTCGACTCCTTGAGTGGATAGCTGACCGGGTCGAGCAAGCTCGAACGCCACAGCCCGTCGGGTTGCTGATCACCCAGAATCGTCTCCGCCATTTCTTGGAACAATCGCTCGAACCGTGCGCGGCTCGGATGGTTTGCCGGCAACAATTGCAGCACGCGAACTAACCCGGCCATGACCCAACCGTTGCCGCGGCTCCAGAATATTTTCTTGCCGTTGGTTTCGCGCCGGTCGAAATAGGTGCTATCGCGGTAGTAGAGATGTTCGCTTGGATCGTAAAGATAGTCCGTCGTACGCCACCAATTCTTCACCGCAAAATCGAGATAGCGCTCGTCGCCAGTGGCGGCGAAGAGCTGTATCCAAACGGGTGGGGCCATGAACAGCGAATCGCACCAGGACCACAGTTGGGTGGCCTGGTCGTTAGGCTGATGGAAATCCAGGCTTTCGGCGTTCGGAGGCGCGGAGAGAATGGCATCGAGCCGCGACCTTAACGGCGCGATCATTTTCGGGTCGCGATAAAGAAAATAGAGACCTGCGTACGTTTGGCCGATAGCCAAATCGTCGGCATGATACAAGCGTGGTCCGGTTTTCCAGCCGTTGGCCTCGCCCATCGCGAGCAGCGCATCACGATATTTCGGGTCCCTGGAGATGCCGGCCAGAGCCATCATCCCCGCGTCTCCGGTGGCCTGCGTCCAGTCGGTCGTGGGGGGTGCCGAAGGATGCGCGAGCTGCCAATCCGCCACGCGTTCCATGCTAGAAAGAACACCCGCTGGAGTAAGTCGCCGGTTCGGAGCCGCGGTTGCGGCGATCAAGAAGGCGATGGCGAAACTCAGAATGGCGATTCGCCAAATGCGCCGGCTGTAAGAACTGAACAGAAGAGCTTTCATCTTCATGCGGTGGTGGTTTGATAGGGACTGCTTTTTCCGGTCCCACTCCCAGCGAAGGATACTCTCCAAACTCCGGAAGTTTCAAATTCCTCGTCGGACGGAACTTCCTTGAGTGTACTCGTCAAGGCGGCGTTGGGAGCCGTTTTGCGTAACCGCAGCGGTCGTGGGCGGGTCCTTGTCTCCGGGAGAATCCTTATGAAGCCAGGTCTTAGCGCATTGGTCCTGTGCGCATCGCTCGCCTGCGCTGGGCGGGCTTGGGTTACAACTTTGCCGGATTCCCGCGGCGACGACAATGTCAAGTTCGACGTCAAGACAGAAGCACGCCAGCCCCTGTCGGCTGGATCAGCAGAGGGCAAATCGGCGATCGTCTTTATCGAAAACCAAAACAAAACAAAAACAAATGATCACCCCATTCCACGATGCGACAGTCCGCTTCGGTATGAACGGAACCTGAGTGGGTGCCAACAAGGGCGATTCATGTTTCGCGTTGACAGTGGCCCCTGGAGTACGCCACCTTTGCGCAAGTTGGCAATCGGACCTAGAAACGTTGAAGAAGAGTGTTAAGGCGACGTCCTTTACCGCCGAAGCGGGCCAAGTCTACTATTTCGCGGGCGAGATCGTGGCCTCCCGCGACACCCTAATCTTCAATTTTTCGGAATTGAACGAGGATGAGGGCAAGTATCAAGTCAAGTCCTTAAAGGTCAGCACTTCAAAACCAAATGGGTGAGCTGCCGCGACAGCTCCTCCGTCAGGTGGAAAACCATTTCATCGATCCGGTCGCTCCGATACCGACACGCACCGGACCTGGAAGCGTGGAATGAAACTACCGCACGCGGTTGCCTTCGTGCGTGAGAGTCCGATTTACTACTTCTCCTGTTCCGGTGTCCATCATCGCCAACGTCTGTCGGCGAGCGTGCAGACCACATCCTATAATTTGCATCTCGGCCTCCTTCGGTCCGAGCACTGTTGGGGTGAACACCGAATAGTTTACTCGGGCCGTAGCGAGGCCGACGTCGTTATGACATCAATCAGGACTTACTGACCAGCGTTCTATGTATCGGCGCGAACATACCGTTCAGAGCTGTCTTCCGTCGCGCGGCGGGTCGTCCGATCAGTCGACGCTTGAGCCGCTGCGCCACTTCGTGGCATACGGCAGCACGAACAAGTACAGACCGGTGAAAAATTGCAAGGCGAGCGGGAGTACCGCCAAGAGGCCCAACGAGGCCGTGTACTTCTTCTGTGCGACCGCAATGCCATTGACGATGACGGCCACCGTGAAGGCAATGGACAGCCAGCGATGGGTCTGCCGAACCCATTTGTTCCAGTTCATTGGACCACCTCCATCAGTCAGTGAGTGTATGTCGACTTGTGCCATGGTAAGTGGTCAAACCGGGCAAGTAGCTCATAGTACCAATATGGACGGTTAGTGCGTTTAACACGACTTGAGTCCGATACCTCGGAAACCTCCTGCCGAAGGTCATCGGTAAACCAGGCCGACTTCCTGTTACCAATCACGGTCAGCGAAGCCAAATCATTTTTTGCCGAAGGACCGGAACCTGAGCCGGCTGCTTCCGGCTCGCCTTCGAAGGGCCAAGAGCCGAACGTCGGTTCCCAGTTGGCGTAATCGACAAACGAGCGTGGATTTATTCATAGAAGTTTTCTTTTCGAGCGATGTAGAGAATAGCGCGACGGCTCCGACTATCCCATGAAAGCGCAGATGGCAAATTCAGATCACACGCGCTGCCAGAGGAGGAGCAAGATCATGCCCAAATCCAGCGAATTCTCTCGACGCCAGTTCGCCGCATCCGCGCTCGCAACTGCGGCGTTGGCGGCCCTACCCGCTATTTCAAGAGCGGACGCTAAGATGAAGCAAATCAAAGGGGATGAAATGATGAACCTGACGCTCTACCTTTTATTCGATGGCAACTGCCATCAGGCAATGGAGTTTTACAAATCCTGCTTCGGCGGAGAACTGACTTCAACGAAAGTGAAGGATTCTCCGGCGAAGGACTTCATGCCTGCGGTTCAGCAGGAGAAAACCGTCAATGCACGATTGAAAAGTGGGAATGTGGAGATTTCGGCGTCGGACTGGCTGCGGCTCGACCAGACTCGCATTCGCGGCAACACGGTTTGCCTTTACCTGAGCGGAGGGACGTTCCAGGAGTTGAAGGATCTTTTCGAAAAACTCTCTGAAGAAGCTGAAGTCACAGACCCACTGAAAGAGACGTTCCATGGCGTTTACGGAGCATTGAACGACAAATTCGGGGTTCGGTGGATGTTTCAAGCGGCCAAGAACGGCGCGTAGACTGGGTGTGCCGACACGCAATTTCCTGGGTTCCGCAAGCGGAACTCCCGAATTTCGAATTGCGATCCTAGCGCAATCGTGGTCGGAAGACGACGTCGCGCGCGAAAATCAAAAGGAGCATTGGAGATGAAATATATCTTGATGATGAACATCCCGAAAGCAGGTTATGGTGCTTTTGGTGCATGGACACAAGAGGATATCGTAGCGAATCTCGCATTTGTGAAGGGCATGAACAAGACACTCAGTGAGTCTGGAGAGTTCGTGGCGGCGGACGGCCTGGCACTGCCGGATCAGGCAAGAGTTGTGCGAGCGGGCAAAGACGGGCTGCCGATCACCGACGGCGTGTTCCCGGAATCAAAAGAATTTCTGGCCGGCTATTTGATCGTGGATGTCGAAAGCACAGAACGGGCGTATGAGATTGCCGCAATCTGGTCGGCGGCGCCTGGTCCGGGCGGGTTGCCCTTGAATATGCGAATCGAAGTGCGACAAGTCATGAGTGGGGGATCCGGCGAACTGCCGTGAAAGAGACCTTGCCAGATGCGGAGACCGAGCACCTTCTGCGCGAACTCGCGCCGCAAGTGCTTGGAGCTGTCGTGCGGCGATTTCGCGATTTCGCCGCAGCCGAAGATGCCGTTCAGGAGGCCATGCTGGCAGCGTTCACGCAATGGCCGCACGAGGGTGTTCCCGAGAATCCACGCGGCTGGTTGATTCGGGTGGCATTCCGCCGAATGACCGATCAAATACGCAACGAAATTGCACGTCGTGAGAGGGAGACCGAGGTCGCGAGGGATGCGGAGACCATCGCGCCCGTCCACGATATTGAGTATGACGTGGACCCAAATGACACGCTGATTTTGCTGTTCATGTGCAGCCATCCCGCCCTCAGTTCGTCCTCGGCGATTGCTCTGACCCTGCGGGCCGTCGGCGGTTTAACTACGGTGGAGATTGCCAATGCGTTTCTGGTCCCCGAGGCGACGATGGCGCAGCGGATTAGCCGCGCCAAGCAAAGCATCAAGGTTTCCGGTGCGCCATTCTGCATGCTTCCGCTTGAGGAGCGCGCAGAACGGCTGCCTGCAGTTCTCCATGTGCTCTACCTGATCTTCAATGAGGGTTACGCAAGCAGCATTGGACCACACCTGCAGCGACCGGATTTGACTCGCGAGGCGATCCGGTTGACTCGTTCTGCGAAAGCGCTCCTTCCCGATGATGCAGAAGTGGCAGGCTTGTTGTCCCTCATGCTGTTAACCAACGCTCGCCGTGCGGCGCGAACAGGGCCTGATGAGGAACTGATCCCGCTGGATAAACAAGACCGGACTCTTTGGGACAGGGCCGAGATCGAAGAAGGCATCGAGCTGATGACCGACGCACTATCGAAAGGATCGGTGGGTATGTATCAGCTACAGGCGGCGATCGCGGCAGTGCATGATGAGGCAGCACGAGCGGAAGAGACGGATTGGCCGCAGATTCTTGCGCTGTACGAATTGCTGAAACGCGTGTCTCCCAGTCCGATGGTGACGCTCAATCATGCAATTGCGACTGCCATGGTAGACGGCCCGTCGACAGCTCTCGAACTACTCAAGACGCTCGATGTCGATGGTCGGCTTGCCGAGCATCATCGTCTCGACGCGGTTCGTGCCCATCTGCTCGAGATGCTCGGTGATCATGCAAGCGCCGTCAAACACTACCGGACCGCGGCTGGCCGCACAACAAGCATCCCGGAACGAAATTACTTGATTGCACAAGCGGCCCGGCTTGAGGAGGGCTCGCGAAGCCGGGATGAGAAGACTAACCGGCGTCATCATGAGCGCGATCCTATCCATTAGAAGACGACCTCGTGGAAGAGGACTTTGCGATCACACTGCTGCGAACAGCGACGAGTTTCCATGGGCGGTCAGGTCTGGCCTTCGAAGGATAACAATTCCGTGAAGGAGATTAGAGCTGAACGTGAATACTCACGTGAATTTCCCTCGCAAATGCGCTGAGGCGTTTCGCTACTGCGAGAAGCATCTCGGGGCAAAAGTTGGCATGGTGATGACTCACGCTCAATCGCCCAGGCCAAGCCGCGTCAGCCCTGGGTGGAAGGACGCAGTGCCGCAAGCGCGCATTTCGATCGGCGGCACGGAAATCTGGGCAGCCGACATTCCAAATGCCGAGCCGATGCGGAGTGCGTACCTGACGCTGAGAGTGGATAGTGACGTTGAGGCTGGGCGTGCACGATGCTGTAAACCGCGGTAGTCGCGCCAATTCCTAGCGCCAGCGCCAGGACGGCGACCGTGGCAAAACCGGGATTTTTGAGGAGCAGCCGGAAACCGAAGCGAAAGTCACGCCAGAGATTGTTCGTGCCAGAGTCTTTAAGCTCCTGGAGCTGGAGCTATTTCGAATAGTCCAACCAAACGCTGCGCGTAATGCCGCCCCTGAACATAGAACGCTAGCGCGCGAGGAAATGTTCCGTTCCGTCGTCAACCGTTACAGGTTGCAACACATCGGGTTCGAATTTCCAACAGCAATCAGATCGCCTTTCGGGCTTCACGACATGGCACCGCTGACAACAGCAGGCCAACTCCCGATACGTCGTGGGGGCTCATCGCGTAGACGCTCACTTTGAGTTGTAGTTCGTGACGGCAATTGGTTGACAGACATCCGGCCTTGAAGTATTTTGATTTCACCCAGGGTTACCAAATGTGAAGACCTTGCGGCCATTGTGGTTGCTGCTACTATCCGGACAGTTCTCGTCTGCTCAGCTAACCTTCGATAAACCCTCACTCGCGTATGAATACGCGAGCCGTCCTGTGGCGGAATGGGAGACGGCATTGCGTGAACACAGAACGCCCGCCACCAAAACTCGCCCCGACCACGTCTTGTGGCAGCGTTCTAAGGCCTTATGTCCTTCCTTCTCGCTGGAGAGCGTATCGGGCGAGGAACTTTACTGGCTCGCAAAACTCTGCGGGCCAGAGCCCGCGAAGGCCCTTCTAGCAGTGAGTCGCTATCTAGAGAGAAGCGAACTGGAGCATGGACCGGACGCGCGCCTGCTGCTCGCCGTGCTGCAAATGCGGACCACCGGAAACTGGGAAGCGGCATGGGGAACGATCCAAACCGTCTTGCAAGAGGATCCCGTCGAGCCGGTCGAGGCACAGATTGCCGGTGTCATTGACGATGAAGCGCGTGACGATCCGCAGAAAGGGCGCGAATGGTCGAAGGAGCGATACTCAATTCTGCGCGACCGCAGCCAAGCTGAGACGCTTGGCGTGTCGTCCGTTTCGTATAGCTTCGTGCTGGATGCCGGGTACGATCTCGTGCACCGATACTATCTGGCCGGAGAGAACGAACAGGCGACAAAAGTTCTGGAAGAAATGAACAGCTTCGTGAAATCACATCCCGACGAAGCAAAAGATTGGGGCGCTGAGGACCTGCTGTGGGCAAATCTGGAGATGCATCCCGCACCTCCGGTCGCTGTGTTGAAGATGTTGGGTGGGAACTCTCCCTCCGGCCTGATTCAGCCGGGTCGGGTGGAGGTTATATCGTTCTTCTTCTTGGGATGCACGCCTAGCAATCAGGAACTCTCTGTTTTGGACGCTCTTCAAGAGAAATACGGCAAGAAGAAACTTCTGGTTACGGGTGTCACCAGTTACAAAATAAATTCGAACATCACTCCTTCCGCTCCTTCCAATGTCGAAGCTTCTCTTCAGAAGGCACGCCTTGAGAAAGCACGCCATGTTGACGTTGTGATTACGTCAGATGAAGCGCTTGCAAGTTACGGTGTGAGGGGCTTCCCGGTGGTGGCCATCGTGGACAAGCTGGCCAGGCTCCGTTATATGGGATACGTTTTGGATTTCGAAGACGATGATTCGGCAGGCCAGCTGATCCACGAATTAATCGAAGAATAATTCCAAACGAGACCAAATAGCATTCCGCGAAATCGGCTTCGCCATTCTGGTATCTTGTTGTGCGATGAACGGCGCAAAAGCCATGTCGCGGGAATGGACGATGAAAGAACGAGCGTTCCTCGGATTCGCCGGGGCATTGGTGGTGGGCTTGGGTGTTGCGACTTTGCTCCAAGGGAAACTGCACTATCAGAATTGTGGCACGCCCCGGTATTTGCGCCTTCTGCCATATTCGTGGGGGCGCTGTGCCTCTTTGTTGCATTCAAAGGCAGCCGGTTCCAATGGATGGCGCGCGCCCCTCCACAAAAGGATTTAGGGACTCCGGTGGCCAAATAAGTTAGCGAGGGAAGGGAAGATGTCCTTACATTTTTCGCGCCGGAAGTTCCTTGACGGAGCGGGCATCCTGGCGACTTCAGCAGTTCTTGCGCCGGCAACTTTACGATTCGGTTCGGTTCGCGTGGGTGAACAAATGAAGCCTGAAGAACTCCGCACCAGACTTCGTGGAGTGATCGCGTTTCCAGTCACACCATTGCAGCCAGATTTGTCCCTGGATATCCCCGGACTTCGCAAGAATCTGCAACGCCTCATGGAGAATGCGCCTGCTGCCATTGTCGCCGCGGGCGGGACGGGCGAAATGTACTCGCTCGCTCCTGCAGAGCATCTGGAGGTGGTAAAGGCCACGGTGGAGGAAGTGCACGGCCGGATTCCTGTAATCGCGAGCGCCGGATTCAACTGGCCGATCGCCATCGAGTTTGCCCAGCAAGCGGAGCGGGCAGGCGCGGATGCCATCCTGGCGTTGCCACCCTATTATCCAAACGCCGATGAACAAGGACTTGCGGAATACTACAAAGCAATCGGTGCGGCGACCCCGCTGGGAATGATGGTGTACAGCCGCGACTGGGTAAATCCTGAACCCGGGTGGGTAGAACGCCTAGCTGAGGAAATCCCTACGCTCGTCTGCTGGAAGGATGGCCAAGGCGACTTGCGCCGCTACGAGCGGATTATGAATCGCGTCGGAGACCGGCTCTATTGGATTGGCGGAGCGGGCGATGATTGTGTTCCCGGTTACTACAGTATCGGCATCCGGACGTACACGTCAAGCATTGCGACGGTTGCGCCAAGACTTTCGCTGAAACTCCATGAGGTCGCTTCGGCGGGGGATTCCTCGGCTCTGATGCAGATGATGAACACCTACGTGATCCCTCTCTACGAGCTGCGCTCGCGTCGCAAAGGGTACGAGGTTTCCGTAATGAAGCAAGCGATGAACTTGCTTGGAATGGCAGCAGGCCCAGTGCGTCCGCCACTTCCGAGCCTTCACCCGGAAGAAGTCAGCGAATTAAAGGTTATGTTGGTTCGCTGGAAGCCCTTCCTCACGGCATAGAATCCCGCGCACGCACAGTCATCGCGAGCAGTCGCAGCAAAATACTCAGGTTGGATTACCGCAACTTGTCGTATTCTTCGTGACCGAAAACTGCGGGCGCTGAAAGCCCAGAAGCGATGAATCGGGAGGCTCGATGCTCACACGACGTAAGTTCCTTGTCACCGCAGCCGGCACTGTGGCTGCGGCACATCTTGATGCGCAGGCCCAGAGCAAGGTCCGGGTTGCGCTCGCCGTTCCCAGCGATGCGACTGGTCCGCAGATGCCGATCGACTTTGTCGGCCTGTCTTATGAGGTGCAGCAGCTTGCGGACCCGAGTTTCTTTTCGGCGGGGAACAGCGGCCTGATTCGCGAGTTCAAAGCGCTTTCGTCAACTGGCGTTCTGCGCCTCGGAGGCAACACCAGTGAGTTCGCGTACTGGAAACCCACGCCTGATTCTCCCGAGCCAGAGCATCCTGAGGTCCGCGAGGTCGTGGGCGAGCCGAAGGCTCATTACTACGCGGTGACGGTGGAAGCAGTGAAAAACCTCGCGCAGTTCCTCGAGGCCGCTGGTTGGACTTGCGTCTACGGCATCGGGATGGGCACGAATACGCCGGCACGCGCCGCCGAGGAAGCAGCTTTTGTGGCAGCGACGCTCGGCGACCGCCTGCAGTACTTCCAGATCGGAAACGAGGCGGATCTGTTTAGCCATCACCTTCGCGATCCGAAGACATGGTCGGCCAAGGCGTACCTGGAAGAGTGGCTCGCACTAGCGCGCGCCATCGCAGCTCGGGTGCCCGCAGCGAAGTTTGGGATGCCTGATGTTGCGAGCAACGCGTCTTGGCTGACTGAGATTGCCGATCAATGGCCTTCCATACAGACTCCGCCCCATGTAACGACCCTATCTCATCACTATTACTTTGGCGGACCGGCGACGAACCCCGACGTCAACATTCCGAACCTGCTGAAACCCGCAACGATGGAGAAGGTGCAGAACACGGCGAACATCGCATCGGCCGCAGCCGGCAAGATGGGAGCGCGCGTACGTATGACCGAGGGTAACACTTGCTATCGCGGAGGCAAGCCGGGTGTATCCGATGTGTTTGCCGCCGCGCTTTGGTCTGCTGACTATTCGCTGCTGCTCGCCAGTAATAATTATTCCGGCGTCAATCTGCATGGTGGTACGGGAAAATCTGTGGCCAATTCCGTTGGTGGATCTCTGCCCGGCGACGCGCTTCTTGAAGCGAGCGGCGAAACTCCCGAACAGATTGCCGCGCATCCGCATCCTTTTTACACGCCGATTGCGACGTTTGGCTCGGACTATGTGTCGGAGCCGGTCGGGTACGGGCTGAAGTTCGCGGGCTCGTTCAGTGGCGGCACGCTGTTGAAGACAGACTTCTCGACGAAACTACAGGATGCGGGAGTCGACGCAACGGCGTATGCCGCGAAACTGCCCGGCGGCCAGACCTCGGTGATCATTCTAAACAAGGACGCGGCGGCAGACCTTGAGGTGGAACTCGATTTCGGTCGAGGTGCCAGCGGAGAGGTCGAAACCGAAATATTGCACGCGTCTGCACTAGACAGCCGCGAAGCGCACATCACAACCGCGACGAAAACCGACTCGCTCAAGCAGGGTAAGTGCTCCGTCACTGTTCCCCACGCAACAGGTTTACGCCTCACGCTGACTTGAGACGCTGGCACATTCCATTTATTTTTTCATCTATCCGGAGGTCGGCTTGAAGTCGAAGTAAGCGAGGTTCATGTTGCCGCCGGTCAATATGTGCACAGTGAGAACGTTCTTCCCTTTGCTGAGATGAACCTTGAAAAGTTGCGGGGCCAGATTCCAGTGGTGCCACTGCCGCCATGCCACCGGGTCCGCAGGATCATTCGTTGTGGTGATTTGCAGAGCTCCGGTTGCGTCCTTTCCGTTCACATCGATTGACATTGTTCCGCCGCGATTCGATGTATACAGGAAATCGGCCGTGTATGTTCCCGCGTGCGTGACATCCACAGTGATGTTGAACCACTCTCCGGGTTCGGTCCAGCCAACATAGGGCAGGTCTGCAGGAGGAACAACCTTGTCGAAGGGATTGTCGTCAATCGGATCCGGGTTTCGTTTGAACTTCGTGTAGGAAGTATCCACTCCCTCGTGGATACGAAATTCGTTGAGGTAGCTCCCATCGGCAGGGTTCAACTCTCCGCTGCCGTGATTCTGTGGGTCGCTGTCGTGATACGCGACTCCTTCGCCGCCTAGGTCATAGTAAGCGCACAATACTCGTCCCGGTATTTTTTGTGCACCGCCGCTATAGCGCGTGTCGTGATAAGGCAAGCCTTTATACTGGCTCAAGAATGTTCGGGAAAACGCAATTGCAGGTAACATTGCTGCCGCTGCGAAGCACAACGAAACCGCTCTCCGGTACATCTTGCCTCCCTGAGTACCGCTAACAATCGACAACTTGTCTGCAGTTCCGCAACTCCGCCAATCAGCGGCAGCAAAGGCTCAACTATATTCCGCACTTCAGACTTGGAAAAGTTCGATCCCCGGCGCTTCGCCCAGATTGCGCGAGTACTTCTTGTCTGTCGCATTGTTCCAATGCTCGTGTACGCCCAGGCTGCGGCAGCGGACGCCGTCGCGTTCCGGGTCGTAGAAAGTCTTTGAAGGCGGGTCATTCGCCAACGCAGATTCGCGCAGGTAGTTATCGGCATTCGCAATATCCGGAAGATCAGGCCATTCCGAAGTGAGGAAATCGAAGCCCACGGAATCGATCGCTACGCCGTCAAGTGACATAAAAATGCTGTTCGGCCAAGCATCGTTGAAGGGCGCCATCTTCCACTTGCGGTGAGGCGGACCGTCCACGTTGTCGTTTCCATAGAGCCCATCAACAATAAAAAGCACGGTTTTTTCGCCGAGGTCTTTGTGGCCCAAATAATCGGTGAACGCGGAGTAACTGGCCGAACCATCGCTGTTGTGATGGAAACCGTCGTGCGCGTTCTTGCGCCAGTCAGGGTTGATGCTCGTGGCGCCGAAGAGATTCTTCGCGCAAAGTGTCACTCCTGAACTGACATGCGCTCTGAGCACGGCAGCATCGATTAAGTAGGCGGCCTCAACCACCGTGGTATCGAGTCCCGTGGCGTTGTGGCTTTCAACAGAGAAGGGAATCGCGTTGGGCTTGAACGCGGCCTTTACTCGTCCATCCCCTCCGATATGGTCCACAAACGTGACGCCTGGAAATTCATGGTGAATCTTGTCGTAGAGATTCCCCGGAATGAATCGGCTGGAATCGAAGACGATAACTGATGTTTCCGGCACCCGTCCCGGGCCGCTCAGCTGTCGGACGAGCGAAAGGATCAACTGAGGCGACGAGTTCAGGCGTTCGATCGTGCCATGGTCCGTTGTGTTGTTCAGGTTCGCCTTGATCGCAATCTTCTCTCCGCCACGGTATCCAGCTTTGCCGCGACCATGAGTGCGATTGAAGTACTGAAAGATGGAGTTCCAGGCCTGGGCGTCGCTTTTTTGATTTGTGAGGCCGCAAATGGACCGCGAAACCATGCGGTCGATTACAGACTGGTCATTGTGGGCATCGATCCACCACGAACCCGTGCCATCCCAGGTCACAGCCGCAGGATCGTGCGCCCAAGTCACTCGGCCGGGAACAACGCCGCGGGGAACTCCTAACGGGGAAAGCGGCTCGAACAAGGAGGGCCTCAGGTAGGTGCTAGCTGCAAGAGCCAGGGCGAATTGCCGCCGTGTCATGTCCATTTCGACTTGCTCCTCTCGCACAAAATCTTGCGGATCAGTGGATTATTTTGTTTGATAGCCCAGAATCTCCTGCAGCCTGTTCACAGGCAGCACAATCTTGCGTTGGAGACCGTTAGTTGCAGCGCGAAAACTTTGAGCTACGCGGCGAATTGTACCCGACGACGCGAAGGGCGTATCCGCCCACCATTCCCGTCGCGCCCACGATTACCAGGCGCTTTTGGCTCGCCGCCGAATCGTTCATCGACGGCCCCCAAGCGGTGGAAAAGCGCTCATCGAAGAAATCAGGCTAGTCGTTGTCATCACAGTGCGCGCTGTTACGTAGCACGGAAGAAGAAGCAGCAGAGAGTTCGACCGCATGAGTTACACGCGCTCCGTCGGGGATGGACCCGTGGATACTTGCATAACGAACTCGGACTCGATAGCGATTCCGATCCAACTCCCGAACCGCAGACATGAAAGGCTGCACTTCTACCCCTACGCTGGCTGGAACAAATCACGGCCATGCTGCGCTGCGTCTGATTCCGCGGAGCTGGCCATCGCACGCCGCTGGTTCGGCGGCGCGGTGGAATTGCGCACCACAAACTCGGGTGCGACCGAAATTTCCGAAACGTACTTCACCCGTTTCTCGATTCGATCAAGCAACGTACGCGCCGCGATCTCACCCATTTCTTGCAGGGGTTGTCTCACGGTGGTCAGCGGCGGGCTCAGGTAGGCAGCGCTCTGAATATCATCGAAGCCAACCACCGACACATCGTCCGGCACTCGTAGGCCGACTTGCTGGAAAGCGCGGATGGCACCGATGGCGGAAATATCATTGTAGGCAAAAAGGGCGGTAAATGGCTGCTTACTCGAGACCAACCGCTTGGCAGACGGGTAGCCTAGATTCGGAGTGGGATCGGCGCCCTCGAGTTGCAGGATTAGTTCGGGACGAATGCGAATGCGCAACCTCTCAGCGACCTCGCAGATCGCGTTCCAGCGCTCCTCGGAATCGGAGCTCGCCGCGGAACCCTTCATGAATGCGATTTTTTCGTGGCCCTGATCCACTAAGTGGTTCAACGCCAGCGACGCGGCACGGCGATGATCCAGCACAATATTGGTTACACGATTGATCCGGCGATGGCCGGCAATAGCCACCGTCGGCAAAGGTGGTCGGCCATTCAAGGCAGTATCGACCGTGATGAAACCTTCAACGCCCCGTTGTTGCAGCATATTTTCGTACGTCGTCAGCAGTTTCTGATCGTGCCGGTGCGCCACAGTAAGGAAGAAGAAATCCTGCTTGCGAAGATAACGTTCGATTCCGCCAATTACGAGAGAGCTGTAAGCGTCACCGATTTCTACAGCGATCACTGCGATCGTGTGGCTGCGCTTTACCTTTAGCGAACGCGCGAAGAAATTCGGCTGGTAGTTCAATTTCCGCGCCGCGGCCAGGATGCGATCTTTGGTTTTCTGCGGGACCGAACGCGCTGCGGGAGAATCGGTCAGCACATGCGAAACCGTGCTCGGCGTCAGGTTGACGCGCTCCGCCACCGCCTTCAGCGTGGCGGCTGGCTTCTTCACCTTGCCTGTTTTTTTTGAACGAGGTTTCATTCCAGTAACATCCTCGCGGGGCCCACGCCTGAACGGAAGGTCGCTTGATTCTAAGCAGTTTCTTGGCCCGGATTGTATCTCAGAGAGGCGAAGACAAAGCAACAAAATCCACCTATCACAAATTTCTTTTTAGAATATCGATATTTCCTATTGACAAAGAAACCGTTCTGGCGCTAAATCTCCCGCATCACGGGGTAGTGTAAAACTACTAGCAGGAAACGCTGTAGAACAACGATGTTTCTCGCACGCTGAGATGGGCGGCGGCTCGGCAGACTAGCAGTATTAGTAGTACCTATAAGTAGGATTGCGGTGAATCGCGTCGCCTTGCAGCGCGGCGGTAATTGTCGCGCGAAGCAGTGGCGCAATTCGAGATGCTGGTGGTGTGTTCAGAAATGCAAGTGTTGCTGCAACGAGTGCGGCCAGCGTCGATCAGGACACTGACAACCGCTCGTTGGACATGGGCGCAACATGGCTATACCGGGTGAATAGCCGTTTCGGCGGGAACGGTCAATTTTTGGGGTGGAGGGATTCAATGAAAGGATTATTTCGCTTTGCGTTTGCGTGTTGCCTTCTGGTGGTTGTGGCCAGACCGGCCTTTTCCCAGAGCAGAAATACTGGTGAGATTCGCGGCACGGTCGCGGATACTTCCGGAGCGGTAGTGGCTGGCGCCACCGTCACGCTCAGCAACATCGATACGGGCGAGACCAAGGACTTCGTCACGAACCAGGACGGCATTTACGATACTGTTTCCACACCCGCCGGAAATTATAAAATTACCTTCGCGGCCAACGGCTTCAAGAAAGTTGTAGTCGGCCCGTTCACGCTGAATGTCGACGTGATCACCGAGAACGCCAGCCTAGAAGTCGGCGCTGTGACAGAAACGGTGGAAGTGACGGAAGCTGGCGTGCCTCTGCTCGACACCGAAACCAGCCACCTCGGCACGGTTTGGGAAGCGCAAACCATTGGCGTGCTCCCTCAAATAGGCTCCGGGATCACCGGCAATGACTGGGCTAACTTTAATATTCTGCTGCCCGGCGCTGCCGGCTCTCCTACCGCTCCCTCGTCAGAGGGTAGTGGCGCTTACAATGCGGGAGATGCGGTCTCGATCAATGGAAACCTGCCCAATTACGCGAACTACCTGCAGGATGGAGGTGTCGTTCAATTGCCGGTGAGCAACAACGTGGACAACACGTTGTTCGAAGCTATTTCAGAAGTTCAAGTCACGACCTCGTCGTTCTCAGCAGAATACGGAATCGGCGGCGCCGTGTTCAACCAAATCACCAAGAGCGGAACTAACAGCATTCACGGGTCAGCCTACGAATATTGGCAGAATACCATCCTGAACGCGAAGCCCTATTTCGGGATTCCGAACGCGAGTGGAGGCCTAACTCCGCAAAACTCACCATATTTGCGGTACAACGAATACGGCGGTTCAGTCGGCGGACCGATTATCAAGAACAAGCTGTTCTTCTTCTTCGTCGTCGATAAGATCTATAACAATGGTGCGGCAAGCGCATCGTTAGGCACCACTCCAACACTTGCTGAAACAGGCCAGGGGACCGCCCATCCGGGCGCCTTCGATTTCAGCGCACCTGGGCTCCCGACCCTATACGACCCCGCCAGCTGTGCAACGCCGGGTTGTACTCGAACTTCGTTCGCGGCGGAAAACACGGGAGCGCTTGCTGGCGTAAACGCGATTCCGGCCAACCGCGTAGACCCGGTAGCACTAAAGATACTGCAGGGTTTCTACCCTGCGCCCAATGCGGGCGCCCCGGGAGCTCTCAGCAACAACTTCTCCACGATTCTGCCAACTCCCAACCCGAATCTTAGATTTTTTGGGCGCCTTGACTATGACCTTTCCCCGAAGAACCGCGTGAGTTTCTCGATCAGCCAGAAGAATAACCCTGGCGTCAATAAATACGGGCCTTTTCCATGCCCGGACAATTGCTTTTCCGGAGATATCGACGGTTACAACGCTCAGATTACCGAGACTTGGACGATCAGCCCGTCAATGGTGAACGAGTTCCGCATGGCCTATACCAAGCAAGGCAACTGGTTCGTTCCCCAGACCTTGGGGTTTGATAACGCTACGGCACTCGGTCTGCAATACGCCAAGGCAGACGTTATCCCGCAGATAAACATCGGCGGCGCCGGCCTGTGCTGCTCGGGAGTGGCCCCAGGCACGAACGCCATATACATTGAAAACCTTTACGATCCATCGGACACGTTGACCTTGGTCAAAGGCAAGCACATTTTGCACTTCGGTGTCGAGGTGTTGATGGGGCAGGGCAATACCACACCGTGGGGAAACCTGACGGCGGGCAATTTCACCTTCACCGGTAACTATACCGCACAAAACTTGGCCGCAGCAGGGACGACAGGAGCCGGCCTGGCTGACTTCCTGCTTGGCGACGTGCAAAAGTGGAGCGCGACCAATCAAGGAGTGTCCTACGCTAGGTTAAAGAGCCCGCAACTCTTTGTGCAGGATGACTTCAAGGTTAAATCGAATTTCACGTTGAACCTTGGCTTGCGCTACGTAGCTACAACCGGCTTTACCGAGATTAACAACAGCCTGGGCGGGTTCGATCCTAATATCCCGCTGATCTGCAGCGTCGATTCAAACGGCGCGCCTTGCGGGTCATTGAATGGCCAACTAGGCTCGCTGTGGTTTGCTCCCCAAGACAATCGAAACTCTTTGCAGAAGCCGATTTACGATATTTTCCTGCCTCGGGTCGGCTTTGCGTGGTCGGTGCTGAACGACACGGTCGTTCGCGGCGGCTTCGGGATGTACTCCTATAACTTTAGCCAGGACGATTACGGCAATGGAATCGGCTTTGGAGCCCTAAACACCAGCTCTGGTAACGCCTCGGATATAAACCAGGGAACCGGTCCCACTCCATTGGTCACTCTCTCGGAATCTGCTGCCGCGGCCGCTCCCGCTCTCAACTATGTCGTGGGCTCGCCGAACGCGAAGAATGTCGCCCAATACCTTAACGTTACCTCGCCCTCAAACCAGACGTATGTGCCGTATAACGTTCCAGTGGGGCGAATCAATGAATGGCAGCTTAGCGTTGAGCATACCTTCGCAAACAACTTCCTAGCGTCGATTGCCTATGTCGGCAGCCATGGAAGCAATCTCCAATTCAACACGGACGTTAACCAGATAACCAGCGCGGCTGGCATTGCGGCGAGTGCGGCTGCGGGTAAAGCCATTCAGGCCGATCGCCCGTTTCCAGCATGGGGACAGCTCACCGGATACAATTACAACGCACTTTCGAATTACAACGCCGTGCAGGCCTCCATCACCAAGCGTTATAGCAGCGGCCTCCTCTTCAGCTTCAACTACGTCTACTCGCATTTTCTGGATGACCAGGACTCGGGTGGATGGGGCAGCCGCGGGGGGACGCAGTATTGGCAAATCGGAAACAATCCCGGGGCCAATTATGGCAATTCGAATTTCGACATCCCGTCAGCGTTCAAGGGGTACTTATCTTACGAGCTGCCGTTCGGCAAGGGAAAGATGTACATGAGCGATGCTAACGCGCTGGCGAACGCTGCGGTTGGCGGATGGCGGATAGCGGGAACGGTTGTCGCTCAGAGCGGAAATCCATTCACGGTGGTCAACAATCAGAACCAAAACTCTACAATTACGGGCTGCGGCGTCGGCGGCACTGCATCCGGCGGCGACGTGAACAACGGCTGCAACTGGTTTCCCAACGTTGTGGGCAATATCCACGTCTCCAATCCAGGTCCTAACGAGTGGTTTAACACTGCAGCTTTCGTCAATGCGTCTCCTGCGGGGCAATTCGCGTTCGGCGATGAGGGCAGGAACATACTGCGGGGACCACGCCTGACAGTCTTTAACTTCTCCCTCGCTAAGGACTTTAGCTTCGGGGAACGCATTCGCTTAGAACTGCGGTCAGACTGGGTCAACGTCTTTAACCATCCGAGCCTCGGCATTCCGGGCCAAACCTTCGGGGCCGCCAATTTCGGCGAAATCAACGCCGCAACGCAGAATGGTGGTGTTGCGGTAGCCCCTCGCAGCGGTCAACTTTCTGCACGCGTGACGTTCTAACAGAGACAGCCACTCAGCTAGAGGACGGCAGTCCCCCTGCCGTCCTCGTCTCTGCCTTAAGAGGACTGAGGTTTTAGATTCCGCTTCGTTCGCCGTACAATCGGCACATGATGAAACAAATCGTCGTTCTGTTGTGGGTCATTCTCTTTGTTGCGTTGCAGCCGTCTTACTCCCAAGCGACTCCTACCCGCCAACAGCAAATAGAAAGTCACAGCCATCAGGCTGCGGAATACCTGCACGAGAATAGACCTGATCTGGCGGTGCCAGAATTTCGAGCGATTGTTGCCATCGATCCGAATAATGTGGACGCCCGCGGCAATCTTGGCGTGGTGCTGTTCTTTCAGGGCGCGTACAGGGATGCGATTCCAGAGCTCCGTGCCGCTTTGAAGTTGCGACCTTCCCTGTGGAAGATTAAAGCTCTCCTCGGCATTGCTGAAAAACGCACCGGAGACATGAGCGAGGGTCGCGACAATTTGGAGGAAGCTTTTCCAAACGTGAAAGACGAAAAGATTCAGATGGAGACTGGGATGGAGCTGATCGAAATCTACTCTGGCACAGGCGATCTGGATAAGGCCGCGGCAGTCGTGAGCGTTCTTCGCAAGCTGGAACCAGAGGATGAGGGTGTTCTCTACACCGCGTACCGGGTCTATTCGGATCTCGCCAACGAGTCGCTGCTCAGCTTGACCGTCGTGGCCCCGAATTCCGCCCGAATGCACCAAGCAATGGCGCACGAACTGGCGAAGCAAGGGCACACCCCGGAAGCGATCGAGAATTACCGGGCCGCGCTGAAGATCGATCCGCAGCTGCCCGGCCTCCATTTCGAACTGGCCGAGATGCTCCGGACCGTGTCGACTCCCGAAGCCCATGACGAAGCCGAAAGGGAGTACAGGGCGGCATTAGAAGCCAATCCGCTCGATGAACAGTCTGAAATCCGCCTCGGCGATATCGCTGCTCAAAAAAACGATCTCAAGGAAGCTTACGAACGCTACACCAGGGCCGTTCAATTGCAGCCTGGAGATCCCGAAGCGAGCATTGGCCTTGCGAAAGTATTGATGGCCATGGATCAGCCGCAAAAGGCCGAGCCGCTTCTGGTCCATGCCATCGCGCTGGATCCCACCAGTGCCGTCGCCCACTTCCGCCTCGGTACGGTCTATCGGGAGCTGGGCCGCACCGAGGATGCCAAACACGAAATAGAGGAATATCAAAAGTATAAGCAGATGAAGGAGAAACTTCAGGAGATTTATCACGAGATGCGTTTGGAGCGAGCCACTGGCGACAACGACGATGCAGATCCAAGACGATAGTCTGGTCGCCGCTGGAGCCAAGGCCATCGCGGGCGCAAGCACCGCCAAATCAATCACGCGCAGGTTTGAAGACGCGACGAATTTTCAAGAACTAACGCGGGGACGACTTCGATAATGAAGACAATTCTTGCGGCGGCGGTTCTATTGTCGATGGCTGTTCCGCTGCTCGGAACCTCGTACTATCCGGCGCGTCCAAACGACGCGAAAGCCGTTTATCTGTCGCCGCGTAATTTCCCTGTAAAGGGCGACGGCATCGCGGATGACTCCACCGTATTGCAGCAAGCGATCATCAAGGTTCGAGAGACGACGAATCAGGGCATCCTGTTCGTTCCCGCCGGCCGCTACCGTCTAACCAGGACAATCTACATTTGGCCCGGAATCCGGTTAATAGGTTTCGGGACTGTGCGGCCCACATTTGTGCTCGCCGCAAACACGCCTGGCTTTCAGCAGGGGCCCGCTTACATGCTGTTCTTCGCGGGCAGTGGACCGAACCCGAGCGCTGCTCCAGCGGATGCGAACCCGGGCACATTCTATTCCGCGATCAGCAATATCGACATTGAGATCCAAGAGGGAAATCCGGGGGCTGTGGGTGTACGCGCCCATTATGCGCAGCATTGCTTCCTCGCTCACATGGACTTTCACATCGGCTCAGGACTTGCGGGAGTTCACGACGGCGGCAACGTCGCACAAGATGTCCATTTTTATGGGGGCCAATACGGCATCTGGACTCGCAAGCCTTCCCCTGGTTGGCAATTTACCGTGATCGATGCCACGTTTGAGGGCCAGCGTGAAGCGGCGATCAGAGAGCGCGAGGCCGGCCTGACGCTGATCCGTCCACAATTCAAGAATGTCCCCACCGTGATTTCCATCGATGCTCAATTCTCCGACGAACTCTGGATAAAAGACGCACGCATGGAAAACGTTACGGGTCCCGCGGTAATCATCAGCAATGAGAATAGTGCCCGCACCGAAATCAATATGGAGAACGTCGTCTGCCGCGGCGTTCCTGTTTTTGTGTCTTATCGCGAGAGTGGAAAGAGCGTCGCAGGCCCGTCAGAGATATATCACGTGAAAATCTTCTCTCACGGGCTTCATTATGAGGATATTGCCGCGGCACCCGGCATGCGCGACGTATACGACTCCACCCCTCTGAACACGTTGCCTGAACCAGTCAAGTCCGACATTTTGGACCTGCCCCCAATGGAGTCGTGGATTGATATTCGCGACCTGGGCGCCGTCGGTGACGGTACTGCCGATGATACCGACGCATTCAAAAAAGCCATCGCTCAGTACCGCGCGATTTACGTGCCATCCGGGCAGTACCGAGTCACAGATACCATCACGCTGAAGCCGGACACGATTCTGATCGGACTTCATCCGAGCGTGACACGCATATTGCTCGCGGATTCTACTCCAGCTTTTCAGGGTGTTGGCAGCCCCAAGCCGCTGCTTGAAACCCCCAAAGCCGGAACGAATATCGTCACCGGCATCGGCTTGTACACAAACGGAATCAACCCGCGAGCGGTGGCCGCGAAGTGGATGGCCGGCAGCGAATCGATGATGAACGACGTTCGCTTCCTGGGCGGCCACGGCACAGTTGACCCGAACGCAACCGCGGCGGAAAGCTCCAAAGTATGGAAAGAAATTTATAACAACACTCATACCGCCGATGCTGATCTGAATCGCCGCTGGGACGGACAGTATCCCAGCCTATGGATCACCGGCGGCGGGACTTTCCTCGACATCTGGACGCCGAGCACGTTCGCGCAAGCGGGCCTGTACATCTCGAACACTTCCACCGAAGGGCGAATTTATGAACTGTCAAGCGAGCATCATGTTCGCAACGAGGTCGTGTTGGACCACGCATCCAACTGGCAAATTTATGCGCTGCAGACCGAAGAGGAAAGGGGCGAAGGCGGATTCGCCCTGCCGCTCGACATACGCGATTCGAGCAACATCACCTTCGCGAACCTGCACATGTACCGGGTTGTAAGCAGCTCTCAGCCGTTCCCCTACGCTGTGAAAATCACAAACTCGAAGAACATACGGTTTCGCAACTTCCACTGCTACAGCGACAGCAAAGTGTCCTTTGACAACGCACTGTACGATCAAACCGATAATATTGAGGTTCGCCAGCGCGAATTCGCCTGGTTGACGATTTCGGCCAGCGCGCCAAAAGTCCAGCCGAAGCAGCCGTCTTCTGTTCTCGCCGAGGGCGCGAAGGTGGAGAAACTCGCTGGCGGTTTGTTCAATATCTCCGGGGGAGCTGTCGACAGCTCCGGAAACGTTTATTTCGTGGACGCCAAATGGCAAACGATCTACCGCTGGAACACCGTGACGCGCGAATTGTCAAAGGTTCGCGATAATCCGCTGGACCCGGTGCAACTTTTCTTCGATAAAGTCGGCGATCTAATCGTGGTTTCGTACGCTGGAAAAGGCACAGTGTACAGTTTCAAGCCCGGCTTCGAAGGTGATGGGATTACGCTGCTGCCAGCAGTTCCAGCGCAGCCGCGCCCAGGAATGACCCCGATCCTGCCCGCAGGCTACTGGAGAAATGAAAACGATTTTCTTGAAAAGATTGCTGCTAAACCGCCTTACCAGTTCGTTTCTCCGGACGGCAGCACTTTCTTGCCCGCAGGAGAAGACTTCGTCACCGGCCAGCTGTACTACGGAACGAAGTTGAACGATTTGTTGCGAGCATTTGGCTTGGCGCCCGCAGTCGAGGGCCAGCCCTACTACCTTACCAACGAATCCGGAGAGAAAACCTACGTCGGAATCGTTGGTGACGACGGCGCGATTTCGAACGTACGGCTTTTCGTCGATCGCGGCGGAGAATGCGTGACGGTAGACGAAAAGGGCAACGTCTACATCGCGGCGGGGCAGGTGTTCGTGTACAACCCGGCAGGCGAGCTGATCGATACCATCGACATTCCAGAGCGGCCCTCGCAGTTGTTGTTCGGCGGCAGCGATGGCTACACTCTGTTCATACTCGCGCGGAGTTCCTTGTACGCGGTGCAAACCCGTTATAGAGCGCGCTGAAAATGGACGGATCCTAAATTTGCCAGCTCCACCGGAATCTACGAATATCCACACGACGGCTGCCATATTTGCGGCTGTCGCGGCACTGTTAATTTGCCTTTCGGCTTTTTCTCCGTCTTCCCTGGGCCATCAATCTAAATTTGCTCAGCCCGGTCGACAATCAGATGAACGGTTTCTAGCCGTGAATCGTTTCGGCCAGTCGACATCTGCGTTGCGCACAGATGCTTCGTTGCCTCAGTTGGTAGATATCACCGATTCGACGGGGATCAAATTCGATCACCTTTCCAGCCCCGAGCAGAAATACATAGTGGAGTCGATGAGCGGAGGCGTCGCCCTGATTGATTATGATCGCGATGGTTGGCCCGATATTTACTTCACCAACGCGCAGAGCGTGGACATGGCTCTAGCCGGCAAAAAAGCGCGCAGCGCGCTTTACCACAATAATCATGACGGGACTTTCACGGACGTCACCGATAAGGCTGGTGTCGGTTACCCCTGCTGGGCCATGGGTGCGGTCGTCGGCGATTACAATAACGATGGCTGGCCCGATTTGCTCGTCACGTGCTTCGGAGGAGTGGTGCTGTATCGCAACAATGGCGATGGCACATTCACGGACGTAACCAAGCAAGCCGGATTGAGCAACGATTCCCAGTGGGCAACGGGCGCGGCCTTTGGCGACTACGATCGCGATGGTTGGGTGGACTTGTTTGTCTCGCATTACGTTGATTTTCATCTGGACGATCTTCCGGCGTTCGGTTCCCGGCAGACCTGCAAATATCGCGGAGTCGATGTGCAGTGCGGTCCTCGTGGGCTGAAGGGTTCCTCGTCCTACCTCTACCACAACAACGGCGACGGCACATTCACGGATGTATCGAAGAAGGCCGGAATTCGTGACTCTCCCAACGCTTTCGGATTAACCGCCGTTTGGTCAGATTTCGACGACGATGGACATCTCGATCTATTCTTGGCGAACGATGCCGGGAGGAATTATCTGTACCAGAACGATGGCGGCGGACATTTCAACGAGATCGGATTCGCCGCCGGCGTGGCCGCCAGCCAAGATGGCGCGGAGCAGGCCAACATGGGCGTTGCCTTGGGCGACTACCTGCACACCGGGCGTTTCTCCATTGCAATCACCCATTTCAGCGACGAATACGCGGCATTATTCCGGAACGATGGCCGATTGAGTTTTACCGACGTTTCGTACACTTCCGGAATTGCCCCAAGCACCACTCCGTATGTTGGCTGGGGCGACGCCTTCTTCGACTTCGACAACGCTGGCTGGCTCGATCTGTTCATGGTAAACGGCCATGTTTACCCACAAGTGGATACCGCGGAAGCCGGACCGAAATACCTCGAACCCGGGTTGCTGTTCTATAACCAGCGCAACGGCACGTTTAAGGAAATCAGCAAACTTCTCGGACCAGCCCTTCAGCTCCCAAGAGTCAGCCGCGGAGTTGCAGTCGGTGATCTGTTCAACGACGGCCGGATGGACATTGTTATCGAAAATCTAAAAGGCGCTCCCACAATCCTCCAGCCGCGAGGCGGTCCTTCGAATCACTGGATTGGCTTCGAGCTAGTCGGCTCGAAAAGCAACCGGCTGGCCTTGAACGCCCGCGTAAAGGTCACCGCCGGAGATCTAGTGCAGACTTATGCGGTGTTGAGTGGAGGAAGTTATCTCTCCCAAAACGATCTTCGAATTCACGTGGGCCTCGGCAGTAGTAAGCGTGTCGATAAAGTGGAGATCTTTTGGCCGGCGGGAACCACCGAAGTGTTGACGGACCTGACCGTCGACCGCATTTACGACGTGAAAGAAGGGGAAGGCATTGTCGCGCACGAAAAAATCGGGCCGCTGCTTCCGAAGAATTGATGTTGCTTGGCACGCGCGTCACTCAGTGAACGTCATTTTTGCTGTAGCAAAGAAAACTTCGAACTCTAGGAGTAGCCCATGAAAAACGAAACTTCGCGCCGGGATTTTCTGGGAATTTCAGCGCTGGGATTGGCCATGATCACCCCGAAAGAGAAGCTCCCAGCTCCGGCGACGGCGCTGGAGAATCAGACGTCGAAAGCCGGCTCGGTCATATCCATCTGGGTCACGGCCGGCGATGAACGCTTTGCGCCTGCGCCTCAGGCTGCGTGGAGTCTATCAACAGCAGCGACCGGGGCCGAGCAGATCCAACTCAACCCCGGCGTAAAATTCCAGGAAATACTGGGATTCGGCGGAGCGTTTACCGACGCTACTTGTTACATGTTCAACCAGCTCGCGCCCCCGATCCGCGAACAACTGTTCCATGAGATGTTCCATCCCTCGGAGATGGGTCTGAATGTTGGCCGTGTCTGCGTCGGATCCAGTGACTACTCCACAAAAGTTTACAGCTTCGATGACGGCGACGCCGATCCCCAGCTGACCCGATTTTCGATCGCACACGACCGCGAATACATTCTTCCGATTTTGCGCCAGGCGCGACAGGCCAATCCTGAGATGTTCCTGTTTTCGTCTCCGTGGAGCCCTCCGGGCTGGATGAAGTTCAACGGTTCAATGCTGGGTGGATCGATGCGCCAGTATTACTTCGCGGCTTACGCGCAGTACTACCTCAAGTTCCTGCACGCGTACGCGGCCGAAGGCGCGCCGGTGCAAGCGCTCACCACGCAGAACGAAGTGGACACAGATCAAGATGGCAAAATGCCCGCTTGTATCTGGCCGCAGGAATACGAAATTAAGTTCCTGCGTGATCATCTCGGCCCGCTTCTGGAAAACACCGGGACGCCAATCAAAATCTGGATTTTGGACCACAATTATAATTTGTGGGGCCGCGTGATGGACTCACTCGAGGACGAAAAGCTTCGCAAATACGCCAACGCCGTGGCTTGGCACGGCTACGTTGGCACGCCCGACATGATGAGCAGGGTCCATGATGCCTTTCCGGAGACCGAGATGCATTGGACTGAAGGTGGACCTGACTACAAAGATCCCGACTATCTGACGGATTGGTGGAAGTGGGGACGCACGTTCAGCGGCATCCTGCGCAACTGGTGCCGCTCCATCACCTCGTGGAACCTGGCGCTGGACGAGCTAGGGCGGCCGAACGTCGGGCCATTTCCCTGCGGCGGTGTGGTGACGATCAACTCGCAAACCAAGGAAGTCATCCGCAGCGGACAATACTGGGCGTTTGCGCACTATTCCCGCGTTGTGCGCCGCGGCGCTCGCCGCTTCGACTCCCAGAGCACGGCTGTTGATCTGTACCACGTAGCCGTTGAAAATCCCGACGGCCAACACGTGTTGGTGGTAAGCAACGCAGGCGCCGCGCGGACGGTCCAATTGCAGCTCGGAAATATGGCGGCTTCAGTTCCGTTGAAGGCCAAATCATTGACCACTCTAGTGTGGAAATAATCACCGCTAACTAATCTCTCGCCTTACCTGCATCACGAAAAATCAGCTCTCGCATGGACGCTATCAATCCAAACATCGTCACACATCCCGCGAGAGGCAGCAGCAGACCAGTGCGCAAACTCCCCGTGGCCGTAGACATCAGTCCCACCAACCAGGGCATCGTGGCGCCGCCCATCCCCGCGAGCGCAAACATGATCGCCCCAATTCGCCGCGACCTCAGGCCATAGGATTTCACCAGCCACGCAACCAGGATCGGATAAATCCCCGCGAACCCCAAACCCGCTGCACTAACGCAGGTCGCGATGCTTGCAAACGTCGTTGCCCGAGATAGCAGGCTGATGGCAACGGCCGCCAGAATCAAGCCGTTCGCCAGCAGAGCACGCTCGCGCCACCGGTACAGAACCAGCGGTAGAACGGCGCGTCCGGCGAGTATTCCCCCCCAGAAAAACAAGGGCGCCAGAGCCCACAGGTCGCCAGAATCGGGATGCATTCGTTTCGTCAGTGAGGCGACCCATCCTGCGATCGAGTTCTCCGATCCGACATACAGAAAGAATAGTCCCGCCAAGCTCACCGAACTTCTCATGCCGATGTTCTCTCCGCGCGTCGGCGTGAACTGCTGCTGATCTCCTTCCGTTGCTCCGGGCTCCAAGTTCATCGTCACCAAGATCACAGCCGTAAGCACCGAGGCTGATGCGAGTGTGTAGAGAAGGAACGGGATTGCCTCCTGCCGTTGCGCAAGCATAACCACCGGGGCCGATGCAACCGCTCCGATTCCCCAAGCCAGATTTACAATGCTGAGCGCCGCCGCGCGTCTTGCCGTTGCTACTTCCGCCACCCACAAATTCGTCGCAGAGAGCGCCTGTCCCAATCCGCACCCGAATAACGCCGCTGCTGCCAAGCACGCGAAGTAGTTACGCAGGCTTAAGCCCGCAACCCCCAGCGCAATCAGACAGAAGCCGCACACGAACACGTATCGGTATCCTCGTCCGATCAGCGCGCCGAGCGTAGAGACTCCCACCATGGAACCACAAAACTGCGCGGTGAAAAAAAGCCCGGCGCGTTGGTCGCTTAAGGACCAGCGGCCAATCAGTATCGGCAAAATAGGACCCATCAGCGTCGTCACGATGCCCGCGACGACATATCCCGCGTGCAGCACAACGGATGCAGCAGAGGAAATCGGAGGGACAACTGACTGATCGTGGGTGGAACCCATGTTGAGACGCATTCTGCCGGAATGCTCGTCTGCCGGCAACTTTCTAGTGGTCCGCGGGCACGATCTGAAAATTCCGCGCACTCATTTGATGTAGTGCGCAAGGGGATTCCGAGTTTCAATCCTCGAGACCTCCCGCGGCTGGCAGGCAATAACGCGCGCCAAAAAGTTAGACAATCGTTATTCTATTGAAGTTTGCCATGATATAAATATTTGCGAGTTGTTGACATGGTTCTCGCTAGTTGATTCGATGACCACGAACGCAGAGAGTCCGACGCCGCCCTCCCCATGCGCGACCTGACGGAATACTGTCTCCCCGGCCCAAAAGTATGCGTCGAGGTGAATCAGTGACGATACTCCACGAGGACCGGCTCTTCCCGGCGGAGCCCAACACACGTTCGATCGCGAAGCGGCTTTATTCCAGCATTGGCGTTTTACCGATCATCAGTCCGCACGGCCACACCAATCCTCGCTGGTTCGCCGATAACGACCCCTTTCCAGAGCCCGCCCAATTGTTCGTCGTTCCCGACCACTACGTCTTGCGCATGCTTTACAGCCAAGGCGTCTCGCTGGAACAACTAGGAATCGGATCGACGACTCCGGAGGATCCCAAACGTATATGGCGCATTTTCGCGCAACATTATTATCTTTTTCGCGGAACTCCCAGCAGACTTTGGCTGGACTTCGCATTCCAGGAACTCTTTGGCCTTGACGCGCGGCTTACCCCGGAGAATTCCGATGAATATTACGACTCCATCGTGGAGAAACTCAAGGCCCCGGCGTTTCTACCCCGGTCGCTGTTCGAACGATTTCGGCTTGAAGTGCTGGCGACGACGGATTCGCCGCTGGATTCGCTTGCGCATCATCAAAGGGTCCGCGCGTTCGGTCTCAAAGGGCGAATCATTCCGACATTTCGCCCCGACCCGGTCGTTGACCCTGATTTTCCCGATTTCAAAGAAAATCTTGCGCGTCTCGCGCAGATGACCGCCGTCGATGCGAGTAATTGGCAGGGATACCTTTCCGCGTTGCGGCAAAGACGGTTGGAGTTCAAAGCTCTCGGCTGCTCGGCGACAGATCACGGACATCCTACGGCGGCAACCGCCGACCTCAGCTCCGATTCCGCGGCTCGTCTGTTTCACAAAATAGCTTCAGGCGGTGGCGACGCGAACGAGCGCGAATTGTTTCGCGCTCAAATGCTCACCGAAATGGCCGCGATGAGCCTGGACGACGGCCTGGTCATGCAAATTCATCCGGGAAGCCTTCGCAACCATAATACGCAGTTATTCCAGCGATTCGGACGAGATGTCGGCGCTGACATCCCCACGCCCACCAACTACGTGCAGGCGCTGCGTCCCTTGCTGGATCGTTTCGGAAACGAGCCAAGCCTCACCATCATATTATTCACTCTCGACGAATCCACTTACAGCCGCGAATTGGCTCCGCTTGCTGGCCACTATCCCTGCCTCCGCCTCGGTCCCGCGTGGTGGTTCCATGACAGCCCGGAAGGGATGATGCGCTTTCGCGAATATACAACGGAGACCGCCGGCTTCTACAACACGGTCGGGTTCAATGACGACTCCAGGGCGTTTCTTTCGATACCCGCAAGGCACGATGTGGCGCGCAGAGTCGATTGCTCTTTTCTCGCACGCCTGGTCGCAGAACATCGACTCGATGAGGACGAAGCACGCGAAATTGCCGCGGATCTTGCGTACGGTCTCACGCGCAGGGCTTATCGGCTGTGAGAGCAACCTCACGCCGTCGATGGAGTCGTGAGCGTAATATCGGGGCAAGTGATGTGAGACGTGGCATTGGCGATGATTAGGCTTTGAGCATAGACAATGAGTCTCTATTGCGCACAAGGCGGCCCCGATCGCGAGCTCTCTCCGAGCGAGCTAAGAGAATTTTTGTGTGCCGCGCTTGAAAAGCTTGGCAGGCGCAAAAAAGTCCTGGCGGTTCCTCCCGATCAAACCCGTAAGGCCTCGCGAGCCGGCGAGCTAACGCGTGTTGCGTGGGAATATTACGGAGAAGGCCTGCGCGCGGTCCTGCCGGCGCTAGGAACGCACAAGGCCATGTCGGCAGAGCAGATCGCCGGAATGTTCGGCAACGTCCCGCCCAGCCTCTTTCATGTGCATAAATGGCGCGACGACGTGGAAACGATTGGAGTGGTCCCGCGGGAATTTATCTACGAGCAGTCGGAAAGAAAGCTGGACTACGAATGGCCGGCGCAGGTGAATCGGCTGATTTCCCGCGACGAATTTGACCTGATTTTATCGATTGGCCAAGTTGTGCCGCACGAAGTGATCGGGATGGCGAACTACAACAAAAATATCCTGGTGGGAACGGGTGGCCCAGACAGCATCAATCGCAGCCACTATCTGGGAGCCGTCTACGGCATGGAACGGATCATGGGACGAGCCGATAATCCCGTTCGGCGCGTGCTGAATTACGCGGCTTCTCATTTTCTAACATACTTGCCAATCGTATATGTCCTCACCGTCGTGAGCCGGAATACTTCCGGAGCTATTGTGGTGCGGGGGTTGTTCATCGGGGACGACTCGGAGTGCTTTCACGCGGCTGCAGAGTTGAGCTTTCGCGTGAACTTCACCCTGATGCCTCAGCCGATTCGCAAAGCCGTGGTTTACCTCGACCCCCACGAATTTCACAGCACATGGCTCGGAAACAAAGCGATTTACCGGACGCGTATGGCGATGGCCGATGGCGGGGAATTAATCATATTGGCGCCCGGTGTACGCGAATTCGGCGAAGACGTCCGCATCGATACACTGATCCGTAAGTATGGATATCACGGCACCGAAGTCACCGTGAAAATGGTGAACGAAAACGCGGACTTGGCCGCTGACTTGAGCGCGGCGGCCCACTTGATTCACGGATCGTCCGAGGGCCGGTTCCGCGTCACGTGGTGTCCCGGGCATCTGACTCGCGAGGAGGTGGAACGGGCGGGGTTCGAATACGCTGAATTGAGCCAGGTGATGCAACTGTACGATCCCGCCAAACTGACGCAAGGTTGGAGCCGGGTAGCGGGTGAAGAGATTTATTTTATCGAGAATCCCGGCCTGGGCTTGTGGGCGTCTCGAGATCGCTTCTAGCGATACTACGGGCCCCCGCGGAAATGGCATCGTCAAATCCGCCAGGCACGCAAACATTCTGCGCTGATATCAAAGAATTGAGTGGGTCATGGAGGATGCAAACAAAATGTTATCCGCTCTGGACTTGTCGGGCAAGGTAGCGGTGGTGATTGGCGGAACATCCGGGATCGGCAAGACATTGAGCATGGGGCTGGCGGACGCTGGCGCAAACGTAGTCGCCACTGGAAGAAATGCGGCGAATGTGGAAGCGGTGGCTCAGGAGATTGAGGCGCGCGGTCGCCACACACTTAGAGTACCGACCGACACACGAGACAAAGCTTCATTGCAACGGTTGCTCGCGGCCTGTCTAGAGCGTTTTGAAAAAGTCGAAATCCTGCTGAACTGCGCGGGCAAGATCAAGCGTGCGCCCACGTTGGACTTCCTGGAAAGCGAATGGAATGACATTCTCGACACGAATCTGACGGGGACGCTCCGCGCCTGCCAGGTGTTCGGACAGCACATGCTGGGGCGTAAGCAGGGAAGGATCATCAATATTGCTTCGCTGAACAGCTTTGTGGCCCTGCACGAAGTGGCGGCATACGCCGCGAGTAAGGCAGGCGTGGCCGCGCTTACACGGGCGTTGGCGGTCGAATGGTCAAGAGACGGTGTATTGACGAATGCCATCGCACCGGGAGTTTTTCGCACGTCGCTGAACGCGGACCTGCTGGACAGTACGCCGCGCGGGAATGAATTGTTGATGCGCACCCCGATGGGAAGATTCGGCAAGCTGGACGAACTGGTGGGAGCGGCCGTGTTTCTTGCTTCGGATTCGGCATCGTTCGTGACCGGACAGATCCTTATTGTAGACGGCGGATTTCTAGCGAGCGGCGTCAACCAATAGCAGCGGTCAGGATATGTCGCAGAGCTGCCCCGATCGCTGTGACGGAGCCGATATCACGCCTATGAAACTGCAGCGGCCTTGGGAACAGGGAGGGAGCAATAAGGCCCGAAGACCATGCAAAACCGTGGTGCAAGACGCAAGAAAGAGATAGACGAATCAACAACTTAGATTCTCTGGAGCAATCGGCAGGTCCCCGGTTCAAGTCCGGGCCTCGGCTCCAGATTTTCCCACTCGCGTCCTTTCAATCAGTTCACTATTTCATTTTTCAATGGGTTGACGAGTCAGGTCCTAAATCCTCCGTGGCGCCCAGCGTCGAGAGCAGCTGAGGCAGCAACGCGCAGCGCCTCTACCCCCCAACCGAGACAGGGTTACGACGCCGACCCGACGATTGTTCCGGACGTTTGCCGATCGGACTCTTAATGAGACGGGCAACCGGACGTCTCCGGCAAACGCGTTATTCGCCAAGTATATGTTCCGGGTTCCGAGGCTAGGTTCAGCCGCGGGAAAAATCATTCAACCTAGCGCTCCGAGCCGCCCGTTCGCGGGGGTAAATTGAAACTTTCGCTGTGGAATTGCGTATAGTATGGCACCAGCTGGAAGCTTGCTTCGTGGGGGACACAGCGAACATGGAATTGCGAATCGAAGGTCTTTCGAAAGTCTATCCCAACGGCGTGAAGGCGCTGGACAACGTGAGCCTGACCATTCCGCGCGGAATGTATGGATTGCTGGGCCCGAACGGAGCGGGAAAGTCCACGCTGATGCGCACGATCGCCACGTTACAAGAGCCGGACAGCGGGCGCATTGCCCTGGACGGAATCGATGTTCTCCGCCAGAAAGAAGAGGTGCGCAAGCTGCTGGGATACCTTCCGCAGGATTTCGGGGTGTATCCGCGGATTTCGGCTCAGGACATGCTCGACCACCTCGCCCTGCTGAAAGGCTTTGCGAACGCCAAGGAGCGCAAAGAATTGGTGGAGTCGCTTCTCCATCGGATCAATCTGTATGCATACCGCAAGAAGGCGCTGACGAGTTTTTCGGGCGGTATGCGCCAGCGCTTTGGAATTGGCCAGGCCCTGATCGGGAATCCTCAACTTCTGATCGTGGACGAACCGACGGCCGGGCTGGATCCCAGCGAACGCAACCGCTTCTACAACCTGCTTTCTGAGATCGGCGAAAACGTGATCGTAATTTTATCAACGCACATCGTTCAGGACGTGATGGAGCTGTGCACGAATATGGCCATTATTCATCAGGGCAAGGTGCTGTTTGCCGGAGTTCCGGACCAAGCGGTGCACAATCTATCCGGGAAAATTTGGCAAAAATTCATCGCCAAGCCGGAAGTTAAGGACGCGGAGCAAAAGTACCGCGTCATCTCCAGCAAGCTGATCGCCGGGCGGCCGCTCATTCACATCTACGCTGATGAAAATCCGGGCAACGGGTTTGAGCCGGTGGCTGCGGATCTGGAAGACGTGTTTTTTACGAGCATTTCCAGACTGCAATGACGGAGCGTTTATGCTGAGGCATTTTCTTTGGTTTGAAATCCGCTACTGGCTCCGATCGTGGATGCTTTGGATTTTTTTCGCCGTCATCGCGCTCATGATCTTCGGAGCGGCCAGCACGGACCAGATCCAGGTGGGCGGCGCGCTGGAGAATACCTACCGCAACGCACCCTTCGTCATTGAGAACTACTATTCGATCATTGCCCTGCTGACCCTTCTGATGGGCACGGCCTTCGTAAATTCCGCAGCGTCGCGGGATTTTGCCTTCAACACCTACCAGCTGGTTTTCACCACTCCGATGCACAAGTCGGACTACCTGATCGGTCGCTATTTGGGTTCGGCGCTCATCTCGGTGATTCCGATGACGGGCGTATCCGCCGGGATTCTCGCGGCCAAGTACATGCCTTGGGTGGACCCGGAGCGCTGGGGACCGGTGGTGTGGTCCGCGCACCTGAAAGGAATTTTGGTTTTTGCTCTTCCGAACGGACTGTTCGTCGCGGCCGTCATATTCGCGATTGCCGTGCTGACGCGAAGTACGGTGACGTCGTTTATCGGCAGCCTGCTGCTGCTGGTGGGCTATGGAGTTTCGCAGGCGCTGACGACAAACCTGACGAATGAAACTCTGGCCGGCCTGATCGATCCGTTCGGCATACGAACGTTCGCGCTGGCAACCAAATACTGGACGGTCGCGGACAAAAACCATCTCACCATCGGTTTTTCAGGATTGCTGCTCTGGAATCGTCTGATCTGGCTGGCGGTCGGTTTGTTGATATTCGGTTTTGCATACGCACGATTTACGTTCGAAGAAAAGAGCCGCAGGAAGAAGGGAGTGGCGGAAACCGAAGACTTAGCGTTGCCGATCGCCGGATCGCTACAGACGGCGGGTACGCGCTCGTTCGGGGCAGGCGCACAGTGGGCTCAGTTTATCGGCGCGACCAGGCTCGAATTCAAAAAATTGATCAAAACCACTTCGTTCATTGTTATCACTCTCGCGGCGCTGCTCAATTGCATCCCCGCGCTTATTTTCTCGGCTACAGAGGGATATGGGAACACTTCGCTGCCGGTCACCTATCGCATGCTCGAGCTGATCGCCGGAAGTCTGTATCTCTTCCTCATCGCGATCATCACATATTATGCGGGCGTGCTGGTGTGGGAATCGCGCGACACGCGCATGGATGAAATTCAGGACGCGCTGCCCCACCGCGACTGGCCTTTGTACGCGGCCAAGTTCGTGGCGCTGATGTCGAGCGTCGTGATTGTTCTCTGTGTGGCCATGAGCGCCGGGATCCTGGTGCAGTTCTTCCATGGTTATCATCGCTACCAGATCGGCCTGTACGTCGAGACGATGCTCGGCATTGACTTGATTGGATTCGTATTTCTAGCCGTGCTGGCGTTCTTCTTTCACGTCATTTCACCAAACAAATACATCGGCTATTTCGTTTTCATCGCTTTCCTGATCTTGAATACTTTTATCTGGCGGCCGCTGCATATCGCCACGTATCTGGTGCGCTTCGGGTCACGGCCGGATATGACCTACTCGGATTTTTTCGGCTACGCGCCCTACATCAAAGGCTGGACCTGGTTCACGCTCTACTGGGCGGCGTTTTGCCTGCTGCTGTTTGTAGGCAGCATCCTGCTGTGGCCGCGCGGACGTGAGACCGCCTGGCGCCACCGCTTTCGCGATGCCGCGCCGCGCTGGCGCGGAGCTTTGCGAGGCGTGGCAGCTGCCGGAATCGTGGCCTTCGTCGTGCTCGGCGGATGGATTTATTACAACACCAAAATCTTGAACAAGATTGTCCCAGAAGGCGACCGCGACACGCTTACGGCCGATTACGAAAAGACCTACAAGAAGTACGAGAAACAGCCGCAGCCGCGCATTACCGACGTCAAGTATGCTATCGATTTATTTCCGGAGACGCGCAACATGACCATGCGCGGCACGCAGACCATCAAGAACGAAACCAACGATCCGCTGCGAGAAATCCATTTCACTTTGGACGATAATTACAACACTACGATTGAATTGGAAGGCGCGAGGCTGGCGACGGACGACAAACGCCTCTCGTACCAGATTTATGAACTCGCCACGCCGATGCAGCCCGGCGAATCGCGGACGATGAACTTCACCGTGACTACAAACACCCGGGGCTTCGAGAATTCCGTAACGAACTCCGCCATCGTGCAGAACGGAACCTTTTTCAACAATACGATTGCGCCGCAAATCGGTTATCAGCCTGGCGTGGAGTTGACCGACCGGAACAAAAGGAAGAAGCACGGCTTGAAGGAAAAAGATTTGATGCCGGTGCTCGAACGGAATTGCACCGCTGATTGCATGAATACTTATCTCAGCAACAATTCGGATTGGGTGAACGTGGAGACGACCATCAGCACGTCACCCGATCAGATCGCTATCGCACCCGGATCGCTGGAGCGCGAGTGGACCGAGAACGGCAGGCGCCACTTTCAATACAAGCTGGACCACTTCTCGCTGAACTTCTATTCGTTTCTCTCGGCGAATTACGAAGTGGCGCGCGAGGATTGGAACGGGATCAAGATCGAAGTCTACTACCTGAAGGAACACCCTTGGAACGTCCCGAAGATGCTGAATTCGGTGCGCAAATCGTTTGAGTATTACACCGCGAATTTCGGCCCGTACCCCCACAAAGAGGCGCGCATTATCGAATTCCCCCGTGTCGCGCAGTTCGCGCAGGCGTTTCCCGGCACCATGCCGTACTCCGAGTCGATCGGGTTCATCGCCAACCTGGAGCATCCGGACGACATTGACATGGTTTTCTACGTTGTGGCGCACGAGATGGGCCACCAATGGTGGGCGCATCAGGTGATTGGCGCGAACATGGAGGGCGCCACGCTGCTTTCCGAAACGCTCGCGCAATATTCGGCGCTCATGGTGATGGAGAAAGAATACGGCCGCGACACCATGCGCAAATTCCTCGAATACGAAATGGATAATTATTTGCGCTCGCGCGGCCGGGAATTGCTCAAGGAACGGCCGCTCTTGACGGTGGAATCAAACCAGGGATACATCCATTACAGGAAAGGCAGCGTGGTGATGTATTACCTCCGCGAAATGATCGGCGAAGACGGCGTGAATCGCGCCGTGCGAAACGTGCTTCAGCAGTACGGCTATGCGCCTCCGCCTTATCCGACTTCCTACGCGCTGGTTGACAACCTGCGCCAGGAAACGCCGCCGGAATCGCAATACTTGATCAAGGATTTGTTCGAAGACATCACGCTGTTCTCCAATCGCGCGCTATCGGCGAAAGCCCGGAAGCGCAGCGACGGCAAGTACGACGTGACGATCCAGGTAGAAGCGCGCAAATTCAAGGCGGACGATCAGGGCAATGAGCGCGAGGTTCCGGTGGACGATTGGATTGAGATCGGAGCGCTTGCCGCGCCGCCGAAAGGCAAGAAATACGGCAAGGTGCTCTATCGCGAGCGCGAGCACATGACCACGGGGCAGTCGAATTATTCGTTTACCGTGGATGAACTACCGGACAAAGCTGGAATCGATCCCTTGTTACTCCTCATCGACCGCATCCCGAGCGATAACCTCAAGCAAGTTACTCTCGGCGACTGAAATAGCTGCGACGGGAGGCTCGATGCTCACGCGACGTAAGTTCCTTGTCACCGCAGCCGGCACTGTGGCTGCGGCACACCTTGATGCGCAGGGCCAAAGCAAGGTCCGGGTTGCGCTCGCCATTCCCAGCGATGCGACTGGTCCGCAGATGCCGATCGACTTTGTCGGCCTGTCTTATGAGGTGCAGCAGCTTGCGGACCCGACTTGCTTTTCGGCGCGGAACAGCGGCCTGATTCGCGAGTTCAAAGCGCTCTCGTCTAGTGGCGTTCTACGCCTCGGAGGCAACACCAGTGAGTTCGCGTACTGGAAACCCACGCCCGATTCTCCTGAACCAGAGCATCCTCAAGTCCGCGAGGTCGTGGGCGAGCCGAAGGCTCATTACTACGCGGTGACGGCGGAGGCGGTCAGAAACCTCGCGCAGTTCCTCCAGGCCGCTGGTTGGACTTGCGTCTACGGCATCGGGATGGGCACGAATACGCCGGTACGCGCCGCTGAGGAAGCGGTCTTCGTAGCCGAGACGCTGGGCGACCGCCTCCAGTATTTCCAGATCGGAAACGAGGCGGATCTGTTTGACCACCACTTACGTGATCCGAAGACATGGTCGGTCAAAGCGTACTTGGAAGAATGGCTTGCGCTGGCGCGCGCTATCGCAGCTCGAGTGCCAGCAGCGAAGTTTGGGATGCCCGATGTTGCGAGCAACGCGTCTTGGCTGACCGCGATAGCTGATCAATGGCCTTCGATCCAGTCGCCTCCCCGCGTAACCACTCTGTCTCATCATTATTACTTTGGCGGCCCGGCCACGAACCCCGACGTCAACATTCCGAACCTGCTGAAACCAGCGACGATGCAAAAGGTGCAGAACACGGCGAACATCGCATCGGCCGCGGCCGGCAAAATGGATGTGCGCGTACGCATGACCGAAGGCAACACGTGCTATCGCGGAGGCAAGCCCGGTGTCTCCGACGTATTTGCTGCCGCGCTTTGGTCAGCCGACTATTCTCTGCTGCTCGCCAGTAATAATTATTCCGGCGTCAATCTGCACGGTGGTACGGGAAAATCTGTGGCCAATTCCGTTGGTGGATCTCTGCCCGGGGACGCGCTTCTTGAAGCGAGCGGCGAAACTCCCGAGCAGATTGCCGCGCATCCGCATCCGTTCTATACACCGATTGCGACGTTTGGCTCGGACTATCTGCTGGAACCGGTGGCGTATGGGCTGAAGTTCGCGGGCTCGTTCAGTGGCGGCACGCTGTTGAAGACAGACTTCTCGACGAAACTACAGGATGCGGGAGTCGACGCAACGGCGTATGCCGCGAAACTGCCCGGCGGCCAGACCTCGGTGATCATTCTAAACAAGGACGCGGCGGCAGACCTTGAGGTGGAACTCGATTTCGGTCGAGGTGCCAGCGGAGAGGTCGAAACCGAAATATTGCACGGGTCTGCACTAGACAGCCGCGAAGCGCACATCACAACCGCGACGAAAACCGACTCGCTCAAGCAGGGTAAGTGCTCCGTCACTGTTCCCCACGCAACAGGTTTACGCCTCACGCTGACTTGAGACGCTGGCGCGTTCCGTTCAGCAGCGCGCCTGCGTGAAGTCGAAGTAAGCGAGGTTTTTGTTGCCGACGATCAATATCAAGCGGGCGAGGAGTTCAGGCATTCGGTCGTGCCATCGTCCCTTGTATTGTTCAGGTTCGCTTTGCATCGCCCATGAGAGAGAAATCCCGCTGCCGATCACGTCCAGAGCGCGACCCGAAAATCAGGCCTGAGATAGAGGATAATCCTAATTGATGATTCTTCTGGTAATGGGTGTAACCGGTTCCGGGAAGACGACCGTGGGAAAGCTTCTCTCCCAGAAATTGGGCTGGCTATTTATGGATGCTGACGATTTTCACCCCGCGGAGAATATTGCGAAAATGAGCCGCGGAGTGCCCTTGAGCGACGCAGACCGCGAGCCGTGGCTGGCTGCGATCCATGCGGAACTGCTGAAGTGTGCGGCGAACAACACGGATGCGGTGCTGGCCTGTTCGGCGCTGAAGCATAGTTATCGTGAAACGCTCGCTGCGGGAGTGGAGCTGCGGATCTGTTACCTGAAGGGAACGTATCGTGAAATAGCTGCGCGCCTGCAGAGCCGCACGGGACATTTCGCCGGCGCAACGATCTTGGCAGGGCAGTATGCGGATCTGGAAGAGCCACGCGGCGCATTGTTCCTGCGCGTCAGCGAGACGCCAGAAGAAATCGTCGCGGATGTGCTGCGGAGGCTGAAGCTCGGATAGCGTCGGGAACGATGCGTAAAGATGCGACTACGCAGGGACGTAGTGGTTAAAGGCCATTTAGAGGCATCGGGACCGCTGTTCAGAGATGCACTACTTTCCAAATGCCATATCTACAGGATTTGCGGTATGTCACAGGTTGATGCAAGTCTCGTAAGCTGCATGTTGAGTAGTCTCGGAAGGCCCCCAGCCCACTCAGATCCTCGAGTAAACGCTTTCTAGAGTTCGTTTTATGCCACCTAGCGTGGTCCGATCAACGTCATACGTAGTTTTTGCCCCCCAGCGCAACGACGTACGTGTATCCCTCAGTTGTAAAAAATATGTGATACCGTAAATTACTAGTTGCGTAAGTATCTCCAGCGATGGTTCAATCCAGTCCTGTAACTCTCGGACGTAATGAGCCGTAGCCCAGGCGGTTAGCGGGGGCACCAGAATGGGAAGTAGAGCCAAAGTTTCGATCTTGTGCGTAAACAGATTGTTGCGGGAGTCTATCGCGAGGATTCTAACCAAGCGCACGGACTTTGAGATCGTTACAGCGCAAATGGATAGTTCCACGTTCTGCGAACAAGCTTGCGATTGCGGCGCGGACGTTCTCGTACTGGACTCGTTAGATATTCTGCTCGGCCACTTCGATTTGCCATCCTCAGGCGGAGCAGACAACCTGCCCGTTAAAACTGTTCTCATCGCGATGACAGATGACCGGAGTAGCTTTCTGACAGCGATTCGTCGTGGTGCGCGGGGCTACGTGCTGCAAAACGCCTCAGCCGTAGATGTTGTATCCGCTGTGCGCACGGTCGCAGAAGGACATGCCGTATGTCCAGCCCATTACACGGAAGTTCTTTTCGACTACGTGGCGACACAGACGGCGGAGTTGCCGAACAGCAAGAAGCACGCTCGATGGGGATTGACGCAGCGCGAACAGCAGCTTATCCCGTTGATTGGCCGAGGGCTTAGCAATAAAGAGATTGCGAATCACTTGCATCTTTCCGAGCAAACGGTGAAGAACCACGTGCACCGCATCCTGCGAAAAGTGGGTGTGTCGGATCGGCTGAGTATTTACGAGGTATGCCTGAATCGAAACCTCGTCCCACGTACTGCCCCTGCAGCCTGAGTCAGATAGGTTCCGGTACCAGTTAGTACCAAGTGTTCTTGAAAGCCGGCTAGCCCTTGAAGCGACCCCGCTCGAGTACGACCGCATGTAATCACTGGTGGCACGCGCGGCGCAAAATTCTTTGAAAAATTTGCGATTAGAAATTGGTGATGATGATTGTTTTCAATTGTTTACGGTGATTTCTAATCGCTGGGCCGTTGATTAGAAATTGTGCGATTTCTAGTGCTGGCGTGCGTAGAACTTCGGCGCCTAGGGATGTTTGGGGCGCGGCTGAGAGCGTTGGCGCGGAGTTGCGGCGGGCGCTGAACGGGGCTTGTTGCCGCGGCGCTGGTGGGAATGCGGCGGCGATTGGAGTCTGTTGCTGCGACGGCGGTGCGGGGCTGGCGGCGTCGCGCGAATTTTTGTGATGCTTCATTTTTTTGAGTCCTACACGACGTTATCACGCGGGGGTCGAGAGCACAGCTGTACGTTCGTACAGAACTGGTACAGAACTAGTACTCACTGGCCGAAATGATTTGGGGCATGTGCTTTGCTGTGGTGGCCGAAGGTGTAGGGTCTGAACCCGCATCTCGAATCAGACGTCCTTTAGCTTGTGCTCCAACTCAGAAACCGGCCAGTTGGCATCAAGGGCGTCCGCTATCAGATTCAATTCGTTCTGGCCTTGCAACAGTTGATGGCGGTCAGGCTTAGTCCGAACTAGAAACAGGTTTCTTTCGTGGAAATTGCCAAAGTAATGCGTGGCAGATTCGTACGCAAGATCTGCGACAGGTTCAGCAATCGGATCAACAAGCTTCTCAAACTGCGCCCAGAAGTCTTCCTCGGAAACCGTTTGCGCAGCGGCGGCTCGAAGCAGGGCCGCGAGGTTCTTTTGGGTATCTAGTTCCATAGTTTCACCATGGCCAGTGTTTTATATTCACGAGATTGCTGCCTGGCCCAGACGGGACGCCCGGTTTCTTTATCGTGACATCGACGTGGGGTCGAGGGGACCCTCCCTTCTCCAACGCATGAACATCAAGACGTATGCTGCTGCCTTCAGGCGGCGTGTTTTTTATATTTATTCCGCCTCCTCCGGCGTTCTCATACGCCCGCACCTTAACATTTTCGGCAGCATATGCAACGGTCGCAACTGTTGCCACGACCTGACCGAATGCTTTGGGATCTCCGTTCGCTGCGGCCTTGACGATGGATATAGCTCCGTTGATAACGATTTTGGCCGTATCTATCGGGTGTTCAACTGCGTTGGCGACACTCTCTGCGGTATCCACCGGATGTTCGACTGCATTTGTAAGGGGGTTTACCTTTGCGTCCGCGACCCCTTGGAGCTCTTGGCCTAGGAAGTTGATGGAGGCGTTGACCTGCCACGAAAGCGACCATCCGTTCGGATTTTGCGCCGAATCACACAGCGCCCCGTCGTAGTTTCACCTCCTCGAATCGTAGGCTTATTCGCGTTTTTTCTGGCGGGCTCGCGCGTCCGTGACGCGATCAGTGCTAGGCTTGAGTTCTACGGTGAACTGTCCTTTTTGCCACGCCCGCTCCATCTGGCACAGCTCATCGTCGTCCATATAAACCGTCAGGTAGGATGGCTGCGTCGGCGGAAAACGATCCCGCAGCTTTCCATAAAGGATGGCAAGTCCGTCGCTGCGTATGGAAAACAGCCTGTACACCTGGCCATAAGGCATAAGCTTATAGATCACCCACCCCACATTGTCTTTGTTCAGAGTCGGCTTGAAATAGATGTTCAGTTGGTACTCGGAGTGCGACAGCTCCTTGCCGACATCGATTACATATGGCTGCAGGTTGTTGGCGTAGATCTCATCAGCGATGGCCTGCATTACCGCGTCTTTGTCAGCTTGAGACAAAGGTCGAGTATTCTCGCTGTTTGTATCGGGGCTTGCTTTGTGTTCCTGGCCCGCTGCCTGTAATAGTGCAAGGAACAGTAGCGCAAAAATGATAGAGATTATCCGTCTCATTGTTGGTCCTCCGGATGGACGATGATGATCTTCACATCAGCGCCTTTTGGAACGTCTCCTCCTCCAGCGGCATTCTTGAATGGCCCGTAGGTGGTCGTGTCCTTTCCTGCTGCCCAGCTCGGAGCTTTCTGGCCGTAGTCCAAGTAGAAGTGTTTGGAGCCTCCGGTCACATCAGGGGAGTGGGCCGCTTCGGCGGCAGCTTTTTGCGCGTCTTTGTACTGGGGAGTATTTTGTTCCTTCGAGCTGACTTTGTCCGACGCTACGCCGCCATTATTGCCAGCCTTCTCACGATTCTCTACCACGTCGGAAATGGCGACCTTAGCGTTGTGCAGGTCTTGGGAGCTTCCTGATCCTTCCTTTGTCTCCGACCTCAAGCCCCCCGTTTCGTTGTGAACGATATTGCCGACCTGCTGCGTGTTTGTCGTATTTTGCGCCTGATTCTGCGCGGTTCCAGTGTTTGGCGGACCGGTTTGGTCGTTTGTCGTCGTGGATGGAGTTTCTCCCGATGCGCAGCCTGCCGAATCAGTCCAACACTCGCCATGCACAGCTATGTGGCCATTCAGATCGGCGAAGGATTCGGGGTTGTCGCTGACCATCGCGTATAGATTCAGGGTCTGGGGGTTGGTGAGATTGGCGTAGGGTACCGGGGTGGGAGCGGAGGACCAATCCGCGGAGAGAAATCGTCCGTAGGCGGAGGAGTAGTAGCGAGCATCGAAGTCGTCATTGTTGGTTTCCGGGTCGCGCTCTTTGCCGGTGAATTTGTAGTTCTGCGAGCAGGTGTTGGTGTAGGGGTGCTCGCCGCCGTAGGGATAGAAGTCGGCGTCATAGCAGAGCGCACCTGCGGAAGTGGCCAGCGCGCGGGAACTCCCGAGCATATCTTCAGCATAATAGTAGATGCTATTGCTGCTGACCACGCGATGGGCCACGCGCTTGCCGCCAAAGTAAACATACTCGTCGGTGACATTCCCTGAAGCATCCGATTCGTCTAGGATCTGCGAGCCAGCACCATACCAATAGATTTTCCCGTTGGACTTCTGGACGCGGTCGCCGTCCCCGTCGTAAGTGTAATTCACGCCACCGCCAGTTTTGATCTCGCTCTCGGCGTTCCAGGCGTAGGTGGGGGTGGGCCACTCGCGCGTCTACCTCTTCTTGGTCCCTCGTTCACCCACGACCGTAATGGTGAGTTCGTTGCTTGTAACCAGTCCCTTCCAATTGCCCGGTAAGAACGCCGCGAGCTCCTCAGGATTTCCAAGAAGCGGATTCAAATAGGTATTTGAGTCGACACCAGAACTTTCAAATATGGCTTTGACCTGATAGGTTCCAGGGATCAAAGGCCCCACAAACCCTTGAACGATTGTGTTGGTACCGTACGAGTATCCGGGCATCAACGAAACGAACCAATCGACGGCTGCCTTGGGAAGGCGTTTGAAAGCGCCCGGTGCAAGGCCGTCGACGGACCCTTGAAATCCCTGCATGGCATGACCGTCCCTAGCTTTGACGCTTAGAGTCATTCGCGACGGAGAATCGTTGCTCCAGAAGTCTCGTCCGATGTAGATGCTACGTCTTCCCACATTGGTGATCTGAAGATGTATCGGGACATCGTCTCCCTGTAAGTATTTCGTTCTTTCAGTAGAAATCTTGACTTGGAGATCCTCCTGATTATCGGTCTTATTGTTTGGCTGCGGAGAGGCAGGCGAAGTGGCGGGGGAAAAAACTAGAATCAACAGGGACAGAATCTGGAGCGTCAGGCGCATGGCGAGAGCGGATGATACCACCGCAGTGGTTGACGTAGAAGTTGATTGGTTTCGGGTTTGCTGTTGCTTTTGCAGTTGCGGGTGCCGCGCTGTCGCTCGCTTGGGCCACACTATTTGGTCAGTCGATTTCGGGCATTTGGTCTTTTGGCCATTCGAAGGGGAAAATTTTGGCTGCTTGGTCTGGGGTCAGCTCGACGCCGGCGAGTTGAGCGGCGCGGGCGAGAACTGGGTCGCGACCGGCGGCCAGGTCCGCGGCGGTGGGCAGGATGCGCTCATCTGGCATCACGCCTACGTTTTCCAGGCTCTTGCCGTCGGTCATGATGAGGTTTGCGACGGTTATCATTGCGCCGTATTGGGTGACGTTGACCCGGTCGAGCGGTATCGCATGAATGTACGGCTTTCCTTCCATGACCATACCGCCGGAACGGTCGCCGAGAACGATACCGCGCTTCTCCAATTGAACGACGCGGGCAAAAACCTCGGCGGCGGAGGTGGATTTGCTGTCCACCAGTACGATTAGTTTGCCGGCGAACGCTTTCCCGCCCCTCGCCTTTGCAATCGCGGGCTTGAGGTCTCCCCGGCCTTTGCGGTCGCCGATTTTCACGTCATGATCGAAGAATGCGCCGATGAACTTTTCTAAAGCATCGATTCTGCCGCCGGGATTTCCACGTAGATCGAGCACGACCGTTTCGTAAGGGCGCATTTTGTTCGCGCGACCGTCCACGTCTGGGGGTTCGACCAAGAAATCGGGAAGTTTCCAAACTAACACCTGCTTGTTGAGTTCGTGGTAACGAGAAGGATCATGTGTAGGGTCATCGCGGTGGGTTCTAGCCCAGGCCATAACGTCCGTGTGAGTGACCATGACCTGGCCCGGTATGACGTTGGCCTTCGCGACGATTGCTCGCTCGGCGCCGTCTGGCGAGCGCACGTCCAGATGAAATCCGGATTGCGGAAATACACGATAGGAATATTCAATGGTGGTGATATCGGCCCGCAGGAGTGGTACCCCGTTGACTGCCAGCACTTGATCACCGGGCTTCATGCCTTTCGCGGCGGCATCGCTGTCTGAGTGAACGGCAGTGACATAACAATTGGAATCTCCGACGGCCTGCATGAGCCAGCCGTAGTCCACACTATAGGGGCGGGTAGGCGGTCTGAAGCGAGTATGCGAATCGTTGAGCGCCGCGACGGCGGCGGAAATGATGAGCAGGGCTTCGTCCTGAGATTTCGCCGCTGCAATCTTCTGGCTGGCATCGTTGAAGCGTTTGTTGAGGTCCAATCCGTGGAGCGCCGGGTCGTAATAGTATTGCTGGATGTCCGCCTGGATTTTGGCGAGCATTTCCTGGGCTTGGGCGTTACTGATGGTGGCGAATTTGGTGTCGGTTGCGCGTAGTGAATTCACCGATAGCACAGCATTGGTGGTTGCTGCAATCAGTAGCATGAGTGCAGCTCGAAGGTAGTGTTTTCTCATCGATATAGTCGGCTCGATTCGTGTGCCGACCGATCCTGTTTAGAGTTGAACTTCAAATTGTTCCCAGACGTTCGCCAGAATTGTAGCCAGTTTCGCCAATTGTGCAAGGTGTGACGCAGCCCTGAGATGTTCAACGAATCACTACTTCCGCGGCGAAATCGAGACTGCGTCGCGGGAAAAGTGGGCTGGGGAAACAATTCAAGTGGGAGGGAATCGTGCCTTAGAGTCGGGCGATTTTGCGACTTGGAGTTCGGGTGCGCTATTTTTGGGAAAGGTGCGACGGGGGCGGTGACTGGAGCATCTAGGAATGGTAGGAGGAAATGGGCATGGCGAACAGCACATCGGCGAAGAAACAGGAAGAGCGGCCGGCGAAGAAGGCCGGTGAGTTTGTGATCGGAAATGATTTGCGTGTGACGCGGCTGGGGTATGGCGCGATGCGCATTACGGGCGAGGGAATTTGGGGTGAACCCAAGGATCGAGGCGAAGCGGTGCGCGTGTTGCGGAAGGCCGTGGAACTGGGAATCAATTTCATTGATACGGCGGATTCCTATGGGCCGGAGGTGAGTGAAAAGATTATCGCGGAGGCGCTGCACCCTTATCCCGCTGATCTGGTGATTGCGACTAAGGGCGGCTTCGACCGGACGGGCCCAAACAAATGGGTCGAAAACGGCAGGCCGGAGCATCTGAGAGCCGCTTGCGAAGGAAGCCTGCGGCGGCTGAGGCTGGAGCAGATCGCTCTTTATCAGTTGCATCGAATTGATCCGAAAGTTCCGGCCGAAGAACAGCTGGGCACTTTGAAAGAGCTGCAGGCGGAAGGGAAGATCAAGCACATCGGGCTATCGGAAGTAAGCGTGCAGCAGATTCAGCGCGCGCAGACGATTGTGCCGATCGTGAGCGTGCAGAATCGTTACAGCCTCACGGACCGCGGTTCGGAAGCGGTGCTGCAATACTGCGAGCAGCAGAAACTCGGATTCATTCCCTGGTTTCCGTTGGCGGCGGGGAAGCTGACGGCCGGCGAGAGCCCCGTGAGTCGTGTCGCGGCGCAGTTGAAAGTGACTCCCTCGCAAGTGGCTTTGGCATGGCTGCTCGCGCTCTCTCCAGTGGTTCTGCCGATCCCGGGAACTTCGAGCGTCAAACACCTGGAAGAGAACGTCGCGGCTGCTGGTTTGAAGATCGGCGACGAGAAGCTGGAGGAATTGAGTCAAGCGGCTCACGGATGAAGTGAATCTCGCATTGGTCAGGAAGCTATGCGCGTGAACTTCACCCATGGTGGAGAACAACCAATGAGGGCGGAATGGTGAGGATCGTTATTTTGGGTGGCGGTTTCGCTGGTGTGGAAGCGGCACGGTATCTGGATCGCACCGTTGCCCAGAACAGCGACGTTGAAGTAACGATGATAAGCAGCGAGAATTTCACCATTTTTACGCCGATGCTTCATGAAGTGGCCGCCGGAGACCTGGAAGCGACGCATATTTGCAATCCACTGCGTAAATTACTGCGTCGTGTGACGATTTTGACCGGGAGCGTCGAAGCGATCGATATCGCAAAGCGAACTGTGACGATCTCGTACGGTATTGACGCGCACCGGCGGGAGTTGCCCTATGACCATCTGGTGCTGACGCTTGGTTCGGAGACGAACTATTCCAGTGTTCCGGGCGTGGCGGAGCATGCGCTGGGGATTAAGACTCTCGGTGATGCGATCATTATTCGAGGAGGAGTGCTGGCGATTCTGGAAAACGCCAGCGTGGAGAGCGATCCGGCGCGGCGGAAGAGAATGCTGACTGTTGTGGTCGTGGGTGGTGGGTTCGCGGGCGTTGAAACGATCGGAGCTATCAACGATCTGATGCGGGAGAGCCTGCCACATTATGGCCTGATTGATCCGAAGGAAGCGCGCGTCGTCCTGGTGCACGGCGGAAAGTTTTTGCTTCCAGAACTCGGTGAGGCTTTGGGACTCTACGCTCAGGAAAAGCTGCACGAGCGGCGCGTGGAGATCAAGTTGGAAACACAAGTCAACGCCTACGCGGATGGGGCTGTGCACTGTAGTGATGGGGAGATCATTCCGGCCGAGTTACTGATCTGGGCGGCTGGAGTTTCGCCTAGTCCAATCTTGAAAAAGTTGCCGCTGGAATTGGCGAAGGGCCGAGTCGTTGTTGATTCCACGCTGGAAGTTCCGGGCCATCCTGGCATTTGGGCGGCCGGCGATTGCGCGGCAGTGGCGGACCCCGTATCAAAGCTGCCATATCCGCCCACTGCGCAGCATGCTCTGCGGGAGGGCAAAGTCATTGGCAGGAACATCGAGCTGCGCCTGAAGGGGCAGCAACCCAAGCCATTTCAATATAAGGCGCCGGGACAGCTCGCAGCGATAGGCAGGCGGACGGGAGTGGCACGGATCTTCGGGTTGAAGTTTTCAGGAATTATTGGATTTATGTTGTGGCGGTCGGTGTACTTGATGAAGCTGCCGCGCCTGGAGAAGAAACTCCGTGTGGCATTGCAATGGGCACTGGATACGATTTTCGAACGTGATCTCGGCCAATATATAACGCCGCGCGATGTTGCGTCCCTCGCGCGCCTGCTGGACACGCCGAAGAAACCAGGACAGTAGCTCTACGGCCGTTTTGATTGCGGACGAACCTAACTTTGCATTTCCGACATCCAAGGACAGCTCGGGTAATTGCAGACGCGTGTAGTGGAGGAAGCGATGCCACTGGTCCGGATTGATGCAGTGGAAGGGCGCAGCGAAGCTGAAATACGAAATCTTCTGGACGCGACGCAGCGGGCGGTGCTAACCGCGTTTCATGTGCCGGAGCGGGATCGGTATCAGATCTATCACGAACATCCGCAGGCTCACTTGGTCGCCGAAGATACCGGTTTGGGGATCACGCGCACGAAAAATTTGGTGGTGGTGAGCATGGTGAGCAGAGAACGCACGCCGGAGATGAAACAGAAGTTCTACGCCGAGCTTTGTCGCGAGCTGAAGGAGAGCTGCGGCATTGAGGCGAGCGATGTGATTGTTTCGATCGTCAGCAATTCGGCGGCGGACTGGAGTTTTGGCAACGGCCGCGCGCAATTTGTTACGGGAGAATTGTAGCAACCTTCGAATCGTCGCTCGAATCCCAAGGGGCTCGTGGCTCATCAGAACATGGTGTAAGTAAAAGTTAGGCACACTTGAGGAGATTAATGTGGCGCCAGATGCGGAACGGAAGCTTTTTACTCCGGTGCAGATTGGAGCGATTGCGCTGAAGCACCGGGTGGTGATGGCGCCGCTCACACCTTCGCGGTCGGTTCAGCCGGGGGATATTCCCGGCGAGTTGATGCGCGAGTATTACGAGCAACGTGCTTCGGACGGCGGGTTGATCATTTCCGAGGCGACTACGATTTCAATCACCGCGCGCGGATGGTATGGCGCGCCTGGAATGTATTCCGATGAACAGGTGGAGGGCTGGAAGAAAATCGTGGACGCGGTTCATGCGAATGGCGGCCGCATGTTCTCGCAGCTGTGGCATATGGGCCGAGCCTCGCACGTGGATATGACCAACGGCGCGGCGCCGGTTGCGCCTTCGGTTGTCCCACAGTATTGGGGACCCGATTCGACCGCCGTGGCTTCCACTCCGCGCGGTTGGTTCAAGCCATCGCCGCATCGGGCGCTGGAAATAGGTGAAATCCGGGGAATTATAGAGGACTATCGCAGAGCGGCCGAGCGCGCGAAGGTCGCGGGCTTCGATGGCGTGGAACTCCACGGTGCAAACGGCTATTTGCCCGATCAATTTCTGCAGAACGGCAGCAACAAACGCACTGACGCGTACGGCGGCTCGATCGAAAACCGCTCGCGCTTTTTGCTGGAAATAGTGGCAGCGATTGTGTCGGTATGGGGCGGGAACCGAGTTGGCGTGCGCATTGGGCCGGGCGGAACTTGGAACGAGATGTCGGACAGCGATCCGGCCGCGTTGTTCGATTACGTTGCGGAACAGCTCAACCAGTTCGACCTCGCATATCTGCATATCATCGAACCTCGCGTCAAAGGCAATGTGCTGGTCGCTGAAGGCCACGAGCCGGTGGCGGCAGAGCGGCTACGCAAAATTTTCAATGGGAAAATCGTGGCCGCCGGGGGATACGAACCCGACACGGCAGAAGAGATCGTCGAAAAGGGGGACGCGGACCTGGTCGCGTTCGGGCGCTATTTCCTTGCGAATCCGGATTTGCCACAGCGCATCAAGCTGGGGCTGCCGCTGAATGATTACGATCGCAACACCTTTTACACTTTCGATGCGCACGGCTACACCGACTATCCGTTCTATGGCGAGCGTGCCACGGCCTGAGCCATCCGGGGGGCCTGCTGCGGCGGATCGGTTTCCCGCGTTGAACAATGCGATCATGTGAATACTAAAACGGAAGGAATGCGAGTGCAGCGATCGAGAACGACGCTCGCGCGAAAAACATTGGTTATTTCGAACCCGTTTGGTCGAAGGCTGCGTCGGAATCGGCCAGTTACTGACGCACCGCCGCGACGGTGGGGCGCGAACTGGGAAGAGCCACGGTTGATCTCGTTCGTGGCGAAGTGAAGAGCACGACGGATTCCACTATTCCGGGAATCTCGTTCATTACCCCGACATATTTGCCGCCCCCAGCCTCCACAATCAAGCACATTTCGGATTCGCTCAAAGTCGGGGACAGATTGCTGCCCCTCTCGTAAAGTGTCTGCGAATTCTTCTGCTTCAAATCTGTCACCGTATACTTCCTTGCAGGGACCTCGAGTTCCGACTCGTAGTTTTCCATTCGTAGAATGTCCAAAGAAGTGCACGCGGTCCTTCGTAAGCGCGTTTGCATTGCGGCGTTCAATCGGCTGCGTCGGCGGTTAGATTCTGCGGGCGCCCAATCAAGTACGTGATGCGGAGGGGCAGCCATCCTCCAGATTTTTCTCCGATTTCCCACCGGTATCCGCTGGAGTCAATTGCGCTGGTCATCTCTCGCAGTTCGCCCACCGAGTAGGCGCGCAAGCAGGAAACAATGCCATCGAAAAAAAGAACGAAAGGAGTCACGGGAATCAAGTAAGTCCACAGAAGGCGCGACCAACGGAAGGGGCGGCGAAAGGGGACGAACAGCCACGTGCCGATGGGAATTAACAGTATCGACAGGAACGTCAGCGTGTGACGCGCGGTCGCTTCAAACACGCCGATGGCCTGCCGCTTGTTGACGCTGTCCTGCAGGAGGGCGCGCGCTTGGGCGGGGTTCAAATGGTGAAAGGAAGAAAACAACGTCCTGAAACCCTGCAGGTATTTCGGAATCTGCGTGGCATCAATCGAGTCTTTGAGGAAGTGGATGTGATTCGCGGCTGGAGAGTCCGTATCCTGAAGTTTTGTGGTCGTCGGATACTTGTCGGTCAGCAGAACTTCGGGTGGGATGGATCCGTGCAATTCAAAATCGCGCACCAGGGAGGGCCACGGTCCGCCGGCGCCCGAGCATAAATCCACGACGCGGTCGCAACCGCACTCCTCCAGCCGACTGCGCAGCAATGCAGCGATGGGCTTATAGGTGTTAGTGACTTCCAAATTCATCTGCAGCGAGTCCACGAATTGGTCGCGCAGAAATTGTGGAAACCATGGTTGTTCGTGAATCTCAAAGAGTCGGGCAACGGGCACAAAGGCCTCCTTCGAGTTTGCAATGCGCAGGCGCCCGGGCGTAGGCGACGGAAGCTGACAATACGCTGGCCAGGGCGCAACCCGCGGAGGATGCGGCCCGCCGCTGGAGACGGGCCGCAGTTCCGTCGCGGGAACTAGAACGTAACGGACGCTTTTACCTGAATGATTCGGACGGAAGCATCGCCGCCAAGTCCCGAACCGAGAATGCTAGTCGGTTCACTGACGGCCGAGGCGATGGATCCGAGCGCACCGGTCAGATCGTTGTTAGGTTGCGCGAAATTCGGGTGGTTGAAAAGGTTGTAGAACTGAAAGGCCAGCCCGAATTGACCCCTTTCCCAGTGGGGGATTTGCGTCTGCTTCTGGACCGTGAAGTCGGTGTTCCAGTAGCCCGGTCCCCGGAATTTATTGCGCAGGCCGCCGATAAAGTTCGTCTCCGTTGTCGAAGGAACGAACTGAGCGGTGGTAAGGCAGGGCATCACACCGGTTGCTGCGCCTTCTCCGCAACTACCCACTGGTCCACCGAGGAACTGTGGCAGCACCACACCGCCAAAGCCCTGCGCGGCCAGAAGACCATCCAGCCCTCCGTCTATCACGGAGTAGGGAAGACCGCTACGGACGAAAATTGTACCGGCCACCTGCCAACCGTCCACGAGCGGCGCCCAGCCGTGCTCCCTTAAAGCGCGACGGAGAGGCAACTCCCACACGTAGCTCGAGCTGAAGTAGTGGCGGACGTCGTAGTCGGCTGGTCCGTAGTTCTCTCGAGTATTGAATGGGTTTATAGCGGTGGCAACGGAAATCGCAGAGAAGAAGACGTTCGGGTTTCCGCCGTTGGACACATCGTCAAGGGCGTGGCTGTAGGTGTAGTTAGCTTGGAATACGCCTTTCCCCCAGCCGCCGTTGATGTTGTGCTTGAATGAAACGGTGACGCCGTTATAGTTTGATACGCCGCCGGTGTCGAGAAGGCTCACGGTGCCAAACCGCGGGTCGAACGGTTGAGCTGGAAGGCCGACGAATGCAGAGACGTTCTGGCAGGCGGTGTTTACAGCGCCCGGACTGCAGAATCCGTTTACGCCGCTGCGATCCACCAGGTCGTGGATGCTGTGGTTCCCGTTATAGGCGACGTCGAAGGAACTGTTCCTGCCGATTCCCTGCTGGATTTCCAAGCTCCATTTCTGAAATTGAGCAATCTTCGTCGTCGCGTTGGCGCTAAACAAACTCGGCGGCGCGAAGCCTGGAACATTCGCCTGGATTTGGGCGAGCGTCTGGTTGTTCTTGAAGCCATTGATCAAGCCAACGTTGTTGGCGGCTGCCTGGGTGAATATGTTGCCGCCGTTCATGGTTTCGCCGGGTGCGATGTTGCTTCCGCTGACGAAAAACGTATTAACTCCGGGTGCGTTGGAAGCAAAGTTGTCCGTGAACACGGCGGGGAAGGCGTCGTTGAAGAGCCCCACTCCTCCGCGGACCACTGTGCTGTGCGTAGGCGACCACGCAAAACCGAAGCGAGGCTGCCAGAGAATCGAGCTCAGACCTTGCAGTTCCTGGTGCAATCCCTGCAACACATCTGTGCTATAGGGCGTGTTGACATTATTGTCAGCTATAAGAAACGGTTGGTTCAGGCGGTTAAAGCAATTGGTCTGGCAGACGGGGTTGGATTCGTGCTCGGCCCGCAGAGCGAAGGTGAGCGTGAGGTTCGATTTAATTTTCCAGTCGTCCTCCCCGTAGAAGGCCAGCGTATATAGAGCAATCGGCTGCGACAATGCTGTGGGGAAGCTTTGCTCCAGAACCGAGCTCGTGCCGGTCGCTGGGTCTACGCCGCCATTAAAGAATGCCGCAACCGAATTGGGCGTCACCAGGCCGCTGGTGAATACACCGAAGTCCTGATCGCTCACATCGTAGCGTAGGAACTTGGTTCCGAATTTCAGAGTGTGATTGCCCAACGTCTTCGAAAAGTCATCGCCGATCTGATACTGCGTGACGTTTCGTCCCTGCGGGAAGAACGCATCCCCGGCGCCACCGGCAGCAGCTCCGCCGATGTTGAACCACGGAATGTTGGCACCCGCGAAGTTTATGGTGGTGGGAAACGCCGCCAGCGTTGCGGTGCGATCCGAGTTGTTGAAGACCGCGCTGTACCACTGGCCGGACAGAATAAACTGGTTCACCATGTTCGAGCCAAACGTGTGTGTTTCATTCAATTGGCCCTGCCACTGCGGCTGGATGCTAGTGATGTTGAAAAGCGGATTGATCGGGTCTGTGTCAGAAGCTTGATTGCCTTTGTCGTAGAGAACGCGCAGAAAGACGCGATCGTCTTTCGTGGCGTTGAAATCCACGCGTCCGGAATACAACGCTTCCGTTGTGAGGTTGTTATCCGCCGCCTGAAAGAAAGACGAGCAAGCGACCCCGGGTCCCAAGCCCGTGAAGCCGTTGCATCCCAACGGGTCGGTGGACAAAGGTCCGGCGCCCGGGACGGCTTTGTTTGCGCCTTTGGCGTTATTGTAGAGATTGAAAATGCTCTGGTAGAAATTGACGGTTGCGGAATTGGCGGCGAAACCCTGGTTGTTCTCTAGATTGGCAATGGTTGCGGTCTGGAACGCCTGGCTGGGAAACGCGACCGCGGTGCTAACGGGAATGATTACGCGCAGACCCTCGGTGTTGAAAAAGAAGAACAACTTGTCCTTCTTGATCGGCCCCCCGATGGAACCAGCCCACTGGTTGGCGTTGCTGAAGTTCTTCGGATCGCCCGCATTATTCAGAAACCAATCGTTCGCGTTGAAAGCGCTGCCGTTCCAATAGTAAACCGCGTTGCCGTGAAATTCATTACTGCCGGACTTTGTGACGTAACTGACGGTGGCTCCAGCCAGGCTGCCGTATTCTCCCGAATACCCGCTGCTTACTATGGTGCTCTCCTGGACGTCGTTTGTGCCGAGCAGCAGGTTCGTGGCGCCGGAGCTATTTAAATTGAGGAAGGGATCGTTGTCATCCATTCCATCGAGAGTGAACAGATTCGACGCAGCGCCGACGCCATGGTCGGAGAAGTTGCCCAATCCACCTGCAGTGTTCATCACCACGCCCGGAGCTGTCTGAACGATAGCGGTGAGGTCATTGCCGGGGTTCGGCGTTTCGCTGAGCTGTTGCTGATTAAAGGTAGTCGCGACGTTGCCATTTTCCGTTTGCAGCAACGGCTCGGCTTCGCCCTCGACGTTTACAGTCACCGAGGCAGAGCCGACCGTGAGCTGTATATCCCCAGTGGTGATCTGTCCGAGCGCGACAGTCAATGTCTTTTTCGTTTCCTCGAAACCGGTGGACGTCACAGAGACGGTATAGTTGCTGGGATTTAAGAGTTGAAAACGGTAGATGCCATCCTTGTTGGTCTCGACGGTCTGGGTGGATCCTTTTGCATTATCCCGCAGCGTGACTTTTGCAGCGGCCACTACCGCGCCTGACGGATCAGTTACGATGCCGGTGATTTCACCGGTGGTCTGCGTTTGTGCGCGAAGTTGCAGCGCGGAAGACGCCAGTACCAATAGTAGCGCAAAACCCAGGAAGCCCCATCTTTTGAGATTCATTGTTGTTCACCCTCCCCCGGTAAATTGTGTTTCTACCCACACCCTTCGCGGCAAGCTCAGACTGCCCGCTTCAGGCAATCCGGTGCATGCGCGCGAACACACCCGTACCTACCGCAAAAACATCATTTTTATTTCCGCCACCTGATGGCTACACAGAGTTCCCGGTCCGCACAGCGCAGCGAGCCTCATGAAACTTCGAGCAGCTCAGGTGCTTTCGACGTATCGTGTTCCTAGCGAGTTGCACCATTTCGGTGCACACCCAAAAAATAAATGCAAATTTTGTTGAAACCTTTCTTTGCCAAATACGTTGCTGCCATAAAAGCGCTTGGGGGGTGGCGCGTGACCATTTCATTATGTTCGAGCCTTGAATCGTTGCGATTGTGCCCATCGTTCAAGCATTGACAAAATCAATAACGTATTTCAGCTGGTCCATGACAGCCGATCTGGGGTTGGACTTGGGGAGGCGAAGGCTGCCGGTCCCGACTCTCCGTTGCAGCAGCTCGCGCAGTCGTGTTCGGGCCTTGTGCACTTGCGATTTCGAATTCCCCGCAGTGCAACCGAAAATCCCGGCAATCTCATCGTGATTGTATCCCTGCACGTCGTGAAGAATGAACATCGCTTTGTATCCGGGAGGCAATTCGTTGATTGCGGTCTCCAGCGTGATGCGGTCAACGGCGCCATTGAGCCGCAGATCCGGGCCGCCAAATTCCTTGGACGCAGCGCTGGACCCGTCCTCGGGATTCGTGATCGTCTCCAACGATTGTTCCGCGAGTCTCTTTTTGCGGAATCGCATCAGGACGACATTGACGGCCATCCGATGCAACCAGGTGGAAAAGGCCGATTCACCGCGAAACTGCTGGATCTTCCGGAACAACTGCAGGAAGACTTCTTGGGTAAGGTCTTCTGCGTCGGTTCTGTCGCCGACCATGCGCAGGCATAGGGTGTAAACTTTGCGGCTGTGCGTGCGATAGATTCGTTCAAACGCGACGGGATCGCCCTGTTGCGCCAACCGCACGACATCCGCGTTCGTCAACTCTGGAAGGCCGGCTTGTGTTGATGCGCTCACGGTATCGTCCTTCGGATCGTTTGCTGCTCGTGCAAAATTGCTGCGTGTCCAATGCGGGAGTCTTATCGAAGCTGTTCCCGCGCTGCGAAAGCGGGTGCGACAACCGAGCCGGCGGCGCTGGAATTTCGCCGCCGGCCAGTTGACGCTGCGCATAGCCCGCAAGTTACTTCCCCGCCACGACGGTGACGAGCTTGGCGGACGCAAGCTCGCGCTGCTCTTGCTGCGGGTAGAGGAATTCATGGCCAGAGACTTCACCCGGGTAAAACCAGGTCACGATTGCTTCAGGCTGTGCGGACCCACGTTCGGCAAAACCGAACACGGTCTTGTCAGTTGGCGTGTAACGCTCGGCATTAGCTGTGAGGAGTGTCGCAATCAAGATGGTGTGATCAGCGTTGAAGACGCGGACTAGAAAGTGATCGATACTGTCGTCTGGCAGCACGAACACGTAGGTTCCGGCAGGCAGGACGCGTCCGGGAATCTGAACGGGTTGGCTAAAGGTAACTCTGGTTTCCTGGTTGTTCTGGTCTGCGTGTGCGGCAGGCAGAACGATCAGGACTGCAAGCAAAAACAACAGGGTGACAAAACTCGTTGCGATAGTGACTCTCTTCATGACTGCTCCTTTTTAAGTATTGCGGCCGCATGGTGCTCGCAATTCATTTCTGTACATCTGAGTTAACTGTCGCTTTGAAGTTTTTATTCCGCCAACGTGATATTTGGCTGAATCAACTTCAAAACGCTTACGAGAATTGGACGCGGTGATGCGCAGCCGCGATACGGAAATGGATGTAAAGCTTTTGTCGCCGAGATATCTCGAACATGTCTCACGGAATTCGCCGAACGACGCGTGATGAGCAGAGACGAATTGTTCGCGCGGAGTAGCGTAGGCCTCGGGGCGGCGCACTTCGAGATCCGCGGTGGCGCCGGAGGGACTGAGATTTTTTGTATTAGGGGGCGTCGCTCACGGGCAGTACCATGGGAGCGGCTTACCGGGAGATTCCCATCGCCGAGATAAAAGAAAATCCCTCATCCATCCCTGATTATCAAAGCCCATCGGTTCCAGCCACTTCCGCCCAGCCACCACCGCGGCATAAGGTTCCGCGAATCATTTGGTGGGGTCTGGCAATACTGGTGTTTGTGATCGCGATCCTGCTGATCTATCACCATCACGAAGAGGCCAAAAAAGCGGCGGCTGCAAAGGTTCGTCCCGCCGGCATCAGCATTACAACGACCACGGCGCAAAAAGGCGAGATCGGCGTTTACCTAGATGCGATCGGCACGGTCACGCCGGTGTACACCTCTGCGATTACGGCCCAGGTGACGGGAATAATTGTGGGCGTGCATTACACCGAGGGTCAGCGTGTTGCAAAAGGCGACTCGCTGATTGATATAGACGCGCGTCCGTTCCGGGCGACGCTCCTGCAAGCGCAAGGCGCGCTGGAACGCGACCAGAACCTGCTCGCACAGGCACAGATGGATCTGGAAAGGTATACGGAAGCGTGGGCGCACAACGCGATCGCAAAGCAAATTCTAGATGACCAGGAGAAATTAGTGCTGCAGGACAAGGGCCAAGTAAAGAATGACGAAGGAACGGTGCAATTCGATCAGGTGCAACTAGATTTCTGCCACATCACAGCTCCCATCGCCGGTCGCGTGGGTTTACGGCTGGTTGATCCCGGCAACGTGGTGCAATCGGCCGGAACCACTACACTCGCCGTGATTACGCAGTTGGAGCCCATCACTGTAATTTTCACGATTCCGGAAGACAGTCTGGACGCGGTGCAAGATCGTCTGCGCGCGCACGCCAAGCTACCTGTGGATGCTTTCGATCGCACGGCGCTGAAGAAAATTGCGAGCGGGCAGCTATTGACGCTGGACAATCAAATTGATACTACGACCGGCACGGTGAAAGGGCGTGGGCTCTTCGCCAACACTGATGATCTGCTGTTTCCCAACCAGTTCGTGAACACGCGCCTGCTGGTGAATACGTTGCAAGGCGTGACGCTGCTTCCCTCATCCGCGATTCAGCAGAATGGGCAAGCGTCGTTCGTGTATGTGATTCAAGACAATGTCGCGCACATGCGCAGCATAAAGGCCGGAGTGACCAATGCCGGCATCACGCAGGTGGACGGCATCAACCCTGGCGATGTGGTCGCCAACAGCAGCTTCGATAAATTGCAGGACAATATCGCGGTCGTGGTTTCGAATAAGCCGGCTACCGCCGGCGCCTCTGCTACCACTGGGAGCCCGGCCCCGTGAGTCCGTCTCGTCCTTTCATTTTGCGGCCGGTAGCTACGTCTTTGTTGATGGCCGCAATCCTGCTTGTGGGCATTGTGGGCTACACGCAACTGCCGATCTCCGCATTGCCCGAAGTGGACTATCCCACCATTCAGGTCCTCACGTTTTATCCTGGTGCAAGCCCGACGGTAGTGGCAACGACGGTGACTGCGCCGCTGGAGCGGCAATTCGGCGAGCTGCAGGGGCTGAGCCAGATGACTTCTTCCAGCTCCGGCGGCACTTCGGTGATCGTGCTGCAATTTAACCTGACGTTGAGCATTGATATAGCTGAGGAGGAAGTGCAGTCCGCAATCAACGCGGCGCAAAGTCTGCTGCCCTCGATCCTGCCCGCGCCGCCCATCTACAGCAAGACGAATCCAGCCGATGCGCCGGTGCTGACGCTGGCGATTACTTCAAACTCGATGCCGCTGCCACAGGTGGAGGATTTGGTGGACACGCGACTGGCGCCAAAGATTTCGCAACTCACGGGCGTCGGTCTGGTGACCATCAGCGGCGGACAAAAACCAGCGGTGCGCATTCAAGCGAATCCCACTGCGCTGTCGTCCTACGGCATTGACCTGGAATCTTTGCGCACCGCTTTGACCGTGGCGAGCGTGAATGCCGCCAAAGGAAATTTCGACGGTCCCAGCCAGGATTATCAGATTGATGCTAACGATCAGCTGGTCACTAACACGGATTATAAGAAGGTTGTGGTTGCCTACCGCAATGGCGCGCCGGTGATGCTCCCCGACGTCGCCGCGATTGTGAATGGCGTCGAAAATAACGCGCAGGCCGCATGGATGAATCAGACTCCCGCGGTGATCCTGAACGTGCAACGCCAGCCCGGGGCGAACACCATCAGTGTGGTGAAGAGCATCAAGCAACTGATTCCGCAGCTCGAGGCCAATCTACCTACCGGCATTCAGGTAACCACGCTCACCGACCTGACGACTGCGATCGAAGCGTCTGTTTCCGACGTCGAGTTTGAGTTGCTCCTCACGATCGGCCTGGTGGTGCTGGTCATCTTTCTTTTCTTGCGCAGCCTCTACGCCACGATCATCCCGGCGGTGGCCGTGCCGCTCTCCTTGGTAGGAACTTTAGCGGCGATGTACATGCTGGGCTACAGCCTGGACAACTTGTCGCTGATGGCACTGACCATTTCCACCGGGTTCGTGGTGGACGATGCCATCGTGATGATTGAGAACATCTCGCGCTATATCGAGGCGGGCGAGAAGCCGATGGACGCGGCGCTGAAGGGCGCGGAACAGATCGGTTTCACCATTCTCTCGCTGACTGTCTCGCTGATCGCCGTGCTGATTCCGCTCTTGTTCATGGGGGATGTGGTGGGGCGGTTGTTCCGCGAGTTTGCGGTGACTCTGGCCGTGACGATCGTGCTGTCCGCGGTGGTTTCACTGACGCTTACGCCGATGATGAGCGCGCGGATTCTGCGGCACACGCCGGAAGATCAGCAGGGGCGCTTCTACAAAGCTTCGGAACGCGTTTTCGAAAATATGATCGCGTTTTACGGGCGCACTTTGAAATTTGTGCTGCGCTACCAGACGATTACGTTATTGGTAGCGGTGGCTACGCTGCTGCTGACAATTTATCTCTACATCATCATTCCCAAGGGCTTTTTCCCAGTGCAGGACACCGGCGTAATCCAGGGTATTTCGCAGGCGCCGGCATCTATCAGTTCGCAAGCGATGGCTGAAAAGCAGAAGGAACTTGCCAAAGTGGTGATGGAAGATCCCGCCGTCGAAAGCATTTCTTCGTTCATCGGTGCGGACGGCACCAACATCACGACTAACAGCGGACGGATGTCCATCAATCTGAAACCGCTGGACCAGCGCAACATCAGCGCATCAAACGTGATCCGCAGGCTCAAAAAACGATTGGACAAAGTGCAGGGAATCGAGCTGTTCATGGAGCCGGTGCAGGACATTACGGTGGATGACCGCGTGAGCCGCACACAATATCAGTACACGCTGGAAGATTCCGACGCGAATGAGTTGAACCTGTGGACCAATCGCTTCATGGCGAAGCTGAAGGAGCTTCCGGAGCTGGAAGACCTGGCGACCGATCAGCAGCCTGGCGGGCTCGCCGTAAATCTGGTGATTGACCGCATCACCGCCGGGCGATTGGGCATCGCGCCGTCTACCATCGACAACACTTTGTATGACGCGTTCGGGCAGCGGCAAATCAATACGATGTACACGCAGGTGAATCAATACCACGTGGTGCTGGAAAGCCAACCGCAATTTCAGAAGGACCCCAACAAGCTGAACCATATGTATATTCAGTCCAATGCGTCCACCGGCGGCAGCGGCGCGGGTGCCACTTCTTCATTTGCGTCATCCAGTTCGCCATCGGCGGGATCGAACGCGCTCACGGGCTCGGCGCTCTTCACTCCATCGGCAAATACGCTCACTCCTCCTTTGAACGCGCTATCACCGAACTCCTCGTCCACGTCTAGCGGCGGAGCAACTTCCGCAGGCGCCACCAGTTCGGCCATGAGCAACGCCGTGCCGCTGAGCGCTTTCGCGCATTTTGAAAACACGACGGAGCCGCTGGTGATTACTCATCAAGGCCAATTCCCGGCCATCACTGCGTCGTTCAATCTGGCGCCCGACGCCGCGCTGGGCGAGGCCATCACCGCGATCAACAAAGCACAAAAAGACATGCACATGCCTCCCAGCCTGCAAGCGGGCTTTCAAGGCACTGCGGCGTCTTTCACGAATTCGTTGAGCAACGAGCCGCTGCTGATTCTCGCCGCGCTGGTGACGGTGTATATCGTGTTGGGGGTGCTGTACGAGAGTTTCGTGCATCCGATCACGATTCTTTCGACGCTGCCTTCGGCCGGCGTGGGAGCGTTCCTTGCGCTGATTATTTTTCACCAGGATTTGAGCGTAGTTGCGATCATTGGGATTGTCCTGCTGATCGGCATCGTGAAGAAGAACGGGATCATGATGGTGGACTTCGCGCTGGAAGCCGAGCGCAAGGGCGGAAAAAGTTCCACCGATGCAATTTACGAAGCCTGCTTGCTGCGTTTCCGCCCCATTATGATGACTACCATGGCCGCGCTGCTCGCTGGCCTTCCACTGGCGCTGGGAAAAGGCTTTGGTTCCGAATTGCGCCGGCCGTTGGGCATCGCCATGGTGGGCGGGCTGCTGCTGAGCCAGGCGCTCACGCTTTACACCACGCCAGTGATCTACATTTTCTTCGACAAACTGGCGCAGCGTTTTTCTCCGAGCTCGCCAGAACAGGAAAATGACCATGAGGTTGGCCACGAGCAAGAGCCGGAACCGGGAGACGCACCTGCAACGCCGGGGCCCGCATGAACATTTCCGCACCGTTCATCCACCGCCCGGTGGCGACAACGCTGCTCACGGTGGCGATTGCGCTTGCTGGGGCAGTTGCATTCGAGGTGCTGCCGGTTTCGCCGCTCCCGGAAGTGGATTTCCCAACGATTTCAGTCAGCGGCGGTTTGCCCGGAGGCAGCGCGCAGATTATGGCGTCATCCGTCGCCACTCCGCTGGAACGGCAATTCGGCCACATTGCCGGCGTGACGGAGATGACTTCCGCCAGCACGCTTGGCAGCACTTCGATCACGATTCAGTTCGATCTCAGTCGCGATATTGATGGCGCGGCGCGCGACGTGGAATCCGCCATCAACGCTGCGCGAACTTACTTGCCTGCGAACCTGCCGTCGAATCCGACCTATCGCAAAGTAAATCCGGCCGACGCGCCGATCATGATTCTCGGCCTCACGTCCGACAAATACGGCCCCGAAAGCGTGTATGACACCGCTTCCACCGTAATCGAACAGAAACTTTCGCAAATACAGGGCGTGGGGCAGGTCAGCGTGGGCGGCGGCGCGTTGCCATCCGTGCGCGTGGATGCGAATCCTACGCAGCTGGCCGCGTACGGACTCACGCTCGGGAATTTGCAATCCGTGCTCAGCCTGCAGAATTCCGACTTGGCCAAGGGGCAGATTTCAGATGGCCTGGTGACCGCGGACATCCTCTCCAACGACCAGATCTCCAAGGCCGCGGACTACAGGCCGCTCATTGTTGGATATAGCCACGGCGCGGCGGTGCGTTTGTCCGATGTGGCGCAGGTGACAGACTCGGTGCAAAACGTGCGCGCTGCGGGTTATTTGAATGGCAAGCGCGCGATCACCGTGATTATTTTTCGCCAGCCGGGCGCCAACATCATCGCCACGGTGGATCGCGTCGTTACGCAACTTCCGTTTATCAAGGCATCCATTCCGCTGGGCATTGACATCACCGTGGTGCTGGATCGCACCACGACGATTCGGGCCTCGGTCGGTGATGTGGAAAAGACGCTGCTGATTTCGATCGTCCTGGTGATCCTGGTGGTGTTTGTGTTTTTGCGCAACGCGCGCGCCACGCTGATTCCCGCGGTGGCTGTGCCGGTGTCGCTGATCGGCACGTGCGCGGTGATGTATCTCTTCGGATTCAGCATAGACAATCTTTCGCTGATGGCGTTGACGATTTCGACGGGGTTTGTGGTGGACGACGCCATCGTGGTGATGGAGAACGTGGCGCGTCACCTGGAAAATGGGCTGAAGCCTTTCGCGGCGGCGTTGAAGGGAGCGGAGGAAATCGGGTTTACGGTGTTCTCCATCAGCATTTCGCTGATTGCCGTTTTTATTCCGCTGCTGTTGATGGGCGGAATCGTGGGGCGCCTGTTCCGCGAATTCGCGATCACTCTTTCGACGGCCATCGTGGTGTCGATGGTCATTTCGCTCACCACGACGCCGATGATGTGCGCCTACTTGCTGCGCAACGAGCGCGCCGTGGAGCACGGGCGCGTCTACAATGCCAGCGAGAGATTCTTTGATTGGATTTTGTCCTTGTATCGCCGCACGCTCACTTGGGTGTTGGACAATCCGGCGCTCACTCTCATCGTGCTGTTCATCACCATCGGACTCAACGTGTTCCTGATCATCAAAATTCCCAAGGGCTTTTTCCCGCAGCAGGATACCGGGGCGCTTTCGGGGGCCGTACGCGGGCCGCAGGATGCCTCGTTTCCGGCAATGAACACTGCCATTCAGCAGATCGGAGCCGTGATCAAGAACGACCCAGCCGTCGCAAACGTGATCGCGTTTACTGGCGGCGGTGGGGCCACAAATACCGGCTCCGCATTCGTGGCGCTCAAGCCGCTGTCGGAGCGCAAGGTCAGCGCTGCGCAGATCATTAACCGCCTGCGCCCTAAACTGAACGCTTTACCCGTCGCTTCTGCTTTCCTGCAGCCTGTGCAGGATCTGCGCATCGGCGGCCGCTCCAGCAACGCGCTCTACCAATACACGATTCAATCGGACAACCCGCAGGACCTCTACAAATGGGCGCCAATTCTTTTGAGCTCGATGCAGAAACTGAAGGGACTTCAGGATGTGAGTTCGGACCAGCAAAATGGCGGCCTGGACGAGCTGATGAACTACGATCGCATTACTGCGGCGAAGCTTGGACTTACTGTGCAGTCGCTGGATTCCACTTTGTACAGCGCGTTCGGCCAGTCGGAAGTCTCTATCATCTATACACAGTTGAACCAATACTACGTGGTGCTGGAGGTCGCTCCGCAGTATTGGCAAAGTCCGGAAGGCCTCAAGGATATCTACCTGCAGTCCACGGGTGGCAATATTCCGCTGCTCGCGGTGGCCAAGGGGCAGGCCAATACCACGCCGCTCGCCGTCAATCACACGGGCTTGTTTCCCTCGGTCACTGTTTCTTTTAATCTCGCGCCCAATATGTCGTTGAGTGACGCCACGCAGGCCATCAGCCAGATGCAAAAGCGACTAGGCACGCCGTCCAGCCTGCAAGGTTTTTATGCGGGCACGCTGCAGGCCTATCAACAATCGCTGGGCACCGAACCTTGGCTGATCGCGACGGCGCTGCTGGCGGTGTACATCGTCCTCGGTATCCTTTATGAAAGCCTGGTCCATCCATTGACGATTATTTCCACTTTGCCTTCGGCCAGCGTGGGGGCGATGGTCGCCTTGATGCTCTTCAAGCAAGACCTGAACATTATTTCAATCATCGGCATCGTGCTGCTGATCGGAATCGTAAAGAAGAACGCCATTATGATGATTGACTTCGCGCTGCAGGCGGAGCGCGAGGAAGGAAAGAACACGCGCGACGCGATTTTTGAGGCGTCCATGCTGCGTTTCCGCCCGATCCTGATGACCACGATGGCCGCGCTGTTGGGCGCGCTGCCGCTGGCGCTGGGAACCGGCACAGGCTACGAACTCCGCCGTCCGCTGGGAATTACGATCGTTGGCGGACTGATCCTCAGCCAGATGCTGACGCTCTACACTACTCCGGTCGTCTATCTGGAGTTTGACCGCTTGCGGCTGCGTATGCTGGGGAAGCAAAGCGACAAGGTTGAGCACGGCGCGCGGCCAGCTCCGAGCGAAGCAGATTAGCTGTTGCGATTGCGGCGGTTCGGTAATCGCGAAGATCGGCGGTGACTCGTGCGGCCAACCCGTTGTTCATCATTCATCGCGCTCGCCGGCTCTTTTCGTTTTTGAAACTTCTGTACCAGAGGTCAGGTTCGCGGAACGTGTGCAAGGCTTAACATAGCTGCGGCTAATCGCAGGCGTTCATCAGGGGGGCAGAGCGGTGCCATTCTTGTTGATAGGAATTGCGAGCGTAGGCTGGGCGGGGTTTAGTCTGTTTACCGGCAAGGGCTACTATAGAGGATGCCCGCCGGGCGGATTCGATCGCGCCGAGCAACCCTTCAGCTTCTGGATTCCGACATTGATTATTTTGGGCATCGGCATCTGCATGATTCTGATTTTTCTGGGATGGATTCCGTTGCCGCTACGTGCAGTTCACGGCTGAGAGATCGTGAGAATATTGATTCGCGACAGCGCTGCGAACTCGCTCATAATTGCTCCCCACACGATTAGAAACAATTAGACAGTTCGGCTGCGCGCGCCGGATACTGCCTTTAAGCGGCGTTCTGCGCGAGCAGTGACCGATTCCAGCTTCTCACTGGACCACTCAGCGCTCGGCGCCATGGCTGTCACACCCGACGAGTTGCAGCCGATACAGATGGAGAGCCTGGAGGGAATATGTTGAACGCCGGACCTGCCAAGAAAGTGACCATCTATGTTAGCCAGGACCAGAAGTATCACCGCGATTCAGTTTACGGCGCGATTCTGGAGCTTCTTTTCCGTAGCAAGGTTTCCGGAGCGATGGTTACACGCGGCATTGCCGGATTCGGCGCGGAGCATCATATGCAGACGGATCGCATTCTGGCGCTAACGGAAAATCTTCCCATGAAAGTGGAATTTATCGAGACGGCTGACAAAGTGGCGGAACTTCTTCCCAAGCTGCAGGAAATGGCGGGCACCGGGGTGATCGCGATGTCCGAGGTCGAAGTGATCAAGTAAGGATTCGAGTCGCGACGGAATTCGCTCAGAGTGAACCGAAAAAAAACGGAGCCGCCACCGTGAGGCAGCGGCTCCGTCAGGGGTGGGGGCCCCGTTACTGCAAACCCTGTGTTGGAAATCAGAACAAAAGCTTCAGCCCGAATTGTATCTGCCTACCCGGGTTTGCAGACTGCGCTAGCCCGAACGTCGGGCCCCCGATAGACGCGTTCGGCGCCGAGAATATCGGCGTGTTCGAGAAATTAATGAACTGGCTCATGAACTGCAGATTGAAGCGTTCGGTGAAGTGGAAGTTCTTAGTGATGTTAATATCCGCGGTCGAAAGGCCAGGCCCGCGGAATGATCCCACTCCACAGTTCCCGAAGGTATGCGTGGCCGGCAACGTGACGGAGGCTGGATTCAGGAACTGTACCCCGATGTTGCCGGATATGTTCACCAAAGCTCCGCTGCCTTGTTGGCTGACACCCGGAACACAGTTGGGACGATATGCAGCGCCTACCCCGCCGCCCGTGCCGGACTGATCGGGCGCGGAGGGATCGATTGCGAACCCGGAATGCACATTGAATGACGTCGCGACCTGCCAGCCGCCGATGATCTGGTTGACGACGTTGCTCACGCCGTCGCCAAATTGGCGCCCGCGGCCGAACGGCAGATCGTAAATCACGTAGCCGTTGAACGCACTGGCGATATCACTGATGCAGCGGCCATAGTCAGCCTTTTGGTCATAGATGTTCTGGAAGAAAAAGTATCCGCCGCCGGTCTGGCTCACGCCGATGCCTTCTTCGTCGCCGTACTGGCCGAAGTAGCCGAGCGAGTTGGAGAGGCACTTCGACCAAGTATAGTTCGCTTGAGCTTGCACGCCGTGCCAAGGACGCTCGACCAACGTAAGTTCCAGCGCGTTGTAGCGCTGAATGGCGCTGGAATCGTTGTAGCGGACGTTCGCTCCGGCTGCGATGAGCGGCTCTGCGAACGGGCTCGGCGTCAACACACCACCTGAGAGCATCTCCTGGTTCAGAAGGTATATGTCGGTCATGTGGTCGATCTTGTTGCCAACGTAAGCTGCGGAAACCGTGGTGCTGTTTCCGAACTGATGTTGGATGGTGACGTTCCACTGCTGATCTACCGCCGGTTGCAGATTCGGGTTGGTCAGGTGAATTGTGGTGGAAGACAAACAGTCAGCCGAGAAGGCCAGAAGACCAACGACCGTGCATGGCGAACTCGGGAAAGCCGTGTAGCCCTGATCCAATGTGAACGGCGGGAGGTTCAGTCCGGTGTTGTTCGCCTCCCGGTTCACCACATACGGGGGATTGACGACGGCCAGGTTGTTGACGCCGTTCCCCTCCATGTAGGTGGAAATTCCGTAAGCGCCGCGCACGACCGTATTGGGCAAAAATCCCGGCTGCCAAGCGAACCCGATACGTGGCTGGAAGTTGTCGCGTCCATTGTAGGTGTTGTAGTTCGTGCCGATCTGGGGAGCGCCCGAGAATCTGTCGAAATTAACGTTGTTAATCTGATTGGAATCGCCGCGTGGCGTGGTGACCTCGTAACGAAGGCCGAGGTTGAGGGTTAGGCGGCTGGTGATGCGCCAGTTGTCCTGCACGAAGGCGCCGAACAAACTGTTGCGCAAGTGGAAACCCAGCGGAGTTCCCAGCGTGACGTCGCTCGGGAGACCGAGGAGAAAATCCGCAAATCCGTTCCCTGGGACCGTTCCCGTGGCGCTATTCCCCGTGTACTGCCCGCTGAAGGAGAATGATCCCGCCACGCCTTCGTTGCCCGGGTATAAGTCATTCATATAGTAATGAAAGAATTCCGCGCCAAAGTGAATTGCGTGGTTGCCATGGGTCCAGGTGACCGCGTCTTCGGCCTCGATCGTGGTGTCGTGGAAAATCTCGACGCCGTCCGTGCTGCCCAGGCTGGTGAACGTGCCACCGTTACAAGCGGTTCCGTTGAAGGTGATACACGGCAGGATCGTGGTGGGAACGCCAGGGATTCCAAAAGTTTCTGGCAAGTTAATGCCGGTCGGATTCGTATAAACCTGGTCGTTGGCCGGAAAATCCTGGAAGCCCACGCGGAACTCATTCAGCACAGCGGGCGAAAAAGTGTGGGCATAATCCAGCACGAAATTCTTCAGGGGATATTCCCTGGTGAGGTTCGGCAGCAGGCCAATGCTATTGGTGGTGTTGTTGATCACGTATTGCTGTGACCAGCGTCCCATGACGTGATCCTGCTCTGTCGGTTGCCAGTCAATTTTCGCGTCGCCTTGGTACGAATCAACGTAGCTGTGTTGCGTATAGCTGGTTTGGTTCGCGGCAGGAAACAGCGACGAGTTAATAATATTCTGGGCTGCAGCGCTGAGAATTGGAACCTGGTTGTTCAGAAAGGGTGTTCGGGTCGCCGGATTCGCGCTGGAATTAGGGTTGTAGAGCTGTTCCGAAAGAGTGTTGCAAACGCCAGCGGTGAATCCCGTGGTGCAGAGTGATGAAAAATCGCCAGTGCGAAATGCAGCCGGCACCGAGGCGAAGGGAACTGAATTGGCGGGCGTGTTGTAGAGCGATTCCTGGTAATCCACGAAGAAAAACAGCTTGTTCTTGATAATGGGACCGCCAAAGGTTGCGCCAAAATCGTTCCACTGCAGCGGATTGCGCGGCAGAATCTCTCCGCTCCCGCCGGCTTGTTGATTAAATTGCGAAATGGCTTTGTTCTGCCAGGTGTTGGCGTTCAGAACAGTATTCCGCAGGAATTCGAAAATGTCGCCGTGGTACTGGTTGGTGCCGGACTTCAGCGTCTCTACCACCACGCCGCCGATGTAATTCCCAAAATCCGCCGGAGCATTACCCGCGATGATGTTGAACTCCTGCACCGCGTCCACGCCGGGCACATAGCCGACTTCGTTGTTGTCGGCCTGGTTGGTATCCATTCCGTCCAGCGAAAAATTGTTGTCTTGCTCGCGCGCGCCGTTCACGTAAGGACGCCCGGTGCCGAAGGTTGCTTGCGGCGCCTGGAACGCGAAAATGTTCGGGCTGACTACTCCCGGCGTCAGAAGAACTAGCTGGTTCACATTGCGCGTGGACAAGGGCAATGCGGTGGTGGCAGTCGAATCCAGCAGCGTGCCCAGTTCGGTGGAATCCGTTTGCAGCAGCGGCGGGGCGGCTGTGACTTCCACCGTCTGCGACACGTTGCCGACTTTCAGCTGGAAGTCCAGACGCGCGATCTGATTCAGAATCAGGGTGAAGGGCGGGTGCACTTCCTTGGAGAAGCCGGAGGCCGTCACCGCCACTTCGATATTGCCCACCGTCACTTGCGGGAAGGTGTAGGCGCCGGAACTGTTCGATTGCGTTGTCAACGTAGTGCCGCGATCAACGTCGCGCGCCGTGACGGTCGCATTACTAACAGCGGCCCCTGATGCGTCGGTAACCGACCCGGTAATGGTGCCCGAAGCCTGCTGGCCCCACACCTGCGGGACCGCGGCGACCAGTCCGATGAGCAACAAAACGCAAAAGAATACTGCCGTAGCCGTGAAGCGAGAATTCTTGTTCACGAAAGCCTCCTGCGTGGATTCTGTGCGGCGAAGCGACATAAAACCCCCAAGCACCCTGAAAGATGGGAAGAGCTATATAGCGGAAAATATAGCTTGTCAAGAGAAAAATGAATATGTATAAGGCTTCTGATAGATTTTTCAAATACGCTCTATAGCGGATTTGGGCGCTCTATAGCAGCATGTTTGCACTTTGAGGCTGGGCCCAGCGCCTTTCCGTAGCGCTTAGAGCCTAACCTGCTAGACTCTCAGCAATTTCCGGAGCTTTCATGACACCGATTGGCCGTAACGGCGAGCCGACTTACAAGCGCATCCAGAACGTAATTCGCAAACGCATCGAATCCGGACAGCTTAGGCCCGGCGACGCCGTCGCCTCCGAACGGGAGCTCGCCAAGATGCACAAAGTCAGCTTGATGACGGCGCGCCATGCGCTCGCGGACCTGGCGCGCGAAGGGATGGTGGAGCGACGCCACGGTTCTGGCACGTTCGTCGCGCCGCCAAAAATTCATTTCAACAAATTGATGAGTTACACGGAGCAGATGGCCAGCAGGGGATTGATGGGCAGGTCGAAAATTATTTCTTCTGCTGTGCGCGATAACGAGCACGAAATCGCGGCGCGGCTTTCACTGCCATCCGGCAGCCATTTGTTCATGCTGGAGCGGGTGCGCCAGGCGGGCGATGAACCATTCGCGCTGGAGACTTGCTATTTGTCCGCCGATGAGTTTCCGGCGCTCGCGGGCGGTGCGTTGGAGCGCGGCTCGCTGTTTGTTACGCTGGAGCACGAGTATGGAGTGGAGCTGGCGTATGCTGACGAGGAAATTGACGCGACAGCTGCGGATTTGAAGACCGCGGAGCTGCTGGCGGTACCGCGCGGCTCTCCGCTGCTGCGCATTCGCCAGCTGATTTTCACCACGAAGGGAAGAGCTTGCATGTACGTGCTGGGCCTGTACCGCTCGGGCCGCCACACCTTGGTGATTCGCAGATTTCGGTGATTGTTCTCGCGATGTAGCCACTTCGAACTGAAAATACCGCAGAGACGCAGAGAGCGCAGAGAAAGGCAGCGCTGTTATAAGCTCTTTTTCGCAGGCTACGGCGCGCTTTCGGGTGAGCCGTGGCCGTGGGTTAGTTCGCGTGACATTTGCCAGGCGCAGAGTGCGGCTAGCGTCGTCAGGCAAATTCCCAGTGGCCATTTTTGCAGCAACAATTTTCCTACGCCGAACAGCGCGCTGTAGACCATCACCGTGCCGAGGATCCAGCACCACAGATTGCGGCCGAGATCGTGCGTCGCGGCAGTTTCCGGAGCGAGGGCGGCGATGGTCTTCCAGCCAGTGACGTCCGGGCGAACTTTTCGATAGAACGACAGCAGAATGCTGTTCGGCTCCGGCGCGGTGAACAGAGTGACGAGAATCCAAACGGTCGTCGTCACTACTGTGGTGGTCAGCACGTTTTTTGCAAACAGCACCGTTGCGGAGCCGGTGTAGAACGTTGGGCGGCCGATCAGCGCGTTCCACAATCCTTCCGAATTCAAAGCAAGAGTGAGAAATAGCGCGGTGATCATCGAAGAAATTTCGCTCCACGCATTGATGCGCCACCAATACCAGCGCAGCAGATAGACGCTGCCGGTTCCGGCGCCCACTTCCAGGACCGCTTGCCAGCCGGAACGAATCGAAGCGAGTTGCGCGGAAATATAGCCGCTCGCAATCACCAGCAAAATCGTGACGACCTGCGAGACGCGCACGTAGTGGCGTTCCGACGCGTGGCGCACCAGAAAGCGGCGGTAGAAATCTTCGACCACGTAGGAAGTGCCCCAGTTCAATTGCGTTGCGATGGTGGACATGAACGCGGCCAGAAATCCCGCGACGATGATGCCGCGCAGGGCGTGCGGCACGTGGTCGTTGACCATCAGCATGTAACTGGTTTCCGGGTGAGCGAGGCCGGGATACAGAACGATCGCCGCGAGCGCGGTGAGAATCCAGGGCCAGGGGCGTAGCGCGTAGTGTGCGACGTTGAACCAGAGCACGGAAAGCAATCCTTGCCGTTCGTCGCGCGCGCTGAAAATCCGCTGCGCGATGTAACCGCCGCCGCCCGGCTCGGCTCCTGGATACCAGAAGGCCCACCATTGCACGCCGAGGTACACGCAAAAAGTAATTACGGGCAACGTCCAAAGCGTTTCGCTGGCGAAGCCTTGGGAAAAATCGGGCAGAAACGCGAGAGGATCGGAGCCGCCATTTTTTGCGCGCAGCGCGGCGATCTGGCTGATCATCGAGCTCATGCCGCCGGTGGCTTTTACGGCGTACCAGGCGATGGCGATGACGATGCCCATCTTCAAGATGAACTGAAATAGGTCAGTCCACAGCACCCCGGATAGTCCGCCGAGCGAAACGTAGAAACCGGTGAAGGGAATCAGGAAAAAAATGCAGATGATCAGCGCGTAGCCGTCGGTGCCGGAAAATACAGGGCCGAAAATTCCGGTGAGGCTCGCGGACATGCTCTGCAGGAAATGCCATTGGCTGATGGTGACGCCCAGCGTGGTGCCGACGATGTTGATCATCGCTTTCGTGACCCAGCCGAGGATCAGGCAGTTCATCAGCACGCCGAGGTAGATAGCGCGAAAGCCGCGCAGAAATGCGGCGGGCTTGCCGGAATAGCGCATCTCAGCAAATTGCACGTCGGTCATCAGGCCGGAGCGGCGCCACAGGCGCGCGAACAAAAACACCGTCATCATTCCGGACGGCAGGAAAGCCCACCAGATCCAGTTTCCGGAAACACCTTGGGTGTAAACGAGCCCCGCGACGAGCAACGGAGTGTCTGCGGCGAAAGTGGTGGCGACCATCGAGGTGCCCGCCAGCCACCAGGAAACGGTGCGTCCGGATACAAAATAATCTTCGGAGCTTCTGCTGGCGGAGCGGCGGAAATAGAGTCCGAGGAGGAGGGTGATTAGCAGGTAAGCAATAATTGCGGACCAATCCAATAAAGTGAATGTCATGGCGGGGCGGATTTATGGCACACTTCGCCCGGCCGAGGCAATGGGAAATCGCGGCGAAGATTTTGTCGCGCGACCGATTTTGCGGGCTGCTTGCTGGAAAGTGGTGCGGAAGTTGCGACGATGAGTATTAATTCAGGTCGTGCTCGGGAGAGACATGGGCGCTCATTTTGGGATTGGAAAGTACGCGAAATGCAGTGTTTACTTACTGGTGACGGTATTTGCTTTGATTAGTTCTGCCGCAACGGCGCAGGCGCCGCAAGCAACACCTCCCGCCATCAATGTGATGCCGATGCCTGCCACGGTCACGTCCGCGGCCGGGCGCCTCGTCGTGTCGCAGACCTTTTCGGTGGCGATTGCAGGCTATAGCGAACCACGTCTGGAGCGTGCCGCGCAGCGCTTCTTGCGCGACCTGGGGCGACAGACCGGTTACTTTGTAAGCGACAGACTTAGCGACGCGAACCACGCTACTCTGGTGATCCACGCAGATCATGGCAGTGAACCGGTTCCGGATTTAGGCGAAGACGAGAGTTACGTTCTGGACGTGAGTAGCGCCGTGGCGAAGCTGACGGCCCCGAATCCGCTCGGAGTGATGCGCGGGCTACAGACTTTTTTGCAACTGGTGGAAGTGACTCCAGACGGCTACACCGCGCCGGCGGTTCATATCGAAGATTCGCCCCGTTTTCCTTGGCGTGGGTTGTCGATCGACGTCAGCCGCCATTTCGTCTCAATGCCGGTGCTGAAGCGCAACGTGGATGCGATGGCCGCAGTGAAAATGAACGTGCTGCATCTGCATCTTTCCGACGATCAGGGTTTCCGCCTGGAGAGCAAGGAATTTCCGAAGCTTCAGGAGTTGGGCTCCGACGGAATGTACTACACGCAAACGGAAATGCATGAGCTGATCGCCTACTCCGGCGATCGAGGAATTCGCGTCGTGCCGGAATTCGACATGCCGGGACACAGCACCGCGTGGTTCGTCGGCTATCCGGAACTCGCGAGCGGTCCCGGGCCGTATCAAATCGAGCGCCGCTGGGGAATCTTCGATCCGGCGATGGATCCGACGCGCGAATCCACGTATAAGTTACTGGATAAGTTCATTGGCGAGATGGCTATACTATTTCCGGACCGCTATTTTCACATCGGCGGCGACGAAGTCAACGGCAAGCAGTGGGACGCGAATCCCAAAATCCGCGAATTCATGCAAGCGCACAATCTGAAGAGCGATCAGGAATTGCAGCAATATTTCACGGATCGAGTGGAGAAGATTGTCAGCAAGCATCACAAATTCATGGTTGGCTGGGACGAGATATTGACTCCCGGAATGCCCAAGGACATCGTGATCCAATCATGGCGCGGGCAAGATTCGCTGGCTGAGGCGGCGAGACAAGGCTACCGAGGAATTCTATCGAGTGGGTATTACCTCGACGCAATGGCTCCCGCGTCGCAGCATTATTTGGTGGATCCACTGGCGGGCGCCGACGCCACGCTCACCGCCGCGCAACAGAAACTGATTTTGGGCGGCGAGGCCTGCATGTGGGAAGAGTTTGCGTCTGACGAAAACATCGAATCGCGAATCTGGCCGCGTGCGGCGGCGATCGCGGAACGGTTCTGGTCGCGGCAGCAGGTGCAGGACGTGAATTCGATGTATCGCAGGATGGCGGCGGTGAGCGAGCATTTGGAACAATTGGGCGTGATGCATCGCTCAAGCACCACCGTGATGTTGGCGCGCGCTGCCGGAACAGATGATATCGCTGCACTCGAGGTGCTGGCGCAAGCGGTCCAGCCGGCCAGCATCAACATTCGCGAGACGGAAGCGGAAAAGGCCGGCGGAATTCAGACCAGCGACATTGCGCTGAATCGCGTGGTGGATGCAATCGCGCCGGAAAGCGCAGCCGCCAGGAAATTATCTTCCGCCGTGGACCAATTCATAGAGAGCAAGTTTCAGGACGCCGCGGCGGAGTCCTACATCCGGCAAAAATTGACGGAGTGGCGGGACAATGACAGCGCATTACAACCGCTGCTGCAGCATTCTTTCTTGCTGAAAGAAGTCGCGCCAGTTTCGCAGAATCTGGCCGCGCTGGGCGCCGCGGGATTGCAGGCGCTCGATAACATCGACACGCGAAGACCCACGTCGGCGGATTGGAGGCAGCAACAGATCGCCGCGATTCAGCAGGCAGCGAAGCCGACGGCGGATCTGGTCTTGGTCGTCGCGCCCGCAGTGCAAAAATTGGTCGAAGCGAGTTCCGGTAATGCGGTCACGCCGTAAGCGCGGCATTCAGCCAGATTATCGGTCGGCTAGCCACGTTTAAGGATGGGGAACAGGTCGTGGTGGTGGCATGGCTCCCGGCGGATATTGCGGATGCGGCATCTGCACGTTGAAGGGCGCCTGATTAGCGCCGGCTCCGCCATTGGCCGCGGCCATGATCATCTGCTTGTCGCGCAGCAGGCCTGATTCGCCGGGATAATAGCTCAGCATCGCGTCAACTAACTGCATCGCTGCCGGATAATTCCGCTGCTGATATAACTGGGTCACTTGCGTTTTGTAAATGTTGTCAATCTGCAGTTCCAGCGGGCGGGCGTTTTGATTTCCGGCGTTGCGGGATTGAATAGCCCAGAACAGCGCGGAGTTGTTCAACGGGGCGAAATAACGACCTTGCGCGTAGGCCGCTTGGGCGTTTTGCAGTTGTTGCTGGCCGGCGGCGGTTTGTACCGGAACGGGCACAGGCGCAGGAGCGGGAGTCGGCGTCGGCGTTACGTTGCGGGGAGCGCTGGTATGAACTGGATTTTGGGACTCGCGCCCAGTTCCATCATCGCCGGTCGTCGCCGGCGCAGCGTCGTCCGCCACGCGAATCAGATCTACGCTGCTGGCGCCGCCGGATTTTGTCTGCCACGCCAAATCAAAAACCGCGCCCTCGTGCACCTCAATCGCTCCCGATCCGCTGACTTGAATCGCCTTCCGTCCCGGACACGAAATCAAACCGTCAATCGTGTACTCCTGCGCGCCGGGCTTCACGCCGCTCGCAGCGAAGGCATTCGAAGTAGGATGAAACGATTTGCCCGCGATCGAAACATTCACGTCAGGTGTGCATTTGTGGTGATCGCTGGCGTAGCGAATCATCACTGTGGCAGTGGTTACAACGGGCGCTGGCGGCGGAGGTGGAACATGATGCAAAACTTTCCAGCCGACAGCCGACACAACAATCAATACTGCTGCAATTCCGATGATCGTCCACGGCGGTTGTTGCTTCGCAGTCGCCGTTGTTGTTGTTGTCGTAGCCGTCGCCGGCTGCGAAGATGCGAGCGCCGGAATCCGGACGCCCGTTGTGGGCTTGGCAACAATCGCCGCCGCTCTAGTGGGCGATAGCTGACCATTCAAAACCGCCTGAGGAACCGCCGTGGTTTGTTTCGGTGGCGCCGCAGCAGCCCAGCGGCCATTCGCGCTGGCTTGAATGCCCTTGGCACCCAATCCCGCAACGAGCGAGGGAACCACAGTCGCGACTCTTTCGGGAGGAATGCGCGTCGCGTTTGCCGCGGCCATGGCCTGATGCCAGCCTGGGCGGCGACGCGCGTAATCGTCGTGCGTAACTTCCAGCAGCAGGGGAAACGTAGCTTTGGAACTTTCGACGGCGCGGACGATTTCACGCGTGATCTGGTCGGAGGGCAGCGAGCGCGGCGAAATTACGATGACCATCGCCTCGCAGTCGGAAATGGCCTTGTGCGTTTCTTCGAAGTAATCCGCGCCGGCGGGGCAGTCCCGTTCGTAATACCAGGCGCTGTAGCCTTGCGATTCCAGACCCGCGGCGATTTCGTAGGCCACGGCGCCATCTTCCTGCACATAGCTGATGAACACTTTTTTGGACGACGATGCCATGCGGTACTCCGAGGGGCGATGCCGACGCATTCGCCGCTGCCGAGTGGGGCATATTCTCTAATACCCCGCGAGAGGATTGCAAATCGAAATGCGACTGCGCACGGCCGCCGCCGCGCGAAAGTTGCCGCCCGCGCGCACGCAAGAAGCGCGTTCGGCACACCCCGCGCCCAGGGTCTTGTCCGTCCCACACCGCCATGCTATAAATAAATGCCTGGCGCGAAGTTGCTCCGTACGCGGGATTCGTATAGTGGTAGTACGCGACCTTGCCAAGGTCGAGGCGAGGGTTCGATTCCCTTATCCCGCTCCACTCCGTGATAAACGAACGCCGCGCTCCTGCTAGCTGTCCGTTTCACCTCATGTTAAAGTCCCACCCGCCCAACCCAGATGCTCGCGTATCTTAGCGGTCCCATCGAGTATGCAGAAGACGGCGGCCGGTTGTGGCGCCGCAAGCTGGCGCCGTATTTGCGCGAGCAGCTGGGCCACCGCGTCTACGATCCCGCCGAAGATGAGAAGAAGAACCTGAGCGACGAAGAAGCCGCGCATTTCCGCGAGTGGAAAATGAGCGACGTCGAGCGTTTCCGCCGCGTAGTGCGAAAAATCATCGCGTTCGATCTGGATATTATCGAAAACCAAGCTGATTACGTTGTCTGTTACTGGGACGCGCTTGCGAAGAGCGGCGGCACCTCCGCCGAATTGACCATCGCGCATCGCAAGGGCATTCCTGTGTACTTGGTGACGACTCTTCCGTCGCGAGACATCAGCGGATGGATGCTAGCCTGCTCCGACCAGGTGTTTCGCTCCGTCGAGGAGTTGAAGGAATTCCTCACGGCGCGGTTTGCGCGAGAAAAACAAAACCATCTCTGGAAAGATTGATAGAATTCGCCGCGCATGGAGAAAATCCTGGTCGCCGTCGGCAGCACGCGCCGCCCGAAAGTGAATGCGGTCAGCGAAGCGCTGGCTGCAATTCGCAGCGTCTCTGATTTCCTGCCATCGTTTGAAATTGTGGGCGTCGAAGTTCCCAGTGGCGTCCGGCACACGCCACTCTCACGTGAGGATCTGATGGCCGGTGCGCGGCAGCGGGCCGAAGCTTTAATACAAATGGCGCGCGCGCAAAATGAACGTTGGAAATATTTCGTCGGACTCGAAGGCGGCTTCGATGTAATCCCGGGGCTCGACGTGATCCCCAGCCTGGACGTGATGCCCGAGCTTGACGTCGTCGGCGAAGCCGGCAATCGCTGGGTGTTTCTGGAAAGTTGGGCGTACGTTACCGACGGCGAAGGCCGCGGCTCGTTTGGCCAATCCGGCGCAGTGCTGGTGCCCGAAGCGCTGGCCGAAACCGTGGTGGACGATGGCGTCGAGCTTTCGCAAGCGATTGACGCTTTCGCGGGCGGGCACAATATCCGCGACGCCGAAGGTGCCTGGGGCATCCTGACGCGCAATTTGATCACACGGCAGGATTCATTTCGCGCCGCGGTGATCAACGCCTTCGCGCCATTTTTCAATCGTGAACTGTATAGGGCGAGCGATCATAAAACGGGCGCCTGAATTTCTGCAATCGTATGTGTTAGCCTAACGCCAAGAGGTGAGGACGCGTGGACATCGTCAAGGGCAACATGGGTTGGATCGAAGTAGTCGTTGGGCCAATGTTTTCGGGCAAGAGCGAGGAGCTGATTCGCCGGCTGCGCCGCGCGGAAATTGCGAAACAGCGTGTGCAAATTTTCAAGCCGGTGATTGACCAGCGTTATGCGAAGAACGGCATCGTCTCGCACTCCGGCCTGGAGCTCGATTCCGAACTGGTGAAGGATGGCGCGGATATTTTGGCGCAAGTCGCGCCGCGCACTGAAGTGGTGGGCATTGACGAAGCGCAATTCCTGGGCGAATCGGTGGTCGAGAGCTGCGTGAAACTCGCGGACATGGGGAAGCGCGTGATAGTCGCTGGCCTGGACACTGACTTCATGGGCCGGCCTTTCGAACCGATGCCGCGCCTGCTGGCGGTGGCGGAAGAAATTGTGAAGTTGCTGGCGATTTGCATGCGCTGCGGCAACCCCGCGGTGCATACGCAGCGCCTAGTGGCATCCGAAGAATTGATTATTGTGGGAGCTGGCAATATGTACGAAGCGCGCTGCCGGCGCTGCTTCGAGCCGCATTTGGCGCACGAGAAGATCGAAGAGGAAAAGGCCGCCGCGGTTGCGAAAGTCCGTGCCGCCACCAGTTAACGAGTCATGCCAGCAGTTTTTCTGATGGCGGTCTGCGCGGCGGGACCCGTATCGCCGCCGACGGCGGGCCGAGCGTCTCACCAACGCCTACCCCGGCAACCCTCCCTGCCCGCCGCGAATCTATATTCACGGAATAGCCAAAAGGCAATAGAATAGGCGCAGGCGGACCGCCATGTATTATCGGACTACCATCGTATTGGCCGCGGCGCTGGCTCTCGGGCTGCTGGCTGATACTGCCGACGTTAACCGCTACCGCACTCCGGTGCTGCCGGGTGCACCGGGCCTCGGTCCGGTGGCGGACCCCGGACCCATGCCCGAAATTTTTGTGTCCGTCGTGCAGCAAAGTTCCGGCAAACAAGCGCCACTACAGCCGCAATCCCGCCTGGAAATTGTCCGCTATGTTTCCGGAGAGTTCGCCAAAGTGTTGAAGCCGATTCCGGCGGGGAAGAAAGGCTTCAAGGTTGAAGTGGGCAAGAAGCTGGATGAGACCGAGCTGAAAAACGCGCTCCACTCGCACGGGCAGGCGGCGACTCCCGGCGACACCGTGCAGGTCACTGGCATCGAATTTCGTAATAAGGAAATCGTGGTAGAAATCAACGGCGGCGGCCGGAGCAGCTTCAATCTTCGCGACCATATTCAAGTCGGCGTCGGCCAGCAAATGCAGACTCCTCTGGAACAGCCCGGGTCGCACAAGAATAATGGCGGCACGCTGGTGCTCGACTTTGGCAAATCCGTTCCGGATATGAGCGCGGACGATCTGATGACCGATCTGCAAGTTTTTCTGGACTTCACGAAAGAACATTCCGGCGCGGTGAACTGGCTGGACACGCTGCCACCGCAGTTCAAGGAAGCGATTCAGGATCATCAGGCGCTGGAGGGCATGAATCACGAGATGGTTCTGGCGGCGCTCGGCAGGCCTGGACACAAAGTGCGCGAGCGGGATCCGGATGGCAGCGAAACCGAGGACTGGATTTACGGCACGCCGCCGGCGCGCACCACTTTCGTCACGTTTATTGGCGACAAAGTTGTGCGTGTGAAGGAATTCGATTGATGGCGCGTTGACTTTTCTCTCGCCAACCCCTAGCATTTCTCGACTGATTAAAATGGTTTACTAGTGCTGTGCGCGATGGCGCGCGGCAATATTCCCCGGAGGATTCATGGCAATTAAAGTGGGCATAAATGGTTTCGGACGCATCGGCCGCAACATTTTCCGCGCGGCCTTGGGTGATCCGGCGATCGAAATCGTGGCCGTCAACGACATCACGGATTCAAAAACGCTGGCGTACCTGCTGAAGTACGATTCGATCCTGGGCAATCTGCCGAATGAAGTTACACACACCGACGATTCCATCGCCGTGGACGGCAAGAGCTTCAAGGTGTTTCGCGTGAAGGATCCCGGCGAGCTGGATTGGTCTTCCGTGGGCGCGACGATCGTGGTGGAATCCACCGGGTTATTTACCGACGGCCCGAGCGCGCGCAAGCATATTCGCGGTACGGTGAAGAAAGTGATTATTTCTGCGCCCGCTACCGATCCGGATACCACGTTGGTGCTTGGCGTGAACGATAAGACTTACGACCCGGCCAAGCATCACGTGATTTCGAATGCATCTTGCACTACGAATTGCCTGGCGCCCGTTGCGAAAGTGCTTTCCGATGCTTTTGGGATCAACGCCGGAACGATGACCACCATTCATTCCTACACCAATGACCAGAAATTGCTGGATCTGCCGCACAAGGATTTGCGCCGCGCGCGCGCTGCTGCACTTTCGATGATTCCCACTTCCACTGGGGCGGCTAAGGCGCTGCAGCTGGTGATCCCAGAACTGAAAGGTAAGCTCGATGGCTACGCGATGCGCGTGCCGACGCCGAACGTGAGCGTGGTGGACCTTACCGTGTTCACCGAAAAGCCCGCGACCGTGCAGACTGTGAACGCTGCGCTGAAGGCCGCGGCGGAAGGGCCGATGAAAGGCATCCTGCAATATTCGGAAGAAGATCTGGTTTCCGTCGATTTTCGCGGGAATCCACATTCTTCGATTCTGGATGCTGGGTACACGCGCGTCGTGGGCAACAATTGCGTGCAGATACTGGCGTGGTACGACAACGAGTGGGGCTATTCCTCGCGCTGCCGCGACTTGATTAAATTCCTGAGCAAGTAGTAGTTCGACGGTTTCACGAAAGCCGGCGCGAAGTCTGCAAATAGTGGTGTGGCCAGCGGCACGGCTCCTCGCACGGATCATTTCCGGCAGGATATATTCCATGGGTGAATTTGCGACGCTATGAACAAACTTTCGATTCGCGATTTGCAGCTGAAAGGCCAGCGCGTTTTTATTCGCGTGGATTTCAACGTGCCTACGTCCAACGGAGCTGTGGGTGACGACACACGCATCCGCGAGACGCTGCCGACTTTGCGTTTGGCGGCGGATCGCGGCGCGCGACTGGTGCTCACGTCGCATCTCGGGCGGCCCAAGGGCAAGGTTGATCCTAAATATTCGCTGGCTCCGGTGGCCGCGCGCCTGCAGGAATTGCTCGGCGGCAAACCTGTGGCGTTCGCGGCGGACTGCATCGGTCCCGAAGCGGAGGCGAAGAGCAAAGCGCTGCGCGATGGAGAAGTGCTGCTGCTGGAAAATGTGCGCTACCATCCCGAAGAGGAAGCCAACGACGCGGAATTTTCGCGCAAGCTTGCGGCGCTTTGCGACGGATTGTTTGTGTGTGATGCGTTCGGATCTGCACATCGCGCGCACGCGTCGGTGGTGGGCATCACGAAATTCGTGCGCCAGTCCGCCGCTGGACTGCTGATGGAAAAAGAGCTGGCGTATCTGGGCAAGGCAATTTCGCATCCTGATCGGCCGTTCGTCTCGGTGCTGGGCGGCGCGAAAGTTTCCGACAAAATCGAAGTCGTGCAGAATCTGATGAAGCTGGCCGACGCAATGCTCATCGGCGGCGCCATGGCTTACACTTTCTTGAAATCGCAGGGCCTGCCGATTGGGAAGTCGCTGGTGGAAAATGACAAGCTCGACCTGGCGCGCGATCTTCTCGCTGAAGCCGAGCGCCGCAAGTTCCGGCTGGTGCTGCCTGTGGATCACGTCCTGGCCGAATCCATCGATTCCACGGTGACGCGCGTGACGGACATCGCGCAAACTCCTGAAGGCTGGATGGGGCTCGATATCGGCCCTAAGACAATTGAATTATTCAGCCGTGAAATTTCCGGCGCGCGGACCATCGTCTGGAACGGCCCTCTTGGCATGTTCGAAAAACCAGCCTTCGCGCAAGGCACGCTGGCGATCGCACGCGCCGTGGCGGCTGCTTCTGGCAAGGGCGCTACATCTATCGTAGGAGGCGGCGATTCCGTCGCGGCTGTGGAACAATCCGGGCTCGCGTCGCAAATTTCGCACATCTCAACTGGCGGCGGCGCTTCTCTGGAATTTCTGGCCGGCGAAAAACTTCCGGGCGTCGAAGCGCTCACCAACAAATAATGAATAACGTAATCACGCCCCGCCGCGCTAAGCTCGCCACCAGGAGATTCCATTGCGCCGCCCAGTAATCGCCGGAAATTGGAAGATGTACAAGACGCTGGAGGAGACGCGCGCGTTTTTCGCAGCGTTCAAGCCGCTGGTGCCTGCAACTCCAGATTGCGACATCATCGTCGCGCCGCCATTCACTTCGCTGGCAGTGGCCGCGGCAGCCGCGCAAGGCAGCCCGATCGTCATCGCGGCGCAAGACGCCTATTGGGAACGCGAAGGCGCCTTCACCGGCGAAATTTCCATGCGCATGATTCACGATGCCGGCTGCAAAGCCGTGCTGATCGGCCACTCCGAGCGCCGCCAATTCTTTGGCGAGACCGACGAATCGGTGAATCGCAAAGTGAAAGCCGCGCTCGAAGCCAAGCTCACCCCTATCGTTTGCGTCGGCGAAAGCCTTGCGCAGCGCGAATCGCATCTGACGCATTCCATCCTGAAACGCCAGTTTGAAGGCGGCCTGGACGCGTTGACCGAGCATGAGTTCTCGCGTATTCTGCTTGCGTACGAGCCGGTTTGGGCGATCGGCACCGGCAAGACGGCCACGCCCGAAATGGCTGCGGACGTCCACCGCTACCTCAGGGAGCTTGCCGCCACGGTTTTTTCGCCCGCGCAGGCCAACGGAATTCGCATCCTCTACGGCGGCAGCGTGAAGCCCGACAATATTAAGGGTCTGATGGCGCAAGCGGAAATTGATGGCGCGCTGGTGGGCGGAGCGAGCCTGGACGCGAAATCGTTCGCGGCCATCGTGAATTTCTGAAATTTGATTTTGGATTTAGCAGGGATTTTATAGCAGCGGGTGCGCTTCGAGATTGCGCCTCGCACACAGGGAGTCAGCAATGCCGTCGTGGGCAAAATGGGGTTTAGCGCTGTTGATTGCGGTTGGACTGATCGCTGTCGGCTGGCGCGTGCTGTTCGTTCTGGTGACGCTGCACATTTTGGTGTGTTTCATATTGATCATCGTCATCATGCTGCAGAGCGGTTCGGCGGCCGATCTGGCCGGAGCGTTCGGCGGCGCGGGCAGCCAGACGGCCTTCGGTCCGCGCGGCGCGGCCACCTTTCTTTCGCACGCCACCACCTGGTGCGCCGTCGTGTTCATGATGACGTCGCTGACGCTCTCCGTGAAGCGCGCGCCTAGCGACGTGTCGAGCAGCACCGGCTCGGTCCTGGAACAGACCCAGAAGTCCGGCACAGCACCCACGAAACCGGTTCAGCCTGCGCCAATTCAGATTCCGATTCAGCCGACGCAACAGCCGGCGCAGCAGCCCGCTCCGGCGCAGCAGCAACCGGCACCGAGCCAGCAACCACCGCAGAACCCCGCTCCTAGGAAATAGGGGTTTCTGCTACAATTCGTTTCGTCCTCGTCAGAATGCGGTCGTGGCGGAATTGGCAGACGCACCAGCTTGAGGGGCTGGCGGTAGCAATACCGTGGTGGTTCGAATCCACTCGACCGCACCAAAATCCAGGCCCGGGCAGCGCCGTTTCGGGCGATGTTCATACTTCCCGCACGAATCTGTACTCTCCCACCGATTTTTCACGCCACACAATCCGCGAAACGTCGGTTTCCGATTACACGAGCTCTTAGGGGTTAGAACGCGACGGGTCAGCCGCCGGCGATGGCGCCGACGATGAGGAGGGGTTCCGTTCCCGAGACAACCGCCTCGGGCAGCGGGGTGTCCGGCTGTTCGTGGGAAAGGTCCTCGCCACAGGCGAAGAAACGCAGGAAGGGCCGGCGGGTTTGGGTGACGTGGTCGCGGATCGTACCGCTCAGTACCGGGTACCGGCTCTCGAGCGCGTCGACGACGGAGCGCTGTGTGACCGGTGCCTGAAGGTCGAGCTCGACTTCGCCGCTGATGCGCGCGAGCCCGCGGAGGTGCGGAGGGAGAACGACGCGAATCATGGCAGCGTCTGGACTTCAACCGAAAGCACGGTTGGAAGATCACGCACGATGGGCGACCAGGTGTCTCCGGCATCGCGGGATGCGTACACTTGCCCACCGCTGGTGCCGAAATAGACGCCGCATTTATCGAGTGAGTCCACGGCCATGGCATCGCGGAGTACGTTGACGTAGCAGTTGGCTTGCGGCAGGCCTTTGGTGAGAGCCTCCCACTCGTTTCCGCCACTCCGGCTACGATAGACGCGCAGCTTGCCTTCCGGGACGAAGTGTTCTCCGTCGCTCTTGATGGGCACGACGTAAATTGTTTCTGGCTCGTGCGCGTGAACATCGATCACGAAGCCGAAATCGCTGGGAAGATTTCCGCTGACCTCGTGCCACACATCCCCGGCGTTGTCACTGCGCATCACGTCCCAATGTTTCTGCATGAACAAGACGCCTGGACGAGCAGGGTGCATCGCCACGTGGTGAACGCAATGGCCGATCTCCGCATTCGGGTCGGGAATGTATGGGGAGCGCAGGCCATAGTTTATCGGCCGCCACGTTTGGCCGCCATCATCGGTGCGAAACGCGCCCGCGGCCGAGATGGCGATGAACATCCGCTGCGGGTCCTTCGGATCGAGAATAATCGTGTGCAAACACAAACCGCCGGCGCCGGGCTGCCACTGCGGCCCCGTGCCGTGCCCGCGGAGTCCTGCAACTTCCTGCCAGGTGTGAGCGCCATCTGTGGAACGGAACAATGCGGCGTCTTCTACTCCGGCATAGACATCGTCCGGATCGGTGAGTGACGGTTCGAGGTGCCAGACGCGCTTGAACTCCCAGGGATGCTGTGTGCCGTCGTACCACTGGTGGGTGGTAAGGGGCTTGCCAGAGGGGGGAGAAGTGTCATAGACGAATTTATTGCTCTGCCCTGCGGGCGGAGCACCTGGATTCGGCATCTGCTCCCCGCCGGGCGTTTCCCAGGTCTTGCCGCCGTCGCTCGAGCGCTGGATTATTTGCCCGAACCAGCCGCTCGATTGCGACGCATACAGGCGATTGGGGTCAACAGGCGAACCCTTCAGGTGGTAAATCTCCCAACCGGCAAAATGTGGGCCGCTGACGTCCCAGTTTTCGCGCTTGCCGTCCGACGTCAGGATGAATGCGCCCTTCCGTGTTCCCACGAGCACCCTCACGTTGCTCATATGTCCCTCTCGCCTGGGTTTCCTGCGTGCAGCGGGATTATTTTCCCACACTCGCGACGCACAACGGAATCCAAAATACTAGATCAACGGCATAGCTGGAGGCTGACCAGCGCCCACAATCCTCCTTGATATTCGTGCCGCGTTGTATATGATGTGCTGTTTTCAGATTGTCTCTACGGTCCTATCGAACGCTTTTTTGCCAACGTGGTCAGGAGAGCAAGAGCGATGCGGATCAGGAAGCGCAATAGCGGTTCTGCGGCAACCCCGGCCCTGCTTTCGCTAATCATCGTAGTAATGGTGGCCATCACCGTTTACGTTTTCGCCTCGAATTTTCCTTGGGCAGTCCGGCCGGCGCCGATCACCGCTGTGGGAGCCGAGATCGATCATCAATATGATCTGACTCTCGCCGTCACCGCCACGGTTTTCATCCTCTCGCAGCTCGGCCTGGCCTTCGCTATTTTCCGGTTCCGTGACCGCGGCCAGAAAGCGCATTTCACGCGCGGCAGCAACACTCTGGAAGCGGTCTGGACCACGGCCACCATCGTTCTTTTTCTTGGCTTGGGACTGATGGGCCACAAAGCCTGGGCGGAAGTCCGCTTCACGCCGGCAGCTCACGACGCGCTTCAAGTGGAAGTCACCGCCAACCAGTTCGTTTTCAATTTCCGCTATCCCGGCGCCGATGGGAAATTCGGCCGGCTCGATCCCAAACAGATCAGCGCTTCCACCGGCAATCCGGTCGGCATTGATGCCAATGATCCCGCAGGCAAAGACGACATCGTGGTCCCCACGCTCACGGTTCCTGTGAATCACGAAATCAATCTGCTCATCCGCTCGCAGGACGTGATCCACAATTTTTACGTGCGCGAACTGCGGATTCAGCAGGACGCCCTGCCCGGCATGGTGATCCCACTCCACTTCACTCCGCAGGTGATTGGCCAGTACGAAGTCGTCTGCACGCAGCTCTGCGGCCTCGGCCATTCGCGCATGCACAGTTACTTGAACGTAGTTTCCGACGCGGACTACGACACATTCCTCAAGCAGCAGGCGGCGGGCCAGTGATCTTGTCCATGATTTGTTCGACGAACCATCCAGTGAACCCGAAACAATTCCCAGGAGGCCACGCATGAGTTCGCACGCGCACGCCGGTGGATCCACTGTGCATGCTCCGATGGCGGAGCCCAGCGGTTTCATCCGGAAATATATTTTCAGCGTGGACCACAAAGTCATCGGCATCCAGTATTTCCTGCTGGCGCTGACGGCGGTGGTCGTCGGCATCGTGCTCTCGCTGTTGATGCGTTTCCATCTGGTGTGGCCCAACGCCACGTTGCCGTTCGTCAGCGGCGGGCAGATGTCTCAGGAACAATACCTGGCGCTGGTCACGATGCACGGCACCATCATGGTTTTCTTCGTGCTCACCACCGCGCCGCAGGGCGGCTTCGGCAATTATTTTCTGCCGATTCAAATCGGCGCGCCGGATATGGCCTTTCCGCGCTTGAACATGCTTTCTTTCTGGGTCACGTTTCTGGCATTCGTTTGCATCATCGCCGCGTTCGTCGTTCCGGGCGGCGCGCCGATCAGTGGGTGGACGGGTTACACGCCACTCAGCGGCCTCGGCGAAATTACCGGCCCCGGGGAAGGTTGGGGGCAGACGATGTGGATCGTCAGCATCTCGCTGTTTTGTCTGGCGTCGCTGCTCGGTGCGCTGAATTTCATCGCCACCACGATTGATCTGCGCGCTCCGGGCATGAGCCTGATGCGCATGCCGCTCACGGTATGGGGCTGGTTCGTCACAGCGATTCTGGGCTTGCTCGCTTTCGGCGTTTTGCTGGCTGGTGGAATTTTGCTTTTGCTGGATCGTTCCGCAGGCACGAGCTTCTTCATTCCCGCGGGCTTGGTGGTGAACGACCAGTTGCAGGCGCACAGCGGTGGCTCGCCGCTCCTGTGGCAGCATCTTTTCTGGTTTTTCGGGCACCCCGAGGTTTATATCGCGATTCTGCCCGGCATGGGAGTCGCTTCGCACGTGCTTTCCACATTCGCGCGCAAGCCGGTTTACGGTTATCGCGCGATGGCCTACGCCATCTGCGCCATCGGCTTCCTGGGATTCATGGTCTGGGGCCATCACATGTTTGTCAGCGGCATGAGCCCGTATTCTGGGTTTGCGTTTTCCGTGCTGACCATGTCCATCGGCGTGCCTTCTGCCATTAAGACCTTCAACTGGCTGGGCACTTTGTGGGGCGGCCAGATTCAATTTAAGTCGCCGATGCTTTTCGCCCTCGGCTTCGTTTCGCTGTTTGTTTCGGGCGGTCTCTCGGGCCTGTTTCTCGCGCAGCCTGCGGTGGACAACATGCTGCACGCCACCTACTACGTGGTGGCGCACTTCCACTTGGTGATGGGCGTTGCGGCCATTTTCGGAATTTTCGCCGCCACCTATTTCTGGTTCCCGAAAATGTTTGGGCGCATGATGAGCGAGCCGCTCGGCAAAATCCATTTCTGGTTTACGTTCGTCGGCGCTTACTGCATCTTCATGCCGATGCACTTCATCGGAATCGCGGGTGGCATTCGTCGCTACGCGGATGCTTCAGCCGTCGGCTTCCTGGCGCACCTGCAGCCCGTGCATGAATTCATGACCATTGCGGCGTTCATCACCGGCGCCGCGCAGCTGATCTTCCTGTTCAACTTTTTCTACAGCCTGAAATTCGGCCCCAAGGCTTCCAAGAACCCATGGAACGCCACGACGCTGGAATGGGACACCGATTCGCCGCCTCCCATTGATAATTTCGGCGGCCATTATCCCAGCGTCTATCGCGGGCCGTATGAATTTAGCGTTCCCGGCGCGGTGAACGACTTCATCCCGCAATGGGTGGAACCATCGCAGGTAGCGCGCGTGAAATAATGCAGCAGGCGTCCTGGGTCACCCGCCAGGATTTGTTAAGGACCAAGCAAACTTTGGAGAAATACAATGCCAAGCACGATCGTCACTGAAGATATCGAGCTGATTCCTTCCGACAAAGGTCCCGGTGGCGGAGGTTTCTCCGGCAACGGGGGCGATGGCGGTGACGGCGGCGATTCGTCCGGTGCAACCAGGGTTCCGCAGCGCGCCTACATCACCGGGATGTTCATAGCGCTCGCTGGCATTTTGATGTTCTTCATGGCGTTCGTCAGCGCGTATATCGTGCGCAAGGACATGCCCAATAGCGCTTGGATTCCGCTGCAAGTTCCGCGCATCCTCTGGCTCAACACATTGATATTGATCGCCAGCAGCTTCACCCTTGCGCGCGCACACGGCCGCTTCAGCGCGAAAGATGACGAAGGTTTCCGCCACTGGTGGGCCACCACTACTGTTCTCGGCATTCTTTTCGTCGCTGGGCAAATTCTCGCCTGGCGCCAGCTCGCCGCTCAGGGACTTTTCCTCGCAACCAATCCTAGCAGCAGCTTTTTCTACGTTTTCACTGCCGCGCACGGTGTGCACTTGCTCGGCGGAATTCTGGCGCTGCTCTACGTGCAATTCCGCGCCACGCGCAAAGTCACGCGCGGCACGGCGATCGAAGTTGTCTCCATGTACTGGCATTTCATGGATGGGCTATGGGTCTTCTTGTTTCTACTCCTCTACCTGGGAAGGTGAAGCGTGAGTGATACGGAATTCGAAGGCATAGTCGAATCGCCGTGGTCCGGCGGCGCGTCACCCTTCGCCATCAATTCGAAGAAATTGGGGATGTGGCTGTTCATCATTTCGGATTCGCTCACGTTCTCGGCCCTGCTCATCAGTTATGCGTACGTTCGGCTGGAAACTCCGAACTGGCCGCGCCCATTTGAGATCTGGCCGGCCATCGCGAAATCTTCTTTGATGACTTTCGTGCTGCTCTCCAGCAGCTTGACGATGGTTCTGGGCGTGAACGCCGCGTTCAACGGCGACCGCAAGAAAACCGTGCGCTACCTGATCGCCACGATTGTTTGCGGCATTTTGTTCGTCGCGATTCATGCTACGGAGTGGGTCACGCTCCTCGGCGAAGGAGTCACGCCGTGGTCGAACCCGTTTAATCCAGCTGCTCCGCTCTTTGGTGGCACGTTTTTTGGACTTACCGGCTTGCACATGCTGCACGTCACCATCGGCGTGGTTTATCTGGCGATCATTGCCTGGGGCTTCGGCAAGGGGAAATACACCGCCGAACATGTGGAAGTGAGCGGCTTGTACTGGCACTTCGTGGACCTGGTCTGGATGTTTATTTTCCCGATGGTGTATTTGCTGAGCGTCAATCCGAAGTGACGATGCAAAGTAACGACGCAAAGTAACGACGAAAACAAGGAGCGAGCGAACCGATGAGCGCACACGGACACACCGCCGAGCTCACCCACGAGCACGCCGTAGGCACCACCAAACTATTTGCGACGGTTTGGATCTGGCTGCTGCTGCTGACGATCGTGGAAGTTTATCTGGCCTACTTGCGCCTGCCAGTCCCTATCATGATTACGATTTTGGTGGGCCTCTCGCTCATCAAGGCGGCGTTGATCATTTCGTATTTCATGCACATGCGCTTCGAGCGGCTGGGGCTGTTCCTGCTGTTGATCCCTGCCATGGTGTTCTGCATTTGCATGATGCTGATCATGTTCTTCCCGGATAGTATTCGGCTAATGCAGCTGCGGCCGCATTAACGCGGCTTTTGCACGCAGTGTACGAACGCGCGGGCAATTCTCAGTGCTGGACTAGCGGCTTAGAGTTAGTTAACGCAGGAGAATGATTTGAAGAAGGATATCTCAATTCGTGCGGCGCTGATTCTATGCAGTTGCGTGGCCCTGATTGCGCTGCCTGTGCCCCACGTTTTCGCGCAAAGCTGCGCGATGTGCTACCAGGGCGCGGCCGCTTCCGGCGCGCAAGGCGGCGCTGCGCTGCGCCACGGCATCTTGATCTTGTTCGTACCCGCCATTAGCCTGTTTGTCGGCATTTTTGCGCTGATCTACCACCGCCGAAACGTCGCGCGCTGATTCAATATCATTTGCTGCGGGGGCTGCAGCCGCGGATGCGAAGTTCACTTGGCATCCGCGCTCTGCGATCGACGCCGAACTTAGTGCCGCTAGGTTTTGGGCTTGTGCAAGTCGGTGCAAATGGCCACAGCGCTGTTCGGATTCACCGCGCCGTCCCCTTGCTCCACGTGCTGAATTTTTCCTTCCTTGTCCACGACGATGGTAGTGCGCTGCGCCCACTCGTATTTGTCCCCTTGCACATCGTACGGTTTCAAAATTCCGTACGCGGTGAGGACTTTACGGTTCATGTCGCTGAGCAGAGGAAAGGTAACTGCAATCTGTTTTGCGAACGCGGCGTTGGCTGCGGGGCTGTCTATACTGATTCCCAGTACTACAGTGTCGCTTGCTTCCAGCTTGGCCATATCAGCCTGATAGGCCTGCAATTCCTTGGTTCAGCCACCGGTAAACGCGAGAACGTAAAACGCCAGGATGACGTTTTTCTTGCCGCGGAAATCACTCAGCTTCACTGGCTTCCAATCATTCGCCAGCAGAGTGAAATCCGGCGCCACGTCTCCTACCTTTAAGTTCGTCTTGGCGATGGCATCTTCCTGCGCTGCGGCGGGAAATTGGCCCGCGAGCATCAGCAGCAGGAGCAGCCCGACGACGGCAGTGACGACCCTTTTCATCGGTTGTCTCCTTTTGGATTTTGCAAACCGTGCAGCATAATTATAGGCGGGTTCCGCCTTTTGCTTGTAACGGAGATGTAAACTCTGCGCCAGAAGCACATCGTGGATTTCGCTGTTCCTCCCGTGTGCTTTCCCTATAATTCGTCACTCGCACAGGAGACTGCAGCGAAGTGTTTGCCGACCGCACCAATTGGAATCTGGAAGCTAACCCTCTGAGCGAGGCTCTGGCCCGGCATCGCGCGGCAGGGAAGCCGCTGCTCAACCTCACAATTTCGAATCCCACCGAGTGTGGGTTTGATTATGACGGTCGCGCAATCCTTGAGGCTCTTGCGAACCCGGCGAGTCTGGCGTATGACCCGGACCCGCGCGGATTGCTCAGCGCACGGCAAGCGGCCGCCGCGTATTATGCTGCACGCGGCGCGGAAGTGCCGTCCGACAGCATCATCCTCACTACCAGCACCAGTGAGGCCTACTCCTTCGTCTTTCGCACGCTCTGCAATCCGGGCGATGAAATACTCATCCCGGAGCCCAGCTATCCGCTCTTCGCATTCCTCGCCGATATTCAGGATGTGAAGCTGGTGGGCTATCCGCTCGACTACGACTACGGCTGGCAGATTAATTTTCACGCTTTGCAGCAGGGCATAAATGCGCGCACGCGAGGGGTGATCGTCGTGCATCCCAATAATCCCACCGGGCATTTCACCAAGCCGCACGAGCTCGAAAAACTGAACGAGATTTGCGCGGCGCGGAATCTGGCGATTATCGCGGACGAAGTGTTCCTGGATTTCGCACTGCAAGCCGAGAGGCCATTCAGCTTTGCACAAAATTCCGCAGCCCTGACCTTCACGATGAGCGGCCTATCCAAAATTTCCGGCCTGCCGCAGATGAAAGCCGCATGGCTTGTAACCGGCGGACCCGAACAACTGCGGGCACGAGCTCTGGCGCGCCTGGAAATCATCGCGGACACCTACCTCTCGATGAACGCGCCGGTACAGTGGGCAATTCCCGCACTGCTTGAACAGCGCAATCCATTTCAGAAGCAATTGCTGGAGCGTGTGCGAAGAAATCTGGCGGAGCTGGATCGGCAGCTGGCAAAGCAGAAATTCTGCGCGCGGCTGGTGGTCGAAGCCGGCTGGTACGCGGTGCTGCGCATCCCTGCGACGCGCTCAGACGAAGAACTGGCCATCGAACTACTGGCACAAAAAAGTGTCTTCGTCCATCCAGGCCATTTTTACGATTTTCCGTCGGAAGGATTTTCGGTTGTGAGTCTGATCACGCGCGACGAGGAATTTGCGGCAGGAGTGAAACTCCTGTTGTCGATGTTTTAGCGGCCAAGAAGAATCGCAAACAAACTCAGCTTTGACGCAGTCGGCCCGGTGGATCCGCAGTCTCAGGAATGCCAATCTTCAGGTCTGGCCCCGTATGCTCCGGCATCTTGGAAGGCACCGGTTGCGGTTTCCCAATCCCACGATTCATTTCGAGATGCTCTTTGGCGCAGCGCGGGCAATACCCCTTGCCGTTCTCATCATCGCGCTGGCTCGCCAGCTCGTAGCAGCCGCAAATGCAATCGCAATATCCGGTGATCGAAGCCGTTTTAATGGGTATCAGAGCCATGAAAACCTCTCCCGTGGTCGTTGCGAGGGAATCATACCTACGCGCCGCGTGGTGCGCAAGACTGCGGAAGGGAACTGCGCTACACGCCGGACAACGGCGAAGAAATCAAGCGGGCTTCATCTCCGTCATCCTGAAAGGATCCCCGATCTTTTCGTGCAGCTCCATCCACACCCGATCCGGGTGCGATAAGAACACTTCCACAACCTTAGGATCGAATTGCTTGCCGGAGTATTTCTGTATCTCCGCGCGCGCCGCGGAAATCGGCAGCGCCTTGCGGTAAGGCCGGTCGGAAATCATCGCGTCCAGCGTATCCGCCACCGCGAATATTCTGGCACCCAGTGGAATCTGTTCGCCTCTCAATTTCCGCGGGTAGCCTGAGCCGTCATAACATTCCTGGTGCGACAGCACAATCTCCGCCGCTTCCTTCAAGAAGGGAATTCGCTCGAGCACCGAAAAACCGATCTCGCAGTGCTTGCGCATGATTTCGCGCTCTTCGTTCGTCAAAGGCCCGGGCTTGCGCAAAATACTGTCCGGCACGCCCATCTTGCCGATGTCGTGCAAGAACGCGCCGCGCGCAATGTGGCGCAGCAATCCGGGATCCACGCCCATGGACCGCGCGATTGTAATCGTAAATGCAGTCACGCGCTGGCAATGCCCTTCGGTCTCCGCATCCTTCGCGTCGAGCGCGCCGCCCAGCGCCTCCAGGGTGTAATCGTAAGATTGCTCCAGATCCTGCAACGCGATGGAAAGTTGCTGCGTGCGCTCGGCCACCAGATGTTCCAGGTCGCTCTGGTAGGTGCGATTTTCCATCACCAGCCGGCGATGCTCCAAAGCGCGCCGCACGCTCAGATGCAGTTGATCCTTTTCAAACGGCTTCAGAATGTAGTCGTACGCGCCCGCGCGAATGGCCTGCAGTGCGATGGAAATGTCGTGCATCGCGGTGACCATGATCACCGGCACATCGGGATCCTCGTTGCGAAGCTCGGCCAATAATTTCAGCCCGTCCATCTCGGGCATCACGATGTCGCTCAAAGCCAGGTCGAAAGTGTCCTTGCGAAAGGCGTCGAGGGCCATGCGCCCGTTCGAACAGACGGTGCATTGGTATCCCTGCGCTTCCAGCAAGGTTGAAACGACCTCGCGAATCGCTTCTTCGTCGTCCACCACGAGAATTTTTTCCGTTTCCACGATGGGGCCCCCGAGAGTCTCCATTATAGGGCCTGCCCACGGGCCGGAAATGGCTAATTGACGAATCGAATACCCGCGTGCTGCATTGCACAATAGTAGGCTTTCATACGTAACCATCGCAGCAAGCCGCCGCACGGCACGCAATCTCCATTTAATCTGGGTCCGCCGGCGACCGCTGCCTCATCTGCGGAGCAGCCTCACTGGCAGACGGGTCCAACCGCGCCATGCCCGATTCGATTTGCACCGAAAGATTTCCGACCAGCTCGGTGAGTCGCGCCAGCCGATTGGTTGATTGCAATCTTGCCGAATGGATTTGTAGTGACGCGATCCGGTAGTTAACGCGGAAGCGGAATCGCCGGGCAATCCGCCGGAACTGATGAATCCAGGGCTCAGCGGGAGACATTTCCCGTACGACTGTCATCAGGCGCTCCAGCCGCCCGAAGTCTTCCGCGAGTCCCGCCAGGAAGCCCACCACGATGTGCCGGCGTTCCTCGCGCAAGTGCCGCCCAATTTCTCCCGAGGCTTTGCGCCGCACGTAATCGGCGTCCAACGTAGCGAGCGCTTGCCGCAACTGCGGGAAATGCTGCGCATGCAGCGCCAGAAGGTCTTCCATCCGATCCTGGCGGCGTCCGCCCATTTCCTCTGGCAGCGGCTTCAGCGCCGCCCACCCGAGCTTTATCACGCCAATGGCCCCAGCTGTCACGCCGCAAATCGTAAGCAGGTCCATAGGACATCTCGCCTTGCGATGCTGTTGGTTTAACGCAGCCCGTTCGTATACTGCCATTCAGAACATTACCGTTGACGGTCACGTTCACTAAGAGTAACATCCGCTGCAATGCGGTGAACTGGGGCGGCTGTCGCCAATCCCCGCAATCCTGGAGGGCCGTGGCGTGGAATCGCTCGAACGCTTCGCGCAGAATCAGCGCATCATCGAAGAGTTTGTCTCCCAGTGGCTGGTATCCATCCCTACCGCGCTGGGAAGGCTCGCGCACGTCGCCATGCTGCGCGACATTTATACCGGCCGCTATCATCATCCCATTCTTCAGGACGCTTACTCCGAGCCTGCCGTGCATCAATCGCTGCTCTACTGCCACGAAGAACTTTTCGAGAAGGTCCTGGAAAATAACTTCGAGCAGCAGGAGTGGGATTTGCGCATGTGCTTCGCGGGCATGGAAGCACCCCCGGCGGAAATCGCGCAGCGCTGGCTGGAAGTGGATCTCTTCCGGTTGTTCGTTCCCTTCGGCACGCCGCCATATCTTCGCGATCTTTTCTGCTCCAATTTGCGCGCGATCCTCGGACTGCTCGTTGCAGAAACTGCTTTGGTCCACACCGCGGCGTAGCTACCGCGGCCTGCCCGCACAATCCTCTGGAAACCCTGCGCCCGTTTGTTAGCATCGAATCATGGTGAATAAGCCGGTGCGGGCGTGGTTCCGCGATCCCCTGAAACGACTTCTCTTCGAAGTAGGCGCCGGTTACTACGCGCGCAAACTGGCTACAGGCCCCGAAGCGGAACTGCGGCGCGAATTTCTGGATTCCTTGCACCTGCCATCTTCTGGCAATGGTCACGGCACGATTAGAGTCTTGGACGTCGGCTGCGGGCCCGGCCATGTGGCGCGTGCCCTCGCGCGTTCCGGATACGATGTAACCGCGGTGGACCGCAGCCGCAGCCTGCTGCGAATTGCGCGAAAGCTTGCGACGCGTGAACGCTCGTCTGTGTGCTTCCGCCTATCGCCCGTGGAAAAACTTCCGTTCCCGGATTCGTCCTTCGATTATTGCTATGCCACCGGAGTGGTTTATTGGGTCGAACATCTCGCTGCAACTCTCGCCGAAATGGTGCGCGTCACGCGTCCATCAGGATTCGTGGCGTCGCTCGATCCCCACGCGTCCATGTCCGTCACGAGAATCCTGGCTTATGCGCGCGAAAAATGCCTCAACAGGCGCGACACCCGCAAGCTGGTCGCCTGGGCTACTTCCGCGCAACTCAACCGCCGCTTCGAGGAGGGCTATCTCCGCCGCTTGCTCACCGACGCCGGGCTGCAGAGTCTCACCTTAGAGCAGCGCTTCGGCGGCATGGTGTGGTTCTGGAAGGGAACCGTGCCGGCTCGAGCGTGACGCGTTCCTGAGAATCCAAAGCGTGCGGGACGCAGACCGCGCGCGCTTTGGCGCGTTAGCATGCGCAAGTCCCAGCTCGCAGAACCTGTTACTCTGGTTCTTGGGTGAAAAACCTTGGGAGGATTGGATGAAATTGTTTCGGCTAATGCGGCGCCTAATCTCAGGCAAACGGTTCGCCGGCTTGGCGCTGCTGCTGGCGTGCGGAGTCGCGTTTGCCGCTCATCGCCCGGATGTCTCGTTCAAGTCCGTTACATCCGCTCAGCCGAAACCTTCGTCGCAGGCCGCGCCAGCCTCCAGCCCCGAATTTATCAAAGCCGCCGACGAGGTTCTGGCGCAGATGAGCAAGATTCTGGCGCTCCCGATCAAGGAGCCGCTTAAGAAAACTCTGCGCTCCAAGCAGGAGGTTCGCGATTATCTGATCCGGGAAGACAAAGAGGACAAAAAAGAATCCGAGCGCTACGCAGACGACAAAACGCTCGAGGCTTTCGGACTGATCCCCAAGGGTTTTCCGCTGGATTCTTTCATGCTCGACGTTCTGACCGACCAGGTCGCGGGACTATACGACCCCAAAGCCAAGGAATTTTATATCGCGGACTGGATTCCGGCGGACGAGCAGCGCACGGTGATGTCTCACGAGCTGACCCACGCGCTTGAAGATCAATCCTTCCACATTGATTCGTGGATCAAAGCCGCGCGCCCGAATGACGACGCCGAACTTGCGCGTGACTCGGTGAGCGAAGGTTCCGCGATGGCCGCCATGGTGGACTACGAAATGCTCGATCAAAAAGTCAGCGTGCGCGACGTTCCAGACGTCACTTTGCTCATTCGCGCCAGCGCCCTCAGCGAAATGGATAAGGATCCCAACCTCGCGAAAGCTCCACTCTATATTCGCGATGAGCTCCTTTTTCCGTATCTCGCCGGCACCGGCTTCACGCAGCAATTTCTAAAGGCGCACACCGGCTGGCAAGACCTCCATCTGATTTTTCAGGATCCGCCGGTTTCCACGCAACAGATCATACATCCCGATTTGTACTTGCACGGCGTGAAGCCCGAAGTCGTCACACTGCCGGAATGGAAAGCACTGGTTCCGTCTGACTGGAAGCTGCTGGAAGAAAACACCATGGGAGAATTCGGCCTGGGGGAAGTGCTGAAGCAGTTGCTGGACGAAAACCGCGCGGAATTGCTTGCACCGGCGTGGAAAGGCGATCGCTACGCGGTGTTTGAAGACGCCAAAACGAAGTCCACTCCGCTGGTGTTCCGTCTGGCGCTGGATAATCCGGATGACGCGGCGCATTTCTTCGGCCAGTACAGCGAAGCGCTGGAACATAAATATAATACGCGCACGGAACTCTTTCGCCGCCCCAATTTCTTTCAGTTCCAGTCGGAATCCGGCGGAGTTTTCCTGCGCTGCGTAGCGACGCAATGCATCACGGTGGAAAGCGCGTCGCGGGAAACGTTCGACAAGATCAATCACGCCATCGGCTGGGACCCGGCGCCCGCCGCGGTGAGCGTGCCAGCTTCGCCTGCAAACGTTACCGAGCAGCCCGCGCCAGTCGAATCCGGCCGCATCGGCGCGCAATAGTTTCGCGCACTATCCACTTAATCATTCAGCGAAAGCTGCACCGTATCCGCGCGGTGCACCACCATCAGCGTCTGATCGTCGGCCTGCTTCCTGCCGCTGGAATATCCCTGCACGTCTTTCATGCACGCCGCCGCAAGTTCCTGCGGCACCCAACCATGCCGTTCGCACGCGATATTGGAAAGCCGCGCCGCGCCATATTCCTCGCCCGACGCGTTCACCGCTTCGGAAATCCCGTCGGTGTACAACAGCAAGCTGTCGCCGCGCTCCATGCGCACACGCTGAATCGTATAGCGGCTTTTGGAAAACATTCCCAGCGGCACGCCGGTCGAGCACACTTGCCGCACGCCGTCTTTCGCAATGAGCAGCGCGGCCAAATGTCCCGCGCTGCCGATTTCGATTTCGCCCCGTTGCCCCGCGCGTCCGCAAATCAGCGTGGCATATTGTCCCGCGATCGTGCTCTGGCAAAATACGCTGTTGGCCATTTCCAGCAGCTTATCGAGCGCCAAGTCGACGCCCGCCAGGCTGCGGAACATCGCATGCAAATGGGTCATCAGCAGCGAAGCGGCCACGCCTTTGCCGGCCACGTCACCAAGCAAGAAAACCAGTTCGCCATCCGCGGCCGCCGGAGGAATTAAATCGCAGTAATCGCCGCTAACCATTCCCGCGGGCTTGTACTGGTAGTGCACCAGCCAATCTCCGTGCCGCAGATCCGTGCGCGGCAGCAATCCGCGCTGCACGCGTGAGGCGAGCTCCAAATCACGTTCCAACGCGCGCTGTTCATCGCTCGTCAGATGGTCCAAACACAGCCGCACCAGCGGATCGGCCAGCAGCCGGTCTTTTTCCACGCTGTCATGGCACTCGTCACAAATTCCGTACGTCCCGTCGTCCATCCTGTGCAGTGCGGAATCCACTTCGCCCAGCAGCGCCAGTAACGATGCAGCCGGAGCCGCTGCCTCAGGCGACGCAATCACCGCGTTCAATTCCTTGCGTCGTTTTTCCAGTTGTTCGCGAATGTATGGGTCGCTTACTGCGCTCATTTCCTTGGCCTCCACATCCGAGCTTCGCGCCATGCTTACCGCCGCGCTATCCGTTTCTGGCATTGGAACTCCCTTCGCCCCAGACCGTCGAATTCTGCGATATTGGATTCCTAGTCACGCGCCCGCGACTCTGTTTTAAACGTGTCCAGCGGGCTCTCACCGTCCATTTTGGCCGGGTGTGCTCGACGGTCCAAGCGCTGCAGCCGGCGTTCGAAATCGCCGCGGTAACGCCGTAGCAACGCTGCGCTTAGCCCGGCATGGCGGTTCGATGGGCGCAGCTCGCTGAGTGCCTTGCGTACCAGCACGGCTGCGCGGTGCGGCTCGCGCGCTTGATGCTCGTAATGAATCGCCAGCTGTTTGTAAGCTTCCAGCCCTTCGCGCGAATTCCCGACGATGCTCTCCCACAATTTCAGCGCCAGCGGTAAATCGCCTTCGCGTTTTGCCAGGCGCGCCAGAGAACGTCGCGCGGCGCGATCGGTTTCCGCGGGCAGCGCGGCATCCAGCGACTGCGCGTAATGCTTCCGCGCGCGCACCATGTCGCCGCGGCGTTCGCAAATGCGCGAAACCCCGAAGAGTTCCAGCCCGTCCTTGCCGTCCGCCTGCGGGTCAGCCAGCACCGCGACGATGCGGCTCGCGAGCCCTGCCAGACCCCGCAGGTCCATCTGGTTGTGGAGGAAAATCTGAACGAGCGGCTCGGGCGACCCGCCGCGCAAATAATCAAAATAGAATTGCGGAATCATCTCCGAAATCAAATCTGCGCCGCGATGCCATCCCAGCACGTGTTTTTCCAGTTCCGCCAGGCGCACCGATCCCAACCGCACGCGCCACAAATTGCGCGCGGGATGCAGGAAATCCAGATGCGTGCGCGGCGCTACGGATTTGATTTTTCGCGTCATGCGATAACGCGTCTCCAGCAGCGGCCAGTCAAACGATTTCCCGTTGAACGTCACCAGCACGGGGCGCTCGGCCATCCGCTCCGCCAGCGTCAGCAGCAGCGCATGTTCTTCGCTCAGTTCGCGCATGAAGAACTGTTCCACTTCCAGGCCGCCCGCGTCCCACCAGGCAATACCCACCATGAACGGATATGTCCCCGTCCCGCCCATCAGACCCGTCGTTTCCGTGTCCAGAAAAAGCCATTGCCGCGGGTCGCTCGCCTCCGCACAGGCTCCCGGCGCGAGCAGCCGCAGCGCCTTCGCGTCCACCGAGCCTTCGGGCGGCGCGCACCCAATCGCCTCTGAAAACCATTTGCGCACGGTGAGATGTTCGCCGAACTGATTGCTCAGCGCTTTCGCCTGCAACATCTCCGCAAGCCGCTCCGCGCCATCGGGCAGCGCAGGCGAAAATCCCCGCGCGCCGCTCGCGAAATCGTTGGCCGCAACGGCGTCGTTCGCGACACGAGCTTTCCGCGTCGGCCGCAACGCCGCCAAAGACGCGAGTCGGTCCCGCACACTCATCGTTGATGAATCTCCTGCTTCACGCTGTGCTCTCCGGTTTTCTGACGATGCGACGAGCATCGTCATCCTGAGGCCGGCGCCTCTGCTTCAAGCCGGCCGAAGGATCTCTCTTGCCTTTCTCTGCGCCCTCTGCGTCGCTGCGATAAAAGCTTTCGAATTCGCGATTAGGCGCACAACCGCTCCAGGATCGCAAGCGCCGCTTCCTTCGTCTTCTCGCACTTCTCGCCCGCGGGCCCCACACAGGAAGGGCACCCGTTCTCACAAGGACATCCAACAATCAACTCCCGCGTCCGCCGCAGCAAAATATCATGCACGCGAAACAAGGGTTCGCTGAACCCAATCCCGCCCGGATACGCATCGTACAAATACAAATTCGGTTCGAAGAATTCCTTCATCTCCGCCGGATTCGCAAGCGCCGCCGGCAATTCCTGCCACTCGGTCTCGATCCCCGGACTCGCTGGCCGCTCACCCACTGCCGTCCCGAGGTCACGCCCGTCGCACATCAGCAACAGAGTAGCCATGGATGCCATCGCATACAGCAAACCCAAGATTCCATTCTGCCGGTCAGACAACGCATAAGGCAATTCCGCCAGCAACTTGCGCTCCAGCGTGATCCAGAACGCTGTCGTGTGCATCTCATTTTCCGGCAGCTCCAACTTGCCCGCGCCGATATTTTCGTTGGTGAAAAATTTGATCTTTTTGAATCCCACTACTTGAGACCGCACCAGCACGTCGCCGTGCACCCGCGCCGCCGGACCTGCGATTTGCTCCTCCTCGGCGATTTCCAGCACGCGCACCTGCGTATAGCGGATCGCGTCCGTGTAGTAATCCACGTTCACGCTTTTCACATACGCTTTGCGCTGCTCGAAATCCAGCCGCTCGACATGATATTGCTGCCCCTGGTGCAGATAAATCGCCTTAGGATGCACCGTGGTCAACGCCGATGAAAAATCCACTTCGCCAATCACTTCGGGTTCGCCGTCTTCTTCCGCGTTCGTTCCGCCCGTCGTGTCAATAATCACGAAATTGTCAGACGTCACCGAACGCAGGCTCACCGTATCCGCCGGGTAAGCCTCCTGCACCCAGTGCCAGTTTCCGCCGCTGCGATGCAGGAATCCCGCGTCGGTCATCCGCTCGCAGAGGCCCGGCAAATCCACGTCGCCGAAGCGTTCCTCGGGCCCGACCGGCAGTTCAAAAGCCGCACACTTCAAGTGGTTCACCAGAATTTCCAGATTGTCCGGCTGCACGTACGCATGCTCCGGCGAGCGCCCGAAAAAATAATCGGGATGCTGCACGATAAATTGATCCAGCGGCGCGGAAGACGCGACCATCACCGCGCAGGATGTGCCGCTTCGTCGTCCAGCGCGGCCCGCGCGCTGCCATGTAGAAGCGATCGATCCCGCATATCCCGCCATCACACTGGCGTCCAGCGATCCAATATCAATTCCCAATTCCAGCGCGCTCGTGGCCACTACGCCGCGAATCCGCCCGCCGCGCAATCCGCGCTCAATTTCGCGGCGCTCTCCGGGCAAATATCCGCCACGATACCCGCGAATCGGCTCGGCCTCTCCTGGACCGGGTCGGTTCGCCTGCTGCAAATAAGTGAGCAGCACCTCGGTGTGCAGGCGGCTATTCGCAAACACGATGGTTTGCAGCTTGCGCGCCAGCAGTTCCTTCGCCACGCGTGTCGTCTCGTTCAGATAGCTGCGGCGAATTCCCAGATTGCGGTTCACCATCGGCGGATTGTAAAAAACGAAAAGCTTCTCCGCGGCCGGGGCACCGTTTTCTTCCACCACCTGCACCGGCTCCGCGATCAATTGCGCCGCCAGCTCGCCCGGATTCGCAATCGTCGCTGAACAACAAATGAATTGGGGCTTCGAGCCGTAAAATTCCGCGATGCGCGCCAGGCGCCGCAGCACGTTCGCTAGATGGCTGCCAAAAACGCCGCGGTAGGTGTGCAATTCATCCAGCACGATGTAACGCAGATTCTCGAACAGGCGCGTCCACTTGGTGTGGTGCGGCAAAATCCCCGTATGCAACATATCGGGATTCGTCAGGATCACATGCCCGCGCTCGCGGATTGCCCGACGCGCGTCGCTCGGCGTATCGCCGTCATACGTGAACACGCCAAAGCAATCATCCAGCCGCTTCGCTAGGTCGTGCAGCTCAGCCAGTTGATCCTGCGCCAGCGCCTTGGTGGGGAAGAGGTACAGCGCGCGCGTATCCGCGTTCTCCAGCACCGCATTCAGCACCGGCAGGTTGTAACAAAGCGTCTTGCCCGAAGCCGTGGGTGTTACCACCACGAAATTCTTGCCCGCGTGCGCCAATTCCGCGGCCGCCGCCTGATGGGTGTAGAGCTTTTCGATCCCCTTGGCGTGATAAGCCGCAGCGAGCTCCGGCCGCACCCATGCAGGCATCGCCCGGAATTGCGCCTCGCGCGCCGGGATGTGCCGCACGGCGGTCAGGACTTCGTCCGTGCGATAACGCGCGACGAGCGCTCCCAGAGCCTCCTGCACCGTCTTCAGGGTCGTGCTGGCACGCACCGCCAGGCCTCTGGTAAGTCCTCCGGCCAACCCGTGTTGCGACGCGGCCATCACCACCTCCCCACGAAATTGCCAAGCTCCCGCCCGTCTGAAAGCTTTCGCCTTTTATTCGCTGAGGCTACCACGCAACGAACGCCGGTGCAACTACAGTCTTGCGCCAATATTTCCATCGCGACCGTTCCAATTTTCCATTTTCTTTTTTTTCATTTTCGCCTTTCCTTTTACGCCCCCACCCCTAGCCATCCCCCACCAAATTTTGTTATACATGAACCATGGCCCACGACTTCCTGATTTTCGATTTCGGCACCAACGAAGAAGTAGCGCAGCAAGCACGCCACAAAGTAGAAGGCTGGACGCAAGGATTCCGCCTCGGCAAGAAAATGCTGCTGAAATTCGAGCGCGAAGCAGCCGACGATTCATCCGAGTCCGAGTCCGGAGCCGACGCCAAGAAGCCGTCAGCCTCCAAGAAGAAATCCGCGGCGAAAGCCGACGGCGCCGAGTCCAGCTCCAAAATTCGCGTTCTGGTCCGCCTCGATTTTTCCGACCACGAAAAGCTCTCGCACCAGCGCTGGCTCGATCGCATCCCCACCGAAGAGCCGTTCAAATCCGCGAAAGCGGAGATCATCCGCCAGGGCCAGCCGGGATTTGCCGAAGCCGCCGAACTCTTTGACTCCCTGTCCTAACGGCCACCTGATGACTGTCTATTTTTCCAGTAGGCATGCGGCGATTGCGCCGCGCTTTTTTTTCTTCGCGCCGCGCATTTCGCTATAATGGTGTGTACCTAATTCCCGCGGCAGACCTCTAAGGCGAGAGTGCCCGATGGCGACCCAGATCAAAGCGAAAATTGCGAACTTCGACCCGGCCAAATATCAAGGCCTCGACCGCGGGACTTTGATTCGCGTCTATCGCACCATGTTCTTGTCGCGGCGCCTGGACGATCGCGAAATCCAGCTGAAGCGCCAGAATCGCCTGTTCTTTCAGATCAGCGGCGCCGGCCATGAGGCTGTGCTGGCCGCCGCCGGGCTGCTGCTGAAGCCCGCCTACGATTGGTTTTTCCCGCACTATCGCGACCGCGCCCTGATGCTGATGCTCGGCGTCACGCCCTACGACATGCTCTTGCAGGGAGTCGGTGCAAAGGCCGATCCAGCATCCGGCGGCCGCCAGATGCCTTCGCACTGGGGCAATCGCGATTTAAACGTCGTTACGCGCTCTTCGCCCACCGGCACGCAATTCCTGCAGGCCATTGGCGCGGCGGAATGTTCCGCGTATTTCGAAAAATTCCCCAAGGCTTTCGATCAAGCCCGCAAAGCTCCGGCGGGCGCCGCTGTCGCCTTTCATTCCGACGAGATTATTTACGTTTCTGCCGGAGATGGCACCACCAGCGAAGGTGAATTTTACGAATCGCTGAACACAGCCAGCACCAAACGCCTCCCGGTTCTGTATCTCATCGAAGACAACGGGTACGCGATTTCCGTGCCGGTGGAAGTGCAGACTCCCGGCGGCAGCATCTCGAAGCTGGTGCGGAATTATCCGAACCTGTACGTCGAAGAATGTGACGGGACGGAGCCGCTGGAAAGTTATGCCGCGCTCAGGCGCGCCGCCGAACATTGCCGTGCCCGCAAAGGCCCTGCGCTGATCCACGCGCACGTCATCCGCCCGTATTCCCATTCGCTCTCCGATGACGAAAAGCTTTACAAATGTGAAGCCGAACGCTCCGCCGAAGCCCAGCGCGATCCGCTCCCGAAATTTGCGTTGTTCCTGGTGCGCGAAGGCATTCTGGAAGAAAGCGAAATCGAAGCTCTGGAAGCCGAGGTGGATCGCGAAATCATCGCCGCCACCGATCGCGCCCTGGCGGCCGAAGTTCCTACGCCCGACTCGATTTACAAGTGGGTTTATTCTCCGGACGTCGATCCCACCTCTCGCGATTTTGAAGCCGCCGCGAAAAAAGAAGGCCATCCCAAAACGATGGTCGAGATGGTTTCGATCACGCTGCTCGACGAGATGAAACGCGACGAACGCATCGTCGTCTTCGGCGAAGATGTGGCCGATTGCAGCCGCGAGGAAAGCCTGGCGACGGTAAAAGGGAAGGGCGGCGTGTTCAAAGCCACCGCGGGCCTGCAGCGAAAATTTGGTGCGCAACGTGTGTTCAATTCACCGCTGGCCGAAGCGAATATCGTCGGCCGTTCCATCGGCATGGCCATCCGCGGTCTGAAGCCGGTTCCGGAAATTCAGTTCTTCGATTACATCTGGCCGGCCATGATGCAGCTGCGCAACGAAATGGCCACCATTCGCTGGCGCTCCGCCGGACATTTCAAATCGCCGGTCGTGATTCGCGTCGCGATTGGCGGCTACCTCACCGGCGGTGCGATTTATCACAGCCAGTGCGGCGAAGTTACATTCACGCACATTCCCGGCCTGCGCGTGGTGATGCCTTCCACCGCGCTGGACGTTTGTGGCCTGCTGCGCACCGCGATCCGCTCCGACGATCCCGTGCTGTTCCTTGAGCACAAGCACCTCTACCGCCAGCCGTATAACCGCTCGGAATACCCCGGACCGGATTTCACCATTCCCTTCGGCAAAGCGCGGATGGTGCGTGAAGGCACTGACGTCAGCGTGATCACCTACGGCGCGGTGGTACATCGTGCGGAAGTCGCCGCAGCGGAATTGGCTCGCAACGGCATCTCCGCTGAAATTCTCGACCTGCGTACGCTCAGCCCCTATGACTGGGAAGCCATCGCCGCGACCGTCCGCAAGACCAATCGCGTGCTGGTGGCATACGAAGACACGCGCTCCTGGGGCTACGGCGCGGAAATCGCCGCGCGCGTCGCTGACGAATTATTCGACGAGCTGGCCGCTCCGGTGCGCCGCGTGGCCGCGACCGACACCTTTGTTGCGTATCAGCCCAAGCTCGAAGACGCCATTCTGCCGCAAACCGAGGACATCGCTCGCGCCATCCGCGACTTGATGACCTATTAGCTCGGCCGCCAGGCCGGCCGGTCGGGAAACCGATGAAACCTTTGCATCACTCGACTCGTATAGCTAAAGTAGGCGGATGAAGCTCGGGCAACAACCGCTCGGGAGGATAAAATTATGAATTGCGTGCAATGCCACAAAGAAATCGCCGAATATTCGAATTTCTGCTACTACTGCGGCGCGCGGCAGATCAGCGCGCCCAGCGCCGCGCCGCGTCCGCAGAAGCGCCTGATGCGTTCTTCCACTGATTACAAACTCGGAGGCGTCTGCGGCGGCCTCGCCGAATATCTGGACGTGGATTCCACCATCGTGCGCCTGATCTGGGTGGTGCTGATTCTGTTCCCGTTTCCGCTGATTCCGGCAGTGCTGGGTTACTTCGTCGCCTGGTTGGTGATCCCGCAAGCGCCTCCGCCAATACCGGTGGAAGTGTCGGCACAACCAGCCGAGTCCGGACACGGCTCCGCCCAGACGGCATAAAACTGGAAGTCTTCAGAAAATGTTGCCGGACGCGGCACGCGCCCCCTCCCTGCAATTAATTGCGGTCTTTGCCCTTTGCTCTGCGCGAAAAAGCTCCGCGCCGGTCGCCATAAATCGCCTGGTCAATGGATATCAATCCCGCGCCTAGCGCTGCCAATGTAAAGGCGCCCACTGCCACGGCCAGCGGAAATTGATAGTTGTCCACCTTCATCGGGTTCGAAATCAATCCGTGCACCTTCACCAGCGCCACCGCCATTTCCCCCGCCACCAGCAATCCCGCAATCCGTGTGAATAACCCCACGATCAGCAGACAGCCGCCAAAAAATTCCACCACCCCCGCGATATAAACGAAATAACCGGGGAATCCCATGTGCTCGAAGCCCTGCATCGTTTCGTGAGTGTGTGTAAACAGCTTCGGATACCCGTGATACACCAGAATAATTCCCAATCCCAAACGCAGCAGCAAAAGGGCCAGCGGCTTCAGTTTTTCCAGGCTCTGCATTCCGTTCCTCCCGCGGCCGCCCTGCTATCGCTCTCGCCGCGTGTCCCGCATTGTACCAGAACCGAAAAAGCTTCCCGGACCGGCGTATGGAAACTCTGCGCACGTCCGTTACAGGGTTGCGTAGCGTGGTTAGTGTAGAATCTTTAATCGCCTACTTCATATGACATCGCGAGCGAAACGAACAAATACCGGAAGAAATCACGTCTGCGCTGGGCGCGCGGCAAGCATTAGCCCGGGAGTTTGTCCGTGATTCGGAAAGTGCTGTTGGGCTCTGCGCTGCTGCTGGTTCTGGTGGTGGCGCTCTACGTTCGTTTTCATCATTCCGCTCCGCCTCTGGAAACGGCCTATGCCGGCAGCCGCACCGTCACTTTATTCAGCACTTCGGCGCAAGTCCGCGAACCCGTCACCACCGTCAATTTCGGAGATCGCCTGGAAGTTCTGCAGAGATTTCAAAATCAGGTGAAAGTGCGCACGGCCGCCGGAATCGTCGGCTGGATCGAGGAAAACGATTTGCTGTCCGCGGATCTGTGGGAAACCTTGAAAGACCTGGAAGCGAAGTCGGCCACCATGCCGGTGGTGGCGCGCGGTCACACAAGGGTTCTCAGCAACATGCACATCGAACCGGGGCGCGATTCGCCGCGCGTGCGCCAGTTGAACAAAGACATTCCCCTGGACTTGATGGCGCGCCAACCGGAGTTGGTCGTAGCCGCTTCCATTTCTAACCCCGAGTCGGAACCCGCGGACGAAACTGGACCCGAAAACGCCAAACCAGGGGACCGCAAATCCAGCGACCGTAAATCCAAAGACCGCAAATCGAAAGGGAAGGCGGACGCCAATCCAGATGCCAAGCCTGAACCGAAAAAAGAAGACTGGTGGCTGGTTCGCGCGCACATGCCTGACCAAACTATCCTCGCCGGATGGATGCTGGGCCGCTTCGTGGAACTCGATGTTCCGGCGCCCTTGCCGGACTACGCCACGTCTGCCGGAATGCGTATCGTGGCTTGGACGGAGTTGAACCGCGTCACCTCCGCAGCCGGAAAACCCATGGCGCAGTATCTGCTACTGGGCACGCACGGCCCCGAAGGCCAGCCCTGCGATTTCACCGCACTGCGCGTGTACACATGGGGCAAACAGAAGGAGCGCTACGAAACTGCGTTCGTCGAAAGCAATGTGTGTGGCAAATTTCCCATTCTAAAATCGCAGACGGCAGGCCCCGAAAGCGACCTGACTTTTACTTTTCTGGATTACAGCAACGGAACGCCGGAACGCCGCACCTACCAGATGCATCAGACCATCGTTCGCCTGGTGAAAGATGGCAACGCTGCGAAACCGCGCAAGCGCACCCATTAATCACCGCGTTTCATCGCTCATCATTTGCAGCCGCGCCCGCCACCGAATGCGCTAAATTTGTCAGGTGGCGAATCGCACGGCGATTTTCGGCGCAGCGTTGATTCTATATTGTTCCGTGGCGCTCTCCGGCTGCTCGCAAGCCACTTCCCAGCCCGTGCCTCCATCCCAGAATCCCGTGGTGCCCACGCTCCACTTCATCGGCCAGTGGGGCAGCCACGGCAATGGGCCGGGTCAAATGCAGCAGCCCTCGGGCATCGCCACGAATTCCCTGGGCGACATATTCATCGTGGATTCCGGCAGCGCCTTCATTTCCAAATTTGCGCCGGAGGGCAAGCCGCTACTCTCCTTTCAGCAAGACGGCTTAAATCATCCGCAATCCGTTGCCGTGGACCGTGGCGGCGCACTATACGTCACCGATCCAGTGCGCAATAGCGTCTTCATTTTCATGCCCAGCGGCGATGCTTATCGTGAACTGCGCCTGCGCACGCGTCCCCTCGCCGGCAACGGGCTCAGCGCGGCCGTGGGCGATGACGGCGTGATTCACGTGCTCGACCCGCACGCAGGCAAAGTTTTCAGCTACACGTTGCGGATGCGCCTGGTGCAAACCTGGGAGCCGCGCGAAACTTTCCCTGGCACGCACCCCTTCGGCCCGCTCGTCGAGGGTCCCGATAATTTCCTGTATCTCGGGACTCCCTCCGGCGGCATCATGAAGCTCACGCACGAAGGCCACTTGATTTCAGAGATCACTCCCGGCGCGAGCGGCGCCACCTGGAATCCCGGAGCAGGATTTGCGGTCTGGAACAATTGCGTGTTTGTCATGGATTCCGATGGGCGCATGTTGCACATTGCCGGCACCGCTGATGGCGCCGGAAAGGCGGACATCGACCTCGCTCCCGAACTCGGCCAAGCCTCGCGCAAGGCTCCGGCGCTGGCCGTCAGCCCTCATGGAGAATTACTGGTGCTGGATGCGCCGGAATCGCGCGTCCTGCGCTACCGCATCACCTTCTGACATTCCCCCTTCACGCGCTATGATTGCAGGTCCGAATTAACGAGGTGTGTCTCATGGCCCTATTGCTTTCTGAAGCGGACGTGCAGCAAATCCTCACCATGCCCATGGCGCTCGCAGCCGTGGAAGATTCGTTTCGCCGCCTCGCCGACGGCTCTGCGCTGCTGCATTCCCGCCAGCGCCTGCACGTTCCCGGCAAAAGTTACCTTCACTACATGGCCGCGGCCGATGGCACGGGCAATTACATGGGTATGAAGATTTACACCAGCGCAAAGCAGGGATTGCGTTTCCTGGTCCCGCTATTTCAGGTGGATTCCGGAGAACTGCTCGCGCTGATCGAAGCGGATTACCTCGGCCAGATCCGCACCGGCGCGGCCAGCGGCCTGGCCACCATGCTGCTCGCGCGCGCCGACGCCAGCAAAATCGGGCTTATCGGGACAGGATTGCAGTCGCGCACGCAGTTGCAGGCCCTGGCGCTGGTGCGCACTATCTCCGGAGTTCGCGCCTTCAGCCGCACACCAGAGCATCGCGAGCGCTTCGCAAAAGATATGACCGCGCAACTAGGCTTCCCGGTCGTCGCGGTGGCCTCCGCGCAGGAAGCAGTCCGTGGCGCCGATATCGTCGTCACCTCCACCACTTCTACCGAGCCGGTACTGGACGGCAGCTGGCTCACTCATGGAATGCACATCAACGCCATCGGCGCCAATTTTCCTCAGAAACACGAGCTGGACGGCACGGCCGTCCGCCGCTGCGACATCATCGCCGCCGATTCCCGCGAGCAATCCAAAATCGAGGCGGGGGACCTGATTCAAATGTATGGCGACGACAAGCGCCGCTGGGACAACGTGACCGACCTATCCGAAATCGTCGCCGGAAAAGCTCCCGGGCGCAGCAATCCCGAGCAGATCACGCTCTTCAAATCCAATGGCATCGCGATTGAAGACATTGTAGTAGCGGGCAGGATTTACGAAATAGCTGTGGAACGAGGAATGGGCCGGCAGGTACCGCTGTGGGAAAAAGATGCCAGGTCAGCAGAAGCGCGCGTAGTTTAGGTCTGAAAAGTCTAAGCGCGCGGCCCGGTACGCAGTTTATTCAAGTGCTTGAAAAGCGCGTCGCGCAATCGCACGCGCGTATCTTCCGGCAAAGGAGCAGGCTCGGAATTGCAGAAAATTTGAATCGTCTGCCGCGTAGTGTCCACCACTACCCGGCAATCCTCGCAATTTTCCAAATGCTTTTCGATCGACGACTTCAGCGATGGCTCCATCGCCTCTTCCAGATAGTTCGAAATCTCCCTCACGATGCTCTTGCAATTCACGAATTCTCACCCTGTTTAAAATAACGGTTCAGTTTCTGGCGCAGCTTCAAGCGCGCGCGCAGCAGCCGCGACTTCACTGCCGGAATCGAGAGACCCAGCGCCTCCGCCGTCTCTTCGGTCGACAATTCTTCGATGTCGCGAAGTTGAAAAACGATTCGGAAAGGAGGCTCAAGTTCCGCAATTGTGCTGCTCAGTATCGTGCCCAGTTCGGCCTGCTTGTAGCGTTCCTCAGGCGAAGGACCCCAGTCCTCCACCTCGCGCGGCATTGTATCTTCACCGGTGTCCACTTCTTCGTCCAGAGACACCTGGTTCGGCCGGCGCTTGCGCAGCTTCATCAGCGCCTGGTTCACGGCAATCCGCACCAGCCACGTGTAGAACCGCGAATTCCCCTGGAACTCGCCCAAGTGCTGGTAGGACTTCAGGAACGCTTCCTGCATCACATCTTCAGCGTCTTCTTTATTCTGCGTGATGTTTTGCGCCAGGCGGAAGATTTTGCGCTCGTAGCGGCCTACCAGCGTCTCAAAAGCGTCAATGTCGCCGGCTTTGGCTGCGGCGACGAGCGAGCCTTCGTCGTCTTTCACCACCTGCGAGGGTAGCGGCGTGCGCGGTTGCAACGGATTTATCTTGGAAGCGCTCATATCGGTTCCATGCCAGAGTAACATAAATCGCCGCTCTCCCGCGCGCACCCAGCGCCCTCGTCGGCCAAATCCCCAAATTTCAGCGATTTAGCGCTGCAAGATTCCGTTTGGCGCAGGAGTAATCGTCGCGTCACAAGGGTCTCCAGCCAAGCAACACGCGTCGCGCCATGCTTGCGGATTTGCCAATGGCTGGCGGATAATCGCTCCATTAAGATGGGCTGCGGCAAGGCACGGGCTAAATTTCAAAGGGACTGAATGCGCACACTGCCGGACTATCTCCGCAAGGGAATGAGAATGATTCTGGTCGGCGCCAATCCCGGCGACCGTTCTGCGCGCGTCGGCCACTATTACGCCGGTCGCGGCAATCAGTTCTGGCCGATCATGTACGAATCCGGCGTAATCCCCGAACCGCTCAGCTACGAAGACGACCGCCGCATCCTGGAATTCGGTATCGGCATGACCGATCTGGTGAAGCGTCCCACCCGCGCCGTAGAGGAAATCGAGCGCCAGGAATTCGCTGAGGGTCGGGTGCTGCTCGCGCAAAAGCTGGAAGACTTGAAGCCGCGGGTCGTGGCCTTCAACGGCAAAATGGTGTACGAGAAATTCACCGGCCGCCCCTGCAAGCTCGGCCTGCAAAAGGAAAAGCTCTATGGCGCGCAAGTTTTCGTGCTGCCCTCCACCAGCGGCCTGAACGCCGGAACCGAGCGCGGGGTGAAAACCCGATATTTCAAGAAACTTGCGGCGCTGCTGAAGGCTCTAAAGGATTAGGGAGATCGAAAAAGTATGGGAACCACGTCACAGCCAGCGGCCGCCGCTACGCTCGTAACCGTAGAACGTGCCGGCGCAGTCACCATCATCCGTCTGAATCGTCCGGAAAAGCTGAATGCGTTGAACCTGAAGCTCGCCCACGAATTGGTGCACGCGCTGCTGGATGCGCAGGCCGATCGGGCCGTCCACTGCGTCGTTATCACTGGGGCAGGCCGCGCCTTCTGCGCCGGTGGAGACCTGGAACTGCTGCGCGATGCGCGCCAACGCAAAGCCGCGGACGAAGTGGAAGCCCTGGTGACGGCCGGCAAAGAGATCTGCATCGCCATCGCCACGATGCCGAAGGTCGTAATCGCCTCCGTGAACGGCCCTGCTGCCGGCGGTGGCATGAACCTGGCCCTCGCGGCCGATATTCGCATTGCTTCCGACCAGGCGCGTTTTGCGGAATCTTTCGCGCAGATCGGCCTGTTCCCTGATTTTGGCGGCACGTTTTTTTTGCCGCGGATCGTCGGCCCCACCCGCGCGGCCGAGTTGTTTTACACCGGCCAGATGCTTTCGGCGGACGACGCCCTACGCATGGGAATCGTCAGCCGCGTGGTTACCGCGGACCAGTTGGAAGCCGAAACTAAAAAGCTCGCTGAAAGCATCGCCAACGGAGCGGGACTCGCGCAGCGCGACGTGAAACATCGCATGATCGAGGAACACCGCAAGGACCTGGAAGCCGCGCTCGACGAAGAGATCCGCCTGCAGCGGCATTGCTTCGAATCGTATGATTGTCTGGAAGGCCTGAACGCATTTATCGAGAAACGTAAACCCAATTTTCAGGGGCACTAACGCTGGCATTGATGTCGAGACTGACTGACCGGCCGGCGATTTTCCGCGGCGCGCTCCGCGACGCCGCTCCGGTCGAAATTCTACACACCGGAATAAACGGCTTTAGAGGACTGGGCTGCTATTCGCAAAAATTCGCTTGAACAGTATCCCGGTTGCCCGCGGCGTCTGCTGAAAATGAACGGGGCGCAATCCTGATGGCTCGTTCCGAAGCCAATCTCGCCGCGCGTGGTTACACCTTCGGCGAGCTGATGGTAGCCGCCGCCGCGCGTGAGATCGGCGATGGTGAACTCGTTTTCGTCGGCATGCGTCTGCCGATGCTGGCTTTTATCGTCGCGCGTCGCACTCACGCCCCAAGCGCCGTCGGCCTCTTTGAAAATGGCGTGCTCCGCGAAACTCCCTCCACCGAACTTCTCTACACCATGGGCGATCCACCAAATCTGCGCGACGCCACGCAATGCGGCGCGATGCTGGACGTAATGGGCCTCCTGCAACAAGGCCGCGTGGACGTTGGCTTCCTGGGCGCCGCCGAAGTAGATCGTTTCGGTAATCTCAATACCACCTGGGGCTATCGCAATAGAGAAATGCAGCGCCTGCCGGGTTCCGGAGGAGCCTGCGACATTGCCTGCCTCGCGCGCCGCACAGTGGTGCTGCTCGCTCACGATCGCCCGCGCCTGTGCGACCGCGTCGGACACATCACCTCCCCTGGGTTTGGCAGCGGCGAAGGTTGGCGTCGCGCGCAAGGTCTGCCGCCGGCGTCTGGCCCGTCGGCGATCATCACCACGCTAGGTGTGCTGCGCTTTGGCCACGACGGCGAAGCCTTTCTTGCGTCCGTGCATCCCGGCGTCAGCGTCGAAGAAGTGCTCACCAACACCGGCTGGACTCTGCGCGTGGCGGATGAGTTGACGGAAACTGAGCCGCCGAGCGACCAGGAACTGGGCGTGATGCGCGAACTCGATCCCAATCATTTCTGGACGCGATAATATAAAATGACCGCCGAATCCAAATTGCTCACCATGCGCGACGCCATCGCCCGCCACGTTCCTTCGGGCTCCATGGTCCTGCTTGGCGCGCAACTCGAGCAGATGATTCCTTTTGCCGCAGGCCACGAATTGATTCGCCAGAGCCGCCGCGACCTCACGCTCGTCGGCCCCATCTCCGATATTCTCTTCGACCAGTTGATCGGCGCAGGTTGTGTCTCGCGCGTGATGGCCGCGTGGGTCGGAAACGTGTCAGCCGGCGTCGGCTATTGTTTCCGCCGCGCCGTGGAGCGCAGCGTCCCGCGGCGCCCTGGAAGTCCTGGACTATTCGAATTTCACGCTCGCGCTCGCGCTACATGCTGGAGCCCTCGGCGTGCCGTTCCTACCTACTTACGCGACGCTTGGCAGCGATTTGCTGAAGAAGAACGGCAACCTGCGCGAGTTCTCCTCGCCCGTCAGCGAAGAAAAATTGGTCGCGGTCCGCGCCCTGCGCCCAGATGTCGCCATCCTCCACGTGCAGCGCTCCGACGCGCAGGGTAACGCGCATATCTGGGGCAGCCTGGGAGTAGCCGTGGATGGAGCACGCGCCGCACGCAAAGTGATTGTCGTGGCTGAGGAAATTGTCGAGCCGGCTGTAATTTCTTCGGACCCAAATCGCACGTTGATCCCGGGCTTCCTCGTCGCGGCGGTGGTGCACGAGCCCGGCGGCGCGCATCCCTCGCCGGTCCAGGGACACTACGGCCGCGACCACGCTTTCTTCACCGAATACCACGAACAGACTCGGCGCCTCGAGGATTTCGAGGATTGGCTAGCGCGCTGGGTCGTGCGCATAAGCGATCGCCGCGATTACGCCAAGGAACTCGGCGCTGGTCGGTTCGAAAATCTGGCCGTGAAAGATCATGCTTTCTCCGCGCCCGCGGATTTTGGATACTGATGAGCGGAGACTTAATGACAAATATCGAAATCACGCCGCGCGAAGTGAAAGACCTGCTCGCGAGTGACCCCAAAGTTCTTTTCGTGGACGTTCGCGAAAAGTGGGAATACGATACGGCCCGCATCGCCGGCTCCGTGCTGATTCCCTTGGGCGAAATTCCCGGGAATTTGCAGCGATTGGAAAGTGCTGACCATGTCGTGTTCTTCTGCCATCACGGCATGCGCAGTCTCGATGCGGCAGCATGGCTCCGCTCGCAAGGCGTCGATGGCGCGCAATCCATGACCGGCGGCATCGAGCGCTGGTCCACTGAAATTGATCCCAGCGTCCCGCACTACTGACGGGGAAGAGAACATGACTACGAAACAGAAAACCAAGAAACCTGCCGCACGCGCAAAGACAAAAGGGAAGTCAGTCCAATTCCTCCAGAAGCCCACCTGCACGACGTGCCGCAAAGCGCGTGCCTATATGGAAAATCGCGGCTTCGATCTGCATTTTCGCAATCTCGATAAAGAACGTCTCAGCTCCGACGAGCTGGAAAAATTAATCGGCGATCGCGATCACCGCGAATTTCTGAACACGCGCAACGAGCTGTACCGTCGGAAGAACATGAAAGAAAATCCGCCGACGCGCGCCGATGCCATCCGCATGATGGTCGGCGAGCCAAATCTGATCCGCCGCCCCGTGATCGTAGCCGGCGGCCGCGTGGTCCTGGGCTTCGACCAGGAGAAAATCGACCGTTTGTAAAGAATCAGCCTGTAAGAAATTGCACAGCATCGTTATTGTCGTAAGGTCCAGGAGCGCCCGGAATTGCCGCCGATTATTGACATTCACGTCCACATCAACCCGCACGGAATGGTCAATCCTCCCGCGCTCGAACTCATCAAACGCGGCCGCCGCGATTACGATGAAGTGGAGAAATACGCTGCCAGCCCCGCCGCGTTCCTGCAATTTATGGACTCCGCCGAAATCGAGCGCGCCGGCCTGATCAACTACGTCAGCCCGGACGTAATCGGTTTCACCGCCGAAATAAACGACTGGATCGCCAAATATTGTTCCGCCGATCCCAAACGATTGCTCGCATTCGGATCCGTGCATCCGAAATACATTGAAGATGCCGCTGCAGAAGTGGACCGCCTTAAAAAGTTGGGCATCCGCGGCCTCAAAGTTCATCCCTCGCACCAGCTCTTCGCGCCAAACGAATATCGCAACGGCCTGGGCCCGTTGCGCGCCATGTACGAGCGCGCACAAGCCCTGAGCATCCCGGTAATGATCCACACCGGCACTTCAATTTTTCCCGGTGCCCGAAACGTGTACGCCCAACCCATCCTCGCCGATGACGTAGGCGTGGACTTTCCTGATCTCGTGGTGATCCTCGCCCACGGCGGCCGCCCTCTCTGGATGAACGAAGCCTTCTTCCTCGTCCGCCGCCACCCTAACATGTACATGGACATCTCCGGCATCCCGCCCCAAAAGCTGCTGGAATCGTTCCCGCGCATCGAAGAAATCGCGGACAAAGTGTTATTCGGCACCGACTGGCCTGGTCCCGGCGTGCCCAATGTGCGCGGCAACATCGAAAGATTTCGCGCCCTGCCGATTTCACCGCAAGCGCAGCAGAAAATTCTATACGACAACGCCGCGAGGCTTTTTCCGCCGCGGGTCTAGGAGCCGCAAAATAAAATGGAAGTAAAAGCAATTGGCGTAATCGGCGCCGGCGCCATGGGACGCGGCATCGCCTACGCCTCTGCATTCGGCGGCTATCGCACCGTGCTCGAAGACGTCTCGCCGGAAATGCTAGAACAGGGAATAGCCTACATCCGCGAATCGCTCAACGACGGGGTCGTCCGCGGCAAAGTAACGCCAGAACAAATGGCGAAAGCCCTCGCGAATCTCAGCACCTCGAGCTCCATCGAAGACGTCTGCCGCGAAACCGACCTGCTCATCGAAGCCGTCCCCGAAGAAATGGAAGTGAAGCTGGAAATTTTCACCATCTTCGATAAATTTGCCCGCCCCAACGCAATCCTCGCCAGCAACACTTCGTCGCTCTCCGTCACCGAGCTTGCAGCCATCACCTTTCGCGCCGCCGACTGCATCGGGATGCATTTCTTCAGTCCCGTGCCGAAAATGAACCTGCTGGAAATCGTGCGTGGGCTGGAAACCTCCGAAGCAACGGTGCAGGCATGCGCCGCGGTCGGCCGCCGCATGGGCAAAGAAGTCGTGGTAATTCGTGACTCGCCCGGTTTCATCACCAGCCGCATCAACGCCATGATCGGTAATGAGGCTTTCTACATGCTTCAGGAGGGCATCGCCTCCGCCGAAGATATTGACAAAGCCCTCAAGCTCGGCCTGAATCATCCCATGGGCCCCTTCGAGTTGGTGGATCTGGTGGGCCTCGACGTGCGCCTGAATATTCTAGAATATCTGCACAAGACTCTCGGCGAAAAATACCGGCCGTCGCCATTGCTCTTGCAGTACGTGAACGCCGGACGCTTGGGTCGCAAATCCGGCCGCGGCGTGTATGATTACAATAGTGACGGCAGCAAAAAATAATCCAGCGGCGCTCCATCACCCGCACCGCGCGCGCCGCACGCGTCGAATGCGGCTACACCAATGCCACCAAAAATAAATCTCGCCGACCGCATCGAGATCCTGCAGGGCGATCTCGTTGCCATGGACACAGACGCGATTGTCAACGCCGCCAACAACGACCTGCAACTCGGCGGCGGCGTCGCGGGCGCAATCCGCCGCAGCGGCGGCCCACAGATTCAAAAAGAATGTGATGAGATCGGCCCCGTGCCAGTCGGCGGCGCGGCCATCACCTCCGGTGGGAACCTGAAAGCGCGCCATGTGATTCACGCCGCCAGCATGCAACTCGGCGGGCGCACATCCGCGCAATCCCTGCGCAGCTCCACGGCGCACGCTCTGCGCATCGCCGCGCAAAAAGAACTCAAGACCATCGCGTTCCCGGCCGTCGGCACCGGCATCGCCTGCTTTCCCATGCGCGAGTGCGCCGAAATCATGCTGCGCGAAGCGGCCAAGCACCTGGAGGGCCCCACGTCGCTGCAAAAAATTTATTTCGTACTCTTCGACGAGGAAGCGCTCGCCGCATTTCAAAGCGTCCGCTCCGAACTCGAATCGAGAGTGTAGTTGAGGCCCATGACCCAGCAGCTGGTGGAGAAGGTACAAGCAGAGTTGGTGCGCTACGAACATCCCCTGTTCGATTTCGCCGCGCGCCCCGTGGAAGAAGGCGTCGAAGTCGAGATCCGCTACAAGCCCGGAAATTCCGAGATTCACGATTACACGTTCCTGCTTCGCCCGCGCGAAATCGAGCACACCCAATTTCCGTGGTCCTTTCAGAAGCAGCTCTACGATTGCCTGCACGACTACATCATCGAAATGTTCACGCGCAATCCGCAGCGGGTGAACTGACTCCCGCCCGTGAGCATCGCGCGCCCCATGCCTGACGCTCCCACCCAGCTCGCAACCATTCTCACCGAGCACATTCGAGCCCGCGGTCCGATCACCTTCGCGAAATATATGGACGCGTGCCTCTACGATCCCCAGCACGGCTACTACACTCGCGCCGAGCAATTGCCGCGCCGCGATTATTTCACCAGCGTGGACGCCAGCCCCATCTTCGGCCGCCTCCTCGCTCGCCAATTTCAGGAAATGTGGGTGCAGCTGGGCTGCCCCGCGGAATTTCTGCTCGTGGAACCCGGCGCGGGAACGGGCGCTCTAGCGCGGCAAATTCTGGATTTCACCGCGGAGTCCTTTCCCGAATTTTATAGCGCTTTGCAATATGTAGGAGTCGAGCGCTCCGCCGCCCGCCGCGCCGCGGCCAGCGCCGGATCGCTCGCGAAACACGTTGCAGCCCAACATTTTGCGATGGTTTCAGACATGCCCGCACACGTCCCCTGCGGCTGCATCTTCTCCAATGAATTTTTCGATGCGCTGCCGGTACATCGCCTCGTACGCGAAGGCAACGAGCTGCGCGAAATTTACGTCGGCTCCGGCCCCAATGGCTTGTGCGAACAGTTCGGCGCGCTCTCTTCACCGGCGCTCGCCGAATATCTCACCGAGCAGGGAATCACGCTGCAAGAAGGACAGCTTGCGGAAGTAAATCTGGAAGCCTGCGTCTGGATCGCGGAAATGGGCGCACGTCTGGGCCGCGGGTTCGTGCTAACGATTGACTACGGCCACGAAGCACAGGAACTATACGATGAACGCCACATGCGCGGCACGCTGCTGGCCTATGAAAAACACCGCGCCGGCGAAAATTTCTTTCGCGCGCCCGGCCAGCAAGACTTGACCGCCCACGTCAATTTCACGGCCCTCGATCGCCATGGCAACCGCGCCGGACTGCAGCGGACCGGTCTCACGTCGCAATCAAATTTTCTATTGAGCCTGGCGCGCCACAGCAATTTTGCCGAACTGCAATCCCCAGCAATGACTGAAAGCGAACAAACTCGCGCCCGGCTTCTTTTCAAAACGCTGATTTATCCCGAAGGCATGGGCGAAACATTTCAAATTCTCATCCAGCACAAGGGCGTCGCGCAGCCGCACCTGTCCGGCCTCGATCCCCTGTAAAAATCCCGCCGCATTTTAATAGTTTAAACGAAGGTCCCGCTTGTTGAGCGCTCGCACGGGTGCACAAGCGCCGGTCTACTATTGCGAGCCCGGCGATGGCCGCTTGAGCGTCGGCTTGGTGGGATCTGTCGCCGGTGCGCTAGCCGCAGGAGCCGGTGCGGGAGTCGTCGGCGTCGCAGCAGCAGCGCCGCCAGCAGGCGTGGAATCATCGCCCGTGTACGGCTTCTGAATGTATCGCGCCACTTCCTGCTGCGCTCCGGCAGTGTCGTCGCCCAGATGTTGCGCCAGACTATATTCATTTATCGCGCGTTCGCGCTGTCCGAGCAGGTCATAAATCTTCGCGATGTAAATGTGGCTCCAGACTTCCGTCCACTTCGGATCCGCATCCCCGCCCAACGCCGCGCGAAACGCATTCGCCGCGGCCTGGTAATTCTTCTGGTAGAACATGGCCTCGCCCATCCGGAAATGTGCCAGCGAATTGCTCGGCTGCGCGTCCAGCGCCTTCTGATATTCCTGAATCGCTTCGTAGTACTTGCCGACTTCCGCATACCCTTCGCCGCGCGCAATCAACGCGTGCACCCGCAAACGCGGGCTGGATTTCAGCAAATTATTATTCGGATCAATCAAAATGCCGTTCGGCTTCGGCCGGCCGAAAGTATCCACCTCAAATGGCTGCGTGGTCCCGGTCACCAAGATTGTTTTTAGCTCCGGATTTCCTTCTGTATCCACGCGAATTTGCACCGGCATCCGGAAAGTGTCCAGGTCCTGATGAATCTTGCCTACCACCTTGAATCCCTTTTGCGTGCGATAGACGATGTACTCCATCTTGAATTCCGGCACGCCTGTCGAGTTCAGCCACTGCGAAAAAAAAGAAATCAGGTTCACGGGCGGCTGTCCCTTCACCGGCGGCGGAATCTTGGTCATCGCGATTTTTTCAAAATCGTTCAGGTTAACGTTCTTGCCGTCATATTTCTTGTAAAGCTCGCGCAGCAGCGCATTGAACTCATCATCGCCCAGCTCCGTGCGCAGCATGTGAAATACCAGCGCGCCTTTGTCCGCCACCACCGAGCGCCATTCATTTGAAAATGTCGATAAGCGCGCGGCCTGCGATATCGGCGCGGTATCCTCGTACATCAAGGCTCCTACCGCAAAATCTTCCAGCGCCTTGTGCAGCCCCGCGCTGCCGTCGCTCTGCTCGGCGTACATCGCTTCCGCATAGCGCGACAGCCCGTCCGTCAGCCACACATCGGAAGCGGTCGAGGGCAGCACGCGATCGCCCCACCACTGTTCCGCCGCCAGCTGCGAGAGTAATCGTTCGTTCGCGCGCGTGCCCCATTGCCGCGCGCTGATCAGCATCACTCCCGGCGCCGAGAATCCGCTTACTGTCCCGTCCGGCAGCTGCGCAATCGTCAGCGGCGGATCGTTCTCCTTGATGTCCAGCGGTCCGAATACGTCGGAAAAATAACTGACGATGTGCGACAGCGAAGTCGCGTAGGGATTCGCAGTCGTGGCCTGCGCCGGTGGCGTAAACACCGAAACGTTGAAGCCTTCGGACTGCACCGGCGTCAGCTGCAAATTCCCCGCGACGAACGTGCCCACCGGCCCCGCATGGTCGCAATGAAATACGTAGGACGCCGTCCCCGGCGAGCCCTTGCCGATTCCAGGCTGCATCGTTGGTGGATCGGCTTTGCCGGTGCCAGCCACGGCAAAAGTATCCGGCACATCAATCTTGAATTTTCCGGTGTAACGGTTCGTGGGGTAGTTCGTCAGCGGAAACCAGCGCGCCGGCAGCAGCAGATACGCCCCGGTCTTGTCCACGTTAGCGAAACGCACGCCGCGCGTGGGGCTATCCTCTTCGCTGGAAATCGGCCCCGTGTAATCGAACACCAGCGTTACGGTTCTTCCCGGCGCCACGACGTCCGGCAGACCGATCGTCAGCAGCAGCGGGTAGCGATTGTCCCGTTCAAATTCCAGCGTGCCGCCGTTCATCAGCTTCACCGAATTCACGCGCAAATCCTGATGCAGTTCCACCACCACGGTGCGCGCAGGCTGCTGCGCGATAAATTCCACCTTCGCTTGCCCGGAAATCGTCTGGTCCTCGGGATGCAGCAGCACTTCCACTTCGTAGTATGTTGCGCGGAAGGGAAATCCTTGCGGAGTCTGCGCGCGTACGCCATTCGCGCAAACCAATGACGCCATCAGCACTGCCAGAAAGGCCGGAAATGCAGCGGAAAGCCGCTCGTGCTTGGGCAAGAATTTGAACAAGAAACGTACCTCGCTCGTAACGGGACAACCCCAATCAATTCAGATACAAAATACGTGAATCCAGTTGCCCCTCATAAAAGGTTACATCATCCCGGCAAAAATGTCCGCTGCCCGCTCGATCGCTCCTCCCGGACCAAGCTTCGCGCGCACTTCTGCCAGCCCGGCCTTCGCCTCGGTACGTGCATCGGGCGAATCGAGAAGTCGCCGCACTTCGCGCGCCACCGATTCCGCCGTGAAATCATCCTGAATTAATTCCGGCGCCACCAACCGGCCCGCGATCAGATTCACCATGGCGATAAACGGCGTGCGAATCATGTGCCGAAGAATAGACGCTGTGACAGGCGCCACGCGATATACCACCACCATCGGCGTCCCCAGCAGCGCGGCTTCTACGGTTGCCGTGCCGCTCGCCACGATCGCGCAATCGGCCGCAGACAACGCGTTGTATGCGGCGTTTTCCACCCGCTTGATGGCGATGCCCGGCTTTGCGTAACGCGCAAACAATTCCGCGCTAAGGCCGTGCGCGGCCGCATGCACGAATTGCACGTTTCCCGCCTGCGCAATCCGTTCGCACGCCGCGATCACCCGTGCGTAATTCTGCGCGATCTCGTTCGGCCGGCTCCCCGGCAGAATCGTCACGATCGGCCGTCCCGCATCCAGCCCGTGCAGCGCCGCAAATTCTGCGCGAGACATCGTCGCTCGCACCGTATCCACCAGCGGATGTCCCACAAAACTCACCGGCACACCCGCATCCTGATAGATTTTCTCTTCGAAAGGGAAGATCACCACCATGCGTTGCACCAGGCGCTTCACCACGCGCACGCGTCCCGCACGCCAAGCCCACACCTGCGGCCCAATGAAATATCCCACCGGAATTTTGTTTCTCTTCAGCCGTCGCGCCACGCCCAGATGCGTTCCCGGCGAATCCACCAGCACAGCCAGTGTCGCGCCGCGTTTCGCTGCTTCACGCGCCAGCCGATTCTGCACTCCGATCACCGCCGGGATTTTGTGCAGCACTTCGGTAATGCCCACCACTGCTACTTCGTGATAATCAGCGATCAACTCCACGCCCGCTTCGCGCATGCGCGGCCCGCCCATGCCAAAGAATTTCGCCCCCGTCCGCTCCCGCAGCGCTGTCGCCAGCCGTGCGGCGTACATATCGCTCGACGCTTCGCCCGCGGAGATAAGCACCTGGCGCTCGCTCATCGCGGCGGCTCACACGGATTCGTCGCAGAAGATCGCGACCACGAGAAGTTCGCACGTTCAAACGATTTCTTGGTTGGTTGTTGCGGCAATTCGGCGAGCAACACGTCAGTCATCGGCAGGCAGCGGCTGCGAAAATCCCGGCGCATTGCCACTGGGCAGAGAAGCGATCAACTCCTGCTCCTTATACTGGAGCTGGTACAAACGGTAATAGATTCCATGCAACGCGAGTAATTCCTGATGCGATCCCTGCTCGCGCAGCCGCCCCTTATGAAATACCAGAATCCGATCCGCGTGCTGAATCGTGCTCAGCCGGTGCGCGATCACCACCGCCGTGCGTCCTTTCAGCAAACGGTCCAGGGCGTCGCGGATCATCAGCTCGGTCTTGGTGTCCACGCTGGAAGTCGCTTCATCCAGAATCAGAAATTTCGGATCGTGCGCTAGTGCACGCGCAAAGCTCACCAGTTGCCGCTGTCCCACCGAAAGCGTCGCGCCTCGCTCCGTCACCTGCGTCGCCACGCCCGCAGGCTGCGAATCCAGATACGCGCCCAAGCCCACTTCGCGCAGTGCGCGTTCCGTGCCTGCGCGATCAATCGTCGTAGTGCCCAGCTTCACATTCGTTTCGAGCGTGCCAGTGAATAGGAACGGATCCTGCAGCACAATGCCGAAGAGCCGCCGCAAATCCTGCACGTCCAGCTCGCGTATATCCACTCCATCCAGCAGAATCTCGCCCCGCTGTATATCGTAAAAACGCAGCAACAATTGAATGATCGTGGTTTTCCCCGCGCCAGTGTGCCCCACAATCGCCAAAGTCTGCCCCGGCTCTACGCGGAAGGAAACATCCCGCAACACCCACTCATCCTCTTTCGGCGTCGCTCCGCCGTGATATGCAAACCACACACTCCGGAATTCGATTTCACCGCGCGGCGCAGGCAGCGCGTGAATCTTCGCCGGCGAAAAAATCGTCACCGGCTCGTCCAGTAGCCGGAAAATCCTCTCGGAAGCCGCCATGGCGCTCTGCAGAATGTTGAATTTTTCGCTCAAATCCTGAATCGGCCGGAAGAACCGCTGCGCGTACATCATGAACGCCACCAGCACGCCGATTTGTATCGTTCCCGCGATCACCCGCACTCCCCCAATCCAGGAAAGCAGCGCGATGCCTGAAAAACTCAGAAATTCCACGCCCGGGTAAAAGAACGCAAACGCGTCAATCGCATCCTTGTAAGCGATCATGTGCGTGTGATTCAGCTCCGCGAATTTCGCGCGCGATTTTTCTTCGCGGTTGAACAGCTGCACCACCGCCATGCCGCTCACATGTTCCTGCAGGAACGCATTAATGCGCGCAATCGCTGTGCGAATTCGCCGGTTGGCGTCGCGCACCCGATTCCGGAAGAAATAGGTCAGCAGAATCATGAACGGCAGCGGCGAGAAAGTTGCCAGCGCGAGCATCGGATGCCACTTGAATAAAACCGCGGCCATCGCGAACAGCAGTACGAAATCGTTCAGCATCGCCACCACGCCCGACGCGAACAAATCATTCAGCGCGTCCACGTCCGTCGTCGAACGCGTCACCAGCCGCCCGATCGGGCTGCGGTCGAAGAAACTCATCGGCAAGCGCTGCAGATGTTCAAAAATTTCCTTGCGCAGGTCGTACATCGTTTCCTGGCCGACCCATTGCATGATCCGCACTTGCACGTATTGCAGCCCGAAACTCGCCAGGATCGAACCGGCATATGCCGCCGCCACCCATACCAGCCCTAAAACCGCGGCCGTTCGCGCGATCTTCCCTTCGAAGCCCGGAACGATGTAGCGGTCAATCCCCACGCTGAATAGAAAAGGCCCCAGAATCTCCACCGCCGTGATTCCCAGCGTGAACGAAACCGCCAGCACCACCTGCAGCCGGTAGGGACGCAGATACTGCATCAATCGCCGCGTCAGCTGCGAATCGTAGAGCTTTCCGAGCTTCTCTTCTTCGCGGAAATCGCTCATTCGCGTTCCAACTCTTCTTCCAGCATCTGCTTCTGATTCAAATCCGCGTAATAACCGCCCAGCGCCAGCAATTCGTCGTGCGTGCCGCGCTCAATGATGCGACCTTCGCGCAGTACCACAATCTGGTCCGCATTTTTCACCGTCGAAACGCGATGCGAAATCAAAATAGCGGTGCGCTCCTGCATCACGTCGCGCAATCGCCGCAGGATGCGCTCTTCGGTATCCGTATCCACGCTGGAAAGCGCGTCGTCCAGAATCAAAATTTTCGGCTGGCGCAGCACCGCTCGCGCGATAGACGTCCGCTGCTTCTGCCCCCCGGAAAGCGTGATCCCGCGCTCGCCGACCATCGTCTCGTAGCTCTGCGGGAAGCTCTGGATCTCGCCGGAAATGCTGGCAATCTCCGCTGCCTCCAGAATGTGTTCTTCCAGCGCCGTGTTCACGCCAAACGCGATGTTCTCGCGCAAAGTGTCGCTGAATAAGAACGTATCCTGCGGCACGTACCCGATCGCCCGCCGCACCTCTGCCAGCGGATAATCGCGAATCGAGCGGCCATCCAGGAACAAAGTTCCCGCCGGCGCATCCCACAGCCGCGCGATCAACGCCGCCAGCGTGGATTTGCCGCTGCCCGTCGGCCCGACGATCGCCAACGTCGAACCAGCCGGCACATGCAAATTAATATCGCGCAGCACCGGCCCGCCGCCGGTTCCGTCTTCGTTCCGAGAGGTCGGATAAGTGAAAGTTAAATGCCGGAAGTCGATTTCGCCGCGAATTGGAGATTCCGCCGCCGCAGCCGGCACGTTTGTCGCTACCGCAGCTCGCGCCGAATCTCCGTTGTGTCCCGCGACCCCACCAGCCCCGTTCGCGCTTCCCGAAGCTGCGCCCGCGGAATCGCCAATCCTGGCCTTCGCGTGCAAAATATAATTCAGCCGCCCCATCGAAGCCGCGCCCCGCTGGAAAATATTCGTCACCCAGCCCAGCGCAATCATCGGGAACACTAGCTGCCCCAGGAACCAGTAAAACGCCCACATCGTGCCGACCGTGAAACGATGGTCAATCACGTCTCGCCCGCCCTTGCCAAGCAAAATCACGAAGGTGATCCCAATCAGCGCAGTGAGAAACGGAAAGAACAAGCTCCAGGTCGCAATCAACTTGATGTTGCGATTCACGTAATCGCGATTGGCCAGATCGAAAGCCTCAATCTCCGGTTTTTCCTGCGCGTAGGCGCGAATCACACGAATGCCCGTCAGGTTTTCCTGCGCGCGCGTGGACAAAGTCCCCAGCGCCGCCTGAATCTGCTCCGATAGCCGGTGAATCGTCTCGCCGAAATAGCGCACCGCCAGCGCCACCACCGGCACCGGCAGCAGCACCCAAAGCGTCAGGCTCGCCGAGAGTTTCACCATGAAGAAAACCGCGACGATCATCGTCACTATCGTCGTGGCGCTGTACATGATCCCCGGGCCAAGCACCATGCGCACCGCGTTCAAATCGTTCGTCGCGCGCGACATCAAATCCCCGGTGCGATTCCGCACGTAAAATTCCGGCTCCAGCTCCACCAGCCGCGCCAGCAAATCATTGCGCAAATCGTATTCAATCTCGCGCGACACCCCAATCAAAATCCAGCGCGTCCAGAACGAAAGAAATCCCTTCACGAAAACGACGCCCACCAGGATCAGGCAAAAAAGTTCCAGCGCGTGCCGGTTCATCGGTGCGTAGAGCGCCAGCAGCGGACTCATCGCCACGCGCGCCGTGCCGGTGAGCGTCGAAAGCGTGTGCGCCGACCCGCTGATGCAATCCGTGATCATCCCGATAATCAATTGCGGGAACGCGCCCACCAATCCCATCAGCGTGTTCGTCAGCAGCCCCAGCGCCGTCATGCTCTTGTAGCGATTGACGTAGGGAAGCAGCGTCTTCAGATGGTCCCAGCCCGAAGGCTTTTTCGCCGGGCGTGCGGCGGCGCTCACAGCAGCGGGTTGGGCGATGGCGCTCACAGGCGAACTTGCGACTCCGGAGTTTCCAGCGCGGGCAGCTCATACAGGAAATTCTCAAAATTGCGATCCATGGATTGATACCGCTTCACCTTCGCGTTCCAGCGCACTTCCACGGGCAGCGCGCGCGCACCCTTGGGATTCGCAGCGGGTGTGAAATAGAGCAGCAGGCCCTTGTCGTTGTCTTGTTCATACTGCAAACGCCAGCCGTTCACCGGCGCCAGCGGAATATTGCCCAGAAATCCCTTGGGATTTTCCAGATGTTCGTCGCAGCGCAGAATTTCCTTCCACGTGCCGCCGATATTTTCCAGGATGACGCCGCGGGTGATCACCGTGCCCGGCATGGCCGCCTGCGGCGTCCCCTTCATGCGATTCACTGCCAGAATCTGCCGCGAACCATTTTTCGACAGGTCGCCGTACAGCAGCACCTCGGTCTCCGAACCTAGCGACGATTCCGCGGCCTTCTGGATATCGTCCGGCACAGCCGGCGCGGCTGGCGCACCAGGTGTCGCGCCCGGCGAAGCAGGACTTGACGCCGCGCCATTCTGCGCCGCCTTATCCCCGGCGCCGTTCCCGCCAGCAGGCGTCGGTGAAGAGCTGCCGCACGACCACGCGCCCAGCACCACCGCACCCAGGACTGCGCAAAGCATGAATTTTTTCATGAGGTCCCGTTAAAGGCTTGACGCCGCGAGCGTGATTTCCGTCACCCTTTGCGAAGCAGCGTCGCAGGATACTTCCATCACCTGCGGCACATCCGGCCCAGCCCAATCAAATGTGTATAAATATAATTCTAACTTGTCGCTGCCCTTCACGGAAGGGCTCCGCGATTCCGCCTTCCCGTAAATTTCTTCGATCCGCCCGCACGCGTCGCCCAGCTGCAATCCGTGCCCGCTCGCGATCAGCTTCAGCCGCTTCGGCTCCATCACGCTCGCTGCGCATTTCGCCATAATATCCGGCTTGTACTTCGAGCCCACGGTCACTGTCTTCACAACGCCGCTTGCATCCGCTTCTACTCGCAGTTCGCGATGCATGCAAATATCGCCCCACACGTAAGCATCCGTGACGGCCGAGTCCCACTCCAGGTCCCGGAATTCCTTCGCCGCAGCGGGCACCTTGTCGTGTCCTGGCCGTAAACTCGCGAGGGTTAATTCATTCACGCGCCCGCGCTGCATCGCCACCACCATCACCACCACCGCTACGCTAACGAGCAGCCAAAATCTCTTCGAGGCGCGCCTCAAAATTGTCCTCTCCTTCCGACCACAACCGCACCCGCTCCACCGTCGACGCCTTCTCGATCCGCCGCACCCAATCGAAAAGCGCCTTGATATTTTCCCGCGTTTTTTCCTGATACAGCAGTAGATTCGCCGGCTTTGCCATGGATTCCAGAAAATCGCGCTCTTCCTGATTTTGCGGCGCTGGCCGCGCAATCTGCCGTATCCCCAGCACGCCTCCGTGCCCCGTAAAAAGATGCTCGAATCCGAAACTCACTTCCAGGTGCCCATTATCTTTCCAAAATCCATCGTCATACGCCTCGCCGTTGCACAATAGCGACAGCGCCTGCGGTAATCTCTGCGACGTAAGCGGCTCGCCTTCGAACGCCCACAAATCCCAATGCGACCGTACGTCGCAGCTGCAATCGTCATGCACGTAGTCCTTCGCCAGCTCGATAATTCCATCCGCATCCAAAGGAAACGAGCGCAGGTCCTGCTCGTACACCGGAGTTTCCGTCGAATCTACCGCACGAATTTCCAGATGCGTGAATCCCGGCTGCTTCTCGGAGAAGGGAACCGTCCCCAGAAAATCGCGGAACTGCTGCAGCATGTTTTCTTCGCGAAATTCTTTCAGCCAAATGCTCAAGTAAGCCTGATTCGCCATGCCGCCATTATACCGGAGTGGGAAAAAGCAGATGGGAAAAGCCGCGCAGCGAAAAGGACGTCAGCAGCAGGCGGTGTTACTTCTTTTTCGGAGGAAATTCATCGTCCGGTTCCGGGCTAAAATCCGTGGAAAGCCCCAGCAGCCGCGCTTTCAAAGTGTCGCCCATGCTGCCCAGCACTTCCGAGCAAGTCTCGCGCAAACGCTTCTCCGCAGCCTTCGCAATCGTATCCAGCACAGTCTGCGAGTGTTGCCCTAGGGTCGTGGCCGAAGCCAGCAGCCAGGAATTCGAAGCATTTTCCAGCCGGGTCTTATAAACCTCGATCGCCTCGTCGTTCGATTTCTTTAGCTGCTCCATCCACACTTTTTTCTCGGATTCACGCTGCGACTCCCACTGCTCCAGCAGCGGACCCAATTCCGATTGCAGGTGCACCGTAGCCTGCTCCACGCCCTGCATCATGCGCTCGTCAATCAGTTTCTGATATTCCAGCAGCGAACCTTCGCGCCCAAACTCCATGTCCGCGCGCGCTTTTTCCAGCGCTTCGCGCGAAACCTGCTCGAACCGTCGCAGCGATTCCGATGTGACGCGATGCACCTGGTCCGTAAATCCGGCGGTAGCCATCTGCGCCGTCTCACTCATCTTGTCGCGCTCGCGGGTTACGATTTCTTTCGCGGACTCGTCAATCTGCGCCGTGCTGTGCTCCACATAAGTCCGCCGGTAATGATCGAGTTCGGACGCGAGCAAACTCGAAACTTCCGCCGCCCGATCGCGCAACGCGGTCGAAGACTGCTCGACCATCTTCTCCATCGAACCCTGCATCGTGCTGTGCGCTTTCTTCTGATACCACTCCGAAGCCTTCAGCAGGGCTTCATAAGTTGCGTGTTGCGTCTCAGTGCTGCGCTGTTGAATCTCTTCTTCGATTTTTGAAGCAGTTTCGCGGACCGACCTCTCGATATCCGCCGGCACTTTCTCGGCTTCCGTGCGCAGCCGCGCCACCGATTCCTGTATCGCCAGCTCCGAAGCGTGAATCGTCTGCTCGCGCACCGTGTCGTGCAAACGGTCGGCGTGGTCGGTTGCCTGCTGCACCTGCTCCAGGATCGAGTTCTGCAATTGCGCCACGCGCTCCGCAGCTTCGCGCACCTGTGCCTGCACGCTATGCTGCAATTCGCCCACGCGCTCGGACGCCTGCCGCGCCTGTTCGTGGAATTGGCTCTGCGTGTGCGCCGCCTGCTGCTCGGCCTGCTGCAACTCCGCCGCCACGCGCTGCGCGTGATCCATCCGGGGCATCAGCTTCTGTTCCAGCTCGCCCACTGCACGGTCCAAAATCTTTTGCGCCGTTTCTTGCAGCGCCGGCTCAATCTGCTGCACCCGGTCCGCGATTACGTGATCTGCCTTGCGGCTCATCTCCTGCTGTTGCGCTGCCAATAGCTCGTCGAACTGCTGCCGCGTCTGCCGCAAGGCGTTCTGCGAAGCTTCCTGCAGCTGCGCTCTGGTCTCTTCCGCGCGATGCCGTTCCTGCTGCAACCCCGCGCCTAGCGATTCAATGGTTGATGCGGCCGAATTAATCGCTTCATCCAACGACGAGCGCAGCGTATGCGCCTGTGCACTCGCCTCTCTCTCGGTCTGCGCCAGGACGCCGCGCGCTGCTTCATCCAGCGATGCCCGCAACGCATCAGCCCGCGCCGCAGCTTGCTGCTGAGCCTGTTCGGTCTGCGCCTGCACCCCACGAGCCGCTTCATCCAGTGACGCGCGTAAAGCTGCCGCGCGCGCCGCAGCTTCCTGCTCGGCCTGCGTCAGCGCCACGCGCGATACTTCTGTCAGTTTTTCGCCCAGTTTCTGCGACGCGCCGGTAAGCGCGGCCTCAAACTCCGCGTTCCACTGCTGCGACGCAATCAATGCATCTGCCTGCGTCTGCTCGATGCTCTTGCTGCGTACCGTCTGCGCTGTCTCTTCCAGGTTCTTGCGCCACTGCTCCAGATGGCTCTGCGCCGCTTCCGGCGAAGAAAGAATTTCCAGCGATGGCGTGGAAGCTTCGCGATCCCGCAGCGCGCGTTCCACCACTTCTTCCACCGACTGCTTCAAAGTCAGCGCCGTCGCTTGCTGAGCAGCCTGTTGCGCGGCTTGTTCCGCGACATTACTCACTGCCTGCTGCACGGCGTTGCGCACTTTTTCATCCAACTGCGAAGCAGAGTTTTCGCTCGCCCTGCGCGCCTCGTCCACAATCTCTTTGGTGCGGTCCGCGGCCTGCTGCACCACTTTCTTTACCGCCGACTCCGACACGCGCTCCATCGAAACCTTGATGGCTTTCTCGACCGTGTCGTGCAGCTGCACATCCAGCTGCTGGCGCACCACGGTCATCTCTTCCGTGATCGCTTCTTCCGCGCCGCGCCGCAAAGTTTTGTCCAGGCTTTCCTTGGCGTCTGCCACCATGCGCGCCATTTGTTTCGCTAGCGCTGCCTGCGTATCCGCGGTCACAGCCGCAACCGGGGGCGGAGCCGGCACCACGTGAATCTTGTTGTCAGTCGAAGGGCTCGCGGGAGGCGCGGCAGCCGTTGGCGGAATAGAGGGCGGCGCAGCGGGAGACGCGGGCTTTGTTGCCATCACCGGCGGCGCAGTCGGCGCATTGACTTGAGTATTGACTGGAGTCGGTTTCGCAGGCGTTGGCGGCGTCACCGGAATCTGAAATGGCGGCGCCTCGATCCTTTTCTCCGGCGTCGTCGGAATCGGCATCGGTGGCGGTCCAATCGGAGGCAACGGCTGCGGCGAAATTCCAGCCACCGGTTCGGCTGCCGTCGTCGCGTCCACGATCCCGGTCAGGTCACCGGTCGGAATGTCCACGCCCGACGCCCAATCCTCCGGCGGAAACGCAATCCCCCAGAAATTTCCCGGAACTTCAAACTCCAAACCAATCTGGAAAAGCTCGCGCACCGTGCGCGGCCGCTGCACCCAGACCACCCGTCCCTGCGTGTGGAACGGTCCACCCTCAGGTCGCGGAATATCCAACGTCACCATCGAATTCTTTGGAACGTAATGTTTCGATTGGTACTTACACCCGTGGCAATTCACCATCACCGTCGTGGTGCGCTCTTTGAAAGGCTGCCCGAGCGCGTCGGTGCCCGTCACCGTGATAGGCACAGCTTGCACAATGCGCGTGCTGCGGCGCTTCTGTGTGCCGGGATCGGCGGATTGTAGGGAATCGGTCACGCACTCCTCCCACGAGCGATTTCTTAGGGTAGCATCACAGCGCTACGGCGTCTGTAGGCTGCGCGCAAATGTGCGAAAAGGTTACTCGTATTCAACGCGAAACCGCCCCGCGTCAGCGCACTATTCTGGGGTACTAAGAGCATTTCAAGTGCCGCGATGTCCCGCTTCAGCGCGCCGCGGTTGAACGGTGGGAAGTCCCGAAGATTGCGTCCTTTAGCTCCTTGGCCACCCATATCGGGCCAACCAAAAAGTAAATCAACCCCTGGAAAAATGCCGGCTTATTGCCCTCAATCCGGTGCCCTGCCAGCAGCAAAATCCATCCGCCTAGGAATAGCGCCAACCCGGTCCGCCAGAAGGTAAAGCACGCCAGCACAATCCCCACGATGATGATCGGAATCCCCACGCCGTGCATCACCTTGTTCCACACATTAGTGTGCTCGTGATCATACTGCGTCATATATTTTTCCAAACCCGGCATGATCACCCTCCCAGCCCGACCTCCCGTATATACCCTCCCAAACCGTTCCACGCAAGGCTCACCATCACCCGCTCTCTTGCGGCCAGTAGGGGCACGGCATGCCGTGCCCGCCTTTCAATTCGCCTGCGCCCAAATCAAAACGCCATCCAACACCTCGCGTCTTGTCGCCACAGGTGAAAGGCATCTAAAATAAGTCCACGCTTCCGATGAAATCACTGATCGCAATCTGTCTTTGCGCCCTGGCCATCCCACTGACCGCCCAGACCAATCTCCAAACCTTCACCAGCCCCGATGGCGCCTTCCAATTCAAATACTACCGCGCGCTGATCCACTGCACCCAAGGAGCATTCCGGAACGGCGAGGCCCGCTGGATCGAAGATTCCTGCCTAAGCCAAGACGATCTCTGCGACGACGACTCGACAAAGGGCACCACCATCATTTGCCTCGCCTACCCTAACGATAAATTCAAAGACAAGCCCGCATTCATCGCCGCCGTGTTCTTCGTCGGATTGGTCACCGCAGCCACAACCCAAAAATCCTGTCTGGAGGGTTCGCAAGGCTGGCTTATCCATGATACCCAAGCCACAAAAATTAATGGCATTAGCGCCAGGCTATTTCATACCAGCGACGCGTGGATGAGCGGCGGGGGGAGTGGGGAAATCTACAGAGTGTTTCACGGAAACAGATGCTATGAGCTGGGTGTTCAGGAAGCGAATTCCAGCACAGGAGGTTATGATCCGGGGACATTCAAGGAATACACCGCGCACGACGCAGCCAAAGTTCGCGCCAGCCTGAAGCAACCGCTAAACTCTTTCCGGTTCCTGAAATGATTCTGGCAGCACAACAGCAATAGACTACAGATCCCGCCGCCCTTCCATCGCCTTGCTCATAGTTACTTCATCTGCATATTCCAGATCCGAGCCCACCGGAATCCCCATCGCAATCCGCGTCACATGCACACCCAAAGGCTTAATCAGCTTCGACAAATAAACCGCCGTCGCCTCGCCCTCTGCCGTAGGTGAAGTCGCCACAATAATTTCTTCGACAGTCCCGCCCTTCAACCGCTCAATCAAACTCTTGATCTTCAGCTGGTCCGGCCCAATCCCTTGCAAAGGTGACAGCGCCCCGCCCAGCACGTGATATAACCCGTCGAACCCGCGCGTCTTCTCCACCGCCTGAATGTTCGTCGCCTCTTCCACCACACAAATTATTTTCTTACTGCGTGAAGGCCCCGTGCAAAAAAGACAAGGGTCCGCGTCCGTGATGTTATTGCAGATCGAGCATTCGCGCACCTTCTCCTTGGCGTCGCGAATCGCATCCGACAGCGCGAAAGCCTGCTCCGGATCCACGCGCAACAAATAAAAAGCCAGTCGTTGCGCGGTTTTCTGGCCAATCCCCGGCAAGCGCTTCAATTCATCTATAAGACGTGTCACCGAAGGGGCAAAATCAGGCATGGAACTCCATTTACTGAAAGAAATCTGAAGTAGAAGGGAATCGGAACATTCACAGCTGCAATAACCGGTAAGACCCGCAAAAATTCAGCCAGCACAAACCCGCGCGAACCGCCGCTCAGAACAATCCAGGAATCTTCAATCCCGCGACTCCAGGCAAGCCGCCGGAGATTTCCTTCACTTGCTTCGATAGCTCTTCGTCCACACGGCGCGTGGCTTCGTTCACCGCGCCCTGAATCAGATCCTGCAGCATTTCCTGATCCTTGCTCTTGAAAATGTCCGGCTCGATGCGCACTTCCGTCAGCTGCTTCTGGCCGTTCATCTTCACCGTAACCATGCCACCGCCCGCCGACGCTTCCACCGAAAGCTCGTCGATCTGTTTCTCGAGCTTCTCCTGCACTTGGCGGAACTGCGAAAGCATTTGCTGTAGCGCTTTCACTTCCATGGTTATTCCTCGCCTGGGCGCTTGACGTTGGAAATCTGGCCGCCGAACTTTTCAAGCATGGCCCTAACGATCGGATCCTCTTCAAATCGGGCGCGCAATTCCGAACTGCGCCCCGCCGGCGCTGTTGCCCGGCTGGAATCCAGTTTAACACAGACGCGCAGCGGCTGGCCCACCACTTGATTCAGAACTGTGCGCAAACGTTCCATCGGGTCGCGCGCTTGCAACATTTCCGCCAGCGACCGGCTTTCGCTGGGGAAGAAAAGGCGCAGCTCGCCGTTCTCCACTTCCCAGCGCGTCACCGCATCCAGCATGGACCACAAAAATTTCTGCCCGTGCAGCGCCGCCTTGATTGCGTCCACCTGTGCGGAACCAATTCCGTTCGTCGGCACTTCCGCAGCACTTGTCGCAGCGCTCGAAACAGTAATCGGAGCGGCTGTCGGAGCGACGGCCGCAGCGCTTGTCGAAGCAGTTGCGAGCGCCGAAACCGAAACACTCGCCGTGATCGGCGCAGATCCATGACCATTCCCGGACTCAGTGCCTTCAGCCGAGTCACACGCCGCAGGTTTTGCTGTTGCAGCAGGTGGAATCGCAGGAGACGCACCGACCGCCGCCGAAGAGGAATTCGTCACCGGCGCCATGCGCACCGCAGCACCAGAAGAAGAAACGGGCTGGGCAGCAGACACAGGCGGCATCGCTCGAGCCGGAAGGGAACTTGCCGTAGAATTCGCCGTGCGCGCCCCACCTCCGCGAATATCTCCGCCACTACCGCGCGTCTCGCCACGCAGCCCGGCAAGCACTTCCTCAATCGGCGCCAGCCTCCGCGCATTAATCAATTTCAGCAATCCCCATTCCAAATGCAACCGCGGGTCCGGCGCCCGCCGCAATTCCGCATCCGTCGCCAGCAAAGTATTAAAAAATCGCGTCAGATCTTCCTCGCTGAATCGCGCCGCCTGTTCCGCCAAACGCGGCCGCTCATCCTCCGGCGCCGCCACCAACTCCGAATCCGCGCCGCACACTCGCGCCACCAGCAAATTTCGGAAATGTCGAATTGCCTCACGGCAAAAATGCTGCAAATTCTGCCCGTCGCCAATCAGCCGGTGCACCAAGCTCAAAGCCATCTCCGCCGACTGCTCGGAAATCGCATCCACCAGCGCATCCAGCACGCTCTCCGCGACCACTCCCAGAAGTTCCCGCACCTGCGCGTCCGTAATCGCCTCGCCGCTGTAAGCAATCGCCTGCTCCAGCAACGACAGCCCATCGCGCAAACTGCCTTCCGCCGCCCGCGCCAGCACCGCCACAGCCCCAGCCTCGATCGTCAATTTCTCTTCGCGCGCGATCCGCTCAATCTCCTCGGCAATCTCCTTGAACGAAAGCGCCCGAAACTGAAAAAGCTGCGCGCGCGACTTGATCGTCTCGACCAAATCTTCCGCGCGCGTCGTCGCCAAAATAAACACCACCCGCTCCGGCGGCTCTTCCAAAGTTTTCAGCAGCGCGTTCGACGCTTCATCGGTCAGCTGGTGGGCTTCATCGAGGATCACTACCTTGTAGCGGCTGGAAGCCGGTGCATAACGCACCATCTCCCTCAGTTCGCGTATCTGATCAATGCCGCGGTTCGACGCCGCATCAATTTCCAGCACATCCAGCGACGTCCCCGCCGAAATTTCCCGGCAAGAATCGCAGGTCCCGTCCGGCTCAGCCGTCGGCCCCTTCACGCAGTTCAGCGCCTTCGCTAAAATTCGCGCGCTGGTGGTTTTCCCCACGCCGCGCACGCCGGAAAAAATGTACGCATGCGCCACGCGATTTGAATTGATCGCGTTCGCCAGCGTTCGCGTAACGTGCTGCTGCCCCACAATTTCGCTGAATGTCTGCGGCCGGTATTTTCGGGCAATAACCTTATATGTCATGGATTAAGTTGTCGAACCCACCCACTCGCCGCGACTAGAGGAACTTCGGGTACTCCGCGGCACACGAGACTGACCCGCTACCGTTGCTCCCTTCCGGGCCTGGCGGGGTTTGCGGGGAATCGTTGCACAGAGCCCGAAGTTCCACCCATCGGCAGTCCCCGCGCAATAATTTTCGCGCACAAAACTGCTCCGCGAAGTCTAGCACAGCGCCCCACCCCACGAAAGCCACTCACGCGTCATGCGCTCACGCATCATCCGATTAAGCAGCTGTTTCGCCCTCGCACGAAGTTCGACTTCCACTCCCCAATCGGAGTATCCTGCCGCGCCAGAAAGAATCTTCCGAGAGATTCGTGCCGCCGATGCCTTCGCAAACATCACCGGGCCAATCCCAACCCGGCCAATCTGATCGCACTCCGCCCCTCACGCGCAATCAAATCCGCGGCTTCTGGGCCGCCTGGGGCGGCTGGACGCTCGACGGCATGGACTCCTTCATCTACGCGCTAGTCCTCGTCCCATCATTGCGCGATCTGCTCCCGCGCTCCGGAATCGCCGCCACCAGGGAAAATATCGGGTACTACGGCGCACTGCTCTTCGCGCTTTTCCTGCTCGGCTGGGGACTCGCGTTCGTCTGGGGCCCGATCGGAGATAAATTCGGTCGCGTGCGCACCCTGATGTTCACGATCCTGTGGTACTCCACATTCACTCTGCTCAGCGCGTTCGTAGTCAACGTTTGGCAGCTCGCCGTTCTCCGCTTGCTCGCCGGAATCGGCATCGGCGGCGAATGGGCCATGGGCGGCACCTTCGTCGCGGAGGAGTGGCCCGAGTCTTGGCGCGTCCGTGGCGCTGGATACATGCACACCGGCTACTACGTCGGTTTTCTGCTGGCAGCGCTCGCCAATCTCACCATCGGCAGCCACTTCGGCTGGCGCCAAATGTTCCTATTCGGCGGATTGCCCGCGCTGCTGCTTGCGTGGATCCGTTATGGCGTCGCCGAACCAGTACGCTGGCAACAAAAAGAAAAAGTAATCCAAGCCTTGTCGTGGTGGCGCCCCCTCGCAACTCTCTTCAATTCCACTTGGCGCCGCCGTACCATCCTGAATTCGTTGTTCATGCTCGCTTCTATCTGCGGATTGTGGGCCGGCACAGTGTACGTTCCCACCGCCGTCACAACCTTGGCCGAAGCCAGCGGTCGCGTCGGGCCGCAAGCCGCACATTTGGCGTCCTACGCAACCATCCTCGTAGCCTTCGCAACGATTCTCGGCTGCCTCGCCATGCCCACTCTCGCCGAGCGCTTCGGCCGCCGCGCCACGCTGGCGATGTTCTTCGCTCTGATGTTTGTTTTTATCGTGCTGACTTTCGGCAAGGTTTTTTATCTGGGGAGCAACGCGCTGCCGTGGTTCTTCCTCTGCCTGTTTTTCCTCGGACTCGGCGGAGCTAACTTCTCCGTCTACACTCTCTGGCTTCCCGAGCAATATCCCACCGAATGTCGGGCCAGCGCCTTCGCCTTCTCCACGTCCTTCGCGCGCTTCATCGGAGCTGGAATCACGTTCCTCGTGGGAGCCGGCGTGCGCCACTTCGGTTCGCTAGGCACGCCCGTGGCATTAACAGGCATCGCCTTTGCCATCGGACTGCTGCTTACTCCACTCGGTGAAGAAACTCGCGGCCGCGTCTTACCGCCATAGAGTTGTTAAAAGACTTCTCGAAGGCCGGTCGAAAGCGAGTGGATCATCGAGGAGCCCATCATCCCGAACGGAGTGCCGCGCTTTTTCTTTCCCGCCGCGGTTTGGCGAGCGCGGGACGCAGCGAGGGATCTGCTTTCTGCGGCCCGACCTATTCCTTCCGCATTCCGGCGCTTCGCATTCAATGTGAGACCGCGAGAATTGTTCGTGAGGCTAGATGCGGGTAATATTGAACGAAGTTCGTCAGGGCACGGCTTCAGCCCTGCCACAACCGCCGCAACCTCGAAGCGGCTTTAGCCGTTGAGGCCCGCTGAATAACTACGAAACGCGTTCTAATTCGCTCCGCCTTGCACCGGATGCGTCGCGTCATGCTTCAATGCCAATCGCGCCGGTGGTGCCGCGACCGCCGTCTCCATGCGCTCATCGCTGATCGCCGCCAAAGTCTCCAGCGTTTTGCGCGCCTCGGCAGCTTGCCCCGCCTTGGTCTGCGCCGCGCTCAGCAATTGCAGCGACAAAGGATTGTAGGGGTCTTCCTGCAGCTCCGCGATCGCCCCGGCATAGTCTCCCTGCGCAAAAAGCACCGCCCCGTTCGCCGAGTGATACGCTTCCTGCACCGGAGTGCTGCGGTTGGTCTGCGCCATATTCTCGAGCAATTTCAGCGTCGCCTGTGCCGCATCCGTGTTTCCCGCCTTCACCGCGATGAACGCGCGCGCCTGCAGAATCAAAGCCAACTCGTTTTCGCGGTCGCCCGGCAGCAAATTGCTCTTGCGCGTGTCGGATAGATCTTCCCGCGCGTCGTCCAAATCCTTCAGCGCGCTCGCCGCGTCCGGATTAAAAAGCGCCATCGCGCGATGAATTTCCGCTTCCTGCACCGTCAATCCCGCCGCGTGGGCCTCCGCATCCACTTTCTCAAACGCCTCCCGCGCCAGCTTCGGCTTATTCTCACGGTAGTAAGTCATCGCCCACAGAATTCGATAATTAACCTGCGTAGATCGCTCCTTCGTTCCCTTGATCGCCACCAGATATTGCGCCCGTGCCTTCGTCTCGTCTCCCATCAAAGCGTACGTCGAAGCCACGCCCACCTGCGACGCGTTAAAATGCGGATTGATCTTCAGCGCGTTGTTGTAGTGTTCCAGCGCCGCCGGATAATCGCCCAGCATGCGCATGATTTCGCCGTAGGAATCCTGCGGGTTCGGCTCGTTCGGCAGAGCTGCGACGTACTGATCCATCAGCGGCGGCGCCAATTGCGCCTGTCCGCTCAACGCATAGCAATACGCCAGATTATTCATTGCCGGGTAATAACGTGGATCGTATTTCAACAGGCGCACCAGTATCGCCTCGCCGTGCTCGAAAGCGCCCTGGTTCGCGCAAAGCCATTCCGCCGCCATGTTCGCCAGACGCTTGTCGGTCGGATACTTCGCCAGCAAATCGTTCATCGCAGAAATCGCCTCGACCGTTTCGCCGTTCTTCGTGTCATTCATCCAGTGGATCAGCAGTTGCTCGTCGGGCGCTGCATTGTTGATATACTTCAACGCCAGCGCGCTTTCATCCTTCGCTTCCTTCGGATCGGTCGTGAAATAACCGAGCGCCGCGTGCCCCAGCGCAAATTGCGGATCGGCCTTCACCGCTTGGCGGAAAAATTCCAGCCCTTCGTCCACGAACAGCCGGTCTTCGCGCTGCACGAGCCCCATCTCGTAGGCGTTTGCCGCGAGCGTGGACTGTGTTGTCACCGGCACAGTGCTCGTCGCGCTGGCCACGGGCGCCGATTCCTGCGCACGCACCGCTGTGCCGCCGGCAAATAAAGTGGCGATAACCATCCAGGGAAAGAAGTTTCGGGTTTTCACGGTTTTCCTCGCATGGGAATTTGCAGTGTTCGCTAACGGCCCTTTAATACATAGCCGGGATCAAAGGGCTGCTTGTCATCAATCTTGATTACCTTCACGCCGCCGGTGATGTTGTACACATCAATCACGCCCACCGCTCCCGCGTTCCCGCCGACAATTCTCATCACTTCCTCATCGCTCTCGGCGAAAACCACCGGCACTGCGTTCTTACGGCCTGGGTCGCTCAGCACGGCCTTCTCTTCGTCGAAGGTCCCGCCCAGCACCTTCTCCAGGATGAATTTCGTCGCCGGCGAATTCGGCTCGCGCAGCACCAGCGTGATGCCTTTGCCATCCGGCCAGATGGTGGTCTTGGCCTTGAAAATCTTTCCCAGTTCCACCAGGCTCAGCGCCCTCAGGGGATTGGCAGGATTCACCACAATCGCGTAGTCCGTCCCGAACGCCACCGACGCGACGCTCAGCACCAGCACACAGATAATCAGCAACCGGTTTCGCATGGCACTCTTACCTATTTTTTCAATTTTCAGGAATTCGCCTGCTTACAAAATAGCATTCCACGAAAATCGCGAGCCGCCGATTTGCCCATGACGTGTCGCGCCAGTAAACTCGCCGTGCCAAAAACTTCCACTACAATGAGTTTGCCGCACTTTCGCTACGGCCGTCCCCCTCACACCTGCCCGTATCAACTAGGAACATCCATCCTCATTTCCTGGAATCCTTTCGATACCCTGGAGTATCTTATCCACCGAGTGCATCCTCCGCACTCCACCGCGGCGCCAGCGGCACCCCCACGAAACGGGGATGGCTCGGCATGCCCGAGCCCTCCTTCGCGGGAACGCTTCCCGGTTCCCGCCAAGGTCACGGAGGATCCATGAAGCGTCTCGTTTCAATTGCAGCACTGTTGTCAGCCATGCTGTGGCTGACTCCCGCCGTACGCGCGCAGTCCACCGCCGTAGTTCAACCCGGAACGCAGGTTCGTCTCACCCTGGTCTCAGGCCTCACCACCGCGGTCGCGCACGACGGCGATCCATTCACCGCCATCGTTGCCGAGCCCGTATTTTCCGGCAACCAATTGATTCTGCCCGCCGGATCCAAAGTCCACGGCACCATTACCAGCGTCACGCGTCCCAAATGGTTCGCCATGGAACGCGGCGGCGCTACGATGAACCTGGTTTTCAATTCCGTCGAAGTGCAGAGCCGCATTTTCCCGGTGCAGTTGAGCATTCTTTCGCTCTACAGCGGCAGCCCCGAAGACTCCAAAAAACGCAAAGACCTGAAAACCACCGAAGGCGTGGTAATCGAACAAAAGCGCGACATCAAAGGCGACATCATGCTGGGCAGTTTGGGCACTGGAGCCGGGTCGCTCGTTGGCGCCCTGTTCAGCAACGTCACCCGCGGAACAATCTTCGGCTTGGTCGGCACCTCCGCTTACATCTGCGCGAAAAAAGGCAAAGACGTGGAGCTCCCGGCGCAAACCGGAATGTTAGTGCGCATGGATTCCACCATAACGCTGCCTCCAGCGCTGCTCCACAGCGCAGCAACCACGCAAGATTCCGCTGGCAACTGAACGCGGCCAAACAGCGACGAGCACAACCGGGGCGGTGCATGGAAGCACCGCCAGCAATTCACCGGGAATTTGCGGAACGGCAAAACACATTTCCACAAAATAACGCAACGTCAACTCATCGCGAGCGGGTGCCCCGCCGTTCGGTTTTTAAATGGCGGGGGGCAGGCGCAATACCACCGGCCAGGCATCTCCGCAGCGGGGGTCAGAATTTGCGGTTGCAGTTGTAGCGGCGCACTTCAGTGCGCCATCGACGGCGGGGCCATCACCGACGGCGGTACGAATACCGCCGCTGCGAAGGCTGTCTGGCAGCTGAAGTACGATCCTGATTTGATGCCTGTGTAACGACTCCGCCAAAAATCAATCGAACGAAGCAGCCCCACCCCGCGCCTGCACGCCCGGCAGCGGCCACGAATCTTCAGCGCGCAACTTCCAGGCGCCCAAAGTCCATCCGCTCGACCCGCGCTCCATGTGCGCCACTTGAAATAGCACCGGTGCAGCCATGCTTCCGCGCCGATCAAAACGTTCGATCACCCGCACAGCCACAACCGCCTCACGCTCAACTTCCGTGCGCAAGTAGAATTTGCATCCCGCATCGCTCACGTCGCAGGTTTCCGACCGCTCCGTGAAAAATCGCCCGCAGCGGTCAAACCCGCACACTTCTATGGACAACTGCGACGCCGTCCGCTCCGGCCGCTGCGAGCCGACTTCTGCAAGTGCTGTGGATAAATTCGACGACACGGTCTGTCTGCTCATGATCCCGTCCTGTCCGAAGCGTTCCCTGTCATCTAAGATTCATTCCGTCGGCGCCGCGCAGGCCCCGCCCGCCGCACCCCAGCAATTTTCGTGGCGTCGTCAGGCCGCCCCCCGAGCTGCAACAGATTTCGTCGGCAGGTCGGAGCGCTTCAAAAACCGATACAAGCTGGTTCGTCCAATCCCCAGCACCTGCGCCGTGCGCACCCGGTTGCCATTGCACATCTCCAGCACGCGCTGAATGTGCACGCTGCGCACTTCCTCCAGCGGTAGCGGACTCCACACCGTCGCCGCCGAAGAAGAATGCCGCCGCGAACGTTGCAGATGCTCCGGCAAATCGCCCACGTCAATGAAGTCAGAGTTGGCCGTAATCGCCGCGCTGGCAATCACGTTTTCCAGTTCCCGCACGTTACCCGGCCAATCATGTTGCAGCAGCACGATGTGCGCCCGCCGCGTCAATCCCTGGAACGGCTTCCCGTACGTCTCGCCGTACTTTTTCACGAAGTGCTGCACCAGAATCGGGATGTCCCCAGGACGCTCAGCCAACCCCGGCACCCGCAGTTCGATGCTGCTCAGGCGGTAAAACAAATCTTCACGAAAACGCCCCGCCAGCACTTCCGCGCGCAGGTCGCGATTGGTAGCCGCAATCAGTCGCACGTCCACTTTGCGCACTTCCGGCGAACCAACGCGCTGGATCTCGCGGTTCTGGATCACCCGCAACAATTTCGCCTGCATCTGCAGCGACGTCTCGCCGATCTCATCCAGAAAAACCGTCCCGCCATTTGCGTACTCAAATAATCCCGGCCGCGTTTCCGTCGCGCCCGTAAACGACCCGCGCACGTGCCCGAAAAGCTGGCTTTCCAGCAGCGTATCCACCAGCGCCGAACAATTGCACACCGCGAAGCGCTCCTGCGACACCGGGCTCATCTGGTGCAGCGCGTGCGCCACCAGTTCCTTCCCCGATCCCGTCGGCCCGGTAATCAGCGCATTGGTATAATGCCGCGCGATTTTTTTCGCCAGATCGAAAACCTCCAGCATCGCCGGACTGCGTCCCACAATCCCGTGGAACAGCAGATTATCCAGCAGCTTGTCCTCGAGATCGCGTATCTGCAGCCCGCGCGTAAAAGAATCCGTCAGATCATCCAACGTTTTTAGCAGCCGCGTGTAATCAATCGGCTTGCACAAATAATCGTAAGCGCCATGCTTGATCGCCTCGATCGCCGAATCCACCGCATAAAATCCCGTCACCAGAATCACGTACATTCCGGGATCGCATTGCAGCGCTTTTTCCAGAAACGCCAGCCCATCCATTCCCGGCATCTTCAGGTCCGCCACCACCACGCGGCAGCTCCCCGAACGCACCTTTTGCAGGGCTTCCTGGGCGCTCGTCGTTCCCGACACCGGGAACCCCGCCGCTTCCAGCCGTCTGGAGGTCAGTTCAACGTGATCCGCCTCGTCATCCAATATGCAGATCGAGAGATTCTTACGCGATAATTCTACCAATGGCCGTTCTAGCAGGACGCTCATAGTAAACACACTCAGGCAAGGTAGGGGCCAGAGCGGAACAACATTTGGTTTTCTCTGCGATTTTACCGCGCGGCCTGCACCGAAATTCCCAACTCACCTAACGTCAACCGATCCTTCGTGTTAATCCGAGGAAAAATTTAATTCGTCGCCATTTTCCCGGTTTTCACGCTAAAACGCCCACCCGCCCTCTGCACCGCTCGCGTGCCATTCTGGCACCCAATGTCGAAACAGAACTCATCCCCGTTCCGCCTCGCTCTGCGTACCCCTTCCGCCTCAGTGGTGCACGCTACCCTCTATCAATCGTTCGATGGACGCGACCATGCTGTCCTTGACGCCCTTGCGCGGCTGCAACTGCTCCAGCCCCACGTCTTTGCAGGATGCGTCCTGGTCTCGTTCTTCCACTTTCACGGCTCGATGAGGTACCGGAAAATCCGCGCCGCCACCCAATGGTCGCAGCAGCCGCACAAACAACACGCTGTCCACCCGCACCGCCACGTGCAGGGCTACCGTTTTCCCCTCGCGTTCCTTCCAGTCCAGCGAGGTTTTCTCCACGAAGAAATTTTCTTTCGCGTCCCATCCCGATACTTCCACGCGGTAGCGGTGGCCATGGTTCGCAGTCGTTTCCACCGTCTGACTCTGGTCGGTTCCGCGCGTCATGGTTCCACCTCGTCTCGGTACATTGCAGAACAGATACCAAAAAGGAGGGAAGTCTCTTGCTGACGCGGAAGGATTTAACCCAGCCATGCAACCACTGCAAAATGCTCCAAGTGTTCCGTACGCACCGCTTGTGCGCTACTGAAACGACATCCACTATGCTCAGCCCGCACCCATTACCGCCGCGCTTTCTTCCAGTCATTATCCCCAGGACACTCCCGGATAAAGCATCGCCAGCGCGAACCGAAAAATGTATGGGAACAATTTATCGTACGCGTACCACGCCACCACCAATCCCAGAAACCCGAATCCCTGCGTGCGCACCCAGTGCTGAAATCGCAACGCCGTCGCTTCGCTCATCAGCAAAGTCACGCCTGTCACTCCGTCCAGCGGCGGCACCGGCAGCAGATTGAACGTTCCCAGCAGCAGATTCAGAAGAAATACGATGCTGAGGAACGTTGCCGCGAATCCCGCGATCCCGGGGACCAGCGCTTCCGTAATATGGGTGAAATCCACCGACTCCGGCACGCCGAAGATTCCAAAATGCATCCCGGTGCGGATCGCGATCGCCGATAAAATCACCAGCGTAAAATTCGCCGCCGGCCCACCCAACGCCATCGCCGCCGCGCGCCGCGGATACCGTTGCTGCCACGCCGGATCGTACGGCGCGCTGGCCCAGCCGATCATCCAGTGCGCCACGAAATAAGAAAGGATCGGCACCACCACTAACCCAAACGGCTCGCGCCGTATGTGTGGCCACGGATTCAGCGTCACCTGCCCGCCGTGGAACGCCGTGGGATCTCCGCCGATCCGCGCAATCAGCGCATGCGCCCCTTCATGGCACGTGGTCGAGAACAGGAATACGATGTACCAGATCACTCCGAGCAGCAGGAATTGGGGTGTCATGCCGCTCGACAGACTAAAGTGTCTGAGCTCATTGTGCAAGGTCGTCGCGCAAGGCCCGCCGCGCCCATCGCCGCGCGGCGAACACATTGCCCCCGCATTACATCCGTGAAAATCTCAGCCATCGCCACAAATATTCTTGACAGCCCGCGACGCGAGGTCTAGGCTCCCAAAACAAGGTTTCCACGGAATAGATCCAAGGGGTGGTGTGTAAGGAGGGGCCGTGAGTCTGAATCAAAGGAATTCTTCCCAGGCCAACGTGTGCTCCGAACAGGAATTCGAAACGCTGCTCCGCCGCAGCGAAGAACATCTTAAATTGAAACGTCCCGGCGCAACGAAGCCCGAATCGCCCCAACCTAATTCACTAAAAATTGTTCCGCCGCTCCGCCGCCGCGATTCAGCTGCGTAGCGCCGGCGTCTCGCCGGCTCTTTGTCATTGCTCCTGAATTTGTAGCGGCCAGCTTTAGCCAGTCACCTTTGCCGTTGAATTTGCCCTCGATTACCGGTCAGCGTTCAACTCCGCCTGGGTGATGCCAGTACCGCTGGCCCGCTGCGCCTTCGCCAGGAGGTCCTTCGGCACCTCAACAGTGATCTTGCGCGCCGTCTTCATAAGACCTGTTTTAAATGATTGAACAAGAATGAGAGGTTGGCTCCGGGGCCTGGACTCGAACCAGGATAACCAGCTCCAAAGGCTGGCGTGCTACCAATTGCACTACCCCGGAACAGGGTACAAAAGTGTAGCAGACCTCTCGCTGATTTGTTACCACCGGTGCGAGCCCAAGATTACTACGCCGCGCGCCGTCGTTTGCCGCCGCGCCTTCGATTTGTTACGCTGCTAACGCTCAAGCACGGTGGAGAGATGTCCGAGCGGTTTAAGGAGCACGCTTGGAAAGCGTGTGTAGGAGAAATCCTACCGTGGGTTCGAATCCCACTCTCTCCGCCACACTTATTTTTTCCCTCGCTGCTCGCGAATCGCCGAATAACGCATGACCTGTCCCAAGTGCAACGCGCCGCTCGTCGTCAAGCCCGTTCCCGGCGCGCTGAAATTCCCGCAACGCCTCGAGTGTCCCGTGCACGGATGGCTGCCCGAACGAATCACATCCATCCGCATGCGCTTCCACAAAGACCGCCCCGACTGGTAACCCTGCGGGCGCGAATCCGACGCCCGCCCTCAATAGAGAGTAGAATGAAGTCATGCCCTCAACGCAGCAGCTCGAAAGAACCAACCCAGCCGAGCTAGCGACCATGTGCCAGCGGGTCGCCGACAATCCTGGCGCGTATCTGCAAGACGCATCTGACGAAGCGTCCAAACTGAAATTGGAATGGGATACGCTGCAAACTTTTCCGAACCCGAACTACGCCGTGCAAAAGAAGATCGAACTGCAGAAAGATCATCTAGGAAGACGCATGGTGGAATTTCTCACCCGAATTCTCTGACCGCGCCGCGATTCCCGTCCCGTCGCAGTTGTTAGTCGCCACGACCCACTAATCACTAGTCACTAGTCACTAGTCACTAATCACCAATCACTTTTTCGTTTTCCCAGGATTCAACGCTACCGAAGCCTCACTCGTCAGCAGCAAAAATGTGAACGACTCCTGCAAGTACAACCGCACCGCCGCATCCGTGTGGCTCAAATAACCGATCGAAACATCCTGCCCGATGTGCAAATCAAAATCCCCGCCGCGCGTCGTCAGCACAAACGCCCCCGCGATCGCCGGCGCCCAAATAATTTGATCCTTTACCAACCGCTTCACGTGCTCCAGCACCGGATATCCATGGTCGCTCGTCTCGGCCAGCGCCGTATAAGCGTCCGCGCCCAGCAGCACAGCATATGGTCCGTTTACGCCTACCAATCGCAACTGGCTTAAGCCCTCGGCAATCGCGTCCGGGTACTGCAGCACATCAGCCGGTAGAGACTTGATCGGATTGCTCGTACCTTGCCGCACGCCCCCGATTCCCGCAGCCGCATAACCATCAAAAATTGCGCGGTCCTCGGCAAAAGCAATCTCGCGCGCTGCATCCTTCGCCGGCTGCCAGTTCGAATCTTCCGCGCCGCGTTCCACGTCGTCAATTCCCTGGCGATCCAGTTCAAACGGCACGCGCAACTCCACAAATGCCTTCACCTCGCGTTGCCGCGCCAGAATTCCGTCCGCCGGGGCCGTAATCTTCCGCAAATGTCCGGTCCCCACGGCAGACACGCCCGAGCCGCTCGGCCCCTGCACATCCACCACGCGCCGCCCTGCGAGATACCGCTTCAGCGTGCGTGTCGTTTCCTCTTCGATGGAAGCCCACGCCGCATCTGATATCGGTGCCAGCTCGCGATGTAGATTATTCATGACCAATGTCTCCTTTCAATGATCCGATACCCAGCGAGCCATTCTTGCCCGGCGCCGCTGCTTGCCCTGTTTCGTCTGCTGACGGCGCGCCTGACGGAGAATCGCCCGCCGCGCCGGGTGATACGTTGGCCGACGCGTCGCAGGGCACCTCGTCCGGCGCGGCCGCGTCGTCGCTCACGTCCTCCAGAAAACTCGCGGCCGGCACAAAAAACAAATTCCCAGTTACCGCGCGGCTGAAATCCAGCAATCGATCGTAATTTCCCGGCGGCCGCCCGATGAACATGTTCTGCAGCATCAACTCAATCGTGCTAGGCGACTTGCTGTACCCGATAAAATACGTACCGAATTCACCTTGCGTCGGCCGCCCAAAAGGCATGTTGTCGCGCAAAATCTTGATCTCTTTGCCGTTCTCTTCGATCGTAGTCAGCGAGCTGTGTGAGCAGGTTGGCTTCACCGCTTCATCCAATTCAATATCAGAAAGTTTCTTGCGTCCGATGATTCGTTCCTGTTGCTCCGTGGAAAGCTTTTCCCATCTCGCCATATCGTGCAGATATTTCTGCACGATCACGTAGGTCCCGCCTTCGAACGCCGCATCCTCCGCGCCAATCGTCACCGCGTCAATCGCTTCCTGCCCCCGCGGATTTTCCGTCCCATCCACAAATCCAATCAGGTCGCGATCATCAAAGTATCGGAAGCCGTGCACTTCATCCTCCGGCGAAACCGCGTCTCCCAACTTCGTCATGATTTGCGTCGCCAGTTCGAAGCACAAATCCATGCGCCTCGCGCGTATGTGAAACAATAAATCGCCAGGAGTCGCCACCGCGTGCCGCCCCTGCGAGCGAATCTCCTTAAAAGGATGCAGTTCGGCCGGTCGCGGGCCCCCGAACAATCGATCCCACGCCTCCGAACCAAATCCCATCACGCACGAAAGCCCGGCTTCGATGTCGCGAAATTCCACGGCGCGAATCAGGGCCGAAAGATCTGCGCAGAAGGAACGCACCGTCGCCCGATTCTCCGCGCCGGGCTTAACCGTCATCACCAGAAAAATCGCGGCGCGCGACAATGTAGCAGCGATCGGCTGCGCCAAAGCGCGCACGCCCTGTGCCGCGTCACCTGCGCCTTTGGAATCGAGTTCCATCGCTTCCCACCCTGTTGGTGCGCGCTGAATTCCGCGCCTTAAGATCGACCGCACGTCACCTGCAAATCTTTGGGCGCCAAGCTTACCATCGGCTGCTGACAAACGTCCACAGCACCCACAGCCCGTATCTCTAGCGTGCGTCGTTGGTTACGCCCGCGTCGGCTTGCTTCAATTCGCCGGCTTTCTCCGGTCGGTTCCGGCGGCCATCTACAGTGATTACCGTATTTCCGCCGGCCGCGCTCTGCCACATCATCTCTCAGTGAACGCAGCACGCGCTGCAGTTCGCAGCCTTGGCCGCGCTGGCGTTCCTTCGTTCGTGCAACGCCCTTCGCTCCTGGTGCCCAGCGCTTGGAGGTTTTATGGCCCGCTTTACCGGATTTCTCGCCTGCGCCGCCCTGTTCGCGGATTTTCCCGAGTCGGCTAATTCGTCTCTCCTTTTCCTCAAGATATTCATATCGATAGTCCTGATCGTTTGCTTCGCTGTTCTAGTCCTTCGCATTTTCGGAAAAATACTGCTGGAGCTCCTCGGCATTTCGGATGGACGCTCGCCGCGCTCCAATAATCGCTATGCGTGAACTCGAACTCTCGTCGCCTCCGCCCCACGCCGCCGTTGTTGCACCCATTTCCGCGGCCGCCAGACGCTTGTGCCCATATTGCCAAAGTGTGGAGATAACCCGCTCGCATCGTCGCGGCCCCATCGAGAAATACCTTCTGCGCGCCATCCGTGTGCGCGTGTACCGCTGTGACGATTGCAACTCCCGTTTCTACGGGTTCTCGCATTCTGAAGCCGCCCTACCGACCCAGAACCATGCCGCATAACAGCTTCGCAAAACGAGACGCACGCCTGCCATGGAAGAGTAGTAGAATAGGGATAACGGCTATGAGCGAAACCCTCGCAGATATTTGTGGAAAATGCGGCGCCGAGATTGACTCGAATCGTAGGGTGGACTTTACTCTGAAAGACGGAACGCGCGTCTGCGATTCCTGCTTCGTGCGCGAAACCCCGCGCCCCAAATCCAATCGCCCCGACTGAGCTTCGACGTTGTCGCGCCTGACCTTCGCTGGTAGCAGTTGACGTTGTTTTTGATCTTGTACCGGCGGCCCGCTTTTTTAGCCGTTGGTGACTTTGTTTTTGACGGTGTCACGCCCCGAGTGCTACGAAACCACCGCCTGCGGCACCAGCGTCTCCACGCGCGCAGCCCTCGGCAAGCGAACCAAAAAAGTAGTCCCGCTCTCTGAAGTCTTCTCCACCGTCACTGTCCCACCATGGTCCTGCACGATCTTGTTCACGATCGCCAGGCCCAACCCCGTCCCATTCGGTTTTCCCAAACTCACAAACGGATCGAACAATGTGCCGGTGATCGATGAAGGTATCCCCGTGCCATTGTCCTCCACACGCACCTGGAACGACTCACCGATCGAGCAAATCTCAATGCGCACGTAGCCCTGCGATGGCACCGTGGCCTCGCACGCATTCAGCACCAAATTAAAAAACGCGCGCTCAATTTTCTTGGGGTCGAACACTCCATCCGTTTCTCCCGCACTGTTTATCGAAATCTCCAGATGCCGCAATTCCGGCCGCGCCCGCACCGCATCCACCGCGCGCCTTATCGTTTGATTCAACGACGCCGGTATCGGAGCAATCGAATTTTCCTCCCGCGCTAATTCGCGCAGCGAATCCAGCAGATCCACCATCTGCTCCGAAGCAGTCTTGATTTCCTCGTAAATTTCATCGCGGTCCAGTTTCAGCTTCTCCGCTTCGTAAAGAAACTCCGCATTGGCCACCACCGCCGCAAGATAATGTCGCAGATCGTGTGAAATCGAATTCGCCGCCCTTCCCACCGCCGCGATCCGCTCCGTCGCGAATCGCCGTTGCTGAAAAGCCTGTAGCTCCCCGCGCATTTTTGAAAACGCCACGCCCAGTTCCGCCACTTCGCTGCTGCCGCGCGGCGTGATCGAATATGTATAGTCGCCCACCGCTAGCGCGCGCACGCCAGAAACCAGATTGTCCAGCGGGTGGGTAATCGTCCGCGCCACGAACCCCAGCAGCACCGCGGCCAGCGCCACCGCCGAAATTCCCAGCAGTAGAATCGTGCGGTTCAGGTGCCGCAAATATGCGTTCGACGGCTGCAAGGACATCAGTACGTAACATTTCACCGACACTGGCGGCCCTTTGTGAATCACCACCGAAGCCACTTGGTACTGATCCTGCCCCAACACCATTTCCCGCGTGCTCGCTTCCGCGCCATCGCTTTTCTGTATCGAATTCGCAAGCTCCTCTTGATCCGCCGTCGAAAGAGTGGACGCGATGATCTTGTCTCCGGTGGTCAGCGCGATCTGGCTGCCCGATACCATCGCCAACTGTTCCGCCACGGTCGCATCAATCTGGTATCCCACCGCCAAAACCCCGAGCTGCCGCCGCTCATTTTCCGTGCCAGACGTAACCGGCCGCAGAAACACCCGGTACAGTTGGCCTTCGCCGTACCACCACGCCGCGTCCTCACCCTGCTCCATGGATCTTTCGAGGTTTTCTTCCACCAGTGCCGTCGTCCAGCGCGGCACGGTGCCGTGAAATCCCAGCACGTGCCCATCCGTCCCCGCCAGCACAAAAAGCTGGCTGCCGGCCAGCTTCCACAGTGGTTCTGAAGCATCCTGGATCGTCAGGGCGTGCGCGGTGGTCATCAAAGCTTTCAGCGGGGGAAGTTCGGCCATCATCGCGGCGGTTCGCGAAAGTTGCAATTCGCGTTCCTGCTGCACGTTTTCAAACGCGCGCAGCGATTCGTTCGTGCTTTCCTGCACGCCCTCATCAATCTCGGAACGCACGGTGTGCCGCACAATCAGCAACAGCGAACCCAAAAGCGCGCAGATGATTACCAGAGTGGCGACCAGAAGTTGCGTGCGTAATCGCAGACGTGCCAAGAGGCTCCTCGACCAGCGGCGCATTACTCCAATGCGGCTGCGTTTTCACCGGGCGCGAATTTGTAACCCGTGCCGTGCATCGTCAGAAAATATCGTGGCCGCGCCGGATCCGGCTCCAGTTTTTGCCTGATCCGCAATATGTGATTGTCCACCGTCCGCGTCGTCGGATAGTTCTCGTATCCCCACACCTCATTCAACAGTTCCTGCCGCGAAATCACGCGCGCCGGGCAACGCGCGAAGTACTTCAGCAACTTGAATTCCTGCGCCGTAAACGCCAGCGACTTTCCGCCGCGCGTCACCACCATGCTCGTAAAATCAATTTTGGTATCGCCAAAAATCAGCATCTCATGCGCCGCTGGTGCGCTCGCGCCATTTGCCCCGGCAGCATCCGCCGTCGCAGCCACGCCGCGACGCATCGCTCGCCGCACTCGTGCCAATAGCTCTCTGGGACTGAACGGTTTGGTCACGTAATCATCCGCGCCCAGCTCCAACAACAAAACCTTATCTTCCACTTCGCAATTCGCGCTCAGAACCACGATTGGCACGCCTGCCGCATGCGCCTTGAACGCCCGGCAAACTTCCTTCCCCGGCAACCGCGGCAGCTTCAAATCCAACACCACCACATTCGGCGTTTCCTTTCGGAAGCTTTCTAGTCCCGCGATTCCGTCCGATGCAATCTGCACCCGCAGCCCGTCTGCTTCAAAAAGCCGCTGCAAAGTCCGTTGCATCGGTCGGCTGTCTTCCACCACCAATATCGTATCCACAGAACCTTCCTTTGATTGCACAGTGCTTACTGTCCTATCAATCCGCCGCAAAGAATCCGTCGTCAGCGCGCCAATTCGCACTGTTTATTCATTAGATGCGCCCCGTCAGCGGCTCGCCGCAATTGCCTTTACATTGTAATCCCAATGTCAGCCCGCAATCTTCCACTCACTAGATTCCGAAAAAAGCCCCGCAGCATTGTCATCGCCGCGTTTTGAAATTGTAAACAACGTGTAAATTCGATGGATGTAACGCCAAATCTCAGGGATGCTGGTAGCCTTCCGTCGGTGGCGGGACGTAATCCTCTCCATACTTGTTCTTGTGCGCGAGCGTGAAATTCGGGTTATCCACCACGCGAATCGCCCCCAGCGTTCGCGCTTTCTCGGAAATCGTCACCACCCGGCTCAGCGCTTTCAAACTCTCCGGCAAGCTTCGTTCATTCCACACATGCATCTGATACCGCCCGTCCGGAACATCTGGAATCGTCAAATGTCCCGCGCGATCGGACATCGCGAAGTAAGGCGTGTCCACCACAACCACCACCGCGCTCATCTCCGCGTGGATATTGCAAAATAAATAACTCACTCCCGGCCGGTCGAACCTTACCGACCGGCTCGTGCCTGCCTCGTACAGCCCCAGATCAAATCGCTTCCCGTCGTACATCGAAAAAATATTGTGGAAGAATGGATCCTTGTTTGGGAACCGAATTAGCGTGCCCGCCTGCACCACAAGAACGTGCGGTTCGAAACTCTTGTTGCGCTGCACCAGTTCCGGTGTCTTCCCCGCAGCCGAATTGGCCGGCACTGGCGGAGCTGGCGCATCCAGAGGTGTCAGCCACACCACTACCTCCGAATCGTCGGTACGGTAGGCCGCGGCTCCGCGCATATGTCCTCCCGACCCCGGCTCCGGCCTCGTTACCGACACCTCCGCGGTCACCGCCAACCCGTGCGCCGCCACGAACGCTCCGCTCGCACCTGCGAACAATGCGCAAGCGCACAATGCGATGACGCAGCCCCAGCCTGCTGCCCAGCGCCTCATTGGCGACATCCATCTCAAAATATGTACCCCACGCTCAGCCCGATTTGATTGGCTGTTTCCTGGCTGCTGTCCAAATTCTGCGTCTCCAACCGCCGGTATTCGGCGGAAAACAAAACATTCGACCGCGCGTGATAAATAAAATTCACAAACGGCGTAAGGTTGCGCGACAGCAGCGGACCATAATAATAGGCAGTCGCCGGAAAATTCCTCAACTCGCCCGCAAATGGATTGTCCTGCCCCAGCGCAAAATTCAGTTCGAACTTCGCCGTCGGCCTATATTTCAATTGTACCCAGCCGCCCAACGAATCCAGTCCTCGAATCGTCGTGGTGGCGTCATCCGGCGCGCCCGAAAACAGCACGCTTTGCCCAATGCCGCCTCCGAATCCGCCGACCGCCCGCCCGCGGTAAAATTCCCCGGTGAAATCAAAATATTTTCCCAGCGGGACGGTCACGTCCGTCGTGCCCGCCCATCCATCCACTCCCCGTCCAAATCCCCAATTCTGCCGTCCGTAGTAGCCACCCACGCCCACCGTCACGTCCCTGCCAAATGCGTGACGGCTCCACGCCACGCGCGCAGCATACGCTGGCTGGCCCGATTGTTCACCCTCGCTCGGCACGCGCACTTGTGGGTTGGGCAAATCGCCCGTGAGCGAGTCCAGAATTCCAGCCTGCAGCAGCAAACTCGAATCGTCCGAAATCGCCACACGATGTTCGATGCGGATCTGCGGCGTCCACTCCCACAAATTTCCGGAATATGAAAGCGCCGGGATGGCCACAGTCGCCAGAGACGTCGGAACTAGCGGCGCGAAGAACAGCGAATCCTGTCCCGCTACAATGGAAGTATTGGCCCAATCAAAACGGATGGTGCCCGTCCGCAACCGCACGATTCCCATCACCGCACCGTTCGACGTATCCGCCTGCCCGCCCGCAAAATCGAATCTCACGTTAGCGCTGGTGTGCGCTCCCGCCACGTCGGGCCCAAATACCTCAATCCCGATCTGCGATTGCCGCAACGATCCGGCGAATGTTCCATCCGTACCCGCCACAGTCGGAGGAGTCGCGAATTGCGGAAAATCCAGATTGTCCACCGCACCGCGCGTCTCAAAAGCGTTCAGCAGAATCATTCCGGACAAGCGCACGCGATACTTTGACCCGCTCTCCACTTTCGTTTGGCTCTGCTCCAGCACTTTCGCATCCGTCAGCTCTTGATTGTCCTCCAGCTTCGTCACGCGCTCTTCAAGCGACGCGCTCTGCTCGTTGCTCGTCGCCCCGTTAACCATCGCCACAGGTGAAGCGCTCTCAGCCGTGGTGCTGGCAGACGAGCTGTTTGCAGACGACGTACTCTCGAGCGACGTCACTGGCGCATACGCATCATGTGTTTCGCCGGGCGTAGCAATCAATTTCGCGGTCGCGCGATTCAATTCGTTGCGCAGCGCGCGGGCCTCTGCGTGCTCTTTTTCTTCGGCGGCACGCAACTCACTCACCTGTGAGTTCAAATTCTGCACCTGCGCCTGCAGCGTGCGCACAGACTCCGCCAGCGTCCGCAGGTCTGGCATCGCCCCGGCTGGCGGCGTGTCCGGCGAAGAAGGAGCCGGCGCCCCTGGCGATGCAGGAGGCGGCGCGTTCTGACATCTGACGAGTGGAGAATGCAGCAGCAACAAGCTCGCCGTCAGGAACACCTGCACAAACAATTTTCCGCACCTATTGCCTGCCATGGCGGACCTCCTGTAAAAAAATCGATTGGCCTGTTCACTCGCTCCGGGCCGCGCCAGACGCTTGCAAATTTCTCAACCTTCGTCTGAAGGCGCGGCATTCCGTGGCATCGCTCGCCTTCTTGGCTGCCATACCCGCAATTACCTCGCGGATCATGTTAGCCAAAGAAGCCGAGGAAAATGGTCCCTGAAGTGTCGAACGCTGCTGATTGGAACGCGCTTCGCTTCTAGAGGTTGCATGCGCGGAATATCCCATAATTCGCGCCACCTTCACCTCCGGCCGCATCGCTTCCAATCCCACGCAACCCCCCAGCTCTTTCCACAGCGCCAATAAAATCCGCGAGCCCAGAGGCTTCTCCCGCCGGCAATGCGTCGCCGAGCCTTCCCGCATTACATCCGCGCGAAGTTGCAATCTTTTGACAATTCCTGGACCCCGCGATGACACATTCGCCCATTCTTCTACGCTATAAGCGTAACTCCTATCACGGCTCTGGCGTTGTCCCAACCGTAAAGAGTTTGCACGGACGCCCTCGTCCTTTCTCAGCGCAGCGCGGACTGATCGGGGACGAGGGCGCAAAGCCCGAACCTCTCCCAGCGTTCACACTAGGCGTTCCACTCTGTTCGTTACGATCCATTCCCGCCCGCGCTGTTTCGCCCAGCGCTGTTGCACACCCGAGCATAGGGTCCATTGACGTTCCCCACCGCGAAGCCTAGGATCGAATTGTAATCCCCCCTTCCTGCTGCAGCGTTCGATCCCGCAGCATTAATCTCGACAATTATTGCTGGCGCCGCCTGTGGCCCGGCCACATGCCGCGCATAAGGACGTTTCCTTGATCATCCGCGCAGTCCCGGAAGAATCGCCGCGTAAACTCAACATCCTTCTTGCTGAAGACAATGCGGTCAATCGCGTCCTGGCGCAAAAACTTCTGCAGAAACAGGGGCACACGGTCACTTCGGTGATCAACGGCATTGAAGCCCTGCAGCTATGGGAAGAAAATCAGTTCCACCGCTTCGACATCATCCTGATGGACGTACAGATGCCGGAATTGGACGGCCTGCAAGCCGCCACTCGCATCCGCGAAAGGGAACTGGGCACCGGCGCGCGCATTCCCATCATTGCCGTCACCGCTCACGCGATGAAAGGCGACCGCGAACGCTGTCTGGCGGCCGGAATGGACGACTATATCGCCAAACCCATTAATCCCGCCGAGCTCGCGAAAGTAATCCAGCTAACTGTCCCGGCCGGAACGAAAATTGCCGCCGTTCCGGCCGATCCCGTTCTGAAAGGACCGAGCGATGCCGAACTGCTGGCGCGTTTCGACGGCGACGGCGGATTATTGAAAGAGCTGGCGGGAATATTTCTTCAGGAGTGCCCCAGAATGTTGGATGCGATTCGCGCGGCACTGCGCGCCGCCGATTTGAAGGCTCTTGAAAGCGCCGCACACACTCTGAAGGGTTCGGTCGGGAATTTCGCCGTGCCCGGTCCGTGGGAAACCGCTCAACGACTGGAATTACTAGCCAAATCCGGCCAGCTTTCAGGCGCCGAAGATATTTTTCACGCACTCGAGCAGCAACTGGCTCAGTTCAATCAAATCCTGGCCAAGCACACCGCCGAACCCGCGCATCTACCGCTCTGAACAGGTTCCGACGGTGCAGAGTCGCGTCGCGAGACGATAGCTTTTGTAGTCGGCCGCTCCAGGGGCGTGTGTAGGGACTGTTGATTTTCGTCAGGGCACGGCTTCAGCCGTGCCGTAACAGCCGCGGATTCGGAGCGGCTTTAGCCGCTGAGGGAATGTATTTAACTAACCGAGGATATTCTTCGCCGCCATCAATTCCGCATTCAAAATCGCCGCGCCCGCAGCGCCGCGAATCGTATTGTGGCTCAACAACACAAATTTGTGCCCCAGCACCGGGCAAGCTCGCAAACGCCCGACGTGCGTGACCATCCCGCCGCCCCGCTCCACATCCAAACGTGGCTGCGGCCGATTTGCCGCTTCGTGATAAACAATCGCCGGCTGCGGCGCGGTCGGCAATTCCAATTTCTGCGGCTCGCCGGAAAATTCGCGGAACGCCTCGAGTATCTCCTCGTGCGTCACCTTCTTCTCGAATTCCACCGACACGCTTTCGGTGTGCCCATTAATCACTGGAACGCGCGTACTCGTCGCGCTCACCAGCACCGGATGCAACTCGACGGAATCCGCGACAAACCGCCCCAGAATTTTCTGCGTCTCCGTCTCGATTTTCTGTTCCTCGCCATCAATGAACGGAATCACGTTCGCCGTAGCATCTAGCGACGCGACGCCCGGATATCCCGCGCCCGACAATCCCTGCAGCGTCGTAATCAGCACGCGCTTCGGCACAAAAGTGCGCAAAGCCGCCAGCGCAATTGCCAAAGGCATCGCCGCGCAATTCGGATTTGTCACGATCGCGCCGCTCCAGCCCTTAGCCTTCCGTTGCAGTGGCAGCAATCCCAAATGTTCGGGGTTCACTTCCGGAATCAGCAGCGGCACCAGCGCGTCCATGCGATGATTCCGCGAATTGCTCACCACGATGTGCCCCGCCGCGGCAAATTCCACTTCCGCCTCGCCCGCGATCGAAGAATCCAGGGCCGAAAAAACCAGCTGCGGCCCCGTGCCCGCCTTCAACGCTTCAACGGAAAGCCGCGCGGTGTCCGCCGGCAATTCCGTCGGCAAGCGCCAGGTCAAATCGCCGTAGCGTTTTCCCGCTGAGCGCTCGCTCGCTGCCAGCCACGTAACGCGAAACCACGGATGATTCGCGAGCAATGCGATAAATTGCTGCCCCACGGCTCCCGTCGCGCCCAGGATCCCCACATCAATTTTCGCGGACCCCGGCCGCCACGCGCTACCGCGCTCCGACGTTTGCACTCCCGCAGTTTTAACGGGCACTGGCCGCAACCACCTTCTGTGTTTTTCGCTGATGATCGAGCAATGTCAACCCCTCGAGTAAATCTTCCACCAGGTCCTTCGCGTTTTCACAGCCGGGCGACAAGCGGATCAGCGAATCCGAAAGCCCCAGTTCCGCGCGCGTTTCCGCCGGAATCGAAGCATGGGTCATCGTCGCTGGATGGCACAGCAGGGCCTTCACGCCGCCCAGGCTTTCGCCCAGCGTGAAGTATCGCCGCGAGGAGCAGAACGCCACCACTTCCTCAATCGTGCCTTCTAATTCGAAAGATACCATCCCTCCGAATCCAGTCATCTGTTTTTTCGCAATCTCGTGTCCAGGATGTTCCGGCAGCCCTGGGAAATAAACCTGGTGCACCAGCGGATGCCCCTTCAGCGCATTGGCAATGGCGATGGCGTTCTCTTCGTGCCGCTGCATTCTCAGCTCCAGCGTTTTCAATCCGCGCAGCGTCAGCCAGCAATCGAATGGCGATGGCACCGCGCCGGTAGCGTTCTGCAAAAACTTAATCGGCTCGAAAATCGCCGGATCCTTCGCCAGCGCTGCGCCCTGAATCGTGTCCGAGTGTCCGCCCAGATATTTCGTCACGCTGTGCACCACGATGTCCGCGCCCAGCTCAAACGGCTGCTGAAAATAAGGAGTCGCGAAAGTATTGTCCACCACCACCAGCGCCGATTTCGCGTGCGCCAGCTTGCAAATGTCCACGATGTCATAAACCAGCAGCCGTGGATTCGTCGGCGATTCGATCCACACCAGCTTGGTTCGGTCCGTAATCGCGGCTTCCAATGCGGCGCGATTCGAAATGTCGAACTGTTTAACCGTCACTCCGATCGGCTGATACACCTTGTTGAGAATGCGGTACGTCCCGCCGTACACGTCCGTGGGAATTACAATTTCGTCGCCAGGACGCAGATACGCCTGCAACACAGCGTTCTCCGCCGCGAGTCCGGACGCGAACACGGCGGCGTGCTCCACGCCTTCCAGTTCGGCCAAAACCGTTTCCAGCCGCTGGCGCGTGGGATTGTTCGTGCGCGAGTAGTTGAAGCCCTTGTCATGCCCGGGCGAATCCTGCTCGTACGTGGAAGTCTGAAAAATGGGCGCGATCAGCGAACCGGTTTCCGGTTCCGACGGCTGTCCTGCGTGAATCGTCTTCGTCGCAAAATTCATGGTCGTGCTCCTTCGCGTGTGCGCTTTCTTGATTCTGTTTTTCGAGTCTGTTTCTGTTCGGCCCATTTGATTCATAAACTTCCTGCTTCGTCGCCAACAATCCCGTACATCTTCAATCCGCGGATGCCGCCGCTCTCGCTTCGCGCGGCGCGCGCGCAACTTCAGTCGCAAAATGCGAAATGCGGCTGCTCGGCGCCGTTTCGTCCACGCTGCGAACCACCAGCGGCAATGCCGCTCGCGCCGCTGCTTCAATCGCCCGGCGCTGCACCAGGTCACACCCGTCCATCGCAAGTTGCAAAGCCTGTTCGAAAGTTAAATGCGGAATGTGGCTGGCGGAGGAATTGCGGTGCGGATCGGCGGTGAAATAGCCCGGAACATCTTTAATCAATTCGCAGCGACAAGCTCGCAAGCCCTCGGCCAGCAGCACCGCCGTTAGATCCGAGCCGCCGCGCCCCAGCGATACGATTGCGTTCGCGGAATTCGCCGCCAAAAATCCCGGCACCACCGCAACCGCAAATTTTGCCAGCACGCCGCGCAGCCGTCCCGCGTGCAAAAGAATTTGTCCCACTTCGTTTTCGGTTTCGGGTACCGTGAGGCCTGCTTCGTGGATATTCAGGGGTGCAGCTGCAACGCCCAGCTTCTGCAAATGCAAAGTAAGCAGCGCCACCGAGCGAATCTCCCCGGTGGACCACAGCAGATCCAGAGCAGCGCGCGCCGGATCGCGCACGATTTTTCGCGCGCCGCGCTCCAGCCGGTCCGTGGTTCCTTCCTGCGCGGAAACCACTACAACCAATCGCTCGTGCGGGGCAGTTTGCAGCGTGTGCCGCACAAATTTTGCGGCCCGGCGGTATGCCTTGGCACTCGTCAGAATCGAGCCGCCAACTTTGATAACCGCTATCGGCCCATCTACTGCCGTACTCTGCGACATCTAGCTTCTCCCAAACCTTGCGGAATGTGCTCCGCCGCCGCGTCATGGTCCGCTGGTTGGGGCCCTTGCAAATGAATAGAAATAGGCCCTGACCAGCGCGCCATGCGCTGCAAAAAGTAATTGCGAGCACTCGCTTGAGCGAATGCAGGCTTTAATTCGACTTCAGCTTGGGAGTTGAATCTTCAACGACCGGTGGCCGGTCTATCGAGGATCTTATCTCTCCCCACTGGGCAGGAATTAGCACCTTGGCAGTTGCACCAGGTTGCTGTGGCGTCGCAGGGCCTGTCCCCTCAACCACTCTTGATAAGCGCTGCTGGTAAGGCAGCCCCCACAGAATAGCAGAAAAAATTGTCAGGTCAAGAAAAGATTGCGTGGTCAGCATTGGGCCGCCGTAGCGCGACGTGCGGCCCATTCGAATGCAATGTTCAATCCCTATGTCCCATACCAGAACTGTCCCAGCGAACAGGGTGACATCCACGTGACACGCGCAATCAAACCTATAGACGGGCCCTTCCGCTATCCCCCAGAGTTATAGAGAAAGTGGGTAGGGCATTCCTTCGTCTGGGGGAAAGAGGCATGAAATATATCTCTGTTCTATTGGGCGGCCTGTTGTTGGTGGCCGTGAACGCGGGAGCGCAGGCTAACTTTGGCGATTCCGTTTCGCTGGCGGCCCCTGCCTTCATGACCTACGCCGTTACACCGGCGATGCCAGCCACACCCGCAACTCCGGTAACGGATTCCCCTGCGATATTCCCGGCTCCGGCGTTCGCCAGTCCGGCTCCAGCGGCGCTACCAGCGGCCATGCCCCAAGATGTGCAGGGCGTGTTTAACAAGTACAGCTGGGACGTTTATGCAGGGTACACATTCTTCCGCTTCTACGAAGTTCCCGGCACGGTTTCGAACATGAACGGAGGAAATATTTCCGCCGTGTACTACTACCGCGACTGGCTCGGTGCTGACGCAGAAGTGGCGGCGATCTATGGCAGCCAGCCGGGACAGAATTCCTGGTTGGTCTTTGGCGGCATCGGTCCGCGGGTTCGCTATGTGGGGCCAAAAGGCATTGACGTGTGGGCGCACGCGATGATCGGAGGAATGTGGATCACGCCGCAGACGCCGTATGGCGGCCAGGGTGCGCTTGCGGGTTTGGCGGGCGTGGGAGTGGATCTGAACGCTCATCATCGCCACGTCGCGCTGCGAGTGGCGATTGACGGCATCGCCAGCCGGTTCTTCAACACCTACCAGATCAGCCCGAAAGCTTCCGTGGGCATCGTGTACAAATTCTAATACTCGCGGAGCCGTCCGATTCCGCGCATGCGGGCTGCAAGATTTTCGATTGGCTCGCGCATGCATTCGATCCCGTATTGCCACTCTCCCGGCAGAATCTTTCCATTTGAGGCAAACGTTTGGCGCGAAACGCAGCAGCCCGCGCAGAGGGCTGATGCAAAGCTACTGCTTCCCGCGCGCGGATCTGAAAATGCCGCACGCGCGAGGCTGTTACGATGGAAATCGGCGTGCAAGCAGAGACGTAATTGGTTGAGCCGCATCTAACAGCTGGACGGCCGATCAAGCGGCCACGAGCGCGTGTGATTCTCGTGAAGCGAGATCTTCGGTGCTGATCCATTCGTTCCAGCAGGCGAAGCGGTACATCAAAGTGCTGGTAGGGTTCACGCTGCTGGCGCTCGGAATCGTGATGATTGCGACTCCTGGGCCTGGCTGGCTCACCATCATGCTTGCGCTCGGCATCCTGGCGGCAGAGTTCGTCTGGGCGCGGCGCTTGCTCGATCGCTTGAAGGAGCAGGGTGTGCGCATTCGCGATTCTGTGATGCCGCGTGAAAAGCCCAACAACGCTTGACCCTCTTCTGCGACTGACCCGCGGTATTTCCTGCTTTGGCGTCCTCCGGGAATGTGCGTTCATCTCACTCGTCCTTCGAATTAGTCCGCTCGAATAAGACCACCGGCGCTGTGATAGAGTTTTCGCTGGCGGCGGCGGAAACTGGCGTTAGCCTGATCGGAGGATTCCGTGGCGGAAAAGTGGCAGCAAGAATGGCGGGGCAAATGGGCGCTCATCACTGGTGCGAGCGCTGGGATTGGGCTCGAGCTAGCGAAGTTGCTGGCGGCGGGTGGCGCGAATCTGGTGCTCACGGCGCGGCGTGTTGACCGGTTACAGAAACTTGCTGCGGACTTGGCGTCGCAGCATGGCATTAAGACCGAAGTGTTTGCTGCGGACTTGACCCGTCCGGAAGCGCCCGGTGATATTTACGCGTTCACGGCCAACAAAAAGATCGAGGTCGAGTTTTTGATCAACAACGCGGGCTTCGGCGCATACGGCAACGCGTCTGAAATTCCCGCAGGGACGATGCTGGAAATGGTTCAGGTAAATTGTTCGGCGGTGGTGCATCTTACGCGCCTGTACTTGCCTGGAATGGTTCAGCGGCGGCATGGCGACGTGATGATTGTGGCATCGCTCGCGGCGTTCCAGCCGCTTCCATACAATGCCTGCTACGCGGCCACCAAGGCATTTGATCTGCTGTTCGCCGAAGGTATCGCCGAGGAAGTGCGTGAGGCCGGAGTGCGCGTGTGCGCGTTGTGTCCGGGTTCAACCGTGACGGAATTTCAGGAAGTGGCGCACCAGCCCGACCGCGCTTTCAAGAATGCGGAGACGGCGGAGAAAGTGGCTCGCGTGGGACTCGAAGCGCAAGCAGCAGGGAAGCCCTACGTAATTTCCGGCTTCATGAATCGCCTGATGAAAGAAGGGCAGCGCCTCGCGCCGAGAAGCCTAGTCACCAGAATGGCCGCGAAAATGATGCGGGCCAGTAATTCGTAACGAGGCTGAAAAAACCTAAAATCGCTGCGCCAAAATTGCGCGCCAGCGCTTGGTCTGAATCACGGAAGCACCACAGTGTCGAAGACTCCTGTTTCGATCGTTCCGCCGCGCTTCATTTGAATGAAGAGGCGGTACTCGCCAGCTTTGGGGAAGCCGTAGGGGAAGGAAACTTCGGCGGAGCGCGGGTCCGTCGACATGTCCATGCCCGGCATTCCCGTGCCGGCCATTTCACTGCCCGCATTCATTCTCGCTTGCGCGCTAGCGCCGGCATTTCCTTGTGCTGAAGTTTTCTGCGTGAGCTCCAGCGCGGCCATCGCGACTGAGCCGTCGGGATGGATGTGCGCGAAGACGGTGCGATCAGAATTTACGATTTCGGCGTGGCCGGCCATTCCCATGTAGGGTTCGGAATCGTTGACGGGCTTGCCGTCCGGCGTTTCGAGGCGAAAACGCAGCCAGACGAAATGATTAGCGGTGAACGGCGCGGTGCCGCGTTCCCAAATCATTTTGTAGCCATCCGGCAGAGACGCAGTCGGGCCGTCGGGCGTGATGCTTACTTGTTCAGCAGCGTCGCTCGCGGGGTTTATGCCGCTTGCGCCGCTATTGTTATTCGCTCGCGCGCCATTCGCGGAAAGCGGCGAGGATGCGGCTGCGGAATTGTCACCGGTGAGCGCGACGCCGGGAATATCCGGCAAATTAATTTCGGCGATCATGGTGTCGGGGAAGCCGGACTCGCGCACCACGTCGGCAAATACCTGATAGCGGCCTGCGGGAATCGCGGGCAGATCCGTCTCGAATGAAATTCCTGTATTCGCATGCAGTCCGGGCTCGGGCGGAACGATTTGCGGATGGAGATGATAAAAGCGGTCCATGCCCGGCTCGCGGATTAGAAAGAGATGCATCAGGTGGCCGTGATCGGGCATTAGAGTAGTCATCACGGTTTCGGGCCGGCTGCTGTGCCACGCGGAATTGCCCATTTTCAGCAGAAGTTTTCCGTTGGGCTCGAGAGTTACGTCGAGCGGCGGCGGCTTGTAAATCATCTGGCGGGTTTTCGCGCTGGCTTCTGAATTCCACCACCAATTTCCGAAATATAAAATTCCGAAAACGACGACGGCGGTCGCGAGCATTATCCAGCGGCCGCGGCGTGACCGTTCCGCGGTCGGAAATTCGCCGGGAGGAAGAGTGGCTTCTCGGCGCGCCGCGCCCACAATTGAAATAATCGCGACGACCAGCAGCGACATCAGCGCGAAGAGCAGAATGCCGAGCGATTTTTGCATCGGGAGCGTACGGCGCGCGGCGGCGGGAACCGGGACGGCGAGTTCGCCATCGCCCTGCGCGCCTTCGACTTGCACGCGTACTTGCCACGAGCCCGATTCCATCAGCCAGATTTTGCCAGAAAAATATTGCGGATCTTCTTTCGATTGCGCGAGCAAGTCACCGACGGGCGGATATTTCGCGCCGGGACCGACGATGTAAAGCGGGACGACGGTGATTTTCGAGATGCCAGGAGTGGCGCTGAGAATTTCGATGTCCGCTGTGCCGGGAATCATCTGCGGGGTGCGGATGGTGATGATCAGGTGATAGGGACCGGCGACGCCTTGAAAATAAACGTCGGGATTTCCGACGTGCGCCCAGGCCGGCGCGATTGAGAGAAGAACAGCGATGCACGCGACCGCAAGCTCGCACAGCCGCGAGGTGATTCCACGCCGCGACATGCAGTTCACCGGCGCAGGCCGCGCAATGCGTCACCGGCAGCGAGGCCGATACGCGAACCGATGATAGAAGTGACAAGCGCGACGCCGATGCCGTAGAGAAAGGTCCCAGTCGTTGGCGCGAGGTCCACGAATTCCCAGTTGTAGTGGTATTCCGAAGGCGATTCCATGTACGGAAAATAATTCTGGCCGAAAATCCAGTTGCGAGCGGCCGGTGAAATCAGGAAATCGCCGAGCGGCCAGTGCACCAACAGCATGACGGCGAGATACGCGCTGCCGAGCATGACAGCGAGAGTCCATTTATTTTTATGGGCGTAGCGATTCAGCAAAAAATCCAGAGCGATGGCCGGAACGATGATGAGCGTGGGAAATTCCAGCGGAACCATGTGGGTGATTTTTGTGAACACGGGACCGAGTTTCGGTGTCGCGGGAAATAGTGGAAGCAGCCAGAGTTGGCCGAGCACAAACGCGGTGTAAATCGCGGATACGATGGTGGCGCCCCAGCGATAGCCGCCGGCGCGAGCAAGCGCTATTAGGATTATCGGCATAGCCAGCGACAAGGCGCGATAAAAGGTGGGGCTGTGCATCTGGTCGCCGCCGGTGTATTCGGAGAGCAGCACCCAGTGGAGCGAGAGAATTACGCCGCCGAGAAGGAAATACATGCGGCGGAGCCGGGTTTGTGCGACGCCTTCAGCGCGATTCATCCAACTGACGAGTAACAGCAGCGCGCCGATGGCCACGGCGAGAATCCCGACGCCGAGGACCATGTGCGGCGGGCTGACGATGGCTACGTCCAGGCCGAAGGAGTTGTGCCACCAGTTGTCGAAAGGCGCGGAGGTGACCATGACCACGCCGCCCCAGCAGGCGAGGAATGCTCCGAGCGGACCGCGGAATCCCCAGACTCGTATGGAAGCAGCTTTGGCGGCGGCATTGGATCCAAAAGTGGTGGAAAAGATCAGATAGACGCTGGTGAGCGCGACCAGAATCCCGCCCAGCTGGATGGCCATGTGCGCGGGGGTCCAGAAAGTGTCGCGGCCAATGCTCATGTGCCAGGAAATGTCCCAGTAGAGGCCGATGACGATGGAAGCTGGGCCGAGAAGGCCGCACCAGATGTACCAGGGAACGGGGGCGCGCGATTGGTCGCGGGCGGCGGAGTAAGGAATTGTGGGTGCGATGGACTGGGCCATCAGCGGGACCTCGGCGGAATCGTTCGTCGCAAGAATAGCAGCATCGAGGCTGGCGGGCTACCGATCTTGGCAGTCGGGATAGGTAGTTTGGCGGATGTTGGCAGTAGAGCCCGCAGGGTGGGCGTAAAGCTAATGACAAAATGTGTGAAAAATTTGCGATTAGAAAAGAGGTTTGCGGTGATTCTGCGAAAGTTAGGTCGATTTCTAATCGCTGGGCCGTTGATTAGGATTTCGCGGAGCGACGTGGCAAGCGGGCGGTGGGGGGTGGTGGCAGGCGAGGACAGCGGAGTGCGCGGGTGCGGCGCTTTTGGCGCGCCCGGCATGATGCTGGGGCCGTTATCATGAGTTCGTGGGACCATGGCCTAGTAACCATTATATCATAGGTAGGATGGGGTAATCAAGTGACGCGTCGTCGCGGTGGCGTTCCCATTTTGGGAAAAAGTAAACCAGAAGTACGAGGAAGATGTGTCATGAGGTTTGTACGCGGGTGGGCTGAAGCTCAGCCGTCATGAGCCCTTCGCAATTTCAACGCCAGTGCTCCTGCGGCGACAATCGTGTCGCACAGCTTGAAGCCTATGCCACGAAAGCGGGGTGTGGCGCTGTGGCAGTTCGGGCGCCAATAACGATTTGCGGGATTGGCGTTCACAGAGGGATCGTCGGCGGGCGAGGCGACTTGGCGCCCTGCAGCGCTTTGGCGTGGTACACTCCGGCAACATGACTTTCGAGCGCAAGATCGTCGTGGGATTGGAAGAGATCCGCGCGATCACGTTTGAATGCCACAAATGCAAATCCCGGCTGACCGTTTCGCCGGACGATATTCGCGATATTCCTGCCGCTTGTCCGCACTGCAATTTTTCATGGAGATTGCCGGAAGACCCCTCCGCGGCGCCGAGCGGCTCATTCCCGAAGGCTTTCGCGTTCGGCATCCGAGAGTTGAAGATACGGTTTGGGGCGGACGTCATCGGCTTCAAAATTCTGCTGGAGTTCGATGAGCCGCGAGCGGGCACGCTGTAGTCGCGCAGGGTGAGCGTATGCCGAAGACCAAGAAATTTATATTCGAGAAACCCATTACGGTCATCGCTGATGAAGACGACGCGACCCTTGCCGCCGTGGATCAAGGTATCAGCGACGGGAAGTTCGGCCGAACCGTTTCGTCGAAGAAAGTTCGTAAACTTCTTCGCACGTGGCTTGCGGACTCGCCTTTGCTCAACGCGCTAACAGTCCTTGGCCTGACGTCAGAACAAATGTTAGCCACGCTTCCGCAAGCGCGTCAACGTGTGTTCGCGCGCCACTGCGGCAAGCGCACGCGGTCTGCGAAGTCCTCTGCCCGCCGCCAACGCGAAAAATAATCTACTGCCGAGACGCAGAGGACGCAGAGAAAGGCAAGGGCGAGTCGGCGATGCGCGGTACAGCGAGGTCGGTAGTGCTGCGCCTAAACCACCACTCTTCGCATGAGACAACGGCGCGAAGGATGGGGCACCCGCAAAGTCAAAATCAAGTTCATAAGCAGAATTAAGGGAAAGAGCACAGGCAAGATTGCCTATGGCACCGGTCGGCGGATCATTCCGCGCGTTGGGCCTCGGACTATTCTTCGTCGTCGGCTTGGGCTTTTAGCAGGCGCTCGATTACGGCCATGTCTTCCAGTGTGGTGGTGTCTCCTGTTACCGCGCCTTTGGTGGCTAGTTCGCGGAGGAGGCGGCGCATGATTTTGCCGCTGCGCGTTTTGGGGAGCAGGGGCGTGAAACGGACATCGGAGGGGCGGGCTATGGAGCCGATGGTGTTGGCTACGTAGTCCATCAATTCCTTTCGTAGCGCAGGGCTGGGTTCGTGGCCGACGCGCAGGGCTACGAAGCAGACGATGGCTTCGCCTTTGATTTCGTCGGGGCGCGCGACTACGGCGGCTTCGGCTACCGCAGGATGGCTTACCAGGACGCTTTCGATTTCCATGGAGCTTAGGCGGTGGCCGGCGACTTTGATTACGTCGTCCACGCGGCCGAGGACCCAGATGTAGCCGTCTTTATCGCATTGCGCGGCGTCGCCGGCGAAATAAATGCCGGGGATTTTGTTCCAATATTCTTTGGCGTAGCGTTCGTCGTCACCGTAGATGGTGCGGAGCATCGAGGGCCAGGGTTTCTGGATCGTCAAGTAGCCGGTTTCGCCGGGGCCTACTGGTTCGCCTTTCATGTTGACGACTTTCGCGATGACGCCTGGCAGCGGCAGAGTGGCCGAGCCCGGCTTTGTGGGAGTGGCGCCGGGAAGAGGGGAGATCAGAATCGAGCCGGTCTCCGTTTGCCACCAGGTATCCACGATGGGACAGCGATTTTTTCCGATGGCTTCGAAATACCATTTCCATGCAGCGGGATTGATGGGTTCGCCTACCGTGCCTAGCAAGCGCAGGCTAGTTAGCTTGTGGGGGTTGATCCATTCCATACCCCAGGCCATGAACGCGCGCACGGCGGTGGCGGAGCTGTAGAAGATGGTGACTTTGTAGCGGTCGATGATTTCCCAGAAGCGATCTTTCTGGGGAAAGTCTGGGGCGCCTTCGTACATCACGATGCTGGCGCCGTTCGATAGCGGGCCATAGACGACGTAACTGTGGCCGGTGACCCAGCCGATGTCGGCGGTGCACCAGTAGATGTCGTCTTCGTTTAGATCGAAAACCAGCTGGGTGCTCCAGGTGCATTGCAGCAGGTAGCCGCCGGAAGTGTGCAGGACGCCTTTGGGTTTTCCGGTGGTGCCGCTGGTGTAGAGAATGTAGAGGGGATGTTCGGAGTCGAAGGGCGGGGCGATATGGTCCTTCGCGGCTTTATCTTCCAGCTCGTGCCACCAGAGATCGCGGCCTTCTTGCCAAGCGACTTCTTCCTTGGTGCGTTGCACTACGATGCATTTTTCGATGGTGGGGCAATTCTTCATCGCGGCGTCGGCGGTTTCCTTCAGGGGGACGATCTTTCCGCGACGGAAGCCGCCGTCGGCGGTGATCAGGAGCTTGGCTTTGCAATCGGCGACGCGGTCGGCAATTGCCGTGGCGCTGAAGCCGCCGAAAATCACGGAATGGACGGCGCCGACGCGGGCGCTGGCGAGCATGGCGATGGGCAGCTCGGGCACCATGGGCATATAGATGGCGATGCAATCGCCGGGCTTGACGCCGAGTGAGCCGAGCACGTTGGCGAATTGGCAGACGCGTTCGTGGAGTTCCGCGAAAGTGTATTGAATGGTGGAGCCGTCTTCGGCTTCCCACATCAGCGCGGGTTTGTTGGCGTTCTTTTCCAGGTGCCGGTCGAGGCAGTTGTAGGAGACGTTGAGTTTGCCGCCGACGAACCATTTGGCGTGGGGCGGATTCCATTCCAGAACTTTTTTGGGAGCTTCGAACCAGTGGAGGAGCTTGGCCTGTTCGCCCCAGAACGCTTCGGGATTGGCTGCGGCGGCGGCGTACATTTTACGGTAATCCTCGAGCGAGCCAACACGCGCCTTTTCGCTGAACTCTTCGGGCGGCGGGATGGGCTTCTCTTCTAGGACATGCGGATCGAATTCCTGCATGATGGCGATTCCTCCATGGTTCGTCGGCGGCGCGGCGCTGAGGCAAAGGTGGCTGTTTGCCCGCCCCTACGTTATTGAACGGGAGGGATTTGGTCAAGGAGGGGATTGTGGGGATGGAGGGGAGGCGGGGCCGGGACGCAGCGGTGAGGGCCGGAGCAATGCAAGCCAACGGCTGCCCAGTCCCACAAACTGGGACCGGCGTCTGTAGGTTCAACGGCAGCGTCAAAGGCGCCCAGCCAAAGCTGGCCGCTACAGCGTCAAGACCACGGGTTGCAACATTTTTGTGGAACTTTCCTGGGGGTGGGGCGGAATATGTAACGAGAGTTGCGCCGGGCCGTCCAATCGTCTGAGATGAACAGGGTTATAGAAACCATAGATGAGGGGCTGCTGCTCCGGCGGATGGTGGCCGGGGACGAGGCTGCGTTTACGCTGCTGTACCGGCGGAAGCATCCGGCGATATACCGGTTTGCGCTGCACATGAGCGGGAACGCGGCGATTGCGGAAGATGTGACGCAAGAGGTTTTCATGACGCTGATACGCGACGCCAAGCGGTTTGATCCTGCGCGAGGGACGCTGGGGGGATTTCTGTTTGGCGTGGCGCGGAATCATTTGCGGCGGCGTTGGGAACAGGAACGGAACTCGGTGCCGTTGCCGGAATCGGCGGACGATTTGGATGCGATGATGGCGCGCAGTGGCACGGGGCGCGTGGGTGGGAAAAATGGGACGTCGGGCTATGGGAATGGCAACGGGAGCGGACACTCGAACGGAAACGGCAATGGCCACAGCGTCGGCGCCAGCGCGTACATGCTGCACCGCGACGATTTCGCTTCGCTGGAAAATGTGATGCGGGTGCGGCAGGCGATTGCCACGCTGCCGGAAAATTATCGTGAAGTGGTGGTGCTGTGCGAGCTGGATGAATTGAGTTACGAAGATGCCGCGGCGGCGCTGGATTGCCCGGTGGGAACGGTGCGTTCGCGGCTGCACCGCGCGCGGGCCATACTTGTGGAGAAATTACGCGACGCGCAACCGGTGCGGCGTGCATCGGCGGTGGGCGAATGAAAGAGGGGTCCGGCAAGGATATTTTCGCAGAAATGAATAGGATGAAACACATGGACTGCATGCAATTTCGGGAAGTGCTGCATGAGTTGGACCAGCCGGGCGCCGAGGGTGACGCGCTGTGCGAGCGCGCGCTGGCGCACGCGGAATCGTGCAGCGATTGCGCCGCGCAGCTGACGGAAATGGAGTCGCTGTCTTTTTCGTTGCGGCAGCTGGCGGAGGAATCGGCGGAAGCGCAGGCGCCGGCGCGACTGGAGACCTTATTGCTGCAGGAATTTCGGCGGGAGAAGTCGGCGACGGCTTCGCGCGGAGTGCGGTGGCAGCTGGCGGCGTTTGGCATCGCCGCGGCAGTCCTGTTGGCGCTGGGGCTTTCGCTGCACAGGCAACATCTGGTGACGCCGGCGAACGTGAATTCGGGACAGAGTTCTGTACAGACTGTGACGACAGCACCTGACAATTCGGCCGCAACGAAAACTTCTGCTACTGCGGTGGATGGCAGTACGCACGCGGCTGTGGCTGACGACGCCGAATATGCGACGGCCTATATGCCGCTGCCGTACACCTACGACCCATCGGAATTGGAGGGTGGGGCGGTGGTACGCGTGGTGCTGCCGCGGGCGGCGCTGGTTTCTTATGGTTTGCCGGTAGAAGGAATGGGCGTGCGAGCCCAGGTGACGGCGGATATGGTGATCAGCCAGGACGGGACGCCGCAAGCGATTCGCCTGGTGGCGCAGTCCGGTGCGAATTCTGATACGGATTCGGATTTTTAGAAACACGATCAACTTCTTCGGAGGAACTTGAGATGAGGCACAAGGCGAAGTTATTTGCGATGGCGGGAATGGCGATGATTCTGCTGTTGGCCGGCGCCGGTGTGCGAGCGCAGGATGCGGCGTCAGCGCCGCCTCCGCCGCCACCTCCAGGCCACGGGTATGGGCACGGGCCGGGCGGGCGCGACGAAATTCGTTTTTTGGGTTTCGAAGCGGGGCTGGGCGACAAGACCGTGACGGGCGCGCCGTTTAGCGCGAGTTTTTCGACGGAGACCACGGAGACGCTGGCCGATGGAAACCAGATCAAGCACACTTCGACTGGAACCATCGCGCGCGACAGCCAGGGACGCACGCGGCGCGATATGACTTTGCCGGCGTTTGGTGCGACGGCTGCGGCGGGGCAGGCTGCGCCGCACGTCACGTTTGTGAATGATCCGGTGGCGGGGACGCGTTACATTTTGGAAGCAGATACGAAAACCGCGCGACAGATGCCGCCGCCTCCTGACAAGGCTGAATTTGCGCGGAAAGGCCACACGGGCGCAGCGGCGGCGGATAAGGATGTGGTGACCACTTCGCTGGGCACGCAAACGATTGGTGGCGTGACGGCGGAGGGCACCCGATACACACGCACGATTCCCGCGGGACAGATTGGGAACGTGAAGCCGATCGTGATCACGACCGAGCGGTGGTATTCGGCGGATTTGCAGATGGTGGTGATGACCAAGCGCAGCGATCCGCGTTCGGGCGACACCACTTTTCAGATGACCAACATTGCGCGGACGGAGCCGGCGGCGAGTTTGTTCCAGGTGCCGACGGATTACACGGTGGCGCAGATGAACCCGCATGTACGCGGCGCGGCACGGATGAGTGGACCGCCACCACCTCCGGAAGAGTAGGCGGCACGCGTTTGAAGATTGCACGGCCCCAGTAGCTCAGCCTCAACTTGCGGGCGGAAAATCTCCCCCACGCTCCGCCCGCATCCCCTCTTTTTTGATCATTCCCAGTCGTTGCCGATGCGCGGGATTGCGTGTGCGCGGAAAATTGGGCGTGGCGTTGTTGCGGAGCGGGCGGGTCTGAGACCTGCCCCTACAGGTTTGCGGTTGGCTGACGTCGTGGCAAGTTGGGGCGCAGCAAGCAGCGCCCCTACCGGAAACGTCGGACCGAAACGGCGCTATGCGAGGGCGCGGTCGAGAAGCTCGACGACATGCAAAACTTCTTGGTTGGTGCGGCGCATCGTGGCGCCGGCGCGGAGTTGGAGGATGCAGCCGGGGTTGGCTGTGGCGATGATTTGGGCTTTGGTTTGTCGCACGCTGTCCATTTTGCGGTCTAGGAGTTCCAGGGAAGTTTCGGTTTCGGTTACGTTGTAAACGCCGGCAGAGCCGCAGCATTGGTCGGCTAGGGGCATTTCTACGAAATCTAGGCCGGGGATGGAGCGGAGCAATTGGCGCGGAGCTTCGCGGATTTTTTGGCCGTGGACCAGGTGGCAGGAATCTTGATAGGTGACGCGGACGGGGAGCGGGCGGAGCGGGGAGGTGACGCCTAGGTCCACAAGAAATTCGCTGATGTCGCGCATTTTTGCGGAGAATTTTTCTGCACGCGAGTGCGAAGTACTGTCTTCGTTGAAGAGATGCGCGTATTCCTTCAGAGTTGAGCCGCAGCCGGCCGCGTTGGTGATGATTGCGTCGAAATCATCGGACAGGAAGGCGTCGAAATTTTTGCGGGCTAGATCGCGCGCGGTGTCGCGCACTCCGGCGTGTGCTGCCAGCGCGCCGCAGCAGGTTTGCGCGGCGGGGACGACGACTTCGCAGCCGTTGGCTTGCAGGACGCGGATGGTGGCGCGATTTAGATCGCTGAAAGTGACTTGGGCGATGCATCCGGCGAAAAATGCTACGCGGGCGCGGCGCGGGCCTTTCGCGGGGAACGTCTTGCCGAGCTCGCTGAAGAAGAAATCGGAATCAATGCGCGGGAGGAGTTTTTCGCGGTCCTGCAGGCCGAGAAGGCGGAGGATTCCGGTGGCGCGAGCTACGGCTGCTAGTCCGGACCGCTGGTAGATTTTCAGCGCGCGGGCAGCGGCTGCGATTCTGCCGGGGTAGGGAAGCAGGCGGCGATAGACGAAATCGCGGGCGAGGCGCGAGGCGAGCGGGCGTTTGTATTTCTGTTCGATCTGCGCGCGGGCGAGTTCGAGAATTTTGCCGTATTCGACGCCGGAGGGGCAGACGGTTTCGCAGTTGCGGCAATTCAGGCAGCGGTCAATATGCAGGACGAATGATTCGCCGAGTTCGAGGCGGCCTTGATCGACGAGGGCCATTTGCTTGATGCGTCCGCGGGGGGAGTCGGCTTCGCGTCCCCAGAGGCGATAGGTGGGGCAATTATTGGCGCAGAGGCCGCAGTGCACGCAGCGGGAGTAGTCTTCGTACTCGGGCTTGTCGATGGCGGAGAAGCCGCTGAGGGTCAGCTGGAATTCGCGCTGGGCGGCGTCGTGCGATTGCGGCGGCGCGGCGGCTGGCGCGGAATTTGGCGGCTGCGGTTCGGAAGCCATTGCGTTGAGGGCCTCGTGGGAATTGGGTCCAGGCAGTATCTTACGTTATTCGCGGCGAGGAGCCGCGCTGAATCTACCGACTGATCCAGGCTCGGATTACGGGCTCCATTCGGCGGCCTCGCGGCTTATGCTACGGTCAGATAGTTAGCTGGGAGGGAACGATGCCGCCGAAAAGCGATGGCATTCTTGAATCTTCATTGTACGTGAGCGATGTGGCGCGCTCCGTCCGATTCTACGAAGAGACTTTCGGGTTCCGTGTGATCCAGGAGTTTGGCAAACGTGGCTGCGCGATGCAGGCCGGCACGCGCCAGGTGCTGCTGCTCTTTGAGAAGGGAGGGTCGCGGACGATCCAATCGCCGCACGACGGGGATGGCGAATTGCACATCGCGTTCGCCATTCCTGCGGACGAGCTGGCCGACTGGGAATCGTGGCTGCAGGCCAGAGGAATCGCAGTGGAAGAAAAAAAGGAGTGGGAGCTGGGAGGCTGGAGCCTTTACTTCAGAGACCTTGACCGGCACCTGATCGAGGTGGCGACGCCGGGTGTTTGGTGTGTGTATTGAAATGGCAGGACCCGTAGAGGCGTCTACTCGGTACTGAGCGGGAGTTTAAAAACTTCCTCGTGACGAAGTTAAAGTTTAGTCCTCGCGGCTGCGCTTTATCTTGCGAAGAATCGAAGGGCCCAGCCACAAACAAGCAAACAGACAAACATTAGAGCGGTAGCGATTTGGAATTGCAATAAAACGCGTCCTCCCGGATAAAGCCTCTTATATTCGCGATGCAGCCGTTGGTACTTGGATAGATACCACCAAGCGTGGTCAAACTGCTGATCTTTTGGGAGCTTGTCGTTTACTTTGTCCACTGCCTCGAAGGTTCTGAACGTCCCAATCATTCCGCAGATTGGAATCAACACCCCGGCAACAAGCCCGACGATGAGACGAGCTGTCATATGCGTTGATTCTAGCGCATTCGGTGGCGATGCGTGGAGCGATGGCGGTCTGAAGACCGCCGCTACAAATTCGGGGCGAAGCGGCCTGGGCTTAGGATATTTTGCGGATCGAAGACGGCTTTTACTTTTTGCATTTGAGGAAAATCGGGGCGGGCCGGGCCCCAGATCTGCAGCGCGCTCTTCCATTCGGCGGGGGCCCAGGGGATGGTGGCGTGGCCTGCGAGATTTGCGCAGGCTTCTTGCGTGGCGCTCGCGACATTTGCTACGCGTTGGCGGAAAGCTTCGGTGTGATCGCTGGGGAGAATCGCGAAATAAATTATGCCCAGTGCGCGGGCCATGACGGCCCAGCGGAGGTCGTTGGTTTCGGCTGCTTGGCGCGCGGCTGCGAGGGCATCTTTCATGCGCATGGGCAGCACGCTCATTTTTACGATTGTGGTGGCAGGTGAAGACGCTAGCGCTATCGGAATAAATTCACGTTGGCGGTTCCATGCTGGCGGCAGCGTTTCTTCGGTGAAGAGAGTGAGTCCGCGAATGTTGATCGGTTTGGTCGAGTGGCCCAGCTCGGCCATGAATCGCGCCATTACTTTTTCATTGCCGGCGTAGGTGACGGCGACGGACCATTCGCCGGTCTCGAAGGTGTGCTTGGGCAGCGGGGCTTCGGCCACGCGCGACCCCGCGGGGCTGGTGAACAGTTCGGCTACTTGCGGGCTGAAAATTTCCATGCTCAGGGGCGCGACGGGCGATTGCGCGAAGCTATGGCAGGAATCGAAGGCGTGTTCGGCGGAGAAAAAACGCGCGACGTAGCCGCGACGGTCGAGCGGCGTCGGAAAAGTTTTGAAATTTACGCGGGTGATGACGCCGAGAGTGCCGAGCGCGCCGATCATTAATTTGTGGATGTCGTAGCCCGTGACATTTTTTACCACGCGGCCGCCGCTTTTCGCGGCGACGCCTTCTCCAGTGACAAATTCCATTCCCAGCAGAAAATCGCGCGCGGTGCCGTAAAACTGGCGCAGGGGGGAGTCGACGCCGGAGGCGATCGCGCCGCCTACCGTGGTGTGCGCGGAGAAGGGAAGCGCGAGCGGCAAGAATTGGCGATGTTCGGCGAGCAGTTGCGCGATTTTTGCGAGGGGCACGCCGGCTTCGACGCTGAGGGTGAGGTCGGCGGGATCGTAAGCGATTACTTTGTTGAGGCGCGTCATATCGAGCGCGAGATCGTAGCGGGTGGGCGCGTAGCCGATGCCCAATTTTGTACGCGCGCCGGTTGCGACCAGCGCCAATTTTTCTGCGGCGGCAAATTTGACGATTTCGGCGACTTCTTCGCTGGTGGCGGGGCGAACGGCAGCGGCGGGGAGTTTGCGGTCGATTTCGTAGGTGGCGAGCTGCGGGAAATCGCTCGCGACATTTGCTGCGCCGACAATTTCGTTGAGGCGTGTGGTGACGCTCGGGCTGATGGCGGGGGCGTTCATCTTGATTATGTGCTGGGTGCGTTGGTCGCGCCAACCATCGGCAGCGGGCGGATGTGAATTTCGCCGCAACCTTTTTTCGTGGGGAAAATTTTCTCGGGATTCAGCAGGCCTTGCGGGTTGAAAGCGTCGCGCACGCGGCGCATCACGTCGAGTTCCGCTTCGGTGAAGAGCAGCGGCATCAGGCGATCTTTTTCCATGCCTACGCCGTGCTCGCCGGTGATGGAGCCGCCCATTTCGATGCAGTACTGAATGATTTCGTCAGCAGCGGCGACGACGCCGCGGAACTGGGCTGCGTCGCGCGCGTCGAAAAGGATGAGCGGGTGCAGATTGCCGTCGCCCGCGTGAAAAATATTGCCGATCTGGAAGCCGTACTTCACGCCGATTTCATTGATGCGGCGAATGGTGGCGGGAAGTTTGGTGCGGGGGATGACGCCGTCTTGCACGTAATAGGTGGGCGAGAGGCGGCCGACGGCGCCGAAGGCATTTTTGCGGCCTTTCCAGAGCAGGTCGCGTTCCTTGGCGTCGCGTGCCACGCGGACTTCGCGGGCGTGATGGGCGCGGCAGATATCGGCGACTTCTTCGGCGTGTGATTGCACGGTTTCCGCGATGCCATCCACTTCGAGCAGCAGGACGGCGGCGCAATCGAGGGGAAATCCGGCGTGGACGTAGGCTTCGACGGCGCGCAGGGTCCAGCCGTCGAGCATTTCGCAGGCGGCGGGAGTGATGCCGCGCGCGGTGATGTCCACCACGGTTTCGGTGGCGTCGTCGAGAGTTTCGAAAATTGCGAGCAGAGTTTTTACGGCTTCCGGGAGGCGCGTGAGTTTTACGGTGATTTCGGTGATCAGCGCTAGCGTGCCTTCGGAGCCTACGAAAAGGCCGAGGAGATCGTAGCCGGGCGAATCGAGCGCGGAGCTGCCGATGCGAATGAGTTCGCCGGTGGGGAGAATGGCTTCGAGCGAGAGGACGTGATTGGTGGTGACGCCGTAGGCGAGCGTGTGCGGACCGCCGGAGTTTTCGGAGACGTTGCCGCCGATGGTGCAGGCTTTCTGGCTGGAAGGATCAGGCGCGAAATGGAGGCCGGCGTGGGCCACGGCGGCGCTGAGATCGGCATTCACTACGCCAGGTTGGACCGTGGCGCGATGGTTTTCGAGGTCAATTTCCAGGATGCGATTCATGCGCGAAAAAACTGTGAGGATGCCGCCTTTGCGGGCTAGCGCGCCGCCGGAAAGGCCGGTGCCGGCGCCGCGGCCGATGAGCGGAATTTGATATTGATTGGCTAATTTTACGATGGCCAGGACATCGGCGGTGGTGCGCGGGAAGACGACGCAGGTGGGGCGCGCGATTTCGACCGAGCCGTCGTATTCGTAGAGCATCAGTTCTTCGGGGCGATGAAGGACGGCTTCGGGGCCGAGGACGGCTTTCAGGTCGTGGAGTAGTTGTGAATCCATGGGCGTGTGGAGAGGCGCGCCGTCGAGCGAAAGGAATTGCGCGCGTGCTCTCACGGTCACTATAGCCGTGTGCGACGATGGGCGTCAACGAGTAGAGCGTGGTGCGCGACGAGTCTAGCCGAGGCCGCGGAGTTTTCTGATGCGTTTGATGATTTCTTTGGCGGTGGCGTTGGCGGCGGCGTCGGGTGTCCAGCGGCCGTCGCGTGCAAAGGTGAAGAGTTCGGCGCCGCTGGGGTCGAAAACTTTTGTTACGGAGGCGCTGGGGGCTGCTGGGCCGTAGGGAGTCATGACTGGGCCGGCGACGCCGTAAGCGACGCGGTAATCGAAGCCGGATTCGACGAGGACGAATTGGATATGGTGAGTTGCGGCGCGCTCGTTGAGTTTGGCGAAGAGCAATTGGCGCTCCATCGGCGTGGACTGGATTTTTACCTTGAACGTGACCTGGCCCATGGCAAGCGGGGCGATGCAGCAGCTGAAGAATAGAAGTACGATGGTTCTTCGTAGATGCGTCATTAGATTTTTGTCCTCCAACATTATTATATCGCGTCGTTGCGCGTTGACAGCCCGCATGGCTATGCGAAATTCGCGGCCTCAGCGGCTAAAGCCGTTCGGATTCTGCGACGATTACGGCACGACTGAAGCCGTGCCCTGGCGCAAGACGGTGGCCTCACGCAGGCACTTTGGCCCTTCGATCCCGCGCTGCGGGATCTCAGGATGAATCGTTCGCCGCGGCGGACGATTCACTAAATCGGGAGTATATGTTACAAATTCTGCGCAGGGGATTTTTGCGAGGGACGCGTTGACCAAACCGAAAATACTCTCGACCCGGCCGCTTTTTCCGGCGGCGCGGGCTGTGCTGGACCAACACTTTCACGTTGATTACTGGGCTCCGTCCGAACGCATCACGCGCGAGGAGTTGCTGAAGCGCGTGGCGGATAAGGAAGGGCTGGTGTGCCTGCTCACGGAGAAGGTCGACGAGGAGTTGCTGACGGCCGCGCCGAAATTGCGGATTGCGGCGACGGTTTCGGTGGGCTACGACAATATCGATGTGGCGGCGTGCACGCGGCACAAAGTTGCGGCGACGCACACGCCGGGAGTGCTTGACGACACGACGGCGGATTTTGCGTGGACTTTGCTGATGGCCATTGGGCGACGACTGTTGGAGGGCGACGCGTGGATGCGCAGCGGAACGTGGCCCGGTTGGGACCTGGATCAACTGGTGGGCGGCGACGTGTGGGGAAAAACTTTGGGCGTGCTGGGATTTGGGCGGATTGGACGCGGGGTGGCGCGGCGCGCTGCGGGATTTAACATGCGCGTGATTTATAGCGACGCGGTGCGCGCGCACGAGCACGTGGAGCGCGAATTGAAGGCGGAATTTGTGGATCGCGATACGTTGTTCCGCGAATCGGATTTTATCAGCCTGCATGTGCCGCTGCTGCCGGACACGCGGCACCTGATTTCGCACGAAAATCTGGGAAAAATGAAGCACACGGCGTATCTGGTGAACACTTCGCGGGGGCCCGTGGTGGACGAGGCGGCTTTGGCGGAGGCGCTGGAGAATAAAAAAATCGCGGGGGCGGCGTTGGACGTTTACGAGCACGAGCCGCTGGTGCATCCGGCGCTTTTGACGCGGCGCGATGTGATTTTGGCGCCGCATATTGCGAGCGCTTCGCTGGATACGCGCACGAAGATGGCGGTGATGGCGGCGGAGAATGTGGTGGCGCTATTTGCAGGGCGGCGGCCGCCGAATGCGTTGAATGCGGATGCTTTGGGATTAAAATAGCGCTGTGAAAAAAACTGCTGAACACGTTTTCCGGCATACCTTGGCGGCGATTGATATTTCTGCGGCGCTGGGGCGAAAACTGGACCGGCGCGGTTCGCTGATTTCTGCTGGTGGATCTTCCGACATTGATCTGCGCGGCTTTCGTGAGATTGTGGCGATTGCGTTCGGCAAGGCTGCGCTGGCGATGGCGCGGGGTCTGCACGAAATTTTGACGCCTGAATTTCCTCCCGACGGAATCCTCGTGGTTCCTGCGCATCCTTCGTCGTCGCTGCCTGGTTGGAAAACATTTGTGGGCGGACATCCTTTGCCTACGGCGGAAAGTTTTGCGGCGGGGAAGGCGATTCTGGAGCGTTTGGCGCGTTGCGATGAACGGTCGCTGGTGTTCTTTCTGATTTCTGGTGGTGGATCATCGCTGGTGGAACTTCCCTTGGATCCTGGCGTGACGCTCGCGGATTGTAAGCAAGTCCATTCCGCGCTGGTTGGTTGCGGCGCGCCGATCGAAGAAATCAACGTGGTGCGGAAACATTTTTCGGCCACCAAAGGTGGGCGGCTGGCGGCAGCTGCGGCGCGGGCGATGAAGATTACTTTTGCGATCAGCGATGTGCCGGACGGGCAGGAGTCCGCGCTGGCTTCCGGGCCCACTGTGGCGGACCCGACTACAGTGGACGATGTCGAGCGCATCGTGCGGGAATATGGGTTGCTGGCGAAATTGCCGGGGCCGCTGCGTGAAACGATCGAGCGACGCGGATTGCGCGAGACTCCCAAGGATGGCGATGCGGCGTTTGCGCGGGCACGATTTGAAGTTTTGCTGCGGGAGCATGATTTGATGCATGCGGCGCATCATTGTTGCGAGGCGGAGGGATTTACGTGCCTCGTGGATACCGAGACGGATAGTTGGCCGCTGGAAAAGGCCGCGGAACATTTGCTGGCGCAGCTGGAAATTCTGAAGAAGGAGAATCCGCGGCGACGCGTGGCGATTTTTGCTGGTGGAGAAGTGAGCAGTCCGGTGACGGGTGACGGAGTCGGAGGGCGGAATTCCGCGTTTGTGCTGGCTTGCGTGCCGAAAATTGCGGGGAAGAAGATTGCTGTTTTGAGCGCGGGGACGGATGGCGTGGATGGGAATAGTCCTGCGGCGGGGGCGGTGGCGGATGGTGAGACGTTGGCACGGGCGTCGGCGATGGGGATGGAGCATCGGGATTTTTTGCGGCGGTGTGATGCGCACGGATTTTTTGCGCGGTTGGGCGATGCGGTGGTGACTGGGCCTACTGGGAATAATTTGAGAGATTTGAGGATTTTATTGGCGGAGTGAGGCAAGAGGGAAGGATTACCCCAGAGACGCAGAGGGCGCAGAGGGCGCAGAGAGAACCGGCGCTTCGAAAATGTTGACGTCTGAGCAAGCTGGGGCGCAGCAAGCAGCGCCCCTACGAAGTCAAACGCCAAGAGCCGGCGGGACGCAGGCGCTACGAAAACCGAAGAGGACAGGCAAGATTGCCGGCCTGCGGCAGGCAGGCCTATGCTACCCGCCCGTCTACTTACTTTTTCTTGGCTGAGTTCAGTTGCGATTCGATTTTTGCCAGGACTGCGTTTACTTCGTCCATTTGTTGCTGCAGTTTTTTCAGCGCGTCGAGAGTGTTGTCTGCGATGACCGCTGCTGAACTCGGCGGCTGATTCGAACTTGCCCCTGCACCCGCGCTGCCGGCCGGTCCCGCAGCTGCACCCGTACCGGCAGCTGTTCCTGTGCCCGCCCCTGTTCCCGTACCCGCAGCTGCACCTGCACCTGCATTTGCACCTGCGCCATTTGCGGTGCCGGGACCGGCTGGCGGTTTGCCCGCGGCTTTGGCTTTCAGCGCATCGATTTGCATTTCGATGTAGGGGGCTGCGCCGAGGCTTAGGTCGCCGGATTTGAGCATGGCTTCCAGCGGGGCGATGGCGTCGGGATCGCCGCGTTTAGTTAAAGCGAAGAGCGTGGCGTACTTGATGTCAATGTAGGGTTCCTGCAGATATGAGATCAGCGTCTTGGTGATGGTTTTGTTTTTTGTGTCGAGTCCGGCGACTGCGGCGATGGCGGCACTCCGCGTGTCGAAGGGCTTGCCGGTGGCGGACCACTCGAGGAGCAGCGGGACGGAGCGATCGTCGGCGAGCGAGCCAAGGCCTTCGAGAGCGCCGTTGCGCACAGTGTCGTCCGGCGAATCGAGCTTCACGGCAGCGGTGAGCACGTTATACGCGTTGGGCGCTTTGATGTCGCCGAGGGCATTCAGCGCGGCGGCGCGGACGCGATAGGCTTTATCGTTCGTGGCAATTTCGGTGAGCTGCGGGCCGAGCGACTTGTCCTCGGAGAAACCGCCCAGCTCTTGCACGGCGGCTTGGCGAACCCAAGGCTTGGGATCGTTCAGCGCGGTGAGGATTTGCTTCTCGGCCGGCGAGCCGCCAATTTTTCCGAGAGCCTTCAGCGATTCGGCGCGTACACCCCAGAAGGGATCGTGTTGCGCGGCGTTTCCGAGAGCGGCGACGACTTCGGGATTGTCCTTGGTAGCGCCGAGCGCGACGGCGGCGTCGGCACGGTCCGTTACCGCTTCCGCATTTTTCAATTGATAGATGAGCGCGGCGGCGTCTTTCTTGAACTCGAGAGATTTCAAAATATTGTCGCCCTTATCGAAAAGGACCATCAGCGGCGCACTGTCGGCTGCCAGCGAGAAAGTTTCGTCGGCCTGGCTCACCTGGATGGTGGAGGTCTTGCGCCCGCCGGCGGTGGCGATTTCAATTTCTACGGGCATGTCGAACAAATCCACCGCGCCTTCGACTTTCTGCGTTTGCTTGACGTTCAGCTTCACCTGATGCGCGGCGGCGTCGTAGGTGTAGCTGACTTCATATTTTGGCGCGCCGGCCCGCCAAATCCACTGATGGAAGAAATGGTCCACGTTGGTAGAGGTGGAATGGTCAATCGCTTTTTCGAGGTCGGCGGTCACCACGTTCTGTCCACGATTGGTTTCGAGGTAGTAATGCAGGCCGCGGAAGAAATCGTCGTCGCCTAGTTTGGTGCGCAGCATTTTCAGCACCCAGCCGCCTTTGTCGTAGACGTTGCCGGCGTACTCGATGCTATCGGTGAAATTGCGCGTGACGATGGGCACGGGATACAGCCGCTTTTGCCGGAACCAGCCGGCTTGATCGCGCCAGAATTCGTAAGCGGCCTCATCGGCGCCGTAGCGTTGCTCGGCCCAGTAGTGTTCGAAATAAGTGGCGAAGCCTTCGTTCAGCCAAATGTTGGCCCAGTCTTTGCACGTTACGAGATCGCCGAACCATTGGTGCGCGAGCTCGTGCGAGTCGAGATCGTCGGAACCGCGGCGAAGTTCGGGCGCGAGGCCGGGAGCGACGAGGCCGCGGGTAGTGAGCGTAGTGGCGCTGGTATTTTCCATGCCGCCTTCGACGAAATCGTTCACGGAAGACTGCGCATACTGCGCCCAAGGGTAGGGGACGCCGAGCTTGTCTGAAAAAAGATCGAGCATCTGGCGCGTGCGGGAAAAAGTGGAATCGATAGTGTCTTCCTGGCCGCGCGGGACGACGTAGCGCACGGGGATTCCGCGCCAGGTGTCTTTCTTTTCGACGAATTCGCCGGCTACTGCGCTGATCAAATACGTGGAGAGCGGCTCGGTTTGCTTCCAGTCCCAAGTTTTGGTGCCGTCTGATTCATCTTTTACACCGACGAGGTTGCCGTTCGAAATCGTGAGCCAGTTGGATGGCACGGTGAGAATCATTTCGGAAGTGGTGCGATCGTTCGGGTAATCGTAGATGGGAATGTAGTAGCGGGTGTCTTCGGCTTCGCCCTGGGTCCAGACTTCTTTGGGGCGATTGGGGTAATTTTTATCGGGGAGGACGAAGTAGAGGCCCTTTTTCGGCTGGCCTTCGTAGCGGATGAACACCTGGTGATGTTCGCCTTGGCGGGACGGGCCAGCCAGCGGGACGATCAGCGCGTTGTCGGTAGTGGAGAACTTCGCGTCCTTGCCGTCGAGCGTTACCGTCGCGATTTTCAGTTCGACGGAATCGAATTGGATCTGGGTGAGATCGTCACGCAGCATGGCGATGCTGTGCGTGACTTCGCCGCGCACTTTGCGCTGGTCAGTATCGAACCACAAATGCGTTTTCACATTTTGCAGATCGTAATCGCGGCTGCGGGCGTAGGGCTCATCGGCGCTGGCGAGCGCGGGAAGCAGCAGCGACGCAACCGACAGTAAGATGGCGCAGAGGGCAGCGGGCACAAGCGGACGAAAGCGTCCGGAAATCTGAGTCATTCGTTTCTCCTCTAGCTCAAGACGATGCAAAGATGGCGGCAAAAGCGAATAGTATATAACGCGCTGCGGGATTTTCGAGTTTCGGAATCCTGGAGCTGGTCAAATTATAGAAGTCCCTTCGTGCTACCGCCGTCCACCGTGATCGTGGTGCCATTGATTGAGCTGGCGCGCTCCGATGCGAGAAACGCGACTAGAGCAGCCAATTCATCCGGGCGCGCAAAACGCCCGATGGGCACGCTGGCGGTGGATTGCTGCAGAATCTGTTCGTAGGCGACGCCTGCGTCTTGCGCGCGCTTTTCGAAAAGCTCGGTCAAGCGGTCGGTGAGCGTGTAGCCGGGGCAAACGTTGTTAACGGTGATGCCGTCGGCGCCGAACTCATTCGCCAGCGTCTTGGCCATTCCCGTGACGCCGGCTCGCAGAGAATTAGATAGCATCAGGCCGTCAATCGGTTGCTTCACGGAGATGGAAGTGATGGTGAGCAGGCGGCCCCAGCGGCGGCGCTGCATGCGCGGCAGAACTTCGTGGGCGAAATAGACGCTGCTGAGCAGAACGAGATTTACGGCGGCGCGCCATTCGTCGAGCGAGATTTCCATGAATTTCTTGGAGGGAGGGCCGCCGGTGTTGGTGACGCAGATGTCAATGCGTCCGAATTTCTGTTCCACGGCGGCGACGAAATCGCGCACGCCGTCTGCGTTGGTTACATCGAGGGCACGCCAGAAGATTTCGCGGCCGGTGGTCGAACCGATTTCTTGCGCGGTGCGTTCCAGGTCGGCTGCGGTGCGGGCGCAGATGGCGACTTCGCAGCCTTCTGTGGCCAGTTCCGTGGCGATGGCGCGGCCCAGGCCTTTGCTGGCCGCCGCGACGATGGCGACGCGTCCTTTTAGTCCGAGGTCCATGAGGTCAGTCCTTTTTGAGTTGTGGGTCGTTGCGGAGATAGTTGTCGGTTTTGTTGATCCAGTCTTCGCGGCGGGGGGCGAAGAAATCAATGTCCACGGTGTCTTCCAGGGCCTCGGCTTTGTGCGGAACGTGGGCCGGGATCAGAAGGATTTCACCGGCATGCACCACGGTGGTTTCGCCATCATCGAAGAAAAATTTCAGCGCGCCGGAGATGATCAGGGAAAACTGTTCGCTGCGGTGGAAGTGGCGCGGGACGATGCCGCCTTTTGCGATGAAAATGCGCGCGAGCGTGGCGTCTTCACCGCTCATCATCTGGCGGGAAATGTGCGAGCTGAGTTTTTCGTGTTCTAGCTTCTCGAAAGATGTGGCTGCGGGCATGCTGCACCTCTTTTTTGGCAGATTACGCGATAGAGAATCCTCCACTGAAACCGGGGAATCGTCAATGGCTGGACGCAGCAACGAAAAGATTGTCGCGCGGGCTGCGGTTCGACTAAGATGCGCGCGTTGGGGATCCCTGGGCTGGCGCGCGGCGGTGGAAGTTCGCGGGGTTGAGGAATTCCTGGGAGGTGCGGCATGCGACGTTTCATGGTGTGTGCGGCGATGGGCGTCATCCTGGTGATGATTGCGGCAGGCGATGCGGCGGCCCAGATCGGTAAGAGCGTATCGGTGGCGGCGGGCACGCCCGAGGATAAGGCGCTGACGGACATCTATGCCGCGCCGGACGGGCCGGACAAGGTCGCGCTGCTGGACAAGTTCATCGCGGATTACGGCAAGGGCGACATGGAACTGCTGGGCGATCAGCTATACGTGCAAACGTACCTGGCGCAAAAGAATTACGCGAAGGTATACGAGTACGGCGATAAGGTGCTGGCGCTCGATCCTAATAATTTTTCGACGGCGGTGACCATGGTGCACGCCGCGGAGGAGCAGGGCGACAGCAAAAAGCTCTTCGACGCCTGCCAGAAAGTCGCGGACATTATAAAGCGATATAAATCGGCGGCGCCGCCAGAGGGCACCCCCGCCGACACCTGGAACGCGCAGCGAGAAGTCGTGCTGAAAACCGTGGAAGGCGATGTGGGCTACGTGCAATATGCGCTGCTGAACGCGGCGTATAAGACCACGGACGCCACCGCGCGCGCGGCGCTGCTGGAGGGCTACGCCGCGACATTTCCGGATTCCACTTACACGGTGAGCGCGCGCGAACAAACCGCGATTGCTTATCAGCAAGCGCAGAATTCGCCGAAGATGGTGGCGGCGGCGCAGAATCTGCTGGCTTCGAATCCGGATGACATTTCGATGCTGATTTTACTGGCGGACACATGGTGCAACGATCCAGCGCATCTGGATAAGGCGGCGACGTACGCGCAGCATGCGCTGGACCTGCTGGCGCAAGCAAAGAAACCGGACAATGTGGACGATGCCCAGTGGCAGAAGCAGGTCGCGATACAGAAAGGCCTGGCGTATTCGTCGCTGGGCGAAGTGAACGTGAACAAGAATCGCAACCCACAGGCGATTGACGCGTTCAAGCAGGCTGCGCCGCTGCTGAAGTCCGATACGTTCAGCTACGCGCAGAATCAGTACCGGATGGGATTCACTTTGGCGAAAATGCAGCGAATTCCGGAAGCGCGGGTGGTGCTGACCGAAGTGATTTCGTTGAACAGCCCATACAAATCGCGCGCGATGGAGACGCTGAACAAGATCGGCGGGCCGGTGGGGTCAGGCAAAACCGCGAAGAAGAGTTCGTGAAGCGCTGACGGATAATCAAGCCTTCCGTTTTTGAGGTTTAGTTTTGCGGCGTTGTGGCGCGAAGTTGCGGTCGTTCCGGCGATTCGCCGCGGTGAAGTGCAGCATGGCGTTCCGCAGCAGCCAATTCGCTTTGGTCTGATAACCTCGACCGTCGGTTTTGAGCCACGCGATGACATCGGAATCCAGGCGAATGGTGACGGGCTTTTTTGTGGGCCGATAGAATTTGCCGACGACGGCGGCGCTCCAGTCCGGGACCGCGGGAGCGTCGGAGAAATCAATCTCGCGCTCTTTTTTTGCGGCGATGGCGCGAACGTCTCGTTTCTGCTGCTTTGTGAGATTCCTCATAAGCTTTCCTTTCGTGCGACTCAGCGGCGCGGGCTGAAATGATTCGAATCACTTCTTCCTCGTGGTTCTCGTAAAACGTATGAACAACCAGGAGAATCGAACCGGGACCGATGGCTCCTACCGTGATCCAACGTTCCTCGTCCTCGAAGCTGAAGTCCCTCTGGGAGATCGCACCGGGATCGTCGAAAACCAACACTGCGGTTTCAAAGCGCACGTCGTGCTTGCGCAGATTTTGCGCGTTCTTGTGCTCATCCCATTCAAAGCGCATGGCCAGTCGCCACGAGCCTAGCGTACACGTGAAACAGTGACGAAGTCAATACATTCGTACATACATCAGTTCGGAGAGAAGGAGCATTGTTCGTTCGGACGGAATCAGAAGAATACTTCCGGAGAAACTTTGAATCTCTTGCTGAGGCGTTCGATGTGGCGGCGGTTAAGTTCTCGCCGGCCGCTGAGGATTTCAGAAACGATGCTTTCCGAGCCGAGTGTGGACGCGAGGGCTTTTTGTTTCAGGTTGTTCACGGACATTAGTTCCTCGAGGACCTCGACGGGAGACGCTGCGCGAATTGGGTAATGCTTTTCCTCGTACGCTTCAATCAACAACGCCAAAACCTCCGCGTACTTTTTTTCCGCCACCGTCAGATGGCCCCAGCGCTCCATTTCCAGAAGCGCGGAGATGTATCTTTCATTTTGCGCGCCGGATGTGATCGGTTTTGGAGTATCGAGGCCGCTCAGAGTGTCGCCTGTATTCACGTTGAGCTTCAGTAGCTTGCGGTGGATACGAAGCGGAAGGCGTCCTCGACTGTTTTTAGGCCGGCTTTGGAGCCTAGCGCGCTGGATTCGACCGTGGAGAATTGGTAGCGGCGGCGCGGGGAGAAATTCGACGGGTCGAAAGTGCCCGGCTTGAAGTGGAAAATCCAGACGTATTGGCGATGGGCTTTGTCCGCGTCGGATGCGGACATCAGCTCGGGGTCCATGCCGGTCATCGCCTTGAAATCCGAGAATCCCTCCAGCTGGCGAACGGGCGTGGGCATGGTGGCGGCGAAGAAGTCCACGTCATGAGTGAAAATGATCACATAGTCCACTTTCGAGATATCGGGTGCGGGGCAAACATTGGCGAAAAGTTTCTTGCGATTTTGCGCGATCCATTTCATTTGGCTGGGCGCGAGTCCATACGCGGAAAAATAATTCTGGCAGGCGGGGTCGGCGCTTTCGTTTTCGGGTTGAGCGGCGGGCATGTCATCGCCATCGGCGGCGGGCTTCGCCGCTGAAGAAGCAGCGGTACTGGCAGCCGGCGGCTGCTTCGCCGGCACGCCTGCAGATGCTTTAGCCGGCGCATCCGCGAGCGGCTGTGGATCAGCTGTTGGATTCATTTCGGCGAAAGTGTCGGACGGCGCGACGGGCGCGCTCGAATCTTGTTTTTTCGCCGTGGTGTTCTGAGCTGGGACTGCGTTGACAGAGGCGGCGTTATCGGAAGCAGCGCTGGGAGGCGCGGCCGGACGATTTGCGGAAGTTGCGAGGCCCGCGAACGAAGTGGCTGGCACATAGCCTTCGACGCCATTTTGCGCGCGAATCTTTACGTAGTCCTGCACGCGGCCAATTATTTCCACTTCCTCGCCGCACCTGAGTTTGGCTTCGACGCCGCGCGTGCTGAGCGAATCATACACAGAGATTTGATCTTGGCGCGAAACGCACCGAACGGTGGCCGTATTGGCGGAGGCAGACGCTGCGAGAAGAGAGACAGTTCCGGCGGCAGCGAGAATCAAAGAAAATCGCGCGGTACTAATCATTTGGCCCTCCCAATTCCCCTTGCTCGAAAGTCCTGTGAGCAGCCGGCTACTCGCGGCGGAGCGAGCAACCTTCCGATCAAGCGGGGAAAGGACCGGTCCCGGCTGGGCGCCGAGGCCGAAATCGTGCTACAACGAAAAGCTCCGCGCAAGAAGAATTTCAGGAAACAACCGTACGCAGCTGCGGGATTTCTTGCGTTTGCCCCGGTGTTCTTTGCTCGGATACCCGCCGCAGCGTACTCGGAGTATGGCGTCTAGCCAAGTACCGATTCGCGCAGTACTCGGACGCTAGACGTACTGGTACAGGCTGCCCGGGCGGTGTCGCTGGGCGGTTCTGGAGGCGAAGAAAGGCGAAAGGTGTGGTTCTTCGGGTGCGATTGGGATGATAATTTGCGGCGGCGTGAGGTTCGGGGGCATGCGCCACGTTCTTCGGCTTTGAAGGAAACGCCAGCGATGCACAAACATATGAATTGGTTCGAGGGCGTGCTGGTTTTTCTGCTGATGCTGGTCGGGGTCAACGGCTTGGCCGCGCCGGCGCACTCCGCGCGTGGTACGGTGCTGCCGCAAGCCACGCAGCCGTCGCGAATTTCCCGGTTTCTGAAGGATCTGGCGCGGGAGTTCTCGATCGAGCATACCGACCGCTGGAAACATACCGTGCCGCATTACGGCGAAGTGACCACGACGATCTCCGTGGCGCCGATTAGCTTTGACGGCTGCACGGTCGTCTGGAACCAAATGCAGGAAGGGACCGCGGCGCGGCAGCTAATTTACATCGAGACGCACCGCTTTGAGGTCCCGCTGGCCACGATGGACGCGAAGAAGATTACTGTCGAAGCGGTGCACGCGGGACAGGGCGATCGTCCGGGAATCGAGGCGGGCGACTACTATGTGGTTTCGCTGCAATCCGCCGATGGAAGTAAAACCGTGAACGTGGTGGACCAGGACATTGTATTCAACGAAAAACGGGGGCCCATCACTAACGTGGAGCAACTTAAGACTTCCGGCGCTTGGGTGCGGGTCACTACGGAAGAAAAAGCCGAAATATTGAAGATGCAATTTCAGGGGGCGATCGGGGCGTGCGCGGCGGCGGGGCAATAATAGGTGGCGGAGAGGGTGGGATTTGAACCCACGGTCGAGTTTCCCCGACACTCGCTTTCGAGGCGAGCTCTTTCAACCGCTCAGACACCTCTCCGCGGTTTCAGCACTTGTAGCTTAACAAAGGCGTGGCAGGGTCACAACAGCGAGTGCGGCGGCGACTCGTGGAATTTCGGCAGCGTCAATCCATCTCAAAAGTGATGTAGAGGAATTTTCCGTCGCGCTCGACTTGTAGGACGCCTGGGGCGCCGGTGGGCAGCGCTTTTAGCGCGGCGCGCAATCCTTCCAGCGTTGTGACTGGCTTGCCGTTTAGCGCGTGGATCACGTCGCCGGGTTGCAGGTCTGCTTCAACGCCCATGGAATCGGCGGCGAGGGCTGCGACGATCACGCCGGTAGGTTCGCGCAAGTCCTCGAGCTGCTTTGCAAGCTGCACGTCAATTTCCACGCCGTAAATTCCCAGCTTAGTGACCAGATCTTTTTCGGGGTCAACCAGATCGCCCAGTTGATCCACGTCGTTTTTTTGCTCGCTCACTGGAATCGTCAGCGTGAGCCGTTGCGTGCCGCGCAGGACCTCGGCCCGCATCACGGCGCCCGCCGGACGCGTGGAGATAATCATTTCCGCTAGCGGGACGCTGCCCATGGCGCGACCGTCGAGGTTCAGCAGGATATCCTGAATCTGCAGACCAGCTTTTTCGGCGGGGCCACCCGGCTCGACATCTGTAACCACCACGCCACGGTCTTTTGTCAGCGAAAGGCCCGTGGCGAGATCGGGCGTGATGTCCTGCAGTTGCGCGCCGATGATGCTGCGATGCACTCGGCCATATTTGCGCAGCTCGTGGTAGACGAATTCCACGACGCTACTGGGGATGGCGAAGCCTAGTCCCTGGCTGCCGCCCGATTCCGTGAGAATAAATGTGTTAATGCCAACCAAGTCGCCATTGGTGTTTACCAGCGGGCCGCCGCTGTTTCCGGGATTGATGGGAGCGTCGGTCTGGATGTACACGGAGGGCACGTCCGGATCGGCTTGGCGCGCGACGGCGCTGACCACTCCCATGCTGACGGAATTTTCCAGTCCTTCGGGGCTGCCGAAAGCCAGCACCAGCTGGCCCTTTTTCAATTGCGTGTAATCGGCGAAAGCCATGGACGGCAGATTCTTCTGCTCGATTTTCAGCAGCGCCAGATCAATCGCGGGCGCGATGCCGATGATGCGCGCGTCGGCCGGCGGGCTGTGATCGCCCAGGCCCAGGCTGGCGCGCACTTGCGAATCGCCGGCGGTGCTAGGAGTGAGGACTACGCGCACGCGCTGTGCGCCTTTCACCACGTGCGCGTTGGTGATGATGTAGCCGTCGGGGTCCACGATCACGCCGGAGCCGAGGCTTCGCTGGCGTCCAATCGTGCTGGCGTCGGTATCATTTTTATCGTTGATCGCGCGATAGCCGGTGACTTGCACTTGCACGATGGAGGGCGAGACGCGGGCGGTGAGTTCCTGCAGCGATTCGTTGAATTGAGCGAGGAGATCCTTCCGCGTGGCTTCGGCTGGGGTTTGCGCTGCTGGTTGCGGATTTTTGGCGGTTTGCGCCGGGAGGGAAGCGGCACAGAGACCGCAGATCGCAGCGATTGTGAAACATAGCAATACGCGCACGACGTTGCGAATAATGCTGCTAGCCGTTCTTACTTTCATTCGAATTATTCCTTCTTATGATCTTTTATATCGGGCGGTATCAGGGCGCGTTGATCGCGCCGTGAACGAGTGTAAACAAATCCGCGGTAAGTGGCGAGCAGTCAATCGGATTCGGGGTCATAACGATACTCTGCTAGCGGCGCGCGGCGAAGAAATCTCTTAGGGCGGCTGCTGCGTCTTCGGCCAGGACGCCGGCGGTTACCGTGACGCGATGATTGAGCTGCGGATGATCTAGCACCGCGAAGCATGAATGCACGGCTCCGCCTTTGGCGTCTGGCGCGCCGTACACCAGGCGGGCGATACGGGCTTGAATCATGGCGCCGGCGCACATGGCGCAGGGTTCGATGGTGACGTAGAGTGTGGCGCCGCTCAGGCGATAATTGCCGATCCTTTTTGACGCTTCGCGTAGCGCGATTACTTCGGCGTGCGCGGTGGGATCGCAATCGCTGATGGTGCGGTTTCCGGCGCGGGCGATAATCTCATCGTCTATCACCACCACTGCGCCGACTGGGACTTCGCCGCGCTCGGCTGCAGCGCGGGCTTCTTCCAGAGCGGCGTGCATGAATCGTGCGTCGTTGGCGCCGTCGAGAACATTATTGTCGCTCGCGCTCATTTTTTGCAGGATAGCATGGAACCACTCCAGCGCTTTATCGGCACCTCGCTGCGCGTGAAACTCTCGCTCGCACGCGTCTCTGCAGCCCGCACAGCTCTTGATAGCTTGTTTTTGACCGTTGCATACGCCGACCGTATCGGCCTAGGATGTTCCTCTTTGCAGGGGGAAAATTGCACTTCTACACGAAAGAAGAATGCGAAGCTTGGTTGTTGGGCCGAGAGCGTAAAAAACCGGATTTAGTCCCGGGTGTGCACGTAGAACGAGTCGCATACCCGCCACTCCCTCACCGCATCTTCTACATCGCTCATTGGTTCGCGACGACGCTGACGTATAGGCAGCCGGTCTTGCTCTTTATTACCGAGTGGGGCATCTGGGGAAGCAGCGAGAACTTGCATTTATATCACAAGTTGCGTCAATCCTACGGCGATCAGCGATTGCTCCAGGAAGCACCGGGGCACTTATTTCTGGGATATGAAGCAGAGGACCTCGGTTCCTTCCTGCAAGTAGCGATGTTGAATGGGTGGGGAGGCTACGTGCTGACGGAGGCGAATTACGTGAACGCGTTTTTCAGTCACGACGAATATATTGATTTCTATGGCGGGCAATTTGAGAATCTCGACGAGGTCCGCAAGGAGCTCGGGAAGGACCGACCAGCAGCCGGCGAACGCTGACGATTGTTCCGCGGCCCGGTTAAACGTGGTGTAGAAGGCTAGCCATCACTCTTGGTACGCGTCTATTGACATCCACCAGCAGGGAAGTCACAATCCACGCGATGAGAGAACTTCTGCGGCGCGTCTTCCTGGTAGACCTCTTCAAAGGCATGTGGGTCACGTTTCGTTATCAGGCGCCGAAGAATATTTACACCGAGCAGTATCCCCAGGAACGGCCGATGGTGGCGGAGCGCTATCGGGGCGCGCCGCGGCTGAACATGAATCCGGAGACTGGGGAGTCGCTGTGCATTTCCTGCAATCTGTGCGCGCTGGCTTGCCCGGAGAATTTGATTGTGGTGGGCTGGCTGCGCGACGATGCCACGCGGCGCAAGGTGCTGACTACTTTTACGTATGATACTTCGCGCTGTATGTTCTGCGGCTTGTGCGAAGATGCTTGCCCCACGGATTGCCTGGAATTGACGCAGGATTTCGAGATGGCCAGCTATAGCCGCGAAGGCGCGATTTGGGATCGCCATCGCCTGGAAGCTGGGCCCACGCCCACGCATTACACCCGCTGAAGGATCGTGCTAACGCTGCAGGATGAATCTGTCGTCTTCGTCCTCGAAGTAGGCTAATTTTCCTGGTACGCAAGAAATGAAAGTCCCCATCTGATAGCCGATTGCTTCTTGCAGCGCGGCCTCCAAGTCCATCTCTCGACCGTCTAGGTCGCGATTTTCGCTAATCACCCAGCACGTCGAGCCGGCGCCCTTAGTGACGAGCAGCTTGCGGAGCGAGGCGGGGTTTTTATGGTTCCCAGGAATGCTAAACGCAAACCTTGGATCCAAGTGTTTGAAGTGGGCGAGTCCGGCGACAAATTTTGCTCTTCCTTTTGGGTTCGTCAGAAACTCTAGATACCTCTCCCGCTTGGTGGGAAGTATGAACGCCCTTATCACTGCTTCTTCGTGATCCATGGGAATCGATACTAACTTGGACCTGGTGGGTCGTCTAGCGGCGCCGATCGTCAGCGCTAAACTGCAAACCGTTGGCGGTCTGAAGACCGCCGCTACGAAACCTTTCCTCTTATGTTTTGCCCTCACACAATCCACGTTATAAGATGACGCGTTCGATTTTGCGGCTGAGGGCTGATGGAACTACGCAAAGATCCGATTACGCGCAGTTGGGTGGTGGCGGGGCATCCGGAACGGGACAAAGTGCGGCCCGATCCTTGTCCGCTGTGCCCGGAGAATCGCATCGAGATACATTCGCTGCTGGATTTGCCGGCGGGCGGGCCGTGGCAAGTGCGGGTTTACCCGCATTTTCGGCCGTTGTATCGCATCGAAGGCGATCCGGGGCGCACCGCCGAAGGAATTTACGACCGCATGGCGGCCGTGGGCGCTCACGAAATTGTGGTGGAGACGCCGCAGCACACGCGCGCGCTCGAGCAATTGAGCGACGAGGAAATCGAGCGGGTGCTGGACGCCTGGGCGCGGCGCATCGCCGACCTGAAACGTGACGCGCGTTTTAAATATGTGACCGTGTTCAAGAATCAGGGCGCACAGGCGGGCGAAGAGTGGCCGCACGCACATTCGCAGATCACCGCGACAACTTTTGTGCCGCGACGGATTTTGTACGAACTGCGTTCGGCGCGTGAATGGTATCGCGACCGCGAGCGCTGCGTTTTTTGCGATATTTTGCGACAGGAAAAGCGCCAGGCCAAGCGCATCGTGGATAGTGCGGGCGATTATCACGCGCTGTGTCCTTATGCTTCGCGCGTGCCGTACGAAGTGTGGCTGCAGCCGCGCACGCACAATCATTTATTTGAAGCGCCGCTGCCGGGAGAAAATCGCGGGCACCTGGCGGCGTTGCTGGGACGAACGCTGCGCCGCTTGCTGCAGGTTGCGCCAGGCTATCATTTAGTGGTGCACACGGCGCCCAGCACGCAACAAACCAAGGGCGAGCTGCGTGAATATTGGCGCAGCATCGCGGAAGATTACCACTGGCACATCGAGATTCTGCCGATCGTGGAGCAGCGCAGCAAGTCCTACAGCATCAAGGAAGTTTATTTCAACGGAACGCTGCCAGAGCAGGCCGCCGAACGCTTGCGCCAGATTGACCCAGACAACCGAGGAAAATGACCAGCCTCGCCGCCACGCTTTTCGCCGAGCCGGATGCGCAACGCGGCGGAATTATCTTCAAGCTGATGTTCCTGATCGCGCTCGTGGTGTTTCTGGTGATTCTGTATTTGGTGCGCGTGCCGCTGCTGCGTTTTGCCGGGGAATTCTGGATTGTGGACGATGCACCGGAAAATTCGGACGTCATTGTGGTGCTGAGCGGGGATAATTTTGATGCGGTGCGGGCTTCGCGTGCTGCGGCGTTGTTCAGGTCCGGGATGGCGCCGCGCGTGGTGGCGACGGGGCGGTCGTTGCGTTCGTACGCCAGCACTACGGACCTGATGAAACGCGATTTGGTGGATCACGGCGTGCCGGCCGCTGCGATTATTCCGTTGAATCACCGGGCGGAGGATACGCGCGAGGAGGCCGTGGTGGTGAGCGATTACGTGGCTTCGCATGGCTGGAAAAAAATCCTGCTGGTTACTTCAAATTACCACACGCGCAGGTCGGAATATATTTACGAGCGTACTTTGCCGCCGGGCACACAGTTGCGCGTGATTTCCGCGCCGGATACTGATTACGATCCGCAGAGTTGGTGGCGCACCGGGGAAGGCGTGCGGATATTTTTTCACGAGTTGGGCGGGTATGTGGAAGCGTTGTGGGAAATGCGGCACAGCGACGTGCGGACGACCTGAGCGCGTCTCGGAGGTGGTGATGGATTCGCGGCGCGTTGTCACTTAAGTACGCCAGGCTCTATCGTTCGTACACATCTCTGTACTATAGTTCGTGCATCAAATCAGGACCCCGCCACCCCCCGCGGGAGTCGAAGCAATACTGGGGAGGAACCCATATGTGGAAAAGAACTGAAGAACTAAAGCCATCTTCGCCGGGAGCAGATGCAGCGGAACCTGCCGCAAGCACTCCGAATTTCAATTCGCCCACGGCTCCGCGCGCGGAAACCGTAGCGACTTTCGTTCCGGCCGCGCCGATTGCGCCGGCATCCACATCCGGGCCGGCAACTGCGGCGGATGTGACTTCGGCGATCGCTTCCGTTTCGACCATCAGCGCGGGGTTGAAAATTCGCGGAGACATCTCCGGCGATTGCCACCTGATCATCGAAGGCGAAGCCCAGGGGAAAATCCATCTGGCCAACGGTCGCGTGACGGTTGGCGCGAACGGCCGCGTGAATGCAGACATCGCTGCGCCGGAAATTGTGATTGAGGGCAACGTGCAGGGGAATTTGCAGGCGCGTGATAACGTGCGCATGGGTTCCGCGAGCCACGTGCAGGGCAGCGTGCTTTCGCCGCGCATTCGGATTGAAGACGGCGCGCGATTCCGCGGTAAAGTGGAAATGACGCGGCCTGGTCACGCGACTGAATCTCCCGTGAGCGTGACACCAGCCGAGCATAGCGAAGTTTCCAGCACCGCCATTGTCGGCACGCCGAGGGGCTAAAGCGCTTCATGGACTGGACGGCCAAGCAAAGACTGAACTCCACCGCGACGGCCCGCGCGGCTGTGAAACCGGGGCCGGAATCCGCTACGGCTGCTTCCGCGAATATCCGCGTATCGAATGGGCTGAAAGAATTTCTGTGGCTGATCAGCGACAACGGCCAGGGCAAGATTCTGGACCTGGGCGCCGTGTTTCAATCCACCGTGATGTTTTTCATCGAGAAGGGCTTCCGGCTGTCCACGGAAGACCTGCTGCGTTCCTGGAAGGAATTTCTGCTGGCCGAGGAAGAAAGCCTGCGCAAGACGCCGGTGGGAGACGGCAGCGCGCGCGTCTCGCAAGGAATGTTGGCTGGAAAATTTCTGGATACCGCATTGCAATATCCCGAGGATTATTTTCACGGCGTGCTGGCGTGGGACCTGTTCGATTATCTGGACGCCGAGCTGCTGCCGCGCGTGATGGAGCGGATTTACACGGTGATGCGGCCCGGGGGTGCGGTGCTGGCTTCGTTTCACAGCCGCGCACCGGAAAGATTTAATCGTTACAAGGTTGTGGATTCGCAAACTCTGGAATTGGTGCCGACTCCTACGCTGGCCGTGCATGCGCGCGTATTTCAAAACCGCGAGATTCTGGATATTTTCGGGAAGTTCCGCTCGTCGAAGACGTTTGTGGGGCGCGATCAGGTCCGCGAAGCTCTACTGCTGAAGTAACCCGCCGCTTGCAATTTTTCTTCTCACCGCATGAGCCGGCACCGCGATTTTTGCGTTCGCGTGGCTGGCTAAAATTTCCAGTTGCATTCAGCAATACGCGGGAGTAGAAGGGAATTGTAGTCGTAGTGCGCGGAGGAATTTGTATGACTCCACCGGGCAGAGAACTTTAAGATAGACGCCGTTTTCACACCGCTCTTGCGGTGCGCGGCCGCCAGCGACGCCTTCGGCATCGCGGAGGCCCACGGAAGAAGCAAACGGGGAGCCGCCCGGCTCCCCGCTTTGCGTTTTAGGCGGCGAGCGTTGTGGAAGCTCGAGCACTCGTGGTTGAGCTACGTTCAGAATAAAACTCGGCGTATATATGGTCTTGCTGGGCCGCGCGCGTGATGGTGTTCACGCAGCGCGAATCGGCGCGGGCGGTACGACGACCTCGACGAGTCCGGTGGCGACGTCGTACACGAGGCCTGATAGCAGCCATGTGGCCGGGAATACGGGAATTGCGCGGAGCGCAGCAACGTCGCCGGTAACCGCCGCGCGGGGATCGGTGACCGTTTTGGTCTTGAGCTCGCCTTCCGGTATTTGAAAATAATGTGCGAGCAGGGCCGGATCGCCCGCCAAGCGAGACATGCCGCAATCGGTGTGTTGCATCACGATGAGGTGAAACTCCCCGCCGCCTCCGGGAATCTGTCCGGCAACCGCACCGATTCGTCCGAGCAGGGCCAACTGCTCGAGTAGCCCCGGGGTGAATCGTCCGCCGATGTTGCGCAGCACGACGGCCTCGCCCGGCCTAATTCCCAGGACATGAGCAGGATCCGCGCGCATATCTGCGCAACCGATGATGATCGCCTTGATGTTGGGCACCGCCCGCGGAAACGATGGCATGAGTGCGCCCGCGGCAGACTGCTCAGCGGCAAATTCTTTGTTGCGTAGTAACAATTGATCGAGAGTGCTCATCCTGATTCTCCGTGAGACCTGTTCTGACAGGAGGATTCTAAAGCATGGCGGGTCTCAATGGAAATTCAATCGAGGTATATCGGCTCTTTCCATGGCCGACGGCGCTACTCGCGCCATATCCCTACGCTTCGGAGTCACCGGGCCTAACCACGCTGCCAGACGTCCTACATTGAACAGTGTATTCCGTATTGGAAACACGCTGGAGTAACTTACTTGGGTGAAATTAGGCAAGTACAAACACGTCCTCGTAGTGGACGATAGCTTCACGGTTCGCCAGGTCCTTAAACGCTATTTATCAACCCGGTCAGACGTGGTGGTCTGCGGCGAAGCAGTCAACGGTCGCGAAGCGGTGCAGAGAGCCATGGCTCTCAAGCCGGATTTGGTGCTGCTTGACCTGGCGATGCCCGAGTTAAATGGCGCGGAAGTTGCGTCGGTGCTCAAAGGCGCGATGCCCGATACCCGCATAATCTTGTTCACAATGTATCGCGACAATATTGGAAAGTACCTGAGCTCGGCGGCGGGCATTGATGTGGTGCTTTCCAAGCCCGACGGTGTGACCAAATTGGCCGCAGCAATCGATTCCGCGCTCGACCAAATGTCAGATTCCGCTTATTAATCCGGCCTGCAAAGTCGAAAACGATTCGATCCCCCGTGGCTGTTCTTCCGAGCGCCGCAACATCCGGATGTTCGACATCGAGGACGGGCGTACACTGTTGCATGCCGACTGGCCACGATGGAGAAAGCACGCCACATGCCCTTGCGCAGCGCTGTTCTCGACGCGTTGCGCATGCGATGTCCGTATTGCCAACAGGGGCTCCTGCTCGCTCGTTGGCCGAATAAAATCTATCCGGAGTGCTCGCGCTGTGGCCTATCGTTCTTCCGCGAGCAGGGCTACTACATCGGTGGGATGATCGTCACGTACGGCCTTACGCTGGCGATCGTCATCCCCGTTTTTCTGATTTCACTTTTTCTGCCCGACTGGGATGCTGTCTCTCACAACGGTCGCTTCGCCCTCTGGGTCCTCTTCACTGTTCCGCTCTCGTTCGTCTTGATGCCTTACGCTTACAGCTTGTGGCTTCATCTCGACTTCTGGCTCGAACCTTGGAAACCTCCATCGCGGTCTTAATTCTCCGCAGCGCTCTGTGTTCGCGCGAGCAAGCAAACAAGATCGTCCACCAGCGGCTACCCGGCGCGGGATATCATTGCAAAACGTGACCGCCATGCCGGACACAGACATCACGACACCACCTATCGCGAACCCCGCTATCACGAACACAGATGCCAAGGCGCCGTCGCGGACGGTATTCCTGCGATCGTTTATTCGCTGGCTTCTCATCGGCGTGGTGGTGCTTTGGTCGCTGGCCGCGCTGATGCTGATGGCCGCACGGTGGATTGACCCGCCGACCACCGCGGTGCACATGCAGCGCCACCTGCAGGCGTGGATTCACAACAAGCCGTATCGCGAACGCTACGAATTCGTGCCGCTCGCCCAAATCTCGCCTGAGCTGCAGCACGCGGTGATCGCGGCAGAGGATGCGAATTTCTACCAGCACCATGGATTCGATTGGCACCAGATGGAAATCGCTGCCCAAGATGATCTGGAAGGCGAGCGCACTCGCGGAGCTTCTACCATCACGCAGCAATTGGTGAAAAACCTTTTCTTCGGGACTGGCCGCTCGTTCCTGCGCAAGGGCGCAGAGGCTACGCTGGTGCCGGTGGCCGAATTGGTGCTCGGCAAACGGCGCATTCTGGAGATATACCTCAACGTGGTCGAGTGGGGCCCGGGCATTTATGGCGCCGAGGCGGCGTCTCGCTACCACTACGAAACCGCAGCGCGCAATATCGGCCGGCAACAGGCGGCGCGGCTGGCGGCAATTCTGCCGGCTCCTCTGAAGCGACGGCCTGAGCGGATGAATAGCTACAGCGCGATTATCCTTACGCGGATGGCGCAAATGGGTTGGTAATCATGGAATCATTCGCTGTGCAGCGAAACTGTCGGGTCCACGAGGGTCGCGCGCCGGGCCGGGATATAGCTCGCCAGTAAGGCGACCAAGACGAGCAGCAACGGAATGGCAACAAAGGTCAAAGGGTCTATCGGGCTGACGCCGAACAAAAGGCCGCGCATCATGCGCGTGAATGCAAGGCTGCCAAGCACGCCGATGAGCACGCCGGGAATTGCCAATGCCATGCCGCGGCCTATGACCAGGCGCAATATCGCGCGCGGTGTGGCTCCCAGCGCCAGCCGAATGCCAATCTCGCGCGTTCCTTGATTGACCACGTAGGAAATGACGCCATAAATTCCAATCATAGCCAGCGCCACGGCGAGGCCGGCGAACAGACTGAGCAACAGCATCGCGAATCGCCGTCGAGCGAGAGACTCCTGAACTCGCTGCTCCATGGTCACCACGTGGAAAATTGGGAGATCGCGGTCCACACTCTGAATTTCCTGGCGCGCGGCCGAGTACAACGCGGCAGGGTCGCCGCTGCTGCGAACGACAACGTTCATCTCCCTGGTTACGAACTGCGCCTGCGGATAATAGATGGCGATGCGCGAATCGGAGTCCAGTGTGTATTGTTTTATTCGTCCGACCACGCCTACTACTGTGATCCAGGGCTCTTTATCCGTGATGCCGCCATTGTGCAGGCGTTTTCCGAGCGCACTCTGACTAGGCCACAATTCCTTGGCCATATATTCATCCACGATTCCTACTGGCAGGCTGGTCTTGGTATCAGACTCATTGAAGAACCGGCCCGCGAGCAGCGGGATTTGCATCGCTTCAAAATAATGCCCGGCTGTAACCCGGATGTCCGCGTTGATGAAATTCTCGCCTGGTGGCGGAATCCTGCCTTCCACAGTGATCGGCCCCCAGGCGAACATTTGGCTTAACGGCAGCGAAGTGATGGCTCCCACAGACTGCACTCCGGGAAGGCGCGCCAGCTGATCCATGATTTGTTTGTATGTGGACAACACGGCTGTTTGGTCTTGGCGGTATCGGTCGTTCGTCATCGTCAGTTCCATCGTCAAAACGTTCTTCGGGTTGAAACCGGGAGAAACGCTTTGCAGGTTCGCGAAGCTGCGGATTAACAGAGTCGCTCCAATTAACAGCAATACCGAAAGCGCGAGTTCGGAAACGACCAGCGATTTGCGCAGGCTCTTTCCGCGTCCCCACATGGCGCCTGCACCCGAATCGCCGCGCCCTCCCTCCTTGAGCGCGGAGTTCAAATCAATGTGCGAAACCCGCAACGCCGGGGCCAAGCCGAAGATCGTCCCGGAAACCAGAGAAATGAATAGCGTGAAGAGGAGAACTCGTCCGTCAATGCTGATAAAGTCCAGGCGCGGAACGCTTCCCGGCCCGAGTATGCGAACCCATTTCAGGCTAGCCAACGCCAGCAAAACTCCCAGTGCTCCGCCGCACAATGAGAGTAGAACGCTTTCCGTAAGCAACTGTCGCGCGATGCGCATACGGCTCGCTCCAATCGCCATCCGAAGCGCGATTTCCTTCTGCCGTGCCAGAGCGCGCGATAGCTGGAGATTTGCGACGTTGGCGCAGGCGATCAGAAGGACAAAAGCCACGGCGAAAAGCAGGACGAACAAAGCGCCCCGGCTGTCGCCTACTACTTGTTCAGACAGGGGAACGATGCCGAACATCAGGCCGCCATTCGGTGGGTAATTCGTAGGATGGTCGCGCCGCAGGCCGGCAGTGATCGTATCCATTTCGGCCTGCGCCTGCTGCAGCGTTACGCCTTTTTTCAGCTTGCCGATGATGTTGTAGTCTTCGCGATCGCGATTTTGCGCGGCATCCGGTGCAAGCGGGAGGGGAAGAAGGATCTCAGCCTGTTCTGCGCCGCCCAGGGTTGGCAATACTTCGCGCGGCAAGGAAAAGCTGCGCGGCAGAATGCCGATCACCTGATACGTTTTTCCGTTGATCGTCAGCGATTTCCCGATGACTTGAGAATCCGAGCCGTAGCGCCTGACCCACATGCCGTAACCCAGAACCGCGGTCCCTGCGCTGCCTTTTACGTCTTCGCTGGAAACAAAGAGGCGCCCCTTGGCGGGTTCCACTCCGAGCATGGGCAAAAGATTTGAAGACACGTGGATGGTGCCTACCCGCTCCGGTGCCCCGTCGCCAGTCAGATTTTCGTTACCACCGATGGCGATGGCCACATCTTCGAAACCGTGGTGTCCTGTTTTGATGTCAAAGTACTGCGCTGTCGAAAACCAGTCTTCGGTGATGCCCAGGCCCGGCGAGCGGTTCCACAAAATCACCAGTCTGCTAGCGTCCGTATAAGGGAGCGGGCGGAGTAGTAGCGTGTTGACGATACTGAAGATCGCGGTGTTCGCGCTGATGCCAATCGCCAGGGAGAGCAATGCGACGGCGGTGAAGCCGGGAGATTTTGCAAGCCCCCGAAAGCCGTAGCGAACATCCTGGAGTAGAGGTCCCATGTCGCCTCACCTCAAAATGTGTGTTGGCCTGATCCGGTAAAGATAGACGCTCATCGTTTCGTTAAAGCTTCCGCAGTTTCAGCATTATGGAAGACTTTCGGGCCATTTCCTACAGCTAGAAACCGTCGCGCAGCTCTCGCGCTCGGGACTACGGGTCTTGGAGCCGCGGCACCCCACTCTTTTCTTGGTTAGCACGAGAGTTTATTTGGCGCGTAATAGTACAAGATCGTGCTGGAACCCACTTCTCCGGCTAACGCGTTTAGCCGGACGTGCGTTTCGCCGGAAGCTTCGATCCACGCCAAGGCCAGAAGGTAATTTTCGCCGCAGATGAGACGCCATCATGAGCATTAATCAATTCGATTTAGGGGTATGCATCTGATTACAGAACTAAACCGTGTACCGATCGCAAAACACTGACCGAGTCTGTCCACGCTCCCGAGCGAATACCAACCCGATAGCAACGTAATTCATTAAGAAATAATCGAGCGCTCCGCCCTCGAAAGCGCGCAGCGCCGCGATTTCAGTAAGGTATCGTTCCAGATAATCGGATGTGCCCATCGTTTCTTAACGAGTTAAACATAGCCTGTCCCTCCGCATTTTTGTAACTGGCCCTTAGCAAACAACTTATTTGGCGCAAAGAACGGAGACGAAGGTGCAGTACGCGTTGGCGTGAGAGGCTAGCTAACCGATTAGCGGCCTCCGAAAATCTGACGGAAGACTGGACGTGAAAAATGCGATTGCGATTTGACGGGCGCTGTCGACTTGCCGTTTCGTTTATGGCTTTGCTGCTCTTGCTGCCGGCTCTGGCGTCGGCGCAGAGCGTGGTCACAGGGGGGCTCACTGGAATTGTCACCGATCCTTCAGGTTCGGTAATTGCGGGTGCCGTGGTGAACTTGAAAAACCAGTCCACAAGTGAGGTCCTGTCTGCGACTACAGGGACGACCGGTGCCTATCAATTCACACTACTTAAGCCAGGGATGTACGTCCTATCGGTGTCGCAAACTGGCTTTAAGCAGGTGACCGAGACAGTCGAAGTTCTTCTCGGGCAAACCGCGCTGGCCAGCGTCAAGCTGGAAGTTGGCACTACTTCGGAAACCATTACGGTCACGGAGCAAGGCGCGTTGCTGCAAACCGAAGACGCGAACATCTCCTCGAATTTCGATACGAACCAGATTCAGAATATCCCGAACCCTGGCGGCGACATTACCTACGTGGCCCAGACCGCGCCGGGCATCATCATGAACAGCTCGACGGGCGGCGGCTACGGCAACTTCAGTGCCTTCGGTCTGCCCGGCACCTCAAACCTCTTCACCGTCAATGGCAATGACTACAACGACGCGTTCTTGAACTTGAACAATTCTGGTTCCAGCAATTTGCTGCTGGGCGGCAATGAACTGCAGGAAGTTGCGGTGGTGAACAACGGTTACACCGGGCAGTATGGCCGTCAGGCGGGCGCTCAAATCGATTACAGCACGAAATCCGGCAGCAACGCTTTTCACGGCGACTTGGTTTACAACTGGACGGGCCGGGCGCTCAACGCCAACGACCCGATTAACAAAGCCACCCAACTTAGCGAAGGCTTGCCTAATTCCAGACCATTCGAAAACAATAACCAGTGGGCGGCATCCTTCGGCGGTCCCATAAAGAAAGACAAAGCGTACTTCTTCGTGAATACGGAAGGAATTCGGTACATCTTCGGTTCCATTCAGAACGTCAGCGTGCCCACGCCGGCGTTTCAAAGTTTCGTGCAGGGTAACGTTCCTGCGGATCCGGCCACGCAGGCGTTTTATGCGAATGTCTTCAAGCTTTACAACGGCGCCCCCGGGATCGCCAACGCCAAACCAAATGCCGACAGCTGCCCGGGATTCGTAACCGCGCCAGGGGCCACTGGTGGCGCCTGCACCGAGAGCTTTACGGAGTCCGTATCCAGCGGAAACAAGGAATGGTTGCTCAGCGGACGGGTGGACTACAATTTAGGGCCAAACGACAAGATTTTCGGGCGGGTCAGATTTGATCGCGGAGTACAGCCCACCTACACCGACCCGATTAACCCTGTGTTTAACAATACGAGCACTCAGCCTCAGAACGAAGGCCAGCTGAATTACACGCACATCTTCTCACCGACAGTGGTGAACAACTTCATCTTCTCCGATATATATTACGCGGCGGTTTTCGGCAATTTGAGTCCGTCGGCGGCGCTGGGCCTGTTTCCGGGCAACCTTGAATTTCAGGTGGATGGCGCATTGACTCCACTTGGCACCGGATCTGGTAATCCCAACGGATTCGCCGCAGGTTTCCAATTTCCGCAAGGCCGCCATGTGGAGCAGTGGCAGTTGGTCGACGACCTGTCGGTGACGCGCGGAAATCACAATTTAAAGATGGGTATGAACTTCCGCAGAGACGACGTCACGGACTTTACCGCGGGCGAAAACACACTATATCCTGAAGTTGACCTCACCTTGTTTGGTTTTGCGAACGATCAAGTTGCTCCCACAGGCTGTAACGCCACCCCGCCAACGAACACTCAGCTTGGCTGCGGCAGCGTGCTTTACAACTTTGCCTCCCAGATCAAACAACCCATCGCCTACTACAGCGTCGGCTTCTACTTCCAGGACCAGTATCGTGTCAACTCCAAGCTGATGTTGACGATGACGCTGCGGGCCGACCGCAACTCAGGTGGCGTGTGCCAGTCCAGTTGCGCGAGCCTGCCCGTTACGCCGTTTAACGACTTGGCGCACGGAGCGACGATTCCCTACGATGAATCGTTCGTAACCGGGAACAAGACGATCATTCCGGACATCGAAAAAGTTGTCTTCGAGCCAAGGTTCGGCCTCGCCTGGAGCCCAATCGGTCAAAATACCGTCATTCGCGCGGGCGTGGGCCTCTTCACCGATCTTTACCCCGGCGGTCTTTTGAGCCTATTCGATACGAATTTCCCGCAGGTAAACTTGTTCAATGTGCCGACGGGAAGCGTAGCGTTCGACTTGGCGCCCCCGGGATCCACTGCATTTCCGGGCAGCGGCGTGAATCTGGTGACGCAGTGCAATGGCGCCTTTTTGTCGAATTACAATAGCGGCGGAAGTTTGACCACTGGCGGTTCCAGCGGCGGTGGCTACGCTGGCGCAGCTGCACCGTTTGGAGGTTGCCTCAATGCGCAGGGCGCCCTTTCCGTTCCAAACCTGAATGACGTCAGCCGCAACCTCCAGAATCCGAAGTATGTTGAGTGGAATCTTGAAATTCAGCATACGTTCGGAGCACGCACCGTCATCTCGGCCAATTACGTTGGCAACCATGGGTATGACGAGCTGGTTTTCAATCCCACCTTGAACGGCTTTGGTTTTGGCACCCTTCCGGCAACCGCTCCAGACCCGCGCGTCGGCCGCGTGGATCAACTGTATAGCGGGGCAGTATCGAACTATAACGGCGTTACATTCTCCATCCAGGAAAACCAGTGGCATGGATTGTCCGGCCGGCTCAACTATACGTACTCTCATGCGCTTGATGAGTTCTCGAACGTGCCAGAAGAGCCCTTCAGCGTCATTACCAGCGTCCTTACGCAGATCAATCCTTTCAATCTGCACTCGCAATATGCCTCAGGGGATAACGATGCTCGGCACCTGGTATCGGGCAGCTACGTTTACCAACTGCCGTTCAAGAGCGAGCAGCGCTTGCTGAATGCAGCCATCGGTGGCTGGACGATTTCCGGCACAATGTTCTACCGGACCGGATTCCCCTTCAGCATCATCGATGGCGGAGCGACCGCGGGGCTGGTGGGCAACAACCTGGGAGGTACAAGCTCATTTGGCGCAACGATCCTTGCGCAGCCGCTTCCGACCTTCACTCAGAGGAACTTCAGCAACGGGCGAGGCTGTGTGCTGACTGCATGCTTCACGTCGGCGGACTTTGCCACCAGCACGGACTTCATGGGTGATGTCGGCCGTAACGCATTTCGTGGTCCAGGATTCCTGGGCGGCGACTTGAGCGTAAAGAAGAATTTTGCAGTCACTGAGCGTATGACGTTCCAGCTTGGTTTCAGTGCGTACAACTGGTTCAACCATGCGAATTATGGTTCGCCTTATCCGAACACTAACGCGCCGTTCTTTGGCCAGGTAGCCTTCATGCAGTTCACGCCGACGTCGCCTTACGGCGCGTTTGCGGCCGCTGCAACGGATCAGAGAATTGCCCAAATCACGGGCAAGTTCATATTCTGACCGGAGCGTGCTCACTTCAGAAAAGGCGGCTCTTCGCGAGCCGCCTTTTTTTCTGACCTAACGTTCAGACGTCTGAACCGTGAATGCGCCTGTTCGGTTGAGTTGCCTGCGGATGAAACCAAGCTCGCGGGAGTACTGAACCGTGCGATACGACGTCTAGTGAGTGATCTCCGCGTGTGTTCCACTTCGCCGCGTCCGCTCACGCTACGACTGCACCGTCAGGATCTATTCGGAGATGATGCGGTCGGACCATTCGACCAGCGAAACGAAAACGGCGGGATTGCCGAACTTCGCGTTCCAATTCGCAAGATCGCTTTCCGAGACCCCACGGGCCCGGGAGCAAGCTCCTCAAGCAAAGACAGGAATGTGTTTGGCGACGACCTTCTCGCGCAACTCGCTGAGCGGCGGCCAACCAATGGGAAGCACCGCGTCCGAGGTAGCTTTGCGCATAAGATAGGTTGCGTCGGCAGTCAGGAATATCTGAACTTCGTGACCAGCATCCGACAAAGCGAGCGCATGTGCATACACAAACGAAGCGCGGGTCGGGTCGTCGGTCCCCCATGAACTTCTCATTAAGATCCTTAAAGTTTTTTTCGGTTCCTGCGCGTTCGCGCCCAGTGCCAGAAATGGCAGGCCCAGCAACTGCGACAAGAATGTGCGTCTGGCCATGTTGTTTTCTCCTGAGTTGGGATGTGCCCTGGCGGAAGATTTCCGAGACAATACTCCGCGTTTCTAGGAGTGTCAATGCGCGAATTCCGCGAATCAATGCAGTGCGGATGTTCGCAGCGAACGCGCTTCTCAAGCGTCCTTAGTGCTGCGCGGCGTATCGAGTGGGAGTGCGCGGAGAATGCTTTGGCGGCCGAAATTCTATGGTGACGTCCTGTTGAGCTTGGACAGGCCTATTGTTCAAGAGAGTGGGCTTGTAACGCCACATGCGGATGGCGCTGATCGCGGCGGGAAGAAGTGAGAACGACCCGCTCACGCGTTTTACGTCCAGAACTTGGCCGAACTCTCCGATGGTCGTACGGACCTTTACCGTTTCCGATGATCTGCGCCGATCCCCCGGCCTTGGATAACGGGGCCAAACGAACGAGACGAGCTCACCTGCTTGCAATCGAGCCGGTTCACGAGCCGGGGCACGTGTGCGCTCAGGAGCGACAAGAACAGAAAGTTGCGAGGTGATCGCGAACGTAGAGGAGGCGGCGATCGGTCTTTCCGGGAGAATTAGTCTGAATGGTTTGCTGCCGTCGCCTGGGCCAGTGAAAAGGATCGTTGAAGGCGATGAGAGATGCGGGATCGCGGGTGCCGGAGGCATTACGTTGCGTGGTGCGGGACTTGCGGGCGCGGGATTTGCCGGCGCGACGCTCTTCGGAACGACGGCTCTGGACGGCGGTGCGGGCTGGAAATCTGCGGGCGGCGGCGCATTCCGCGCGCTTAGTCCGGTCGAGCTATCGCTGTTGGAGCTGGCTTCGGTGTTCGCGGAATCAGGAAGCGATGGGGTGGCTGTTGCGGAAGATGGTCCGATCGGCGCCGCGCTCGGAGTTGAATCTTCCGATCGTGCGCTGAGGGATTGAGCGGCCGCGCTTTCTGAGTGCGATTCCGGCTTCGGCGGCGTCGCCGACGCCGGCGGATTCACGGCAGGTGTAACGGAGGAATCTGTCGCCGGCGGTGTGGAAGGTTGCGAGGTCCTTTCGCGTGGAGGATTCAGGAGTGCCTGTGACGTGTGATCAGAAGTCGGTAGTGACTTCTTAGTGTCTCGGAGGAGCAATCCGAGCGCACTGCGTCCCGCCGTAAGCCCCACAGCCAAGGTGATCAGCGCGAACAAAAATATCAGTGCGGCGACGCGTAGTCCCGATAATTCAAGAATAAATGAACGTGACGGTGAGTTCTCTATGGGACTCGCTGGCCACTCGGCACTCTCCGCTTCAGCTCGCGGCCCAAACCCGGGCGCGAATGCGTCGTGGTCCTCTTCCAGCGGTAGATCTTCGACAAAGAGTGGCGAGCTTGCATTGCGAATCTCGGGCGTCACGAGCTCAGATGGTCGAGACGCAGCGCGCGCCATCAGTTCAAGCGCGGGGTGTTGCTCTTGCTCCGGGACAACAGTCCACTTCGGTTCTTCTGAGGCGCTTTCGAGGGGCGCGGGTAGGAGACTCTGGACAGGAGCCGGCGTTAAACCTGCAAATTCCGGAGATTGCTTTTCGGACGCGATCCAATTTGCAATTTGATTGCGGGTTTCGGTCGCGAGATCTACAAATCGGATGCCTACATTTTTTTTCGATTCCGCTACCCACACAACTTGCGCGGAGACTTTAATCCTGTGCTCCACGTTGGGCAATCGAAAGCGAATCTGGGGGAGGTAGTCGGGTACTACGAGAGGATCGGTAGAAGCAACGGCCATGCCCGTCTCACTTATATTGAGGACAACGCCACCATTGATGTCGTCGAGCGCGGTGTACGAGCAGGAGGTAAGCGTGGCGCGTAGCTGAAGGCGGCGGTCGCGTTGGGAAGGAATCGCCTCAACCAACGAATTGCGTTCGGTGCGTGGTGCGAAGGTTTCCGCGATTGCCGGTACGTCTGCCCGTACCTCGGCCGGTACCCCTGGCGGCACATCCGCTCGCTGTTCCGTTTTATTCCGTTGCGCGGCTTCTACGAGTGTCGCTAGTTTGCCGCCGGCCTTCGAAAGTGCGTCGAAGACATCCGCAACATTCTTCGGGTTGAATTGAAGCTGCCGGGCAGTAAGCGTCAATCGGATACTGGCGTCGATTTCGTCTTGCTGGTGTTTGGAAAGATATCGCCGCAGGCCGGAGTAGAGCGCGCCGTTCTCGTACTTCTCTCGCCACTCAAGAATGGCTTGCAGACGACGGCTGGCTTCCTTCTCCGATTCTTGTTCTTGCGGTTCTGCTGCGTTCGATTCGGCGGAGAGTTGCCCCTGACCGTGCGGTAATGCCAACGTTATTTCCGTCAATCCACCGCGCAGTTCTGTAATCCTATTGGACGGCAACGAGGTCTTGCGGCAGACCCACTCACCACGCGTTTTGTCGAACTCGACCGTCGCGCGGAACTCATCTGTTTCAAATTTGAATATAGGTAACGGTTTGAGCGGCGGCCAGCGACCGGCCAGAAGTACTTCGATCTCGGCCTGTTGCACCGGAGACGTTAGTCCAGCAATGTTGGGCCTAAGGGCGGGTAGGTCCATGTCGTCACCTCTTGCAGCCGCACGTCAGTGTGAGAAGACCCCTATTTGATCAACGTCCGTTGTCCTCTATCTGAACCCTTCTGGGTGTGGTCGATTCTAAACCCCGGCCGTGCGGAATAGTTGCTGAACTCGGTTCAACGGCACCTCTTTTCGGTGGGTTTCTGAGCCGTGAGCTCACGATTTCAGTTGGAGCGGCCTTTGGCCTGGAGGCTATTGCACCCCAGGCTATGCTACTGGTTCCACAAGACATAAATCGAGCAGTGTCAGGCATATCATGAGCCTCACGTAGCCGCTCACATGAAGTAGCACCTCAGTTTTCCGGTAACGACCGGTTACAGTCCGTGCGGCTTTGTCCTGATTTCACGTTTCCGGTGGAGTGGTTTGCGAGGCACTCGGTGGGGTTCGTGGAGTTGACGAGAAGGGAGGGTGCTAAGGCTAGACTCTCTTCGAGTTTGCGATTTTCTGCGCGTTCAGGTAACCGGAAATCCCGGCAACAATAGCCGCAAAAATCGCTACAAAAAGCAGCTCCCCCGTCGAAACACCATCAGAGAACATCCACCTCAACACGCCAGAAAATTGCATCGCGACGACTGTGAGTGCTGCAAATAACGAGGTTCCTATGGCGGCCAATACCGCGCATACCTCGGGCTTGTGCATGAACTGCCTCGCACTAAGAATCCATGGAAGACTCAATAACGCCGGAAGAAAAAACAGACAAAATGCCCGGAGCATTTCGTTAGGCGCAATCTTGAATCGAAATGCGACGATTAAACAAAATATCGCTTCGAACAGCACAAAGAAACCCAGCGTCTTTAGCAGGTTAGGGAGTACGCGTTCGGACGACTTAAGAGTCTCCATGCGGATTGTATAACACAGAAAACTTCACGCCGCCTTCAGTCAGCCGAGCAAGGTCCTGATCAGTCGCCTTGCGGCCCGCTATCCCGGCCCATTTGAATCCACGAGCTTCATCATCAAATAGGTGAAGTACTCGGCATCGGTGCGGGCGGCCTGTTTGTTGTCCGCGCCTTCGCCGTGGCCGCCTTCGGTGATCTCGTCGTAGAAGAACGGCTTGTGAAATTCCTCCATACGTGCGGCAAACTTGCGCGCGTGAACTGGACCCACGCGATCATCCTTCGTGGTAGTAAAGATGAGCGGCTCGGGATAATTCACATCCGGCCGCAATTGGTTATACGGCGAAATGGACGCGAGGAACGCCCGCTCCTGAGGCACAGAGGTCGAACCATATTCGCCTACCCACGAAGCGCCAGCCGACAAGTGCTCGAAGGACAGCATGTCCAGCAGCGGAACCTGGATCACCACCGCGCCCCACATTTCCGGGTGCTGCGTGAACTCGACGCCCATCAGCAGCCCACCATTAGAACCTCCGATAATTCCCAGCCTGCGCGAGGAAGTGATCTTGCGACTGACAAGATCTTGCGCCACCGCGTAGAAGTCGTCGTAAATCCGCTGCCGGTGCGTCTTCAGTCCCGCCTCATGCCACGCCGGACCAAATTCGCCGCCGCCGCGAATGTTGGCCAGCACATACACGCCACCATGATCGAGCCAAAGCTTGCCAACCACAGCCGAGTAGCTCGGCGTATTTGCGACCTCGAATCCGCCGTAGGCCGTCAGCAGAGTGGGATTTGATCCGTCCAAGCGCATATCCTTGCGATGGACCACGAAGTACGGAACCTTGGTGCCGTCCTTTGATGTGGCCTCGAGTTGCTCCACCACATCATTGCTGGCGTCAAACTGCGGCTTCTGCGATTTGGCCGAAGCGAACGATCCGTTCGCGGCATCGCCGAGCCACAGCGCTGGTGGCGTCAAGAAACCTTCCAGCCCCAAAAAGAAAAGGTCGTCCGTATGGCTCGCTGCTGCAGATTTGATCGTCACACTGTCCGGCACGGCGAGGCGCTTTCGCGTCCAATTGCCATCGCTTCCCACTGTGTACACGTATGCGCGTTGCTGCACATGTTCGAGCGATGCCAGGATCAGGTGGTTCTTTGTGGTGAAAGAAAACTGTTCGAACTCTTGGGTCGTGGGCGCGAATACAACTGTCGGTTTCAGCCGCACCTGATCTTTTTCTATGGCGGACAGCTGCAGAGCAATCACTGAACCCTCGGCAATCTTAGTGGTTTGCCCCTGGGGCATCCAATCGTCGTCCAGCGTTACCAGCAGCTGGCCGCCCACCAAGCCCGTTACTCGGGCCTTCAGCGGCAGCGCGAGCTTCTTTGCGCCGCCAGGCAGGAGCAGATAGTTCTGCTGCGCGAACGTACTCAAATTGCGCCGCACAATCACTGCGCGGTGGCCTTGGCCATCCACGAACATGACCGCGGAATTGCCGTATCCGTTGTCCTTGATGTCTCCGCGAAACACTTCTTTGGCGCTTTCGAGCGGCTGGCCGCGCTTCCACTGCCGGACGGTGATCGGGTAACCGGCTTCGCTCATCGTCCCCGGACCCCAATCGCGCGAAATCAGCAGCGTGTCCTTGTCAACCCACGCCACGGACTGCTTGCCGCGCGGCAGCACGAAACCATCCTGCACAAACTGGCCTGTTTTCAGGTTCATCTCGCGCAGCGTCGCCGCGTCTTCGCCTCCCGCCGACAGCGCCACAAGGCATAGCTCATTTTCCGGTTCCAGGCAGATGAGTCCTTGTCCCACCCAGCTCTGCTTGTCCATCTTGGCCAGCGCGTCGTAGTCCAGCACCGTCTCCCACTTGGGTTCCGCGGTGAGATAGTCCTTCAGCGTGGTGCGCCGCACGATCCCGCGTACATGTTCGGCGTCACGCCAGGTGTTGTACACCATGCCATTGCGAAACTCTGGGCGCGGCAGGCGGTCTGGAGACTCGCGGACGGTCAGCGCCTCTGCTTCGAGCGGCGCAAAATGACTGTCCTTCTCCAGCACCGCAGCCGTGCGCTCGTTTTCGGCCTTCACCCAAGCTAATTGCTTCTCGCCGTGGATATCTTCGAGCCAGGTGTAGTTATCCGGCTGCTCTGTTGTGCTCGATTGTTGCGCGCGTACCGGGATCGTTTTCAAGCCCGCCGCCGCAAACGCGATGACGACGACCATACCCAGCAGGCCCGTTGCTCTTCGCGTCAAAGAGATTTTCACAACACACGCTCCTCGCCAGACCTTCGTTCGCTATGGCTGATCGCCGCGGCGATCGTCCACAAGGCCAAATTGATGGCCAGCAGTATCGCATCATTAAAGTGGCTTCGTCACCGAAAAGCAGGGCGATAGCGCGCGCTCTAGTGGAAGGTCCCAGGCAATTTTGCGGCGAGACGATCCGAGGGCTCGTAGAAATCCGCATGTCGGATAATCAGAAACTTAAAATCCACATGGACGATTGGGGCGTTTATCGGGAGTCAACCGCATATTCGCTGTTGTCAAGGATAAGTCCCAGCGTATTCACTGCTGAGCTTGAGCGCGTTTCGAAGCTTTCGGCGTCAATTTCCGGACGACAAACTCTTGAAAGATCGACGCGACGGCATTTTCGCCGAGCCTTATCAGCGCGGTTTCGGCCACCTGTCCCGCTCCCTGATTGCTCGACGGGTAGTAGATATTTGCGATCCCCGCTGCGGCGAAGTTTCCGATTACATACGAATAATTCGGTTGCCAACGGCCGTTGTCGCCCTTGCACATAAACGGACTGGAGAGCGCATACAAAATTCGCGATCGCTTAGTTCCGGTACCCTTGTAAAAATAACGCGGATCTTGTTTCAGGAGAGACGGCATTACCGCGCTTCCCAGGAACGTACCTATCACAACGTCACCGTACGCTGCGCCGTAGCGCTTTGCGTAACCTTGCGCGCCTTGCCCATATCCACTGAGTGAGTTTGCGGCCTGCCCAAACCCCGCGAGAACTCCGACCCCAACGAAAGTGAACGGATCGACGGACGACCTCCAGGCCAGCTCGAACTTTTGTTTCGACGAGAGCGCAACCGCATCAGGGAGGTAGCTGACATAGAAATTCGGAACGACGCCGAGCACGCGCTGCTTTTCTTGATCCTTTATTTGCGCTTCTGCCAGTTCCACCTGCGTAAGTGAGACGGTCACCTGCGTCACCTGGGGAGCGACAATCAATACCACTTGCGGCGCAACGTAGGCTTCGCCCGGATGGATGGTCCCAGAGATTACCTGCGTGTCGAGACCCGTAAACGAAATTGTGAGATTGAAGGCGCCCTGCGCAATGTTCGCAAATGAAAATTGTCCCAAGTCGTCAGTTAGTGTTTCCGCGCTTGGGGATTGATCTCCACGCGCAAGCTGCACGTGGGCGCCGACGATGACGGCTCCGGTTAGATCAACGACTGTCCCGCTGATGCTTCCCGCAGCTTGCTGTTCGGGAAGCTGTCCACCCGACACCTGCCGCGCTGCAGTTGGTACAACAGCCGCCACCAGAAACATGAGCAAGACTGTGCTCAGTTGCCGCAACCCGCAGAGCTGTTGCCTCCTGTTCGTAACCTTCAAAGCTCGCGCCTCCTTCTAGGGCTTGCCAGGGATTTCGAGCTTACGGAGTCACGCGAGTGAGCCTGACCGGGAGGTGCTAGACCATCCGCGCCCCGAGCTTTGATCGCATCAAGCAAACCGAGCTTCCTTAGCCACAGATCAAACGGTATGCATTCCATTATTCTTGGTCTATCGGCAAAACTAACAGGGGCCCCCCGAGCGGCTCCTGAACAGGCGGAACAGGGCAGTCCTGTCCCGGGGCTCACTTCTCCGGCACATGCTCCGGCACACGCGTTGATCAGGCAGAAGCCGATTAGGTGGTGATAATGCGTGTTTTCGGCACCTGTCTGAAGGTCCATGTCCGGTTAACCGCGGTAGTCGGGAGTTGCTTTGCAAAGGTTTGAAAATGAACGGGCAGGGCGGCGTGTTGCGTTGCATGAATCACGGTCACGTGCCGACTGTATGATCCTTTCGATGCGTGTGTGGGAGTAGTCGACTGCTACCTTGACGGCCTTGCTTTGCTGCGATCAGATGGCGATCTTTTTGGTGCGGGCCTTCCACGCGGAAATGATGGCGGGGAGCAGCGAAACGAAAATCACGACCGCAATTATATAGTGGATGCGTTTATCTATATTAGGCACGTGGGTGCCGAGCGTGTAGCCCAGCAGGATCATGCTCCATACCCAGAGGAATCCGCCCACGATGTCGAAGAGGAGGTAGCGCGTGTAGTTCATTTGCGCGGCGCCGGCTACCGGCGGACAGAAGGTGCGGATGATGGGCATGAAGCGCGCCAGGATGATGGTGCGCGACCCGTATTTTTCGTAAAACGCGTGCGCGCGCATCAAATGGCTCTTCTTGAAGAAGCGCGAGTCTTCGCGCTGGTAGAGGCGGTGGCCCATCGTGCGCCCGATCCAGTAGCCCAGCTGGTCGCCGACTATCGCGCACAGCGTTACCAGCACCAGCAGCCATGGCAACTGCAGGCCGGAAGCCTTGTCTGCTGCCACCACCCCGGCGGTGACCAGCAGGGAATCGCCCGGCAGGAAGAACCCGACGAACAGGCCGGTCTCGACGAAGATGATGCCGCAGACCATTACCATGCCGCCAAGCGCCACGATGGCGCGGACGTCGGACAGGCGGTGCAACAGTTCCTTTAACAGCTCGACCATTAGGCCTGGATTCCCTCGTAATACCGATGTGCGCCGGAAGCCCCGAAATCGCCCCAAATCGCTGTAAACACAATAACAGAAAAGCCTTTAGCTGCCATGCCCAGGAACCGGTAAGTACCTAGTACTACCCGCCTACTGCTTATAGCCCACTGTACCATTGGCCAGGTTGGTCGCCGGCCCGAAACTCTACTTGTTCGAGCAAGCTGAGTCTCACGAGGGGGAGACCAATGGTCGGAGGCTACGGAATCTGGATGGGGCAGTCGGTGATTCTCCGAGTCGTAGCAGGCAACCTGCGGGTACCGCTTCGCGGACGCCTGGTCTCGGAAACCACAGAAATCGTTCGCTTGCGTATCGCTGATAGCTGGGACGTGGACATTTTCAAATCCATGGTGCTTGCGGTCGAACACGATAATCCGGTTTACGTATTGAATTAAGGGGGCGGGGCATGAGCACTCTGACGAGCACGATTTGGAAGTCACAAAGCCGCACCGCTTCGGCAACCGCACACGCGCTGCCTTTTCCCGACGCCTCGGAGGTTTCGGTTATGCGCCAAAGAGCACTCGCGCTTCGCGACACCATGATCGTCATGGCCATTCAACTGGTGTTTCGCGCTTCGCTGGCAATGCGCCGCTGGAATTACTAAGCGCGGCACGAATTTAGAAAAGTTTTCGGCCCAGCGTCCCTCACCCCCGTCCCCGGGTCTGCGCCCCCAGACCCGGGGATTTTTTTCCGTCCCATTACATTTCCCAGCAAATTCCCGAATTTCGCGCGCTTGCGCCCAGTTGGCCATTCTTTCGCGCCGCGCTTGCGCCAGGAGGCCAACTGCTGCAAAATAACCCCTGTCACCACTTACGCGGTATTTTACAAAAACACCCTGTTGATAATGGCCAATCTCGCGATACTATCCTTCGGAACGATTACCACACTAAACCAGGAGCCCATTCGATGAGGATTGCCAGCGTCGCCAGCGCCTTTCCAGAATACTACTACAAGCAGGAAATCTTGACAGAGGCTCTGAAGAACGACTGGCGCCATCGGCTGTCGAACCCGGATATTCTCGACCGCCTCGACGAAAGCATGCAGGTCGAGGGCCGCTATCTCGTCGAGCCAATTGATTACTACGAAAGCCTGACCACCTGGGGCCAGGCTAACAACACCTGGATCGCGCATGCGCTGGAGCTCGGCGAAGAGTCGCTGTGTAAAGCGTTGCACAAAGCGGGAATCGGGCCGAAAGACCTCGGCGCAATTTTTGTGACTTCCGTCACCGGCATCGCTGCTCCTTCACTGGATGCGCGGCTGGTGAATCGCATGGGCCTCTCGCCGAATATCAAGAGAATTCCAATTTTCGGATTGGGCTGCGTCGCCGGCGCCGCGGGAATTTCGCGCGCAGCGGATTACGTGAAGGCTTACCCGGACCAGGCTGCCGCGCTATTGTCCGTGGAATTGTGCTCGCTCACCTTGCAGCGCGACGACCTTTCGATGGCGCACCTGATTTCCGCGCTGCTGTTTGGCGACGGCGCCGCGGCTACCATCGTCACCGGCTCGAATCGCAAAGCAGACGGCCCGGAAATCCTCGCGACGAAATCCAGCTTCTACTTGCACAGCGAGAAGGTGATGGGCTGGGACATCTCTGAGAAAGGCTTTCGCATCGTACTATCACCGGAAGTCCCGGAGATGGTGACCAAGCATCTGGGCAAGGATGTGGACGCGTTCCTCGCCGAAAATGGCGCCAAGCGCTCCGACATTAAATCCTGGATCATGCACACCGGCGGTCCGAAAGTTTTGGAAGCCACCGCGACCGCGCTGGGAATTACGGCGGACGATTTGTCGGCATCGTGGGCTTGCTTGCGGCGCGTGGGAAATATTTCTTCCACCTCTGTGTTGCTCGTTCTGGAAGACGTATACACCAATCGTCGTCCGGAACCCGGCTCGCTGAGCATCCTGGCCGCGATGGGTCCTGGATTCTGCGCCGAGCTCGTCTTGTTACGTTGGTAGGAAGCGGGGGGCGGTGGCCACAGGCGCGGAAGTCCTGATCGTCGGAGCGGGACCAGCAGGGATAGCGACGGCGATAGCGGTAAGTCAAAAGGGACTTCGCGCAACGGTTGTGGACGCGCGCAAGCCGCCGATTGACAAGCCCTGCGGTGAAGGTCTTCTCCCTGAAGGCGTATCCGCGCTGCAACACCTCGGCATCTGGCTAGACTCCTCTGTAGCGTTCCCGATTACTGGATTGCGTTTTTCCGATGAGGCATCGTCCGCGTGTGGCAGAATCACGCGTGGCGCGGCGTTTGGTCTGCGCCGCGGCGCGCTACACGATTTGTTGGTGCGCCGGGCTTTGGAGCTGGGCGTTTCGTTTCGCTGGGGCACGCGCGCTACTCAGATAAACTCTGCAAGTGCTCGTCTTGATGGCGTGTTGTTTCCATTTCACTGGCTGGTAGGCGCCGACGGCCAGAAATCCATGATACGAAAATGGTCGGGGCTCGGTCCGCGGCGCGCGCGTTCGGCGCGTTTTGGATTCCGCTGCCATTTTGCGATTGCTCCGTGGAGCGATTTTGTCGAAGTGTACTGGGGCGAGCGTTGCCAGATTTATGTGACGCCTACGGGACCGGATGAAATCAACGTGGCGGTCCTGACCAGCGATCCGAAGATGCGTGTGGAACGCGCGCTGCAACATTTTCCAGTGGTGGCGCGCCACTTGGGCGATGCGCGCCGCATCAGCGAGGACAGCGGTTGCCAGACTGTGCTGGAATATCCGCGCAGCGTGGCGCATGGGAATGTTGCGCTGGTGGGCGACGCTTCTTTTTCCGTGGACGGAATAACCGGGCAGGGCATGAGTCTTGCGTTTCAGCAGGCGCTGCGGCTGGGCGAGGCGCTCGCGGCTGACGATCTGGCGCCGTATCGCGTGGCGCATCGCAAATTCATCCACGGGCCGACGCACATGGCTCAATTGCTGCTGCTTTTGGACCGCCAGACATGGCTGCGGCGTAAGGCGCTGCGCATGTTCGCGACGAATCCCAAGCTCTTCGCGCGGATGATTTCCTGGCACGCCAATTGCCCCAAGCCCGCGCCGATTCGCGCCAGCGAAATGTTCGATCTCGGATGGCAGGTGCTGCGCGCGTGAACTTGGTGCGCGCGCTAGCGATCTTTATGGTCGCGTGCTACGGCGCGCTCGCGGTTGCTCCGCCTTCTTGCGCGCAGGCATACGTCGTCAACCTCGATCCCGCGCAGACCAAGATTACATTCACGCTTGATACCACGCTGCATGACGTCCACGGAACATTTCAACTGAAAAGCGGCCAAATTCATTTTGATAAGGCCAGTAGCAAAGCAAGTGGCGCGATCATCGTGGACGCGCAAAGCGGCGACACCGATAACAAGTCCCGCGACAAGAAAATGCATCAGGAAATTCTGGAGAGCCCGAAGTATCCGGAGATTGTGTTCACGCCGCAGCAAGTGCGCGGCTCATTCGATCCGCAGAAAGCGTCGCAGCTGGGCGTCACTGGCACGTTTCGCATTCACGGACAGGACCATGACATCACGATGACGTTCGCGATTCAACCGGCGTCGCCCGTGCGGTTGCAGTGCGACACGCACTTCACAATTCCTTACGTAAAATGGGGAATGAAAGACGCCAGCACGTTCCTTCTGCGTGCGAACGATACGGTCGAACTCGAAATCCATGCGACGGCCCAGATCGCTCCGGAGCAATCTTCGCATTAGTCTTCTCTGCGAACTCTGCGCGCCTTTCTCTGCGTCCTCTGCGGTAAGCTCTTTTGCTTTGCTGCAGTGTGGCCGAGCGTCGGGAGTTTAGTTCTCCTTATCGCTGAACAGCAATTCCTTCGCGCGCTGCGAAGCCTTTACCACCGCCTTGATCAAAGTCACGCGCAGCTTGCCCTCTTCGAGTTCCAGAATCCCGTCAATCGTGCATCCCGCGGGAGTCGTCACTGTATCTTTAAGCAGCGCAGGATGGTGCCCGGTTTCCAGCACCACTTTCGCCGCACCCAGCATCGTTTGCGCAGCCAGCAACGTGGCCAGCTCGCGGGACAAGCCCATCTTCACGCCGCCTTCCGCGAGCGACTCCAAAATAATATAGAGAAACGCGGGACCGCTGCCGGAAAGCCCGGTCACCGCGTCCATATGCTTTTCATCCACCACCACCGTTTTCCCCACGGCATCAAAAAGTTTGCGCGCGAGTTCCAGATGTTTGGCCGTCGCGTGTTTGCCTTTGCAGATCGCGGTGATGCCTTCGCCGACCATCGAAGGCGTGTTGGGCATCGCGCGCAGCACCGGAACATTTCCGCCCATGCGCTTTTCCATGTATTCCGTGGAAACCGCCGCGGCTATCGAAATCACTAGCTTCTGGTCGTTCAGCTCCGGACCGATTTCCTCCAGCACCGCGCCCACCCCGAGCGGCTTCACGCAAATTAAAATCACGTCGGCGTTTTTTGCCGCGGCGCGATTGTCTGTCCCCAGCGTGATTTGCGCGCTGGAGATGCTGCGCCGTTCCGAGCTGGTCTGGCGCACGGTGGCGAAAACACGCTCAGGCCCAATCAAACCGTGCTTCAAGAACGCTTCAATCAGAATGCCGCCCATCTTGCCCGCGCCAAGCACTGCAAGCCCCTTCGGTGTGGAAGTCTCCGTCACGTTAGCCTCTCCTCCTCGTCATCCCGGCTCTCATGCGCTTGCCCAATTTTGCATTTTCAATCCGCGGACCCGCCGGAATTCGCGTTCGTTGTTTGTAACCAAGATAAGTCCTGCCGCGATGGCGTGTGACGCGATCCATAGATCGTTGTTCCCTATCATCTGGCCTCGTGCTTCAAGGTCCGCGCGAATCGATCCGTAGGCTTCCGCCGCGGCCTCCGGCAGTGCCATTGCCGGAAGCAGATGGACCAACTCACGCAGTCGGTCCAAAGCTACGGTGTGCTGGGCGCTCTTCGCCGCCCCGTAAAGTAGCTCGCCGAAGGTAATCACCGAAATCACCGCCTCTCCGGGATCGAGCTTGAGGAACCGCTGCATTACGTCTTCCGGTCTCTTCTTCCGAATGTAAATGCAGATGTTCGTGTCCAGCAGGAAGCGCGCATCCATCACAACCCCTTGCGCTTCTGCGGCCGGTCGTTCACGCGCCCCGCGATTGTAAGATCATCGGGCAAGCTCGCCAGTAATTCAAATGCGCGAAGCATTGTGCCCTGCTTCTCGCGCAGAACAATCTCATCGCCGCGGCGGAAAATCTCAACTTCCTTGCTTTTCAGGCGAAATTGCTTCGGCAGCCGAACGGCCTGGCTGTTTCCGGATCGGAATACCTTGGCGGTGGTCATGGGGCAAGCCTCCATGTATATACGTAGAGTATACACATATCCGGGCCTGCGGCAAAGTGATTTCACGGACTGTGTGCGCCAGGAGATTGGGCGTTGCTCGTTTTACGCGGCGACTTCCTCTCCGCAGCGGGCATCTAACGTTTGGCTAATGATATGATTGGCCCGCAACATTGAATTCACATTCTCGAGTCCTTCTTTCAGGCTCGCACGCCGAGGTACACCCTGTGGTCGAAATACCGCATGAATGGCTGGACGGAGCTGTCGGCATTCTGGAATCGCTCAATCAGGGCGTGCTCATCAACAACGATTGTGGCGAGGTGGTTTACGCCAATGCCCTGTATCTGCAGATGGTCGGATATTCCGCCGACGAATTCATCGGCTCGAAAATCACCAGCTGGTATCCGCCCGAAGGCGCGCAGGAGCTGCAGAAGCAAATCGAACGCCGCCAGAGGGAAGGGAGCAACCTTTTTGAATTTTACGTGCCCTGCCGCGATGGCCGCCACCTGCCGGTAGTGATCACCGCGCGCCAGATTGAAGATCCGGATGGACAGATCTTTTCCCTCGTCACCCTCACCGATATTTCCGCGCAGAAACGCGCTGAAAACGCGCTCCGCGAAGTGAACATCCAGCTCGAGCAGCGCCATCGCGAAATCGAAGAAGACCTGCTGCTGGCCGCGCGCGTGCAGCAAAGCCTCGCGCCGGGCAGCCTGATGTGGGGAGGCGCCGCGGTGGAAACTTTCTACCAGCCGGTGCGCACCATCGGCGGAGATTTTGGCCTGGTTGCGCCGCGGCCCGATCATTTGTCGTTGATGATCTGCGACGTTTCCGGGCACGGCATCGGCTCCGCGCTGGTGGCCAATCGCATCTACACCGAAACGATGTCGCAAATTGAACGTGGCGCCGGGCTTGCCCCGATGATGGAGCATCTCAATCGCTTTGTGATTGGCAGTCTGCGCAGTTCGGTTTTTTATTTCACCGTGGTCGCCGCGCGACTGGATCTCGCCGCGCGCAGCCTGGAATTCTTCGGTGCCGGACATCCGCCTGCCATGATCGTCAAGCCCGGCAAGGCCCCGCTGCTGCTGGAATCGCGCAGTGCGATCCTGGGCCTGATGCCCGACGCGGTGGACGCCGGAGCGGCGCTGAAAATTCCAGTCGAGCCGGGCGATCGCGTGATTTTGTACACCGATGGCTTCACCGAATCCTTCAATAAGGGCGACGATATGCTGGGCGTAGAAGGCCTGGCGGAAATCGTGCGCGAAACTTCCAAGCTTCCCCTGAACGCAATGACGGAGGAAATCGTCAACCGCGTCGCTGCGTTCCGCCACGGACCACCAGCTGACGATATGTCGCTAGTGGCTGTCGAAATTCCCTAACGCGAGCTTGGAGTGCCGGCTGCATGCGGCGCGCGCAACGTCATTTGGCGCTGGCGAGTCGCGACTCGTTGCTCTATGCTCCACAGGTGAGTAGCGTTGGAGGATTCTGATGCGGCGACTGAGAAATTTTTCCGAATGGCTAAACGAGTACAACCTGAAGGCCGCATTGGTGGCTGGTCTGACGCTTTTCACCATCACCTATGTGGCGGATGCCGTGCTGTATTACCTGGGAATCGCCGCCGCCGAAACGATTCTGGATGACGCCGCGATTGCGCTCACCGGCGCCGGCATGCTGATATTTTTCCTGGTGCAGAGCCACAAGAACCAGATCGTCGCCCGCGCGAAAGAACGCGCAATCATAGTCGCGGAGATAAATCATCACATGCGCAACGCCATCACGCCCCTCGCGCTGATCATGGCCTCACCAGACACCGGCGAAAGGCTGCGCGTCCTGGATATAGCGACGGATCGAATGGATCACGTGCTGACCGAATTGCTGCCGACCGTGGGAACTACCAGCAAGCCGCGGTTTTATTAGTCCTTCAGTTTGAGCTTAAAGATTCCAGCGCCGCGACGGCGTAGAGACTGTTCCTGTTTCATGATCCGCACCAAAAGCTCCATGGCTGCATGCACCACTTCACTTTTGGTCTTACCACCGCTCAACCGCATCGCCTTGCTAAGCAACTCCGCATCAATATCGATACTGCTTTTGGTCATTGTGAAGCTATGCGCCGATGTAATCCATGCGTCACCACCGGAGTGTTCGACCCGTATGCAAACCGCAACTAAAAGCCCATAATCGGGTTACTTGCATGGAGGCCATCAGCCGCCATGTCAGACACGCGCATCGTTCTGTGGTTCGCATGGTTCCTAATCTTCAGCTGGTTGCGCAAGATTGCGCAGTTGTCGCCCGTCCAGACAGAAAAGGGGTCCAATTGATGACCGAGAAGCGCTCGTTCGTTCTGCTCCTCACGCTGCTGGTTTGCGCGTTTCTAGCGCTGCCGCAAAATGCCGCCGCGCAGGACCAAAACCAAGATTCAGGCCAGGACGCAGCACAAGCTCAGGTGCAGGTCGTTGATCCGCCCACACGCGTCGCGCGCCTGAATTACGTGCAAGGCGCGGTTTCGTTTCAGCCCGCCGGCGAACAGGATTGGCTGGAGGCGGACATCAATCGCCCGCTCACCACCGGCGACAACCTGTGGGCCGACAAAGATTCACGCGGCGAAATTCACATCGGCGCAACTTCGATTCGCCTCTCCAGCGACACCGGAATTTCTTTTCTGAATCTGGACGACCGCACCGTGCAGTTGCAACTCGCCCAAGGCACCATCGAAGTGCACCTGCGCCGCCTGGAACCCGGCAACGCATTCGAAATTGACACGCCGAATCTCGCGTTCACGCTGGCGGCCTCCGGCGAATACAGAATTCAGGCCGATCCGGACGGGAATTCCACCGCAATCATCGTGCGCGAAGGTGCAGGGCAGGTCACCGGCGCGGGAGAATCCTACGATCTGACGGCCGGGCAACAATATATATTCAACGGCACGGACCAGCTGACGTTCGACGCGCAAGCCGCCCCGGAATTCGACAATTTCGAAGATTGGTGCCAGGCGCAGGACCAGCGCGAAAACAGTTCGGCGTCGGCGCGCTACGTTTCGCGTGACGTTGACGGCTACTACGATCTCGACGGCAACGGCGACTGGCAGACCGATCCCGATTACGGCGCAGTCTGGGTTCCGGCCGGAGTTGCGGTTGGCTGGGCGCCGTATCGCTATGGCCACTGGGTTTGGATTGGCCCTTGGGGCTGGACGTGGGTGGGCGACGAGCCGTGGGGTTTCGCGCCATATCATTACGGGCGCTGGGCGCAGGTGCGCGGCGGATATTGGGGATGGGTACCGGGGCCGGTGGTGGTGCGTCCGGTGTACGCGCCGGCGCTGGTGGGATTTGTGGGCGGCGCAGGCTTCGGTGTCGGCGTGGGATTTGGCAGCGGATTTTCCGGAGTGGCGTGGTTTCCGCTGGGGCCGCGCGATGTTTATATTCCCAGCTATCGCACCAGCCCGCGCTACGTGCAGAACATCAACATCACCAACACACGCGTCGTCAACGTGACGCAGGTCACCACGGCGTACAACAATTACGTCGTGAACCAAAATGTTGGCGCGAGCCGCGTTGACTACACCTATGCGCACAACGCTGTCGCCGTGACGGCGGTTTCGCGCGAAACTTTCGTTGGCGCGAAGCCTGTGGGTACTGGATTTGTGCGCGTGACGCCGGAACAATTGCAGAACGCGCATGTGATCGAGCAGACTCCACTCGCGCCGACGCGTTCGAGCTACGTCGCGGCTACGGCTCGGCCCGCGCGCGGCACCCCGCCCGTCGCGTTCAGCGAACGGCCAGTGGTGGCGCGTTTGAATCCGCCGATGCCAGTTACCAGCCATAATGCGGTGCACTCGTTAAATGCTTCGGCTGCGCCGGGAGCCGGGCAAACTGCGCCGCGTGCGAATGGAACTGCGCCGACGCCCGCACGTCCACCCGCGCGCACGTACACCAACGATGATGTGGCGCGTGCGCCGCACTATCCCAACACCGATGCGCGCGCGAACATCAACAACAACGCGAATGCCAACGCCAACGGCCGGCAAAACGCGAACCGCAATGACGGGGCGAATGCGAATCAGCGGTCGGCTGCAAACACAGCCGCACAGCAGCACCCTGCGGTGAAATTCACTCCGCCCACGAAAGCGAAGGATGATGACTACGACGTGCATCCTCCGCTGAATCATCACGCCAATACGCCTGCACCCGCCGAGCATCGCGAAGCGCAGGCGCCAGCATCGCATCCCGCGCCCGCGCAGCATGAGTCTGCGCCGCCCGCGCCGCGCCCGAAAAGCTGATTCGCGCGACGAGCGCTCCTCGCCCAACTTCAAGCCGCACCCTCCCGGTGTTATTATTGCGTTTCGTCGTGAATCGTTTAGCTGAGGAGGGCCACACAAAGTGCCTGCCGCAAAAATTCTGATGCTTGTTGGTGATTACGTCGAAGACTACGAAGTGATGGTCCCGTTCCAGGCGCTGCAGATGGTAGGGCACACCGTGCACGCCGTGTGTCCAGACAAGACGGCCGGGCAATTCGTGCGCACCGCGATCCACGATTTCGAAGGCGCGCAAACTTATTCGGAAAAGCCGGGGCACAATTTCACTTTGAATGCTACGTTCGGCGAAATTCGCGCGGAAGATTACGACGCGCTGGTAATCCCCGGCGGTCGCGCCCCGGAATATTTGCGCTTGAATCCCAAGGTGCTTGAAATCGTGCGGCACTTCTCGACAGCTGGCAAACCCATCGCGGCGCTGTGCCACGGTGCGCAAATTCTGGCCGCCGCGCGCGTCATTTCCGGCAGACGCGTCAGCGCGTATCCGGCGTGCGCTCCCGAAGTCGAGCTGGCCGGCGGAATTTACGCTGCGATCGAATTGACGGACGCTGTTGCGGACGGCAATCTCGTCACTGGGCCTGCGTGGCCAGCGCATCCCGCGTGGCTCGCAAAATTCCTGACGGTGCTCGACCGCAGCCTCGCCGAAAAAACCGGCGCGAAATCCGCCGCCGGCAAGGCGTCTGCGTAGCTGCAGTCCGATTGCTGATCGCAGGGCATTTGTAGCGGCGGTCTTCAGACCGCCAGCGCTGGCGAGCGCAGCACCGGTGGCGCACTGAAGTGCGCCGCTACGACTGCTTCTGCATCTCCTGCGGCGAGAAAAAATGGACACGTCCCCACGGTGAAAATTCTCGAAACAGAGAGGCTGGTGGTGCGGCGCCTGGTTCTGGACGACGCTGCTTTCATCCTCGAACTTCTGAACGAGCCTGCATTCCTCGAGAATATCGGCGATCGCGGCGCGCGCACCCTCGCCGACGCTCGCCGCTACATCGCCAGAGGCCCCGTCGCCAGCTACCGCAAATTCGGTTTTGGCCTGTACATGGTCGAGCTGAAAGATTCCGGCGCGCCGATCGGCATCTGCGGCCTGCTCAAACGCGATTGGCTCGCGGACGTGGACATCGGCTTCGCGTTCCTGCAGAAATACTGGTCGCGAGGCTACGCGCGCGAATCCGCCGCCGCCGTGATGCACTACGGCTGGACGACTCTGCGCCTGAAGCGCATCGTCGCCATCACCAAGCCGACCAATCAACCCTCCATCACCCTGCTCGAAAGACTCGGCCTGCGCTTCGAAAAAAACATCACCCAGCCAGACCACGGGGGCGAAAACAAACTCTTCGCTGCCAGCGCGCTGGGTGGCAAAAAGGCCTGAAAAACTAGCGATTAGAAAATATTTTCTCATTTGTTTTGAGCGAGTTAACTCGATTTTTAATATTTCGATCACTAGCGATTAGAAATCGCGTCGTCGGCGTGTGGCGCGAGGCGGCGGGAGCTATTTGGGCGCGCTCGCGAACCACGGCGCAACGATTGGCATGCTGCAGCGTCAGTGCGAATCCGCCCTCGTCGCGCAAATTTTGAAAACTTCCCATTTTTTCGACTCCCGCCCGAAGCTAACACGCGCAGATTAAATGCACAGCTGTACCTCTGGACAGAAATGGGACAGAACTAGTACTTACTGGCCGAAGTAATTGGTGACTGATGGACTCGCTCTTGCTGATCGCTCCGCGAACGAAGGCTAGTGGTTCGGGTGGCTGCTAGATTGAGAACCGAATGCTTAAGTGACCCGTTGCTCGACAATTAGTGGGTGGTAGAATCAAGCTATGGAATGGATTTGGCAGAATCATGTTTGGCTATTCGATGGATTCGGCGGAGCTATTGTCGTTGGCCTTATCCTGTGGCTTCTGAATTTCGTTTTCCGATCTGCACCCAAGCCAACGGAGGCGAGCCCGCTAACCGTCCGAGCCGACCGAGAATCGAACGTCGTTGGATCGCCCATTGCAAGTGGATCGCATATTACGCAGACGATCAATATCGCCGGGCAGATCGCTTCGCCGAATCTTCCTGTACGAGACTATCGACCCGATCCAACACCGGAAGCCATTCTGCAGCGGGTTCGGAGCGCGCCTCCATTTGATCAAGCACAAATTATGAAGAACTATCACGGATTGCCGATCCGTTGGTCACTCCGATTGGGAGGTATTTCACCGGTTGAAGACTTGCCCGATATTCGCAGTCTCTCACTACTACCAATTCATGAACTCGCCAACCAGATTATCCTCTGTCGCGTCAGCATCTCCCAGTACCCGCATTTGAAGATAGCCCAAACCGGGGACCTACTCGACATCACTGGCACTGTAGAGGAGGTTTCTATGATGGGTTACGCAATCAACTTGAGCGATGTCAACCTTGTCTTTCGAGGTCCTCATGCCCGAGGTCAAGCTGCTACGAGTCCAACCGTGCGACCTAGCATGGTGCAGCCCTCGGGCGACGAAGATTCGTCAGCGGAGATCAGCGAGATTTCGTTCGACCATCTGCCTGCCAGCCTTCTGGACAATGGGTGGGTGCCCGCAGACCCACATGCGGGAGCTTCTGGCAGTGGGTCAACGCCGCCAGACTGTTCCGGCGGCCTCACCAGGGTGGCGAAGTCCAGCGACGCTGTGGATTTCAAACTCGAGAAGTATCAAAGGGCCTGCAATCGGCTACGCTTCAGAGCAAAGCTTGCCGATGAAGCCCACGTGTATGCCAAGGTGCAGTTGCTTCCAAACGATGGTCGAAACGTCCCTAAAACAGGGTGGATTGCGTGTGACATAGGCGACAAACCGCCTCAGCAACGGCCACACGATGAATGGGTCATATTCCGCAGGCCGCAGAAGCATGGCTGGGCCTTGTTCGATTTGCATCTTCCGGATGAAGTCAAACGCACGTTTGGGCAAGGCGAGGGTTTCGAGTTTGGCGAACTCTTGGCGATTCGACTCCGTGGCTCTCTGTCAGTCTCTCCGATCAAGCTGTATCTGGAAGAGGCTGCTAAGCCTTCGGACCGTCACCTTTGAAAGCTTGGGAGGGATGGCCGCATTTTCGTCGACTTGTCATTTCACTTTCGATGCGGATGATGGGGCGTGCACGGTCGGGACGCCGCTCGCCGGCGCGTCGCACAGCTGCCCGTTAGTGTGATCGCAGCTTTTTGACAATCAGGTCTGCCAGTTCAGACGGCGTGAGTTTCCTGAGATCGACAAATCCGACTGTTGGGAGAAGTCCCGGGACTTCAGTATCGTCAAAGCGGGCGGGCAGTATGTACTCCCTGCTCTCCGCAAACGCTCGCGCTTGGGCACTTTTTCGCTCGTGATTCGTCCACAGCTTCTGTGCGTAGTGCTTTGAAATAAACATCACCGTGTACTTCGAGCGATGTCTATAGATCTCGTCTAGGTGTGCGTAAAGATCCTTTCCCCAAATCGCGGCCAATTCGTACCCGTCGTAGAAACAGCTAACGTGCCTGCGCTTTAGCTCATCCGCAGTTTTTTCTACGTATTGCCTATCTTCGCCGGCAAATGAGAGAGCGACCTCATATTTCGAGCCCGTGTCTGAACCTCTTGCCGTCACTCTCGACGGCGATAGTGAGGCGCCGAGGGTTTTAACTTTCGTTCGGTAAGAGGAGACCTGCTCAACAATGCCGTAATCTTCAACCGGATTGGTGGTCTCGCTAGGCTCGTCAGACCGCCCCGCTAATGTCGTCGCCTTTGCGCTGGCGACATCTTCTGGATACGGGAACCAGTCCTCAGGCGGGAAAGCGACCCCCCAGACGTTTCCCGGGACGTAAAACTTGACGCCGATTCTGAACTTTTCCCGGACAGTCGTCGGCCGTTCCACCCATACGACGCGCGCACGCATCGAGCGTGGAGGCAAACCTGAGACTGAATGTGGGATTTCCAACGTGACATCACTATGCTTCGGAACGTAGTGCTTCGACGAATATTTACAGCCGTGGCAATTAACGATAATGGTAGAGGTTTTCTCCACGAAGGGCTGGCCAAGTGTGTCTGCGGATGCGACCGTGATTGGCACAGCTTGCACAAGACGCGTGGTGTTGCGCTTCTGGCCGCCCGGTTTTGACCTGACGTGAGGAGTCATCGCTTCGTGTGTGTTCGGGTCTAGAATCATGCACTATTTTACTTCCGACTCCGACCATTGTCCACGCGCGGGCATAGCTTGCCGTGCCCCTATGATGCCGAGGCATCACGCAGCAGAATTCACTGCTTTACAATCGGCATTCTCCACTTACCTTGGCAAAAACCGATCTGCGCCGTACACCAATCCCAGCGTTAGGAATGCGATGACGACTTCGCCGACGGCGCCTACTGCGAAGGGGCGCCAGCCTTGTTTGCCTAGGGCGCGGATGTTGGTGCGCAGGCCTACGCCGGCAAACGTCAACAGGAAGGCCCAGCGGGAGAGGTTGGCCAGGCTGCCTAGTTGGTCTTTGCTGAAGACTTGGGCTGTGGCTAGGGCGCTGATTACCAGGAAGCCTAGGACGAACTTGGGGAATTTGCGCCAGAGGAATGCGGCTTTGTTGGTGACGCCTTCGGTGTGTTCTTTGCGGGCCCAGTGGATGGCGTAGCCCAGGACTACGAAGCCGATCATGGCGTTGCGCGCGGTTTTCGCGAGGACTGCGACTTTTCCGGCGGCGTCGGAATAGAGCGCGCCGGCGGCGGTGGCTTCGGCGGTGTTGTCAATGCCGAGGCCGGCCCAGAGGCCGTAGCTTTGATCGCTCAAGTGCAGCCAGTGGCCGATCAACGGAAAAATAAAAAGGCTGATGGCGCCCAGCGAAAGGATGGCGGCAATGGCGTAGGATGCGTCTTCTTCGTCGGCGTCAATCGCGCCTTGCGCGGCGATGATGGCGGAGACGCCGCAGATCGAGGAGCCGACGGCTAGGAGCGTGGTGAGTTTCGGTTTTAGTTTGAAGGCGTTGCCGAGGGCAGTCATAAATGCCAGCGAGACGGCGATTTCGACGACGACGAGCGCGAGAGCCACGCCGCCGAGTTTGGCTACGTCACCGAGCAGGAAGCGCGAGCCGAGCAGGACGATGCCGGTCTTCAGCCAGAATTCGTAGGTGGCGACGCCGGGCTGGAAAAGTTTGGGGACGCCTACTGTGTTGCCGATTACCAGGCCGATGATGATGGCCCAAAGGACATACTCGATATTCGGGAGCGTGAGGTGATGCGCTTTGCCGTAGGTCGCGATCGAGCGCTCGATGATTCTGCCGGCGTAGCCGACCGCGGCGAGGAGCAGCAGGCCGGGGATCAGGCTGGCGGCTCGTTTGAAGATGTTGTCGGTTGCGGGTGCTTCGAGTGCGATGGAGCTGGCCATGCTGTGATGTCCTCCTGAAATTTTTGGAGAGAATGAGAATCGGCGAGTGCTACCAAGGCACGTGTTTGATCCAGCCGATCCAGATTGCTAACGAAAGGGCTAAGGCTAGGATTACGGCCCAGCTGTCTAGAGATAGGGCTGGCGATGGTTTCGTTGGCTTGTCATTCCGTCTTTGCTCTTCGGCCATTTGCGATTCTCCTTCGGTGCGTTTGTGGCGAAATTTTCTGGGTGTAAAAACACGAAAGCCCGCTCGGCGGTGGGGCTTTGAGCGGGCTTGAATTCCGGTTTAGAGGATTGCTAAGGGATTCGGATCGCAGCTCCGCGCTCGCCGTTGGGGGTACAACAACACGGCGTACAGAGCGAGGATTGGGAGCAGCGATTCATGATTGGAAATCCTACATTGATATGGATGCGTTCGCAAAGGGAAAGATTCGGGGAAGGTGCGCGGTCTGGCAGCGCCATTACTGCGCGCCGCCAGGCCGCTTTGTTGCTCGCTGATTGTTGCGTTTACTTGAAGTCGAACAGCTCGAACAGGTCACTGATGGCCGGGCCGTTCACAGGGACATAGACGTTCTTGCCTTCCGTGATCGGGTTGGGGAAATTATCCCGGCTCCGGAAGGTTACCGGCGGCAGGCTCCAGTTCCTCTCGATGAATTTGAGGATGGAGACGTGATCGGAGTAGTTGTGCGCGATCTTGCCGCCCTTCGAGAACGGTGACACGGCGAGGAAGATGATGCGCGTGCCATCGCCGAAGAAATCCAGCGGTTGGACGTAGCCGGAGTCGTAATAACCGCCGCCTTCGTCTTCGGTGATGAAGATCGCCGTTTCCGCCCACAGCTTCGGATTGGCTTGCACTGCCTCCACGATCTTCTGCACGAAGCCCTCAAACAAATCGAGCTTCGAAGAAGACGGGTGGCCATCCACGAACCCGCTGGGCTTGACAATCGAAACAGCCGGGAGCGAGTTGTTGGCGATGTCCGCATACAGGTTCAGCGTGTCCTGGATGTGAGCTTCGCGGACTTTGGCGTTGGCCATGATGGACGTGTCGTACTGGAACGGGTTGCAAATGTTGCAATACTCGTCGGCGTTGGTGATGGTCTGGCCGAGAGGATTGGCCGAGCCCGCCGCGCCGTAGTTGATTTGATATTTGTCTTCCGGGATGTAGCAGTTCTTCACCAGCGCCGGCGGATTGCAGAGCGGCTGATTCGGGCTACCAACGCCCGCATAGTCGTTCCACTGGTCGCCGTAATACTTCCAGGAAATATCGTGCTTGATAAGGGTGTCGCCAATGCTGGGCGTTGACGAGGGTGGAATCGTGAATACGGTGTTGTCCGGAGATTCGTCGGTGAAAGCATTTTCGCCCTGCCCGAAGTAGCCGGGATTGTAGTTGTTCAGCAAATAGTAGTGGCCCACTTCGCAGTGCGGATCCACCGGATGCGGGAGCGACTGGAGATACTTCACAACAGAGGAGACGCCGTTTTGCGTGGGGTCTGCGCAGTTGCTGTAAGAGCCGCCGCCGTAGGAGGCAGAACCGAAGGAACCGCCGCCGTAACCATCTTCCGAGTACCAGTTGTTGGTGCCGGCTGCCGGATTCGGATTCTCGACTTCATCTACCTTGCCAGCGTTCGGAGTTCCGGGGTCAACGGTCACATTGTGGGGTGGTTCTTTTGCGTGGCCGTTGCCATCGCTGAACCAGATGGCATCGCCGTGGCCGAACATGATGTGGTTCGCGCCGGTGCCGCCTTGAACCGACTGGTGGAAATTGTCGCTCATGGCGTAGGTGTCGGCGAGGCTCTTGAAGTAAGGCACGTCGCCTTGCTGCACGTTGTAAAAGCCGAGAGCGGTGGAGCCTTCACCGGTGGTGGTGGCGCCGGGCAAGTAGTTCGTGTCGAAATTGGCGGGCTGCGCGAGGCCGTTGGTGCCGGCTCCGACGGTGACTTCTACCCAGGAGAACAATTTCGAGTTGCAGCCGGAACCGTTTTCTTCGGTGATGTGTTCGCGAGAGCAATCCAGCTGTTGCCACATCTGGTAGAAGCGGTGCACGGGGCTGGCCGCGTAGGCGTTGTAGTCGAAGAGCTTGCCGTTGGTCAACTGAAAGGGACCAGCGGGAAGATCGTTGACGTTGGTGATGCGGGTGTCTGGAGTCTTAGAGGTGAGGCCGGTGCCGCCAGAAACCAAGAACTGGTAGTAATTGGCAGGCAAGCCGTTTTCGGACGCTTCGGCGAGGCTGATGCTGTCGTTGGGGATGTAGGAATCCTTCGCGCCACCGACGAGCGGGGCCGGAAGCACGTCGCCGCCGAAATCAAGCTTGGGAGGGCTGAGCAGGAAAGGATCGCCGCCCCTTTTTTCTCCGAGATCCACTGCCGCCCGCTGATGAGCTTTTTCGAAGTTCGGTCCAGGAGTGCCATCGGCCTTGATGATTCCTTCCGAGAGAAGGTTCATCGTGGTTTGTCCGGCTTTTGGCACGTAGGTGGCAAAGACGTGGTCGTAGCTGCGATTTTCGCCAATGATCACGATGACGTGTTTGATCGGCGAGGTGGTCTTGTTATCGTTGTCCGTTTGGGCCTGGGCTGTGCTGGCCAAAGGACCACCAAGCGAAAATTGGAACAGAGCGAGCGAAGTCAATCCGATGCGCAAGCAGTGCATCGAATTTGCAGCAAAACGCTTCAAGGACATGCATCCTCCTGTTGATTTGCGAAATCTGCTCCAACGGAGCTTGTGAGTAATAACTGTTAATTGTTGCGATAGAGTGTTTCTTGTGTGAATGGTGGGAAACATTCAGGTGACCGTCGTAAAAAATTTCGTGCGTCGTGAGAGACATTCCAGCGATCGGCGTAAATATTTCATGCGTTGTAGTGAAGTGAATTTTGCGCACACAAATACGCAAGCTTCGCGGGACGGCTGACGGACCGCGGCAATTCAGTTCAGTTGCTGGTGGTCGAGTTGGCGGGCGAGCTCCTGGTCCTGGAACTGGGAGTACTTTTTGCAGGAGCTTGCGCGCTGTCGGCTGGGTCGACGCGGATAAGGCCCATCATGCCGCCGTCTTCGTGTTCGAGAAGATGGCAGTGATAAACGAAAGTGCCAATCGTATTTGGATCGCGAAAATCCATGCGCAAGCGCACGCTGGGATATTGCAGGTCCGCGGCGCTGTGGAAGGGCACGTTGATGGTGTCGCGCAGGAACGGCTCGTTGATGGCGACTCCATCCCACGCGACTAGCATGAAATGCAGCTGATGGATGTGGAAGGCGTGCAATTCTGGCGAGCGATTTTCGATGATCCAGTCTTCTACGTCACCTTGTTTTACGACGATGTCTGGGACGCCCGAAGTGGGATCGAACACTTTGGGCTCTTGGCCATCCACCGTCAGGAAGAAGGTGGTGGCGCTATTGGGATCGTTTGGGTCCAGAAGTGTTTCCGAGAAATATAATTTGCGGACGCGGACCGGAGGGACATTTCCCAGCCATGGTTCGGCGGGCGCAGGCAGCGGCACGGGCGATGACGCGAGTATGGAACGCGGTTCCGGCGCATCTGGCGTAGCTGTGATTGTGGCGAGCATGCGGTTCGGATCGTTCTCGCCGCCAAGGCCGGTGTCCACGGTGCGCGTCACGAGAAGGCCCGGAACGCCAGCGGGAGGGCCGGTGACGATGAATTCCACGCGGCCTCCGGGCGGGACGCCGATGTGATTCTGCCAGCTGATGAAATCTCCGGTGGTGCCGTTGGCATTTATTGGAACGCCGTCGAGCGCGACGATGCCGAGTTGTTGCGGCGCGTGTTTGTAGAGGACTGCGAGATTCAGGTAGGTGATCGCTGAGGCGTTCAGTACACGCCAGAATTGGCGCTCTTGCGGCTTCATCTGAATTGCCGCAGGCGGATAATCGGGGTAGGGAACCGGGACGAAATTAATGGAGAGATCTTTGGCGGGTTTGCCGAAGCCGGTGCCGGTGTTGGCGGCGTCGCCGTCGTGGTCAACGAGGAATTTGGGTACGACGGGTTCGGATTTCGCGGGCGGGGCGTTGGGGTTCAGCAGATCTTGATCGCGGATTACCAAGACGCGTTCTGGGAGGCCGGCGACTTGTTTATTGGCCCGCTCGATGCCTTCAATGATCATTGCGCCGGACGCGCCGCCGAGAACTTGGGGCTTGCTGAAGCCGTGAATGTGCGGATGGTACCAGTAGAGGCCCGGCGGCTCGTTTTCTGGAATGCGAAATTTATATTGGAAGGGTGGGTCGCCGGGTTGGATGGAAGTTTTCAGGACGTCGTCTTGATGGCAGAGGGCTGGGACCGTGAGGCCGTGGAAGTGGAGATTGGTGGAGGATAGCGACATCGTGCTGCTGTCGCACGGGTCGGAGTTTTTTTCAGCGGCGGTGGCGTGATTGTGAGCGTGATTGATGTTGTTGCCGGTCGCGGGAACGGTGGCGGGCGCGTCCGCTAGATCATTTTTCAAATTTAGAATGAGCAAGTCGCCGCGGCTGAGGCGCAGCGTGGGGGATTGGTTTCCCGCGGCGTCGAAATAGCAGAAACGTTTGGTGCCATCGGGTGTGGTGAAAGTTCGGACAGTGAGATCAACTTTCAGGACGCCGTTGCGGCTGCGCAAATCTTCGGGCTCGGGAACTGTGGCCCCGGGAGAAGGGCGCGGGCAAGAGGACTGCGGCGATTCCTGGGCGTGCAAAGACATATGCCCGTGGAAAATCCACAAGCTCGCAAACAACATCAGAAGTAGTTTTTTCGTGGCGACTGCCAATGCCTGAGCGACCTGCTCCGGAAGCTGGGTTCCGTCTTTGAATTTCCGAAATATTATTGCGATTCGACTATCGCGATCTAGCCATCGTTATTTAACTTCCGCTACCGGCGATTTTGCTGAAGAGCCAGAACAGGCTCGCCGCGAGGCAGATGGATGCGGGAAGTGTGAGTATCCATGCCAGCGCCAGGTTGCGCACTGTGCTCATTTGTATGCCGGAGTGGTTGGCGGCCATGGTGCCGGCCACTCCGGAAGATAAGACGTGCGTGGTACTGACCGGTAAGCCGAACCAATCGGCGGCGCCGATGGTGGCCATCGCCGTGATTTCGGCGGCGGCGCCTTGCGCGTAGGTCAGATGGTCTTTGCCGATTTTTTCGCCGACGGTGACCACGATGCGTTTCCACCCGATCATGGTGCCCATGCCGAGCGCCAGCGCCACGGCCACTTTCACCCACGTGGGAATGAATTTCGTAGCGTTATCAACGTGTTTTTTATAGTTGGCGAGCACGGCGGCATCGGCCGTCGAGAACTCCGGTTGATGAGTTTTGTTCATCAAGCGCAAAGCTTCGCTGACGACGTACATGTCGTTGCGGAAGTTGCGGACTTTATCCTGCGGGACCTCTTTCAATTGTTTGTAGAGAGACATTTCCGTGCCGATGCCATTGACGAGGTTGCGCAGGGCCAGCATGGTATTGGGCGTAAACTGCTTGGTGCGAATGTAGTCGGTAACTTCTTCGCGCGCGTCGCCAACGACAGCGGAGGGAGAGACGTAGTGATTCAACATGTCCGCGGTTTGCGTGGAGACCGCGACGAAATCTTGCGTCTGCTGGTACGTGACTGCGTGATTGACGGCGTAGGCGGTGGGCACGGTGCCGATGAGGATGAGCATGATCAAGCCCATGCCTTTTTGGCCGTCGTTGGAACCGTGGAAGAAGCTTACGCCCGTGCAGGTGATCATCAACAGGACGCGAATCCAGAAGGGAGGCGGCTCGTTACCCTTCGGCGCTTGGTAGAGTTCCTTGTTGGGGATCAGTTTTTTGCTGACGATGAGAAGCAGTGCCGCGAAGAAGAAGCCGACGATGGGAGAAAGAACGAGCGATTTTCCGATGTTGGTGGCTTGGCCCCAATCCACGCCGCTGGTGCCGCTTTTCACGGACATTAATTGGTTGGCGATGCCGACGCCGATGATTGAGCCGATCAAAGTGTGCGAGCTGGAAGCGGGAAGCCCGAACCACCAGGTGCCGAGATTCCAGATGATCGCCGCGACGAGCAGGGCGAAGACCATGGCGAAGCCGGCGCGTCCGCCGACTTGCAGAATCAATTCTACAGGCAGCAGCGAAACGATGCCGAATGCCACCGCGCCGCTTGAGGCCAGCACGCCCAGGAAATTCCACATGCCGGACCAGATCACCGCGACGTGCGGTTCCATGGTATGCGTGTAGATGACGGTGGCGACGGCGTTGGCGGTGTCGTGGAAGCCGTTTACGAATTCGAAAGCGAGGGCGGTGAGGAGAGCGACGCCGAGTAGCGCGTAGGGCAGCCAGCTTTGCGCCTGGATCCCCGAGAGGTCTTTAAGCAGGTGGGTCGCGATGTAAACAAGGCCGACGAGCAGGACCACAACGCCAATGAGAACGCCGATTCTTCCGGGACCCGCCGCCATCTTGGAATCAAGAACTGACGTTCCTGCTGCCATTCGTCACCTCTGAGTGTGTGGGAGAGATTCGGGTGTCGAAGCTACCGGGTGATTGTTACGGGGGCGTGACAGCGCGGTGAACAGTTCCGCACGTCGAGTTTGCCGTGAATTTTCCGGGGGTGATGCAGCGAAACGGATATTTTGCGAAACTAAACGCTGGGGGGCGGTCCGTGACGATCCGGAAAGTGTGCAAAATTGAACAGAAACGGAATGTGCGGATGTTGCAGCTTAGTAGAAATCAGTATCGACACCGATCGCAGATCTGACGTACAGTTTTCATGAGGCTGATATACTGCTGTTCATTGATTGATTTAGAGTGGGCGCAGAAGGCAGGCTTAACACTTTTAGGAGACCATGATGGCAACTTCGGCCCCGGTACCCGGGCTATCTTTAATACCTATCTTCATTGCCAGATTAGATCAGCTCAAGGCAATTGCTTCAGGTCTGCGTGAGTTACCCCAGCCGCGTTTGGACGAACTACAATCGATACTGGAGCGGGCTCACGAATTGGTGAACGAACCATCGGAGCTACCGCTCGCGTCTGACTCGGAAACTTCACCTAACCAGTAGCCGTCCTCGGAAAACCAGTGGCCTGCGCGTCGCCAGCCGCCTTCGCATCCGGGCGTCGCAATTCTGCGTGCGCTTGGCGTCGCGGATCTACGCGCGCGTTACGTCACGGGTCACACCCTCGAGGTTCAATTCTTGCAGTACTGACTAAACCCGCGAATGGCAAGGGTTGTTGTTAGCCAGCCAACGGCTTGCGGGTCTTCACTGCTCGCATCAACACGAATCCGATACCCGCGAGCAGAAGCAGCCAGGTGGAAGGCTCTGGCATGGCAGCGGGCGCAGGATCTACGGCGTTCCAGGTAATCGCGTTGTTCGGTTCGTAGCCGCTTGAGATTTCCAGAAGATCGTTGGTGTTGTCATTCTCCAGCCAGTCGAGCGATCCGCCAGCAGTAAAGAACACGTCGCCAAGCTCAAAGTCTCCATTGGCGTCCTCGGAGAGCCAGGAACCCACTCCCTCAGGGATTGGCGCGAGGGCCATAGGCGCCCCGTTGAGCGTTCCGGTGATGGCTATAACTTCGTATTCCGTTTCGTAGGTCAGCGGAAACCCTCCGCCAGAATTGAAGAATTCGCCTGTGACCTGCTCGACGGTAAACTGCGCGATCAGGCTGATCGGTGGGGGGTTGTTGCTGAGGCATCCAACGCAAGCAGTGGCCGTTACGTCCAGAGTTATCGGTGTCGAGTCTGCACGCGCCACAGTTGCCGACAGAAGAACTGCAAGCGCTAGTACTAGTTTCGCCTTCATGGTAGGTACTCCCAAGGCTGGTATGGCTGTTACCTGCACTCGTATGCCCAAATTGGGAAGCCGGAAATTATTGATAAATCGGGCGTTAACCTTCTATTATCCATCTATATACCTAAATGGGTGCCAATTATGTGCAATTACTTTCTTGTTAGGCGTTTAGAGCCCGCAAGCGTCCTTCTCCGCATAGCATCTGGTAGTGCAGCACAAGGGCATTTCGTTTCACCCTGAATGCTGCAGCGAGTCGGTATGATCAGGCTGGTGGTCAGAGCGGGCGTCGTACAACGGCAGTACAGAAGCTTTCCAAGCTTCGAATGTAGGTTCGATTCCTACCGCCCGCTCCAACAAATCCCGAGTTTACTGCTGAATCGGTGAATTTGATTTGCGGGGCGCTGTTGAAGTCGCGGGCAGGGTATCGTAATCTAGTGGGCACGCATTTGTAGTTTCGGCGGGCCTGTAGCTCAGCTGGATAGAGCACCTGGCTACGAACCAGGTTGTCGGAGGTTCGACTCCTCTCAGGCCCGCCACTTCCGCCGCACAATTCCCACGAAGCCCAAATCCGTGCACTCTTTCACAACGGCGTAACTGAGTAGCGATCAATGCTGCGTTAGCAACAGAGCTGCGATAACTGCGACGCCGATCAGAATAATCACCGCCAAAATGCGCTTGAGCAGGGAAGCCGGGATAGGCGTGAGCGGTCCGGGTCGCTTCTTCGGAGGCACCGGCGGATCGAGCACTCCGACGCCGGTTATTTTCCGTGGCGGAAGACCTCCGCGCGAAGAAGATGCCTGAGGTTCCGGTTCGTACTCGCGCTCGGTGAATTCGTACGGCATTACCCGCCATGCTACTCCCATTCGCAGAATCCCGTCCAGCGTTGCGAATTGCGCGTCGGCAGGGACGTCCTGCCCCGACGTATTCCATGCATGGCCCGCGATCGGGTCGTGACATTTTCAGGCGGAAACGCTTCCGTCCGAAATTTTGCGGTATTGTTGTATAAGGAAGAGGTGAGGACGCTTTGAAGAATACTGAAATTGCGATGGCCGCATCGGAGCTGCTGCGAGGGGCGGGGATTCTGATCTCGCCGGAAGAGCAGCAGCGGATGGAAGTGGCGGATTTTGGTTTGGGCGAACTGGCGAAGACGGGCTTGCAGATTCTTACCTATGTGAATACCGAGCGAGTATGCGCGAAGGAATTGATCATGATTCCGGGACAGACTTGTCCGGAACATTGGCATCCTACGATTGACGGAGTGCCAGGCAAGGAAGAAACGTTTCGCTGCCGGTGGGGAAGCGTTTCGCTTTATGTGCCGGGTGAGCGGACTGCCGCGCCGCGATGCCTGCCGCCGGCTGGGTCGGAGGCATGTTACACTGCGGGGCACGAGATTCACTTGGAGCCTGGGCAGCAGTACACGATTTTTCCGGACACGCCACACTGGTTTCAGGCGGGATCGCGGGGAGCGATTGTTTCGGAATTTTCTACGAGGAGTACGGACGAGGCGGATGTGTTTCGGGATCCACGGATTCGCAGGATGGCCGGGATTGGGGGGTGAGAGTTCAGAGTTGAAAGTTCACAGTTAAAAGCCAAAATTCAAATTTCAAAAGCTGCTTCGCGATCGCTTGCCACCCTTTAAGGGCGCCACTTCCGCCGCCGGGACACCAAGAAGTTTACTTTTCATTAAAGCTATAAGATTTATCGGAGTAATCAGGAATTTGTATTGGACCTGGGCAACCGGGGGTTCTAGAGTGAGGCTCCCGCAACGGCTCGGACCCGGGCTACGACAGAAACGAAACAGATTTTCAGGGCGCGTGGTTCCGAGAGCTCGGGGCTCGACTTAGGAGCACTGAAGGACTGATGACCGCAGCCGCCGTCCCATCGCCGTACGGAAGTTCCCGCGCGTTTGTGAAATACAAATTTGACACCGCATATGACGAGATGTTCGGCGCTCCGGGTGTGCCGCGCGAGTATTACCAGGCGCTGCACCGGACGCTGGTAGCGCTGCCGCCGGAGGAATTGCGCAAGAGCCAGCAAGCGGCGGATCTGACATTCCTGCACGAAGGGATCACTTTTACGGTGTACGGAAGCAAAGAAGGGACCGAGCGCATTTTCCCGAACGATTTGATACCGCGCATTATTCCCGCCGTCGAGTGGGCCAAAATCGAAAAGGGATTGACGCAGCGAGTGACCGCGCTGAATTTATTTTTGCGCGACATTTATCACGAAGGGCGGATCCTGAGCGAAGGGATCGTGCCGCGCGAACTGATTTACAGCTGCAAACATTTTCGGCGCGAAATGCGCGGGCTGAATGTGCCGCGGGATATTTACGTGAGCATTTGCGGGACAGACCTGGTTCGGCTGCCGGATGGGAACTTCGTGGTGCTGGAAGATAATCTGCGAGTGCCGAGCGGCGTTTCGTACATGCTGGCGAATCGCAAGGCCTTGAAACGCGTTTTTCCAAAGATGTTCCGCGATTACGGAGTTTCACCGATTGATCACTATCCGCAGGCGCTGCTTTCGACTCTGCGGACCCTCGCGCCGGAAAATTGCGCTTACCCGCAAGATCCGGTGACGGTGCTACTGACTCCCGGCGTTTCCAATTCCGCTTATTTCGAACACACATTTTTGGCGCAGCAGATGGGCATCGAGCTGGTGGAAGGGCGCGACCTGCTGGTGCATGACAACGTAGTGTACATGCGCACGACGGCCGGGCCGCGGCGCGTGGACGTGATTTACCGGCGTGTAGATGACGATTTTCTGGATCCGTTGTGCTTTCGGCGTGATTCGTTTCTGGGCGTGCCAGGATTATTTAACGCGTACCGCGCAGGGAATGTGAGTTTGGCGAATGCGATCGGCACAGGGTTGGCGGACGACAAGGCGGTGTACGCGTACGTTCCGGAAATTATTCGATTCTATTTGAGCGAAGAGCCGATTCTGCCGAATGTGCCGACTTATATGTTGACGGACGCGGCGCAACGCCAGCACGTGCTGGAAAATCTGGAGGAGATGGTCGTGAAAGCTGTGGGTGAATCGGGCGGCTACGGAATGTTGATTGGGCCACAGAGCACGAAGCAGCAACGCGAGGAATTTCGCGCGCGGATCATCGCCGACCCGCGGAACTATATCGCGCAGCCGACTTTGGCGCTTTCCTGTGCGCCGTGTTTGATTGATGGCGAAGTGGAATCGCGGCACATTGATCTGCGGCCGTACATTTTGATGGGCGAGAAAGTGACGTTGGTGCCGGGCGGATTGACGCGCGTGGCATTGCGCAAGGGCTCGCTGGTGGTGAATTCGTCGCAGGGCGGCGGCAGCAAGGATACCTGGGTGTTGCGCGCGGGTAATGTGGACGAGCGCACCGCGCAGATTGCCGACGACGTGTGGAAAGGTTTGGCGGGAGGGCCTTTGGCGTAGAACATGAGACGTAAACCATGAGAACTCCGCGAAATTATTTCGGGCGCAGCATGCAACGGGACGCGGGGATGCTCTCGCGCGTGGCGGATAGTTTGTACTGGATGAGCCGCTATCTGGAGCGCGCGGAGCAGACGGCGCGTTTGCTGGATGTTGAGATGCAGCTGTGGCTCGACCAATCGCCCGAAGCGGGCCTGGGGCGCTGGAAATTTGTGCTGGAAGCTCTACGCATGCCGGCGGCGCAAGGGCCGGTGGATCCCACGCGGCTGATTAACATGCTGGTGTTCAGCCGGACGAATGCTTCGTCTATCGTTTCGTGTATCGCGACGGCGCGGGAGAATTTGCGGCACGTGCGCGAGCAGTGCAGCTCGGAAATGTGGGAGCAGTTGAATCGTTTGTATCTGGAAGTGATCGAAACCTGGCCGGAAGAAGCCTGGATGCTGAAATCGCACGCATTTTTTCAGACGGTGCAGGAAGGCGCGCATCTGTTTCAGGGAATTACCGATGGGACGATGAGCCACGGCGAGGGCTGGCAGTTCATTCAGCTGGGGCGCTACGTAGAACGCACCGACGCTCTGGCGGCGCTGCTCGATACGCACTTCAAGCGGGTGGCGCATCCGGTGGATCAGGCGGTGGAGAGCGGCGAGTACCTGGGTTGGGTCGGACTGCTGCGCGCGAGCGTGGCGTTCGAGGCTTATTGCAAGGCTTATACGGCCGAGATTCGTCCTTTGCGCGTGGCGGAATTTTTGCTGCTGAATCCGGATTTCCCCCATTCGGTGCGATTTTCCGTGGATCGCGTGAACGCGGCGCTGCACATTATCGGGGAATTGACCGAGCGGCGGGAAAAATTGCCGACGCGCATCGCGGGCCGGATGCGGGCGCAGCTGAGTTACAGCCAGATTGAGGAAGTGATGGCGGACGGCGCGCATTCTTATTTGGAAAATGTGCGCGGCGAGTGCGCGCAGATTCACGCGGCGATACATCAGATTTATTTTGATTATTCGATTGAGTCGGAGTTGGCTTCGTAGGCGCAGGAAAAAGACGCGGCGGAGAAAATGGCCTATTCAGTGCGGCACATTACGAGTTTTCGCTACGAACCCGCGGTGCGGGAAAGCGTGATGGAAGTGCGCATGCAGCCGCGCACGGATTTCCGCCAGCGCTGCCTGAGTTTTACGCTAGATGTGCAGCCGCGGGCGACGATGATGGTGTATCGCGATTTTTACGGCAATGCCGTACACCACTTCGATATTCCGCAAAAGCACGCGCTGATCGAAGTGACCGCGCAGGCGATTGTGGACGTGCTGCCAGCGCAGGATTTCGCGCAACAAGATACCGGCGATTGGAGCGATCTGGACGAGCGCGTCGCGCAAACGGATTATTGGGAGATGCTGCTTCCTAGCCAGTACGCGGCTCCCAGTGACCAGCTGGAAAAGCTTGCCGCCGAACTCGAATTGCAGCGGCGAGGCAAACCGCTGGCGCTGCTGCAAGAATTGAATGCACGGCTGTATGAAATGTTCGACTACGTGCCGAACACCACCAACGTGGATTCACCGATTGACGATGCGCTCGCGGCGCGTCGCGGGGTGTGCCAGGATTTCGCACACATTATGATCACGCTGGTGCGCCAATTGCAGATTCCGTGCCGGTATGTGAGCGGATATCTTTATCACGAGGATAAGGCGCCTGACCGGTCAGTGGCTGGCGCGACGCACGCGTGGGTGGAAGCGTATTTAGGCGATTTGGGTTGGGTGGCGTTTGATCCCACGAATAATTTGCAGGGGTGCGAGCGGCACATTCGCGTGGCGGTCGGCAGGGATTATGCGGACGTGCCGCCCACGCGAGGAGTTTACAAAGGTGATGCGTCGAGTGAATTGAGCGTGATGGTGGCCGTGTCGCCGATGAACGCGCCGGAGCCGGAAGAGTTGCCACCCACGACGGTGATTCGATCGAAGCCGCTGAGTGCGGAGACCATGGCGGAGTTCGCGCAGCAGCAACAACAGCAGCAGTGACGAAAGCAACTTCAACAACAGAGTCAGATACGCCCGCCTAAAATAAAAAGCAGGCGCCCGGCTAAAGCCGGCCGCTACAAATTCAAAGACAAATTCAAAGGCTATTGGCCGGGATGTGCGGCGTGCTGGTGGTGGCCGTTGCCATTACCGTTGCCGTTTGTGCTTGGCGTTGCGGCTGGGACTGCTACGGCGAACAGGGCCGTGTCGGCTGGCTGCGGCGCTACGGTGGCATCGTTGTAAAGGCTCGAGATAAAGTTTTTGCGGGAGTCTCGCTCGAGCAGATGCAGGATATTTTTTTGCAGGTGGGCGCAGACGGTGCGCGCGTCGGCTGCGGCGTCCACCATTTGGAAATTGAATTCCGCGCTCAGGCGATCGAATTCGGTGAGCAGCGCGGCCTGGTAGCTGCAGAAACTATCGAACATATCGTGGCCGGGATATAGGTCCATTCCGGATTCCCAGTAATCGAAGCCACGGCTGAAGACAACGCGCGGGAGCAGTTGGTCAATGCCGAGGCGCAGATAGAAAACGGCGTCCGGCTTGAGCGCGACGCTGTAGATGCTGCGAATCCAGCGCGGATCCATGCCACGCACAATCGCGCGCGCCATCAGCGAATAAATGTATCGGTCGGTGAGCACAATGAAACCGGCGCGCAATGCCGGCACGATTTCATTTTCCAGGCGATCAACGAAATCGGTAGCGTAAAAGAGGGCTTGCGTGACGCAGCCGAGATTATTGCCTTCCTTCGCGCGGCGAATTCCTTCACCTGCGAGGGGCGAGCGCGTCATGCCAGTGTCGACCACCGCGTGGCCAAGCTCTTCCAGCCACGGTTTCAGCAAGTCAATCTGAGTGCTGCGTCCGGCGCCATCGGTGCCTTCGATGACGATCAATTTTCCGGCCAGGTCGCCAAGGCGCATCTCAGGCAAAAGCCTTCCGTAGGTTTCTCTCATGCTTGTACCCTCAATTCCTTGGCCTTATCCAAGTGTGCTTTAACGATTTGGCGCACTTGCATTTGTTGAATTTCGATGGGGAGCGTCGCATCCACCACGGTGAGGCCGAACTCCGGAACCATTCTTTCGTATTCCGACAAAATGCGTCCCTGGAACAGGCGAAAACTTTCCACGGAGTCGTCCGCCAGATTCAGATCCATGCCAGCTTCGTAGAATTTGAAGCCGTCGCGGCCGTCGAGCAGGCGGTTGATAGCGGTTTCCAGAGGAACGCGAAAATAGAAAGCGATCGCGGGCTTCACTGCGAATCCGTAGAGGTCGCGCACCCATGCGCGATCCATGCCGCGGGCTACGTCGCGAGCAAAGGCGGTATAGATGTAACGGTCGCAGAGGACCACGGCGCCGGCTTTCAGCAGCGGCAGGATGCTGCGCTCGGTGCGGTCGGCGAAATCGGTGGAATGAATCAGCGAAAAAGTGGCCGGCGTGAGCAGCTTTTTCTTTTTGCCGTGCTTGGTTGTATCTTTCACCAGCGGCGAGGAATTCCATTCGCTGAAAACCACGCCGTAGCCTTTAGATTCCAGCCATTTGTGCAGCAGGCTGAGCTGGGTGGATTTGCCGGAGCCGTCAATTCCTTCCACCACGATCAATCTGCCGGGGAAGTGATGCTCGCCATAGTGGCGGACCATCGAGACGGCGGGCTGGAGCGGTGCAAAAACTTCAAAGGGGCCGATACGCACGCCTGAACCAATTTCCATTTATCTCCCTTGCGCGATCGCTGCTGGCCGATTGCGAAGGTGCATGTGCTGTGCGCCCGGCGGCTCGGCGATCAAATTTGAGTTGCCGTCCACTGATGAGAGGCAGTGGATGACGCCAGTAAAATCCTTCATTTGAGCGAAAGATGCAGCAGGTATTCGCGAAGAGTGTATCGAAATGAGAAACAGGGGTGCCGCGGGGTGTCAAAGTGTGACGGTGCCCAGCGATCCCGCAAACCGAGATCTCTGGATGAATCGCCCCCGCGCTGCGGGGGCGATTCACAAATTCAAAAATGAACCTCAGCCGCCGCGCGGGCGTGTCCGCCGTTCATCCTAATGGTCGTCTCGACGATCGTCTAGATCGAGCCACGTCGATTCTCGAACCACGCCGTGGATCGCCGACATCCCGAAATGGCCACTCGCGGGAGCCCCGAAGACCAGAGACACGTTGGAATACGGGACGTCCGTTCCGCCGTTGACGCAGACCTGCAGCGTGGATAGGACGGTGTCATTTTTCGAAAAGGGAGCGGGGCCACCGTTGCCGGTAATATACGCCGGGCCGGTCACCATGATTCCAACGGTTGTGGTATTCGGAGGAGCGTACGCAGGGCAGACACCCGCGGCGGGGAAGCTGACCTTGGCGTCCTTCATCGTGATGTGGTGAGTATGAGGAGTGCGTGTTTCGGGATCGTCAAACGACGGAGGTACGGCACCCGCGGCGATTGCGTTGGCAATGGCAACCTCCATCGCGTGATCCGATAGCTCCATGGTCATTTCCGCGGAAAAATCGGCCAGACCGGATCGACCTTTCAAATCCAAGGACCATTTCCCGTGCATTTCCCATGGGCCGACCGTCTTGCCCATTATGGTCTGTGGCGAATAATCATTGATCAGACCGCTAAAGTGAGTGGGCGTCGGAGCTTGGGCCCGTGTACAGATAGCTACCGCCAGAATCACAACCGCGAGGACGCTCAGCATCCACCGCAAAGCTTTGCTGTTCATGAGAAACCTCCAAGTTTAAGACCCGAGTCTATACCGCAGAAATCTGCCCCCTGGGGCGGCGAGGGTAACGGAGTATCGGCAGCGATTTCTGGCCCAAGAAGTCAGTTCAGCGATTTCGCGCTCGAGATGTACGGCAACCATCGGACACGTCGAGTCGTCCGGTCAAACGGCAATGCGCGGTACGGCCCGTTTGCGGTCCAATGCAGCCTTTTGCAGTTACCCGGGGGAGGGGTTACAATCGGCGCACAGTTCTAGCCGATCTGCAGTCCGCGCAGGAGATCCGATGGGCGACCCGGCCTTCGGCACGCAGCTACACGAGAAACCGCCCGAGGACCAGCTGGACTCGTGGAAGGAGATCGCCGCATACCTGGGCCGCGACGTCACTACCGTCCAACGCTGGGAGAAGTCCGAAGCGATGCCCGTGCATCGCCACGTACACGACAAGCGTAGCTCCGTGTACGCGCTAACTTCCGAACTGGACGCATGGCGCCAAAGCCGGAAACCGCGTCCGGATGAAAATAACCAGTCGCAAGTGCACAACGAGCCTGCATCGTCGGGGGCGACAAGCCCCGAACCGGTTGCGAAGCCGAGCACTCCGCGGAGGCTGCGCCGCTGGTTCTTCATGGTTTTTACCGTTGCCATCGCCCTTGTCGCCGTCGCTTACGTCGTGTTCCGAAGTCGGACGGAGCGCGCCGTCCTGCCTAAGATAACGTCGCTTGCGGTGCTGCCGCTGAAAAACCTGTCCGGGGACCCCGAACAGGAATACTTTGCCGACGGCATGACAGAAGCGTTGATCACCGAACTTGGCAAAACGAACATCGCGCGTGTGATCTCCCGCCAATCGGTAATGCAATACGAGGGCACCAAGAAACCACTGCAACAGATTGCCCGCGAACTCAACGTGGACGCGGTGTTGGAAGGCACAGTGGTGCGCTCCGGGGATCGGGTTCGCGTGACTGTCCGCCTGGATCGGGCTTCTCCGGAGGGCCAGCTCTGGGCCAGCGCGTACGATCGTAGTGTGAGCGACATCTTGGACCTGCAGAATGAAATTGCACGCACTGTTACAGATGAAATCCAGATCAAGCTAACGCCGCAGGAGCATGCCCGGGCGAGCGTGAGGCCGATAGATCCGGAAGCACACGATGAGTACCTTCGCGGTCGGTCCGTATTGGCTGGCGGTCCAGGCCACTTGTCCAAACTTGCGAGCAAAAGGCAATACACTGAGCAGGACATTCAAACCGCGATTGCATATTTCAAATCGGCCATCGATAAGGACCCGGCTTATGCCCAGGCATACGCGGGACTCGCCGATGCCTATATTCACTGGGGGAACCCAAGTTGGGGAGGTGGTTTCCCGAAGAAGTCCTTGTCTGACGCTAGAGAGGCGGCCACCACGGCATTGAAGCTGGATCCGTCCCTTCCGGAAGGTCATTTTTCTCTGGCTCAAACCCTGCAATACGATTGGAACTGGCCCGAAGCGGAAAAAGAGTACAAGCTCGCGCTGAAGCTCAATCCCAATTACGTGGACGCCCATTTGCAGTATGGGCGATTCGTTCAGGCTTTGGGACGAAACGATGAGGCGTTGACTGAGATGCATTATGCAGATGAATTGGACCCCTTCAACATTGGCGTTAAAGAAACCGAGGCATGGGTAACCTATGCATCGCGTCAATACGATCTCGCCTTGAAGCAGTTCGAGAACTTGGGGGACGACGATGGCCTGATAGAGACCTACAGAGAAAAGGGGATGTATCCAGAGGCCCTTGCTGCTCACGAAAGGTGGACTGCCACTGACCCGTCTGAGTCCCGAGACCCGTATCCGTTAGCCGTGCTGGCCAGTATCTATGGGCTGCAAGGAAGGAACGATGAGGCAGCGCCGCTAATCCGAGAGTTGAAAGAAACAGCCCGGCATCGTTATGTGTCGGGCTTCCTCTTCGCCGAAGCCTACGTTGGCCTCGGCCAACACGACCAGGCACTTGCCTGCCTTGAACGGGCCTACGAAGAGCATGACCAATGGATGGTCTTTGCAAACTCCTATCCGGGATTGGATCGCTTGCGCTCTGAGCCACGCTTTCAGGCCCTGCTGCGCCTCATGCACTTCCCACCCGCGCATTAAAACATTTCCGACTGCTCGGAGATTGGCTAAACACGATTTTCACGTGCTTCGGCTCGGATCTATGGTCGGCTTTCCGTACATGTGGCTCTATAAACGGTAGGGAGGAATTGACGTGTTCTGATTCGTGAATTTAGTTCGTCGCGTGGGGCTGGACTAGAGCTGTAACTCGCGTCAGCGCGACGAACTTCCACAGCAGCTCACCATGACTGCATGAAACGCGATCGCAGCGTGCCGGCAATGCTGCGGTTTTTATTCCTCAGCCACCGGCGCGAGCTAGTTTGTATCGCGACTACAAATTCAAAAACAAAATCAACTGCGCCCACCTAAAAAGCAGGCAGTCGCTAAAACGTCAAAGCAAAGCGCCGGCGACACGCCGCGGATCCCGGGTGATTGACAATCGCGCGGGAGTGGTGGAGAATTCCCTCTAGGCGAACAAAAAGCGAAGATTGCGACGCGCTTTTTGCACGCTGACAATTGACCCGACCATGGCTGCCAACTTTGCGGCATTGCGCTCGAAGGTGGAACTCGCTCTGGCGGGGCGCGTGGCTGCGCCCTTCAATTATCGCGACCGCCAGGAGGTGGTCACCGTTTCCAGCGGCATTCCGGAAATTGATTTACTCACCGGAGGCTTGCCGCGCGGGGCGCTGACGGAAATTTTTGGGCCGTCGTGTTCGGGACGCACCAGTTTGCTGCTTTCGGCATTGAGCGCGCGTACGGCGCAGGAGGAGGCTTGCGCGCTGATTGATGGAGGCGATGCGTTTGATCCACATTCGGCGGAGGCGGCCGGAGTGGAGCTGCGGAAATTATTGTGGGTGCGCTGCCGGAATGTGGAGCAGACGCTGCGCGCGACGGATTTATTGTTGCAGGGCGGAGGTTTTGGATTGATTGCCGTGGACTTGACCGATATTGCGCCGCGCCTGGTGCGGCACGTCCCGCTGGATTCATGGTTCCGTTTTCGGCGCGCGGTGGAAGACACGCCGACGGTGTTGGTGCTGCTGGAGCAGGAATCGAACGCGAAGAGTTGCGCTTCTTTGGGATTGCGGCTGGAAGCGGGGGCGGCTGGTTGGTCGCGGATGCCGGTAGAGAGCGTGGCGGGTGTTGCGAGGCCGACGCGCGCGGAAGAATTTTCCCGGCTGCCTTGGGGATGGTTGCTTGAGGGAACGAGCGCGCGGGGAGAAGTGTCGCGTTCGCGCGTGCAGAAAGGGAATGCGGGATATTTTCGCGGTGGTTTTGCCGCGGCGCCGGGAACAGCCAGCGCAGGAATTTTCAGGACGCGGATGGATTGGGATTTCCTCAGTTTGCCGATTGCAGCTAAGCGGAAATAGCTTATTTGTGTTGCGAAATCTGGCGGTGATTTTGCCGGATGAGGCAGTGCATTCGAAAAAAATATGGCATTTGCTGCCATTCACGTTGCGAATTTCATGGTGCAGGCGGTGCTGCGCGCTGCAGTGGAATTGCGTGAAAAGGCTGTGGCGCTGGTGGATGGGACTGCGCCGCAGATTCATGTGGTGGCGGCGAACGATGCGGCTTGGCGCGCGGGGATTCAACTGGGGATGGCGGAAACGCAGGCGCAATTGTGCGGCGTGGAAATCCGGCGGCGTTCGCGCGCGCAGGAGAAGGCGGCACATGCGGCGTTGCTGGATCTGGGGTGGTCCATGTCTCCGCGTGTGGAAGATCACGCGCAGGACACGATTCTGGCGGACCTGGCCGGGCTGAATTCTTTATTTGGCACGGAGGAAAATATCGCGCGGGAATTTGCGCGGCGCGCGGCGGAGCTGCGTTTGCAGGCGCACGTGGCGGTATCCGCGAATCTGGAAGTGGCCGTGCACGCCGCGCGCGGCTTTGCGGGAATCACCGTGATTCCGGAGGGAGAGGAAGCGCGGTATTTGAGCAGGCTGCTGGTGCAGACGCTCGCGCCTTCGGCGGAAGCCTTGGAAACGCTGGAGCGCTGGGGCATACGAACCTGCGCGGCGCTTGGAACGTTGCCGGTGCTGGAATTGTCGGAACGATTGGGACAGGAAGGAGTGCGTTTGCAGGAATTGGCGCGCGGCGCGCATGTGCGTGCGCTGGTGCTGGCCGAGCCGGCGGAAATTTTGGAAGAAGAGATGGAGCTGGATGATGCGGTGGAGGATCTGGAGCCTTTGTCGTTCGTGCTGGGGCGATTGCTGGATCAGTTGTGCGCGCGTTTGGCGGCGCGGGCTTTGAGCGCTGCGGCGATTCGTGTGCGATTTGATTTGGGCGATGCGTTCGAGAAGGAGGAGCAAGTTCGCGGGAAAAATGTGGTGACGGCAGCGGTGGCGGGCGCGGCGGCTGCGGCGGAGGCGCAAGCGGCGGCGAAAACTTATGAGAAGGCGCTGAATCTGCCGGTGCCCATGCGCGATTCCAAAATGCTTTTGAAATTGCTGCGCTTGCAGTTGCAGGCGGATCCTCCCGCGGGCGGGATCGTGAAAATTACGATGGGGGCGGACCCGGCGCGGCCGCGTTCGACGCAGCATGGATTATTTGTGCCCAATTCTCCGGATCCGGAAAAACTGGAATTGACCGTCGCGCGGCTGGCGAAACTGGTGGGCAACGCGAATATCGGTTCGCCGGAATTGACGGATACGCATCGCCCGGGGGAATTCCGGATGAACAAGTTTTTCGCGCAACCGAATGAAACGAGGGCGCGAGGAAAGGCGAGCAAGAAATCCACGCTGGGCAGCGATGGCAGGCTTGCTCCTGCGCGCAGGCCGGCGACGGGTTGCCGGATTTTCCGCCCGCGTCTGGCGGCGCGGGTGGAATTGCGCGAAGGGCGCCCGCTGAAAATATTTTTTCGCGGTTTGTATGGGCGGGTGATGACGGCATCTGGGCCGTGGAAGATTTCGGGAGATTGGTGGCGCGAGGATGCGTGGCAGCAGGAGGAATGGGATTTGGAAATTCGGTTTGATGGCGGGGATGCGGGCGGAAGCGCGAGTGGAAGTGTTCCGGCAAATTTGCCTGCGCATATGCATGCGATTGCGCCGGTGCCGGATGCGAAAGTGCAGGTGCGCGCGGGATTGTATTGCGTTTATTACGATGGGGCTTGCCGCAGTTGGTTCGTGCGCGGAATGTACGACTAAAGCGTGGGGGCAAATTCAATGGACGCCTGCACCGGGCAGAAGTGATGTACACACACAACCTTTTGCATTTCGCCCGCCCGAAGAGGATGATGAATCTGTGAAAATCTCGAATACCACCAGCGGCCGCTCCAGCGCTCCCTCCCCGGCGCTCCCAGCCAGCCACCCCCTCCAAAATCGCCAATTTCTATTCAATACAAATGAACCACTCCCCAATTTTGCAACTCACACAAAACAAACCACTTCATTTTTCCTATTCGATGCAAATAAATGCCATTTTCGCACCTCCAATCTTGCAATTCATACAAAACAAATTGCTTTGTCACAAATCACCTCACTTTTTCTATTCGATACAAATGAACGGTCACCAATCACTACTCACCAATCACCAATCACTGATTTTTCAACGAGATGAATGCTCATGTACACAGAACTACATGCGCGGTCGGCTTTCAGTTTCCTGGAGGGGGCTTCGATACCCGAGGAGCTGACGGAGAGGTGCGCGGAGCGCGGGATGGCGGCGATGGCCATGCTGGATCGCGACGGAGTGTATGGAGCGCCGCGATTTTATCTGGCGGCGAAGAAAATTTCCGTGCGCGCGCACATAGGGGCGGAAGTGACGTCTGCGGCGGGTTGGCGTTTTCCTCTGCTGGTGGAAACGCGCGCGGGTTACCAAAATCTATGCCAGCTGATTACGCGTATGAAATTGCGGGCGCGCAAGGGCGAAGGGCATGTGTCGGCCGAAGAGGTGGGCGAAAAAGCCGCGGGGCTGATCTGCCTGACGGGGGGGAAAGAAGGGCCGCTGGCGCATGCGCTGGGGCGGGGCGGCGGTTTGGAAAATGGATTGGCCTGCGTGCGGCAGCTCTGCGAAATTTTTGGGCGCGAAAATGTGTATGTGGAATTGCAGCGGCATTTCGATCGGGCGGAAGAAGCGCGCAATCACGCGGCGGTGGAAATCGCTCGAAAACTGGGTTTGCCGCTGCTGGCGACGAATGGCGTGTGCTATGCGCAGCCGGAGCGGCGCGAAGTGCTGGACGTGTTTACCTGCCTGCGTCATCACCGCACGCTGGAAACCGCGGGGCGGCTGCTGGGGCGCAATTCCGAACGTTATTTGAAATCGCCGGAGGAGATGACGCGTTTATTCGCGGATCTTCCCGAGGCCATCGCCAATACGCAGCTGGTTTCCGCGCGCCTGCAATTCGATCTGAAGGATTTGGGGTACGAGTTTCCCAGGTATCCGGTGCCAGACGGAAAATCGCAGGCGCATTTTCTGCGCGAGCGCACCATGGAAGGAATGATTTACCGCTACGGGTTTCAGAACGAAAAAGCGCGCGCGCAGATTGAAAAAGAATTGGGGATGATTGAGCGGCTGGGTCTGGAAGGTTATTTCCTGATCGTGTGGGACATCATTCGCTTTTGCCGCGAGCGAAATATTCTGGTGCAGGGAAGGGGTTCGGCGGCGAACAGCGCGGTTTGTTATGCGTTGCGGATTACCGCGGTGGATCCGGTGGGGATGGATCTGCTGTTCGAGCGATTTCTTTCCGAAGAGCGCGGCGAGTGGCCGGATATTGACCTGGATCTTCCCAGTGGTGATCAGCGCGAGAGCGCGATTCAGTATGTGTACGAGCGCTACGGAAAATTGGGCGCGGCGATGACCGCGAACGTGATTACTTATCGCGGAAAATCGGCGGCGCGGGAAATCGGCAAAGCGCTTTCGTTTAATTCCGAAACACTGGACCGTTTGACGAGTCTCGTGAGCGCCTGGGAATACAAAAGCGAAAGCGACACGCTGGAGCGGCATTTCAAGGATGCGGGGCTGGATTTACAGCATCCGCAGATTCGCAAATTTCTCGAGCTGTGCGTGAAATTCCAGGATTTGCCGCGGCACCTGGGCCAACATTCCGGAGGCATGGTGATATGCCAGGGGCAATTGGATTCGGTGGTGCCGCTGGAGCCGGCGACGATGCCCGGCCGCGTGGTGGTGCAGTGGGATAAAGAAGATTGCGCGGACATGGGCATCGTGAAAGTGGATTTGCTGGGGCTGGGGATGATGGCGGTGCTGGAAGAGTCGCTGGAAATTATTCGCGACAATTACGGCCAAGAAATTGATTTGGGGCGTTTGCCGGCGGACGATCCGGTGGTTTACGAAACTTTGCGCAAGGCGGACACCGTGGGAATGTTCCAGATTGAAAGCCGCGCGCAGATGTCCTGCTTGCCGCGGCTGCGGCCGGTGCATTTTTACGACATTGTGGTGCAGGTGGCGATTATCCGGCCGGGGCCCATCGTGGGGAAAATGGTGAATCCGTATTTGAAGCGGCGGCAGGGACGCGAGCCGGCCACTTGTCTGCACCCATCACTGGAGCCGGTGCTGGCGCGGACTTTGGGCGTGCCGCTTTTTCAGGAGCAGCTGCTGCGCATGGCGATGATCGCCGCGGGATTCAGCGGAGGCGAAGCGGAAGAGCTGCGCCGCGCGATGGGCTTCAAGCGTTCGGAAAAACGCATGAAGGATATCGAGTTGAAACTGCGGCGCGGGATGGAGAGGAAGGGGATCGCCGGCGAGGTGCAGGACACGATCGTGCAGTCCATCACTTCGTTTGCGCTGTATGGATTTCCGGAATCGCACGCGGCGAGTTTTGCGTTGCTCGCGTATGCCAGCGCATATTTGAAATGCCATTATCTGGCCGCTTTCACGGCGGCGATGCTGAACAATCAGCCCATGGGATTTTATTCGCCGGCAACGCTGGTAAAGGATGCGCAGCGGCATGGATTGCGGATCCGGCCGATTGATGTGACGCGCTCGGACCGGTTGTGCAAGATTGAAAAACAGGGCGAGGAATTGAGCGTGCGGCTCGGAATGCGATACGTGCGGGGATTGCGCGGCGAGATTGCGGATGAAATCGTGCGTGAACGGAATGCGCGCGCGTTTACTTCGCTGGATGATTTGAAATTGCGCGTTCCGGCGATACGCAAAGCGGAATTGACGTCGCTGGCGGAAATTGGCGCGTTGAATTTTATCGGCGGCGCGCGCGGAGCGCATCGCCGGGACGCGCTGTGGCAAGTGGAACGCGCAGCGCGCAGCGCGGGACCGCTACTGGAAAAATGCAAGCAGGCGGATCCTGCCGCGAGCGACGAGCAGGAGACGACGGATTCTGCGACGACAGCAATACAAAGTGCGGCGACGAATTCACCGCTGCAGCAAATGACACCGGAAGAACGGCTGGTGGCCGATTTTCGCGGCACGGGGATGACGGTGGGTCCGCACCCGATGAAATATCATCGCGCGAGCATGAAGCGGCAGGGAATTCTGACGGCGAACGAACTCAATCGCCTGCCGGATGGGACGCATGTGCGGGTGGCCGGCGGAGTGATCGCGCGGCAGAGGCCGGGCACTGCGAAAGGTTTTGTATTTCTCAGCCTGGAGGATGAAACGGGGATTGCGAACGCGATTGTGACGCCGAGAGTATTTGAAGAGCACCGCGTAACGATCGTGCATCAGCAATTTTTGCTGATTGAAGGGCAGCTACAGCATCAGGACAACGTGGTTTCCGTGAAAGTGGAAAGTGTTCAAGCTCTGTCCGTCACGAGGGCGGAAACCACGTCGCACGATTTTCACTAACTAAGTTTTTCAGGCGTTGGCGCTTTTGCGTATTGGGATGGGGGGAGTTTCAGTGCGTTGCGTGACAGGAGCTTCGGCTTCGCTCCGCGTTTTAAGTTGTTCTTCGGCCGCCAGCCAATCGGCCAGGTCATGGCCAGGCTCGCCGCCGCGTTCTAGGAAAATTTGATACGCCAGGAATTCAATTTCTGCTTGCGAGGGGACTTTCTTTGCTGCGTCAGACATGGTGTGAACCTCCTCAGAAGTTCATTATACGCCTACTGAAAAATAACGGCGTACAGCGAAGAAGGTAAATCCAGGGCGGGTTCCCGTTACCTGGTTTTTCGCGGCGTTGCTTTGGACTTCGCTCGTTTGCGCGAAGTGGATTTGCGGCGAACTGACTTGCGAGCGGCGGCTTTGCGCGGCAGGCGCCGAATGCGGCGCGAGAGCCGGGTTTCCTGCTCGATGGAACGAATAGCGTTCTCGCTGATGTCAATGAATTGCACGCCGACTCCGACTCCGGGAAGGGAATAACGGACTTCGCCGCGCGCTTGCACTTCGAGTCCGGAAAGCGCGAGGCAAAAACTCAAGTTCAGCACGGCGCCTTCGGCGTATTTCCGGCTGGTATTTATGAACATCCCGCTGGTGCTTACGTCCGGGACGCGCGAGATGACGCGTTCGTCCGTGCCTTCGTATTGCACGGCGATTTGGCGGATGCTGTGGATGCGCAGGGCCGAGCGCGCGGTGTCCCAGTCTTTCTTTACACGCTTGAAGGTCATTCGTTCACCACTCCTTCGGGAACCAACGCGAGGCGTTTACCCTTCACGGATTTAATGCCGTCTCTTTTGGTGCCGCAGTGCGGACAGAACAGGAATGCAGCGGAAAGTTCGCGGCCGCAGTGGGCGCAGGAGATGGTGTTGACCGGCGCGAAGGGAACCACGCGCTGCACTTCCTCCAGCGTGGTCAGGCCTTCGCGGACGTGCTCCAAGGCGTATTCCTGCATGAGTTTCATGCCGCTCTGCCGCGCGAGTGTGCGAATTTCGTCGCTATTGCCGCCTTCGCGGATGGCGGCGCGGATGGGTTCGTCCACCGCAAGCATTTCGTAGATTCCGATGCGGCCTTTGAAGCCGGTGAGGTCGCAGATTTCGCAGCCGTTGGGCGCGTTGTGGAACGGCGGCGGATCCGGGATTCCGGCGAGCACCAGTTGCGAAGCATATTCCGGCGTAGTGGGCATTGATTTGGAACAGATGCAGAGGCGGCGGATCAGGCGTTGCGCGATGATGGCGGTGAGCGAAGTAGCAATTTGAAATCCGGGGACTCCGAGATCCAGCAAGCGCGTGACGGCCGAGACGCTGTCGTTGGTATGCAGGGTGGACAGCACCAGGTGGCCGGTCTGCGCGGCCTTCAGCGCAATTTCGGCGGTTTCCTTGTCGCGGATTTCGCCGATCATGATGACGTTGGGATCTTGCCGCAGGATCGAGCGCAAGCAGGATGCGAACGTCAAACCCGCCTTGGTATTCACCTGTACTTGGTTCAATCCCGCCACCGCGTATTCCACCGGATCTTCGACGGTGATGATGTTGATCGAGGGCCGGCGAATTAGAAGCAGCGAGGAATACAGCGTGGTGCTTTTGCCGGAACCAGTCGGGCCGGTGACGAGGATCATGCCTTGCGGCAGGCGCAACATCGGGCGGAGACGTTCTTCAATCCACTGGGGAAAACCGAGCCGAGCTAAATCCTGCAGCGGGGCGTCGCCTTCGAGCAGGCGCATCACGACTTTTTCGCCGTATTGCGTGGGGAGCGTGGAAACTCGCAGGTCAATGCGGCGGCCGCCGATTTTCACCAGGAAGCGGCCATCTTGCGGAGCGCGGCGTTCGGCAATGTCCATATCGGAAAGGATTTTGATGCGCGAGGCGACGGAATTCTGCAGGACTTTGGGAATGCGCTGGTATTCGCGCAACATGCCGTCCACGCGGAAACGGATGGCAGTGTCGTCCGAGTGCGGCTCGATGTGAATGTCACTGGCGCGGCGTTCGGCGGCGGCTTTGATCATTGATGCAACGAGCATTACCGCGGGAGTGGTCCGAGATTTCTGCATTAGCTCGGACTGCATTTCGCGCATGGCTTCGACGTTGCGTTCCTGCGAGCTGGAGGAGATGAACTCCATCTCCGCGTCAGCGGCGGAGAGCACAATTTCTTTGACGGACACGACGGTGGAGGCTGCCGCGGCCGCTGTGGCCACTGACGCGGCAGCTTCCGATTCCGCGGACGCGTAGTTTATGGCGATGGCCGCTTCGACTTCGGCGCGAAAACCCAAGCGCGGCGAAATTTGCATGCCGGATTTGAACCGCAGTTCGTCCAGAAAACGAAGGTTCTGCGGCTCGGCCATCACCACGACTAATTTATTGCCGACGGTTTCCAGCGGGAGAGCACAGCAACTGCGAGCCATGGTGGCGCTGATCAACTGCAAAGTTTCGGCGTCCACTTCGACGGAGTGGCAGTCAAAGTAGGGAATGCGCGAGGTCTCGACGAGCGCGGAGACCAGATCCGCTTTGGACACAGCTCCGCGTTGCAGCAGCAGTTCGCCCAGGTGCACGAGCTTGACTTGCTGCTCCTGAATCGCTTTATCCAGATTTTCGACGGAAACGTGGTTCCGTTCGCGGAGGATTTCTCCCAACCGCTTTTTCTTCATGACGCGGGCGCCTCGCAGAGCCGCACGAATAGACGCAAGTCTGCAGATGGTTGTAAGCGGAAGGGGTAAACTAGCTCATTTATAACACAGGATCGTGCGCGATTGGCACAGGTTCGTGAACGTTTCAGGAAGCAATTTCCATAGCGGTGCATGGGGCGAAAGGTGGAAGCGATGCAGGTTACGGGGCGTTTTGGTGGCTGGACAAAGATTCTGCGTGACGACCGCAATGGCGGAACTTCAGCGGTTAAAGCCGCCAGGACTGTGCTCGGCCAATGTCGTGGCTAAAGCCACGACCCACAAAGATTCTCACGCTCTCGAGCGGACCTTCGCTTTCAGCGGCTGGTGGCGTTCTGTTCGATGAAAGTTAGGGCGTCCATGACGGTGCGGAAACCGCCGCGGGAGCCGAGCATGTTGGTTTCGGCTTTGCAATAGAGTGGGCGGCGACGCGCGGAGAATTTCGCGGGATCGAATGCGCCGCGGGTGGTGTGAAAAACCCAGACGTATTCGTGATGGCTCCTGTCCGCGTCAGAAGCGGAAATCTGCGCGGTGTCCACGGTGGTGAGCGGAGTCCAGTCGGAAAACCCATTCAGGTCGGTGTGAACGGCATCGGGCATGGTGGCGTTATAAAACGCGACGTCGTGAGTGAAGATCACGACGAAATCCACCTGCGCAGGAGAGGGCGCGGGGCAAACGCTGGGGAACGCTTTTTGGCGGTTCTGCGCGATCCATTTGTACTGGTTGGCGGAAAGGCCGTAGGCGGAAAAGTACTGCGTGCAGTTGGCAGTGTCGCTATTCAGCGCGTCAACCTCGGAATCTACGTCACCATCTGGATTCACGGGACGCTTCGCGGAAGGTTTCACGGCGATTACGGCGGCGCGCGGAGGCGTGGCGTCGGCGACCGGTTGCAGAGTTGCCGACGTCGTGGTGGTTTCGATGGTCATGCTGCTGGCGTCGTTGACCTCGGAGGCCTGGGTGGGCGCGGGCGCTGGGGCGGAGACGGATGCGGTTGAGACCGTGGCGACGGGAGCAGGATTGCTCACCGCCACTACGGCGGGAGCTTTCGCAGGGGTGGCTACTGCAGCGGTGGGCGCGGAGACTGCGACCACTGGATTCGCGCGCGGAGCTGGCGCTGCTGCGACTGTTACTGCCGCGGGCTGAGATGTTGGCTGCGGGGCCGGCTGCGGCGCCGGCGCGCGCTCAGGAGCCTTGTACGCGACATTTGCGGGTGCGGCTGGCGTCGTCGGAGTCGTTGTTGCTGGCGCGGTTCGGACTGGCTCACTTGCTTCACTGGGAGCCGCAGCGGCTGAGAGTGTGACGGTCGCTTGTGGCGCAGGCTGGCTCGGCGCGGCTGTCTTCACGATTGCTGCCGGTGCGGAGCTCGCGACCACTACGGGAGGTCCGGGGCTCGCGATCGCGGCTGGCTGGGACGCGCTCGCGACCACTGCCGGAGCGCTGGAATGCGGGCTGGCGGGCGTGGCAACGGAATTGTCTGGAGCGCGCACGCCGCGCTTGGCCGCGAAGGCAGCGGCTGCGGATTCCACGTCGTTCGGTTTCTCGGGCGGTGCGGGAGGGAGTGCGGATTTCGGGAATGAAGTGTCCAGCACGTAGCCTTCGGTGCCAGTGGCCGTTTGGATTTTCACGTAGCCTTTCACGCGCTCGACAATCTGCACCGGGTCGCCGCACTTGAGCTTCGCAGCGACGTTGAAATCGGTCAACGATTCGTACACCCACACGCGATCTTCGTTCGGCCCACACTTTATGTTCACGGTGCCGCCAGCTTTTGCGGAGGGAACCGCAGCTGCCATAAGAAGCGCGAAGAGAATTGCGGGAGTGCGAATCATTTTGCCTCCGAAACTGACGACTGCTGGCGTGGCCGGGAGCGGCGTGAATTTCGCTGAGAGCCCGGCGTGTAATGGTGCTCGGGCGAAAGAGCCCCGGAGCGTCGGTGAGCGGTTTGGCCGCGCAGCTGTGTGGCACGGCACTTTTGCGGGTACGCGGAATCAGCCAGGAGCAGATATTGCACGGCGTTCCCCAAGATCCAGCGCTGCGAAAATCGCCCAACCTGCAGTTCCAGTTTGGGTCAAGCGAAACTCCAGGACAACTGACCGAACGACTAGAAATGGGGCAGGGTGGGACAGTTCACCTTTTCATCGCCTCCGTATTGGGAAGCAAGAAGCGGGGAAATGGCGAGGCAGGGAAACGGAGCGGGAGAGGAAACGGCGGAGGCGAAGGAATTGCGAAATGTGGAGGCCGCCTCGGTCAGGTGATTCGGATAGTCACGACCGCTAGGAGTTATTTTTTGTGGTGGCCGGCGCGGCGTTTTTTGTCGTAACGGGCCAGAGCGGCCTCGATCACCGGGTAGGCGACGGCGGCGGGGAGGATTTCGTCCACTTCCACGATTTTGCCTTCGAGCTGCTTGTAATCCTGAAAGAATCTGCGGACCATGGCGAGCTTGTGCGGCGGCAGTTCGCTGGCTTCGTGATAGGAGTTGTATTCGGGATCGGCGGTGGCGACGGCTATGACTTTGTGGTCGATTGTGCCGGAATCGATCATGGACATCAGACCGATCGTGCGGGCGTGCATGATGGTGAGCGGAGTGACCGGCACCTGGCAGAGGACCAGAACGTCGAGCGGATCGTGATCTTCGGCGAGCGACTGCGGAATGAAGCCGTAATTCGCGGGATAGTACACCGCGGAGTAGAGCACGCGGTCCATTTTGATGATGCCGCTGGCCTTGTCGAGTTCGTATTTGACGCTGGAACCTAGCGGGATTTCGATCACTGCCTGAAATTCGTTTGGAACGTGTTCGCCGGGACTGAGGTCGTGCCAAGGATGCATCTGAATTCCTCCGAGGATAATTGTAGCGCACCTACGCCGATGGTGCGTCGCCGACGGGAAGTATGGCGCGAAATCCTGAACCGCAGAGACGCCCCGACTTCGTCGGGGTAAACGCCGGACGCAGAGAACGTCAAGAGATTTGAGACAGAGCACACGGAGGAAAGGCGAAGAACACAGAGAAAGCGGTTAGGGTTGGTGCGGGGCGCTGGGGGTGCCGCATTGCGCGTTGACTTGGGTTTGCAGGGTTTCGTCCAGCGTGGCGCCGGCGTGGGATTTCGCGGAGCAGACCTGGTAGGCGGCGAGCTGCAGCGCGCCGCGCAGGTCGGCGCCATCGAGATTGGCGTCCTGCAGATTCGCGCCGTTCAATACCGTGCCGTTGAAATGCGCGCCGCGCAGATCGGCGCCCTGCAAATCGGCGTCAATAAATATGGCGGTGGCAAGCTGCGCGTTCTGCAGATGCGCGCCGCTGAGTTTGCTGGACCACAGATAGGCTTGCTGCAAATCGGCGCTATCGAGATTTGCGCCTTCGAGATGGGCTTCGCGCATATCCGCTTTTTCCAGATTGCCGCGAACGAGCGAAGCATTTTCGGCGTGCGCACCGTAGAAGCTGACCCCATCGAGACGCGCATCGAGCAACTCTGCATCTTGGAGCGAAGAATAGGAAAGATTGGCGCCGCGCAGGTCCACGCGGGTGAGGTTCGCACCGTCCAGGGTGGCGCGGTCGAGATTGGCGTGATTCATTTGCGCGCGATCCAGCACCGCGAATTTCAGGTTGGCCTGGCCGAGATCCGCGCCGCGGAAATCCGCTTCGGACATGAAGGCGCCTTGAAAATTCGCGCGGAAGAGATGCGCGCCAACAAGGAAAACTCCGTAGGCCTGCGCATAACGGAAATTCGTGCCGTTCAGATGCGCGCCGCGCACGGCAGAAACCTGGTCATCCGAGCCAGACCAATTCGGCGGGCGAAGCGAGATGGAGGCTTCGGTCAACTCGGCATACGGTTCGTAACCTACCAGCCAGAGCACGGTGGGCGCCCAGCGGCGAATACTCGCGGACGCGTATTGTGGAGCGCGCGCCTGATCGTGCGGTACGCCGGCGATGGTGCCGATGGAGAAAAATGAGAGAACCACGAAAAGAGCAATCAGCACGCTGGCGTGCTTCAGGCCTTTCAGGCGCGCCACCACGCGGCTGTCGGGTTTTCCTTGCTCCGCCCATCGTTCTGCAGGGCGGCCGGTGCTAGTGGTGCAGTAGAGGGCGGCGCCGACGGCAGTCAGTATCAGCGCTTCCTGCAAGATCGTGCCGTGCATTTCCTGCAGCGTAAGGTAGCGCGCCCAGAAAAAGAGCAGCACGAGGGGAACCATCCAATACGCGAGCAGCACCGAAATGCTTTTTTCGATCAGGCGGGTCGAGGGAGCATCAGGATTCATCCAGCGGAAATGCATGCGCAGCAAGCCGGTGATGATTCGCGGACCTTTTTGGCCAAGGACGCGGCCATCGGGGAAAACGGCGGGCAATTCAAGGACGGCGTCCCAGACTCGCTGCAGGTTATACAGAAACCAAAGATAAATCGCGAGCAGGACAGCGGGAGCGATGAGATAAATTTCGGCAGTGGGCGCGGCGGCCGCGGCGGCTGAAGAATGCAAATAGGGAATGATGGCGGAGTCGGTGAGCAGCTGGACGTCTTTCGTTTTCCAGATGGTCAGGCACGAGAGCAGGCTGACGAACAGCGTGGTGGCGAACAGGCGCGCGGCTGTGGTGGAAGTTCGCTGAAATTCCGCGAGCGCATTGAATTCCAAAATTGTGGAGGGTAGCGAAGCCTCGTGGAGATTCGCACCGGCCAATTGGCGCGGCAACAGGCCCATGGCGGATTCGAGCGCGGCGCCTTCCAGATTTGCACCTTCGAGATTCACGCCGACCAGACAGGATTCTTGAAGATTGGCGCGAACGAGGCAGGCGTCACGCAGATCGGCGAGCAGCAGGTCGGCGGATTTGAGGTTCGCGTCCTGCAGATCTGCGTAGCGCAGATTGACGCCGATCAGCTCGCGATCTTCGAACTGGACATTCTGCAGATCGGCTTTGCCGCCGGTTGCGCCGTGAGAATCGAGCCACTCTTTGTGATTCGCGAGGGTTTCTTCGAGCGCCCATTCGCTGGAATCTACTTTAGGGGAGCTTGGCGTCGTGCGGGCGGGCGTGAGTTCGGCATCTGCTACGACGTCTTTCTCGGGCTCGGTCAGCGTCATTGCGATTGGGCTGACGTCTGCGTTCGCGTGCGCGTTGGCGTCCGAGCTGGAGTTCGAGTTGGCGTGCGGGCTCGCGTCCGCGTGTGCTTCCGCAGCGGCTTGCGGAATGACGTCGGGGATTGCGTCCGCGTTCGCGGTCAAATCGGGGAGCGGGTCAGGAATGTGGGCGTAGGAGAACGGCGGTTCTGGCTCCGCGACGCGTGTTTGGGCGTAGATGAGCGGCGGTTCCGGCGTCGCCGTAGCCGTTTGCGCGGGCTGCTCGTCGAGTAGAAAATTTTTGAGCAGAAAATCTTGCAGCACGGCTGGGTCGTCTGGCTTCGGCTCGATGGATGGCGCGGGAGCTGGCGCAGTGGCGGCGCCGTGGGCGGAGGAAGATCTCGGCGGCGCGAGGCTCAGGCCCGCAGGAGCTTCCGCAGCGACTTCCACGGGCACTTCCGCATGGGGTTCGGACGGAGGGTTAAGAACCGCCGTCTTCCCGCCGCTAAAAATGGATTTGAAAAGAGACTGCATCGGATAAACCGCTTCCCCCGGAAAATGAAGCCTAGCTAGAGCGCAAACGCGGGAACTCGCCCGTTACGCACATTCACCATTTTAGTCTGTTTTCAAGGTCGCCAGAGAAGATGGTAGCGTGAACGTTTCCGAAATCATGCCTGTCCGATAGTTCAAGAGCGGTACAGCTGACCGGGGGTCCTTGTGGATAGCGGCCTGTGCCGGAACTGGCGGCTGCGTGGCGGCGCTTTCCGCAGTATCCTTATATGAGTGGATATAGATGTGGTGGATCGCGGCGGACGGGTTGCCGCAGGCAGGGCCATTCAGGGAGGAAACGTGGACGCCAAAGCGTCGCCGACAGGGAAGGCGCAGACACGCATCGAATCGGACAGCATGGGGAAAATTGACGTTCCTAACGATCGTTATTATGGCGCGCAGACAGCGCGTTCGCTGATTCACTTCGACATTGGCAGCGAGACCATGCCGCCGGAATTGATTCGGGCATTCGGCGTGCTGAAAAAAGCCGCAGCGCTGGTGAATAAAGATTTGGGCAAGCTTTCGGCGGAGAAGACGAAGCTGATCGTGCAGGCGGCGGACGAAGTGATCGCGGGAAAATTGGACGAGCATTTTCCGTTGCACGTCTGGCAGACGGGCAGCGGCACGCAGACGAATATGAACGCGAACGAAGTGATTTCCAATCGTGCGATTGAGATTGCGGGCGGCGTGCTGGGCAGCAAGAAGCCGATCCATCCGAACGACGATGTGAATATGTCGCAATCGTCGAACGATACTTTTCCGACGGCGATGCATATTGCGGCCGCGTCGCGCGTGGAGGAAGTTCTGATTCCGGCGGTGGAACGGCTGCGCGATGCACTGGCGACGAAGGCTGGCGTATTCTCCGACGTGGTCAAGATCGGGCGCACACATTTGATGGATGCAACGCCGCTGACGGTGGGGCAGGAAATGTCCGGGTGGGTGAGCCAGCTGGATCGCGACGTGGAGAGGCTGCGCACGGTGCTGCCTGGGCTGTATGACCTGGCGATCGGCGGGACGGCGGTGGGTACGGGATTGAACGCACATCCAGAGTTCGCGGAGCGCGCGGCGCTGAAAATTTCGGAACTGACGGGCTTGCCGTTCACATCGCACCCCAATAAATTTGCGGCGCTATCGGCGCACGACGAAATCGTTTTTGCGAGCGGGGCGCTGAAGACGCTGGGGGCATCGCTGATGAAAATTGCGAACGATGTGCGCTGGCTGGCTTCGGGGCCGCGCGCCGGATTTGGAGAATTGGTTCTGCCGGAAAATGAGCCGGGGTCCTCGATCATGCCGGGGAAGGTGAATCCGACGCAGCCCGAAGCGTTGACCATGGTGGCGGTGCAAGTGTTCGGCAACGATGCAGCGATCGGATTTGCGGGGTCGCAGGGAAATTTTCAGTTAAATGTTTTCAAACCTGTAATGATTCACAATTTTCTGAACTCGGTGCGTTTGTTGGCGGACGCGTGCCGTTCGTTTGTGGACCATTGCGTTCTAGGGATGGAGTTGGATCTGGGGCGAATCGAGCAGAATGTGAAGAATTCGCTGATGCTGGTGACCGCGTTGAGTCCGAAGATTGGATATGACAAGGCCGCGGAGATCGCTCACACCGCGCACCATGAACACACTAGCCTGCGCGAAGCTGCGTTGAAACTGGGATATCTGACGGCGAAAGAATTCGACGAGCTGGTGAAGCCGGAGAAGATGACGCATCCGTAATTTGTCGGTGACGCTTTTGCGCGTGGTGTGTTGAATGCGGGCACGCGACGTTGCTTAATGGCACACTTTTTCAGCCCGCGACGAAAACTGTACGCGAGCCGCCGCAATTTGTTTACTTCTTGGAATTATCTTAGCCGTAACGCCGATTTACTTTGACACCTTCACGCGTGTTCATTAGAGTTTATTTCCCTACCTAAGTTTTCTTTTTTAGGTTTGCCCCCCTTCCTCTGGAGCAGTTATGCGTTTGTTAGTCGCCGAGAATGATCCCGCCCTCGCGACCTTTCTGCAGGAAAGTTTCGACCACGAACATTACACGGTGGACTTGACCCATGAGAGCGAAGAGGCCAAGAAATGGGTGGAGGAGCGCGATTACGATCTGGCGATCCTGGATCTGAATCTGGCACGCGATGACGGCACGCAGGTGCTGCAATACGCCCGCGCGAAACGGCGCGAGCTGCCCATTCTAGTGCTCTCCGGACGGAATCGCGCCGAAGATCGCGTGCAGATTCTAGACCTGGGCGCGGACGATCTGGTGTTGAAACCGTTCTCGTTTTCGGAACTGTCTGCGCGAGTGCGTGCGTTGCTGCGTCGCGGCGGGCGCGCGGTGGAAACGGTGTTGTGCATCGAGGATCTGGAATTGAACCGCGTGGAACATTCGGTGAAGCGCGCCGGGCGGGCGATCGAGCTGACGCCGAAGGAATTCGGGCTGCTGGAGTATCTGATGCGCAATGCCGGCCAGCGCGTGACGCGTGCACAGATCATCGAGCATGTGTGGAATCTGTCGTTTGACACCATGACCAACGTGGTGGACGTGTACATCAATTATTCCTCCGCGCAAATTGACAAACGAAAAGCCGGCCAGCTCGCCGTGGCCATTCAGGTGGCCTTCCAGCAGATGGGCATCTTCGACGCTGCCAGCTCCAAAGTGGCGCTGGCGAGTGCCGATCCCACGCCGATTGCCGACGTGCAGATCATCGAAAACGTCAAGCGCCTGCAGAACATGGGCCAGCTGCCCACCGCGGCGCAAGGCCCGGCCGCGGGCTCAGTTGACCGCCCAAAGATGGACGAATTGCAGAAAAAACTCGAAGACGCGCTTGCGCTGCAAATTGACACTCGCATTATTTCCGTCGCACCGAACAAAGAAGGCATCGTCGTGAGCCTGCGCGAAGCTGGATTTTTTCAGAGCGGCTCCACGCAGCTTGGCCCGCAGACCATTCCCGCGCTGGCGGCCATCGTGAAAATAATCGGCCCCGAAAAAATGGACATCCGCATCGAGGGCCACACCGATAACGTTCCCATTCACAATGGAAAATACGATTCGAACTGGGAGCTTTCCACGGCCCGAGCCACCGAAATCATTAAGCTCTTCATCACCAAATTCGCGCTGGCTCCCAATCGTCTCTCCGCTTCAGGTTACGCCGAATACTACCCCACGGCGTCGAACGACACCGCCGAAGGCCGCGCCATGAATCGCCGCGTGGACCTAGTGATTTTGAATTCGATCTCGGATGCGGGCGTGCCTACTCCAATCGTCGTCGGGCCGGATGCCGTCCCTGCAGTCTCCGCGCCGCAGTAGTCCCAGCGGGGGATCCAGCGCGCTCGCTGGCAGAATCATCCGCCGTAAATTCATCCCGAATATCCCTCCACGGAATTCACCGCTGGAGACGAGCAGGCAGAGTGATTGCACACGGGAAGTAAGGACGGAGAAGACCAAAACCGAGAAGTGAAGACCGGAAACAAGATGGATGTCGCGTCAGTTCGGTTGCGGAGTGACAGGCGGCGGACCGGCAGCAGGTGTTGCCGGAACAGGCGTCGCGGTATTCGAAGCTCCAACGGGAATTCCGGGAGCGGGAGCCGCAACATTTGAGGCGACTTCCTTTACGACTCGCGCCGCGAGCTTCTTGCTGATAGGGCACGAAGTGTCGTTGATGCGGCATTGTGCCAGCGTCAAAGTGCATCCGCAGTCGCAAGTCTCTGAGTTCATGCGCTTCAGCGCGATTTTTTTCTGGTCGGGATTCAGCCCCGTGAAATCTACATTCGGAAGCTCGGTCGCCAGCACCGCGTTCTTCAAAAATATCTGCCCGGTATCTTCAAACGTCTCGATGGTCGCGTCCACGGGCAATCCCAGCAGCGATCGCACCTCGGCTTCATACAGCTCATTGGAAAAAAGCCCTTCATGCTTCTGCACCACGTTGCCGTCCGGATTCACGATGAACAACGTCGGCAACGCTGGCACGCCGCCATATTCCTTCACGATCGCGCGGTCGGCCATCACAATCGGGTAGTTGATCCCGGCCTCTTTCACAAATTGCTTCACGTCCGCCGGATCGCCGTCGTCCACGGATACGCCCACAATCTGTAGACGGTCTTTGTAGCGATTCTGCAGATCGATGAGAATCGGAATCTCCGCGCGGCAAGGCGGGCACCAGGTGGCCCAGAAATTCACGAACACGACTTTGCCCTTCCACGCCGCAGTCGAAACAGGATTGCCGTCCAGATCATTCACCAAAAATGCGGGCATCGGTTGCGGATGGGCCGCAAAGCGCACTACGTGAGGTTCGTCTGCGCTCTCAGTAGCTTTCGCACCACTTGCGGCTACTGATGCGGACGCAGATGAGGCAGAGTGCGCGACGGCTCTTAGTGCTTTTATCGTGCGCGGCGATTCCGAACGGCTCGCAGCCAATCCAATCGCCAGACCAGCAAGTCCGGCCACCATCGCGAGCACCAAAATAAAAGATCTCTTCATTCGCCGCCCTGCACCCATCACTATTATGGGCCAGACAACTGCAGCGAGCAATACACGAAGCGCGCGCGATTGCGCAAAGACACGCCAGCCCGCGAAGAAGCCCGCGGATTCAATCCGGGACGCGGATTCCCGAATCGGTGCGGCTCCGTGAGTCTGGTTTCACTTGCGCTGCATTTTCGAAAGTTAAGTGCTTGATAATACGTTCCGTCTGATTGCTCCTCCTCTCCAGCACTTGGGCACTCTACTTGCATTAGGTACGGCGTGGGTCGCGCTCCAACACGATCCGCATCGTCCAGTAAGTGGGGAGGAAGGGGCCCACTTACAGGATGGTATGGGTCGTTCCCACCTGCCTCTGAGAGGGAAGCTGGATGGATGACCCCATGATTCGGTCACGCCTAGGCCGAATCACCGGAGCGCGATCTTTGGGGCCCTGGATCCCAAGCCGGGGCCCCTCTTTTTTTCTGCACGCTCGCCTTTAGCGCTTCCCGCCGCCTCCCGCTTCATTTTTCTCGCCTTTTCGTGATAGGTTCTCGCCATGAACACCTCCACTGTTCTGTGCCTTGCCTTCGCTATCGGCGTCATCGCCGGTCTGCGCGCCTTCACCGCTCCCGCGGTCGTCTGCTGGGCCGCACATCTGGGCTGGATTAATCTCCACGGCTCGCATCTAGCCTTCCTGGGTTCTATCATCACGGCAGTGATCGTCACCCTACTCGCGATCTTCGAGCTGATTAACGACAAGCTTCCCAAGACGCCAAATCGCACCACTCCCGGCCCGCTGGGCGCGCGTATCGTCTTGGGCGCGCTAAGCGGCGCGACGCTTGCAATTGCGGGAGGGCAAAGTGCACTGCTCGGAGCAATTCTCGCGATCGTCGGCGCGGTGGTTGGTGCGTTCGGGGGCTATCAGGTGCGCCATCAGATCGTCACGCACTTGAAGGTGAACGATATCTTTGTGGCGCTTACAGAAGATTTGATCGCGATCGGCGGCGGGCTGTTAATTGTTACTCGGTTCTAGCTTTCGCAGGACCGGAATTCGGGCCTCGCGCAGCACGTGTTCCACAATATTTTCGTGCAGCCGCGAAGCATCATAATCAATGTGCAGGTAGTTTGTCTTCTCATCCACGCGGAAGCCCTTCAAACCATAAGTGTTCGCGAATGCGCCCAGCGCGCGGAATTGCTCGGGCTTCAGCTGTCCTTGCAGCTCGTACGTAACCGTCATCTGTGTCATGCGCGCGATTATAGCAGGGGATGCGCTACGAATTTACAACTTGATGGTACGCAGGCGCAGGGCATTCGTGATTACTGACACCGAACTGAACGTCATTGCCGCGCTCGCGAGGATCGGGCTCAGCAGCAATCCGAAAAATGGGTGTAGAACTCCTGCAGCGATGGGCACGCCCAGCGAGTTGTAAGCGAACGCGAAGAATAAATTCTGCCGGATATTGCGCATCGTCGCGCGGCTCAGCTTTCGCGCGCGCGCCAAGCCCCGCAAATCCCCTTGCAGCAGTGTGATTCCAGCGCTTTCGATCGCGACGTCCGTTCCCGTTCCCATCGCGATTCCCACATCGGCTTGCGACAGCGCCGGCGCGTCGTTCACTCCGTCGCCCGCCATCGCCACGATGTGCCCTTCGGCCTGCAGCTGCTTCACGATTTCGTTTTTCTGCTCCGGCAACACGCTCGCGAAAACTTTTTCGATTCCCAGCTTGCGCGCCACGACCTCAGCGGTTGCGCGGCTATCGCCGGTGAGCATGACGACGGAGATTCCGTCGCGATGCAGCAGTGCGATGGCTTCGGCTGTGCTCGCTTTGATGGGATCGGCCACGGTGAGCAATCCCGCCGCGCGCCCGTCAATCGCGATGAACACCACTGTCTCGCCTTCAGCCTCTCGTTGCCGCGCTTTTTCCGCCAGCGCATCGACCGAAATTTTTAATTCCGCAAAGAGCACGCGATTGCCCAGCGCTGCGGTTTGCGCACCCATTTTCGCCAGGACGCCTTTACCGGTGCGCGACTGGAACTCGCTGCTCTCGCCCGGGCCGATCCCGCGCTCTTTCGCCCGCGCTAGAATTGCAGCAGCCAGGGGATGTTCGCTCGCTCGTTCCAGCGTAGCCGCAATCCGCAATACCGCCTCTTCGTCAAATCCCGTAGCCGCGATCACGGCCATCACCTTCGGCCGGCCCTCCGTCAACGTTCCAGTTTTATCCACCACCACGGTGTCGACTTTTTCCAGCGTCTCGAGCGCTTCGGCGTTCTTCACCAGAATGCCCGCCGTCGCTCCGCGTCCTGTTCCCACCATGATCGCCATCGGCGTAGCTAGCCCCAGCGCACAAGGGCACGCGATGATCAGCACGGCCACAGCGTTCAACAGTGCATGCGCCATTCGTCGGCTGCGGCCCCGCAACGGCCCAGACTACGAAAGTAAGCGCCGCGATCAGCACCACAGCCGGAACGAAATATCCGGCGACTCGATCCGCCAGGTTCTGTACCGGGGCGCGGCTCCGCTGCGCCTCGCTCACCATGCGCACAATCTGCGCTAGCAGCGTTTCGCCGCCCACGCGCTCGGCACGCATCACCAACGTGCCCGTTCCGTTGATCGTTCCGCCGACTTACGCGCGCACCGGGAGACTTCTCCACTGGAATTGGCTCACCGGTCATCAGCGATTCGTCCACCGAACTCTCGCCGTCCGTCACCACTCCGTCCACCGGCACTTTTTCGCCAGGGCGCACGCGCAGCATGTCCCCGACCTGTACATGCTCGAGCGGCACATCCAACTCCGTGCCGTCGGCACGCACCAGCCGCGCATTTTTTGGCGAGAGCTGCAGCAGGGAACGAATCGCCGCGGAGGTTCGGCTGCGCGCGCGCAATTCCAGAACCTGGCCGAGCAGAACCAAAGTCGTGATTGCCGCCGCGGCTTCGAAGTAAACCGGCAACCCGCCGCCCATTCCGCGAAACGTGGCAGGGAAGAGATGAGGGAAAATCACAGCGACCACGCTGTACAGAAATGCCGTCCCGGTTCCCAGCGCGATCAGCGTGAACATATTCAAGCTGCGATTGACCACCGACGCCCAGCCACGCTCGAAGAATGGCCAGCCGCCCCATAGCACTACCGGAGTCGCCAGCGCCAGCTGAATCCATCCCATCGCGCGCATTGTAAAAAAATGCTGCAGGGGCTGCCCCGGAATCACATCAGACATCCCGAGGACCAGCACCGGAATCGTCAGCGCGACGCTCCACCAAAATCTGCGCGTCATCGAAACCAGCTCTGGATTTTCCGGCTCGTCCGCGATCACTGTGCGCGGTTCCAAGGCCATGCCGCAGATCGGGCAAGCTCCCGGCCCCGGCCTCACAATTTGCGGATGCATCGGGCAGGTGTATTCCACTCGCGTCGCCGGAGCGGCCGGCAGCGAAGGCTCCAGCGCCATGCCGCATTTCGGACAGGCGCCCGGATAATCCTCGCTCACTTCTGGATCCATCGGACAAACATAAGCATTCGCCACCGCGGACTTCACCGCAGGACGTCCGGAGGCATTCACATTTTCGTGCGAGACGGCCAATGCAGGGGCCGCACCAGAAGTACCCGCACGGCTAAATTGTGGGGACGCACCGTCGCTCCCCGTTGCCACAGGCGCTCCGACACCTAAATATTTCGCAGCCTCGGCGCGAAATTTGTTGGCGCATCCCGCGCAACAAAAATAGTAAGGCTTGCCGGCGTACACGACCTGCGCTGCGGCTCGCGCCGGGTCCACCGTCATTCCGCAAACTGGATCGCGTTCCATCGATTCACCCTGTCTCGTCGCCCGGTCTTGTCGCCCCGTCTCTTTACGTAGCGTCGCACTGCCTCGCGCCGCATCACCGCGCGTGCGTATAAATCAGCGTCATCAATTCGTCGTAGGTCGCTTCCGCCTGCGCCGGATTTCCTTTGCGGATTGCTTGCGTAGCGCAATGCCGCAGGTGGTTGCGCATCAATCCGCGTCCGACGGCGCGCAGAGCCTCCTGCACCGACGAAATCTGCACCATGATGTCGGGGCAATAGCGGTCCCCTTCGACCATCCGCGCGAGGCCCCTCACCTGCCCCTCGATGCGCTTCAATCGCTTCAAATTCGCCGACTTGATTTCCGGGCTAACCCCCGCCGCCCGTTTGCCGCCGGCACGATGCAGTTCGCTTCATCCTCATATACCCCCAGGGGGTATTATGTGGTGCAAGCGCATGATTGTCAATCGCGGCAGAATGTCAACGATTATTGGGGCACGCCTGGTCAGCGCGCGGTTTGGGAAGTGGCGTTACTTCGCGTCCAACAGTGAATCGAGGTAAGCAGTCATCTCCGGACTGTTCCAATCCTGCGGGCCCACGATCTTACGGTCGAGCTTGCCATTCCGCCCGATCACGTAAGTGTCAGGATAGAGAGACGTGCCGTACTGCGCGGGAATCTGCTTCGAAATATCGCGAAAGGTGGGAAATTGGATCTGATAGGTCTTCAAGAATTCGTCGTAAGCCTGCTGATCATCATCCACGCTGACGCCCAGCACCATGCCGCCCCGCGACGCAATCCGCCGCTGCAGCTCGTTCAACGACGGCGCCTCCTCCACACAAGGCGGGCACCAAGTCGCCCAGAAATTGACTAGCACGACTTTCCCGCGCAGCTCGGAAAGCCTGGTGGGTTTGCCGTCCAACGGAAAGGTAAAGTCCTTCGGCGTCGCGCCGCGCAAACTCGGCTCGCCCTGGCGGTAATCCGGATGCGCAAATACCACCAGCAGGCCCACGATGAACGCGAGCACCAGGCCAGTATTCAGTTTCCGTTTCAGTCCTTTGTCCAAGCACCCTATAATAGCGGCATCGGCGAATAGAATGCGAGCGATTTGCCAGCGCCTGAATTGGCCTCATTTAGCGTCCGCCAGCCGGAGGTTGCAGCATGAACGCCGGAACCAAGACGGAATCCATGACGAAAACGAACGTCCAGCAGGCTGTCCCCTTTTTCGGCGTGAAAAATATCGCGGAATCGATCCGCTACTACGTCGAAGGCCTCGGCTTCCAGATGATCAACAAGTGGATTGACGAGGGCGAACTTCGATGGTGCTGGCTGCAACTCGGCGGCGCTGCGCTGATGCTGCAGGAATTCCGCAAAGAAGGCCACGATTCCTATGTGCCCGCCGGGAAAGTTGGCGAAGGCGTTTCGATTTGCTTCCAGTGCCAGGACGCCCTGGAAATCTATCGCGACATCAGCTCGCGCGGAATTCAAACTTCCGAGCCTTTCGTGGGTAACAACATGTGGGTCGTGTCTCTCAGGGACCCGGACGGCTACCTCATCGTATTCGAAAGTTCCACCGACGTCCCGGAAGAAACAAAGTATTCGGAGTGGAAGTCAGCCCAGAACAGTTAGCCCGCGGAGCGGCATCACCAGATTGACGCCCACAACAAAATCATGATCTCCGCCATCATTCCCGCACGCAACGAAGAAGACTCCATCGCCCGCGCCGTCGAGTCGGTCGCGGCGCAGCCTGAAATAGCAGAGATCATCGTCGTGGATGACCAATCGACCGATCGCACCGTCGCAATCCTTACGGAGCTTGCTGGGCGTATCCCTAAGCTGAAAATCCTGCACGCGCGCGAGCTACCGCTGGGCTGGGTCGGAAAAAATTATGCCGTTGCGCTCGGCGCCGATGTCGCGCAAGGCGATTGGCTGCTGTTCACCGACGCCGACACCTGTCACATGCCCGGCTCCACGCGTCGCGCGCTCACGGATGCGGTGGATCACAACGCTGTGCTCGTTTCCTATTCACCGGAACAGGAACTTGGCTCGTTCTGGGAGCGCGTTCTGATCCCTTTTGTGTATTGCCGCCTCTCAGCAAGATTTTCTTTCGCGCGCGTTAATAATCCGAAACTACCGGACGCAGCAGCCAACGGCCAGTTCCTGATGATCCTTCGCGATGTCTATCGGCAAGTCGGAGGCCACGCCGCCATCGCGAGCGAAGTTCTGGAAGACGTAGCCCTCGCTCGCCGCGTGAAGCAAGCCGGCTACCAGATTTACTTCACCGCGCCCATCGCAATCATTCGCACCCGGATGTACCGCAGTTTTCGCGCACTCTGGGAAGGATGGACAAAAAATCTCTACCCACTGATGGGCGGTACGACGAGGCAGGTGCTTGCCGAACTTGCCAAAGTTTTTCCCGCCCTGGAGCTCGTCGTCCTCTGCTCGTTCTGCGCGTTAGTCCGGGGGACGTATCAACCTTCGCTCACGCTGCTCGCGACTCTTTTGTTGCTTGCGGTCGGTCTCCGCTGCGTCCGATTCGCTGAGCAGCTTTACCGGAATCTCTATCCGCTTTCATACATCAAATATTATGTCCCTGGGGTCTGCCTCTTTAGCGCCGCGCTCATTGCCTCGTGGTGGAAAAATACGCGCGGCTCGGTGCAGTGGAAGGGCAGGAACTATCCATCTGGCGCTCAGCCCCTAGCGCAGAAACCCTTGCCGCAAAGGACGCAATGATTCGCATCACGCGCAAAGTCGAATTCTCAGCCTCGCACTTCTATCACAACCCGAATTTCTCCGCGGAAGAAAACCGCCGCGTCTTTGGCAAGTGCAATAATCCGCATGGCCACGGCCACAACTACACTTTAGAAGTGACCATCGCGGGCGAACCCGACCCCGCAACTGGAATGGTCCTCGACCTGAAAGAGTTGAAAGAACTGCTTGAGCGCGAAGTGATGGACCGCATGGACCATCGCCACCTCAATTACGAGGTGCCTGAACTCGCCGGCAAAATTCCCACCTGCGAGAACATTGCCGCCGTAATCTGGCAGCTGCTCCAGCCGAAAATCACGCGTGGCAAACTCGATCGCGTGCGCCTCTACGAATCGCCCAATCTTTTCGCCGATTGCACTGCTGGCTCCGCACTGACGAACGGAGGAGGGAAGCGCGCATGAAGCTCTCCCTGACCCGCCGTTACGATTTCGCGGCCTCGCATCGCCTGCACGCTCCGCTACTAAGCGACGCGGAGAATCAGCGCGTCTATGGCAAGTGCAACAATCCTTACGGCCACGGCCACAATTACGCGCTGGAAGTCACAGTCACGGGCCCAGTTGATCCGGCCACGGGAATGATCACAAATCTCGGCGACCTGGACCCGTTCGTCGAACGCGAAGTTCTATCAGCCTTCGACCAGAAGAACCTGAACGAAGAAGTCGCGGAATTTCGCGCTCAAGTGCCGACAACCGAAAACGTCTGCCGCGAGATCTTCCGCCGCCTGCAGAATTTTCCGGCCGCGCAGCTCGAGCGCGTGCGCATCGAAGAAACCAGCAAGAACAGTTTCGAAGTCGGAGCAGAGGAATTCCTGTGAGGAGCAAATCAAACATGAGTGAGACCGCAGAAATCGCAGTCCCGGAGCCGGTGTCCGGAAAAATTGCCGAGCTCGTCCGCGAAATGCTCGTGCAGTTGGGTGAAAACCCCGACCGTGAGGGCCTGCGCCGCACGCCCGAACGCTTCGAAAAAGCGCTGCGCTTCCTAACCAGCGGCTACCGCCAGGATCCCGATAAATTGCTGAACGGCGCGATGTTCAACGTCTGCTATGACGAAATGGTCGTCGTGAAAGACATTGAACTCTACAGCCTCTGCGAGCACCACCTGCTGCCGTTCTTCGGCAAATGCCACGTGGCTTACATCCCCAAAAAGAAAGTCGTCGGCCTCAGCAAAGTTGCCCGTCTGGTGAACATGTACGCCCGCCGCCTGCAGATTCAGGAGCGTCTCACGAGCCAGATAGCCACGGCGATTCAAGAAAAACTCGATCCCGCAGGCGTCGGCGTGATCATCGAAGCACGCCACCTGTGCATGGTGATGCGCGGCGTCGAAAAACAAAATTCCACCACCACCACGAGCGCCATGCTAGGCGACTTCCGCGACAACAAGCAGACCCGCGACGAATTCCTGGCGCTGGTTAATTCGCCAAGGCCGTAAACGCTGCGATAAAGACAGGGAGAAAGACGCCACGAACCCGCCTCGGGCGAACATCGCACGCCCGTCCGCTGCTGAAAATTCCTTTGTACAGCAATCACTGTATGTTAGCATTTTGAAGTCGAAGAGAGACCAAGAGCATAGAGCAGGGCACGACGTTTCAGGAGGGGTCAAGTTGAGCGTAGCCAAACTTGCATTGATCGAGCAGTTCCGGGTTCACACCAAAGACACGGGTTCACCGGAAGTGCAGATTGCTTTATTGAGCGAACGCATCAGCTATTTGACCACTCACCTTAAGTCCCACGCAAAGGATCACGCCTCACGCCGCGGATTGATCATGATGGTCAACAAGCGCCGCAGGCTGCTGGACTATCTGAATCGTCGCGACCCGGATCGGTATCGCGAGATTGTGGAACGACTTAGTTTGCGCAAGTAGCGCGGATTTCTTGAGCGGCCCTTCCGGCCGCGCCTTTATCCACCGCACAAACCATAATTTTCGGGCGAGATGCGGGCCGCGCGGCGCGCTGTCGCTCGTCGCAAAATTTTCCGCTCCGTTTTCTTCTCTGCTTTCTCCCTTCGCCGTATTTCCCGAGACTGAAATCTCGTATCTGAACCAAGCGTCCCCGGTGAACCGGGGCAAAAAGGATGTGAAGTGATGTTTGAAAAAGTTAGTTTGGAAGTTGGCGGACGTACTCTGACCTTCGAGACGGGCAAGATGGCCCGTCAAGCGCACGGCGCCGTGGTGGCGCGTTATGGCGACACCGTGGTGTTGGCCACGGCCTGCATGGACAGCAAAGCGGCCGAAAAGGATTTTCTGCCTCTTACAGTGGACTACCGCGAATACACTTATTCTGCGGGCAAGATTCCAGGCGGATTCTTCAAGCGCGAAGGCCGCCCCTCGGAAAAGGAAATTCTCACCTCGCGGCTGATTGACCGCCCGCTGCGGCCTTTGTTCCCTGAAGGCTGGTCCAACGAGACGCAGATCGTTTCCATGGTGCTCTCCGCGGACAGCGAAAATGATCCGGATGTGATTGGCGTCACCGCCGCTTCCGCCGCGCTGTACATTTCGAAAATTCCGTTCACCACGCCGATTGCCGCTGTACGCATCGGAATGCTCGAAGGCAAGCTCGTCGTGAATCCCACCGTCGCCGAACAGAAGACCAGCACTATGAATATTGTGGTGGCCGGCTCTGATAAAGCCATCGTCATGGTGGAATCGGGCGCGCTGGAGGTTTCCGAAGACGCGGTCGCCGATGCGCTGGAATTCGCGCACGCGGAGATTCGAAAGATCGTCGCCGCCATTCGTGAATTGCACGACAAAGTGAAGATGCAGAAGGTTTCCTTCACGCCGCCGGCATTTGATGAAGCTCTCTACAAACAGATGCAGCAGCAATACGGCGAGAAACTGCGCGACGCTTCGGACACCGCCAAGTACCCCAAGTCCGAAAGCTACGGCCGCATAGATGCTATCAAGGCTGAAATCTACGCCGCGCTGCCGCCGGATGACGTTGAGAAGAAAAAGCTCGCCGCTCGCGCCTTCGAGCGCCTGCGCGAATTCATCTTCCGCGACGATATGCTCACGCGCAAGCGCCGTCCCGATGCGCGCGCTTTCGACCAGGTCCGCGAAATCACTTGCGAGACGGGCGTTCTACCCCGCGCTCACGGTTCCGCTCTCTTTACCCGCGGTGAAACGCAGTCTCTTTCCACTGCGACGCTCGGCACCAAGGAAGACATGCAGCGCCAGGATCTTCTCTTCGAGAAAGATACCTTCAAGCACTTCATGCTGCATTACAACTTCCCGCCGTTCTCCGTCGGCGAAGTGAAATTCCTGCGAGGCCCCGGCCGCCGAGAAATCGGTCACGGCGCTCTTGCCGAACGCGCTCTCGCAAACCTGATGCCTTCGGATGCGGATTTCCCGTATGCCGTGCGCTGCGTTTCGGACATCCTCGAATCGAACGGCTCTTCCTCGATGGCCACCGTTTGCGGCGGCTCTCTCGCTCTAATGGACGCGGGCGTGCCGCTCAAGTCCGCTTGCGCCGGTATTGCGATGGGCTTAGTCGTCGAAGGCGATAAATACGCCATCCTGACGGACATCGCCGGCGCTGAAGATCACTACGGCGACATGGATTTCAAAGTTGCCGGCACGCGGCAGGGAATTACGGCGCTGCAGATGGACATCAAGGTCGCGGGCGTGAGTATCGCCATGATGCGCGAAGCCCTGGCCCAGGCGCGCAAAGCTCGCCTGCAGATTCTGGACATCATGGACAAGACGATTTCGTCCGCGCGTCCGGAAATTTCGCTCTATGCTCCGCACCTCTTCATGCTGAATATTCCCACGGACAAGATCCGCGACCTGATCGGTCCGGGCGGCAAGAAAATCCGTGGGATCATCGAAGCTACCGGCGTGAAGATTGACGTAATGGATGACGGCAAAGTGCACGTCTTCGCTTCCAGCGGAAAATCAGCCGAAGAAGCGCTGAAAATGATTCGCGACGTCACCGCGACCGCGGAAATAGGCAAGACGTATCTCGGCACGGTAGTGCGCATCGCGGAGTTTGGCGCTTTCGTGGAGATTTTCCCCGGAACCGACGGTCTGCTGCACATCAGCGAAATTGCCGAAGCGCGCATCCGCGCCGTACGCGACGAGCTGAAGGAAGGCGATCAAATCCTCGTGAAGGTTCTGGCAATCGAGGGCAACAAGATCCGCCTGAGCCGTAAAGCCGTCCTGCGCGACAAACAGGCCGCGCCCAAGTCCGAAGCCACGACCTAACGCAACATACGGAAACGTAATTCCCGCGAAGGACTCGCGGGAATTGCTGATTCAGGGAAACCAAACCGGGAGGCGAGCAATCGCCTCCTTTTTTATTCGTCGCGCCCGCTGACCCGCTCGATCTGCGCGCCCACGTCCTGCAACTTCAATTCAATCTGCTCGTAGCCGCGATCAATATGATAAACGCGGTCAATCCAGGTAGTGTTGTCCGCCACCAACCCGGCCAGCACCAATCCAGCGCTCGCCCGCAAATCCGAAGCCGTCACGGGCGCGCCACTCAAAGGCGTTGGCCCGGTCACCACCGCGACGTTTCCATCAATCGCGATGTCCGCGCCCATGCGCACCATCTCGCTCGCATGCATATAACGATTTTCAAAAATGGTCTCGCGCACCTGCGACACGCCCTGCGCCTGCGTAGCCAGAGCCATGAACTGCGCTTGCATATCGGTCGCGAAGCCGGGATATTCTTCAGTCGTCACGTCCGCGGCCACGAGTTTATTAGCCGCCCGCACGCGCAATTTACCGTCGCCCTCGCATTTAATCTCGACGCCGCAAGCCCGTAGCTTCTCGATCACCGCCTTCAAATGTCCGGGCTCGCAATGGGTCAGCAATAGCTCGCCGCCAGTAATCGCCCCAGCCACCAAGAAAGTCCCCGCCTCGATTCTGTCCGGAATAATCGCGTGCGTCGCGCCATGCAGCTTCTCCACGCCCTGCACGCGCAACGTGGACGTCCCGACGCCCTCGATCTTCGCCCCCATCTTGATCAGCAATTCTGCCAGGTCCGTCACTTCCGGCTCCAGCGCCGCGTTTTCCAACACCGTCTCGCCCTCGGCCAGGACCGCCGCCGTCAAAATATTTTCCGTTCCCGTCACCGTAATTTTCGGAAAACGCAAAGTTGTCCCGCGCAGACGTTTCGCGCGCGCTTCCACGTACCCGTGCTCTACTTTCGTTTCCGCACCCAACTTCTCCAGCGCCTGGATGTGCAAATCGATAGGCCGCGCGCCAATTGCGCATCCACCGGGAAGGGAAACGCGCGCATAACCAAACCGCGTCACCAGCGGCCCCAGCGTCAGCACTGAAGCCCGCATCGTTTTCACCAGTTCGTACGGCGCCTCGCGCATCGAAACCGTTTCTGCCTGAATAATGAATTCGCTGGGCGGCAGGTCCGGGCTCTCGACGCGACAGCGCATATGCGCCAGCAACTTCGCCATGGTGATAATGTCGCGCACGTGCGGAATATTCTGCAGCGTCACCACGTCGCTGGTCAGCAGCGCCGCGGCCATCGCCGGCAGCGCCGCGTTCTTCGCGCCGCTGATCTGCACCGTCCCTTCCAGTTTTCGTCCACCCTGAATCTTGAACCGGTCCATGTTATTTCCCCTGACCTTTCGAAATCGCTCGCCGCTTCGGGCGCAACTCCAGCGCCAGCGCCTGTCGCGCATTGCCGCCGGATTTCCGCAACGACCGCCGCGCCGCGACGGCATTCGCCCCCGTCTTCAACATCACCAGCGCGGCCGGCAAATTGTGTCCCGTCTGCCGCAGTGCGTGTTCCGCCTTAGACGCGCTGACCCCCGCGGCCTCCGTCAAAATCCGCGCGCCCCGCCGGTGCAACTTCTGATTTGTCAGCGCCACGTAGATCATCCAATTCTCGTAAACTCTACCAAGCCGTACCATCGCCGTGGTGGAAAGCATGTTCAGCACCATTTTCTGCGCGGTGCCCGCCTTCATGCGCGTGGACCCGGCAATTGCTTCCTGCCCAGTCTCCGGAGTGATGGCAATTTTCGCCATTCGCGCCAGCGGCGATCTAGGATTAGACGTCACAGCCACCGTCACGGACCCGCGCCGCTTGGCCCATTCCATGCCGCCCAACACGTATCGAGTGGTTCCGCTCGCAGCGATACCCACAACTACATCGCGACTGCTAACCCCGGCTTTGGCCAAATCTCTCGCGCCATTCGACGCAGAATCCTCCGCGCCCTCCACAGCCCCGCGCAACGCCTTCGCGCCCCCCGCAATCAACGCCCGCACCATCTTTGGCCGCGTGCCAAATGTTGGCGGACATTCCGCCGCATCCAGGACGGCGAGCCGCCCGCTCGTTCCCGCGCCGATATAGACCAGCCGCCCGCCGTGTCGAAAACTTTTTACAATTGCGTCCACCGCCCGCGCAATCTGCGGCAATACGCGCTGCACCGCCAGTGCCACGCGCTGATCCTCGTGGTTCAGCACGCGCAAAATCTCAATCGTGGACTTGGTGTCCAGCCCGCGCGTCCGCGGGTTGCGCTGTTCCGTCCTGGTTGGTGTCACCGCGCCCTCAGTCGTCCATCGGCCTGCAAACAGTCTTCCATTAATTATACCGATAGGCGCCTTCCAGTATGGGGCCTGTAATGAATTCCGGTAGGCTATGTGACGAGGGAGTTATCGAGCGGTAGTGGAAGCGTTCGCCAGGCCTAAGCGCCTGCAAAATCGCATCGTGAATGGCGGGCCGGACCTGGCGAATCTGTTCGTTGGCGCGCGTGGGATTCACACGATTGGTCAGCAGCACCACAAAAAGGCCGCGTTCTGGGTCAATCCACAGCGATGTTCCGGTGAATCCTGTGTGCCCATAGGCGCTCGGCGAAAGATAATGCCCAGCCGCTGAATTCGGTGGCGTCGGCACGTCCCATCCCAGCGTCCTCGCGGAATCGCCCACCACTTGGCGCGCCGTAAATTCCTGAATTGTCGTCGCGCGCCAGCAAACGATGATGCGCGTAAATGCCGCTGTTCAGCAGCATCTGCGCAAACGCCGCCAAATCGCCAGCGGTGCCAAACAATCCAGCATTCCCGGATACGCCGCCAAGCGCAAAAGCATTCTCGTCGTGCACTTCGCCGCGCAGCAGCCTCTTGCGGAAATCCGTGTCCAGTTCCGTAGGCGCAATTCGCGCACGCAACGAAGCTGGCGGGTTGTACATCGTATCGCTCATCCCCAACGGCACGAAAATGTGCCCTTTCGCGAATTGCTCCAGCGTCTCGCCCGTCAGTCGCTCGATGATTTCTCCCAAGAGGATAAATCCCAGGTCGGAATATTCCACCTGTGTCCCGGGCTCGTGCACCAGCGGCTCAGCTAATATTTTCGCCAGCACCGCGTCGTGCCCTTTCGCTTCCTTGTAATAATCGCGATGTGCCGGCAATCCCGAATCATGCAGCATCAGCATCCGCACGGTAACTCGCGCGCGCCAGGAAGGATTCGGATCGGATTTCGCCGCCGCGGAAAATTCCGGCAGATAACGCTCCACCGGAGCGTCCAGATCCAGCCGTTTCTGCTGCACCAGCATCATCGCCGAGGTAGTCGTCACGATCACTTTCGTCAGCGATGCCATGTCGTAAATCGTGTTCGCCGTCACCCTCGGCGCTTTAGCATCGCGTGTGAGCGCACCGAACGGATGCACAGCCAGCTGATCGTGATATCCCACCGCCAGCACGCCGCCCGGAAACGCCCCAGCCGTCACAAAGCCATCGAGCAATCCGAAGACCGAATGGAGTTGGTCTTCCAGCTCGGAAGATGCCGGCCGCAGAGTCATCGGATTCGCCGCGACGCGCAACCCATCGCCCCGTTTCACTGTTCCCGGCACCGTCACGGGAATCTGTCCCTGCGTCGCCACCTGCCCAAATAGCGCACGCACAGCCGCGACCTGCGACACTGAATTCGTCGAAAATTCCGCGAGCCAGGTCTTCGCGTCCGGAAATCCCTCGATCAAATAAGGGCTGCCAAACGCGATGACCAGCACCGGTTTTCCCGCCGCAATGATCTGATTCACAAATGCGCGCTGCTCATCGGGAAGCCCGACATTTCCCTTGCGATCGGCCACACGCACAAATAACGCTGCAATGGCCACATCATAAGTATCCGCTGCCGGCAATTTCAGCGTGCTCACATTCGCGAATTGCATGTCCGCGCGCAATGCCTTCAACGAATCCACTCGCCAGCGAATTTCCGGCTCGATCGTCTCCCCCGGATAAGGATCGGCGTCGGCCGAAAGCGACACCAGCAGCACGCGCAAGGGTTTCGTCGCATCGAGCGGCAGCAAGTGCGCCGTATCCCGCAGCAAAGTCACGCCACGATCCGCAATACTCAGCGCCTGCGCCGCAAATTCCGGCCGCGCGAACTTCTCGTCCAAGTGCTCGATGTCGGCCAGACGGTTGCGGTCCAGCCCCAAACGCGACTTCGCCTGCAAGATCCGCCGCACCGAGTCATCCACGCGCTTTTCAGTGATGCGTCCAGAGCGCACCGCGCGCTCCAGCCCCGCCATCGCTGCATCCGGCACCGGAGGCATCAGCAGCACGTCCGCACCGGCGTCCACGGCGCGCACCGCCGCTTCGCCAGGGGGATAACGCGACGTCACGCCGCCCATGTCCATCGCGTCGGTCACCACCAATCCCTTGTATTTCAACTCGTCGCGCAGCAATCCTGTCAAAATATTCCGCGAAGTCGTCGCCGGCACGCTCGCATCCGGTTCAAACGCCGGCACGGCCAGATGCCCGGGCATCACCGACCCCACGCTTGCGCCAATTGCTGCACGAAACGGCACCAGTTCCGTCGCCTCGAGTTCCTTGCGATCGCCCGGCACCGTAGGCAGCGCCAGATGCGAATCGACGCTCACATCTCCATGCCCCGGGAAATGTTTCGCCGTCGCCAGGCCGCCGTTTTCTTCAATCCCGCGAATCTCCTGCGCCACAAACTCGGCCACACTCTTCGGGTTCTCGCCAAACGAACGAGTGTTGATGATTGGATTGTCGGGATTGTTGTTCACGTCCGCGTCCGGCGCGAAAATCCAGTGCACACCCGCCGCGCGCGATTCCAACGCAATCACTTTGCCGATCTGGTACGCGAGTTTCGGATCGTTCGTTGCGCCCACTGCCATCGCAGAAGGAAACGACGTGCCTTCGTCCAGCCGCATCCCCGTTCCGCTCTCGAAATCCGCGCCGATCAGCAGCGGAACTTTCGCGCGCCGTTGCAGCTCGTTCGTCAGCTCCACCGTGGGATACACCTGGCTGCGCTCGATCCCCAACGGCCCGCGCGTAGTGCCCACAATAAATCCACCCACGTGATTTTCTTCCACTTCATGCACCAGGTTCTTGTAGTCCGCGCTTTCCGCCGAAGTGAACACGCCAAAATAATAGGGCATCAGCATCTGCCCCAATTTCTCGCGCAAGGTCATTCTCTTCAGCGTGGATTCCACCCATGCGGAATTCGCAACAGCAGCAGGACCAACAGCAGCGGCGGGTTTTGCGGCTGAGCTTCGTGCTTTCGTGGCGGATGTTTTTTGCGACCGGGCGTTGGCTGTCATCAAAAGGAGTAGGAGCAGCGCGGAAATTCCGAGTTTACGCATCGCGCCCATTCGGAACCTTCCATGTTGACGCTCGCATCCCGCGGCTGTATATAACACACGGTATCATGCCGCACAACGAATCCTCCTCCACCATGTTTCGTATCGGTTTCGTTCCGATTTTGGTCGTCTGCGTCGGCGTCATCGGCGTAAGCAGCCTGGCGCTCGGCCCCGCGCCGCGCGATGCAGCGCCCCTAGCGTCGCCAGCGCCATCATCGCCCGCGCAGGCCGCCGAGCACACACAAACTGGTATTGACATCCTCGAACAAGAAAACTTCGCGCCACTCCGCGGCAAACGCGTCGGACTGATCACCAATCAAACCGGCGTGGATTCGCAAGGCCGCCGCACCATTGACGTTCTCGCTCACGCCGACGGGGTAAAACTCGTCGCGCTCTTCAGTCCCGAGCACGGCATCGCTGGCCAACTCGACGCCGCCAACGTAGCCAACGCCACCGACATCGCCACCGGCCTGAAAATTTTCAGCCTCTACGGCGACACGCGCCGTCCCACGGACCAAATGCTGCAGGGCCTCGACGCCCTGGTGTTCGACATTCAAGGCGCCGGCGTGCGCTTCTACACGTTCATCACGACCATGGGCTATTCGATGGAAGCCGCAGCACGGCACAAAATTTCATTCTTTGTCCTCGACCGCCCGGATCCGCTAGGCGGTGAAAAAATCCAGGGCCCGATGCTCGATCCCTCGCGCATCTCCTTCGTCGGATATTTTCGCCTGCCGGTCATCTATGGCATGACGTTCGGCGAGTTGGCCAAAATGTTCAACGCGGAAAATAATCTAAGCCTCGATCTGCACGTGATCGCTATGAAAAACTGGCGTCGCAGCCAGACCTTCGACCAGACCGGCCTCACCTGGATTCCGCCGTCGCCCAATCTACGCACGCTCAACGAAGCACTCCTCTACCCCGGCATCGAAGTCCTGCAGCCCGCCGGAGTTTCCGTCGGACGCGGCACAGACACGCCGTTCGAACAACTCGGCGCGCCCTGGATTCACGCCGACGTGCTGCTGAACTCTCTGAACGCGAAGCAGGTTCCCGGCGTGCGCTTCACTGCCGCCAGTTTTACTCCCAGCGAAGGCCTCTATAAAGGCGAAGCCTGCGCCGGCGTCAAACTCGAAATCACCGACGGCGCCGCGTTCGATTCCATGCGCACGGGCCTCGAAATCGCCGATTCGCTGCACCGCCTCAACCCCGAACGATTCGAGGTCACGAAGCTGATGGACTTGCTCGGCTCGCAAACCACCGTGGACGCGGTCATCGCCTTTCAGCCTCCCGCGGGCATCATCGCCAGTTGGGCCGACGACCTGGCGCAATTCCGTACCCTGCGCGCCAAGTATCTGCTCTACAATTGAACCGGTTAAAACTGTCGCGCGTCGCGCAGCCGCAATCCGCGCCGCCGCGCGCAAAAAATATCTCCATGCGCATCGTCTCACTGCTCCCTTCGGCCACGGAAATTCTCTACGCGCTAGGCGTCGGTGACGAAGTCGTCGGCGTCACGCACGAATGTGATTTTCCGCCCGAAGCCGCCCGCAAGCCCGCGCTGATCAAGCCGCGTGTGGACCCCACAGCCGCGCCCGCCGAAATCGATCGCCAGGTCAGCGAACTGGTAGCGCGCGGCGAAAGCATCTACGCAGTTGACGGCGACCTGCTGGCGTCGCTCGCGCCCGACCTCATCGTCACGCAGGACCTTTGCCACGTTTGCGCCGCCTCGCCCGACGATCTCGCCACAGCGCTCTCCCGCTTCTCGCGCCCGCCGCGCGTACTCACGCTCACTCCGCACTCACTCGATGACGTTTGGCAAGACATCATTCGCGCTGGCGAAGCCACTGACACGCTCCCGCGCGCAGAATCGCTAGCCGCCGATCTGAAAGCCAGAGTGCAAGCCGTGGCCTCCATCACAGCCTCGACTGACGCGGAAGTGTTCAGCGCTGCGCGAACCGCGGCGTCCACAACCGCTTCCGCCGCACCGCAGACCGTCGCGCAGTTCACGGTCCGTCCGCGCGTAGCCTGCCTCGAATGGCTCGATCCTCTTTACGTCGGCGGTCACTGGGTTCCAGAGATGGTCGCAATCGCGGGAGGAGAAGACGTACTCGGCCGGGCAGGGCACCCGTCCTTCAAAGTAACAGCAGACGACGTCGCGCAAAGCAACGCCGATATAATTCTTGTAATGCTCTGCGGCTACAACGCAAAACGCAACGCCGCCGAATTCCAGTACGCGAAAATCCCATCAAGCTGGCAAAATCTCCCAGCCATTCGCAATCGCCGCATCTTCGCAGTTGACGCCAACAGCCACTTCTCGCGCCCCGGCCCGCGGCTGGCCGACGGCGTCGAACTTCTCGCGCACCTCTTCAATCCACAAAGACCACAGCCGCATCTGCCGGCAGCCACGTACGTAGAACTCTGAAGCACGCGATTAACTATTCGCTCCCGCACTTCGATCTCGCCAAGCTCGATAAAACAAGAGCCCCGAAAGTATCAGCCCCAATCCTATGGACGACCGCACCGGCCTTTGAATCCAAATATTTATGGTAAGCGCTAACGCCCCAGCCACAAACAGCGCGGGTACTACCGGATAGCCCCACGTCCGATAGGGTCGCGGAAGTTCGGGCGCAATCCGTCGCAACCGGAACATCGCCACCACCGACAGCGCATAAAAAATCCAAGCTGCGAACACAAAAAGGGAAGTCAACTCCTCGAACGTCCCAGTCAAGGCCATCAATCCCGCCAAAGTCCCCTGAAAAATCAGCGCTCCGCCCGGCGTGCGAAATTTCGGATGCACAATCCCGGTAACGCGAAAAAACAGCCCGTCGCGCGCCATCGCATAAGGCACGCGCGCCCCGCTGAGCAGCGAAGAATTCAGCGTGCCCAGGGCAGCCACCACCATCGCCAAAGTAATCCAGTCCGCGGCGTCACGTCCCGCGAACGTCGCTACCACGTCCGACGCCACGTGCGACGAACTCGCCACACTCGCAAACGGCAGCGCGTAAAAACAGACCGCGCTAAACAGTAAATAAATGCCGCCAACCAAAATCGTCCCGCCGATCAAGGCCAAAGGAATGTTCCGTTGCGGTTGTTCGACCTCGGAGCCCACGCGATTCAGATCCTCCCAACCGTCGTACGCCCACAACGCCGCTGCCAGCGCCGCAAAAAAGCCGCCAACCGTGCCAAGACCGGAACCCGCCGGCCAGAACGGATGAAAGTGTTTCCAACTCCCATGTCCATACCAAAATCCCGCCGCCACGATCGCCACGACCGAAGCAATCTTCAAAATCGTGAGCGCAATCTGCACGCGTCCGCCCAGCCGCACTCCCAAATAATTGATAAAAGTAAAAAGCGCAATCGCCGCTACTGCCAGCGGCTGCGCCCAAGTGAATTCGAAATCGTAAGGTTTGCCCGAGACGGGATTAATAAAGTGCCAAGTAAAAATCGGCGCCGCAATCACCGGAATCAGAAAGCTGGAAAATCGCGCGAAGCCCGCCGCGATGGAAGCCGCCGAACTCGATTCGCCCACCGTCGAGTGCATCCAGCCAAAAAGAAATCCCCAAACGGGCCCAAGCCCTTTGCGCAAATAAGCGTACTGCCCGCCGGCCTCCGGCAACGCCGCGCCCAATTCCGCAAACGAAAGTGCGCCAAACAGCGACAGCAGCCCGCCCACAATCCACGCGCCATAGACGACGCTCACCGACCCGCCCACCGCCGCCATCTCGCTCGGCTTCAGAAAAATTCCGGTACCTACCATCGTACCAATCACGATGGCCGCCGCAGCCCAAGGCCCCAGCGCGCGTATCAAATCAAGTCGTTCGCCCTTCTGTGCGAGGATTCCGATAAGGTTTCTCCGTCACAACTCAAGAAAACTACCGCGGCATCACGCCAGCAACATCTCCTGAACCGCGCGCCACTTCACTCGCGATCGTACCCACCGCAAAAGTAACAATCGTCCCAGCCAACACATACCAAGTCCAAGCCAGCGGCGTAAACCGATTCACCGCGATCATCGCAGCAAGCCCCGCCGCAAATCCGACCAGAGCGCCACGTTCATTCGCGCGCGTGTTCCACGTCCCCAATAAAAACACGCCCAGCAACGCGCCGTAAGTAATCGAAGCGATCGTCAGCCCTGCCACCAGCACCGGCCCCCAGGGGATCAGCGCCAATAGCCCCAGCACCACGCCCCAAATCAAAGTCATCTGCCGCGAACGCCCGAGCGAACCCACATCATTTCCCGAACGCCGCGCGCCCATGTCCATCATGCTCGATGAAGCCAGCGAGTTCAACGAGCCACTCGCGTTCGACATCGCAATCGCAAAAATCGAAGCCAGCACAATTCCCGCAAGCCCGACGGGCATTCGGTGCACGATGAAAAAGGGATAAATCCGATCCGCATCGCCGCCCGGCACAGTCATCAGCCCATTCCGCATGTACACAAAAAGCATCACGCCAATCAGCAAGAACAAAGTGAACTGAACCAAAATAATCACGCCGCTCACCAAAAGCGCCTGCTTACTGTCCCGTTCATTCCGCGCCGCCAGCAAACGCTGCACCATGGTCTGGTCCGTCCCATGGCTCGCCATCGTCAAAAAAGTTCCACCGAGCAGCCCCGACCAGAAGGTGTAACTCTGCGTCAAGCTGAACGCAAAATCGAAAATGCGCAGTTTTCCGCCCGAAGCGGCGGCCACCGAAGTCACTTCCGGCCAACCGCCGGGAATCTTATGCAGCAGCAAAAAGAACGCGGCGACCGATCCCGTCAGATACAAAGAGAATTGCACCACGTCGGTCCAGATCACCGCCCGCATCCCGCCTTCAAACGTGTAAAACATCGTCAGCACCGTAATAATCAGTATCGAAATCCGATCCCCTGTGCCAAACGCCACGCTCACCACTTTCCCGATCGCCGATATTCGCACGCCCTCCGCCAGCGCCCGCGTCCCCATGAAAACCACGGCCGCCACCGACCTCATTCTCGCGCCGAATCGCTTTTCCAGAAGCTGGTAAGCGGTATAGAATTCTCCCTGGAAGTATTGTGGTATAAGGACCACGCAGAGGATCACCCGCGCCACCAGGTAGCCCAGCACCAGTTGGAGAAAACCCAGGTTTCCGCCGTAGGCAATCGCCGGGGTGCCGATAATAGTGAGTGTGGAAGTCTCTGTCGCGACGATCGAGCACGCTAGCGCCCACCATGGCGCCGTGCGGCCGCCTAAAAAGTAGTCGCGCAGATTTTGCTGGCCGCGCCGGAACCGCGCACCAAAAAGCGTGATGCCCGCGAGATAGAGCACCAGAATGCCGAGGTCGATTGGGCTGATTTGCATTGCGCTGCTCTAGTTTCCGTCCGCGGTTACAAGCCGCGCGATGCTAACTGCCCGCTTTGAACGCTGTCAAGCAAGGTGAAACGAATGACCGAGCAAAGTTCCGCAAACGAAACTTCTTTCTATCTCGGTTTCGATGGCGGCGGCACGAAAACCGATTGCATTTTGATGGACGCCGAAGCCAACGTCCTCGCACGCGCCACCGCCGGCCCGTCAAATCCGCTGCGCGCCGGATACGCCAAGGCCTGGTTCACGCTCAGCGACGCCGCCGACGTCGTTCTCGAGCGCCATCATCTGAAAGCCAGCGACATTCGTGGCATCTGCGCGGGCATCGGCGGCGCCGGGCGCGAGTCTGTCGCGAAACGCATCGCCACTTTTCTCGAGCGCGCGTTTCCCGAAGCCGCGGTTACCGTAACCACCGATCTGGCCATCACCCTGAACGCCGCCGTGGGTGAAGGCGAAGGAATAATTTTGGTAGTAGGCACCGGCTCCGCAGCCTATGGACGGGACGCTCACGGCCACACCGCGCGGGCCGGTGGGCGCGGTCCCTGGTTCAGCGATGAGGGCAGCGCATTCGACATCGGCCGTCGCGCTCTTGCCGCCGTCGTGCGTGCCGAAGAAAATCGCGGCCCGCAGACCGCTCTCTCCGCCAAAATGTTGAAGTGGCTCGGCTGCACGGAGTGGACCCGCGTCCTCGACTGGGTAATCAAGAATCCAGACGACGTCTTCCCTCGCATTTTCCCGCTGGTAGGTGAGCTTGGCGACAAAGGTGACGCCGTCGCGTGCGAAATTCTCACTACCGCCGCCTCATCGCTCGGCGACCTTGCACACAGCGTCATCGGAAAACTCGCCATGCAAGACCGTGAAATTTCCATCGCCAAGGCCGGCGGCACCAACGGGCGCAGCAAATTCTTCGACGCAGCCATTGACGCCCGCCTGCACGAACTCGCGCCTCACGCCCACGTCGTCGCGCTGCAGATGAAACCCGCGGAAGCGGCGGCCAAAATGGCGATCAATCTTGGAAAGCGCCAGGCACATGCCTGATGAACCTTCCGCGCGCGCCGCACACGCGCGGTCCGCACCCGGCGACGACCTGCAGTCGTTGATTCACGAATCAGACGAAGAAACACTCCTCGCCGTGCTCGAAAATCCCCACATCGAAGAGCCGCACATTTCCCAGATGCTCGAGCGCCTCGATCTTTCCGCGAACGTCCTCACCGCCATCGCCGAAAAAGGGAAGTGGACAGCGAGCGAAGGCGTCCGCCTGCGCCTCGCGCGCCATCCGCGCACGCCGCGCCGCTTCGCTATGGCCCTGCTCCGCCAGCTCTATTTGTTCGACCTGGTGCGCCTCAGCCTATTGCCCTCTACGCCCGCCGAAATCCGCCGCGTCGCCGAAGAATTGATGATCACCCGCGTACCACAACTTCCGGTCGGCCAGAAATTAACCCTCGCGCGCCGCGGCCCAGCCCGCGTCGTCGGCGCGCTCCTAGCCGAGGGCCATCCGCAAGCCATCAAACTCGCGCTAGCCAATGCTTTCCTCACCGAGAGCCAGATTCTGAAAGTCCTCGCGAAGCCCGGCATCCCAGAACGCGTAGTAGCCGCCATCGCGCAACATCCCCGCTGGGCCGTCCAGTACAATGTCCGTGTCGCGCTGGTTCGTAACCAGCACACACCCATTCCGGTGATCCTGGCGTTTCTTCCGAATCTCACCCTGCGCGACCTGAAAGATCTCGCAACACTAGAAGGTCTCTCCCCACACGTTCGGCGTTATATTCAAAAGGAACTATCGCGGAGGCCCGGCGCAAAATAAAAACGCACGACTCGCCGTGGAAAATAAAAGAGGCCCATGCCGAACCGCAAAACCCAAATCCGAGTAATCGTAACCCTCGGCGCCGCCATCTTCATCGGCGTGCTCCTCTACTCCTCATTTCAACAAACCAAGAACGAATACGAAGTCTGCGTCACATTCAAAGGAGCGTTGCACTGCGCCACCGCTTCCGGCGCTACTTCTCAGGAAGCCATCCGCAGCGCTCAGGGTATTGACTGCGAGATGTTAGCCAACGGCCGCGACGAAAACATCGTCTGCCTTGACACCCCTCCTACCAGCGAACGCCAGGTGCATTAGAGCCATTTCATCGCGTTCCGGTGTCTAATTGACGAAGCGGACGTGCGTCCAGCGAATCCGCCACGCAAACGAAGCGGCCGCCGTCACAGGGGGCGAATTGACACAGAATCCGTCGCCTCATAACATCATTCCGTTACAAAACGGGGGACAGGCCTAAAGATGACGCGTTGTTTGAACTGTGGGGCTGAACGGCTGAGTGACACATGCGACGCCTGCGGCCTCAGTTCCTCCGCTGCTGAATTTTCCCTGCGCCGCTCGCTGCTCAATCGCACCGCGTTATTTCTCGTCGGCGCGATAGCTTTCATCGTAGCCAGCGGCCGCTACCCGGCCCTTGAGCTCGATGGCATTGTAATTTTCATCGGCGTGGTATTTTTTCTCACCCTGGGCCTCGCGATCATCGTCGAACGCCGCGCGCTACGTCACCAGGAAGTTGAATCTCTGAAGCGCGTGTACTACGGCCTGCTCCCGCTGCCCTGGCTGCTCGCCCTGCTTTTGTACGGCAACGGCGCGCTCGATCGGTCCCCCGCGCACATCGAAAAAGCCCGCGTGATCAGCAGATTCTCGATGACCGGCCCGGTCCCTAGCCGCCGCCTCATCGTCAACTCCTGGCGCGCAGGCCATCGCTTCGAGCGCATCCCAGTAGATCGCAGCGATTTCGACCGCTTCACCACCGGAGACGTAGCAGACGTCCAGGTAAAAGACGGCCTCGTAAGCATCCCCTGGGTAGCCGGCGTCTCCCGCGATTAATTAGAGTGCGCCGCGAACTGGGATTTAAACCCTCGCCGGATTCTCGCGCTTCAAGAATTCCCCCGCCCCAACCTTGCCGACAAACTTGCCGTTCTCCACAATCACCCGCCCCCGCGACAAGACCGTCTTCGTCACACCCTTCACCCGCGTCCCTTCAAACATCGAATAATCCACGCGCATATGATGTGAATTCACACTGATCGTCTGCTCTTCGTCGGCATCAAACACAATTAAATCCGCATCCGACCCCACCGCCACCGTCCCCTTGCGCGGATATAGGCCAAATAATTTCGCCGGCGCCGTGGACACCAGCTGCACGAACCGGTTCGCCGAAAATTTCCCACCATGCACCCCGCCGCTATAAACCAGACTCATGCGATGCTCGATCCCCGGCCCACCATTGGGAATCTTTGTGAAGTCGTCCTTCCCCAGTTCCTTCTGTTCTTTCATGCAAAATGGGCAATGGTCCGTCGAAACCACCTGCAACTCATCCTTCGCCAGGCCCTGCCACAATTTCTCCTGATGCCATTTCTCGCGCAATGGCGGGGTAAACACATATTTCGCAGCATCGAATCCCGGTCCATCCATATTTTCCAGTGACAAATATAAATACTGCGGACAGGTCTCCGCATAAACGCGCAATCCCCGGTCCCGCGCCTCGCGCACCTTCTCCAGCGCTTCGTTGCACGATAAATGCACGATGTACACTGGCGTGCCCGCCATTTCCGCCAGCGCAATCGCCCGTGAAGTCGCTTCGGCCTCCGCCGTCACCGGCCGCGTCAGTGCATGATATTTTGGCGCGCGTTTTCCCTCCGCCAGCGCTCGCTGCACGATCACATCAATCGCTCCGCCATCTTCCGCGTGCATGCAAATCATCCCGCCGCAGTCCGCCGCCACTCCCATCGCCTTGAAAATCGATGCGTCATCGAGCATGAACACGCCCGGATACGCCATGAACAATTTAAATGTCGGCACGCCTTCGCGCACGAATGCCTTCATCTCATCCAGCTGCGCGCCCGCAATGTCCGTGATGATGCAGTGAAACGAATAATCAATCACCGCTTTGCCGTCCGCCTTCTTCATCCATGTATCGAAGGCATGCCGCAGCGTCTGCCCCTTGTACTGAATCGCAAAATCAATCAGAGTAGTCGTCCCGCCGTAAGCCGCCGCCACCGTCCCCGATTCGAAATCGTCAGCGCTAGTAGTCCCGCCAAACGGCATATCCAGATGCGTGTGCACATCAATCCCGCCCGGCATCACCAGCATCCCGCGCGCGTCAATCACCTTGCCCGCGCCCTCCGCCGGCAAATTCACCCCGATCACAGAAATCTTCCCGCCAATAATCCCCACATCGCCGACATAAGTGTCAGTAGCCGTAACAATTGTCCCGCCGCGAATCAAGATATCGAAGCGCATGGCCTAACCTCCTCAAAATTCCCACGAAGCGTTGTAGCTTACACCGCTTCGCCATTTCCCGCAGTCCCAGAACAAGCAGCGATGTTCGCCACCGGACCGTTGCATTTACTAGCAACGCCTTCGCGAATCCAGCAACATTCGCCCCAATCCGTAATGCTAGAATGGCGTCTCTTTTCCAGCCAAGGAAACGACGGCAAGTTCATGACGCTGCGCGAGACGGCTACCAAGCTTTCGCCCGAGCAATACGAGAAAAACTTCGCGGAAATTTCTCCGCGTATGACGCCGCTCCAAGCCGCCGTCGAAGCCGCCCGCTGCCTTTTTTGCTTTGACGCGCCCTGCACAATCGCGTGCCCCACACACATTGACGTCCCGTCTTTCATAAAAAAAATCACCACCGACAATCTGCGCGGCTCAGCCCGCGTAATTCTCGAAGCCAATATCCTGGGACACAGTTGCGGCCGCGTTTGCCCCACCGAAGTTCTCTGCGAAGGCGCCTGCGTGATGCACGAGAAGGAAGAAAAGCCCATCGAAATTGGCCGCCTGCAGCGCTACGCCGTCGATCACGTCCTCGATCGCAATATTCAGCTGTTCCACGCCGGCGCTCCGAACGGCAAACGCATCGCTCTCATCGGCTCCGGCCCCGCGTCCGTGGCCTGTGCCGCCGAACTAGCCAAGCTCGGCTATCGCACCACAATTTTCGATCGCAATGAACTCCCCGGCGGCCTGGACACCTACGGCATCGCCGCCTACAAACTCCGCGCCAAGGATACTCTGCGCGAAGTCGAACTCGTCCGCTCAATCGGCGTCGAATTTCGCCAGAAGACCACCGTCGGCACCGACGTAACTTTCGCTCTGCTTGAGAAAGATTTCGACGCCATCTTTATTGGCGTCGGCCTCGGCGAAACCGGCAATCTCGGCATCCCCGGCGAGAATCTCGAGGGCGTAGTCGGCGCCATGGAATTCATCGGGCCGACGAAAATTCATCCCTTCGCGCAACTCACCATCGGCCGTCGCATCGCCTGCATCGGCGCCGGCAACACTGCCATTGACGTAGTTACCGCCGCCAAGCGCCTCGGCGCCGAAATCGTTCACCTTATTTATCGCCGCGGCGAACAGGATATGCCCGCTTTCCGCTACGAGTACGATCTGGCGAAACGCGATGGCGTCAGTTTTCACTGGCACGCGCAGCCCGTAAGGATCCTCGAAGACGCGACTGGCAGAGTCGCCGCAATCGAATGTATTCGCACCCGCGCCGAAGCCGGCTCCGTCCCCAGCAAAAAACGCAACCAAATCTCCGTCATCCCCGGCAGCGAATTTCAGCTCGAAGTCGACATGGTAGTTCGCGCGATCGGCCAGGAGCCGGTAACCAACTTCGCGCGCGCGGTGCAGGGAATTACTGTCCGCGAAAACGGCACCATCGCCGTAAGCGAACGCTTCCAGACCGGCAACGCCAAATATTTTGCCGCGGGCGATTGCGTCAACGGCGGCAAAGAAGTAGTGGACGCCGTCGCCGAAGGCATGGCCGCTGCCCGCGGCATTGACGCGTGGCTCGAATCGCCGCGCGGAAAGAATTAACCGCCGTGCGCGTCCCCGAATCATGGATCGAGCGCCTCCCAGCCCTGGAAGAACTCGAACAGCCCTGGGAACCTGTCCCGCGCGCTGCCCTGATAGCCTGGATTATTTTTTACGCGCTATTCCTCTACCAGCGCGCACGCGACACCGGCCTTCTCCTCCTGATGGACGGCGTTTTCGTTCCCATCCACGAAGGCGGCCACCTCCTCTTCCGCCTCGGCGGCGAATTCATCATGGTCGCGGGCGGCACGTTTCTGCAATTGTTCGCGCCCTTCGCCTTAGCCACCTATTTTTTCTTTCGTCGCCAATCGCAAGCCGTCGCCTTCTGCTTCTTCTTTTTCTTCGAGCAGTTTCTGCCCATCGCTACTTACATGGCCGACGCCCGCGCCCAAGATCTGCCGCTGCTCACGGTCGGCGACCCCGAATTTGTAATCCACGACTGGAATTATCTGTTCGGCAAGCTAGGCGTCCTGGAACACGACATCCAAATCGCCAGCGCCGTCCGCGCTATCGGCTGGCTGGGCATGCTAGCCGTAGTAATCTGGCTAATCTGGCGCGGCATCAACGACGTCCCGTCACCCGATAACAAAGTGGGGAGGTAATCGATGTCTGACCTATCCGTCAACTTCTGCGGCCTGCACTCTCCGAACCCATTCTGGCTAGCGTCCGGCCCACCGACCAACACAGGCGGTCAGGTAATGCGCGCGTTCGACGCCGGCTGGGGCGGCGCGGTTTGGAAAACCATCGGCGACCCGATCCAAAACACTTCCTCGAGGTACGGCGCCATAGATCTCAACGGCGTAAAAATGATGGGCCTCAACAACATCGAGCTAATCAGCGACCGTCCGATCGCCGTTAATCTTGCAGAAATCGCCGAAGTAAAAAAGCGCTATCCCAAAAATCTCGTCATCGCCTCCCTAATGGTCGAATCCAATCGCGAAACCTGGCACGACATCGTTCGCCGCGTCGAAGACGCTGGCTCCGACGCGCTCGAACTAAATTTCGGCTGCCCCCACGGCATGAGCGAGCGCGGCATGGGCGCCGCCGTCGGCCAGGTTCCCGAATACACCGAAATGATCACGTCGTGGGCCAAAGAAGTCGCGAAAACTCCGGTGATTTCAAAACTCACGCCGAATGTCACAGACATCACGCACATCGCGCTGGCCGCCGAACGCGGGGGTGCCGACGCCGTCAGCCTCATCAACACGATCAATTCGCTGATGGGCGTGGATCTGGAAACTTTCGCGCCGCGTCCCAACGTAGCAGGGAAGTCCTCGCACGGCGGCTATTGCGGCCCCGCCGTAAAACCCATCGCACTCCATCTACTCTCCAGCGTCGCGAAAAAAGTAAAAATTCCCATCGTCGGCATCGGAGGCATCGGCGATTGGAAGGATGCCGCCGAACACATCGCCCTCGGTGCCTCCTGTGTGCAAGTCTGCACCGCGGCCATGCACTACGGTTTTCGCATTGTCGAAGATATGGCCGATGGCCTCGCCGCCTACATGGACGACCACGCCTATCGCTCCACTGAAAGTTTCCGCGGCCGCGCCGTTGCCAATGTAATGGACTGGGGCGACCTCGACTTAAATTACAAGATCATCGCCAAAATTGACGCCGGCCTCTGCATCGGTTGCCAGCTCTGCTACGTAGCTTGCGAAGACGGCGCGCACCAGTGCATCGAACGCGCCCCGGAGCACAACGCCAAAGGCAAACACAATCCCAACGGTATAGAAGTTCACGTACCGCGAATCATCGAAGAAGATTGTGTAGGCTGCAACCTGTGCGCGCTCGTCTGCCCCGTGCACGGCTGCATCACGATGGAGGAAATCCACACCGGCCAACCGCCGATGTCCTGGAAACAAAAAACCGCGCGAGCGAATCAGTAAAACGCGCGCAAATCCGGCATGTGCGGCAATTCCACGTCAAGCGCCCGTCCGTAATCTCCTAGCGTCAACTTGATCATTTCCGCCGGCCCCACGTCGCGCACCGTCCAAGCAGTAGTCGGCATCACCCGCGACTGCACAAATAAATTTCCACTCTCAAAGTCCGGCCCCTTCGCCTGCAAATCCGATGGAAACACGTAGTAGGCAACTTTCCCCCTGATATCCAGCGCCATATAGCGCCGCCCCAGCTGCACTAACACAAGGTTCGCTTCCTTCTTCTTCTCCGTTTGATAAACGTTCCACTGCAGCGGCGTCTTGTTCTCAAGCTTCAACTGAGCACGCCCCACGCCTTTCCACAAAAAGCGCCCATTATCGGCAGCGCCCGCAAAAAAATATCCGCCGTCGCCGCGAGCCCCCGAACAAGCGAAGAACGCAATCGCGCAAATCGCCGCAATAACGCGCACCGCCGCGCGATCGAATCGAAAATGCTCGCTCCAGCGACAATACTTCCGGAGAACCGATGCTCGCGCCAATTTCATTCCCAGTTCACGCGCACTTGCTTCGCCGAGATCACCACGAATCCCTTAGCTCGCCCGTGCTCCACCACATCGCGCAAGATTGCTACATCCTGCTCGCAATATTCCGCCACGCGATCTTTCTGACCCGCGCGCCACCATTTCACAGCCTCGAGGCCGTCGCCGCTCTTCGCCGTTCCCAGTGTATCCTTGGCCAGCTGATCGAGCTTCACGCGATGCCCCAGCTGCTTGTGCAGCAATTCGTGAATATCCAGCGATCGCTTGCGCAACCCTTCGACAGGCGCGTAAGCGCGCAGCACCTCAATATCAAACCGGTTGCCATTGAACGTGATTACGTGCGTAAACTGTTCCAGCTCCGTAATCAATTTCAGCGCGTCCTCTTCATACCATCGCCGGAACGCATTCTCCTTGTCCCAAGTGATCGCCACAGCCAGCCCGAACGCGCGGATGTTGCCCCAACCTCCATCGACCTCGCTCGAAAGCCGCAGCGTCTCAATATCCAAATAAATTTCGCGATCGAATAATCCAGCCAGGTAAGTGTCCTCTCGTTTCCGGTAGCCCAGGTTTTGAAGTTGTAGCGGACATCCCGATTTGCGGTATGCGCGTCTTTGACTTTGTATCCGCGGCAGATTCCGCGCGCGCCATCCGCGCTAGTACAAGCTCGACTCCCGCTTCCGCCCCGTGTAATCAATATAAACAATCTTCAAATCCGTATAAAAATCGATCGCGGCGTGTCCCACTTCCCGCGGCCCCACGCTGCTATCTTTCGCTCCGCCAAACGGCACATGCGCCTCTCCTCCCACCGTTGGCGAATTCACATGCGTCATCCCCGTCTCAATCTTATCCACAAACTCAAAAATCTTGTTCGAGTCCGTCGAATAAATCGAACTGGAAAGCCCGTAACGCACCGAATTCGCCACCTGCAGCGCCTCTTCAAACCCCTTCACGCGAATCACGCTCAGGACGGGCCCAAAAATCTCCTCCTGCGCCAGTTTGCTGTCCCACGCCACGTGATCGAACAGAGTAGGCGCAACAAACCAACCCTTATCGTAACGCGCCCCCGTCAACCGCTCACCGCCGCACAAAAGCTGCCCTTCGTCTTTCCCGATCTCAATATATTTCAGCACCGTGTTGAATTGGCTCTCATCCACCGACGGTCCCATGTCCGTCCCCGCCCCCAACCCATCACCCACCACATATTTCTTCGCGCGCTCCACGAGCATCTCGACGAATTTGTCCGCCACGCTCTCCTCAATCACCACGCGGCTCGTCGCCGTGCAGCGCTGCCCCGTCGAAGCGAATGCCCCAGACAGCACCGATTCCATCGCCAGCTGCAAATCCGCGTCCGCCAGCACAACTACTGGATTCTTTCCGCCCATCTCGCACTGAATTTTCTTCAAATGTGCTGCGCCTGATGCATAGAGCGCGCAGCCCACTTCGTTCGATCCAGTAAACGACAGCCCGTGCACGTGCGGATTCTGCACCAGCTCGTCGCCCGTCTCGCGCCCCGACCCCATCACCAGGTTCAAAACGCCCGCCGGCAATCCAGCCTGCTCGAAAATCTCCACGATCTTCATCGCCGTCAGCGGCGTCAACGTCGCCGGCTTGAACACCACCGTGTTCCCGCAAACCAGCGCCGGCGCGATCTTCCACACCGGAATCGCCACCGGAAAATTCCACGGAGTGATCACCCCCACCACTCCCAGCGGCTGGCGTATCGTGTACGAAAAATTCTTGGGCAGTTCGCTCGTCAGCGTCTCGCCATTCAACCGCCGCGCCTCTCCTGCCATGAATTCCAGAATATTGATCGCCCGCTGCACTTCCCCCAACGAATCCTTCAGCGCCTTGCCTTCCTCGCGCGTCAAAAGCCGCGCCAGCGAATCCTTCTGTTCCTGCATGATCCGCGTGGCCGCAAAAAGTAATTTGCCGCGATTCGGCGCAGGCATTTCCCGCCAAGCAGGGAAGGCCGCCTTCGCCGCCACAATCGCTTCTTTCATTTCCTGCCGCGTCGAAAGCGGTATCCGCGCCACCACCTCATCCGTGTTAGCAGGATTCCGCCGCTCCACTATCCTCGTGGACTTCGACTCCACCCACTCCCCATTAATGTAATTCCGACAAAGCTGATCCGTCGTTATCGCCGTCGCCATATATGGTCCTATCAGTGAGCGCGATTTCGCGCGCCCACACTCTGAGTATTACTTGTTTCGAAGCTTGCCCAAACCCCAGTAAACATTCCGCGCCGGGTGTGAAAGTATGCGGCGATGCTTAACCAGACGCCCAAAACGCAAGCTTCAAACAAGGCACTGTAGATGTCGTTGAACCCTCTCGTTCTAAAAGCGTGCACGAACTGCAGAACCAGAGAATACACAAAGCCTGCGCTTAGGAGATACATCAGCCAAAGCCCCAACTTCGCTCTTCGTGCCACAAGAACACCCGTGAGAATAAGAAGCGCCGGGCCAATCATCGCTTCGATCACCCAAACCCAGCGAACGCTTGACGCGTCGCTCATCTCGGTGACGATTAACATCAAGGCGAAAAGTGCGCCGACGACTACCATCAACCAACCGAGAAGCTTCCCCCACCGGTAATCTCGCGGATCCGTCGGCGACAACGAATTGGATTCGGCAACGTACACCGTCACCTCACCGCAACTTCACCAAACGATTTATCCAGCAACCGAATTCCTTCATCCACATCCGCCTTCGAAATATTCATCGGCGGAGCCATGCGAATCACGTTCCCATACATCCCGCCCTTGCCCACCAGCAAACCATTCGCGCGCGTGAGTTCCAGCACCTGATTCGTCTCCTGCGGCGCCGGCTCCTTTGTCTGACGGTCCTTCACTAGCTCCAGCGCCTGCATCATCCCCATCCCGCGCACGTCGCCAATCAAGGGATACTTCTGTTGCAGCTCTTCCAATTTCTTGCGGAAGTATCCTCCCACCACAAAAGTATTCTCCCGCAGATTTTCTTCCTCGATCACTTCAATCACCGCCCGCGCCGCCACGGACGTAACCGGATTCCCGCCGAACGTAGCAATATTCAATCCCTGATATTTGTCGGCCAACTCCGCGGTAGTGATCGTCAAACCAACGGGAACGCCATTCGCCATGCTCTTCGCTGACGTAATAATGTCCGGCGTCACTTCCCACTGCTCGATCCCCCACCATTTCTTCCCGGTGCGCCCCCAACCAGTCTGCACTTCGTCGGAAATGTACTGCCCGCCGTAATTCTTCACGATGCGATAAACAATCTTGAAATATTCCGGCGGCGGAGTAATAAATCCGCCCACACCTTGAATCGGCTCGGCAATAAACGCGGCAATAGACCCGCTGGTGGTCGTCTGAATCACGCTCTCCACGTCATTCGCGCAAGCCACGTTGCACGATGGATAAGTCAGATGCAAAGGGCAGCGATAGCAATACGGATTCACCGCGTGCGATATGCCAACGCTGATCACTCCGCCCTTGCGCCAGGCCGATTGCGCCGTCACCGACTTCGCCAGTGTAGATCCGCCCGAATAAGCGTGCCGCAGCGCCACGATGTCATAACTTGGCGAAGCCATCCGCGACAGCATGATCGCCGCCTCGTTCGCCTCCGTCCCCGAACTGGTGAAAAAACTCTTCTGCAATTTTCCAGGCGTGATTTCCGCCAACTTTTCTGCCAACGCGACGACCGCTTCGTTCGGAAATAGCGTCGAAGTGTGCTGCAGCTTGTCCACCTGGGCCTTGATCTTCTCCGTCACCTTAGGATTGCAGTGCCCTACGCCAATGGTCACGATCCCGCCGAAGAAATCCAAATACTTGTTGCCCTCGATGTCCCACAGGTATTGCATCGAAGCATGATCGGCCACCAAAGGATGCTGGTAGTAGTTCGTCACCGACGGCCAGATAAATTCCTTATGCTTCCGCACCACCTCTTCACTCCGCGTAGCCACCACTTTTGGCGTAGTAGTCATCTCAGTCGGCCTCTTCGTTCGATTTCCATCTTCGAGTTCGTTCAGTCTGCGGCATCCACCGATTTCGCACCAGCATGCGTCCGCGTAATCTCGCCATAAGATTCTGGCCTGCGGTCGCGATAAAATTGCCAAGTCTGCCGCACTTTATCCATCTCTTCTAAATCCAAATCAGCCACGAGCACCTCGTCTTTGTCACGGCTCGCTTGCGCGATTATCTTGCCCCGCGGATTGCAAAAGTAACTCTTCCCATAAAATTCTCCAATATTCCACGGCGCTTCCTTTCCCACACGATTGATCGCCCCCACAAAATATCCGTTAGCCACAGCATGAGCCGGCTGCTCCAATTCCCACAAATACTCGCTCAATCCCGCCACGGTGGCCGATGGATTAAACACAATCTCCGCCCCATTCAGCCCCAGCACCCGCGCCCCCTCAGGAAAATGCCGGTCGTAGCAAATATAAACGCCAATCCGCGCAAATTTCGTCTGAAACGTCAAATACCCCGTATTCCCCGGCGTAAAATAGAACTTCTCCCAAAATCCCGGCGCCACCTGCGGAATATGATGCTTGCGATATTTCCCCAAATATTTCCCATCCGCGTCAATCGCCGCCGCCGTATTGTAAAAAAGCCCGGTCATCTCCCGCTCGTACACCGGCACCACCATCGCCATACCATATCTCTTGGCCAATTTCTGCATTCTCTCCACGGTGGGCCCGTCCGGGACCGGTTCCGTCATCTCATACCAACGCGCCTGCTGCTCCGCGCAAAAATAAGGCCCGTTGAAAAGCTCCTGCAAACACAAAATCTGTGTTTTTTTCTTCGATGCCTCGTGGATCAGCTTCTCGTGCTTCTCCACCATCTTCTTGGAAATGTCGCGGATCGAATATTTCTCCGGCGACCACTCGCAATGCACCTGAATCAACCCACAACGCACCATACGAGACATCAAATTCCTCCCGCACGCCGCAAATCGCTCAGTCGTCTGCAAAGTTTACTCTGCACCACGAAATGCGGCAAGCGAGCAGCGCGAATGCGGGGAAGCAGCGGCCGCGACAGAATGTCTATACGCTTCTGCCGCGGGTGGGGCAAATTCGTCGCATGGGCCGAAAGACATATTCCAAACTCTCGATCATCGGCACGCTTTTCAGCGCGATGCTCCTCAGTGAGTGCGGCGCCGCCCCGCGCCCGGGCCCGAAACCCGTTTAAGCCGATGGCGTGGCCTACACAGCATCCGGGAGCGCATTGTGGATCGCGGATATCAGAGAGCCCAAAGACAACGAACCGCGAACTTACGAGGTGATATACAAAGACCCCCAAGGCACCAAGCATCAACTCACCAACGTGTGGACGCTCCGGATTACAGAGCTTCCGGACAACACACCCGCCTGTTCGAATCCGAAAGAGGCCGCCCCAGATATTTCGCACGATTAGCAGTCACTAACCGTATAATCCCGCCGACGACCTCATGAAGCGAATACTCAAAACTCTCTTTCGGAGCCTGGGCCGCATCTTTCCAGACTGCATCACGCTCAGCCAAGCCATCGCCTTCAACATGTTCCTCGCCTTTTTTCCCATGCTGCTTCTGGCGCTGGGAGTCATCAGCAGCACCGCCTCTTTCCACGGCGCCCTCCGCGAAGTCCCCGACCGCCTCAGACTCATTCTTCCTCCCGGCAGCGACGACGTCGTCACCCAATATTTCGTGCGCAAAGGCGAGCATCCCTGGAAATGGTTTCTGCTCGGTCTCGGAGGCACTCTGATCGCCGGCTCGCAAGTCATGGTCGGCTTCATCGAAGGATTCCGCATCATCGAAGGCGATCCGCTGCGCGGCGGCTACTGGCGCGTGCATCTGCGCGCGCTCCTGCTACTGCTGCTCACAATTCTTCCCACCGCTGTGGTTGTTATCCTCACCGTATTCGGAAAACAAGCCCGAGCCTGGCTCGTCCGTCAATACGGCCAGCCGCTTCTAATTCACGAACTCGAAATTGTTTCCCAAGCCGCCGCCGTGTTTCTGCTCTCGATGATCACTCTGGTGCTCCTCTATCGCATCGGGCGCCCCGGCCATCGCGGATTCATGCGCCTGTTTCCCGGCGCCATGGTCTCGACGATCATGTGGTGGGTCGTCGACGTGCTCTTCGGCGTGTATGTGCGGAAAATGCCCTACGACGTCGTCTATGGCGGTCTCGCCGCCGCGATCGGCTTGCTTCTCTGGATGTACTTGACCGCCGTCGTAGTCCTGATCGGGGCCGCCTATAACGCCGAATCCTACGATTCCATCGAATCTCAAAAGCGCATCAGCCAGACCCTGCTCGGCTAGCGTTCGCCACCAAGGCTCGCACCTCTATTTCGTCTGCGCTTGTTGACCATTAGGCCCCCAGCCGCAACTTTCGCCCATTCCCGGGGTTAAACTAGCACGAAGGAACAAAAGCCACTCGTATCTCTCAGCGCAACGCGCGCTCCGAGGCTCCAGCAGTGCACAAAAAGCGAATCGCCCACACGAACAGTCGCCTCGACGCTCCCGGCGCCGCTATTCTCGCGTCGACTTTAGTGATCGCGCTAATCACCGCAGTCCCGCACGCCAGCGCCTCAAATGGCGCCCAATCCAGCAGCCAGTCCAGCATGTCTTCCAACGCGGCCCCCGCTCCGGAACACATCGCTCTCGACAAAAAATTCAAAGGCAAGCTCCCTATCACCGAGCTAACCGAAGACGAAGCTATCTTGCATGCCATGAATCGCCTCGCCTACGGCCCGCGCCCCGGCGATGTCGATGAAGTCCGCAAGATCGGCCTGGAAAAATGGGTCGAACAGCAACTTCATCCCGAGGCAATCAATGACGCCGAACTGAATCAGCGTTTGCAAAGATATCCGTCGCTAGCGATGTCTTCGAAGCGTCTGCTGGAGGAATTTCCGCGCCCCGACCAGAACGCCAAGCAACAGGGGCTCACGAAAGAACAAGCAAAGGAACAATACGAACAGCAACAGAAAGCAAAACAACAGCAAGCCGAATCGCAAATCATCGTCACCGGCAACGACAATCTCGATAAAGCTCAGCAGCAACTAGCCAAGCTTCAAGGCCCCAACCGGATCATCGCTGAACTTTCCATGGCCAAAGTGGATCGCGCGGTTTACAGCAATCGGCAGCTCCAGGCCGTGATGGAAGATTTCTGGTTCAATCATTTCAATGTCTTCGCGAACAAAGGCGACGACAAGTGGTTCCTGACCTCCTACGAGCGGGACACCATTCGCCCGCACTCCATGGGCAAATTTCAAGATCTGCTGCTCGCCACCGCGAAAAGCCCCGCTATGCTTTTCTTCCTGGACAATTATTTGAGCGCTGATCCCGCCGCCGTCGCGCGCCAGGAAGCGCTGAAAAATTTCCGCCGCGCCCCCTACCAAGGCACCTTCGCCGGCGGCTCCATGCCCACTCCCGGCACGTTTCCAGGTCCAGCCACCAGCGGCCCGGGCCCCGCAAACAACGCCGCCCCCAAGAAACCCGAGCGCGGCCTCAATGAAAATTACGGCAGGGAAGTGATGGAGCTTCACACTATCGGCGTGGATGCCGGCTACACCCAGCAGGACGTGATTCAAATGGCCGAGTGCCTAACCGGCTGGACCATCCACGAGCCGCGCAAAGATCCCGAATTCTTTTTCGATGAAAAAATTCACGGTCAAGGCAAGAAAGTCGTCATGGGCCGTACCTTCAACTACGGTGGCGAAAAAGATGGCGAAGAAGCCCTGAAAATGCTCGCCGCCAAACCCGCCACCGCAAAATTTATTTCCACCGAGCTAGCGCGCCACTTCGTTTCCGATAATCCGCCGCAATCTCTAATTGACCGCATGGCGAAAAACTTCACCTCGAGCAACGGCGACATCCGTGCCGTCCTCCGCACCATGATTTATTCGCCGGAGTTCTGGTCCAAAGATGCCTATCGCGCGAAAGTGAAGACCCCCTTCGAACTCGTAGCCAGCACCGCGCGCGCCCTGAATTCCGAAGTCACCATCACCCTTCCGCTCTCGCAATGGGTCGGACGCATGGGCGAGCCCCTCTATCTCTGCCAGCCGCCCACCGGATATTCCGATAAATCCGAAACCTGGGTGAACACAGGCGCGCTGCTCAACCGTCTGAATTTCGCCTTGGCCTTCGCCGGCGACAAAATGGGCGGTGCCACGATAGATCTGAATAACATGCTCGGCGAAGAAGCCGCCAAAGATCCCAGCGCCGCGCTCGCACGCTCGATACAAGTATTTCTCGATGGCCAAATTTCGCAATCCACACAAGCAACGCTGGAGGCGCGCCTGAAAGATCCGCAAATTCTGCAAGCGCGCCTAGACGACCCAGTTAAGCAAGTAAATGAAGGCCTGATAGTAGGTCTGGTCCTCGGCACCCCAGAGTTTCAGCGCCGCTGACGGGCACGCAACACAGGAGCATCGCAATGAACATCTCACGCCGATACTTCCTAAAGAACGGCGGCGTAGCTATGCTAGGAATGGCCGCATTGCCCTCGTTTCTACAACGCGCCGTAGCCGGTACCCCCGCGCCCAACCAAAAGAAAATGGTCGTCCTCTTCCAACGCGGTGCCATGGACGGCCTCAACGTAGTCGTCCCCTTCGGCGAACCGAATTACTATCGCATGCGCCCCACCATCGCGATCCCGCACCCCCGCCAGGGCAGCACTGATGCCACGCTCGATCTCGACGGCTTCTTCGGTCTGCATCCCAGCCTGGCCCCCATGCTTCCTCTTTTCCGCAACGGACAACTCGCCATCGTCCAGGCCGTCGGCTCGCCCGATCCCACGCGCTCCCACTTCGACGCGCAGGATTTCATGGAATCTGGAACTCCCGGCCGCAAAGCCACCGACGACGGCTGGCTCAATCGCGCCCTGCAAACCATGCCCGAAGAAAAACCGTCGCCGTTTCGCGCTGTCGCCTTCGGCCCGTATCTTCCGCGCACCCTTCAGGGAAGCGCCTCCGCCGTCGCCATCCCCGACCTGAAACAATTCAAAATGAACGGCCCGCAGCAAACTACCGAAGGCGGCTTCGAAGCAATGTACGCGCAAACGGTGGATCACGCGCTGCGCGGCGTAGGCACCGAGACTTTCGAGGCAATCGATCAGCTCAAAAAAATAAATCCCGACAAGTATCAACCTGAAAATGGCGCGGAATATCCGAAAAATCGTTTCGGTCAAAGCCTGCAGGAAATCGCGGAATTGTTCAAGGCCGATGTCGGCCTGGAAGTCGCATTCCTCGATAGCGGCGGCTGGGATCATCACGTCAACGAAGGTGGAGTGCAGGGTCAGCTCTCAAATCTGCTGCGCGATCTGGGGCAGGGAGTCGCTGCATTTAACCAAGACATGGGCGACCGCATGGGCGACGTCGTCTTTGTTAGCATGTCCGAATTCGGGCGCACCGCTCACGAAAATGGCAATCGCGGCACCGACCACGGCCACGCCAATTGCATGTTCGTAATGGGCGGCGACATCAAAGGCGGCCGCGTTTACACGCGCTGGCCCGGCCTAAACGACGCCCAGCTAAATCAAGGCCGAGACCTCGCCGTAACCACGGACTACCGCAGCGTGCTGGGCGAAATCATCAACAAACACCTAGGCGACCGCGACCTAAGCACAGTCTTCCCAGGCTTCGCCAACGATCCCCGCCAATTCCTAGGGCTGGTAAAAGCGTAAGGTCGGAATCGAAGGGAAGCGGATCAGCGGGAATTCCGAAGAGCCGACACCGATGTGGAGTGCGGTGGCTTGCCACCGCCTTGGCAAAAACCTGAGAAGAGGCGCGATCAATCTAGGCGAGGCTTGCCTCGCCCAAGAAAGCGTCAGCAAACCCGCGCGACTGCAGAAGTAAGGCGACCTATTCGGACCCTTTGATCCGCATCCCATAAAACGATCGGTAAACAAAGAAGAACGAGACCAAAAAGAAAGCCGCAGCCAAAATGTGCGTCAAATTCCCGCCGGTCTCAGCAGTTAACTGAACCGCCAGCTCCACGGCCAGCAATCCAAATAAAGTAGTGAACTTAATTACCGGATTCAAAGCCACGGAAGAAGTATCCTTAAAAGGGTCACCCACCGTATCGCCCACCACCGTAGCATCATGCAGCGGCGTACCCTTTTGCTTCATCTCAACTTCCACGATCTTCTTCGCGTTGTCCCAGGCCCCACCCGCATTCGCCATGAAAATCGCCTGGTACAAACCAAATATCGCGATCGAAATCAAATACCCGATAAAAAAGAACGGTTCGATGAACGCAAACGAAAGCGTCCCAAAGAAGACCGCGATGAAAATATTCAGCATGCCTTTCTGCGCGTACTTTGTGCAGATGGCAACCACCTTCTTACTGTCTTCCACCGACGCCTTCTCCACGCCCTCCAGCTTGATATTCGCCTTGATAAATTCCACCGCGCGATAAGCCCCGGTAGTGACCGCCTGCGTCGAAGCCCCCGTAAACCAATAAATCATCGCGCCGCCGGTCACCAATCCCAGAAAAAACGGCGCATGCAGCAGCGAAAGCTTATCCACATTCTCGGTAATTCCATTCGTCAGCGCCATGATGATCGAAAAAATCATGGTCGTAGCGCCCACCACCGCCGTCCCGATCAGCACAGGCTTCGCCGTGGCCTTGAAAGTGTTCCCCGCGCCGTCATTCTCCTCGAGCAATTCCTTCGCGCGCTCGAAATTCACGTCCATATTGAAGTCGCGCTTCAATTCTTGCTTGATGTTCGGAATCGTCTCGATCAACGAAAGCTCATAAACAGACTGCGCGTTGTCCGTCACCGGCCCGTACGAATCCACCGCAATCGTCACCGGCCCCATCCCCAAAAATCCAAACGCCACAAGCCCAAATGCAAACACCGGCGCGGCAATCATCAAATTTCCCAGCCCCTGCAGGCTCACCAGGTAGCTGATGGACATCAGCAGAACCATCGCCAGCCCAATGTAATAAGCCGAAAAATTGCCAGCGACGAACCCCGACAAAATTCCCAATGACGCGCCGCCTTCCTCAGCCGACGCCACCACCTCGCGCACATGCCGCGATTCCGTCGAAGTAAACACCTTCACCAATTCCGGAATAATCGCGCCCGCCAAAGTTCCGCAGGAAATAATCGTCGAAAGCTTCCACCACAAGCTCGTGTCGCCGTTCAGTACCGGGACGATCACCGACGAAATCGCATAAGTCATCGCAATCGAAACCAGCGACGTGATCCACACCAGCGAAGTCAGCGGCGATTCGAAATTCATCTTGTCCGCGTTCTTAAATCGCGCCTTGGAAATAAAATCGTTCAGGAAATAGGCCCCAGCGCTCGCCACCAACATCGCGATGCGCATCACAAAAATCCACACCAGCAGCTGCACCTGGATCGTGGACTGCACCAATGGGTCCGCATTCTTCACGCCGAGCAAAATAAACGTGATCAGCGCGACGCCGGTCACTCCGTAAGTCTCAAACCCGTCCGCGCTCGGCCCTACCGAATCGCCCGCGTTGTCGCCGGTGCAATCCGCGATCACGCCCGGATTGCGCGCGTCATCCTCCTTGATCTTGAACACAATCTTCATCAAGTCGGACCCGATATCCGCGATCTTCGTGAAAATGCCGCCCGCGATGCGCAAAGCCGCCGCGCCCAGCGATTCGCCAATCGCAAATCCGATAAAGCACGGCCCCGCGTAATCTCCCGGAATAAACAGCAGAATGAAAAGCATCATCAGGAGTTCCACGCTGATCAGCATCATCCCGATGCTCATCCCCGCTTCCAGTGGAATGTGATAAATCGGAAACGGCTTGCCGCGCAGCCCCGCAAACGCCGTCCGCGAATTCGCGAACGTATTCACGCGAATCCCGAACCACGCCACGCCAAAACTCCCCATGATCCCAACCATGCTGAACGCCAGAATAATAATCACCCGCGCCGCTTCGTAGTGCAGCAGCACGCCGAAGTACAGCACGATCACCACCGCGATGAACGCTTCTAGCAGCAGCAGGAATTTCCCCTGCGTGATCAGGTAGGTCTTGCAGGTCTCATAGATCAATTCGGAAATTTCGCGCATCGCGCGATGCACCGGCAGGTTTTTCAGCTTCGTGTAAATCGCCAGGCCGAACGCCAATCCAAATATGCAGAACAAAATCCCAAACAGTAGAAGCTTGTGCCCATTTATTCCCAGAAAATTCACCGAAGATAAATCCGGCAGCTTGAGATTCGCTTCGCCGCCAGCCGTTTCCGGAGCCGCATGCGCATACGCCGCTGTAGCGCTCAATAAAATAGCGGTCCACCCTGCCGCGCCCACCCTCCCTGCGCGACACCCAAGTTTCCGTAGAATTTGCAGCACTTGCAGCATTAGTTGCCCCCCGCCATTCGCACGTTCGCGCACATGTAACCCCGTACTTGTACCGACATTCTTCCTCCGGATGAAGACTCCTTTAATCGGGGAGCCTGCTGACAGCGAGAAGTTACAGACCAGAATGGCCTTTTGTATCAGGAATCCCAGCGTACGTCAAGAAATGAAGGAGTTACGCGAGGGGTCAGGGCTGTGCCGTTTTACCAAACCGCACCTCGTAAAACATAAGCGCCTTCTTCGAAGCAATCACCGTCGCGTCCGGCACATACAAAATCGCTGTATCCGCCAGCGACATTTCGTTATTTACATTGAAATACAGAAACCCGTGCAGCGCACCCATCGGCGGCACCACGTCTGCGTCCAGCGTCAATGGTCGCAGAATCTCCGCCAGCTTATCCGTCTTCTTGTCGCCGCTCGGCAGCGGAATCCCCGCAACCCGCGGCCGGTTCGAAGGCGTCACTCCGCCAGGATGCGCGACCAAGCCGGCCACGTCCTCGGGCGGCAACCAATCAAGCTCCTGCTTGCCTCCACGGCGCAGCTGCACCTCCAGCTGAATCGTGTTAATGTCCACGTGAATCGGCTCGTTCGTCTCATTTCGCAGAAAAACTTCTACCGGCAGAATTCCAGCGTCCAGCGGATTAGCCTTTCCGAATTTTTCCTTGCCGCGCGCCTTGTCCGTATAGGGATCGGCGGTCACCGTCAACCCATCATGATGATCGTGCGCCAGCGTCGCGTGAGGATCCGGCGTAGCCTGTTTCTCCTTCGTCGCCGCGGGATTGTTCTGTGCGCGAGCGACAAGACTGCCGCTCAGGAGCATCATCGCAATAGCCAATGAACTGAATGATCGTCTCGTCATTCTGCTGTGCGATGCCTCCGCGGCTTCGGAAGTTGTGCGCGTTTTCTCACGGCTGCCACTATAATACCGGGTCCGCGCGCGGCAAAGCCTCTTTCCGGTCGCCTGTGCGCGACACCCACGGAATGTATTTTTTCTATCGCATCCTCACCGCTGCCGGCATGTTCCTCCTCGCGCCGTATTTCGCGCTGCGCGGCTGGCGTGCCGGCGAACCGTCAAGCGCTCTGCGCGAACGTCTCGGAAGTCTGCCACCAGAAATTGCCGCACGCGCGGCAACCGCAGCTGCGACGACCGCCGCGAACCGTGGCCCCATCTGGATCCACGCTGTCTCCGTTGGCGAGGTTCTGGCTGCCCAACCTTTAATTGACGGCCTAAAGCGCCGCTACCCCAGCGCAATAATTTTCGTCTCCACCACTACAGAGACCGGCCAGCGGCTCGCCCGCGAACGCCTACAAACCGCCGACGGCATCTTCTACTTCCCACTCGACTGGGTCGTCTCCGTGCGCCGCGCCCTTCGCGCGATTAATCCGTCCCTCGTCATCATCATGGAGACAGAAATCTGGCCGAACTTCCTCCGCGAGGCCCATCGCGCCAATATTCCGGTCGTGTTCGCGAACGCCCGCATCTCCGAAAACTCCTTTGCGCGCTTCAAACGGTGGGAATTTCTCATAGGCCCATTTTTCCAGCGCACCATGCAAGACGCCGAACTTTTCCTCGCACAATCGCCCGAAGACTCCGCGCGCCTGCAAGCCATGGGCGCCGCGCCAGACTGCATCGCTGTGACCGGAAATCTAAAATATGACGCTGCGCCTCCCGCCATCTCCCGCTTCGGCCAATGGCTCGAACAGCAAATCCGCCAACAAGAGCGCTGGCCGATTCTGGTCGCCGGCAGCGTAGTCGCCGGGGAAGAGGAATCAGTCCTAGCCGCCTACGATCTCGTGCAACGCCAATTCCGCCGCACCCTTCTGATCCTCGCGCCGCGCAAACCCGCCCAGTTCGACGCCGCCGCCGCGATCGCCTCAGCCGGCGGATGGAAAGTGGTCCGCCGCAGCGCTCTCGATCTCACCGCGGCTCTCGACGAAGCCGCCGACATCCTCCTCCTCGATTCCATCGGCGAACTAGCTGGCCTCTATTCGCTCGCCGACGCTACCTTCGTAGGCGGCTCGCTCGTCGCAGCCGGCGGACACAATATTCTCGAGCCAGCCTGGTTCGCGCGTCCGCCAGTTTTCGGCTCCTCAATGGAAAATTTCAAAGACATGGCCGACCGATTCCTCGATGCCCACGCCGGAGTCCAAGTCACGTCAGGCCCCGGCCTCGGCAAAGTCTGGATTCAGCTGATCGAAGACGCGGCCATGCGCGAGCGCCTAGGCGCAGCCGCGCGCGCGATCTCCGAACGCAATCGCGGCGCAACCGAACGCTCCCTCGAACACATCGCCGCCGTGGGGGACAAGCGCCACGCTAAGGAGCGCAGCGCGTGACGCTGAAGCAATCACTCCTCTGGCCGTTCTCACTGCCCTACGGCGCCGTAGCGCATCTGCGCGCGCGAGCCTATCGCAAAGGCATTCTGAAGCAGCAGCATCTCGACGGCACGGTGATCAGCGTCGGCAACCTTACCACCGGCGGCACCGGAAAAACTCCCATGGTTCTCTGGATCGGCGAGCGCCTGTTAGCTGAAGGAAAAAAAGTCGGCATCCTAACCCGCGGCTATCGCGGCGAAAAAATCGCGGCGGCGGCCGAAAGTAATTCGGCAGCAGCCGCCGCGACCACCACGAGCGCCCTGACCTCAACTAGCGATGAAGTCCGCCTGCTCCGATCCCGCCTGGGCAATCGCGTCCAATTCGGCGTCGGCGCCAATCGTTGCAATCAAGGTAGGGAACTGGCCAAGCGCGGCGTGAATTGGTTCGTCCTCGACGACGGCTTCCAACATCTGCAACTGGCCCGCGACGTGGACATCGTCCTGATAGATGCCACCAATCCTTTCAGCGGCGGCCGACTTCTCCCCGCAGGGCACCTCCGCGAACCCCGGTCCGCCTTAGCACGCGCCGACATAATCGTCATCACCCGCAGCACCCGCGCCCCAGCAATCGAATCCGCCATCCGCCGCGATTCCGCCGCCCCAATTTTCTACGCGCGCACAAAGCTCGACGCCATCCACAACTTTACCGAAGGCCACGTAGCTAGCGCGGTCGCTCCCGAAGCTCTTCCTAAGCTTTTCGCATTCTGCGGCATCGGCAATCCCGCCGCCTTCCTTGACGACCTGCGCAATTGGGGCCTAGATGTTGTCGGCCACAAATTCTTTCCGGACCATCGCCGCTACACCGCCAGAGACACCCAAGAAATCCAGCGGGATGCAAGCGTCAAAGGCGCAAGCGCCCTGATCTGCACCGAAAAAGACCGCTACAATTTGCCTGCTAGTCCCCAGCATGAGTTGCCGGCGTTCTACTGCTCCATCTCCATGCAAGTAGACAACCCCGACGATTTTTGGCGCACCGTCCTCTCCGCAGCCGGAACGCGCCGAAAACCACCGGTGCAACCATAAAAACGCAAAAGCGCGTCCAATTGCCGCACGCGACGCGCCTGTGATACGTTTCGACGCGGCCATAAACACAAACTGACTAAGGAGCCTCGTTGACCGTCGCACGCCACAAACGCAAGCGCCCCACGCCGCCCAAATCTTCACTCGGCGCCAACACCAAATCCGACGCCACCGTGGACCTAACCCGCCTCCTCGACATCGTCTCCACCTTCCCCCGCCAAACCATCGCCGTGGTAGGTGATTTCGTCCTGGACGAATTCGTTTCCGGCGAAATTTCCCGCGTTTCCCGCGAAGCGCCAGTCCTGATCATTCGTCATCGCCGCACCGAATCGTATCCCGGCGGCGCAGCCAACGCTGTCTTCAACCTGGCCGACCTCGGCGCCCGCGTCCTCCCCGTCGGAGTAGTCGGCGACGACCCCGCTGGCCGACAGCTCCTCGATCATTTCCGCCGCAAACACATCAACGTTTCCGGCATCCTCCGCGCCCGCGATTGGATCACGGCCACAAAAACGCGTTACCTCGCCGGATGGACCCATACCACCGAACAACAAGTCCTCCGCCTGGATCGCGAACCGCAAACAGCCATTTCCGCGAGCACCGAAAACGCCATCGCGCAGAAAGCCAAAAAAATCGCGCGAAGCTCCAGCGCCGTCCTCGTCTCCGACTACGGTTTCGGCGCCGTCTCTCCAGCCATGATCAAAAAGCTCCACGCCAAGCTTCTAACCCTCGACTCCCGTTACCGCCTACTGGAATTTCGCGAAGCAGGAATCACCGCCGCCACCCCCAACGAACCCGAAGTCGAGGCCGCCTACCACTCCCGCGTCGGCACCGACACACGCAAGCTCGAAGATCTCGGCCAGCGCGCCCTCTGCGAGCTAAATCTCCAAGCCCTCGTGGTTACACGCGGAAAAGACGGCATGGCCGTCTTCGAACGAGGCCGCGTCCCGCGCAATCTTCCCATCTACGGCTCGGACGCTCCCGTGGACGTCACCGGCGCGGGCGACACCGTAATCGCCGTCTTTACCCTCGCCTTAGCCTCCGGCGCAACGTATCTGGAAGCCGCGCACCTCGCAAACTATGCAGGCGGTATCGTGGTAATGAAGCGCCGCACTGCCACCGTAACCAGCGCCGAATTAACTGCCACCCTGCGCCAAGAAGCTACAACAGCAGCCACGGCGCAGCGGCGCTGACCCAGTATGGACAGCCGCGAGAAAATTGTTTCACGCCAAGGACTAGCCACCATCCTCGAAGAACATCGCCGTGCGAACCGCAAAATAGTTTTCGCCAACGGTGTCTTCGATCTCCTCCACGTAGGCCACGTCCGCTACCTCGAAGCTGCTCGCGCCGAAGGTGATCTCCTGGTAGTCGGCATCAATTCCGATTCCAGCACCAGAAAACTAAAAGGCCCCGGCCGCCCCATCCTCACCGAGCGCGCCCGCGCCACTCTTGTTGCCGCATTAAAATCCGTGAATTACGTCGTAATCTTCGACGAACTCGACGTGAACTCACTCCTAAAGGAATTGCAACCAGATGTCCACGCCAAAGGCACCGACTACGCCGCCGACACGGTGCCCGAACGCGAGCTAGCAGCCCTGCTAGGCATCCGCATAGCCATCGTTGGCGATCCTAAGCAACATTCCACGCGCGATCTGCTAGCGCGCCTGCGGCACACCGGCGATGCCTGACGCCCGCTTTCTCCTCGTCCGGCTAGGCTCGCTCGGCGACGTAATCCACGCCCTGCCCGCCGCCTCCGCCCTGCGGGACGCTTTTCCCGAAGCTCGCATTGACTGGCTTATCGAACCAAAATGGCGCCGCCTGCTTGAAGGAAATCCCGATCTCACCGAAATAATCCCGCTCGAAAAGAAAACCGCAGCAGGCCTGATCTCGACCGTCCGCAAATTGCGCTCCGCTCATTACATTTGCGCGATTGATTTCCAAGGCCTCTACAAATCCGCGCTCCCAGCCTTCGCCTCCGGAGCCACACGCCGTATCGGATTCCCCAGCACCTACGCGCGCGAAGGATTTGCATCCGTGTTTTACACCGATAAAATCAATCCTCGCGGCGCCCATAAAGTCGACCACAATCTCACCCTAGCCCAGGCCGCCGGAGCCCGGCCCTCTCCGCCGCGATTTCCTTTGACCCTGCGCCCGGAAGATGAGAAACAAGTGACGCAACATCTCGCCCGCCACAACCTGACAGACTTTTTCGTCCTGAATCCCGGCGGCGGATGGCGCTCCAAATGTTGGCCGCCCGAACGTTACGGCGAGCTGCATCACCGCCTAGCCGCACAACACGGCTGGCGCAGCGTTATCAGTTTCGGTCCTGGAGAAGAACGCTTGGCCCAAGAACTTGTCAGCGCAGCAGGAACTCCGGCGCCCGTCGCCCTTCCGCTCGGTCTCGGGCCGCTCATGGCGTTAATCCACCGCGCGAAATTTGTAGTCTCTGCGGATACCGGGCCGCTGCATCTCGCATCCGCGCTCGGCACACCTGTCGTTGGCCTTTACGGTCCCACAGATCCCGCGCGCAACGGCCCCTACGGCGGCGAAAGCCAAGACAAAAGCATCGTCGTTCGCAACCCCAGCAAGAGCGAAACGACTTACCGTCGTGGCGCGTCCTATTCTTCGCCCATGCTTTCCATCACCGTTGATCAAGTCGCCGATGCGGTAGCGCGCCTCCTGAACGCGCAATCGTGAGACGCCGCGAGTGACCACCAAATCGAATGAACTCGTCGCGGCCCAACCCAGAAAATTCTGGATGCGTTGGCGCGTCCGCATCGGCTATCCCGTCGCCGTCCTTTATTGGCTTCTCGCCAAACCCACGCACCACTGGATCGCCATGGGCGCAGCCGTCGCCGGTTTCGGCATCCTGATTCGCGCGATTGCGGCAGGACACCTCAGCAAAGATCGCGAACTAGCCACTGCCGGCCCCTACGCCCGCACGCGCAACCCGCTTTACCTCGGCAGCGCATTTCTCGCCGCAGGATTCGCCATCGCCGGCCATTCCTGGTATGCCGGCAGCCTGATCGCAATTTATTTTGTGGTTTTTTATTACGCCGTGATGCGCAACGAAGAAGAAGATCTGCGCGCCCGCTTCGGCACCGTCTTCGATGAATACGCTGCCAAAGTCCCACTCTTCCTGCCCGATTTCTTCGGCTCCGGCTACATGCAAGCTCCCGAAACCAAATCCACCCACCCATTTTCCTGGGAGCTCTACCGCCGCAACCGCGAATACAAGGCCCTAATCGGCACCGTGGCAGCCCTGGCAGCAGTCTGGCTCCGCATGTATCTCAAACGCCGCTACGGCTATTAATTAACTCGGAAGGGAACTGCGAACCTACTGGCAGGGCTTACTGCAATCTGTAAACTGCATGCATCACCCGCTGAAATTGTGGCCGGTAAATCAAATCGAACGCCCGCTCTTTCCCCGGAAACATATCCAGCGCAATCTTCCGCGTCTCCGCGATCATCTGCGCCGCATCCTCCGGAGACAAATCTCCCCCTGCTATCGTTTCCAGCGTAATATGCACCAGGATGCGCAGCCTGCGTATGCGGCGGCTTTCTTCGTCGATCTCTTGCTGCGTGGGCTGAACCGAAGGGTCGTCCATATAATATTGACCGTGCCTACCGAAAACTAGTATGGACCCAAGACCGGGAAGCGCACAATAGTACTGTCGCACTGTTTTTTAGGAGCCCGACGATGCCCGAGGAATACTCCAACGAAAAGGTAGTCATCGCCCACGTCGCAGAAAACGCCACGGAAGCGCTCGTAATCCGCGGCCTGCTCGAAAGCAAAGGCATCCAGTCCCCAGGCTCCGTCTCCACCGATCCATTTCCAATCCCCGAAAATCCCGAAGGCCCCCACAACGTCGAAATCTTCGTCCTCGAATCCCAGGCCGACGAAGCCAAAAAAATCATCGCCGAGTACCAGTCCGCGAACAACGTCTCCCTCGAAGAGTCTGACGACCCGGCCGATTCTAACGCCTAGAATGCGCCCAGTTCAGTTGGCACCGCGCGCATCCTCACGTCTCTGCGGATGCTCCTCCACAAAACTTCGCACCACTAATCCGTGCCCATCCGTTAGCGTCGTAACCGCCCCATCCCGATCCGTCCGCAAAAATCTCACTCCCGCCCGCGCATAACGCTCAACCACGCTATCCACCGGATGCCCGAACTGGTTGCCCTCTCCAACGGACACCACCGCTATCCGCGGCGCCACAGCCCCCACAAACGCATCCGTCGAAGAAGTCTTGCTCCCGTGATGCGGCACTTTCAGGAAATTCGCTGCCAGCGGAGCGTGCGCATCCACCAATTCGTTCTCCACCTTCTTCTCAATATCACCCGGCAACAAAAAACTCTCCGCGCCATCCTGTATCCGCATCACCAGCGAATTATCGTTCGCCGCCTTGTCCACCTCCGACACGTCCGCTGGCCACAACACCTCCCCGCGAACGCCATCCCAATCAAAAGTCCGCCCCTGAATTTCCTGCACGATCTGAATTCCGTGCGCGCGTGCCTCCGCCAGCAGCACCAGGAATGCCGGCGTCTCCTCATTCCGCCCAATCCAAAGTTCGCCTACCCTGAAGTTTGCAATCACGCTGTGCAACCCATCCAGATGGTCGTGATGCGCGTGCGTCAGCGCCACTACGTCTAGTCTCTTGATTCCCCGCGACCACAAATAGGGCGACACAACTTCGTCCCCTACATCCGGCCCCGACCGGAAGCCGTCAACCACCTCCGCCCCAGCCTGCCCGCCGCCATCCACCAACATCATCCGCCCATCCGGGAAAGCCACGAAAATCGAATCACCCTGTCCCACATCCAGAACGCTCACCTCCAGCTTTCCGCGATAAAGCGATGGCGCAAACGGATGCCACGCCACCAATACCGCAAGTGCCGTCACGACTAATGCCGTAATCCACTCCAACGGCTGCGCGACTGGCAACCACTGTCGCCGCAGCGCCGGATCGCGCCGTCTCGCAGCAATTGCCCGCGCCGCCCCCGCCAGAAAAATAAATCCCACGAAGAACAAAAACATCAACCACACCGGTGGCCCAGGAATCCGGTAAGTCAGCCGCGGCCAGCGCGTAAACCACTCAACGCTGGCGATTAGCAACCCTACAAAAAAACTCAGGGCCTTCGCCAGCAGGAGTCCTGCTCGTGCCCATACCCTCGCCATCCCCAAAGTCAGAAATCCCAGCGGCACAATAATCCCAGTGAGCAACACCGCTGGAATATTGCTCACCGGCCCCGCCAAGCTCACGCGATGAAAATCCTCCGCCAGCATCGGCAACATTCCCCACTGAATCACAGCCGACAGCAAAATAATTTCCCACAGTCGCAATCCAGCCCGCACCGGCAAGACCAGCAAATCACCCGCACGCGACGCAGTCCGCGCCGGCATCCGCGCAGCCAGCCACTGTGCCGCCGCCCGCATCTCAATTCGAAATTGCGCAATCTTCGGCGCGTGCGCGGTGTCTCGCGTCACATCACCCAGATGATTCAACCCTGCGCGATATGGCGCGCTCGATCTCTCCATCCAAGGCAGCGCCAATCCCGCGATCACGGCAGCGGCCAAAAACGAAAGTTCGAAACTGGAATCGCTCAGCGACGAAGGCTTCCAAATCAGCAAAGTCAGCGCGGCCACAGCAATCGTATTCAACAATTCCACACGTCGGAACAGCGGCCGCGCGCACAAATAAAGCGCCGCCATCAATGCTGCGCGCAAAATCGGCGGACGGTCCTGCACAATCCCCACATGAGCCGCCAGCGCCAGCAACGTCATCAAGCTGATCGCTAGCATCGAAAACCGCAGTCGCTTTCCCACCCACCACAAAAAAATTACCAGCGCGCCGACGTGCAACCCCGCCACCACCAGCACGTGATACGCGGCCGTCTTCTGAAATGCCAGCACCACGCTGGAATCCACAAAGCTGCGGTCGCCCAACAACATCGCCCGCGCCACTGCTCCGCGCTCCGGATGCCCAACAAAAAGGGAATCGAGGCGCGCCAGCAAATCTCCACGCGCGCGCGCCAGTCGTTGTGAAATGGTTGGCGGAGGTCGATCAACCAACTGCAGCAATTCGCCGCTGCGCAGCGAACCCAGTACATCAACCTTCTCGCGCGCCAAAAAGCCTTTCACATCGAACGCGCCCGGATCCAGATAATCACGCGGCGGCCGCGCCTTCACCAAAATCTCCACACGATCCCCAGCCCGCAATCCCGCTGGTGGCACCGCCGCCCGCGCCCCCGGATAAAAATTCACGCGCAATCCGCCAGAAGTGCTCAGCGCCTCGCCCGCCGCTTCCACCTGCTCCAGATCAATCTCGAATCGCTCCCCCCAAGGAAGCGTCAGAGGGTCTTCGCGCAATCGCCCACGCCAGCGCAGCGCGGTGCCAGTATCCACACGCCCGGCGGTAATTAATCGCGCGATATGATTCGCCGGGACCTTCGCCCGTTCGACGCTAGTCGCCAGCCCGCCAATCGCCGCCCACGCGAAAAGCGCGCAAACCCACCCCACTGCAACCGAGCCCCGCCGAGACAAGAATCCCGCGGCAAAAATCCCACCGCACAAAATCCCGAGCCCCGCGGCCACCGCCCACACCTTCGGCAACCCAGGCCACCGCTCAGCTACTCCGATGCCCGCCGCAAACGCAGCCAGTATCCACACCACAGGTAACTTCATAAGGACTTCAATGGGTTCCCGACTCACGCTGACACATTTGGCGGGCGTGGAATATTCGTAGAAATACGGACGAGGAAAATCAGTAGTAAAGCCGGAGTCAGCCCGGCGAACGTGAAGCGCGCGAAGTTCAGTCGCGCCTACGCAGCCGAATGACAGTCTCCATATGAAACGTCTCAGGAAACAGATCAAACAAATGCACTTCCGCGCACTCGTACCCCGCCTTCACAAACAAGGCCAGATCGCGCGCCAAAGTCGGCGGCTCGCAGGACACATAAGTAATCCGCTCCGGCCGCAATCTGCCAAGCCGCTCCACCGATTCCGGCGTCATCCCAGCCCGCGGCGGATCGAGCACCACCAATTCTGGCCGCTCCTTGTTACGCTTCAGAAATTGCTCCACTTCCGCTGACCGCACTTCAATCGCCCCTTGCCCGCGCATATTTGTTTCCAAATCGCGCGCTGCCGCCGGATTCGATTCCACCGCCAACACTCGCGCAAATGTTCGCGCCAGCGGAATTGAAAATAATCCCACCCCCGCAAACAAATCCAGCGCCAGCCGCCCGCCCTGTTCGCGCTCCACCACTTCCCGCGCCAATTCCTCTACCAAAAATCGATTTACCTGAAAAAATGAAAAATGCCCCACGCGATAAGAAATTTCCCCCGCCGCATACTCCACGAATCCCGGCCCGTACAATTCCATCCGGTCATGACTCGGATCATGAAACAGCAAACTCGCAATCTCCGGCACCACGCGCCGAAAAGTTTCCGCATGCTCCGCCGCCCGTGAAGGAAATCCCGCAAACGTAGCCGTCAGCAATAGCCGAGCGTCCGCCGCATCCACAAACGCCTCAATCTCCCGCAATCCCCGCGGCAAAGCCCCAGCCGCCAGCGCCGCGCGCAAAGAAAGCAAAGTCTTCAGCAGCAGCGGCGAAATAATCGAACAGTCTTCCACCGCGCAAAGCGCCGTAGAATTCGCGCGAAAATATCCGATCGCGAGCTTCGCCCCGCCGTCCGCTACATTTTCCGAAGCCGCCGCCCCGTCGTCACCAGGAATTTCCAGTGGCCGGACCTTCCACTGCGCCCGGTTACGATAAGCCCAAGCAGGCGATCCATGCGCCGTAATTTCAGCAGTCCACTCGATCTTCCCAATCCGCCGCAACGTCTCCCGCAAGATATCGCTTTTGAATTTCAGCTGCGCCTCATACGCAATGTGCTGGTAATCGCACCCGCCGCAAACGCCGAAATGCGGACAACGCGCCGCCACGCGCTCCGGCGCCGCCTGTAAGATCCGCTCCACCCGCCCCCGCACAAATTTCTTCTTCTGCTCCACAGCCTCCACGATCACCCGCTCAGTCGGCAAAACAAAAGGCACAAAGACGGTCGCCCGGTCGTGATGAGCCAGCCCCTCCCCACCATAAATCAATTTTTCAATCGTAATGTCCAAACGATTTCACCTCATCAGCCGCTGCCCAGCGCCGCAGGCGCAGCAAAGTTAGCCCAACCTGGATTAGTTTGTTTCGCGGTTCGAAATTCTATGCAGGTTTGTCTGGCCGCCAATCACGAATCACTAGCCACTACCTTTTTCCCTACGTCAAATAAAATAGGCTCAACCGCGGCACCTCAAAATATTCAAACAGTCGCTTCTGCGTGTATTGCCTCTCGAGCTGCGTCAACTGCTCCGCAGACATTTTACGCCGGTAAGGCGCGAGCGACCGGTCCATTTCCCGCCGGATCGCAAGCATCGTCTCCTCCTCCGCGTCCGCCGCCAAAGCCGCCGCCAATTTTTCCTCCAGTACCGTCATCCGCCGCTCGAAATCCTCCAAATCCAGCGTCCCCGCCACATCCAGCAAAGGCACCGCGTCCTCGAGCCTCAAAGCAGTCTCATCGAACCGCGCCGCCAACGCCGCCACAGCCGTCGGCGCCCCCGTCTTCCCGCGCAACTTCCCAGCCGCCGCCCGCAAGCGCCCTGCATTCCTCTCCAGATATTTCCGCAATTCCTCCCGAGAAAACGGTTCCACTCCAGCCCGCGACGATTTCACCTCCGGCCCCGTGCCCGCAGCCGCCTCCGCCGCTTCCGCCGCCGCATCCAAAACCGCATCCACGCAATAAGCCAAACTTTTCAATTGCCGACCGCCCGCCGCCCGCCGCGAACGCGCCCAACTTTCAAACGCCCGATCAATCCCCTTGAGCACCGCTCCAATCGGAATCCCCGCCTTCTGCCAGGTCTCCAAAATCGCCCAATCCAAAGGCGAAACCAGCAGATGCGCCCCGCGCTTCCGCCAAAAATACTCCTCGATCTCCGTAAAATAATTGAAGTAGTTAAACGATTCCATGAGGGGAAATAAATCCGTGTAAACCTTGCCCGTTTTAGAGCGCGGCGGCTTGTGAATCGTGCCACAGCGCGATTCATCCTGAGATCCCGCACTGCGGGATCGAGGAGCTGCACTCCAGTTTGGCAAGGTGTCAGCCCCGCGCCGCTCGCGAGTGCCTCAACACTAACTTCGCGTCCGCCCAACCGGTGCCACTTTCTTTGTGACGCCCTCTTGATTCCGATCCCAAATAATCCGCAACCCCTCCAAAGTCAAAAACTCATCCACCGTCTCAATATGCCGCGAAGCCCCGCCAATCAAAGCCGCCTGCCCTCCAGTAGCCACCACTTTCGTTTTCGCCCCCATCACCTTCTTCATCCGTTCCAAAATCCCATCCACCAAATCCGTGTACCCATAAAAAAGCCCCGCCTGCATCGAAGCCGCCGTGTTCGTCCCGATAATTTTCCCCGGATCCTTAATCTCTACGCGAAATAACCGCGCCGCACGCGCAAACAACGCGTCCGCCGAAATCCCGATTCCCGGCGCCAGCACCCCGCCCAAATATTCCCCGCGCGCCGAAACCGCGTCAAAATTAATTGCCGTCCCGAAATCCACGATAATGCACGGCCCGCCGTATTTCTCGAACGCCGCGACGCTATTCACGATCCGGTCCGCGCCAACTTCCTGCGGATTGTCGTAATGCACCGCCATCCCCGTCTTGATCCCCGGCTCCACAAAAAGCGCCGTCTTGCTGAAATATCTTTCCGCCATTCCCGCCAGGCGCGAATTCAGTTGTGGCACCACCGAACTGATAATCACTCCGCCAATTTCCCGCGGCTCCAGAGCAGCCAACGTAAACAAATCGCGCGTCAGAATTCCATATTCATCTTCGGTCTGCTCGCGCGCCGTCGTCAGCCGCCAGTTCGCCACCAACTCCTTGCCGCGAAATACTCCCAGCACCGTATTCGTATTCCCCACGTCCAGCGTCAGCAACATCAATCAGCCTCCGCCACGTCGCCCGAAAGCACCTGCTCCATCCCGCCGCCGTCGTCGCGCATCACGCGCAACACGCCGCTCGGCTCCAGGCCAGCGGTGCTCCCCGTAAAAGTCTCCCGCGTCGTCGTGATGCGCACCCGCTTCCCCTGAAAATAACTCGACACTTCCGCAAAACGGCGCAGTATCGGCGCCGCGCCCTCGTTGAGGAACTGATTGTAGTAGCGGTCCATATGCCGCAGCAACCGTATCAGCACTTCGAGCCGCGAATGTATTTTCCCCGTCTCCATGCGCAACGAAGTCGCGATCTCTTCCAACCCCGGCGGCATCTTCGTCTGGTTCACGTTAATCCCGATACCCACCACCGCGTAATGCATTCGGTCCGGCTCCGCATGCATCTCGGTCAAGATCCCCGAAAATTTTCGCCCGCGTACCATCAAATCATTCGGCCAACGAATGTCCGGCGCGGAATCCAGCTCCTCCGCTGCCGCATCGCGCGCTGCCAGGCCCGCCACCAGCGTCAAAAGCGGCGCATGCGCCGGAGGTATCGCCGGCCGCAGCAACAAGGAGCAAAAAATCCCCGCCGACTTCTCCGAAATCCATTTCCGCCCAGCCCGCCCGCGCCCCGCCGTCTGTTCTTCCGCGAGTACCACCGCCCCGTGCGGCTCGCCCTGCTCCCCCAACTCCATCGCGACCCTATTCGTCGAATCAATTTTAAAAAAATGATAAATTCGCCGCGCAAAAGGAGTGCCATAAAGCCGGTGACTCAAAAGTTGCGCCGCCAGAATATCCGGCGCCCGCTCGATGTGATACCCCGTCGCAGCATGCCCCTTCACGCGCACGCCCACTTCCCGCAATTTCTCAATCCAGCGCCACACCTGCTGCCGCGTCACTCCAATTTCCTTCGCAATCTTGGCCCCGCTGATCACTATCGTCGAGTTCTCAGCCAGCAAAGTAAGCAACGCGTCCAGACGCCGGTCCGTAGTCCCGGGCAGATTTGCCATCCGTTTCGTAGTCATATGAACTAAAAAGCATACGCGACGGGTGCGTCCGCGACAAGCCGCGTCCGCAACGCGCCAGCGGTGTCAGCGATCGTGGATTTATTGCCACCGCCAGCGCGCCTGTGATACACGTAACGCCCATGGCACGCCCCCATGCCTGCGTTTTGATGGTGTTGTTCTCGTTGATGGTCGCGAGCGCAGCAGAGACGCCGGACTTCAGTGGCTCGTACACACTCACCCCCGCAAAGCATGTTTCCAAGTCGGTGAAAGAACTGATCGAAGCTTTGACGGTAGTGCAGACCGTGAACGCCATTGTCGTCACCAGGATCACGGACGGCAAGCCGCACACGAATACGTTTCCGTTGGACGGCGGTGAGGGGGTTTGCTATACCGAAAATCATACAAAGGGAACTTGCAAAGGACACTTGAAAGGAAACCATCTTTTCTTGGATGCGTTTGTCACGACTCGTCCCCTAAAAGATGGCCCACTCGTAACACTTCACACCAAGGAACGTTGGGAGTTATCGTCTGATTTGAAAATATTGAAGATTCACGCGGAAATAGAGAATCCCGAGCTGCCCATCCAGATCTTCGACCCTTGGACCGACGTCTACACTCGCAACTAGCCTCGCACGCAACTCGTTCGCGGGCATCTATTCCAGCTGCTTCAATCGCTCGAGCAGTTTCTGATACTCGATCTCCCGCCCCGCCAGCGTGGCTTTCAAATCCTCAACAATCTTCGCCGGAGCCTTACTCAAAAACGTCTGATCCGCCAACCGCGCCTGCTTCGACTCGATGTCCTTCGCCATCCGCTCGATTTCCTTCTTCAGCTTGATTTTCTCTACTTCTCTCTCTTCGTTACTCATTTCTCCGCGCGTAATCCACAATTCGAGACGCGCCGTCGAGTACATTACGCCGGCCCGCACTCGACGCTCTCCCCTTATCAGATTGGACAGGTTTGCTAACCGTAGGATGGGATCGAGATTCTCAGTGATGGCGTTGATCACGTCAGGATCATCGCTGGCGTAGCCAGCGTCCGACTTCTTCTTCTGATCCACCTTCATCTCCGCGCGAATATTCCGCGCGGCCGCAATGATTTCCTGAATCAACGCCATGTCGCCGTCCGCGCGGGCATCAATCCAGGTCTCCCGCCGTGCAGGAAACCGATCCAGCGCGATAGACCGCGCCCCCGCAGGCTGCGGCAACTTGTGCCACAGCTCCTCAGTCAAAAATGGCATCACAGGGTGCAGCAATCTCAGCGCCGCATCCAAAACCGCGAAAATATTCCGCCAAGCAGCTCGCGCGAGGTCGCGATCCGCCGAAGAAAGCTGCGGCTTCACCCACTCAATATACCAATCGCAGAAATCGCCCCAGAAAAAGTGATAAATCGTCTGGCAAGCCTCGTGAAATCGAAATTCATCGAGCGCCTGGTCCACTTCTCCAGCAGCCGCAGCCAATTGTGAAAAAATCCAGCGATGCACTAACTCGCCTCCGCCTTTCACCGCGTAAGGCGCCGCCGCACGCACGTCCGGCGCAGCTAACTCTTCCAAAGTAAAACCAGCCGTCGCCTCCGCCTTCTCCAAATTCATAAATAAAAATCGCGCCGCGTTCCAAATCTTGTTGGCAAACGCCCGCGCGCCCAAAATCCGGTCCTCGGTCAACGCAATGTCCGTCCCCGGCGCTGCCATACTCGCCAGCATGTAACGCATCGCATCCGTTCCGAACTCCGCGGTCAGTTTCAAGGGATCCACGCCGGTGCCCTTTGTCTTGGACATCTTCGCGCCTTCCGCCGTTCGCACCAGCGAATGTAAGTACAGCCTCCGGAAGGGAATTCGCTCAGCTTCGCTCGCGCCCGACGTCAGATGCAACCCCATCATGATCATCCGCGAATCCCAGAAAAATAAAATGTCGTATCCGCTGATCAACAAGCTCGTGGGATAAAACGCACGCAGGTCAGGCGTGTCATCCGGCCAGCCCAAAGTCGAAAACGGCCACAAGGCCGAGCTGAACCACGTATCCAGCACATCCGGATCTTGCGTCAATTTGCCGCCGCCCGCGCCGCCACACTTCGGACACGCAGTCGGCACCCCCGCCGCCCGCGCATGCCCATCCACAATCTCCACGCCCGAATCCGTCGCCGGCACCATCTCCCCGCAATCGGCGCAATGCCATATGGGAATGCGATGCCCCCACCACAGCTGCCGCGAAATGCACCAATCGCGAATATTTTCAAACCACTGCAGCAGAATCGTCCGCTGATTATCCGGCACCACTTCAATCTCCGCCGGCGCGCCAAACCCGCCCGTCACCGCCTTGCGCGCGTCCTCCGCCAGCGGCTTCATCTTCATAAACCACTGCGTCGAAACCCGAGGCTCCACAATCGCCTTGCAACGGTCGCAAGTCCCCACCGAATGGGTGTGCTCTGTAATGTGATCCATCAGCCCAAGTTCTTCCAAGTCTGCAATCACCCGCGCCCGCGCCACAAAACGATCCAGCCCAGCATATTTTCCCGCGGCCTCGCTCATGTGCGCGTCATCAGTCATCACATCAATCTGCGCAAGGTTATGCCGCTTGCCCACTTCGAAATCGTTTGGATCGTGCGCCGGAGTAATTTTCACCACACCCGTGCCGAACTCGCGATCCACATAAGCATCCGCAATGATGGGAATCTCCCGATTCAGCAGTGGCAGCAGCACGCTTTTCGCCACCAGATGCTGGTAACGCTCGTCCTCGGGATGCACAGCCACAGCCGTATCGCCCAACATCGTTTCCGGCCGCGTAGTTGCCACCACCAAAAAGTCCTGCGTTCCCACCACTGGATAACGTATGAACCACAAATTCCCTACGCGCTCGTTGTGCACCACTTCCAGATCGCTGATCGCCGTCTGGCAGCGCGGGCACCAATTCACCATGTAACGCCCGCGATAAATCAATCCCTCGCGGTACAACCGCAAGAACGCTTCGAGCACCGCGCGATACAGCCCCGGCTCCAAGGTAAATTTCTCGCGCGTCCAGTCGCACGAAGCGCCAAGCCGAATCATCTGCTGCTTGATCACTCCGCCGCTCTCGGCCTTCCATTTCCACACGCGCCGCTCGAATTCCTCGCGCCCCAAATCCTTGCGGCTGATTCCTTCCTTCGCCAGCATCCTCTCGACGACAAATTGCGTCGCGATTCCGGCGTGATCCATTCCCGGCAGCCACAAGGTCCGCTCGCCGCGCATCCGATGCCACCGCACCAGCATGTCAATCTGCGTGTGCTCCAGCATGTGCCCGATGTGAATCGATCCCGTCACGTTCGGCGGCGGCAGCGCAATCGAAAAACGCGGCTGCGCATCACTCGCCACATCCGGCGTCCCCGAATTCTCCGCGCGGAATAATTTCTCCTCAAACCAGGCCTTCGCCCAGCGCTCCTCAATCTCCTGCGGCTCATAAGCCTTCGGTATTTCTCGCGCCATCTGCTCCCCAATATTGAAGTTGACGTTCTAGCGGCCGACTTTAGTTCGCCAGACTTTAGGGCAACACCACGACACCATCACAAAAGTGAATCACTCAATATAAAGGTCAACGAAGCAACCCGTCAACGGAAGGGAAGGCAGCGCCCGAACGGAAATTCCCGGGAACGCCAAGCGCCGAATTGGCGTCCGTGCGTGGCTTTAAAACAGGGCAATATTAATTGCGATCAACTGGCTCCGACTGTCTTCATGTAGCTACCGCTGTTGTTTATTCCTGCACCAGCGGTATCTGCGAACCTAGTTGCAGGTCAATCATCATCGCGATCCGCCGATCCAGCTGGAAGAACGAAGCCGCCACCTTCGCCGGAACCGCGGCGCGGAACATCGGCTGATATTTTTGGCGCAGCTCCGCCACGGACACATCCAGCTTCAACAGGCGCGTCGTCATGCTGTCCGCCTGCTCGTCCGTCAGTTGCCCGTAACTATTGAAATACTCCTGCAGTAGCTGGTATTTCGTGTTGTTGATCTTCACCAACTCCGCGATATATTGGTCGTACACCGGCCAGAACTTCGTCGCTTCCGTGTCCGTCAATTTTAAATTCGCGGCCACCAGCTGTTTGCGCATCGAGCGAATATCTTTGCGCATCAATTCGATGTCTTGCGCCGTGGCTTTCTGATCCGGCGTTGCAGTTTGGGATTGCGTTGTAGCTTGCGCACGAGTTGTGGCTCCGGGTTCAGTCGCGGTTCCTGCAGCCGATGCAGCCCCTTGCAATAGACAGATTCCTGCCACCAATACCCCAGCCAACATGAACTTTTTCACCGGCGTTCTCCTTTTTTCTGGCAATCGCGTGCAATGTGTCGCTGCTGGGAATCGTAAAATCGTGAAACTGCCACAGGTCGAAATTCTGGTAGGGTTCCGACTCCATCCCTGGCAACGCCCCAGCGCCACGGGTTGCCTCACTCCGCGCGCGGCCCAACCGCGCCCAGCGGAAACGTTATGCGGAGGCTACCACACTTTCGCCAAGTCCGAACTCCGCCGCACCACGCCTTTTCAGCGTGCGACCGCGTCAGCGTTTTGTGGACAATCCCGAAATAACGGGCCGGCATAATCAGGCGAGGCGGCAGATTTGGCAAAAGTGAGACGCGGCGTGACCATTTCGCTCGACCGCTTCGAACCTGTCCAAAATCGCAACGCAGGCCGCCTCTGCCCCGATTTGGTCGCGCTCCGGCACACCGCCTACATGCAGGACGCCCCAACAAACTCGCCTCTCAACGGAGCGAATAACACGCGGAAAATCCAATGCGCAAGTCGAGGTGGTGTGGCAGGGAGTGCCAGCCGCGATTGCGATCTCTTCATATCGAGTGTGAAAGCCACGTTCTATAATCGTCGTCGCGCGGATCGTTTCATCTGAACGTGTCTGCTGCTGGCGGGCCTTGGTCGTTAGCTCTACCGGGCTTAATCAAGAAAAGGAACCGGCAGCGTCATCCAATCAGCCCGGTCAGGGGGTAAGTTGAAGAGACACCACATTCCCGGCGTTCTTGATGTCTTTGAAGTCTCCGATCCTCAAGAGATCGAAGCCATAAATAAAGATCCGCGCTTCGATCGCAAATTCGATTCACCAACTTGCCCTCTCAACTGGCTTCTTCTCAAGCGCTCTATGACCGCGTTGTCCTACGCGGGAAATCGCTTTCCGACGATGAAGCCTCGCGATTCCGTCGCGCGCAAGTCCGCTCAGCAGGCGCTGTGGGATCGCCTCAATCTCAAAGTGCCTCAGGTGAGACTGGGTCCTGAAGAGCTTGAACCTCTAGCCGATTGGATCAAGGGCCGTGGCGCCGACGACTCTCCAGGCCTGCGCGCGCAGCAGCTATTGGGCCAGCTGTTTTCCGAAACCTTCATCGCCACTCCCCAGAGTTGGGACGCGGCCCTTACTCTCGTCACCGCACCGCGTTCTTCCAATGTTTTCAAGCTGCTTTGGTGGAACCTCAGTGGCAAAGTCACCCGCGCAAAGCGCCGACTCGCAGGCATGGTGAACAACGACCTCTCGGCGGTAAACGCGATCGGAATCGCGGTTCACAATCTTGCCAAAAGCCTGCGCCGGATGAAGCTACTCTATTCGGATCAGAACCTTCGCATGACGTTGTCTCCGAGGGAAGCCGCCAATCGATGCCTCGCCGCTCCCATAAGTATCTACCGGCAAGCAACGGTCGCTGGTGAGCTGAGAGGCTGCCCGTTCTCAGACGGCTCCTTATTTGTTCTCAATATCGGGGACGCAGCCAAGCTGGAAGGCGCTGGCCGCCTTGTTTTCATGAGAGATAGTTGGAGCAGTTGCCCCGCCGAGCGCTGGGTCCCAGCCCTGCTCGAAGGCGTATGGCTGCGCGCCAACGCCCAAGATTGAACGAAGTCACCGGCTTGCCGAGCGCCGCATCGCTTCGGCTGTTGAAGGGTGCACCTTACGGAACTTCAAATGCGTTCGTTAGATCATATTCACGGGCTGGCGACCCGCCTTTTCTTGTTGCGATCAAGAATCCAGGCGGAGCCCAACGGCGCGTATCAAGTCTTCAAACCGGGGATCGGAGCGGATGCTATCGAGTACGGGTTCGATCTTCAGAAATATCAGCCATCCGCAGCGTTCTTCTACAGCGGCGCGCAAGAATTCGAAAGCCGCATCTTTTTGTCCCAAACCAATATTGATTAGCGCCAAATCGTACGCGGAGACGTACTTCTTTGCGGAAGTCTCGACCAGTTCCTTTAGTATTGCGTGTGCCTGAGCTGTCTCTCCTGCCAGAGCGTACGTGTAACCCAACGAAGACAGCACGGGAGGCAACCTGCCGGAAAGTTCTGCGGCCCGTCGCAACTGCGTGATCCCCTCGGGGAGTCTGCCGCGCTGTGTATAGGCCTGTCCCAGCACGAAATGCGCCAGGATGTAATTTGGATCCAATTCCAGCGTCGCTTCCAGCTGCGTAATTGCCGCGTCGAATTCACGAAAAAAATAATATCCCCAGCCCAAATGCGTGTTGATCGGCAGCGACAGCAGGTCGAGTTCATGAGCTCGCTTGATGGATAATTTGGCCTCGTCGAAACGCTCCATGGTGGCGAGAAAAATCGTGTACCACTGATGAGCGGTGGCGTACTTGGGACTCAGATGAACCGCGCGCTTAAACTCCTGCTCGGCTCGGAGCCAATCCCAGTCGTAGAAGAGTGACACCAGCGCGAGAGAATTGTGGGCTTCGGAGAGGCGGTCATCAATTTCCAAAGCTTTTAGCGCAGCTGCCTTAGCCTTCGGAAAGGCTTCGCGCGGCGGCAAAGCGCGATAGCCGCCGAACAGCGCGACGCAATCGGCGAGTCCGGAATATGCCAGCGCATATTCCGGATCCTGGGCGATCGCTTCCTGCAGATAGCGGATGGCTGTGGTCGCGCCTTCGGTGGTGCGCTTATTCCAGTGGTGCCGGCCCTTCAGGTACAACTGATAGGCAGTCGCGTCACGTGTTTGGCTCAGGCGCAGCCTGGCTTTTTCTTGCGGCGAAAGATGCAAGCGCAGCTCGGAAGAGATGCGATTGGAGATTTCTTCCTGAACAGCAAATATTTCGGAGAATTTGGTGTTGTACTGGCTCCCCCACAACTGGTGGCCGTTCGCGACGTCCACAAGTTCGGCGGTCACTACCAGTCGATCGCCGCGCTGGAGCACTCTGCCCACCAGCACCGCGCCAACATTCAGTTCGCGTCCGATCCTTTGCGGCTCGGAGGGATCCTTGTATCGGAAAACGGTGCTGCGGGCCATAACGCTCATTTTAGGGAATTGCGAAATCGCGTTAATGATGCTGTCCGTGATTCCCTCGCTGAGATAGTCTCCGTCGGGCTCGCTGGTTTCGTTGCCGAAAGGAAGGACTGCCAGCGAATTGATCTGGCGGCTCTTGCGTCCCCGAGGGGTTCCGGCGGATTCTGCGGCTGAGCTGTCCTTGCCACCGGGCAGCGCCGCGCCTTTGCCGCGGCTCAAATCCTCTTTAAGGCGTCGCAGGTCGGCCGCAAGTTCCAGCGCACTTTGGTAGCGCAACGCCCGGTTTTTTTGCAGCGCTTTATCGATCAATTTTTCCAGTTCCGGCGGAAAACGCCGATCGTCCTTTCTGATTAATTGCGGGCGATCGTTCAATACGGCGTTCAGTATCAGGGCGGGGGAATTGCCGGAAAATGCTTTGCGTCCGCTGGCCATTTCATAAATCACGGCTCCCAGGCTGAACAGATCCGTCCGCGGGTCCAATACCTCTCCCCGCGCCTGTTCTGGAGACATGTAGGCCACCGTGCCGACGATACCAAATGCTCTACTGAGGACTTCGATGCTTGCCGTTCTGTCGTCTGCTACGATGGAGGATTCCTCGGTAGCAGCGGTGAGTTTAGACAAGCCGAAATCCAGAATCTTGACTATGTCGCCGGTGGTGACAAAAATATTCGACGGCTTGACGTCGCGGTGAATTACACCCTTAGCGTGAGCCGCCGCTAGCCCGTCGGCGATTTGTATTCCAATATCGAGGATTTCCGCGATTTCTAAATTCTGATGCGGAATATATTGTTCCAGCGATTCGCCATCCAGGAATTCCAAAGCGATGAAGTACGCGCCCTCGAACTGATCCACTTCATAGATCGTGCAGACGTTCGGGTGATTTAGAGCGGAGACGGCTCGCGCTTCCCTCAGAAAACGACCGATGGCGACGGGGTCTTTGGAAAGCGGCTCTGCCACGAATTTCAGGGCCACGTTTCTTTCTAATTTTTCGTCACGGGCTTTGTACACCACACCCATGCCACCGGAAGCCAATCTTTCCAGGACACAGAAATGAGAGATCGTTTTGCCGATCATAAGGTGGATGAGTGCTGGAACAACCCCATCTGAACCCGCAGGCCGCGAATGGACATATCATACTTGCGTTTGTGAGGAAAGAGAACCCCGAGGAGGCAGGCCTAAGTAACCGATGTGTCTACTTTCTCGAGCACGATGCGGCGGTGATCCATGATTTCTCGCTCGAAGCACGCATATTGGCAGCCGCGCACCAGTGACATCAATTTAAACCTGAAATTGCGGTCAACCAGAACATAACGGAGGGTCCTGAACAGCGCGACTGAGTTTAGCTTGGTCACCTTCAGCCGCTCGTTCCAGTGCTGAATTGTCTGCATGTAATCCAGGCGTCCGCTGTTACTCGCCACCACTCTGAAGTGGGGGCGAATGCATTCAGTGATTTGAACTTCATCTCGGGGTAGCCATGATCCCGGGTAAAACTTTTCGGCCAGCGCGACGATGTATCCATTCGAGGACTTCTTCGCCTGCAAAGAGATCTCGGCAAGGGGTGGCGCGTTCCGGCCCCACGTCATCGTTTGCAAATAGAATCTTCCGCCAGGCCGCAGTAAGCTGTGGCAGAAACTGAAGAATCGTTTGTAGATTTCAGGTTGCTTGCCTTCTAGAAATTCCTCCTTGGAACAAAAGTGCTCGAAGGCGCCCACACTGACGATTCCGTCGAACCTCCCCAAAGTGCTGGGATCGAGCTGCTTCCAATCAGCAATTTGCGCATTCAGTCCATTTTTTCTGCAGGCCTCCGCCTGTTTTGTGGATAACGTGATGCCCAATCCCTCCGCTCCGTGTTGCTTCAGAGAATTCAGGACGGGGCCCCAGCCGCATCCCACATCCAAGACCCGATGGCCGACTGCGATACCCAGTTGGGTGAGAATGTATTGGTGCTTGGCGTGTTGGGCTTGTTCCAGGCTTCGCGAGTGCGTGCCGTTGTACATGGCGGCGGTGCAATCGGCGTGCTGACCGTAGGTCGCGCGGAAAAATTCATCCATGTAATTGTACGTCTCGCCGATTTGTGACTGTGTCGCCATCCGCTGCTTCGCCCGCGAGCTAGTTACGTGCTCACAAGCTCCGATAGGCCTCCCGACCAGAATCAAGAAAGAAGCCACATAGTACGAGATATTGGGGGATGTGCAAAAGGATTTGACGATCGATTGGCGGATGCTGCATCCTTCCACGCCGATCGCACGAATGTCTTCGAAATGTGCTGCCGCGGCGTGGCGCGTCACCCACAGAAAAGCGAGCCCCGATGAGGGCAGAGAGAATGGAGCGAACAGCCAGAACGGACTTGCTGCGATTCAACGGCGCTGTCGAGCGCGATCCCGCCGTCGCTGCGTGGATGAAACAGCATGCAGGTGAATTGGGAACAATCGCGCACCACTGGTTTCAGGTGATGCGAAAGTGCGGCGACGAAGTCCGCGAGCTTTTGCATGACGGCTGTCCGGTCGCATGTCTAGGCGATGCGCCCTTTGCCTATGTGAGTGTATTCACCTCGCACATAAACGTGGGCTTCTTTCATGGCGCGGCGCTGCCGGACCCGGCTGGCCTGCTGCAAGGCACAGGCAAGTTCATGCGTCATGTGAAGCTCAAACCCGGAACGCCCACAAACGCCGCGGCGCTAACCACGCTCATCCTTGAGGCGTACACCCACATAAAGGCGCGCGTCGAGCTCGGCTAGCCACCGACTCTAGAGATGTTCCGCAGGTGAGTCGCATGTCCTAAACTCAGTCCCGCACCTCGTCCCAAAATTCTCACAATCTATGCACGGAGCGTTCGACGGGTGGCGCAGGGTGCTCCACCCGCTGGCCTCCGCATTCTCCACTCGAACTTTATGCGCGCTTCGCGAAGCTCGCGCTCGCTCTATAAATGACGCCTTCGTCCGTCTGGGGCGCTTGTCTTACGATTGCGGCCGAAAGTTTCAAATGCGCTTCCGCCATTTTGTCGGGTATGCGTGCGATCCATTGCTTGAGGGAGATGTCCTGAACGCGCGGAACCTTGAACATGGGAGATTGGGAGCCGAGCGATAGGGATTATAGGTAGTGGTTTTCACGGGTGCTACCAACAGATTGCGATGCGGGAAGAGGCTACTGGGGAACTGACCGAATGACGGTTGGCTCAGCGGAGCACGAAGCGGACGCCGGGGGTTCCGGAGCGTTATTCGAGTCGTATGTCCCATAAACGATAAGAGCCCTCCAGTCATCTGGAGGGCCCTTACATTCGATCCGCCGAATTGGACTGAACTTCTCTTCCTGGCTTTAGAAAGTGAACTTTGCAAACAACTGGAACTGTCTGTTAAACGTTGAAGTGTTCGTGTAGGTGTTGAAGTTTGACGCCGCAAAATTGTTCACGTAGCCGCCAAAGTTCGGATGATTCAGTATATTGAGCGCTTGCCACCCCAGTTGTAGCCTGAATCGCTCAGTGAACTGTATGCCCTTCGTCACGGCGATGTCGTAGTCCATCAGCCCAGCCAGGCGCAGGTGGTTGCGTCCACTGGTTCCCTCCGATTCCAGCAGCGGCTCACTGACAATTGTCGTGGGATCTACGATCTGCGGGTGACCGTCCGGAACCGGTTTGAGCAGGGTGGCATTTCCGTCGAGCGAGACGTTGCTGTCTCCATCCAACAGAAGATCACTGATGCTGTTGCCGTCCGGAAAAACTACCGGCGGAGCTGGCAGCGTGGCGGGCAGACCTGACTGTGCAGTGAAAATGCCGCTGGTTTGCCAGCCGCCGAAAGCGGCTCGCTTCCAGCCTGTGTCGCCCTTGCCGAACGGGAGGTCATAAACGTAGTTCAGCACCACGCGACTGCGGATATCGAACTGGCAGTTGGAACGCTGGAACGACAACGGCTTTGTCGGATCTAGCAGATTCGCGCTGTCATTGATCAACACTCCCAAAGCGTCTGAAACGTCGTCAATGCAGTGCGCCCAAGTGTAATTGGCATTAAAGGTTAGCCCGTTCTTGTAGCGTCGGATACCTTGTATTTGCAATGAGTTATAGTTGGAAGTTCCGGTACTTTGCACTTGAACCACGCTGTCGAACCTGTGGTCTAGGCGGTTGTTCAGTGTCGGTCCGAACGCCGGACCGCTTTCATTGTCAAAAGTATTAAGAAAGTCAGCCTCGCGCGCGTTTTGATCCGCCAAACTGGTCGGGGGCGGGGGAATGTCTGCTGGGTTCACGTGATTGATCGGCTGGCTCACCTGCAAATGGTCGTTTCTGGTACCGACGTAGGTGACCTTCAAAACGAGGTCGTGCGGCGCCTGGTACTCAACACCGAAATCGTATTGCTGGTTCCGCGGGTTCGAAAGATTCTGGTCAACCGGCGAGAACCCTCCGAAGTCGGTTTGCGTTGGGTCGAATGAACCCAAGCTTGCCGCCGCGGCCGCTTGCGCAGGTGAAGTGCCGGCGACCAAGGCTGCAAAGTTGTTTGCGCCCGAGATCTGCCCACCTTGCAGAAGAAGGACGTTCACGAACGGAGGCGAAAACCGCAAGTTGGTGATGGGGTTCTGATAGATGAAATCGTAGGCGATGCCGTATCCGCCCCGCATTACGAATTTGCCGTTCCCGGGGTTCCAGGCGAATCCTAACCGCGGCGCAGGGTTCCAATTGCGGTGGAAGGCCGTCCCGCCAATTTGCACGCCACCAAGAGGACCAGTGCCGAGAACTCCAATGGGCGTGGTGTTATTGGGATCGAGATTCGAGAGCAAGTTGTTTAGCTCCGAAACTCCGCCAGACGACTCCAGGCGGAAGCCGAGATTCAGCGTCAACGATCTGCTCACGCGAAAATCGTCCTGCACGAACCCGAACGCATCGAGGGCGAAATTGTGACGTGCCGTCGGGCCGATGAATTGTTCGAAGGCAACGGGTGTACCCGATTGGAAGCCGGCCAAGTCTCCGAATACATACTCACCGTCAGCTAACGCCGGAAAGAAGCTGGGCGCCTGGTAGCGGTTTATGTCCACGCCGAACTTGATTGTGTGCCGGCCCCTCGTCCATGAAACAGTGTCCGCGTACTGGAATGTATTTTGGGTGCGCCCCTGCGGAATAATGTCCGACTCACCAAAGCTGTCGAACCCGTTGACGATAATCTGGGGACCCGGTGGGAATGGCGAGTTGACTGGGAAGATCGGATTGGACCGCCCAAACCCGAACCGGAAATTGTTAACCAAATTCGAAGAAAAGGTGGAGGTGTAGCCGACCGTCAGATCCTTGGGTGAAACAGTGTTCGACGCCCCAAATCCTGGTAGGTTGGTGCTGATGAAAGTGAGGCCCGGACTGATCGCGACGGAGGGACTCTGGCCATACTTTACGAACAGAGAGTCTTTTCCACCTCTCAGCAGTTGATCCACTCGAATCGTCCACGTATGTGCGTTCAGAGAGTTGGCAGACGAACCTGGCAGCGTGCCGCTCGCTGCAGTGGGCGAGCCATCGGCCGCGAATATCGCCGCGGCAGTGGGATCAGTGATGGCGGCAGCCTGTGCAGGGGTCAGCACGTTCGCGATGACTGTTGCGCCCAGACCACGCGTCCGATCTATCTCCCAAGACCCGTATATAAATGTGTGGTCCTTGATAATTGGCCCTCCGAAATTCGCGCCTCCTTGATTCTGAATAATCGGAGTGGGTGCGCCCTTTGTACCATCAGCGTTGGGCGGAGTGAAATAATCCACCGCGTTTCCGAAGAAAGTGTTCTGTGCGAAGTAATACGCTTCGCCGTGGTACTGATTGGTTCCGCTCTTAGTGATGATCTGAACCTGTGCGCCGGAATTGCGTCCGAATTCGGCGTCAAAGTTGTTGGTGATAACCTTGAATTCCTGCACGTCCTGGTCCGTGAAAGCCGATCCTGATTCTCCGGTTGTCGAAACATCCGCCGCGGTCACGCCATCCAAAGTGATATTATCCGCACGGCCACGCGAGCCGTTCGAGTTGAAACTGCCGACGCCGAGGAACGGATTGTCCTTGGTAACTGGAACCGTTCCGGGGGAAAGGGTCGCAAAAGTCACGGGATCCCGGCTCAAGTTCGGTAGAGACTGCACTTCCTCGGAATTCAAAGAATCGCTGAGTTGGGCGGTAGAGACGTCCAGAGTCGGCAACTGCGTAGCTTCGACGGTTACTGATTGGCCCACCGTCCCAATAGTCATGCTGGCATCAATACGGGTCTTCTCGCCGTTTCTTACCTCAGCTACTTGGGTGTAGGTCTTGAACCCAGACGCTTCGATCGTCACTTTATAGAATCCAATATCCAGCAGGTAGGCGGAAAACTCGCCGCTCGACCCGGTGGTGACCACGCGACTTTGTCCCGTGTCTACGCTCGTTACCGTGACCTTGGCGCCGGCGACTGCCGCGCCGCTGGGGTCAACAACAGTGCCCTGTATGTCACCAGTAATGCCTGCAAAGAGCGGAAAGGCAAGCAAGCAGACCAGAACGGTCGCTAGCACTACGCTGGAAATACTCTGACGCATCGAAATCCTCCTGGTTAGTTCACGTCCAAATAACCGAACGAACTCGGAATTCTTGGCCGACCGGGGCAAACAGCCGATATGGTTAGGGGACCTGCAGGAAGAACTAGCGCTGATGAAATTCGGATTCGTAAACACACCCCCGCCCGCGTACCCAAAGAAACTCTCAAAAAAAACTGAAATCGGGCCTCCGAAACGGTGGACGGCCGTCCGGACGATACAATCGCTGTCGCGATCGTAGCATTTCAAATTCCATACGATCGTCATACTATGAATTCAAACGATAACGACGTATCTCCAACAGTGTTAACCAGATGGCTTGACAACTAGTTCTCGGAGCCTACGGAATGTCAGCTAGCGGCCATACTATTTTTCATAATTCGGTGACTTATCATAGGAGTTGCGCGGGCATCATAAGCTGCCAGCGGGTCGCCTTGCTCCAGGCCATGAAAACGAACGCCATAGAGCTTTCGGCGGCACGACAGCACAAATGACATTTCGGAAAGCACGCGCCCGCCCACAACGACCAGCCGCAACCAATCGCACACCTCACGAGCGAAACTCCCAAGCAAGCCTCGCAGCAGGAAATCCTCCACAACCGCCCTAGATCGGATCCTGCCGAATCCCTTCGCTTTCTTTCTTCTTGACAGTTACCCACAAATGTTTTAAACACACGCTATTTTCAGCCCTGCCGCGAACTGTTGCGGCCCGGTCACGTCCTGGAGGTTGCCATGTCCTGTTATAACCAGCGCCAATTCAAAGTGGCGGTATTGACGATCCTCGGGGCTGCGCTCATCCTCTGCGCCACGCCTACCGATTCGCAGGCCCAAGCCGCGAATCCCTTGGCCTTCACCTTCAGCGGTCCAGTCCGCGGCATGGTGAGTTCGGCGGGAGTCCGCGAATTCCTGGGGATTCCGTACGCCGCCCCGCCCGTGGGCAACCTGCGCTGGCGCCCGCCGGTGCCGCACGGTCCCTGGTTCCAGACGCTCGACGCGACGCAATTCGCCAGTCACTGTCCGCAAACGCCCTCGCCCTTTGGCATCCCGTCTACCACGGAGGATTGCCTGTTCCTCAACGTGTTCGCTCCGGACTTGAATGCCGGCGCCATAGGCGGGCTGCGCCCCGTGATGGTCTGGATCCATGGAGGCGCGCTGGTCGATGGCGAGAGCAACGACTACGATCCCACGGCGCTCGTGAATGATGGCGTCATCGTCGTCACGATCAACTATCGGCTTGGGGATTCTCGGCTTTCTGGCGCATCCGGCGTTCGCCGCGGAAAAAACCGATCCGGATCATGACCGAGATTTTGCAACCGGTTCCGCGGGGGACTACGGCCTGATGGATCAGCAACTGGCGCTGCGCTGGGTTCGCGACAATATAGTCTTCTTCGGCGGCGACCCGCTGAATGTCACCATCTTCGGCGAATCCGCCGGCGGGCTCAGCGTTTTCTCGCAGCTGGCGTCACCTTCGGCCGCCAACTTGTTTCAGAAAGCCATCATCGAAAGCGGCGCCTATAACCAGACCACGCAAACGCTCGCCACCGCCGAGGCCGCCGGAACCGCCTTCGCCACCGCCGCCGGATGCAGCAGTCAGACTGCCGCGTGCCTGCGCGCGCTGCCGGTGAGCACGATTCTCGCCAGCCAAAATCCGGCAGGCTATACTCCTAATATCGACGGCGATTTCCTCCCGATTTCGCTCGGCACCGCGCTAGCCACTGGTCAATTCCACCACCTCCCAATTATCCAGGGCAGCAATCACGATGAATGGCGCCTCTTCACCGCGCTCGATTTCGATCTCACCGTCGGGCCCATCGCCAACAATGAGACGGCGTATGAGGCGGCCCTGGCTTCGCTGGTCGGGCCCGGCGCGCCAATCGTCGCCGCTGAATATCCGCTTGCCAGTTTTCCCTCCGCTGATCTGGCCTTCGCCACCGCCGGTACCGATGTGGTCTTCGCCTGTCCGGCCTACGGCGCGGACTTGGCGATGTCGCAGTTCGTTCCGCTTTCCACCTATGAATTCAACGACGAAAACGCGCCGCAGGATTTCCTGCCTCCGGTTACTTTCCCTTATGGCGCGGCGCATGCTTCCGAGCTGCAGTATCTTTTCAATTTGCCGATCACCATCCCGCGACCGCCGCTGACATCGCCGCAGATCCAGCTTTCCAGCAGCATGCAGCATTACTGGACCAATTTCGCCAAATCCGGTACGCCCAACGGCTCCGGCCAACCGGCGTGGCAACAATTCAACGCGCTCGAGGGCAATTTTCAGTCCCTGATACCCCCGTCGCCGATGCAGGAAACAACTTTCGCCGCCAACCACAAATGTGCATTCTGGGCCGCCCTGCTAGCGGCCCAATAACACACTGCCGCGAAATATTTGCCAGCGCGCGGGGCACGGCCTCGGCGCGGATATCCGTTGATTCCTAGCTCGCGGACTTTTCCGCTTCTGCATTGCTGTTGAGTTACACATCCATCTGCTGTATAACTCTTCTGTATTGTCGGACTCTAAAATGCGCTCCAAAGTCATCCTCTTCGTCGTGGTGGGATTGCTCTTCTGCAGTCTCGCAACTCTTGAGACCACCGAATTTCTCAAGCTGGCCGACGACACCTCGAATGACTTCTCGCTCCTGAACGTTGAGACTAACACCTCATCAGCTATCGTCCGCCAATCCCAACATTCGCAACCGCAAGCTATTCGGGCACCAATACCAATTCGCAGCCGCCAGCCGAAGGTTCTCCCCGCTATTGCCCAATTTGCTGACGCCTCAAGTGATCTCCTCCACGTCCTCTGCGTCATAAGAACATAGAACCTCTGCCTCTACAGCTCCGTCCCTTGTCAATCTGTCGTCCGTGGATTCCGCAATTCCCAGCGGATTCGAGCATTCCTCCACGCGGAATCTCCCGGCGACCCGCCCTCAACGATCGGGTTCTCACCCGACGAACGGCCGGCCTCGAAGCCCGGCAGGAGACACGTGAAAAATGAGGTCTTTTTCCTACAAAAATGATCACCAGGCCTTGCAGGACTTTCTCTACGAATTGGTCTCCGAAGTGAAACAGCCGGAGCAGACGGAACTGCTCGTCGAAGTTCTGCTGAAGATCGAGCGGCCGCTCGATAGGGTGCGCGACGATCGTTGGGCAGTCACTCCGATTGACCGGGCCCGAATTCACAAGTGAGAGTTCATCGAAGAGCATTCACGCAACTGGACCGCGGCCCGCAATCAACCCAGCCCGCTTCCTTCGTGGAGATTTGCCGTACCTACCTCAAAAATTAGGAGAACAGCAATGGAAATAGGTGAAAAGCTGAAGGCAATTCGTGAACAGAAAGCTCTGTCGCAAGGCGACATCGAGAAGCGCACCGGGCTCTTCCGCTGCTACATTTCGCGTGTCGAGAACGGCCACACCGTCCCCGCCATCGAGACGATCGAAAAGCTGGCGCATGCGATGGACATCCCGCTCTACGCACTCTTCTACGAAGCCGAACCACCTGCGTCGCATTCTCTGAAGTCCGCCGTCACAGGGTGGGGCAGCTCGCGTCGTGATGCGCGAATGTTCGATCGCTTTCGCAAACTAATGGGCCGCATGAATCCAGGTAACCAAACGTTGCTGTTACACCTGGCCCAGAAGATGGCCCAAAAGAAATCCCCGTCCACCGCGAAGTGAATCCTGCGGAGGTAATCAGACGAGTTCAACCAGGAGCGGCGTCCTCGTGAGGGCGTCGCACACCTGACTGGAAGCCATCTCATAAACGGGTTGGTCGGGAAGGGCGGGGCTTCACTGTGGCCTGAGATCGCGGCAGCGCCAGGATCGATGGGCCCCGCCGTAACGCTTCGCAAAGCAGGGACTTTAGCCCCTGAATCTGGGCTCTTTGCTCGCGGCCGAAAATTCATGAGATGGTTTCTAGATTCGCGCTCCCGTCACTCTCTCAGGAGTCCACAATGTCCGAACCTAACTGGCGAGAGTTGTTCAAAGCAGCCATCCTCGAACTCGATCCGCGGCAACTTCAGATTAAGGTGAAAGCGGCGGACGACGCGATGAATGCCCGCCTCGCCGATCCCCAAATTCCCCGCAAGGAGCGCAAAGACATAGAAGCCGCACTATCAGGTCTGCGCGGCCTGAAGCGCCTGAACCCCTAAACGCGCCAATCCCCAAGCCGATCGCGTCCGCCGCGGTCCGGCCCGTGGCCCTCAAGTATCCAGGAAATATCCGCTGACGAGGCATGTACCTTGTCCGGCGTCGCCCGAAGTAGCCACCTGAAACTGAATTGACTGGCCCGACTCCACGTAAAACCGTATAGCGTGGGTCGCGAAATAACGCTTCAGGTTGTCAACTCCGTCCGTGATCAGCGCAGGAATCATGAACAGCGTAAAAGGCCCGTTCAACTGCATCGTGTACAGCGCACCCGAAGTTGACGTAACCAGCTCCGCGGACACCGACTCCACCACCAGTCGTTTTTTCGCTGGCACCGGACCGATCTCACCAAGCCCGGAATTCACCGCCGTCGAGTTCGCCGTACAGCTCCCTGCGAACGGCTGCCGCCCCGGTTCATCGTTGGCCATCAGCTCCTCCGTTGACTTGCGTTGGCCTGCCGCCCCGAATCTAGCCTTTTTCGTCCCACCGCAATAGACATTCTTTCTCACGCCCGCGCAACCACGATTAACTACGTTTCCTCAAGATTTTCACTGTTTCTGACGCCCTAAACGGACTGCTGCATTGACAGAGCGAGACTAGGAGGGGCCCACAACGCGTGCGCGCACCGCTAGTCGCGCTCAGTCGAGTTGGCAGCCGACGCCGACGACCTGCAGCGCGCGCCAATTCCACCACGCGCCTTCTGAAACGAATCCGCACACCATTAAACCTGCATTAATTTCCGCTACTCTCCGGAATGTTCCAGGTCACAATCACCGTCAGAATCGTTGCAAAAACCACCAGCAACCCAATCGCTCTCCGTTGCGTTTTTGGATTCTCCATTTTCTTCTCCTTGCAGTGGCCGGCCGGGAACGCGCTGAGCCATCGGAAAATGCCTGCGGACGCATGCCCAGCAGACTTCCTACCTTTGCGTGTCGTCAGGCCCTGTTCGGTCCGCTAGTTGTCTGCGCTTTCGACCTTGCGCGAAATAGCATCCCCCGATGGCTAAGAAAAACAGCCCGATAACAATTACCGCCACAATAATTATAGTCTGCGGCATACGTATCACACTTCTACGAGCCTCAGCAGCCTATGGAACGCCATGCTACGTTGTGCATCTCGATTGCCATCGGGGCGTGGAACTGTGCCTTTGAAATCAGCCATTTGGCGGCTGATGCAGCTTGCCAAGTGGTCGCGTCGCAACACCCCACCGAGCAATTTTTCCGGCGCACTCGACCTTTTGTCGTACCAGTGTGTTGGTATGTGGCTGGCCTGCGCTCCCGACCGGCACCAACGCCGTTTCACCCAGAGAGCATGCCAGTGGCATGCTCGAAGGGAGGTGCGACACAAGCTTCTATCTGCAAGGAACAGTCACCAAAGGATCGCTAGGATCAATGCGCATGGCAATCTTCGCTAGTGGGTCGGTTTGCGACACTGGCATTTATCAGGATGTATGGCTTAGAGATCGTGCTTGTTCGGCGGCAACAGTCCATCGATCAACGCAAGAACTTAACGCGGCAATGACACGCGTTTCGTCCTAAGTATGAGTGCGATACAATCTTGGAACATGCAAACGGTGTACGAAGCCGCAGGTGGTCGCGACGGGGTGCTGAGGTTGGCCAAAGCGTGGCACACGCGAGTGCTAAAGGACGAAGTGGTTAGCCATGCGTTCAGCCACGGATACCACCCGCAGCACACTGAGCGCCTTGCCGCGTACTGGGGGGAGGCTCTCGGTGGACCAACGACGTACACTGACCAGTTCGGTGATGAGACGTCGGTCGTCCGGATTCACAGCGGTAACGGGCCGCACGAGGAGATGGACCGGCGGGCGATCGCCTGCTTCGATCAGGCGCTCGAAGATGTCGGCCTCGCCCGTGATGAGCGGCTACGGCGCGTGCTTCACGATTACTTCGCGTGGGCTACCACGACCACAATGTCGAGTTACCACCACTCGGCAGACGATGTACCGGACGGTTTAGGCATCCCGAAGTGGTCCTGGGACGGCCGCGTCAGTTGATCTGCAATCCGGACGATTTCAGTCGGGCGATTCGACCTCTCCAGTTAGCGCGTTATCAGGAGTTGGGGCCCGGTAGGCGGAGAACGGACCGTTGCAAGTGAGCTTCTGCAATCGGGTAGGTTTCCGTCTCGTCATGCGGATTTTCCTTTCCGAGCGACAGGTTCACTCTTGGCCCGCATTGATTTCATGAGCGCGGTAGACGATGCCCCTTCCAGCGACAGTCCATAGCCAACTTCCCGCACGATGCGCTCCTTCAACGGTTGAATAAAGTGGATGCGGGTATTGCGGCGCGTCACTTCCGGAGCCTTCAAGTAGAGCTCGGCCAATTCGCGCGCCCGACTGAGCGCCTTACCGTTCGGCACAACTTCGGCAACCACTCCCCATTCGTAGGCGGTACGCGCCGGGAGCGGCTGTGGGTTCAACAGGAACGCCTCCGCTCGTCCCGCTCCAGCGCGATAACTCCAGGTGGTAAAGATTCCGTCGCCGGGCGCAACACCCGCGGAGAAATGGGCCACATCCTCGAAGGTCGCACTATCCGCTGCCACGATTACACTCGCAAGTAGCGCGTAGTCTGAATGCACATGGGCACGTCCCTCGATGGCCGCGATGACCGGAACTCGTATGTTGGCAATGTTTTCCAAAACCTGAACGCCTTCGTCGTGAACCTGACTCCAGACGCCCGGATCGGTGACATCGCCGAAAGAGGACCAATCGACATCAGTAATGAACTCTCCACCTGCACCCGTGAGGATTACGATCTTGTTCGCCCTATCCTGTGCAATCCGGTAGAAGGCATCGACGAATTCTGTGTGAGATGGCGCAGTCATGATGAACGGGCCGCCGTTGGTGTGGAATTCAGCTACCAGCACACCTTTGTCATCGCGAGTCAGTTTTAGGTTGTTATAGTCTGCAAAATAATTATTTTGAAGCGGCATTGCATTCTCCTCTCAGTGTCGCCCCGACTGCGTTCACCCGAATCTGTTATTGGGACGTCAGCAAATTGCGCCCGGCTGGCTGCAACGTGACCGCCTGCGGCGCAAATGACTGCACCGGTGATCCAGTCGTTCGAACGTGCCACTGTTTCGACGAACAACTCATATTGTGGCGGTTGGTTCTTTGCGGCGTCACGGCGGGTGGCCCACCCGCCCAGCACCGAACTCTAGGCGGCCAAAAGATTCTCAACGCGCTCGATCAGCTTGGTTACGCCCTCCGATTTTGAGAACACAGCATCGATTCCGAAGACGGCGGCCAGCTTCTTGTTGAGCTCTTCGGCATACATCGTGACCATCATGATCCGAATCCTCGGCTGTGCCTGGCGTAGTATTCCTGCCACTTCTAGACCAGTGAGGCGCGGCATTTTCACGTCCAGTAGAATCAAATCCGGGGTCAGTTCTTTAGCCTTCGCCACCGCTTCGACTCCATCGCTCGCTTCGCCACAAATCTCAAAGTCTGTTTCGCGCTCAAGTGCCTGACGGATTTTCGCTCGCACCATTTCGCTGTCATCCGCGATAAGGATCGTCCGGGGCTTGTTTGGTGCCGAAAGGCCAGCTGCATCGGTTGGGGGCACGTTGCTCACTCCAGTAGCTCAAGCTACATTCTAGTCCCTCCGACCATACCGTGAATCGTGTAGAGGGCGGGTGCCACACACTTCCATTTCTCCGAGACGTAGGTGTCAGGCTTTCAGGGTGCCGTGCCAGCCTATTCGCTGCATGCATGAATAATGCCTGCTGGCAGTTGGCGCACGCCTCCACATGACCCGAACGAACGCCGTTGAATTTCCGGGTTCCGCGCCCTTCGGTTTCCGAGTGGCGCGCGTTTACACGCGGCGTCGGCGGGCGAGCCACCCGCCAGTTTAGAAGAACGACGTCGAACTCCTCTACTGCGCCTCTCTGGGTGCGGCGGTGCCGTCTGACCAAGTGGACACCGGAATCATGTACTCGGTTATCGGCTCCGGAGCGCCCGCAAACTGTGGATTTAACATTACCGGCGAGCCTGGCAAATCCGCACCCCACCACTTGGGGTCTGTAAGTGGAACGTAAAACATCAAATGAGGCACCCAATGCCCGGCTGAGTCGTTCAGATACCCCTGGGGTGACATCATGTAGGACATTGCGCCGGGTTCGAGTGGCGGCAGCCCTTTTGCGTCGAACGCCTTGATTGCCTCAATAACCTGATCTTTCGACATTCCGGCCAATAGCAGTTCCGTTCGCTTGATCGTGAGAGGCAGAATCGATTTCACCGCGGACGGATTAAAGCAGATTGGGCCGCGCATCTTCGGATTCCAGAACTGCGCAAAGTCAAACGGAGACATCCACGATCGCTCGACCAGGCAGACGAAACCATTCTTGCCCTGGACCACAATTTCGTATCCATGCTGCCCCAGGACCATCACCTCAGCATCGGCTGAAATGGACGGCGGCGCGGCGCTACGAGCCATCGCAATCTCGGCACTTCGATCAATCATTAGGTACTGATCGACCGGCGCCATTTTGGAATAGCGCGCGGCGGGGTCCTGAGACCGCGCCAACAGGGAGGCGCTCACCAGCGCCGTCACCAAGAGTGCTGCAAATGAAGTCGCCCTCGATACGTTTCTGATTGCTTTCATCGTCACTTCTCCTTCGCAATCCCTCGTCTATCTATTTTGAAATTGACTCGCGCCTTAAACCCTCTGATGACGCAGGCCCGCTTAGGGTTGTGAAGCGCGCTGCAGCGCGATTCATCCGGAGAATCGGCACCGCCCGTTTGAAGGGTTGGCGCTGCGACGCGATTCGCCTTTGGACGATGCTCCCAAAAGTGAACACGGCTGGGCAAGGTTTCCGGCCGCGCCTCGACATATGCAATGATTTCGGTACGTACCGACGCTTTGCCACGAACAAGTCTAATGTGACGGAGGATTACTTTTACTCTGCCATCTTTGGTCTCCCTGAGAATCCACTCGCTTCGCGTAAGGCGTCGGCATCCATCAGCTTCCCCCCCCATGATCACTGTACGAGCGTTCCGGAAACCGCCGATCCGGCGGCGCGGGCGGTTCTCGGACGATACGAATGCGCGTTGCCAGACATACGTTCGGACCCGCGATCCGAATACCTGTCACTTCTGCCAATATCAGGCTGGGAGCGTGAAGCATACGATCGACTTCATTCTCAGATCCCCCTGAGACGACCGCGCCACCCGATGGCGCGTCCCCGAGCGGCGGCTGTTCCTCCGACGGTTTCAGCCGCCGCGCTAAACCTACGCGGCCCGTTGTTCAGGGACGTTAGGCCATTCGGTGTGGAGAAGAAAATGGAATCGAAGAAGCCTCGCCTCCTCGGCGTCACACTGGCCATGGTCGCGATACTTGTCGCTGCTCCGGCCTTGGGGGCCATTGATGCGTTCCGAGCCTATCGAAATCAGGACCTGAGTTCGGCCCTTACCGCTGTCGGCATCTACCTGATTGCCGCACCCCTGATTGCTCTGTGGTGGCTCCGCCAGCATCCAGCCTCTAAGGATTGAGGAGTCTCGGTGCGGCGACTGCTCGAACACCGATTGTACAGTCACCTTATTCGTGCGAGACCACAAGATTGGTTGCTGAAACTTCCCCTACGGCCTGATTAGCACATTTACCGGATATTTGAAGTAATGCTTTATTTGTCCCGTTACGCGATTTATCAGGCCCTAGCTTGCGACCCACTCATCGCTGTTAGTTTTGACAATGGTATCGCTTGTGGCCTACCGCTAGTCTCCGCTTCGCTGGGCCGGCGAGTGCGGATTCCGATGCCCGTGCTCAACCTCTGTCGCAGGCTCGTCACTTTGAGGGTGTTTCAGCCGCTCGGTCAATGACCGGGGGCCCGCTGAATCGCGACAGTATGAACGACGACAGTACGTGGATCTTGGCATTTGAGGAGCGCCTGACTTCACGGAGAGGACGATGGCCGTCGGCGCTTGGCTTCTACTAAGACTATTCGTAATGAATTCGAAAAATGCATCTAGTGCGCGCACGGTACGTAGCAACTGCGACAAGTCGCGACGAATCGAGGAGGCATGAATATGGAAAGTAACAACGCAAGAAAAACGGTTTGTGCAGTTCTGACCGCCACAGCATTTCTTCTGCTGGCTGGTATTGCCATCGCACAGAATAATCAGGAGAAGGGCGTCATCGATGGCCGAAGCGGCGCGACTATGACGATTGTGACGCAGGATTCAGGCAATGTAACCGTGCTGCTCACGCCTGACACGCAGGTGGACGAACCCGAGGGGGTATTCCGCAAGAAGCACTTAAGCATGACGGCTCTGGTTCCGGGGCTCTCGGTAGACGTGAAGGGCTACGTCAACGATAAGAACCAGCTGGTTGCAGACACCGTCACGTTCCACGGCTCCGATCTGAAGACTGCGCAAGATATTCAGGCTGGCCTGACTCCCACAGAACAGCAGGTACAAGAAAACCATCAACAGATCGCCGCACAACAGCAACAAATTCAGCAACAACAGGCAGAGATCCAAGCCCAGCAAGCGGCGAGTGCGAAACACGCGGCGGAGATTGCCGCGAACCAAGCCGCGATTGTGGCCGCCAACAAGCGCTTCGGCGAACTGGGTGATTACAACATCCTGGGAGAAGTCACGGTTCTATTCGGGAACGACAAGGTAACCGTCGAGGACCAGTTCAAACCGCAGCTGATGCAGTTGGCTCAGCAGGCGAAGGGCATTACCGCCTACATCCTTCAGGTGAAAGGCTACGCGTCGAAGGTCGGCAGCGCCGCTCTTAATGAGAAATTGAGCACCGAGCGCGCCGAAAACGTAACGGATTTTCTCGAACAACAGTGCCAGATCCCGCTGACCAACATTCTAGCGCCTGGCGCGATGGGCACTAGCAGGCAGGTTGCGCCCGACACGACCGCCGAGGGGCAAGCTGAGAACCGCCGCGTGGTAGTCAGAATCCTGCAGAACAAAGGTATCGCCGGTACGTAATGGACGTTTGAATTGGCCGCACCGAAATTGCTCGAAAGCGCGCGCGGGAATTTGCGGAAATACCGTGGTTGAGGATTGCTATCCGGCCGCGCGAGTGCTGCTCAACGGCGGGGTGACTGGCGTAAGCACACAGGATTACACGATCCCTTTTCCACCCGGCAGTTGCGGCATACAAATGCATTTCGGTCGGTCACGATATACGACGGTAAGAGCCAGCTTCTGAGCGAAAATCCGATCAACCGTTATCTGGTCAATTCCCCGATGCTGCTGACCTTGAAGAAGGATGCGGACGGCTCACTGACTTTCTACAATCAGAAAGACGCACCCCCGGCGCACAAAAAGTCCGACTGGCTCGCGGCGCCCAAGAATTTCCGCAAATATCCGCGCTATTGCCATTTGTATGTGATTGGAGTCTTGCCCGAAGCACAGGGAAAGGGATTGGCAAGCACATTGATGAATCCGGTGCTTCAAGCGATGAAAGAGAAGTCGATTCCCGTTTTTCTTGAGACGGCGAACCTGCGTAATGTCGGCATCTACAAAAAGAAAGGCTTCGAAATCTTTGAAACTCTGACTATCGGGGATCACAGTGTCTTTCTGATGTCTATCGAATCCTAGATCGACGAGAGAAGTTGACCGATCCTGCTTCTGGAAGAGAGACCCCTAATTTGTCAAAAAATATAAAAAGATAGTTACGGACTGTGTGTTCGCTTAGGTCGAGGTCGCTCGAGCGGCGGCTTTCATCGGGATAAGGTCACAGGGAAGATCGCCGGCTGGTGAAGGACGGCCCACCTGCTGAAGGAGGGCCGATGCTGAGTTGCGCGGGCCACGAATCACTAGTCACAAATCACGATTCACGGACGCGCATGCCGCACAGCAGCGAGCAGCACTATCGCGATCAGCAGCAGCGCCGCACCGGCAAACACGAGTACCGCGCGCTGGGGACCGACGGAGACCGCAGGCAATTGGCGGACGGCTTCGGGGCTGACTTTGGGGAAGGCGTGCGTGAAACTCTGAATGGCTTGTTTGTACAAATTCCAGCCGCCCCATGCCGCGACGCCGTAGAACACCAGCGAAATCGAAGCGACCCAGGCGACCGCGGTCAATTTGGCGTGCAGCGGAACTACGCCCCTGTAGTAACTACTGATCGAGCCGGGAGCCAATACGGCCAGATAATTCAGCAGGCTCCACAGCAGGCCCAGTAGCACATTCGCACCGCGATACAACCTCACCAGCGCGCGAAGTTTTTCTTCATCGGAGAGCGAGTCAACAAAAAAGCCCTGACCCTTGGAAATGAGCGGGAGAAAAACCATGCGTCCGCTGGAATCTTTGCGGAACTGAGCGGACTCCGCGAAGTCCAACAGCCGGGCGAAGGGAGAGGGCATCGCGCCTCCAGGAAGAAGAGTGTGTTGCTTAGGGGCAGGGCCCTGGGCCGGAGTGCGCGCGTGCTGCGTCCGCTAGCGTTCTTTTTTCTGCAGTTCGTTTTGCAAGAGATTCTCGACCAGCGGCTTCACGCCCTGCGACAACAGCTCCTGCAGATGCGGCCCAAGCTTTTCCATCACCTTGCGGACCATGTCATCCACAGCTTCGGAATCGGTGGAGCGTGCGGCAGGTTGCTCGGAATTTTGCGGCGGCAGCACGGGTGGCATCAGGAACGGAATTTCCGAAAGCGCTTCGCGATTCGGCGGCGGCAACGTTGGAATGCGTTCGAAACCTTGCGTCGCGGGCAGCTCCGGCTCGGATTCTGCGAAGAGGGAAGCGCTGGATTGCGCCAGGACTTCTGATTCGCGCGCGGCGGCTTCGCGGTCCCAATATTCTTCACTCGGCGCAGACTGCGGCAGTTCGCCGGGATGCGTTGCTTCGGCGTAGGCTTCCTGCTCGCGCGTGTCGGCCTGCGAAGGTTCTTCATCGCGCGGCGAATAATCGTCAGCGATTTCCTCGCGCTGCTCGCTGCCAAAAAGCGGCTCGGCGGGCAACATGCCAGAAAGCGCGCCGCTGCCGTTTACAGGAACATCGGCGGGCGGCGGCAACACTTCCGGAGAAATTTCCGCGGATTCTACAGACGAAAAATCGGCGGCGCTGCTAGTGACGGGCTCGGATTCGGCTTCGCCGTTGAGGCCTTCGGAAACTGTGGCGCTCGAGGAATAATCGCTGGCCGCGTCTTGCGCAGGTGCCTGGTCGAGCTCCAGCCCATCGTCGTGAACTGTGCGCTGCGATTCGTGATGCGGATCGTCGTTGAAATGGTAGGACGAGCCGCCGAATTTCGCGTCGCTCGCGCCGCCGTCGCCAAATTGGCGCGGTTGCGCTTCGCCGACCTGCGACTCGGCTTGTGTTTCGTTGTGTGGTTCGTGATGCGCTGCGGCGGGTGGTTCCGAGGTGGATTCGTCGCCGGCCGTGTCGTGCGCTTCATCACGCACTTCGGAATTTGTCGTTGGCGCGAAGAATTCGGTGGCAGCGAGTGCAGGCTGTTCTGCTACTGCGGAAAGGAAAGGTGTCGCGTCAATCGGCTGCGTCTCCGCAGCATGATCGACAACGGGCGCGGCGGAAACAGCTGCTTCCAATGGCACCGCAACCGATTCAGTCGCAGGCGCTGAATGTGATTCCGCAGCAGACGCAGCAGGCGACGACGCCCGTGCGGCCACGTGAGGTGAAGACAGATTCGACATCCAATGATTGTCCGTGCTTTCGGCGGGTTCGGCCTCGCTGCCGGCGGAATTATCCGGCGATGAAGGCGTGAGCATGTCCATCCAGCCGCGCATGCGCGACACCAGAGTCGGCCGGCTCGGCGGCGGTTCCAAGGCCGCGGGAGGCTGCTGTGCGGTGGAGGGCGCTGCGACCGGCTTCGCGGCCTCGGGTGCTGCGGCTTCGGATTTTGCAACCTCCGGCTTGGCGACTTCGGATGCGGTGAAGCGCGCTTGTGCGTCAGGCTCTTCGAGGCGTGAGAAGGTTCCGGCAGCGAGCTCGATTTCGGGCTGGTCCTTTACGTCCCACTCGCTGGGATTTTTCGCAGGCGCGCGGTCCGAGGAAGCGTGCGCGGGCGCGTCAGCTTTGGCTTCGACTTTGGAATCAGCTGAGGTCGCGGTTTCTTCGGCGCCAGATTCGTCTGTTTTCCGGCGGCGCGGCGGAACGTCTTTCTCCGACGGAAAAGTGATTGGCTCGAAACCTTTCCCGTAGGAATAAACTGGATCGGCCGCCACATTCTCGGGAACTTCGAAATCGGCGGCATTGCGGCGCCAGTCGTTCGCGGTGACCGAGCCGTCGAAATCGTCTTCGTCATCATCTATCGCTGCGACGACTGGGGTTTTCGGGGCCGCGGGCGCTTTCGGCGCTTTGGCATCTTTCGAGGACGCCTTGGCGGGCTTTTTGGCCTTGGGCGTTTCTTCCTCGTCGTCTTCTTCGACTTCGTCGAGATCGATCGCGCGCACGCCTTTGCCGAAGCCATAAATCACGGCGGCTTCTTCGGCGGTGGGTTCGGGGAACTCGGGCAACGGCTTGGGCTCGGACTTCAGCGAAACTTCCGGCAGTGCCGGCGGCAAAAGCGCTTCGGCAGCGACTTCCTTGGCCTTGGCAAGTTCGGCGGCAACTTTGGGATTCTTCTCCAGCGCAGACATCACCATTGCGATCAGCGGATCGGGCGGCACGAAGGGCTTCTTCAGGACACCATCGGCGCCAACGCGACGGGCTTCTTTCTCATCCAGCGGATCGAACGCGCCAACCAGCAGAATTACCGGAACGTGCGCGAACCGGGGATCCTTCTTCACGAACTCGCAGACTTCGTAGCCGTTGCGGACCGGCATGAAAACGTCGGCCAAGACAAGATCGGGGTTCGCGTCGGGCAGGCGCCGCACGGCGGCTTCGCCATTGCCTACAGCGATGACTTCTACGCCGCGCTCCTGAAACGCGAGCACAACCATCTTTTGGATATTAGTGTTGTCGTCCGCAACCAGAATTCTGGGCACTTTAATCCCCCGGGCGGCAAGTCCCCACGCGAGACGCGCCTAGCCCTGAACATAGGTATTGCAGCACCCCGCGGCAAGGGCGTCAACAAACTCGAAGTACAGGAGTGCCTGAGTTGTTAGCAGGGAGTAAATAGCGTCTGGGCAGCTGTCGGGCGAGGCCTGAGCAGAGGCGGTGGCCAAGAGGATCGGCCGGAGCGGCTTACCAGGGGATCAGTTTCTTTATCCCCTTCTTCTTCTTGCTGGTGGACTCGGAACTGGTGTCCACGGGTGTCGGTTTCGCAGGAGTGGAAGCTTGGGCGGCTGGTTGCGCGCTGGACTGGCCTGTTGCCGCTGTGGGGGTCGTGCTGTCGCCTGTCGCTGCTGTCGCGCCGGATACGGCTGGCGCGCTGGAGGAACTTGAATTCGTCGAGTTGGAGACGCCAGCGGCTGGCGTGGCGCTGTCGGCCGATGGGTTCGCAGTGCCGGAACCATTGAGGCCGGCATCCACCGTTCCATTGGTCGCAGGTGGCGGCGCGACGGCTGGTGCCGGAGGGTTCGCAGCAGGAGCTGTGGCTGCGGGCTGCTCGGAAGTCGGCTGGCCTTTGTCGTCAAGCGGCGTAATGATTTCAGCACCCACGCCGGTCTGCGCGGCGTCGGAACCCGCTGGTGCGGTGGTCGCATCTTCGGGCGTGACCACTTCGCTGCCGCTTCCCGAGGTTTGCGTGTTGGCGCCAGCTGCACTGCCTGTGAGCGTAAACGACGGACCCGCGGCGCCGGGACGTAGGACGTCCGTTGCGGAAACTGCATCGTTCGGCGGAGCCATCTGCGGGGTGCCGCCGCGGGCAGCCGTGGAGGTGTCCGGATTGCCCTTCAACATTCCCATCGGGAGTTTCACTAACGCGCTTTGGTGGTGCTGCTTTTCATACATCTGCTGTTTTTGCATGCGCACGACCGCGTCGGGATCGGGGGAAGGCACGGGCCGGCCCATATCCTTCAGGCGGGCTTTCGCGCCGGGAGCATCTTTGGAGAGCGGATAATCGCGCACGATGCGGTCGTAGCATTTGCTGGCGAGATCGCTCCAGTGATTCTTGTCGTCTTCGTTCCTGGAAACATTCTTGGCGCGCTCATAAATATTTCCGAGCATCCACAGCGCATCATCGTTCTGGCTGAAGAGCGGATAACGGTCGGTGACCTCAACGAGACGCGCGGCAGAGGCACGGTAGTCCAATTTCGCATAGTAGAAGTAAGCGACTTTGTAATCGCCGTCGGCGAGAACTTCCTGCACGTCGCGCAGATACTGTTCGGCCTTGGGGACGAGCGGGCTTTGCGGATAGGACAACAAGAACGCCTGGAAAGCGTCTTCCGCGGCCTCGCCCTGGGTTTTGTCGCGGTCGGCTTTTTCCATCATCTTATAGTGCGCCAAGCCGATCTGCATCTGGGCGTAGGCTGCTTCGTCGAGGAACGGGAAAAATGTGCGGAAATCGTTATATTCCTGAATGGACTGCGTCAGGTTGGTGGTGCCGCCTTCTTTATAGTAGGAGTCGGCCACGGCGAGTTTGGCTTTGGCGAGATATTCGCTGTCGGGATAGGTGTTGATCAGCGTTTGCAGCGCGAGGCGACCTTCTATAAACCGGCCGGCTTTCAGGTCGGCTTGCGCGCGATCGTAGAGCACCTTGTCCGGCTCCGCGGAGGTGTTCACATCAATGGTTTTCTTTTTCTGAGCGGCCTTTTTTTTGTTCGCCGCAGTCTGGTCGGCAGGCTTGGCCTTGGGTTGCGGTTTGGGCTTGGGTTTCGGAGCGTCTGCCGCAGGCGTGGCAGGCGGCGGACCATCACTGCTGCCGCCGGTCTGAGGGGTGGGTACTTGCGCGCGAGCGCCCGGACACACGACCAGCATCGCGCCGAGCGCAAACAACAAAAATGCCGCGTTGCGGAAACTCTGTAATTTTTTCAATGCCATCGGATTATTCCAGTCAGACGTTTGCAAGGTTTTTATGCCCTCTGGCTCAAAGCTTGAGTCGCGAGTTTTTTTAACTGGCGCGTTGCAGCCGCTGGATCAGCTGTGTGGAAGATCGAGGTCCCCGCTACGAACGTGTTCGCGCCGGCCTGCGCCAGTTCGGCCGTGTTTTCCGGTTCAACGCCCCCATCCACTTCAATCCGGAAGCTGGCATTATAGCGCGCCCGCATCTGATTCAGCTGGCGAATTTTCTCGTAGGTATTGGGGATGAATTTCTGGCCCCCAAAACCCGGATTGACGGTCATCACCAATACCGTGTCCACCTTATCGAGTACTTCGCTGAGCATAGACACCGGCGTCGCCGGATTAATGGCGGCGCCGGCTTCTGCTCCGAGCTCACGGATCATCGCGAGAGCGCGGTCCAGATGCACGGTGGCTTCCTGGTGCACCAGAATGCGGCTGCCGCCTGCGCGAATGAAATCCTCGATATAGAGTTCGGGCTGCTCGATCATCAGATGCACATCCAGGAGCAAACGGGTTGCCTTGCGAAGTGAGGCGACTACGGGAATTCCGAGCGAGATATTAGGGACGAAGTGACCGTCCATGATGTCCACATGGATTATGTCGGCGCCGGCTTCTTCGACGATACGGACTTCGTCGCCAAGTTTGGCGAAGTTCGCTGCGAGAATTGAGGGCGCAATTTCAATGCGGGCGTAGGTCATGAGCTCATGCGAATTCTAACATAGGCCATTGGCGGTTTGCGGGTTTGGGGAGGGGCCAAGCGGGGTTTCGCAGGATCCTTTCGACGATTCGGTGGCTCGGCGCTTTGGTGGCAACTGTTCGGTTACTCCGCGAGCTGCAATTCGATGGTGGAGCTCGCGTCGATGCGGGCTCCGCGTGAAGGCGTCTGGCCTACGACTGTGCCGTGCAGGCCGCCGGGGACCGCTGCGAACGTCAGCTTCGCGACTTTCAGGCCTGAGCCTGCGAATTTTGATTCCGCTTCCGCGAGCGAGTAGCCGACAAGTTCGGGCATCACGTACGCGGTGGGCCGCGCGCCGAGCGAAACGAGAAGATCCACGTGCGGGCTGGTGACGTCTGAAGTTCCTGGCGCGGGATCTTGTTGCAGTACCGCGTCGTTTTCAGTTCCTGGCATGTATGCCTGGGAAATTTCGCCGACTTGCATTCCGGAGCGCAGCAGTTCGATGCGCGCGGCGCGAATACTGTGGTCGGTGAGCACTGGAATCGTGGCTTGCTTGGGACCAAGGCTGATCACCACGTGCGCGTACTGGCCGATTTTCACTTTCATTCCTGGCGGAGGAGTTTGGCGCACGACCGTATCCACGGGCAGAGGATTGAAGAGGCGGTCTTCGACTTTGAATTCGACGCCGCGGCCTTGGAGCATTTGTTGCGCTTCGACTGCTTTCTTCCCGACGACGTCTGGCATCGCGACTTCGCGGCCTTGAATAGCAAAACGCATGGCGGTGAGCGCGCTGAGGAAGGCGACGGACGTCAGGATGAAGGCCAGTAAAGCCATGCGGAAAATCCATTCGAGCCGTGCGCGAAAGGTCATTCGATTACCCCAGTTCTTATCTTATGGTCGCGTATGAAGCACCACGAGCGTAACACGAGTAGCCGCGTTGAAACTTTGTTGCGGAAGGCGATCGCCCTCTCGTGGTTAACTCCGCTCGGTCGGCAGTTCTACCCTTTACTAATTACTGCCGCGAAGAAGCCGTCGGTCTGGAGCGCGCTGGGCGTGGTGTAAAAGTATCCGTTGGGATCGAAGAGGCTGTCAGCTTTGAAGCCCGGCAGGACTTTGTTTTTGAGACTGCGCGCTGCTTCGTTTGTAATGTCGCGTTGGAAACCGTTGGTACCGCGCAACACTTCGTCTACCACTCGCTCGTTTTCTTCTGGTTCCATCGAGCACGTGGAATAAACTAGACGGCCTCCGGGCGCGAGTTGCTGCAGAGCCGAGCGCAGCAGGGAAGTTTGCAGCGCTTGAAATTCCATGAGCTGCTCGGGATTGAGGCGCCAACGAATCTCGGGATGGCGCGCGAGCGTGCCGGTGCCTGAGCACGGAGCGTCGACCAGAATTCGATTGAAAAGTACGCCGAAGGGTAGCGGGCTTGCGGCGTCTAGCTCCACCAATCGCACGTGTGCGAGTGCGAGGCGCTTGAATTGTTCGCGCATGGCGTGCAGGCGGTGCGCGTGGCGGTCCGCAGCGATCACGATGCCTTTTGCGCCTGCGGCACGTACGAGAGGGGGCGTTTTTCCTCCTGGCGCAGCGCATAGATCGAGGACGCGATCTCCGGATTGTGTGTCGAGGAGCAGCGGCACAGTCTGCGAGGCTTCGTCTTGAATGGAGATTGCGCCGGTGCGGAAGGATTCGGTGCGGGTAAGGCTGCCGCCGCTTACTGCGAATGAGGATTGAAGAATATTTCCGGGTTCGACGTGCAGGCCCGCGTTTCGCAGCGCGGTGAAAATTTCATCGCGGCGTGCTGCGTCGTGTAGGGCGCAGCTCAGGCGTGGAGTGCGATTATTGACTTCGAGCAATGCAATGGTTTGTTTTTCACCCAACCGCTTGAGCCAACGCTCGACCATCCATGTGGGGTGCGAATGTAAAATGCCCAGGCGCTCCCCGAGTGGAGTGGTTTGCGGAAAGAATTTTGTGATGGGAACGCGCGCTTCGTCGGCGGCGCGGCGCAGGACCGCGTTCACTAGCGTTGCCGCGGAAGTCTTGCGCGCGCTTTTCACTAGCTCGACGGATTCGTTCACTGCCGCGCGCGCCGGAATGCGTTCGAGAAATCGCAGTTGGTAGAGTCCGATTCTCAGCGCGAGAGCCACCGGAAGATCCAGGCGCGCTACCGGTTTTTTCAATTGGCGTTCTAGCAGAGAATCCAGCAGACGGCGCCAGCGGAGGACGCCCATTACCAGTTCGGTGGCGAGGCCGGCGTCTTCGGGAATCACGCGCGGGCCGAGTTCCGAATGCAGCAGGTCACTCGCGTATGCGCCTTCGCCTTCGACGCGGCGCAGAACTTCGTAGGCAATTTTTCTGGCGGCGCTAATCATCGTCGTCTAATGAGAACACAATAGTGCGACGGGTTGAAGCGGCGGCTCGCGTGGTAGCTGCAGTGATTCGCTACGTTCCGAATCGTTCATTGGGCTGAAGCCGCGCTCCATTTGCAAATTCGCGCGCTGAGATTTTTCTGCGCCCTTCGAGTTGCACGAATTCCAGGCGGAGAGCGGTGTATTCTCCGCAGGCTACGTCCACGTCGCCACCGGTTGCGCTGATTTTGCCGGGTATTTCCTGGTCGGCCTGAGGTGAGGTTGTAGGGGCGGGTCTAAGACCCGACCCTACGATCGTTCCGATTGTGGCTGACCGACCTTGCGCGGGCTTAGCCCAGATTGCGCATTGTCTTCCGCGGAACGTAGTGAATGCGCCGGGCCAGGGTTGAAAGCCGCGGATGCGGTCGTAGATTTTCTGCGCGGAGAGCGACCAGTGGATTCTGCCATCTTCTTTTTTCAGCGGGGGTGCCAGAGTTGCTTGCGAATTATCTTGCGGAGTTGGCGTGATCGTGCCGCTTGCGAGTCCACGCAGAGTTTCGACGATCAGCGGCGCGCCTGCTTCGGATAATCGTGCGTAGAGTTCTGGCGCGGTTTCGTCGGGCAGGACATCGGCTTCGTACTTCAGCAGCGTCAGGCCTGTGTCCAGACCCGCATCAATCCGCATAGTGGTCAAGCCGGTGCGGGTTTCGCCGCTGGCGATGGCCCAGTGAATTGGGGCGGCGCCGCGATATTTTGGCAGTAAGGAGCCGTGGAGGTTAACCCATCCGAGGCGCGGAATTTCGATGAGGCGCGCGGGAATTATTTGGCCGTAGGCGATGATTACGACTACATCGGGCGCGGCTGCGCGGAAATATTCGTAGGATTCTTCGGCGCGGACTTTCTGCGGCTGGTACACGGGAATCCCTGCGGCCGTTGCGGCGTCTTTTACTGGCGAGCTTGCGACTTCTTTGCCGCGTCCGCGCGGGCGATCTGGTTGCGTGACGACACCCACGATCTGGAAATCAGTTTGGGCAATTAATTCGTGCAGAGAAGGCAGGGCAAACGCCGGAGTGCCGCAAAAAATAATTTTCAGCGGCGGCACGGGCGTCCTACCACTCGCCAGCTTTTTTCAGCTTGCGGATTTTGCGCTTGATGAGGTCGCGTTTCAGCATGCTGAGGTGGGTGATGAAGAGAATCCCGTTGAGGTGATCAATTTCGTGGCAGAACGCGCGAGCCAGGAGGCCTTCGCCGCGGCGTTCAAAGGAAGCGCCCGTCGCATCCTGCGCGCGGACGGTGACGTATTGCGGCCGTTCCACGTAGCCGCGAAATCCAGGGAGCGAGAGGCAGCCTTCCTCTTCGCGCTGCTGGCCTTCGGCGTAAATAACTTCGGGATTGGCGAGGACCATTTTTGCTTCGGGAATTTTTCCGTTCGAGACGTCAACCACGGTGAGGCGCAGGCCGACACCAATTTGCGGCGCGGCGAGCCCGACGCCTGCCGCGGCGTACATGGATTCGAACATGTCCGCGACGAGCTTCTGCAGGTCTTCGTCGAATTTTTCCACGCGCTTGCCGGGGGTTTCGAGGACCGGGTCGCCGTATTTCACAATCGGATGAATCATCGTCGGTTGGTTCCTATGCGGAGCGCGCGCTTTCAAGTTCGGCGCGACTCGTCAATTATTACAGGTCCCTCGTCACTTATCACTCGTCACTAAAATTCATCGAGTTGCTTCTGATAGCCTTCGAAATTGCGGCGCGTTTCGCTGATCGAATCGCCGCCGAATTTTTCCAGGAATGCGCCGGCTAATTCGAGGGCTACCATCGCTTCACCTGCTACGCCGCCTGCCGGGACCACACAGACGTCTGAACGTTCGTAGGCCGCTTTCACTTCTTCCTTGGTGTTCAGGTCTGCGGTGAGCAGCGGGCGGCGCAGAGTGGAGATTGGCTTTAAGTAACCGCGCACCACCACATCGCTGCCGTTGGTTATGCCGCCTTCCAGTCCGCCGGCGCGATTCGAGGTGCGATCGAAGCGTTTCTTTGTAGCGTCGTAACGGATCTCGTCCTGCACTTCGGAGCCGTAGCTCGCGGCATTGGTCACTCCGGTGCCGAATTCGACCGCTTTCACCGCTTGAATGGACATGACGGCGCGAGCGATGCGGGCGTCGAGTTTTTCGTCCCACTGCGCGTAGCTGCCCAGGCCCGGCGGAATACCGCGCGCGACGACTTCGAAGATGCCCCCAACGGAGTCACCGGCGCGCAGCACGTGGTCTACTTCGGCGACCATGCGGGATTCGGTGGCGGCGTCCACGCACCGCAACGGCGATTCCAGATTTTCGCATATTGCAGCGATTTCTTCCCAGGTCGCGGCGCGTTCCAGGCGCGCGTGGCCGACGGCGATGGTGTGGCTGAGAACTTCGGCGCCGAAGTCGCGCAGCAATAATTTTGCGAAGGCTCCGGCGGCGACGCGGGCTGCGGTTTCGCGTGCGGAGGCGCGTTCAAGCACGTAGCGCGCGTCGTGGAAATTAAATTTCAACGCGCCGGCGAGGTCCGCGTGACCGGGGCGCGGGGCGGTGAGCTGGCGTTGCGCACTTTTGGGATCGCTGGAGTCGGCACCTTCGGTATCTTCGATGGCCTCCACCGGCAGCGTCTTCTCCCAATTTTTCCAGTCGCGATTTTCGATGCGCACGGCGATGGGCGCGCCGATCGTTTTGCCGTGACGAACGCCGGCGAGAATATCGGCGGCGTCTTTTTCAATCTTCTGGCGGCCGCCCCGGCCGTAGCCGAGCTGGCGGCGATGCAATTCGCGCTGAATAAATTCCAGGTCCACGCGCACGCCCGCGGGAAGTCCGGAGATCCAGGCAATCAGAGCCTGTCCGTGCGATTCACCGGCGGTAACGAAACGCAGCATATTTAGGTCGGACCTCGCGTGCAGGCACGAATCACAGATTCTACCGGACGAGTCCAATTGCGTAAAGGCGCGCGGCGAATTGTGGCGCGGATGCGTGCTTGACGCGGCGCGGATCAGCCGTTACGCTTCCGGGGACTCGGCGCAAGCGGCGCATTCCGCTCGCCACGCGTCGCATAAAATGCCCGAAGCCAGCACCACCCCAACTCTTCCAGCGGTTCTCGCCGAAGCCGCCAAGCGCCAGGTCGCGGCTGTGCAGGATTACACGATGCTGACCGTGCAGTCGCTGCGGTGCATGTTCTCGCCGCCGTACTACTTTATGGATACGCTGGAGCAAATGGACATCATCGGCGTAGGCTCGCTGCCGATCATTATTCTTGCGGGGCTTTCGATCGGCGGCGTGCTGGTGTTGCAGACGGCGGCGCAATTCCAGCGGTTCGGTGAAACGGCACTGACGGGAGACGCGGTGTCGCTCGCGTTGGTGCGCGAATTGGGGCCGGCAGTTACGGCGCTGCTGGTATCGGGGCGCAACGCCTCGGGTATGGCGTCGGAGCTTGGTTCGATGGTGGTGACCGAGCAGGTGGACGCGATGCGCGCGTTGGGCACTGACCCGATTCGCAAGCTAATGATGCCACGCGTGATCGCGACGGTGCTGATGGTGCCGCTGCTCACTACGGTGTTTGATTTTGTGGGGTTGTGCGGCGGATTTCTGGTTGCGTACACCACTCTGCGGCTGGGTGCGGTGCAATTCTGGACGCGCGCAATCAATTCGTTGGATATCGGCGACGTGGTCCAGGGACTCGCCAAGCCGTTTGTGTTCGGATTGATCATAGCGACGGTGGGTTGTTACTGCGGATTGCGGGTGCGCGGCGGAACGCAGGGCGTGGGGCGCGCGACGACGACCGCGGTGGTGATTTCGTCGGTGTGCGCGCTGGTGGTGGATTTCTTCTTGTCGCGGTTGCTGTTGTATCTCTTCCAATGATCTCGTTGCCTCTATTGCGCGAACTTACACGGAACTCTCCGCTGGAATCTGCAGGTTTCCATCTATAATCGTCCGCATGACGCGCGACGTTCCGCCGCTCGGCTCTTCCCTCAATACTGCGAATACGTTGCGCCCGCCGTTGCGCGAACCGGCGCAGCAGGAAATACATAGCGTGCCGGGTGAGGCGCTGATCTCCCTGCGCGACATTCACCTGGGTTTCGAGGATCGCGAAGTCTTGGCCGGCATTTCTTTTGACGTCGGGCACGGTGAAACCAAGGTGCTGTTGGGCGAAACCGGCACGGGCAAGACCCTGATCATGAAGCTGGCGGCGGGCTTGATTCAACCGGACGCGGGGCACGTGCTGGTGATGGGCCACGACGTAAGCGAAATGCCGGAGCACGAGCTGCTGAATTTCCGGCGGCGCATTGGATTCGTGTTTCAGGAGGGCGCGCTGTTTGATTCCATGAACGTCTTCGACAATGTGTCGTTTCGTTTGCACGAGGAAGAAGTGGATGAAGCGGAAATTGACGCGCGGGTGCGCGAGGCGCTGCGATTCGTTGAGATGGAAGACGCGCTGGAGAAATTTCCCGCCGATTTGTCGGGTGGGATGCGGCGGCGCGTTTCGATTGCGCGGGCACTGGTGGATCGTCCGCCGGTGGTGCTGTACGATTCTCCGACGGCGGGGCTGGATCCGGTGACTTCGCAGACGATCATCACTCTGATTTTGCGCGGGCGCGATTCGCAGGATGTAACGGCGCTGCTGGCGACGCATCGTGTGCAAGACGCTTTCGGCTTGGCGAATTTCCGATTCGATCCCGAGAGCGGGCGCGTGCTGTCGCTCGCGGGCAACGGCAAGGCTGGGAATGGACGGTCGCTGGCCGAGCGCGAGAAAGACGCGGCGAACGGCAGCGATCAAAACGAGGCGCGGCCGACTAACGTGGTGGTGTTGCGCGAGGGAAAAATATATTTTGAAGGGCCCGCGGACGAACTGCTGCGTACCAAAGACGATTACCTGAAAAAGTTTCTGGCTTCGGCTGAATGAGAGCAATATTCGCAATCACTCGTTCAATTACTGACGCAATCACTGAGGAGGCAAGGTCATGGCGCAACGCAAGCAACTGACGTGGACGGAGCTGCGCGTGGGACTTTTCGTGTTGGTGGGGCTGTTCATTCTGGCGGTGGCGATCTTCTACATCACGGGCGCGGGGATTTTAGGCCCGAAATATCGCCTGTACACCTATCTGCCGGAGGTGGAGGGCGTAGCGGCCGGTGCGCCGGTGCGTCTGGATGGCGTCGCGATTGGCAACGTGGAGAAACTCGCGCTAAATCCTCATCCTACGAACCGCGCGCAGAGCATCCAGCTGGTCTTGCGGATTGATAAGAAATTCATGGCTGACGTGCGCACCGATTCGACGGCCAGCCTGGTGACGGAAGGCCTGCTAGGCGATCGCTATGTGACGATCAAGCGCGGACTGACCGGCGACGCCTTGAAGCCGAACAGCACCATTCCCGGCGCGCCGGCGGTGGCTATGACGGAGATGGTGGAGCGCGGCACCGATTTGCTGGATACGTTGAACTCGGTGACGGGCGAACTACGCGGAATTATTGACCAGGTGAAGGAAGGCAAAGGCACGGTCGGAAAATTGATCAAGGATCCCGCACTTTATGACAACGTGAATTCCACGGTGGCGCGGTTGAACGCGATGGCCGGCTCGATTCAGGCGGGAAACGGGACGGCGGGGAAGTTCCTGACGTCGGATGAGCTGTACACGAAAGTGAACGCGACCGTGGATAACGTGAACGATGTCATCGGCGCGGTGAAAGATCAGAAGGGAACTGCGGGGAAATTGATTTACGATCCCGCGGTTTACGACAGCGCGAAAGGTTTTCTGGATAATGGCAACGCGGTGCTATCGGACGTGCGGGCTGGCAAGGGCTCGCTCGGGAAGTTCGCTACCGATGAGGCGCTTTACAATAATTTGCGCGATGCTTCGGCGCAGGTGCGGGACGCTTCAGCGAAGCTGAATTCCAATCAGGGGACTGCTGGGAAGTTATTCTCGGATCCGGATCTCTACGACAATCTCACGGGGATGACTGGCGATTTGCGTTTGTTGATTGGGGATTTCCGCAAGGACCCGAAGAAGTTTCTGCACGTCAAGCTGGCGGTGTTTTAGGGCTGAGGTTTAGGCGCGACGGTGGGGATTCTTAGCCACCAGACCGTGCCGGCGTAGTCTGAGAAACAGACGTGGCCGCCGGATTCTTCGAGGACGGCTTTGCTGTGGTCGTAAAACTGGATGGTGGCCACCAAGCCTTGCGGCACCCATTCGTCCCAGTCCGCGTACCGGGAAACTTCCACAGTTTGTGCGTTCAGCACGGCCATGATGCGCTTGCGGAGCTCTTCGCGGTCGGGTTTTTCCTGGCCGGGGCCCAGGTGGCGAATGGTAATGATCTCGATGGGCGCGCCAAACAGATCGGAGATGGAGACGGGGCCGTCGAAGCTACGGTAGCCGTCTTTGGCAGCGCCGACTGCGCTGCAGGCCTTTCCGAACGGCGGCGCGAGGGGCGCGTGGGCGGCGGCGTCGGTGCTGGCGGGGTCTTTCACCTTTGGATCATTGGCTGGCGCGGGCTTTTCCAGATCGATCACGATCTTCGGGTCTTTCATTTTGTCCTGAGCGTAGTTTGGCTGGGTTGCCGCGGCGGCGAGCGTGAGGATCACGAGAAAATATTGCGGGTTTGTGAGCATGTCGTTTTCCTGGACGCGACGCGCTGCGCCGGGAAATCGGGATTGTACTGCAAATCATGGCATCGCGTAGCGGCTTGGCGGGAAGCGAGGCCGCGCCTGGGACGGAAATCCCCCGAACGCGGCCTCACATGGCCTCACGCCCTACTGCCGTTGCGTGCGGCAGCTGCGACGCGGAAGTCCGCTGCCTGTAATTCGAGGGGCGGGGAACACACCGCGTCCTCGGTCGCAATTTCCGCACCGCTGCGTTCACGCTTCGGCTTGTAGTCCGTGCACTCGCGCACCGCGAAGAGGATGTCGCGCGGCGGAAAAGCATAGCCGCAGACGACGATCACTTCGCCGGCCTGGTAACCCCGCACGATGTGCGCGAAAGCGCACGACGCGCAGAGCGATGTCGGCGCGGGCGGCGGAGCTGGAGCGACGCGCGGGATATTGAGTGCGATCATTTCGGGTGTCCCTTTCCGGACGCGCCGGTCACGAAAAATGACGATCGCCACCCGCAGCGCGATGTGCGCAAGGCACAAGAGAGCGAACACCGGAAAATCGCCGCCCGGTCCGGGCGGACTTTGCTGCGTCGTTTGGTACAGCACGCGCGATGTAATGGCGAGCGTAAACATTTCGTTTTTCCCTGTGAGTCTTCGACTTCATTGGCGCCTTTGCAGACACACGTGTACCGACTCGCGCGCTGCGAAACGATCGCTACACAAAGCAAAAGCGCGCTGCAAATGCGCGAGTGCGAGTTGACCCAGCCGGGAAATGCGCCGGCCGATGGTTCTAGTTAATTTGCACGCAGTTGAGAGCTAGGGGGACGCTACTTTGAGGGATTGCTGAACATACGGTCACAATCCCAGCGGGGTGTCTTGGGCGCTGGCCCTGACTGCGAATTGTGTTGGCGTATGGTCATGCCGTGTTTTTCTCCAGCTTGCGCGAATTTACGCGAGGAGCGAGGGGAAGGCAACGGCAAAGTGTTGAACGGCGAAAAATTTACGGCGAATGGCTTTTGCGGCGGGTTGAAATGCGAAAAGTGTGGTGGAGGGATCACTCCGGATGACCGGAGCGTTCCACAGCGACTTCGTGCACGCGGCGGAGGTCCAGTTTGCCGCTACCTAGGTGGGGGAGTTCATCGATTTGGAAGAATTGATTGGAGCGGGGGATCCAGAGATTTGGCAGGCCGGAACTTGCTAGCTTTTCCAGGACCGGCTTTAGCGCTTCGGCTGGCAGCGTGTGCAGGACTACGAGGCGCTCGCCTTTTTTTCCGTCGGGGACGCCGCTGACTACGAAAATCTTTTCCGCGGTGTCAGCTAACTCCTGAAGTTTTTCTTCGATTTTTATGTGCGGGACCATCTCGCCGCCGATTTTGCTGAAGCGGCTGAGGCGGTCGGTTATGGTTAGGAAGCCATCTTCGTCTTCAGTGGCGATGTCGCCGGTGGTGTACCAGCCGTCATGCAGAACTTCCGCGGTTTTTTCGGGCTTACCCAGGTAGCCGAGCATTACGTTGGGGCCGCGCACGAGCAGCAGGCCGGGCGTGCCGACTTCGCGGCGCTCACGCGTTTCCGGATCAATGATGCGTACGCTCACGCCAGGAAGCGGATGACCGATGTGTCCGCGCTTGGAGCCGACCTGCCGGAATCCGGGAGCGCGGAAATCGCGCGTGTTGACCGCGACTACCGGGGAACATTCGGTGCAGCCGTAACCTTCCAGCGGGCGAATGCCGAAGCGATCTTCAAAAGCGAGCGCGAGAGGATCGGGCAATTTTTCCGCACCGACGACCACGAATTGCAGGCTGCCGAAATCTTCGGGCAGACAGCGGCGCGTGTAGGCTTGCAGAAATGTGGGCGTCGCGAGAAGAAACGTGACTTGGTAATCGCGGACGAGTTCGCTGACGGCAGTGAGGTCGAGCGGGCTGGGATGATAGGCGACACCGACGGCTAGGACCGCGGGCAGCCAAAGAGTGACGGTAAAGCCGAAAGAATGGAAGAAGGGGAGGACGCCGAGTAGAACGTCACCTTTGCCGAGCATGAAGGTTTGGCCCATCTGATCAATGTTGGACATGATGTTGTAGTGCGAGAGCATCACGCCTTTGGGTTCGCCGGTGCTGCCGCTGGAAAAGATGATGGTGGCGAGATCGTCGAGTGATTGGGATTTTCCGGAGTTTAGCGTGCGTTCGAGCAGCGGACCGGGCAGAAACCAGAGCAGCAGGGCTGCGATTTTTTCTGCGAGGCGCGGGCGAGCGGCGATTTCTTCGAGGAGGATTTGCTTGCCGGGGATTTGCAGGGGGAGTTTTTCGAGTAGCAGTTTGGTGGTGATGACGGTTTGCAGATTGCATTGCTGGGCGCAGGACGCGAGCGTTTCGTTCGACGCCGTGTAATTCAAATTCACGGGAGTTTTTCCGCTGAGCGATGCGGCGAAATTCAGCAGCGCGCCGGGAACGGACGGCGGCAGCAGGATGCCGACCATTTTCTGGTCGGCCCAGACTTTGCGTAGGCGGCGTGCCAGAAAAATGGAGCTGAGCAACGCGTTGCCCCATCTCATGCGGGGGCGGCGCTTGTCTCCCATCGCGAATCGGAACGGGTAATGATGCGCGGTGCGAATCAGTGAGCGCGGCAAAGTGTGCATGCGGCTTTTGTGGTGGCGATAAGCTTCTGATTGTAATTCCTGCACCGCTTCGCGGACCTGGAAGGCGGTGGCGCTGGCCGGCATGGGCGCGCCGAAGCTTACGGTGACTGGATACGGAATTTTGCGCGGAAATTTCCAGAGGAAGCGGCCGCGTTCGTAGCTGAAGATGCTGCCCCAGACGCCGTCGAGATTTACGGGCACGATGGGTGCGTTCACGCCTTTCATGATTCGTTCCATGCCGCGGCGGAAAGGCAGCAGCTGGCCGATGCGCGTGATTTGGCCCTCGGCGAAGATGCAGACGATTTCGCCGTTGCGGATGGCGTCGCTGGCTTCGCGCAGGGAATGGATCATGTCGCGCGGGCGGAGCTGCGAGGAAATGGGAATGGCGCGAATCATTTTCGCGAAGGGCTTGATGTGCGGCTGGTCGTAGATGTCCTTGAACATGAGGAAGCGGATGTGGCGGTCGGTGGAAGCGAGGAGGAGGAGCGCGTCCACGAGCGACATGTGATTGGAGACGAACAGGGCGCCGCCGGTTTCGGGGATGTTGTCGCGGCCTTCGACGCGGATGCGGTAGATGGAGTGGGTGATCATGAAGAGGACGAGGCGGAGGAGGGAATCTGGCAGCAGGTAAATCGAATAGCTGGTCATGACCGCCGTCAAAATCGCGCCGTCGAGAAAGATCGCGGCGGCGGACTGATGAAATCGCGCCGAAAAAATGTTGTAGGCCGCGGCCGCCACGAATATGCCCACGAACGACCAGAAATTCGCCGCGGCGATCACGCCACCCTTCTGGTCAGGACGCGGCCGGTGCTGGATCAGCGCGTTCAACGGAACTGCGAAGAAGCCTCCAAAGAATCCCAGCAGCCAGAGATCGGGGATGCGCAGGCGCACAATGCTTACGATGAACGCGCTGACCTGTTGCGCGAGCCGGATGCCAGTGTGCGACGCCGTTAGCTGCAGCCAGCTGCTTAGCGTTTCGGCGGGCCGGTGGAAATAGAGCAGAGCGCCGAAAATCGTCATGCCCAGCGCGCCGAGTGGAATCAATCCGTATTCGATTTTGCCGCCGGAAAGATATCCCGCTGCGACGCTGCCGATCCCAATACCGATCCCCACGGCCGCCTGCAGGTAGCTGATGTGCGTTTCGTCCACGCGCAATACATCGTGGCCGTATATGATGATCGTGAATTGCAGGAGCGCAGCGAGAAAGAAAAGATACGTATTGCCCATCACCGCCCAAGCTAATGTGCGGTCGGCGAGAATGGTTTTCATCTGCGCGCCCAGATCGCCAATCGGATTCCATTGCATTTTCTTCGCGGGATCCGCCGCGGGCACGTGCGTGATGCCAAAACTGGTCGCAAGGCCCAGAAGCGTGCATCCCAGGAGGATCACGCCGGCGATTTCTTCACGCCCGTGGTAGCGCTCCGCCAATGCCCCTGCGGCCATTACTGCCGCGATGCTGCCCAAAAAAGTGCCGAGTTCGATGATTCCGTTGGCCCAGGAGAGCTTACGTTCAGGGACCAGCTCCGGCAGCAATCCGTATTTCGAAGGCCCGAATAAGGCTGACTGCGAACTGATGAGAAATACCGCGGCGCATTCCAGCGGCAAATTGTGCAACCAAAGACCCAGGATGGTCACAGCCATTACGAAAATTTCCATCAACTTCGTGCCGATCACCACGGTGCGTTTGCTGTAACGATCCGCCAGATTGCCGCCGGCCATTGAGAAGAAGATGAACGGCAGTGCAAACAGCGCGCCCACGATGAGGATCAGATTTTCGCGGGTATCCTTCGGGAAATTCATCGCGACAATTATGTAAATCACCAGGAACTTGATGGCGTTGTCGTTGAACGCGTTCTGGAATTGGGTGACGATCAGGCTCCAGAAGCCGAAGCGCCAGTGAGGTTTTTCTGCTGCGTGATGTGGAGGAGGCGCTGCTTGCGGGATAGTGGTGGCGTCAGGCATTTTTTCTCGCGCGGGTCGGTGGGGATGTTTGAGTCATCGCCGATAGTGTTCCAATGGGCCGCGAGCGGCTGTGGCTGGTAACAATCTGCCGGGAGATTGGTTGGGTTTCAATGAGTTTCCGTCGCGAAGGTGCGATGGTGGCGTTCGGCGCGTCCCACAGGCGAGCAGTGGTGAGGCTGGTGAGGGATGCCGCTCGTGCTTAATTCGCGAGGAATCAATATGTTGCGCCGCGCCGAACTTGGCACGTTGTTTGCAATTGAGCGCTACTAGCGAGGTGCGCCAATGAAAATGGATAGCAGCCAAGCGCGGTGGGGAATTCGTGTAGCGGGATTGGTGGGCGCCTACGGTCTGATTCTGGGACCCATTGTTTTCGGCACGGCCGCGTCTTCGCCGAATCCGCGCCGGAATGTGCTCATAGACATTCCGTCGCACGTTGCCGCCGCGATTTCTGCGGACCGTACCCTGGTGATTGACGCGCAGCCTGAGTTGAAGAAGGACGAAGGCTTCACGAACGAAACGAAGGATGTCGCGTATCGCTTCCGCTTGGACAGCTCGTCGGACATGGTGCATTTGAATATTTCTGCAGAAGTTGAACACGGACTAGTTCACTGGGAATTGATCGATCCAACCGGTGCAGTGCGCACAAGAATCGGCACAACGGAACGCGCCACCTTGGATACGACGAACATTCAGACCATTAAGGGCGAATGGCTGTTGCGCGTGACGTTGAAAGATGCGACCGGTCACTACAAAATCCATTGGGAAATATGACGCGCAAAAGCTCGAAAGCGTGCAGCGCTGCAACTTGGGAGGTGCACTGATGAATGCACTGTGGAAGAACGTGCGGTACGGGATGCGCGTGCTGGCGAAGAGCCCAGGGTTCACTTTGGTTGCGGTGCTGACCTTGGCGTTGGGAATTGGAGCGAACGCGGCGATCTTCTCGGTGGTCTATTCGGCGCTGCTACGGCCGCTGCCTTATTACCAGCCGGACCGGTTGGTGACGCTGGGCGAAGGGCGCACCCAGACGCGTGACAACGAACCGGCGAGCCGTAACACTTCCATGCCGGATTTCCTGGATTGGAAGAAGACGACGAAGAGTTTCGCGTCGTTGACGGCGTATGGATTCGATACTTTCACTTTGGCGGGCAATGGCGAGCCGAAGGCCGTGTTTGCCGTGCCGGTGCTGCCGAATTTTTTTGCGACGCTGGGAGTGAAGCCGGCGCTTGGCCGAGGATTTGTGGATGGCGAAGACGTGGGCGACGGGCCGCACGTGGTGATGTTGACGTACGGTTACTGGCGCAGCGATTTCGGCGGCGACCCGGCGGCGATTGGACGCACCATCACCCTGGATAACAAGCCGGTGACGATCGTGGGCGTCTTGCCGCGCGATTTTCAATTTGCACCGTCGAATGATTTTCCGTTGTGGGTTCCGATGCACGCCACGCAGGACCTGCTGACGCGGCGCAATCTGCGCTGGCTGAATGTGTTCGGCCGGTTGGCTCCGGGCGTGAGCATGGCGCAGGCGCAGGCAGAAATGGACGCGATCACGGCGCAATTGGCGAGGGAGTATCCGCAGCAGGATGGGTCGGTATTCGTGAACATGGGTACCTTGCGGCAGAGGATTGTGGGGCAGGTGCAGCCGCTGCTGCTGGTGATATTCGGCGCGGTGGGATTTGTACTGCTGATTGCGTGCGCGAATGTGGCGAATTTGATGATGACGCGCGCGGCGGGGCGGCGGAAGGAATTCGCGATACGCACGGCGCTGGGCGCGAGCCGCGGACAGTTGATCGCGCAGCTGCTCACCGAGAGCGTGTTGCTGGCCGGGTTGGGAGCGGTGGTGGGGTTTGTGGCGGCGCAGTGGGGCGCGAATTTGCTGATTGGCGCGATTCCGCAGACCGTGCTGAGCAGTTTGCCGAATTTGCGCGAGACGGGCACGAATCTTCCGGTGCTGGCGTTTCTTTGCGGCATGACTTTGTTGACGGCGGTGCTTTTCGGATTGGCGCCTGCTCTTTCGATGTCCCAGACGAAAGTAAGCGATGCGTTAAAGGATGAATCCCGCGGAGGGACCAGCACGGCGCACGCGCGACTGCGTAATTTGGTGGTGGCGGGGGAAATCGCGGTTTCGCTGGTGCTGCTGGTGGGCGCGGGATTGATGTTGCACAGCCTGCACGCGGTGCTGCATCAGGATGCAGGGTTCGACCAGCGCAATTTGCTGGTTTTTTCGGTAAACTTGCCGGACACCTCCTATCCCAGCGATAAACATTATCCGAACGACAGTCCGGCGGCGCGGATGTTCGAGCACGAGTTCAGCGAAAAGCTGCGCAATATGCCGGGCGTACAGGGCGTGGGAGTGACCAGCGCGCTGCCGATCGGTGGAAGCGGCGGGACGATACGGTTTGTGGTACAGGGGCGTCCTACGGCGGCGGGGCAGGAAGACGAGTGCGACATTATTACGGCGACGGCGGATTATTTTTCGACGCTGAAAGTGCCGCTGATTTCCGGGCGCATGTTTTCCGAGAAAGACATGTTCGATGCGCCATGGGTAGAGATCGTGAATCAAGCTTTCGTGAATAAATATTTCCCGAACGAACAGCCGGTGGGGAAGCGCACGCGGTTTACGTTTGATGCGAAGGAACCTTATCGCGAAATTGTGGGCGTGGTCGGGAATATCGCGCAGGACGATCTGGCCGGGCCGCCGACGCCGGTGATTTACGTAGCGAACGAGCAGGGGCCTTCGACTTTTCTGACCTACATGGTGCGGACCGCGGGGGATCCTGCTGCGTTAGTCGGCTCGGCGCAGGTGGCGTTGCATCAGATGGATCCGCAGCTGCCTTTGATTCAGCCGCAGACGATGGAGCATTTCACGGATCAGACTGCGTCGGTGTTTTTGCGGCGCTATCCTTCGTATTTGATTGGTAGCTTTGCGGGCCTGGCGTTGATTCTGGCGATGATTGGGCTGTACGGATTGATTTCGTACACGGTGCAGCAGCGTACGCGTGAGATCGGGATACGCATGGCGCTGGGCGCGCAGCCTGGCGATGTGTTGAAGCTGGTGATGGGGCAGGGGATTGGCGCTGTTTTGGCGGGCGTGGCCGTGGGCGTGGTGGCGGCTTTGGTTTTGACGCGATTGATGGCTAGTTTGTTGTTTGGCGTGCGGGCTACCGATGCGGTTACGTTTGCGAGCGTCGCGGTGCTGCTCACGTGCGTCGCGCTCGCGGCGAGTTATATTCCGGCGCGGCGCGCGATGCGCACCGATCCGTTGAACGCGTTAAGGCACGAGTGAGAACGGCAAAGTCAACTGCGCACAGCCAGGAGTGGCTGCGCCACAGTTCCAACGGGCGAGGCAAGCCTCGCCTTGGACGATTTGCAATTCGGTTTAGTTTTCGGCGAAAGCGGCGGCAAGCCGCCGCACTCCAAATGAGCTACGCAAGTACACGGAGAGCTGATTTTGCGGCGGCTGCGCTCGGTGCTGGGACGTTTACTTCGGGGAGTGGATGTTCGCGCTTCGAATATTTTGTTGAGATGTAATCGTCAACCAGTTTTTGGAACGCGGCGGAGAGTTCGTCGTAGTTGCCTTCCAGCGTGCTGAAATGCTTGCCGTCAATGTAGACGGGGCAGCGGGGGGCTTCTCCTGTGCCGGGGAGGCTGATGCCGATGTTGGCGGCTTTGGATTCGCCGGGGCCGTTGACGATGCAGCCCATAACTGCGAGCTTCATGTCTTCCACGCCTTCGTAATAACGCTTCCACTCCGGCATTTTGTCGCGAATGTAGCCTTGAATGCTTTCGGCTAATTCCTGGAAGGTAGTGCTGGTGGTGCGTCCGCAGCCGGGGCAGGCGGTGACGCTGGGCGCGAAAGTACGCAGGCCGAGGGATTGCAGCAGTTCGCAGGCGGCGTAAACTTCGTCGCGACGATCGCCACCCGGTCGCGGCGTTAGCGAGACGCGGATGGTGTCGCCGATGCCTTCATCGAGCAAAATTCCCATTGAAGCGGAAGACCAGACGAGGCCTTTTGCGCCCATGCCTGCTTCGGTGAGGCCGAGGTGCAGTGGCTGATCGGTTTTCGCGGCGAGGTCGCGATAGATGGCGACCAGATCGTGAGGGCGCGAAACCTTGCAGGAAATAATAATTTGATCTTTGCGCAGGCCGCATTCCAGGGCGAGCGCCGTGGATTCCAGGGCGGAGAGGACCATGCATTCGTTGATGATTTCTTCGGAGGATTTGCCGAGGTCTTTGTCGGTGTTCTCCTGCATCTTGCGCATCACCAGTTCTTGATTCAGCGAGCCGCCATTCACTCCGATGCGGACAGGCTTGTTGTGATCGCGGGCTACTTTGCAGATGGTGGAAAATTGCTCGTCGCGGCGCTGGCCGGCGCCAACGTTGCCGGGATTGATGCGGAGCTTATCGAGCGCGCTGGCGCAGTCGGGATATTTGGTGAGCAGGACGTGACCGTTGTAATGAAAATCGCCGATCAAGGGGACGTCGCAGCCTGCATCGAGCAGGCGCTTTTTAATTTCGGGGACTGCGGCTGCGGCTTCGGGAATATTTACAGTGATGCGGACGAGTTCGGAGCCGGCTTGGGCTAGTTCCAGGCATTGCTGGGTGGTGGAAGCGATGTCCACCGTGTCGGTGTTTGTCATGGACTGGACGACGACGGGTGCGCCGCCGCCGACCTGGATTTTGCCGACTTTTACGCCTACGGTTTTGTGACGCTTCTGTGTCATGTCTTCACTATTGTAGCGAATTGGTGAGGTTTGTTGCTAGGGGCGGTTCGGGAACCTGTTGTGGAGTTCGAAGAAGCCATTGGCTGACATTGTGGCAAGCTGGGGCGCAGCAAGCAGCGCCTCCACCTTGGTTTCGACGGTGTCGCGAGACGCGATGAATCTGATTAATACTCGGGGCGGCGGCCGATGTTGGCTGACTTGCCGTTTACGCGCGACGGTGGGGGAGTGATGGTGGCCATTTTGCGGATCATGGCGAGCACGAGCTTCTTGTCGTCGTCGGAAAGCGTAGTGGAATATTTTTTGATGTCGGCCAGGAATCGGATTTCTTCTTCGGAGAGTTCGCCTAGCATCTTGCGAGTCTCGCGGTCTCCGGGCGTATCGCTGCCGGGAAAGAAATCGGCGAGAGAGATTTCCATGGCCTCGGCAATTTTGGCGAGGGTCTCGAGCGAGGGAACGGTGTGGCCGTTCTCGACGCGCGAGAGGTAACAACGGAGCAGGCCGGTGCGCCGTTCTATATCGCCTTGAGACAAGCCGCGGTCGGCGCGGTAGGACTTGATCACTTCCCCGATGTTGACCTTTGGTTTCTCTTTGGGCATGGTATCTTTCCTCTAACTAGGGCGTATCTTACGAGTAACCCTCGAAATGGCGCAAGAGATATTTCGAATATTGTTCCTCACCGGAACATTTTTTCGACGAAACCTGTCATTGAAACGGGCGACAGCACTTCTCGTTGCACGATTCTGCGGACGAAATTGCCGGCAGGCTTAACAGCTGCTTGGTCCAGACTGCGGGCCACGCTTTCGGACGTTGTTCCGACTGTTAGACCGTGGACTGCGCAACCGGAGATTGCAGCGGAGCTGCGACCTGACGTTTCCCCGCACGCTTGTTCTCGTAGAGAGCGCCGTCGGCGCGTTTCAAAAGCTCCTGTGGCGTTTCGCCGGTGGCATAGTCTGTCCAGCCGCGGGAGTACTGCAGGCGCAGCTTTTGATCATCGAACTCGAACTCGAGGCCTTCCAGGCGTGCCAGAACGTGCCGGACCTCTTCGGCGCGGCATTCTGGAAGCAGGGCCATGAATTCATCACCGCCCAGACGCACGGCCAGGTCCGAACCGCGAATGGCTCGTTGCAGGCGATCGGCAAAACCCTTAAGCACGGTGTCGCCGGCGGCGTGGCCGTGGCGATCGTTAATTTGTTTCAGGCCGTCGAGATCCATCAGCAGAACGGTAAGAGGGCGGCCGTGGCGTTGCGCGCGGCTGATTTCCTGGGCCAGGCGCTGTTCGCCGGAGCGACGATTGTAAAGACCGGTTAGCTGATCGAGGGCCGCGAGCTTGTAAACCTCCGAAGCGAGAGTTTCCACCTTGGCGAGTGATTGCATTTGATCAGCCACCTCGTGACGAAGCCGACTGAGCTGCACCTGTTGATAGACCAAATAGACGCTGAACACCAGAACCAGACCCACCAGGGCGCGGACTGCTTGATTTAAGTAGAACGAGTAGGTGGATTCTTCGTGGCTGAGGATCGCCGGGAAAGCGAAGGACGCCACAGCGAGGGTGAGCAACAGAATCACGGCGACGGTGGTTGACCACAGCCACCATTGCTTGCGGTCCAAAAGATGCAGATGCTCACGGATTTGTTCCGGCTCAAAGTGCGGGACCGCTTGACGATCCGTCGGCGCCTCATTGTGAGCATGAATATCCGGCATAGGTCCTCGCTGGCGAATGACTCGACACAGGATGCCAGAGGCAGGAAGGGCTGGATATACGTATGTACCGCAGGGGTTCCATTGTGGTAACGGCATAATGGCCTAGTAACGACAGTAATAACTTAGGCTTGCCTTGCAGTAACTACGAGCGAACCGCTCGCGCCGCGCACGTGACGAAGCGGTTAGCCGCTGTTGGTCGTGCGAGTGTTTCCTACCTGATTCGCGTATTGCCGCAATTCCTGCTTTGCATTCCAAGCATTTCCCGCCACGCGACGCTGGAGTCCGGCCTCCCCTGTACGGTCGCAGCGCGCTTAACCGCGCCTGAGCCCAAAAAAGAGGAGATCGCGATGAACCCGACAGCTAGAGCAGTCGTATTTGTGTTAGTGATTCTCGGCATGGCCGCGAGCCTGGCCCCTGGCAACTTGTCGTCCCACAATAGGTTGGCGGCTATGCTTGATGGAACGCAGCCGCCGGTTCCGCCCAAGGCGGCGTTTTTCGACGGTACACAACCCCCGGTCCCGCCCAAAATGATGGCGGTGTTTGCACGGATGCCGGATGGAACGCAACCGCCCGTACCGCCCAAGATGACAGGCACATTCGCCCGGAAGCTGGATGGAACCCAACCCCCGGTGCCACCGAAGATGACCGGCAAATTGGCCCGGATGCTGGATGGAACGCAACCGCCAGTGCCTCCCAAGGCGATGGCGGCGGCAGTTTGAGCGAGGGGTTCGATGCAGTGCCGCTGGAGTAAACGGCCGAACAAAAGGCGCTGATCGGGGGGAGAAAGCGCTAATTCTCCTCCCGATTTTGTGCTACGATTTGCGCCAGTGACAGACATGTTAAGTTTGCTTCTGTGGCCGGCCGGATTGTTGATTGAATTGCTGCTGCTGGTGCGTTCCGTTCAGACCAAGAATCTCACCAAGTACATCTATTTTTACGCTTATATTTTGTGTGTCTTCATTGTATCCGCCGGGCTTTTTATCGGGCGCTCGAGGGTGGAATTTTACGAAGCTTGGTATTGGCCGACGCAGTTTGCCACGCTGGCGATGGGTTGCGCAGTGGTGCTGGAAATCGTGCGGCAAGCACTGGCCGCTTATCCCGGAGCAGAGCGATTTGCGCGGGTGGCAAGCTGCGTAGTGTTCGCGGCGACCTTCTGTTACGTGGAATGGCATGTGGCGCGGCGGACGGTATGGTCCACGTCCAACGCAACTATAGAACTGGAGCGGGACCTGCGCGTGATTGAAGCGTTGGTGCTGGCGACCGTGCTGGCGATCGTTTTTTACTATCGAATCGAGCTTGGCAAAAATGTAACCGGCATGATCGTGGGCTTTGGCGCGTACGTGGGTGCGAGTTTGACGATCCTGGAGCTGCGGTCATTCGTCGGGCCACGCTTCGACCCCGTCTGGCCTATTTTGCAGACGACGGCCTATTTCTTTGCACTGATCGTATGGACGGTCGCGCTATGGACTTACAGTCCCAACCCGGATCCTCCTGGAGGGGGCGGTGGCAGCGCGGGATACGACGCACTGGTGGACGGCACACGAGCGCGTTTGGATTCGGTGCGGTCGCAGCTGGGCGGGGTGGCACGCTAATGGTCGGCCTGCTTCTCTATTTGGCGCTGGGCGTCGGGCTGCTAGTTTTCTTGTGGGTCCTGGCGCGCAGGAAAAGTGCGCCGGTGGAAGGGTGCGGGCGGCAGTTCGTGGAGGCGCGGCAGGCTTTGCGGACGCTGCAATTGGGATTGCTGCCCGAAAATTTGATCGAGCGAATATTTGATCAGGAAGATTATCGTTACGTGACGGCGACGAGCACGGACGAGATCGGCGAGTTGTTCTTGCAGGAGCGCAGCAGGATTTCATTGATGTGGGTGCGGCGGGTGCGCAGCGAGATACGCAATCTGATGCATTTCCACCTGGCCTATTCGCGATTGCACGCGAAGCTGAGCCTGCTGACGGAAATCCGGTTGGCGCTGGACTTCGCTCTGTTGTTGATGGCGTGCCGCGCGTTGCGGATTCTGCTTTACTTGCGCGGGCCGTATGGGGCGCGCAGCATGGTGCGCGTGCTGACGGCCACCGCAGGACGCGTATGCGCGGCTTCGGAAAAGTCCCTGGCGTTTCTGAATCCGCCGGCGCTGGAATCGTTCCGCCGCGATTCGGCGGGCCACGGAGCGGCGATTTAGCCCATGCCCGGTCCGGCCAAACACATGGATGTGCTGGCGGCTGCGGATGATCTTCGCCGCCGCACGCTGGTGGATTTGACTCAGCCGCTCGAGCGCTTGATCTATCTGGCTTCCACGCGCGACTACAACACTGGTCTGTACTATCACCATGGCCTTGCGCTGCGTTTTTCAGAAGAAGCCGCGTGCGAAGCGCTCGCCGATTGCCATCGCGAAGCGTTCGAGGAACTGGTGGCTGCCTCCCTGGAAGAATTGGTGTATGAGCTGGAAGCTTATTTGAAGAGCACGCGCGTGGCTGCCGGCGATTTCATTGTGGCGTGGAAGGGACTGGAACCCTACCGCGTGGCAGTTCCGGTGGGGATCGATTCGTTATCGAGCGAATTGGTATTTTCCAACCTGAAAGTGGCCCTGGCTATTTTGGAGGAGCGTCTGATGGCTCGGCCGAAACCAGGCGCATCGCTACACCCGTTACCTGTCCAATAATCTCCGCTTCATCCGGGTAAGGGAATTGCCGGATAGCCGAGCCGGAGAGAGGGTGGGGAATCAGTGTGAGTTCCGAACCGCGCAATTCCACCCACGAACAAGCGTAGCTATCGCGCAATTCGATGAAATAAATCGGCCGGTCAAATTCAGTGCGCCAGCGCGAGGGGTGCGTACGGCTGACGTGGCTATCAATCTGGACGAACGAGCCGGGGCGCAGCAGCGGGTACATTGAAGAATCGTCGGTGCCAATATAACCGTACTGGCAGTGGCGCAGATCAAGCCTCTGAATGAACGAGATTGGAACTTCTCCCCACAGTTCCACCATCCGCGAAAGCAGGTTGGTCTTTTCCAGATGGAAGCCGCGGTCAAATCGCACCGGGAAGTTCATCACCTTGCCGTCGGCGGGAGCCTCCAGTGTGGCCAAGTGGGTATTCTGCAGCGGCGTGGAGAGTTGATACCGCATGGTTTCGTCGAGCAGGACGCCGAACGCGGCGAGCAGGTCTGTGAATTTGGTGCGGTAGATGACGCTGAGACTGAATAATTTATAGATGCTGGGGACGGAGTTGCGGTTCTCGATCTGCGTCAGCCAGGCGTTGGAGATGTAGAACTCCTCGTTTTCCGACTCGAGGGCAATCTTCTTGCTCAGTTCTTCCACTTCCCGCGTGGTTACGCCCAGACGGCTGCGGAGTTCCCGAAGCTGGTTCCCTGAACGAGTTGCTGGCTCCATTTGCGCGACCTCTCTCCGGAACCCGGCGGTTCCGGCAGTCTAAAGGTGCAGGGGGGTGAAGCTGCCCGCCTGCTTCATCAAGCTGTGAACGAGTATGGCCGCGGATCTTGCGCAACAGCCCGCGGTCACTTACCTCTTTCCGTCTTCCGCAGCTGAAATCACTGGCGAAAATCGGAAAACACGAAAGCTTGCTTTCAATTGGAAGCAGTTTCCCTTTCGCGCAAAATATCGTCCCGAAATCATGGGAGAATCCGCAGCCCCAAAACTGCCGCCGACGCGGCAGCAGCGAATCCACCTGCCCGCGCCATAGGTTATCGCAGGTCCAATCTAGAGCCAATAGCCGGGCGTCAAGAAGGCGAAAAACAGCCGTGACGGACGTCGGTATAATTACGGACGGCCGAAAAAATAATACGAGGTTACGCTTTGGTAATAGTATCACGATACAAACGGTTCGTTCGCGGGAGTTGCGGAGAGCTGGCTGCTGCACGCGGCGCAACGCGGGAAGTGGGCGCACAGACGTTCTGATGAGGCGAATAGAAAGCGGCGGTTCATTTTAGGCGTCAAGCGAAGGAGAGAAAGGTGGCAGGGCACGCGCTGCTGTGCCACTCTGGCACTGGTTGTGGCGCAAGTTTTGGTACAAGCCCTGGCATAGGTTCTGGCACCAGTTCTGGGATTGGCTTAGGCACGGTGGGAGAGAAGCTCATGGGTGGATTCTCCGGTGCACCGGTTAACCCCGGCGGACCTTATCGCGAACACCGCGAGGTGCCGCGCTTCACTCTGATCGCCAGCATCGAACTGCGCGAACCCCACACCGATACGCGCATCTCCGGCCGGATTTCGGAGATCAGCCGCAAGGGATGTTACGTGGACGTACTGATCACTTTGCCGGAAGGCACGAGTCTGGACGTGCGCATTTCGCGCGACCAAGGCGTTTTCGAGACGAAAGGCAAGATCGTTTACGTGCAACACGGCATGGGCATGGGCGTCACGTTCGTCAATCCCGCGCCCGAACAATTGCAGCTGCTGGATACCTGGCTCGCTGAAATGTCCTCGTAGCTTCCCGGCATCAATTTTGTAGCAGCAACCGACGAAAAACGGCTCCGCTCGTGGTCTATTCGACACTTTCCTCCGAAACCATCCGGGGTTGTCCGCAAACTGATATACGATTAAGACCCCTCTGAAGCAACCGGCACTGCTGCGGACTGCCCTCTTTCAGCCTTCCGAGCGATGTCGGTGACAGAACCCCCCTTTCCCATAGGTGTGAGATGAAGACAAAGCCGCCTTCGAATCACAAGGCGCAACTCGCGTTCGGCTCCGCCATTTTGGCGCTGGTCCTGGTGGGGGCGATTTCGCTGCGCGGCATGGCCGTCGCGCACGAGAGCGAGAGATGGGTGCGGCACACGCACGAGGTCCTGGAGAATCTGCAGTATCTGCTTAACGGTATGCAGGGCGCGGAATCGAGCGCGCGCGGATTCATATTGACGGGCAAGGCATCGTACTTGGACTCTTACCGAGCTAACCGCTTGCGCGTCGAGCAGGAAAAAACGATCATTCGCGACTTGACCGTGGACAATCCCAACCAGCAGCGCCGGTTTCCCAACCTGGAAAGACTGGCCGCTCAGAAGTTCGAACTGGCCGAGAGCGTGATGGAAGTGCGGCGGAGCAAGGGACTGGAAGCGGCGGTGGAGGTGGTGCAAAACGCCGCGGGGCAGCAAATCATGGATGACTATCGGGAAGTGATTCGTGAAATGGAGAACGAAGAGCTGAGATTATTGGCGCTGCGCAATGCGGACGCTGCACGGCGCCTGAACCAGACCAGAACGATTCTGCTGTTGGGTTCTTTGCTGGGCGTGTTGATCGCCAGCGCCGCAGCGTGGGGTGCACAGCGCGACCACAGCGCGCGCCAAGTCGCGGAGATCGCGCTGCGGGAAGGCGAGGAGCAATTTCGCACCATGGCGAACAGCATTTCGCAATTGGCCTGGATGGCGGACGAGAAGGGCTACATCTTCTGGTACAACGACCGCTATTTCGATTACACCGGCAAGACGTTGGAGGAGATGGCGGGCTGGGGCGGGCAAGTAATGCTGCATCCGGACGACGTGGATCGAGTAATGGGAAAGATCAAGCACAGTTTCGAAATAGGCGAAGCGTGGGAGGACACGTTTCCGCTGCGCGGCAAGGACGGCAAGTATCGTGAATTTTTATCGCGGGCCGTGCCGATGCGCGATGCGCAGGGTAAGGTGATGCGCTGGTTCGGGACGAATACGGACATCAGCGACCGACAGGCGATGGAAGAGGCGCTGTTCGCGGAGAAGGAACGCGCACAGGTGACGCTGAACTCGATCGGCGATGCGGTGATTTCCACGGACATCGCAGGAAACGTGGTGTTCATGAATCCGGTGGCCGAGAGAATGACTGGCTGGGCGGCGAGAGAGGCGGCTGGGCGGCCGATGACGGAGGTCGCGCAAATCCTAAACGCCGCAACCGGAGAAGCGATACCGAATCCGATGGAGCTGGCGCTGACGGAAAACCGCACGATGAGCTTGCCGTCGAACAGCCACTTGGTGCAACGGAACGGAGTGGCGACTCCGATTGAAGACTCGGTGTCGCCGATTCACGATCGTAAGGGACAGGCCACCGGCGCGGTGATCGTGTTTCGCGACGTAAGCGCGGCGCGCGCGATGGCGCTGCAAATGGCCCATTCGGCGCAGCACGATTTTCTGACGGGGCTGCCGAATCGGATGTTGCTGAACGACCGGATCAACCAGGCGATCGTGCTGGCTCCAAGGCACGGTAAGAAGGTGGCGGTGCTGTTCCTGGATCTGGACGGATTCAAACACATCAACGATTCGCTGGGGCATCCGACAGGGGATAAGCTGCTGCAATCCATCGCAAAGCGGCTGGCGGATTGCGTGCGCAGCTCGGATACGGTGAGCCGGCAAGGCGGAGACGAATTCGTGGTGCTGCTTTCTGAAATCGAGAAGACGGAAGACGCGGCCATCACCGCGACGCGAATGTTGAAAGCGGTGGCAGAGGGTCATTTCATTGACGAACACGATTTGCACGTGAGCACGAGCATCGGAGTGAGTGTCTATCCGGATGACGGATTAGACGCGGAGACGTTGATCAAGAACGCGGACACGGCGATGTATCAAGCGAAGGAAAATGGGCATCGAAGCTACCAGTTTTTCAAGCCGGCGATGAATGTACGGGCGGTGGGCCGGCAATCCATCGAGGAGAGCCTGCGGCGCGCTTTAGAACGCGAAGAATTCATGCTGCATTATCAGCCGAAGGTGGATCTACGGACGGGCGATATCACCGGCGCCGAGGCACTAATACGCTGGACGCATCCGACGCGTGGGCTGGTGAGCCCGGGTGAGTTTATTCCCGTGGCGGAGGAATGTGGGTTGATACTGCCGATCGGGCGGTGGGCACTGGGTGCCGCGTGCCGGCAGGCTCAAGCATGGGTGGACGCGGACTTGCCGCTGCGTGCGATGGCGGTAAATATCTCCGCGATGGAATTCAGAGACGATCGCTTCCTGGAAGGTGTGTTCGCGATCCTGAAACACAGCGGGCTGGATCCCAGATTTCTGGAGCTGGAGCTGACCGAGAGCGTACTCATGAGACACGCGGAGTCCACACAAGTTATTCTAAGGGCGTTGCGGGCGAGAGGCGTGCAGGTCGCCGTGGATGACTTTGGCACGGGTTATTCCAGCTTGAGCTACCTGCGAAAGTTTCCGGTTGACGTTCTCAAAATCGATCAATCATTCGTTCACCAAATCAGCAGTTCTCCCGAGGAGGCGGCCATCGTGGGAGCAATAATCGCCATGGGCCAAAGCCTGAAGCTACGGCTGGTGGCGGAAGGTGTGGAGACGCGGGCAGAAATGGATTTCCTGAAGACTCATCAATGCGACGAGGCCCAAGGATACTATTTCAGTCGGCCGTTGCTTTCTCAGCAGTTCGCTAGACTTCTCGAGGCCGGCATACCAGAAAAAATTCTCAAGTAAACGCCACGGCACGTGGTGAGTTTCATCTTCACGGGCGTCACAAGCGTAGCTACTGTAAGTGTGGCTGACTAACCCCCTCGCCGGAAAAGTGAAACACCCCTCGCAATGTTCGGTTATCCTATAAGCGGAGGGAGAATCCATGTACGCAGTGAAACTGGAATACCAGCACCGCACGAATGGTCCGCAAGGGCGAACGATACAGGTTGATACCGGTTCAATGGCGGCAGCGATCGGCAAGGCCGCAAGGGAATTCTTGAAGAGCTTGGATCGGAAAGAACGATTCGACGCCAACAAGAACGGCTTAACGATCGTTTGCACCAAGGTCGCTGAAGAAGCAGCTGCGGCAAGCGCATAGGGGCAGGCGACAGCGAGCGATGCCGCTGACGTCCGCTCGGAAGTATTGGACTTGTTTGATTAACGTCGTGTCCGGAGAAGTGGAAGTGGAGCAAAGCACTTCTCCGGCAACGCGACTTGCAAGGATATGCTTTCGCTGCATCAATCAAGTGAGACCTTCCGGCTAACTTCGGCGTATACATATGCAAGAGGTGCCGATGGCCTATTCGCCCGTTCTGCTTGTTCATATTGCCGGTGGGACATTGGGGCTGCTGGCGGGGACGGCTGCGATGATCTTCCGCAAAGGTTCCCCTCGTCACGCGCTGGCGGGAAGAATCTTTGTGGTAGCCATGCTTACGATGGGGAGCTTTGCGGTGTACCTTGCCGTCGTACGACGTCAACCCAGCAACATCGGCGGGGGCATTTTTACTTTTTACCTGATTCTTACGGCGTGGCTGACCGCGAGGCGCAGAGACGGAGAAACGAGTTGGTTTGATTGGATGCTGCTGCTGATTCCCTTGGCGCTCGGTATCCTCACTTGGAAGAATGGCATTGCAATCGTGCGCAGTGGAGTGGAATCTGCGGACGGAGTCCCCGTTGGAATGAGTTTTTTTATGGGTTCGGTGATGCTGCTGGCAGCCGCGGGGGACGTTCGCATGCTGGCCGGCGGAGGAGTTGCTGGAGCGCCGCGCATCGCACGGCATCTCTGGCGGATGTGCTTTGGGCTATTCATCGCAGCAGGATCTTTTTTTCTGGGACCGTCCAATCGGCCACTCCGATTGCTGTCTGCGGCGGGACTGGGACAACACCTATCCCCGGCGCTATTTAGTACCGGCGTGTATTTGACTCTGACGCTGCTTCCGTTGCTCTTGCTGGTTTATTGGCTCGTGCGAGTCCGCTTCACGAATCTCTTCAAGGGAAAGTCGATACGAGTTGCGACCGCAAATCCCGAGTGACGCGCTGATCGGAGAAACGCAACGCTTCGATTCCGGTTGTGCGAACTCTTACTTGGCCAACGTGAGGAGCGGTTTGCCTTTTTCGACGATGTAGGTGGAGAGCGCTGCGCTGTTGCCACTGTTGACGTTCTTCGCGGTGTGGACTGTGCCGGCTGGAACGAAGAAGACTTCTCCCACCTTGACCGTCACCGGTGGCTGGCCTTCGAGCTGAAACTCGATCGCGCCCTCCAGGACATAGACGAGCTCTTCGCCCGGATGCGTGTGTCTGGGAACCGCTGCTCCTGGGGGGAAATCGCCGCGCACCTGGATGGCCTCGCGCCCGGGGATGCTGAGATCGTGCCGCTGCAGTTCCGTGCGCTTGATAGCGGTCTGCTGCGAGTGCGCCACGCTCAGGGCGAGACCGCTTGCGATAATCAGCAACGCTACCGCGAAGATTCGAGCCGTTTTCATGTGAGCCTCCTTTCATCCTTCCGATATGCGTGCGTTAATCCACGTTCGCTTCTAGCTGGATTCTGTCACGGCGGCAAGCATTTCGTTCTCGATATCTCTCGATACTAAGGTGCGGATGCGTAACGAGCGAAAACGTAGTCACGATCTTTCGCAGGTATGTGGCAGGGAAAGCAGGCCTCGTGCAACGACTTGTCGCCCGCCTTTCCGTTCTTAAAATCACCAAACCCCCAGCCGCCCGTCTCGGCGTACTTCTTTGAGTCCTTCACCATGAACTGCACATTCACAGGCGCCCCGATCACGAACGATTCGGTGCCGGGGAATGGGCCATCAAGGACCTTGTTGTTGGTTTCCGATGGGACGCGAGTCCAATGAATCGCGGCAATGATTGCACCGTCGGGGAACGGGAGCGTCCCTTCCTTGAAAGCCTTGATCGCTATATCGTTGCCGAGTTGAGCGCGCAATTGCTCCCCCTTGCCGGCGAAGTGGAGCTGGTTCACGGCGATCAATTGCCAATCACGGTACCCGGCGGGGACCTTCACTCCGTAGATCGGGGAGGAGTCTCCGTCGGATTGTCCGGATGCGTGGGGGATGTAGCCGACGATGCCTGCAAGAGTTGCAACTGCAAGCAGCATGAGACTGACCCGTTTCATAGTGTTCCTCCGTTTAGCTTATTGGGCGCCAACCTTTGCCTTTTTCAACTGCGCGTTCGCTCACTTCGGAAGCTCTGTCCCGGCCTGCTCCGCCACCATATATTTGGCGTACCAGTCGGGCCAATTGGCATCCCGCGCGCCGGTGCGTTTTTCGTGCTCGCCGTGCGCGGCCTCGGCGCGACGCATGGCGTTTGCGAGGTCGTTCGTTGACGCAAAGGTTGTCGTGGCGGGGTCAATGCGGCCTGGCAGACGCGCCGTGATTTCCTGGAACAGCCAGCCGTTGCCGTCAGGATCTTTGAACGAGGCGAATGACCGATAGCTGCGATGCTCGGGATCGGGGCCGCTGACGCGGACGCTTCCAAATAGATAGGTCTCGTCGGTGCCCGCGTACACGCCGGCGTTGTGGAACACTTCACTGACCTGCACGCCGCGTTCGAGCAGCGCTCTGCGGGCGGCCGCGATATCGGAGACGATGAGGTACAGGCCCTGCGCGGAGCCGGGCGCGGCCGGGGTGACATTCTTGCCGAAGATGACCGAGCAGCCGGAGCCTGGAGGCGTGAACTGGATCACGCGGAAGCCTTTACCACTGTCGAAGTCGGCGTCGAGCCGCCAACCGAGCTTCGCGTAGAACTCCTTGGCGCGGCTCGCATCCGAAACGGGGATGACGACAATCTCGAACTTCAAATCGCCTGTCGCGGCGGTGGCGTTGATACCCGGGACTACGTTCGTGCTCATAGTTGCCTCCGGCGTTTTATGATTTATTAGCCTTCATTGCCACTGAGCGGAGTGGCTCGATAAATTCGCTCCCGGAAGTAGCGCCGTCGTTTTGAGTAGCCTTGGGTTCCTGTCGGTGCTGCGGTTTATTGATTCGGATGCCGAAGCGGGCGCCCAAGTTACATGTGATTCGGACTGAGCGACGGCGACTTTTACTCAGGTCATTGGCATTGTCAAGAGGAGGCTCGTGCGCGCATCGTGGACGCAGAAATGATAATGGCGTTCTGCGGGAGGTGAAGCGATTGCCTCGGGAACGGTTGAACCGCCTACTGCTTATAAACGACGCGAGGACCGCTGACTTGCTTTGCCTGGAGGGCGACGTCAACCTCAACGCGGTCGGCAATTTTGATGAACGGAATGCCGCTGTTCATGCCGTAGTCCTTACGATCGAAGGCCATCGAGCCTTTGATATTGCCGGTGCCCGTACCTTTGCCGGACAAGGTAAGGCTCAGCGTCTCGGGTTTCGAAACTCCGCGTATTGTGAACGTGCCCGGAATATCAAACGTCGTGGGTCCTGTCTGTTCAATTTTCGACGAGCGAAAAGTAATGTACGGATTGTCTTTTGCGTCGAAGAAATCCTTGCCCTTCAGCTTGCCGTCCTTCAGACCGCTGCCCGTATTCACGCTGGCGGCGTCAACCTTGATGTCCAGCACGCCCGTGGTGACATCCGGAGACGTGAATTTCAAGGTGGCTTCCCACTTCTCGAAAACGCCCTCGATAGGCACCGATGCCTTCACGTTGAAAGTAATCTTGAAGCCGCCGGCGGGTGGTGTAACTTCGAAAACGGGAACCCCTGCGGGAGCCTGTGCGGGGCTCGCAGAGGAAATCAAGATCAACGCCATGAAGCACAAAACTGCGAGTCGCATGTTGAAAGCCCTCTGACGAAACGATCAGCCGCGAGTCCAGAACCGCTTCGAGGTTCCAAGTCTACATCAGTGCGGAGGTCGTTCCCAACCCGTGATCAACCCGCCAATCGTAGAACCGCGCGACTTCTGACGAAAACATTGAATCGGGTCAACTTCCTCTCAACCGTTATAATGTTTGGATGACGGATTCGCCCGCGCAGCATATGCAGTGCATGGAGGTCTGGGGTGGCAGCCAACTTACCTCCAGCGGCGTCGAACTGGGTGGGCTGGACGTGTGGGTTTACAGCAAGCCATTCGGCGAAGCCCAGCGCGGCGGTGATGTTTATTACGTCTCCAGTTGCGCCTCTGGCCGCATCAGCCGTTTACTTCTCGCCGACGTTTCCGGCCACGGCCAATCCGTGGCGTCCACAGCTGCGGACCTGCGCACGCTGATGCGCCGTTTTGTGAATCGCCTGGATCAGAAAGAAGTCGTGCGCCTTCTGAACGAGCAGTTCACGGCGCTTTCCCGCCACGGCAGTTTTGCCACTGCGGTTCTTACTACGTTTTTCGCACCCACTCGCAGGCTCTCACTTTGCAACGCGGGTCATCCACGCCCCCTGCTGTTTCGCGCGACCGAGGGCCGCTGGTCCCTGCTCGGTCATGGCCACGACCAGCCTGAGAAGAAAGCGCTGAGCAACATTCCGCTGGGGATGTTCCAGATCGCCGATTACGAGCAGCAGGATGTGGAACTCGATCCCGGCGACTGCCTGGTAAGCTACACCGACGCGCTAATGGAATCGTGCGACGCCGACGGCGAAATGCTGGGCGAACAAGGCCTACTACGCATCGCGAATCTGCTCGGGAATGTCCCTGGGGAAAAACTGATTCCAGCGCTGCTGCAGGAAATCGGCGAACGATTCCCGCAAAATCTGGCAGCCGACGATGTAACGCTGCTCGTGGTTCGGGCCAATGGCCGCACCCTTCATTTCAGTTTTCGGGAAAGAATCGAGGCATTGGGGCGATTCCTGAAAACTCTTCTTCGATCGCTCAATCCCCGAGCAGAGCGCGCCCCGTTCCCCGACGCCAATCTCGCCAATCTCGGCGGCGTCATCATCCCCGCGCTCGCTCGTCGCTGGCGCGCTCCTCGTCCAGCCTCGAAATAAATTGCGCGACACCGCGCGTACGAGCTGCTTTCTCGTCATAGTCCAACCGAGGAATCGCTCTGTTGTCCAGATTTCGGACTCACGAGCTGGGCACTTTGCGGCGGCCCGCCGTTTGCTAAATTGATTCGGGGTAGCTGGTTTGCTAAGGTCGTCGTCATGTCCGAGCGTTCCACTGACCAAATACGCGAATTGGTAGATTCCCTTTATCGCGTGGATTCGGGCCGAATCCTGGCGACTCTGATCCGCTTGCTCGGAGATTTTGATCTTGCCGAGGAGGCGATGCACGAAGCCTTTGCGGCTGCGCTGAGCGTGTGGCCGGGAAGTGGAGTACCCTGCAACCCGCGGCCATGGTTAATTTCGACGGCCCGATTCAAAGCCATTGATACCCTGCGTCGTCGCGCAAGATTTGATGCGTCTCAGGGCGAGCTCGCGCGATATCTCGAAGCGCAATCGAGGTCGGCGGAAAATTCCAATGACGAAGACAGCCTTGAGGACGATCGGCTGCGCCTGATTTTTACCTGCTGTCATCCATCTCTCGCGCCGGAAGCGCACGTGGCGCTCACCTTGCGTGAGGTGTGCGGCCTGACAACCGAGGAGATAGCAAAGGCCTTCCTGACCACCCCGCGTACGCTGGCGCAGCGCATAGTGCGCGCAAAGGCTAAGATTCGAGACACACGGATTCCGTACGAAGTGCCAACGCCGCAGGAATTGCCGGAGCGACTGGGCGCGGTGCTTCAGGTCGTCTATTTGATCTTTAATGAGGGCTACTCTGCTGCGGCGGGAGCGCAAGTAACTCGGGCCGAGCTGACTGGCGAGGCGATTCGACTGGCCCGGTTGCTGACCGATCTCCAGCCAGAGCCGGAAGTCATGGGGCTGCTCGCCCTGATGTTGTTGCACGAATCCCGACGCGCCGCGAGAACATCGCCCGTCGGAGACCTGATTTTGCTGGAGAACCAGGATCGATCGCTCTGGAACCGGGAGCAGATCGCGGAGGGAGTAGCATTGCTGGAGAAAGCCCTGCAGTCCCGCCGCTTCGGCGCCTACACGTTGCAGGCTGCGATTGCCGCCGTACATGCGCAGGCGGAATCGGTGGCTGTGACCGACTGGCGGCAGATTGTTGCCCTTTACGATCAATTGGCACGAATTCAGCCTTCACCAGTCGTACAGCTAAATCGTGCCGTGGCAATTGCAATGCGCGATGGTCCAGAGGCCGGTCTGACGCATATTGACGCTGTGCTCGAGAATGGTGAATTGGCCGATTATTATCTGGCGCATTCAGCGCGTGCAGATATGTGCCGCAGGCTCGGCAGGACGGCTGAGGCACGATCCGCTTATGAGAAGGCTCTGGCTCTGACCCAACAGGAACCAGAGCGGCAATTCCTGCAAGAGCGGATTCGCCAATTGAAATAAAAGCTGAAATAAAAAAAGGCCCGTCAGAAGCCGATGCGGATAGTGGGTTGTGAATCAGTTTCCGATAAATGCGGTGATCTCAATAGGTCGATGCAACGCTAAGCAAGAACCCGTCGGCTAGTGAAAACAAACGCCACAATCGCGTGGTAGGGTTAGACCAACCGGAACGCTGCCATGGCTGCGTTTTGATCGAGCACAGCCAACCAGACGCTTCTCCCGCGCAAGCATTGTCGAATCAGTGCACTGGATGGTGTTGCAACGACCCGTTGAGCTGGCAGCCCTCACTGGAGAAGTGAAATTCCGCAATACCACGTATAAGGTCGCGCGGCTGCTCAGTAGCTAGGCAAATTGTCGTCGGAAACTGCTAACTTCAAAACGTCACCATCCTGAGTTACGTCTGGCAATGCATCAACCCAGAGGCACTGCACCGACAATCTCTGTCCCTTGCATCGGTTCTGATCTTATCGAAAGCATTCCCCCAACCAGACGAATCCTCTCGTGCATACTGATCAAGCCAATTCCATGGCCTAATCCGGATCCTTCAGTGTCAAAACCCCTGCCGTTATCTCTGACGCGAAGACTTACGCTTCTCGCGTTTGCACCGAGTTCAACACGCGCGGTCTTAGCGCGGCTGTGTTTGACGACGTTGCTCAGCGCTTCCTGCGCCACACGAAACAGACACAGGGCCATATCTTTCGGGATCTGAAATTGAATGTCACGCACGGCGAATTGAACTTCGATCTTGTACTTTTCGCCAATTTCCTTGCAGAGACCACGCAGAGCGGAAACCAAGCCTGCATGCTCCAGCCTGCTGGAATGCAACTGATGAGAAAGAGAGTGCATGTCGGAAGACAATTCCCTGGTTCTGTCGACCAACTCTTGCACTTTAGTGCAGCACACCTGATCTGACTCAGGGAGTTTTCTCTTAAGCTCTTCGAGGCCAATCCCGAGAATCGCCAAGCGCTGGCCGAAATCGTCATGTAGCTCTCTGGCGATCCGAGTTCGCTCTCGCTCCTGTGCCTCGATCAGCCGACCGCTCACACCTACGAGGGCTGCTTCCGCTCGCTTACGATCGGTAACGTCAACACCGATTCCCAAATAACCGACAAAACAATTATCCTGATCGAACCTGGGCACTCCAACGTCTAGAATCCACCGATATTCCCCGTCACGCCGCCGCAGGCGATACTCCTGCCTGAATTCCTCGCGACGATCAAAGGCTCTCTCGTAGGTGTGCTCGCGGTTCCGCAGGTCATCGGGATGCACCGCTTCGGTCCAGCCGTTTCCAACTTCAGAGTCCACGGATCGCCCAGTGAGGTCCAGCCAAGCCTTATTGACGTAGGTGCAGAGCTTGTCTGGGCCGGACATCCAGATGAGTGCTGGGGCTGCATCGGCAAGCAGACTGAAGCGTTCTTCGCTTTCGCGGGTCTCGTGCAGAACCGCAGCCAAGATCTTCAGTCCCTCCGTGTGATGACGAGCGGTCGAGTCACGATACGCACTTATAACGAAGGTGCCCGCCTCGTTGGTGAAACGGCTTAGGCTGATTTCCACCGGAACTTCAGTAGCGTCTTTACGCAAGGCCAACGATTGCAAGCTCATGGATCGCGCGCGTTGGTCACTAAAGAGATTTTCCCGTTGTTGCGCGTGCTTCGCTATTAGCCTCGGGGGAATTACCTGCTCAACAGGGCGTCCAATCAACTCTTGTCGTGTGTATCCAAAGAGCTTTTCCGTCTGCAGGTTAGCGGCAGCGATTTCCCGTGTCCGGTTAACAATCAATATGGCGTCAGGGACGACGTCGAGTAGCGATTGTCCACTCAATTCAACCCACTTGGGAGGACGCATCTTAGGATCAGGCTCGAAGTTAGAAACTCTTGAAAGGAACGCCTCACTGCGATGGGATGGGCTAGAATTCATAAGAACATTGGCATCACAGGCTCGATTCGTCCGGTGCAAACACGAGCTCAGTGGAGACCTGTATTCCCGTTTCATATGGTTTCTCCTCCGTAAAGACTTCTATATAGGGAGACGGGAAATGACCGTCAGAATGGTAACGGCGTGAAAAAAAAGTTGAAGGCAAGGGGACAGCTGCCCGCAAGAGAGCCGCAGAACTGCATCTCAGCATATTGAAGCTACGGAGATTTGCATGACTCTGCCCTCGACCCACGAGGTCACCCAACTGCTGAAGGCGTGGACTGCCGGAGATGAGCAGGCTCTGGAGAAGCTCACGCCTTTGGTGTACAAGGAATTGCACCGAGTAGCGCGTCGCTGCATGGCTGGGCAAAGACCAGATCATCCGTTGCAAACGACCGAACTTGTGAACGAAGCCTACTTGAGGCTAGTAAACTGCGAACAAATGAATTGGCAGCATCGTGCGCATTTTTTCGCGATGTCGGCACGGCTAATGCGGCGCATTCTGGTTGATTTTGCGCGCTCGCGCGGTTATCAGAAAAGAGGAGGCGGGGTGCTTCCCGTGTCATTGGATGAAGCGCCGTCGGTAGGCCGCGAACCCGATAAGAGCCTGGTGGCCCTGGATGACGCGTTGAAGGGATTGTCTGCTGTAGATGAGAGGAAAAGTAAGGTAGTAGAACTACGATACTTTGGCGGACTGAGCATAAAAGAAACCGCCGACGTACTGGGCGTTTCGGTTGAAACCGTGGTGCGAGACTGGCGATTAGCCAAGATCTGGTTGCTGCGAGAGCTGAGCAAGGGAGAGCAGGGTGGAGCCTGAACTCTGGCGTAAAGTCGAAGAATTGTGCCACCGCGCTCTGGGGTTGGACGACAGCCAACGCGCGCGGTTCCTCGACCAGGCTTGCGGAAGCGACGAAGGACTTCGACGCGAAGTAGAGTCGCTGCTTGCCCACGAGAAAAAAGCGGAGCATTTCATTGAGTCGCCCGCCCTCGAAGTTATGGGCACACTGATCGCCCGCGAACCAGGGACGGCAGCGAGCGGACAGCCCCTGATCGGCCGCACGATCTCGCACTACAGCATCGTCGAAAAACTCGGTGGCGGCGGAATGGGGGTGGTGTACAAGGCCGAGGATCCCCGACTCCACCGATCTGTCGCCCTCAAATTCCTTCCCGAGGAGCTGAGCCACGACCACGCGGCGCTGGAGCGCTTCCGGCGAGAAGCGCAGGCAGCATCCGCACTAAACCATCCTAACATCTGCACGATCTACGACATTGGCGAGCAAAATGGCAAGGCCTTCATCGCCATGGAGTACATGGATGGGACGAATCTGAAGGACCGCATCGGTGGCAAGCCGCTGCCTCTGGATGAATTGTTGGGCCTGGCGATACAGATTGCGGATGGCCTCGATGCCGCTCACACCAAAGGCATCGTGCATCGAGATATTAAGCCCGCTAATATTTTTGTCACGGGGCGACAGCACGTCAAGATTCTGGATTTTGGCTTGGCCAAGCTAGCTTCGAAACGCGACGCGGACGCTACTCTTTCCATAGACGCGACCGAAGGCGCAAGCCAAGACCAACTGACCATACCGGGGACGCCGATTGGAACCGTCACGTATATGTCACCCGAGCAGGTGCGGGGTGAAGAACTCGATGCACGCACGGACCTGTTTTCATTCGGCGCGGTGTTGTATGAGATGGCCACGGGCACGCGTCCCTTTTCCGGAGAAACCTCGGGAGTGATTACCGAGGCAATTCTGAATCGCACACCACCGCCCCTGCGACGCCTGATTCCCCACGCTTCTAGTGCGTTACAGCGAGTCGTTACAAAGGCGCTGGAGAAAGACCGCAAGCTGCGTTACCAGAAGGCAGCTGACATACTCGCGGACCTGCAAGGCCTGAAGGCCGCCGCGGAATCAGGCCGCAGGCCCAAAATCAGCGCGGGGAATCGGTTTCCAGTCATACGCTCCCCGCGATTCGCGGTAGTCGGCACCGTGTGCTTCATAGCCCTCGCTGTCGGCCTGTGGTTGTTGCTTCCGCGCCACGCGAACGCGCTGACAGAAAAGGACACCATCGTCCTCGACGATTTCGCCAACACCACCGGCGATCCCGTATTCGACGACACGTTGAAAACAGCGCTCACGGTTTCCCTGCGGCAATCGCCTTTCCTTAATGTGCTTTCCGAGAGCGAAGAGGCGAAGGCCTTGCAACAAATGATTCGTCCCGCCGGCACGAAACTCACTCCTGCAGTCGCCCGCGAACTTTGCCAGCGTGCGGGTAGCAAGGCCTATATTGCCGGGTCGATCGACAGTCTCGGCAGCGAATACGTACTGGGATTAAGAGCGGTGAATTGCAAAAGTGGAGACACGCTGGCGCAGGATCAGGTCACGGCGCGATCCAAGGAGAAGGTGCTGGACGCGCTGGGCGAGGCGGCATCCAAGTTGCGCGGCGAACTTGGCGAATCCCTGGCTACGGTGCAGAAGTTAGATGTTCCGCTCTCGGAAGCTACCACGTCTTCGCTCGCAGCTCTGCAAGCGTTCAGCCTTGGCAATAAGGCCGTGAATGAGAAAGACCCGGCCGCAGCTTTGCCTTACCATCACCGTGCCATCCAACTCGATCCGAATTTCGCCTTGGGCTATAGCGCCGTGGGCGGCGACTATTACAGTTTCGGAGAGCTAGGGCGGGCCGGGGAGTACTTCACCAAGGCATTCCAGTTGCGCGAACATGCCAGCGAACGGGAAAAGTTCAGTATCGAAGCCGACTACTATCAGACTGTAACCGGGGAATTGGATAAGGCGGCCCAGACGTATGAGGAGGAGATAGAAAACTATCCACGGCGAGCCGGAGTGTACGTCAATCTGGGCATCGTGTACGCCACACAGGGGCGGTATGAGGAAGGCGCGGAGATCACCAGGAAAGGTGCACAACTTGCACCGGAGCTGGTGACTATCTTCGGCAATCTCGCGAACTGCACCATTGCTTTGCAGCGCTTCGACGAAGCGCGGCAAGTTATCCACGACGCGCAGGCGCGCAAAGCGGATGACCTCGCACTCCACAATGTTCTCTATGCCCTTGCCTTTGTCGGGGCGGATTCCGGCGCAATGACCGAACAGCTACAGTGGTTTGCGGCAAAGCCCGATTACGAAAATTCGGGGTTGGCGCTTGCATCCGACACCGAGGCGTACGCCGGTCATCTTCGAAAATCGCGGGATCTGACCAAGCGCGCCGTGGATTCCGCCATTCGCGCTGACAACAGAGAAGCGGGAGCCACGTGGCAGGCGAACTCTGCTCTGCTGCTAGCGGCGTACGGCGATGCTCCAGAAGCTCGGGAGTCCGCAGCAGGAGCTTTGAAGCTGGCTCCTGCGAGTCAGGGCGTCGAGGTCGAAGCTGCGCTCGCGTCTGCCATGGCGGCGGATACCGCAAAAGCCGAAGCTCTGGCACAAGACTTGGCGAAACGCTTCCCTCTGGACACGCAGGTGCAGTCGCTTTGGCTGCCTGCGATTCAGGCGCAAGTGGCGCTGGACAAAAAGAACTCGGCTGCTGACCTGAGTACCTCTCAAGTTGCTTCCCCGATCGAGTGGGGGCAAATCGAGTTCGTCGCCAATATTTCCTGTCTCTATCACGTGTACATACGCGGAGAGGCATACCTGGCAGCCGGACAAGGAAGCGAGGCCGCCACCGAATTTCAGAAGATTCTCGATCATAGCGGCATCGTGTGGAATTGCTGGACCGGAGCGCTGGCGCATCTGGGCGTGGCTCGTGCGAACGCTCTACAAGCGAAAGCCACGCAGGGTGCCGATGCCGACGCCGCTCGCGTCCGGGCGCTCGCAGCCTACAAAGACTTCCTCACATTGTGGAAAGATGCCGACCCCGACATTCCCGTCCTGAAGAAAGCGAAAGCCGAATACGCGAAGTTGCAATGACCGACCGAGCGGCAAGGATGCGGGCTCAGGTTCACCTTGCTTGCTCGCCCCATCCCGCTCCACTGCTTGATTAGCCGCATAATCGGAAACCGACCCACTGCCGGATATTAAGATGACCACGCGCAGACATCGTTTTAAAGCGTGGAAGAAGCAAAATTTCTGGAACGGTTTGTCGAATTCAGATGGTACCGTTCGACTATATGGTAAAGGCTGGGCAACCGGCGCGCCAGAAAGTGGTTCTCGGGCGATACGCTTCGCGAACAATCTTCGAATCGCGTGTCGATTCCCATCGACGGTTCGACTAGTAGACGGAGCCGCGCCGCGCACCCGGCGCCCTATAACATTCGGTGCGCAGTGCGGCCCAAGCTCTTATATATTGGCGGCCCTGATACGGTGTCCGCAACACTCAAGGAGAACACCATGCGTTTCATGATGATCCAGTTTCCGAAAGTCTACGAAACCGCGAAACCTGGCTGGGTACCCGACTTCAAAGAAATGGAGGAAATGGGCAAGTACAACGAGGAACTGGGGAAAGCCGGCGTGCTGCTGGCGCTCGACGGGCTGACCCCGCCCGCGACGATGAGCGCGCGCGTGACCTTCAAAGACGGAAAGTCGAAAGTGACCGACGGCCCGTTTCCCGAAACAAAAGAAGTGGTCGGTGGCTTCTGGATCATTAAGGTGAACTCGCGTGAAGAGGCGCTCGAATGGGCTTCGCGCATCCCCGCAAAAGATGACGAAATGGTGATCGAAGTCCGCCGCCTGTTTGACTTGACCGACTTCGATCCCGAGACGCAAGAGGAGATCAAAAAGCAGTTCGGCGACGACGTCGCCGCTGAGATGGAGCTATAAAAAGACTCTCCGCGCTTTGTCGAATTCCGGCCTGGCCGTTCGTCTATGTAGTGAAGGCAGGGCGACCACCCGGTCCGAAGACGGTCGCAGGAAAAGGAGAAATCATGCCGCAGTATCTAGTTGCGATTCACCACCCCGACACTTTCCAGTCGTCCGACGAGAGCGAAGCGACGGTCCGCGCTATCGACGCGCTCAACGAAGAGTTGGCGGCTGCCCGTGTCGTGGTTTTCCTCGGCGGCCTCAAGCCCGTCCGCGAGGCGAAATCGCTGCGGGCCCAAACCGATGGCAAAGTGGTCACCACCGACGGCCCCTACCTGGAGACCAAGGAACACATCGGCGGTTTTTGGGTGCTGGAGGTCGCCGATATGAACGAAGCGCTGGCGTGGGGCCGCAAGGCGGTGATTGCCTGCCGGACGCCGGTGGAAGTACGAGAATTTGGCATACCAACGTGAAGTGGTTGCCGTGGAAAGGAGTTCAGTGATGCGAAAAATTAATGTCCTCGAGTTTGTCTCCCTTGACGGCGTCATACAAGCTCCCGGCGGACCTAAGGAAGATACCAGCGGTGGATTCGAGTATGGCGGCTGGACCGTGCCGCATGGCGACGCCGCAGAAGGCGCGGCAATGATGAAGCAGATGAAGGCGCCGGCGGACGTCTTGCTGGGGCGGAAGACATTTGAAATGTTCGCAGCATTCTGGCCGCAACATGCCGACATTTGGCCGGAGGTCCAGACTGCGACCAAGTACGTGGCCTCGAATACCATCACTTCTTCCGAATGGAAGCCGTTCGTGTTTCTGAGCGGCGATATCGTGAAAAAAATCGCTGAAATCAAGAAGCAGGACGGGCCAAACCTGCACGTGTGGGGAAGCGGGAATCTGGTTCAGACACTGCTGAAGCATGATCTGGTCGACGCCCTATGGCTGAAGATTTTTCCGGTTACGTTGGGCGCTGGGAAAAAATTGTTTGCCGATGGCACGATCCCGGCGGCATTTAAGGTGACGGAAAGCACGGTCACCCCGAAGGGCGTCATCATCGTCAATTACGAGCGTGCGGGCGCCCTCCCAATCGGAAGCATGTAAAGATTCGCGCAGGGTGACACGTACTTGACGACTATGAGGTGCACGATCCGGTGCGCAAGGCCTCACGAAGACTGATAAATAATAGGGAGGCGTAACCAAGTGAGAAAGGTAATCTACGCGATCAACCTTAGCTTGGATGGCTGCTTCGACGACACCATCGGAGTCCCTGCTGAAGAAGTGGGGCAATATTACTTGGACCTGGTGCGAGATGCTGACCTGTTTGTCTATGGGCGTAAAACCTACGAATTGATGGTTCCTTATTGGCCGGATATCGCCAAAAGCGATACGGAGGACAAAATGGATAAAGATTTTGCCGAGGCGTTCGTCTCCAAAAAGAAGGTTGTTTTCTCACGATCATTGGCGAGCGCTGAAGGGGGCAATACAAGAATTGTTCGCACGAACCTACGGGACGAAGTCCTCAAATTGAAACAGGAGGCAGGCAAAAATATTTTAGTCGGCGGCGTGGATATTCCTTCACAACTTATAGCGCTCGGCCTGGTTGATGAATTTCGTTTTGTCGTTATGCCGGTACTTGCAGGCAAAGGGAAACGGTTGTTCGAAGGCGTCAGCCTGGAGAAAATACAATTAAAACTTGTCGAGTCCACGACTTTTAAGTCGTCAGGAAGCGTGCTGCTTCGTTACCTGAAGCAGTGACCGAAAAGAGACGCTTCAATTTCAGAAACGAGAGCCAACGATGAATGAGCTCACGAGGCGTGATTTTGTTCGCGGCGGTTTGACCGCGGGAATTGGGATCGGCCTTGCGCCGGAATTGCTGCGCTCCGCCGTCGGCCCGCAGGCGCAGGCGCCTGCGCCTGCCGCGGGGGCCGACCCCTATGCCCTGGTCGATCCGGAGTTGCTTAACACCATCAAGCAATTCCCATTTCCCACGCAGAGCTTCACCAGCGAAACTCTCGCTGTCGTACGCAAATGGCCAGGGGTGCCTCCGCTGCCTCCGCCGGCGCCGCAGCCGGTTGAACGGCACATCCCTGGTCCAGTGGGCGCGCCGGACTTACGCCTGGTGATTGTCGATCCGGCTCCCGGCACGAAGGGGCGTCCAGCGTTTCTGCACATGCATGGCGGCGGGTATGTCTCCGGCTTCGCCGGACAATTCAATCCGTTTCTGCAAGCAGTGGCACAGAATTGCGGATGCCTGGTCGTTTCGGTCGACTATCGCCTCGCGCCAGAAACTCATTTCCCGGGATCGCTCGAAGATAATTACAACGCGCTGAGCTGGCTATACAAAAATTCTGACGAACTGGGCGTGGATCGCAAACGCATCGCCATCGGCGGAGAAAGCGCCGGCGGCAGCCATTCTGCGATGCTCGCCATTGCCGCGCGCGATCGCCGCGAAATTCCCATCCTGTTTCAGTTGCTGATTTATCCGGCGCTCGATGATCGCACCGGCAGCACGCGCCAAGTTCCGCCCTTTATCGGACAGTTCGTTTGGAACGCGGGCTCGAATCGTTTCGCCTGGACTTCCTTCCTCGGTGTCCCGGCCGGATCACCTACGGTTCCGGCAGGCGCGGTGCCTGCGCGCGCCGAAAATCTCGCCGGACTTCCTCCCGCATTCATTGGCGTTGGCGCTCTCGATCTGTTTGTGGATGAAGATGTCGAGTACGCCCGCCGCCTGATCAATGCCGGAGTTCCGACGGAACTCCATGTCATTCCAGGCGCGTATCACGGCTTCGATGTGCTAGTCCCCGACGCCGCGGTTTCGAAGCGATTCACGGAATCGTGGATGGTTGCCCTGCGGCGAGCATTTGCCACCGCCTAAGCCACGAAGTGAGATTTTATTGGCGACAAGCAACTCCCTCAATCGATGTGCTACACGGTCTCTGGCGGAGGACCCCATGAAATACATCTGTTTGGGCTATCTCGAGCCCGGCAAGTTCGAAAACATGTCTGAGAGCGAGCGCAACACAATGCTGGACGAGTGTTTCAGCTACAACGACGAACTGCGCAAGAACGGACATTTGGTAGTTGAAGAACCTCTTCAGCCCCCCAACACGGCGGTGACCGTGTCTTGGAAGAACGGCAAGGTTACAGTGACAGACGGTCCGTACGCGGAAACGAAGGAGCAATTGGGTGGAATTCAGGTGCTGGAAGCGCGAGATCTGAATCACGCAATTCAGCTGATTTCCCAATCTCCGGGAGTGAAGTTGAACTGTGGAACTATCGAGATACGTCCAGCGGCGGATATCAAGGAATTGATGAGGGAAAGCGAGCGACGCCGGCGAAAGCATACCTCGCGCTGAGGGCGGCCACGAGGGAAAGCCCGACGGAAAGCCCACGGAAAGAATGTCCGGTATCATGGCCGAGGCGGGCCCCGCCGGTGGATTGTCGGCTACGCGGAAGCTAATGAGCAATGCGTCCGAGAAATAATCGAAGCAAACCGTCGCGGCACTGAGACGAGTAACGCTGTAATTGTGCGTCTGAATGCTTGAGCGGCAGCGCGTATTCGCATTAGACTCCCCGACGGGGTAAACAGTCGTGGCTGGCAGGGACGTACCGGTAAATCAGTGCAGCAAGCCGACGGGGTGGCTGGGGAGAATCTCGCTGTGGCGAATGAACTCGAGCCATTCCAAACTAACTGACTGGGGGTTAAGGCAGGTTTCGATCGAGAACCACTACACAATCCTGGATGTCGGTTGTGGTGGCGGCAAGACAGTCAGTAAGTTAGCGGCCATCTCCACACAGGGAAAAGTTTACGGCCTAGACTTTTCCGAAGCGGGCGTCGCCGCGACGAAAAGAACGAATGCACAATGGATAGATCTGGGCCGCGTGGAGGTACGGCACGGCTCGGTGTCAAAGTTGCCGTTCGCGGATGGCATGTTCGACGTCGTCACTGCCGTGGAAACGCACTTCTGGTGGGCGGACTTGCCCGGTGACATGCGCGAAGTGTTGCGAGTCCTGAAGCCGGGCGGCACCCTGATCGTCATCGCAGAAATCTATAAAGGGATGACCACCGGCGCTGGAAAACTCGTGGAAAAACACGCCTCGCGAGTGGGGATGACGCTTCTGAGCGTCGCTGAGCATCACGAACTTTTCCACGACGCCGGTTACTCGGATGTTCAGGTAGTCGAGAAACCGGAGAAGGGATGGATTTGTGGCTTCGGCAGAAAACCGTTGGCCAACTACTGATAACGCCTCAATCGGAAACCGAGTTACTACTGCCGTGCCTTGGCGCGATTTCTGGATTTGCTCGTGCTTGCGGTAAGATGACGGCCTACATTTGTGCGGAGGCCATTAGTGGGGTTTAGTGCTAGTACTCGTCAACTGGGAAGCGTCACGGTCGTGGATGTGCGCGGAAGATTTACGCTGATCGAGGGAGAAGCGGTACACGAGTTGCTCATGGATCTTTTCGAGGATGGGCGCAAGCGCGTGCTGCTGAATTTTCGCGACGTGTCCTATCTGGACAGTTCGGGAATCGGCCAGTTGATTCGTGGACTGTATTCGGCGCGCAAGAATAACGCGGAATTGCATGCCGTGGATTTGAGCCCGCGCGCGCGGGAAATTCTCCACATGACGAATCTGCACACGGTGTTCACCGATTTTCCCGATGAACAGACCGCGCTGCGCACGATTGATACGCAGTAATTCCGCCACACCTCCCGGCCGCGCGCGATCAACTATTTTACGATTGGGCCGCAGGCGATGCGCGCGCCGGAATTTCCCGCCGGGTCAGTCTTGTAATCATCCGCGCTGGCGTGGATGACGAGCGCTGTGCCGCCGGGCTGAAACAGGGAAGTGGGGCCGTCGCCCAGCGTGACAGCGGTGTCGAGCAGCGACGCGGTCCCGTGGCCATCGGCGCCAATTTCCAGATTCAACAGGTCACCGTTGTGCTGGCCTTCTGGATTGTCCTTGCCGTGTTTTTTCCCCGCTGGATTGAAATGTCCGCCCGCGGTCTTGAAATCGGGACCTTCGCATTTTCCCACCGCGTGGATGTGGATGCCGTGCGTGCCAGGAGGGAGCTGGGTCACGTCCACATCTACCCGCACGCCGCCAGAGGTTGGTGAAAATGTGGCTGTGCCGATTTTCTGGCCGGTGGCGTTGACGATGTCCGCGTGGGCAGACTGGGCCACCTGCGCGGATGATTTTTGTGGGGCAGGCGCCGTAGTGCGCGCGAATGCGGATGGCAGCGCGACGGTGCAGCTGCAGAGGGCTATGGCGAAAATTGCGGTCTGGATTTTCACAGTATGAACCTCCGTGGGTTGGGCTGGCTTCATTCACTTATAGATGTGGCAGGGCGGGAAAAGCAACTGAGAATATTCGGGTGGCGTGACGGTGCCAGGCGCATCGTCAGAATCGCAGAACGATAAGAGTCATGTCGTCGTGCTGAGCGACGCCGAGCATTCCGCCCGGTAGCGCCAGAAAATCGTAATAATCGCCGCCGACGCGCGCCAAATTTAGCTTTACATCCTAACGCTGCGTCCGTGTGAGAGCTATTGCTTCGACGCTGGGACTTAGCGCCGGGCTTGCTTGCAGCGCCGCGGGCACAGCGTTCAGCGTGGTCGCGGGCCCGGTCTTCGGCACGCGACAACCGGCTGCTGCGGTGGCGGACTTCAGCGGATGGGCTACGTTGGCGCGGAACGGGCCGGTTTCTTTGATGCGGGTGCGCACGCCGTCAATCGTAGCGGGAATGGCGCCGTGCGCTTTGCCTTTCAGCACGTAAATCATCAACGCGGGATCGCCGGGGCTATCCAGGCTGGCGCTGACGCCAACGCCGATGATCGCGGGATCGCTCATAAGGCTCGCGGCGTGCTGCTCTTTGATGGATTTAGTTTGCGCGATGGCGGCGTCGGAGATAGTGACGGTTTGCGCCTGCTCCGATTGCGTTGCAAGCTGAGCGGTTTGTTGCGGGGTCAATGGGCCGTGCGCGGTTGGGGAATTCGATTCGATGAGGCGCGTGCGCACGCCGTCAATCGTCGCGGGAATTCCTGCGTGCGATGCTCCCGGGGCGACGACCATCATCACCGCCGGCTCTTGCGGTGCATCGAGGCTGCCGCCTCCGCCGTACGCCGAGACACCAGGTGTATTCATGATTTGCGTGCTATACCCCGCGGCGGCTGCCTGCCCGCGTTGAGCTGTGCCAGCGGGAAGAGCAGCAGCTGATTGCGGCGTCACTTTCACCGAGCTGAGCCCCGGCAGCGAACAGCCAGACACGGCGTGTTGCGCGCCACCGACAAATGAGTATGTGTGCCCGGTGCTGGTATGCAGCGCGTTGAGGACATCTGCAACCGGATTCCCAATCGCCTCGGTGTCGCTGCCCGCGAACATTAGAGCTACAGGCTCCGCTGTAGCTGCGTCCACGGCGAGTGAGCCGGAATCTCCGTCGCCGATAAAATTTTGGCCGTTGGACATGTTGCCGACGATGATCACGTCGTCGTAGGTGACGGAGAACGACGTCGTGGTCGCGCAGCCTTCGGAATACCCCACCTCGAAGCCGATGTTGGTGTCAATGCTATCTACCGCAGCGCAAGTAAGACCTGTTGTGCGTCCGCTTTTCGCCAACAATTTCATCGGCGCTGTGGTGATACCCGATCCGGCTGCGGGCGGAGCGGGCTGCGGAACGTTGACATTGTTTAGCGCACCCAATTCCAAAATACTGCCGGCCGTATCCACCTGTCCGCTGATGATTTGCGCCGTGGTGACATCTACCGGAGGAGACGGCTGCGTCTGGAGATTTATGATGGTTGAGACATTCGCAACGGTAATCGTCCCCGTGGTTGAGCAGTTGGTTTCGATGACGCCGGGTTGCGTCACAGCTTGGCCGACGGTTCCGCTGTCGCTGAGACCGAGAACGTGATTGTTGGACAGGATAACAACCGCTGGCGGAGTGGCATTGCTTGTTAGCAATGACCCCAAAGTTCCACCGAAGCAAAATCCTGGCGCTGGAGTCAGGCAAATCGCGCCCACATTCGATCCGGAGGTGCCGAGCGGCACCGGCGCGGTGTACGGCTGCAGGTTGAGCGAGTCAATTGTGAATCCTACCGACTGCGAAATGGAAGTGTTAGCCTGTGAGATGGCGGTGACGGTCACAGTGGCCGGATCAGTGCTAGTCATGGTTGACACGGTGGGGACGGTGTTCGGTGCTGTGTACACGCCGAGAGGGGTAATCGAGCCGCAAACGGAGCCTGCTGCGCCGCAGGTGAGCTGCCACGTGACAGCGGTATTCGAGGTGCCAGTGACGGTGGCCGCGAATGGCACGGTTTGAAACGTCTCGATGTTCGACACGTCGGTAGTAACGTTCACGGTGATCACGGGCGGAGGGCTTCCGCCGTTCCCGCCGCCACAGGACACCATCGTCATGGCTCCGGCTACAACCAGGATGCTCAGCAGACAGGCACGCGTTATCATGGAGTTATCCCTTCAATCCGAAGTGGAAATCACCCGTGGCACCTACCATTCAGTACATCCATCGGCCAAAGAGCCATCCGGCGCAACCGCGCCGACGGCGCTCTGCGTCTTTCCGTCTGCAAGCCCGAGTCGCGAACTTTTGATGCGAAATTAAAGTAAGAAAGTTTGGACCCCAACCTAGCGCTTTTGTAGCAGATGCCATCGTAGCAAGCAAGGTTACCCGGACAAACGCGATGTGACAAATATCTGACAACCGAAGACGCAGAGCAGGTAAGGGCTGTTCCGATCTGGCAGGGTGCGCGATGACTGCGGCCCGTCCGGAATCCCCATCATGCCAGACTGGCGGCTTGGCGCCGGCTCGAGCCGAAATCGCGGGTAACACCGCAAAATTACACACCGGCAGGGCACCGGCGGGGCAAGGGATCGAAGCCGTGCCGAGCGTAAGTTCGTCTGCACGTTCCACTTCGGAAATCACTGCGGCGCTGGCAGGCGCATTGCGTGTGTATTTAGTGGATGTGCGAAAGCGGCACTCCGCAACAGAACCTGGGACCTGTAGGAGCGCCAGCGAGCGCAAAGGGGAAAGTCGAAATGAATTCTGAACAATTTGAAGGCAAGTGGAAACAATTTCAGGGACAGATTCGCCAGAAGTGGGGGCATTTGACCGATAACGATATGCAGGTCATCGCCGGAAAGCGCGACATTCTAATCGGTCGCGTGGAAGAACGCTACGGCCTTGCGAAAGAAAAGGCCACGGCGGAAGTGGATGGATTCCTGAACACACTACAAGCTCAACCTGAGCACAACGCGCAGGATTCCGCCGAGCGAGAGCGCAACGACCGCGCGAAAACCCACACCGTAGGCTCACGCTAAATCAGATTGCAACCGTTCCACCGAAATAGCTGAGTAGTACGCAGCTTCGCGTCGCTCCATCCGGGTCGCTTGCGGTCCGGATGGAGCGCCGAAGTGCGTGCTGCCTATCGTTACTGATCTTGCTTGTCGTATTCGCTGGGTACGTCGTCTTCGGGAACTTCCTTCGTGGTTACTTCACCTTGGTCGGGGTCGCGGGCGTTTTCCACGCCGCTGATCACTTCGGCTTCGTACTCTTGGCCTTCTTCGGTTAACTCTTCGACGCTTTCGGAATCCGCGGATTCCTTGCGCGAGAGGCCTTGGTTATCGCCGGATTGTCCGCCGGCGCCGGGGCCCAGGCCGCGGCGATTGGGCGAGACGATGGGATTGGATACTTCGGCGGGCGTGCGGGGCGCGGACTGCTTCTTGCGGCGCGCAGGCTTCTTTTTAGTGACGCGCTTAGCCGACGCGAGTTTCTTCTTCAGGATTTCTTTCTTTTTTGGACGAGCGGGCTTCTTCGCGGATTTCTTTTTGCGTGCTGGTTTTTTCTTGGCCATGCGGGGAGTGTAGCATCCGTGCTTGGGCGGGACAACTGGCGGCTTGGCCTGCTGGCGACGTCAAAAGACTTGACACAGAGAAACCCGAGACAACCGGAGGGCACAGAAACAGATGTTATCGCGAACGTCCGCGCGTCGCAGGCAGCGAAAAGAATTTCAAGGTATAGTTAGGGATGCTCGGAAGACAAACCAGCCCCGGCGTGGAACGCATGGGCAATCGCATCGAGCGCCAGGAGAAGAAGAATAGCGGCGACGGCAAACCGGCGAAAGCGAAGTTCGACTGGAAGCTGCTGCCGGACGTGCTGGCGCTGATCAAGCCGCGTCGCGGGATTTTGGCGGCGGGCTTCGGACTGATGGTGATCAACCGTGTTTCCGGTCTGGTCCTGCCGGCGTCCACGAAATATTTCCTCGACGACGTTATTTTGAAACGCCAAGCGCGCCTGCTGCCGGTGATCGTCCTGGTAGTGGTGACGGCGACGGTGATTCAGGGCCTCACTTCCTACGCGCTTACGCAGCTGCTATCAAAATCCTCCTGGCGCATGATTTCGGAGCTGCGCGAAAAAGTACAGGCGCACATCGGGCGGTTGCCGGTCTCGTTTTACGACGCGAACAAAACCGGCGTGCTGATTTCGCGCATCATGAGCGATGTGGAAGGCGTCCGCAACCTGATCGGCACCGGCCTGGTGGAATTCGCGGGTGGAATTCTCACAGCGGTGTTCGCAATGGTGTATTTGCTGCGCACCAGTGTGAGCATGACGGCGCTCGCGTTCGTGATACTTTTTATTTTTGGAGTGACACTGAACCGCGCGTTCAAGACGATTCGGCCAATTTTCCGCGCGCGGCCGAAAATCAACGCGGAAGTGACCGGCCGGTTGACCGAATCCATCGGCGGCGTGCGCGTGGTGAAGGGCTACCACGCCGAAGCGCGCGAGGAAAAAGTTTTTGGCGAAGGAGTCCAGCGACTGCTCGATAACGTGCTGCAGACTCTCACGGCGACTTCGTTGATGAGCCTTTCGGCCACCAGCTTGATGGGAATCGTCAGCGCAATGATTATGTTCCTGGGTGCGCGGCAGATTCTCGCGGGGACCATGACGCCTGGAACTTTCTTTTCGTACACATTGTTCCTGGGATTTTTGATCGCGCCGGTTTTCCAGATCGTGGCGATCGGGCCGCAGATCACCGAAGCGCTGGCCGGCCTGGAACGCACGCGCGAGGTGCTGAACGAAAATCCCGAAGATGAAGATCCCAATCGCCGCGAGCTACTGGAGCGCATTAGCGGCGAAGTGATTTTCGAAGATGTGAGTTTTTCTTACGACACCGGGAAGGAAGTGCTGCACGAAATCAGTTTTAATTCGCAGCCGGGGACGGTGACGGCGCTGGTTGGTCCATCAGGCGCGGGAAAATCCACGGTGATTGGATTGATTGCGGCGTTTTACGTGCCGACCAGCGGGCGCGTGCTGGTGGATGGCGTGGACCTAGCGAAAGTGCGGCTCGATTCCTATCGTACGCAGCTGGGCGTGGTGTTGCAGGAAACTTTTCTTTTCGACGGTTCGATTCGCGAGAATGTGGGATTTTCGCGGCCGAGTGCCACGGAAGAAGAGATTCTGTCGGCTTGCCGCATCGCGCGTGTGGATGAATTCGCGGAAGGATTCGAAAAGAAGTACGACACGGTAGTAGGCGAGCGCGGCGTGAAACTTTCCGGCGGGCAGCGGCAGCGCGTTTCCATCGCGCGCGCGATTCTGGCCGATCCGCGGATTTTGATTTTGGACGAAGCGACTTCGAGTTTGGATTCCGAATCGGAGGCGTTTATTCAGGAAGGCTTGCGATACCTGATGCGCGGGCGGACTACGTTTGTGATCGCGCACCGCTTATCCACGGTGCGGCGCGCGGACCAGATTCTGGTGCTCGAGGCCGGGCGGATTATCGAGCGCGGTACCCATGCAACGTTGTACGCGGCGCGCGGGCGGTATTTTGATTTGTACACCAAGCAGCATGGGCTCGAATCGAATTTGTTTCTCGCGCCAGGCGAGGGTGGTGATGACTCAGCGGGCGCGCAGGATGGAAATGGCGCTGCACCCCGCGGTACCGGCGGCGGGACGACGGGAGAAGCTGCCGCGTTGCCGGAAGCGATTCGCTTGATCCGCGGCGGCAGCGGAAGTTAGTCGAGCCACTGCGGGTTTTGAATTGTGCCGTCGAAATTGTGGGCGGTTTTGTATAGCTCGTGCTCGCCGTTCTGCGCAACTTTTTCGGTTTTGCTAAGCAGTGCGGCGACTTGTTCCTGGCTCAGCGGATGGAAGGTGCGCGCAGTTTGCAACGCCTGTTGCAGAATCGGCAGCGAGTCGCAACCGGTAATGACCACGCTGGTTGGCAAGTTCAGCGCGTACCGCAGGCAGTCCACTGCTTCCACTGTTTTGGTCTGAAGAATCAGGCCATCGCCCATCGGCTTCATGCCCAGCACGCCGATGTTGTGCGCCAGCAGCACGGGCAGCACCAGTTTTTCGAAGCTGTCGTAGTGCGCGTCCATCACATTTAGCGGCATCTGCACGGAATTCAAAGTGAACTTGTGGGCGAAGGCCGTGTCCAACATTTTCAGATGGATCTCCGGACTTTTGTGACCCGTAAAACCGATGTAACGCAACTTGCCTTGTTGTTTCGCTGCCAGCGCCGCTTCCATTCCGCCATTAACGGCGAAAATAGCGTCGGGATCGGTGTCGCGAATTACCTCGTGAAACTGCAGAAGGTCCACGTGGTCGGTCTGCAGCCTGCGCAGCGATTCGTCTATTTGCTTGGCCGCGCCTTGTTTGGTGCGGCTGTCAATCTTGGTCATCAGGAAAGCTTTTTGGCGGTAACCATCCTGCAGCGCTTTGCCCATGCGGATTTCGCTTTCGCCGCCGTTGTAGTCCCAGCAGTTGTCCAGGAAATTGATGCCTTCATCGAGCCCGGTGCGAATGATGCGGATGCTTTCCTGCACGTCGCTCTGCCGGGCAAGGTGATATCCGCCGAGGCCGACGCAGGAAACTTTTTCGTTGGTGTTGCCGAGCGTGCGGTAGGGGATGCCGTTCCGCACGTCAGCGGCCGCGTTGGACGCAGGCGCGTGCGAGTGCGCATGGGTGTTCGTTCCGGCGTGCGGCAATAAACCGCCAGCCATCGCGGATGCGACAGTGGTACCCACCGCGGATTCCAGAAAACGGCGGCGCGTCAAACCTTCGTTCTGTTCTTGATGCTTACTTTCCGGCGTGGGGTTGTTCATGATGCGCTCCGTGGAGGAGGGAATTACTTCGCGCGCGATGGGCTAGCGCACAAAAAATAATGGTGCTCGAGGAGGGAATCGAACCCACACGGCCTTGCGGCCACCGGATTTTGAGTCCGGCGCGTCTGCCAGTTCCGCCACTCGAGCACTCAGGCAGAAAGGCAGAGTAACACGCGAGCTTGCCTCGGCTCAACTGCCGCCGACTTTCACGCGCAGGCGGTCGGTGGCGAAGGCCACCGGGCCGGGATAATTCACGCGAATTGAACTGCGTACTTCGGCCTCGCGGCTTTCCACGTCTGGCGCGGTGTGGCTGAGCAACAGGCTTTTCACGCCGCTTTGGTGCGCGGCCTCTCCGATTTTCCGGGGAGGCGTGTGCAATTCGTAAAGCTGTTCGGGCGACTGAGGTGGATCGAGCACAGCGCAATTAAATATCAATACATCGGCGTTCTTCGCGAGGCGCACCAGATTCGGCAGCGCGGAAGCGTCCATATCCCCCGAATAAACCAGCGTGGCGCCTTTATAGGTGATGCGGTACGCCACTGACGGACAATCGCCGTGATGCGTCGCGACTTCCTCGATCACCAAGCCATGATCATCGAGAATCGTGGTTTGCGGCGAATCCAAGGCGACCGCGAGATCCTTGACGATGAACTTCTCGTCCGCGCCAAAAGTCTTTTGATACGGAAACACGCCTCCGTCGCCTACGAGCAAGTCCACGAAGCGCGAAGTCTTGGGGAAAAGCCCGCCGCCATCAGGGCCGAAAATACGGTAGGTGATGGGTCCGTCGCTGGAGAGTGCGCGCGCATTGAAGAAGGCCGCGAGGTCTCCGCTGTGGTCAATGTGCAGGTGCGTCAGCAGGACGGTGTCCACGCCGCCCAGGTCCAGGCCCAATTCGCCAATGCGCAGGAACGCGCCAGGTCCCGCGTCCATCAGGATTCGCGGCGTGCCATCAACCATGACCATGTAACTCGCGCTAGCGCGGCCAAATGGCCGTGGGCCGCCGGAGCCGAGCACCACAACCTCGAGGGGAGCTTTCGCTCCGGCTGCCGCGGGAGTTGCCGCTGATGTTGCGTTCGGGAAAAGTATTACGAGGGTCAGGAAAAATGCGGTTAGAAATTTCATGATTGGCCATCCCGTCGCCGAGTTCGCACGACAAACCGGCTGAGATTATTTCTCGTTCGGGGTTACCGGGAATTTTCGATTATCAACGATGGCGCGGAAGACCCTGCCGCGGCCTAGCACTAAATCCCCGGAGCGCGCTTCGACTTCGAACACCAGGAAGCGTCCCTGATAGCCGACCAACCGCGCTGCAGCGCGCACGGTGGCGCCATCGGTGACCGCCTTCAGGTGATCGACTTCGATTCGCGTGCCGACGGTGATCGAGCCGGATGGCAGCTCCGGTTGCACGGCCTGCGCCGCGGCGACTTCCATCATGCCGATCATAGCGGGCGTGGAAAGCACGGGTGGCAGGCGCGAATCGAATGCGGCTATCGTCCATTCGTGGGGCACGACGCTCTGTACGGAGGATTCCAGGCCGATGCGCGGCATCCCTGCGACCGGCGCATTCGAAATCGCAGAGCGGCTTGCCTTTTTTCCAGCTGTGTTGCGTTTGTGGGCCTTGGCTTGACGTTTCATTGCGCGGGTTCGCGGTCGCTCGCGGGCGACGGCGCGGCGCCTCGCCCGCAGACAATCGTGCGCGGATCGAGGAAGCTGCGCGTGAATTCCGCCACGGTGATGCCCAGCTGAGCCCACAGGCGGCGCTTCAGGCTGCGATAATCCTGCGAACCGCTGAAGACGTCGCGAATCAAATCACGAAATGCTGGCGAATAATTCACCAGCTGCACCATGCGCGTGGTGATGGCGCTGCCCAGGAAATTTCCGCGAAAAACTTTTCTGGCGATGTTTGCGGCGAATTCCAAGTCCGCGGAGAAAGCGGCGCGCAATTTCGCGGGATAAAGTTCGGGCTGCCCTGCGGCGATAGCCTGCGCCAGCAGATCACCCGAGCGCAGCGCGTAATACAAACCCTCGCCGGTGATTGGATCTACGGTAGCGGCGGCGTCTCCGGCCATGGCCCAGTTGCGGCCCATAATTTTGCGGCTGCGAATGGTTTTGGCTTGCGGCGAAGGCAGCACGTGACTGTAAAACTGCGCACCCGCGCGGGGGATTTTTTCTTCCTCGAAGAAAGCGTCCAGGTGGCTGCGCAGTACCGGCGTTGAAGTCTGGCCCATCTTCGCGCAGATGCCTACGGAAAGATGATCGGCGCGCGGGAACGACCACAGGTAGCCCTCAAACTGCTTTAGAAATTTCACCTTGATAATGTCTTCTTCGGTGGGCACGAAATATCCAAGCGTGACTTCCAGATCTTTTGAGCCGAGGGCAGTCGTTTCAGGCAGCAATTGATTGCGCGCCCCGGCGGCGAGGACTATGAAATCAGAAAAACGCTGTTCGCCAGCGGCCATCAGGCTGACGCGCGCCCCGCTGGTGTTGACGTTTGTCACGCGTGAGCAAACCGCGGTGCATCCCGCGGCAATGGCGCGATCGAGCAGCAGGCCATTCAACACTTTGCGCGCATAAATGACGATGGGATGATTCATTTCAAATTGTGCGCGGTGGCCGCTGCTGGAAATCAGCTCGGCTTTGCGCACGATTTTTTTCGGCTGCGGGGAATCGAGCAGGAAGGGATAAGCCTCGATGGCTTTATGAGTTAACCCGCCGCCGCAGGGCTTTTCCCACGCGAGGCGCTCGTCGTAAATCGTCACCTGAAAACCGGCGCTGGCCAGACGCTCGCCACAAAGCGCACCGGCAGGACCGCCGCCGACAATCGCTATTTCTTTCATGTCCCCTGCTGTGACCCGGCTCAAGTTAGAGGGAAAACACCGGCAATGAACCAGGAGGCGAGTATAGCACCAAATAATGCCGCGGCTGTGGCGGAGCCTGTGCGCACCCGTAACGCATCGGTAGCAAGCCTTTGCAGGATGGAAAATGCCCCCAAGTACACGAAAAGCAGGGGGATGAGGACCTGTCCGCTGGCGAAAAGATACCAGGCTAGCGTGCAGGCAAGGAATAATTCTAGGCGCAGCAGCAGGAAAACCGCAAAGCGCAGCGTGCGTTCGACGCCATGGTGCACGGGGCCTAGCGTGACCTCTTCGGCGAAACAGTAAATCCACGTGACTGGCAGCAGGCCCGCGAAGCGCAGACAGCGCGGGGAGTTCAGCCACGCGTCGTCTAACTGCCAGTTCATCCAGGCACCGAGGGCGAGGAACGTGGCGAAACCGAGAATAGCCGCTATTGCGAGTGGCTTGATGTGCAGCGCTGCGTATTCCATCGCGAAGCCGAAATTGAAAGTTAGCAGCAGGATGCCGACGATCAGCAGCAGCGACGCGAGATACGCGCCCGTATATAGATGTAGGAATTTTAGCGGCACGCCGAGGACGAGCAGCAGGACACCGATCATAGCGCAGAGTGCGCCTTCGGTGAGAAGCAGACGCGCAGAGGGATGATTTCCTGGAGATTCGATTTGCGATGCGGCGGCGTCGGTTGCGGGGGAGGGTGCAGCGAATTTTGACGCAACCGCTACGAGCATTGGAAACAACAGCAGGATACCGAAGAATCCAAGCACGCCTCCCGCTAGACGCCTTCGCCCTTTGCCGAACGTCTCGTAGGTCGCGAGGTCGAGATTCAACGTCAGCGTCTCCGTCGCGATATCGGGAAACAGCGTTTGCATGGCCCATTTTTCGGAATCGTGTGCGACGCGTCGGTCGGAGAGCAGGCTGGTGTGCGTCGAACGCGGCAGTCGGCGCAGATCGAACGCGCGCTGCTGCGCGAAATCTTCAGGAGCCGTGCGCTCGCCGCCGGCAGCGTCGGCTAGGCCTTGCGCCACGCGCTTCAAGATACCGAGATCCGCGCTGGCGCTGAACACCAGCAAATTTGCGGGCATGCGTTGCGGCGTAGTCATCGGCGCGGGAGAAAGCGCGATGGTCGCAGCTACCGGATCGCGATCGGCCATGCGTATGGCGATGGCGCCGCCCATCGAATGGCCCAACAGGATCGTGTTCTTGGGATCGAGCTGGCCGCTACGAATCAGAGCTTCGACCGCGGCGGTGGCGCAATCTTGCGCGTGCGCGAACGAAAATGCGTCGCGGCTGTCGCCGTGACCCGGCAGGTCAATCGCGTACGCGCGGAAACCGTGGCCGCCAAAATCTTCGGCGAGGTACATCATCAATCGGCGATTCGCTGAAAGCCCGTGCAGCAGCACGACGCTGCCTGCGGGTTTCACGTCGGCCGGAGGATCGAGGACCGTCATCGGCGTGTGGCAGCCGCCCGCGTCGAGCCAAAGTTCTTGTTTTGGAAGCTCCGCGACGCGAATCCAGCGCGAGCCAAGCGCGAGAAATACCACGCCGACGATCGCGAGAATGACTTGCCAGGGTTTCACTGGGCGCTCCGCGGCTTACACGGGCGACATGGTAGAATAGTGTGTTTGGGTTTATCCGCTTGGGCGGAATGAGGAATGGGCAATTGGCAGTAGTCTCGCAATCCGAATTGATTCTCCAACGTCAGGAGTGGAAACGCAACGGAAAGCGCGTGGTGTGCGTGGCCGGGGCGTTTGACCTGCTGCATCCTGGGCACGTCCGTTTGCTGGAGCAGGCGCACAGTCTGGGCGATATATTGATCGTAGCGCTGCAAAGCGATGAAAGCGTGCGAATCGCGACGGAACAGGCCGACAAACTCGTCGGCTCGCCACGCGTCGCGGTCCCAGCGTCGACACGCACTCAAAAGTTTCCGGCACGGCCCATCACACCGCAGGCCGAACGCGCGGAAATTTTGGCGGCGCTCGCCTCCGTGGATTTCGTCGCGATCTTCGAAGAAGCCACCGCGGCCGAGTTTATCGCGCGCCTGGCGCCGGATATCTTTGCGCAAGGCGGCGAAGGTTCGCGCGAAAATGCCTGCGCGGATGACGACGCCATCAAAGCAGCGGGCGGACAAGTGGTGCGCCTGCCGCTCGAGCCCGGCTATTCAACCTCGCGGCTGGTCGAACGCATCACCGAACTTCAAGCATGATTCTTCCCCTGGTCAGCGAGCTTCTCGCGCGGGTGGCACGCCGCCCGGTTGTCGAGGAAACATTCGAAGCGCTGCGGCGCGGTGGCGGGGAAGTGCGCCTGGCGGGCCTCACCGACTCAGCGAAAGCGCTGCTGATTCCGCTGGCGTTCGCAGCGCTGGGCCGACCTACCGTGCTGCTGGTGGATACCAACCAACGCGCCGAAGCGTTGCTCGAGCCGGTCCGTTATTTTTATCGCGCGGTTACCGGCAAGCCCGGGCGGCGCGTGGCGCATTTGCCTTCGCATGAAGTGCTGCCGTACGACAATCGTTCGCCACACGCGGAAATTTCCGAGGACCGCGCCGTGGCGTTGTGGCGTTTTGCCACGGGCGATGCGGATCTGCTGATCGTGCCAGTGCAGGCCGCGGTGTGGCGCATGCGCGACCGCGAATTTTATTCGCAGCTGGCGCGCACCATCGCGCGCGATGAATCCATTCCGCATGAAGAGCTGATTGATTTTCTGTCCAGCGCCGGTTACGACAAGCAAATTACCTGCGAGATGCCGGGGCAGTACGCGGTGCGCGGTGGAATCATTGATATTTACTCGCCGGAATCGCCGCAGCCCGTACGCGTCGAGCTGCTGGGCGACACCATCGAATCCATCCGCGCTTTTGACCCCAACACCCAGCGTTCAACGAATCCCATGGAGCGCGCGACCCTGCTGCCGCTTACGGAATATCCGCGGCACGCTGAAGTGCTGGAACGCGCGCGGGTTTCTGCGGCATCTGGCCGTGAAGATGATGCGGCGCCGGGTGGGTTTTATCCCGGATGGGAATTTCGCGAGGCGCTGCGCGAGAATCGCAAATCTACGCTTTTTGATCTTACCGTCGAGCCGCTGATTATCGCGGATGAACCTTCGTTGTTGGCGGCGTCCATCGAAAAGTATCGCGCGCAGCTGGCGGAAGCGTTTGACGCGGCTGAAGATCCACTCGCCGAGCCGCCCGACAAGTTCATTTTTGATGACGAAGAGTGGAATCTCGCGTTACAGATGGCGCCGCGGCTGGCGATTGAGCATTTGGGCGTGGAGGCGGCGGAGTCCGCCGACCGCTCTGCCGCGTCTGGCCACGACGGAGCCGGCGCAACCCGCACCCTGCACACTCAACCGACTACCCGCTATTACGGAAACGTCGCGGCGTTCATCGCGGAAGCGCGCAACCGCATCGCGGCGGGCGAAAACGTGATGGTTTCGGCCGCCAGCACCGGAGAGCTGGAACGTTTCGCCGACATCTGTCACGAATTCGAATTGCCCTATCGCATGGGGGAGTTGGAAGAAAACGCCACGGTGACGCGCCTGGCCGAAGAAGGCAGTAACGCGCCGGGTTCGGCGATCCTGCTCACGAAAGCACCGCTGTCCGAAGGCGTGGTGTTCACCGATGCGAGAGTAGTTCTCTACGGCAACGCCGATCTGTTCGAAACGCTCCCGCCGCCATCGCAACGTTCGCGCGCGCGGCCGAAAACCGCTAGCTTCTTCAGCGATTTCAGTGACCTGAAACCCGGCGACTACGTGGTGCACGTGGACCACGGCATCGGCCAATTCGAAGGCCTGCGCCAGGTGGCCATGGAAGGCGCGAACGGCGAATTCATGCTGTTGCGCTATGCGGGCGACGCAAAACTTTATGTTCCCCTCGCGCGGCTCGACCTAATTCAGAAATACACGTCGCTCGGCGGCGTGGAACCGCAACTCGACCGCCTGGGCACCACAGTTTGGGAAACGCGCAAGTCGCGCGTGAAAAAATCCGTCAGCGATATGGCGGAACAGCTCCTGGAACTTTATGCCGAGCGAAAATTGGCGGTGGGGCACTCGTTCCCGCCAGACACGAATTGGACGCATGAATTCGACGACGCGTTCGAGTTCGAAGAAACCGCCGACCAGCAGCGCGCCATCGAAGACGTGAAGCGCGACATGGAATCGAATCTGCCCATGGACCGACTGCTCTGCGGCGACGTGGGCTACGGCAAGACGGAAGTCGCGATGCGCGCCGCATTCAAAGCGGTGGCCGATTCGAAGCAGGTTGCGGTCCTCGCGCCCACCACCGTGCTGGCGTTCCAGCACTATCAAACTTTCAAGCGGCGATTCGCGGCGTTTCCCGTGCGCGTGGAAATGATCAGCCGTTTTCGCACGGAAAAAGAACAGAAGAAGGTTCTGGAAGAAGCGGAAGCCGGCAAGGTGGACATCCTGATCGGCACGCATCGCATCCTTTCCAAGGACGTGAAGTTTCAGGACCTCGGCCTGCTGGTGGTGGACGAAGAGCAGCGCTTCGGCGTGGCGCACAAAGAGCGGCTGAAAGAAATGCGCAAGAATGTGGACGTGCTGACCATGTCCGCGACTCCTATTCCGCGCACCCTGCACATGTCGCTGGTGGGCTTGCGCGATATGAGCGTGATCGAAACGCCGCCGAAAGATCGCCTCGCGATTCAGACCACGGTCGCGCCTTTCACCGAGACGCTAGTGCAACGCGTGATTGAAGAAGAGCTGGCGCGAGATGGGCAAGTGTTCTTCGTGCACAACCGCGTCGAGTCCATCATTTCGCTTGCGGCCATGATCAAGCGCCTGGTGCCGAAAGCGCGCGTAGTGGTGGGGCATGGCCAAATGCGCGAGGCCGAGCTGGAAAAAGTGATGCTGCAGTTCATACGCGATGAAGCGGACGTGCTGGTCTCGACTACCATCATCGAAAACGGCCTCGATATTCCGCGCGCGAACACCATCGTGATCAATCGTGCCGATCGCATGGGCCTTTCGGAGCTTTATCAGCTCCGCGGTCGCGTGGGCCGATCGAATCAGCGTGCCTACGCATACCTCCTCGTCCCGCCACACACCACACTGACAACCATCGCGCGCCAACGCCTCGCGGCTTTAAAAGAATTCAGCGACCTCGGCGCGGGCTTCCGCATTGCTGCGCTCGACCTGGAACTGCGCGGCGCGGGGAATCTGCTGGGGCGCGAGCAGCATGGTCACATCGAGGCCGTCGGCTTCGACATGTACTGCCAGATGATGGAGCGCGCCGTGGCCGAACGCAAAGGCGAGGCGCTGATTCCGGAACGCCGGGCCACACTCAACCTGGGACAGGAAATCCGCATCCCACCTGAGTATATTGATAGCGAGAACCTGCGCCTGCGGATTTACAAGCGCATCGCCAGCGTCACCAGCGACACCGAGCGCGCAGAAGTTCGTCAGGAGTTGGAGGATCGCTTCGGCCCGCCGCCGCCGTCGGTGGAAAATTTGTTGGATTACGCGGTGTTGAAGGCTCTAGCGGAAAAGCTGCTGGTGGCCTCGATTGACCGCCGAGGGGATCAGGTGGCGATCAAGTTCTACGACGACACGCCGATCGGCCCGGAAAAGCTGGTGAAACTGCTTCGCAAACGCCGGGGCATGCGCCTGGATCCGACCGGAGTGGTATGGCTGGACTGGAAGAGCATTCAGGGCGGACCGATGGGCGCCACCAGAAACGTATTGCTACAACTACAATCGTAGGGATAAAATTTGAGGCGGGAGAACCCCATGAAAAACTGCAGAGTTGCATATCTCCTGGCGCTGAGCGGCGTCTTACTGCTGGCGGGAGCGCTGCTCCCTTCCGGCGCGCGTGCGCAGACCAAGGCTGTGGTGGTCGAAGAGATTATTGCGCGCGTGAACAACGACGTCATTACGATGTCTGATTATCAGAAGGCCGATGAGCAACTGCGCGAGGAAGTGGCGCACGATTGCCAGGGCTGCCCGCAGGACAAGTTGATGGCGGAATTCAAGGACCAGCAGAAAGATTTGCTGCGCGGCCTGATTGACCAATCGCTGATGGTACAACGCGCGAAAGACATGGGCATCAGCGTGGAATCTGACGTGATCAAGCGTCTGGACGACGTGCGCAAGCAGAACGGCCTGGCTAGCCTGGAAGATCTGGAGAAGGCCGTGGAGAGCTCCGGCCTGGCCTGGGAAGATTACAAGACGACGATTCGCAACGGCCTGCTGACGCAGGAGGTAGTGCGGCGCGAGGTCGGTTCGCACATCAATATTCCCGGCGATGAAGTGAAAAAATATTACGACGCGCACCCGCAGGAATTCACGCGGCCGGAGCAGGTGGTGCTGTCCGAAATTTTCTTGAGCACTGAAGGCAAGAGCCCGGAGGAGATCGCCTCCGTGCAGAGGAAAGCGGAGGACTTGCGCAACCGCGTGATGAAGGGCGACGACTTCAACGAAATCGCCAAGCGCTATTCCGAAGGCAGTACGGCGAAAGACGGCGGGGATCTGGGCACGTTCAAACAGAGCGAACTGGCACCGCAGCTGGAAGAGGTCGTTTTCAAGATGGATAAGGGACAGATCACCGACGTGATCCAGACCAAAACCGGATTCGAAGTCCTGAAAGTGGAAAATCACTATAAGGCCGGTTTGCAGCCCGTGGACAAAGTGGAAAACGAAATCATGAACCGGCTGTACATGCAGAAGATGCAGCCGCAGATGCGCGATTACCTGGGACAGTTGCGAGAAGAAAGCTACGTGATGGTGAAGCCGGGCTACACAGACAGCGCCGCGGTAGCCGGAGCCAGCGTGATTACGGAAGTGCAGCCGACGCCGGACGTGGCTGTGAAGAAGAAGGACAAGAAAAAGCTGCCGCTGCCTAAAGTCAACGGTCAATGAAATCGCATTACGTTTCCGATCTACAGGACGGGCAAGCCGTCACTTCGTTGTTCCTCGTTGGCGCGAAAGAGATCCGCACGTCGCAGCGCAGTGGGAAATCCTGGCTGGAACTGGCGCTGCGCGACCGCACCGGCTCGATTCCCGCGAAAATGTGGGACAACTTCGACACGCTGGCGAAAACCTTCGAAGCGAACGACGTGGTACAGATTCGCGGCCGCGTGAAGCTCTACAACGGACAGAAAGAAATGACGCTGGAGCAGATTGTTCCCGCGGCGGCGCGCGATTACGAGCTTTCGGATTTTCTGGCGCACACGAAGTTCGACGTCGAGAAGCTTTATGCCGAGCTTGGCGCGGCGGTCGGCGCCGTGCGCAATCCGTGGATCAAGCGGCTGCTGGAAAGCGTGGTGAACGATCCGGCCATCGTCGCGAAACTGAAGCGCGCGCCCGCCGCGATGAGGATGCATCACGCTTTTGTGGGCGGATTGCTCGAGCACACGGTCAGCCTGATCGGTTTGGGGCGCGCCGTTGTGGCCCGCTATCCTGAGCTGGACGCCGATGTGCTGCTAGCGGGCATTGTGCTGCACGACATCGGGAAAATAGATGAGCTCAGCTACGAGCGCGCGACGAATTACACCACAGCGGGCCGCCTGCTCGGGCACATTACGATTGGGACTTTGCTGGTGCGCGAGAAGATCAGGGCGATTCCCGGTTTTCCGGAGCCGCTGGCGATTTTGATCGAACATTTGATTTTGAGCCATCACGGCACTTACGAATTTGGCTCGCCTTCGCTGCCGCAGACGCGCGAAGCGATTGCCCTGCATTTTCTGGACGACATGGATTCGAAGATGGCGGCGATGCGCGCGACGCTCGAAGGCGAGTCGGGCGGGGACGAGTGGACCGAACGAAATCCGGCGTTGCATCGCGCGCTTTTGCGCACTGACAAATTTTTGAGTAGTGAGGATTCTGGGCGTCCGGCGGGCGCTGCCGAGGGTAGTTCTTCGCAGCAGCGCACGGCGCCGGGTGGGCCGCGCAAGCCCGGCGGTGCGCGGTGAGAGTGTGCCGCAGCGCGGACATTCAGTGATGACAGAGCTCAACCCACGAACTTCGTCGCCGCGCAGAGCGCTGCTGGACCTCGCGCCTCTCGAGCTGGATTGCATGAACACGCTCTGGCCGATGGGGCAGGGAACTGTGCGGGAGATTCGCGATCGTCTGGCGGCGCGGCGGCCGCGCGCTTACACCACCATCATGACCATCATGGATCGCCTCGCGCGCAAAGGCATCGTCGAGCGCCGGAAGGTTGGGCGCGCTTACATGTATCGTCCGAATTTGAGCGCCGAAGAAGCGCGCGGTCACGCGCTGGACCAGGTGATTGAGAATTTTTTCGCCGGCTCGAAAGAAGCACTACTGGCGCAGCTGAATTGTGATGGTCCGCGCATGCGGGCGGTGGCGGCTGCTGGGGCGTCGACTGTGGCATCGTCCGGTGGGCCGGCGCGGGCAGCCAACGACGGATCATCCGAAGAGCTGATTGCGGCGAAGAGGCGCGATGATTCCCGCTGAACTGAAAATTCGCGACAACGTGATCCGTCCCGCGACGATTCTCGCGCCGATGGCCGGCGTCACCGACACGGTATTTCGCCGCGTGATCCGTTCGCTGGGTTCTTGCGGCCTGATCATGACGGAATTCACCAGTGCGGAAGGGCTGACTCGAAATTCAGCGCGCACGCTACATTATTTGTATTTCGACGCCGACGAACATCCCATTGCCGCGCAGATTTTCGGCTCCGATCCGCAGGTGATGGCGTCCGCGGCGGCGCTCACCGAGGATCTGGGCTTCGACCAGGTGGACATTAATCTGGGCTGCCCGGTGAAAAAAGTGGTGAAGTGCGGCGGGTCGGGTTTGCTGCGCGATCTAGTGCACCTGGAAAAATTGCTGCGCGCCGTTCGCGCGGCAGTAAAGATTCCGCTGACGATTAAAATTCGCTCGGGCTGGGATGAAAATAATATCGTCGCGGTGGACGTGGCGCGCATGGCGGAGCAGGCGGGCATTGAAGCGATTGCCGTGCATCCGCGCACGCGCATGCAGGGTTATAGCGGCTCAGCGGATTGGAACGTGATTCGCGCGGTGAAGCAGGCGGTGGGCATTCCCGTGATCGGCAACGGCGACATTCGCACGCCGCAGGATGCCGTGCGCATGGTGGCGGAAACTGGTTGCGACGCAGTGATGATCGGGCGGACCGCGTCATCGAATCCATGGATTTTCCGGGAAATTGCGGATTTCATTGCTACCGGCCGTTACGATGAACCAACCGACGTGGATCGCTATCAGTTACTCTCCGGATATTTTCGCAGCTTGATCGCCGCGGAAATGCCGGACGCGATTGGCAAGATGAAGCAGTTCGCGAGTTTGTTCACGCATGGCGTGCGCAACGGCGGCGAGCTGCGGTACGCGGTGCATCACGCACATGCGGCTGCTGAAATCCTCGATAAAGTGGACGCGTTCTTCGCGAACAGCGCCGCACCTGCTGGCGATTGAGTTTTCGACCGGACGCGCTTTACTCGTCGCGGGTGATTAACAGCTGCTTGTAAGCCTCGCGCCGCGTCAGCCCGCGTTCGCGCGCCACTTGTTTTAGCGCGGCCTTGTTGTCCACGCTGCGTTCCTGCATGATTTCTGCGACACGGCGCGCCAGCGGGATTCTCGCGCGCGCGTCATCTGCCGCGGTGTGTTGGGCCTCCCCATCTGCGGGGCCAATCAGCAGAGTGATTTCCCCGCGCGGTGGTTTCGTGCGCGCTGCGGCGAGCAAGTCTTCCAGACGGCCGCGCACGAACTCCTCGTACACTTTGGTCAATTCGCGCGCCACCACCGCCGGGCGATTGCCCAGAATCTCCAGCGCGTCTTCCAGCGTGTCGAGCAGGCGGTGCGGCGCCTCGTACAGCGCCAAAGTGCGCGGTTCGGCGGCAAGCGTCCGCAAACGTTTGCGTCTCTCCGTGGGCCGCGACGGCAAAAATCCGATGAACGTGAATTCCTCAGTGGACATGCCCGACGCCGCCAGCGCCGCCACAAACGCGCACGCGCCCGGAAGCGGCACCACCTGAATTCCGTGACGCAGCGCCAGACTTACCAGCCTGCCCCCGGGATCGGAAATTCCGGGCGTCCCGGCATCGGTGACCAGCGCGATTTGCGCGCCCTGCTCCAGCTCGATCACAATTTCCGCGGCACGCGTCATTTCGTTGTGCTCGTGATAGCTCACCATGCGCTTCTGAATGTCAAAATGTGAGAGCAGCTTCAGCGTCTGCCGCGTGTCTTCGCAGGCGATCGCATCCGATTCTTTCAGCACGCGCAAGGCGCGCAGCGAAATATCTTCCAGGTTGCCTATCGGCGTCGCAACGACGTACAAGCATCCCGCGCCGGGCTCGTTTGGCTTGGTCTTGGTCATGCTGTTGTTAGAGGCGCCCTGATTGCTGCAGGCACACGATTTGCGTTTTCCTTCATTTGAGTTTGCGAATCCATTTATTCGAAATCAACACCAGCAGCGGAACTCCCGCGAACAGATTGAACAGTCCCACAACGCCGACTTCCCTCGGAGTAAACTGCTTCGAATAGCCAAATATGAAAATAAATATCGGCACATTCAGGACCGCGGCAGTTGCCACCACTGTCACTTTTTGATTCAGCGTTAGTGGCGCTCCGGTTTCCATCGCACCTCGCGAAGCTCGCCGCAGCCAGCGATGCGCACGAACCACGGCAGTCTAATACATCACATATCTTCGCATTCTTAGGGTGCGAGTCGGTAGCGGCGGGACCGCCAGAATTGCTTGCGAATGTGCTCCGCCGCTGCGCCCGTAGCCGCAAGCGTGTTACTATTTTCTTTACACTCAGCGCAGGGAGGGCTTCCGCATTGCCGCTCTACGAATACAAATGTGCCAAGTGCGCGCATCAGTTCGAGAAAATCGAAAAGCATAACGCGCCAACGACGCAGAAGTGCCCCAAGTGCGGCGGAAAAGCCGAGCGAATGATTTCCGCAGCGGGGATTCAGTTCAAAGGCTCGGGCTGGTACGTGACAGATTACAAAGGCAAGAATTCCGGCGCCACGTCGGTGGAAGGCTCGGGCGACGGCGCGCCAGGAAAATCTGGGGATTCGTCTTCGGACTCCAAATCCTCAGACGCAAAATCGCAGGACTCGAAGTCAAACGACGCGAAGACCGGCGAATCGAAGTCTGGCGGCGGAAAATCCGGCGACTCAAAATCGTCCAGCGAGAAAAGCTCGTCCAAGAAAAGGAAGTGAAGCGCCGATCTGACGCATTAGAGTCCCGTATTAAAGCTCCAGCGTCTTCAAATATTTCCGGAACTCGCTGCCAAATTTCGGATTCTTCAGCGCCAATTCCACGGTGGCTTTCAGGAAGCCCAGCTTGTTCCCGGCATCATGCGTTTTTCCCTGGTGCACGTGCGCCCACAAGCCTTCTTTCGCAGCCAGCGCGCGCAGCCCGTCGGTGAGCTGTATTTCACCGCCCGCACCGGGCTTGGTCTGATCCAGATAATCGAAAATTTCCGGCGGCAGCACGTAGCGCCCCGAAACTCCCAGGTTCGAAGGCGCGGCTTCCGGCTTCGGCTTCTCCACCATATCGTTCAGGCGCAGCACGCTATCGCCCCAGCGCGCAATCTTTCCAGGACTCGAAGAAATCACGCCATAAAATTGCAATTCCTCGCGCGGAACTTCCTGCACAGTGATCGCGCCTTGCCCCGTAGCTTCGTAAATCTCAATCAGCGCGCGCGTCGCGGGCACCGGGCTTTCCATGATCACGTCGCCCAGCAGCACCGCAAAAGGCTCATCGCCCACTAATTCGCGCGCGGTAAGCACCGCGTGGCCCAACCCCAGCGCTTCATTCTGCCGCGTGTAACTGAAATGAATGCCGCCGCTGATGTCGCGCACCATCTGCGCCAGTTCAGGCTTGCCGTGGTCTTCCAGGAAATGTTCCAGCTCGGGCGCGAAATCGAAATGGTCTTCGATGGCGCTCTTGCGGCGGCCCGTAACGAAAATCACATTTTCAATTCCAGACGCGATGCATTCCTCCACCGCGTATTGAATCAGCGGCTTATCCACCACCGGCAGCATTTCCTTCGGCATCGCTTTGGTGGCGGGCAGGAAACGCGTTCCCAGTCCGGCCACGGGCAGCACAGCTTTACGCACGCGTTTTCGTTCGGAGCTCATAGTCCTCTTGATGGAATGCTTAGTGGATTGCGGCCGGTCGCCTAAACTCACCAGGCGTGCCAGATCGAATTTATTTTACCTCTGGAGTCGGCTTGACTGGGGAAGCGCGAGCGCCGGAGTTCGTGAATGGAACGTATTCGTAAACAGTAATCGCTAAACGCAAGAGCCTCGCACGCCAAACGCTTTCGCGCAAGCGTTGCGCACGCAAGGCGCATCCGCACCGCTATGCTACCATATTCGTTACGAACTCCGACGGATCGAGATTCGAGGCATAATTTTGGCCGCGCAACGCAATATCATTCTAGGCATTGAATCGTCGTGCGACGAGACCGCGGCTGCCGTGGTTTCCGGCGGCGACACGATTCTTTCCAGCATCGTCGCATCGCAGATTGCCATTCACCGTAAATATGGCGGCGTGGTGCCGGAGCTGGCCTCGCGCGAACACTTGCGTCAGATCGTTCCGGTGGTGCGCGAAGCGCTCGAACAGGCCGGAATCACGTTGCAGGATTTGGACGCGGTTGCGGTGACGCGGGGTCCGGGGTTGGTAGGCGCGCTGCTCGTTGGTATCACCTATGGCAAGGTCCTCGCCCAGGCGCTGGGCAAGCCGCTGATCGGCGTGAACCATCTCGAAGGCCACGTCCATGCGGTTTTTCTCGAAGCGCATGCGGCCACGCAGCCCCCGCCCGAATTGCCGGCTGCATGCCTGATTGTTTCCGGCGGGCACACCGTGATTTATTTCGTGAAATCAGAATCGCAAAATGGCGCGGCGCGTTTTTCCTACGAACGCCTTGGCGGTACACGCGACGACGCGGCCGGCGAAGCTTACGACAAAGTCGCGCGCCTGCTCGCGATGGGATATCCCGGCGGCCCGGTGATGGATCAGCTCGCACAGCACGGCAATCCGCGCGCGATTCGTTTCGCCGAGCCAAAAATGAAAGGCAATCCCTATGATTTCAGTTTCAGCGGCATCAAGACGGCGGTGCTATACCACTTGAAGCGCCACCCCGAGCTTCAGCCCGAAATTGACTTACGGAAGGAAGCTCTCGCGCGAGGCGAACGCGGCGCCGACGCTCTGCGCAAACTCTCCAGCCCAGCGACGCTGGATTTGATCGCCAGCTTTCAACGCGCCGTCGTGGATGATTTAGTGACGCGCGCCATCGCCGCCGCCCAGCAAAATAATGTACGCTCAATCCTGGTCTCTGGTGGAGTCGCCGCCAACCGCGAACTGCGCGCCACATTTGAAACCGAAGCAAAGCGGCACAACCTCGCGGTATTTTTCCCCAGCCGCGCGCTCTCCACAGACAACGCCGCGATGATCGCCGCCGCCGGCTATCCGCGCTTCATCGCAGGCCAGCACGAAGACGCAACGCTCAACGCCGAACCAAATCTGCCGCTAGCGTAGCGAGCGCCTGTGAGTCGCTCCAATTCGCCGTCGGCAGATCAATCTCCGATAACGTAAGAGGGGGTGATGTTTACAATTCAGGCGGAGTGTATTTTGAAGTAGTCGAGCGCTGGCTGCTTATATTGGCCGACCTCGATCAGGTAGCCATCAGGGTCGCGCATGTAACAGCGCCATTCCCAGCCACGATTGTCGAGCGGTTCGGTGAGGAACACGGGTGTCGAAGCGTGAAATCGCAAGAGCTGATCACGGAGCTCATCTGCCCGAAGCGACGCCATCACGACGGTCGATTGATGAGCGAATCTCGCGGACGAGCTGTTCGTGAGGGAAGAAAAACGCATTGAAGTAGAGCTGTTTGACCAGACCGTGCGGTCGGCTCAGTTGGATCACGTGGCCTCCGCCGTAGCTTCCGGAATAGACATCAATGTCCACAATCTCGTCTAGTGGAATCCAAAGCTTCGTCGGCGGTGCATACACCCAGATACCCTTTTGCGGTTCAACCGCTACCGCGTACGGCCAAATTGCCAACAATTTTCCTGGAACGAGCACCAAAACTAGCAGAATTCCAGTCGCCAGCAAAATTACAAGAATAATTCCACGATTCTGAAATTGTTGATCGCGATCCAAGCCGTTCCATACAAAGAAAATCACCATCGAGCAGAAGCAGCCAATGCCGAGCCAGAACGCACCAATCATGTTGGCGGCGTATACGATCCGGCTTTTGAATACCTGAGCGTCTTTCGAGATTTGGCGGTTCAACGATGTTTCCCACGCCCGCTGCGATGGCGTGATGCTACCAAATTCGGGACCGCTGGTTGCGCAGAATATCGCATCAACATACTAAGCGGAAACTGGCTTCTTGCGCGTGGCGAACTTATAGAAGAGAGTCTCAGCTGCGCGGCTCAGTAGATACCACCACAGCGTTCCGGCTACTACAATCCAGATTGCCGCAAGTGCGGAAAATTTTGGCGCTAAGGCCTCGGCGACGAGCGAAACGGGAAAGTCCACGTGCACCACGGAGTCCCACATGACGCTCAGGTACTGCAATCCCGGGACGAAGAAGCGCAGCGTGCTCATCAAGCAGGCGCAGAAATGCAGGATCGGCAGAAAATAGATCCAGTCGGGATGCGCTTGACGAGGCGAGCTTCGCGCTCCCTGCAATACTGCTAGCGGCGCTTCGTGCGTCACTTCGAAATCATGCGGAACATTTTTCATGAAATTACCGGAGCCTTTATTTCGATTATTGAGCCAACGATCTAAATGAGCGGCGGCTCGTAAATATAGGCCATGCCGTCCCGCGTCATCGCGTACGCCTCCGATCCGTCCACGCTCCAGCGCAAGTCCACGATTCCCTCGGCGGCGTACTCGTCGAACGTCGTCCCACGGCCCAGGTCCACGAGAAACAGCCGGCCCTTCGCTGAATTCTTCAGCCACGAGCTATAACAAATGCACAGCGGCAAGTCCGGATGGCACACGCAGAATTCCGCGCCGAAGGGCAGCGGCTCAAATGCTAGGCTCTCCACGTCGAGGCTGTACGCCTGCCCCGCTGCGCAATAAATAATTTGCCGGCTGTCGGGCGTCCATGTGAGGTCAGTGATGTGCCCCTGCGCTTGAAACACGTTTTGCGTTCGCAGCGCCGGCACGTCAGCGAGCACGATGGAATCGTCAGCCCAATCGCCGCGAATTTCGATCACGCTGGCGAGGATTTTTTCATCGGGGCTGAAAGCTGTCCGCCCGTAGCCGCCGAACGCGCCTTCTTCGCCGAATTCCGCTTCGTAAGTCTGCCGTTCGAATCCGTCCGGCACGCCCACTTCTTTGGTTGGCGACTGCGCGAAAGGTGACGCGCCAGCCGCGGCCTCCCACAGCCGCAAGCTCGCACCTTTGCCACCGGCCGAAGCCGCTGCGAAAAAATTCCCCGCGCTGGACCATGCTAGACACACAGGAAAATTCTTGAAATCACCGAATGTGCCCAGCAACATTTTGCCCTGCAGATCGAAAATGTGCAGCAGCGGTTGCCACGCTCCCCATGCCGCCACCAGATGACGCGCCGATGGCGACCACGCAAACGCCGCTGAAAAATCCTGCGCCGCTGCCACGCCGGCCACTGGACCAGCCGCTTCCTGCGGCACGGCAAGTGCCAGCGTCGGGCCCGAGCGTTCGATGTCATACAGGACCACGCGCTGTGACCCGCCGTGATCGGGAGGAGCGATCAAACTCACAGCACCGGTCGCGGAAATCGCCAGGTGCGGCGTGGATCCGGGAAAAACCTTCTTGATCAGCCAGTTGGAATCGCGCGCCATGTCCCGCAGCCCACGCACCACCAGCGCCGCGGAACGCACCGCCAGCCCGCGCGAAGCAGCAGGCACGATTTGCTGGCCGCCATGTTGCGCGGTCTGCAATTCGGGCGATCTTTCGCGCGTTTCCATGATCAACGGCCCAGCCCTTGCGGATTTTCCAGGCGCCGCTTGGCCTGCGCGATTTGGTCTTCTACTTTTTGCACCATTTCTTTCAGCACGTCGCGCCCATGGCTCTGCGCTTCGTCGAGACGCACTTTCAGCTGATACAAATCCGAACGCAGCAATTCCTGCAATTCCGCTTCGATCTCCGCGAGCCGCCCGCGCGCCTGGCTGATGCGCCGGATCACGCGAATCAATTCCGCGCCGGGCCCTTCGCCTTGCACGGCCTCCGCGCTCCATTCGTATTCTGTGAAAATTTTCCGAAGCCTGAGTTCGTCGCCGCGCTCGTATGCTTCGTTGGCCTCGGCCATCAATTGCTGGCGCTTGGTGCGGTCGGCGCGATCGGATGTAAGGTCCGGATGAACGCGCTTGGCCACCTCTCGATACAGCCGCTTCATTTCGGGCGAAGATTCGAAAGCGCGCGGCGTGGCTTCGGATTTTTCTCCCGCCGTTGATTGCGTTTCAGCCGCGCGCGCGCGAGCTTCCCGCGCGGCTTGTTGCGCGCGGTCATTCGCGGGCTGTTCCTGCGCCAGCCTCTCGGCGACCGCAGCTTTCAATTCGTCCAGTTCGGCGTAACGAGAGCCAACGTGATGCAGATATTGCCGCTCGAACGCGCCCAGTTCCGCGCGCAAATTCGCGGAACGCAACTCGCGCTCGGCCAGCTCGCTTTCGATCGCGGCTTGCTCCTCGCGTTTTCGTGCGAGTTCCTGCTCTTCGGGATTCAGCTGCGGATTGAGTACGGCATTCAGCGTAGACGTCTGAGCTGGGTTGGGCGCGGCATGCGCTCCGTGGTCCGCCGCCGAGGAGGGAATCGCTCCTCCAGCCGCGTCAACGCGCGGGTTCACGGCAGGGATGTCCGTCGCCTTCAGCGCCATACGCTTCGCCTCTGAGAGCTGCGCGACCCGCTTTACGGCCAAGCATCTGTAATGTTTCCCAAGTTCCCAAGGGCCGGAGGGGATCGCTTCCTAAATTGTAAGGTGCGCGCAATTTCTAGGCAGGGGTTCCGCGCGCGCGGTTTCCAGAAGATAAGAACTGTACGTTAGTACAGGCGGTCCCACGCGGCATTCCAACGCGACGGCGCATCTGTTTTGGCTAGTCGCGCCTGCCAAATTGGCAGTCCGCGCAAAGCCCTCACCGCCTCGCTATCTTTTTCCGCTCGTGCGAGTCTTTCTGCTCAGACCCGCATCCAACCGCTAACGAAGGGAGCAACCGCCATGAACGAAACAGTCCCGCAGTACACGCAACGGATTCTGGGGTATGCCGAAGGCCAGCAGCCGCTGAAGATCCAAGCCACCAGCGCGAAAAAGCTCGAGCGCCTGCTGAAAGGCGTTCCAGCCGCGAAGCTGCGCAAGCGTCCGGCAGCGGACAAATGGTCAGTCGCGGAAATCATGGCGCATCTGGCCGATAGCGAAATCGTCACCGGCTTCCGCCTGCGCCAGATCCTGGGAGCGCCCGGCGCGCCCATCCCCGCATATGACCAGGACGCGTGGGCCAAGGCCTGCCGTTACGAAAAACGCGACGCACGCAAGTCGCTCGAGACATTTCGCGTGCTGCGCGAAGCAAACCTCGCGCTGCTGAAGTCGCTCACCTCCGACCAATGGCAACACTACGGTATGCACTCCGAGCGCGGAGCAGAAACGATCGAGCGCCTGGTCACGCTGATCGCCGGCCACGACCTGAATCACACGCAGCAGATCGAACGGATCGTGGCGCCCAAGAAATCAGCTCCCAAGAAATCGCGATAGCAATGGATGTAGTGTGCAGCGGCGTGGCGTCGTTCTTGGATTAGCTGCGCGTCGCGGTCGAATTGCTATTAGAAATCGATTCAAGAGCTGCTGAGAAAAGGTCTCTGTTCTTGGTTGCGAAACTCAAGTGCTGGGAGGACTCTCCGAGAAACGACTCGGGATTGATCCAGTTCATCTGTTCCCAGAATAGATCTCGCACCGCGTCACTCTCGCTATCATGTAATACGAGGTTAAGATTCACATATGCATGGAGCTGTCCCCGACGGGGGCGAGGGACGAACGGATTTGTGTGACAGAGTGCGCCCAGATCGGCCGGGGATTCAAAGACGTACCATTCGTCGTAACCATCTGTTCCTGGCAGGCTCTCGATTGCTTCAATGCGGGGGCTATACGCAATTCCAGCTCGCGATTGCCATCCGTTCGCCTTTTTCTCATCGCTTAGCGAAAGCGATCCACTATCGAAGGACGTAACGGCCAAATACTTGCCCGTTACTATTTTCGGGCAAAGCCGCGCCAATCCATCCACCTCGAACTCCGTCGTGAGCCATTGATACTCGCTGTGCCGCCCCTTGGCAATCAGAACGGGCGATATTTTGTCACTCATCTATGCTCGCACTCGACGCGCGGAGTCCATCGACAATTCCGGCACTGGATTCGGCGTCTGCACTCAAAAAAAAGGGCACAATCTTCGCAGATTGTGCCCGCCAGGGTTGATACGAAAACTTACTCGGGAATTGGCGCGCCCTCCGGCATTTGCAACTTGGCTTTAGCCAGCGCCTTCACCAAGTTTGCTTCCACCGCCGATTCGGACGTATTGCGCACGGTAGCGAGTTCACTTACCAACAGGTACTTGGCACGTTCCAACATTTTCTTTTCGCGGAAGGAAAGCGGCTTGGTGCGGCTCAGAGCCACCAGGCCTTTCAGCACTGCGGCGACTTCCATCAACGAGCCCGTCCGCATGCGATCCGAATTTTCCTTGAAGCGGTGTTTCCAGTCGTGGTGGGAAGCGGAGCGGCCTTTTTCCAAAAACGAAATCACCGCGCCGGCTTGCGTGTTGCGAATGATGGGGCGCAGGCCAACGCAATCCACGTTCGTCTGCGGCACCATCACTTTCAAACCGCTCGAAACGATTTTCAGCATATAAAATCGCTCCGATCGTCCATTCACGTAACCGTAACTGATCTGTTCAATTACTCCAACACCGTGGTTCGGATACACAACCTTTTCGCCGAGTTTAAATTCACAGGACATGGATGCAAGATCCTCCCCGAAAAGCCATATTGAAAGTTTAGGCACATGGCTTGGAAACGTCAAGAAAAATGGGTGGTTTGGCGGGCAGTCTCAGGACTGAGAAACCGAATGTTTTCAGTAAGATTGGCCCCCAAATTGCCCTATACTGGTGCACGTGCTAATCCTCTCCCTGGACACCTCTTCGCCCTCCGGTAGCGTCGCAATTTTACGTGACGATTTGACGCTTGGCGTCATCTCCACGCGCGCCGAAGAGAACTATTCTTCGCGCATGTTCCGCCACTTGGAGTTTCTGCTGAGCGATTTGTCGTTGAAATTGGACGATTTCGACGTGTTCGCGGTGTCCGCGGGGCCCGGTTCGTTCACGGGATTGCGAGTGGGATTGACGGCGGCGAAGGGCTGGGCGGAAGTTTACCGCAAGCCCGTAGTTGGAGTCAGCGCGCTGGCAGCCGTGGCGCTTCAAGCGCGCGGCGGCAACACAGTTTTAGTACCGGCTCTAGACGCGCGGCGTGGGCAAATTTATTTTGGCGTTTATCGGCCAACGGCGGAGGGACTCGCGCTCGACGGCGAGGAATTTGTGGTCACGCCGGAAGAGTTCGCGGAAAAGCTTGGTACGTTGGCGCACAGTGGCGGCGTCGACTCGAAGCAGCGCGGCAATGGTGGGCAGCACGGCAGCGACGGTACCCGTGATGGTGGCAAAAGCGGTGGCGCGTTCACAATCGTCACGCCCGATGCGTCGGTCGTCGAGCTCGTATCGCGCTTGACGCCGCAATTTCCCGCGGAGTTCGCCGGTCTCGATATCGTTTCCAGCGTCCTCGCGCCATCCATCGGACGCATCGCTCACGCGCGTGCGTTGCGTGGCGACGTGAGTGACGCGCTAACGCTCGATGCAAACTACGTCCGGCGCACTGACGCCGAAATGAAATGGAAGGACGGTTAACAATTTTGACGATTCGGCCCCTGGAGTCTCGTGACGTGGAAGCCATCCTTGCAATTCAAGCCGCCTGCCCGGAAATCGCGCAGTGGACCGCGTGGGATTACGACCGCGTAGCCCGCGGCGAAATGGCCGGATGGGTGGCGACAGAAAATGCAGATCTCGGCGTGGAACGTGCGGTTGAAGTCGGTGCCGAAGGCGCTGCGGAAGGCTCAGCCGAGATTGCCGGATTTCTAGTCGCGCGCCGCCTGAGCAGCGAACTCGAAATCCTGAATTTCGCGGTCGAGTCCGAATGGCGCCGCTGCGGAATCGGCGCTGCGCTGCTGACCGAAGCGCTGCAGTGGGCGCAAACCTTCCAGGCCACGCAAGCCATCCTGGAAGTGCGCGCATCGAATCTCGCCGCGCTGCGTTTCTACGAGCGCCACAAATTCGAAGTAGTAGGCCGCCGCCCGCGCTACTACACAGCCCCAGTCGAAGACGCCCTGCTGCTCACTGCGCCGCTGGGCTAGCGCGTTCGGGCTCGACGAATCGCATCTCGCGGCTGGCTCGCTTTCCGTAGGGGCGGGTCTCAGACCCGCCCCTATAGCTCAAACCCACCGCTGCTCGGTTTCGTTTCCCCTGCGCTTCGACCTCTGCCGCCGCTGCGGTAATCGGTTCGATCTTTCTCCGATTTTTCTCCGCCTTTTCTCTGTGACCTCTGTGTCAAATCTTTTGCTTTGCTCGCATCTCAAAACACCCCATCAATCTGATACTGTAACCGCACCAACAAGGCGACGAGGCAAAAATGCATCTCGAAGAAACCACCCTGCAACTCCTGAAAGATTCCCTGGCACAACTCGACGCCGGATTCAACGCGCTACCCGCTGCCGCAGAAAATCCTACGCAACCACCGGATCCCCGCCTAGTCGCCGTGATGACCGAAGTTGCCACCAAACTCCAAGACAACTACCCCTACTTCCATCCCCTCTACGCCGGACAAATGCTCAAACCTCCGCACCCCATCGCCCGCGCCGCCTACGCCCTCGCCACCTGGATCAATCCAAATAACCACGCGCTCGATGGAGGCCGCGCCAGCTCCGCCATGGAAAAAGAAGCCGTCTCGCAGCTCGCCGCGATGTTCGGCTGGGCGGAACACCTCGGCCACCTCTGCGGCGGCGGCACCATGGCGAACCTCGAAGCCCTCTGGGTCGCCGGCCAACTAAATCCCGGAAAGAAAATCCTCGCGTCCGACCAATCGCACTACACCCACAAACGCATCTCCGCCGTCCTGCAGTTGCCGTTCGCACAAGTACCCACGGACAATCGCGGCCGCGTGGACCCAAGCGCGCTGGAAAAAATGCTAGCCGTCGGGGATGTAGGCTGTGTAGTAGCGACAGAAGGCACCACCGGCACCGGCTCCGTGGACCCGCTGCCCGAAATTCTGCGCCTCCGCGAACGCTATAGCTTTCGCCTGCACGTCGACGCCGCATATGGCGGCTATTTCACGCTCGCATCCAATCTCGCCCCCGAAACACGCGCCAGCTTCGACGTGATCGGCCGCGCCGATTCCATCGTCATTGATCCGCACAAGCACGGCCTGCAACCCTACGGCTGCGGCTGCGTGCTGTTCCGCGATCCGCAGGTCGGCGCAATCTACAAACACGAATCGCCCTACACCTACTTCACTTCTTCGGACCTTCATCTCGGCGAAATCAGCCTGGAATGTTCCCGCCCTGGCGCTTCGGCCGTCGCGCTGTGGGCCACGCAACGCCTGCTGCCGCTCGTGCGGGGCGGGGAATTTGCCGCGATGCTCGAAGCATCGCGCGATGCAGCAGTACAGTTCGCCGAGCGACTCGCAAACGATCAACGCTGGTTGCTTCCGTTTGCGCCCGAACTCGACATCGTCGTCTGGGCGCCGCGCGCGAAAACCGTCGCCGAAATCTCCGCGCTATCTCAGCGCATCTTCGACGCCGCCGCAAAACAAAATCTGCACGTAGCCCTGATTCGCGTCCCAATAAGATTCTTCAGCGCGCAACACAATCTGCAAGCATCACCGACCGACACAGTCCTCTGCCTCCGCTCAGTCCTAATGAAACCCGAACACCGCGACTGGCTCGACCGCATCTACGCAATCCTCTCCCGCGTTGCCGAATCAGCGGTCAGCTCAGTTTCGTAGCGGTCCCGCGGCCGCGAGACCTTCGCCTCCGCGACAAGAATCGACGCAGCCTGAAAACCGTTCCACCACCCCGCCTCCGCAAAGGATAACTTTCTGGTTACGCCACTACTCGGGCACTTGGTCGCTCATCTTTCTTGCGTGCGCGTTCCGGACTCCTTACGATCGGAAAGACTGAGAGTGCGACAATCGCAAGCGGAGGTGACGATTGGCCGACGCGAACACGGGCAACAAGCTGGTGATGCTCTTAGCTTTGGGTGGGCTACTCTCGGGGCTTTTGACAAGCGTTCTCACGCTGGGCGCGCAGGAAGCCCCGACCTTTTCTGGAATTATCTTAGGTTCGGCCATCGCGGGCTGCTTGGCCATTTCGGGAGTTGTTCCCAGTGGCTGGAAGGCGTTTGGAATGATTGCGGTGACCACCGCTGCATATTTATTTTCATTTGCGGTGGCCTTTGGCGTCCAGATGACTTATTGCCAGATCGTGCCGAACGCGGAGCGATGGAACAACTGCACTAACGAACCTGCTTCTCCGATTGCACTCTTCTTCGGCGGATGCGCCGGTGGATTCCTTATGCTTGGTGCGGTGGCGTTTTTCTTTCGGCCGGGACTCAATCAAGGCACTCTCGCGATGACCGCCCTTCTCGGAGCGGTTCTCGGTGGAGCTTTGGGTGTCGCTGGTTGGGCGCTTCGCTCTGCTGTTGGAGTGCCGGTTTGGCATCTCTTGCACGCTCTCCACCTCACTCCTATTTGGGGACAGCACCCTCCTCAATGGTGGTTTCACGACGAATATGACTACGGAACTTCCAGCCGCGTGTACTCGCTCTATGTCGTCTGGCAGACAGGCATCGCTTTGGCGGCGGGCATCTCGCTCCGCCCGATAGCGAAGATTGACAACGAATAGCAAGCCCAGAGCGTCGGTCACTTAGACGGTTAACGCGCCAATCGGAAACTGACCACCCCCACGTTTCTTCCCTCTTGGCATCCACAGCCCAATTGTGATAATTGTTACGCTTATGTGAACGCTTCTGCACCCCTGGAGGGAATGGATGCCGATCACGACGCATGATATCCGGCAGTCCCTGTTGGAATCGAACCAGGAATACCGCAGGCTCTTCGAAGAACACTCCCGCTGCGAATCCCAGCTGCAAGAACTCGTCAGTCAATCCTACTGGAACGTCGAAGACATGGAACTGGAAATCGGCCTGAAGAAAATGAAGTTGCGTCTGAAAGATTTGATGCAAATGATCGTGGCGCGTTATCGGCACGATCATGACATGGTCCATCACTAATTTTTTGCCGCCAGGGCCCGCGCAGCACCAGCACTTCTGTCGTACAATACCGGTGCATTCATCGTTCATCTGAATCGCAATCATTCGCGGCACGGAGCCCGCGCGCGCCGCATCTTCTCGCGAGCAAAGGATTTCGCCCAGGTCCATGATTAAAGACGCGTACCGATTCGCCCTGCCCCCGCTCATTGCTGGCTTACTCTGCCTCATTCCCGGCTGGAGAATCTTCGGCGCCATTCTGATTTTCCTCGGCCTCTTTGTTTTCTATTTTTTCCGCGATCCCCAGCGCGTGATTCCCACTACTCCCGGCCTCATTATTTCCCCCGCCGATGGCCGCGTTGTCGAAATTGTGGACGAAATGCTCGACTCCGTGATGGGCCACCGCATCAGCATCTTTCTTTCCATCTGGAATGTGCACGTGCAGCGCGCCCCCGCCGCTGGCCGCATCGCGGACGTGGTCTATCGCCCCGGCCGCTTCTACGCCGCATTCCGCTCCGACGCCTCGCGTGAAAACGAACAGAACATTATTTATCTGCATACGCCGCAAGGTAGTGTCATTTTCAAACAAATCGCCGGAGCAATCGCGCGTCGCGTGATATGCTGGAAAGAAGAAGGGCAAGAAGTCGCAATAGGCGAGCGGGTAGGCCTGATTCGTTTCGGTTCGCGCGTGGATATTTGGTTGCCCCTGGATACCCAAGTAATCATCCAGCGCGGTCAGCACGTAAAAGGCGGCGAGAGCGTAATCGCGAAATGGAATTCAACGACATAGATCCCATCGGACAAGAAGAAGAGCCACGCCGTCATTTCCGCAGCCATCGTTTGCGCCGCGGTGTTTATATTTTGCCCAGCGCGTGCACCGTGGCCAATATGCTCTGCGGTTATTACGCCATTCTCGCCACCCTCGACGGAAAAATCACCGATTTCGATAACGCCGCGTGCGCCGTCGGCGTCGCGTACCTTTTTGACGCCATGGATGGCCGCATCGCCCGCGCCATGAAGACCGAAAGCGCCTTCGGCAGGGAATTCGATTCGCTCGCGGACGTCGTCAGCTTCGGCATCGCTCCGGCGTTTCTCGCCTATGCCTGGGGAATTCGAGCCATGGCGGCAGCCAATTCGCCCGAAGCGCTGCACATCACCCAGAGCGGCTGGCTCGTCGGTTTCTTTTTCGTCGCCTGCTGCGCGTGGCGCCTTGCGCGATTCAATATTCAAGGCATGGCGCCGGGTGGAAATCGTTATTTCGCAGGCCTGCCGACGCCGGCCGCAGCGGGAGTGATTGCCGCGACGGTGCATTTTTTTCACGGGAAGCCGATTGAAGATTATCGCGGCTCGGTCATCTGGCTCGCGCTGCTCGTTCTACTCGGCGTATTGATGTCCAGCACGCTGCGTTTTTTCAGCTTCAAAGATATTCCGCTCACGCGTCGCCAGCCTTCTCTCGCGGTAATCGCCCTCGCGCTGCTGGTGGGTGCCGTGGTGTATTTCTCGCACGCCACTTTGCTGCTAATCACCGCTGCTTATATGCTGCACGGCCCGGTGATGCAGCTGGTGCGCACCGTGCGACATCGCCTCGCATCGCGGCCTGCCTAAGACCATGCCCGTCGGGCCCGCCAAATCCACACGCGTTGCCATCGTAGGCGCTTCTTCCTTGCGCGGCAGGGAACTGAAGCTGGTCCTGGAAGAACGCAATTTTCCCGCCAGCGATATCGTGCTGCTCGACGAGCCTGCGCTCGCCGGCACGCTCACCGAAGCCGGTGGCGAACCCACTTTCATTCGCGCGCTATCCGAAGACAGCTTCGAAGACGCCCGCTTCGTATTTTTTGCCGGCTCGCAGCAGGACGCCGTGCAAAATTGGCCCGCCGCACAACGTTCCGGCGCTACCGTGATTGATCTGAGTGGCGCGCTGGCCGCGAGCGGCGAATCCACTTCCTGGATTCCTCTGCTGGATACAGTGCTGTTGCCTCGCCCGGGCCTGAACGCTGCGAAGGCCGCCGTTAACGGTGGCGCTGGCGCACGAAAATCCGTCGCATACTCGGCGCCGGGTTCCGGCGTAATCATCGCGTGCACTTTGGTAGCGGCGCTTTCGAAATTTTCACCGTCGCGCTCCGTGCTGTTGCTCTTTCCTCCAGTTTCCGAACGTGATCAGGCCGGCGTGGACGAGCTCGAAGCACAAACCACGAATCTGCTTTCCTTCCGCCCCATCGTGCAGCCAATATTCGACGCAGAAGTCGCCTTCAACCTGCTGGCAGGCTACGGCCCCGAAAGCAAACCCACGTTCGCCGAAGTGCGTAACTCGATCGCGAAAGACGTCGCGGAATATCTAGCAGGCCGCGCGCAGGCTCCGGCTATTCAATTGGTCCAAGCGCCGGTCTTTTACGGATACGCTTTCACCGCCTACGCCGAATTTGCGGCGCCACAGCCCAGCGAGCAACTCCAGACCGCTTTCAACAATCTAGGTGTGAAGGTTGACGCGCCGGAAGATCCTGCGCCCACCAACGTCACAGTCGCCGGCGAAAGCGAAATTCATCTGGCGCGCATTGAGCCGGACCCGAACATCGCCGCGAGCGCGTGGATTTGGGGCGTCGCTGATAATTTGCGCCTGGCAGTGGTGAACGCCGTGCGCATCGCGGAGGAATTGGTTGCAGAACCGCCCGTCCAATAAAAAGTGCAGTAAAAATTCACATCGCGCCGTGCCACTCGCAGTGATTTGCGCCCTGCTGCTCATCGCGAGCGCCAGCATCACCGGTTGCGGCTATCATGTCGCCGGACGCGCCGGGAATCTGCCCGCGGACTGGACCACCATCGCCGTCCCCGCCTTTAAGAACGACACGACACGTTATCGCATCGAACAGCGCTTCACCGCCGCGGTAGTTCGGCAATTCGTGCAGCGCACCAAATATCGCGTCGTGCAGGATCCTGCGAACGCCGATGCAGTGCTGCACGGCGAAGTGGTTTCCATCGAAACCGATCCGATAATCTTCAACGCCACCACCGGGCAAGTGACCATGATGCTCGTCACCGTGCACACCAAGGTTGAGCTGATCGGCGCGAAAGCCGAAAAGCCCATCTACGAAAATAACGACATGGTTTTTCGCGACGAATACCAGATTTCCAGCGACGTGCAGAGCTTCTTCGAAGAGCAGGACCCGGCGCTCGAGCGCATGTCCCGCGATTTCGCCGCGCAGTTGGTCTCGAACGTACTGGAGACTTTCTAGTGCCCAATCTCTCGCCGGAAAAATTGCTAGAGAAACTGGCCAAAGGCAAGCCGGTCGGCGCGATCGTCCTCGAGGGCAGCGATCCGTATCTCCGCGATATGTGCCGAGGCAAAATTATTGACTCCTACGTGCCGCAACCGATGCGCGATTGGGCGCTCGCGCGCATCAGCGTCCGCGGCGGCGATTGGAGCGAAATATTTCAGCGCGCGGAAACCATGCCCATGCTCGCGCCCTGCCAGGTGGTTCTCATCGACGGCGCCGAAACCATTCAAGGCCGCTCGAAAGATGGCGACGCCTCCGACGCGGACGACAGCGATAGCGGCGGCGGCGACGACCCGCGCAAAGACACGCTGAAAGCGTTTGCCGATTATCTGGAAAAGCCCGCGCCGTTCACCGTGTTGGTTTTCGAAGTTCCCAAGCTCGACCATCGCCAGCGCCTTTACAAAATCCTCGCCGAAAAAGCGCTCATCGTCGAACTGACGCTCGGCTACGAATCCGCCGCCTCGCTCGCCGCGCAGATGGCCAAGGATATGGGCGCGGAAATTGATCGCCCCGCCGCCACACTGCTCGCGGACATCTTGAACAGCGAGCCTGCCCGCATTCAGCTCGAAATTCAGAAGCTCGCATCCTACGTGCAGGGCCGCGGCCGCATCACCACCGCCGACGTCGAAGAACTCGTCGTCGCCGCGCGCAAAAATACCGTGTGGCAGCTGGCGGACATGCTCGCCACGCGCCGCCGCGATGCCGCGCTCGAATTTCTCGATAATTTATTGCGCGAGGGCGAAGAACCGATCGGCCTGGTGGGCGTGCTGGCGTGGATGTATCGCAAATTAATCGAAGCCCGCGACCTGCCCGCAAGCACCAGTGGTTTTCAGGCCGCTCGGACGCTGGGCATGCGACCGGACGCAGCCGAGGCCGCCGTACGCAACGCACATCGCATTCCAAAGCAAGACCTGATCGCCGGCCTAATCGCCCTCGCCGAAGCCGACAACCAACTCAAATCCTCAAATCCAAACCCTCGCGCCCTGATGGAATTTCTAATCGCCCGCCTAACGTCGTCCGCCGCTGCAAACTCGTCCGCCGCGTAACGCGAAGTGCCGTAATCGCCACAGCAATTCATGGCGCCAGCATCCGCCGCACCGGTGTTTACGTAGGGGCGGATCTCAGACGCGCCCCTTCAGCCACACCTAGCACGCGTCGTCATCCTCCTCGCGCTGAGTGATTTTGCGAAGGGACCGAAGCCTGCCTGCCGCAGGCAAGGATCTCTCTTCCTGCCAACTGGTATGCTCCTAAACGCAAAAAAAAGGCGCCCCGATTTCTCGGAGCGCCTTAGAATCTGCGTGAATCTGTGGGGCCTTTGACTTTGCCCCCGCCCTACGCCTTCTTCTTCGCTTTCAAAGCATTCAAAGCCAAGGTCAGCCTCGATTTATACCGGTTCGCCGTATTCTCCGTCAAAGTCCTCTTGCGGATCGCCTTGTCCAAATCCGAAAAAGTCGCCGAAGCCAGCTTCTCCGCCGTAACCGTATCGCCAGCAGTCAAAGCCGTGCGCATCCGCCGTATAGACGTCCGCACCCGCGTCCGATTCATGCGATTGATCGCCGCTCGGGCCGCCGACTGCCGGATATTCTTCAATACCGATTTCGTCTTCTTCTTATGCTTGATCGTCGTGCCCTGAGCCATTCAGTACTCCTTCGTGGTCTATTTCGAATCATTGAGAATATCCGACGCGCTCGTTCCTGTCAATTTCGCAGCCCGCCACATTCTCCTGAAACATTTAGCGCCCCCACGCGTACTCCAGGGTGAGAGGATCCCGGCATGCCCCACAACGGCTACAAAAGGCGCGGCTCGATCGGTGGCGCACTCATCGTCATCGCCGTCGGCATCTTCTTTCTGATCATCAATCTGCATCCGGACCTGGATGCCTGGTCCATTATCAGACGTTACTGGCCCGTTCTGCTGATTGCCATTGGCGTGGGCTATATGTGGGATGCCCTGATGGATCACCGACATTCGGACCCCAGTGCGCCTCGCCAACATTCCGGCGCGCCTGTGGCCGTGCTCATCATCTTGATCCTTTTTGGCTTCGCGGTTTGGCACGGACGGAATTCGCGCCCGACTCTGCATGATACCCAGGACGTCAGCCTGCAAGGCGCGCAATCCGTTACCGCGAATATTGACATGCCCGCAGGCTCTCTCGACATGTCCGGCGGAGCCAGCGTCAACCAATTGCTGAACGCCAATTTCGATTATCACGAAGCCGACGGCCAGCCGCGCGTGGAATATGAAGTTTCCGGCGGCCACGGCGATCTTTCCATCACACAGGAAAATAAGACGCACCTGCACTTCGCTACTTCGCGCAACGACTGGCAACTCCGCTTCGCCGATAACGTCGCCATGGATATGAACGTGCAAATCGGCGCCGGCTCCAGCAATCTGCGCCTGCAAGGCCTCGGCGTGAAAAATCTCGACGTGCAAGCCGGCGTCGGCCAAATAAATCTCGACCTCACCGGCCCGCGCAAATCCGACCTGCACGTGGACATTCACGGCGGCGTAGGCTCAGCCGTAATTCGCCTGCCGAAAGATGTCGGCGTGCGCGTCCACGCCTCCGGCGGAATCGGCAGCGTCAGCCCGCACGGCCTAACGCGCGAAGGCGACGACTACGTAAACGACGCGCTGGGGAAAACGCCCGCAACAATCGACCTGACGATCGAAGGCGGAATCGGTTCCGTCAGTTTGCGAACGGACGAGTAGATCGTCCGTGCCATCCCTCGCTGCACTGAGGCCAACCACGAATCAAGAGTCACTACTCACCAATCACTACTCACGAATCACAAGTCACGAATCACGTCTCCTTGACACTTTCTCCCTTCGCCCTTACCCTAGCGCGACTGGCTGCCTGTGCCCCCGCACGCGCACAAGCACACGCCGGATGGAGTGCGATGCAACGCGACGAAATCTTGAAGCTGCTCGAACAAGTAGGTGCCATCCGCACGGGACACTTCGAGCTGTCCAGCGGACGCCACAGCGCCACCTACATCCAGTGCGCGCTCGTCCTGCAACATCCGCAGCATGCCGAACAACTCGGCCGCGCCCTCGCCGAACTTTTCAAGGATCACACCGTCGCCTGCGTCGTCTCGCCCGCGCTCGGCGGCGTGATTATCGGCCATGAAGTCGCGCGCGCTCTCGGCGTCCGCGCGCTTTTCGTCGAACGCGATCGCTCCGGCCAAATGGCTCTGCGTCGCGGCTTTGAACTGAAGCCCGGCGAACGCGTTCTGGTGATCGAAGACGTCTGGACCACCGGCGGCTCCACGCGCGAAACCATCGGCGTCGTGGAACAAGAAGGCGCCCTCGCCGTAGCCGCCGGCGCCATCATTGATCGCAGCGGCGGACGCCTCGAACTCAACGTCACCGCCCGCGCCCTGCTCGAACTGGAAGTCCCCAGCTACGAGCCCGACGATTGCCCGCAATGCCACGCCGGCGGCATGCCCACGCGTCCCGGCTCCCGCTTCTCGCGCTCCCAGCCGTAACTTTTTCGCGCCCGCGAAGAAACTGTTCGCTCTCAAAAGTGTTTATCAGGTCGAGGCTCGCGTAAAATCGCAATCAAGGGCAACCGAAAATGAAGGCTCGACGCGGAGTAACTCCAATCGTCATCGCTGTGGCATTAACCTGCATCGTACTGGCCGGGATCTCCGGTCGTCACATGCTGCATGCGCTCGCCTACAACGATCACGACGGCACAATTGAGATAGACGGCCGCACGCGCAACTATTTCGTACACACGCCGCCAGGGTACACGGGGAAGACGCCGCTGCCCCTGGTCCTCGTCCTGCATGGCGCCACGGAAAGCGCGAACAACGTCGAGCGCTTGTCCGGCATGAGCGCGAAAGCCGACCAGCAAAATTTCCTGGCAGTCTATCCCACCGGCACGGGCCGCCTGAAAAACGTCCCCACCTGGAATTCCGGCGCCTGCTGCGGCTACGCCATGGAACATAAAATTGACGACGTAGCGTTCGTCCGCGCGCTGCTGGAAAGAGTGGAGAAAGATTACTCCGTGGATCCCAAGCGCATCTACGCCACGGGAATTTCCAACGGCGGAATGATGTCCTATCGCTTAGCCTGCGAGGTCTCCGATAAATTCGCCGCCATCTCACCAGTAGAAGGCGCGCAAGACATTCCCTGCCATCCGACGAGCCCCGTCTCAGTGATCGTTTTCCACGGCACCGCCGATCATCTGGTCCCATTCAACGGCGGCTCCACTCCCTATCAAATGGGCTCGGTCCGTTCCGACGCGTCCGTAGCAGACACCGTGGCATTCTGGGTGGACTACGATGCCTGCGCGCAAACGCCTAAGCACGCTGAGACCGCCGAAGTTCACACCGACATCTACTCCGGCTGCCGCGCCAACACTGCCGTCGCCCTCTACGCGATCCAAGGCGGCCATCACATGTGGCCCGGCACCGCACTGAGCAACAACGGCGTCCCGGCCACCGACCTGATGTGGACTTTTTTCAAAGACCATCCGAAGCAATAGTGCGCGTCCCAGCGGAACGCCCGGCCAGGGCGCGAGGAATTGGCTCGTTGCGTGCGCCTTTTTTATCTCCTTTCGCTTTCAGCAATGCCTTTATCTGTGTTCATCTGCGTTCATCTGTGGTGAATTTGAACTGCCCTCACATGCGATAATCCCATCAGCCACATGCAAACAGTAAAACTAACCATTGCCTACGATGGCTCAGGCTTCCACGGCTGGCAACTCCAACCCGGCCTGCCAACGATCCAAGGCGCTCTCCACGACGCCATCCGCCAAATCACGCAAGAACCGATCACCATCCACGGCGCGAGCCGCACCGACGCCGGCGTTCACGCGCTAGGCCAAGTCGCGCATTTCAAAACGCACTCCACGCTCGACGCGCAAGAAATTCAGCGCGGCATGAACGCGCTGCTCCCACCAACAGTACGCATCGTCGCAGCCCAAGAAGTCGGCCAGGATTTTCACGCCCGCTGGCTCGCCCAAGGAAAAACCTACCGCTACCGCATCTATCGCGGTGAAGTCCTGCCGCCCTTCGATCATCGCCGCGCCTTCCACTATCCCTGGCCGCTCGACGAAGCCGCCATGTCCGCCGCCGCCCGCGCCTTCGCAGGCCAGCATGATTTTAGTTCCTTCGCCGCATCCACCGGCTCCGAAGAGGACGACAAAGACCGCGACATGCAGCGCGTAATCCATTCCTCCGAAATTGTGCGCGACCCGCACCACGACGAGATCGCCTACGTGGTCCGCGGCCGCTCCTTCTTGCGTTACATGGTAAGAAAAATCGTCGGCACCCTGATCGAAGTCGGCAAAGGCCGCGTGGCCCCGTCCGACATCCCAGAAATTTTTGCTGCCCGCGACCGCTCCCGCTCCGGCCCCACAGTCCCCCCCGAAGGCCTCTACCTAGTAGCCCTCGAGTATCCCGACCCCACCGATTCGCGCGCGATGTTCGCGGCCCGTCGCCGCGAACGAATCACGTAGCGCCTGCCTGCCGGTCTTAGTGGCACGGGCAATCTTGCCTGTGCTCTTTTCAAGCGTGCGTCCGCGCCGACACTTGACGTAATGTCCTTGCGGTCGCCTCGCCGCATTTCGGTTACAATCACGAAAGAAATGGCGGTCCCTTCACAGCTCGCCTCACCTCCTTCGCGCGCGGCAGCTACGATTGACTCGATCAACCCCGCCACGCAGCAAATAAACGCACAATTTGCAGCAACGCAACCCGCCGATCTGTCCGCGATTTTCGCGCGTGCCCGCGACGTGCAAAAAGAGTGGGCCGCACGCCCTATGCGCGAACGCTGTGCCATGCTGCGCCACCTGCGCGATGCAATTTTCGCGCGTCGCGACGAAATCGCGGACGTAATCACCCGCGAAGCAGGGAAGCCGCGTGTCGAAGCGATCTTCGCCGAAGTTCTCCTCGCGCTGGACACCGCCGATTTCCTCGCCCGCCAAGCCCCGCGCTGGCTTCGCCCCGAACGCGTGCCGCACCACAATCTCGCCATGAAAGCGAAATCCGGCTGGCTGGAATTCGATCCGCTCGGCGTCGTCGCCATCATCTCGCCTTGGAATTATCCGTTCTCGATTCCCATGGCCCAGGTAATACCCGCGCTCGCCACGGGCAATGCCGTGCTACTAAAGCCGTCGGAACTGACGCCGTGGTGTGGACGACTGGTCGGCGAACTCGTCGAGCAAGCAAAATTCCCGCCTGGCCTCGTCCAAGTGCTGCAAGGCCGCGGCGACCTCGGCGCCGCGATCATCGAAGCCGGCCCTGACAAAGTTTTCTTCACCGGCAGCGTCGCAACCGGCCAGCGCATCGCCGAAGCCTGCGCCACAAAACTAATCCCCTCGGTCCTCGAGCTCGGCGGTAAAGACGCGATGATCGTCCTCGCCGACGCCGATCTCGAAATCGCATCCAGCGCCGCCGTCTGGGGCGGCTTCATGAATTGCGGCGAAACCTGCATTTCCGTCGAACGCATCTACGTCGAGCAGCCCGCAGCCGAACGCTTCACGCAACTCTGCGTCGAAAAGACCAAAAAACTTCGCATAGGTCCCGCCACCGATCCCGACGCCGAAATCGGCCCCATGATCCGCCTCACCCAACTCGAAAAAGTTGAAGCGCAACTACACGACGCAGTCGAACGCGGTGCGCAAGTCCTGACTGGGGGCAACCGCCGGCCCGACTTGGGCGCAAATTTTCTACAGCCCGCCGTGGTGACGAACGTGGACCATTCCATGCAACTTATGCGCGAAGAAACTTTCGGCCCGGTCATCGCCATTCGATCCGTCGCCACCGCTGACGAAGCCGTCGCTCTCGCCAACGATTCCCCCTTCGGCCTAAGCGCCAGCGTCTGGACCACCGACAACGGTCGCGGCCGCGAAATCGCCTCCCGAATCCGTGCCGGCTCCGTAATGGTCAACGATGTAGCCAGCTACTACGGCATCACCGAAGCTCCCCACGGCGGCCCAGGCTCGAGCGGCTGGGGCCACACCCATTCCCGCCTTGGACTGCTCGAAATGGTTCGAGTAAAATATATTGATGTGGACCGCCTGCCGCGCATCGCGAAATCCTGGTGGTTCGGTTACACTGCCGAGCTGGCTGCGGCAGCCAACGCGTTCGTCGAGACGCTTTTCGCGCCCAGCTGGCGCCGCCGCTTCGCCGCAATGGCAAAAAAAGGCGGAGCGCGTGGGGTAATTTTCCGGCGCGACAGAATTTGAGGTCGCATTAAGGTAGGGAATTACGAGGAGCGATTCGAATGACTGACGCAACTCCAGAATCTCCAACGCCAGCCACTCCAGCCGCCGCGTCGCCAGCGCCGCCTGCAGCAGCACCTGCAGCTGCCGCGCCAGCAGCCGAACCTGAACCCCCGACAGGCCCGAAAATCAAACCGAAAAAGCCCACCATGCGCGCCTGCGACGAAAAAGACGCCAAAGGCAAGCTCTGCTGCGGCCATCTAAAACGGTGGTACGATTATCCGAAAGAAATCGAAGCCCTGGTCGGCAAGAAAGCCGAAATCTATCGCTGCGAATTTTGCCAGACAATCTATAAACCCGGCCATACAAAGGCTCCGCGCAGCTACACCATTCGCTATTAAGCACCAGCCGCGCAGACCGCCGTCGCGCGCGAGAATTGAGTGCCTGCAACCGGCCCACAAGATGAAACACGAACTCATCCACGACTGGAACACCTATACCGGCGCCGAAATCCCCACCACCCGCCACGTAGCCCTGAATGACGAAACGCTGCGCGATGGCCTGCAAAATCCCTCCGTCCGTGACCCCAGCATCGCCGAAAAAATCGAAATCCTGCACCTTATGGAATCGCTCGGAATTGATACTGTGAATATCGGGTTGCCCGGCGCCGGCCCGCGCGCCTATGCCGACACGGAAGCCCTGGCCCGCGAAATCGTCACGTCGCGCATGAAGATCCGCCCCAACTGCGCCGCGCGCACGCTGAAGAACGACATCCAACCCATCATCGAAATCTCCGAAAAAGTTGGCCGACCCATCGAAGCCGCCACGTTTTTAGGCTCAAGCCCGATTCGCCGCCTGGTAGAAGACTGGACGGTTGAGCATCTGCAACGCACCACCGAAGACGCCGTGAAATTCGCCACCGCAGCGGGTCTTCCGGTGATGTACGTCACCGAAGACACCATCCGCACCGACCCCGCAACAGTAATCACGTTGTACTCCACCGCGATTCGTGCCGGCGCGCGCGCCGCAGTGCTGTGCGATACGGTCGGCCATGCCACTCCGCGCGGCGCCTACAATCTGGTAAAGTTCGTCGTCGAAGAAGTCGTAAAGCCATCCGGCGAAAAAATTCGCGTGGATTGGCATGGCCACAATGATCGCGGCCTGGCCATCGCCAATTCTCTCGCCGCCATCGCCGCCGGAGCCGATCAGGTCCACGCCGCCGCCTTGGCTCTCGGCGAACGTGTCGGCAACACGCCCATGGAATTGATGCTAGTCAACCTGCGCCTGCTAGGCCTGATCGAACAGGACCTCTCGAAGCTGAAACAATATTCCGAAGCCGTCTCGAGAGCCACGCACACGCCGATTCCGCCGAATTATCCGGTCGTCGGGCGTGACGCATTTCGCACCGCCACCGGCGTGCACGCCGCAGCCATCGTGAAAGCCTACAAAAAGGGCGACGAGGAACTCGCCAACTCCATTTACAGTGGCGTCCCCTCGCATCTCTTCGGCCTCGAGCAAATTATCGAAATCGGCCCGCTCAGCGGCCGCTCGAACGTAATCTACTGGCTCGAAAAGCGCAGTATCGCCGCCAGCGACGACCTGGTGGACCGCATCTTCGCCGCCGCAAAACAAGCTGAGCGCATCATGACTGAACAAGAAATCCAAGCGATCATCGCCTCCGCCCCAGCTGCAGCCAAAACCCGCTAGTCACATTCGCCGCGCGAAGTTTCGCCCTCCGAATGACAGTCCGCACTGATGTCTGTAAACTGTACGCCAGGCGCGGCGCACAGACCTTCGACCCAGCGCGCAAAACTTCGCCGCACGAATCTCGTGAAACTCACACTAATCTGCTGTATCTTTCTGATGATGGCCACACTCTACGCGCGCGCTGCCGGTGACTCGATCGAGAAGCTAGCCGACGATCCTGCGTGCGTCCGCGCCCTCGCCTGGATTGAAAAAAACACTTCTTGGGTCACCGACCAGCAAATCCACCTCACCGAAATCCCCGCGCCGGAATTCAAAGAAGCTCCGCGCGCCGAATATCTAAAAAAAGTCTTCGAAGCCGCCGGTCTAAAAGTGCAGCTCGATAAAATTGGCAATGTAGTGGCCGAGCGCGCCGGCACCGACGCGAACAGCGTCATATTACTCGCCGCGCATCTCGACACAGTTTTCCCCGCCGGCACAGACGTCAAAGTGAAACGCCACGGCAATCGCCTCACCGCTCCCGGCATCGCGGACAACGGCGCAGGCCTCGCCGCGCTGGCAGGCCTCTCCCGCGCGCTTGCCGAATCTCGTATCCAAACCACCAAGACGATCGTCCTCGCCGGCGACGTCGGCGAAGAAGGCGAAGGTAATCTGCGCGGCATTCGCGCGCTTGTGGAAAGTTACGGCTCGCGTCTCGCAGCAGTAATTGCAGTGGACGGCGCCTCGACCGAACACATCACCACGCAAGGCATCGCATCGCACCGCTTCGAAATAGCCATCACCGGCCCCGGCGGACACAGTTGGTCCGATTTCGGCGCCCCCAATCCCATCACCGCACTTTCCCGCGGCATCGTGAAATTTTCCGCGCTGCCTGTTCCCGATGATCCCCGCAGCTCCTACAATTTCGGAATGATCGAAGGTGGCACCTCCGTGAATTCCATTCCCGCGCGCGCCGCCGTGAAAGTGGACCTGCGCTCCGAGGACGAAGCCGAAGTAAATAAAATGGAGCGCGCCCTGCGCGACGCCATGCAATCCGGCGCCCGCGAAGAACTGTCCACCGCGCACGACGAAAACGAAACCCTCCGCGTAATCGTCCGCTCGCTCGGTTCGCGCCCCGCCGGGAAATTGCCGGACAACGCAGCGTTGCTCGAAATCCTGCGCAACGTGGATCGCTTCCTCGGCAATCGCTCGCGCCTCGAACGCAGCTCCACCGACGCCAACATTCCCCTCTCGCTTAACATTCCCGCTGTCTCCCTCGGCGGCGGCGGTAAAGGCGGTGGCTCCCACACCATCGCCGAGTGGTACGACGCCACCGGCCGCGAACTCGGCCTCAAGCGCCTCTTCCTCGCCACAGTCGCCCTGGCCGGAGTTCAGCCCTAGAATGTCCCGCCGGACTTGGCTGAGCGGCGCCCCGCAACAGCCTGTCGGCAAAGGGCTAAAGTCCCGTGCAAGCTGTGTGCCTCAATTCGTTCTAAAGGCAGAGGTGAGTCCAGCATGAACGCACGTCCAGCGACTTTGCTCGCAGCAATGGCTATGGCACTTTCGCTTCGGTGTGCAACGCAAGCATCGGCGCAGAAGTGTCCGCGCGGTCCCATTGACGTCGCTGCGCTGATTCCACAGATGGAAACAACGAAAGACCCCAACGTGATTCTGCGGGCCGCGGCAATCGCCGGACAAAAAGTAGTTTCCACGCTACGGAAACTTTCCATCCCGGAGACGTCGCCCGAAACAGTCGGCGGTGCAGCCCAAGCCAGTCTGGCGAAACTCGGCGACGAGGCTACTTACGCGGAACTGGAAAGCGAACTCAATCGCAAGGATTTCCGTTACACAGTATGGACGCTAGAAAAGCTCCTGCTCGTTAACACGCCGAGATCCATCTCTATGATCATGGCTTACTTGGGCGCTCATCCCGGCCCGATCACTCTCGGGTGCGAAACTGATGCCTGCTATGATGATGTTCCGATAATATTCAACGCTCTCGCGGATGTTGTGGAGAACGCGCCCATCCGCACCAATGGCAAGTTCATCGGTTCGCGCGAAGATTGGGCAAACTGGTCGAAACACGTAAAGCCAATTCCGTTTTCGATCAGCGGAGATCTGCAAGATCCCTACGAGCAATGCCTGGGCCGAAAAGTGGAATGGGGCTTCGACATGGCGCTCGTGGACCTAGGCGCCACCGGCGATCAACGCGCGGTGCCGGCCATCACAAAACTGGGAACGATGGGCTACCCGTATAACGGCTACGTGGGCACAAGGGCGCCATACATCTGGCTGCGGCACGATTACGTGGAAACCGCGCTCGCACAATTGGGCAATGCCAAAGAGTTTGAAATAGTTGTGGGCCAGCTAAAAACACAGTCCTATCAGACTGCCATTCAAAAGCTGCAAATTATCGGCGGACGGGATGCCTTCGAGGCGCTCGTCAATTCCAGCAACTATTTCGACATTCCCTATGAAAAACCGTTCATGCCCGCGCTCTCGCGCATGGTGCAGGATCCGCCGCTGCCGCCGGACGCGGATTCGACGATCGAAAACATCCGAATCTGGAAGGATTGGTGGGCGAAAAATAAACAAACAGCCCGGTTCGTTAAAGTGGCGGCATTTGAATGAGGTTAGCTCCCGAGGGAACGAATAAATGACATCCAGTCGCGCGTCGCAACGTTAGAATGTCCCGCGCTCTCCTTCCAATCGTTTTGTTTATCGGTGCAAGTCTAGCAATTGCGCTCGCGCCCCGCAGTGTACGGCCTGCGCATGAATCCACCGCCGCCGTGACGCAGAATCCGATGCCGCTTTCTCCCGGGCAAGCTCCCGCCGACCTCGTTCTGACGAACGCGCTGATCGAGACCATGGACCTCACCCACGAGTGGGCCAGTGCCGTCGCGATCCGCGGTGAATCCATCGTTGCGGTTTCCTATATCGCTCCCGATTCGCCCGACGCGCAAAAGGCAGGCGGCGAGGACGCTCCCGACATCAAACCGTGGCTAGGCCCAAGAACACGCATCCTTAATTTGCATGGCGCGTTCGTCATGCCCGGATTCAACGACGCGCACGTGCACATCGGCCAATCCGCGCTCGCCAAGCTCGCCATTGATTTCACCGGAGCACAATCGCTCGCCGAATTTCAGCAACGCATTCGCGCAGCCATAAAAGACCGCGCCCCCGGCGAATGGATCACCGGCTTCGGATGGGACCAGACGCTCTGGCCCGGTCGCCGCGATCCCACGCGCGCCGACCTTGATGCAGTTTCCACAGCGTATCCGATGTTCTTCGCGCGCGTAGATGGCCACGTAGCCGTCGCAAATTCCCTCGCGCTGCAGCTGGCCGGCGTGACGCAAAACACCGCACAGCCCGCGGGCGGCCACATCGTTCGCGACGCGCAAACCAATGAACCCACCGGTTTCCTGCAGGAAGTCGCTGGAATGAACCTGGTTTTTAGCAAAATCGCAGCGCCATCCCCGGCAGACCGTCGCCGCGGCATCGAACTGGTCCTCGCCGACGCCGCGCGCAACGGCATCACTTCCATGCAGGATAATTCCTATCTGGAAATCACCACGGACGTTTCGTTCAGCAAGGAAAATTTCCTTATCTATCAGCAACTGCGCAGGGAAGGGAAGTTGACCGCGCGCATCACTGAGTGGCTGGATTTCACGCTGCCTATCGCCACGCTCAACAATCTGCGCAGCGAATGGGGCTCGACGGATCCTTGGCTCAAAACCGGCGCGCTCAAAGCGTTCATCGATGGCTCGCTCGGTTCGCGCACCGCTGCGATGCTTGCGCCGTATTCCGATGCGCCCGGAAACACCGGCCTTCTGCGCACGGATCCCGCGACGCTCGTGCCCATGGCCATCGAACGCGACCGCGCCGGTTTTCAGCTCGCCTTTCACGCGATCGGCGACCGCGCCAACCATGTCGCGCTGGATACTTTCGCGGCAGTCGTCGCGGCGAATGGCTCGCGCGACCGCCGCGATCGCGTTGAACACGCCCAAGTCGTCGCGCCAGAAGATTTCGCGCGCTTCGGCCAACTCAATATCGTCGCGTCAATGCAACCGTCGCATCTGCTCGATGACGAGCGCTGGGCCAGCGACCGCCTCGGCCCCGAACGTTCGCGCGGCGCCTACGCCTGGCGCACCATGGAAAAAAATGGCGTGCATCTCGCCTTCGGCACCGACCATCCCGTCGAGCCGCTCGATCCTCTGCGCGGAATTTACGCCTGCGTCACGCGCGAGCTCCCGCAGGGAAGCGCCAGCTGGCAGCCGCAGGAAAGCTTGCCCATGAAAGATTGTCTCCGTGCCTACACCGCAGGTTCGGCCTACGCCGAATTCGAGGAAAAACGCAAAGGCACAATCGCGCCAGGAATTTTCGCGGACCTGGTCGTGTACCCCGTGAATTTAAATCAAATCCCGCCGCGCGACCTGCTAACAATAAAAGTGAAAATGACCATCACCGGCGGCCGCATCGTGTATCAACAACCGGACTCGCCAGCCACGCCCTAGTGCCAAGAACTGTCTTCTCAGATGTTTCTCAGGTTTTTCTCTGTGTCCTCTGCGTTAAATCTTTTGAAGTTGCGGTTGAGCCTGCAACAGAAGCTCGCCACAAGGTGCCAAGCGGAAACTGAAATCACTTCTCGACTTCGACTCCCTGAATCTCGCCGTCGTAAGTCTTGCCATCCACCGCCTCAAACGTAATCTTCGCTGCATGCCCCTGCAACTGCGTGCACGGCTGAAAATTCCCCGCGTCAAATGCCACATCCTGCTCGAACTGCACCCGCGTCGCGTCCCGCGCATGCAAGATAAACTTCTCCTCACCCGCATCCAGATTCAAAGTAAGCTCGTGCCCATTGCACAGCACGTGCGTCACGTTGCCTTCGGCGGAAGTCGTCACCGGATCAGCGTGGCCAGCGCCCACGTCGAGCCGCCGCGCGCCGCCACCACTGCTATCGCCAACACCAGCTGTCAGCACCGTCAGCGACTCCACGTCGCCCATTTTTCCATTGCTGCCCACCGGGTGATATTCAACCTTAACGCGCTGCCCCTGGATCGCCGTGCACGGATTAAACGGTCCGTTCGGCCGCGTCGTCAGTCTTATCTGGTATTGCGCGCCGGGCTTGGCATGCAGGGTCAACGACCCCGCGCCGGTGTCCAGTTCGAATGTTAATCCGTTCATGCAACTCAGCTTCGTCACGGTGCCGGTCGCCTCGCTCAGACTGGCGGCGGGTGGCGCGTTAGCTGGCGAAGTCGTGACCGACACCGTGTCCGGGGGTGTGCCCGACGACGTGGGCGATACCGGCTCCGATGCCGGGGCCGATGACGCGGCTGAAGGCTGCTGCACCTCAGCAGGCTCCGTCGCATCGGAATCGTCCGGAGGAAACTTGCTTACCTGCTGTAAAAACGCCAGAAACTGTTCGACGTGCGCACGCTCCATCGGATTGGTGGCGTTGGCCCGGGCATGAAGCGCGATCTTGCGCGCATCCTCGTAACGATTCATGCGCGCCAGCACTTGCGCCATATCAATTTGATAGACCGCATTGCCCGGCTCCAGCGTCTGTGCCTTTTGCGCCAGTTGCAGCGCCTCCGGCAGGTTCTCGCCGCGATTCGAGAGGTACACCGCCAGCACGCCATACGGCGGCGCAAATTCCGGGCTGATGGCGATCGCCGCTCGCAAGTCCTCTTCCATCTGCGCGTCATTCGCCACGGCCCCTCTTTGCGTGGAAGCCAAATACGCGCGCAGAAATCGCGTCAGTGCGTTCTTAGGATCCAAATCAATCGCGCGCGTGAAATCGGCCAGCGCTTCCGCGCGCTGGTGATCTTCATACTCCGCGAAGCCGAGGTATTGGTAGCCCAGCGCCAGTTTAGGATCGAGCTTCACCGCTTCTTCCAGCATCGGCTCGGCATCTTTAGCTTGGCCACGCACGGCGGCAAATCCGCCGCGGTACGCATCCATCTCCGCTTCGGAAAGTTCGCGCACGTGCAGATCACCGGTGGGAATTTCCGGAGGAGGCGGTGATTTCAAATAGTAGAACGCGCCATTGTGAATGTAGAGGTACACGGCCGTTTGCAATTTATTCAGGTCGCCGAAGCTCTCCGCGGCAGCCTTTTCCTGGCTCTCTCCCAGCGCCAACGCGTGGAGGTAAGCTTGCAGCATCGGCCGGTGCGCCGCCTTATCGCCCACCATCAGGTAGTGGGTCAGCGCCCACGACTCCGCATAAAACACCGAAATCTTGTTCTGTTCGTTGTAGTACGGAGAATCGTGAGTCACCTTGAACAAAACGTCCAGCGGCAGCAATCCGCCCTGCTTGAGTTCGGCGATCAGGTCGGGATCCGGTCGGCCCATGCCCACTTCGGAGTCGTTCATCTGCGTATTGCCGTAAAATTCCGCCAAGCCCTCCGACAACCACACTGGCAAATTCGGGTAATACGGCATGGTCAACGAGTGGTAGTACTCGTGATAGATAGTGTTATACGGATTCGATCCCTGAGCGTCGAGCTGCACCACCGCGAAGTACTGATTCATGTTCTGGAGGAATATTCCGGCGGGATGTGCGTGTCCCTTGGCCCAATATTCTGGCAGCAGGGCCTTCACGGAATTTTCGTCCTTAACCGCGAGGATGGTGATTACCGGGCTCTGATGCTTACTCGCGACATCGAGCGAACGACGAAAGACGGCACGAATCTGCTCGAAACGGATGGCGGTCTTGCGCGCCTCCTTTTCGCCGGCATTACTGACCACGATGAAATTCGGGCTGCGCACCTCAAACCACGCTTCGTGTTTCGCGCCCCGCAAGGGAGCGGCCACCAGCATCGCGAGGCAGAGAAACGCAAGTACGACTGCGGTTAATGGACGAGTTAATGGACGAGTCATGGACACGAACCTCTGTACTATACGTCGCTGCCCGCGTCAATGAAGATGCCGAGCTGCGTTGCGAAGTTGTTTCTCATCTTGTCACCTTCGGGCGGAGCGCATAGACTCTTTCGTCCATGCTCAGCAAACATTTTCGCGCCGATCTCGCTCTGGGATTCACCGCGCTCATCTGGGGCGCCACGTTCGTAGTGGTGAAGGACGCGCTCGCCGACGTTTCCGTCTTCATGTACATCGCCGTGCGTTTCGCGCTGGCCGCGGTGGTGATGGCGATTTTCTTCCGCCAAGCCTTACGCAGCCTCACTCGGAGCTCAATCTGGGCTGGCGCGCAGATCGGCTTCTTCATGTTCGCCGGTTACGCGCTTCAGACCACCGGACTGAAATTCACGTCGCCATCGAAGGCCGCCTTCATCACCGGTTCCAGCGTAGTCATCGTTCCGCTGCTGCTCGCCATTTTCAGCAAGCGCCCCGTCAATAAATGGATCTGGGCCGGCGCCCTCGCCGCTCTCGCCGGCCTCTATTTTCTCACCGTGCCGCCCGAAGGATTCGGCGGCCTGAATCGCGGCGATCCGCTGGTGTTCGGCTGCGCCGTGATGTTCGCGGTGCACATGATTTTCATCAGTCGCTACATCGCGCATCATTCCGTCGGCGCACTGGCCGTAGTGCAGGTCGCCACCACCGCAATTCTGGCCACCATCGCGCTACCGTTACTCTCCGTCACCGGAGTCGAACACCCGCGCTGGGTCTGGAGCAACACGCTAATCTTCGCCGTGCTGATCACCGCACTAGGCTCCACAGCCTTTGGTTTTTCCGCGCAAACCTGGGCGCAGCAATATACTTCGCCCACGCACACCGCAATCCTCATCAGCCTCGAACCAGTTTTCGCGGCCCTCACGTCCTGGCTCCTGGCCCGCGAACATCTAGGCGGCCGCATCCTCCTGGGCGCCGCCCTAATCTTCGCCGGCATCCTCCTAGCCGAACTAAAAGGTCCAGCCCCCATCGCGCCGGAATCCCCGGAGCCAATAATCCACGCGCAAGAATAATCCGCGGCCCAAAACGCCGCCCGCGCCCAGATCTTGAATTTGTAGCGGCCGCCTTCAGGCGGGCTCGTATGACTTGGCTTTTGACTTGGCTCTTGATTCGGCCTTTGTAGCGGCTGTGTTCAGACCGCCATCGGTGATCGCCCCTCCCGATTTCTCGATTGCGGTTGGATATTTGCAAGATAGCCTCAACTTGCGTCTGTCCCAGCCATACGCACCGCGGCCTGGGTTACTCTGTAAGCAGAAAGACGGACCGCTCACCCGGTATCCAACTCAAAATGGGCGCATCGTTCACAAACTATCAAATCCGCGCACGCAGCGTTTCTCGCTGCGCGAAGGCAATCGCGCAAGTTGTAAGCTCCCGCGCCCTCGTGACCGATCAGAAGAACGGATGGATTACCCTCTACGACGAGGCCAGCGACGCGCAGGACATCAAAGAAATTCGTCGCCTTGCCAAAAGCCTTTCCGCAAAGACTGCCGCTCCTGTACTCGCACTCTTGGTTCATGACAGCGACGTTCTCCTCTACCTTCTTTACGACCGCGGACGATTAACAGATCAATTCGATTCGCATCCCGGATACTTCGGCCCGGTTAGCGCCACTCAGCGCAAGAAATGGTCCGGCCATTTCGCGCGCCTCGCCAAGCTGGCACCGCATAAGACGACCGCCTCAGCCGTTCGCGACGCGCTCACCAATTCCCAAGCGTTCGCGGAAACACGCGCCGGCGAATTCGCGCGTTTGCTGGGCATCGAACCTTCGCGCGCGCTGCAAGGTTTTCGTCAAGCGCAAGAAGCGACAAACGATTGTCAGCTGATCCATGCTCGTGGACGCTCCAGCGATCACGCCGCGCTGATTGACGCCGTCTCCCGGGACGATTTGGCCTTCGTCCTGACGCTTCTCAGCCAGGGCGTTCCTCCCGATCTGCAAGATGAGCATGGCTATACTTTGTTGGTAACCGCTGCCCGGCTCGGAAATCCTGAAGTCGTGCGCGCACTCATTCAGGCTGGAGCAGATGTTCTGGCTGAAGGCAAAATGCCGGGTGATGCGCTATGGATCGCTTCTGCGGAGGGCCATCGCGAAATACTGGCCGAACTCCTGAAGAAGGCCGAAGGACGAACGGATCTGAAAAAAAGTCTGCAAATAGCTATTCGCTGGGCTGTCTCGTCTGGCCATTTGGAAATCACGCAAGATCTGCTGCAAGCAGGCGCGGACGTAAATGCAAAATATGGAAGGGGCGCCACGCTTCTGATGTACGCAGCGATACGAGGGCACGAAGCGATCTGGGAATCGTTCACCGGAAGGACCTTTCTGGCGCGTCTGGGTAAAGCACAAACTGACTGGCCTGCCATGGTGGCCATTCTGCTCGATGCGGGAGCGGACGTGCAGGCACGCGCGAACGACGGGCAAACTGCTCTTTCGATGGCCACCAGCAAAGGAGAAAAGAATCTAGCGGAATTACTGCGCAACGCGGGCGCGAAGGACTCCTGAACCGCAAAAAAATCGCGAGCTGTTTCTAGTTATGCCGTGCAGATTGTGGCGAATCGCTGTGATGCTTCACATCCACAGCCTCATACATCGCCGGATGTTTCAAGTTCCTAGCCTCAAAAGCGGAAATCCTCGGTTCATGCACCAAAGTAAGCCCAATATCATCCAATCCCTTCAACAAACAATCCCGCCGGAACGGATCTACCTCAAACGCATACCGCAACCCGGCATCATCCGTCACCACCTGCTCCTGCAAATCCACAGTAACCCGATAACCTTCGTTCTTCTCTGTGCGCGCAAATAGCTCATCCATCTGCTCGTTCAATAGAGTCACCGGCAAAATCCCATTCTTAAAACAATTATTGTAAAAAATGTCCGCATAACTAGGCGCCAGAATCGCGTGAAACCCATAATCCAGAATCGCCCAAGGCGCGTGCTCGCGGCTCGACCCACAACCAAAATTGGCGCGCGCCAAAATCACCGAAGCGCCCTTATAACGCGGCACGTTCAGCACAAATTCCGGATTGGGCTTCTCCCCCGGCAAATAACGCCAGTCGTAAAAAAGCACGCGCCCATACCCCTGCCGCGTCTGCAATTTCAAAAACTGTTTCGGCACCATCTGATCCGTATCCACGTTCACGCGATCCAGCGGCGCCACCAATCCTGTATGCTTGATGAAGGGTTCCATGTGTTCCTAATTCTCCAAAACCTCGTATTTTTCCAGATCCGTGAATCGCGCCCAAAACGCCACAGCAGCGCGAGGTATCGTTTCATACACGAAGCCATCACCGTCGTCGAGGTCAGCCACGGAGATGATAATCGCATCAATGACTTCACCGCTCGTAAACTGAAGGCGAAGTGTACGGCGTTCGAAATCCTTCTCGAACCTCATCGACGCTCGCTACTCCGCTCCGTCCGAATTATCCCACTTGCGGATGTCCACGAAGTGGCCTTCAATCGCCGCCGCTGCCGCCATCACCGGACTCACCAGATGCGTGCGCCCGCCCTTACCCTGCCGCCCCTCGAAATTGCGATTCGAAGTGCTCGCCGAACGCTCGCCGCTAAGCAACACATCATCATTCATCCCGATGCACATGCTGCAACCCGCGTCGCGCCATTCAAATCCCGCCGCCACAAAAATCTTATCCAGCCCCTCGGCTTCCGCTTCCGCTTTCACCACGCGCGAACCCGGCACCACCAACGCCTGCTTTAAAGATTTCGACACATGCTTGCCCTCAACCATTTTTGCCGCCGCGCGCAAATCTTCCAGCCGCGAATTCGTGCACGAGCCGATAAACACGCGGTCCAGCGGAATATCTTCCATCGCCGTTCCAGGTTCCAAGCCCATATAAACCAGCGCCCGCGTAGCTGCCTCGCGATCCACGGGATCAGTGAATGAGGCTGGATCCGGCACGCGATCAGAAACCTGCGTTACCATCCCCGGATTGGTGCCCCATGTAACCATCGGCGCCAAATCCCGCGCATGGAAGGTCAAAGTGTCGTCGTAGTTTGCACCCGTGTCGCTCGGCAAAGTCTCCCAGAACGCTACCGCCTCCTGAAATTCCTTTCCCCGCGGAACGAATGGCCGCCCCTCCATATATTCAAATGTCGTCTCGTCCGGCGCCACCATTCCCGCCCGCGCCCCGCCTTCGATGGACATATTGCACATCGTCATGCGCCCTTCCATCGAAAGTCCGCGCACCGCTTCGCCCGTATATTCGAAAACGTATCCGTTCCCGCCGGCAATCCCAATTCTTCCGATCACCGCCAGAATAATGTCCTTCGCCGTCACTCCTCGCGGCAGCTTGCCGCTGACTTCCACCTTCATCGTCTTCGATTTGAATTGCGTCAGGCACTGCGTCGCCAGCACGTGTTCGATTTCACTGGTGCCAATTCCAAAAGCCAGCGCGCCAAACGCGCCGTGCGTCGAAGTGTGGCTGTCGCCGCAAACAATTGTCTGCCCCGGCTGCGTAATCCCCAGCTCCGGGCCGATTATGTGCACGATGCCCTGATTCTTGCTGTTCATGTCGAACAGATGGACGCCCGTCTCCGCGCAATTGCGTTCCAGCGCTTCGAACTGCCCGCGCGCGTCCGCATCCAGCACCGGCAGCAGGCGATTCTTCGTCGAAACGGAGTGGTCCATCACCGCAAACGTCAGCTCCGGCCGCCGCACTTTCCTCCCCGCGGCCTTCAGCCCGGCAAACGCCTGCGGCGAAGTCCCCTCATGAATCAAATGTCGGTCAATATAAATTAAGGTAGGCTGCCCCGGCTCTTCCCGCACCACGTGGGCATCCCAAATTTTTTCATAAAGCGTGCGTGCAGCCATGCGTTTGGTTTCCTGCCTGGGGAACAACGTCCCGGTAATCTGGATGAGAGCCGGCCACATTCAGCTAGCCAGTTCTCATTGTAACAATTCCGTCATCTTCCGCCAATCCCTCGCTCAATAGTTCGCTGCGCTTTGTGTGGACTGCGAACCATGGTTTGCTCTCTGCCTTGACGTTCAAGAGACTGCCTGCGCTTGAGCAACCAACGGATTGCGTAGAAGCAACGACAGGATTAAGCAAGCGTGGAATGCTCGTAGTGCAGCACTGGCGCGCAGCTCAGAGCTTACCGAATATCTCGCCGAAGAGCCGCGGCCGCTTAACGATCTTAGGAGTTCGAAAATGATACACACCACATGGCGAGACTTTTACCGAGCGGCCATTCTTGAAATTGACCGCTCGCTCCTCAAAGTTCGCGTGCAAGCAGCGGAGGATTCAATTAATGCCCGTGCGTCAGACGCCAGAGCTTCTCGCCAGGAGCGCAGGGAAATGGCTGATGCCCTCTGGACATTGCAGCAACTAAAACGGGTCGATCGCAGACTTGTTCCGAATGGGGTCGAGAGCGCACGAGTATTACACTGAGCGCGTGCGTTCTCGATTTCCCTCAAGCAGAAATACCTGACAGCGCGCGACGTGGCATATTCAGAAGTCCAGCACGGCGTCGAAAGCGAACGGCGCTGAATTTCGAGTGTCACGGGCGCGCTCCCGCCGTCAGCGGCCCCAGCCGTGACTTAGACGTGACACATCGTTCCGCGGCAGTTCGCAGCGCCACAATGACAGGGCAGGGAACACCGAAAACCGTAATCAACGGTAAGCTCTTCTCCCGCCCTGATTTTCCTGAAGCTATACAAGAAGATTTGCCCGTGAATTTTGCGCATCGTCAGATTCGGTTCGCAGCTGTGATTGATCAATTCGGCGCCGCTCCCGCCCACAGCCCCATCAATCTTCCAGCGCCGATTCAGGCGAACCGTGTAAATTCGCCCCGCCTTGCCCGCCCAGAGCATCTTGATAGCGCGACGCAGGCCTTCCCGCTCACTGATGCGTTCCCCGGTGTATTCAATCACCCGTTTGCGCGCAGGAATCGCCTCCCCCGCGAACACGCCATATCGTTCGATGCGAGAGCGGCCAATGCGCAGTGTGAACTTAGCAAGCTTCGTGACGATGCGTGGAACTCGACGTTTCGCAGGCATAACAATTCTGCCAGGTGATCAGAGGCCGTCACTGAATGATTGGCGACCTCCGAAGGTCACCGCATAAGTTATTGTCTGGCGCCTTTGTCCAAGGCCATGAGTGGCTTGGTGTGCTGCAGAGACTTGGCCTTTTTCAGCTTCTTGGTCGCTTTCTTCTTCGCTGCCATCATTGTTCTCCTTCCGTCGGTTTGCCCCCACGGGCGGTACATCGTTATAGGCAACTCCCGCGCCAAATGTCCAGCGGTTTGAGTCCGCAGTTCATCCCGCCTGAAATGAGCAGGATGTGGTGGCGGGCTTCGTTCTCTGCGCCCGCCCCGAACGCGGATAGCGTTGAATAGATCAACATTCAGGTGGGAAATTCAACGAATACACAACTTCCGAACCGCCTGGCGGAAATGATCCATCAGCATAATGTCGGCGTTACTCTCGATGACTTGCGTGGTGAAGGGAATTGCACCTCGATCCCCTTCGTCACGGCTCCGCTGCGTTAGCGCGTTGCAGCCTCGCACTTCGTCTTCGTTGACTTGCCTTTTGCCGCGCCCTAATATGTCCCGCACATGCCCACGAACGATCCGCTGCTCGACCAGACTTTCTCGCACTATCGCATCCTCGAACGCCTTGGCGGCGGTGGGATGGGCGTGGTTTATAAGGCCGAAGACGTGCGCCTCCATCGTTTCGTCGCGCTGAAATTCCTGCCCGACAATGTCGCGAAAGACGCGCAATCCCTCTCGCGTTTCCAGCGGGAAGCCCAAGCTGCCTCCGCCCTGAACCATCCCAACATTTGCACGATTTACGATATCGGAGAAGCGGACGGCAAAGCCTTCATCGCCATGGAATTTCTCGACGGCCAAACGCTGAAGCACGTCATCACCGGCGGCTCCATGGAACTCGACAACCTGCTCGATCTCGCGATCCAAGTGGCCGACGCGCTCGACGCCGCGCATAGCGAAGGCATCGTGCACCGCGACATCAAACCCGCCAACATTTTCGTCACGAAACGCGGCCACGCCAAAATCCTGGATTTCGGCCTAGCCAAAGTCACCAGCGCGAAAGCCGTCAGCGGCCGCAGCGCCACCATGCTCACCGTCGGAGTGGATACCGCGCAACTCACCAGCCCCGGCGCTTCCATGGGCACGGTCGCCTACATGTCGCCCGAGCAAGTTCTCGGCAAAGACCTCGATGCGCGCACCGACCTCTTCTCCTTCGGCATCGTGCTCTACGAAATGGTCACCGGCACGCTCCCGTTCCAGGGCGAAAGCTCCGGCGCAATCTTTGACGCCATCCTGCACAAAAATCCAGTCGCGCCCGTGCGCCTGAATAACAGCCTGCCCCCCGAACTCGAGCAAGTGATTTTCAAAGCGATGGAAAAAGATCGCGACCTGCGCTACCAAAGCGCGGCGGAAATGCGCGCCGACCTGAAACGCTTGAAACGCGACACCAGTTCCGGCCGCGTAAGCTCTGCGAGCGGCTCCATAGCCACCGCAACCCAGGAATCAGGCTCAAGCGCCAGACTGTCAGCCGCCACGCAACCCAGCGGCAGTAGCGGCGCTGCGCAAGCGCTCGCACCAAGGCACAGCCTAAAAATTCCAATCCTGATCGCAGCGCTCGTGGTGCTCGCCGTCATCGCCTTCGCCGGATACAAATTTCTCACACGTCCCCACGCCCTGAATCTGCAAAGTATGCAGATCACCAAACTCACCGACAGCGGCAAAGCCGTTGGCGTAGCCATCTCGCCCGACGGCCGCTACATTGTGTACGTCCTCCGCGACGGCGAGCAGCGAAGCCTCTGGGTCCGCAACGTCGCCACCAAAAGTGATGCCCAGGTCCTCGCGCCAGACGTCGTCTCCTTCGCCGGCCTTACTTTTTCGCCCGACGGCAACTACGTCTACTTCGTGCGCTCCGACAAAAGCACCACAAATTTCCGCTACCTCTACGTCATGCCGGTCCTCGGTGGCACCGCACGTCAGCTGATTCGCGATATCGACAGTCCTGTGAGCTTCGCGCCCGATGGCAAGCAGTTCGCCTACATGCGCGGCGTCCCAGAGCACGACGACGTCGAGTTGCGCGTCGCCAACGCCGACGGCAGCAGGGATCACCTGCTCGCTGCGTTACCGAACTGGCCTGGCTTCATGTTTGGCGGCGCCTGGTCCCCTGATGGAAAGACGATCCTCGTGCCCGGCTTTCAGAGGGTGAAGGAAACCAAGTGGGTATTGACCGCCGTCAACGTGGCCGACGGCGCAGTGAAAGATCTGATTTCCGGTTCTGCCGGACTCGGCAGGCCTGCGTGGTCGCCCGACGGTAAATCTTTCCTGGTGCCCCTCGAGCTCGAGCCCGAGGATCGCTCGCAGTTGTGGATGGTTTCCTATCCTGGCGGCGAGCGTACCCGCTTTTCCAACGATCTCTCCGATTACGGCAACTCGGTGGAAATGACCCAGGACGGAAAGATACTAGTCGCGCTCGCGGGAAGCCGGAGCGCCCACATCTGGATCGCGCCAGGGGGCAAGGCTGCGCAAGCGAGGCAAATTACGACCGGCGAAACTCCCGACGTTGGCATCGCCCCCGGGCCAACCGGAAAGTTACTGGTGCGCAGTCGCGGCAGCGAACTGACGCTGATGAATGTTGATGGCAGCCAGCGCGCCCTGCTGCGTCCGGATCTTCGCAACTACATCTCCATGTCTAGTTGTGGCGACCGCTACCTGGTGTTCGATTCCTACGAGAACAATAGGCTCCGCCTGCTGCGCACCGATCCGGACGGTTCGAATTCCACTGCGCTGAGCGAGGATACCTTTAGCTCAGATTGTTCTCCCGATGGCACCTGGGTGCTCTTCGAATCGGGGCAGAACCTCTACCGCGTGCCGGTCCAGGGCGGCACTCCGGTCGAAGTCTTCGCTGTCGGCAATGGTGGGCAAGGAGTCATTTCCCCGGATGGAAAATGGATCGCCACCGGATACCAGGAAATGGTTCCCGTGCCGACGCTGAAACTCGCGGTGATTCCGGCCGCAGGCGGCGCGCCCGCGAATGTTTTTGTCCGGCCCATCGGCGCCGGTAAAATGCACTGGTCGCCCGATCAGAAAAGCGTCCAATACCTCTTGACCCGCCGCGGCGCCACCAACGTCTGGGAACAACCGCTCGCAGGCGGGCCGCCACGCCCAGTGACGAACTTCACCTCCGGCCACATCTTCGATTTCGCCTGGTCCCGCGACGGCAAGCAACTACTCCTCGCCAAAGGCGAAGAAACCAGCGACGTCCTCCTGATCAGCAACTTCCGCTAACAACCGCTCGACTATTCAATCCGCCGAATAGCCGGCCCGTCCTTACTTCCCGGATTTCGTGCACCGCGCTCCTGCAAAATCGCCGCAGCCTGATTAGCAGCTTGCTCCGTAGTCGCGCGGACAATCACCACTGCGCCACCCTGCTTCACGTGGCTCGCGTAAAATTCCTGTTCGCCGATGTAGTCAGGCTGCATGCCGGATTCATCGCGCACTGCGCGCTTTTCCAGCGCGCCGCCCGCGCCGAATAACCGCTCAATCCAGCTCCGATGCGGCTCGCCGGATTTCGTCGCGGGCTCGCCCGGAGTATCCGCGGTGCGAGCGTCCTCATCAATCTGGCTGATCACTTCCACTTGCCCGCCCACGATTCCTGCCTGCTCCAGATCCTCCACCGCATCCTCGGCTTCTCCATAGCCAGCCAGAATTCCGACGATCACATATTTCATAACTCACCCCCCAAAATCCGCATCGCGGACATTTCCGGCGCGCTCGAATGCTCCCATTCATCCCCAAAAACTACTTCGCCGGCACCGCCAGCGACTTCGAAAACAACCACGGAAACAATGTCGGCTGATCGTAAGCCTTGTCCCACGCCGCGTGCCGTATCCCCGGAAATTCCGTGTAGTGCACGTCGGAGCCGATCGCCTTCATTGCCGCGTACATCCGCTGCGATTCCGTCACCGGTACAATATCGTCATCTGCGCCGTGAAAAATCCACACCGGAGTGTTTCCCACCTTCGCCGCCGCGTCAGCGTAGCTCTTCGGATCATCAGCCGGGGTATATTTCGCCAGAGCCGGATCAGCTTTCAGCGCGCCCGCAGTCGGCCGAATCCCGCCGCAAATCACGATCAGCGCCGCGAACCGCCCCTCATATTTTTCTGCCAGGTACCAGCTCCCGTACCCGCCCATCGAAAGTCCGGTCAAATATGTCCGCTGTACATCGCCGTGAAATTCCTTGATCGCCGCGTCCAGCGTAGCGATCGCCAGTTCATCCATCGGCGGCTGCATCCACCAGACGCCTTTGCGGCACTGCGGCATCACCACAATCGCCGGAATCGTGCTGCGATTGCTCCGAATCGCCGTGCCGATGCCCACATCCGTTTCCTGCAATCCGTCGTCGCCGCGCTCGCCCGCCCCGTGCAGGAACAGAATCACCGGCCATTTCTGACGCGGCGTCCATGTGTCCGGAACAAAGACCTGATATTTGTAAGTCGCGCCTTGCACCGTGATCGTGCGGTCCAAAAATCCAGTTTCGTGAGCCTTCGCATGAGCCGGAACCGCAATTACGAAACAAAAAAGCAGAAGAGGTAGAAGTTTTCGCGAAGCAACAAGCACGAGTCCCTCCGAGCCTAAAACTTTAGCATGAGAATTCTGCAATCGCCCGCGTGAATGCCCGTCCTCACAATAAAATTACGGCACTACAGCATCCCCTGTACTTCTGCCAGCTCACGCGTCTGTTATGCTCCGAGGGCCATGCACTCTGAGCGGCCAGCAACCCCCGCCCCGACCCCGCCGTCTAACGCAGTGATGGGTCGCCGTCTGGAACTCGACGCCGCGCGCGGGTTGATGCTCGTATGGATCACCCTCACGCATCTCCCTACCAACGCCAGCGCCTACGTCAATCAGCCGTTCGGCTTCATCTCCGCCGCCGAGGGTTTCATTTTTCTCTCCGCGCTTTTTACCGGCAGAATATATTTCCGCCTCGCCCAGCACGATGGCTACCATGCCATGGAACGCCGGCTGTGGTCGCGTACCGTGCGCCTCTACTGTTATCACGCGCTGCTGCTGGCATTCGCATTTCTGGTTGCAGTTCCCATCGCCGAACGTGGCGATCGCCCCGGCCTGCACAATCTTCTGGATTTTTATTTCATTGCTGGCCCCAAGCGCTCGATCATCGAAGCTTTCCTGCTGATCTATCGCCCGCCCCTGCTCGATATTTTACCGATGTACATCATTTTCCTGATATTCACCTCCGGCGCTCTGCTCCTCGCGCGCAAATTCGGTTGGAAGCCCATCCTCTGGACAGGTTTCTCCCTCTGGGCGCTCGCGCAATTCGGCCTCCGCGCCGATGCATATAAAGTCGCAGCAAAAGTCATCCCCGCGCACATCCCCCTCAACGAAATGGGCGCATTCGATCTCTGGGCTTGGCAATTCCTCTGGATCGGCGGCGTGTGGCTCGGCGTGCGTTGGGCGCAAAATAATCTGCCAATCGAAAAATGGGCGAAGCGCGCCGTAATTCCCGCTGTAGTTATTGCTGCAGTCTGTTTTGTGCTGCGCCGCGCCATCGAACACGGCTTTCAACTCGGCCCCGCCGAATTCCTCTTCGACAAATGGCACCTGGGCCCGCTGCGCCTGGTGGATTTCGCCGCGGTAGCCGCGCTCCTGATCGTCACGCAATCGCTGTGGAAGTTCCTGGCGGTGAAGCCGCTGGTGTTGATGGGTCAATCGTCCCTGCAAGTATTTTGCGTGCACCTGCTGTGCTGCTTCGCCGGACTCACGCTGCTCGGCAACGCATCCAGAATCAGCGGCTGGCGCCAGGTAGATCTACTCGCCGGAACATTCGCCGCCATGCTATTCACCGCGAAATTGTTCTCAAAGAGCGAAGCCAAGCACGAACCCAAACCAAAACCAGAAGGCACCCCGGAAGGCAGCGCGCGAATTACCCAGACAACGCTGTTGCTCTTGGACAAAAAATCCAAAGAAGCCGAACAACCTCGCTGACGCTGGCTTGCTGAAGCGCCTTCATTCGATTCGCCGCCCGGTATGCACCAGCACCGGCGAGCCTTCAGCAATAAACCCGGAAGCCGGCGCGCCACGAAGAATCTCGCCGAAGGCAGAACCATACAAAGCCTCGCCGTCGCCCTCGAACCGCGCGCTCGTGCTCACCCAAACGCGCCACGGTTCGTGCGACACGCGATACTCGATCGTCTGGCTCGCGCTTTTCGCCGAATAGCCCCAGTAATGCTCGGTGATGAAGCTTTCGATCGAGCCGTCCGCCACCCGCGCAGGCTCTCCCTGCGCTTCAGCACTCAAACGGAAATGTCTGCCACCCCATTTCCAGCCATATTCCGCCGCAATGCCATCCGCATCCCGCTCAATACGATGCTCCATCGGGCAAGCGTCATATTTTTCGCCGTACATCAGCCGCGCCAGCCCAGCAATTGCGGCGCGCGGCACCAATTCGCGCACAAACACCACGCCCCGCCTGTTTTCACCGCCGGCCTCCCGCCGCCGCACATATAAACGCAAATTCACTTCGTCGAAATTTCTGTGGAAGGGAACTGCGAGGAATCCGTAAAGCTTGGTGTGCAGAAACTGAAACCCCACGAGGCTTACAAACGTCCGCCCCGCAAACGCATCCAACTCAACTCCCCGCGGGACGTACTGCCGCAAAATCTCCGGCTCAACTTCGTAGTTCAACATCACCAGGTCGCGCCACTCGGCCGACAAAAAAACGCGGCGCTCCCGCATCAATACCCAACAGTAAACCGCTGACCCTGAAATTGAGGTTTTTCGATTTCATCAACCACGGCGACTGCGAAGTCCTCGGCCGAAATGTAGCTCTTGCCCGTGTCGTCCACCAGCAACTCATCCGTCCCAGTGCGATAGTGTCCTGTGCGCGTTCCAGGAGCGATCAGCGCCGCCGGGCTTATCGCGGTCCAGTCGAACTCCGCCATTCCCGCCTTACGAAAAACTTCCAGCGCGTCGCGATGTGCCAGCGCAATCGCTTTCCACTCCGCCGGAAAATCCGGCGCATCGACCAACTGCACCCCAGGTTTCACTTCCAGGCTTCCCGCGCCGCTCACCGCAATCAAGCGAATCGGTTCCACGCGCGTCAACGCCTCAATCAACGCATGTGCCGCCTTCACCTCCAAATTCGCATCGCCCTTGCCCGGTCCATAAGCGCTCACCACCACGTCGTGATCCACCGCCGCTGTCGCCACCGTCTCCGGCTTGAAAATATCGCCCGTGTGATAATCCAATTCCGCGCGATGCTCCCCGGTGCCCGACGTCTCGCGCACCAGGCACGTCACGTGATGTCCTCGATTGAGAGCTTCATGCAGGATGCGCTGCCCAATCATTCCGCTCGACCCGATAAGCATGATTTTCTTCATCGAACCTTCCTTTACACAGCCGCCCGCGTCTGCTCCGCTCCAGCATATACGATTCCGGGATTGGCCAATCGGTATAATCGGGTGAACTTCAAATCACGCTCGTGTGTCACCCCGCGGTCGCAGCATCAGAAGGCGCCCAACCATCCCGAGCCTGTCGAACGCAAATCGCGGCTACTCCAATCCCGCTTCCGCTGCGCTGAGCGATTCATAGGTGTCAAACAGCGGAGCAATACCGGTCAAATGCAGCACGTTGTGCACACGATGATTCAATCCCACCAGCGCCAATTTCCGTCCCGTCTTGTGGCAGGATACGAACGCGCGAACCAGCGCCCCCACCGCCATAGAATCCACCATCGGCACGTCCGTCAAATCCAGAATCAATCGCGGTGCATCTGCCGCCGCCACCGCGTCCACAAATATCCCCGAAGCCCCGGACGTGAACGCGCCCTTCAACACCAAAATCTGCAGCCCCGCACGGCTGCTCGGCTGCGAAACCACGCGGAACGTTTCCGGCCCCATGGCGCGCATTCTATTCCACATTCACGGCGCGAAGCAACGAACCTCCCGCGCAGGTACGCTCGTGTCGTTCCCGCGCAGCCGCCGGCGTGACGCGCGTCCGCAATCAACGGTTGGAAACGTGCACGTTTCCGTTTATATTGCTCCCGAAAATCCCTCGCACGATGCTCCGCCAGCGCGTTGGGAAAAAAGAGGGCGCATGAAATCACGAATCCTGTTCCTGAGCATCCTCGGCCTCGCACTGGCGTTCGCCGCCGCGGCCGACACGCTTCGGCTCACCACCGGTCAGGTAATCTACGGCCAATTCGTCACCCGCACGCCGGAGGGAATTCAGTTCACGGGGCCAGACGGAGTCACGAATGCATATCCGCCCGGCCTCGTCGCCTCGCTCACCTTCGGCCCCGTGCCGGCCCCGCCGCCGCAGCCGCCCCAAGCCCCGCAAATGGTCACAATCCCGGCCGATACCCTCATCCTGGTTCAAACCACCGACGAGCTGGACACCAGCTATACTCAAACCGGCCAGGTATTTTCCGCCACCCTCGTCACAAATCTCGCCAATGGCCTGGTGGTCGCTAACGCGGGCACGCCGGTCTATGGCCAGGTGACACTCGCAAATTCCGCCGGCCGCGCCACCGGCAAATCGAAGCTCGAACTCCAGCTGACGCAAATCGTAATCGGCGGGAATCCTTATCCCATCGTCACCAGCACCTATTCCACCGAAGGCAAAAGCTCGGGCCGCCGCTCGGCTTTCCGCCTTTTCGGGGGCGCTGGATTGGGCGCCGCGATCGGAGCCATCGCAGGAAACGCAGGAATGGGAGCGGCCATCGGCGCAGTCGCCGGCGGCGTCGGCGCAGTCGTGCAAAAAGGCAATCAAGTTCAAATCCCTGCCGAAACGCAATTGCAATTCACGTTGCAGCAACCGGTGATGCTCCCGGCGCTGCCAAACTCATATTAACGGCCAGCCGGCGCATCCGCCTCCGCCAGCCGAATAACGCAAGACACAAAAAAAGTTTCGGAGGAACCCATGAGTGTTCGCTTCGCCGCACTCGCACTAGCTCTCATACTCGCACTCGCAGCAGCCGCAACCGGCCTACCCGCGCAGCAAACTCAAGCGCCGGGAACTCACGTGCAGGATTCCGCCCGCAGCAGGGAACTCAACACCGATGCCTACATTCAACTCCTGCGCGCCGACCTTAGTGCCAAAAAAACACAGATCGTCCGCGAAACCATGGAGCTTAGCGACCAACAAGCCCCAATCTTCTGGCCCATCTATCGCCAATACCAAGCCGAACAATCCAAACTCACCACCGAGAAACTCGCCATCGTCACGGATTACGCCAACAATTTCTCCACCATGACTGACGAAAAAGCCGATCAACTAGCCCAGCAGACCATCGAGCTCGACCAAAAACGCATGGCACTCCGCGAAAAATATTACGGCACGATGAAGAAAGCCCTGTCTCCCGTCATAGCCGTCCGCTTTTTCCAGGTCGAACACCAGCTCCAACTCATCGTCGACCTGCAAATCGCCGCCAACCTCCCCATCATCGAACAAAACGAATCCCAATAATCGTGCCCCGCGATTTTCGTGCAGCCGGTAGGGGTGCTGCTTGTGAATCGCGCTGCGGCGCGATTCATCCTGAGGACCGGCAGTGCCGGTTCGAAGGGCTGCGCCCCAGCTCGCCGGGACGTCAATCCTGAAGAAATGCCGGAGGGGCACGGCGTGCCGTGCCCGCGTTCACCGCGCCCTCACACACCCGTCCCGCATCGCAACCTAACCGCACAATTACTTAATCGGAGGGCACTAGAAACAGTTTCACAACGAGGACCTTACAACTTCGCTTCAGGTGGCGCCGGCGTCGCGGCCGCATTCACCGCTTCGTTCTCCGTATCATAAATCTCAAACACCTTGATCAGCCGCGTCAATTCCAGCACTTCCCGCGGATGTTTGTTCAACCCATACAGCGCGAACGTATTCTTCAAAGTGCGCGCCAGCTTCAACCCTTCCACCAGCGACGCCACGCCAGCGCTATCAATGTAATTCACCCCGGACATATTCACGATCACCCGCTCCGTGCCTTTCTTGTTCAGCGCATCCATCAACACTTTGCGAATTTCCGGTGAATTATAAAGCGTCACGTCGCCGTTGATGTCCACGATGGTCGCGTGCCCGGATTGTCGTGTGGAAATATTCACGAAAAATGGCCCGTGCTGTCTGCCAGCGCCGCGCCCACAGGCCTATGCCCGCAAACGCGCCCAGCGAAGCTACAAATAATTAAATAAAACGCCACGAAGCCTGAACGGGTAGGGGCAACCCTAGGCCTTCTGCAACATCACATCCGTGGACTGAACCACGACCGCAACCGTATCGCCAACTTGCAAATTCATTTCTTCCACGCTGCGCCGCGAAATCACGCTTTCCACCAGGTGTTCGCCTACCGACACCACCACGTGCGCCATCAGGTCGCCGATCTGCAATTCCTCGACCTTGCCTATCAGTCGGTTGCGCGCCGAAATTCTCATGCCGGGATGATACCTCGCGCGCAAGAACCTGTCGAGGCCGAGATTGCGCGCCATTATTTTCAGCGCGCCGGCCTATTTGGGGGATCGCTTCCCCACGTGTTCCTTAGAATATTCTAATAACACGATCCCGCTTCCGTACACCTTGTGGCCCGTCAACTTTAGCTTGGCCTTTTTCGCCGGAGCAGGAAGCAGCGGAATCCCTCCGCCCAGCAGCACCGGGATCACTGCGACTTCCACGGTGTCCACCAGGCCCAAATCCAGAAAACTGCGAAACAGCAAGCCGCCGCCGAATAACCATATGTCCTTGCCCGGCTTCTCGCGCAGCGCGGCCACGGTTTCTTTCTCCTTCCCGGCCACAATCGTCACGTCCGGAAAGTCGCACTGCTGCAGCGTGCGCGAAAACACGATGAGCTTCATCCCCGGCACTGTTGCCTGTCCGTGTTCCACCATGAATTCAAACGTCCCGCGCCCCGCCAGCAAAGTGTCGAACTGCGCGAACAGCGCGCCGAAGTCAATCTCCGGATCGCTGACAATCCAGTCGAATTCCCCCTGCGGGCCCGCGATGTACCCGTCCAAACTCATCGCCACCCGATACCGAATCCGTCTCATCGCCACCTCCCGCGCTCACGAGATACCGCCCGCACCGGAATTATCCGCCGCGACCGCAAATTCTGCCACAATTCAGGTAGCCAGGTTTCATGGCGCGCCTTCTGACTTCCGTCTAAGCGCCTTGGAACTTATTAGTTAGCCACCCCCGCCCTCCGCAATATCTCTAACGGCACACCTTGCCGCTAACCGTTGAGAACTCACCACATACTTGCTACCGTTGTCAGGTGTCCATCCATCCTGACGACCTGCCGCCGCAGAATCGCCGTCGCAGCAAGCGCGTGCACGTGCGCATTCCCGTTTTGGTGCGCCTCCAGGACTCCAAGAAAAATTCCGTCGAAGAAAAGACCCACACCATCATCGTCAATTCTCACGGCGCACTAATCCTTCTCGCCACTAAAGTAAACGTCCAGCAAATCGTCCGCGTTGAGAACGTCCAAACCAAGGAAGAGCTGCTTTGCCGCGTAGCCTGCCTCGGCTCCAGCTTCATGGGCAAAACCCAAGTCGCCATCGAATTCATAATGCCAGCCCCAAAATTCTGGCGCGACCGCCCCGCCTCTGAACCCGCACCAGCCCGCCGCTAATTCTGCTCACAACAGAGCGCCACCCGCGCTACCTGATTCGTCTCGCTGCGACATCTTTAATAAATCATGCTACAATGAGTCTTCCGCTCTTCGAGTTTTGCAGTCCTTGCGCGCCTCCTTGAGCGTGTTTTGGCGTCCCGGCACCGCGCGTTCCTTTTTCCTTTCGCGGCACGCATGTAGCTTTGCTCTGGGTTTGCGCTGTTCTTACGCCGCAGCGACGGTTGTGCTTTGCTCGGGGGAGAATCATCATGAAAAACCTCTTTGTCGGGAATATGAGCTTTCAGACCACCGCGGAAGATCTCCGCGCTCTCTTCGAGCCCTTCGGCCAACTCGCCCGCGTACACGTCGCCACCGATCGCGAGACCGGACGCGCGCGCGGTTTCGGTTTCGTCGAAATGCCCAACGATGCCGAAGCAGCCAAAGCTATCGCCGCCCTCGACGGCAAAGATGTCGGCGGACGTAATCTGAAAGTTAACGAAGCCCGCCCGAAATCTGAATCCGGCGGCAGCGGTCCGCGCGGCCCACGTGGTGGCAGCGGTGATCGCGGCGGCAGTGGCGGCAAAGATGACAATCGCGGCAATAGCGGCGGTCCCCGCGGCGGCAACACCGGTGGCGGCCGCAAAGAAAGATTCTCGAACGAGGATTATCGCGAAGTCGCGCGCCAGCCGCGCGAGCCTCGCTGGTAACAACCGCATCCGCGCATTTCGCCGGACGCGAATTCGTCCATAACTTCTACCCCTTCAGGAGATCTTAATGACGACAACATTCAAGAAGCGGCAAAAGGAAATGAAGCGCCAGGATAAAGCCCGCGCCAAAGCAGAACGGCGCCTCGAAAAGAAAGTTGATGGAGTTCCCGGGGGCGTCTCCGATGACGGGATCGCCTGGGACGAGGGTGTCGGCACTCCCGGCGGCCTGCGTGTCCCGGAATTTCTGGACGCGCCAGAAGACGGCACCGAGCCCGAAACTCAACACTAGCCCATCCCAAGACCCCGAGCCCGCGCGCTCTGTCGCTCCCGTAGAAACTCACATACGGATGTCTCTCGAAGTGTCCCCGCACCACCCCAAATTTGATCCCGCGCCGCGCAGGTCTTGAAGTTGCAGTTGATTTTGTAGCGGCCCGCTTTAGCTGGGCTCCTTTGAATTTGCAGTTGCTTTGCCTTTGTAGCGGCCGCCTGTTTTTTTAGGCGGGCGTCCTTGACCCTGCCTTTGACTTTCTCTGGGTTCTCTGCGGTAATCTCTCGCCGTTGCCTCCGCTCTTGCCTCCATAGACAAAACCGCAACTCCTCGCGCATCCCGCAGCTTGAATCACGTGTTATACTCTGCTTTCGGCGCAATCCACGCGGTCCCTGTTCTCCGCCGTCCAGGCAGTCACAGTTTCGCAGCGCATAAGGAGCACCGGAATGGGCATTGAATTTCAAGAATTGTTCAGCTGGATGCGCCGCCGCAAAGTTTTCGCCACCCTCCTCGTCGTCTGCACTCTCGCCATCGGCATCATGATCGGCACGATCATTTCCGGCCACGTGCAGGCCACTCACGACCAGACCGCCACCGGCGCCACGCTCCTCGCCGTGCCGGATCCCGTCGTGCTCTCGAACGCATTCTCCAGCATTTCCAAAAAACTCGGCCCCGCCGTCGTCAATATCTCCACCACCCAAGTTATCGAGAAGCCCAAGGGCGGGAGCAAGACCCCCAAAAAATTCGGCGATCCCTTCCAGGATTTCTTCGACCGTTTCTTTGACCAGCCCGATAATAGCCCCGACGCCGAACGCAGCCTCGGCTCCGGCGTGATCGTGGATAAAAAAGGTTTCATCCTCACCAACGATCACGTAATTGATCAAGCCACCAAAATTCAAGTCGCTCTCGACGGCGACGCCACCAAATATAACGCCCGCGTAATCGGTTTCGACAAAGACACCGACCTGGCCGTAGTAAAAATTGAAGCCGACCACGAACTCCCCGTCGCCAAACTCGGCAATTCCGACGGCGTCCAAGTCGGCGACTGGGTGCTCGCCATCGGCAGCCCCTTCGGCCTGAATTCCACCGTTACCGCCGGAATCATCAGCGCGAAGGATCGTTCCAACGTCGGCCACCAATTTCAGCGCTTCATTCAGACCGACGCCGCCATCAACCCCGGCAATTCCGGCGGCCCGCTCGTTAACATGGCCGGCGAAGTGATCGGCATCAACACCGCCATCTACACCGGCAGCCGCGGCTTCGAAGGTGTCGGCTTCGCGCTGCCTTCCACCGCAGTCATCAGCGTTTACAATCAGCTCATCACCAACGGCAAAGTCACCCGCGGTTCCATCGGCATCACCTTCCAGGAAGATCGCAGCAATAATCCCGTGCTCCTGAAAGAACTCGGCGTCCCCTACGGCATCGTCGTCGAAGCAGTTGAGCCGGGCAGCCCCGCCGATAAAGCCGGCCTGCAACCCGGCGATGTCATCACCAATATCAACGGCCAACCGGTACACACCGGCGCAGACCTGGTAAATCCCATCGCGGAAACAGTCATCGGCCAATCCGTGCAGGTGCGCTACGTCCGCAATAAACAAACCAAAGAGGTCGCGCTCGTCGTCGCCGACCGCTCCAAGATTTTCCCGCAGGTCGCCCAAGCCGCCGAAGATCAGCCCGATGAGGCAGACACGCCCGGCCAACTGGGTCTGCACGTTGAAGAGTTGACGCCCGATCTTTCGCGCAAACTCGGCATGTCCAAAATCACCGGCGTGGTAGTCACAGAAGTCGAACCAGCCAGCTTCGCCGAAGATGTGGACTTCGCCCGCGGCGACGTAATCACCGAAATCAATCACACGCCCATCAACAACCTGGCCGACTACAAAGCCGAAATGGCCAAGCTCCATCCCGGCTCTGACGTCCTTTTCAAGGTAGCGCGCCACAGCGACAGCGACCGCGTCTTAACGCTGTTCCTGGCAGGCGCAGTCCCAACAATCCTCGCGCAGTAACCGCCGTTGCATTTGCTTTTGAACGTGTAGCGGCCGGTTCGTGCCGCGTTTTTCGGGACGAACCGGGCAGCAGTTGAATTGGTTGTGAAGTTGTGTTTCTCCGCGCCCTCTACGTCTCTGCGGTAAATCTTCTTTCTCAGATTTTTCTCCGCCTTTTCTCTTTGACCTCTGTGTTAAGTCTTTAGCCTTTCTCTCCAGCAATCTTCGCTTTGTCTTCCGCACCGCGCGCCAAAATATCCGCAAACACAAATCCTTCCCGCTCCACAATCTCACCCACCGTAACCGCCAACTCCGTCCGAAACATCGGCCCCGCGCAAGCAAACGTATGAAACTCCCCATTTTCCCCGCAAAAATCCACGCCACTCGGCAAGTCCGCCAGCAATTCCGCATCAAATCGCCGCCCAGCAAAATCGCGCACCAACTTCCGCGGATCCACACAAGTCAAATAAGCAGAAAGCCCGCCAGCAATCATCTCTTCACCCAAAGCCCGCGTCTCGATGCCCCACAAAGGAAACACGGGCGTCATCCCGCACCGCGCCAGCTGCTTCTCCCGATATGCCCGCACATCCTGCAGAAAAAGATCCCCAAAAATCACGTGCCTCACTCTCTCGCTCGCAGCCTGCGCCATCGCCTCACTCATCGCCCGCTCATAAATCTCATTCGAGCAAGGCGAAGGAATGCCAACCTTCACCAACGGCAATCCCGCCGCAGCGGCCTGCATTTCCAGCAAACTTTCCCGAACCGCGTGCATCGCCACTCGCCCATGCGTACGATTCACAGTAGTGAGCAACGCCACCACGTCAAATGACCCAGCCTCGCGCACCGTGTGCAGCGCCCAAGCGCTATCCTTCCCGCTACTCCAAGCCAACCAAGCCTTCGGCCGCACAGCGCCATCCCGCACCCGCGAATCATTCACCATCGAATCCTCTCATCGCCCACAGGCGAATACACATCGAACCACCCTGCCCATTCGTACAGTAACCCTTTGAAAAAATCACTCCGCCTTTCCCCTCTCCTGCGAACATGGTTGCCCTATTCTATACGTCCAGCCTCCAAGGGGAATTTATGGCGAATCCTCTAACTGCCGGCAACGCGAACCGTGCAGCTCGTCGTAGCACTCGTCGCGATGAAGCGGTGCTAGTCACTGTCTCCGGCGTTGACGCTCGCCGCGGCCCGTATACCGAAAAGGTCTCGACGCTCACCATCAGTTGCCACGGCTGCAAATATCCGTCCAAGTATCAAGTGCTGCCGGACGCCATGGTCACCCTCGAACTGCTTTCCGAAAAAGAAAATGCCGCGAAGATCACCACGCGCGGCCGCGTTAAATGGATTCAGCGCGACGCCGAATCCGGCGGTCCCTTATACACCGCGGTCGAATTCGAAAATCCGCAAAATATATGGAAGATTCCGTCGCCGCCCGAAGACTGGCTGCAGTTCAACGGCGAACGCAAGCGCGGCCCCGAACCCGTGCAACTGAAGCACGTCGCGGTTCTGCATCCGGAGTTGGCCGTCGCCACCCCGCCCAAACCCGGGCCCGCCAAAATCGCATCAGCTTCCGACGCTCTCGCCGCGCAATCCCGCGCCACCACTGCGCAACGTACGGTCGGCAACTTGATGGGCGATTTCCAGCAGCAGATGGAGGAAATGATCGCGGACGCAGCCATCGCCGCGGTTCAGAGCAAAGCCGCGATGCTCCTCAACGATGTTCGTTCCGGCCTGCGCGACGAAGCCAAGCGCGTCCTGATCGAAATCGCCGCCTCGCAAGCCACGGAATGGGCTGAAACCTGCATAAAAGAAGTCCAGCGCGCCGGTCAGGAAAACGCTCAAGCCCTTCACGCCCGCTGGACCAAAAGGATCGAAGCCGAACTCGGCAGCTCTTTCCAGCGCATCGAAGACCGTCATCGCGAAGCCGAAATGCTTTCCACCACGCTCGTCACCAACGCCCTCGATCGCCTGCACCAAACTCTGGAAACGATTCAGCAGGACGCCGTCGAGCGCATCGTCACGCGCCTGAAAGATCGCCTCGCTCCCACTTTCCAGGATGCCCGCGAAGTCGCCGGCGGCCTAACCAAGCGCCAGGAAGAGATCGAAAAAACTCTCGCCGTTGCGGAAGATAAATCCTCCGCCAAGATCGAACAAACCTGCGAGCGCCTCGAAAAACAATTCGAAGTCGTAATGCGCGCCCGCCTCGATGAAGCCCGCGAAGAACTCGAACGCTCTGCCCGCGGCGCCACCGCGTCGGCCACGCAAAATATTTCCGCTACGGCCGCGCGCCATGAAAAAGAAGCCCAAGCGCGCCTCAGCGAACAGTCCGACCGCATCGCCGAAAGCGCCAAAAAATCCCTGGAGCAAATGGCCGCCGCCACCTCCAACGAATTTGCCGCCGAACTGACCAATTACAGCCGCGGCCACCTCGAATTCGTAAGCAGCTCCATCTCCGACCTGGCCAAAGGCATAGGCAAGCGCCCCAAATCCTGAAAGGGAACTGGAGTCAGTCGGAGCACGCGGAAAGTTTTGTAGTTCGCGAGTTTAATGCGCATTTGAGGGCCAGGATTTCATCAGGGCACGGCTTCAGCCGTGCCGTAAGCGTCGCAGTTTCGCAGCGGCTTGAGCCGCTGAGGCCACGGATTTCGATTATAGATACCGACTCAAAGGCCGTAAACGCGAGCCGCCAAAATGCAAAATCAAATCGCATCCTTGCCTGACCTGCAGCTCCTCCACGAGCCCAGCTGGTGCGCCGCCGCGTCCTGCAACGCCAGCGCCGTAATTGACTTCGCCGGCCGCTCCCTCTGCTTCGAACACTTTCTCCCCGCATGTATCGCCGAAATCGAATCGCGCAACGAGCGCCTGAGAAATCTTCCCTTTGACCCATCTGCCACCGACGCGCTAAAGAGTTTCATCGCCACCTGCGCCCGGCAAGCCGAAGCATTGGCAGCAAATCTCGTCACGCAACAGGCCGCACAATCTACAGAAGACTCGCGCTTCACACGCGCTCAAATGAAAACTACCGTCCTGGATTTTCTGCTGCGCCTTTCGCAGCTCAGCCAACGCATCCGCCGCAGCCCGCGCACCGCATCCTCTATCTCCGTCTGGCTGCGCCGCGAAGACCCGCACCAAACCTGGCACGAAGAAACCTGGACGGTGAGTGTCAGCCGCCACGGCGCCGCCCTCCTCTGCCGCCGCCCCGTGGAAAAAGGCGGCACGGTCGTCCTCTGCCGCAAAGACAAAGGCTCCCGCGCCGAGGCCCAAGTCGTTTACAGCCTCCGCGACGCCGAAGGCCGCAAACAAATCGGCATCCAATTTAACGACCCCATCAACTTCTGGGACTAAACTCCACGTCGCCCATCCGCTAGCCTGATCGCGAATGCCGCGGAAAAATCGCCCCGCTATCGACCCGCCCCCGCAGCCAACAGCTCAAACGATTGAACGGCGCTCGCCTCGTCCTTGTGAACGTCGAACACCTTGTGCAAGCTCGTCACCTTCAACAGCTCCTGCACTCGTGGATTGACGTTTGCCATCTTCAGCTGTCCGCCCTCTTTCTGCAGCGTCGTATGCGTCCTTACCAGTTCGCCCAGTCCGCCGCTGTCCACGTATTCCACTCCCTGCAAGTTCAATACAATTCGTTTCTTTCCATTCTCCACCAGTCCCGTCACCACCTCGCGAAGCATGATGTTGCCTTCGCCCACCGTGATCCTCCCTCGCACCTCTACCACCGATATGTCGCCGATCTGTCGCGACGCGGTTTGCATTCTTATGCTCCAGCGCCATCGCTCGCTAATGCCCATGCGATCCAGGATTCCGGCCGCCACTTTTGCGATTGCTTGCGAATCGGTCCGCACCACGATCAGTGACCGCCCTTCCTGCAACACCTCTGCGAAGAACGTCAAGTCTTGGCACGCCTTTTCCCCTGGAGTCGGCTGAGGAGTTTCCATCGCCATCTCCAACGACAAATTCGGCTTTGCTGACAGCATCTTGCCCACTTCGGAGCCGGCAAGCCCCAATGCAGCCGTCGCGCCGATTCCCAGCGCGAACACTTGCCCGATTCCTGGAATCGAAAACATCGTTGCAGCCGCCACTCCGGAGATCAGTCCGGCCGCGCCGCCCACCAGTCCTCCTGCATAGGCTCCTAGACTCTTGCCAAGCGTCATCGCTTCACTTTCAGAGCGAGTCAGGAAAATAATCGTGTCTTGCGGAACGCGCTTGCCTAGCAACTGCTTCACGCATTCTTCCGCCCGTTCCCGCGATGCGAACACTCCAATTACGGTTTCCATTGCAATCTCCTTTGAAGAAGACGGGAGGTCCCACCGCGTTACTTGAGCCTCCCGTCTGTCGTTCGGTTCAGGTTCAGTTCCACTTTCGTCAAATCACGCCGCGTAAAGACGCAATAGGGTCCGCGCACTGGCGATCCTTATGGCGTAACGGTTAGCGGCAGAGAGACCACCGCCAGTTCATTTTCCGAGCTGCCGCGTGATAGTTCTTTCTCGCGACGCGGCACCGCAAGTTTCATTCCCTGACCGTTTCCCGTCCAAATCTCAGACAGAAAACACTCATTGCTGTAGCAGTGAAAGACCAGTTTTGATTGAGCATTCTTGTCCCTGCTCTCCGTGATGTTCGTGAATGCGGATGTTGAGGCAGACGAATCCGTGCGTCGAATCAACTGTAGCGCGGTGTTCGAAGGAAGCGCTCGCTGAATCCGATATTCGCCGGCTGGCATGCTTGTGTTCCCAACTTGAAACGCGAAGGGAACGTTTGCCTGTGTAACCTGCTGAGCGTGGCTTTGCGCCGGTGCAAGAGCGGTAAAGGCCAGCGCGGCGGCCATCGTAAGAATTTGCTTTGTCATGGACTTTCTCCTTTTTCTTTTCGTATTCCCGGCAGCCTTTCTGATTGCCCTACTGTCGAGTCGCGCACACTTTGGCCCCACGCTCGAGAAACAGCAATGCACTGGCGGCGACTTACGAGTGAACTGCTGATGAACCGCTAATCCGTACGTGTGAAATCGCTTGCTACTGAAGACCTGCTTCAGCGGGTCAGTTCGCGCCCGCGTGACCACGAACTTCACGAGCCTTACCGTGGTATAAATTCAGAAAGAGGAACTCATGCCGCAGCCAGCGCCCAGCGCAGCAATCCTACGATTCGACGTTTACGCTCTGGATCTGCGTGCGGGCGAGCTTTTCAAGAGTGGCCGAAAAATCAAACTCCAGGAACAACCCTTTCGCATCCTCGCCATATTGCTCGAGCATCCCGGCGAGCTTGTGACCCGCGAAGAACTTCGCCAGAGGCTTTGGTCCCAGGATACTTTCGTGGACTTTGAGCATAGCCTGAACACCGCAATCAAGAAGCTGCGGAGCGCGCTCTGTGACGATGCGGGCAAACCGCGATTCGTCGAGACCCTTCCGCGCCGCGGGTACCGATTTGTCGGCTCGGTAGCGGACCACCCATCAACCTCGCTTCAATCATCAACTGAGCCGCCGCTGGGTTTGGTCGGCAAAGTGTGCGTGCTTCGAGACGTAGCGGGCAAAGATTTTGTCACTCTGCCGGTCGACGAAGAAACAATGACGGAGAAACAGAAGCTCGAATCGGCCGCTGACGATCTAGGGTTGTCGCTCCTGTTCGCTGCGGAAAAACTATTAGTGGTGCGGGCGGGCACACGGGTAAAGGTGCTCGAGGTTCGCTCGGCTCAGTCCTGCTACGAAGTTCGCATTCTCGAGGGCGAACACCTGGCCAAGACCGCCGTGGTGCCGTACATCTTCCTCGTCTAACCGGCCGCTTCTCTGTGTTCTCCGGTTTTCCTCTGTGCACTCTGTGTCGAATCTTTTGCCTTTCTCTGAGCCTCTGCAGCAGTCCTGCGCTGTCGCCGCAAATTCAAGCTCCCAATCAGTTCGACCGTCCCCGACTCGCCGGCGGCACAATCCCATTCATCCGCAAATACTCCACCATCTGCCCGTAATGATCGTAAGCATGCGCCACGCCAAACGTCGCCAGGAACAGCCGCGTCGATTTGCTATGCCCCGGGATCTGCAAAATGTTCTCCGCGGTCAACGTTGCCGCGGCCTTATGTCCCAGCGCAAACGACTCCTTCAGGAATTGAATGATCTCTGCCTTGCTCTTCAGATTCTCAGGAGCGTTATCCTTCTCCCATCCGTCCGGCACTGTATCGCCAGTAAGCGGCGCCCAAAGAAAATGATTGGCGACGCCCACGTGCTTCACCTGTCCGGCAAACGTGCGCACGCCCTTGTACTCGCTCCCCGGAATCTTCAGATTCTCCGGTGAAAAGTTGAATTTGTCCTCCGGCATCGCTTCGGCAGCCGCCACAAAGTCTTTTTCGATGCCGCTGATCTCGCTGTCCACTACCGAAGCGATGGTCGGCGCGGGCTGCGCTGGCAGTTGCGTGGCTGGCACCGCACCAGACGCGGCGGCGTTCTTCACCCCGGATTTCACGGCAATCGCAGAAAAGCCGAGTACCGCCATCACCACTACAAAGATTCGCATTCGTTTCATCGTCGTGTCTCTCCTTAATCGTGCGCCTGCTTTGTTTTCGATTCGCGGGTTTTTTCCTCTGCCGACCTCTCGCTCCCTCGGTTTACTCGGGTGCGACGCCTTCGGCGATAAATATGCGGCTCGTCGCTGCGCTTTGCCTGAGCGGCTTCACCGCTTCGTAGGCTGGCGAATCGTACCACTCCCGCGCTTTCTCCACGCTGTCAAAAGCAATGATCACGATGGACTTCGCCGGGGCGCCCTCCAAAGACTGCGGCTTGCCTCCGAGTACCACATAGTGGTGATTGAAAGGCGCCAGTGTTGCCGGCACCTGCTCCCCATATTTCTTCATGGTAGCCGGGTCCGTCACTTCCACTTCCGCGATCACGTAGCCCGGTGCAACCCTGACCTGCTGTGCGTGAATCACCTTGGTGCAAATCGCACCGATCGAGACGCCAACCAGCGCGGCCAACACCAGCTTCAGATTCGCCTTCATGAGTTCATTCTCCTTCGCGTGTCATCGCCAACAAACGCTAGACCACTCACCCTACTCATTGACGCCGAAATTCAGCGCGCCGCAAATGTGGTTTTCCGCATTCCGTCGGCGGATGACCGTCCGCAGCGTCAATTTCTGCGGTCATTCATGACGCAGCGCCACCAACGGATCCACGCGTATCGCGCGCCGCGCCGGAATATAACAGGCCAGTAACGCCACGACGATCAGCAGCAGCGCGACACTCGCAAACGTAACAGGATCGGTCGGCCGCACGCCGTAAAGCAGACCAGCCATCAGGTGCGACACGATCAGTGCGCCCACCAGCCCCACCGCCGCCCCAGCAATGGCCAGCCCCAATCCTTGGCGCACCACCATGCGCAAAATGTTGCGGCTCTGCGCCCCCAGCGCCACGCGAATCCCGATCTCGTGCGTACGCTCGCTCACGATGTATGAAATCACCCCGTAAATTCCCATCCCCGCCAGCAGCAAAGCCGTCAACGCGAACAGCCCCACAATTTCCATCGAGAATCGTCTCTGCTCCAGCGACGCCGTCACCGCATCGTTCAGCGTCTGCGCGCCGTAAACCGGTAGCTCCGGGTCTACGGACTGCACCATCGCGCGCACCTCTTCCGGTATCGCGCTCGCATTCAGGTCTCCACGCAGAAAGATGGCCAGCTCCTTGGGCGTCTCCTGGTACAGGCTCAAATAGATCTGCGGAACGCTCGCGTTCGCCAGCGACTCGGTTCGAGCATCCGCGATCACCCCCACGATCGTGATCCAGGTCTTGCTCGCACGTTGACCAACCCCAGCCCTTCCAGCGCCAAGCCTCAGCCGTTTCCCAAGCGGATCCTCGCCCCGCCAGTAAGTCTCCGCCATCGCCCGGTTGATCACGGCGACCGGTGGCGCATTCTCGTCGTCGCCGTCGTTGAACAGACGGCCCCGCAGCACCGGAATCCCCAGCAAATGAAAATACTCCGGCGTAACTTGCGACCGCTCCACCAAGGGAGTCTGCTTGCTCTGTGTCTGGCGTCCTTCCACGATCAGCGCGCTCCGGTTGCGGTCGTGGTGCAGCGGAATCGACGGCTCCGCTCCCAGCGCCGCCTCCTGCACTCCCGGCAGCAACCGGCTGCGCTGCAGCAATTCGCGCGCAAACACTGCCTCCTGAGCAGCCGTTCCATAAACGTCCGTCTTCGGATCGTTGGGGCTCGGCAGCCACAACTGAACCGACATCACATGCTGCGGATTGAATCCCAGTGGCGCCTTGTACAAATCCCAAAAACTGCGCAGCAACAGGCCCGCGGCCACCATCAGCACCAGCGACAGCGCAAACTCCGTCACCACCAGCACGCTCCGCGTGCGCGTCTGCTCCGCGGAACCCTTCGACCCACGCCCCTCCACCTTCAACGTATTTGCCAGATTCAACCGCCCTGCCTGCCTCGCGGGCGCCAGTCCGAAAATTACCCCGGCTGCGATCGAAGCCGCCAGCGCGATCAGCATCACGGTCCAGTTGATCGACAGGTCGTTCAGCCGAGGCAGGCTCTCCGGAATCAGCCGCAGCAAGAATCCCTTCATGCAGAACAGAATCACCAACCCCGCCGCTCCGCCCAGCAGCGAAAGCAGCAGGCTCTCCGTCAGCAATTGCCGCACCAGCCGCTTGCCTGCCGCTCCCAGCGCCTGGCGCACCGCCATCTCCCGTGATCGCGCGCTGGCCCGCGCCAGCAGCAGATTCGCCACATTCACGCAGCCGATCACTAGCACCAGCGCCACTGCGCCCAACAGCAGGATCAGCGACTGCCGAACGTTGCCCACCACGTTTTCCTTCAGCGGCACCAACCGCACCGTCCACTTGCTGTCGGCCGGATAATCGTCCGGAAATTGCTCCCGCAACGAAGCAACCAACGCGTCCAGCTGGCTCTGCGCCACTGCAACCGTTAGCCCCGGCTTCAGTCGCCCGACCGTTTCCAGGGGCAACCGCAAACTGCGGTTCGGGGCCCGAGCCGGATCATCCGAAAAACCCAACGCCGCCCACTGTTCCGTACTCCTCTCGCCCGCGGTTCGCCCCGGGTCGTGAAAACCCGGCGGCATCACCCCGATCACCCGATACAAATCGTTGTCCCCCCGCAAACTCCTTCCCACAATGTGCGGATCGCTCCCGAAGGCCCGCTTCCACAACCCGTCACTGATCACCACATCCAGCGTAAACCCCGGCGTTTGATCCTGAGGATCGAACGTCTGCCCCAGCTCCGGTTTCACCCCCAGCATCGCAAAATACGCCGGCGACACCCCCTCATACTGCATCCGCGATGGCTGCGATAGACCCGTCAGGTTCGCCGACCCGAAAATCTCCAGCACAACATACTGAAAAATTCCCGAACGCTGCAGATCCTTAAACTCCGGAATCGAGATGCCCGCGTCGCTAGCGCCCGCACCAGGCACATCGTCCTCGATGCGTACCAGTTCCTCCGGGTGCGGATAGGGCAGCGGATGCAGCAGCGTCGCATCGACCAGGCTGAAAATCGCCGTGGTCGCGCCGATCCCCAAAGCGATCGTCAACACCGCAACGATCGTGAAGCCCGGAGACTTGCGCAGCATACGCGCGGCGTAGCGAATGTCCTGCCAGAAGTGATCCCACCCCGGCCAACGGCTGGCTTCGTAGAATCGCTCCTGCACTCGCGTCACGTTTCCAAAAGCCAAACGCGCCGCGGCTCGCGCATCTTCGTAGCTCAGCCCTTGTTCCTGCAAACGCTCCGTCTCCAGCGCAATATGGGCCTCGATTTCAGCGCCGAAGTCGCTCGCCTTCCGCGTGCGTCGCCACATGGCCTAGCCCTCCTCGCTCTCCAGAATTCTTTCGATGGCCGCCGTCAACCGGTTCCACTTGCTCGTCTCGCGCACCAATTGTTTGCGTCCCGCCGCCGTCAGCGTATAAAACCGCGCCTTGCGGTTATTTGTCGAGATCCCCCATCTTGCCGAAATCCACGTACGTTCCTCCAGCCGTTGCAGCGCCGGATAAAGCGCTCCGTGTTCCACCAGCAACTCTTCATCAGACGTCTGCTGAATCGCCCGCGCGATGCCTTGTCCGTGCTGCGCTCCAAAAATCAGCGTGCGCAGAATCAGCAGATCCAGCGTGCCCTGCAGCAATTCCAATCGTTCTCTCGTGTCTTGGGTAGTCATGTCACCCGAATACTAGCGCGTTCGGGTAAGATGTCAACCTGAAACATTCGGCCACCCCGGATTCACCCGCCTGCTCTCGACACAAACCCTGCGCCTATTCACGCATCCAATCTAATTCCGTGCCGGTTGCTCGATACGCGCCGCATCGCACGACCCAGCTTGAGACCGCGCGGAAAATCATCATAATAAGAGCACGCACCTGGCCCGGACGCATCGTTGCTCGAAAAACCCCGCATCCGGCAGGGAACTGCAGCGGAGAAAAATGACCAAGCTTCCGATCGCCGCGTCACTATTCCTAACGCTCGCAATCAACGCGTCCGTTACATCCACGCGCGCCGCGAGCACGGCTTCCGCCATCGCGCCGGTGCCGCAGCAAGCAAGTTCCTCCACTACGGCATCCACAAAAAAGAAATCCAGCAAGAAGCATCACGCATCGAAGCGCGAACCCACTCAAAAGGCTCCCACCCCCGAGCGCATCTCAGAAATTCAGTCTGCCCTGGCCCACGGCGGCTATTACCAAGGCGCTCCCAACGGCAAATGGGACTCCAACACCATTTCCGCCATGCAAAAATTTCAGTCCGACAACGGCCTAAGCAACAGCGGCAAAATCGACGCCCCCAGCCTGCAAAAATTAGGTCTCGGCTCCGGCACCGCCGGCGTTGACGCTCCCAAACCCATAACCCCCAAGCCCGCTACGTCGACCCCGGCCGCAGCCTCGACCTCCGCCGCGAACGCAACAAACGCCACGCCGCCAGCCGCCACCACGACTTCCGCCTCCAGCGCCACTCCTGCCCCCCATTCCTCACCCACCTCCAAACCCCAGCGCTAAACTCTCCGATCCGCAAATATCCTAATCAATTAAATGAAGTAATTCTGCCGGTTCGGGAACGATCACATTTCGGCAGCGAACAAAAATGAAATGCCCACAAATTAAGTGAAAATTAATCCCATTCATCCCGCCGATCGTCTCAAAATGAATCGCTTATCAGTAAGTAAACCGACCCTCTACTTTTGACCTCCGTAAACAAATATCAAAATTCTCTCGCCCTTCGCGCTCGCTGGTGGTACCTTACCTCCACAAAAGGGGCGCCCCAACCTCCTCGCATCCGCGAGGACGCCCTAAGCAACAATCCCACATTAAGGAGAAACCATGGTTCCTAGAATCGGTCGGTTTCTGCTCACCATCGCTGCGCTCTTGTCGCTCGTAACCCTGGCGGCAATTAATTCCCAAGCGCAGTCCATGTCCACTCATCACGTCCGCGAAGTCGTCCGCACCGGCGCAGCCAAACCCATCGGCCAACTGCCTCCGGACCAGTCCATGACCCTCGACGTAGTTCTCCCGTTACGCGATCCCGCAGGACTGAATTCATTCCTGAAATCACTCTACGATCCCTCCAGCCCCTCTTACCGGCAATTCCTCAGCGTGCCGGAATTCACTACAAGGTTTGGACCCACTGAAGAAAACTATGACGCCGTCGTCCGTTACCTGAAGTCCTACGGCTTCGAAGTCACCGGCGGCATGCGCGATGGCATGGACGTCCTTATTAAAGGTCCCGTCTCCGCCGTCGAAGCTGCCTTCCACGTCAGCATGCGCACCTATCAACATCCCACCGAAGATCGCACGTTCTACGCGCCCGATCGCGAACCCACCACCGGACTGTCTTTCGCTCTCTGGCACGTCTCCGGCCTCGACAACTATTCCATCCCGCATCCCTTGTACGTCAAAAGAAGTGATTACGCCCAAGCTCACGGCATCAACGCAGAAGACGTCGTCTCTCACGCCACCACTGGCTCCGGCCCGTCCGCTTCTTTCCTCGGCAGCGACATGCGCGCGGCCTACTACGGCGGCACAGCCCTCACCGGCGCAGGACAGAACCTCGGCCTGTTCGAATATCTAGGCACCGACCTCGCCGACCTCACCACCTATTACAAAAACGTCGGCCAAACCAATAATGTCCCGATTACTCTGCTTTCCACCGACGGCACCAGCACTTCCTGCGTTGACACCCGCGCTGGCGGCGATTGTGACGACACCGAGCAAACTCTCGACATGACTCAAGCCATCGGCATGGCCCCCGGACTCTCGAGCCTCGTCATGTACATCGGCTCCGTCGATACCGCCATCATCAGCGCGATGACCACGCACAATCCGCTGCCTACCACCATCGGCTGTTCCTGGGGCTGGACTCCCGCGGATCCCACCACGCTCAACCCCTACTTCCAGAAGATGGCCGCACAAGGTCAGAACTTCTTCGCAGCTTCCGGCGATTCGTCCACTTGGTCAGCCAGCAACGAAGCCTGGCCCGCTGACAACGCCTACATAGTCTCCGTCGGCGGCACAGACCTCGTCACCGCCAGCGCCGGCGGCGCCTGGAAATCAGAAACCGCATGGACAGACAGCGGCGGCGGCATCTCGCCCGACTCCATTCCAATCCCGTCGTGGCAGCAGCTCTCCGGCGTGATCAATTCCACCAATAAAGGCTCCACCACTCTGCGCAATGGTCCAGACGTCGCCGCCAACGCGAACTTCACCTTCTACGTTTGTGCGGACCAGACCACCTGCACCGCAAACGAATACGGCGGTACCAGCTTCGCCACTCCCATGTGGGCCGGCTACGTCGCACTGGTAAATCAACAGCTCGCGAACAACGGTGACCCCACGATTGGCTTCATCAACCCCACAATTTACGCGCAAAATATAACGTCTAGCTACGCCACGGACTTCCACGACATCACCAGCGGCACGTCCGGCAGTTTTTCAGCTGAGGTAGGCTACGACCTGGTGACTGGCTGGGGCAGCCCGAACGGCGTCGGACTGATCAACGCGCTTGCTCCAACAAGTACGTCTCCCGCATTCTCCATAACCGCTTCGCCCGCATCCGTCTCAGTAGTGCAGGGCAACAGCGGCAGTTCGACAATCACAACAACGGTCTCCGGCGGATTCGATTCCGCAATCGCCCTGACCGCAAGCGGCCAACCGACCGGCGTCACCCTCACTCTCAGCAGCAGCACGATCGCCGCTCCCGGTTCCGGCAGCTCCACGCTAACCATGGCCGTCGCTTCAACGACGGCAGCCGGCACCTACACCATCACCGTAGCCGGCACCGGCGGCGGGATCACTCATACCGCAACAGTAGCTCTAACCGTGACCGCGCCAGCAGCCGGCACCTTCACCATTTCCGTCTCGCCCACGTCCGGCTCCCTGAGGCAAGGACAGAGCGGCACAGCCTCAGTCACCACCGCAGTCTCCGGCGGTTTTGACTCAGCCATCGCCCTCTCCGCCACCGGTGAACCAACTGGCGTAACCATCACCTTCACCCCAGCCAGCATCGCCGCCCCGGGCTCCGGCACTTCCAGCATGCTCCTAACCGTATCCCGCACAGCGAAGACCGGCACCTATCCCATAACGATCACAGGCACCGGCGGCGGCATAACCCACACCACTACCCTAACCTTCGAGGTAGTCCGCCGCTGACCCCGGCACTCGCAGCCGCACCACCTCAACGCTAAAAGGGCCCGGACCACAAAAGTCCGGGCCCCAGCGGCGCACGACGTGGACACTCTGGCTGTGCTGGGCCGAATACACCAGTGCTCGTGCGGATGGAGACGCGCCCGCCCCGAAGCGCTAGCAACTAGGGTTAGTTTTACGCATTGTTCAAATGCACGGACCATTTCCAACGCCACCCCCTTCGATCGATAATCGCTGGCATGTTGCAGAGCAAGCTCACCGCGTCATTGCTCCGAATATTTCTGGCGTCATTGAGCCTCTCGGCGTCCGCCGCCCAATCTCCAAAACAAGTTAGCCGTGTTGAAATCCGCTCCGGATGGGGAGGCCTGGGCAACTCGCAAAACGCAGCCCTAGTCATCCGCCAGGAAAAAGGCGAGTTTCGCTGCGAAGGACAGCGCGTCGATCCGTCGCTGGTTGCGGCGCTAGTTTCAGCACTCAACGCCCCCATTCTTCCTAAGCTGGACCTCGCAAATATTGGCATCACTCCGGCTTGGCTGGAACGCAATGTCGCACGGGCGGAGCAAAACCTCGCGGCGGAATTCTCTGACGCCACGGCCAGCCAGAAAGATTTGTTCGCCAAATCTTTCACCGACCCGGCGGTGATCGCCAAAGTCGTGCCGCAATTATTTCAATACGTAAAAATGGACGATTATCCATACGCCGAGGTCGAAGCCATCTTCGATGATGGTTCCAAGCTCTCGGCAAAATCGCATTCTTACTACGCATTCCTGCTTCCCTGGCAGCTCTCGGAAAATGGCCAGGAAACTTTCAACGCGAATATCTCGCGCGCCCTTTCGGCGTTGCTACCGCCGCGTACAGCGAATAAGGACCGGCTAGCCGGAGACGAATTAACCCCAGAGCTCGCGCAGACGCTGCTGCGGAATATCGATACGGATTGGAAAATGCTTGGTGTCGAGAGCCGTGCCGCCGATGCCCTGGCCGCGCTGCGCAGCGTTTACACCGTGCAACGCGCCGATACTAATTCGTACCACAGTGAGGAGTTTGGAGTGTCGTGGCGACCCAAGGGGCCGTACGAGCTGAACCTGCATGCCACTCTTCACAAGTCAACCATGCCCGAGAACGTGTTCGACGAACTCATTCTTCTTTACGATCATGACAAAGTTCAGGGCGTACAGGAATTTCTCAATGCCGGTGCGCGCTACGAGGACGCTCTGCTTTCTGTACCCTGGGTGCTCGATTATTTTCAGAAGCATCCGGGCGAGAACGCCTACATCCTCCAGGTACATGGCACGTCAGTCGGCGAACACGCCATGCAAACATTCGCGCAGGACATGAAGGCGCGAGGTCGCGAGGATTTGATCGCGCAGGTTGCGTCGCAGCAGTCCCAAATCACGCTGCTCAAAGTTGGCGCCGCCGATTGGCTCCTCTTTCCCGACAAGCGCATGATGCTATGGCGCTACGGCGGCCCGTCAGGGCTGCTCAAATGGACTCCTTCCGACTTCCCGCCTGGCCGCTGTGGCGCGTACCGCTCTAACTTCGGAGGATGTTCCGGACGCGAGGTCTCTCCCGATGGCGTGCTCCTGTCCGAACACGCCGCGCGAGATCAGGATTGCATGGCCGCACACCGCACCACCCAATCAGCCTCCGCGCCGGAAGCTGATGAGCTTTTTCCGGTAATGGACCACGACAGAGCTGGCTTCATTGATCGCGCCGGCAAAGTAATCATTCCGCTCTGCTTCGATAAGGTCGGCGCTTTCGCTGAGGGACTAGCTCGCTTTGAGCGCGATGGCAGGTGGGGGTACATGGACGCCAGCGGATCCGTCGTCATCGAACCGCGCTTTCCCTGGGCCCAGGAGTTCTCGGAAGGCCTCGCGCGTGTCCAGGTTTCCGGTGACTCGCTTGGCTATGATGGGCGTTGGGGCTTCATTGACAAGACCGGCAAGCTCATCATTTCCCCAGACTACAAGTCAACGCTAGGCGGCAACATCAATATTGGCGCGGATCCCCAGGACGCCGCCTTCCACGATGGCCTCGCCATGATTGAAGTAGATGGCAAAACGGGTTTCATTGATAAGACCGGCGCGCTTGTCATTCCCCCGGTGTTCAGCTATGCCTGTTCCTTTTCAGAAGGGTTCGCTGCGGCGACAAAATCACCGACTGGAAATGAAGGCTGGGGCTACATCGACAAAACTGGGAATTGGGCAATCTCTCCGCAGTTTGAGTGGGCTAGCTCGTTCCGGGAGCATCTCGCTCCAGTTAATCGCCGCCACGATTGCGGTTACATTGGCCCGACGGGCGATTTTGCCCTGCGTCCCAAGCTATCGCCGGACGAGAAAGACTGCGCGACCGTGTGGGGAGAATTTGCCGAAGGGCGTTCCCGATGGAAGATTGGCAATAAGTACGGCTTTATAGATCGGTCAGGAAATTTCATCATCGCGCCACAGTTTGATCTGGCATTTAACTTCTCCGAAGGCCTGGCTGCGGTTCGCGTCGGCAGAAAATGGGGCTGCGTCGACAAAACCGGGAAAATGGTCATTACACCGCACCCCTTCGCTCACGTCGAGGATTTCCGTCACGGCCTGGCATTCGTCAACGCCGTCGACGGAAAATACGGCTACATCGATCGCCAAGGCCGCTACGTCTGGACCCCTACACTCCTCTGCCTCAACTGAAACCCCGCGCCCGCGCGCTTATTTGGCTGTCGGCTAACTTGTGCTCAAATGTGGTGCTTTTGAGTTTCGCAGACGACATGACACACCTATCGAAACCACCCCGAATCCGCTCCAGCCTTCCGCCCCTCTTCTGCGAGCTCTTCCAGCTGACGCTCGAATCCTTCCTTCTGCTTCTCAACCTGCTTGATCTGCGCGTTGCGATCCTCCACAAATATCACCCCAGCCTGCGCCCCGCTCATCGGGTCCACGGTCACCGCCCCATGTTTCGCGATCTCATCCTGAATCTCGCTGATTTTCTGATCGCACGCCGCCATCTGCTTCCGTATGTCATTCGCTCTGCCGCGCCAATAAGATTCCTGACTCCCCGACGCGCCCTGCGCGCCACCGCCACCACTGCTGCCGCCGCTCTCCACATTCCCGGAATAGGAAGTCCCGCCGCCTCCGCCACTCCCGTCGCCCACCACCGAAACTCCATGCCCCGACAAAGTCGTCACCGAATCATCCGTGTAAACTTTCGGCTTGGCGGCCTGGGTCTTCTGCGCGCGCGCCCTCCGCGCCGCTTCTCCTAACGATTCCGCCGCCGGCGCCGACTGGTCCTCCATCTTCGGCTCGTTCTGCGCGGCGCCCTCCGCCGGTTTCTGTGCCGGGTCCGACGCCGTAGCAGCCGTCTGCGTAGCAGCGCCCGCCTGCGGTTTACCCGAGGAATTCGTGGATGAATTCGCAGTAGACGAATTCTGCGCCTGCGTCGCCGCGCCCGTCTGCCCTTGGCAAAATGCTATCGGCGCAAAAGCCCCCGCGCTCAACGCCACCATAAGCAAGCCGGACGCAACTCCTGCGCCAGCCAATCCTCGGCCACGCCGCTGCAACCCGTATTCCGCGAATGCAGCAACGCGCAACGTTTCGCCCGGTAGGGAACTCGGCGCCAATTTCATCTCGTGTAAGTCGCTCACGGCAAACCTCCGGCTGAACAGTGAACAGGATCTTCAATCCACGGTATGCCGCGCTGCCTCAAGCGGTCAACGGTACGAACTACAAAGATATCCTCGCGGTAACCTGTACGAACGTCCAGTGCCGCCCCGCACGCACAATATCACCGCACCACCTTAGCGCGAAGCCACGGTAGGGGCGCTGCTTGCTGCGCCCCAGCTTGTCGAGGCGTCGGCCCCGTGGTTTCTGAACTTCCTCCATGCTTCCATAGTCTTCACGCACTCACCCAACACTGTGCCAAATCGAACAGAAGTCCCGGCTCACCCGCGCTAACGTCTCGCCAGCCAGAAACAGCCGGCCACCCACTCGCACCATCCGCGCTGCAATGGTTCAAAGGCGGCAGCATGAAACGTCCCATCGGCGTCACCGTCATTGCAATCCTGATGTTTCTCGTCGCGGCGCTTCTCGTCCTCTGCTCCATAGCCTGCTTTTTCGTAGGCGTGATGAACGTCACCGCCGCAGACTCCCACGACCCTGTTACCGCAGCAATCATCGGCATGACTCTAGCCGCCGGATTTTCGCTCCTGCTCCTCGCCGCCATCAACGTCACACTCGGCATCGGCGTCCTGCAATTGCGCGAAACCGCCCGCCGTCTCTGCATGGCGTCCATCTCTCTCGGTGTCGCGTTAACTCTCGCCGCGCTCTTCCTCCTAGTCCTGCACCCGCCAGCCGAAATGATCGCCGCGCAGCTGCTCCTGCTAGCAGCCTACGTCGGCACCCTGGCCTACCTCGTCAGCCCCAGCGTCCGCCAAGCCTTCACCCCGATACTCGCAACGCGGTAGCCGGCGCCCCGCGCCACAACCTCTGCTGCACATTCCACTCGTTCGCGCTAAAATAATCCCGGGCGTTGCCGCATCTCCAAACCGCGAGGCAAAAATGCAGCCAACTCTCGAAACAATCTTAAAACGCTTCGAAGTCCCCGACGAAGTCCGCACCTTCGAAAAAGGAAAATTCGAACTCGTTCGCCTCGGCCCCATGACCATCGGCCGCGCCACTTACGAACCCGGCTGGCAATGGTCCAAGCACGTCGGCCCCACCGTCGGTGCCTCCCGCTGCAATGTCGAACACGTCGGCCTGGTCCTCTCCGGCTGCGCCACCGCCGCCATGAACGACGGCACCATCCACGAACTCCGGCCCGGCACCCTCTTTTACATCCCGCCCGGCCCCCCAGGCCACGACAGCTGGGTAGTTGGCGACGAGCCCTACGTCTCCCTCCATTTCTCAGGCGCCGACACCTACGCCCACAAATAAATCGCGCGCGAGCCGACGACGCACCCGCCTACTTCCCCCCATAAACCTTCCCAAAATTCCGCGCCAACATCACCGCCATCACCAACCCTCCAATTCCCAACGCCGCTACCCCCGCTGCATCCCGAATCAAGAAATCCCCCACGCGAAACACCAATAAATACCCGATCACCAAATTAACCGCTCCCCACAAAACATTCACCATCGGCGAAGACTCTCCCTTCCCCGGCGGCGAAGCAAATGGCGAAGGGAATTTCCTCCCCATCACTCCGCTAACAAAGTGCGGCACCGCGTTCACCAAAAACATTCCCCCAAAAAAGTAAGCCACATACGTATACCAAGGCATTTTTCTCCTCCTGCTCCAATACCCAGCCAGCAAAACCACGTCATCGCCCGCACAATAACACGCGCGACGTGCCGAATTCACCCGGAAGCCCAAGCGAAACTCCAAAGTGTGCAAAATTGAACAGCCTCCTACCACAACCTCCTCTAACATCGCAGCCTCCTGAGCGCGAATCACCGCTCGGGCCATGGCTAGGGGCCAACACAGGAAATTCCTCACTCGACTCCCGGCCCGGGGAAAAAGGCAATCCGGGCAACCCAACCCACACCAAGGAGCGCGAAAATAATGACGCACTTGGATCAGTTATTCACTCACTTGCATCGCCACGTGACGAACATCCGCCAGAAATACACCGATTTCAGCAACGGAGTCGTCCAGGCCATCATCGAAGAAGACATGAAAATTCGCAGCGAAGAAATCAACTCGCGCGCCACATCACCAAATCCGCGCGAGGGATCACCCGACGCATCACCGCAGTGAGGTGGCCAACATGACCGAGCAATCACGCAACAAGCGGCCGCAACTTGCATTCCAGCTTCACCGCCAATCCACTGATAATCGCCGCTGCCCGGTCGTCGGCGAACGCCAAATCCTCGAACTAATTTCCCTCGGCGCCCCGCTGCCCGGCATCCTTAACAAGCTCTGCATGATGATAGATGTCCGCATCGGCAACGTGGTCTCCATCATCTCCTTGCCGGACCGAGCCGAAAATCATCTCTGCTCCATGACCCACAGCGCCCTGCAAGTCGGCCTGGAGATTTTTTCATCCAGCGCGATCCTCTCGCCCGACAGAATGTTCCTGGGCGTGCTCGAAATTTTCGGCTGCGACCAGCGCCGCCCCACCATGCTCGAATGTCACCTGATCGACCGCATCACCTACCTCGCCGCGCTCGCCCTGCAACGTCCCGAATCCCCCGAGGCGGACGACCGCGCCGACGCACCCGCAATAAAGCCCAAGGGCAGAGTGCTCGGCCCTCTCGAAAAGCCCCCATTCATCAATTGATTCAAATCGTGGCGCAGCCCTGCCTCCCGCAGGCAGGGATCTGCTTTTTGCCGAACAGAGGCGACCGTGGGTTTTCAGCTCAGCGCCGAATGGATTTGGCATTGCAATGCGGACAAATTGAGGGATGGCGAGAAAGAGAGAAAGTACCCGCCCCCAGCCCTGGTTGCAGGGTCCTCTCTCCCTTCTCTCGCCATTCGCCCGCGATTCTATGCGCCGTGCCTCCGCGGAACTGTCTCCTTTTGCACAATTCCGCAAATTTTGTTCATCCATCCGCGCAACCCGCGCCACCGCTTCACGCCGGGCTCCACTCGAACAGCCGCACCCCACCCGCCTCTTCGCCCCCGCTGCGCCACGAAAGCGAAGCGAATTGGGAATGTGTGCTGATTTGAACAGTATTCACTCCCCAGTTGATGTACTATTTCGTACGAATGGAATCCCCGCCATTCACCCTTGGGGGAAAACATATGAAGTTCCGATCTGCTTCACTTCTAGCCGCAGCCGTTCTGATAATCGCAATTCCAGTGTGCGCCGACAGCATCTTTTACTCCGTTTCCACAAACGAGCCGTCGAGCCCAGAAAGCTTCGCGCCAACAAGCGCCATCTCCCATGCGAAATTCATAACGCCGGCCACCGCACAATTCATCTCGGAGCCATTGAACACGGACGCTCAATTCTGGGCTTTCGCCGTAGCCCCGACCGGCATCGCCGAAGATGCCGCGCCGGTAAAAATCTCCAGCAACCAGACGCGCAACCTCGCTCTCGCGCCTACTGATCCTCTAAATGACGCGCGTCCGTCCTACTCGGCTCCAGCGATGCTCTCCATCAACGCCTTTCAGCCCGCCGGCGATTTCGGTTTCAGCGGCTCTCAGAATTCGATAGTTCTCAGCACGCTTGTGCCCAGTGAAACAAATCCGAACGTGCATTCCGCCAACCCCATTGAGTTCAATTCCAGCGACCCCGCGTCCTTCGGCTTCGGCACCGAAGGCTCGCGCTTCGGCTTTTTTGGAAACGACCCCGATCACAATCGCACCGGCACAGGCAAGAATAAGAACAACGATCCGGACGGCCCTCCGGTAAACGTCCCAGAGCCCGGCGCGCTTCCACTCGTAACCCTTGGCCTGCTCGCCGTCGGAATCCTCGCCCGGCGCAACCACAATTCTCCCACCAACGCATAATCGCGCAAACCGGTCTCCACAGGATCACGCCGCGGCCCGCTGAACCGCACCACCGGGCCGCGGTTGTTTTTCCAGCGCATTTCCGCCACGACGCAAAGCAAAGCGCCAAATCAAAAAATTAAATCCAAAAGTGTCCACAACAAGACAGTCTTCCGCTATCACACCCACTATCCTGACAACCGTGCGTACTTCTTCCACGCCGCGCGCGCCTCTCACCGGATTCGCCAGCGCCAAGCAGCGGACCCTCTCGCGCCTGGAAGCAAGGAGAAATAAGCAATGCTTGGGATAATCGCCGCAGTTCTGATCGTTCTCTGGCTGCTAGGTTTTTTCGCTTTTCACATTACCAGCGGCCTCATTCACATCGTCCTGGTCGTAGGCCTGATCATGCTGCTGTTCCATTTTCTGCGCGGCAGTTCCGCCAGCGCCTAACTAAAACGCAACCAGCCGCGCCAGTTCTTTGTCGTTGATTTGATCTTGAACTGGTAGGGGCACTGCTCGCTGCGACCCAGCTTGCCGAAGCCTCATCGACAACGGGGCGCCGTAGGGGCACGGCGTGCCGTGCCCGCTTTCGCCGCCAAAGGAGTCGTCCATGGCTCTACTGCTCCGCTTCGGCTTCGCAGCCGAAGTCGTCGCCGCCTTCGTGATCTTCGTCCTCGGCTACGTCGGCCTTTTCGTAGCGCTGATGCTCTTGATGCTCGTCGTCCGCGGCCTCTATGAATCCGCGAAATGGATTCACGCCTCCGCACTCCGTCGCGCCAACCCCAACTCCGGCGTGTTCGATAGGCGCATCCCTCTCACCATCACCTCGCCAGCGAGCGGACCCCAACTCGCCGACATCACTTTTCACCCCGCGCTCAATCGCCGCCGCGCAGCCGTAGCAGCAAACTTTTCCTCAAATCTCCCAGGAGGCACACCACGATGAAAGACAGCACCAAAGACGCAGCCACCGGCACGTTCCACGAAGTAAAGGGCGCCGTAAAATCTCAAGCTGGCAAACTAATCAACGATCCCGGCCTCGAAGCCGACGGCATCGTCGAAAACGTAACCGGCAAAATCCAAAAGAAAATCGCCCAAGTAGAAAAATTCATCGAAAAACCATAACCCAGCGCCGCATCGCCGCGCCGTCCAATAATCACGATCGCATTCACATTCGCAGCAAGCATCGCAACAACTTAGGAGGCACGTAATGAACCTGGCAGCTCTAAGCACCACGCAAATTATCATTATCGTCGCGGTGGCAGCGGTGGTGGTCGTCGCAATCGTCGCCGTCGCGCTCTCCATCCGCAAACGCCGCACAGAAAAGCTTCGCACCCAGTTCGGCAGCGCTGAATACACCCGCGCCGTAACCGAAGGTGGCAGCCAGCAAAAAGCGGAATCCGCACTGGACGCGCGCGCCGCACGCGTCGCGAACCTGCACATCAAGCCGCTCGGCGCTGGCGATCGCACTCGCTTCATCGATTCCTGGGCCAAAGTTCAATCCCGCTTCGTTGACGGCCCCGGCAGCGCCGTCACCGATGCCGACCAACTGCTCACCGACGTGATGTCCACTCGCGGCTATCCCGTCAGCGATTTCGAACAGCGCGCCGACGACATCTCCGTGGACCATCCTCTCGTCCTCGAAAATTACCGCGCCGCGCACCAATGCGCGCTCCGCCAAGCCAAGGGCGAGGCAGACACCGAAGATCTGCGTAAAGCAATGATCCACTTCCGCACGCTTTTCGAGGAACTCGTCAACGAGCCGGAGATCGCCCGCGCCCAAACCGCCTAACGCGAGCTGCACCCCGGCCACGCGAACGCGTACAAGAATCAGCGACTTCAGCCGCGGCGCAGCCGAATCGGAATCAGAGCGGCTTTAGCCGCTGAGGGAATGAATCGTGAGTTCTCCTCAGGACCCGATTGAATCGGGGCCGAAGGGACGCTGAAGATCACGTTTAGAGTTTGCCCAAAAGTCTTGCGGGAGGCGTTCCTATCCAGCCGGCGCCTACCGCAAGCACAATCGAAGGAGCGCCATGTCATTCGGCCTATACGCCACAGGATTCGCCATCGTAATCGCCGGCCTGATCTACGGCGCCTACTTGATGCACATGCCAGCCCACTGGATCGCAGTCGGCGCCATCGTAATGTTAGGCGTAGGCATCCTGAGCGCCGTAAAAGCCACACGCCAAAAAGATCCATCAAGCTAGCAGCAAACGCGCAAGCGCCCCGCCAGCCCAATAGCCTGCGAGCGACGCGAGCAGATCAAAATTCACGAATCACAAATCACGAATCACGAGTCCCGCCTCACCCACTCACCGCTTCGAACTCCACGTATTCCGCACCACGCACGTCATCGCCGCCACGATTCCGAACATCATGGCGAACGGCACACCCTGTCCCGGGACGAATCCCAAATTTCCGCTCCCCAAACCCATCGCGTATCCCAGACCGAACCCCACCCCCATGCACGCCAGGATAATCACCGCGTTCAGTACTTTCCACTTCGCGCCCTCTCCCGTAGCGATGGCGAACACCGAGCCCAGTATCAACGCCGCGAGCCAGATCACCGCCATCGCGTCCTCCTGCTCAACTCGACAATCCCCCAAACTCTAGTGCAAATACAACCCGTCCTCAACCGCCTTCACCCAACGACGCAGTTCTCCACCGTCCAGTGTCTGCGGGACCTTCATAACGGACGTTGATAATGTAAGGTGGGTTGCATATCAGCCGGTGATGTATCCTAAGGGCCATGTAGAGGTGCTCCTATGATCGAAATGCACCTGTCTGGAATGAAAGCTCGCAATGGCACTCTGATTTTCGTCTGCTCTACTTGCAAAACTCCGCCGAGTTTCACCTTTGGAGCACGCGACAAAGGCGAACTAGCGCTGCTCATGCTTTGCCCCAAATGTGGAATCGTTCTGGGTGAATGGAATTCGGTCGAAGCTCGAGACCGCGAACTCAGCGACTTCGCAAAAACCCTGCGGTCCCACGCACCGTTTCCAGCCCTCTAGCATCGCCATTCAGCGAAGTTTGCCGCCCAGAGTTCGTCGAACTCTGATTGCAGTTAAACGGATTTTTCGCTTGGCCGGTTAGAGTGGGGATCTCAACCGCATTTTTAGAACGATACGTCGGCGTCTCGCTAGTTTTTTGTTCCCATAGCCATTTCTCTCTCGCGCGGCCCGCGAGCGGAGGCCGAGAGAGGGGCGGCAGCCAGAATTTCTGTCCCGCGCATGGGCGCGGATTGCACCGAAAGCGTTCCTCCAACCAATCGAAGCCGCTCGCGCATGCTAATGAGTCCCAAACCCGCGTCTCCGTTCCGGAGGGCAGGGTCAAAACCAAGGCCGGTGTCCACGACGCGCAGGCGAATTTCATTCTGAGTGCCATATAGCTCTGCGTGGGCTTGCTTCGCTCCGCTGTGTTTAATCACATTGCCCAGGGCTTCCTGAGCAATGCGGAATACACACAGCGCGATATCCTTCGGAATTCCGGAGGAAATGGCTTGCTGACTGAATTCGATTTGGATCTTAAACCTCGAACTCAATTCCTCACAAAGCCCCGAGAGAGCAGGCACGAGGCCTACATGTTCCAATTTGCTGGAATGAAGTTGATGGGAGAGCGAGTGCATATCAGAAGCTATTTCCTGGAGTCCTTTCATTAATTGCTGAACCTTGGCTCGGTCCTCGACTTCGGACTCAGGCAATTTCTTCCATAACTGGGCCAGGCCAATACCCTGGAGTGCCAGGCGCTGGCTAAAATCGTCGTGCAATTCTCTGGCGATGCGGGTACGCTCTTGATCCTGTGCGGTGATCAGGCGCCCGCTCAACTCTTCCAGCGACTCCGTGGTCAACTTGCGGTCGGTGATGTCCACACAAGAGCCGATGTAGCCGCAGAAAGCGCCATCGGATTCGAATCTCGGAACACCGTAATCAACGATCCAGCGATACGTTCCATCGAAGCGTTTCAAACGGTACTCCATCTCGAAGTCAACCTGGGCGTCAAACGCAGCCGTATAGGTCCCGAGACAACGCTCCAGATCTTCCGGATGCACTCCCGCGGCCCATCCATTGCCCAATTCTTGCTCCATGGTTCGGCCGGAGAAGTCCAGCCAGCACTGATTGAAAAAAGTGCAAAGTTTGTCGGTGCCGGACATCCAGATCAAAACCGGGGCCTTATTCGCAACCAGGCGAAAACGCTCTTCGCTTTCTCGCAGAGTCTGCTCCGCTCGTTTGCGATCGCTGATATCACGCGCGATCTTGGAGAACCCCGCGATCCGGCCAGTCGAATCCTTCACTGGGGATATGGTTAACGACACATCGATTTTCTGTCCGCCTTTTGTGACCCGGGTCGTTTCGTAGTGCACAATGTGCTCACCGGCTCTCAATCGCTCCAGAATATTAGTCTCTTCGTCATACAGTTCGGGCGGGAAGATGATAGTAATCGGCTGTCCGACGGCTTCCGCCTCGCTGAATCCGAAAAGTCGTTGCGCGGCAGCGTTCCAACTCAAGATAATCCCACTCAAATCCTTTGAGATGATCGCGTCGTCAGAGGATTCCACAATCGCAGTGTGCCTGGATCGCGCATCCTTCGCACTTTTCCGCTCCAGAGCATTCGAAAATATCTCGCCCAAGAGCTGGAGCTGTTTTTTTAGCTCGTCTGTCCACGACACTTCACGCTGCGTACTCACAAACGAGATGCAACCGTGGAGTTCATCGCCCGCTTTCAAAGGGACTAAGGCGACCGAGATTGCGCCAATCCGCCTCAGATATTCCCGTTCGAGCGCTGCTTCTTCCGGCAATTCGTTCACCTCCGAGATGAACATTGAGTCACCCCGAAGAAAATAGTTCGTCCACCATGGAAGTTGACGAGGTCTTACGACCGCTGCCGCAGGTTGCACCCCTTCCTTTCGCCAAGTGATCGTTGGCGTCCACTCCATCCTCTCGCGAGAGAACTCGTGTACGCTCATCCGTTCAATTCCAAGGAATTCGGCAATACGACCGAGACTGTTCTCTATAGTCCCCGTGATTTGCTCTTCGGGCAGGTTGATAAACGTTGTGGAAAGATCGGCAAGCAGTTGCTCGAAAGTCAGGCTGGCTAGCAGGGACGCCTCGACCTTTCGCCGTTTTGCCCGCTGCCATAGCAACCCGAGAATCAGCAGCGTCTCCAGCAAGCACAGGAGAATGGCGCTGATTATGTATCCCCGATAGGTCTCCCAAGCGCTAGGCAGGCGGTTTAGAACCACGCTGCCAGGCGGAAGCGCTGATTCCGGAATTTTCCAGCGTCTAAGCTCGCGCCAGTCGAAAAGGTAGCCGCTTCGGGCCGTTGCGTCGCTAGGACTGGCACCTGCAAGCATCTGGAGTCCCATTTCCCCGGCTTGCTTGCCTATTTCCGCGAACCGGACTACATAGCCGCCCACGGCGCCTGACCCGACGTGCGTATCAAGTAGAACGTAGACCGGCGCGCCCGAAACCGCGGCCAATTTGGAAATGATTTCGGCCGATATAAATTGGCCGCCGCGCGCATCCTGAGACAAACTCACAAAGAGGACGATGCTCTCGGGTCCCAATGCAGCGATTTTCTGGGAAATTTCAGAGAAAGATTGATTGGTCAAATAAGTAATCGGCAAGTGGTGCGGGTCTGCTTCTATTTGGTCGCGAACTTGATCGAATAGATTCCTTCCTGTCGCGGAGGAACTGCCGATGACTACAACCTGCCGTGCTTTTGGCTGCAGTCGTCGCGCTGCATCCAGAGTCTTCTGCGCATCAAGCGCAATCCAAACGTTGCTCAAATTTCTTGACGATGCCGGCGAGCTGGGCCGCTTCTGCGAGGGATCTGTGCGCACGTAGAGGAAGGGTACGCCAGGAAACAAATCTGTCGGGACATCGCCGACTCCGATCACCAGATCAATTTTGGAGTTCGCATATTTTCTCTGAATCCCGGCTGATTGTTCCGCTTGAAAGCGAGGATCCGGAAAAGGGATCCGATCCAGGTGTTCACCGAAAATTACAATCCTTCCCGGCAAGCCTGCGCGGAGTGTAGTGCGGGCATTTTCGTCCATCACTCGATAGGACGGCCGACTGTTATCCTCCTCCGTGAGAATCAGGACTTTCTTCGGCTCATTGGATTGAGCTGAAACCCGGATGCCCAAGAGAAGAATCAGGCACAGGGTTCGCATAATTGCAGTAACCCAGGAAGAAACGAGATCGCGGCGGCTGCCCGTATTCACGATGTCCTTCTGACTCCCGACTTCGCAGTGGTTCTACCCAAGATTTGAGGCTCGCCTAGAACTAGGTCATCCTAAGCCTCTCCTGCCTGCAGCACAACGAAATTGGCAACAGAGCGGCGCGAACCGGACCCTCACGCCGATCCTGCAACCTGCCTAAATTGTAGAAACTGATTTGTTAGAGGGTAATGAGTTTATCGTCAGCGGTCTGCGGTATGGCCGAAGACGGCGCCGGATCGCGCGCGAGGCAAAAGAAATGCGTTCATACGGAGCTTCGGAATAATCCTGGGCGCTCTGATTCGCTTGGCTTCGGACACATCACCCTCGCACCAGTGTCGCCAAGTAAAATCCCGTCGCAGTCCGCTTTCACACGAGCGCCGGCACAAGAAACTCACCTCCGCTGTCTATACGCGCTATGAGGATGATCCTCGATAGCGGCGCGCCGGTTGAGCTCCTCGAGTTTCGGCGTGATCTGGGTAGCCGCCCATCGCGTTGACGCTGTCAGGCGCGTGGCGACACTCAGCAGTGTGGAAGGGTATTCTACACAAGTGCGAAGATTCGGCGGATCTCGGATACTTCGCCGAGGCGGTGAGTATCCGAGACCGCCGGAACATGAACGACGCAGCTACTCGCGAGACTTAAAGGCAGTCTGGCGCGGAGGTTGCTGGGTGCGCTGCAGGTCCTGCATCTCCTGCGTGTGCCTCTGCGTCATCTGCTGCGTTTGCTGCTGATGCTGCTGCTCGAGTTGTTGGATCTTTTGGTTGTCGGCTGTTTGTTTCGCCAGGCGCTGGTGCTCCTTATCCTGCTGCCGCTGCAGCTGCTGGCGTTCCACTTCCTGTTTGGCCACCAGTTCGTCCTGCTGTTGCATGTATCTCTTATCCAGCTTTGCGTCGCCAGTGTTTGGTGCGGGTGGACGTTCAATCGCCGGCAGGTCTTTCGCGTGAACCGGCGTGCTTCGTGTCGCGCGGAGATCGGCTCGATCCATCCCAACGGCGCGATTGGCCGGGACACTGTAGGGCGCCCCAGCCTCGCTCGCTTTCAGGGCGCCGTTATCTTGGAATGCTCCCGGGCGAGGAGTCGCGGCGATAGCCGGCTTGCCAAGATTCGTTGAAGCGCGCAGCTCCGGATTGCCGCGCGCGATTTGCGCGTGCTGCACTTGAGCCGTGACCGGTGGAATATGGCGGCCGCGTTCGACGGCTTCTTCCCGCGCCGTGGGACGTGCGTCTATCCCGCCATTACCTCCGTTGAAGCTGACGCGATTCACGTTAACGTTGCTCACTTGTTCGTTGTACACATTGCGAGTGACGTTAAGGTTGACGTTGCTTACGGCGCGATTGTAGAGGAAGCGGCCGTTATCCCAGCGCCCTCCCACAAATCCGACGCCGAAATAACCAAAGCCGTAATCGATCCCGCCGTAGAAGCCAACTTGCGGACCCCAGTATCCCTCGTGCCAGAGGAAGGCATCACCACCCCAGCCCCAATAACCCGGGGTCCAGAGTAAGCCGACTTCTGGAGCGACCACCCATGTGCCGGGCACCCAGTAGTAATCGCTCGAGTCATCAGCCCAGGCCCAATACCCTGGCGTCCAGACATACCCGTCACCCGGGCAAGCGGGCTGATCATAGACTGGGAGCGCGGGCGGAGGATTGGTGATCGCCACACCCACGCCAACTTGCGAGGAAACGGCCGCTGGTACTACCACTGAGGTGGATTGATCGCTGACAAGGCGCGAAGTCGAGTAGCCGGAGTAGATGAAAGACCGTCCGTCGTTGCTGCCGCCAAAAAACCAGCTGGCCACGGCAGGAGGATAGCCCTCGTCTGTGCCGCTCATATCCAGGACGAAGTAGGCGTCGCCGGACGGATTCGGATAAGAATCGCCGACGGTCATCAAAGTGGCCACGAGTTGTTCTTCCTGAGCGGTCCAGATTTGAACCACGTAACGATCGGAGCCGGAATCAAGCAACTTGAAAACGTACGTGCCAGCCGGTAGAACTTGGCCGGGTATTCCGACGTCTTGATTGAATGTGACGACGGTTTTCTTGTTCCAATTGTCGGCGTTGGCGACTGGCGAAAAGACGAGGGCGAAAAGAAACGTAGCGAAGAGCAGCGGCAAAATGGCTTTCCTCATGTCAATCCTCGAAATTCAAGTTTGGGCGAACAGCGCGCCCAGGGCTGGCGATTGATGCCCCGACGGAATGAGGGCAGGAGAAGGGCCGTTCGTAAGTGATCGTATCTGCCGGAAAATCATTTGTTTGGAGAAATATGTAAATGGATTTATTGAGGTACTAGACCGAGCAAAATTTACCCTGGCGGTGCGTTAGTGTGTGTCCATCATTCTCAACTGCCGGGTGGCACACCCTTCCACATCACCGAAACCGACGCCATTGATTTTCGGGGTGCCGCGTCCTTCGGTTTTTGAAGGGTGCGGGTTTAGACGCAGCGCCTCTGGCCCCGCGTCTCGGCAGCTCGCCTCCGACGTCGCAGCTGAATTTGATTCTGGATTGGTAGGGGCGCTGCTTGCTGCGCCCGCTTTCGACGTCGCCGTTGCATCCGTGAATCGCCCAACCCAATTTTCGCAGCATAGCCTTCAGGCTGTGCGCGACGAGAAGGGAAAGACGTGACGCGTGGGTCGGGCGACCGGTGCTCGGCTGCAATCGGTCCAAACGCAGGGGCTTCCACATCGAGTCCCACTCATTTCGCACTTAACCCGATTGTTCACTTGTCCGGCTAGGGCGTTGATCAGGAGTTATGCCTGAGTGTAAGTGCGCGCTTTTCTGCTGGCGACTTCGCCCATCTGCCGCGCGCGGTTGATACTGCCGACCGGCATGCTGTCGGGGGTGCAGTTCCCGGTGACATCAAAATAAGTGGCGTCGCCGGCGCTGTTCACGAGCTGCGAATTCGCGAGCAGAGTGAGTCGCGCAACTGGATGAAACGGAGCTTCCGATTCATTCCAGTTAATGCTGGCGTTTTCGGTCCAGAAGTTGGCGTCGTAATGTTTGCCCCAGTACGTCATCTTGCCGGTGTCCAGGAATTGCACGCCGAAATCGAAGGCGCTCATCTTGCCGTCTTCCTTGAGGTGCCGGATCAATTCATCCTGCATGGCGTTGGGATTGCTCTTATCAAGAGCACGCGCAGGATTTCCTGGCATCGGCGTTGCTGAAAATTTCACAGTCTCGGCCGATCCGTGGCGGAACGGCACGTTACTTCCGTACCGCAGCTTTTGATACGGTTGAATTTTCTGACTCACTTGGACCGCCAATAGCGCGAGAGTCCTGAACACGCGCAATTTGTCTTTGAACGGCAGGGCCCACACACCGGCCGCAGGGCTGGAAGCGGTAAGCATTTTCATGGCGGCCAGAAATGCATGCGCGTCATTGATGGGCAGGGTCGTAGTATTTTGCATCGAAAAATCCTGCCGGGTAACATTGTCCGCAGGAACCGCCGAGCCGTCGCGAGTAAGATCCACGGAGAAGGACAGCGAGCGAACGTCGGCCTTGAAATCGGAGTTCACTTTCGAATCTGAATTTCCAAATCGGACGATTGCGGGATAAACGCCGGGCTTCGCGAAAATTCCTTTTGCCAGGCGCGCGGCGAGCGCGGGATCGCGTCCAACGCTAACATCGAATACTTCGAATTGCGCGCGCGCGGATGTGCCCTTGGCATGTGTGCCGCGACGGAGCGGCACACGCTGTTCGCTCGCGGCTTTAGCCTGCATCTGCAAAACCTTTTCGGTAATCGCTTCGATGCAGGCTTTTTCCGATGCAACGTCACGCTCTGCGTCGCTGCCAGTCACCCCGAACATTCTGGTCAGAAAAAGCATGGAACTTGGTCTCCTGCCAACTCAATCCAATTTCGCGATGAACTTTAATGCGGTCACGCTCGGCAGAAAACAGTACGCAGCGGCTTTGGTGGTTACGAACGTCAGCAATCCGGTGATCTTGATCGGAGGCGCGCCATTCGCCTGCGGTATCACAAAAATGCTCTCCTCGGGATTCTGCGTGCCGATCATCGGGTCCTTCGCTTTGGGGTTCAGCCTTACCGCGCCCGCAAATTCACTGTCGTTTACCCAGTGCCTCAAAACAAATTCATATTGGTTCTCGATGTTGGAGTTAATGAAATAGCCGAGAAGTCCACGCTTGATGCCGTCGTAGGGCAGTTTCGGATCATAGGTCGGGCCATACGGCAGTCCTCGACGAATCAATCGGTGAGTGTTGTTGCTTCCACCGGGTTGGCCCTGCCCGGTCACCGGCTGTCCTCGTGGATTTATACGGCGCATATGCGCGCCAACGGGGCAACGCAATCCCTTTGGATCTCCCGAGCCATCCGCGTTTACATATTCGTAGTTGTTCATCTGCTCGAGGGTAAGTCCGCCAGCAGGGCTGTCCGTGTCGGGAGACAATGCGAGCGGAACACCGTTGCGCCACCGCCCGCACATTTTTGCAGCGAGCAGTTCCGGATCAATTTTATCCTTGTTCGACTGCAGGAAATTCTCGAAGGCGACCACGTCCGTTTCGATCATCTTGAACACGGCGAAACTTCCGTTCAGACCAAGCTCTTTGGGTTCCGGCACAAGATAGTTCTCAGCCTCATCCTGCAGTACGAATAGCCATGGCTCACATGCCTGTTGGTGATCCGCGGGATATTTTTCCGGGCCACCGCGAATGGTGGTCATGCTGAGGCCGTCGGTGTAGCCGAAGGGAACCTTCGCACACGGGGTGGGCTTGCCATCGATCATCTCAATCCACGCCATTCCGTCCTGACGCCAGATTTCTTTAAAAGCATCCCCTGCGGCGAACAAAGCTGACAGCCGCTCCGTGTAGCTCGTCATCGCATCGGGAGAAATGGCGTGCAGCGTCACCAGGACGTGATCGCGCCCCTTTCCGAAATCTCCCACCCAATTTTGCGGAGCACTCGGTCCGGTATCGCCAACGAGCTCTGCTCGCTCGGCAGCCCCGGCGATGAATGCGTTGAACGACTTGAACGACAACGTTGGAACGCGATCAACTATTCCGAGCGCGATAAATCCCGGCCACGTGATTCCTACGTTCAGGCAATAGTCGGGCTTTACGCGAGGAGCATCCGTAGCGTCGTCCGCGGGTCCCGGCGCAAACCCCACGTGCCAGTCTTTGGCAGTCGTAATTTGTGGCGCGTCTGATTCGTTGCCATTAACGAATCGCCCCAAGAGTTTGCGCGCCTCGGCCGGCACGCCGACGCTCAACAAGAAGTGGCGCACCATGGGCATACGGTAACCGCGGAGAATGAAGCCCTGGATGTCAGCGAGCGGCAGAGCGGACGCAGCAACCGCCGGCTTGTTGTTATCGGACGCCGAAGCTCCTTGTTCGTGTCGTCCGAACAAACGACCGAGCGGTCCTCCGACTGTTTTCATCGCGGTGGTCGTTTTGTTGTCCTGGGTCAACGCGCTTCTCCAACAGCCTGTTTATGACGCCGAGGCAGATTGCGACTTACTGTCGGCGATCAGCGCGTGAACATCCTGAACGCTCAAGCCCGGATACGCTTCGTAAAATCCGATCGGAGCGCGATTCGCCCCCGCCGCGAAATCCACGAATTCCTGGAGATGTTTCCTTACCGGCGAAGGTGGCGCACCGCTGGTGAACTTGAACAGCAGGTCAAAAACTTCTCCGATGTTCTTGGTAAAATCCGCGATATACGTGTCGAACGTGCCGTCGTAAACAGTGAAGAAACCTATCTGGTGGTCCTCTAACTTCACAAATTGTGCGAAATGCGGCGTGCCGACTTTGTCCAGGTCCTTCGTGGTTCCACTTCCGCGAGCGCGGAGCAGCAGCTCGACTTCGATGAAAGCAATCTTGGATTTGATGGGCAGCACCACCAGGAATGGCCGCTGTTCCGTTACGCCTGTAACATCCGCGCTGGCCGCCAGCGCTTTGATCTCTTGGGCGGTAACGCCGGGGTAAGCGGTGTAAAGATTCACTGCGGTCGCGAGATGATCCCCGCACCAATCAGCGAATGCATCCGGGTTGCTCTCGACCGGCAACGCCGGCGGACCGTCCACGTGCTGAAAGATCGTGTCGAACACCGGTCCCGCCAATTTGGCTAGGGCCGTGATCAGCGCGCCGAATTCGCCGTCGAAATCACCGAGAAATAGAAGCGTCTTTTCGCTCAGCAGAGTGAAGCGCGAATAGTGAATCGTCCCGAGCGAATCCTGGACTTTCAGAAAATCGGGCATCAATGCTGGAAGCTGCTCCGTGATGGCTTTCGCATCAGCCCCGGATTTCAACGGGAATGTAAGCGTGAAGTGATTCTGGCTCATTGGATGATCCCCTCTAAGGGAGCAGCCCGCAGTCGAACATTTTATTGGCGATAGGAGCCGCGACCTTATTGATGAATACAGTCTTCATCTGCGGATCGCTGTGAAGAAATTGCACCACTTTCTGTTCTTCAGGCGTAGGTGGGGCCTTTTGGGCCTTAGACTGATACAGTTGCTCGCAGCTTGAATTCTGATATTTCGCTATGACCTTGGCGGCGACCTTATCCAGGATCGGATATTGCTGCGCCGGCTCGGCGCTAACGTGGTTGGGACGAAGGACTGTGAATCCTAGAAGCAAGGCAACAAACAGCACCAGCGCTACGAGCGAGACATACGAACTCTTCATCATCATTTCCTCCCATATTCACATTCATGTTTCTATTCAACGAACCGTCGCACTGTTTGCATTTTGAAATCGGCGGCCGCGTCGAATTTGCATCACCGATGTTTGCCCTGGCCACTTAGTCGTGTGCCCGCGCAAGCATTTCCGCCGCGGCCTTCTTGTCCTCTGCCGTCATCTGCTCGGGGCCAAGTTTGTAGGTCAGATTGCTGATTGTTCCGGTAAAACGGAATGGCAGCCGATACTCAAGGTCGTCCACTCCGGTGCGTGTATCGGCGCCGACGTCGAAGGTTTCATCAATGGCCATGAGCAGCGGAATCGTGTGCTCGATTTTCTTGCGGTCCACTTCCTTACCATCAACCGAGAGCACACCCGTTCCACCTTTGCCGGGACCGGGTCCGTCATATTTGAAGTCGAATACGATAGTGTGCTTCCCTGCGCCGAGAGAACTGCCTTCCCACTTGAAACGCTCCAGATCCAGCATGTTGTAAAGGAAGATCGGCTTGCCCTTTCCGATTCCGAGGAAGCCGACGCAGAAGACCACCACAACCCAGAGCACTCCAAATATCAACATCGCCTGCCCTAGCCGGTAGAGTCTGCTGCTTTTGGTTAGCCATGCAAGAAGCAGACCCAGGACCACCAACCCAAAACCCAATCTTCTAAAAAATCTTTCGTGGTACCACCAATTGAAGCTGCGGCTTAAGTAGAGGCCGTAGCCGCCAAAGCGACCGCCCAGGGTTGCGATCATTCCTTCCGCCCCGCCGTCGGGGATCGTCACATCGGCGGTGATGGTGTAGTCCTTGTCCAAAATGCTCGGAGCATTGCCGACGGGTATGCCGACGTTCTCACCCGTGTAGGTGAAGACCGTTTTACCGGCGACCGCACTTGGTCGCGCCGTGAGCAAGCGCACGAAGCCAGAGTTATCCAAAGGTAGCACCTGGTATTTTGCCGCCTCCGTCAGAAAGAGCGCCTGCATTTCCTTCAGCTTGTCCGGCATTTGTGCCGCTAGGTCGTTGTACTCTGAATAGTCCTTGGCGATGTTGTAAAGCTCCCAATGGTAGGCGTCGAGCGCTGGCATCGTGCCCGTTCCCAGTTCCCAGGAAGGTGAGGGCGGAGTGGTGGCGGCGACCCAACCGTCGTGGTAAATCGCGCGGTTGCCAACCATCTCGAAATATTGCGTGTCGCGTTTGGACGGTGCGCTTGCCTGTGCCGGATCGAACGTGTAAAGCATGCTCACACCTTCGATGGGCTTCTGCGCGATTCCGTTGACCGTGCCGGGCGCCTGGATTCCGGCCGCTTCCAGAATTGTTGGCACAATATCAATCACGTGGTGGAACTGCGTGCGGATGCTGCCGACATCCTTAATGTGCCCGGGCCACGATATGGCCAGTCCTTGCCGGGTCCCGCCGAAATGCGATGCGACCTGTTTGGTCCATTTGAACGGCGTATCAAACGCCCAGGACCATGCCACCGACATGTGCGGGTAGGTCTTCTCTGAACCCCAATCGTCATAGTGGAGTAAATCCATCGCCCGGACGGCGTTGACGGCTGGCGGGTTCAGGATGCCATTGTAAGCCGTCATCTGGTTAAAGGTGCCGTACACGCTGCCTTCGGCGCTGGTGCCGTTGTCGCCATCAATGTAGATAATCAGTGTGTTGTCGAGTTTGCCCATGTCCTGCACTTGCTGAATGACCCGGCCAATTTCGTGATCGGTGTAGGCTGTGTAGGCGGCAAATACCTCCGCTTCGCGGGCAAACATCTTCTTCTGCACTGCGTCGAGCGAGTCCCATCTTGGAAGCTTCGCTCCCCCATAATCTGCCTGTCCGTCAGGCCACGGCGTCAGTGTCGTGTCAGGTGGAATTACGCCGAGGCGCTTCTGATTGGCAAAGATTTCGTCGCGCATCTTTTCGTAACCCATGTCGAACTTGCCCTTGAATTTATCAATCCACTCTTGCGTCGGTTGGTGCGGCGAGTGGCTTCCTCCAGGAACGTAATAAAGGAAGAACGGCTTGTCGGGCGCCGCAGCATTCAGATCCCGCAAATACGTGATGGCATCGTCCGCTAGATCTGTAGTCAGGTTGTAACCGGGCTTGCCGACCCACGGATAGACTTGTGTGTGATCGCGAAACAAATACGGTTCCCACTGATCCGTCTCGCCGCCCATGAAACCGTAGAAGTATTGGAAGCCCATACCTGACGGCCATTGCTCGAAAGGTCCGGCGGCGCTGCTGTATTGAAATCCTGGTGTGTTGTGGTTTTTGCCGAACCACGAAGTTGCGTAGCCGTTTTCCTTGAGGATTTCGCCAATGGTGGCGCTCTCAGGACCAATGACGGAGTCGTAGCCCGGGTAGCCGGTGGAGAGTTCCCCGATTACGCCAAAACCCACGGAATGGTGATTACGCCCGGTGATCAGCGCGGCCCGCGTTGGCGAGCAAAGGGCGGTGGAGTGGAATTGCGTGTAGCGCAGCCCGGCTGCAGCGATGCGATCCAATGCCGGCGTCGGGATTACGCCGCCAAATGTGCCCGGCACACCGTAACCCTGATCGTCCGTCATGATCAGGAGCACGTTCGGCGCGCCCTTGGGCGGCACGATGCGGGGCGGCCACCAAGGGGTAGAGTCCTTGGCACTTTCCTTAATCACTCCACCGAATTTCGGGGGTGGAGGCGGAAGTTGCTTCCCGTCAATAGTCGTCGTCGCGTCGGCGGAGCCCAATTTGCCCGTGACCTGCTGTCCGTATCCATTCGCGGCGAGGGCCACAAATAGCAGGGTAACTGCAAGCAACCGAAGCACCGTGCGGTCGCCTCTGACGTCGGTCGGCTTCATCATGAGTTGCTGTCTCCGTTCATCTCTCGTTGCGGAGTTCGATCCATAACCGGGTGCGAGCCTAGGTGCGAAGCCTAAAGCTAGCGCGCAGAGAATAGTTCGCAGCAGTTTTGCTGAACATTGTCAGAAGTAACAGGCGGGTTTCGGCTGCCGTAACGAATGGGAGAACGAGGCGAAAAATGACCTAGATGTTGCTTTGCGCAGTTCAACTCCTGGTAAGTCGCATAACCTAAAATTGTCCCAGCGTGGGAAGTGCGGTGGTCCGGGCCGCTTACTGGCTCGCATCCCGCAACGGAAATTCCGTGCTTAAATGCGATGATCGTTTCAATGATGGTGTGGGACTCGTCGAGTTCCAGCGTGGCGGCGCTGACGTGCCGCGATCAGATGGCGATCTTTTTGGTGCGGGCCCTCCATGCGGAAATGATGGGCGGGTGCCCGACGCCACCTCACCGCCGGAACCGACGCCCTTAAATTTTCGGATGCCGCATCCCTTCAATTTTTGAAGGGTGCGAGTTAAGACGCTCCATCACCAACACCCACGGCAAACCACGCTTAAAAAAATTTAGGACAGTTAGTACTAGTTCTGTACCACTTCTGTCCACAAGTACAGCTGCGCTCTCCATCCGCCCGTGTTAGCCTGACGCAGGACTCAAAAGAATGAAAAGCTTTCAAAATCCGCGCGACGCCGCCAACGCACCAGCGCCGCTTACAAAAAATCCATCACCCGCCCTCCGCCTCCACGCCGCAGCACCCACAACGAAGCGCCGCACACTCAACACCCGTCAAGCCTTCACCCGCCAGCCAGCAGAACTACGGCTCACATTTCTAATCAACGGCCAAATTATTAGAATTCACCGTAAACAACTGAAAACAAACAACCGCGACCATTTCTAATCGCAAATTAAACGCCAAATTCCGCAACCAAACCCGCGCCACAAAAAACCAACTCCCCCGCGCCTCAGTAAAAACACGCACCAAGCAAAAAAATCCCCAAAGATGCGGTATGCTCCCCACCGCCACCAATCCGGAGCCGAAATTCGCATGTCACCACGCAACCAAAAATCAAAATTTCCCAGAATTTTCAACGCGAAAAATTCAATCGAAGTATTTTCCGCGCGCTTAAACGCGGATCCAGGCAGGTAACGGAAGTGTTCCTTCGCGGCAAACAGCCCAAAAACGTGAACGCCCAGCGCTTGTCCCCGGTCATGCGCTGGGCGTTCTATACAGTGGCTTGCACGGCACTGTGTGGCCCAATCGCACAGCGCAAACTACAGGTGTTACCCTGCGGCTCGCACCCATGCAAATAGGCCGACGGCATACTCCCGCGAAGCCCGCCAAGTGGCAAAGGGCATCACGGGACAAATCGGGACATTTGAGGATTTCACTGTAAAAACAGGCCCGAAATCAGCAGGCAAAGCGCCGCAGCATCGCATTCGCAAAATGATACAAAGCAAAACGGAGGCTCGGAGATGAATCTGAAAACCGCGGCAACGCTGGCACTCTTGCTCCTCGCAGCGCATCCAGCCGAGGCGCAAGCGAAACGCTCAGTGCGATGGGAAGAGCTGACCTCAGCCGACTTCCGCGACGCCATCGCCCAGTCCCAGGGCACCTGCCTGCTCCCCTTCGGCATCCTGGAAAAGCACGGCCCGCACCTGCCGCTAGGCACCGACCTGCTCGATGTCCGCTACGCCGCGCTGCACGCAGCAGAACAAAACTACGCAGTCGTCTTCCCGGAATATTATTTCGGCCAGATTTTCGAAGCCAAGCACGAGCCCGGTACCATCGCCTACAGCGCCGATCTGCAATTGAAGCTGTTGCAGGAAACCACCGACGAAATGGCCCGCAACGGCTGCAAAAAAGTCATCATCGTGAATGGCCACGGCGGCAACGAAAACCTGCTCCCATATTTCGCACAAAGCCAGCTGGATAAGCCGCACGATTACGTAGTCTACCTGCAATGGGGCCGCGAAGAACCCAAGGGCGGCCCAGTAAAAGAAGACCACGTAGATATGCACGCAGGCGAAACCGAGACCTCCACGATGATGGTCGCGCGCCCCGACCTGGTGCATCAGGACCGCGCCGCAAGCGAATCCGGAGCCGATCAGAAACGCGTGAATCTGCCGGACGACGTGTACACCGGAATCTGGTGGTACGCGCGATTCCCAAATCATTACTCCGGCGATGGCGCCCTCGCGACGAAAGAGCTCGGCACATTCGAAATGAACGCGTGGATTGCGGCAATTACTGACGCCATTCGCGCCGTAAAAGCTGACGACCAAAGCCTCAAGCTCCAAACCGAGTTCTACGAAAAGAGCAAGCATCCGCTGGACACGCGCCCGTAAGCGTCGAGTTTTCTTGTGCGACGCCGGAACAATCGTGCTACGGTAAATTGTGAGCCGTTCGAAGCTATAAAGGTCCACAGCTACGATGATTCGGCCGCATACAAACCTCGCCAACTCCTTGGATCATGCAATCTTTGCGCCCAATTCCGCCTGGATCGCGGAGCGGCAAATATGAAAATTCTCAGCGCCGCTGAAATGCGGGAAGTGGACCGGCTCACGACCGCGCGGTACGGGATCCCCAGCCTCACCCTGATGGAAAATGCCGGCGCGAGTGTCGCCGAATTTATCGCGCAGTGCTGGCCGAGGTTCGCGCAGCGCCGCATCGTGGTGCTCTGCGGTAAAGGAAATAACGGCGGCGACGGATTTGTAGTTGCGCGGCACTTGCTGGAGCTGGGCGCGAAACCGGAAGTGTATTTGTTCGCAGCGCCGGACGAAATGCAAGGTGATGCCGCGGCGAACTGCAAACGCTGGCGGGATCTTTCCGGCGCATTGCAAACCGTGCGCAATTCTGACGATTTGAAGAATGTGAAACCGGTGCTGGATGCTGCGGACATTGTCATCGATGCGTTGCTGGGCACCGGCACACGCGGCGCGGTGGAAGGGCTTTTCGCGGAAGTGATCGAAGCAGTGAACAAGCGTCATAAGACGGTGAGCTCGGTGGTAGTTGCGGTGGACATTCCGTCTGGCCTAATTGCTGACACCGGCGAAGCGATGGGCGCGCGCATCAACGCAACCTACACTGTCACGTTTACCGCGCCGAAGACGGGAATGATTTTGGGCAGTGCGAGCGATGCGGTAGGCGACTTATTCGTGCGCGACATCGGTTCGTTGCCGGAATTGATTGATGAAGTGGGGAAGAGCAATGTGCGCTGGATTGATTGGCGCGAGGTGAGCATTTTCGCGCGTCCGCGGCGCGCGGACGGGAACAAGGGAAATTACGGTCACGCGCTGGTGGTGGCGGGATCGGTAGGGAAAAGCGGCGCGGCGGTGCTGGCGTCTTGGGCGGCGTTGCGGATGGGCGCGGGACTGGTGACGGTGGCGACGCCCGAGCCGGTCTTGCCGATTGTGGCAGCGCATACGCCGGAAATAATGACGGAGCCGCTTCCGGCCACGGATGGGGGCACTATTTCGCTGCGCAGTTTCGAATACGAACGTTTCGACAGACTGTTGAAAGGGAAGCGAGCGCTCGCGATCGGTCCCGGCCTCACGACGAACGTTGAAACGCAACAGTTCGTGCGCAACGTGCTGGCCAAGCGCGACGTTCCGATCATTCTGGACGCCGACGGACTAAATGCCTTTGCCGGCCGCGCGCAGGAACTGAATAATGGAAGCGGCGGGCTCGCGTTGACGCCGCATCCGGGAGAGATGGCGCGATTGCTGAGCTGCGGAATTCCGGACGTGCAGGCACAGCGGCTGGAAGTAGCGCGAAAATCGGCGGCGGATTGGAATGCGATCGTGATTTTGAAGGGGCATCAAACGATTACTGCGGCGCCGGACGGGCAAGTGTTCGTGAATTCCACGGGGAATCCGGGGATGGGGACGGGCGGCACAGGCGACGTACTGACAGGAATGCTCGCGGGCGCGACAGCGCAGTTCGGCACAGCGGATTGGGCGCGCGTGCTGGCGTTCGGCGTGTATCTGCACGGACTCGCGGGCGATATTGCGTATGCGGAGACGGGCGAAGCACCGTTGCTGGCTTCGGATTTAATCCGCGAGATTCCAAGGGCATATCAACAATTCTATTTTGAGTGCGGCCGTGGGTAGGCGCGAAATCGAGACGCGTTCCTCCGAGGAAACCATCGCGCGTGGCAGGGAAATCGGCGCGGGGTTGCAGCCTCCGGTGCTGGTCTTGCTTTCGGGTGATTTGGGAGCAGGGAAGACCACGCTGACGAAGGGAATTGCGGCAGGGGCGGGCGCGGCGCGAGAAGACGACGTCACGAGTCCTACGTTTACCTTGGTACATAGGTACCAAGGAGCGAAACGCGTTTATCATGTGGACTTATATCGCGTCGGAGACCTTCACGATTTGGAAACACTCGGCCTCGAAGACATATTCAGCGAGAACGCGATTGTAATTGTGGAGTGGCCGGACCGATTGAAATTGCGCACGGATTGGCCGGTGCTGCGGATTGGGCTGGAGCATGTGTCCGAGGATGTGCGCAGGATTGTGATTGAGAACGGCGACAAATCGCCGACTGGAAATTAGCTTTCACGGTTTTTCTTTCGGATCATTCGCGCCCCTCGGTCTACCGATTACCTGTTGTGTTTGCACGGAGAAGAGCTGGAAGTCGGAGAAGGTGTGTTCGATGATGGTGCGGCGCTTGCCGTAATCGGTATAGGCGACGGCGGATTTGGGCAGCCACAGTTGGAGATTAAGCGAGGAGAACGCCACTGGCGCGTAATCAACGGAAACTGCGTTGGCGCGCAGTTCGATGAGAGGCACACCCTTCACCAAATTGGTTTCAAGATGCATGATTTCACCGGAGTCCGCGGCAATCCAGGCGCGACCCTTCAGGCTGACGGGGAAGACGTTCGCCGCCGTGCCCATGGAAAGCGTGCGGGGACGCATGCCGTCCACCTGGCGAAAATAGACAACCCAGGCCGGCTGGTTATTCCACTGAGTGAGACCTTCGCAGCGCATTTCGTAATCGCGCTGCAGTTCGGGATAAAAAATCAGCGCCAGTACCGCGAGTCCTTTATCCACGATGGTGCTGAGGTGCGAGCTGTCGCTGCCGGCGAGCGGTGTGCGAGTTTCTTGGATTTTGAGCGGGCCGGTTTGCGGGCCGAAGTCAACGAGGTAGTCGAAGTTCTCGGCGATGGCCATGGTGGAAATACCCAGGCCGTCGGTTTCCTGGTAGCGAACTAGTTCGTGCGCGTCAAAATTCTGGAGATGGTCGATGAGTTCGGCGGTGCGGTGGGACGCGAGTTTCAGGACATCGGAGAGCGCGCAGGGCGGCGTCGAGGAGAGAGAGGAGATAGGGGTGTCAACCTGTGGAGGATCCCAGTGGAGCCCGGGAGGCTTTTTCGGTTTGTCTTGAGTTGAACCGGCGGGATGCAAATTCGCCGCGGCAAAAGTAGCGAGCAGCGCGATGGTGAAAAACGGGACAACGGCAATGCGGCGCGAGGCGAAGCGTTTGCGGGTTAACCGGTGGGCGTAAGTGAGCGAATGCGGCTCGCGGGTCATTTTGGCGGTGCAGGAGGTTCGAGGCCCATGATCTGGAATCCGGCGTCCACGTAAAGAACATTTCCGGTGACGCCGCGGCCCAGGTCGCTGCCGAGAAAGACGGCGGTGTCGGCGACTTCGGCGATGTCTGTATTGCGGCGGAGCGGGGCGTGTTCCTGCACGAAGTCGAGGACTTTGGAAAAATCCTTGATGCCGCGGGCGGAAATAGTTTTTATGGGCCCGGCGGAGATGGCGTTGACGCGGATTTTCTGTGCGCCGAGCTCGGCGGCGAGATAACGGACTTCCGCTTCGAGCGCGGCTTTAGCGATGCCCATTACGTTGTAGTTTTTCACGACGCGCGTGGAGCCGAGGTAGGTGAGGGTCATGATGGCGCCACCGTTGGTCATCAGCGGAGAAAGCGCGCTGGAGACGGCGACGAGGGAATAGGCGCTGACGTCGAGCGCAAGTTTGAAGCCATCGCGCGAAGTTTTGAGAAACGGCTGATTGAGGTCCTCGTGATTGGCGAAGGCGAGGCAGTGGACCAGCACGTCAATAGTGCGGCCTTCGCGTTTGAGGGACTCCGCCAGGTTATCAATGTCGGATTGCTGCTGGACGTCGCACGGGTAAAAACCTTTGGCGCCGAGTTCGTTGCCGAGTTCTTCGACGACCGGTTTGGCGCGGTCGTTCTGATAGGTGAGCAGGAGCGTGGCGCCTTCGCGTGCGAACGCTTGGGCGATGGCGTAGGCGATGCTCCATTTATTCCAAACGCCGAGGACGATGGCGGTCTTGCCTTCCAGTAATTTGGGCATGGTCCGGTATTTTACGCGAAAAGTTGCGTTTCGGGGCTGGGGAAGTCAAAAGATTTAACACAGAGCGGAAGGGAGGAAAGGCGGAGAACACAGAGACAGCAACGGGGCAGGAATTACCGCAGAGACGCAGAGAACGCAGAGAGAGGCGGGAGAGATCCTTCGGCCGGCTTGAAGCAAAGGCGCCGGCCTCAGGATGACGATGCTCGTCGCATCGTCAGTGTGCGTGGATCCAGCGGAATATTTCGCGGAGTAAGTCTGCTACTACGGGCCAGAGAGCGGCGAATATGGCGATGCCAATTGCAATGATTCGGCCCAGCGGACGCGATCCGAGGGCCGCGCCGCCGGGCTGGGCATAACTTGCGCTGCCGCCTTTTGCGGATTTGCCGAGTTCTCCGGGCTGGCTGAGTTGGGCGGGCATGTGGCGCGCGCAGAATCCGTTGGCGAGGGCGGGACGGCTGCAGCGTTGACCTTGGGGACCGAAGTAGAGGCAGGGGCCTTGATCGTTGCGATTTTTGCCGGAGGTTAACGCGCCGTCACCGCCAGTGGTTAGGACGCCGTAGGAAGTGGTCTTGACGCTATCCGAATCAGGTTCGACGCTGGATTCTGAATCAGCGGCCGTTCGTTCCGGGTCGAGATTAAACTCCTGACTACCGCGCGGAATTGGTGGGCTACCCGAAAAATCATTAACGGTTAGGAACCGTGCCATTGCGCTGTGCATCTCCTCTCGTTACAGTGAAATTGAGCCGTTTCGCTGCGCCCGGATGCCAGATACCCGCATTGCGCCTTCGCCCGCCCATCCCGCCCGGATGAAGCTGGAGCCTTACTCCGCCGAAATAAGACTGAGCAATCTTACGCTGGGCGTTGACAATATTCATTATGACGTTTTTCTGAGCCCGCGGTTCGTGGATTTCACGCGGAAATATCTGCTGGACCTCGTCCGGCAGAAGATCAACATCAGCCTGTTCTACGGGAAAGACCGCAAGCAATCCGGCGCGCCGGAACATGGCGCGTTCCGCAAGCTGCTCACCGAAGTGCTGCAGGCGTCGCTAACGCGCGCTAAATTTCAGCAATCCATCGAGACAGACATATTGCACCAGCTGGCGCTGGTGAAGCATCTGACCTCTGAACTCGCCAGCCAATTTTCCAGCATCCTGGTGGAGTGCAAGGACTGGATCCGTTCGCGCGGTGAATTATTCGAGCACAGCGAGCAGGCGCACGTGATGCGCGCGAAAATCGCGGAGATCCAGGCGGACAAAAAAAATACTTACCGGGAAGTGGGCGACACGTTGTGCCGGATTTGGCGCGAAGTGGAAGAGGGGACGCTTTCGAAATCGCGACGGGCGCTTTTCGGCGAAGATTTTCACGAGACGTATGAATTGCTGCAAAACCGTTTTCTATTTGTGGAGAACGGGAACGACGATCATTTGTTTCTAGAGCACTACGTACTGCTGGCAAATTTCGTAAACGACCCCGACCGTTTTGAGATCTTCGACGGGATTCTGCTGGATTTCGTGCGCGACCTGATTTTGACGGGTGACGACGCGGATGAATTGAGCAAGGCGCGCAAGGTGCACGAGCGTTTGTTGGAACAGGCTCGCCAGATGCGTTCGGAGATGGCGCGGCTGGAGGAGGAACTGGAAGAGGCCACCGGGCGCGCGGGAGAAGGCGACGGACTTTTTCCATCCATTTTCAAGCGCAAGGGCGGCGCGAGCGCCGAATCGCGCGCGGAGTTGGAAGCGCTGCGCAAGAAATTCGCGGCGAGCGAGAAGAATTTGGAAGAACTCGGGCCGCAGATCGACGCGGCCAAGCAGCGCATGGACTTCCTGATCGAAGAATACCGCAGCAGGTTGGGCGATTATTTGAACGAGCCGCAGAACGCACGGCGGCTTTTTGACGCGTCGGCCCCCGCGGGAGAAGGCGAGGCTGCACCGGAAACGCGCGCGCAACTGCTGGAAGAATGGATGCACCGGCTGGAAGAGCGCGACCTGCTGTTTCACATGCTGGCGGGGTACGAATTGCGGCGCATCTACGCGGATTATTGCCCGCCGATCCACTTGCAGGCGTTGAAAAAAGCGCTGGTGAATCGCGACGAAGCCAAGCGCGTGGAAACCATTTTGGAACAATTCCCCGCGCGCAAGATTTCGATGAAGCGGCTGGAAGATGCTTCGCGGACGATCCGGCGGCGCACGCATGACGAACAACTTTCGATCACGCTGCAATTCGCCGAGGATTTCATGCGGCTGCGGCGCGACCGGCGCAACTACCAGCATGTCGCGGCCTGGATGGAGCGCATCAGCCTGGTGCGTTCAGAGCGGGCGCGGGAGCTATCGCGTGTAAATAAGAGTTTGTACGAATTTTTGCACGCGGACGAAGGGCGGCCGACCGACGATCCGGTTATAAATCACACGGTGATCAAGGCGGACGTGCGCGGCTCGACGGGCATCACCAAAGATTTGCTGGCGAAGGGCATGAATCCGGCGTCGCACTTCAGTATGAATTTGCACGAGCCGGTCAAGCGCATGCTGGAACGATTTGGCGCCGCGACGGTGTTTATCGAAGGCGACGCGATTATTCTGGCGATTTACGAGACAGAAGCGACGCGCGCGAGCACGCGGGCGGTGGCGCGGGCTTGCATTCTGGCGCGGGAAATTCTGGCGGTGACCTCGGCGTACAATGCGCGGACGAAGACGACGGAGTTACCGCCGCTGGAGATTGGAGTGGGCGTGGCGTTTCAGGATTCGGCGCCGTCGTTGTGGATGGACGGCGATTCGAAGATCATGATTTCGCGCGCGCTAAATTTGTCGGACCGGCTATCGAGTTGCACGAAAATCACCAAGCGATTGTTCAAGGATAATCCTTCGCCATTTAATGTGTTCGTGCTGCAGCCTTTGATGGAAGATGCGGCGGAAGATGAGGGCGAGGAATTGCTGGTGCGGTACAACTTGAACGGCATCGAGTTGAACGAAGAGGGGTTTCAGAAATTGAGCGCGGAGATTTCCATGTCGCCGATGGGCGGAACATTTCCGATGCCTTGGGGAAAAGAACGGGTGCAACTTTATTTCGGCGAAGTGCCGCTGGGGGAATCGCTGGAGCCGGTGGTGATCCGCAAGGGATTCGTGCATCAGCTGTTGCCCGGTGCGAAGGTGGGAGCGCAGGGGCCGCGGCCGTACTACGAAGTGTGCACCGACGCGAAGCTGCTGGATTTGGCGCGGAAGAAATTCGCGTCGAACGCGCCACGAAGCTGAAGCCGCACTAAGATTGGACCTCGCAGAAGAGTCGAACCTCGCAGGAAAGTTGAAGCTGCAGGGCCGCGACCCTATAATTCAATGACGGAGGCGCCAGGGGCCCGGTGGTCCTCGTGGCCTTCAAAGCCATTGATTCTGTCCTTCGCGGCCAGAATGGTGGGTTCGACTCCCACACGCTTCCGCCACATCTGTTTAGCTGGGTGGCAGTTGCAGAAAAACGAGGCGGCAAAAGGCGGCATTAAGGGAAATGCATTCGGTTTTGTGCACAGTTTTCAGCGGCACGAGTGACAACCGGATCCAGAGATGCCCGAAATGTCTTCGAGAGTTCAACCTTCGTTGCGCGCTCAAGGAAGGGATATTGCCGATGCCCTGCGCACGTCAACCGGAATTCAGGGACGGTTGCCCTTCAAGCCGAAGGCCATGGGTTCGATCCCCACCGCCCCTACCAAAGTTTCCTGTTTTCAATCACCTATATCGTTAAGGACCCTTCAATCGGAACAAACGCTTTGACCAAGGTCAAGTTTCGGGTCAGCGAAGCCTTGTGATTTCAATGATTTGCGCAGTCTGAACGACGCAGAGTTGGACGGGAATCCCCACCGCCTCCGCGAGTACCGTGTGGATTGAAACAGGACCGGACGGAGAGTGAATTGGGTCGGTCACCGCGAGGTGCCGGCTGATGCGTTTTTCGACGAGCCCCAAAGTCGCGCCAGAGTCCATGTTGGTTTCGCACCACCTCGTCTCTGGATAACTTCCAGGTTGCCGACCATTCTGGAGTTGGCATCGTCAATCACCACATGCGCGTTAATCAGGCATTGAGTCCATTGGCCTGATGATTACGGTTGACAGGGCAGCGGGCTTGACGGATACACGGATACAAGGAGTTCGCAACGAGTCGTACAAAAAGGAGGCATTATGAAGCTCACGGCGAAGAAGGCTCTTATTACCGGCGGCAACAGTGGCATCGGTCTTGCCACAGCCCGACTTTTCATTGCGGAGGCCGCGCAGGTCGCCATTACCGGTCGCGACCAGAAGACGCTCGATGAAGCGATCGCCGAACTTGGATCGAGCGCGCGTGGCTACCGCGTTGACGTCACCATTGCGGAAGATCGCAAGCGGCTGTTCGCAGCCCTGGCCAAAGATTTCGGGAAGCTCGACATTGTCTTCGCCAATGCCGGCATCTCCGGCCAGACTCCTACCGGCTCGACCGACGAGGCCATTTTTGAGAACGTGATCCACACCAACCTGAATGCCGCTTTCTTTACGGTGAATTCAGCGGCGCCTCTGCTGAACGACAACGGCAGCATCATCTTTAGTGGGTCGGTACAGAACTATCTCGGCCAACCTGGCGTCGCCGCATATGCAGCCACCAAGGGTGGTCTGGTCTCGATGGCGCGTTGCATCGCCGCCGACCTTGCACCGCGCAACATTCGCGTGAACGTCGTCGCACCAGGCGCGATCAAAACTCCCATTTGGAAGCGCGGGCCCCGCGCCTCTATTTCCGCGGACGAATCTGCCAAGGTGGAGAAGTTCTTTTCTTCTGCGGTTCCGCAGGGCCGCTGGGGCGAGCCGGAAGAAATTGCCAAAGCCGTGCTCTTCCTTGCGTCGGACGATTCCTCGTACGTCAACGCGGTCGAGCTGATAGTGGATGGCGGATTCACGGGTGCCCCGTTTGGAGCTCCCATTTTTCAGGACGTATCTACGCCGCTCGGTAGCGAGGCGAAGTTGGCAAAGGCTCATGCGGAAGGAGATCCGCGGTGAAGTGGATAACGGACAAACCGAAAGTTATCGAAGACATTCTCGTTGCGGAGGCTTGATTTGAACCATCCGCGAAAATCTTGAGCCTCTAACGATCATGTATAAGCTCCCTGACACACAGATCCGGCGCCAAGCCTTCGCGCCGGCGACGGAGACGGCGGAGAGTCGTTCCGCGCTGCCGGCGAGCAAATCCATCCGATTGTAGATCCCGCTGTGTCGTCCGTGCGCTCACTCCTTCGCCCTCACTGCTTCGCGGAACTCGCCGCCGTAGCGTGCGGCTCGCCGAAATAGGGAAAATCCGAGCGCATCAGCCGCATATCGGGCGCGACCCCATCGCCGAGGGCCGTGTTCGTGGCCAGCGTGAGAATCACGTCCATCACGTCGTCGCAGAGGCCGCGGCCGTTGAAGGCGGCAAAGCTGAATGAGGCGGGCGTGTCCAGTTCATACGGCAGGACCGATGGGCAGAGGCGCGCGAGGAGTTGCGTAGCGTAGGCGGATGGATCGGCCACTGAGTGCGCGAGCGCGGTGACTTTTTCTACGAAGTCGCGGATCGGCTTGGAGAACAGCGCCGCTTCGTCCGCCGGGACTGCGCGGTTGTATTTTTCCGATGCGTCGTGCAGCGAAGGATCGGAGAGCAGCATGTGGGTGATCATCGGCAGGCCCCAACGCGATACCTGCACCTCCGGCGCGTGCCCGAAGAGCGATGCGGTGGCCCAGGCGTGCACGACACCTCGGCCGATCAGGCTGCTGGGGACCTCAAGGACGATGGCGCTGACATTGTTGCCGGCGAAGAAGCTCTGGCCATTCTGGAACGACTCCGGCGCGAACCGGTTTTCAGACCACAGAGCTTTTCTGAAGGCACCGAAACCGACGCCGTTGGTGGCGAACGGATCGGGCGCGAGGCCTGCGTACGCCAGGCAGCCGTGATCCGCGTTCACTACGCTTCCCGTATTCCCGGAAATGATGAGTTCGCCCGCGGCACCCTTCAGAGCGTCCGCTCCGGTGGCGCGCCGGACCGCGAAGGTCTGAACGTGCCGGTGCTCGCCGCCATCGGCGTGGGCGGGCGCGCCGAACTGGACCTTGAAGGTGACGTCTTCGCGAAGATCGCGATTCGTGTCGAAGCGAAAGGCATAGAGACCTTCGTCGCGGAAGGTGTCGGGCGAGCCGACGCCGGCGTTCGGATTCACGGTCAAAGCCATCACCGTTGTGCCCGGGCGGCCGCGAAACAAGTAGAAGTCGCATACGTTGATGCGGGGGTCTTCTTTTGCGGTAGGCGTATCGAAATGATGCGACATGACGAATCTTCTCCTAAAAAGGATAGACGCGAGGCCAAAAGGTCAATCAGATGCGGGGTCGATAGGGCGATCATGCCTGACATCGTTAACCTAATCGGAAGATTTTTCAAGTGGAATGGAATCGAAGCAATTCCCAAGTCCTGATTATATTGCGTCGGATTGTAGGGAGTGATCACCGCGCGCTGTCGCAAATTCTGGGAGGACTACGGGCTAACCGGAATTTCGTAGCAGAAGACCGCTGCTGCGAAATCGCGCGACCCATGTAGGCCTGTCTAGTCTGCGCGTGGCTGAACGTTCGGGTGCAAGCCAGACGCTCAGTTGCTATTGTGACTCTGCATCAGCTCTGCACGGCACAGCTGAGACGGCTGGGCTTGACGCTTGTTCCGTTTGTTCCAATTGGCGAGTGGCGGTGGCTGCAACGCATAGAGAGCGCAAGCCTTATTGGTTTGCCTGTCATTTCGATCCCCACCGCCCCTACCAAAGTTTCCTGTTTTCAATCTCTTATATCGTTAGGGACCGTTCAATCGGAACAAACGCTTTGACCAAGGGTAAGTTTCGGGTCAGCGAAGCCTTGTGATTTCAATGATTCGCGCAGTCTGAAAGACGCAGAGTTGAACGGGAATCTCCCACCGCCTGCGCGAGTACCGCGTGGATTGAAACTCAGGACCGGACTGAGAGTGAATTTGGCCGGTCACCGCCACAAAAACATCCCGAATAGAAAGGGAGCTAGATCGCACGGCCGAGCGATCCGATCGCCGATCTAATTCAACGCGTCGCTTTCTTGCCGCGCCGACGTTTGCTCGACGGGTTTGTCAGGATAGCGCTCGTAATAAGGTGAAAGAGATGATCCGCCCGTGGCGCGAACGCGGGTTGGCCGGCGAGCCAGGCAAGCCCCGACATCAGGGCGAATAGGTCGACCCCATCCATATCGGCGCGCGCCGTTCCCTCGGCTTGAGCACGGAGCAGTAATCGCGCGCCCGCTGCCCACAACGCTGTGCTTGAAGCGTGAAGCGCGGAGTCCGGGTCCGCGTGGGCGCTAGCCATCAAGTCGCAAACGCCGCTATAGCTGTGAGTGAATGCCACCCCTTCGCGAAACCAGGACACCAGTGCTTCGTCGGGTGGGCTCGACGTTTCGAGTTCGGCTGCCTGCCGCGTCAGTGCGTCGGCATTCGTACGCAGCAACGCTTCAAACAAGGCTTCCCGCGTCGGGAAGTGACGAAGCAGCGTAGCTATCCCGACTTTGGCCCGGCGGGCGATATCTCGCATGGACGCATCGGCGCCATGCTTAGCGACGACATCGTGCGCGACTGCAAGTAGGTGGTCGTAATTCTTTCTGGCATCGGCTCGCATAAATCACCTTGACAAGTGGAACGGTGCTCCGTATATTAAACTTGTATCTGGATCAGTGATCCACAAGATACAGCACATTTGTGCAAATGGCAACAGGGGCGCAGTACGACGCCACAAAAGGAGAAGTTATGGGAAGGCTAAACGGTAAGGTTGCGGTCATCACAGGCGGCAATAGTGGCATAGGCTTGGCTACAGCCAAGCGCTTCGTAGAAGAAGGCGCACACGTTGTGATCACTGGCCGTCGAGAGAAAGAGCTGAAAGAGGCCGCAGCCTTCATCGGTAAAAACGTCACGACGGTCACGGGCGACGTGACGCGCCTTGAGGATTTGGATCGGCTCTATGCCGTCGTGAATGAGAAGCACGGTCACCTCGACGTACTCTTCGCAAATGCCGGCTGGGGTGAAGTCGCTCCGATTGGAGCGGTTACCGAAGCTCATTTCGACAAAACCTTCGATTTAAATGCGAAGGGAACATTCTTCACGGTGCAGAAGGCCATTGCCCTCTTCAAAGATGGGGGTTCGATCATCCTGACCACTTCGGTCGCGAACGTAATGGGATTGCCAACGTTTGCTGTCTATGCCGCGACTAAGGCGGCTGTGCGCAGTTTCGTTCGCAGCTGGGCCGCGGAATTAAAAGACCGCAAAATCCGCGTGAATGCGGTAAGCCCCGGACCAATCGAAACTGCGGCACTTGAGAAAGCGGGCATCCCCCCTGAAATGATGGAACAAGCGATAGCAGGGTTCACCACGCAGGTTCCGCTCGGTCGCAGAGGCAGGCCCGAGGAAATTGCGGCCCCCGTCGTGTTTCTCGCCTCCGAAGAAAGCTCCTACATCACCGGCGTAGAACTCGCCGTCGATGGCGGCATGGCGCAGGTCTGACCCCGGCGCGGTCCCTTGGCTGGCCGTCCAGCTCCGCTAGTCGCCGAACCGCGCTTCTCAAACTTTAGTTCTACCAGAAGATCGGAGAAACATTATGAGCTACGCAATTGTAGGATTCGGAAAGATCGGTCAGGCCCTCGCCCGCGCCTTCGCACGTAAAAGCATCGACGTGACCGTCGCGAGCCGCCGGCCGCCCGAAGCGTTGGCGCCGCAGGCTCGGGCGATTGGACCCACGGTCGTCGCCAAGTCGCTGCGGGATGCACTCGATGCCGACACAATCATCCTGGCGGTCCCGTTCGGGGAGCACCGCGAGGTTGCGAAGGCCCTGCCGAGCTGGGAAGGCAAGACGGTCATCGACGCGACGAACGCGTTTGGCGTTCCCCCTGAAGAGCTGGGCGGCCTCCCGTCCTCCGCCTTCGTCGCGAAGGCGTTCACCGGCGCCAAGCTCATGAAAGGTTTCAATCACCTGGGTGCAGCTATCCTGGCTGCCGATCCAATCGTCGAGGGCGGCCACCGGGTCGTCTTTCTGTCGAGCGACGACGAGGACGCGACCGCTCCCGTGGCGGCCTTGGCCAAACAACTCGGGTTCGCACCCGTCAAGCTGGGAAAGCTCAACGAGGGTGGCGCGCTGGTGCACGCGCGCGGCCGCACCTGGGGTCAGCTCATTTTCCAGGATTTGCTCAAGAAGGAGCAGTAATACCTCGACGACCGTGTGAATTGGCCCGAGTAGAAGGATTTCAAAGCGTCCGATTGGATCGGACACACTTGATGTGAGGGAAAAGGAGAGATTTCGATGGGCATCGAAGAGAATGTTCAGATTGTGAAGGATTTTTTTGCAGCAATCGGCAGCTACAATGAGCAAAATTTGCTGGCGTTGGCTGCCGAAGATATTGAGTGGATCATTCCAGGCGAGGGCTGGCCGCTGGCCGGCACGCACCGCGGGCACACGGGATTGGCGGCTGTGCTTAAGAAGGCGTCCAAAGCGGTGGAAACGAAATACGCAAAGCCCCCCGAATTCGTGGCGCAGGGAGACCGGGTTCTGGTCATCGGCGTTGCTACGGGAAAAATCAAAGCCACGAATAAGCCGTTCAAGGACGATTGGGTCTTCGACATTACCGTTCGAGATGGCAAAGTGGCGCACATCAAGGAGTATATCGACACGCAAGCACTGGCGCGGGCCTCCGAGACGGCCGCGAGCCCCAGGTCCTTATGATCACCGCGCCCTGTCGCAAATTCTGGGAGGACTACGGGCTAACCGGAATTTCGTAGCAGAAGACCGCTGCTGCGAAATCGCGAGACCCCTGCAAGCCTGTTTAGTCTGCGCGTAGTTGAACGTTCGGGTCCAAGCCAGACGCTCGGTTGCTGTCGTGACTTTGCATCAGCTGCGCGGCACACCTGAGACGGCGGGGCTTGGCGCCTGTTCCGTTTGTTCCAATTGGCGAGCGGCGGTGGCTGCAACGCACAGAGAGCGCAAGCCTTATTCAATAGCTTGTCCTTTCGATCCCCACCGCCCCTACCAAAAGTTTTTGTTTTCAATCTGTTAGGTCGCTGCCGTCTCGCCAATTAGAACACCGTTGCTGACTGACGTTCCGTTCTGAAGTAGAAGAAGGTCGGCGATTTCAATGATTTGCACCATTTGCGAAGAAGTCTCACAGGTGCCAACGGGCACCAGAATCCCCACCGCCTTCATTAATACTCTGTGGGATCGGAGACTCGACAGCGGCCGTCAGCGTGAGCTTGAGCTGTCGCCGCGGGGCAGCGCGGCCGCCTCCCAAGCGGATGGTAACAGTGGAGGAGAGCACCTGGCTCGTGAGCAGTGGATTATTTGCAGCCTCTTGGAACAATTCCTTCGAGTGTACTGGCCGATCACATTCAGATGAAGGATTAAGGTGTGACAAGTGTTCCGCTCGGCGGCGGTTTGGAAAACCCTCACCTTGTCAGAACTTATGCGAATGTACTTACAACGGTCTAGTGAACCATTGCCTTCTGGCTTTCTGGAGAATGTTGTCTTCCTGGCAAAAATCACTCCCCTACAAGCCGACATATCAATACCAATCCGGGCTCGATGAGTGACATAGTGATCTCCAAATGCTTGCGCGCTCACTATCCATATGAAGCCTTCAGAGCGGGGCTCGCCGAAGTTCAACATCCCCAGACTATGTTGAGAGCAGATTTCTTAGAGGATTGGCCCTGAAGCGCTTTGAACTTCGCGTAGGCGGCCATTACCCAGGCCCAGGACCCGGCTCAAGCGCCGGCGAGAGAAAGTTATAGCTTCTGCTTGCTGATGGCCTTCAGGCGCGGCAGGAGCACCAAGTCGGCCGCTTCCTCGGCATCCCTGAGAAGCGTCTTGCGCGGCGCGCCAATCTGCGCACGCATGGTCAGGCCGCGAGCAAAATCCGTGACTTGGATCGCGCGCACGGCCACAGGAAAGTCGGACGGGATTTCCCCAGCGGTGATCCCGTCCCGGAAACGACCTTCTACCAGGGCCGCGCCGCCGGCGACCGCGCTCTGCAGGAACCGCTGCACCTCAGCGTCGTTCACAAGCGGCGCGACGCACACCATAAGGCAGCCCCGGGCGGACCCTTTCTCGGTCGCACTTTCGACGGCGTACCTCAGAAAGCCCGCGATCGAGTCGCGAAGACCCTGTGGCGAGAGGAGTGCCTTCGCGGCTGCTGCGCCCTTCCGTTCTGCATACGCCTTAAGGACGCGCAGGAATATCGCCCGCTTGTCCCCAAAGACGGCATACAGGCTCGGCCGTCCCACGCCCATCCCAGCGACGAGATCGTCGATCGTAACGCCGTCGTAGCCTTTCGACCAGAACACGTGCGTCGCCTTTTCCAGCGCCACCGTCTCGTCGAAGCTGCGCGGCCGGCCACGCGGCCTAGCGGTATTGTGAATCATTTGGTTCAAAACTCATTGACAATCTCCATCCCACCATTATATAACCGACTAGTTCTAAATTAGCAAGCCGGCTCTGGCCTCGCGGGGCCTCGCGACTCGATCTTAACCCTTTACCACGGAGACGCAGAAAAAAATGAACGAAAGTATCTTAATAACCGGAGCAAATGCTGGGCTTGGGAAAGAGACTGCCCGACAGTTAGCATTGAAAAAAGAAACAACAAAGGTAATTCTTTTTTGCAGAAATCGAGCGAGAGCAGAGGCAGCAAAAAAAGACCTTGAGGAGAAGACGGGGGAAAAGGTTTTTGAAATTATTATTGGGGATGTTACGGATGCAAATTCTGTAAGAAAAGCAGTAGAAGGAATAAAGGAACCTATTGATGCAATAGTTTTGAATGCAGGTGGAGTAGTTGGGGAAACGGCTGCAAAATCTACGCCTTCCGGTATGAATCAATTAGCTGCTACGAATATTTTAGGTAATGTAATTCTCGTGGAGGAATTAATTAAACGGGACAAGTTAAGGAAAACAGTTCTATCAGTCAGTGCGGAAGCTGTTCCAGGAGTAAAGATGCTCGGAGTAAAACCAGTTTCAATGAGGACTTCTTCTGTAGATGAGTTTGCTGCTGTTCTTGATGGATCATATTTTGGTAATAAGTTCAATGCATTGCAAGCATACGCATATGTCAAGTATGCAGAAACCATGTGGACGTTATCAATGTCAAGAAAATATCCTGAGCTCAAGTTTGTTGTTGTGAGCCCAGGGAATACAAAAGGAACTCAGGCGCCAGATAGTCTTCCTCCGGCAATGCGGTTTATGTTGAAGTATTTGATGATGCCTATTGTATTCCCATTGATGGGCGGAATGGTGCATACGCTGGAAGTAGGTGCAAAACGCTTTGTAGATGCCCTTTCGGATGAGCGGTATAAAAGCGGCGTTTTTTATGCCAGTAAAGAGGGTAAGTTATCAGGGGACATGGTGGACCAGAGCGCTTTTTTTACTGATTTGAAAAATACTTCATTCCAAGATAACGCCAACGAGGCAATCCACCATTTCACAAATGGAGCAGTTCTTCATTTGTGAGTCTGGACAAGAATTTGACAAACAGAATCTTTGGGATTGCTATACAGGCTGAATCTGCTGTGATAACTCTCATTAACCAGCAAGCATCGGCGTTCGGAACCGACTTCTCGGGCTGACCAGCCCGAGTTTTTGTACCATGGTGAGTGAGAAAGTTTACATCACTTGAAGGTCCCCCCATTTTAGGTCCAGTTAGGGAGTGAAAATTCCGGGTCTTGAAGAACCAGCAAGGGCGGGGCTGGCCCCGCCCTTGCTGGCGAATTCGATGGGCGGGACGTCTCCCAGCGCGGAGTGAGGACGACTCTCATTGTAGTGCCGCCGCCAAGCCTCGATCTTGCCCCGAGCGTCTTCCAGAGACAAGAACCAATTTACATTCAGACATTCATCTCGCAGGCTACCGTTGAACGATTCTACATACGCGTTGTCCGTTGGCTTTCCGGGCCGGCTGAAATCCAACTTCACACCGTTTCGATACGCCCATTGATCCAGCACCTTCGAAACAAACTCCGGGCCGTTGTCTACTCGAATCGTCTTTGGTGTCCGTCGTTCCATCGTGATCCGTCCCAGAACTCCCGCCACCTGTCCTCCGCCGATCCCTTGATCCACTTCGATCGCCAGACATTCCCGCGTGTAGTTATCTACGACCGTCAGAGCCCGCAATCGCCGCCCGTCATACAAAGCATCTGATACAAAATCCATCGACCAACATTCATTCGCAGCACCCGCCTCGATTCGTGCGACTCGCTGGGCGGCACTCGCGTGTCGTCGCGGCCTCTTTCTGCGCAGACTCAGCCCTTCCTTCTGGTACAGCCGGTACACCCTCTTGTGGTTCACCTTCCATCCTTCCCGCCGCAGCAGAATATAAATCCGATAGTAGCCATAGCGAACCCGAGCTTCTGCCAGCTCTCGAATCCGCATCCGTAATCCGGCCTGGTCGTCCCGGGTCGCTTCATAGCGGTGCGAAGATCGGAAAAACAGGAGCACGCGACAACCTCGCCGTTCGCTCACCCCATACCGCCCTTCCAGATCGCGTACCAACTCCCGCCGCCGACCAGGCCTTAGAGTTTTTTTGAAAGCACATCCTGCAACATCAGCTTGTCTAGACTCAGATCCGCCACCAGTTGCTTGAGCTTCCGGTTCTCCTCTTCCAGCTGCTTCAATCGCCGGATCTCGTCCACGCCCATCTGCCCATACTGTTTCTTCCAGCGATAAAACGTCTGCGTGGAGATGCCCATCTTCCGGATTACTTCGCCCACTGGTGTCCCCGTATCTGCTTGCCGCAACGCGAAGGCAATCTGCTCTTCCGTATAGCGGGTCTTTTTCATCCGACAATCCTCCTTCAGGCTGCCAATTTTGCCGGATTTTCTCTCTCTTCGCTTGGACCAGTTTTCGGGGAGGACCTCAATGATTCGATCCTTTCCTCGAATACGGGCGCCACAACCTCCACGCGCAATGAGCTCAACCTGGAATTGCAACGGCTACTGCGCTGGAACAATTGGTACTATGCAGGTATCGCTGATTTCTTGCAGAGTTCCGTACAGGGTATTCAACTTCAGTCCAGCCTGGGAGGTGGCGTCGGGCGATACTTGAAGAACAACGATCATGTCGTGATTTCAGTGATCGGCGGGTTGGCATGGCAGCGCATAAATTACCAGCAGAAAGCGTTGCCCTCGCCGACTCAGAATGTGGCTTCGGGCCTAGTAGGCAGCGACGTGAAGCTTTTTTATTTCAACAAAACCAATCTTACGATTAGCACCTATCTACTCCCAGCCCTTTCAGAACCCGGCCGCGTACATTTCAACCTCAACACGACGTACTATGTGAAATTGTGGAGCAAACTCACCTGGAACATTTCCTTCTACGGAAACTGGGACAATCGTCCACCACCAGGTTTTTCTGGCAGCGACTACGGCACCAGCTCTGGGGTCAGCTGGAGGTTTGGAAATCAATGAAGGCGGTTTTTCCGGGCTTAGCGGCGCAAGCGACTACGGGCTTGAGGCGCTTGCGCGCCAGCTGGACGGTTACGCCACTACCGAAAAACTGTTGGCAAGTTCCATTGAAAATGATCGCCTACCCACCTCGTCGATAAGTCGAGAAATCGGAAACTTGCTCTCGGGGGAAATGCAATTTTTCGAGTACG
>CAVSYZ010000010.1:0-58977 GCA_963732325.1 uncultured Acidobacteriota bacterium | reverse complement strand
CAAACATGACGCGGCTCGGCTGGGCCGCCTGCTGGCGGAACTGAAGGACGGATCAGTCTTGACCGTGGGCGAATCCGATGGCTTCGTCCAGCAAGGGGGAATGATCGGATTCCTCCTGGTAGAAAATAAGGTCCGCTTCGAAATTAATCTGCAAGCAGCCGAACGCGCCAATCTCAAGATCAGTTCGCGGCTGCTGCTGCTGGCTAAATCGGTAATCAGAAATCACGGGTAATGAGGAAGCGAATGTTTTTCAACAACGCATCCATACAAAGAAAACTGGCTCTGCCGGTGCTCTCCGCAAGCTTGTTCGCGCTGGTGCTAGCTACAGTTGGATTTGGAGTCTACGAACGCGCCAGGTTTCGCACCGACCTCGCCAGGGAACTCTCCACTCTCGCCGACACTTTGGGCGCGAATACCGCCGCCTCGCTGGCATTCGACGACCCGAAGACCGCGCGGGATATGCTCAGAGCGCTGCAAACGGACCACCAAATTTTGGGCGCGCGCCTCTACGACAACCACGGCGACGTCTTCGCAGAATACCGGCGCGCCGACCTGAGCCGCGATTACCAGATGCCCTCGTCGCGCCCGGACGGCGCATATTTCGGACCACAGTCCTTTACGTTGTTCCGGGCGGTTTCCTTGAACAGCGAGAAAACCGGCTCCATCGCGATTGTCTCGGACTTGAACGGATTCCGCGCCGCCATGCGGGAGTTCGCCACAATAGCCACCGTGGTGTTGCTGTTTTCTATTCTTGCAACCTACTTGATCTCCGCGCGTTTTCTCCGCGTGATCACCGCACCCTTGTTGCAACTGGCGGACGTGGCCGGCAGGATCTCGCAGGAAGGAAGCTACACGTTACGCGCCATACCACGCGGCTCGGATGAAATCGCGCAAGTGATCCACGCGTTTAATCAAATGCTCGACCGCATTCGCGACCGCGACGCGGCGTTGCAGGATTCCAATAGCCAGCTGGAAATCCGCGTGAAAGATCGCACGCGGGAATTGCAGGGCGAGGTAAACGAAAGGCTGCGCGCCGAGAATGCGCTATACGAAGAACGCGGCATGTTGCGCGCGCTGATCGACAACGTGCCGGACTTCATGTACGTGAAAGACGCGGCCTGTCGCTTCGTGCTGGCCAATGCCTCCCTGGCGCGCTCCGTGGGCGCGCACAACCACGAACAATTGTTGGGAAAGCTGGACCACGATTTCTACGCGCAAGAGCTGGCCAATGCCTACTTTCAAGACGACCAGACCGTCATGCGCACCAAACAGCCGCTTTTCGATCGCGAAGAAGAATGCACTAACGAAAAGGGCGACAAAATTTTCTTGCTGACCACCAAGGTCCCCTTGCTTGACAACCGCGGCGAGGCAGCTGGCATCGTCGGAGTCGGTCGGAACATCACTGCGCGCGTGAAGGCCGAGCGCTCCATGCAGAAAGCCAGGGAAGCAGCGGAGGCAGCCAGCCGGGCCAAAAGCGAATTTCTCGCCAATATGAGTCACGAAATTCGCACCCCACTCAACGGCATCATGGGCATGACCGACCTGGCGCTGGACACCGACTTGACCGCGGAGCAGCGCGAGTATCTCGAGACGGTCAAGTTGTCGTCGGACTCCTTGCTGAATGTCATCAATGACATCCTGGACTTCTCCAAGATCGAGGCGGGCAAGATTGACTTGGAAGCCGTCAATTTCAGTTTGCGCGATTGCCTGGAAACTACCCTGAAGACCCTCGCGCTGCGCGCCGACGAAAAGCGATTGGAGCTGCTCTGTGAAATCGCGCCCGAAGTTCCAGAGGTAGTCCAAGGCGATTCCGGCCGCCTCCGCCAGGTCCTGGTCAACCTGATCAATAATGCGATCAAGTTCACGGATGAAGGCGAGGTCGCACTGAGCGTCCGCCTGGAGGTAGAAGACGGCGACAATCGTCTCCTGCGCTTTACCGTCTCCGACACTGGGATCGGCATCTCTCCCGAAAAGCAAAAAATGATATTTGATCCCTTCACGCAAGCCGATACATCCACCACCCGGAAATACGGCGGTACCGGACTGGGCCTCACCATCTCCTCCCGCCTGGTGAATATGATGGATGGCCGGATCTGGTTGGAAAGTGAACCTGGCCGCGGAACCCAATTCCACTTCACGGTGCGGTTCAAGCACGTCGGCGGCAGCGCTCCCATCGAAACAATCACTCCGCCGGAAATTCTGCGCGGCATCAAGGTGCTGGTCGCCGACGACAATGCCACGAATCGCCGGATTCTGGAGGCGATGCTAAATCGCTGGGACATGAACACGAATTCCATCGAAAGCGGTCAGCTGGCTCTCGCGGAGCTGACTGCCGCAGCGAGGGCCGGCAAACCCTACGCGTTGATTCTCACCGACATGCATATGCCGCGGATGGACGGTTTCAAGCTCGTCGAGCGCATCCGGCAAATCCCGGAATTGTCCACCGCTACCATCATGATGCTCACCTCGTCCGAATCTCGCGGTGACGCCGAGCGTTGCAAGGCCCTGGGCGTCTCGGCCCATTTGCTGAAGCCGATCCGGCAATCGGAATTGCGCGAGGCCATCGCCCGTGTCGTCGGCGCGCGCGGCGAGCAGAACGCGCTTCCGTTGATCACCCATTACGCTATGCAGGCTCCCCAGGCTCCCTCCGAAACCTTGCGCATCCTGCTGGCCGAAGACAACCTGGTGAATCAGCGCTTGATGACGCGCTTGCTCGAAAAGAGAGGCCATCGTGTGGTTCTAGCAGCCGATGGCCATGAAGCGCTCGCTGCGCTGGAAAAGCGCAGCTACGACCTGGTGCTGATGGACATCCAGATGCCGGAAATGAACGGCATGGAAGCGACCGCCAGGGTTCGCGAGAAAGAAAAAATCACAGGAGGACATCAGCCCATCGTCGCTCTCACCGCGCACGCCATGAAGGGCGATCAGGAACTTTGCCTCGCCGGCGGCATGGACGGCTATCTGGCCAAACCGATCCGCGCGGAAGAACTGGATCAGATCCTTAACCGGTACGTCGGCCGAGGGACGGCAAGCGTCAAGTGACGACGAGTGCCTATCAATGATATGGGAACTTCCTGCCGCAGAAGGCCGGCAGAACGCGCGGGCGCATCGCTACTGGCACCCTCAGCGTGCCTTTTCGCGTGCCGGTACCAGCTTAGTACCTTAGTACCAGTAACTTACACGGCTATCAACGGCCGGCGGCCCATCGACACCCGCGTCCTTCGCCCCTACCTTAATATGTGAAGCCTGCTACAGGTTTCCGCGCCACCAACTTGCGCCGGGGTGTCGGCGCGAAACTCATCCAGCGCGCTCGTTCGAGCTCATGGCAACGATATTTAGCTTCGCGCCATTCCCGCAGGAAGGAATTCGATGCAAGTTTTGCTTCAAGTGAAAGACCTGAAGGTCTCCTATCGCGGCGTCGGCTCGAGCCAGAGTCACGCGGTCGAAGATGTGAGTTTTGAGATCGCCGAGGGCGAAGTCCTCGGCTTGATGGGCGAGTCCGGATGCGGAAAGACGAGCATCGCGTTGGCGCTGCTCGGTTTGCTTTCGCAGGATCAGGCTCAGATTTCAGGCTCCATTCAGTTCCGTGGTGAAGAGCTGCTCTCGAAGGACCGCAGTTCCCTGCGCGCAATCCGCGGCGCCGGAATTTCATTGGTGTTCCAGGAACCAGAACTAGCTCTGAGTCCGGTAATGAAAATAAGAGATCAAGTTTCCGAAGTAATTCACGCCCACAACAATTGGAAATGGCAGCTCTGCCGCGCGGAAGCCGAATTGACGCTCGCTCGCGTGGGCCTCGCAAACTCACCGCGGATTTTTTCCTCATATCCGCACCAATTAAGCGGTGGGCAGCGGCAACGCGTGATCTTCGCGCAGGCTCTGGCGTGTAACCCAGCTCTATTGATTGCAGACGAGCCTGCGGCTTCCCTCGACGCGCGCAGCCAAAGCGAGCTGCTGGCACTCTTGCGCAAATTGCAGCGCAAAATGAACATTTCAATTCTGCTGATCAGCCACGCGCCAGAAGTGCAGGCAAGCCTCGCCGATCGTCTGATGGTGATGGCGAATGGCCGCATCGTGGAACAAGGATCGTTCGAACAGCTGTATCGCAATCCATCACACCTCTGCACCAGGGCGATGTTGCGCACCTCGACGCCGTCAAGCGCCGCTGAAGAACCGAATCTGGAGATGGTCAGGTAGGTGTTGATCGCGCCGCGCTGCGACAACAATCAGGGTAGAGAATGAAACTGGGAAAACCACAATCGAACAGCAATAAATTCGAGCCACTGCTCCGCGTCTCCGGCCTTGGCAAACACTACGTGCAGCACCGCCTTTTCTCGCGCCAGAAAATTGCTGTCAACGCGTTTCAAGACGTTTCCCTGACACTCTACCCCGGCAAAACTCTGGCGTTAGTCGGCGAATCCGGCGCTGGCAAATCCAGCCTCGCACGCTGTATCGCTCTGTTGGAACGTCCCAGCGCAGGAAAGCTCGAACTTGCAGGCGAGAATTTGCTAGTGCTCGACCGCGAGCAGCTTTTCCCGCTGCGCCGCGAAGTCCAAATGATTTTCCAGGATCCGTCATCGGCCCTGAATCCGCGTTTGACCGCCTGCGAAATTATCGCGGAGCCGCTGCTGATTCAGCGCGATGGAACAAAATCGTTGCGCCGCGCGCGCGCATTGCAATTGATGGAGCAAGTGGGCCTCGATCCGGCCTGGGAGCGCAAAACGCCGCTCGAGTTCAGCGGCGGCCAGCGCCAGCGATTGGCCATCGCCAGAGCCCTCGCGCTCGGCCCACGCCTGCTGATCCTGGATGAAGCGCTTTCCAATCTCGACGCCGCCAATCAGGCCCTGATACTGAAACTGCTCGGCGAGCTGCAAGCGGCACATTCGCTGAGTTTCCTGCACATTTCGCACAATCTGCGCTTGGTATCTGAATTCGCCGACGATGTCGCCGTCATGTACCAGGGCCGCATCGTTGAATCGAAAAGCACCCGGAAACTATTCGCTTCTCCTGAGCATTCCTATACTAAGGAGCTTCTCGCCAGCGTGCGTTCCGTGGAATCGATCTTGCTCGAGCGCTCTGCCTGACCGCCGCCATGAGATACCTCGCCCGCCGACTGGTTCACTCGACGCTTCTTCTCCTGGGCGTTTCTATTTTTTCGTTCGCCATCTTGCAACTCGCGCCCGGCGACTTCTTCACTCCGCTGAGTGTGAACCCGCAAATTTCAGCCCGCACCGTCGCCACACTCCGCTCGCAATTCGGGCTCGATAAGCCGTTTCCCATTCGCTACGAGCATTGGCTCCATTCCGTTTTCCGCGGCGACCTCGGCCTCTCCTTCGCCTACGGCACGCCAGTCGCCCCGCTTCTCGCCGTCCGCGCCCGCAATACTCTACTCCTCACGGGTACATCGCTGCTCGTCGCCTGGCTGCTGGCGATTCCGTTCGGAATATGGAGCGCCGCGCGCCGCGGAAAATGGAGCGACCGCGCCGGCGGAATCCTCACGTCTTCGCTGCTCACGATTCCGGACCTGGTCTTGTTTCTCGCGCTGTTGCTGCTCGCCGTGCGCACCGGATGGTTTCCCACAGGCGGAATGATGTCAACGGGATTCGACGACCTGAGCATCAGGGGCAGAATTAAGGATCTGACGGCTCATCTTTTTCTGCCGGTTGTCGGGCTGGTCCTCGCAACGCTGCCCCCGCTGGTCCGCCACATCCGCTCCGCCATGATCGAAGTTCTCGAAGCTCCGTTCGTGCGCGCCGCGCGCGCCCACGGCATCCCGGAACACCGCGTGCTGCTTCGCTACGCGCTGCCCGTCGCGGCCAATCCCCTGATTACTCTTTTCGGCTATTCGATCGCAGGGATGCTCAGCGCGTCTTTGCTCGTGGAAGTTGTGCTGAGCTGGCCCGGCGTCGGCCCCTTGCTGGTGGACGCAATTCTGGCAAAAGACGTTTACGTGGTCGTCGGCGCAGTGATGCTTTCCTCTGTTTTCCTCGTGGCCGGCAACCTCGTCGCAGACGCGCTTCTGTTCGCAACGGATCCACGAATTCGCACGGAGCAAATAAATTGACGCACCGCCAAAAACTCGCATGCTCAGCTCCGGTCTTGGCGGCATTCTCCTGCGTCATTCTCTCCGCCGGCTTTTTCGCGCCCTACGATTTCGCCACGCAAGACCGCGACGCTCCGTTCGCAACTCCTACCGCCATCCATTTCGTGGATGCCGCCGGAACATTTCACGTTCGCCCTTTCGTGTACGCTTCGCGCGATTCCGCCCCGACCTCACCGAATGCGGAAGCAGCTTCAGAGCAATCCTATCCGCTGCACTGGTTCGTCCGCGGCACGCCCTACACAATCGCCGGCCTCATCCCATCGCGCATACATTTGTTCGGCGTCGAAAAACCCGCGCGAATCTTTCTGATGGGCTCAGACGCCTACGGCCGCGATCAATTTTCCCGCTTCCTCTACGGCGGCCAAATCTCGCTCCTCGCCGGCCTGATCGCCGCTATTCTTTCAGTCTCGATCGGAATCCTCGCAGGCGGAATTGCCGGGTATTACGGCGGCTGGCTCGACGGAATTCTCATGCGCGGCGGAGAGCTGTTCCTAGCGCTGCCCTGGCTCTACCTTCTATTCGCAGTCCGCGCCGCGCTGCCCCTGCACATTTCGCAATGGCAAGTTTTCCTGCTGCTCATCTCCGTGATGGGTCTGATCGGCTGGGCGCGTCCAGCCCGGCTGATTCGCGGCGTAGTCCTCAGCGCCAAAGAGCGTAATTTCGTCCTCGCAGCCCGCGGCTTCGGCGCTTCGGACGCCTACCTGCTCCGCCGTCACGTGCTACCGCAAACGTACGCGGTGCTCCTCACGCAGATCACGCTCCTCGTCCCTCAATACGTTCTCGCCGAAGTCACCCTCACATTTTTAGGTCTCGGCGTCGGCGAACCCATGCCCAGCTGGGGCGCGCTGCTCTCTTCTTTGCAGCAATATTCAGTCCTTTCTTCCTACTGGTGGATGTTCCTCCCTGCGCTCCTCCTGATTCCTCTCTTCGTCGTCTTCTACGCCGCCGCCGATGCTCTGCAGGAACTTCACAAATCCGTCCCGCTGTAAAAACCGGGAAATCTCTGTTAAGAGTTGGTACATGGGGAAATTCCGTCTCTGGCGGACGTGCCTTGTCTTCATAGCATTCTTCTGCGCCTGCTCGACCGCGCCCGGATACCCTCAGCAACCCACCGAAGATCGAATGATCGCCGGCGCCGCCACAGGTCACGCAGGCGGCCGGCTCGTAGTCGCTTTGCGCTCAGAATCGAAAACTCTGAATCCCGCCCTCGCCCTCGATGAACCATCGCGCGACGTGATTCGCTGCCTCACCGCCGACCTGATTCACATCAATCGCGGCTCGCTCAAGACCGAACCGTCGCTCGCAAAATCATGGAACGTCTCACGCGACGGCCGCCAGTACACGCTGCATCTCCGCCGCGGCGTCCGCTTCTCCGATGGCCAGCCGTTCAACGCGGACGACGTCATCTTCAGCTTTCAGGTTTACCTCGACGAAAAAGTGGATTCTTCTCAGCGTGACCTGCTCGTCGTGGGCGGAAAACCCATCACCGTCGTCAAAGTGGACGACTACATCGTCCGCTTCGAACTAGCGCAACCCTACGCCGCAGCCGAGCGCCTGTTCGACAGCATCGCGATTTTGCCGCGCCATCTTCTGCAGAACACCTATCAGGCGGGCAGTTTTTCTCAAGCGTGGAGCCTTTCCATGCCGCCCAGTCAATTCGCCGGCCTCGGCCCGTTTCGCTTGAAGGAATATGTCGCTGGGCAACGTGTAGTCCTCGAACGCAATCCATATTATTGGAAAGCAGACCGCGCCGGAAACCAATTGCCCTATCTCAACGAAGTCACGTTCCTGTTCGTTCCCAGCGAAGACGCTCAAGTAATCCGCTTCCAGTCCGGAGACACCGACATTCTCAGCCGCTTCAATGCCGAAAATTTCGCGGTACTCCAGAAACAGCAATCGCAGAAGGGCTATCACCTCGACGATCTAGGCGCAGGCCTCGAATATAATTTTCTTTCCTTCAATTTGAACGACCCGGGCGCGAATGTTCCCCCCGAAATTGCCAAAAAGCAGGCCTGGTTCCAGGACCTGCGCTTCCGCCAAGCCGTTTCCGCGGCGATTGACCGCGAAGGAATTGTGCGCCTGGTCTATAACGGCCGCGCCACACCAATCTGGGATCAGGTAACGCCCGGAAATAAACTATGGCTGGACGAAAACATCGCACATCCGCCGCGCTCGCTGGATCGCGCGAGAGAGCTCCTGAAATCCGCGGGCTTTTCCTGGAAGAGCGATGGCTCCCTTGTGGATTCGCACGGCTACCACGTGGAATTCTCCATCCTCACCAGCTCCTCGAACGCTCAACGCACAAAAATCGCCACGATCATCCAAGACGATTTGAGCCAATTGGGAATGACGGTACAAGTCGTGCCACTGGAATTTCGCGCCATGGTAGACCGCCTGCTCAACACCCACAATTACGAAGCCGCCGTGATGGGCCTGGTCAGCGGCGACGCCGACCCCACTTCGGAAATGAACGTATGGCTATCAAATGGCGAAACTCATCTGTGGCACCCGCGCCAGGAAAAACCGGCTACGCCGTGGGAAGCTGAAATGGATCGCCTGATGCAACAGCAGCTCGTCACCCTGGACTACTCCAAGCGAAAACATCTATACGATCGCGTGCAGGAAATTGTTGCCGACGAGCTACCGGTGATTTGCCTGGTCAGTCCCAACATTCTGGTGGGTGCAGCCAACCGCGTGGGCAATTTCCGCCCCGCAATCCTGGTGCCCTACGCGCTATGGAATATCGAAGAGCTTTACGTGCAATAAATGATGAGCCCGACCCGCACCGCTGCCCGAAAATTCCCGGCGCTCGACGACGTGCGCGCAGTGTGGCCAGACGCGCGCCTGGTCCGCGAATGTATTGCAGGCAACGAAGAGGCTTGGTGCGCGCTGATCTTCAAGTATAAAAACCTCATTTTCTCAATTCCCGTAAAATACGGCTTCAGCCCGGACGATTCGACGGATATTTTCCAGGCTGTGTGCCTCGATCTCTTGTCCGAACTGCCCAAGCTGCGCAAAGTGAAGGCGCTGCCGAAGTGGATCATGCAGGTTACCGCGCATAAATGTTTTCACCGTAAACAGCAGCAACAACGCACCGACGTTCTGGACCCAGCCGCCAAAGAATTCGAAAAAAGCACTCCTTCCCGCGCCGAAGACATCTTGCGCGAAGCCGAAGACGAACAAAGCCTGCGCCAGGCGATGGCCGAACTCCCGCCGCGCTGCCGCGAGCTCGTCCACATGCTTTTCTACGACGAGCCGGTGCGCCCCTATCAGGAAATCGCCGCGACTCTGGGAATTGCGGTAGGCTCGATCGGCTTCATCCGGCAGCGCTGCCTGGAAAAACTGCGCAAACGCCTGCTTGAAACAGGATTCGCGTGAAGCCAGAAAATAAAACGCCTCCTCTCTCTGAAAAGTTGCTGCGCGAGCTGGCAAATCTCGCGACGGAATCCAGCCGAATCAAGTTCATTGCGGCCCACCCACGACTAAAGAAAGACAGCGCGGTGCAGCAGTTGAATGAAATTGTGCGCGCAAAATTGCGCGAAAACGCCCGCGAATCCCTTTCTCTCGCGGAATCTAGCGTCTTCATTGCTCGCCGGCTGAAAAATAAAGCGGCGCTGGGCCGCAGCCTCCGCTCCAAAGCCAACGCGCTGTACATGCTCGGAGAAAATCAGCAAGCCCTGGATTTCCACGCCGAGGCGTTGCTGATCTTTCGCGAAATTGGCAATCACGAAGAAGAAGCGCGCACGCTCATTCCCTCCATTCAGCCTTTCATCCTGCTGGGAAAATACGATCAAGCATTCGCCGCTGCCGAAGACGCTAAGAAAATCTTCCGCAACTTGGGCGACGACAAGCGCTGGGCCCACGTCGAGATCAATGTCGGCAACATATATCACCGGCAGGACCGTTTCGAGGAGGGCCTCGCCTGCTACGAGCGCGCCTACGAGATGCTGCTCCCTTTTCGCGATTCAGAGGGCCTCGCCGTCGCGCTTTACAACATGGCCGTTTGCCTGATTACCCTCAATGATTTCCCCCGCGCGCTCGCCACCTACCAGCGCGCTCGGGAAATGTGCGTCAGCCACGGCATGACGCTGCTGGTAACCCAAAGCGACTACAACATTGCCTACCTTTATTATCTCCGTGGCGAATACAGCCGGGCGATCGAGATGCTGCGCGCCACGCGCATTGAATGTGAAAAGAATGGCGACGCGCACGTGCTGGCGCTCTGCTATCTGGACCTCTCTGAAATATATCTGGAATTGAATCTCAGCAGCGAAGCGAAGGAGACCGCTCACGAAGGCTATCTGCGTTTCCAGAAACTCGGAATGGGGTACGAGGAAGCGAAATGCCAGGCTTACGAGGCCATGGCTTCCAGCCAACTGGGAAAGGCGCTGGGCTCGCTGGAATTGTTTGCGCAAGCCCGCGCGAAATTTGTCAGCGAAAAAAACCTGGTGTGGCCGTCGCTGATGGATTTGTACCAAGCGGTGGTTCTTAACAATGGGGGCCGCCTGTTTGAAGCGCGCAGGCTGTGTTCCGGTGCGGCGCAATTCTTCGACGGATCTTTTCTGCCCAGCAAGGCCGTCCTGTGCCACTTGCTTCTCGCGCGCCTTTCTCTGCGAACCGGGGAATTGGCCGCTGCCCAAACGGAGTCTGCTCGCGCGATCGCACGCCTCGCCCACTTGGAAGCTCCGGTGCTTCACTATCAAGCGCATTTTTTGATGGGGCAGATTCAGCAGGCTTCCGGAAATTTCGTTGACGCTTACGATTCCTGCCAGAAAGCGCGCGAATCACTGGAGACCCTGCGCAGCAGCTTGCACGGCGAAGAACTGAAGATCGCATTCATGAAAAACCGTTTGGAAGTTTACGAGAGCCTGGTCGAACTGTGTCTGATGCGCTCGGAAAGGTCAGACGGAACAGCGGAATCGTTCGGCTACATCGAAATGGCCAAATCGCGCAGCCTGGCGGAACTTCTGATGCGCTCGGGCCCGGCCCTCCGGCCGGCCGACGCGGGCCAGAGCGACCTGGTGCGCCGCATCCGCGAAATGCGCGAAGAATTAAACTGGTATTACCGGCGAATCGAAATTGAGCAGTTGCGCGCCGAAGATCCCTCGCCCGAGCGCATCGAAAAACTGCAGAAAGAGGCTCTGGCGCACGAAAATGAACTGTTGCACGTGCTACGGGATTTGCCGCAGTCAGAAAGCGCCACCCACGGCCCCGCAATCAGATCGCTCGATACGATTCGCGCGAGTTTGCCTCCGGATTCCGCGCTCGTCGAGTACTTCAGCCTGAAGGATCAATTCATTGCCGCGGTCGTGACGCACGACGACCTGAAAATTGTCCCGCTCACGCCGGTATCTCGCGTGATCAATCTGCTGCGCATGTTGCATTTCCAGATTTCGAAATTCAAGTTGGGCGCGGATTATGCGCGCACGTTTGAAAAGTCCATGCTCGGCGTTGTGCAAGCGCACCTGCGTCAGCTTTACGAAGAAGTCTTCGCGCCGGTTCGCGCCCACCTCTCCGCGCAACACCTCATCATCGTGCCCCATGGCGTGCTGCACTATCTTCCGTTCCACGCTTTGCTGGACGACATCGGTTATCTGATCGATTCCTTCACAGTCTCTTACGCCCCGAGCGCCAGTATTTTCACTCACTGCCAGGAAAAACCCGCGCACACCGCCGGCCCGTCGCTGGTGCTGGGAATTCCCGACGCCCGCGCTCCGCTGATTCTGGAAGAAGTTCGCGCAGTGGCGGAAATTGTTCCCAATGCCGAATTGTTTGTAGGCGCCCAAGCCAACGCGCAAATCTTGCGCGACAAAGGTTTGCAAAGCCGGCTGATCCACATCGCCACCCACGGCAAATTCCGGCAGGACAATCCAATGTTCTCCGGAATTCGCCTCGGTGACGCGTACCTTAATCTTTACGACCTCTACCAGCTCAAGTTGAATGCGGAACTGGTTACGCTGAGCGGTTGCGCCACCGGAATGAACGTCGTCACTCCAGGCGATGAACTACTCGGCCTGATCCGCGGGCTGCTCTACGCTGGAGCGCACTCCCTGCTCCTCACCCTGTGGGACGTGCATGACCAAAGCACATCCGATTTCATGGCGCGTTTCTATCGCCGCTTCCAGGACGGCGAGGCCAAAGCCTCCGCCTTGCGCGGCGCGATGATTGAACTGCGCGAAACCTACCCCCATCCCTATCATTGGGCACCGTTTGCACTTACCGGCAAAGTTTCCCCTGTCTGACCTCCTGCAACTTTTTTCGCTGGCCCCTATATTTTTCGAGCAGGTGCCCACCCTTATGAGTTGGTGGTGGTAGTTAGCAATGGGGCTGTCATTTGGGCGAAGTTGAAAAATCGAGTTCGGGGGAATGGGATGCGACATTATTCGCTGGAAAAGTGGGTTGATTTCGCACGGAACGTGATTGCCGAGGACGAAAAGGTGGGGATGCAAAGCCACTTGGAAACCGGATGCACGGCCTGCTCGAAGGAGCTGAGCATGTGGCAGCGTTTGCAACAAGTTGCACGACGCGAGCCGGCCTACACGCCGTCCGAAGGCGCCGTGCGCACGGTGAATGCGACATTCGTTAACCGGTCAGCTGGCCGGTCGAGTCGCGCGAAAACCCAGCTTGCATCGCTGCTATTCGATAGCTTTCGCGGCCCGTTGCTGGCCGGAGTGCGGTCGTCCGGAAGTGCCTCACAACAATTGCTTTACGGTCTTGGAGACTATCGTATTGATGTTCGGGTTGAACCCCAGATGGACTCAGAAAAGGTGGTTCTGGTCGGCCAGGTACTAAACTCGGCCGACCCCGACGAACGCCTGTCCGCTATGCCGGTTAGCCTGCTGAAGGGCAAAAAAATACTGGCTGAGTCCGTCACCACCGAGTACGGCGAATTCCAGATCGAGTGTGAACTGCAAAGCGGCATCCGCTTGGTCGTTGCCCTGTCCGACCGGCAGGAGGTCAGCTTGCAATTGGTCGAACCCCTGTTCTCCTCGGCCGAAGAAGCTCCGCATATAGCTAACGATAATAAGGTTAGGAAGACTTCGAGAATCAAGAAGAAAGGTACTAGAACCAAGGATTGATGCGGAGAGTGCGGAAAGTACCCAGCTGTACCATTGCTCGGAATTCGTCGCACGAACCAAAATGGTACGGACAAATACTTGGACTACTGGCCGGCACTCAAAAGGAGCACGGGCAATCATGCGTCGTCTAATCGGAATCTTTATCCTTCTATCGGTGGTCTTCTGGGGTCAGCCAGTCAGCGCGCAGGGGCTTCTCGGTGGCCTGCTAAGCACCGTGGGCCAGGTGCTCTCCGGTCAGAATCAGCAACAAGGGGTGATCGTCCGCACGAACCTCGGCCTTCTGGGGCTGAAGGATGTTTGTTTGTCCAACGGCTGCACCGTGGTCGGAAACTTGGACGGAAACGTCGGCCAGGTATTTCTGGTGCGCCCCGCACAGGGCCTGCTCCCGCAACTCCTAGCGGACGTGCTGAACCTCGTGAATGGAATTCTCGACGCGGAACCCGACCAGACTCTCACCATTCCACCGAACGTAAATAATCAGGCCACCGCGTCCACCGCTCCGCAGGGACTGTGGGACAACACACCGGTCAATTACTACGGGAACACCGTCACGCATGGATACGTGAACCAGCCGGCAGCGCAAATTATTCGTGTTGCTCAAGCGCACAGCGTCTTCAATGTGAGCGGTGCGGGAATTGTCGCGGACATCGACACTGGCGTGGATCCCAATCATCCGGCTCTGCAGGGTGTTCTGCTTGCCGGTTATGACTTTACGCGCAACCAGCCGGGCGGCTCCGAACTAAACGACATATCCATGTCCGCGCCGCCGCCCTGTGAGACTTGCGCCGCGGCCTATGTGAATCAACACACAGCAGCGATGCTTGATCAGCACACGGCAGCCATGTTGGATGGTTCTCCGTACGCGGCGTTCGGACACGGCACCATGGTGATGGGCGTAATTCACCTGGTCGCGCCGACAGCACAATTGCTGCCGCTGAAATCCTTCAGCGCAAACGGAAATGGATCGCTTTCGAACATTCTCGCGGCGATTTACTACGCTGTGCAGAATCACGCGAGCGTCATCAACATGAGCTTCGATCTGACCACAAGCTCCACCGAGCTTTCGAATGCGATCAATTACGCGAACAAGAATAACGTGATTCTCGCAGCGTCTTCCGGCAACGACGGCAAGCAGGAAATGGTTTATCCAGCCGGATTGCAGAACGTGATGGGCGTGGCTTCGACGAACAACCAAGACCAGCGCTCCACCTTCTCGAATTACGGCAACCAGATCGTCTGGGTCGCTGCCCCTGGCGAAGGCGTCATCACTACCTATCCGTTCGCGACGTATGCCGCGGGCTGGGGCACTTCGTTTAGTTCGCCGATGGTCGCCGGAACAGCGTCTCTGCTCGTCAATATGCAATCCAGCACGAGCGAGAATCAAGCGTCTTGGGCGATCGCTCACTCCAAATGGATCGGTCTGAACATGGGCAACGGACGTCTGGATGTTTACGGCTCGCTGTCAGCATTCAATCCCATCCTGGGCCTGCTGCAATAGTGCAATAGGATCGAATGCAAACTTCAATGCAGCTGAACGACGCACAACTCGCAGGCGCCGTGATTCCGATTCCGCCAATCGGCAACGCGGCGCCTGCACAAGCCACTTACTCCCGAGGCGCGCTTGAGAAGATCGTCACGCCGTGGGCTTCCGCCGGTATTCATGTGAAGCAGATGGAGGAACAGATCGCTGCGCTGCGCAGCTCTTTGATCTGCGCGTTCAATCAGCTGCTCGACTTGAAGGATCTGAACACCGGAGTTCACAGCACGCGCCTCGCGGAGTGGGCGCTCCACGTCGCCGGCGAACTCGGCCTGGATCAAAGTTACTTGGGTGACATCGAAGTCGCCGCGCTGCTGCACGACATCGGAAAAATCGGCATCTCCGACGCCATCTTGAACAAGCCCGCAAAACTGACTGCCGAAGAATACGAGCTGATGAAGAAGCATCCCGAATACGGCTGGGCGGTGCTGCGCCAGGTGCCTGGGATGGAACGCGCCAGCCTGATCATTCTTCATCACCACGAAAGCTACGACGGCAAAGGCTATCCGGGCGGCCTAAAAGGCGAGGAAATTCCGATCGGATCGCGCATCGTTTCCGTGATTGACGCGTTCGATGCCATGGTTTCGTCGCGGCCGTACCGGCAGGGACTGCCGTTCGAAGAAGCCGAGCGCCGTTTGCTGCAAGCAAGCGGCACGCAGTTCGATGCCGCCGTCGTCGAACGCTTCCTCCCGCTCGCGCGAGCCGAAATGGCTTCCGTGTTTGCAGCGGCCGGCACCGCGGTTTCCACTGCGCTCTAACGTCGCCCGCACCCAGCGATTACGCTGACCAACCTTCTCGACTCAGCCGGTAACTACAAACACAACCGCAGGGCAACAGATCGACCACTTCTGCGTTCAGCGCACTTCCGCGGTGATATTATCCGGTTTCGCCGGCCGCGGGAGGAACATTACGTCGTCCGATCCGAAAGCTCCAACCGATCTTAATGCAGCGAACGCCAGCGCGCAGGGTTTCAGCCGCGGGCTCGGGCTGTTTGACAGCACTATGATCGTCGCGGGCGGAATGATCGGGTCGGCCATCTTCATCGTGTCTGCGGACATGTCGCGGCAGCTCGGGAGTTCTGGGTGGCTGCTGCTCTCCTGGGTTATCGCTGGAGTTCTCACCATCACCGCGGCGCTGTCGTACGGCGAGCTTGCGTCCATGATGCCGCAGGCGGGCGGGCAGTATGTGTACCTGCGGGAGTCGTTCTCGCCGACGCTTGGGTTTCTGTACGGCTGGACGTTGTTCCTGATTATTCAGACTGGGACCGTTGCGGCTGTGGCGATTGGTTTCGCGCGGTTTCTTGGCGTTTTGTGGCCCGCGGTCAGCGAATCGCGCTACCTCATCGAGCCGGTGCACATTTCCTCTGGGTACGCGATCTCACTTTCCACTGCGCAAGTGGTCGCGGTACTCGTCATTCTGCTGCTCACTTGGAGCAACACGCGCGGACTGAATTACGGGAAGGCGATCCAGAACATTTTTACCTCCTGCAAGATTGCGTCGCTTGCTGGGTTGATCGTTGCGGGGATTCTTTTTGGACGCAACGCTACGGCGATTCGGGCGAACTTCACGGCGATGTGGGTGCCTAGTGGGTACGTTCCGATTGCGGCGGGGATCAGCGCGGCTACTGGGTACGGACTCTTTGTGGCGCTGTGCGTTTCGCAGGTGGGGTCGCTGTTTGCTGCTGACGCTTGGAACAACATCACGTTCACCGCGGGCGAAGTGAAAAATCCGCGGCGCAATATTCCGCTTTCGCTGGCGCTGGGGAGCGGGATGGTGATCGGGTTGTACCTGCTGGTGAATCTTGGGTATCTTTTCACGCTTCCGCTCGCTTCGATCCAGCATGCGGAATCGGATCGCGTTGCTACAGCCACTTTGCAGGCCGTGTTTCCCGGATTGGGCGTTACTTTGATGGCTTTGGCCATCATGGTTTCCACTTTTGGGTGCATCAACGGGATGTTGCTTACGGGATCGCGGGCTTATTACGCGATGGCGCGCGATGGGTTGTTCTTCCAGCGCACTGGGATTCTGAATCGGGCTGGAGTGCCGGGGATCGCGTTGCTGGTGCAGGGCGTTTGGGCTGCGTTTCTGGTTTTGCCGCGGACTTATGATCCGGTCAGCGGGAAATACGGGAACCTTTATAGCAATTTGCTCGACTACGTTGTTTCGGCTGTTTTGATTTTTTACATTTTGACGATTATTGGGATTTTTCGTTTGCGGCGCACCCGGCCGCTGGCGGAACGTCCTTACAAGACTTTTGGATATCCTGTGGTGCCGGCGCTTTACATTGTTGGGGCTAGCGTGATTCTCGTCGTCTTGCTGCGCTATCGGGCTGCGACGACTTGGCCGGGGCTGGTTTTGATCGCCAGCGGGCTACCGGTTTATTTTTTGTTTCGCGCTTTTTCGGCGCGTGACCCCAAAAACAGCCGAAAAACTAGCGATTAGAATGGGTCGCTGTTGTTTGTTTTCAGTCATTTGCGTCGATTTCTAATATTTGGGTGACTAGCGATTAGAAATGCGTGATTGGTGAGTCGTGATTGGTGAGTGGTGGAGCCCGAGGCGTGTCGCGCGACCGGGGATTCGTGATTCTGGGGGCGGGAAACGCGTGAAAAACGCGCGCTGCAAATCGCTATTTTGAGCCGATTAGAGAAATGCAACGCATTGTTTTCAGGGGAGTTGCGGGCGTTTTTAATCGCGGCGGGGCCGACTAGAAAAAGGCGGGTGGGGAGTGGGGGTGGGGCGCTGGCTGTTGTGGCGCGAGCAGCGTGGACCATGTCGCCCCCTTGTGGTGACGAGATTGGCGCACGACTGATGATAACACAGCCGTTACGGTAATTCAAGTGCAAACTGCGGGGTTGGGGGCTCACGGGGCCGGGTCGGGCCAGGTTGGCTGCGAGCAACTCGAAAACACGCGGGAAAGGCACCCGCGAAAGGTATGCCGCTTCGCGGCGTCGAATTGATGTCGAAGCTAGAGCTCCGACCCACAAAACGTGAGGCGGGCGCTTCGCGGCGTTTTTTTACCCTCCGCGGCGGGCTAAGTTATGCCGCGCCTCCCTTCGACGCTTTCGCAGGCAGCGCCTCAGGGCAAGACGGCGCTGGTGGGGTGGCGCGATGTCAGTCGCGCGGCGGGAAGGCACCCGGTCTTCTTCCTAAACGCCGCGCTCTCGGGGATGTTCAGCACAAACGTGCGACCTAAACTCCTTGTCGCGTTTTGTCTCATACCACTGCTTCATTTCTTCGATTGACTCGCCCACAAGCGTTCCAGACGCGTCGAAGAACCATGCACAGACGGAACAAGCCCAACCGTGAAATCGCTCCCGATCAACCCACACCATTTCGCGTGCCAAGGGACACCTCCACCAGGAGAGGTTGTGCGGGGGCCGATATGATGACTCTAGACAGGTGCCGAGTCAATCCTGGTGTTGTGCAATTTTAGACAGCGGCGGTGAGGCCATGGTGCGATTGTGTGTTCCCCAGCCAAGAGGAGCCGCATGGAACGCGACTATGACTTGTTCGAAATTCTGCCAGATGGTGGAGTTATATGGCGGCAGATGGTACCTGGCCAAGAGAACGCAGTTCGGAAATTAGAAGAATTATCAAAGCGGACATTAAATGAAGTCCGCGTAATGCACGTTCTCAGCAACTCTGTAATTGCTTCGATGAACGGACCTACCGCGTCACGAGTGGGTGGGCCAGCCGTGCAAGTGGAACGGCGGTCGTCATTCTGACCGTGTGCAAAACAGAACAGATGATGGGACGCATCTGATAGACACTCCCCTACTGTAAGGTCGTCCGCGATTTAGAGGAGCTTGAAATGGCTCAACCCCAAGCCACCAGAAGCATCATTGATACGCACCGACACATTTTCGGTCCGAAGCTGCGACAGAAACTCGTTGAGAATATGGGCTTTGATGATTCAAAGCCGTTGCCGCAGGTGTTTGGGGACGAGATGTTTTTCTATCGCGAGTCGGTTGACGTGGATTATTCGATGGAGATTCAGCAGCAAAGCGGGGTCACGCTGTGCGTGAACAGCTATGGCGGCGAGGTGGAGACGTTTGCCCAGCACGTCATCAAAGCAAGCACCATCGACACGCTGAAATTCCTGAACGACGAGTCTTTCGAACTTCGAGATAGATTCCCCGATGAGGTGGCCTGCATGGCCAACGCTCATGCTCTGGAAGAGAGTTCGCGTGATGTAATCGATCCACTGATTTCGAATAAAGAGGCCTGCTGCATCAGCATTACGACCAGCTACGGAGCGGGCGCAGATCAAATCTTTCTGGACTCGCCCAAAGCCGAGTGGTTATGGGAGTACGCGCAGGCCAAAGATGTTCTGGTTCACATTCATCCTCCTCTCGTAGCCATAGGCGCTGTTGCGATGCAGCAGTATCGGCTTAACGAAGCCGTAGGGCGGCCATTCGATACGGCGCTGACGGCAGCTCGCATGATTTACAGCGGCGTGTTCGATAAATATCCCAAGCTGAAGGTTCTTTTCGTGCACATGGGCGGCGCCATCGCCCCGGTAGTTTGCAGACTCGATTGGAACTGGGACTTGAACTACAAGGGCATTACAAACCCACCGATCCAGAAGGTGGAAAAGAACCTTCGCAGGCCTTCGGAGTATTTCAAGTCAAATATTTATGTGGATACCATGGGTCCAAGCGCGAGCTGTCTGAAGGCCATGATCGAAATGTGCGGCGTTGACCGCGTGTTGTTTGGAACCGATTTCGGGCCGGTTCCAATGAGCCCGAAGGTGCACATCGATCTTGTAAACGACACGATCACTGACGCTGGGGATCGCACGAAGATCTTCTCGACCAATGCACTTGGCTTGCTGCGTTTGGCGGAAAGTGCGCCTCGTCTGGCCCACCGAGTAGCTTAGGCTTTATGCGGCGGGTTGGGCCACCTGGCGGGCGAGGCAAGAGTTCGACGGGGCAGTTTTCGCGTCGCTGGGGCTAAATCCGCACCCTCGCCTGCGGCGAGAGTGCGGCACCCGAAAATTCTCAGACGTTCGTTTCGGACGTTTGCAAGGATGGGCCACCCGCTCGCGATGCCAGCGGCCTGGCGTGGCATGCCTCAATCGGTTGAGCCCTGGGGGGCTTGGCCACCCGCCACTAAATTTCCTAAGTGCTGATACCCGGAGTCATTCCGCTCCGGGCGGTCTCCAAATCAAGAGACGACGAGATGGCCCGGAATCCTAGCGCACGGAACAGTTTTTCAATCTCAGAACCCTTGGCTAAGCTAATGTGGGATTTTCTGGCGACCGTACAATCCTTGAGATTCGTCATACTGCGGTAGATTCTGTCTCTGATCTCAATGAGCAAGGGATTGTTCTGACGTAAGACTTCGATGGCTTGCGTGGCGCAATAGTCGAAGTTCGAAAAACCGAGTTCCTCCAAAACCATCCTGTCGTGTTCTACGCAATCGTGATCCCACCTTCCGTTCAATAGAAATTCACCAGCCGCGCCGCCGGCGACGAGCAGGATCTTATCCTTCAGGTCCAAGCCTGCTTTCTCGAAGCTTCCAAATTTCGTGAGGTAGGCAAGCCTAGCGTCGCCATTCGGAAGTTTAGCGGTATATATCGCGTATACAGCTTCAACCCTCGCACCAAGCGTGACGCCTACCGTCGCATGGCCAGCTTCATGTGCGCTCATCATCTCGCGGAACTCGATGGTGTCTTCAGTCACGGGTAGGGGCGCACTGAGGGGAGACATTGTTCTTTTGAAAATCGCTTCCAATTCTTGTGCGGTCAAAAGGTACTGTTCGCTAGGCTCGACATTCGTCGTTTTGAGCTGTTCATACCTCCGCCTGCACTCGGACACGACCGCCCTATACGCCCGTGCTTCGCGCTCAATAACCGCGCGGGCATAAGGAAGAAAGCTCTCAAGCGATTCCGAAGTGAGCTTGCTTAGACGGTGCCGATCGGAATTCAGACCTTGATTTTCGTCGGGAATGGAAACGCCACTGAATTGGGTGGCTGCCAGTCCCGCAGCCACGAAATAGCAAAGACATCTCTTGACTTCGATCGGTAACGCGGCGATTTGGTGATCGGGTGGGAAAAGGGAAGACGTTGCAAAATCGCCGAGACAGAGATTTCCGTCTGGGCCATGGACCAGACGAAAGGAGATCGCGTGGGGAGCCGCTATTCTCACGAATTGGCCTACCACCGCATGCCCCGCTTCGTGTGCAATGGCGTATTCGGCAAAACTTTCTATCACTTCGTTAGCTCGGTCCCGCAGGTGGAGTACAGAATTTTAGATGCGCCGGGCGGGTGGCCCATCTGCCTAGCCGATTCCAGTGTTTTCCGCCGCAGGTCGAGCAAGTTTCAGGCGATCAAGCGGACTTTCTATATTGCTGAGAACGGCGTTACGGTCAACGTGGCGTAGAAAGAAATAGAACGTTGAATCCACAACTCGCATCGTTCGACTGTTCTGGTCATAGTCGAAGATTGGTGGGACGATTCCTTTTTCGCTTTGCAACTCCGCAAAATTGTGGAGCAGGTTGCTCATATCGCTCGGACGGACATCCTTCGGCCGGTGGTGCTCATTCTTAATGGATTCTTCGAGTTGCTCTCTCCTTATTCCGCGAACGACCTGGTCGAATGGGAAATTTAGCCATGCCTTCACGGTGTAGTAAGGCAGATACAAAGGAATCGAGTCTTCAGTGGCTTTTTTCGACTTTCGCCCTTCTGCTATGTCCTCAAGCGCTCTGAGATGTCGTGCTGCGTAGTCCTCCGTCTTTTTCTCAACTGCCACTTCCAGCAATTTCGGATCGTCGATCTTATTCTGTTCGTGCTGGCGGACCTCGACTCCAGCTCCTGTGCATACACCTTTAACGAGTTCCTGGACGACACCGATGCTATCGAATGCACTTTCAATGAGTCGCCCCTGAATTTCGTCGGAAATCGAAATGTTAAGCTGTTCGGAGCCGATTCGGATAACCTCTCTGAATTCACTCGTTGACCACGGTTCCACAGGCACTTCGATAATTCGATCTTGCAGATCTCCGTTAAACTGCGTTAGGCGGTTCTTTTCCCGCCAAACGCCCAATATCACAAACCGCATTCCTAACTCCTGAAAACTTCGCAGGTCGAACGCTAGAGCTTTTTGAACGTCTAGGCTCAGGTAGTGGAAATTTTCCAAGATTACGAATTTCTTGAACCCCACTTTTTCAAGGAGCTTTGTAATTTCCTGTGGCAACGCCAAATTAATCTCCACGGGTTCAAAAGCCATCTTCTTGCCGGAACCCCCGCTGATTTCGCCGCCGACTGCCGCCTCACCAGACCCGAAAAACGGAATGAGAGCTTTAAATTTGGTGCTGACCGAAGCCTTCGCAGCGGTCGCGGTCGAGTCTTCAGACGTGGTTTCGAGCACTATGTTCTCGGATCTTAAAATGGACTTGTAAATGTCCGTCGACTCGAACTTCAGGAGTGCAGCTGACCAGCACATTTTTTTCGTACGGAAGATGTTTATCCACCAGCGAGGTCTTACCCTGCTTTGAAGAGCCATAAACTATGATGTGCTTGTCGGATGCTAATGCCTTCACGGAATAGCCGTCTACGGCCGCCCGCTCAAGGTAGCTTAGTACTCTCTGTTTGCTTACACCAAAAACATCGCTGAGATTCACAAGCTTAACCCCTCGTGTTTTCGTTCATCGGCTGCGCCAGTATTGTACGATTAAGGAATGTCCTCAACAAACAACAATCGGCGGGTCGCGCGCTCGCGAAATGGTAAGATGCGATCGATTCCGTACGGGGTGAATATGGGCATTATTGAAGACGTGGGAAACATCGCCGAACTTATCAAGAAAATAGGGGATATGGAGCTCTACAAACAGATACTCACGCTGGAAACCGAAGTGAGAGAACTGACGCGGGATAAGCGGCGCTCCGACGACAAGGTGGAAGAGTTGGAACGGACACTGAAGCTCCAGAAGGAACTCGTCTTTAAAACGCCGTTCTATTATTTAGGTGATGATCCCGCACCGTACTGTCCTGGGTGTTGGGAATCCAAGCGGCTCGGCGTACATCTGGTTCGCGCCATAATTCCCGGATTCGGCGTCCAGATGGAGTGCCCGTCTTGCAAGCATCACTATTCATTCGCGCGCGTCTGAAGGCCGCTATTCTCTTGGCAGAGCGTAGTCGGTGATGCGGCACCCTGCGGTTTATGGAGGCCGCGGCACAGCCTAGCGCGTCGCTCTCAGGACTCGCGTTTGATTTCCTTCGCCATTCTTACGATGGGGAGCATTTCTCCGTTACTTAGAGTGACTTGCAGATTTTCGCGCGCTTCGTAGCCTTTGGCGCGATAGAAGGCGACGCCGCTTAACGTAGAGCCCATTTCGAGGCGGGTGAAACCGGCTGCGCGGGCGGCTTGCTCGCAGGCTTCGAGGATCAGAGTGCCGATGCCGCGGCGGGCGTATTGGGGATGGACGAAGAAGGCGCGGATTTTGGCGGCGTCGCGTGCGGGATCGAGCAGGGAATCTTCGCGCGCGGCATATTGATCGCCGCCGTAGAGGGTTTTGCGTTTGCTCCAGCCGCCGCAGGCGATGGGGGCCGTGACTCGTGGTTCGTGACTTGTGACTCGTGGGGAAGGTGATGCGATCTCGACGGCGAAATAGGTGCCGTCGGCGATTAGTTGGGTATCTACTCCGTAAACGGAGTGGAGGGCGGCTTCGATTTGGGTGGGGGTGTAATCGTTGGCTTGCAGGCCGCGGACGGAGGATTCGATTAGGGCGCGGAGGTGGGGGATGTCTTGGGGGGTGGCTTGGCGTATGAGAAAGCTCATGCTGAATGATGCCATGTCCCGGGCAAAATCGTAGCGTGGCGCCCCGGAGTGGCTGGGCGTCGCGCTTGGCTTGAGATTTTCCACCGCTAGAAGCGGGTGGGGGTGGTGCGCAACGTTACGCGAATGCCGCGTTCAGCGTTCAGGTCTGTGGTGCGCTGCCAGTCGATACGGCTCAGGTCGGTGGACGCTTCGCTGCCGTCTGGGAGGACGTAGAAAAGCTCGCGGCCGGCGACCCAGTAATCCCTGGCTGGAACGATCGTGTCTGATTTCAGAGCTACCAGGGTGAGCCCGCGGCTGGGCATGTCTGCCGCGTGCGCCGGGCCGAGTGATGCGGGCGGAGCGGCGGGAGTGGTGGGCGGCAGGTAATACACTCCCGAGGAAGATTGCGGGACGACCGGGCCGCTGGATGGTTGGGCGTACGGTTGGGAATACGATTGCGCGCGTGGGGCGGCGTAACCTGACGGCGCTGGCGACGGGGACGGCGGTATATATGCCGTTAGCCGGGGCAGCTCCACATCTTGCATTACTTTCAGGGTGACCATCTGCTCGCTCTTCAGCTTCGGCTGGGGGCCGCGAGCTGGCAGGGTGATTATCTTCCAGGGCCAGAGCGGCGGAATCGCCCATTCGATCAGGTCGCGCTTGGCGTGGCCGTGGCCCAGGATGTCGCCGTCTTTATCCACTTTCTGGCCCTGGGCGGCGACGAGTCTGGCGTTGAGGTCGGCGTCTGTATTGGGCAGACCGATGTGATCGAAAACGATGTCGAGATAGCCTTTGCCGATGAAGTGGCCGGGCTGCTTGGCTGCTTCGAGGTGGCCGCCGAGGTAGGAGCCGCGCGGAAACGCGGTGCGACCGAACTCGGTGAACTGGCTGAGGTGGCAGAGGACGGGGTCGCCGACTTGGGCGGTTTTCGGGGAGATTGTGGTGTCGTCTATGGTGCAGTGGAGCAGGGTGCCTGCAGGGATCAGTGTTGATTGAGCGCTTGCGTTTGCGGCGGGGAACAGACACGGACACACCAGGAACAGCGACAACAATAGTAATGATTTTCGCATAGACCTTCTCCTAGGTCGGGGCGCAGACAGCAGGAGAGGAAGGACACACCGCAGAAATGGTTAGGGGCCGTCTGCATCCCCAGATTCCATCGGCGAGAGTCTACCCCTGTTAGTGGCGGGGGGCAATATTTTCGTTGGTGGCTTGGGCGGGATTTGATTTTGGGGTGGCGGCGGGGGAATGCGCGCTTTGCGATGCCTCCTTCGCAGGTTTGTTCGCGCGAATCGGGTAGAATATTTTCGCGCGGGGATGCTGGCGGTGCGGGGAGGATGGGAGAAGCCATGAAAGCGATTCGGGTGAAGGAATTCGGCGGGCCTGAGGTCATGCAGCTGGAAGAAGTGGCGGATCCGAAGCCTGCTGCTGGGCAGGTAGTGGTGCGGATTCGCGCGGCGGGCGTGAACCCTGTGGACGTTTACGTGCGCTCGGGCACTTATCCGCGAAAGCCGGCGCTGCCTTATACGCCGGGGACTGACGGGGCGGGGACCGTGGAATCGCTGGGGCCGGATGCGAATACGCCTGCGGACACGGATGCCGCTGCCAAGCGCTTCAAACCTGGGGACCGCGTGTATCTGGCGGGCAGCTTGTCTGGCACGTATGCGGAGTTGGCGCTGTGCGAGGAGCAATTCGTGTTTCCGCTGCCGGCGCATGTTTCGTTTGCGCAAGGGGCGGCCATGCATGTGGCCTACGCGACGGCTTTTCGGGCGTTGTTTCAGCGCGCGCACGCTGAGGCCGGCGAAACTTTGCTGGTGCACGGCGCGAGCGGCGGCGTGGGAATCGCGGCGGTACAACTGGCGCGGGCGGCGGGGCTGCGGGTGATCGGCACGGTTGGTTCCGAGCGCGGACGAAAACTTGTGTTGGACGAGGGTGCGCACGTGGTGCTGGATCATTCCGCGCCTAATCATTTCGAGGAAGCGCTGGCGGCGACGGGCGGCCGCGGTTACGACCTGATCCTGGAGATGCTTGCGAATGTGAATCTGGGGCGCGATTTGGGGATTTTGGCTACGCACGGGCGCGTTTCCGTGGTTGGCAGCCGCGGCAATGCGGAGATCACTCCGCGGGACATGATGGGACGCGACGGCGCGATCATCGGCATGAGCTTGTGGAACGCGACGCCGCACGAACTGATCAGCATTCATGCCGCGCTGGTTGCCGGGCTGGAGAACAAAACACTGAGACCGGTGATCGGGCAGGAAATTCCTCTGGCCGAAGCGGGGCGCGCGCACACCGCCATCATGGCCGGCGGCGCGTATGGAAAAATCGTACTGATCCCGTAGGCCTGTGCGGCTGATCGGGAATCGCAAATCGAAAAATGAAATGAGCCGGTTCGCGGCGGCACAATCAAAATCCCGGCAGTGTGCAGTAGTGAACAGATATGGGCATTGGAGTTCTCTAAGATGTTGCCGTGGATCAAGTGAACTAGTGGGCCAGAAGCGCGTACAACAAACTTCATCTGAATCACACCGGATAACGCAGATTTCCTCTCCATTCAGCCGCCGGTAACAGGTCTGGGAACAAGCCAGAAATTGCGCGCGACAACTTGGGACAGGCCGGAGTGTTGGCCTGCAAAGAAAAGGGGGATAAATTTATGCCGTTACTGCAAGTGTTGATGGTTTTGATCGTGGTGGGAGTGTTGCTGTGGCTGGTGAACAATTTCATACCGATGGCCGGATCGATCAAGTCGCTATTGAACGCGGTGGTGGTGATCGTCACGGTTTTGTGGCTGCTGAACATTTTTGGGCTGTTTCACTCGCTATCGCGGATGCGCGTTGGGACTTAAACAGTGCTGAATTGACCGCATCGAAGATGACTGCCGCGCAAGCACGGGGCGTAGCGTGTTTCGAAAGGCTAGAAACGAGGAGAGAACAATGCTCGGAATGATTTTGATTATTTTCTTGATTCTGGCGTTGGTAGGCGCCTTTCCGCGCTGGGGTCACAGCCGCGATTGGGGTTATTTCCCGACGGGCGGTTTGGGCCTGGTGCTGCTGGTAGTTGTGATTCTGGTGATTCTGGGACGAATTTAGATTTCTCGCCGCTGTAATCGCGCGTGACGGAGCGTGCAGGCCTCTGTTGCGCGCGGCGGCCTTCCATTTCTCGGGCAGAACGAGTTTGCCCGTTCGGAGGTGCCCGATGCAGGACTCGAATCAACGAGTTGTTAGTTTTCTGGAGAAAGAAATCAAGACGTACGAGGCCTTATCGCGATTTTTGTCGAAGAAGGGCGTCAGGCGGAGCCTGGGCGCCGGCGCGAATAACGCTCTCATCAGTCCCACATTTTACAAAGAGAGAATGAGAGAGGCGCAGAAACTGGTCTGTGACCTCATGACTTCGGAGTAGGACGAGTTCCCTCAAAGCTCCACATTCCCCGGGGGAACCTGGCAACGTCGCACTGGCGAGGCAATCGGGGGTTCCTCAATTCCGTTCTCATTCATCATTCAGACTCTGAATATTTGAAGGCGTGAGCAAGTCGTGAACTCTTGCCAAATCAGCGGCGAGTATCTGCGCTTGTTTGAGCGCGAACATTCTAAAGTCCACTTCGTGTGTGGGGTGGGATGCTGCAAAGCCATCTGAAAACAATCGCAGATAAATGGATCGCGTAACCGTACATCTCTAACAACGTCGGCTCTGTCAAACGTTTATTGAGCGCACTTCTCCGATCACTTCGAAGAGTGTCTTCGTTCGCCCTGTTCTTGGGCCCAGCGTCGATGACCACGCCTCGCCTGTAATCTTTCGGCCGGCTTCAGTCCGACCTAAACATCTCTTCGATCAAACTTCGACCATGATTACTCGTTCAAACTCCCTTTGCAGGGAGCGGGATGCCCAATCATTGAGACGGCGTTCTAGTTCACGCCATGTCCGGTACCGAGCTGTCCCGCGTGCGAACCGAACTCTAACGACTGCGAATACTCACAACCATTCCGCCACATCCAGTACAAACGAACTGCCAACCGGCGCCCCATCGCTACCCTGGCAATGTTCTTGTGCCGACGCATCGCCAGGTGAATGTAGTGACGTCGCCACTCCGGATTGATTCGTGCCGCCGCTTGGGCTGCCTCCACCAGCAAGAAGCGCAACAACGAACTGCCTTGCTTGCTGATGTGCCCCAGCCGTTGTTTGCCAGCACTGGAGTCCTCACTTGGAGTCATCCCCACGTAGGTGCCGATCTGCTTGCCCCGTTGAAACCGTGCCGGAGTTCCGATGATCAACACGAAAGCCAGTGCCGTAAGCGGACCAACACCGGGATGGGTCATCAGTCGCAGTGCTGCAGGTCTCGTCCGGGCTTCCCGCTCGACGGCTGCGGTTAATTCCTCAATCGTCGGATGCAGGCGGTCCAGCAGTTCCAGCAACTCTTGTCGGCGTCGACTCGCCCAGGGAGCTAACACGAGCTTTTCTAACTGCGCTCGCCCTTGTTCGCTGAACAGTTTTTTCTTCCAGCGATAGCCCTCGTTCATGGCCAGCGCCTGCAACTGATTCATGATCCGAGTGCGCATCTGCACCAGACGATGTCGGTGCCACAGCAGTTGCCGTAGATCTCGATTCTCGGGACTCGGTATCCAGATCTGCGGGAAGTTATTTTCCAGCATCAGCCTGCGCAGAAGTCGTGCATCATGGCGGTCGGTCTTCTGCTTTTTCACCCGCTTGGCCTTGATCTCCGCGGGATCGCCGATCCACAGCTCGAAACCTAATTCAGTCAGTAGCCGCTCGAACCACCGTGAATAGCCGGTAGCCTCCATCCCTACCCGCACGCTGAGTCCTCGCTGCTGCAGGTCTCGATAGAAGCTCTCGGCTTCTCCATCACTGTGGCTCAGTTCCTGTTCACCACACTCACCCGTCTCTTCAATTAAAAAAGCAATCGCCTGAAAGCTCGGGTGGTAATCCACGCCTATAATGATCATGTTCGGCTCCTTTCTCCCGAGCCTGTGGTCATCGACAAAGCACAGTTTACTCGGGTCTAAGGAGCCGACGTTGTTATGCAATCATTGAGGGCTCGTTTCCGGTTAGAGCGTGTACCAGACTCAGTGATTAACTGCACGGCCGCGGCGAATTCCCCAAGCGCCAAGGCACGATTGGTTACACGACCGTTATGCAGTTCCTGGTTCGGCCAAATAATGTATTCCGAATAAAATAACCCCACTGCACCTGAGCGAAAAACGCAAGGCGGTTTTGACACTGCTTTTGGTTAAACCTAGATTTAGCTGAATCAGTGACTTAGAGAAAGCATGGTGCAGGTGTCCACGACGGACACAGCTCAGTGTCAAAATCGCAAGCTTTCGCGCGGGGCCCCTCAGGCGCCCGCGTTCTTGCTATCCATGAATCTTTTTCGGCGTCGAATCATCACATGAGCTTGCCGACACCGTGAGATTCGATCGACGCGGCTGCCCCATCCAGCCTCTGCTGTTGTCATCCTCTGAAGACGCTCGAAATTTCTGAATATCGACTTTCCTCAGGCCGACTGAACGAATTCTTAAGGAGCGAACCGGATGGTATTGCCGAACAAAGGCCCAGCCAAGAATAACCAAACGAAAACTAGTGCGGTGCCCCATCAAGGTAAAGCGGCCGCATCGGCCAACGCGCGCCTGGCGACGGACCTTTTTGGCGGGCGTTACAGGGAGGGCCAGCGTCTCGATCTCCGCGATGTAGCCGCCGAATATGACATCGATTTGGAATCAGTCTTAAAGACCTTCGCCGAATTTCAATCGCTCGGGATGGTCACGCTTTCAGCCGGTTTGTCCGCCGTTGTTCATTCTCCAAACCCGAAGGAGATGTATGAAGCCTATGAGATTCGCGCCGCCCTTGAGGAAATCGCCGGCCGGGCCGCGGCCAAAACATTAAAGGGCGATACGATTTGCCTGCAAGAAGAATTGGACGCAATGCGCGCGGCAGCTAAGCGTGGCAACCTGGATTGTTATGCCGAACACGCAGCGAATTTCCACCGCGCAATCGTGAACGCGTCGCAGAACGAAGTTCTGCTTCGCGTTTGGAACGCGCTGGCGTTTGAACTGCGTATTCGCGCTATGGTCGGAAAGGCCATCAAAGATCTCGCAGAGCTCTGCGAGTCTCACCAGCCCATCGTGGAAGCCCTGCATCAAGGCCGCGGAACGGAGGCCGGAGCGCTGTTGCGCAATCAAGTTGGCACATTTCTCGACACCCTTAAAAAGGCCGATCGCGACTCGGGTGTTTACAAGGCCATTCGGAAAGACCTGGAGAGAGCGAAGGATGTCCAGAAATCTTTCTTGCCGCCCGGCAACCTTTCGATCCCATGTCTGGGATCGGAAACTTTCTACCTGCCCGCCGGTGGCTTGGGCGGTGACTACTATGATTTTATTCCTTTGCAAGGCGGGCGCTGGGGGATTGCCATCGGCGACGTGTCTGGGAAAGGAATCAGCGCGGCGCTCATGATGGCCAGTCTTCAGGCTTCCCTCCGTGCGCAAGCGTTGCACCCCCACTCCGATCTTTCCACGCTCATCGGACATGTCAATCTTGCCGTTCACCAATCTTCCCCGGCTGACTCCTTCGCGTCGCTTTTCTATGCGGAATACGAACCAGCTACTCGGCTCCTGGAATATGTGAATGCCGGCCACCATCCGCCAATGGTCATTCGGACCCGCGGTCGGCGTTCGAAGGCTTTCCAGCTGAGATCTACAGACGTACCCATCGGAATTTCAGCTGAGTCGAAATTCCCCGCCGCGGCGTTTCAGCTCCACATCGGCGATCTATTGGTCGCTTACACGGATGGAATAACCGAGGTGGAGAACCGCGATCAAGAACTCTGGGGAATACATAGGCTTCAGAACCTTCTGCGGTCGTCGAGTGAAGCGTCCGCAGAACAAATCATCGAACGAATTCTCGACGAAGTCTCCACCTTTGCTGACGGCCAGTCACAACGCGACGATATAACGCTGCTGGCGATGCGCGTCCAGCCCGGATGCGACGTTTAACTCAAGGTCAAGGCACGTCGGGCAAGTTTTGCATGCAGGCTTGCGCCGGAGAAAGGGATGGCCGATGAGACCGATTCTGAATTTGTGGATGCCTGCCGTACTGATTGCGTTGAGCACGAGTGCAGCGAGCGGGCAAGCGGCGAGGAGAAGAGACGAGTTAGAAAATTTTAACAACCATTACCCGGAGTGGCACCTGAAGATGGTTGCGGTTGGAATATGGGTGCAAGTGATTTGGTTCGAGCCAACGGCAAATCTCGAAGCGCTGTGTACTCAAAATTTTCAAACAGGCGTTTTGAACGCAATCGTTGCTGATTAAGCTACTGCCCGACCGCAAGCAAGAAACGCCATGTCCCGATTCGTCGTGCCAGCTCAACCGGTCGATGCAACACGATCCAGTGCGTTGATTCAGCAACGCTTCTTCGGGAGAACCACCTGTTTAGCTTCACTTGGACGCTACCTAGCCAGCGCAACGCTCCTGTTGGTTGATCCCTAGCAGGCGATTTTGCCTTGTGTTCTCAATGCCAGCCGGGTTCTAGCTTAATGTTGCGTCGACCCATTTATCCCACCCGCATAATCGGAAACTGGCCCACCACCAAGTAATCAGATGTGTGCACAACAGGACAGATACCCCGCGCGATCACGACTACTATCCTAGTTCGTGTGAAGTGAAGAGGCTAGCTCGCGCTGCGGGCTGGCCGTTACATTCGCGGATTCTGCCTCTAACATCCACAAAGTACAGAGAATAGGGGGCCAACATGCTTTGGACAATTTTTGTGATCTTGGTGGTCTTGTGGCTCCTGGGGATCGTCACGTCTTACACGATGGGTGGATTCATTCACCTTCTTCTGGTTCTGGCGGTCGTGGTCCTGCTGATACGGGTGCTGCAAGGTCGCAGCGTAGTGGATTGATCGCGGAGCTGAGATCATGAAACCAATTTCATTGGCCGGCGTTTTGTTGATCGTTCTGGGTGCGCTGGCGCTCGCCTATCAAGGGATCAATTACACGCATCGCGAGACGGTTTTGGATGTGGGCCCGATCCATGCCACCGCGGATGAGCAGAAGCACATACCGCTTCCTCCGATCGTTGGAGCGCTCGCGATTTTGGGAGGGGCTTTTCTCCTTTTTGCAGGCTCCAAGCAAAAATCATAACGGCAGTTTCCGGTTGGGGATCGCTGAAGAACGGTTTTGATTCGACGGCTTCCCCGGCTCACGGCGCGATTTCAAGCGCTCTCACACAGGACTCGGAAATCGCAAGTTCCCGGGGCCGCAACTCTGATCATGGAGGTCAGCAATGATACGCAAATCACTTCTCATCGTATGCTTGGGGTTGCTCGCAACCTCAGCCGTTTATGCCAATAACAAGGAACAAAAGCGACTGGAAAATTCGGGCGTGGTGATGCAGGAAATCATGAATATCCCGGATAACCTTCCGCAAGATGTGATGCAAAAAGCGGAATGTGTGATCGTGTTTCCGTCCGTGCTGAAGGCGGCGTTCGTGGTGGGCGCAAGCTACGGCCGCGGCGCGATGGTTTGCCGCACCGGCAAGGAATTTCACGGACCATGGGGTTCGCCGGCGATGATGGCGCTGGAAGGCGGCAGCGTCGGATTCCAGATCGGAGGACAAGCGACTGATCTGGTCCTGCTGATCATGAATGACCGGGGCGCGCAATCAATTCTGAGCAGCAAGGTCAAGCTGGGTGGAGATGCGTCGATCGCCGCTGGTCCTGTGGGCCGCGACGCTGCCGCGAACACCGATGCGTTCATGCGTGCCGAGATTTTGAGCTACTCGCGCACACGTGGAGTTTTTGCCGGAGTGTCGCTGGAAGGATCCACACTTCGCCCGGACGATGGCGCCAACGAGGATGTCTATGGCCGCAAACTCACCTCCAGAGAAATCGTTTTTGGCGGAGCAGTGAGAGTTCCTCCTTCCGGACGGCACCTGGTTCGGGTATTAGATCGGAATTCGCCGTACAACGAATCGAAGCAATCCGCGGGGAATAAGTAGTCGGTCGGGACTTTGCGGTTTGATTTGCGTTCCAGCAGGATTGGGGCCCGGTAAGAAGTCCGTTACGGGGCCCCAATTTTTTTGGAAACTGCGGAATTCAACTACTGCTTCCGATGCTTTGCGGCGCCCGGAGTGGTTCAGGCGTTGGCGGTTCGTGCGAGCTTGAGGTGAGGGCGCAACAGCTGCGGCGTCGCGCGTGGCCGCGGACGAGCCAACCTTGGCGTGCCGTTGATATTGACTACGTCATTCGCGCCGTAGAAATTTTCTTTCTCGCACGCTTTGCAACGTAAATTGAAAACGACTGGCTGGGTTTCGGCCGCCGCGTCCGGTGCGCCGGTCTGACGCGCTGCTATGGCTTTTTCAGCTCTGGCAGGCAGTGATATTGGCTCACCACAGGCGCGACAATAGACTCCAGAGTATTGCTGCGTTACGGTTGCTTGGGTCACGGGACACCTCAATTCAAAGTCAGTTTATGTAGGGTAGGAATAGACATTATACAACTTCCGCAAGTGCGAGAGTAGCTTCATCCTGTGAATTCCACGACGAAGCTGTGAATTTTTCCTGAGGACGGGAGTATTTGTAACCTCCCTCTCATAAGCATATATTTATCAATGACTTAGTGTAACGGCTGCACACCACAATCAGTTGGTTTTGGACCAAATGCGCCACGAAATTCCACAGGGCGTTAGGTGGACCAGTGACTTGGAGCTGGGGCCTGCACAGACGCAGTGGAATTGACGATCGGACCGCGTGACGGTAAGCGTTTCCAGAACTAGAACTGAGCTTCGAACTGATTGAATTCGATTTCCTCTTTCCACTCGAGGCGAGCTTTTTCGCTGGCCGCCAGGAGATTCCGGCAGGGTGCGGATTCTGGCTCGGGTTGCAGGCGATCGCTTGAGCATGCGGGAACCATCGTGAAATTTTCGGACGCGGCCCACAGACTAGGGCCCGGCACGAAGGCGTGGTCCAAGCTATCGCGGATCATACGTTTCAGAGTGGGGTAGTCAACGTGATATCCCTCGACCGCGCGGCGGAAATACCAGGTTAGCTCGGAGCGCACGATGCCTTCGTCATCCGTGGCGAGTGCGACAGGCACGCCGGCGCGGAGGTAAATCGGCAGGACGTTTTCGGAGCCCGTCATGCCGCGGACCAGCTCGTGACTGTACACGCAATCTTCCACGAGGATGTGACGCTGCGCCATTTCCGCTAGCAGAGCCGAAGGGTCCGCTTCGTACAGCACGTCGAGACCGTGGCCGATGCGTTCGGCGTGGCCCAGTTCGATGGATTCGCGAATGTGCGAGGCGAGCAGCTCTTCGGGTTTCACTTCGCCGGGAGTGAGCTCGCCGGCGTGCAGCGAAATGTGCACGGCGGGATAAACGCCGTGCAGATAATCGAGCATGCGCATGTGCAAATGGAAATCATGCAGAGCGCGGTATTCATCCTGCGATTGCACCAGATTGACGGCTACGACGCGGGGATCCGCGCTGGCTAGCTCAAATCCGGCGAGCATCTGGGCGAATACTTCTTCTTTGGGGAACGCGCGCAACACTTGATTCTGAAAACGGAGGGTGAGGCTGCAACCCGGGTCGGGACTCGCGGTGCCGCAACCCAGAATTTCGCGCATGCCGCTTTCGCCGGCGTCCAGATTTTTGCGGGCGCCGACGACCACCTGCGGCCATGCCTCCTGAGAGCAAGCGCGAGCGCATTGCGGCGAAATCGTCGTTCCAGCCGAGCGTGCGTCCCAACTTCGTTGCTTCGCCCTGATCGGGCGTGAGCATTGTTTCCAGGTAGATTTCGTGCTGGGCTGCGGCGCGATGCACAACCTCGGCGAGCATTTCACCCCAGTGTTTGTTGGTGACGGGATCGAATTTTCCGAATGCGGCGAAGAAGTGATGGCGGATGTCGCGATCGTCTGGCGCGGGGACGAAATTGCGGACGGACCAGGTATCAATCACATGGTTGCGCAGCGGAAAATCGGTAAGCGCTTGCGCGGCGGGTACTTTGCCTTGCGTGGGATCGCACGGCGGCGGCGAAAGGGTCACGACGACGCGGTCAATACACAGGCCGTCTGCCACGGCGTAGTCGATGTAGCTTTCGGCGTACACCGAGCCGGTAAGGTGATGGTGCAGATCGCCGCCCTTGGGCATGCGCGCCAGAAAATCCATCAGCGCGGCGGGATTGTCGCGCGCGGATTCCAGGAATTGCGCGGTGCGGTCGGCGGGCGACGTCGATTGCGCGGACATCCCCAGGCAGCACAAAACCGCGAGCAATGGCGTTGCGACCTTATTTATGAAGAGCATGCGAACTCCTAAAACACGCCATTTTGGATCCGCGAACATGCCGCGAGTGCTGGACCCGAGCGGTGCATCATCGAATCACCTGAATCCTTTGAAAGACTTCTACGAAAAATGGATTATTTGCATGCAGGGGAGTTTACATCCGAAAGTTTGCAATGTCGGAGAACAAATCGCCGGGATAAATCAGGAGAACGAGTAGCGGCGCCTGGGGCGGTATTTCGGAGCGATCGACAGGACAACCGCGCTTCCCGCGGGCAACGAGCGCCAAAAGCCGGGGGCGGATTGCAGAAATTCCAAGCCTGCGAGTATCTGGCCTCTTTCGCTGCGAATCAGGCGCGCGACGCGACAGGTGAGGTCCTGGTCGGTTTGCAAATTGGTGAGAATTAATTTTTGGGAGCGAACCACACTGGCGGAAATCGGCACGAGTCCGCCGCAAGAGCTGACGTTGATGGTTTCGGTGTTTTCGGAAAAAGGCTCGCCGTCGAGCTGGCCGTACACCTGCACCGGCAGGAATATCGGCAACCGCTGCGCCCGGCGTTGATCGTCCAGGGAACCGATCATTTTCTTGCCCGCCTTTTGCTGGTATCGGCGGCCGTGCCTCCCTCCCATCCAGGAGAAAAACCTCGCCCAATGCACACGCACCCCAAGGAAGGTATGCGCCCATCCGAATTGGCTCGCAAGGAATTTCGATGGTGGGAGGTTACCCAGAGGTCACATCCAAAGGTGGAAGGGGCTGCAGCGGAAGTTTTGGTGATTGCTCAAGTGGAACGGCACAGCCGCCGGCGCCACCAAAGGCAAGGCTGCCCGGTTCGATGAACCTGAACCGGCCGCTACAGATTCAAAAGCTAGTTCAACGGCGCCCGCCTGAAGGCGGCCACCACAAAAACAACCGCAAAGAGCCGGCGAGACGCCGGCGCTAGTAAAATCGAGCGGTCGCACAGGATGTAAACGGAGCCAGATGAGTTCTAGGCGAGGGCCAGATTCAGATTCTCGATGGCTTCGTCGATTTCCGCGGTGTTCTTGTAGCCGACGGTGACGCAGTCGACGCCAGCATTCTGGAACGCGAAGCGCATCGCCGCCTGGCGGTCTTCGTGGTTGAATGTGCCCTCACCGACAAGCTTCATGCTGATCACGCCCATTCCTTCTTTGCGCACCTGTTTTACATGGGTGACAACTTCGGGGACGTTGCCTAATCCGGCGGTGTTGTAATCCTCGGCGTCCATGCTTTTGCCCTTGTGATTCACGCGGATCATAGCGACGTCGAGCCACTTGTTTCCCGGGACTTGGCGCAACGCCGGAAGCCCGTGAACCGAGGCGCCGTGACTTACGATCGCCTGCTTCGATTGAGCTTCGAGAATTCCGTCCTGCCACTTGGCGGAATCCGCGGGCCACGTCGCGGTGTGTTGCCAGTGCAGCAACATGATGTCGAAGTATTCGGTATTCGCAAGCTTGCGCAGCTCGTCGAATTTCGCTTGTGGATCCACACCCGGCACGGTGGTGACTTTGGACATGAGGCGATAGTTTTCACGCGGAATGCCTTGCAGGGCCACGCCGAGCATCTTGTGCATTCCGCCGTAAGACTCGGCGGTCTCAAAGAAGCGAATGCCGCGGTCGTAGGCATAGCGCACCAGCCTGGTGAAGCCGTCTTGTCCCAACTCGCGCTGCACCTGGCCGCTGAAGCTGCCGGTGCCAAACGCGAGTCGCGTGACGTTCACGCCGGATTTTCCGAGGGTGATCCAACCTGTCGCGGTCTGGCGCGTAGCTGCGAACGAGAAGCCTCCCGTGACGGCCAGGGTGCCGGCGGCAAGTCCAGTTTTCAGGAATTCACGTCTGGTGTAGTGAGACATGGAAGCACCTCGAATGATGTGAATGATGGCGCAGGTGTAATGGAGCGGAGACGCCGCTTGGGCATGGGACGACGGAGTGTCGAAAGGCCATGACAAGCCAATCGTATTACGAAAGGCGCGTCTCGGGTACCACGGAGACGCTGTGGTAGTGGGTCAGTTTCCGATAACGGCGTTTACCAGGACTTGACCGCTTGATTTTTTTGACTTTCTGGATTGCTTCCAGTTAGCCGACGATTCGCCCACGACCTGCAGTGAGATGTCTCTTCCCCTGATCGGGTCCCACCTGAGGCTACATTGGCTTACCAGATACGCACGCGGTCAGCCGGGGCGAGATAGAGTTTGTCTCCGGGCTTCACATCGAATGCCGCGTACCATGCGTCGAGGTTGCGCACGGTGTCTAATCGGAACTCTCCGGGAGAGTGGTCGTCGGTCATCACTTGCTCCCGGAGAGAAGCCTCAGTCGACTTTGATGCCCGGGATTGTGCGAAGCCGAGGAAGAACTGCTGGTCCCCAGAGAGGCCGTTCTGGACGGGAGCGGCCTTGCCCGCGAGGGAGGCGCGGTACGCGTCGTAGGCTGCGCAACTACCGCCGAGGTCGGCGATGTTCTCATCAAGCGTCTGCTTACCATTCACGGCAAGATCGGGAAAAGGTTTGTAGGAATCGTACTGCGCGGCGAGTCCGGCGGCGGCCGCGTTGAAATGCGCCAGGTCGGCGGGTTTCCACCAGTTGCGCATACGCCCTGTGGGATCGAACGCGCTGCCTTCGGTGTCAAAGGTATGGCTAATTTCGTGCCCGATGATGATGCCAATGGCGCCGTAGTTCACCGCCGCGGGAGCCTGCGGGTCGAAGTGTGGCGGTTCGAGATATGCGGCGGGAAAGTTGAGCGCGTTTTGCAGGGGCAATTCGGTGGCATCGGCGGTCTGCGGATCCTCGCTCCACTCTCTGCGATCCACGGGATGGCCGAGACGGGCGACTAGGCGGTGGTAATCAAACAGGCCGCCGCGCCAGAGGTTTCCGAAGATATCGTTGTCCTTCACTTCGTAGGCTGAGTAATCGAGCCAGGTCTCCGGATAACCGATTCCCACATAGAGAGTGGTGAGCTTGGCTTGGGCTTCGGCCTTGGTCTCAGGATCCATCCAGAAGAGGGCATCGATGCGGCGTCGGTAAGCGGCGATGATGTTCGCAACCATGACTTCAATCTGGGCCTTGGTTTCGGGTGAGAAGTAGCGGTGCGCGTAGATCTGTCCGACAGCGCCGCCGAGCACGCCCCGTCCTGCGAGCGTAGGGGCTGCACCTCTGTCCGGGTCGCTGACCAGTGCGACGCCGCGCTGCCGGCGGGGATGCTGTTCCGTTGTGCCGGAGAGCGCCTTGCCGAAGAAGGCGAACCGTTCATCGGCGAGCGCTTTGGGCAACACGTCGGCGTAGTCGTCAATCAAGTGGAAGGCCAGCCAGTCTTTCCATGTGTCCAGCGCCGTGGAGGCGACGAGAGCTGACTCTCCGGTGAAGGCTGTGGGTTCCCAGACGATGAAGCTGGCTCGGCTGCTGAGACCGGCGCCGCGGAAGTACTCCGGCCAGTCGAGGCCGGGGGCTTTGGCGGCGAAGTCGGCTTGCTTCCAGGTGTTGTTCGCCTTATAGATGTCGTGCTGATCGGCGAGGGAAATATGTTTTTCGGCGATGGAATGCTCCAGTTCGATGATGTGCTGGGCGCGGACATCGGTGTCGGCGAATCCGGCAAGCCTGAGCATGGCTGAAACGTGCGTCTGATATTTGCTACGGAGGTCGCGCATGCTCTCACTCTCGGAAAGGTAGTATTCGCGGTCGGGCATTTCCAGGCCGCCTTGCAGCAGGTAGGCGGTGTAGTGCTCGGGGTCGTTAAAGCCGGGTGCGACCCACAGTCCGAAAAGGTTCGGGGTATGAAAGCAGCCGCAGTTCAAGGCATCGACATCCGACCGGATGCTCTCACCCAAAGCCCGCGCCAGTTCGTGCTTGTCGCGGATGGCAGCTATGGCGTCGAGCTGTGGGCGGAGCGGAGCGAGGCCTTTGGCTTCGATGGCGGCCTCGTCCATGTAGGACCGGTAGAGGTCGGCAATTTTGCGGGTATTGGAACCAGCAGGCGCGTTGGCATTGGCTGCTTCTTCGATGAGCCCAGCGATACGCTTTTGGCTCAGATCGATTAGGGAGTCGATGACTCCAATGTCGCCACGGTCGGGGGGGATTTCGGTGCGCTTGATCCAGTCGCCGTTCGCATAGCGGTAGAAATCGTCGCCGGGCTTGACCGAGCGGTCCATGTTGGCGACGACAATGCCGTGGGTCTCTGGCGCGGGCGCGTCCTGGGCGTAGGCGGCAAGCGGAGCGAGGGCGAGCAGCGCGTATGCGGCGGCGTTCCGAGGCAAGAATATAGGTGTGAATCTCACAAATAAATGCTCCAAAGGAGTTGGCCTGGCAGCCGGTCAACTGGGATTAGACAGCTGCCCGCCAAAGAAGGTATCACGGGCCGCCGGGGTTGGCGGGCGTCAGGCAGCTATGGCACTCGCCGCCCGATTGCGCTCGGGTGACGGACTAACCGGAAGATATTCCGAATCAGTAGGCTCGTTTGGACATTCTGGTTTGCTAAGTCCTGATTTGTCGCGTTACCGGACAAGTCCCGTACTAGAACTTCACATGTACGATAACGGCGTTAATCAGGAGTTGGGACTAGAATAGGCCGTCTCTTGCTGACGAGGAGGCTCGCATCGAGTTGCAGGACGACGAAGTATATTTCAGAATTCTTCCAGTGAGCCACTCCATGCGCCATTTAATGCCGATCGTAACGCCACGCCTGATCTTGCGTCCGCCAACGCTTGACGATTTGGATTCGATCCAGACCGCTAAGGAAGAAGCGTGGAGCGATTTGCAGCTTTGGATGGCTTGGGCCTTCGACAACCAACGGTCGAGGGATGCAATGGAAAATTCGATTCGCCGCGTGATGGACTACCAGAATCAAGCAGGAATCGCTCTGGCCGGATTCCATCGGATCAACGGGGATTTTGTTGTTCGAACCGCATTGGACCCCACCGACGAGCAAGATGTCTATGAGACAGGATACTGGGGAGCGCCGCAGTACGCCGGGCGGGGCATGGCGACAGAGGCCGCAAACGCAGCTATCCGGTACGCGTTCGGGCACCTTGGTGCGAGGGCAATCAGTATTGGATTCTTCGACGGCAACGAGTCCAGCCGCCGCATCGTGGAGAAATTGGGATTCCAGAAACTGCGCGTTGCCCATAATGCAGCGATACGTTGTCTCGACGGCACGAAGCTCGATCGTCATGAATACATACTCACCAGCCCCGATCCACTACCCGCTCTTGACGTCTCATGGGGATGAGGCCATCAGGCACGTAGTCCACATGCCTGACGAGTCGCGTTGTCGGAGAAATGAAGTAACACTTCAGCCGCCCGGTTTCCGCGTTTAGCAGGACATGGCGGTTCGCTGAGTCAGGTGCTCCAGCCTCTTACTTTGGTGCCGGTGCGGGCTGGTTTTCACTAGTCGGCGGCACGATCCCCTTGAGCCGCAAATAGGTCACCATGTTTCCATAGTGCTCATCCGTGTGCGCCGTGTTGATCGAGAACACAGTCAGCTTCGCCATATTGAAATTGAATAATTTAACCATCTCGCTGCCTTTTGCATCGGTCATGCTTTCGAATGCCTTGTTGCAGTACGCCACTCCGTCCTTGAGCGCCGCCACCAGGTCGGCCTTTGACGTCTTCGTTTTTTCGATGTCCTTTACCGGGTTTGCTTCGCCAATCGCTTGCGAGCAGAACGAGTACGAAGCGTCGGCCACATGGCCAACGAGCTGGCCAAAGCTGCGAACCTCCGGCGTCGGTTTGAAGGAGTAGTTTTCTTCTGGCATCTTCTGCACCGCCGCGACCACCGCTCCGCTCACAAACGAGTAAAAACCTTTTTCGCTCGCGGTAATCGGGTTCGCCGCCGGGGTGGCCTGCACCGGTGCCTTCTCCTGCCCAAGCAGAGCAACGGGAACCAACATCAGTGCAGCAAACACAAAACTAAGTCTTTTGTTCATGGACACACCTCTCGCGGAATCATGCCACCTAGCGGGCCGCCAAAGAGCCTCCGGATACCCGCAACCTACTATACGCATCAACTCTCAAATTGTTTCGGTATGTCGGCGATTCGTTCCGCACCGAAAATGAGCGAACGGGTCTTGCCAGGCTCGCGGCGACGTCTCGACCCGCTCCGTTCGCTTCAGTAGGCTAACTCCTGGTAAGTCGGGTGATCTCAATGGGTCGACGCAACACTAAGCCTGAACACCCCTGGCATTGAAAATAAAAGTTAAAACCGCTTTTCGAGGTTAGACCAGCAGGAAAGCTGCCGTGGCTGGCGTTTGGTCGCGCGCAGCCAAACAGTTGGTTCTCCCGCGGAAGCATTGCCGAATCAATGCTCTCGATGGTGTCGGATCGACCGGTTGAGCTGGCACGCGTAATCGGAAACTGACGCACTACCGAAGCCGCGTACTAGCAGGGGCAAGTGATCGTTAGGGATGCCGAATGAAAATGGTCTAAGGCGCCGGAGATTGTGAGTTCAAATCCCGGCGCCCCGAACATTCCGTTCTTTTGTACAGAGCGAGCGAAAACTGACCCGGTCGCGCCGCGGTTACGCTGACGGATGCTTGAGAATGTCCGCCAGAGCTTGCAAGCGTTTCGCATCGGCTGGAGACTTCGCCGACGAGGCGCTTTGTTCGACCGAAGGGGCCATGCTTTGCAACTTCGCGACTTTGCTTTTGCTCATGTGCGAGCTTTCCGCGGTGTGGATTGCGGTGCGCAGAGCAGCGATGCGGTCTGCCGGCAAGGCCTGCGAGCGCTCCACCTGATCGAGGTAGGCCTTGGCGACGGTCAAATTCGCGGGCCACTCGAGCTTCTGCTGATCCTGCACATTCAGCACAGGCACACGGACCGTCTTGGCCGCGTCAATTTCGTTCTGGGTGAGGAATTGCGTCGGCGTGAGTTCGAAGACGTCCAGGCCGCGCGCGATTTCCGAGCCGTAGATGTTGCCGTTGTACCAGTAGGCTGACCATTCGCCGCCGAGTACGAGCATTTTCGGATCGATCGGCCCGCGGTCGAAGTACGCGATTTCAAAGGGGTGCGTGGGGTCGGTGAAGTCCATGACGGAGACGCCGCCCTGATACCAGGCCTGGACTTCGATATCGCGGCCGGGAACCGGGACGAGGGAGCCGTTATGGGCGACGCAGTTTTCAGTGTCGCCTTGCGCGGCGGGGAGCTTGTAGTAACTGGCGAAGGTCAACTTGTCGTCGTGCAGATGGAAGATGGCGTCCGCGCCCCAGTGGTTGGGATCGTTCGGACGGCAACGCGCGCCCAGGCCGCCGCCCCATTCGTCGGTGAAGACGACTTTGCTGCCATCGTTCGAGAATGAAGCGGAGTGCCAGTAGGAATAGTTCGGGTCGTTGACGGCGTCCACGCGTTTCGGATGAACCGGGTCCTTGATGTCGAGGAGAATGCCGTTGCCGGAGCACGCGCCTGCTGCGAGGCCGATCGCCGAATACACGGTGATGTCGTGGCACTGATTGGTGTCCTCAGCTTTCTCGACCGGCTTGGTGGCGTCTTTGCCGTGGCTGCCGCCGTTGTTCAGGCCGTTGATCGCGCCCGTCCGCGGATCAATAAAGATGCGCGGGCTGGAGACGATCTTGGCATCCTGCGGGGCGGCGACCGGAACCTTGATTATGTCAATGCGAAACAGCGCGGTGTTTGGGTCTTTATCGGGCGTTTCACCGGAACAGCCAGCGAGTTCTTCGGCTTGACGCACGAACGAGGTACCGGAAATGTAGATATAAACGTTGTCCTTATCGTTGGGATCCACCACCAGCGTGTGCGTGTGCGAACCGCGGCAGCTCTGCACGGCGGCGACTTGCTTGGGATTCTTGATGTCTGAAATGTCGAAGATGCGCACGCCGCGGAAGCGATCTTTTTGAGCGGCGGGCAGGTGGCGTTCCTTTTCGTGTCCTGCGGCTGGCGGAGGTTCCGGCGGAAAGCCTTGCGTGCCGCAATCGAGGCGGCCATTGGGCATTTCGACGGACATGAACATGAGGTTTTTGTACACCGAGACATCGCCCTGGCCGCCGGGGCAGATCATCGAAGTCAGTAGGGCGGTGTGCCCAGGGTTGGAAATGTCGTAGATATTCATGCCGTAAAAATTTCCCTGGAAAAGGTGGTCGCCCTCGAACGCCAAGTCCGAGTTCGAGAAAGCGAGTTCGGCAATGACGACCTGCAACGACTTGGGAATTTTCATTCCGCCGCCGATGCCGAGCTGTTGAACGGTTTTCGCGACTTTCGGATCGTCGGGATCGGTGGTGCCGAGCTGAAACGCGTCGGGCTTCTTGAGCAGCTGCAGGTGCTTCAAGCCCATGGACGTCTCGCCGGCGTCGTACAGGCCGGGAGTGAGCTTGTAGCGCGGATCGTTGACGTCGGAGCCGGTCATTCCAGCGGGCAGCGGTGGAGCGGGCGAAGGCGCAAACGGGTTGCTGTCCTCGGCGTCCGGCGTTTTCGCGGCATCAGGGGCGGGCTGCTGCGCGGCTGGCGGGGGCGTGGACCCCTGCGCATGGACCCGACTGACACCGGAAAATAAAATTAGCGCGGCTAGCGCGGCACGAAAGGCAAGGCTGGGGAATCGGTTCATCGTTTCTCCTCTGGCGATTTTTTCTCTAGCATGGACTGCATAATCTTGATCTCGGCTCGCTGCGTGTTGTCTGCATCTGTGGCAAAGTTGAAAATGTCGGCTTCCTGGCCGGCGCCCGCAGTGTCAAACAAATCCTTCACCATGATCAGGGCGCCGTTGTGGTGTTGAATCATCCCGGTGAGGAACAGGTGGTCAAACTCGGCACCCTTGGCGTTGCGCAGCGCTTCCATTTGTTCTGGAGTCAACATGCCTGGCATGAGCGCCATTGGCTTGCCGGACGCGTCCATGCCGGACATTCCCGGCATCGCCATTGAAGTGGATTCACCGCGAGCCGCCAGCCAGCGCTGCATGAATTTGATCTCATCCGATTGCGAGCTGCTGATTTTCGCGCCGAGCAAACGTATATCTTTGTTGTCTGTGTGCGAGGGGATCAGCGCCGTCATTTCTACGGCCTGCGAATGGTGCATGATCATGCCTTGCATGAAGTCGACGTCTGCTTGCGAGCGTGCGGGCAGTGTGCCCGTCGTGGATGGTGGAAGCGTCTTGCTGGGTTTTCCCGGCGCGCCCGGCTGCACGACGACTGGCTGTGAAGCGGAAGCGGTTTGTGCTGCGCGCAGCGGGGAACCGAACACATTGACGGGAACACTCGCGGCGATGAGCATTGCACACAGCAGCAGCGCGGTTCCGCTTACGGCGCGGAGCTTGTGCTGATGCTCGCGGCTACGATCCAGCGGTTGCTGCGACACGTTGTTGAACATTTTCAATGCCTTCGCGCTAAAAGGCTGCGGCAGAATGCCGGACACAGAAATACGGCTTACTCTCGCAAAATCCCCGCGAATCTTTGCCGAAACCGGGCTGCCGGGCGCAACTGCAGATGCCACACACGTCCGCGCACTAAATTTCATTCGCTGCGTCTTTCGATGATGCCGTCCGATAGCGCTGTTTGTGGAGTGAGCCGCAATTCGACGCTCGGATATTATATATGTCGCGTAGAACCAAACCCGGAGAATAGGCGTGAATGCTGCTTCCGCTTTTTCGCCGGGCGCGTTCCAATCCAGCACGAAGGGCGGCGAAGAGGCTTTGCCGTCAGTCAGGCCGAATTGGCAGAATAGACCAAAAGAGCAGGCGATAGCAACGATTAGAGGGCCACGCACGGCTGCGCTGACGGTACGATGGCGACCTCGCCACGTTTTCCATTCGCTACCGGCGCGGCTAGTACCGTTGCCGCGCCGGTGCGAACGCCGATGTTACATGCCGGAGCCGATATAGCCGTTTTCCGCAGTGACCAGGCCCGTGTTCGGCATTTCAGTTTTTACTTTCACTGGCTCAAGAGCCGGCTTCTTTGCACTCTTGGCTATGAAGGTGAGGCCGTACTGGTTCTTTAAGTTGTGGCTTATATCCCGCAAGTACGGAGTGATGTCCACCGGAGCACCGAGTCCGAGGTAGTAGGTTTCCCCGCCGGTCTTTTGCGACAGCACGTCGAGGCCAGTCTGCGCCAGATTGTTGCGGAAGAAACCGCGGCTGACGCGGCCTGCTCCGGGTGAATAAATTGAATACACGATGAATCCGCCTCGTTGCGCTCGTTCTAGAGCGGCGTCGAGGTACGGGTTGGTGAATGGGTCATTCGAAAACCCGCCGCCGAGAGGATCGATTCCGCTGGTGATCATCAAGATTTCGCGGCGATCTTTGGTCTCTGGCCATTTCTTCATGAGATCGGACAGCGCCAGGTACGGGCTGGTGTATGCCGCTCCAGCCCCGAGCGGCAACCGCAGCGATTTTTTGGCCAAGGCGTGGTCGGTGGTGAGGTTTTGGGCAACGAAGACCGTGCCATTGCGCATGTATCCGACGCCGATAGCCGTCGTGGCCGGCTGCGCTTCGATGAAGTCGTCAATGCTGCGGTACTGCAAGGCGAGGGTTGATCTGGAAGTGTCGTCGATCAGAATAAAGAGCTGGAGTCCGGCGCGATCTCCTTGCAGCGGGACCCAGCTTGAGACCGTATCCAGCTGGCCCTTCAGATACACCTTCACGTCGTCCGCCGCCACTGCGGGAACTTGTGCGCCGCGATGCGGCTTCACCGTGACCACCATGTGCACGGGCACGTCGGTGGAGTCGTTTGCTTGCTGAGCCGACGCTGGTGCCGGTGCAGAGATTACGCCGAGAAATAGTCCAAACATCGCGCCACACGTTATTGAAGATTTTCTTATGAAGTCGCTGAGCTTTAGATTTCGCATTCGTTTCATCCCTTCTCTCGGAATCCGAGAGTTTTAGCTGGCGCTCGCGTCGCGCTTAACGCGAAGTCGATTTCGCCGGCCGAGTAACAACATGTAGCCCCTATTAATGAGACGGCGCGTGGGGGATGTTGGATACGTACGGAGAATCGCATAACTGAAAGATTCTAGGCCACTTACGGGAGACCGCTTCCGGGGTGGAAGATCCTCCGGTTGTATTTCGCGGAAACGCACATCCCGCGGCGAAGTCTAGGTGGCCGACGCTTGGCCTGCGTCAGCAACGGTGATAGATTCGCGCCGCTTGCTGCGCGGTAGCTCGGCATTATCGCGCGCGCTTATTCTTGCCAGACTCTAATCCATCTCGCGAGGCACAAACACTTTCGCAGCAAACGGAGCCGCGGCCGACTCTTGCGGCGCGCCTGGGATTATTTGACGCGACGATGCTGGTGATGGGCGGCATCGTGGGCTCAGGGATTTTCATTAATCCTTATGTTGTGGCGGGGCTGGTGCACACACCCGCGCTGATTCTGGGCGCGTGGATTGCGGGCGGGGCGATTGCACTGGCTGGCGCCTTCATTTACGCCGAGCTGGCGGACCGCATGCCCAAAGTCGGCGGACAATATGCATACATTCGCGAGGCCTATCATCCGTTGCTCGGATTTTTGTATGGCTGGAGCTGCTTGCTGGTGATTCACGCGGGTGGCAGCGCGGCAGTGGCGGTGACGTTTGCGAAGTATTGCAGCGTGTTTACGCACGGCGCGGTTCCGGAAAAATTCGCGGCGGTCGCGGTGGTGTTGGTTTTTACGGTTGTGAATTGCCTGGGCGTGCGCGCCGGAGGAGGAGTGCAAAGCGTCTTCATGCTGCTGCGCATTGTGGCGATTGCGATGATTGTGGTGTGCGGCGCGCGGCTGGTCTTCTGGCCGATGGGGTGGCCGCCGGCGAACGCAGCGCACACGGCATGGTTTCCGCTGCTCGATCGCCCGGTATCGTTTGATCTGCTGACGGTTTTCGGCGCAACGATGATTCCGGTGCTCTTCGCGTACGGCGGCTTTCAGACTTCGAACTACGTGGCCGGGGAAATTCGCGAGCCGCGGAAAAACTTGCCGAAAGCGCTGCTGCTCGGAGTGATTGGCGTGATCGTTCTTTATGTTTCCGCGAATTTCATTTATGTGCAGGCGCTTTCCCCGACCGGGCTAGCCGGCACTGCCACTCCGGCGTCGGCGGTGATGAGTCGGGCGCTTGGCTCGCTGGGAGGCTCGTTGATCGCCATCGCAATAGCGGTTTCGACGCTGGGATTTTTGAGCCAAGCGATGCTCAGCTATCCGCGCGTGGCTTTTGCGATGGCGGAAGACGGCGTGCTGCCGGGAGTGTTTGCGCGGCTGGGCTCGCGCAGCCGGGCGCCGGTTGCAGCGATCGCGCTGTTGGGCGCGTTGATAAGCGCTACCGTGCTGCTCGGAACGTACGAGCAAATCCTCAGCTACGTGGTGGTGATGGACTGGCTTTTTTTTGGCTTATCCGCGAGCTGTCTTTTTGTTTTTCGGGCGCGCGACGCAAAGCGCCGTGGCGGCGCTGCTGCGCAAGAACCGGGATATCGCGTCCCCGGACATCCTTGGACCACCGGCATATTTGTTGCTGTTGCGTGGTTGGTGGTACTCAACACCATCTATAAATATCCTCGCAATGCAGGCATCGCTCTGTGTATTCTTTTCGCCGGGGTCCCCGTTTATTTCCTGTTCCGCGGCCGCGCAGGGCGTCCGCCCGGTTCCAAATAAGCATCAAATGAGTTGAGTTCAGCGAATGAGCCCCCAACGGCGAGAAATTCGTTCCGGTTATATTGAGTGGGCGAAGCTGCGCTCGAAGGCCCGTTATAATCTGGCGATCAGCGACGTGGAGCATTTTCCGCTGGCGGATCTCCACCCGCAGATTGCCGATCTGGAGATCTCCGGCGCCGACGGCTACGGATACCCGCCGCTGCTGCAAAAACTTTCGGCGAAGTCCGGCGTGCCGGTGGAATGTATTGTGCAAGCGCAGGGAACCTCGATGGCGAACCATCTGGCGATGGCCGCGCTGGTGGAACCCGGCGACGAAGTTTTGATCGAAGAGCCTACGTACGGAGCGATTCTGGCCACTGCGGAATACCTGGGGGCGAAGATCCGGCGCTTCCCGCGGACATTTGAATCAGGATTTCAGCTGGACCCGCGGGAAGTGGAGCGCAATATTTCGGCGCGCACGCGGTTGATCGTGATCACTAATTTGCACAATCCGAGCGGGGTGCGCACGCCCGACGCGAAGCTGCGCATCGTAGGCGAAATTGCGCGCAGCATGGGCGCGCACGTGCTGGTGGACGAGGTGTATCTTGGAAGCGTGTTTCGATTCGCCGTGGCAGACGGCGTACTTGCTGGGACCGAATTTTGTCACCACCAGCAGCCTGACGAAAGCTTATGGATTATCGGGATTGCGCTGCGGCTGGATTTTTGCGGCGAAGCCGCTGGCGGAGCGCATGTGGCGACTGAATGACCTGTTCGGAGTGATGGCGCCGCATCCCGTCGAATTGCTCAGCGTGCTTGCGTTCGAGCATCTGCCGGAGATTACGGCGCGCGCGAAGCGAGTGCTCGCAACCAATCGCGCGCTGCTGAAGGAATTTTTCAAGAGCCGCCGGGACCTGCTGGCGATCTGGCCGGAAGCGGGAACGGTCGCATTTCCGCAATTCAACAGCGGCCATGCCGACGCTTTCTGCCAGTTGCTGCGCGAGAAATACGAAACCAGTGTGGTGCCCGGGCGTTTTTTTGAGATGCCGGAACACTTTCGCATTGGAGTTGGCGGAAAGACAGAGGACGTGCGCGAAGGGCTGGCGCGCATCGGCGCGGCGCTGGATGAGCTGGCCGCGGCAGGCTAGCGTTGCGCGGGGCCGCTCTTTACTTTCACCGGGGCTTTTTTCCGCGGAAGAATAATGTCCACCAGGGCGCGCGCCGCGGCCGTGAGCGGGCGATCTTGCCGGTACACCAGATAGAGTTTCCGCTCGAAGCGCATCTGCTTGATTCTTAGTTCGCGCAGATCTCCGCGCGCGAGTTCACCTTCGACGCACATGCGCGGCACGATGGCTACTCCCTTTTTCATTTCCACGAAGCGTTTGATGCTTTCGATGGTGGGCAGCTCTACTTCCATGCGCAGCGGCACTTTATGCTTTGCGAATAATTGGACGACGCGATGGCGATAGGGCGATTCCACGATGTGCGCGACGAAAGTTTCTTCGCCCAGTGCGGTGATGTCCACGTCCTTGCGCTTCGCCAGGTGATGCCCGGGCCAGACCACCAGCACCAGCGCGTCGCGATAGAATTCCGCGGTGGTGAGCTCGCGTTCTTCCGGCAGATAGGTAATCACGCCGATATCGAGCTGATGATTCAGCAATTCGCGCGGGACTTCGCGCGAGAACACGCGGTGCACGCGAATATGAATGCCGGGGTGCAGCCGCCGGTATTGTTCGAGCGCCGGCAACAGGGCGTGGATGGAACTTTCATTCACTCCCAATGACAATTGGCCGCGCTCGAGGCCGCGCAGCTCCTGCAACCCTTTGCGAATCTCCTCGCGCATGTTCAACATGCGCGAGGAATATTCCAGCAGCAGCGTGCCCGCGTCGGTGAGGGTGCGCGCGCCGGAGCCGCGAACGAAAAGCGGCTGGCCCACCCAGTCCTCCAGCTTGCGCATGGCGATGCTGATCGCCGGCTGGGTGCGAAACAATTTTACGGCGGCGCGCGAGTAGCTGCGCTCGTTGGCCACCATCTGAAACATCTGCAGTGCCGCAAGGTCCATGCAACCGGCCTCCCAGGCCATCTTCTTGTATAAGAGAGATTTATCCAACATGCAAGAATTATAAATTGGACTCCTTTGGCTGCACACGAAACACTGGTAAGGTCCAAAGGAGTCTGCATGGAACACGTTCACATTTTTGACACCACGCTGCGCGACGGCGAGCAGTCCCCCGGCTTCTCCATGAATACCGAGGAGAAGCTGCAGCTGGCGCGCCAATTGGAGCAGCTGGGCGTGGACGTGATCGAAGCGGGCTTTCCGATTTCGTCACCTGGCGATCTGGAAGCGGTGCGCGCCGTGGCGGCGGAAATCAAGGATTGCCGCGTGGCTGCGCTGGCCCGCGCGAGGCAGGAGGATGTGGACGCGGCTCTGCGCGGGATCGAACCTGCCGCAAAACCGCGGTTGCACATCTTTCTGGCCACTTCGGATTTGCACTTGAAACACAAATTGCGCATTTCACGTGGCGAGGCGCTGGCGCAGATTACGAAAGCAGTGGCCTATGGCTGCACGCATTGCGACGACGTGGAATTTTCCGCGGAAGACGCCAGCCGCACGGATCTGGATTTTCTGTTTGAGGCTATCGAAGCTGCGGCCGCGGCCGGTGCGAACATCATCAATCTTCCGGATACGGTGGGCTACACGACGCCCGACGAATACGGCGACATGTTCCGGGGGGCTCGCAAGCGTCTGGCGGCCTATCCGAAAATTATTTTCAGCGCACATTGCCACAACGACCTGGGCCTCGCCGTCGCGAATTCGCTCGCGGCCATTGCCGCGGGCGCGCGGCAGGTGGAATGCACGATTAACGGCATCGGTGAACGCGCGGGAAACGCTTCGCTGGAGGAGATTGCGGTGGCTTTGCAGGTGCGCAAGAGCCACTTCGCGGTACGCACCAATATTTCCCTCGAGAAGATTTACGCCACGAGCCGCATGCTTTCCGCCATCACCAGCATCAATGTGCCGCCGAATAAGGCGGTGGTGGGAGCGAACGCCTTCGCGCACGAGGCGGGGATTCATCAGGATGGCATCCTGAAAAATCCGCTCACCTACGAAATTATTTTGCCGGAAAGAGTGGGCGTTCCGGCGCGCCGCATGGTTCTGGGAAAACATTCCGGACGCAATGCTTTGCGCGCGCGATTGGAAGAGCTGGGCTACACAACCAGCGACACGGAGCTTGCCGAGTGCTACGGGATGGTGACGGCGCGCGCCGACGCCGCGAAGCAAGTGACCGATCGCGATCTGCTTTCGATCATTCACAAGGTGCGCCGCGCGCGCACGCACGCGCCTGCGCGACAAACAGCAGCCGCGGGACTGACGCGCTGAGCAATTTTCAGTGGTACAGGTTTCAGAAGTACGGGAGAACACAGTCATGGCTGGAGTGAGCAAGACCATCGCGGTATTGCCGGGCGACGGAATCGGGCCGGAAGTGACGCATGCCGCGGTACAAATACTGGGAGACTGTGCGAAATCTTTCGAACATAAATTTGAATTTCGCGAATTTGCTTTTGGCGGAGCCGCCATCGAGCGTTTTGGCTCGCCGCTGCCTGCCGAGACTCTGGCGGGCTGCCGTTCGGCTGATGCGATTTTGCTCGGAGCGATCGGCGGACCACAGTGGGACGGTCTGGCGCTCGATAAGCGCCCGGAGGCTGGCTTGCTGGGCCTGCGGAAGGCGCTGGAGCTGTACATTAATTTGCGGCCGATCCGGCTGCGTCCGGCGCTGAGCGCTATTTCCCCGATGCGGCGCGAGCGCATTGATGATTGTGATCTCGAAATTGTTCGCGAATTGGCTGGCGACATTTATTTTGGCGAGCATTCGGTGACTGGGGAGGGCAGCGGCGCGCGCGCGCGGGATGTAGCTGAATATAGCGCGGCGGAAATCGAACGCGTAGCGCGATATGCGTTCGAACGAGCTGCGGGACGCAATCGCCGCGTGGCCAGCGTGGATAAGGCCAACGTGCTGGCAACTTCAGCGCTGTGGCGGCAAACGGTGACGCGCATTGCGCGCGATTATCCCGAAGTTACGCTCGAACATCTGTACGTGGATAATGCCGCGATGCAGCTACTGTTGCGACCCGCGCAATTCGACGTGATCCTGACGGGTAATCTTTTCGGCGACATCCTCAGCGACGAAGCTGCGGCGCTGGCCGGTTCGATCGGGCTGATTCCTTCGCTCAGTCGCGGCCGCGACGGCCAACCGGCACTGTACGAGCCGATTCACGGCTCCGCACCGTCACTGGCCGGCAAAGACATTGCGTGCCCGCTGGGTGCGATTTTTTCCGCGGTGCTGATGCTGCGCGAATCTTTTGGTTTGGAGATTGAGGCGCAGTGGATTGAAGCGGGGATTGACCGCGTGCTGGACCACGGGTTCCGGACGATTGATATCGCGGAGACCGGCGCGCGCGTGCTGCGCAGCTCTGAATTCACCGAGCACATTCGCGCGGAATTGCACGACGCGTTGGTACATTCCGAGCGTTACGGGTGGGGAGTGTAGGCGCCTTCTACGTCCTTCTCAAGACCAGGCAGCCCGCGATCATGTCGTGCAGCGCTTGCTTCTTATCAGTAAATCCCGCCATGGCGTAACCGATGCCGAGAGGAATCAGGCCGGTGATAATTTTTGCGAAGTATCTTCCGGTGGCGTGACCGAATCCGATGGGGCGCCCTTGCGAGTCGGTTACGATCAACCCCAGCGCCATTTTCCCGAGCGTTCCTTGATGCTGGGAGCTTTCCATGGCGGCGTTGTAAATCCACACCAGCACGACGGACGCGAGGCTCACAAAAATGATTGCGGAAATCAGCGATGTCGGCATCTGGAAGTCCTCTGCCTTCATGCCTTCGATCATCGAACGAATAGAATCTATGCCAACCATTGCCACGCCGAGCAGCACCAAAATCGCGATGCCGATGCCTAGCAGCAGATCGTCAATCAAGTGCGCTACAACTCGCAGCCAGAATCCCGCGTAAGGCGATGGTAGGACGGGCGCGAACACTGGCGGAGCGTAGGAAGGTGGCAATCCTGTAACTGGACGCGACGGCACGGAGGCAATTGTCGCTGGTCCGGCCGTGGGCTGCCCGCACGCACTGCAAAATGCTGCGCCATCGGTGACGTTGGTCCCGCATTTCGAACAGAACATTGTGCTCCCTTAAGTTAACTACGTGACTGCGGCGGCAAATTTTCCTACAGTTTGCGCATCACCAGAGTGCCCGCCATCATGTCGTGGATGGCCTGTTTTTTTTCTGTAAACCCAACGCACACGCAATCGATAAAGAAATACAGGCCACCCAGATATGGAAAAACGCTAATCAGACGCCCCCCGCAAAAGCGTCCAGTGGCTTTGCCGAACGAAATGCGATTGCCCTCCAGATCGGTCACCAACAACCCCAGCGCCTTTTTCCCCAGGGTAGCTTGCCAGGCGGAGCTTTCCATCAGCCCCCAATACAGCCACGAGCCAACAGTACAGATAAGCAAGATTAAGGCGATTTTCGGGCCGAAAATCGCGCGGATTTCGACCGGGTCGCGTACGTTCCCAAGATTTCGAAACGAGCCGAGAAACACGACGATAAAAATGGGCAACAGCGGGATCCAAAGCACGATTCCATCGATGAATGCCGCCACAAAGCGCAGCCAAAAGCCCGCATAAGCCACGGCGGGACGCGCTGCCGGAGTTTGTGAATATGCCTGCGCGGGCGGCGCGTAAACTGTTCCTCCCGGCGCCACGGGGTCCACTGACGGCGTCGCGGCCGTTGTTTTCCCCACGGAAAATCCCACCATCGGCTGCCCGCACGCGCTACAGAACGCAATACCGTCCGCGACATTGGCCCCGCACTTTGAGCAGTACATGGCGCCTCCACGCAGCCGCGCTGGGGCTGCGCATCCGAGAATATTGTTGCGCATCGTATCCAAGCGGCGAGCAGCGGGTCAATGCAAATCGCTTCGCAACGCGGGGCGAAGTTCCATGAATGCAACGTGTTGCTCGACGTCCGTTGCGAGTGTGGCGCGACCTCGCTTAAACTCGTAAGCTGCAATTTTGGCGAGGGAGAACAAATGCAAATCCAGCTTTCGAGTGTGGGCAAGGTATTCTGCGGCGCGCTCGCGGCCGCGGCGTTGTTTGCCGGCGGCTACGTGGCCGGACAGAACCGCTTCGGCCAACCAAAAACAATTTTGCACGTGGTGGAATTGAAATGGAGCCCGGCGGCCAGCGACGCCCAAAAGCAGCAAGCGATTGACGGCATCAAGGATATGGCCGCCAAAATCCCCGGCATCAAGAATATTTGGATTAAAGGCGAGCGCATGCAGCCGCGCGATTTCAACGCCGCTTACGCAATTGAATTTCGCGATCGCGCCGCAGCCGATGCTTATGCCGAAAGCCCGGCGCATGCCGCATGGGAAGCGCAGTACGTGCCGCTGCGCGCCGCGAGCGTGTCGATTCAAGTGACGAATCCGTAGTTGCCGGGCTTTTTTTTGCGGCGCGGGATCATCGCGTGCGGAATTCAGATGATGATCCCAGGAATGATTGTCACCGGGATCTGCAGCGAATCGGCAGCTTGAATTCGCTCGCATTCGCGCCGCAGTTATTTTCGCGCGTCGGTTTGTGGCGTGCGATGAAAGTCGGGGATGCCCATTTTTTTGCGCATATGACCATCCATCGCGCGATCCGATAGCCAGCGGCGGGCGAGGATGCCGATTTTCGCTTCGCGCGTTACTGGATAACGCGCTCGTGGCGGATCGTCTTCAATTCCGCATACAACCACTCGCGCGCAATCTTCAGGCGTGTAGTGCGATGATTTGGTGGTTTTGCCCCAGGCGTTGAGAAATCCGTGATACACAGCTTTGTACGGACTCTGCTCCGCGCCTTTGGCATAGGCCGATGATAGCTCGCCAGCATTGCGATTCATGCTGGTGGGAATGTAGCCCGGCTCGATCAGCACGACTCGAATTCCGAAGGAATAGACTTCCAGTCGCATCGCATCGCTGACTGCTTCCACTGCATGCTTGCTTGAGCTGTAGGGTCCGAACAGCGGCGAGGCCAGTTTGCCGCCGATCGAGCTCATATTAATGATGCGGCCGCTGAGTTTCTGGCGCATTCCCGGCAGCACGCGCTGCGACATGCGCACAAGACCGAAATAGTTTGTCTCGAATTGTTTGCGCAAATCTGTGAGCGTGATTTCTTCCATCACCGCTGCGATGGCGATGCCGGCGTTATTCACGAGCACGTCCACTGTGCCGGCGCTCGTTTCGATTTCCGTTACGGCACGGTCCACTGAGGCGTCGTCGCAAACATCCAGTTCCATCGCGGTGAGCGGCAACTTGTGCTCGTTTGCGAATCGCTGCAGCGCGGCGATGCGTTCGGCGTTGCGTCCGCCGGCGAAAACACGATAGCCACGTTCGGCCAGCATCACGGCTGCGGCGCGGCCCAGGCCGTCTGTTCCGCCGGTGATCAGCGCGATTCGGCCATTGCTCTGTTGCGTGTTGGGCGTCACTGTGCGCCTCCGTGTTCGCTGAGAACATATCGCAGAAAGCGGCTGCTGGCGAGAAGCTCTACAGCATGCACAGTATTGACTCGACGATGTGGTAGTGGAAAATTGGCGCAGGAGGGTAGCGGATGATAAAAAAAGTAAAGGACGGGTACAAAGTGGTTTCCGAAAAGAAGGGCAAAAATCTCGGCGGTCCGTACAAGACGCGCGAAGAGGCGGAGAAGCGGCTGCGCCAGGTGGAGTATTTCAAACACAACAAAGGCTAATACGCAGCATACCCAGCCCACATTCTTCGCGCGTCCGGAATATCCACAGTGACGGGTGAAATCCACAGAAGAACGCTGTAAAAATAATTCATAAACACTTGACGAAATTTCTAAACTTGCTATACTCCCCTGATGCGAATACAGGCCTGCAAAGGCGTGCGCTTCGCAGACGAACCGGTTTCCGCCTTCTAAATCAGAGGTGAGTTTGGATACAAACACCGGGTAGAAAGAATTCGAGCATCGAGCACGTCCGCCCTAGAGGCCGGTAGTATGGCCCGCAGGATCGGCGGATCCGCCCGGCGCTCGACGCCGGGTTTTTTATTGCAAAAAACAGTTTTCGCGGCAGGGGCTCCAAACCTCTGACGCGCTCCCCCGGGAGGGGAGACAATCCAGTCGGAAGTTGTTGACGGGATTGAAGTTCTTTGACAACTGAAGGAAGCTGGCACTACGTTATGCGAGTTTCAAGTCTCGCATGGCGTAGTAAACCGCAAATATTTGCTCGAGAGTAGCGCAATGTGGAAAGGCGAATTTACTCCACGCGCGGTGTCGGACTTCTGCATGAGTGATCATCCAGAGGCCGGCGATGGCGACGTGTTGGGTAAGTTTTATGGTTAAGCTACTAAGGGCGTACGGTGGATGCCTTGGCGCCAACAGACGAAGAAGGACGTGGCAAGCTGCGATAAGCCTCGGGGAGCCGCAAGCAGGCTTTGATCCGGGGATTTCCGAATGGGGAAACCCATCCTGGTAAAACCAGGTTACGGCCGACTGAATACATAGGTCGGTGCGAGTCAACCCAGGGAAGTGAACCATCTCAGTACCTGGAGGAAAATAAATCAACGAGATTCCGAAAGTAGCGGCGAGCGAAATCGGAACAGCCCAAACCGGGGTATTTATATCCCGGGGTTGTAGGATCCCATAAGTAGAGTTACCAATCCGGAGGCTAGGTGAACTTGCTGGAAAGCAGGGTCAAAGAGGGTGAAAACCCCGTAGCCGAAAGCTTACCGGACTCGAAGGGATATCCTGAGTACCACGGGGCACGAGAAACCCAGTGGGAATCCGGGGAGACCACTCTCCAAGGCTAAATACTCGTTGGCGACCGATAGTGAACTAGTACCGTGAGGGAAAGGCGAAAAGAACCCCTGCTAGGGGAGTGAAATAGAACCTGAAACCGTATGCTTACAAGCAGTCAGAGGGCTATGCCGTGTCTTCGGATACGGAAATGCCTGATGGCGTGCCTCTTGCTTAATGAGCCGGCTAGTTATTCTCACACGCAAGGTTAAGCGAAAGCGAGCCGTAGCGAAAGCGAGTCCGAATAGGGCGCTCAGTGTGTGGGAATAGACGCGAAGCGGGATGATCTACCCTTGGCCAGGTTGAAGGTCGCTTAACCGCGACTGGAGGACCGAACCGGTGTGAGTTGAAAATCGCTCGGATGAGCTGAGGGTAGGGGTGAAAGGCTAATCAAATTCCGTGATAGCTCGTTCTCCCCGAAATGCCTTTAGGGGCAGCCTCGTATGATTTGCCACGGTGGTAGAGCACTGAATGGACTAGGGTCCCATCCAGGATACCGAATCCAATCAAACTCCGAATGCCGTGTACAACAGTACGGGAGTGAGACTACGGGGGATAAGCTCCGTGGTCGAGAGGGAAAGAACCCAGAACGCCAGCTAAGGTCCCCAACTGTAGACTAAGTGGGAAAGGACGTGTGAGCGCACAGACAGCCAGGAGGTTGGCTTAGAAGCAGCCATCCTTTAAAGAAAGCGTAACAGCTCACTGGTCAAGTGTTCACGCACCGACAATCCAACGGGGCTAAGTCTACGACCGAAGCTGCGTAATTGACGATTTCTACGGACTTCGTCATTTGGTAGGGGAGCATTCTGTTGAGTTCGACGGTAGATCGAGAGAACTACTTGACGCAACGGAAGAGACTCTGCCGGCATAAGTAGCGATAAACACGATGAGAACTCGTGTCGCCGAAAGTCTAAGGTTTCCTGAGGAAGGTTAATCCGCTCAGGGTTAGGCGGGTCCTAAGGTGAGGCCGAGAGGCGTAACTGATGGACAACAGGTCAACATTCCTGTCCCGCCATTTGAACGTTATACGATGGGGTGACGCAGAAGGATATGGGAGTCGGGTGATGGATGTCCCGATGTCTCGGTGTAAGCCGGATCTCGCAGGAAAATCCACGAGGTCATTCAACGGTGAGACCGGGTCCGAGGCCACACGGCCACAAAGTCTCTGATTTCACGCTGCCAGGAAAAACCTCTAAGGAGTTCAGATGGTGCCCGTACCTCAAACCGACACAGGTAGACAAGGTGAATATCCACAGGCGCTCGAGAGAACGCTGGCTCAGGAACTAGGCACATTAGCCCCGTAACTTCGGGAGAAGGGGTGCCCCGCTAGGGTTTATAGCCCGAGGGGGCCGCAGTGAAATGCGTTCGGCGACTGTTTAACAAAAACACAGCTCTCTGCTAAGTCGAATACGACGTATAGGGGGTGACGCCTGCCCGGTGCCGGAAGGTTAAAGGGAGGGCTTAGCTGCCGCAAGGTAGCGAAGGCCTGATCTGAAGCCCCGGTGAACGGCGGCCGTAACTATAACGGTCCTAAGGTAGCGAAATTCCTTGTCGGGTAAGTTCCGACCTGCACGAATGGCGTACCGATCGAACGACTGTCTTGGCCAACGGCTCGGCGAATTTGTGGTTCCGGTGAAGACGCCGGATGCCCGCATCTAGACGGAAAGACCCCGTGCACCTTAACTGCACTCTGGTCATGATTAACGGTACTGCCTGCGTAGGATAGGTGGGAGCCTGGGATCTCCTGGTTTCGGCTGGGAGGGAGGCAACGGTGAAATACCACCCTGATAGTTCTGTCGCTCTAACTTGCACCCCTAGACGGGGTGGAGGACACGGCCAGACGGGTAGTTTGACTGGGGCGGTCGCCTCCTAAATGGTAACGGAGGCGCTCAAAGCTCGGCTCAGGCGGATTGGAAACCCGCCGTGGAGTGCAAGAGCATAAGCCGGGTTGACTGCAAGACACACAGGTCGAGCAGGCACGAAAGTGGGATCTAGTGATCCGGTGGTTCTGCGTGGAAGGGCCATCGCTCAACGGATAAAAGGTACGCCGGGGATAACAGGCTGATCTAAGCCAAGAGTTCACATCGACGCTTAGGTTTGGCACCTCGATGTCGGCTCATCGCATCCTGGGGCTGTAGAAGGTCCCAAGGGTTAGGCTGTTCGCCTATTAAAGCGGTACGTGAGCTGGGTTCAGAACGTCGCGAGACAGTTCGGTCCCTATCTGGTGTGGGCGCAGGAAACTTGAGAGGAGCTGTCCCTAGTACGAGAGGACCGGGATGGACGGACCTCTTGTGATCGAGTTGTCACGCCCGTGGCATAGCTCGGTAGCGAAGTCCGGAAGAGATAATCGCTGAAAGCATCTAAGCGAGAAGCTCGCCTCGAGATAAGGTTTCCCAACCCTCCTGCGGGGGGGTAAGAAGGCCAGTCGAAGACTACGACTTTGATAGGCGGGAGGTGGAAGCGCAGTAATGCGTGCAGCTAACCCGTACTAATCGGCCGTTCGGCTTAACCATAAAACTTTCCTAAACCGTCGCCCCTTAAAAGGCGCGGAGGAAAGACGCACTTTTCGCATTGACTACAATCAAGCGAATGGGCGGTTTGTTGTTACCAACTTCCTTCAGTTGCTCATCGAAACTCTGAATTTCGATTTCGAGCCGCGGCGTTCGCGCTGCGGCTTGAATTCCGATCTCCAGTTTCGGTGCACAAGTTTCCTGGTGGTCTTACCGCAAGGGTCACACCCGTTCCCATCCCGAACACGGAAGTTAAGCCTTGCCGGGCCGATGATACTGCGCTGGAAACGACGCGGGAACGTAGGTCACCGCC
>CAVSYZ010000009.1:0-678073 GCA_963732325.1 uncultured Acidobacteriota bacterium | reverse complement strand
AATGGCGGGGACGACGGGACTCGAACCCGCGACCTCTGCCGTGACAGGGCAGCGTTCTAACCAACTGAACTACGTCCCCCGCGTGGGGTGAAACAGGCTTGAAACTTTGGCGGGCGGCTACGGATTTGAACCGCGGACCTTCCCGTTGCAAGCGCGAACCAACAAACTATAGCACAGCGCGGAACCGTTGATAAGTCTCGCAGACAACGGAAGCGTGACCGAAAAAGTTTGCTGCGCTACAGAAGCCCTGATTTCCTCGCGTGCTCCTGCAATCCAAGCTCGTCGTCCGGGCTGTCTTTCGGGGTTTTAAGTTCCGCGTACAACTCTCGGGCTTTTCGGATCGCCGTTTCGTTTTCGCGTCCCGGCACCGTGTCGCTGTGGCCCGCGACATGAGACATGAGAATTGCTGCTGCCAGGAAAATCAACTCTTCGTTTTCCATCTCGGACGCTCCGCTGCCCATGCGCTTTGCGCATTCGGTCTTCCGCAACTCGCCTACGGTCAATTTGCTGCGGGGGTGGGTGGTGGGCGGTCACGGATTTGAACCGCGGACCTTCCCGGTGTAAGCGGGATGCTCTAACCGCTGAGCTAACCGCCCATCGAGCCGCACCATCGTAACAGACTCCGGATGCCCCGCGCCAGACCCTCACAGGCCGCCACGCAAGATTTTTTCGCGCCGCAATCGCGCGAAAATCCGGCCGAAAACCGCCGCAAATCCGCGCGCAAAATCTGGACAGAATATTCCGTATTTTTCCGCTCGCGCCGCTCCCGCCCCATCCCCGCTAACTCATTCACAGTAATAGACCTGTCCCTTAGTACAGGAGCAAAAAATAGCCTGTCCTTCGGTACAGGTTTCTCCGCGCCCTATCGGCTGTTAGCTGATTCACTACGAGCGTCGCACCGGTGACTTTTTTCGGCACCCTCCCATGCTACGCTGGCTCATCGGGTGGGTTCTAGTACCACTCTCGGACACTCATGTCTTCTCGACTTGGTGAAATTCTCGTAAAAGACAGTCTGATCACTGCCGATCAGCTTCGGCAGGCGCTCGACCACCAGAAAAAGACTGGCGGCCGCCTCGGCACCTGCTTGGTAAAGCTCGGTCTGGTGAGTGACGACGACATAACCGCCGTCCTCTCCCGTCAATACGGCGTGCCTTCCATCAACCTCAAATTCTATGAAGTAGATCCCGCGGTCATTAAACTCGTGCCGCAGGAAACGGCCATCCGTTATCAGATCGTCCCGCTATCCCGCGTCGGTTCAACGCTCACCATAGCGATGACCGACCCGACGAACGTCTTCGCGATGGACGACATTAAGTTCATGACCGGCTTCAACGTTGAGCCTGTCGTCGCTTCCGAAACCGCGATCAGCGAAGCCATCCATAAATTCTACGGCGATGTCGAGAGCGTCGAACAGCTCGACAAAGTCATGAAGGACCTCGCCGGCGACGAAGCCTCCCTGGAGCTTTCGGCCGAAGAAGCCGAGATGGACCTGGCCACCCTCGAGAAAGCCGCCGAGGAAGCGCCCATCATCAAGCTGGTCAACCTGATTCTTACCGACGCCGTCAAGCGCGGTGCCAGCGACATTCACGTAGAGCCGTACGAAAAAGAATACCGCGTGCGTTTCCGCGTGGACGGCATTCTGCAGAACGTCATGGCGCCGCCCATGAAGCTGAAAGACGCCATTACCAGCCGCGTCAAGATCATGGCCAAGCTGGACATCAGCGAAAAGCGGCTGCCGCAAGACGGCCGCATCATGATCAAGTATCTGAAAGACGGAAAGAAAAAAGAACTCGACTTCCGCGTTTCCACCGTCCCCACGCTCTTCGGCGAAAAAATCGTTATGCGCTTGCTCGATAAGGAAAACTTGCGCTTGGATATGACCAAGCTCGGTTTCGAGCAGGAATCGCTCACAAAATTCGAACGCCAGATTCTGAAGCCCTACGGCATGGTGCTGGTCACCGGGCCCACGGGTTCCGGCAAAACCAATACGCTTTATTCTTCCGTCGCGCGCCTGAATACTTCAGAAACCAATATTATGACCGCCGAAGACCCGGTCGAATTCCAGTTGCCTGGAATCAACCAGGTCCAGATGAAGGAACAGATCGGCCTGAACTTTGCCTCCGCACTGCGCGCTTTCTTGCGGCAAGACCCCAACATCATTCTGGTGGGCGAAATCCGCGACTTTGAAACCGCCGAAATCGCCGTAAAAGCGGCCCTCACCGGCCACCTGGTGCTTTCTACGCTACACACCAATGATGCACCCAGCACGATCAGCCGATTGATGAACATGGGCATCGAGCCGTTCCTGGTCGCCACTTCCGTGAACCTGATCTGCGCGCAACGGCTGGTGCGCCGCATCTGCGCGGGCTGCAAGGAGCCGCTGCAAATTCTTCCGCAGGCGCTGATTGACGCCGGCTATACGAAAGAAGAAGCGGACAGGACGGTCATCCAGCACGGCCGGGGCTGCAGCACCTGCAATAACACCGGCTACAAAGGCCGCGTCGGTCTCTACGAAGTCATGGAAATCAACGACGATTTGCGCGAGTTAATCCTGGTCGGCGCATCGGCGCTCGAAATCAAGAAGAAGGCCTTGGAAACTGGAATGATCACCTTGCGGCGCAGCGGCCTTATCAAATGCGCGCTCGGTCACACCACTCTCGAAGAAGTCGTGCGCGAAACAGTTCTGTAAGCGGAGGAAATATGGCTGGCATCACATTAAGCGAACTCTTGAAGAAAATGATCGAAATGTCCGGCAGCGACTTGCACCTCTCGACGAACAGCGCGCCGCGCATTCGCGTGCACGGCAAGCTGCGTCCGCTGGATATGCCTCCGCTCACCGCGGCAGACACCAAGGCCCTCGCCTACAGCGTACTCACGGACGTGCAGAAGCACCGCCTCGAGGAGAATCTCGAACTCGACTTTTCTTTCGGCTTGAAGAGCCTGGCGCGCTTCCGCGGCAACATCTTCCATCAACGCGGAGCCGTCGCCGCCGTATTCCGCACCATTCCCTGGGAAATCAAGACTTTCGACGCTCTCGGCCTGCCCAATGTCGTGCGCGGACTTTGCGACAAGCCCCGCGGCCTGGTGCTCGTCACCGGACCTACCGGCTCGGGTAAATCCACCACGCTCGCCGCCATGCTCGACAAAATCAACAACGAGCATGAAGAGCACATGATCACCATCGAAGACCCCATCGAATTCCTGCACAACCACAAAAAGTGCCTGGTCAATCAGCGCGAAGTGCACTCGGACACGCATTCATTCTCAAATTCCTTGCGCGCCGCGTTGCGCGAAGATCCAGACGTCGTCCTCATCGGCGAAATGCGCGACCTGGAAACCATCGAATCCGCTCTGCGCATCGCAGAAACAGGTCACTTAACCTTCGCCACGCTGCACACCAATTCCGCCGTCTCCACCATCAACCGTATCGTGGACGTTTTCCCTGCGCACCAGCAGCCGCAAGTTCGCGCCCAGCTCTCCATGGTGCTCGAAGGCATTCTTTGCCAATCGCTGCTTCCCAAGATTGACGGCCGCGGCCGCGCCATGGTCATGGAAATCCTTATCCCCACCGCCGCCATTCGTAACCTGATCCGTGAGGACAAAATTCACCAGATCTATTCAGCCATGCAAACCGGCACGGGCGCCTCCGGCATGCAGACCTTTAACCAGAGCCTGGCCAATGCCTATTTCCAGAAATGGATCACTCTGGAAGTGGCGCTCGCCCGCTCTTCGAATCCTGACGAATTGCAAGACTTGATTAACCGCGGCGTGGTTTCGCCGCAGCAGCAGGCCGGCAAGGTTCCTGTCCGCCGGTAAGCGAGGCTGTGCGCGAGCGAGTGAGCAACGAACTTAGCGACGCAGTTTGTGAAAAGGATTAGAGGAGGTAACTAGCTATGCCAGTATTTACATATCGCGGAACCAATAAGACCGGTGCGACCGTCCAGGGGGAGCGCACGGCGGGCACCAAGGCCGAGGTGAAGGCCACGCTGGCGCGGGAGCAGATCAACGTCAGTAAGCTCTCTGAGAAGGGCAAGGAATTCAATATTCCTTCCTTCGGCGGCAGCGGCGTGGACTCCAAAGAGCTGGCCATCTTCACGCGCCAGTTCTCGGTGATGATTGACGCTGGCTTGCCGCTCGTGCAGTGCCTGGAGATTCTCGCCGGGCAGCAGGAGAACAAGACCTTTCAGAAAGTTCTGAACGGCGTGCGCGGCTCGGTCGAAGGCGGCGCCACTCTTTCCGCATCTATGAAGCAGTTTGAGAAGATCTTCGACCCCTTGTACTACAACATGGTCGAAGCCGGGGAGACGGGCGGTATTCTCGACACCATTCTGCAGCGCCTCTCCAGCTACATCGAAAAGAACGTCAAACTCAAGCGCGCCGTGCAGTCCGCGATGATCTATCCGATCGCCGTCATGAGCATCGCCGGCGGCGTGATCATCCTGCTGCTCTGGAAAGTAGTCCCCATTTTCACTCAGCTTTTCAATGGCCTGGGGGTGGACCTGCCGCTGCCCACGCGCATCGTCATCGGCTTGAGCGAGTTTGTCGGCAGCATATATGGCTTCATCATCGCCCTGTTCTGCGTCGGAGGCGTGTTCGCCCTGAAATCCTGGTATGGCACTCCGCAAGGGCGCCTGGCGATTGACACCATAATCCTGAAGATTCCGCTGATCGGTCCCTTGATGAGAAAGATCGCCGTCGCGCGCTTCACCCGCACGCTCGGCACCTTGATCTCCAGCGGCGTGCCCATCCTCGAGGGCTTGGACATCACTGCCCGTACCTCCGGCAACGCCGTCGTCGAGCGCGCCATCATTGCAACGCGCAAGGCCGTTGAAGCTGGCCGCTCGCTCGTCGATCCCCTCAAGGACACCGGCGTATTTCCCGGCATGGTTACCCAGATGATTGGCGTCGGCGAACAAACCGGCGCGATGGACGCCATGCTCCAGAAAATCGCGGACTTCTATGAGGATGAAGTGGACGCGGCCGTGAAAGACCTGCTCACCGCCATGGAGCCCATCATGATCGTCGTGCTGGGCGTCGTCGTCGGCGGCATCGTTATTTCCATGTACCTGCCGTTGTTCTCGTTGATCGGCAAACTGGCAGGCCACTAGAACCCGTGCGGCTCTCGCGCGCATCCAGGCGTCCCGCTCACGGGACGCCTATGCATGCGCTGGCGAGTTTCCGCGGCCCGGCAGGATTCGGGTGCCAGATAATTCAGGTGCCAGACGATTCACGTGCCAGAAGCAGATGGCGCTACTCGCGCCGGTAGCTCGGTGAAAAATCAGAAATGAAGTCCACACCCAATGTGAGTGAATGGCTATCGTGGCTGGGACGGGTACGCTTCCTGGCTATCACTTTTCTTGTGGGCATCGTCATCGCCGCGCGCCATCTCACTCCCATGCCCGTGCCGGTTCGGTCCTTCGTGCAGTTGATCGCACTCTGGTACACGCTCGCGATTTTCTACGTTATTCTCCGTCGTTGGGTTCCGCTTGCTCGCTGGCACGCCCCGCTACAGATTGCCTGCGATTTGCTACTGGTTACTGGCGTCGTCTACTCCACCGGCATGCAGGACAGCTACTTCGTCTCGCTCTATCTTCTCGCCATTCTGATGGCGAGCGTCCTGTTCTCCCGTCGCGGCGTGTTCCTCGTCGCCGGATTCTCCTTCGTGCTCCTGGGCGGCGCGCTCGAACTCATCCTCTACGGCGTACTTCCGCGCACCGCCAGTTCTACGCCCACTCTGCGCATGCTCGATTCCTGGCTCACCAGCAATCTCTTCGCGTTCTTTGCCGTCGCCTATCTCGGCAGCCTGCTCGCGCAAACTCTGCGCAAAAAAGGCGTCGAACTCGAAGCCAAGAGCGAAGAACTCAAAGACCTGCAGACTTTCAATCAGGACATCATCGAATCCATGCGCGGCGGCTTGCTCACCACAGACATGGAAGGCCGCATCCTGGTGATGAATCGCGCTGGAGCGGAAATCACCGGCACTGGTTTCGGCCTGCATCGCGGCGAAAAAATTGCCGACCTTTTCCCCGGCTTCTGGCCCGTGGAACGCGACGAGCAGGGCAACCCCCTCGCTGCGCGAAAGGAAATCGAATACAAGACCGCCGAAGGCAACTCCCGCTTCCTCGGGCTTTCGATCTCTCCGCTGCGCACGGCGCAAAATCAGAACATGGGCTTCGTCTATAACTTTCAGGACCTCACTGAACTCAAACGACTGGAAAGGGAAGTCGTCACCACCGAACGCATGGCCGCCCTCGGCCGCCTTTCCGCCGCCATCGCCCACGAAATTCGCCAGCCGCTCACCGCAATGAGCGGCGCCCTGAAAGAGCTTGCGCGCCTCGCGCCACTCGATGAAGACGACAAGAAACTCGTCCACATCGTCAGCCGCGAATCCCAGCGCCTCAATCAGATCATCACCGACTTCCTCGATTATTCGCGCGTCAAGACCTACCGCTTCGCCGATATTGACGTCGTTCCGCTAATCGAAGAAACACTGCTGCTGCTCGAACACGACGCCAGCGCCGCCGGCAAGCTCCGCATCGTGCGCAATTTCAAAGTACGCAGCCTGCGTGCGCGCGCCGACCGCGACGCCTTGAAGCAAGTCTTCTGGAACCTTTGCAACAACGCTCTGCGCGCCATGCCCGCCGGCGGCGTGCTCACCGTCAGCGTCGCGGCAGACGATAACTGGGTGCGTATCCAGATTGGCGACACCGGAATCGGGATTGACCCAGCGCAAGCCACGCGTATCTTCGAACCCTTCCAGTCCGGATTCACCGGCGGCACCGGCCTCGGCCTCGCCGTCGTCTATCAGATTTTGCAAGCGCACCGCGGACGCATTCGCGTCGAAGGCGAGAAGGGAACTGGCGCGGATTTCGTTGTCGAAATTCCCCGTGCCGCCGCCCGCCCTCGCCCCGCTGCGCCGAAGTTGCAGGATCCTCGCGAACATGACGAGCACCTTCGCGTAGTAGGGAAGGGGTAGCGCGCCATGGCTCACTTACTCGTTGTTGACGACGAACCATCCATCTCCGAGCTGCTCGAAATCAGCTTCCGCAAGGAAGGCCACAAAGTCGAAGTGGTCTCCAACGGCCAGGCCGCCAAGCGCCGCCTCGCGGCACAAGTCTTCGACATCGTCATCTCCGACATCTGCATGCCCGATATGAATGGCGTGGAACTTCTGCAGTATTCCAAGGAAGTCTCGCCCACCACGATCTTCATCCTTATTACGGGCGTGCCCACGGTCGACACCGCCATCGACGCCGTCAACTTCGGCGCCGACCGCTACGTCGTCAAAGGCGATCGCCTGCTCGACGAGCTGCGGCCCGCCGTGAAACGCATCGCGGAAAATCAGGCGCTGCGCAAGGAAGCCGGAGAACTCCGGCGCCAACTGCGCCGCTTCACCGGCTTCGATCACATCATCGGCGCCAGCCCCAAAATGCGCGATCTCTTCGACCTGATCGAAACCATCGCCCCCCAATCCAGCCGCGTGCTCATCACCGGAGAAAGCGGCACCGGCAAAGAACTCGTCGCCCGCGCCATCCACGAAAACTCCGCCCGCGCGAAAGCTCCGTTCATCACCATCAATTGCGGAGCGTTTCCCGAAACCCTGCTCGAATCCGAACTCTTCGGCTACCTGCGCGGCTCCTTCACTGGCGCCAACGAAAATCGCCGCGGCCTATTTCAGGCTGCCGATGGCGGCACGCTCTTCATGGACGAAATCGGCAACATGAGCTTAACGATGCAGGTGAAGCTCTATCGGGTCTTGCAGGAAGGAAAAGTCCGCCCGCTGGGCAGCACCGAAGAGAGCGATGTGGACGTGCGCGTGATCGCTGCCACCAACAAGGATTTCGCCAAGGAAATCGCCGAAGGCCGCTTCCGCGAAGACCTGTACTACCGCCTCAGCGTGATCCCCATCCATCTGCCGGCCCTACGTGAACGTCGCGAAGATATTCCGCTGCTCGCGCGCTCGTTCCTGGATCGTTATTCGAAATCCATGGGCAAAAAAATCGAAGCAATTGACCCCGAAGCCATGCGTCGCCTGGAAGTGTACGACTGGCCGGGCAACGTCCGCGAACTCGAGAACACCATCGAGCGCGCCGTAGCCCTGGAATCATCCGCGCGCATTTCCGCCGACGCGTTGCCCACCCGCATCCGCGACCATTATCAAGAGACCATCTCCAATCATTCCGGTAACGGCCACGGCAATGGCGACGGTAACGGCAGCGGCAATGGCCACCGTTCCATCCTTCCCGCCGAAGGCCTCGACCTCGAAGTCTACATCCAGCAGCTCGAGCGCTCCTTCCTGTTAGCCGCCATGGAACGCTCCGGCGGAGTCCGCACCCGCGCCGCCGACACCCTCAAAATGTCCTATCGCTCTTTCCGCCACTACGCCAAGAAATACGGCATATAGCCGGCCGCATTCTCTGCGCCAGATTTCGTGGCACAGGCAATCCTGCCTGTGCGGTTCCCGCAGAATCGCCAGCATTTATCTCGCGTGCGTAGGGGCGCTGCTTGCTGCGCCCCAGCTTGCCAAGATTAAAGCCGCTTCGCCGGGTTGCAGTTATCTTTTCCGTTGAATTTGGAGCGGCCGCCTGCTTTTTCTTTTTAGGCGGGCGTTTTGAATTTGCTTTCGCCGTTCCCTCTGCGTGAAACGCGCTGACGAATCCCTCCTTCTGTCTATGTGTCCTCCGCGTTTCCTCTGTGTAAAATCTTTTGAGCTTCTCTGTGTGCTCAGCGTTTCCGCCGCTCGCGCGGTCGCCGTCGCAACTCGGGAACCCGCGTTCCAAATGGGAACGCCACGCCGCTCCCGCCGCATTCAGTCCGTCCACGCAGCCACAATTCGGCGACGTTCGCCATAACTCCAACGCTCCATTATCTCCGTAACTATATGAGAAATTTATAATAGGCCGCACCTCGTTCAATTCATTCCAACTGCGCGCCTGCAAGCTCGCATTTCCCGCAATCCCTTCGACTGGCCTTCGCCGTGCACTTACCGCCGTGTAACCCGCCAGTGAATTCCAAGATTTTAGGTTCACGAGTTTCAAGGAGAAACAATGAGAAACAAACAGAAGGGTTTTTCGCTAATCGAGTTGCTCATCGTCGTGGCGATTATTTTGATCATCGCGGCTATCGCAATTCCTAACTTGCTTCGCGCCCGCATCGCCGCCAACGAATCATCGGCGGTCGGTTCCGTGCGTACGATCGTAACTGCTGAAGTAACCTATTCCTCCACGTGGGGAACTGGATTTGCTGCCACCATTGCAAATCTCGGTGGTGCGAATCCTTGCACCGCGGCTGCTGCAGCGGCATGTTTGATTGACCCAGTCTTGGCGGCAGGCAACAAGAGCGGCTACAAGCTGGCAGCGCCGGGTGGCACGGCTGTGGCTGGTATCGTCCCGACGTTCGCCGTTAGCGCTGTCCCGCAAACAGTTGGTCAGACGGGTCAACGCTCGTTCTGTTCCGATGAATCCGGTGTGGTCCGCTTTGACCCACTCGGCGCGACCACCGCAGCGACGGACACCGCCTGCGAGGCCCTGGCGCCACTGCAGTAGTCTGGCTCTAATTGCGAAGCGGGAGGGAAGTCTAACTTCCTTCCCGCTTTCGTTTTTCACAAGAGAGTGGCAGCAGGGAATTGCAGTAGCGAATTGGACCAACAGAAGGGGAGACTCAACGGATCTCGTCATGCGCGCCTTAACACAATCCGGCAAACCACAGCAGCACCTGCACCGTCAGCGCGGCTTTTCTCTCATCGAACTCCTGATCGTCGTGGCCATCATCCTGATTATCGCCGCGATCGCCATACCCAATCTTCTGCACGCTAAGATCGCCGCCAACGAAGCCGCCGCCGCGGAAGTGATTCGCACCATCACTACCGCCTCGGTTACCTATAGCTCGACCTACGGAAACGGCTACCCCGCCACGCTCGCCAATCTAGGTGGCCCTGCAGGCGGTGTTTCCACTTGCGATCTATCCGTGCTGATGGACAACATCATAGCTGCCGCCCCCAGCCAGAAGAGCGGCTACACCTTCGCGTACACCGCCGTCGGCCCGCCCCTTACTGCGGTGGCAGGCTGCACGCTTCCGGGTGCGAATGGCTACTTGGTTACCGCGACCCCGATATCGGAATTCGTAACCGGAATCCGCAGCTTCTGCAGCGACGAGCCCGGCACGCTGCACTACGACACCACTGGCGCCACCGCCGGCAGCCAGAACGCTTGCGAAACATTGCCCGCCCTCCAATAGTCACTGGCCCATCGCGATCTTCCTGATTCACAACCCTGCGCCGGTCTCTGGTATCCTGCTTCGCTCCCCTTGTTCGTCCTCTCATTCCATGTCATCGCTTTAGCCGCGCTCCGCTCGGTTGGCTCGACTGTTTCTGTCACTGCGACCCGCCAATAAAAGCCACCTTTTGCTGCCTCCCGCGTTTGCAGTATCGTCCCTCTGGCACATCCCCGTAGTGACGCGGCGTATCTCCCTGCGTATCATAGTGATGCGCCTATGTGTTCCGAAAGTAAACTGAGTGCTCCGATTTGGAACGGTCCGTGCTTCTATCGCTGGCGTACCCCGCCAGGGCGTATGACACGACATCCGGAGCATTGCTCCCAGGAGATACAATGAAAAAGAACCAGAAGGGTTTTTCGCTGATTGAGTTGCTGATCGTCGTCGCGATTATTTTGATCATCGCGGCGATCGCAATTCCGAACTTGCTCCGCGCTCAGATGGCCGCTCACGAGTCTTCAGCTGTCGGCTCGGTCCGCACGATCGTGACTTCGCAGGTGACGTATCAGTCCACGTGGGGCGTCGGCTTCGCCAACGGCCTCACGATTCTCGGCACGCCGGCCGCTGGTTGCGCGGGTGCAACAGCAGCCATATCCTGCTTGATCGATCCAGCTCTGACCACCGGTCTGAAGAGCGGCTACAACATCAACACCGCCGCAGCGGGTGGCGCTGGCACTGCGTCTTCGCCGAACACCACGTTTGGAGTTGATGCTTGGCCGATCACGCCTGGTTCGACGGGTACTCGCGCGTTCTGCTCCGACGAAACTGGCGTTATTCACTACAACACCACCGGCACCCAGATCGGTCAAACCGATACGCTGTGCGAAGCCATCACCCAGGTCCTGCAGTAACCCGGGGATGATTCGATTGAGGGGGGAAGCGATAGCTTCCCCCCTTTTTTTTGATCGAAGAATTAGAATCTAGATCGGAACACGCGATAACCCCGCAAACACGATCCGGCCAACATGCTCCCGAACGGAGCCCGTCGGAAGGTCTTCCCCGAATCCAGCTCCTCGTTATCATTGCCCTCATAACACTCATCCTTGCTTCGCCCTCCCATTCAGTACCCCTGCTTTCGCCTGGCTCCCCCTGCTTGATTCGACTGTTTCTGTCGTGAACAGCAGTCAAAAATAGTCACCTTTTACGGTCATCTCCAGTTGCGGTATAGTCGCTTCTGGCACAGCACCAGGACAACGCGGCATATCTCGCTGTGCATCATAGTGATGCGCTAGTGTGTTCCAAAAGTAAACTGAGTGCTCCGATTTGGAACGGTCCGTGCTCCTATCGCTGGCGTACCCCGCCAGGGCGTACAAGGGAAATTCCGACATTCGCTCCAAGGAGAAACAATGAATAAGAAACAGAAGGGTTTTTCGCTGATCGAGTTGCTGATCGTCGTCGCGATTATTTTGATCATCGCGGCGATCGCAATTCCGAACTTGCTCCGCGCTCAGATGGCCGCTCACGAGTCTTCGGCTGTCGGCTCGGTCCGCACGATCGTGACTTCGCAGGTGACGTATCAGTCCACGTGGGGCGTCGGCTTCGCCAACGGCCTCACGATTCTCGGCACGCCGGCCGCTGGTTGCGCGGGTGCAACAGCAGCCATATCCTGCTTGATCGATCCAGCTCTGACCACCGGTCTGAAGAGCGGCTACAACATCAACACCGCCGCAGCGGGTGGCGCTGGCACTGCGTCTTCGCCGAACACCACGTTTGGAGTTGATGCTTGGCCGATCACGCCTGGTTCGACGGGTACTCGCGCGTTCTGCTCCGACGAAACTGGCGTCATTCACTACAACACCACCGGCACCCAGATCGGTGAAACCGATACGCTGTGCGAAGCCATCACCCAGGTCCTGCAGTAACCCGGGGATGATTCGATCGAGGGGGGAAGCAATAACTTCCCCCCTTTTTTTTCAGAACGAAGAGTCAGGATCTTTATCGGAGCACGCGATGACCACACAAAAACAATCCGGCCAACGCGCTCCCGAACGGCGCACGTCATCCGGTTTTTCTTTAATCGAGCTTCTCGTAGTCATTGCCATCATTCTGATTATTGCCGCCATTGCGATTCCTCAATTGCTTCGTGCGCGCATCGCAGCCAACGAAGCGGCGTCGGCGGAAACGGTTCGCACCATCACCACGGCGGCGATGGCTTACAATGCAACCTGGGGCAACGGTTTTCCTGCCTCGCTCGCGACATTGGGTGGCTTGGCGGGAGCCTTGGCAACCTGCGACCAGGCGGACCTGATGGATCCAATTGTAACTACCGCGCCGAATCAGAAAAGCGGCTTCACCTATGCGTACACGCCAGTCGGCGCGCCGGTCATTCCTCCTGCAGGTTGCGGCGCTGCGGGCAGCAATGCATACCTCGTTTCCGGAACGCCCATCATATATGGCGTCACGGGTATACGCAGCTTCTGCAGTGACGAGCCCGGAGTTATTCATTACGATACCGCCGGCCAGACCCCGGCTACTCAATCCGAGTGCGAAGCCTTGCCCCCGTTGCAGTGATTCCTTGCGCCTCACTGATTCAGTCGCACTCGCAATGACGCAGGCGCCGGCCGCGGCTGGTCCGATCTCACGAGACAGCGTCGTGCAAGCCAGTCCCTGGGTCTCGTCCGCGCGTTTTCTTATTGCCTGGTTGTTTCCTGCCGCGTTGAGCTTGTACCTGAAGTGGTACATGATGACCGATCAGAGCGGCTTCACCACGGAAGCCCGCTCAATGGGCCTCCATTCCTTGAATATCTTCGAGCGCGTCAGCTTTTTCCGCGCGGAGCTCTTCTACGGCGCCTTGTTCATTCCCCTGGCACTCTTGATCGTGAATCGCTACTTGCGCCCTCGTTGGTCGGCTATTCTCACAGGGCTATTCAGCTTCGCGTTCTCGTTGCTGCTGGGAATCCAGCTGCTCTCGCTCAAAGAGTTTGGCCGTTTCAGCTCGCTCCGCATGATCCTGGTTGGTTTGAGCTGGGGCTGGCACGAACCCAGCTCTAACGCGCAATACTTGCTGTCCAGAGAATCCCTCGTCACACTTTCGGCTTTGATTGGGATAGTAGTTGCGCTCGCCTGGGCCGTTAGGAACTCCGGTCGCGTCAACTCCACGCGGGCCGCCTTCTGCTGGAAGACGGCGGGCGAGCTGTGCATATTCTCAGTGGTCGCTGTCCTGGCCCTCTCGATAAAGTCCGACGTTCCCGCATCGCCCTACCACCAGAGCAGCATGGTCAGGGCGGCCGGTTCGCTCTGGAAAGAAAACGCTGTCGAAACAGGAGAATTCAGCGGTCTCGACCTGCAGCGCTCAGCGGGTCTTACCAGTGCTGATTTATCTGGGCTTTCGACGGAAGATTTGATCGCCCGCTATCGTCAACTTGCCCACGCTCCGGTACCCGTTAGAGATCCGCGTTATTTCGGCAAACAGGCCGGCGCGAACGTCCTGTTTTTCATTTTGGAGACCACGCCGGAGAAGTACCTTCCGGTAGCTGGAGATCTCAAGCAATTCCCGAACTTCAGTCGTCTGCGGCAGAATTCGTTCGTCGGCACACGCCACTACACTACCTTCCCGATCACACGGAGCGCTCTGTTCTCGGTGTTTAGTTCTTGGTATCCCATTGATGATCCCGGAAACGCCTTTGACTCTCCTGTGTGGGATTCAACGGACGATTTTCTGTCTCAGCTGAATTCCGCCGGATACCGAACCGCGGTTTTCTCGCCGCTGCGCGAGCCAGGTATTCCAGATGCCGCACTCTTCGAGGCGCTTGCTTTCAGTCGCCAGTTCTATCCGGAGGCCCCGCTCTCGAGCGGCAACCAAGCGCCCTCCTGGCAGCAACAGCGAATCGCGGCGGACCTCAGCACACTCCACTTGCTCGAATCCCAGCTCGATCAATGGGCGAAGCAACGCCAGCCGTTTGCTGCGGCGTTTTTGCCTCAAATTGCGCATTCACCCTATCCCGACGGTAAGTCCGGCGACACGGCGGCTGAACTCCAAGAGCGCGGCCAAGCCATCCTTCAAATACAAGACGCCTGGCTGGGCGAACTCATGGACCTGTTGCGGAAAGACGGCCAGCTTGATAATACGATCATCGTCGTCGTGGGCGATCACGGCTTGCGCGCCCTGTCAGAAAATCCCGACATGCGCCGTGGCACCATTGACGAAACGGCGTTCCACGTTCCGCTTCTCCTCTACGCGCCTCGGGCGCTCGATCACACCGAAAGAATATCCTGGCTCACTTCCCATATTGATCTTGTTCCAACGATTCTGGATCTCTTGGGTGCGAAGAATAACCGCGAATCCGAACAGGGAACGGCCATCTGGAATCCAGCGCTCGCCGACCGCACCACTTTTTTCTTCGCGAAGCCGATGTTTGGCGCCGACGGATTCACCTCGCAAGGGCAATTTTTTATGTGGCACTATTTCTCCGGCACCGTTTATAAAAAGAGCAGCGCCGAATTTGATCCCAGCGATATTGTTCCTTGCCGCTCTTCCACCGCGCAGGAGGTAACGGACGGCATTTCGGAGATGGTTGCCTTGGAAAAGGCCTGGCATCGAAAGTTCTCTCAGACCGCCCTCCGCGCGCGGGAAAAAGTTGTCGTCACGGCGAACGCTCACTGACCTCCATCGCGTGTAGTCTCAAACCGTCAAGTCCCGACTTCTCAGTTCTGCTAGACTGAAAGTGTGTTTATAGCCGTCCTTTCAGCGATCTTCTCCATATTTTTGCCTCAGCCTCGCGACGCTCAGTCGATCCTGCGCGCGCTCGAAGCTCGCTATCATCACGCGCAAACTCTGAAAGCCGCTTTCTACGAACGTTACAGCGACGCCGGCACTGCCGACAGCGGCTCCGCCGAATCCGGCATCGTTTATTTTTCCCAGCCCGGCCGCATGCGCTGGGAATACGAATCGCCCGAGAAAAAACTTTTCATCGTGGACGGAACCAACGTCTGGTTCTACGTTCCCGCCGACCGCACCGTCAGCCGCGCCAAAGTAAAAGAAAGCTCCGACTGGCGCACTCCGCTCGCGCTGCTAACAGGGAAGTCCGATCTCTCGAAACTCTGCAGCAGCATCGAAATCCTCGACCCTGCGAAAGCGCAAGACCCCGAAGACCGCCCCACTGCGGCGGAAAACTCCGTCCTGCGCTGCGTTCCTAAACGCGAATCCGCCGATGCCGACCAGGAAATCCGCGAAGTCCTGCTCGAATCCGACCCCGAATCCCATCTTGTGCGCCTAATAATCCGCCAACCAGGAGATCTGGAAACCGAATTCCGCTTCGCCAACTGGCAAGAAAACCTCCCTCTCGCCGAAACCATGTTCCATTTCGCCCCGCCGCAAGGCGTCACCGTAGTAGACGAATCCGCCCTGGCCAACCAAGTTCATTGAACGCAGTTGCGACGCTCGCCTCACCGGAATTCGCGCGCCACGTCCTCACGTTAGCGTAGGTACGGGCGCTGCTTGCTGCGCCCCAGCTTGCCCGGGCCTCAACGTTTCCGCGGCGCCGGTTTTCTCTGCGCCCACTGTATCTCAGCGGCAAAAAGCCGTTGCTGCACGCTTTTGCTTTTTACTGTTAATTATCTTCTCTTAACTCCGTCGCTCTCCGATTTTTCTCCACCTTTCCTCTGTGGCTTCAGTGTTAAATCATTTGCCTTTATCTGCGTTCATCAGTGATGAGTTTGAACTCCCGACCCCAACCCGCACCCCGCCCCTGTTACTACAGTATTAATTCTAAACACCTCGTCTCGTGTCATCCCACCACTCTCGAAGGGGTATGCTAAACTTTGCAAGAGACGTCCCACCCCCCGGGCCGTCTATACACTCGTGGGCCAATATGTATGTAAAGTCGGAGACACTTCCGGCCGCATCTTCCAACAAGTGGAGACGGCTCAGTCCGAGGGCGAAGCGCGTCAGAAGCTCTCCGAGCAGGGCTATCACGTCTTTTCCGTCCGCATTCATTTTGACTTCCTCTCCCAGCTCAGTGGCAAGACCCGCGCCAAAAAAATCGTCCTCAACGACTTCCTGATCTTCAATCAGCAATTCAACACCCTGGTAAAAGCCGGTCTGCCCATCCTCAAAGCTTTGGACCTCCTCGCCGAACGCGCCGCCGCCCCGCGGCTCCGGCCCGTCCTCCAAGATGTCCGCCAGCGTGTCCGCGAAGGCGCGTTGCTTTCCGAGGCCCTCGCCGCGCAGGGCTCTTTTCCGCCCGTCTATGTCACCGTGATCGCCGCCGGTGAACGCAGCGGAAATCTCACCGGGGTTCTGGATCAATATATTTCCTATCTGCGGATCAGCACTGGCTTCAAAAAGGAGCTCATCACGGCGCTGATTTATCCCGCCATTCTCGTCTTCGCCGTCATCGTGACGATGACGTTCCTGGTCACCTACGCCGTCCCGCAATTCGCCAAACTCTACCAGGATCTGGGCGTCCAGTTGCCCGCCATGACCCAGATCATGCTCAACGTCGCAGTGCCGCTGCGCGATTATTTTCTCGTGATCCTTGGGGCAGGCGCGATCGTCGTTGCGGCAATTTTTGTATGGACGCGCTCGGACCAGGGAGCGCTAGCCATTGACCGCCTCAGGCCCAAGGTTCCCGTATTCGGGGACATCTGGCTGAAATCGCAAATCTCGCAATTCCTGCGCACTCTTTCCACTCTGCTCGCCGGCGGCACACCGCTGGTGGCGGGCCTGGAAACCTCGTCTCAGGCCATCGGCAGCCGCCTCATCGCCACTTCCGTGCAAGGCGCCGCAGGGAAAGTGCGCGAGGGCCGCACCCTCCATGAGAGCCTCGCCGAAACGCGTCTCGTTCCAGACCTCGCCCTCGAGATGATTGAAGTCGGCGAAGCTTCCGGCGCGCTCTCCGCCATGCTCACCAGTGTCGCCGAATTTTACGAAGAAGAAGTCAGCACCCGCCTGAAGCGCACCTTGATCTGGATTTCACCCGTCATTTTGGTGGTCATGGCCGTTGTGGTAGGCTTTATTTTGATATCCCTTTATCTGCCGCTCTTCTCTCTCCAAGTGGGCTCTGGCGGCTAACACCCTATGGCAACCACCACCAACAATCCGGTTGTTCCCGGCGGCAAAGACGACGCCGCCGAACGCGACCAGGCTCGCAAACTAGCCGAGCGTTATCGCTGCCCCTTCGTGGATCTGCGCGAGCAGCGCATTGATCCCGACCTTTTCCGTAGTATTCCCGCGGAGTTGATGTTTCGCTACAAGTTCGTCCCGCTTGAAGCGCATGACACGACTCTGGTCGTTGCCCTCGCCGATCCCAGCCAGCTCCATCTCACCGACGAACTTTCGCTCCTCCTCGGCAAGCGCCTGCAAATCAAAGTCGCCACCACATCGCAAATTGACGACCTCCTGAAGCGCACAGAGCAATCCCAGCGCGTTCTCGATCAAGCCACCGAAGGCTTCACGCTGCAGGTTGTCAGCGAAGATGATGACAGTGATGAAAATATTTCCATGGACAAGCTCACGCGCGATTCCGGCGTCAGCCCCGTCGTCCGCCTCGTTGACACCGTCATTTTCACCGCCCTTGAACGCCGCGCCAGTGACATCCACATCGAAACGCGCCAAACCGAAGTAGTCGTCAAATACCGCATTGACGGCGTCCTGCAATACGCCATGCAACCGCTCGCTAAGGAATGGCACGCCACCATCCTTTCGCGCATTAAAGTCATGAGCGAACTCGATATCGCCGAACGCCGCGTCCCGCAGGACGGTCGCTTCCGCGTGCGTTACAAAGGTCGCTTCGTGGATTTCCGCGTTTCCATCATGCCCTCCGTCCACGGCGAAGACGCCGTCCTCCGCGTCCTCGACAAAGAAACTCTCAGCGAGAAATTCCGTAACCTGACACTCGACGTCGTCGGTTTCGACGGCCCGGACAAAACCCGCTTCCGTCGCTACATTCAGGAACCCTACGGCATGGTCCTCGTCACCGGACCCACTGGCTCCGGCAAAACTACGACGCTTTACGCCGCCATCAACGAGATCAAGAACGACGAAGACAAAATCATCACCATTGAAGACCCGGTCGAATACCAGGTCCGCGGCATCACTCAGATTCCCGTGAACGAAAAGAAGGGCCTCACCTTCGCCCGCGGCTTGCGTTCCATCCTGCGTCATGACCCGGACAAAATCATGGTCGGCGAAATCCGCGACCAGGAAACCGCGCAGATCGCCATCAACTCCGCGCTCACCGGCCACTTGGTTTTCACCACCGTCCACGCCAATAATTGCACCGACGTCATCGGCCGCTTCATCAACATGGGTGTCGAACCCTACAATTTCGTCTCCGCGCTGAATTGCATCCTCGCGCAACGCCTGGTCCGCGTGATTTGCGAAAATTGTAAGAAACAAGTCCAGTACGCGCCCGAAGTCCTGAAGGAATCCGGCCTCGATCCGGCCGAATGGTCCAAAGTTCCATTTTTCGAAGGCGCCGGCTGCCTGGAATGTTCCGGCAGCGGCTATCGCGGCCGCTCCGCTATCACCGAGCTGCTCGATCTCTCCGACCACATTCGCGAAATGATCATCAATCGTCGCCCCACTTCCGAAATCAAGCGCGTCGCAAAGGAAGAAGGCATGTCTTTCCTGCGCGATTCCGGCCTCGCCAAAGTCCGTGGCGGCACCACCACACTCCGCGAAATCAACAAGGTGACGTTCCTTGACTAGCTCCGCCAGCTTGGCCAGCCAATTCTTCGAGCTAGCTCCAGTGCAGCGACTGGAGCGCTGGCTCAACGCCATGCCGCATCCCTCCGTCGTCGTGGAAATCACCTCCACGCACGTTGCCGCGGCGCATTGGTCCGCCACTGGTCGTCATCTGGAATCGCACGCCATCGAACCGTTGCCTCCCGGTGCGATAATGGTTTCGCCAGTGGATACCAACGTGGTACAGCCCGACGCCGTTCGCTCCATCCTGCGCAAAGTTTTGAGTCGCGTTCCAGCGCACGGCTCGCCGCTCGCGCTTCTAATCCCCGATCCCGTGGTTCGCGTTTTTATTCTCCCGTTCGATACTTTGCCGCGCCGCGCCGATGAAGCGCTCCAGTTATTGCGTTGGCGCCTCAAGAAAAGCGTTCCATTCGATGTGGACGAAACCGCCGTCTCCTGGATGCGCCAGACCGGCCGGCAGGGCGCGCTCGAAATCGTCACCGCCGTCGCACGTCAGCGCATCGTCAAGGAATACGAAGATATCCTGCAACCCTTGGGCTCCAGCGCCGGCGTGGTTCTCAGCTCCACGCTGGGCACTTTGCCTTTGCTCGGTGACGAGGGCTCCACGCTCCTCGTCCGCATGTCCGGCAAAACACTCACCACCGTGATCGTCAGCGCCGGCAATCTCTGCGTCTACCGCTCCACTGAAATGTCCACCGAAGCTGCGATGCTCGATCCCCAGTCCATGCTCGATGAAATATTTCCGGCCGTCGCTTATTTTCAAGATACGTGGGGCGGTGCCCCAGACCGCGCCCTCCTCGCCGGATTTGGCGCGCGCGAAGAAGTTTTCCGCCGCGCCCTTTCCGCCGAACTAAAATGCCCCATCGCCTCTCTTGCGGAATCAGACAAAGCCCACGAACTGGGCGCCAGCGCCAAGGATTTGATCCATCAGGATCTCGACGCGCTGGTTGGTTGGATGCTCAATGGAGGTTCCTGAGCGGCCCGCGCGCCGCGAGGAAGCATGAAACTTCGGCTCAATCTTTCCACCACGCCGCTCGACAACAAGCGGCCGTTCCTGGCCGCCGCGGGCGTTCTGGCCGTCGTCGGCCTGCTCGTATTCGTCTTGCTGGGCCACGCCGCCTACACTTCTTGGCGCTCCAGCCGCGACCTCCGCGCCGAAATTTCCCGCTGGCAAGGCGAAATTAAGATCAATCGCGAAAAGCAAGCTGCGCTCGAATCCTATTTTCAGACCGCCCAGGCCAAGCAGGTTCTCGATCGCGCCGCGTTTCTGAATTCTCTCATCGGTCAGCGCAGCTTTCCCTGGACCAAAGTCTTCATGGATCTCGAACAGATCCTGCCCCCCGGCGTGCGCGTCGTCAGTATTTCTCCCAAGCTCGAGAATGGCCGTGCCCAGGTCGAGCTGATGGTTGGCGCCGAATCCGACGAGTCCAAAATTAAATTCTTGCAGAATCTCGAACGCTCCAAGGTTTTCACGGACATCCAGGTGAAGGACGATCGCCACGCTGATCAGCAGTCCACCGGCGACAAAATCACCGTGCAGTTGACCGCCTGGTATTCCACCACCTGACCATGAACATGACCTGGACAGTTTGGAAAAAAACGATCGCCGTCGCTCTCGCCCTGCTCTTCGCGGCGGACCTGGCCCTCGTCTATCAACTCTGGCAATCTTCGCGCGAAGGCGCCGGCTCCTTGAGCGCCCAGCGCGACCGCCTTAAAACGCAGGCGGCCCTGCTCAAGGGCGACGTCGCCCGCGGCGAACGCATTCACCAGGACCTTTCCGGCGAAGGCCGTGAGTACGACACTTTTTATCACACCGCTTTTCTACCCGCGGATAGCGGCTACTCCACCATCGAAGACGACCTCGGCAGCATCGCCGCCAAAGCCAATCTGCGCAGCTCCGGCATTAGCTTCAAACAGAAAGAGCTGAAAGGCCGCGACGTCACTGAAATTGACATCTCCGATACCGTCGAAGGCGATTATCCCGCCATCATCCAATTCATCAACGGCCTGGAGCATTCCAAAAATTTCTATCTCCTCAGCAATTTGCGTTTGCAGTCGGCCAACACTCCCGGCGGTGGAATCCGCTTGCAGCTCGATTTGCAGACCTATTTCAGGACCTGAGCGATGTCCAAACAAACTCAAATCTACGTCTTGATCGCTCTGGTGCTGCTCGCCGCTTACGTGTTTTACGCCGAGCGCAGCACAGGCCCCGGCATTTCCGGTGTGCTGGCCTCCGATACTACGTTTCGCCCGCTCGATGTCGAGGAGCCGCACCTCCGCCTCGATCTGCTCGACAAAATAAAAAAACTCGACTATTCCGGCTCGCACCGTAACATTTTCATTTTCGGCCCTCCACCGCCTCCGCCGAAATCCCCGGAGCAGATCGCTCGTGACAATTATCGCGCGCAGGGTCCGCACCAGCCGCCGCCTCCGCCGCCCGTCACCGTTCCGGCGCAGCTTTTCGGCTCTGCTCTGATGTCCAAGACCGGCAAGCGCGTCGCATTTTTTCTCAACGGCGATGAAGTCCTGGTCGTCCAGGAAGGCTCGGAATTTCTGAATCGCTACCGCCTCGATAAAATCGGCAATGATTCCGCGGACGTGGAGGAAACTTCCTCCGGCCGCCACGCCATCGTGCAAATGGTTCAGCCAGTCGGCTCAGACTCCGCCCCAGGCGCCCCGAATCAGAATTTTAATCAGAATCCGAACCAATGACCGCACGCCGCATTCTCGGCGCTTTCCTTCGCGGCTCGCGTCCTTCGCGCACCCGCGCGAACCGCGTACCCCGCCTCCGCAATCAGGAATCCGGCTACGCCTTCCTTTTTGTCTTGGGGCTGATGCTGGTCATGATCGCTGCCAGCATCACCGTCCTTCAGATGGGCGCCACTATTCGCCGCCGTCGCATCGAGCAGGAAACCATCTGGCGCGGCAATCAATACGCCCGCGCCGTTCGCCTCTACTACCACAAGCTCGGCCACTACCCGCAAACGCTCGACGACCTCCTGAAAGGCGCACCGGATCTCCATTTCCTCCGCCAGGCCTACAAAAATCCCACCAATCCCGGTGACGGCTCCTGGCGCTTCATCTACGTCAACGCCGCCGGGCAAATTATCGGAAGCACGAAGTACGCGAACCTGCAGCAAATGGCACTTTTGGACGCCAATGGCGGCCAGCTCCCCACACTGCAAGGTCAGCCCGGCCAACCCGGCCAGCTTGGCGTGCCAGTCTCCAGCCTCGGCGATGCCAGCTCCGGTGCCGCAAATTCGCAGCCGCCGCCAAACACCACGCCCGTCGCCAACGATAATTCCACCGGGTCCACGCCTCCGGGTTATATTCCGCCTCAGCCCGGTTCCACACAAAACGGCTCCACGGACGCATCCGGAAATCCTTCGTCCAACCCGCAAAATGGCCAGCCTCCGAACGGCGACAATTCTCAGAACCCCTCCAACACCCAAAATCCCCAAAGCTCTCAGAATCCGTTGAACACGCTGAACTCCGGCGCGAATTCCTCCAGCCTGAATAATCTGGGCCTGCCCCAGAATAATCAGCAAGGCCTCGCGGGCCTCGGCCAAGCGGGCCTGGCCATCAATCAAGCCACGCTAGCCGCCATGGCCCTGCTCAAACCCACTGGACCAGTGGACGGCCCGGTGTTGGGCGGCTTCCTGACCGGCGTGGCCTGCACTCAAGACACCCCGTCGCAACGGGTCTATCACGGCGGCAAGAAATACATCAATTGGGAATTCATCTGGAACCCGCTCGAAGACGCCGCAGCAGCCATGCAACAACAACTCAGCGGCGCACAAGGCGGCGCCCTGGCTGGCGGTCTACCCATAAGCGGCCAACCAGGAAGCGGCCCAGGCCAAGGCGCCACCAGCCCATTCGGCAACTCCCAAGGGAGCAACAACCCCAACTCGCAAAACCCGACGTCGAGCAATCCATTTCAACAGCAACCGCAGCAACCCCAACAATCGTCGCCTCAACAATAAACCGCAGCCTCAGCGAGAGCCGCAGCCGTTCCTGGGAACGCGCCAATCCCTCACTTGACGCAGGTGCCTCTCGTAGAACCGGCGTCCCGCCGGCTTGCTTTAGTGAAACGCACCCAGTCTGTTCAGTTGGACCTGCCGGTAGGGGCGCTGCTTGCTGCGCGCCAGCTCACCACGATTTCGACTCCGCACCCGTTCGTCGCTTTTGTTTTCGTAGCGGCCGCCCGCGTTTTCTTTTTAGGCGGGCGTTCTTGATGTTGCTTTTGAATTTGGGCTTTTTGAAGTGATGCCGTGCAGAAAAAATCCGCGGTGCAAAACGTAAACTAATTCTTCGCCACCAAATCCTGTTCCCGAGCAGCCATATGCCCCGTAATCACCCGCACATACTTCTGCGTCTCCGGAAAAGGCGGCACTCCCCCATAACGTTCCACCATCTCCGGCCCCGCGTTATAAGCCGCCAGCGCCAACCGCAGATCTCCGCGATACCGCGCCAGCAGATCCTTCAAATAACGCGTCCCCGCATCAATATTCTCAGCCGGATCGAAAATATTCGCCACGGAATAAACGGCCGCAGTAGCAGGCAACAGCTGCATCAACCCCTGCGCCCGCCTCCGCGAAACCGCCCGCGGATTAAAATTCGATTCCACCGCAATCACCCACCGGATCAGACTCTCATCCACGCCATGCTTCTCCGCCGCCGCGTGAATCAAATTCCCAAAAGGTCCCGGCGCAATCACCGCCGCCGGCGTCGCCGCGAAATGTTCCTCCGGCTCCACAGCCACCAAATCCGCAACCGCCACGCTCACCGTCCCGCCATCCACCGTCAGTCGCACCCGCTCCCCATCACGCTCATACCCCGTAATATGCAACCGCGCCCCTGACCGCAAAACCGCGTAATCCGCCGAAGCCGCAGCAGGAAAAATCCCCGCAGCGCTAACCAGCGCCACAACGAAGCCCGTCGCCGAAAATAAATTTCGCACTCTCAAAATTCGTCCGCCACTTTTAACTTTTGACTTTCAACTGCTAACTCTGAACTCCACCCTCAATTCTCATTCAACGCATAATTCCGAATCGCCGCCGCCACCCCATCCTCATCATTCGACAAAGTAATCGGCCATCCCAGCTCCTTCAACTCCGCAATACAATTTCCCATCAGCACCGGACTCCCCGCATACTCCAGCATCTGCCGATCGTTCCAGTTGTCCCCAATCGCCAGCACATTCTCGCGCCTAAACCCGCGCTGCCGCGTCCACTCCGCAAGCGCGGTACCCTTAGTCACATCCCGCCGCAGCACATCCAAAATCGAAAAATCGCGATCCGCATACTCCGTCAAAGCCAAAGTAAAATCCCGTGCCCGCGATAGCGCTTCCAGGCTCTTCATCGCCGCCCGCATCGGCGCGCAATTTCCCGCATACATCACCTGTATCGGATCCTCGCTCCCGCTCAAACAATCTCCCAAAGGCGCGACCTCCGCAATATACTCGCGGTTGCGCCGGAAATATCCCCCGCGAAACGGGTCGTCCCAATCCACCCGCTCCATAATCACTTGCCGCGCCCCCGGACGGTCGAAAATCACCGCCGCGCTCCCGCGAAATTCCGGCGTAGCAGCCAAAACCTGCCGCGCCGTTTCGGCCGGCAGCATATACCTCAAATGCGTCGTCCCGTTCCGCGACTTCGCCAGTGCTCCATTATTCACAATCAAATGCAAATCGCACGGCAGGGCATTGGCAATCGGCAAAGCGAAATCGAATCGCCGCCCAGTCACCAGCACAATCTCAATCCCGCGCGCCGCCGCTTCCGCAATCGTCTCCGAATTCCGCTCCGATATCTCGGACTTGCTGTTCAGCAAAGTTCCGTCAATATCCATGGCAATCAGTTTGATGGGCACGTCTAATTCTACCGCGTCCAGCCGCTTGGCGTCACAGTCTCTATGTTATTCTTGCCCTGCATCAAAAGGGAACTGACCTGACGGACAGGCTCTATTACCACGACTCTTTCCTCCGCGAATTCGACGCCACGGTCGTTTCCTGCACGCCCGATGGCCCCCGCTGGAAAGTCATCCTTAATAAGACCGCCTTCTACCCGACTTCGGGCGGCCAACCGCACGATCTAGGCACGTTAGGCGATGCCCAAGTAGTTGAAGTTGTCGATGTGCCAAACGCCGGCGCCCCGGACGCCGCCAGGTCAGACGTCTCCAGTCCTGGCGACCCGCATCACGTGGTCCACTACACCACGGCCGAAGTACCCGCCGGCCCCATCCACGGCAAGATCGACTGGCCTCGCCGACTCGATCACATGCAACAACACACCGCGCAGCACCTGCTCTCCGCCGCCTTGATCGAACTGTTTGGTTTCGAAACCGTCTCCTTCCATCTAGGCAAGGAAATTTCCACGATCGATCTCGCGACGCCGAGCTTAGTCCCACGCCAGCTAGAAGCAGCCGAGCGCCGCACCAACGAAATCATCTTCGAAGATCGCCCGGTCGTGATCCGCTTCGGCACCGCGCAAGAACTAGCCGAATCCGGCATAAGAAAAAAAGTTGACCGCGAAGGAATCCTCCGCGCCATTGATATCGAAGGCTTCGACCGCCAACCCTGCGGCGGCACCCACCTCGCGAGCACCGGCCAAGCCGGCCTGATCCTCCTCCGCAAACTCGAACGCACCCGCGAGCACACACGCATCGAATTCGTAGCCGGCTATCGCGCCCTCTCAGCCGCACGCGGCGACTTCGCCACGCTAACCCAAGCCGCCACGCTACTAAGCTGCGCCCTGGCAGACGTCCCAGCCGGCATCGCAAAAAATATCGAAGACCGCCGCGCCAACACCTCCGCCATCAAACGCCTCGAAGAGCGTTTGGCCAATCTGGAAGCGCAAGCGATGCTGCAGCAGCATCCGGAATCGCCGAACGGCATCCGCCTGATCGTCACCACACCACCCGATGCGACCCCAGCATACCTAGCGCTACTAGCCGCAAGACTCACGACGGAGAAAAATGTGATCGCGCTGCTGGCCAGCCGCGAATCCGGCCACGTAGTAGCAGCGAGATCCCCGGAACTCACTCAAGATCTCGGCGCGATCCTCCGCGAGTCCCTAAAAGAATTCCAGGGCAAAGGCGGCGGCGCCAAACACTTCGCACAAGGCGCCCTCCCAGATCCCACCCAAACCGATGCGTTCCTCTCCCGCGCCAAGTCCCGCCTCGCAAATTCCTAACGCCGCACAGCCTCAAACTTATATCCAGCCTTGCGTACGGGTAAGTCTCAGGGGCGCCCTCTTTCTTCGCGTAGCGCGGATTCGGCCACGCGTGAGGTGTTTCTTCGGTAGGGGCGCTGCTCGCCGCGCCCAAGCTTGCCACGATCTCAACCTCATCTCCTCTCGCCGTGGCCCTTCTCTGCGCCCTCTGTTCCTCTGCGGTAAATTCTTCCGCCTCCGAAGCCTCGCAATCCACCGCCGCACCCGCATCCAACCAACCTCTGCCCCCAACCATCCAACTCAATTTCACCGTCGCAACACAAACACCGTACCGCTGGCGTACAGACCCCCGAATATGTGATTCTTACCCGGTCTTTACGCTCTGTTTACGGCAGCTGTTGTCTACTGCAGCGCACTTATAATCCTGAGGGTATTAATGAAACGCGCGGGCACCATCACATCGCTAGCCGCACTCCTCGCAGCCGCCTCACTACTCCTATTCAGCTGTGGCAGCGACACAAAACAAAATGCCTCAGCCGAAGCGCCTCCGCCAACCCAGGTCGAACGCGAAGGCGACCCCAACATCGTCCAAGTTGACAACGCTTCCCAATTCCCACTAGCCGCCGCCACCGAATACAAAGCCGCATCCCAGCTAACAGTCACCGGCACAGTCAGCCCCGATGTCGCCCGCACCGTCCCAGTCATCTCCATCGCCTCCGGCCGCGTAGTCGAAATTCGCGCCCGCCTGGGCGACACCGTAAAAAAAGGCCAGCTCCTCCTCCGCGTGCAAAGCGCGGACATCGCCGCAGCCTACTCCGACTATCGCAAAGCCGTCGCCGATGAAACTCTAGCCAACACCCAATTCGATCGCGCCAAAGGTCTCTACGATCACGGCGCAATTTCGCTCAACGATTTTCAAGTCGCCGAAGACACCGCAAACAAAGCCAAAGTGGACGTCGAAACCACCGCCGAGCATCTCCACGTCCTCGGCGCTCCCCTCGATCATCCGTCCGGCATCGTGGATATCGTCGCCCCCATCGCCGGCGTTATCACTGACCAGCAAGTCACCAACGCTGCCGGGGTGCAAGGCCTCTCCTCCACCAATCCCTTCACAATTTCAGATCTCTCCGACGTATGGATCATCTGCGACGTCTACGAAAACGATTTGTCTGACGTCCGCTTGGGAGACACCGCCGACGTCCGCCTCAACGCCTATCCCGATCAAGTCGTCAAAGGCACCATCAGCAACATCGGTGCCGTCCTCGATCCCACGATCCGCACCGCCAAAGTTCGTATCCAGGTCCACAATCCCGGCGACATGCGCCCCGGCATGTTCGTCACCGCCACTTTCCGCGGACAGAAGAAGGAATCCCATGCGTCTGTCCCAGCTTCGGCAATCCTCCACCTGCACGATCGCGATTGGGTCTATACGCCCGCGGGCGGAAATAAATTCAAGCGCGTCGCCGTCGTCGCTGGAGAAATGCTCCCCAGCAATGCGCAGGAAATAATCTCGGGCGTGAAACCCGGCGATCAGGTCGTCTCCAACGCCCTCGTTCTCCAAAACACCGTGGAGCAATAGTTGCCAGCGAATCGCCACCAAGGAACGCCAGCCACCTGATGCGACGCCTCATAGATTTCGCGCTCAATAATCGCTTCATGGTTCTCGCGCTCGCTCTCCTATTTCTCGTTTGGGGCGCCATCTCGTTTCACAGTCTTCCAGTCGAGGCCTACCCCGACGTCGCCAACAATTACGTCCAGGTCATCACCCAATGGCCCGGGCGCGCCGCCGAAGAAGTCGAGCAGCAAGTCACCATCCCCATCGAAATTCAAATGAACGGTCTGCCGCACCTCGCCCACCTCCGCTCCGATTCGCTCTTCGGCCTCTCCAGCGTCATGCTCATTTTCGACGACAACTCGATCGACGACTGGAATCGCTCCAAAGTTCTCGAGCGCTTGTCGCAGGTCACGCTCCCCAACGGCCTGCAACCGCAGATGGGCACGGACTGGAGCCCCGTCGGCCAGATTTACTGGTACACGCTGCGCAGCACCAATCCCAAATACGACCTCATGGATCTGAAAACCATTGAGGACTGGACGCTAGAAAAGCAATTCAAGTCCGTTCCGAATGTCGTGGACGTCTCCAGCTTCGGCGGCATCACCCGCGAATATCAGGTCCGCGTGGATCCCAACGCGCTCGTCTCCCACGGCCTCAGCATCAGCCAGGTCGAGCAACAACTCGCGAACAACAACGCCAACGCCGGCGGCAGCTTCGTCGAATCCGGCCTCCAACAAATCAATGTGCGCGTAGTAGGCCTGTTCAGCACCGTCGGCGACATCGAGCGGACGGCCATCACCACGAAAAACGGCACGGTCCTCCGCGTCAAAGATATCGCCACGGTCACCCAAGGCTCCCGCATTCGCCTCGGACAAATAGGGAAGGGAATTCACAAAGCGGATGGCACCATACTTGACAACGAAGACGTCGTCGAAGGCATCGTCCTCCTCCGCAAAGGCGCCAACGCCGATGAAACCCTGGCTGCCATCCACGAAAAGGTAAAAGAACTGAACGACCAGATTCTCCCGCCCGGCGTGAAGATCGTCCCGTTCCTCGACCGCAGCAATCTCGTGCAGCTCACCACCCACACGGTCCTCGAAAATCTCACCGAAGGCGTCCTGCTCGTCTCCATAATTTTATTTTTCTTCCTCGGCAATTCCCGCGGCGCGCTCATCGTCGCGCTCACCATCCCGTTTTCGCTGCTCTTCGCCTCCATCTGCCTCGACCTCAACAAAATTCCCGCGAATCTGCTTTCACTGGGCGCGCTCGATTTCGGCATGGTCGTTGACGGCACCGTCGTCATCATCGAAAACATCGTCCGCCATTTCAGCCTCTCCTCCAGCGCGCAAAAGACGCCTCTGGAAGTCATTCGCGACGCCGTAATGGAAGTCCTCCGCCCGGTTTTCTACGCGCGCGCCATCATCATCACCGCCTATCTCCCCATCTTCACTCTGCAGAGCGTCGAAGGCCGCCTCTTCAAGCCCATGGCCTGGACCGTTTCCTTCGCCCTCCTCGGCGCGTTGATTTTCGCGATCCTTATCGCTCCGGTCCTTGCGTTGCTCGTCTTCAGCCACGGCGTAAAAGAATGGCCCAATCCCGTGATGATTTTCCTGCGCGATAAATATCGCGTCGCCGTCGGCTGGGCCATCCACCATCGCGTCTTCACGGTCGGCGTAGGCGCTGCCGCCTTTGCGCTTGCCGTTTTCCTGATGCTCAGCGGCTTGATTGGCTCGGAATTTCTCCCCCACCTTGACGAAGGCGCGATATGGGTCCGCGGTACCCTCGCCCCCAGCACCGGACCCACGGAAGGCGTCCGCGTCGCCAATCAAGCCCGCGACATTCTCGCGTCCTTTCCCGAAGTCACTGTGGTAACCAGCCAGGTCGGCCGCCCCGATGACGGCACCGACACTACCGGCTTCTTCAACACGGAATATTTCGTGGATCTGAAACCCAAAGACCAGTGGCGCCCCGTCTTCCACAAAGATAAAGACGAGCTGATCTCCGCGATGGACACCCAGCTCAGCAAAATGCCCGGCATCTTATGGAATTTTTCGCAGCCCATCGCAGACAACATGGAAGAAGCCGTCAGCGGCGTAAAAGGCGAACTGGCCATCAAGATTTATGGCGACGATTTGAAAATCCTGGAAGAAAAAGGCGATGAAGTTGTAAACGTAATGCGCGGCATCGCCGGCGTAGAAGACCTGGGGCTCTTCCGTGTCGTGGGCCAGCCAAATTTGAATATTTCCGTGGACCGCGAGCAAGCCGCCCGCCACGGCATTAACGTCTCAGACGTACAAGACGCAGTCGAAACCGCGGTCGGTGGCAAAGCCGTCAGCCAGGTGTTACAAGGCGAGCAGCGCTACGACCTCGTAGTCCGGTACCTGCCAAACTATCGCGACACCAAAGAAGCCATCGAAAATATCCGCCTCCTAGCTCCGAGCGGTGAACGAGTCTCCCTCTCGCAATTAGCCACAGTAAACGTTCGCGACGGCGCCTCCGAAATTTACCGCGAGGAGAATTCCCGCTACGTAGCCATAAAATACAGCGTCCGCGGCCGCGACTTAGGCAGCGCCGTCGAAGAAGCCATGAAACTCGTGAAAGCGCGCGTGAAACTCCCCGTCGGCTATCACATTGATTGGGCCGGCGAGTACGAAAGCCAAAAACGCTCGCAAAAACGCCTCATGATCGTAGTCCCCATCACGCTTCTCGTAATTTTCATAATCCTCTACACCATGTTCAGCTCCGCAAAATGGGCCGGCCTGATCCTCGCCAACGTAGCTGTAGCCCCGCTCGGCGGCCTGTTAGCGTTGCTGCTCACCGGCACGCACCTTAGCGTCTCCTCCGGCATCGGCTTCCTAGCCCTCTTTGGCGTCTCCGTCGAAACCGGCGTAATCATGCTCGAGTACATCAACCAACTCCGCGCCCACGGCCACTCCATCGAAGACTCCGCCATCGAAGGCGCCGTCCTCCGCCTCCGCCCCATCATGATGACCATGCTGGTAGCCACCCTCGGCCTGCTCCCCGCCGCCACCAGCCGCGCCATCGGCTCCGATTCACAACGCCCCTTCGCCATCGTAATCGTAGGCGGCCTGATCACCGCCCTCATCATGGGCATCTTCCTCCTCCCAGCCATGTACGTATGGATAGCCCGCGAATCCGACAAACTCCCCGACACCGAAGACTCCTTCGAAGTCTAATCGCCCGGTGAAGGTGTTGATTTGCATTTGTAGCGGCCAGCTTCGGCTGGGCGCAGGTGATTTTCGTAGCAGCGGCGTCCCACGGGCGCTTTTGCAGTTGGAGTTGCCTTTGCAGTTGCCGTTGAATTTGTAGCGGCCGCCTGCTTTTGCTTTTTAGGCGGGCGTCTTTGACGCTGCCTCTGCTTCTGTGCCTCGGCTTTTCTCTGCTTCTTCTTCCCTCCGACCGCCGGGCCCTCTGCGTTCAATCTTTCCGCCTTTCTCTCCGCCCGCCTTCATCACTGCCTTTATCAGCGTTCATCTGCGTTCATCAGTGGTGATTTTGAACTTCGACGCCTCCGTCGCGTGCAGATCGAAGCGCCCACCACTTTTCCTACTCGCGCCCACACAATTCCGCTAGAATCGCCGCGTCACCACCGACCCGAGGCCCCCACAAAATGAAACGCGACGAAATCCACTCCCGCATCGAAGCCATCGGCATCATCCCCGCCGTGCGCCTGTCCTCTGCAGAAGACGCTCTCTTCGCCGCCGAAGCCGTCTCCCGCGGCGGCATCCCCATCGTAGAAATTGAAATGACGGTCCCCGGCGCCATCGCCGTAATCGCCCACCTCGTAAAACACGCCCCCAACATGATCGTCGGCGCCGGCGACGTCTTCGATTCCGACATCGCCCGCCAATGCGTGGACGCCGGCGCACAATTCCTCACCAGCCCCGGCCTCGATCTAAAAATTATCGAATTCGCTCTCGGCGCAGACGTGGTCGCGATGCCCGGCGCCCTAACTCCCACCGAAGTCACCCGCGCCTGGAAAGCCGGCGCCGATTTTGTGAAAGTTTTCCCCTGCGCTCAAGTCGGAGGCGACACCTACATCCGCGCCCTGAAAGCTCCCTTCCCGAATCTGCGGCTAGTAGCAAGCGGCGGCGTCAATCAACACACCGCCGCAAATTTCATCCTAGCCGGCGCTGCAGCTCTAGGCATCGGCGGCGAACTGATCCCCAAAGACGCCATCCGCCTCCGCCAATCCGAACGCATCTTCACCCTCGCCCACCGCTTCGCCAAATTCGTCGCCAACGCCCGCGCCCTGCTGCATCCAACCTCCCCACCCGCAAAATAAATCAGCGCAAACGAATATTCTCGCGTGCAGCCGCTCCAAGATTTTCACAATTTCGCGGCGTCCGTAGGAGCACGGCACGCCGTGCCCGCTTCACACGCGTAGCCTCGGTAGGGGCGCCGCTTGCTGCGGCCCAGCTTGCCACGCATTCAGCCTCGCTCTGTCCTTGTGTCCCTCGCCAAAGTGCAGCGAAGCGACAAAATCGCCATAAGGCGGACGAAATATAAAATGAATGATCGAAATCGGAAATCACTGCGAGAGGGGCCCCACCCTTTTGGTTTCTTCAGGGTGGGGTTTTGTGACGTTACTTTATATCCGCATTAATCAGTGGCGCTCTCCGGCCCTTCGGTTGACACCTCAGCCCCAATTTTCCATTTTCCTTTTTCTATTTTCGCCTTTACCCATATCACCGTTCAGTGCCCGGGATGATTCCCGTTCTGACTATGCCGCCACGAATAATATTCCTTTTTCTCCGCATCATTCCGCTTCGCAAAATCCACATGGTCGCGATGCGTCTCATGTTCCCAATTGTTGTAGTAAACCACCTCGCCATGATTCCACGTATGGTAGTCGCCGTAACCAGCATCGTAGGTGCGAACCTCTTCTTCGCATCCTGCGATCAACACCGGCCCAGCCAAAGCCACCGCCAGCAAGCCCACCGCAACATTCCGAAACGATAAGCGCATCGTCGGTTCCTCCCGCGCAAATAATCCCGCAACTCCAGCGCGGAAGTAACCCGCACAATCCATGATTCCGCTCCGGGAAATCCTGTACGTCCTTTTGCCGCCAGATCATGCACCAGATCAAACAGACACTCTCCCGTATAATCATCTCCGCATGCATCCCGACGCCTTAAACGCGCTGCTCGCCCTGCAAACTTTCACAGTGCTGTTCCTCACCCTTCACGATTGGATTCCTCTCGGCACGCTCAACATCCTCGCGGGCGTCCACGCTGCAGACTCGCGCGCCAAACTTTTCACCACCACGGTGATCAGCGCCGCGCCCTACGCATTCGGCCTCGCCGCCAGCATCTTCTACTTCCGCAAGCCCTATCCCGACTGGCTCTTCTGGTGGCTCTGGATCAGCTACGCCCTGCTATTTCTCGGCCAGCTGCGCGCCTGGTGGATCCCGTATCTACTCCGACCCGATCCCGCGCGCGCCGCCCGCTATCAACAAATGTTCGGCGCCACTCACGCCTTCCTCCCCGAACAGAACGGCATCCGCCCCAACACGCTGCACATTCTCCTCCACGTTTCCACCGCAGCTCTGTTGATCGTCCTGGCAGTACTGACCTTCGCACACCAACTGTGACTATCGAGCAGCAAGTGATCGCGCATCACACCAGGCGTCACGGGGATGGCCGCGATTGCACACGTCGCAGCGCCCGCAATCCAGGTGTCGGAAGGGCGGCGGTCGAAAGGGAAATAGTCGCGACGGCACGGATTCAACCCCAATTTCAAAACGCCTGATTTTCGTCAAGGCACGGCTTCAGCCGTGCCGCAACTCGCGAACGATCAAAGCGGCTTCAGCCGCTGAGGCTCCAACTTCGGCTCCGCAACAACTCCGCAAAACTGAAACGCCGGAAACTTCCGCCCACCCGAAGTTTGGCGCTCCCACCAGCCTTTGCTAGAATGTTTCCTGCATCAGCATCACTAGATGGGCGTGTAGCTCAGTTGGGAGAGCGGCCCGCTCCGGGCGGGCAGGCCAGGTAGTTAGTTTCAGCATCAACCGATGGGCGTGTAGCTCAGTTGGGAGAGCGCCTCGTTCGCAACGAGGAGGTCAGGGGTTCGAGCCCCCTCACGTCCACCACTTATCCTCAAATGTTGACATAACTTACCCGGTAGGTTTTAAGCCGCGTCCGACTTGCGAATCTCCGTAACATTCGATGTTCCGGTTTGTTGTTCCGGTTTCCGGTCAAGAGTCGCTACCGCTTCGTGCAGCAACCCAAGGTCAGGATTGGCGTACAGTTCCGTCATGCTCGCAATGTCGTGCCCGAGCAGATGGCGGATATCTTCAATCGGAACCCGATTCGCGCGCAGCCTTGTGGCGAACGTGTGCCGCAAATCGTGCCAGCAAAAGTTCTCAATCTTCGCGGTCGCAAGGCAGTTCTCGAACCAACGGCGGCAGGACTTGAGCGCTAGTCCCGAACGCTTCCGGACTACCTGGCCCGTACCGTCGCCGCGTGCCTGTAGAACCTTGAGAGCAGCGATGGCGGCCTGATTCAGCGGCAGCTGATAGCCTTCCCCTGATTTGCTGCGCGGGAGCGTCATCACTTTGAAATCGAGCGAGACATTCTCCCACTGGAGCGGCTCCATGTGTGCACGGTGTTTGTTGAAGATGCCGTAAATGTTGCTTCGACGGACGCCAGTGTTCAGCGCGAGATCAAGCTCGGGCATCTTGTCCGGATAGTCGGCTGTGATGGCCGCGCGGAGTGCAACTTCTTCGTGCGGGAGCAGCACGCGCTTGCGGCGCGCCTTGCCCTTGTAGCGGTCTGCTTTCGTCGCTGGATTGTGCGTGAGCAATCCCTTGTCAATCGCCAGCGAATAAATCCTCAGCAACGTCACTCTGTATTCGTTCGATGTGGTGCGGCTCCACTTGAGGCCCAGCGTGCCAGTGTTCGCGTGCAAGTGTTCGTCTATTTCGATTGTGGTGACGGATGCAGCGGCGCGGCCAGCAAACCATACTTTGAAAAGTTTGACGCGCGTCTCGACGGCATCCCAACATCGTGCGTGGCGCTTGTAGTATTCGATGGCGCGATCCGCGATGGCGGCAAAGGATATCGGCTCAGCCTTGGCGACGGGATCCGCTGCGGCTGGCTTGGGGTTGTAGGTGCCAAGCCTGATTTCTTCCAGCCACTTCGCGCGTTGCACGATAGCAGCCGCAACCGTACACATCCCGATAGTGCGTTTCGATTCCTTCCCGTTGATCGTGAGATAAGCGACCAGCACGCCATTCCGTTCGCGGATGCCCCGAGGCAGTTTCGTTGCTGTGTTCATCGTTTCCCCTTTTTGCCCCAGCGCGCGCGGGCTGCTTTTCTCGCGCTTGCTTTGCGCTGCTTGGCAGTTAGATTTCTAGCCCGAGCTGTACCACCCGATGCTGCGAACTGCTGTCTGCGTGCGCGTTCGAGTTTTTCGTATTCGATAGAGACGAGTTGTTTGTCGAGTTTGTCGTATTCGAGCCCGAGTTTCTCGTATTCGACTGCCACGAGTTTCTCGAAGACATGCCGCTTTTGGGTTTCAAGCTCTTGGATGCTAGGAAGTGGTTTCTTCATGCGCAAAGCCTATGCCTTCCCAGTAGGCATGTCAAGCGCATTCTTTATGCGTGCTGTGTGCGTACTGGATGCCTACAAGTACGCATGGACATTGTCTCAACTCTGCATTAAAATCTGTACCGTGCAAAACTCGCGAGATTTCCGGCGATGACACCAGACGTACAACCCGAACGGCCCGCGCTATTCAGTCTGGACCGTGCGGCTGCTTACTTGAGCGTTTCGGAGCGCACGATCCGCAACCTGATTAAAAGCGGGCAGCTAGTCGGGCGTCAGATTGGACGGCGCAGGCTCGTACCGTTCTCATCCTTGCAAGCCTTTCTGAAACGGGACCATGCAACAAAATAAAAAAGGAGAAACGCCAATGACAGCAGCCAGAGTAGAAGTACTAACGAACGAAGCAAGTACACCTTTCGGGACTGTCCAAGCGGAAGTTCTTTCCGCTTTGAAAGAAGCGAACAAGATGAAGAACAAGGAGTTAGTTTCTCGGGTCAAATCAGGATTCAAGAAAATCAGATCGGAAGCGCCGTACATCATCGTACTGCGCGAACGCTTCGCCGCATTGCCGCGCGGCAGCGCCAATATTGACGGATGCAAAACTTGGAAAACGTTTTGCTCGCTCAAACTGCATCGCTCGGACCGTGCCGTGCGCTACATGCTGGCGCAAGCGCTCGGGCAAGGATGCACGGACCCGCTGCGCGAGCCAGTCACAACGAGCGAGCCAGCCGACGCGCCACAGCTCGCGGTTGTGGCCGACGCAGAGCCAGCACCGGCGACCGCAGAACCAACCGAAACGCAAACGCAATCCGCGCCGGAGCCAGCAGAGCAAGCCGCTGAGCCGGAACAAACACCCGAGCCCACATGCAAACACACAAAATGGTTTCTGCATGTCCTTCACAGCTTCGCGCCCGTGGCCGACCTGGACCCAGTGGCCATCCGCGCGGAGTTGTCCGTACGCGAACGCGAACAGCTACAGATCATGCGGGAATGGCTGAACAGGCTCGCCGCATAGACTCGGGGGAAAGCAGTAGCAGGGAAGGGAAGTCAAAATCAAAAACGGAGGAACATGAAAATGGAAAGCGAAAAAGCAAAGAGAATCTGGGATGCTCAAAGGCTTGCATTACCGGAAGGTGTACATGTCGCAACCGCGCGGCAACTGGCACGGTTTGCCGCGCGGATAGAACAGTCCGTGAACAACCCAACGATGTCCGAAGAGGAAATAGAAACGCTCACGCAAGAACTGGAACCAATCGCGCAGGAATGGTTAGTGGGCAAAGCATAATCGGTTTGCAGCTCCCGGCTGGTTGAGTGACGCCAGCCGCGCCCGCCCACAAACGTTCATCGGTTATCGAACCTTTTTGCGGCAGTGCAATGTTTCCAGAAAAAATCTATCACGATTTTTCTTGCCATCCGCAGATCAGAGGAATATATTTTTTTCGGATTCGATGCCTCAATGCAGTTTCGTGGCCCGATTTTGTCGGGACAAAACGCGAGAAAAGGTTGAGAGACACGCTTCCAAAATAAGGGGAAACAATGAACGGCGCATGGCTGGAGGTTTCAGCGTGCGCCTTTTTTGTGCGCACGCGCATTTTGATTCCTGTAAACGCACTGCGTCCCGTGAAGTGGGACGCAATGGGAATCTTACAGCGCGATGCGAAGAGAATCGGATAATCGCCCAGAGGCACAAGCAAGTCAAGCGAAGAAACCGTTTCGCCCCGCTGTACTTCCTTCCCGTTGCTACAACTTCACGTCGCGTGCCGTTGCGGGTTAGCGGTTCCACACATTCTGATTCGCCGTCGCGACTGCCACGCGCGATCATAAATCGCGGCCAGTGCTTCGCGACACCGGAAACTAAGAAAGCGAATCAGGACCACCGAGAAAATCGGCGGCACCGTCAAGGGCGCAACGTTAAAACATGGACCAAGCCGAAAGGCTCAAACCAACTCTTGAGGAGACGTGGCGTGCATACCGTTCCTGTCCGGGGGCGTGATGCAAAGAGACACCGATAACGGTTAGTCTCTTTGCGCCCGAAGCCTGAACCGAAAGCGTATCTGAGATTCAAAGACGTTGGTTCTACGGTTCTGATTCTCTCGTGGTTTTGATTTTGGTTCGGATTCCATCCTTGCTTCACAAAAACGCCCGCACAAAACCTAAACAACCCAACTGGTTTCACAACAACCAAGCGGGTTTGCAAACCAGACCCCGGCACCAGAAACCCATATTTAAGCCAATCACGCGCCAGAGAGAGCTACTGACCGCAGAGATCGGCGCTGTGTTCGCCTGCGACCGCGCCAGCGCGATTAGTTAGCATCGTAGTAACCGTGCGCAGCCATGAACACGACCAACCGGAACAGCGACCGGAACAAAGCATGGTGCCACGGCAATACAATGCAAAAAGCCCCTGTTTGTGGACCTTTCCTGTATAGAGCATCTCGTTGACTACGAGTTTCCAGCCATTCCACGCATCCGCGCGGACGTCCGCGCTCGCAGATAGGTGCCTCACAATAATCGAGCAAAACGGAAACGCTCGTGTCTTGTGGCCCCTCGGAAATCTGCGAGTTGCCTATCGGATTCAAAGTGGTTAAGTGCGGGCTGCGTGGGAGTTGACTCGGGGCGGGAAGTTGAGGCAGATCGGCGCAGGAAATCTAGCGAGTTTTCGCGTGAGACGACAAACTATCGCAGCTTATCGTCCAGTTTGCGCTCCGATATGCGTTTGCCTTTGGCCGCTTCTTGAATCCGTTGAAGATGGATTGCCGCGAACCCGCCAGTTATGCAGTCGCGCCCTGGCTCGGCGTCGCAGAAAGGGCAGCGGATGCTCATTGGGCTCACGGTCCGGATTCGAGAACCTTTCATGCGCGCATGGTACTTGTTTTTCGAGCGGAGTCACTACTGGTTTTCTGGTATCGGCTCCAGTGCGGCGAGCGCTTCGGTTGCGCGTGCTTCGGTTGCGGCGATGTTGGCTTGTGCTTCGGCGTCGGGTTCGGAGTAGCGGACTTCCCAGATGCAAAAATCGTCGTCGTCCAGCTTATTGATTTCGGCGACGGTGACTGGCTGGATCGAACATCCATTGTCCCCGTAGTCGCGGCGGATGAAAGCGGAGCCATCGGGCCAAAGGACAATCGGGATTTGATTGCGGATGGATTTTTTGGTTTTGGTGGTAACGCATTTCAAAGCGTGGCGACCGATGCTGGCTCTACTCACACTACCGACGTTGAGCGCGATTTGTTTGTGGGAGATTGTTTTGCGCAGTTGTTCGTTGATGAGGTTCTGACGTTCCATCGGGCCATCGCAGATCGAACAGCGTTGCATGAATCCTCGAAGATAAAACCGGGACGGGGGACGAACCCGCCCCGGCGCACGTTAAGTCCGCTCGCGTTCGTGTGGATGTTCTCCGCAGATCGCCGCTCACGGATTTCCAGACTACTGCGAATATTTGTCAGCGCAAGAACAAATCGAGTGCGGGGAAAAGAAAAGCGGGGGACGGGTGTGTCCGTCCCCCAGCGCCAAGCCAAGGCATCGCCGACAAAGCGTGCCAAGGTTCCGCCAAGCATGGGCTTCGGAGATCAGTTTCCGCAGTCACCTTGCCCGACTGCGGCAGAGTAGCGCAAATCATTTTCTCCGCAAGGGCAAATCGGGAGTGACGCCAAACTATTTTGGGGTGGGCATCATTTTTCGCTTGGCGATTTGACGTTTACTCCCCCAGTATTCGCGCATGGGACTGATGGAGAAACTCTTCGGTGAGCGTCCGGTATTCACGCCAGCAATCGAGCCGACGCCAACGGATTCCGAGCGCGGCGAGAGTTTGCGCGGGCAGCTGCACGCCGTCGAAGAGAAAATGGCCGTGTTGAACATTCAGATGCGGGATTTTCGGACGCGCCACGATTTGAAAGTGGACAGGCTCATGCAGATCACGGGAATGCGCAGCGAGAGTTTGACAGGCTGGAAGCAAATCGAAACGCAGTGGCGCGCGCATCTCATTCGCAGGGATTCACTCATGCGGGAGTTTAGCCGCGCGCAAGCGATGGGCAGCATCTATTGGATGCGCGATCGCGAAAGGGGGCAGTGATGGAATACATGGTCATTACGCAGGCACGCGCGGGATACGGCGAGGTCACAAAGGCATTCGGCGCGGAAGATGATATTCCTGAAATCGAAGGCGGACCCGATGAACTGGAAAAGTGTATCGCGGACTCGCATCTGCGCGGAGTTGGAATCAACGCCGAGCGCTTCCACGCGCAGGTTGCGCACATCGGGCAACGCGCCGCACAAATCTATCGCAAGATTGCGGAAGCGGCTGGCGTCAAAGCTCCGGCGCCGGCGGAAGATCCGCAATCGCTGAACAAACGGTTCACGAAAAGCGAGAAAGCGCACCACATCCAGAAATCCGCGAATGGAAAATGGCAAATGGAATACGCATCGGATGGCCGATTGATTCGCGGATATGAAATCGAGGGGGCGTCATGAGTCTGAACCCCGAAGAGATGCGGAAAGCAAAACGAGCACACGACGCGAAGCAGCTCGCCAAAAAGTTCCTCACTTCGCAGGCGACGTTCCACGCAACCGCGGCGAAAGCGCACGACACATCCGCGGGAGATTTCGAGAAAGACAGCAGCGAGCATATCCACCATTCCGCGATGGCCGCAGCACACACACAGGCGGGCGAGGATTGCGTTGAGTGCTGCAACGAATGCATGAAGGCCGATTCGATTTTCGATTTGTTCAAGGCCGACACGGTCGAGGACGCCATCATTCCAACGCAGGTCAGTGGCGTGATTCCCGATGCGCAGCTGTCGCCGTCTGGAAATCTCCGCGCGGTCTATCGCGTCGGGATGAATCCCATTCCAGCGGCCAACCGTACGGATGCGCGATTTGATTTCAGCAAGCTGACTTCGATTGAAGAATAAATATCGAGTTTTTGTGGGGGTTTTGTGGCGTATCCACCGACAACGTTGACCGTCAACTATGGCAGCAGTTCGACGGCGACACTCACGATTCCTAGCGGCTGTTCCTATTCGGACTTCGTGCAAGGAATCATGAAAAACGGTTTTTGGTACCCTCAGCCGCAGAACGCGGCGCAATCGCAGACACAAACTTTCACGCCAGCATCGGAGATAACTTCGATCACGGCGCAGTGAACAAGTAGCAGTAGCAGGGGGAAATAAAATGGCGCAAGTCGTGCCGGGTTTGATTCTAGGTTCACCTGGTGGAGTTGGTAGCGCACCACTCGGTCACTATTACGGGTCAGGTGCGCCAACAAGTTCCACGAACAATATTATTGTGAGCGCACAAGTGGGCTCGCTCTATAGCGATTATGTGAACGGCGCGCTGTATTTCAAAAGTGTGACGGGATGGCAGGCAGTAACCATTCCTTGAAGCATGCGAGATTCATTTTCGCCGCTGAGTTCTTGGTCGATCCCGGCGGCGAACAGCTCGCGGAATCGCGCGCGCGAGCTAAGGCATGGCGGCGCGGGACGCCCCCGCCGCCATCGCTTCAAACGAAGAGAGGCGGAAACAATGATGGACGAAGATTTGTTCGATGTGTTCACCGAAAAACTCGCATGTGATGTTTTCAAGGGAAGATTTCCTTCGAACGTGAGCCCGCAGTTGCTCGCCGTCATCATTTTGCAAAGCATCCCAGCTTTCCGCGATGCGGACATCGAAGTGCGCAAATATTTCCTCGCGCGGCTGGTGCCGCTGATTGCTTTTCGCCGAGTAACGGAGTGCAACGCCGATATTGCCGACTACATAGCGGAGTGGAAGAGTTGAGCGAAGCCACAGGGATGCGGGAGCGTGGCCAAGCGCCCGCCATCGAAAGCAGTCTGTATTACGGTACCTCGATTCCAATATCCCGCATCAACTTGGCGTACCGCAGGTCATACAGTTCCTTCACTTCGAGTGCAGGCAAAACCGCTTTCCATCCTTCAATCAGCCGCTCGTTGATGCGCGCGTCGCTAAAACGGAAGTACGCCTGTACCTCGGTCAGGGTACAGAGCAAGATTCCTACAACTCGCAGCAGGTGCATCGAGAGCATCATGAAAGCGTGGGAATCGAACATCGCTCTTTGTTCAACAGGAATGTCTCGCGGCGAGAAGAATGGCGCCGTCGGAATCAGGCCGTGGAACGCGGCATGCGCCATTCCTGAATATTCGCGCCAGAAACCAAGAGTGAGCTGCTTCAAAAATATCGCATTTGACGCGGAAGGATTGTCGCGAAGATACTTGCCTAACGTCGTCCACTGCTTCGAGGCTCGGACCTCGGCCTCAGGAAAGCCGTTAGCGCGCATATCATATTCAGCGATTTTACGGCGTTCCGCATTGTGGTCATCCCACTGCTTCGAGCCGCCGTACCTTTTCTCATCTTCTTCGATAGCCTCCAACATTTGCTTGTACCCGCTCGCGCGAAAAAAACGTCCGTTCGCCTGTGGGTTCTCCAACAGAGTCGTGATGTTGTAGAGGCAATCAATCATGTTGCGCACAAGAGGAAACATCGCGGCCGGGTAGCCCATGTGCCATGCGGGATCGGACCTGCGCTCGTCGGAGTTGATGTAAAAGAAAAGCTCGTAGGTTTTCAGAACCTGACGCAACATCACGTAAATGTCGGTTGCCACATAGACGGGCTTCATCGTCTTAACGGCTTCGCGTTGGACTTTCAGCGCGATGGTTTCGGTCAGTTCTGCGAGCGGCTTCTGGAAAGTTCGGGCGTCGATGCCCGTAGCGGGCGCGAGCTTATCAGTCATAGAAGTCTCCTGCCGAGCAGGGCCAGAGTGCGCCACGGAAAGTTTCGACGAGTGCTGACTGAAAAAAGAACTAGCGCAGGGATACTTTATTTGGGATCACGGCGTGCCGATTCGATGAGAGAATCAATGTCAGCCGCGATGAGTCCGCACTTTGCGAGTTCGGCTCGCACCTCGGTTTCCGTAAGGTTCGATGATGTATTGAACATACTGCCTTTTGGAAGCGCGGAGTCTTCCCAAACAATCCAGAACGTTTCAGGTTGCACGCCCTTCACTTTGACGACTCGATAACGACTGTCTGCCATCTTCATTTCTCTAAAGAAGCATCCCAGCATGAACGTTTATCAGTTCACGAAGCGCAAACGCTGCGCGGCTTGCTCCAGCCCGTTTACGCTTCTGGCGGAGTTTCCAAGGGGGTCGTAATAACATCTTCGCTTGAGTATGTGTGGGTTGTTTTGCAAATGTCGCATTTGATGCTTTGGTTTTTGAAATCTTCTTTCCATTTTACCGAGTCATAAACAAAGTCCCCAGAAAAGACGATAGATGGGCAGCCGGGGGTTTTGCATCTGACGGAGACGCTTGCAAATATTGGTTCCGCCACGTTCGGTGCTCCTTTTATAAAACTGCGCCGCGCGGCCAGAATCCCGGCTCCAGCTGCGCGGGTTGGGCGGTGCGTTCCAGTTAAGACGCGCTCCGTGTCCGTGAGTGTTTCAATCCGGCGAGCAATCCACTAGCGCGAATGGGAACAACTTTGGCGGGAAGTGGCGGGCAGGATCGTAGCGTTTCGACAATGGAGAGTGCCTCGGTTTCGGTTTCGAGCCCGTTGAGTAGTTCTATACCGTCAACAAAGAGGCACCACGGCGCATAGTCGCGCTCGCCCTCGGGACATTTTTTTACGGTGAATATCATGGATACGTCCTCGCTTTTTGGAGAGATAGCGGGACGCCATTCGTGGTAAAAATCGTTCCAAGCATTGTGCCTCGTTAGCACGAGTCACTTGCCTAGGGACGTTCTTGTGGTCACACACAAGGGCGTCTTGCTTACTACATCCGAAACCGACCCCCTATACAGCTATTTCACTTCCTTTACACTTTGACCCTTGTCCAAGTGGATCGCGGCCACTTGCTCTTCCGTTTTCGACGTGTTCTGACTTTTCCTATAAATCATGACGTACTGGCCGTTTTGCGTCATATAGTCGCCTTCAAACTCCTGATCTGTAAAAACGTTGCCACCGCTGTACAGTCCATATTTTGTCATACTCGAACACCTCTCGCCCCGAAACCTACCCCCCAGGTCGTGCAAAGTCAACTTGGAAAGTGGTAACATCGGGCCGCGTATGAAAAAGCCCACCGCAAGACTCTCGTTTGAACAGCAAGAACTGGCGGTCAACTTCTACGACGCCGCGAACGACGAACCCGGCGCGACGTTCGAGCAGGTTGCTAAGCAGGTGGTGCCGCACGGATTCGGAAAATCGAAGCGTAGCGCCGCGTTCAAGAGAGAAGCCCGCAAAATGTTCAAGTTGGCCCGCTAGTGTACTCACCTCTTCAAGTCAACCTCGGCAGGCTGTCCTACAACCGCGCATTTGAGTTATTGATTCCGTTCCTGCCCGGCGGCACTTTCGTGTTACTTCTGATGCTCAGACGTCCTTATCTGATTTCGCATGGTAGTGCGGAACTCGGATTGGGGCATTTTGGGTTAGCAGCCGCCCTGATCTTTGGGGCTTACGTCGCTGGCTTCATTTTGCAGTTCTTGAGTACTGGGGTTCACGTAGCAATCTCTTTTGCTTTTTGGTGGCAGAGGCGGAAGAAGTACTATCAACGCGATTATCCTGAGTTGGCGAAGAGTCGCGTATGGCGCTCGATAGCTACACAGTTTCTTGGGGAAAAGCTCACACCGCCGACACCTCAGACGGACGAGGAACGAAATGACACGGAGGATGATTGGAAAGAGTGGTACAACGTCCTTCAAGACTATTTACGGAACGAGCCAGTCCTTGTTGTTCCGTACACTACATTGCAGTCATTCATCGGGGCCCAAGCGACGGGCTGGGCAATCATCATTGCCGAGTTTGCATTTCCGACGTACAGACATTGGGGACTTCTTACCATTGCGCTTCTGTTGATCCTGTTGGCGCTAGCTGTGCCGCCTTATCAAACATGGCTCTATGTTACCACTCCGCAGATTCCAAGCTGGAAGTACTCGGCACGACTTCTCCGAGAGATTAAGCCGATTATGAAACCCGAGAACAATCCTGCCGGACCGAAGTAGTGCGGTCGGCTTCGCGAGGGCGTGTTCCGGTATTGTTCCGGTCGGGCCTTCCAGTCGGTGCCGCTTCGTTCCGTCCGGACCGCTCGGTGCAATGAGGCGAAATGGCTTGCGGTCTAACTGGTTTATCGTGAGTGCGCATGGACGCATTCGCAACGAGGAGGTCAGGGGTTCGAGCCCCCTCACGTCCACCAAATCTCTCAAGGATTTCGAATTCCTAGCGGCTCTCCCCCTCGCGCGACGTGCGTCGTTAACTTCGTCTTTCCGCCTGAAGCGTTCTGATTTCGTTGTAAACTAGCCGCCTTCACCGGCTATCTGACCGGCACTCGCCACAGAGCCCGCCGATCGTTAGTCTCGCGCATGCGGAGGCACAACAATGGTTGAGCCCACTGATCTGCGGATGTCCAGAATTCCACTCATCCACGGAGCCGGCCAAATTCCCGCACTCGGCTTTGGCACACTAATTTCCGACCCGGCCCTCACGATCACTGCGACCAGAGACGCGCTCGACGCCGGATTTCGTCACTTCGATTGCGCGGAACGCTACGGGAACGAGCGCGAAGTAGGCCAGGCGTTGCAGGCGGGATTGGCCGCTGGAAACATCGCGCGCAAAGACGTCTTCGTCACCACCAAGCTGTGGAACTCCAATCACCGGTCCGAGCGCGTCGCACCAGCTTTCGAAGCCAGCCTGGCGAGACTCGCACTCCAGTATCTGGATCTCTACCTGATTCACACTCCATTCGCATTTCAACCCGGGGACAACCAGGACCCGCGCGATCAAAACGGAAATGTTCTCTACGACCGCGACGTAACTTTGCTCGACACCTGGAAAGCATTGGAAACTCTCGTGGACAACGGCAGGTGCCGGGCCATCGGACTTTCAGACGTCACGCTGGACACACTGAAACCCATCTACGAATCGGCGAGAATCAAGCCAGCCGTGGTCCAGGTAGAATCACATCCATATCTCCCGGAAACCGAGCTACTCGAATACTGCAAGCAGAAGGGAATCGTCCTCCTGGCTTTTGCTCCCTTGGGCCACGGGATGAGGCCCGGAATGCTCGAGGATCCAATAATTTCTGCGATCGCCGCGCGAGCTGGAAAGACGCCGGCGCAGGTCCTGCTGGCTTGGGCGGTGCAGCGCGGCACGGCCGTGCTTACCACGCCCAAGTCTGCGGCCCGCGCCAGAGAGAGTTTCAACATCTCTCCCCTTCCGCAAGCCGCGCTCGACGAAATCAATCGCATTCAGACCAGACAGCGGCTGAATCAGGTGGTGACCACCGGCGTCCCAGGTTTCATTCCGAAACGAGCCTGAACACGGAAGTGCAACCGTTCCACATGTCCGGAAACGCGATTTGCCAGGGGTTGGGAGCGCCGCGGTCGTAAGTTGCTTTCCGAACATCGTTTCCTTCCTGAGTCAGCGGTATTACTATTCTCGCCATGGCAAAGAGAGTTTCGACGTTGGCCGCCCCACTCACCATGCTGCCCCGAAAAAACAACGCCAGCATCATGAAATCAGCGCTCCTGGCTGGCGCGCTGCTCCTCACCGTCGCGGCTCAGGGCTGTGCACGTCCCGCCGCGCCGAAGGATACACGCGCCGAAGACGAAGCGACGATTCGCGCCTACTCGCAAGCCTATAGCGACGCTTCGCACGCAAAGAACGTCGATAAGGGCATGTCCTTCTACGCTGATGACGCTTTTGGTTTCGGCACCGGGAGCGAGACCACGACGACCAAGGACGCCACGCGAGCGAGCATGCAAAAGGCTTTCTCGATGCCGGGAACGATCAGCTGGAAGACCTCGACTGTCGTCGTCGCACGTTCTGGTGACCTAGCCTACGAGAATGGCCGCTACACCTACACCACCCCGGAAGCGGACGGGAAAATCAAAACGCAGATGGGGAACTACCTTTTGGTTTGGACGAAGCCACCCGGCGGCGATTGGAAGATTTCCGTCGATACGGATGCAGAAGACCCGCCGCCCTCGCCGCCTACGAAATAACCTAGACTCGAAACTTACGGTCCGAGATTCCCGATGTACGCTACGCGCGTCCAACCGCGCGTCTAGCGATCCATTCAGCCAATGGTGTAAAACTTTTCCCGGTGCCGCCGTTGTTCCAGATTAACGCATCAACCGGTAAAGTGGATTTTCCTGGTTTCCGATTACGCGACGCACAGGAACTTTCGTCATCCTTTACGATGAGTCGCGAGCGCATAGATCAACATCACAATGAAGGCAATTGCACCCAGCAGAACAATCGCGAAAATAATTGCCAGCGGCCAGAAAACCCAGGACCATGCCTGTCTTTTTCTGATGTTCTGTATGGCGTTGTGCAATGAAAAAGCGGTGGCGACTACGCCAAAGGGGGTAAGAAAGAAGGCGGGCATAAAAGCATCGCCCTCCGGTCCTCTGCATCCATGCCGCAGACAATAATCAGCAGGGGAAATAATCAATAAGACGTAAACAATCGAAACGAAATACGAAATCGCCAGGCCCACTCTGCGCAATATAAGTTCTATCCTCAAGTCTTATTGTCCTTCTCCCAAGGCCACCCACGTCTAGCGCGACAAATCTGGACTGAACCGCATGGTCCGACGATAGATTCCGAGTTTCCGGCCAATCGCCCCGAACCTGCTATTTTTACTTTCAGAACTCCATCCGCGCAGGTATAGTAGCCGACCTCGCACAAAGTCTCGGGAGCAGAATGGGATGAGTTTTCCAAGGCGCCAACTACTGCAAATCCTGTCATCAGCTTTCGGGTTCAGCTTCATTCGGCCCCGGAATGAATTCGCCATGGCGGCACAGAACCACGCACAGCCATCGAGTCCTGCCTCGCCTGCGAACGCTGCTGCTACACATGAACTGGGAGGAACGGAAATGGAAAAAGTAGCCGGAATCGGAGGATTCTTCTTTCGCGCCAAAGATCCAAAAGCCTTGGCGCTCTGGTATCAGCAGCACCTGGGGATTCTAACGGTGCCAACGAAAGACGGCGAAACCTCGTGGCAGCAAGACGCAGGAGCAACCGCTTTCACTCCTTTCCCTGAGACCACCAAATATTTCGGGGATCCTCAGAAGGTTTGGATGCTCAATTTTCGCGTGCGGGATCTCGACAAAATGGCGGCCCAGCTTCAGGCTGCTGGAATCGAGGTCAAGGTGGACCCGGAGTCTTATCCCTACGGCCGGTTTGCCCGCCTGCACGACCCTGAGGGAAATCCGATCGAATTGTGGCAACCGTCATAATTCGGCCCTCCACATTCAGCGCGTTCCGATCCAGGACTCGTCGCCAATCACGGGCAACCAGGAAGTAATTCTCAAGTCCTGGCAAACGCCGTCACCGGACACGTACAGTTCCGCAACTTTTCGATGCCTCGTGACGCGATTTGTCAGGAACTGGCCACCGTCGTCGCGGCGTGTGCGCCACAGCCGGACAAAGCGGCAAGAAGACGGGATAGTTTTGAAACATCGCCGATGGTTAGCAGGTGATTGCGCGATCTACAGTAGAAAATGAACGCTGCGCCCAACCTGTAAATGTGTACGTAGCCTGACGCGATTCCCTAGGCGGCTTAGCGCCGACGCACAGTGCAGCTGTTAGGTTAAAGTGGGCCCTAGCGCCGCAGTACTTTCACCGAGCAATGGTGGATCGCCGAATTGGACCAGCGGGCAAAGGAGTCCTGGAAAATGATTTTCGTAATGTCGCTGTATCTCATTGTCCTCGCTTTGGCGCTTGTGCCTTTCGTTGTGGCGGCGATCGTTGAGATCAAACGATCCCATCAAAAAGGAGCAGGATTCTTCTTCCGGATGGGCGAGATTGCGGCCGGATTTATTATTTTCGCCGCGTACTACAAATCTCCCGGCGTTCTGCGTGTTACCTCCAGCACTCTAAGTTGGACGATGGTGTGCATCTCGCTTCTGCTAGGCGGCCTGTCGCTAGTTAGCAAATATGAATCGCGGGTTGCATTGCGATGCGTACTTCTCGGAAGCGCCTCCCTGGCGTGCTTGTGGTACTTCAAGGGCGCCTATCAACACTGAGCCATGCTGCTCGGCGTTCAGTCCAGGAGCTAGCAAGACGCCACTTCCCCAAACGCCGTAACCGGAGCTATGAACCCAGCCCAAAATCACAGGTACGGGAACGCGTGCCAGCTCAATCAGTCGATGCAACACCATCCAGTGCGTTGATTCAGCAACGCTTCGGCGGGAGAACCACCTGTCTAGCTTCAATTGGACAGAACGTAGCCGGGGCAGCGTCCCTGCAGTTCTGTCCTTAGCGAGCGATTTTGCCTTTTGTTTTCAATGCCAGCCGGGTTCTCGCTTAGTGTTGCGTCGACCCATCGAGATCACCGCCGCAAGCGGAGAAGGGAAGTCTTAGTACGTCACAAATCCTTTGAGGCCAGCCCAATGGACTTACTGGAAATCCACTTCGCGGAACCCGAAGCCCTTTAGCATCCCAGAGATCGTAGCCCGCGCGTTCTCGGCAGCAATTTTGAGGATGCCATCTTGCAGCGCAGCCTGCTGGAGTTGACGTTCAGCTTCTTCGCGGACTTCGCTTTCGAGGTTGGGGTCCGGAGAAGAGAAAAGGCCGGTGTCACGTGAATATACTCTCGTCCTCGCATTGTCGATTCTTGTACTCAGGATTTCAGCCGGAGGCAGGTGAATCAACGCTTTCTGCCCTTGTATTGAGACGTCGCTGGCCTGCAAGCCCGCGAGATTGATGCCCCCTACGACTTCTCCGTGCACCACTAGAAGCAGGCGATCACCGGCCAAGAAATTCGGTAGGTAAGCATTATCGTGTTCGCCTGAGATAATTTTGTCCACTGTGTAACTCACGGTTTCCAGTCGCTGGAGTTGCTGAATCTGGTGAACCACGGTCGGCTGATCCACATGGATCAGCGTGCGCCCGCCGCGTAAGCCGTTAACCAGCTGCAATAAACCGAGCCCTGTCGATAGCCAAACTAGCGCACCTACCAAGACAAGAGTAAGAACCCCGCCAAGAAGGGCTGCCAGAGTCCACGAGTATAAACTTCGGGCGTTCCCTCGCGTTCTGTGAGGTGCCGTATCATGCGCGAGAGGTGAGTGCTCAATCGTCATCTCTTTGTCCGAGAACCTCAGTGTAAACGAAGCGAAGACTCCTTGCTTGGAATCAAGCAGAACGTTCAGTCACCTTTCCGATGAAGCCCACTCGATCGAACTGGCGGGAGCTACGCTCCTGATAAACGCGATGATCTCAATGCGTGGATGCAACAGTAGCTCGAAGTTTGCTCGCAGGAGCTAGCCTGCCGCCGCGGCCGATTGCTGCCAGAAAGCGCAGCTATTTATCACGAATCTCGCGCTACCTCGCCGCAGCGTCCATCTCCGGTGGTTTGGCCCCCTTGATGACGAGCCATAGCATGAATGCAATCTCCCCAAGAATCGCCGGCTGGAAATAGGTGTTCAACTTGTCGACGTACTGCGGCAAAACTATCCCCGTGAAGCAAAGGATCACCCACCCAAAGCCCGCCAGCACGAGCCACACCCCCAAGAACCGCGGCAGGAATCGAGATTTGTAAACCAGGCTTCCAAGCGGAAGGAGCCAAAGCCCCCAAAAGAGTTCGGCGAAAACTAATCCGCGACCATGCAGGTTGAGAAACAGCATGGCCAGCGCCTCGCGCTGAGGCTTTTCGAAAACCGATAGGAAGTCGGCCCCTCGCACCAGGACAAGAGCAGCCATGGAATTCACTTCGTTCAGAAATGCGATGGGGATCGAAACCACAATCAAAATCACCATCAGCGCGGCCTGCCGCTGGTTAACATCCTTTAAGAGCTCGTACAGAGCCAGCGCCACGAAGATAAAACCTGCCATTCCGATGAGCTGGCTTGCGATGCCCAGGCGGAGCAGCGTTTCGGACGCCGAGATGTTGTGGGCTGTCGCCGCCGCGTCTCCATGGACGATCAGCTTGCTAGGAACGTAACCCATCGCAAAGAAACCGAATACCGACGTGACGAGATACAGCAAGCCTGCGAATCTGCCCGGATTCTTGATTGCACTCATGGTCCTCCTGCTGAACTCTCACCTTATATACGCCCAATGCCTCTCATAAATTTCGTCGAATGAGCAAGCCGGATCCTTGGGCGCTTGCCCAGAGCGACGATTCTCGAGTGTCGTATATGAACTCCTGATAAACGCGGGTGGTCTCAACGGGGCGATGCAACACGATCTAAGGTAATACTTCGACGATTTCGTCGACTCACGGGTCGTAAAAGTGCCATTCCGGCCCTTCGATCCCGCGCGGCGGAATCTCAGGATGAATCGCGCTGCAGCGCGATTCGGCAAATTAGTCCGAGTGCAGCGCTTGTATGACGTCAACGCGCGCGGCGCGCGCCGCTGGGAGCATCGAAGCGAGTACCGCCGCGCCTAACAGCACAAACGCAGAAACGATCACAGGCAGTGCGCCGGGCATTTTTAAGTCGCCGAAATAACTGCCGGCCACGCGTGCGACGACGAGCCCAAACACCGCGCCCGCCACAACGCCCAGGGCAGCCATCACAACGCCTTCCGTCACAACACGCCTGAGAAGATTTTCCGGCTGTGCGCCAAGCGCTAAGCGGATGCCGAATTCGCGCGTCCTAGCGCTGACAGAGAACGCCAGTACGCCTGCGACGCCAACCACGGCAATCAGCAACGCGACCGCCGCGAACACGCCAAAAACCAGCGAGTTCAAGCGGTCTGGCGCCAGCACTTTTGCGCGGATGTCTTCCAGAGTGGCGGCGTGCTCCACGGGTTCATCCGCGGCCATCTGGCGGATAATTTTCGTTACCGGCGTCACCAGCGCGTAAGGATTTCCGGTGGTGTGAATGAAGAGGTGGCCGCCGAACATTCCGCCGTCGGCATAGGAGTTGTAAATGGTGGAGGCGGGTACCGGAGCGATATGTTCGTCGTCCATGTCAGCGGCGACACCGATAATGCGGTGCGGGGCGGTAAGCCGCGCCTTTTCTTCCGCGTTGCCTGTGGCGAACTCGAGCACCGGATCGGTCCAATACACATGCCGATTGACCGCATCCTGGCCGGGAAACATCTGCCTTGCAAGGGTGGCGCTGACGATCACGACCGGCTCGTGAGCCTGGTCATCGAGCGTGTTGAAATCGCGCCCGGCAATAATGGGAACGCCCAGCGCGCTGAAAAAGCCGGGAGAGATGCTACGCCACAGCGCGCGAGGGTCGTCTTTACCATGGACGTGACCATCGCCAGAGAATTGCAAACCTACATCGAAGCCGCCGCCCGCGTCACGCCAGGGAGCGATCATGCCGACAGCCGTCTCGGTGACGCCGGGTAGCGCATCGATTTGACGCACCGATTCCCTGTAAAAATCGATGACTTGCTGCTGCGTTCGTCCGTTGGAAGGCCACGGAACATCAATGGCCAGGACGTGACGCGTATCCATGCCGCTCTGGGTCCTTTGCAACGCGAGCAGCGTTGTGATCAGCATGCATGCGCCCGCCAGCAGCACGAAAGAGGCTGCGATCTGCGTCACCGCGAAGATGCGCTGGCGGCGACCGGTGCTGCTGGTGATGCGGACGCCGCCACTGGCGAGGTTCAGGCCATTCGAAGCATTGGGCGACGGCAAGCGCGGCACAAACGCCAAAATCACCGCCGCGACGACGGCCAGCGCCACTCCCACCCAGAGCAGGCTCCAATCAACCGTCAAATCCAGCGCGCGAACGGAGAAGCGCGAAGCGTATCGAGCCAGGATGGTGACGAGTGGCTGGGCAATCACTACGCCGATGGCTGCGCCCGCGCCGCACAGCAGCAGGCTTTCGGCTAACAACATGCGGCGCAGCGTCCAAGTGCTTGCGCCCAGCGCGGCGCGGACGGCCAACTCGCCCTCGCGGCGAACCGTGCGCGCCAGAATCAGATTGGCCACGTTAGAACAGGCGATGATGAAGACCAGGCCGGAGGCTACGAGCAGGACGAGCAGAACGGTGCGCGCGCCGGAAGTAATCTCGTCGCGGAGCATCCTGGCGTCAATGCGGTAGCCACCGTTATCGGGATACGCATCGGGGTGGTCTTTCTCCATCGAGGCGTACACCGTGCGCAACTCGCTGCGCGCCTGGTCGAGCGTGGTGCCGGGCGCAAGTTTGCCGAAAAGTTCGGTCATGCGATGGATGCGGCCGGTGACCATCGTGGCCGAAAGGTGATGCGGGCTGATGACCAGGTTGCCGATGATCTCAGTTTCCGCGGGATACGGCACACTAGGTTCAAGGACGCCGATAACCGTCGCGGAACGATCGCCAATGCTGCTCAGTCGAACTGTCTTGCCGATCACATTCGAATCTTTCTTGTAAACGGTGGACCAGAAACCATAGGTCAGCACGATGACGCCTGGGGCGTCGGCACCGGCGTCTTGAGGTCCGACGAGACGGCCGAGAACAGGACGCAGACCCATTACGTCAAAGTAGTTGCCGCTGACGACGCCGCCGTGAACGACGCGAGGTTCGCCCAGTCCGACCATCGTAAAGTCAATCTGCGAGAAATCGCCGAACTCGCTCAGTGAGTGGACGCTGCCCTCGATGTCCTTGATTTCGGGCACGGAAAACGTGGTGTTGTCCTGTCCACTGGTCGGAGCGCTCTGGCGGATGTACACCAGCCGGTTCTCGTCGCGATTGACGAGCGGCTTCAGCAGCACTCCCCGCACCAGCGTGAAGATGGCCGCGTTCGCTCCAATGCCCAGCGCCAGCGTCAGGATCACAATAGTCGCAAGCCCTTTGCTGCGCATCAGCGAGTGGAACGCAACTCTTACATCGCGGAAAAATGACATTTTCCTTCTCCTGGCGGCGTGTATCAGCACCACGCGCCGTAGCTCGTCGTGCTGTTATTAGCTAGTCGTTCGGAAACCCGAAAATCGACAGCGGCCCCATTTTTTTAGCCTCGTCAGAGGAATCTGTGCGTTACAGCAGATGCCATGCCAGTAGAAAGCCGCACATTGTAAATCACTTAACATGGACCGCGTCGAAGGGCAATGGCCGTTTTCGGCAGGGCCAGTGTCCAATTTCGGACACCGGCCTGCCAAACCACTGCAAGCTAGGTCCTTGCGCCCAGCAGGGACTGCCAAATCCGCGCGTCGTTTCGTCTCAGCGGAGTCTGCGCTCGCGCTCTCGAATTGTCAGCGCCGTGCCGCCAACCACCAACAGGACACACGGAAGGAGCCGGTAGGCGTGCAAGCGGAGCGTGCAGACACCGCCCAGCAGCGCGCCTGCAACAAAGCACAGCAAGACCACCGAGCCAACGATGGCTCCTCCCCGGAGTTTGGGATCTGTTTCTCCCAGTGCGAGTCGCACCCAACCGGATACGGCGTTGCGGAGGTTGCTGGTGGTCATGGCGCTGTTGAACTCCCACGGACCGACGTTCGAAAAGCTCGTGTTTTGCAGCGCCGCAGAAAAGGCAATCAAGGAAACGGCGCATAAATCGGACACGAATCTGCCGAAGAAGAGCAGCGCAATCAGTACGAGCAGCTCCAGCGCCTGACAGGTCAGCGTAGCGCGGAAGGTATGCTTTTGACGTCGGACCCGTAGCAGTCGTGCCACAGCCACGCCGCACGCGTACGCCAAGATGGACGGCAGAGGCTTCCACGCCGAGCTCCAGTTTCCCGCGGCCGCGCGGGCCGCGAACAGCACCACGTTGCCGGTTTGCGCGTTCGCAAACACACCGCCGCGCGCCAGATAGGAATAAGCATCCAGAAAACCGCCGACGGCTGCGAACACGCTGGCGATTGCGAACATGCCTGAGAGCGAGCGCAAGGAGGGAACAGGCTCGATGTTTGACGCGGTCTCGGACACAGCGATTGAAACCGAACACATATTACCGGGATTCGATGTGGCGATAGCGATGGATTTAGTAAGCCGAGCGGCGAAGCTGCGCCGGTTTTGGCCTTGGCGTGTACTGCGAAAAGAAAATGAGAGCTTAGTCCGGGTGTTGCTTCGCAGGGCTCACTGGGCGCTGGCGCATCTTCCGCATTGCGCCAGCAATCGCGGCGAGAGTTTTCGGGTGCCCCACTCTCCTTCCCAGGAAGGAAATCCCGCCTGTGCTCTTCGCTTCTGACTCCCAGAATCGCGCCACAGCGCGATTCTCATGCGCTGCGCTTGCCGTACAGAATTACTTTTCCATCCGCCACAACCGCGACATACCTGCCATCCTGAATAAACTGCATTACTTTTTTCCCTGCGCGTGCCATCGCAGCCCAACGTGACTTGGTTTTCGGATTCTGCTCGATGCCGATGAACGATTCTCCATTAAACTCGAATACAACTTGCCGCAGCTTTTTCGCCCTGCTCCGCGTAACTGGATAGCGCTCGCTGCCCAATGTGACCACGGCTTCGTTCTCCACAAGTACCTGCCGCCATACCGCCGTCGCGATTTCGTCAAACGAAGTCTTCATGATCGAATTGTACCGACTTTGTACGCTTTGTAGCATTCCCGACGAAACCACCCCGCCTGCCGTAGGCAGGCCTGCCCGCCGCCGGAGGGCCCGCCGAAGAGGAGACCCTCCGGGCACCAGCGCCGTAGGCGCGGAATAAGTTGGCCCAGCGCGGAAGCGCTGGGAACCAACGCAAAAAAATCCCTAGCGCCGTAGGTGCGGCACAAGGTTCTATCAACAGGGAACCGTCACCGCAGAATCGCGCGGATCAACGCGCACCGCAAACTCCACGCCCTTCACAAACCCCCCAGCAAACCGCGCTCCGGAGTCATACTCCACAAACGCCTTCTCAAAACCCGCCCCGTACTTCTGCCCGCCCACTATATATTCGTAATATACTGTCGCGACGGTACACCCATAACCAGCATGAGGACTCTCCGCGCTCAATACCGTACCTCGCACCACCGCCCAGTCGCGGCTGCGCACCAACCGCACCGCGCGCACCACCACACGGAACAAGTACTCAACGTAAATATCTACAAACCAGCCGAACATATCGTCTTCCGCGGATTCTACCCGTCAAGAGGCTCCCATGACTCACGAAATCATCGCCCCTGAACCTCACTCCCGTGGCAACTGGGGCGCCGGATGGGAACACATCCCGCGCTGGCTGCGAGTCGTGCTCACAGTCATCGCCATCGCCGCGACGATCCTCGTCGCATACTTCACGCGCTGAGCCGCACGCACGCGTTCGCAAGCCACTATGAGAATCAAAATGAGCGTCGCCGGTGTCATCCTAATACTCTTCGGAGTCGCCTGGCTCCTGAAGGGAATCGGTGCCTTGCCGGGCAACATTATTACCGGCACAGTTCCATCGGTCTTGCTCGCTCGTCTCCCAATCCTTATTGGTATTCTTATGCTAGCCGGGGCCAACGCGCGTCCGAAGAAACCAAAGTGATCCGCTGGCGCATGCAGACGAGAGTGCGGCAGCCGGAAATTCAGCGGCGTTCGTTTGGGTAGCGCAGAAGGGTGTGCAACCCGCCGTCGACAAGTGAGAGTATAATGCCGGCGTGAAAATCACCGATCTCACGATCACTGAAATCACCGACCCAAGTAGACGCGATCAGCTGCTCGCTACAATGGAGCGGGAACGTCCCGAGTTCATGCGGACAGACACGCGCGCGTGGGTCGCAACGTTTCAGGTAGACGGCACACCGCGCGCAGTCGCGATCCGCATCGGGCACGATGGCAGCGTCGCACCCGACATCAAGCAACTTGACACGCATCTCAGGGTGAACGAGGAAGAGTTCGACAAAGACTCTTTCATCTCCGAGGGCGAAGCTGCCGACGTCCTGGCGGCGTTTAACGTCGAGCTGTCTAAACGGTCGTCGATTTTTTCGTGAAGCTTGAGCCCCGATAATCTGACTCGCTGAACATCTGTTCTTGAAATAAACAAAAATGTCGATCTTCTCAAGACCGCTATCGCAGATTGACACGCCCGACGTTGAGGAATTGATGCAGGAGCAGGCGGTCGAAAATCTTCGCTTGGAATTTAAGCGTGAAATACCGGGGAAAGACGAGATGCTGAAGAAGCTCTCGGCGTTTGCAAATACACTCGGCGGTTTCGTAGTAATTGGCGCGAGCGCATCTGGTAAGGATGGCCGAATCTCAGAGCTGTCCGGAGTGGCCAAGACAGCCGGGTTCAAACAGATGGTGGTCGACTGGTGCTTCAAGGGAGTTAGTCCACCGCTGGAAGTCGACGTATCAGACCCGATCCCGACTGCTTCCGGAAGCGGGAAATTTATTTACGTCATCAAGGTCGCGGAGAGTGACATCGCTCCACACTTTTTGAACGGGCGCAACGGTGTTTGGGTTCGTACAAACGAGTTCAGCGGCCGAGTCGAACCTACGCTGGCCAACGAGATCGAACTCCGACATCTCTTTGATCGGAGAAGACTCATTCATGATCGTCGCGACGCGCTCTTGCGGCGCGCCAAGAAACGGTACGATGCTCTCGCGGACAAAACAAACAGAGATCGTTCAGGCAACCGGACTAAATTGGGCGCCCTGCTCGAGTTGGCGATCGTGCCCCGATTTCCGGCGCAGCCCCTTTGCAAGCAAGAGGAATTGGAATCGCTAATATCACAAAATACGTTAATCTGGCGGCAAGTTAACTTCCCGAATATCAAGAACGGAATTATTTCTCAGCATGAAAGCGCGTTGGTCCTCCACGCTGCGCACGCGGAATATTCGATATTTGAAGCCGATATCTGGGGACTAGTCTTTTACGGAACACGAATTGATGACAACCGCCAGGGTCTGCTTACAGGAACTCCAGACACGACCGAAGACACAGCAATACACCTGCGACAGTTTGTGGGATACGTGCTCGTTTTTATGGCGAACGCGGCCAACATGCTTCGAGCGCTAGGTTACGCAGGGCCGATCAATATCGAGGTACAACTCAAGTCGATCCGAGGAGTTGGCTGGCTTCGATTCTTGAAATCGTCGGACTCCGAAAGACCGGGTTCCGAACTCGATGACGAGGTCGCCTTCACGATTGCGACGACAAGCGACGAATTGAGTTCCCGGGCCGACGGCATCGCGATGGACGTGCTGCGATACGCGTTGTTCGCGGTGAATTCATCGGATCTAGTGGACACGCCGCAAACGTTGCAGCAGGTCATCCGCGATGGATACGAGTTCAATTTTTGGCCAATCCCGAAAGTTCTTCGCACATAACGCCACTAGTCGGCGGAAAACATCTGATTATGCCTCATCGGAAAACGGGCGGGTGGCGCAGCCTTCCACATCACCCGAACGAGCGCCCGTGAATTTCCGGGTGCCTGCCTGCCGCAGGCAGGCCGCATCCCTTCGGTTTTCGAAGGGTGCGGATTTAGAGCCAGCGTTGGGCAATGTGTTTCGCTGACCGTTTACCCCGATGCACCGCGCCCCGCCGTGCCAGCTTATTCGCCACATGCATGAATAATGCCCGCTGTCTGTCGTTCAAACCAGCCACTGTTTCGACGAACAACTCATACTGCGGCGGTTGGTTCTTCGCAGCGCCATGCCGTACTCTTTTGTTTTCCAACTTCAAGTCAACTTCCGTCCGTCGTGGGCCATCGTAGAACAGCGTATATAGCGGAACACCGAACGCTTCAGCATATTTTTCAAGCGTGCCAATCGAGGGACTGACGTGTCCGTTTTCCACGCGCGAGGTATAAGCGCGTAACAGGCCCGTTGAGCCTTTCATAAGCACATCACGGCATATGCTAACCACATTGCCCGGTTCTCGTTCACTGTTCTTGACTTCGTCAGCACACGTATCACAATAAAATCCCCTTCCAAAACAGTCCCATCCTTCACGGGTGGCCCTTTCCACCATTTGCCCGACGACCTAACCGCGCAAGCGAGTCGTCGAGGAGGCACGCGGTGGCGATAGATATTCTGCTGGTCGAAGACAATGAAGGTGACATCCGGCTGATGCGTGAGATTTTGGGTGAAATCAATCCCACCGCGTATCTTCACGTGGTGAGTGACGGCGCTGAGGCTATGGATTTTCTGCAATACCAAGGACGCTATCTCGATTCGCCTCGCCCCAATGTCATCTTGCTGGACCTGAATCTGCCAAAATTGCATGGGCGTGAAGTTCTGGCGCGCGTCAAAGCAAACCCACACCTGCAAACGATCCCGGTAATTGTTCTGACAAGCTCCGAGGATGAAGGAGATGTCCAGAGCAGCTATCAGCTGATGGCCAACTCGTATCTCAGAAAACCGGATAACTTCGACGAGTGGGAGCAGATGGTACAGAGCCTCAACAATTTCTGGTTTACGCGGGTCAAGTTGCCGAAAAGCCAGAAACGCTGCTAGCGCGTCAACCGCGTAATCTCAAACCCTGTCCCGCAGCACTCGAACCCAACACAAAATTCTTAGCCCCCACAACGCCATCGCGAGCCTTAATCCTCAAAAAATAGGCCCCAGCCCAGTTAGTACTAGCACTGTCCTATTTCTGTACACTCGTACAGCTAGTCTTCTCCAACCCAACTGGTACCTTGGGACAGGAGAAGAAAAATATGAAACGCTTCGGAAAATTTCGCGACCCACGCTTCGCACTCACCACCCTGCAAAATCCTTCCTGGGAAGTCCGCACCCGCGCCGAACTGATCCAAGCCGCACAAGACGCCCTCACAGAACAACCAGACGCCGCCGATTTCCCCTTCGCCGGAAGGCCTGCCGCGCCAGGAACCCCGCCGCCCGCCACCACAATCCCGCCACCCGTTCCCGCAGCGCCTCTCGCTGCAGCAGAGCCCCAGCCGCAAGCACAATCGGCACTGGAATCCGAACCCGAACCCGAACAACATCCGGAACCGGAAACGCAACCGGAGCCGGAGCTGGAGCCGGAGCCCGAACCTCATCCCAATCAGCTATCCGCGTCCGACGTAGTCCCCATCACCCTCTCGCTCCCTCAAACAGTGGACAACCACTCCGCTAAGCCCAAACGCAAGTACAAGCCCCGGCCCAAGCGCCAGCCCCAACCTCTACATTTCTCCAAAATCATTCCCGGCCTGGACGCTGCCGAGTACGTCGCCGAATCCCTCGATCTCCACGCCAGGAAAACCACTGGCCCGCATCCCCACAAGTCTTCCGCTCTGCCTGAGCTTAAGCGCCACGCGCGCAAATGCGCCATCTGCCATCACCCCGACCGCGCAGACCTGGAAGAGGCCTTCGTCTGTTGGCGCAGCGCCGACCTGATTCAGCAGGATTACGATCTCCCGAATTACCACACCATCTATCGCCACGCGCGCGCCTTGGGTCTCTACGAGCGCCGCCGTCAGAACTTGCGCTTCGCCGCCGAACTTCTCATCGAGCATGCCGATCAAGCCCAGCCCGATGCCAATATCATCCTCCGCGCCATCCACGCCTGCGCCCGCATCAACGACCGCGGCGAATGGGTCGAGCCAGCCAGACGCCTCATCGTTACCAACGGCAACCAGCAAGCCGCGCTCGCCCCCGCGCCCGAATTCCAGTCGCCATCCACCCCAGATCCCCGCCAGTTCGCGCCCGAACCCCATGAGTTCGCGCCTGAAACGCTCGCCCATGCGCAATTCTCCGCGCCCGTCAGCAGCTCCACCGACGGCGGCAACCCGCAATCCCTAATCAACGTCCCGCCGATTAGAAAATGACGCAACTCAATGAAAACAAAGAACCGCACCAATTTCTAATCGCGTATTTATTGCAGAAATTGGCGCGCTGCAGCGTGAGCTCGGCGCCATGCAACCTCACGCACGGCCCGCGTGCCTCCCTACGCACATCCGGCGCGCGTCAATACGGAGAGCCGCAGTACGTAAGTTCGGCGCCATGCAACAGCACGTACAGTCGGTGTGCCTCGCTACTCACATCCGACGTGCGTCAATGCGGAGAGCGGCAGTACGTAGGCTCCCAGGCGATCTGCGTACGCGTCAGTATCCATCGCTCGCGCCGTCTCACGCGAATCACGGGTCACGAATCACGAGTCACAAATCACGAGTCACGAATCACCAATTACTACTCACCACTCACTCGCCGTTTGCCTGCCTCCGCCGTCTCTGCTACAGTGAGTGCGATGGCCTCCCTTATCCAGGAAGTCGGCGAAACTTTCTTCACCCTTTACAAGGGTTTCAGCGTGACGTTACGCACCATGTTCCGCAAAACTACTACCGAAAGTTTTCCCGACGCGCCGCCCTCCGTACAACCACGCTATCGCGGCATCCATGTTCTTCAGCGTGACGAGCACGGTTACGAAAAGTGCGTAGGCTGTTTTCTCTGCGCCGCAGCCTGTCCTGCGAATTGCATCTACATCGAAGCCGCGGAAAATACCGCCGCCAACCGTATTTCCGCGGGCGAGCGCTATGCGAAGGTCTACAACATCGATTATTCCCGCTGCATTTTTTGCGGTTACTGCGTAGAAGCCTGCCCCACCGACGCGATTACTCACGGCCACAGCATCGAACTAGCCCCCTACAACATCAATGCCCTGATCTATCGCAAAGAGCAACTCCTCGAACCCTGGCCCCCCCACGCCAAACAGTAGGCCCAACCCCCGCAGCCCGCAATTCCAGCCGTTCCAAGCACTTCGCGCAAGATCTCTCGAAGTGCCGCGCACTTCGCGCAACGTCTCTCGAAGTGCCGCCCGGTTCGACCCGTTCCCAGCGTTTGATCTCGTATCTATCGCAGTCACACGAGGTTCTGGCCGTTGCCAGCGCTTGATCTCGTATCTATCGCACTGGCACGAGGTTCTGGCCGCTCCCAGCGTTTAGCTCGCGCCGTTCGTTCCGAGCCGTCGCTCGCAATCCCTCGCATCGGTCGTTCCGCGCGCATAATCGATTCTTCCTATGTCGCGAAGTGCATTCCTACCATCGCCGAGTATCGCGCAGCGCACTAATTACCCCGCCAACCAACCTCCAAGTTTCAGCTAACTCCCCGATCCTCCGACTCTCACATTCACAACGGCCGACAGGCGCAAGTCCCCCTCACCTCGACCCTGCATAAAATCGCCGCAGCCCCACAAAACTAAGCCACGCCACGATTGTCGAATAGCCTCAGCCACCCAGCCCAAGTCCGCCCGCCCCCCTTTCCGGGAATGGGTAGAGTACCGTGGCGCGAATTCGAGTTTTTGGGGGGATCGCTCGAAGCTGCTGGGGCTGTTTGGTTTTCGCGTGCGTGGGGATGCGGGGTCAAAATTGCGCGCGGGCCTTGGTTGGAACAATCATTTGAAAAGCACTGAGTGGTAGTGGCGGCGACGGAAACGGACAACGCAGGAGCCGTGGCGTGATCGAAGAGCGGACGACGCGAAGTTCACGACGCAAAGCAGATGGCGCGACGTGCATTACGCAAACGCATTACATCGCGACCACGATGAAGGCGGTCACATGGTCTGAAAATAAGCGCGCCACTGAACACACGCGTCCGATTCGACGGATGTCGTCACATGTTGGAAGGCCTTCAATCTGAGAATGCTCACTGCGATCTTCCCGATAGGAGTGGCATTGGATCCAAGTGGAGAGCGTGATCCTTGATGGTAAGACGTGAGATGTGAAGTGGGAAGCAACGTGTGATGGAAAGTGCAGTGCGAAATGTACTAGACCGAAACGGACAGACGAACGTGCAGATCAGCGGGGGATTGACTGATGGGAATGGTCAGGCACGGCGTAAAAAGAAAAGGCGTCCGTAATAACCAAATTGTCAAAAACAACCGTGGCGCCACTGTTGGTCGAGCGAATTGCCGAACCACGTCCCCGGCCACCGCCGGCCTTTCGCTCGAATTGAAGTCGAATACGATGAAATTCGCCGCAACGTTCACGAGTCGAGGTCGTCGTCGAGGGGCGAGCTCTCGGCGCCGCGTGGAACTGCTCAGTTCCGTCGCAGAATCGCGGCGCGACGGAGCGAAAGCTGCGTCAGCGAAAGTCGGAATGACGAAAGCAGACGCAGATCACTTTGGTTGCCGGGCAGCGCAATTGCGTTACCGTCGGCCGAGTGTGATGAGCGTGGGCGCGGCCGATGAACAAAAGGCAATTGCGGCAACGCGGCAGGTTCGACCGGAGCGGATCGGTCATTTGTCGCGAATGTTGATGCATACCGAATTACGCAGTGCGCAGACTGATTTGCGCCGGCGAGGACGTAAGTCATCCGAGCCGAAATATTTCTTAGATCACAGGCTGGTTCTCGGTGCGGCGACGATAGAAATAGGCAAGAAGACGATGAATCGAGCACATCACAATTCGGAAGAGCAACTGGCTGGTCTCCAATGGACCGAGCTTCGCAGTTCGCGAAGTCTTCCAGCGAGCGCAGAGCGGCGGAGGCGTCCTGCGAAACCGGAACATCCCGAAAGCGCCATCGCAACTCGAGAGCCACGCTGTCTCCAAGTTCGACTACTGACGCGAATGGAAATTCAGGCGGAAGTTCATTGCCGCTCGGAAGCAGGAACTCGTCTGAAACGTGCGCCACGCTGCGGAGGACGAGTTCGGGTGGAGCGAATGCGGGCGCTGCGGTCTGATCCGGCAGGGGGCCGAAGTCGCGTGGGCGGCGGAATTCCAGGGCCCAGCGTGCGAAGCGCGCTTCGATTTCAAGCTCGATCCATTCGTCGAGGACCTCGTGAAATTCTTTGCGGAGATTGGAAATGCGATTGAGGCGAGAAAGCTCGAAGCCTTCCAGGCAATTTTGCGAAAGCTTTAGTAGAGACTCGAGCGGCGGGTGTGTGCTGCCCATGGGTCGGCCCTCTCCGGATTGTCGGCTCCCCAACGAGGGAGGCAAGAAAGGGACGGTAACATGAAAGGTACGTAGCGCGATAGTACCGCCGTCGCGGTACTTGAGGAAAAGCACATCGATCCGTTGGAATCCGGGCGGCGCGCCTAGCCTGAACTTTGCGGATCGCCATGTAGGTTCGCGGAAGACAGATGGCATCGTGCGAACTGCAAGAAATAGAGCACCTGGAATCGTTCAGTGAATCACGCGAGCCACGCGCAAAAACACGTGACGCGACAATATCACGCAGGTGGACTGGTACATACGTGACAGCTTGGGGAGGTGAGGGTGCCTGACGAGCGAAGGCCAGAATCGGTGAGCGCCGCGACTTGCGACCAGGGGCCCGCGGGCGCGGAACTAGTGCGGCGCCGGAAAAGCAATCGTGAGCACATGCGCCGTCGTCGCGCGGACCCGGCTCATCGGGCGCGCGAACTGGAAAAACGCAAATCCATGCGAGCGGCCCGGAGCGGTGGCGGCGAGTCACTTTCGTCAAGCGTGGTGCAACCGATGGGGCGCGTTTGCGCCATGTGCCGCGTCCGAGCGGCAGTCGAAGAGATCACTCGGCTCGAACCTTCGAATTTCACGCGCGGAGGCTTCGTGCAAGTTCGGCTGCCTTACTGCGGGCGGTGTTGACGGCTGCAGTTGAAATGGCGTGGACCGCAGTTGTGTGCAACCACGGTGTCGCGATCTGAAGGATCTTTGGCCGACGTAATAAGTTGCCGCATCGAGTATGCGCGAAAAAAACTTCAACACGGGACTCCGAGGCGTCTTGTTCGAAGAGCGCCACTACGCGCGGATGGGCTCCGCAATCTGGTTGTACGGATGGTTGGTGCTGCGGCAGACGCATCAGACCGGAACAACCGGTTGGGTGCTCGGAGGGGCGGCGGTCAGTTATCGCGAGATCGAAGGCGAAACCGGATTCAACCGAAGAACGCTGGAGCGCTGGATGAGCGTGTTGCGCCGGAACGAGTACATCGAGACGGAGGCAGCACCAGGCGGCGTAATTGTACGCATTCTGAAAGCAAAGAAACACTTGCAGGGGCCGCGCCTCGGAACTTCCAATGACGCACGAGGGTCCCGCAATTTTGCGGAGACGGTACGCAGGGCTGCGGAGCGGGGTCCGCAGGAATGCGTAGCGAATTGCGGTGAAAGCTATAAGGATCAGCTAAATACGGCCCGGATACGTAGTTCATCGGTAGTAAGAGTAAAAGATAAAGAGCAGCAGGATATTCACAGGGCTGTGGAAATCGCAGTAAGTCTTCAATCTGAAAAGCCAGTCGCATACCCAATTGCTGAGCAAAACCGAGTCTCAGAAGAGATACGGCACTGCGAACGGCGAGAATTCCAGCATCAGTTCTGCAACGCTGTACAAAATCACGACATAAAAAACTCCTATTCAGAAAGAAGCAACACCGCACCGCAGGTCCGACATCGCAACCAGCAGATAAATCAACAGTACGCCAAAGTTCCAATCGAAAAGCAAAACCAGAGGCCCGTCGATAGCCGTGTGACGCGGCCGCCCACGCAGCACAACTTTCCCTGGCAGTTACGTGAACGCATGCGTCTGCTTCGCGCGGAGCGCGACGAGGCAGTGCGCCGCGAACTCGCCGTGGGAACGGGCCCGGAGGTGCGACGCCCATGATGAATCGTCTGAAAGTTCGCAAGGAAGTAAGCCACGGCGGTGTGATTCCTCGAGGATGGCAGATGGCCTGGTATGAGCCGCGCCGGCGCATCGGAGTCTACTATCCAGCGCCGCTGCACTGGTTGCTACGCGGAATTCGCGAAGTTGTGCACCGAGTCCGAGCGGCCGTGCACGCGCCCGCGATCGAACGAGCGGAGGTGTTCCAAATGCAGCGCGCGCACCGCGAGCGAGAGCGTCTGGCGGAAGAGTACGCGCGCGGATACATGGCCGGGTGGCGCGAATGCTTTCAGACGTGCCTCTCCGCGGTGGAAGACGAAATCGCACGCGTGGACGATACCTGGGACGTTGGATCATTTCTCCCGACGGCGCCAAAACCGCCCGGCACGGACAACTGAGAACGGAATTTCGGATGCGAACAGCGACGGGGATTTTCGAAACGCGATGCCGCCCGCCGCGGTGCCTGCAAAACCTACCGGCGAGCGCAGCTGCCGATCAACAGACGACAGGTGGGCGGAGGAAAAATGAAAACCTCGGAAATTTTCGATACGTGTTACGGACGCTACCGCAGCTTGCACGAGTGGCTGGAAGATACTACGGGCCAAGTGCGCGCGATTGATCTGGAGTCGCCATCATCAGGTTACTCCTGGCGTCCGGCACGTGGGCGCGCCTGCGAATATATCGCCGATTTCGAACGGATTGGCCGCAGGTCGTTGCGGCGGCCGCAATGGAAAGGCCGACTGAAACTGTTCGAGATCTATTTCCTACACAGCATGGAATACCGCAATGCCATCAAGTTGGTCGGCGTAGCGGAGGGAACGTTCGATTATTGGCTGCAAGAAGTAAAACGCTCGGCCGGTCGCGAGTTTTCGCGCTGCGGCTTGTTTCCGCCGTCCAGGTATTTCCATTCGTGAACTACGACTTCCGATTGGATATGCGAAAGAGTTGCTTGACGAGCGAAATCCCCCCTGTCAGTGGTAGCGCGACGAGATTTTTCAGAAACGCGCTGCGGCGATCCAGCTTTGCCTGGATCGTGTCTGCTTCGGTTTGCTTCGCTGCGACTACCGCGCCGATATATTTCACGAAGTTGATTCCACATTTTTCGCATTTCACGCCGGTGCGCTGTTTGTTGCCGCAAGAAGGGCACTCGAAGCGCATTGTCATGTGGCAACGCTGGCAGAAGCGCGCTATATCGCGTACGGCGGCGCCGCATTTGGGGCAGGGAATTGTGGCCTGCGGAGCCGGTGCCGCTGTGGGATCCCAGGCGTTCGCTGCGTCGGCCGATTTAAGCGCCGGGGCCGCTGAGCGTGCCGTCGCAGGTCGCGCATCGGAGCCCGGCGCCGAAGATGCCGGCGCCCGTGCGATCGTCGTTGGCTTCGCATTCGCGGGATCGAGCTTGGCGGGAAGCGTAACGTCTGACGGGGCGCCGGGCTGTCTCCCGTTTGCACCTCCCGAGGATGAACTGCTAGTCATACCTCATCTTAACGGGCATGCTGGGCCGACTCGCGCAATGCATTACACAGTGCGTCCGCTGGGTTACCCTGTCCGGCGGTACAGGTACTTTAAAGTTGAGCAATTGCGCGCGGCAGAGATGCTCAGCAGAAGAAACAACGACACGGGCCGCCATTTACTGGGTTGACTTGGCCGACGCCCGATCAGAGGCGCTTGACGCGGACGCCGTATGCGCAGGCGGCGGCAATTTTGAGCGGATCAGTGATTCAACTTGTTTCCAGACGTGCGGATCGCATTCGATCTCGACATGGGATTTCATGAAAATGCGATCCCACCACGGATAGGCGTCGCAGCGGATAGGTTTTGCGGTGTAATCTTGCCGGAAATTTCCCAAGATTTGCGTGTGCGCGGGATCGGCGGCGCGAATCGCGGGTCGTCCGTGGAGCAGCCCGTCGCTTTGATAGAAATTGACGGCCTGCGCCACGTTCGGTGGAATCACCGAATCGTCCTCGCCCGACTTTTCGACGCTATCCACCTGGATGGTTAGCAACACAGGAATTCCGTCGCGATTCAGTTGGTTTGCCAGAGTCACGGTTTCCGAGGCGCCCCAGCTATGCCCGTAGATCACCACGCGAGCATTGCGCTTTTCGTCCGCGGAGAGCGCGCCGTCATGATTGGAGTCCAAAAGATGCAGAACCTCGCGGTGCGCCTGGTCGCCTTGATGATTTTCGAAGGTGTTGATGTAAACGCCGGAAGGGTAGTCCTGGCGCAGGCGCGCGGCCAGCTGCACGCCGCTGTGCACTGGATCGTCATGGCGCACGAATCCGCCTACAAAACCGATCACGATGACCTGGGAGGCTGGTTTGGCCGACTCTGCGTCGTCGTAAAAGCTTCCGTAGCGCGAGTTCGCGGTGTGCGCGATGCCTGAAACTGGGGCCGAGTGCACTGCGCACGCGTTACCACCGAAAATGGCCGTGGCAACCATCAGCGACAGAAAAAAAATAGCAGAACGCATCATTTTAGGTGCGGGGAACCTGATGGTAGCACAACGCAACTCATTGGAAACCAGCTTCGCGCCGTCCGCAGCACCATTCCTGGTCAAAGGAATCTCGCAATGTGCGGTTCAGGGCAAATATCCGTTCCCGCCGCCAAAGGCGCAACTCTTGTCGGGCAATTCCAGCTTAGTGCCTGGCAGATGTCACTTATAGTCCATAGATTCAAATGGTTACAGGACGCCATACCAAACCCGGCACGAGTCAACCCCTAATTTGGGACCGAGAGACGCCGCTAGCGTATCCAGTCCACATGTGCTATTATCGTAGTGGAAGGCGGTCTAATCTGAAGTGGCACTTTAATTGTCTGAGGGGAGCGGCGAAACCTTTCGCTGGGTAGCCGCGTCTAATTCGATTATGAGCAAAGAACAGTTGAAGGGCAGTGGGCGGTTAGTGCCGACGCGCTTGACCGGCGTCGAGTACAAAGTAAAGTACGGCATCGAACTCACCGAGGAAGCCAGAGAGCATGGCGGCGGATGGGGAGCTGCACGCGGTGGCCGGTGGACCCGGTGCTCCGTTCGTGCGGCGCATCATCACCCGATCCCCGACGGAAGCTATTTCCTCCATGCCGACGATGGCCGCGTGCACCAGTTGAAGTCCGTTGACGGGCAGTGGCAGTATCTGGCGATCATCTAGCAGCCGCGCGCACCCAGCCCTGCGCCTGCACTCTCAGCGGCGTCTGACGACCGGGTGGGGGTGTGCGTGAACGGCGTTGCCTCGCGCGAGCCTGTTATCCGGGCGCTCTCTTCTAGTTCTCCGCGCGTATTTCTTTGCTGACCTTGCCGCCTCCGTCGAGAAACTGAATCACCGGATTACCTCCGGCGTCCACCCGGATGACGAGCCGATCGCGACCCTGATCATCTCTAATACGCAGAGACGCGGATTTATCAGGTGACCGCCCCAGATAGATTCGGTTCGCGTCACCGGTATGAGTGGTGAAGAATTTTTTCCATTCCGCGTCCTGTTGGTCCTTGGGCAGTTTCTCGATCTGCAAGCTGGCATCATACGCTTCTTGAATCGGGTAGTCTCCGCGTTCGCCGATGCGGATCGCGGAAAACTTATTCTGGTCCTCGCGGCCGGAATCAACGGCAAAAATCTGATCCTGCTCGTACTGGTCGAAACTTAAGTGGAAATGATTTTGGATTTTGCCGTCTTTGTCCTTCAGCCCACCCCAAATCAGACCTCCCATTTCGGAAGCCTCGTCATTCATGAACAGCAGGCCCGCAGCATCACGCCGGTCCGGCCGTGGATACTCCTTACCGCGCATGAACGCGCCGGGAAATTCGGCGCGATCGGAAATAATCAGCCGCGGCGTTCCGTCCGGCTCGACGAAGTTGATGCGGTGCACCGTGAGCTGATCGAACGATTGGTTGCGCAACGTCGCGAATCCGCAAAGCACGGTAACGGCGAAAACGATGGTGAGCACTCCAGAATAGATGGCGAGAAATCGCTGGTCCGAGAAAAGGCGCATACGCTCCTCCTGAGGAGTCTTCTGCCAGGTTTTATACCCTATCGGCGGAAGGAAAAGCGTACGTTTCGTTGACAGTTCTTGCGCACTCGCTGTAACCTTCGTCCCGCGGAAATCCAAGATTTACGAATCTTCGCCAGGTTTGCAGCTGGCGTCGGTGTGGCCGCTTGCCCGGTCGATACGCGGAAATACCTGAAGGGTGACGATGATGACGAGTGTGCGCGCAAGTCTGCATGTAAAATTGTGGTGGGCTGCGGCGTGTACTGCATTGATCGTTGTACTTGCCGCGTTGGCGGTGTCCACGCCGCGTTCAGCGCGCGCGCAAAATTCTGTTTCGCCCCAGGAGGCTGTAGTGGCGCCCAACGAAAATCTCGTCGTGGAAAATGTTCCGCCGATTCCGCAATCGCTGGCCGATCAGGCGGACCGTTACACGAATTTTCGCTCGGCGTTTTTCGCCAGCTGGCATCCCAGCAAACGCGAGATGCTCATCTCCACACGCTTCGCCGACACATTTCAAATCCATCAGGTGAAAATGCCAGGAGGCGCGCGAACGCAGCTCACATTCTACGTTGACGATGTGCGCAGCGCGCTATACCCGCCCCAGGGCGGCGATTTCTTCGTTTTCAGCAAGGATATCGGCGGCGGAGAATTCTACCAGCTCTATCGTTACGACGAAGCGACCGGCGCCGTCACGCTGCTGACCGACGGCAAATCCCGCAATACCGGTGAAGTCTGGTCGAACGACGGCAAGAAAATGGCCTATGGCTCGACGCGTCGCGACGGTAAAGACGTGGACATCTGGTTGAGCGAGCCCGCGCATCCGGATGATCCCAAGAACAATCGAATCCTCGCGCCGATGACCGGCGGAGGCTGGTCGGCGCTGGACTGGTCGCCCGACGACCGGCAAATTTTGATCCTCGAAGAAATTTCCGCGAACGAAACGTATCTGTGGCTGATGAACTCTTCGACCGGCGAAAAAACTCTGCTCACTCCCAAAGGCGGCGCGGAAAAAATCGCCTACGCGAGCGCGAAATTCAGTAAAGACGGGAAGGGAATTTACCTCACGACGGACCAGGACTCCGAATTCCAGCGTCTCGCCTACCTGGACCTCTCTTCCAAGAAGTTCACTTTCCTTGCCGGCCAGATTCATTGGGACGTGGAAGGCTTCGACATCACGCCCGATGGCAAGACAATCGCGTTCACCACTAATGAAGACGGCTTCGGCGTCGTGCATCTGCTCGACACCGCATCCGGAAAAGAAAAACCCGCTCTCAAGCTACCAACCGGACTGCTGTTCGGCGTGAAGTGGCACCACAATGGCCGCGACCTCGCCTTCGGAGTTACCAGCTCGCGTTCGGCTACCGATGTGTATTCCGTGGACGTCACCACTGGAAAAGTGGAGCGTTGGACCGAGAGCGAAACCGGCGGCTTGAACCCAGAGACTTTCTCGGCGGCCGAGCTGGTGCACTGGAAATCGTTCGACGGGAAATCCATCAGCGGATTTCTGTATCGTCCAGCCGCGCGTTTTACCGGTAAGCGCCCCGTGATCATTGATATTCACGGCGGTCCTGAAGGGCAGTATCGTCCCCGCTTTCTCGGCAGCTACAACTACTTCATGAACGAACTGGGCATTGCCATGATTTTTCCGAACGTGCGCGGCTCGACAGGCTACGGAAAAACCTTTGTCACCCTGGACAACGGATTCCTGCGCGAGGATTCCTACAAGGATATCAATTCGCTTTTCGATTGGATCGCGCAGCAGCCCGATCTCGATTCCAGCCGCGTGATGGTCACCGGCGGAAGCTACGGCGGATTCATGACTCTGGCCGTGGCCACGAATTACAACGATCGCCTGCGCTGCTCCGTGGACATTGTCGGCCCGTCCAACCTGGTTACGTTCCTGGAGAACACTTCCGGCTATCGCCAGGATCTGCGCCGCGTCGAGTATGGCGACGAGCGCGACCCCAAAATGCGCGCGTTTCTGGAGCGCATAGCGCCCGCCAACAACGCGCAGAAAATCACCAAGCCGCTGTTCGTGATTCAAGGCAAGAACGATCCGCGCGTGCCTTGGACCGAGTCCCAACAGATGGTCGCAACCGTGCGCAAGAACGGCACCCCGGTGTGGTTCCTGATGGCCAAGGACGAAGGCCACGGTTTCAGCAAGAAGAAAAACGTGGACTACCAGTTCTATGCCACGGTCCTTTTCATCCAGCAGTTTCTACTAAACTAGCTTCGATCGCAGCCGATTGCTGTCAGCAGCATCGCGTTGCACGCATTTCATCGCCAGCCAGCGCTCACGAATACTGCCCTCCTGCGAATTCCCTGGAACTTTTCTGCCGCCTTTCGGGAAGTACTCACAGGCATGGTCTAGGACTGCGGGCGTGCAGTCGCAATTCGCGTTTCTCATCGCGCGTTGAGGTTGCAGGCCACGGAGACCAGAATTTTACATTTGTAAATTCGTAGCGGGCTAACTGCAGCAGCTGCTGCCGCATCCAACACGCTGGCAAATCTTCCGTCGGCCGCGCAAAAGGTTGTCATGGGGAGACGAATGCGAATCAAACCAATCCTGGTATTCAGTTGTTTGCTTGCAGTCCTTTCGGTGATTTTCGTTTCCCAGCGCAGCTCCGGGCAATCCGTCGGCACTCCGTCGCTAATCACCCAGCCGATTGACGAAGGCAAACTCGTCGTCCTCACCGGCAATACCCACCCGCTCGCCCGCGCTAAATACGATCAAGGCCCCGCGCCGGCCAGCCTGGCGATGGATCGCATGATGCTCGTGCTGAAGACCACCTCCGCGCAGGGCTCGGCGCTTGAGACTTTACTCGCCCAGCAGCAGGATCGCGCTTCAGCCAACTACCACAAGTGGCTCACGCCGCAGGAATTCGGCGAGCAATTTGGCGCGTCCGAGGCGGACATACAGAAGATAACCTCGTGGCTGCAATCGCAGGGCTTTCAGGTTGAGAACGTCGCTAACGGCCGCAACGTGATCCAATTCTCCGGCAACGCCGGGCAGGTGCAGTCCGCATTCCACACCGCGATTCACAAATATTCGGTCAACGCGCAGGAACACTGGGCCAACTCGAGCGACCCATCCATCCCCGCGGCGCTCACTCCTGCCGTGGCGGGCGTAGCCTCGCTCAACAATTTTCCCAAGAGGGCCGCGCATCGCCTGGCCGGAACGTTCGCCCGCGATATGGCCACCAAAAAACTCAAGGCGGTCACGCCCCAATTCACATTTCTCGCTGGTTGCTCTGGATCGGGCACGGAATGTTATGGGCTAGCGCCGTACGATTTTGCAACGATCTACAACGTCCTGCCGCTGTGGAATGCCGGCATCACCGGTGCCGGCCAGACCATCGCCATCGTTTCTGATAGCGACATCAACCCTGCCGATCTCACGAATTTCCGCTCATTGTTTGGTCTTCCAGCGGCAACCTTCACGCGGACTTACACGCCGGGCTTCAGTAGCTCAAATCCAGGCGTACTATCTTGCAGCCTGCCCACTGGCGATGAGTGTGAAGCTGACATTGATGTGCAGTGGTCCGGCGCGGTTGCTCCAGGAGCCGCCATCAACTTGGTGATATCGGGCAGTACCAATGCCACGTTCGGTGGCGATACCTCTGCCGAGTGGATCATTGACAATAACCTCGCGAAAATCATCGGCTACAGCTACGGTGAGTGCGAGTTGGGGCTGGGCACGGCAGGGAACGCGTTCTACGGCGGTAGTGCGACCGCAAAAGATTCCGTCGGCGAATGGAAGCAAGCGGCGGCGGAGGGCATCACTGTCATCGTCTCTACGGGCGACAGCGGCTCAACCGGTTGCGATTCCGATGAGGACGACAATGGAGCGGAGTTCGGGCTGGCCGTGAACGGTGTAGCTTCCACGCCTTACAACGTCGCTGTCGGCGGCACCGATTTCAATGACGCCACGAACCCCACCGTCTATTGGAATACCACGAACCCGTCGGCCACCACGCAAGCTTCCGTCAAAGGCTATATCCCAGAAATCACTTATAACGACACTTGCACGAATGCGACAATCGAAACCCTCATCGGTCTCGGCGGGAATATCGAAGAGGACTGCAACGAGATCCTCGCCAGTGGTCAATTTCCGTCTCTTACGGCACCCGCAGGCGGCAGCGGTGGAATCAGCGCCTGCACGAGTTCGGATGGAGAGACTCCCAGTTCTTGCTCGGGCGGCTACGCCAAGCCGTCATACCAAACCGCGCTCACAGTCGCGGACGGCAAACGCGACCTGCCGGATTTTGCGATCTTCGCCGGTGACGGGTCGCTCCAGAATTTTTATTTGTACTGTGAAGAGGACATCAACGTTCCTGTCGAACCGTGCAGTCTGGCAAGTAGCGCGAGCGGTGCCACGGTGGCGTTCCCGCTGATTCAAGGGGTGGGCGGCACGTCAGTTTCCACGGAAGTATTCGCTGGAATGGTAGCGCTTCTGAACCAGAGCACCGGCTCGGCTCAGGGCCTCGTGAACACGAATCTCTACTCACTCGCGGGCCAGAGTTGGGCGAATTGTCAGTCGGGCGCCATCCAGACCAGCGCTTGCATTTTTAACCAGGTTACCAGCGGCACCATCGCAATGCCGTGCAATGCAGTACTCACCGCCGGAAATCAGGCGACGGGCTGCAATGTCACAGTCAATGGCGACGTCATCGCTGAGACCACTCAGGCCAACGGCACGCTCGGCTACAACGCCGGCGCCGGATATAACCTGGCAACCGGCCTCGGCTCGCTCAACGTCGCCAGCCTCGTCAACCAATGGAATGTCGGTAGCGGCGGCGCGGCAGATTTTGTGCTGTCCGCCGAGCCTGCGGCGATCACAGTTAGCACCGCGGGTGGCTCGGGAAACACCGTGCTGACCGTTCTCGCCGTCAATGGTTTTAACGACACCGTCAATTTCACCAGCAGCAGTTGCACGGGCCTGCCGGCGGGCGCCACCTGCAGCTTCGGCACTTCACAAGTCAGCGCCGGCAGCAACACCACGCTCACCATCGCCACCAGCGCCGCGGCCACGGCGCCGCGGGCAATTCGGCCACTCGGTTTCGGTCGCTGGACGAGCGGCACGTTCGCATCGCTCGCATGCGCGTTTGGGATCGCCATTATTTTGCTCATCACTCGCGGCAGGAATCGCCGCTGGAGCACCGCCGCAGCCTGCGTCGTCTTCCTAATGGCGGTCGGCATTGCTGCCTGCGGCGGCGGAAGCTCCAGCAGCAGTGGAGGTGGTGGCGGCGGAGGGGGCGGGGGCGGCGGCACGACCACCACGGTGGTCGAGCCGGTATCAGTGACGATCACCGGCACCAGCACCACGGGCAAAGTCGTCCACACCACAAGCGTCATGCTCACCGCGGAGTAGCCAAGTCATCGCGCTGAATTTGTCTCTGTAGTTGAATCTGCCTCTGTTGTTGAATTTGTAGGGGCGGGTCTTAGACCCGCCCCTACGTCACCGTATATGATTGTGCTCAAAGCACTTCCGCCAGCCTTATACAATCCTTACAGTTCTCTTATTCCTTCCTAACACCCGCGCGTTAACATCAGCCGATTCAGAAACAGCACAACGGTTTCGGCGCGCATGCGCCGGGCAAAGCGGCAGCGCGCCGGGTGGCGCGGTCCACGGGAGTGTCCCTATCCGGAGGGAGAAGACCATATGACTATATTCAATCGGCCGAACGATCACGATATGGAATTTGTGCAGCGCAAGACCGTGGAGCATTTCCGGGGATTTTTGATCTCCCTGGCCGCGATCCTGGCGCTGATCCTGATGGCCGTGTTTTTGTTGCGCGTCACGCGCATCGAAGCCGGACACGTCGGCGTGGAAATCAATCTTGCCGGCAGCCAGCGCGGCGCTTCGGAAATTCCGATCCGCACCGGATGGGTGGTTTACAGCCCGTTGCGCACGCAGATCATCGAATTTCCGACCTACGTGCAAACCGTGAAATGGACGCGCGACACGGCCGAAGGACATCCGATCAACGAAGAAATGGGATTTAACTCCAAGGAGGGAATGGAAATTCTGGTGGACGTTTCACTTTCGTACGCGATCGACCCGAGCAAGGTGCCGGATTTTTACGTGAAGTACCGCGTGAGCGACCTGGAATTGTTCACGCACGGCATCCTGCGCGATATCGTGCGCAATTCGCTGAACGAAGTCGCCTCCACGTTCACCGTCGAGGATATTTACGGCGAACGCAAGGCGGACTTTCTGGGCAAAGTGCAAGCGATGATCGAGCAGAAAGTTGCTCCGGTCGGCGTCAGCGTACAGCAGTTCGGTTTCATCGGCGCGCCGCGCGTCCCGGAGGTGATCGCGGCGGCCATCACCGCGAAGGCCCAGGCAATTCAGCAGGCCGAGCGCGCGCGGAATGAACTCGCGACGACGCAAGCGGAAGCCGCGAAGAAAATCGCGGAGGCCGAAGGCGATGCCAAGTCCATGGTCACGCGCGCGCAAGGCGAAGCCGACGCCAACCGCATCCGGCAGAACTCGTTGACGCCGCAGCTGCTCGAGCTGCGCCGCATCGAGAACTCGCAGATGCTGATCGAAAAGTGGAACGGCCAACTGCCGCAAGTGGAATCGGGCCAGGGAAGCGGCATGATGCTACAGCTCCCGCGCCCACAATAAACCCTGCCGGAATCCCACCCCGACAGAGATGCAGGCGCCGCGCTAGCAACGTAACTAGCGCGGCGTCTGCGGTTTTTGCTCCGATTTTGGATTTGCTGGCCGTGCGATGCCGTTTCGAAAATGAATTCGACGCTGAATTTGCCTCTGCTCTTGACTCTGCAGGGGCGGGCCTGAGACCCGCCCCTACGTCAGCGTCTCGACGGATTTTGCCCTACGGCAACAAGCTGCCGCGGCCGTGGGTGAGGGATTCAATCGAGGCCGCGGACGGTAATTCTGGCTGCGCGCTGCGAGCCGCAGCCACCGCTATTCCGCGCCCGCGAATGTCGTCCAACAGCGTCCAATCCTGCTTGAACTCCATCATGGTTTCGCGGCTGTGCTTGGGGCTCTTCAACTCGCCGGCCATGCGCGCCAAAATAATCTGGTAAGCGAATTGTCCGTCGGAATCGGCCGCGAACACGTTGCTGGCGCTGATGCCCACGCGCAGCGGGGGTTCGTCGCCGCGAAAATTCATCCACAGCGCGCCATTTGCGTCCGCAGAAATCGTGCTGCCTGCGCCCAGCTTCTTGAAAACGTCCTTCAGATACATGCGGTCGGGAATCACTTCTTTGCGGATGGCTTCATCAACCGTCGCGTCGAACCGGTCCTGATATTGTTTCCACTCGTCCTTCGTGCCCACAATCGTTTCGCGCTCCAGGGTATCTTCCGCGGCAAGCTCCTGGACGCTGACGGTGTAACCGTCGCCGATGTCCAGGCTCGCATCGCCGGCGCTTCCCGCCGCCTCCGACGAGGGATGCGCCTCGAACTGATGCTCCGGATTAAAGTGCCCGGTGATCATGTAGGAAGCGGCCACGGCGGGAACTCCCTGCCACGCCAAATACGCAAGCGGAATCACCAGTTTCTTCGAGTGGTACAGCTGTTCGGTGCCGCTGCGGCACTCGCTGCTACGCTTGATCGTGCCGGGAACTTGCGCAAAATGCAGCACCCGGAACTCGCTCTCGGGATGTTTTTCCGCGTAATGCGTTAGCGAGCGCGCCACAGCTTTCGGGCTGGTCATGAAAAAATCGTTCAGGTAATCGGGCTTCACCGCGCCGGGATAATAGACGTTCATCACGCGCCGCGTGAAATCGGCGCAATTGTTTGTCATGCCATTGAAGTGGTTCACGTTTGGCAGGGAATTGAATTCGGCGATTAAGGCGCGGTCCTGTTCCACCGTGGTCTTCACCACGAACATATACATGCTGCGCTCCAGCGTCGCGCCCACCATCTCGCGCCACTCCGAGCTCCTGCCGCTGCGGCAGCGTTGTTCGGTGCAGATGGCTGCCAGGTACTTATCGCGATAGCGTTCTTCCAGCGCCGCCTTGATTGCCTTTGAACTCACCAGCGGGCGATCGCCCGGATCTTCCACACCATACAAATAGACGCTCAACGGAACGATGTTCCATTCGTACGGCTGGTCTTCACCCAGCGTCGTATAATTGCTCACGATCGAACCCTGTTCACCGGGAAGGCACAGCCGCATCTTTACCGGCGAGCCATCAGGACAAACGCGTGAGAGGTACACGGCGGTGTGCCCCGAGCCAGTGATGCGCGCAACGCTAGTATCGAGAGATTCGTTCAGCACCACGCCTGCGTCGGCGCGGGCCTGTGGAGTCAGCAACAGCAAAGCTGCCAGCGCCGAGCCAAACAGCAGCGCCGCTGACGTGCGCAACTTCTGAAACTGCATTATTTTCAATCCCAGCAAATGATTCCTCCGCTGCAGTTGCAGATAAGATTCCCCCACAGCATTCTGACCGCGCTTGAGCTGGGGGCCTATCCGTAAGAGTGGGTACGAACCTCTATGAATCGCGGTACCGCTCAAAGCAAATGCCTACAAGGGTTTAAACCCGAATCCGGCCCCAAAGTTGCGGCCCGAGATCGGCCTAAATTTGGATGTAAATCCTCTGAAATAGGCTGTTTGGGAGGTGTAACACGGGGAAGCGAAGCCCTATAGGTTTCCTTCAAGCCAGGAGAGACTCTGCGGTCGGAATTGCTTCCCGCCCGACCATCCGCAAGGCCGTCGGGCGGGAGTATTCGTTTACGGTTCCTTAGTTTGTATTATCCTGAAGCGGCTCATTCCACCGCGAATTTCACGCTGCGGATCTGGGTCAGCGCGCCATCGGATTGACTTGCCTGAATTTTCAGCAGGTATTCGCCCGGTGGAAAGTTGTCGACTGGCAGTTTGAGGGCCACCGGAATCACGGCATTCCCCTTTTGTATATAGCTGACCATATCAATTCCCGCCACCGACCCCAGTGTTTTTCCGGTCTTCGGGTCAACAACTACGTAAGTGCATTTCACCGTGGGCGGATTTGCATCCGCCAGCTGCGGCGCGTAAATTTGCGCGTACAGCGCAACCTTATCGGTTTTCTTGAAGTGATTGTTGGCGGAAGGCGTGATTTCCATGTTGTGCGCCACGAGCGGCGTGCGATCCGCCAGCAGATCCGCATCCAGCGTGCCGCCCATTTCGGAAACCGGCTGGAACTGGTTGCTCATCGCCACCGCGCTGAGGCTGAATTTTTTTCCGTCGTAGGCATCAACCGCCAACGGAATTTCATATTTGGCAAATTTGTCGCCGCCGCCGCTCACCACCACGCTCAAGCGATATTCCCCGGGCGCGAGCGAGAATTGGTTTTGGTACGGCATCGGCGCTTTCGTGAATTTCTCCCACTGATCTTTTTCCATGTCCAGGGTCACTTCATCGCTGAACCGGGACGCGACAGTTCCGTCCGCCCGGTACGCAATACCCAGCACATTCACATCCGCATGATATTTTCCTTTCACCTTCGGGCAATCGATCGAAGCCGTGGGAACCTCCATCGCCAGATGCACGCGCGCTTCGTTGGGCGCGGTGTAAAAAAATGGCGCCTCCAGCGATCCCGCACCAGCCGCGCCGGCAGCGGTCGTCGCAATTGCCGCCGTATTTCCAGCGGGCGCTCCCGCAAGCGACGCGCGCGACTCCATTTCCTTCTCGATGGGTTTGCCGGCCAGCATATCGTTGGAAACCACGTTGCAGAATCCGCTGCGCGCGCGCACAATCGTGCCGCCGCGCTCCACTTTCACTTTTAAAGTGTGGCAGCTACCGGCCGGTGATTGCGCGGGCGTGTAACCCAGCAGGTAGTATTCGCTCTGTTCGCGCGCAATCTTCTCAAGCCCGGACATCAGATCGTTCGTATTCAAGATGGGGAAGCCACCGGTCCCGGTCGCAAGCGCGTACATTACCTGCTGATTGGTAGTAGCCGACGGGGGAAATTGTGGAACAATCTGCCGCGCCTGATTGTAAGTAGAATTGCTATACGGACTGCCGACGCCGGGCCGACCGGTGCCCGTACCGCCTCCCGTCGGGCCCTTGCCCCCGCCGGTCCCACCAGTGCCGCCAGTGCCGCCTCCGGTACCACCCTTACCTCCGCCGGTTCCACCAGTGCCGCCCGTCCCGCCTCCCGTGCCACCACCTGTGCCGCCTCCTGAGCCACCGCCGTGTCCACCGCCACCGCCTGCGCCACCGCCTGCGCCGCCTCCGCCGCCGTGCTGTGGCTCGACAACGAACGCAGCATCCCCCGGATGATATGCAGCGAGCTGAAGTCCAACCTGCGAAGAAGATTGCATCGCCGCATTTACGGCAGTCGCGTGCGCCGCAGCGTGCGCCGAAGCATCGTACGCGCGCTCTGAGTTCCAGCTCGACCCATAACCCTGGTCGCCGGCCCAAGGCTGTTGCGTTCCTTCGCGCAGCATCTGCCCCATCGGCGTTATTAACCCGCGTACATCCATCGGATATACGGCCACGTTCGCCTTGTTGCAAGCATCAATCGTCGCGGTCAATTCCGAAATGCGTTCGGAGTCCAATTCGAATCCCGCGGTAAACAGAATCAGGCTCTTTCGACCCGGGATCGGCGTCAGGCTTTTCGCCAACTGCCGCAGCGACAGCAGCAACGTGTAGGCACCGAAATTGCCTTCGGCGTTCCCCAGAGTCGGCAGAGCGGTTTGCAATCCGGAGGTTGTCAGACCGGTATTCATTGCGCCCCCGGGAGGGCCGGAAGGACTTCCGCCATTGACGCCATTGGACGCGCTGGCATTCGGCGAAACGGCGGAGGCGGAAATTCCGGAAACCGCCTGTTTCAGGCGGGTCGCATCCATTGTGAAGTTTTGTGCGAATTGCAAAGTTCCGCCAAAATTTACAACGGCCATTACGCGGTCAGGCCCCGCATAAGCGTCAATAAATTTGCCGGCCGCCGCCCGTGCGCGCGGCTGGTCTCCCAGATCCATCGAAGAGTTGTCAAAGAACAGCACCATATAGTGGCGTTGCGCGGCAAGGGGCGCATTGGGGTCCGCGCCGAAAGAAAATGAATTGATGGGCTGCTGCTTGTCGTCTTCATATACGCGAAAATCATTGGTGGTCAGGTCCTGCACATAGTTGCCTTTCTTGTCCGTCACCACCACGTCCACGCGGACTTCGCGGGTTTCCGCTTTGATCGCGCCACCAGATGGGGTTTGCGCCTGCTGCGCAGTGGACGCCGGCGCCGTCTGCGCCGCTGTTGTCGCCGGCGACGCTTGTTGCGCGCGCACGATTCCGGGCGATTGAACAGCGCGCCAGCCCAGCCCGCCGGCAGCAAGAAACAAAAGCAGCATCGTCAAAGTAGTCGCTACGCGTCGCCGGTTCATTTTTCACCTTCCTGCATTGAACGTATATCTGTCCACCAGCACTGTTTCGAACCCTACGGAATCTCCACCACGCCGTTGCGCGCGGAAAGCTGCGCGGCCTTGCTATCGCGCACCACCAACCGCACCAAATAGCCGCCCGGCTTCACGTCAAAATTGGTCTTCACGGTAACGCCAGTCTGGTCGAGCCGCGCCAGCGTCGCATCCTTCAATCGCAGCTCCAGCGTCTGCTCCGTGCCGGTAATGAAATTGCCGTTGCGATCGAACAGCGCGGCCACAATCGTCAGGTTGTCCCAATTGCGCCCTTGCGATTTCTCGAAGCCCACACGCGTCAAATCCACGTGCGTCAATACCGAAAGCTTCGCGTTCGCCGCGTCGGACTTGTAATACTGCAAGTGCAGCTGAATAGGTAAGCTCTGCTGCTCTTCCTGCGAGAACAAAGCATCCTCGATATCCTGCTTGGCCAGCTGTTCCGGCGTCTCGCCGCGCTTGGGCGCGAAAAATCCCCGCCGAGCCTGCACCGTGTATTTTTCCTTGGTCGTCAGTTTCACGCTAATACTGTGAAATTTTCCGTCGTTCTTCAGATCGGAAGGAACAAACGCCAGCAGGTAGGAGACTTCCGGTTCAGCGGCCGTGGTGCGAAAGCCCGCATCCAGGTCGTTGTTATTTCGAAAATAGAAGCCACCCGTTCCGTAGGCCAAATCCGAAAGTACCTCGGACTGTACTTGTTGTTCTGCGATCCGATATTGCAGCGACATTCCGGCAGTGGCGGGATTCGCTCGCACCGGAGGAGGTTGGCTGATGTCGCCGATGGGATCCACGGTGTAAAGTCCGCGCGCGTCCAGCGTATTGATGAAAATGTTCGAGCGGTTGGCTTTGTCAATCACTTCGGACACTTGGTACTCATACGTCGAAGTAAGGAAGCCCGGCGAAACCAGCACGATGCTGCGTTGGCCCGGCAGCGCGGAGACGCGGCGCACCACTTCCGTCAAACGCCGCACCACATACTGCGTATTAATCTCGCCCGCGCTGACATTTTCCGCAACCGTGGTCGCAACCAACATATTGGCCTGCTGCTGTTGTGCTTGCGCCGCCTGCTGAGATCCCTGTTGGCCCGACGAGTCACGTTGAACTATGGCGCACGCCAGCGCGTCCTCGGTAGCCGCGGCCAGGGCTTGCGAATCATTCTTGTTCTGAATTAAATCCGCTTGGTAGTAGGAAATTTGCAGGCAGTCGTGTTCCGTCGTTGGATCGTAGGCCCCCGCCGGGGTGGGGATCATGTGAGTAATGGCTTCGCGAATCTTCGCGTGGTCATCGGTAAAATCCACCTGGTTGCGGCCGGACACGGTGAACACCGCCAGCCGCTGGTTTGGTTTTACTGACGACTCGATAAACCGCATCGCCGCCAATTTCGATTGTGTCAAGTCACCGGTGTTGAGATGCGCATCGTCAAACAACAGCGCCACGAATCGCGACGGCATTGCCAGCGAGCCAGTAGGCGCGGCTCCGGATTTTGCTGCATCTCCGGCTGCGGAATCCGTAAGCGAATACGAATTGGGGTCCGGAGGCAGGGCAATCGCTTCGCCGCGTGCCACCTGTTTTGCCGCGCTGCCAGGCGTCTCCAGGGAAAAATGCGTAATGAATTGCAATTTGCCGTCCTGCTTCACCTGAAAATCGTCCTTCTGCAGATTTTCCACCGCATGGCCTGATGAATCATGAACCACCACGCGCACCGGCACCAGGTTCGCGTGCGATTCCAGCGGCACAGTTGAAGTGCGCGTGTTGATTTCCGGTGCGGAGGCCAAGGAGTCAGAAACGGGCACAGCAGATGCTGGCGACGGTGAGGACGATTGATCCCCGGTGGATGATTGCCCGCTGTCCGACGGCTGCGCAGGGGTCGCTGACGTATCGCCCGCTGAAGTCGGCGAAACGGACGGGGCAGTTGTGGACTGAGTTGCGGCTTGCCCAGGAGCGGGATTTTGCGCCGACGAAGGCGCGGCAGAGGCGTCGGATTGCCCGGCCGGAGTTTGTGTGCCGCCAGATTGTGCCGCGGGCGGTTGCTCGGAAGGTGCTGGCGTCGAACCGGACTGCGGAGCAGGCGGCGTAGTCGCCTGAGGCGGCGGTGCTGGTGCCGGCTTTGGATGCTTAATCAGAGAAGGCGGAGGATCGTCAGTCGCAGCAGGCGGCGTCGAATTATTCTGAGGCGCGGTTGATTGAGCCTGGCACCGTGGCGCAAACCACGCTGTGGCCCATGCTAAACCCGAGCACAACGTTAGCGCCCAGACCATGCGAGCCACGCGCCGGTTGGTCGCCCAACGCGCCGCACATTCGTCCGCAACGGTACTCATTCGGCCACTCCTGCCCGCCGGTTCTGTGCGGAAACCGCTGCTCCGTTCGTTTACGCCTCAGTCACTCTTGCACGAAAGTCTACTCGCCCCGTCCACCCGCGTCAATCGTTGCGCCTGAGGCCAGCCGTGACGACGCGCGCTCGCGAACAATACCTATATCGAGCGGCTTGCTCACCTTGCTAAAATCCCGCGGCACACTATCCGCGACGGGAGGCAAGATCGCCATGCATCGGGGCCCAAAATCAGATCGGCAAACGGAATTCGAGTCGAAGGGAAGTGCGGGGAGTTCTGGTGACGGGGAACGCGGGGGTTGGAGCCGCCGCGAGTTCCTCACAAATTCTACCGGCCTCGCGGTTGCCGGCGCGATCGGTGGGCGGGCGGGGACTGTTTCGCTCTCGGCTCAGGAATCGGCGCCCGCGAGTGCGGCCAAGCCACAATCATCCGCAGTCGCGTCCGCACCCAGAAAAGCGCGGCGCATCATTATCGATACGGACCCTGGTATTGACGACGCGATGGCTATTTTTCTAGCGCTGCGTTCGCCAGAGCTGAAGGTGGAAGCGATCACGCCCGTTGCGGGCAATGTCCCCCTGGATTTAACATTGTCTAACGCATTGCGCCTGCTGGAAATTGCCAAACACAGGGATATCCCGGTGGCGGCGGGCGCCAGCCATCCGCTGGTGCGGCGCCTGGCTACGGCGGGGCATGTTCATGGCGTAAACGGCCTGGCCGGAATGGAATTTCCCGAGCCAAGAATAAAGCCGGTGCACGACACCGCTCCCGAACTGATTCGCCACATCGTGCGTGAAGATCCCCACGAGATTACGATTGTCGCCATCGGCCCACTGACCAACATCGCGCTGGCGTTGCGTGCAGATCCGGAAATCGCCAGCATGATTCCTGCGATCGTCATCATGGGCGGCTCGCTTTCCGGCGGTAACATGACGCCCGCGGCCGAATTTAATTTGTACGTGGATCCCGAAGCCGCACGCATTGTATTTGATGCGGGCATACCGCTCACTATGGTCGGCCTGGACGTGACCCGCAAGTGCCTGGTGAGCGAGCAACACATCAAGCAACTTGAAGCCGCAAAGAATGCGGTAAGTCAGGCGGCGGGGAAAATTCTGCGCGCCACCTACGAACGCATGCGCCACGGCGGGGAAGTGACGGACATTGCGCTGCACGACGCGCTAGCGGTCGCCTCGCTGATTGACCCCGGTGTGATCACGCGGAAGGATTACTACGTCGAAGTGGAAACTGCCGGGGAATGGACCGCGGGTCAAACGATAGGCTACGACGGCCACGGTCCCATCCGCAAATCGCCGCAGATGGAAACCAGCGGCGTCGAACCTCCGCCCGCGGAAATACCGTACAAGCCCAACGCCCAAGTAGCAGTCGGAGTTGATCCGGATCGCTTCTTCCACCTGCTCATTTCACGTTTGATAGGGACCGCGATCTAAACTGCCGAGAGACCCCGACACAGTAGAATCGAATCTGCGGCCCGAGCAACGAGTGGACACTGCATATTTGCAGCGCTCAAAACCAGGAACGGCATCAGGCGCGCGAGGGATTCCGGAACCTAGCCAAGCCCGACTCGAACTACTTCACCGGGCTTGATTGATTTCATCTGTTCCAAACGATCGGATACATGCGGCAGCAGGTCGGCGAGCTGATTCGACTTGGCGCGGAGGATGATGATCGCCAGGCCGAGGCCCCGGAGGTTTTGTTCGTATTCCACGCCTTTATCCATCGTCACGAAAATATCGTACTTTTGTTGTTGGGCGAGAGAGAGAAGCTCTCCATTTCGCTTGCCCGCGAGCCCAGCCTCTGGGACCGTTCGGCAATCGTGATCGCTCAAATGATTCTTGATTCTGCGCGGCAGGCATTCGTCGATCAAAACTTTCATCCCAACTGGCCGACAACCAGAGATTTCGCCAGTTCCAACGCGGAGATCGCGGCCGCCCGCGTGACGGTTGGGAAGTCCTCAAGAAACTCATCCAGCGTCTGGCCGCCTTCTAAGTAGTCCAGGAGAGTTTGAAACGGAACCCGCGTGCCGCGAAAAACCGCAGTGCCGCCCAGAAGGCCAGGGTCTTTTACGATAATTTCGCTGATGCTGAGCATAGCGTCGCTCCTTTCGCGGTCGTGCAGAATGGTTTCAGTCTACCCCATCCCGGCGAAGCTGTTTGGATTTTCAGCGCGACCTGGCGCGCGCGTGGGAGGCAAAGCAATCTGGCGGGGCGACCAGCTAGATCGGCCGGAAGCGTGCATTTCCGTGAAACCAGGACTGGCTAGATCGTCTGCAGCGGTTGTTCCGCTTCGAGTCCCAGCGCCTCGCGTATTTTCTTCAGCAATGATTCGCGTGAGAACGGCTTCTGCAAGTGCGCGGAATTCTCGACGAAGCCCTCGTCGGAGTCGTGCTCCAGGTAGCCGGACATATACACAATTTTGATCCGCGGACGCGCACGTTTCAGTCGCTGCGCCAGTTCCGTGCCCCGCATGCGCGGCATCTTCACGTCGGTCACCAGCACGTCAATCGCGCGGGCTTCCTGCTCCGCCTTTTCCAGGGCGTCCAATCCGTCTTTTCCAACGATCACATGATATCCGCTCGAGCGCAGAAACTCCCCGGCCAGTTCGCGGACAGCTTCTTCGTCTTCCACCAGCAGCACTGTTCCATTGCCACGCGAATATTTGGCGGCTGGCTCGTCTTCGCTGGGAAGCTGCGGCGCGGCCGCGCTTTGCGGCAGGAATATTTCGAAGCGCGTGCCCGCGCCCAGAGCGCTATCCACCCAGATGTATCCGCCGCTTTGCTTCACGATGCCGTAGACCGTTGCCAGGCCCAGTCCGGTGCCTTTTCCCAATTCCTTCGTGGTGAAAAACGGTTCGAAGATTCTTGCCCTGGTCGTTTCGTCCATGCCGGCGCCCGTGTCGGCCACCGTCAGTAGCACATATCGTCCCGGGACCGTCGGCGGGTGGCTGCGCGCGTATGCCGGATCCAACACCACGTTTTGGGTGGTGATCGTCAGCTTCCCGCCCTTGGGCATCGCGTCGTGCGCATTCACCGCCAGGTTCACCAGTATCTGCTCGATTTGCGAAGGGTCGGCTTTCACCCGCGCCAGCGATTCGCCCGGGCGGAATGTGTATTCAATTTCTTCGCCGATCAACATCGGCAGCATCTTGCCCACATCGGAAATCAGTGAGTTCAGGTCCAGCACGCGCGGCTGCAGTACCTGCATGCGGCTGAAAGCCAGAAGCTGCCGCGTCAGCGTCGTTGCGCGGTCCGCCGCTTTGCGCACTTGGGCGATGCTTGGCTGCGCCACGCTCAGCGTTCCCAATTTCATTTCCAGCAGATCGCTGTGGCCCTTGATCACCGTCAGAAGATTGTTGAAATCGTGCGCCACGCCGCCGGCCAGCCTGCCCACCGCTTCCATTTTTTGCGCTTGCCGCAACTGGTTCTCCAGCGTTTGACGTTGCTCTTCGTTCTTCTGGAGTGTGCTGCGCATGCGCTCAAAAGCGGCGGTTACTTCCGATACCTCGTCGCCGCTGTCCGGACTGAGCGGATAGTGATAATTCCCCTGTTCCAGAGCGCGCACGCCCTGCACCAGCGTTTCCAGCGGCTGCGTGAACGTCCGCGAAAGCACGAAGACCAGCGCGCCGCCGGCGAAAACCGCCAGAAAACCCAGCGTCACCAGGGTGTGGTTCAAGCGCGTCAGCACCGCCATCGCGTCGTCATAGGGTTTGAGCACCGTCAGAGTAAGCGGCGGCGAAGACCCGGGCGTCAGATTCACTGAACTGACGAGATAACTCTTACCACCAATTTCAAGCCTGTCTTCGCCGGCGGTCAACTTCAGTGCAGCCGCCACCATGGCGTCGTCCATCATCGAAAGCGAACTGACCACCGCTTCGTCGCCGTAGCGGAACGCCACCTGGCATAGCGCGATTCGGGCCACGTCGACCGCCACGCGCGAATCAATCTCGCGTCCGACGATCACCGTGCCCAAATACATTTTCGACGACTCTCCGCCCAGTTGAATCGGGCGCAGCGCAACCTGGTAGAGATGGCCGCCGCCAAACCACCAGCCGCCCTCTTTGTCCGATCCGGACGAATGAGCCAGCGCCTGTGCCGCGACTTCTCGCGGGAACCCTGGGACCAGCGTGTGCAGCGCGACGATCTTTCCGGTCCAATCGGCCAGCGCGAAAAGCTCCGCGTCGCCCGAGCTCCACATCTGCTCGGAAGCATCCTGAATTCCGCCGACCTGTTCGTCGGCCATCATTGCCTTCAATTCGGGGCGTGTGGCGAGCAATTCGGCGGTGCGCTCCAGTTGGATCTGCCGCTCCGCGCGCAAATTCTGGAAGGTTAATACGGAATTGCGTGCATTCTGCTCGACGACCCCGCGCACCTGTTCTTCAGCCGCATGCCGCACCACGGCCAAAGTGGCGAAGGTGAGCGCGGCAATCAGCAAGGTGAGGGAGAGGAGAAATTTCGTGCGCAGGCGCGCCTTCGCTAACCCCGAATCCGATGCGACCAGCCAGCGAAGAAAAGTCGAACTGACCCTATTAGCCATACCCCTGCCTGCGCCGGGAGCGGATGGCGCTTTTGGAGAATAGCGAGCAGAGTGGCCGCGGGGAAATGGGCCATTGGTACCGAAATTCACAAATGTGCGGGCCTAAGGGTTTCGTACTAAGGCCCGGAGGGTGCGCGCAAGAGCGGTGGCGGACGGCGGAACGCTCGTCTCCTGCGCCTTCTCTCGAACGCAGGAAACTAAAAACAGTTCCGCCGCCCGCCGGTTGCCAGCAGGGAAGCGATTTACCGGAAGCAATGCGCCGCCGCAGCTAGGCTATATCGCGCCTTCGTCAGCCGAAGGGCCGTAAATCGCCGGCACCGCGATGCTGTTCAACCGCAGATAGACTCCCAACTGGGCGCGATGATGGATGCCATGATTCATTACCCACGTGCGCAGGCACTCGATGCGCGGCATGCTGATGATCGTCGCTCCATTGCTCAGCAGTGACCAGTTCTTGTGCATCTCGGAGTCGCTAGCCTTCGTCAGCAATGCCCGCGCGGCCGATACGTTCTTATCGAACTTCGCGAGCACTTCCTTGGTGGTTTTGGGCGGTGGAGGCGGGGTGGGCGCAACTCCGTTGGGAGCCATGTCCAGCGACTCTTGCTGCAGGGTGTACACCGCCCATTCCGGGACGTCCGCGAGATGATTGGCGAGCCAGCCCATCGTTCCGGACTTCTCGTGCGGCTTCCAGGAAAATTTGTCGGTTGGCACGCGCTCCAGCGTCTTGCGCGTATTGGCCATCTCAGCGTCGAATTCAGGGAGCAGCGCTTCGTTCAGTGCCATAAATCCTCCAAGTGCGTAGCGTGGAATGGGGTGACAACGCCGCAAAGTGTAGGCGAAGAAAAAGCGAAAGTCAATACCAGGCTTTGGAGCGCATCTGCCGCTGCGCCGCGCGCCGTGTCGCCAGGAATTTACGCATCAACCGCGCGAGATTCGAAAGAAACTCGGGCCTGCTCCGTGGCATCCTATGCTTCAGTCAGTTTCGTACGGACCGACGGAGGGTTCGCTTGCCAGTCATTCGCACCTGCAGCCACTGCGGAACGCAGAACCGCATTCCTGCGAAATTTCTCGCCAGCACGGGGCGCTGCGGCTCCTGCAAATCCCCGTTGCCGCCGATGGCGGAACCTCTCGCAGCGGACGAGCAACTATTCGACGAAGTCGTGAAAAACAGTCCGGTGCCGATCCTCGTGGATTTCTGGGCGAGCTGGTGCAGGCCGTGTCTTGCCGCCGCGCCGGAAGTAGCGCGCACCGCTGCGAACATGGCCGGCAAAGCGGTGGTGCTGAAAGTGGACACGGAAAAATATCCGCAGCTGGCGGGGCGCTTCAACGTCAACAGCATTCCCAACTTCGTGGTGCTCTCCGGCGGCCGCGTGGTATCGCAGCAAGCCGGCGTGGTGGACCACAGCCAGATGGAACGCTGGCTCAAATCCGCCGCGGCCGTTACCGCCTGAGCGAGGAATTGTAAAGCATCGCGCCGCTGCCAAGCCGTGCGCGACGTTTTCGGCGCGCTAGATCGCCTCGACAAACGTTACGCGTTCGTCGTATTTCGCGCAAAGCATCCGCACTTCAAATTCCCGCACGCCTCGGTTATTCTCACGCATAACTTCAGGAGGTGTTCGCCATGAAATGTGCATTCCTGACCGCCCGATTCCTGGTGGCGCTAGGCGCCAGCCTCCTGTGTGGTGCGACGCGCGCCGCTCCAGCGAACGCGCAGCAGCAAGATATTCCCAAGACCACTGCCGAAAGCATCGCCGGGATTCTCAGCTATACGGAAGATCAATTCATATCCGTTGCCGAAGCCATGCCCGTCGAAAAATATTCCTACATACCCAGAGCGCCGGGCGGCAATTTCGACGGCGTGCGCTCCTTCGGCGAACAGGTGAAGCACGTGGCCTGCGCCAATTTTGCCTTCTTCAACGAGGTCGAGGGCAAAACCCCTCCTGCCGATTGCGAAAAAGGCGGCCCCGCGCCTGCGAAGACCAAAGCCGAACTACTGCAATACCTGCGCGATTCTTTCGCCTGCGGCAACGGAGTCCTCGCCACCATCAACGCCCAAAATGCGATGGACCGTGTCGAAGGCCGCTACGGCGGGCCGAACACCAAGCTGGGCATGGCGGTCATCGCCGTCTGGCACATCGCCGATCACTACGGCCAGATCGTGTATTACCTGCGCCTGAACGGGATCGTTCCGCCTCCGACGCAGCAGCACGGCCTGAAAGTGCGCTGAACGGGCAGTTTTGTCGCGCGACGCCCTGGCAGTTCGCCACGCGCCGACCAGCCGTTATTCGGCCCGGACTAGGCGCGCGGCCGGCGGCGCTGTCGTCAGATAAGCCCAATCCACCCCGAGGGGGACCCCCCTAGTCCCAAATTTCAGGTATTTACTGTATGGCCGAATCCGCGGCGTTTCGCCATTATGTGCGCGGGACAATGAGAGCGCGGGTTGGGAAACCTTATTAATAAAATTTTAAGGGCTGGGCCCCACCTGCGCTCTCGCTCCCTTCCTCTGTCTCCTCCGAGTAGGTGCTCTACAACGAGTGGCTTCCCCACCACTCGTGTGTCATCTTCCGAGCCACTTCCTTAAATCGCCCGGTTCCCGCTGAGGATCAGCGGTAGCCCTCCCTCCGCGCAATCGCTCCAAACTGAATCCGAGTGGCGCATCTCCGCACGCCGTCGCGGTTCGGCCTCATACCGATGAGCGCTGTAGAACATCAGCGAGATGGACTTGTGCTGGCGCTCGCGAGCGTTTAGGCTGGCGGTGATGCCGCCGTCGTCGCGTCCACCGTCGCCATTTCTGTCGGACCCACCGCTGAATGACTCAGCGAATCTCACGTCGCAAGACGCAGCGCGCCAACGCGCCCTGGCAATTCGTATGCGTCTCGAGCACCTACCCGCTACACGTTACATCTGGTCGCTGGTTATGCTGCTTTCGCTCGGCGGCTGGTTCGAATATTACGATTTATTTTTCACCGCCTACGTCGGGCCAGGGCTCGTGCGCAGCGGCCTCTTCGCCAGTACGTCAGCCGCGTTCTTCGGCTTCAATGGACTCGCCAGCTTTGTGGCAGCCACCTTTGCGGGACTCCTCGTCGGCACGCTGCTCTTCAGTTTCGCCGCCGACCGTTTTGGGCGCCGCTTGATTTTCACCACGTCGCTGCTGTGGTACACCGCGGCCACGATAGTGATGGCGTTCCAGCATACCGCGCAGGGAATTGTCTTATGGCGCGTGATCGCGGGCGTCGGCATCGGCGTCGAGCTGGTCACGATAGACACCTAGATCACCGAGCTGATGCCAAGGCAGCTTCGTGGCCGCGCGATTGCCCTCAGCCAGATCGTAGGATTTACGGCGCTGCCTGCCGTCGCGCTTCTCTCGTGGTGGCTGGTGCCGCACCAACCGCTCGGCTTGGAAGGCTGGCGCTGGGTGGTTCTCGCGGGTTCGCTCGGCGCGATTTTCGTGTGGTTCATTCGCCGTGGCTTGCCGGAAAGTCCGCGCTGGCTGATGGCGCATGGAAAATTCGACGATGCCGAACGCGTCACTGCGGCAATGGAAACACGCGTCCAGCGGGATCTCGAAAGGGAAGCGGCCAGTGGAACGCATAAGCCGCGCGAGGCAGGCGCGTTCGCGGTCGCATCCCGCCCTGCGGAACCTCGCGGCACCCTGCTCGAACTCGCGCACCCGCCTTACCGCAAACGCACGCTCATGCTGATGGTCTTCAATTTTTTCCAGACCATCGGCTACTACGGCTTCGCGTCCTGGGTGCCCACGCTGCTGATCGCAACGGGCATTACCACCACCAGTAGCCTGCAATATTCTTTTCTCATCGCCCTCAGCGCGCCGCTCGGACCGCTGCTGGCCTATCGCGTCGCGGACCGCATTGAACGCAAATGGCAAATCGTGTTCACCGCCGCGTGCGTCGCAATCTTCGGTGTACTGTTCGCGCGCCAACGCGATCCCGTGTGGCTCATCACCTGCGGCGTGCTGCTCACCTGCGCGAACAATTGCATGTCCATCGCCTTCCACGCGTATCAAGCGGAGCTATTTCCCACGCGCATTCGCGCACAAGCCGTGGGCTTCGTCTATTCCTGGAGCCGCCTCAGCGCCATCTTCACCAGCTTCCTGATTGCTTTTTTCTTGCGCCATTTCGACACGCGCGGCGTCTTCGCCTTCATCGCCGCGGCCATGGCCATCGTCATCCTCGTCATCGGCCTCTTCGGCCCCCGCACCCGCGGCCTCGCGTTGGAAGATATTTCGCAATGAAGCTTCGCGTTTGCGACAGTGCCGGCGGTTTCGTAGCGGCGTCCGCCGCGGCGGACGCCATCTGTGGCGCGGCAATCACCGATGGCGGTCTAAAGACCGCCGCTACAAAATCTTCTCGTGCGTTTCGCACAGAAATCGCCAGATGGACACCGCAAGCGCAAAGCGCTAACGTTGCACGAGCATTTCCTGAAGAACATTCATCCGGCGAAGGAGCCATCATGAACTACGATTCGCATCAACGAGCCGCCGAATTCCACGAAATGGCCGCGCACGCCCACCGCGCCGCCGCTGTCAGTCACGGCAAGCAGGATCACTTCACGGGCAACGAGCATTCCCGGCAAGCCATGGAGCACGCCAACAAAGCGCACCAAGCCACACTGGAAGCTTTCGCGCAATCCGCCGAACTGGCGAAGGCACAATCGAAATAATTTCGCAACAACACGCTACAGTCAGTCGCCGCGCTCGCGCTACACCGCTACACGATCCGTTGGCTCAAATCCAGCGCGCGCACCGAATGTGTCAGCGTCCCCAGGGAAATCGCATCTACTTCCGCGGCCGCGTACAACTCCATATTCGTCTCGGTGATTCCGCCGCTGGCTTCCACCAGCGTGCCTTCCCACACTTTTTCCCGGCGCATCGCCACGATAATCTGCCGCACATCATCCGGCATCAGGTTATCGAGCATCACCAGACAAGGATATTCCCGCGTTGCCGAAGGAGCCTCCGCGCGCAAACGTTTGAACGCGTGCGCGGCAGCCAACGCGCCTTCTTCGCTGCGCACTTCCACCTCGATAAATGGCGACCGCCGCCGTGACCTCCACGCTTTCTCCACAGCCAGCGGCGCAGCCTGCTCTTCCCGGCGCGCGAGCAACGCCAGGTGATTATTCTTCACCACGATTCCGTCGCCCAACCCCAACCGGTGCGTGCCTCCTCCACCGAGGTATATCGCGCGCTTGTCGAGCAGGCCCCACGGCGTCTTGCGCGTCCCCACAATTCGCGTGGCAGGGCATTGCCGCAGCGCGCGCTCTTGCAAACGCTGCGTGGCCGTCGCGATTCCGCACATGCGCTGCAATAAATTCAGCCCCACGCGCTCCAGGCTTAAAAGTTTGTTCTCCCCGCCCTCCGCGCGCAACAGTACGTCGCCTGTCTGAAATATGTCGCCATCTTCTTTCTTCAAAGTGACCTTCACGCCGCGTTGCCGCAGCATGTAAGCGTATTCTTCCAAGCCGGCGGCCACGCCCGGCTCGCGCGCCAGGACCTGAGCAGCAGCAGCGCGACTTTTGATCCCCAGCGCCGCCACGGTCAAATCGCGCGGCGTCAAATCCGGCACCAGCAGCGCGTCCAGCAACGAGCGCAGCACGCCAAGATATGCGGGGTTTTCCAGCGTCAGGCGAGCGCCGTGAAACAATGCTGTTTGCACGCGCCGTTGCCGTTCTTCCGGCATGGGGAATTGCAAGGAAGCTTTCATGTAACACTAATATTACTATCACACATCCCGCGCCGGAAATCGCGGACTACAATCCAAAGAAGCGCGCACGCCTTCGCGTTCGAATATAATGTGCTCATGAAAAGTCAGAACGAGAAGGCCGAGTTTTTCCGCGAGTTACACCACGGCCCGGAAATTCTGGTGCTACCAAACGCGTGGGACTGCGCCAGCGCGCGCATCTTCGAACAAGCCGCCTTCCCGGCGATCGCTACCACCAGCGCGGGAATTGCTTTCTCCCTCGGCTACTCCGATGGCCAGCGCATCCCGCCAGACCTGATGCTCGCAACCGTCGCTCGCATCTGCGCCGCCGTGCCACTGGCAGTCACCGCCGATTTGGAATCCGGCTACGGCGACGCCGCCAAAACCACCACCGGCCTGATCGCCGCTGGCGCCGTCGGCTTGAATATCGAAGACGTGGACCATGACTCACAAGGCCTCATACCCACCAGCGCGCAAATGGAAAAAATCGCGATGATTCGCCGCATCGCCGCCGGAATCGGCGTCAACATAGTGATCAACGCGCGCACCGACGTATTTCTCGCGCATATCGGCGAACCAGCCACACGTTTCGACCGCGCCTGCGAGCGCCTGCAAGCCTACATCGCCGCCGGAGCCGACTGCGTTTTTCTCCCCGGCCTGGCCGACGAAAATATTATCCGCCGCGTCGTCGAAACCCTGAAATTCCCCCTGAACATCCTCGCGGGAGCGAATCTCCCCACAATCCCGCGCCTCCGCGAACTAGGTGTAGCCCGCGTCAGCGTAGGTTCCGGCATCATGCGCGCCACCCTCGGTATGACCCGCCGCATCGCCCAAGAGCTGACGCAGTCCGGCACCTACACCGCCCTGCTGGAAGGCACGATGTCCTTCGCCGAAGCCAACGCCCTATTCGAGGAGTAACTACTGGCCTAGATGTGCAAGGGCGGCGCGCAGCGGCGCGCCGGAAACGTGGATCAGTCCTGCATATGGGGAGTACATTTCCAGGATCAGGAAAATCGCGCCGGAAACCGAAAGCGCGGAGACTAACAAGCTGACGACCACGGTCACAGTGCGCGGGGCAAACAGGCCAAAGCTGATGAATATAATTGTAAGCCACGCAACCAGCACGACGAGCAGAGGTTCGGAAACCGAATTACCCCTTTGTGCCGCCACCAGCCAGCGCGTTTGCCCCAGACCCATCATAATATTCAATGCTTGGGCCTGGATTGAACGCTGTGCATCGTCCTTCGGCGAAAGTCCCTGGATTTTGTCGTAGAGAACTTCGCCATTGGCGGACGATCCAAATTGCGAAGCGCTCGCAACGTCCGTGGACGACACTGAATCGAGTGCGCTGACGACGCTGGTGCGTAGTATATCGCGGGCTTCCTTCGCATCAGGTCCATAGTGCGCGAGGATGCGGTCCAGCAATACCACTTTGCTTGCCATCTCCGTAAGCTCGGCACTCTGGGTGTCAAACGATGACTTGGCAGAAGCGATCAGCAAACCAAGAACCAGGGCGGCCATCGTCGCGATCAGGCCCACGCAAAGCTTCACAACATCTCTCGATTCATCACTCAATTCGTTCTGAGGCAACACGGCGCGCAGGGCGATGCCAAGGAGAGCGCCTCCAAAAACGACCGCCAATGTAATGAAGCTGATTGCGACCGAATTCATTTACGCGGACGTTACTCGGTCACCCCATTCGTTCACCATTGGCAAAATTAACAGGTACAAGAAACGGGGCCGTTTCTCACGTTTGCGGCCCGACGGCCCGAACCTGAATGCCCAACCAGGACCGTAACCGGAACCCGCCCTACCGCCTCGGTTTCCCTCGCTTGACTTCGCCCAATCGCCCGAGTACGCTTCCGCCGATCCCAGCCAATTCATGGCGTTTCCATGCGGGGATCTCCGTTCGGCCCTTCCGTGCTAGTGGTCTGTTCACGTCTCTCCGCCGAGGAGGTCGGCACAAAATGAAAAGAGTTCTGACCGCCGTTCTGTTGGGCACCTGTCTATGCATCGGCCCCGCAACCGTCGCTGTGGCGCAGGAAAACGCCGCGACCGTTAATATGCCTCCAAAAGTTCTGGTGATTAACCGCGAAGTCTTGAAGCCCGGCAAGAGCGGCAACCCGCACCAGCGCACCGAAAGCGCCTTCGTGCGCGCCATGGCCGCCGCGAAAGACACCGCGTATTATCTCGGCCTGGATGCGCTCAGCGGCCCCAGCCGGTCGCTCTTCTTCACCGGCTACGATTCCTTCGCCGACTGGGAAAAAGAGGCGTTGTCCGAGCAGAAGAACGCCATGCTTTCCGCCGCGCTCGATCGCGCTGCCGTCGCCGATGGCGACCTGCTGCAATCTTACGAGACCAGCATGTTCTTCCTGCGCGACGACTTCAGCCTGAACCCCGGCACCGACCTCCCGCACGACCGCTACTTCGAAATCGGCGTCTTCCACGTCAAGCCCGGCCATGACGAAGACTGGTCCACCATCATGAAGCTGGTGAAGGACGCCTACACGAAAGTTCCCGGCGTGCAGTGGGCTATGTACGAGCGCGTTTATGGCGGCCCCGATCACTACTTCATCTACGTCACTCCCTTGAAGTCTGCCGCGCAGATTGACGCCAATTTCGCCAATGGGCCGAAATTCGTCGAAGCGATTGGCAAAGATGGAATGAAGCAGCTCAACAATCTGATGGCCGAAGCGGTGGATCAGGACGAACTCAATCTGTTCGCCCTGAATCCCGCTATCAGCTACGTCGGCCCGGAAACGATCAAGGGCGATCCCACGTTCTGGAAGCCCGCGCCAGCCGCCGAGCCCAGAAAGAAAGCCGCAAAGGTCGCGCAGTAGCCCGCGATCAGCCAGTCGGCCAGTCGCGCGTCAGAAAACAAAATGCCCCATCCGTCCCGCACTTGGAACGGATGGGGCACTCACTCACTCACTCACTCACTCACTCACTCACTCACTCACTCACTCACTCTTCTCTCTCTCTCTCTCCTCTTTCTCTCGTCACTGCACTCGTATCGCCGCTTCTCCGGAAGTAATCGGAATGCTCCGCTGTTGGGAGTCCTGCGCCTTCACCTCCACAATCTGCATCCGCGCGTCGCCCGCGGCCACCCCCTTCACCACCAATCCCAGAATCGTCCCGCTGCCATTCACTCCCGCCGTGTGCGGCCCGCGCGTGCAGGAAATCATCACTTCGCCTTTCTGCGCATCAATCCGCTGCACGATCGCCACCGCCTGCGTGCCCCCGGAGAGAAAGCCACCGTCGCGTACCTCCGTAATCTGAATCACCGCCGGGTCGTACTTCAGTAGCATGGGAATCGAGAAAAGGTCGTTCGCGCCCTCAATCGAAATCCCCAAAATTTCCGTATCGCCGCGCTTCAACGTCACCTGCGCAGGATTAAAATGCAGCCGCGGGGCAACTCCCGCGCCGCTCGCGGTTGATCCATTTGCAGCGGCCGCCTCAACCGTCACCGGCTGTTCCCGAACTTGCTCGAGAAGCTGCGTGCCAGCTGGCAATCCCGAATGCAGCGCATCCGGGGTCGGTTCAGAATTCTTGGCCGGCGCATCCTTGCCCGTCGCTTCGCTCGCCGCCTGACGAAATACACGCACGTTCGAATCCGTCCCCGCCGCCAACCGCCGCAAATTCTCCGCATTGATGCTCGGAAACCGCAGAATATGCGGCGTCAGCACGATCAGCACTTCGTCGTGCTCCACTTCCTTGCTGATTTCCGAGAACAAATACTTCAGCCCTGGCACGTCCGCCGCTCCCGGTATTCCATTCAGACTGTCCGTATCGGTCCGCTCGATCAATCCGCCCAGAATATTCACTTCGCCATCTTTCAGCCGCACCTCGTGCTCGATCTTCCGCTGGCTGATCACCGGCTCTTGAATCCCGCCGATGTTCTGGAAGTTCGCCACCGACGAAATCTCTACCACCAGCTTCATGCTTACTTCGCCGTCGGGATGCACCCGCGGTTGCGCCTCGATGTTCACGCCCACATCAATGTATGAAAATTGCGTGTTCACCAGCGAGCTGACGGCCGTTGTGGCAGCGACCCCCGTCGCCGCCTGCGTGCTCCCCGTCGCCACCGGCACGCGTTGCCCGATTTTCAACGTGGCCTTCTCTCCGTCCGTCACGCGAATTTCCGGGTCCTGAATGATTTTCGTCTTGCTGTCCGTCAAGATGGCTTCCGCCGATGCGCCCGGCAACGTCAAGCTGTAGTCCGCGGTTGCCAAGTGCTGCAAATTGTTCAATGTGATCTGCAGCGGCGAAGTGCTCGTACTGTTCGCGGTACTCGACGAACTGCTGCAGCCACTGTTGCTCGGCTGCACGGAGCAGCGCGGATTAAAGGTCAGCGACACATTTTGTCCCGGCAGTATCCCGAGTTGCCGCAAACGATCGCGATCGGCGGACAACACCTGCACATGCAGCAGCACTTCCGGTTTGGCCTTGTCAATGTCGCGAATAATTTTACTGGCCAGGTCCAACTTGTCCGGCGTGTCCCGGATCACGATCGCGTTCTGCGCGTTCACCTGCTGCACCCGGTGCAGGTCCAGCAGTTGCCGCAGCCCATTCACGATCTCGGTCAGATCCTGCTGCGTCAGCGAATTGGAAATGTAGAATGTGCCCACCACTTCATCTTCAATATCCTTCCGCTTTTGCGCATTGTCTGGCGCCACCTCGATCACGCTGCTGGTCAAAGGCTTCCAGAAAGCCTTGCTCTCAAAAGACACCGCGTCCAGTCCCTGCTCGAGCGTCACCCCCGGCAAATCCACCGTCACGCGGTGCGAGACGTAATCCGGATCGAAGATCACGCTCAATCCCGCGAGCTTGGCCATCGTTTCGAACACCACCTTCGAATCGTTAGTCATCTTCAGATTCAGCGGCTCCTGCGAAAGCGGTTTCAGTTGCGGCGGCCCGGCCAGCATTTCCTTTTCGTCTTCCGAAGAATCATCCGGCTCCAGCTTTTCGACGTTATTCACGGCAGTCAGCAGTTCCGCGGTGCTCTTGGCCTGTTGCTCGGCTTCCATATTCGATGGATCAATCGCCGCCGCTTTCTCGAATTCCGAAAGCGCCAGCTGCAGATCCGCTTTCCGCACCGCTTTCCGTCCCTGCTCCATGTGCCAAGACGCTGCCGCGTAACGCATGTGCATTTCGCGCAGCTTGTATTCCGCGTCGGTCGGGTGTGCCTGCGCCGCGCGCTGGTAATAGACCAGCGCCGTATCGTAATCCTGCAGAGCCTCGGCCTTTCGTCCCTCCTCGAATTCCGTGTTCGTCTGATGGCAAGCCGCCAGTAAGCTCGGCAACAGCAGCACCGCTACCAAATGCGTGACGCGTCGCGAGTGTAAGTTGAGCATCCGCTCACTCACCGGCTCGCGTCTCACCACAGTTCGCACCACACTTCGCACAAACTCTAAATTGTGAGGTCAAGTTTTTCTCCACGCCGGTTAGACGCGCGCATCCCTCCGCCTGTTAGCGCGCAGTCCAAAACGAAATTTTGTAGACGTCACTCGGCGCCACAATTCTTTTTAGCGTTGCATGCGTCTAACGTCGCGACGCAATCTTTCTAGTTCGGGGTTTGAGAGCATGTGCAAGAGCCGGCGAATCTTTGCCGGTAGTGACTTGATAATGTCTGGGAGAATTCCAGAATCTTTGTAGCTCGTGGCGCGGCAGTTAGTAGAGGGAAGCCATTGTCATCCCGAACCCGCTAAGCGGGTGAGGCCTGCCTGCCGCAGGCAGGGAGCTGCTTTTCATGTGCGTACCCGCGAATATCCAGTCGCGCGGGCCGACTCAGCGCCGTAGGCGCGGCATAAGTTAGCCCAGGCCGAAAGGCCTGGGAAAATTCGCACAGAGAACTCAGAGCGCCGTAGGTGCGACACGCTGTTGCCTGTGCCACGGCGCGGCAAACACTAAAAAAATCTTCTAATAGGCCGCTCTCTCCAATTCCTTGCGATCCCATTTCGCGAGATTCGCCGCCGCCTCATAGGTACTCTGTAAAAACTCCAGCAAAGCCTCGCGCGGCGACTCCGCCTTCCGCACATCGTCATACATCAGAAAAAATTCCTTCAGCCGCGGATTATAAAATGCCTGGGCCGGACGCACCGCCGCCGCACCGAATCCCTCCGGCTCCGGCGCCGCATACGCATAAAACGCCGCGCCCTTAATATCACCGCCGCCCGGCCAGAAACCCGCGCTGCTCACCTCGTGCGAATAAGCTTCCCGCGTAACGGCATCCGCACCCGGACGCTCCGGCGCCCGCCGCCCGGAAAATCGCGTCGCCGCCAGATCGAAACTCCCCCAGAAAAAATGCACCGGGCTGGCCTTCCCGATAAATCGCGCGCGAAATTCCGTGAAAATCTTTTCGCTGCTCGCCAGAATCCGCCAAAAACGATTCGCATACTCCGCATCGTACGAAGCGTGCTGCGTATCCTGATCAAACGCGATCGGATTCGCAATCTCCACCGGCATCTTCCAGATTTTCACAGCGATGCCCAGCGAACCAAGCGCCGCCATAAAGTCCGCGTAAAAATCCGCCACCGAGCGAGGTCTCAGCCCCACCGTCGCCGCGGTGTTCTGACTGGTCTTGATCGTCAACCGGTGATGAATGAAATCGAATTCGACTTCGAAATTCCCTTCAGGGCAGGGAATCGCCGAAGTCGTCAGTCCGAGCGCGCTCACGTACAGTGGGACTTCCCACCAATGATTGATCCGCGGCGCCAGCGCCAGCCGCACCTTGCCCACAATCTGCGACCACATGTGAAGCGTCGCGTAAGTGTCCTGCCAGGCCTCTAGCGGCAGCTCCGGCCAATCTTCCTGCTCTGTGTCGCGCGCCATCGTTGCGCTCATCGTGCCTCCCTGAATTCCATCGATCTCCGGCCTAGTGCGGCGCGTAGTTGCCAAATCCCATCAGCACCACGACCGATTTTCCGTAAGATACCGACGCGGAATTCTGGCTCATCCCGATCACTCGGTACCCCTTGCTTGCAAAACGATTGATCTCGTCCTGATGCTCCTGCTCCGCGTCGCCGCTAACGAAAACATACGGCGTCGGATTCTTCTCATCAATTTCGCTGGCGGTGGTCATCGAAGCCCTCTGCTCAAAGACTATACCGCCACGATTACCGTTCAACAACAGCACGCTCCCGATACGCGCTGCGCCGTGTATAATCCGCGCGGCTGTTCACGCGACGCCGGCATCGCCCCTATATTCGCGTGCGGAGAACCGAAATGTGGAAACGCTCCATCGCGGCCGTCTGCCTTTGTGTTGCGTCCAACCTGTTGGCCCACGGCGTCGCAGCGCAACAGCCTGCCCAGGCCCCGAACTTCATCCGAGAAGACGCCCCAGTCATCGCACTGACGCACGTGGAAGTGATTGACGGCACGGGAGCAACCGCGCAATCCGATCAAACGATAGTAATTGACCACGGAAAAATCTCAGCGGTAGGCGCAACCGGAACCCTACCCGTTCCGTCCGGCGCCAAAGTCATCGATGCCTCCGGCAAAACCGTAATTCCCGGTCTGGTCGGCATGCACGAACATCTTTTCTATCCCGCGGTCGGCGACGGCCCCCTCACCGGCGTCGAACAGTTTTTTTCGTTCGCTCCGCTATATCTCGCTAGCGGCGTCACCACCGGCCGCACCACCGGCTCCATGGATCCCTACGGCGACATTGCCGTAAAAGCACGCGTCGACAGCGGCAAAATGCTCGGCCCCAATCTTTATCTCTCCACTCCGTATCTCCAGGGCGCCCCTTCACTGATCGCCCAGATGTACGAACTAAGAAATGCCGAAGATGCTCGCGCCTTCGTGCGTTACTGGCATTCCGTCGGTTTCACTTCCGTAAAAGCCTACGTGGACGTCACTCCCGACGAGCTCCGCGCCGGAATTGACGAAGCCCACAAGCTAAACATGAAAGTCACCGGACACATCTGCTCGGTGGGCTACAACGAAGCCGCCGACATGGGCATCGACAACCTCGAACACGGCCCCTTCGGCGCGCCCGATGGCGAACTCTATTCGAAACGCCAGCCCGGCATCTGCGGCCCGGATTATTTCGCGGAACTACGAGACATCGTCACGAATGTCGGGCCAGACAGCCCGCAGCTGCAGCAAACCATTAAAAATCTCGTGGCCCACCACGTCGCCATCACTTCCACCCTCGCCGTCCTCGAAGGCGGCTTGCGTCCCCCAATGGATCGCGACGGTCTCGTGGCCCGCACCAAGATGTTGCTGGTCCCGGAGGCGTGGTCGAAAGTGATGACCAATCGCGCCAATAGGGAAGCCACCGCAGCGTTTTCCCTGATGTTGCTGCAAAAAGAAATGAAATTCGAGCGCGAGTTCGTCGCCGCGGGCGGCCAGCTGATGGCCGGCTGCGATCCGACCGGCGACGGTCATACGCTCGCCGGCCTCGGCGACCAACGCAACATCGAGCTGCTCGCCGAAGCAGGTTTTACGCCCACAGAAGCGATCCACATCGCCACGCAAAACGGCGCCACATTTCTCGGCGAATCGGATCGCATCGGCACCGTGGCTACGGGCAAACAAGCCGACCTGGTCCTGCTCAACGGCGACCTCGCCAAAGACATCACCTCAATCGAAAAGCCCGAAATAGTATTCAAAGCCGGCGTGGGGTACGACTCCAACGCGATCTACCAAAGCCTCCGCGGCAAAGTAGGCAGGCAATAATCCGTGCGTTCGTCCACACTTCGCCAAATGCTCGTAACGTCGCTAGCCGCTGTGCTTCTCGCGGCGCTTTTTCCAGCGCGCGCGCAGGCCGATTCCAAACCCGTCCACGCCCCGCACGCCATGGTCGTCAGCATTGATGAACTAGCCTCCAAAGCTGGCGCGGATATCATGCAAGAAGGCGGCAACGCGATAGACGCGGCCGTAGCCACAGGCTTCGCGCTCGCGGTCGTCTACCCGCAAGCAGGCAATCTCGGCGGCGGCGGCTTCATGCTCATCCGCATGGCCGACGGCAGAACTCATTTCATAGATTTCCGTGAAGAAGCTCCGGCCTCCGCCACCGCCAACATGTATCTCGACGCGCAGGGCAACGTCATTGACGGCGCGAGCGAGTACGGCTACAAGGCCATCGGCGTGCCCGGCTCGGTAGCAGGCTTAGTCTACGCGCAAAAAAAATACGGCAAGCTCAGTCTGCGAAAAGTGATGGCCCCGGCGATTCTCCTCGCGCTCAATGGCTTCGAACTCTCCTGGCACGAAGCTCGCGACCTGCGCGAAGATTCGCACCTCGCGGACTATCCCGAATCGCGCCGCATCTTCCAGCGCGACGGTAATTTCTACAAACAATATGAAGCCTTCCGCCAACCCGAACTAGCCCGCACGCTGGAACGAATCTCCAGAAATCCCGACGATTTCTACCACGGCGCCATGGCCCACGAACTTGCCGCCGCAATCCAGCAGGGCGGGGGACTGGTCACCGCCGACGATTTAGCCCACTACCAAGTAAAAGAACGCGAGCCTCTGCGAGGCACCTATCGCGGCTACGAAATAATCAGCGCCCCGCCCCCATCCTCCGGCGGCACGGTGCTGATCGAAACTCTGAATATTCTGGAAGGCTACGACCTGGCAAAAGCCGGCAGCCGCTCCGCCGAATCCGTTCACCTCACCACCGAAGCTTTCCGCCGCGCCTTCTTCGACCGCGCCGAATTTCTAGGCGATCCCGACTTCGCAAAACTTCCCATAGCCCAACTCACCGACAAAAAGTATGCCGACGCCTGGCGCGCCACAATTGACCCGGACCACGCCACGCCGAGCAAAGATCTGCAGCGTCCCGCGATTTTCCAAACGCTCGCGCAATCCGACGCGCCACAAAATCAGCCACAGCCCACCGCCCCACACGAGTCCCCGCACACCACGCACTACTCCGTAGTGGACGCCGACGGCAACGCCGTAGCCGTCACCACCACCATCAACGACTGGTTCGGCTCGCGCGTCACCGCCACAGGCCTCGGCTTCATCCTCAACGATGAGATGGACGATTTCTCCGCGAAAGCAGGCGCGGCCAATAGCGACGGCCTGATCCAAGGCGCAGCGAACTCCATTGGCCCCGGCAAACGCCCGCTCTCCTCGATGACTCCCACAATCGTCCTCAAAGACGGCAAGCTGTTCCTGGTCCTCGGCTCACCCGGCTCCTCGCGCATCATCACCACCGTCGCGCTGGCCATCATCGGCGTAGTTGATTTCGGCATGAACATCCAGGAAGCGATCAACGCTCCGCGCTTCCACAATCAATGGATGCCAGACGTGCTAAGCGTCGAAGCCTGGTTCGCGCCAGACGCCGTGCACGCCCTGGAAAAAATGGGCTACAAAATTGCCGTCGGCCTCCACGAAGACGGATTAACTTCCCCCTACTGGAGCGACGCCGAATGCATCGCCATCGATCCGAAAACTGGCGAACGCATGGGCGCCAGCGACGGTCGCAGCAACGGCAAACCCGTCGGCTACTGATCCCATCGAGCCCGCACGTCGCACTTGCACGCTTTTGTACAATATTGCTGACTTGTACGTAAACGTACAATCTCCACAGCGCCCGCTCTGTTCGCGTGATCTCCAGTGTCGAAACGTAGGGGCGAGTCTCAGACCCGCCCGTTCAACTGAATCACCACTGCCGGTGGCAGGTGTGACACGCGTCTGCTGTAGCCACGACCCGGCAATCGCGTTTTTTTTGGTCAGAGCGCGGCTTTAGCCGCTGAGGCCGCCGCAACCTCTGATAATGATAGAATCACAGGACACAAAATAACTTGGGGGCACAAACCATGACCGAACCAACCAAAGAAGAACTGCTAGCCCGCATCGCCGAACTGGAAAAGAAAGCCGCCGGCCCGAAACGCAGTGGCGCCCTCGAATTTCGTGTAGGAGAAAAAGGCGGCGTCAGCGTTTACGGCTTGGGACGCTTCCCGGTCACTCTATACTACGAACAATGGGACCGCCTGCTCAAAGTTGCCGACGACCTCCGCGCCTTCCTCGAAGAGAATAAATCGCGCCTGAAGCTCAAGAACGCCGAGTAACACGCACGCGGCACCGCGCCGGCCGTGGCCCATCCGGCGCTCACGAACCCCGCTGCCGCGATTGCAGCCACTCATAACTAACTGACGCGATCGCGATAAACAAAAACAAGAGACCCGCGTCCAAAAAACTGCGCACGTCAATCATGTTGCCCTTGGTCATTATGCGCACGAACGCGATCCCCAAAGCGTCGCACAACCGTCCCACCACAGCCACCAGCGCGCACACCACTCCCACCCAATAACTCCCCACCGCGATATATTTCACCATCACGCCCTCCTCTCCCACAAAATGCTTCGGCTCAGCATCTGATTTTGTAGCGGCCACCTTCAGGTGAGCGCCCTTGAGGTCGCCATTGAATTTCGGTCCTGCGAACGCTCCCGATTCGCGAACGGCGCTATGGTCTACGCGCAGTCCCGCGCTGAAAGTACATCGCTCACAACACAGAGTCAACGCCGCCCGTGGGCCCCACGAATTCCACGCTGCAATTAAGCAGTGACAATGCAGCGTTTTTCGCTATGATTGAGATCCCTTCCACTCGCCGCCTTCTTTCGCGCGCGAGGTTTGTTTCGCATCGGCGGACGATGCGCTCGGTCCGCGAGCACCACTAACAAATAGCTTGCCGGACACGCGCGCCACGCGCGCGACTTGCGGTCGATTGTTCAGGCGTCTAGGGGAGAAGATGGGTTCAAAGGCAGGCGACGAATTTCGCGATCTATTGGCTTTAGTGCGACAAAGCGGCCTGCTGGCCAAGCAACCCGCGTTCTACTGCCGAAAAATTCTCCTCAACTTCATCATGTTTGTCGGCGCCTTCGTGCTGATCGCCAAATTCCACAACTATTTTTGGATCGAACTCTGCAACGCCGCCTTCCTCGCCTTCGTCTTCGCGCAACTCGGCTTCATCGTTCACGACGCCGGACATCAGGAAATTTTCAGCGGCCCTGCAGGCAATGAAGCCCTCGGCCTGCTGCACTCCAATCTCCTGCTCGGCTTCAGCTACAGCTGGTGGCTCGACAAGCACAATCACCATCACTGCTCGCCCAATCACGTCACCGCCGACCCTGACGTGGATTTAATTCCGTTCGCATTCTCAAGAGATCAGGCCGCAACGAAGCACGGTCTCGCGCGCCTCTCCGTGAAATACCAGCATTTTTCTTTTTTCCCGCTGTCGCTGCTCGAGGCCTTCGTCCTGAAATACGACAGCATTCGCTTCCTCCAGCGCAATAAAGTCGCGCATCCAGTCCTCGAAGTCACCTTCCTGGTTCTTCACGCCATCTGGTATCTCGGCCTGCTCACACATCTTCTCGGCTTCCCGCACGCCATTCTGTTCGCCATCGCCCATCAAGCGTTCCTCGGCCTCTATCTCACGCTGATTTTCGCGCCCAATCATCAAGGCATGCCGCTCGCGCAAGGCACCACCGCCGTAAATTTCCTCCGCGAACAAGTCCTCACCAGCCGCAACATCAAGAATCATCCCGGCATCGATTTCTGCACCGGCAACCTAACCTGCCAGATCGAACACCACCTGTTTCCGACGATGCCGGCCAATAAACTGCGCCAAGTCCAAGAAATTGTCCGCAACTACTGCCGCTCACACAACGTCCCCTACCATGAAACCTCCCTCTTCCAATCCTATCGGGAGATTTACCAGAACCTGAAAGACGTAAGCTTGCTGGTAGGAAAAGAAACCGAAGCCGAATCCACCGCGGATTAAAGCGGGTTACGATGCAACGTTACAACCCAGATTCACAACTCAAATTCGCAACCCAGATTCACGTTAGACCGCGGCTGGACCACTCTCGCCGAACAAAAACAGATTGTCATCTCGCAGGCCGCCTTTTGGCGGGAGAAATCTGCTTCTGTTGTCCGTAAGCCGCAATCCAAACGCAAATCAACCGCAACCCTACTGCGCAGCCTTGCCTTCGCGCAGCAATACCACGTCAGAAATCACGTGCAGCCGCACTACGGCCAGCGTCTTGCCGTCCGGGGACCACTCGAAGTTGCGGACGTGGTCCGTGGTAAAATTCGTCACCTGACGGCCTTTCGATCCGTCCACCGGCTGCATCCAGATATTGTCCGTCCCGTTGATCACCATGCGATATGCGACGTTCATGCCGTCCGGCGTAAACATCACCGGAAACGTAATCGTCGGTTGCGATGGGAATACGCGTATCGCGGCGGCGGTGTTCGCCGCCACATCAATCAGCGCCAGCGAATGGATATCCTCCTGCGTCTTGGGATCGATCTTGGTCAGAATTACCGGAAACCATTTTCCGTCTGGCGAAAGCGTCCTGGCCGCGGAATCCACGAATCCATTTTCCACCACGCTCGCCGGCAGCAATTCCGGTGTTCCGCCTTCGATGGGAATACGATAGATCTGGTAGGACTTCGCAAAGTCCGCGTAGAACGCCGATTTTCCGTCTGGAGCGCAAGTGGGGCTCTCGTCGTCCGTTCCGTGACTGAGCTGTTTCGGGTGCGATCCATCTGCGTCCACGCGCCAGATCTGGGTGGTGTTGCGGCCCTCCCGCGCAGCCCAACTCACCAGAATCGGACCGCCATTTGGGCACGCCGCCGCCCCCACAATCATCGCGCTCGGGTCCGTCACCAACGTCGTCTGGTGAGTTCCATCCAGGGCAGCGCGCACGATCTGGTGCGCCGTCACGATCAGCAAAGTTCCCTCCTTGCCCCATAACACCGACCGGATTTCTTCGCCGTTTGGAATGTTGGGAACTGTTGTCCCATTTCCTTGACCCGAGCTTGGCAGCAGTACGATGGAAGAGGAGCCCTGCCGCTGCATCGCGGCGATGGACTTTCCATCGGCGGAGATGCTCAAGGTCTGGTATCCGCTGGTGTCATTCGTGAGCGCGTGGAATTTCGCCTCTGGAAACGACAAGAACCCGAGTTGCGAGCGCTGGAATCCCGTCGAGCGATCCGTGTACACCAGCATCAGCCCGCGGCCGTCCGGCATCCACGCAATGCTGGAAGCGAACTTATCTGTCAAAGTAGCGAGCGGCTGATTCTTTCCGGACGCCAAATCAACCGTTTGCACCGTTCCTTGTGCGTCTTGGCCGGCCGCTGAGATGTAGGCGACCAGCTTGCCGTCCGGTGACCATGCGATCCACAAAGGGATCGGGGTCGGCGCCGTGTACAGCACCGTCTCGTCGCTGCCGTCCAAATTCGCGCTCAGTATCAGAAACTTGCCAACCACCGGATCGTTGGCGCGCAAGTACGCCATGCGTTGCCCGTCTGGCGAAAAAGTCGGACCTAAGTCCACGTCGCGCACCACTTGTACGGCTTCTCCTCCCAGCACTGGAATGCGGAAAAGATTGTCGCTGTTCCCCGCGGCATCGGCGGCCTTGCTGTAATAGATGTAGTTTCCGTCTGGAGAAAATGCCGGACTCCGATACAGCGCGGCTTCCGGCGGCAGCACCTGCGTGTTGCTCCCGGTGGGAATATTGCGCAGCCAGAGACTCATTTTCCCGGCGTCTTCCGCGATGCTCAGCACGTATTTCCCATCGGGCGCCATCGCCGCATACCGCACGTTCCCGGCGGTCGTCACCTGCGTGATCGTAAATGTCTGGAACGGCACGGTCGCGGCTTTCCCGCGCAGCAATTGAAACGCTCCATAGCCCGCCACGCCCAGAATCAGCAGCGCAATGACCGAACCGGCAATCAGTTTGCCCTTGTTTTCCTGCGCCGCCTGCAAAATCGCCGAGCTTCCCGAACCAGGCGCCGCCACAGCAGTCCCTGTCGATGACCCAGAAGCCGGCCGCGTCGCTTGGCCGCCCGAACCAGTTCCCACAGCCTGCGCGCCCGCACTCGAGGTTTGCGTCGCCACCGATCTTCCCGAATCCGTATCGCGCTTCAACCGCCGCAAATCCGCGCCCAGATCCGAAGCGTGCTGATATCGCAGCTTGGGATTTTTCTCCAATGCTTTGGCGACGATCTGATCGAATGCCGCCGGCAAATCCGGATTCACCTGCGAAGGCTGCGCGGGCTGCCGTTCCAATATCGCCGCGAAAATCACGCCCGACGTGTTTCCGGAAAACGCCTGGCGTCCCGTCGCCATTTCGTACAGCACCAATCCCAGCGAGAATAAATCGCTGCGCCCATCCAGCGTTTCTCCCCGCACTTGCTCGGGAGACATATATCCGACCGTGCCCAGTGCCATGCCCGGACTGGTGAGGTTCGGATCGCTGTCCAGCGCCGCGCCGCCCACCGTCACCGCCTCGCTCACGCCGCGCGCCACGACCATCTGTTTCGCCAACCCGAAGTCCAGCACCTTCGCTTGCCCGCGCTCCGTCACGAAAATATTCGCGGGTTTGATGTCGCGATGCACGATTCCTTCGGCGTGCGCGGCTTCCAGCGCGTCCGCCACGTCAAATCCGATTTCCAGCAGGGTATCGAGCGGCAGCGGCTTGCCATTGATACGGTGCTTTAGCGTAGCGCCCTTCAGCAGTTCCATCGCGATGAAAGGCGTCCCGCCGTCGTCATCGATATCGTAGATCGTGCAAATGCTGGGATGGTTCAGCGCTGAAGCAGCCTGCGCCTCGCGCTGAAACCGCGACAGCGCAGCCTCATCCTTCAACACTTCCGGCGGCAAAAATTTCAGCGCCACCTGTCGCTTCAGCTTGGTGTCTTCGGCGCGATACACCACGCCCATGCCTCCGCCGCCAATTCTTTCGACGATGCGGTAATGCGTGATGATTTGTCCGGCGGGAAGGCTGGAGTCCGTCATGTAGGCGCCATTCTAGGATGCACCCGCATTCAAGTCAACGCAGCTCATAACGGGCCAGCCTCGTCTCTCGGAAGTATCGAATTTCCCGTTGCCACGCCGTCACCATTGCGCCGACAATATCCGCACCATGAACATCCTCGTCTTCGGCGCGACCGGAATGGTCGGCCAAGGCGTCCTCCGCGAATGTCTCCTCGACCCCAGCGTGCAATTAGTCGCAACCATCGGCCGCACAGCGACAGGCAAGCAAAATCCCAAACTGCGCGAGATCGTCCTAAAGGATTTGTCGAACTATGTATCCATCGAAGAAAAACTGACCAACTTCGATGCCTGTTTCTTTTGCCTCGGCGTCGGCTCCGCGGGAATGACGGAAACAGAGTACGAGCGCGTCACCTATGGCATCACCATCGCAGCGGCCGAAACTCTCTCCCGCCTGAATCCGAAAATGGTTTTCATCTACGTCTCCGGCACAGGCACCGACAGCTCCGAAAAAGGCCGCATGATGTGGGCAAGAGTAAAAGGCAAAACCGAAAACGCCCTACTACGCATGCCCTTCGCCGCCGCACACATGTTCCGCCCCGGATTCATCGAACCCGCGAACGGTGAGATCTCGCGCAACAAGCTCTATCGCGCCTTATTCGTCGTCACCAAACCCCTCCTCCCGCTCCTCCGCGCTGTATTCCCCAATCAAATCCTAACCACACACCAAATCGCCCGCGCCATGCTCAACCTGGTCACTCGCCCCTATCCCAAACACATCCTGGAAATTCACGATATCCGCGCCGCCGCCCAATCCTGATCGCGCCCACCACCCCTGGGAACGCCAATCTCTTGATTGGCGGGTTGTGGACCGCAGCTCAGCTTGCCTTCACGCTATGTATTTCCGCCATATACCCACCCGGAAATTGCACGATTGCGCTCATCCGACCGTCGTCCGTCGCACACGGTGCCGACAAAATCTTCACCCCTGCAGTCTTAGCCTTCTCCAAAGTCGCAGCTAGATCGCGCACCTCATATCCGGTGGTCTCATGTCCGAACGGATAAGGCAGATGCCCGTCCGTCACCAACACCCGCATATTCCCAAACCCCGAAGTAATCCGAATCCTCCGGTAAGTCTCCCCTGCGCGTCCAATCTCACCGGCATCCGCGTGCGCATCATCCGCCAGCACCTTGCCGTGCGCGAACCGCACAAAGCTCGCAACGAACTTATCCGCTGCGTCGCGCGAAACATAAACCCGGTTGTCCGGAATCGTCTCCAAGAGCGGATAATTTGGCGCGGTAAAGTGCCAGTAGAGTTGCATTCTCACGCCGCCCGGCCACTGGATCACCGCATCCCGTCCGATCGGATCCTTGAACGGCTCCACGATCACTTCCGCCCCCGCCGCGCGCGCCTCGCGGATCGCCGCGTCCATATCCGTCACTAAATATCCCGTGCGCTCCAGCCCAAACGGGAAGGGAATCGGCGTCTGAAACGCAAACACCGACATCGTCCCGACCGGCGTCCACACATACTGAAATTCCGCGCTGCTTGGCACCGGCAACACGTTTGTCACAATTAGTTTCGACGCCTGCCCGCCGAACGTAGTGTTCACACTCTTGACGAACGCATCCAATTCATCCGGCGCCACATAAACATGCGTCGAATCGTACTGCGCCCCTACCGCGACGCCCGCATCGCGCGCCGCCACAGCAGCCTGTCCGCGAGCGACGCAAGGCACAATTGCCAGCAATAAAAAAAGAGCGAGAGCAGGCGCGCAATCACACACAATCGCGCCGACTCTCGCTCGCGTCATCCAATACTCTCAGTTAAGCCTTCGCCGTTTGCTGCCCCTTGAAGAAAGCCAGCAAATCAGCGTTAACCACATCCGCATGCGTAGCCGGCATACCATGCGGAAAATCCTTATACACTTTCAGCGTCGCATGCTTCAGCAGTTTCGCCGCCGCAGGTCCCGCCGCCGCAATCGGCACAATCTGATCGTCTTCGCTGTGCAACACCAGCACCGGAATATCAATCTTCTTCAAATCTTCCGTCGTATCCGTCTCCGAGAAAACCTTGATGCACTCATAGTGCGCCTTGATGCTCCCCACCATGCCTTGTAACCACCAATGCTGCCGAATCCCCTCTGAAATTTTCGCCCCCGGGCGATTAAACCCATAGAACGGCATCGTAATGTCGATGTAGAATTGCGGCCGATTCGCTGCCAAAGCCGTACGCAGTCCGTCGAACACCGAAACCGGCGCGCCCAGCGGATTCTTCTCCGTCTTCAGCATCAACGGCGTGATCGCGCTGATCAACGCAGCCTTCGCCACGCGCTTCGTTCCGTGCTTGCCCAAATAACGCGCCACTTCGCCGCCGCCAGTCGAATGTCCCACCAAAATCGCATCCTTCAGATCCAGCTTCTCAAACAACTCCGCCAAATCGTCCGCGTAAGTGTTCATGTCGTTCCCGCCCGACGTCTGGTCGGAACGCCCATGCCCGCGCCGGTCGTGCGCGATCACGCGATAGCCCAGGTTCCCGAAGTAGAGCATCTGTCCATCCCAGTCGTCCGCGGTCAGCGGCCAACCGTGACTGAACACAATCGGTTGTCCCGTGCCCCAATCCTTGTAAAAGATCTTAGTGCCGTCCTTCGTGGTAATCGTAGCCATCGAGTATTCTCCTTAGTCGTTCTCGTGTCAGTCTGTAAGGTTAGAGTCCCGGCCCGCCGCGCCGGTTGCAGAAATACTTTATCCACCAGCGGAACGCCGCGCGCACGGAATTTGGATGTCCGAGCGCGTGAATTCGGGGCGCGAAAATTTCACGTAAAGAGGAACTAAACTGCGTTTCGCGCCGAATCGTCCGGCAGGCTCTATTTACCCGTTTCCGCGCCGCCGGCACCGGCCGACGCCACCTTGTACCACTCCACCTTATTCGCCGATAGGAAGCACACGTCCACTTCCACGCCCGAATAATCGCACCCGCCCAGAAACGCAGCCAGCTTGCCGCCCTGTATCCAGAATCCCCCGCGATTGCGCGAAAGAATCGTCGCCTGCATCGGCGCTTGCCCAAACAATTTGAACGTCGCCCGTGGATTCAGCGTCGTCGGCTGCCCACCACGCGTGTTCGCTTTCGTCGGATGCACGCTGCTCCGCTTCGCTCGAGAGGCCATCACTCAACCGCTGAAGGCCGCAATGTACATCCGAGCGCCCAAAAAGCAAAGCGAATCGTGGATCCCGCCAACGCGAAAAAGGGCCTCGACGTCCTTTGCGGAGGCCGAGACCCGTGCACGCGCTCGCCGACTATCGCTAGCTGCCGAAGTAATCGGGTTGAGCATCTTCCGCGGCTTGACGCTTGGTCTTCACGATCCACAGGCCATCGTTGTTTGCGGCGTAGATCAGGCCGTGCGCGCTGTCTATCAAGAACGCGGTGACGCCAGAGAGGCTGCGGATTTCCTTGGGGTCGGCGGGCGCAGGAGTTGCAGTCTCGGATTTGCCGAAGACGCTGAGCGTGTCGGCGACCACGTTGATTTCGGTGGAAGGCTTGCCGGGGGCCGGCGCGCCAGGGGCCAGGCTCTGCGGGCGGCGGGGATCGCTCACGTCCAGCATCGCGACTTGCGCGGAAGAGTCGAGTCCGAGCATCAGATATTCTTTGCCGTTGCGCTTTACCAGCAGCATGCGCGTTACGTTGCCGGTGATGGTGACATGACCGACCAGGTTGGCGGGACCGTCTGTGTTCTTGCTGGAGTTGCCCCCGGCCCGCGCGGCCGGCGCTGCGGTGATGCCCATCGCGGTGATCGCCAGCGTCATGGCCAGCGCAGTCTTAGTCGTGAAGCGGCGAATATTCTTCGAGGTATTGCTGATCGAATTGTTGATGGAATTGTTGATCAAGGTTTCTCGCATTGTCGTTTCTCCTTTGAACTGGCCAGCCTGCCTTCGCTCGTTCGTTGGCTTGCTCTGTTCATATGTGTAGACCAAGGAGGGGGCAGTTTTATTCCCGGCGGGTCCGGGGGGTGTGCGCGATTCAGGAGGCTTTTTCTTCGGCGGCTGCGACGAACTCGGAGTAGGGGCCTTTGAAGTCTTCGATCTTATTGGAGTGGAAATGCCAGATGCGGGTGGCGACTTCATCAATCACGTCGTGGTCGTGCGTGACGAGCAGAACCGTGCCATCGTATTTCTGCAGCGCGATATTCAGCGCGTTGATGGACTCGAGGTCGAGGTGGTTGGTCGGCTCGTCGAGAACCAGCACGTTGGGCTTCTGCAACATCAGGCGGCAGAAAATCAAGCGCGCGGATTCGCCGCCGGAAAGCGCAGCAGTTTGCTTCAGCGCATCTTCGCCGCTGAACAGCATTTGCCCAAGCACGCCGCGCAATTCTTCCTGCGTAGCCTGAGGCTTGAACTGATGCAGCCACTCGATGGCGTCCATGCCGTGAGTGATGGATTCGCTGTGATCTTGCGCGAAGTAACCGACGGCGACGTTGTGGCCCCAGATGACCTGGCCCCCGTCCACGGGGAATTGGTGATCGCTGTCGTCAATGTAGCCGGTGGCGTTGCGCAGCAGCGAACGCAGCAGCGTGGTCTTGCCGGTTCCGTTGCGGCCCATCAGAGCGATTTTTTCGCCGCGCGCGACGCTGCCTGAAAACGGCGCCCAGACTTTTACTCCGTCGTACGATTTCGCGATGCTCTTGATTTCCAGGGGATGACGACCGGAATGCTGGTCCATCTGAAAACGGATGTAAGGCCGAGCGATGTTGGAGCGGGCCAGCTCGGTGGTTTGCAGGCGCTCCACTTCTTTTTTTCGCGAAGTAGCTTGCGCGGAACGCGTGCCCGCGGAAAAGCGCGCGATGAATTCGTTCAGGTGCGCGATTTTCTTTTCGCGCTGCTCGTTTTCGGATTCGATGCGCGAGCGGATCGAAGTTTTGGCCATCACCATGTCGTCGTAACCGCCGTTGTACATGATCACGGTTTCGTAATCGATGTCCGCGGTGTGAGTGCAGACGCTATTCAAGAAATGGCGGTCGTGCGAGATGACGATCAGGACGCCTTCGTATTCGAGCAGATAGTCCTGCAGCCAGTGAACGGAATCGAGGTCCAAGTGGTTGGTGGGTTCGTCGAGCAGCAGGGCAGGCGGGCTGCCGAAGAGAGCCTGCGCGAGCAGCACGCGGACTTTTTGGCCGCCCTGCAGTTCGCGCATCTTGCGATCATGCAGCGGTTCTTCGAGTCCAAGGCCGTCGAGCAGGATTGCGGCGTCGGCTTCCGCGGTGTAGCCGCCTTCTTCGCCGACGATGCCTTCGAGCTCGCCCAGGCGCATGCCGTCCGCGTCGGTGAGCTCATCGTGCGGCTTGGCGTAGAGAATCTCGCGCTCTTGCAGTGCTTTCCACAGCGGGCGATTGCCCATGATGACGGTGTCAATAACGCGCTGATCGTCGAAGGCGAACTGATCCTGGCTCAAAATGCCGAGCTTTTTCGGACGCGTGACGTCGCCCTTGGTCGGCTCGATTTCCCCGGTCAAGATCTTCATCAGCGTCGATTTACCGGCGCCATTGGGGCCGGTGATGCCATAGCGCCGTCCTGCGAAGAAAGTGGTGCTGACCTCTTCGAACAAGACTCTGGCGCCGAAGCGCATCGTGATGTTGTTAACGGAGAGCAAGGAGTTTCAATTGTAGCATGGTTGCGATTTGCGTGCAGAGCGGCGGTTTTGCCGGGTGGTGCATCGGTTTCCGATTACCGCAATGATCCCAATGGGTCGACGCAACACTCCGCTAGAACCCGGCCTGATTGTCGTAGACTAGCGTGTGACAAAAACAACCCGCGGAGCGTTATGAGCAGCCCTTCCACGCTTATCCTCACTGCTGGTGATTTGCAAGCGACGTTCTGGCCTACAACTGGAATGCTTGGCGCTTCTCTTCGCTTCCGCGGAGTTGAGCTTCTGCGCCGCGTGGACGATCTCGATGCGGCTCGCGTCAAAGGAAGCACTGCCGGCATTCCACTCCTGTATCCCTGGGCAAATCGCCTTGGCAGTTTGCAATATCGCGCGGCGGGACGTGAGGTTTCGCTGGATTCCTCCTCGCCGCGTTTGCATTTCGATGATCACAGACTTCCTATGCACGGCGTTCCCTGGTCTCAACTGCACTGGAAAGTTGTTTCGAGCCATGCGGATGCACTAACCGCGCGTTTGGATTGGTTGAGCCAGGAACTGCTCGCGATTTTTCCATTCCCGCATCATGTGGAGATGGCGGTGCGGCTGCGGCCTGTTGATTTGGAGATTCAAACGACAGTCTTTGCAGATTCAGGTTCACCGGTTCCGATCAGTTTCGGTTTCCATCCCTATTTCGGCCTACCGGGAATTCCGCGGGCAGAGTGGACACTGCACGCTCCTGCCATGCGCAAACTGGCTCTCGATGCGCGAGGGATCCCCACCGGCCAGGAAACTCCGTCGACGCCCCTCGCTGCGCAGCTCGAAAGCACCGGCTACGACGATGGCTTTGCCCTTTCGGGTGAGCAGGCTAGGTTCTCGATCGCCGGCAACGGTTACTCCATCGCCATCGAATTCATAAGCGGTTTCCTCTTCGCCCAGATCTTTGCTCCGAAGGATAAGGAATTCATCGCCATTGAACCGATGACTGCGGCCACGAATGCACTTTGCTCGGGTGAGGGTCTGCGCGTGATTGCGCCGGGCGAGCAATTTACCGCGTCATTCCGAATCCACGTCTATCACCACGAATGATCGCCTTGTGGGCCTCTGGAGAGCGCTCGCTAATACCCGTTTGTCAGATTGGAGGCGACGCCCAAACGCGAGGACGCGGACGAAAGACTGCTTTGGCCACGTGGGACATCGGGGATAGATGACGGGTAATCCAGAAATAAATCCAACTGCCTGGAAAACGCGGTTATCGGAATTTGACCCACTACTAGCGTTCCGCAATGCGACAGGTCTAATGAGCGCGACGAACTGTAGCGGCCCTCAGGTTTCGCGACGGTGGGCCGATAGAGCCTACGTAGGAACGGCATACCTCGGGGAGGTAGGGGACGATGACTACTGCAATTGTTGGTACGGAGGCATCCGTCGGGGCTGCGGCCGCGGCGGCGGCTGTGCAAGCGCAGGCGAAGGCGGCGATATCGACGGGGACTACGCCAGCGGCCGTGGAGGACACCGTGAAGATTTCCGCCGGGGCGCAAGAAGTGCAACAGGCGACTGCAGTGCAGGTGCGATTGTTGCGGAATGAAGGGCAGTCTGTGCCGCAGATCGCGACGCAGTTGAAGATCGCTGCGAGCGCGGTGCAGAGCTATTTGGGTGCGCAGGCTGCAGCGCAGGAATAGCTAAGCGCGTCGCACGGACGTGTCTGGTTGATAGCGTTTCGAGAAGCGCCGGCGCCGGGGTGCAGAAATAGCGAAGCGTTCCGCACAAGCGTGCCACGTTGAAAAACGCCTAGAGCGATGCCTTCTTCGCCGTGTATTCGACGACAAAAAGTGTCGCGTTTATGCCAATCGAGCACGTAGGAGGACGATTACCGTTGCTAGGAAAATCCCTAGACCGCGCTGGCGCTGCAGACCGATAAGTCCCATGGCTGCAAAGGCCCGATTGGCGGCCCGCCTGCAGTATTCCCGGGTGATTGCTGGTGGTTTGAGCAACGAAGTGGCGCTTGGTTCCTGGGAGGAAGCAAACCGTGAAGAAATTCGGACTGGTAATTACGCTAATCGCAGCGAGCGGCTGCGTGTGGAATGCGAAGGCGGATTCGATCCAGCTGGTGAGCTCGACCGCAACCACCAATAATAGCGGCAGCTCGACGCAAGTGATTTCGCCAAATCCCGCGTGGGCCGCGCCGCTGGCCGGTTCCAGTTGGATTTCGTTTACGAATACCGGCGACCCGTCGTCTGCGGGATTCGTCGTGGTGCCCAACGGAACTGCGGTGACATTCAGCGAGACTTTCAACTTGGTCGGAACAATTACTGGTGCGAATTTGGATGTGCTGGCCGATGATACGGCTTCGGTCTGGCTGAACGGCACGGAATTGGCTTCTGCAAATTTGGGCGGATCTTATCCCACCTGTTCATCGCTGCCGATCGGGTGCCTCACAGGCACGATGGGCGTCTTCGACTTCGCACAATTGCAACCATATTTGCAGGACGGCTCAAACACGCTTTCGTTCGTCGTATATCAAGAGGCCGGCAGTTCCTACGGCCTCGACTATGCGGGAACAGTCAGCACGCCGGAACCCGGCTCGCTGATGTTGCTAGGCATGGGTATGGTCGGCATCGCGCTGACGGCACGACGCAGACTAGTGAACTAGTCTTCCGAGGCTGGCTTTCCCGGATACGCGCAGTTCGCGCCGCGGGCTACAATAGTTTTGACACACAACGCCGCCCGCTCGGGCGGGGTTTTCATTTGCGCCGCTCGGACGCGGACTAGCTCGCAATTCCTGAGCGTTAGTGGATTTGATCTTTTCTCGGCGACGGGGAATTGTCCTCGTCGTCGAGTTCGTGCTCGGCTTCCAGCCAGTCTTCCAGCGTGTATCCGCCGTAAACTCCGCCGTGGCGTTGATGAATCTGATACGCGCGCCTTTGGACTTCATTCAGGGTGTGAGTGTGCTCGTGTTTGGGGCCTTTTTCGGGATCGCGAGGGGTGAAAGTGGGCTGGATTAAGTTGCTGCTTACGACTTTATTTAGTTCGCTCATACGGGGCCTTCTGTCTTTGCTGCGTAGCCCTCTTTCTGGCTACAACCATTAGACGAGTCCTATAGCGTCACGGTTGCGGAAATTTGCGCCGTCGTTTGCAGTACAATTTTCATGATCAGAAACACCGGAACGAAAGATAATGTGGTCCGGTGATATGGCGACGCGGGGATTTGCCGGTGCGGGCGCGAGCATCCAGTGGGGCACGGAGAGTGTGGAATGAAGATGCGCAGACGAGATTGGATTAGTGCGCTGCGATTTGCCTTTCTTGCTTTGGTGCTGGGTGTGGCGGGATTTGCGCCAGGTGCGACGCGCGGACAGGCGATTGCGGCGCAGCAGACGACCGCTTCGCAGACGACTTCCACTGGGCTTGCAGCGCCGATCACGGTGGAGCGTGGGCCGAATACTCCGGAGCAGCAGGCTAAGCCTTATGTGATTCTGGTTTCGCTGGACGGGTTTCGTTACGACTATCCGCGGATTTATCACTCACCGAATCTGGATTCCCTGGGCGCGAATGGAGCGAGCGCACCCGACGGGATGATTCCCGCGTATCCTTCGATCACTTTTCCGAACCATTACACGATCGTCACCGGACTTTATCCGGAGCATCACGGAATCGTCGCCAACGTGTTTTACGATCCCGCGCGCAAGCAGGTTTACAGCTACAAAGACGAGCAGACCGTGAACGATGGCGCCTGGTACGGCGGCACACCGTTGTGGGTGCTGGCCGAACAACAAGGGATGCGTTCGGCGTGTTTTTTTTGGCCAGGGTCGGAGGCCAACATTCAGGGCGTGCTGCCCACCTATTACATGAAGTACGACGCGAAATATCCGAATCGGAAGCGCGTGGAGCAGGTGCTCGAGTGGCTGCAGCTGCCCGCTGAGCGGCGGCCGCACTTTATAACTTTGTATTTCAGCGATGTGGACAGCGCGGGGCACGCACACGGTCCGGATAGCGCGGAAGTGGCGTCGGCGGTGCACGAGGTGGATGACGAGATCGGCAGGCTGGTCGAGGGACTGGCAAAACTGAATTTGCGCGTGGATGTGATCGTGGTGGCGGATCACGGGATGGCGAAGGTGCAGGGGGATTGGCTTAACCTCAGCGACTATTTCGATACGCGATTGCTGGAAAAGTCGGTCGAGAGCTTCATGTATCCGAAGTCTGAGGCGGACGCCGCGAAAATTTATGCCGCGTTGGACGGGAAGAGCGACAAGTTTAGGGTCTATCGCAACGGCGCCATGCCTCCGGGGTTGCATTTCGATGGAAATCCGCGCGAGGGCGATCCGGTGGTCGTTCCGACGGGACCGTATCTGATACGAGTGAACGCACCACCCGCGACCGCAGCTACAGATGCGATGCACGCCGCGGGGCCGCCCGCGGGGATGCACGGATACGATCCGGCGAGCATGAAGGAAATGAACGCGGTTTTTTTTGCGGCAGGACCGGATATACGTCCTGGGGAAAAAGTTCAGCCATTTGAGAATGTGAATTTGTATCCGATGATCGCGCACATCTTAAGCCTGGATATTTCGCGCCTGAAGACAGGTAAGGTGGATGGGGATGCGAAAGTGTTGCAGGGGATTTTGGTTAAAGCACACTAGCGAGGGGGGATTTTGTTGCCTACGGATGTTCACTTGAGCGAAGTCGCGGCGCGAGTGCTCGGCGCGTTGGTGGAAAAGGAAATCACCACGCCGGAATACTATCCGCTTTCTTTGAATGCGTTGGTGAATGCATGCAACCAGAAGACGAATCGCGAGCCGGTGATGAATCTCGATGAAGACGCAGTGACGGCGGCGATGCGCAGCCTGAGCGATTTGGAATTGGCGGGCGCCGCGAATACGAATGATAGCCGGGTGAGGAAGTACGAGCACCGCTTGGGCGAAGCTTTCAATTTTACGCGGCCCGAGATTGCGGTTTTGTGCGTGCTTCTCCTGCGCGGCGCGCAGACTCCGGGCGAGATTCGCGGGCGCGGCGAGCGTCTGCATCATTTTGAGGAGCTGAGCGACGTGCAGGCCGCTTTGCAGAAGCTGATGGCGCGCGAGCCTGCGCTGGTGAAGGTGCTCGCGCGGCAGCCGGGGACGAAAGAGTCGCGGTACGTGCATTTGATGAGTGGGGATGTCGAGGACTCGGCGCCGTCCGAAGGGGCCCACGAGAATGTTCGCGAAAGTTCCGGCGGTGAAGCAGGAGAAGCTGCGAGAATCGCGCGGTTGGAAAGCGAACTCGCGGCCCTGAAGCATGGGCTCGCGGAATTGAAACAGCAGTTCGCGCAATTTCGAAAACAGTTCGAGTAGGCCTAGGCTACATCACGGCGTAGGCGGTGGGTTGCGCTCCCCGAACTGCCGCTGGTGCCAGTAAGGGTAAGCCAGGGTAACGTTGCTCGCGGCGTCCAGCGTGGCCACTTGTGCTGGCGTCAGGTTCCAGCCTACAGCGCCCAAATTTTGCCGGAGTTGTTCCTCGTTGCGTGCCCCCATAATTACGTTGGAAACCGTGGGCCGTTGCAGCAGCCAATTGATCGCGATCTGCGAAACGGTTTTGCCGGTTTCTTCGGCAATGCCGTCAATTGCGTCCACCACATTGTAGACGAACTCGTTCGGCACCGGCGGCCCGAAGTCCGCGGTCTTATGCAGGCGGCTTTCTTGGTGCAGCGGCTGATTGCGGCGAATTTTCCCGGTCAGGCGACCCCAGCCGAGCGGGCTCCAGACCACGCAGCCCACGCCTTCAGCGACACCGAGCGGCATCAATTCCCATTCATAGTCGCGACCGATCAACGAGTAGTACGCCTGATGCGCCACGTAACGCGACCACCCGTAGCGGTCGGAGACATCCAGCGATTTCATCAGGTGCCAGCCGGAAAAATTGGAGCAGCCGATGTAGCGCACTTTGCCGCTGTGCACCAGGTCGTTCAACGCGCTGAGGGTTTCTTCCACAGGCGTGAGCCCGTCGAAGCCGTGCATCTGGTACAGATCAATGTAATCGGTTTTCAGGCGGCGCAGGCTGGCTTCGCAGGCGTGGATCAGATGATAGCGGGAGGAGCCGACTTCGTTGGGCCCGGCGCCCATTTTAAAAGTAGCTTTACTGGAGATGAGAACCTTGTCGCGGCGTCCAGCGATGGCCTGGCCCAGAACTTCTTCGGAGAGGCCCTCATGGTAGATGTCCGCCGTGTCGAACATGTTGACGCCGGCTTCCATGCAGATGTCCACCAGCCGTGTGGCCTCTGCTACCGTGGATTGGCCCATGGCGCGAAAAACTTCGCTGCCTCCGCCGAACGTGGCGGTGCCCATGCTTAGAACGGGAACCTTTAAACCCGAGCGACCTAGCGTTCTGAATTCCATGATTGAGTAGCTCCTTGAGTGCCAGCCCGGTTGGATGGCGCGGGACGATACAAAGTTTCGCCGAGATTTTCGCAGGTTGGGAGAGCGGTCGGCAATATCTTATTTTGTGATACTGGATGCGCTGGCCCACGCCAGCCCGTCGGGGCCTTGGCCTGTGAGGATCTTGCCAGTGACTTCGAGCGTATGCAGGTCGACGACGGCTACGGCGTTGTCGCCGGCCAGCGCCACGTAGGCGCGGGAGCCGTCTGGGACGATCAGGATTCCGCCGGGACCGCTGCCAACGTCGAGCATTTTGGTGATGGTGCGCGTGGCGGTGTCCACGATCACCAGTTCACCGGTAGCGGGATCGGAGATCAGCGCAAATTTGCCGTCGGGCGTGAATTTCAGGCGATTGGAGTGTTTGGTGCGGACTTCGATGGTCTGGGTCACTTTGCTGGCGGCGGTTTCGATGATCGAAACGGTGCCGCTGCCGGCATTGGCGGCCCAGACTTCTCTGTCGTCAGGGGAGAGGTCTATCCCTTCGACGGCTTTGCCCACCGGAATATTCGTTTCCTTCCAGCCGGAGGGATCGGTGCTTTTTTCGATGGCGGTGACGGTGCCGGAGTCCACGTTGGAGGTGAAAATTTCGTTTAGATATTTGGTGCGGACCAGCATGTGGGTACGGTTTTGGCCGACGCCGAGAAGCCAGTCGATTTGGTTGGTGGCGGGATCGTAGCGGGCGATCAGCTTGTTGAGTTCGACAGTGAAATAAAATTTGCCGTCGGCGAAGAGGATGCCGTGCGGGCGTCCTAGCGGCCCGAGGTCCAGGCGATGGACTTCTTTTTGCGCCACCAAATCAATTACGGAGAGCGAGTGGCCCGGCTCTTTGCCGCCGTAGTTTGTCACGACGGCCAGCTTGCCGTCGGAGGACGCTGCGACTTCGTGCGGGCCTTCGCCGGTGGGGATGCGGGCTACTACTTTCTGCGTGGCGGGATCGAGGATGGCTAGGGAATTTTCGGCTTTGTTTAGGACCAGGAGGGCGGGGGAGGGAGTGGGGGTTTGTATTTGGGCATGCGCGATAGGCGTTCGGAGGATTGCGAGGAGAACGACCGCGGTGATAGCGATGGCGTTAGATTTTGTTTTCATTCGCGCGCTCCGATTAAAAAGTAAGGTGGAATGATAGCACTGGATAATCGGCGGCGCGAAATTCCGGAGGTGGCGGAGGCTGTGCGTAGGGGAAGTCAAAGGCGCCCGCCTGAAGGCGGCCGCTACAAAATCAACTGCGAAGAATCGGCATGGCCGGCCTCGTGGCACGCTGGGGCGCATCCCTTCGATCCCGTGCGGCGAGATCTCAGGATGAATTGCCCTGTGGGGCGATTCACAAGTGGCGCCCCTAGCGAGAATCGCACGCGACGCGAATCGCCAATCGCAGATTGGCGTGCCCATGCGGATTTCGCGCGGGCGCAGTTAGTCGGTGCCCTTGGTTTCGACGTAGACGAGTTGGAATGTGGCGCCGGCGCCGTTGGGTTCGATTCCGACGGTGTGTTGTTTATCTTTGGTGCCGGCTTTCAGGGAGATTTCGTTGGGCTTGGGTTTCTCGTCTTCGCAAGTTAATTTTTTCGAGTTTTTTTCATCGTTGGAGCTGGTGGAGGGGGAACCGTTGGTGCAATCGAGGACTGTGCCGTACTTGGCCAGGGCTTTGCGGTAGAACGCGGCGACCTTTTCTGGTGCATCGGCGGACTCCATTTTCAGCACGAAGAGTTTGAAGCCAGTCGAGCCGCCCGAGAAGCCCATGTTCAGCGCGGAGCTGTCATTCGCATCATCTATATGGCGGCGCGCGCCGGGGTAGATGGGCAGGCCGACGCCTTTGGCGCTGGCGTTCTTACCGAGGTTGAAGCCAATGCTGTCGTTGTCGGAGGAAGATTGTTGCGTGCTGGAATCTTTTGCGTTCTGGGCTGCGAGAGGCAGGGCCGCGAGTAACACGATGAAGCAGAGCAGGGCGCGCAGTGCGACGTGGCGTCGGCCGGCGGATGCGCGCGATTTTACATTTCTTATGTCGAGATCCATGCCGCTGGAGGTCTTCATTTTATGCTCTCCTGTACGAACAATTATACATACGCGAGAAGGCGCGTGAATGTTCCGCGAAGTGTGCCGTAGCGGAGCAGAAACGGTATGGTGGCGCGGCGGAAGCGCTGTTTCAGAATGGTACGTTCGTAATATTGCGGACTGCGGTGGTGTAACGCATTCTGCTGTTGGAGGAAATACCGCCATGAAAGCCGCAGCGTCATTGTTGGTCGCAGGGTTGATGTGGGCAGGGGTCGCGCAGGGTCAGCAAGCCGTGACGCTGCAAATGCAATGCCGGAATTTGAGTGGGTCGGGGAATTTCATGGCGGCCGATGAATCTTACGTGAACGGCATGGCCTGCCATCCTGTGGCTTCGTCGAGCACCGCAGAACCGACGACCGTAGCGCAGACGCAGCCTTATGCGGGAGTGCCGAGCTATGCGTACGCATCAGCGCCGCCGTTGGCGGTTGCGTCGGTCAGGACTTCGGTTGCGCTGGGCCCTTCGGTGTACATTGAGCCGATGCAAGGGCTGGAAGGATACCTATCAGTGGCGTTCGAGAGAAAGCATGTGCTGGCGCCCGTGGTCAGCGACGCTCATGCCACTTATGTGCTGCACCTTTATTGGGGCAGCGAGGACCCTGCTGGCAAAAACGCGAAGCACGTGGACGGGACGCCGACTCTTCAGCTAATCGAGCGGAACTCCGGAACCGTGCTTCTTGCTTATCCCCTCAATCGCGCAAACACCTGGCATGGCGAGAAGGTTACCGCCGAAACCTTCGCCAGCCAGGTGCGGGAGTTGGTTGCGAAGAGGTAAGTGCTCAGGGAGTTTTAGACTAATTACACGGGCGGGTCTCGCGTAATCGCGCGGGACCCGCCCGTTTTTTTTGGATCTAGCGTCAGGTGCAAGAACAAAATCGAGGAAATGATGAGGCCCGGGCAAGTTGGGGCGCAGCAAGCAGCGCCCCTACCGAGTCAGATCGGAAGCGGCGCGGGCACGGCATGCCGTGCCCCTACGAATTCAAACGCAACGCCAACGTCGCCCGCCTGAAGGCGGCCGCTACAAATTCAGGAGCAACTTCAAGAACGAATTCGAGAGCAATTTCAACGGCGCGTACCATTTTGAAGGTTCATTTTTCAGGGCAGGAGAAGATTGGGCCGGCGTAGCCCTGCAACGCGCTGGCCGCGCTGTGGTCCGAACATTCGGCGTAAGGGCAATTGTTGTCGGCGAAAGCCTGATCGTATTTCCCCGATTTGATTTCCGGGACAAGCTTCGCGCCGAGAGCTTGGGCTTCGCGATCTTGCTCGGGGCTGAGCTTCGCCAGAGAGAAATCGTCGCCGAAGGTGTGCGCTTCAACGACGGCGGCGAGGTCCCAGAAAGAGGCGAGGCGGGAGTCGGCCAACTTGAGCGCGTCGAAGCGCAGGGAGTCTTCGTCGGGGAGTTCGAAGACTCTTTGTTTCGCGCCGCAGCGGGCGACGATGGTTTGGGAAGCGGAGTCGTCGTCGGATGCGGGAGCGCCGGTCTTGCGTTTAGCAGCGCTGATCATGGATTCCACGTCGTCTTCCGAGAAGGCGCAGAGGTCGATGTGCGGGGCGACTTTTTTTACAGTGGTGTTGGGCAGCACGCGTTCGACGGCGCGGACGGTGACGTGGTGAGTGCACTTGGGACCTAGCGGGGCGATGCGGATTTCGCGGACTCTTACGCCTTCGTCTTCCGGACGCACTTCGAGCACGTGATCCACCCACTTTGGATCGGTGTGAAAGATGGCTTGGGTCACGACGTAGAAATTTTCGAGCGGGGGCTTTGGCTTGGGTTTATCGGTGGCGGGGAACGCGGTGGCGGTGATGAGCACGGACGCGAGGAGTATGGCGTTCGAATGGCGTTGAGGGGGCTGGGGACGATTCGCCATTGGGTGAGTATACGGCAGGCGCGGTGAAGTGGCACGCGCGTAGGGACGGCAACGACGAAAGGGTACCGCTGGGATGCGGCGGGCGCAGAGAAAGTCAAAAGATTTAACACAGAGTGCACAGAGATAACCGGAGAACACAGAGAAAGATAACGGCGTAGTGCAAATTCAGCGGCAACCGCGCACAGCCAGGAGTGCCTCCTGCGGCGGGCAGGGCTGCGGCACGAAGGCTGAGCGCTGCGGCAGTAAAGCGCCGATCGGGAGATTGGCGTTCCCAGGAAATTCAAAATCGAAAGCGACGGAGCCGGCGGGACGCCGGCGCTGCGAAAGGTTGCGGCGCGACACGCGCATGGTGATTGACGCCTTGCGTGTGTCGCGCCGCTTTTTCGTCTACAGCGAGCGCAGGAAATTCAAGAGCTCCTGTTTTTGGTTGGGACTTAGATTGTTGAATTGGTTGATCACGCGATTGGCTTCGGAGCCGGAGCTGGAATGGGCCTGGATGGCGTTGAGCAGGCCGCCATTTGTGGGCCCCGAACGGCCGTCATGGAGGAAGAAGATGCGCTGGCCGACGCCCCAGAGCGGAGCGGTGCGGAATTCATCGGGACCTGCCGAACCTTGGGAGACGTTGTCGGCAAGACCCGAGCCCATGTGGTGAACGAGCAAGTCAGAAAACAGCGCGGCCTGCTGGTTGCTTAGACCCGGCGTGAAGTTCGAAGGACCTGTTTTCAGCGCGGGAGTGTGGCACGCTGTGCAGCCGATCTGAGTGAAGATGGCTTGCCCCGCCGCGATGGATTGCACCGAGGGATTGCCAGGAATCCCAGCCGTCGAAGGAGCAGGAGGAGTAAGGAAGCGCATGAAGTTGGAGAACTCGACCGTGTCGCTAGGGATCTGGTCGCCAGAGAGCGTGAAGTTGGTCTCGTCCTCGGGAGTGGGATTGTAGAGGCAGGAGGACGGCGGATTGGCGCGTTCGTCGGGGAATAGCTCGTTGGTCACGCCAATTTCGACGTTGTAAGCCTCGCCGGCGAAAATCTCGAGAGACTTGTTCTGGGCCTTCCAGCCAAAGCGGGTGATCGAACCGTCGTTGCCGCTGTAGTTTGGATGGCCGGTGATGCCGAGCTGCTGTTTGAGCGAGGCGTTGGCAGCCGCGTTGGCGAGGATGGTCGCATCGGGAATGTTTTCGATGAGGCCGGCGCCAAAGACAGGAGTGGGAATACGGAAAATGATGTTGCCGAGTTTATTCATTTGTTCGAAGTTGGGCTGGGGCATGACGCATCCTTCGGCGTCCTGCCGGCCGGCAATGGTGAAGAGGTCGTGAACACCACCGTCGGGCGTGCTGGTGAGGCCGCCGCTGGCCGAAACCGCGTAGGGAAAGCGGGCTTCGCGTACGGGGCCTTCGAGCGAGATGAAGTAGGGAATCGAGTTCGCTCCGCCGTAGTCGGTGGCTGCGGCGATCTGCGGATTCGGGCCAACGAAGGGGAAATTCTGGGCGCTCGGGCTGGAGCCACCGACCGCCGGCTGCCCGTGGCAGCTGCCGCAGCTATTGGAATTGAAGCCGGGGCCGAGGCCGACTCCCGGTTCGCCAGCCATCTGGCCGGACACGGAATCCGTTTGCAGGAAGCGCGAGAGACCATCTTGAAAGAACTGAAGCTGCGCAGGGGTAAGGGTGGAAAGCGGAGTGCCAGCGTTGACAGCGCCAGCGCGCGGGCCGGGATCCTGTGCGCCGCCGGAGGAATTGGTGGGGCCGCTTGAGCTTTCTTGCCCGCCACCACCGCGCGGACCGAAATTGTTTTGAGCGTTCACGCGCAGAGCAGTGGCGAGGACGAGCAGCGCGAGGACGAGAATGGACACACGTCGAGTAAAGGCTTTCATAGAGAACCTCCTTGGCCAGGGACCACGAGGGAGAGCGGACACACTCCCAGCTAGTGTTGTTTAGAAGTTAAAGGCTGGGAGATTAACTTGTGGAACGACCGCGACTGCGGTCCGCGTCAGTACGTCGAGAATACGCGGGCTGTAATCATGGGCGGAGGATAGTGCGGCGAGGGGGCCGGGGTCAACAGGGCCACGGTACAGTATTGGTACAGGGCAAAAACGTTGGCGAAAGTCGGGCTTCGGTTAATGCGTGAGTTGACAGCGAAGGTAACTCGTCGAGATTGCCACGGGGGCTTGGCGTGACGCAGGAGCCCAGAGGTGAAAGTTGATAGTTAAAACAGCGACTAATTGCTATGGTCGGATTAACGGAAGGCGGGGAATTTGTTTAGGAGTTTGCCGAAGAGGGATTTGGGATTGCTGTCTTTGCGATCGCGGTTGCTGTTGTAGGCCGCGAAATCGCGGCCGGGGACGCGGGTGGGATCGGCGGCGCGCGGGGCGGCGGTCTTTTCGATGTGTTCGGGAAGCGGTGCCAGGAGGCGAACGATGTGGCCGAGGCGCTCCTGTTTGTAAGGCTTGGCCATACAGACAATGGCGCCGAGCGTGTGCGCGCGGGAATAATCGCTGGGGTAAGCGGAGAAGGTGGTGAGGACGACAGGAACGCGGCGGAGGCGATGCGTGGCTTTGACGTGGCCGCAAAGGTCGTAGCCGGGATTGCCGTCGCCTTCGATTTCGGCGACAAGCAGGGAAGGCGTGTAGAGATTGAGGACTTCGCGCGCGTCGGTGGCATTGCTGACGGCGATTACCTCGTAGCCTTCGTTCTCGAGATACAGCTTCAGGGCTTCGCGGAGTTGTTGGTCGGAGTCCACGGCGAGAACCATCGGCTTTTTTGCTTTGGCTTCGGCGGTTTCGGGTGGCGGCGCCGGGGCGTAGATGTCGTTAGCCGCTGCCTCTAGCGCTGCTTCACGCGCAGCGACATGCTCTTCCACAGGCGCTGCAGTGAAGGTGATGGCGACGCCGCGGAGCCCATCGCCAAGATCGGTGATTCGAACGACACGGCCCTTCTGCTCGTGGTGAATGGCTTTGGGAGATTTGCTGTAAGGAAAAACGACGGCGACCTGCATTCCGCGGGAATAGCGATCGAGTTGCGTGTGGAACAGGATGCCGGAGCGCGAAACATCGAAGGTGGTGGCGATTTCCTGGGAGCCACTGGTTTGGGTTTCGACGATGCGAACTCGAATGGGCGCGGAAATGAGCGCGCGACGCTTTTGACGACGATCCTGCGGCCGCTCGTGAGCCGACGTCGCCGAAGATACGGGCGCTTGATGACGCTGCTCGGCGACAAACTCTTCGGCAACCGCGTTCATTTCTGCGACAGCTTGTTTCTTGACCACTTCGGACGCGTAGGGGTCATCACTCTGAGACAACGCGGAAGAATCCGCGGAGGCGGCGCCGGCAGAATCGCGAGCGGAAGCGGCAATGGCCTCCAGGTCCATAACTTCCGTTAGAAATGGCGCGGAAGGCCGAATGGGAGCAAGCGGCTTTTCGACGATGAAGAGTTCTGTACGGCGCGATTCCGGCGATGAGGCGCTGATGATGGCGGAGTCATCGGGGAAGGTAGCGGCAATGAGCTCGGCGTCGCTGCAATCTTGATCCCGCGCGCCGGATTCGATCGTTTGGTGGAGGACGGCTAGGACTTCGTCGGGTTCCGAGGGTTGCGCACTAGATTTTGGGGCGAAGCTGAGGATCGCGTGACCGTCGGGCGCAGAGTCGCGCTGCTCGGCAAAGGGCGCGTCGGGGATGATGCCCGCGTTGAAGTCATGGAGGAAGGTGTCGGGCGGCGAGTTGTAGAGGGCCGCGAGGCAGGCGCTGAGGTCGGCTTCAGAGAATGTCGGAACGTCGAGTTCGGCGACCGGACGGATGGCCAGATTGGCCCCCCGGTTCGATCTCGAGCGAAACATTCTGGACGCCTTACTCATGCGCTGCGGACCTCGCGTCGGAGAGCTTTTCCGACCGATTTAGAATACGGGATGGCGCAGAACGGCACACTAGGGTAAAGGTCACATTCGTATAGTACTTCTGGCGGGAGGGGGTTTTAGTACTAAGATCGGTTGTTTGTAACATACTGATAACAAGGTATGTGCTTGCTCCCAAAATAGCGTGAGCGGAGGACTCCGGAGAGCTTGTTTGCGAATGGGGAATCGAGGTTTCAGCGGGTAAAGCGAGCATCTCTGGCGCGAGGCTGGGCGGAGCCTCCGGGGGCGGCGATTGGCACTCCGAGCGATTAACGGTCGGGGTACTGACGGGAAGAATGCGGCAGCGAACGGCGGGGTTATCTGAAGAGCGACGTGACCGTTCGCGGAGAATGCACGTTGCCGATTCGAAAAAAGCGTGATTTTTTCCGCTTGTACGGAAACGTACAAGTCAGTAGAATTGTACAAAAGCGTACAAGGCGGGTCAAATGGTGAAGAGACGCTATGCAGTGTTGATTGCGGACGTGGTGGGGTCGAGGACGCGGCTAAATTTGCGCGCGATGCTTGGGGAGCGACTGGAGAAGGCATCGCGGGCGCAGTTGAGGGGGAGATTGATCCGGCTGCCGTACGCGATTACGGCAGGGGATGAATTTCAGACGATCGCGTGGTCGTGCGAGCGATTGCCGGAATTGATTTTCGATCTGCGGGAGAGGATGGGGCCGTTGCGACTGCGGATGGGGATCGGAATTGGGAGGGTGCCGGAAAAGCTGCAGAGACCGGTGAATAGGCTGGGAGGAGAAGCCTTTGAATTGGCGCGGCTCGCGCTTGGAGGAGTGAAAGGCGGTGCGGGAAAAAAATTTAAGGTGTTGACGAGGTTCGCATCGAAGGATGCGGTGTTCGATTCCACGGCGAATTTGATTTATGCTTTGCAGGATACCTTGTTGCAAAAGATTACCGAGAAACAGTGGGAGACGATGGCGGTGTTCCGCAAGAGACGGCGCTTGCAGGCGGCGGCGAAAGAGTTGCAGTTGGATGCTTCCACGGTGTCCCGGAATTTGAAGAGAGGATATTTCTGGCAAGTCGAGCAGACGATGGAAGGGATGCGGATACTGATTGAGGATCGATTGAGGCAGGTTGGACGAAAACGTAGAAGTTAGATGAATTGTACAAGAGCGTGCAACTGGCGGAGATGCGATGGAAACACTGACAAGGACAATTCTGACACTGTTGCTGGGGCATTTGTTGACGGACTTTGTGTTTCAGACGTCCGCGCTAGTGCAGCAGAAAAAGAGCGGACGAGCGATTGGGTACGCGAAGCATGGAGCGGTTTACTTTGCGTGCGCCGTGGTGTTGACGGGATTTTTCGTTCCGGGAGTGGTTTTTTCGTGGCGTTTCCTGGCGGTGGTACTGGGTTTGACGGCGGTGCATCTGGCGATTGATGGAATGAAAATAGGCCTGGGGCGGCGAACACCGGTGGGGGAAGGCGCTGCCGCGTTCGTGGTGGACCAGGGACTGCATTTCCTGACGATTGTGGTGGCGGCATGCTGGATCGCGCGGGTAGAGCCCGGTGGAGTGCTGCTGCACGGGTTGAATCGGCTGCAGACGCCGAGCGATCGGGTGCTGCTACTGTTGGTCATTTATGTGGCAGTGATATTCGGCGGAGGATATCTGATCCGGTTCATGACGAGACCGCTGCTGAAGCATTTGCAGGCTGGGGAGTCGCAGACGCAGTTGAGCAACGCGGGAATGTACATTGGGTGGCTGGAACGGTTTTTGGTGATGACGGCATTGATTCTGCATTCTCCAGCGACGGCGGGGCTGATTTTGGCGGCGAAGTCTATTGCGCGATATCCAGAGTTCAAGCGCGAACAATTTGCCGAGTATTTTTTGATTGGCACGCTTTTGAGCATCTCAGCGGCGACTGTGGGAGGAGTGATGCTGCTGAAAGCATTTTATGGGAATTCCGCGCTGCCGCAGTAGCGCGAGGGAGAAAAGGGCGGCGGGATTGGGATCGAGCGCGAGCGGGTTGGACGCCGTGCGGTGCTGCGATTGCGGGTGTGATGACGGATGCGGTTGATGTAAGATGTTGCGCTGTTCTCACGGGGTGTGGGGCTCGCGGAAGACATAATTGACGTGCAACCGAATCTTGCGTGCTTACCTCTAAGAATTGGAACTTTTTCTTTCTGTACGGGAACATAGGAAACCACGTGTGTGTCCGTGAGCGCCGTACCAGAATGAGTGGGCCGAGGCAAATGACCAGACAGCAGACCAGGAATTCTTGGACGATGAAGAAGGCAGCGGGGATGGACGCGGCGCGGGCTGGACGCAACGGATGGCGGATGAGCAAGGGGATTTGCAAGATGTTGTCGCTGCCCTTGGCGCTGGCCGGGTTGCTGGGCATTTCATCTTGCGGCGGCGGCGGAGCGGTGCAGGTGACGGCGGTAACAATCTCGCCAGCCGCGGCGACGGTGCAAATTAACGAGACGGCGGAATTCACAGCGCAGGTGACGCTAGCGAACACGACGGATACCAGCTCGACCACGACTATCGTGACTTGGTACGTAAACGGAGTGGCGGGCGGAAGTGCGGCTACCGGAACGATCGGAACGTCCACGCTAGATCAGTTGGTGGGGGTTTACACCGCGCCGGCGACGGTGCCGGACGTCAACAGCGGCGAAGTGAACATTACTGCGACGACGCCACAGGTTCCAGGTTCGACGACGAACGTGAATTTAATCACTTCGAATACTGCGGTTGCGACGGTCGGGATTGGGACGGGACTATCCGTGAGTCCGCTCACCGGGACGGTTCCGGCAGGCGGTAGTCTGCAATTTACGGCGATTCTGAATAACGTGGCCACCACTCAGGGTATTACCTGGTCGGTGTCCTCGACCGCGGGTGGAAACATCGGCTCGATCGGTCCCACAGGGCTTTACACTGCGCCGCCATCTCCGCCGCCGGGTGCCGCGGTCACAATCACTGCGACTGAAGGAACAACAACGGCGACGGCCGTCGCGACGATCCTGTTTTCTAACGCAACTTTGGCAGGCCCATTCGCGTTTTCGTACACAGGAAATGACGGTTCCGGTTTTACGGCGGTGGCAGGAAGTTTTCTGGCTGATGGGCAGGGGCACATTGTGAGCGGTGTGGAGGACAGCGACAGCTTTTCGACGGGTGTGGCCAAGCAGGTGCCGATCACCGGAACGTATGTGGTGGGTCCGGACGGGCGCACGACGGTGAAGGTTAACGTGGGATCTGGCTCCGGCGCCGGACAGGGAACGCCGCAGACCTGGCAGTTAGCGATGGCGAATTTCCAGCACGGAGTACTGACGCGCTTCGACGCTGGAAATACCGGCAGTGGCACGGTGGATCAGCAGAATTTGAATGGATTGACGACCGCGCTCACGACGCTGAGTGGTCCTTATGTGTTCAAGGTGGCGGGGGCGGATGCGGAGTTTTTTCCGCAGGGGATGGCTGGGAAGTTCTCTGGGAACGGCGCGGGGAGTATCACAGGTGGGAGTCCGATTTTGGACGTGAACAACAGCAGCAATCCCGCGGGTAGTGTGAGCAAGGAGGATCGGAGTCTGGCGGGAACGTACACGCTGGACACGACGTTTCCGGGAAGCGGACGCGGGACGCTGACATTATCGAGCACGTCAACCGGGCCGATTCAATATGCGTTTTATATCGTGAACACCACAGCGTCAGAGCAGAGCACGCAATTGCACCTGGTGGAAATTGACACCGCCAACTATCTGGCCGGCGACGTGTATGCGGCTCCGACAGGGAGCTCGTTCAACGATGCAAGCCTTGTGACCGGCAACTATCCGTTCACGGTGGGAGGAACATCGCCTACTGGAGCGTACGCGGCTGGGGGAGTGTTTATCTCAAGCGGCAGCGGCGGGACGAGCGGGTTGCTGGACAGCAACAACGCGGGGACGGTGACGACCGACACGACGCTCGGCACGTGTACTTACACGGTGGATCCGACCAGCGGGCGAATTGATTTGCTGCTGAGTACCGCCAGCGGGACGTGCGCCGCGGGACCCAGCTCGACGACGCAGGAATTCGCGATGTATCAGACGGCGCTGGGTTCGGCCGTGATGCTGGAGCTGGACGCGACAGCGGTCACGACGGGCACGGCATTCGTTCAGGGAACAGCTCCAGTTGCTGTGGGTGGAAGCGATTCGTTTGGAATGGCAGGGCAGGGAATTTTCCACAATCAGACGGCGCTCTATCAGCAGAATCTGTCGGGGCAGGTGACCTGGAGCGGATCGGAGGCCCTCTCGGGAAATGTCGACATCAACAATTTCAACGCGGTGTTTCCGACAGACCCGATTTTCATAACGGGCACGACGCTTGGGATGCTGGATGCGACGAGCGGGCGTGGCACAGCGACGATCCAAGGGATGAATCCGAATGCCACATACAACGTGGCGTACTACGTTATCAACAGCACTACGGCGCTGCTGCTCGACACTGATACCACACACGTGCTGATCGGGAGCATTGATTCGCAATTTTAGCGGGGCTGCAGGCGGGGTAGAGGTACACGGAGGGGATTGCGGGGAGGGGCAAAACGTGGTAAGGTTGGGGTGCGTTTGTTGCTTTATGGTTCGTTTTTCACGCGTACGATGAATGGCTGCCGGGCTAGTACCCGACGGCTTTTTTTTTGCGCGGGAGGATACGGGCGGGGCGGCAGACAGCTTTCCGAGCGGGTAAACGCCGCTTGCTGAATAATTTAGGAGCAGTTTCCGTGAGCAGAGAGCAAGGTACAGTGAAGTGGTTTAATGCGGCCAAGGGCTATGGGTTCATCCAGCGCCAGTCTGGCGAGGATGTGTTCGTGCACTTCTCCGCGATCCAGTCTGAGGGCTACAAGTCCCTCAACGAGGGTCAAGCGGTGGAATTTGAAGTGAAGCAGGGACCGAAAGGTCTGCAGGCCGAAAACGTCGTCGGTCTGTAAGTCTGCCGAAATCTTCAGAGCGATATTCTGATTTAGGGCTGCACAGGCGCAGGTGAATGTTGGCGCGCTGAGTCGGTGATGGAGCGCGGAAGTTGCCGGCTGAAGGCAGCCCTACGAACCGCGGGTCCCGCGCGTTCGCTGGATGTGTATCTACTTGTTGCGCAACGCTCATGCCTGTAGTTTGCGGAGAGTTAGGCGCGATGGAAGTATCCTGGAAGGGGCGGGCCCAGCCGTCGTCCCTTTGCGGGAGTTATCGCGGGTCATACTTCTGGTCAGACGTTGCGACGGGCGGGAGCGCGTCGCAACGCCGCGGATCATCTGAAGTGGAAGTCATAATCATCCAGGGAGGGAGCTGTGCAGACACTGGTCGAAGGGCAGTCCATACGTCACGAGCAGTACGGAATGGGAGTGGTGACCGAGTCAAACACGGAGCGCACCACGATCGATTTTGACGATCATGGTGTGAAGAAGTTTGTTACCGCAATTTGGTCAGCAGAGCTGGTGGGTGAGCCACCCGCCACGCCGCCGACGAAGCGTCGTGGCCGCCGCAAGTCCGCCAAGAAAGCATAAGACAAACCAGGAAAGACTGTACATCGCTTCCGGGCCGAAGGGCCCGGGGGCGGTGGTGTGTTTGCGCGTGTTGCATGACGGTCAAAAACCGTTGAGATCTTGACCTAAGGCGGGTCTCAGACCCGCCCGTACTGCGGCAAAGTCAGAAGCAAGTCCAACGTCGAATTCAAAGGCGCCCGCGTGAAGGCGACCGCTACAAATTAAACGACGACGGCAAATCCGACTGCGAACGGGGAACTTCAGCGGCTGAAGCGGCGAATTCATGCGGTAGGTGCCCGTATTGCTGTGGAAGGGCTTCTTTTTGGGGGCGGATGCTGGCACACTTTCATCAGCGGCGATGCGTGCGGAGTGGCGGCCACATGAATGTGAGACGCAACGGATGGAAGGCATTTGTGGGAGCGGCGGGTCTGCTGCTGGCTTTTGGGATGAGCGCTCCTGCGGCCCGTGCGCAGGCGGCCGCGGGCGCGGCAGCGGGCGAGAGCGCGGCGCGCACGATTACGCACGGGATCACGAATGACGTTTCGGTGGAGTTGCCGCTGGCCTGGAGTGAATTCAGTCCCGGCGACGCGCCGGCGGCGCTGGGTCCGTATGCACCTCCATTTCATCTGGGTGGAATTCTGGCGCTGCAGAATGTGCAGGGGAATGCGATTGTGCAGTTTTCGACTTCGGATAATCCATTACTGGGCCACGATGCGAACTGGCTGGACGGACAGCTGCACCAGCCGAGCGGTTCGGGGATGAGCCTGGTGGACTTTTTGTTCTATTATTTTTTCCCGCCGTCGGCGACTTGCATTAACGAAGCGATGGCGAATAATGCGCGGGCCAGCTTCGCGCCATCGCCGGATAGCACCTCGAGCGACGCGCCTCCGGTGCTGCAGGTGACGTACGCTTGCCGGCATGACGTGAATTTGCAGGGATTTTTTGGTGCGCAGGTGAGTTCGGGGATTACGTTCGTTCAGACCAACGACGGGCCGCGCGCTTTCGGAGCGACGGCGCAGTTTTATTTGGCGCCGATGGAGCGAGTGACGTCTCCGGGGATGACTTGGTATGTGTTCTCGGCGCAACGGGTGAGTCCGGTTTCCCCAGGCACGTCAACCCATTTTAATTTGCCGGTGAGCTTGCAGGGGGCGCAGGCGGAGTTTTATTGGGCGATTGGCGCGGTAAGTCCGTTTCCGTGGGTCTACGACGGAGGGCGGGCGAATCAACAGTTGATTCATATGGCTTATGCGGGAGTCGGGTTGGGTGGAAATAAGCGCGCGGAGTTCATGGCGTTGCTGCAAAAAGTGCAGGCGCGGAGTGCAAACGCGAGTTCGGGATCCGGGGAGTAGAGCTTGTATGGGAACCGCAAATCGGAACTTCAGCGGCTAAACTCGCTCGGGTTTGGCGCGGTTTATGTCTTCGGTAAAGCCACGACCCACAAAGATTCCCGAGTTTACACACACGCTAAGTAGCGGCGTCCGCGTCAGGTTGGGCGGCGTTGCATCCCGCCGCGAATTCTGTGCATCCGAATTTCCAGCAGGGTGCACTTGTTGCGACGCGCACGATTGAAATGAAGTGCTTACGTGAGCCGATTATGCTGAGTACGAGGAAGAGCAAGGCGATGAGAACATTGGAAACGACGATGAACCTAACGTGGAGATTGACGAGAGCTGCGGCGGTTGGCGCGATGCTGTGCGGCGTGTGCGCGGCGCTTCCGGCGCGTTTGGCGGCGCAGGCGGGTCCGGGACCGATTCATCCGACGCCTCAATCTGGGGATTCGAGCGCGGGGACATCGAGACCCGAAGTACCGACGGAGATGGCGGTTCCTGATAAGAAGCAACTTTTCGCGTCGTGGAAATATAACGTGGACGAAAGCGACGACGCGCAGGAGAAGATGAAGGAGGCGCGCGGGACTGGCGTGGACAATCCAGCGAATCCGCGTGGCGGCGGCAATGGCAACGGCACGGGAATTCACATGGGCGGAATCGGCTCGCCGTATCCTGGGGGCGCGGGCGGTGGCAACGGCGGCGGCAATCCTAGAAACGGTGGAAGCAACAACAATAATGGCGATTACGATCGCCAGCAGCTGCAGGAACTAATGAATCCGGCGGGATCGATCACGCTGGCAATTAAAGATACGCCCGACGCGAAGAATGGCGAAGTTTTGCTGACGGATGATTTGGGGCGGCAGCGCGCGTTTTATACGGACGGGCATAAGGTGCAAAAGCCCAAGGACGACAAGTATCAGGAATTTGACGCGCGCTGGGAGGACTACCGGCTGGTGGCGGAGCTGGGTGGAAGCCACGGACCGCAGATTACGCGTTCGTTTGAGCCGGCGCCTGGTGGAAAACAGCTTGTTGAGATTGTGCGCCTGGAAAGGACGCGTTCGAACGGGGCGGTGGAGATTCGCTTCGTGTATGACCTCGCAACGGACAGCAAACTTCCAGCAATGAAACCTTGACGTGATAAGATTTCGCTTCCGTACAGCTGTGACCCGCTGAATCGAGAACCCTAAAAATTGAATACGCTGGAATTTACGCTGGTGGTTACCCTGGGATCGTTCCTGGCGGGAATGCTGGGATCGTTGACGGGGTTGGGCGGTGGCGTGGTGATCGTGCCGCTGCTGACGCTGGTGTTTGGCGTGGACATTCGCTACGCGATTGGCGCGTCGTTGGTTTCGGTGATCGCGACGTCGTCGGGTGCGGCTGCGGCATATCTGCGAGAAGGTTATTCGAATATGCGCGTGGGGATGTTTTTGGAAATCGCGACGACTGTGGGTGCGGTGAGCGGCGCTTTTCTGGCGGGGTATTTGCATACTTCGATTATCGCGATTGTGTTTGGGGTGGTGTTGATGTATTCGGCTTACACTACCACGCGGAAAGAGGCTGATGTAGTAGCGGGGATGCCGCCGGATCGAATCGCGACGGCGCTGCGACTGGATGGTTCTTATCCGACCAATGACGGGCCGAAATCCTACCATGTGCGAAATGTGCCTTTGGGGTTCGGATTGATGTACGTGGCCGGGGTGCTTTCGGGATTGCTGGGCATTGGTTCGGGGGCAGTGAAAGTATTGGCGATGGATCAGGCGATGAAGATTCCGTTCAAGGTATCGACGACGACGAGCAATTTTATGATTGGGGTGACCGCGGCGGCTAGCGCGGGGATTTATTTGCGGCGAGGGTACATTGATCCGGGGCTGGCGATGCCCGTGATGTTGGGCGTGCTGGCTGGAGCGTTGGTGGGCGCGAGGATTTTGCCGGGAGCGAAAGTGCGAACTTTGCGGATCGTGTTTGGAGTGGTAATCGCGGCGCTGGCGATTGAGATGATATTTCAGGGCGTGCGGGGGAAATTGTGATGACTGACGTTGGCGGTAGCGCGAATCTCGGCGCAACAGTGAATGACAAGAGCGTCGAGCTGTTTCTGGGAAGACTGCTGCGTTGGGGAGTGTTGCTGGCGGCGTTGGTGGTTTTTGTGGGCGGCGTTTGGTTTGTGATTGAGTCGTACAATGTGCCGCAGAACTACCGTGTTTTTCGCGGGGAGCCAGCGGAGCTGCGAGCGGTACCGCAGATTGTGCATCAGACGATTGCGCTGAGGCCGCTTGGGCTGATTCAGTTCGGACTGTTGTTGCTAATTGCGACTCCGGTGGCGCGGGTTTTGTTTTCGGTGCTGGGTTTTGCGTTGGAGCGGGATTGGATGTATGTGGTGATTACTTTGTTTGTTCTGGGGCTGCTGATTTATACGTTGACGAGCCGAAGCGGGGTCTAGGGCCGAGAGCGCCAATCGGGAGATTGGCGTTCCCAGGATTCGGCTGCAATTCTTGTGCGCTGGAATTTGGCGCGGCGTGACTAGGGGAGGCTGAGCGGCTTGCCGATGGCTGATTCGGAAGATGCGAGACTGGTTGGGCGCGTGGCGTTCACTTATCCGGCGTTTGTGCTGTATGAAGTGGCGCGAATTTTTACTGTAGTCTCGATGGAAATGATTTCGGTCGCGGTGGGCTGGCAGATATATGCAGTCACGCACAGTAAGTTCGATTTGGGCTACGTAGGATTGGCGCAATTCCTGCCGGGCATTCTGCTGTTTTTGGTCTCCGGTCACGTCGCTGACCGATTCAATCGAAAAAAACTTTTGATGCTGTGCTACGCGGCGTTTGGAGTGTGTGCCGCGCTGTTTCTGTGGGTGTCACTGCATCCAACGCATTCCATCAGGCCGATCTATGGCGTTCTGGTGTTGCTGGGCGTCGTGCGGTCGCTGAATGGACCAGTGAGCCGCGCGTTGCTGCCGCAATTGGTGGCCGAGGAACATTTTCAGAATGCGGTGGCGTGGCACTCGACGATATTTCAAGCAGGGACGATATTGGGGCCATCGGTAGGTGGGTTGATCTACGCACTGTTCGGCGGACCGGCGGCAGTGTACGCGACGGCGCTGGGGTGCTACATCATAGCGGTAGCATGCACCGTGGGAATCCGCTTTCAAGCGAAGGCGCGGGACCGAGAGCCGATCAGTCTGAAGACCGTGCTGGCGGGACTCGCGTATATCTGGAGACAGAAAGTGGTGCTGGGTTCGATCTCGCTGGATTTATTTGCGGTGCTGCTGGGCGGCGCTGTGGCGCTGCTGCCGGCGTACGCGCAGGATATTTTGCATACGGGGCCGTGGGGACTAGGGTTGTTGCGGAGCGCGCCAGCCGTGGGAGCGGGCGCGATGGCGATTCTGCTAGCGTACCGGCCGTTGAGGCGTCGCGTAGGGTCGACGATGTTGTGGTGCGTGGCGGCTTTCGGAGTTTTCACGATCGTGTTCGGGATATCGCGCAGCCTGATTGTGTCGTTAGTGGCATTGGCGCTGACGGGCGCGGCGGACATGGTGAGCGTGGTGATTCGGGTGACGTTGGTGCAGGTGGCCACACCGGATCAGATGCGCGGACGCGTGAATGCGGTCGACATGATATTTATCGGCGCGTCGAATGAACTGGGGCAATTCGAATCGGGGGTGACGGCGGGTTGGCTCGGGACTGCGCCGGCGGTAATTTTGGGCGGGATCGGGACGCTGGTGGTGACGGCGTTGTGGGCGTGGTGGTTTCCGGCATTGCGGCGCGCGGACGGATTTCCTGCGACTCCCGACAGTGATCCGGCCAATTAGAAGTTTCGGCGGAGAGTTCGAGTCGGGACTCAACCCATAACGCTCCGTAGTCTTCAGAGTCCGGGCTGTTCCTCAGAAAGCAGATCCCTCTCTGCGTCCCGCGCCCGCCAAAGTGCGGCGGGGAAGAAAAAGCGCGGGACTTCGTTCGGGATGACATCCACTTCAAAAACAAACTCGAAGACCACATCAAACGCAACGTCAAAAAACGCTCGCCTAAAAAGCAAAAGCAGGCCCCCGCTACAAATTCAAAACAAAATGCAAAAGCTGCCCGGTTCGATAAAGCCGAGCCGGCCGCTACAAATTCAAAGGCACAGTCAACGCCGAAGATTTGCGGGACGCCGGCGCTACGCGGCGTGGCGCGGCTGCTTGAACGGCAACGACTTGGTTACGACGCAACGGCTACGGTTCGACCAGGTGATTACGGATGGCGAAGCGCATCAGTTCGCTGAAGCTGGAGAAATTCATTTTTTTCATAATGTGATTGCGGTGGCTTTCGACGGTGCGGGTGGAAATGCCGACGGTGGCCGCGACTTCCTTGCTGATCTTTCCGGTGGCAAGCAGTTGGACAATTTCGAGTTCGCGCGCAGTGAGCGGGCAGCCGGGCAGGGGATGATCGGTGCTGGGCTCGCCCTCACGCTGCTCGTTGACGAAGTTTTCGACCATGGTCATGGCCAAACGTCCGGTGAAGAACGGTTTGTGCTGCTGAACGTGGCGCACGGCGGCGACCAGTTCGGAGTCGGCGTCTGATTTGAGCACGTAGCCGCGGGCGCCGCTGCGCAGGACTTCGCGAGCGACATCCTCGGAGAAATGCATGGTGAGAATCAGGACGTCTGTATCGGGCGATTCTTCGCGAATGGCTCGGGCAGCTTCGAGGCCGTTCATTTCGGGCATGGTGAGATCGAGCAAGACCAGATTTGGTTTGATTTTTTTGACATGCTCAACCGCCTCGAGGCCAGTGGCGGCTTCACAACAGACTTCCAGCCCCGGCTGAGATTCCAACAAGGCGCGCACGCCACGGCGCACGACGGCATGATCATCGGCGACGAGGATGCGGTACGGTCTGGCAACTGGCGGTTCTTTAATCATGAGATTCTCCTTGAGAGATAGGTGCATTCATTAGGGAACTTTCTGGGAAGCGCGAGTGGGCCGCGCGCGGATACGGAACGTGTAGAGCGTGTGGCAGAGTGCGAGCAAAATGGATGAGCGTAAGTCATTCAGGTTTCTCTTCGATGGCCACTGGCAGAGTGACCTGAATGGTGGTGCCTTTTCCGGGGGAGCTGTGGATGTGGAACTCGCCCTGCAGTTGGTTGACGCGCTCGCGCATGCCGGCAATTCCGATACCGAGAAGAGAGTTTCGGCGATCGCCGTGAGAAGGCAGCGCCATGCCAATGCCGTCGTCGCGGACGGTAAGGCTTACTTGTGCCGGCGTGCGTTCAATTGAAATCTCGACAGCGCGTGCTTTGGAGTGGCGGTGGACGTTGGCGAGTGATTCTTGCGCGACGCAGAACAGAGTGAGCTCGATTTCCTTGGGCAGGCGCTGGAAGTTTTCGGGGATGGCGAAATTTACCGCGACTCCACTGCGCTCCGAGAAGAGGCGAACGTAGGAGTTGAGACCGACGGTGAGCCCCGCCTCGTCCATTAGTGGCGGATGCAAAAGGGAGGAGATGGTACGGACCTCGCGAATGGCGTCGCTGGTGAGCGTGCGGCAAGATTTTGCGAGTTCGCGGGCGCGCTGATCGTCCTGGGGAAGCGAATCCTCGATCTGCTTGAGAGTCATCTTCAACGCGGTCAAGGTCTGCGAAGCGGTTTCGTGAAGTTCGCGAGCGAGGCGGCGTTGTTCTTCCGTACGCAGGGTCAAGAGTTGGCGAGAGAGGCGGCGCAAGTCGTCCTCGACGCGCTTCTGCTCGGTAATGTCGTGATTGAAACCGACGAAACGAGTGAGTTGGCCCGAAGCATCGGCGATGGGAATGGCACGAGTGTGCAAGACTCGGGCGCCGCCGTCCGGCATGATGTGACGCGAAAAATGTTCGAGGGGCGTGTGCGTGACGATTGCATGCTGAACGGCTTGTTTGGCGGTGTTGGTATCTTCGAGGTGCACCAGGGAAAAGATGTCCTCGACTGGGACCGGGCCAGTCATGGGTTCGAGGCCGAGCATGCGGAAACATTCCGTCGAACATGTAATCGTGGAACTGACGGTATCCATTTCCCAGCTGCCCAGTTTGGCGATTTCTTCGGCTTGGGCGAGAAGAGATTCGCTTTTGCGCAAGCGGTCTTGATCGGACTTCTGCGCAGTGACGTCCTGCGAAGTGCCAGCGATGCGGACGACATCGCCGGAATCGTTGGTAATAGGAACGGCCCGGGAGTGGAAAACGCGAACCTGCGCGTCAGGCAGCACAAAGCGAACTTCGTTTTCGAGCGGCCGATTGTGCTTGATGAGGGCTTCGACTTCTTGAGCGACGCGCGCGCGTTCATCGGGGTGAAACAATGCACAAGCCTGAGCGAGCGGCACGGGCTGATCGTTGGGAGGGAGGCCGAGCATGAGGTACATTTGTGCCGACCAGGCGAAGCTTTGGTGGGCCACGTCAAATTCCCAGCTGCCCAAGCCGGCGAGTTGCTCGGCTTGGGCGAGGAGTGATTCGCGCTCGCGGGCCTGGGTTTCGGCGCGGCGGAGTTCGGTGACGTCCTGGACCACGGCGAGGATGCGCGCGGCTTTTCCGGATTCGTCAGGCAGTGCAATGCCGCGGATAAAAATAATGCGCTGGCGGCCGTCGGGGAGATCGTAACGACCCTCGGATTCGAAGGAAGAACAATTCTGAAGTGCGGATTGAAAGATGCCGCGAATGCGCGCGCGATCGTCGGGATGTATCATGGCCCACATCGTTTCTTCGGTGGGGACGCCGTGTTTGGGATCGAATCCGTACAGGCGGAAGAGTTGGCTGGACCAGATGCGCTGCTGAGTCTTGACGTCATACTCCCAACAGCCGGTGCCCGTGACCTGTTCGGCGTGCATTAAGAGCGCCTCTTGTTGGCGCAGGGCATCCTCGGCGAGGCGCCGCAGGGTGATGTCTCGCGCGAGGAGGCAGACGGAATGGGATTTTTGCGCACCGCGACCCACGGCGGAGACGCGGGCTTGAAACCAGCGCTGGCCCGTGGGGAAATCTACGGGGAATTCGATATCTTCGCCGACGCCTTCTTTTATGACCCTGCGAAAGAGCCTGGAGAAAGGACGGAAAATTTCTTCGCCCAAGACTTCCAGAGCGCGGCGCCCGAGGAATTCAGCGCGGCGTTCACGGAGGAGTGCTTCATTGGAGGTCCAGATGCTTAGGAACTTACCGTCAGCGTCCAACTCGAAAAGGAATTCGTTAAAGGTCTTAACGAGGGCGACGAAGGGGTGAAGGGGGGCGCCGCGAGAGCTGCGAGGTTCCCGTTGTGGGACGGCGAGACCCGAATTGGAAACAATTTCATCGGAGAGGGAATCAGGCAGAGAATCGCCGTTGCGGACGTCCGACCTCGTAGGAGGTCGCGTGCGCTGCTTCGAGGTTTTTGAGCGATGATGGTCCATTTGGCCGACGGCTGAGCGCTCCGAAGAAACGGAGTTGGTGGCTAAAAAGAGCCGAACTGTTGCCGTGCAAACTAGCCCACGCCCAGGACAGGGACGCGTGAAACATGGGTAGAAGTGGGAAATTACTCCTATGGTATTAGCGTGTCAAGAATAAAAGCGAAATGTTTGGCGAAGAGAGTTTGGGCGGGTCAGTAAGTGCCGTAATACAAAAGCAGTAATGTTGCGAATTGTCACAATTGTGTCGGCGGAGTACATTTCCGGGCCTAGCTGGAAGGGGTAGTTGTATGGAACGTTCTGCGGCGCATCTCCCGATGAAGTAAATGGGATTTCGCGGAACTGGATTAACCACCCCGCAAGGGTCGCACGCGGCAGCTGTCACACCGCACGCCCTGAAAAGCTCCGCGCGCGACTCTGGCGGGATGGGAAACGGTTACAGGAAAGGATGGGATCTGTAATTTGGCGGACGAGATATTGGAACGAGATACGTAGATGGACCGTTCGTCGCCACGTGGCGTGCGTGGCAGGCCAGCGGGCGAGAGCAAGATAGCGCGGAAACGGCAAGTCCGAGTGGGTCGAATTCGGGTCTGAACCGCACGTTCCCCTTCCCCAAAGGGGCCAACATGTCCGCCGCTGCTATACGCATCTTAGTCGTCGGGACCTCCACCGCAAGCACCGAATCCACATTGAAGGGACTGGCGCGCTCCGGATGGGAATCACATTCGGTGAAGACTGTCCGCGAAGCTGACACGGTTCTGCGCACGATCCGATTCCAACTGACACTGGCAACTGAGAAGCTTCCCGACGGCACCGGATACGATCTCGCCTGGCTGGTCGCGCAACAAACCGGGAATCTGTTTATCGCGGTGCCTCTGTCGGAGAGTTGTTTGTGGCTGCCGGCAGTCGAGAATGGCGTGAGGTCGTTGGGCGAGAGGGCGTTGAATCCGCTGATGCTGAAGACAGAGGCGGAAAGCATTTTGCGGACGTGCGACACGGCGATCGTGGCGCGGGAGGGCGAGCGCAGCGGGCGGAAGAGTTCTTCTGGAGAAGTTTTGCGCGCCGAAGTGCCGCTGGCTGGAGCCGTGGCACAATTTGGAAACGCCGAACGATTTGGCCGGCAAACCAACGAGAGATTTGAGCGTGATGGGGAATTGCTTCCGCGGGGGCGCAGCGCCGCCGACGAACTGGTGCTGACATCGGCGAGCAAAGCCCCGTCACATTCATCACGATCGCTGCGAGAGAGTGTGTTCCAGGACTTCGGAAGTGTGGGTAAGCGATGGCGGGGTTTATAGGGGCAACAGCGATGAAGCGTGCAGCGAAGCTCCGGGAGGTAGTCGTGCGAGCCATCCAGCAAAAAAGCGGGGAGATGTTGCACGAGCAGATTCCGCTGCGTGATATGTCGGATTGCCTGCTGGCAGTGTATGACGAAGTATCGCGACGCGCGTTTCAGCGTTGCATTGTGCGCGGCGCGCTAGAGGGAAGCGACCGGGAAGACTGGAAGGCGGCGGAGGATGATTTGTTCGCGAGAATTTCGGTGGACTTCGAAGAGTCCGGCGGAAATCTGTACGCTTTGGCGAGCCTGCCAGGATGCGCGGGAACGGAGATCACGGTGGCCGTGGATGAGGGCTGGCTGTTGATTGCCGGTTATGTGGGCGCTAGCCTGGGGGAGGATGCAGAAGAAGATTTTGGAGAGTATGTGATGGAAGACTTCGGCTCTGACGCTTGCGGCGGCCAAAGCGCAAAGCGGCCGCTAGTAATCCGCTCACGCGAATCCTGTGAACTGGGCGACAATGACAGCCATCGTGAAAGTTCGCAGGCGGCGTGCGAGAGTGATGAGGAACGGCGGACGTCGACTTTGGGCACACCGCGGCCGTTCTGCGTGGTGGCTTTGCGCGCGAAGGTAGATCCGGCACGGAGTGTCGCGGTGCTGTCGAATGGATTACTGGCAATTCGCATGGGTAAAGCAGGATTGGAGACGCCGGTTACGCACGTTGCGTGAAGCGTGCTTTCGGTTGCTCATCTACTTTGAATCAAGACTTGTTCCTAGGTTACCGCCTTCCGTCTGTTAATCCATCGCCACAAAATAATTCCTGTGATCACGGACGCAGCGGCGGCGGCTTGCGCGTTGGACATTCCGAGGAAAGAGCGCGGATTGATACGGATGAACTCGACGAGGAAACGAGCGACGCCGGTGAGAACCAGGTAGGCGGCGAAAACTTCGCCGGGCCTACGTGCGGATGCCGTAATTGCGTGCGCATCGGACGGAGAGCCGGAATCTGTGGAAGCTTGTGTGCCGCGATCGGACGCGCCCTTACGCCATAGCCACCAGGCGATGCCGCAGGCCACGATGAATTCGTAGAGGGGAGTGGGGTGCACGCGCTCGACGGTGGGGACCAGACCGTTCGGGAAGCTCATGCCCCAGGGAAGCGAGGTGGGGATTCCGTAGTCGCCATCGCCGGACAGAAGGCAACCGATGCGGCCGACTCCATAGCCGAGGGCGGCGGCTGGAGAACCGGCGTCGAAGATTGTGAGAAGCGAGACAGGATGGCCCGTCGCGGCATTATGTCTGGTGATTCGCCAGGCGACGAATGCGAATGTGGCGAAGCCAGCGATCAGGCCGCCGAACCATGCGAATCCGTAGGGGCTGAACAGCTGGTGTACTGGATCGGCGAAAATTTCGGCGGGCGATTCGAGCAAATGGTACAACTTGGCGCCGACGAACCCGGCAAGGCACGGAAATGAGATGAGGGCTTCGGATTCGCCGGAATTTTTGTCGGCGATTCCGTGGCGGGCCAGATCAGCGCGCAGGACGAAATACGATGCGAGCATCGCGCAGGCGACCATCAGGCCGAAGGTAGGTATGGTCCAGGGCCAAAACGGGATATGCAGGAAAGGAATCACGCGAAACAGTATAGCGTCATTGAGTGGCGCGGACAGAGGGTAGAGCGCCAGGCGAATTGTAAAATGATGGTAACTTGAAGAAACCAATAGGAACGAGGGGGCGTCCAATGGTGTAGAATCCCGGTCAGCCAGTAGTCGACGCGGAATCACCCTTCAGTCGCCCCGTCGGGTGGAGGGATACAAAATGACCCAGACCTCTCAGCAGCTTCGCTCAGCGCGAGAAGAGAACGCGCAACGTATTTCTTTCCAAATTCAGACGCGTTTGAAATTTGCCGCAGCTTTGGTGTTCGCGTGTGGACTAGCGCTCGCACCCGCTCCGACATTCGCGCAGCATGGTGGTGGCGGAGGCGGCGGATCGCACGGCGGCTCGGGCGGCGGCTTTGGCGGCAGGGTAGGCAGCGCTTCCTCGTCTAACAGCGGCGGCTCTCATGCGAGTGGCGGAAGCGCTGCGGGCGGCAGCAGTAATAATGGCGGCGGACATTGGTGGAATCCGTTCCATGGCGGCGGTTCGAGCGCAGCGGCTGCGAAGGGAACGAGTGGCGTGCCGGCGGGGAATATCAAGTCTGAATCGAGTGCGAATTCCGAACATTTTGCGGCCGGGAATAATACCTGGCAGGAACCGCCTCATGCGGGAATGTCCTCGGTAGGACGCGTAAATTACTACGGCCCTGCAAATGTGAATGGTTCGCGGCCGTTTGTGCCCATCGCAACTACGACACGCACGCCCGTAACGTCGGCGCGTAGCGCAACGGCGGTTGCCGCGGCAGAGCGACCGTTCCAGCCGATTCGGCCGGGATATCCGTATTATCCATTTTTTGGTTTCAACCCGTATTACGGCGCACTGGGATTCGGTTGGGGTGGGCCGTGCAATCCGTTCTTCGGATGCTCAGGGTATGGTTTCGGCTATGGATTCGGGTATGGGTTTGGGTATGGCTTCGACGGAGGGCTGGGATATCTCGGCGCGACTTCGGGCGGTTCCGGGTCGGGTTGGACCGACGCGGGAGCGGAAAGTTCAGCGAACGTGACGTCGCCGGATAACCCCGACTCGTACTTATTGGCGGCACCGGGGACAGGCGGCACAGATGCGACGGCGGATTCTTCGGATGGAACCCAGGTGCTGCGAACGGATTCAGCGCCGCAGCAAACATACGTTCTGTTTTATCTAAAGGACGGATCGACTTTCGCGGTAAGCGATTATTGGCTGGTAGATGGGAAACTGCATTACGTCACTTCATACGGCGGTGACAACGCGGTGGACGAGAGCCGCGTGGACTTGCAACGGACGGTGGATGAGAACGCGGCGCGCGGAGTGGATTTTACTTTGAAGCCGCGGCCTGCGGGGACGGTCGACGCTGCGGCACCTGCGCCAGCGCAGAATCCGGTGCCCGAGCAGCCGCAACAGTAGCCAGCCGCGAGCGCGGAACCGCTTGCTTTGCGGTGACGTGCGTTAGATGACCGGGCTTTGACCGGGTTTAGCGGCGCGCAGGTTGTTTCATGCCAGCCTGGCACATTTTTTTTTTTGCGCGGATTCAATTCCTAGACGCGTACTCGCCTTGGATTATTTTCATGTACACACACAACGACTTGACAGAATTATGAAATGCGCGTATAAACTTATTCGTTAACCTCGAAAAGTGTAAAGCGCAGCAGGCGATTCGAGCGCAGCTTCTGACGGCGAGTTCGCAGTAACCCTCCTTCTTCCATATAGTTTACGCACTAGCAGTGGTGTGCCTGGTGAGGCGCAGTTGTGTTCGTGCGTTTGTGAATGCGAGTGCGCGCTGAACCGAGTCAGACTCTGGATTCCCCGAATTGTAATCGTATCCAAGTTTCATTCGCTGCACTGACAGCGAGAGACGCAGATCCTTCTGGAGACGCCCGACGATGCCAAACTACAATGCGCAGGTTCCTCCTTACTCGATTTTTCCCGGCGATGTTGCCCTGGCTTTCAACGCTGAAGCGCCGGCGGCAGGGCAGGCCAGCCAGCAGTTTGCGCTGCCGAGTTACGCAGGATTCCCGGAGAACGGCCGCGCAATTCGCTGGCAGATCAGCTTTGCCACCGCTCCCACTGCGGTGAACATCCAGCTGCAAACCGCCATCAACGATGTGGACGCACAGTACGCGGTGCCTACGGGGGCGGCAAACATGAGCTCGACGCTGACCGCGGGAGATAATCTGGTGGCTAGCGGGGTGCGCGCGAATTTCGTGCGTGCAAAGGTGATCGCGATTACTGGTGGCACAGGTGTGACGGTACAGATTCTGGGCTAAGCTAGCTGGCGTGAGCAAGCGGCGCTGTTCGTGCTCGAGAATTCTATTCCACGCCACGCTTCCGGCGGGAATGTAGGTGATGATACCGTGTTAGCCATGGGCGCGCCGCGTGACTGCTGCGATTTGGCTGTTGATGGGGAGAACCATCGTTGATGGATCGCCGCGGATACGCCGCCGTTCTCGCCATCGCGTTGCTGTCGCCGATGCGAGACGCAAACTGGAAGCAGCAAACGGCGGCAGGCCAATCGAGCGCTGCGCCTCAGTCTTCGGACAAGCAACCGGCCGGCACGCAACAGGGAGACACGCAAAAGGGAACAAATCCGCCCGCGGGCGGATCGGCGCAGCACAGCATTACCGTGCAGTTTGATTACGATTTCACGAAAACGCCGGCGTGTACCTCCAAAGTGACGAAGGCGTGCGTGCAGAAATTCAATGTGTACGATATTTCGGGTGAGAAGCCGTATCTGCTGTTTTCGGTTCCGGCGCCGCAGAACGCGCAAGGGATGATGAAGGGAATCACGGCTACCAGCCCGCGGATGTGGTTCGCGGTCGGTAAGCATCGGATTGGAGTTTCCGCGCAAATGCCAGACGGCGAGAAATCGCCGCCGCGCGACTGCAAGGTAATCATCGAGATCAAGGCGGATAATCCACCGAACCCGCCCGAGTCTCACTAAGACTGACGCTCGCGCAGTTGCCACGCGTCAGCAGTTGTTTCCACGCGAAGTTCTCCAAACCGGCATGTCAATGGCAATGTGCATTGGATTCGTGCGCTCGCAGTTTTCGACGAGCGCCTGGATGCGGTGTGCACGTCCTGCCGCGCGACGCGGACGATTGTGCCCAGAGCATCGCGAGGGCTTCGAGGGCGCAGTGTTGGGGATGCTGGAGATTGAAGTGATTCGGCGGTCGGATTTAGTTCGGAAGCTACTCAGCCCGAAAAAAGTCGTCGTAAGAAGACGTTCACCTGTGTGGGACGCGCGCAACGCTGCGGCGGCAACAACGACGCCCGAGCGGCTCGAACCGGACCCGGCACGCGCGCGTCCCGCTCCCACATTGCGAAACGAGAACGGGACGGGGGCTTCAGCCTCACGGGGTCGGATATGAACGAACTGCGTACATTGCAAATAACGCGGGCTGCGGAGACGAGTCTTGCGGAATGCGAAAGGAAAGAAGCAGCGCTGCTGACGGTCGGCCGGCCCGGCAAGAAAGGCCGCGCGGTGTCGAGGGCGTTGGTGTGCGCGAGGTTAGCGAAATCAGCGAGCAAGGAGCGCGTGCGGCAGGATGCAGCGGTTTCGCGCATTCGACGGCCGCCCGGGAGTTCCGCGCCGCAGGAAAAACCAGCGGGCGGTGGTGAGGGCGCGATGGTGGCCGTCGAGAAGTCGGTGGCGGAACTGGTGGTAATGATTTGCGAAGACGCGGAAAATCGCGAGAAGCGCCAGACGCTCGCTGAGGCGCTGCGTGAGCGCGGTTTGAATGAATCGAAGCTGGCGGCGATGTATTCGGGTCTCGCGGAGAAGCTCAGCCGGAATAAGGAACAAGGGGCCGTAGGGGTGGCTGCTGCGAAGCTGTTGTTTGATGTGCTGAAGGAACTGGCGGATTGGCTGGAGCCGGAGACGAGCGGGCGTGGCAGCGATGTTGGTGAGGCGCCGCGATTTGTGAGGTTAATTCACAACGTTCCGCGGCCGGTTCGTACGGAATAGAGTGACTCGAGGATGAATGGCGCGGTTGACGTCTTCGCGAGATGGGGCGAAGCCCTTCGAACTGGCGCCGCCGATTCTCAGAATGAATCGCCTTGCAGGCGATTCACAAGCAGCGGCCTTACCATGGCTGCGCAACGCAGCCGCGGGTAAATCGAGGATGCGATACATCAAAGGAGCTTTCATGAGCGCGAGCAAGACAACGATTGGATACGTGGTACAACTGGGCGGGATCGGAGCGTTGGTTCTGGGTGCGGTGTTGAGCGTGCATCATGCGGCGATTGCGGCTGCTTTTTTGGGCGGAGCGGCAGCATTTTATATTGGGGAAAAAATTCGGACCCTCGCGTAGTGGCCCGCTCGGGCTGCGGCGCGGAACACGGCGCAACTGTTCATGGCAGAGAGCACACCTGGAGTGAAGGAATGGATCCTCGGGCAATCCAGACCTGCCCGCGACGATCGTGCCGGCGGTAGCGAGTCTGGCGTGGCAGGCGCGCAAAAATGTGAGCCCGCCGCTCACGTACCAGGCGAGCTTCTTGTTCATTTGAACTACGAACCATTTCCAAAACAGTGCCAGTTCCACGCATCTCCGGCCAAATATCGTCTCTTCGGAGGCGCCGCAGGGCCGGGAAAAACCAAAGCGTTGCTGATGGAAGCGGTGTTGCAGGCGGTCCAGCACCCTGGTGTCAACACCTTGCTTTTGCGGCGGACGTTTCCTGAACTGGAAGCTTCGCTGCTGCATTATTTTCGGAGGGACGTGCCGCGGCATTTGTACGTGGCATTTCACGAATCTAAACACCTGGTGGAATGGACCAACGGCTCGACAACGCGTTTTGGCTACTGCGCGAGCGAGCACGACGTGTATCAATACCAGGGTGCGGAATATTTATTTATTGGGATTGACGAGCTGACGCTTTTTACTTTGCGGCAATGGCAGTTCTTGACTAGCCGGAATCGCTGTCCTGTCCCAGGAACGTTTTCGTGCATGGCGGGAGCGACGAACCCGGGAAACATCGGGCATGCGTGGGTGAAGGCGCTGTGGATCGACAAGCAGGCGGCGCCTGGAATGGAGCGTCCCGAGGAATATAACGCCCAGGATTACGATTTTATTCCGGCGCGGTTTTTCGACAACCCAATCTACGCGGCGGACCAAAATTATCAGAAGACGTTGCTGGCGCTGCCGACGAATTTGAAGCGGGCATTTTTCGACGGGGATTGGGAAGTGTTTGCGGGGCAGTATTTCGACCGATTTGATTTGGGACGGAATACGGCGCGCGCGGAGCAGATTGAGTGGCAGTCGTGGTGGCAGCGTTGGATTTCGATTGATTGGGGATTTGAGCATCCGGCGGCGACTTATTGGCATGCGCAGGCGCCTGGCTCGCTAGCGGCGAGCGGCGCGAGCGAGGGGAATCGAGGCGCGTACAGGGATGCGGGCGGGCAGTCGAGTTCGTGCGTGGTGACTTACCGGGAATATGTGACGCACCGCACTTCGCCGCGCGAACTGGCGCGCGAAATCATCGCGCGGAGCGTTGGGAGCGAGCAGCGGACGGCGGCGGGCGGATTTTCTGCGCCGCCTGGCGCGCTGCCGATGTTGGATAGCTCTCGGGAGAAGATCGCGGCGATTTATCTTTCACCGGATGCTTTCGCACGGCGTACGGATGACGCTTCGATTGCGGAACAGATGGGAGATGTGTTCGCCGAGGCGGGATTCCCGCGGCCGACACCCGCGGACGACGATCGCATTGGCGGTTGGATGCTGATGTACCAGATGCTGGACGCGGGGGAATGGCTCTTGACGGACAACTGCGTCGAGTTGATTCGCACGCTGCCGACGTTGGTGCGTGATTCCGTGCGAATTGAAGACGTGGAAAAAATGGATGGCGACGACGCAGCGGATGCGGCGCGCTATGGGTTGATGTCGCGTTATGCGGCGCGCCGGAGCGGGATGGCGCGGCCGCCGCTGGAGCAGCGATTGGCCGAGCGTGTGACTTCTACGGATCCAACGATTCGCGCGATTCAGGCGCGGAAGGCACAGCTGGAAGTGCCGAAGCGATCGCAGCCGGTATCGTTCTTGCGCAGACGGCGAACGTGAGCGTACGCGTCGGGCGCGCGATTCTTGGTGCTGCATAGGATGCCGGGAGGGCTTGGGAATGACAGTGCGGGAACTTTGGGGCCGGCTGTTCCGTGCGAAATACACGAGTGCGCTGGAAAGGGATGTGGCACGGCTGCGTGCGGAGAATCGCGCGCTACTGAATTCGATTCTGGGCATTGCGGGCGTGCCTCCAATTGTGGTGTCGGCAGATGATCCCGGGGCGGCGCTCGCGGTCGATTTTACGGTGAACAAGGCAGCTACTGGAGGGAGTTCGCCAACTGGGGTTGAACGTAGTGCGGGAAAACCGGTCGCAGTGCAGGACGCCTCCACTGCCGCCGCGAGTCAAATTCGCAATACAGCGCCGGTCGAGCGGGCCATGAAGAGCGTGGCGACGCCGATGCGGCGAAGATCTTGGCACCAGGTGTATCGGATGCTGGAGATTGACGCCGCGAGGAAGAAAGAAGCGGTCTGAACGTCGCGGTTGGAATCAAATCATTGTTGGTACGGTAGCGGACGCATATATTTGCGGGACTTGGTGTTACATCTTTTGCATGCGGAGGAAACATGCCGTTCATTCGCGGACGTTATCACATCAATGCGATTGCGGGAGAGGCGCTGGAAGGGGCGCGGGAAGCTGAGGCAGCGCTATTGGCTTTGGGACATGACGCTGCGCAGGCTGGCGGCGAAGAGAACGAGGGCGACGATACAGCGTCGGCCCAAGAAGCAGACAAAGCGCCGATTCACCGCGTTGAAATCGAAGCGGCAGAATTGGTGCCGGCGCCTTCCGGATGCGCTCAACGCGGATTTGTGGCGCGTGTTCACCGAGAAGCTGTACAGCCGGATCAGGACGCGCGCGACGATTCAGCGGGGGCTGGCGACTCGCCGCGGGCGCGATTCGCGTCACTACGATCGCCGCGAGCCGGACAGGTGCCGACGGCGGGCAACGCGTCGCGTCCCGAAACGCACGTATTCGCTGACCATCGTGATTTGGTGAGTTTCTTGCGTGACGAATTTGCGAAACATCGCCCGCGTGGGTAGCGAGCGCCAGGGAGCAAGTATTGAATTCGTGGCGATCGGCTTCCTGGAGCGTGGGCGTTCGCGCTGGGGCTCGGGCTGGTCTAGAATGATTGGAAGTACAGGGCGGTAGCGGAGTCAGGATGGGATTCGGGCTTTGGGACACGCCGAGCGGGCGGGATCGCCGCTGGGAAAGACGCAAGAGCGCGTTCGCGCCGGCACCGACGTATGTTCGCGTGGCAGTCGTGGCGCTGGCAACTACGTTGGTGGCGACACTGGTATGGCAGGGGGCGAAGAGGCTGCTAGATCCGGCGAAGATGGCAGGCAGCGAGGCGCCGCATCTTTTTACCAGGCCGCCGAGTGACCGGCCGGGCGTGGCGGCGTGGCAAACGGCGTTGTCCGACGCTTTGGAACAGGCCGTGGCGCAGGGAGTGGGTGGAAACATCATGGCCGCGGAAATGCAGACGGACCGCGCGGCGACGATGTTGATGTCTACGCGAATGCAGGCGCAAGTGGCTGCGCCCGATTTCTTCGAGCATACGGTTCGCGAATTGGACCGAGTGCTGCGGACGCACTCGGATAACGAGAGACTGATTGAGCATGTGACGCTGGCGCGGATCGAACTGGCGCAATTACGTTCGGCGCAGCCGGTTGTGGCGGAAGGAACGGGCGGCGGTGTACCCGGCGGCACGAAAAATGGTGAAGCGAGTGAGGCGGGAAGCGCGAATCTGGGAATGAACGTAGGACCGGACGCGCGGGCGCCGCATGCTGCGGACATTCCCGGGCATGTGGTGTTGGCTGCGCCGCGGGGGCTAGCTGCAAATGAACTGCTGGATTCTGCCGCGCTGCGCGGAAATTATATAGATGCGACGCTGATGCCAGACACGTCGGAGATTCTGCTGCCGCCTTCGACCCGTGTGATGGCAGACGGCGTGCGCGTGGACGGGCTAACGATTGCGGGAGCTGCCCAGACATTGGACGGCATTCGGTGGAAAGATGTGACGTTCGTCGGCACGCGTTTGCGTTATGAGGGCGGCGAGGTTTCGCTGCAAAACGTGCGCTTCAAGAATTGTACGTTCGGGTTTTCAACCGATGAGCGCGGGGCGCGGCTGGCTGACGCGATCGCGCTGGGGCAGCGTTCGTTCGTGATGCAGTAGTTGGACGACTTGGTGCCGGTGCTGATGATGTTCCCGGTTCTGCCGCGGTAATTTGTTTTGTGGTTTCATTTTTGTCCGCACGATTCAACCCCTTAAGTGCAGATTTTCGGCTGGTGTGGCCGTCACACGCGGCGACGTCGCGGCGGATCGCGTTTCTGGCAGCGCAAATACGACCGTTATCAAAGCAAGCGAGGACAGTGCATGCCCACGCAGAAATCATTTTCAGCCGCCGACCCGGCCATCGTGCCGGTGGAAGGGCCGGTGTCGAGCGAAGGAAACGCGGTGCTTGGTGTGGAAGGAAAGCAGGGAGCGCGCGGACCGACACAGAGCAATCCCTACGGTCCGAACAACGAGCAACTGCCGGAAAAGCTTGAAGGGGCGCTGCGCCGGCTGGTGTATCAATTTTCGTTCGAGTCGGAAGGAACACGTCGGCAGGAAGTGCGCAGGATCAAGCAAGCGCATCAATTCTGGCGCGGGTTGCAATATTTGTGGTGGAACGAGCGGGATCAGAACTGGCACCTGCCATTCGAGCAGAAGCTTTCGGACAATTCGACGCTGGAAGATTTGCCGCGTTACGAGTTCGTTACGAATATTTACCAGGCGTTTGGGCTTTCGCTGGTCGCGGTGCTTTCGCAGGACGTGCCGCGGGTGAGGTTTTTTCCGTCGTCGGCGCAGGCGGAGGAGGACGTGGCGGCGGCGAAGTCTGCGACAGAAGTGGCGCAGCTGGTGGAACGCAATAATCGCATCGGAAACTTGATTGTGGAGGAAGCGTTCAATCTTTGGACGGATGGGAAGGTGGGAGCGTACGTGCGATTTGTGGTGGATGGGCAGAGATTTGGATTTCATCCCGAGACGGAGATTGGCGCGCGCGAAGTGAAGATTGGCTGCGATGTGTATGTGTGCCCAGAATGCGGGGCGGAGAATGCGGCGAAGGTTGGGTCCGACACCGCAAAGCCGAGCGCGGAGGAAGGCACGGACACGAACACCGGCACGGGTTGTGACACCTGCGGCGCGCTGTTGACCGATGAAGATTTTGTGGCGGCGGAGATGGTAACAGTGCCGACGGCGCAAACCCGGCAGCGGGTGCCGAACGGGCAAGAGGTGGTGACGATTGTTGGCGGCCTGGAACTGAAGACTCCGCCCTGGGCGAGCGAGATGCACGAGTATCCGTACATTCAGTGGAACATGGAAGTTCACCAGGCGCGGCTGCGCGCCGCTTACCCGCACGCGGCGGACAAGATCGGATCGCCGGTGGCGAGCGGGTCGCAAGAATACGAAAGACTGGCCCGATTGGCGCAATCGCAGGGTGGACCGCTGACCGAGGGCGGCGATACCAACATCAATTTGATTACGTTTCAGAGAACGTGGCTGAGACCGTGGGCCTTCTTCGCGCTGGATGATAAGGCATTGCGCGATGAACTTCTCGAGATGTTTCCTGATGGGGCTTATGTGGCGTTCGCGGGAGAGACTTACTGCGAATCGCGCAGCGAAAACATGGATGATCACTGGCGCGTGTTGCATGCGCTGCCGGGGGATGGATCGAGCGGGCGGCCGGCGCTGGGAGATGCGCTGATCAGCGTGCAGGAGCGTTTCAACACGCTCTCGAATTTGCAGATGGAGACGTACGAGTACGGGATTCCGCCGATTTATGCGGACAGTGAAGTATTGGATTTCGATGCGCTGCAAGGGCAGACGGCGGAGCCGGGCGCGCATTATCCGGCGCGTGCGAAACCGGGGCAATCGTTGGCGGCGGGATTTTTTCAACCCGATGCAGCCGAAGTTCCTCCTGACCTGGCGGAGCACGCGGCTGGATTGATGGGGCCGGTGGCGCAATTTCTGACCGGAGCGTTTCCCGCGCTGTTTGGCGGAGCGATGTCGAACAACGACACGGCTTCGGGCTATGCGATGGCGCGCGACCAAGCCATGGGGCGCATCGGTTTGGTTTGGCGCCGGATGAAATTTTTCCACGCTGACATCATGTTGTTGGCGGTGGATTGCTTCCGGCGGAACCGGCCGAACGATGTGGAAGTCACTTTGTTGGGGGCGGGGGCGGCGTTCGAATCGAAATGGATCCGGCTGGCGGATCTAAAGGGGAATTTGTTCAGCTATCCGGAAACGGACGAGCAGTATCCGACGCTGTGGTCGCAGCAACGCGCGGTGCTGCTGCAACTGTTGGCGAATCCTGATCCGCAGATGCAGGCGATTTTGGCGCATCCGGAAAATACGGCGCTGATCAAGCGATTGATCGGTCTGGAGGAGTTCGTAATTCCTGAGGAAGAATCGCGCACGAAGCAGTATCGCGAGATCGCGCAGCTGGTGGCGGAGATGCCGGTGGTGCATCGGCAGGATGTGACCGCTGCGGCGGGGCCGGCGGCCGCCGCGGCTTCGCCCGGAGGGGTGGAGGCGGAGGTGATTTTGCCGAGCATTATGCCGGATGAGTTTGCGGATAACCACGCGGTGGAGCTGGAGATATGCATGCGGTGGTTTTCGTCAGATGCGGGACAGGTGGCGAAGATTGAGGCACCGCTGGGGTATACGAACGTGCGGGCGCATGCGCTGTTTCACCGGGATTTCCTGCGAAAGCAGCAAGCGGTAGCCGCTGCTACGGCGACACCAACGCCAGCAAGTGCCGGCCGGCGTCGGTAGCGGCAACGGCGCGGGAGCTAGATGGCGCGTTCGACTGTACCGCTGGCGTAGCGCGAAGCGCCGTAGGCGCTGCGGGCCGTGGGCGGCGGAGCTACCAAGCGCACGACGTGCAGTAGACGTTCCGGCTTGAAGGGCTTGGCCATGCAGACGACGGCGCCGAGCTGGTGGCTGGCGGAGTAGTCGGCGGGCTGGGCGGATTTCGTGAGCAAAATTACCGGCACGCGCTGCAGGCGATCATTGCGCTTAATGATCAGGCAGAGGTCGTGGCCGCTCATGTCTTTCGCTTCGACTTCCGCGAGGAATACCACCGGAACGGTGTTGCGCAGAATGTCGAGCGCTTGCTGAGCGGTGGGCACGATGATGACGGTATAGCCGTCATTCGAAAGAATGTTGCGCATGATTTCGGCAGTCTTGGGATCGGATTCCACTGCGAGCACGACCGATTGTTGTTTGGCATGCATAGCATTGCCAGCGACGTGCACGTCCGCAACGGACGGATCTACCTTGGCGGCTGCGTCGGACTTGGCGTTGATGAATTGGAGTGCGACGGCATAGCGGCCATCCTGTTCGACGACGCGCACGACTTCGGCGGGTTGCGAGGAATTCAGCGCGGCGGCGGCTGTGGAATAGGGAAAAACAACTTCCAGCCGCTGGCCTTTCCAGTAGCCGGCGCGCGCAGAAGTGACGAGTAGCCCGTCGCGCGAAACGTCCACGCTTTTACAGATCTCTTCGAATGGCTCGGGAGTATTCACTCCGCGCATATGAACTTGCGCGGTGATTTTCGCCCGTTTGCGGCGGCGACGCTCAATACCGACCGGCGAATCGGACGAAGTGGATTTCGGGGCAGCTTGTGTAGAGGTGATTGGCGGCGTGCTCATTAGCGGTTACCTCAGTTTTATGCAGGGCCTGTCGCGTCCCCCTGGACCAACGTACAGCTCCCCCGCTAGTTGTAGATGTACAGCAGAGGTGCCGCAACGAGAATAGTACTGTGGTTTCATTGTGGGAAACTATTGGGCGAACGGCTGGCAAAGGTAGCTAAATGCCGCAGATACAGCGCATTGGTGCAGATCGGGGGAGCCGAGTCTGGGTGCACATTGGCACACTTTTAATGAGAAAGAGAGGCGATTAGAGCATGAGTTCAAACACGATTACTCCGGCGCCGGTTTTGAATCGCAATTCGAGCGACGACGAGATACTGGGATTAACTACGCATCTTCCGCGGCGCAATGGACGTCGTGAGGCGCAAGACGATGGGCGCGGAACGCCTGCGCAGGTTTCGGAACCGCGGAAGGACGAACAACTGGAAATTGATTTTGGCGGCGACGAAGTTTCCAAGGCCGGGCAGCAAAGTTCTGCAGCGAACCCGCAGACTACGGGTACGAAACTAAGCTCAGAACTTGAGCCGGAACATTTGCGAGCGGCGCTGGACGCGAATCCTGAATTGCGCGAAGCGTGGCGGGAGGCTGGCGCGTACCGCGAGACATTTGCGACTCCGGAAGAGGCGCGGGCGGCTACGGCGCAGCTTGGGGATTTGAACAGGATGGATGCGCTTTTTTATTCGCGGCGGCCGGAAGATCATGCGGAATTGGCGCGCGAAGTTGCGAAATTAGATCCCGAGGCTTTTGCATCATTGGCACGTGCGATGAACGCGTTGGCGAATGGGGCGACACAAAAAACGGCGGAAACTGCGCGAGCGGCGAGCGCGGCTGGAAGATTTGATGACGGCGCAAATCAGCCGCAACGGCCGGCGCAGGAACAAGCTCGAAATCAAACTTCGAACCAAAATCCCCCGCGCGACAGCGCAACCAGCTTGACGCCGGCACAGGTAGAATTCTTCCATTCGACGAATGCTGCGGCGGTTTCCAGCGTTGTGGAAGCAATCGAATCGCAAGTGGAGCGCCTGCTGCCAGAGGGCATCTCTAAATCGGCGCGCAATCGCGTGGTGGGCGAGATTTACCGCGAGCTGGACACTACGCTCCGGGGAAATCGCGCACTGGGGCAGCAGATGCGGGATGCATTCCGATCCGGCGGGCTCGATGAGGAGCACCAACGGGCAATCGTGTCACTGGTTAACGGGCGGGCGCGGCAAGCGCTACCCGGCGTCGCCAAGCGAGTGCTGAACGAGTGGACCACGACGGTGGTCTCTGCAAATCATGAACGGCGAGCCCGGCAGCGCACGGCAGAGCGGCGCGTGGATATCGCGGGATCGGGCGGATCGGGAAACGATGGCCGGAGAGCAATGACACCGCGCGAGCTGGACTACTCGCGGATGTCTGACGCGGATATTTTGAATCTGTAGAGTTGCCGCACGGCCGCTCACAGCGACGGGCGATTGGTGGAGGTTTTATAGGTGCTGATGGTTTGCGCGAGCGCGGTGACGAACGCGGTGAGCTGCGCAGTGGTGAGCGAAGGCGTGAGGCGGACCAGCCCCGAGGAAATGAAGTTGGCGACCAGCGTGGTGAGACTGGCGTTGACTTGTGGCCAATTCACCGTGCCATCCGAGCCGGTACCAGTGATGACGTACGAATCGATGATGCGCAGCGTGACGCCAGGCGTGAGGATTTGTAGCACCTGCTGATTCGCGTTCATCGCGTTGACCAGATCCTGCACGAACCACTGAAGATCTTGCAGGTCGGTGCCGGAGGGCGGCCAGACGAATCCGTCGGTGGCTGCCGCAGCGACGATTTGGGCGATGGCAGTTTCCTGCGCGGAGGTGTTATAGGTTCCATCCGCGTTCGTGGGCGGCAGCGCGTCGGCGATGGCGCTGGAGAGGCCGACCAGGACCAAGTAGGTCTGATCAGTTTGAAGGATCTTGGTGACGGCGACGCCGTAAGCCTGAAATTGCGCGAGCGTCATGCCGTAGCGGGGCTGCGTGAGTCCTGTGGTAACGGCGTTGGCGACGAAGCATTGCACGGCGGCGTCCGAGCTGGCGGTGCAGTTCGGCGCCGTGGTGGTTTGGGCGCGCAACCGAGGCGGCGATAGCGCTGCGACCGCGAGTGCAAGGATAAGCACGGTGAATCTTAGAACGAGATCTCGCATGAGGTTGCTCCGACGAACGATGGATGATGATTCCACGCTAACGACGAGCGCTCGGCTGATGATGCCTGGCACACGGGCAGATGGATTCGTGGATTTCATTCCTCGAATCTTCACGCGCGGGGCAGTGCGGCGCAACTGACCTGGGGTCGAGAAGATGACCGGGGGCAGATGACTCTGGTGGGACAGGTACAAAAGTCTCCGCGAAAGAAAAGCAGCAGAATGCAAAGCGAGCGGCAGTTTGAGACGCGTTGAGGCGCGCGAAGGAGCTAGCTTCGCTTCGATTGAGCTATTTCGTGCCAGTGGCCGAGCGCTGACGGCGCGTGCGTAACTGATCAGAATTCATGGCGTTGCTGAACAGTTTTAGTTCGCGCTCAGAGCCTTGCGATGCGTCGCGACCTTATAGTTATAAATGACCTGGGCCATCGTATAGGCGAACCAAGTCACGTCGGTTAAGGTCATACCGGGTGGAACTTTCATCAGGCCTGACTTGACGAAGTTATTGATGGCGGCAGTGAGGCTGACGTTGACCTCGGTCCAATTGACCCAAGTGCTTGTAGTCGCGGTGATGAGATAAGAATCGATGATCCGGAGGGAAATGCCGGGCGTGAGCAATTCCAGAACGCTATTGTTATCGTTCATCGCACTCGTGACGTCCAGCGAGAAGTGCTCGAGATCGAGCAACGAAGTGCCTGCTGGGAGCGGCGTGAACCCGAAATCGTTCGCTGCGGCTACAGCTTGCGTGACGGCGGTGTCCTGAGCCGTCTGATTGGCAGAGCCGTCGGCGTTGGTGGGCGGCATAGCGTCGGCCACGGCGCTGGAGATGCCGACCAGAACAAGGTACGTCTGATGCGTCTGCAGTATGTGCGAGACAGCGACGCCGTAGGATTCGAACTGCGCCAGCGTCATTCCGTAGCGGGGTTTGGTCAAGTTGGTCGTAACGGCGTTGGCCACGAAACATTCCACGGCGGCCTGCTGGCTCGCGGCGCAGGTCGTTGAGGTGGTTTGTGAATGCGCCCTCGGTGCAGAGAGTGCTGCGCCGGTCAGAAACACAACTACCCGAAGCAATTTACTCATGTTCATTCGGAATTCCCCCTTGGATGAAATCCTGCGCGCGCTCAGCGCGTAGAGGGGGGAGTACGCACGAGCACATTGCTATTAGGATTCGGGCTGTCTTCTGCTTCCTGGAGCTACGGCACGAGCCAGCGATTCCATAATGAACAACTTCGAGGAGTAGCTCAACTGTACTGTGGTGCAGCCCCAGTCGAGGAGCAGCGGCTGTCCTGGGACAGTATGCGAGAGGGCCGTTAACAGCGAATTAGGGTTCAGTGAAATTCAGCGCAATTTGTGATGAGCGATTCGATGTTCAAACCACGCGTCCGAGGAGGACATCCGCCGAAGGTTTGCATGGCGCGCACGCTCGGGTTTTCGGGCGGCAAGGGAAGACAGCGCAAAATTGATTCACGGTGATTGACCGCGCTGCAGGAAATTCAATCCCAGGGAGAAATTCACAATATGACACAGATGCAGAATGCACAATCCGTTGCGTTACAGCTGGAAAAAGTTCGCGACAAGCTTCCGTTGCTCTACGAGCGCGACGACATACTGCTGACCATGATCCAGCAGCGCGGTGACGTGGAACGTGTCAGCTCGCGCAACATGCGTTTGCCCCTCCAGATTCGCCCAGGAGGCAAGGCCGGCCTGGCAAATATGGACGGTGGGGACTTGGGGCGCGGGTCGGGAACGCTATACGACGTGGCCCAGGTGACGCCGGTATTTTTCCGGCATGCCGTGGAAATTACGAAGTTGGTGGAGTACGCGTCGAATGCTCCAGAGAAGGCGATTGAGAACACCGCCAAGCGCGAAGTAAAGAATGCGATGGCACAGTTCCGTGCGTTTCTGGACAAAGTGATGCAGACGAACGGGAACGGAGTGCTGGGGACGATCGGCACGATAACCACGACGGGCCTGCCTTCCGGAGTGGCTGCTCAGTTCGGGATGGCGAAGCCGCCGGGGGCGCAGCTCTTCTACTACAACCAGACCGTACAGGTGTACGACCCGACGTTGACGACGAATCGAGGTTCGGCCAACGTTTTGTTGGTGGATCCTTTCAATTCGCTGCTGCAAGTGGACGCGCTGCCGGCGGGAACTTCCGTGAACGATCTGATCGTACATGACGGATTGACCGGGGCGCAGCCGACCTCGTTGTTTGGCATTCTTTATCACCAGACGAACGCGACGACTGGAACGTGGCTGAACCTGAATCGCACGACGTATCCGGTCGAATTGGCGACGCCGGTGGTGAACGGCAACAATTCCGCGATCACTCCGGGTGCGGTGCGGCTCGCGATCAACAAGGTACGTAAAGCCTTGGGCTCGAACCAAGTGTCCAAGCTAATCGCTTACACGGCGCTGGAACAAGAGCACCAGTGGGAGCAACTCGGCGTAACCATTTCGCAAATCATTAAAGAAGGTGCCGGGGGGCGCGCAAGCGACCTGGATTTACTTTTCACGGGGGAGAAGTCCATGGCCGGTGTGCCAATCAAATCCTCCATCAATGCCAATCAAACCCGCGTGGATTTCCTGGATTTGTCGCACTGGGGACGCGCGGTGATGCAGGACATTGATTTTTATGACGTCGGCGGACAAACCGTCTTTCCGATTTACGGTGCGAGTGGCGGAATTTCGGCGGCGTATATCTTTTATTTCGTCACGGGGTTCCAGGTGTGGAACGAATCGCCGCGCAGCGGTGCGTACATCAACAACCTGGCGATTCCGACGGGGTACTGATTGCGTTTCAGGAAAACGGGCAGGTTCGTGATACTTGCCTTGTTACATGAATGCGGAAATAAAAAGGGGCGGCTCGCTACCAACTAGCCGCCGCCCCGAAATTTCAACGCGCCGTGGACGCGACCGAGAAGTAGCGCGATTGCACATCTCGATTGACCTCAAAATGTCCACAAGCGTACAAACGACTTCATCCTCGGCGATCCGGGTAACTCGAGAGACGCATGAGGCGCCCCGTGAGATTCAAGGGCTCGTGGAACGGGCCGGAGGAACAAATTGCTACGGCGAGGCGAATTTTCGGGTGGTGTGGGGCGGATCGCGACTCACATGGATCGGCGGGCGGTGGACGGACCGCGACGCAAATGGGAATGTGCTGCGCGAAGCGATTGAGACGCGACGAGTGCCTAAATACTTGCCGTTGGATCGCTGGCACATCGAACGGTGGGCGCCTCGGGAATCCTATGGATCTCCGGAAGCATGGTACGCGCAGACGACGGAAGTGGAAGACGGGATACGCATCGCGGCACTGGGTCCGTATCCTTCGCGCGGAGAATACGAACACTGCTTCACGCTTGAGAGCGCGAGCGGAGAGTTCATTCCGTTGACACCGGCAGCTTGTGACTGGATCGTTCATGCGATTGAGTGGTCTCGCAGGCAACCGCGGCGGGAGCTGCGGGGCGCGATCGCGGCCCGGGAGGCGCGGCGCGCGCGTCGTTGGGATCGCGATGCGGACGATTTGCTGGATGACGCTGTTCCCGCGTTCCACAGCGCGCCATTCGTCGGGGTCGCCGGGACGTAGCATCGACGAGAGTCGCGGCGGTGTGTGGATTGAACGATTGGTCTCTTGGAGAGCGGAACGGCCGAAATCGTGACGAGCATCGCTAGAGAGGCAACAGCAACAAAAGGAAAATCAATTGAACATAACGACGACGGCAGCTTCGGGACTACGAGGAAAATTGGTGGTCGATACGCGTGTGACGGGCGACACTGCCGCGACCGTGACGATTGCTTCGATATCTGGGCAGGACTGGTACATATCGCGCACGCACGGCGTGTATCACATTCCGGCATGCGCCAAGGGCGAAGCGTATTCCTTGCTGCTGATTACTTCACGCGGTGATGCCATTGACCTCGGCGACAATCGTAAATTTCCATTCACGATTTCGGCCCGGGACATCGCGGAGGATCTGTTGCAGGATTTGCAGGATCACGGTGTGTTTGTGTGCGCCGGAGCTCGGCCTACGCCGGAAGAATTGAGCGTGGTGACCGCGCGACGTGACGAATTCTACCAGCGGCTGGTGACCGACGGCGATACTATGTGGGCGCGCGGACATTCGTTCCGAGAGATTTCGGATTTACATCGCAGGGCCGCGATTTCGCTCGGCGCGGAACGCGAGTGGGCCTACGTTCCCGTGCGCATGGCTGATTGTCCGGCGTGCGGAGAAAAAGTGAAACCGGGAGTAGCGGTCTGCCGGCATTGCCGCGCGATTCTGGATCAAGTGAAGGCCGCAAAGCATGGCCTGGGATTGGGTACGGCCACGGCGTATGAGGCGAGAACCGGGACGGACGGAGCAGAGAAAAACGGCAGAGCTTGACGCCTGGTGCAGTTGCAGCCTTGCGCAAGTCGATTCGAGGGTGGTGCAGCTAATGCGGACGCAAAGAAAGCAGGCCCGGAGGCCTGCCTATGTGGGAGTTTTTCGACCGGGTTAAGCGATCGAGTTGATACTTTGTCTGCGCCGAGACAGTGCGATGAGGCCCAAGAGGCCCACACCGAGCAGAAACAACGCAGATGGTTCGGGAGCCGCGACGTATGAGCCCGTGCCCCCAGTGATTGTGTCCAGCTGTTTGACGCCCAAAATCTCGGTGTAACCGCCAACGAAATTGATCGTTGACGGAAACGTTCCGGCTAAATTGAACGCACTCCAATCGAGTACGACCAACGTGTTTCCGGAAAGCACCTGAAAATAGTCGACGCCAAAAGGATCGAACACGACGCACTGATTTCCGCCAGTCAGGCCGCTGCAGGAGAATTTGGTGCCATCCACCGTGAAATTGGAAGTGTTAATAACCGTCTGGCCGGTTCCTGAGTTATAGCTGAAATCCACCGTACCGGAGAACGTACCGCCGGACAGAAGGTTCCCGCTGATTTGATAGGCGTTGTTAGAGTCCGCATGGGCCACGTTTGGTAACATGGCGAAGGCGGAGGCTAGCACGACCAGCGCGAAGACCCTTACCAGCAGTGCGGTTTGTTTGTGAAGTTGCGTAACATCGAACTTGCTCATATTGCCTCTTTTTCCCCCATCTTCAAGGGCGCAAGCGACGGAATAGTGTTAACCGTCCCGTAATGGGTAAGCAACAATAATGCCGTTTGTTCGGAAGCGCGCAGAACTGCGGCGGACCTAATCTGGAAGTGTCTTTGAGGGCCCATGTGACCCGTATTGTATTGATTTCGTGGGTGTTACGCTGCGGGTCGCTTACGGGTCTCACGCCTGGGTTTCTCCCGGACGGTGCTGGCGCAAGCGCGAGGTTCCGGCGGCATGGGAAGTGTTTTTCATTATATGTAGATTCTTGTGGACCAATACCGGGTTCGTGGCAGAGCATCGCAGGTCGGAATCGGGATCTCTGCACGGGATCGAAAGAGACAGCAAGCTGCGTCAGGATGGTATCGAGCGAAAGGAAACTACACGATGGTGATGCAGGCGAGAGGCACATCGAAGTTGCAGCGCAAGTACAAGAACGATAGGAGCGCAGCCGTGCGATTCTTCACAATCTTTGCGCTGGCACTGATCATGGGCGGGCTCGCGTCGCCGCAAGCCAAGGCTCAAGGCTCACGTCGGGACGACATTGTATTTGGGCCTACCGGCCATCCTATTGCGGGTGCGACCGTCACGGTTTGCCAGGCTACAGCGACGGGGACGCCGTGTGCGCCCTTGGCAACTCTTTACACCGATGCGACCTTGACGACCACTTCGCCGAATCCGTTTCAAGCCGACGGAATCGGGAATTACCATTTCTACGCGCCGGCCGGCCGTTACTTGATACAGATCAGCGGCCCGCAGATCACCGGCACGCTCAATTATCCCGACGTGATTCTTCCAGCGGACGTTTCTTCTTCGGGCGCGGGGAATAACATTTCAGCGTTCGGGTTAACGTTAGGTGGAAATCTGACTGTGGCGGGCAACGCGACGGTCAGTGGCACGCTGACGACGACCAACTTCAATCCGGGAGCATTCACTCCCTCCACTCTAAGTGTGCTGGGAAATGAAACTGTAACCGGCCCGCGGCCGCGTGTGGATGTGACGGCTTTTGGAGCGAAGGGCGACGGGGTGACCGACGACACGGTTGCGATTCAGGCGGCGATCGCCGCTGTGTGCAACAGCTACCCGCAAGCGAACGGGGGCGGCAGCATCTTTTTCCCGCCTGGCGTTTACGTTCTGACTCAGCCGCAGTTGCCATCAACGGCGGCAATCTTTCCGCTACCGTGCCCGGGCCTGCACTTCATCGGAGGAAACGGCACGATCAGCTCGACGGGGGGCGCACAGTTCAATCGCGCGCCGCAAGTGCGACTGGTGGTGAACAACGTCGGCTCGAATCCGAATGGCGCGGCAGTATTTTCGATGACTTATCCGATAGCGCTAACTACGTTCGAGAATCTTACGATCAACGGGCAAAATCAGGCGATCAGCATGTACACGTCGAATCAAAACGTGCTGCGCAACGTTTGTTTGACCACGTCGATCACCGGCAAGACCGATAACACGCCGCTGAAAATCACAAATACATTCTGGTTTTTTATGGACAATGGCTGCTTGCAGGCGGGAAGCGGCTCGTTGCCCGTTGCGCTGCTTACCGGAGAAGCGCCGATTGCCGGCGAGGCTCCGCTGGTGGGCCTGGCATATTTCCGTGGGCTGGAAGGGACCGGTGCGGGATTTCAGTATATCCAGCGCGTGAATACCGTTGGAAGCGGGCCCGGGAACATCGTGTTCCGGGACATCGCAGCGCTCGAGAGCTCCTCCACCAGTTTTTTCACCGTGACGAACGCGACAGGAAACAGCGGTTCGATAGCGCTTCCGACCATGTCCGACCTTACGTTTGACAATGTGACGACTTCGGACGCTACGACAGCTACCAATGCCGTTGTGGAATTCAATTCCTCGGGTTCGACGCTGCAAGGGGTTTACTTGCAAAATACATTTGCGGGTAACTCAGGACAAGGACCGGCAATTCGAATGGATGCCGGCACGTTGCAAGGATGCTACGTTATTGGGGGGAGCAACCAATCTTCCACATGGGTGGTGGACTCGAATGGCAATCCAGTCGGCGGGTGTTCAACCGAGAATTTTAACGGATTCGATTTTATCGTTCCGACCGGAAATCCGGACCGCCTTCGAAGCGATCTGTTTCCAGTAGCGGACGCGAACGGTCTTGCGTTTCGCGCAACGGCATCCGGCAACCGGTTCGCGAGTCTGGGAATTGATCCCGCGCTCGGATACATGTTCAACACTGGGAACATGTTCGGCTACGGCGCGTCGCTAACGGAATCCGCCGCGGGCACGATTGACGTGCAGTTTGCGACGCTGTATCCGCCCACGAGTGTGAGCGGCGCTGCAACCACGGGAGGAACGCTCGCAGCGGGGACTTACTATCCGACAGTCACGACGACATCGGACAACTGCACCCACCAATCCGCCCAATCGGTGCAAGGCGCGGGGGTGGTAATCGGCGGATCCAATAATGCCGTGAGCGTGACCTGGACTTTGCCAGTCACAGGACTTAGCGCGATCGGCGGGTATTGCGTGAATCTTTCCACCACGTCCAATATGCACGGAACTGCGTATTGGACGCCGAACCAGTTCGGCGTACTGTTCGTATCGGGTGCGTCTACAAATAGCGCGCTGCTGACGACTATACCCACCGGCGGAATTCTACTGGTCACATCCACGCTGTCCGCGGCGCATCGCTTTACGTCGACTTCGCTGGGCATTAATACCACGAATCCGCAGTACAACCTGGACGTGAACGGAACGGCGGCGGTGAACGCGCTGAACAGCGTGCAAAAGGCGGAACGATTTGCAGGTGCCGACGCGGCGCTGCAAATCAATGCCTGCCTCGTGGCCGCTGCGACAACATCCAGCGTATGCGATGCGCGGGGTTTGACCGGGACACTGACGGCCACGCATCACATCACGATCCCGGCAGGAACCACGCTGGAATGGGGCCAAGCGCAGCTGGTAATTTCGGATTCGACCACCCAGGATGCCGTTGAGCTGGCGGGAGACGGATCGTCCCTGATCGGCTATCAGGAAAGCGGGTTGGGGACGGTGGCTGCGCCGGATACTTCGGGATATATCGGCTGCGGGATCGCCGGATGCACGGTGATAAAGAAGCCAAATCCCACCGTGTCTAAAATTAATTTCGTACATATCGTGGGAATGTATCTGCAGGCGAATGGCCCGAGTTCGACGGTAATTAATATGACCTCGATCGGCCATTCCGACATCGAGAACAACAACCTGCAGCTCGGCACTGGCGGAAATTCTTATGGAGTGTATGGCAGCTCGTCCGTGGGCGGATTCGACGGCTCGAACACGCTCTTCAAACACAATAATTTTCAGCCGGAGACCGCGGGAGATACCTGCTTTTACCTCGCAGGCACGTTCAACGCGGTAGTGCTGGAGCAGAACGCGTGCGTGTTGCCTCCGGGCGCTTCTACCGGATACACGTTTGCGAAGGACTCCAACGGAAACTACCCGAATAATGATGAAGTGTACGGCAATGATTGCGAGACGGCCTCGCAGGCTTTCAACCAGGTTTGCTACAACATCGTGGGCGTGACGTCCATCACGTTCGGTCCTAACAACCGCTGTGAGAACGTGTACAACTGCTATCAATTTCCGAATGACGGATCCGCAGTGGGAATCCACGTTCTGGATCCGTACCTTTCGATTACGAACAACACGCAGATCAAGCCGAACGAGCCCGCCACCGCGATGGTGGCCGTGGATAACAACGGGCACAACTGGACGCCTTCCATGCATTACGGCATGAACGACCTAGCTGGCGAAAATCTGATCGGCAACGGAAGCTTCGAAGGCTGGCAGAATACGACGACACTCTATTACTGGGGCGGCATAACGGCGGCCGGCGTAATCAATCAACCGGGCAGCGGAATCTATTTGCAGAATGCCTCGAGCAGCGCAACGCCGGCGGTAGACGCGTTTACGCAGGGAAGTTTCAACGTGCGGGTGGGCGATGGCGCGACGGCAGGGCTCGGCGTTAACTCTGGTTGCATCCAGGTGGATGCGACCAAGGAGTACACCTTGATGTTCCGGGTGGCGTCGGGCTCGACGGCGAATAACTTTCGTCCCGGCGTGAGGTTCTATTACGACGCGAACTGCACCGCGGCGGATGTGATTTCTTCCGTGGCGACAAACGCGCGGGTGTTGTCGCCGGTCAACTATGACGGGACATCCACAGCAACGGGGAACTGGCAGTCCACGAACGCTTCTCTCACCTACAACAATGGGATCAGCTGCGGTTGCAACGTGACCGGCGCGGATTGGCAAGTAAGCTCGGCGAGCTCGTGGACCGCCACTCGAAACTTCGGTTTGATCTTCCGCGCGCCGAACGGATATTCATTGAGCACCACCGTGGCGCACTCCATGAGGATTTTCTTGCTGGAGAATACGGCCGCTGCGGGGAACTATGTTTACTTCGACGACGTGATCCTGTCGCAAGGCCCGGTGACCCCGGACTTGCGGCTGGCTCCGTTGCACGATTCGCAGAATCCCACAGTGTATGGTTCTTTGGCCGTTTCACAGCATTTGAATCAGGGCGCGGCGAATACCTTTGCAGGCACGGTGGCGCTCGCAGCTGGGACTGCGACCGTAACTTTCCCCACGGCGTATAATTCCGCGCCGGTTTGTACCGCCAACGATACGTCGGCGATCGCCACGGTGCGCGTGCAGACGACTGCGACGACGATTACCCTGACTCAATCGAGCGGCACGGACACGATCGCCTACATCTGCGTCGGGAATCCGAACTAACCTCCAGCGTGACCCGTCGAGATGGCGCACGCCACCACACGTTCCATGCATATACCCGAATCCGCGCACTATTGGGCTTTATTCGTGGCCGGGCACGGACTCCACGTGCTGAAGCGCGCTAGCTTGTCGGCTCAATCGACTTTATCAGGAACCAAAACCCGCCGGGAGTGGGTGCGCACCAACGCGCTGAATCTCACGATTCGGTTCTTTATAAATGCGGCGGCATTTTCCTACTGGCTGGCGCATCCCGACGCGGCGACGCATGCGATTGGCTCGGTGGGAATACCTGGAAATCTCACACTAGAACCCGGGCACGCGACGGCGGCGATGTTCGGCCTTTCAGGCGACAGCTTGGTGGACTGGGCGGCGGCCAAAATCCCGTTCTTACAGAAAGAGATCCCGGTCTTGAAGGCTGAGTAGCGATGAAGGACAAAGCGACGACAGATCCACGCGCCAATCAGGCTTCGGGTTTTACGGCGATGCCTTGAATCTCAAAATGCGCGCCGAAGAGTAGAGGACCGGACCCGATAAATGCGCGGGCCGGAAACGGAGCGCGGAAGTACGTGCGGTACACCGCGTTGAAGCGTTCGAACAGCGATAAGTCGGGGCAATAGATGGTCAGTGAAACGAGATCCTGCATGGCCAAGCCCGAGCGCGTGAGCGTGTCGCGCAGCGCGTCCAGCACGAAGCGCGCCTCGAGTTCGATGTCCTCCGGAAGCTTGCGTGTGGCCGGATCGAAACCGATGTGTCCTGCGAGATAAGCGGCATTTCCGGCGATCACTGCGTTGCTGAACGGCAGATCGCCCATGCCTCCGGGCGAGGGAACGTACTGGCGTTTGTCAGCGGCTGCCATGAGTCTCCTTTATTGCGGGGGTGTTCGAAGTACTGCGAAATATCCTAACGCAATTTATAGCGATCGGAACCTGCGTGTCACGAAACCGGAGGAACCATGCCCGTTCTACCCACAACGGCGTACTCGCAAGCGGAGGATGCACTGACGCTAGCGCGCGCGCTGGTAAACGACACTTCGGGCGCGGTGTTTACGGACACGCTGCTGATGCCGCTGTTGAACTCGGCGTACCGAGGTCTGCAGCGCGAACTTGCTGAAAACGGCGTGAGCGTGCTGATGGAGCAGCAGGACATCGAACTCGATCAGAACGTTTTGACGGGCGTGACGAACACGGAGATTAGCGACGTGTCCAGTCCGCAGCTACCCACCGACTGCCTGATGCCGCACGTGTTGTGGGAACGAGCCACGGCGAATACTGGGGACGTCTTCGTGCCCATGGAGAAATTCACCAGTGGCGGCGGCATGCTGAACTTGCAACCCAGCACCTACTTGCGTCTGTGGGAATGGCGGGAAGACAAGATCAATCTGATCGGCGCGACGCAATCCATCACGGTGCGCGTGAGATACGAAAAAGTGCTGCCAATCCTGACGTTGGGAACCGACCCGGTGCAGATTCGCTCGGCCACCGACGCGCTGGGCTACGCCACGGCGGCACTGGCGGCGCGGTCGCGCGGGGCGCGAGCGCTTGCGGTGGACTTGCTCGGTGCTGCGCAGACTGCGATCGAGAATTTGATCAACCGCTATGTTCGTCCGGAGCAAACGACGGGACGGCGGAGGAAGCCCTACGGATATCGCCGAGGAGTGGTTTACCTCTAGGCTGAACGGAATTGACGACGCGGCGGTCTGCGGAATATTCCACCGCAGAACAGGTTACGAACCGCTAGTCATCCACGACAAGCGTCACGGTAAAGCCCCGCGACGCATTTTGCACGAATCCATGCACAGTGAGCGTGTAGGTGCCGGTAGGTGTGTAGGGAATAATGTTTGCGGTTGAGTTGTAGTGATGGCACCCAGCCAGGACGGCGCAAATTGCGACGGCAAATGTGAAGGTGAGAGCTGGGATAATGCGCGGCACACGCTTTTGCCGCGTGAGCAGAGCCAGGATCGAGAACATTGCAGCCAGCAAGGCAACCGCGGCCAACTCCGCGACCGATTGAATTCGGCTGCGGCCGGAGCCTCTAGGGCTACCGGAGCCACCCGACCGCGACGAGAAAAACCCAGCGAGCGCACCGATGCGCTTAGCGCCGGTTGAAGCAGGAGGAGCGGCGAATTGTTTGCCGGCGGTTGTAGTGGTTTGGAAAGTGATGTTGAACGGCACGGCGGTTCCAGCCACGACGGGCAAGGTTATCGTATTAGCAAGCGGCAGGCTAACACTGGTCCCGGCGGAAATGCCGCAAGTAGTGGGAGTTCCGTCGTTGCCCGCTGGCGCGGAAGGCAGATTCGTTGGGCAGTTTAGCGTCACGGAACCGCTGAAGGTGTCGTCCGGCACAATCTGCAACTGAAACGTAGCCGGGAATCCCTGATCGATAGTGATTTGGTACGGTGCGCCGTTTGATGGCGGCGGGCAGGTGAAGATCGAAGTGGTCATGCAGGTGATTTCGAAATCGTCAGCAACGCCGTCGGCCTCGGCCGTGAGCGGAGCCGTGGCGCCAGTGTAATTGACCGACAGGGTAGCGCATCGGGTATTCGAGGCCGCTCCTCCAGGACAGGCGCTGGTGACACTTGCTGCGGGCGCGAAGGCCACGTTGTACGCGCAGCTGCTATTCGCAGCCAGCGAAGTCGCGCACGAAGAATTGGAAATCGTGAAATCGGTGGTGTTGCCGGTTGTAAAGCTTACGGCGATGCCGGTGATCGTGTTGCTGGTGTTGTTGCTGAGTTCGAAAGGCTCCGTGGGACTGGTACCGCCGATCACCTGATCGCAAAACACCGTCGTCGCGCCGGTGCAGTTCGGCGGCGGAGTCAACGTGACACCCGTGGCTGGAACGCCCATTGAATTGAATTTCAAAACCTGGCGCATTCCTTGATTGGCGACGAACAGGTTACCCTGCGCGTCAAACGAAATATTTCCAGGGGCACTCAAGCCTCGCGCGGCGACGGTCAGCTTCGAAGAAAATGCATCGAGACGCAATATCTGGTCGGAGGTGCCGCCCGTTGCGGTGTAGGCGATGAATAGATTTCCGCCTCCATCCACGGCGAGTCCCTGGGGAATAATGCGCGCGGCGTTGGATTGCGCGAGCGCGGCGGCAAAAAGCGGAGCAGGAGATACGCCGGCGCTGCGCAGCGCGTGCGTTTGCGTGTTAATCGCCACAATTACGGCCGTGTCGGGCGAAGCGGCGAAAACTGTGTTGCCGTCCGGCGTGACGGCTACGGCTGCGGGCGAGCCCATGTGCGCAAGCACTTCCAACTGCCCAGCCTTTGGAGAAGTGGGACCGAATAGCTCAACGATGGCATTCGCGCCATGGTCGGCGATATATAAATTTCCAGAGCGGTCGAGCGTGACGCCGTAAGGTTCAGCCAGCTCGACGTTCTGTCGCGGCGCCCAACGTCCCGCGACACTACGGATGATGGTTGGCTCGCTGCTCGCGGCTCCGCCGACCGTGCGAATGGTGGCGTTACCGGTGTCGGCAATGAAGAGCGTGCCGTCGGGAGCGATGGCGACTTCGCTGCGCATGCTGAAATTGGCGAGTGAGAGATCGAGCTCCGCTGCGCTGGCTGCGCCGCCGTCACCAATCGAGCCGATTGTGCCCGCACCTGCGGCGGGTGCGGCCAGAAATTTGGCAGCACTGGCTGGCGCAATGCTGGATGCGGCACGAAGGACGTAGGAAAAAATCTGATCGGGACGGTCGATGGCGGTCACGTAGAGTTGAGTTAAAGATGCTACGGCGCTGTTCGTGACAGTTGTCGCGGCGGGTTGTAACGCTACGGCGAGCGTGCGAATGCCCACATTCGACGCCACGACGGCGGCTGCGGCGCCGGTGGATGAGACCGGGACGGCGGCCGCTGCGACTGATGATGACGTGGAACGTGCGGACACCGAGGGGCTTACCTGAATCTCTACCTGGTTTTGGGCGTGAGAGCGAGACGCGGGATTCTTCAGCGCCAGCCCCAGCGCCAGCGCTGCGAAACCCATCACCGCAACCACACAGACCATTCTCAATAGCCGCACCAGGTTCCCCCTCTTGGACTTTGGCTAGGACTTCGACGCTTAGGATTCAACTGCAGGCTTTCGGGTTGCGTCACGAATTAAACATCATAACAGCGAATAGCAGGGTTTTGTAGCGGCTGTCTGCAGGGAACCGTGCAGCGCCAGTCCGCGGGCACGACGAACTATGTCCAATGCGCCGGCGAGGCGAGGAACTAACTGGAGGAAACATGGCACTGACATTTTCAGTGGTAGATACATGGGATGACGGGAAACGCATCCACGTGAGCGGCACGGTGGCGGCGACGGGAAATTACACCACCGGCGGCGACACGTTGGATCTCTCGCAAGTGCCACTGGTAGCATCTGACCAGCCGCCGGTACAGGGCACGGGTTGGATGGACGGACTGGCCGGCTACGACTACATTTTTACTCCTGGCGCCACGATGAATGCGAACAAGGTGAAAGTTTTTCAGCAGGGAAGTGCGGCCGGAGCGTTTCCTGAACTCGCCGCGGGTGCATATCCGGCAGCGATCACCTCGGACACGGTCACGTTCTACGGGATTTTCAAGAAACTGCAGTAGGTGTCGCGATCTGGGATTTAGTTCGTCGGTCGCTGACGTCGTCGCGCTGCCCGAATCCACTCTCAGAGCGAATCTGTCCGCAAATTACCGCGCCGTACCCTTTGTCCCTTTGCCCTGAAGCGATACCACCTGTGCTGGCGGAAGGCCTGAGATCCCCATGTCCATCGAATCTTTTTCTCCCTTGCCGCTGAACGTCTTCGGCACCTGGGTAACTCTTCTTGATCCTTCGGACGTGCCGGCGGGAATGTCGCCGAGCCTGGGCGACGTGGAATTTTTCCCGGGCGGCGTGCGCACGCGCCCAGGGCTGGTATCGCAATTTTCGATCCTCACCGGCACACCGCAGATTAACGGCGTGAAAACCTACGCGACAACCAACCTGATACAGCGATTTCTCGCTCTGGATTCACTGGGCGACCTATACAAAGAATCCACGCCCGGCGTGCTGACGCTCGCAGCTTCGGGCGTGATTCCGAACGCGCTGATGGCTTCCGCCACGCAATTCGGACGCGAATATATGGCGTTCTCTGATGGACTGATGGGCCAGGACCTGCCGCGGCAATACGATGATACGAACTTCGACCGCGTCAGCCAGATTGGTCCGGCCGAGGGGCCGGCTTTGGCAGACACCATCGCCACCGGAATGATCTCCCCAGGCGTGCATCAGTGCTCGGTAATTTTCGTTACGCGCCAGGGCTACTGGACCGCGCCGTCGCCGCCCGTTTCCTGGACGGCCGCGGGTGGAAAGCAAGTAAACGTGACGAATATTCCGACGGGTCCATCGAACGTGGTGCAGAGGCTGCTGGCGTTCACAGGCAGCGGCGGCGCAACTTTCTATCAAGTGCCGGCCACGATGACGATCAACGACAATACCACCACGTCGCTCGTAGTGGATTTCACCGATACGATCCTGCTCAGCGGCGTGAGCATGGATTACTTGTTCGGCCAGGTCGAGCTGCCTAACCAATTGGGAGTGGTGCCATATGTCGGGCGGCTCTTCTGGTGGGGCGAACGCGCCAAGATGGATAACTGGCGAAACCTTTCGTTTGACGGCGGGTGGGACGCCTCGGGCAATGGCCGGCCGCTGGGCTGGATTCTGGATCCATCGTTTGGAGGCGGCGCGACGCGCGAGCCTCTGAATGCTGTCTGGGGCGACGCGTTTCGCATTGTCGCCGACGGAGTGACGGCCGAGCGCGGCTACATTTCGCAGAATGCGATTACCGATGCGAATGGCGATCCGCTGCTGCTGAGCAATACGGATTATTCCGTGCGCGCGCGTATCGCGCGCAGCGCTGGCCTCACCGCTGGCACGTTGCGAGTGAACGCGTTCAGCCCGACAGCGGGACAGATCGCCACGGGAATCGCGGTAACCGCCGCGCAGGTATCCACGGCCTACGCGGAATTCACAGTCGATTTATTTACTCCGCAGGCCACACTGCCGGCGGATTTGACTCTGCGTGTGTATGCGGATGGTGTTCCGGCGCCCAGCGGCGAGTCATTCTACGTGGATTGTATCGAAGTCTTTCCCACCAACGCGGCGCAGAACGCCTCGCTAGTGCGCGCGTCCTCCAGCGCGGCGCCGGAGAGTTACGACGGCGTGACCGGCATTCAGAGCATCGCCGAGAACAACGGGCAGGGAATTCGCGCCGCTTTCACATTGCGGAATAACCTGTACTTCGCGAAAGAACGGTCGCTCTACGTCACGGCGACAGACGGAGTGAACGAGCCAGCGTTGTGGCAGGTGTCGGAAGTTTCGAACAAGGTCGGCACTCCTTCGGCGCACGGCATCGGATACGGCGAGGAGTGGGTGGTGATCGCTGGACGCTCCGGTCTCTACTACTTCGATGGCAGCGAGCCGGTGAAACTCTCGCAGGAAATTCAGCCCACTTGGGATGCCATCAACTGGGAATTTGGGCAGCGACTGTGGGTGCAAGTGGATGTCCAGCGTAAACGGATTTTGGTGGGCGTGCCGATGGGCACGGCTACACAACCGAGCCAAGTGCTGGTTCTCGACTACACCGAAGGATTGCAAGATCCGCTGGTCGCGGTGCTCACCACCCCGGAGCGCGGGCGAAAATGGGCGACGTGGAGCATCGCGGCGAATTCTTGCGGATTGATCGAACGATCGACGGGCGTTGCACAGATATTTCTCGGATCGAATAATTCCACCGGGAAAATCTACTCGCCCGTCGAAGGTCAGTATTCCGATGATGGCGTGGCCATCAATTCCTTTTACTCGACCGCGTTTTTAGCCGCGACGGGCCTGAGTGGCAGAAATTTGTTCGGCTATCTGACCGGATATGTGCAAGGCGCCGGCTCGCTCACGCTCTCGGCGGTTCTGCCTGGCAGCGTCACGTCCGCTGCGCTGGGCGCGTGGACTCTCAGTGCACCGGCCGCGCGCGACATGGAGCAATTCACGAATGTGTTGGCCGAGCGCGTGTCCTATCAGGTGGGGACGAACGCGGTTGGCGCATGGTTCGCAATCACCAAGCTGGTGCCGTGGGCCAAGCCCGATCCGTTCGCCGTCGTCCGCGGCACGAACTGAGGTCGCGCAGCATTAAAGGATCACATGCTGAACGTTCCACAAATTGAAGCGCTGCGGAAAGAGAACCCGCATCTCTACGAGGCATTGACGAGCATTGCCCAAGCCTCGCTGGGTCCAAACCAGGGCTGGAGTTTGGACAATCAAATCACCGACGGCGTGAACTATGCGCGCGTGACTTCCGGCGCGACCACGGCGGGGAAGATCGATCCGACAAAAACTGGCGTCCTGATGAAGGGCTCGGTGCCGCCGACGTGGTCGGGTGCGTTCACCTATATTTCCGCGACTGCGACGATCACCTGGAGCTGGTCCGCGCTGACCATCGCGCGCGCCGACGGCACGACGACGGCCGTCGCGAACGGCTCGCTCGTCGTGACTGGCCTCACTCCGGGAACCACATATTATTTCTATCCCTACTGGGATGATTCCGCGCTCGCGCTTGCCTGGGTGGGCGGCCTCGCGAGCAGCGCCGGCACGCCGGCAAACGCGTTCACGGCCAAAACGAACACCGCGGCGCAGCAACAATCGTTGCAAGGCCTGATCCCGCTTTCGCAGGGCGCGATGATTGCGGCTACCACCACGTCTGGCGCAGGTGGCGGCTCGGGCGGTGGCAGCGGAAGCTGTCTGCGCGTTGGAACGATGGTGCTCACACAAGAGCGCGGCACAGTGGCCATCGAGACGTGCAAGCCCGGCGAACATCTGCGCTGCCCGGGAACAGCGGCTGGCGAAGGCTGGACGCGCCTTGCCAGACTGGAAGTGCGCGACGCCGACACGTTCATACGACTGCATTTTTCCAACGAAGAATCGCTCGACGTGACGCCGCACCATATTTTCACGCTCGCCGATGGCTCACCGATGCGCGCCGAGCGTTTGTGCCTGTCCGATATCCTGGTGGGCCGCTTCGGTCGGCTCACCCTGCGGAAAATGGAGGCTCTTTCCGAAGACTCGCAGAAGGTGACGGTGAGCTGCGAGCCTGTACATCAATTTTACGCCGGGCGGCACGCCGCCTCGGTTCTGACTCACAATTACACATTCAGTTCGTGAACCGCGCCAACTGCTCGTCGGCACGCTGGCGTGCCTCGTACGCAGCGTCCGAACAATTATTCCATGACCGGAAAAGCCTATTACCTCACAACGCTCGGAGCTCTGCAGCGCCACTCCGCGCGGCTGAACACGTCGCATTGGATGGCTCTTGTCCCCAATGGCGAGGCAGTTCCTGCGATCGGCGAACCGGATTCCGCTGCAATGGCGCTGCCGGAGACCGCGCAGATCCTCGCGCTGATCGAAGCCGATGAGGGCGCGCACCTGGCGCTCGAAGACGACGCGGAATTCCAGGCGTTGCCGCATCCCCTGGCTCAGCGTCCGATCTCGCTAGAAGCCCAGACAGCGCTAGCCGCTTACGGTGTTACGTCAGGTGCAACAACTTTCGACGCGGCGGAAGCGGTGGCGCGGTTTCATCCGCTGCTCCGCCATCGCGTTTTTTAGAACGATGCGCGTACGCGAATACACGGAAGCTGATCTCGAGCCGTTGCGGCGAATGCATTCCCGCCAGGGATTCGATTACGCTTTCCCCGATCTTCGAGACCCTATCTTCGTCTCGAAACTGGTCCTGGAAGACGATGCTGGGCAAGTGGTGATGGCGTCACTGGCGCGCTTGACGTGCGAGATGTATCTGTTGATGGACCGCGACGCGAGCGAAAGGTCGTCGGCAGGGAATCCGCAGGAACGTTTCGCGCGATTGTTAGCGTTGCATCAAGCTGGCGAACATGATCTGCTGGCGCGCGGGCTGGACGACGCTCACGCGTGGCTGCCACCGCCGATCGCGAAACGGTTCGGCCGCAGGCTTGCGAAGCTAGGTTGGATGCGCGACGACGCGTGGACGCCTTATTGCTTCCGCCTGCGAGCCAACCAGAAATAGCAATTTACCGACCGCAGAAGCCCATCATCACACACCGAGTTATTGTGCCGGGCCCGGCCTAACTGGAACGCATCACAAATCCATTGCCCAGTAGTGCAGTTTCACTCCGAAACGTTTCACCAAACACGAAAATAATTCGAGGGAGGAACCGTATGTCTCGCGGCGCACAGCAAACCACCCGCAATCTTACCGACCAGCAACTCGCGCAACAGAACCAAATGATCTCGCAGGAGGGCCAGTCCGACGCGCAGGATCGCTCGCTGCTGATGCCCACCATTCAGAGCCTGCTCAATAGCCAGGGGTACACCCCGCAGCAGCAATCGGCCATCACCCAGCAAAGCCTGGGTGCGTCGAACACGGCCTTCAACGCGTTGCAAGAAAAGGCCGCCAATCGCACCGCCGCGACAAATAATTCCGCGGGCTATGGCGACCTGACCGCGCAGCTCGGCAGGGAACAGGCGCAGACCGACGCGTCGCAGGCGCAGCAGAACCAGGTCACGTTCGCGAACCAGCAATTGAAAGAGCAGCTCGCCGGCCTGAGTGCGCTGGGGCAGACCTACGGAGTGGACACCAACCTTTTGGGCAAGGCGATGGGAGTGCCATCGGAACTGCTCGGCGTGCGCCAGCGAGCTTCGACTGGATCATCCACGGCTGGACTGGGCGGAATGCTCGGGCTCGGCAGCAGCATCGCCTCGCTGTTTGGGTAAGCGTTCCAGTCGCACCTTGCAGCCACACAACAATTCACGGAGAAACGTGCACGGTGCTTTTTCGAGGACCAGATTGTCGCAAGCGATCCGATTCGCCGGAAGCACGCGCTGCAGGAAGCGCGTCTCCGCTGTGCTCAGGATCGGACCCGGAGAATTCACTCCGCAGGTTGAGTCCGCACCAATGCTGCCCTAGTCAGTGCCGTTCACAAAATGCCGGCCAGTCCATGGGGATCACTACGTTCATGCGCGAACTAATCGATCCCTACTGGTTGACGGTGGCCCTCACTTCTCTGGTGCAGTTCGTACTATTCCTGCGCTGGCTCTACCGCCGCATTCGCAACGACGAAATGACGCGCACTTTTGTCGAGGACATGGCCACCAGCCATCTGCCGCACATTTACCGGCTGCTGGAAAAGCTCTGCGACGAGAAGGGAATTGAAACGCCGCCCGAACCGCCCATCCGCTGGGTGAATTTGAATGGCCCCCACCACTGAAATCGCCGCACTGGCGCGCTCCATCGCCGCCGCACATGGATTGGATCCGGCACTGGTATGCGCGGTCGTGGAACAGGAATCCGCGTGGGACTCAACCGCCATCCGCTACGAGCCAGGATTTCGCGCACGCTATGTTGCACCGCTCGATCTCCCTCCCACCGAAGAAATTGCTCGCTCGATTTCCTGGGGATTGATGCAGGTGATGGGCCAGGTAGCGCGCGAACACGGTTTCCAGCGGCCATTTCTCAGCGCGCTATGCGATTCGTCAGCAGGTCTTACGTTTGGCTGCATCGTGCTGGCGGTCAAGCTCGCTGCTGCGGGCGGCAACGTCCCTCGTGGCCTGGCGCTCTGGAACGGCGGCGGTAATCCAGATTACGCGGCGCAGGTGCTGGCGCGCGTGCCTCGTTACAGATAATGCGCTGCAGATAACGCGGGTTGAGCGAAAGAGTGCAAATGATCTGGAATCTCACGGATTTTCGCGCCTGGTGGACGTCTTCGGCGCGCTATCACTGGCTGCGCGCTATGCGCCTGCGTCCCGCCCGTGATCTCACGATTTTCGGCGATCTGCGTTAACGCTGCACCGCACCGCCGGTCTCCACATTTCCAATCCATTTCCATTTAAGGAGCCATCCAACATGAAAACGAAACACACATTCATCACCAGATTCGGAAGCGTAGCGCTGATCGGCCTCGCGGTGCTGGCGCAATTGATGACGGCTGTGGTCGCGCACGCCGCATCGATCACCTTGAACTGGAGTTTCAACTATACGGTCGACCCGGTGTGCACCACGACCGTCACCAAGAACTGCGTAACAGGCTTCGAATACGGCACCACACCCGATGGCGGCACCACGCTCGTGAAAATCGGCATCGCGCCGAATCCCGCCACCACGGCCGCCAGCGGCGCCACCAGCGTTAGCGTCCAATTCACGCAGGGCCCCCCGTACGGCTCCGTGGTCTTTTACGCCCGCACCACCGGCCTCGATGCCAACGGCAACGCAGTCTTCTCAGCCGTCGCCGTCGCTCCCTCCGCGCAAATCACACCGGCATCGCCATCCAATTTGGTAATCACGGTCAAGTAAGCTGTAGCAAGCGGCGGGTGCGAAGCGGCGTGTTAATTGGCTTTCGTAGGGGCACGGCTTGTTGTGCCCGCCCGCGACAGGCTTGTGATCCATGCGGAGCGTCACTGCACGGTGACAGTGACAGTCGAAGTGCTGCGTCCAAACTCATTCGTAGAATTCAGCGTGTAGGTAGTAGTTTGCGACGGCGTGACGACCACTGTGTTTCCGCGTATCGCGCCAACTTGCGGCGTAACGTCAAAGTACGAAGCGCCCGTGACGTTCCACGACAGCGTCACGTTTGTGCCGGCAGACACAGTCGAGGGGCTAGCCGTGAAACTCGCGATCGCCGGCTCGGCTCCAGTCGGCAGATTGGACTGCGTGTAAATCGGATTCATCTGCACTACTTCGAAATCCGCCGCGGTGACTTGGTCCAGATTGTGCAGGTCGTCGTTGTCCCAGCGATCGTCCGGCGCGCCGCTGATGAACATGTTGGACCCGTTGTCCGCCATGATCATGCCGTACTGTTGCAGCGCGGTCAGAATCACCTGGTTGGTCGCGGAAAACCCCGAGATATCGAAGCTGGCCTTCAGACGCATGCGCATGCCCATGGGCGCTGCGCTCGCGTTCGACGTGGTCGCAGCCCAGTGCGAAGCTGGCGGCACGAAAGCGGCGCGGCTGTTCTGCAGTGTGAAACGCAATGCGTGCTTGATCGCGCCGCCGGCCACCTCGTCATAACGCGCGAGCCCGGCGAAGATCGAAAGCCCCGCAGCGTCGGCGGAAGTCCATGTAAGCGGTCGCTGCTCGTCCGACTGCAGGTTCCACACCGCTGCCGAAGCCGCGTTCCAGCTGCCGTCAGTTTGCGGATACGAACTGTACAGCTCGTACAGCCAACAAGAGCTGTTGTCGAGCACCAGCACGTGGCGATCGCCGCTTCCGGGATTCGGGTAACCCTCGATCGGCGCGCTAGCCGGCACAGGCATCGGTCCAGGATCGCTCTCGTCTCCGTAAGCCGTGAAGTTGATAACCACCGGCGCTTGCTGCGAATCCACCACGATGTACGGTATTCCAATGCTCGAGCCGTTGTACTCGCCCGAGCCAAAATCCGGATGCACGGGATCAGTCGCACCAATGTAATTAATGATTGCTGCGGAATTCGGATCCACTGGCGCGCTCGCAATATTTTGATTCCACAAATTGTCCGCCGGGAAGGGCAGGAAACCGTTCAAGCTGCCACCCTGGCCCAAACTAATGGCGCTGCACGCGCTCGGTGGGGGCGGTGGCGGAGGATTGCCCCCAGATTGCGAAGTCACCGTGACGTTCATGGAACCAGATGCGCTGCTGCCTGGATTTGGATTGCTGACACTCACGGCAAATGTTCCGGCGCTGGGTGCGGATCCCGTCGCTGTGAGCTGAGTCGCTGAAACAAAAGTCGTGGTCACCGCAGCGCCGCCGAACAACACTTGCGCGCCGGTCACGAATTTGCTTCCCGTAACGGTGAGTGAGTACGCGCCTGAGGTGAACGTCGCAGGGCTCACGTTACTGAGCACAGGAGTCGCGTTCCACAGTGTCACGTCGCTGGCGCCACTCGCGCTGGCGTCCCCGGCAGACGTAGCGCTGACGGTGATCGTGTTTGGATTCGTCAGAATGGCTGGCGCGGTGTACAGACCTGCGTTTGTAACTAGTCCAACGCTCGCATTTCCGCCCACCACTCCGTTCACCGACCAAGTCACGCTCTGATTGGTCGTCCCTGTGACTGCCGCGCTGAACGGTTGCCCCGCTCCCGCGCGCACGTTTGCCGCTGTGGGTGTAACGCTGACCGCGATTTGCGCGGGCGGTGTCGCGCCTCCGCTCGATTTTGTCGTCCCCGTGCAGCTGATGTGCGCCAAGATGAGCGCGAGAACGAGCCCGAGGGTAGCGCGTCGCATTTTTTCTCTCCAGATGTTTCGAGCTGGTCGCAAGGTGTGTGTGCACTGCTAGGCACGCGAGATGGTCGCCTGCACACATGATGCGCGCCCGCGCGGCCAGCGAACAACTGGACGTAAGTACAATTAAAGGGCAGTGGCGAAACGTTTGCGAAACGGACCTTGGCGCCCAGGCAGCCGAATTAATGTCGTCGGGTGCGGGGCGCAGCTCTAAACTTAATTGAAACCGGCTTCCTCACAATGGCGGGTCTGGCAGCTGATCGCGAATCAATATTCGCGCGATTCTAATCGCTAGTCCTATTATTAGAAACGGTTGTAACTCCCTCATCATCAATGCAAGTTCACTTTCTAATCGCTAGTAAATAGCGACTTTGGACGCAGCTTTCGCGTTTCATAAATCACAAACCAACGGTTGCAGGTCACAGACCGCGATTCACAAATCACGAATCACCCATCACGAACCACTCCCATGCGAAATACACTAGAGATCTCAGGCATTCTTCTCGCCGTGCTTCTGGCCGCTATGGCGTTCCACGCATGGCTCACCGAGCATGACGATCGCCTCCGTCTGCAGGCAACAATTTCGACGCAAAAACAAGCGCTCGATGCCGCCGACGTCCGTGAACACGATCGCGCGGCCACACTGAAAGACACGCTCGCACAAATCGATGCGCTCAAGCGGCAGACGCAGACTCCAGCACAGGTCCTCCGCGATCTGCCAAAATTTCTTTCGCTTCCGCAGCCCATCGCACTTAATTCGCCGCAAAGCGCTACGCCCGCAACACAGCAGGGAACTGCGAACACAAAAAGCGCTTCCTGCGTAGCGAAAAAGGGGTGCCCCTCGCCGGCTCCGCCAGCGACGGCGGATGCATCGCCGGGACAAGACTCGTCCGGAGTCGAATCCCCTGCGCTCGCCGTACCAACAAACCAGCCAGATCTTCCCGACGCTCCCTCCGCGCAAATCCCCGCCGCCGATCTAAAACCTCTATTCGATTACGTTCAGGACTGCCGCTCGTGCCAAGTCCAACTCGCCGCCGCGAAGCAAAACGCCATAGACAATGCCACAAAATTGACCGCCGTCACTCGCGAACGCGACGCCGCAATCGCCACGGCAAAAGGCGGCACATTCTGGCAGCGCTTGCGCCGGAATGCCTTATGGTTCGTCGTGGGCGCCGGAGCCGGAGCAGCTGCGCTCTGTGGCACAGGCCACTGCCGCTGAACCTGGCTGTGATGGCCTGGGCTTCAGACTCCTGCAGCGCCACCCCGTTCGACTAGAGCGTTACAAACATCCGTCGACCGTTCTATCCTCCATCGCCTGCTGGCCCATTCGCCTCGACCTTCCCCCTACCTGTTGCCGACTGCCGAAAGAATCTCTCCACGCATTGTGGCGCGCCGCAGCTCCCTAGCACACTTTTCCGGAGCTGCCCGTAACCCCACACTCACTTCGCGCGCTCGTGCCACGTGATCGAACCCCCGGGGCTGCGTTGCCTCGCGACTCACACGCGCTGCGCGCCGCACGTACACATCCCAGTCATGCGACAAGCCGCGCCGCGTCACAGCAGGGAACTGTCATCTGAGAAACAGAACTCTGGCTCGCCTACCGCACTTCAGGCAAGAAATCGCTAAGCGCCGGATTCTCGCGACGAAAGATTGCAGTTTGACTCCTCATTGAGTCCGCTTTCGCGCTACCCCCAGCCCAAAGCTACGGTCCAAATCGCGTGTCACGGATCCCGTTCCTGCGACTGGGATGGAGGACCGAACCGTGCATCTCGTTCAGTGAAAGAACTCGCGTAGGATCTCACCGCGAACCCTCGATATCGCACGCCTGAAGCATCCTCCGCACCCGAGATCGGGATCGTAAGAACGAACACAATCGCAAACCTAGAAACACCGACGAGGGAATTGGGCCGGTTTTCGCGCGCAGCGCTTGCCTTTCGTCTCCGCCGGCTTCTTCAGGGCGCGCCGAATTTCCCCCGGCCTCACCGTATCCGCGCCTCAAACCCTGATCCGTAGGTTGGTATTTCATGCGCCCCGCCAAACCTTCTGGCAAGCAACTCATATCCGCACCCTTGATCGCCCCAGTCTCTGCAAGGATTCCCCGCTAGAACCCCACTTGGGCGGCTGTCCATCTTGCACCGCGCAGTCTTGACACTGAACGAATGTCGCCCCGGCCGGTGAGTCTCCTGCGAATTACACGGTATCGCCGGCAGGACATGCCCATACCAAAAGACAGCATAATCGCCTAGGCGCCGTCACAACCGCCGCAAGCCAGACTCAGTCGAGACGGCGCCTCCATCCAGCCGCTCAGCCACGAGACACCCGCACAAGTTCCCCGTAACAAGCTCCCGCTACAAGCTCGTCGCAACAAGCTCCCGCAACAAGCTCCGACGTCCGCGAACCCCTCGTCACCTTAATCCGCCTCCAAAGTCGCGCTCCCGCCGCCTGCCGTACACCGCAAGCCGACATTCTGCCCACGCCCGCACCCCAACCCGCCGCCCACACAATAACGCTTGACTTCCGGGAATGGGTATTATGTTGTAGCTGGAGGGTGGCTGGGCTGGGGGCGTTTGTTCTTTCGGGGGATGTGTGGCGGTAAGTCTTGCTGGATTTGGGAGCTGTCTGGGTGGCTACGCGAGAGTGGTTTGTGGCTTGGGGTGACTGCTTCGCTCACTCGCACTCCTCAATTGAATGGGGTGATGGCGGGCCGGAGCGATTGGCAGACTACGAGCCGTGCGGCGTCTGCGGCTGCAGGTGCGGTTTGTGTCCTCGCAGGATGGCTTTTTTATGCGGGTCGCGGCTGGTCTGATTCGTGTGTTCGTGAAACGGTGGCGTCACGGACATTCCGGTGATGAGCGCTCTGCCTTGGTATGTAGTTCTGTCGTTTTGCGGGCGTTGGAGCTTCGAAGGTCGCGTGCTGTTTGCACTTCAGGCTTTCGCGAGGTTGGGATGCGGGCCGTGGTGCTTGTCGTTCGGGCTTGACGTGAGTGGCGGTGTCTAGGTGCGCTGCGTCCTGCCGCAGCTTCACTTGTAGCTTGGGTTCTGACTGCGACCGGCGCTGAAGCGCTGCAGCGGGCCCGCGGGTGCGACACCTGAGCCACGCGTTCGCGCGAGTCGGGGCTCATAGATTGGAATGCGGAGTTCGTGGTTGTTCAGTTTACGGATGGCTTCCAGGTGATGCTGAGGACGGTGCGGAGAGTTCGTATTTTATGTATTGCTCCAGGGTGGGTTTGTCGCCGCCAATCAACGGATGGCCATTTACGAAGAGCGTTGGGGTGCTGGTGATGCTTAGCGCTTCGCCTTCCTGGTGGCTGGCGTCTACCGCGGCTTTGGCTTCGGGCGAGGCCATGCACGTTTTGAATGCGTCGGGGTCGAGGCCGGCTTGCGTGGCGTAGGAGATCAATTTTTCCCAGATATTTTCGGTCGAGAGCAAGTCCTGCTCGGCGAATATCTGCGCGTCTACCGGCGCGAAGGCTTTTGGTGACTGCACGTAGGCGCAGTGGGCGCCGATGGCGGCGCTTTCTGCCCAGGGATGGATCTGAGTGAGGGGGAAGTCTTTAAACACGAAGCGGACTTGCGGGAATTCGGGGATCACGGTGGCCAGAGTGCTGGCTAGTTCGCGACAGTGCGGGCACTGGAAGTCGCTGAAGATTACTACGGTTACGCGGGCATCGGCGGGGCCTACGGATGGGTTCCCTTCTGTATGGAGCTTGGCGAGATTGTCGGCGAAGGGGTTAGCGGCCATGTCAAACATTTCGCCGCGGAGAAAAGTTTTGCCGTCCTTACTGACGAACACTGAACCCTTATCTGTCTGGCCGTTTACGGTGACTTCGATGGGGATGGAGTAGAAATACGATGAGGGCGAGGGGGCCAGAGGTCCGATTTTGACTTTGAAGTCGGGGCCCCATGCGAAGAGTTCGCGTACGAAGGACTCAGTATTCTTGAGGATTTGCGCGTCTGCTGCGGACGGAGGCGTTGCGGCGGTTGCGGATTGTGCGCGCGTAGGAATTGTTGCGGTGACTACTATCAGTGACATCAGTATTGACGACCAGCGATTCATCTTTTCGGCTCCTGTATTATTGCGCACGTTTGCGAATCGTACGACAGCAAAAGCCCTGAGATTGTACGGCTTCGGCTTGGGGTGAGAAAGGGATTTTAGACCGAGAATTTTTGGGCTAGGGGGAAGCGGCGGCCTACGCTGAATGCTTTGCTGGTGACTTTTAAGCCTGGGGGGGCTTGTTTACGTTTGTATTCGTTCTGGTCCACGCGGAGGGCTACGGAGCGGACCAAGTCCAGGGGGAGATTATAGTGATCGGCTATTTCTTCGGGGCTGCGAACGTCTTCTACGTAGGCTTTCAGGATGCGGTCCAGGATGGCGTAGTCGGGAAGGGTGTCCTGATCTTTTTGATTGGGGCGCAGCTCGGCTGAGGGCGGCTTGACTAGCGTTTCGTGGGGGATCAATTCCCTTTTGCGATTTACGAATTTTGAGAGTTCGTAAACTACCGTCTTGGGAACGTCGGAGATTACGGCCAGGCCGCCGGCCATGTCGCCGTACAGGGTGCAATAGCCTACCGCCATTTCGGATTTGTTTCCGGTGCTTAGAACTAGAGAGCCGAATTTATTGGAGAGCGCCATCAGGAAATTGCCGCGGATGCGGGCTTGGATGTTTTCCTCGGTGGCGTCTTCGGGCCGCCCGGTGAACGTGGCAGCAAGCGTCTGGCGGTAGCTGGCGAAGGCTTCGATGATGGGCAGGTTGAGTAGCTCGATGCCGAGATTTTCGGCGAGTTGCTTGGCGTCGCGGAGACTGCCTTCCGAGGAGTAGGGGCCGGGCATGGCGACACCCGTCACGTTCTGTGCGCCGAGAGCTTCTACGGCGATTGCAGCGACGAGCGCGGAATCAACGCCGCCGCTGAGCCCAATGACGACTTTGCGGAAGCCGCATTTGCGGACGTAGTCGCGCGTGCCGATGACCAAGGCGCCGAAAGCCGCTTCGTGCTCGTCTTCGATCAGTGGACGGATATCGCCTTCGCCGGTGATGCTATCGAAGAGGACTAGATCTTCTTCGAAACTCTTGGCGCGGGCGGCGACTCGGCCGTCGGGCATGAAGGCTACGCTGGAGCCGTCGAAGATCAGGCTGTCGTTGCCGCCGACTTGATTGACGTACACCACGGGAACGCGATGTTCGCGGGCGATGGTTTGCAGCATGTCGTGACGGAGCGAGCGCTTGTCAATCGTATAAGGAGAAGAGGAGAGATTCAGCAGCAGGCTACTTCCCTTCCCGACAATTTCCGAAACGGGATCGCGATCGTAGAGGCGATATGGCCAGAAGCGTTCGTCGTTCCAACAATCTTCGCAGATGGTGATGCCAAGTTGTTCGGCGTTGAATGGAAAAGTGAGCTGGCTGGTGGCGGGTTGGAAGTAGCGCGATTCGTCGAAGACATCGTAGGTGGGAAGAAGCATTTTGCGCTGCTCGAAGAGAATTTTGCCGTTGGCAATCAGGGCGGCCGAATTAGCCACGGGTTTGCCGGTTTTGTCCATGGCATCGCCTACAAAGCCGACTAGCGACGGGAGCGGGATTGATCTGGCCAGGCGCACCAGTTCTTGTTGATTACGTTCGACGAAGGAGGGGCGCTCGACCAGGTCTTGCGGGGGGTAGCCGCAGACGCAGAGTTCGGAGAAGACGGCTAGTTCGGCGCCGCGGGATTTGGCTTCGGCAGCGAGTTCGAGGATGCGTTGGGAGTTGCCTTCGAAGTCGCCGACGGTGGGGTTGAACTGGGCTAGGGCGATTTTCATTAGCGGTGGTCAGGGTGCGTGAGACACATCGTGTTGTTCGACCTCGAACGGTACTTCAGCGGCTAACGCCGCTAGGAATTTGAGTCAGCTAATGTCGTGGCTAAAGCCACGACCCACAAATCAAACGCCGGGGCAAAAAAAACTCCCGAAGGAATTTTCCTTCGGGAGGTATGCGTGTCCGCACATGGACATGGTCAGATACGGCGGAGCGCTGTTGCCGGCGCAGCTGGCGTGATTAAACGCTGAAAGAACTGCCGCAGCCGCAGGTGCTCTTGACGTTCGGGTTATTGAACTTGAAGCCCGAACCTTCGACTGTCTCGATGTAGTCAATTTGCACGCCGTCGAGATACATTTCGCTCATCTGATCGACGAGAACTTTCAGGCCGTCGAATTCGTAGATGTTGTCGCTGTTTTGATTGACCTGATTCTCGAAAGCCATGTGATAGCTGAAACCCGAGCAACCGCCGCCCACGACCGCGACGCGCAGACCGGTGGGAGAGGGATTTTGCTGCGTCAGGATTTCCTTCACTTTGGTGATGGCTACTGGCGTTAACTGTACCATTCTGGATTCCTCCGAAAATACCGGGATCAGGCCCGGACCGTGATTCCACGTACATTGTATCAGATTCTTGGGGGTGTGGGATGGTTGCGAGAGATTTGAGGGTGGTTAGTTGGGAAACCGTGCCTCAGCGGCTAAAGCCGCCCGTCATCAAGGCCGGTTACGGCACGGCTGAAGCCGTGCCCTGACGAAGCCGTGCTCCGACGAGGCCCTGCCCTGACGAGGGTGGCGCGACGCCGGCGCGTCGTCGAACTCGCGGGGCGGGTCTGAGACCCGCCCCTACGGTGCGCTTTGAGCTATGTCTGAGCCAGGAATTTTGTTAACGGTTCCCAGTAGTTCTTGTTCCAGCCGTCTAGGAGGCTTTGGCCGTCGCCATCGGGGAAACCGCGGTGGTCGAGGGTGAGTTTTGTGCCGGAGTCGGCTTCGGCCAGGGCGAATTTCACGAGCGAGTAAACGCCGGGCTTCCAGTAGGCGGGGCGCCAGGCTTGGACGATTCGTTCGTTGGGGACCAATTCGATTTGCATGCCGACGATGAGGCCGCCAAAGGTGGAGAATGTGCCGCCGGGTTCAGTGCTGATGCGGGTGGGTGGAGCGTTCGGGGGCATGCGCGACTTCATGGCGTCGCTGAGATGGACGACTTGTTCGAATTGTTTTGCGTCCGTGAGAGCATCGTAGACGCGTTTCTTGCTGGCTTTGAAGGTGACTTCCTGGTGAATGGATTCGGCGGAGTGGGAGACGGCGTCATCGACGGCTGCCCGGGATTCGGCGGGACCGAAGAAGAGTGCGCCGGCGGTGATCGCCGCGCCTGCGAGGAGTTGACGGCGCGCGGGCCGGTTGGGTAGCGCTGTCGCATGGGTTCGATTGCTCGTCATTATCATTCCTCCTGAGCTCCGTTGGCTTAGTGCGTTCGCTGACGACTGCATCACAACACCGCGCGAAAATATGTTCAACATAATATTTTAGTGAGCGGTAGAAGGGTGATCGCGGCATAATTCCGCATTCGCCGGCGACTCGTTTGTTAGGAGGTTTTATGCCATACCCTGCTGGGCATCGGACGGAAGTGAAGAAAAAGATCGTTGATAGCGCGCGCAGGCAGTTCAATGCGCGTGGATTTGAGAGTGTTTCGCTGCAGCAGATCATGGCTGGCGCTGGATTGACGCACGGCGGATTTTACAGCTACTTCCGGAGCAAGAGTGATTTGTATGCGGCGGTGCTGGGGTGCTTTTTTACGGATCCGGAGTGGAAGAGTTGCTGGGAAGGCGTGCGGGTGGATTTGTCGTCAACTGATGTAGGACCGCAGGTGGTACGCGCGTATTTGTCGCGGCAGCATTTTGAGGATGTGGAGAATTCGTGCCCGATGGTGGCGTTGCCGACCGATGTGGCGCGCAGCGGCAAGTCCGCTAAGGTTGCGTTCGAAACTGTTTTCAAGGCTATGGTGAGCGTGCTGGAGCGGAGCTTGATTCAGAATGGGCGGCGTCGGCGTGTGACGGCGGAGAGTATCGCGGCTTTATGTATCGGAGGGATGGTGGTGGCGCGGACTTTGGACGATCGCGAACTTGCGGACGAATTGCGAGCTGCCTGCACGACGATGGCGCTGCATCTAGGGGGCTGGGACACGAAGCGCAAAGCGAAAGACGGTAAAGTCAAGCGGCTGCAAGCTCGCGGTGAGGCGGCCGATTAGTTGCGCGGGACGATTATCAATCGAGAATTCGAAGTGACGGGCGGCGTGTACAAGGTGAGGGCTTTCCCCTAAAATATGAAGCGACCATGAAACATACAATTACTTTGATACCTGGCGATGGGATTGGTTTGGAAGTTTCGCATGCGGTGCAGGAGATATTGGCTGCGGCGGGCGTGGAGATTTTATGGGACGTGATTCCGGCGCGGGCGGAGATTGAGCGGCGGGGGCAGGACTTCATGCAGGCGGGGGTGCTGGAGTCTATTCGCAAGAACAAGGTGGCGCTGAAAGGGCCTTTGGCTACTGCGTCGGTGGGCGGGCCGCCCAGCATTAATGTTGGGTTGCGCAAGGCTTTGGATTTGTACGCGAATGTGCGGCCGGTGAAGAATTTGGAGGGGGTGCAGGCGCGATATGTGGATGTGGATATCGTTTTGATCCGCGAGAACACTGAGGACCTTTATGCTGGGTTGGAGCATACCGTCGTGCCGGGCGTTGTGGAGAGCTTGAAAATTATTACGGAGAAGGCTTCGACGCGGGTGGCGAAGTTTGCTTTTGAGTTTGCGCGGAAATATGGAAGGAAGAAAATTCACGCGATTCATAAAGCGAACATTATGAAATTGTCGGATGGATTGTTTCTGACTTCGGTGCGGAAGGTGGCGGAGAATTATCCCGGGATCGAGTACAAAGAATTGATTGTGGATAATGCTTGCATGCAGATGGTGATCAATCCGCACCAGTTTGACATGCTTTTGCTGACGAATTTGTATGGCGACATCATGAGTGACCTCGCGGCTGGGCTGGTGGGGGGATTGGGCGTGGTGCCTAGCGGGAACATGGGCGAGACGGTGGCGATTTTTGAGGCTGTGCATGGGACTGCGCCGGATATTGCCGGCAAGGGGATTGCGAATCCTACGGCGCTGCTTATGAGCGCGATTATGATGTTGCGGCATTTGGGGGAGATGGGGGCGGCTTCACGGATCGAGAACGCTTTGCATAGGGTTTATCGCGAGGGAAAGAGTTTGACGCGGGATGTGGGGGGCAAGGTTTCTACTTCGGAGTTTACGGCGGCGGTGATTGGGGCGTTTGCGTGACCGGTGGTTATTGACTTCCCTGCCCTGTGCAGTGAGAATGTGGCGAGTTTGTGGTTCATGGAGCGACGGTGACTGAATATACCCCGGCGGTGGCGCGTTATGTGAATGGCGAGATCGAGAAGTATGAGCCGATTTCCGAGGGGACGACTACCAAGCGGAAACGGAAGCCGCATATTGTGGCGGTGATCAACGAGATGTGTACGGGTTGCTCGGGGTCGCCGGCTTGCGTGGAGTATTGTCCGGTGGCGGATTGCATGTTCTGGGTGCCGGATGGGGATCATCCGCCGTTTGGTCGCATTTTGGTCGACCCGCTTCTTTGCATTGGGTGCAAGCTTTGCACTAGTAAGGGGCCGGATGGGTCGTTTCTGGAAGGGTGCCCTTGGGATGCGATTGATATGGTGCCTTTGGCGGAGTTTGAGGGGAAGTATGGGGTGATGCCGTTTTAGATTTGCTCGTAGTTGAGCAGGTCAAACGCTTAACACAGAGAGCACAGAGAAAAGATTTGAGGACTCAGAGAAAGAGCAGATCTGCCGGAGCGATGCAGAGGCCGCAGCGAACTTCCTAGATATTCTGCAGGGAAAGACTTCAGTTTGAATTTCTTCGTTGATTCGTGGGTGCGTTACTACTCCGTATTGCTTTCCGATTTCGGACGCGCGGGGATTGTTGGTTGTTAGCGGGGTTTGCGGCAGTCGGCGCAGAGGCCGCCTACTTCTGTGCGGGTTACGGTGATTTCTATGCCGCAGTCGCGGGAGATTTGGGATTTGAGCTGCTCGTAGAGTTCGCTTTCGAATTCGCGGACTTTGCCGCAGCGGATGCAGGCTACGTGGATATGATCGCGCGGGCCGTGGGATTCGTAGAAATGGCGATCGCCGCGGAGATGCAGGAGATCGAGCTCGTCGATGAGGCCCTGGCGTTTCAGGAGATCGAGAGTGCGATAGACAGTTACGCGGGTTACGCGCGGATCGAGTTTCTGGGCGCGTTGGAGAATTTCGTCGGCGTCTAGATGGCGGCGGGCGGTGTCCATCACTTGCAGGAGGACGCGACGCTGGCGTGTGAGGCGAATGCCGCGGGCAGCTAGCTCGCGCTCGAGATGGCCGGGGAGTTCGTGATTGATGCGTTCGCCGGTGGAGACGCGATGTGCTGGTGTGGCGGACATGTGTATGAGGAGATTATACCAAAAGCGGTCAAGGGGGCGAACGACGTTGAAAGATTTACTGCAGAGGCGCGGAAGCGCGGAGAAAAGCGGGAGAGATCCCCGCCTGCGGCAGGCGGACTTCACCCGCTGTCGCGGGTTCAGGATGACGATGCACGTCGCATCGTCAGCGGTGGCTTTGGACGGCTTTCAGGATGTCGCTGTACATTACGAAGGCGAAGATTCCCAGGAGGAAGACCAGGCCCACCTGCACGAAGCGTTCTTTCACCGCTAGGCTTAGGTCGCGGCGGAGGATGCCTTCAATGGCTAGCAGCAGGATGTGGCCGCCGTCGAGAATTGGGATTGGCAGGAGATTCAGCAGGCCTAGATTCAGGCTGATGACCGCCATGAATTCGAGGAGCGTGGGGAGGCCGCGTTTGGCGGCTTCGCCGGAGATGCGCGCGATGCCTACTGGGCCTGCTAGTTGGCGGATGGAGACTTTGCCGCTGAAGAGGCCGATTAGAACTTGGCCGATCTGGCGGATGCCGGAAACGGTGGAGGCGGCGGCGTCTTTGCTGGCTTCTACGAAGGATTGGCGCTCGTAATCTACGTCGGTGTTGGGAAGGACGCCGACTTGCCAGACTGGCTGGCCGTCGAGATCGGTGCCTTGCATGGGAGTGATGTCGAGAGTCAGTTGCTCGCTACCGCGACGGATCTGGAATTGGATGGAATGTCCGCCGGAGGAGTGCACGCCGTCCACAAGCTGCTGCCAGGTGACTACGGGTTTGCCGTTCATGGCGGTGATGGCGTCGCCGGGTTTTAGTCCAGCGCGATCGGCGGGCGTGCCGCCATCCACTTCGGCGATGACGGGCGGAAGCGAAGCGTAGCCGAGCAAGTTATCGAACGAGGTGAGATGCTCGGGGACATTTACGGTGACGGATTGGCTGGCGTTGTTGCGTTGCACGGTGAGCGTGACGAAACTGCCGGGCTTGGCTTTTTCGACTTCTGAATAAACTTTTTTCCAGGTGGGAGTGGTGACGCTGTTCACGGCGGTGACGCGGTCGCCTGCTTGCAGACCGGTACCGGGCATGCTTAGCGGCACGGCGACTACGTCGGCGGCTTGGTGTTCGTACACGGGCGAAGGAATGCCGAGGCGCCAGAAAATTCCCCAGAGGATCACCAGGGCGAGAAGGAAGTTCATCAGCGGTCCGGCGATGGCGATGATGGCGCGTTGCCAGCGGGGGCGCGAAAGGAATTCGTATCCTGCGCCGCTGCGCTCTTCGAGGGGATTGTCACCGGCCATGCGCACGTAACCGCCGAATGGGAGGGCGCTGAGGCGGTAGTCGGTGTCGCCACGCTTCACGCCGAAAAGGCGCGGACCGAAGCCGAGGGAGAAAACGTCCACGCGAACGCCGCAGAGTTTGGCGGCGGCGAAATGGCCCCACTCGTGGACGAAAATCATGATGCCCAGGACGATGGTGACGGTGACGAGATCCACTAAGAAATTATGCATAAGGCCTCAGAGAGTATTTTAATTCTTTCCGCGCCGCGATACGAGTTGGATTTCAAGACGCGCGAGGCGGCGGGCTTCAGCGTCGGCTTCTAGCACGTCGGCAATGCTGTGCAGAGATGTGCGCGGCATTTTGTCGAGTACTTTTTCGATTACTGCTGCGATTCCCAGGAAAGACAAGCGCTTCTCCAAAAATGCTGCGACTGCGATTTCATCCGCTGCGTTTAGCGCGCAAGGGAGCGGACCGCCTTGACGCGATGCTTCTTTTGCCAGCGTGAGGCACGGAAACTTCTTTACGGGCACTGCGGCAAATTCGAGCTTACGCAGGGTGGACCAGTCCAGGGCACATGTATTGGACGGGGCCCGCTCGGGATAGGTTAGCGCATATTGAATGGGCATGCGCATGTCGGTTGGGCCGAGTTGTGCCAGGATTGAACCGTCTATAAATTCGACCATGGAATGGATTGTGGATTGGGGATGGATGACGACCTGGATTTTGTCGAGGCCGGTGCCGAAGAGCCATTTGGCTTCGATTACTTCGAAACCTTTGTTCATCAGGGTGGCGGAATCTATGGTGATGCGCTGGCCCATTTTCCAGTTGGGGTGGTTTAGGGCTTGTTTTGGGGTGATTTTGCTGAAATGGGATAGCGGAGTTTTGCGGAACGGGCCGCCACTCGCTGTGAGGATCAGGCGTTTTACTTCTTTGGGTTCGCCGGCGCGGAGGCATTGGTGGATGGCGTTGTGTTCGGAGTCCACCGGGAGTAAAGCGATTTTTTGGCGATGGACTGCGGCCATTACTACTTCTCCTGCGGCTACCAGGACTTCTTTATTGGCTAGAGCTATATGTTTGCCTGCTTCGATGGCTTTGTAGGTGGCGGGGAGGCCGACTACGCCCACCGCCGCTGAGACGATTATTTCTGCTTCTGGGTGAGTGGCTACTCTTTCCATGCCCTCTGGGCCGAAGAGGATTTCTGGTTGAGGGTGATTTTTATCGCGCGTGGATTTTAGGATTGCGCACAATTCTTTTGCGGCTGCTTCCGTAGCTGCGCTGATTATTTGGGGCTGGTATTTTTGCGCTTGTTCGGCGGCCAGTTTTACGTTGTGGCCCGCGGCTAGGGCTACGATTTGAAATGTTCCGGGGTTTGAGGCTACAACGTCGAGGCACTGGCGGCCTATGGAGCCAGTGGAGCCTAGGATGGAGATTGGTTTCATTTGCTTGCGCGTCATATTTTATAGGGGTTCTGGGGATAATGCGAACTTCGGTTTTTGTGGGTGTGTTATCAAGGCGCTGCGAACGGCAAGATCAGCGTCAAGTTAGCCCGCCTCAGAGCAGCGCTACAAATTCAACGGCCACGGTGGATCATTGGGGGCGGGCTAGCCACTGGTAGAGGATCCAGACCGCGGGGGTGGCTAGGATCAGGCTGTCGATGCGGTCTAGCATGCCGCCGTGACCGGGGAGCAGGCCGCCGGAATCTTTCACGGAGGCACCGCGTTTGTAGGCGGATTCGATCAGATCGCCGGCCTGGCCTGCGATGTTTGCTACTCCGGCGATCACGAGCAGGGTGATTACGTCGGTCTGCATCCATTTTGCGAAGAGGACGGCTACGATCATGGAGGCGAGGACGTTGCCCAGGGCGCCTTCCCAGGTTTTTTTAGGGCTAAGCGCGGGGGCCATCGGGACGCGGCCCAGTGATTTGCCGACGAAGTAGGCGAGCATGTCTCCGGCCCAGACCAGGACCAAGGTGAAGAGGACCAGTTGGCGGCCCACGAGTTCGATTTCGTCGAGGCGGACGATGTAGCTGAAAGGTAGGACTACGAAAAGCAATGCAGCGGAGCCGATGGAGATGGCCGGAAGGACTTCGTGCAGCGGGCGCTTGGTGAGCAGGCCGAGGATTACGCAGCCGAAGAGAAAAATAAGGAGAGCGGCTTCGACGGAGAGCGTGCCGCCAGTGGCATCGCGAACCATGGAGACGCCGCCTGCGAAGGAACGAGTTTCGACGCGGCCGAGAGAGAATTGCGCGTAGAAAATCAGGACAGTGCAGAAGTAGGTCCAGAGTTTGAAGCCGCGCAGGCCGATGCGTTCGCCGAGATTCAGGAATTCCACTAGGGCGAGAATTGTTACCACTGCTGCGATGCCCGCGAGGATGATGGCGGGCGCCCACCAGACCAGGACTACTACGATGGGAATCAAGACGGCAGCCGTGAGGAGACGCAGGAGCATCCGGCGTTAGCTCCGGCCCGAGGTGTGGTGGGATTTGTTTGTCGCGGCTGACGCTGATTCCCTGCCCTTTTCGCGTGTGTTGCCCAAGCCGCCGTAGCGGCGTTCGCGTGTTTGGAAATCGGTGAGCGCTTCGAGTAGACGCGCGCGGGAAAAATCTGGCCAGAGAGTTTCGGTGACGTACATTTCGGCGTAGGCGATTTGCCAGAGCAGGAAATTACTGACACGCATTTCGCCGCTGGTGCGAATCAGGAGATCGGGATCGGGGAGGCCGGCGGTGTAGAGATGCTCGGAAATAGTTTGTTCGTCGGCCCGGAAGGCGGACATGCCGTTTTGGCGGACCTGGTCGAGCATGGAGTTGAAGGCGTCAACCAGTTCGGCGCGGCCGCCGTAATTCAGGGCCACTACTAGTTTCATGCCGGTGTTTTTGGCGGTAAGGCGCATGCCGGCTTCGATGTCTTTGCGGACTCCTTCGGGGAGTTGTTCGGAGCGGCCGATGATCAGGAGGCGGATGTTGTTTTTGTGAATGGAGGGGAGTTCGCGCTTTAGATATTCGCGGAGCAGGCGCATCAGGAAATCAACTTCGGCTTGGGGGCGGCGCCAGTTTTCTAGCGAAAACGCGTAGAGGGTGAGGCATGGAAGCTTCAGGCGGGCGCTGGTTTCGATGATTTCGCGCGCGGCTTTTACTCCGGCGCGGTGACCGGCTACGCGGGGGAGATGGCGGCGCTGGGCCCAGCGACCGTTGCCGTCCATGATGACGGCCAGGTGCTGGGGCAATTGTTTTAGATCGAGTTTATCGAGAAGGTCGGCTTCTTCGCGGTTGTTTGCTTTTAAGAGGTCGGATGCTTTCACTCGGATTCACTCGCGGGATGCGCGGAGTGAAAAGCTAGCACAGGGTGGTGGTGGGTGCAAGGTGGGAGGAAGTCAAAAAGATTTAACACAGAGAACACGGAGGAACGGCGGAGGACACAGAGAGAGACGATCTACCGCCGAGACGCGGAGAAAGGCGGAGCGATACTTCGCTGCGCTCCCTTCGCGAAATCACTCAGGACGAGCAGGATGACGATGCTCGTGGGATTGGGATCGTCATGGGGAATGGATCAAGGTGCCGACCAGGCCGGCGCTGGAGGGCTGAGTGATCGCGGCGTAGACGAGGACTAGGGTAAGGATGATCATTATGATACTCATGGACCAGGCGACTATGTTGAAGGCCCAGGTGTTGGTGTGTTCGCCCATCAAGTCGCGGCGATTGATTAGCATGAGGATGAAGATAAGGACTACGGGAAGCCAGACGCCATTCGCGACCTGAGAGAGGACCAGAATTTTGAAGAGGGGGGCGTTCGGGAGGAGGATGAATCCGCCGCCTGCGATGATCAGGCCGGTGTAGAGGCCGTAGAACGCGGGAGCTTCTTTTAGCTTGTGGTCGATGCCGGCTTCGAAGCCGAGGCCTTCGCAGATTACGTGAGCGGTGGAGAGTGGAAGGATCGAAGCGGCGAAGAGCGAGGCGTTAAGCAGGCCGAAGGCGAAGAGGTAGGCGGCGAAGCGTCCGGCGATGGGGGCGAGCGCTGCGGCGGCTTGGGCGGCGTCGTTGATTTCCGTCATGCCGTTCCTATTCAGGGTGGCAGCGCAGCAGACGATGATGAAGAAGACGATCACCATGCAGGAGATGCTGCCGACGAGGACGTCGAGGCGGGCGTGTTTGTATTGCTTGGGGCCGACGCGTTTTTCAACGAAACCCGCTTGGAGATAGAAGAACTGCCAGGGGGCGATGGTCGTGCCGACGAGTGCGGTAAGCATCAGGAGGTAGTCGGTGGTGAAATGCAGCGAAGGAGCAACGGTTTCTTTGGCTGCGAGCAGCCAGTCCGGTTTCGCCAGAAGCGCGGAGGCCACATAGGCGAGATAAAACCCGCAAGCAACCAGGAATATTTTCTCGACCTGGCGATAGCTTCCCTTGACTACCAGTAGCCAGACGGCGAGGCCCGCCAGAGGCACGGAAATAAATTTGCTGACGCCGAAGATCTGCATGGACGCGGCGATGCCGGCAAACTCGGCTACGGTGTTGCCAAGATCCACGGCTAGGGCTGCGACCATTACGAAGAAGGTGGATCGGAAGCCGAATTCTTCGCGAATTAGGTCGGAGAGGCCTTTGCCGGTGACTACTCCCATGCGGGCGCACATTTCTTCGGATACGTAGAGGGCGATGGTCATGGGGATGAGTGACCAGAGGAGGGTGTAGCCGAAGTGGGCGCCGACGGTGGTGTAGACGGAGATGCCACCGGCGTCGTTGTCAACGTTGGAGGTGATCAGGCCCGGACCGACGACGGCGAGGAATAACGCGAGGCGGCGACGCGTCATGCGGGTGCGGCGGAGGAAGTTCGAGCCGCGGGATTTCCACGTCGCGGTGGTGGGTTCCGAGTTGGTGAGTTCGTCGGTCATTGGATTCTAAAACTGATCGATCGTTTTTGTGTCGAGGCCGGGCACGGCATGCCGTGCCCCTACAAAATCAGAACCCAGGCAACGGCAGAGCAAATTCAGAGCAATTCAACTGCGCCCAGCTAGAGCTGGCCACTACAAATTCAAAAGCAACTGCAACAGCTGGCGGTCTGAAGACCGCCGCTACAAATTCAAGATTCTGCCGCTAGATTTTGGCGTGCATACGGCTTACTACGTCGTCCACTGTGATGTTGCCGATTGGGTGCTGAGCGCCGTCAACTACTGTCAAGCTGCGCAGATTGTATTTGTCGAAAATTTCGAAGACATTTTTGTCGTTGGCGTCGGGCGTCACTGAGAGCAGCGGCTCGAAGACGAGTTCGGACATGCGTTGATCGGAATCGGAGAGGAGCAGGCGCGCGATGGGGACTGTGCCGGCTAGCGAGGCTTCCTTGTTGACCAGGATTACGTTATCGAGCTGGTCGGGGGAGAGCTCGTGGAAGCGGATGTAGTCCACGACTTCGCCCCGAGTGGCTCCTTCGTCGACGACGACGATTTCGGTGTTCATCATGCCGCCGGCGGTGTTCTGTTCGAATTTCAGGAGAGACTCGACTTCATGGGCTTCGCGATTTTCCATTTCCTCGAGGACGTCGTTTTTGGCTTCGGTGTCGAGGCTGGCGAGGATGTCCGCCGCGGCATCTGGGCTCATTTCCTCGATGATGCCGGCGGCGCGTTCGGGATCCAGTTTTTCGACGACTTGCGTTTGAAGGCGCTTATCGAGTTCGGCGATGGTCTCGGCGGCGGTTTCTTCGTCGAGAGAGCTGATGATGCCTTGGCGCTCGTCGGGGGAGAGCTCTTCCATGATGTCGGCTAGATCGGCGGGATGGAGGGCTTCTAGTTTTTGGCTGGAGAGGCGCAGCTTTACGCGGCGGAGGGGATCGGGTTCGACGAGGTTTACAAATTCCCAGAGAATTTTGCGGGGCGGGAGCTTCAGTTGGATTTGGCGGATGGCCATGGGGGGAACGATTCCCTGCAGTAGGCGGCGAACTGCGCCGGGCAGGCCGACATCCACTTGGGTGATGCGGAGTTCGGTGTTGCCGTTGGTGCGCTGGTCGGAGAGATCAATGTCGTTCACGCGGACCACTTTGCGGCCGTTGGTATCGATTATTTGTTGGTCGAGGAGGTCTTTTCTTACGGCTAGCCAGGCTTCGTTTGGCTGATAGAGGGTGAGAGCGGATTCGTCGGTGGTGAGGGTGATGCGGCCAGGGACAGCGGAGGCGATTTGATCGTAGCGGGCGACGAGCGGGCGATATTGGCCGCGGCTGAGGAGGAGGTGGGCGACGCGATTGGGTTGGTCGGCGGGTTCGACGAACATTTCTTTTACGCGGCCGACGTAATTGCCGAGGGAATCGAACGTTTCGGCTCCTATGATTTCAGTGGCGTGCAGCATGGGTGCTCCTTGGGCTGAGTGTGCGTGCGCGGGCAAAAAAAAAGCCCGGGCCGGAGGATGGTGCCGGCCACGGGCGCGCAGAAATCGCCCCTCGTTGCTACAGGCCGGGCCTCGCCTCCCTGTCCCCGCATAATTCACAGGTCCAGCGAACCGATACGTGCGGGGAAGTTCCCTGCCCTAGCCGAGCTGGTGGTGCTGGCTGGGCTGGGCGGTGACTTCCGGGTTCCGAATTGGACGACAGCTCCATTGCGTTGTGCTGTGGTGCTTTAGCTTTTGTCCCAATTGACTAGTAAATGCAGATGGAAAGTTTGTCAAGCGAAGAGTGCGGATTTTGCGAATTATTTTGCGGTGAACAGCATATTTTTTGGGGCGATGCCGCGGCGACGGCAGGCGGCAGCGTAGAGATCCCAATAGGTAGCGCGGAGGTAGTCTTTTTTTGTGAAGCCTAGGGATTTGGCGGCGCGATCGATCGCTTTTGGGTCGCCTTCTAGTTCGAGGTACGTGCCCGCGGGTGTTTCATCGAGGTCCAGGTGGAGATTTGGGAGGCGGAAGGTGGTGCGGAATTTGTCGTAGCGAAAGGCGGGGCGGAAGCCTAGGGAGGTTAGAGCTTTCGCGTAGTGGCGGGAGGAGGTAGCTGCTACTTGTTCGCGTTCGGCGCGGATTTTGTAATGGGATGACTTTTCGTTTTGCTGCGGCGGTGGAGGGGCTTTGGACGTGAGGATTACGCGCTCTGCGCCAGTGTTAGTTGCGGCGTTTTGAGCTGCCGGGGTTTCGATGCGGAGGCGGAGGAGCATTTTGCGGCGGCGGAGGTGGGATTGGGGAGTGTCGTAAAGGATGTTTTGTTCTTGGACGCGGGGTTGAGATTGTGCGTTTAACGATTTGATTCTGCGTAGGATTGCCGCGATGTCGGTGATGCGGAGTTTGATTTCGATCTCGGGCTTTGTCTTCTTGAGTTTTGGCATCGGGATAGTATAGGGCGGTTGTTGCCAAAGCTGCTGGCGTGCCAGCATAATCTATTTATTCCTCGCGCTCTTGCGTGTGATTTTTGCTGAACGGGCGTCTTGAGCGCGCGGCTTGTTCATGAACGAACCTACTACCCCCTTAATGCAGCAATATCATGCGGTGAAGAAGCAGCACCCTGGTGCTTTGCTGCTTTTTCGTCTGGGGGATTTCTATGAGCTTTTTTATGACGATGCGGTGGTGGCTTCGCGGTTGCTACAGATTACTTTGACGGCGCGGAACAAGGAGAAGGGGCAGGCGGTGCCGATGTGCGGGGTGCCTTATCACGCGGCGGAAAATTATATTGCGCGATTGATACGGGCGGGACACAAGGTGGCGATCTGCGAGCAGATGGAAGTGCCTGGGCCGGGGAAGAAAATCGTGCGGCGGGAAGTGATACGGGTTTTGACGCCGGGGACGGCTAACGGCGCGGGGCTCGTGGGAGCTAAAGAGAATAATTATTTGGCGGCGGTGGCGCGGAGTGTGGCGGCTGGTCTCGGTGCTGTTGCTGGCGCGCAGGCGGCTGCGAGAAGTGGCGCGCGTGGAGCGGAGCCGGTGATCGGGTTGGCGTTCGTGGATCTTTCGACTGGGGAATTTCGAGCTACGGAATTTTCTGGGGAGAAGGCGGAGGCGCGGTTGCGGGATGAATTGGGGATTTTGCGGCCGCGAGAAGTGCTCTTGGCGCGCGCGGTGACTTTGTTTCCGGTGACTTTGCCGGCGGAGATGGATGGGTTGGGGGCGGTGGAAACGCGTTTGGATGAGTGGGTGTTCGAGGCGAACTACGCTACGCGGATGCTGGAGCAGCATTTTCGAGTGGCTACTTTGGAAGGATTTGGGTTGAACGGACATGCGTCGGCGACGGCTGCGGCCGGTGCGCTAGTGCATTATTTGCGTGAGACTTCGGCGATAGGGGCGCGGACGCCGGAAGATTCGGTTACGAATCCTTCGCTGCGACCTGCCGGGGCTGGCCTGGAGCATCTGGACCGCATCGCTTATTACGAGCAGCTGGATTCGATGATTTTGGACGCGGTGACTGCGCGGAATCTGGAATTGGTTGAGCCTTCCGCGGGGGACGATGCGTCGGCGACTTTGCTGAAGGCGATTGATGAGACTGCCACGGGGATGGGGGCGCGGCTGCTGCGTGGCTGGATTCTGCGTCCGGAGATTTCGCTGGCGGAGATTGAGGATCGGTTGAATGCGGTTGACGAGCTGAAATCGCGGACTGTGGAGCGCGAGGAAATTCATCGGACACTCGAGGGGATTTTGGATCTGGAGCGGTTGACCAGCCGAATTACTTTGGGGGTGGCGACGCCGCGGGACTTGCTGGCGTTGCGGCAGTCGCTGGAAAAGATTCCGGCGCTGCGCTCGTTGCTGGAGCCGTTGGTTGCGGTGGGTGCTGCGCCTGGCCACGAGCGGTTGGCTGCGCTGCGTGAACGGCTCGATGAGATGGCTGACGTGCGGGAGATGATTGCGCGGGGGATCGCGGATGATCCTCCGGCGGTGGCTAGCGATCCGGGAGTGATTCGGCGGGGATTTAACGCTGAGCTCGACGAGTTGCACGACATCACTAAGCAGGGGCGGCAGATTATTGCGTCCATGGAAGAGCGTGAGCGGAAGCGGACTGGGATTGGTTCGCTGAAGATTCGCTACAACCAGATTTTCGGCTTCTATATTGAGATTTCGAAGCCGAATTTGCATCTGGCGCCGACGGATTACGAGCGGAAGCAGACTTTGGTGAATGCGGAGCGATTTACTTCGACGGAATTGAAGGAGCATGAGCGGAAGGTGTTGTCCGCGGAAGAGCGAGTGCTGGAGATCGAGCGGCGTTTGTATATGGAAATTCGCGAGGCAATCGCGCGGGAGGCGGGGCGGTTGCGGCGTGTGGCTGCTGGGATTGCGCAATTGGACGTGCTAGTGAATTTCGCGCGGATCGCGGCGTCGCGGAATTATGCGCGGCCGGAATTTACGGAGACTTCGCTGGGGAAAAAGGGCAAGCGCGGGGTCCTGATGACTGCGGGCGGGCGGCATCCGGTGATTGAGAAACTTTTGGAGGAGCGCGGCGAGCGTTTTGTGCCGAACGATTTGTATCTGGATGATGAGTCGCAATTTTTGCTTTTGATTACCGGGCCGAATATGGGTGGGAAGTCCACTTATTTGCGGCAGGCGGCTTTGATTTCGATTATGGCGCAGATGGGATCGTTTGTGCCGGCTACGTCGGCGAAACTTCCGCTATTGGACCGAGTGTTCACGCGGATTGGGGCCTCGGATAATTTGGCGCGCGGAAGGTCGACATTCTTGGTGGAGATGAGCGAGGTGGCTGCGATTTTGAACACGGCGACGGCGGCTAGTTTGGTGCTTTTGGATGAGGTGGGGCGCGGCACGGCTACTTTTGATGGATTGTCTATTGCCTGGGCGGTAGTGGAAGCGCTTCATTCGGGGGCGCGGCCGCGGACGCTTTTTGCCACGCATTATCATGAGCTGACGGAATTGGAGCAGCTTTTGCCGGGCGTGCGGAATGTGCATGTGTCGGTGCAGGAGGCTGGGAACGAGATTATATTCTTGCGGCGGGTGCAGGCTGGGAGTGCGAATAAAAGTTATGGGATTGAGGTGGCGCGGCTCGCTGGATTGCCTGGCGATGTGATTGCGCGGGCGCGGGAGATTTTGCGGAGGCATGAGCAGAGTGAGGAGAAATTGACGGCGGAGTTGTCGCCGGGGGCGGGGGCGGTTCATTCGGAGCAGACTCATTTTGCGGCGATTGATGCTTCGGTCGTGGAGGCTTTGCGGACGGCGGATTTGAATAAATTGACGCCGCTGGAGGCGATGAATTTATTGGCGGCTTTGCAGAAACAGCTTTCATGACGATGCGGCACGGCAACTTCGCCCGCCTGAAGGCGGCCGCTACATATTCAAAGGCAAACGCAGTCCGAGGAAATGTTGACGCCCGGGCAAGCTGGGGCGCAGCAAGCAGCGCCCCTGCCGTGGCTGCGCGTTCGAGTGGCGCCTCATCTGAGATTGAGCGTGTGGCAATGTGTAAACCCTTCGTGAGATCGCGGTTGTAAACTGCGTGTTCGGGCTTCTAGACTCAGAAGCGAGATGCGCGTACTGGGAATGATGTCTGGCACTTCGGCGGATGGGATTGATGTTGCCTTGGTGCGTATTTCCGGGGCGCCCCCTTCCCTTTCGATCAAGCTTGAAGGACATCATCATGTGCGTTTTCCTGCGCGGGTGCGTGCGGCGATTTTGCGGCTTGCCAATGGCGGGGCGACTTCTACTGCCGAAATCAGTCAACTGAATTTTCTGCTTGGGGAGGAGTTTGCAGCGGCGGCTTTGGCTGCGTGCAAGCGGTGGCGTGTGCCTCTGCGGCGAATCGGATTGATTGGGTCGCATGGGCAAACGATTTTTCATCAGGGGGCGGCGGCGCGGTTTTTGGGCGGGTGGCGCGTGGCTTCGACTTTGCAGATTGGGGAGCCTAGCATTATTGCGGCGCGTACAGGGGTGGCGACGATTGCTGATTTTCGTCCCGCGGATATGGCCGCGGGCGGGCAGGGGGCGCCGCTGGTGCCGTTTGTGGATTATTTGTTGTACCGGGATGCGAAGCTGGGGCGCGTGGCTTTGAACATCGGGGGGATCGCGAATGTTACGGTGATTCCGCGAGGAGCGCGGCCTGAGGATGTATTCGCTTTCGATACCGGGCCGGGCAACATGATCATTGATGCGCTGGTGGAGCGCACCACCAAGCGTCGGATGGCTTACGATCGCGGGGCGCGGATTGCTTTGCGTGGGCAGGTGATTCGGCCGCTGCTGGAGATGATGTTGCGGAGCGCGTATTTGCGTTTGCCGCCGCCGAAGACTGCGGGGCGCGAGCAATTTGGGATGGAGTATGCGGACGAACTGATCTCGTGGGCTCGAAAGCGGCGCGCGCGTACGGAGGATCTGATACGCACGGCGACGATTTTCACGGCGCTTTCCATTGCGGATGCGTTCCGGCGCTTTATTTTTTCGCGCGTGCATGTGAATGAACTGATTGTAGCGGGCGGCGGCACGAAGAATCCTTTGTTGATGGCGCAACTGCGGGCGGCTTTGCCGGGGATTGAGATTGTGCCGTCTGGGCGATTCGGCGTGCCGGCGGAGGCCAAAGAGGCGTTGGCATTCGGGGTTTTGGCGTATGAGGCGCTTCATGGGCGCGCGAATAATTTGCCATCGGCTACTGGGGCGAAGCGAGCTGCGATTATGGGAAAACTGGTGCACGGCCACGCGCGCTAGGAATTTACGCGCGGGATTGTTGCGTGGCGCGGTGGGGGCGTTGCTGTGTTGCGCGGGGCTGCTGATCGGCGGATGCGGCTCGTCGAACGCTTCTTCTGACTCCGGCACGGTGAATTTTTTGATGGACGCCGCGCCGACCAACCTTGACCCGCGAATTGGCGCGGACGCTTATTCTGCGCACGTTGATGGGCTGATGTTTTCGAGCCTGGTGGCGCGCGACGCGCACTTGAACGTAATCCCCGACCTCGCGCAAAGCTGGGATATTCCTGATCCAGTGACCTACGTTTTTCATTTGCGCCCAGGCGTGAAGTTCCACGATGGGCGGCCGCTCACTTCTGCGGACGTGAAATATACATTCGATACGATCATATTTGGCACGCTGAAGACGCCGAAGCGCGGCGCGTTCAAGATGGTTAAGTCTGTCGAGGCGCCGGACGACTCTACTGTGATTTTTCATTTGAGCGAACCGTACGCTTCCCTGCTGTACAGCATGGTTTCGCCGGAGATCGGGATCGTGCCGCGCGAGTCTGGTCCGGAGATGGCGCAACATCCGATTGGGACGGGGCCTTTTCGATTCGTGAGCGCGACTACGGATGAAGAGATCGTGCTGGAGCGCAACGAGAATTATTTTGGTGAATCGCCGAAGATCGAGCGGTTGCGAATGCGCATCGTGCCGGACGCGATTGTGCGGGCGCTGGAGCTGCGCAAAGGTTCGGCGGATGCGGTGATCAATTCGCTGACGCCAGACATGGTGGTGACTTTGGCGAAGGATCGCGGCCTGGCGGCGGTGCAGGAGCCGGGGACGACGATGGCTTATCTGGCGTTCAATTTCGAAGACCCGATTTTGGCGAAGCGCGAGGTGCGCCAAGCTTTGGCTTACGCGACGGACCGGGCGACGATCATTAAATATTTACTGCGCGGGCAGGCGCGGCCGGCGCAGAGTCTGCTGCCGCCGAATCACTGGGCGTTTGATGCGGCCGTACAGCAGTACGATTTCGATCCTGGGTTGGCGGAGAAGATGCTGGATGCGGCTGGTTATCCGCGCGGGAATGATGGCGTGCGGTTGCGATTGACGCTGAAGACTTCGACGGATGAATTCACGCGGTTGACTAGCGCGGCGATTGCGGATCAGTGGAAACGGGTGGGGGTCAATTTGGAATTACGGCCTTTGGAGTTTGCGACTTTTTATACGGATATAACGCGGGGGAGTTTTCAGATGTACACGCTGCGGTGGGTGGGGGCGAATACGGATCCGGATATTTTTGAGTATGTGTTTGGGTCGAAGCGGATGCCGCCGGTGGGAGCTAATCGCGGGCATTACCGGAATGCGGAGCTGGATGTTTTGTTAGACGAGTCGCGGGTGGAGATGGATCAGGCGAAGCGGAAGGAGATTTTGGCGCGTGTGCAGGAGATCGTGGCTGCCGATGAGCCGTATATTAATTTGTGGTATGTGGATAATGTTTGCGTGCATCGGGATCGGTTGGAGGGGATCGTTTTGTCTCCGGGTGGGGACTACGATTTTTTGGATGCGGCGTTTTTGAAGTAGGTTTTTAAGGCTAAAGATTTAACGCAGAACGCACAGCGGAAAGGCGGAGAACACAGAGCAAGACGATCTATTGCAGAGACGCAGAGGGCGCAGAGAAAGGCAAAGGCAGATCTTCGACGAAGCCCACATCGTGGCAAGCTGGGGCGCAGCGAGCAGCGCCCCTACCGAGTCAAATTAATCGTGGAGGGCGGATTTGATTTCGGATTCGGGGATGGCGCCTTCGCGGACTACGTTCCAGTGGTGGCCGTCGAGGCGAACGATGGTGCTGGCCAGGACGCCGCCAGTGTCGCCTGCATCGAGGACCAGGGGGAGGCGGTCGCCCAACTGTTTTACGATTTGAGTGGCGGCGGTGCAGCTGGGGAAGCCGGAAAGATTGGCGCTGGTGCCGGTGATGGGGGCGCCAACCGCTTCGATGATTGCTGTGGGTACACGCATGTTGGCCCAACGTAGGGCTACCCGGCCGGTGTTGCCTGTTACTTTTAGCGGTAGGCGGTGGGTGGCTTCGACTACAAGTGTGAGAGCGCCGGGCCAGAATTTGTTCGCGAGAGTTAGGAATGAATCGGGGACGTCGCGGATCAGCGTGACTGCTTGTTCGATGGAGCTGACCAGGATTGGGAGCGCTTTGGTTTCGGGGCGGCCTTTCACCCGGAAGACGGCTTCGATGGCGGCTAGGTTGAATGGGTCGGCGGCCAGGCCGTAGAAAGTGTCGGTAGGAACGCCGACTACTTGGCCGCGTTTGATGAAACCGGCAGCGTAGTCCACCACGTGTTGTTCCGGAGATGCGGCAGAAATTTTCAGGACTTCTACGGGCAAGTGATCACTCTCTGCGGGTTACGCCTCAAGTTCGATAGGCACGCTATCATATTGGTTGCGATGGAAGCAAGGCGGAGCTTCGCGCGCGATTCTTGTGCGTGCGGATGACTCGACTGGGCGGGGGGCGTTTGTTAGGCTGGGGGCGTGGCGTCACACTTGAGCGAAGAGACGATTACCAGCCGCGAGAATAAGTGGCTGAAGATATTTCGGGCGGCTTTGCGCGGGACGGGGCCGGCGGCGGGCGAGCCGATTGGAGTAGAAGGGCCGAAATTGGTGGAGGACGCGCTGCGGTCGGGGTTGGAAACCGAGGCGTTGCTGGTGAGCGAGGCGGGCGAGGCGTCGGAGCTAGAGTGGATTTTGCGCGCGGCTGGGGAGAGTGTCGCGGGGATTCCGCGTTCGCGGGTGCTGCGGACTACGGATAAATTGTTTGCGTCGGTGGCGGGAACGGAGACGCCGCAGGGAGTGGCGGCGCTTTTTCGACAGCGCGCTTGGGAGTTTGATGACGTGTTGCGCGGGGCGGCTGCGGCTGACGGAAGATTACGTGGAGACGCGGCGTTGGTGATGGTGATGGCGGCGGTGCAGGATCCGGGGAATATTGGGACGATTGTGCGGTCGGCGGAGGCGTTTGGGGCGACTGGGGTGGTGACCACTCGCGGGAGCGCTGATCCGTGGTCGCCGAAGGCTTTGCGGGCGTCGGCGGGGTCGGGATTGCGGTTCCCTATTTTGCGCGGGATGGCGATTCCGGTGCTTTTGGCACAGTTGAGAGTGGCGGGGGTTAAGATTGTGGCGGCTAGTTCGCATGTGGCTCCGGCGGGCGGTGGCGGAGGGGATGATGTTGCGGCGGATTTGCGGGAGGCTGTGGCGATATTTATTGGGAATGAAGGGAGCGGGTTGCCACCGGAGATCGACCATGTGGCTGATGCGCGGATTTCTATACCGATGAGCGCTGAGGTGGAGTCGTTGAACGCTGGGGTGGCGGCGTCTGTTGTTTTGTACGAGGTGGCGCGGCGGAGGAAAGGCTAATCGAACTACGAAAGGCTTTACCACAGATGAACACTGATGAAAGCTGATGAACACGGATGAAAGCTTGGGGAATGACGTCCGGAACTGAAACTGGAGCGATCGTTAATTTGAACATGGGACTTTTTCAAGCTGTGCAACCTGAGGACGAATCGTTGGCGGGGCGGCCGCTGGCTGACCGGATGCGTCCGCAAAGTTTGGATGAATTCATCGGGCAGGAAGAGTTGTTGGGGCCGGGGAAGCCGTTGCGGGTGCAGATTGAGCGCGATGATTTGAGCTCGATGTTGTTGTGGGGACCTCCGGGGTGCGGCAAGACTACTCTGGCGCGGATTATTGCGCGGACTACGAAGTCGGAGTTCATACCTTTCAGCGCGGTACTTTCCGGGATTAAAGAAATTAAGGAAGTGATGGCGAAGGCTGAGGCTACGCGGAGGTATGGGCGGCGAACGATTGTGTTTGTGGATGAGGTTCACCGGTTCAATCGCGCGCAGCAGGATGCATTTTTGCCGCACGTGGAGGCGGGAAATATTTTGCTGATTGGGGCGACGACGGAGAATCCTTCGTTTGAGGTGATTGCGCCGCTGCTTTCGCGGATGAAGGTGTATGTGTTGAAGGCGCATACGGCGGAGCAGATTGTTTCGTTGCTCGAACGAGCCTTGGCGGACGACGCGCGCGGATTGGGAAAGCTGAACGTCGCCGCGAATCTGGAGATTTTGCATCGGATTGCGATTTTGGCGAATGGAGATGCGCGGGCGGCTTACAACACTTTAGAAGCTTTGGTGATGGGGACGGAGCCAGGGCCGGAGGGGCGGCGGGTTTTAACGCAGGAGCGGCTCGAGGATGTGCTGCAGCGGAAGTTGCTGCCATACGACAAATCGGGCGAAGAACATTTCAATCTGATTTCGGCGTTGCACAAATCGGTGCGGAATTCGGATGCGGACGCGGCTTTGTACTGGTTGGCGCGGATGATCGAGTCTGGAGAGGATCCGCTGTATATCGCGCGGCGATTGGTGCGCATGGCTAGTGAGGATATTGGATTGGCGGAGCCGCACGCGCTGGAAGTCGCGATTGCGGCTATGCAGGCTTTTGAGCTGCTCGGGCCGCCTGAGGGGCATCTGGCTTTGGCTCAGGCGGCGGTGTATTTGTCGCTCGCGCCGAAATCGAATGCCGTGTACAAAGCTTACGGCAAGGTGCAGGACGATTTGCAGAGCACGATGGCTGAGCCAGTGCCGATGCAGATACGGAATGCGGCGACGGGCCTGATGAAAAATATTGGTTATGGGCAGGGCTACCAGTACGCGCATGATTTTGAGGATAAGGTTACGGACATGAGCTGTTTGCCAGAAAGTTTGGCCGGGCGGATTTATTATCAGCCTACGGATCAGGGATTTGAGGCGCGCATACGGTTGCGGCTGGACGAAATACGAAGAATTCAGAAAAAGCCAGCGGAGACGAAAGACAAGTGATGCGATCGAAAACCAGCCCAGTTCCCTCCTCTTTGCTTCTCTGCTTCGTCATCGTTTTCGCTCTTTCGATCCCCCTGTTGACTCTGGCGGAAATAAAACAGGTCGCGGTGTTCGATCAGGACGTACAGGCGTTTGCGATTTCGCAGGACAATCATGTGGTGTACGCCGTGGAGCGGATGAAGCGGATTAAGAAACTGATTGTGGAGCATGACGATTTCTGGGTGGGCGATGTTGACGGAAAAAAGCGGAAGATTATTGATGGCGACAAGTTTTCGCCTGTGCCCCTCTCCCCTGACGAAGAGCCTAGCGATCCGGGCGACGCGAAGCACCCTCCCTTGCCGCATCAGCATAGCTATCAGGTGGACACGCTGACTTGGTCGCCGGACAGCAAGCGGATCGTGGTGAAGATGGATACTTCGGAGCTGGCGCAGCCGCGCGGGAGCATCGTGCAGCAGCTGGATGAGCAGCAGACGGTGCGGCCGAACACGATTTTGTATTTGATGGATGCAGATGGGCGGGAGATTTCGATCTCGGGATCGAAGACCGCGACGCTTTCGGATGCGTTTAATGCAGCGTGGCTGGCGGATGGGCAGACGCTGGTGTATTTGTCGAAGACTGCCGGAGGACTGAGCCAGATAAATGCGTTGCGTCCGGCGGACGGAAAGAAGCGCGTGTTATTCGACGGGTTCACGTTTGCGGCGGTGGCATGGGACACGAAGCGCAACCAGGCGTTTGCGATTGAACAGAACACGCGGCTGGTGGGACCGCCGAAAATAATGCAATTGGATTTGGTGGCGGAGCGGGTGACGGAGTTGGGATCGGTGGAGGAGTACGCGGGATTTCTTACGGTGGCGCCTTCTGCGAGAAAGATTGCGTACTTCAAGGATGGCGACACGCTGGAGGTGCGCGACGTGGTTGGCCGGGCGCGGCCGGTGGTGGTGCGGGTGGCGATTGGGGAATTTCAGTGGTCGCGGGATGAACAGCATATTTTGCTGAAGCGCGGGCAGCCGACGGCGTCGAATAATTTGGTTTGGGTGGGGGTTTACAACGGAGTTTTTGAGCCGTTTTTTCACGGGTTGGAGTTTCATAGTTTTGCGATTGCGCCGGATGGGACGACGGTGGGAGTTACGGAGCCGGGAAAACGGTCTTTGGTGATGTATCGGTTGGAGTGAGTGTTGCAGTGGCTAGTGGCGGTGATGAGTGACGAGTGGCTAGAAACTCCTCGAAATATTCCCGCGGTCGCGTTTGCATTTCAGAGTTCGGAATCGCTCAGTAATTGACGTGTTCCGCAGAAAGCAGATCCCTCACTGCGTCCCGCGCCCGCCAAACGGCGGCGGGAAGGAAACGGCGCGGGACTTCGTTCGGGATGACACGTGCCTCTCTGTTGCACGCCGAGGTCGGCGGACGATCGCAAAGGCTGGCGGTCTGAAGACCGCCGCTACGAAGGCTCAGATGCTGGCGGGGTCGCGGGTCAGGCGGAGGCGGCGGACGTGTTCTTTTAGGATGCAGGAATTCATTTGGACGAAGAGGCCTGCGCGGCGGGCGCGTTCGGCGGCTTCGTGATGGATTACGCCTTCTTGCATCCAGATGGCGCGGGCCTTAATGCGGATGGCGGCGTCCACGATATCGGGAACGAATTCGGAGCGGCGGAAAATGTCAACGATGTCCACTTTTTCCGGAATATCTTCCAGTCGCGCGTAACACTTCTCACCTAGGATTTCTTTTTCCAGAGGATTCACGGGGATGATGCGGTAGCCGACGGATTTCAGGTAATCGGCTACGCCGTAACTGGGGCGAAATTTTCGATTGGAGAGGCCGACGACGGCGATGGTGCGGCTGGTTTTGAGAATTTCGGTGACCGGATCGTTGGGCACGGACGAAGCACTGCGGTTTCCGTGTACGGACACGCTGGTAGATCTGTTGGGTTCGTCGATAAATTCAGTCATTAAATGTCCCGGGAATCGCCTTCCAGAAATTGCCGGATGGAGGGCCTGGATTCGCGCGGCGTAGTGTCTCGCACCGTTGCGAGCGCGTCCAGAAATTTTTTATTTTCTTCGGGCGTGCCGACGGAAACGCGAATGGCGGTGGGCAGACCCATCCAGCGCATGGGGCGGACGATTACGCCGCGGCTGAGGAGTTCTTCGCTGATGGGTTCGGCGTCGCGGCCGAATTCGACTAGCAGAAAATTCGCGAAGGACGGGACGAACTGGATGTTTAGGGCTTTTAGGCCTGTGGTCAGCTGAGCGAGGCCCGCGCGATTGGATTCGAGGGAGCGGCGAACGTGTGCTGTGTCTTCGAGCGCGGCGAGGGCTGCGGCTTGCGCCACACCGGATGTATTGAACGGGCCGCGGAGTTTGTTCATTTCACCGAGAAGATCGGCGGGGCCGATGCCGTAGCCGATGCGCAGGCCGGCGAGGCCATACACTTTGGAAAAAGTGCGCAAGACGATTACGTTGCGGCGTTGCTGGGCTACGGCGATGGAGCGCGAGTAATCGGCGCGCTCGACGTATTCAAAGTAGGCTTCGTCCACGACTACCAGAACGGTTTCGGGGACGCGGGCGAGGAAGGAATCCAGCTCGTCGGCAGTGAACATGGTGCCGGTGGGATTATTGGGATTCGCGAGGTAGACGAGTTTGGCTTCGGGCGGGAGATTGCGGGCGATGGCGTCTAGGTCGAACGCGTAATTGCGCAGCGGGATTTCCAGGAGGCGCGCTCCGGCGGCGCGGATGGCGATGTAGTAGAGCGGGAAAGAGCCATGGGACGCGACACCGCAATCGGATTCGGTGAGCATGATGCGCGCGGCCAGGTCAATTAGTTCCGTGGATCCGGCACCGAGAATTACATTTTCGGCGGGGACGGCGTGTTTTTTTGCCAGGGCCTCGCGGACGTAGAAGCCGCTGCCGTCGGGGTAGCGATTGGAATCTGCTAGAGCTTTTTGCGCGGCGGCTAGTGCTAGCGGCGAAGGGCCTAGTGGATTTTCGTTGGAAGCGAGTTTGATTGGGTGCATTTTCAGTTCGCGTTCGACCTCTTGGATTGGTTTTCCGGGGACGTAAGGAGCGAGCGCGCGAATGTGAGGAGGGACGAAATCATGAATGCGGTTGGTCATTCGCTGGGCGGCTCAGCGCCTGCCCTTCGGCCCTGAGAAATTTCCTGGTTTTGGCTTGTGCTGGCCTGGACGGCTGTTGCTGCGTTTTGGTCCGCCCGGGCCTGGGCGCGGCTTCATTCCTGCCGGGCGTCCCCCTGGACCGGCCTTGGTGAATTTGCTTTTGGCGCGGCCGAATGCGTCGGGTTCTGAGGGCTTGCGCGATTTCCAGGGGGCGCCGGGTTTGCGGCTGCCGCCGGAGGATGGAAATTTGCGGAATTTTGAGCCGGGGCCGGAGCTTGTGCTCGGGCGGCCGCTGGGTTGCTGCGATTCGGTGCGGCGCCAGGGGGCTTCGGATTTTGGTTTTATGGGGCGATCGTAGTCGGAGTCCTGGTCTGGACGTTGGAACGAGTCCGAGCGGAATTTCTGGAATGGCTTGCCGCTGCTGTGTGGCTTCGAGCGGCCGGGGTCTTCCCTTCTGAATGGCGGACGTGGTTTCCAGGGGCCGCGCGGTCTTTCGCCGTGCGATTTCGGGCCGTGTGATTTTGCGTCGAATGGTTTTGAAAATGGCGGTTTCGAGGGGCGTCCGCCCGCGGCTGCTGGGCGCGATTTGAACTCGGGGCGCGCGGGATGGCCGGGGCGCGAATTCTGAAAGCTTTTTTGTGGCGGCGCGGAAAATGGAATTGCCGCGGCTGGCGGCGATCCCGCAGCCGCGGGACGATCGTGCGGCGCGGGTTTGAAATTCTGATGCGGGCGCGGTGCGCTGCTGTCGCGCGGTACGAACGGTTGATTCGGACGCTTTGATTCGCCGGGTTTTGGCTTCGGTTGATAGGGGCGGCGCTTCACGAAGGGGCGGCGGGCGATTCCAGCGGGAATTCCTAGTGTCGAGATTCCTGTCGCAGTGGGCGGCACCAGACCTAGGCGAGCCGCGGCGGCGACTCCCGATTGCGCTGCTGGGCTGACTTGCGTAGCTCCGGGCTGAACCATTCGGCGCAGCGTGTTCACTTCTGCGTCTGAGAGCGGGCGGAAGTGCCCTGCGGAGAGATCTTCGAGGGCCAGGTTGCCGATTTTTACCCGTTTGATTTTTTCCACTGGGTGGCCGGTTTGGAAGAGGCGGTTGCGCAGGGCGTCGCGGCGCGCTTCGGAGAGCGTGACTTCGTACCACGGGGCGTCTTTGCCTTTGATGCGCGTGATGCGGGCGCCGGTGGATTGCTCGAGGGCGGCGGTTTCGTCGAAGGTGAGGAGAGTTTTTAATTTCAGATTGTAGGTCTGCGGGAGGTGATGGGCTTTCAGCATCAGGTTCGCCAGCTCGCCGTCGTTGGTTAGGAAGACCAGGCCTAGGCTGTGATATTCGAGGCGTCCTACGGGAAAGACGCGCTGGGCTACGCCGTGAAGCATGTCGGAGAGAGAGCGGCGGCCTTCGGGGTCGATCATGGTGGAGACCACTTCGGGCGGTTTGTTCAGCAGAAGATAGACGCGCTCGGTTTCGGGGCGGAGTAGTTTGCCTTGAACTTTTATGTGGTCTTTGGATTCGTCGGCTTTGCTGCCTAGTTCGGTGATGGTTTGGCCGTTCACCGTGACCAGGCCGGATTTGATCAATTCTTCGGCGTGGCGCCGGGAAGCGATGCCGGCGCGCGCAATGATTTTCTGCAGTCGTTCTAGCATGGGTAGGCTGAGTGGCTCCGTGGTGCAGGTATAGCTTAACGGAAAAGTGGGTTTGGAGCGAATGGGAAGGTAGGGCGAGAGCGACGCGTGGGTCTTCCTTCGGGATGAGACGCGCAATTTTTTCTGCGAAGTAGCGGCAAAGAATTACCGCAGACAAGCAGAAAACGCAGAGAAACCAACGGCAACGTCAAACACGCCCGCCTAAAAAACAAAAGCAGGCGGCCGCTACAAAAGCAAATTGGCGCGGGCTAAGTTTCCGAGCCGGACGATTGGTTGCCGGAGCTGGAGCTGGCTGCTGCGGCACGGGATTTGTCGGTGTCTTCGGGCATCGTTTTCGATGTGGCTTCTTGTTCGGCGGAGGCGTCGGAAATGGAGTCGTTAGCATTTCCCGGCACCGTCCCGGCTTCCGACGCAGCGTCGTCGGACAGGTCATCGAGGGTCGCTGCTTCGCTTGCGATTGCTTCGGCGACTACTTCCGCTTCGACAACTTCTACGTTGACGACTTCTGCGTCGATTATTTCTTCGCCGACTGCGGCAGAGTCTTCTGGCTGGGCTTCGGCTATGCCTTCGTCGGAGCCCAGGGCGGCTTGGGCCAGGGCTTCGAATTCTTTCAGGCTGGGGAGTTCGTCCAGGTCGGAGAGGCCGAAGCGCATCATAAATTGTTTTGAGGTGCGATAGAGGATGGGGCGGCCGATTACTTCTTTGCGTCCGGCGGTCGTGATGAGGCGCTTTTCCAGCAGGGTTTTGATTACACCGCCTACATGGACGCCGCGGATTTCATTTATTTCAGGGACCGTGACTGGTTGTTTGTAGGCGATCACGGCAAGAGTTTCGAGCGCGGGCATGGTTAGGCGCAGCGGCGGTTGCAGGCTTTTGATGAATTTGCGGACTACGTCGTGATGCTGGGCCTTGGTGTAGAACTTCCAGCCGCCGGCGACTTTGCGGACTTCGATGCCGCGGTCGTCGGTCTGGTAGGCGGCGGTGAGTTGCTCCAGCGCGGCGCGGGCTTCGGATTTTTCGATGCCGAGGGCTTTGGAGATTTGGTCGAGCGTGGCGGGCTCGTCGGCGGCGTAGATGATGGCTTCTAGTGAGGATTGGATTTCTTGTGGCGTCATGCGTTTCCCCTTGGTGGTTGCGGTGGTGCGGCTACTGCAATGGTGCTCGTCACAGGTATTGCTCCTCGATCTGGGACATGGCGTCGGGGCCGGCGAAGACTGCGTCGAACATTTTGTGCTTGCGCAAGCGGATGTCTTCGAAGAGGTCGGATTGGACTAGTAGGACGGCTTGCATGCGTACCATTTCGAGGACGGCGAGCAGCGCGACGATCATGGCATTTCTGGTTTCGCAGGTTTCGAAGAATGCGATCAGGGAGACGGGATCGTCGGTAACTACCAGGCGCTGGCGGAGGCGGTCCATCATTTGCGCGATGGAGACGGTGTCGTGGCGCAGGCCGAATTGCGGGACCTCTTTGCGGCGTTCGAGGACTTGTTGGAATGTTTTGACTAGATCTACCAGGGAGACTACGAGTTCGCCTTGGACTTCGTCGCCGCCGTAGAGGGATTTATCGGGATGGGACCAGACGTTGGCTTCGACTTGTTGTTTCTGGTAGAGGAGCTGGGCGGCATTTTTGAATTTTTCGTGTTCGAGCAGGCGGTGGACTAGTTCGTCGCGTGGATCTTGTTCTTCGGCGGCTAGCAGCGGGTCAACTGGGAGCAGCATTTTCGATTTGATGTGGATCAGCGTCGCGGCCATGTAGATGAAATCGGCGGAGACGTCTATGTCTAATTTTTCGAGCTGGTGGAGGTAGTCGAGATATTGCTCGGTGATTTTGGCGATGGGGATATTGTGGATGTCCATCTCCTGCTTGCGGATTAGATCGAGCAGGAGATCGAGCGGGCCTTCGTACGATGGTAAGTTGATGCGATAGGGTGATGCCATTATTCGCCTGTTGCCACCTTTCCTGCACGCGCTGGATTTGAGGACTGGCGCGCTTCATCCCATTGGAAGATCGCGTTGCGGACGCGCTTCATGGTTTTGCGCGCGACCTTCTGGGCTTGCTTGGAGCCGGTGTCGAGGATATCCCAAACTTGCTGTGGATTGGCTTCGAATTGTTTGCGACGTGCCTGAATGGGCTCGATCCACTTCACCAGGTTTTCGGCCATTTCTTTTTTGCAGTCCACGCAGCCGATGGCGGCGGAGCGGCAGTCGCGGTCGATGCGGGCTATCGTGTCGGGCGGGGAGAATAATCTGTGATAGGCGAAGACCGGGCAGATTTCGGGGCGGCCGGGGTCGGTGCGGCGGACGCGCTGCGGGTCAGTGAGCATGTTGCGGGTTTTGATGCGGATTTCGTCGGGGGGATCGGTTAGCCAGATGGCGTTGCCGTAGGATTTGGCCATGCGGCGGCCATCCAGGCCTGGGAGGCGCGGGGTTTCGGTGGGTAGATACTTAGGCTCGACTAGTGGACCTTGGAAGCTGACGTACTTTCGGAATAACGCATGCTCATGGACAAATCCTTTAAATTGTTCTTCCAGATTCTCGAAGCCGTTCGATGCCGCCAGCTGCTTAATTCTCCGTTCAAGTTCGGAAATGGAAGCCAGCGGAAGAATGTGTCCACCTCCTGAAGTGCCGTCGGCGCGGTTCAGTCCATCTTGGATGACTTGCAGACCTGTGAGACCGTCGGGAGTGGCTTTTGCCTTGGTCATAGCTGCCACGTCAACCGTGACTCCAAATCGGAAATTGAATTTGCGGACAACTTCGCGCGTTAACTCGACGTGGGGTGCTTGGTCTTCACCTACGGGCACCAGCAATTCTTTTTTTGGTTCGCCGTACATTACGATGTCGGCGGATTGGAGGAGGGGGTAGCCCAGGAAGCCGTAGGTGCCCAGGTCGCGGCCTTTCAGGTTTTCAATTTGTTCTTTGTAGGTGGGGACGCGCTCTAGCCAGCTTAGCGGAGTGATCATGGAGAGGAGGACGTGGAGTTCGGCGTGTTCGAGGACTTGGGATTGCACGAAGAGCGTGGATTTTTGTGGGTCTAGACCTACGGCTAGCCAGTCCATGGCTACTTGCAGGGTGTTTTCGGCGATGGAGCTTGTGTCTTCGTAATGCGTCGTGAGCGCGTGCCAGTCGGCTACGAAGAAGTAGCAATCGTATTCTTGCTGGAGTTTGAGCCAGTTCGAGAGGGCGCCGAAGAAATGGCCCAGGTGGAGGCGGCCGGTGGGGCGCATGCCGCTGAGGACTCGTTTCTGTTTAGGCAAGATTAGATCGATCTCCTAAGTTTGCGCGTTATGCGTTGCGCGTTGAAATTTAAACTGCCCGCCTGAAGGCGGCCGCTACAAATTCAAAGGCAACGGCTGGCGGTCTGAAGACCGCCGCTACAACTGCAACGTCAAATTCCAGGGCAACGTCAACGGCGGGCGGGTCTGAGACCCGCCCCTACGGCCCGCACGCTATCGCCTGGGTGAGTCGCGAAGCAGGTCGCGGGCGATTACCAGGCGCTGCATTTCGCTGGTGCCTTCGTAAATTGTCAGAACGCGGGCATCGCGATAGTAGCGCTCTACGTCGGTTTCGCGCGAATAGCCAGAGCTGCCGTGGACTTGGACGGCCTTGTAGGCTACGCGATTGGCCATTTCGCTGGCATACAGCTTCGCGCGTGAGGCTTGTGAGCCGCGAGGACGCGTTTGCGCGCTGCCGGGTTCCCTGCCCTGCAATTCCTTGTCTCGTTGCCACGCTGCGTAATGCGTTAGGGCACGGGCGGCGGAGACTTCTGTTTCCATGTCGGCTAGCATCCATTGGATGGCTTGATATTCAGCGATGGGGTGGCCGAAAGTTTTTCTTTGCTTGGCGTAGCGCGTGGCGGCTTCCAGCGCGCCTTGGCCCACCCCTACGGATTGCGCGGCGATGCCAATACGGCCGCCGTCGAGCGATTCCAGGGCAATTCTGAGGCCTTGGCCTTCTTCGCCTAGGCGATTTTCTGCTGGGACGCGGCAATCTTGCAGCGAGATTTCGGCGCTGCGCGAGAGGCGCAAGCCCATTTTATCTTCGTAGCGGCTGATGCGAAAGCCGGGGAAATCTGGTTCGACCAGGAAGGCGGTGACGCCGCGGCTGCCAGCTGCGGGATCGGTTTTCGCGAAGACGATGTAGAGGCCGGAGACGCCGCCGTTGGTGACCCAGGCTTTGGTGCCGTTCAGGGTGTAGTGATCGCCATCGCGGACGGCACGGGTTTGGATTCCCGCCGCGTCGGAGCCGGCTTGCGGTTCGGTTAGGCAGAAGGCGCCTAAGATTTCGCCGCTTGCGAGGCGCCGGAGATATTTCTTCTTTTGGGCTTCGCTGCCAGATTTCCAGAGCGGGACGGCTACCACGGAATTCGTGACGCTTAGGGCAACGGCGGTGGAGGCGTCCACGCGGGCGACCTCTTCCAGCATCAGGGCGTAGCTTACGGTGTCCGTACCGGCGCCGCCCCATTCTTCTGGGATTAGCATGCCGCAGCAGCCTAGTTCGCCTAGTTTCTTTAGTTGGTCGGCGGGAAATTTTTCGGCGCGCTCGTATTCACGGAGGATGGGGCGCATTTCCGTTTCCATGAATTGGCGGACGGTGTCGCGAATTAGGATTTGGTCGCTGCTGAGTGAAAAATCCATCGAGAGGTGTAGAAGCGATGCTAGCACAGAGCGGAGGGCAAAGGCAGCAGCGAAGAAGGCAGGGCTGGCGAGCAGAAGAGCGAAGAGAGATCCGTCTGCGCCAGGGAGGCTTCGTCGCTTCGCTCCTTACGATGGCGGGCGCGCGGATTTTCGAGGGCGGCAGTTATTCGACGTCGGTTTTCTTCTTTTCCTCGGGGGATTTCAAGCGTTCGCTAACTTTGGATTTTTTGCCGGCTTTCACTTCGACTGATTGGGTTTTGGATATCAGGCCTTTGGATTCGAAGAGCACGGTGTAGTGGCCGGGTTTTAGATCATCGAAGTTGTATGCGCCGGTGCCGTCGGTGGAACCGTTGGTGGATTCTTTCGTGCTGAGATTGGTGAGAGTGACTTGGGCGCCGGCTAGCGGGGAGCCTTGGTGATCGGAGACGTTGCCGGAGATGGAGCCGGTGCTGGATGCGGTGTGTGCTGGAGCGTGCGCTTGCGTCTGTGCTGTTGCGACTGGCGCTGCGATCAGGATCGAGATCGCGATGATGCAGGTTGCTGTCGTTGCTGCTGCGAGACAGAGAAAGCGTTTATAGCGTGGCATGGTGCCCCCCGAAAACTTAGGATGCTTTGCTCGACTCGTCCGGCTGCTTCGAAACATTCAGAGTTTCAGGAGCTCGCGCAGGCGTTTGGTTTGGGCGCGCGACACTGGAATTTCGCTCGAGCGCTTGTCGTTCATTTTGAGCATGTAGCTGGACTTGAACCAGGGGACGACTTCCTTGATGTGGTTGATGTTGACGAGGTAAGAGCGGTGCGCGCGCCAGAAGCGATCGGCGTCAAGGGCGGCGGAAAGCTCCTCGATGGTGCGGTAGTTGGAGACGCCTTCGAAGTCGCGCGTGAAAATGGTGATGGTGCCGTCTTGGATGGAGGAGTAAATCATGTCGTCAGCATCTACCAGGAACATGCGTTCTTGCGATTTCACGAGGAGCTTTACTGGTTGCGCAGATTTCGCGATGGTGGTTGCCGGCGCGGTTAATTGGCCCATCAGAGTTTCCAGGCGTTCTACTGGAGAGGTGTGGGCGTCCAGCATTTTTTTGGCTCGTTGCAGCGCTTTGGAAATGCGGGCTTTGTCAAAGGGCTTTAGGACGTAGTCAACTGCGTTTACGTCGAAGGCTTGGATGGCGTAGTTGTCGAAGGCTGTGGCGAAGACGATTTGGGGGACGGGAAGTTTGCGTTCGAGGAGTCTTTTTATTACGCCGAAGCCGTCGAGGCCGGGCATTTGGACGTCGAGGAACACCAGGTCGGGCTCGTGTTCTTTTATGAGGCTGACGGCTTCCAGGCCGTTCTTGCCGAGCGCTACTACGTTCACTTCGGGGAAGCCTCTCAGGAGATAGAGGAGTTCGTCGCGGGCTGGGCGCTCGTCGTCAACTATTACTGTGTTGATTGGCATGTAGTTGTCGGAAGCAGTATATGCAACGGGGTTGCAGGCGGCAAGAAATCACGGCGTGGCGGCGCGATATTTCGCCGAGGCAAGATTGGGTTAGTATGTTTGTCGAAAATGGAAGGACTGGAGCGAATGTGGCGAAGAAAAATGCTACTGCGAAGATTTTGAGCAGCGAATTGGTTTTACGCACGCGGGTATTTGATGTGCAGCGGGAGAGGGTGATCGAGCCAAGTGGTGTGGAAGCGACGCGAGACATTATCGTGCATCCGGGATCGGTTGTCGTGTTGCCGGTGTTGGCTGACGGGGGGATCGTGTTGATACGGCAGTACCGGCATAGCGTGGAGCAGTATTTGTGGGAGCTGGTGGCTGGACGGCGGGATGGGGACGAGAGTTTTGTGGCGGGCGCGCGGCGGGAATTGCGGGAGGAAACGGGTTATAGGGCGCGACGGATGAAGCTTATGGTGGATTTATTTCCTAGTCCGGGATTTTTGCGCGAGAACATGGCAATTTTTCTGGCTACGGGACTGACGAAGGGAGTGGCGGAGCCTGAGGCGGACGAGCGGATCGAGCAGAGGATTTTTTCTTTGCGTGAAGTGGAGCGGTGGATACGCAGCGGGAAGATACGGGATGGGAAGACGGTGGCGGGCATATTGTATTACGCGAAATATTTTGCGAATAAGAAGTGAAGAGGCGGCGGCACGTCTACCGCGACGCCGAGGATAGGTAAACGTCCCGGCAAGTCGCGGCGCAACAAGCAGCGCCCCTACCGAGTCGCATCAGGCCCGGGCTGTACGTTGGTTCAATGGGTGATTGAGCACCTCTTTTTGGCTGTAAACAAGCGGTTCCCTTCCTTGCTGCTATGCTGGGATTTGTGCGTTTATTGGCACGTCCGCGGCATAGGAGCGAGTTATGGCTGATGCGAAGCTGGCTGGCACAATTTATAAGATTTTATCGTGGAGCAGTTTGGTGGGATTGGTCTTGACGATTGTGCTGGTGTTGCACAAATCGCCAGCGCCGAATATTCCGTTTGATCCCAATGCTGCGGAGCGGGCGGAGCAGAAATTTGCGGCGGCTGATCAGGCTAAGGCTTCCGGGCAGGCTGGGTCAGTGGCTTTGGATCGCAGCGAATTGAATTCTTATTTGACGCAGAATTTGCAGACGCAGGCGCCGGCTCCTGTGGGGACTCCTGTGGCGGGTGGTCCGGGGGTTGCACCAGCTGCCGCGGCTGACGGCGGGAGTGCCGCGAATGATCCAAGTGCTGCCTTGGCGGCTGGGGACCCGCGGTCGATCGAGGACGTGCAGTCGTCGGTGAAGGATGTGAAGGTGGATATGGTGGGGGATTTGGTGAAGGCTTATGTGATTTTCGATTTTCATGGGAAGGATATTTCTTTGGAATTGGATGGCCATTTGAGCGCGGAAAATGGGTTTATGAAGTTTGAGCCGGTTAGCGGGAAGCTGGGATCGCTGCCTTTGCCGCAGAGCACTTTGAATGCGGCGGTGGAGAAGATGATGGCTTCGCCGGAGAATCGGGACAAGTTGCGGCTGCCGGCGGATATTTCGGACATCAAGATTGTGGATGGGCAGGCGGTGATTCAGTACAAGCAGTGACGGCCGCGTCGGCGCTAGTGGGTTGCGCGGTCTTGGATGGCACGGCTGGTGGCTTGGGCTTGTTGGGCTAGTTGGGGGGACATGCCGTCTACGCCGCGGGTGAATTGACTTACGTAAGGAAGGTCTTCGGGACGGCCTATCAGGTAGAGTGCGCGGAGGGCCTCCCAGGCCATGCTTTCGTTGGGCGCCAGGATTAGGATTGGTTGGCCCGCGCTCACCGTGGTGCCGTCTTTTACTAGCCAGTGATCTACTGTGCCGGGTACATTCGCGCGAACTTCGTTGCCCTTCCCTGCTGCTCCACTATTTCCTGGTGATTCGACGTGGGCTACTAGTGTGCCGGGGTTTACTGTATCGCCGGGTTTGAGGCGCGTGGAGAGGATGCCTGCTTGGGGGGCTGGCATCACGTAAGGTTGGAGCATGGAGACGATTTGGGCGTGGCCGGAATCGTCTTGGAAGCGGATCAGGGAGAGGGCGGCGTTACGTTGGACCATGGGATTGGGATCGTTAAGCATGGGCAGAAGCGCTTGGTGAAATTCGGGGGCCGTGTTGTCTTGGCCCATGACCCAGGCGTCGGTGACGCGGATTTCGTCTATGGGATCTTTTGCTAGCGCGACGATTTGCGGGTACCACTGGCGGACGGTGGGGTCGTTGCGTTCGATGCGGGTTTCGAATTGCGAGAGGACGTGCTGAATTTCGCGGGGGTGGGAGCGGTCGGCTAGGGCTTTCGAGATTTGCGCGTCGGTAATGGGGCGGCCGAACCAGGTGGCGTTCCAGAACAAGAACGGCATGATGACGAAGGCGAGTGTGAGGACTACGATGGCTAGCGCCCAGCGTCCGCCGAAGGATTTTTGTTGTTTGGCGGTGGCGGCGTCGGCAACGTGAGCGGAAGTGGGAGCTGAGGAGTTCATTTTATGCTGCTGATGCGTGCGAGACGGGCTGTGCTGGAATTCACTTTGTGGGTGGCTCGCCCGGAGTTGTCGAAGGAGTTGCGGGCGGCGTGGACGGCGCAGCCGGCTTCGGGGCCGATGTTGGCGCTGCAGCGGCTGGATTCGGCGCGGGCGCTGCCTGAGACGCGGCTGGAGCGTTTACGGCTGCGGATGCTGGAGCGGCTGGAGGTTTTGGCGGCGCTGTAGTTGCGGTCGCAGGAACGGCAGGCTTCGCGGCCGCGGGCTTGGCTGGTGAGGCTGCCGCTGCCGGCGCGGGCTTCAAGAATGGGATCAGGCCGGCTTGCCACAGCATGTGAGCAAACATCGCGCTGAAGATGCCCGCGATCATGAGCGCGATCAGCAGCAGCATGATGCCGTCAATGCCGCTGGTGATCAGGCCGCTGGTGATGTCCCAGACGACTCCCCAGAGCGAGATCAGGATTGCCACGCTACAGAGTGCACCGATTTCGATGCGGTGCGCTTTGGACGTCATCTGCACGCCTCCTGCTGCGGCTGTGGCGATCATCGGGAGACTTTGTCCAGAATCATCCAGCCGAGGAGCAGCGGAATATGCGCGACGGTGGCATGCATCAGCCACTTGGCGCGAACGTTGGTGCGAACGCGGTTGGCCCAGTAGGAGACCAGGAGCAGAAGCAGTCCCAGGATTAGGGCGCCGTAGAAATAATTTATGGTGGCCATGCCGAGGACGGCGGGCAGCACGCTGACCGGGATCAGGATCGCGGAGGTGGCGATGATCAGACGAAAGGTACGGTCGCCCGAGCGGTCAACGACCGGGAGCATGAGGATCCCGGCGCGGCCGTAATCTTCGCGGTACATCCAAGCGATAGCCATGAAGTGCGGAAACTGCCAGAAAAACAAAATGGCGAAGAGGATCCAGGCACCGGCGGAAAGCGTGCCGCTGGCCGCGGCCCAGCCGATCAACGGGGGCAGCGCGCCGGGGATGGCTCCCACGGCGGTAGCGAGGGTCGTGCGCGTCTTGAGCGGAGTGTAGGCGCCGAGGTAAGAGACGCTGGTGAGTAGCGCGATAGAAGCCGCGAGGACGTTGACTGCGAGGGCTAGCCAGATAGTCCCGGCGAATATGGTGGCTACGCCGAAGAGCAGGACTTCTTTTGGCTGCAGAATTCCGAGCGGTAGCGGGCGCGCGGCGGTGCGGCGCATTACGCTATCCATGTGACGTTCGACGTACTGATTTAGCGCTGCGGTGCCGCCGGCGACGAGGAGCGTGCCGCAGAGGGTGTTCATGAGGCGCGCCCATTCCATGGGGCCGGTGCTGCCGAGATAGAAGCCTGCGACGGTGGTGATGACGACAAGGAAGGTGACGTCGGGCTTGGTGAGGACGACGTAGGCCCAGGGCTTGTCGTAGGCGGCGATGGCTTCGGCGCGGGGGTTGCTGCTCATGGCGTGGTGTCCCTTGCCATTGTCGTGCTGACGGCGCTCATGGTTTTCATGCTCACGCGCGGGAGCCTTCGGCCCTCTCGCCAGAAACTTTCGTTGCGGCGGAGACTGTAGCATTTCCGCGAATGGCGCGGAAGGCAGAAAGAGCGAGGACCACGCTGGCGGCCAGGGTGAGCGCGCCTACCAGAACGTGGGCTACCGTGAGAATCACGTACGTGGTGGTGGGTTGCTGAGCTTTAATTTCCTGGACGACTGCCCAGTAGGCCGCGATGCCTAGCAGGAATTGCGTGCCGATGAAGGACGTGAGTAGGACGCCCCAGCGGCGGAGGTGCGTGATGGTGCCGAAGCGGACGCGGACGGTGCGGCTGGTCCAGATGGCGAGGAAGAGAACGACGAATGCGCCGATGATGTGCGGGAGGATCTGGAATGCGCCGTGGCGGAAGCCTGCGCCCAGGATTAATTGCACGAATATGGCGGCTGCTGTGATGGCTGAGAGCGTGCGCAGAGGTGGTGAGGCAGGGTCGTCGAGCTTGGCGGGATTGCTGTTCCACCATTGGCTGGTGAAGAGGCTCAGGCTCACCACTGTCACGAAGAAAATTTGCGCGAGAATGGCGTGGATCGTGGCGGTGAGCGCGGGATTGTGGAAGAGGACGCGCATGCCGCCGAGCACTGCTTGTGCGATTACGAGTATGAGAGCCGTGAAACCGAGATTGCGTAGGAAGCGCGAGCCGCTGCGGGCCAGGAGGATGGCCAGGATCAGCGTGAGGATGGCGACGGTTCCGGCCATAACGCGGTGCGCGTATTCGTAGCGGATGCCGCCTACGAGAGGCGGGATAATTTTTCCGTAGGCTAGCGGCCAGTCGGGTACAGAGTCGGCTGCGTCGTTGCTGGTGACCAGGGCGCCGGCCATGAGGAGCAGCACCGTGCAGGCGGAGGTGGCGAAGGCGAAACGGTGGAGGCCGGGGGCGAACGACGATTCGTTTTTGACGATTGCCGGCATATTTTTCAGAAAACACCCTAACACATTTTAAGGCCGCGATTCGTGTGGTCGGCGCAGCTGCAAATTAGGCAGGGGCGGGTCTGAGACCCGCCCCTACAGATACAAAAGTTGCGGTCCCGCGCCGTGCTGCGGGACGCTCGCGTTCACCCCTTTGATGCTTGGACTAGTCGGCTGGTGGCGCTGCTGGTGCGGCGGCGTTGAATTTAAAGTCGACTGTTTTGGATTCTTTGGGGCCGATGGTTACGGTCTGGTCCTGAGTGCCGTATTTTTCCTGCCAGGCTTCGATGGTGTAGGTGCCGGGAGGCAGGTTCTTCAGCTCGAAGGCGCCGTCTTTCCCAGTGATTGCGTAGTAAGGATTCTTGAAGACGAAAATGTAGCTCTTCATCCAGGGATGGACGTTGCACTTGACCGGGATGGCCAGCTCGGGGCGGGCGAAGGAGTCGTCGATCGGTGAGGTGCCGGGAGCTTGCGACTTGTTCCACTCGCGATTGTCTTTCGGCATGGGGTGAATATTGTGAGTGGTCTGGTCGTCGTTCTTCACTTCGAAAGTTTGACCGGCCATTACAGCGATGACGTGGGGTGAGTACATGCAGCCTTTTTGGGCTAGCGGTACGGAATCCGTTGGCGTGGTGAAGACGTAATCGCCGAGGCCGTCTTTCACGAAGATCACTACGTTGCCGAGGTCTCCTTTGTCGTCCGTTACCACTGTGGGGGGTACGACTGGGCCGGAATTTGCTTTTTGGCAGTACGGCTCGGCGCTCATGTTGATGGCTTTTTCTGGAGCGGCTTTGCCGTCGAGAGTTACTTTTCCGGCGACGGAGCCGACGGTGGAGGCGTCCACTGTTTTTCCGGCAGGCGCGGTGGTGGCTGCAGGCTGCTCGGTGGTGGTGCTTTCTTTACTGCCGCAACCGGTGATGGCGATGGCCATTAGGGCGGCGAGAGCGAGGTGCGAGAATCTGTTAAGCATGTTGGAAAATTCCTCCTTAGCGGAACTGCGTATTCTAACAAGATTGAGTACGGATGATGCTTGATTTCTTACGGATCGCCACCACTGCCTTGGGCGATTTCTTCAATTGAACGACCAGAGCCAACCAAGTGATCGTCACCCCACCGGGCAGCCCATTTGTAGGCTTCCCGAAGGTCCGGATCGTCACGCCATTCCTCAAAATACGCTCGCAAGGCCGGCTGCTCGAATATGTGCTCCAACGCGCCCGTTTCGATCCGATTCCGCGCCTTCTTGTCGGACTTGCGATACGCGTAGGTCAGTTGCGTCGCAGCACCCGCAAGAACCTTCTGCGTCCCGGAAGTTCCGTGAAGATGCTTGAACCATGAGGCCAGCAGATGCCCTGCCTCAAAACCACCGTGCACCCAGTCAGTTTCTGGAGGATCGCTCGCAAGACATTCGACGAGATAGCTCCCCATAAACGAGCACTGTTCCTCCATCGAAAGCTCGGGCTGGATGCGATTCCATTCCCGATCCGTCAGCACATACACAGCTCCGCGAGTTTCTAAAGACGGTTCTCGCATCCATGCGAGCACGCGCTCTTTCGGTATCGGGTCTATTCCGTGCAGAGCATCGACGACCTCAGTAACAGGCATAACTCTCTCGATGCGCGCCGCCCCGACGAGCGAAAAGCAGATCCCTCGCCCGCTTCGCGGGTTCGGGATGACAACCGGTTTTTCGATACGGCTACAAACTATTTTCCGCCGGACTGCTTGCCCGTCGCTCCGCTCCTGCCAGTGTTGCTGGCCGAGGGCGTACGGCCTGTCAGTGCGGCTTGCTCCTGGGGGGTTAGGGTGAACATGTAACGTACCAGGAGGTCGGCTTGATCGCCGTGATAATTCTGCATGGCGCCGGGGGTGGGGCCGGCGAAGACCCAGATGTCGCCGTCCTTGCGGAAGAGGCCCGAGGGCATGGCGGTGCCGGGAATAATTTTCGCGGGATCGGTGATCCAGCGGGCGGTCCATGCGGGTTGCAGGCGCTCATGCGCGAGCAGGAAATTCGGCGCGGAAGCGTTTTTGTCATGCGCCTCGTTGCCAGTCATGTGGCACTTCAAGCACGGAGCGGCCGGGCTGGTGAACAGGCCGCGGGCCATGGCGCGCTCGGCGTCGTTGAGCGGCTCGACCTTGGGCGGAATGAACGGGTCGGGCTGCGAGGACATGGCTTGAAAAAATAGCGTGAGCTTGCGGATTTCGTCGTTCGAAAGATAGAACGTGGGCATGCGCACTTGCAGATATTGGCGGACGCCGTTGCGATTCGTGTCGGTCGAGCTGAGCGCGGGATTCGCGAGGAATCCGCGGAGCCATTCGGGATTGACGCGCGCGCCTTCGGTCGTCAGGACCGGCGGCAGATTGCCTTTTTGATCGCCTTGATACATCGGCAGAGTCTGCATCACGGATTTTTGGCCAACATCAATCTGATGGCAGCCGATGCAATTATATTTTGTGACGATCCACCAGCCGTCTTGAATATATTTCCTGCGGTCGGCGGGCCTGTACATATATTCCGGCGGCAGAGTGGGATCGGTGCTGCCTAGCAGCATAGTGACCAGCGCCTGAACTTCATCCTGCGATTGCAGGTTGGGCTTGGGCATGCGCAGGGCGTCCATGGGATTGGCGTGATATTTTCCCGCGTCGTAGAGCGCGGGATTTTCCAGTTTGTGCTCGAAGAAGCCTTTGGGATCGAACCAGGCCATTTTTTCGCCGTCGCGCGTGTAGGGTTTCAGGGCGTATGTGCCGTCGGCATTGAAGACGGGTTGCTCGCCACGTTTCGCGTCTTCGGTCCAAAGCGCGAAATCCAGGCGCTCGATGGGCTTGCTGCCTTCGTTGGTGAGTTCGGTGCCGATGCGGCCTTCGTCTTCCAGGCCGCTGATTTCGTGGCAGCCGGCGCAGCCGTAGTGGCGGACGAGGTCTTTGCCTTTGGCGGCCATTTGCGGATCGTCCATGTAATTTGCGGCGGCGTAGGCGGCGTCAGCGTGTTTTTGCGTGATCAAGAAGCTGGCGATGTCGCGCGAGTCAGCGTCAGTTAGGCGCAGGCTGGGCATGATGGTCGGCTGCTGAACCAGAAGTTCGTGGCCGTCGTTCGGGCAGCGCGAATGATCGAGATCGAAAACGTACGGGAGATTATGTTTCGCGTAATCTTCCGGGCCGAGATCTTTTTTCTCGTACGGGCAATAAGGACGGGTGCGCTGGCGCGGATTGTGGACCCAGCGGACCAGGTAATCGTAATTTTCTTTTTCGCCGACGCGGCTGAGGTTCGCGGCGAACGTGCCGCCGACGGCACTCGCGCCTTCTCCGATAGCGTGACAGGCGAGGCAGCCGCGTTCATTGAGCAGGTCCTTGCCGTGCGCGGCATCTCCTGGCGCTTGTTTTTCGAGCGCTGGGCCGGGAAGCGAATCCTGCCAGATGAAGGCGGAGATGGCCTGGATTTCGTCTTGCGACATGCGGAATTGCGGCATTTTTGTAGTGGGACGAAATTCGGTGGTGTGGCCGATCCAGTAGGGGATCCACTCTTTGCGCAGTTTCTGGCGCGCTTCTTTCAGGTCCGGGCCGACTTTTTTGATCTCTTCGAGTAGATCATGGCTGCGCTGCTCGAGCGATTCGGCGGTGGCGTCCATGCGCGAGATGTCCACGGTGAGGTTGGTTGCTTGCGCGTTGAAGGCTTCGGCGGCCTCGTTGGTGGCAGCAGTGTCGCCGAGTTTCTGCAGGCGCGGGATTTCGAGAAGGTCGTCAGATTTGGCTTTCGCGAGCGCGAGGATTTGCTGGCGCGCATTGACGAGCTGCTCGTCTTGATTGTCGAAACCCTGGAAGCGGTGGCAGCCGATGCAGCCTTTCTGGCGATAGAGCTGCTTGCCTTCGTTGAGGACGGGCGCGTGCTCGGTGACCATGTCCAGCGAATGGCACTGCTGGCAGCCGGCGTTGTAATTTTCGGGATAGTAGAGCGGGTAGAGCCAGTGTTCGTAGCGCCCGTGGCCGCGTTCGACGGAATTCACGGCGCGTCCATTGCCGCCGTGGCAGGGCGAGCAGCCGAATTTTTCCAGCGGATGCGCTTCCAGCAGCGCCAGGTCGGGATGGCTGGTGTAAGGTGCATCTTTGCTTTTCGCAAAGCCGAGGTCGGATTTGCTTAGCGTGAGTTGCGCCGGAACGTAGCGGGATTCGGTGCCGACATGGCAGGACTGGCAGCGATCCACGAGGCCTGCGCCGCCGAGATTGTTTAGAGACGCGCCTGGGGGATTTACGTTGATCTGAATGATGCGCGCATCGAAATCGCGCATGGAGTGCTGGAGAAGTTCGAGCGACGTGGAACTGAGCCCGGGCAAATGTTCGGAGGCGTATTGATTCAGAGCGTCGCGGGCCTCTTTCGCGGGCTTATCCACTTCGCCGCGCTGGCCTACGAGTGTGGCGCGTTGGGCGATGATGCCGGTGAAGACGTCGTTGAGCTCGTTGCCGGTGAAGGGCTTGTCTTTTTGAATTTTGCCGTCGCCGAGAGGCCAATCCACTTTCCAGGTGATGCTCTTCCCCGTTTCGGCGTCTTCGAGTTCTTTCTTGGCGGAAGCTTTGGCGGACTTGTTGGATGCGGGAGTGACTTCGTATTGATAAACGAGCGAACCGATTTTTCCGCGGGCGTCTTTGAACGCGTCGCCTAGAGCGGCGCGCTGATCATCGAGAAGCGCGATTTGCTTGGCAATCTGATCGTCTTGAACTTTCGCGGCTTTTTCTGCGGCGTCAACTTTCGCGAGGAGAGCTTTGTAATCGGCGGAGGCGTAGACCGTGGCTTCGTTCTGCTTTTGAACTTTGACTTCTTTTTGCAGGTAGGTGGAATAGGCTTTGGCGAAGCGGTTTTGATATACGCGCCAGGGTTGCAGGCCGTAGAATTCGACGTAGAAGGACCAGGCGACGGTGAGCATCAGAAGGAGCGAGGCGATCAAAAGCGGGAAGGCGAAGGAACTGCTCTTGATCGGATCGTTGGGACCGGCTTCTGGGGAACGATCAGGCACCAAGAATCTCCTTCTTCAGTGAAATTGTTAGAGGCCTACAGCGCGATATTGATCCCGTGATGATTCGGCGGGATGGCGATGCTCGTCGCATCGTCATATGCTGAACCACGGCGTCACCCAGACGTATTTAATTGTGAAAACCAGGCGCAGCAAAATTTTGAGCGGCAGCGAGAACATCAGAATCAGGAACGTGTACATCGTCACGAGCTGCACGAGGCTCATGCGCTGGTAAATCTTGCGGCTGAAATCGGTGCGCATGCAGATCCAGTGGACTAGGATCGCTGAGACGATGAAGAACGCGATCAGCGGGAAGACGCCGAAGATTACGCGCGCCCAGATGGCGCCTTGATCTTTTGTGACGTGAAAAATGGCGGAGGTCCACGAGCCGTCAATGCCGAAAACCTGGTCGAGGTTTCGGTTCACGGCGTAGTCCACGCGTTCAGCGTCCCAGGTTTTGCCTGGCCAGAACCACATCCATCCCGGCCCGCGGATGAAGGTACCGATTACGATCATCAGAACCCAGAGGCCGACGAAGCCGAACATGAAGGTCCAGATGGAGAAGCGGCGCTGTTTGTACGTGTAATAGCCGTTGCCCAGTGGGTTTGCGTCAATGTAAGGGATGACCATCAGGCCGACGATTACCAGCGTGGGCATTACGACGCCCGCGATCCAGGGGTCGAAATAGACCAGCATTTCTTGGAGGCCTAGGAAATACCACGGGGCTTTCGCGGGATTCATCGTGACGTTGGGATTGGCGGGCTCTTCAAGCGGCGCGTTGAGCGTGAGCGACCAGACCATCAGCAGGACCGTGACGATGATCGCTACCAGAAATTCCATGCGCATCAGGTAGGGCCAGGTATGAACTTCGCGCTCCCACGTCGGGTCCCATTCTTGCGTCTTGCGATATTTGGTTTTGGCTAGATTGGCATCGGATTCCAGGATGGCGATTAGTTTGTCGTTTTCGATGCCTTGTTTTAGCGCGTACCAGAGATAGAACGGGATCAGGAACAACATGGCCACGATGGGCACGTTGTCCGGCGCGGAAGCGATTTCCCAGATTTGATGCCAATCCATCCGTTAGGCTCCTGCCATTTACAAAATTAACGGCAACGTCAAAGGCGCCCGCCTAAAGGCGGCCGCCACAAATCATTTATCGTGCTGACTCATTCCGCTGGGCCGCAGGACTACCGGCCGCGGGTTGCGTTCTTCTTTGATTTCGCTTTCTAGCATTACTGGAGCTGGGCCGGAAATGCCGCCGTCTTTTCTAACGCGCCAGAAATGCACGCCTAGGAATATGGAAACGATCAGCGGAATGGCGATGCAATGCCAAATGTACGCGCGCAGTAGAGCGTTCGCGTCCACAATGGAGCCGCCTAATAGCGCGAAGCGGACATCGTTGTAGGGCGTCATGCCCAGGAGGCCGCCCAGGGGGCCTTCGTGTCCTAAGAATGGGGTGGCGCGGGCCATGTTCGTGCCCACCGTGACGGCCCAGAATCCGAGCTGGTCGTCGGGAAGCAAATATCCTGTGAAGCTCAGGAGCATGGTCAAGACCATCAGCAGCACGCCGACGCACCAATTGAATTCGCGCGGACGTTTGTAGGAGCCGGTCATGAACACGCGGAACATGTGCAGCCAGACCGCGATGATCATCAAGTGCGCGGCCCAGCGATGCATGTTGCGCAGGAGCTTCCCGAAGGGCACGTCGTTTTCGAGATAGAGGATGTCGCGGAAGGCCTGCACCTTCGTCGGGTGGTAATAAAACATTAGCAGGACGCCGGTGAAAGTAAGGACGATGAAAAGATAGAAGGTGATGCCGCCCATGCCCCAGGTGAAATTGTATTTGGTGGCGTCGCGATTGACTTTGGCGGGATGCAGGTGGAAGAAAACGTTGGAGAGGACGCTGAGGGCGCGGTTGCGCGGCTCGTCGTCGTGCTTGACGCGAAACATGGAGCGATAGAGCTGGGTTTTTTCCGGCTCTTTCAGCCCGTCAACCTGCTGCTTGGTCTTTTCTTTTAGTGTTTCGCGCAGCGCGGCAGCGTCGGCCTGGACTTTTTCCAGGACGGTGGTTTTATCTTTGCTGCCGCCGTTTTCTTCAGGCATTCGGTGTTACCCCTTCCGAACCCAAATCTACGTGGCCTGTGTTCCTTGCCGCCTTCGCTGAAATGCAAAAATCTTCGCCGTGCTTGCTGCTTTACACGTTCAGAAAAGCTCCTGGATCATTGAAATGGTTTACGCCGGCGCGGGGATCGTCCACGTAGAGCCGGCTGGTATCCACGGAAATTTTTCCGGTGGGGTCGAGCATGACGTTAGCGCGGTCCATCGGACGCGGCGCGGGACCTTCGAAATTGACGCCTTCACTGTCGTAGCCGCTGCCGTGGCAGGGACACTTGAATTTATTTTCGGCGGGCTTCCATTCGGGCGTGCAGCCAAGGTGCGTGCAGCGGGCGTAAATGACGAAGAGCCGATCGGGTTCGCGCACGACCCAGACGCGATTGGTCATCAGGTAGCGCTGGTCAATGCCCAGGCTGAAATCGGCGGGAAAGCCGATATTAAAGACGGTGTTGGGTTCGTATAGCGCGCGGGGAAAGAAAAAACGGAGAAACATCAGGAAGTTGACGCCTAGGTATCCCCATATGAGCGCCCAGACGATTCTGCGGCGGCCAGTGTTGACGGCTTTTGCCGCAGCGTGCCCTTCCGGCGACTGGGACGCGACCGCTGCCGACGCTACAGGCGACGGTGCGGCTTGACCCGACTTCCCTTCCGGAATTTCTGCCATAGGCCCGTTGACTGCTGTTACCGCAAACGAAAATCTATGAGTCGAGAATTCCCGTATCAAGCATTGCTAATCAACAAAGGGTTATATGATTTGCGAGTGGCTGTGTCAAGAGTTTCTCGACTGATACTTTCGGTGCGTATTTGGCGCTTGCGGAATTGCAACGACCGGTGGCGGACTACGAAGCGAGCGAGGCTACGCCGCTGCGCATGCCGACCGAGCGTAGGACCAGGTCGGCAAGCGCGCGGATGAGGAGAGGTGAGTCGTTGAGCGCGGGCATCATGCGAAATTCGGTTACGCCGAGCGATTCGGCTTCTTCGCGGGCTTCGACATTAATTTCGTGCAGGGTTTCGATGTGTTCGGTAAGGAATGAGATCGGAATAACCAGCATGCGCTTGATGCCGCTCTGCGCCATCTTTTCGATGGTGGTGGTTAGCGACGGTTGCAGCCACTTCTGCGGTCCTACGCGGCTTTGGTAACAGAGGACGTGGGGATTGGGCCAGGCGCCCAGCTCGCGGACCATTTGTACCGTTTCTTCGATTTGTTTTGGATAGGGGTCGCCCTTTTCTACTAGCGCCAGAGGGAGGCCGTGGGCGCTGAATACCAGGTGGATTTCGTCAGGGCGCTTTATTTCCGCGCGGACGGTGTTGATGCGTTCGACGATGGCGGCGATGTAGTCGGGATGATCGTAGAAATGGTCAATGATTTTTACTGACGTCGTCGGTTTGTACTGGCGATTCCATTCGTTGAGGCTACTGCGGGTGGTGGCGAAAGAATAGTGTGGATAGAGCGGCAGCAGGACCAGCTCGTCGTACGGCTCGCTGTCGAGGGCGGTGATGGCTTCGGCGGTGTTGGGATGCCAGTAGCGCATGGCGACGATGGAGCGGGCGGAAATATGCGGCTTGAGAGCGACTTCGAGGGCGCGGGCCTGTTCTTCGGTGAGGCGGCGAATGGGCGAGCCGCCGCCGATTTCGGCATAGTGCTGGCCGACCACTTTGGAGCGCGTCGTGGAGATGAGCTTAGCGATCAGTTTGCGGGCGAGAAAGGCGCCGGGGAAATTTATGATGTCCGGGTCGCAGAAAAGATTGTAGAGGAATGGTTCGACCGCGGCTTGGCCGTCGGGGCCGCCGAGCTGGAAGAGGACTACTGCGATTTTTTTTGGGTCGGCCATGTTGCACCTCTTGCTGCCGGTGACGCTAGCGCTGCTGCAATTGCTGTTTCAGGCGCGCGATTTCTTCGCGCACCTGTGTGATGCGCCTTGCCACACTGATTTCATAGACGAAAAATACGGCCCAGACTACCATCCACGCCGTAAACAGAAATTCGAAGTTTTTCATTGCGCACCTTTTTGCAGCGCTGGGGTTGCTGCGTCGTCAGTTGTTGCATCCAGCCCGCGCGATTCGATTTCGTAGCGTAGCTCGGCGGCTTCGTTGCGCAACAGCTCCAGCCGGTAACGATCGAGCAGCACCAATATCATTACGCAAAAGACGGCGAAGAGGCAAAGCAACAGGACTTTGCTCATCGTGGGGTCCAGGCCTGAGCCTTGGCCGCCCGCTATCACAGGTTGTGGATGCTGGGTGCGCCACAAACGATTCGCTAGATAGACCAGCGGGATGTCGAGAGACGCGAAAATTGCGAAAACGGCGGAGAGGGATGCTTTCTTTTCGGGATCTTCCACCAAGCCGCGCAGCAGCAGGTAGGCGATGAAGAGCAGCCAGAGAATGAAAGTGGACGTGAGCTTCGCGTCCCAGGTCCACCAGATGCCCCAGACGGGCCGGGCCCACAGTGGGCCGGTGATCAAGCCGCTCGTGCAGCAGATGACACCGACTTCGACGCCGGAAACGCCGAGGGCGTCCCATTTGCGTTTGCCGGTGACTAAGTAGGCGACGCTGGCGTAGAAGGCAACGAAAAAGGCGCAGAACATGGCGTTCCAGCTGGCGACGTGGAAATAGAAGATGCGCTGGATGGCGTGCATCGTCGCTTCGTCTGGCGCGATGAAGAGAGCGGCGTAGCCTGCGCAGAAGATTAGCAGGGCGACGAGCGCGGTGATTGTGATGCGTGCCTTCATTTGCTGCGGCCTTATCCTTTTTCTCGACGCTGATGCGGGCGCATGTTGTCGGTGCGGCGCATCATTCTTCCAAAAGATGATCGCACAAAAGCCAGGAAGCCGTCAGAAACACAATATCAAATCCAGCCAGGAACGCGAGCCAGGTGCGGTCGAGCATCGGCTGCTCGGCGAAGAGCGAGGCTGTGGATTCAACCGCGGCGATCAGCAGCGGCGTAAGCAGAGGGAGCAGGAGCAGCGGGAGCAGGAGTTCGCGCATCCGGGCGTGAGCGGAAATCGCGGAGAAGACTGTCCCGGTGACTGTGAGGCCGAGTGTGCCGAGCGTGAGGACGAGAATCAGGCGCGAAGCGATGCCTGCTAGCGAGAGATTGTAGAGGACGGCGAAGACCGGGACTAGGACGAGTTCGGCTAGCGACATGAATATAAAATTGGCGAGAATTTTTCCGAGCAGGATCGCGAAGCTGGAAACGGGCGCCATGCGCAGGGCGTCTAGGGTTTCATTGTTTTGCTCGCGCGCGAACGAGGGGTTAAGCATCAGCGAGCCGGCGAAGAGGAAGGCGATCCAGAGCAGGCCGGGGCCGTAACGGCGGGATTCGGCGGCGGTGGGGTCGAAGGCGAAGCTGAAAAGGACGACCACAACGAGCGCGAAAATTACTGTAGCGGTGAGAAGTTCGCGCGTTCGGAATTCGAGGCGGAGTTCTTTGGCCAGGATGATTGCGGCGGCTTTGGCGGTGGTCACGCTACTGCTCCGTCCGCAGCGCTGCAAGCAATGCGCGCGGATCGCCATTTGTGCCGCTATCGTTTTCGACTCTGCCACCTGCTAGAGCGACGGCGCGGGTGGCTAGGTCGAGTGATTCGTTACGCGCGTGGGTGCTCATCAGCACGGTGCAGCCTTCTTGTTTCAGACGGGCGAGACGGGTGCTGAACCATGCGAGGCCTTGACGATCGAGGCCCGCGGCGGGTTCATCGAGCAGGATCAGGTTTGGCCCGTGCAGAAGCGCGCGGGCAATCGCCAGGCGCTGGCGCATGCCGCGGGAAAATGTGCGCACGAGGCTTCCGGCGCGTGTGGCGAGGCCGCAATCATCGAGCGCGGCTGCTACTTTTTCTGGAATTTTGTGCAGCGCGTAAAGACGCGCGAACAGGGTGAGATTTTCAGCAGCAGTTAGTTCGTCATAGAGCAGCGTGCTGTGGCCAACCAATCCGATCGCGTGTTTGGGGCTGAGTGTGAGTGCTTGCTTGCGGGCACCGGCGCTGACGGAGGCGGGGCCATTCGTGAATTGGACCGAGCCTCTTGTGGGATTCATGAGCAGGGCGGCCATCCGCAGCAGCGTGGTCTTCCCTGCACCGTTTGGGCCGAGAAGGGCGACAAATTCTCCGGCGCGGATTGCGAGCGAGACGCCGCGGAGTGCGGCTAGCGAGCCGAAACGTTTTTCGACATTGTGGAACGAGACGCCGATGGAAGCGGGCGTGGGTGGCGCGGCGGTCGCGGGCACGGGCAATGCGCGGCGCCTAGCCTTGAACCAGGTCGCGGAGGGCTTTTTCTACGCGGGCGCGTTCGCGGGCGTAATCGTCATCGCTGATGGTGCCGGCTTGGCGGCGGAGTTCGAGGCGGAAGATATTATTTTTGAGTTCGTCGAGGCTACCTTGGACTTGGTTGTCAACATCGGCGATGGTTTCGACTGCGCCGCGTGAGGCTTGAGCGGCGGAGGATGGCGCGTTTGTGGCGACGCGTGCTGGTGGCGCCATCTGATCTGCTGCTGATGCGTACGTTGCCGCTTGCTGCACAGGTCGCGCTGCGGATTTCTTCGCGGTGCGCGGAGACGGGACATCGGCTTCGGTGGTCCATGCGCCGCCGTCCGCGGCGGCTGGTTGCGGACGCAGCCAGAGATAGGCAAAGCCGAGGATGAAGATGGAAACGAAGCCGCCGGTGAGAATCCACTTCAGGCTGTCGAGGCGCGCGGGGATCGTTGTGGCGGTCGCGGAAGGCGCGTCGGTCGCGCCGTCATCGGCGCGCGAATTTACTGACGGATTTTGCGAATTGTCTGCGGCGCTGGCTGCGCTGGAACCTCCGGCAGGTCCACCACCGCCGCCTTGTTGCGACGCCGAAGGCATGGGCGCTGTGCCGGAGACGCTGATTTCGACGGGGGCGTTGGCGGCAACGTTGTCTCTCATGTACACGTTGAAGCCTTGATCCTGGCCTGCGGCGGTGATGCCGGCACCGGAAATTTGCACGGTGGGCGGCGCGGCGATAATCAGGCGCGCGCTGGAATAGGGCGAGACGTTGTGCAGCGTGATGTGATTGCCCGCGTAGGGAACTTTGTAGGAGAGGCGCACGCCGCTTTCGCCGGGGCGGAACGGAAACGCGATCGCCATTTTATTTTTGCCTTTGTCGATCGTGCCCTGCACTACTGGCATTCCGGAGGAGCCCCAGGCGGAGGCTTGATTGAAATCGGCGCCATCAGGGAGGGTGAAATCGAAGGAGCCATCAGCGCGATAGAACGCGAGGGGCGGCTGCGTTTTATTCGCGATCATATATTCTTCGCCGACCATCAGGTCTGCGCCGTTTGGCTGCAGAATGATGGCGTGATTGGCGATGTTGAATGATTTCGGATCGTTGGTCGGCTCGAAAACTTCAATGGTCGCGGTCATTTTTCCCGGCGTGATGGGCTCGTGATAGTTCACGCCTTTGTACACAACGCGGACGAGCATGGGGCCGGTGCCAAGCTGCGGATTGTCGAAGTGGAATTGGCCCTGCGCGTCGGTCTTGGTGTTGGCGACTGGCTGCATGCCGCCTTGGAGTTGGATGAGGATGACGTCGACGCCCGCGGCTACTTGACCGGTGGTGCCGTTTTTTACTGTGCCGTTGAGCGTGCCGGCTGTTGCGGATGTAGCGACTGCGGCAGCGACGAGCAAGAGCAGCGTTCCGAGAATTGTCGCGCTGCGATGGGTGGCGATTTTTGTGCGGACTTGAAAGTTGGCGAAGCGATGGTTCATGACTGGCGCACCTTTTCGGCTGTTGTAAGTCTGGTGGAGGCTTGGCGCGTGGCGGGTGTGGGAGCGCCGCCGGTAAGTTGGTCCATGTCGGCGAGCACGCGAGCCGCTTCGACTTCCAGGGACTGCTTGATTTCCTCGTAATCCTGCTCTGAAAATTTCCCGGCGCGGAACTCGAAACGCAGATCGCGGAGATTTTCGTAGATGGCGTCGCGGCGTTCCATCAGTTGGTCGAGCTTGGTGCGATGGGGCGCATCGTCGGAGGCCTCGGGTTTGACGCCGAAGATAAAATAGATCATCAGGGCGGCTAGCAGGGCGCAGGCAACGGCGATATCTACGCTACTCATACTGCTCGCTCGTCATTCTCACGTCCCGGTTCCCTGTCGACTTCGCGTTGTGCGCGGGCCAGAAATTCGGCGTTCACCGGCGGGCCACCAGCTGGAGCGAGAGTGGCATTGTGGCGCCAGCGGCGGACTACTGCCCAGACGAGGACTAGCGCGATCAGCGGGACGGCGATGGGCATGATCCAGGCTAGCAGATCGAAACCTTTTTTCGGCGGCTCGACCAGGACTGTGGGGCCGTATTGCTCGACCATGGCTTGGAGGATCTGGTCGTCGGATTCGCCTTTGTTGACGTGGGTATCGAGGTCCTTTTGCATGCCGCGGGCGGTTTCGCAGGGGCCGGAGAAGGTGCCGCCAGGGTGGTTGCAGAGGCCGGCGGAATCCTCGCAGCCGCCGCACATGCAGAGGACGCGTTTTCCTAGGGCTTTGCCGCGGGGAGTTTCTTGGGCTCTTGCGGGCATGGCGGCGCTCACCGTCATGATCGTGGCGAGCGTTACCGCGCGAAAAGCAAAAATTAACGCAGAGGAGGCAGAGAAAGGCCGCAGAGATCGCGGAGAAAGTTTGGGCACGCGCGCAGTGGTGCGCATATTTATCGTCATCACGCTAGTCATGGCCTTCTACCCGGCGGGCTACTGCGCCTACGGCTGGAGTGGATTCGGCTATGGCGTCGGCCCAGGATCTTTCTGTGGCGGGGCGCAGGACTAGCGCGGTGCGGCGATTCGGCAGTAGCGCGAGGCCGGTGCCGAGAACTACTACGATCCCGCCGAACCAAATCCATTTGATCAGCGGCAGCAGGTAGGCGTGGATTACGGGCTTGCCGTCTTCAGGGCTGCGGCCGGCGTAGACGACGTAGAGGTCGCGCAGCGGCGATGATTGAATCGCGACCATGGTTTCGGTCACTTGGCTGGCGTGGAAGAGGCGGCGCTCGGGAAATAGCAGCATGTCGGATTTGCCGTTCTTGAAAACTTCGAGCGTGGCGCGGTCGGATTCGTAGTTGGCGTTATCGAGGTGGTCGAAGGTCTGGCAGAGAATCGTGTAGGGACCGATGCGCAGTGATTCGCCTATGCCCATTTCTTTCTGCAGATCTTTATTGAAGGGCGTTCCCGCGATGCCGATAAAGACCAACACCATACCAAAGTGGATGACGTAGCCGCCGTAGCGGCGGGTGTTGCGCATGGTTAGTTCGCCCATCGAGGTGAAAATATTTGTGCCGTCGCGGGCGGAGATTACGCGGGCACCACGGAAAAATTCGGAGGCGATGGTGAGAGTGACGAATACGCCGAGGATCAGGCACAGCAGAGAATAAATATCGCGGAAGCCCCAAATAAAACCGATGATTCCGGCTAACAAGCCCCCGGCGAAGGGCCACGCGAAATTGCGTTTCAGCGCGTCGAACGAGGTTTTGCGCCAGGCCAGCAGCGGGCCGACTCCGGTGAGAAGGAGCAGGAAGAGCGCGATGGGGACATTTACTTTATTGAAGAACGGCGCGCCGACGCTGATTTTGCTGCCTTGCACCCATTCCGAAAGGACCGGGAAGAGCGTTCCCCAAAGCACGGCGAAGCAGGCGGCGAGGAGGATGAGATTGTTGAAGAGGAAGCTGGATTCGCGGGACACGAGCGAATCGAGTTGATTATCGCTGCGCAAGTAATCCCGATTTTTCCAGTACGCGGCGAAGCAGACCACGAAAGTGATGATCAGGAACCCGACGAACCAGCTGCCGATGGAAGACTGCGCGAAGGCGTGCACGGAGCTGACGACGCCGGAGCGCGTGAGCATCGTTCCGAGAATGCACAGCATGAAAGTGGTGAAGACCAGCCAGACATTCCAGATTTTCATCATGCCGCGCTTTTCCTGCATCATCACGGAGTGAAGGAACGCGGTGCCGGTGATCCACGGAAGCAGCGAGGCATTTTCCACCGGGTCCCAGGCCCAGTAACCGCCCCAACCGAGCATGGCGTAGGCCCAGTGCGCGCCGAGCAGGATGCCGATGCTCTGGAAGCACCAGGCGATCATGGTCCAGCGGCGGGTGATGTGAATCCATTTTTCGCCGGGATAGCGGCCGAGCAGCGCGGCGAGGGCGAAAGCAAACGGAACCGAGAATCCGGTGTATCCGAGATAGAGCATGGGCGGGTGAATCACCATCTCGGGATATTGCAGCAGCGGAGTCAGGCCGTGGCCTTCGGACATTTTTGCCAGGTGCATCACGCCGGCTCCGTCGGGCCCGGCTAGGACGCGGAACGGCGTGGCTACGAAATTATTGAGCGTGAGGAAAAAGGTCTGTATGCCGGCGAGAACTACTCCGACGTAGGGCATCAGTTCCGGATGGCGCTTGCGATTCAGGAAGAGCACGAGAAACGCGTAGATCGAGAGCAGCCAGGACCAGAAAAGCAGCGAGCCTTCCTGTCCGGCCCAGAGCGCGGCGAATTTATAGAAGCCTGGGAGGGCGCGATTGCTGTGCTCGACTACGTACACGATGGAGAAATCGTTGGTGAAGAAGAAATATTCCAGGCAGCCGACGGCGATCGTCACCAGGATGAAGACGGCCATGCCGGCGTTGCGCGCGCTTTTGGTAAGCAGCGTGCGGCGCGTGATGATGCCTGCTATGCCCGCGAGAACCGCGTAAACCGCGGCGAGGAACGCGAGCAGTAGTGCAAACGAGCCTAAAATATCCACGAATTCTCCGGCGATGCTTTCTCAGTTTCCAAGAGACTTAATTTCCTGAAGGTCGCGCGGCGGCGGCCGTCGAGGTTTGTCCCGGCTGCGGCGCGGCTGGGGTGGTGCCGACCGGCGCTGCTTCGTATTTCGAGGCGCACTTGGCCTGCACTTGCTCGGCCTCGAAATGATTATCCGGCTTCAGGTTGCCTTCCACCAGGGCCTGCGCGCCATCTTTGAATGTATCTGGCAGCGGATCGCGGCCGACGTAGCTTACTGGGAGGTCCCTGCCCTGCTCGGTGAGCACGAAATCCACGCGTCCGGCGGTGTGTGCGATGGAGCCGGCGCGCACGTTGCCGGAGACGCGCATGCGTTGGTGGAGAGATGCGCCCTCGAGCGTCGAAAGTTCGGTGATCGTGTGGTAATAGGTTTTGCTTTGGGTGAAGCCCACGTAGGCCAATGCCAGTAGCGTCGCGATGATTATTCCCGAACCGATTAGAAATTTATGCCGAGCATTCATGTGAACGCTCCATTGTGCTCCTGAGTGAAACAGGGGAATTCTAGCATATCGCGAGCGGACGGGCGCATTGCTCTTCATTACATCGAGATGCGTGGGGGCGGACGGGTTCGGCAGATCTTCGCTGGAGAGTCAAATTCCTGGGCGGGCTGACGAGTAAATACATCCGCGGCGATCGCCTTGCGTGGTGAAGGCTACCGCCGCGGCAGGGTGGTTGTTACAGGGGTAAATTAGAAGCGGAACGAGACGCCAACGTAGGGCTCGGCCATATTGGTTTTGGCGTTGGTGACCTGGGTGGGAACCGAGAAGTCAGCGGCGGTGTAGACGAGGCCGCGGTAACCTGCCTGCACGCTGAAGTTGTGGGTTAGTTTGTACTGGACCCCGCCGCCATAGAGCAATGCGGGGCGATTTTGGCTAATCGAGGGAGCGGTGGAACCGGCAACGCTAGGAGAAAAGAACAATGCGCCGGTGCCGGCCTCGAGGAAGGGACGGAAGCGCGCTTCGCGGTCAACTCCGAAAGTGAAGACGTAGGCGAAGGTGGCTTCCTGAACGCGCGCTCGCGTGACCGTGCCGGAATTATAAACTTGCGAAAAAAGCGTATTGCCGTAATTGGCCTCGATAGCGCTCCAGCGATTGAAATGATAACGATAGTTCACGACGAACCCGCCGGCATCGGTCGAGGTATCAGTCACCCCGAAACCATTGGCTTGCTTCTGGAAGTTTCCGGTGAAGTTCGCGGACACTTCTGAATTGCCATTCTGCGCGAGCGCCGGCAGGGACAGCATAGCCAGCACCGCTACGAGCACACCTATCTTAATTCGCATTTCTCGATGCCTCCGTTAGTTCTTGAGCAGGCCTTTCCGCGCGCGGGCACACCCGTGGCGATCAAGGTCCATGCATTTTTTGTTATGAGAGCTATCGGCGAACTACCAACGTGACTGAGCCCGCGAGGTCAACAGCAATCGCGTGAACACTGAGGAGCTCCAGTGCGTTGGACGGCGGCGGTGCGAGGTGGGTTGCTCGAATTGCGCGCAACGGCGGAAAATATTCTTTGAGATTTATGGAACTTTTTGCGCGGGAATACGTCTCGCGACACTCGACTTTTTGTGATTGCGGGGGCAGGCGCGCGCTGGCGTTTCGATTACGTCAGCTGTGATGGGCAAGAGCTTTGGTCAGGCGATCGGCTAGCGTGGCGCCGAAAGAGGAATCGCCGAACGGTGCTCCGTCTTGCGGGATCAAGCGGTCGGCCCAAGAATTGTTTCGGAACATTGCGATCAGCGGCTGCAATGCAGGTGATAGCAGCGCGACGAATTTTGGTTTGTAGGAGGTATTTACGCGCAGCAGAACCCTCGGAGCGAGCTGCACCGCGGTTGTGGCGAGTTGTTCAGGCGATTCGATCGGACATTCAACGGCGTATGCTAGATAGAAGCCAGCGCGCTGAAATTCCGAGAAAGTGGCTTCTTCGTCTGCGGTGTCTCCGGGTTTGCGGCCGATGGATTTTGTGATTTCGTCAAAGAATATTTGGGACGCGGCGGAACGTTTGGTGGAGGTTGCGGCGCAGTAAAAGTCGTCTGCTGGCTGCGGCGGCGGTGCGGCCGCGAGGAAAAGCACTTGGATATGAATTGGGCGGTAGCGTGTGGCTTGTTCCAGGCGTTCGATACGGCTGCGGATGTGGGCTTCGTCAACTTGAGCACCGCATCCATCGCAGAGTGGCATTTATGAATCTCCGTGGCGTGAAATGGCGAATTGCAAGGATGACATGTCGCGCATTGGAGGCGCAAGTTTGATGCGGGGATCTCGGTCGCGCGGTGAGGCGCGAGGCTGTTCGCTGCGGCTAGCGGTCCAACTTTTCGGTTTGCGGGCTGGGCTTGTGATCGGGCTTGGGGATTTCGGCCGGGGCGTTCGCGGCGGGGGCGCTGGGATTGTTTTGCGCGGCGGCGCCGAGTTTGCGGCGCAGGCAGCCGACCAGTTCGGGAGCCATCTCGGAAATATTCATGCCGTCGGATACCAGGAATTTGCAGCTTAGAATCGGGCGCGCCTGGTCGTCGTCGGAAAGCTGGCAGCTGACTTTGCAATACTGACATTCCTGATTCCAGCAGAAACGCCCATAAGGGATGGTTTCCGGGCTGATGAACTGGAAGGCGCGCAGCAGCGAATTTCTTTCGGGGACGAGGAACGTCTTGCCGAGGATCGTGATCTCAACCAGCTTTTCATACGGCCGAAAAATTTCGTCCATAAGAGGTGTGCTCGCGTCTGCCATTGGATTTCGATCCCCTGCAACGAAGCTAAAGCACGGGGCGATGGAGGGCAATGGGAACAGGGCTGGAAGGTGTTCAATGCTCCAATGGGGAACGTAACGCGAACAGAATGGGGCCGAGTTCGGGTGGCCTAGGAGTTCCGCGTGCCTCCCTGGACCAGGACGACGAGGGTGTAAGCACCTAGCGCGATGCCTAGTGGGCCGTTGGTTAGTCCGAAGAAGGCCGCGACGAGGCCGAGGCTTTTGGCCGATGAGCCGCTGGACATCAAACCCAGGCCGGCGATGATTGATACGACGCCCGCGACGATTCCGAGAATGATCACGAAGACCAGAAAAGAGTGGAACAAGCCCATCATGGTTATAGCGTTGGGCACGCGAGTGATTATCGCGCCCCACATCAGGACCAGAACGTTGCTGTAGAGGAAAACTCCGAGCGCGCCGATGAGGCGGAGCAGACCGTAGAGAACCCACAAAATTCCGAGACCTCGCATCGAAACCTCCTGGCACAGCGCGACGGCGAGCAACGAACGAATAGGACTACAAGCGACGCGGAGTGTCAAGGAGTGGGCGGATCCGGCTTCTAGCCAACCACAACGGCAAAGCCGCGCGCCTGAAGGCGGCCGCTGCAAAGGGAAACCTTTCGGCTGCGAGGATTTATCCGCGCGATGCGAAATTGTCTTAAGGCGCCGAAGCGAGTTGCTGGTAATTGCGAGCCGCGTCTTTGGGCATCAGCACGATTAGCGTGTACACGGCGGCGGCCGTCCCGAGCGGGAAGCTGAGCACGCTGAGGAAGGCTGCGACGATGACGAGTATTCGCGCGGCGGCCTTTTTTTGCAGCAGCATCGCGCCTGCAATGACGCCGAAAATTCCGGCAGCCATCCCAAAGGCCGAGGAGATCGCGTAAATCAAGTGCAGGAAGTGCACGATGGGAAACGGAACGGGAGCGTCGGCGCGCGACACCAGATCCTGCATGGTGGGGAGAAAATAGTGACTGAAGGCGAGAATCCAAATGGACATGACAATTTGGAAAACGCCGTACACCAACCAGACGATACCCAGAACCCGGACGTGGTGTTGGAAAGCCTGTGCGGGGTCCGCGGGCGGAAGTCTCGGAGCGATCGCGGGCGTGGGCACCGGAGCGGGCACGGCGTTGCCGCAGGATTTGCAGAATCGCGCGCCTTCATCGAGCGGGCCTCCGCAGAATTGGCAGAACATTGGACGTCTCCGTGGGAAAATCTGGCGCGGGACCGCTACGTCATATCACAGAATTTTAATCTAGGCGAAGAACTGGCCCATGCGGCGGAATTTTTCGTAGCGTTGGTCCACCAGGTCGCGGGGCGAGAGCCGCGACAGGTCATCGAGAGCGCGCGCGAGGAACGGATCGAGCATCTTCGCGGTGGCTTTGGGATCATTGTGCGCGCCGCCTTCGGGCTCGGGGACTATTTCGTCAATTAATTTCATTTCGAGCAAGTCGGGGGCGGTGATTTTTAGGGCCTCGGCGGCGATTTCTGCTTTGGTGGAATCGCGCCACATGATGGTCGCGCAGCCTTCGGGAGAAATGACCGAGTACACGGAATTTTCCAGCATGTACACGCGGTCGCCGACGGCGACAGCCAGCGCGCCGCCGGAACCGCCTTCACCGGTAATGGTAATTACGATAGGTACGGGCAAGCGCGACATTTCGCGGAGATTGCGGGCGATGGCTTCGGCTTGGCCGCGCTCTTCGGCGTCCACGCCCGGATACGCGCCGGGCGTATCTATGAAGACGAGGATCGGGCGGGCGAATTTCGCGGCGAGATGCATGGCGCGCAGTGCTTTGCGGTAGCCTTCGGGTTTGGCCTGGCCGAAATTGCGCGCGAGGCGCTGCTTGGTGTCGCGTCCTTTTTGGCTGCCGATGATCATGACGGGCTGGCCGTGAAATTTGGCCATGCCGGTGATCAGTGCGGGGTCGTCGGCGAAGTTGCGGTCGCCGTGAATTTCGGAAAAGTTTTCGAAGAGCAGGCGGATGTAATCATCGGTGTAGGGGCGCTGCGGATGGCGTGCGAGCAGCAGGCGTTGCCAGGCGCCTAGGTGGATGTAAAACTCGCGTTTGAGTTCGTCCACTTCTTTGCGGATGCGATCAATTTCGACGGACTGCTCTCCGGTGGGCGCGGTGAGGCGGCTGAGGTCGGCGACGTCGCGCTCGAGCGCGTCAATTTCGCGCTTTTTCATTTTGTCAATTTCGCCGGGAGTGGGTGCAGCGCCGGGTTTTGGGGCTTGCGGTTTCGGGATTTCCGGGGGCTTGGTGCCGGCGCGCAAGGTATTTGTCGCCGGCTTTGTGGGCGCGGGCTTCGTGGGATTCTGCGCGGCGAGCTTGGCGGCGGCAGCTTCGCGCGCGGCGCGGCGGGCTTTTTTGATCGCGCGGAACTTCTTCATGCGTTCTTTACGCTCGCGGCGTTTGCGCAGCTTCTCGGCGAGAATCTCGCGCTTGCTCACTGAATCACCTTCGTTCAATTCACTTCCCTCTTCTGGCTTTCGGAGATTGATGCCTGGCGCTGCGGTTGTGATTTTGCCGGCTGCCACGCCAACATATTTTAGCGCACGCGGTTTATTGCACCAGCGCTACCGAATCCGTGCCGCAGATTTCGCGCACGCGCTCGACCAGCTCGCGGTCGGCGAGCACGGCACTGCCGGCGTCGAGCGTCGCGGCGCTGCCGTCGTCTTTAATCAGCTCAAACGATACTTTGCAGCGGCCTGGCCGACTGGAGAACAATTTTTGCAGCTGGTCGATCGCGCCGGTGTTCACAGTGCTCAGGTCCATGCGCACGCGCAGGAGGCTGGGCGGGCGATCGGCGAGTTGATCGAGCAGGCGGGCATCGGCGACGATGAGGCGCGTGCCAACATCTTCCACGGCGACGCGGCCTTTTACGAGCAGCGGCGTATTGGATTTTAGAATTCCTTCGAGTTTGCCAAACGCTTCGGGAAAGACCAGGGCTTCGATCACGCCGGTGCGATCTTGCAGGGTTAAAATCGCCCAGCGCGCGCCGCGGCGTGAACGCATAGGGCGAATCTGCACGATTATGCCGGCGACGACGAGATCTTCGTTATTCTTACGGCTTTCCATAGTAGCCAGCTCGGAGGCGTTCAAATCTTTCAAGCGGCCGGCGTATTTATCGAGCGGGTGGCCGGAAATGTAAAAACCGAGCACGGAATATTCTCCGGCAAGCTGCTGCTCTTCGGACCAGTCGTCAGCTTCGGGGAGTTCTGTTTCCTGCCAGGGCTGGCTGTTGTGCAGTTCGCTAGGGCCGGCGAGGAACAGGCCGCCCTGCCCTACTGTTTTTTCCTGATGTTTTTTCTGGCCGCGAGAGATGGCTTGGTCAATGGCGGCGAAAAGGCGTCCGCGCGAGCCGCCGGTGCAATCGAGGGCGCCGGCTTTTACGAGGCTTTCGAGGACGCGCTTGTTCAAAAATTTGGGCTCGATGGCTTCGCTGAACTCGAAGAGCGTACGGAAGCGGCCTGTGGCGCCGCGTGCTTCGCAAATGGCTTTGGCGGTGTTCTCGCCGACGTTTTTGATGGCGGCGAGGCCGAAGCGAATGTCGTCGCCGACGGGAGTGAAGTACAGGCCGCTTTCGTGCACATCGGGCGGAAGGACGCGGATACCCATGCCGCGCGCTTCATTGATGTACTTCACAACTTTTTCGGTGTTGCCGGCTTCGGAGCTGAGCATCGAGGCCATGAATTCGACCGGGTAGTGAACTTTCAGATACGCCGTCTGGTACGCGAGCAGGGCGTAGGCGCAGGCGTGGGCTTTCGGGAAACCATAGAGGCCGAATTCTTCCATCAGGTCAAAAATCTTGGTGGCTTTTTTCGCGGGAACTTTTCCGGCGGCGCAGCCTGCGAGGAATTTTTCGCGCTGTGCGGCCATGACGTCTGCTTTTTTCTTGCCCATCGCGCTGCGCAAAATGTCGGCATCACCCAGTGAGTATCCGGCCAGGCGGTTGGCAATCTTCATTACCTGCTCTTGAAAGACGATGACGCCCCAGGTTTCCGAAAGGATTTCTTCCAGCTCCGGCAGATCGTAGGTGACTTTTTTCTTGCCCTGTTTGCGCCCGATGAATTCGTCAATCATGCCGCCCTGGATGGGGCCGGGGCGGTAGAGCGCGTTGAGCGCGGTGAGATCCTCAATCTGTGTGGGCTGGTAACGCTTGAGGATGTCGCGCATGCCGTGCGATTCGAATTGGAAGATGCCGGTGGTGTCCCCGCGGGCGAAGAGCGCGTACGTAGGCGCGTCGTCGAGCGGGAGCGTCGTGAGGTCCAGATCAATCCCGCGGTTTTGTTTGATCATGCGCACGGAGTCGTCGAGAATGGTGAGGGTGGTGAGGCCGAGGAAATCCATTTTCAGCAGGCCGATGCGGCCGAGGGCGTTCATGTCGTACTGCGTGGTGATTTCATCCTTGTTCGACTTGTAGAGCGGGACGATTTCAGTGAGCGGTCGCGGCGAGATGACGACGCCGGCGGCGTGCGTGGAGGCGTGGCGGGCGAGCCCTTCGAGCCGCAACGCTACTTCGATTAATTCTTTTACCGCGCCTTCTTTGCGCGCGGCTTCTAGCTGGGGCGTCTGCTTCAGCGCGTCCTCGAGCGAAATGTTCAGCGTGGTGGGGATCATTTTCGCGAGGCGGTCCACTTCGCCGTAAGGCATATCCAGCGCGCGGCCGGCATCTTTCAGCACGGCTTTCGCGGCCATGGTGCCGAAGGTGATGATTTGCGCAACGCTTTCAGCGCCGTATTTTTTGCGGACGTATTCGATCACTTCGCCGCGGCGGCGCATGCAGAAGTCGATATCAATATCGGGCATGGAGATGCGCTCGGGATTCAAGAAGCGTTCGAAGAGTAGCTCGTACTGCATTGGATCCACATCGGTGATGCGCAGCGAATAGCTCACGAGGCTGCCTGCCGCTGAACCGCGACCGGGGCCTACTGGGACGCCTTGCGCGCGCGCGTAATGGATGAAATCCCAGACGATCAGGAAGTAGCCGGCGAAGCGCATCTTCTTGATCATTTCGATTTCGGCGGTGAGGCGGGCTTCGTAGTCCGCGAGCGGGTGACGCAGGCGACCTTCTTTCGTCAGGCGCTCGATTTGCGGAGCGCGGGAGGCGAAACCTTCGCGCACTACGCGTTCAAAATACGAATCGGTAGTGTGGCCTTCGGGAACTTTGAATTCCGGGAACGGATTGCTAACGCGCTGGATTTTCACGTTGCAGCGGTCGGCGATCGCTACCGTGCGCGTGACGGCATCTGGCAATTCACGGAACACGTGCGCCATTTCATCGGCGGTCTTGAAATAAAATTGGTCGGTGGCGAATTTCATGCGCTGAGCGTCGCTCATCGTTTTGCCGGTCTGAATGCACATGAGGACTTCCTGCGCGTGGGAATCGGCTTGCGTGAGGTAGTGGCAGTCGTTGGTCGCGACGAGAGGGATGCCGGATTCTTTCGAGAGGCGCACCAGGTCGCGATTGACGCGGATGTCCTGTTCGAGGCCCTGATCCTGCACTTCGAGGAAGAAATTTTGCTTGCCGAAAATATCCCGCAGGCGGTAGGCGCTCTTCTGGGCTTGATCGTATTTTTCAGAGAGCAGTGCGTCGGCTACTTCTCCGCGCAGGCAGGCGGAAAGAGCGATGAGGCCTTCGCTGTGTTTCGCGAGTAACTCGTGATCCACGCGCGGCTTGTAATAAAAGCCGTCGAGATATCCAGTGGAAACCAACTTGATGAGGTTCTGGTAACCCTTTTCGTTTTCGCAGAGCAGCACGAGGTGGTTGGAGCGCTCGGCGCCGGTGCCGCGATTTTTGTGATTGTCCGGCGCGACGTACATTTCGCAGCCGATGATAGGTTTTACGCCGTGGGTGGTGGCCTGGTGATAAAAATTCGCGGCGGCGAAAAGATTACCGTGGTCGGTTACAGCGACCGCGGGCATGCCGCGGCGGGCGGCCTCGGCGGTAAGTTCGCCGATTTCGCAGGCGCCGTCCAACAGAGAGTAGTCCGTGTGCAGATGAAGGTGAACGAAGTTCGAGGCATCCATGCGAAGTTCATTCTAAACCAGCTTGATGCTGTGTGTAACAGCAATCTGCGCTGGTTTTTGTCCCGTGGGTGTGTGATGAGCCGACTTGCCGCTAACGGCGTGATTTTTTCGCCGGGCGCGCCTTCGATTTCTTTCCAGCGGCTTTGTCATCATGTGCAGCCTTGTCGTGTTTGGCTTGTGCTCTTGCACCGATGGCTGCTGCTGCGGATTGTCCGGGCTTGGCAGTCGCGGCAGGAGCTTTGCCAGCAGCCGCGGATTTTCCTTCGGCTGTTGCGGCTGGCGCAGTCTTGGCGCCGGTTGCTGCTCCTTTGGATTTGTCCTGCGGCTTCGCTTCCGCGTGCGGCGTGGCTTCGGGTGCGCCTTTGCGCTTCTTTTTTTCTTTTTCAGGCTTTTTGATTTCGTCTTTGATGCCGGCGAGATTTTTCAGGATCTTGGTGCGGTCTTCCGGAGTTTTACCCTTACCGCGCAACTGCAGCTCGAAGAATTGTTCGATGATCTTGTCGAATTTCGGTCCGCGTTCGACGCCCAGCGCTTCGAGTTCGCCTGCGGGCGAGGCCATGCGCAGCGGCCGCCACTTCTGGAGGTAGTTGCGAATCTTGGACAGCGCGCGCGGGTTGGGCATTTCGACTTCGATAAACGCCAGAACCTCGGCAGGCAACGACGCGAGATAGTAGAAAGCGTCCTTCGCAGCGTTCGTCTTGGCGCTCTTCAGAACTTTCACAACCTTTTGTGTTTCGGGAATCAGTTCTGCCGCTTCCTCGATTTCGGCGTTGCGGTATTCCAGGTGGCGCAAGGCTGCGGCAGCTTCGCGCGATTTCAGCCGGCCTAGAGTGTAATAGGCAACGGCCAAGTGCAGCCGCGGACGCAGGCCGGCGCTGTAAAGATTGAAACGCACGCGTGCGAGCTTGTTGAGGCTGTCGTAATCCGGTTTTCGTTTTTGCAAAGAGGGATGAATCAGCGCGAGCATTTCGTGCGATTCCCACAACTTCAGCGTGGCTACGGGCATATCTTCGCGGGCAAGTGCGCGCATTTCGTGGCCGACCTCCGCGCCCTCGATGCGGTCTGTGACGCCGCGTTCGATGGCCAGATCGAACCATTCCTGCGTGCGCGGATCCATCTTGAAACCCATGCGCGCGGCGTACCGCAGGATGCGCATCAGGCGAATGGGCTGATTGGTGAACGCGTGAATCGAAAGCGCGCGGACTTCCTGTTTTTCCAGGTCCGCAAGGCCGTTCATCGGATCGAGCAGCAGGCCGCGCGACTGGGTGTTCAGCGAAATGGCGATGGCGTTGATGCCGAAGTCGCGGCGGCGCAGATCTTCCATCACGCTGGAGAAACGGTATTCGGGTTTTACTCCGGGACGCTCGTAGAAATCTTCGCGCGCGGCAGAGATGGAACCGTCCACGTCTCCCGCGAAAATCATTTCGTGGTGGCGGATCTTCTCGCTTTCCCAGACGACGCGCGCGCCGCCTTTTTCCAGCTCGCGCACCATCTTCACGGGGTTTCCTTCGACCGTGAAATCCAAATCGCGGATGGGCATGCCGGAAATCAGATCGCGCACCGCGCCGCCCGTGAGATAGACGTTTACGTCCTGGGTGCGCGAAAGCTCCTGCACGCGCTCCATCACGGCGCGTTGTTCCGGCGAGAGCCGGCTTTCCAACAGGTACATGTAATCGGGCATGAAGTTTCCGCCTTCCTCGAAATTTTGCGCGCGAAGAGCTAGGCGCGCGGGTGATGCGCTTTATAAACTTGTTTCAGACGCTCTTCGACAACGTGGGTATAGATTTGCGTTGTTGCAATATCCGCGTGGCCCAACATCATTTGCACGGAGCGCAAATCCGCCCCGCGATCCAGCAGGTGCGTGGCAAAACTGTGCCGCAGCATATGCGGGGTGAGGGCCTTGCGCAACCCCGCTTTGCGCCCGTAGGCTCCCAGAATCTTCCAAAACGCGATACGGTTCATGGCCGTGCCGGTGCGCGACGGGAAAAGGTATGGCGAAGTTCTTTCTCCCAGGATTTCGGGTCGCGATTTTTTCATATATTGCAGCAGGAGTTCGAGCGCGGCGCGACCGACTGGGACGAGACGCTCCTTATTGCCTTTGCCGATGCAACGCAGGCAGCCGGCTTCCGTTTGAATGTCCGCGGCTTTTAGTCCGCACAATTCGGAAACGCGCAGGCCGGTGGAATAGAGCAGCTCGATCATGGCTTTATCGCGCAGGCCGAGCGTGCTGTTGACGTCTGGCTGCGCGAGCAGACGGTCCACATCCGCTACGCTGAGAAATTCCGGGAGCGACTGGCGGAATTTCGGCGCTTGCACGTTCGCGGCGGGATCTTCCTTGATGATGCCTTCGGTGAACGCGAAACGGAAGAGATGGCGGATGGTGACGAGGTGGCGCGCGACGGTGCGGCTATCGAGTTTCTTGAGATAGAGCGTGCGCATGAAATCCACGACGTTGGTGTGCTGGAATTGGCCCAAAGTGAGCCCGCGCTTGGCCGAAAAGTCGGCGAACTTGACTAGATCACGCCTGTAGGCGTGCAGCGTATTGGTCGAAAGGCCTTTCTCGACGCGCAGGTAATTTAAGAATGCTCGAATGTCAGATTCCAATGCACAGCTCCTGATTTCATGCGCCGGGATGAAGCTCCGGAAGAAAATATGTGTTCACGCGTTGCGCGCGCGTATCTCGCGGCTTACGAAACGTCCATCGCGCCGGCGGCCGGGCTTGGTTCCGCGCGCCGCAGCAACAGGAACAGCTCCGGCAATTCCTCGCAGCGCAACGCCCAGGCAAGCACGAAATAGATTCCCGACGAAACGATAATGATCGCGGCAAGCCACGCGCCTTTGGCGAAAAAGTGCTCCAGCCCGGCCAGGTGCGAATACCTTATCGCCGCGAAACACGCTCCGGACATGGCCACCGCGCAGAGCACCATTTTCCCGAGCGAACTGAGAATGCCCGCGGAGCCGAGGCTGCCGTAACGCCCGCGAAAAATTAAAAATAACGCTGCAAAATTAAAATAGGCCGCCAGCGAACTCGCCAGCGCCGGGCTGGCGTTCCACAAATAACGCCCGAAACCGAAGAGCAGCACGATATTCAGCACGATGTGCAGAACCACCGCACAGGCTCCCACTTTTGCCGGCGTCAGCGTATCTTGCGTCGAGTAATACATCTGCGTAATCAAGCGGATGGCCGCGAAAGCCGGCAATCCCAGCGAATAAAACAGCAGAGCGTGCGCCGTCAGCGCCGTGGAACGCGCCATGAACGCCCCATGCTGAAAGAGCACTTGCGTGATGGGCACTCGCAGCAAAATCAATCCCACCGCCGCCGGGATGGTGATGAACGAAGCGACGCGCAGCGCAAATGCGAACGTCTGCTTCATTTCCTGGTACTTCCCTTCCGCCGCCTGATGCGACATCGTCGGAAGCAGCGCCGTCGAGAGCGCGATCGCGTAGCTGCCCAGCACCAGTTCCATCACGCGGTCCGCCACGTATAGCGAACTGATGCTGCCCTCCGGCATGCGCGATGAAGCCGCGAAAATCGTATCCACGAAAAAGTTTATCTGAAACACGCCCGCGCCAAAAAACATCGGCACCATCAGCCTGCCGACTTTCTTCACGCCGGGATCGTCGAAGTTGACGTCCGGGCGGAAGCGCATGCCCAGGTTCGCGAGCGCCGGAAGCTGCATTGCGAGCTGCAGCGCCCCGCCCACCAAAATTCCGACCGCCAGACCCACCGCCGGCGTGCGATACGCGGTCGGCGCCCATTTCATGACGGGCCGGTAAAACACGCCGAACGAAAACGCGATGAACACCACGTTGAAAAGGATCGGCGTGGAAGCCGCCAGGCCGAAACGATGGAAACTGTTCAGAATCGCGCCGGCGAGCGCCGCCAGTCCCATGAAAAAGACGCATGGAAAAATAATCCGGTTCAGGTAGATCGCCAGGTCCCACTGGGCATGGCCGACGCCCATGGCGGTGAGACTGCTGACGATCTGCCGGGAAAAGACGCATCCCAGCGCGGCAACCACCGCCAGAATCACTGCAATGTCCCAGAAAGCGCGTTGCGCGAACTGCCAAGCCTCCTTCGGTGGTTTTCCCCGCAAATAACCGGAAAATACGGGTATAAAGGAGGCGCCCAGAGCGCCTTCTCCGGTCAAGCGCCGAATCAAATTGGGAATGCGAAACGCCAGGATGAACGAGTCGGCCGCCGGCGACGTGCCGAGCAGTAGAGCTACCCGCTGATCGCGTAAGTATCCGCAAATCCGGCTGATAACGGTGGCAAGGGCTATGACGGAGGCAGATTTAAGGATCTTGCCCTTTTCGGTCAATCGGCGGTGACTCCGATGCTAACCCTTTAAGCACCAATAACTTGACGAAAAACAGCGGCAAGAATAACATAACGCCTGGGAAATTAGCAAGATTCTCGCCGAAAAAGGCCCCAAAAACGTGAAAGATCGAGCCCCAGCCTCGACTCGCAAGAAAGTCGTGGTATTGCTCCTGGACCGCGGCCACTTGAAGGGCTACTTGAACCCTGCGGCCTTGGCGCGGGCGGAGGCGTTTGACCTTCTGACGCCGGACGGCGAGCATGTTTCGGTCGCGATGGCTTCTGTTAAGTCTGTGTACTTCGTGCGCGAGTTCCCTGACGTGTTTCAGCCCGAGCGGAAGGTGTTCCTGAGCCGCCCGAAGCTGGATGGGCTGTGGGTGCGGCTGCGTTTTCGCGACGAGGACGTGATGGAAGGGATCGTGGCGAACGATTTGCTGGATCTGCTGGACAACGCTGTGCAACTGACGCCTCCCGATCTGCATGGGAATACCCTGCGATTGTTTATTCCGCGTTCGGCGCTGGCCGAGATGAAAGTATTGGGAGTGGTGGGGGCGGCGCGGCGGACTCCTCGAGCTGCTGGGGCTGTGGCGGCTTCGCAATCCAAACTTTTCAACGAATAGCTGATTATCGTATGAGCGCGACCGTCGGACGCCGTGCCGTACGATGCGCGGCCGGCGTATGACTGATTGCGTCTCTGTTGTACATTGAGGCTGAGCAATTGTGGGCGTGAGGAGAAGCCATCATGAGATTGGGCGAGATCGCGAAGCAGCTGGGTTGCGAGGTGGACGGCGACGCGAGCCTGGAAATTAGCGGCGTGGCGGGGATCGAAGAGGCTGAACCGGGCGAACTGACGTTTCTGGTGAACCGCAAATATCGGCCGGCGCTGGAGACTACGCGGGCTTCGGCGATTTTTGTGGCAAAAGACGCGGGGCCGGTGCGCATCGCGACGCTGCGTTCTGCCGATCCTTATCTAGATTTTGCGCGGGCGATTGAGCTGTTTCATCCGGTGCCGCGATATGCGATGGAGATTCATCCGACCGCGGTAATTGCCAAGACATCAAAAATTGCACCCGGTGCGCATATTGGGCCGTACTGTTTCGTAGACGAAGACGTTTCGATCGGGCGCAACGCGGTGCTGCACAGTTTTGTGACGATTTATCCTGGCGCGAAGATCGGTGACGAATTTTTTGCGCATTCGCACGTGACTGTGCGCGAGGACTGCCGCATTGGCGATCGCGTGCTGCTGCAGAACGGCGTGACGATTGGCGCGGACGGATTTGGTTTTGCGCGGAAGGATGATGGAAGCTGGCACAAGATGCGCCAATCCGGGATCACGGTGATTGAGGACGACGTGGAGATTCAGGCACACAGCGTGATTGACCGCGCGACGGTGGGCGAAACGCGGATTGGGCGCGGAACGAAAGTCGATAATTTGGTGCAGGTGGGGCACGCGTGCAAAGTAGGCGAACACACGCTGCTGTGCGGGCAGGTCGGGCTGGCTGGGACTTCGAAGGTCGGCAACAAGTGCATCCTCGCGGGGCAAGTGGGCGCGGCAGGGCATTTGACGATCGGCGACGGCGCGGTGCTGACCGCGCAGTCAGGAGTACCGGGCGATGTTCCGGCAGGCGCGATTTATTCGGGATATCCGGCGATGGAAAATCTGGCGTGGCGGAAATCGGTGGCGGCGTTCAATCGTCTGCCCGAGTTGCAGAAGGAATTGCGTGATCTGCGCGAGGCCGTGGCGAAATTGGGCGCACAGTAGCCAGGATTCAGTTCCCTGCTGCCGGCTTTTGATCTTCGGGTAAACCTGCGGCGACCGCCTCCTGCGTCCGTTTGCGAAGTTCATCGCGCTGATCTTCCAAATATTCCGCGGCCATGATGGGCGCACCGTATCGGACTACCACTTCGCCGGGGTGGATCGTCCAATCGCCTTTGCGCATCAGGCGCTGCGTTCCAGCGAGCGAGACGGGGACGATCCACGCAGCGGCGCGGATCGCCATCAGGAAAGTTCCCTTCTTGAACGGAAGCAGACGGCCGTCGCGGCTGCGCGTGCCTTCAGGAAAAACGCAGAACGACAATCCTTCTTTCAAATATTGCACTGCGATGTCCACACTTTCCGCAGCGGCTTCTTTATCGGCGCGGTCCACGGGAATCAGCTTGGCCTGGCGCAGCGCTTTGCTGAGGATGGGAACGCGGAAAACTTCTTTTTTGGCGAGCAACGCGACCCGCCGGGGGATATTGGGCACCAGAGCGACGGGATCGAGGTTCGAGGCGTGATTTGAAGTGAAGACGCAGACGCCGCGGGGAATATTTTCCAGGCCCTCGACGCGCACGCGAATTCCCGCGATGCGCAGCACGATGCGCAGGGCGCCGATGAACGTCCAATACATGAAATTGGCGTCGCCTGTCAGCAGCGTCCACAAAATCAGCAGCGGCTGCACGAACAGAAGCGCCAGAGCGACAAACGTCAGCACCAAGATTGTGCGAATCATGGATTCAGTGGCGCGACGATGCGGGCGGCCTCAATCGGTTTTTCCTTTCAGCCAGCCTTCGCGAATGCGTTTTTGCCTTTCGGTGGCTCCGGAGATTTCGACGAGCGTGAATTTATTCAGGTCAATGGAGCCCAGCGGGAAGGATATATCCAAATATTCGTTATTGCGCTGCGCGTGCAGGGTGACGCTTTCGCCTGGTTTATGATCGCGCAGCCACGCGGGCAGATAGCGCGGCAGCGGCTGCCCGTTGAGCGCGAGCAAAACATCCCCTGGCCTCAGGCCCGCCGCTTCCGCTGTCGAACCCGGCGTCACTTGGGTCACCACAACCTGCGCGCTAGAGCCGAACGCGTGCCCGGTGGTCCAGAAACCGAGGTCTGGCGCGGCGCGGCGTTCAACTTTCAGTTCGAGACCCGCGGCGGTGAAAAATCTGTCGTAGGGAATTTCTGTGGTGCCGGCTACATAGTTGCGGAAGAAATCGTCGAACTTTATGCCGGCAACTTCTTCGGCTGTGGTTTGCACGCCCTGCGAATCGTCGTAGAAGCGGCCTTGCTTCGCATAAATTTCGTTCATGCGGTGCAGCACGTCGTCGAGCGATTTTTGATTGTCCGTCGCATCGCGAATCGCGAGGTCGAGCATCTCCCCTACGATTTGACCTTTGTTGTAATAAGAGATGCTGCGTTCGGGGCGCCGATATTCATCGTAGCCTTCGAGCCAGGCGTCCAGGCTCGATTCTTCGACGCTTTGCCAGAGGTGCGCGGGACGAGAATCCAGCTCGCCGATTTGTCCCGTCAGGTCCGCGTAAAATTGATCCTTGGTCCAGAGGCCGCTGCGTTCGAGAGTATAGGAGCCGTAGGTGCTGGTGACTCCCTCGGCGAACCAAAGCGCGCGCGTGTACATTTCTTTGGTGTAATCGACGGGCTCGAGTGTTTGGGGGCGGATGCGTTTCACATTCCATGCATGGAAAAATTCGTGCGCCGACACCGAGGCTGCTGTGTCGCCCGACGCTGTCGAGATCGCGGTGCAATTGGAGTGCTCCATTCCGCCGCCACCGACCTCGGGATACGGGCCAAAATGATAGAAAAAAGTGTATTCGGTGAAGGGAGCGCCGCCCATTAGATGGATTTCGTACTTGGTGATATCGCGCAGGATCGATTCGAGGGGTTCGCGGTGCCAGTCTTTTCCATCCACGATTACGCGAAAATGCGCGCCGGCCTCGTCGAATGCGAACTCCGCGTACTTCCCTGCTTCGGCTGGAGCGTCTCCCAGTTTGTCGTAGCTTGCTGCGGTGAATGAATTCGGCTGGGCACCCGCGGGGAGTTCTGCGGCGACGCGCCAGCCTTCGGGAACGTCGTCGAACTTGACTTGCGTGTCCTCGGCGCGCCGACTTGGTACGTACATCAGCACTTCGGGAAAATTCACGAAGGCGTGGCGAGCGTTCAGTTGCGAATTGAACGGACCGGGATCGTCCCACTCGATACTGTAATCGACCGTGGTGGCGAGCGCCGCGGCGCCAGCACCTGCGCCCGAGAGCGAAATTTTCCAGGTTTGCTTGTCGAGCAAGCGGACGGGCAACGCTGTAGCCGGCGCTGCGGAATTACTAGCGCGCACATCGCGCACGCGATAGGAAAAATCGCGCACCTGATACAACGAGTACCACGCGGGCAGGGCGACGATAATCTCCTGGTCCGCGGCCGCAATGGGAACCTGCATCTCGACGTGAAAGAGATGCTGTTCCGGATTCTTCAGCGAGATGTGATAGCCGATGGTGGCCGACGCGGGTCGCGCGAAAAACAATAGGGTGACTGCAAAAACGATCCGCCGGGCCGATTTCATTTCCTGGCTCCTTCGAGCGCTTTGAATTTTTCGAGCAATTTGCCGCTGAGGCCATCGAAGCTGCCATTGGACATGACCATCACCATGTCACCGGGCTTCGCTTCGGCGGCGAGATAATTCACGATTGCTTCTGACGATTCGAACGCTTTTGCGGGGCGGCCGCGGTCGAGCAGTGAGCGTGCGATGAATTCAGGCGAGAGGCGCTCCCCCTCTTCGAGCAATTGGGCGCGGCTGACTGGGCCGATGACGACGGCATCGGCAATGGCCAACGATTCCGGCAGCACGTGTTCGAAAATTTTGCGGCGCATGGTGTTCGAACGCGGCTCAACCGCAGCCCAGATCTTGCGGCCGGGCCAGCGGGTACGCGTGGCTTCGAGCGTCATGCGAATCGCGGTGGGATGATGCGCGAAATCTTCCACCACCAGAATGCCGTTGGCCTCGCCTTTGGTTTCCATGCGCTTGCGCACGCTGACGAAGGTGGAGAGGGCTTGCTGGATCGCGTCACATTCGACGCCGCGGCCGTAGGCGAGCGCTGTGGCGGCGAGCGCGTCCAGCACATTGTGTTTTCCGGCGACGGACATGCGCACGCGGGTGACTTCGTTGCCGCGAAAGGCGACGCGAAATTCGGTGGCATCGTCGTGCCAGTGAACGTCTCCGGCGCACCAATCACATTCGGGCGTGAAGCCGAACGATTCCACGGGGCAGAATGCTTTGGCGACGGTTTGTTTCAGCTCGTCACTTTCGCCCCAAATGAGAATTTTTCCGCGGCGCGGGACCAGGTTCACGAGCCTGCGGAATTGCACGGCGATGGATGGAAGGTCGGGGTAAATGTCCGCGTGGTCGTATTCGAGCGATGTGAGAATCAACTCCTGCGGATGATAGTGCAGGAATTTCGGGCCGCGATCGAAGAACGCGGTCTCGTACTCGTCACCTTCGATGATGAATTCTTCCCCGCCGCCGAGGCCGTAGCTACGATCGCCAAAATTCGGTGAGACGCCGCCGGCCAGAAAATCGGGCTTGCGCCCGGCGACGTGAAAAATCCAAGCGAGCATGGCGGTGGTGGTGGTTTTGCCGTGCGTTCCGGCAATCACGATTGAAGTGTGGCCGGGAATGAAATATTGCTCGAGGAGCTGCGGCATGGAGCAGTACGGCAATTTTTCGTCGAGGATGTATTCGATCTCGGGGTTGCCGCGCGCGATTACGTTGCCTACGACGCACAGGTCCGGCGCAGGCTGGAGATTTTCAGCACGAAACCCTTCATGCCAGCGGATGCCGAGGGCATCGAGGAGCGTCGAGGCCGGCGGATAGACGTTCACGTCCGAGCCGCTGACGCGATAGCCGCGCTCCTTCAGCATGCCGGCGACCGGCGCCATAGCGGAGCCGGCGATGCCAAGGATATGAATGTGTTCGGTGACCGTGTTCGCTCGCGTTGAGATTTGCCTTCTCCTTGTGCGTGCCGGCGATGCGCCGCGTTCATCGGGATACCGAATTTTTATGCGCGGCAGGCCGGTTCCAAAATTTCCAGGCGCGAATTGTCGTCGGCTTTTAGACGCGCGCGCACGCCCAGTGGCAGCGTCAACATGGGCCGCGGGGTGTGACCGATTGGCGCGCCCCATACCACCGGAAACCCCATCGTACCCAAAATGCGCCGAGCGACATCGAGAACTGACTCGCTGCCGGGATGCGCTTCACACTCTGGAAAATCACCGAGCAGCACGCCGGAAACTCCGCGCAGCTTGCCCGCCTGCTTCAGATGCATGAACGCGCGGTCCACTTGCCAGGGTTTCATGCCGCGATCTTCGAGCAGCAGAATCGCGCCGTGGGTGTCGAGTTCCCAGGGAGTGCCCAGCGCGGTTTCGATCAGCGTGAGGCAGCCGCCGAGAAGAATGCCGTCCGCCGAGCCGGGCATTACGGCTTCAGTTCCAGGAAGCGGGATCGTCCAGCTTTGTTTGGTTTCGGTCAGCGCACGAGTAAGAGTCTCGGCGTCGTAGCCGTCAGCGGCTCCCGCGCCTTTGTCCAAACCCGCTGCCGCCATCGGCCCATAGAAACCGACCCAACGAAATTTCTGCCACAGGAAAATCTGCAGCGAGGTGACATCGCTGTAGCCGACTAGAACCTTGGGACTGGCGAGCGCGACGCTGAGGCCGTCGAGCAAATAATTTGAGCCGTACCCGCCGCGCGAGCAAAAAATCCCCCGCGTGGTGGTCTCTGTAAGCGCTTCCTTCAGCGCTGCGCCACGTTCAGACGTGGCGCCGGCAAAAAAATCTCCGCGCGCCAGCACTCGTTCGGGATCGAACTTTGGCGCATAGCCGAGCCGCGTAAGTTCCTCGACGCCTTGCTGTAGGCGAGATTCCTTCACGGGGCTGGATAAGGAAAGTATGCGCACCGAATCGCCGGGGTGGAGTGCTTCAGGCTTGAGAGCTTGCGGCATGGGCCGCAAAGGAGAATAAGGAATTTCGCGCAGCGAGTCCAGTTGCGTGCGCGGAGGTGTTTACATCCGAGCAGCAGCGCGCGACGGAGATTAGAACGGGGTGACGGTCAAGTAGACGTCACCGACACCACTGGCGGGCTGGGCGGCGATGGTGTCTGGCGCGTAAAACACCGCGAAGCGCCCATCCGCGCTCATTGGTGCGGCGGTGAAGCGGTCCGCTGCAAGTGGCGCAGACTTCGTGGCGCCGGACACGACAAGCGCGGCGCGGCTGGCCGAAAAAACCGCGGTGGCTTCGGAAACGGCGTAGGTGTGCGCGGCGCAAGGAAGCACAGCGCCGAAGCAGGTATCGCGCACCACGAGAGAGCCTTCTGTGGCAACCTGGCCGGCTGGAACAGAGGCAGCTGCGCCGGAAACGAATGAGATGTATCGTCCCGAGGCGCTGATCGCCGGCGAGAAATTCAGGCTCTTCGTGGTGGTCGTCGTGCTGTCATTGGTAATCAGAGTTGTGGAAGGAACGCAGCCGTCCGGAGCAGTGTCACCGAGGCACGTATCGCGCAGGTACGCTTTGCTCAGTTGGGCGGGATTTCCATTCGACAGAGCAGAAGGCTGCGATTCGAACACCACGAAGCGCGCATCACCGCTGAGAGACGGCGAAATATTCGCGCCGCCGAGTGTGGAATCATCCGGCGCGTAGGAAATACGTTCCGCAGCAGCTTCGCAAGAAACAGGCGGCTCAATTCCCAGACAGGTGTCGGCCAGAACGATCTGCGAAGCGCTTACCGAATTCTGCGCTGCGGATTTCGCGGTCCACATTTCGAGAGCCACGTAACGACCGTCGGAGGAAATCGCGGGGCGTCCAGCCTGTGCGCCCGCGACGCGGTCTTCATCGTCCACTGGAACAGCGACGGTGCGCGCGACGCACGCTTTCGTCGCGGTGGGGCCCGCGCAGGTGTCTCGCACGTAAGCTTGCGGCAAGGAAGCTGGTTTTTCCGCAACGAGATTAGTGGCCGCGGAAACAAACGTGATGAATCGGCCATCCGCGCTGAGCGCAGGGCTGGTGCTGGGGCCGCTGGCGGCTTCTCCCTCCGCGCCCGTAGAAATGATTTCCGTATGCGGGGTGCAACCAGAAGGAGCGTTGGCGCCGACGCAGAGGTCGCGCACGTACAATTCCCAGTAACCGAGCGAAACGACAGCGTTCCCGGCGACCAAATTCGTTGCCCGCGAAATGAATGCCACGAACCGGCCGTCGCCGCTGATGGCCACTTGCCTGCCGGCTTTGCCATTGGGCGAGCTGCCATCCGGCGCCACGTCCACGGCCGAAGTTTTCGGCGTGCAATTTGCCGCGCCCACGCAAGTGTCGCGCACAAAAATATTTCCAGCGGCCGCGGGAGCGATCAGATTCTTGGCTTGCGAGTAGAACGCGACGTAGCGCCCCGCGGAGCTGATCGCCGGAGCTTCACTGGGCCCATCGGCGGGGCCGCCCGCAATGCTGATGGAAACTACTTGGGGAAACTTCACTGCGGCTCCGGCGGTCGCATTGATCGTGAACGGAAACTCATTGGAAAAAGCGGCGGCGCCGTTGGAAGCGGTGTTGAGCACGGTAACTTCGATGGTTCCGGGGGTCACGAGGTCGGTGCTTAGGATTTGCGCCTGTAGAGACGTCGCGCTCTTGAAGGAAGTGCTGCGCGCCGCGCCATTCCAATCCACCACGGAATCCGGAATGAAATTTGTGCCGGTCACGGTAAGCGTGAAACCGCCGCCACCCGCCGTGGCGCTGGCCGGAGCGATGGCCGTAATCGTGGGCGTGATGGGCGGAGTGGGCAAAATCGAAAAGTTCAGCGGGGGCGTGGAGCCGCCACCGGAGTTGACGACGGTGACTGGCACGACTCCGGCCCTGGCGACGTCTGTCGCCGTGATTTGCGCCTGCACGGTACTCGCGTTGACGGGCGTGGTGGTGCGCGCGCTGTTGTTCCACCTTACGGTCGAGTTCGCGGCGAAGTTCCCGCCACTGACGGTAATGGTGAAAGCGGAAGCGCCGGCCACGACACTGGAAGGAGAAAGCGAGCAGATCGCGGGAGCCGCCGTGGAAGAACTCAGAAAACTGACCGCCGGCGAGAATATTTCGTTGCCACCGCCTGTATAGGTGAACACGCTGATGCCATTGCAGCCGGACGTAGCGATGTCTGTAGCGGTAATCTGTGCGGTCAGCTGTGTGGCGCTCACGAATGCCGTAGTACGGGGGCTGCCATTGAAAGCGACGACCGAACCTGAAAAAGGTGTCGGCGGCGGCGGTGGCGGGACGGAAGGGTTATTCGAATTTCCCGAAACAAAATTCGATCCGTTTACAGTGATCGTGAACGCAGCGCCTTTGGGGCTGGCAGTCGCCGGGCTGAGGCTGGAGATCAACGGCGTGTTCGTTTGCGTCGGAAAAACAGTGAACGGCGCCGCATTATTGGAGATTCCGCCTCCGGGCAGCGGATTGGAAACTGTGACGAGCGATGTCCCTGGTGTTAGTACGTCGGAAGCTAGAACGGTGATGGCTATCTGCCCCGTGTTGATATTCACGGTGGCGGAGCGCGCCGAGCCGTTCCAAAACGCCGTGGAAGTTCCGGTGGATCCGTCAATGAAGCCGTTGCCGGCGATGAACAGCGTAAAGCCCTGGCTACCGGCCGTGACGCTGGACGGGAAAAGGCCGGTGATGACCGGGGTGGGATTCGGTTGGCCTGGCGCGACGGTGTTGCCGTTGCTCGAGCTGCAACTCGACGTGAGAATCGTCAGTACAGCAAGCATTATGAGCGCGGTCCACCGCAAACGCATCAAGCCTGTCCTCCTGTAATTTTCACCGGTAGTGTTCACGAAAACTGGCGCCGCGAATCCTGGCGTCGCTGGGATAGCCGAACGAGGGAAACGATGCAAATGCCTGCGAGTCCCCTGAATAATGCCCAAGAATTGATAGCATCCCGGCGAACACTCGTCAACTCGGATTCCCGGAGGCGGTGTTTGGTTGGCCCAGATTTTGTCGGTTCGTGCCAATGCACAAGCGAGCCGACGGGCGGTTGCCGAGCGCGGCACGGGGCTCAGGTGAACGGGGCCGCGGTGATTCGGGTAGCAGGCTGAGATATGCTTTCACGCGCGCATGGGACGCGCTTCAACCTTGGCGTTCAGCGCGGCAAATTTCGTGAAGAGCTCGCGCTCCTGGTGATAGCTGACTTCCGCATCGAAATCCACGAATAATTCGTCGCCGATTTGCTGAGTTTGCCAGCGGCGTGCCTCGATCTTTTCGTCCTCGACGATGCGATGGGCGGGAACCAGCAGATCGGAATTGGCTGCGGCGATCAATTGAAATGTCATCAGGCGCGTTTGCAGGCCAAGCCGGTCTTCGAGGTACCCTAGCGCCACCAGGGCCACCAGCACCATTAATGTCGCAAAGATCGCGGTAGCGAGCATGCCCGCGCCCACTGCCATGCCGACGCTGGCCACCACGAAAATAGTGGCCGCGCTGGTGATGCCCAGCACCGAACCACGATCGCGCATCACCACGCCCGCGCCGATGAATCCGATGCCCGGAATAATTTGCGCGGCGATGCGGGTGTGGTCGCCGCCGACTGTGCCCGCCATCTCGTAGGAAATAACGGTAAATAGCGCGGCGCCGAAACAGATGAACATGTTGGTACGAATGCCGGCGGGCTTGCGGCGCAGCTGGCGTTCCAGGCCGATCAGTCCGCCGAGAAAAGCCGCGAGCACGAGCCGCAACAGAATGTACGAATTTAGATCGTGAAGCATGGCACCCCCGTGCCTTGCGCCCCGCGATTCTACTGGAATGTGCGCGCGGAGTTAAGCGCATTGAGTGCTTTTGGAGAGTATTCGCGGGGGCGCCGGTTGCTTCGCTGAAGGCGCGGCGCGCACGGAATTAAGTGGTAGCGCTAGAGCTTGAAGGAGGTCAACTTTGAGAACAGACGCGCGCGGGCGTGGATTTCGCTCCGTTTGAGCGTGGTGAGGCGCTGCACGCCGAATCTTTCCACCGCGAAGCTGCCTAGCACGGAGCCGTAAACCATCGCGTTGCGTAGCGTACGCTCATTCACTTTCCCCGCGCCCGCGAGATAGCCCATAAAGCCGCCGGCGAAACTGTCTCCCGCGCCGGTGGGATCTTTCACTTCTTCCAGTGGAAATGCCGGCACGGAGAACAGGAATTTTTCGTGCATCATGATGGCGCCATGCTCGCCGCGTTTGATCACCAGTGTTTTCGGGCCCATTTTGAAAATTTCTTTGGCGGCGCGCGTCAGGTTGTGCTGGCCGGTCAGCTGGCGGGTCTCGTCGTCGTTGATCACCAGCACCTGAATGTGTTTTAGCGTTTCTTTTAGTTCGGCGGGAGTGCGCTCGATCCAGTAGTTCATGGTGTCCAGGCCGACGATTTTGGGTTTGCGCTTGATTTGCTTCAGGACGGAGTGCTGCAGCGTCGGGTCAATGTTGCCGAGAAAAATAAAAGGCGAGTCGGTGTACGCCGGCGGCAGAGTGGGCTGGAAGTTCGCGAAGACGTTCAGCTCGGTAGTCAGAGTGGTGCGTTCGTTCATGTTCTGGTTGTAACGGCCGGCCCAGTAAAAAGTTTTTCCGGGCGCGCGCACCAGCCCTTGCAAATCAATGCGCTGATGTTTGAGAACGGCGGCATCTTTCGCCGTGAAATCATCGCCGACGATGCCCACCAGGCGCACCGGCGCGAGGTGGCACGCAGCGAGCGCGAAATAGCTTGCCGCGCCCCCCAATAGGCGATCGTGCTTGCCGTGCGGCGTCTCGATTCCATCGAACGCCACTGATCCGACGACTAGTAATGACATGAATTCTCCTGGATACGTGAATTTTGCGGACGCGGCATTTAAGAGATGTACTTGCCGATGATCGGCGCGAGGCGTTTCTTGGCGGCGACGGAAATCATTTTGCGATCGGTCAGTATGGCGTGAGCGAGCGCCGCTCGGCACTTGCAGGCGCGGTCTTCCGGCAATTCTGCCACGGCCTCGTGCAGCACGCGCTGCACGTTCGAGGTATTGCGATTCAGATTCTCGATGACCTCGGTGACCGTCACGGCGTCGTGCTGCGGGTGCCAGCAATCGTAATCCGTGATCATGGCGATCGTGGCGTAGCAAATTTCCGCTTCGCGCGCGAGTTTTGCTTCGGTCAGGTTAGTCATGCCGATCACGTCGAAGCGCAACTGGCGATAGGTTTGCGATTCGGCCAGCGTGGAAAATTGCGGGCCTTCCATGCAGACATAGGTGCCGGCGCGATGCGCTTTCACTCCGGCGCGGTCGCAGGCCTCGCTAATGTGCGCTGAAAGATGCGTGCAGGTGGGCTTGTCAAAGCCCACATGCGCGACGATACCGCCGCCGAAGAACGTGGCGATGCGTCCGCGGGTACGATCGAAAAATTGGTCGGGGATCAGAAAATCCAGCGGTGGCAAATCGTCACGCAGCGAGCCTACGGCGCTGACGGAGATGATCCGTTCGACACCGAGCATTTTAAGTGCGCAGATATTGGCGCGGTAGTTGATCTCGCTAGGCGATAACACATGGCCGCGGCCGTGACGCGCCAGAAATGCCACGCGCTTCCCTTCCAGCGTGCCGACAACGATTGCGTCGGAGGGATCGCCGAAGGGAGTCTTCACGCGGACTTCGCGCGTATCGGTGAGGCCTGGCATGGAATACAGGCCGCTGCCGCCGATGATGGCGAGCTTCACTTTTTCATTTTTAGCGCTGTGCTCGCTTGGGGATTTCGTCGCGACTCTTTTCGTGCGCTTTGCAACTTTTGCCATTTTCAATCCACCTTTAACGGCTCGGCTTCCAAGTGTCCGCCGCGCTCGCGGATATAGGCCGCCTGCGTCTTGGTATCGTGGCAGAACAGCGCGATCCAACCTTCGTGCATGAGTTCTGGGATCCACTTCTTTTTATTTTCGAGCGTCGTGATCGGATACAAATCGAAGCCCATGATCCAGGGCAGCGGCAGATGCGCAGTGGTGGGCACCAGATCGGCGAGAAAGAATGCTGTTTTTCCGCCGCCGGTGAGCTTCACGCACTGCATGTTCGCGGTGTGGCCCGGAACACGAATTAATTCTACGCCCGGGGCGATGGCGCGATCGGCTTCCAGCAGCGCGAGTTTCGCTCCCGCCTCGAGCGGAACGTAATTCTCGTGGATATAACTTGCGCGGTCGCGCTCGGTGGGATGCTTGGCGTGTTCGAATTCGCCGCGCTGCACAACATATTTCGCGTTGGGATAGGCGGCGACGATTTTATCCTTCACCTCGCGCGTGTTTCCGCCGCAGTGGTCGAAATGAAGATGCGTGTTCACAACAATGTCTATTTCACTAGGATCCAGTCCATGATCCTTGAGGCGATCGTTCAAGAAAGGACCTTCGACGCCGTAAATATCGCGAAACTTCGCCGATATTTTCGCGCCGATGCCGGTCTCTACCAGAATTCGCTTTCCGCCGGCGTGCACCAGCAGACAATTCATGGCGAGCTGAATGCGGTTGCGTCCATCCGCAGGAATCTTCTTCTCCCACATTGTTTTGGGGATTACGCCGAACATTGCGCCACCATCGAGCGAGACGTACCCATCCACCAAGACGTGAAATTCCAGTTCCCCTAGTTTCAACGAGTCTCTCCAAGTCCGGCCCGCGTCAGGATTTCGTTTACCGCGGCATAGGGGTCCGTTTTTCTTTCGGCCACCGCCGCCGCGATGGCGTCGAGCTCTTTTTCAGCGAGATATTTTCCAGCCACGCGCTCCACCAGCCGCGTTTCCAGCAATTGCAAAATCCATTCTTTCCAGTGCGCGATTTCGCGCGCCTGGCGTTCGTGCGCTTGCTCGAAATGCTTGCGAAATAATTCGATCTGCCGGCCAAGCTCAGCCACGCCTTTATTTTCCGTGGCGATGGTGCGCACGACGGGCGGTTTCCAGCCGTCGCGTTCCGGGACCAGCTGCAAAATTCCCTTCAGCTGCTGCTCGAAGCGGTCCGCGCCTTCGCGATCGGATTTATTGAGCACGAAAATGTCGCCGATTTCCATCAGCCCGGCTTTCAGGCTTTGTACATCGTCGCCCATTCCCGGCATCAGCACCACGATGGTGCAATCGGCCAGGCGCACGATTTCGATTTCGCCCTGGCCTACTCCAACTGTTTCCACCAGGATGATTTGTTTTCCCGATGCGTCCAGAAGCAGCGTGGTGTCTCGCGTTGCTTGCGACAGGCCGCCGAGAAATCCCCGTGTGGCCATCGAGCGGATGAAGACGCCGGCATCAGTCGCGTGACCCTGCATCCGGATACGGTCGCCCAGAATCGAGCCGCCGGTGAACGGGCTCGAGGGATCCACGGCGATGATGCCGACGGTTTTCTTTTCGCCGCGATAGTGGCTGGCCAGGCGATCCACCAGCGTGCTCTTGCCGGTGCCCGGCGCGCCCGTGATGCCCACTCGATACGCGCGCCCGGTGTGCGGGAAAAGCTGCCGCAGTATTTCTTCAGCGTCGTGCTCGCGATTTTCGATGGCGGAGACGGCGCGCGAAATTGCACGCACGTCTCCTGCGCGCACTTGGTCGGCCCAGTTTTCGATGGACACAGTCATAGCAACGTGAATTGCAGCCTCGGAATGGTATCACTGGAACGGCAGGAACCGCTGAGTGCCGGCGCCGAATTGCTGACTTATTTTTTGCCCAAGATCTGCCGCGCGATCACCAATCTTTGAATTTCGCTGGTACCCTCGCCAATCGTACACAGTTTCACGTCGCGATAAAACTTTTCCGCCGGGTAGTCTTTGATGAAGCCGTAGCCGCCGTGGATTTGCACGGCTTCGTTGGCGACACGCACGGCCACTTCGCCGGCGTAGAGCTTGGCCATGCTGGATTCCTGCGTAATGCGCGCGTCGTGATTCCCGGAAGCAATGGCGCGATCGGCGAGCCATGCGGCCTGATAGGTGAGCAGGCGCGCGGCTTCGATTTGCGTGGCCATGTCCGCCAGCTTGAACTGAATCGCTTGAAATTCGGCGATGGCCTTGCCGAATTGTTTGCGCTGCTTGGCGTAACGTACGGACGCTTCGTACGCGCCTTGGGCCATTCCCAGGCCGAGTGAGGCAATCGAAATGCGGCCGCCGTCCAGAATTTGCAGGCTGTTGACGAATCCTTCGCCCTCTTTGCCCAGCAGATTTTCCGCCGACACGTGGCAGTCGCTGAAAACCACTTCGCTGGTGTCGCTGGCGCGCAGGCCGAGCTTGTTTTCTTTTTTGCCGGGCTTGAATCCCTTCGTGCCCTTCTCGATGATGAACGCGGAAATTCCGTGGCTCTTCTTCGCGGGGTCGGTGACGGCCATGCCTACGCAGACGTCGGCGTAATGGCCGTTGGTGGTGAAAGTTTTCGAGCCGTTGATGAGCCAGCCGCCGTCTTTCTTCACGGCGGTGGTGCGCGTGCCGCCGGCGTCGGAGCCAGCTTCGGGCTCGGTGAGCGACCAGCAGCCGAGTTTTTTGCCTTGCGCGAGCGGCGTGACGTATTTCTTCTTCTGCTCTTCGCTGCCGAATTTATAGATGTGATTGGTGCAGAGCGAATTGTGCGCGGCGACGATGATGCCGATCGAGCCATCCACGCGCGACAATTCCTCGATGATGATGGCGTATTCGGCGTAGCCCATGCCCGCGCCGCCGTATTTTTCGGGGAAAATCACGCCAAGGAAACCCATTTCGGCCAGCTTGGGAATTAATTCGGAAGGAAACTTCGAAACTTCGTCCCATTCCATCACATGGGGCAGGATTTCGCCCTCGGCGAACTCGCGCACCGTTCGCCGCAGCTGCTGCTGTTCATCCGTTAGCGCAAATTCCACGTGGCCTCGCCGATAAAAAGAATAAATATCCAACCCGCCCTACAATTTATATCACAGGGATCCGCGCCCGGGACAATCGTGAGTGCCGGAATTACGGCAGGGTAAACGCAACGATCTCATCCGACTGTTTTTCTTCCGCCACCTTCGAATGTCCTCCTGCGGCGACCACGATGAATTGTTTGCCGCCCGGACGCAGCTGGTAGGTCATCGGAGTGGCGGCGCCGGAAGTGGGTAGGTCAAATTTCCAGATTTCTTTTCCGGTTTCGACGTCGAACGCGCGAATCGCTGGGTCAATTACTGTCCCAGCGATGAAGACCAGGCCGCCTGCGGTGACGATTGGCCCTCCGAGGCTGGGCGCTCCCGCGGGAACCATCGCCTCCTTGGGTGCGATTGAGCCGAGCGGAACTTGCCAGCGAATGGTGCCTTTCGCCATGTCGACGGCCGTGAGCGTGCCCCACGGCGGGGGCGAACACGGCAGATGATGCGCTTTCGCGAAAAGAAAAGTGCGAAACATTCCGTAGGGCGCGCCGTATTGCTGGGTGTATTCCAGGTCTCCCTTGTTGTTGTCGGCGGCGTCCCAATATTTGTCCGCGGCAATCACGCCCATCTGCGACGGCACGTTGTTCGTGTTGACCAGCAACAAACTGTTCTGCGGATCGAACGCGTAGCCGCTCCAATTCATTCCACCGACGTTTCCGGGTACCGAGAGCGAGCCTTGCAAACTCGGCGGCGTGAAGAGGCCATCGTTGCGCAGGTTCTTCATTCGGTCGCGGCAGTAGGTGCGGTCTTCCACGGTGATACCCCAAGCGTCATCGGCGGAAAGCTTTTGCGGGACCAGAGCTGGAGGCGCGAGCGGGAAAGGCTGCGTCGGCGATGTGACTTCGCCCGGAACATCTGATTGCGGCACGGGTCTTTCTTCCACGGGAAATACTGGGACGCCTGTATCGCGATTCAGGACGTAGAGAAATCCGGTCTTGTTGCCTTGAATTACTACCGGCACGCTTTTGCCATCGTGCTGCAGCATGGCCAGCAGCGGCGGCGCAGCGGTGTCGTAGTCCCACAGATCGTGATGAACGAGTTGAAATCCCCAGGCGAGCTCGCCGGACTTTGCATGCAATGCGACGATCGAGTTGGCCCATTTGTCGTCGCCGACACGCATGCCGCCGTAATAATCGGGGCTGGCGCTGCCGGTGGGCACGAAGATCAGGTCGCGCTCGGGATCCACGACCATCACGGACCAGGCGTTGCCCGCGCCGGTGCGCCACACTTTTGTGGCGTTGGTGTTTGCGGTTGCGCTCGGCTTGGCGGAGTCAGCGTCGTTCGGCGGCAGCGGCTCCCATTTCCAACGTAGCGCTCCGGTGCGTGCATCGAAAGCGCGGACTACTCCGCTGGGCATGTCCACGCGGGCATTGTCGTCAATGGCCGAGCCTACGACGACCAGGTCGTCAATCACTGCTGGCGGGGATGTCATGTGATATTCCCCGGGAATATAACGCGCCACGTCGCGGAGGCTGATCTGTCCGCGGTTGCCGAAATCCATGCAGGGATCGCCCGTCGCGGCGTCCAGTTCGATCAATCGCGCGTCGAGCGTGGCTTCGAAAATGCGGCGTCGGCAGCGCTTCCCTTTCGCGCGCGTTGGATCGAGCCATGTGGCTACGCCGCGATTGATCAGGCCGTCGCCGTAACTTTCGGCTACGTCAATCATGGGATCGTAAACCCACAGTTGCTTTCCGGTTTCAGGATTCAGGGCGAAGACGCGGTTGAAGGGCGACGTGAGATACAGAATCCCATCCACCAAGATGGGCGTGGTTTCCAGGCCGCTGCGTTTGGGGCGGCCGCTACCGTCAGAAATATCGCCGCTGTGAAATGTCCAGGCGACTTTCAGGTTCTTCACGTTTTCGCGGTTGATCTGCGTGAGGGGTGAATAGCGCGTGCCACCTGCGTCGTGGCCGTAGTAGGCCCAATCGTTTTTGGTCGCGCCTGCGGGATTTGGAGATTGCGCCTGCACGGCGCGCTGCGAGCCCACGCAGAGCACGCCGATTACGGCGACTAGCAGGAATCGAGCCACACTCTTCATCGAGTTCTCCGGCGCACGATTACGTGATGAGCGCCCTACCAATCGAGCTTCGCGCCATCTTTGGCGTTCTGCTCATCGAGCCATTTTTTCAGGGGCGCGAAATAGTCGAGGATCGCTGTGGCATCCATTTGTTTTTCGCCGGTCATTACTTCGAGCGCTTCGGGCCAGGGACGGCTCTGGCCCATTTCGAGCATTTTGTTCAGGCGCGCGCCGGCTTCTTTGTTGTTGTAAATAGAGCAGCGATGCAACGGACCTTTGTATCCGGTTTGACGGCAGAGCGCGCGATGAAACTGGAACTGCAGAATGTCCGCGAGGAAATAACGGGCGTAGGGAACGTTGGCTGCGACGTGATATTTCGCGCCAGGATCGAAATCCTGTTCGCTGCGCGCGACGGGAGGCTTGACGCCTTGATATTTCTCGCGCAGCTCCCACCAGGCTTTGTTGTAATCCGCGGGAGCGATTTTTCCGGAGAAAACTTCCCAGCGCCATTTGTCGATGAGCAGACCGAAGGGCAGGAACGCGACTTTTTCGAGGGCCTTGTGCATCAGGATGCCGATGTCTGCGGATTCGGGCGGCACATTTTCCAGAAGACCGATCTGTTTCAGGTATTCGGGCGTGACGGAAAGAGCGATGGTGTCGCCGATCGCTTCGTGGAATCCGTCGTTGGCGCTATTGCGGAATAGCGGCGGCTGCGTGTCGTAGGCGCGCTGATAAAAATTGTGGCCGAGCTCGTGGTGGATGGTGGAAAAATCCTCGCCTTTCTGCTCGATACACATCTTGATGCGTAAATCGTCCACGTAGTCAATGTCCCAGGCGCTGGCGTGGCAGACCACGTCGCGATCCTGCGGCTTCACGAACATAGAGCGCTGCCAGAAGGTCTGCGGCAACGCGGCGAAACCGAGTGACATGAAAAAACGCTCGCCGTAATGGACCATGCCAAGCGGGTCAATCTGCTTGGCTTTCAGAATTTGCGTGAGGTCGTAACCGGGATCGGCATTTGCGGGCGCTACCAGCGGATAAATATTTCCCCAATCCTGCGCCCACATATTTCCGAGCAGATGCGCGGGAATCGCGCCGTCTGGACCGAGCACTCCGGGCCCGTACTTTTTCAGCAGTTGCGTGCGCACGTAGGCGTGCAGCGAAACGTACAGCGGGCGCACTTGCTCCCACAGGCGATCCATTTCCGCGCTGAACACGCCGGGAGGCATATCGTAATTCGAGCGCCACATCGCGCCCACGTCCGCGAAGCCCACTTCGCGCGCGCCTTCATTGGCCAGCTCTACCATGCGGGAATAACGTTCGCGCATCGGAGGAGCAATGGCGTGCCAGCCGATCCAGGCGTGCTGAAGTTCGATGGGATCTCGGCTGGTGGCCATGATATTTTCCAGGTCGTTGAGCGAGAGACATTTCGCTTGCGCGCCGTCCGGGCACCATTTTCCTTTGCCGTAATCGCTTTGCAGCGACGCGTTGATCTGAGAAAGCTCCGTGCTTTCTTTGGGATTGCGCGGCGAAGGGATGTCCACGGAAAGTTTGATGAGCTTCAGTTTGCGCTCGACGTCTGCCGGCAGGTCGAGCGGTTCGAAGCGGCGAGCCTGAGCGGCCAATTCCGATGTTGCGGCCTTGACGTTCTGATCGGCCTGCGCGGCGAGGATTTCGGTATCGTCGGTGATGAAAGTTTCCTGTACCCACTGCGCGCGGCTGGCTTTGATCCAGAGATCAAGCAGACGTTTTTCCGCGGCGTCTGTAAATTGCCGGGCTTCTTGGACTGTGGGAGGAGGCGCGGCGGCTTGCGGTTGCGCGGCGCTGGCTGCTTTTTGCGTTTGGGAAGTCATCAGTCCACCTAGAATTAGGGTAACGGGGAGTCCTAGTTTGATCCAGAGCGGCAACATTCTGGTACGGCTAGCGGGGAGCTGAGACCGTTCATTTGTACTGAATAGAAAAAGTGAAGTGCTGTGTTTTCTTGGAGTTGGAAAGTTTGTAGTTGGAGAAAGCGGTTCATTTGTACTGAATAGAAATTGGCGATTTTGGTGGCTTGTGGCGCAGCGGGTGTCGGCGGGGACCGCCGGGTGGGGGGTGCTGGATCGGCTGGGCGCTTTTGTCGGCATTTTCACAGATTCATCATCCTCTTGCGGCGCACGGAATGCAAATCGTTGTGTGTATACCGGTGGTTGCCGCCCGGCGGTGGGCGCCGCTTTTCGGCCGGGAGGGCAATCCGCGCGGAAGTATAACTGAAGAAGTGATGGGACGCTCGGGGGATCAGTGAGCGGCGGCCGCGGGCGCTTTTTCGGCGACGACCTGTGCGACGGCTGCCATGGCGGCATCAATTGCGGCGCGGTCCACGTCGCAGTGGGTGACCATGCGCACGGAATATTTTTCTGTGGCCGAGCACAAAACTTTTTTGGCTTTGAGCTGCTCGCAGATTTCCGCGGCGGTGCGGGTGGTTCCGCGCACATCGAAGATCACGATGTTTGTGACCACGCGCGCTGGATCGAGGGCGATTCCCTGCACTGCCGCGAGGCCTTTCGCCAGGCGTTGGGCGTTCTCGTGATCGAGATGCAGACGCTTGGGAGATTCTTCCAGCGCGATCAAGCCTGCCGCGGCCAGCACGCCTACCTGGCGCATTCCGCCTCCGAGCAATTTTCTGCGGATGTGCGCTTGCTTGATGAAATCATGCGAGCCTAGCAAGAGCGAACCGACCGGGGCGCCCAGGCCTTTCGAGAGGCAGAACATCACGGAATCGAATTTGCGCGTGATTTCCACGACGCTTTTTCCCAGCGCGACCGCGGCGTTGAAAATCCGTGCGCCATCGAGATGAACGCGTAAGCCTGCCGCGTGCGCGTGCTCGCAAACATCTTCGGCCACGGCCGTCGGGTACACCGTGCCGCCGTGCATGTTGTGGGTATTTTCCAGCGTTACCAGCGCGGTCTGCGAATCGTAGTAAATCTTTTCGCGGATGAGCGGCTCGATCAGGTCCCACGTCAATATGCCGCTCGGCGCCGGAACCGTGCGCGGCATCACACCGGCGATGGCGGACATGGACGCCAGTTCGTACAGGTTCACGTGGGCGCGCTGCTCGCAGATTACTTCGTTGCTGCGCTGCGTCCAGCCCATGATGGCGAGCAGGTTGCCCATGCAGCCGGACGGCACGAAGAGCGCGGCTTCGCGCTGGAAAATTTCGGCGGCGCGCGATTGCAGGCGGTTCACGGTGGGGTCTTCGCCGTACACATCGTCTCCCACTTCGGCGGCGGCCATCGCGGCGCGCATGGCAAGCGTGGGGCGCGTGACCGTATCGCTGCGAAGATCAGTGATGGGGCTTTCGTGGCGCGCTTCTTGCGGTCCGCTGGGCACGCTCGGCTCCTTATCCCAACAATTCCACGAACACTTCGTTCGAAACGGTCAGGTGCGCAGGAGCTAGACGCAGAAGCGCGCCGTCCATTTCCAGCAATCCCTGTTCGCGCAGCCCGGCGATGCGCGCTTGCAGGCTGACGCCATACTTTTTCTCGACGCGGGCAAGGTCAATGCCTTCGAGCTGGCGCAGGCCGAGAAATAATTCTTCGTCGAGCGCTTGCTGTGCGGTGACCGGTTCGATTTGTTCGCGCGGCGAGGCGCCGGCTTCGATGCAGGCGACATATTTCGCGGAATCGTGAATGTTCGACCAGCGGCGGGTGCCATCGAAGGAGTGCGCTCCGGCGCCTAACCCGATGTACGGCTCACGGCGCCAGTATTTCAGATTGTGGCGCGAGCGGAAGCCGGGCAGGCCCCAGTTAGAGATTTCGTAGTGGTCGTAACCGGCGGCTGCGAGGCGCGCGCAGGCGGATTCGTAGGATTCGGCCATGGCATCGTCGCTGGGAATGGTTTCGGCGCTGTAGCGACTGCCACCTGCGAGCGATTCTTTTCCCAGGCGGCTGCCTTCGTCGATTTCGAGCAGGTAGATGGAAATGTGCTCCGGACGAATTTCCAGAATGCGTGAGATCGATTCTTCCCACGACTCATGCGTCTGCTGTGCGAGCCCCGCGATCAGGTCCATGCTGATGTTGCGAAAACCGGCTTCGCGCAGAATTCGCGCCGCTGCAAAAATATCCGCGCGACGATGCATGCGGCCGGCGGCCTGCAATTCGCGGTCAGCGAAGGATTGCACGCCGAGGCTGATGCGATTGAATCCGGCAGCGAGCCAGGCTCGCGCTTTTTCGGGGGCGATGGTTTCGGGGTCGGCTTCGAGAGTGATTTCGGCACGCCCAGCTGACGTCACTTCGTGCGTGAGATCGGAAGGCAGCAGCCCAGAATCCGCGAATACGAAATTCTGGCGCAGCGTCTGCAGAATTGCCGCGAGCGCGGAAGGCTCGAGCAAACTAGGTGTGCCGCCACCGAAGTAGACGGTGTCCACTTGCGCGTCGCGCAGGCCGGAAATTTCTCCGGCCGCCGCCAGCTCCGCGACTTCCCGGCGCACCGCAGCGGCGTACGGTGCATATTTTTCGCGCGCCACTACGCCGGTATGAAAATTGCAATAGGTGCACTTTGTCTGGCAGAACGGCACCTGAATGTAAACGCCGAGGTTCATTTGGGCGCCGCGACTACATCGAAGTCGTCCGATTTTACCTGCTGCACGAATTTGCCATCCTTGATCGCTTCGCAATGCGCGCCAACGTCTTCTATGCTGACGTCTTTGTAGTTGAGCAACAGGCGGAAGGTGCCCGGCTGCATTACCTTGATTGTGAATTCCAGGATTTCGCCGCCGTGCAGAATGCTGGAGGTGGCGTCCGCGCCGGGTGTGCAGCTCAGGATTTCTTTGCTCCATTTTTTGCCCTTGCGGGCCTGCACGCTGAAGGTTGGAGCCGGATGCCCGCTGCCCGCAACGACGATTACGCCGCAAGCGCCCAGGCAGAAAGTGAGACGCTTTTCGCCATTGTTGCGAATGCGCACGGCGAATGGTTTGCCGACGATTTGCTGGTCGCCCACCACGGCGATCGTAACGTCTTCCTTAACGGAAATGCCGTCGCTGGCCTCAGTCGAGACCAGAAGCACTAGAACAGCAATGACAGCCGTCGCCGAGAGCGCTCGTTTCATGGACACCCAGTTTACCGCCAAACGAAATTCACTTCACGCACAGACCGCGCGCGTAATTCTAATTCTTGGACGCCGTGCATCGTGTTTACGTTGCGGCATCCGGAACGATTTTGAGGCGCAATTCCCGGCTGCGCGGGCCGTCGAATTCGGCGAAGAAAATGCGCTGCCAGCGGCCGAGCGCGAGTTTCCCGCCGGTGATCCACACGGTTTGGGACGAGCCCGCCAGGGACGTCTTGATGTGGGAATCGGAATTGCCTTCCGCGTGCGCGGAATTCGCGACGCGCGGTACGAGGCGGTCGAAGGCCGCCGCGAGGTCCTGCGCTACGGCCGGATCGTAGCCTTCGTTGATGATCACGCCGGCGGTGGTGTGCGGGACGTACAGGTGGCAGACGCCGTTTGCGCAGCCGGATTCGTTGACGGCAGCTTCGATTTTGTCGGTCACGTCCTGCAGTTCGCTGCGTCGCTTGGTGCGCACGTGGAGCGTTTGCAGGAGTCTTGCTGCGCCGGGCTTGTCATTTGGCGTCATGCGGTTCTCCACTCCCAGGATTTTCGTTCAGCACGCTACCAGAGACTAACCAATAACCATGATGCGAATCTTCGATACGTCGTCTCGTGCTTCCGATGCTATGATTTGCTTCTGCCACGAGCAACTGGCGCGGTCGCCAAGTGGTAAGGCAAAGGTCTGCAAAACCTTTATCGGCGGTTCGATTCCGCCCCGCGCCTCCAGCCTTTTTTCCTTCAAGCACGGCGTCACTCTTTGCGTATCGGCTCCGAATTGTGCTTGAATCCTGCCATGGAGAACGTGCTAAAGCTTCTTGCGCTGTTCAGTTCGGGCATGTTCGCAGGCGCGGCGCTTTATCTTACGACCGTTGAGCATCCCGCGCGCATGACTCTCGGGGCTTCCGCCGCGCTACAGGAGTTTCGCCCGAGCTATAAACGCGCCGCTCCGCAACAGGCGGGTTTGGCGATCGTATGTTTTCTGTGCGGAGTGTCACTTGCAGTGCTCACGCAAAGATGGCTCTGGCTGCTGGGCGGCATCCTGGTTGGAGCTGTGGTGCCCGTTACGTTGGTATTCATTATGTCGACGAACCGATTGCTGCTCGACGAAAGCAGGCAGCTTGACGCGCAGACAATGGAATCGCTGCTCGCGAAATGGGCGCGGCTTCACGCGGCGCGTACGGTGTTGAGCGTGTTTGGGTTTCTTGTGCTGCTTTGGGCATGCGTTCTGCAGTCGTGACATCCGGCGCCATGATTTGCAGGGCGCTTCCCGCATGCAGTAGACTGTGTGATTCGCTTTTCCTCAGGGGGCGTTCATGCTGGTGGTGATGCAGTCGCACGCGACGGACGAACAGGTACGCGCGGTCTGTGAGCGCATTGAGTCGTTGGGATTCAAAGCGCTGCCCGTGCCTGGGGCGGGACGCACGGCCGTGTGCATCACCGGCAATTCCGGCGCGGTGGATTTGGGTTCGCTGGAATCCATGCCGGGTGTGATCGAGTGCATTCCGGTCAGCAAGCCTTACAAACTGGTGAGCCGCGACGTTAAGGCGGAAAACACTGTCGTGCGCGTCCCCACGGCTCTCGGTGACGTCGCTTTTGGCGGTACGGAAGTGGCGATGGTCGCCGGGCCTTGCGCGATTGAAACGCGGGAGCAGGCTTTTACTGTGGCGAAACATGTGAAGGCTGCCGGAGCGCGCTTGTTCCGCGGTGGCGCTTACAAGCCGCGGACTTCGCCGTACAGTTTTCAGGGGCTGGGCGAAGCTGGGCTGGAAATTATGAGCGAGGTGCGCAAGGAATACGGCCTGGGCATCATCACGGAGGCGATTGATCACGAATCGCTGGACCTGGTGGAAGAATATGCGGATGTGATCCAGATCGGCGCGCGCAACATGCAGAATTTTTCGCTGTTGAAGCGCGCCGGCCGCGCCAAGAAGCCTGTGCTACTGAAACGTGGCATGTCTGCAACGCTGGATGAATTTTTGATGGCGGCCGAGTACTTGATGTCCGAAGGAAACTACGCGGTGATTCTGTGCGAGCGCGGGGTGCGCACTTTTTCGGATTTCACGCGCAACACGTTGGACCTGGCGGTGGTGCCCGCTGTGCAAAAGCGCAGCCACTTGCCGATCGTGGTGGATCCCTCGCACGGCACGGGGCGGCGGAATAAAGTTTTGCCGCTATCGCGCGCCGCGGTGGCCGTGGGCGCGGATGGGCTGCTGGTGGAAGTGCATCACGATCCCGACCGCGCGCTTTCCGACGGGCCGCAATCCATTCTGCCGGCGGAATTCGAGCAATTGATCCGGGAAGTTCGCCAGATCGCCGCCGTGCTGGGCCGCACCATCAATTGAAACTGCGCTTCAATTATCGCCTGGTATTCCTGCTGGTAATTCTCGCTGGGCTGGCCATTCGTGAAGTCGCGCTGGAGTTGCGCCCGGCGATTCTGCGGCCAGGACTGCATCTTTTCGCTTATGTCGGGAACACGGGCGACGGAACTGTTTCCGTGATCGACCTTATCAAGCTTTCACCCGTAGGGACGATTGTCGTCGGGCCGGGGCCTAGCGGCTTGCGCGCGCATCCAAAGCGGGCGGAAATTTGGGGGCTGAGTTCTGCGGGCGGTTATGCGTGGGTGCTGGACGTTCAAGCGAATCAGGTCGTGGCGCGAATTCCTGTGGGCGCGGCACCTTACGCGCTGGATTTTTCTCCGGACGGGCGGCGGGCATACGTGGCAGCTTCGGGATCGAACGCTGTGGTAGCTATAGACACCTCGACGCGGCAGATCGTGGCGCGCGGACGGGCGGGACTGCGGCCGTGGATCGCGCGCGTCACCGGCGATGGAAAAATTATTGTGGTGAGCAATCGCGATGACGCGACGGTTTCGCTGCTGGACGCTGGGACACTCGCACTTGTAGCGACCGTAGCGACGGCGCCGAGTCCGGAGCAGATAGCGATTTTGCCAGATGATTCCAAGGCGTTCATCACTTCGGGGACGGCTAATCAAGTTTCCGTGGTGGATTTGAAGCGAAAAGTTCTGGTGGCGAATTTGGCGCTGGGTGGCACGGCCGATGATCTGGATCTGAAACCGGATGGCGGCGAACTGTACATCACTTCGAGTTCGGCGCATGGATTGCTGATCGTGAATACGGATACGAATGAGGTGGCGGATTTTCTGCTGCTGGGAATGTCGCCGACGTCCGCGGTATTCGCGCCGACGACCAGCACGCTGTACGTTTCAGATACCGCCGCGGGACACGTGGTGCCAGTCGCAGTGGAAACGCGCCAGGTTGGGCGGCCGATTCAGGCGGGACAGGCGCCGGTGACTTGCGCGCTGACTCCGGGCGGCGACATTTTGCTGGTGGTGGATACTGCATCGAACGACGTCGCGGCGATCCGCACGAGGACTTTGCCTTCGGGGCAGCCGGGGCTAACGCCGCCCCGGCCTCCCACCGCGTTGATTGCAGTAGGCTCGCATCCGCGGGATTTGGCGATCAAAGTATTCTGAGCGTGGACCGACGCGGGCGTACGCGGATTTACACGCGCTCGTACGCGCCGGAGAACTACTCCGCGAAACACCTAGCGAATTACTGCACCACCAGACTTACCTGCACGCTCCGCGATGTGCTTCCTCCTGTGCCGGTAAATGTTCCGGTAACCGTTAGCGTGTAGGTGCCGGTGGTCGTTCCAACAGGCGGCGGTGGTGGGGTGCCGCTTCCGCTGCCAAAGCACGCCACGAGGCTGGCCGAAAGCAGAACGGCCAACGCGCCGGTTTGCGCGAATCGCAGCGCGCGCGATGGCCGACGGTTTTCAGCCGCGGCCCAAACTAAAATCGGCGAGAGCAGCAAAAGCGTCCAGAGGAAGATTCCGCGCGGACTCCATGCAGGCGTATCCGGCACAGGCGGTCCGAGATGCCGCGCGTCCGGAGCAGCGCCGAATGGCGACACGCTGTTCGTCGCCGTGACAACATTGAGCACGATGGGCACTTGCGCGCCCGACGTGAGATTCACCGTCGCAGGCTGAACGGTGCAAGTACTGAGCGATGCTGTGTCAGTGCACGTAAGCGCCACGGTGCCAGCGAAAGAATCTAGGGAATCCGCAACGAGCTGGTAGGTCGCTGGAGTTCCGGCGGTGACGGTTTGGGTGGCGACTCCGGAAGGCGCGAGGCAATAGTCCATGGAGCCGCCGGACAGCGCAATGATTTGCGGACTGTTGGGCGCGTTGTCCGTGACGGTGAGCGTGGCGGTTTTCGCTCCGGCGGTGGAACCGCAGGGGGCGGCCGCGGGTGATGCGGGCGGAGTGAACGTCACGGTGAGCGTGCAGGAGGCGCCGGCGGGAACTCCCGCAGTACAGTTATTGATGGATGTGAAATTCCCCGCAGGATTCACGGTGGCGCCGGCCACGGTGAGGACTGCGGGAGCCGTACCGCTGTTCGCGATCGTCACTGTGACGGGCGCGGAGGAGGTCCCGGCCAGAGCCCCACCGAAACTAATCGTGCCAGTGGGCGAAACCGTGGCGGTAGCTTGCACCGCGGTACCGCCAACCGTGACGATTTGCGGACTCTGCGGCGCGTTATCGGAAATCATCACCAGCGCCGAGCGGGTTCCAGTCTGCGCGGGGTCGAAGGTGACGTTTATGACGCAGGTTTTGCCGGCTGCCAAAGGACTTTGCGAGCAAGTATCGGTTTCCGCAAAATCGCCGGGATTGGTGCCGCCCAAGCTAATGGCGATAGCGACCGCAGTGGTGCCGGTGTTGTTGACGGAAACAGCTTGAGCCATGCTATTGGCGCCGACGGTCTGAGACGCAAAATTCAAAGTGGCTGGCGATAGTGCGATCCCAGACGTGCCGCCGTTCCCGCTGAGAGCGATGAGCTGCGGGCTGCCCGACGCGTTATCGGAAATGCTCAGCGTAGCGCTCACGGGGCCTGCGGCTTGGGGCGCGAAATCGACGGAAACGGTGCAGCTTGCGCCAGCGGTTAGCGTGCCGCTCGGCAACGGGCATGGCGTCGCGCCCTTCACAAGAAATCCAAAATTGGTGGAATTGCTGCCGGTGATGGCGAAGCCCGTCAAATTCAGCAGAGCGCTTCCGGCATTCGTGAGCGTCACGGTCTGCGTGCCACTGGTGATGCCCACGGGCTGCGTGCCGAAGGATATCGAAGTGGGAGCGGCGGTGAGGATCGGCGCCGCGCCGGTTCCGGTGCCACTGACGGCGGCGATTTGTTCTGAGCCGGTGAGGAATCCGGAGTCGTCCACAAATCCGACTTGAGTGCTGACGAGTCCGGTGGTCTGCGGCTTAAATTTAATCGCTATGGAACAGCTGCCGCCGGGCGCCAGCACTACCGTGGCGCAGGCTGAGACGGGGCTGGCCAAAGGAAATTCTCCGGCGACGGGTCCGGAGGGCAACACTACCCCGCTGACAGTGAGCGGCTGGTTCCCGGCATTCGTGAGCGTGATGACCTGCGCGGTGCTAGAGGTGGTGCCCTCCGGCTGATTGCCAAAAATCACGCTGAGCGGCGAAACCACCGCCAGCGGGCCGCCGCCGACTCCCACGACTTCCAGAACCTGTGAACCGTTCGGAGCATCGTCGGCGAGATTCACGAAGGCGCCCTCTGGCCCGACCAGCGACGGCACAAATCCTACTTCGAACGAACACATATCCCCGGGCGGAATGGGCGCGGTGGTGCACGCGGTGGGTAGTTGCAGGGAAAAATCAGCGCTATTGGGGCCGGCCAGAGTGATGCTGAAAATATTCAGCGGCGCATCGCCCGAGTTTTTCACGGCCACGCCTTGCGGCGGAATGGTTAGCGAGCCCACCGGCTGCGCGCCGAAATTCACCTTTCCGGTGTTGAGTGACACGCTGGGCAGGTCCGTGGTGCTGGGCGTAATTTCCACAAGAAATGCGTCGTTCAATGGCGGCGTTTGCTGGCAACTGGCGCAAGTCAGCTGCGCGCCGTTATTTGGATTTCCAGCCGCGGGGAAATCTCCGGCGGTGGTCGCGCCGGTTACATAAACGTTCGCTTTTGTATCCACGGCAATCCCTGATGCTGCCGCAGTGGCGCTGACTCCAGCCGCCGACGTTCCGCCGAGCGGGGTGGAAAATAGCAGCGACGCCGCGCCGGAAGATGTGGGATCAAGCTCCGTCACGAAAGCGTCCTGGTCGCCACTGTACGGTTGAAAATTGAATTGTGCCGGGAAATTCGCGGAAGTGGTGCTGCCAGAAACATAGATCTGATTGGTCTGCGCATACCAGATGCTCAGTCCGATGTCAGTGGCAGCGCCGCCCAAGTAGCTGGAGTAAAGCAGCGAAGTCATGCCCGCGCCGTTCTGGCCGATGACCGAGAGGAACGCGTTGGCACTGCCGGTCAAACTCGGCTGGTACGCAGCGATGTTGCCCAGCGTCGTGCCCGTCACCGGAAAATTCACGGACTGCGTGGTTCCCGTCACGTACACCGTGCCGGGCAATTCCGTGCCCACTGCGATCGCGAGCGCTTGATCCATTCCCGAGCCGCCAAGAAAAGTTCCGTAAGACAAATCCGCCGGGCCGTTTCCCGAGGGCAGAATTTTAATCACGAATCCATCGAAGGGATCGCCGCCGTAGGTGGTCTGAAATCCGTTGGTGGTGGGCAGCGTGCCGGTGGGGTTTGAGGTGTAACCAACGAGGTAGGCGTTGCCGAGTGAATCCACGGCCACGCCGGTGACCGTGACGCCCGCGAAGACTCCCAGATATGTGCAGTATTTCAAGTGCGTCGCGGTGCTGGTTACTACCGGCACGAAAATCGCGAGAAAGCCGTCTGAAACTCCTCCGCCGTAGACGGACGAGTATGGTCCGGGCGCCGCAGTTGGACCGACGGTCAAGTTTGTTGATTGCGTATCCATGGCGAGGTAGATGTCGCCTGCGGAATCCATGGCGATACCACCGGGACTGACGGTCGCCTCGTTGCCGTTGCCTCCGAATAGAGTGGAATAGACCAGCTTCGCGCCGGTGGGATCAATTTCGGTGACGGCTGCGTCGTTTACCGCGACGCCGTTTATGCCGAGGGTGAGCGTGCTGGCATCGGTGACGGGATAGTCCACGGAGGTGGTGGTCCCGCCGATCGCGACGTTGCCGCTGCCGTCCACGGCGATTGCGCCGCCGAGTTCCGTGCCGCTACCACCGATGAAGGTGAGGTACACCAGCGAACTTGGGCCGCTGAGCAACGGATTTATTTTCGCGATGAAGAAATCCGAGCCGCCGGTGGGTCCGAGACGCGTGCCGGGTTGCGTGAAGGTTGCGGCGGAGGTGGTGGTGCCGCCGATGTAGACGTTTCCAGCTGCGTCGAGCGCGATGCTCTGCGCTGTGTCACTGCCTGTGCCGCCCAGAAATGTGGTGTAGGAGACGGTCAAGGAAGGATCGAGCACCAGAGTGGCGTGGGGATCGTGCGGGCCGACGTGGAATGCTACTTTGCCGTTTGCTGCCATCGCGTAGCCGCCGTCGATTTGTTTCCGCCGCAGCGGCTGCTCTGGCGTGGCGGCCCACTCTTCGTAAATTGCGGGCTTCTTCATGTGCAGCTCGCGGCCATTGAGTGTGATGATCATGTCGCCTGAGGGATCCAAACGAGTGTGTTCGAGGACTCCGGCGCCGCTGCCTGTGATCGCGAGCCTCAAGTTGTCCGCGTTGATGCCTGGTGCGACGCGCAGATCGTATTCCACGCCTTCGGCATTGCCGTAAGCGACGATGTCCACACCCGGCAGGACGTCGTGCGCTACAGCCGCCGCGAAATGCTTCACGTGCGTGCGCCATTGCGCGGGATCGTTGCCCAGAAAATAATTGCTTTCACCGCCGACGGCGGTTTGGCCTTTCCACGCGAAACTTTCCGCGTTCGTTGCTCGACTCCCCTGCGGGGTTTCCAGCCGGGCCGTGGGTTTGGTCTGGCGCGGGACACGCTGCCTGGGCGGATGTTGCCCGCGGGGGGCCTGTCCCTTGTGTCCTGGAGTATCGCGGTGCGGCATGTTTCGCCGGTTCGGACTGCGCCGCGTTCGTGGAGTCGAAGTCGCGCCGCCTGGCTTTCTGCGCCGTCGCTGCGGCGCGGAAGGGCTGGCGTTTGATGGCGGTCCACTCGCGGTGGTCTGCAAAGCGGAGAGGTTTACCAATCGCAATTTCACGCTGCTCGGCGGTGCATTTGCGCCCGGTGCATTTCCAAGGGCGATTTCGATGCCGCCGGATTCGAGCAGCACCGTCATTCCTTTGCCGTGGCCGATGTACTGGGCGGGTTGTCCTGCGGTCGCGGCGGCGGGTTCGAAAGTAATGGGTAAGGAAAAAATTGCCGGGACGGATTGTGCTGCAGGCTGAGGAATGGGTGTCAAGAAATTCTGCAGGGCTGGAGCTGGTTCGGCGGGACCGCTTGCTCGGAAATTCGGCGTCGTCAAGCTGGGTGGGCGCGGCTTCAGCTCTGAAGTCAGACTCGGTAGTGAAGGGACATCGGGGCCGGATGGTACAACTTTCGAGCGCCAGGGATTTCCGACAGAGGAAGTCCTGGTTCGCGCGCAGTCCCGGGCGCGCAACGCCATGCGGCCCATGGCCAGGAAGCTCACTGCAATCGCAAAATAGAACAAAACGCTGGCAGGATAGCCTTTGGGGCCCATCGACGCCTCCGCTGGAACCTGGATCTGTTTCCAGCTTGGGCGTCTCCAACACCGCAGACGCAAAGGCCCTGATTGTGAGGACCCAAGAGACTACTGAAAAGGGGTGCAGCGACTATCTTCGTTACAAATGCGAATGTCAATCAGTGTCGGTCGCAGCGCAACACCGTAGAATTACACTTTGGCTTCGGACTCGATGCCCCACGCGAAATTTTCCTCGCCGAGAACCAGCTCGAGCATGCCGTCCACGGGCAGGACTTCAACTGGCAGGCCACCTTCCCATAGCGCGACGGTGAGGAACAACTGGCGCCGGCCGCGCAGGTCGAATAATTCGCGGGAGATGGATAGTTCGATAATCTTGCCGAACGCCGCCGTAATCATCGTCTCGGGGTGCAACAGGCAGGCGCCCCCCTGCTCCAGGACGCAGCCGGCAAATTTGCGATTGGCGACCCGCACGGTAATCTGCGTTTCGCGCGAACCCCACAACGTCAGCCGCAGTTGAAAGTCCGGGATCTCGACGATTGCTTCCGGCACGGGGTCGACGCGCAAATAAAAATATTTTTCGCTGAAACCGTAATAGAGCCCTTGCAACATGCGCGAGCGGCCATGCATCGTGCCGCCGCGAGAATCGGTGGCATACAAACCCGCGCCGAGCCATTCGAAATAGCTGGTTTCGCGGCCGTCCACGGCTACATCGAGATAAGATTCCGGCGGCTCGCGGCGGCCGAGTTCGGGAGCCTTCTTGATGGGACGGGCGAGTACGTCCGGCGCATGCTCACCCAGCGCGGTGTAAATTTCCGTAAGGTGCTTGCGATAGAGGTCGTCAAATTCGGCGTCGTTTGCCGAGCCGTGCTCGGGGCCGTACCACCAATTCCAATCGCTGCCTTCGGCTGCGAGCACCGCTTCGTAGGCGCGCGCCAGTTGCTCGGGTGTGGCCTTTGCGGATTTGCGCTGGGCTACCCGCTGGTACACTTCGCGCGCGTCGCGCAGCAAATCCCAGGCGCGCACGTCTTCGCGGTGGCCGATCCACACGTCAAAATTTGCATTGATCCACGACGCGGGGAAAATTCCCGGCATAGTGGGCGCATTGGGATTGGCTTCCACGGCCTCGCTCACCGTGAGCGCGCGAATTTCCGTATCGTTCTGCACGCGGCGATAAAATTCGCGCAGGAACTGGCGTCCATTTTCCGGGTAATATTCCCAGGCGTTTTCGCCATCCAGGATGATGCTTACCGTTGCGGTGCGGCCGGCGGGTTCGCGGTCGCCGATGGCGCGAATCCTGCGGTGAAAATCTTCGGCCGCCTGGACTGCGCCCATGCGGCTGTAAACGAAGCCCACGAGGTCCGAAATATAATGGTCGCGGAAAAATCCGTGCATCTCCTTGCCGCCGCGCTGCAATTTCCACGGGGAATAAAGTTCCGGCCCATTTTCCGGGTAGCCGCCGGCATCGCGCCAGAAGCCGATGTTGCGTGTGCGGCCGAGAACGCCTTCATCCGTCGCAAACCATTTGAAGCCCAGGTCCGCGGCAATCTCGAGGGACTCATCGGAGACTGAACCTTCCGAAGGCCACAATCCCGCGGGCGGCTTGCCGAAGACACGCTCGTGATATTTTCTGGCGCGCGATAATTGTTCGCGCGCGTCAACGGGAAAGCGGAAGGGCGGCTGCGGCAGCGGCGTGTGCGGATTCGAGACGCGGGCGATGTCCGTATCGCATAGCAGCGGAAGAATCGGATGGTAGTAGGGGGTGGTGGAAATTTCGATTTGGCCGCTTTCGGCGGCGATGCGATATTCCGGCAGCACCGCGCCGAGCAGTTCCAGCTGTTTTTCGCGCAGCAACTGCTTGTCACGCTCGGTAAAGCCAGTTCCCTTCGCGGCCAGCAGATTCACCACCGGATCTTTCGCGATGTATTCTTCGTCCATCCAGGCCAGTTGCGAAAGCAACTGCAGGTCGCGCCAGTCCTGTTCGTTGAAACGCGCGGCGCAGGCTTCGGCTCCGGCTGAGCGCACTTGGGCTTGCAGGTCAGAAAATCGCGGCCAGCGCTGCACGTAAATCTCGTTCACCTGAAAAGCGCGTTCCAGGATTTCCCGTTTCTGTTCGGGCTTCAACTGGTCCGCCGGCGCAAAGGCCACTTCGAACCACGGCTCACGAAATTTTCCGCTGGCGTATTCTTCGATCTGCGCGGCCAATAGCGGAACGATATTGAATGTCGCGTGCACGCCGGGAAATTCGCCCAGCACTTTCACCATGCCCCAGTAATCCTTCAGAGCGTGCAAGCGCGTCCACGGCAGCATGTAGCGGCCCGAGACGGGGTCGCGATACTGCGGCTGGTGCATGTGCCAAACCAATACTAGATTTACTCGGCCCAACTTCCTATCCTCCGCATCTCCGTTAACACAAAACTTAACTCACCCGCACGCCCGGAACGTCCATGCTAGAATTCGCAAGCGCAATTATGCGCCTGCTCGACAAATATATCGGACGCGAAGTCGGCTCGCACGCCATCCTGGGCCTCGCTGTCTTCACCTTCGTATTCTTCGTGCCGCAACTCGTGCGTTTGATGGATTTGGTGGTGCGCCATTCCGGCGGCGTCTTCACCGTCGCGCTCATTTTTCTGTGCTCGCTGACGCCGGTGCTGGCCTTCACCATTCCCATGGCGGTGCTGGTCGGCGTGCTGATCGGCCTCGGCCGCCTTTCAGCGGATAGCGAAATCGTCGCGCTGCACGCTTCGGGCATCAGCCTGCGGCGCCTGCTGCGTCCCATAGGCTTCGTAGCGCTGGGCTGCAGCTTGGGTACGCTGATTCTGACATTTTGGCTGAGCCCCGCGGCTATCCGCACGCTACAAAGCCTGGAAGCACGCTTGCTGCTGACCCAAGCGCCGTATGCGATCCAGCCGCGCGTGTTCAACGAACAAATCCCGCACTACATATTATACGTGCAAGATGTGGAGGCTGCAGCGACACGCTGGCACGGAGTGTTCCTCGCCACATCGGGACAGGCCGCCAGCTCCAATGTAACCATCGCCCAGGGCGCGCAGGTGGTCGCCGACCCTGAAAACAACAAGTTCGAATTGCATCTGGGCAGCGGCAGCACCCACGAATACGACCCGCGGGCGCCTCAACATTACAACGTGACCACTTTTGGGCAGAGCGATATTCCGGTGGAGATTTCTAGCCCCGTGGCCGGACCGAAAAACGTAGCGGTGTCAGACTCCGAGCGCTCGATTTCCGAGCTGCTAGCCGAGAAGGGTCCGCGCTGGCGCGACGCACGCGTGGAATTTCACCGCCGCATCGCTTTCCCTGCCGCCTGCCTGGTGTTTGCGCTGCTGGGAGTGCCGATTGGCGTGCGCCCGCGCCGCGGAGGGCGCGCGGCGGGATTGATCCTGACGCTGGTGCTGATCGGCGGCTACTATTTCCTTTTCGTTACAGGCGCGCACATGGCGCAGCAAGGCTCGGTCGCTCCTTGGGCGGGGATTTGGGCGGGAAATATCGCGGGCCTGATACTGGGGCTGATTTTTCTGCGCCGCATCGAAAGCATCCGGAAACCGAATGCGGCGGTGGTTTGGCTGGATACCTTTTTCAGGCGCTCGCGTCCGGCGCTCCGCCGCGAGGCCGACGCCGCGCCGATTCCGGCTTCGAATGGCACGCTGGGCGGCGGACGCAGCGGCGTGACGGCGCACGCGGATTCGCGCAAGATTGTCCCCGAAGGGACTGCGGTCGCTTTCCCGATGCTGATTGACGTCTATCTGCTGCAACAGTTTTTCTATTATTTTCTAGTGCTGCTGGCGGGCTTCATTTTGATATTTGATGCTTTCACGCTTTTCGACCTGCTGGGCGACATTTCGAAAAACAACATCCCGATCTCGATGGTCCTCAGCTATTTTCGCTACCTGGTGCCGCTGATGATGTACCAGCTGGCTCCACTGGCCACGCTGGTGGCGACGTTGGTCACTTTGGCGGTGCTGGCAAAAAATAATGAAGTGATCGCGTTCAAGGCCAGCGGCATGAGTCTGTATCGCCTGGTTCTGCCGCTCACGCTGGCCGGCTGCCTGATCGCTGGAGGAATGTTCCTGCTCGACGACACTTACCTTCCCTACGCGAACCAGCGGCAGGATGCGCTGCGCAACCAGATTAAGGGACGTCCGGCGCAGACTTATTTTCAACCGGCGCGGCAGTGGATTTTTGGCGAGAACACCAAGATCTACAATTACGAGCTGTTCGATCCGGACCAGAATCTTTTCGGCGGATTGAGCGTCTTCGAGCTCGACCCGGACACGTTCCAGATTCGCCGCCGCGTCTTCGCCGAGCGCGCCACGTGGGTGCAGTCCGAAAACACTTGGGCGCTCACTGGAGGATGGATCCGCGACTTCAAGGAAGGCAAAGTCTCGCAGTACACTCCTTTCAAAGTGCAATCTCTACCGGAAATTTCCGAACCGCCGAGTTATTTCCGGCGTGAGGTGCGCCAGTCGTATCAGATGAACTGGCGCCAGCTGGGAGAATACATCCAGGGGCTGCGGCAGGCGGGTTTCGACACGGCGAGGCTTTCCGTGCAGTGGCAGAAGAAATTTGCTTTTCCGTTGATTGCCGCGATCATTGTGTTTCTGGGCGCGCCTTTTGCTTTTCTTACCGGAACGCGTGGGGCTGTGGGAGGGCTGGCAGTCGCGGTCGGGGTTGCTATTGTTTATTGGGCTACTGCTGCGCTGTTTGAAGCGATGGGATCAGTAGGCCAACTCCCGCCGCTGTTGGCCGCGTGGTCGCCGGACGCAATTTTCGGATTTCTCGGCGTGTACTTCTTCCTGAAGATGCCGACCTAAGAATCGCGGACTCGCAGCATGCGCGAGCTAGCTGCGTTACTCGTATCGCAGCGCCTGCGTCGGCGCAATCCGCGAAGCGCGTCGCGCGGGCACGTATGTCGCCAGCATGGTCACCAAAAATAGCGTCGGCACCACGATGATGTAAGCCACCACGTCCACGCCGCCGGAATCGAACAGCATGGAATTCATCAACCGTTCGAGGCCAAAACCCATTACGAGGCCGAGCGCCGTTCCCACCGCCACCAGCGCGATGCCCTTGCCCATGACCATGCGCAGCACGTCCGAGCCCGCCGCGCCGAGCGCCATGCGTATGCCGATCTCGTGTGTTCTGCGACTCACGTTGTAGGCCACTAATCCGTACAGACCGGCGATCGCGAGCAGCAATCCCACCAAACCCATGGTGCCTACCAGATCAACTGCGATTTGTGGCGCGCGGACGGCCTCGGCCAGGTAGTAGTCCTCATAAGCGCGGGTCTGCAGCATCGGCAAATTCGGATCGATGCTGTGCACCGCGTCCTTCACCGGCTGCACCAATTGCAGCGGATCGCCGCTGGAACGTAACATCAAAACCATGCGAGCCACAGGATGCTGCGCCAGCGGCAGATATATGAAATCTATCGGGCTGGATATTGATTGATACTTGATGGTCTGCGCGACGCCGACGATCTCGACCAGCGGCCCAGTGCTGCTATCGAGGCGTATGTGTTTTCCCACCGCGTCGCCGCCGGGCCAGTAGTGCCGGGCGAAATGGTCGTTCACGATGGCCACTCGTGGCGCCTCGGCGCCATCGGTGGCTAGAAACGCGCGGCCGCGCAAGAGCGCGATTCCCAGCGTCTGAAAATATCCTTCATCCACAGTGTCCATCATCGAAGAAAAATTCACGCGGTCTGGCGGCATCGTGAAACCGTCCGGCACGAACGTCACGCCGTCAGGTTCGTCCTGGTCCATAGGAACTTTTTGCGTGAGCGTCTCGCCCTGCACACCGGGAATTTCCTGCACGCGGTCGGCGAGCACTTTGTAGAATTGTTGCGTCTGAGCTGCGTTGTACTGGATCAAGCGGGGATCGAAGCTGGTCATCAGCAAATGGTCTTTCGCGAATCCGGTGCCCTCGAGCAGGCTGTGTTCGAAACCGCGCGCCATCAGGAAAGCCCCGGTGAGCAGCATCAGCGACATGGAAACCTGCGCGACCACCAGCAGATTGCGGCCCCACATGCGCTTGCGTCCGGGTAGATCGGCGTCGGCGGACTTGAGCGCGTTCACCAGGTCCACGCGCGTGCTTTGCAGCGCCGGAGCCAACCCGCAAAGGAACGCGCTAAACAGAGCCATTCCGACGCAGGCCAGGAGCACGCGGTTATCCATTTGGAACGGGATGGCGTTCGGCAACTCAGTTAGAAAAATGATGCTCTCTTTGGAGTGGAACCAATCAATCACGCTGTAACCGATGGCGATCCCGGCTAGTCCGCCGAGCGTCGCCAGAATCAGGGTTTCGGTCAGCAGCAGGCGGATCAGCCGCAAGCGTCCGGCGCCCAGCGCCAAGCGCACCGCGATTTCGCGTGCTCGCGCCCGCGCGCGGCTTAACAGCAGTCCCGCGATGTTGGTGCACGCGACCAGCAGCACGGCCAGCGCGAGGATCACGAAGATGACACCGAATTTCCAGTTGTCGTCTTCGGTCGTGCGCGTTTGGAATTGGGTATACACCGTCGCTCCGCGACTGCGCGAGACGTCCGGATAATCGCGCTCGAAATTTTTCGCTACTACCGACAATTCATTCCGCGCTTGCGCCAGCGTCGTGCCCGGCTGCAGACGCGCCTTGACTTTCAGTTCACGATCGTCGCGGTCCTCGAAGAAATTCCTTTCGATGTTGGTGGAAAATGTTCGCGCCATCGCGAGAGGCATGTAGAAATCGGGATGTCCAAAGGTCAGCAAGCCAGGGAAGCTGTCCGGTGCCACACCGATCACTGTGAATGGTGCACCGTTCAGGCGAACGGTGCGGCCTACGACTCCGGGATCGCCCGCGAATTCGTGCCGCCAGAAATCCGCGCCCAGCACTACTACGGCATCGCGACCGGGCACCTGGTCTTCTTCCTCGCGGAATCCGCGCCCCAGCCGCGGCTCAACGTCGAGAACGCGGAAGAAATTGCCGGAAACCATGACGCCGCCCTTCACGCGCGGCGTGGCTGAAGGTTCGGCGCTGAAACCTACGGCCTGCATCTCTGCGTAGGCGATCACGCCGTCATAGCTTTTCGTTTTGTCGCGGATGTCCAGATATTCGCGATAGGAGAAATCTTCAATCATGCTGTCGTGTGTTGTGCCCGCCAGAGTCACCAGGTTGCCGGGATGCGGGACCGGGTAAGGCCTGAAAATCAGCCCATCCACCATGCTGAATGTCGCGGAGGTCATACCGATTCCCAACGCCAATGTGATGACGACGAACGCGGTAAGGCCGGCGCTGCGGCACAGACTCCGAATCGCGAACCGCACATCCTGCACCAGCGAATCCAGGAACGCGCCGGTGCGTGAATCGCGCACGTGTATCTTCACCTGCTCCACTCCGCCCAGTTCGATGCGCGCGGCGCGTTGCGCTTCCGCCGAGGTCATGCCTGCGCGAATCTTTTCTTCGACCAGCATTTCCAGGTGGGAACGGACTTCCTGGTCGAGGTCGGCGTCCAAACGGCGAGTGAAAAACAAATTGCGCAAAAAACTTCGAGCTTTCACTAGCAGCGGCATGATGAGCACCTCGCCAATCGAATCGTTCAGAAAGCAAAAATTTATTCGTAACGCAACGCGACCATCGGATCCACTTTCATTGCCCGCCGCGCCGGCACCAGACAAGCCACAAGGGCCGCGCCAACCAGCAGCAGCGTCACACCGCCGAAAGTCAGCGGATCAGTGGAAGTGACGCCAAAGAGCAGAGACTGCACCGTGCGCGTCAAGGCCACCGCCCCGACAATCCCAATCGCGATGCCAATCACGATGGTCCTCATTGCTTCACCTAAAACCATGCGCAGAACGCTGCTGGAACTCGCTCCGAGCGCCACACGAACGCCAATTTCGTGCGTGCGGCGGTTTACCGCATAGGCCATTACGCCAAACACGCCCGCAGTCGCCAGCAGCAGCGCGACGATTCCGAAAAATCCGATCAGGATCACGTTGAATCTCCGCGAGCCCAGTGAAGCGGAATAGACTTGCGAAAACGTTTGGAACTTCGCGGGAAGCTCAGGGTTCAGCTCCTGCAGGATTCCTCGCGCTGCCGCGGTCACCGAGCGCGTGTCAGCGTCGCTGAGCATCGTGATGCTGATCTCCGAGCTGGGCCGCTGGAACAAATCCACGTAAACGGTGGGGCGCGGCGGCGCATCCAAGCCAGATTCATGCGTGTCGCCGACGATCCCCACGATCGTGAGCAAACGCATGTCACCATCCATGTTTCCGAACTCGATCGTGTGGCCAATCGCGTCCTGATTGGGCCAGCGCTCGCGCGCCAGCGATTCGCTGATCACCGCCGCGTGCGGAGAATTCGCGCCGTCGCGTTCGTCGAAGTTTCTTCCGCGAATCAACGGAATTCCCAGCACCTGAAAATATCCGTCACTGGCGACGCAGAAGTCCGCTATGCCGACGCGTTCTTTTTGCTGCGCGAGCGCCCCAAAATCATCCGTCGCCTTGGGTGCCTCGTTCGGCGTCGTCTCCAGAAACATCCCGTCGGGCAGGCCACCCTCCGCCAGCGGCAGCGCGCTGGCCGCGCCCACGTTGCGCACGCCCGGAATTTGTTTAAGCCGGTCGATCAGGCTTGCATAGAAGTTCGCCTGGCCCGCCTTGGCCTTCGCATCGGTCACCCAAGGCAACGACACGTCCATCGCCACGATCTTGTCCACGCGGTATCCAGGATTCACTTCGAGTACTTTCATCAAACTGCGCCCTAGCAATCCCGCACCCACCACCAGCACTAGCGTGATCGCGATCTGCGCTGTCACGATTATCTGACTCACGCGCCGGCTGCCTCGCGAATCCGCTTGCCCGCGGCCGCCTTCTGCTAAGCCCTGGCGCAGGTCTCCAGAAGTTGCGCGCGCTGCGGTGAACGCTCCCAATCCCGCCGCGATCGCGGTCGAAAGCAGCAGCGCGAACAGCAACACTGGAATGCTGATCGAGACACTATCGAGCCGCGGCAGATCTGCCGGCGCCAGAGCCACTAATCCCGCGATGCCCCAGAAGGCTCCCAGCACACCGAATCCACCGCCCACGAGAGACAGTAAAAACGCCTCGGTCAGAAATTGACGGGTCAATCGTCCGCGTCCGGCGCCGAGCGCGCTGCGAATCGCCAGTTCCCGGGCCCGTACCGACGCCTGCGCCAACAGCAGATTCGCGACATTCGCACACGCTACCAGCAACAGAAATCCTACGGCGCCCAGCAACACCAGCAACGGCAAGCGCGCCTTGCCGGTGAGTGACACCTGCAGAGGCAGAACCATCGCGTCCTTGAGAAGATAATCGCCTTGCTCGCTGGAGGTATCGTGAATGCGCCGCGCTATCCCACTAATGTCCTGACTTGCTTGCGCCACGGAGACGCCGTCACGCAGCCGACCCACGGCACTGTAGTTGTGTGACGTTCTGCTCCGGCCCTCTCCATCTAAATCCGCCGGCAGCCACAGATTCACTTCCTCCGGAAAATGAAAACCTGACGGGAGTACGCCGATAATCGAGTACACCGCGCCATCAATCTTCAAGTGAGACTGCGATAGGTCCGTCGGTGCCCCGAGATCCTGTCGCCAGTATCCGTAGCTGACCAGAGCATAGCGGCCGGCGCCTTTTTTCCCGTCGGCATCGCTGAAATCCCGTCCCAGCATCGGTTGAATGCCGAAAACTCTGAAGAACCCGGGCGAGACGTGCGCCACCATCGTGCGCATCGGCTGCGCCGCTCCCGAGACCGACGTCACATAGTTGTCGTACTTCGCAATCGTCTGAAAACTGCGGTTCTGATCGCGAAAGTCGTCGAAGTTTGGATCGGCAAGACGCGATGGCTGGCCGTGCGAAGTCACCTCGAACACCGCCATAATCCGGTTCGCATCAGCGTATGGCAGGGGCCGCAACAACACGCCGTACACTACGCTGAAGATTGCCGTGCTCGCGCCGATCCCCAGCGCTAGCGTAAACACCATCACCGCGGCGGTGCCGGGATTCTTCCGCAGATGGCGCAGACCGTAGCGGCAATCGGACCAGGCGGAATGGAGCCAGCTGCCCAGCCGTTCTTCGCGAACCTGTTCTTGCACTTGCGCGACGCCGCCCAGTTCGATGCGCACAGCGCGTTGGGCTTCAGCGGGCGTCACGCCTGCGCGAATCTTTTCTTCGACCAGCATTTCCAGGTGGGAACGGACTTCCTGGTCGAGGTCGGCGTCCACACGGCGGGTAAAAAACAGATTGCGCAAAAAACTTCGGGCTTTCACGAGGAGCGGCATGTGCAGGCCTCCCTACGATGCTTCCAATGCCTGGCCGATCGCCAAGGAAATGCGACTCCAGCGCCTGGTCTCGGCTTCCAGCTGTTTCTCGCCCGCCTTGGAGAGCCGGTAGTATTTCGCGCGGCGATTGTTCTCGGACTCTCCCCAAAATGCTGAAATCCATCCTTCTTCTTCCATGCGGTGCAACGCGGGAAAGAGCGAGCCTGGCTTAACCACAAAGGTGCCGCCGGTGAGCTGCTCGATGCGGCGCGAAACTCCCAACCCGTGCATTTCGCCGGCGCGGAGGGATTTCAAAATCAGCAGGTCTAACGTTCCCTGCAGAAGACTGGTCTGTTCGGGGCTCAATGGCGGCCTCCTATCGACTTTCTATAGGAATACTAGCGAGCTACGTATAGGATGTCAATAGGAAAGAATGTGCTCGTAGCGGGAACGCTGCGGTGTTGGCGTTTTCAGTTCTCGTTTGCTGGAATATCGCAGAGAGGCCGAATTGCCACTTAAAGAATGACTTGAAGAGAGTCCGCAACAACAAGCGAGAGCTTGCTGAGATTTGGATTCGCCGGTGCGATGGCTAGCTTTGTGCGTGAAGTTAAAGCTGAAATTTAAGTGACCTGTACTGACCCAATCCGCCAGCTGTTTCAAAGTACTATTGCCGCAAATCCGCGACAGATAAAAAATGCCTCAACTCGGGGTCAGGGGCGCGTGTTGAGGCCGCGAACATCCCCGCGACCGCGGCTTGGGGACTCACAATGAAATATAGTTTGCTGCTGGTGGGGATACTGTTCGGTGCGCCGCAGCCTGCGCCGGCGAACACGGCTGCGTATGCGCGCTGCGGGACGTACGACTCCTACATCCTGCTTTACAAATCCGTTCAAAAGTTTGAGGAATTGGGCAAGCTGCACTGCGGCGAAGGCCTTCAGATTACCGCGCAGGACGGCGATTATTCTCAGGTGCAGACCAGCGACGGCCGCCTCGGTTGGGTGCCCAGCAGCGATCTCTCCACGACAGCCCCGCCTCCGCAATCCGCGTTCACGTTCGGATGGACTGAGAAAACGAAACCAGAATCTAAACTCGATCCGAAACCGGACCCGCAGCCAGAGGCGCAGCCTGACGGGGCGCCGGCTCAACCCGCGGCACCGCCAGTTGATGCGCTCGCTGCCGCCGCGCGACCGAGCGAATCCGCGCCGCTGCTTACCGATGTGAACGTGATGAAAATGCAGGGCGCGCACATGAATCCGGACAACATCGTGACGAGGATCAACGCTTCGCGCTGTGATTTCGATACTTCGCCCGCTGCGCTCCATCGCTTGAAACTTTCCGGCGTCTCCGACCGGATTATTCTGGCGATGATGCATGCTCCGGCTGCGTTTCCGGCAGTGCCGCCCGACGCCGCGCAGTCGATTGAGGTGAGGATTCCGAATCAGACGGCGGTGCAAGTGGCTGTAAGCGGAGACGTTTCTGCCGACAATCTGCAGGAAGGAGCGGTCGTCGAGATGGTGGTGGTCCAACCACTCACGATGGATGGCGTCACGGTGATACCGCAAGGCGCGGAAGCACGCGCGCGGATCATGGCGGTCCGACGCTCAAGCTTGGGAAGCAACGGGCAGGTCGTTTGGTTTATGCAGGACATTACCGCGGCTACCGGCGACCACGTTCCCGCGAGTTTTGCCGCGGCGCAAGACGCCGGCGCGAAACTGGCAATCGGGAAATTCTCCGGGTATCCGTTCTTCCTCACTGACTTTCACAAGGGCGCGCCTGCGATCGCGGCTTCATCGGACCGGTACACGGTCCTGGTAGACGGCAACATTCCGTTGCGCGTTGCACGCGCTGCAAACACGGAGCAGCCGATTGCGAAGTCACTGGCGCAACCTCAAGCTGTACCTCAAGTGCCGCCGGCGGTAACTGCTTCACCGGTATTTCCCGTGCTGGTGCAAACACCTGACGAGCAGGCGGCAGTCAAACCTTAAAGCAAAAATTGAAAGCGTCCTTCATGCGGCATTTCATAGCGCGCGCGAAGAAAACAGCACTTAAAATTCTGGTCGAACATTCGGCGTCGATGCAAAACCTAAACTGTCGCGCGAATTGTCGGCCAGCCCACGGTTAAACAAATCCTCGACCTATTTTCGACGCGCAACGAGGGATCATTTTTTTGCCGGCATCACTCAAGCGCTGCGTGGCCCGCGCAAAATCCGTCCCGGCAGAAACAGGATCCCGCGCAGCAGATCGAGCACACCGTCCACCGCGATGCCCACAATGCGGAACGGCAGCAAGAGAAGCCACACGATCGGATATAGCACCAGCGCCAGCAACGCCAGCGGCCAGCACAACACCAGCAAGATGCACCACAGTAAGATATTCACGATCATCTCCTTGCTCCGTTTCCTTGGGCCGCTGCCTGTGCCAGTTCAGCACGGGACGTCATCGGCCCGCTTCGCCACCACCTACATATATTGATACGTTCGAATTCCTAATTTCGTTCACTGCGGGCTTGAGCGCGGCACCAGCGAGCGTATCTTCTGAATCACCAAGTCAATTCCCACGTCGTTGTGCCCGCCCTCCGGAATGATTACGTCGGCGTAGCGCTTCGACGGCTCGACGAACTCCAGATGCATCGGCCGGACCGTCTTCATGTATTGTTCGACGACCATTTCGGTCGTGCGGCCACGGTCGCGTATATCTCGCACCAGCCGCCGGATGAAGCGCAGATCCGCGTCGGTATCCACGAAAATTTTGATGTCCAGCACATCGCGCAGCGTCTTGTTTTCAAATATCAGAATGCCTTCCACGATAATCGCCGCGCGCGGCTCGATGCGCACAGTTCCCTTCAGACGCTGAAAGTTGGCGTAATCGTAGGTGGGACGCTCGATCGCCTGGCCGGCGCGCAATTGGCGCACGTGCTCAGCGAGCAGAGGCGTGTCCATGGAATCGGGATGATCGAAATTCACCTTCACGCGTTCGGCGATAGGCATCCCGGGATAATCGCGATAGTAATTGTCCTGCTGCAGGACTACGACGTTCGTTTCCGACAGCGCTTCGATAATTCGCCGCGTGATGGTGGTCTTGCCCGAGCCGGTGCCGCCGCAAATGCCGATGATCAGCGGCCGGCCATCCGTGGTCGGGAGTCGCGCTCGCGAAATGGTGTGCTCCTAGCTGAGTCCGTTTTCTCCGCGCGCGCGGATACGGCCCTCAACGACCTTTGTGGTTCGCCTTCTTCCCTTCAATCACTGCCTGCGCCGCCGCCAGGCGCGCAATCGCCACGCGGAATGGAGACGCGCTGACGTAATCCATACCCACGCGATGGCAGAATTTCACGCTTTCAGAGTCGCCGCCATGCTCGCCGCAGATGCCGATCTTCAGCTTCGGGCGCGTCTTACGCCCGCGCGCGATTCCCCACTCGATCAGCAAGCCTACGCCCGCAATGTCCAGAGTCTGGAACGGATCCTCCTTGAAGATTGCCGCTTTGCGCTCGTCCACATATTCCGGCAGGAAGCGGCCGGCATCATCGCGCGAAAGGCCCATAGTGGTTTGCGTCAGGTCGTTGGTGCCGAACGAAAAGAATTCAGCAACCTCCGCAATCTGATCGGCGAGTAAAGCGGCGCGAGGCAGCTCGATCATGGTGCCCACCAGATATTCAAGTTTCACTTTAGAGCGAGAGATGATTTCTTCGGCGACCTTGCGCGTCTGCTGCTCCAAGATCTTCAACTCTTTCTTGTCGAGGACGAGCGGATGCATGATCTCAGGCAATACTTTAATGCCGCGCTTCTGGCAATCAATCGCTGCTTCAATAATCGCTCGAACCTGCATGTCCAGGATCTCTGGATATGTAATGCACAACCTGCAACCGCGATGACCGAGCATCGGGTTGGCTTCATGTAATTGTTCCACTCGGCGCGCTACAGCTTCAGGTGAGATTCCGATTTTCTTCGCAAGCTCGGCTTGTTTCGACGGATCGTGCGGAACGAACTCGTGCAATGGTGGATCAATCAGCCGAATCGTAACCGGCAGCCCTTTCATCGCTTCGAAGATGCCGATGAAATCCCGCCGCTGGAATGGCAGCAACTTGTCGAGTGCCGCGCGCCGCGCCTCCGGTTCCTCCGCCAGAATCATTTCCTGAATGGCCTGCTGGCGCTCGATGCTCTTCTCTGGATGCTCGAAATCCTTGAAGAACATGTGCTCGGTGCGGCAGAGCCCGATGCCTTCGGCGCCCATTTCGCGCGCCACTCGCGCATCGTGCGGCGTGTCGGCGTTGGTGCGCACGCCGAGCCGCCGAATTTTGTCGGTCCAGGACATCAGCGTGGCGAAAGCTTTCGGCGGTTCGGGGCGAACCAGCTCGATTTGGCCTGTGTACACTGAGCCATCGCCGCCGTCGAGCGTGATCCACTCGCCCTCGCGGACTGCTCGGCCATTGGAGTGGATGGCTTTCTTCGCGAGATCAATATGTAGTTTTTCCGCGCCGACGATGCAGCACTTTCCCCAACCGCGCGCTACCACTGCGGCGTGACTGGTCTTGCCGCCCGTCGCCGTTAGAATTCCCTGCGCGACGAACATGCCGCCTACGTCTTCTGGGCTCGTCTCGTGCCGCACTAAAATTACTTTCTCGCCGCGCGCTGCCCACTCTTCGGCTGCCTGAGCTGTGAAGACTGCCTTGCCGACCGCCGCTCCCGGCACTGCATTATTCCCGGTCACGAGCAAGCGGCTGGATAATTCCGTGCGCGACATCTTCGGATCAATTACTGGGTAGAAAAGCCGCTCGACGTCTTCGGGCTTGATGCGTTCAAGTGCTTCTTCAACCTTGATCAGTTTCTCGTTCACCATGTCAACGGCGATTTGAAAAGCGGCCGATGGCGAGCGCTTGCCGGTGCGCGTTTGCAGCATGTACAGCTTGCCGTTCTCGACAGTGAATTCCAGGTCCTGCATGTCGCGATAATGTTTCTCGAGGGTCTGGCGCACTTTTTCGAGTTGCGGATAAACCTTCGGCATGCGCTTGGCCATTTCTTTCAAGTGCATCGGCGTGCGGATTCCGGCGACTACGTCTTCGCCCTGCGCGTTCAACAGGAAATCGCCAAAGAAAGTTTTTTCGCCCGTTGAAGGGTCGCGTGTGAAGCAGACTCCGGTGCCGGAGCTGTCGCCGGTGTTGCCGAAGACCATCTGCACCACGTTCACAGCTGTGCCGAGCAAGCCCGTGATTTTTTCCACGCGCCGGTACGTGACTGCTTTCTCGCCATTCCAGGAATCGAACACGGCGCCGATCGCACCCCACAGCTGCTCTTGCGGGTCATCCGGAAAGTCCTTGCCGGTCTTTTCTTTGTAGTAAGCCTTGTATTCACCGACCAGTTTCTTCCAGCCCTCGGCGCTTACTTCGGTATCGTCCTTCACGCCGAGCGACTGTTTCATCGCGCGCAGGCGGTGTTCGAGGTCTTCCTTTGGCAAGCCAATCACCACGGAGGAATACATCTGCACGAAGCGGCGATAGGCGTCGTAGGCGAAGCGCTCATTTTTTGTGGCGTGCGCCAGGCCCTGCACTGCGCGATCATTGAGACCCAGGTTCAAGATCGTTTCCATCATTCCGGGCATGGAGCGCGCCGAGCCGGAGCGCACACTGACCAGCAGCGGGTCTTTCGCATCGCCGAGTTTTTTGCCCGTGAGCTTTTCCAGTCGCGTGATGCTCTTGGCTACCTCACCGCGAAGTTCGCTTGGATATTTCCGGCCGTGGGTTAGAAAATAATCGCAGGTCTCTGTGGTGATGGTGAAACCCGCCGGCACTGGCAGGCCGATGCGCGTCATCTCCGCGAGTCCCGCGCCCTTGCCGCCGAGAAGGTCGCGCATGTCGCCCGTGCCGTCTGCCTTGCCTGCTCCGAAGAAGTAAACGTATTTCATTTTTTAGCCTCAAGACTCGCTTTAAGTTTGCGAGAAGATGTGTGAAGTGCGCACTTCCATACGCTTCTCATTGAACACTTGAATAAAGTTCGTCGGCGATCCGACAACTCATCCACCACTTCAATGCGCGCCGCGTGGCTTTAGAAACTACTTCGCTTCTTCGCCGCCCAGTTCCGAGAAATCCGCAATCGTAGAAAATTCTTTAAGTAGGCCCGCGAGCAACGCAACGCGATTGCGCCGCACGTTCTGGTCCTCAACCATCACTAGAACTTTGTCGAAAAACAAATCCACCGCTGGGCGCAGCCCGGAAATCGCTTCAAGCGCCTCGCGATATTTCTTCGCCCTTTTCTTGATGGTCGCTTCCCCGCCAATTTGTTGCGCCGCGTTATATAGCTCGCGCTCGGCTGGCTCCCAGAGCAGATCGGGCTGCACCATCAGCTTCGATTTATCAATTCCCGCCGCGGACTTCTCGAGGATATTGCGGATGCGCTTGAACGCGGCTGCCAGCGGAACGAAGTTCTTCATGTTGCGGATGGCTTTCACCGCCGCCACACGATCCACCGCGTCCACCAGGTCGTCAGCGCCGGCGGCGAATGCGGCATTAATCTCGTCATAGGCGAACCCTCGCCGCTCACGCAGAATGTAGCGTGCGCGTTCCAGCAGGAAATCGAGCACTTGCTGCTGCACGGCCTCGGACGCCTCGATGCGCGGGGCATTCTCTTTTAGCGCTTTAGCCGCAGCCGAAATCGCCGCGGAAAGCGACAGTGGCAACTTGCGCTCCAGAATAATCTTTACAATTCCCTGTGCCGCTCGCCGCAACGCAAACGGATCGCTCGAACCTGTAGGCACAGCGCCCACGGCAAAGCATGCGACCAGCGAATCGAGCTTGTCCGCGAGGGCCACCGCGCAGCCGGTCAAATTGCGCGGCAGTGGATCATCTAGTCCTAGCGGTTTGTAATGATCATAGACAGCCCATGCAATATCGTCCGGCTCGCCCTGCGCGCGCGCGTACAGCCCGCCCACGACGCCCTGCAATTCCGGAAATTCTCCCACCATCCCCGTGACCAGGTCGCACTTCGCCAGCTCGGCCGCGCGATCGGAACCAGCCACGTCCGCTTGCGAAACGCCACCGCTGAACCACTGCTCCGCGAGCCAGCGCGCGAGCGCACGCATCCGAGCGACTTTATCGCCGTAACTTCCCAGCCGGGATTCGTATGTTACCGCCGCAAGCTTCGGCAGGTAGTCGCCAAGCTTGATCTTCTGGTCGGTCTGCCAGAAAAATTGCGCGTCGGCGAATCGCGCGCGCAACACGCGTTCGTGCCCCGCCCGCACCAGCCCCTTGGGATCCTTGGGAAGATTGATTACCGCGAGGAAATGCGGCGCGAGTTCCGCGTTGCGCGACTCGAGGCCGAAATACTTTTGGTGGTCGCGCATCACGGTCAGCAGAATCTCGTCGGGCAGCGCAAGATATGCGGGATCGAAGTCGCCAATGATGACGCTCGGGTATTCGTTGAGGTATGCGACAAGTTCAAGTAGCTCGGCATCTTCATGTGTGCGCAATCCGCCGCGGCTGGTGAGCGCGCGAATCTCTGTGGCGATCTTGGCTTCACGCTCGGCGGGCCGGCACAATACAAAGTTTTTCTTTAACTTTGCTTCGTAGTCTGCGGGGCTCTTTACGGGGATGTGTTTCTTACCGAGGAAGCGGTGTCCGTCGGTGTGATTCCCCGCTTGCACTTCCGCGAACGAAAACGGAACGATTTTGCCATCCAGCAGCGCGACGATCCAGCGGATCGGGCGAATGAAACGCGGGCCGTGCGCGCCGGTCCAATACATCGAGCGCGGCCAGGAGATTTCCTGGATCGCCTGCGGCAGAACTTCGGCCAGAATTTGCGGCGCCGGTCTGCCGATCACTACTTGCTTCGCGCCGAGATATTCGCCCTTCGGCGTATTTACGATGCTCAATTTCGAAACTGGAATTCCCTGTTTCTCTGCAAAGCTCATGGCGGCGCGTGTCGGCTCGCCGACCTGGTCGTAGGCTATTGATTTCGGCGGCCCGGTAATTTCTCGCGTAACATCTTCCTGGCGCATGCGCATGCCGCGAGCGATCGCCACCAAACGACGCGGCGCACCGAAAGTTTCAATTGAAATCTCGGCAGATTTTTCGTCGAGCAATCCATTGGCGATAAAATGTTTCTGAAGTAATGCTTTAAGCTCGCGTGAAGCTTTCAGAATCATCCCCGCGGGAATCTCTTCGCAGCCAATTTCAAAAAGAAAATCCGCACGGGATCTTCCTCCCGGGGCCGCCGTCTTCACCTTCATGCGACCACCTTCGCCGCATCGGGCGCCGAGCCGGAAGTTTGCTCCAACCATGCAGCCGCCACGCGGATCGCAAGTTTGCGCACGCGAGCAATCATGGCCGCGCGCTCCGTCACCGAAATCGCGCCGCGGGCATCAAGCAGATTAAACAGGTGCGAGCATTTAAGGCACAGATCATAAGCCTGCAAAATCGGAAAACCCTTCTTCTGCGGCCCCTTCAGGCTGGCATAAGCCGCGAGCAGACGCGTTGACTCCGCTTCCGCCAGGTCAAACTGTTTGCGTGTGGATGCCGCATCCGCGTAATCGAAGCTGTACGCCGAAAACTGCTGCTCCTCCGCCAGGCGCACCTGCCGGTAAGTCACGGTCTCCGACCAGCGCACGTCGAAAACGTTATCAACGCCCTGCAAATAAGACGCGATGCGATCCAGTCCGTAGGTCAATTCAACCGAAATCGGATCGAGATTCTGTCCACCGCTCTGCTGGAAATAAGTGAACTGTGTGATCTCCTGCCCGTCGAGCAGCACTTGCCAGCCGATTCCCCACGCGCCCAGCGTCGGCGATTCCCAATTGTCTTCTTCAAACCGAATGTCATGTTCCTTTAAGTTGATTCCAACGGCGGCGAGGCTCTCGAGGTACAGGTCCTGCACATCCGCCGGAGCGGGTTTCAGTATCACTTGAAGTTGCGTGTGCTTGTAGAGTCGGTTGGGATTTTCGCCGTAACGTCCATCCGCGGGGCGGCGGCTCGGTTGCGCGTAAACTACTCGATAAGGATGGGGCCCAAGCACGCGCAAAAAAGTTTCCGGATGCATCGTGCCGGCGCCGACTTCAATGTCATACGGTTGTTGAAGTATGCAGTCGCGGCGCGTCCAGTATTCTTCAAGCTTTAGTAGAAGGTCTTGGAAGCTTAGCCCCTGGAGCTTGGCCGGAGGTTTCGCGGCAGCTTTCGCTTCTGCAATCTTCTTCAAGTGTTTCTTCACGCCAACGACTCCAGAAGTTCCCGCGACTTCAGCTTGCGGTCAATTTGATGTTCGATGACGTCGAGCATAACATCGCTGAGGTCGCGTGCGGCGCGCCGTGAAATCATTTCTTCGTTCAATTTATCGAGCCGCTCGCCCAGCATTTTGCGCGCGGCGGCCAGTACCGCGGGCCAAAGCGTGCGCATCCCCGGCCGGCGGCACTTGCTGCAGGAGATCGCCGAAGCGCTGGGCGAAAAATACGCCGATTCCTTTGGGTCCAGGTGACGGCCACATCGCGCGCAAGCGTCCAGGCTCGGCAGCCAGCCGCCCAGCTTCACGGTCCAGAGCACGAAATAAGCCAGTGGCAATTCCGGCTTGCCGGTTTTCTTGATAGTTTGCGCGACGAGCAGCAGCAGGCGAAAATTCGCGTCGGAAGGCTCGTGATCCGGCAGCACCGTCTCCGTCACTTCGCTCAAAATCGCGAGCGCCACACCGGAACCGTAGTCGCGGAACGCGTCCAAGAACGATTCGACCAAATCGCACTGGTTAATGCGCACCAACTCGCGATTCTGCTTCTCGTAAAACCAGATGTGCACGTGCGAGAGGCGTTCGAGCGTCGAGCCGAAACGGCTTTTGGTGCGGCGCGCGCCGGAAGCCACGCCGCGAACACGGCCCATCGAGCGCGAGAGAAAGCTGACCAGTCGGTCGGCTTCGCCTAGCGGATAACTCTGCAGGATGATGGCCTCGGATTCGTGAACTGGCATCAGGGTGCCGGCGCGCCGCCGTGCAAGGAAGCGAATCGTCCCATTAGGATCAGGACGACACCCCTCAGTGCCCAACCACGCGCATGCGAAACAAAAATTTTTATCACAGCGCGGCATCCGGCGCAATTGCAAAACGATTTCCGGACGCGCCGCTGCCGCAATTTTCTACAGCCTCACGGCCCCGCGCATCATCTTTGCCTCTTGAAAATGCCGCAACCTTAGATACAGTCATTTAGACGATGCTCTGCACCGCGCAGCCGAAAATGAGCAGCCATCCTGGAATCCGCGAGTGATCCCTCTGCAGGATTTGACGCCGCGGCGTTCGTTCCCCACGGTGACGTTGCTGCTCATCCTGGCGAACACGCTGGTCTTCTTGTATCAGATCTCGCTGCCGCCGCACGCCGCGGATGCCTTCATCATGACGTACGGTGTGGTGCCCTACAAAATCCAGATGGCACTTGCCGGCCACCACTATACGCTTCAGGAAGCCCTGCTCCCGCTCTTCACTTGCATGTTTCTGCATGGAGGCTGGCTGCACATCATTGGCAACATGTGGTTCCTGTGGATTTTTGGCGCGAACGTGGAAGATCGCATGGGTCCGGTTGCCTACTTGCTCTTCTACCTGGTCTGCGGAATCGGTTCGAGCATCGCGCAGACATTATTTTCGTGGGGCTCGCATATACCGTCGCTCGGCGCGAGCGGAGCTATTGCCGGCGTGCTCGGCGCCTATATCGTCTTCTTCCCCGGATCGCAGATTTCCGCCTTGGTGACACTGTTGATTATTTGGTTCCGCGCGCGAGTCCCTGCGATGGTCTTCATCGGCTTGTGGTTTGTAATGCAGTTCATCAGTGGCATCGGTTCGTTGGGGACGACGGGCGCTGCGGCGTCTGGCGGAGTTGCCTGGTGGGCGCACGTGGGCGGATTTCTGCTGGGAATGCTGATCGCTTTCATAATGTCACTTAGTACTCGAAGTGTCGCACGCTACTGATCCGTCGCCCAGCCGACAACTCCAGCAATCGTTGAGTTCTGCGCTGTGACGCATTCAAGCAGGGCATAGGAAATTTCGACGACGCCAATTCTCTCAAGCCACTTCGACCGCACCTCAGCTTTTACTTTAACGACAACTACTGTCACCTCGCACATCAACCTCGACCGCGGCATAAAAGATCCGTGTGACTTTGCGCCTCCGCCAGCGTTCTAGATATGTTGGGCTGTTCAAGTAATGCTTGGGGTGTGCCCCGGCGCGCGCGAATGAATAGGAACATGCGCGCGATCGATCGCCGTGGCCGAAGCAGGGTCTTTATCTTGACCCGGTGAAACTAGCTCCTCTGCGGAGCGAAGCCAAGTTACAATGTAATCACGAAATCAGTCCTAAGGCGCCGGCGTTACTTCTGTATCCGGCCGCGCGTAGTAAGAGTTGCAGCCCGCAAGCTCAAGCGAAGGAGCATCAGGCGTACATGTCCACGCCGTCGCAGACAGTAAAGCCCGACCTCAGTTCGCTGCGCATTGACAGAACCCAGCGCGACGCCGGAAAGGGCGGGAAGCGTTGGGGAACCTTTTTCGTTGTGCTGGTGGTTATCGCGCTGATCGCCGGGGCTGCTTGGGCTTTGCGCGATCAAAAGCCCGTGGTGGAAGTTGCCGTAGCGCAGAAAGCTGCCACCGGACGCCCTGCCCTGCTGAACGCGAGCGGCTACGTAACGCCGCGCCGCCGCGCGACAGTGGCTGCGAAAATAACCGGACGCGTCACCGGCGTATTTTTCGATGAAGGCGTACACGTAAAAGAGGGCCAAATCCTCGCGACACTGGATGATTCCGATGTGAAGCGCGCCTTGGAGTCCGCCGTCGCCGACCGCAATTCCACGCGCGCGCAGATCACCGACCTGGAAGTGCAGCTGAAAAATGCCGAGATCGAAATGCAGCGCGCGAAAGCGCTGCTGGCTGCTGGAGTGCAGAGCCAGGAAACGCTGGACAACTCCACGACGGCCGTGGACAGCCTGAAAGCGAAAATCGCGCTGACCAAAGTGCAAGTGGCCGGTTCGGAAGCGCGCATCGCCGAAGCGCAACAAGCGGTGAACAATTGCGTGATCCGCGCGCCGTTCGATGGCGTAGCGGTTTCCAAAGACGCGCAAGTCGGCGAAATGATTTCGCCGGTCTCCGCCGGCGGAGGGTTCACGCGCACCGGAGTCGCCACGATCGTGGATATGAACTCGAACGAGATTGAAGTGGATGTGAACGAGGCATACATCGCGCGCGTCGAGCCCGGGCAACCAGTCACCGCGATTCTGGACGCTTATCCCGACTGGCAGATCCCGTCGAAAGTGCGCACAGTGATTCCGACGGCGGATCGCCAAAAAGCTACAGTAAAGGTTCGCATTTCATTCCTAAAGCTGGACCCGAGGATTTTGCCGGACATGGGCGTCAAAGTTAGCTTCCTCGGCAATGAGCCAGACAAGCAAGTGGGCGTCGCGCCGGCGGCGCTGGTCCCTTCTGGCGCGGTGCGTGACGAAAGCGGCCGCAAGATCGTTTTCCTTGTTAAGGATAATCAGCTGGAGCGCCGGGCCGTGACCATAGGCAACACGCGCGGCACCGACGCGGAGATTTTGGCGGGGCTGACAGCGGGCGATACCGTGGTGGTAAAAGGCCCGCCGGATTTGCACGATGGTGAAGCGGTTCAGATCAAGAAATAGGAGCGCGCAAAATGGTGCGAGTGGACGGCAGTGGCAGCGCGAATAGCCTGATCAAAATCCGCGGCCTCGACAAGAAGTACAAACGCGGCGGCGAGGAAATTGACGTCCTGCAGGGATTGAATCTCGACGTGGACCAGGGCGAGTTCGTCGCCTTCATGGGCCCCAGCGGCTCCGGCAAGACCACTCTGCTCAATTTGCTCGGAGGGCTGGACGTGCCTTCGCACGGCAGCATCACCGTGGCGGGCGATGAGATCACGCACATGTCCAGCGGCAAGCTGACGCAATGGCGAGCGCGGCACGTGGGCTTCATCTTTCAGATGTACAACCTGATTCCAGTGCTCACCGCGTTCCAGAACGTGGAGCTGCCGCTGCTGCTCACCAAGCTCTCGAAGTCCGAGCGGCGCACGCATGTGGAAACCGCGCTCGGCGTCGTCGGCCTGGGCGACCGCATCAACCATTACCCGAGGCAACTTTCCGGCGGACAAGAACAACGCGTGGCAATTGCGCGCGCGATCGTCGCTGATCCCACCTTCCTGCTGTGCGACGAACCGACCGGCGACCTGGACCGCAAGAGTGCTGATGAAATACTTGAACTATTGCAGCGCTTCTCGAAGGAACACAACAAGACCATCTTGATGGTGACGCACGATCCGATGGCTGCTGAAAGAGCTCAAGCAACACTTCACCTTAATAAAGGCGTGCTGGTGGAAGGTGGGCGTGAGGGGAGCATGGCATGAAATTTCTTCATCTAATACTTGCGAATTTGTCGCGCAAGAAACTGCGTACGATTCTCACAGTGGGCTCGTTTGCGGTGGCGCTGTTTCTGTTTGCTTTTCTGGCGGTGGTGAAGGGCGCGTTCGGGCGTGGTGCGGACATCGCTGGTGCGGATCGCCTGGTGATCATCAACCGCATTTCGATCATCCAGCCGCTTCCCCTCTCTTACCGTGACCAGATCCAGCGCATTCCGGGCGTGAAGTCCATCACGCACAATAATTGGTTCGGCGGCGTGTATCAGGACGAGAAGAACTTTTTTCCGCAGTTTGTGATTGACCCGGAAAATCAGCGCCAGGTTATGTCTGAACTGGTCGTGCCCGATGACGAGTGGCAGAAGTTCGTGGCCGACCGTGAAGGCGCGGTCGTGGGAGCCAGAACCGCGCAGCGCTTCGGCTGGAAGATTGGCGACCGCGTCCCCATCAAGAACGTGAGCTACGGCACCAGCGGCACGTGGGAATTCAATATTGATGGCATTTATCACAGCGCGCACACCGGGGGCGACGAAACCCAGTTCTGGTTTCAGTGGGATTATTTCGAAGAGCGCGTGCCGGAACGCTTTAAGGGCAACACCGGCTGGTACGTGCTGCGGCTCGATAACCCTGACGATGCGCCGCGCGTCGCGAAAGCGATTGACGACATGTTCACCAACTCGTCGTATGAAACGAAAACGGAAACGGAGTCGGCGTTTGCGGCAGGCTGGGTAAAACAGTTTGGCAATATCGAGCTTCTGATCCTCACGATCGGCGCCGTGGTGTTCTTTACGCTGCTGCTGATCACCGGAAATACCATGGCGATTGCGGTGCGTGAGCGCGTCGGTGAACTCGCCGTTCTGAAAGCGATCGGCTTCAGCGATTTTTCGATTTTAGTGCTGGTGCTGGCGGAGGCGCTGCTCATCGCGCTGCTTGGCGGCATCCTTGGCCTCGGCCTTGCGATTCTCGCTGTGCCGGTGCTCGGCAATGCGCTGAATGGTTTGCTGCCCGAACTCGTCCTGTCTCCGGAAATTCTTTCGCTGGGACTTGCAACGGCGCTGCTGATCGGCGCGGCCGGCGGAATTTTGCCGGGAGTTGGCGCGATGCGGATGCGCGTAGTGAACGCGCTGCGGAGGGTGTGAAATGGCGATCCCGGTAATCTACAATCTGCGCAGCGTGCGAGCGCGCTGGGTATCAGCGATCGTCGCCGTGCTCGGCATCGCAGGCACGGTGGGAGTATTCGTTGCCATGCTTTCGTTGGCGAACGGATTCCGCGCCACATTGGTGGCTTCGGGTTCCCAGGATAACGCCATCCTGATGCGCGCGGGCGCGACTGCGGAAATGATGAGTGGCATTACGCTCGAGAGCATCAAAATTGTGCAGGATGACCCCGGGGTCGCGCGCGACGGCTCCGGCCCAATGATCACTTCCGAAGTTGTGGTCGTAGCTCCCTTCCCGCTGATTGCCACCGGCACCAACGCCAACGTGCAGGTCCGCGGCGTTTCAGGGAATGTGCTGACCATCCGTCGCAATGTGAAGATCGTGCAGGGGCGAATGTTTCAGCCAGGGCTTTCTGAATTAATTGTCGGCACGAATGCGAACAAAACTTACGCTGGCTTGACAGTTGGCAATACCGTGGATTTCGGCGGCGGCCACTGGCGCGTGGTCGGCGTCTTCGACGCGGGCGGCAGCGCTTTCGATTCTGAAGTGTGGGCCGACGCGCGAGTGCTGGACGATGTGTACAAGCGCCCCACCAACATCTATCAATCGGCGACCGTGCACCTCACTTCCCCTGCCGCTTTGCAGCAGCTTAAGGATTCCGTGAACGCCGACCCGCGCCTGAATCTGGATGTGTTCCGCGAAGTGGATTATTACGCCAAGCAATCGACGGCAATGACTCGGTTGATCACCGTGCTCGGCGGCCTGGTAGCTTTCGTGATGGCAATCGGCGCGGTTTTCGGCGCTCTCAATACGATGTATTCCGCCGTATCGGAGCGCGGACGGGAAATTGCTACCATGCGCGCGCTGGGTTTTGGCGGTCCGGCTGTGGTGTTCTCATTTCTGATCGAGGCTTTACTCATCGCTTTCATCGGCGGCGTGATTGGATGCGTGGCGGTGCTGGGTCTGAACGGACACACGACCAGCACTATTAATTGGCAGACGTTCTCGAATTTGGCGTTCGCGTTTCGTATTACGCCCGGGCTGCTGCTGAGCGGTCTGGTTTTTGCGCTAGTTATGGGTGTGATCGGCGGCCTGCTGCCGGCGATTAGCGCCGCTCGCAGGCCGATTGCAGTGGCGCTGCGCGAACTGTAACTGTTGGTTGAAGTCTGAGGGCGCGAATTGGCGTCGGTGCGCCGACAACTCCAGAATTGGTCGAGGCACGCCGCTTGCCGAAACACGTAAAGTGAATCCTTCATTTTTCCGCGAGTATTTTTTCCGCAAAATTTTGTTCCCGGCACTCCGAACGAGACTAGAATAACCTCTACCTCCGGCCCGGTTTTGGTGAAGCAAATATTTTTATACGCTTCAGCGAGGGAGGCTCGCGATGGCGACTGGCGATTCTAGTTTCGGATGTGGCTTTGAACGATACGCGCCGCTCGGCTTGCGTGTGGCAGCGGCAATCCTATTGGGCCTGCTTTTCTTCCCGCTGGCGCCGCTCACGCAGCGCATGACATCCGCGCAGGAAGCCCCGCAAGCCCCGCCGGTGGGCAATCGGATCATGGGTGAACTCGTGTTCGCGGCGTCGACCAAACCCGATAAAACCGCGGGAGTGTGGGTGGACGGCCAGTACGTCGGCTTCGTTAAGGAACTGAAAGGCGACAAGAAGGTTTTACTGCTGCCGGGATCGCACGAAGTCTCCATCCGCCAAACCGGCTACCTTGAACTGACGCAGACGGTCGTCGCAGAGCCCGGCAAGCAGACCATTCTGACGGTCAAGCTGGATAGAAACCCGCAAGCACAGTTCTCGGCGGTGACTGGCGAGATCAAACTCGAGGTTACGCCGGATAGAGCCGCCGTATTCGTTGACGGCCATTTCGCAGGAACTGTGAACCAGTTCCGCGGAGCGGGCCGCGCGATGTTGATCGCGCCGGGAAAACATCACATCAAGATTGACCTGGTCGGTTATCAGCCATTCGAAACCGATGTGACGCTCCTAGCCAAGCAGAAGATCACAGTCAAAACCGACCTCGCGCCGGGAACGGTTCAACAAGCCGACCCAGCCATTAAGAATAATTAATGCGTTTGTTGAAGTAAGCGCAGGGGCGTTTGGGTGAGCCGGAGAGCTTTCGAGGAGCTCGTAAATCGGAGCCTAAAGAAACACATGAGGAACTAATTTTAGGAGGAAAACGAAAGCAGTTCTCAAGATTTTGTTTTTCGCAGATTTACATCGAAGCTTTTCTCTGCGCGCGCCGAGTTGGCGGTTGGTTGAACTTTCGCATTAATTCGCAACCCCCGACGTCGCTACGGAGTTCGCCACCCAGTCCCCAACCTCACGGGTCGGCAGGGTGCCGCCGAGTTCCGCCGGCGTCTTCCCTTCCCGCAGCGCCGCACGCACAGCCTTGTCAATCGCCTGGGCCTCTGCCTGCCAGCCCAGGAACTCGAACATCATCCCGACCGTGAGAATCGCGCCCATCGGATTGGCGATGCCTTTGCCCGCGATGTTCGGCGCCGAGCCATGCACCGGCTCGAACAGCGACACCTGCCCCGGATGAATGTTGCCCGAAGGCGCGAGGCCCAAGCCGCCCGCCAATTGCGCGCCAAGGTCGCTCGCGATATCGCCGAAAAGGTTGGAAGTGACGATCACCTGAAATTGTGAGGGGTCGCGCACCATCTGCATCAGCAAATTATCAATGTACTGGTGGCTGGATTCGATTCCCGGATATTCCGCGCGAACTTCCTTGAAGACGCGCTGCCACAGGTCGTGGCCGAACGTCAGGGCATTGGATTTGTCGGACATGCAAACGCGCTGCAGGCCGCGCTGCTTGGCGTATTCGTAGGCGTAGCGGATAATGCGCTCGACGCCTTTGCGCGTGTTGACGTCTTCTTGGATGGCGATTTCGTCCGCGGTTCCCTTCTTGAAGTTTCCGCCCATGCCGACATACAGACCTTCGGTATTCTCGCGGAACACCATGAAGTTCACGTCTTTTTCGGCGCGGTCTTTCAACGGGGTGAAGCGCTTGTCGAAAAGCACGCAGGGCCGCGCATTCACATAGAGGTCGAGCTTGAAGCGCAGCCCCAGCAGAATTTCCGCGGCGTGAATATTCGTGGGGACGCGGGGATCACCCATCGCGCCCAGCAGAATCGCATCGAAATCGCGGTGCAGCATCGCAACCGCGTCCGGCTGGCAGCGTGGTGCCGTCGCGAAGATAGCGGTCGGCGCCCCAATCGAATTCCGTGAGCGCCACTTCCCTGCCGCCGGAAGACGCCGCGGCTCGCAGAACCTTTACAGCTTCAGGAATTACTTCTTTACCGATGCCGTCGCCGGGAATCACGGCGATGCGCTTGCGCGCGCCGGACGAATTTGTTGAATTCATGCCGTCGCGCAAACTAACATGCGGGTACGGTGCTGTCAACGCAAGCAGCCGCGCGCGCCGCCGGAATAATTCCGAAACGCTGCGCCACGCTAGAGCATCGAAGCGGGTCACTGCGCTACAATCAGCGTGGTCGAAGTCCTAAATCGCACGGAGGAATCATGGCAAAAATGCGCGTAGTGCAAGTTTCGAAAGCCAAGGGACCATTTGAAATCGTGGAACGCGAAATTCCGCAGCCCGGATCGGGAGACGTCCGGATCAAGGTACAAGCCTGCGGCGTCTGTCACAGCGATTCGATCACTAAAGAGGGCTTGCTTCCCGAACATCACGTATCCGCGCGTCCCGGGGCACGAAGTTGCGGGTGTGTTGGATGCGATCGGCGCCGGCGTTAAGGGCTGGAAGGTTGGAGATCGCGTCGGAGTAGGCTGGTACGCCGGGCACTGCGGCTATTGCGATTCCTGCCGCCGCGGATACTTCGGTCTGTGCCTAGTTGACCGCCAGGTCACCGGCATTTCGAGCGACGGCGGCTACGCGGAATACATGATCGCGCACGCCGCAGCGCTGGCGCTGATCCCGAACGAAGTCACACCGGTGGATGCCGGTCCGCTAATGTGTGCGGGAGTGACCACGTTCAATTCCCTGCGAAATTCCGGCGTGAGGCCGGGCGAGGTGGTCGCCGTGTACGGTATTGGCGGGTTGGGACATCTGGGGGTGCAGTTCGCGGCGAAATGCGGCTGCAAGACGGTGGCGATCGCACGCGGCGCGGACAAAGCGGAACTCGCGAAGAAACTCGGCGCGCACGTTTACATTGATAGCGACAAGCAGGACGTTGCGGCAGAGCTGCTGAAACTTGGAGGCGCAAAAACGATTCTCGCGACGGTCACCGGCGGAGACGCGATGACTACCGCATTTGGCGGCTTGGGAATTGACGGCAAGCTGATGGTGCTGGGCGTGCCGGATACGCCGATCCAGGTGAATGCGATCACGGCGATCTTCAGCCGCGCCGGTTTGCGCGGCTGGTATTCGGGCGCCTCGATTGATTCGCAGGACACATTGCGATTCAGCGCGCTGACGGGCGTGCGTCCGATGACGCAGGTTTTTCCGCTGGAAAAAGTGAACGACGCCTACGACGTCATGATGAACGGCAAAGTGCGCTTTCGCGCGGTGCTGACGATGGGGTCGTGATGTCCAGGCTTCGCGTCCACTGCTTTTCGGTATCGCTCGATGGTTATAGTGCTGGGCCGAACCAGGATCTCGCCAATCCGCTTGGCATAGGAGGCGTTGCCGTCTTCGGATGGCAATTCGCCACGCGCTCACATCAGCAAATGCACGGAGGCGAGGGCGGAGCGACGGGCCTGGATGACGATATGGTGAAGCAGGGCTTCGAGGGCATCGGCGCATGGATCTTAGGCCGCAACATGTTTGGCCCGGTTCGCGGCCCCTGGCCGGACGACAGTTGGAAGGGCTGGTGGGGCGAGAACCCGGTCTATCACACTCCTGTGTTTGTGCTCACTCATCATGCACGCGCTCCCATCATCATGCAGGGAGGCACAACGTTCCACTTCGTCACAGATGGCATTCACGCAGCTCTGGCACGGGCCAAAGCGGCTGCGGGTGGAAAGGATGTGCGGCTCGGTGGTGGCGTCTCAACGATGCGGCAGTATCTTCGCGCGGGGCTGGTCGACGATATGCACTTCGTCATTTCGCCGGCGCTGATCGGTTCAGGAGAACGGTTGTTTCAGGACCTGGACCTGCCTGCTCTGGGGTACGAAGTTAAGGGCCACACGCCATCTCCCGGCGCGACTCACATCAAGATCGGTAAGCGCATATCGTAGCGGCGGTCTTCAGACCGCCATCGCCCAGTGACCCAACACCGATGGCGCACTGAAGTGCGCCGCTACAATTTAAAAGCAAAACCAAACACCGCTCGTCCGAGATTTTTTCGCCGCGCGCTACTCGTAACGCAGGGCTACCATGGGGTCCACGCGCATGGCGCGGCGCGCGGGGATGTAACAGGCGAGAAGAGCGACGGCGCTTAGCAACAGGCCGACAGCGGCGAAGGTGATGAAGTCCGTGGCGCCGACGCCGAAAAGCACAGTACGCAGAAAACGCGTCAGCGCGAGTGACAGCACCAGCCCGCAGGCCAAGCCAGTCAAGATAAGGCGCAGGCCGTTGCCCAGCACCATACGAAACACATCCGTGGACTGCGCACCCAGCGCCATGCGCAAGCCGATTTCGTGGGTGCGCTGGCGCGTGGTGTAGGCAATCACACCGTAAATTCCCACCGCTGCGAGAACCAGCGCGAGCAAGCCGAACACGCCGACAAAAGTTCCGGCAATGCGCTGCCCGACGCTGGCGACTTGCACGCGCGACGCCAGCGTGGATTCGTCGTACACCGGCAGATTGACGTTCAATTCGTGCACCGCTTTTTCCACGGCGGCCATGTAGGTGAGCGGTTCACCCGCAACGCGCGCGTGAATGACCACCTCGTCGGAATAATTCTGCAGTACCGGCAAATAAATAAAGGGCACCGAGTTTTCGCGCAGCGAAAAATAATCTGTGTTGCGCGTCACGCCGACGATGGTGCGCCACTCGCTTTCCGCGTGCACACGCTTGCCCACGCCTTCCTGGTTGGGGAAATAGCGATGCACGAAAGCTTCGTTAACTATCGCGACAGGCTGCGAAGTTGCCGTGTCCTGCTCGTTGAAATCGCGGCCACCGACGAGCGGAATCTGCATGGTGCGAAGGTAATTCGGACCAGCGGTGGCCGTCGCAATATTCATGGATTCGTGGAGCTGCGGAACGTAGCCTTCGGGATTCGTGGTGGTGACGTCCCAGCTGTAGCCGAGCGGCACCCAGTCCGCGATGGAAACGGATTGCACGCCAGGCAGCGCCGCAATCTTATCCAGTAACTGACGATGGAATTGCATGCCGGATTCGCGGTTATAGCCCGACGGAAAAAGGCTATAGGAAGCGACGAGCACGTGATCCGAGTTGAATCCGGGATTCACGGTTTGCGCGGCGCGAAAACTGCGAATGAAGAGGCCGGCGCAGACCAGCAGGAAGAGCGAAAGCGAAATTTGCGCGACGACCAAGATGCTCGCCAGCCGCGCGCGATGCAGTCCACCGGAAACGCTGCCGGAATCTTCTTTCAAGACGGCAATCGGCGCCAGGTCCGAGGCGCGCCATGCAGGCAGCACGCCGAAAATAATTCCGGTGAAAAGCGAAAGCAGCATGGTGGCGAGCAGCACGCGGTGGTCGGCGCGAATATCCATCGCCACCGGAATATTCGTGGGCGGAATGAATTGCGAAAATGTTCCGGCAGTCCATATGGTGATGAGCATGGCCACGCAGCCGCCCGCGAGGGCCAGGATCAGGCTTTCGATCAGCAGTTGGCGAATCAGGCGCCAGCGGCTGGCTCCGATGGAGAGACGAATCGCAATTTCGCGGCGGCGCGCGACCGAGCGCACCAGCAGCAGATTCGCAACGTTGGCGCAAGCCAGCAACAGCACCGCTCCGGCAATGGCCATCAGCATCGGCAGCAGCACGTAAAGGTAGCCATTCGCCCCAAACGGCGCGCGCCAGAGCGGATAGAGCGTGACGATGTTTTCCCCCTGATGTTCTTTGGGGTACTGCGCGACGAGCTGCTTCATCAGCAGATTCATTTCCGTCTGTGCCTGATCGAGCACGACGCCGGGCGCCACGCGGCCCAGCGTTACCACCCACGTGTTACTTCGCTCGTGCAGCCGGTCCGAGTTAGACATGATTTGTGGCGCCATCATGATGGGTAGCCACAGCTCGCTGCGCAGTCCGGTTTGCGTTCCCTGGAAGACGGGTGGCGCTACGCCGACGATGCTGTAGGGATGTTCGTTGATTTGCAGCGTGCGGCCAATCACCGAGCGATCGCCGGAGTAGCGCAGCTGCCACATGCGATAGCTGATGACGACCACCGGCGCGCCACCGGGCGCATTATCTTCCGACTGCAAAAATCCTCGGCCTAAAACGGGGCGCACGCCCAGAAAATCAAAATAGTTGGCAGAAACCAGCGTGCCCCAGGTGCGCTCGGGCTTGGCTCTGCCAGTCAGGTTCATGGGTTCGATGGAGAATCCCGTTAGCGCGGAGAAACTCCTGGTGCGATCGCGCAAGTCCAGAAAATCCGGATAGGAAAATGGGATGGGGTTGCGGGAACTGCCGCCGGAGGTGAAGGCTAGAATATTGCCGGTGTTCGACGCGCCAGGGATGGGATTCAGCAGCGTGGAATTGATCCAGCTGAAGATGGTGCTATTGGCGCCGATGCCCAGCGCGAGCGTGAGAATCGCAGTGGCGGTGAAGCTCGGCGATTTCAGCAGCACGCGTAGTGCGTAGCGCACATCTTGCCACAGAGCACCCATCAAATCCTCCGAGAGCAACTAGCCTGACACGTTGCAATCACTACGCCAAGCTCCAGGAGCTTTCGGCGGCGATTCAGTGCACGCGCCGAACTCGCTAAGGGCGACGCGGCAGCCCCTTTAAGAAAGTTAAAGGCTCTGCTTTGCGAATCTTGACGCCCGGGCTGAAGTTCCACGCCATCAGGTCCGATATGTACTCTGCGGAACGATGCCGTCGCGCAAGATTTCGGCTCGAAGCGGGTTGTCCGGAGATGGGAAGCGCCGCGCGGAATCGGACGGTAGCGCTGCGCCATGTTCTCCCTGTCCGTGCGTACAGTTTCATGGCAAACAACTCGCGCTTCAATTGCGGTTGCCCGCCTCGCAGCCGCCGCATACATTGATTCCAGCGTCTGGCAGCACCTAGCGACGACTTGGAACCATAACCCGGAGGGAATATGTGGAGCAACAGCAAGCAGGGCGATTCTCCGAACCCAGCCGCGGCTCAGCCGGCGGCGTATCAACCCCCGCAGTCTTCGGCCAATTTTAACTCCAGTCCGGCTCCGGCAGCGTCGCAGTCGTTCCGCTCCAGCGCTCCGACGGCGCGCAGCCTGGCGACCTTGGGACCGGGACTGACAGTGAAGGGCCAGATTTCGGGCGAGGAAGACTTGCAAATTGACGGCAAGGTTGAAGGCCCGATTTCGTTGAAGGGCCAGCGGCTCACCGTGGGACAGAACGGCGAGATTGTTTCGGATGTCCATGCACGGGAGGTAATCGTGTATGGCAAAGTGCGCGGCAACCTGCACGCGGAAGATCGTGTGGAGGTGAAGAAGGACGGCTCGGTGGTCGGCAACATTACCGGCGGCCGGGTGCTGATCGAAGACGGCGCGTACTTGAAGGGTCAAATCGAGATCGAGCGCGGCAAGTCGCAGAAGCATGCAGCGGCGGAACTCGAGCCGGTGGGAGCGGGCGTCGGCGGCAACTCGTAAACCAAATTCCCTACCCCGGCCGCAGACGGATAGCCTAGACAGGCCGTGGCGGAGCGGGCAGAAATGGAAATGGCGCTGTGACCAACAGGTCGCGGCGCCGTTTTTATTTTTGGGGTGGAGAAAATAAAAAAGGCCGCGGCAGGGTGTAGGTTTTGGCCTGCCGCGGCCCTGAAAGCTGAATCGTGGTTAGAGCGTCTGCGAAGCTGTTTGGGTTTGCGGCGCTTGTGGAGCGGGCGCCGGGCTTGGCGCGGTGGCCGGTGTAGCACCGTTGTTATTGCCGTTGCCGTACTGCGGCGCGCGATAGTGATTGGTCTGATCGGTGGACGAACCTGCCGCCGGGGATCCGTTCGAGCTGGGCTGCGGGTTCACGGTCGATGGATTCGGATGGAGCGAGAAGTTGACGCCGCGGCGCGCGTTTTCATTCACCGTGCGCTGCAGGTCCAGCTCGTCCATGTCCAGCGTGTTCTCGCCACCGTAATTCACGATGTAATGCAATTGGCCATCCTGCAGCCAGTAGTCGCTGGCGGCGTAAGTCGTGCCGTCCTTCAGATAGAGTAGGACGGTCGGCCGCGAAGTATAGACGTTGCCGGTGTCCGGATTATTGTTCGGCGAGCCTTGCGGTTCGGCGATTGCGCCCGAATTGTTGTCAGGGGCCACGGGGGCGGCGTTGTAACTGCCGGAATTGTCCACTGGGCCATTGTTGGAACTCGAGTAATCTGGATTGTTGCCGTAGTTGATGCTGTAGCCGGGATCATCATAGTAGCCCGGCCAGTACGGATAGTAGCCAAGGCTGTACCCGGGCCAGTAACCTCCCCAGCCCCAACCTGGGCCCCAGAAGCCGCCCCAGCCCCATCCCCAACCGAAGCCCCAACCCCACCCCCAACCAAAGCCGCAGCATCCCCAGCCGCCACGCCAGCCATAGCCGCCCCAACCGCCACGCCATCCACCATAGTAACCACCATGGTAGCCGTAGCCGCCGTGAAAGCCGCCGGCAGTGACGTTATTGCTGTGGAAGCCGCCAGTGCTGTTGAAGGAGTGGCCGCCGGCAAAGCTACTGGACGAACCGTGGACATTAAGCGCGCCGCCGAGATGTGGAGCGCTCATAGAGCCAGCTGAGCCGAAGTGCGCGCTGGTGAGAGTAGCGTTGCTGAAATGAGAGGCCGAGGAGTGGCTGCCGAACGCGCCGGCTGAAGTTGACGTTGTGGCGCCGCCGAAATGAGAACGCTCGATATTGGAGACGGCGCGGCTGCTGGAAACGGTGGAGGCGCTGCTCGTACTGCGATTGCTAGTGGCGGCTGAGAGCGAGTTGGAACCGCGTGCGCCGTTGGAATTTGCCGCCGGCGCGGTGCCGCGAGAATTCGCGAAGGTATTGGAGCTCGTGCCGCCGCGCGCTGTAGTTGCAGAATTCGTGGAGCCGCTGCGACCAAGGTTCGACGAAGCGGACCCGCCGCGATTGGCTGCTGAGGCCGAGGAACCGTTGTTGAATCCGCGCGCTGAATTTGCGCCCGAAGCGCCAAAATGCGCACTCGAAGGAGGCGCTACGCCCGCACGATTGCCGGCGCTATAGCTGTTGCCGGTGCGGCCGCCGATTGCGCTGTACGGCCGTCCCGCAGCCGATCCCGAATAGCGATTCGCGGAACTGGAATAGCGATTGGGAGAGCTTGAATAGTGGTTCGCGCTGCCGCCACGGTAACCGCCGTACGCCCCACCGCCGTAGCGAGCGCCACCGCCGTAAGATGGAGCGCCGCCGTGATAACTGCCGCCGCCCCCGCCTCCGCCGTGGAAACCGCCGCCTCCGCCACCACCGCCGTGGAAGCCACCGCCGCCTCCACCGCCGCCATGACCGCCACCACCACGCTGCGCAAATGCAGCGGGCGCGCAAAACAGCGCCAGCGCAGCGAACACTGTGAGAATAATCTTGAGACTAGCGGACCTAATCATGTTTGTAACCTCCACCCAACAACTTCGCCTACGATGCGGGCGGCCGGAACGCCGAAGCCATTCTACACCAATTGGATTCGCTTGGAGCATGGTTGGTTGCAACTTGGTTAAGTCGTGCAGCTTGAGTGAATCATGCATCCGGCGAATCCTCGCACGCCTGCCCTCGGACGGTTTAACACGGGTGCTTCGAAAAAGTTTCGGTTGAACTTCGGGACAGGTGCTTGGGGCTAGGATCGGCCGCGTTCGGCCAGGAAGACGCCCAGGAGGACCAGCGCGGTACCTTCCAAAAGCATGCGGGAGGGTCGCTCACCCAGGAAGGCCATGGAGAGCAGGATTACGACGACCGGTTGGAAGTAGCTGACGGCGCCGACGCGCGATGCCGTCATGTAACGAAGCACCCAGTAGAAGATGGTGTAGGCGGCGACGGAGCTACCGACGGCCATATAAGCCATACCGAGCCAGCCGCTCAGCGCGACGCTGCGCCAGTCGAGATGCAGGCACTGGCGAATTGTCAGTGGCAAGAGCAGGAGCGCGGCCGCGACGCAATTGAATGTGTTCATGGCGATGGCGTCGTATTGGGCGACGATTCTTTTGCCGAGGACCGCGTAGGCCGAAAAACCAATCACTCCGCCGAGGGTGATGATATCGCCCATCAGCAGCGGCGAATGGGCGGGCGAGCCTTGCTCGGTTTCGAGCAGGTACACGCCGACGAACGAGATGGCCATGCCGGCAACCTTCGCAGCGGTGAGCGTCTCCAGTTTCAGGGCGCGCGCTAGCAGCAGGATGATGATTGGGCCGATCGCGATGAGCACGGCGGAATGGTTCGAGGTGGTGTAATTCAGGCCGACGGTGAAGAGGCCCTGGTTGACGACGACTCCGAAAAAACCGAGGTAGAGGAACGGCCAGGCGTCGCTCAGCTTCAGCGGCTGGCGTTCGCGGCGCGTGAAATAGATTGCGAGCATGATGAACGCCGCGAGCTGCAGGCGCAGGCAAGTTAGCGTGATCGGGTCGAGTGTGCGCAGCGCGATTTTTCCCGCGACGTAGTTGCCGGACCACAGGACGAGCATCATGAACAGCCAGAACGCTAGCGTTAATTTGCTGGGGCGCGATGGCTGTTCGGGATTTCGCACTGCGGCGGTACTTCCGGCAGCGGGTGAGGCAGTTGGCGAAGTCACTGGTGAAGTCAAATGCGCGCTCGGGCGTTCGCTTTCAATCAAGCACCTCGCGGCGTTTGGCGAGCGATTCGATGCGGTCCAGGCGTGTCGTGTAGCCGATGCCCGGCGCGCTGGGAACTTTTATTGTGCCTTTTGTGGTGACTTCCACTTCCGGTTCGATGATGTCCTCGGTCCAGTAGCGGCGGCTTGCGGACACGTCCCCGGGCAGGGTGAAATTGGGCAGCGTGGACATGGCGACGTTGTGCGCGCGACCGATGCCGGATTCCAGCATGCCTCCGCACCAGACGGGGATGGATTTCTGCTGGCACAGATCGTGGATGCGGCGGGCGGCGGTGTGGCCTCCGACGCGGCCCAGCTTCATATTGATGATTTTGCAGGCGCCGATTTCGATGGCGGCGCGTGCGTGCTCGATGTCGTGAATGCATTCGTCGAGACAGATGGGAGTTTCGAGCTGGCGCTGCAGCGCGGCGTGGGAATAGATGTCATCGTGCCCGAGCGGCTGCTCGATCATGATCAGGTAGAAGGCGTCGAGCCACTTCAAGTGCGGAGCGTCTTCCAGGCGGTAGGCGGAATTGGCGTCCACCATCAGGCGAATGCGCGGGAATTTTTCGCGGAGGGCGCGGGCTGGTTCGATGTCGTGGCCGGGTTTGATTTTTATTTTGATGCGCTGGTAGCCGGCGGCTAATTCTTTTTCTACTTTCGCGAGGAGCGTCGGGATGTCGGGTTGGATGCCGATGGAAACGCCCGAGGAAATTTCGTCGCGGGTGCCGCCGAGTAATTTTGCGAGGGGGACGTTCTTTTGTTTGGCTTCGGCGTCCCAGATGGCTGTTTCCAGGCCGGCTTTGGCCATGTTGTGGCCGCGAACGCGCGCGAGCATATCGAAAACTTCGGCGGCGGAATCGAATTCCTTGTATTTCACGATGGGCCAGAGGAAATCGCGCAAGATGTGCCAAGCGGTTTCGACGGTTTCGTAGGAATAGTACGGATCTTCACCGGCGGTACATTCGCCCCAACCTGCGGTGCCATCGGCGTCCACTTCAATCAGCAGGATGCGCCGCAGCGAAGTCTCGCCGAAGCTGGTTTGAAACGGCGCGACCAGCGGCATGTGGATTTCGCGCAGAGTGATTTTACGCAGACGCATATGGGATGCGGACCTTTCCTGCCGGGTGTTTAGTCTTCGAATTCTTCCGGGCGATATTCTGGCAGACGCAAGCCCGCCATGGAAGCGGCCGGTTCCAGAATATAATCCACCGTTTCGCCGCGGCGTTCGACGGACGTGGCGATGTAGCCCTGATGCAGGAATTTGCGGAAGTGGTCGCGCGCTTCGGACTGCACGCGCGCGGCGGCTTCGCGGTCTTGGGCTTTCAAGTCGCCGAGATTTGCCGGCAGCGAAATGGTCTGCGTGGCGGCTGCGGTTGGCAGCGGACTTTCGGCCAGAATATTTTTCACGCGATCGGAATCCAGCCACCATTCGGCCACCAGGCGATCGGTGGGGAGACCCGCGTGCAACGGGCTTTCGGTGACGCCGTAGCAATTGGGAATGTAGCGGCGCGCGATAGCGCCCAGGCGCACGAAATTGAAGTGCGCGTTTTTTAGTTCGAGGGGATCGAAGGTCCATTCGATCAGGCGGATGTCGCGTTTCAGCGCGTCCTGGCGCTGGAAGAATTTCAGGCGGCGGCCGACGCCTAGATTTTGGTATTCGGGGAGCACGGCGGTCATGTGCGAGTGCAGGAATGGCTTTCCGGCCCGCGTGCCGGCAAGAGCGAGCGTCATGCCGATCATTTTGCCGCCATCGAATGCGCCAAGGATCTGGCCACCCGTGTGATGCGCCACTACGAAGATCGCCGAGGGTACGGCGATGTGCTCGCCCCATGTTTGTATTTCCAGGCGCACACAGGTTTCGTATTCAGCTAGAGATTCGCAGTGGCGAATTTCGATTTCGTGCTCCGCGGCTGATGGCGTTTCGGCTGATGCGTTCATTTGGTGTGCGCGGCCTCGTGCGATTGTTGCAGCTTTGAGAGATTCCACAGTTCTTCCATGCGTTCGCGTGGCAGCTCGGCCAGCGGGCGGCCTTCGGCGAGCGCGACGGCTTCCATCCACTGAAAACGGGTCTGGAATTTACGGTTGGCTTTCTTCAGCGCGATTTCAGGGTCGGCGCCCAGGAAACGGGCTACGTTTACAGCAGCAAAGAGCAGGTCGCCGACTTCTTCTTCGAGGTGCGCTGAGGCGGGCACGGCATGCCGTGTCCCTACCGACGCTTGTGCGACTGCTGGCTTCGTTAGGTGCGCTGCGGTCGACGATGGCGGTTCGGCTGCTTCGAGCGATGCCAGGATTTCGCGCTTCTCTTCGTCAAGTTTTTCGAAGATACCGGAGAGATTGTCCCAGTCGAATCCGATGTGCGCGGCGCGGCGCGTGAGTTGGTAAGCTTCGAGGACGCCCGGCAGCGAGCGCGGGACGCCGGAAAGAATGGATTCGGGCGCAGTCTGCGCGTCTGGTGCGTCTCCCGTCTTCCCCGCCGTTCCTGCCTTACCTTCGTTGCCGTTGGCGTTCGCGCGCTCAGCGGCTTTGATTTGTTCCCAATTTTTCAGCACCGCGGCGGAGTCTTTCGCTTTCGTGTCGCCAAAAACGTGCGGGTGGCGGCGAACCATCTTTGAGTGGATTGATTCGATGACGTCCGAAATCGTGAACGCGCCCGTTTCTTCGGCGAGAATCGAGTGAAAAGTAATTTGCAGCAGCAGATCACCGAGTTCGGCCGCAAAATCGTGCGGGTCACTCGATTCCATCGCGTCCAGGACTTCGTATGTTTCCTCAATCAGGAATTTGCGCAGCGATGCGTGCGTCTGTTCGCGGTCCCAGGGACAGCCATTCGGCGCGCGCAGCCGAGCCTGCAGGGCGACCAGTTTCGCGAACCACTCGCCAGCGAGCTTGTCGCGGCGGTTCAGCGGGATGCGCGGCGACGACGCGCGCTTCCGTGCCCCGAGCTTCGATATTTTGCGTGGAGTTCGTTTCTTCATATGCGATATGACAATTTACAGTGAAGACGGATTCGAGACAAGGACGCGCGCGCCGCATGGTGGTCAATTTCCGGTAAGCGGATATCTGAATCCAAATCTCCGACAACGCGACTACACAGGAGTTGCGCCCTCAGACGGAGTCGACGTGCGCTAAACCTGAAACTGGCGCAGATGATGGTCCAGATGCTGATACATCAACGCCGCCCATTCCACCGGAGCCAGCGGCCCGAAAAAGAAGTGTGGATGTTTGGTGCATGCCGCAGGGCCGCCCGCCGCAAAGCGGTCAATGAATTCGCACAGACGTTGCCTCTCCACTTCGAAGCCCCGTTCATCACGCACTACTAAGCTCTTGTGCGTCCCCACATTTCGGGGCATCGGTTTCTCATTCACGATCATGGACTTCTTCGCGAACCGCCCGAACACTCGTCCAATCAATATCCGGCGCGGATTTCTCTCCCCCACCGCCATCTCCATTGCCGCGGAGCAATGCGCCAGCGTCTGCGCTGGATTCATTTTGCCCCACAGCCGCTCGCTATCCGGCCCCAGGCGTGCCATTCGTTCCTTCACCTCGTCCACCGTCTCCGCTTCAAAGAGATTTTTCACGGGCTAGCTCCTTGCCGCGCCGTCCACCACACGCGAAATCCTGAAGCTTGTAGCGCTTGACACCCGCTGATGTATGTCCCGCCATGTGGTGAGCTATAAAAATCCAGAACGGCATCATGTCGGAGTATAAATCAACCGCGCCAGCGTGACTGCATCCACATCCTTGATTAGCTCCGGACGAGGACATCTGAAATTCGCACTAACCGACGCGTCCGGGTACACGTGCGGGTTCAAAGGGCCGGCGAAATAACGCAATACCTAGTGTGTGGCGGCGTGGGCTGTGGCTGGGCGGATTACGGTTTCCGAGAAGCGGTCCATTTCTTCAGCTTGGGGGCTGAATTGCAGCAGCAGGAGGTCCACGCCGGCGCGTTCGAATTGGCCGATGCGGTCGGCCACCTGTTGCGGCGTGCCGACGAGGCCGGAGCGCAGGCCGCGATTTGATACGGAATATTCTTCGAGCGAGACGCGCTGCTCCAGCTGCGTATTGGCTAGCCATTGCTGGTAATTCTGGTAGCCCGCGGCGTTCTGCTGCACGTCGGTGATGCGGGCTTGCTCCTGCTGGGCTTCCGCTTCGGAGTCGCGGACGATGGCGTAGGCGGCGATGCCGAATTGCATCTGCGGCAGATTCTTGCGGTCGCGGCGCTCGGACATATCGCGGATTTTCGCGGCGACGTGCTCCGGTGAATCGCCGTGCATCACGAAAGCGTCGCACTTCTGCGAGATCAATTCCTTCGCGGCTTCCGATTCCCCGCCCGCGTAAATTACCGGGCGCGGCTTCGAGACCGGCTTCGGCTGCAGCACCAGATCCTGCACCGAATGATATTTTCCGGCATAGGAAAAATGGTCCTGCTTCCAGGCGGCGTCCACGATATCGAGCCATTCCGAGGTGCGCGCGTAGCGGTCGTCATGCTGATCGAATTGCACTCCGTATTTTTTGGCTTCTTCGGCCCACCAGGAGGAAACCACGTTCAGTGAGAGGCGACCGTTGCTGATGCGGTCAATGTTAGCGGATTGTTTCGCGAGCAGCGCCGGCAGATGAAAAGTGGGCCGCACCGCGACCATCAATTCCAGGGATTCGGTGACGGCTGCGAGCGCTGCAGCGGTGGACCAGGCATCGAGCGAAGGCGCGTCAACACCTTTGATGTCGTTCAGATTGAGTTCCGCGATGAGCGTCAGGCTGTAACCGATTTTTTCGCTGCGGCGGGCGAGGCGCGAGACGTAATCCCACGTGGGCGGCATCTGCTCGTCGGCCACATTACGCAGCCAGCCGCCGAATACCGGAAGCCAGTACCCGTAACGCATCAGCGCGACTCCTTCACCAGATAATCCACCAGACGCGCGAAGGGATCGAAGCCGACGATGCGCGGGCCGTCGGAAACGAAATTCGAGAGCGCGTTGACGTCGTAGTAGTAAAGATTGCCGTCGCGATCGTCAATGATGTATTCCAGGCCGCCGACCTCGATTTGCGCGGCGCGGAAGATTTTTTCAGTGTCGGCGACAACTTTCTTGGGCGGTGTAAAAGCTTCGAGGCGCAGGCCGGTTTTCGCGCCTTCCACCACGCAAGCGTTTTTTATTTCGGCACCGTCCGTGGTCTTGCAGATGTCCATGGGGCACAGGTCGAAAGTTTCGCCGGAAGTGAAAACTTTTATGCCGTAGAGATATTTGTAGCCGAGGGTTTCGACGCGGGTGATGTGCCCGCCGCGCGCAGGAATGAATTCCTGCACGATGCCGGTGGAATCGAGGCCCAGCTGGATCGCGCCGTTCTGCACGGCGGCTGCCAGCTGCTCGGGCGAATCGAAGCGCACGATGCCGACGCCGCTGCCGCCGATGTTTGGCTTCACCACAATCGGGTACCGCAGATCTTTCGCCGCGGCGACTGCTTGCGAGGGATGGTTGATGACCACTGAGCGCGGATGCGGCAGACCGAGCGATTCGAGCAGCGAGAGTTGCAGCGCCTTGGAAGTCTCCACGCGGAAGGCGTGGCTGCCGTTCACTACGCGCGTGCCCTGCTTTTCCAGGTGCGCGAGGTAGCTGAGCGTGTAGAAAATCGCGTGGGCGTTGCCGCGGGTCCAGGCGGAGGGGCTCATGCGGTTGAAGACGAGGCCGTATTGCTGGTGGCCGTTCGGCGAGATGTCGAAATGGTGGTGCGCGGCGTCCAGGCGGACGTAGGAAATCGCGCGGCGGTCTAGTTCCGCGAAAACCGGGACGAACCAGCGCGGATGTTCGTGGTAGATGGCGATAGGCTTTTTCGGTGGCGCGACCTTGCGCGATGGTGATTTTGTACTGCTGCGCCGGGCGGCCGCTTTACTACTAGCTGTTTTGGGGTGGGGCATGCGATTCCTTGGTGACTGGGTGATTGAAATAGTTCGATGCACCAGACTAGCGCACGTTGCGGGATTTTGCGAGCGGGGTTGATTTTTGTTACAAAAAATTTACCGGAGCGGATGCAGAGGTGGGCGCGCAGAGTTCGCAGGGAAAGCGTAAGGCAAAAGATTTGACACCGAGGGCACAGAGGAAAACCGGAGAACACAGAGAAACGTTGAGGCGAAATCCCGGCCAAAACCGCCCGCCTGAAAAGCAAAAGCAGGCGGCCGCTACAAGTTCAAAGACAAAGCAACCTCGAATCCCATCATCATGCGGGCTTGGCCAGGCCGCTGGCGATTGCTTGGTCGAGGAGCCTTTTTACTTCGTGCGAGGCTTTGCGCGAGGCTGCTTCCTGCTGCTCGCCTAGTTTGCCTTGCATTTCGCCAAGCTTGCCCTGTTGTTCGCCCAGTTTTCCCTGCTCTTCTCCGAGGGCGCCCTGCTTCTCACCGAGTTTGGCCTGTTCGTCGCCAGCCTTTGATTGCAGGTCGCCAATGCGGCTTTGGATTTCGCCGATTTTTTCCTGGATGCGGCCTAGATCGTCCTGCGTGCCGTCGGCGCCCATCTGCTTCAGATCGGTTTCGAGTTTCTGCAACTCGGCGGTGAGGTCCGGAATTTTAACGCGGACTTTTTCCATCTGCTCGCCCAGCGCTTCTTGCTTTGCGCCGAGTGCTTCCTGTTGCGCGCCCAGGGCCTCCTGCTGCTTGCCTAACGCTTCCTGTTGACGGCCGAGCTCTTGCGTCGGGGCGAAGAAATCCATGGCCTGCTTCACGGTGGCCGGGTCGCGGATGATGTAAGCCTTCCCGTCGTGGATAAACCAGATGAAATCGCCTGAGAAACTGCGGCGCAGCGAATTCGCGACGTCGGAATTCCCGTCGGAGCTGATGGTGAAACCATTCGACGCGACGCTGACGGAGGAATTGCCGGAGACGATGGTGAATTCCTCGCCACCGTTATCGCGAGTGATTGTCCCGTTCCTGACAGTCGTGGATTGCAGGAGGGGCGACAGAAATGGATGAACGATAACCACCGGCGCAACTGAGGGTAAGGGGCCGCCCACGGGAGCCACGGGGACGACTGAAACAACCCGGACCATTGGCGCGACCGAGACGATTGGCCGAACGTTGGCCAGGACAAGCGGCGTGACAACGGTGTGCACCGACGCAACCGGATCTAGTGCGACCATCGGTGGGACGATAGCGCGCACTCGCACTTCCGGAGTCGGGGGCACGAGTGGCGCGGGTTCAGGCACCGCACTGGGAGCAGCGGGCGGAGCGGCGCTCGGTGAGGCGCTTGGCTGTGGAGCGGGCGCGGCTGGCGATTGCGCCGATTGTTGCGCAGCAAGCGCAGGAGGCTCGGTCGTCTGGGGCGGGGCTTGCTGCGACACGTCGGAATGGACGTTGATGATAGTCGGGCGGAACGCCGCGATGAGGCATACGACGGGGATTGCGCAGAGCATGTAGGCGATCACGACGGGCTTCTTGAGGCGCATGGCAACACTCCCTTTCCATTCGAGAATTCGATCTACGCGTTTTTCTGCTTGTCCGGCGGTGGCCATGGAAACGCCTTGCCACCACACCCGGCCAGGCGCGGCTTCGAGCGCAGCAAAAAATCCCAGCAGAGTTTCGGCGTAGCGGGTGCGATCGGCGCCGGCGGCGAGCGCGGCATCGTCGCTGGCTTCTTCGGCGAGGTCCGCCAGATGGCGCGCGAGCCACCAACTCAGCGGGCTGAACCAGAAAATTGCGCGATGCAGCAGGGCTAGGCGCTCAGCGAGTGCGTCGCGGCCGGCGACGTGCGAAATTTCGTGCGCGAGGACGGCGTCGAGTTCCGCGGGCTCCCACTCGCGCCAGCCGGCGGGGAGCAGAATCGCGGGGCGGCGAACGCCGAATGTCACTGGCACGGAGAGCAGCTCGGATTCAGCCAGGCGCGGCGGCGATGCGCGCAGGCCGGATGCTTGCGCGAAGAAATGCAGGCGCGCGAGGGCGTGCGAATCCTCGATCAGATGTGATTCCCTTTCGAGGCGGCGGCCCAGGATTACGCCGAGCGCCAGGCGCATCAGCATGAAGATTGCGACCGCGAAATAGATTGCCGCGGAGGCTGCAAGCCACGGAAATGGGCGACGAGGTTGCGCGTTTGCAGCCGACGCAACCGCGGATTGCGGCAAGCCCGCTGCGTCCGACGTTTCGGTCGCGTTTCTCGAACCCATCGTGTCCGGCGCGTGGCCGGTGTAGGCAAACGCGCCGAGTTTCGTGGAGCTCGACTGCGTTACGTGGTTGACGCTGATCGCGCGGTAATGTATCGGAACAGGCGGCGCGATTTCCGCTGGAGGCTTCGCGGGAATAAACTTCGCGGCCAGCGGCACAGACACCGGAAGCGGCGGCAGCAGCAGACCGAGTAGCGGCATCGCCAGCGCCACAGCGAGAACTGTGCGCCAGATCGCAAGGCGCAGAGCGACACTGCGGACGCGAAACGCCAGGAGGACGAATCCAGCAACACACGCGAACGCAAGCGAGCGCGCAGCAGGCTGCAAAATATGGGCGGCAAAGTTCGCGAAGGCGTCGAGAACGGGGGTGAGGATCACGATTTCCCCTCCTTGCGCTGAGCGATCTTGCGTTCTGCGATTTTCTGGGTCAGGCGCTCGAGCTGGCGGCGGTCGAGCACAGCGTTGTCCACCATGCCGATGACCAGCTGTTCGGCCGAGCCGCCGCAAAAGCGATCGATGATGTGTTTCACGGCGCGCACCGCAACATTTTGGCGCGGCTCGGCAGCGCGATAGATGTAAGTGCGGCCGCTAACTTCGTGCGCGACATAGCCTTTTACTTCCAGGCGGCGCAGCACGGTGCGGATGGTGGATTCCTTCATGGGTCGGCGCGCGGCAAGTGCTTCGCGGCAAGCTTCGGAGGAAACCGGGCCGTACGACCAGACGTAGTCCATGACCATCTGCTCTACTTCACCGAGATTGCGGGGGCGCGCGTTCTGTGTGTGTTTCATTGTAGCGTTACAACTTGTAACAGACGACTGGGAGTGTGTCAACAAGAAAAATCGTGGCGCATAGCTGGCTGGTTCGCAGCGCTGGTACGCTGCTTGTCGCCGGATGGAACCGGATGTTAAACTTGTTTGTAACTTTCAGGAGCATCTTCTAAGGACACCTGCCGTGGCGGACTCGAAAAACGAAGAGACATTCAAAGTAGTGGATCGCCGGTTATTTGGCGAAGACGGCGAACTGCGCCAGGACGTTGTGGAGCAGGAGCGGCGCAACGAAGAGGCGGCGGAGAAGAAAGCCGCGGCGCAAGCGGAAGCCAAGGCAAAGGCAGCTGCGGCCGCGACGGCGAATGCGGCCAAATCCGCGCCCGCACAGGCGCCCAGTCCGTTCGCTGCCAACGCGGATGCGCAAGGCGCGCCGGGAAATGGCTCGAATCTCGCGGCGGCGACGCCCGAAGACGCAGCGGCCGAAGCGCAAGACAGCGGCGACATCAATCCGACATCGCGCAGCTTTCAGATGCTGATTGATTTTCTGACGCGCAACGCGGCGGCGATGCTCGGCGGCATGGCGGATCCGCGCACCGGACAAGCCTTCGTGGACCTGGAAGGCGCGCGCGAAGTGATTGACATGCTCGACGCGCTGCGCGAAAAGACGCGCGGGAATTTGTCGAAGGAAGACGACAATTTGCTGATTGAAGTGATCGGCAGCTTGAAGCTCACGTTCATGGAAATTTCCAAAGTGGCCGCGGAGCAGATGGCCAAGAAGGCTAAGGCGAAGTAGTCGCCCCAATATGCGGCGGGCGGGTCTGAGACCCGCCCCTACTGTCTGATTCCATGTAAGAATTCTATCGGTGTTCGTTTTCTCGCGGGCTCGGCTACAAGCTGCGACTTCTGGTGATGAATCGAGAGCAATCTTTGCAACTTCCCACCCGACCATGGCTTCCCTGCAATTAACCGTGTTAGGTTCGGGCACGTCCATGGGCGTGCCAACGCTCGGCTGTCACTGCGCGGTGTGCGATTCCACAGACCCGCACGACAAACGCACCCGTCCTTCGATTCTATTGGCATACAACGGCCGCAACGTGGTGATTGACACGGCGCCGGATTTTCGTTTTCAGGCCATGCGCGAGAAGATTGACCGGCTGGACGCGGTGCTGTACACGCACTCGCACGCTGACCACATATTAGGGCTCGACGACATTCGTCCTTACAATTTGAAACAGCACAGCGCCGTGCCAGCGTATGCAACAGAGGAAACGCAGGTGACGCTGCGGCGGCAATTCGCGTATGTCTTCGACAATGTAGTAACGGAAAGTTCCGTTCCGGATGTCGAACTGAATACGATTGACGGGCCGTTCGATTTATTTGGCCTGTGGATTACGCCGGTGCCGGCGCAGCACGGGCCGCAGCCGGTGCTGGGTTTTCGTTTTGGCAAGGCGGCTTATCTGACGGATTTCAGCGCGGTGCCGGAAAGCTCGAAGGCGCTGCTGCGCGGGCTGGATGATTTTATTCTCGATGCCTTGCGCTACAGACCGCATCCGATGCATTCGAACGTGGAGCAATCGCTGGAGCTGGTGCGCGAACTGCAGCCCAAGCGCGCGTGGTTCACCCATATTTGCCATGATTTGGGGCACGAGCGGGACAACGCCAAATTGCCGCAGGGCGTGCAGCTGGCGTTTGACGGTTTGAAATTCGAGGTGCAGATTTAATGTTGCTCGACGCGACGAAGGACACGCTGAAATTCCTGACTGATTTGCCGACGCACAACGCCGCACGTTCGGAGATTCTCGTCTTCAGTTCGGCGGATGAGTGGGTGGAGCGACTGGGAGAAAACCGATCCGGGACGGTGTCGACGATCGGCAATTTCGACGGCGTGCATGTTGGGCATCAGAAAATTCTGCGCGAGGTTGTGGAGCGTGCCGCAGCGGCCGCGGTTGATTCGCACGGCGCGCAGAAGGAACTGCTGCCGGCGGTGCTGACGTTTTATCCGCATCCGGCGCGCGTGCTGCGCCCGCAGCAGGCTCCTTCCCTGCTGGAAACTCTGCCGCAACGGCTGGCGGATTTCGCGGCGATCGGCATTGGCGCGGGTTTGGTGCTGAAGTTTGACGCGGACTTGGCCCAGGAAAGTGCGGAAGATTTTGTGAAGAAATATCTGGTAGACGCGATGCGTGCGCGCGCCGTGCTGGTGGGCGCCAGCTTTCGCTTCGGGCACAAACAGTTGGGCGACGTCGGGCTGCTCCGCGAATTGGGCCGCCGCTGGGGATTTGAAGTAGTGCTCGTGACGCCGGTAGTTGATGGCGGCGACGTCGTTTCCAGCACCGCGATTCGCGAGGCAGTGCGCGGCGGACGCGTGGAAGATGCGCGGCGCATGCTCGGTCGGCCGTTCGCGCTGGTGGGCGAGATCCGCCCAGGCACTGGACAGGGACGCAAGCTGGTGGTGCCGACTCTAAATTTGACGACCGAGCAGGAGACGCTTCCGAAGACCGGCGTGTACGTCACCGAGACCGTCCTCTCTGGCGGGACCTATCGCTCGGTGACAAACGTGGGCGTGCGGCCAACTTTCGATGGTAAGCGCCTGGCGATCGAATCGCATCTTTTTGATTTTGCGGAATCGCTGACCGCCGGGCTGATGAAAGTGCGGTTCCTGCAGCGGCTGCGCGACGAGCAGAAATTCTCCGGGCCGGAAGCTTTGCGCGAGCAGGTTCTGAAAGATATCGAACGCGCGAAAGAGGTCTTCGCCCGCCCCTAGTTCCGGAAACAGCCAGCGAGACGCTTGCCTACCCTGCTCAAACCCTGCTCGGCGCCACGTCAGCCCCCCCTTCCAGTTGCGCCTCCGAAAGAAGTAAAATCCGGGACGAAACTCAGCCACCGGGAAACCACATGGAAAATCGAGAAGTCGCGAAGATTTTGCAGGAGACAGCGCAGCTGCTGGAGATTGATGGCGCGATCATCGGGCGCTATCGCAGCTATGAGAAGGTCGCGGAGTTGCTGTACAGCATCCACGAGCGCATCGAGGACCTCGCCAAGGACGACGCCAAGCTAAAGGAGCTTCCCGGCGTGGGCGACGGCATGGCTGCGCACATTCGGGAAATTCTGGAGACCGGCGATTACAGCCTGCGCCAGAAGTTATTGAAAAAATATCCGCTGACGCTGCTCGATCTGCTCCATTTGCAGGGCATGGGACCGAAGAAAGTGGCCTTCCTCTTCAAAAAGTTCAAGGTCGCGACCGTCGAAGGGGTGGAAAAACTGGCGCAGGAAGGAAAGCTGCGCGACTTGGAAGGCTTCGGCGAAAAAACCGAAACAAACATTCTGAAGGCTACGGCAATGCACAAGCGCTCCTCCGGACGATTCAAGCTGGACGTCGCGGACGAAACGGCACAAAAGCTGGTGACCTACATCGGTAAAGTGAAAGAAATTGTGGAGTCGGTGACACCTGCGGGATCTTTGCGGCGCGGGAAAGAGACTATCGGCGACCTGGATTTGCTGGTCACGCTACGCTCCGGTCACGATAAGCAGAAACACGTGGACGAAGTGGCCGCGCACATTCTGAAATTTCCAGGAATCGATCAGACTCTTGCGCACGGTGAAAATAAAGTGAGCGTGCTGTTGGGAAATGGCCTGCAGGTGGACGTGCGGCTGCTGGACAAAGACAGCTTCGGCGCCGCGCTGCTGTATTTTACCGGCTCGAAAGAACACAACGTGGTGCTGCGTGGCCGCGCCCGAGACGTGGGTTGGACTCTGAATGAATACGCGCTGACTACGCTGAAAGGCGGGAAGTTCGTCGCCGGAAAGACTGAAGAAGAAATCTACAAGAAGCTGGGACTGGATTACATCGAACCCGAGTTGCGCGAAAACACCGGCGAAATTGCCGCAGCGGAAAATCACACGCTGCCAAATCTGCTGAAACTCGCCGATATTCGCGGCGACCTGCAGATGCATACCACGGCTTCGGACGGCCGCAACTCGATCGAGGAAATGGGGGAAGCCGCCAAAAAGCTGGGCTACGAATACATCGCGCTCACCGATCACTCCAAGGCCGTCACCGTTGCAAATGGCATGGACGAAAAGCGCACCCTCGAGCAGATCAAGAAAATCCGCGCCGCGCAAGAACGCGTGCCGGGAATTCGACTGCTCGCGGGGATCGAAGTAGACATTCTGAAGACCGGCAAGCTCGACTTGGACGACGAAGTGCTGGCGCAGCTAGATGTGGTCGTGGCGTCGGTGCACTCTTACATGAACCAAGGCCGCGCGGAAATGACCGACCGGATTTTGGCGGCGCTGGAAAATCCGTACGTGCAGATTTTGGCGCATCCCACCGGGCGCCTGGTGCTGCGGCGCGATCCGTTTGATTACGACATGGAGAGAATCCTGGATGCGGCGAAGGCGAAGGGTGTGGTAGTCGAGTGCAACGCGTTCCCCGACCGGCTGGATTTGAAGGATGTCCACCTGCGGATGGCGAAGGAGCGCGGCGTGAAGATTGTGATATCGACGGACGCGCATTCCTTCGCGCACTTCCCTCTTATGAAGTATGGGGTACTCACCGCGCGGCGCGGGTGGGTGGAGAAGAAAGATGTGGTGAACACTTTGCCGACCGAGCAGTTCTTGGCCTCTCTGCGGGCGAAACCTGGTGCGACCAAGGGGAAGGTGGCTAAGCGCAAGTCGGCTTAGAGCGGTGAGGCGCACGGAACATTTTTCTCGGGGCTCTCGTATCTGATAGTGCAGGCACGAGCGCTGCAGGTCGCCTTGAGCATTGCATTTGATAGGCGCCAGCGCTGAAGCGCAGAGTGCACAGCCAGGAGTCGCTGTGCCACGGAGTGACTGATGAATCGAATGACAATTTTCGCTGCGGCGATGTTCACGGTGGGGATCGCAATCGCAGCGAGCGCCACGCCAGCGCGCGCGGACCAGTGGTCGAAGACGTACCAGGTGAACGGGCGCGCGGACCTGCATGTGATGGCAGGCGATGGCGACGTCACGATCACCGGCTCGGACCAGCATCAAATTGACGCGCACGTCACCACCAACGGCTGGAAGATTGGGCCGAACGACGTGCAGATCATCGAGAGCCAATCGGGTAACAGCATTTCGATCGAAGTGAAGGTGCCGCACTGGGGCTTTTCGATGTTCGGCGGAAACCATAAGTCGCTGCGCGTGGAAGTCGGCGTGCCGCGCGAGCTGGATGTGAATGTGCGCACCAGCGACGGCAATGTCACCGCGCTAGGCGTCTCCGGTAAAATTCAATTCGATACCGGCGACGGCAACGTGACGGCTAGCAATATTAAAGGCGACATACGAATTCACACCGGCGATGGACACATCGAAGGGCACAACTTCGACGGCTCGCTCGACGCCGACACCGGCGACGGCAACCTGCGCATTGACGGCCGCTTCGACGCGCTCGCGCTGAAGACCGGCGACGGCAGCATCGAAGCGCAGGTGGGCAGCGGCTCGAAGCTCGCGAACAGCTGGAACCTCCATTCCGGCGATGGCCATATCACGTTGCGCGTGCCGAGCGACCTAAATGCGATGCTCGACGCGCACACCGGAGACGGCAGCATCACGCTGGACATCCCAATTCAAGTTTCCGGCTCGCTGAGCCATTCCTCCGTGCGCGGAAAATTGAATGCCGGGGGCCCTACGCTTGCGATCAGCTCGGGGGACGGATCTATTCACATCGAAAAACTTTAGCGACGCGCTTTTCGCCGCCCTTACGTACACGTTTCCCCGTACGTGTGCGCGGCTGCACGGAAATTCCGACGCAGTGTTAGCATTCACCCACATTTTTGACGGTAATTCCGCACGCCGAGCCTCCCGCGACTATCTCGCGTATTGCAAACGTTAGAGATATTCCGCGCCACGAGTGGCACCTCGCTTGCCTATTCATTTGTGACGTTAGACGCGACGGGAGAAAATGATGATCGCTTTCGGCATGATGGGGGCACTCGCGGTACTAGTATTCCTCTCGGTTTCAAGCGACATTTCAGACCTCTTCCGCCGCAAATAATTCCCGCGCGCGTACGCGGATCTTGGACAATCCTCCCTTCCCGCATCCATTTCGCGTTGGATCTTCAATCCCAACGACGGCCAATCACAATCGTCCAGTCAAAGTCGCTTTCGCGCGCGGGGAAATCAATTTGCAAAAGTTCGCGCGTTGCCGCATCATAAATTGTTTGTTCTGAGCGTTTCTTCCGTCTAGACGCGGGGTGACGCTGCGGAACAACTCATCTGCCGCGCAAGAAACAAAACGCAGTTTCCTGGACGCGCCGCGAACTCAGAGCAGCGACGGCGCGCCTGCGGCGGCAAATGGCGCGACTTTTTCGCGGGTCTCAATTTCTTCATCTTCATTAACTACGAATCGAACCGGGGGGAATCGAATGCGCAGGCCTGTGAGTGTGGCACCGCCGAAGGGAAAGCTGGGAGTGCTGACGCCCGGAATGGGTGCAGTCAGCACGACCTTCATGGCGGGGGTGGAATTGGTGCGGCGAGGGCACGCGGTGCCGGTGGGCTCGCTGACGCAATTGGGAACGATCCGGCTGGGCAAGCGCACCGACGGGCGCACGCCGCAAATCAAAGATTTCGTGCAGCTGGCGAAACTGGACGACATCGTTTTTGGCGGCTGGGACGTATTCAGCGACAACGCGTACCAAGCCGCGGCGAAGGCCGGCGTGCTCGAAGCCAAGGATCTGGCGAAGGCCGAGAAATTTCTGAAGGGCATCAAACCGATGAAGGCCGTGTTCGACCAGAATTACGTGAAGAACCTGCACGGCACGCACGTAAAAAAGGGCAAAACGAAATTCGACCTGGCCGAACAGCTCCGCGAAGACATCCGCGCATTCAAGAAAAAGAACAAGCTCGATCGCCTGGTAATGGTGTGGTGTGGCTCGACGGAAGTTTTCCTGAAACCCGAGGACGTACACAAGAGCCTGGCGTCGTTCGAAAAAGGCATGAAGGCGAATCATCCGGCCATTGCGCCTTCGATGCTCTATGCCTACGCGGCCATCAGCGAAGGGGTGCCGTTTGCAAACGGCGCGCCGAATTTAACCGTGGATATTCCGGCGCTCGAGGAATATGCGAAGGCCAAGAATGTAGCGATCGGCGGCAAAGATTTCAAGACGGGCCAGACTTTGCTGAAGACCGTGCTCGCGCCGGCGTTCAAAGCACGCATGCTCGGCCTGAATGGCTGGTTTTCGACGAACATTCTGGGCAATCGCGATGGCGAAGTGCTCGACGATCCCGGTTCGTTCAAAACGAAAGAAGAATCGAAACTCGGCGCGCTGGAATATATTTTGCAGCCGGCGCTGTATCCCGACCTCTACGGCAAGATCCACCACAAAGTGCGCATCAACTACTATCCTCCGCGCGGCGACAACAAAGAAGGCTGGGACAACATTGATATCTTCGGCTGGCTCGGCTATCCGATGCAGATCAAGGTGGACTTCCTCTGCCGCGATTCGATTTTGGCGGCGCCGATCGTGCTGGACCTGGCGCTATTCTTTGATCTGGCGCAACGTGCCGGCATGCGCGGCATTCAGGAATGGCTCAGCTTCTATTTCAAGTCGCCAATGTGCGCGAAAGAGCTTTATCCGGAGCACGATCTGTTCATTCAGCTGATGAAGCTCAAGAACACGCTACGCTGGATGATGGGCGAAGACTTGATCACGCACCTGGGTTCCGAGTATTACGACTAAGCGGCGGAGTTAGCGTGAGAGAACAACCACGGCGGGGCGCAAGCTCCGCCGTTTTCTTTTGCGCTACCTCAACTGCGAGCGGCGCGGGTCTGCGTTTCGGCTTTCAGCAGGATTTCCAGATCGTCGGGGTGAATGGCGCAGAGCAGCGCGTCTTCGCGCTCGATGAAGCCCTGGCTCACCAGCTTCACCAGCGATTCCTCCAGCGAGAACGATCCTTTCTTCTTGGTCAGCGTGATTTCCTGATGCAAATGCTGCAGCGCGTTGTGGCGGATATGTTGCCGCGCGCCGTAACTCATCATCAGCAACTCGGCGACAGGCATGCGCCCACCGGTCTTGCAAGGTAAGAGAATTTGCGTGAGCACGGCAGTCAGCGCCATCGCCAGTTCCTGACGAATGGTGTTCTGGCGCTCCACCGGAAACGAATCGGAGATGCGTGACACCGTCGAAGCCACGTCGGTGGTGTGAATCGTCGAGAGCACCAGGTGCCCGGTTTCCGCGGCGGCCACCGCGATTTGCATCGTTTCGATATCGCGCATTTCGCCCACCACGATAATGTCCGGCGCCTGGCGCAAAGCAGCGCGCAGTGCCGTGGGAAAATCCGGCGCGTCCGTGCCGATTTCAATCTGCTCGATCACGCTGTGCACGTGCGCGTGCTCGTACTCGATCGGATCTTCGATGGTGACGATATGCCGCGCGTCGCGGCGATTAATCTCGTGAACTAAAGCCGCGAGCGTCGTGGATTTTCCCGAGCCGGCGGGGCCCCCGATCAGCACCAGCCCGCGCTGAAGATGGGATAGCGCCTCGACGCCCGGTGGCAGGCGAAGGTCACTGAGCTGCGGAACTTTCGCTGGCAGCGCTCGGATCGCCGCGGCAGCTTGGCCGCGTTCGCGGTGCAAATTGATCCTGAAGCGACTGAGATTGGAGATACGGTAGGAAGAATCTGCGATCTGTCCGGCGCGATACTGTTTCAGCGCGTGCGGCGTCAGCGCCGGCAGCACGATCGCCTCAATTTCCGAACCGCTCAGCGGCTCCGCTTCAATATTGCGCACTCCGCCTTCGTGCAGGATGCACACCGGCGCTCCAGGCACGAGCAACAGATCGCTGCCGCCCTTCGCCAGCAGCGCGGCGAGCCAGCGATCGAGCGGCGCCGTGTCCGACGCCTCGTCGCCATCGGTCTCCGGCCGTGCGTTCAGTTCACTTACGATCCGATCCAGGTCGCGCGATGGGTCCATGCCGAACCTCGTGTGAATTCTCTGTTCCGCTTCGATATTGACTTAACTCGCGGGTGCGAGTCCAGCGCCAAGCAAACTCATCGCTCAACGCTTCGTGACTGCCGCAACGCTGCGCGTTCCGCCGCTTCGCAAAACCGCGTCGGTGCCGCAATTCCCCGTAACGCGATTTCCCGACCGATATACAGCCCCGACCGTATTCGCTTGCGCCGCCTCCGCAGCTACATTTCTGACGCGCGCTCTTTCAGGCGCCGGAGCAACGAGAACCGTGAATACGTTCAATCGAACGGGAGGAAACATTCATGAAGAACGCCATGTTGATCGGTACGGGAGCCCTGTTGTTGCTTTTCGGAATTTCCGCCCCGGCTTACGCGCAAGAACAACACGACCCTCAAGAGCAGCCCGCGAAACCGCCCGAAGGCAAGCCCACCGACAAGCCGCAAGCGGAGCAGCCGAAGACTCCAGAAGATAAGCCCCGACCGGATAATGCTGCCAAGCCGCCCAAGGAAACTGAACGCAAGCCCGAAGCGCAGCGCCCCGAAGATGCGCAACGTAACAACCAACACGCCGCCAACCAGCGCATTCCGGACGACAGATTTAAGGCGCACTTCGGCCGCGAGCACACTTTCCATGTGGGCCATCCGACGGTCGTTGAAGGCCACCCGCGATTTCAGTATGGCGGCTACTCGTTCATCATCGCGCAGCCTTGGCCCACGGGCTGGGGTTATGACGATGACGTGTACGTCGTTGACGTGAACGGCGTCTACTACTTGGTGGACGTCGCGCATCCCGGCGTGCAACTGGAACTGCAGGTCATACTGTAGCGCCAACGCATCAACCTAAGCTCTAACTGGAACGCAACGCAGCACAAGCGCAACAACGCAAAACGCCCTGGCTTCTGGCCAGGGCGTTTGCCTTTTTGCTCGAACTGTCGCGCAGTTCCGAAACTTAAAACTGGTTCCACAAATACTGATTGTAAACTTCGTGGTGGTATTGAACCTCCGGAGCCTTCACGAACGTTCCCAGCAGGCGCGAACAGCGGTCCGCGGCGGCCTGTTTCAGATCCGCATAGCGTCCTTTCACGTCCTCCCCGAGAATCTTCGAAGTCCACTCTGATTTTCGGAAATGGTCAATCGCGGTGTAAATGTTGTCCGGCAGATAGCGCTCAGCCTGGCGAAGATTTTTGATCTTCGCAGTCTCGCCATCCAGACCCGACTTGAAGATCGAGTACATCACCATGTAGGGGCTCGCGTCCGGCGCCACCGAGCGCACTTCCACGCGCATGCTCTTCTCATTGCCGATCGGGATGCGGATCATCGAGCCGCGATCCACGGGCGAAGCCTTGATTTGGTTGGGCGCTTCGAAATGCGGGTCGAGCCGGCGATAGGCGTTCACGCTGGAATTGAGCATCAGGCAGACGTCGTTCGCGTGAGTGAGAATGCGATCGATGAATGACCAGCCCGTCTTGCTCAGCTTCTCATCGCCCTTGGGATCCCAGAACAGGTTTTTGCCACCCTTGCTGACGGAAACGTTGGTGTGCATGCCGTTGCCGTTCACGCCGACGACCGGCTTCGGCAAAAAGCTGGCAGTAAGGCCCATGCGCGTGGCGACCTGGCGACAAATCAACTTATAAAGCTGAATCTGGTCCGCTGCGGCGACCACTTCGCCGTAGCCGTAATTGATTTCAAATTGCGACGGCGCAACTTCCGGATGATCTTTTTCGTTCTGGAAGCCCATGGAGCGCTGCACTTCGGCGCAGGTGTCAATGAAAGTACGCAGCGGATCGCCGGGAAGCGAATGGTAGTAACCGCCAGTATTCACATAGTCGAATTTGCCGGTTTCGTTGTATCGAGCTTCGGCATCAGCGCCATTGAAGAGGAACCCTTCGATTTCGTTGGCCGCGTTCAGCGTGAAACCATCCTTCTTGAATTTTTCAGCGGCAAATGTTTTCAGCACGCCGCGAATGTCCGCGCTGTAGGGCGAGCCATCCTTGTCAATCACTTCGCCGAACACCAGCACCTTGCCGGAGCCGAACACGTCCGCCGGACCCCAGTAAAACGCGCTCCAATCCATGCCCAGACGCAAATCGCTTTCGCGCTGCGCGGTAAATCCACGAATGGACGAGCCGTCGAACGTTAGGTTGTCCCAGCTCTTCACCAGAAATTTCTTGTCGTAATCCAGCATGTGCAGGCGGCCTTCCAGGTCGCTGAAGAGCACGGTGACGGCCTTAATGCGCTTTTCATCGGAGAGATACTTGATGCGCTCTTCCTGAATCTTGTGGGCCGCCACACGGTTCAAGCGCTGCGCTTTGGCTTTCAGATTCAGCTCTTCAAGCTCGTCGTACGGGATTGCCAGAAAATTACGCAGATCGGTTGTCATGATTCTCCTTGCGGTGGGGTTGACGGCGAATGAATTGCGGGTTCAGAGGCATTTTTTGAACAGCGTAGGGTACCGCGCAGGCTGGTGAGCGTCAAATCCCAAAATGCCCGGCGAAGGTAAAGAATTTCAAATCGAACCTATAAATAAAACTTTGACTTGTGCGCTTGTCGAGTCGCGCGATCCTGGCGGCCGGTTAGTGCTGGAATCGCGCGATCAGTTCGGCCTGCGCGAGGATGTGGCCTTTGATGGCCTTTTCCACGTCCGCATCGCTGGCTTTTGGTTTCAATCCAGTTTGGTAATCGAGCGCGTAGAGCTTGAAAAAATAGTGGTGTGCCGCGCCGCCCTGCTGAGGACACGGGCCAGTGTAGCCAATCTTGCCGGCCACATTCTTGCCTTGGCGCGAGCCGTCGGGAAGTTTTGCCTTCATGGGGACGCCTTCGGGCAGCGCGCGTGTCGCGGGCGGCAGGTCGTAGATCAGCCAGTGGATCACGGTCTTCTTTGGCACGTCTGGATCGTCCACCACCAGTGCAAAACTCTGCGTGCCGGTGGGCGGATCGCTCCACGCGAGGGCAGGGGAAACACCACTGCCGTCGCAGGTATATTTCGCGGGGAGCGCGCTATCGGCTTCGAAGGATGGGCTGGTCAATTGCAACTTCGCTTCCGCCGGTTTCTGCGCGGCGGATTGCGCGGCGGCGGCGCGAGCATCTCGCGTTGAATTCAGGAACAACCCTGCTAGCAACAGCGCGCTGCACATTATTAGTGCTCTATGATTTCGAATGACATCCTCCCGGGCCGGTATCTTCAAAGATGCTACGGGCGGTGGCCGCACAGGTCAAGGATGGCAGAAGCTTAGTTGCGCGCGCCTGGCGCTTCCGGCTCCGCGAATTTCGAGACCACTTCTCGCCACTCGCGTTCCAGCACTTCTAGAATTATGAAGCGCGATTAATGAATTGCGCTGCCGTGATGTACTATGGTACATTGGTACCACGATGAGAACGGCGCAATACAAGCGACAATTTGTAGTGGAGCGCGTGCAGACCGGAGTGCGCATCGAGAAGCGCCTGCTAAAAGTACTCAAGGCGCTCGCCGAATTTCACGATTTGACGCTCGGCGACCTGCTCGAAGGCATCGTGCTGCACGCCTTCGACGGCAAGGCACCTTTCCAGAAGCCCTCGCGCCGCCGCATTAAGGAATTGAAGAAGTTCTACGGCCTCAATCTCGACTACCGCGCGAGCCATCGCCTGATCGAAGCGCGCGCCGCCGACCCGAAAGCGAAGGCCAGACGATCACCCCGCGCTCGGCGTGCGAAACGTACCCTGCGGGCCAAAAAGTCTAGAGGTGCCAAGTGACTTCACGAAACAGTCAACTCGCAGTGCAAGGCTTGCGCTGGGTTCTCGGCATTGTCGTGCTCTGGCAGTCCTACTTGCTCTTGCACGCGACGATCGTCGATATCCGGGGGGTGACCTCGGGCCGCATCGGCCCGCACCAATGGGTGCGGCTCGTCCTGGCGAGCGTTGAGATTTTGGCGGCCGTGATGTTCTTGGCGCCGGTGCTGAACCTTGCCGGGAGTTATCTATTGCTCATCGTATTTGCGTTCGCGATACTGTTTCACGCATTGCAGGGTCAGTTCGACTTCGGCGCGTTGCCGGTTTATGCGATGGCGGTGCTGGTTTGGATGGCACACCGCAGAGACGCACAGGCAAAAGTGGGCTATGAGCGATAATCTCGACGACGCTCTGCTGCAACAATTTGAAGACTGCTCTATGCCCTTCGAGCGTTTCCGTCACCGCACACACATCCAGATAGCATTTTTGTATTTGCGCAGGCACCCGGTGCTGGACGTGCTCGCCCGTTTTCCCGAAGCGCTGAAGCGCTACGCCGCGACGCACGGCCAAGAGGGCCTGTACCACGAGACGATTACCTGGGCTTACATTCTGCTGATCAACGAGCGAATGAGGCGTGCGGGCCACGCGCAGGGCTGGGTCGAGTTCGCGTCCACCAATCCTGATTTGCTGACCTGGACCGACTCCATCCTTAAGCAATATTACCGGGATGAAACTTTGTCGTCCGACCTGGCTCGTAGAATGTTCATGTTCCCCGATAAAGCGCCCGCTCTTCCTTGAACGCTGCTGCCCGCTCGCCAAACTTTATGCTAAGGTTGTTGGTTCGGAATTGACGCCGTAACCGCGCGTTGCGGGGCCCATTTGATGCCAGGGAGAATCAGCAAACCATGAAGACGACTTATAACGGCGTAGCGGTGCCGGCGAATGGCAAGGCGATCGAGTTCAGCGACGGCGTGTTTCGCGTGCCCGATCATCCGGTGATTCCGTTTATCGAAGGCGATGGCACCGGCCGCGACATCTGGAAAGCGTCACGCCGGGTGTTTGATGCCGCAGTCGAAAAAGCCTTTGGTGGCAAACGCAAAATCGAATGGCTGGAAGTTTTCGCAGGCGAGAAAGCCTATCGCCAATTCCAGGAATGGCTGCCGCAGGACACGGTGGACGCGATCCGAGATTTCCGCGTCGCGATCAAAGGACCGCTCACCACTCCCGTTGGCGGGGGCATTCGCTCGCTGAACGTGACGCTGCGCCAAGTGCTGGAACTCTACGCCTGCGTGCGTCCGGTGCGTTATTTTACCGGCGTGCCCTCGCCCGTGCGCGAGCCCGAACGCATGAACGTTGTCATCTTCCGAGAAAACACCGAAGACGTGTACGCCGGAATCGAATGGCGCGCCGGCACGCAGGAAGTGAAAAAGCTCATCGATTTTCTGAACAATGAAATGCTGAAGGGCGGCGCGAAAAAAATCCGCGAAGATTCTGGCGTGGGCATCAAGCCCATGTCTCCGACGGGCACCAAGCGGCTGGTGCGTCGCGCCATCGTGCACGCATTGGAAAATAAACGCACCACGGTTACTTTGGTGCACAAGGGCAACATTCAGAAATTCACCGAGGGCGCCTTCCGCGATTGGGGCTACGAACTGGCCACACAGGAATTCCGCGCGCAAGTGGTGACCGAACGTGAGAGCTGGATTCTGGACAATAAAGACAAAAATCCGAGCATGACAGTCGAGGAAAATGCCGCGTCCATCGAGCCGGGCCTGGAGCAAGCGACCGCCGATTTCAGGAAGCAGCTTCTCGCGGAGGTGAAACACGCGCTGGACACTCTGTACGCCTCGCACGGCAACGGCCAGTGGAAGAAGAAAATCCTGATCAACGATCGCATCGCCGATTCAGTGTTTCAACAAGTGCTGACGCGCGCGGACGAATATCAGGTGTTCGCGACGCCTAACCTGAACGGCGATTATCTTTCCGACGCTTGCGCCGCACAGGTGGGCGGTCTGGGCATGGCTCCCGGCGCGAATATTGGCGACGGCTTCGGTGTTTTCGAAGCGACGCATGGCACCGCGCCGAAATATGCGGATAAGGATGTGATTAACCCCAGTTCAGTGATGCTCTCCGGCGCCATGATGTTTGATTTCATGGATTGGAAACCGGTGGCGCGCCTGATCGAAGATGGCATCGCGCGGACAATTCAGCAAAAAAAGGTGACCTACGACTTGGAACGCCTGATGCCCGGCGCGAAAAAACTCAAAACGTCCGAGTACGCTTCCGCCATCATCGAAAATATGCAAGCCGCGGTGGGCGCGGGCGACTAACAGCGGGAGCTGCAACAAATAGCCAGACGAAATTCAATCCAATCGGGAGAGTGGTATGCGCAAGAAGGTGACGGTGGTGGGCGGAGGCTTCGTCGGATCAACGACGGCGCAGCGGATTCACGACGCGGGCCTGGCGGACGTGGTGCTGACCGACATTTTGGATGGCGTGCCGGCGGGAAAAGCGCTGGACATGGCTGAATCCGGGCCGATCATGGGCTCGGACGCGCACGCGGCCGGAATCTCCACCGCGAGCGGCGATTATAGCGGCACTGAAAATAGCGACATTATCGTGATCACCGCTGGCTTCCCGCGCAAGCCGGGAATGAGCCGCGACGATTTGCTCAAAGCGAATTACGATGTGATCAAGGGCGTCGTCGAAGCGGTGGTGAAGTTGTCACCGAAAGCGATCCTCATCGTCGTCACCAATCCACTGGACGCGATGGCGCAAGCTGCATTCAAGATCAGTAAATTTCCCAAGGCGCGCGTGATTGGGATGGCCGGCGTACTGGATTCGGCGCGCATGAGCACGTTTGTGGCGGAAGAGCTGAAAGTGTCGGTCGAGAACGTGCACTCGTTCGTGCTCGGCGGCCATGGCGACGATATGGTGCCGCTAACGCGCTACTCGACTGTCGCGGGAATTCCCCTCCCGGAATTAATCGCGAAAGATAAACTCGAGGCGATCGTGACCCGCACCCGCAAGGGCGGGGCGGAAATTGTAAATTTGCTGAAGACTGGCTCGGCCTATTACGCGCCGTCGGCCGCGGTGTTTGAAATGGCCGAAGCCATTCTGAAGGACAAGAAGAAAATCCTGCCATGCGCGGCGTATCTCGAGGGCGAGTACGGCGTCAATGGTTTGTTCGTCGGGGTGCCCGCGAAGCTTGGTGCGGGCGGCATCGAACAAATCGTCGAAATCAAATTGCTGCCCGACGAAAAGGCGGCGCTGGATAAATCGGCGGCATCGGTGCGGGAACTCGTGACTGTGCTGGGGATTTGAGGCTGGCGGCTGCGATCTTACGTCGCGCGTTCCCAGGTTAAGCAAGCGTCGCGGGCCTGCGAATCATCCACCGGCGTCAAAGCCAGCCGGTTACCAGAAATTTCGTAAGCGCGCGTGAAATCCTTGCCCACATCGCCGGGGCGCAGGCTGCCCTCGAGATGATGCGTAATGGTTTTCTTCTCGCGGTTCACTTTGTAGGTGCCGTAGTACGCGTAGTAACCCTTGTAAGCTATCTGCACTTCTTTGGCAGTGGGAAATCCCGGGCCTGAAGAAATATCCGGCCGCGGATTGCGCATGATCTGCACGGCCACGTGCCCATCCGCGTCATAAATCAAAATCCCCATGGGCCGCTCGCCAAAGAGGCGAGATTCAGACGAGCAAATGGAAACCAGCTTCCAGGTTCCCACGAAGGGATTCGACGTGGCGTGCGAGGAATCGCGCATCGTCATGCTTTGCGTTTGCGTCATCGAACGGGGCCTTTCTTCGAACTCGTCCGGGAGATTTCTGCCACTGGGTGACCTGGCTTCTTAGCCGCGCTGCATCCGCCCGCCATAAAATTCCTACAGGATTAAAAGCAAATATATATCTGCGTTCCCGCCAGAGCAAGTGACCAATCGGAGAAAGCCGGCCTCAGTTTCCACTGGAGAAAACCGGGCGTCTGCTAAGATTATTACGGGAGTCGTCGATCTAAAATGAAATTGTTCGGGCGAAAGAACGGCAAAAGCGGGCCTGGAAGCCTTGATTCCGGAGGCCGGCGCAAGGCGGACAAGCCTGCGGCCGGAGGCGCGACGGACCTACCTCGCGCCGGAAGCACGCCCACGCCGGTGGCGCATCGGCTTACCAAGGATTTGTCCCGCGCGGAAAGCCTAGCGGAGATGCTGGCGCACAGCCGCGCGGCCAGCTCCGTCGAGGTCGCTGATTTGCTCGCCGGAATGTACATCTATGATTGGGAACGCCTTTCGAAATATTGGCCGGAGCAGGATGGCATCGAGGAATATTTGCAGCAGATCTGCCGCATCAGCCCGCAGCGCTGGCACTACTGGATTGAATTTTACGATCAGCAGCGCCGCGGCGACGAAAAACCGCCAAAGTGGCAATGGCCGCGGCCGACAAAGAGCCTTGAGGCCGATGCCAAGCCGCTCGCGCGTTCTGGCGAACTCACGGCACTGCTGAAGATCGCGGAAGAAATGGCGCCCGCGCATGATGTGCTGGACGGACGCAACATTCCCATCCTCACCTGCGAATGTGTGCTGCTGGCGATTACCAAGCGCACCGATTCGGAAATTGGGCATCGCCTGGTGGCGTCGGGGTTGAACGTTGGCGAATTGGAGCAGGCAGCGAGGAATCCGCGCCACGCGCCGTTGCATTAGTCGGCGCGACTGCATCGAACCCGAACCGCCCGGGTCGTTAACCTCAAATAATCAATTTGAAATGCGGCCACAGCTCCGCGAGCGGCGCCTTCGGCTTCCGGCACACGTAAACGTGCACATTTCGTTCGGCGATGGCTGCGTGGGGATCGGTGATTGCTCCCACCAACTGCGCATCCCCAAACAAATCCTTCAATTCATCGGCGCGTTCGCCGAACAAAATCACGCACGAGCCAGTGTACCCGCGCGGACCCCAGAAATAATAGCTGTTGTGTCCGCTGATCGCCGCGGGCAGGCCCAGGGCCGGGCCGAAATGGTCAATCGCGCCCGCCTCGCCGTAATTTCCTGCCAGAATCGCGCAGTTGGCCTGTTCGGATTGCGGCAGCGTGTGATACACATTCGCAATCTGCGTGGCCATATTTTCCCAGCCGAACATATCCGCGTAGAGCTGGGGCAGCTCGGCAGTCGAGTCGCGCTCGGTCTTCACCGAATTCGCGTACGGCAGCAGACTCGAATAGCGCAGAAAGGTATCCACCGGCAGTACCGGCGCGCCAAACGGCAGCGTCACCAAGCCGGCCAGGATCAGCAGAGCCGGATAAGCCACGGCCATCCAGCGCCGCGAGCGCGCGGCAAAGAACCCTTCCAGTGCGACGCCTCCCGCGGCCATCAACACGGGATAAATCGGTAGCGCGTAATACGATTTCCCGCCGAGCACGATGAAAATCGCCAGGACGAAAACGCAAGCCCAGCCCAGAAAGCGAAAGCGCTTCCCTTCCGGCGCCGCGAAATACCACCAAAGCCCGGCGAGCCACACCGGCAGCGCCAGCGGCTGCAGGAACAAGACCTGCTCGAACAGGAATTGCAACGGACTGATCGCCTCGTTCTTGAACTGTTGCGCGTTGCGGACTACTTCGATTTGCGGCCAACCATGGCGCGCTTCCCACAGCAGATTCGGCAGAAAAATAGCGAGCGCGACGGCCGCGCTGATCCAGATCCATCGCGAACGGAACAAACGTGCTTGTCCGGATAGCAGCAGACCGGCGACGAGCGCAAACCCGAACACCAGCATGCTGTGCTTATTTTCCAGCCCCAGGCCGGCCACGACGCCGAACAGCAGCCACAGCAGCGGCGACGCTCCCTTCACGATGCGAATCGCAATCCACGCGCACAAAAGCCAGAACAGCGGCTCGAACGCGTTCATGGAAAGGAACGTGTCGAACGCGATGTACGCGGGCGCGAACAAAATCGCGATCGCGGCGAGAAATTGCGCGAAGAGGCCGCCGCCCAGTTCCGCGGTGATGCGGCCAGTTGCATACACCACCACTGCACCAGCCAAAACGGGTAGCAGGCGCGTGGCGAAGAGCGAAGTTCCCAGCAGGTGCCGCGCGAACCACGCGACGAACGCGATCAATGGCGGCTGGTCGACATAGCCCCAGGCGAGATGTTGGCCGCAGGCAGTGTAATACAGCTCGTCACGGAAGAAACCGTAATGATTAATTCCCGCGAATTGGATGAGCAGCTTGCCGCACGCCAGCGCCAAGAGCATCACGCGCGACCGAAATCCTACTTCGCGGCCGAGCGCGTAGTCACGAGGAATTGCGCTAGCTGACAGCGTGTCCATCATCAACTGCTGAGACAACCGGCGCGGCGGCCGTCGTCTCGTGGAGTACGCAGCGGCATTTTAAGCGATGGTCGCGGAATGGATGCGATCGAGCTTCGGAAAGTTTTTGTCCAGGTACGCCTTCCCGAGTGCGGTGATCGAGCCCTGGTCTGGTGCCTCGCCATAGCCGCTGTGAATTTTCTTCACCACGTCCATGCCGGAGATGACCTGGCCGAATGGCGCGAAGCCCATTTTGTCGAGCTGTGCGTTGTTTCCGGTGTTGATGAAAAGCTGCGTCGTGCGCGTATCTTTTCCAGCGGTGGCAAACGTGATGTAGCCGGGCTTGTTGCTCTGCGTGACGGGATCGTCCTTGAAATTCGATTTGCGCCATACGTTGTTCACGGCGGGGTCGGCGCTCAGTCCAAATTGCACCACGAATCCTGGTATCACACGAAAAAAAGCCGCGTCGTCGTAATAACCGTGCTTCACCAGATTGTAGAAACGGTCCGCACCCAGCGGCGCCCACGCACGCGTCACCTGCACCACGAAATCTCCAGCGGTGGTCTTGAAGGTCACATCAAATTTTTCCGGCGCTTCATCTTTCAGATTGGCAGCATCCAGCAACGACGGCTTTGCAGTCATCAGTCATTCTCCCAAGGAACCGTGCCTGCACGGTTCGTATGATTTCTATCAAAAAATGGAAATGCGTTTTTGTTGGGGCGGTCGCGCAGAGCGGGACTGCCATCTTTCATTGTCGAACCATCGCAAACTTCGCTTCCACTGCGATGTCAACGCAGAAGGTTAGGGTTGTGAAGGCGCTGGCTTCGGCGCGGCAGCCGGTGCGGCCTTGTGTGCCGGAGTCGTGTGCACTGGCGGCAGAGGCGAAGTCACCGTCGCAGAAATGATACGATCGAGTTTCGGGAAATTTTTGTCCAGATAAGGTTTGCCCTGATCCGTGATCATTGCTTGATCCGGCGACTCGCCGTAACCGCTGTAGATTTTCTGCACCACATCCATTCCGGTGGTCACTTTTCCGAACGCCGCGAATCCCTGGGCGTCCAATGCGGCGGCATTCTCGCCGTAATTGATGAACAATTGCGTGGTGCGCGTATTCGGCCCGGCGGTGGCAAATGTCAAATAGCCGGGGTGGTTGCTCTGCGTGACGGGATCGTCCTTGATCGAAGCCTTGTCCCAAACTTTATTCACCGCGGGGTTCGCGCTCAACCCGAATTGCACGATGAATCCCGGCACCACGCGAAAGAACGCCGCATCGGTGAAAAATCCGTGCCGCACCAGATTATAAAAACGGTCAGCGCCGATAGGAGCCCAGGCGCGCGTCACCGTTACGACGAAATCGCCCGCCGTGGTCTTGAACGTCACTTCGTACACGTCGGGAGCCTTGGCGGTGAGCGTCGAGGGATGCAGCAAAGCTGGATCCGTATGAGGCGCCGTCGAATGCGGATGCGTCGCGGGCGTCGTTGACTGAGATTGAGCTTGCGCCGGCGTCGTAGCCGGAACCAGAGCGAATAGCAGCGCGATCAAGAACCACGGTACAAAACGTTTCACGATTTTCCTCCTGAACGTTATGGATGCTATTTTTGGGCTGCGGCTTCCACATCCTGCATCAACCGCAGCGTATTGCCACCCAGAATTTTGCGCACGTCGGTCGGAGAATAACCCTTGGCCAGCAGCGCGTTGGTGATTTGCGGAATATCGGAAACGTCTTCCATGCCGTAGGGCATATCCGCGCCGTCGAAATCAGAGCCCAGGCCCACATGATCCGCGCCAGCGAGTTTCACGGCGTGGTCAATGTGCTTGATGATCTCGGTCCAATCCACGCGCGGCAATTTTCCCTGTGCCACCATGTCCCGCGTAATTTTATCCGCTTCGATCAACTGGCAGGCCTCATTGTCGCCGCAGCGCTTCTTCGATTCCGCTTCGATTTCCTTGCCCAGCTCGGGATGCGCCTTGGAAGCATCCTGAAATTGCTGGCTCAGGAATCCGATGTGGTAGTTGATCTGAATGACGCCGCCCTTCGCCGCGAGCGCCTTAATCATGTCGTCCGTCATATTGCGCGGCGCAGAGCACAGCGCGCGGCACGAAGAATGCGAAGCGATCACTGGGGCTTTACTGATGGCCAGCACGTCGTAAAAAGTCTTGTCCGCGACGTGTGAGATGTCCACCATCATGCCCAAGCGATTCATTTCGCGTACCACTTGCTTGCCGAAATCGGTCAGGCCGTTGTGCGCGGCTTTGTCCGTGGAAGCGTCCGCCCAATCGGTATTCACGGTGTGGGTCAGCGTCATATAACGCACGCCTAGCGCGAAGAACTTGTCGAGGTTGGCGAGCGAGTTGTTGATCATGTGGCCGCCCTCGACCCCCATCAGCACCGCAATTTTGCCAGAAGCCTTCGCGCGCCGAATTTCTTCCGCAGTGGTGCACAGCACCAGGTCATTCGGATGCCGCGCCACGGTTTCGCGCACTGCGCCAATCTGATCGAGGGCGCGCTGCACGGCGGAGGGCCCGGTGACGGTCCCAGGAATCCATATCGAAAAGAAAATCGCGCTCAGTCCGCCCTCACGCATGCGCGGAATGTCCACGCTGCCATCAGTGTGCCGCGCGCCGAAATCGAACTTCGGATCGAGCAGCCGCTGCGTGGTGTCGTCGTGCGTGTCCACCACGATAGACTGAAAATGCAGCTCGCGCGCCGCCGGCGAAATACTCGTTTGCGTTTGCGATTTAGCAGTCACAGCCACGACCGACAAAACTCCTCCCAGCGCCACACAAATTGCAAGCAAACCACCACGTCCCATTCATCCCCCACACAACACGCGCATGCTGTTGGATTCTACAGCCCATGGCAATGAAACGGAAAGGCCACGCGACGAAAGACTCACGAGCCTCGGAAGAAACTCTTCACCGCGTGCACCAGCACCTGACCATTCACCGCGGCCAGCGATTCCGTCAGCGGAATGCCCTTGGGGCAAACCTTCACGCAGTTCTGCGCGTTGTCGCAGTCTTCGATCCCGCCCGGCCCCATCAGCGCATCCAGCCGCCCGGCCGCGTGCATTTCGCCCGTGGGATGCATATTGAATAGACGCACCTGGCTGACGATCGCCGCACCCACAAAATTCGAATGTTCATTCACCTTCGGGCAAATCTCCAGGCAATTGCCACACGTGATGCACTGCGATAAAGCGTAGCCTACTTGCTGCTTTTCCTCGGACATGCGCGGCCCGGGACCGATGTCGTACGTCCCATCAATCGGGATCCAGCACTTGGTGCGCTTCAAATTCTCGAACATCGAACTGCGATCCACCTGCAGATCCCGGATCAACGGAAATTTTGTCAGCGGCTCCAGCCGAATCGGCTTCTCCAGGTCATCCACCAGCGCGGTGCAAGCCTGCCGCGGCTTGCCGTTGACCAGCATCGCGCACGCCCCGCAAATTTCTTCCAGGCAGTTGGCCTCGTAGCTCACCGGAGTGGATTCGCTACCGCTGCGAGTAAAAGGTTTTTCGGCGATATCGCGCAGGCAAATGATCACGTTCATGTGCGGGCGGTAGCGCAGCTCGTACTCTTCCCAGCGCACGGCTTCATCCGGCCGCTGCTGCCGCTTAATCTTCACGATAAAAGTTTTATCGGCCATGATGCCTCACTTTCCCCGCCCTTTCAGACGTCACTTCGCCGCGGTATATTTCCGTTCGCGCAGCGGAATCAACGATGTGTCCACCGCTTCATACTCGAGCTTAATTTTTCCCGCGTCCCAGCTCGCGATGGTCGTCTTCAGCCAATTTGCGTCGTCGCGATTCGGGAACTCCGGCTTGTAATGTGCCCCGCGCGTTTCGTTGCGCGCGATCGCCCCCAGCGTGATCACCTTCGCGAGGATCAGCATGTTCCCCAGTTCGCGCACGAAATTCAGCGTCTGATTCGACCACTGCGTGCGGTCCTGCAAATTGATGTGCTTGAAACGCTCGCTCAGTTCGTCCAACTTCACCAGAGTCTTCTGCATCGCGACGTTATAACGGATCACCGTCACGTTCTCCGTCATGATGTCGCCCATCTCGCGCCAAATGGTCAGCGGATTTTCCGTGCCGGTGTGCTGGTTCAGCAAAGCGTCCGAAATATCCTGCTGCCGCACGCGTTCGCGCTCATAGACGGCAGGTGAAGTATTTTCGCAACCCGATTCCAAACTGCGCGCATAACGCACCGCTGCAGTCCCCGCAATTCCTCCGCCGTAAATGCAGGAGACTAAAGAGTTCGCGCCGAGTCGATTGGCCCCGTGATACTGGTATTCGCACTCTCCCGCCGCGTAAACGCCCGGAATGTTTGTCGCCTGGTTCTCGTTGTCCACCCATAACCCGCCCATGGTGTAATGCATCGCCGGAAAAACTTTCATCGGCTCCACGTGTGGGTCTACGCCCACGAATTTCTGATAAATTTCCAGAATTCCTTCCAGCTTACGTTCAAGCACTTCGCGCGGGATGTGCGTCACATCCAGATAGACGGCAGGGTCGCCCGCCAGGCCAAGCTTCATCTCGTATACAACCTTGTGAATCGCGCGCGTGGCGACGTCGCGCGGCACCAGGTTGCCGTACTTCGGATACCACTCCTCGAGAAAATAAAACCGCTCGCTCTCCGGAATCTGCTTTGCCGGGCGCGGATCCTGCGCGGCCTTGGGCACCCAGACGCGTCCACCCTCCCCGCGCGCCGACTCGCTCATCAAACGCAATTTGTCTTCGCCGGGAATCGCGGTGGGATGCACCTGAATGAATTCGCCGTTCGCGTAGTACGCGCCCTGCTGGAACAGCGCCGATTGTGCCGACCCAGTGCAAACCACGGAATTCGTCGAGCGGCCGAAGACAGCCCCGATGCCGCCCGTGCAGAAAATCGCGGCGTCGCAGGCAAACGTCTTGATCTCCATGGTCTTCAAATCCATGGCGCAAATGCCGCGGCACACTCCGGCATGATCCAGCACAGCCGAAAGAAATGTCCAGCCTTCGAATTTTTTAACCTTGTCTTCGGATTCGAAGCGGCGCACCTGTTCGTCCAGAGCGTAGAGCAACTGCTGCCCGGTGGTCGCGCCGGCAAAAGCGGTGCGGTGATATAAAGTGCCGCCGAAGCGCCGGAAATCCAGCAATCCTTCCGGCGTGCGATTGAACATCACGCCCATGCGATCCAGCAGGTCAATAATCGCGGGCGCGGCCTCGCACATCCCCTTCACCAGCGGCTGATTCGCCAGAAAATCCCCGCCGTAAATCGTGTCGTCGAAATGTTTCCAGGTGGAATCGCCTTCGCCCTTCAAATTCTTCGCTGCGTTGATGCCGCCCTGCGCGCACACCGAATGCGAGCGCTTCACCGGCACGATGGAAAACAAATCCACCGGAACGCCGGTTTCGGCCACCTTGATCGCAGCCATCAATCCGGCCAGCCCGCCGCCCACGATAATAATTTTCGGCTGCCTCATTGGACGTAGCCCCCGAGCGGAAACGCCCCGTAATGCAGTGCCAGCGCGATCGCGACGCCCACCAAAGTAAATGTCACTGCGACGGCCGCGCCGAACCATCCGGCCGCGCGCTGTGCCGAGACGCTGACGGCAATTCCCCACTTGCACGCGAAATTCCACAACCCGTTGCCCAGGTGGAACGAAGCGCAAGTAATTCCCACGATGTAAAAAGTGAGATACCAGGGATTCATCAGGTTGCGCTGCACGTCAGCGTAAGTGGTGACGCCGTGGCCCAGAAACCGCTCGGTGTACAAATGCCAGCCGATGAAAACGAAAGCGATCAGGCCCGTCCAGCGCTGCAGCACGTACAGCCAGTTGGCCATCCAGGGATGCCCGATGGCGTTCGACTTCCCCGTCCACCAGATGTAACAACCGTAAAGGCCGTGAAACAAGATCGGAATGAAAAGCACACAGGTTTCGACAATGATTCGCCAGGGGATCTGCTGCAGCTCGCGCGACACGTCGTTGTATTTGCCGACGCTCACCAACGCGTAGCTGTTCGACCAGAAATGCTCGGCCAGGAATGCTCCAATTGGTATTACGCCGCTGAGGGACTGCAATTTGTCGAGGAGATAACTCGTCTTAGAATCAGTCGCTGCAACCGACATGCACACTCCAAGCGCGTCGAACGCTAACCTGCAGAAGTTTCAGTATAGTTGCGCGCGCAAAAGTTTGCAAGAAGCTGCAAGCAACGGTGGTAGTTCAGTTTACGGCTGCATGACGCAGCAGGAGGAAGCAAATTGGAACTTTCCAGGCGCGGAGTTCGGGGCAGTTTTCAGTTCATTCCTGTCGATTGATAAATCGAGTACAGCACAGCCGCAATGATGACCACCGTGAAGAATAGCCAAAGCCGGGGAACCTGCCTCAAGAACCATTGCATTTTCTATCTCCGCCGATTGTGCGCACCTGCACCGTCTCTAATTTGATCGTCAGCTCGCCGCTTAAGTTGACTGGGATTTTCACCGACGGCGCGAAAGACCCAACACCCCCGGCGGTGTAGCCGGATTACCGCGCGGATGCCCGCCGCCGGCGACTTGCGCGGTTCCGGCACAGTCCGCCGCCCATTCCGTGATGTGCTATCTTGCGAAGCGGCGCCCCTGCTAAGCTGAAAATGAATCGTAGCGAAAACGCTGCATACCACCGACAGAAGGAGACGCCGATGGATCTGCAACTGACAGGCAAGAAAGTACTGGTGACGGGTTCAACCGCTGGCATCGGATTCGCGACGGCAAGCGCATTCGCCGCCGAAGGCGCCTCGGTAGTTGTCAACGGCAGAACGCAGGAGCGCGTGGACGTCGCCATCGGCAAAATCCGGAAATCACATCCGAAAGCGGATGTGTCAGGTGTCGCGAGCGACGTTTCGAACGCGGCAGGTTGCGCGAAACTGACCAAAGCCCTTCCCCGCGTGGACATCCTGGTCAACAACATGGGAATTTTCGAACCGAAGGCCTTCGAACAGATTCCAGATGAGGATTGGTTCCGGCTCTTCGAAGCCAATGTGATGAGCGGCGTGCGGCTTTCTCGCCATTATCTTTCGGGGATGCGCGAGAAAAATTGGGGACGAATCCTGTTCGTCTCCTCCGAATCCGCCGTTCAAATCCCCGCCGAGATGATTCACTACGGTATGACCAAGACGGCGCAAGTCGCCATCGCTCGCGGCATTGCCGAAACCGTCGCCGGAACCGGGATCACCGTGAATAGCGTTCTCGCAGGCCCCACCCGCTCCGAGGGAGTGGAAACTTTCATCGCGCAATTGGGAGCGGGCGGCGACTCCGCGGCCTTCGAAAAGGAATTCTTCAAGAGTGTCCGCCCCACGTCCCTCCTGAAGCGCTTCGAAACCGTCGAAGAAGTCGCCAACATGATCGTATATTTGGCCAGTCCGCTCGCTTCAGCGACAACCGGCTCCGCCCTCCGCGTCGAAGGCGGCGTCGTGCGCGCGATCCTCTAACCATGATTCCTGTATCTTGAGGACGAAGCTTCGTGCGCTACTCACTAGCTATCCTTTGGATACAGACTGCCGATTGGGTCGTAGAAGCCGCTGGGCGCGATGCTAGACTGTTTCGAAAGCGAACATCGCCGACATGTCCACCGAATCCATCAACGACCTGAAGAAGTGGATAGCCGAAGTTATCCGCCAGAGCTCCGACGGCGAGTTCGTCGGACTAAACCGCGTGGTGGACATGGTCAGCAAGAACTTCGCGGTGCATCCGCACGAAGTGGCGATCCTGGTCATCACTGAAGACGATCGCTTCCTGCGCTTCGTAGTTCCCGAAAAGTTGCGCCAAGTTGGCCAGATTCCGCTCACCAGCACCAATTCCCTGGCGGCGCGCACCGTGCGCGAAAAGCGCCCGGAGGTAATCAATCATTTCGCGGTGGTCCCGCATTCTTCTGTTTTCGAAGCCGTGCCCATCACCGAAGACGAGCGCGGCGAAGCTATCCAGAAAATCATGAGCGCGCCAATCCTGCAGGAACGCAAAGTGGCCGCCGTGATTCAGATTTCGCGCAAAGGTAAGACCGCCGCCGACGCCGGCCCCGATTTCACCCATCCCCAGCTGCGCGAATTGAAAATCGTCGCAGACACGCTCGCGCCTTGCGTCCCGCTCTTCAGCAAGCAATAATCTGCCTAGACCGCCGGCACGCACGCGATTGCGCTGGAGACTCACCCACGCGAATAGCGACCGAAACTTTTCCCGCGCTGCGGGGTTACACGCTACGGAGACAACTCCGGGCGGGGATCCCGCCATCACCTATAGGGGCTTCGCAGCAGGTTGGCTGGTCAGACAATGTTTGCCGGCGCGCCTGAAGCCTCCCGTGGAGTTGCAGCATCTCCATAGGAGTAAGACAGGAGTCTTCGATGAACGTCGAACAAACTAGCCGCAGGGTTTCCAAGCAATGGAACGGCAGGGCGATTGGCGTCCTGGCATTGGGAATATTGCTTAGCGGCATCCCTTCGCTGGCGCAACAGGGCCAGCAGAATCCGCCGGATCAGCAGAATCCGCCCGCAACCGCACCTGCCAACTCGCCCCAGACTCAGCCAGACCAAGTGATGCCGCCGCAGCAAGATCAGCAGGCACAGCAGGACCAGCAGCAACAAGATCAATCCGCGCAGCCACAGAATCAGCAGGCCCAGGACCAGCAACAAGGTCAGCAACCAGACCAGCAAGCCGCGCCTCCGCCGCCACCGGATCAATCCGGGCCGCTTCCCCCAGCTCCCGCGCCGCAATATGAGCAGCAAGCGCCCCCGCCGCAATCGTACCCGCGCGTGCGGCCTGCGAATCTGCCGGACGCACTGACGATTCCCGCCGGCACCGTGATCCAAGTCCGCACTTCGGACTGGCTTTCCAGCGACCACAACAAAACAGGCGACGAATTCATCGCCACGCTCGCTCAACCCATCGTCGTGGACGGCTGGGTGGTGATGCGCCGCAATCAAAACATCGTCGGCAGCGTGACCGACGCGAAACGAGCCGGACGCGTGAAAGGCGTATCGAAGCTCCAACTTGAATTGAGCAAACTGACGCTGGTTGACGGCCAGCTCGTGCCAGTGCAAACCACGTTGCTGAATGCTTCCGCCGGGACTTCCAACGGACGCGACGCTGCTGCGATCGGACTCACCACCGGAACGGGCGCTGCGATCGGCGCGGCTGCAGCCGGCGGTCCAGGCGCGGCCATTGGAGCGGGCGCAGGGTTCGTCGCCAGCGTTGCCGGAGTTTTGCTAACGCGCGGCAAGCCGACGATTATTCCTCCGGAAGATGTGCTGACCTTCCGGTTGGAGAATCCAGTGACGATCTCGACCGTGCGCAGCAATGTCGCTTTCCGTCCGGTTACCTCACAGGATTATGCACAATCGAAACCCGCGCCGCCGCGGCCGCGCTTGGTGCGCCCGTATCCACCGCCGCCGTATGGATACTACGGATACCCGTACGGGTCGTACGCGTACGGACCCTATCCGTATCCGGCGTATTACGGCTACTACGGCCGCTGGGGATGGTAAATCTCTAAGCCACGGCGGCACGGCTTCCGGCATCCAGTATTACCTTGGATCGGGACTCGCTCTGCGGGTCCCCATTTTCATTTCGGGCGTCGCTCGGATCGGAGCACGCCGAAATTTTCATCGTGTTGTAACAATCTCCGCGCCGCGACGATACTGTTGCAGCATCAGTATTTCGTCGCGACGCTGAATTCCATTGACATCGCTACGTGTGCTTGCTAATTTTCGTTGCGTTCATTTTTTCGACTCGATTCAGCGGAGGCACCGCAGTTCGGTAATACTCATGGCGTTCGTCGCGAAGAAAATTTTCCTCACCAAGGGAGTCGGAAAACACCGCGAGCGCCTATCCAGCTTTGAGCTGGCGCTGCGCAACGCCGGCATCGCCGCGTGCAACATCGTTCGCGTCTCCTCGATTTTCCCGCCTTACTGCAAACTGATTTCCCGCAGCGAAGGTTTGAAGCACATCAAGCCCGGCCAGGTAGCCTTCACGGTGATCAGTGAAAATCAGACGCGCGAACCACACCGCCTGATCGCCGCCGGCGTCGGACTCGCGCTGCCCGCCGATAAATCCATGTTCGGATATTTGTCCGAGCATCACTCGTTCGGTGAAAGCGAAGAAATTGCCGGGGAATACACCGAGGAACTCGCCGCGGAAATGCTCGCGACCACGCTGAACGTGGAGTTCGATCCCGACCTTTCCTGGGACGAGAAAAAAGAAGTCTATCGCATCTCCAACAAGATCGTCCGCACCATGAACATCACTCAATCTGCCGTCGGCGACAAGCGCGGCCTGTGGACCACCGTGCTAGCAGCAGCCATCCTGATCGGCGAAGACGATTAGTTAGTGCAAGTAGTTAGCCCGCGCTTTCATTCCACCACAGCCACTCCCCACGTTTTCGGCGAATCGATTTTCGCGCTCGTAGGCCAGTAATACGTTTTCTGACCGGCTTTGCCCGTTGCATCGGTCATGTCGAACGCGAGCCCAATCTTCATCCCTGGGGAATACACGACGCCCAACTTCGCAAACGAAATTTTCACCTCGATGATTTCCGTGCCTGCATCCGGCGGATTATTTCCGTCCCAGCCCGGCTTGCTGTGCGTGCACAAGGACTTGCCCTTCCGCTCGTAAACGTTCGGAACCCCGTTCCCTTCACACAAATTGTTCGATACGTGCAGCCACCACTGCCCTTTCTGCCAGGCCACCGATTTCGTGTTGCGCGGATCAACCAGGATCTCCGGAAACAAGCGGATGCCTGGATGTGTGACGCCTTCGAAATCGAGATAAATATATTGCGCGTCATGCTTCGCAAATACGCGCACGTTCCACCCCGGTGCCACGGCAAACTGCGTCATAGAGGCATCGTCCCATTCGCCAGCTGATTTGACGCCGTCCACGGCAATCGCAACGCCGCTGGGAATATGAATTTCGTTGGAATTTGGCGGCGTGGGAACCGCAAACGCGGGAATGCGCGAGGAAAACACGCAGCTCACGATGAAAAACAGACAGATCCAGGCAGCACGAACACGAGGCTTCACGAAGGCGAAACGAAACGACAAGCAATCACTTCCGTTTTGCGCCCGGCGCGCGCTTCGCAGGTTTCGACCCGCCCTTGTGCCGATATCCAAGCCGCTCCAAAACCGCACCAACAATCAAAGGCAAAGCCACCGTGGCATCATCCAAAACTTCTGCGAACCGCCCACCTTCCTCCAACGGCACGAATTTCCCCCACGATACCGCCTCGGTGTAAGTGCTCCCGGAAAGTCCGCCCCAATTCACCGGCTCAGGACAAATCCGCAAGCCATAGTTGTAACGCTTCAAGGGAATCTTCTCGTATCCACGCCGCGCCAGCAATTCCGCGTAAACGCCGAATTGTTGCGCCCAATTCCGCGGCACGCCGCCGCCAATCGTGAAAATTCCCATGCGTTTCGTCGCCAGCATGGTCTTCGCGTAGTGCTCGAAATCCAAAAATGGATCAAAACGCAGCGGCGCCTTCCCTTCCATCTTCCGCTGCCGCTGGTACAAAGCAAAATCAATCCCCAATTCGGAATCAGTGAACGCCGGAACAAAAACCGGCACATTATGCTCGATGCACGATTTCAAAATCCCACGGCCCTTGGCATGCCCGGCCAGATATTCCCCGATGCGCTGATTCAATCTCCAGCTGCACACAACTTCGTTGTCCGGCCAATTCTGCAGCACATGGTCCACCACCACTTCCACCGCATCCAAGTTCACTTCCGGCTCCAGCGAATCGTAAACGCGATTGTAGCCGGCCAGAAATAACTCGTTGTCGTCCATCTTCGGGTCGTAACGGAAATGCGAACGCCCCGTAGCTTCCACCAATCCATGCGCCATCAAAGCGCCCGTGGACACGATCGCTTTCACGATCCCCGACTCGACAAGATCGCAGAAAACCAATCCCATTTTTCCCACGGTCAGCGCGCCCGATAGCGTCATCACGATAAAACAATCCTTATCGCGCGCCATCGCTTCCAGCACGTCCGCCGCGTCTCCAATCTGCCGCGCGGTGTAAGCGGTCTGGCTCATCGCGCGCACCATGTCGTCAATCGTATGTATCCGCGAGAGGTCCAGCGGATAAATCGGTGTGAGGCGGTCCTCCACCGGATCGTGCAGGATACGTCCGGTCGCGCCCTTTTTCTTTGCCATTCAGTGTCCTCGCAGGTGTAATGTATGTCTCCCAAGAGGCCTGGGAGCAAGAATTCGCGCGTGCGCGCGCATCATTGATACTGCAAATGCGCACGAGACGAAAGAAAAATTTCTACCGCATCGCAGGAGCCTAGACCGCACATGTCCCGATACACGCCCATGCCGCCGCAAAATTTCGGCGGACTTCCCGAAGAGTTTTCCGCATACGAAACTGCGCGCGCCGTAATTTTTCCGGTGCCGCTGGAACGCACCGCCACCTATGAGCGCGGCACGCGCAACGGCCCGAGCGCGATCCTGGAAGCCAGTCGCCACATGGAACTCTACGACGAAGAGCTCGAGCTCGATCCTAGCCGCGAAATCGGCATCGCCACCTGGCCGCCCATTGACACACAAGACGGCACCTTCGAAGAAGTGTTGCGCGAACTCTTCACCGCGCAGCTGGAATTGCTCGACGCCGGAAAATTTCCCGTCGCGCTCGGCGGCGAACATTCTCTCACTCCGCCGCTGGTTTCCGCCACGCTCAAGAAATTCAAGGATCTCTGCGTCCTGCACATCGGCGCGCATGCCGAAATGCGCAATGAATATCAAGGCAATCCGGGCAGTCACGTCTGCACCATGCGCCGCGTCGTGGAAATGTGTCCTGCGGTGCAGATAGGCGTGCGCTCGCTCTCCGAAGAAGAATCCAAAGCCATTCCCAAGCTACAAACGAAAGTGTATTGGGCGAAAGACATCGTGCGCGCCCCGGTGAAGGCCTGGATCGCGAAAGTGCTCGAGGATCTCGGCCCGCGTGTCTATCTCACCGTGAATGTGGACGGCTTCGACTCTTCGATCGTCTCTGCGACTGGCGCTCCAGAACCCGGCGGCCTCGATTGGTATCAAGTCACTTCGCTGATCCGCGCCGTCGCCGACCACAAAAAAATCGTCGCCATGGACGTCGCCGAACTTTCCCCGCGCCCGCGCGATCACGCTTCGGATTTTCTGGCCGCCAAGTTAATCTATAAGACGCTGGCTTACATTTTCTGCCAGGGATAATTCCAGGAGACGGCATGAACACGTTGGTATTGGCAGCGCTGCATCAGCAACTTCCTTCGACCGAACACGGCTGGGTCGTGTACGTCGAAACGCACGGCATTTTCTGGTGGATCATCATCGGCCTCATTGCCGGATGGCTGGCCGGCACTATCGCCCGCGGCCGCGGTTTCGGTTGTATCACCGACGTAATCCTGGGACTCGTCGGCGCTGTAATCGGCGGATGGATTTTCACTCGCCTCGGAATCCTCACCTTCGGCTTCTGGGGCAGTCTCGCCGCCGCCACCGTCGGCGCAGTCCTGCTTGTAGCAGTAGCCCGCATCTTCGCTGGTGGCCGCGCAGACTAGCGCCTCACGATCCGCCTCATTAGCGACAGTTGCATACTCGGTCGGTTTCCGATCAAGCGACAAATCGGACACAAACGAACTAAATATCGTTTACCATGAGTCCCCATGGCCGCTTCTGGTTCCCGCGCAGACAAGTACTGAGGACCCAATGATGGAATTTATTCTGCCCGGCGCCGATCCGTTTTCGATCCTCACCATCGTGGTAGCCCCGGCGGTGCTCACCAATGCATCGTCTGTTCTGGCGCTGGGCACGAACAATCGCCTCGCGCGCGTGGCCGATCGCACGCACGCGGTCATCGCCCAATTATCAAAGCTCGAGCCGGGCGCCAGGGATTATGACGTCTCGAAAGCCCAGCTTCCCGCGCTACAAATGCGCGCTCACCTGCTGTTACGCGCGCTTCGCTGCTTTTACCTGGGTCTCGGACTATTCGCCAGCTCCGCTCTAATCTCGATCGCCGGTTCGATTGTGGTGTATTACGGCGGACGAACGACGTTCCAGATAGCAGCCGGAGTTGGCGTTTTGTGCGGAGCCGCAGCGGTCATCTCGCTGGTCTGCGGCGGCGTCTTGATGATTCGCGAAACGCAGCTCGCAGTCATCAGGCTTAGCCGATGACGCGAAGTCTCACGGCCTCTAGCAGCTTTCGAGCGCGTGCCGGGGACGTAGCGGTTACTGCGGACTAACGACCCGCAGGAGCATGCCCGCGCTGCCATCTAACTTTGTTTCTGAACCCTCAAACCTAAGTGTAATCACGCCGAGCGGAGCTGTTTTTCCGTCATGGGGGACCTCGATGCCACGAAGTCCGTACACACCGCATGCGTCCGACGAAAAAACCCAGAGGGCCTGCAGACTGTCATCACCATTGACGGGCCCATCACATCCGGAACCGGGTTGCTCCGTTACATGCACCAGCACACCGCCGCTGACTCCTTTGCCGACTTTCTCCTTCCGGCGGTTCACCACCTCGCCCCCGTCCCCATACCGCACATCTCCGCCGATTAAAACGGTGTCCGCCCAACCGGCAGGAGTCCCCGGGGAGCTGTTGAGGGGCGCCTGCGCAGAGCTCACCGCTTGGTTGGAAGCGATCGCTCGCAAACTCGTCACCATCGAAATGATTTCCCCGTGGTTATTGATTTTGTCGAACCGCAATGACACTTGAGTGCCTGCGCCATTCCCTGCCTGCGTGACGGACACGATTGTGCCAGTGACACGGGAGTGCGCGTGAATTTTCTCGCGATCCGGCAGAGGCACATCCTGCATTATTTCACCTTCAATCTCTTGGCCGGCCTGCGCTTCCTCCGCCGAAAGGGTCCTGTTCAGGCTTACTGGCAGGATTGTACCGGCTGGCAGCAAAGCTGAAGAAGACTGCGCGGTGCTTTCGCGCGCGTTCCCGTAGAATTTCGCGGTTCTCATGGGGAAGGCCAGCGCGCTTACCAGTGTCACCCAGGCCGACACTAGCCCTGTCGCGACAAATAGTGCTCGCCAATTGCGCTGGGATTTCATAGGTCGCTCCCGAAAACCAGTCATGCAACGTAAGCGATTCGACCGCCCGGCAATCCTAAAGTACAGCTCGGCAGGCGTCCACACAAGGCCCCCGCGCAGTCGAGGTGAAGCACTCACTGGATACCGACCACCGACAGTCCCACAACGTGGAACCGCCATCGCTACCGCCCGTCTGTGATACGATAACCGCGAACAAAGATCGAACACTTTCGTGCATCGGCTTCATTGCGGGACTGCTTTCGCTGCGTGCACCCCCTTGGTCGAGCGGAACGAACAAATCGGACATAAAAATTGAGCCAACCATCACTATGGGCCATTCCGCTGGGCGGGCTGGGCGAGTTCGGCATGAACATGCTCGCGCTGCGCACCGGCGACGACATCATCGTAATTGACGCCGGCCTGATGTTCCCCGAGCAGGAACTTCTCGGCGTGGACATCGTCATCCCCGACATCACTTACCTGAAGCAGAACAAGCGCATGGTGCGCGCCATCATCCTCACCCACGCGCACGAAGATCACATCGGCGCCATTCCCTATATTCTGCCCGAAATAAACGTCCCGATTTACGGCACGGAATTCACGCTGGCAATCGTGCGCAAGAAACTTGAAGAACACGCGCTGCTCGATAAAGCCAAGCTTCACGAAGTGAAAGCCGGACAAACCACGGTCCTCGGTCCTTTCTCCATCGAATACCTGCACGTGACGCACAGCACCATTGATTGCGTCGCGCTAGCCGTACGCACGCCAGTAGGAGTGATCATCCACACCGGCGATTTCAAAATTGATCACACCCCGGTGGACGACAAGCCTTTCGACATGCACGCCTTCGCGCGCTACGGACAGGAAGGCGTCCTCGCGCTCTTCAGCGACAGCACCAACGTCGAGCGCCCCGGCTTCACTCCGTCGGAACGCGCCGTAGTAGTCCGCCTCGAAGAATTATTCCGCGCCGCGCCGGCCAAAGTTCTCGTCTCCTGCTTCGCCAGCTCCGTGCATCGCGTCCAACAAGTGATTGATATAGCTCGCATGGTCGGACGCAAGATCGGCTTCGTGGGCCGCAGCATGGTGGACAACGTCGAAATCGCGCACGGCCTCGGCAAATTGCGCGTGCCCGATGGCAGCGTGGTGCGCCCGCAGGACATTCGCACCTTCGATCCGCAGAAGTTGGTAGTTTTGGCGAGCGGCACCCAAGCCGAGCCGATGTCCGCGCTTTCGCGCATTGCGGTGGACAATCATCGCCTGCTGAGCATCGCCGAGAACGACACCGTAATTCTTTCCTCGCGCATCATCCCCGGCAACGAAAAAGCCATTTTCCGCATGATCGATCATTTCTTCCGCCGCCGCGTGCTGGTCTATTACGAAGGCGGACGTTCTGCTCCCATCCACGTCTCCGGCCACGCCAGCCAGGAAGAAATGAAAATCCTGCTGCAATTGGTGCGCCCGAAATATTTCGTGCCAGTTCACGGCGAATACCGCCAACTCTTCCGCCACTCGGCCCTCGCCGAACAATTAGGCGCGGTCGGTGGCCAGATTTTCCTGCTGGAAAGCGGCCAACCGGTCGAATTCACTGCCGATGGCGGCGCGCATCAGCCGCGAGCCGATTACTGCCGGGCGCGTGCTCGTCGATTCCGGCTCGCTCGAGGAAATCGAAGAAGTAGTGATCCGCGATCGCCGCCACTTGTCGGAAGACGGCGTGGTAGTGCCCATTATGGTCATCAACAAGCACTCCGGGCGCATGGAAACCCCGCCGGAAATCGTCACGCGCGGCTTTCTGCCCTCCGAAGACGGCGCGGAAATCCTCAATCAGGCGCGCGAGATCATCCTGCGCACCATCGAACAATCCACCCAGGAAGAAAAAACCGACTGGAGCGTAATCAAAGAAAAAGTGCGCCAGGACCTGAAGCGCTTCCTCAACAAACAGACCGCCAAGCGCCCGCTGATTCTGCCGGTGATCCTGGAAGTCTAGATTCCGCTGTGAACATCACTCTCAGAAGTTTCAAGCCCGAAGATTTCGAGACGCTCTACGAAATTGATCAGGCTTGTTACGAACCAGAAGTCGCGTACTCGCAACGCGAGCTGCGCGCCTACTTGCGTTTCAGCGGCTCGGATTGCCTCGTTGCGGAAGCCGAGGCTCAAGCCAAAGCCGATTCCGACGACGCTGACTCGCCTGCGCCTGAAAAGCAAATCGCCGGCTTCTGCATCAGCGCCCGCCGCGACGAAAGCGGCTACATCGTCACCATTGACGTTCTGCCAGAATTTCGCAGACATCACGTCGGCTCAATGCTACTCGCCGAAATCGAGCGCCGCCTCGCCGCCAACGGCGTCCGCGAAGTTACCCTCGAAACAGCAACAGACAACGATTCCGCGGTTGCCTTCTGGACCAAGCATGGCTATCGTAATCGCGGGATCAAAAAAGATTACTATCCCGGCGGGCGCGACGCGTTCGTGATGGCGAAGACCCTTCCACTATAGATTTCGAGTGCGCGTTAATTTCCGGCGGCCCGAGCCGTCACTAGGGAGAACTGAAAACCGATGCCTCTGTGGCAAGCAATCATTCTCGCAGTCGTGCAGGGCCTCACCGAATTTCTGCCCATCAGCAGCTCGGCGCATCTGATTTTGATTCCCGACCTGCTGCACTGGCAGGATCCCGGCATCGCCTTCGACGTAGCGCTGCACCTCGGCACTCTGATCGCCGTCCTGCTCTATTTCTTCCGCGAATGGATTCAGCTCACGCTCTGCGGCCTGGGCTTTCATTATCCCAAACGCGCCAGCGAACAAATGGTCCAGCAGAATCAGCGCCTGTTCTGGTATCTGGTAGCAGGCACCATTCCCGGTGCCTTAGTAGGCTTTTTCTTCGAACACTGGATCGAAGAAAATCTGCGCAGTCCGATCCCCATTGCCAGCGCCATGATCGCCATCGCCCTGCTGATGTGGTACGCCGAATATTCCGCCAGGCTCACTCGACGCATCGAACAAACGTCACTCGGCGATTCACTCGCCATCGGAACATCGCAAGCTCTCGCGCTTTTCCCCGGCGTATCGCGCTCCGGCATCACCATCACCACCGGTCTGTTCCGCGGCATGACTCGTGAAGCCGCAGCCCGTTTCTCCTTCCTGCTCTCAACGCCATTAATCGCCGGCGCCGCCGCAAAAGAAGTCCCCAAACTTCTGAAACTCCATCACGCCGGCGCCCTCGACATCCCGCAGTCCACCCTGATCGCCAGCATCGCCGTCTCGGCCGTCGTCGGCTTCATTGTCATCGCTTTCTTCCTGCAGTATTTACAGACACGCACACTGAAAATCTTTATTTACTACCGTATCGCCTTTGGTATAGTCATTTTGTTGCTCGCGTTCCTCCACCTGGGTTTTGCGCGTTAGCGCCGGCGCACCCCGGGTTTTCTACGCGGCGGCCTTCCCCTATTTGTGCCCAGTCGTTGCCGTTCAGCCTGAGGACGCCTCACAGCGGCATCCTTCGGTGACCTGTCGCCGCCACGTCATGCGCTTTGGCCGTATAATTCGGCTGGAAGTGAGCGACGTCGCGCCCATGGGAAAAAAGGGGAAATCGTCGTGCGGATCCTTACACCTACTGAAAATAAGCGCCTGAACGAGCTGATCGGCTTCGTCGGCCTCAGCCTCGCCGTCCTGCTCGCACTCAGCTTGCTCTCTTATTCGCCGCACGATGCTTCGTTCAACGTTTCCGCGCCACCTCCCGGCGCAGGCCCCGCACGCAACTGGATTGGCCCGGTCGGCGCACACATGGCTGACCTTTTCTTCCAATTCTGCGGTTTCGCGGCGTTTCTGTTTCCGGTGGGAATGTTTCTGGTAGCGATGAAGTGGTTCCGCAGCCAGATCCTCGACGCACCGATTGCGAAAGTGGTCGGCTTCACCATGCTACTCGCTTCGTTCTCGTCGGGGCTGGCATTGCTCCCAATGCCGGAAGTCCGCAGCGCGCTGCCCGCGGGCGGCATGCTCGGAACGATCCTGGCAGAATCTCTGCGCGCCGCTTTCAACCCAATCGGCGCTGGACTCGTTGCAGGAGCGACCTTTCTGACAGCCCTGTTTCTCACCACCAGCTTTTCATTTCGCACGGCTCTGGCGTGGATGAAAAAACCAATGGCCAACGACGGCTATCTGGGCCAACTCTGGGCGCGCGTCAAGGATTGGCGCGAGGCCCGCGAATCCGATCGCCTGCGCAAGCGCGTGGAAGAAATCAAAATTGCCGGACGCCCGCCAGCGCCGCGACAGCGCGTTTCGACGAAGGCGCTAGCGGAGGAGGAGGAAGAAGAGGAAGACGCGCGCGAAGCCGACGAAGCGCGCAACGATGCTCGCCGCGCCCCAACAGTCATCAAATTCCACGAGAACGAATCCGTAGCTCCGCCGCCCGCGAAGAAAAAATCCGCCGAGCCCAAAATCGCAACGGGCAAGACAACTTACAAGCTCCCCTCGCCGTCACTGCTCTCCAATGCCGAGCGCGGCGAGAAAATGGACGAGAACGAACTGAAAGAGCGCGCCCACGCCATCGAATCCAAGTGCATGGAATTCGACGTCGGCGGGCACATCACCCAGATCAATCCTGGTCCGGTCGTTACCACTTTCGAATTCAAGCCCGAAGCCGGCATCAAGTACAGCCGCATCACTAACCTGAGCGACGACCTCTGCCTCGCGCTGCAAGCCGAATCCATTTTGATCGAACGCATCCCCGGCAAATCCACGGTGGGCATCGAAGTTCCGAATGTTCATCGCGAGACCATCGCCCTGCGCGACGTGATCGAATCGCCGGAATTCAGCCATTCGCCGTCAAAACTCAGCCTGCCCTTCGGCAAGGACCTTATCGGCCGCATCCGCGCCGGCGACTTGACCCAGATGCCGCACTTGCTGATCGCTGGTTCCACCGGCACCGGCAAAAGCGTATTCATCAATTCCCTGCTGATGGGCATGCTCTTCAAAGCCACGCCGGATGAACTAAAGTTGGTGCTGATCGACCCCAAGCAAGTGGAACTCGGCCTCTACGCCGATATCCCGCACCTGCTCGCGCCCGTAGTCACCGACCCGAAAGTCGCGGCCAACGTGATGCGCAACGCCACGCGCGAAATGGAGCGCCGCCTGAAGCTGCTAGCCTCCCGTGGCGTCCGGAATATCGAGCAGTACAATCGCTCCTTCGAAAAGGGCCAGTCGCTCTCGCTATTCGACGGCGCCGAGGAAGACGAACACAAGCCGCTTCCCTACCTCGTCATCGTCGTGGACGAACTTGCCGACCTGATGATGGTGGACACCAACGGCGTAGAAGAATCCATCACCCGCCTCGCGCAAATGGCTCGCGCCGTAGGTATCCACTTGATTCTCGCGACGCAGCGCCCATCGGTTGACGTAATCACCGGCCTGATCAAAGCCAATTTCCCGGCTCGCATTTCGTTCCGCGTCGCCAGCAAAGTGGACTCGCGGACCATTCTCGACGCCAACGGCTCCGAATCGCTCCTCGGCAAAGGAGACATGCTCTACTTGCCCGCCGGCTCCTCCCGCCTGCACCGCATTCACGGCCCCTACGTCCACGAACGCGAAGTAGAAGCCGTCTGCGATTTCTGGCGCGACCAAGCCTCGGCTATTTACAACGAAGAACTGTTGAAGCCGCCCAAGGAAAAAGACGAGAACTGCACAGGTGGCGCCGCCAGCGGCAGCAGTGGCAGCGGCGCCGACAACGGCGACGAAGTGGACGACGATCTCTACCAGGACGCAGTTCGTGTAGTCTGTGAAATGGGCCGGGCTTCTACGTCAACGCTGCAACGCCGCCTCCGCGTAGGCTACGGCCGCGCCGCCCGCCTCATCGACCTGATGGAAAAAGACGGCATCGTAGGCCCAGCCGACGGCTCCAAAGCCCGCGAAGTCCTAAAAGCCCGCAACTGGATGAAAGAGTACGACGACTCCGTGAAATAAATAAACTCGCAGTACGGGGGCTTGGTGCGCCCCAGCTAGTCACGATGTCGGCCCCACGGCCTTCCTGCCGTTGCAGTTGTGGCGTGCACATCAGTACGCCATAGGTGCTATGGTGCGGACGGGTAGTGCGAGACGATCGAGGGCGATCCCACCTTGCGGCACCGCCGCTACGAAGGCACCCAAAATCGTTTTTCTGCGAAGCCCGTTTTCGTTTGTCACTCCGCCATATTTTCCGTAGAATCATTTGACGCACCGGTGCCGAGGTAGCTCACCGGTAGAGCGCGGCCCTGAAAAGGCCGGCGTAGCCAGTCCGATTCTGGCCCTCGGCACCATCAAGCTTTCCCCAGGCTGAACGCCGAAGTCGGCACCAGACCCGTCAGCGGCTCTTGTCCCATCCCGCTAAGAACACTTCGTTTCGAGATCACGCTCCGTTCGCAACAAATAACGTCGCCGCGGCCGCGTAGCGTTTCCGCTCCGAGCCCCTCCTACGATCGGCCGATCGCCGCTAGGGCATGGCTCGCCATCGTGGCCGGCCAGCAAATGCAGCAGCAATGCATCGGTTTTCTTGCGTACATCGCGACTCAGTTCCAGATCCTCGTAAAACGACACATCCTTACCCCGGCGAATCCTTTTCGCCTCCAGGATCACCGCCACTGCGTCAATCCTCAATCTTTCGTGCTCTGCACACACCATTTTCGCCCCCATGGCGCGCGATTCTATAACTGATCTCAGAATATGGAACAGTACGTTGGTACTAGTCGCGCGTAGTGGCTCTCGCGCCCAGCTTCGTAATCAAAGAAGGAAGGGCGTACAGACAGAATTGAGCAGGAAACGCAGCGACTACGAATCGCGAAGTAGATTACTTGGGGAACATCGTCGGCAGTGGTTCCGGTCCAAAAACCTTTTCGTCCGAAATTTCCGGGAATGCAATCCTCCGGCAGATGTAACCGGAAAATATGATTTGGACCGTGAGAAAATTAATGATGGACATCGCGTGACCGTGGCTCAAGAACAGCGCGCTTCCGGGTACCAGGAAAGCCCACCCCGCATACCGGCAAGCCCGAAAAGACCAGCCCATCTTAATAATCACGTACGCGGAGTCGGCCGCCCAGAAGAACAGCACCAAGCCAAACGCACACATGAACGCGCAGAGCAGGCCGACCCGATTCATAACGCCAGATGTGTAAGTCAGGATCGACAGCAGCGAGAAGGTGGCCCAGAAAGAAACACAGAGTCCGATCAGGCCTCCGATTACTCGACGAGTGGACAGTGCTTTCATAACGCCCTCCGCAGCGCCAACGATAGCCCGCGGCCGGTATTTACGCAAGCATAGACATGCCAGGAAAGCAATCAAACGCCGTATCGCTCGATCCCAAACAGAACGCCGGCTTGCGTCACAGCCTCGCTGACGGAAACCTACGGCAGCCCCGCCAGCAGTTTGCTGATGCGCGCGCCGAATGCGGTGCCGAACGTAGCTTGCTTCTTCAAATCGCCAAGGTACGGATCAACGAACGGCCCAGTCTTATCCAATATCAGCCGGTCGCCCCAGCCGATCAATCCAAACAGCCGGATCAATTCCTTCGTGGCTGACCCAATGGGCACAATGTAATTCGGCTGCAAGGAATACTGCACGCGCTTCAGCGCCGTAGGTGCCAGCCTGCGCAATGCCGCATGAAGTTCTCCTTCGGCCTCGAACGGGCACTCCACGCCATAACTCAAGAAAAATCCCTTCCGCCGGAAATCCGTCAGCGCCGCTTCTTCCTGCGCCGAAGAATGTGCCGGCGCTCCCGTAGCTTTCACCAACTCGTCAAAATACATGCGCGAGGCTAGCGACCGTACCGAGCGATCCGCGGCGGACTTATAAAAATAATCCTCCATCCGCACCGGCGGCGACGAATCCAGAAACAAGACTTTAATCTGCGTGGGTCGATAACGTCCGGCAAGCTCGATGCGCTCGGTGCGGCTCTGTATGTGCGCTTCGTCCGTGCGCGTGCCGCAGCCTTCACAAACGGGCATACCATTTCCTCCAGCTAATTACCGGGTGGAAAAGAATGGCACGGAGAAGGAAATCGGGCAAGGCCGTAAAGCGCGCGGGAACCTTGGTTGTAACGATCCTTACACCGCAGGCAATTAAGGCGACCTCACCATCAATTCGCGGTGCGCAGGCGGGGCTGCGCGGGCAAATTCAAAATTCTCGATTCAGGAAGACCGTGCGCGCGCACCTCGCGATGCCGGTCCAGGAAATGTTTCTGCGCGCGCCGTCCCCAGGACCGCACAAAATAGTAATTCAGCGTTCCACCAATTCCGGAACTCAGCAGCGGAATCAACCTCCCTGACCATTTTTCGGCCACTTCCGCGCCCACGCGCACCGCGATGCGATCAATAATCCGCGGCACGATCTTTTCCATAGCCTGCTTCTCAATGAACTCGCGTCCCAGGTCCAGGCCGGCAGCGCTCGCCGCCGCCAGCCACAATTCCGTTACTTCTTCCTCGGTCTTGTATTCGAATCCGTAAATCAAGCTGAGCTTCTGCAGCATCCGAATCGTAATCGCCGAAAGAATTCCCGCGTCCGGCAGAATCGTCAGCATCCCGCCCAGGCCAAATCCCGCGCCTTCCAACGCCGCCGTGCGCATCGCCGATTTCACCACCCGCGCCGCGTGATGGTTCACTACTCTTTCTTCGATGTTGAACATGTCCGACCAGGCAGTAATCGGCAAACGATGCGCCCTGCGGAATTGCTGCAGAAATTTCTGCGGGTCCACCTGCACGCCACTGTAAGCGCGCCGAAATCCCGCCCGAATGGACGCCTGGAAAACGTTGGAGACCAAATTCGATTTCGATCGTCGAGGCATAATAGTTAGATGCGCCCACACAGCCAGCCGATTACAGCCAACCCAACTTCCGCGCCATCAGCAGAATAGCAGGATTCCCCGCGCCCAACGTCAAATGAAACCCTTAAATCCTCAACAATTTCGTTCCGCTGACAAACGGGCTCCCGCGCTCGTAGAACCGCAGTAACCGTTCCGCCTCCTTGCTGATCCCAATCCGCACACTGACCCCGATCCGCCCGCCACGGCGCACCGCAGCACCTAGCCACAAAACTCCACCCCCAACCAAATCCACACCGTCCAGCCGCCGGTCAACTCCAAAAGCTTCTGCCAAACGTCCCGGCCCCCGCGCCAAATCCTCCAAACGGTCCATCCCGCGAAACCGCTCCATCTGCGCGATGCCTTCAAGCGGCTCAGCAGCCCTCAGCAAAACGCCTTCGCCAATTCCCTCCCGCTGCCCCGAAACATTCAGCATGAAATGATTGCCGTAACAGAAATATACATACGCGTGCCCGCGCTCGAAAAACAGCGGCCGATTGCGCTTCGTCAACCCACGAAAAGTGTGCGACGCCGCATCCCCGGTAACGTAAGCCTCCGTCTCCACGATCCGCCCAACAAGCCGCCCGCGCGGCAATTCGTGCACCAACGTCTTCCCAATCAAAAATCGCGCCAGTTTCACAGTCTGCACCGGCAGCTCGTCGCGCACCAGCCGCCGAATCCTCAATCGCTCGCTAGCCATCGTCACACAAGTTTCTATCACACGAACATTTCTCGCACTAGCGCCGGCCCGCGATTGACTTGCCGCCCCCGCCAGCCTAAGATTCCCGCGTTCAGGCCGCAACCCGTCAGGCCCGCGCCATTCCTGGGAGGAGCACCGTGGAAGATTGGCAGTATGCGCAAGCAGACCGCACCGAAGAATTAGCGCAGCTCCACCATTTTTCGATGACCAAGCATCAAGACGGCCGCGAAATTCTCTTCGCTATCACCGTGAAAGAATATGCCGTCGCTCCCAAAGGCCAGCATCTGCGCTTCTTTGCGCAAGCCGATAAGCCCGTGAACCAAGGCACCGCAGGCTTCGTACCCTCTGGCTGGGGCGACTCAGTTCTAAAAGCGCTGGCCGATTGCATGCGCCTGATCCGCCAATTTCCCTGTGAAGAATAATTCGCGCCGCATCCCGGCCAGGAGCTAAATCACATGTTTCTGAAGAAGAAACAAATCAAGCCCGGCATCTGGGTTCTGGAACTAAGCGGCCGCGTGCAGATGGGCCCCGATTGCAAACGCATCGATCAGGAAGTCGAGGACCACATCAAGAACAAGGAAAATCACATTATTCTGGACATGGCCGCGGTGGATCACATTGATAGCGCTGTAATCGGCCAAATCGTGAAATCTTTCTCGCGCCTCGCGAAGACCGGCGGCACCCTCCGCCTCGCTGCCTGCAGCCCCATGGTTCAAGGGGTATTGACCATGACGCAAGTCAATCGCGTCATTTCCATGTACCCCACGGCGCAGGAAGCCTGCGAAGGTCTTCCACCCGCGAAATAACGCCGGCACCGGACGCCAACTGTAAAGCGAACTTTCCAAGCTCACCGCAGCTTGCGCGCAGAACTTCCACATCCGCAAAGCCCCGTAAAACTGCCCATTGCCATTTCGGGAATATATCGCTGTAAACACGGGGTTTAGCACACCCTTGGACTTCCGTCCATCGCCCCATCCATAGCCATCCGTAAGTACCCGGTAGTACCGCCGTCCTATTGGCAGACTTTCGCTAGCCCCCTACATTCAATGGAGCACGCTACGCGCAGTTTGCACCTCGGAGGTTGTTCATGGCTACGGCAGTCCATACTCCGCATCACGCAGCCTACGCTCCATCGAAAAAATCGGCTGCGCGCGAAACCCGCCGGCGCGAGCGCCTGAAAGTGTCTCTGCCCGTAGAAGTGCGGCCCTTTGACGCGCGTTTCGTGGACATCGCTGACGTGGGCGAAGTCACGGACTTCACGCGGGACGGCCTCTATTTCGCCACCTGCATGCCGCACTATTTCGTGGGAATGCGCTTGCTCGTCACTTTCCCGTTTGGCAAGAAGATCTCAGCACACAAGAAATTTCTCGGCTCCATAGTTCGCATGGAAGAACGGCCCGACGGCGCCATGGGAATCGCAGTGCGATTCCTGCTGTAGTGATTTCCACAATAACCTTCAGCCCGGCGTCGCAAGCCGCCAAAAGGATGAAATGATGCACAATTCTTCGAATCACAAGCACCACGACGCCATCGCCAAATCTGTGGAAGTTCTCGAGACAGAACGCCGCGGCACCTCCCGGCACATGTTCACCGCTGCCGCCGAAGTCATCGAATTAAAATCCGGCGCGCGCTTTTCCACGCGCACCACGGACCTCGGCCCGGGCGGCTGCTTTGTCGACACCGTCTGTCCGTTTCCGGTAGGCTCCCACGTCCGCGTTACGTTGCAAAAAGCCAAGACCACCTTTCAGACCGCCGGCACCGTGGTGTACTCCCAGCATGGCCTGGGAATGGGCATCGCCTTTGAAGACCACGACGATTCGCAGCGCGTCGCCCTAGCCGAGTGGCTTCGGGAAATTACCGGCGAGTCCCCCTGCTTCCCCGAAGTGGTGCGTATGCCCTCGCCAACAACCGGCGGCCTTCGCGGGCCCGAATGGACCGCGATCGTTCGTCTCGTTCAATTGATGATCACCCGCGGCATCCTCACCGAAGCCGAAGGCATGTCCGTCCTCCACGACCCGGTCCTATAGTTCGCGTCAACGCGCTGTCCGCCCGCCGATCCGGCTAGCTGCGGTGGAAGGCAGCTCTCCGGGCAACGCCAATCCTTGACTCGCGCTGCTGCGGGATTCAACCTTCGATCCCGCCGCGCGGGATCGAAGCGCCGCATTGGCGTTTTTGCCCACGGAAGCGAAAAACCTGCGCTAAACTGCCGACCCGGCCCCGCCCGAAAATTTCATTAAACCGTGGAGGTATTTCCTGTACCGGGAATAATTTGCACTGCCCTTCCCGAATTGACAGCGTGGCCAGGACCGCAACCTCCGTATTTTCAACAAAAGCCAGCAAAAGTCCCTTGGCTACGGTCGTGCATCAAACGATGGGGGTATATTATGGGAGAGCGCAGAAAGGCCAGACGCTACGAGGTTTACCTGCCTGTACAAGTCTGTATGTCCAAGCACCGCCCGCTGGAGTATTACACCGGGCAGTTGCGAGATGTCTCCCGTACCGGCATCTTCTTTCACTCCGATGTTCCCATCGAGTCCGGCACGGGTCTGGAACTCACTTTTTCGCTTCCTGCGGAGCGCGAGCGTGGCACGTCCGTTCTGGTCCGTGCTAGCGCCAAGACTCTTCGCAGTACGCAGATTCCTGGCGAAACCACGCCAGTATACGGCATCGCAGTGGCCATCGACCGCATCGATTTCGTGCGACCTGTGGTTTCCAGCGCGGCTTAAACTCCGTCTTAGGATCGGGGAGCTTCCTTCGGCGCTCCCCAGCATTTCCCTTCTCAACCCGTGCCCTACCTGCTCGACCTCGAATCCAGAATCCTCCGCGCACTCTGCAACGCACCGCCCGCAGTCGCATTCCCCCGACGCGCACCATTCATCCACCCGCGCAGCGATCCTGGTGGAGCTCCGCGCCCACAAATGGCAACACCCCGAACATCGCGTAATCTTCGACGCGCTAACGCTATTGCACGGACGCAACGGCACCGAGCTCCGCGAGCAGCTCCCAGCCCAAGCCACCCGCATGGGCTTCCCCGACGTAAATTGGCATGAGTACTTTACCGAACGGGGGGAAAACGCCTCGATCGAAACTCTAGTAGCAGAATTGCTCACCGCGTCGCCCGAATGACAGCCCTGAAGAACCGCTGTTGACTTTGTAGCGGCCGCCTGTTCTTCTAGGCGGGCGCCTTTGAATTTGCGTTAGACTTTGATTTTGATTTTGATTTTGATTGGGCCCTTAGTTTCATAGCGGCCAGCTTCAGCTGGGCGCGGTCGACGATGCCGTTGAACGTGCGGTCAAGGCAATTTTGTGTCGATCTTATTTTTCTGCAGCAGCGCAATCGCGTATTTAATAGGAATCACGATCGCAAGCCCAATGTTTTGACCCGCTCCGGGAATCGCCAATTGGGGTCGTCGCGCACCGAAAATGCCTGCTGCCTCGTAGACGTCGCAAATACCAACAACAGAATGTTCTCCAGGCAGATAAACAGGCCCGCCGCTAATTCCGGGGTTCACCACTGCGTCTAGAAGAATCGAGTCTTCGATCTCCATACTTAGAAGTCCGGCGGGCGGCCTCGTGGGTTGTGTTTGCGCAACGCTAAAGCTCTCGCTCGCAATCATTCCTCTTTGGGTCACGAGCGTCGGAGTGGCCAACGGATATCCTGATACCAAAACGGTCTGACCCTCCGGCGGTACACTCTGCTCCAGCTTCGCGACGCCCAATGTAATCTTCGGCTCTTTGTCGGCAATTTTTATCCCCTGCCGAAAGGCTTCCGAAAATGGATTCTGCGCGAGTTGCAGAATCGCAATATCGTGCACCGGGTCGGTGTCCTTGATCGTGCAGGGCACGTACGCGAAACTGCCTCGCGAATTGGCGCCTGCACCCACCGTCGTTTCAATCAAGATTCCGGCGGAAAACTCCACCTTGGTCGCGCCTTCGCCTCGCAACCCTGCCTCGGTCCCGGTCACTATGTGGGCTGCGGTCAGCACGTAGCCCTCGTCGCTCACCACAATTCCAGTTCCGGCAATTCCCTCTTGATATTCCGCTTTCGCTGAATCCGATTTGAATTTTATCTGTACCACCAGCGGCTTTATCTGCGCGATGCTTGCAACGGCTGGGTCTGTGCCCGATTTGCGCAACTGAGCGCTGGCGGCGTGGCTCCCGATCAAGCCGATCACAATTATGATGGTCCAGGCATGGACTTTCATGAATGCTCCCAGAAGAACTTATCAGAACCGGACGGCTACCGAGAGCATGGCTTTACTTCGCGGAAGTCGCCAGACCAAACGCATGCGACTGAAACTCGAATGAAGCGGGCAAGTGCTCAGCGAAATACTCCCAATCGTGCCCGCCAGGATAAAGATGAAACTCATGCACGATGCCGCGCGCCGTCAGCAGCTCGTGGAATTGCTCGTTCCCCCTATTGAACCCAAACTCGTCGTCGGTTCCGCAATCGAAATAAATCTGCAACCCCACAGGCCGCGGACCGTCCTTCACAATCGTAAACGGACTTTCGCGTTCCCAGAACGCCGCGTTCACCGGCGAACCGAACGCCTTCCCGAGGACCGCAGCCACCGCCGCAGCCTGATCGTTTGACACTTTAATATTGGGCAGCTTTTCGATCAGCGCCGGACTGTGCGCGCTCACCGCCACGAACAAATCTGGGTATCGCAACGCAAACCGCAGCGCGCCATAACCTCCCATCGAAACGCCCGTAATCCCGCGCGATTTCTTTTCCGCTCGAATGCGGTAGTGGCTCTCGATGTAGGGCAGAAATTCGCGTATGAAGAAATCCTCGTAGCGCACCTTGCCATCGCGCGAATTGATATAGAAGCTCCGCCCGGCATCGGGCGCGACGATCAGGAACTCGCCGATCCGTTTCTGATCGCGCAGATCCTGAACCATGTTCATCCCGCCCGAATTTAGCAGCATCTGCTCGTTCCCGCCGAGCCCGTGCAGAAAATAAAGCACCGGATAATTGCTGGCCTTGTCGGTATCGTAGTCGGAAGGAAGAATCACGCAATACGGCACGGGGTGGCCCAGAATCTTGCTCGGCACCGCGCGGCACTCTGCCCTGCCCGGCGCCGCGCCAACCGGCGAAGCGCAAATCGCGGCGCGGACAATCATCACAGCGACCAAACCCACCGCCCGCCCACGCCAGCAGGCGCTATTCATACCGCAGCGCCTCCACCGGATTCAACCGCGCTGCCCTTGACGCCGGATACATCCCCGCCGCCAAACTCACGAAAAACGAAAACGCGATCGCTCCCGCCACCATCCACCAGGGAATCGAAGATAGGTCGATCGGCGGAAGCTCCTGCCGCGCCAAGTACACATTCGTCGCAAATGTCAGCGCGCGTCCAATCAACCAGCCGATCGCGACACCCAGCACTCCTCCCAGCAATCCCATCGCGCCAGCCTCTGCAAAAAACAATCGCCGCACGTCGCGATCCGCTGCGCCCAACGCCTTCAGAATTCCAATCTCGCGCCGCCGTTCCAAAATCGCCATCACTAAGGTATTGATAATTCCCAGCGACGCGACCGTCAGCGCCAGGCTCCCAAAAATTCCCAACAGCAAATCAAATACAGTGAAAAACAAACGCAAATTCTTCGTCGCATCCAAAATTGAAAACGTCCCGAAGCCCATCCCCTTGATCGCATCCTCCACGGCCTGCACCGCTTTCGGCGAGCTCACCCGCACCGTCAGACTTTCATAACTCGGCTTCCCCGTGTTGCCGCGCAACATTTCACGCATGTCGGTAGGTTGCGCGATGCGCAAGTTCTGCGCGATCTGCAAAGGAATCAGCAATCGCCCGCGCCCGAAGCCGCCAAACCCCGTCGCCGGCTCCGTTTCCACCACTCCAATAATGTGCAGCTTCATCTCGCGCGGAACCAGCGAGAATCCGCCAGACGCAGGCGCGTCATCCGCACCCGAATCTTTCACCCCAGTTCGTCCCGCCGCACCCGCCGTTACCGTCGTCGCCGGAGGATCCGCCGGCAACGGCTCCTTCTCCGCATAACGCAGCACCAATTCCTTGCCGATCAGCGAATCCGTCTGCTTCGAAAGATCCCGCGCGAATTCGATCTGCAAAATCGCTTCGTTAGCCTCCGGTCCAGAAAAAAACGATCCTTTCATCTCGTCGAAAGCCCCGTCACCCCGCGCCGACGCCGGAATCCCCGCCACGGTAGTCATGTACGGCTTGCCCTCGAACTGCACCTCCGTCGGGAAGCGCACTTCCGGATAAACCTCCACCACATTTTTGATCCCAGCCAAACGCTTCCGCGCGTCGTCATCCAACTTTCGCGCCGGCTGCGTCGTAGCCCGTTCCGCCGCCGGACGCGGGGGTCCGCCAAACGCCCGCATATTCGCCTGCGTCGTCACAAACACCGCATCGAACAGCCCCGACCGCGACAATCGCGTGCTAGCAAGTTCCTGCAATCCCACTCCCAGCGACAACATCGCCACCAGCGACGCCACGCCCACCGCAATTCCCAGCGTCGTCAAAGAATTACGCAGCACCGCTTCGCGCAGATTGCGCGCCGCCAGCTCGGTCAAATCACGCAATTTCATCGCTGGCTCCCTCGCTTACCAACTTCCCGTCGCGCATCGTGATTATCCGGTGCGCATAACGCGCCGCGCGCACTTTGTCGTGCGTCACCATCACAATCGTCATCCGCAAATTCCGGTTTATCTCCTGTAACAGATGCATGATCGCGTCGCCCGTCACGCTATCCAGATTCCCCGTAGGTTCATCCGCCAGCAAAATCGTCGGCCGGTTCACCAGCGCCCGCGCCAGCGCCGCCCGCTGCTGCTCCCCACCCGATAAGTTCGCTCGGCCGATGCGTCAACCGAGCCGCCAAGCTTACCCGCTCCACAGCTTCACGCACTCGCGCCGGACGCTCCGCGCGATCCACCTCCGCCAGACGCAGAGGCAGCTCCACATTCTCTTCCAGCGTCATCCGCGGCAACAAATTAAACGCCTGAAAAACCATGCCCACCGTGTGGCTGCGATGATGCGCCAGCTCCTGCGACGACATTTCCGCAAGATTGTGGTCGTGCGCGTAGATCGCACCGGATGAAGGCCGGTCAAGCCCAGCCAGTAAATTCAGCAAGGTGGATTTCCCCGAGCCCGAACTCCCCAGCAGTGCCACAAATTCCCCAGCCTGCACCGCGATCGAAACGTCGTCCACCGCGCGCACCAGCGCCTCGCCCATCGCGTACTGCCGCGACACCCGTTCCGTGCGTATGGCAAATCCGTTGGAATTCCCAGTCATCTCACCCACACTATTATTACGCACACCCGCTGCCATTCGTTACACATGCAGGAGAGCTTTTGCAGCGGCGGTCTTTGGACCGCCATCGATAATCGCGGGACGTCGATCCGCGGCGTAAGACCGACGCCGTCCGCCGCGGCGGACGCCGCTACAGATTCAAGTCCGAATACTTAGATGCAGCCACCACGCGCGCGTGCTCGTAAAGTTTCTGCGGAGTCTTGCCATGAGGATTGGCCCAACGCCCCGGAATCGCCGTCCCGCATTTCGGGCACTTCCCTTCCTTCAGCCGGTTCTGCTGCACGTCGTGCCACGAACGCTTCACCAACAAAGTCTGGCAAGCCGGGCAAGAAGTATGCGCCCCATCACTATAAATATTCCCTTCGTACACATAATGCAGCCCAGCATCCAAAGCGATCCGCCGCGCCGCGTGCAAAGTTTCCGCCGGAGTCCGCGGCTTATCTTGCAATTTAAAGTCCGGATGAAACGCTGTGAAATGTAGCGGCACCTCCGGCCCCAAATTGTCTAAAATCCACCCGCACAGCTCGCGCGTTTCCTCAGCGGCGTCGTTCAACGTAGGAATCATCAGGTTGGTAATCTCAAACCACACGTTCGTCTCATTCTTCAGCCACAGCAACGCATCCAGCACCGGCTGCAAATGCGTCAGCGTAATTTTCCCGTAGAACTTCTCTGTGAACGCCTTCAGATCAATGTTCGCCGCGTCAATGTGATCATAAATATCGTGGAACGCGTCATAAGTGATGTATCCGTTCGACACCATCACGGTATTCAGACCCACCTCTTTCGCCGCGTGGCAAATATCAATCACATACTCGCCCCAAATGGTCGGCTCGTTGTACGTGAACGCGATCGAATCGCAATGATTGCGAATCGCCAGCAACACCACGTCTTCCGGCGGCACATACGACGAGCCCACCTGGTCCGCCCGCGATTTCGAAATGTCCCAATTCTGGCAGAAGAAGCAGCCCATGTTGCAGCCCGCCGTTCCCATCGAAAATACCCGCGTACCGGGAAGGAAATGGTTCAGAGGCTTCTTCTCGATAGGATCAATCTGCATCGCCGCGGGATGCGCGTAACCCAGACTGTAAAGCTTTCCGCCCTCGTTCGCGCGAATGTAGCAGAACCCCGCCTGCCCCTCGCCAATATGGCAATGCCGCGGACACAAATAGCAATGCACCTTGCCGCCCGCCTCCGCTTCCCACCAGCGCGCCTCGCGCAATTCCGCCGATTTTTGCAATATTTTCAGGTCCTGCATTCCATACGCCCTTCTACCCCAATTATACGCCTGAATCCCAGGCCACGATTTCGCGCGACGTTAATGACGGCGCTGTTGCCAGCCCGTCATGCCGCGTTATATCGTGACAACATGGTATCTTGCGCAGCCCCTCAGCCGCCGCGAGCCGCCCGCTGACGATGAAACTCAATCGGCCCATCGCGTATTCGCTCGCCGCAGCCTGCCTGCTGCTCGCTCCCGTCGCCCACGCGCAATCCGAAAGCCTCACCGGAAAGATGCACGAGTACAAGGACGACGTCTCTCTCTCGAACGGCCAAATCCGAGCCGGCGATGTTTGCGTCAACTTCATACCGGTCATGCAATCCCTGGGTTTCTTCAATGGACTGGAAAGAATCGACACGTCGCAAGGCTCAGAATTCCGCAAAAATTCCCAGCCGGTCGATTTCTTCCCGGATTTCTTGACCATCGAAATCACTATCCGCATCGAAGTATGTGACTCGAACATCTACACCCCGGCCCAAACTCCCGACGTTATCAAAGGTATGCAATTTCGCGTGCAGTGGAAACGCGGCCTCTATCTGCGCCCCGTGGCCAGCTTGACCATCGAGCGCAAGCCCCTGCGCTTGGAGGAAGGCGACAACCAGTTGCTCTACGTGATCAAAGTCCGCGACCACAACATCCCACTAACCGACCACCTGATCCTCTCGGTAGTCTCCGCCAACGGCAAAATCCTCTCCCGCATGTCCGCTCGCTTATAAGTGCTTCTTCGGCTTTAAGATTTCTGCTCCCGCCGCCGGTCCCCTACCCAATCCAAAAATCTCTCCATCCGCGCGCGCTCCCTCCACATCAATCCAAAGAATTTCCCCGCATCCAAATCTGCTGCCTCCCCACCAAAGAAGGTCTCCAGCCTCCACCGCAAATAAGGCGAGGCCCAAGGCCGCAACCGGTACCCAGCCGCAATAATCCAGTAGTACCGAAGCGCGTTCAACATGGCGAACCAGGTGCTAGAATCACAACGTGACGAGCGACCCCACCCAAAGCGCGGAAGACCACTACTACGCGGGCATAGATTTCTTCGGTGAAGGAAAACTCCCGGAAGCAATCGCGGAATACACGCGCGCCCTGGAACTGGATCCCAAATTTAGCGACGCCCTGCATGGCCTGGCGCAAGCCTATCACGCTCAGCAGGATTTTGACCGCACCATCGAAACCGCCCGCCGCATCTTAGACCTCGACCCCGACGACATTCTCGCCTGGACGACCATCTCCCGCGCCTACCAGCGCAAAGGCATGGTCCCCGAAGCCGAAGAAGCCGGCAACAAAGCCCGCATCCTCGGCTGGAAGCAGCAGTTGAAGGAACAGAAGGCCGGCGGCGGGAAAATCTAGATTCGATTCCACACCCAGTTACATAACATATCTCACGCTCCGCGATTCGTAGCCGCAATTCGGCTCGCCCGCTTCGTCGCTTCCGCCACCAACTCGCCATTGCCCTTCGCCTGACGACCATCCGGCAAAGTGAGCACATCTTCGAGCCCAATCCGCGTGTCGTAACCACGTTGTGCCGCCACATCAATCAAGTCCCAAGCTGTGCGACCGACCCCATGCAAAATAATCGGCAAAGCGATCCGTGCGGCGCGCAACATGTCTTCGATTTTCCCGACAACTGCAAGCGCTGGCTGCATCTCCTGCTGCTCCGGCTCCAGCAAAACCCACCGACAGCGCGGCGCGAGCTTGCTCTCCAGAAACTTCTCCGCAGCCAGCACGCTGCCCATCCCCGCCTCGACGCCCATGCCCTTCGCGAGCAGCAATTCCGCTAGCGCGATCCCGCCCTCTTCGTTGAAATTCACCGAAGCAAAATCCGGAAGAGTTTTCCACGCCGCCACCTTTTCATGACGTTCCCGCGCATCCCGCACCATCCACAAACCAGTGCTTACTCCGAACGGAACGCCGGGAATCGCCGCGCGCACAGCCAACACCGCTGGCGCCACATCATCCGCATCCAGACTCTCGCGCCCGTCAGCCCCACGCACATGAAAATGCGCCGCCCCAGCCCCCGCCGCTACCGCTTCCTTCGCCGCAGCAGCCATCTCCTCCGGCGAACAAGGCACACGAGGATGCTCCGCCCGAGTCCTGCCACCGTTTAGCGCCACTTCAATCAGCATAAAACTCACCCCGTACGTTGCTACAACCCTCCCCGAAGCCAAAACAATTCAAAAACAAAAACGGCCGAGCAACCAACGCTCGGCCATAAAAAATTCACTGCCAGCTAATCCGACATGCCCAAATCGTGCAGTTGTAGGGGCGGGTCTTAGACCCGCCCCTACAGCCACACATCACTCGACCACTACATCAACAAACGCAAATTACAGCGCCGAGCACACCGACTTAACTTCCGTGTAATGCTCCAGCACCTCGTGCCCCATCTCGCGGCCCCAACCACTCTGCTTATAACCGCCAAACGGAAGCGTCGCATCAAAAATGTTGTAGCAATTGATCCATACCGTCCCCGCCTTGATCTTGGACGCCATCTTATGCGCCTTCTTGATGTCGCGCGTCCAAACCCCTGCGGCCAGCCCGTAGATCGTGTCATTCGCGGTCGCCACGATTTCGCTCGGATCGCTGAACGGAATCGCCGTAACCACCGGTCCGAAAATTTCTTCCTGCACCACTTTCATCTTCGGATTGGTGTTCACCAGCACGGTCGGCTTCACGAAGTAACCAGTGGTCCCCTCACGCGAACCACCCGTGACAGCCTTCGCGCCTTCCTTCGCGCCGCTCTCCAAATAGCCGCACACGCGATTCAGTTGCTCTTCGGAAACCAGCGGGCCCAAATCGCTATCCGGATCGAATCCCGGACGCACACGGATTTTCGAAGCGCTGTCGGCCACGCCTTCGACGACCTTGTCGAAAGCTTTCTTCTCGACATACAGCCGTGAACCAGCGCAGCAGCACTGTCCCTGATTAAAGAAGATCGCGCTCGCCGCCCCAGGAATCGCAGAATCCAAATCCGCGTCGTCGAAAATAATATTCGGCGACTTGCCGCCCAATTCCAGCGATACCTTCTTCAAGTTCCCCGCCGCCGCGTGCAGAATCAGTTTGCCCACTTCGGTAGAACCCGTGAAGGCAATCTTGTCCACGTCCGGATGCGCAGCAAGCGCGGCACCAGCCGTCTCGCCGTACCCCGGAATGATATTCACCACTCCATCCGGAATCCCTGCTTCCTGAATCAATTCGCCCAGCCGCAGCGCCGTCAGTGGCGTCTGCTCCGCAGGCTTCAACACAATCGTGCAACCGGTCGCCAGCGCCGGTCCCAATTTCCACGCCGCCATCAGCAGCGGGAAGTTCCACGGAATAATTTGCCCCACCACGCCCACCGGCTCGCGCATCGTGTACGCGTGGAACATGCCCTGCTTCCACCCGGACATCGGCACGGTATTGCCTTCGATCTTCGTCGCCCAGCCCGCGTAATAACGGAAATGATCGATCGCGAGCGGCAGATCGGCCACGCGCGCGATCTTCAGCGGCTTTCCGTTGTCCAGCGATTCCAATTGCGCGAATTCCTCCAGGTGCTTCTGCAGCAGGTCGCCCAAACGCCAGATCATCTGCCCGCGCTCGGAAGGAGAAATCTTCGACCACGGCCCGGTCTCAAACGCCGCCCGCGCCGCCTTCACCGCGCGGTCAATGTCTTCCTTATCGCCCTCGGCGACATTGGAAAGAACTTCGCCGGTCGCCGGATTGTACGTCGGGAACGTTTTGCCCGAAGCTGAATCAACCCACTTCCCGTTGATCAGCATCTTGCGTGTCTTGGTCACATACCCGGTTACATTTTCATTCGGTTGCACAGCTACGGATGCAGTTGCCATTTCGCGTTCCTCCTTCAGTATTCAGTGATTTTTCAGGAAATTTGAAATCTCGATGCGACTCTGCAAGGCGGACGTCGTCGCTTGGATCAGCGTCGTTGCGTGCAGCGGGCTCGTCCTGGCAGTTGCTGCGAATATACCCGTGCTCTTCGAACCTGGCTGGAAGCTGCGCGAAGCAATCAAGGTTTTCTGGACCATTCCAGTCACCCTGCGGGGGCTAACACCGCATATCATAGTCGCCCGCGCCACCCGTTGCAATAGCCCACGCAAATGCCTCTCATCATTATTTTCGATAGCGTCGCCGAACGGCCGTAGGGGCACGGCATGCCGTGCCCGGCCTTTGTGTAAACGCTTTGAGACGCAAAAAACTACTCCGCGCCCCTCACCCAAACCCTCTGCGTAGCCGGCTTCCCCAAATGTATCCGCGCCGCCGCCCGCCCCGCCACCGTCAACACCATCGTCTCGTCATATTCCCGCTGATGCACCCGCACCTTCGTCCCAGGATGCAAGCCGAGGCCAGTCAAAAACTCCAAAAACTTCGGGTCCTTCTCATACACCCGCAAAATTTCGTAAGCCCCGCCAACCGAAACGTCCGACAACCGCACCGCGCCAAATTTCCGCCGCAACTTCGCCATCCCGCCAACCAGCGGCACTCCATGCGGACAACGGCTCTCCCGCCCAAACCGCTTCAAAAGCAATCCCGCCACTTCCGGCGAAATCCCATGCTCCAAACGCTCCGCCTCTTCGTGCGCCCGCGCCCACTCAAGCCCGATCACGTCCGTCAGCAGCTTCTCCGCCAGCCTATGACGCAACACCAGATGCCCCGCGATCTCCTGCCCCTTCGCCGACAGTTCGATGTGCCCATCGCGCCGCACGCGCAAATATCCGCCGCGCGTCATGCGCTTCAAAGCCGCCGTCACCGCCGGAGGAGTCACTCCCAAATCCTCAGCCAGCCGCGCGCTGATCGGCGCCTGCTCTTCCTGGACCAATTCCCAGATCGCCTTCAAATAATCTTCCTGGGAAACGCTAGTCGTTTCGCGCCGCATCGTTCCCTGCTCTAATCCTCGAGCCACGCGGGCCTGCAGCGCCCGTTCGGCGACAACCACTTTCCGTCAGGCCACGGTTTCTCAACTACCGAGAAACAAAATAACATCGTCATCCCGGGGGCGCCTTCTGCCCGAGGGATCTGCTTCTCCCCGCCAGCACCTTACCTACGCCAATCCCTACCCCGCACTCGCCGCCTGCGTCCGCAACTTCGCCGCCAACAAAGTCACACGCGCCTCAATATCCTCGAATATCACCCGATGCAGCGCGATATCCTCGCCAAACGGATCCCGCACCTTCCAATCCTCCACATCATGCTCCGGAAACAGCGACTTGCCCGGAATCCCCGACATATTAACCACCACATCCGGCTTCCGCAGCTTATGGCTGTGCAGCCCCTTAGAAAATTGCCCAGCAAACGAGACCCCGTGCTCGCGCAACACCGCCTGCGTGGTGGTATCAATAAACCCCAGCGGCGAAACTCCCGCGCTCTCCGCCAAAATAATATCCGCGCAGGAATGCCGCGCAATCGCCTCAGCCATCTGGCTGCGCACGCAATTCCCCACGCATACAAAAAGCACTTTCACCGGAGCCTTCATCAGGCCGACAGAATCTCACAAATAGAGGATGGATTGAACCTCGAACCGGCGCAGTTGACGTTGTAGCGCCGGCCTGCCTGCCGCTACGCGGGCGTCGCGCCGGCTCTTAGCCGTTGAATTAGTCTTGCATTGGTGGGGGCGTTGCTTGCTGCGCCCGCTTTTGAAGTCGCCGTTGAATTTGTGGCGGCGGCCTTCAGGCCGCCATCGTTCCGCACCACACCTACCGCGCGACAGCCACTCCACTCCGCGCCATCTGCACAAAATACTCATGCACCGCCGTATCGTCGCTCAACTCCGGATGAAACGTAGCCGCCAAAATTTTCCCGTCGCGCACCAAAACCGGATGCCCCGCATCCTCCGCCAACACTTCCACCCCTGCTCCCACTCGCTCAATAATCGGCGCGCGAATAAAAACCATCTCCAGCGGCGCGACGCGCAATTTTGTCTGGCCCATATGCACATCACTAGCGAGCTGCCGCCCATACCCATTCCGCAGCACCGACGCATCCAAAAGCCCTAAAGACGCCTGCGCCGGCCCGTGTACTTCCTTGGCCAGCAAAATCGTCCCCGCGCAAGTCCCAAAAAACGCCCCATCCGCCACCGCAAATTTCTTCAGCGCCTCAAACAAGCCCTCTTCCGTCATCACCTTCAAATGCGTGGTACTCTCCCCTCCAGGAAGAATCACCCCAGCCAGCCCCGCCAAATCCGCCGGCGTCCGCACAAACGTGTGCGCAACGCCCAGGCGCGCGAGCACCTTGGCATGTGCGTCGTAATCACCTTGAATGGCAATGATTCCTATTTTCATGAGTGTCGAGCGGAAAACTACCAATTCAAAGACACCGCAAATGAACGCAGATGAACACAGATAAAACCACAGATAAAACCGAATTACGGATAATCAGTACGAATCGCCACGCGCCGTTCACAAATCACAAATCCGATTCACAGGCCACGCCCACTAATCACTACTCACCAATCACTAATCACTCGTCACTGCCTCATCACCAACCTCGCGTCTGCAGCAAATCCTTCTCGTCCATCTGCCGAATATCCAACCCCTTCATCGCGTCGCCCAATTCCTCCGACGCCTCCAGCACCACCTTCGGATCTTTGTAATGCGTCGTCGCCTTCACAATCGCCCGCGCCCGCACCGCCGGATCGCTCGACTTGAAAATCCCCGACCCCACAAACACCGCCTCCGCCCCCAGCTGCATCACCAAAGCCGCGTCCGCCGGAGTTGCGATCCCGCCAGCCGAAAAATTCGGCACCGGCAATTTCCCATGCTTCGCCACCCACGCCACCAACTCAAATGGCGAACCGAGCTCCTTCGATTCGTGCACCAATTCTTCCTCACCCAACAAAGTCAACCTTTTCATTTGGCTTACGATGGTCCGCATGTGCCGCACCGCCTCCACAATATTCCCCGACCCCGCCTCGCCCTTGGTCCGCACCATCGCCGCGCCCTCCGCAATCCGCCGCAGCGCTTCGCCCAAATTCCGCGCCCCGCAAACGAACGGCACTTTGTACCCGTGCTTCCACACGTGATGCTCTTCGTCGGCAGGCGTCAGCACTTCGCTCTCGTCTATGTAATCCACCTCGAGCGCTTCCAGCACCTGCGCTTCCGCAAAATGCCCGATGCGCACCTTGGCCATCACCGGAATCGAAACCGTATCCATAATCTCGCGAATAATCCGCGGCGCCGCCATCCGCGCCACTCCGCCTTCCTTGCGAATATCCGAAGGGACGCGCTCCAGCGCCATCACCGCGCACGCTCCCGCGTCTTCGGCGATCTTAGCCTGCTCGGCGTTGGTCACGTCCATAATCACGCCGCCCTTCAGCATCTCCGCCAGCCCAACCTTCACGCGCCACAAATTATTGTTCATCAGTTCCATCGAGTTTCTCCCTCGGTCTCGTCTAAGAATTTCACTTCTGGATTGGCTTCGCTGCTAATTCTTCCGGCGCATCGGCCTTCGCGGCTTGCTTCGGAGAAATAATTACGAATCGTCCCTTCCCACGCGCCAACACTTTACCCGAAACATCGCGAATCTCCCCAGCCAGAAACAAATTGCGCCCCTGCATCTCCACTTCGTACCCTTCGACGACCAAATCCGCATCCACCAGCACCGGCTTCAGATATTCGATGCTCAACTCCGCCGTCACCGCCCGCACTCCGCGAAACCGGCACACCTTCCCCATCACTTCATCCAGCACCGTAGCTATGATACCGCCATGAATAAATCCCGGCCCGCCCTGATATTCCGCCCCCAACCGAAAATTCCCGCGAATCCGCTGCGCCGCATCATCCTGCTCAAACGCCAGCAGCATCCCTCGCGCATTAGCCCCGCCGCACCCAAAACAAACATTCTCGGATTGGTTTCAAAAATTCAGGTTTTGCACGTCGCGCCCAGCATCGTGATATCTCCGTGATTCTGCCTCTCTAACGTTCCAGATTCTCCGCGTTCGAAGTCTGTTAATCTTCGACCCTCAGCCGCGTCTCAACCAGCCACCCGCGCTGCCTCTTGCCGAAACTCCGTCTTCACCACCTCCCCCAGCGTCTCAATCCCCCGCGCAATCCGCTTCTCATCCAAACTCGCAAATCCCAAACGCAAAGTATTCGGCTGCGGATTCTGATGATAAAAATACCGCCCCGGCACGTACATCACACCCCGCTCACGCGCGTGAATCAAAAGCTCCCCTGCATCAAAACCCGCCGGCAAACTCAACCACACAGACATCCCACCCTCGGGTCGAGTCCACGCTGACTCCTCCGGCATAAATTTCCCCAGTGCCGATTCCATCGCATCCAGCCGGCTTCGATACACTTTCTTCATCTTCACCAAATGCCGCGACATATGCCCGCGCCGGATGAATTCCGCCAAAGTAGCCTGCGCCAGCTGGTCCGTATGCAAATCGGTGGCTTGCTTCACCAACCGCAACCGCTCAATCACGCTCTCCGGCCCAATGCACCACCCCACGCGCAATCCGGGAAACGCAATCTTCGAGACGCTATCAATCTGAATCACGCTGCCGCCGCGATCCAAAGAACGCAGCGAAGCAGTAGCTGTGCCACGCAACCGCAGCCGCCCATAAATATAATCTTCAATCACCGGCACCTGATAACGCGCGGCCATGTCCAGCAAACGCCGCCGCTCCGCCATCGGCAAAGCCGTCCCGGTAGGATTGTGAAAATCCGGCGTCGCAAAAATAAATTTCACGCGGTTCTGCATCAACACCGATTCCAGCGCGTCAATATTCAGTCCCAGCCGCCCGTTCGGCGCGTCATCCGTATCCACCGTCACCGCCAAAGTGCGAACCCGCGCCGCGCCAAAAGTAGCCAGCGCCCCCGGATAAGCCGGATTCTCCAGCGCCACCGCATCCCCAGGCCGCAAGAACGCCTTGCACAACAGGTCAATCGCCTGCTGGCAGCCACCGGTGATCAACAGTTGCTCGCTGCGAACGTTCAAGCCCTCATCACGAAAAAAATCAATCAGCGCGCTCTTCAGCGGCTCGTATCCATCCGACGACCCGATCTGAAGTACCTTGCGCCCATCACTCCGCAAGACCGCATTACAGCAGCTGCGAAATTCCTCCAGCGGAAAATATTCTTCCGGCGGCCGCGCCGCCACAAACCCAATCGCATCCTTCGGCACGTCCGGAGTCAGTCGGCTCAATCCATCTTCGCCGCGCTCATCCGCAAACAAAGATTCCCACCGCACCGACCCGCCATTCCCATTCGTCCGCGGCGGCGGTGAAAACTGCCGCTCCGGCACGCCGCAAATATATGTCCCCCGCCCCACGTGCCCCTGAATCAATCCCTCGGATTCCAGTTCCGCATAAGCATTCGCCACGGTAGTGCGATGCACGCCCAGTTGCGTAGCCAATTCGCGGCTAGCCGGAATCCGGTCGCCCGTGCGCAGTTCCCCCGAATGCACCAGCGCGCGCAACTGATCGCGCAACTGCACGTAAAGCGGAATGTGACTTTCAGACTGGAGATGTAGCGGCAACATTGGCTCACTCCTGCAGTCCAATATACAGGCCCAATTATAATCGTAAAGAGCCAATATGTCTCTGCGAGAATCGATCAGCTGGACGTGCATACATCCGAGTGGGACGGAGTTCCCACGGGCCACTCAAACATTTTTCCAAGCCAAAAAACAGCGCGGGTGTCATCCCGCAGGCGCCTTTTGCCGGAGGGATCTGCTTTTCGTGGGAATTCGCGCGACGTTAGCCTCTAACCCTTAACTTTCAACTGTCAGCTGCCTTCTCCCAACTTTCAACGCTTAACTCTCAGCTTTCGACTCGTCACCCTTCCCCCGCAGCAAAAACCTTTGCACCTTTCCCGTCGCCGTGCGCGGCAACTCCTTCACGAACCGATACTCCTGCGGACACTTGAATCCCGGCAACCGCGTCCGCAACCAACCATATATCTCGCTGTCGAGTCCCCCCGCCGTATTCACCACGCTCTGCCGCAAAACAATGTAAGCCACCGGCCGCACCAACCCCACCGCATCCGCGTTCCCCACCACCGCGCACTCCGCAATCGCCGCGTGCCCCAGCAAAGCGTTCTCAACTTCCCCAGGCGAGACCCACATTCCCGAAACTTTCATCATGTCGTCTGCGCGTCCGCGATAATAAAAATATCCCTCCGCATCGCGCGAAAATTTGTCGCCTGTATTCACCCAGCCGTCGCGCTTCGTCCGCGCCGTAAGCTCCGGAATCCGCCAATACTGCGCGAACGCGCTCTCCCCCTTCACCCACAAGTTCCCAGCCTCATCCTCCCGCGCAGGCTCGCCCGCATCGTCCAAAATCCGCGCCTCGTATCCCGGAACTTCTCTGCCGCAACTCCCCGCACGCGCTTCCCCCGGCCGCGACGATAGAAAAATATGCAGCATCTCGCTCGACCCAATCCCATCCAGAATCTCGATCCCAAACCGCTGCCGAAATTGCTCGAATATTTCCGCCGGCAACGATTCCCCCGCCGAAACCGCCAGCCGCACCGAAGAAAAATCCAGCTCCAGCCCTTTTTCAGCCTCCCGCAGCAGCGACGCATAAAAAGTAGGCACCGAAAAAAACACCGTCGGCCGGTGCTCCGCGATCACCGCCGCGATTTCATCCGCCCGCGGCCGCTCCGGATACAAAATCGTCGACGCCCCAAAGTGCAGCGGAAAATACATCCCGTTCCCCAAACCGTAAGCAAAAAACAATTTCGACACCGAAAACAATCGGTCGTCCGCGCGCAATCCCAACACGCCCTGCGCGTAATTGCGCGCCGCCACGCCCATATCCTGGTGCCGGTGCACCACCGCTTTCGGCGCCCCGCCGCTCCCCGACGTATACAAAAAGAATGCCGCGTCCGTCGCGACAGTCGGATGCGTCGCCACCGATCCCACACGCGAAGGCACCCAGTCGTCCCACTCCAAAATCTTCCGTGCCACACGCTCCGGCTTCACCGTTCCCGCCGTGCCTTCATAAATCACCAGAAGATCCAGCGCCGTATCGCCCGCCACGCCGTCGCCGAACTCACCCAAAATTGGCGCGTGCACAATCGCAATCCGCGCCCCGCAATTCTCCAGCCAGTGCCGGTAATCCGCAGCCCGCGCCATCGGATTCACCGGCACAGCAATCGCCCCAATCTTGGCCGCACCAAAAAAAGCCGCAATCAACTCTACTGAATCCGGCAACGCGATCAGCACTCGCTCGCCCGCCTGGCAATTCGCCGAACGCAACGCCTCCGCCACGCGCGCAACTAAAGCCTCCAGCTCCGCATAAGTCAGCGCCCGTCCAGTCCCCAGAATCGCCAGCTTCTCCGGATGCAACCGCGCCAACCGCGAAACATATTCATCCGCAATATTGTAAAAAGTCTGCGGCGCAGGCGCATTGGACGGAGACGACGCAGAACCACGCAAAGAAGACGAGTCCGTCATGCCAGGATTCTACTCTAGAAAAAACACTCAGCAAGCTGTCACGAACAAGCAAGCCTCAATTCAAAAAATCGCCCACAAAACAAAAAGGGGCGCCAAATCAGCGCCCCGCAAAATGCCTTGACTCACACCCACGCCCCGGCTCGAAGCACGGATCACGATTCACGAATCACAAGTCACGGCCTCTACTGCGTCGCCGACTTCTCCCCCAGCCTCCGCATCCGCTCCTGCAATTTCTTGCGCAAATTCACCGGCGCATTTGGATTGAAAGCCACCAGATACCACAAAGGCTGCGTGCGATCCTTGCTTAACCGCGACAAAGTAGCCGCATCGCTGTTCGGATGCCGCGCAATATTCTCCCGTATCGCCGAATAAGGATGATGCGACAGCCTTCCCAGCGTCTTCGCCGATACCTTCGGATGCTCGCTGATCAATCGCAGCAAATAAAAATCTTCCTTAGGAGCCTGCCGCGAAAGCGAGTCCAAAGTTTCCGGCTTCACTTCCGCGCTCAGTACCACCCCCACCTTCTCATCCCAACCCGCGTTGATGCGATTCAATTCCTGCGTCCGCGCGTGAATCAGTTGTTCGATCACCCGCCGCTCCTGCTCCAAACGCGGCGCTGGCAACGCGCTCCGCTCCACCGAATCCAGAACGCGCAACAGATGCTGGCGCTCGCCGAAAACGATTTGCGAAGTCCGCACCGCCTTGCTCTTCCCCGGATTGCGTACCAAGTCTGAACGTCTCATCGTTTGTTCACCCCGCGGATCCCAGGAGCCGCATCTTTCCCCAGCAGCAGTCCCAGCGCGATTTCAAATTTTGCTGTCGTCGTTGGCAATTGGCCGATTGGCGTTCCGGGAAGCGCGCTTATACCACGCGAATCCTCACCTTCGTTCCCCGTAGTATAGCTTCGCTGGCAACCACAATAAAAGCTGTGCCCTTTTGAACCTAGCCCTTAGCTCCCCATCCCTAAGTGCTACAAACGCATCGCCCCGCGTCCCGTGTGTCTGCAGCAAAGTCAACGCAACGGCCCAGATTATCTAATCTCACTCAGACAGAGTAAAGCGAACTACCCAAACGTGTTCCGTAGCTCGCAATAGATGGTTCTAGAACCATCCAAGCGCTCGTGGCGCAGCCACTCTTGGCTTCTTGTGTGCTCTTGCCGTTGCAGTTGGCTCTGTAGCGGCCACCCTTAGGTGCGCGCCTTTGACTTCGAATTTGACTTTATCGCGGCCGCCTGATTTCTTTGGCGGGCAGCCTTCTGCCGCAATTACAACCCACTAATCAGCAAGTCCCATGGACATTGCGCATTCCCTATCAACACGCTAACGTCAATATTCACCAATCACCGCGAGGAGCTCGACCAATGCCCGCCTTCGACGAACACAAAGACGAACTAGACCACTACGAAACAATGATGGGCCCGCACCGCGGCCGCCTCGCCGTCTCCCTCGACCTCCTCACCAACGCCCTCATCCTGGTCGGCCAACATGGCGTCTACTGCCACACCAATCGCGATCCCAACGTCCCCGTAATGGACATCCGCATAATCCAAGCGGAAATCAACAAAGCCAAAGAACTAATTCAAAGTGTGATGGAAGCAATCCGAGCCGAACGCGACAAGAAGGGTTGACCTGCCACAAATCAAACAAATGTCCTTACAGCTTTAACTCCCAAGTCTCCGCCACCAAATCGTGACCAAAGCTACGGTGCCGTTTCTTCCCCACGCAACGAAACCCTGCCTGCTTATAAATGTGCCGCGCCGCAAATAGAATGCTCTGCGTCCACAGAGTGATCTTCTTATATCCCACGCGCCGCGCAAATCGCACGCATTCATCCACCAATCTTTTGCCAATTCCGAGTCCGCGCGCCGAAGCCTCCACATGCAGCAAACGCAACTTCGCCACCGTCTGCGAATGTCTTACCAGGAATACCGCACCTACAGTCTCGCCCTTGCGCTCCGCAATCCAGCAACGCTCCCGTCGCGCGTCCAACTTCTCGATGAAATTCGCCACGATTTTCGCCGCCAGCGCCTCGTACTGCTCGTCCCAACCGTATTCCTGCGCATACAGCAGGCCCTGCCGGCTTACCACCCATCCCATATCCCCCGGCTGATGCGGCCGCAAAATATACGGCTCGCTTTGCACGGCCCGCGGCGCCAGCACCGATTCAACCTCAGCCATCGCCGCCACCAGCCGTCGTTGATCCGCCTCCGACACGCCCCGCAATCGCGCGGATACATCCTCATTCGACCGCCGGTCTAGCGTCGCGATCAATTGCTGTCCGCGCGCCGTCAACGACAAGAGCGTCTCCCGCCCATCCGCTTGCGACCGTTCCGCCCGAATCAATCCATCCTTCTTGAACCCGCGCAAAATACGGCTCACGTAACCCGCATCCAAACCCAATTCCGTTCCTACTACCGCCGCCGTAGGCTTTTCGCGATGCGCCAGTTCGTACAATACGCGCCCCTGCGTCAACGAATAAGCGCTGCCGAGGAACCCTTCCTGCAACACGCCAATTTTTCGCGTGTAGAAACGATTGAAGCGCCGGATCGCCTCCACCCGCCCCATCCCCGCCGCATTCGGCTTCATAGCCGCACCTGTTTTCACGATTGCACCTCCCTTCGCGTCTGCAATGTGCGATTGTTCTATATGTGCCATTGTCATCTACATAGTTGCTTTTGTCAACTAATGTAGAAACCAACTTCAGCCGATCTCATTTTGGAGTGCGGCGGCTTGTGCATGGCGCTGCAGCGCGATTCATCCTGAAATCCCGCGGCGCCGGATCGAAGGGCCTACCTGCCGCGGACAGGCCGCGCCCCGGCTTGGGCAGGCGTAAAGTTCAATACCCTTCCTCCAAGGCGTCTCCATAATTCTTCGCCGGACCGTAACCTTTCCCCCGCCCAGCAGTTCTATACTATGGCAGCAACAACTCCGGAGCTCTCGTTGAAGGTCGTACAAGAATCCAGCGAGCGGCGGCTGATCGCAGCGGCGCAGCAGGATCCCAGCCGGTTCGCCGCGCTCTATGAAATTCACTTCGAACGCGTGTACGCCTACGTCTCCAGGCGCCTGGCGAACCGCGAAGCTGCTGAAGACGTGACCTCCGAAGTCTTTCACCACGCCCTGGCGAACTTGCCGCGCTTCGAATGGCGCGGCGCTCCTTTCGGCGCGTGGCTCATGCGCATCGCAGCAAATGCCATCGCCGACCGCTGGCGGCGCGGCTCCCGCGAGCAAACGGACGCGCTCGCAAACGACCCAGCCAGCGCCGAACCCAACCCGGAAGAAATCGAAATCCGCGCGCAGCTATTCCGCCTGGTGCAGGAATTGCCTATCGAGCAGCGGAAGGTCGTGCAAATGCGCTTCGCCGAAGAAAAAAGCATCCGAGAAATCGCGCAAGCCCTCGGACGCACTGAAGGCGCGGTGAAGCAGTTACAGTTCCGCGGCATCCAAACCCTGCGTGAAGAAGCCGCGAAAGTTTCCGGCGGACGCGCGGTCGCCAAAGCAGTCGGTAAAGCGTCCCAGAAGAAAAGTCGGTCGGGTGCAGCCAATGCCTAAATCAAACCTGAGCGAACAACTCGATCGCGCCATCCAGGCGCTGCTGGCGCCCGGTCCCGCTCCGCGCCGCCGCGATGGCGCAGCACCCAAAGCGCCCCTCGCCGCACTCGCCCGCGTCTCGAGCGAGCTCCGCGGCCTGCCCCGCGCAGATTTTAAAGCAATTCTACGAGCACAGCTCGAAGGGAGAACTCCCATGGCCAGCAAAGCCGCAGCAGCACCCGAAGCGCAGCAGACCGCCACCGCCTATTTGATTGTGAACGGCGCCGCGCGCGCTCTTGAGTTCTATAAGCAGGCTTTCGGCGCCGTGGAAACCATGCGCCTGAATGGCCCCGGTGACAGAATCGGCCATGCCGAAATCCGTATCGGCAATTCCACCATCATGCTCGCCGATGAATTCCCCGACTACGGCGCCCTCAGCGCGCAAACAATCGGCGGTTCGCCTGTAAGCATCCATCTCCAGGTGGCCGACGTGGACGCCATGGCCGCCCGTGCCGTCGCGGCCGGCGCCAAAGTGCTTCGCCCGGTGCAGGATCAGTTCTACGGCGAACGCAGCGGCCAATTTACCGATCCCTTCGGACTCACGTGGGTGATCACGACGCATAAGGAAACACTCACAGCCGAGGAAATCGAGCGTCGCTTCGCCGCTTTGCAACAGCCGTCGCCTGCACCTTCTGCCGCACAATCAAACCAAGTACCAAACGACGCACCGAAGTGGACCCTGCCGGTGCCCTACATCCGCAAAGGTTTCCGCACGCTCACGCCCTATCTCCTCGTTCCGGGCGCTGCGAATCTCATCAACTTCTACAAGGAAGCGTTCGGCGGCGAGGAAATTTTCCGCGTTGCTCGCCCCGGCTCAGATCTCATCATGCACGCCGAAGTTCGCATCGCCGGCTCCATGCTCGAACTCGCCGACGCCACCGCCGAATTCAAGCCTCGCGCCTCATCAAATATGTTGTATGTGCCGGACGTGGATGCTGTCTTCCACCGCGCCGTGCAAGCGGGTGCCACATCGCTCGCAGTCCCGGCTGACCGGACATGGGGTGATCGCGACGGCGCCGTGAAAGATCCCGGCGGAAATACCTGGTACATCACAACGCAAGGCGCCGGCGAGCACGTCATCGCCGATACTCCCGCGATCGTCCCGGTATTTCTCGTCCAGAACGCCGAAAAATATGTCGAGTTCCTGCAGCAAGCCTTCCACGCCCGAGAGCTTTTCATGTCCAAGGATCCGCAAGGCAAAATCCGGCATATCAGCCTCCGCGTCGGCAATTCCGTCCTATCCGGCGGTGAAGTCCACGGCAAATTCCAAGCCGCTCCGTTCCTGCTGCACATGTACGTCCCCAATACCGACGAAGTGTACGCAAACGCTCTGCGCCACGGCGCCACCACGATTCGCGGCCTGGAAGACGCCCCCTACGGCGACCGCACCGCCACGGTGCAAGACCCTGCCGGCAATTTGTGGTCCCTAGCCACGCACATCAAAGACGTAAAATTTTAGTTGGCAGTGGATTCGTCTCTGCGGTTGGTAGGGGCCCTGCTTGCTGCGCCCCAGCTTGCCAAGATGTTCAGCAGTTCGCGCCGCGTCAGTTGCCGTCGCCCGTGTAGCCGGCATTTTCTATTCGAAGTTGTGCGCGCCAGCTAACGCAGGTAGGGGTTTTTAGCGCGCTCTTCCCCGATCGTAGTGTTCTCACCGTGCCCCGGAATCACCAAAGTCTCATCCGGCAGCGCCAACAACTTCTCCCGGATCGAATTCAAAATATCTTTCATCGAGCCGCCCCACAAATCCGTGCGACCAATGCTTCCCTGAAACAAAGTATCGCCGGCAACCAACATCCCTGGCACCGAACCCTGCACGGCGTCGCCGGCATGTCCGCGCAAATGTGCCTGCAAATGCGCCTCCTCCGAATCTTTCGCCGAAGCTGACCTCGCGCGGTCTACGTACCCTTGCTCAAATGACGGCATTCCCTTCTCGACCAACAAACTGATACTCCCCGGCGTGTGCCCCGGAGTATGAATCACCCGCGCCGCATACCCGCCCCAGCGCACGCTGTCGCCTTCTTTCACGAAATCTTCGATCCGCATACTCTCCGGCGTGCGCATCCCCAAAAATTGCGCCTGCATATCCAGGTGCCGGTACAACTCCAGATCCGCTTCATGGATCAGCACCGGCGCTTTCGTAGCCGCATGCAACTTCGCCAGGCCTCCCACATGATCAATATGCGTATGCGTGCTCACAATCGCGCGCACGTTCAGCCCGTGCTCGCGTAAAATCTCCAGAATCCGCTCGACCTCATCCCCCGGATCCACCACGATCGCATCGCGCGTCTCCGGATCGCCCAGAATCGAGCAGTTGCATTGCAGCATCCCCACCGGAATAATCTCGTGTATCAGTTTTTCGCTCACCCCAAAAGTATAGCAACTCTCTCGGCACTGGGTCAGTTTCCGATTGGCGCGTTAGTTAGGAGTTATGGGGCGAGGACCCGCAGCGATGCAGGGCGTCTGGAAACGAGCCTGGTACGACCTCAACGATCTCGTGCTCTGCTGGGAACCGCGCATGCCTATCAAGCCCATCCGTTCTGAGAGGCGCCGCGCGCGAATTAGTTTCATCTCGTCAACGTCTCGACACGCCCATCGCCTAATACCGTGAGAATCCTCTTGAAGTGGGTCGCCATCCGCAGCTGCGAACAGATGTAGCAAAATGCCTCTAAGTATGAAATCCCTCCGGCGCATACCACAACCAGCCATTGATCATCCGCGGGCTTCGGCGCCCGCCTACCAGCCGCGGCGCTGATTAACTCAAGTAATTCACGCGTCATGTTCAAAAGTAGCAGCGCGTCTGAATCGGCATTGTGCACGAACCCGATCATTTTCGGTGCTCGCTCAGCTTGACCTCTCAAAAGTCGAATCTGGACACGATTCCCGTGAATCGTGTCTTTCTCATCTCGACCCGGCACTCCCCGCCCGAGAATAGTTTGTATTTTGCGTTCCAGCGTCGCAGCGGTTTTTGATGGCAAATGGATGGGAGCGGTGACGGTCAGCAACACGGTCGTGCCGTCCGGCACGGTTTCGCCAAGAGTGGCTCGCAGCCGTTCAATAAGCCTGGTCGCAACCTTATCGAACCTCAGTCCGGGCTTGGCCGCGTAACCGGTACCGGTGCTGCGCGCTCTGAGGGTCGCCACGGATACAGCAACTCGTTTCCCAGCAAGCACGATACAGGCGGGGGGATCATTGCCCTTTTCCAACGTCGCCGAGAACCTCCTGGCGACGGCTTCGATGGCGATTCGCTCCTGCTTTTTCAAATTTCTCATGTGTCCCTGCCTCTGAGTGGAACCCATTCCGTACGCAGAATTTCGCTGAATCGATCATGATTCCAAGCGAGTGTCCGACAACGGCGAAGTCGAGATCGAATCGTCCTCACTAACGCTTCGAATAGCCCGCTTTTTGTGAACTCTCAACCCGTCCCTTCCATTCTATGCCCCGACTCGCAAGAAGTGTTCAAAACAGGACAGTTTCGACGGCGCGAATCGCAATACGATTGGCAACCTTTAGCAACGTGACCGGAGGAGTTTCGGTGGCACACGTCGGGGTGTCGCGGGCGCTGGGATTGCTACTGGCGTTCGGCCTGCTTACAACGCTCGTTCGGGCTCAGCCCCAGCAAAAACCTGCCAGCGCGGCGGAACAAGCAAAGAGTGCTCCGCAAAGTCCTCCCGCCAATACTTCTGCGCCTTCCGAATATTTAGGACCAGAAGTCTGCAAGACTTGCCACGACGACATTTACAGCGCCTGGGAGAAGAGTCCGCACTGGAAGACCACGCTCGATACGAAAGGCGGCCCGTCGCATCAAGGATGCGAAAGCTGCCACGGGCCCGGATCGGCGCATGTTGCTGGCGGCGGGGACGTCACCAAGATTTTTGTCTTCAAGGATCACTCGACGAAGGAGATTGACGCCCGCTGCCTGACGTGCCACGCCGGTGGCACCGAACACATGAATGCCATCAATTCGGTGCATTCGAAGAACGACGTCAGCTGCGTTTCCTGTCATTCGCCGCATCATGCGGAAACTAGAGAATTCCTGCTGGTAAAAGCTCAGCCCCAGCTTTGCTACTCGTGCCATCTTGCGAAGAAAGCTGAGTTCGATATGCCGTTCCACCATCGAGTAAATGAAGGCCTCATCCAGTGCACCGATTGCCACAATCCGCACGGCACTGTGCGGCCCCATCAGGTGCGGACTTCGTCCACTCAAGATGCGGTTTGCTTCACATGCCACACGGACAAGCAGGGACCGTTTGTATTCGAACATCAGCCGGTAAAGGTTGATGGTTGCCAGTCCTGCCATTTGGTGCACGGCGGGCCAAATCCGCACATGTTGAAACTGAGCAATGTCAATCTGCTTTGCTTGCAGTGCCACACCACGTCGAGCTTCAGCGGAGCGCCAGGAGCTCCTTCGTTCCATAACCAGGCGAGCTTGTTCCAATCTTGCGTTTTGTGCCACTCGGCAATTCACGGTTCGAATTTCGATCCAACCTTCTTCAAATAGAGCAGCCCTGGGCTCTATTTCATTCATCGAGAAAGTGCGCAGACCGAGCAGACAGCGATCGGGAGATAGGATTTTCGGACGCGGGAGAACAAATCTATGAAAGGACGCTTGGCGGTTCACAGCATTCCTTCCGCCATTTTTATCGTGGCGCTGCTCCTTTCGCCAATCGCTCGCGCCCAAGACAATTCCGGAGAGTTGAAAGGAATTAATTCGGGTGATTACAATATTCATCAAACCATAGAGTTCGGCTATCGCTTGAACGAGGTCACTGGCAACCAGAACACCTACGATACTTTTGAGAACCTCGGTTCCGGCCTGCGCCTTTTCAATTTCACGTTCGACATGCGCTCACTAGACCACCACGGATTCCTCTTCGACAATCTGAGCTTCAGCAACTTCGGCTATGGCGGCGATCCCAACGACGTTACTCGCCTGCGGATCGAAAAGAACAAATGGTACGATTTCCGGCTGCTGTTCCGGCGCGATAAAAACTTCTGGGACTACAATCTTTCCGCCAATCCATATAACCCGGCCGCATTGAATCCGGCAGGGTCTTTGACGACGGGATGCTTCGTCGGTCCGCCCACCGCCGCCTTTCCGCAGGGTGCGCCCGCGTTCTGCTCCAGCCCCGCTGTAGCGCAGAACAACTCACTTCATGGTCTGGATCTGGTCCGCCGCATGCAGGACTACGACCTCACCCTGTTCCCGCAGTCTGCGATCCGTGTGAGGCTGGGCTATTCGCGAAACCGCGATGAGGGGCCCAGCCTGTTTACTACTGATGGAGGAACCATATCGGCGTTCAATCAGATGAATAGCTACACGACGAACTCCTATCGCGTGGGAGTTGATTTCCACGTGCTTCCGCGAACGACGCTTTCCTATGACCAATTCCTGAGCTACTACCAGCAGAACAACCGCATCACCGACAATCCAAGCGTGAATCCTGGCAATTTCGGATTTGCGTTGGGAACTGTGCCGGGCCAGGGCACGCCGGCTGGCACTCCGGTGGACCTGGGAAATATTTGGAGCACGCAAACACCCTCGGAAATTTTCCCGTGTGCGACTCCAACGGTGACGGGCACGACGAACACCGCCTCCCCCACTTGCAACGGTTTCCTGTCCTATAGCCAGGTTGGCGACCCGCGCAACTTTATGCCGACGGAACGTTTCCGTTTCCAATCGAACTACTTCAAGAACTTCGAAACGTCGGGCTCGGTAGGTTACAGCACGAGCGACTACCACTTTTCGGACCTTTCCGAGGTCGTCAACGACTGGACAGCGCGAACAGCGCAGCGTGGCAGCACGGCAGCAGGGCCGACAAAGACTACACGTGTTTCGGTGAACGCGAATTGGTCTGGCGTGTACTCCGTCAATGAAAAATTCCGGATTCTGGATCAATTCCAGTACGACAACTGGCGCATTCCTGGCATGTGGAATGCGGCCGAAACCAATGTGTTCGGAACTCCCTCACCGGCGCCAGGTGTGGTCGGTTTGTTGCTGTCACCTGCGGTGTTCAATGCGACGAACTGTCCGGCCGCTCCCTACAATCAGGCGAACTGTCCGCAACACAGTGCCACCTCCGCCGCCGACGTGATCAACCAGATCAACTCGCAATTCCTGGGACAGAATATCAAGTCGAATACCCTCGAGGCCCAATACGATTTCAGCAGGCGATACAGTGGCAGCATTGGCTATCTCTACACCAACCGGACGATCGCGAGTATGGATACTGCCTTTGTTACCGGAGATTTCTACTTCCCGGGCGGGCCCGCCGGACCGCTGCCGACCCAGGCGAACGCGAATAATTTCTTTCTGGCGGCGCGTGGTGATTGCGCCGTGGTCGGCGGCGCTCTGCCCGCAAATTGCACGCTCCTCACGACTGGTCCGATGGCGGGTGCGATTGTGGAAGGCTCGCCCACAAATCCTATTCCAGAGGCGGGCAACGACACGTCTCGCAATATCACGACAATCAACGAGAATGCGCTGCTGTTAGGCATCGTGGCGCGTCCGATCGACGCACTGCGCATCACCGGCGATTTTGAATTTGGCTACAACGACCAATCCTTCACGCGGATCGATCCCCGGCAAGTGCAGTCCTATAAGATCCAAGTGAATTACAAGCCGCGGCCGTGGGCGAATCTGGCGGGCTCCGTGGAGATTCACAATAACCGCGACAACGTCACAACCGTGAACAACGTGGAGCACGACCGCTCCTACGGCTTCTCCGCAATGTTGATGCCGAATCAGCGCCTGTCCTTCGATTTCGGCTTCAATTACTGGAACGTCTATACACAGGCGTTAATCTGTTTTGCATATTCCACTTCTTCGGCGAACCCGGCCCCCCCGCCGGCCCCGGCCAATCTGCCCGTGTCCACGTTCCCTCCCGGCGTGCCCGAGCTCTCCACCGGTACGGCGTGCCCGATTGCGGGCTCGCCTTCGCCACTCGGCGCGCTTTCCACCTATGCCAGCAGCGATTATTTCGCGCACGCCGCTGTGATGTGGAAGCCAATCAAGCGGGTAACGGTGGCGGTCGGTTACGGTGCCAGCTTCGTTCGCGGGAATACGATTTTTCTGAATCCACTCATGCCTTCCGGCACGCTTGATTTCAACTATCAAAGACCTTACGCAACACTGACCGTCGAGGTCTATCGTGGATTCAGCTATATCACGTCCTGGAATTATTACGGATTCAACCAGACCGGAAACACCAGTCCGTTCGGGCTCGCAGCTATTCAGTCGCAGGACTTTAACGGCAACAATGCCACCTTCTCACTCCGCTATGCGTTTTAGGCGCGGGTGAGCGGAATAGCATTAGGTTGTGTTCGTCAAAAGGAGGAAGTGCAAAATGAGCTTCTTAATGGATCGAATCGGTAAGAAGGCGGTGTTGGCGCTCGCGATCATGTTCGTCTTCGGGACCTCGGTGCGAGCCGACGGCGCAGGCGATTTCAAAGCGAAGTGCGCGGCGTGCCACGGCGCGGATGGAACCGGCAGCACGGCAACGGGAAAGGCCCTGAAGGTGCGAGATTTGGCTTCGCCCGATGTGCAGAGCCAATCGGACGCTCAGCTCACGGAGATTGTGACGAATGGCAAGAACAAGATGCCGGCGTACAAGGGCAAGCTGACGGACAACCAGATCAAGGGTCTGGTTGCCTACATCCGCGGACTAGCGAAGAAGTAGCCAGCCGTTGTGGGATGGAGATTACTGCGACTCGTGTTCTCGGCGGGAGCAGAAGGAGGCCCGTTGATAGGAATTCTCATTTGTCAAATTGCACTCAGCATCGTACTGGCCTCTATTTTTCTGATTCGGCCTTCTCTCACGAGTGCGGCTGGCTGGAAGATAGTGGCGTTCATTGGCCTGGGTGTGCTTCCGGCTCTGTGCCTTGTGGGAGGCATGAACGCGCATGTGCAGCGCTCCGAACAGACTCGATTCTGCGTTTCATGCCACGTCATGGTTCCCTATGGACAAAGCCTGTATGTGGACGACCCCAATCATATTCCCGCGCAACACTTTCAGAATCACCGGGTGCCAGCCGTGATGGCCTGCTATTCCTGCCATGCGGACTACACCATATACGGACCGCTGGTCGACAAAATGCAAGGGCTGAAGCGCATTTACATGCAATACGTGAGTACTCCGCCTGATCCGGCGGCGATCCGCATACCGGGCGGATTCAAGAACGCGCAGTGCCTGCATTGCCATTTGGGGGCTCGCAGCTTCGAGGAGAACCCTGTGCACACGGCCATAATGGACTCGCTGAAATCAAATCAGTTGTCGTGTTTAAGCAGCGGGTGCCATGACACCGCGCACGATATCGCAAATCTGAGCCATGAGAAGTTCTGGAAACCCGTCCAATGAAACTCAATCAAATCGGAATTCGGCGGCTACTGCGAATTTCCAGCGCTCTAGTAACTGCAGGCCTCCTGCTCGAGATCGTGAGCTTGCTATGGTTTCATCCATTGTCGTTCGTCCTGTTCGCCTTCGTCGCGGCTTCTTTGATCGGCTTGGGGATTCTGGTGTATCTGGTGTCGCTGGTTTTTGCAGTTTCGCCAAACGCGGAGAATCGCCAATGACGCCGCCTGCTCACTCTGAATGGACGAGCCTTGATGCAGTTGTATTGCGTGACTCGGTTCTACTCGAACGGATCCTTTGTCGATGCCCTATACACGTCTGGAACGGGGACTCTCGTCGAGTCTCGGAAATGAATGCTGCTCCGTCGACAGAGGCGGTGTCATGGCGATCAATGCGACCGTCCGAATCGGCGCCCTCGGCTCCCGGTAACCCGCGAAGCTGGCATGACGATGGCTGCGAAGTCTTGGTAAGTCGCGCACTCAGAAACTGACGCCACTACCATTCTCGCGCCCGCGTTGACTTGTCTCCGCAGCGAATCTAATATGTGCACCCAATGACAGACAGCCAGCCTCTCGTCGGGCAAATCATCTCGCAATATCGCGTTATAGAACGGCTTGGTGGCGGTGGCATGGGCGTGGTGTACAAGGCCGAAGACACCAAGCTCGGCCGCATGGTCGCGCTGAAGTTTCTCCCCGACGATGTTTCGCAAGACAAGCTCGCGCTTGATCGCTTTCTTCGCGAAGCGCGCGCCGCCGCCGCGCTCAGCCATCCCAACATCTGCACCATCTTTGAAATCGGCGAGTACCAGGGCCGCAGTTACATCGCGATGGAATTGCTGAAAGGCGCCACGCTGAAGCATCGCATCACCGGCGGGCCATTGGCGTTTGACACGCTCCTCGAATCCGGGATTCAATCCGCCGACGCTCTCGACGCCGCACATTCCGAAAACATCGTTCATCGCGACATCAAGCCCGCGAATATTTTCCTCACCGATCGCGGCCAAACCAAAATCCTCGATTTCGGCCTCGCCAAAATCATGGCCGTCCCTGGCAACGATGGCCGCACCGAATCTGGCGGCGTCACATTGGACGGCGCCAATCTCACCAGCCCCGGCATCGCCGTCGGCACAGTCGCGTACATGTCGCCGGAACAGACTCTCGGCAAAGACCTCGATTCCCGCACCGATATTTTTTCGCTCGGCGTGGTCCTCTACGAAATGGCCACCGGCCGCCAGGCTTTTTCCGGCTCCACCTCCGCTGCTGTTTTCGATGCCATCCTGAATCGCGCGCCCGTCGCGCCCGTGCGCATCAATCCCGACGTCCCGCAAGAACTCGAGCGCATAATCAATAAGTCGCTGGAAAAAGATCGCACCATGCGCTACCAGACGGCCGCGGACCTGCGGACCGATCTGAAGCGCCTGCAACGCGACTCCGGCTCCGGTAAGACGCAAGCCAGCAACGCGGAGAATTTCAGCTCCACAAACGTCGCGACCGCAGTCGCCGGTTCGTCCGGCGCGAATTCAGTCGCCGCGCCACCAGCACCGCCTCCAACACAAAGCTCCGGTTCGACGAAATCTTCCGCCAGCGGCTCCGGCAGCGCCGCTATCGTCTTCGGCGAAGCCAAAAAACACAAAGGCAAATTAATCGCCGCAGTCGTCGTTATCGCGCTGATCGCTGCCGCCATCGCTTTCTTCGTCTTCAAACCGCACGGCCACCAGAACGCCTTCAACGCGCAAAATATGAGCATCGTGAAACTCACCGAAACCGGCAAAGCCTCCGGCGTGGCCATTTCTCCCAACGGCCAATACGTCGTCTACGTCCTGCGCGACGGCGAAGTGCAAAGCCTGATGGTCCGCCAGGTGGCCACCGGCAGCGACGTGCAAATCCTCGCGCCTGCCGTGAGCACCTTCTACGGCCTCACCTTTTCTCCCGACGGCAACTACATTTATTTCACCGAAGCATCCAAGGAAAATCAGCTCTTCAGCTCCCTCTACAAAATGCCCGTGCTCGGCGGCAATCCGCAGCTTCTCGTGCGCGATATAGACACTTCCGTCAGCTTCTCTCCCGATGGCAAACAGTTCGCTTTCATTCGCGGAATCCCAGACCAAGGAACCTTCAAACTGTTGGCCGCCAACGCGGACGGCTCCGGCGAAAGGCTCCTGACCTCGAAGAAGGCGAACATAAATGTGGCCGGTCTTCTGACTCCCGCTTGGTCGCCTGACGGCAAGACCATCATCTTCGCGTCGTTGCTGCCGTCGGTCAGCAGCCAGCTCAATGAATTCACCGTCGCTACTGGAGCGGTGCGCACGCTCTTCGCCACCCACGGCAATCTGGGACGGCCACATTGGCTGCCAGATGGAGATGCGCTGTTGGTTCCGATGCGCGAGGAGAGCGGCGGCGCACAAGGCCAGATTTGGAAAATTTCCTATCCTTCCGGAGAAGCGCAGCGGCTTACCAACGACCTGACGGACTACAGTTTGCCGTGGCTGGACTCGACGGCGGATGGTTCGACAGTGGTCACCGTGGAAACCACGGTTTCGTCGGACCTCTGGAACGCGCCCGGCGGAGATTCGGCCCACGCCACGCAGATCACCTCAGGCGGCCCAGCAATTATCGGCGTTTCGGCGTTGGGCGCCGACCGCATTCTGGTCACCAATCGCAACCGCGAACTCTTCACCGCGAACTACGACGGCAGCTCTCGGACCCTGGTGGCAGGCAGCGATCGCAATATCCTGTTCGCGTGGGCTTGCGGTGACGGAAAGCACATTGTGTACGCTGTGCCGCGCGGCAATGCATCAGATATCTGGCGCATGGACGCGGACGGTTCGAATCAATTGCAGTTGACCCACGACAAGTCCGCGCTGATCCCGGTATGCTCGCGGGATGGTTCCACGGTCACTTTCGACTACGAGGATCAACTGAGTACTTGGCGCATGGGAATTGATGGCTCCAATCCCACGTCGTTAGGCCTGCACAATCAAACCGCCCCTGTGGTCTTTTTGTCCAAGGACAATAAGCTCGTCCTCTATCGTGTGGGGCATCCCGATACGCCGCAGTTGCGCGATCAGTTGCTTGTCGTCCCGGTGGGAGGCGGACCGCCCGTATTTTCTTTTGACGTTCCTCTCGGCACTGCCCAAAATTTCCCGCACTGGTCGCCGGACGATCACGGCGTTGACATGGTCTTGGTTCGTGGAGGCGCCGCGAATATTTGGCGGCAGCCTGTTCCCAGCGGCGCGATCAAGCAGATCACAAATTTTCCGGGCGGCCTCATCCGCGGCTTCACCTGGTCGCCTGACGGCAAGACCCTGTTCCTCGCGCGCGGCACACAAGCGAGTGACATCATCCTCCTGAAGAGCGCCAAGAACTAATTTGCGTAACAATTGGCAGCGAATTTCCAGGCAAGCCCGAGCTCGGCGTCACGATCGCCCTCTCAACGGAAGAGCGGCGCGCACTGTGCATCCTTCGCCGGCGACGCTCTCGATGCTGAATTTCCCGCCGAGTTCCTCCACGCGTTCCCGCATTCCTGAAATGCCCACCGTGAAATCTGGATCGGCTCCAGCGGCGCGCGGCGGCAGGCCCCGCCCGCAATCGGCGATTTCCAGTACGATCTCATCGGACTCCTGAAATAAGCGCACAGCGGCGGTGCTGCTCCCTGAATGACGATACACATTGTTCAGCGCTTCTTGCGTCACGCGAAAAAGCGTCAATTCGATTTCTGCTTTCAATCGGCCGATATCCTCCGCCAACTGCAACGAAATCGTAATTCCGCTGCGGCCAGAAAAACCACGCACCAGCCATTCCAGCGAGGATCCTAGCCCCATCTCCTCCATCGTTGGCGGATGCAGTAGATACGAAATGGAACGGATCTCTCCGGCGGCCGCCTGGATCAATTCCCTGCATTCCGTCACAATTTTCTGATGCTCGGGATTTTTTTCGTTCAGGAACGTCCGCATCTTGCCCAGGGCCAAACTCAATCCGCTCACGTACGTGCCGATGCCATCATGCAGTTCTCTGGCGACCTTTCGCCGCTCCTCGTCTTGTGTCTGTAGCAGGCGTCCTGATAAATGCCGCAGCGCGGATTCAGCTTGCTTGCGCTCGGTGACGTCCTCGCCCGAGCTAAGTACGCCGATCACCGCCCCGCCTTCGTCTCGCAGCAGCGCGTTGCGCCACCTGAAGATTCTTTCTTCGCCGGACCGGGTGAGTACGGGATTTTCGATCTGGGTCAAATCGCCAGCCAGAAGATTGCGAAAGCACATTCGGATCTGTTCCCTGATTCCGGCCGGGATGCAGGTCTCGAACCAATCGCGGCCCAGAAGTTCGGCCTCTTCCCAGCCCAGCGACGTGCATCCCTTGCGGTTAATCAGCGTGACCCGGCCCCGCACATCCAGCGCGCGCAAGATGACGTCGGCAACGTCGAGATAGAGTTGCGCGCGATCACGCTCCTGGCGAATTAGTTCGTTCGCGCGCTTGCGCTCGGTGATGTCCTGCGTAATGGAAGCAACTCGCTCCACTCCGGACGGCCCGCAGATGGGAAAATACGAAATGAGCAGGTCTCGCACTCCCAGACGTGGAGAGTCGGTCGTCAGCTCGAATTTGACCACGCGATTGTGCTGAAAACATTCGTCCAGCTTCGGCTTTATCACTCCCTCGAGCACCTGCGGATCGAGGATCTCCGAGGCGAGATGACCGACAATTTCCTCGCGCTGCACACCGCGATAATCCAGGTACGCTTGGTTCGCCATCACGTAGCGGCAATCACGATCCACCACCACGATTATTTCTTCGAGATTTTGCACCACTTGTTCGTATCCGCGAAGGCGGTTCGCGGACGCGTCGCTAACGCTCGCATGCGGCTTGTTGCGCGTCTTGTCGGTCCTAATTTTCTTTCGGGGCATCTCGGTTTCCAGCACAACGAGACGCGTTGCACGCTAGATTCCAGTTTTTTGCCGGGACCACAGCGTGCAAGCGCTGAGTCCCGAGACGGTGGGGAGTGGCTGGCTTTACGGGGACGACTTGTAACAGCTTGAACTTGAACCACTACACCGACGCGTCGCCAGTCTGTACCCGATTTGCGCCGTCGTCAAGATAACTACTCGATGGAAACGGGCAAATTTGGCGCGCAGGCGAAGGCGCGTGACTTCCGCTCAATACTTCCCAGCTCAGTGGTGGAGAACGAATCACTAATCACTCATCGCTACTCAGGCACTCACAGGGCGTCCCGCGACTTCGCGGCGTCATCTGATAATATGAATGTGCATCGCGCCGCGCGTGATTGGCGAGCGCGATTTGCGAATTATGGATACATCTCTACTCCACGAGCACCAGGTTGCCGGCGCGACCCTCGCGCCTTTTCATGGCGTCACGTTGCCAGAGCAATTTACGTCGTTCGCGGACGAGTACCGCGCTGCGCGCGAAGCTGTCGCCATTTTTGATACCAACTGGCACACGATCGTCGAGCTCACTGGGCCGGATCGCGTTCGCTACTTGAACGCGATCGTGTCGAACGAAGTGAAGTCGCTGGGCGAAGGCCGCGGTACGCTGGCTTTGTTACTCAAACCGCAAGGGCACATCCTTGCTGAGCTGGAAATCTACGCGCTGCAGGATAAATTGCTGGTGCTCTCGCACGCTTCGGTGCGCGAACGCACCGTCGCCACACTGGATAAATTCATCATCATGGATGACGTCACCTTGAGCGACGTCACCGAGCAATTCGGCAGCTTGGCACTCGAAGGCCCGCGCGCTGGCACGGTGATCGCGGAAGCTTGCGGCCTGGCGCTGGAAGGATTTTCCGAGCACGCCATCGCGGAAGTGGAAATTGATGGAGTCGCATGCCATCTGATTCGCCACTCGCACTTTGGTTTTCCCGGCGCGGAAATTATCGCTCCGCGCGCACATCTCGGATTGCTGTGGCGCAATCTTCATGCCAGCGTTATCGCGCAACACGGTGCTGCGATCGGCATGCGCGCCGTGAATGCACTACGCCTGGAAGCAGGCATCCCATGTTTCCCCGATGATTTCAACGACACCGTGATTCCGCACGAAGCCGCGCTGGAAGCGACGCACATCAGTTTCAGCAAAGGCTGCTACACCGGCCAGGAAATCGTCGAACGCGTGCGCTCGCGCGGCCAGGTGAATCGCCGCCGCGTGCAACTGAAGTTTTCTGTCGCCGATCCGCCCGCGCCCCTGACGCGCTTGTACGCACGAGACGCTGCGGGACAAGTTGCGGAGGGCGAAGTCGCGCAGCCTGCGATCGCGAACGCGCGTGCCGCAGAAAGTCCGGTCGCAGAAGCCAAAGAAGTCGGCATCGTCACCAGCTCCGCATTTTCACCCGCCGCAAACGCCGCCATCGGAATGGGCTACGTCCGCCGCGAACACAACGCACCCGGCACGATCCTCGATTTCAACGGTGGCACTGCGGAAGTTCTTTCGGCAACTTAATACGTCGCTGAATGTTCTCTGCACGCGAGCGGAAAACGACGTTCACCTTTGACTTTCGATTTTCGACTGTGAGCTGATTCTTAACTTTTGCTGAAATTCATGGAGCGCATGAAGCTGCCGCGGTCGTTGTCTATTTTTTTCTGCAGCTGGAAGATTGCGTAGAGGAGAGCTTCGGGGCGCGGCGGGCAGCCGGGGACGTACACGTCAATCGGGATCACTTGATTGACGCCTTGCACCACCGCGTAATTATTGAAGACGCCGCCGGAGGTGGCGCACGCCCCCATGGAAATTGCCCACTTCGGTTCGGGCATTTGTTCGTAGAGCTGTTTGATTACCGGCGCCATTTTTACGGAAACGCGGCCGGCAACGATCATCAAATCGGATTGCCGCGGCGAGCCGCGAAAAACTTCGGCGCCGAAACGCGCAATGTCGTAGCGAGAAGACGCCATGGACATCATTTCGATCGCGCAGCAGGCGAGGCCGAAGGACATCGGCCAGATCGAGCTGCGCCGCGCCCAGTTCACCACTTTGTCCAGCGACGCGAACAGAATTCCTTCGTCCTTCAGGAAGTTCGCGTCCTGTCCTGGCGCTTCCAGTGTGACGCCCTTTGCGAGTTCGACGACCATGACCTATGTGACTCCGTAGCGGCGCAAAATCTCACGCCGACTGCATTCATTTTGCCTGTTTGCGCCGTTCTTTGCAACGCGGCCGGCGCCCGTTGTTCGTGCAGCTGTCGCGAGCATCGTATGCCCGTCGTGCCACCCCATCATTGCACTTCGATCGTTAGCTGCGCAATTTTCGTGTTGCCCTTGCCGTCGTCCGCGGTGAACGTGTAGGTCGTCGTCTTTTTCGGTGAGACTTTCACGCAACGATCGAGCGACGGAAACATGCTGGCCACATCGGGCGGATCGAGTTTCACGGACTTCGCGTTGGAAACGCCATAGCACATGTCCGCGCTGTCGCCGCGATGAATGGTTCCGGGCATCGCGTAAAAACTGATGATCTTGAAATCCGCGCCGCCCAGCACTTCGAAAGATTTCGCGGCGTCGTCACGCACCTTGGCAGCTTGCGCGGCCTTTTGTTTCGCGGCAATGTCCTGATTCACTTGCCAGCGCGACCAGAAAACGAAAGCCGTGTAGCCGACGACGATCGCGGCAAGCACGCCGAATCCGATCCACATGTTCCGCAAAGTGCGCGGCGCTTTCTGTTGCGGTTCCTGCAACATTACGCCACCCTCAAAACGATTTTGCCGAATAGCTCGCGATTTTCCATTCGTTTGTGGCCTTCGGCGCATTTTTCGAGGGGCAGGACTACGTCGATCACTGGTTTCAGCAGGCCCCGGCGCAATAGTTCCAGCGCGGAAAATAATTCGGCTTTGCTGCCCATGAAGGAACCCAGAATCGAGAGGTGGCGCGTGAAAAGATACGCGATGTTGATCGCTCCATCGAACCCGGTGGTGGCGCCGCAGGTGACCAGGCGTCCGCCGATCGCGAGGCTGCGGATGCTGTTGTCCCATGTGGCTTGGCCGACGTGCTCGAAGACCACTTCGACGCCCCGGCGGTTGGTTAAGCGTTTCACTTCGTCGGCAATTTTTTGCGTGGTGTGATTGATCACCGCGTCGGCGCCGAGCTCCCGCGCCTTTTCGAGTTTTGCATCAGAGCCGGCGGTAGCGATCACGCGCGCGCCCGCGGCTTTCGCGATTTGGATTGCAGCGCTGCCGACGCCGCTACCTGCGCCCAGAACCAGCACAGTTTCCGCGGGCTGCAATTTGGCGCGGCCGATGAGCATGTGCCAGGCGGTGAGTGACACCAGGGGAAACGCGGCGGCTTCCTCGAAGGAGAGTTTTTCTGGAATCGGCACGCAGTTCACTGCTGGGGATTTCACGTATTCCGCGCAGCCGCCGTCAACGCCTTGACCGAACAGCGTGTAGGCGGGGCACATGCTGTCTTGCCCGCAGAGGCAGCTGGCACACTGGCCGCAGGAGATTCCGGGTTGCAGCAGGACGCGCTCGCCCACTTTTACGTTGGTGACTTTGTCGCCGATTTTGGCGACTTCGCCGGCGATGTCGCTGCCGGGGATGTGCGGCAGCGGCACGGGAAGATTGGGCAGGCCCATGCGCAGCCAGAGATCCAGGTGATTCAGGGCGCAGGCGCGCACGCGGACCAACACTTCGTAGGGACTGATCTGTGGGTCGGCAACTTCCTTGTATTGCAAGACTTCCGGGCCGCCTTGCGTCTCGTAAACGATGGCTTTCATGGGCGCTCCTCGGTTGAGTTGAGGCCCACAATTAACAACGGTGGTGGAGTTGAGTCAAGTGAGGAGATGAGAGGCGCGCCGGAAGTGCGCAGAAATACGCCGGTCGTCAGAAATGATTGGCGAGAAGTGAATCGTGAGCTTTTGCGGGGGTCCTGCGCGTTGCGGAAAAGGGCGAATAACTTGCGATTAGAAACGGGCGCCATTGTTTGTTTTCTGCGAGTTGCGGACGTTTCTAATCGGCGCGCCGTTGATTAGAAATGTGGGAATTTGGTGTGCGTAGTTGTGCGAGCTTGGCGGGTTGCAGCGCGGGAGTTGTGAGGCGTGATTCGTGATTTGTGAGACGCGACTTGTGGCTCCCGGCGGGTGAGCCGGGTGCATGGCGCGCGGGCTCGGCTGCAGCGGCTTGGGGCGCTGGCGTGGGGTTCGCAGTTGTATGTGCCGTTTCATTTTTTAATTTCCGTTTGAACATAGCACGAAAGGGACGAGGAAACAGCTGGGCGAAGGGACAGAAATGGTACAGAACTAGTACTGACTGTCCGAAAATTTCTGGTTTCGGTGCTTTTGGACGGGGTGCGGCCTCAGTGGTAGAGGTTGGGAAATTGTTGTTGGAGGTGTTCGACTTTGGGGAGGTCGAAGGTGGCGATGTAGGGGTTGTCGGGGTGAAGGGTGGCGTAGTTCTGGTGATAGTCTTCGGCGCGATAAAAGGCTTTGAAGGGGGTGATCTGGGTGACGATGGGGCTGCTGAATACTTTGGCTTGATCGAGTTGTTGCACATAGGCCTGGGCGATGCGTTGCTGATCGGGACTGGCGAAGAAAATTGCGGAGCGGTATTGGGTGCCGCTGTCTGGACCTTGGCGATTCAGTTCTGTGGGGTCAGTGGCGACGGAGAAAAAAACTTTCAGCAGCTGGCCCAGAGTAACTTGCGACGGATCGTAGATTATTTGTACGGATTCGGCGTGGCCGGTCTCGCCGCTGCTGACTTGCTCGTAGTCGGGATTTTTCACGCTGCCGCCGGAGTAGCCAGAGGTGGCGCTGGTGACACCCTTTACGTGTTGGAAGACGGCTTGGATGCCCCAGAAGCAGCCGCCTGCTAAGACCAATGTCTCCCGGCCCTTTTGGGGGGCTCGGGATTCGTCAATTGTGGGGTCGGGTAGAGCTGTCGCGGCGCTGGCGACGCTGTGACGGAGCGAGGCGTAGGCGATGAGGAGAGCGGCGCAGACAGCTAAAGTAATTTTCAGTGAGCGATTCATATTTTACCCTTCGGCCTTGCGGCCTGGTTGTTCTCGTTAGATGCGACGAAGAGGTTGCGCGGTTCTTCGCGGCTCTCCGAAAAATCAACGGCAACTACGCCCGCCTAAAGGCGGCCGCTACAAATTCAAAGGCTTCCTCGGCGGCGCTACGCGGCTTTGGCGAAGCGCATAGCTACGGAATTCATGCAGTAGCGCAGGCCTGTGGGGCGGGGGCCGTCGTCGAAGACGTGGCCCAGATGCGCGTCGCACAGGCTGCAAGAAACTGCGGTGCGGACCATGCCCAGGCTGCTGTCTGCAGATTGCACGATATTTTCTTTGGCTATGGGCGCCCAGAAGCTGGGCCAGCCGGTGCCGGAATCGAACTTAGTGCTGGCGTCGAAGAGCGCGGTGTCGCAGCAGATGCAGCGGAAGACGCCCGGGGCGTGGTCGTTGGGGTTTTCGTTCGTGTACGGGCGCTCGGTTGCGGCGTCACGCGTGACTTCGAAGGAGTCGCGCGAGAGTTGCTTGCGCCACTCATCGTCGGACTTCACGATTTCGGGGACGGTGACGGTGTCCTGGCGCTGGCCGGCGTCAGTGAACATGACGATCTTGACCATCTTCGGCGGGCCGGAGGGCGCTACGAAGGCTGCGTGCACGGGCTGGCGCCGCTGAAAATATGACCAGACCAGCGCTATCGCTGCTCCACCGACAAGGCCTAAGAAAGTGCGGCGGCCGATCGTGCTTGGGACTTCATTCTGGTGCTTTTCTGAAAACATGGTCGTCTCCCGCATTTCGATTCTACAATTCACCGCAAGGCGCGAGCATAGGTGGTGCACGTAAAAGCGGGGGACGTTGTTGCGCGAGAGAGTTCGCCCCCTGACTATATATACGCTTGGGGCGGGCTAATTGGATTGCTCGGGTGCGGTAGGCTGGCTTGGCAGGGGGAACATGAATAGAAATTTACCACAGGTGCGCGGCGTGGACGTGGATGCGCAAACGCGCTGCGGGCATTATCACGGCGCGACAGACATCATTGCGATCAAGATGAAATGCTGCGGGGAATATTACGCTTGCAAGGATTGTCATATTGAGTTGGCGGGGCACGCGATTGAGGTTTGGCCGGTGAGCGAGTGGGATACGGCCGCGATACTTTGCGGGGCTTGCGGTGTGGAGTTGAGCGTGCGGCGGTATATGGAGTGCGAGTCGCGTTGCCCGCAGTGTGGGGCGGGGTTTAATCCTGGGTGCCGGAAACATTATCAGTTTTATTTTGAGGTGCGGGAGGAGTAGGGGCGCGGGTCGGTGGAGGTTAGATTGGCTGCGCGATTTAGGGCTTCGGCGGCTTCGTAGGCGACGGCGATGCAGAGCAGGGCTATTAGCAAGTACATGGGGCTCCTTTTCGTTTAGTAGTGAAGTTGGCGGCTGAATCGTTTCAGGGTGGGTTGCGGTTTACGGCGAAGATTCAACACAGAGGGCAGCTAGGAAAGGCGGAGAAAATCCCAGAAAGCTGGAGGCGTTTTACCACAGAGGCGCTGAGGACGCAGAGAAAACCTAGCAGCAGAGGCAAGAGCGCCGCTTACTGGTGGTTCCAATGCGGCACAGTGCGTACGCGTGTTGAAGATTAGAACATTATTTTGAATGCGGGGTGGGAAGAGGCTGGAGCGCGGGATTTTTCTGCCGATATTAGTGGACATGGATAGCGCGACCCGAGGTGCGGGCGAGCCGAGGAAGGCGATGATGGCGGTCGCCAAGGTTTCGTGGGCGGATGGCGACGAAACCGTGCACACGGCGCCAGCGAAGATAGAGGATACGTCGCCATCGGGAGCTTGTTTACGGCTGAAAGTGCCAATTGAGGCCGGAACGAAGATTCATGTGAGTTGGTGCCGGGACGATTTTTCCGGTACGACCCGATGGTGCCGCGCAGACGAAGGCGAATTTGTGGTGGGAATGCGGCGCGACCAGGTTGCGCGGCCGGCCCCGGCGAGATTGTCGCCGCAGTTGAACGCTGTGAATTCCCGCCCGATGGCAACGACCGCTATTGTGAGAGCGGATGCGCCGCACACGCGACAGGTGGAAGCACCTCCTTCGCGGCGGGTAGATACGCCCAGAGTGCGCGAGGTGGAAGCGCGGGGCGAGCGCCCCGCGAATGAGGGCGGCGTGCGCGAGGCGAACACATCCAGCGCGCGCGAAATGGACGTGCCAGTTGAACCAGCGCACATTTCGGAAATAGTTCAGAACAATTCATCGCAACGGCCACTGATTCGCAGGGGGACGTTGATCCCGATTGCCAAACCGGCGCCGCTGCAGTTGACGCGGGTGACATTTCCTCCTGCGGTGATGCATGAGCCGATGATTGGCTTCGAAATTGCGCGGGATAATATGCCGCGTCGAACGAAGGCTGGCGAGCCGACGAATTCAAGCATGCAGTATCAGAAGCGAACAACATCGTTCTTCGAAGAGAGGACAGACATGCAAAACAAATGGCTCAATCTGGGAAATCGGCGACAGCAGCAAGATGGCGGGAATGGCGGGAGCAACGGAGCGCCGGGGATGAACGGAGACGCAGCGATGGCGACACCACGAGGAGACCTGCTGTTGCTGGAAGATATTTACCGTACGGCTGGGATCATGGAGCCGCGGATGGGATACAGCATCACGAAAGTGGTGGAGATGCTGCGCAGCGATCACTTGCGCGGGCTGGGCGACGAGGTGAAGCGTGCTTCGGTGCTGATGGCGCTGAGTGCGGCGGGAATTCCGCTGGGCGATATTTTGCAGGATGCGGCGCATCGCCAGGCGGCGGTGGCGGCTTACGAAGTGGACCAGCGAAATAAATTTGAGGAATATTGGTCGCGGCGCGCGGAGGAAAATTCGCAGCTGCAGGCGGAGATGGAGCGAGTGACGCGCCAGTATGTGGAGAAGATGAACCGGAATTTGACGGAAGTGCAGCAGGAGAAGGAAGCATTTCAGAAGTGGCAGAACGGGATGCAGTATGAGGTGTTGCAGATTTCCGAGGCGGTGACTTTGTGCGCGCAGCCGGCCGTGTTTGAGCAGGCGGCTCCCGAGCGTCCAGCAGCGGCGGCGCCTGGCGGCGCGAGTTTGGTGGCGAAATCGGCGTAGAGCGGGTGGCGGGAAAAATTGGTGTGGGTTTGCAAGCCGCGCTACGGGAATTTTAGGAGCTGCGCTCCCTTTATGATTTGAGCGGACCTTCGTTGGTTTGCCTTTGCGTGGGACTCCCTGTTGTGAAAGTTTGCGTACCTTGGGTGTCGTGGTGTGCGGTATCTTATCTTTGTGTGGCGCGATGGATATATTTGAAGAAGTGGTGAGAATGCGGCGGGCTGGCGAGCGCGGGGCGCTGGCTACTATTGTGCACACGAACGGGTCGATACCTAGCTATGAGAGTTCGCGGATGTTGGTGCGGGACGACGGGTCGATTGTGGGCACCGTGGGAGGAGGATGCGTAGAAGCGGATGTGTGGGCGGCGGCGAAGGAAGTGATTGTTACGGAGCAGCCGCGCAAGATGACTTTTAATTTGAATCACGATGCGCAGTACGACGCAGGGTTGATTTGCGGCGGCACATTGGAAATTTTTGTGGAGCCGGTGCTGCCGCCGCCGACGCTTTATATTTTTGGCGGCGGGCACGTATCGACGGCGGTTGCGCCTCTGGCGCATCAGGCGGGATTTAAGATCGCGATTGTGGATGACCGTGAGACTTTTGCGAACGCCGAGCGATTTCCGATGGCGACGGAGATTTTTACTTCGTACACGGAAGCGTTCGAAAAAATACAGCCGACGTCGTCGACGTATTTGCTGATTGTGACGCGGGGGCATAGCGGCGACATGCGCGTGCTGGCATGGGCAGTGGGAGCTGAGGCGCGCGGGTTTACGCCGCGTTATATCGGGATGATGGGCAGCAAGCGCAAGGTGATCGCGGTGTATAAGGCACTGGAGAAGGAAGGATTTTCGGCGGCGCAGTTCGAACGAGTGCACGCGCCGGTGGGGCTGGATATTGGGGCGCTAACTCCCGAAGAGATTGCCGTGAGCATTACAGCGGAATTGATCGCGGTGCGGCGCAATGCCGCTGCGCTGCCTAATAAATCCATAAAACTTTCTGAAGCTGCGCATCTGTTGGGTGATTGAGCTGCCATGCTGGCCGCCGCGGTCCTCGCTGCCGGAGAATCCAAACGGATGGGCCAGCCGAAGGCGCTGGTTCCCTTCCAAGGTTCGACCTTCGTGGAACATTTGATTGCGGCGACTCGTCATGCGCGAGTGGGGATTACGCGCGTGGTGCTGGGGGCTGGGGCGGGTGGGATTCGCGCGCAGCTGAAAATTGATCCGGCGTGGGTGGTGGTGAACGCGGATTGGCCGAAGGGGCAGCTTTCGTCGATTCATGCGGCGATACGAAGTTTGCCGGTGGGGGTGAGCGAGGGGATTTTGATTTGCCCGGTGGACCATCCTTTGATTTCGGCGCGGCTGGTGGGGGATTTGATTGCGGCGTTTGATCGTGGCGGGAAATTAATTGTTTTGCCCCGGTACAATGGACGGAGGGGGCATCCTGTGATTTTTCGGGCGGAGTTGTATGAGGAGTTGCTGGCGGCTCCGGCTGAGATTGGCGCGAGGCAGGTGGTATGGAATCACGCGGCGGAGGTTGCGGAAGTGGAGACGCAGGAGGAGGGAGTGATTTTGAATTTGAATGATCCGGAGACGGTGCGGAAGGCGATGAGGCACTGACAGATCGAGTGTCACCGGTTAGCGACCACAGATTTGACACAGTGAGCGCAGAGGAAAACCGGAGCTCACAGAGAAAGATAAACCTACCGCGGAGGCGCAGAGAAAGGTGGCCCTAACTTTTTCAGCAGGGCGGAGACGGCGCCTGTGCAGAGTTGGGCGGCGTGGAAGCTGGCGGGAGGGAGATCGCCGAGGCTGCTGGAGATTTGCTCGGGGGTGATGGCGTAAAGTTCTGGCGCGGATTTGCCGATGAGGATGTCGGTGAGCTTTGAGCTGCAGGCTATCGCGGCGACACAACCTTGAGTTTTGAAACGAGCAGCGGCGACGCGGCCGTTCTCGATGCGGACCGCGAGGCGGAGGACATCGCCGCAGACGGGATTGGTCACTTCGACTGTGGCGGTGGCGTCGGGCAAGTCGCCCGCGTTGTGCGGCGCGCGAAAGTGGTCGAGGATAATTTCGTTGAACGTGACACCCGGGGGTGTGGCCAAGCATCAACTCCTTGGTTGACTAGTAAGAACTGACAATTGCGAATGACGAGCGGGTAGTGTTGAGTATAATGCGTTGGGCCAGAAGTTGGATAGTTGATAACGCGACAGTCAAGGCGCTTTGCAGAAGTTTCGCTTTTTTTGTTTCAATCTTGTTGACACAAGTGGGGTTAGGAAAGTAACGTAGCAGTCCCAGCCAGCGCTTATCCGAACCGGGCGCGGAAAGCGGTCTCTCACTTCGCCTAAGAATTTGTCAGGAGATAGACAGATGCGACGACTTGGATATGTCTTCACCCTCGCGGTGGCCTTCGCAATGTTGGCGAGCGCCAGCTTCGCGCAAGACGGGAAGCTGAAGATTAAGGTAACGCCGCCTCAAGCTTACGTATTCGTAGATGGGAACGCCATTAACGACGGCAGCCACGATATCAAACTGGCGGCGGGCAAGCACACCGTGGTGGTGGTGAACTATGGCTACAAGATTTCCACGCAGGACGTGAATATTGAGGCCGGGAAGAAAACGGACCTCAACGTCGCGCTGGAAGCATACGGTGATAAGGTGTCGGGACCGTGGGGCCGTGTGTACATCACGGGAGTAGATGTGCGCGCCGCGGTGCTGTCGAACGGGAAGACTCCGGGATATTTTGTAGGGCATGTGGATGAATTCAATAACGATTTCTGGGTCTGGAAGCAGGAGTTGGTGCTGCCTCCGGGAACGCATCATCTGACGATCACTCGCGCAGGGAAAGAACTTTGGTCGGGCGACGTCAAGATCGAGGCGGGCAAGAAGGTTTCAATCAACGTCGCCAAGAATTCACAGGTGACGACGGACTGGACGAAGCGCGACGCGGAATTGACGAAGAAGGCGCCACAGCCGCGTTTTCATGCCGGAATCGCGAGCGCAACAGTAGTGGTTGCGCCGGTGCATGCGACGGTGACAAATTCGACGGCGAACATCAACTGCGGCCAGAGCACGAATCTGGAGTGGACGACGACGGACGCGGTGGACGTGAGCTACGACCAGGGCGTCGGCAAGGTGGCGAACAGCGGATCGCAAGCAGTATCGCCTCACGCGACGACTACCTACACTTTGACGGCTGCGGGACCGGGCGGCATAGTGACGGGTACCGAGACGGTGAACGTGAATACCGTCGTCACGGGCAGCATCACGACGAACCCGTCCGAGCTGCACTACCGCAAGATCGGCGACAAAGTCATTACCGATGACAACGGCACGGTGACGTGGACTACCGGAAATGCGGATTCGGTCAACGTGGATCCATTCGGAAAAGTAGACCTCAATGGTTCACAGACCGTGAAGGCTGACCCCGCCAAGACCGACATCGGTCCGGTGGACGAGAATCGTAACTACGTGCTGCACGCGACGAACGTCTGCGGCGGCTCGCTCGACCAGACGGCGACGATACACGTCACTGGGTCGATCGAACCGATCCCGGAAGTGGTGCTGCAGAGTGTGTTCTACCCGACGGATTATCCGGATAAGGGGAACCCGCAAGTCGGATTGGTGAAGAGCCAGCAGCTGGAGCTCGCAACCTTGGCGGCGGGATTTAAGAAATACCTGGAATACGACGGCGACGCGAAGTTGTCGGTGGAAGCTTATGCGGACATTCGCGGCTCGAAGCCACATAACCAGGATTTGAGCGAACGGCGCGTGGAGCGCATCAAGCAATATCTAGTGGACCAGGGAATCTCGGCGGACAAGATCCAGACGGCGGCATATGGTAAGGAACGCCCGATGGATAAGTCCGAAGTGAAGACGCTGGAAAGCACCAACCCGAATCCGGCTCCCAAGGCGCGGGCACGCAACGCCGAGGGGACGTGGTTCGCTTACAACCGGCGCGCGGATATTATTTTGCTACCGTCGGGGAAGAAATCGGCGCAGTTCTATCCGAACAATGCTGATGATTCGGGGGTAATCTGGCAGATCCCGAAGCCGGCCTTGAAGAAGGTGGAAGCGGCGCAGTAATTTTTCTTTAGATTGGATTGAACGCGCCGGGGAGCGAGGCTCTCCGGCGCGTTTTTGTTTTTGGGGGGCCTCTTACCGCAGAGACGCAGAGGGCGCAGAGAAAGGCAAAAGATTTAGCACAGAGGACACAGAGAAAAGCGGAGAACACAGAGAAAGAGGAGTGCTGCCGAGCAGTAGTATATTGATGCTATGGCGCGAACGAAAAAACTCGACGAGATGCGGATCGTATCGTTGGCACCCAGCGTTACTTCGATATTGCTTTCGTTAGGCGCGGGGCCGGAGTTGGTGGGAGTTTCGAGGTGGTGCAAGGATGTGGCGGAGGTCGGTTCGCGGCCGGCGGTGGGCGATTGTTGGAAGATGGATGTGCGGGAGTTGATGCGGCTGCGTCCGACTCTGCTGATAGGGTCGGTGCCGTTCGCGCCGGAGACGGTGCAGAGGATTTTGGCTGAGCCTGTGGCGTTCTTGGCGATTAATCCGCGGTCGCTCGCGGATATTTTTGGTGATGTTCGGACGTTGGGACGATTGGTGGAGCGGGGGCGGGCGGCGGAAGCTTTGATTCGAAAAATGCAGCGGGGATTTGCGGATGTGGCGCGGCGGATTGGCGGCGGGCGGCGGGTGCGCGTGTATTGCGAGGCTTGGCCGAAGCCGCGGATCAGTTCCCCTCCCTGGGTAGCGGAGTTGGTGGAGATGGCTGGGGGCGAGATGGTGGTGGCGGCTGGGGAGCGAGTGTCGGACTCGGACGTGGCACTGGCGCGGCCGGAATTGATTGTGTTGGCTTGGGCGGCTACTGGGGCGCGTGCGAAAGTTTCGACGGTCTTGCGGAATCCTTTGTGGCGCGATGTGCCGGCGGTGCGGAATGGGCGCGTGGTGGTGATTCGAGATGAGCTTTTGAATACGCCGGGGACGCCGTTGGTTGATGGCGCGCGGGAATTGGCACGCGCGATTCGGGAGAGTGCATGTTGACTGTGGTGGCTGGGCTGATTGAGGCGGACGGGAAGATTTTGGTTTGCCAGCGGCGGCGGGGGGATACTTTTGAATTGATGTGGGAATTTCCTGGCGGGAAATTGCAGGCTGGGGAAACGGCTGCAGAGGGACTGGCGCGCGAGTTGATGGAAGAGTTGGGGGTGGAGGCGCGCGTGGGCGAGGAAGTTTTTCGGACGCGGCATCGGTATGCGGAGATGAGCGAGGAGATTGAGTTGATTTTCTTTTCGGCTGCGGTTGAGCCGAGGTCGGTTCGCAACATTGTGTTTGAGAACATGGAATGGCGGACGCCAGAGACTTTGAGCGAGCTGAATTTTTTACCGGCGGATCGGGAGTTTGTGGGAAAGCTCGCGCGGCGGGAGATTGGGGCGGCCCACACGGCGGATCGGATCGCCGCGGAAGGGCGGAAGAGAGATCCTTCGCCCGCCGCGGCGGGCTCAGGATGATGGCGCACTACGATCGCGGCATGGCGGTGGGTGCGGTTAAGGCGGCGCGTGGGGTTCGATTGAAAAAACGAATTGTTCTGGGTGTGCGCTGGTTGCCGTTGGGGTGTATTCTATTGGTGAGAAAATAGTGGACGGCGCGATGTGTGAGGTTGATAGACGGTGACAGCGAGCGCTAGGAGAGGGCCGAACGAAGATATGAATAACGAGATCAGTTTGCCGCTGCAGGGGTTGGACTCCGCGGAAATTCAGGAGTGGCTGGAATCTTTGGATGCGGTGCTGCAGTCGAGCGGGCCGGATGTGGCGTCGTACATTTTGGAACGCTTGCGCGCGCATGCGAAGGTGATCGGGATCGAGATTCCGTTTACCGCGAACACGCCCTATGTGAACACGATTCCGCACTCGCTGCAGCCGGAATTTCCGGGGGACCAGCAACTGGAGCGGCGGATCAAGAGCCTGGTGAGGTGGAATGCGCTGGCGATGGTGGTACGCGCGAATCGCGAAGAGCACGGGATTGGCGGGCACATATCGACTTATGCTTCGGCAGCAGCGCTGTACGAAGTGGGATTCAACCATTTTTTCCGGGCGCGCACGGCGGAGTTTGAGGGCGACACGATTTATTTTCAGGGGCACGCGGCACCGGGAATTTATTCGCGCGCGTTTTTGGAAGGGCGGCTATCGGCGGAGAAACTGGAAAATTTCCGGCGTGAATTGAAACCGGGGGGCGGGCTTTCTTCTTATCCGCACCCTTGGCTGATGCCCGATTTCTGGGAATTCCCTACCGTGTCGATGGGGCTTGGCCCCCTGATGGCGATTTACCAGGCGCGTTACAACAGGTACCTGGAAAATCGCGGATTGAAACCGGCGACGGACGCGAAAGTGTGGGCGTTCTTGGGCGACGGCGAGACGGACGAGCCGGAATCGCTGGGCGCGATCACTTTGGCTTCGCGCGAGAAACTGGACAATCTGATTTTCGTTATCAATTGCAATTTGCAACGACTGGACGGTCCGGTGCGCGGGAACGGGCAGATTATTCAGGAGCTGGAATCGGCGTTCCGCGGGGCTGGCTGGAATGTGATTAAGGTTTTGTGGGGCACGGAGTGGGACGCGATTTTGGAGCGCGACACCGAAGGCTTGCTGGTGAAGCGTATGGGTGAGCTGGTGGACGGCGAGTATCAGAAGCTGGTGGTCTCGTCGGGCGCTTATGTGCGCGAGCATTTCTTCGGGTCTGATCCGCGATTGCTGAAACTGGTCGAACCTTTCTCGGATGAAGAGCTGCGGCGTTTGCGTTTGGGCGGTCACGATCCACGCAAAGTGTATGCCGCTTACAAGGCTGCCTCTGAAAACAAGGGCGCGCCCACGGTGATTCTGGCGCGGACGATTAAAGGTTATGGGCTGGGTGAGGCGGGCGAGGGCAAGAACATCACGCATCAGCAGAAAAAACTGAATGAAGACGAACTGCAGGAGTTTCGCACGCGGTTTGATATTCCGCTGAGCGATGCGCAGTGCGCGGAAGTGCCTTTCTACCGTCCGGCGGAAGACAGCGAAGAAATTACTTACATGCGGGCGCGGCGCGAGGAATTGGGCGGGTATGTGCCGCAGCGGAGCACGCGTTCGAAGCCGCTGGTGGCGGATCACGAGGAGTTATTCAAGGAATTTCTGACTGGCAGCGATGGGCGCGAGGTTTCGACGACGATGGCGTTCGTTGGGATATTGCGGAAAATGCTGCGCGATCCGGAGATGGGGAAATTGATTGTGCCGATCGTGCCGGATGAAGCGCGGACGTTTGGCATGGAGTCGCTGTTTCGCACGGCGGGAATTTATTCGAGCGTGGGGCAGCGTTACGAGCCGGTGGACGTGAACACGCTGCTTTATTACAACGAAATGAAGGACGGACAGATCCTGGAGGAAGGGATTACGGAAGCGGGATCGATGGCGTCGTTCATCGCGGCGGGCACGGCTTACGCGACGCACGGGATCAATACGATTCCCTTCTTCATTTATTACTCGATGTTCGGGTTTCAGCGGATTGCGGATTTTATCTGGGCCGCTGCGGATATGCGCGTGCGGGGATTTTTGCTGGGCGGGACGGCGGGGCGCACGACTTTGTCGGGCGAAGGATTGCAGCACCAGGATGGCAACAGCCACGTGCTGGCTTTGCCGGTGCCGAATCTGCGGGCTTACGATCCGGCTTATGCTTACGAGCTTTCGGTGATTATCGAGGACGGAATTCGCCGGATGTACAAGGATGGCGAAAGCATTTTTTATTACGTCACAGTGATGAACGAGAATTATCCGATGCCGGCGATGCCGGGCGACGTGCGCGAGGGGATTTTGAAGGGGATGTACCGGTTCCGGGCTGCGGAGAATCAGGAATCTAAGTTGCGGGCTCAACTTTTTGGGAGTGGAGCGATTTTGAACGAGGCTTTGAAGGCGCAGGAAATTTTGGAGAAATACGGCGTGGCAGCGGACGTGTGGAGCGTAACAAGTTATAAGGCGCTGTATACGGATGGGATTGAGACGGATCGCTGGAACCGATTGCACCCTGCGGAGAAGGCGCGCGTGCCCTATGTGACAGAACTTTTGAAGAATGCGCCGGGAGTTTTGGTGGCCGCGACGGATTATTTGAAGACTTTGCCGAATATGATCAGCCCGTGGGTGCCGCGAAGGATGGCGTCGCTGGGGACGGATGGATTTGGGCGGAGCGAGGGGCGGGCTGCTTTGCGGAATTTCTTTGAGGTGGATGCGCGGTTTATTGCTTTGGCGGCTTTGAATGAGCTGTTTTTGGATGGGAAGATCGAGAAGTGCGTGGTGCAGAAGGCGATTGCGGATTTGGGGATTGATCCGGAGAAACCGAATCCGGTGATCTCGTAGCGGCGTTTGCGGTCTCCAGCGTTCGCAAAGGACGCGGCCCCGGCTTGGAGGTTTCGAGCCGGGGCTTTTCTTTTTTAGACCAAGGAGCGGCCGCCGTCTACTGCCAGGATTTGGCCGGTTACGAAATCGGTTTTGGCGAGGAAGGCTGCGGCGTCGGCTATGTCTTCGCCTGTGCCGGTGCGGTGGAGGGGAACGCGCTGGATGTAATCCTCGTCGGGGGCTTCGCCGGGAAATTGGATGGTGCCGGGGGCGATGCTATTGACGAGGATTTCGGGGCCGAGGGCACGGGCCAGGCACTTAGTGAGCATGATGGCTCCGGCTTTGGAAACGCAGTAGTGCGTGAAGGCGGGCCAAGGGAGCAGGCCGCCGAGTGAGGTGAGATTGATGATGCGGCCGCGGCCCTGGCGTTTCATGATGGGGGCGGCGGATTGGGCGCAGAGGAATTGCGATTTCAGGTTTACGTTCATGATGTGGTCCCACTGCTCTTCGGTTAGCTCTTCGAATTTGGCGGCGAAGAACATGCCGGCGTTGTTGACGAGGATGTCGAGGCGGTGGAATTCGTTTTCGGCGGCGCTGAAGAGTTTTTGCACGTCGGCGCGGTGCGAGACGTCGGCTTGGACGGCCAGGGCGCGGCGCCCCGTGGATTTGAGTTCCTCGATCAGCTGTTCGGCTTCGGATTTCGAGGAGTCGTAGCTGATGATGATGTCGGCGCCTTCGGCGGCCAGGCGCAGGGCGATGCTGCGGCCGATGCGTTTGGCGGCGCCGGTGATTAGGGCGACTTGTCCTGCTAGCGATTTTTCGGGCATGTGGAATTTCTCCTTGTCGGGGGCAGATTAACATTTTGGAGCGAGGCGGGGAATGATGTGGTGGGAAAGTCAAAAGATTTAACAGAGAGAACACCGAGGGAGGGCGGAGAAAAATCTAAGAAAGACAAAAATGCTTACCGCAGAGACGCGGAGGGCGCAGAGAAAACCACAAGAGGGCTTGACTGAGCGGACGTCGTGATTGATGTAGAATCGGGACACCTTGCATGACCACCGATTGCTTGTCACTGAATTTGGAGGCGGGATGAAAGTTGATTTGCTGGCGATTGCGGCGCATCCGGATGATGTGGAACTTACGAGTGGTGGGACTTTGCTGAAGATGGCGGCGGCTGGGTATCGTACGGGAGTATTGGATCTGACGCGGGGGGAGACGGGGACGCGCGGGACTCCGGAGACGCGTGCGAAAGAGGCGACGCGGGCGGCGAAGATAATGCGCGTGGCGGTGCGGCGGAATTTGGGTTTGCCGGACGCGCATTTGGAGATGCGCGAGGATTACAAGATGGCGATTGCGGAGGTGATTCGCGAATTGCAGCCGCGGACGGTGATACTTCCCTACTGGGAGGGGCGGCATCCGGACCATTACACGGCGGCGCAGCTGGGATTCGAGGCTTGTTTTGTGGCTGGGCTGAAGAATTATCCGCTGCCGGGGGAGGCTTACCGGCCGTTTAAGATTTTGTACGCGGCGGCTTACGATTATCAGCGGCCTACATTTTGCGTGGATATTACCAAGGAATTCGCGCGGCGGAAGCAGGCGATTCTGGCATACGCTTCGCAATTTACGCCGCCGAAGGAGATGCGACGGTCGAAGGTGGTGTTACCGCTGGATGAGCTGGAGGCGCGGATGAATTCGATCGCGCAGTATTACGGGCGGTTGATAGGGGCGCGGCATGCGGAGGGATTTATTGTTAAGGAAGTGATGCAGGTGGAGGATGTGGTGGAGATGCAAGTGCGGTCAATTTAGGCACTGACGATGAATTCCATTTTTATGATTGCGGAGTTGTCGCCGATCGGACGCACTTCGGCGGCCATCTGTAACATTTGGTTCGTCGTCTGGGCGATTCGCCATAAGGGTGGGTTGGATTACGAGTTAGATCGCACGGCTAAATGGATTCGTTGGATCGTTGTGGCGATATTTCTGGGGACGCCCATTTTCCGGCCCGAACTATTTGGCGCGCGACCGACCCTTCGCGTATGCGTCGGGATGGTCGGCCTGCTCTTCCTGGTTTGGCCGAACTTTGCTTACCACTTGACGAGGATACTCCGCGAGTTGAGATTGGTTGGTAAATCGAAAGACGCCCCGACGAGCTAGAACTCGTCGGATTCCTGGGCGTAGCTGAAGCCTGGGAGGGCGTAGGCGGGGCCTTTGCGGTCCACTTTAACTTTTACGGGGCGTTCGGATTCAGCCCCGGCTTTGCGGAGGATGGCAAAGGTGGTTAAGGCTTCGTTGTAAACCTTAGTAACCAAATAGGAATCGCCGGTGTCCTCTTTCTTCCAGACCTGGCCGACTTGGAGTTTGCGGGCGGGCACATTACTAATGTAGTGAGAATCGGGGGGGCCGTCAATACGAGTGCGCGGGGGTGATTCCCTGCGGCAACATTTGGACGGGCTATGGCGCTACCCGCGCCCTCTTTCGGTGATTGGACCGCGGGTTGGTTCGGTGACATACCTTTTACACGTATCAGCTAACTAAATTGGGGTGGCGTACATCCAAGGAATTCAGCACAGGAAGATGCCCGGAGGGGTGTATAATCCGGGCAGTATCCGCCGGAGGTAGCCATGAGAAACAGTTTGGCGGGGCAGCTTGGGGCCTTGATCGTCGCGGCGTCGCTGATGACTTCGACCAGCATCGCTGGCGTGCCGCAGGCGCAGCAGCAGAGTGCGCAACAGCCTTCATCACAGACTTCGTCGCAGCCGCAGTCGGGCACGCAACAGGGTAACACTGCCCCGTCGCAGCAGCCCCTACGCCGCCGAGCGGTACACCTCCGAGCGCTACACCTTCCAGCGGAACGGCTGCACCCGGCAGCGCGCCTTCTGCCACGACACCTTCTGGCACGGCGCAACAGGGATCTGCAGCGGCGGATAAACAGCAGGGCGCGGTGCAGCAGGCGGACCAGCCCATCGAGCAGTCCAGCGATCCCAACGTAAAAGCTGGCAGCAAGGCGGACGTGAGCGCCATCGGCAATCGCAGCGTGGGACATGGACTTAACTTTTATTCGCTGGAGCACGAAATCGCGCTGGGAAAGCAGCTATCGGCGGAAGTAGAGCGCCAGGCGAAATTCATCAACGATCCGGTGGTAAACGAATACGTGAACCGCGTGGGCCAGAACCTGGTGCGGAATTCGGACGCGCAGGTGCCGTTCACGATTAAGGTGATTGATTCGGACGTGGTGAACGCGTTCGCGCTGCCCGGCGGATTTTTTTACGTGAACAGCGGATTGATTCTGCATGCGGATGAGGAATCGGAACTGGCGGGCGTGATGGCGCATGAAATCGCCCACGTCTGCGCACGGCACGGCACGAAGCAAGCGACCAAGGGCGAAATCGCGCAGCTGGCCATGATTCCCGCGATGATTTTCATTCCATACACACTGGCGGGGTACGCGATTTATCAGGGCATGCAGTTCGCGATTCCCATGGCGTTCCTGCAATTTACCCGCACGGACGAGGCGGAAGCGGATTATCTGGGGCTGCAGTACATGTACAAGGCAGGGTATGACCCGAACGCGTTTGTGGCGTTCTTTGAAAAAGTAGCCTCGGACGAAAAGAAGCAGCCCGGAACGATTCCGAAGATTTTCTCGACGCACCCGCCGACGCCGGAGCGCATCAAGGCTTCGCAGAAAGAGATTGCAACGATTTTGCCGGAGCGCGCGGAATATATCGTGACTACGTCGGAATTCGACGTGGTAAAGCACCGCTTGCAGCTGATCGAAGCGAACGTGAAGGTGAACGACAAGAATCCGAACAAGCCGCAGTTGCGCAAGAAGACTGCGCAGACGCAGGCGCCGCAGCCGGGGGACACTTCAACGACGGGTTCGGATCCGAATTCTGATCCGGACCGGCCGACTTTGCAGCGCAGGCCGGATCCTAGTCAGCAGCCTTAAGCGATAGTTGACAGTTAAGAGTTAAAACCTTTTGCGCCCGGCTCTTTCGCCGGGCGCTTTTTTTTGCTTTGATCATCGGCCGGCATCCGCTAGCCGCGTCGGCAGAAAGCAGATTCCTCTCTGCGTCCCGCGCCCGCCAAAATGCGGCGGGGAGGAAAAGGCGCGGGACTCCATTCGGGATGACACGCGACTGGGATCAGCCTGAATTGAGACGAGCGGCTGAGACTGCGGCGGGCAATGGTGGCTGCGGGGCTAGCGGGTTTGGACTTCGGCTACACCCATGCGTTTCAGGCCTTCGGCGTAGTATTTGCGGTAGAGGATGTCCCACTCTTCGCTGCCTTCTAGGATTTCTTTTTTCTGCGAGGCGATTTTGGCGCGGACTTCGGTGTCCACCTGGGCTTCCACTTTTAGAAGAGCGGTGATGATCGTGACGATTTCCTGGCGGATGGTGTCGCGGTCTTCGACGAAGTCCACGTCTGGGCTGGAGACCAGAAAATCAATGATGCGATGGGAGAGGCGTACGGTTTTTTCGCGTGTCAGTCTCATGGCGTCAGTTGGAAGTCCAAGGGCCGCTGGTTAGCGGAGAATTAATTTCCTTTCGCGGGCCAGCTGGCCCTTCACTTTCTTGTACATTTCCTGATAGGAGGCGCCGGAAGTGCGCATCTCCTCAGCGTATTTGGCGAGGATTTCGCGGACTTCTTCGTTGAGGCGGTCCTCGATGGTGACTTCCTCGGCCATCACCTGGCGGACTTGCTGGGTGAGGTTCTCCGCGTTCTTGGCTTCGATCATTTTGGCGGCTACCAGGCGCTTGACGATTTCCTTAGCCATGTAACCGACATAATCGCGCGACAAAAGCATTCGGGTCGACTCCGCGTGGTGCGACGAGCAAATCAGTTTACTGGCAGGCTGCGCGGAGTGTCAAGGCGAGGGGTTGGCAGGCGATTTTGCGCTGGTTTGTGGTTGGTCAGAGTTGAGCTAGTGTTTGGCGGTCCAGCGGTTTTGCGCGGAGCCGAAGAGCGCGGCCGCGCCGATGAAAACGCCGCCGATGAGGGAAAGAATGAGGACCGTGGCGCCGTCGGTGGGCGTGACGTTTTCAGGCTTAACGATGACGTGTTCCCACATGGTGGAGAGGGGGTAGTACACCGCGACGCAGCCTACGACCAGGCCGACGATACCCCAGACGACCGGAATGCTGTAACTCGCGAACAGCTTGATTTTCTGCATGTGACCCCCCGCATGTGAACTGCAGCATGCGTCCCCAAGATCGTGGTGCGATGAGCAGATAATGTCACCGGAGCGGGCGGAGGGCGATGGGGATTGCTACTGAAAGTGTTCATTTTAGTAACAGCAAATTCGCGTACGCAGCGGAGAATTACTGCGGATTGGGCGATGGGTCAGCTTTAGCTAACGCGCTGGCCAGCCGGGGAGCGAACCGCTGAGCTGCGCGTACTTCGAGTGTTTGCAAAACCTTTTGGAGATGTACGGATTATTTTTCTTTCTTCAATTCAACTACGACGACTTCGATGGGTTTATCGCCCGCATTGACGTCGGCGTGCATGGTGTTGGGCAGGTTGGGGGCGAGCCAGTAGGCCTTGCCGGTTTCCCAGGCGTGGGACTCGGCGGGGCCGTTCTGCTCTACGATTTTCATGGTGCCGCCGGTGAGCGCTACGATCACGCGGGGATGTTCGTGGCGGTGCATGGCGAGGGGCGCGTCTGGAAAAATGACGGACTTCCACACTCTTACGTCGTCATTTTCGAATAGGGGAATTCGCTGCGTCTGTGTCGCTTGCTGGGCGTGGACAGCGAAGAAAAGCGACGACGCGAAAAGCGCGCCAAGTAGAAACGTTTTCATGAAAGCCTCCGGGCGCGAATCGTAGCACAGAGACGCGCCAATGCTGGACCATACTGGCTGCCGGCCAGATTGGCTGGGTTCGCTGAGGGCGCGGGCATCTGCTATTCTTGTGAATTCAGTGTAAACGCTACACAATTGCCGGGACCGAAATTATCGGGAGGGGATGGCATCGTGACACTTTCTATCGAATCGCCGCGGGGGGTGGAGCGCGCGGCTAATTTTAACGCGGGGCCGGGGGCTTTGCCTTTGGCTGTGCTGCAGCGGATCCGCGAGGAGTTACTGGATTATCGCGGGACCGGGATGTCTGTGATGGAGATGAGCCACCGGTCGGCGGAATTTGAGGAGATTATCGAGCGGGCGGAAAAGAATTTGCGGAAGCTCATGGGGATTCCTGAGGAATACGGGGTGATTTTCGTGCAGGGGGGCGGGAGCGCGCAGTTTACGATGGCGCCGCTGAATTTGTGCTTGCCGGGAAAGCCGGTGGATGTGTTGCACACGGGAATGTGGACTGGGAAGGCGCTGACGGAATTGAAGCGCGGAACGCCTTACAGGATTGCGGCGTCGACGGAGGCCGTGAAATTTACGCGGCTGCCGCGGAAAGATGAGATTCAGCTAGGGGCGGACGCTTCGTACGTTTATATGTGCACGAATAATACGATCGAGGGGTCGCAGTGGAATTGGCTGCCGGAAACGGGCGCAGTGCCGCTGGTGGCGGATATGTCGTCGGACATTATGTCGCGGCCGGTGGACGTGCGGAAGTTTGGGTTGATTTTCGCGGGGGCGCAGAAGAATTTGGGGCCCTCCGGGGCCACCGTCGTGATCGTGCGGAAGGATCTGGCAGAGCGGGCGGACAAGAATTTGCCCACTGTGCTGCAGTACCGCACGCATATTAAGGAGCGGTCGCTTTATCACACGCCGCCGACGTTTGCGGTTTACATTGTGGGGTTGGTTTTGGAGTGGATCGAGGCTGAGGGTGGAGTGGTGGCTATCGAGAAACGGAACGAGGCTAAGGCACGATTGCTTTACGACGCGATAGATTCCAGCGGCGGATATTATGTGGGGCCGATCGAAAAGGATGCGCGGTCGAAGATGAATGTGACGTTTCGGGTGGCTGGGGGGAGTGAGGTCCTTGAATCGAAATTCGCGAAGGAAGCTGCCGCTGCTCGGCTGATTGGGTTGGGCGGGCATCGATCTGTTGGGGGGATGCGGGCTTCGATTTATAATGCGGTGAATCTTGAGACCGTTCAGGTTCTGGTGAACTTTATGCGGGAGTTTCAGAAGGTAAACGGGTGAGGCAACGGCGAAAGATTTAACACAGCGTGCACGGAGGAAAGACTGAGGGCACGGAGAAAGACGAAAAGCGAAACTACCGCCGAGACGCAGAGAGCCAACTGGAAGCAACGGAAGCGACAAAGGCTAATGCGACCCCTGGCGATGCTGACGCCTGGTGGACTGGGGCGCAGCAAGCAGCGCCCCTACCGGGTATCTGAATCCTCGATTAATTTTTTGCTGCAGGTGGCCCGCTCGCCGATGCGCGGTGCTTGTGCTACGATCGGCATCGTCCGCGGATACAACCGGAGATACGATCCCCTGCCTACTGGCTACCGATCTCCCAAAGGTATCACCGAAGAGCCACAGTAGTGTGGCAACTGCACAACAGTTGTCTTGACTTGGCTGATTGGGCCCGGTATTCTCGGTTTTCGATGGCAAAATCGCTCAAAATTACGGTTTTGGAGTTCAACGACGCGGGATTCGTGCGTGCGGATTCGCTCGGGCGACCGAATTGGCATGGATTGGCGCGCTACGACAGCTACAGGCCGGAGAGCGTTCGTTGGAGCTAAGTCCGGAGGGGCGGTCTTGAAGGCGGAGCGAGCGAAGCGCAAGAACCGGTTGTGGCCGTGGATCGGCGGGATCATCGTCACGCTGCTGACGGCGGCTGTCTTCATGGTGGGTTCGCTGGACGTGCCGCTGCGGCCGGAGCAAGGCAGCGAGTTCGCGGTGTTTTTTGCGTTGACGACCTTGCTGACGGCGGCGCTCCTGGTGTTCGCGGTGATTCTGGCGCGCAGTCTGGTGCGGCTGTGGATCGAGCGGCGCAGCGGGCAGATGGGCTCGCGGTTCAAGGTGAAGATGGTGCTGGGCGCGATTGGCGTGTCGCTACTGCCGACCGCGTTCTTTTTCATTTTCAGTTACGCGATTGTGAATCGCACTTTGATTGCGTGGTTTCCTCGACCGCTGGAAATTGCGAATGAGCAGAGCCAGCGGCTGCTGGAGGATATGGGACAGGCCAACCTGGGGCACTTGAACGCGATCGCGGAGAAGGCCGCGGCGACGAGCAAGGAGAATCAATCGCTGCTGGGTCTGGCGTGGTCGGTGGACGCTTCGTGGATCGCGCATACGGCGGGACAGGCGGACGACGGAGTGGCGTATGTGAAGCCGGAAGACGCTTCGAGCGATCAAACCGTGCCGGAAATGGAGACGATCACTCCCACGCTGGTGCAGACGCTTCCGAACGGCGCGGAAATCTGGCATACCAACGACCATTTGTATATCGCGGGCAGCGCGCCGCTGGATGGCGGCCGATTGTATGTCGCGCGGGTTCTGCCCAATGATTTTTTGTCGCGCTATTCGGAAATTCGCACGCAGACGGAAACTTACTTGCGGCAGAAGCAGAGGTTGCGGGCTTACAAGCGCGACGTGCTGCTGGGACTATTTTTATTCACCGTGATTTTGGGATTTTCGACGACCTGGGTGGCGCTGTTTTTGTCGAAGCAAGTGACGGTGCCGATTCAGGCGCTCGCGGAGGCTACGCGGGAAATTTCGCGCGGGAATTTCGATTACCGGATTGATGTGAAGGGGCAGGACGAACTGGGGATGCTGGTGCGATCGTTCAATCGGATGACGGAGCAGCTTGGCGAGGGACGGCGGCAGATTAATGAATTCACGCAGAGTCTGGAACAAGCGATTGAGGAGCGTGAGCGGCGGCGGAAATTGATGGAAGCGATTCTGGAAAATATTCCGACGGGCGTGATTTCGCTGAATTCATCGGGCGAAGTGGCCCGGGTGAATTCGGCAGTGCCGGCGATTTTGGGAGATGCGGCGCGGGAGGCGCGGAGTTTGCCGGACTTGGTGGGTGAGGAGGCGGCGCGGGCGGTGTTGCATTTGATGCGGCGGTCGCTACGGATGGGTGTGGCTTCGCGGGAGATTGAGATCGCGACGGCGGGGCGGCTGGTTCGTGCGGCGGTGACTGTGAGTTCGCTGGGGCCGCGGCTTTCGAATCCTGGATATGTGATCGTGATTGACGATCTGACGGATTTGCTGCGCGCGCAGAAGGCGGCGGCGTGGCAGGAAGTGGCGCAGCGGATTGCGCACGAGATCAAAAATCCTTTGACGCCGATACAGCTTTCGGCGCAGAGATTGCTGCGCTATCTGGAACGGAATGGGTCGCAGCAGGCCGCGGCATTGCGGACGGAACTTGAGAAATTGGTGGCGGAGTGCGCTGGGTTGATTGAGCGCGAGGTGCATACTTTGAAATCGCTGGTGGATGCATTCTCGCAGTTCGCGCGCTTCCCTTCCGCGCGGTTGGCGCCTGAGGATGTGAATACGATTGTTGCCAGTGCGTTGGATTTGTTTCATGGGCGGCTTGAGGGTGTGACGGTACGCACGGAATTGGCTGCTGCTTTGCCGTTGGTGAAAGCTGATCGTGAGTTGTTGCGACGCGTCTTGGCTAATTTGATTGATAATGCGGCGGAGGCGATGGAGGGATCGTCGATACGGCGGATGCGGGTGGCTACGCGCGTAGATGCAGATGGGGACGCGGTGGAGATTGAGATTTCGGATAGTGGGCAGGGGATATCGCCAGAGGATAAGGAGCGATTGTTCTTGCCGCATTTTTCTACTAAGGAGCGCGGGACGGGATTGGGATTGGCGATTGCTAGCCGGATCATAGCGGAGCATAACGGGACGATTCGGGTGGAGGATAATCTGCCGACTGGGACGAGGTTCTTGATTCGGTTTCCGGCGGCGGAGATTCCGGTTTCGCCGGCGTGAAGTCGAAAGATTTAGCACAGAGGACACAGAGGAAAGGCGGAGAACGCAGCGAAAGACGATCTACCGCAGAGGACGCAGAGAAAACCTTTATAACATGCCAGCTTCCATATTTGTTGTTGATGACGAAAACGGGATACGCGAATCTCTGGGCGCCTTGCTGCGCGACGAGGGGTATGAGGTGGAGGCTGTCGCGTCGGGGGAAGAGTGTTTGGCGCGCCTCGAGACGCGAGCGTTTGATTTGGTTTTACTGGATGTGTGGTTGAAGAGAATGGATGGGCTGGAAACATTGGAGCGGATGCAGGAGCGGGACGGGGCGCCGATGGTGGTTATGATTTCGGGGCACGCGAATATTGAGACGGCGGTGCGGGCTACGAAGTTGGGGGCTTTTGATTTCGTCGAAAAACCTTTGTCGCTGGAAAAAGTCGTGCTGGTAGTGCGCAACGCGCTGGAATATCTGCGGCTGGAGACCGAAAACCGGAGGTTGCGGGCGGAACTGGAGGAGAAGCATCAGATTTTGGGCGGCAGCATTCCGATGAAGGCGCTGCGACAGCAGATTGCTTTGACTGCACCGACGAATGGGCGCGTGCTGATTTACGGCGAGAGCGGCACCGGCAAGGAATTGGTGGCGCGGGCTTTGCATGCGAGCAGTTTGCGCAGTTCGATGCAATTTGTGGAAGTGAACTGCGCGGCGATTCCGGAGGAATTGATCGAATCCGAGATGTTCGGGCATCGCAAGGGGAGTTTTACGGGGGCGAGTGAAGACAAGGTGGGGAAATTTCAGAAGGCGGACGGCGGGACGCTGTTTCTGGATGAAGTGGGCGACATGAGTTTGAAGACGCAGTCGAAAGTGCTGCGGGTGCTCGAGGAACGACGCGTGGAGCCGCTGGGATCGAACCAGCCGGCTACTGTGGACGTGCGCGTGATTGCCGCGACGAATAAAAAGCTGGAGGAAGAGATCGCGCGGAACGCCTTTCGCGAGGATCTTTTTTACCGGTTGAACGTGATCCCCTTCTACGTGCCGGCTTTGCGCGAGCGGGTGGCGGATATTCCGATTCTGGCGGCGCATTTTCTGGCGGCTTTTTGCCAGGAATATGGGAAAAAGGCGAAGGAGTTCAGTCCGACGGCACTGGACGTGCTGTTGAATTATCCGTGGCCGGGAAACGTGCGCGAGCTGAAGAATCTGGTGGAGCGGCTGGTGATTGTTTGTCCTTCGCCGCGGATTGAGCCGCACCATTTGCCGCCGGAGCTTTTTCGGGGTGCGTCGAAGAGCCCGCAGAAACCTTATGAGAGTTTGCAGGAGGCGCGATCGGCTTACGAGCGCGAGTTTGTGCTGCGCAAGTTGGAGGAGAATCGCTGGAACATGACGAAGGCGGCGCAGGCGCTGGGTTTGGAGCGCAGCCATTTATACCGGAAGATGAGGTCGCTGGGAATTGCGCCGACGCGAGTTTGATGAGCGATGACTGCGCCAGATGAGCGACCGAACACGATCGCGCTGAGACGCATCGGAAGATTTCTTTTCGATTGGGCAAAGAGCCTCGGGTTGTTTGTCGTGGTTGTCGCTACCGGTACATTTCTCTTCTTAGTGAGTTCTACGATTGTCGGATTCCTCCCGTACAGTGACCGCCCGGGACCGGGTTGGGGACGAGGTGCCTTCAGCTGGCATGAAGTGGGATTCTTTGTCGGCTGGCTGCCGTTACTGATTTATCCTCTTTTGTTTCTCGGATTATCGCTGTTTCCGTTCGTACGTCTGCTCGGCTGGTTTCGTGCGCCGCGGTGGCTGTTGCGCGTGTTTGGCACCGTTTTCTCCGGGCTCTCGGCGTTTGTCGCAGTGATGGCCGCCGGCTGGTACATTGCGATTTCTCAATATCCCGTGTATGCAGGCGCATTGTCGGGGATAGTTTATGGAGCGATTCTACTTCCGCGCGCCAGCGGAGCGCCACCAAGCGGCCTAACGAATTGGAAGCACTGGGCGGGCATGGCAGCGACGGTAATTGCGTGCGGAGCAATCGTTGTGCACCCACTCCTGCCAAAGGAAAAAGAACAATCCCTTGAGGTGCTGTATGTTCGGCTCATTCCCGGCCCCGAAGATCTTACAACTGAGGCGAAACCCGGGGGACTAACTCCGGACGAATTGAAGTTGTTGAAGTCACTGGGACTGGCCGGGACCATTTCGATTTGGCATGGGGCAGATTCACGGCAATACTCCGACCGAGGCACGAGCCGTGATCGTTTTTACGGGAGAACTTCATTCGCGTGCTGAACTTCGCGAACCTTTGAGAACTCGTGTGCTCTACGTGCAGCAAGGCGACGGTTGGACAATGTATCCGCCGAACGCACGAACAATTCGAAACGAGATCAAGTTCTGGCCTTCGTCGGAGGATGTAACTAAAATCGAAGCTCAATCGGATCCTGCAGTAGGCTCGCCTACCGTTTTCTCGTGGTGCCCGGCACTGAAGAATTCCAAATAGCTTCGGCGTTTACCGGAGCGAATTCGGGCCGTGGAGCCGCGCGGCTCAGTTCCCCTCCCGCGCCGGGCGTGATCGAGCCTACGAGCCGACGCGGATGTGCGCGAAGGAATTAAATATCCCGAAAATATTCAGCAGCCAGAGCACCACTGCGATTACTACCACCGCGTTCAGGATTGATTTGATTGTGCCCTGCATGGGGATGAGGTTGACCAGCCACAGCAGGACCCCTACCACGATCAGAACCATTATTATCGTCAACAATGGCATCGGTTGTTGACCTCCTTTGTCGAGCCGTCGAAACGACTTTTCTCGATGTGAGAATACGCAGCGCTGCCGCGGTGGACCATACATGGAAGGGAGTAGAGCTGCTTAGGGATTTACGTTATGCCGCGGTGCGCAGCGAGCGGTGCAAATTCAACGGCGGCGTTAAATTCGACGGCAACGATAACGTCAAATTCAGGGTCAACGGCGCCCGCCTGAAGGCGGCCGCTACAAATTCAACCGCAGTGTCAAACTCGAAAGCTACGTCAACGGCTGGCGGTCTGAAGACCGCCGCTACGAGGGCAACTTGCAGGGAGCTTTTAGCCTTCTTCGGCTTCTTGGAATTGGGCTAGTTGTTCTAGTTGGCGGTGCCAGTCGAGTTGGCGGACCAGGGTGGAGTTCTGGCGCCAGTTGGCTTGGACTTTTACAAAGAGCTCGAGGAATATTTTTGAGCCGAGGATCAATTCGAGTTCTTTGCGGGCGGCTGTGCCGATTTTTTTTATGGCTTCCCCACTCTTGCCGATCAGGATGCCCTTCTGGCCTTCGCGTTCTACGTAGATGGTGGCGCGGATGCGCAGTAGCTTGGGGGTTTCCTCGAAATTATCGATCAGGACAGCGATGGCGTGGGGGACTTCGTCTCGTGTCTGGAGGATGGCTTTTTCGCGGACTACTTCGGCGGCGAGGAAGCGCTCGGGCTGGTCGGTGAATTGGTCGGGCGGGAAATGCGGGGGGGCTTCGGGGAGACGGGTGAGCCAGGAATTGACGAGATCGAGGCAGCCGGCGCCGGTTAACGCGGAGATGGGGAAAATTTCGGCGAACTCGAATTCTTTGTTGTAGCGTTCGATCAGCGGGAGGAGCAGGTGCTTGGCGATGCGGTCCACTTTATTCAGCAGTAGATAGACTGGGCCGTGAAAGCGTTTGATCCATTCGATGGAGAAGCGATCGCCGGGGCCGTAGTCAACGGAGGCGTCGGCGATGAGGCAGAGGATGTCGATGCCTTCGAGGGCGTGCTGGAGTTCGTCCATCATCATGCGGCTGAGGACGTTTTTGGGCTGGTGGATGCCGGGCGTGTCTATCAGGACGATTTGAGCGTCTTCGCGATTCAGGATGCCTTGAATGCGATTGCGGGTGGTTTGGGGTTTGGGAGAGACGATGGCGACTTTTTGGCCGACGAGGGTATTTACGAGTGTGGATTTGCCCGCGTTGGGGCGGCCTACGATTGCGACGAAACCGGATTTGAAGGGCATCGATTAGTAAATTGTACGCCTTTGGAGAGCCGCGAGGAAGATGGGGGTGCCGGTGCGTGGCGTGGGGGAAGAAGTCAAAAGATTTAACACAGAGTTCACAGAGAAAAGGCGGAGAAAAATCTGAGAAAGACAGCCGAGAGGCTTTACCGCTAAGATGCCCGACTCCGTCGCGGTATACGCCGGGCGCACCGGAGATTCGGAGATTGCTCAGGCCGCCCAAATTGCATTGCAGGTGGATGAATTGGCGAAGAACAAATCGCGCGCACGGATTTCCACATTATGAATCATTGACATCGCGATTGATCGTAATAGACTTTATAGCATCGCGGTTCATCGCAGCCACTCTGGCTGGGGTGTTTCCGCGCTCCACCCTGTAAATTGCACGGCACGATCGCTAACCAATAGGAGATCAGCTATGGCCAACCCCGTACGAGCAATCCCCGAAGGGTATCACTCGATAAGTCCAGCCTTAACCTGTAAAGACGCGGCACGCGCGATCGACTTTTACAACCACGTGTTCGGCGCCGAAGAAATCATGCGCATGCCATCCCCCGATGGCAAAATCTCTCACGCAGAATTGAAAATCGGAGATTCGATTATTTTTGTAAACGACGAAATGGGACCGATGGCGGCCGTCACTCCTGGTGCGCCGCGGATGTCTTTGTTCCTTTACGTCGAGAATGCGGATAAGACGTTCACGCGAGCGGTGGCTGCCGGCGCGCAGATTGAAATGGCGCTGGAGAACCAATTCTGGGGTGATCGTTACGGCAAGGTGACGGATCCGTTCGGGCATCAGTGGGGAATTGCAACGCATGTGGAAGACGTGGCGCCGGAGGAAATTGGAAAGAGAGCGGCGGCGTTTTTTGCGAAGGCGGCGGGACAGAGTTAGTCGCTGATTCCGTTGCGATTTCGGATGATTGGAACGTGGTTATCGGGCCTGCCTATGGCGGGCCCGAGTTTTTTGGGCTCGGCCGCGCGAAGGAGAAAGTCAAAAGATTTGACACAGAGAGCACAGAGGAAAGGCGGAGAAAAATCTGAGAAGGATAGAGGTGTTCACCGCAGAGACGCAAAGAGCGCAGAGAAAGGCACCGGCAGAAAACTTAGGAGGACAGGCAAGATTGCCTATGCCACCTCACACGGTGCGGGCGGTGTTTGCAGCGGTGTTGGAGATTGGTTTGGCGCGGACGCGGAGGACTTTGCGTTGGTTGGCTTCGACTACTTCGAAGCGAAGGCCGTCGGCGTCAATTACTTCACCGGTGCGGGGGACGTGGCCCGCTACGCTATTTAGAAGGCCGGCGATGGTGGTGGCGGCGGAATGTTGCATGCCGGAGTCGAGCTGCACGCCGAAAAGTTCGCTGACTTTTTCGAGCTGCACGCTGCCGCGGATTACCAGGGCACCGCTGGGTTCGCGGACGACGTCCGGGGCGGGGCGGCGGTCTTCTTCGCCGATTTCGCCGACGATTTCTTCTACCAGATCCTCGATGGTCACTAGACCGGCCATCAAGCCGTATTCGTCAATCACTACAGCCATCTGCTGATTCTTGCGCTGCATTTCTTTCAACAGCTCGGAGCCGAATTTAGTTTCGGGAACGAATAGCGCGGGGCGCATCAGCTCGCGGACGGTGCGGTGGGCGGCTTCGCGGTCGGGAACTTCGAGCATGTCGCGCGCCATCACGATACCGGAGATGTCGTCGAGAGTTTTTTCGAATACGGGCAGGCGGGAGAATTTTGTTTCGACGACGAGGTCGCGCAATTCTTCGAGTGAAGCGTCGGCACGAATCGCGATTACGTCGGGGCGCGGGGTCATCACGTCGCGCACGCGCTTGTCGCCGAATTCGACTACGGATTCGATGAGGCGGGCTTCGTCCTGCTCGATGATGCCCTCTTCGGTGGCGGCGTCCACCAGAGCCTCGATGGCCTGTTGCTGCTCGGCGGCGGGAGTTTGCGCTTCTTCGGATTCTTCAGAGAGATGCAGCACGGAGATCAGCAGTTCGAGGACGGCTTGCACCGGCCATATGACGAAGAGAAACGTGCGCACGACGGGAACGAGCGGGAGCACCCAATTCCCCGGAGCGCGGGCCAGCAGCAGCGCGGGGAAAAACTGCATGGCGATGACGACTTCAGCGCCGAGGAAAAAAATCATCTCGAGAGCGGCTTCGCGGGTGCCGGGGACGAAGAAGAGCACGCCGCGCGCGGTGATGGCGGCAACGAAGACGAGCCAGAATCGCGCGAGGAGGCTGAAGCCGAGGGCGGCGCGGCGGCGTTCCATGTGCAGGCGCGGCTCGACGTCTGCTTCGAACGTGTCGAGGTGCTGGTGGATGCGTCCGGGATGCACGCGGCCGAGTTCGCGGTAGGTGCGATCGAAATAGGAAAAGACCACGAGCCCTATCGTGAGAGCGAGGACGCCTGCAGAGTAGATGAAAATCGGCATCGTCAGAGCAATCCCAGTTCGCGGCGCAGGCGATTTTCTCGGCGGTCCATTTGGCCTGAGTCGCTCTCGTGATCGTAGCCGAGTAGGTGCAGGATGCCGTGGAGGGTGAGGATGCGCATTTCGTGGTCGACGGCACGGCCGTAACGGTGAGCGTTGCGGCGTGCGACGGCAGGAGCGATGGCGATGTCGCCGAGATACTGGGTCGCTGACGCGACCCGAGACGAAGAGAGGCGCGTGGCGCGCGTCCGGCGTGCAGGACGCGGCTGACCTTGCTTTCGCGTAGTTGCAGGTTCTGCTTGGAACACGTCTGCTGGGAAGGACAATACATCGGTCGGGCGATTTTTGCCACGGTAGGCGCGATTCCAGCGCGCCATTTGGGCGTCGGTGACGAGAGCGACGGTGACCGAGCGTGGCGCGAGACGCAGGCGCTTGCGCGCGGCGGTGAGAAACTTCTCCAGGCCGGAAACGGAAACACGAACGCGACGCTGTTGATTGAGGATCATGCGCGCGAGGCTAATCCCGGGGATTTTGCTGACCAGTATGGCTGGAGTGGCCGGCGTGTCCCGAGCCACGGCCGTTGTGATGGGGATGCGTGGCGGCGTGCTCGTCGTAAGCCTTGATGATGCGCTGGACGAGATTGTGGCGGACGACGTCACGTTCATCGAAATAGGTGAAGGAGATGCCTTCGATCTTGCCGACAATTTCGATGGCTTCGATGAGGCCGGAGCGGCGCGATTCGGGCAGGTCAATCTGGGTGACGTCGCCGGTGATCACGGCTTTGGAATTGAAGCCGAGCCGCGTGAGGAACATTTTCATCTGCTCGCTGGTGGTGTTCTGCGCTTCGTCAAGGATGACGAAGGAATCGTTGAGCGTGCGGCCGCGCATGAAGGCCAGCGGCGCGACTTCGATAATTCCCTTCTCGAGGAAACTCTCCAGCTTGTCCGCTTCGAGCAGGTCATGCAGGGCGTCGTAGAGCGGGCGCATGTACGGGTCCACTTTTTCCTGCAACGTGCCGGGAAGAAAGCCGAGGCGTTCGCCGGCTTCGACGGCGGGGCGCGCGAGGATGATGCGATTCACTTGTTTCGACAGCAGCGCGGTGACGGCCATGGCGACAGCGAGATAGGTCTTTCCTGTGCCGCCGGGGCCGATGGCGAAGACCATGTCGTAAGCCTCGAGGGCTTCCATGTAGCGCTTCTGGTTCGCGCTTTTCGGAGTGATGGTTTTTTTGCCGAACGAGCGCGTGTTGGAAAGGGCAAATGCGCCGCGTGTGGATGCGGGTTCGCTGGTGGCGCCTGTGGCGATGCGCAGCAGGGATTTCACTTCCGAGCTGTCGGGAATACGGCCGTCGCGGATGCGTTGATTGTATTCGCCGAGGATTTGCGCGGCCCGTTCCACCTGGGGCTGCGAGCCTTCGATTTCCAGATCGTGATCGCGCAGATGCGTCGTGACGTGAAGAGCGGACTCGAAGAGTTTAAGATTTTCGTCGAGGGTACCGAAAAGTTCGTTGATGCCGCCTGCTAGTCGGACAGTTTGTTTCATTCAGTTTCGCGGGAGCGAAGCCTCCTGGAGAGCACCCCTATTGCTAGAATTAGCGTAGCGCGGTAGAGCGGGAGGGTCAAGGCGGGTGAGCAGGATTCATCAGGTAGTAACATACGCAGGGTTGAGGCGGCTGCGGGAGCGTTGGCCACAAAGATGCACAGCCGAAATGGTGGTCGCTGGGCAGCCAAGGTTTCGCTTTTGGGCACCGCTTGCTTGAATATGCCCGGTCCGGGGCCTGGTATCCCTCAAAATTGTACCGGGCGGCTACTACCGGGAGAGCTGGATGACGAACGGCAAGGACTTACCGCCGCTTCAGGCGGCCCAAAATTATAGTAAGTTGCGGCGGACGCAGCGCGTGCATATTCAGATGGCGGTGCTCGTGCGCGGCATGAGCAAAGGCAAACCGTTCCAAGAAGAGACCAAGACGAGCACGGTGAATGCGAATGGGTGCCTGGTTACGATGGATACGCCGGTGATGCGCGGGCAGCAGGTATCTATCGTGAACTCAAAGACGGTGGAAGAGCTGACGTGCACCGTGGCGTTCATCAGCGAGAATAAGGGTAGCAAGAGCGAAGTGGGATTGGAATTTACGGAGTCTTCGCCGCTGTTCTGGCGCATCGGTTTTCCGCCGGAAGATTGGAGCGAGTCGTCGGAACGGAAGCGCGCACCGGCGCCCACGCCATCGAAGGCGAACCCCGCAAGCCCGCAAGAAAAGAAATAACAGCGACAATTTTTGTACGCGCGAATTCGACGGATGCGCAGGCGTTCGTGCGAATTTCTGCGCGCGTCCGCCGGCCGCTTACGGCTTCGCGGCTGGGAACTGAACTTTTGGAGCCTCACGCGAGGCTTCGGGGGCATTGAAGTAGTCGTTGTTGCGCTTGAAGCCGGCCCAACCCGCGAAAATGTTGTTGGGAAACAGGCCGATATAAGTGTTGTAGGCCTGGATGGAATCGTTGTAGCGCTTACGCTCGACGGCGATGCGGTTCTCGGTACCGGCGAGCTCGTCCTGCAGGCGGAGGAAATTCTCATTGGATTTCAGTTGGGGATAGTTTTCGGACAGGGCCAGGATCTTGAGTTCCAGCGGAGCAATTTGATTGCTGGCTGCGATCTTGTCGGCCGGGGTTTGCGCGTTCATGTATTGCGTGCGCGCTTTGGCGATATCGTCGAAGACGGTTTGTTCGTGCGCGGCGAATCCTTGGACGGTGGCGACCAGGTTGGGAATGAGGTCGGCGCGGCGTTGCAGGACTACATCCACTTGAGCCCACTTGGATTTCACATCTTCGTTGAGGCGGACCATTTCGTTGTGGCGGCCGGCGTACATGCTGCCGAAGATGAGCGCGAGGATGAGGAGAACGGCGATGACGGCGAGAGCTGCTTTCATGGACTGCCTCCGGATGAGGTGTGACGCGGTGCCATCATACTTCAAGAGCGGCGATTCCGCAGCGGGGCTGACATAGGGTTGGAGAAGGTCAATAGATTTAACACAGAGGGCGCGGAGGAAAGGCGGAGGAAAATCTGAGAAAGACGGACGCAACAGTCGAAAGTTGACAGTCAAGAGTTAAAAGGAACAGCAAGCCTCTACCGCTGAGGCGCAGAGAAAGGCTACGGCGATTCGGCGATGCGGCTGACATCGTGGCAAGCTGGGGCGCAGCAAGCAGCGCCCCTACCGACTACAAAGGCGCCGCTGCAAATGCAATTCAACAGCGGGCCTCGCTCATAGCGCGTCGAGGCGGCGGTCAACTTCGTTTGTGACTACTTCTACGAACTCGAGGTAGGCGTGGAGGCTTGCTTCTACGTCAATGTTGCGGGGTTTGCTTTTTCCTTCGCGCAGGTCCAGGAGGGTGTGGAAGGCGGAGGGGTCGGCGCCGGTTAGCGCGGCTACGGCTGCTACGGCTTCGCGTTTTCCGACGGGCATGGGTTGGCCCAGAGCGAAGAGCGCGTGGCGGAAGAGCGCGCAGAAAGTGGAGACGGATTGCGACATGATCGCGAGGTGCGCTTTGTAGCTTAGCGGCGCGGCGAGGATCGCTTGGCGAAGGCGCAGCCAGTCGGCGCGGAGTTCGCGTTCGACCTGCAGACGATGCAGGCGCAGCGGAACTTCGAAATTCGCGAAATAGTCGGTGCCGAAAAGCAGGCGATGGTGATGGGTGATGTCGAGCAACTCGATGGCGAAGACGTCGGCGGAACGATGCAGTTCATCGAGCGTGAAGAGTAGCGGCGGCGGATTGCCTTGGCGCACCCACCACTCCGAAGCGTCGTGGAGATGTTCGAGATCTTCGGCTGCGACTCGTTCGACGATGCAGAGGACGTTGAGGTCCGAATGGCCTGCGCGAAATTCAGAGGTGACGGCCGAACCGTAGAGCACGATGGATTTCAGATTGGCTTCGGCTGCGGCTTTCAGACGGGTTACGAGTTCAGTTAGTTTGGCTTCCATTGAGCTGCCTTTGTCGAATTGACGTTCACGATGGGCGGGTCTGAGACCCGCCCCTACAGAGCCAAGCTATTACCAGCTTCCGCCGGCGCCGCCGCCACCGAACGAGCCTCCGCCTCCACCACCGAAGCCGCCACCGCCGCCGCCGAAGCCTCCGCCGCCAAATCCACCGCCGCCCCAGCCTCCGCGTCCTATGCTGCTGGCGATCAAAGGGCCAACCCACCATCCGCTGCCACCGCCGCGACCGCGTCCGGAACCGCCGCCGCGCGACATTATCGAGTACAAAATGAAAATGAAAATTCCCAAGATGAAAAGCCCCAGCAGACCACTGGCATTCCCCTCACCGGAGTTGCCGGTCCTGGGAGGCGGTGGCGGAGCGCCGGTGAGCTTGATGCCGCGATCTTGCGCGATCACATCCGCGATGCGGCGAGTCAGGAGCGCGACGCCCGCATCATAATTTCCCTGGCGGAGATACGGGACCATCTCGCGGCCGAAGCCACCGACCTTGCCGTCGGGTAGGATTGGTTCCAAACCATAGCCGACCTGCGTCCAGTATTTGTGATCGTTTACGGCGAGGAAGATCAGCACTCCGCTGGAGGTTTGTTTGGGGCCGACGCCCCACTTCGTTGCTACGTCCAAGGAATAATCTTCGACGGTGCGATCGCCCAGTGATGGAACGATCACGACGAAAATTTGAGCTTTGGCTTTGTCGTTAACTTCGGTGCAGAGCGATTCGAGTTGGGTGCGGGCGGCTGGGCTTAGGACGTGGGCGTAGTCGTTGACGTAGCCTGTGGGCTTGGCGGGGACGTCAATGACGTCTCCCTTCGGCTTTACGGGGAGGTCAGTTGCTTGCGCGGCTGTGGATAGCGCGGCGAGGCAGAGGGCGAGCAGAAGCAAGCAGGTGCGCGTCGTGGATCGCCATCGCGGACGTGAGCTGGAGCGCGGGCTAGGGGTTCGCGTCATCGAGTGCCGCGGGCATGTTAGTTCGAGGTTGCGGTGGGTGTCAACGCGCGTGGCGGAACGATTCGGGTCTGTGGTTTGAAAATTCAACGCAGAATTCTTCTGCGGTTGTAGGGGCGGGCCTGAGACCCGCCCCTGTGGAGTAGCGGCGGTCGTTGGAACCGCGCGGCAGCGGCGCGTGTCGGAACTGTTCAAGTGCGGCGTCACCTGAAAATTCTCAGACGGCGGACACGATTGCGAGGGGCTGGATGCGATGCTAAACTTCGCGCAGCACGTGTCCGGGTACGCACGGTACTGTCCGAAAATGAACGCCTGACGCTCACCAATTCCTGCTTAATCGTCTAAATTCAAGCGGATATGCATGGCTGCGGTGTTGCATCGGGAATACAGAAAATGAAACAAATGCAGTGGTTCGCGCGTTTGAATAAGTTACAGGCCTGCGCAAGCTCAACAAAGTATCTTGGAGAGGACAACACGATGAACGGAAGTCTAAGGCATGTAGCGGTGGCGCTGCTGACGGCTGCTTCGCTGATTGTGACGCCGGCGTTCGCACAGGCGCAGGCCGGCCAAAGCCAAGGCCAGAGTCAGGTTCAGCCGGGCCAAACCGGACAATCGAACCAAGCGGGCATGCAGCCCGCTAGCCAGCCCGGCGCGCAAACTGGGTCGGCCGCCTCGGAGCCCGCGCGCGATCTGAAGGAGAGCATGGGCGCCGATTACACCACGGGCAAGCCAATCTTCCCGAATATTTTCTCGCCTTATGCCCCGCGGGCTATACCTGAGCCAATGCTGACGAACTCCACTCGACTGGATCAGTTAGTCCAGGACGGCAAATTGATGCTGAGTCTGGACGACGCGATATCGCTGGCGCTGGAAAACAATCTGAATATCTACGTTGAACGGTTTGTGCCGTGGATTGCCGAGACGCAATTGCTGAAAGCACAGGCGGGCGGCATTCCGCAGAGCAACAGCACGCAACAAGTAGTGCTGGGCACCTCACCGTCGGTGTCGTTCGACCCCATCGTTAGCCTGGGATACAGCTGGTACCACTCGAATGTGCCGGTGAATAACCCGTTCATTTCCGGAACCGGCACTGGCACCAATATCCTGGTGGTAAACCAGAATTCTTCGGCCGTTGATTTCAGTTACACGCAGGGATTTCACACCGGCACGAATTTTTCGGTCACGCTGAACACCGCGCGGACGGCAACGAACGAACCGGACGTGTTTTTCAATCCCGCGTTCAATCCGATTTTGACGGCTACCTTGACGCAGCCGTTGCTGAACGGATTCGGGATTTTGCCGAACACGCGTTACATCATCGAGCAGAAGAATACGATCAAGGCAGCGAACTCGCTGTTTGCACAGCAGGTGATCGCGGTGGTGACGCAGACTTCGAATGACTATTGGGAGCTGGTGTACGACCGGCAGAACGTGAAAGTGGAAGAAGCGGCGGTGGGCGTCTCGCAGAAGCTCTGGGAGGACAACAAGAAGCAGCTGGAGATTGGAACGATGGCGCCGCTGGACGTGCTGACGGCGGAATCGCAACTGGCGACCGACCAGCAAAACTTGATTGTGGCGCAAACCACGAAACTGCAGCAGGAGACGGTGCTGTTGAACGACATCGCGAAGAACCTGCTGGCGAAAGACGTGGCGGGGATCGAGATCGTGCCGACGACGCCGATCACCATCCCGGACGTGGTGGAAAATATGCCGCTGCAGGATGCGGTGCAGGAGGCTTGGCGGAAGCGGCCGGAACTTTATCAGGCCGATCTAAACCTGAAGAATTCGCGGATTGAGGTGAAGGCCACGCGAAATGCTTTGTTGCCGTCGCTCAACGCTTACATTCAGTATCAGGCACAAGGGCTGAACGGAACGGGATTCAACACGACGGGAGTCAACGGGACGTTTGTTGCCGATCCGCAGGCGCCGCTGGTGGATGCGAACGGAGTTCCTATTTTGATCAACGGCAATGAAGCCTTCACAGGCTCGCCGGCTTCTACGACTGCTGTGACGCATGGCGGAGTGGGCGATGCGCTGGACGACATTTTCAAGAACCAATTCCCCACATATTCGGCCGGCATTACTTTGACGATGGCGCTGCGGAATCGTTCCGCACAGGCGGATAGCGCGCGGGCGCAGTTCGATGAGCGGCAACTGCAGGTGCAGTACCGGCAGACGGAGAACACCATCGTTATCAATGTGCGCAATGCGATCATTGCTTTGGCGCAGGATCGTTCGCAGGTGGCCGCGGCGGAGAAGGCGCGGAACCTGGCACAGCAGACTTTGGATGCGGAGCAGAAGAAATATCAGCTGGGGTCGTCCACGTCTTATCAAGTTGTGTTGCGGTCGCGCGATTTGACGGCGGCGCAGGGGACGGCGTTACGGGCGCAGGCGAATTTGGCGGAGGCGCTCGTGAACTTCAATCAGGCGATGGGGCGAACGCTTGAGGTGCAGCACATTACCGTCGCGGATGCGATGCGCGGCGAGATGGGGCGCGATCCTTTGATTCCGGGAACGCCGGAGCCTGGGTCAGTGGTGGGTGCGAAGTAGAAGCCAGAACTTTCGTGGTGGGGCGCTTTAGCGCGCCATCGTGGTGCGTCGCGCATCAATGGCGGTCTAAAGACCGCCGCTACAGATTCAAAAGCAACGGCGGGCCCGCAGCGTGGTTGACACTGTGCCAAGCTTGGGCCCAGCAAGCCGCGCCCCTAGCGCGGGATTAGCGTGCTCGGCGGCGATAACGGCCTTAAGCACGCATCCGCGCCGTAGCGACATTCGATGGAGCACTCCCTGTTTCTGGTTGTTGCTGCTTCTCTTCCCTTGCCATAAGATGAAGTATGGACGCGCTGGTCTCTGCGCATATTTGCGTCTGGCGCGGCTTTGAAGGAGCCCTCCCTTATGTCTGAAAAAATATCAGAGAAAGCCGGCAAGGCGCCGAAGTCGCAGGCGACCGTAACGCTGGAGGCTGAGCGCAAAGTTTCCGCAGGCGAGCGCGCGTGGGAGGAAAAAACTTTGGAGCCGACGCTTGCGAAATCGCCGGAGCGGGCGCATGAGTTCACCACGATCTCAAATTATCCGATTCGGCGGCTGTACACGCCGGCCGATTTGCCGGACTGGAATCCGGAGAAGGATTTGGGCTATCCGGGCGAGCCGCCTTACACGCGCGGAATTCATTCGACGATGTATCGCGGGCGGCTGTGGACCATGCGGCAATTCGCGGGATTCGGCACGGCGCAGGATACCAACGCGCGCTTTCGTTATTTGCTGGGGCAGGGGCAGACCGGGCTTTCGGTAGCTTTCGATTTGCCGACTTTGATGGGTTACGACGCGGATCATCCGCTGTCCGAGGGGGAAGTCGGTAAGTGTGGTGTGGCGATCAGTTCGCTGGCGGATATGGAAGTGCTATTCGATCAGATCCCGCTGGCGGACGTGACTACTTCGATGACGATTAATTCGCCGGCGGCGGTGATTTGGGCGATGTATCTGGCCGTGGCGGAAAGGCAAGGCGCGGACTGGAAGAAAATTTCGGGGACGCTGCAGAACGACATCTTGAAAGAGTATATCGCGCAGAAAGAATACATCTATCCGCCGGAACCTTCGATGCGGCTGGTGATTGATACGCTGGAATTTGGCGCGAAGGAAACTCCGAGGTTCAATCCGATTTCGATCAGCGGGTATCACATTCGCGAGGCGGGCTCGACGGCGATTCAGGAGTTGGCGTTCACTTTGCGCGACGGGATTGAATATGTCGAGTGGGGTGTGCGGCGCGGGATGGATGTGGACGAGTTTGCGCCGCGGCTTTCTTTCTTCTTTAACGCGCACAGCGATTTTTTCGAAGAGATCGCAAAATATCGCGCGGCGCGGCGGATTTGGCACAAGACGATGACCGAGCGATTTGGCGCGAAGAATCCGCGCTCGTGGGCGCTGCGTTTTCACACGCAGACGGCGGGATGTTCGCTGACCGCGCAGCAGCCTTACAACAATGTGGTGCGGACCGCGTTGCAGGCTTTGGCGGCGGTGATGGGCGGGACGCAGTCGCTGCACACCAATTCGCTGGACGAGGCTTGGGCGCTGCCGACTGAATTTGCGGCAACGCTCGCTTTGCGCACGCAGCAAATTATTGCGCATGAAAGCGGCGTGACGAATACGGCAGACCCCTTGGGCGGATCGTATTTCGTGGAGGCGCTTACGAATGAGGAGGAGCGCGGGGCGTGGGATTACATCCAGAAGATTGACGCGCTGGGTGGGATGGTGGCGGCGATTGAGCGCGGCTATCCGCAGAGGGAAATTGCGGAGGCGTCTTACAGATACCAGCAGGCGGTGGATCGCAAGGAAAAGATTATTGTGGGTGTGAATGATTACGTCGCAGAAGAAAAAGGCATTGATATTTTGCAGATTGACGAGACGGTCGCGACGCGGCAGACCGCACAGCTGCTTAAATTGCGCGCGGATCGGTCGAATGCTGAGGTCGAGCGGCGCTTGGCGGCTTTGCGGAAGGCTGCTGCGGGAAAAGACAATCTGATGCCGTTTATTTATGACGCGGTGAAGGTCTACGCCACGCTGGGCGAAGTCTGCGACGCGATGCGCGCCGTCTTCGGCATCTACGAAGAGGTCGCAATCACTTAATCATGCAAAAAATAATGAAGCGACTTTCCTCACAGAGTGTCGCGGCCGTCGCGATGGTGTGCGCGGTAGCGCTTCTTTCGGGCTCAGCACGTGCTGAAGCCGCCACTAACGAGAAGAAGCCTGGGGAGCGGAGTGGGTTCGTCACTGCTTCGGATGGGGTGCGGATACATTACATCGAAGCGGGACGGCTTGCGACTTCGCCTAGCGCGCAGATCGGCAATCCGATGCCGAAGGATGCGGTGATCAAGAAGGGGGAGATTGGGCTTTCCGCGGCGCACGAGTTCCCTTCCATTCTTTTTGTGCCGGGATGGACTATGCCGGCATGGATTTGGCAGAGCCAGATTGATTATTTTGCGCGCGACTATCGCGTGGTGGCGATGGACCCGCGTTCGCAGGGGCAATCCTCGCAGACGAATGATGGACTCTATCCGGCGGCGCGTGCTCGCGACATCAAGGCTGTGGTGGATCAGCTGCACTTGGCGCCCGTGGTGATCGTGGCGTGGTCCATGGCGGTAGTGGAGACGATGGCTTACGTGGATCAGTTCGGCACGGGCGATTTCGCGGGATTGATTCTGGTGGATAACGATGCGGGGGGACGCGCGCCGGCGGACGCGGACCAGGATTTCGGACTGTTGAAAGGAGTCCTGGAGGACCGGAAGAACTCCGCGAACGGTTTCATTCGGCAGTTAAATCTGAAAAAGCCGCATCCAGAAGATTACATTAACAAGATTGTGCAAGCGTCTTTGCAGGTTCCCACGAATACGGCGGTCGCGCTGCTGGTGGGATATTTCGTGGCGGATTACCGGCCGGTACTGCCGAAAATTGATAAGCCGGTGGTGGTTTGCGCGGCGAAGAGTGGATATATGGGTACGATATTGGCGATGCAGAAAAACATACCGAATTCGAAGCTCGAAATATTCGAAGGCGACGGCCACGCGCTGTTCGTGGACGATCCGGACAAGTTCAACGCCCTGGTGGAGGATTTCCTGCTGAATCTGGCTCGATAGAACCCTGCCGCGGAGTGCTGCTATCGTTTTGCCGAGGATTTCGAGTATTCTTGCGTACATATGCCTGACAAGAAAATTAGGGTGTTGATTGCAAAGCCGGGGCTGGATGGGCACGATCGCGGCGCGAAAATTATTGCGCGAGCGTTGCGCGATGCCGGCATGGAAGTGATTTACACCGGGCTGCGGCAGACACCGGAAATGATCGCGTCGGCAGCGGCGCAGGAAGACGTGGACGTGATCGGGCTTTCGATACTTTCCGGAGCGCACAATACGCTTTGTCCGCGGTTGATGGAACTGCTGCGCGGGAAGGGCATGAATGATGTCACCGTGCTGATTGGCGGAATTATTCCGGAGGCGGATATTCCGGCATTGAAGCAGGGCGGGATTGCTGAGGTTTTTCTTCCTGGGACTACCACGCAGGCGATTGTTGATTTTATCCGCCAGCGCGTTGCCGCTGCGCCGCGCGAGGCGTGACGGCCCACCGCAAGTCGAAAGATTTACCGCAGAGTGCGCAGAGAAAACCTGAAGCGCTGCTTCGTCGCGTGCGCTTTTGGGGGCGGGTCTGAGAGCCGCCCCTACAGACACACCAGGTGACCGGTGGCTATAGCCATGTGCCCGCCGACTTAAATCACCTGCGCACTGCTTCGCCGCGACTATGCAGGCGGGAGGATTAATTTTGCGCGCGTGTAGGCTACGCGAAAGCCGCTGCGTTCGATGTTGCGGTGCGAGATGCTGCCGGGTTGCGTGATGCTGACGGCAAGGTCACAGCCCTTTTCGCGCGCCCAGGCGAGGCGCGTTGCTAGCAAGGCTGACTGCACGCCGCGGCGGCGGAATGCGGGCAGCGTGCTGGCGCCGAAAAGGCCGCAGACGCCACGCTGGGCGGAAACGGCGGCACCGCCGGCGATTTCGCCATCCACAAACGCAAGGTAGCAGCAGGCAGTCTCGCGGTGGTAGAAACCCTCCATCAAATCCAGCATCGCCTCCGTCACTGGACAGTGTTCGGCGAACCCTTGGGCTACGGTGAGCGTCCAGAGTTTTGATTCCTCGGGCGCTGCGATTCGGACCGTGACACCTGGAGACAGCTTGTCCTGGATGCTCACGGATTTCAAATCATCGAGCAGCAGCACATTCGATACTTCGAACAGGCGATAATTGCGCGCGGCGAATTTCTCGTAGAGGTTCATCTCCACGAGCGGACAGAGCTTCGATGGCTGCTGGAGCTTTGCGGCTGTGAAAAAATTCGCCTAGCGCGTCGAGTTCGGCGTCGCTGACTTCGCCTTGCAGGCCGACGCCGATGGCTTGCGTGACCGGTGAATCCACGCCTGCAAAAACGGCGATGCCTCCGGCGATTTCTGCTGCGGCCACCGGGAATTCCGGGTGCAGGCGATGGCAGGCCTCGGCACATTCGCGTCCGGCACGAGCTTCGGCCATTTCCACGCGGCGCGCCAAGTCCAAGTCAATGAAACGCATCGGTGAAGCTCCTCTGCGCGCATAGGCGCGCGGTTGGCGGATTAGGTCGCGGACGCGGAATTGGTGCGCCCGTGAACGCACGGCACGGTTCCGTTTTTTGCAAATGGATCAGCGGGCACGGCATGCCGTGCCCCTACGAAAGAAAGAATCGTCGCGGCTAACGGGGCGAGCCGGAGACAGACCTGTCCTTCGCGTGGGAATTGCAGCGCATAGGCGCCTCCGGAGGAGAGATTTGGCTCGCGGCGGGGCCGCGAACCGTTGCGATTCTAGCGCACCTGCGGCGCGAGTCAAAACAATTCAGGGGTGATAGAATCCTGCAGCCGTCGGAATCCATTGCAGAACGATGTTCGTGTGGATTGGTGCGAGGAGAGCGCTGGGTGAGTGGAACGAAAATCGAAACGCATGTGGACGAGAAGTCGGCAGAATTTGAGAAAAATAGCCGGCTGATGGTGGATCGCCTCACCGGACTCAAGAATGAAGAGGAGAAGATTCGCCAGGGGGGCGGCGCGAAAGCCATCGAAGCGCAGCACAAGAAAAACCGCCTGACGGCGCGGGAACGCATCGCGAAGCTGATTGATGCGAAAACGGGCTTTTTCGAGCTGGGGCTGTACGCCGCGCACGATATGTATTCGGAATGGGGCGGCGCTCCGTCGGCAGGGACGGTCACTGGCCTCGCGCGTGTTTCCGGGCGGCAGGTCATGATTATCGCCAACGACGCGACAGTGAAAGCCGGCGCGTTTTTCCCTATGACCGCGAAGAAAGTGATTCGCGCGCAGAACATCGCGATCGAGAATCACGTTCCTACGATTTACCTCGTGGATTCCGCAGGCATTTTTCTTCCGTTACAAGAAGATGTGTTCCCGGACACGGACGATTTCGGGCGCGTATTTCGCAATAATGCGGTGATGAGCGCTATGGGCATTCCGCAAATCGCGGCGATCATGGGGATGTGCGTCGCGGGCGGGGCTTATCTGCCGGTGATGTGCGACAAGATTCTGATGACTGAAGGCAGCGGATTATTTCTGGCTGGGCCAGCGCTGGTTCAGGCGGCGATCGGCCAGAAAACATCGGCGGAAGAATTGGGCGGGGCGCAGATGCACGCGCAGATCAGCGGCACCGTGGATTTTCGCGAGCCCGACGATGCTGCGTGCATTAAGAGGTTGCGCGCGCTGGTGGATAAGATGGGCCACGCGGCGGGTGCGCCTTTCGATCACAAGACGGCGGTGGCTCCGGCATATGCCGCCGAAGGTATTTATGGCGTGTTTTCGGCGGCGCCAGGGAAACAGTACGACATGCATGAAATTATCGCGCGGATCGTGGATCGCAGCGAATTCGAAGAATATCGCGCGGACTACGGCCAGACACTTTTGTGCGGCTATGCGCGCATCGGAGGATGGGCCGTGGGAATCGTTGCGAATCAGAAGAAGAACGTGAGCACGGTGGCGCCGGGGACGGGCGAGAAGCGAATTGAATTTGGCGGGGTGATTTACAACGAGGCGGCGGACAAGGCTGCGCGATTTATTCTGGACTGCAATCAGAATTTGCTGCCGCTGATTTTTCTGCACGACGTGAATGGGTTTATGGTGGGCAAGGAAGCCGAGTGGAGCGGGATTATTCGCTCGGGCGCGAAAATGGTGAACGCGGTGGCGAATAGCGTGGTGCCGAAGATCGCGGTGATTTGCGGTGGCAGTTTTGGAGCTGGACATTATGCGATGTGCGGGAAGGCTTACGATCCGCGGTTTGTGTTTGCGTGGCCTACGGCGCGGTACGCGGTGATGAGCGGCGATTCCGCGGCTGGGACGCTCGTCGAAATCAAGATCAAGCAGCTGGAGCGCGAAGGAAAGAAGCTGAGCGACGCGGACAAAAAGGAATTGTACGAATCCGTTCGCAAAACTTATGAGGACCAGACTGATCCGCGGTATGCTGCCGCTCGGCTGTGGGTGGATGCGATTATTGATCCGGCGCGTACACGCGACGCGCTAATTGAAGCGCTGGAAGCGGCGTCCTTGAATCCGAAAATTGCTGAATTTAAAACGGGCGTCCTGCAAACATGAATTGAGGGTTGAAAGTTATCGGATAAAAGCTGAGAGTTAAGAAGAACCGGCCGTCAGACGGGAAGTTTCTACCAGGCACTCCTGATCAGACGATGACAAACGAATTGCGCACGGGCGGGTACGGAATGTTCGGCATTACGATGTTGTTTTGTCTGCCGGCGATGCTCGATGTGTTCGTCTCGGCGCAGATTTCGGGGACTTCGTACTACAGCTCGGCGCTGTGGTTCATATTTCAGGTGTGCCAATATTTGGGCGTGATCGGAATCATCGTTGCGGCAGCGCTGACGATCATGAAGGCGAGCGAAGGAAAGATTTCGCGCATTGCGGTGACGCTGATGGGATGTTCCGTGTTGTTCTCGGTTTTTTTGTTGTGGTATGCGGTGCACATTTACCGGAGCCCGTGGTTCTGAAAACTTATGGCCAATGAAGTAACGATCGTGGAATGTCCGCGGGACGCGTGGCAGGGATTGCGCGATGTGATTCCGACGGAGGAGAAGGCTCAGTATCTGAGCCGGCTGATTGCGTTGGGATTTCGCCACATTGACGCGGTGAGTTTCGTTTCGCCGAAGCACGTGCCGCAGATGGCGGATAGCGAAGCGGTGATGGCGCAGCTGAGCCAAGTGAAAGCGCCGGGCGGCGAGCCGGTGGAAATTATTGGGATCGTGGTGAACGCGCAGGGACTGGAACGGGCGCTGGCGACTCCGGGAGTGACTACTGTCGGGTACCCATATTCCATTTCGGCGTATTTCAGGCGCGCGAATGCGAATATGTCGCGTGCGGAATCGCGCGAGCTGGTGGAGAAATTGCAGCGCGACACGCGCGCGGCCGGCAGGAAGCTGGTGATTTATATTTCGATGGCGTTTGGGAACCCATATGAAGAACCGTGGGGCGCGGAGATCGTTGAAGAAACGCTGGTGTGGCTGAAAGATTTAGGCGTGCACACGGTTTCGCTGGCAGATACGGTGGGTACGGCGTCGCCGGAGGAAGTTGCACAGCTTTATCAGGCGGTGAAAGGATGCGTCGCTGGAATCGAGATCGGCGTGCATTTGCATAGCCGACCGGATCGCGCGGCGGAGAAAATATTGGCGGCGTATGAGGCGGGCTGCCGCAGATTCGATGGCGCTTTGACTGGGATGGGCGGGTGTCCGTTCGCGGGAGATGAGCTCGTCGGCAACATTCCTACGGAGGCGATTTTGACGACTCTTGCGTCGCGCGGCGTTTCGACTGGGATTGACACAAAGTCGCTGGCGGTGGCTTGCGCGATGACTGGGGCGTTGCGGGAGAAATACGCGCACGCGGTTGAAGCGGCGGATGCGGCGCCGAGTGGGAAACCGAACTAGCGGGCGCGCGCGAAAAGTTTTTACCGCAGAGGCGCAGAGAAACCCTGATGAAGAATAAGATTCAACCCGACGCGACCGCTTACACGACGTTGCTGTATGAGAAGGATGGCGCGATTGCGACCATTACTTTGAATCGGCCGGACAGGCGGAATGCAATTTCCAGCACGATGATCGAGGAGGTGCTCAGCGTGCTGAACGCAGCGGAAGCCGACTCCGCCGTGCGCGTGATCATTCTTACGGGCGCGGGGCGGGCGTTCTGCTCGGGGATGGACCTGGAAACTTTGCAGACGATCGCCGGGCAAACGGGCGAACAAAATCTGGCGGATTCGCGGCAGATGGCGCGGATGTTTCACCGGCTGTATTCCTTTCCGAAGCCGCTGATTACCGCGGTGAACGGCGCGGCAGTTGCGGGTGGCTGCGGAATCGCGACTTTTTCGGATATCACGCTAGCGGTGCCGGAAGCGAAGTTTGGTTACACCGAGGTGCGCATCGGATTTATTCCGGCGCTGGTTTCGGTGCTGGTGCGCAGGCAGATGGGCGAAAAGCGCGCGCGCGAATTGCTGCTCACGGGCGCGATCATTGATGCGGCGGAGGCGTTTCGTCTGGGCATGGTGACGGAAATCGTGCCGGCGGATAATCTGCTGCAGCGCGCAAACGAAGTGGCGGCGAAATTTCTGGAAGCTAGCCCCACGAGCCTGCGGCGCACGAAGCGCCTGCTGCTGCAATACAACGACAAGGAAGTGACGCAGGAGATCGAGCTGGCGATCCAGGAAAACGCGGCGATCCGTGCTACCGAGGATTTTCGCGAGGGGTTGGCTTCGTTTTTGGAAAAGCGCCAGCCGAAATGGACGGGACATTGAGATCGTGATGGCTCGCGAGTGGAAGCCTGCCAGCATTTTCGCAACAGCAGATCCCTTTCTGCGCCCCGCGCCGGCCAACTGCGGCGGTCAGGAAAAAGCGCGGGACTCCGTGCGGGATGACACGCGACATGACTCGGAGTCGTGAATTCCAACACATTATGGAATATAGCGAAACCACAATTCGTGTGCGTTACGCCGAAACGGACCAGATGGGAGTGGTGTACCACGGCAATTATTTCACCTGGTTCGAAGTAGGGCGCGTGGATTTGTGCCGGCAGCTGGGATTCGAGTACAAGAAAATGGAAACGGAAGATGACAGCTACATCGTCGTCGCGGACGCTCATTGCCGCTTCAAACGGCCGGCGCGATTCGACGATCTGCTCGTCGTGCGCACCAAGATTCTGGCGTCGCAGCGGCGCACCGTAAAATTCGGCTACGAAATCGTGCATCAGGAATCGCGCGAGGTGCTGGCGACGGGAGACACGTTGCACGTTTTCTGCGACAAGCAGGGACGGCCGAAATCACTGCCGGAAAAATATCGCAAGTACTTCCCTGCCCTGAAGGGCGCGGCGCATGCGCGCGGCGAGAAAGCCGCACACTCATGAGCGCAATTCAGATTAACGGTGAACATCTCGACTTTCCGCAGTTGTATCGCGTGGTTTTCGAAGGCGAGAAGGTGGAGCTGGCCGCACCGGCGCGCGAGCGGATGCTGGCGTCGCGCGCGGTGATCGAGCGCCTGATTGCCTCGGACCAAGCTGTGTACGGCGTGAACACCGGCTTCGGGAAAATGGCCTCGGTGCGAATTTCACGTGAGCAGATTGGCGAGCTGCAGGTGAATCTGGTGCGCAGTCACGCGTGCGGCGTCGGCGCGGCGTTGAGCGAGAACGAAACGCGCGCCATGCTGCTGTTGCGCGCCAATGCCATCGCCAAGGGATTTTCGGGCGTGCGTCCGCTGGTGGCAGAAACTTTGTGCGCGATGCTGAATTCCGGCGTGCATCCGGTAATTCCGTCGCAGGGGTCGGTGGGCGCGTCGGGTGACCTCGCGCCGCTAGCGCATCTGGCGCAGGTGGCGATTGGCGAAGGCGATGCAATTCTGCAGGGGCACAAAATTTCCGGCGGCGACGCGTTGCGTCGTGCTCAGATCGCGCCATTAAAGCTGGAAGCGAAGGAAGGCCTGGCGCTGCTGAACGGCACGCAGGCGATGCTGGCGCTGCTGTCGCTGGGTTTGCGCGAAGCGGAGATTGCGGTGGATTCCGCGGACGTTGCTGCTGCGCTATCGCTCGATGCTTTGCGCGGGAGTCCGGCGGCGTTTGATGAACGTATCGCTGCGGTGCGGTCGTACGCGGGACACGCCATCACCGCACGCAATTTGCGTTGGCTGAATGACGGTAGCGCAATTCGCGAATCGCATCGTGCTACCGAGAAAGACAAGCGCGTGCAAGATGCTTATAGCCTGCGCTGCACGCCGCAAGTGCACGGCGCGGTGCGCGACGCGCTGGCACATGTGCGCGCGACGCTTGCGGTGGAATTGAACAGCGCGACGGATAATCCTTTGGTGTTTGCGGATTCCGGCGCGGGTGCGGGAGAGGTGATCAGCGGCGGAAATTTTCACGGGCAGCCGCTGGCGATGGCGGCGGATCAGCTGGCCGTCGCACTGGCAACGCTCGCGGGAATTTCCGAGCGCCGCATCGAGCAAATGACCAATCCGCAGACGAGCCTCCTGCCCGCGTTTCTGGTGCGCGATGCTGGATTGAATTCCGGATTCATGATCCTGCAGGTCACAGCGGCCGCGCTCGCTAGCGAAATGAAGACGCAGGCCACGCCACACTCCGTGGATTCCATTCCGACGTCCGCCAATCAGGAAGATTATGTTTCGATGGGAATGGGCGCGGCGCGCAGGATACATCCGATGCTGGTGAATTTAAGGAATGTGCTGGCGATCGAGCTGCTCGCGGCGTGCCAGGGGATTGATTTGCTCGCGCCGCTTGCTACCGGTGCGCAGGCTGCGAAGGCGCAAGCGATTGTGCGCGCGGAATCGAAAATGGTGGAGGCCGATCGCTCGCTCGCGCCAGATATTCGCGAGGTGGAAAAGCGCATCGCCGCCGGCGACTTCAGTAAGATCCTACGTTAAATCCAGCCCGCTTACAGCGCCATGAAATACGCAACCGCGACGGGGACTCTGTGGTCGTAGTGACGGAGCCCCGATTCGCGGCCGTTGGATCCGATACCCGATAAAATTGCCTATGTGTTTTAGCCGTGATGCTTGGCGGCTTCTGCCGGTTTCGCGGCGGGCTTCGCCTGGCTCGCTGCTTTTCCAGCGGCGCTGATCTTGACGGTGTCCTGCGGGGTGACTTTGGTTACATTCGCTGCCGGCTTTTCAGCCTGGGTTTCGTGAGTTGGTGCGACTGGCGGAACGTGTGAAACTGCGCCTACCGGGTTTGCCATCGGATTGCCTCCATTTCGCTTATCGGCAAGAGCTGCCGGGTTCTTTAGAAATTAGGGCATCAGCCGGCAAGAAATGCAGCACGCGAGGAAATTTCATTGGACTTAGCGACGCGGGCGCCGCGGCCGCAACGTTATCCCAAGGCCTGAAACAGGAATGTACCGAAGCGGTAGCCTACCAGGTAGCTGAAGGGCGCGACTCCCATCGAGTAATGGCCGCACGGGAGCGAGAGGCTTTCGAGCGCCACGCCGTCGCGGCGGATGGCGGTGAGGAATTCGTTCGTCAGCTCGTTGGGGAAAGTGGGATCGTAGCACCCGCTGATGGCGAGGATTTTTTTGCGCGTGCCGTGCAGGCGAGAGATATAAGGATACGGACTGATCGGCGAAAAATAGCGGCGCACTTCGTCGAGCGAAATTTCGTGATGCAGTGTCTCCCAGACATTAGAAGTGGTGAGCCCGGCAGCGACGACGTCACCAAAATATGTAGAGACGTGCAGGAACGCGCCGGCGCGCAGAGCGGGTTCATGCGCGATGGTGAGAAACGCGAGGCAGGAGCCGATGCTGGTGCCGAGAATGCCGAGGCGGTTGTAGCCTTGCTGTTCGAGCCAGCGCAAAGTGCGGCGCGTGTCCAGGACAGCCTGGCGATTGGCCTGGAGCGTGAGGCCGATGTTGGGGCTCACCATGTAGTCCGCGCGCGGATGGCCGGGAACGGCGCGGCGATCGTGATACGGCAGGCTCAACTTCACGGCGGTGATACCGAGTTGGTTCAGCCAGCGGCAGACGTTCTGCTGCTCCTCCCAACGTGAATTCCATTGCGCGAGAACGACCACCGCCGGACCGTTGCGGCGCGCCCCAAACAATTGGGCGTGCACGCGATTATTTTCCGGCCAGGGTGAGGTGATGGCGCTGGTAAAGGTGAGCACGTTGTCTTTTAGCGCGTAGTCGTCGGCGGGATCAGTGGCGAACCATTCGTCGCTGCGCGCCACGGTGTCGCGCGCAAACTTTTCCAGCCAGCCGCGCGGGTCGCGTTCGTCGGCATCGCCGCCGATATGTTCCAGTCCCCAAGCAAACGGCAAGACGCGGCGATTCGGCTCCTGCGCGAAGCGCATCTGTTCGTAAGCCAGGACTTTCTGTTCGAGCCAGGACATGAGGTGTAAACCATCGAATATAGCGTAAGGCAGGGCGTGCGTCCAAACGGCGGAGCGATTGACCAGAGTTACTTCGCTGACGGTGTGGCGGATCTTCGCGCGTCCACTACGGTGAAGTTTTCCGGTGGCGCGAAAAGGCGCGAATCAGGTTCTCCGAGGTGAATTTCAGTGACGCGGATGTGCGCGCTGCCGGATAGCGGATCAGTTTTGTCGAGCGCCAAATTAAATCCCAGTTGCGTCGAGTGCCAATATTCTCTGACCGCATCGAGGGCGTGGTCGTTGCCGACAGTGCCCGGGGGGATTGTGGTGGTTTCTCGTGTCCCGATAGCATCGAGGCCGAGAATTTCTTCATGGCCGAGATCCTCGCTCTTTACATTATTGGCTCCAGACATGGACGCCTCATGCGTAGCATCATCCGCTACTGCCAATACACGATATTCATCCAGCTCGCAGACGTGCCCGTCAGGATGGCAGATGTATATCTGGCGCGTCGTCGGGTCGCTGTATTCTAACTGGGTGATGGCGGTCTCTTGCTTGTCGCCATCTGGAGTGAAATAACGGCGCTCCTGAAAAATGCGTCCGTCGCTATCACGCGCGATGGTGCGGTGATTCTTAATGGTTCGAGAGGTGCCGTCGCCATAACGGATGGTCCACACCGTGGTGACTGTTGCGGTGAATGGCGCATTCAGAAGAGGCGGGATTGAAATGCTGATGAGCCTCGGCCTGATGGCGCCTTCGGCGGGTCCCACTTGGGTGGAGTTTTGAGCCGAGACAGATGGAGGAGACAACGCGACAAGACCGCAGAGAAGGCTGAGGAAACCAAGGGTTTTCATGGTGCAGCCTCCACGGAACGAGTGGATTATGCCAAATTCCCGTGGGCTCCGCACCCGGTTTCGGTTTACTGATAGCCCTGAGAGTTGTGTGTATAATCCGCTCGGATTTGGGAGAGATTATGGAAATTCGCTGCGTGGTGACGGGGCAAAATGCATCCGGAAAGTCGCTGATCATACGCGACAAGGGCGTTCAGCCGGTGAGTGTGGCGCTGCTTCCGGGGTACGAGTTTCATCGAGTGTGGGGCAGCGATTCCGTGGTGAAACTTCCTTCCGATGGAACTGCGCTAACGCAGGCGCGCTACTTCCCTGCTGCGAATGGCTTCCGCTTCGGATTCTTCACGCTGCCGCCGGCGACGAAGACGCGCGCCGAGCGAATCGTCACAGCGTCCGCTGTGGAAGAGATGCAGGAAAAGTTGCCAGGAATGATGGATGTGCTGGAACCGGATCATCCCGGAATGCATACGACCGACACGGTGGATTTCGACGTGGTAATTTCCGGCGAAGTGTATCTGGAGTTGGATGACGGAGCGGAAGTGCTGCTCAAAGCGGGTGATTGCGTGATTCAGAACGGGACCCGCCACGCTTGGCACAACCGCTCGGCGGAAAAGTGCGTGATCGCCGTCACGTTAGTGGGAGCGGAGCGCAAATCGTAATTAGTGACGATCGACTGCTTGAAATCGAAATGAGTATCCGATTCCGACGAAGCGATTTGCTGTGCCGGTTAAACTCTCGCCGAAGTGAAGGTCGAGCTGTTGAGTCTTTGTGATTTTCAGCGATGTGCCGACGTCCAGAAGCTGGCGCGTGCCACCTCGCGTGGGAAAGTTACCCGCGTATTCGATGTAGGCATCCCAACGACCCGTCAATTGCCGGTCCATATTGATGGTCGCCTGGCCCGTGGGATTTCGTGATTGACCTTGCGTGGGCCAATACATCGCGAGCATTCCGGCCGCCGTCCACTTGTTGGGCAGTCCGTGCGACCAAGCCACCTGCAAGCCGGGATCATACCCGCCGCTGGAAACGCTTTTGGCCCCGGTCGGGAAAGTGAGGAACAAAGTCGCGGACACGTCGAATCCGGCAGGCGTGGGTCCGAATTGTTGCTTGACGCCGATGGCCATGTCGCCGAATCCTGAGCCGGAACCGCCGCCGCTGCTTGTGTTGTAGAAATAATCTGGCAAGGTGAACCGCAATTCGGTTTTCGTAGCGATGCCGAAGCGTAGCAAGGTTTCCGGGCCGTCAACGACGTTCTGGCCCTGATTGTAGGTTTCGAGGAAACCGTTCTCGAACTGGAGACTGCCCGAAGGGACGACAATACTGGAGTTGGTGAACGAAGGGCGATCGGTCACGATCGTCGGCGAGGTATCCCAGGTTGCAGGCTGGTCTTGACCTTGCGACGGGGCCAGTACCATGAATGTAAAAACCAGTAATGCAACGGAAACGCGAATAAGCATCGGCTGATTGATCGTCCCGGATTCTTTTGCCGGGCACAATATCACACGATGCTCCGCTCCTAATGAACGAGCCGAGAACATTTTGAACTTTTGAATGGTTAGGCGGCGTCCACGTGTCGCGTTCCTATGGAGCCGTTCGCGCTGCGGGCCACCAGCGTCGTACGCGCTGGCAGTAGGCTTCGTAGTCTGCGCCGAAGGTGCGGCGCAGCCTGGGCTCTTCGTATGCGAGCACGAAGAGATGGCAGATGACGAGAAACGCGGCTGCGTAGGCGACCAGCGGCGCGGATTTGTAAAATAGCGCGGCGCCCGCGAGGGCAAGGGCTGCGCCGATGTACATGGGATTGCGCACGAAGCGGTAGGGGCCGCGAATCACCAGGCGGCGCGGCGGGTCGAACGGCGCGGGCGTGCCTTTGCCGATCGTGGCGAAAGTGAAGATGCACCACAGCGCGAGGACCGCGCCAATGCTGCCTGCGATTATTCCCGAGATCTGCGGTGCGCCAATCACCGGCGGGCGCACGATGTCGGCGGAGGCGAGGACGCGCGCCGGCAGGTAGATCAGCAAAAAGCCGATGAAAAGCGTGGCGTAAGTAATCGCGCGGAAAATTACGAACATCGCTCGACCCGCCTGTTACAGCTGAGTGTAGCCGCGCGTCGTACGTTCGTCAAACGAAGCCACTTCGCGCAGCGCGCGGCGCATCGGAGTGATGGCGCGGATTGACTCACCGCGTGATCGTTCGCGCTCCACGTTGCCATCTTCCCAATGAGAGACGGTCCCACGCGATCCTGCTGGGACAGGAAGCGCGGGACCAGTCTCTTACAACATTTGAGACCAACGGATGCGTGCGGTCGCTTACAATTCGCGCTTCGCCGCGTCCGCTTCTTCTGCCATTTGCTGCAGGATCTGGAGGAACCTCGGTTGTTGCCCGACGAATAGGCCATCCGCGGTGAACGATGCAATTGTCGCCACGGCGCCTGCAAATTTGTCGTCGCTCGGGCGAATCACGGCGCAGTGAGGCAGGTCTGCACTGATGAACTCGCACGGAACCGGAAAGATCAGGCTGGGCTGAACCAGGCTGGGCGGCTGCAACGGCGGGTTGTTGAAGAAATCGGGAAATGACAGGCCGGATATCGGGTCCTTAAAAGGCGCCACCGGCTGTTGCACGCCGTTGCCCGCGAAATCTACCCATTCGAGGAAATGCGCAATCTCATCTCCCCCAATGCCCAGCGTGATCTTCAGCACTTCCAGACTGCTTACCTTCTGACTAAGCGCTCCATAGAGACTCGAGCCACCTTGTTCGATGTATCCGAAGTGGAAAGCCGCTACGTTCGCGATCGCCTGGATGTGGTCGTTACCTTTAAAGTTGGGATTCGAAGCGCCATCGAAATCCTTGTTGTTGCGGGGAATGGCGGTGACGTTGTTGAGTTTGAGCGCCTGCGGGAAAGTGGCACCAAAGTCGGGATTGGTGGTGCTGCGGTAGCGCACGAACCAGCTGGTGTCCACGTTGAGGTGCATCAGGTTGGTCAGGCGGCCAATGTCCTGCGCGCCCGTCGCTGTGCTGCCCTGGAGTGTGCGGAACTCGTCGAAGTTGACCGGGTCCGCGCCTTTGGACTCCAGGTATCCGTTGAGGAAGGCGGCGTGGCTGATTTCGTCAATGGTGTTGCTGCTGATGTACTGCGGGCCATCGCCGTCGAGGTTCGACAAGGCGACCTGATAGTTGTTCAACTGTTCGTTCTGGTCTATCTCAACGGGGGGATTATCGCCGATGCCACCCAGTTCCGCGTACTGAATCCAAAGATCCGATTCGATGAGCTCGGCCGCAGCCAGGAATTGAAGAATGGCTACGTCGCCCTTCTTGAGGCCGCTTGAGCTGCTCTGGCCGAATGCGACCTTGCCCGCGCCCAACAGCCCGGCGCCTACAGTAGCTGCCCCTGCCAGCGCGCCCTTCTGCAATAGCGACCGACGATTTACTGTGCGATTCATAAAGCTCTTCATTTTGTCCATGATGCTCCTCTCATGTTGAATTGAAAGCCGTGGCCCGAGGGATTACGCTAAGCGCGCGGGGGGCGGAGCTTGTCACGGCGAAATCAAATGATTGTCCCGAGCTTGTCAGTTTCTAGTCTCTGCGCCACATGATGGAGCGACGAATGCATGATGAACGCGATATGAATGCGGAATCCGCAAGCCGCGAATGAAGAACCCGCCGGGGCGATTATCTCTACGGGCGTGCACGCAGCAGACGCGGCAGGAACCTGTGCTGTTTGGGACAGACTTGGGCGTCGCGCGCCGATAGACTGGCGTGTATCTCCATTCGAGGTGAAATTTATGAAATACGCGATCTCCATGACCGCACTACTTTTCCTTTTGGGCACTACCGCTTCCGTTTACGGCGGGCAAGAGCACGGCCAGGAAGGACATTCGGAGGCGGGACACGCGCAGGAGGCCAAACCCGCGCAGGAACATGCGCAGCCTTCGCATGCGCAGGAATCCAAGCCGGCGCCTCACGCGGAAGCAGCTAAGCCTGCAGCGCAACAGCACACGCAGGCGGCGCATTCGACACAAACCCACACCACAACGACGCAGACTCATACGAACCAATCGCATGTCGCGGCGCAAAACCACGGTGCCAACGGCCCGCACGGCCGAATTTCGGAAGCGCATTACAGTGCCAGTTTCGGCAGCGGGCATAGCTTCCATGTGAACCGCGGGGACTACGATCGTCACCGTTTCGCATACGGCGGCTACAACTTCGGATTCGGCGCACCGTGGCCAGTGGGTTGGGGCTATGACGACGATGTGTACGTGATCTACGATGGTGGTGGGTATTACATGTACGATCGCATTCACCCTGGACTGCGTCTTTCGATCAATATTCTGTAGGCTTACTCTAGCGCCGGGTTCACGCGGGATTGCCAGTCTCCCGTTCTTGCGAATAGCGAGAATGGGCCGACTGGCGAACCGTAGCTTGACCGTTTTGACGCGTTCCGGAGCATTCCTTCAGAGTTGCGCTCATTCTCACTTCCCCACCATTTCGTTTTCAGCACGCACCAAACCCGAAGTGTGTGTGGGTTACGCGATTGGAGTTCCAGTTCGCACCAGGCGTCGCGTTCCCGGCTGCCCTTGCCCGCGTTAGCAGTCGGGCACGACGGCCAAGCGGCTGCTTGAGGGGCACGCAGCGTTGGGGCACAATCGAATCGTGGCGTTAGCTACCTTCATCGGGATTTTTGTCTTTCTGTTCGGGCTGATCATCGGCAGTTTCTTGAACGTGTGCATTTTGCGCATCCCGGCGGGCAAGTCCATCGTGCTGCCGGCGTCGGCGTGCCCCAAATGCGGCCAGCCGATTCGCTGGTACGACAATATTCCGGTGCTCAGTTGGCTGCTGCTGGGCGGAAAGTGCCGCGGCTGTAAGACGAAGATTTCTTGGATGTACCCGGTGGTGGAATTGTTGACCGGCCTGCTATTTCTGGGCTGCTTTTACGCCTTTGGACTCAGCGTGGACGCGGCGAAGTGGGCGGCGTTTTCGGCCATCATGGTGGTGCTGGTGTTCACGGATTTGCGCGAACGCATTTTGCCCGATGTGGTGAACTTCACCGGGTTCGCGATCGGCTTGATCTTCAGCTTGTTCACCAAACCGATGGACGGCACAGCGCTCTGGATCGCGAATCATTTGTTCGAATACCCTCCCCCGGCGCCGGTGCTTTCGCTGGTAGATGCCCTGCTGGGCGCAGCGGTTGGCAGCGGTTTGCTGTGGCTGGTTTCCGAGGCGTATTTCAAATTGCGCGGGCGTGAAGGCATGGGCCTGGGCGACGTAAAGATGATGCTGATGGCCGGAGCATTTCTCGGGGCGAAACGCACGCTGCTGACGATCCTGGCGGGGTCGTTGATAGGCAGCGTGCTCGGCGTCGCGATTATTCTGGCGCGCCGCAAGGATGCGGATTACGAATTGCCGTTTGGCACATTTTTGGGAGCCGGAGCGTTGCTGGTGGTTTTCTTCGGCACGCCGCTGGTGAATTGGTATCAGTCTCTGCTGATGGTGCGCTAATGAGATCGTTCAATCGTTCGAAGTTTGCGAAATCGACGGGTTCGACCCAAGAGAATCTCCAATGACCGCGCCCGTTCATCCCCACACGATCTCTACCCTGCCGTTCAACATGGGCTTCGCCGTCGCGCTCGTGGTGATTCTATTCGCGGGCCTGGTGGTAGTGGCATTTCTGCTGCGCAAATTCATGCGCGACCAGGCGCGCGCCAATCAGGAAGATTGGACCGCGCCGAAGACCGATGTCGAGAATCCCTCGGCGTTCATGGCAGCTTCGATGCAGGGCGTGATCGAAAAACTGCGCACGCAGGAAAAGGAACTCGCGCGGCTGCATCTGCTGGCGCAGGAACGCGCGCAGGAATCCGAGCGGCTCACAGAAGAAGTGACGCGCAATATGCCCACGGGCCTGCTGCTGGTGAATGCCACTGGCTCGATCAGCACAACTAATCCCGCGGCGGAAGAGGCGCTGGGCATTCGCACGCTGCGCTACCGTTCGTATAAGGAAATCCTGGGCCCGGAATCAGAGCTGACGCAGATGCTGACGGCTTGCATCCGCGACGGCAAGACATTCCAGCGCGGCGAAATCGAGCACCTCACGTCCGAAGGCGCGGTACGGAATCTAGGCGTGACCATTTCGCCGATTTATCGCGCCGCGCGCGCTTCCGGCAAATCCGGAGTGGCCGATAACCTGTCCCACGCCAAAGACCCGCATTCACAGGACATGAAAATCAGTGGCGCCCTGTGCCTGATGAGCGACCTGACGGAATTGACCGCGCTGCAAAAGCAGATTCGCTGGAAGGAAAATCTCGCGGCGCTGGGCGAAATGTCCGCAGGCATCGCGCATGAATTCAAGAACTCCCTGGCGACGATTTCCGGCTACGCGCAGATGATTCGCAGCGAAACGGCTCCCGGCGACGTGCGCGAATCCTCCGAACGAATCCTGGAGCAGACGCGCGCGCTCACTCACGTGGTCACTGAATTCCTGCGTTTCGCGAAACCGCTAGAAATTTGCTACGAGACGGTGCCCATGCAGACCGTCGTCGAAAAAGTGGCCGAGGAGCTACACGAAACCATTCCGCAGTGCGCCGTGGAGTTCGAAGGTACGTTCCAAGATTTGCCGGGAGACGAAGCGCTGCTGCGGCAAGCGCTACTAAACTTGGCTCGCAACGGCGCCGAGTCTGCTTTGACCGCCAGCACGAACCCGCGCGTGACAATTTCCGGAACCATCGAGGAATTGGGCGGCCGCAAGTGGCAGCGCATCTGCGTGGCAGACGACGGCCCGGGAATTCCAGAGACCGACTTGCCGAAAATCTTCCTGCCCTTCTACACCACTAAATCTGAAGGCACCGGCCTGGGCCTCGCAGTGGTACAAAAAGTGGCCCTGCAGCACGGCGGCAGCATCGAAGGACGCAACCGTCAGGGTGGCGGAGCTGAGTTTCTGCTGTGGTTACCTTTGCGGCAGGACCCTACACCATCCACGGTTGCCACCCGCGCTGCCCGCATCTAAACTCAGAGCAGGCGTTCCACCGACCTCCGAGGAGGCGTTGACCTATGCGTAAAGACCTATTGTCCGCCGCTGTGGCGGCATTTCTGCTGTTATCGGGGGATGCGTTTGCGCGCCAGAACGCCCAGGGACAGCCGAGCCAGAATCAGGCGCAACAATCGCAGCAGTCTCAGCAGGCCGCGCCACCCGCTTCTGCGCCCTCGTCAGCACCCGCGGCTCCGGCACCTTCCTCGCAATCCACTGTTGTGAGTCCTGCGCCGCACGAAGACGCGCTGGTGGCAGCTGCACGCAAGGCGCGCGAGCAGAAGAAAGACCAGGCCGGCGCGAAACCGGCCCGAGTTTTCAACAACGACAATATTCCCACCGCTGGCGGGGTCTCCGCAGTCGGTCAGAATTCGCCAGCCGCTGACGGCACGGATGCAGCGGCGGGCGCCGCGGGTGGTCCGGCGCCGGCAGCATCAGCTGCCTCCGGCTCGGATGAGAAAACCTGGCGGAAACGCTTCGCGGATCTCCGCAAAAAATTAGAGCAGGATCAGACCGACCTGGATTTGATGCAGCGCGAACTGGGCGTGCTAGACGTGCAGTATTACAACGATCCGGTGAAGAGCATGCAGCAGGGCTATTCGCGCAGCGACATCAACGAGAAAACCGACAAAATCGAAGCCAAGAAACAAAGCATCGCGGCGGACCAGCAGGCCATCGCCGATGCCGAAGATGAGCTGCAGAAAGCCGGTGGCGATCCCGGCTGGGCGCGTTAGAAATTTCGCTTCATGGAACCGATCCTCCTTGTCGAAGATAAAGCCGAATTGCGGGCGATGCTCCGCAAGGCGCTGGAACGCGCGGGCTACACGGTCGAGGAAGCTCCGGATGGAAACTCAGCGATCGAGAAAGTGCGCGGACGGCGTTACCTGCTGGTTCTCTCCGATTTAAAACTTCCCGGCAGTTCCGGTCTGGACGTGCTACGCGAATCGCGGAAAGTAGAAGCTACTTTGCCCGTGATCTTGATGACGGCGTACGGCTCGGTCGAAGAAGCTGTGACCGCCATGAAGGAAGGCGCGTTCGATTTCATCCAGAAGCCGGTGGACCTGGACCATTTGAAATTGCTTCTGCAGCGCGCGGCGCAGCAGCAGGAATTGCTGCGTGAGAATTTATTGTTGCGCGAGGAATACGCCGTGCGCTACGGATTCCCGCGCATCGTCGGCGAGCATCCGGCAATGAAAGACGCCAGCTCGATGACTCAGCGCGTCGCGGCGACGGATTCCACGGTGCTGCTGCTCGGTGAGAGCGGCACGGGCAAGGAAGTTTTTGCGCGCGCGATTCACCATTTGAGCCCGCGCGCGGATCATCCGTTTGTGGCGCTGAATTGCGCTGCGATTCCTGAGGGATTGGTCGAGAACGAACTGTTTGGCCACGAGCGTGGCGCCTACACCGGCGCGGGCGCGCGCAAAATCGGCAAACTGGAGCTGGCGCATCGCGGCACATTGTTCCTGGATGAGATTGGCGAGCTGCCCATGGCCATTCAGAGCAAACTGCTGCGCGTGCTGGAGGAAAAACGTTTCGAACGCGTCGGTGGCACGCAGGAAATCGAAGTGAACGTGCGTATTTTGACCGCGACCAACAAGGATTTGCGCGCGGCCGTGGCAGACAAGACTTTCCGCGAAGACCTATTCTTCCGCATTTCCGCCGTGCCCATCACCATCCCTCCGTTGCGCGACCGCGGTGACGACGTCCTGCTGTTGGCCGAATATTTTCTGGAAAAATTCCGCCGCGAATTTCGCAAGCCTGATTTGCAATTGGGCAAGCAGACGCGCGCTCGTCTGCTCACCTATTCCTGGCCCGGCAACGTGCGCGAATTGCAAAATGCCATTGAGCGCGCCGCAATTCTCGCGAATGGCTCCGAAATCAACGAGAGCGCCCTGCAATTGCCGGAATCCAAGCCGACCGTCGAGGAACTGCCCGGCGGAATGTTGGCCGAACAATTCTTGTGGGAAGGTCCGCTCGAGGAAGTGTCACAACGAGCCGTGCAGCACGTCGAACGCTTCAAGATTCAGGACGCGCTCCGCGACGCCAAATGGAACAAAACCCGCGCCGCCGAAAAACTTGGCGTCAGCTACAAAACCCTGTTAAATAAAATCCGGGTCCTCGGCCTGGAAAACTAGAGCGCTTCGGCCGTATTTCTCAATTTGCAAGGCGTTCAAGAATTGCGCACGATCCCGCACGAGCACTCGCGTCTAGTCCCGATACTTCACCGAGCAGCCGTATGGGCGCGTGGCCGGGGTTTGCACCGGCTTACCGGCCATAGCCTCTTGCAGCGCGAGAGTTACGTAATTCGTCGCGCCTTGTACGTCTTGCAGGTCGGTCGTCGGCTTGTCGTCAATTGCGCCGCTGTAAATCACTACGCCTTGTGGATTGATTACCACCATCTGCGGAGAAGTTTTCGCGTCGTAGAGGTGTCCGATTTCGCCGGAGGGGTCGAGCAGTGCGGCGGTGGGCGCGGCATGCTCTTTCGTCAGGTAATCATTCTCTTCGCTCGCCGTGACGTAGCCCTGCTTGCCTGGCGCGGAAGAAAGTATCGTGAACCAGATCACGCCCTGGCTGGTCCATTGCTTTTGCAACCGCTGCATGTTGCCGCTGTTGTAATGCTTGCCGACGTAGGGGCAGCCGTTGTTGTGCCATTCGAGCACGACATATTTTCCGCGATAGTCGGCGAGGCGAACGGTTCTGCCGGTGCTCGCTGTCGCGGTGAACTCTGGAGCTGCGTCTCCTACTTTCGCGGCGGCGATTAGCAGCGGCACCGCGCATAACATTAGAACGAGGAGCGTGCGATATAGTGTCGAGCGATTCATTTCTGTGTTACCTCCTTCAAGAGCTGCTGCAAAAGCGCCCCACTAATGCTGGCCACCACAAAATCACAATCCCCGCCGTCGTCACACTGCGCCGCGATAGGTTTGGTCACCGCTATCGTACGGGCACATCAATTACGTAACCCTGATCGCCTGCGAGCACCAGCACGCCTTTCAGCCGCACGATCGGCTTCAGAAGCTGATCGGATTTTTGCAGCGTCAGGCGGAAGCCGCCGGGCACTGCAACGACTTGCTGCTCAGCTGCGTTTTTAATTTGCGACTCCTCCAGCGGAAAGAAACCTACCTGTGCGATGTCCTGGCCGAGTTTCGCGGTGAGCACGAATGCGTCACGCGCATCGGTGACGCTGATTCGCCAACTCCCCGGCGCTCGTTGCGGCAAAGCTTTGCGCGCGGCGGCGAATAATTCGGCGGTCTGCGCATCGGGCGCGGGCGGCTGCGATTTCACCGGCAGCGTCAGTGAAACCTGCACCTTGCCTGGAATGCACATTTCGCGGCAGACCAGCATCTTCACTTCCCCGCTGATTTGCGCCGAGCTTTCACCTGGCCGTAGTCCCGCTGCGCCCGCCCCCGCACGCAGCGGTACGAGCAGCATCACCTTGTCCTCGTAACCGAAATCAACAATGCTGGAGGTACCCAATCGCCGAGGCGTGGGCCACTCGATTTCATCAGCGTTGACGCCCGCGGGCAATTGCCACTTCACGCGCGGCGGCTCTCCGGAATCGCCGGGATTTACCCAATAAATGTGCCAGCCTTTCTCAAGCTGGAAATGCAAACCGAGATGAATTGTGTACCCCGGCGCGATCCACTGATTTTCACTGACGAGCTCGAGGGTGCCGTGCGGGATCGGTGTGCCTGCAGCACGCACGCCCCTCGTGCATAACAACAACGCAACAGCCACTAGCGCGGAAGCGCGCCAAATACCCGACCTCGGATGACACAGTCGCATCGTTAGTTTTGACGCACGAACGCCCCAACTCGCTTCACCCCATGTGATGGTGCGCACGAATCATTGGTTTCCTGAATCATGCGCTGGCCGGCACGGCGGAATTTTTCGGCGGCAACGGCGCGGCGCGTTAGTCTTGCGGCAACTTCGCCGTATGCAGCACGACGCTGCGGAAATTCCACGAAGTTGTTTGCACAGAAGTGAATCCCACTTTTCGCATCAACGCAGTAATTTCCTTGGGCACGGGAAAGCGCGCGACGGAGCCGGGTAGATACTCGTAGGCTTCCTTGTTCCCGGAAATCGCCTTGCCGACGTGCGGCAAAACCCTGCGAAAATAAAAACGGAACAATCCCGCCATGGCCCCCGCGCCCGGCTCTGAAAATTCCAGGATGCCCACTTCCCCGCCGGGTTTCAGCACGCGCGCGATTTCGCGCAGCCCGCCTTCATAATTCACGAGATTGCGAAAACCGAAAGCGCTGGTGATCAGATCGAACGAAGCATCCGCAAATGGCAGGTGCAGAGCGTCGGCGGTAGTGAACACCGTCGAACGCGCATGCGCAGCACCTTTGCGGCGCGCGCGATCGAGCATAGGCTGTGCAAAATCGCTTCCGATCAGCGGAAAGCGATGCGCGCCACGGTCGCGAATCTCGTGCACGCGCACGCGCTCCAGCGCAAAGGTCAGGTCGCCCGTGCCGCAACACAGATCCAGCACACGCGCGTCGGTGCGGCGCAGGATGCGGCGGAATTTTCGCGCGGTTCGCCGCCGCCACACTTTATCCAGCGAAAAAGAAAGTGCGTGATTCAGAAAATCATAGCGCGGCGCGATTCGGCTGAACATTTCGCGCACCCGCGCGGACGCTTCGCGTTCGCTGCGCGTGCCGACGGGCCGCGTGCCCGGCAATTTCGCCGTTTTCCCAGGTTGAACCGTCATTCGACCTGCGCTTGCATCAGGTTTTGGCCGTCGCGGAGAGGGCGGGCAATTCCGCGAAAGTGCGGGACACCAGAGTCCAGGGAAGGTCGATGCCCCATTCCACTTTGCCGAGGCGGCGCGGCAGCACCCAAAGCACGCGTCCGCCGCGAGCTTTTTTATCACCTGCGAGAATGGGACGCAATTGCGCAGCGCGAATTCCGGCGAGCGACGGCACCGGGCCCACGCTCGCGATCAGCCGCATTATGCGCGTGGCTTCGGGCTCGCGCAGGCGTTCAGTCGCGACGCTAAACAGAGTGGCCGCCAGCATGCCCCAAGCAATCGCTTCGCCATGCAGGAAACGCCGGTAACGCGTGGCAGCTTCCAGCGCGTGGCCCAGCGTGTGTCCGAAATTAAGAATGTGGCGCAGGCCGCCTTCGCGTTCGTCGCGCATAACCACATGGGCTTTGATGCGAATGCAGCGCGTGATTACCCAGGCTAGCGCCTTGGCATCGCGCCGCAGCAGCGCGAGCATGTGGCGCTCCAGGTACGCGAAGAGTTCCGGATCGGCGATGATCCCGTACTTCACCACTTCGTACAGGCCGGAACGATATTCTCGGTGCGGCAGCGTGAGCAGACCTTTCGGATCGGCGATGACCAACTGTGGCGGATAGAACGCGCCGACCAGATTTTTTCCCTCGGGCAGATTTACGCCGGTCTTCCCGCCGATGGAGCTGTCCACTTGCGCCACCAGCGTCGTCGGAATGTGCACCAGACGGACGCCTCGCAGGTAAGTTGCCGCTGCGAAACCCGCCACGTCGCCGACGACTCCGCCGCCCATGGCGACAACCGTCGCGTGCCGATCGGCACCAGCCAGCACGAGTTGCCGTGCAATCTGTTCGATCGTTGCGAGGTCTTTCGCTGATTCGCTGTCGTCGAACAGCATGGCGCGCACCGGCACAGGTGGCCGCTTGCCAAGGGCGCGGATCAGCGGGCGACCCCAATGTTCCCACACGCGCGGCGAGGAGAGCACGTAGATGCCGGTGGTTTCTCCCAAACGCGACACGAGTGCGCCCGCACGAGAGAAAATCCCCGGCGCACATTGCACCTGATACGCGCCGGCAGATGAAGTGATGCGAACTGTGGGCATGTTTTCGTCAAAGAAATGTAGCACAGGTGCGTGGCGAACCCCGGCGACGTCGCATCGGGATGTGACCGCGCTGCTCTAATGGAATTTTTTCTGCAACTCGTCCACCGACTCCAGGATCACGTAGCCGACAATCGCGACGCTACGCGGGCTCACTTTATCCAGCGTATCCTGCGGCGTGTGCCAGTAACCGGCGGTGATGTAATCGTTCAGGTCAATGATATCCAACGCCGGAACGCCGCGCGTGAGAAACGGATCGTGGTCGTCCTGGGTCGTGGTCTCATCCGAAACGAAAATATCTTTGTAACCGAGTTGCGCTGCTTTTTTCCACACCAGGTCGTTCAGCCACCTCGGCGCATCCGATTGGCGCAGAATCTTCAGGTTGTACTGGCCGATCATGTCCGCCAGCAGCAAAGCTTTTATGCGCTTCAGATCGCCGGAGACAGCCATACGCGCGGCAAGTTCGCGACTGCCGTAAGTGTGGTCGTCATCCTGATCCCAGTTTACAAACGCTTCTTCGCCATCGAGAAACGCCATCCATACGGAATTCGGACCTTTCTTCGCGCACAACAGACGCGCCATTTCGATCATCATCCCAGTGGATGAAGCGCTATCCTCCGCGCCGACAAACTTTTCCACGCTGCTCAACGTGTCGTAGTGCGTCAGCAGCAAAATAATTCCCTGCCCGGTGCCTGGGGCCTTCGCGATGATGTTCATCATCGCAATGTCGCCCTTGGGCGTGGACGCATGGAAATCGTCCTGATCCACTTCACAGCCGGCGGCTTTCAATTGCGCGATGATGTATTCCTGCGAGCGATGCAGCCCGTCGGAGGCAGGCGGGCGCGGTCCGAAGCTCACCAGCTTCGACACATGCTCGTAAGCCTTCGCGCCATCGAAACCGCCAGTTTGGTCGGCGGGCGGCGCGACTTCGGCCAATCGCGGAGGGGCTTGCGCCGGCGCGGCTGCGCCGGAACTCGACGGTTCGGAAGACGCGGACGAAGGCGCATTCGACGCGCCACAGGCCACCACACCGGACAGCACCACAACCGCCGACGCCAACCAGAATTTGCTCGAAAATTTTGGCACGCTATTGCGCCTCCCCACCCGCTACAGTCTGCGACTCTTTTTTCCGCAGCACAACGTAAGAAACCAGCACGCCCACAAAATACAGCACGATCATCGGCGCCATGAACACCAGCATAGTTGTCGCGTCCGGCGTGGGCGTCACAATCGCGGCCACGATAGTGATGATCAGCATCGCATAACGAAAATTCTTCAGCAGAAATTTCGGCGTCACGATCCCGAACAGCGACAAAATGAAAATCAGCACCGGCAGCTCGAAAATCACTCCCAAGCCCACGAGAATGATCAGAATCAGCTCGAAATATTCGTTGTAATTGATCAGCGGCTTCACCGGCGAGTCTGTGGCGAAGCCCATCAGAAAACCCAAAGTGCGCGGAAGCATGATGAAATATCCGAACGCGATGCCGCAAAGAAACAGAATCATGGACGACACGATGAACCCGGAAACCGCGCGCCGCTCATGTTTGTACAATCCCGGCGCGACAAAAAGCCACACCTGGTACAGCACAAACGGCATCGCCAGCACCACGCCCAGATATAGGCCGATGTTGATGACCAGCGTCAAATACCCGGCCGGGGAGGTGAAATAGAGCTTGTCGTCAAAATGCGCCGAGCGCAGCGCCTGCTGCATCGGCTGCACCAGAATCACGATGAAATGTTTCGAGACCAGCAGGCCAATCCCCGCGCCCACAGCAATTGCCGCAGCGGAATAAATCAGGCGTTTGCGCAGATCGAGCAGGTGTTCGAAAAATGACATGCGCCCGCCGGCATCATCTTCGGCGGGCGGCGCAACGGTGGGATTAGGCTGGGCGGGTGCGGCCATCGCTCACTTTCTCGGGATCGGCATCCGGCTCAGCTGCTTTGGGATTATCAGCAGCGGCAGGAACGAGATCGGCCTGCACACCCAGAGGTAACTCGCGGGTTTCGAATTGCACTTGCTTCGGTTCCGGTAAATCGCGCGCTGCGAACGCGTTCGGCGCTTCCGTCGCGACAGTCCCGGGTGCGGGCGGGAGCGGGTCCCCAGAGGGAGTCCCTCCCGCAGATGCCTCAGGCGTTGAGACAGTCAACGCCGGAGCGGGTGAACCGCCTCCAATAGACTGTGTGGGCGGCTGCGCCTCGCGCACGCGCCGCAATTCGGCTTCGCGCTCCAGTTCGCGCATGTGCCCTTCGAAAGTGGAGCGCAGATCGCCGGTTGCGCGGCGGAATTCACCCATTACCTTGCCGAGTGTCCGCGCAAGCTCCGGCAATTTCTCCGGTCCGAATACCATCAGGGCGACGGCGAAAATGATAATCAGGTGTGGGACGCTGAACATGTAATTTCTGGGCACGCCAAACGGCAGGGATGCGCATTTCGCCTGCATCCGCCTCGCCGTTTTTGAATCATAGAAGAGGGCCACAGGCCTGTCAAACTGCCCAAAAGTAGTGTGCTATACTTGATCGCTGGGGCTTAAGCGAGGACGCATGGAATCGACGGGGTCATCAAGGCGCGGTGTCGTTGTCCTGATCGTGGTGCTAGCTGTTTCCGCGGTGCTGGGCGGCTTGTATGGGCCGTCGGTGCGCGCCACAGCCGCTGGACAGAACGACATGCAGGACTCGGTGAAGAGCTTCACGCACGTGCTCTCCGTGGTGGAGCGCAATTACGCCGAACCGGTCGACACCGATAAGGTGATCTACGACGGCGCAATCCCCGGCATGCTGCGCGTGCTGGATCCCCACTCGAATTTCTTCGACCCCAAGCAATACGCCCTCTTCAAGGAAGAACAGCAAGGCAAATATTACGGCGTGGGCATGACCGTGCAGCAGCGCGAGAACCAGACCGTGGTATTGGCTCCGTTCGTTGGCTCCCCTGCGTATAAAGCCGGCATTCGTCCGGGCGACATCATCCAGAAAGTGGACGGAAAATCCTGCGACGGCCTGACGACCACTGAAGTTGCGGACATGCTGAAGGGCGCGAAGGGCACCGTGGTGCATATTTCCCTGGGCCGCGAAGGCTGGGAAAAACCCATCGAAGTAACCGTAACGCGCGACGAAATTCCCCGCCCCGGCGTGGAATATTTCACGATGGTGAAGCCGGGAATCGGCTACGTTCGCGTTTCCACATTTAACGAGACCACGGATAGTGATCTAGCCGACGCCTTGCGCCAGCTCGACGTTTCCAAGCTCGATGGCTTGGTCATCGACCTGCGCAATAATGGCGGCGGCCTGCTGAATCAAGCCGTCGGCATGGCGGACATGTTCCTCGATAAGAACGAAATCGTCGTCTCCCATCGTGGCCGCGCTTCGCAGAATCGTCCGCTACTACGCAATCCGCGGAAACCAGGGCATTGAAGTTCCGGTGATCGTGCTCATCAACGGCCAGAGCGCTTCCGCTTCGGAAATTGTTTCCGGCGCCATTCAGGACCACGACCGCGGCCTGATCGTCGGTGAGACCAGCTTCGGGAAAGGCCTGGTGCAGACGCAATTTCCGCTGAGCGAAGATACCGCGCTGCTGCTGACCACGGCGCGCTACTACACACCCAGCGGCCGTCTGATCCAGCGCGATTACAAGAACGTCTCGCTCTACGATTATCACTACAATCCGCAGCCGCCCACTAAGCCCGAAGTGAAGCTCACCGACAGTGGACGCCAGGTATTCGGCGGCGGCGGCATCACTCCGGACGACATTATTGCCGCTCCCAAGCCGGACGACTTCCAGCAGATGCTCTACCGCCGCGGCGTATTCTATTCGCAGCAGCAGGGTGTCGGCGATTTCACTCGCTTCTACCTGGGCGAAAAGCCGGATATCACCAAGGATTTTGTGGTGAACGATGCGGTGGTCGCACAGTTCCGCAAGTATCTCGACCAGCAGAAAATCAAGTACAGCGACGCGGACATTCAGGCCAACATCAACTGGCTGAAGTGGCAGATCAAGCGCGAAGTGTTCACTTCCTACTTCGGCCTGAACGACGGCTACAAAGTGGAATTGCAGGACGACGTCCAGCTGGAAAAGGCCATCGAGCTGATCCCGCAAGCCAAGGCGCTCTACCAGAACGCACGCAAAATCCTGGCCGAGCGCGAAGCCGGCCAGACGAGCCAGCCACAATAAACAGCCCGCGGCGACGGTCGGCACTGCGGTCGCCTCTCAATGTCTAACCCGCTCGTCTCGGTGCATGCGCGGCCGAGCCCATTTCGGAGTGAGGCTTCTTGCCTCAGCTTTGCCTGACGCGAAGCATGCCTCGCGTGCTTTTGTGTTCGCTTCATCGTGATTAACGGCCGCCTGCCTTTCCCCCCAACGCTGGCCCCGCAAGGCAGATCCCTCACCCGCTGGCGCGGCTTCGGGAGGACGCATTCTGCACTTTTTCCGGCCCTCAACTAGTGCTCCCCCGCCTGCAATTAGTAACTATTGCCCGCAACGGCACGCCGGGCCAAAACCGGTTCGACCCGTCCCCCGCTAGACCGTATCCTTTATGCAGGTAGCACCGGTCCGCCAGAGCACATGAGCGCCACGATACCGCTGCACAAAACGCTGGAGAGAGGTCTGCGACAAATGTCGTGGGCCTGCTGGGCGCTCACCCTGGGGTGGGTACTGCTGGTCGGCACCTATGCCGTCGCCGCCCTCACTGTGCGCAACGGCCGCGGCCTGACGGCCTTCGGCGATATCGTGCAATGCCTGGCCGCCATGTTCGCCTGCGGCGGTCTGGTCCTCAACTGGCGCACCACAGAGAAACGCACCCGCGTTTTCTGGGTCCTCCTGACCCTCGGCTGCTTCGCCTGGCTCGTCGGCCAGACTATCTGGACCTACTTCGAGGTGGATCTGCGCCAAGCCGCTCCCAATCCCTTCATCGGGGACGTGATCCTGTTCCTGCATCCCGTGCCCATGATTGGCGCGCTCGCGCTGAAACCGCACGACAAGCGCGACGATCTGAACGTGCACATCGGCTATCTGGATTTTTCGCTGCTGTTGGTATGGTGGGTTTATCTCTATCTCTTTGTGGTGATCCCGTGGCAGTACATCGCCCCGAACGTCCTGGCGTACGGTTGGAGCTACGACCATCTCGCCGCGATTGAAAACCTTTCGCTCGCCATTGGCTTTGCGGTGCTGATCACCCGGGCCCGCGGCGCGTGGAAGGAAGTGTACGCGCACCTTTTCAGCGCTTCCCTGCTCTACGCCGCCGGCTCTTACATCACCAACCGCGCCATCGACCGCATGGACTATTACACCGGCAGCCCTTTCGATTTACCGCTGGTGGCTTCCTTCGTATGGTTCGGAACCTCCGGAATCATGGCCTATCGCCTGCAACCGCCGCGCGAGGTCTCCGCGTCCCACGGCGACCGCTCCAAGGTATGGGCTGCGCGCCTGGCGATGACGGCTGTGTTTTCGATTCCGCTGATGGCGCTCTGGAGCCTGTGGAGCACGCGTAATCCGCCGGAGATGCGCATGTTCCGCATCGGAGTAACGCAGGTGACGCTGCTACTGGCGGCGTTGCTGATCGCCATGCGCCAGCGCCTGGTGGATCACGATCGCCTCCGTCTGCTGGAGCAGTCGCACGAATCGTTCGAGAACCTGAAACATTTTCAAGCGCAGATGGTGCAGACTGAAAAACTCGTCTCCCTGGGGCAGCTGGCGGCGGGCGCGGCGCACGAAATCAATAATCCGCTCACTGGAATATTGGGATATTCCGATCTATTGGTGGACGATCCCACCCTCGGCGAACGCCAGCGCGTGGTCGCGGAAAAAATCCGCACGCTTTCGCGCCGCATCAAGACGCTGGTCACCAGCCTGCTCAGCTTCGCGCGCCGCGTGCCCAGCGAAAAATTGGCGCTCGATTTGAATCAGGTGATTACTTCCGCGTTGCATCTGAGCAACCTCGATCTGCGCGGCAAGCACATCCAGGTGCAGAACGAAGCCGACCCCGATTTACCGCACATTTTCGGCGACGCCAACCAGGTGCTGCAGGTTTTTTTCAATTTGATCAGCAACGCGGTGGACGCGCTGGAAGAAGTCGGCGGCGGCAAGCTGGTGATTCGCACTTCCCACGCCGACGGGAAGTTGTTCATCGAATTCTCGGACACCGGCCCGGGCATCAAATCGCCGCAGCAAGTGTTCGATCCGTTCTTCACCACCAAGCCCGTCGGTAAGGGCACCGGCCTGGGCCTGAGCATCTGCTACGGCATCGTGCAGGAACATGGCGGCCACATCGAGTGCTTCAACCGCCCCGAAGGTGGCGCCACATTCGTAGTGGAGTTCCCCGTCACCGCGCTCAACAGCTATTTATCCGACGCACCGCTGGCTACCACTTCTCAATCCGATTAATATCCCCAAGCAATTTCTCACTCAAAAGGAATGGTTGAAAGCAGCGCTGCAGGCGCCCGCCAGGACGCTCCGCACGCTGCGCCGTGGACAATCGTTCACAGCTGAGCCTTCCCGATTCGCGCGGAGGGCAGCGCTGGTCTGGGCCGGCGCGCGCGCATCACGACACTTGCTGTCTAAGGCGCCGGAACGTTGATTACCGTGTTCACCATGGTGACGGACGCGTTCAGTCCGAGCGCTCGACCGTTTAGTGTGCAGACCGCGGCGTTGCCAGGAGTCGAGAACGTGACGCCCATGGAAGCGATAATCGTGCCGACCATGGTGCCGCCTCCCGCCGCGTTAATCGTCGCCGCGCTGCCCACCTGCCAGAACACGTTCTTGGCCTGTGCGCCGTTGATCAGTAACACATTGCGAGGAACGCCTGCGTCGCCAACAGTCAGCGAGCTGGCGGTCTGAAACACCCAGACGGCGTTGGTGTCGCCCTGCGCGTCGAGCGTTAAATCGCCGCCGGTGATGAGGAACGTGCCGCCTGCGGCTTTGTAAATGCCCGGTGGCAGAGTGGAATTCGCAAGTTGGCCTGCGCCAGGATCGGTGCCGCCGGGGCGTGACGCAGGGTTGAGATCGAGGAACGCGATGTTGGCATCAGACGCGGCCTGCGTGGCGATGTCAAACGTGGTGGTGGTTCCCTCCTCCAGGCACGTGCCATTCGGCGGCGGCGGAGCCGTGTCAATGTTTCCGTTGACGAGGCCGACGTCACTGCCCGTTTCCGTGTAGGTGCACCCCACGCCAGCATCGTGGAATCCGGTGACTAGCGTGGATGCGCCCGTAGTTCCGAGGTCTCCATTAATTACAGTGTATATCCCCTGGTTGGTGACGCCAGCGCCGCCGCCGAAGGCACCAAAGGTCGCGGCCGTGCCCAGATTGGGCGCCAGCTGTTCGGTGGTCGAGCCCGTCATGAAAGTCCACGGATTCGGAAGCGTTCCTGCGGCCAGCGGATTGCCGGATACGTCTGTCGCTGCTGTAGTGATCGTCGCGGTATAGCTGGTGGTGGCGTTTAAGTTTGTATTCGGCGTGAATGTGGCGATATCGCTGTTCACGTCGTACGTTACGTTTCCTGGAACCGCCGCACCGCCTACTCCAGAGACGGCGAGTGTGAAAGTTCCCGGGGCGATCACCGTTGCGGGATTCATATCTTCGCTGAACGTAGCGTTGACGGCGGCGTTCAGAGGAGCGGTGCTGCTTGCGGAGGCAGGATTAGTGAGAGTGACAGTTGGCGCGGTGGTGCTGGGTCCAGCGCCAGTGGTAAAACTCCAGACATAGTTTGCGGCCAGCGCATTCCCGGTGAGGTCCTCCGCGGCGGTGGTGATGGTAGCGGTGTATTGCTTGGTGGCGGCGAGTGCGCTGCTGGGCGTAAGCGTCACCGTGTTGCCAGCGTAATTGACCGTAGCCGGCACAGCGGCGCCGCCTACTCCCGCGACCGCGAGTGTGAACGTGCCGGTGGCGGTGAGCGCGGTTGGGTCCATGGCCTTGCTGAATGTGGCGGCGAGGATCGTGTTCGTCGGGACCGATGTCGCGGCCGATATCGGAACGGTGGATACCACCGTGGGCGGCGTGGTATTCGCGTTGATTCCCGTGGTGAAATTCCATAGGTAACTGCCTGCGATCAAATTGCCGCTGGCGCTCTGCACTGTGGGAGCAATCGCGGCGGTGAATTGTGTGCTTGGCGCCAGGTTGACAGTGGGCGTGAACAGCGCCGTATTGGCTGAGGCCACGTAGCTGACGGTTCCCGCGACCGGAACTGAGCCTGCCGTAATCTGGAGCATGAATGCTCCGGCGGCGGTAACTGTCGTGGGATTCATGGCCTGATTGAAGGTCACGGCAATTTTTTGATTCAACGGAACGACGGTCGCTCCGCTGGCGGGATTGGTGGATGCGACTGTCGGCACGGTTCCGGTGGTGAAGGTCCAGGCAGCATTGGCGAGCAACGCGTTGCCGAAGGTGTCCTGCACGCCGGTGGTTAGTGTCGCGGTGTAGAGCGTGCCAAGAGCGAGTGGCAGAGTCGGCGTGAAAGTTGACGTGCTTCCAGCGCTCGCGACTATGCCGGGGACCCCGATTCCGCCCGGAGCCGTCAGGGTAAACGTGGTGCCAGTGATCGTCGCGTGGTTCATCGCTTTGTTGAACGTAACACTGACCACTTGTGCCAGTGGCACATTGCCTGCGTGGTTCGCCGGTGTCGTGGAAACCACAGTAGGATTCGGCGGGAGCGATGTTTGTCCCGAGCATCCAACGATCACGCCGCAAGCAAAAAGTGCCAGAATCCAGAACGTGCGAAGCGTCTGCTTACTCATCGAGTTCTCCTCTTCATTTTCGTTTCATTTTCTCTGCCGCGGAGTTGCAAAGTCACGCGATGGCGCTGGTGCGAAAACCTAAACTTGAATTTGGGACTGCAAACTGGCTCACGCGGGAGGGAATCTGTGCACAATCCGTGCCAAAGCAAACTGAAGGTTTCTAATGTTGAGGAGTTATCGTGCGCTTCCGCCTAAATCATTTGCTTCAAGCGAAAAGCAAATCGCGCGTCCTGTTGCTCCGGCGCACTCGAACCGTGGACAACCTGCGACGGTATCAATTCGGGAAGGAAACAGTTCCATTCTCGAATGTGCCGCCGAGGGCACTCCCTTCGCAACGGAGCGAGGCGTTACGCTTGACGTTTCGCCGAGTCCAGTGATACCACTACGGCAGTTAACTGGCAGTGCATCGCCGCGTCACCGATTCGGACGAGCTTGGAAGTGATTCTTGTGGCGTCGCGGCTTGTTGCATTGCGCCGCCACGCCCATCGGAGGCTCTTCATGCGCATCGCGCTCATCATCATGGCCTTGACTTGCATCCTTCTGCCCGTTTGCGCGCAAACGACTGACGTCAAGGCCAACGACGTCAAGCCCACCGATGAAAAAGCCTTAAAGACTTACAACTCCGCCGTGCAGCTGATGAGCCAACACATGCAGGCTGCCGCGCTGGGCGAATTCAAGAAGGCGGACAAGCAGGACGGCGGGCATTGCTACGCATGCCAGAGGCAGATGATCAGGCTCGGCAGCGAATTCGACGACTGGAAAGCCGTCGAGCTTGCCGCGCAAGAAATGGCGGCCGATGCGCAAGGCGCCCGCGCTACGGCCCTGGCGCACTATGAATATGGCGTGATACTCGCCCGCGAGGCGGCGATGAAGCATAAAGAGGAACTCTACAATCGCGCCCACGATGAATTCGGCAAAGCGCTCGCGGCTGTTCCGCAATTTCCCGATGCGCTGTTTCAGGATGGCAAGGCGCTTGCGCAGCTGCATCAAGACGACGCAGCCAAAGACCGCTTCGAACAGTATGCAAAGATGCAAAAGCCGGACGATCCCAATCATCAGCGTGCGCTGCGTTACATCAGCGATCCAAGTCTCGCGCGCGCGCGCATGGCGCCGGCCTTTGCCGTGGACACGCTCGACGGCCAGCACATTTCCATGGACGACTTACAGGGCAAAGTTGTCCTATTGGATTTCTGGGCCACCTGGTGTGGCCCCTGCCGCGAAGCTCTGCCGCATTTGCGTGACGTTGCCAAGAAATTTCAAGGCCAGCCGCTGGTGGTCCTGAGCGTCAGCCTGGATTCGAGCGAGGGGAAATGGAAACAGTTCATCGCTGATAATGGCATGACCTGGGCGCAATATCGCGATGGAGGATTTACCGGTCCCATTTCAACTCTGTTCGGCGTCGAGGCTATTCCGCATACATTCACGATTGACGCCGAAGGCGTGCTGCAAGACGAGCACATCGGCGACGCCTCCATCGAAGGCAAGCTGAAAAAGCTGCTGGCGCAAGCCCGCGAATTGCAGACAAAGCCGCAGCCACATCCGGAAGAAAACGCCGCCGCAAAGTAAGCGCGACGGCAATTTGTCCCTCCGAATCGGAGACTAGATGTTTGACATCCATCTTACTGATGAAGTTGTCCATGACACGGACGCCGGTGTCACAGCACTGTATGGCAAAATCCACCTCGGTGCCTGCGCGGAGACATTCGTTTCGAGTCTCGTCTGTTGGGGGCGCGTGGGCTATGAAAGGCAATGGGACGCTGCAATACAGCGCTTGCTCGCAGGTGCGGCCGTATCGGCGTTGATAACGTCCTACGTTGAGCCAAGTATGTCTAATCATTTGATGTGGTGGCCGCTGTACCGAGAGGGAAAGGTTGTTTACGTCCAAAACCAGATGCTTTTCTTTGATCAGCTAAATGCTCAATTTTCCCCGGATGTGTCATGGGAATCTGTGCGTGAACGAAAGTCCACGAACGTTGACGGCTCGAAAATCTCGGAGTGGAAGTTCGGGGTCCAAGATTTGCAGGACTTCTTGGATCGTAAGCGTGCAGCGCAGGCCAGCTTTTGACCTGAACGGTGTCGCTTCCCTGCGGTTTTGGTAAGGGTGCGAGTCCTTCAGCTAATCGCAGCGAAAAGGCGTTGTTGGATGTCTAGTCCCGAACACTTTAGGGATGCTTTTCAAGCCAGCGGCCCAGCACCGCGGCGGCGTGTTCGCACAGAGCGCGATCTTCCGCGCTGAACGCGGCGAGGAAGTGGCTATCAATGTCCAGCTCGCCGACAACTTTCTTTTCGACGAACACCGGCACCACGATTTCCGATTTAGTTTCCAGCGAACACGCCAGGTAACGCGGATCGGCGCTGACATCGTCCACAATAATGGTCCTTCCGGTGGAAGCCGCAGCGCCGCAGATGCCCTGATTCAGCGGAATGCGCGTATGCGGAGTCATAGTGCCGCGAAACGGACCGAGAACCAGAACGTCCTGACGGGCCGCCTTTTTCCAGCATGTAAAATCCCACCCAGTTGTAACGCAACATTTTCTGGTGCAGGAGTTTAGTGATGCCCTCCATCAACTGTTGCGCGGAAGTCGCGCTGGCAGCGAGGGCGTTGAGCTGGTTGGTCAGCTCGGCGATATCTGGATTTGCAGTGGCCATAGAAAGAAATACTAACTTGAATTCTTGGGTTAGACCACCAGCTCATGCGCGGCGTGTTTCCGCGACGCTAACTGCCTCGAGCTCGCGCCAGCTCTCGTGAAAGCGAACCGCGACTTATTTCTTTTTGCCGAAGAAGGACGTGATGGGCCGTGTAGTCTTCTGAAATACTCCGCCGATGTCGGCCGTGATGTAGGGTTCGTCAGGCGTGCCGGTAATCCGCAGAGGCACTCCCGATTTCTTTCCCGAACCTCCGCTGAGTGCAGAAAAAAAGCTCACCCCGACTTTGCCCAAGCCGGACGCGGAGGAGACTTTCGCAACCAGGTTGAAGTCCAACTGATTTGCCGCTGAGATCGTGCCGCTGCCGCTGAGCTCTCCCATGGCCGGCATTACGGCGTAAATCCTGTCGGCCACGATGCCGCCATTTGTGACGCGAACGTTGGCCCGCAACTTCTCAATCTCCGTTGTGTCTCCGGTTTTCACGCCGCTTAGCGTGGCGACGCCGTGAATTTTTGAGCTGACATCGAAGCCCACCATGCGCGTGTTATCAATCGAGATTGGCCCGGTGATGATCAACGATTTTGGCGGGCCAGTGACGACCAAGTTCATCGAGAGCGTGCCGCCTTTCAGCTTCGAACCGTTGGGCAAACGAACCGCAGCCGCGGTCATCAGCGACTGCAGCTCATCAATCGGCAAATTTTGCCCGGAGACTTTTAGGTTCAGCACCGGCACCTCCAAGTTGGCCGCGCCCGAAGTACCAGTCGCGCCCATCGTACTGGGCGCACCGGGCGCTCCTGGTGCCATACCTCGATACGTCCCGCTCACGTGAATCTCGGCGTCGCCCACTTTTATAACCGCGTCATCTATCTGTCCGCTGTTTTCCCTCACACGATGCGTGCCGCTGTACGCCAGGTCCACCGGCCTCGGCGCCGCTGCGGCATCCTTGCGCAGCTTGAGGTTCTCGATGTGAGCGGTGCCGCTGCTGGTGAAAGCTTGCCCGTCGAACGCGCTATGTACGTCCAGGTCCGCGAGGAGCGACACACCGTCTTCTGGATCGAGAAACCCAGCGCCCACCGGGTCGAACTGCTTCACCGTGATTTGCGCCTCAACCGGCGTCGCCGATGCATCGGCGCCGTTGATGGGCCCAAGGCGACCGCTGCCGTTGATCGTGCCGCCGGCAGGCAAGTCCGCACGGAACTCGAACGGAAACTGCAAAGCGAACGCAAAATCGCGCGCCGCAATATTCACGTGGTCGTACACGGTGGTTTGGCTTCGCTCAGTCGCATCCGAAAACACGACGCGGCCGTCTGTGATGGCCAGTCGGTCAACGATAAGGCCGGGGAGTGGCCCTGCGAAGCCTTTCGAGGTTTCGGGAGCAGCACTTTCCGCAACGCCGCCACTCGCCGGCGCGCCCGCAGCCACGCGATGCCCAATGCTTGAAAAATTCCATGCGCCGCTGGATGCGCGAATCACGGTGATTTGCGGCGACCCAATCTCCAAATCGCGCAAGACCACCTCGCGTGAAAAAATCAGCGGCCGCAGCGACACGCCAATGCGCAGTTCCTTGGCCGTCAAGAACGGTGCCGCGCTGAAGTTTGGGTCATCGGCCACGCTCAGGTCTTTGGCCACCAGGCTGCGGGAAAATACAGACAGGCGCAAGTCCCCAAGCTTCACGCCGCGGCCCAGCGTCCTGCTGAGTTGCTTTTCGATGACGGGGCGGAAGGTGTTGGCATGCACGAAAAGAGGAATCGCCGCGGCAGCCGCGACCACGAGCACGACGATCACCAGCAGAATTTTCGTCCAACGCTTCACAGCGAAGCCTAAGCTGGAAAATTTCGGAGCGCAAAACAGCTTCGAGACGAGAATTATACGAGACGGCGAGATTGATTAGTAGCAGGTTAAAATTGCTGCGGGCAAGTCCGGCCGAGCCGCCCTGTTCGGAGATCGAGGCAGGCGATCGCGCGTCCCATAGCCCGAATAGGCCCGGGCTCTCCGACTGGCTGCCCTTAACGCTCGATCATCTCTTCCATCACGCTCGCTGCCGTTTTCTGCGCGGAGCTGGAGGAACCGGAAGGAATACTGTCCTGCTGGCCGTCCGCCAGATCCGCCAGCAGCAGCCGCAAATTGCCTTCGTTGGTGGCGTAGGCCATACCCGTATCAATATCCAGTACCTTCGAGCGGATCAGCTTCTCGATTTCGATGTCGAAGCACTGCATACCGTCGCCAGAGCCGTCGCGCATGGCATCGAGCAGCGACTTCCCTTCGGTCTCGCCCTTCTGCACATATTCGCGCGTACGCAACGTAGATTTCAAAATTTCGAAAACAGCGACGCGCCCGGTGCCATCCGGCTTCGGAATCAAACGCTGCGAAATGATGTAACGGAACGATTTCGCCAGGCGCCCCCGAATCGCCGGCTGGTCGGACGAAGGAAACACGCCCACGATGCGCTCGATGGTTTTCGATGCGTCAATGGTGTGGAGCGTCGAATACACCATGTGCCCGGTTTCCGCCGCTTCCAGTGCCACTTCGATGGTTTCCTTATCGCGCATTTCTCCCACCAGGATCAATTTCGGCGCCTGCCGCAACGCGGCGCGCAACGCCAGCGCGAAACTCGGCGTGTCGCTGTACAGTTCGCGCTGATGAATGGTGGCGCGCTTGTGCGCGTGCAGAAATTCGATGGGGTCTTCGATGGTGATTACGTGGCAGGCCTTTTCCTCGTTGATCTTGTTGACGAACGCCGCTAGCGTCGAGGATTTTCCGCTCCCCGTCGGGCCCGTCACCAGCACGATTCCCGGACGCACCTGCGCCGCATCGCCCAATTGCTCGGGCAGATGCAATGTCTTGAAATCCGGCACGCTGCTGGGAATCACGCGCATCACGATCGCGCAACTGCCGCGCTGCGTAAAGATATTCACCCGAAACCGCGAAAGCTTCGCCACGCTGTAGGAAATATCGCAGGAGCCTTCCTCTTTCAATTTTTCCACCGCGAACGAGTTTCGGCCGATCAGGTCTGCGGCGATGCGCGCGGTGTCTTCCGCGCTCAGCACGCCCACGCCCTTGATCTTCAATTGCATCAGTTGCCCGTGGAGTTCCACCTGCGGAGCGCGGCCAGGCGAAAATATCAGGTCGCTGGTTTTCGGCGCGGCCTGCAGCATGGACGCGATGATATTGGCGGTGGGTGCCGGGCCGCTCTGCTCGGGCGCGGCCGTGGGAGTGCCGACAACAGTACCCAAAATCGGTGGATTAACCATGCCAACTCCTCTCCAGCCGTCCGGGAAAGGGGCCGGCACATCGTCTGGTCTTATACAGTATGAGCGATGTTGCGCGCGGCGGCGAAGCGGCTTCCGCGGCTGTAGTCAAACGATTAGCTGTACTTCTTTGGTGTAGCGGCGTGCCGCAACCCGTGCCGCGATATACCTCGAAATTTGCGCGCTTAGATCACGGTTTGGTGAGGCGCTCGCATCCGCTGGCACCCGATACTCTTACCTTACACCTGCCCTTCGTCGCGCACCACTCGGCGCGCTTCTCTCTTACTCTATACGGTACGGATATGACCGAACCAATCACTCCGAAAGCTGATGCTCCGGGAACCGGACGCGGCAGTTCCGCGACGGACGCAGCGGCACGCCCGACTGGTCAATCGACTGGTCAATCGCCCAGCCATGCCTCAAGCCATCGCGACACTGTTCTGCTCAGTGAAGTTCCGGATGCCGCCACGGTGATCGCCGATGAGGCCGCGGCGTCGGCAGCCGCCAGCCCCTCGCTAAGCCCCGCAGCGATCGCTGCTCTGGGAGTGCGCTACGAAATTTTGGGCGAGGCTGGCCACGGCAGCATGGGCAACGTTTACAAAGCGCGCGATCGCGAAACTGGCGAGACCGTCGCATTGAAACTTTTGAAGCCCGAGATTGCGTCCGATCAGGCCATGATGGATCGGTTCAAGAATGAGCTGCTCTTCGCGCGCAAAATCACCCACAAAAATGTTTGCCGCGTTTATGAATTCAACCGCGTGGCCGGAATCGCCTACACCTCAATGGAATTTGTGGAAGGCGAAAGCTTGCGTTCGGTGTTGAATCGTTTTGGCGGGTTGCCGCAGCGCAAGGCCACGGACCTGGCGCTGCAAATCTGCTCGGGCCTGAAAGAAGCGCATGCGCAAGGCATCGTCCATCGCGACCTGAAGCCGGAAAACGTGATGATAGACGGACAAGGCAACGTGAAGATCATGGATTTCGGCATCGCGCGCTCCATGGAAGCGGGCACGCGCCTCACCGGCTCGATGGTCGGCACGCCCGCGTACATGGCGCCGGAACAAGTGGCGGGCAAGCCGGTGGATTACCGCACCGATATTTATTCGCTTGGACTGATGCTGTACGAAATGTTCACCGGCGTTCCGGCATTCAGCGCCGACAATTCCATCGCCGTCGCGCTGAAACAGATGCGCGAAGATCCTCCGCCACCGCATGAAGTCGAACCGAATATTCCGGTAGCCACCGAACGCGCAATTCTGAAATGCTTGGAGAAGGACCCGGCCAAGCGTTTTCAATCTATCGCTGACCTGGAATCGAATTTCCGTACCGCTGCGCCCGTGATACCGCCGCGTACGCTCGGCACTGCGACCACAAATTTGACGCACACTTCGACGGGTGTGCCGCGCATTTCCGTTGCGGCAGGGACCGCCGGCGCGGCCCTCCCGCAGGCTGCCCCGCGCCGCGCTTCCCCGTTTCTCTGGGTCTTGCTCGGGGCGCTGTTGGTAATTGGCGCCCTCAGCGCGTTGCATTGGCTGGGAGTTTCGCAAGCAGCGAATAAACTCTCTCCGCCAGTAGCAGCAGCGCCGCCGAAACCGCCGGAATTCGCGTACGAGCATCTCGCGCCACCTCCGGTTGCGCCAGTTGTGGTCGAAACCAAACCGCCAGCTGCAAAAATCGTCGCCCACGCGAAGCCTCCCGCGCCGGAACCCGCGAAGCCCGCCGCGCCAGACGTCTTTCCACGCATGGAAACGGGCCCGCTGCACAAAAACTTTCGCGCCGGTGCCTCGAATTCCGCGAGAGCGCCCGGCTCAAATTCCTTGATCACCAATTCCATGTACGTCTGGGTGGGCCGATTCGAGCGGGAGGACAAAGCGCAAGCCGCGGCGAAAAAAGTGGAAGACCTCCAGCTGCCTGCGTCTATCGTGCCGAAATCGCTTGGATCCGTAAAATATTACGCTGTGTTTTGCGGCCCAATTGACTCCAAGCGCGTGGGCGCGGTCAGCGAAAGGCTCGAAGCGAAAGGTTTCTCGAATGTGCGGCCGGTAAGCAATCCTTTTGCCGGCTCGAAGCAAAAAGATTAGGCTACGCAAAAGCATTTTTACCCGCGACGAAATCAGACGCACGCGGGAACGGCACAAGAATCTTGGGGTGGCGCTCCATCAGGAATCGAGCGTCGAGGAAGTACGATGGAAGCAGGCGCGCGTAGCGACACGGGGCGAGTTCGCGAAAATAACGAAGACAGCTTCCGGCTCGCGCCGGACCTGAATCTGTTCGTCCTCTCGGACGGCATGGGCGGCCTGGAATCCGGCGAACGCGCCAGCCGCCTGGCCACCGAAACCGTACTGACGCATTGCCGCGACGCGCAGGCCAATGCGGCCCTCGCGGTTTTCGGCAAGCAGATCGAAGGCGTGAGCGACGTATGCAATCGCCTCGCGAGCGCCATTCGCCTGGCCAACCAAGAAATTTTTCACGCCGCGCAGGATTTGGGTGGTAAGGGCGGCATGGGTGCCACCATCGTCGCCGTGCGCTTTCTCGAAGATCGCGCCTGCATCGCGCACGTCGGAGACAGCCGCGCGTATCTGTTCCGCGACGAGCAGCTAAACCAGCTCACCGAAGATCATTCCTTCGTGGCCGAGCAAGTGCGCCGTGGAATTATCACGCCCGAACAAGCCGGCCGCAGCCGCATGCAAAATGTGCTGACGCGCGCGCTGGGCGTGGAACAAAACGTGGACGTGGAGGTCACCGAGGAACTTTTGCGCGAGGGTGATACGTACCTGCTCTGCTCCGACGGATTATTTCGCGAACTTTCCGAGCCGCAAATCGCCGGAATCTTACAGGAAGCCACCAGCGCGCAGCAGGCCGCCGATTCGCTGGTTGAGCAGGCCAATCACGCCGGAGGTGGCGACAACATTACAGCAATTGTCTTGCGCCATGGTCCAAAAGCACCGGGCCCGATGAGCAAGATCGGCCGATGGTTCAAAGCATCCGAGGATCCAACTTGATAGGGAGGGCGTTCCCATGTCCAAGCTGGTTTTAAAATTCGAGAGCTCCATATTGAAGGAAGTCGCCGTCGGGCAGCAGGAGGTGAGCATCGGACGCTCGCCAGACAACGGCATCGTCATTGATAATCCCGCGATCTCCAGCTATCACGCGCGCGTGTTCCACGAAGACGGCCGCCTGATGCTGCAGGATTTCGGCAGCCTGAACGGCACGTTCGTGAATGGCCAGCGCGTTAAGATGGTAATGCTGAAGCCTGGCGATTCAGTCGGCATCGGCAAGCACACCATCGTGGTGACGGATTCCGTGGAAGTGCGCGCTACCTCGCTAGATAACGTGGCGGTGAAGCCAGCAGTGCCAAAAATTAACGAGACGGTGATGCTCGACACCAAAGACCGCCGCGAATTTCTGCGCCAGGTCGCCGCAGTCGGCGAGAGCGCGCAGCCCGCGCCCGGGCGTCTGAAGCTGCCCACGCTCGTCGTGCTCAAAGGCAGCACCGACCGCCGCGAATACACACTCACGGACAAGCTCATAGTCGTAGGAAAGTCCGCGATGGCCACCGTAAAGCTGAAAGGTTGGTTCAAGCCCAAAGCCGCTGCCCAAATCAATCGCCGCGAAGACAATTCCTACTACATCGGCCCGGCCGACAAAGTCCCGAGCGTCAACGGCACTCCGATCACGCATCCCACCAAGCTAAACTCGGGCGACGTAATCGAAGTAGCCGGCATCGAGCTGGAATTTGTCGTGCGTGATTAATTGATGCGCCTTCCGCGCGCCATGGCCCGCGGTGTTGACCTGGTGCGCGTACCGTTCGCATCGCCCAGCAACTAGTGCTTGCGGCTGGGATCGTCGCTCGGATTCACGTAGTTGAATTGCAGCGGCGCAGTACCGTGAACTTGCACCACGACTTCTCCGCTGGCCATAGCGTAGTGATGCATGTCCGGATCGAGATATGCAAAACTTCCGGCCGGAAAAGTTCCCATCGTGCTTTCGTCGAAGTGATCGCCCATGCCGACTTTAAACGTCCCCGAAATCACCGTGACGTTTTCCCGCTGCGGATGCCAGTGCGGCGCGATGCGATATCCGGCCGGCATTTTCAGTCGAATGGTGTAATCGCCGCTCGATCCGCCGGGGTTGCCCTCCAGCACGGCCAGCTGCGCACCGGGCGCGACGAAAGCCGGCGCAGGACCGTAAGGTATGGCCTCGGGGGTGAAAGCATTTTTCTCCGAAGCAGCCGGGTGAGTGCCGGCGGTAATCACCAGTGCGGCTGTGCACAACAGGCCGGCTAGCATGAGGGTAAGAAAGACGTTGCGTTTCATTCTTCTGCCTCCAACGTGAAGTGTTGATCCGCGAGAATAATCCGCTCATCGCCGAACGGATTCAATCGAAACCAGATAACCTTTGCATATCTTTCGTATATCGTCGTAAATCCTTCACGCTTATAGGATAATGCCGCCAAGAGAGCCGAATGCACGCCGCTATCCGAGCCATCGGAGAAATCGAACTGGACCTGGGGCGCTACGAACTGCGCCGCCGCGGACGCCGCGTAAAGCTCGAAAAAAAGCCCATGGAGCTACTGATTTTTCTGGTGGGCCGCCGCGAACAATTGGTCTCGCGCAAAGATATTGTCAGCAAACTTTGGCGTTCCGACCTTTTCATTGACACCGGGCCGAGCATCAACAACATCGTGCGCAAAATTCGGGCGGCTCTGGGCGACAATTCCGAAAAGCCACGTTTCCTGGAAACCGTGATCGGCAAAGGATACCGCTTTATCGGCCCCGTGCGCGTGATTGACGCCCGCTTCCCCCAACCCGACCTCGAACAAGTTTCGCCGAGCGAAGCCGCACCCGACGGCGCTGTAGCGCGCGTCGAGCGCACGTCGCTCGCCGTGCTGCCACTGCTGATGCTCGGCGATGCGCCCGACGACCAGGGCGTGAGCTTGGGATTTGCAGATGCGCTGGTTTCGCGCCTGGGCAATCTGCACGGCGTGGACGTCCTGCCGATGTCCGTGGTGTTATTGGCGCCAAGCGAAGCAGCGACTTCAGACATCGCCGCACGTCTCGGTGTGCGCTTCGTGGTGCGCGGAGCGATTCAGGAATCCAAAGGCCAGCAGCGCCTATCGCTCGAGATGTTCGACTCTCATTTGCAACGCATCTGCTTCGCGCGGAAGTGTGATCTCCACGCGAACCGCCTGTTCGATCTGGAAGATGAGACAACCCAGCAAATTACCAGCGCATTGAACAGAAAATTGTCGGTCTCGCGGCTCCAGCGCCGGCCGCGACATAGCCGCGACCCGCTGGCCTATGCCGAATTCATGCGCGGTTACCGACTCAGTTCTTCAGACGATCCGGCGCTACTGGACGAAGCGACGCAGCGTCTGGGTAACGCGGTGACGCGCGATCCCGCATTTTCGCTCGCCCACGCTACGCTTTCGCTGGTGTGCGCCTCGCGCCATTTCGAGCTCGACCCCGCCAGCGTCTGGCTGGAAAAAGCCGAGTTTCACTGCCGTCGCGCCCTGGAACTCGATCCGGACTTGCCCGAAGGACACGTGGCCAACGCTTTTCTGCTCTGGGGCCCGTCGAAAAACTTTCAGCACCTGGAAGCGATCACCGAACTGCGCCGCGCGCTCGCGCTACAGAAAAATCTGCCGCATGCTTACAATCGCCTGGGCACAATACTGGCGCACGTGGGCCTGCTGGACCACGCACGTGAAATGTATGAGCGCTGCAGGCCGTTCCATCCGCAAAAAGCGGTGAGCCACAGCATCGCGCAGGTCTATGTCTGGAGCGGAGCGTATGATCTGGCGCGCGAAGAAATCCAAGCATGGCGAACAGAGAGGCCCGGCAATAAGTATCCCGTCTATTTTGCGCCGCAGCTGGCAATGATGACGGAGGACTGGAACGCGGCGAAAGTTCTGCTCGATCAAGCGGCGCAGCTCTTGCCCGACGAGCCACTCACGATCAGTTTGCTCGGCGTCTTTTACGCGTTGACCGGCAAGTCCGAACGCGCGCTCGATTGCTTGTCGCGCGCCTGCGCCAACCCAAAATCATTTGGCCACGCGCACCATACTTATTATCAAGTCGCCTGCATTCTCGCCGTGCTGGAACGTCCGGCCGAAGCTTTCGCATGGCTTGAACGCAGCGTCAGCACCGGGTTCGCATGCTGGCCGTTCTTTATGAAAGACCCGTGCCTGCGGAATCTGCGCGGCCTCGCCGAATTTGAGTTGCTCGTGAGTTCGCTGCAGGCCAGGTACCCCGACCATCTTGGATTGCTTTAGTTCAGCTGCGCCGTCGGGGATTGAATTTGCGGTGTTCGGAGAATTTCCGTAGTGCCGGCCTTGAGCCCGCTGCCCAAACCGTTTACTTGGACAGAATCGGCAGCGGCTCCGCCGCCTGCGGCGCTGCGCTGCGGTAATCCTCGCCGAGGAGTTCCGCGATGGTCGCAGCGATCTGGCTCTGCGTCACGCGCGGAACGTTCGTCATCTCGCCCGTAGTCGGCGTGTCCGGACCGATCACCGCAATCCAGATATTTTCCGCGCCCGCGATATTCTTGTCGTGGTCGCGCCACAGTTTCAACCCGCCGCCGCGCCCATGATCGCAGGTGATGATGAACGTCACCTGACCGCGATACTCGGGCTTGGCCTGCATCGTGTTCCACAATTCCGCGATGCGCTGGTCGGCTTCATGCGCCGCCTGCAGCACCAGGTCATATTTGCCTGCATGGGCCCAGTCGTCCGTCTCGCCATAGCCCACGAAGAGCGCGCGCGGGCTGTGCGTCTGCAGATAGTCGAGCAGATCTTCGTGTGTGAATGAATCCGGCACATCGTCGTCCTCCACGCGCGTCGAAGTTTCGTACAGCTTCTTCAGCAATTGCTCCCGCGGCGTCAACTGCTCGGCCCACGGCAGATTCCAGCCCGCCCGCACCAGCAGCCCGCTTTGTTTCGCACGGAAAATGTCGTTGAACGTGTCCCATGTGCCGAAAATCGCCACTTGATTGTGAAATTCCGGCCGATTATTGAGCCATTCGAACACCGTCGGGTTCGGATTCGGCCCGAATTCATTGCTGTTGATCCGCGGATTCGGCGCGCCCGTGGCCATCTCGTTGTACCCGGGGTAAGAAAACTTAAAGCCGTTGGTAACTTGCGCGACGCTGCCTTTGTGCTGGTTGCCGTAAATTTGCCCCTGCTTGGCAACAACAGTCCACAGAAACGGCAGCAGAGTCGCGCGGCCCTCTTGCGGCGTGTCGCGCCAGAAATCTTTGCGCAATTGCGCCGCATCCTGCGCGCCGCCGTGCTTCGCGTCCAATAGATCGTGTTCCGCACCATCAAAAACTTCCTGCCAGCGAAAGCCATCGAGCACAATCAGAACTACTGCGCGCGTTTTCAAATTTGGCGTGGGATTGTTTCCGGGCGCAAACAGTGTGGCAGCAGGGTGCGCGGGGTTCGCAGCCATGCCTGCCCCATTAAATGCGCTGGTTGCCAAAACGAGGATTGCCAAGCAGTGAATTACAAACAAGAGCGCGCGACGAGGATTCAAAGGGCCTCCTGACGCGGGAATCATACATCAGCGCCGCGCAGAAACAGGCTTTGCGGCAGCGTCACCGCCACGCACGTTTCATTCGCCCGGAGGTGCGACTGGTTCCTTATCAGGCAGCTTGCCCTTGCCCGTGATGGCCGCGATGATTTGCCGCCCGTGAAATCGTCCATTCTCGATAAATATGTGCGAAGTGTCGTCGCCGCCAATCACCACGCCCGCCAGATAAATTCCCGGCACATTGCTTTCCAGAGTCTCCGGATCAATCGCCGGCTTTCTGTTGGTCGTCGCCAACCGAATTCCCAGCTTCTCCAGAAAAGCAAAATCAGGATGATAGCCGGTAAGCACGAAAACCTGGCTGGCCGGGACGGACTCCTCGCTGCGCCCGTTTTGCACCACCACCTTTCCTGGCTCGAACGCGACGACGTGCGAATGAAACAGCGCGCGGATTTCCCCGGCGCGGATGCGATTCTCGATGTCCGGCTTCACCCAATATTTCAGGGTGCGGCCCATTTCCGCGCCGCGATGAATAATTGTGACGTGCGCTCCGGCGCGAAACAAGTCCAGCGCGCACTCCGCCGCGGAGTTCCCTCCTCCAACGACCACCACATCCTGATTCCAGTACGGGTGGGCTTCAGTAAAGTAGTGCGAAACGTGCGGAAGATTCTCCCCGCGCACATCCAGAAAATTCGGATGATCGTAGAATCCCGTCGCCACCACAATTTTCTTGCAGTGATACTGCTGCGGCCCGTGTGCATTCACGGTATGCACGATAAATGCGCCTTCGTGCCCGGTGATGCGCTCCACCCGCTCGTACTGATGCACCTCAATTCCAAAGTGCTCCACAGCGCGCCGGTAATATTTCAGCGCTTCGGCGCGTGTCGGTTTCCCTGCTGCGACAGTCATCGGCAACGCGCCAATCTCCATGCGCTCCGGCGTGGTGAAGAACGTCATGTTCACCGGGTAATGAAACAGCGAATTGCACAAACAGCCCTTGTCAATCACTAGCGGCCGCAGCCCATCGATTTTCGCCTCGATGGCGGTCGCCAGGCCCGTAGGTCCCGCGCCAATGCAAATAATGTCGTAAGCAGTGCTCATGGCAGTAGTGTGCGATGGGATCGCGCCGATTTCAACTCCATCGCCTGAGAAGTTTGATGCCAAAAGCGCGGAGGATGATTCACGCGCGGCATTTTTAGACCTGCGGCAGCAACGCTTGCGACAATTCCGCGGCAAACGCATCCAGCTCCGCCAGCCGCGCAGCCGTAACCTCTAGGCTCTCCTTCTTCCACACGAAGAATTCGCGCCCGTCGCGCCGCACCCGCACGCTGAAGTTTGCTCCAATCAAATAAGCAGGCGCACCAAAAATGTTGAAGCCGCCGCCCGCCGCCGGAGCAATCAGCGCCGCGCAATTGCCCCTCCGCGTGCCCACGTAGTTCGCATACATGGGAAACGCCACAATCTCGAAGCCGGCAACATGCAGCCGCTGCAGAATCGCCATTTGCTGCGGTGCGAGGTCCATGCAGGTTCAGAATAACAGGCGCATTGCGGAGAGCGAAACGGGACCAGCCTGCCTTCCACGGGCAGGGCTTTCCCACACTTCGATGGTCTTTGTGGGTCGTGGCTTCAGCCACGACATAACTGCGGCAATCGTCAACCGGCTTTAGCCGCTGAAGTTCCGCCTTGTAGTCGCGTGTCTCAGTACTTAGGGCGAAGCTCTTATGCCGCCGAAGAAGAAATCGTGCCAGACTCGATCTCGCGCAAAATTTGGCGCAGCACGGACGCCAGCTCTTCGCGGCTCACCTGGCTCTTGCGGAATTGCACGCGCACATGAAACGAATCATCCTCGGAGCGATAATCGAATAGGAACGGCTGCGGACGCGGCGCCGATTCCGTCTCTTCCTGCCGCGCACGGCGAGCCTCATCGCGCGTCAAGCCGCCCTGCGCGATGCGCTGCACCATCTCCGTCATCTTTTTTTCAGTGGGCTGCCTCGCCACCTGCAACAGCAGCGACTTCGTCAGAATCCCGCGCTCGATGCAAGCCTTGCGAATATCAGTGGGGATCACGTGCAAGGACATCGTCTCTGTGACGCTAGACCGCGCCCGGCCGATTTTCTTCGCAATGTCGTCATGCGTGTAATCGAAATGATCGGCCAACCGCTGCAATCCGTCCGCCTCTTCAAACGGCGTCAAATCCTTGCGCTGCAGATTCTCGATCAGGCCCAGTTCCAAAGTTTCCGCATCATCCGCAATCTTCTCGATGCAAGGCAGCTCGTGCAAACCCGCAGCCTTGGACGCGTGATAGCGCCGCTCGCCCGAAATAATGTAGTAGGTGTCTTCACGCGGAATAAAACGCACCAGCAAGGGTTCCAGCACGCCTTTCTCGCGAATCGAATCGGTGAGCTCGCGCAGATCGCCCAGAGCCTTGCGCGGCTGCTCGGGGTTCGGGCGGATTTTGTCCGTCGGAATCATGCGGCCGATGGACGCGCCGCTGAAACTGGTCAGCGTCTCCACATAATGCGCGTCATGCCGCATCTTGAGAGTGACGGGTAACCCGATCCTCTTGGACACGTTGTAATACCTCCTGAGCAAGCTTTTTGTAATCCTCGGCGCCCGATGATTTCGGCGCAAAGGAAAACACAGTCTCTTTGTAGGCCGGACTTTCTTCCAGCCGCACGTTCTTGCTGATACGCGTTTTGAAAAGTTGGTCGCCAAACGTGGCGCGAATCTGTTCGTGCGTGTCGCGCGAAATATTGGTGCGTTTGTCGAACAGCGTGATCACCACGCCCAGAACCTTCAAATCCGGATTCGGCCGCGAACGAATCCGCGCGTAGGTTTCCAGCAAATCGTCAGTACCCTCGATCGCGAAATACGCGGCCTGAATCGGCACCAGCAAATGAGTCGAAGCCACCAGCGCGTTCACCGTGAGAATCCCCAGCGCCGGCGGCGTGTCGAAAACTACGAAATCGTAATCCTTCAGCACCGGCGTCAGCGCGTCTTTCAATTTGTAAGGCGCGTCAAATTGCCCTGCAAGCTGCTGCTCCAGCCGCGCCAGCGCCAGAATTCCAGGCGCCATAAACAGAAAAGGATCCTTGGTCGGCTTGATCACCTTTGCCATTTCCGTGGGATGCTCGGCGAACACGTCGTACATCGAACTCTGAATATCCGCCGGCTCGAAGAAAGCGATGGTGGCGTTGGATTGCGGATCGAGATCCACAAGCAGCGTGCGTTTCTTTTTCAGGGCGAGAGCGGCGGCTAGATTGATGGAAGTGGTTGTCTTACCGACGCCGCCTTTTTGATTGGCAACTGCGATGACGCAAGTCAAGCTGTGCCCCTCGTTCCCCGTTTGGGCAACCGCAGGCCCATATATGGCGGCCTTTGGACCCAATCCTACCACGAGTAGGCCCACTGTACCCACTTAAACGCCCCGACTGCAAGCGAAAAATGCGCTTCGGGCTGGGATTTGGCCAGATTTCGACCTGGAACACTTGGCCACCGAGGCACAGAGGGACGGAAAAACAGGGTGCCACGATCCGCTGGCAGCGTACATCCAGGCGACGTTGCGCGCATAGTCGCCGGGGTGTCAAGATGTCCGTGCTGGTGACACCAAACTGAGCGAAGAAATTAAGATTCGACGGGCAGATGCTCGCGACGTTCCCGCCATCGTGCGGGTGATCAACCTGGCGTTCCGCGCCGCCGAAAGTTTCTTCGTCGAGGGCGACCGCATCACACTCGAGATTTTGCAGTCGATGCTCGACAAGGGCAATTTTCTCCTGGCCGAGGCCGCCGCCGGACTCGTCGGCTGCGTGTACGTCGAGTTGCAAGGTGAACGGGCATATTTCGGTTTGCTGGCGGTGGACCCGGCGCGGCAACATCGCGGCCTCGGCCGGCGCCTGATCGATGAAGCAGAAAATCATGCGCGCGCAGACGGTTGCCACGCGATGGATTTGCGCATTGTGAACCTGCGCGAGGAGCTGCCGCCGTTTTACCGGCGCCTCGGCTACGTCGAAACCGGCACAGCGCCCTTCCCCGAGGGAATCAAATCCAAATTACCCTGCCACTTCGTCGTCATGTCCAAACCGCTCGTGTAACCGGGCGCCTGCGACATGCGTCCAGAGAAAGCGCCGCCGCAAGCATTTAGTATTCCGTAACCTTCAGGATTCGCACAAAGCAATTCGTGCGTTGCAACCGGCCACACTGAGATATTCTGAACTCGCAGCCTTTCACCAACACAAAAATGGACACCGCTTCCGTCGAAAGCAATCTGCAGCCCAGTCCCGAACGCAAGCTGATCGCTCCGCTGTGGCACACCATCGTTTTCGTCCTGTTCATTCTCGGCTATGCCTACTACGGGCGCACGACTGTCCCACGCATCGAAGGCATGCATCTCCAAAGCAAAGTTTCGCTGTACCTTTTCATGATTTTGCTCGAGCTGCTGCTGGTGTCGTACGTGTGGTTCCTCGGGGTAAAACCGGCGGGAGGCAGTTTTCGCGCACTGATCGGCGGCAGGTGGAACTCGGTCATAGACGTGCTGCGCGATATCGGTGTGGCCTTGCTTTTTTGGCTGTTCGTGATCGCCATGCTCGTGGGACTGCAGCTTTCGATGGGCAAAAGTCCGCAGACCGCCAAGGCCGTTTTCATGTTAGCCCCCAACAGTCTCCCGGAAATAATCGTGTGGCTGATTTTGTCGGCGACCGCGGGTTTCTGCGAGGAACTTGTTTTTCGCGGCTATTTGCAAGAGCAATTCCGTGCGATCACCGGTTCTGACGCCGTGGCCGTGGCGATACAGGCCGTCTGTTTTGGAATTGCGCACAGCTATCAGGGCGTGAAATCCATCGTCACGATCACTGTGTACGGCGCACTCTTCGGAATTCTCGCGATTTACCGCAACAGCTTGCGCCCGGGGATGATTCAGCACGCGATGCAGGATTCGTTTGCCGGACTGGCTCTCGCGCTGCTGAAACGCCTTGGAAAGCTTCCGGCAATATTGTTTTGAGTCTTTGCGACGTTACGGTTTGGCGTAACGGTTCAACTGCTCGTCCTCGGCCTTCACCGCGGCGTTGATGCGTTTCACCAGCTCGGCACTGATGCGTTGCGCGGTCTGCTTGATGTCCTTATCCGTGAGGTCCGCTTCCATCGAAAATTTCACCGCGTCGGCAGTCTGGTTGATCTCGATCACCGCTCCGGGCTTCGTGCCGCTCGCATCCGCCGCATCCGCCTGATACAGCGGCGGCGTAAAATGCGCCAGGTCCCGCGCCGCCACGTACAGCTGCAAAGTTTCAGCGCCCTGCTCTGAGCCAAGCGCAGCGCGGCGTAAGCGATTGTCCGCACCCACCCACGTGAACACTCCCGCAATCAGGAACCCATCACCCGGCCTAGGATCGCTCGGGAGCAGCAATTTCGTCGTGTAGCCCGCTTTCGCGAAATCCTTCAGCAGATTGTCCGACATCAATTTCACCAGATGCTGCGCCTGCGCCGCAGAGGTTTTCCCTTTCGACGTAGTGCCGACCGGCGATGCCGAATTCCCATCGACCGTTGCAGCAGCCGAATCCAATTCAAAATCGGTGACGTAGATTCGTTGTGTTCGTTCGGGCGCTGCAGGAGGCGGAGGAGCGTCAGGAATATTAGGAGGACCGCCAGGTGCTCCGCCCGGATAGCCGCCAGGCGAACCATTCGGCGAACTACCCGGCTGATGATTAGGCATTTGCGCCAAAACAAATTGCGGTGCGAGAAATACAGCGAACAACAAAAGAAGAATGTTTCGTGAGCAGCTCACGACTACATCTTATAGCGGCCAAGATCTTCGTCGTTCAAATTTTCCAGCCACTTGCGCAAGTCTTCGCTGGAGCTCTTCTCGGTCACCGCAGTAGACATCCGCGAATGTTTCAAAACCTCATCCTCAACGAATATCGGACAATCCAAACGCAATGCCAAAGCCAGCGCGTCGCTGGGCCGCGAATCCATGGACATGGTCTGCCCGTCGCGCTCCATCCAGATCAATGCGTAAAAGGTATCGTCCTTCAAATCAGAAACCACCACGCGCTGCACGTGCACGTTCAGCCCCGTCAGCACATTCTTCAGCAAGTCGTGCGTCATCGGCCGCGGCGTCTGCACTTTTTCAATTTCCAGCGCAATCGCATTGGCTTCGTACACACCCACCCATATCGGAAGAACGCCGCTACCGGAAGTTTCCTTCAGGACTACCACAGGCATATTCGTTACGGGATCCATCATCAAGCCTCGAATCTTTACTTCGAGTTCCATGGTGGCCTCCCCGGGACTAGGTGACGTGCTCGCCGGCAAAACTGTTCGGCCCGGCTCGCGTAACCTTCACCTGCACGTATTCTCCCAGAAGATTCACGTGAGGCGAAGTAAAATTTATCAAACGATTGCAGGAAGTTCTCCCGCCCCATTGCGTGCGCGCAGGATGGCAGCCGTCCACCAGCACTTCATAGGACTGCCCCACCAGCTTTTCGTTAGCCGCAATCTGAATCGCGCGCTGCCGTTCGTTCAAAACGGCGAGTCGGCGGCTCTTTTCTTCTTCGGGAATCGCATCAGGCAGGTGCATCGCCGAAGTGTTCGGCCGCGGCGAATACTTGAACGAGAAAATCGCGTCGTACTTTGCGGTGTCCAACAGCGAAAGCGTCTCCGCGAAATCCGCTTCGGTCTCGCCGGGAAAGCCGACGATGATGTCCGACGTAATGCTGATCGGCCGGCGCGCCGCGCGTATCCACTCGATCTTCTGCAGATACTCTTCGCGCGTGTAAGTGCGCAGCATTTCGCGCAACACTCGCGTCGAACCAGACTGCACCGGCAAATGCACGTGGTCGCAAAGCTCCGAAACCTCGTCGATCGCTTCCACGATCTCGCGGTGAAAATCATTCGGGTGCGAAGTAGTAAAACGCACGCGGCGAATTCCCGGCACCGCCGCCACCGCACGCAGCAGGTCCACAAATTTCGATCCGCGCGGCGAAGGATCGCGATACGAATTCACCGTCTGGCCAAGAAGTTGTATTTCTGTGTAGCCCGCACCGGCCAGGCGCCGGGCTTCCGCGAGCACAGCATCGCTCGCGCGGCTGCGCTCCGGCCCGCGCGTATGCGGCACCACGCAATAAGAACAAGCGTAATCGCAACCTTCTATAATCGTGATGTAAGCGCGCAGCAGGTTGTCGCGGCGCGTAATTTCCGTCTCAAAAGTTTCGTCGGTATCCAGGTCCAGGCCCGTGACGCGCCGCCCGCCCGATTCCAGCTGCGCGATCAACTCCGGCAGCTTGCGGTAACTCGCTGAGCCGCACACCAAGCTGACCCACGGTGCGCGCTCGAAAATTTCTTCGCCTTCCTGCTGCGCGAGGCACCCCAGCACGCCGATAATTTTCCCATCCGCCAGAGTTTTCCAGTCGCCCAAGCGCGCGAAAACTTTTTGTGCGGCTTTTTCGCGGATGCTGCAGGTGTTGTAGAGGACCAGGTCCGCCAGCGCCGGGCTTTCCACGGCGTGGTAGCCGCGCCCTTGCAACACGCCAGCCACCTTCTCGCTGTCGTGATCGTTCATCTGACAACCAAAAGTTTCCAGGAAGAAGGACTTTCCTGCGGTAGCCGTAGGCGCAACTGCAACTTCGCTTCCACGCCCCCCGCGCAAAGGCAGGGGGAGCAACCCGCCAGCCCCCGCCTGACGTCCCGCAGCCTGATGCGCAACAGGCAGTGCCACGCCGTTGCCCCGCAGCGATTCGATTCCGACGTCGAACGTTTTAGCCATGGTTCAACTCAAAGTCTAGCACGGTGCGCACCATGCAGCGCTTCGTGATTCGTAAGCGCATGACTCCCCGCCCGCTCGACTGGCCTCAATCTGTCCATTCGGACAGTTGGCAACACACGGCCGGAGACGCATGATGGCATCAGCTGGAACGTAGTTAACCAGCGCGCTCTCCACGGCCCCCAGCCCACGTTGAACCGCGCCGCTCGTATTCCATACTGAGGAGTTTGCGAAAATGAATCTGAAAAATATCGTCTTGGCAGGGGTGTGCCTGTTGCTTGCCTCGGTTGCACCGCCGCTTCGCGCGCAGGGCGGCTGTGCTTCGGCACCAGACGCCGCCGTGGAGTGTTTTGTCGGCAACGCCGTGCACGCGAACCTGGTCACCATGCAGTTCGGCATGACCATGTCGCAATTTAAAGCTTACGGCGTTTCTGTTTCCAAGATCGTGCAGCAGCAGCCGACGGCCCTCGCAGTAGTCGGCCTAGCCAGCGCAGTGGCCGATGCCCTGCCGCCTACGAACGCCAACGGCTCCGCAAACGTGGCCGCGCAAACCGCCGCCGTAAATTCCATCGTGGACGCCGCCATCGCCGATGACATCATCACAGTCCCAACCGAAACTACTTCGCAGGACCTGAAATGGTTTTCGCTCGATCTCGTCAGCGCTATGAACGCCAACAACGGCATTCTGCTCTCCCCCGGCACCATGCTGCGCGTAATTGACTCTTACGTAGTGACCGCCACCACCAGCGGCACCGTAAACTGGACCCAGGCAAACTCCGGCGTCGCCACCATGATCACCAATTTCGCCAGCGCCGGCCTGCTCAAGCTTCCAGCAACAGTTACCACAGCCCAAGCCATACAGTTCGCTCAATCCCTGGCGCAAGTCACCTACACGTACAGAACCGCGACGAGCCGCGCATCGCTCTAGGTGAGCACGTCGAGCCGTGGCGTACATTGACGCGTGACTAGTAATTCGTGAGGAGTGAGTGATGCACAGTGAGTTGTGATTGGCGAGTAGTGATCGGTCACTAGAAACGATCTCCTCAATGGCTGAACCGGAAGGATGGGCTTCAGCTCCGCCGTAAAACTGCGCATCAAGACGGGCTTTAGCCGCCGAAGCCGCGCCAAACCCTGTGTCGTGAAGCACATCGGGTATTTCCTGTAGGTTGTTGATTCGTTTGACCCTCCCCTGTGCGTGTGCTACGGTGTTTGCGGGCCAGTTTTAAAAACTTTTTCCTGGGGGGAGAACAATTTCTGTTCTGGCGCAGTTAGTTTTTTCCAGCCAGCTCGAAACGCTGATCACGCAAACGGGTTGGGTGGCGCGCGTAGTGTTGTGCATCTTACTAGTCCTCTCTGTTTTCTCGTGGGCTATCATCTTTCAAAAATCCCGGACTCTCGGGCAAATCGAATCACAAACCAAGAAATTTCTAGAGATGTTCCGCGCGGGCCGCGGCCTTCCTGACCCGGCCACGTTGCGGATGGGCGCCGGTGGCACTCCGCTCGCAGTCGTGTACCAGGCAGGCTACCGCGAACTGGAAGCGCAGCTCGGCACGCGCGAGCGGCGTCCGGTAGCCCCAGGCGTCGCCGAGGGCGGCACAGCCGTAGCCAGCGCGCCGCGCGTGAAAAATGCCAACGCGGTCGGCGTCCAGATGCAGGTCGCGGCGGGCGACGAAGTGCGCAAGCTGGAAAAGTGGATGTCCTGGCTCGCGACTACCGGCTCGGTTTCGCCGTTCATCGGATTGTTCGGCACGGTGTGGGGCGTGATGGATGCCTTCGCCGGCCTCGGCGATGCCGGCTCAGCAAGTTTGCGCGCGGTCGCGCCCGGAATTGCCGAAGCGTTGATCACCACGGCAGCGGGTTTATTTGCAGCCATACCCGCGGTCATCGCCTACAACTATTACCTCGGCGGCATTCGCGGCATCGCGGCACGCATGGATAGTTTCGCGGCGGAATTCGTCGCGAAGATTGAAACGATTTACAGCTCGTAGCGATTGCCGCTGGAGCTAACGATTCACGTGTTCGGGTAAAAAGAAAACCATGCCGCAGATACAACGCGAAACCGGGTCGTCACTTTCGGAAATCAACATGGTTCCGTTTATTGACGTCGTCCTCGTCCTGCTAATCATTTTCATGATCACTGCGCCGATCCTTCAATCCGGAATCGAAGTGGATGTCCCCAAAACCAAAACCGTGAAAGAACTCACCCAGGTGCGCATGGTCATCACCATTGACAAAGCCCAGCGCGTCTATCTCAACGACCAGCCAGTGAACATCCACGAACTCGGCTCGCAATTGCTTTCGCAGATGAAAGACCCAGCCCATCAAGCCGTGTACGTCCGTTGCGACGAGACCGTGCCCTTCGGCAGCTGGGCCACCGTAGTGGACGCGCTGCGCCAATCCGGCATACAAAATATCAGCGTGGTCACCCAGCCGCTCACCGAGCGTTCGCAAATTCAACAATGACATGGCCGCACTCGCCGCAAATCCGCGCACAGACAATTTAACCGGCCCACTGTCGGCCTCGCTCGTGCTGCACGCCGGACTCGTAGTGCTCTTCATCGGCTCGGCAATCTACAGCCATCAAGGCGATTCCTGGGGCGGGCCGGGCGGCGCAGTCACCGTCGGCGTTGTCGGAAGTTTGCCCGCGGTTCCGATGCCGCGCCCGGAAGTGGAAACTCCCAGCCGCGTCGTGGACGAATCCAAAGGGCTGTACAAGGCCGAACCGCCGCCCAAGCCCGTCCCTCAGCCGGACGCCACACCAATTCCGAAGTTCGAAAAAAATAAACCACCGAAATATGTGACGCGCCCTTCGAAAGTTCTGGAAAATCCAGCGCCTCCTCCACCGAACGCAGTTCCCTACGGTGGCGGCGGCACTCCCACAGTCCCGTACAGTTCCTTCGCGCTGGGTGCGGGCGCCAGCACGCAAGCCGGCATGGGCTTCGAAGGCCCCGGCGCGGGAAATTTTGGCGAGCGTTTCTCCTGGTACGTCGAAGCCGTGCAACGCAAGGTCAGCAGCACCTGGCTGCAATCGACCGTGGATCCCCGCGTGCAGTTTGCCCCGCGTGTCGTCGCGACGTTCGACATCCTGCGCGACGGCACCGTCACCAACATTCAAGTGACCAAATCCAGCGGCAACGCTTCGGTGGATTCTTCGGCAGTGCGCGCCATTCGCGACGCCAGCCCCATGCAGCAATTGCCGCCTGCATATTCCGGCGGAAGAGTAAGCGTCGAATTTTGGTTTGATTTCAAAAGGTGAGAGCGCGCAAGCAAGGGACACGCAGCCGCGGAAAAAACGGCCGCAAGCTGGCGCGCTAAAAAACGAATATGACGAAAAAACTGGCAATCATCGCAACTCTATTTATGGCAGCGCTGCTCCTCTGCGCTGGCAACGCCTCAGCCCAAGATTGGTTCAAGACCGGCACAGGCCTCGGCGTCAGCAAAGCCCGCGTCGCCGTGCCGGAATTCGTCGTGCGCCAACCCATATCGCCCGCGCTCGAAAAAACTTTTCACGACGTGCTCTGGTCCGACCTGGAATATTGCGGCGTGCTGGAACTCGTCAGCCCCAGCTTCTATCCCCCGCAGATGCCCAGCCAGCCCAGCGAAGTGCAATTCGCACAGTGGGCAGCAGCCCCCGCCAACGTGTACATGCTGGCATACGGGAATCTGTCCGGTGACGCGACGAACCTCGCCGCAGCCGGATACTTGTCTGATGTCCACAATCCCCAAGCGCCTATCGCGCTGCAGAAAATCTATCGCGGCCCAGCCACAGACGCCGGCGCGCGCAAGCTCGCCCACCAGTTCGCCGACGATATTGTCGCGCTGCTCAGCGGCGGCTCACTTGGAATCGCGCAGACGCAGATTGCTTACGTCAGCACGCGTAGCGGCAACAAAGAAATCTGGGTCATGGATTACGACGGCCAGAATCAGCACCAGCTCACGCACATTAAATCCATTTCGCTCACGCCGCGCTGGGCGCCCAGCGCCGACCGCATCGCCTTCACCTGCTACGTTCCCTTCCGGGGCGTCACCAGGCCGGAAATTTGCCTGTTTTCCACAATCTCGGACCGGCTGATTTCTTTTCCACGCTACGTCGGATCCAATAGTTCGCCGGCATGGTCGCCAGACGGCAATCAAATCGCCTTCATGTCCAGCCAGAACGGCGATCCGGAAATCTATTTGACCGATGCAAACGGCGGCGGCCTGAAGCGCATCACTTTTGCCGCGGGAGTGAGCACCTCCCCGGCGTGGAATCCAAAAACCGGCAAGCAAATCGTTTTCGTCAGCGATCGCGGCGGCGAACCCGTCCTCTATCTCGCCAACTCCGACGGCACCGACGTCCAAAAGCTCGACATGCCGGACATGGGCTACGTCGTGGACCCCTCATGGTCACCAAATGGACAATTGCTCGCATTTAGCTGGCGACGTCCGAGCGGTAATTTCGATATCTATATCATGGACATTGTGTCCCGGCAGCTCGTGGAATTGACGCGCGACCAGGGCCGCAACGAACGGCCTAGCTGGGCGCCTGACGGACGTCATATCGTTTTTGAATCCACGCGCACCGGCAACAAACACATTTGGTCCATGCTGGCGGATGGCAGCCAGCCGCGGCAATTAACCTACGAGGGCCAGAACGAATCGCCCAACTGGTCGCCGAAATAAATGCGCGCGACGCCGGCGCACCGACTTCGCGCCGCCTCGCAAGCACATCGGCGGTGGAACAAATGTTCGTAGGCCCTGGTAACACTTAGAATAGGTAACAGCACTAAATATGCCGGCAGTTTCCACAAGGAAACCCGGAAATCGCGGAAGGAGGAAATTTATGCAGGCGGGTACGATCCGGAAGTTCACGCTCTGGCTGGGAGTAGCCACGGTATTTGCATTCATCGGCGGTTGCAAAAAACAGGTGGCCACCGCGCCGCCGACGCATGCCGCGCCGGCACCAGCGGCGCAGCCGACGGTGACGCTCTCCGCGTCTCCTTCGACAATCAATAGCGGCGATTCCACAACTCTTTCGTGGAATTCCACCGACGCCACCGACGCGGATATCGAGCCAGGCGTTGGCAAAGTTGCAGTGCAAGGCTCGACGCCCGTGAACCCCACCAGCTCGACGACATTTACTATTACCGCGACTGGCCCAGGCGGCACCGCAACAGCCACCACGCGCGTCACCGTCAGCGCGGCGGCTCCTGGAGTTGCTCCCTCGACCAATCAGAGTATGAGTGAGCTTTTCGAGCAGAACGTGAAAGACGCTTACTTTGATTTCAATAAGGCCGACATTCGCCCCGACGCCCGCGATGCCCTCGCCAAGACCGCGGAATTCCTGCGCTCCTATCCGCAAGTGCGTGTCACCATCGAAGGCCATTGCGATGAACGCGGATCCACCGAATACAACATCGGCTTGGGCGAACGGCGCGCGCAAGCCGCCAAGAATTATCTGATTTCGCTGGGCATCGGAGCAAATCGCATGGACACTGTCAGCTGGGGCAAGGAACGTCCCTTCTGCACCGAGCACACCGAGGAATGTTGGCAACAGAATCGCCGCGGACACTTCGTAGCGGCGCAGTAATCGGCGGATGTAAGTTCTAAGATCATGTGAGGGCGGGCGCAGCTGCATCGTTCGGCGCATCATTCGTAGGTGGTAATAATGGCGCGTGCCGAGCCCGCCCCTTGCAATCAGGATATTCAGCGGTGATGGCGTGAGCTGGCGCCGCTCCCAGTTCTTTTCACTCGGTCGAATTCAGTCCAGGAGGCAAGCATGCGCGCACGATCGGCAGTGCTCGCGGTGGCGGCGTTAGTGGTCGGTGTGGTTTTGGGCTCGATGCTAAATCCCCAGCCCACCGGCGCCGTGTCGAAGGAAATCATCCAGCTGCAGGAAGATGTTTCGCAGCTGCTGCAAGGCCAGCAAACCATGCGCAGCACGATTGACGCGAATAATGCGTCGATGCGCACCCTGTTGCAGCAATCGCTGGACTCGGTGAACGCTCTGAATCAGCAAATGGCCACGCTCCAGAAGAACGTCCAGGAAGCCACGGCCAACAGCACTTCCAGGATTGACACGATGTCCACGCAGACGCAAGGCATCTCCGACAATCTGCAGGACGTGCAAGCGCGCATGGGGAAGGTCGCCGCACAAATTAACGACATGCAAAGCACGCTGCAAAGCATTGACGGCCGAATCGCCGGCGGTTCCTCGCCCAGCAGCGCTCCTGCGGGCGGCGCGCCGAGCGGCGGACCGGGCGCACCTCCTTCAGCGAGCGACGCCGGCGCACCTCCCTCTGGCGGCACGTCGTCCCTGCCGCGCGCTTCTTCCGACAATTTGTACCAGAACGCCCTGCGGGATTTCACCACCGGGAAATACGATTTGGCGCGCCAGGAGTTTGGCGACTACGTCCTGCATTTTCCGTCCACCGACCTCGCCTCGAACGCGCAATTCTACCTGGGCGAGATTTCCTACGCCCAGGGCGACTTCAAAGACGCCATCGCGCAATACAACCAGGTCCTCGCAAACTACCCGCAAAGCTACAAACTCGGCGCAGCGCTGCTGAAAAAGGGTTTCGCCGAACTCGAACTCGGCATGAAAGCCACCGGCAGCAAAGACCTCCGCGAAGTCGAGCGCCGCTTCCCTAGCTCCGACGAAGCCCGCCGCGCCCAAGCCAAACTCAGAGAAATCGGCGCAACCGCGAGTCCAGCACGCTCTTCCGCGCCACACTAGGAAGGCATAGTGCTGGTGGCGATAGTGCGTTTCGGCGAGTGACCGATTACCATTAAATCCGTCGGTTTTTGGCACGGTGCGATCTGAAAGTTTTTGGGATAGGTTCCGCGCTGACGCCTTCGCTGTCAAAATTCACCAACCAATCGAACGCTTCGCTATGTGCCATGGATTCGACTTGCTTTTGCTCCGAAAGTTCGTAAATCGCTGTTGTCCTGAGCTTGTAGAAAAGATCTGGAGCATCCACGTACTGATGCAAAAATTCGACCCACAGATAGCAGTCGAGCGACAGGATTCCGATTCCCCAAATTTTGTCACCCGCTTCAAGATGTTTCAACTTCTCTGGGAAGTAGCAGATATGAAACCTGAGGCCCTCGGCCTCTACGACTGTCAGCTTGTCATAAATTTTTAGTACCTTTGCGCAGAATTGGTACTCCGCGCCGTCCATTTGAATCATGGTTTCCGGTTCGTTCGCAGCGACGCGTGTAACCCGCTCAGGAACAAGCTCGAACGATAGGTTGACGAGCTCACCCTTTTTCAGGGGCGGGCAGTTGCCGTCCGATATGTGCCACGATTCGAAGATCGCCGATATCTTCACCGGTCACTTCGCTAAGCGCGCAGATCGTCCGCCTGCCAATTCCGAATCATTTGCTTGATGGTTTTGCGATCTTGCAGGTTAGCCGCCAGGACCTTGCTGGCCAGCTCCGGCAATTCCGCATCGCTTGCAAATCGCAGCGCCACCAATTGGTTCACACTGAATTCCGAAATCCGGGGGCGCAGCTCGGTCGGCAGCACCCCCTCCATCCGCAGTCGCATTTCCAGTCGAATCAGTCGGTCCTGCACCGCCAGCGCAAACATCCGCCCATACAGCGCCGCCAGCAGCAACGCGATCGCCACGATCAGCGCCACGACCACACTTGCCGACGGAGCGTGTATCACGCGATAAATGGCCCAGCCCACGTTAAACAACAGCACCGGCAAAACAAAAAAATGAAATACCGGCACAAACTTCATATGATTCTTAAAATTCTGGGCCATCTGATCCTCTCCCGAACGAATCGTTCTGCGAACCCGGCTGGATTCTAGCAAACTTTGCGCGTGCCCCGTTCGCGGCTTCCGAATCACCCCGCCTCGATTGGACGGATCGCCAGACTCCCTCTCGTCGCGCAGTTTTTCGGGCGGCGCTGCGCCACTTCAGCTATACTCGCTCCTTCAGGGAAATCCTCTAAAAACAGGCAGGAAACCAAAATGTCAGTCAACAAAGTGATTCTCGTCGGCCGCCTCGGGCGCGATCCGGAAACCCGCTTCACCGGTGGCGGCCAGGCCGTCGCCAATTTCTCACTGGCGACGGACGAAACATATAAGGACAAGAACGGTGAGCGCCAGAAACGCACCGAATGGCACAAGATCACCGTCTGGGGCAAGCAGGCGGAAATTGCCCAGCAATATCTGAAGAAGGGTTCGCTGGTGTACGTCGAAGGCCGCATCCAAACGCGCGAGTGGCAGGATAAAGAAGGCCAGAAGCGCACCAGTTACGACATCGTGGCCAGCAATTTCCGCATGCTCGGCGGCCGCGCGGATGGCGCCGCGGCCGGAGCCAGCGCGGGCGCATCATCACACAGCAGCGGTTTCGCAGGCGGAGGCCGTTCAGCGGATCCAGATATGGAAGGCGGACCGGTGGGCGATGAATCCCCAAGCCACGGCCCAGAAATTTCCGACGAAGATATTCCGTTCTAGACCAGCAATCAGTCAGAAAACAACGCGCGAATCGCTCAATGCTTCGGGTTCTCCGCCTCGTCTTTCTTGCGCTGTTCATCCAGGCGGTGCATGAACGCTTCGAACTTTGGCAGTTGCTCCGGCGTCAGAATCGCGCGAATCCGCGCGCGCCCTTGTTGCCGCAGTTCCTCGCGCTGTGCATTCGCCGGCACATAGGCGGTGCTGATTTTCGCCCGCGTGTCGTCCACGATCGCGCCCAGTTGCTGCTGCTGGTCGGGAGTAAGTTGTAGTTCGCGCGTCAGGTTGTTCACCAGTTGGTCGCGCGTCGGCGAACCGAGCGGATTCTGCCGGCCCCACACGCGTTCGCCCCACAGGTGATTTCCCAGCCCGCCGAGCAGCACGCCAAGCAAAAACACGACCAACACCAGCAGCGCCGCTTCGCGCCACGTTTTACTGTTTTCCATGACTCGTATCCGCCATCATTAATAGAACGTCATCGCGATTCGCCGGCAGCGACGGCCGCTCCGGCACGATTTCCGGCATGCGATTTTCCGCCATCACCGACTGATCCGATACGAATTGGCTGTGCCGCCCCAAATCAAACGACACCAGCAGCACCAGCGCGAAAGCCGCCGTAGCCGCAAAGCGCCAGGCCACCGAAACCACCGGGCGCCAAATGGATTTGCTTTCGTTCGAAAGCAGCTCCTGGCGGATGCGCGCCATCACGATACGGCTGAAGCCCGCGCCGGGATCGGCCGCCGGTTCCGCAATCGCCAGCAGACGCGCGCTCACAGCCGCATCTTCCAGCGCCGTGCGGCATCCCGCGCAACTCGCCAAATGTTCGGTCAGTATCGCCGCTTCCGGCCCACGCAACGTGCCCTGCAGCTGATCTTCCAACATCGCTTCGAACTGCGTACAAGCTTCGTAACTCCCTTCTGCGTTCCTGTTTTCTGAATTCATGCTCATTGTCCTTATCCTTCCTTACCTTCTACCTGCTGCTCTGGCTTGGAATGGAGGCGACGCCGATACACGTCCATCAAACGAGCACGAGCCCTGAACAGTCGCACCTTCACAGTATTCACGTTGAGGTCGAGAATTTCTGCCAGCTCCTGCACCGAAAACCCTTCCACTTCCTTCAGCACCAGCAACTCCCGGTCCTGCTCCGGCAACTTCTCCATCATCCGCTCCAGCAAATCGCGCGCTTCCGCGCGGTCGCTCGAGCTTGTCGCCGGCTGATCGGCCGATACCACGCCATCCAGCCGCGAAACTTGCTCCTCTGAAAGGTCCGCCTCGTACACCAGCGGGCGCACCTTCTTCTTGCGCAGATAATCCCAGCACTCGTTCACCGATATCTTATACAGCCAGGTCGAAAAGGCGGCGCGCTGGTCGAATCGCTTTAGCGAAACGAATACCTTCAGAAAGACCTGCTGTACCACGTCTTCCACGTCTTCGCGCCGGCGCAGAATCCCGCTCACCAGCCCAAACACACGTTGCTGGTGCCTCCGGATCAGCTCCTCGAAAGCAGCCTCTTCGCCACTCTGGGCCCGCCGGACGAGTTGCCTTTCTTCTTCGCCTTTCTCTCGCCGGCTCACCGGGAGCGATAGCGCCGAAGCAGTGGCTGCCATGTTCTTTGGGACGTTAGGCACGCGATTCTGGTTACACCCGTAATTCTACCGGTTCCTCGAAATTAGCTTGTTGCGAGAGATAGCTTATCATGTGACAATACCGCACATGATAATTGGAGAACGCATCCGTCTGCTCCGTGAAACAAAGAAACTTTCCCAAGGCGACATCGAGAAGCGTACCGGTCTTCTCCGCTGCTACATTTCGCGCGTCGAAAACGGTCACACCGTTCCGGCGATCGAAACGCTGGAAAAGTTGGCGCGGGCCATGGAAGTCCCGCTCTACCAGCTTTTCTACGACGGCGAAGAACCGCCCGTGCTGCCGAACCTTCCCAAAAGGAAGTCGGCGGACGATATCGCATGGGGAAGCCGTGGAAAAGACGCCCGGGCCCTCGGACGCTTTCGTCGCTTGCTTGGTCGCATTGACGAAGGTGATCGCCGCTTGCTGATGTACATGGCCCAGAAAATGGCTAACCGCTAAGAATCTGCTGTCCGGATTTGTCTAGCGGCGCTTGGCTCTATTCCCACTCGATGGTGCTCGGTGGTTTCGAGCTGATGTCGTAAACGACCCGGTTCACTCCGGGAACTTCGTTCACGACGCGCACCGAAATCCTCTCGAGCACTTCACGCGGCAGTCTGGTCCAATCCGCGGTCATCGCGTCCAGCGAGTCCACGACGCGTACAGCAATGGTGTATCCGTACGTCCGGCCGTCTCCCATCACTCCCACGCTCTGCACCGGCAACAGCACCGCAAACGCCTGCCACACTTTTTCGTACAGCCCTGCTCGCCGGATTTCATCCACCACCACGGCATCCGCAGCGCGCAACGTCTCCAATTTTTCTCGCGTGATCGCTCCCAGCAGGCGCACGGCCAGGCCGGGGCCAGGGAACGGATGCTTCACCAGAATCTCTTCGGGCAGGCCCAATTCACGGCCAATCTGGCGCACTTCGTCCTTGAATAAATCGCGCAACGGCTCAATCAGGCCGAACGGCATGTCCGCCGGCAACCCGCCAACGTTGTGATGCGATTTGATCACCGCGGACGGGCCCTTCACGGACACGGATTCAATCACGTCCGGATAAAGCGTTCCCTGCACCAGAAATTTCACCGGCAGTCCTGCCGTGCTTGCCAGCAATTTACGCTGCTCTTCCACGAACACGGAAATGAACTCGTTGCCGATGATTTTGCGTTTCTGTTCCGGGTCGGTCACACCCGCCAGTTTGCCCAGAAAACGCTCCGAGGCATCCACGCCGATCACCGTGAATCCCATGCGATCCCGCAACAGCTCCAGCGTCTCGCGATATTCGTTGCCGCGCAGCAGCCCGGTATCCACGAAGACATTGATTAGCCGGTCGCCCATCGCGCGATGCACCAGCGCCGCCGCTACCGCGGAATCCACTCCGCCGCTAAGCGCACAGATCGCGCGTGCTCCCTCCGCCTGCTTGCGAATCGCATCCACGGTTGCTGCGATGAACCCCGCGCGATTCCAGTTTTTCTTCGCGCCACAAATCGCAAAAATAAAATTCTGCAGAATCTCCGTGCCGCGGTCGGTGTGATTTACTTCAGGATGAAATTCCACGCCATAAATTCGCTTTCCCAGGTGCTCCACAGCTGCGATAGCGTTGTCCGTGCGCCCGGTGATCGCAAATCCTGCCGGAACTTCGATGACGTGGTCGCCATGGCTGTTCCAGATCTTCAGGTGGTCGGGAATGTCAGTGAATAACTTAGAAGACCCGACTATGTCCAACTGCGCCGGTCCGTACTCGCGACGCGCAGCCGGCGCGACTTTACCACCTAGTGAATGGGTCAGCCACTGCATGCCGTAGCAGATGCCCAGCACTGGCACACCCAGCTGCAGCACGTTGGGATCGCATACCGGCGCGTCCTTGTCATACACGGAACTAGGCCCGCCGGACAAAACGATACCCACCGGTTCCAGCGCGCGGATTTCCTCCAGCTTGGCGGTGCACGGCAAAATTGCGGAGAACACCTGCTGTTCGCGAATCCGACGCGCAATCAGCTGCGTGTACTGCCCGCCGAAATCCAGCACCACAATTCCCTGTCGCGTGCTCACCGTGCCTCCGGCTTGCGGCCCCACTGCAGTTCCGGTATTCGCAGTCATTAGTTCCTCGAATCCGTGCTAGCGCAAAACAATATTTACGAGCTTCCTGGGCACCACAATGGTCTTGGTGATTTCCTTGCCGGCTATCAAGACCGCAATGCGCGGATCCGTAAGCGCGCGATTCAAAGTTTCCTCTTCGCTCAGATCGTCTTCCACCAAAATCTTCCCGCGCAGGCGTCCGTTGATCTGAATGATCACCTCGAACTGCTCTTCGCGCGCCAATTCCTCGCGATAAGCCGGCCACTTCTCCCGCGCCAGGCTTGTCTCGTGCCCCAGCATCTGCCACAACTCCTCCGCAATATGCGGCGCCATCGGTGAAAGCATCAGCACCAGCGCTTCCAGCACGCGCTTCAATATCATTGGACTCAGTTCGGCGTCCAATGGCTCTTGCGCATGAATCTCATTCACCAGCGTCATCAGCAATGACACCGAAGTATTGAAATGCCAGCGCACCTCGAAATCATTCGTGATGCGCTTCAACGTCTGATGCGCCTTCCGGACCAGCAACTTTTCCTTCGCGGTCGCATTGCTCAAATCCGTCTGTTGCGTGAAATCGGTCTGAATCCCGCGCAGCCGCTCAGCGTGGTCCGTCACCAACCGGTATAGCTTTTTCAGAAACCGCGCCGAACCTTCAATCGCCTCTTCACTCCACTCCAAGTCCTTTTCCGGAGGCGCGGCAAACAGCGTATATAAACGCCCCGTGTCACATCCATATTTCTCGGCCATCTCAATCGCGCCGACCACGTTGCCGCGCGACTTGGACATCGCCACGCCGCCCTTCTGCACCATCCCCTGCGTAAACAGCCGTGTGATCGGCTCGTTGTGATTTACCAGCCCAATGTCGCGCATCACCTTGCAGAAAAATCGCGAGTACAGCAGATGCAAAATCGCGTGCGTAATTCCGCCCACGTACTGGTCAATCGGAAACCAGTAACGCACTTTTTCCTTATCGAATGGCGCCGTGCTGTTGTGCGGATCGGTGTAACGATAGAAATACCAGGAAGAATCAACGAACGTGTCCATCGTATCCGTCTCGCGCCGCGCTGGGCCGCCGCACTTCGGACAAGTGGTGTTAACGAATTCCGGCGAACTGGCCAAGGGAGACTGCCCCTGCCCCGTAAGCGTCACATTTTCCGGCAAACGCACCGGCAACTGATCGTCCGGCACCGGCACAATTCCATCTTTGTCGCAGTACACAATCGGAATCGGCGTGCCCCAATAACGCTGCCGCGAAACGCCCCAATCTTTCAGCCGGTAAGTAGTCTCGCCCGCGCCAAATCCTTTCGACTGCGCATCAGCGATCATTTTTTGCTGCGCCTGCTCGGTCGAAAGCCCGTCATACGGCCCCGAATCCACCACGCGTCCGTACTCGGTGAAAGCTTCGCTCATGCGGTCCAGCCGCAGCGGCACGCCAGTCTTCGGCTGCACCACAATCTTCGCCGGCAAATGATATTTCTCCGCGAACTCGTAATCGCGCTCGTCGTGCGCCGGAACGCACATCACCGCGCCGGTTCCGTATTCCGCCAGCACGAAATTCGCCACCCAAATGGGAATCTGCGCGCCGGAAAAAGGATTGACCGCAAACCGCCCGGTGAAAAATCCCTCTTTTTCCGCCAACGCAATGTCCGCCGCACGCGAACTCTTCTGCCGCATCGCCTTCAGTTGCGAGTTCAGGGCGGCTTGCCCTGGAACGCCGCTCAGAAGTTCGTCCAGCTTCGGATGCCCCGCAGAAATTACCAGCGCAGAAGCGCCATAAATCGTATCAATGCGCGTGGTAAAAACTTCCAGCGCCACGCCCTCCATCTGCGCTACCGCAAATTTCACCCGCGCGCCCTGCGATTTCCCGATCCAATTCTGCTGCATCGCGAGAACGCGCTCCGGCCAGCCATCCGCCAGCAGCTTCATGTCCTCCAGCAGCTCATCCGAATACTGCGTGATGCGGAAAAACCACTGCTCCAGCTCGCGCACTTCCACCAGCGTCGTCTCGTGCCGCCAGCAGTAACCGTCAATCACCTGCTCGTTCGCCAACACAGTCGCGCATTCGGGGCACCAGTTCACTTTGCTCTTTTTCCGGTACGCGATGCCCTTCTCGTACATGCGCAGGAAAAACCACTGGTTCCAGCGGTAATATTCCGGCTCGCAAGTGGAAATTTCCCGCCGCCAGTCGTAACTGAATCCGAACCGCCGCATCACCAAACGAAATTCCGCGATATTCCCGCTGGTCCATTCTCGCGGATGAGTGCCGTTCTTGATCGCCGCGTTTTCCGCCGGCAGTCCGAACGCGTCCCAGCCCATCGGATGCAGCACATTGAATCCGCGCATGCGTTTGTAGCGCGCCACGGCATCGCCGATGGTGTAGTTGCGCATGTGTCCCATGTGCATGGTGCCGGAAGGATACGGGAGCATTTCGAGCAGGTAATATTTCGGGCGTGAGGCGTCGTTATCTACAGCGTTGAAGGCTTGTTGCTCTTCCCACACTTTCTGCCATTTTGCTTCGATTTGCGCGGGATCATAATTTGCATGTTTGTGGTCGGAATCGGCCAAGTTCACTTCCCTCGCGTGCGTGATTTCGATTTTGCTTTCTTTTTCGTTTTGGAAGTTGTCTTCGCGTGTCGCGATTTTCCCGCTTTCGCAGACTTGGCCTGCTTCGCGCCCGCCGCCTTGCTGCGATGCGGTCGCGGCTTCATACCCTCGTCCGTAGCCGCCACCACGCGGCCCAGCAGTTTCCACAGTGCCGCCACGTTGCGGCGATCATCGCCCGGCGCATCAATTGGCGTTTCCAGAATAAACGCGCGCGCTGCAAGCAGCGGATGATTCAAAATTCGCCCAAAAGCTTCCAGCCCAATCTTGCCCTTCCCGATATGCTCATGACGATCCACGCGCGAACCCACATGCGTCTTCGAATCGTTCACGTGCACCACGAACACGCGGTCGAGGCCCACCGTCCGGTCCAGTGCCTGCAGAGTATGCTCAAGCCCTTCCGCTGTTCGCAGATCCCATCCCGCCGCAAAAGTGTGCGCCGTGTCTATGCAAATTCCGAGCGGCAGGTCCGGTGAAGAATCCAGAATCGCGCGCAACTCTTCAAATCGCGACCCAATCGAAGTTCCCTGCCCCGCGGTATTTTCCAGCAAAATTTTCAAGTCGCCGAGTTTCAACCCGCGCGCCGCCTGCTTCAAACCCTGCGCAATCGCCGCAACCGCTGCCAGAGGCGTGCTCTCGCGCCCGCTGCCCGGATGCGCCACTAGATAATCCGCACCCAAAGCGATCGCACGCACCAATTCCTGATGAAAAGCCTGCACGGAGCGAGTGCGCAATACCGGATTCGGTGAAGCCAGGTTAATCAGGTAATTATCATGAATTACGAGAGGCCCGAGCCCCAGCTCTTTACGACGCGCGCGGAAACGAGCAGCTTCAGCCTCCGCAATCCGCATCCCGCCACGATTCCACATCCGCGGACTAGAGGAAAAAATCTGCACCGCGTTCGCACCCAAACCGTGCGCGATCTCGAGCGAGCTGCTGATATCACCTGCTATGGACGTGTGTATCCCGATGCGGATGCTGCCGTCTTTCCACGCGGGAATTTCAGGGGGCGGTGGTGCTTCCGGGCGGTACTCGTCGGCGGCGTCGAAGGCTAGTGTACTGCTGTGGTTTTCTTCCGCCATTCCCTCTGGGTGTCCGGGTGCCCTGCGAGTCGATGTGCGGGCAACCCCTCAGGGTGCCACGCGCGCACATGCTGAATTACCCATTTTAGCGGAAAGGGCACACTTCCGCAAACACTCATCCGCGAACGCCGTCGCTACATTTGCCGCCGCGACTCGCAAATTAATTCACTTCCGACGCAAATTTGCTCTTGACAACCCATAACCGTATGGTTATGATTCCCGCCATGCAAGCCCAGGTCGCACAACTCGCAACCAATCACCTTTTCGCGGCGCTCGCCGACCCCACCCGTCGCGCGATCTTCGAGCACCTCGCCCGCGACGGTGAACAGAACGTCCGCGCTCTCACAGCTCGCGCCGGCGTGTCGCAGCCTGCGGTCTCCAAGCACCTGGGGATCCTAAAGCACGCCCGCCTGGTACGCGATCGCCGCGACGGCCGTGAGACCCACTACAGCGCCCAACCGCAAGCTTTGAAGCCCATGCTCGACTGGATGGGCATGTACGCCGCCTTCTGGCACGACCGCTTTGATAGCCTCGAATCTCTGCTGAAAAGGATGGACCAATGACCGAACCCGCCGCTTCACGCACCCTCGTCATCGAACGCGAAATGCCGCATCCACCCGAAAAAGTCTGGCGCGCGCTGACGCAAGGCGCATTGATCGAAGAGTGGCTGATGAAGAACGACTTCCAGCCCGTCGTCGGCCACCGGTTCAGCTTCCGTTCCACACCTGTGCCAGGCTGGGACGGGGTCATCGAAAGTGAAGTCCAGGTGATCGAACCGAATTCGCGGCTCGCTTACAGCTGGGGCACTATGGGCACGACGAGCGTCGTCACCTGGACCTTGACTCCAACCAAGGCCGGAACGCATCTCCGCATGGAGCAAACCGGTTTCCGCTCCGAACAAGACGCCGCCTACAAGGGCGCTACCTACGGCTGGACGAAGTTCATCGGCAACATGGAACGTGTTGTCGGAGGATTAGACTGACGAGCATTCAGCTCACGAGGGTTCGACTAAGGAGAGTTGGACCCGGGAGGTTTGCCTAACCATGAAAGCCAAAAAAATTGCTTATTGGACGACCACCGTACTCGTCGCATTTTTTATGAGCGGGGGCATTACGCAGATAGCACAATTTAAACACAACCCCCACGGCGTAGTGCCCCAGCTCGGCTATCCGATGTACTTCTTTGCAATCATCGGGTTTTGGAAGGTGCTTGGGGCCATTGCCATACTCGTGCCGCGTTTTCCGCGGCTCAAGGAATGGGCATATGCCGGCATATTTTTCGACGTGACGGGCGCAGCCGCGTCGTGCGCTGCAGTCGGCGTTTACGGCGCTTACGGCTTTCACGTAATCGCGCCGCTCTTGATTGCCGGTCTTACTGTGGCGTCGTGGGCGCTGCGCCCCTCAAGCCGCACTATCGGCATCCTTATTCCAGCTACAAACGGCAGGGCAGCATAAGGACCCAGGAACTTCTAGGACGAGAATATGAAAAAGTCGAACGCAAGCCCGGGCCAGCCGGCATCGGAGCTCATCTCGGATAGAATCGCCGAACTCGGCGACTGGCGCGGAAAAACTCTCAGCAAAATGCGCAAGCTCATCAAGGAAGCAGACCCCGACGTCGTCGAGGAGTGGAAGTGGGCGATTCCGGTCTGGTCGCACGACGGCATCATCTGCACCGGCGAATCCTACAAGAATGCCGTGAAGCTCACCTTCGCCAAGGGCGCGTCGCTGAAGGATTTCGCGCGCCTCTTCACCTCCAGTCTCGAAGGAAACGTACGCCGCGCGATAGACATCCACGAAGGCGAAGAAGTCAACCAGTCCGCTTTCCAAGCCCTCGTTCGCCAAGCGGTCGCCTTCAACAGTTCCGCCAAATCGAATACCAAGTCGAAACCTGCGAAGAAAGCGAAGTCCTGAGCGATTCCGCCCTTCGCAACGCCGCAGCGCGCGAAATCGCTCGTGGAACTCGCCCCCGTGCGCATGTATCATTCCGGCGGGAGCCCCAATGCCCAAATCTCATTTAACCCTCTACATAATCGTTATTGCTGTGCTGCTCGCCGGCGCGCGTGGTTTGCCCCTCGCCGCGGGCCACGCTGCCGGGCAGGCCGCGAATCACCCCGCAGAGGTCATCGCGGACAGTCAAGGATTCCTTCGAACCCACATGACGCCCGCAGGCCCCGCCGCCAGCGCTTCAGCGACCGCAGTCGAAAAACTTCTCGCACAAATGACCCTGAAAGAAAAAGTCGGCCAGATGACCCAGCTGACAATCGAGACGATCGTTGACGGCAAGGATCAGGACGTCCGCATCAACCCCGAAAAATTGCACAAAGCCATCGCGGAATATGGTGTGGGCTCCATACTAAATGTCTACGATCAGGCTCTTCCCCTCGAGAAGTGGCACGAAATTCAGCGCACCATCCAATCCGAAGCCAAAAAAACACGCATGCAAATTCCCGTCCTCTATGGCATTGACTCCATCCATGGCACCACCTACATCGAAGGCGGCACGCTCTTCCCCCAGCCCCTGGGCATGGCCGCCACATGGAATCCCGAACTAATGCTGCGCGGCAGCCAAATCTCCGCCGCTGAAACTCGCAAGGCCGCAATCCCCTGGTCCTTCTCTCCCGTACTCGACGTCGGCCGCCAGCCGCTCTGGCCGCGCCTCTACGAAACTTTCGGCGAAGACACCTACCTCGCAACGGTCATGGGCGTAGCCACCATCCGCGGCTACGAAGGTACGGACATTTCCAGCCCGACGCACGTCTCTTCCTCGCTGAAGCATTACATCGGCTACAGCTACCCTACCACCGGCAGCGACCGCAGCCCCGCACTGATCCCCGAATCCACGCTGCGCGAATATTTTCTGCCCCCTTTTGCCGCAGCCGTAAAAGCCGGCGCGCACACCGTGATGGTGAATTCTGCCGACGTGAACGGCATCCCCGGCCACGTCAACAGCTACCTCCTCACAAAAGTTCTGCGCGATGAGTTGGGGTTTCAGGGCGTGGTAGTTTCCGACTGGCAGGACGTCGAGCGCCTCGTAACCGCGCATCACATCGCCGCCACCGAAAAAGAAGCCACGCGCCTCGCCATTCTCGCCGGGATTGACATGAGCATGGTCCCCCTCGACTACCGCTTCAGCGATTTGTTGCTGCAACTCGTGCAAGAAGGACAGGTCCCCGAAGCGCGTATCAACGAAGCCGTGCGCCGCATTCTCACGCTAAAATATCAGCTCGGATTATTCAGCGATCCGCTGCGCGGCGGCGAAGCGAACACAACGCTCGGGTCACCCGAATCGCGCCAGGTCAGCCTCGCAGCCGCGCAAGAATCCATCACCCTGCTGAAAAACGAAAATCACACGCTGCCCCTGGCAAAGACCGCGCACGTGCTGGTCACCGGACCCGACGCCGATTCGCTGATCCCTCTCGACAATGGTTGGAGCTACACCTGGCAGGGCGGCAAAGCCTCTGCATACCCTGCGAAGTCCTACGCAACGACCCTCGACGCCATCCGCCAAAAAATTGGCGCTGACCACGTCAACTTCGTTCCCGGCGCCAGCCTCTACAAGGAAACAGACATCACGCAAGCAGCATCGGCAGCAACCGCAGCAAACGTTGATGCCATCGTAGTCTGCCTCGGAGAATGGGCCTACGCTGAAACCCCCGGCAACATCGCAGATCTCGCCCTTCCCGACGCGCAAATCCATCTCGCCCAGAAAATGCTCGATTCCGGCAAGCCCGTGATTCTGGTTCTAACCGAAGGTCGCCCGCGCATAATTCGCCCTATAGCCGGTAGCGTGAGTGCAATCCTCATGGCCTACAACCCCGGCAATGAAGGCGGACAAGCGATCGCCGACATCCTTTTCGGTGACGTGAATCCCAGCGGCAAGCTTCCCATCACCTATCCGCGCTACGCCAACATGCTTTTCACCTACGACCACAAGACGCTAGAAGGCGTCGACAGCGAAAACGCCCCGCTCTACGCCCCGCAATTCGCGTTCGGCTATGGCCTGAGCTACACGAATTTCGCGTATTCGGATTTGCAAGTAACACCTTCCACAGCGTCAAGCGACCAGAAGATCCAAGTGGCAATAACAGTAAAAAACACCGGAGATCGCGCAGGAAAAGAAGTAGTCCAGCTCTACCTGAGCGAACAAAACGCCAGCATCGCTCCTCCGCTAAAGCGCCTGAAGCGCTTCGCCAAAGTCTTGCTGCAACCCGGCGAAACTCGCCACTACACCTTCGAACTAACCAAAGAGGATTTGTCGTTCATCAACGCAGAAAATAAGCCCGTCCTCGAACCAGGCCTCTTCGACGTACAAATCGGCGGCCTGAAGCAAACTTTCGCGTGGAAGTGACTTGAGAATCCACGCGGACCACCATTCGCTGCGCGTCCCACGCGAGAAAGAGCGCCTGCCGTGCTCCCTCCCGCCGCCTGCCCCAGCTGACTTGACGCCCCCGTTTTCCGCGCCCATAATCCGGCTATCGAGGCCTTCCCATGCAGCATCGCTTCTCGTTCCGGCACTCTAAGCTCACGTCCCGCGCATGCTTTTTCACAATCTTGCTGTTCTGCTTGGCCCTCGTCGGCTGCAGCAATTATTGCTTTGTCTTTGTCTCCAATCCTGGCGGCTCGATTTCGACAAGTTCGAACACCCCAAGTTGCCAGTTGAACACCGCCACGGGCACCGTTAGCCTCAGAGTGACCGCATCCCCCACGTCCTCCGCGCAAGCGACACCCCTGCCAACGACCATCCAGCACATTTTCGTGACGCTCCGTGGCATCGAAGCCACTCCGAGCACCATCCCCAACGACGATTCGCCCAACTGGCGAGAATTGGCTCCGCAGCTCGCCAGCCAGCCCGAACAACTCGACCTGCTCGCGCAATGCGCTGAATCATGCGAGCAGAACACGTTCGGTGACGTCGCCGTGCCCGCCGACGCATACCGCCAAATCCGCCTGCGCCTGTCACCCAATCAGCCGGCGACGGACGAGCCTCTACCAGAGGAAAACGCCTGTGGGAGTGCGGGTTTCAGCTGCGTAATAACCGCCGATGGTGTGATCCGGCCGCTCGTGCTGGACATCCTTTCATCGCAATTTCAAATCTCGTCAGACCATATTTCCGGCGGCTTCATCCAAGTCCTTCCGGATGCCGCCATCAACCTGAATATCGAATTCAACCCGCAATCGTCGCTATTCTTTCCCGTAAACAACGCCGTGCGCCTGGTCCCCACGTTTACCGTAGTACCGCAAGCCTCGTCCGAATCCACAGCAGCCCTGAACCAATAGTCAATTTCTTGTAGTCAATTGCCGGACCGCGAATCGCCCGGCGGAAAACGTGCTTCCGTCGCAGCGCATCCGAAATGATCGCCGTCAAACCCTCTGTGTCGGCAGCTTGGCGGTGATCGCCGGCGCCCAGAAGCGATTCAGGCTGGCAATAATCGTGCTGAACCCATCCCATTGCACCGGCTTGTTCAGATAGCAATTGGCTTTCAGCTCGTAGCATTTCGTCACGTCCGCCTGCCTTTCCGAAGTCGTCAGTATCACCACCGGAATCGCCTGCAGGTCCAGATCTCTCTTAATCTGCGACAGCACTTCCAGACCGCCCATTTTCGGCAGATTCAGGTCCAGCAAGATCAGGCAAGGCCGCGGCGCGTCAGCGTAGATTCCCTCGCGCCGCAGAAAAGCCATGGCCTCCACGCCATCGCAGGCCACGTGCACGTGAATCGAAGCATCCGCTTCGCGGAAAGCCTCGCGCGTCAGCCGCACATCGCCGGAACTATCCTCGACCAACAGCACCTCGGTAGCCACTGGTGTCCTCCCACAGTTTTCGCGCATCAATTGCAATCCCCGAAACGACAGCGAGCGCGGCTGAATCCGGCCTGAGCGTTGAGCTGGGATTAACGTGCGCGAAAAGTCTGCAGCAATGCTTTGCTCATGCAATGTTGCGCTTCTGCGGCAACCTCACTGTCGTCAGCCAGAATTCGTTGATGCTCTTCACCAAATCCTCGAACGCGTCCAGTTGCACCGGCTTGGTGAGGTAACAATTCGCCTGCAGCTGATAGCTCTTGGCCACGTCCACCTCCGCCTCCGATGTGGTCAGGATCACGGTCGGAATCGTCTTCAGTTTGTCGTCCTTCTTAATCTCCGCTAGCACCTGCCGCCCATCCATTCTGGGCATATTTAGGTCCAGCAAAATCATATCTGGACGGGGTGAGTTCGCGTGTCCATTTTGGTTTCGCAGAAATATCATGGCTTCCACTCCATCGTTGGCCACATGCAAGTAAACCGAAGGATTGGCGGCGTGGAAAGCTTCTTGCGTCAGCCGCACATCTCCCGGACTGTCTTCTACCAACAATACGTTTGAAATCTTCGCGTCTTTTCCGATATCTATTTTTTCGTCATCTTTCATTAATTCCCCCTCTACGAATGAAGAACCCGAAGAATGATCGTCACAAGAAGTGGACCGCACGTTTTGCGCGTGCGATTGCAGACTGAAGAGAGGAGTCAGCCGATACAAAAACATGGTTCTGAAGGGGTGCAACTATTGTGACTCGTGGGCCGGAGGAGTCAAGCGCGACGCAAGCGATTCCATTGAACTCGCCAACAGCCGCCCGGCGACTCGGGAATACGCGCGGAGCAGAGAGCGGTGTAAAATGAACGCCGCAAAGTGCGGGAGCGACTGAAATGTCTTCTGCCTATCTACTGAAAACCGAGCCGTCAGAATATTCCTTCGCCGATCTGCAGCGCGATAAACAAACCGTATGGGACGGCGTGACAAACCCCGCCGCTGTGAAAAATCTACGCGAAATGCAGCCGGGAGCTAAGCTCGTCATCTACGAAACCGGCGATATCAGAAGCGCAGTAGGCACGGCGACAGTCGAATCCGTGAACGCCTCCGATCCCAAGAATCCTCGCGTGAAGATTGCGGCGGGCAAATCCATTGCGCATCCAGTTTCGCTGGCCGAAATCAAAGCCAACAAACTATTCGCCGGTTCGCCCCTGGTCCGCCAAGGCAGGCTCTCCGTAGTTCCCCTAACGTCGGAACAATATCAAGCGCTCGCAAACAGTTGATCGCGCTTCCGCACTTACTTCACGAGCGCACAGCCTGTAGCGTGCTCCACCACCGCCGCAACGCTGCGCGGACCTAATCCCCCAGCGCCGCCGCGGAGGTCGCCCCGTAAAAACTGTACCAAGGCTTCGCCGCCGTGAGCTTCGAGTTCACATTATTAATATTCTTCACTCCCTGATCGCCCAGCCAATCCTCGAGTGCCTTCCCACCCTGCTTCGCGTAAATCGGAATGCCGTCCTTCCAGGTAGCCCGCCCGCACAGCACTCCCGAAAACTCTACGCCCGATTCCGCCGCAAGTTCCAGCGTCTCCGCAAACACATCATTATTCACGCCGGCCGAAAGATAGATGAACGGTTTCTTCGCCGCAGCCGCCGCCCGCCGGAAATGTTCTTTCGCCTGATCCCGCGTGTACGCCGATTCGCCCTTGCACGCTTTCGACCCAGCCACAAAAGCCATATTCACCGGCACTTCCACCTTCAGCACGTCCACGCCGTACTGCGGCTTGGAAAATTCCTCCATGCTCTTTCGCACCACCTCCGGCTTCTGCTTCGCGTACTCAATTCCCTTCTCGTCGCCATTTTCCACGTAGCCTACAAATTCCAAAAAGAACGGCACGTCCGAAGCCGTGCACTCCCCGCCAATCCGCTCCACCCAAGCGTGCTTGATATCATTCACCTCGGGTGGATCAAACGGCGTGTAGTACAACAAAATCTTGATGCAATCCGCGCCCGCTCCCACCAGCCGCCGCACCGACCATATATCCAGCAAATCCGGCAAGCGTCCCGGACGCGTATTGTCGTACCCGCTATTTTCGTAAGCCAGCAGCAGCCCGGCATTCGACGAGCGCGCTCTCGCGGCCGGCAGTCCATACTCCGGATCGAGCAGAATCGCGCTCGCATGCGGCGTCAGCACTCGCGTCACAATCGTCTTGAACTCTTCCAGCATCTGCGCCGGCACATCCTTCTTATCAATCCCCTTCTCTTTCGCAATCGCGCTCTTCAGCGAGCCGCGCTGGTCCATCGCCGCCGCGGCGATCACGCCCCGCGCATCCGCCACCGCCTTCATCCCCTTCTGTTTGCCAGGCGTAATCTTCATGAATACCTCCGCAAGCTTCGAAATTATTGAACGCGGCATTTTAGCACGACTGTTCGCGTGCGCGGTACGCCGCAAGCCGCGATGGATGCGCGCAGATATACAAAGATGTAACAGAGGCGAAAGGTTTTCGTAGCATAGGCCGGCCTGCCGGTAGGCGGGCGTCCCGCCGGCTGCTTTGCCTTTCGTGAAACGCAGCGTATGGCGTGTTCGTCTACCTACGTGCTGGATTTAGCAAGCCGTTTTGCGCTCAGGGCCCAGTTTTCACAATCGTGTAGAAGAGGCAATCCAGTTCGGAGTTTCACTCGGGTGTGACAAGGAGAATCCATGAACAGAATCTTCCGGCTGGCAGGCATCTGCATCGCTTCTGCGATCGTGCTGGTCACTGTTCCAATCGCAGATGCGCAAAAAACACCAGACGTGCCCCCGGCTCCAGTACCAATCCAAATCCTCACCGCCAAGAAGATATTCATCACCAATGGCGATAGCGATCCAGTCCTCGATGTCCCCAACCTCGCGTACAGCGAACTCTACGCTTCCCTCAAAAGCCAGGGAATATACGAATTCGTGCAGACTCCCGCGGACGCCGACGTGGTTCTAGAGGTCCGGTTCGAGATCGTGATTCCAACTCAGGGATACTACCTGCTTCGCTTGGCGATCATAGATCCCAAGACAAGTATTGTTCTGTGGCGAATCACCGAGCACGTGCAGCCGTGGGCACGCGAAGTCACTGGTCGCAAAAACATCGATGAAGCCATGGCTGCCCTTGTGAGCGACTTAAACAGACTGATCGTCTCGCCCCGTGCCACCACCGGCGCCACCACGCCTGGCACCTAAATCCGACTCGGAACAATCGCCGGCTGCACTAACTATTCACGCCGCTGAGAAATCCGCCCAGATGCCCGGTAATCGCCAGCAGCGTCACGCCCATGAACTCCAACACCAATCGCCAACTCGGCAACCTCGCCCCATCGCCGCGCCGCGCGCGAAAATGAATCCACCAAACAATCCAAATCACCGCCGCCGACGCCAACGCAAACACAATATGCAAAAATAAAATCCCTTTGATGCGATGACCCTCCAGCGCCCACTGCCACGCCACTAGACCCGTAGCCACCGCCGGCAACGCCATCACCGCCGCCAGCAACAAATTGACGTAAGCCGCAAACTCCAGCGCCGTTCGCTTCGTCCACTGCGCCACAAAATCCATTCCGACTCCCGCAATGAACAAAGCGATCGGAAAATGGATCAGCACCACATGCTGTGCGTGCTTTTCTTCCAACATCTGCCGCAAATCAAACGGATGCATCGCACGCTCTCCCTCACTGCACGATGATCTGCCCGGTCATCTTCGGATGAATCGTGCAGTAGTAGGGATAAGTACCCGGCTTGCTGAACACGAACGAAAACGTATCGTCCGTATCCAGCACCTTCGACTTAAATGCGCCGTCCGTGCTGACCGCCGTGTGCGGAATATCGTCGCGATTCGTCCAAGTCACGGTCGTGCCCACCGGCACAGTCACTGTCGCCGGCCCAAAACTGAAATTATCAATCTTCACCGCGACGGCCGCCGGAGCCTTTTCCTGCGCTCCCGCGCCGCCAACGCGACCCACAGTCGTCAACATCGCCGCCAGACCCATCAGCAGCGCAGCCAAACCAATTCGTGCAACTTTCCCTCTCATGACTTTCTCCTCTCACAATCAATTTGAAATAAACGCCGCGCAATGTGCGCTGCGCCGAAACTTCACGCCAACTGCGAATCCACAATCGCCAATGCATGCTGCCCGCGCACGAAGTTCACATCCGTAATCCCCAACACGCTCCGCAACTGCTCCGCCGGCACTTTCATCGGCCCCGGCGAATCCGCCTTCCCCGGCTGCGGCTGAGGAAATGCCGTGGACATCGCCGTGTGAAACGTCACATTCCCCTCCACCTTCTGCATGATCTGGTGGATGTGCCCGTTCAACACCGACACGGATCCAAATTTCCGCAGATAGCTCAAAGCCTGCACGCTGTCGTCCGTCCCCCATCCCCATTCTGGATATACCGACCACAACGGAATGTGCGCGAACACCACAATCGGAGTGCTCGATTTCAAATTCTTCACGTCCGCTGCCAGCCAATCCAGCTGGTCGCCGCCCAAATTCCCAAGCCCGCCCGCCTTCAAATTCACCACGTTCACCAATCCGATAAAATGCACGCCTTTCTTATCGAAGCTGTACCAGCCCGCACCCTTCGTTCCCTTCCCGTAACGATCCCGGTATTGCTGCCCGTCGTCGCCGATCACGTCGTGCTCGCCCGGCACGAAAAACACCTCCTTCGCCACCGCGCCTTTCAAAATCTGATCTACCGTGTCGAATTCTTCTGGTTTCGCAAGATGGCTGATGTCACCGGTGTGCAGCAAAAATTCCGGCTGCACAGACAGCGCATTAATCTTGTCCACCGCTGCTTTCAGCGTGCCTGCCACGTCTGGATTGGCCGGCTTGTTGAAACCCATATGGCTGTCGCTGATCTGCGCGAAACTCAGTTCTCCCCCCGTCTTTGCGGCGTTCCATTCATTCATGCGGCTCATGCTGTAAGACTTCAGCACTCCGCCCTGCATCACGCATAGCGCCCCAGTCCCCGCCCAAGCCATGCACTTCAGAAATCCGCGCCGGTCAATCCCATCGTGATTATGGTCGTGCAAAATCTCGTCCTTTTTACTTTGCGACATTTGCCGCCTCCTTGGTCGCTCTCACCCAACATCCGAGCGCCGTAACTTGCTCACCGCCCAGCTCTTAAGGGGGGCGCGCGCCCGCTGCGAGCAAACGAGCAACGCGCCACCTGTGGGCGTGTTCACTGTGCAAGACCGTCGCACCAGTGGTTTTATTCCCAGGCGATGGCCACAAAGTATTTGTAAGAAAATCGCTCCCGGCGGGAATAAAATCACCCCCATCGCAGTTCCCTCTATTGTGGAGCTGTAAAAAGGGCGGGACGTGTTAGCTCAGGAAGATCGGGCGCGCTTTGAAGCAGACGTAATGCCTCATCGCGACGCCGCCTACAATCTGGCGCGCTGGATCCTACGCGGCCGCGCGCAAGCCGAGGACGTTACGCAGGAAGCCTTTCTGCGCGCGTACCGTTCCTTCGGCGGGTTTCAGACCGGCAACGCGCGCGCCTGGCTTCTGCAGATCGTGCGCAATTGCTGCTTCACTTGGCTGCAGCAGAATCATGTAGCAGAGGAAATGACGGAGTTCGACGAGCAAACGATGCCGCCAAAACCTGAAAATCCCGAATCGCTCGCCATGGCCACCTACGACCGCGAACGCCTGCAACGCGCTCTCGAAGACTTGCCCGCGCATTTCCGCGAAATCATTGTCCTGCGCGAACTCGAAGGCTGCTCCTACAAAGAAATCGCCGCCATCACCACGCGCCCCATTGGCACCGTGATGTCCGCGCTCGCACGGGCTCGCCAGCAGCTAAGAGCCATATTGACCGAAGCTGTACCAAAAGGGAGCCAGCCGTGACTTGTGACCTGACGCAAACTCGACTGCATGCCTATTTCGACGGCGAGCTCGATGCCATGGGCGCGGCCGAGTTCGAGCGCCATCTGGAATCGTGCCCCGATTGCGAAACGCGCCTAGCCGCCGAAGAAAAACTTCGCAGCGCGCTCGCCGGCGCCCAACTCTACGCGCGCGCCCCCGAAACCCTGCGCAGAAAGCTGCAAACCAGTTTGCCGGCCGCGGCCGTGTCGCCTGACGTGCCCTACGTAAAAGATCCAAAGCCTTCGGTTGAAAAGTCCTGGCGCTGGCTCGCCATCGCGGCAACGGTGATCCTCGCCGTGTTCCTCGGCACGCAGTACATGGAAAGGCTGAACCGCTACTCGCAGCAGCAGGCCATGGCCGCTGTGATCGTTGACGCCCATCTCCGCTCGCTGCAGCCTGGGCACCTGGAAGACGTAATCTCCACGGACCAGCACACCGTAAAACCATGGTTCGACGGCAAAATAGATTTCGCGCCGCCAGTCCGCGATTTTGCAAACGACGGCTTCCCGCTGCTAGGCGGTCGCCTCGACGTGATTGACAGCCGCACCGCAGCCGCCCTGGTCTACGGCCGCCGCAAACACATCGTAAATGTCTTCGTAGAGAAGGCGCAACCCGGAGATGCGCAGGAAGCTTCAGGTGAACTACAGGGCTACCACTGGATATCTTGGCAACAAAACGGCTTCACATTCACCGCCGTCTCAGACACGGCCTACGCCGACCTCGACCAGATAAAACAACTCTTCCTCGCGCCGTAAAGACCGCGCTCGCCTACATAAACAAAACATGATGCTGGTGCGAACATGCCTGCGGCTTCGCCGCCGCGTCATCGTCTGAGCCGGCAACAGTCTCAACATCCGGCCCACTAATCACCGATACCCCAGCCAGATCATCCAAAAGTTCCGGCCCATAAGCCGCCAGCGAAGGCAACGCCGAAAGCGTCCGCTCCTGCAACCCACGATGCGGATACAAAGCATCCACCAGAATCCGCTCATGCCGGTCCAAAATCCCAGTCCGGAAATTCTCCGCCCGCCCTGCCTTCCCTTTCAATTTCAAAAACTGGTACAACATTTTCCGCTCCGTCGAATCCAGCGCCCCCGTCAAAGTCGGGTCCAGATGCACCAGCGGCTTGCGATATGCCGCCAACAGCCGCCGCAGCGCCTTCTCATCCGTCGCGAAACGCCCCGCCAGCGCCCGTGGCAGCGATTTCATCTCCATGCGCCCGCGCAAATGTTGCCGCCCGCGCATCACATCCCGAAAATCCAATCCATATTTTTTCAGCAATCGCGCAATCGGCGGCTCCACCAAAGTAAAACTAGCCCTCGGCAAAATCGCCGGCATCCGCCCCAGCAGATGTTTGTAAACCACCTGAGCCTGCGCCATATAAGCAGTTTCCGCCGGCCCTCCAACGTAAGCAGCAGTAGGCAACAAAGTGTCCTGAACCACCGGCCGCAGCAAAACGTTAGGCGTAAAAGCCTCCGGTGTCGCCGCAATCGCCGCACGCAATTCTTCCAGCGAAAAAGCGGCCGCCCCCGCGTGAAATCTGCCGCCCCGCCGCCGCAAAGGTTGCCGCGCTCCATCCACATTGTAAAAAAGTAGCGTCGATTCGCGTGTCACCTTCACCTGCGCGTGAAATCCTCCGTGTTCCAGCTCTTTCGACCGCCCCACCAGTGCATCACCCAGCGTTTCCGCATCATCAATTGCCCGCCGGTAAATTCCGCTCGCAAAATGGTGCAACCGCGAATCCAGCGGGTCCAGAAAGATAATTCCCCGCCCCGCCACCAGTCGCGTCATCAACTTTCCGAACGCCGAACCATACGTGTCATCTGGCGTGTAAGACTCGCGCAACGCCCGCGCCACTTCCGCGGCGTAAGGCCCCTCCAGCGTGTCCATCGCCGTCACCACCGACGCGGTGATCGCCTCACCCAGCGCAATTTCCCCCACGCGATGGCCTTCGTCTTCCGATCTCCCCGGCAAAACAAATTCGGCCAATCCCGTGCGCGTAGTCCACGCCGCATGATTGATTTCCGCCAGGTCGTGATCTTCCGTCGCCAGCCAAAAAACCGGCACCGCATCCACGCCGCGCCGCGAAAGTTCCTCCGCGCAAGCTGCCGCCGTGATCGCTTTGTACAAACTGTAAGCCGGCCCGGTAAAAAGCCCCACTTGCTGCCCCGTAACAATCGCCACCGCGCCGCCAGCCAACCTGTCCAGGTTCCGCGCAATTGCTGCGTCCAGCGCACCCGCACCGCCAAATTTCAGATTCTGCTCGCGCAGCACTTCCACCACGCCCGCGCGCACCTGCGGGTCAATCTTCACTTCCTTGGCCGCCGCCGCGACTCCGCCGATCGAAGGCGCATGCCCGTAATATTTCCCGACGCGCCCAAAATCCTCCAAAAATGTCGAAAATAATTTAGATGTCTGGGGAATATCGCGGAAGGAAAGACAGAAAGACTCCATCGAGGGGTTCATGATACACGCGGCCCAGTGAAGCAACAATCGCAGAGCGAAGCACAATCAGAAACGCAACAAGCGCAAAATCCAACCGTACAGCCCTTACAGCGCAAATTACAGCGCCAATTTGGCCGCCAAATCACGCATGAATAGCGTGCCTTTGCACATATCCTGTGAATGACGTCCTCCCAGCGCGCCCCATGCAACCGCAATTCGCTGCTACAAATGATGCGCTGGCTGGGAAAGAAGATTCGCCAACATCGCCTCGATTTCCACCTTGCCCGCGTCGCTCACCCCGAGCAGTGGCAGCCGCGGCAACCCGCCGTAGAACCCCAGGCGCTCCATGGCATACTTCAGCCCGCCGATGCCATAATCCATCAGCAGCATTTTCGCGGGACTCACAAGCTTTTGCGCGAGCGTCTGAGCCTTCGCGCGATCCCCCGCCGCGGCCGCTGTGAAGATTTCCGCGCACAAATCCGGAAACACATCCGCCAGCCCCAGAATCGCGCCCACCGCGCCCAATTGCAGCGCCTCATAAAGACTCGAAGCGGCGCCAGTAAGCGTCTGAAATTCCTTGGGCGCCGCGGCGATGATCTCGGCAATGCCCTGCATATCGCCGGAACTGTCCTTCATTCCAATAACGTTCGGATGATGTGCCACGCGCGCGATCAACGAAGCTCCCACCGTGACGTGCGTGAACACCGGCACCGAATACACCATCACCGGAATCCGCGCAGCATCCGCCACGCGCAAGTAATGCTCGGCCAACATGTGGTCGTTAATGGATGGCTTGTAAAAGCTAGGTGTGCGCACCAGAGCCACAGCGTAACCGATCTTCGCCGCGCGATTCGTATGCTCGACAGTCTCGGCGGTAGATTCCGCGCCAGTCCCGGCAATCAGAATTTTTTCAGGCGCCGCCGCATCGCGCACCGTTTCCCAAACTTTGTAAACCTCTTCCCAGCGCAACAATACGGATTCGCTGGTCGAGCCGTTCGGCACATACCCCGCCAGCTTTGTCTTGTTGTAGAGCGCCACATTGTTGCGCACTTCACCCAGCGCAATATTGCCATCCGCGTCAAATGGCGTAACAAGCGGCGCAAAAATCCCGTGAAGTTTCATGCCCGTCATTTTATATCAGCCCCGAACCCAACAACAGCAGATCACACTCGACCCAACACACTGTAATATATCGCCCGAAAGGTTTACTCTGCGTCCTCTGCACCTCTGCGGTAAAAGCTTCTCGTCGTCGTTCGCTTTTAACTCCTAACCGTCAACTTTCAACTGTTACTTCTCCGCCGACGCCGCCGAAGTCCGCCGATGCAAATCCTGCAAAGCCGCCACGTCCGCACCATGTCCAGCCATCGCCCGCATCCCCCGCGCCGCCGCACTAGCCGCCGAAAGAGTAGTAATACATGGAATGTTGTAACGAATCGCCGCTCGCCGGATAGATTTCTCGTCGTAAAAAGATTCCCGCCCCAGCGGGGTGTTAATCACCAAATCCACTTTCGCCGTCTTGATCAAATCCACAATATTCGGCCGCCCCTCATTCACCTTATATACAGACTCCACTTCAATCCCCGCGCTAGCCAAAGCTGCCGCCGTCCCCCGCGTAGCTACGACCTTCAACCCCGCCGCCAGCAAATCCTGCACTACAAACGCCACATGCCGCTTGTCATGATCGTTCACACTCAAAAACACAGTCCCCTGCTGCGGCAAACGCTGTCCCGCCGCCAGCTGCGCCTTCGCAAACGCCAGCCCAAAAGTGGAAGAAATCCCCATCACTTCGCCCGTCGAACGCATCTCCGGCCCCAAAATCGTATCCACGCCGCGAAACTTGTTAAACGGAAACACTGGCGATTTCACCGCATAGAAATTCCGCACCGCCAGTTCCTTAATCCCGTTCGTCTCAACGTACGGCAAATGCAAATCGCGCAACTTTCGCCCAGTCATCAAACGCGCCGCCACCTTCGCCAGCGGCACGCCGGTAGCCTTGCTCACATAAGGAATTGTCCGCGAAGCCCGCGGATTCACTTCCAGCACATAAACCGTATCGCGCTGAATCGCATACTGCACATTCATCAGCCCCACCACTTTCAACGCCCGCGCCAGCCGCGAAGTGTAATCGCGAATCCGCTCCAGCACCGAAGGCTTCAGCGTCACCGACGGCAGCACGCACGAAGAATCTCCGGAATGAATCCCCGCCTCCTCGATGTGCTCCATGATCCCCGCGATCAGCACGTCCTCACCATCCGCCAGCGCGTCCACGTCCACTTCCGTCGCGTCTTCCAAAAATTGGTCAATCAAAATCGGCCGCTTCGGATCCGTCCCCGACCCAATCAGCGCCGCCTGCGCCACATATTCCTCGACCGTCTTCAAATCGTAAGCAATCACCATCGCGCGCCCGCCCAACACGTAACTCGGCCGCACCAGCACAGGCAATCCAATTTCGCCAGCAAGCTTCACCGCTTCCTGCGGCGCCAACGCCGTGCCATTGCGCGGCTGCGGAATGCGCAATTCATCCAGCAATCCGCCAAATCGCCGCCGGTCCTCCGCCAAATCAATAGACTCTGGTGCGGTCCCGATAATTTTCGCCCCGTTCTGTTTTAGCTCCAGTGCCAGGTTCAACGGCGTCTGCCCGCCAAATTGCACGATGACGCCCTGTGGCTTCTCCCGATCCAAAACCGCCAGCACATCCTCCAGCGTCAACGGCTCGAAATACAGCCGGTCCGAAGTGTCGTAATCCGTCGAAACCGTTTCCGGATTGCAATTTACCATCACCGTTTCGTAGCCATCTTCTTTCAAAGCGAACGCCGCATGGCAGCAGCAATAATCAAATTCAATTCCCTGCCCGATCCGATTCGGCCCACTGCCCAGAATCACCACTTTCGGCCGGTCCACCGCCCCCGATTCGTCTTCCTCTTCGTACGTCGAATAAAGATACGGCGTGAACGATTCGAATTCCGCCGCGCAAGTGTCCACGCGCTTGAAAACAGGCTGCACGCCCAGCTCTTTGCGCCGCGCGCGCACACTCGATGCTTTCACGTTCCAAAGTTTCGCGATTTCCTCATCGCTAGCTCCCGAACGCTTCGATTCCAGCAGTAATTCCGGTGGACACTTTCCCAAAGTCGTCGCCGCCACGCGCTTGTCCACCGCCAGCATTTCCTGCAGCTGGCGAATAAACCACGGATCGATCTTCGTCAAATCGCAAACCTCTTCGCTGGACATCCCGCGCTCCAGCGCCTCAAACAGCCAATGCAAACGGTCCGGCCCCGGCACATGCAATTTCTCGCGCAGCAGCACGGTGGTCACTTCCGCCGGAGGACGCCACGCCGAACTGGGCTCGAGCGACCGAATCGCCTTGCACAGCGCTTCCTGAAAATTCCGCCCGATAGCCATCACCTCGCCCACCGATTTCATCTGCGTCGTCAGCGTAGTATCGCTACCGGGAAATTTCTCGAATTGCCACTTCGGAATTTTCGCCACCACGTAATCAATAGTCGGCTCAAACGAGCACGGCGTCTTTTTCGTAATGTCGTTGGGAATTTCGTCCAGCGTCATGCCTACAGCTAATTTCGCCGCGATCTTGGCAATCGGAAACCCGGTAGCCTTGCTGGCGAGCGCCGAACTACGCGAAACCCGCGGATTCATTTCAATCACGGTCATCCGCCCGGTTGCAGGATCCACCGCAAACTGAATGTTCGATCCGCCCGTCTCCACTCCCACCGCGCGGATAATTGCAGCAGCAGCGTCGCGCATCCGCTGATATTCCTTGTCCGTCAGCGTCTGCGCCGGGGCCACGGTGATCGAATCCCCAGTGTGGATCCCCATCGGGTCGAAATTTTCAATCGAGCAAATCACCACGAAGTTGTCGCGGTGGTCGCGCATCACTTCCAGCTCGAATTCTTTCCACCCCAGCACCGACTCTTCGATCAACGCTTGGTGCACTGGGCTGGCATCCAACGCCCGCGCAATCAAATCCGCAAATTCCTCGTGGTTGTACGCGATCGAGCCGCCCGTTCCGCCCAAAGTAAACGACGGCCGAATCACCACCGGATATCCCAGTTGGTCCGCCAGCCGCACCGCTTCCGGCACGCTCGTGACCACTTCCGACGCCGGAACTTCGAGCCCAATCTTGCGGCACACTTCCTTGAAAAGCAGCCGATCCTCGGCAATCTTAATCGCGCTAAGCGACGCGCCAATTAATTCCACGCCATATTTTGCCAAGATGCCGGCTTCCGCTAGCTCAACCGCAAGATTCAAACCAGTCTGCCCGCCCACAGTCGGCAACAAAGCATCCGGCCGCTCCGCCGCAATAATCGCTTCCAAATATTCCTTCGCGAGCGGCTCAATGTAAGTGCGGTCCGCAATCTCCGGGTCCGTCATAATCGTCGCCGGATTCGAATTTACCAGCACGACCTCATACCCCTCGGCACGCAGAGCCTTGCAAGCCTGCGTCCCCGAATAATCGAACTCGCAAGCCTGCCCAATAACAATCGGCCCCGAGCCGATAATCATAATCTTCTTGATGTCAGTCCGTTTCGGCATTCGCCGCCCAACCTTCCTAAGTCAGCACCATCTTTCCGAATCGCAATTTTTCCAGGCCGCAGCCGCGCTCGTCGCATTTCACTTCGGGTGGGAGCCACAACTTGCTCGGCGTCCCAATCCTGCATGTCCCGGCCTGCAGCACGCCGAAATCGTACTTACCTTCCGCGTCCGTCATAACTTCAGTCGTAGTAGCATTACATCGCAAAACCAGCTTCAGTTTCGCCACGGCCGCGCCCGAGGGATCTAACAGCTGCCCGGAAAGTCTCGACGGATGCTCTACCGTAAATTGGGAATATTGCTTCGGGCCGCACTCATACAACGCCACAACCGCGAAAATCATCACCGCCGCGAGCTTCATCGCTTGCCAGCCCCATCCATCATCGTCACAAAATCATCGAACAAATACCGCGCGTCGTGCGGCCCTGGCGACGCTTCTGGATGATATTGCACGCTGAACAGCGGCAACGAACGATGCCGCATGCCCTCATTGGTGTGATCGTTCAGGTTCACGTGCGTGATCTCAACGTCGCTTGCGGGCAACGAATCCGGGTCTACGCAAAATCCATGATTCTGCGCGGTAATCTCCACCTTCGAAGTCCGCAAATTCTTCACTGGATGATTCGACCCGTGATGCCCAAATTTTAACTTGAACGTCTTGCCGCCCAACGCGAGGCCGCACAACTGGTGCCCCAAACAAATCCCAAAAATCGGCACGCGCCCCAAGAGCTTGCGAATATTTTCTACCGCGTACTCCACCGGCTCCGGATCCCCCGGCCCATTCGACAAAAACACGCCGTCCGGTTTCAAAGTCAGCACATCCGCCGCAGCAGTCCGCGCCGGCACCACGGTAACTTCGCAACCGTGATCCACCAAAAGCCGCAAAATATTCTGCTTGATCCCGAAATCATAAGCCACCACCCGCCGACGCCCCTTCGTCCCTGAATCCGCGGACGCTGCCGCTGCGCGAGCGCCAGCGTCAGAAACCGGCGCAGCCAAATCAATGGATCCCTGCGTCCATCCATAAGTCTGCGCGCAAGTCACCCGGCCCGCCAGCTCCAGCCCCGCCATGGTAGGCAAAGCCCGCGCCTCCGCTACCAATCTTTCCGCCGGAGTCCCATCTGTCGCCACCACTCCGCGCAGCGCCCCCACTTCCCGCAAATGCCGCACCAGCGCCCGCGTATCCAAATCCCAAATCACCGGCACGCCATAACGCTCCAAATATTGCTGCGCCGATTCGCTCGAGCGCCAATTCGAAGCCAATGGCGAAAATTCGCGCACGATCAGCGCTTCAATATAAGGACGCGCGGATTCCTCATCCTCCAAATTCGCGCCAACATTCCCAATGTGCGGATAAGTCAAACAGACAATCTGCCCGGAATAACTGGGGTCGGTGAAAACTTCCTGGTAGCCAGTGAGAGAGGTATTAAAAACGACTTCGCCGCCCCGCCGGGTGCGCGCACCCGCGGCACGACCGCTAAAAGTTCGTCCGTCTTCCAGCGCGAGGGTCGCGCGAGTTGCGGGCTGCTCCGACAGTGTGTCCTCCAGAAAAGTTCATCGCGATGCCGCGTTTACCGTGTACGAAGAAGAGAGCGATCCGAAATGATCCACCGGCCAGTAAGCGAAAACCGCTTTTCCGTAAATATATGGCCGGCTGACGGGGCCAAACACGCGCGAATCATTTGAGCTGTCGCGGTGATCGCCCATCACGAAATAATTTCCCTCCGGAATCTGCACCGGGCCGTAACTCGAACCGTCCAGATAGCTCGGCGGCACGTACGGTTCCACCAGTTCCTTGCCGTTCACATATAAATGACTGGCGCGCAATTCAATCGTTTCGCCCGGCAATCCAATCACGCGCTTGATAAACGATTTCGAATGGTCCAGAGGATACCAGAAAACCACCACGTCGCCGCGCTCGATCGGCGTGAACCGGTACACAAACTTGTTGATGAAGATCCGCTCCTGATCGCTCAGCAGCGGCGCCATGCTGGTGCCTTCTACTTTTACGGGTTGGTACAAAAAGATGATGATAACCAGCGCCAGCCCCAACGCCACGGCCAAATCACGCGTCCAACTGCGCAATTCGTGCCGCAAACGCGGCAAAGTCGAGTTATTGGCAGGCTCTTGCGGGCTAGGCTGAGTAGTTTCCGGCATTCCGCTCTCAAATATTTATAACACGGCAAGATAGCGCACGCCAAGCATGTGGCGTTTGCAATATTAAGATGCGAAGCCGCCGCTTTCGGTTGCAGTATTGACGGCGAGCACTCCACAGATGAGGGAAGATGACTGTCTTTCTCAGGTTTTTCTCCGCCATTCCTCTGTGTTCTCTGTATAAAATCCTTTGACTCTCTCTGCGTCCTCTGCGTCTCTGCGGTTCACGTTTCTTCACGCATCCAACGCAAAATGCAAAATCGCCAGCGACGCCAAAACCGCCGTCTCCGTCCGCAAAACCAACTCCCCCAAAGACGCCTCCACAAATCCCGCCGAACGCGCCGCCTCAAACTCCGAGTCCGTCCACCCACCCTCGGGCCCAATCGAAATCTCAGCACTCCGCGCCGTCACCTCCCGCAACACATCATGAATTGGCGGCGCGTCCGCACGCTCCGAAAGCAAAATCTTGCACTCCGCCCGAGAAGCCGAGTAAGCCTTCTCCAAAGCAGTAGCCTCCGAAATCTTCGGCGGCCGCAAACGACGCGACTGCTGCGCCGACTCCAACAAAATCCGCTCCCAACGGGCGTGCCGCTTCGCCGCAGCCGCCACCAAAGCCTTATCCGTCCGCGCAGCAATCAACGGCGTAATTTCGTTCACACCCAGCTCAGTGGCCTTCTCCAAACACCACTCGAACCGATCGAACTTCACCAGCGCAATCAGCAAATGCAGATGTAGCGAAGGCTCCCGCGCGTCAAGCGGTTCCACCAAAGAGAATTCCACGCGATTGTCGCCGCGCTTCAACAAGCCCACACGTTCCACCCGCGCCAGCCACACCCGCTCCCCATCGCTAAGCTCATAAAGCTGCCCCGGCTCAGCCCGCAGCACCCGCCCCAAGTGCTCAGCCGTCTCGCCGCGCACAGTTGCAGTAGCCTCCTCGAATTTATCCACAAAAAATCGCCGTCGCATCGTCTGGATTGTATCGTGCCAAGGGAAGAATCACGCAACTACAGAAGCAGAAATGTGAAGCAGTGTCGAAACTTGCAGTTCAGCTGCAACAGCCAGCGCGGCAGTCCACAACCATTTCGTTGCCGCGCCGGCCTGAACAACCGGTTCTTCCTACCCGAAAATATCCTTCACCTTATCGAAGAAAGTCGAATTCCGCTCCGCCGGCTTGTTCTCCACTTTCAAGGTCTGCCCCAGCTGCTCCAGCATCCGCCGCTGCTCGCGCGACAGCTTCGCCGGAATCACCACGCGAATACTGATGTACAAATCCCCGCGTCCGCCATGCGGATTGGGCAAGCCCTTGCCCTTCTTGCGGAAAATCTGCCCGGACTGCGTGCCCTCCGGAATTTCCAGCTCTTCGTCGCCCTTCAAAGTCGCCACGCGAATCTTGTCGCCCAGCGCCGCCTGCGAAAAACTGATGGGAATTTCGCAGATCAAATCCGACCCGCGCCGCTCGAAAAAATTGTGCTCTTTCACTTCCAGAAAAATGTAAAGGTCGCCGCTAGCCCCGCCGTTGGTTCCTGGCTCTCCGTGCCCCGTCATCCGTAGGCGTGTCCCCGAATCCACTCCTGCCGGCACGCCCACTTCCAACGTGCGTTCCCGCTCGATGCGCCCTAGCCCGCGGCAACTTATGCAAGCGTCCTTGATCGTCTGCCCCGCTCCCTGGCACGCCGGACAAGTCCGCGTAATGGAGAAAAATCCCTGCGAGTAGGCCATTTGCCCGCGCCCACCGCACGTATGGCAAGTGGTCATCCCCGTGCCAGGTTTCGCGCCCGTCCCCTTGCAGGCCTCGCACAGTTCGTGCCGCGTCACCTGAATCTTGCTGGTGACGCCCGCCGCGGCTTCTTCGAACGAAAGCGACATGTCGTAACGCAAATCAGCCCCACGCTGCCCGCGCCCCGCGTTACGCCCGCCGCGCCGCCGCCCACCGCCCAGCACTTCGTCGAATCCAAAAAGATCGCCGAGAATATCCTGGAATTCCTCGAAGATCGTCGAGTTGAATCCCGTATCGAATCCGCGATTGCCCAGCCCCGCCATTCCGTAGCGGTCATACATCGAACGCTTCTGCTCGTCCGAAAGCACCGCGTACGCTTCGGACGCCGCGCGAAAATTGTGCTCCGCCTCTTCCTTCTTTTCAGGATTGCGGTCCGGATGCCACTTCAGCGCCGCCTTGCGATACGCCGATTTGATCTGTTCCGGCGTCGCGCCGCGCTCGACGCCCAAAACTTCGTAAAAGTCAGTGCCGTTGCTTGCCGCCATCGTTCTTATGTCTCCGGGAAAGTAAAATTGGTGTCCTGTAAGAATCGCTCAATTCAAACCGCATCACGCCAAGTCGCGCCACGGGAAACACCACGCTGCGACGCGCGCCTCAGTTCGCAGGCGCTGAAGCCACCCGCACCATTGCCGGACGCAGCACGCGGCCGTGAAACATATAACCGGTCTGCATCTCGCCCACCACGGTCCCTTCCGGCTGCGCAGCCGTCGGCACATTCTCAATGGCGTGATGCAAATTCGGATCGAACGGCTTCCCCACCGCTTCAATCGGCTGCAGCCCCTGCTTCGCCAGCGCGTTCCACAACTGCGCGCGAATAATTTCGAATCCCTTGCGGTATTCAGGACTTGCCGCGCCCGATTGCCCAGAAAGCGCCAAATCAAAAGCATCCAGCACCGGAAGCACCTGCTCGATTAGCAGTTCCGCGCCGCGATGCCGCTCCTGCGCGCGTTCCCTTTCCACCCGCTTGCGGTAATTCTCGAAATCCGCCTGCCGTCGCAGCAAAGTGTTCTGCAAATCCTGTTTTTCCTCGACCAGTTTCTGAATCTGCTCGACAGCCGAGGCCTCGCCCGCAGGCAAAGCTTCCGGCGCAGCCTGATTCTCAGCGGAATCTTCCGCCGCACCGGCAGCAGCCGCAAATCTGCCCTCGGCAAAATCTTTTTCCTTGTTTTGTTTGTGCGACGCCAAAGCGATCAGCCCCCTTCTTGCTCTTCAGAAAAAAATTGCGCCATGAACGCCACCGCCGTAATCACCCGCTCATAATGCATGCGCATCGGCGCTAGTATTCCCAAGGTTCCCTGCACCTGGTCTTTAGATGAATACGAAGCGGAAACGATGGCAAGATGTTTCCCCGCGTTCGAAATCTTGTCCAGCCCCAGCTCCACGTGCACCGGCTCCGGCGCCTCAATGCATCCGCTCAGCAGCGCAATCAACCGGTCCTTCTCTTCGATCGCCTCCAGCAGCTCGCGCAATTGCTCCGGATTCGTAAAATCCGGCGAAGAAGCAATCTGCGCCGCGCCATCCACATAAATCTTGCGATCCGCCACGTCGCCCAAAATGCTCGGGTCGCACAAAATCAACGCCGTACCCGCCAGTTGCCCATACTGCTCGCGATCCTGCTCCAATTGCTTCCGCAAGTCCGCGCGCATCGCCTCCAGCGTCCAGCCGATATAATGCCGGTTCAAATATTCCGACGTGCGATCCAGCTCTTCCTGCTTGAACGGTCGCTCCGGACGTATCAATTTGTCGCGCGTCACTCCGCCGCCGGAAATCAAAATCACCAGCACGCGCCCGTCCGGCAGCAGTAGAAAACGCAAATGCTCCACCACGCTCCGCGCCAGTGGCGGCGCGATAAAAATTCCCAGCCCGCGCGACACAGCCGCCAGCACGTGGCTCGCGCGCTCCATCACCGCCTCCGGAGTCTGCGCCGCCGCCAATTCGCGCCGGATCCACAATAAATCCGCGGGACTAGCCGTCGCTTGCGCGGCCACCTGCTCCACAAAAAACCGATAAGCCGCCGCAGTCGGCACCCGCCCCGCCGAAGTGTGCGGTTGAAAAAGCAATCCCGCATCCTCCAAATCCGCCATCACATTCCGCACCGTCGCCGAACTCAGCGGCTCAATATGCCGGTGCACAATGCTCCGCGAAGAGACCGGCTCGCCCGTCTCGATGTACGCGCGCACCACGTCCGTCAAAATCTGCTGGTGGCGTTTCTGTTGTAACACCGTTGGACTCATGACCTTCCGTCGGCAACAAACCAGCACCGTGCTTGCCGGCCCGCGCCGCTACACTACCATCCTCATTTTAGTGTAGTCGCTGCGCCGCGACCCGTCAACTTGACCCCAAAACGCAGTCGCGCAATGCGCACGTCCCAGCGAGACAATGTTTCTCCGCGAAACGAAACTTGCGCGCCCATCCCCTCGTATCATATCGTGTACGCGCTGTTGCCCCTGGTGCACGCCCCTAAAAGCGCTTCACGTGCGGGAGGATGGATGCAATTGACGAAAGTGTTTGTACTCGCCGCAGCCTCGGCAATCTTCTGCGGCCCAATTTTTGCGCAATCCCCCGCGCCGCAAGCCGCAACAAAATCCGCAGCCGCATCAACAGACGGCACAATAAAAACACTCTCCACCCGCGTAGTCGCCTACCAGATCGAAGCCAAGCTCGATCCCACCAAGCACACCATCGCCGCCAGCGAAACTCTCACCTACAAAAATCTCACCGGACAGCCGCAGCAAACTTTCCCCTTCCACCTCTACCTCAACGCCTTCCAGCCGCAATCCACCTTCATGACCGAAGTCCGCCGTAGCGGCACGCGCGGCAATGGCCCCGACGCGGACTGGGACCCCAAACATTTCGGCTCGATCACCATAGACAAACTAGAAGTCGCAGGAGCCGGCGACCTGACCGACAAACTACAATTCATCCAGCCCGACGATCACAACACCGACGACCACACCGTCGTGCAAATCACCCTGCCAAAACCAATAGCTCCCGGCGCATCCGTTGAATTCCATATCGTCTTCCACGACGTGCTTCCCAAAGTTGTCGAACGCACCGGCTACGCCCACGATTTCGACATGGTCGGCCAATGGTTCCCGAAGGTCGGCGTCTGGTGGAAAAACGCCTGGAACTGCCACCAATTTCACGCCAACACAGAATTCTTCGCCGATTTCGGCACCTTCGACGTAAAAATCACCCTACCGCAAAATGAAATCGTCGGCGCGGGCGGCGACCTCGTCTCCAGTGCTACGAATTCCGACGGCACCAAAACCCTCACCTACCATTCCGAAGACGTCCACGATTTTTCCTGGACCGCCAGCCCCAGCTTCACCGTCATCGAGGATTCCTGGACCGGCAGCCAAGGCCCCGTAAAAATTCACTTGCTGATGTCGCCCGGGCACGAGTCTTCGTCACAACGCTACATCACCGCCGCAAAAGGCAGTCTGCGCCTCTTCGACGAATGGTACGGCCCCTACCCCTACGATCGCCTCACCATGGTGGATCCTCCGCACGGCGGCGGCGATGCCGGCGGCATGGAATACCCCACACTGATTACTCTCGGCACCTCCGTGCACATGCCTCAGGGCGTGCTCGCTCCCGAAGTTGTCACCGAACACGAATTCGGCCACCAATATTGGTATGGCATGGTCGCCACTAACGAATTCGAAGAAGCCTGGCTCGACGAAGGCATCAACAGTTACACCGAAGTGAAAGTGATGGATGCGATTTACGGCAAAAATACTTCCGTGCTGAATTTTCCCTTCGCGCAGATGGGCGAATCCGGATTGCAGCAGATCAGTTATCTCGCCGATCCGAGTAAGGATCAAATCTCCCGCTACGCGTGGCTGTTTTACAACAGCAATTCTTACGGCGGCATCACCTACGGCAAGACGGCCACCATGCTGCTCACTCTGGAAAAAGTAATCGGCGAAGACACCCTCCGCCAGGCCCTGCACACTTACTTCATGCGTTATCGTTTCACCCATCCCACCGGCGAAGATTTTCTGAAGACCATCGAGGAAGTTTCCGGCAAAGATCTGCACTGGTATTTCAATCAGGCCGTTTACGGCACGCAAGTCCTGGATTATTCGCTCGCTGACGCTCATTCCGACCCGCTGAAGTGGTGGGACGCTTCCGCCCGCGGCTCCAAGAAAAATGACAAGGACGAAATCTACCGCACCTACGTGACCGTACTTCGCAAGGGCGACTTTCAATTTCCTGTGGACCTCGAAGTTAAATTCGACGACGGTTCCACCGCCGCGGAGCACTGGGACGGCCAGGATCGCTGGATCCGCTACCAGTACGATCGCAAAGCCAAAATCGAATCCGCGCAAATTGACGCGCACAACCAGATCACCATGGACCGCGACTATTTCAATAACAGCTACACCGAAGACGCAAACCCGCGCGCGGCTCACAAACTAAGAAACATCTGGGTCTTCGCCAGCGAATGGCTCTCGCAACTGCTGGCCTGGCTCACTTAACGGACTCGAAGGAGCAACGCGAATGGCCGAAACGAATCGCGGCACGTTTTTTTCAGGCGCCGGACTTGTCTGGAAATGGCAACGCCTGGTCTGGTGGCTTTTCTTCGTCTGCCTGATTTTCGGCTTCTTCTCGACGCACGAAATGACGGAGCGCGCTTACTCCCTTCTGAACAACAGCGTCGCAGCCCAGCGCCTGGTGAATGGCTTCGACGTCTCCTCAATCATCACCCTGCAACAATTGCCGGAGTCGCCGCTCGAGATTCAAAGTCACAACATTGTTCACTTTTCAATTCTTTTCGTGGTCTTCATGCTTTTCGCGACGGGCGGCATCCTCGCCGCCTACGTCCTCGGCGAAAAACCCACCACCACAGCCTTCTTCGAAGCTTGTGGCCACCATTTCTGGCGCTTCTTGCGCCTTCTTATTTATCTCGCCATCGTATTGCTGCCCATCGCCGGGCTCGCCGCCGCTACTAACGCGATGTACACCCACATCCAGGACCAAACCATTTCCCCCTACCCCGGCGACCATTTCGCCGAAGCCGCCGCCGTCATTATCTTGCTGCTCCTGATCATCGTACGCGTGTGGTTTGACATGGCCCAAGTCATCGCCGTAGCCGACGATGAAAAGAAAATGCATCGCGCTCTCCGTCGCGCGTTCACACTGTTCCGCCGCAATTTTTTCTCGCTGCTGTGGCTCTACCTCCGCGTCAGCATCATCGAGTGGCTGCTCTTCGCCCTCGGCCTGCACATCTGGATGTTCCACTTGAATCCGCAATCGGTCGTCGCCGCATTCCTGGTGAGCCAGCTGATGATCCTCACATGGATCGGCACGCGCCTCTGGCAAAGAGCCAGCGAAGCCATCTGGTATCGCAATTACCAAGCCAACCAAGTCACAGCACCAGCGTGGTCCCCCGCCCCAGAACCAATGTACATGCCAGTCGCCGCCAACCCGCAACCGTAGGCGCACTTTCTTCTGAAATCAATTGAGATCGTCGTATGCGTTGTCATCCCGGACGCAGTCACGCGCTTTTTCTTTCCCGCCGCGTTTCGGCGGGCGCAGGACGCAGTGAGGCCTGCCTGCCGCAGGCAGGGATCTGCTTTGAGTTCACACGCCACGAACCCTCCGCACTCACCTCGTTAATTTGCACCCATTCGAGTAGTAAACTAACTCCGTCATAGGAGGCGGTCGTTGCCCCAACCACACGTCGAATACTCCAACCGCCTCGCATTCCGCCAAAAAACCGTCGCCGCCAAAAACGCTCTCCACAATCGCTTCGGGAACGCCAAGCTCGCAACGGTCGTCGTCGCACTCGTTCTCCTCTGGCTGGCACTGAAAGACGAAATGATCTCCACGTACTGGCTCGCTGTTCCCGATCGCGATCTACGCCGCGCTCTCCCTCGCGCACGAATTCGCTCTGCGCGCTCTCGCCCACGCACGCAGCGCAGTCACCTTCTATCAACGAGGCATCGCCCGCCTCGAGGACCGCTGGTCAGACACCGGCGCATCCGGTGAACGCTTCCGCAATCCCAAACACGTTTATGCCGATGATCTCGACGTCTTCGGCACCGGCTGCCTCTTCGAGCTGCTTTCCACCGCGCTCCTGCCGATGGGCGAAGACCGCCTGGCGCAATGGCTCACAACCGCGTCCCCAGTACCGGCCATCCACGAAAGACACAAAGTCATCGTCGAACTCCGCGACAGACTCGATTTGCGCGAAAAACTCGCGCTGCTCGGCGAAGATCTCAAAGTGCGTCTCGATCCGCGCTCGCTCGAAAATTGGGCCGCGGCGGCGCCGCAACTTCCCGCAGGTCCGTGGCGCATTGTCGCCGCGCTGCTGGCAATTTCCGCCGCGGCCACCACCATTTATTTGTTTACAACTTTCAGACTCTGGCCGCTCGCAATCGTATTGGCGCTCGAAGTTCTCATCCTGCTCTGGCTGCGCGATCGCGCCGAAAAAGTGGTCTCGACGCTCGCATGCAATGCCGAAGGCTTGGGCCTCTTCGCAGACATCCTCCGCCGCCTCGAAGACGAGCCGTTCACCTCGCCGCGCCTGCAAGGCTTCGCGACGGAGCTGAAGTCTGGCAGCCAAACTGCTTCGCAGTCCGTGCGCCAACTAGCAAACATCGTTTATTGGATTGATGCCCGCGAAGATCTGCTAGGCCGCCTTCTGCAATTGCCCGTGCTCTACACCGTGCAATGCGCCTTCGCCGCGGAAGCGTGGCGCAAACGCCGCGGCGGCAAATTGCGCGCCTGGGCCGATGTCGCCGCGGAGATCGAAGCGCTGCTTTCGCTCGCCAGCTATTCCTACGAACACCCCGATGATCCCTTCCCGGAATTTGCTGAACAAATCCCCAGTGCGCCCGCGATTTTCCTGGGCGAAGAACTCGGCCACCCGCTAATTCCGTCAGCCGAGTGTGTGCGCAATAACGTACATCTCGATGCGCAGACCCGCGTGCTCCTCGTCAGCGGCTCGAATATGTCCGGCAAGAGCACGTACCTGCGCACCGCCGGAATCAATGCAGTGCTGGCGCTCGCCGGCGCGCCGATTCGCGGCAAATCTCTGCGCATGACGCCCGTCCAGCTGGGCACCAGCATTCGCCGCGTGGATTCTTTGCAGGAACACCGCTCGAGTTTCTACACCGAAATCCTGCGCATTCGCGATGTATTCAATCTGACGGAAAATTCCCAGCGCGTGCTCTTCCTCTTCGATGAGCTGCTCGAAGGAACGAACTCGCACGATCGCCGCATCGGCGCCGACGGCCTGCTGCGCGCGCTGCTCGAACGCGGCGCGCTGGGCATCGTCACCACCCACGATTTGGCGCTGACCGACACCGCGCACGTATTGCCCGGCGCCATACGCAACGTGCATTTTCAGGATTACGTCGAGGAAGGGAAAATGCGCTTCGACCACAAACTACGCGAAGGCGTAGTAGCCAAAAGCAACGCCCTGGAACTAATGCGCCTGATCGGTCTAAAAGTGTAACGGATTTGTAGCTGTAGGGGCGAGTCTTAGACTCGCCCTGAAACTCCTCCTACCAAGCAATGTCTGTCATTCCGCGGGCCGCCTTTTGGCCGGAGGGATCTCCTTATCGTCCAACGCTACGTCTTACGCATTATCAATCTGCGCGCGCTGCAACCGGTCGGAATAATCAATGTAAACCGTCTTCCACTCCGAATAAAAATCCAGCGCCGCTTCGCCCGATTCGCGATGACCGTTCCCCGTATTCTTGATCCCGCCAAACGGCAGATGCGTTTCCGCGCCGATCGTCGGCGCATTCACGTAAACGATCCCGGTTTGCAAATCGCGCTGCGCCCGGAACGCGTTATTCACATTGCGGGTGTAAATCGCCGCGGACAATCCGTACTGCACGCCATTTGCAATATCCAGCGCCTCATCAAAATCCTCGAACGGAATCACCGCGACCACCGGTCCGAAAATTTCTTCCTGCGCGATGCGCATCTTCGGCGCGCAATCCGTAAATACGGTGGGTTCGTGGAACCAGCCGCGTCCCCACGCACCGCTTTCCAGGCGATGCCCGCCAGTCGCGAGCTTCGCGGTTTCGTCCTTGCCGATCTGCACGTATTTCATCACCGTATTCAACTGCTGTTCGTTGATGCACGGTCCCATGTCCGTCGAAGGATCCAAACCATCGCCGACTTTGAGCGCCTTCACGCGCGCCACGAATTTCTCGACGAATTCGCCGTATACTTTTTTGTGCACCGCCACGCGGCTCGCCGCGGTGCAACGCTGCCCGCTGGTCCCAAACCCACCCCATACGGCGCCATCCACGGCGAGATCCAGATTCGCATCGTCCATCACAATAATGATGTTCTTGCCGCCCATCTCCAGATGGCATTTCTTGAACGAAGGCGCGCAAGCCGTGCTCACGATTCGCCCAACATCGGTTGAACCAGTAAAACTCACGAGCCCCACGTCTTTATGATTGAGAAGTGGCGCGCCAGCCTCCGGGCCATCTCCAAAAACCACGTTCATCACTCCGCGCGGCAACCCAGCCTCGCTCAGCACCTGCATCAAATTGTAAGTAGAAAGCGGTGTATCTTCCGCGGGCTTGATCACCACCGTATTTCCCGTCACCAGCGCCGGCATCGCTTTCCAAGATGGAATAGCCATCGGAAAATTCCAAGGACAGATCAGTCCCGCCACTCCCACCGGCGTGCGCACGGACATTGCGAATTTATTCGGCAGTTCCGAAGGCGTCGTCTGCCCAAACTGCCGCCTTCCCTCCCCGGCCATCAGGTAGGTCATGTCAATCGCTTCCTGCACGTCGCCGCGCGTCTCCGCCAGCACTTTGCCCATCTCGCGCGTCATGTCGCGCGAATAATCTTCCTTGCGCTCGATCAAAATTTCCGCCGCGCGATACAGGATTTCCGCGCGCTTCGGCGCAGGCGTCAGCCGCCATTTGTCGTAAGCGCCTTTGGCGGCGTCGATCGCCAGATTCACATCCTCTTGCGTGGACGCAGGGAACATACCGACCAATTCCCCGGTGTTCGCGGGGTTGCGATTTTCGATGGCCTTTCCGCTGCGTGCCTCCACCCACTCGCCATTAATAAAGTTCTTGAAAACCTTGGGCCTGGCTGGTGTTGCCATGCGTGTTCCTCCGTAAGCTCCGTATTTCCTACCGCTATTTTTTCGGTATCCACAATTTGATGCAGCGACAATTCCGGGGACTCAGAGTAGCAAGCCCCCGCGCGCCCCGTCAACGCGCAGGCCTAACCCCCACAGCCTCCGCGTTTTGCCTGCTCTTCGCCCCTACCGCAACTTTCCCTCAGTACCCGTGTTTCACTATCAGACGCCACCGAAAGCATCCGGGAGGCGGCTGAACCAAAGGAGTTATAGATTTAAAGGCCTTACGGGCTCAGAAGGGGCCCACATATGAAACACCTCGTGAAATACTTAATGATCTTTGCAGTGCTTGGAACCGCGTTGGCGCTAGCGCCTAACGCTAATGCTCAGCGCATCGCAGTGGGCGTCGGCATCGGTCCGGGCTACGTTGGCCCGGCTCCTGTCTGCGCCTACGGATACTATGGGTATTACCCGTATGCCTGCGCGCCCTATGGTTACTACGGTCCTAGCTACTTCTCCGGTGGCATCTTCATCGGTGCTGGCCCGTGGTTCCACGGTGGCTTCTATGGACGTCCGGGATACGGCGGCGGAAATGGCTGGCGCGGTGGTAACGGCTGGCACGGGAACGGCTACGTCGGACACGGCGCAGTGGGCGGTTTCCGCGGCGGCGCTTCGCACGTAGCAGTCGGTGGTGGATTCCACGGCGGCGCGGTTCGCGGCGGTGGCAGCTTCCACGGTGGTGGTGGCGGCTTCCACGGTGGCGGCGGTCACGGCGGCGGCCATCGGTAATCCGCAGTACTAGCTGAAAGGCTCAAGCAGTAAGCAGCAAAAGCCCATCCTTCCCGAAGTACCTCCTGGGAAGGATGGGCTTTTTTGTTTCCGGAGGTGCCTCATCATTTCGTCGTGGACGCATCCCCTTCCAGCGCGGTGTGGGGCCAGCCTGTCGTCCAATCAATTGTTGAGATTTGCAGGAAGGGGTGGCCGGTTTTGCTGTCGTAGGCGTGGAATACGATTATGTCGCCGGTGGGTTGCTGCAGGATTGATTCGCCGCCTGGGCCTAACCAGCGGGCGTTGCCTGTTAGTAGCGCCGTACCGCCGCCGTGGAGCATGGGTTTTCCGTCGGCGTCCAGGTACGGGCCTGTGACATCGTGCGAGCGGCCTACTACCGTGCGGTAGTTGCTTTTTACTCCGCGGCAGCAGAGATCAAAGGAGACGAACAAATAATAATAATCGCCGTGATGGACTATGAACGGAGCTTCGATCGCTTGCCAATCTGCAGGCAGCCCAGGCGGCGCGGGTGCGGGATTTTCGGGACGTTCGCGGCTCGCTAGCGCGTAGAGTTTGCCGTTCTGCGGTGAGAGTTTTCCGGTGGCGGCGTCGAGGCGGCGCATTTTGATGCCGCTCCAGAAACTTCCGAAGCTGAGCCAGGGCGTGCCGGTGGAATCGAAAACAATGTTCGGGTCAATCGCGTTAAAGTCGTCGCTGGCCAGGGATTTCAGCACCAGGCCTTCGTCCACCCAGTGAAAATCGGGGCTGGATTGGTCGAGGGTTTTGTTGGTGACCAGAGCGATGCCGGAGGTATTCTTTCCGAAGGCCGAATACGCGTAGTAAACGTGATATTTTCCGTTGAAGTAGGAAATATCGGGGGCCCAGAGGTCTTTGGTTTCCGGGCTTTCTTTTTGGATCCAATCGGGGATGCCGGCGAACACTGCGCCGCAGCGTTTCCAGTGTTCCAGATCGTTTGAGCAGCGCATGGGCAACTGAGCGTGTGGTCCTTTTTCGGTGGCGGTGCCGAACAGATACCAAGTGCCGCCTTGCTTGATGATCGAAGGATCGTGCACGCCTTCGACGTCACCTTCGACATGATAGATGTGCGGCGACACCGCGCTCTGCCCCTGCGCCGACATCGCTGAAACAAGCATCACGCCGATCGTTAGAAATCTCGCGCCTCGATTGTGGAGTTTCATAATTTTTGCGTTCCTTTGTGCGTTGCGCCTCTTGAGCCGGTCAATTTATACCACGCCGGACTTTTGAATTTCCGGCTCGGCTATTCTATTTCTGGCAAAAATACGCGATTAGAAATGACGGCTGTTGTTTGTTTTCTGTCGTTTACGGTGATTTCTAATCGGCGTGCCGTTGATTAGAAACAGACTGCGGATGCTACGATTTGCGCGTAGGTCTAAGTACAGTGGTGCGGGATCTGGAGTGAAGGAGAGAAACGCAGGACGCTGCATTGGTGCGAGCCTGGCGGCGTCGCGCGAATTGTGGAAATTTTTCATTTTCTTGATTCCTGCACCAGGCTAACACGGGGTGGGGGAAGGCGCAGCTGTACGTTCGTACAGATGTGGTACAGAACTATTACTTACTGGCCTAAATGTGTTGGTGGTTGCTTGTTAGGGACGAGGCGTGGCAAAAACACTGGAGGCTCGGCTGAACGGACGTATGCTGGGTTAGAGCTGCTTGTGCTCAACGCGTGGTGCGTGAGATGCGGTGGAAGACCGGACTGACTCGCGTTTTGCACCGAACGACTGAATTCGAGAATTGGATTTAGGATCGAAGATTAAGGAGCACCGGGCATGAGCAAACTTTGGGAGAAGATTTCTACGATCGGACAGAACACGCCGCCTGAAAAGAGCGACGCGAAGCAAGCGGTTGCGCAGCCGGGTGACAAAGTGATGCACCGGGCTTCTGGTGCGCACGGCGTCGTGACTGCGGTCGAAACCATCGGCGGGACACTGACCCTTTCGGTTGAATGTGCCAACGGGCGGATGTTGCGCGGGTTGGATCGCAAGGAATTCGCGTTTATCGGCGAGGAGGGGTACGTGGCGCCTCCTGTGGCGGCTGCGCCTAAGCCTGTGGGGCAGGCAGCTGAACCGATGCCGAAGATGGAAGGCGAGATTTCTGGCGAGTCGCTTCTGGAAAAGCTTAGTTGAGGTGGTTTCCGTCTTCGTGCCCGCGTTCAAGTGATTCAGATTTGGGGTTGAGGCAAAAAAACCACCCTTCGCATGAAACAACGGCGCGAAGGATCGGGCACCCTCTCGCAGTGATTTGAATTCCCGGTGGAATCCATACTCTGGTGTCTTATTTCGGTGATTTTACTCCGCGTGAATTCAGTTCGGCTTAGAGCATCCAGCCGCCGGTTACGTTGATTACTTGGCCGGTGATGTAGTCGGCGCCGTCTGAGGCGAAGAATTTAACAGCGGCGGTTACGTCTTCAGCAGACGGGGGGCGGCCCATGGGGGATCTGGCGTCGCGGATGCGGCGGGCTTCGTCGGCTGTTAGTTCACGTTCGTCAATGTTGGAGGGGTTGATTACGTTCACGGTGATGCCGTTTTTGGCTTCTTCGATGGCTAGGGAGCGCGAGAAGGAAACTACTGCGGCTTTGGCGGCTGCGTAGGCGCTGATAGTTCCCTGCCCAAAGGCTCGTTCGGCGCCTACTGCGCCTAGATTGATGATGCGGCCCCAGTGTTGGCGGCGCATGGCTGGGAGTGCGGCTTTGCTGGCGTGGAAGACGCTGTAGAGATTGGAGGCGATTACTTTTTGCCATTCGTCGGCGCTGGTGTCGGCTACAAGCTTCCAGTTAAATTCGCCGACGTTGTTGACCAGGATGTCCAAGCGCCCGAAGCGTTCCAGGACTGCGTCCAGGAGGAATTGAACTTTTTCCGGGTTGGTGGCGTCGGCTTCTACCGCGAAGCATTCGGCGCCTTGTGCTTGGAGCGTGCGGAGAGTGGCTTGGGCCGCGGTTTTATTTGTGCGGTAAGAGATGGCGATGCGGACGCCTTCCTGGGCTAGTCCTTGGGCGATGCCTTTGCCGATGCCTCGGCTGCCGCCGGTGATTAGAGCGGTGCGATTGCGTAAGGGCACGATGGCTCCTGGAATTGTGGCAGCTAAGTATAGTGAATTTTTTGAGAGGTCGCAGGGAAAAGCAACGGCAAAAAAGATGCCCGCCTGAAGGCGGCCGCTACAAATTCAAGATCGAAAGCGACGAGGTTAACCCATGCGGGCTACTACGACTGTGATGTCGTCGGCCTGTTCGGCTGTGCCGGCCCATTGTTCTGCGGCCGCTATCAGATTTTCGGCGATCGGCTGCGGATGCAGGCTGCGTTGGCGGAGGACTTCGTCGCGCAGGCGGGTGACTCCGAATTCTTCGCCGTAGACGTTTTCTGGTTCGGTTAGGCCATCGCTGAATGCTACGAAGAGGCTGCCGGGTTCAACTTTTATTGTGCCTTGGGTGAATTGGCAGTCTTCGATCAGGCCTACTACTGTGCCGCCTTCGCTTAATTCCTGCACGTTTGTGCCGTTTACGAAAAATGGAGCTAAGTGTCCTGCGTTGGTGTAGGTCAAGGTGCGCGCGGCGACATCGTAAACGGCGTAGAAGAACGTGGCGTAGCGATCGTCGGAGGTGTTGCGGAAGAGATGGCGATTGAGGCGGGCTACCAACTCGGCTGTTCCGGACACGCCGTCGAATCCAGCGTGGCTGCGCAGGGTGGCTTGCAGGCTGGCCATCAGGAGCGCGGCGAAAATTCCTTTGCCGCTGATGTCGGCCAGGGCGATGCCTACTGTATTGGTGCCCGTGCGGATGAAATCATAATAGTCGCCGCTGACTACGCGGGCGGGGCGGCAGATGGCGGCTAGTTCGAGGCCCGGGAGAGCTGGGAGAACTTGGGGGAAAAGCTGCGATTGAACTTCGCGGGCGATGACAATTTCGTTTTCCAGTTTTTGGCGCTTGCTCTGTTCTTCGATCAGTTCGGCGATGGAGCTGGTCATTTCGTTGAAGGATTCACCCAGGGCGCCGAGCTGGTCGCGTTGGTGGACGCGAACGCGTTGAGTGAAATCACCGCGACGGACGTGGAGCGTGGCTTTGTAGAGATCGTCAACCGAAGTGGTAATGGTGCGGGTGAGGACGAATCCAGTGGCAAGACCGGCGATTCCGAGAAGCAGAAAAATTACGGCGGCGGCGATCAGCAGGATTTCGAGGACGGGGCCGACGTCCCCTACGGAAGTGAAGAGGCGGCGACTGAGGGCGCTCGCGCGGATACCGAAGGAGGCGAAGACGGCTGCGGGAGCGTCGGGTGGTTGGGTGCCTACGTGGGCTAGTTCCAGCGTGGAGACACCGCTGATGCGGATGTCTGCCCAATTTTGTGGTGGGCCGAGGGTACGGCGGCGGCTGGCGATTTGTTCGCCGGGAACGAAAACGTGACCGTTGAAATTGAGCGAGATATTTGGAGGATTATTTTCGCTGCTGGGACGGAGCGGGATTATTGCTATGGGGCCGAATTCGGAGGCGAAGCTATCCAGGAATGCGGAATTTAGCGGGGTGGCGACCACCAAATAGAATGGTCCTGTGGGACCATTTTTGCTGACGGCGGCGGCTACCCAGATTTTTCCGTCAATCTCCACGAGGCCGGCGAAGTGCTGGCCGTCTTGAGATTGCTGTTGGATTACGCGTTGGCCGCGATTGGGGAAGACGCGGAGGTCGGGCCACTCGCGGCGTTCTGCGTCGATTAGATTGGAGACGCCGGGGCGCTGGAGGATGGCTTCGTTGGCCGGCTCGGCGCCGTGGGCGGCTTCCATTTCTACTGCGCCTGCCAGGGCGTCGGCATCGGCGGCGATGGTGCTGATGCGTTCTTGTAGGTCGTCGTGGAAGAGGTGGGCGCCTAGTTGGAGGTAGAGGCCGTACGTCGCAAGGCCGGCCATCAAGATGAGGAGGATTACCGGAATTACGGCTATGAAAACATAGGTGACGATGAGGCGATTGCGGAGCGTCCACATGAAGCGGTTGCGGAGCCAAGGGATGAGGCGGACGAAGAGATAGACGGCAGAGAGGAAGGCTGCGAACGATAGGAAACCGGTGAATGGAATTGTGGCGCCGACGAACAGCGCTGCATGGGCGAGGATGTAGATGGCGACGATGGCGGAAGCGATTATGTCCAGCGGCGAGGTGCGACGCAGTCGAATGATTAGGCGGCGAGGAGAGAGTTCGGTCACTTTGGTTTATTCGCGTTGAGCGCTAGAAGAATAGCCGAGGTGGGGGCGTTAGGGAAGGTGGGGCGGCGGGGCACGCGCGTAAATCAAGGCGGGACGGGTCTGAGACCCGCCCCTACGGATCGCGCGGGGCTCGCGGACTGAGGTGGGGCGCAACTAGCAGCGCGCCCACCTTCAACACTTTGGAATTATGCCAACGCAAAAGCGCTACAGGGCGCTGCGATCGTTTTGTTGGACGCGGCTGTGATGGCGGCTGTAGCCGAAATAGACGAAGAGGCCGATTACCAGCCAGATGATCAGGCGGGCCCAGTTGACCCAGCCGAGTTTGTACATCATGTAGCCGTTGAAGAGGATGCCCAGGATCGGCACGAGCGGCACCCAGGGCGTGCGGAAGGGGCGCGGTTGATTGGGATTGGTTTTGCGCAGAACCAGGATGGAGATGCAGACGATGATGAAGGCGAAGATGGTGCCGATGTTGACCATTTCGCCGATGATGCTGATCGGGGTAATGCTGCCGATGATGGCGGCGATGAGGCCGACAAGAATTGTGTTTTTGTAGGGCGTGCGGAATTTCGGGTGGATCGCGGCGAAAAATTTTCTTGGGAGCAGGCCGTCGTTGGCCATGGAGTAGAGGACGCGGGTCTGGCCCAGGAGCATGACCAGCATGACGCTGGTGAGACCGGCGAGAGCGCCGGCGGTGATCAGGTAGGAAGCTTTGGTTAAGCCGCGATCGAGGAAGGCTACGGCGAGCGGGGCTTCGATGTTGATTTCTTTCCAAGGCACCATGCCGGTGAGAACTGCGGCGACCAGGATGTAGAGGATGGTGCACATCACAAGAGAGGCGATGATGCCGATGGGCAGGTCGCGCTGCGGATTTTTTGCTTCCTGCGCGGTGGTGGAGACGGCGTCGAATCCGATGTAGGCAAAAAATATGTAGGCGGCTCCCCTGCCGATGCCTCCGAAACCCATGGGCGCGAAGCTGGACCAATCGTGGCCCCAGTTCGAAGGATTGACGTAGCGCATGCCGAGCAGGATCACGAAGAGCACGACGGCGACTTTGATGATGACGATGGTGGCGTTGAAGGAGGCGCTTTCTTTGATGCCGATCACCAGGACGGCGGTGATGATCAAGGCGATGAGGAACGCGGGAAGATTGAAACCGATTTCGACGCCGAAGAGGACGGGGGCGGCGACGAGATCGTGGGCGCGCTGCAAAAGTTCGGGAGGCTGCGCGCTGATGATATCTCCTACGCGGGAGAGGAAGGCCTGGGATCCCATGACGAGCGAGGGATCCGACGCGTGGGCCATCTGGCGGGCGATGACGTTTTCTGCGGTGACGAGGGCAGTCCAGTGGTCGTAGGCGAGCCAGAGCGGCATCTTCAGATTGAAGATTTTGAGAAATTCGATGAAGTGATTCGACCAGCCGGAGGAGACTGTGCTGGCGCCCATGGCGTATTCGAGAGTGAGGTCCCAGCCGATGATCCAGGCGATTAATTCACCGAGCGCGGCGTAGGCGTAGGTGTAAGCGCTGCCTGCCAGCGGAATCAGCGCAGCGAATTCTGCGTAGCAGAGACCCGCGAAGGCGCAGCCGAGGCCGGAAATGATGAAGGACAGCATGAGTCCAGGGCCGGCGTAGTGCGCGCCGAGGCCGGAGAGCACGAAGATGCCAGCGCCGATTACCGCGCCGACTCCCAGCGCCGTGAGGGACACGGGGCCTAGCGTGCGTTTCAGAGTGTGTTCGCCTGTGGCTTTCGCTTCGTTCAGGAGCCAGTCCATCGGCTTCTTCTTGAACAGCGGGTTGGTCATGCGTTGCATCCTCCGTCGGGGTACGGGCGCGTCAGAAAGTCCAAATCAAGAGCACCACAGCTCAACACAGATGAACACAGATAAAGGCATTGATAATTCAAATGCAAACCAATATGGCCTGCGGGAAGCGCGGATGAAAAATAACATAGAGCCGCTAGGTAGCAACTACTAAATCCTCGCTGTGCGCAAATTCGCGTTATGTCCCAGTGCCGCGCGTGGCGATTTCTTGCGCCGCTAGTGCTAGATATTCGCGGGCGCGTTGGGATGGGTCGGGCGCGTTTATCAGGTCGCTGATTATGGCTACGGAATCGGCGCCGGCTTGGAAGACTTCGGCGGCAGAGACTATGGTGATGCCACCGATGGCTACTATGGGCTTTCGCGTTACTCTTCTGGCCGCGCGTATCAGGTCCAGGCCTACTACGGGGTCGGGATTTAGTTTTGTGGTGGTCGGGTAGATGGGGCCCACGGCTATATAGTCCGCCGAAGTGCGGTCGGCGGCTTCGAGTTGTTCGAGATTGTGTGTCGAAATTCCAACCCATTGCGGGGTGGGACAGATTTGGCGGGCGGCTTCTACTGGGAGATCTTCCTGGCCTACGTGGACGCCTGCGGCGTGAGCGATGCTAGCGATGTCTGGCCGGTCGTTGATGATGATGCGGGCGTTTTTTGGCGCGGCGGCGAGCAGGGCCGTCGCGATTTCCTGGAATTGGCGTGCGGGAACATGCTTGGCTCGGAGCTGGATTAGTTGGACGCCGGCAGTGGCGAGCTTTTGAGCAAGCGATACCAGAGAGTCAGTTGGTTGCGTGGGTGTCGCGTCGAGGATGGCGTAGAGAGGAGGGAACAGTTGAGCCACCGTGCTACTTGGCTGCTACCGCGAGCGCACGATCGAGGAAGTGCGTGTCGAATTTGCCAGCTATGAAGTCGGGGTCGGCTAGGATTTTTTTGTGGAGCGGGATGGTGGTTTTTATGCCTTCTACTATGAAGCCTTCGAGGGCGCCGTTCATTCGGGCTATGGCTTCGGCGCGGTCGTTGCCGTGCGCGATTATTTTGGCGATCAGGGAATCGTAGTACGGGGGGATTACGGCGTCGGAGTAGCTGGCGGTGTCTACCCTTATGCCGGGGCCGCCGGGGACGCGGAAGGCGGTGATGCGTCCGGCGCTGGGGACGAAAGTTTCGGGATCTTCGGCGTTGACGCGACATTCGATCGCGTGGCCGCGGAATTCGATGGGGCCGGAGAGGATGTCCGTGAGTTTTTCTCCGGCGGCTACCCGGATTTGGGATTTTACCAAGTCCACGCCGGTGACCATCTCGGTTACAGGGTGTTCGACCTGGATGCGCGCGTTCATTTCGATGAAGAAGAGGTTGCCGGATTCTTCGCGCAGAAATTCGACTGTGCCGGCGCTGGAGTAGCCTAGTTTTTTTAGCGCGTCCACTACTTGTTTGCCGATGCGTTTGCGCGTCGGGGCGTCCATCGCGACGGAAGGAGATTCCTCAAGAACTTTCTGGTGGCGGCGCTGAAGAGAACATTCGCGCTCGCCGAGATGGACTACGTTGCCGTGCTTATCGCCCAGGACTTGAAATTCGATGTGGCGCGGGTGCTCGATTAGTTTTTCGATATAGACGTTGGGGCTGCCGAAGGCCTGCTGAGCTTCGGCTTTCGCGGTCTGAAACAGGGGGATGAGTTCGCGCGCGTGGCGCACGATTCTCATGCCGCGGCCGCCGCCACCTTCGGCTGCTTTGATCATTACCGGGTAGCCGATTTCGGCGGCGATTTTTTTGGCGGCGTCTTCGTCGGGGACTACACCGGCGCTGCCGGGGATGATGGGGAGACCGGCGGCGGCCATGGCTTCGCGAGCTTTATCTTTTTCGCCCATCAGGCGGATAGCATCGGGGGCGGGGCCGATGAAAGTGATGTGGGAGGCTTCGCAGACTTCAGCGAAATTGGCGTTTTCGGACAGGAAACCGTAGCCGGGATGGATGGCGTCCACGTTAGCGATTTCGGCGGCGCTGATTACTTGGGGGATATTGAGATAGCTTTCGCTGCTGCGGGGAGGGCCGATGCAGATGGCTTCGTCGGCGAAGCGGACGTGGAGGGAGTTGCGGTCGGCCTCGGAATAGACGGCGACGGTTTTGACGCCGAGTTCACGGCAGGCGGAGAGGATGCGGAGCGCGATTTCGCCGCGATTGGCGATTAGGATTTTTCGGAACATGGCGGTTGCAGACGGATGATTTATTTGCCCCTATTAACTAAAACAGGGCGGGTCTGAGACCCGCCCCTACGGAATCTGTGCTCTCGGTGATGCTGGAGCGGGCACGGCATGCCGTGCCCCTACGAATTTAAAACCAAATCAAAGACAATGAGCCTGCGGGACGCCGGCGCTACCAATTCAACTGCATTTTTATTTTTTGCGGTGGGGGCGGATGCCGAACAGGGCTTCGCCGTATTCCACCGGGTGACCGTTTTCTACGAAGATGCGGACGATTTCGCCGGCCGCGTCGGATTCGATTTCGTTCATTAATTTCATGGCTTCGATGATGCAGAGGACCTGGCCTGTTTCTACTTTGGAGCCGATGCTGACGAACGGATCGGCGTCGGGACCGGCGGCTACGTAGAAGGTGCCGACGATCGGGGATTTCACGATGTGCAGGTCTTCGTGGCGCGTGGTGTCTGCCGCTGGCGCGTGTTGTGCGGCGGCTGGCGCTGCGGCGGACGCTGAGGGCGACGCGTGGCTCGCATGCGCCGGCGCGGATGCTACCACGATTTCGGGAGCGTGACCGGACGGGAATGCGTACGACGGCGACGATGGTTTCTTCAGCCGGATGCGGAAGCCCTGGCGCTCGTATTCGAATTCCTCGAGTCCGTGCTTGCGCATGAAATCCAGTAGCTTTTCGATTTCGGGAAGGTCCACGCCGTGAGCGGGCGAGCCGGATGCTGCCTTGGGAGTCTGTTTTTTCGCCATTTAGAGTTCTAGAAATTCCCGGGAAGCGCTGGTTAATACCTCCGCGCCACCGGAGGTTATGAGCACTTCATCTTCGATTCGAATACCGCCCAAGCGTTCGATATAAACGCCCGGTTCAACCGTTACGACCATGCCCTCGACGAGCAAGGTTTCCTCCGCACGGCCCAGCCGGGGCATCTCGTGAATTTCGAGGCCCAAGCCGTGCCCGGTGCTATGAGTGAAGTAACGATCCAGGCCCAAACGCTTGAAAACTCTGCGCGCTGCAGCGTCCACAGTTGCGGCCGAAACTCCCGGCCGGATGGCGGCGATAGCGGCTTCCTGGGCTTCGAGAACTGCTGCGTAGAGCGAGCGCACTTTAGTGTGCACCCCAGCGCGCGCTCTGACAGCAGACCGTCCCAGGAAGACGGTACGTGTCATGTCGCTACAGTAGTCGCGCAGTATAGCACCCTGGTCAAGGACGACCAACTCGTTTTTCCTGAGCAGCTTGGGTGTGGGGCGAGCGTGGGGCCACGCGGAACGGGGGCCGGAGGCGACGATGGTTTCGAAGGACGGGCCGGAGGCGCCTCGCAGCTTCATCCCGAGTTCGATATCGGCGGCGACGGCTAGCTCGGAGATGCCTGGCTTCACGTTGCGGACTGCGGCGGTCCATACTTCGCTGATGAGGCGGGCGGACTGGCGCATTAAGGCGAGTTCTGCCGCGTCTTTTACGGCGCGGAGGCGTTCGATCAGGTCTGGTGCGGCAAACCAGCGGAGGCGCGAGCCGGCGGCGCTTTGTAGCGCGTCTTTGTGGGCGACTGTAAGCTGCGCGGGCGAGAATGCGAGGCGGATGGTGCCGCGACGAGCCTTGAGAGCTTCGCCTAGCGCGCGGAGCAGGCCGTGCGGGGCGATGACGGTGGTGGCGTCGTGAACTTCCTGGCGGGCTTGCAGCGTGTAACGGCTATCGGTGAAGAGCGTGGCGCGAGCATGTTCGACGAGAAGGATGGCGGCGCTGCCGGTGAAGCCGCAGAGATAACGGATGTTGGGAAGATGGGTGACGAGGAGCGCGTCGAAATGGAGGGCGGAAAAAGAAAGCCGGAGCCGATGGATCCGGCTCCGGGCTGATTTCGATTGCACAGTTTTTGCGGCCACGAGCTACGTACGAACCCCTCTTTTACCCGCTGCTACCAGCCGCAACTATCCCGGCAAAATGCGCGGGGTTAGGAAGAAGAGAAGTTCCTGGGCCGTGGAGCTGACCGTGGTGTGCTTGAACAGGTTGCCGATGACAGGCAAGCTGCCGAGCACTGGAACGGTTTGAATGTCGGTGCGCTGCTGGGTGACGATTACGCCGCCGATGACCATAGTGGCGCCGTCAGCAACGAGCACTTTGGAAGTGGCTTCTTGCGTGTCGATGGCCGGAATGCCTTCGACGCGCGGGATGGACGAATCGATCTGGTCGTTCTTGACGTCCACGTCCATGTAGATGGTGCCGTCAGAAGTGATCTGCGGCGTGACGTCGAGCTCGAGCACCGCGTCAACGAATTGGACCGAGACGGTGTTGTTGACGATCGTCTGCACAGGAATCTTGGTTCCCTGCTTGACGATTGATTTCTGGTTGTTCTGGGCAACGATCTTCGGCTTGGAGATGAGCTTGCCGACGCCGCGGTCTTCTGCGGCGGTGATGACCATGTCCAGGGCGAAATTAGCGTTAGCGAACGAGTACGCAAAGCCGCTGGTTGGAGTAGCCGCGCCGAGGTTGGTGAGCAGCGGTACGGAGCCGGACGTCAACGGCGGAGTGCCGACCGCGAACGGCGGAGCGGGGGTGTGAATGATCGTACTGGTGCCGACCGCCGTAGCGCCACCGATGGTGCTGCCGTGCGCGCCGAGACCGAGGCCGAACTGGGTGCCGATTTCACGCGAGAAGGAGCGGTTGGCCGCGACGACGCGGGCCTCGATTTCGACTTGTTGGGATTTGCGGTCTAGCTGGCGCAGGAGGTTATCGAGCACCGGGAGGACCGTTGGAATATCGCGGATGATTAGAGTGTTGGAACGGCTATCGGCCAGGATGTCGCCGCGTGAAGAGAGGAACTTCTTCAGCGTGGGAACCATGTCCGCGGCCTTGGCGTAGCTGAGGACGCGCGTGGTAGTGACCACGTCGGCGGCTTCGGCTTGCGCTTTGGCGAGTTCGCGGTTCTGTTCGGCTTCGTGCTTCAAGGTATCCTTGGTTGCGATGCGCAGAACGTTGCCGTCGAGCTGCTTATCGAGACCGTTGTTCTTGAGAACGATGTCCAGGGCTTGATCCCACGGTACATCGTCGAGAACGATGGTGAGGCTGCCCTTCACGGCAGGGTCTACGACGACGTTCAGGCCGCTGATTTCGTGAATGAGGCGGAAGAAGTCGCGCAGGTCCACGTCTTTCAAATTGACCGAGATGGGCTCACCGGAATAGCGGGAACCGGGAGCCGGCGTGGGCGCCTGTTGCGCGGCGGAGGAAGCTGCCGGTGCGGCGGCCGCGGCGCTGTCACTGATTTCGGTGTAGCCCGTATTCGCTGCTGTTGGTTTCGGAGCGGCGGAGGGTGCGGGCTGTGGCGCTGGCGCAACGGGGACGGCAAGGGCCGCGGAAGGTTGCGTCAAGGCCGAGGGAAGAGCGGCCACGGGAGTCGGGACACTTGCAGGTACATTCGCAGGTGCTGCCGGGGCGCTGACCGCTTTGGTGGTGGTTACGTCGTCCGGCTCGCTGTTGGCGGCCGGAGCTGAGTCAGTTGCACCGCCCGAAGCAGGAGTGGCGGATTCAGCGCGGAACGCGACGGTGACAGCGTTGCCGGTAGCATTGACGTTATAACGCGCGGGAGTACGCAGATCAATGACGACGCGCGAAACCTCCGGGCTGAATTGCGCCAGGCGGATTTCCTTCACGGGGTCGAGATTGCTGGCGATATTCTTCTCGCTGGTCTTCAAGTGCGCGCCGGAGAAATCCAGGACGATGCGATCTGGATTGTGCAGGCGGCTGACGTGATAGTTCAGCTTGGCGTTGCCGACAACATTGACTTCGGTCTGTGCGCCAACCTGAGCGAGGTTCACCTGTTCGATATTTTGAATTTCAGCTGAAGTGGCCTTCGCCTCCGAGGGCTTCGCAGAAATGGGCTTCAGCGCAGCCGCAGCGGGCTTGGCTTCTGCAGATTTGGCAGCGGGCGCGGCCGTGATAGCCACGGGCTCGGCGGTGGCATCAGCGTTACCGTTGGCGGAAACGAAGAGCGTGAGCTCCTGATTGCCGTTGCGTGCGAGACGCGGAGTGATGCCGGGCCGCAGCAGGATCTCCAGGCGCACCACGGGCTTTTGGCCAGCGGAGTACGTGGTTAGCCGGTAGCTCTTGACGAGCTCCGAAGGCACCACGCGAGCGCCGGAAGAATCGCCGGCCGACACGCCGGACAGGTCGAGCACGTAGAGGCTCTCACTGGGGCGGTACGTGGTGTATTCGAAGGGCCCGTTGGCCTGAGCATCCAGGGTGACGGCACCATCCTTCACCACGGCCTTAACATGCACCACCGGCAAATCACTGGCCGATAGCGCTCCATTCGACAAAATCAGGGCTGCCGCCACGAACGCAGTCAGGCCCCACGCCCTCCGCATAATCCTCATTGCTGCTCTCCTGCACTCGGGTAGATTCGTTTCGTAACGATTTTTTCGACCGATTTCCCGAAAGCATCCTTGGAAACTTCCTTGAACGTGACGCCGTCCAGGCCGATCTTTTCGACGTCGCCGTCGTATAGCTGGTCGCCTTCACGAAGGAAATAGACACGTTGGTCGGGATTGGTGACTACGGCGAACATGCCGTTGGGTGAGCGGACTGCGCCATCCACGCGGATGGTAGCGACCACTAAGCCAGCCTTGCCTGGAGGCAAGGGCGCCCCGCCGCCGGGTTTGTTGACATTGACCAGCGGCATAAACGGATCGCGCTCGGACACCTTCACCACGGCCGGATTGGGAGCGGCGGCACTGGCGTCCGGAGCTTGCTTCGGCGCGGCGGCTTTGGCTTTATGCGCAGACTTCTTAGCCGGCTTGGGCTGTTGAGTCGGAGCCGAAGCCTGTGCCTGGGCCCGAGTTGCCGGGATGAGGCAAAAGGACAAGGCCAGCGCGGTAAGGAGTGTGTTGAATGCCTTTGGCAGTCTCATCGTTGTCGTCCTATCGCTTTGCCGGCGCAGCTGGCGCCGCCGCAGGAGGCGCAGCGTCTGCCGCCTTCGAGAAGAAAGTAGTGACGGTCATGACGCCGGTGACGGAGGTTCCGGGAGTCATTCGATAATTGGCATTCGAGGCCTTGGCAACGCTGGTGAGCTTTAGATCGCCAACGTTAATGATCCGCGAGAGCCGTCCCAGCTTGGAAAAGAAATCCAGGACCGCGAAGTACGGGCCATCGGCTTGGATTTCGAATGGAACTTCGAAATAAAACTGTTTGGGAGCGATGGGCAGCGCCTTGAGGCTGCGAATGGAGACGCCGGAGCTGGTGGCAGCGCTCTGGATCATGATGATGAACTCGTCGACTTTTTTATCTTCCGGGACGATGGTCTGCAGCGTGGCGAGCTGCTTGGACAGCGCATCCATTTCGGATTGCAGCTCGGCGCGGCGCTGTTTGTAAACGCGCAGGCTGGCGACGTCGGCTTCCAGGGGCTTCTCCTCCGCCTGCCGGGCTTCGAGTTCATTGCGCACGCTGGCCACTGGAGAACCGGGAACGTAGAAACCGGCGGCGATCAAAACAACGGCGAGGCCTAGGAAGAACAGGGCCTGAAGCGGCCAGGGCCAATCACGAAAACTGGTAGCCATCGCTAACTCCTCCCCTTGGGCGCGGGCTGCGGGGGCGTGGTGGTAGAGGTTCCAGCAGCGGGCTTGGTCTGGGGCTGACCGGCAGTTGCGGCGGCCGGCTGAGCGATCGCGGCGGTCATGGTAAAGCCGTAAGTAGTGACGGATTTAGCCACATCGTCCTCTTTCGCTTCCTCAATCTCAATCTTGTCGAAATACCCGGAGCGTTTGAGCTGGGTGATGAAGTTGGCGACGGAGTTCACGCTGCCAGCTTCGCCGGCGATGTTGAGGCTGTCGCCCTTGCGTTCCAAAGACGTTAGCCAGAGCTGGTCAACACGAACGACGGTGTTGGCGACCATCTGGAGCAGTTCCTGAGCGCCGGTGCGATTCTTCTGCAAGTTTTCGATGACGCCGATCTGAGTTTGCAGGGCGGCTTTCTGAGCTTCGAAGCGGTCAACCTCGAGCTTGATTTGCTGCAGGTTGGCCTTCTCCAATTTCAGAGCCTGAATGCGGTTGTTGGTGTCGTCGAGCTGATGCTTCTGCGAATAGTAAGTGACGGAGAGCACGATGAGCGCGATAGCCAGGGCGGCGACTCCCAGCAGTATCTGCAGCGTGGACTCGAGCGGCACCGATTGTTTAGTGGTCTTGGGACGGACCTGGCCGAGTAAGTTGATGCGAATCATGGCGTGTCAAAGCTCCTCAGCGCCAGGCCCACAGCGATGGCCAGGCGCGGCGCCAACTCACGGATCTGGCTTTCATCGTGACGCGCGGGATTGATTGCAATCTTACGGAACGGGTAGAGTTCCTCGACCGGCATGGCAAATTCCTCTTTGAGCAGGTCGAGCAGCCCGGGAACGCGCGCTGTACCACCGGCGACGTAGATGCGGCGGATATTTTCACCGCTGGCGGTCGCACGGAAGAAGTCGAACGTCTTTTGAATTTCCAGGATCAAGATGTCAGAGACGGAGCGCAGAATGGCCGTACGCTGCTCTTCGTTGACGCCCGCCAGGGTACCGCCCATCTTAAGTTTTTCGGCGTCTTCGAAGCTCAGGTCCAGTTCCTTCTGCAATGCGTCGGTGTACTGATTGCCGCCGACGGAAACGTCGCGGGTAAACAACGGCGTCCAGCCGCGGACGATATTGATATTCATGACGCTGGCGCCGACGTTGAGCAGAGCGACGACTTGCGAGGGGTCAGGTTCGTAATTGACCTCGAAGCAGTTCTGCAGGGCGAAGGCGTCAATGTCCACGATCACCGGTACTTTGCCGGCTTGCGCCAGGACGTTGGTGTGGTTCAGGATTTTGTCTTTCTTGACGGCGACGAGCAGCACGTCCATCTGATTTTCGGTGGCCTCAAGCAACTGATGGCTGAGGTTCACGTCGGCGATATCGAAAGGAATGTGCTGGCTGGCTTCTGCCTGCACGCGGTCGAAGAGTTCATCTTCGGTCATCAGCGGCATGCTGACGCGCTTGACGATGACGGAGTGGCCGGAGACGGAAGTGGCTACGTCTTTGGTTTTAATTTTCTGGTTGTCGAAGATCGAGATGATCTTCTCGGCTACCGAGGGAGCGTCCATGATAGCGCCGTCCACGACGGTATCCTGGGCGAGGGTTTCGATGCCGTAACTGACCAGCTCGTAGCCAGCCTTGGTCTTCTTCAGCTCGACTGCCTTGACAGAACTCGAGCCGATGTCCAGGCCGATTAATGATTTCGTTTTACCCAGATTGAACATCGCGCGGCCCCTCACTCCTCACCCCATCCCGCTTCGCAGGACGGGCACGGCTTCATCTGGTGCGTACAAATTTTCTTGGAGAAACTTCCCCAAAACTCGCTTACCGCTTCGCCACAACACCCCGGTTACGGCGCTGACTCTGGAGAGGACCGTCAGTACTGCTACGCCCGGTACCTTTCCTCTTTCTCCGTTTATTACATCCACAGCACGGAGTGTCAAGGAACGTGTTGCGATGGTGTGCTATTGGTAAAACATAGTCCGGAAGGACAGGTAGGCGAAAAGGACAGGTAAAAAGGACAGGTGAGGTGAGGCTAAAGCCCTTAAATATTGAGGGAAAGAGCCAAAAAGGCGAACGCTTTCGGCATTCGCCTGGGGTTTACTTTTTGTTCGTGGGTGAGAGTTTTAGTTGGTGCCATATTGCGTCCACCCGCTTTTTTGTGGCGTGGTCCATTTTAATTTCGTCCGGCCAACGTCCGGCGAAGCCTTCCTCGGGCCATTTGCGGGTGGCGTCCACACCCATTTTTGAACCGAAATCCTGGCGGCGCGCGGCGTGATCGAGGGTGTCCACCGGACCGAGAACGAACTGAATATCGCGCTCCGGGTCAATGGCGCAGAGCGCTTTCCAGACAACTTCGCTGGAATTTTGCACGTCCACGTCGTGATCCACGACGACCACGACCTTGGTGAACATCGCCTGACCTAGCGACCAGATCGCGTTCATTATTTTGCGGGCTTGCCCGGGGTAGCTTTTGCGGATGGAGACGATCATTAAGTTTTGGAAGATGCCTTCGGCGGGCATGGCGACGTCTACGATTTCCGGATACTGCATTTTCATCACGGGCATGAAGACGCGTTCGATGGCGTGGCCCATGAAATAGTCTTCCTGCGGAGGAGGGCCGACGATGGTGGTGAGGTAGAGCGGGTCTTTGCGGTGAGTAATGCATTGAATGTGGAAGACGGGAAATTGGCCTTCGAGGGAGTAGAAGCCGGTGTGGTCGCCGAAAGGGCCTTCGGTGCGCATCTCGCCGATTTCGACGTGGCCTTCGAGAACTATTTCCGCGTTGGCGGGGACTTCAAGGTCCACGGTTTTGCAGGGGACGAGTTCCACTGGGTCTTTGCGCAGGAAGCCGGAGAACATGAATTCGTCCATGTCGGGCGGAACGGGAAGAATGCCGGCTAGCGCGGTGGCTGGGTCTGAGCCGATGGCTACCGCGACTTCGAGTTTGCCCGTGGGATTTTTGGCGCGGCTGCTGCGGTAATGATCGGCGCCGTGCTTTTGGGTTTGCCAGTGCATGCCGGTGGTGCGGGAGTCGTAGACTTGCATGCGGTAGCAGCCGACGTTGCGCTTTCCGTTTTCCGGATTTTTGGTGATGACCATGGGCCAGGTGATGTAGCGCCCGCCGTCCTGGGGCCAGCATTTCAGGATTGGAAAATAGTCGAGCGAGAAATCGTCGGTGCGGACAACTTCTTGACACGCGCCGCTGCGGACTGTTTTGGGGAAGAAGGAACCAATCTCGGCTAGTTTGGGAAGCATTTTTACTTTTTCTAGCAGGCCCTGGGGGGATTGGAGATCGAGAAAGGAGCTGATGCGGTTTGCGACTTCTTCGAGTGAGTTGACTTCAAGCGCCATGCACATGCGGCGTTCGGTGCCTACGAGATTGGTTACCACTGGAACTTTGGAATTTTTGGGATGCTCGAAGAGCAAGGCGGGGCCTTTCGCTTTTACGGTGCGGTCGGAGATTTCTGTGATTTCCAGGATGGGGTCAACTTCTGCAGAGATGCGTTTCAGCTCGTCGTACTTTTCCAGTTTGTGGATGAAATCGCGGAGGTCTTTGTGTGCCACTGCGGCTCCTTGAATTTGGAGTTGACACTTTAGCATGGGGGAAAGGCTAGAAGAAAATTTGCCACAGCGGCACAGAGCAAAAATGGAGAACGCAGCGAAAGACGAAGCAACCGCAGAGACGCTGAGGGCGCAGAGAAAGGCAAGAGCGATCCTTCGCAGCGCTCAGGATGACGATGCTCGTCGCATCGTCAGAGAAAGGCCGAGGCGAGCGCAGAGCGAATTTTATTTTGCGCCTACTGGGATAGGGGTGTTCGCCGGCGTGTTGATGGGGGATTCGATGCGGTCGGGACTGCGAGTTGCCGTTTGCGCGATTAGGCGGGTGGCTGCGTCGCGGTAGCGGGCTACTAGTGGATTGTTGGAGGCGGCGGTGAGGGGGATGCCTAGGGTTACGGCTTCGCTTAGTTGGCGGTAGTCGTTGGGGAGGCGGGCGAAGAAGGATTGCTGCAGAGTTTTTTCCGATTGTGCGACAGGCTCGTCGTCGTTTTGGCGGGCACGATTGATAATGATTTGGAAGCGGGCGCGATCAAGGCCGGCGGAGTCCACGGCGTGGAGGTAGCGTTCGAGCATGCCGAGAGCCAGGACGCTAGGTTCGGCGATTAGTAAGAGCGTATCGGCGGTGTGCAGCACGCGGGCCCATTCGGCGGCGTTGACGAAGCCGAGATCGACGACAACGTAATCGAATGCCAGGCGGGCGAGTTCGAGGATGCGGAGCAAGGCTTCGAGTGTGACGGATTGGCGCTGTTCGGCACGCAGGGCGGCGTGAAGCGGGCCGGCTAGAATTTCGATGCCGGACTTGTGATGGGTGAAGAGGCTGCCGAGTAGAGATTCGTCGAGCCGATCAATGCGTTCGAGCGCGTCGAGGAGCGTGAAGCGTGGATGGAAATCCAGCATGAGGCCGATTTGGCCGAAGGGGCGGGCGAATTCTAGGAGCGCGACGCGTTTCGCGGTGAGTTGTGCCAGTTGCACGGCTAGATTGAGGGCGACCGTCGTGGCGCCTACGCCGCCTTTTGAGCCGGTGACGACGATTAGTTTTTCAGCCACGCGGTGGGCCTCCGGGAATTAAATTCGCTGGACGATAAATTAAGTGCGCGGCAGCAGAGGACATTGCGGGCGTGGGCCGAGCGAGCGGCCACTTCCCTGCCCGGCTGCAGGGAGGCGCGCAAATCTGGCGCGCGGATCGAGCGACGGGTGGGGTTTGGAGGCGGCACATTGGATTTATCGGCCAGGCTGGGAAAATCGTTACGGGGTATTCCGAGCAGGTGCGTTACTATTTCCCGGTCTTTCAGGCTCGCGATTTATCGTGGATCGCGAAAATCTCAGCCGGATTATGGAGACGGTGCTCGTCGATGAGCAAACAACACTTTTATTTCAAGCTGATTCCGCCACGGCCGACTTTCGCCGTGGACATGACTGCTGAGGAACGGGCGCTGATGATGGAGCACGTGCGATATACGCGCGAGGCATTCGATGCGGGGAAGATTTTGATTTATGGGCCAGTGATGGCAAGCACGGGAGGCTTTGGCGTCGCGGTGCTGGAGATGGAGGACGCGGCGGAGGTGCGGAAGTTTGGGGAAGAAGATCCATCGATTAAGGCGGGGATGAATACTTTTGAGTTTTGTCCGATGAGGATTGGGGCGGCGCGCGGGTTGGCTTGAGATTTTGTGGCGTGTGTGGGGAGTTGTGCGACGGGCTTCTCAATGGGGCGCGTGATTAGGTATAATCGCGGCAGTTGGAATGAGCGGGCGTCGTACAATGGCAGTATAGAAGCTTCCCAAGCTTCGGACGTGGGTTCGATTCCCATCGCCCGCTCCAACGTTGCGATTCCGCGAATTTCCTTCATTTATGTTTGCGAAGTAATAGCGGCTGAACGCTTTTTCATTCCTCTGGTTACCAATCCTGTGGACGAAAGATTAGAATGGCGGGCGCGTCGGAGAGATGCGATCCGTTTCGAAGCGAGGGCCGTTTGATGAATGGAAAATCGGGTTGGCGGCTGATTGGCGTCGGGGCAATGTTTTGTGTGGCGATGGTCTGGGGAGCAGCTAGAGCGCAAGAGGCTGTGCAGACTGGCTTGCAACGCAGCGCGGCGATTACTGTGGATGATTTGCCGGGGGCGCTGCCTGGGAATGATTTTGCTTATGGGGAATTGAAGGAATTGCAGAAGATCAATCGGGGGATACCTGCGGTTTTGAAGGCGCACCATGCTTGGGCTATTGGATTCGTGAATGAACGCAAACTGCAAGTGGCTGGCGAGAGGGATGCGCGGGCGGAACTGTTGCAGATGTGGTTGGACGCGGGATTATTGCTGGGGAATCACAATTATGCGCACGATGATTTCAGCAATACGCCTTTGCAGAAATATGAGGATGATTTGATTCGCGGCGAGGTGGTGACTGAAGCCTTGTTGAAGGCGGCGGGACAGAGCGAAAAATATTTTCGCCATCCTTATTTGAATACGGGAATGACGATGGAGGTGAAGACGGCGTTCGATGCTTTTTTGAAAGAGCGCGGGTACGCGATTGCGCCGGTGACGATTGAGGATGCGGATTACGTTTTTAATGATGTGCTGGCGCAGGCGTTGGAGAAGAAGGACAAGAAGATGGCGGCGAAGGTTAAGAAGGAATATCTAGAGTATGTGGATGCGGTTTTTGATTATGCGGAGAAGGAATCCGCGGAGATGTTTGGGCGGCAGATTCCGCAGATTTTGTTGGTGCACGATAATGCTTTGAATACGGAATGTTTGGATGCTTTGCTGGGGAAATTGGAGAAGCGGGGGTACAAGTTTGTGTCTTTGGATACGGCTATGGCTGATCCGGCTTATGCGACGCCGGATCTTTATGTGGGAACTGGGATTTTGTGGATGGACCGGTGGAAATTGGCGTTGGGAATGAAGTTGGATTTGAGTAAGGGGCCGGAGCCTCCTTCGTGGGCTGAGCAGATTTTTGAACAGATGCGGAAGGAGAGGCAGAAGGAGTAGGGTGTTTTGCGGTTTGTTTCTTGCTTGGCGTTACGAAAAGCAGATACCTACGCTCCGTCCCGCGCCCGCCACACTGCGGCGGGAAAGAAAAAGCGCGGGACTGCGTTCGGGATGACCGTGCGTTGTTTGGCGGAGCAGCATGGCGACGGCGCTACAGAAACCGTGGCTTCAGGGGCTGAAGCCCCGCCGTTCCCAATGGCACGCAGTCGCTAGGCGATGGCTTGCGGGATGGCTTTTTTCCATCGGCCTTGGGCTTTCAGGATTAGCTCGACTAGTTCGCGGACGGCGCCTTCGCCGCCGCGGACTGTGGTGATGTAGTGGGCGGCGCGCTTTACTTCGTAGACTGCATTGGCTACTGCTACAGCCAGGCCTACTCGCTGGAGGATGGGGAGATCGGGGAGGTCATCGCCGATATAGGCGACTTCTTCGTCGGTTACTCCGGCGCGGATCAGGATGGCTTTGTAGGCTTCTAGTTTTTTTGGCTGGCCTTGAATTACAAATTCCATGGAGGCTTCGCGGGCGCGGCGGGCGTTGGCTGGGGAATCGCGGCCGGTGATGATGCCGGTGCGGATACCCATGATGCTGGCTAGTTTGATGCCGGCGCCGTCGTGGGCGTGGAACATTTTCATTTCGGCGACGCTGTTGTCGGGGAAAGTTTGCAGGCAGACATAGCCGGGCGTCATGGTGCCGTCCACGTCCATGAGGAGGACGCGGATGGGTTTGGCGCGGCGGAGGACGGCGGCGGGAAATTTTAGTTCGCGAATTGGCATTTGTGATTCCTTCTGATTACCGAAGATACAAATTCAAAAACAACTTCAACTGCCGCGCTGAAACGTCAGAGCAACTGCAACGTCCACAAGTCATGGATGTGCAGGACGCCTTCCAGTTTGCCTGTAGGGTCCGTGATCAGCAGGCCGGTGATCTTTTTTTCTTCCATCAGGCGCAGGGCGGTGGCGGCTAATTCTGTGCGCGATAGCGTTATGGGATTTTTGGTCATGCAATCGGCGGCGGTTAGGGCTAGGACGTTTTCCTGGCGCTTTTGCATCACGCGGCGGAGGTCGCCGTCGGTGATTATGCCCAGGAGTTTGCCGTTGGGTTCTGTGACGGCGGCCAAGCCCAGGCCTTTGCGGCTCATTTCGTAGATTACGTCGGGCATTTTTGTGGTCGGTAAGACGTGGGGCGCGTTATCGCCTTGGTGCATTAGAGATTCTACGCGGCGGAGCTTGTTGCCCAGGCGGCCGCCGGGGTGGAGGGCTGCGAAATCTTCTGCTTTGAAGCCGCGAGCTTCTAGTAGCGCGATGGCGAGGGCGTCGCCCATCGCCATGGCCGCGGCGGTGGATGCTGTGGGAGCGAGATTGAGCGAGCAGGCTTCTTCTTTCACGGCGATGTCGAGGACGATGTTGCTGGCCTTCGCTAGCGTGGATTTCGGATTGGCTGTGAGCGCTAGCAGCGGGACGGCCAAGCGTTTGACGGTTTCGAGGAGTTCGATCAGTTCCGCAGTTTCGCCACTAGTGGAGATTGCCAGCATTATGTCGCCGGCTGTAAGCATGCCAAGATCGCCGTGCAGCGCCTCGCCGGTGTGGAGGAAAAGCGCGGGCGTGCCGGTGCTGGCGAAAGTGGCGGCGAGTTTGCGACCGACTAGGCCCGATTTGCCTAGGCCTGTGACTACTACTCTTCCCTTGCAGGCGTGGAGGAGTTCTACGGCTTTTTCGAAGCGGGCGTCGAGGCGTTCGATCAGTCCCGCGATCGCTTCGGATTCTACGCGTAGGACGCGCTTGGCGGTTTCCAGGCTCATTGGGGTTGGGCGTCCCATTCGCGCGTTAGGGCTGCGAGTTTTTGGATTTTTTGCAGCAGCGGGCGAAGTTTTTCTAGTGGGAGAGCGTTCGCGCCGTCGGAGAGAGCTTGCGCGGGATTGTCGTGGACTTCGAGGAACAGGCCGTCGATGCCTGCTGCTGTCCCGGCGCGGGCTAGCGGCTCGATGAATCCTGGCTGGCCGCCGCTGGACTTCCCTGCTCCGCCGGGGAGTTGGACGGAGTGGGTGACGTCGAAGACCACGGGGTAGCCGAATCTCTTCATGATGGGGAATGAGCGCATGTCCACTACCAGATTTTGGTAGCCGAAGGATGTGCCGCGTTCGGTGAGAATGATTTTTTCGTTGCCAGTGCTCGAGATTTTTTCCGCGGCGTTAGACATTTCCCACGGGGAAACGAACTGGCCTTTTTTTACGTTGACTGCGCGGCCGGTGCGGCCTGCAGCGGCCAGGAGATCGGTTTGGCGGCAGAGGAACGCGGGGATTTGGAGGATGTCGCAGACTTCGGCGGCGGGGCCTACTTGGGAGACGTCGTGGACGTCGGTGAGGATCGGGAGGCCTGTGTGTTTTTTTATTTTTGCCAGGATGCGGAGGCCTTCTTCCAGTTGTGGGCCGCGGAAGGAGGAGACGGAGGAGCGATTGGCTTTGTCGTAGGAGGCTTTGAAGATGTAGGGGATCTTTAGATCGGCGGCTATAGCGGCGATTTTTTCGGCCATGGCGGTGGCGTGGGATTCGGATTCGATTACGCAGGGCCCGGCGATCAGGAAGAGGGGGGCGTTCGGGCCGAATTGGATGTTGGCGATCGAGAAGCTGCTAGATGGTGGCATGTGTGGGTGAATGGTTGCGGGAACAGGTTATGCGGGAATGGGAGGTATTTCAACTTTGAATTGCGTAGAGAGGACGGCTTTCACCGCAGAAACGCAGAGGGCGGAGAAAAAGATGAAGACGCCACGATTAATCGGTGGCGGGTTCGGCTGTGGTCACGCGCGATTCTGAAGATGTGGTGGCGCTTAGGCGGTGGTGGCGATTCTCCAAGCTGGCGCGGATGAAGGCGGCGAAGAGCGGGTGCGGAGCCAACGGCTTCGATTTGAATTCCGGATGGAATTGGCAGCCTACGAACCACGGATGATTCGGAGCCTCGATTATTTCTACGTAGACGCCGTCGGGAGTGCGTCCGGTGATTCGGAAACCGGCGCGGGTCAGGGTTTCTTCGTACTCGCAATTGAATTCGTACCGATGGCGGTGGCGCTCGGAAATTTCGAGCTGGCCGTAGGCCTTGGCGGCGAAAGAGCCCGGCTCGAGTTTGCAGGGCCAAGCGCCTAAGCGCATGGTGCCGCCCATTTCGTCCACGCCGAGGAGTTCGCGGAGTTTGTAGATGACGCGATTCGGAGTGGAGGGATCGAATTCGGTGCTATCGGCGTGTTCGATATGCGAAACCTGGCGCGCGTATTCGATGGTGGCGCACTGCATGCCGAGACAGATGCCGAAGAACGGGATTTTTTTCTCGCGCGCGTAAGTGATGGCGTGAACCATTCCAGCGATGCCGCGTTTGCCGAAGCCGCCGGGAATCAGGATGCCGTCCACATGGCGCAAGCGTTGCTCGGCGGTGGCGGGCGAGTCTATCTCTTCGGCTTCAATCCATTCGATTACCACGCGCTGACGATTTGCCAGGCCGCCATGGCCTAGAGCTTCGCGCAAGCTTTTGTAGGCGTCTTCCAACTGCACGTACTTCCCTACTACACCGATGCGGACTTCACCGGCGGGATGTTCGAGCGTTTCCAGCATCGCAAGCCAGGGGCTCAGGTCGCGCGGCGGAGCTTCCAGGCGGAGGAGGCGCAGGATTTGTTCGTCGAGGCCTTCGGAAGCCAGCGTCATGGGAACTTCGTAGATGTTGGCGACGTCTGGCGCGGAGATGACGCAGGATTCTGCGACGTTGCAGAACAGCGCGATTTTGGCTTTCAGGTCGGCGGCTAGCGGACGATCACTGCGGCAGATCAGGACATCCGGTTGAATTCCGATGCTGAGAAGTTCTTTCACGCTGTGTTGCGTAGGTTTTGTCTTTAGTTCACCGGCGGTGGGGATGAACGGAACCAGCGTCAGGTGCACGAAGATTACGTTTTCGGGGCCGAGTTCCAGGCGCATCTGGCGGATGGCTTCCAGGAACGGGAGCGATTCGATGTCGCCGACTGTGCCGCCGATTTCTACCAGGACTACGTCTACGCCTTCGGCAACTTTGCGGAAGGCGGATTTGATTTCGTCGGTGACGTGGGGGATTACCTGGACTGTCTTGCCTAGATAATCGCCGCGGCGTTCTTTGGTGATGATGGATTCGTAGAAGCGGCCAGTGGTCCAGTTGTGGTCGCGCGTTAAATGCGCGGAAGTGAAGCGTTCGTAGTGGCCGAGGTCGAGATCGGTTTCGGCGCCGTCGTCGGTGACGAAAACTTCACCGTGCTGATAGGGAGACATGGTGCCGGGATCAACGTTGAGGTAGGGATCGCACTTCTGGAGGGTGACGCGAAGGCCGCGGCTTTCGAGCAGGCAGCCCATGGAGGCCGCTGCTACGCCTTTCCCGAGAGAAGAAACCACGCCACCCGTCACAAAAATGTATTTTGGGGCGGTGCGCAAGTCGGGTGAAATCCTCCGGGACAATCTGCGTACGAAACATTATGCGGGGATTCGGGGTGGGAGTCAAATCAGGAATTTTTGCAGCGCGGATAAATATTTCTTAGTCGAGGCAGTGATCGAAGAGATTTGACACAGAGTGCACAGAGGAAATGCGGCGAAGACAGAAAAAGAGTGAGGCGAAAGGCGAATATTACCGAAGAGAAGCGGAGGGCGCAGAGAAAGGCAGAGAAAACCAAAGAGCACAGCCAAGAGTGGCTATGCCACGATCCTCAATTGCTGGATTGGCCGGAACTTCTGGCGCGCGACTGTAGGAGCTTCTCTACCTTTTGGATGTCCCCGGGGACATCAACGCTTACGGCATTGTAGGTCGTTTCGACCACGTGCATGTGGAAACCGTTTTCGAGCCAACGCAACTGCTCGAGTTGTTCGATGCGCTCTAGTTCGCCGGGAGGCAGCGTGGGAAATTCCAGGAGGGCTTCGCGGCGGTAGCCGTAGAGGCCGATGTGTTTCCAGTGTTTGGCAGCGACGCGATCGCCGGTGTCGCGAACCCAGGGGATGGGAGCGCGGGAGAAGTAGAGGGCCTGGCCGTCGAAATCCTGAACGACTTTGACGATGTTGGGGTCCATGATTTCGCCCGGCAAGGTGATGGCCGAGCAGGGAGTGGCCAGCTGGATGGAGTCGTCATCGGCCATGGCGGCGGCAACGGAGTCTATGGTGCTGGGGTCTATCAGGGGCTCGTCGCCTTGGACGTTGATATAGATGTCGGCTTGGATGTGGGTGGCGACTTCGGCAATGCGGTCGGTTCCGGTGCGGTGGTCGGGACGGGTCAAAATGGCTTCGGCGCCGAAGGCTTCAACAGCGGATATGATGCGGGGATCTTCGGTAGCGACGATGATGCGCGAGGGGAGGGTGGCTAGGCGAACATGCTCAACAACGTGCTGAATCATGGGCTTGCCGGAAATAGGGGCGAGCGGCTTGCCAGGAAAACGGGTGGAGGCGTAGCGCGCGGGGATGACTACCAGGACCGAGGGCGCGCCGGAATTTGGCATCGGTGTTGCTCACCTTTCGCCAGCGCCGGCATCTTAACATCTATCGTTGAGGCGAAGTCGCAGAATTCTGCACGGGTCGGACGGCTCGAAAGTCACATAGAAGTGACAAGTGGCGCTTGCATTGGGTTGCGCGGGTGGTAGAATCGCCGCCAGCGACCTGCAGAGCTGCCCAGAGCCAAGCGAGTCCCGCGGCAGAGGTGGGGGCCAAGTTGTGAGATACCGCGCACCGCAGCCGGCTGGAAGTGCATCAGTTGCGAGACTTTGCGCGTTGATGATTTTGTGCTGCAGCGGATTGATTGCAATTCCCGCCGGGGCGCAGGTGCAAGGCCCCACGCATCCTGAAAATTCCCAGAAAATTGAAAAAGGAAAATCGCTGCATGCGGAAACCGATATCACACTGGTTCCCATATCGGTGACGGACCCTTACGGGCGGTTGGTGACCGGATTGGAGCAGGAGAATTTCCGGGTGTTCGAGGACAATAGCGAGCAGGAGATTGTGCGGTTCACTAGTGAAGATGTACCGATTTCGATTGGCGTGATTTTCGATATGAGCGGCAGCATGTCTGACAAGATCGAAAAATCGCGGCTGGCTGCCGTGCAATTCTTCCGCACCGCGAATCCGCAAGATGAATTTCTGCTGGTGAACTTCAATGACCGCGCGCAGTTGGCGAGTAACTTTACTGGAAGCGTGGAGGAATTGCAGAATCATTTGATGTTTACGGCGGCGCATGGAGAGACGGCTTTGCTGGACGGGATCTACCTGGGACTGAGCGAGATGAAAGGAGCACGCAACACAAAGAAGGCGTTGCTCATCATATCGGACGGAGGCGATAATCATAGCCGGTACTCCGAGACGGACATTCGGCGGTACGCGCGGGAAGCGGATGTGCAGATTTACGCGATCGGGCTGTTTGATCCTAGCGGTGGTCCGACGCCGGAAGAGCAACTGGGGCCATCATTGCTGTCTGATTTGACGCAGATGACGGGCGGGCGCGCATTTGCGGTGAATAATCTGAAGGATTTGCCGGATGTCGCGACGAAAATCAGCATGGAGCTGCGCAATCAATATGTCTTGGGATATAGACCGAGCGATCACAACCACGATGGGAAATGGCGCAAGATTAAGATCAAGCTGCGCCCGCCGAAGGGACTGCCACCGCTTACCGTTTATGCCAAGACCGGATATTACGCACCCGGGCATTAGGCATTTTCTTTCCTTTGCGTTTTTGAGTCTGGCGCTGGTAGTGTGCGCGGCCCCTGCTGCTCTGGCGCAAAATCCGGTGCCGAGTACCCTGCCCCCGTCGCCGCCGCCTCCTCCTGGATATGGACAATCGCAAGGCTCGAACACGCAGCAGGATCAGAGCCATCATCTCAAATCGGTGGTGGATTTGGTGGTGCTGCATGCGACGGTGGTGGACGACAAGGGACAATTCGTGCCGGGTCTGACGGGAAGTGATTTTCGGGTGTTTGAAGACAAGGTGGAGCAGAAGATTTCGGTATTTTCGAAAGAAGATATTCCGGTGACGATGGGACTGGTAATCGACAACAGCGGGAGCATGAAGGAGAAGCGGCCGCAGGTGAATGCTGCGGCGCTTTCGTTTGTGCGCACCAGCAATCCGGCGGACGAAGTTTTCGTGGTGAATTTTAACGACGAGTATTATTTGGATTTGGATGAGGATTTCACAAGCAATGCGCAGGAATTGCATGAGGCTTTGGAGCGGATTGACACGCGGGGCAGTACCGCTTTGTATGACGCGATTATTGGATCGCTCGACCATTTGAAGAAGGGGCACAAGGATAAACGCGTTTTGCTGGTGATTACGGATGGGGATGATGACGCCAGCCGAAAGGATTTTTCTTACACGGTAAAGGCGGCGGTGGAATCGAATGCCGTGATTTATGCGATTGGCGTGTTTAGCGATGAGGACCGGAAGAATCAGAAGAAGATGGTGCGGAAGTCGAAGAAAGAGCTGACCACTTTGGCGGAATCTACGGGCGGGTTGGCTTTCTTTCCAGACCGGTTGGAGGACGTGGATCCGGTTTGCGTGCAGGTGGCGCGGGATATTCGCAATCAATATACGTTGGGGTATTACCCGACGAACGCGGCTAAAGATGGGACTTTTCGCAGTGTGAAGGTGGAATTGGTGCCATCGAAGGGCCATGAGAAATTGTCGGTGCGGACGCGGACTGGGTATTACGCGCAGAAGGCTGCGCCGGGGCAGGGAGATTAGGCCGCAGCGAATTGTTTTCTCTGTTTCCTCGTTTTACTTCTTCAAGTGTTCAACATCTGCAGAAAACTGACTCCGTGGGGGATTTTCGTTTGAAAATTTTCTGCTACGGTTTGGCCCATGTCGGCGAGCGTGTCGCGTGTGCCTAGATTTGCGGCTGCTGCGCTTGTGCTGGGGGTGTACGCGAGGATTGGGACGTATTCGCGGGAGTGATCTGTGGTGGGATTCACTGGGTCGGGATCGCAACCGTGGTCGGCGGTGATTATGAGCAGGTCGTCGGCGCGCATCGCTTGGAGGAACGGGCCTAGGAGTTGGTCGAATTCTTCTAGGGATTTTGCGAAACCTTCTACGTCTTTGCGGTGGCCGTAGAGCATGTCGAAATCTACGAGGTTGGCGAAGAGCAGGCCTTTTGACCGTTGCACTAGAGATTCGGTTAGTTTGCCCATGCCGTCGGCGTTATTTTTTGTGGTTACGTAGTCGTTTACGCCGCGGGCGTTGTAGATGTCGTGGATTTTGCCTATGCCGAAGACGGGGGTTTTGTTCTCCGCGAGGACGTCGAGGAGCATCGGCCGCGGCGGCTCGACGGCGTAATCGTGGCGGCGTTCGGTGCGGCGGAAATTTCCTGCCGTGCCGGTGAAGGGGCGGGCGATTACTCGGCCTACGCGGTTGGGGCCGTCGAGAAGTTTTCTGGCGATTTCGCACATGCGATAAAGCTCCGGGACGGGTATGACATCTTCGTGCGCGGCGATTTGGAACACGCTGTCGCCGGAGGTATAGACGATGGGGTAGCCGGTGCGCATGTGTTCTGCGCCTAGTTCTTTTAGGATTTCTGTGCCGGAGGCGGGCTTGTTGGCTAGCGTGCGGCGGCCGATCTGGCGTTCGAATTCGGCGATTAGCGCTGGCGGAAAACCGCTGGGATAGACTGGGAAAGCTTGATTGAGCCAGATGCCGGCCATTTCCCAGTGGCCTGTGGTGGTGTCTTTTCCGGGGGAGCGCGTCGCGCCTTTGCCGTAGTTGCCGGATGGATGCGCGGGTGGAGTGAGGTGATCGAGCGGTTTGATATTCGCAAGGCCGAGGCGGACGAGATTCGGGAGACGCAGCGGACGCGAGCGGGCGATGTGGCCCAGGGTGTCGCGGCCGGCGTCGCCGTAGTCGTCGGCGTCGGGGAGTTCGCCGATGCCGACACTATCGAGGACGATCCAGATCACGCGCGCGAACTGCGTAGTGCCCTGCTTCACTTGTGCCTCCGTGATGATTGGGCGGCGCTGCAGATTTGCGTTCGTCGTGCGCTGGATCTATGCAGGCTTCCGCAAACTATCGCGAATGACCAGTCGATATCCTTAATGCGACTGTTTCAGCGGCGGAAAATCGGCGTCGAACGGCCCTGTTACTGAGAATGGAACGGCGGTCCCAAACTTGACCTCGAACATCACGCCATTGTCTGTATGCGAGATGAAGGTACGAATATTGTCGAAGCCAGCTTTTGCGGCAATCCCGCTGACCTGATATAGGTCGCTGATCTTTGCGCTGTCCTCCACAATCGCAACGACCGGGTAGTCTGAACCCAAACTATCGTGAAGCTTGTTGAATGCGAAGAGGGGGTCTTTCCCGGGTGCCAGGTCGGGTTCGACCTTGAACGTCAATTGCCCATGGGTTCGTTGAACGAGCGCCACAATAGATTTCGAATTCCGTGGAGCTGTTGCTTGTCCGTGCATCTGAGACCAATCGAGAAATGAGCAGAAAAGAAGAGTAAATGAGACCAATCCTATTTTCGCGTATGTTCCCCTCATGTTAGAAGTTCCTCCCATCTGCAACGAAAGTCTAAGCCCAAAGCTGGACTGGGACGAATGAAATTGCGGATATGAGATTAGCCATGTTCGAGAGCCGGTCTTCGGCGATGACGTTCCTTGTGGCACGTCATCGGGTTGGCCACGCACGGCCGCTCCTGTAGATTTCGATGTACCGTCAATCACAAAGCGTGCATACCTGAAAGCTATACGCAGAAAACTACTCGCGCCGATGCCCTAACGACGATTTGCCGGGGTTGACTGGTGGGCGTATAATTTTTGGTTTACACATATGTCGACAGAGCCCTTAGATAAGCTGCCTCGCGGCGAAGCGGAAACGGAGGGAGTTTCCGTGGGCCGGAGTGCGTCCGGAGGCGGGCGCGCCGCGGGCGCGACTTCCGCTGGCGCGAAGCCTGGCGCGGCTGGCGCAGTTCCCCTCCCTGGGGATATTGAGGAGATCCGCGTCCGCGGGGCGCGCGTGCACAACCTCAAGAACATAGACTTCGTTATTCCGCATAACGCTATCACTGTAGTCAGCGGCGTCTCCGGTTCCGGCAAATCCAGCCTTGCGTTCGATACGCTGTACGCCGAGGGGCAGCGGCGGTATATCGAATCGCTTTCGGCTTACGCGCGACAATTTTTGGAGCGGATTGAGAAGCCGGACGTGGATGAAATTACGGGGATTGCTCCGGCGATATCGATTCGGCAGAAAAATTCGACGCGCAACCCGCGGTCGACCGTGGCGACGGCGACGGAAATTTATGATTACTTCCGGCTGCTGTATGCGCGGATCGGGCGGACGTTTTGTTTGCGCTGTGGCGAGGAAGTGCGCAAAGACACGCTGGACGAAATCGCTACGCGGGTGCTGGCGTTGCCGGCCGGGCGGCGGTTTTATGTGTTGTATGAATTGAAACTGACGGCGGAAGTGGCTACGAATGCGCCCCAGGCTCCGCGGGCGCGGAAGGCGGTGCGTCCGGCGGCGGATGCGATTCGCGAGGCGCTGATCAGTTTGCGCAAGCGCGGGTTCAACCGGATTTATCAGGGCGGGCGCGTATTTGAATTTGCGACGCCGGAAGATTTGCTGGACGTGGATTTCACAAAGCCGGTGTACGTGCTGGTGGACCGGCTGGAACTTTCGCCAGAAGTGCGCTCGCGGGTGATGGACTCGATCGAAATCTGCTACCGCGAAGGACGCGGCGAAGCGATTCTGGAATTTGTGCCGGAGGTACGTGAAAACGCCGCGGGGGCGAAGCCCGAGCGGATGGTATTCAACGAGCGGTTCGAATGCAAGAAGTGCGGAGCGGTTTATCAGGAGCCTGAGCCGCGGCTTTTTTCGTTCAACAATCCTTATGGCGCGTGCCCGCGCTGCCAGGGATTCGGGAATACCGTGGATTTCGATCTGGACCGGGTGATTCCGGACAAAAGCAAAACGTTGAACGAAGGCGCGATCGAGCCGTGGACCAAGCCGCGCTACCGGCAATTGACCATGGACATGCGGCGGTACGCGCGCGCGAAAGGCATTCCGATGGATGTGCCGTTCCGCGATCTGACGGCGGCGCAGCGGCACGCGATTTTGGATGGCGACAAGGGCGAAGAATATATCGGAGTGAAAGGATTTTTCGGCTGGCTGGAGCGGAAGAAATATAAGTTGCACGTGCGCGTGTTTCTGAGCCGCTATCGCGGGTATGCGACTTGTCCGGATTGTCGTGGGACGCGGTTACGGGCTGAGGCGCGAGCGGTGAAAATCGCGGGGCGCTCGATTACGGAAGTTTGCCAGATGACGGTGAAAGAGGCGCGGCCGTTTTTTCAGAATTTGCAATTGAGCGAGAGCGAGGCGGCGATTGTCGAGAAAGTTTTGGAAGAGACGCAGCAGCGGTTGCGGTTTTTGGATGATGTGGGGCTGGATTATCTGACTTTGGACCGGCTGACTTCGACTTTTCGGGCGGCGAAGCGCAGCGGATACAGCTCGCGACTTCGCTGGGGTCGCATCTGGTGGGTGCTTTGTATGTGTTGGATGAACCTTCGATTGGATTGCATCCGCGCGACACTACCCGGCTGATTGAGATTTTGAAGGGATTGCGCGACCTCGGAAATACTTTGCTGGTGGTGGAGCACGATCCGGACACGATCATGGCAGCGGATTATGTGCTGGATTTGGGTCCGGGAGCAGGCGAGCACGGCGGAAAATTGATTTTTGCGGGGACGCGCGAGGCGATGCTGACGGATGCGCATTCGCTGACGGGGCGTTATCTGCGCGGAGAATTGAAAATCGCGGTGCCTGCGCGACGGCGCAAGACTACGGGAAAATTTCTGAAAATTATTGGAGCGCACAGCCACAATTTGAAGGGCGTGGATGTGATGATTCCGCTAGGGCTGCTGGTGGCGGTGACGGGCGTTTCGGGATCAGGAAAATCCACGCTGGTTTACGATGTGCTTTACAAGGCGCTGCAGGCGAAGCGCACGGGCGGAAATTGGAAAGAATGCGCCGACCGGTTGGAGGGCGATCAATTTCTGGCGGGCGTCGAGATGGTGGACCAGTCTCCGATTGGGCGGACGCCGCGGTCGAATCCCGCCACTTACCTGAAGGCTTTTGATCCGATACGCGAAGTTTTTGCTTCCACACCTGAGGCGAAGAAACGCGGATTCACGGCGGGACACTTTTCATTCAACATTCCTGGCGGTCGGTGCGAGGCGTGCCAGGGCGACGGGACCGTTACGGTGGAGATGCGGTTTCTGGCGGACGTGGAACTGGTTTGCGAGGAGTGCCGCGGCACGCGTTATAAGAGCGCAGTGCTGGACGTGCGTTATAAGGACAAAAATATTCACGATGTGCTGCAGATGACGGCGCGGGAGGCGATTACATTTTTTGCGGCGCATCCGAAGGTGACTTCGAAATTGCGCGTGCTGGACGAAGTGGGGCTGGGTTATTTGCGCCTCGGGCAATCCGGCACGACTCTTTCGGGAGGCGAGGCACAACGTTTGAAACTGGCGGCGCATCTTACGCGGCAGGAAAACACCGGGATCCTGTATATATTTGATGAGCCCACGACTGGGCTGCATTTCGACGATATACAGAAATTGCTGACGGCGTTTCGGAAATTGATCGAGGGTGGCGCTTCGGTGCTGATCATCGAGCACAATTTGGATGTGATCAAATCCGCGGATTGGGTGATTGATCTAGGACCGGAAGGCGGCGACGAGGGCGGGCGCGTGGTGGCGGCGGGGACTCCGGAGCAGGTGGCGCGCAATCAGCAATCACACACCGGGAAATATTTGGCGCGAGTCTTGAATGGCGCGCGCAACGGAAACGGCAGTGGCAACGGTGCGAATCATGGGAATCACGCGACGGCGCCGTCCGATGCAGCAGTCCCCGATTTGCCGACGGAATGAAACGCGGAGTGCTCTACTGATGAGGCTGCCGGTGCTTGGCGCGTTGGGCTTCCTTTTAGGCGCGGCGCTGCTGGCATTTTCTGGCGGCGTGGCGTCGGCGCAGGTGGTTGGAACCTCTCGAACGAAAATTCCTCAGGACCCTGCTGCTATAGAACTGAATCGCCTGCTTACTGCCGCGCAGGATGCCGTTAGCAAAAATGATTACGCGAGCGCGGCACAGGATTACCGCGATTACCTTGCGAAGAAGCCCGATGATGCCGTGGTGCATTACGATTTAGGCTATGCGTACACGGCGCTGCAGAAGCCCGCGGAGGCGAAGAGCGAGTACGAGAAAGCGATTGCGCTCGATCCGAAAATGGCCGCGGCTTATCAGAATTTGGGCGTGACTTTGATTCCTACGGATCCTGCAGGAGCAATCGAACCGCTGCAGCACGCGGCTCAGCTGATGCCGGAGGACGCGCGAACGAAGTGGCTGCTGGGGGTCGCGCTGGAAGCGACGAAGAACGATGCCGCGGCTATCGAACAGTATCAGGCTGCGGTTAAACTGGACGCGAAGAGTGTGGAGATTCGCAATTCGTTGGGATTCGCGCTGCTGAGGGCGGGGCGCGCAGGCGAAGCTGAGGCTGCGTTTCGCGAGGCGCTGTCATTGCTACCGGCCGGGCAGCCGGCTGGCGCTGCGGCCAACGACGCGCACAAGGGATTGCTGCAAGCGCTGCTGGCGGAGAAAAAGAACGACGAGGCAGCCGCGGAGATGGGCGTTTATCTCGCGGGACATCCTCACGACGCCTCCATGGAACTGGAGCACGCTTCCCTGCTGGTGGAGGCGGGGAAAGATGATGAGGCGCTGGTGGAATTAGATAAAGCCGCGAGCGCTGGGCCGGAATCATTGCGCGCTCTGAAATTGCGGGCGCTGATTTATTTCAACAAGAAGCAGTACGACAACGCCGTGCCGGTGCTTGTGAAAGCCATCGCGCTGGCACCGCAGGACGCGGAGCTCACGGCGCAATTGGGGCACGCTTATTTGGAAAGGAAAGATTACCCGAATGCGGTGCCAGTGCTGGTGGCGGCGCTGAATAAGAATCAACAGAACATTGACGTGCTGAAGGATCTGGTGGCGGCGGAATATCTGAACAAGAACTATCCGGCCGCTTTGCACGGACTGGATGTGTTGGCGCAAAAGGAAACGTTGCCGATGGGAAGCTGGTTCGTGCGCGCGACCTGTTACGATAAACTGGGTCAAGCGGCCCCGGCGCTGGACGCCTACAAGAAATTTCTGGAAATGAACAAGGACGAGAACAGCGACATGTACTTTGAGGCAACCGCACGCGTTCGAACGCTCACGCGCGAGCTCGCGAACCACAAGAGGTAGCACATTGCCGGTGCGTCGGAGGTTTTGGGCAGGCGTTTTAGTGGCGGCGCTGGTTGGGGGTGCGGTGACGGCCCAGGACCGGACGGCGGAGTTGCGCGCGCGATTTCAGAACGAGCAGGACGCTGTGCGCAAGGCGCGGCTGGTGGGACAGTTGGCTGATTCGGAATTTCGCGACATGCACGCGAAGATAGACGCTGGAGATTTAGAGGCGGCGGCCGAAATTGCGGGGAGGGTGCGTGACGAAGCGCGGGCCACCAAGAAAGCGCTGGACGCGAAGAACCGCGACGTGGAAGCGCATCCCGACGGCTACAAGCAGCTGCAAATATCGGTGCGCGAATCGATACGGCGGCTGGACGACATAATGGTGAGCCTGGCGAAGGACGACCAGAAACCGCTGGCGGAGATCCGGGCGGAACTGGAGACGCTGGACCGCGAGTTGATTCACCAGTTATTTCCGAAGCGGCCGGAGCCTAAGCCAGCTGGTGCGCCGCCGGTGCCCGCGGCGGCGCCGGACGCGGATAAACCGAAGAATTAGGAGCGCGCGATGTGGCGGCAGGCACGAAGATTGGGAATCTGGACGATGCTGCTGGTGGCCGCGACGGTGACGATATCGGTTTCCGCGCGCTGCGTTCAGGCCCAGGAAGAGAAGAAGGATTATTTGACGGATGCGGAGGGCGATCGCATACGCGATGCGGTGACGCCTCCGGAGCGGATGAAACTATTCGTGACGTTTGCGGACGACCGATTGAAGAAATTTCAGTATGAGCTGACGCGGACCGTGCCGGAAGGAAGGCGGGCTGAGATTCTGAATGGATTGCTAAACGCGTATGCGGGATGCATTGACGATGCGGCGGACCAGATCGAAGTGGCGCGTGAGAAGCAGGTGGATATTCGCGCTTCGTTGAAGATCATGCAAACCAAGGGCAAGGAATTTCTGGCAGCGCTGCAGAAGATTAATCAGGGCGGCCCAGAGTACGACACCTATAAGGATACTTTGCAGGATGCGATCGAGGGAACGCAGGACGCTTTGACGGACGTGGATAAGGCGCTGAAAGAATTGAATCCTGCGCCGGTGCGGAGGAAGCCTTCGTGAAGAAACGGCGCACGAAAAACCTGGTTCCGGGCGGCGAGCGGATCTTTCAGCGGATTTATACCCGGCTTGGTTGCGAAGGGCGGCCGCCGAATTTTGTGGTGGAGTTTCATCCTTACACGGACCTGACGCACACGATTCGTTTGCGCGAAGATACGGCGTATGTGCGTTTGTCAGATGCGCTGGACGATGCGCCGCATCCGGTGGTGGAGGCTACGGCGGCGATTTTGCTGGGGCGTTTGTACCGGCGGGAGCCGCCTAAGGAATTGCTGCAGACTTATCGGGAATTTTCTTATGCGGGGGCGACGCGGCGCCGATTGCTGGCTTTGCGGCAGCGGCGGGCGCGGCGGGTGGAGCACCGGCCGGCTGGGACACATCACGATCTGGATCAGCTTTTTGAGCGGTTGAACGCGCGATATTTTTCTGGGGAGCTTGCCAAGCCGCGGTTGGGTTGGAGCCGGCGAGTTTGGAGCAGCATGCTCGGTTGTTTCGATCCGGCGTTGCAGCAGATTGTGATCAACCGGCAATTGGACCGCGACGTGGTGCCGGAATTTGTGGTGGCTTATGTGATGTATCACGAGATGCTGCACGTGAAGCATCCGATGAAATTTGCGCGCTGCCGCCGGGAGTCGCACGGGACGGAGTTTCGGCGGGAAGAGAAGAAATTTGCGGATTATCAGCGGGCTATGAGGTTTTTGAACCGGTTTCCGCGGCGCTGAGGCGGCTTTCGTCGGCCACGGCATTCGCATTTTCTCCGACACTTACGAAAAGCAGATCCCTACACTGCGTACCGCGCCCGCCAAAATGCGGCGGGAAAGAAAAAGCGCGGGACTCCGTTCGAGATGCCAATGACAGATACCTTTTGACTGGAGTTTACTTTTTGGAGAGTTTGTCGATTTTTTCGCGGACTTTTTTGGCGTCCGGGGCGTTGGGCAGGACCTGCAGATATTCTTTGTAGTAGCGCAGAGCCTCGGTGGGATCGTTCTTCTTTTCGTAACACTCGGCCAGGAGCAGGCGCGGCTTGGCGAAATTGGCGCGCAGGCGGATGGCGTCTTCGAAGCGGCTGATGGCGGCGTCCGTGTCGCCTTTGTGCAGGTAAAACATTCCGACGTCAATATCTTGTTGGGCGTGGAAGGGATCCCAGGCGGGATCGTCCTCAGGCGGGAGCACTCCGGGTTTGGATTTTTTCGGGGCGTCTTTGGGAGCCGCGGCCGGCGCGGGATCGTCCTCCGGAGCAGGCAGAACTTTCTTTGAGGATGATTCCTGAGGGGCGTCGGGGTCCGGGTTGGGACGCGGAGGCGTGGTGTCCGGCGGTTGTTGCTGTTGCGGCGGAGTGGCCGGCGGTGGCGCGGGTTGCTGGCCTGGTTGATTGTGCTGGTTTTGCTGATCTTGTGACTGGGCGTAGCAGACGGGAGCGGAGAGCAACAGCGCCGCGAGCGGCAGGATTCCCGCGAGAGTAATGAGCAGAATGAATTTTGAGACGCTGCGATGCATCGGGCTCCTGCTGCAATTAGATAGCGTTTGCTATCATTGACGTTGTACGCGACCCGGCGCGTCAAACGTCAATTGGCTTCACTTGACCGCCACTCGGGCGCCGCTCGAACGCTACCTGGGCCGTCGTCAGACTTAGACATTGTAACTCGCCGCCATGGAACTCCGCGAAAAAGTCGCGCAATTGCCTACGCAGCCCGGGGTGTACATGTTTTTGGACGCGGGCGAGAAAATTCTGTATGTGGGCAAGGCGAACTCGCTGCGCAGCCGGGTGCGATCTTATTTCATGGAATCGCACTGGCAGGATGCGAAGACGGGATCGCTGGTGCGCGAGATTGTCGACATGAATTACATCGTCGTGGACAATCAGAAGGAAGCGCTGGCGCTGGAAAATAATCTGATCAAGCAGCACAAGCCGAAATTCAATGTGCTGTTGCGCGACGATAAGACTTATCCGTATATCCGGTACACGGCGTTTGAGAAATATCCGCGGGTGTATGTGACGCGGCGACTGAATAAAGATGGATCGATTTATTTTGGGCCGTACTTTCCGGCGCGGCTGGCTTATTCGATGGTGAATCTGATTCACAAACATTTTCTGGTGCCATCGTGCACGGTGGATTTGACGCGGACGCATCCGCGGCCTTGTTTGCAGTATTACATTCATCGTTGTTTGGGGCCGTGCGTGGCGGGGTTGGTGACGGACGAGCGTTATACGGAGGCGGCGCGCGATGTGCGGCTGTTTCTGGAGGGGCGGCGGAGCGATCTGGCACAGAGTTTGAAGGATCGGATGCAATCGGCTTCCGAGGCGGAGCGTTACGAGGAAGCCGCGGGGTATCGCGATTTGCTGCGTACGTTAAACGAGATGGAGGAGCGGCAGAAAATCGCGGCGGCATCGGGTGATGATACGGACGTGCTGGCTTGGTACGCCGAGCCGCCGCAAGTGGCTGTGAATTTATTCCACTTGCGCGGCGGGAAAGTCGTGGACCGACGGGATTTTTACTGGGAGGACATGGAAGAATTTAATCCCGAGGAATTTTTGCCGTCGTTGATCAAACAATTGTATTTGGATGCGGCTTATTTGCCGCGCTACATCCACACGCCGATGGGATTCGAGGATTGTGGGCTGATCGAGGAAGTGCTGACGGAGCAGGCGGGGCATCGTGTGGAGATATTGAATCCGCAGCGCGGGCAGAAGCATGCGTTTCTGGAATTGGTGGAGAAGAACGCGCAGCATTCGTTTATTCAGCGCTTTCGGATTTTGAAGCCCGGCTCGGCGGCGATTGTGGACGCGCTGGAATCGGCGCTGGGATTGCCGGAGCCGCCGAAACGGATCGAGTGTTTCGATATTTCGCATATCCAGGGATCGGACACGGTGGCTTCCATGGTGGTGTGGGAATCGGGGCGGATGAAGAAGGCGGATTACCGGAAATTCATCATTCGCGGCGAAGCGATGGCGGACGGAGCGGAAAAATCGACAGGGATTCTGCGCGACGATTTCGCGAGCATGGAGGAGGCGGTGGAGCGGCGTTACCGGCGCCTGCAGGCGGAAAAGAAACCGATGCCTAGCTTGATTTTGATTGATGGCGGGATCGGGCAATTGCACGCGGCCGCGAAGGCGCTGGACAAGCTGGCGATTATTAATCAGCCGATGGCGAGCATCGCGAAGAAGGAAGAGATTTTGTACGTGCTGGGGCGCGAGCACGAGCCGGTGGTGCTGGAGCGACATTCGCCGGTGCTGCATTTGATCCAGCAGATTCGCGACGAAACGCACCGGTTCGCGGTGACTTTTCACCGCCAGCGGCGATCGAAGCGGCGATTGCGCACAGCTTTGACGGAGATACGCGGAGTCGGGCCGCGCACGGCGCAAAAACTTTTGCTGCGGTTTGGCAGCGTGGCGCAGTTGCGGCAGCTCACTTTGGAGCAGCTTGCAGCGGAAGTGCCGCGGGCACAGGCGCAGCGCGTGTTTGAGGCATTGCGCGAGACGCAGGCGCCGGAAGCTCCTAGCGCGTGAAACCGTCTGGGCGTGGGGCGCGCGTGATTTTTATTTTAATTCACAAGTAGCACGTCGAAGTGGATGGCGACTTCGTCTTTGGCGTGGATGCCGGCTTTGCCGGGAGGCTTGATGCCGAACTCGGTTTGTTTCACGGTGGACTCACCCGTGAAATGGCCGTCTTTCAGAGTGACGTGGACGGTGACCGGATGCGTTTGGCCGTGCAGCGTGAGATCTCCGTGGAGCGTCCAGCGGCCTTCCCCGGCGGATTCAGCGGCCGTGGATTTGAATATGATTTCCTGATGCTGGTCGCTATCGAGGACTTCGGGGCCGAGCATAGTTGCTTGCACTTCGGCGCGATCTTTGTCGGAGGCGTCGGGGTCCATCACGCGCAGGTCGCGGGCGTTCACGTGGATTTCGACGGCGGGATGCGCGCCGGTGTCGGCGGTGCCGCTGTGGATGGAGGCGCGCACTTCGTGTTCGTGTCCCAGGCCGGAGAAGGCGCCGGTCTTGCCGACGTGGATCGTCATCGTGGATTTTTGCGTGTCAATGTTGCGTTGTTGGGCGCTTAGGCCTAGAGCGCTGAGCAGAGTCGCTGCCACGACAAACAAGATTCGCCGCATCCTCACCTCGAGTGGAATTTCAATCTTAAGATAATTTGCGCGGCTTCTGCGGAGAAATCTGTTCAGTTCAGGACGGGGTGGGAGCGACGTCGCTGCCTTCGTGGGCAGGCTGATACCGCGAAGAGCAAATTTGTACTGAATAGAAAATCGCTTCTCCTTTGTTTTCAGCAGGGGTCTCAACAGAATGGTGATTCTGTGAGGTTTATTTGTACGGAATAGAAATGGGATGAGGTGGTGATTAGCGAGGGGTGACGAGTGAGGAGTGAGGCGCGCCGTGGGAGGCAAAGTGGCAGAAAAACTAGCGATTAGAAAATGTTTTCTCGTTTGTTGTGAGGTGGTTAGGTCGATTTTTAATATTTGGCGACTAGCGATTAGAAATGCGTGATTGGTGAGTAGTGATTGGTGAGTGGTGAACCGCGAGGCTGTGTCGCGCGACCGGTGAATTGTGATTCTGGGGGCGCAAAACGCGCGAAAAACGCGCGCTGCAATTCGCTGTTTTGAGCCGATTAGAAAAATCCAACGCATTGTTTTCAGGGGAGTTGCGGGCGTTTTTAATCGCGGCGTGGCCGATTAGAAAATGGCGGGTGGGGAGCGGGGCTGGCGCGCTGGCGGTTGAGGCGCGAGCAGCGTGGACCATGTAGCCCCCTGGTGGTGATGAAATTAGCGCACGACTGATGATAACACAGTCGTTACGGTAATTCAAGTGCAAACTGGGGGGTGGGAGCTCGCGGGGCCGGATCGGGTCAGGTCCCTTCGATCCTGCCGCCGGCAGGTTCGAAGCGTAAAACGGCGCTGGTGGTACGTCGGATTAGTTTGCCAGCGGAGATTTTCCTAATTCATACAGATAGGCCATAGGATGACTTCGAAGCATTGACCGCCGTGAGGATAGGAACTTGTTGCGGACCCCGAGCAGGCCGCCAATAGAAACTGCACCTCCAGCCGCGGTAAAAACCTCCGTCAACGTAAGCGGTGCCTTAAACATAAAGGTCGCCATGGTTCCGAATCCGGCGATTGCGGCGACAAGCATCTCTTTCGAAAAAAAGACGTCGTTAGCATTCATTTGCAGCTCGTCCCGAAGACCGGCAAGGTCATCTTTCATATCTTGACGAAACTGCCATTTTATTTCTTTCAGATCACCCTCGTGATTCGTGAGCGTGGTCAACTCCCTGACGTATGACTCCAACTTCTCAACATAACGGTGCCTCAGGTCCCGAATCGCATATCCCCCACGTTTCGCCTCGCGCTTGCGAAAATCAACGAGAGTCTTCAATTTGATCCGCGAAAGGTCGATCACCTCCAGGGAAACGGGGACCAGTTGGTCAAATTCTGGTTCCGGAGGATTAACAATCTGCCGACCGCCCTGGTCCTCCAAGAGACCGGCCACAGTCGCATAAGCTCCAATCCGATCGGTTATCCGTCGGTGAGTGTTTCCAGCGCAACAGTCCGCCAGTATTGACATGACGCTCAGCCCTGCACTACTGGTGAGATAAAAGTCTCTTTCCGTTCCTATGTCCTGCGCCAACCTTGCTTGCTGCAGCAAGTCCCAAGTCTCAGGTAGCAATTTCTGCGGATAAATCGCGTAGTCAGGGTGTTCGTTCCCGTCCGGCTTAAAATAGAACGGCTGCGGAAGAGGACGAGTTACGAGGTCCTCGACCAAGGAATGGGTCTGCCTTTTCTCACTGTTACTTGGATAGTGATTTTCACCGATTAGTTCGACTGCCTCCTGCACGGTGGGATCTGGGTATTTCTCGTCGAAATGTTGCCACGGAACGATGAAGCTAACTTTGTCCCACAAGAGCAGGGACGACTTCAGAAGTTCCTCACTGCGAATTTTCGTGTGCGGATAATATAAGGCGCTTCGCATGCGACCTCCGAACGAGCGCGCGGCTGCGTTAGGCGCGTCACCAAGTCGGATAGTACCATTGCGGTAGTTAACGTAGAAGTTGATTCGCTTTTTGCACCTACCGTTCTATCTGCAGCACGGGATGCCTCACGCCCGCGACTGGCGCATATTTGCGGATGCAGCGCTAGTGGGGGGCGCAATTCATTTGAACGGGCGGACTACCCGCCTACGTATCTTCAAATTTCGTGTCGTGATAGGCGATGGTCCAAAGTGGAGTTCCGCCGCCGACCAAGGCAACACGAAATCGCGCGGCGTTTTCAGGCTTTCGTTCGCTCAGCGGCATTTCGGCAATAGACACGTCGTGCAGCATTCGCGCCTGGAGTGCGTGAGTGCAAAGCTCTTCGACGAAACAGCAGATGCGATCAACGGTATGAGACACGAAATCCGTAACCGGCTGCCCGTCAACGAGCGGTTCGATCGCGTGAACGCTCGTACCGGACAGCTCATATCGCACCCGCTCCAGCGACCACGTGCCGTGCTCAAGAAGATCGTTGCGGATTTTTAGTAGCCGTTCGCACCACTTCGCACGCGTCTCGACGAGATAGTCCGCCAATGCGGGATCATTTGCCCTGAGTCTCGCGACGCCATTCTTGAATGCAGATTCCTTTTGAAACAGAAATCCAATGTTGGCGTCCAAAATCTTCATCAACCCCTTCATCCTTTCCTTGACGATTCGCGACGCGGTGCTGATAAGGCTCTCAATTTGCTTCTTCAATTCGAGGTCGATCGGCTCCTCGACGTAGATGTCCCCATTGACGATTCGTGCGCCCGGTCCACGCGCGACTGCATCGCTATGCGACGAATACAACTTGTTGATCGACTTCGCGGTGTCTCTGAGGCTTTCCAGCCCCGTTAGAACTCCCTCGAACGATTTGTCGAACTCGTTCCTGAGCGATTTGTCTGCAATTGCTTGGTCGCGCAGCATGCAAATCCCAACAAACACTCTCGCGATGAAAGGGGAACTCGTTCCTTCGTCTCCGCGCTTATGAATGACGAGATTTGGCCGCTGATCCGGCTTGATGACCAGGTTCGATCGACCCGCTATCCGAGTCGCCATTTCCTTGAACTGCCCTCGCGACATCGGAATTACGCCCGAGGTCTGCTCACCCTGATATCGCACAATCGGTTCGCTAAGCGCTTCCTTGCCTGCGAATACCAACAACGCTTCGATTGGAAACTGGCCCTGCACGCGAACCACACCACCGTCCTGCCAGGGCATGTATTGAACCTTCGCGTGAAGACTGCCCTGCTGATCCTCCACACGAAAACTGAGTGGGAATAGGAAGAATTCGTTGAAACGCATCTCTGTTGGCACGGGAACCAAATCGCCCTTCAAGTTGAACTGGAATCCGGCCACAGGGATGCCAATTTTGGGCATATCCTTTAGCATTTCCTGATAAGGCGGAAGTCCTACGCCCGGCTGGAACATGTAGAGATATGAAAACAGAAGCGCGCACATTTTGTTGAGCGTGAACTCGCTGTGCGATCTGGCGAACACGTGAACGTACATTGCGGCACGGTACGTAGCTCCGCGAGCTGGCGGAAGGAAATCGCCCAGTGGTTGGTAGGGAAACTGGCAAGCAAGGTTGACGGTTCCGCGGGAGAGCACCACAACCATATCGGGCCAAAACCGATAGGAATACTCACGGTTCAAGCGCGCAACTTCTTCCGCGAGAGCCTCAATCGGAATTTCAGAATCGCGCGCAAAGATAATTCCCATCGTTGCATCCGCGACAGGAACATCTTGCGGTACGCTCGGGATCGTGGCTTTAGCCAGCATCTTAGCGTGCGCGATTTTGACGTAGGAACTGCGCAATTGCTCCAGGTTAAGATTTTCGTAGATATCAATCACACACGCGAGGCTGTCTGCCGGGACACGCTCAACGACGCCTGAGGAAGTGTAGATCAAGGATTCAAATTTTGAGGATTCAACGCCGGTAGAATCGATTGCCGTGCCAGGACCTGCGCGGTACGGCCAAGGTAAATGTTCGTTGAGGAAAGCATTCAGAAGTCTTCCAAGACTTGAGCCAGGAATGCGCGAAGCGGCGATGATTTGTGCAGCCGCAGCTCTAATTTCCGCAGAAGCGGTATCAACGCTGAATCGCCACTTCGATTTGACTTCGGCATCTTCGGTGCGCGCCGTGACTGTTTCGGGCATCTCTCTGCGCTCCCGGGCGAGCTAAAGAACACACGCCTCACTTACTTAATTCTAACACACGATGCATAGACGAAAATAAAAGCGAACACTTGCGCGGCGGATTGCCGACCCATTCGCATAACGGCGTTGTTGCTGCGCAATGCGGGCGCGGACCGCCCCTACCAAACGAGAATCACCGGCGAGCGCGTCGCCCTCGTGTGGCGCGGGGGATCTCACGACGAATCGCGGTGCAGCGGCGCGGGTGTTGGTCAGGCCAGGGCGAATTTTGGGTTGAAGGGGATGTTGTGTTTTTTCAGTAGGGCTAGGAATTCGGCGTCGAAGGACATTTTTTTGTGATGGGATTCTTGGCACGAGACCGCAGTAGATCGGGAGCGAAGAGAGGTCCCTGCCTGCGGCAGGCAGGCTTCGCCCGCCGCGGGGGGCTCAGGATGACGGCGAAAAACGAAGGCAACGGCCACGTCAATGGCGCCCAGCTGAAGAGGCTGTGTGAGAACTGACAATTCGTTCCCTCAGCGGCTGAAGCCGCACTGACATCGCGGCGGTTACGGCACGGCTGAAGCCGTGCCCTGACGCAAAACAGTAGTTCTGACACAGACTCCAGAGCGCGGCAAGGGAACTGGCTTTCGAGCAGACGTTGCGGAAAAAGCAGGATCCCTCCGGCAAAAGGCGCCTGCGGGATGACAATTTGAGCGTTTTTCCGCACACTCGTTCGTGGCTGGAAGTTTTGTGTGCTTCGGTGTAGATTTCTTTTGCGGATGGGCGCGGACGACAGTAGTACATCGGTCAGGCGACGAACATGCAAATTGCAGGGAAAGTAGGCGCGGCGGAGCTGGACGACTTGGGAAACGGCGTGCCTGGCGACGTGCGAAGTGCTGGCGGCGAGACGCAGAGCGTTGGGCGTAGCGGCGTGGCGGACGAAGTGCCGAGCGGCGTACGTGGCGACTTGCGAAGCGCCGACGGCGAGACGCGAAGCGTTGGGCGTAGCGGCGTGGCGGACGAACTGCCGAGCGACCTGAGTGGCGAGACGCAAAGCGTTGGGAACAGCGACTTGCGTGATGGTGCTGGCGCGGCGACGGTTAGGCCGACGTTGAGCGTGGGGGCGGGGTTCCGGGCGGCGTTTCGGTGGTTGGCGGTGTTGACGGCGGCGGCTAGCATTGTGGCGGTGCTGCTGGTTGGGGCGATTTCGATGGGATGCTACGCCCTGGTTGTGGTGCTGGGAAAGATTCGGCCGCTGCGCGAGGCTTATCAATTTATTTCCGGGGTTTACGACCGGCTGCTCGAGCGGCTGGGGCAGAAAATTCTGCGGGACGCGCGCGATACTCCGGCGCTGCGGCTGATGGTTTCGCTGACGCTTACTGCGGTGCCGATATTCGTGGCGCAAATGATTTTAGGGAAGCCGCGGCTGCTGCTGGTGATCGCTTTTTATCTTTCCTTGTACGGAGTGAAGTTTCAGCGATTCGTGCGGATGTTCAGCGCGAAGCATTTGGAAGCGCACCGGCGGCAGGGATATTTTTCGGATTCGTTCCATAAGGTGCTCGGGCGTTACGTGGAATTTTTCCTGGGATTTTTGTACGGCAACGTGCCGGAACTGGATCGCACGGTGCATGTGCGGCTGCATCATAAGGAAAATAGCGGGCCGGACGACACTACCTCCACGATTGGGTATGACCGCACCAACCGGCTGCACTTCTTCTCGTATCTGGCGGACAATTTTTGGACGGTGCTGGGGCTGGCGCCGTATGCGTACTTCACGGCCAAGGGCGAGGGCGAGAACCGGCGGCGAATGGTATGGGGAATCACGCTGTATGCGATTTATTTCGCGGCGGTGTTCATTTATAACTGGCGACTGGGGATTGCGTACGTGCTGGTGCCGTTGATGGCGATGAATTTCATCATGGCGATGACTGCGTGGGTGCAGCACGCGTTTTATAATGAGGAGCGGCCCGAGGATTATTTTGCGAATACGGTGACGGTGTATGACGAAGTGAATTTCATGAACGAGGGATACCATCTTTGTCATCATCATCGTTCGGGGCTGCACTGGACGGAGATGCCGGCGCATCTGGAGCAGATACGGGACAAGATGCGGGAGTCAGGGTCGTTGGTGTTCCGTGACATGGATTTTATGGAGCTGTTCGTGGAATTGACGTTGCTGCGCAGGATGGACGTGCTGGCGGAGAAGCTGGTGCCGTGGGAGCCGATGGATCACGCGGAGAGGCTGGCGTTGCTGGAGAAGCGGACGCGGCCGGCGAGAGTTGTTTCGGCATCCCAGGTGACAGCTTGACGCGCTGTAACACCGGTATTGCTGTTCAGACCGGATATTGGCTGTGCGCTGATGGCGATGTGGCGCGCCTTCCGCTTTAAAGTTTCGACTCCGAAGTGGCGACTATTAACTCGCTTAGCGCCCGGTAATTGCGGGCAGTCTGCTGGTTCTCTTGCCTCGGTTGGGACGGCTATGCTACTGTCAGCTCCTGAGGTGGACCATGAGCGACAACAGTGTCGGTTCGAAGGTGAGCGTATTTTTGGTGGGATTGGGAATTGGAGCGCTGGTTGGCATTTTATTCGCGCCGAAGTCTGGCGACGAGACGCGTGAATATTTGACGGGCAAGGCCGACGAGGGCCGCGAATACGCGCAGAAGAAGGCGCGGGAATTGCGCGAACGCGCGGAAGATCTGATCGAGCGCAGCAAGGAAATTATGTCGCGGCAGAAGGATGCGCTTTCCTCGGCGGTGGACGCGGGAAAGGACACGTACCGCAAGGAATCGAAGGCGTCCTAAGGCAGGGCAAGGAGCCTAATGTCCGGCTGGGTCGAAGCGTTCATCATCATCGCGGCTATAGCTATTGTTGTGCAGATGGCTATTTTGGTGGCGATGTTTGTGCAGTTGAAGATGTCGATGGAGCAATTCACGCGGATTGCGAATGACCTGCAGGGGCGCGTGGACCCGATCCTAGTGCGCGTGAACCGGATATTGGAAGATTCCGAGGGGCGCATTTCCAGCGTGATGGGCGATACGGCGGAGATCACGCGGATGGCGCGCGGGCAAGCGCAGAAGGTGGACCGCGTAGTTACGGAAGCGCTGGAGCGTCTGCGGATTCAGGTGATTCGCGCGGACCAGATTTTGACTGGGGCGCTGGAAGTGGTGGATGAAGCGGGAACGAAATTCAGGAATACTTTGTGGGGGCCGATCCGGCAGGCGTCGGCGGTGATGAAGGGGATCAAGGTGGGGTTGGATATGTTGCGGCGGCAGCAGAATAACAAGCGAGAATCGGACGGGGATGCGGATTCGGTTTCGCAGGACGAAGAGCTTTTTATTTGAGGTTTTATTTCTCGGTTGTAATTCTCCGGGAACATTTTCTGCGTTTTGATTTTCCTGCAGGCTCAATCTGAAAATTAAGGCGTGAACAAATTCAACGGATCCAGCCGCCGCCCAGGACATTTTCGCCGGCGTAGAAAACGGCGGCTTGGCCGGGGGTGATGGCGCGCTGAGGCTCGCGGAAATTTACGCGGGCGGTCGAGGCGTCTAGCGGCGTGATTTCTGCTGCGGCGGGTTCGTGGCGATTGCGGATGCGGACCATGGCTTCGACTGGTTGGTCGGGAACCTGGTACGGAATCCAGTTGACGTTGCGGACTTCGCAGTACGGTGCGGCGGAGTTCCTGATCTTCACCGACCACGAGGCGATTTTGGGCGCGGTCTAGCGCGACTACGTACATAGGGGGCTGGCCGCCGGAGAGGCCGAGGCCCTTGCGCTGGCCTACCGTAAATTGATGCAGGCCAGTGTGGCGGCCTAGAACTTCGCCGGAAGTCGAGACGATGTCGCCGGGTTCCTTGGGTAGTTCCCTTCCCTGCTCTTGCAGATAGCCTTCGATGAACTTCACGTAATTGCCTGTGGGGACAAAACAAATTTCCTGGCTTTCGGGCTTTTCGGCCACGGGCACTCGCAGGCGGCGCGCGATTTCGCGGACTTCGTGCTTGGAGAGTTCGCCGAGGGGAAAATCGGTGCGGGCGAGCTGTTCTTGCGTTAGGCCAAAGAGGAAATAGGTTTGGTCCTTCGATTCGTCCACGGCGCGGAGGAGTTCGTAGCGGCCGGTCTGCGCGTTGTGACGCACACGGGCGTAGTGGCCGGTAGCGATGCGCTCGGCGCCGATCTGGCGCGCGGTGACGAGGAGTTGATCGAACTTCACGTGATTGTTGCACATGGTGCAGGGGATGGGCGTGCGGCCTTCGAGGTAGTCCGCGACGAAGGGCTTGATTACATTAAGCTCGAATTCGCGTTCGAAATTCACGACGTAGAAAGGAATGCCGAGATGTTCGGCTACGCGGCGAGCGTCGTAGACATCGTCGTGCGAGCAGCAGCGATGCTGAGCGGGGCCGTTATTTTCGAGTTGGGGCAGGCGGCGCTGGTTCCAGAGCTGCATCGTCAGGCCAACGATGGTTTGGGCGCGGTCGTGGAGGATGGCGGCAACGGTGGAGCTGTCCACGCCGCCGCTCATGGCGACTGCGACGGTGTTGGCGGTGGGGATGGTTGGCTCGTTGGTTGCGAGTTCGAGTTGGGCTGGTGACGACAACGTTTTGGTCCTTTTCGCTTACGAAATCGATGAAACGAATTCAAAGGCAAAACTGCGCCCGCCAAAAAAAAAGAGGCGGCCGCTACATAATTCAAAAACAGATTCAAAACCAAGAGCAAATTCGAAAGCAACGGCAACGGCTGGCGGTCTAAAGACCGCCGCTACAAAAGCAAATTCAAAACCAACAGCAAATTCAAAAGCACCTGCCGCCCGTCATGCTGAAATTGTCGTGTTCGAGCTTAGCGGCGAGAGGGCGCGGAGGCGCTCGACTGATTGCGGGATTGCCGCGATTGCTTGATCGATCTCTTCGGCTGTTGTCGTGCGGCCTAGGCTGAGGCGCAGGCTGCTGCGTGCTTCGTCGGGGGAAAGGCCGATGGCTAGCAGCACGTGCGACGGGCCTACTGCGCCGGACGAGCAGGCCGCGCCGGTGGAGCAGGCGATGCCCTGCAGGTCGAGCGCGATTACCAGCGCTTCCCCGCCGGCTGCGTGAAACGAAATGTTCGAAGTGTTGGATACACGCTGAGCACGATTTCCGTTTACGCGGGCATCACCGCAGGCTGCGAGCAGGGCGTCTTCCAGGCGATTGCGCAGCGTGGTGATTCGCGCGCAATCCGTTTGCAGATTCTTGCGCGCTAATTCCGCCGCTTTTCCGAGGCCCACTATGCCCGGAACATTTTCGGTGCCGGGGCGGCGGTCGCGTTCATGATGGCCACCGTAAAATTGCGGCTCAAGGGGCGTGCCGGAGCGGACGTAGAGCGCGCCGACGCCTTTAGGGCCGTAAATTTTGTGCGCGGAAATGGAGAGCAGGTCGACGCCGAGGCGGTTTACGTCGAGCGGCAGCTTTCCGGCGGCCTGCACGGCATCGCAATGGAACAAGACGTCCGCGGTCGTGGCGATGCGGCCAATTTCTTCGATGGGCTGGATGGTGCCCAGCTCGTTGTTGGCGTGCATCACGCTGATGAGGACGGTTTCCGGCTTCAGCGCGCGGCGAATGTCATCGGGATCCACGGTCCCTTCGCGGCCTACGGGAATGTAGGTGACTTCGGCGCCAAGGTTTTCCAGAGCTTGCGCAGCATTGAGTACCGCGTGATGTTCGATCGCGGTGGTGATGATGTGCTTGCGCGAATCCTGCGACGCGGCTACGACGCCGAAGAGCGCGAGATTGTCTGATTCCGTGCCCCCGCTGGTGAAGACGATTTCCGAGGACTTCGCGCCGAGCAACCCGGCCACTGACGCACGAGCCCCATCTACTGCGCCACGCGCGCGCTGTCCTGGTGAATGGATCGAGCTGGCATTGCCGAAATTTTCGGCGAAAAACGGCAGCATGGCGTCGAGGACGGCGGGGTCCACGGGAGTTGTCGCGTTGTAGTCGAGATAGATGCGCATGTCCGGAAGCCGCGAGCATTCAGAATAGCGGTACGCGGGAGAGGGGTCAAGCAGAGGCCTGTGCGAGCCGCGAAATCGCGCTAGTACGAGTGCGTTACAGGTACGCGCAGGTTGCCTTGACAGAGGTGTGGGCGTCCGTTAGCGTCGAAGAATGCGGCATCATAGATTTCTGCGATTGCGCCGCGCAATTCATGGGGGCGAAACTTGGCGCGGCCAATTATTACGCTGACGACGGATTACGGGACGAGCGACCACCTGGTGGGCGTGATCAAGGGCGTCATCCTGACTATCAATCCGGAAGTGAATATTGTGGATATCACGCACGACGTGATCGCGCACGATGTGCTGGACGGCGCGTTGACGATCAGCCAAGCGTACAATTATTTTCCTCCGAAGACGATTCATCTGGTGGTGGTGGATCCGGGCGTGGGGACGCAGCGGCGGCCGATTCTAGTTGCCGGGGATCAGCATTATTTTGTGGCGCCGGACAATGGAGTGCTTTCGGCGATTTACGATCAGTCGGAATCGCTTTTTGCGTGGCATGTTACTTCGGAGCATTATTTCCGACAGCCGGTGAGCAATACGTTTCATGGACGAGATATTTTCGCGCCGGTGGCGGGATGGCTTTCGAAGAATTGGCAGACAGCGAGTTTTGGGGAGCAGATTGAGGATTTCGTGCGGTTCAGCATCCCGAAGCCGAAGGTGAACGGGAACACGATTAAGTGCGTGGTGCTGAAGCTGGATAACTTTGGGAATCTGATTACGAATTTGAAGGGCGAGGAGACGCCGGCCTTGATTGCGCCGGACGCGAAGTTCACGATTCGCGCTGGGAATGCAGAGATCAAGAAATTGTTGGCGACGTTTGCGTTGGGGACGGCGGGAGAGCCGTTTGCGATCATTGGGTCGGGCGGGTATTTGGAGTTGTGCGTGAATAAGGGGAATGCGGCCAGGGTTTTGGGGATTGGGCGGGGTGCTGAGGTTACGGTGGAGTTGGGGTAGGGTTCGTTTTTTTCTGCTGGGTTTTCCTGGGTTTTATTCCGCGACAATTTTTCGGAGTACGCGTTCGGGCGGTGGGACAGGTGTGTCGCGACGTGTTTGAGGAGGGCAGAAAGATTTAACGCAGAGGACGCAGAGTTAGGAGCGCAGAGAGCGCAGAGAAAGGCGAGAACAGTGACACAGAGTTCACAGAGAAAAATCGGAGAACACAGAGACGGCGTACGACAAATCGCACCGTAGCGCGATTCACGAATTCAAAGGCAACGTCCTTTAGCGGGCGAGCGAGGTGATGATCAGGTAGGAACGCATGCGGGGGTCCAGCCAGTCCCGTAAAGCATCGCCTAGCAGGTTGAAGGCTAGGACTGCTGTCATGACGGCGAGCGCTGGGAAAATTACCAGATGGGGAGCGTCGAAGAGGTGGCCGCGGGCGTCGTTGAGCATGGCGCCCCAGCTGGGCATGGGGGCCAGGACGCCGACGCCGAGAAAACTTAGGGTGGATTCGGCGAGGATGGCGCCGGCCATGGCGATGGTGGCTTGCACTAGAATTGGTTGCAAAATGTTTGGAAGAAGATGGCGCACTAGAATGCGGGCGTGCGAGGCGCCCAGGGAGCGCGCGGCCAGGACGTATTCCATTTCTTTGGCTTGCAGAATTTGCGCGCGAGCCAGGCGCGCGTAGCCGGCCCAGCCGGTGACTACCAGCGCGAGAATTACTTTGTCGAGGCCGGGGCCTAGAAACGCGGCGAACGCGATCGCTAGCAGGATGCCCGGGAATGAGAGAAACGCGTTGATCAGGATGATGTTGACGAAGCGATCCAACCAACCACCGAAATAGCCTGCGACCGCGCCGATTGCCAGGCCGATTATTCCTGCACCAAAAACAACGCAGACGCTGACGAGCATGGAGACGCGCGTACCGAAGATGATGCGCGAGAGGATGTCGCGGCCCAGCTCGTCGGTACCCATCCAGTGCGCGGCGGTGGGCGCCAGGAGGCGGGCTGGCAAATTTTGGGCGACGGGATCGTAGGGAGCTAGCCACGGGGCGGCTACGGCGACGATTACCAGAAGCAGAGTGAGCGCGAATCCCCAACGGCCGGGAACGCTGCGGCGGAGGAAATCAGTGAGTTCGCGCAGGAGTTGACGCGGCAGAGAGTTCTTTGGTCTTGCGCTCATTCGAAACGCACCCGGGGGTCCACCAGCGCGTACACCAGGTCGGTGAGGAGATTCACGAACACGTAGGAGACGGCGATCAGCAGGATGCAGCCTTGCAGCAGTGGATAATCACGCGCGCCGATCGCTTGAACAGCGAGTCGGCCGATACCCGGCCAGGAAAAAATGGATTCAGTGACGATGGTGCCGGCGAGGAGAGAGCCGAACTGCAGGCCGAGGATGGTGAGAATGGGGATCAGGGCGTTGCGAAGAGCGTGGCGGAAGAGGACGCCGGACTCAGAGACACCTTTGGCGCGGGCGGTGCGGACGTAGTCGGCGGAAAGCTCTTCGATTACTGAAGTGCGCACCATGCGGGTGAGGATGGCGGCTAGCGCGGCGCCCAGCGTAAACGCCGGAAGGATGAGATGCGAGATGCCGCCGCGACCGGAAACTGGAAGCCAGCCCAGCACAACCGAAAACAGGAGAATGAGCACGGGACCGAGCGCGAAATTGGGGACGGAGAGGCCGAAGAGCGTTAGCACGGCGACGGTGTGATCGGTTCGTTCGCCGCGTTTGTGGGCCGCTAGGACGCCGGCGGGAATTCCGATGAGAGCGCAGATCAGGAGCGCGACCGCGGCGAGTTCGAGAGTGGCCGGATAGTGTTCGGCGACGACTTTCAGGACGGGTTGCTGGAAGCGGAAGGATTCGCCGAGATTTCCGTGCAGAACGCCGGAGAGGTAACGGCCGTATTGCACCGGGAGCGGCAGATCGAGGCCCAGGGCGTGGCGGAGTTGCGTGAGGTCTTCGGCGCGGGCGCCTTCGCCAAGCATTTGCGCGACAGGATCGCCGGGAACGATGTGCGCAAGCAGGAAAACCATGGTGAGGATGAGCCAGAGCGCCGGCAGCGCGAACAGCAGGCGGATTGAAATGTAGCGAATCATTTATGGGCTGGCCCGGAGGATGGTGAATCCGGGGCGGGCTCGTCGGGAGAGGGTACATCAGTTGTATCGCGAGGCTTGGCGGATTTTTTTCGTGCGGCGCGACGGCGGACTTTCTTTGTGCTGTGTGAATCGGCCACAGATGCTGACGGCGCAGGCATTTCCAGGATTTCGCCTTGCGGCTGGTGATGCGCGCTTGCGTCGTGCTTTTCGGCGTGCGCGCTATCTGCCGACTGCGGCGCGGACTCTTGCATCGGAGACGGTGACGGGACGATCGCTGGCGGCAGCGGTTTGATTTTCAAGCGCGAGACGCGGCGATGGTCCATTTCCATTACGGTGAAGCGATAGCCATCGGCTTCGAAGCTTTCGCTGCCTCGGGGGATAAAGCCCAGGCGGGTGAGGACGAATCCGCCGACCGTTTCGTAGGAGGGATCTTCGGGGAGGATGATGTTATAGCGCGCGGCGAGTTCGCGGATTTTGATGGCGGCGTCGAAGATCATGCCGCCGTCGGGAAGGGTGAGCGGGCGCTCGACGACGTCGAATTCGTCGTGAATTTCGCCAACCATTTGCTCGAGGATGTCTTCGAGTGTGGCGAGGCCGAGGATGCTGCCGAATTCGTCCACGATCATGGCGAGGCCGGTGCGGCGGGCGCGAAATTCCAGGAGCAGTTCGCTGACGGGCTTGGTTTCGGGAACGATGAGCGCGTCGCGCAGGACGGTGCGCAGATTAAATTCGGCGAGCGGCTGATGATCTTCGGCGCGGCGTGCGCGATCGAGCAGGATCCAGATCATGTCTTTTATATGGACGAAGCCGAGGATGTGATCGAGCGTGCCTTCGTAGACGGGGATGCGCGAGCGCTGGGTGGTGGCGAACATGGTCATGGTGTCTTCGAGAGTGGCGGAGGCGGGGAGGGCGTGGACGTCGGGGCGCGGGACCATGACTTCGCGGGCTTGGATTTGGCCGAGTTCCATTGCGGCTTGAATGAATTTTACTTCGGCGGCGGGGAGGAGGCCGCGGTCGCGGGCTTGCTGGATCATTACTTGGAGTTCTTCGGTGGAGCGCACCAGGGTGTGGCTGTGCGGTGAAACCACGCCTAGCGCGCCGACGAATTTTTCGGCGGCGTCATCAAGAAAATCGATGGCCCAGCGAAAAGTATTTAGAAACCAGGAAAAAGGTCGCGCGATTAGCAGGGCGACGCGTTCGGCGCGAGCCAGGCTGAGGCTTTTAGGTACGAGTTCGCCGAGAACAACTTGCAGAACGGTGAGCAGGCCGAAGGCGACGGCTAGCGCGGTGCCGTGAGCGATTACGGCGGCCCAGGGGCGCGGGATCGCTTGCACCAGCGGGCTGAGAATTCCGGCGAGAGTGATCTCGCCGAGGTAGCCGAGCGACAGGCTGGCTAGCGTGATGCCAACTTGCACGCCGGAGACTACGCGGGTGAGATCGGTGAGCAGGGCTTCGACTACTTTGGCGCGAGCGTCGCCTTGTTCGACTAACTGGCGGACGCGGGACTGGCGGACGGCGATCAGGGAAAATTCGGCGGCGGAGAAGAAGGCGTTGATGCCGACGAGTGCCAGGACGGCGAATAATTGCAGGGCGATCATCTTGGGTGATTTTAGCAAGGGGAGAGGCGGAGCGGGGGGAGTAATGCGTGAGTGGTGATTAGTGAGTAGTGATTAGTGGTTAGTGAGTAGTGATTGGTGAGTGGTGATTAGTGGCCGGAGGCGAGTACGCGCCGATCTGGCCGCATCTTAGTTGCGATCGGTCGGAAAATCGCTCCGCTACTTCTTCTCGTGCTTTGATTCTTGGGCGGCACGGATTTTTGCCGTGGCCTCGGCGGACTTGCCGCGCGGGACGGTTAGGGTGATCCAATGCGCGGAGGCGAAGTGTTTCGATAGAAATACGATTTGGCCTACGTGGTAGGAATAGTGGGCTATCTGACGATTGATGGCTTGGGTGACGGAGTGGGGTTCGCTGCGGATTAGGACCGTGCGGTTGAGGTCGGCGTCGTTGAGCGACGCGAGGGCGTCGAAAACATATTTCCAGCCGGTCTCCCATTGGGCGATGAGCTGGGCGCGGGATGTGGCGGGCGATTCGAATTCGGTGTCGCGATTGCGGTCGGGCTTTTCGCCGTCGGAGGTGAGGAAATCAGTGAAGCGGGAGCGCATGTTGCCGTACATGTGTTTGACGATGATGGCGATGGAGTTTGATTCGGGGTCGAGAGCGGCGGTGAGCGCTTCGTCGGGGGCTTGAGCCATGGCGCGCTCGGCGAGATTTTTGTAGTGGCGGAAAATGGCGATTGCATCGGTGAGGTAGGAGTCTGTGAATTCGTGGGGCATGGCGGAATTCTGCATTTTTCGGCGCACGTGGGAAAGGGGCGAGTGATTTGTGACTGGTGATTAGTGATTAGTGACAAGTGATTGGTGACAAGTGATTGGTGATTGGTGATGGCCGCGTTGCAGGCGGGTGATTGGGTGGGCTACACTGCGCGGCTGTTGCAGCGAGAGAGTGGGGATCGAGACGGATGACACGCGGATCGCGGATTTTTCGATATTTGGTGGCGGTGGTCTTGGTGGTTGTTGGCGCTGCTTTGGTGTTGGGCTGGTGGGTCGTGCGGCGGCCGCTGGCGCGGCTGGATGGAAGCGTCGGGATTGGCGGACTGAAGGATGGCGTGATTGTGGACCGCGACGGGTGGGGGCGGCCGTGGATTCGCGCGAAATCGTTACAGGATGTGGTAACAGCGCAGGGTTACGTGATGGCGCAGGACCGTTTGTGGCAGATGGATTTGTTGCGGCGGGCGGCGGGCGGAGATTTGAGCGAAATTTTTGGCGAGGTGGGGCTGGCTTACGACAGGGAAAATCGCACATTGGGGATGCGGCAGGCGGCGGAACGCGCGGCGGCGGATGCTTCTCCGGAAATTCGTGCGCTGCTGGAAGATTACGCGCGCGGCGTGAACGATTATATTGCGGAGCGCGGTGGGAAGTTGCCGATTGAATTTGTGGCGCTGGAGTACCGGCCGCGGCCTTGGACTCCGGCGGACACCTATTTGATCAGTTTGTATATGTATAAGACGCTGACTTCGACATGGAAGGAGAAATTGAACCGGCAGTGGATTGTTTCGAAGGTGGGAGAAGAGCGGGCGCGGGATTTGTTTGTGAGCGATTCGGCGCTGGACCATTTTATTTGGACGGAGGGGGCTTCCCTTCCCGCGCCGGGTGCTTCGGCGGGGATGAAGCGTTCGACGCGTTTGGGCGATCGCGCGCGGTACGGGGACAGTGATGATGAGGCCGACGTCCGGCCGCCGTTCGCTGCGATTGAGTGGGATGCTGCGCGTAACTTTCTGGCGCAGTTCGAGGAAGAGTCGTCGGAAATAATCGGCAGCAACAATTTTGTGGTGAGTGGGGCGCATACGGTTTCGGGCAAGCCGCTGCTTGCGAACGACACGCACTTGCAGCTTTCGGTGCCGGCGCTGTGGTACATCGTGCATTTGACGGCGCCGGGGCTGAACGTGGAAGGATTTGCGCTTCCCGGCGCGCCGTTGGTGATCATCGGCCACAACGACCGGATCGCTTGGGGATTCACGAATAGTAATGCGGACGTGGAGGATCTTTACGTCGAGAAATTTTCTGATGGGAATCCGCTGGAATATGCCGCCGGTGGCAAGACGCTGACGGCTGACGTACGCCACGAAGTGATTCATGTGCGCGGGAAACCGGATGTGCAGCTGGATGTAGCGGTGACGCGGCATGGGCCGCTTGTGCATCGGGATGCCATCGAGGACGGCGGGCGGGCTTATGCGCTGCGTTGGACGGCCCTGGAACCTGGGGGACTGGATTTTGGATTTCCGTTCCTGGGCGAGGCGCGGGATTGGAATTCGTTTATTGAAACGACTCGGCACATTGCGGGGCCGGGGCAAAATACGATTTACGCTGATGTGGATGGGAATATTGGGTTCACGATTCCGGCGCGGATTCCGATTCGGGCGAGTGGCGACGGAGCGTTGCCTGTGCCCGGCGATACGGATTCGTATGAATGGAAGGGATACATTCCGTTCGAGGAATTGCCGCGGGTGAAAAATCCGCCGGACGGGATTATTGCTACGGCCAACGCGCGGACGGTGGGCCCGGGGTACAAATATTATTTGTCGGATCGGCAGGCGGGGCCTTATCGGACGGCGCGGCTTTATGAATTGCTTTCCGGGCGCACTGGGTTGACGGCTGCGGACTGCAACGCGATTCAGAACGATATTGTTAGCTTGCCGAATCGTTTTTTGGCCAGCGGCCTGGTGCAAGCGGCGAAGGCGAAGCAGCCGGCGGATGCGCGGGCGCAGCGATTGATCGCTGGGCTGGGTGGATGGGATGCGCGGGCTACGGCGGAATCTGTGGAGACTTCGTTTGTGGAATACACGCGGCGGGCACTTTTTGTGCGTTTGCTGCAGCCTTATTTGGGGGACGAGGTTACGAAGTATGAGTTGTGGGAGCCGCTGAGTGTTTACAACGATGTTTGGTGGCGCGACAAAGTGTTTTTGGAGAATGTGTTGCGCGAGCGGCCCGCGGCGTGGCTACCGAAGGGATTTGCGAATTACGATGAATTGTTGATGGCTGCCGCGGATGACGCAGTGGCTGCGTTGCAGAAGCAGACAGGCCAGGCGACGGAGTCCGGGTGGAATTGGGGGCGGTTGCATCCGCTCGATATGGTTCATCCGTTGGGGCGCGCGGGATTGCTGCATCGAATGTTGGGTATTGGGCCGTACGAGCAGGGCGGGACGATTGATACGGTGCGCGCGATGGGCGTGGGGCATGGGCCGGCGATGCGATTTGTGGCGGATTTGGCTGATTTCGACGGATCGCTGATGGAAATTCCTACTGGGGAATCGGGGCAGTACGGCAGTCCTTATTATCGAGATCAGTTCGCGGAATGGTTTGCGGGGCGCGGAATTCCGGCGGCATTTTCGGTGGCGGCTGAGGATGCGGTGCGTGCGCATCGGCTGACGCTGTTGCCGAGTGACAAATAATGAGAGTCCTTTAAATGCTGCGACAATGGAGGAACCGCTAAATGCCGCAGGAGCATCTCAGTTCCGAGGTAATCGCAATGCTGCATCGCGAAACTGGTTCTGAAATCAAGCCGCCCGAGGTGAAGCACTTCCAATTCGTCGTGGTGATGGCCGACGACACGAATCCTGAAGATGTCCCGGGAACGATCAGCAAGATAGTGGACATCATCGTCCAACGTCGTGCGACCGTTTCAGACATCACATCATCGCTTGTCGTCGGGCTACTTGGCGTCCCATTTCCCGAAGACAATTCTGCAGAGGCACGCCGGGGCCTGGTTGACGCGCTATTGCGGGAGAGCGGCAACCGGATCAGAATCGTTCACGGAGAATGTGACGGAGCCGTCGGCAACTTTGGCGGGCCCGAGCGATGGGCATACGGTGCGGTGATTCCTGGGTTTTCGAGAATCTTGAAGAAACTAGTTGAGGTTGAGTTCAGCGCCGCTATCGAAATCGCGTGATATCTGTGCGAACTTTTAGTTGGTGGGTTAAGCGCGATCGGATGCACAACCGTAGTGGTTGCGAAACGCGTATTCCTAGCAATGTATTACAATCCCCGCAAAAGGACGGGCCACTGTCATGCGCCAGCTTCTGGTCACGATTACGCTAGTTCTTGCTGCGATGTTCTCCGCGCTGCCGCAAAGCACCGCGCCACCCGACCTCTCTGGTACTTGGGTTTTTAACTCCGCCAAGAGCACGCTGGCAAAGGACAACACGATCAAGGCCGAAACGATCGTCATCGAGTACAAGAAGTCGGCGATCGTGTTTCGCTACAAGACGGACGGCAAGAAGTCGACGGAAAGCTACACGCCGGACGGGCAGAAGCGTGTTACGCAGAATCTGTCGTCAGGTCAATTGATTTCAAAGGCCAGCTGGCACGACTCGGCACTGGTCATCGAATCCACGCTTGATATCAAGATGCCTGGCGTCACGGTCGCTGTTACCGGGCTTAAGCCCGTCATCGATACGTGGACGCTTTCAGCTGACGGTCGAACCCTCACGCACGACGAAGCCGATCACAAAGAGGTTTTCGTCTACGACAAGCAGTAGGCGCCGGAGTGCGAACCTTGAATTATTAGCTTTATTCCAGCTTCCAATTGTGCGGGCCGTCTCCCTTGTGCGTGAGAAGTCCTGTGACTGGAGATCGACCAGGCGCCGGGCGCAGTGCGGCATTGCTGCAAGAAAATCATCGCGATAGAATCCGATTGACTGCTACAGTGGTGAGACATTTCAGCGCTTGCAGGGGGCGCGGAACGAGGCAGGATGAGTCCAGTGCCGAATAAATCGGCTGTGCCGGTGGAAGCGCCGAAAAAGGGCGACTTCGAAAAATCGCTTACGCGGCTCGAGGAAGTAGTGAAACGCCTGGAGAGCGCGGATTTGTCGCTGGACGAAGCGATGCGGCTCTTTGAAGAGGGCGTGAAACTTTCGCGCGAGTGCCAGAAGCAGCTGGAAGAGGCGGAAGGGCGTGTGGAAATATTGCTGAAGAAGGCGGATGGCAAGATTGTGGCGGAGCCATTCGATCCGGAAGAAGAAAATAATTAGCGTTTGCTGATTGGTTTTTGCTTAGCGATAGGCACACTTTCCACTTATCTGCACCGAGGCTATGACGATCCCCGATTTCTTCGAGAGCGACCGGACAACAGTAGAAGCGGCCCTGCAGGAATTGATGCCGCCGGAAGATGCGCTGCCGATTTCCATTCATAAGGCAATGCGCTACAGCGTGTTTGCGGGCGGGAAACGGATCCGGCCAATTTTGTGCATGGAAGCGGCGCGGATGTTTTCGACGGAGCAGAGCGGCGCGGTGCAGATCGGCTGCGCGCTGGAATTCATTCACACTTATTCGCTGATACACGACGACCTGCCGGCGCTGGACAACGACGACCTGCGGCGCGGAAAACCGACCAACCACAAAGTATTTGGCGAAGCGATGGCGATTCTGGCCGGCGATGCGCTGCTGACTCTGGCGTTTCACGCTTTGGCGCTGGCTCCGGTGGAACCGCAGCGGCGACTGACGATTCTGGCGATGATTGCAGAAGCGGCGGGGACGGATCGCGGAATGATTGGCGGACAGGTGGCGGATTTGGAAGCGGAGGGAAAAGCTTCCGACAAGGGAATGCTGGAGTACATTCACCGGTCGAAGACGGCGGCTTTGATTCGCGCGTCGATTGTGGCGGGGGCGATTGCGGGCGGCGCGGATCGCGGGGACATCACGCGACTGCTGGCGTTCGGGGAACATATCGGGTGGGCGTTCCAAGTGGTGGACGACATTTTGGATGTGGAGGAATCTTCGGCGGCGCTGGGGAAGACCGCGGGGAAGGATCAGGCGCAGAAGAAGGCCACTTATCCGGCTTTGCATGGGCTGGAGGTTTCGCGGGATATTGCGGCGGATTTGGAGGCGAAGGCTTTGAAGGAGCTTGATTTTTATGGGGAGCGCGCGGGAAGGTTGCGCCAGTTGGCGCAATTTTTGGTGGCGCGGCGGGCTTGAGGCGCAAAAGCAAAAATTCACCACAGATGAACGCAGATGAACACTGATAAAGGCAGTGATGAAGGCGAGCGAAGAGAAAGGCGAAAGAATTTGAGGCAGAGGACGCAGGGGTCGGAGCGCCGAGAAAGGCGGGAAGACTAACACAGAGGGCACAGAGAAAATCGGAGAACACCGAGAAAACCGCTTTTACGGCTGCTGGTCCTTTTACGCATGACATCTAAATTCACTCCTAAGACAGATTCTTTCAGCAAAACACTTCAGAATCGCAAACCTGGAAAAATACGATTGGATGTTTTGATTGTGGAGCGCGGACTGGTGCCTTCGCGGGAGCGGGCGCAGGCTATTTTGCTGGCGGGGAATGTGCTGGTGAATGGGCAGAAGATGGAAAAGCCCGGGTCGCAGGTGGCTGCGGATGCGCGGGTGGAAATCATTGGCGAGGCGCTGCGCTATGCGAGCCGCGGCGGGTTGAAGCTGGAGGGGGCGCTGGAGGACTTTGGGATTTCGCCGGGCGGGCGAATTTGCTTGGATGTGGGGAGTTCGACTGGTGGATTTACGGATTGTTTGCTGCAGCGTGGAGCGGCACAAGTCTTTGCGGTGGACGTTACGGTGGATCAGCTGGACTGGAAGTTGAGGCAGGATCCGCGGGTGACGACTGTCGAACGCAACGCACGTTATTTGCGGGCGGAGGATATTTCGGAGCGGCCGGCGCTGGTGACTATGGATGTGTCGTTTATTTCTGTGGCGAAAGTTTTGCCCGCAGTGGTACCCGTTGCGGCGCCTGGAGCGGATTTTCTGATATTGATCAAGCCACAATTCGAGCTGGAGAAAAGCGAAATCGGCAAGGGCGGGATCGTGCGGGACGCCGCGCTGCACCAGAAAGCGATCAAGCGCGTGCAGGCTGCCGCAACCGAATCCGGACTGACGATTCTGGGAGTGCGGCCGAGCCACTTGCCGGGGACGGAAGGCAACCAGGAGTTTTTTCTCCACGCGCGCGCTCGCGGGTAGAGTAGAATTCTGCCTCTCAATATGATTCGCGCCGCGGGCATTATCTGCAAACCAATCCCTGAAATGGTGACGGCCGTGGTGCCGGAATTGCGGCGCTGGCTGGAGACGCGCAAGGTCGAAGTGTTTGTGGACCCGCGCACGCGCACGACGCTTGATCCCAACGGCCCGGCGATGACGCGGGAAGAAATGGCGGCGAAAGTTGATTTGGTGATTGTGCTCGGCGGGGATGGAACTTTGCTGGCAGCAGCGCGGGCGCTGGGCGGGCACGAGGTTCCGATTCTGGCCGTGAATCTGGGGGGACTTGGGTTTTTGACCAGCGTGACGCTGGAGGAACTCTATCCCGTGCTGGAAACAATTTTGGCGGGCGCGCACCTCACCAGCGAGCGAATGATGCTCGAAGCGGAGATCATTCACAGCAACAAGCCGGCCGAGCGGCTGACGGCGTTGAACGATGCGGTGGCGAATAAAGCGGCGTTGGCGCGCATGCTCGATTTTGACGTGCATGTGGATCATCATCACGTGGGACGTTACCGCGCCGATGGATTGATTGTGGCGACGCCGACCGGTTCGACGGCGTATTCGCTGGCGGCGGGCGGGCCGATCATTCATCCGGACCTGGATGCGTTTGTGATTACGCCGATTTGCCCGCACATGTTGACGAATCGGCCGCTGGTGGTGCCGGATACGGCGCATGTGGAGCTGGATTTTTCGGCTTCGGGCGAGCCGGTGTATCTGACGCTGGACGGACAGATTGGATTTCAATTGCAGCCGCAGGATCGCGTGGTGATCACCAAGGCTGCGACGAAAGTGCAAGTGGTAAGCCCGCCTCGCAAGACGTACTACGAAATTCTGCGCAACAAATTGCGGTGGGGAGAGCGCTGAAGATCGCGAGTTTCGGTCTCGGAGGAAAATCATGCGATTGAAGGGATATTTTGTGCTGGCGGGATTGGTGTGCGCGGGCGCTGGAGCGCAGGGATTGCGCGCGCAGTCTGCGCCACCCGAACAGGTTGCTCCAGCTACGCGGGACCAAGCGGCGGCTGCCCAAGAGGCTGCAAACGACGCGACGGTGCCGCCGCGTCGAGTTCCTGTGGCGGATTTTCCGATCCAGGAGGGGTACATAGATTCGCGCGGCGTATTGATTTATTACACGACGATCGGGCGCGGCGCGCCGATTGTGATTGTCCATGGCGGGCCGGGCGGTTCGCACGATTATTTTCTGCCATATCTTTTGCCGCTGGCGCGGCAGAACCGGCTGATTTTTGTTGATGAGCGCGGCTCGGGACGTTCGCAAAAGCTGGACGATCCCGCCGCATACACGGTGGAAAACATGGTGGAGGATGTGGAAGCGGTGCGGCAGGGGCTGGTGCTGGGGAAAATCACTTTGCTGGGACATTCGTACGGAGGCGTGCTGGCGCAGGCGTATGCGCTGAAATATCAGAATAATTTGAGCCATTTGATTTTGTGCAGCACGTTTGCGAGTACCGTGGAGATGAATCAGGTGCTGGCGCGGGTGAAAGCAGCGGCGCCTGCGGAAGTGCGCGAAGAAATTGATCGCGACGAGAAAGCTGGGTTGTATGGGCACGGCAAGGAATACGAGAAAAACCGTTATACGAATGAGTACATGATTGCGGCGTGGGGCGGGGCTTATTTTCCTTACCTTTATCAGAATCATCCGGACCCGAACTACGATCCGACGCAAGTCGCTGGTTTGCCTTGGGATTTGTATCGCGAGATGTGGGGGTCGCACGGCGAATTCGTGATTGATGGGAATTTGAAATCGGTGGAGTACGTGGAGCGGTTGCACACGATTCACGTTCCTACTTTGATTATTGCGGGGGATCATGATGAGTGCGATCCGGCGCTGTCGCAGGAGATGCACGAGAAGATCGCGGATTCGCAGATTGTGATTTTGCCGAAGAGCGGACATATGACGTTTGTGGATCAGCAGGGGATGTTCAATGATTCGGTGAATACGTTCGTGCATTTGAAGAAGGCGAAAGCGCCGATGGCGACGACGAAGGTGGATTAGGCCGGCGCCGCTCTTACTTTACTTTCAGAACAAGCAGGGTACGGTCGTCGAAGGGATGGGCGCCGCCGGAGAAGGCGTCAACTTCCTCCAGGATTTTGTCGGCGATGGCGTCGGAGTTTAGTTGATGATTCGCGGTGATCAGGTCGGCCAGGCGGGTGTGGCCGAAGAATTCGCCCGCGGGATTTTGGGTGTCGCCGATGCCATCGGAGTGGAATACCACGATGTCGCCTTCATTCAAGATGTAACTGCGCTGGTCGTAGGTGGATTCCTCAAACATCCCCAGCGGAAAACCGGCCAGCATGATTCGTTCGCAGCGGCCGCCGTGATAGAGGAACGGTTCTTCCTGGCCGGCATTGGCGATGCGCAATTTATGGCGGCCGCGGTGCCAGGTGGCAAAGCAGAGAGTCATGAAGCGGCCTTCGATGCGGCGTTCGCCGAGGAATCCGTTGATCGCCCGCAGCATTTCCGCGGGGCGATGCTTCTGCGGACCCAGGCTGCGCAGCGTGCCAATCGCTACGGCGCCGTAAAGCGCGGCGGCACTTCCCTTCCCGCTGACGTCTCCCATCGCGATGGCTAATTCCTGCGGACCGTAACGGAGAAAATCGTAGAGGTCGCCGCTTAACTCTCGGGAAGAAACCACGCGGGCGGCAATTTCCAGGCCGAATTCCGGGCCGGGCAGGCGCGGAAGCAGCGCGCCTTGAATGCGGCGGGCGGCGCTGAGATCACGCTCCATGCGCGCTTCGTCGCGCGCGAGCTGTTCATAGAGGCGCGCGTTTTCGATGGAGACAGCGAGATGCGCTGCGAGAATCGAGAGCGCCTGCACGTGATCTGGAGTGAAATAGTTCAGCTGCGGACTTTCGAGGTCCATCACGCCGATGACGCGATCTTTATTGAGCATGGGAACGGCGAGCTCGGAGCGCGTTTCGGGATTGATGAGCAGGTAACGCGGGTCGAGAGTGACGTCTGGCACAACGACGGCGCGTTTCAGGGATGCAGCGGCCCCGACGATGCCTTCGTGCGCGGGAACGGCGAATTTCTCCTGGACGCGCTGGCCGAATTTCACCGTGACGCGATGGCGGAAGACGTTATCGGCCTCGTCGTAAAGCAGGATGCTGAAAATCTGATAATTGATGAGGCGTTTGGTGAGCTCGGCGGCGCGCCGAAGGACTTCTTCGACGGAGAGTGAAGAGTTGGCTTCGCGGCCGACTTCGTTGAGAAGCAGCAAGGTTTCAGACTGGCTGCGCTCGTGCTCGTAGAGCTTGGCGTTTTCGATAGCGGTGCCGATGCGCGAGGCGACCAGCGTCAGGATCGTTTGCTGATAGGGAGTGAAATAATCGAGCTCGTTGCTTTCGATGTCCAAGACTCCGATGACGCGGCCGCGAACGATGAGCGGGACGGCGAGTTCGGAGCGAACGGCGTCAAGGGCATTGAGGTAACGCGGGTCCGCGCGCACGTCGCCGACGCGAATGGCCTGGGCGGTGGCAGCTGCGGCGCCGATGATGCCTTCGCCCATGGGAATGCGCCAGTGGTCCACAACTTCGGCGCGATGGCCGATGGCAAAACGGAAGTACATCTGATCGGTGGTCTCGTCGGGCAGGAGGACCGCAAAAATTTCGTAATCAACCAGACGCTTGATCAGCTTGGCTGCGTTCGGCAGAACTTCGTCGAGATTCAGTGATGCGTTAATTTCCTGGCTCAGTTCGGCCAGGATTTTGAGCGCGTCCGCCGGGACGTCGATTTTGGGATTTAGTTTTGTCGCGTCCATTTGGCTATTTCTGGAACTCCCCAGCCCCCGCCGGGGAAATGAGCACCGCCGCGGCCGGCATTTTGACGATGCCGAATACAGCGGGCACAAAATCGATTTCATTATAGCAGGCAGGTGCGGGAGGTCCGCCGCCGAGATGAGCCTGCCGCGAAATTTTCAATATTTGTCGCCGGAAGGGGCGGCGGAAGCGGCGCCGGGCATAGTGGAGAATTTTCCGGAGCGCAACTGTTCGATGATTTTGACGCCAGCGCTGGCGCCGATGCGGGTGGCGCCGGCTGCGATCATTTTTTGCAAGTCTTCGAGGGAGCGGACGCCTCCGGCGGCCTTGATGCCGGTGTTCGGCCCGATGGTTTCGCGGATCAGGCGGACGTCTTCAGGAGTGGCCCCGGCGGTGCTGAAGCCGGTGGAGGTTTTCACGAAGTCCGCGCCGGCATTTTTGGCGGCGAGCGAGGCCTGAATTTTTTCTTCGCGAGTGAGCAAGCAGGTTTCGATGATCACTTTACAGATGGCCTTACCGTGATGGCTGGCGGTGACGACGCCATGGATATCGGCCTCGACCGCACCCAAGCGGCCGGATTTCAGCGCGCCGATGTTGATGACCATGTCGATTTCCTGGGCGCCGCGCTCGATGGATTTCTGCGCTTCGAAAACTTTTACTTCCGGCAAGGTGGCGCCGAGGGGAAAGCCGATGACGGTGCACACTTTTACGTCGCTGCCGCGAAGGATTTCGGCGGCCTGCCCCACGTTCCACGGATTCACGCAGACGGAAGCGAAATGGTATTGCAGGGCTTCGGCACAGAGTTTAGCGATTTCGTTTTGCGTGGCGTCTGGCTTGAGCAGGGTGTGGTCAATCAGGCGCGCGATTTCGGATTCTGTGAGTGGCATGGTCATTTGGTCATGCGGGCGGAAGGGTGAGGATGCAGACATCTTTCAGGTTGCGATAACGTTCGGCGTAGTCGAGGCCGTAGCCGACGACAAAATCGTTGGGGATCTGGAAACCGATGTAATCAGCTTTAACCTGCTTGATGCGGCGCGAAGGCTTATCGAGGAGTGCGGCGATGCGCAGGGATTTGGGTTTGCGCTGCTCGAGGACGCGCAGCAGGTACGTCAAGGTGATGCCGGTGTCGAGAATGTCTTCAACCACGATTACGTTGAGGCCTTCGATGCTGCTGTCGAGATCTTTCAGCAGGCGGACCTGGCCGGAACTTTCTTTATTTTTTCCGTAGCTGGAGACGGCGATGAAATCTATAGAAGTTTCCAGATTGATCTCGCGGACCAGGTCGGAGAGGAAGATGCAGGCACCTTTCAGGACGCCGATCAGGTGGACGCGCTGGCCGCCGAAATCGCGAGTGATCTGGTGGGCTACTTCGCGAACGCGTTTCTGGATGGCGGCGCGGCGGATCAGGACTTTCAGTTTTTCTTGGCCGGCGACTACGGGCATTTTTTGGAGAGCTCCCTGAAAGAGCGGTTACTTTAGCGTAGGGAGTGGCGGTTGACAAGGAGCGTGCGGGAGCGTCGCCGCCAGACCAACGAGGTTTTGCAGCGGCGGTCTTTAGACCGCCATCGGTGGTTGCCGCGCGATCGATGGCGCACTAAAGTGCGCCGCTACGAAGCCCACGCCAAAAACATCAGCGGAGATAGCCCCAGGTGTGGAGGCGGTCGCTGTCTTCTACCCAGCGGTCGCCGATGTCCGTGCGGTAGTACATGTTGGGGATCAGGACATTTTTAATTCGCGAGTACACCTGTGTTTGCGCCTGCTTCATGGTCTGGCCCAGGCCGACGACCACGAGGATTACTCCTGACGTGCCTGCCACCAGCCACTGGCCATTTATTTGTTTTACGTCTTCGATGTGCATTTCGTCGGTGGGAGGCTTTTTGAAAACGATCACGGCGTTCTTGGAGAAGGAATCGAAAGTTTCATCGTCATCGAAAGGAAAGGGCGGGACGACGATGCGCACGCCGATCTGGAATCCGCTGCGAACTTTTAGTTTTGGATCGTTGCCGCTCGCGAGGTCCCAGAAAAATTGGCCGATGGGCGTGATCATTCCGGCCTGCTGAATCATGATGGTGGGATAGCCGAAGCGCGAAGTAAATTCCAGCGGGTAGATGCCGTGATGATTCACGATGCAATTCAAGTCTATGTATCCGATGTAGCCTTCTTCCCTGAGCTTGTTTTCCATCTTCAGAAGCGTTTGGTCGAAGAGATGATTAGCCTCGCTCCAAAACATCGTGGTGCCCATTTCGCCGGTGGGCGGACCATTCTCACCAGGGAAAAGTTTCTTGTGTTCGAAATTGATGTTGATGGGGTAGATGAAGTTTTTTCCATTGAAGAATGCGCCGACGGCCACTTCGACGCCGGTGACGCGGCGCTGGAGCTGGAAAACTTTAATTTCGTCGGAGAGCGCCTTTTTGTAGGCCTCCAGCACGTGGATTACGTCCTTGCCATCGTCTTCTTCGCCGACGAAAAGGCGGCGCTTGACGTTCTGCGCTTCGCCGCTGGGCTTGATGACGTAGCGGCCGGGATTTTGCTCGACGTGCTCGATGGCGTCGTCGAAGGATGAAAATTCGCCGTAGGGAATGATGTTGACGCCGGCGTTCTTCAGTTCTTCCTGGCCGAAGGAGCGGTCGTCTTCCAGACGATCGGTGTAGGGCGTGCCGCCTATCACTTTTTTTCCAGCGGCGCGCAGATTTTTGGCTTTTTCGCCCTGGCCCAGGGTGTCGTCGAAAATCAGGATGTCGGCCCAGTCGGCGTCTTTCTCCCAGTCTTTCGATTTGGCGACGAAGCCGTCGGCGATGTCGCGTTCCTTTTTGTCTTGGATGTAGTAGCGGACTTCGTGACCTTCTTTGGAAACTTGCCAGGCGATGTCACTGATGAGGCCGGTGAGCGAGACAAAGAGGAAATTCCGTTTTTCCATCCGATATTTTCTCCTCGGGTTTGGGTGGAGCGCCTATTCAACAGCGTCCATAGGCCTCAGCATACTATTAGCGGAGTGTTACGGGTGCGTGAATGGTGATTTTTGCGAGGGAGTGTGACGACTACCGTATCGGTACCTCGGCGGCTAAGGACACGCCGTGGCGCAGATCGCGCACTGAAGTGCGACGCTATAACAGCCAAGGCAAATTCAACGCTCGCTACAGGAAACCGGGCGCACGCGTGCCTAAACTTGTTGCGGGTTTTGACCGATGATTCATTATGGAGCCGTCTATGTCTGTGTTCGCAGACCTTGAAATTTATCGCACTGTTCTGGAGCACATGCAGACCGGCATATACATGGTGGATTGCGAGCAAAAGATTCAGTTCTGGAACGATGGCGCGGAAAACATCACAGGGCATCTGCGGCAGGACGTAGTGGGACATTTTTGCCGGGACTTATTTCCTACACAGAAGGAAGGCAGCAAAAACGGAGTTTGCGGGCTGGGCGGAGCGCTGGCGAGCGTGTTGAGGGATGGCAGGCCGGCGATGGCTGAAGTGACGTTGCGGCACAAAGCGGGCCATCAAGTGACGGTGCGCGTGCGGGCGGTACCGATACGCAACCAAATCGGCAACGTGATCGGAGCCGCCGAGTCCATGGACGCCGACCCGTGGGCATTCTACGCGGACCGGCGGCACAGAAAGCTTTCATCGTTTGGCTGCCTGGATGAAGCGACGGGTGTGCTAAGCGCGGGTTATATCCATACGCATTTGCGCGAGAGCCTGACGACTTATGCCGAGCACCGCATGCCGTGCAGCATTTTGTGCATTCAGGTGGACGCAATGGAACGATTCGGGGCGGCGTACGGGGTGGCGGCGGTGACAGCGGCGCTGCGAGCGGTGGCGCAAACGGTGGAGAGCAGTTTGCGGCCGACGGATTTTGTGGGGCACGCAGGCGGCAATATATTTTTGGCGGTGCTGACGGAGTACACGGGGCTCGATCTGAACAAAACCGCGGAACGCCTGAAACATACGGTGAACAACATGAAGATCGCGTGGTGGGGCGATGAGCTGCCGGTGACGGCCTCGTTCGGCGGAGCAACGGTGGTGAGTGGCGACAGTGAGAAATCGCTGTTGCAACGGGCGGAAGGCGCGCTCCGGAGAAGCATTGCGGCGGGCGGGGATCGCGTGACGATCTCGAACTGATAAAACGTGAATTAGTAGGACCGAATCAGCAGGGACCGAAGAGAGGCCGGGCGTGCGATGTTCATAATCATTGGAATCGTGGTGGTGTTCGGCGCGGTGGTGGCCGGCTACCTGATGGAGCACGGCAACCTGCGGGTGCTGATGCAGCCGGCCGAGCTGATCACCATCGGCGGCGCGGCCATTGGCACGATACTGATTGCCAATCCCTTGCACATACTGAAAAAGATTGGCAATGGAATCGCCGGGGCGTTCGGCAGTTCGAAATACAGCAAACAGAAATATATGGACACGCTGAAAATGATGTACGAGCTGTTCACGCGCGCGCGGCGCGATGGGTTGATGGCGCTGGAAACCGACAGCGACAATCCGGAGGGAAGCACGATCTTTTCGAAATACCCGAAATTTCTGGCGGACCGCTACGCGCTGGCCTTTGTATGCGATTCGATTCGCATGGCATCGAGCGGTGGAATCGAGCCGTTTGACGCCGACCAGATGATTGAGAACGACATGGAAGTGCATCACCAGGAGGCTTCGACGCCGATCGTGTCGCTTTCCTCGGTGGCTGATTCCCTTCCCGGCCTGGGGATTGTGGCGGCGGTGCTCGGAGTGGTGATTACCATGGGATCGCTGGGCGGCCCGCCGGAAGAAATCGGAAAGAAGGTTGCGGCGGCGCTGGTGGGGACGTTTTTGGGAATTTTGTTGTGTTACGGATTGGTGGGACCTTTGGCGGCGAACATGTCCAAAGCTGTTGATGATGAACATGCCTACTACCAGGTGCTGCGGGTGATGATCGTGGCGTTCATGAAGGGGACGGCGCCGAGCCTGGCGGTGGAAATCGGACGGCGCGCGATTCCTGGGCGCGTGCGGCCGGGATTTCAGGAAGCGGAAATGTATATCAAGGATAAGAACAGTGCGCCGGTGGCTGTGGCCGCGTAGCGCTTTTCTGCTTCCAAGGATGGTTTCGTTCACCCGTGCCCGCTAAAGCGCCCATCATCGTTATCCGAAGGAAACGCGTCCACGGCGGGGCGCATGGCGGAGCGTGGAAGGTCGCTTATGCGGATTTTGTTACGGCGATGATGGCGCTTTTTATTGTGCTGTGGCTGACCAATGCGAGCAAGCCGATTCGCGAAGCGGTGGCGGGATATTTCAAAGATCCTCTGGGCACGTCCACGAAGGTGGGAAGCAGCATGGCGGGGGTGGGCGACAATTTCATAGTGAACAAAGAGAATATGGATTTGCTGAAGCAGCAGCTCGAGAAAGCGATCCGGGAAGTGCCGAACTTCGATAGGTTGAAAGACCATATTGAAATGACGATTACCAATGAGGGGTTGCGGATCGAGTTGATGGAATCCGCGAAAGGAACTTTTTACGATATCGGGAGCCCGAATCTGAACACGGATGGGCGCGACATCGTGGTGGTGCTAGCGCAGGAATTGGGGAAACTTCCTAACCGACTGGCGATTGAAGGGCATACGGATGCGAAATCGTATTCCAAGGGGCGCAACTATAGTAACTGGGAACTTTCGGCGGATCGGGCTAACGCGGCGCGAAGGTTGATGCAGATGAACGGAGTGAGGGAAGACCAAGTGACCCAGGTGCGCGGATTCGCGGATCAGCGATTGCGTAAGATTGCCGCGCCGATGGATCCTTCGAACCGGCGGATTTCTGTGATCGTGCAGTATATGGTGAAGCCGGGGGAGGAAGCTGCTGGTGGGGCGATCGCTGCGCCGGCTGCGCCGAGAACGAATGTGAGTGACTCTGCGAAAACTGCCGATGCACCTGCAACTAAGCCTGTTGCGCCGCCGCGTTGAACGCTTTCCCTTCTCTATGATGTGCATTTATTTCCGATCATTTATTGACCGCGCGAGTTCGCGTAAGTTAGATGCGGGAGGCGCGCGCGGATGAGTGACGCTAAATTGCCCGAACCTTGGTTACGTGGGACGCTGACGGATGTTGCCGCGGTGCCTCGAGCTGTGTTGCACGCGCTGGAGCTTGCACGTGAGGATTTGACGCGCTGGTGCGGGCCATTGAGCGATGCAGAATTGAATGCGCGGCCGGAGGGGATTGCTCCGGTGGCGTTTCATGTGCGGCACATTGCGCGGAGCATTGACCGATTGTTGAGTTACGCGGAGGGAAAGCGGCTCGATGATTCGCAGATCGCGGCGCTGAAGGGTGAGCTTGACGCTGGAGCCACGCGCGGCGAGCTTTTTGCGGAATTGGAAGCGGCGCTGGCACGAGGTGCGGCGCGCGTACGGCAGTTTGATACGAATCGTTTGGAGGAACCGAGGACTGTGGGCGTGAAGTTGCTGCCGACGACGGTCGGCGGGTTGCTCGTTCACGTGGCGGAACACACACAGCGGCACGTGGGACAGGCTATTACGACGGCGAAGATTGTTGCAGCGAAACGCGGGTGATTTAAGAACCACTCGCGGGACGGTGAACGGTCTTTCGTGGGCCGAGCCTGACTGAAAAACTGAAGGGGCGGGCTCTCATTGAGCTCGCCCCTTTTTATTTTTGTCTGCCCTATTTTTTGTGCGAACGGAGATCAGTCGGCTGAAGCTGCCTGGCGCATTTCCCTTTTCGGCTGAGTGGGGAGATGCAGCGGCTTAGCTTCCTGGAATTGCGCTGCTTCGGTGGAACCGGCAAGCGCGGTAGTCGATGCGGTGCCGCTGGTGATTGCCTGCTGCACCGTGTCGAAGTAGCCGGTGCCTACGAAACGTTGGTGTTTCACAGCTTCGTAGCCGAAGGCCTGCTCGCTGGCAAATTCTTTTTCCTGCAGGCGGCAATAGGCGGTCATGCCGTCCTGTTTGTAATTGCGCGCGAGCTCGAACATGGAAAGGTTCAGAGCGTGGAAGCCCGCGAGAGTGATGAACTGGAATTTGTAACCCATCGCGCCTAGTTCACGCTGGAATTTTGCGATGGTGTTGTCGTCGAGATTTTTCCGCCAGTTGAAGGACGGCGAGCAATTGTAGGCCAGCATCTTGTTGGGATACTTTGGCGTGAATTGCTTCGGCGAACTGGCGCGCTTCGCCGAGATGGGGCTTGGAAGTTTCGCACCAGATCAGATCGGCATACGGCGCGTAGGCCAGGCCGCGGGCGATTGCGGACCGGAGGCCGCCGCGGATTTTGAAGAAGCCCTCGGGGGTGCGTTCGCCGGTGAGAAATTCGCGATCGCGCGAGTCGATGTCGCTGGTCAGCAGGTGCGCGCTATCGGCATCGGTGCGCGCCATGATCAACGTGGGCACGCCCATCACATCGGCGGCAAGGCGCGCGGCGACGAGTTTCTGAATGGCTTCGACCGTGGGCACGAGAACTTTTCCGCCGAGGTGGCCGCACTTCTTCGCGGAGGACAATTGATCTTCGAAATGGACGCAGGCAGCGCCGGCTTCGATCATGGCCTTCATCAACTCGAACGCGTTCAAATTGCCGCCGAATCCGGCTTCAGCATCGGCGACGATTGGCGCGAACCAATGAATTCCGTTTTTGCCCTCGGCGTGGTGGATTTGATCGGCGCGCGCGAGGGCTTGGTTTAATTTGCGCACGACGTTGGGAACGCTGTCGGCGGGATAGAGGCTTTGGTCCGGATACATTTGGCCCGCGTCGTTCGCGTCGGCGGCAACTTGCCAGCCGCTCAGGTAGATGGCCTGCAGGCCGGCGGCGACTTGCTGCACGGCTTGATTGCCGGTGAGCGCCCCGAGCGCGTTGACGTAGAGATCGTCTTGCAGCAGCTGCCAGAGGCGCTCGGCGCCCATGCGCGCGAGGGTATTCTCGATGTGCACGGAGCCGCGCAGTTGTTCGACGTCCTTCTGGGAGTACGGGCGCGTCACGCCTTCCCAACGCAGGTCGGTCTTCCAGTAGTGCTCCAGGTTGCGATGATGGCCGTTGCTGGTCATGGTTTTCGTCCTCTTTGAAGTCGAAAGATAGTTAGGCCTGAATTTCTCTCGCAATAACGGGACTGAGACTTGGGGGCCGGAGCAGCCAGCCAGGATCTGAGCGACGGGACGAAACGCTCGGGGTCCGTGAACTACTGGCGACTGGGTGCAGTTTGCGGGAAGGAAGGCAATCAGTCAAACTGATTGTCCTTATCATCTTGATAGAATATGATTATCGGGTAGTTTCCAACGGCGGTACCAATTTGCGTGGTACTGGCAGCGACCGTGGTTCGGCGAACGCGGGTAGGGCATGCTGTGCTCCTACGCTCTGGGAGAGCGCTTCCCCGCTGATGCGCGGCGTGACGAGGTAACGGTGGAAATCGACCAGATTGAGACATTCTTAGCTGTGTTGACGTACGGCGGCTTCCATCGCGCGGCTGCTGCGCTGAATATCAGCCAACCGGCGGTTAGCGCGCGGGTGCGGGCGTTGGAGGAGGGTTTGGGTGTGAAACTTTTCGCTCGCGTGCGCGGGAGCCTTTCGATATCGCCCGCGGGGAAAGCGCTGCGGCCACATGCCGAACAGCTGCTGCGCGACGTGACGCGCGCGCGGCAGGCGGTTCACGAGCTGCAGCCTTCTGCCGGCGGCAGCCTGAGCGTGGCGGCGGCGCTTTCGGTGTGCACTTATTTTTTGCCGGATGTGATGAAGGACTATCAGGCGGCGAACCCCAAGGTGCTGGTGAATCTGCGCTCCGGGACTTCCGCGCAGGTGTTGAAAATGGTGCTGGATGGCGAAGCGGAGATTGGTGTGGCGCGCTCGTTGAATCATCCGGAAGTGGAGACGATGACGCTGCGCGATGATCCTCTGATTTTGGTGGGGCATCCCAATCATCCGGCGGCGCGGAAACGGAAGGTGCGGCTGGAGGAAGTGGAAGCGATGCCTTTGATTTTTTTCGATCGCGGGTCGAGCGATTGGACTTTGAGCCAAGGATTATTTCGGCGGGCGGGGCAGCTCCCGAACACTGTGCTGGAAGTTGAGACGATTGAAGCGGCCAAGCGAATGGTGGAGCGGAAATTGGGGCTGAGTTTTCTGCCGTTGATCGCGGTGACGCACGAATTGCGCAAGGGCAAATTGGCGGCGATCGAAATTGTGAATGAAGAGCCACTGCGGAGGAATCTGGATGTGATTTATCCGCGGCATCGGGCGCTTACGCGGGACGCGCAGGCATTATTGCAGCTACTGCAGACGGCGGCGAATGCGGAGGAGCGTGGGCGGAAGGCGCGAAAGCGGAAACGTTGAAAGGTTTAGCCGATGGGCTTCACGTTGTTGCCCTTGGCGAACCAACAGGGGCGGTAGCCGGCGTGCGGGAACAGGGCATGGGCGCAGGTTTCGGTGAGCGGCTGGTCAGTGAAGATTTCCATTTTGCCGTCTTTTAGCGCGGTGCCGTAGTAGGAGATGACGGTACCCAGGGCCGCGGCGCCGCCGTTTGTGCTGAGCTTGTGTTGGAAGGTGGCGTAGTCCACTGCGTACACAACTGCAAACGCGGCTAGCGTGGCGATGATGATTCGTTTGGCGAGTTGGTTGATGTTCGGCAATTTTTTGCTCGGTTAGGATTGTATCCCGGAGTTGCGTTTAATTCCCTGCCCTGTTCGCGGCATGCCCGAAAAATTCGTACTTCATCGGCTGAAGCCGCGCGCATTTTGCATCATTCATGTGTGGCTAAAACCACGACCTACGAGGATTCGCCAAGACTTGCCGCAAAAAACAGATCCCTCCACTGCGTCCCGCGTCCGCCAAACTACGGCGGTGAAGAAAAAGCGCGGGACTCCGTTCGGGATGACACGATGATTGTATGTTGCAGCAAAGAGGTTAGCGCGGCTGTAGCTGCTGGGAGCGCGGCTTAGGCGCGACGGGAACGACGATGGGCTTCGTTGAGATTGGGGACGATGCCGTTGGGAACGCTATGCGCATGGCGGGGTCGCCGAAAAGGATCCAGGTGCGGCGGACATCTGGGTCGGTGATATTTAATTTGGACGTCAGGATGGAGCGGCCGAGCGGCTGCGTCGGATTTGCGGCTAGCGTGCGCAGCAGCGCCTGGTCCATGGCGGCTTGTGGCGGCGCGGTGGTGAAGCCGGAAGAGGCCCAGACGGCTACGGCGCCGCCATTCGGTGCCAGCAGCAGCGCGGTGGACAGGCTCTCAGCGTAAACATCGTGGAAGAAACCGTTCAGGCAATCCATGAGCAGGAAGACGGGCAGGCGTGCGCCATTGTTGAACGATGCGACGGAATTGTTGTCAAGCAAGTCAGAGAAGGACCATTGTTGCTCGGAACCGTGGCCGGTGTAGTTGACGAGCAGCGTGCCATTGTTGACCGCATCAATAATTTGCTGGGACACGGCGCTGGTGGGCTCGCCGTCCGCCAGGATTTTGGTGGTGATGAGCGAAGGCGGCAGCAGCGTAGCGGCCATCTCTGCTTCGCTGGAGAAATCCACGCCGACGTTTTGGTCCGCGATCACCAGGGCTTGCTGCGTCCACGCGCCCTGCGACGCGCCGCGTTCGTAATTCACAATCTTGGAAACCACCAGGGCCGCGTCGGCAGCGGTGCGCGCGGGAATGCGGCCGGTGGGAATGGTGGCGAAACCGGTGCCCTGGAAATCGCTGAGCCAATCGTCGGAGGCGGTTTTAAATGCAGCCGTTTCGATGATGCGCGTAGGAACGAAATCGAGATCGCCCAGGCCGAGATAGTCCCGCGGGTCGAAGGATGCATCGCCGACGAGCAGGACGGCTTGCGGCTTCTGGCGCCACTGGGTGGATGCAAACTGCAAGTAGTTCTGCAGCGCGAAGGGACTGCGTTCGCCGTAATTAAAGGCGTCGAAGAGCTGGTCTGTGGTGACGACGGAGACTTCGTGCTGCTGCGATTTGCGCAGGGTGACCAATGGAGCCAGCGTGGAAGCAAAATCCGGATAGGTGATGATAACGATGTCCGAGCCGGCGCGCTGTTGCTCCAGCGAATCCTGCGGATGGTAAGTGACCGCACTGGGCGACGAAATCTGATCCGAGGCAAATGCGATCAGAGTGTGCGGAACGGCGCTAGACGGTGAGCCGGGAACGGTGACGCTGATGCTTGAGCCCGTGTTCTCGAACGTGACGGATCCAGCGAGTTGAATGATGTTCAGCGGATCGGAAATGTCGTACGCCTGAATCTGCGAGTTGGAGAATCCGCCGATTTTCAAGTGCGCGCCCGCGGGAGCGGCGGCGCGGAGCCAATCGGAATCCGCGGTGTAGGTGTGCGGGAAATCCAACACGATGGACTGCACCAGGCTGGTGTCGTTTTCACCATTAAGCGCAGTGAGGGTGACGGTGTTGGTGCCATTTTGAAGCAGGCCCTGCTCGATTGGGAAGGTGCTGGAGAAATTTGCCTGGCCGTCGAAATTCAGAACTCCCACAGACGAACCATTCACCGTAGCGTTGACGCTGTGCGGCTGGCCGGCCGTGACTCCCTGCAGAGTGATGGTGACCTGCGCTGGGATGCTGGACGAGCGATCGTAATTTTGGATCGCGAGGTCCTGGTCCAGAGGGTCCGTGTTGACGAGCGCGCCGAAGAAGTTGTCCGCGTTCGGGCCGTTGAGCAGCGCAGCGAAATAAGTGGTGCGTTGTTCCAGGGTGACGGAGGACAAGAAGCTCTGCACGTTGGATGCGCCGGAGCCTGCCGAACTGGAAACCGGAATACGCTTGCCGGATTGCGAGCCGCGGACGAGCCAGTATACGCGCGTGCCGGAGAACGGCGTGTCAATCGCCGTGCCGTAGAAGGCGATGGCGCCGTTGCTGCCGAGAGAGGCGCCTTGCTGGCCTAGGATCGCGATGGGCTGCTCGACGCCTTCGGCGAAGAGTTGCAGCGTGCGCGCGTCCGATCCGGGATCGAAGCCCGCGGCGACGAGTTGCGCGCGCGTGACCTCGTACCAGCCTTCCGCGATGACGGAAATTTTTGCCGCGGGCAGCGCGTCGAGATAAGCGCTGGAAACTTCCGGAGCGGTTGGCGGAACCGATGGATTCACGGGGGGCATCGGCGCGCCAGGACGCCACGGTGACTGCGGCGCTGACGGCAGCGCTGATGGCAACGAGTTCGAAAGCTGGTTCAGCAGGGTTGCCTGCGACATGGGAGCCACTTCAGAACCGGTGGAATCAGAACTTGCCTCAGCACTCACGGGGCCATGGGTGTTGTGCACGCCGCTGAGGTCCACGTCCTCGAGCACGTACGAAGAGCCAGGGCCGCCCTGCGGATCGAACCATTGATAAGTGCGCGCAGGATGTTGCGGTTGGCCACCGCGCAATAGCAGTGCGCCACCGGCGATCAGCGAAGGATCGAGCTGGTGGCGCCCCTGCGCGTCTTCGCGATAGACGTGGAAGCCGAGATTTCGGACTTCTTCACGAGTGCGCCATTCGAGCAGCACGCCACCGCCGGCGCGGCTAAGCGCACGGAAGGACGAAAGCTGTACGGCCGTGGGCGCCTGAATCGTCGAGATCGCCGAAGACATATTGTTCGAGGAGTTCGGATCGCTGGTCGAAGAGCCGACACTGGCGGTATTGACCACCAGCGACGATGAGCTGAACGTCACCGCAGTGGTGCTGATGGTGATGGTCACGAGCCCGCCAACGCTGACCGAACCCAAGCTGCAGCTGACTGTGCCGGCAGCCTGCGTGCAAGTGCCTTGCGTGGTGGAGACGGAAACGAACGATACTTGGCTGGGCAGTGGGTCCGACACGTTCACATTTTGCGCGACGGCCGGACCGTTGTTCGTGACTTGCAACGTGTAGGTGAGAGTCGCGCCTTGATCAACCGGCTGCGGCGCGGCTGTTTTCACGATGGCGACGTCGGCTTGCGTGGGCGACGCCACGATGGTGGTCGAGGTGGACGTATTGTTAGCAACGTTCACATCATTCGTTGTTGGAGCGATATTCGCGGTGTTCGAGATCACCGTGCCAGACGCGGTGCCGGCGTTCACCTTCACAACTAGCGGAAGTTGCGCCGTGGTGCCGGACGGAATCGCCGCGCCCGAGCAGACTCCTCCGGTGCCGGGGCAGCAACTGATTGCGCCGGTGCCGCCGACGGCCGGAAGCGTGGTGCAAGTGGCGCCGGCAGGAAGCGCGAGCGAAACGAAAGTAGTGTTGGCCGGAACTGTGTCGGTGAAGGTCACGTTGCTGGCCGAGCTCGGGCCGTTGTTCGCGAAATTCAGCAGGAAAGTGATGTTGTTTCCTGGCGTGACGGGATTCGGCGACGCGGAGCTGGTGACGCTCAAATCATATTGGCCGGCGGAAGCTACCGTGACGTTTACGGTCGAGCTGTTGCTCCCGGGGTTCGGATCCGGCGTCGAAGTGGAAGTGCTGGCGGTATTGGTGATTACTGTGCCGGAGGCGGTACCCGCGGTAACCGTGATGACCAGAGTGAATGTGGTTGTGGCGCCCGAAGGAAGCGACGCGATCGTGCAACTGACAGCAGTGACGGGAGCGGGGCACGTCCATGCGGTGCCGGTCTGCGCGAGAGAGGAGAATGTGGTGTGGGCGGGAATTGCGTCAGTAAACGTGACGGAGCTTGTGGCAGCCGGGCCGTTATTGTGCACCGTCACCGTATAGGTGATGTTGTTTCCGGCCTGCACGGGATTGGGCGTAGCTGTCATCGTGACGACGATGTTGGCGCTAGTGGCCGAGCCTACCAGGGTCAGGACGCTGGCGGTGTTGTTCGCGAGGTTGGGATCGTTCGTGCCGGATGAAACCGAGGCCGTGTCAAGAATCTGCGTGCCGCTGACTGTGCCGGGAATCACTTGAACGACCAACGTAAAGGTGCCAACGGCGGCGTTCGCTACGTCAGGATCCGTGCAGCTGATATTTCCGGCGCTGCCGACGGCCGGCATGGTACAAGACCAGCCCGGCGCGATCGCCAGCGATTGAAACGTGGTGTTGCCGGGAACCGCTTCAACAAATGTAGCGTTGACGGCGTCCTGCGGGCCGTTGTTGGTGACCGTTTGCGTGTAGGTAATGTTGTTTCCAGGCACGACGACGCTGGGCGTGCCGGAATTCGTAACCGCGAGATCCGCTCCGGCGCAGTAGGCGCCCGATTGCGTACCGGGAGTTTCAGTGATGGACAATCCGGAGCTGACGAATCCGGCTTGCCCGACCGTGGCTCCATATGGATCGTTGGCGAGCGTGGACCAGCCGGGAATTCCGCCGTTGACGTTGGCAGTTGCAGGAGCGGCCGATGCAAGGATCACTCCGCCGCCGCCACCGCCTCCGGGACCGTGGCGATTTCCCGGGAATGGAGTTCCTGGCGGATCCGCAGGCCAGGTGACGCCGCCATTTCCGCCCGCGGCGCTGGCAGTCAATCCCGAGAGAGAGCCGCTATTCGCGAAAAATAGAATCGAGCCGCCCGCGCCGGCGCCGCCGCCGCCGTCATTCTCCACTTGGAGGGCCGTCAAACCATTGGCTGAGATCGTTCCGGTGCCGGCCACCGAGCCGGTATGAACGATTACAATTCCGCCGCCGGGAGTGCCGCTGCTGTAAATGCCGGTGCAATTCGCGCCGCAATCGGCACCTCCAGAGTTGGTGGTGGGATTCCAGTAGGCGCCGTCGTTCGAAGTTCCGGCGCCGCCACCGCCGCCCATTACGAGTGCGCTGGTGGTAGCTGGGAAGGCCACGCCGCCGAAACCGCCAACGATACCGGCGCTATTCCAACCGAAGCCGCCTGTGCCGCCCGTGCCGCCGTTTCCGCCTGCGCCGCCCCCGCTGTTTTGATTGTTTGCGGTTGGATTCGCATCTGTTGAGCCGCCGCCTGCATTGCCCGGAGCGCCGCGCGCGTAGCTGCCGTTGGGCAAGCCTTCAAGAACTGCCTGGCCCGTGCTCACCGCGGTGGTCGCTGGAGTGATGGTGCTGAGAGCGGGCGCTATGTAGTGGGGCGTACCCGCAATGCCCTCACCCTTTCCTCCGTTAGTAGCTTGCGTGGATAGCGTGATGACGTCGGTTGCAAGCGTGCCAGCCGCGCCGGCAAGGATGCGCCCGCCGCCGCCGCGGAAGCCTGTGCCGTCGAGGCTCACGGTGCCGCCGAGAGTAAGCTGCGAGGCAACGTCGACAGCGAGTACGCCGCCGACCGCCCCGTTCCACGGCAGCGCAGCAAGCGTGCTGCTGAACGTGGCGGTGGTGTACTGCGGCACGCGAATTACTTGATACGTCTGAATTCCCTGTGTGGCGGTGGCCGCGGCGCTGGTGTAAGAATTCAGCAGGCCGCCGCCTGAGCCCGTGCCGGTAAACGTGAGCGCGCCTCCTGCGACCGGGACCGCAGCAGTGGCGGTGACAAATTCGAACTGGCCGGAGTTGCCGAGACTCGTGGAGCCGGATGCGGGATCGCCGGGAACGCCATCGCCGTAGGAACTGGTGTTCGTGGAATTGATTTGCGCACCCTGCGTCTGGATTACGAGCAGCAAGTCGCCGACAGCAATGGGAGTTTGCGCAGCAGGGGCAGCTGCAGCAGCGCCTAGAGTGATCGAGGTCGCGCCAGCGGCTACGGTTCCTGCGGCCGGTGGATAGTATGCGTTGACGACTCCGCTGAGCGTTCCGCCAGCGCCATCTTTGCCGGGCATAGCGCAGACGAGCGGCTGCACCACGGTGACGACCGTCACGGTGTTGTTCGAAGCGACGGGATCTGTGCTGGTGGTGCTGACGACCGCTTTGTTCGTGAGCGGGCTTCCGGTGGCGGGCGCCGTTCCGCTGACCGTGATCGTGATTGGCGCCGCGAGCGGATACGCAACCGTGCCGAGAGTGCAGGTGATGGTGCCAGCGGTTAGCGCGCCGCAAGTTCCTTGAGAAGTAGTCGCGGTTGGATTTACGAGTGTGGCCGGGACGGTGTCAACGACAGTTACTCCGGCCCCGGACGCCAGACCGAGATTCGTAACTTGAATCGTGTAAGAAAGCGCAGAAGAAACGAATACGGGCGTAGGCGCGGCGGTCATGGCAATTGCGAGATCCGTATTGCCCGTGATTTCCACCAGGACGGAAGTGGAAGTGGTGTTGTTGGATGAAACGGGATCGGTGGTGCTAGAAGTCACGTCGGCGGAATTGACGATGGTAGTCCCAGCAGCAGTGGCCGCGGCGACTGTGACGATGTAAGTGAACGATCCGCTGGTGGTGTTGGCAGCCAGCGTGCCGGTGGCGGAGCACAGGACTGTGCCGGTGCCGCCGGATGCTGGAGTTGTGCCGCACGTCCATCCTGTGGGCGGCGTAATCGAAGAGAATGTGGTGTTGGGCGGGGTCTGCTGATAGAGGACCGCGCCGGTGGCTGCGTTCGGGCCGTTGTTGGTGACGGTTTCGGTGTAGGTGATGGTTGTGCCGGGCGCAACAGCGGGGGCCGAGGCGACTTGCGTCATTGAAAGATCGGCACCCTGCACCGTGGCAGTGATCGAGATGTTGTTCGGAGTTCCCGTATTCGTTCCCGTTTCGCTGACGGTCACTGGACTGTTTGTGATCGTGGTTCCACCCACTGCGCCGGAATTTACGGCCACGATGATTGTGAAGTTCACGGATGTCGATGCAGCCATGGCGGCATTGGCCGTACAGACAATTGCTCCAGTGCCGCCTGCCGCCGGAGTCGTGCCACACGTCCATCCGCCGGGCGGAGTGGCGGAGACGAAAGTCGTATTGGCTGGCGTGGATTGGGTGAGCGTCGCGCCGTTCGCAGCTGTGGTGGTGCTGTTGTTCGTTACTGTCTCGGCGTAAGTGATTTGCCCGCCCGTCGCCACGGGATTAGGAGTTGCCGTCCCGCTGACGGAGAGCGCTGGAGTTCGAGACCGATGATCGTTTGCAGTCGGGTGGCGTTTGAGCCGCTCGCGTGGACGTGACGGAGTCTGCGATCACGGTGCCGTTACCCGTCGCGGCGTTCACGGTCATGGTGACCGTGAAAGTCGTGGTGTCGCCGCTGCGATAGGCCGTCGCGTTACTGGTATCCGTGCACGTAAGCGTGCCGGCCGCCGATTGCCGCACGTCCAGTGTGTGCTGGCCCTGCCAGCGACTTCGCACATCGAAAACGTATATTGGCCGGCCGGAATTGGCTGCGTGGTGGTCACTGGGTTGCCCGTGCCGGGAGTGAAGTTGGCGGCGCCGTTGTAGGTGAGCACCTGCGTGTACACGATGTGCCGCCCGGCGCCACGTTCGCCGGTGCATTGGCGATTGGTGATCGTAAGCTTGCGCGGCTGCGGGTGACGCGTGCAGGCACAAGACGAATATCGCGCACAACAGCGGAGCAAGCATGGAGCGCAAACGCGGCGCATGCGGCGCGTGCCGGCCTGGATCGCGCGGCGATATTGCCTGCGGATCGCGTGCAGCAGTTTTGTGCCGGGCGTTTGCAGCGAAATTCTTTTGCCGCCGCGCTCGAGGCAGACCGCTCTGCCGAGCACTAATTCGGCGGGAGTGTCGTTCTGCTGGCCAGCGTCGCCGCGGGTGACGATTCTGTTTGTTTTTGGATCGAGGCCGATCACGCGATGGAGCAGAACGCCGTGCGCGCCGAGCGTGAGCGCAATGTCTCCGCGGCGCAGTTCGCTGGCGGCCACCTGCTCGGCGATGACCGCATCGCCATTCAGGACGTTGGGCTGCATGCTCTGCCCGTGCGCGAGGAAACGCACCTGCAGGCCGCGCTGCAGCACGGCTTCGCACAGCATCGCGAATTGCGGCGTATCACGCCGCAATAATTTTGCCGACGTCTTCACGGAGCAGGGCCTCCACGGCCGTAGAGTCCGGGACAAACGAAAATTCGGAGCACGGAACGCTGTCTGTAACTTTGCCGAAAAATTCCAGAACGAACGTGATGGCATCGGTGGAGTGATGCGGCACGAAACTGCGCGCGAAAAGTTCTGCAGCCGCTGTGGTGCGACTCAGCGGCCGTATTTCGTTACGCTGGCCGTGGGCGAGTACGTAGATTCCATCTAGCGGCGCGCGATCAGCTTCGGCGATTCCGGCGTCTCCGTGCCAGGGTGTTCCGTACATCCAGACGCGTCCGCGCTCACGGCGGAGGATAATGCGGTCGTCGCTTAGCACGCGCGCACCTTGGTGGCGCGACCACAGGCGCGACGAAGTGCTTTTTCCCGCGCCGGAGTGGCCCGTAAGCAGCAGGCCGCGGCCATCGGGAGCGATCACGCCGCAACCGTGGACTTCGACGCCTTCACCCATGGAGAGGCGATGAATCCAGAGAAGTTCATCGAGCGGATACTCCAGCGGATTCACGGGTTGGCCGGCCGCGAAATATTCGCGCGACATCTCAATGCGGCCGGACTTAAAATCCGGCGCGGCCAGCGCTTGTTTGTACGGCCGCGTGCCGATGAAATCCGTGGTCAATCGAAAGCAGAAGCCTTCTTCGTTGCGGAACAGTTTCCACAGCCCACGAGAATCAAAAATTAATTCGCCGGGACAAGAATCGAAGCGGCCGCCGAATGCCACATCGAATTCCACGTCGCAGCTTGAGTCCGTGATTGCGAAATCCTTGAGTTGCGCGTCCGCGAGCAGCGCGGGGCCGTCTGCAACAGACGTTGCGCCCAGTGAAACGCCACCGATACGCGCCGCGATTCGTCGCGACGGGCCGGTGGAGCGCAGTGGTTGCGAAGGCGTTAGCAAGTTCATCTTTCTCATATCAGGATCCGAAGGACATACAGCCGCCGAGAGCGATGCCGCAGCCGGGATTCGCCGGACCGGCAGACGAGGGCGTCTTGCAATGACCGAGAACAGCTTCGTCGGGGCGCAGACTGACGCGTATGATTTTGGGAGCCTCGTACGGCTTCGTGCCGCGCGGCGGGTTCTGATTCTGATCGGGCATAGTTGATTCACCGCTCATGCGTGGGCCCCACAGGAACCGCAGCCGCTTCCGCAGCCGGTGCTCTGTTGCAAAATCGGCAGGGTCGCAGCGGTAGGCATGGGCGTCCAGGAGCCGACGTCCACTTCCCCCTTACGAATACGCTCAGCCGATCGCAATAATTTGTCGTACGCGCTTCCGCCCGCGCAACATTCGCAATCGCCGTGCTCAGGAATTTCGACGCCGAGGGCCATGGTGCGCAGGTGCGCTACTTCGCACAGAAACTCCACGGGAGATTCAGCGTCACCCTTTTCGAGTTCGCCATTGGCAGCGCACATGCCGCAAAGAGTCTTGATGCGGCACGCGTCACACTTGCTCTGGCGCGTCTTCTTCTTGCCGCGGACGCGGCCCAGGAAATCGTCCCAGCCGGCGCTGAAGCTGCCAGAGCGCCAGTCATAGCTTTCCTGATGCGAAAGCACGCAGATGCTGATTTGGCCGTAGGGATCAATGGCGCAGGAAGTGAGGCCGCCGCCGCATTGATAAATATTTTCCGTCGCGAATGCAGCGGCAGGAAGCGCCATATCGCGCTCGATCAGTTTCAGCGCTTCAGCGCGACGGCGCGCGTCATGCAAATCCAACGCCACGGCGTCTTCTGGGGTGAGCCGCACTTCGACCGGGCTTTGCGAGCAATCAATGCGCGGATTCACCAGCGGATCAAATTTGAAGTCAACGCCGAAATCTTCCTGGGCCATGCGCTGCATTTCGTACACTTCGTGGCGATTGACCGTCGTGGGGACGGTTTTCAACTTGAGCGGCAGCTTGCGTTCTATCAGCAGGCGAACACCGCGGATGCAACGGTCGTAAGAACCAGGGATCTGGGTTAGTGCGTCGTAGGTCTGGCGGGTGGCTCCGTAGAGGGTGATTTCGATCGCAAACGGCCGGTATTCCGCCAGAAAATCAGCGATGCGTTCCGTAATCATGGTGCCGTTGGTGAAAAGCGTGATCAGGAAGCCCTTGGATTTGGCGTACGAATAGATGTCCAGAAAATCGGCGCGGGCGAAAATTTCGCCTCCGGTGAAAAGTATCCAGAAACAACCGGCGTCGGCGATTTCATCGAGCAGGCGGCGATATTCTTCAAGGGAAAGCTCGCGCATGCGGGCGGCGTGATCCGCCATGGGAAGATTGTTGTAGCAGTGCAGGCATTCTAATGGACAACGGCGCGTGACTTCGATGGAGACTTCCATCGGCACGCGCTTGCCAGACGTGCGTTGATGCACGCCCATGCTGAATGCGGAGTAGGTTGTCTCGTTCATTCCCAAGTGCCCGGCCGCCTAGCCAGGGTGATGCCTGCGGGTTAAGCAGGCTCGACCAAACCCTCCTGAGTCAGGTCTCTTACAAAAGCTTCCGCGTCCGAAAGAGCCTGGGCCTGAGTAAGCCCGTATTCTGATTGGAGAAAGGAAGCCAATGCGACGGCATCCAGGCCGTTTTCGATGAGGGACCAAAGCTTCGTGCCAGATTCATTAAAGGTATAGATGGAATCGAGGTCAGCTGCACCGCGGCGGATGGGAACCACAATCGCTTCGTCTGCAACAACCCGTGAGACGATGTTCGAACTTCGGCGCACACGCGCTGCCGCCAAATCCCCCAAGACCGCCATAAAACCGCCTAAATCCTAGATTTGTAGTTGCTTTCCAGTTAACGGTACAACGCCTAGTGTTAACCTAATTGTTATGGGGGGAGGCGCTCAACCCTATAATCCGGGCCGTGTGCTAAAAGGTTAACGCTGGCGAGTCAATACAGTATCGGGTGGACCAATTTCGCCAGTAAATATGGGTCTGACGGAGTACGAAATGGCGGGACGTGCAGGCTGCGCGACGGAATCATCGGGGTCGGCGCGACCGCGGTGACCGCGCTGACGGCGGCCAGAATCAGAAAAGGAAATAGCGCTGGGCGAGTGGCAGGATGCGGGCCGGAGCGCAGGTAATTAATGTGCCGTCCACGCGCACTTCGTAGGTTTCGGGATCCACCTCGATGTTCGGGGTTGCGCTGTTGTGGATCATGTCCTTCTTTCCGATGTGGCGGCAATTGCGCACGGGAGCGACGAGCTTTTTCAGACCCAGCCTCTGTGGAATGCCGGCGTTCAGCGATGCTTCGGATAGGAATGTGATGCTGGTGGGGGCGATTGCCGCGCCGAAGCTGCCGAACATCGGGCGGTACATCACCGGTTGCGGCGTGGGTATCGAGGCGTTCGGATCGCCCATAGCGCTCCAAGCGATGAATCCGCCTTTCACGACCATTTCTGGCTTCACACCGAAGAAAGCCGGCTTCCACAGGACCAGGTCGGCTAACTTTCCCGGCTCGATTGAGCCGATTTCCGCAGCCATGCCATGGGTGATCGCGGGATTAATGGTGTACTTCGCGATGTAGCGCTTGGCCCGGGAATTGTCGTTACCTTGGGAATCGCCCGGCAGCGTGCCGGAATGGATTCCTGCGACCGCGCCGCGTTGCACTTTCATTTTGTGCGCGGTCTGCCAGGTGCGCGTGACTACCTCGCCGACGCGGCCCATTGCTTGCGAGTCGCTGGAAATCATGCTGATCACGCCGAGGTCGTGCAGAATATCTTCCGCAGCGATCGTCTCCGGCCTGATGCGGCTTTCGGCGAACGCGACATCTTCCGGAACCTGCGGGTTTAGGTGATGGCAGACCATGAGCATGTCGAGATGTTCGGCGATGGTATTCACCGTGTACGGGCGCGTGGGATTGGTGGACGACGGCAGAACATTCGGGAACGACGCAATACGGATGATGTCTGGTGCGTGGCCTCCTCCTGCGCCTTCCGTGTGATAGGTGTGGATGGCGCGTCCGGCGATCGCCGCGACGGTGGCCTCCAGGAATCCGGCTTCGTTGATCGTATCGGTGTGGATCGCGGCTTGGACGTCGAACTCGTCGGCGACTCGCAGACAGGCATCAACCGCCGCAGGGGTCGTTCCCCAGTCCTCGTGCAATTTCAGGCCGCAGGCGCCCGCTTCGATTTGTTCGACGAGCGGCGCGGCTGTGGCGCTATTTCCCTTCCCCAGAAAACCAAAATTCATGGGCCATGCTTCGGCGGCTTGCAACATGCGGGCGATATTCCACGCGCCGGGCGTGCAAGTGGTGGCTGCCGTGCCGGTGGCGGGGCCAGTGCCGCCGCCAATCATGGTGGTGATGCCGTTCGAAAGCGCTTCGTAAATTTGCTGCGGTGAGATGAAGTGGATGTGGCTATCCACCCCGCCGGCGGTGAGGATCAGATTTTCTCCGGCAATCACTTCGGTGGAGGCGCCCACGACGAGGTCTGGATCGACACCTTCCATGGTGTCCGGATTTCCGGCCTTGCCGATTTTCACGACGCGGCCGTTCTTGATGCCGACGTCCGCTTTCACGATGCCCCAGTGATCGAGGATCACGGCATTGGTGATGACCAGGTCCAGAGCCCCGTGCTCGCGCTCTCTGACGGCGCTGGCGCTCTGACCCATGCCGTCGCGAATTACTTTGCCGCCGCCGAAGGTGATTTCGTCGCCGTAGTGCGTGAAGTCCCGTTCGATTTCGATTATTAGTTCGGTGTCCGCCAGGCGGATGCGGTCGCCTGTTGTGGGGCCGTAGAGGTCGGCGTAGGTGCGGCGCGGGATTTTCAGGCTCATGGGAGTTTTCCTGGCGCTGAGTGTCTGGTGCCGTTCGGCTGGCTGGTGTGGAATCCTGCGTTTTCCGCGCGCGTCAGGGCGTTGTCGCGCGCGCGTTCGGCGTCGAGCGGGCCTTCGACTAGTGCGTTGCAGCCCTGCATCACTCGGTGGCCGCCGAACGGAGTTAGCTCGACTTCTTTTTCTTCGCCCGGCTCGAAACGTACAGCTGTGCCTGCGGGGATATTCAGGCGCATGCCGTAGGCGGCCGCGCGATCGAATTCAAGTTCGCGATTGGTTTCGAAGAAATGGAAGTGACTGCCTACCTGGACGGGGCGGTCGCCGGCATTGCGCACGATGACGCGGGTTATTTCGCGGCCGACGTTGGCTTCGACTGGCCCGGCGGCTTCATTCAGAAAATATTCGCCCGGTTTCATTCGCGCCCTCCTCGCCGCAGCGGTTAGTGAATTGGGTCGTGGATCGTGACGAGTTTGGTGCCGTCCGGAAAAGTGGCTTCCACTTGCACTTCGTGGATCATTTCCGCCACGCCTTCCATTACATCGTCGCGCTTTAGAATTGCAGCGCCGAAGCTCATGATGTCAGAGACGCTTTTCCCATCGCGCGCCGCTTCCATGATTTCCGCGGAGAGAATCGCCACCGCTTCGACGTAATTGAGTTTCAGGCCGCGCGCTTGCCTGCGGCGCGCCACGTCCGCGGCGACCACGATCAGCAATTTTTCCTGTTCACGCGGGGTTAGATGCACTGCGCCGCTCCCAAGTGGATGATGCTGGAATATTTCGCATTAGTGAGGCTCGCGCAAGACTCAATTCACTTTTCTCGGCGGCACCGCGTCCTGGCCGTACAATCGCTGCTTCGCGGTTTGCCACAAAGCTTGCAATCCGGGAAGCACATGACGCCCGTGCACTGCGACGCACCGCACCATCACACCGTGCGCTGGGAGCGCGCTGATAGCCCAGAGTGTTTCGCCGTGGTTCGACAGCGGCAGCGCTTGTTCGCGAAGCTCTTGCTCCAGCGCGCGCCATTCCGCGGCGCTTGGACCCACGCGCGCGATGCAGAACGTCGCCCAGGTGCGGTAGGGACCGAGCCGGCCGAAAGATTGCGTCGAGCGCTTGCCCGGCTCGATGCGCACGCGTTCGCTGGCGATGGGTTGGCCGAGTGCGATGACGTCTGTTTTCATTTTCACAGATTCGTACGCAAATGATTCACCGCGCGCTTCGCGTCCCGGCGCCAGAATTTCCCAACAGAACAGTCCCGCGCCGTGCGCCAGGTGAATCGTGGTCGTTTGCGAGAATCGCGCGCCGGCATACGGGATGACCGCGTCCGGGACATATTCGAGCAACGCGGCTTCGTTCACCGTGAATTCGTTCGATTGTGCCGCGGGCAACGCTTCGCGCCCAGGCCGGTAAATGCGCGTGGCGCCAGTGGTGGTCAATTGCACTTGAGCGCGCGCGAGGACGTTTACTTTGAGCACGAGTTGATCACCGCCGAGCAAGCCTCCGGAAACATTGTGCAAATGGGCTAGCGCCGCGCCATCCTGCAGCACGAACGCGCGGACGACTTTGAGAGGAGGTTCTTGGCGGCTGGCGGCGATCACGGTGTCTCCGCTGAACTCGTCGCGCGTAAAATCCAGAGTGAGGGATGCTCGCAGTCGAGGGGGCGCACAAGCTTCTGAGAGGATTGCGCGCGGATTTTCTGCGACGGAGGCCATAGTGGCTGCGCGTACGAGCGACGGATAAAACTTTAGCTGATAAATAGTCGGGTGCCGAGAGCGGGATGTTCCATCGCGCCCCAATCGAGCAGCGGCATGAAGCAACACGCATCATCCAGCGCGGTGGCGCCGCTGCGATTGGCCGCATCAAGGATTGCCGGCTTCAGATCCCACAAAATCCGCGCGGCCTCGGATTGACCCAGCGGCAACAGGCGCTGGCAAGCCGAAACCAGGCTTGCGACAGATTGATGCAGATAGACCAGAATCACGCGATCTTCTGCGAACCCAAGCACGCTGCTCGCGAGGCCGAATGCGGTGCTGTGATGCACCAGACTTGCCGAAAGCCTTCGACGCATCGACGGCCGCTGCGAGCGAGTGGAAGATCAGCGAGATTCAGCACCACGTGCAGAAAATTTCCTCCGAGCGACGCGCTGCCTGCGCGGCTCTCGCGGGCCGGTTTGCGCGCGCTTAGTTGACTGTTGAGCTGTAGCCAGCGCGCTGCGAAATCATTTTCCGCATTAGCAGCGGCACTCAGTCGAAATGCGGTTCTGCAGAAAACCGCTTCCATTGTTCCGGCTTCCTCCAGATACGTCTGCAGAAAATCCGGCAAATCGGTCGTGGTGAGCATCCCGCAAGAGGTGAGCGATTCGAGGCCAAAGGAATGTGCCAGCGCTCCAATGGGTAGGGCGCTATCGGCGAGGTGGAGGAGCCGCAAATCCGCCAGATCGTTTGCCTCGGCGAGCGCTTCCTTCGCTGAATTGCGTTCCATGTTCAAGCTTCCTCGCGCCGCGGCTGATTGTTCACGCGCACGGCTGCGACCTTAATCATGTCCCGCGCCGTGAGCATGGCTGTGGCCATCGCCGGGTCCGTCAACGTGCGTGTGATTGTGTTCGTGGCCATGTTCCTGACTATGATCGTGGGTGTGCTCGTGACGATGCGCGGTGTAAGGAGCGTGCGCGTCAATCAGCGGGCGACGCGCGTTTGGCGGCTGATACAACTTTTCCTCCAACCAGGCCACCACGTGATCTAATCCCTCGCCATCGCGCAAATTCGTAAAAATAAAAGGCCGGTCGCCGCGCATGCGCCGCGAATCGCGCTCCATCACATCCAGCGATGCGCCAACGTAGGGCGCCAAGTCAATCTTGTTTATCACCAGCAAATCGGAGCGCATGATGCCGGGGCCGCCCTTGCGCGGAATCTTGTCGCCTTCGGCAACATCAATCACATAAATCCAGATGTCCACTAGTTCCGGGCTGAACGCGGCGGCAAGATTGTCGCCGCCGCTTTCGACGAAAATCAGCGCAAGCGCCGGCAGCGTATCTTCTAGTTCCGCAATCGCCTGCAAATTCATGGACGCGTCTTCGCGAATGGCGGCGTGCGGACACGCGCCGGTTTCCACGCCGCGAATGCGTTCGGCAGGCAATACGCCCTGGCGCACCAGAAATTCGGCGTCTTCCTTGGTGTAAATATCGTTGGTGACGACGGCGAGATTGATACGGGGCCACAACTGGCGCGTGAGTTGATCCACGAGCGCCGTCTTGCCGGAACCGACCGGCCCAGCGATGCCTACCCGGAATGCTCTCGGGAATTCATTTGGGAGCATCGCGTTTGCCTCCTCTGCGTCAGTAATCGCTCGCCCCGAATCTCTATCGCAAATATTTCCGCGAAGTATGCGATAGGCGCGGAGAGCGTCAAGCTCTCTTTCGCACGCGAAAAAACTCAGCAGGCCGATTCGCTGGTCTGGCGCATGTTTTCGTTCTGCAGCGGCAGCGCGCGCACCACATCGGTAACGTCGCCATCCTCACGGATCGCCGGGCGCGTGAGGAACGGCGCCCAAGTATCGGCAATCGAGCATGGCAGGTGCACCGGCTCCAGACGCACCAGCGGCAGCGAGTGAGTGGATTGCAGCAAGCGCCGCGCGCGCTGGCTGCCCGTGAGACGGAAATGTTCCTGCAGCAGCGTGCGCAGCCAGCCTTCTTCCTGGTCACCAACACCGTCGCCAATTTCCGCGCAGCGCACGAATTCGTGATTGCAATTGTCGCCGGTGAGCGCGTCGCGAAGAATGTAGGTGAGGCCGCCGGTCATTCCGGAGCCGAGATTCATTCCGGCTGGGCCCAGGATTACGGCGATGCCGGCAGTCATGTATTCGCATCCGTGGTGGCCGGCGCCTTCGATGATGGCGAGCGCGCCGCTATTGCGCACGGCGAAGCGTTCGCCGACACGGCCCGCGATAAAAAGTTTTCCGCTGGTGGCGCCGTACAAGACTGTGTTGCCCGCGAGCACGTCGCCGCGTTTTGACGCTGCGGCACCCGCAGTGATCGCGATGGTGCCGCCGCTGAGGCTTTTGCCGACGTAATCGTTAGCGTCGCCGACGAGCCGGAAACGAATCCCTGGGACCAGAAACGCGCCGAAGCTCTGTCCGGCCGAGCCGCGAAATTCGCAGCGAATGCTCTTACCCGCCAGGCCGTCGAAATTCGTCTTGCGCAGGATGTGGCCGCTGAGGTGGGCGCCGACGCTGCGGTCGGAATTCGAAATCGAAAGCGAATGATGGACGAACGGGAAATGCTTCAGGCCGTCCACGCCACGCAGCAGTTTGCGGCGTATGTCTTTGGCGGATTCGGGGAGATGGATTTCCAGCGGCAGATCCTTTGCGGATTGTTGCGCGGCGTTTGTTGATGGCTGCAGCAATCCAGCAACCGAGTGCGACGCCAATTCGTTACGTGGCCGTAATTTTTCCACTGCACCGATCACGTCGGCGAGTGCGCGAATTCCCAGCGCGGCCATTCGTTCGCGAACTTCTCCGGCCACGCCGCGGAAATACGCCATCACCATTTCCGGATTGCCGGTGAAACGCGCGCGCAGCTTTTCGTCTTGCGTGGCGATTCCCACGGGACACGTATTCAGGTGGCATTGGCGCGCCATCACGCAGCCGATGGCCAGCAGCGTAGCCGTGCCGAAACCGAATTCATCGGCGCCCAGCAGCGCAGCGATCACCACGTCCCGCCCAAATTTAAATCCGCCATCCACACGCAGGCGCACTCGTTCGCGAAAACCTGACCGCACCAGCGCTGAATGTGCGGACCGCAACCCGATTTCCCAGGGCAGGCCAGTATTCTTGATCGAGGTGAGCGGCGAAGCTCCGGTGCCACCGTCGAAGCCAGCGATGGTGATCACGTCGGCGCCAGCTTTCGCAACGCCCGCGGCGATAATTCCCACGCCTGCTCCAGAAACGAGCTTCACGCCGATTCGCGCGACCGGATTCACTGAGCGCAGGTCGTAAATCAGCTGCGCCAGATCTTCGATGCTGTAAATATCGTGATGCGGCGGCGGAGAAATCAACGACATCCCAGGAACTGCGTGACGCAAGCGCGCAATGTAGGAATTTACTTTTATGGCGGGAAGCTGGCCGCCTTCGCCGGGCTTCGAGCCTTGCGCCATTTTGATTTCAAGCTCGTCGGCGCGCGCCAGATATTCGGCGGTCACGCCAAAGCGCGCGGAAGCAACTTGCTTCACGCGATTCGCCGCTTCCGGCTCGAAGCGATAGACGCTGGGATCTTCGCCGCCTTCTCCAGTATTGCTGCGCGCGCCCAGGCGATTCATGGCGATGGCGAGAGTGCGATGGGCTTCAGGACTTAGCGCGCCGAGTGACATGGCCTGCGCGCAGAAACGAGCGAGGATCGCGCTTTCGGGTTCGACTTCTTCCAGCGCGATCGGCGAACCGGGTGCGAATTCGAGCTCATCGCGAACGGAGACGGCTTCGCGGCTGTCCGCCAGCTCGGAATATGCCGCATATTTTTCCGGTGTCGGCGATTTCAGATACGCGTGCATCCGACGCACAAGATCGGGCGACGTAGAATGTTGCTCTCCCGCGTGGCGGAAACGGTAAAGCCCGGCGTCCTGCATCGGAGCGTCGCCGCCCGCAAATGCGCGAACATGCGAGTGGATGCTGGTCTCGAGAATATCATCGAGGCTCCGACCGCCGAGGCTCGCCGCTGCGTCTTCGAAAAATTCCTCGCAAATTTCTTCATCGAGGCCGACGGTTTCGAAGAGATGGCTATTGCGATAGCTCGCTACGGTGGAAATGCCCATGCGCGCAAGAACTTTGCGTAGCCCGGCTTCCACGGCAACGCGGTAACTTACGGCGCCGCCCGATTTCAGATTTTCCGAGAGCTCCATCGCAAGATACGGGAAGACGGCGCCGGCACCGACGGCGATCAGCAGCGCGATGTGATGCGTTTCAATCACTTGCCCGGATTCAACGATCAGCGGTACGTCGTGAGCGCCGGCGCGGACCATTTCTTTCCACGCGGCGGAAACGGCGAGCATGGCGGGAAGCGCGGCGCGTTGCTCGCTCGCCGCGCGGTCGCTCAACACCATCACTGCGCGCTGCTCGCCGCTACTGTTTACGGCGACGGCAGCGGAAATTTCCTGACGCACGCGTTGCAGTGCCGCGCGGGCTGCTTCCGTTCCGCCTGTTGCGTCAAATGTGAAATCAATCCGACGCAGCCGCGTGCCAAGACGCGATTCCAATGCCGCAAGATGGCCGGCATCGAGCACCGGCGAACCAGCCACAATATTCGGGTCGAGATACACGTCGAGCGACATGACGTGAACTTCGCGCAGCGGGTCGATCGGCGGGTTGGTTACCTGCGCGAAACGCTGCTTGCAGTAATCCCACAGCGGCCGCTTGACGGAAGAAAGAAATGCCGGCGGCGCGTCGTCGCCCATGCTCCAGATGGCTTCCTTCCCTTCCCGGCCGAGCGGCTGAAAGAGCAGACGAAACTGATCTTCGGTCCAACCCATCGCAGCGGCAAGTCTTCGCGGCTCGATTTCGGACGCGTAAGGACTTGTCGCCGCGCTTTCCAGCCGCGCGATGCGAACTTGCGAATCGCGTTCGCGGCCGCCGATACGACACGGCTCGGCGCCAAGAAGTTCGCCAACTTCGTTGTTGCCGCGGAAGATTGCGCCGGCGATGGAGTCCACTAGAAAAATTTCGCCGGGACCGAGGCGATTGCGTTCGGCAATTTTTTTTCCGCGCAGATCGGCGATGCCCACTTCGGAGCCGACCACTAGCAGTCCATCGGAAGTGAGCGTGTAGCGCATGGGGCGCAGCCCATTGCGATCGAGTTTTGCACCAACCATGCGGCCATCGCTGAAAATCAGCGCAGCAGGACCGTCCCAGGGTTCCTGTTCGCGCGTCGCTTTTTGCAGAAAGCGGCGCAGCTTTGGACCCGTTTGCGGATCACTTTCCCACGCCGGCGGAACCATGCGTAGCATCGCGGCAGCGACGCTGGAGCCCTGGCGCAGCAGAACTTCGAGCGCGTTGTCGAAACTTGCCGAGTCGCTCACGCCCTCTTCGAGCACGCGAAACTGATCTGGCGCACCGAATTCCTGGCGGAGTGCGCCTTCGCGAGCGCGCGTCCAGCGGCGATTGGCGCTGATGGTATTGATTTCACCGTTGTGTGCAACGAAGCGGAAAGGCTGCGCGAGCTGCCAGGACGGGCTGGTGTTGGTGGAATAGCGCTGGTGAAAAATTGCGAAGGGCGCGACAAAATCCGGGCACGCCAGGTCCGCATAAAAAGCAGCGAGCTGCAGCGGCGTGAGCAATCCTTTATATACGAGCGATTGCGACGATAGCGAACAAAAATAAATTCCAGAGAGCGCGCCGGATTCCACGCGCTTGCGCATGAGGAAAAGCTGGCGCTCCAGATCCGTCGCGGAATCTTTCGTGGCGAAAAAGCATTGGCGGATCGAAGGCAACGTAGCCAACGCGCAGGGACCAAGCAGCGAAGGATAGGTGGGCACTTCGCGCCAGCCGAGGCAGAGCAAACCCAATTCGCTGGCCGCGGATTCAACTGCCGCGCGTGCCGCCGCCTCCTGGCCCGGCGGAATAAACGCCATGCCCATGCCGAACGATTCCGGCAATTCAATATTTATTTCACGGGCGCGTTTGCGGATGAACTTTTTCGGAATCGGAGTGAGAATGCCGGCGCCGTCGCCGCTCAGTCCATCAGCGTCGACTCCGCCGCGATGACAAAGCCGTTCCAGGGCGGTGAGGGCGCGCTCCACCACCTCGCGCGAGCCGCTGCTGCCCAATTGGGCGATGAAGCCGACTCCGCAGGCATCGTGGTCCACTTCTGGCTGGGAACGCGAAGGCCGCATGATACATAACTAACTCATGTGGCGTCAGACAGTACAACTCACAAAGCTGATGCAACGGATAGAAATTTTATCGCATGGGTTACGTGGATGGGTTCGATAGATATTTCTGATGAGTGACAGAAAAGGCAGGAAATCAGCGCGTTTTCGGGTAAAAGCCCGGGCTAGCTGGGGCGCAGCAAGCAGCGCCCCTATCGACCGTTAACCGCAGTTTCGACGATCGCTGACTTTCAGCGCCCGTGCCAGTAAGTCTCCCAGCCCATGTAGCGCGTCGAGACTTCGTGCACGATTCCGGCGACGGTCGCGAGATTCGCAGCGACGTGATGTTCGAAGCCGTTTTCGCAAATGTAACGCAGCAACTTCTGCATGTGCGGAATTTCCACGACGCCGGCGCCGCCGAAAGTTTCGAGCGGATCTTCGGTGAATCGCCCTTCACCGACGTAGCCGCGAATCACGCCGTGCTCATCATCCGTGGAGAAGCGCGCGAAGCTCATCGGCGCGGCCTTCACCTGACCGACGCACGTTCCGAATGTATTATCCTTGCCCACGGTCCCTGCGATGATCTGCTGGTAATCCATGCGCACTTCCTTGAAAAAGTGCTTGGGCAAATTGCTGCAGTGGAAGCACACGGCCTTGTCTGGATTTTCGCCGTAATTGTTGTTCCAATCCAGCAGCGCGCTGGGGGTTTCCGAAGCAAGCGCGAGCGCGTACATGCTGAGCGTGCCGCAGATGTCCACTTCGCAGGCGCTGGGCAGCAGTTCGTTGCTCATCATGCTCATCACCGTGCACGGCACCACGCCGAGATTTTCTTCGATCGAAGTCCAGCACTGCACCGCGCTGATCGTGACGTGTGTCGCCTTCATCCACTGGTCAATCACCGCACCCAATTTCGCCATTTTCAGCAAAGCGGCCGCGGGCACTCCGCTGGTGGTGACATATTTGTGAATCGCAGTCAACTTGGCCTGCGCCGCGTCGTCGTTGTCTTTCATGCGCTCGATGCGGCCAATCACTTCGGAAAGGTCCAGCGTCTCAACGGAAATTCCGGCGGCTTCGAGCAATTTTTCGCTGTAACGGACAGTGTTGAACGCGGCAGGGCGCGCGCCGATGCTGCCGATGCGCAAATTCCGGAAGCCGCGGTGCACACGGCAAACGCCAGTAAACCACGCCAAATCCTTCTTGAATTCTTCAGAGGACGGGCTGACGGTGTGAGAAGTGGTCAAGGAATACGGAATGCCGTACTGCCGCAGGTTATTGCACGCAGACATCTTTCCGCAAAAACTATCACGGCGGTGCGCGATGGTCATTTTGGAAGGCGTATCGGGTGTGGCCTGCACTAACACGGGAACTCTCAGCCGTGAAAGGCGCATGGTGTCGGCGATGGCGCGTTCGTCGCCGAAATTCGGCAGCGTGACGACTACGCCGTCAATGCGATCGCCATTCGCGCGGAACAGTTCCGCGCAACGCATGGCCTCCTCGTAAGTTTCGATCGCGCCGTAATTGCTCAGCTTCACGTCCAGCACCACCACATCCACGCCGGACTCCTGCAGCACCTTCACCATCTCTGCCCTGCCCAGTTCGGCCAGGTGGCCCGGGAAAAAGCCGCGGTTTCCCACAATCAGCCCCAACGTGATTTTCGATTTTTCCATGGGTCCCTTCATTCCACGAGTAACAGGAGCGTCAACTTCAATCGATTCGCCCGGGCACACTGCAACGAATTAAAAACTCCGGCTGCCAGATATACCTTGCGCCACAATTATTTTTTCATCGGCTGGCCATAATAGCTGGCGCTGCCGTGCTTGCGTAAAAAGTGCTTGTCATGGAGCCATGGCGAGATCGGCTCGACCGCGGGATTTATCGCGGTGCTGTAATAGGCCATGCGCGCCACCCCTTCCAGAATCGCGGAGTTGTGCGCCGCAGCGCCGGGATCGGCGCCCCATGTAAACGGACCGTGGCTTTTCACTAAGACACCAGGAATGCTGTCTGGGTTCCCGTTCGCAAAGGCGCGCACGATCGCGACGCCGGTATTTTTCTCGTAATCTTGATCAGTTTCATCCGGCGTCAGATCCGCGGTGACCGGAACTGCGCCATGAAATGTGTCGGCGTGCGTGGTGCCCAGACACGGGATGGGCCGGCCCGCCTGCGCCCATGATACGGCGAACTCCGAGTGGGTGTGTGCGACGCCCCCGGTATTCGCGAACGCGCGATAAATCGCGATGTGCGTTGGAAGATCGGAAGAAGGGCGAAGATCACCTTCTACAATTTTGCCTACCAAATCAGTGATGACCATGTGCTCGGGCTTCAGTTCGTCGTAGGGCACGCCGCTCGGTTTGATGACCACCAAGCCCTCTTCGCGCGAGATTCCGCTGGCATTTCCGAAGGTGTAGAGCACCAGCCCGCGGCGGACCAGTTCCAGGTTCGCCTCCAGGACTTGTTCTCTCAGGTGCTTCAATTTCATTGGCGATGCCCCCGCAGCGCTGCCATCTTGTCAGTCCGAGAAAACGCTTACTTGCCCATAAATACTACCCTATCTTAGCATGCGTTGGTCAATCTCGAATTGCGCGGGGTGTCCATTTCTGCAGCGGTCAAATGCGCCCGCCTCAGCTGAGTTTCGCCTGTATTAAGGTTACCGAGGCCGCCGGAAACGTGTGCCGAATGCTCGAGCCTGTGACCGTCAGATCTTCGGAACGCGGACGGACGGCGTCCGGGTTCTCGAATGTGTTATGCGCGTGAATGTCCTTGTCCGTCAAAACGGTCACGGTGCCGGACTTCACTTCGGACGCACGCAGCACGATTTCCGTTTCGCGGGGCTGGCTGACGTCTGGATTCACGACGGTGATGGTCAAATCTTTGTCCTTGATCGAAGCAGAACCCTGCAGTCCCCAGAAGGATGCGGGCTTGCCGTCGCGATCGTAATTCACCGAGGGACTAGAGAAAATCGCGCGGACAGCTTGCGCTCCTTGATGCGCCGAGTACATTTGAAACACATGGTACACCGGCGTGAGCGCGAAATGATCGCCGTGCGCTAGAAATAAACAATTCAGGCAGTTAATGAGTTGCGCGCAGGCGGCCATCGTGACTTTTTCCGGATGGCGATTGAAGATGTCCAGCGTAGCTCCGCTCATCACCGCGTCGCGCAGCGTGATCATCTGCCCCAGAATATCCGTGGGTGACACCTCGCTGCCGGGTTTGTACCACGGCCCCCATTCGTCCACGACGAGCTTGATGTGATGTTGTGGATCGAACTCCTGCATGATCTGCCAGTGGCCGGTGATCAGCGATTCCATACGATCGCCTTCGCGCATTAACTCATACCAATCCACGGCGTCGAAATTCACGGCATCACCTTTGCCCTGGACCCAATCCTGCGTTTTGCCGCGACTGAGATTCCAGGAATAATAGTGCAGCGACAACCCCCACACGGACCGCAGCTGGCGCGGCCCTTTTTCGAGCAATCCCTGCAGAAAACCGCGCGTCCAGCTCCAATCGTCTGAGTTGGGGCCGGAGGCGATCAGCGAGACGTCCTGCATTCCATAGCGTGGGATCCACGCCGCGAAGCGCCGGAATTCCTGAGCGTATTCCGTGGGAGTGAAATCTCCGCCGCAGCCCCACGATTCGTTGCCCACGCCCCAGTAGCGCACCTGGAAAGGGTCGCGATCTCCGCCGGCCGCGCGCAGATCGGCGAGCGTCGTGCTCCCCGCGGGAGAATTGCAATATTCGATCCAGCGGTAGAAATCTTCAACGGGCAGGCTGCGCAAATTTGCGGCGAGATAGGGCTCGCTGCCGGCCAGTTTGCAAAAGTGCGCGAATTCGCTTGTGCCGAATTGGTTGGGATCATATTTCTGCGGGATATTTCCCTGGTCGCGGACCAGCTGCTCGCCCGCCCAGAAATTTGTGCGGCGCGGTCGCTGCGCTGCGGGACCCACTCCATCTTTCCAGTCGTAGCCGTCGGCGAAGCAGCCGCCGGGCCAGCGGATCACCGGCGCTTTAATTTTGCGCAGAGCGTCCACCAGGTTCTTGCGGATTCCCTGGACGTTGGCGACTTTGGAATTTTCGCCAACCCATATTCCGTCGTAAACCACTCCGCCGAGATTTTCTGCAAAGTGGCCGTAAATATTCGGCGAGATCGTGCCCAGCGGCTCGTCCAACAAAATCTCGATGCGGGCATCCGCAGTGGCCGCGAGGCTGAACTGGCGAGCGAGCAGTGCCGAGCCAGCTCCCAGTGCTGCGTTGCGGATAAATCGCCGCCGTCCGATGGTCATAAATATAGCTCCCCTTTATGCCGCGACTGCAGTTTCGCGATGGCAGGCGACTGGCAGCGGTCACTTGCTGCGATCGCTCAAGCAAGAGGCAGGCGCCGGATGTGCGCCCGGGGGTGCGACTTGGCCGGGCGTGGATATCTAGCACCGAGAAAACGCTTACTGCAACTGAAAAATATGGCTTTGCTGCGGGCGCAAGGACCGGGCAGCAGCAAGCGCAGCCCGAGCGTTATTGTGAGTTCTGCCTCAATTTGCGGTAGCGGCGGATCAAGCTGTTCGTGGAACTGTCATGCGCGAGCTTAGGCTCTGTGGGGCTTTCGATTTCCGGAATGATGCGTTGCGCCAGAACTTTGCCGAGTTCCACGCCCCACTGGTCAAACGAATCAATATGCCAGATGGTGCCTTGGGTGAAGACGCTGTGCTCGTAAAGCGCGACGAGCTTGCCGAGCGCTTCAGGCGTAAGCTTGTCCAGAAAAATCACGCTGGATGGCCGATTGCCTTCGAAGACGCGATGCGGGACGAGCCAGTCCGCCGTGCCTTCCTTCTTCACCTGCTCGGGCGTCTTGCCGAAGGCGAGCGCCTCGGCCTGTGCGAACACGTTTGCCAGCAACATATCGTGGTGACGGCCGACCGGATTGAGCGCCTGCGCGAACGCGATGAAGTCGCACGGGATGAGTTCCGTTCCCTGATGGATCAGCTGGTAGAAAGAATGTTGGCCATTGGTTCCCGGCTCGCCCCAATAAATTGCGCCGGTCTGATAATTCACATGCGTGCCGTCGAGTGTGACGTGCTTTCCATTGCTCTCCATCGTCAGTTGCTGCAAATACGCGGGGAAACGCTTCAGGTACTGCTCGTAGGGGAACACGCCGGAAGTCTGCGCGCCGAAGAAATCTCCGTACCAGATGGATAGCAGGCCCATCAGCACGGGCAGATTCTGCTTGAACGGCGCGGTGCGGAAATGTTCGTCAATCTGGTGGAAGCCGCTGAGCATCGCGCGGAAATTGTCCGGGCCGATGGCCAGCATCGTGGAAAGGCCGATCGCCGAATCCATCGAGTAGCGGCCGCCGACCCAATCCCAGAACCCAAACATGTTCGCGGTATCAATGCCGAACTTGGTGACTTCGGCCGCGTTGGTGGAAACTGCAACGAAATGCTTGGCGATGGATTTTTCGTCGCCGCCCAAACCGCCGAGCGTCCAGTCGCGCGCGGAGTGCGCGTTGGTCATGGTTTCGAGCGTAGTGAAGGTTTTTGAAGAAACAATCCAAAGGGTTTCAGATGGGTCTATGTCGCGGACGGCTTCGGCGAAGTCTGTGCCGTCAACATTGGAGACGAAGCGAAACGTCAGCGAACGGTCGCTGTAACTCTTGAGTGCTTCGTAAGCCATTACCGGGCCCAGGTCGGAGCCGCCGATGCCTATATTAATGATGTTGCGGATGCGTTTGCCGGTGTGGCCTTTCCAGGCGCCGCTGCGCACGCGGTCGCAGAAGCTGGACATTTTGTCGAGCACGGCGTGAACCCCCGGCACGACGTTTTCGCCGTCAACAATGATGGATGAGCCTTTGGGAGCGCGCAGAGCCACGTGCAGCACCGCGCGATTCTCGGTGATATTGATTTTTTCTCCGCTGAACATCGCGTCAATGCGCTCGCGCAGGCGTGATTCGTCGGCCAATTGCAGAAGCAACTTGATGGTCTGGTCGTTAATGCGGTGCTTGGAGTAGTCCAGGAAAATGCCCGCGGCTTCCAGAGTCAGGCGCTCGCCGCGTTTCGGGTCATCCGCGAAAAGCTTGCGTAGATGGACTCTGGAAATCTTCTTGTAGTGGGCAGTGAGAGCCTTCCAAGCCTTGCGTTTGGTGAGAGGCGTGATGACTTTGGTCTTTGCCTTTGCTGCGGATTTGGCGCTAGCTGCCATCGGAGTGCTCCTTTATGAGTTCGTCACTACAAACATTTAGGCTGTACGCGAGCCGGACATCGCGGTCGCGCGGAAAGATCACAACCGTTAGATGCGCGCGCGAATGCAAGGTGGCGTGCTCGCAAGGAATTTTACCGAATTCGCATCATTATTTATAGCGTGGAAGATTTCGGAGAAACCCTTCACACGTATGTCCGTTTGCCTACTGCGACAAGATAATCGCGGTGTAGGGTCCGATGCCGACGTTGCCGCTGCAGGGCATCCCATCCCTGCCGATTTGGCTTGCCGTCGCGTCGTACGACGGATGATTGCTGAAATGGGCGCTGTAACCGTTCCAGTCACTATTGAACCTTACCTTCCACAATCCGTCGCGCGGGAATCCAATCGTGAAGGAATCATAGGATTGGTTGGCCATGTTGATGATCACCACAACGTCGTCACCCGCGCCGCCGCGATCCCAGCGATGAAAAGCGATTACTTTAGCCGCGTCATTTACGTGAAAAACGTTCAGCGACTGGCCTTGCAATCCGGCGGTGTTGCTGAACCAATCGCGGCGCAGGCGAATCATGTCCCGGTACATCGTAAAGATGCCGCTGAACGTCTGCTGTTTCGTCCAGTCCAGCGGTTGCGTGTCGCTGAAATATCCGCTCTCCAGGAACTCCTGCCCCTGAAAGATCATCGGAATGCCCGGGGCGGTGAAAACGAGCACAGCGCCCAAGGTAGAGCGCTTCTGCGAAAAATAACTTCCGGCATTACGCGGCCAGGTTTCTTCGGGAACACGGGATTGGCCGTTGGCGTCTTCGTCGTGGGACTCGGTGTAGATAACGCGTTCGAACGCATTGGCATTGTAGTTGTGGCTGATGGCGTCACTGACGGCATAAGTGTTTCGCGCTGAATCGTCAGGGGTGATGATCGCGGAACGCACGGAATGCACGAATAGGGCCTCCCATTGCGCAGCGAAGCCGGCACCGCCTGCACCGGTGTTCTTGGTTAGCCACTCGTTTCCCTGCATATCTTCGGCGATGCTGATCTTCCACGGCTGGGTCTGCTCGATTTCGGCGTTGATCGCTTGCATCAACGACCACCCGTCCGCCAAATCGTTGCCCGGATGATTGTTATTGCCGTAGACGTTGCGAATCCATCCTGTCGCGTCCCACCGCAGACCGTCCGCAAATCGTTGCTGCAGCTAGCGCCGCGCGTTGTCCAGAATATAATTCCGCACTTCGGGCCGGCCATAGTCAAAACGCGTGTTGCCCCACGGAGTGGTGCTCCGCCAATCGTTGTAGAAATAAATTCCGCCGTAACCGTCTTGACTCCAACCATCGAACTGCCACATGTCAGCCGCGGGGTAGCCGAGATGGTTGTAAACGACGTCTATGATGACGGCGATGCCGCGCTGATGAGCCTGTTCGACGAACACGCGGAAGCCGTCGGGGCCGCCATATTGTTCCTCGATCGCGAAGATATAGGCGGGGTTGTAGCCCCAGGAGGTGTCCGTCTCGAATTCGCCAGCGGCCATGATCTCGATCGCGTCGATGCCGAGATCTTCCAGATAGTCGAGTTTGGTTGCGGCCGAAGCAAAGGTGCCACCTGGTTGGGCTAGCGTTGTGTCAGGCACGAACGTGCCGACGTGCAACTCGTAAATGACCATCTGATTCCACGCTGGGGATGCGTACGAGCTGTCGGGATATTGCGTGTCGCTCGAAGCGATCAGGCTGGGGCCGCCGCGGATCTTGAACGAACGGCTATACGGATCGACGTGCGTAAGAAGCGCGCCGGTTGTCGCATTCGTGATGAGGAAGTTGTATTGCTGCCCGACTGCGGCATCCGGGAAGTCCACGCTCCAATAGCCGTTGCCTTCGGAGAAAAGATTCGAGCCTGGTTTCCAGCCATTAAAATCACCCTGAACTTGCACGCTGGAGGCAAAGGGAGCCCAGAGGCGAAACGTCACTCCGCCGTCGTAGGGGACGGCGCCCATGTAGGGTCGCGCTGAAGGGGGCATGCGAATTCTCCTTGGCAGTTAGCGCGTCACCTGCACCCGGATGGTGCCGCCGCTGGCGCGCTCAGACCTGCTCAATCTATTTATTTTGCTCCGGTAGCAGTTGAGAATTGATGAACGTCACCACGGCGGCGGTTTCGTTCGCGGTACGCCGGGTCACGGTGGCTTGCATGCCGGCTTTCCCTGCATTGCCCCAGCCGAAATTGCGGACGTCCCATGTGCCGCCCGGTAGCGCGGCTGTATTGATGCCAGGAATGGCGGTGACGTTCAGCAGTTCCATGGTGCGCCGAGTTTCGGTGTGACAGCTGACGCAATCGGTGTTGAAGAAGAAACTTTTGGTGGGGTCGGCGATGGTGTCGAGAATTTGTTTGGATTGATCGGCGCTGGGCGGCGGCGTGGCGAACACCGTGAATGTGGCGACTCCGTTGCGTTGCGCGAGAGGCAGGCTGGTGGCTGAGACTGCGGCATTTTTGCACGTGATGGGATTGAGATTGTTGGTATGCGGCTCGGGCACTACGCGCGGATTGGTGCCTGCGGGATTCAGCATCTGCGCGAATTGCACATTGCCGTCCAGGGTTGGCCCGTGTGCGGGACCGAAATGGCCGGCGTGATCGCCAAGCATCGAAAGAAAAATCCACGGCGCAGGCGCTGCCGCCGGAAGTCCGGCGATGGCCATCGAGCCGAGACGTTGCGCGGAGATATGCCGTTCGAGAAGCGCGAGCATTTCGTTGCGCACCGCGTTGGCTGTGGCGGGATCGGCCAAGCCGGGATGAACTCCCAGCGGAGCGCCGGCGGTACTGACCGCGTGTGCACCGAGTTGGCCGCTGCTCAATTTTGTGCGCAACGCGGCGACGTCGCTGACGATGGAGCTGAAGGCGTTCACGTCGGCGACGAAGCGCGGAAAACAATCTGTTTGCGCGGGCGGGTCGGGCGTTACGGTGATGAAATCGAAAATCAAGTGGCCCGCGATGTCCAAAACCTTCGGGCTGCCGTCGGGATTCTTGCTGATGGGCTGAATGATCAGGCGAATTTCGGGCAACTGGCCATATTGCGCGCGAATGTCGCTAGAAAGGCCGGGCGCGCCGGCGTCAATGCGAATGCCGGCGACGAACCAGGCATCGGGAGTTTGCGCTTCCTTGGGCAGCGCGATTTGTCCGGTTGCGCCGGGCGCCGCCTGCGCGGCGGGTCCATCGGCGATCGAGAGAAATTGCTGAAACGCTGCGTCGGACCACAGGGGATCGCGCTTCGTCGGGTCCTGGGGATTTGGCGTGGTGATGTCGCGGACGGCGATCAGGTTAGCGAAATCGGCGGCTTGCGTCGGCGCGGGAAATAACCAGGAGACGTCGTTCGCCGAAAGCGGTTGCACAACCGGCGCAGGCCGCGGCCTGGACTTGCAGGCCCACGCTCCGACGCTGCAAATGATTAAAGCTCCGATCAATCCGAGCCTCGCTAATCGCAAAGAAAATATTCCGGAAGCGTCCATACGAATCTCCTCAGGTTGCGCGCTGATTTTTTTTGGTCGCGCGCCGGCTCGAACGTGATCAACTCACAAGGTCTTGAGATATTCGATTAAGGCGCGCCGCTCGTCAGGGCTCAGGCTGCGCCCAATCACACCTTCTTTCTTGGAATCATCGCTGAACTCGTGGCCGGAATTGCTGTTGCCTCTGATGGTAGTGTCGAACTCAAAGCCGCCGGGAAACTCACCGGTGACGTAGCCCACGTTCACGGGATCGTACTCACGATTACCGAGATAGAATTTTTTCGGTCGCTCGGCTGCGGGCGAAAGCAGCGCGTAAATGTTTGGCACCGAGCCATTGTGAAGGTAGGGCGGCGTGGCCCAGACGCCATTCAGCGGCCGGACTTTGTAAGATAGCAACGCGCGAACGTTACTGGGGCGGTTGCCGTTCATCTGGTCGCGCACGGCCGGCGAGATCGGCGGCTGTTGACTGTCGTACCAGTGAGCCAGCGTCGTATCCACCACTTGACCAAGCGCGCCGCCGAAATCGTTGGTAGTGATTCCGAGACTGGCAGGAATCAGCAGCGTGCGATTCTTCATATCTGCCGCTTCAGCCGGATCGGTTCCGACGCGCGTGACGTCAATTTGTTTGAGATTGAGGTAACGCTCTTTGGCGGCGTTCGGCTGTGACCATTCCGGGGCGGACCAGAAATCCGGATCGCTGACCGGAGCCAAGTGGCAGCTCTGGCAAACTTCCTTATAGAGGACGGCCCCTCGCGCGGCGAGTTCTATATTGATCGGAGGCAAAATATCCGCCGGCCATTTTGGCGAACGCAGGCCGTTGAAGCCGTTAGCCGCGTCGGGCGGCGGCGTCCCGGCGAGAAGTTGTTCGAGCTTGTAGAGTTCCTCCGGTCGCACAGTGGAAGCGAACGGATCATTTTTCGCGCCTGTGAGACTCACTGCAGCGCCGACGCCGAGCGCCTCGCCCGCGTTGCGCGTCATGGGCTGCTCGATCGAACCGTTGTACTGCACCCACCGGAACCACGAAGCTTGCCAAATGCGTGGGAAATGAACCGGAGCGGAAAAGCCGACCCAGTTGACGGGTTCATCGAGGTCAACAGCAAAGACGACGTCCCCGATACGATTCAGCGCGTCGAGGCGCGCAAAGCCTTCCGTGATGGTTTGATGCCGGCTACTAAATTCGAGGCGAATGATCTTCTCGACCTGCGATTTCACCGGCTCGAATTGCTTGCGTAGATCGGATTTCGCTTGGTCGCTCGCGCCCGGACCAAGGACGCGGCCAGCAAATTGATTGAAACGTGTCGGCAGATACCATGTGTATAGCAGCGACAGCGCGATGCCCTTCTGAAATTCGTTAAGATTCGTTAGCGCTGGGCCGCCATCAATCAGCACGGTGGTGTTTTTATAGGTGAAGCGGCCGGTGTGGCACGCGGCGCAGGTCAATCCCATCGCGGTCATATCCGTATTGGTTTGCGGATTCTTCCACGGAGCGCCACTCGCATCGCGCATCGGTCCGCCCTGGGCGAAACCAATCGGCATTTTAGATATTTCAGGATGCGCGGTGTCTGGAATGAAGCCGTAGCGGTCGAGGTATCTCTGGTCGCTCAGCAGTCCAGAGCCGGTGGAAGAAATCGGCGGCTGTTCCAGAGCCATGAACCACTCGTAGGGGATGCCGAAAGTTTGCGTGCCCTGGTCGGCGTGGTGGAACCAATCGCGTTGCGCAGCGGTCCAATTTTGGTCGAGCCAGACAACGTTACCGACCGGGGGATACTCAGGCGGCTCGACTGTGAAATTATCGTGCCAGAAATACACACCCACAACGAGCAGGATGACCGCGACGACAAACGCAATTATCTTTTTCATGCCCGCAGCCCCCTCAGGTCTTGCCGAGATTCGAGATGGACCGCTGGGGATTGACCCCAGTCATGCTGCGAAGCGTTCCTAGCGGGTTACCACTTTTGCAAGAGCCTACTACCATTTGAAAGCCCGGGCAACGATAGTCTGCGGCGAGAGAGCGGGCGGCAGGCGAAAGTTGTTTCGCCGCGACGCGATCGCCACTCACTTTTTCGCAGACGGCGCGGACGGCGAAGCCGGTGCAACGCTTTTTGCCGCGCAGCGTCGCTCGACCACGCCCGGTGGCACGATCGGGTCCTGCACGCACGTCGCCGGCGCGGGCTTCGGCGGAGGGTTCAGAAACTTCTCAACTTCCGCGGCGAGTGGCATATGAACTTTGTCCCACTCAGTATCAATGCAACGCTGCTCTTTAGGCGTCAGATGCCAGGAAAGCGGCGGGTCCAAAGGGCACCCGACGCCATCGGTCATTTCATTGGCGGCCGGAGGCGTGTAGCGAACGAGCATCCAGGTCGTGTCAAATCCAGCTCCATTCAGAATTCTCTGCAGGTCTTCGCCGATCGCCTTATCGCGAACGATCTGGCCCTCCGAGCGCACGTTGAGCATCGTATTGATCGGAGAACTAAGCTGGTAATACCATTTTTTCAATGTTTCGGTGTCCGTCGGCTTGCTATTCGGGAAAGCATCGAGCTGCAGAATCAATATTCTTTTCGAGCGGGGCGCTGCGCCGCCGACGGCTACCTTCAGCCATTCCGACAAAATAAAAACTCCTGAATTATCGAAATAGCCGCCGTCGCCCAGATGCGCCCTATCCGGAGGAATGTCCGGGCGCGCTTCGGGAGAGACATAGACGAATGCGGCGGACATGCGCGCGGCAGTTTCCAGAAACACGTCGCGGCCCGGATAGCTTTGCTGCAAAGTGCGGACGCAGTGGAATTGGTGCACTTCGGTTGAATCGCAGCCGGGAAATTGACTGTTGGTAAAAACAAACGGATCGCCGGTGAGCGCGTCGGTGGAGTTCAGCAAGAGCACCGGCCAAACTGGATTGCTGTGTTCATCGGACAGGCGCCGCTCGGTATGCTGGAATCGCGCGCTCTTCAGCAGAGAACGTTCCAGCGCCCAGCCGCGATCGGCGCGGCTCCAGGATGTTGCGGGCCCGGGAATGAACATGCGGCGCAGGTCGGGGTGCGTGAAACCCCAGGCGACGGCTTCGAGACTGGAGTCTTGCGCCCATTTTGCGGCCGTGTCATCGTCCGGCGGCGCTTCCAGGCAGCGCACGTAAAACATCGCGCCGACCGAGCCGCCCGAAACTCCGCTGATGGCCAAGACGCTCTTCTGGAAACCGATTACCGAGGAGTCGGCGCGCAAGCCGCACAGTACCCGGCTGGCCCACGCGGCGGATTGGATGCCGCCACCCGCCGCGGCCACGACGATCAGCGGCTCCGGAGCGCTTTGGAACGCCTGTTGCGGCGTGGGCAGCGCGGCGGAATTCCGCAGCTCCACGGTGGAAAAGACATGATCGGATCTGCCAAGTTGCGCCACCAAGAAAAGGAACACGCCGAGCACCACCAGCACCGGGAAGCGAAAGCGGTCCACAAGGAATGTGAGACCCGCGAGCAGGCCACTCCAGAAGATCAGGAACAACAACAGGTACTCGAGCACCGAGTTGGAAGCGCCGCCGCTTCCCCACTCATATACGTTACGCAGTTCATGCAAGGTCCACTGACCGGTAATCCAATAGAAGAGCAGAAAGATGAACATCACGATCATCACGAAGCGATGGCCGGAGTGCAGCACCGGAGGATGGCCCGGCGTCGGCTCGCTTCCATAACCGGGGCCAAGGCGCGCGATCAGGCGACTGAAGAAGCCGTCGTGTGCGGCGTAACTACCGGGAGCCGCTTCCGACCGCGTGCCATCTTTGAATGAGCGAATCCAGTGGCCGCCAAATATTTTCCGAATGATGAGAAACGCGGGAAAGGCGAACACTTCCAGCGCGTCGTCGTTCGCCGGCTTGGCAAAACGCAAAGCACCCAAAAAGAAAACCATCACGACGAGCAGCCCGAGAAGCCATCCGCAGAATGCATAGACCAAGAATCCGCGATGCATTTCGGCAGCGGTGACGCGTCCGGCGTGGGTCATGAAACAGCGGATGGAATAAAGAAACACAATGTAGCAGATTCCGCCGTACACGTAGAGAAGAGCCACGCCCCAGAAAGAGACGCGATCTTGAGGCGCGGGCTGCACGATCCAACCGTCCGCGCGCTCCTGCCCGTAAAGCAAGACCAGAAAGCTGCTGGTGATCGCGACGCTCACCATCAGGGACGCCAGGAAAGCGGCCGTCATCACCTGTCGCAGAGCCAGATCCGCCACGCCATGGAACATGGAAGTCTTGAAGGCGCAAGGCAAACCAACGCCGAGTAGGGCGAGGAAGGCGAGCGGAACGCGCATCATGTAAAGGAGAAGAAAACGCCTGCGCCAGATCTGCATGGCAATCTCCTGCTGCCTATGTACGGGGTGGGTATATGGCGCGGATGGTAACAGGGATTGCGGGATTGCCACAGAAGAAAAATCAGCGGCACCGGAACGCCTGTGGCGCGGATGGAAAGCCGACGAACGGGTAGCGATCGGCGAGCCAAGAGGATTCGCGCGGCCGTCGTTGAACAGAACGAAAGGCCTTATGGAAGATTGAGAAGTGGCTGAAGAAACTTGCATCTGAATTGTGCTATTGAACATCACATAACCCGAGGAGAGATTGATGTCCGCGACCAGCGTTCAGTTCACGGTTGCAGCGCACGTAATGACGGCGCTTGCAGCCTTTCACGGCAAGGAAATCCCTTCCGCGACCCTGGCAAAGAGCGTGAATGCCGACGCCACCTTCGTGCGGAAGTCCCTCTCGAAACTCTCCAAGGCGGGCCTGATCAACACAACACGCGGCAAGAACGGCGCAAGCACGCTCACGCGCTCCCCTAAACAAATAACCCTCTTGGACATTTATCGCGCCAGCGCGGCGCCCCGGGCATTCGCGATTCATAGTTATCCTGCGTACCAAAAATGCGTGGTCAGTCGCAACATCAAAGGATGCATGTCGTCGGTCCTGGAAAAGGCGCAGCACAGCTTCGAGGCTACTCTCGATCGAATAACTCTCGCCGATGTACTGGCGGAAATCCGTCGAACCAGGCCGTGATTTGTAAGAGTACGCTCGACTTTGTGTAACTTTAATTGTGCAGATGAGAAGAACAATAAGCCAAACGAGGAGGACCTAGCTATGAGCTCAACCGTTGCTTCGAATACCACGTATGTGATTTTGGGCGCGACCGGCAACACCGGCTCGATCATTTCCGATTTCCTGCTGTCGAAAGGCAAGAAGGTGCGGGTCGTAGGTCGCAATGCTGGGCGATTACAGCGCTTCGTAAGCAACGGCGCGGAAGCGTTCACGGCCCATTTGACCGATGCGGCTGCGCTTACCAAGGCCTTCAACGGTGCAGGCGCTGCGTACTTGATGCTGCCGCCGATAACTACGCGTGAGGAGCAGGAGCGAGAGAGCGATGCGATCGCGCAAGCCGCGAAGGATTCCGGGTTGCGCTACGCGGTGCACTTGAGCAGCTTCGGAGCGCATGTCCCGGAAGGCACCGGTCCAGTCACGGGACTGCATACTTCGGAGCAAAAGCTGAATGCGATCGGCGGTTTGAACGTTTTGCACGTGCGCGCCGGGTATTTCATGGAGAACAATCTGGCGGCGATCGACATGATCCGAGGAATGGGAATCTTTGGGCATGTTCTGCTGCCCGACCTGAAACTGCCAATGATCGCGACGCCCGACATCGGCGATTACGCCGCACAGCGTCTACTGCACCTAGATTTTTCTGGCAAACAAACGCGCGAACTGCTTGGCGAGCGCGATTTGTCCATGGCAGAAGCCACCGCCGTGATTGCACGCGGCATTGGCAAGCCGGAGCTGCGTTACGAGCATTTGACGTACGACCAATTGCGGCAGGCGTTAACGCAAATGGGTTTTTCGCCGAAGAAAGCCGCCGTGTACATCGAGATGTTCACGGCCGTCAACACGGGAGTACTTGCTGCACAGGAGCGGCGTTCACCGGCGAACAGCACACCAACTTCGTTTGAACAATTTGTACAGGATGTGTTTGCGCCTGCGTATCACGCGAAGGCTTCTGCCGCCTAAGCTTAGGTTCAGGTCCCGGATGTTGCCAGTTGCTGCTGTTTGCAGCCGAAGATTTCGGGAGGGAGCTTCTAAAAATGTTTGATGCGGAGATCCTGGCGATGAATGAAACCATTTCTACGAAAGGAAAGTCGTCTAAGCGTCGCAAGAAACCGAGTACTTACCGCCGTGTCGTCACTGGAAATTTAAACGAGAAGGCCGTTGTTCAGAGCGACGAGACGTTGCCGGTCTACAACTTCAAGACCGTTCCCGGATACGAGCACACGCTCGTCTGGGTCAATCCCGCGATCCCGGATCTCAGCAAGCAGCAGATGTTTGACAGATATCCCGAGTCCGTGGTTCCAGGACCTGGCGGAACAAGCCTGCACTTCGTGACGTTTCCGCCCGGTTCGGTCTTCGCGGATCCGTCCTTCGATGCCAAAGCGGCACAAGAAGAAGCCTTGGTTCGCCTGCCAGGCTTAGCCGACCACTTCGAAGAGGAAGATCCGGCGATGCACAAGACAAACACGGTGGACTATTCAATTGTGTACGACGGAGAGATTTGGATGGAGTTGGACGACAGTGAAACCGTGCATCTGCAGCGCGGCGACGTGGTGGTACAAAACGGCACGCGCCACGCATGGCGGAACAAAGGAAGTAAGCCGGTCACAATGCTTTTTTTTCTGAACGGCGCGAGGGAAAGACGATGACCAAAAGGCTCGAAAGCAAGATCGCCGTCATCACCGGTGGCACAGAAGGGATTGGATTTGCTACGGCAAAACTTTTCGTTGAAGAGGGCGCCCACGTTTTCATCACAGGCCGCCGCCAGAAGGAACTCGACGAGGCCGTGAAGGCAATCGGCAGCAATGTCACCGGCATTCAGGGAGACGTCGCCATATTGGCGGATCTGGATCGTCTGTACGAGACAGTCTCCAAGGCAAAGCAGCGAATCGATATTGTTTTCGCGAATGCCGGCGTTGGCGAATTTGTTCCCTTTGGCGCCGTCACCGAAGAGCATTTCGACAAGCTGTTCAACATCAATGTGAGGGGAACGCTGTTCACGGTGCTGAAAGCTTTGCCGCTGCTGAAGGATGGCGGCTCGATCATTCTCAACGGCTCTGTCGCGAGCGTTAAGGGTACTGCAGGCTTCGGCGTTTACGCGGCAAGTAAGGCTGCCATCCGCTCATTCGTGCGAACTTGGACGACGGATCTGAAGGATCGCCGTATCCGCGCGAACGTCGTCAGTCCAGGTCCGATCAACACTCCTCTCCTGAGTCGGCAATCCCCCGAGGTGATTGCGCGGATCGCGTCCACGATTCCAATGGGACGCATGGGAAAACCCGAGGAAGTTGCCAAGGTGGCATTGTTTCTAGCTTCGGATGACTCCAGTTTCGTTACGGGTATCGAACTATTCGTTGACGGCGGCAGAGCGCAAGTCTAGGCGCAAGGGCGGCAGAGGCGCTCTGAGGACATGCCGTCCGTCCAAATGAAAGGGGAGGTTAAGAATGGCTACAGAGAAGTCGCTCATTGATTCTGCACTCCGCCAGTGGAAGTCCAATGTGGAACGAGCGGAGAAATTGTTTGGCGATCTGTCGGCGGCGCAACTCGAGCAAGAAGTTGCTCCAGGAAAAAACCGCCTTATCTATCTCTGGGGACATCTGACGGCGGTGAACGATCGGCTGTTACCGCTGCTCGGGATTGGAGAAAGACTCCATCCTGAACTCGACAGCATGTTCATCTCGAACCCGGACAAATCCGTTCCGCTCACTGTCTCGGAACAATCGCTCAAATCCGCATGGCAAGAAATCAACCAGAAGCTCTGGGTAGGTTTCGCGAAGTTCTCAGACTCGGATTGGTCGCAGCGCCATACGGCGGTGTCGGCAGAAGACTTCGAGCGGGAGCCACATCGGAATCGATTCGGCGTGCTGCTCGGAAGAACCGCGCATCTAGCCTATCACTTGGGGCAAGCGGCATTGACACGGCCAAGCGAATAGTCAGCCGTTTCTAACGCTTCAGCCGCTCGCAGCAATCGCAATCAAGGCAATCGAGTTCGCGAGATTTCGTCATTCCGTCAAGGGGACGCGCAATGAGTCCAAAGGAAATTCAGAAATTAAATTTGGCGCTCGAACTAAAAGCGGGAAAGAAGCGGCTCGAAGACGCGCTTCACGGCTTGAGTCACGAACAGTGCGAGACGGCTGGAGCCACGCGGTCCGGCTCGGTGGTAGAACTTCTCTCTGAGATTGTTACAAGGGAATTCTTGGCGGTAATGGAAGTTTCCGACCGCCTGCCCTTCTTTCCGATGAATCTCCTGGCCAATGCGAACGGCCGAACACCGGCTGCTTCTGAAATAGACAAAGCCGCCCCAGATAGCTCCGTCCAAAACCTTCTCGCCGAATTCGAAGTGCTACGTTCAGCCGTCATACGCCGCGTGGAAGAAAGCGGATCACGTGATGCGAAGTTAGATCCGAAATATGCATACGTGGATGACCTCTGCATCACGAGGTTCAACGAAAAGATTGATGAGATAGAGCGCTGGCGCAGTTCGCAAATCGTGGGATTCAGCGCTGTGCGTCTCCGCGCGGAAGCGCGCGAAGTAGAACTCAATCAGGCCATTATGGATTTGAGTCAGCAGGACTTCGTGACCGGGGTTTTCGATCTGAAATCGCTCTTCTTTGTGCTGTTTGGTCGGTTCTACAGCGAAGATATCGTCCAGTGGCTCGGGACGGTGGAATCGAATGGAAGGGCTACCGCGTTCCAGCGCATGGCAGCTGCGCTCGAACCCATGCATACGCTGCTGGAGATGGGGCTGGCTTCCGTCGCATCGTTTCGCGTCACGGCGAGCGCGCAAGACGCCGAGGGGAATTTCATCGCCGACTGGGAGGCCGCTTTCGGAGGTGCGTATTCAACAGGCACCGCCGTTCGCTGGCGCACAGTTCGAGCATGGAAAAATCGCAAAGTTATCGCGGAGCGCATCGTGGACCTGCCATAGACGAAACCATCGGCGAGTTTCGTACGACGACCCACCTAGCAAAGGCCTTTCGATCCCAAGGCAATCCTGAACCCAATTGAATTATTTGCTTACCGAGTCAGTTGTTGATCGCATCGCTTCGCGCAGCCACACGTGACGCGGGTCGCTGTTGAGTCTTGGATGCCAAGCCATCAGGAAGCGAAACGCATGCAATTCGATTGGCGCTTTCACAATGCGCAGTTCGCGATTTCCTCTGATAACTGAGCTCATGCCACTGGTCACCGTGAGCACGAGCTCCGCGCCAGGAAGGCTTTGCAAAGCCACACCGAAGTAAGGCAATCGAATATACGAAGTGCGTTTGGCTCCGACAGCCGCCAGCTGCTTGTCCGGAATTGTCTGTACACCAGCATACGTAGCTACAATGATATGGCTCGCCGCCAAGTATTGCTTAAGAGAAAGCCTGTCGCCAAAGCGGCTGTCGTGCGCGACGGCGCAAATCCAATCCTCCCGGTACAGCCTCTCCAACTGAAAGTGTGAGGGCAGGACGCGCTCGTATACGGACAGAACCCGCGCCTGGAAGCCCACGGACCGCAGGGAACACAGGAATTTGGTAAAGTCGACCCGATACGGCGAACCGGGACGCTCGGATGTTGGCATCGATGTGGGCCCTGCGAATGGCGAGCCGCCCATAATCGGAGACCGGAGGCCCTCAGAGAGCGCGCCGGACGTAGTCGGTTAGATGGCCCCAATGGCGCTTTGTGCGCGGAGCCGTCGGCGGCCCAGCCGCGCCGAACGTCTGGTTCCCGGATCGCCTTGCAGGCCGACCTATGGCGAGACCGGGGTCGCGAGGAGAAATTCAAATTAGCCACTACCGGGGCTCTCCATCGCTTTCCGGCGCGACCGCGTCAACGTCGCGGCTCACCTCGTCAGCGAGCTTGCGTCCGCGCGCGAGCCGCCGGCCGAGCGCCTCGACGAACCCGTCATAGCGCTCCCGGCCCTTTGGTCTGAGCGGCGGCCAGTGCGGCGTCTGGCAATGGAGGCGTGCTGGTCAGCCAAAAGCGCACGAACACCGCCAGCGCCTCGTTGGAAATGCCGACGTGCCGTTCGATCCGCTCCAGGTGGCGCGTGATGCGATCAAGCCGGCGTGCAAGAGCGGCCTCCAGGCGATCGGCGCCGTCGGGCGACAGATGCGAGGCGAGCGCCGCTTCGACGACGAGCGCTTGCGTCACACCCTTACGATTGGCGTAGTCGGCGAGCTTGCCGGCGAGGTCCGGCGGCAGGCGGAAGGTGTGCTTCGTCCGCATGCGCGCTCACATTCCGAGATCGTCGGCGCGATCGAGCGGCGTCTGGCGCGTGGCGGCGCTGAAGTTACGCTGCATGACCCGCTGGCGCTGCACCTCGTCGTCGGGCTCGTCCTCCAGCGGCTCGAATTCCTGGACGGGCTTTCGCGGCTCGGCGACGACCTCTTCGTGCTCCGGCAGTTCCGGCTCGCGCCGGATGCCGGCATTCGCGGGGTCCTCAACGGTCGCCGCGGATGGCGTGATCACGGCGTCATCCCAATCTGCGTGACGCGGTGGAGCCGCGCTTCCTCCGGCTGGCGGCGAGCTAGGCGAAGTCAGAGCGGGCGGCGGCAGGATGCGACCCTTCATCTCCGGGTCCTCGAAATAGCGCACCTTCTTCGCGCGGATCGGGTGGCACCCGGAGACCAGGATCAGTTCATCTGCTGGCGGGAGCTGCATGACCTCGCCGGGCGTGAGCAGCGGGCGCGCTGTTTCCTGGCGAGAGACCATCAGGTGGCCGAGCCACGGACTGAGCCGATGCCCGGCGTAATTCTTCATCGCACGCATCTCGGTCGCGGTGCCGAGCGCATCGCTCACTCGCTTCGCCGTCCGCTCGTCGTTGGTCGCAAAGCTCACGCGGACATGGCAGTTGTCGAGGATCGAGTTGTTCTGGCCGTATGCTTTCTCGATCTGATTCAGGCTCTGCGCGATCAGGAAGCTCTTCAGCCCATATCCCGCCATGAACGCGAGGGCCGACTCGAAGAAATCCAAGCGCCCAAGCGCGGGAAACTCATCGAGCATCAGCAGCAGTCGGTGACGACGGCGCCGGGCGTCCAACTCCTCGGTGAGTCTGCGCCCGATCTGATTGAGGATCAGGCGCACGAGCGGCTTGGTGCGGCTGATGTCCGAGGGAGGCACGACCAGATAGAGGGTCGTGGCTGTCTTCCCTTCGAGCAGGTCGTGAATGCGCCAATCACAGCGGCGCGTCACTGTCGCGACAACGGGATCTCGATACAGCCCGAGGAACGACATCGCGGTCGACAGCACGCCCGAGCGCTCGTTATCGCTTTTGTTGAGCAGTTCGCGGGCGGAGCTGGCGACGACGGGATGTACGCCGGCCTCTCCGAGGTGCGGCGTCGTCATCATGGCGCGCAGCGTCGTCTCGATCGGGCGGCGCGGGTCCGAGAGAAAATTGGCGACGCCGGCGAGCGTCTTGTCCGGTTCGGCGTAAAGCACATGCAGGATCGCGCCGACGAGGAGCGAGTGGCTCGTCTTCTCCCAGTGGTTCCGCCTTTCCAGCGCGCCCTCGGGATCGACCAGGACGTCAGCGATGTTCTGAACATCTCGGACCTCCCATTCGCCCTTGCGAACTTCCAGGAGCGGATTGTAGGCGGCGCTCGCCGCGTTGGTCGGGTCGAACAGCAGCACGCGGCCAAACCTCGCGCGCCAGCCGGCGGTCAGGGTCCAGTTCTCTCCCTTGATGTCGTGAACGATGGCGCTTTCCGGCCAGGTGAGCAGCGTCGGAACAACGAGGCCGACGCCTTTGCCCGACCTGGTGGGGGCGAAGCAGAGCACATGCTCGGGTCCATCGTGGCGCAGATATTCGTGACGCCACCGGCCGAGCATCACGCCGTCATGGCCAAGGAGGCCCGCAAGCCGCACTTCCCGGGTCTCCGCCCAGCGGGCGGAGCCATAGGTGGTGACCTTCTTCACCTCCCGGGCACGCCACACGGACATGGCGATCGCGACGACGACGGCTGCGATCCCACCGGACGCCGCGATGTAGGCGCCTTCGACGAAGATCGGGCGCGCATAGGCGTCGTAGGCGAACCACCACCAAAAGAAGGCTGGCGGGTCGTAGACCGGCCAGCCGAGGATGTTGAACCAGGGGTGTCCCAGTTGGGGCTGGAATGCCAGACGCCAAGCGACCCATTGCGTCGCCCCCCAGAGGAAGGCGAGCACAACGGCGCTGACGGCGAGGACTTGGCCCCAGAGGATCTTGGTCGCGTTCATGGCGACGGAAGATCAGGAGGCCATCGAACCCACCTCGCAAGCTCGAATCACTGCCCGGAGGGTGCCGGGATACTGAAGCGAAGGAATCGGAGGGTTCGTATGCCGTGTATCGACCCAGGTAGGTCATAGGGCAGTCGGAGACGGCCACCCTGTAAGCGGACATCAGCGCTGACGTGGTCCCGGCCGCCTCGCGTCCATCTCCTTCGTTTGGCGGAATTGAAAGGCGCTCGGAAGCGGGCGTTCGTTCATCTCATCGTGGGTCAAATGAACGTGTCATTTTGGTCTAGGAGCGTGAGGGGCGCACGCTCGGTGCTTGGCCAGCACCGCGACGACGATATCGCGCGCGTGGAGCAGGACGGATTTCTGTTCGTCCGCCGAGACCTCGACGAAGCCAAGTCCTCGGAGCAGGAAAATTCCTTCAACAGCCAGCAGTGCGTGACGGACTTCATGCATATCGCCGCCTTCCGATCGAAGCGGATCGAGCAGAGCGCGGTAATAACGCCGCACTGGCTCCAGCATGTCAGGGGCATGCACCAACGCGGTTACAAGAAAGGCTGCCATTTGCGTTGCGGCATCGTCCTCTTCCAGTGCTTCCTCGATATGGGCGAGAACCAGTTCGATCGGCCCAATCGGCCCGCCGCCGACCCGGCGTCGCACGGCCTCCTGAAAGCGCGCCATTTCCCTTTCGAGCGCTGCGTGCACCAGGTCATCTTTAGTCGCGAAGCTATAGACGAGACCGCCCTTGCTTATACCGGCACGCGCGGCGACGGCGTCGAGCGTGAAACTTCGGCCACCGGATTCAGAAAATCACGGCCTCGGCGGCATCTAAAATCCTATCCCGATCGATCTCTTTTTTCCGCGTCAAAATTAGCCTCTTGCTTTTCCGACTGGTCAGTCGCATATCTTTTCCGACCGGACAGTCGGATTAACATGGCGATAGGCGCCATGCAAGATTGTTCCGAGCAAGGAGGCGCGATCATGCTGGCCTGTCTCTCCCCCAATGGAATGAACCGCTATGACGGCGCGAGCGCGCCGGACCGGTTGCTGGTCGCCACCTCGAGCGGCGTCACAACGCTGGCGCGCGAATCGTCCGGCGCGTGGCGTAAGGCCGGCACCGCGCTTGCCGGCCTGCACGCGACGACCTTGACGACCTTGCCGGGCCGGCCCGGCATTTTCGTCGGCACGCATGGCGATGGCGTGCTCTTCAGCGAAGACGGCGCGCGCTGGGAAGAGCGCAATTCCGGCCTCGCCTTCAAGAATGTTTATACCGTCGCGTCGGTCGCCGAAGCGGGCGGCATCACGCTCTATGCCGGGACGCAGCCCGCCGCGCTCTTCAAGAGCCGCGATCTCGGCCAAAGCTGGAGCGAGCTTCCGGCGCTGCGCCAGGTGCCGGGCACCGAATACTGGACCTTCCCGGAGCCGCCGCACATCGCCCACATCAAGATGATGGCGTTCGATCCGCGCACGCCGCAGCGCATCTACGCCGCGATCGAGCAGGGCGCGCTGCTCAAGACCGAGGATGGCGGCCAGTCCTGGCGCGAGCTCGCCGATTATTCCAAGCCCGACGACGGCGCCTATCACGACGTCCACCAGGTGATGCTGCTGCCGTCGCGGCCCGACACCGTGTTCATGACGACAGGCGTCGGCCTCTATCGGAGCAGCGATGGCGGCGAGCACTGGGAGCGGCTGACCGGCGAGGAGTTCCGCCTAGCCTATCCCGACCACATGATGCTGTCGCCCGACGAGAAGATTCTGTTCATGTCGGGCGCGAAGTTCCATCCCGGCTTCTGGATGGGCACGCATGTCGCCGACACCACGATCGGGCGCAGCCGCGATCACGGGCGCAGTTGGGACACCGAGCCGAAGGGCTTCGCCGTGGCGCCCCGCGCCAATATCGAGGCGCTGACCATGGCGTGCTGGCCCGGCGGCTACGAGCTCTTCGTCGGTGACACCGAGGGCACCGTGCATATGAGCGAGGATGGCGGCGACAGCTGGACCCGCATCGCCGACGAGGTCGGATGCGTCACCAAGGGCAACCACGCCGCAACCCTCCGCGGCGAGATCCGGCCCCGCGCCGCTGCGGCGGCGGCGAATTAAGGTCGTCGAAAACCCTCTCCACCCTTCAGGGGGAGAGAATAGGGAGAGGTGGGCGCCTGCGCGCTCCGGAGTCCCCATCCTCTCCCGGCCCTCTCCGCCCCCGAGGGCGGAGAGGGAGTCAAGCCTCGGTGATCGCCACCAGATCGATCTCAATGAACGTCCGAAAGCGGAGGGACCGCTAACCACCCGACTTCGCCGTTGGTGGGATCGTCAGATACCGAGCCCCCGCTTCCGGCCGAAGCTCCAATCTACGTTGCTGCCGGGCGCGACCACGCCGCCGACCGGCGGCCGAGTTGCTGTTCCAGCGCCGGCCGCCAGGGCACAAGTTGGAACCCCATGCCATCGTCGATCATGGCGAAGCGGCCGGACGAGAGTGTGACCCGCTGGCGGTAGACACCCGAGACATGCTCGCCCTCGGTGGATGGGCGATAAGCGAGCCCCGTCTCCGCTGAGAGCTTGGAGGCGGCCTCTTCGAGATCGCGGCGGCGCAGGGTGTCGATGAGATCGCGCGCGAAGATGACCCGTTGTCCCTGGCGCCGTGCGAGGCCCTCCTCGACCAGGTGATCGACCCGGCGGTCCATCGCCTCGCGGACCTCGGCGCCGAAGCCGCCGCCGCTGAGCGACGAGTTCTTCGCGAGGAGTTGACGGTCGATCCAGGTCGCGCCGGGCGCCCTGATCTGCGCCTCGATCGGGAGGTCGGACCTGGTGGCGAGCGACAGCCGCCGCCGACCGGCGCCGTCCTCGTAGGACCGGCTCTCGACGATCGCGCCTGGCTTCGCGTCGCCGGTCAGCTCCAGGTCGGGGAAGGTGAGATGGTGGGTGCGGCCGTCAACGCCTTCGACGACGACATAGGCGGACCCTTGGAGCTCGTCATGCAGCCCGCGCGCGACCAGGCGACCGAGCACCGGCTCGCCGGGCTGATCCCCGTGCAGAGCGAAGCCTGTCACGTCCGGCTCGTGACCCGCGCCCGTCATCGCCCGGTGCATCGTCTTGATGATGTCGCCGCGGATGCCGAGGTCGCGCAGCGCCGGCTCGAGGCCCGGCTTCAGCTCCCACCGCGCGGAACCGATCTGCTCGGCGAGCCCAAGACGTTCGAGCTTGCCCGATCGCCCGATCATCAGCCGCTTCAGTTCGGGGTCTTCTCCGGCGCCGCCGGGGCGGAGGTCTACCACGCCGCCGCCCTCATCGGAGATGTCACGGAGCGAACGATCGAGGCTGGTCCAGCGTTCGGCCTCGACCTCCTTCTCCA
>CAVSYZ010000008.1:0-250576 GCA_963732325.1 uncultured Acidobacteriota bacterium | reverse complement strand
AAAAAGGCTCCGAGGAATCGGAGCCTTTTTTATTTCCACCTGACGGCACTTCGCCACGAGATTCTATTTTCACTTCAAGAAGCCGAGCGTACCCAACCACTTTAGAAATTGGTTGGGCCAGCCTGCAATTGCGCCGGTGTTTGCGCTGCGTATGCCGAAGCCATGTCCTACACCAGCGTAAACGTGCAATTCCGTGGGCACGCCAGCGCGTTTCAGCTGGACGAAAAGTTCGGGCAGGCCCTCGGAAATGCCTGCACGATCGTCTGCGCCACACAGCAGAAACGCCGGCGGTTCATCTCTCGAGACTGGCAGATCCGGCGGCAGTCCCGGATAAATGAGCGCCTGAAAGGCGGGCTTCGAGCTTTGGCGGTCAATGGGATCCGCAGCAGCGGGCTTGCCCGCATCAAATTGCGTGGCCGCTCGCGCGGCTAGATCTCCGCCCGCAGAAAACCCCATCACGCCGACGCGCTTCGGGTCCACTCCCCATTCTGCTGCGCGGCTGCGCACGACGCGAATCGCGCGCTGCATGTCCGGCAGCGAATTCCCCTCGACTGTGTAGGTCGATCCCGCTTCGCGCGCCAGACGATATTTTAGAACCAAGCCCGCGACACCGTGCTCGCTGAGCGATTTCGCGACGGAGTAACCTTCGTGGTCCACCCACAATTCCGCGTGACCGCCGCCCGGCGCGATCACTACAGCAGTGCCCGTTGCCGTCTCCTTCGATGGCAAGTACACAGTGATCGAAGGCAGGTGCACGCTGGAAATAACGTGCTCGCCATCCGGAGTGATCCGAACTTTTTCTGGCGCGGTCTTGCCTTCGGAGCCGGGCGCGCCATTGGGCCACAGTAGCACCACCACGTTCTGTTCCGCGGCCACTGTCACCAGCGCAAAAAAGCACAACAGGATCACAACGCAAAGAGTTGAATGCTCAATCTTGGATTCCCGTATTTTTTGCACGTGCGGATCCTCTGCCAACAGAGAGCGCGGATGCCATCTTACTCGAAGCGGCGGAAATTCTGGAACTCACGCATTTTGGAGCATAGACTCATTCGCGAAGCGCGCGATGAGACTGAGGAATCCTTGAGCGATGGTTCGTCAACCGAAGAAATTTCTCGCGACGATTTACAAGATCTGGATGATGCGGCACGTGGATGTGCCGCCAGACATCGCCGATGCACTCATCGCGCAACTCCGAAGCAGTCAGGACTCAGCGTCGCCCAAGAAGCGTAAAGCTGCAAAACCGAAACACATTCCCGTAGTTGCCATGGTGAATCATTGCTCCGCTCGCACCACGTTGGTGCCGGCCAGCGCTGGACGTTACCGCTTACAAATTAACAGCGCACTACGTAAAGCAGGGGGCGCTGACGCTGGCGACGTGATCGGCGTAACACTCCAGCTTGACACCGCACCGCGCGATGTTCCCGTGCGGGCCGAACTGACAGCCGTACTGAAACAACATCCCAAGGCTCGCAAGGAATTCGATCGCCTGCCGCCCGGCCATCGCCGCCAGCTTCTGCTGTATTATCTGCGCGCTAAATCGCCGAAGGCCCGCACGCACGTCACCGAACGGTTCCTCGACCACCTGCACGAACGCGCGCTCCTGGGCCAAGCACGACTGAAATCAAAGCCAAAGGCTGTCGCAGCTCGCCGTAAATAGCCGCATGAATCACTCAGCTGGCAAGCCAGAAGTGCGTGCCGCCGCGCCGCATCTGCGTTATCGTATTCTCCGATAAAAATATGTACGGCCAGAACATCCACCACTCCGAACCGATTTTCCTGCTGCTCTTGTTGTGCATCGCGGTGCTCGCAACACTCGCCAAGCGTTTCAAGACGCCTTATCCCATCGTGCTGGTGATCGCGGGCCTGTTCCTCAGTTTGATACCGCGCATGCCGCGCATCGAACTGAATCCGGAAGTTGTTTTTTTGCTGTTTTTGCCGCCGCTGCTGTTTTCCGCCTCGTTCCAGACTTCCTGGCGGGACTTTCGCTATAACGTTTCCAGCATCTCGCTGCTCGCGCTCGGCCTCGTATCGTTTACCGTGTGGGGCGTGGCCTTCGCCTCCCACTGGATTCTGCCGGACTTCACGTGGCATCTCGGCCTGGTTCTCGGCGCAGTGATCTGCACCACCGACGCGATAGCGGCTACCTCCATCACCCGCCGGCTGGGATTGCCGCAAAGAGTCACTGACATAATCGAAGGCGAGAGCCTGGTGAACGACGCGAGCGGCCTGCTCGCGCTGCAGCTCACCATCGCGATGGTGGTCACCGGGCACACGCCGTCGCTGCAGGAGCGCATGAGGCTGTTGCTCTACCTGATCGCCAGCAGCATCGTGATCGGGCTGGTAGTCGCCAAGCTGCTGGCATGGCTGATCAAACAAATCACGGATGCGCCGGTGGAAATCACGCTCAGCATCATCACGCCGTACTTCGCGTATCTCGCGGCGGAAAGCGTGCACTCCTCGGGCGTTCTGGCGACGGTCGTTTGTGGAATGTATCTGGGCCACCAGAGTTCGCTGTATTTTTCCACACGGGCGCGTTTGCAGGGCGCAGCCGTGTGGGAAACTCTCAGCTTCGTGCTCAATGGCATCGTTTTTATTCTGATCGGGCTGCAACTTCCTTATATCCTCGGCGAGATTCGCAATCACAGCCTCTTTCACCTGATCCTCATCGGGCTGCTGGTCAGCGCGGTGGTGATCGTTCTGCGGCTGCTTTGGATGTACCCCGGCGTCTGGATGTCGAACTGGCTGCGACGCCATGCACAGCATCAGCAGGTCACGATGCCGAGCGCGGGCACGATCTTTATTGTTGGCTGGACGGGCATGCGCGGCGTCGTCGCGCTGGCCGCCGCGATTTCGTTGCCCAGAGCGCTGCAGGATGGCTCACCCTTCCCGCAGCGCAATATGATCATTTTTCTTACGTTCTGCGTGATCTTCGTAACGCTCGTGTTTCAAGGCTTGTCGCTGCCGTTCTTCATTCGCCGGCTGGGATTGGCTGGCGCGGTGGTCAAGGATCCGGAAGAGGAACGCGCCCGCTACGCGATGATCGAGGCCGCGCTGGCCTATCTGGAACAAGCGCGTGAATTGGACAATGCCGACTTTGCGCCGGTTTACCAGGACTTGATTCGCATCCAAAAGCATCACCTGAATTTGCTGCCGGGAGATCGCACCGTCGAGACCGGCTACACATCCGAAGATTATGTTCGTTATCGCGAGCTCACGAAGAATATCCGCGCGCTGCAGCGCGCAGCCCTGCTGAACATGCGCAATCACAATAAAATTAACGATGAAGTGTTGCGGCGTCTCGAACAGGAACTCGATCTCTTCGAGGTGCGCTACGCTTCGTCAGCGTAAACGCGCCATATTCGGCGAGAGTGATATCATTTTGGAGTCATGGCTACTGCTGAAAATTCCGGGCCGGTCGTTTGTGCGTGGTGCGCTGCGGAGATGCGGCGTGGAAACTTGAGTTCACCGCTCTCGCACGGTATTTGCCTTCCATGCATGGCCGGCGCTGCAGGCCAATCCGTTGAGGATCTCTCAGGCGTTGACCCTCATTTGCTAGATGCACTCCCGTTCGGAGCGATTCAACTTTCGGGTGATGGAGTTATCGTCGGATATAGCCGCGGGGAATCGGCGCTCTCCGGCCTTGCTGCGAAAGACGTGATCGGGAAGCGTTTCTTTCGCGATGTGGCACCGTGCGCTTCAGTGAAGGAATTTGCCGGAAAATTTGCAGAACTACGTGCAGGCGGTAGGAGCGGCCTCGTCAAGTTGCGATTCGTATTCAAATACGCGCGGGGCGCGAAGTTGGTTGAGATTGCGATGGTACATGACGCGGCGACCGACGTTACGACGTTGCTGGTGAAGGCGATGTTGTCGGAACCGAATCTCTAGCCAGCCGGAGCCTCGCCGCGTGGCTGGGAATTGCTTTTCGCGATACTACTGCGCGCACACTCGCTGCAACGAATGACGTCTGGCACGAACCGTACTAGAATCCCGAAGGGCTCCGTAAGATGAAAATTTTCTCGCCGCTGTTGATTACTGCTGGATTGATTGCTGTTGGCCTTGCACCGGTTTGCTTCCCGCAAGCCAAGCCTGCGCAAACAAAAGCTGCTGACACCGACCGGCTCGGGCTTACCTGCGCGCAGATTCTGCAGATGACTTCCACGGCGTGGGTTGCGCAATTCGCGGAAAAAGCCGGCACGCGGAACAATGCAGCTTCGCCGGTGGCCGTCCGAGCCATCACTGAATATGGAAAATGCTACGAAACGCGCACAAATCAAGTGGCGGCGTCACTGGGTAAGAGCGGGAGGGGCCCGCTCATGGGCGCGCTGGGAAATTTCCGCGATTTTCAGAGGGCGCTGGATGATTTCACAGCGAAGGCACTAGCCGCGTCAAATAAGGCGGCCGGAACGCAGGAAGCCGCATCTGCCGCGCTTTACGAGAAGCAGTTCCGCTACGAGTTCTACCAGAAATACGCGCTGAGGCTTTCCGAGAACCGCCCGTTGACTGCCGAAGAAGCCGCCGAATATTCCAAAGCCAAGAATCGTTTTGGTGAATTTCTCGGATTGCTGCCGGAAGATCAGGCGCACATCATTCACGCGGCCTTCAGCCACATTTTCGACGCTGGCCCGGTCAGCGACGTCACCAAACTCGAGCTGTACCGCTTCGCCATCTCCGTACTGGAATCGCCGAAAGACAAGCCGTTCTCCGCGCCGCCGTTTTGACCATCGCGCCGGTGTCTGCTAGGCTCGTTTGTCCTATCCTGGGAGAGAACAACTTGAAATCTCGGACTTTGTTTGCGCTCGCGTTGATCGCGGGCTTTTTCTCTGCGGGTACCTCGCAAGCTCAAGTGAGCGACAGCACCAAGCAGCTTTCTCGGGACATCTTCAAGCAGCTCGTTGAAATCAACACCACGGATTCCGTGGGCAGCACCACGATTGCCGCGCAGGCCATGGCCAAGCGGCTGCTCGATGCCGGTTTCCCAGCGAGTGACGTCCAAGTGCTCGGACCGAACGATCGCAAAGGCAACATGGTGGCGCGCATTCACGGCACGGGCGCGAAAAAGCCGCTGCTCTTCATCTGCCATCTCGACGTGGTCGAAGCGCGGCGCGCGGATTGGTCCATGGACCCGTTCCAATTCATCGAGAAGGACGGCTATTTTTACGGCCGCGGCACCGGAGATATCAAGGATGGCGACACTTTTCTTGTTACCACTTTTATTCGCCTGAAGCAGGAACATTACCAGCCCGATCGCGACTTGATCTTGGCGCTCACCGCCGATGAAGAGGGCGGAGCATTCAACGGCGTCGCCTGGCTGATCAAGAATCACCGCGATTTGATCGATGCGGAATATGTGATCAATCCGGACGCGGGAGACTTCGAGCTCGACAACGGCAAACATTTGCTCGTAGGCATTCAAGCCAGCGAAAAGCTTTATCAAGATTTCGATCTGAAGGTTACCAATCCCGGCGGACACAGTTCGCTGCCGACCTCCGAGAATGCGATTTACCAGCTCGCCGAAGGCTTGACGCGCCTGGAAAAATATCAATTTCCATTCGAACTCAACGAGGTCACACGCGAATATTTTGCGCGCGAAGCCGAGATTGTTGGCGGCCAGACCGGCGCGGACATGAAGGGCATCCTGCAAACGCCGCCTGATCCTGCAGCCCTCGCGCGGCTTTCCGCGATTCCTTATTACAACGCGCGGTTTCGCACGACCTGCGTAGCCACGCGACTCGACGGCGGCCACGCGAACAACGCATTGCCGGGAATGGCGCACGCCAATGTGAATTGCCGCATTCTGCCGGGCCACTCGGGGTACGAAATCGAAGCCACGCTCGTGAAAGTTCTCGACGACTCGCACATCGTGGTCACTCACGCGCCCGGTCTTGCGTCGAGTGGAATTCCGAACCCACCGTCGCCGTTACGCCCCGACCTAATGGCCGCGCTGAAAAAAGTCGCGAATGAAATGTGGCCTGGCATAGAGATCGTTCCGGTAATGGACGCGGGCGCGAGCGACGGCGCAATTTCCCGCGCTGCTGGGCTTCCCACCTACGGGCTGCCCGGATTGTTTATGGACGTGGACGACGATCGTTCGCACGGCCGCGATGAACGCGTGCGCGTCGCTTCCTTCTACGATGGCGTGGATTTCTATTACCGCCTGGTCAAAGCGCTCTCTTCGCCGGAATGATCGTTGACTGCAGCAGAATCGGCGACGCGCCGGTGGCGGACCGACGCCGCAAAACGAGCGACAATTGAGCGAGTCATGAATCCGATGCGCCGTGCAATTCTGGCGGCTTCACAAAATCAGTGGATACGCGAGCACGCGCCCCACTTCGGGTTCATGCGTCGCGCCGCGGCTCGCTTCCTGCCGGGCGAAGATGTGCAAGACGCTGTCACCGCCGCACGCGCTCTCGCGGCGAGCGGCATCCAGTCCGTGCTGTCCCGTCTGGGCGAAAATATTGCCACCCGCGACGAAGCCGCGGAAGTGACGCGCCATTTTCTGGAGCTCTACGATCGCATCCGAGCCACCGGCATCCCCGCGGAAATTACCGTGAAGCTCAGCCAGCTCGGCCTCGACCTTGATCGCAACTTCTGCTACGAAAATCTCGCGACGCTCATCCAAAAAACGCCCGCCGACAAAATTCTGTGGATTGACATGGAGGGAAGTCCCTACGTGGACGTCTCCCTCGAGCTCTATCGCCGCGCACGCAAGGCCTACTCCAACGTCGGCATATGCCTGCAGGCCTATCTCTACCGCACGGAAAAAGATCTGGACACGCTGATTCCGGAAGGCGCGGCGATTCGGCTGGTGAAGGGTGCGTACAACGAGCCTGCGGAGATCGCCTACCCCAAGAAGAAAGATGTGGACGAGAATTTTCTGCATCTCGCACAGCGATTGCTCAGCCCCGAAGCGCGGCGCGCCCACGTGCGCGTGGCTGTGGCGACCCACGATCGCGCGTTGATCGCCAAAATTATTGCGTGGGCTACGGATCAGCACGTGCCGAAAGATTTGCTGGAATTTCAAATGTTGTACGGAATTCAACGCGCCGAACAGTTGCGTCTGGTGAAGGATGGATATCGTTGCGCCGTGCTCATCTCCTACGGCACGTTCTGGTTTCCCTGGTTCATGCGCCGCATGGCCGAGCGACCAGCCAACGTTTTATTCCTGGCAAGGAATCTGTTTTCGAGTTAACGGCTGGAACTTCTTAGCGGGTTCGTTCGTCCCGTTCCACTTTCCCGTCGCGCAGCCTGATCACGCGATGCGCGTGCGCCGCGATGTCTGATTCGTGGGTAACGAGGATGATGGTGTTACCCTGCTGGTGCAAGCGCGCGAACAGCGCCATGATTTCTTCGCCGGTCTGCGAATCAAGATTTCCGGTCGGCTCGTCCGCCAGCAGGATGGAGGGGTTGTTCACCAGCGCGCGCGCAATCGCCACGCGTTGGCGCTGCCCGCCGGAAAGCTCGTTGGGCTTGTGCATCATGCGCTCACTCAAATCCACCTGCTGCAGCGCTTTTTTCGCACGTTCCAAGCGTTCTTCCGAAGCCGTGCCGTTGTAAATCATCGGCAATTCCACATTGTGCAGGGCGGTGGCGCGCGGCAATAAATTGAAGGTCTGAAAAACGAAACCAATTTCCTTATTGCGGATGTAGGCCAGCTCGTCATCATCCAACTGGCTCACTAATCTGCCGGCCAGCCAGTAGCTACCCTTCGTGGGAGTATCCAGGCATCCGATCAAATTCATCAGCGTGGATTTTCCCGAACCGGAGGGACCCATGATAGCGACGTACTCGCCCTTGTGAATCTCGATGGTCACCCCACGCAGCGCGTGCAGTTGCTCCGCGCCCATTTCATACGTCTTCCACAGTTCCTCGGTCTGAATGACGATCCCGGTGTCAACGAGGTCCTGCCGGAAATTTTGCGACGGGGCGATCTCTCCCACTGCCATGTACGCGGGCTCCTGGATTCCTTTTACTTACGTCGCGGACTCTTCACGCTTTGGCGTGGAGTTATCCACCTTCACGGGGGCGCCAGGCCGCAGCGTGCGCAGCGCTTTATAATTGCCGATCACGATTTCGTCGCCTTCTTTTACGCCGCTGGTAATTTCGATGTCCGTGACGCCGGTGATTCCCGTTTGCACCGGCACGAACTCCGCCTTCTTGCCGCGGATCACAAAAACGCCCTGCACATCCACCTTCTGCTGCGCATCGGCCGTGGCGGAGGGCTTCGATGCCGCCAGGGTCACGTTGCCGCCGTGCTCCTTCTGCGCTTCTTCCAGTTCTTTCTGCGTGCGCACTGCCAGTGCCTGAATCGGAATCGTCAAGATGCCCTTTTTCTGCTCCGTCTGAATTTTCGCGCTGGCCGAAAGACCGGGACGAAGATCCACCGGCGGATTATCAATGGTCACCACCACTTTGAAATCGCGCGCTTCCTGCGTGTTCGCGGTGGCCTGGGTGGTGGCGGCTTGGCCCGACGAACGCAAAATCGCCAGTTCGCCCACTTGGGTCACATGCCCCTTGAAAATTTTTCCGGGGATAGCATCAATGGTCACGTCCGCGGGATTTCCCTCGCGCACATTGGTGATATCGGTTTCGTCCACTTTCACTTCGGACGTGACCACGCTCATGTCCGAGATGGTCATCAGGAAACTGCCTTCGGCGTTCTGGATTCCGGGCACCACGTTTTCGCCCACGCGCACCGCGATGTAACTCACGATCCCGTCAATCGGCGCCACGTAGGTGGTTTTCCGCAACACGTCCTTGGTGTGCTTCAGCACCGCGCTGGCTTGGTCCAGGTTGTATCGCGATTCCTCGCGCCCTGCGCGGCTTTGTTCCACTTGCGCCTTCAGCGCGTTCAGACCGGCGGCAGCGGCGTCATAGGTCGCTTTGCTCGCATCGTAATCTGATTTGGCGATCAGTTGTTCTTTGTAAAGTTGCTGCGCGCGCTCCCAGTCGAATTTCGCTTTCTCCAGGTCCGCTTGGCGCTGTGCCAGCGTAGCTACCGCCGAATCATAACTGGCAGCTGCTGCGCGCACAGATGCTTCGGTGGAGTCAATCGCCGCCTGCTGCGCCTGCACGTCGGCTCCGGGCTGGATGTTCTCCAGCCGCAGCAAAATGTCGCCCTTCTTCACGTGGTCGCCCTCTTTCACCACGATCTCGGTAATCTTTCCGATGCCCTCGCCCAGGACGTTCGTGTAGTTCTTCGGCCGGATTTCGCCGGAGGCGGTCACGACGGAGGTGAGGTCAGCCTTCAACACCTTACCGGTCTGGACCGCGACCACACCTTTATTAACCTGGTAGGCGCTGAACCAGGCCATTCCTCCCAGTACCAGGACAACACCCGCACCTATTCCCGCCTTTTGCCACGTTTTCATTGCTTTACCCTTGGACTCGCCCCGTGAGGCGACAGCATTACCATGACCTAACTACGTTCTGGGGGCACAAAATGTTTCTCGGTGAACGTTAGACGTCCGCGCGAACAGAAAGACAGGCGCGAATATGACATTTCGGAGGTCGACGCGCTGCGCAGCTGTTCTTCGGGCCCCAGATGACATTTGCCCACGCCCAACTACCTATGCCCAACTCTGAACCGGCCGATGCGGCAGGCGCATTCCGTTCATCGCTGCTCCATTGTAGAGCTAATTGGGGACCAAGAGAATAGGGCTTCGACGATCCTCAGCGCCTGGGACGAATTCCGGTAGCTGTCAATTCCCGTTTGGGGACGATTCCCGAAGAAGCCACGCAAGTACCCCGCCCGCACCCTCAGTTATCCGTGCTATCCCGATGCCGGTAATAATGTCGAGGCAACCCCGCGGCCACCATCCGATTCCAATGGTTCAAGGGCAGTTAGGGGGATCCGTCATTGACCTGTACCGTTGGACAGGTTAGAATTTCGTGCCTCGGGGCAAAGGCTTAACTATGCGTGCTATGGTCAGGGTGTTTCTTTTCGGCGTTTTGGCTTGCGCCGTGGTGTACGTACCCAAAGTTTCGGCTCAAGGCGAATCTCCGGCTCAGCAGCCGGACCCAACCGACAAGAAGACCGCGAGGCAGGCCGCGAAGGAACGCTCCAAGCGCGACAAAGATCTGTTCAACGAACTCGATTCCCAATATAAGAAATGGTTAAACGAAGACGTCGTCTACATCATTTCGCCCGAAGAGCGCAGTTCGTTCCTTCATCTTTCCACCAACGAAGAGCGCGAGCAATTCATCGAAGCATTCTGGCAACGCCGCAATCCTGACCCGGACTCCGCTGAAAATACTTTCAAGGAAGAGCACTATCGCCGCATCGCCTACGCCAACGAGCATTTTTCTTCCGGTATTCCGGGCTGGAGAACCGATCGCGGCAGAATCTACATCATGTGGGGCCCAGCGGATGAAGTTCAATCGCATCCGTCGGGCGGCAGCTACGACCGCCCAGCATCCGAAGGCGGCGGAGAAACCTCCACGTATCCGTTCGAAGATTGGCGCTATCGTTATCTCGAAGGGATTGGCGAGAACGTTGAAATCGAATTCGTAGACCCCACCATGAGCGGTGAGTACAGGCTCACCATGGACCCTAGCGAGAAGGACGCCTTGCTTTACGTTCCTGGCGCCGGTCTAACTCAAATGGAAGCCATGGGTATGTCCAGCAAGACCGCCCGTTTCAACAACACGGACGGTACTCACGACGCACAATCGCTGGGCATGACTCCGGAAACGATGCAGGAATTCACGCGCTTGGAACTGTATGCGAAGATCCAGCAAGCTCCTCCGGTAAAGTTCAAGGACCTCGAAGCGGTAGTCTCTTCCCGCTTGGTGCGGGATCAGGTGAAATTCCAGTACCGCACGGACTTCCTGCGGATTACGTCCGACACGGTTCTGGTGCCGATTACTATTCAAATTCCCACGCGCCAGCTGAGCTTTCAGCAGAAGAACGGCGTGGAGTCCGCCAATGTCAATCTGTTCTGCCGCGTCACCAGCCTTAGCGGCCGCATCGTGAACACGTTTGAAGACACAGTCCGTCGCGACGTTCCGTCCTCGTTGCTGCAGCAATCGCTCGCGACCGCCTCGATCTATCAAAAGGCCATCCCGCTCAGCCCGGGACTCTACCGCCTCGACATCGTCTTGAAGGACACGAACAACGGCAACGTTGGCGTCGTCAATACCCGCCTGGCGGTCCCGCGGTTTGAAGATGACAGCCTTTCGTCCAGCACGCTCATCCTTGCCGACGAAATCAAGCGCGTCTCCAATCATGACATCGGCTTGGGCCAGTTCGTCCTGGGCGACGTGAAAGTCCGCCCGCGCATTGATTCTTCCTTCACCGCCAGCGATGAAATGGGCGTTTTCCTTCAGGTCTATAACCTCAAGGTGGACGACAAGACTCACAAGGCCGACGCTACCGTGCAGTATCGCGTGACCCTGGACAAGGAAAACGACCCGGTCCTCAAATACGATCTCGGCGGAGACAAGCTACCTCTGCACGGCGAAGAGATGACGCTGGAGAACATCATTACGCTCGGCTCGCTGAAGCCCGGCAAGTACAAGCTGGAAGTCGCTGTCACCGACAATCTGACCAAGAAAACCATCACTCCGGCTACGGAATTCACCGTCCGGCCAACCGGTTCGCCAGCGCCACAGGCGAAGTGAGCATTATGAATCTGCGGACGATTCGCTCCACGGGGCTCGGCATTATTCTATGCCTCTCTTGGTGCGCGCTCGCCGCTCCTCTGATGGCCGCGCCGGCGTCAGGAAAGATCACCGGATTGGTCGTGGACTCCACCGGAACTCCTCAGATGGGCGCCACCGTAGTTATCTCTTCTGATCGGCTCCTGAGCAGCATGGGCTTCCAATTACTGACCAACGAGCACGGTCGTTTCTCCAGCGCGACCCTGCCCGCCGGCATTTATTCCGTTAAGGTAACTCTCGCGGGCTTCCTCCCGGCGGTAGAGCAGGACATCCAGGTGCGCGATGAGCACACCACGCTGCTCGAAATCGTTCTCGGCTCCGTCTTTAGCTCCTTCGAGAAATTGCGCCGCCAGCCCGATCAACAAGTCTCCTCCGACGATTGGAGTTGGGTGCTGCGCACATCCGCTGCAACGCGGCCGGTCTTGCGCTGGCAGGATGGCGACGTCGTTCTGGGCGCGCGCGCCAATCCCTTCGAAATGGGGCAGGACCAGTCCGCGCGCACTCGGCTGGAATTTACCTCCGGCTCCGATCATCCCGGTTCCATTTCCAATCTCGCGGATAGTCCCGGCAGCGCTTTTGCTTATGATTACGGGCTGGGCGGCCTTGGCAATCTGCTGATCGCGGGCCAGTTCAGCTATGACGCGGGCTCAGAGTCCAATGGCTTCGTCGCGCAATGGCTGCCTTCCGGCGATTCCACCGCGGGGCCAGTAACCACTTTCTTGATTCGCGAATCCCAGCTCGGAAACGCGGGCCCTACATTCCACGGCTTGCGCATGTCTCACGATTCTTCTTTCCAATTGGGTGATCGCGTCAGCATTCGCTACGGCGCCGATTTCCTGATGGCGAGCCTGGGATTGACTACCACGTCCGTGCGTCCGCGCGCAGAAATGGCGGTGCGGATCACGCCCACGTGGCAAGCTTCCGTGCTGGTCACCACCAACACGTGGCAGGATTCCGCCGGCGCTCCGGGGAATCTGCAATCCACGATCAACCAGCTTGACGCGTTTCCCACTTTGTTGTTGCGCGCCGGTCATCCTGTCCTGGACGATGATCTGCACGCCGAAGTTGCGGTCGAGCATGACCTCACCAAGAAATCCACGATCACCGCTGCTGTATTCAACGATCACTCCGACAACACCGCCATCTTCGGCCACGGCGATTTCTCCGGGCCGGATTACTTGCCTGACTATTTTTCCAACGTTTTCGCCTATGACGCTGGGAGCTTTAATTCCTTGGGCGCGCGCCTGGTTTATCAGCAGAAACTAGCGGGTAACCTGGACATGACTTTGATTTACGCGTACGCCGGAGCGCTGGCGCCCAACGAAGATCCTGCCCAGGGAGCGCTGCGGAGCCAGTTGGACTCTCAATTCCGCTCTAGCGCGTCCACGCGATTTTCCGCCGCCATCCCCCGCACCGGCACCAAAATCGTCTCCAGCTATAAATGGATCAGTGGGCCCGCGGTCTCCCCGCAGGACGCCTACGGCCAATCCACTTACCATATCGATCCGTACCTCAGCATCCAGGTTCGCCAGCGGTTGCCGGGCTTCATCCCCGGCCACGCCGAAATTCTGGCCGACTGCGGCAACCTGCTCGCTCAAGGTTACGTCACTCTTGCCACTAACGACGGCCGGATCGTCCTGGTGCCGGCCTATCGGTTCTTTCGTGGCGGCTTGAGCTTCCAGTTTTAGGGAACAACCACGCTATTGTAATTGGGAAGCTACCTTCCACAAATGGTATGAGAGAAATTCCTGGCTCCGATGGCTTCTGTAACCAGCTGATAAATAACCGCTTACATATTTCGGAATCTGTGATTCGCTGGAAGTTGACGTGCTACCATTCTAATCCAAGGAAATTGGTGTACTCGGATGAACGATAGTCTGCGCATGCGACTCGGAGCGGTGATCTTGGCGCTCCTCACATTGGCGGCTATTGTTTTTGCAGTTTTGAACTTCCAGCAGCGCTCCCTCTACGTCCTTCCCGATGACGGCGTCACTTGGATGGACTCTCCGCAGGGAGTCGCCGCTTGGCACGTAGTCGCAGATTCACCCGGCGCGAAGGCCGGCATTCGCCAGGGCGATATCGTCGAAACCGTCCGGGGCACGACTATCCACCGCGCCGTAGACGTCACGCGCGTCCTCTTCCACGTGGGTCCCTGGACCGAAATCCGCTATCAATTGCTACGCGCTGGGCGCACCTTCGAGACGCCGCTGGTCACTGCGCCGCAGGAAAATCCCTCTTCGATTGAAAACTATCTGCGCGTCCTTGGTCTGCTTTACCTGTTCATCGGCCTGTTCATTTTCGTGCGCCGATGGAACGCGCCGCGCGCGATTCATTTCTACATTTTTTGCCTGGTCTCTTTCGTCCTCTACAGTTTTCACTACAGCGGCAAGCTGAATTCCTTCGACTGGATTATTTATTGGGCCAATGTCGTGGCGCTCTTGCTGCAACCCGCCATGCTGGTGCATTTCGCCCTGGTATTTCCCGAACGGCGCGGCACTCTGTGGCCCAAACTAGCGCTAGTCTACAGCGTTCCCGCGGCGCTCTTCACGCTTCACATATTCATCGCCACCGGCACACTGGATTTCCTTCCGGCCTTTGGCACGCGCTATTGGCTCGATAAAATCGAACAAGCCAACTTGGGAATTTACTTTGTCCTGGCTGCGTTCATTTTCTTTTTCAGTTTTCGCCGCGCGCCTAGCGGGGTGCTGCGCCAGCAATTGAAGTGGGTCACCGCCGGAGCCTTTGCCGGCAGCTTGCCATTCGTCTTCCTCTATATCGTGCCTTACGCCTTGGGCGTGGTTCCTCCGCCCTGGATGAAATTGTCCGTGTATTCGCTCGCGCTGATTCCGCTTTGTTTCGGCTACGCCATCATCCGCTACCGCCTGATGGACGTGGACATCATCTTCAAGCGCGGTTTGTCGTACACTTTCGCCACTGCCGCCGTCGTCGGCATTTATTTTGCGTTGATCGCCGTGATCGGCGAGCTTTTCCATCGCCCGGGCCTTTCCACCGGACCCGCCGGCGGTATCATCGCGATCGTCGTCGCCGCTTTCTTGATCGAGCCTTTGCGCGAGTGGGTGCAAACGCGCCTGGATCGTTTCTTCTACCGCGATCGCCTGGATTACCGCCGCACCCTGATCGAATTCGGCCGCGCGCTCACCAACGAAGTGCGCCTGGAACCGCTGGTCGGCTCGGTGCTCGATCGTGTTTCGCAAACGCTGCTGGTTGATCGCCTCGCAGTATTTTTGGAGGATCCTGCGTCGCCCGGACAATTCGTGCTTTCCCGCTCCATGGGTTTGCGCCCAGAAGGCCCGCTGGATTTGTCCTTCCTCGACCCCACTCGCCCGGCCTTCGAGCGCGGCTGCCTGTTCTTCGAATCGGCGCGCACCGCCATACAGGAATCCGAATCCGTTCGCCGCACTCTCGAAGAGCTTGACCTGAACTATTTCATTCCTTGTCGTTTCCGCGAACGCACCGTCGCGGTTCTGGGTCTGGGCAAGACCGTGGACGGCGATTACCTCTCCAGTGACGACCTCGAACTACTCTTCACCATCGCCGGATACGTCGCCATCGCCATCGAAAACGCCGGCCTGTATCATTCCCTCGAACAGAAAGCGATGCAGATCGAGCGCCTGAAAGATTTCAGCGAGAACATCGTCGAATCGCTCAAGATTGGCGTCGTCACTGTGGATCTGGAAGACCGCATCGAATCCTGGAACCCGCAGCTTGAGGATTTGCTCTCCATTCCGCGCGCCGAAGCGCTGCAGCGCCGCTTGCCGGAATTGTTGCCGCAGGATCTGGTGGCCGAAATCACTTCACGCGCCGCCAGCGATCATGTTTCGGGCATCTACAAGTTCCGCCTGAATACCCGCGCCGGCCGTCACTTGGTGATCAACGCATCGATCGCGCCGCTGGTGGGAAAAAATGGTGCGCGCCTGGGCCGCTTGATCCTGCTCGACGACATCACCCAGCGCGTTCGTCTGGAAGATCAGATGGTGCAGACCGAAAAGCTCACTTCGCTTGGCTTGCTCGCCGCAGGAGTGGCGCACGAAGTGAATACGCCGCTGGCGGTGATTTCCAATTACATTCAAATGCTCGCAAAACAGATTCCCGCGGACGATCCGCGACAGAAAACAATCGAACGCATCGTGAAACAAACGTTCCGCGCTAGCGAAATCGTCAACAATCTTCTGAATTTCTCGCGCACCGGCGCCGCGGAATTTATCGAAGTGGATATCAACAACGTGCTGGAAGAAACCCTCACGCTCGTCCAGCATCCCTTCAAGACCGCGCAAGTGAATGTCGTCAAGAATTACAATCAACAATTGCCGCCAGTGCTGGGTTCCATCACCCGCCTGCAGCAAGTCTTCCTGAATCTCTTCATGAACGCGCGCGATGCCATGCCGCAAGGAGGCTTGCTCGAAGTTCGCACCGGAGCGCAGAACGGCTCCGTTGAAATCGAAGTCACTGACACGGGCTCGGGGATTCCGCCCGAGCACCTCCACCGCATTTTCGATCCATTCTTTACAACCAAGGCCACCGGACGGGGCACCGGGCTAGGCCTTTCGGTGAGCTACGGCATCATTAAAGAGCACGCCGGCAAAGTCGACGTACGCTCAACTCCAGGCAAAGGCACTTCCTTCCGCCTGGAATTTCCCGTAGCCAGGAAAGCCGTCCATGCCTAGAGGTTCGATTCTCGTTGTTGATGATGAAATTGAAATCAGGGAAGGACTCGAAGCCCTTCTAACTTCCGAAAGTTTTCAAGTGACGCTCGCGGAAACCGGCGAGGCCGGCCTGCAGAAGCTCGAAGATCAGCCCTTCGATCTGATGCTGCTGGACGTCAGCCTGCCCGATCGCAACGGCCTGGAATTGCTGCGCGAAATCCGCCGCCGCGACCCGCAGCTCTCTGTCATCCTTATCACCGCGTTCGGCTCGATTGACATGGCTCGCGCTGCATTCAAGGGCGGCGCGCAGGATTTCATCACCAAGCCGTGGTCCAACGACGAATTGATCGCGCAGATTTCTCTCGCGATCGAGGGCCGCCGCCTGCGCGATGAGAACGTGCAGCTGAAGCGCGCTCTGAAGCAGCGCTACAATTTTCCGAACATCGTCGGCAAGAGCGACAAAATGCAGGCCGTCTTCGACCTGGTCACCCAAGTCGCGCCGTCCCGCTCCACTGTGCTGATCTCCGGCGAAAGCGGCACCGGAAAAGAAGTCATCGCCAAGGCCATTCACTCCGCGTCCACGCGGGCCGACAAGGCTTTCATTCCCATCAATACCGGCTCGATTCCCGTGGACTTGCTCGAATCGCAGCTTTTCGGCCACGTGAAGGGCGCGTTCACCAGCGCCGTCGCTTCGAAAAAAGGTCTCTTCGAAGTCGCCGACCAGGGCACGATTTTCTTCGACGAAATTTCCACCATCGGCCCTGAAACGCAGGCCAAGCTGCTGCGCGTGATCCAAGAGCGCGAATTCATGCGCCTTGGCGGCACCGAAACGATTAAAGTTGACGTGCGCATCCTCGCCGCTTCCAACGAAGATCTCAGCAAGCTGGTGCGCGAAGGCCGTTTCCGCGAGGATTTATTCCATCGCTTGAATGTGATTTCTCTGCACCTTCCGCCGCTGCGCGATCGCAAGGAAGATATCCCGCTATTGATTGACCGTTTCCTCGGCCAATTCTGTACCGACAATGGCAAGCCGCCACGCCTCTTCACTCACGGCGCGATGAAACTTCTGATGGATTACGATTGGCCTGGCAACGTTCGCGAACTCGAAAACGTCGTCGAACGCGCCGTCGTCCTCTCCACTCAGGAATCCATGGACGCTGATATTCTTCCCGAAAGCGTTCGCACGCGCGAAATTGTCCGCGGCGTCCGGCTGCAGCTCGCGGAATTTTTGCCGCCGCTGCCGGGACAAGTGGGCGGCCCGGGCACCGCGCCTTCGCTCTTCGAAATACTGGAAGAGGTCGAGCGCCGCATCATCGTGGACATGCTCGAGCGCACAAACTGGAACCAAACCGAAGCGTCCGAGCGTTTCCAGGTGCCGCTCTCCACGCTGAATCAAAAAATAAAACGCCTGGGCATCGAAACCCGCCGCCGCAGCATGTCTCCGCGCGGCACCGGAGGCTTCGGCGAAGACTCAGCCGAATTTGCCGCCGGCAAATAGCGTACTTCTTCATCTGTGCGGTCGATGTGCGGCACCGGCGCGGGCGTTAGCACGCGCTACATCAATCCTCTTTCGTTGCCAACTAGAGCACGACCACGCGTCACTGTCTTTGACTTGCGCAAGCTCCAACCCTAAGCTGGCTACGAAGACATCTCACCTGCTCGCAACAAGAGACCCCAGTGTCGCAATGTCAGCAGTGCACAAAGCCATTCGATTCGACCGCGCTTTCCACTGAAATTTGCCCGGAATGTGCCGCGGAGGCTGGCACCAATTTCACGCCCGCCGTGCCGCCGGGCGGTTTCTGGAGCAAATCGCGCGACTTGCGCTTGCGCTTTCCCTGGTTGACGTTGCTGCTCGCTTCTCTGATCATCGCCACTTACTTTCTTCAAGTGTCTGCGGATCATTCCACGCCCAAACACCTCTTCGATCCTGTATTGCTCGCAGTCGGCCTGAAGGGCGAGGCAGTCTTCAGCGGTCAATGGTGGCGCATAGTCACCGCGATTTTCGTGCACATTGATCTGTATCACTTGCTGTCAAATCTTTGTTTCCTGCTGCTCTTCGGCTCTATCGCTGAGTCCGTTTTTCAGCGCGCCGGCTATTTTGCGCTTTGGTTTCTCACAGGCATCGCGGGCAGCATGGCGCAACTAATCGCACTTTCGCCCCAATATTACGGATTCGGCGCAAGCGGCGTTGCCTTTGGTCTGGTCGGCGCGCTTTGGGCCGCGTATTGCCTGGAGCGCGTGCCGTCCCCCACGATCAGGCGGCGCTGGATCATCGTCATCCTCCTCGCATTTTTTATCATCCTCGGATTACTGCCGGATTGGCTCCAAGGACACTCGTTCAACGCTGCGCACCTCGGCGGCCTCCTCGCCGGAATGATCTTCGGCTTGGTCATTCCCGTTCGTACCACGCCTGCGCCCGTCCGACGGCTCTGCGTGATCGTCGCGATTGCCGCCATCATGTTTCTAGGCGTCGCGAAAATCGCCCGCGCCAAACACGAACCACGATTACTTAATACTGCCCACGCCTCCGCAGGTTCCCCGTCAGAATCGCCGGCTGTTCCGCAGCCTCCGCGATAACTTCGATCTCGTGATTGTGGCGATGTTACGAACGCGCGCAGTGATATCATCTTTCGTCGGAGTAGAGTATTCGGCGCATCGAATGTTTCGCGCGCGCGTGCGGACGACGCGCATCGAGCACCGCGCACGCCGTATACGCGCAAAATCTTGCACGCACAAGGAGCGGTTCTCTTCCGCTGAAGAATGTCGTCGCCTACCGGAATCACTCCTCCATCACGCGAAGACCTCCGTCGCCAACTCGACCTGGGCTCCGCCGCCGCAGTCGTCGCGGGTGAAGCGATCGCCGTGGGCATCTTCCTCACGCCCGCAGGCATGGCCAAATCGCTCGCCTCGCCCTTCTGGCTGCTCATCGTCTGGCTCGCCGTCGGCGCCATGACGCTGTGCGGCGCGCTCTGCTTTGGCGAACTCGCCGGACGTTTCCCCAGTGCGGGCGGCCCGTACGTGTACCTGCGGGAAAGTTTTGGCCCTCTCACCGCCTTCCTCTATGGCTGGATGAGCCTGTTGGTCCTTGATCCCGGACTCACCGCGGCATTTGCCGTGGGGTTCGCAGCGTATGCGGCATACATTTTTCACTGGCCGCCGTTGATCGTAAAAATCGCTGCGGTCACAGCCATTTGGGCAGTCTGCTCGTTGAATATTCTGAGCACGCGAATTAGTGCAGGCTTTCTCCGCTCGATTACCTGGCTGAAATTTGCCGTCTTGGCCACGCTCACCGTTTGGGCGTTCGTATCTCGCCTGGGCTCCTGGTCAAATTTCGTTCCGTTCGTCGCGCAGCGTGCCGGCGCGTTGCCATTGGCGCCGGGCCTCGGTGCTGCGTTGGTCGGCGCCTTCTTCTGCTTCGGCGGCTGGTGGGATGCCGCAAAAATTGCCGGCGAAGTGCGCGACCCGGGCCGCACGCTTCCGCGCGCTCTCGCTCTTGGCGTGATTGCGGTCACTGTCGTGTATATCGTCATCAGCGCCGTTTTTATTTATCTCGTGCCCATCGAAAAAGTCGCGTCGGACGGCACCTTCGTCGCGCAGGCAGGAGAAGCCCTCTTCGGTCCGGCTGGCGGCATTGTTCTTTCCACGATCGTCATCGTGTGCGTGCTAGGCAGCCTTGCCGCTTTTATAATGTCCGCGCCACGCGTGTACTACGCGATGGCTCGCGACGGCGTGTTCTTGAAGTCTGTCGCGCGCCTACACCCGCGCTTCGGTACGCCCGCTCGCGCCATTACGGTACAAGGCGTCATCGCGTCCATTCTGGTGGCGTTAGGCTCCTTCGAGCAAATCATCGCGTATTTCTTTTTCGTGGCGGTTCTTTTTCTCGGTCTTGCTGTCGCGGGCCTCTTTGTGATTCGCCGCAAACCACGGCAGGCGGAAACAATAATTCTCACTGCTGGCTATCCTTTCACACCTATTGCATTCTTGACGCTCCAAGTTACTATGTTGATTCTCCTCGCGACCCGTAATCCACGAGAAGCCGCGCTTGGTTCGGCTGTAGTGCTGGCAGGCTGGCCCGTTTTTATCTTGAGCCCGAAGATCCTTGGTTGGATTCGCAACCGTCGCGCGGCGTAGGGAGTCTCCGATGTCAACGGATGAAAAAAGGAAATCGCCGAACACCGGCGCGGCTGCCGGTTCCGCAGCCGAGAAATACCCGACGAAGATCCGCATCACCGAGGACGCGGAAGCCACCGGCGAAGTCGCTGCCGCCTACGATTTCTGGCGCGCTGGCTCCGGACGCAGCCAGGTCCCTGGAATCATCAAATGTTTCGGCGCGCGGCCTGATTTTCTTCGCCAGGTTGTGGAATTCTCGAATAAAGTCCACTTCTCAGAAGGCCATCTCACTCGCCGTCATAAGGAGATGATCGCCAGCTACGTTTCCTACCTGAACCGCTGCCCGTATTGACTGGACAGCCACGCTTACTTCCTGCGTGTTCAGGGAGCCACGGATCAATGCGTAGCCGCAATCCTGGAGGGCAAACTTGATGAGGCCACCCTGACGCCCGCCGAGCGCGCTCTAATGGTTTACGTCGAGCAGATCACCAAAGACGCAGCGCGCTCCAGCCACGCGGACGTGCAGAAATTGCGTGATGCCGGATGGAAAGAAGATCAAATCGCCGAAGCCGTGTACATTACCGCGCTCTTCGCATTTTTCAATCGCGTGGCCGACGCCTTCGGCGTCCCTTCGCAGGATTATCTGACCAAAGGAAAAATGACTCCGTAGCAGCGGCTCGCAACTGCGGCCACCAGGAGCTTACGAAACCAGCGGACGCCCCGCAATTCCTTCCAAGATCCGAAACGGAGCCGCTTCCGGTGCCACCAATGCCTTCGGCGGAATCAGGAATGTCTGCTCCACGGCGTATTGCCCGCTCAGCGCCGCGTGCGCCACGCTGTCCGTAAACACCACCCAAGTCGCCATCGGCGGAAATTCCATGCGAATCTTCGGACAATTCGCCTGGAACACCGCATTTTCCTTCAGATAATCGTGGAATCGCAGCATGAACATGTCGTACGGCGTGCGGCTCATCGTGCCAATTCCCAGCTTCGCTCCCAGGCTCTGCACCGTCCGCCCCAGGAAGGAATCGTCCTCTGCAATTTGCTGCAGCCCGGCCGCTTTCGCGTACTGTTGCGCCAGCGCGTCGAAACTTTCCGTCGTGGTCCACACCCGCGGCCGCGTGGTATTCAAATTCGTGAACACGCGCAAAATTCTTCCGCCGCGCGTCGGCCGGCTGGGAAAAGCATCCACGTGCAACAGATCGTTGCGCTTGTGCACCGGCAGGTCGCGGTTTTCTTCCTCCAGCGGCCGAAAGCTTGCGAAATCCAGGTTCCATTTGCCGCAGTACGGTGAAAGAAAGTTTCCCACGAATTGAATAATCTGCGCGCTGTAGTTCCGCATGATCGTGTGCAGCCGCGCTACGGTTTCCGCGTTCCCCGAAACTCCGCGTAGAATATCTTCGCTCGGCCGGTACGAAACATTTTTATGCAGCCGCAGCTCAGTCCATTCCTGCTCGCGTAAAAATCGCTGGTCCTCGGCCGGCAAATCAAACGGCAATTCGCGAAAAAAAAGTATCTGCCCCCGCTCCGCCAGCTCGCAGTAAGCCCGCGCGCGCGCTTCCTGCAGCTCGGCCCCGACCCAGCCGGTGGGGTACTTATAGTCTTCCACCATGATCCACGGCAGGTTTGCCATAGCCTTACTTCTTGCCGCTTCCCGCCGCCACGTAACCCGGAGGCAGCAAAGTTGTGCTCAAATCCAGCCCTGAAAGGTCCACGCCTTCCAAGTTGGTCTCGCGCAAAATCGCGGTCCGCATTTCCGCGCCGCTAAAATCCGCTCCGCGAATCTCCGCGCTGCGAAAATTCGCCGCCCCAAAATTCGCGCGCCGCAAAATCGCTTGCCGCAAATCCGTGCGGAACAATTCCGCGCCTCCTACCTGCGCTTCCGTCAAATCCGCGCCTTCCAGATTCGCTTCGGTCAGATCTGCCTTGCGCAGATCGGCGCGCTGCAGGTTGGCTTTACTCAAATTCACCGACGAAAGCCGCGCATTGTAAAGGCGTGCCCCTTCCAGATTGGCTCCCTGGAAATTCACCAGGTCCAGATTCATGCCCTCCAGATTTATGCCCTTCAGGTCCGCGCCAGACAGGTCCGCGCGCGCGCCCGTCTCGTCACCGCGCACGAATCGCTGATGCGCGTCGATAATCTCCGATACTCGTTTGCCCTTGTGCTTAATGCTCTTGGGGGATTTCACACCACTCCTTTCAATGTCGCCCGAATTCCCACGAACCGCCGTTCCGTCAGAATAGTCGCTTGCCGTCAAATTTTACTAGAATTCGCTTATAGCGCGACGATGCAACTATTTAAGCCCAGAGAACGTCTCCAGAGAAATTCCGAGTTGCCGCGGAATTTTATGGAATAGCGGCGGTCCGATTTCTCGGCCGGCGTGTAACGGGATCGTTACAGAGCGGCCATCAGGATGATTCCATCGTTCGTGGCTTCCCGTCGTCCGCTGCAGTACAAATCCGAGTTTTCTCGCAACTCTTTGAAATTCACGCGCGGTTGCGCTAGGCATGCAGAAATTCAGTGCTGTCTGCTGGGAAGGATAGGCCCTTGTCGCGATATTCGTCAGCGATCATTGCAAAAACATTCGCTAGCTCAGCTAACGCTGCTTCACGCGTTTCCATCAATGCGTAACACCCTGATATCGCGGGAATTTCAGCAACCCAGGAACCATCCTCCTGGCGATACAACACGGTCTTGTAGTCGTCGATGGTCATAATGGCTCCGCCGCTCTCCGAAGTATATCACGGCAAAAGTGCGAGATTTTGTTGCCCCACTGGAACTTGTGATACCGTCGAGTCATTGGGGGGCTTTTTCGCATGGTTTGCTACGGCAATCGCAGACCCGCGGCGATACTTCTACTTGCTGGAATTGTCTGCTTCATTTTCTCTCCGCGTCCAGCCGCCGCCCAGCAGGTTCAGGATGTGCCCACCGAAGAAATCGTCGTAAACTTCGCCGCTGGCCGCGTCGTTATTGCCGTCGTCAAAGATGCGATTCTCATCGGCACGATTGAAAATAAAATCGAGACACAAACTCATCCCCCCATTCCCATGGCAATGAATCGCACCCGCGCCGGCATCCTCCTCGGCGCCGTGGATTGGTTTTCGCCCTCCTCGCAACTTCAACTCGCGCGTCTCGACACCGAATTGCCGCACCTCCACGGACATTTCGCTGTGCCGGGTCCCCACATAAATCAGGCGCAAGCCAGCCCAGAGGCTTCCGACATCGAAATCGTCGGCCAAAATCTTTACGAACGCATGAACGCCGTCGTCGGCAATCTTCACGGCAAGCTCGATTGGCCACCGGACGAGCCTGTCGCCGAACTCATCCTCGCCGACTATATTCAAGGATACGGCCCGGAGATCTGGCAGCTCACGTTCACCTTGAAGCAGGAAATGCAGCGCCTGGATTATTACGACACGCACATCTCTCATCCCGCTTATCTGCAAACCTGGCCCCCCGAAAAAGGCCAGCCGCACACACTCGTCGAATTTCAGTACCCACCTGAAAACGCCACGCCCACCTTGCTGGATTTATTGCGTCGAAAAGATCCGCGCATCGAAAAAATCTGCGCTTCCGACGTCAAAATGCGGGGGGTTGCAGATCTTATTCTCGCAGGGCAAAGCGGCAAGATCCTTGCAGCCGACGCCACGCAATTTCTCCGCGCTGCTCTGGCGGTCCTGGCTCCGCCAGACGCTCGGCAAACCATGGCTATAATCGGTATCGATACAGGTTTTGACTGGATTCTCCGCCCGCCCCCAGAACCGAAGCGAGCGAATGCACAGCCAGATCAGGAAAGACCCGCCGATGCACCTTCGCTCTTGAAAGGCTCGGCACCGGAATAAATAGAGCTCAACTAATTACTGTTTCCGCTCCGCCAGCAGCTGCTGCAAGCGCGCATTCTTTTCTGTCACCGATCGCGCCAACTCTTCTTTATGCTCCACCAATTTGCGCGCGATATCCGGATCGGATAAAGCCAAAATCTCAGCGGCGAAAATCGCCGCATTCACCGCGCCAGCCTTATCAATTGCCATCGTTGCCACGGGAATTCCGCCCGGCATCTGCACCGTCGAAAGCAGTGCGTCCAATCCGTTCAGCGAACTCGTTCCCATCGGCACCCCGATCACCGGCAAAGTCGTGTTCGCCGCAATCACTCCCGCTAAATGCGCCGCAGCGCCAGCCGCCGCAATCAGCACTTTCAATCCGCGGCTATGCGCTGTAGTGGCGTATTCGTGCGCGCGCACCGGCGTGCGATGCGCGGACATCACTTCCATCTCGTATCCGATTCCAAATTTATCCAGCACTTTTCCGGCTTCGCTCATCACCGGCAAATCCGTGTCGGATCCCATCAGCACGCCCACGCGCACTTCCCGCCGTTTGTTCGTCGCCAATTCAGCCATTCGCTCGAACCTCCGCAATCTTCGCCTTGTTAATGTCCGTCACGCCGATGTCCTTGCGATAGTGCGTGCCGGGAATTGCAATTCTACTAGCCGCATCGTAGGCAGCAGAATGTGCGGTCTCCAGCGAATCACCAACAGCCGCGACTCCAAGAATTCTTCCACCACTTGTGTAGTAATTGGCTCCGTCGCGCCGTGTGCCCGCGTGGAACACAGCCACATGCGACACCGTCTCCGCCGCTTCCAGCCCAATGATTAGCTTTCCCAAAACGGGGCTAGACGGATACCCCTCTGATGCCATCACAACACAGACGCTCGCTCCACGGGTCCACTTCGCAGCGAAACCATCGAGTTTGCCGCGCGCCGCGTCCATGCAAGCTGTTGCAAAATCGAAATCGGCCCGCAGCAAAATCGCCTGCGTTTCCGGATCGCCCATACGGCAATTGTATTCCAAAACTTTCGGACCGTCTTTCGTCAGCATTAAGCCAAAAAAAATAAATCCACGATATTCCATTCCTTCTTTGCGCAGACCAGCGAGCGTCGGCCGGACAATTTTCTCCAGAATCTGTTCCTCAAGCTCGGGCGTCAGCATTCCATCCGCCGAGTACGTTCCCATTCCGCCGGTGTTCGGTCCCTCATCATTATCAAACGCGCGTTTGTGATCCCGCGTCGGTGCCAGCGAAATGAAATCGGTCCCGTCTGTAAGAATGATGTACGAAAGTTCTTTGCCGTCGAGTCCCTCCTCCAGCAGCACGCGCTTGCCCGCGTCGCCGAACTCATTGCTGTTCGCCAACCGCTCGATAAATTTCTTAGCTTCGCTCGCCGACGAAGTCACCAACACGCCTTTGCCCGCGCAAAGCCCGTCGGCCTTCACCACGACGGGCCACGAAACCGAATCCAGCTTCGCGCCAGCTTCGCGCGCCGAATCAAACGTTCCGTACACGCCCGCGGTCGGAATTCCATTGTGCATCATGAATTCTTTCGCAAAAATTTTGCTGCCTTCCAGCTGTGCAGCAGTTTTCGGAGGACCTAGAATCGCCAAGCCCCGCCGTTTGAATTCATCCGCGATGCCCTGAACCAGCGGCAATTCCGGCCCTACAATCGTCAGATCGGCGCCCAGCTTTGTCGCCAAATCCGCCGCCGCATCCACATCGCCAACGTTCAGACCTACGCACTCCGCGTCGCGCGATATCCCGCCATTGCCCGGCGCGCACCAGATTTTTTCCACGAGCGGGCTCTGCCGCAATTTCCAAGCAATCGCGTGCTCGCGTCCGCCGCCGCCGATGATTAGAATTTTCATCTCGTCCGTTTGCAGGAACAAGAACGATACGGCGGCGCCTCTGACGGTGTCAACTCCGGCAGCCGCTTATTTGCGGTTCAGCTTGCTTCCATCCCCGCATCAATGTTTTCATTTATCGTTATGCATTGGGATTTCGCTCTCATTCTTCTCTTTCTTGGCATCGCCGTCCCGCTCTTGGGGCGCCGCCGTGTCCATCAGCTGATGCAAATCCCGAGCACCACCAAGATGGACCGCCTTTCACTCTACGCTTCCACTCTCGCATTTCAATGGGTTGCCGCAGGCGTGATTTTCTGGCGCACCAGCGCACATGAAATTCGCTCGAGTCAACTCGGATTGGCCGTCCCCAATCCAGCCCTAGCAGTCACGGCCTCTGTCGTGCTTGCCGCGTTCATTCTGCTCAACCAAATTATGGGTTTGCGTCGCCTCGTCGCGCAGCCTGAGAAAATCCAGGGAATTCTTCCGCAGTTGGCATTAAAGCTCTTCCCCCAGGACGATGTCGAACGGCTCGCGTTTTTCGCCCTGGTCACCACCGTGGCGCTCTGCGAGGAACTGATCTACCGCGGTTTCGTGCAGCGCGTTTTTCATGATTGGTCTCGCGGCTCCGTTATCGCCGCCGTAGTAGGCTCTGCAGTTTTTTTCGCTGTGGCCCATCTTTATCAGGGGCGTCGCGGCCTGATCTCGACGCTAACTATTGGGCTCCTATTCGCAACCATACGGGCCTGGACGGGCAGTTTGTTGCCCTGCGTCGTTGCACATTTCGTCGCGGACATTACCGTGGGAATGTTGGCTCCAGGTCGACTGCGTGCCGCGCTCGCACTTAAGAATCCGCAAGCTATTGAAAATACAGTTGATACCGTGAACTTGAACTCTTAGTTAAACTACATATATAGTATATGATCGTGAAACGCTTGTCAGATGAGCTGATTGCCCGCGAACTCCAACTTTACGGGACAATTGCCTCAGCGCGGCTCTGCGATCAGATTCGCGCGTACATCGACCTCCTGTTGCGCTGGAATGAAAAGACCGCGCTCACCGCTGTCACACAACCGGAGGAGATCCTGCGCTTCCACTTCGGCGAGAGCATCCTCGCCGCCTCCAGTGTTCCCATACGGCACGGTCGGCTCGCCGACGTTGGCTCAGGTGCCGGCTTCCCTGCCGTACCAGTGCGTATGGTTTCTGAGAATTTAAGCGTCATCCTCATCGAATCGAACCAGAAGAAAGCCACTTTCCTCGCGGAAGTCGGTCGAGAACTGCAATTTAATAACGTCGAAGTTCGCAGGAGCCGTATGGAGGATGTTTCCTTGCGCGGTGAGCCTGTCGATTTTGTATCTGCGCGCGCCGTAAGAATAGATCATGACTTCCTGGATTGGTCACACCATTCACTAAATTTAACCGGATCTCTAGTTTTATGGCTCGGCGAAGAGGATGCGAGCAAGATTTCCAGGAGTTCACAATGGAAATGGGGGGATCCGATCCGTATCCCACAATCTGAGCGCCGCGTGATTCTTCACGGCAAGAAGCTTTAGCCGCGAAAGAGATGTTTCACGTGGAACCAAGATCCAGAGCAATAAGCGTTTCACGTGGAACGCTCCACAATTTATACGGTTCCACGTGAAACATCTTGCCTCTTCCCAAAACTCTCTGCTACATTTACGCCGCGCTACGGGGGAATTTCATTTGGCTCGCGTTATCGCCATAACTAATCAAAAGGGTGGAGTAGGAAAAACCACGACAGCCGTCAACCTCGGAGCATCCCTAGCCGCTTCTGAGCAGCGCACCCTGATTATTGATTGCGATCCCCAGGGAAATACGACGAGCGCACTCGGCTTTCCGAAGGATCCCGCCCGACGCACGCTATACCAAGCCCTAATTCTCGAGGAATCGATCGACAGAATCATTCTTGACGCGCAAGTAGAGGGCCTCGACTTAATTCCATCAGATAAAAACCTAGTCGGCGCGGCCGTCGAGCTGGTAAATATGGAAAATCGTGAATATCGGCTCAGGGCCCTCGTTTCAAACATTCAGGCTCGATACAATTACGTCCTGATTGACTGCCCGCCATCTCTGGACCTACTGACCTTGAACGCCTTGGCGTCCGCGGACTCCGTTCTGGTGCCGATCCAATGCGAGTATCTAGCTCTCGAAGGTGTCTCTGAGCTGCTCGACACGTTAATGCGTCTCCGGCGCACGATCAACCCATCCCTCGCCATCGAAGGCATCCTACTGACGATGTACGATGACCGCACCACGCTATCCAAGCAGGTAGCCGCCGATCTTCGCAGTTTTTTCGGTGCGCAAGTATTCGAAACCGTCATTCCTAGAAATGTTCGTCTAGCTGAGGCGCCGAGTCACGGTATGCCAGTAATGTTCTACGACATACATAGTAAAGGCGCCGAGAGCTACATTCAACTTGCTAAGGAGGTTATCGCTAATGCCCAGAAACGCGTTGGGCAGGGGATTGAGCGCATTGATTCGGGAGCCGGAGCCGACCGTGGTGGCGGCACCACCGCCTCCGCCGCCGCTGCAGGAGCAGGCTCCAGCGCAGCAGCAAGCACGCCCGACAGCAGTGGCAATGACGGGGGCAGCGACGGCAGCGGCTCCGGCGCCATCTGAAGGCCTCTTTCATTCAGATATTGATTTGATTGATCCGAGCCCTTACCAGCCGCGCACGCGCTTCCGCGAAGAGGCACTGGACGAACTCGCGCGCTCAATCCACTCCAGCGGCATTGTGCAGCCGCTCGTCGTCCGCAGGATTGCAGGCCGCTTTCAGCTGATCGCCGGCGAACGTCGCTGGCGCGCGGCGCAGCGTGCGGGCCTGCTACGCGTTCCAGTCGTTGTTCGCGACGTGTCGGAAGAAATGGCGCTGGAGATGACGCTGGTGGAAAACCTCCAGCGCGAGGATCTCAATCCGATCGAGCAAGCCCACGCCTTCCAGCGCCTCATCGACGAATTCCATCTCACGCAAGAACAAGTGGCCGAGCGTACCGGGAAAGACCGCGCCACCATCGCCAACGCCGTCCGCTTGCTCAAGCTCGAGGAACCGATCCAGGAACTGCTCGAGGAAGGCCGCATTACCGCCGGCCACGCACGCGCCCTCTTGGCAGTGGCCGACTCTCAAGCACGCCTGAGCATCGCCCGTAAAGTCGCTCGCGGTGGCATGACGGTCCGTCAAGTCGAGCGTCTCGCAACGCGCAGCTCCAAGCCGCATGTCAGCGCGCCGACTTTCACGGTGGATGCGAACACCAAGGCCGCTCTCGAGGAACTGCAACGCGAGTACGGAACGCGCGTACACATGCATCCGCGTCAGGGCAGCAAGCCGGGACAGTTAGTGTTTGAATACTACGACGATAGTGATTTGGCCCGCCTCTACGACCAACTCATGCGAAAATAGTGCTACGCTATCAACGTAGCGTGGGGAAAACGCATGGGTTGGTTTGATCGCAAACGACACGATTCCGGGGAGTGGACCGGCTTCCTGGATCAGGGCGTCAAGCTCGACGGCCGTCTGGAATGTGCCGGAACTTTTCGCCTGGATTCCACGATGAAAGGTACGCTGGTTTCGCACGAGACCCTAATCCTCGGTGAGCACGCCAAAGTCGAAGGCCAGATTGAAGGCAACTACGTGATAATCGGCGGCCACTTCGACGGCACGATCAAAGCCTCGGGCAAAGTCGAAATTCAAACCAAAGCTATCGTCACCGGCGAAATCCACACGCCATGTCTAATCATGGAACCAGGCGCTATCTTCGATGGCCGCTGCCACATGCTCTCCGCCACCGAAGCCGCTAAACCGATCACCATTCCCATTCGGTCGGCCGCGGCGCACGCATAACTCTCACACGCTCTCGGCTACCCGCTCCTCGCCTTTTTCGTACCGAGTCCGCCGCTCGCGCCGCGCTATAATCATCGCATCTGTTCCACGGAGAAATGACATTGGCGGAACAAGTCCGGCTCACCACCACCGCGAAGGCCGCGGGCTGCGCTGCAAAATTGAGTCCCAGCCTGCTCGACGCAGTGCTCAAGCGCCTTCCACCGCAAGTTGATCCGAACGTGATCGTCGGTTTTGAAACGAGCGACGACGCGGCCGTATATCGCCTCACCGACGATCTCGCCATCGTTCAGACCGTAGATTTTTTCACGCCCATCCTTGATGATCCCGAGCTCTTCGGTCAGGTCGCTGCCACCAACGCGCTCAGCGATGTGTACGCCATGGGCGGTCGGCCGATTTCCGCGCTTACCATCCTGGCGTTTCCCGCTGCCGGTGCGCCGGAAGTGCTCGAACAAATTCTCCGCGGCGGTCTCTCGAAAATGGCCGAAGCGAAGTGCACCGTCGTCGGCGGGCATTCCATTCGCGACGACGAGCTGAAATTCGGCTATGCGATCACCGGCGTGATCCACCCGCAGCGCATCTGGAAAAATGTGGGTGCGCGGCCGGGCGACATTTTGATTTTCACGAAAGCGCTGGGCACCGGTGTAATCTCCACCGCCCTGAAACAGGGTCAAGCGGAAGAAGCCTGGGTCGCCGCCGCCACTGCGTCGATGACGCGCCTGAACCGCGATGCCGCCGAAGCGCTCCATGAAATTGATGCAGCGCATCCTTCGGAACAGCGTCCAGTTCACGCTGTCACAGACGTCACCGGTTTCGCGCTCCTCGGACACGCGCGCGAAATGGCCATCGGCAGCGCCGTCTCCATCACGCTGGATCACGCACGTATGGAATACCTTCCGGGCGCAATCGAAGCCGCACGCCGCGGCTATTTCTCCGGCGGCATGAAGAACAATCGCGACTTCGTGGAAAGTTGCACTGCTTTTGCGTCCAGCGTTTCGGATGAATTTCGCGCGCTGCTCTTCGATCCACAGACTTCCGGCGGCTTGCTTGCAGCGATCGCTCCGGAATCTGCTGATGCAGCGTTGGCCGCGCTGCAACGCCGCAATGTTCCGGGCCGCATTGTGGGAGAGGTTACCGCCAGGCGCTCTCCTCTTCTCGAAGTCGTGTGATTTCCGCGCAATCGTGTACACTTTTCCTTCTTCGATTCGTCCATGGACACCATAACTCACGGAATCGTCGGCGCGCTTATCGGTAAAGGCTTTTTCTCAGAGCGGTACGGCCGCGTCGCAACTTTTGCAGCCGCCGCAGGCGCCATGTTTCCCGACGTTGACGTCGCTCAGGAAATTTTCTCCCGCGACCCGCTGGCCATCGTCAAGTATCATCGTGCCATCACTCATTCCTTCGTCGCGCTGCCATTTTTCGCCGCGCTACTCGCCTGGCTGACTCGCGCCGGCTTCGCATTTACAAAAAAACGTTGGGGCCTTCCCGATTGGGACTTTCCTTCGTGGGGAATTCTCCTCATCATTTACGCCATCGCCATAGCGAGCCACATCTTTCTCGACGCCATGACTTCCTTCGGCACGCGCATCTGGTATCCGCTCTCGCACGAACGCGTCTCGTGGGATCTGCTGTTCATCATCGATTTCTGTTTCACCGCAATCGCCTTGCTTCCACAGGTCGCGGCCTGGATTTATTCCGATCGCACTAAAACTTCCACGCGCGCCCTTTCCATGTGGGTGCTGTTCACGATCTGCGCTTTCGGCGCGTGGAAAATTGGCGCCTCCGTGGGATTTCCGTTTCATCTGTGGATCGTTTTTCTTGCCGGCGCCATTATCGGCGTGCTGTTTTTTCTTCCCGCCTTCCGTAACGCGGGCTTCCGCATCTCCGTCGCGCATTGGTGCCAGGCCGGGTGCGTCGTAATGTGTGCCTATCTTTTCGCCTGCAGCGTCGCCCATCATGCCGCTCTGCTGCGCACCAGGAATTTCGCCGCCGCAAATAACATTCCCATCGATCGCATCGCCGCTCTTCCGCTTCCACCTTCGCTGCTCGATTGGGGCGGTGTGATTCGCACCACCGACGGGGTGTACCAATCGCGCTTCGATCTGCGCGATCCCGCCGCGCCAGCCTTCGCCTTCAGCGCCGATTCTCCTCCGAACGAATTCGTCGCGCGCGCTCTGCAACTTCCCGAAGTGCAGCTCTATTGGTCTTTCGCGCGCTTCCCGGTGATTCGCACGTCGAACGCGCCGGGCCGCCATTACGTGGATTTCAATGAGCACCGATTCATCACGCGCAATCACCAGGGCCCCGCGCCGTTTTCCTATCGTGTAGTATTTAATGATGCCGGCGACCCCATCGAAGAAGGCTGGGAAGCCGACGGCATGGACGTGCGGCGCTTGATCAAGATTGCGCCCACGCATTCGGGGAACGTGCGATGAAAATTTTAATCTTCAGCGACATTCATGGCGATTTGCGTGCCCTCGAACGCGTCGTCGCCCAGCCCGCCGACATCTACATCGCCGCGGGCGATCTCTGCAATTTCGGCAAGGGGCTCGAACGCTGCGGTGAAGCAATGAAAGAGCTCGGGGAACGCGCCTGGATTATGCCCGGCAATCACGAAACGTATTCAGAAACGGCGCAATTTTGCAAACGCTTTGGCTTCACCGACTTTCATCGCCAGACGCGCGAATTGAATGGAACGAATTGGGCCGGCCTCGGCTATAGCAACATCACTCCATTCAAGACTCCCGGAGAATATTCCGAAGACGAAATCGCCGCGGCCCTCGCGCCATTCGCGGGCCTGGAAAAACTCTATCTCGTCGTCCATTTCCCACCGCTGAACACGACACTGGACGAGTACGCGCCAGGTCGGCACGCCGGCAGCCCCACTCTGCGCACCTGGGTGGAAAAGGAAAAACCTCTCTATCTATTCTGCGGGCACATCCATGAAACAGCGGGGATGACGGATCGCCTGGGAACAACACAATGCATCAACGTAGGAAAAGAAGGCTACACAATCGAAGTTTAAAAATCGCGATGAAGAAAAATCAGAACCTCAGCAGGAAACTTACGGGGCACGTCAACGGACGAAGCACGAGCCACTAATCACCAGTCACTATTTACAAATCGCCACTCATTTCTTCACCACCGGATACACCACCAACCGCCGCCGGTCGCCCACTCCTTCGCTCATCGTCCGCACGCCTTGCGCGCCGCTCAATTCCAGGTGAATCAGCCGTCGCTCGCGCGGCGACATGGGATTAAATCGAAACACCTGCCCTGTTTCGCGCACCCGTTGCGCCGCCACGCGCGCCGAAAGTTTTAGTTCGTCCAACCGCTGTGCGCGATATTCTCCGCAATCGAACCGTACGCGATCGTGCAACCGCGGATCCAGCCTCAGCCAGCGATGCCCCACGTGCTCCAGCGCCAGCAGCAAATCCGCATTGTGCTCCAGCAGAAAATCCTGATCCGCTCCGCTGAACGCGACGAGCACGTCCTGATCATCCGCGCCGCCACCCACCGTCGGCGGCGTCGAAATCTCAAACGAGATCTCCAGGCCCATTTCGCGCACAGCCAGATCGAGATAGCGCTGCAGTTCTGCAATCGCGCGCTCGCGATCCAGCCGCGCTTCACTTTGCGCGTGGTCTCTCGTGAAAGGCCGCTTGCCCGCCCCTGTTCGTTCGTCAGGCATCGATTATTTTCTTTTTGAACTTTCCCTTCGCGGGAAGCGGTTCGGATTTATTCAAATAATATTGCTGCCCAATTCCCACCGCATTGCTCGTGAACATATACAAATTCAGTCCGCTCGATAGCCGGAAGAAAATGAATCCCATCATCAGCGGCATCAGCGCCATCATTTTCTGCTGCGCCGGATCCGTGGTGGTCTGCGGCGTCATTTTCGTCATCAGGTACATCATGATGGTCATGCTGATAGGCAGAATATAATACGGGTCCATCGCCGAAAGGTCATGAATCCAGCCCATCCACGGAGCGTGGCGCAATTCGATCGCGCCATTCAACACGCGCCACAGTGCCCACCAGATTGGCATCTGAAAAACCATTGGCAGGCAGCTGCCCAGCGGATTGATGCCTTCGCGGCTGTACACCGCCATCACTTCTTCGTTCATCTTTTTCTTGCGCGGATCGCTCATTGAATATTTCTTGTAGCGGTCCTGAATCTGCTTGATTTCCGGGCCCACTTTCTGCATCTTCTGCATCGAACGCCAGCTCTTCATCTTCAGCGGAAACATCGCGATGTTGATCACCAGCGTCATCAGCACGATGCACCAGCCCCAGTTCGAAACCTTGGTGTGCAGCGTCTGCAAAATCCACAGCAGCGGCTTCGCGATGATCCCGGTCCATCCAAAATTTACGAGCTCCGCCAGCGGCGGCTGAATTTTCTCCAGCAGCGCCAAATCTTTCGGCCCCACAAATACGCGCATGCGCAATGGAGCGCCCGTCGTGGTCCCCGCCGCCATCTGCGCTTCCGGCTCGCTGGTCTGCTTGCCGTCCGCCGTCACGTTGTGGTTTTGCATCCAGTGCCACAGCGAAATATCCGTGCCATCCGGCAAAAAAGATGCCGTAAAAAATTGATCCTCCACGCCCGCGAATTCCAGCGGCCCGTACTGTATCGCCGGCTGGCTCTGGTTTCCCGAAACGCCCAGCTTCTTGTACTGCAGCAGATTCAGCTTGCCGCCGGTTTTGTAATACACGGTGACCAGTTGCGCCGCGTTGTACACTGCCTTGTCGCCGAATCCGCCGCGCCAAGCCACCGCTGCCGGCTGCGGCTTTCCGTCCAGCGTCACCGCCACTTCCACAGTCGTCTCGTAATTCAAATCGAATTTCAGTTTCTTCTGGACGTCCAGATGGCCGTCGCTCCAATGCATATCCACTTCAATTGGCGCGAATAATCCGGCGCCGGATGCTGGTGGCGTCAGTGGAACATTGCCGGGTTTCAACTCTGACTTGTAGGCAACTGCGCTGGGAATAACGTGGGTCTCGACCTGATAGAGTCCCGAATTTGCTTTAGCTTCGAGCTGCGAATCCGTCAGCACCAGGGAAAATGGCCAGCCCAACTGCTGCGCCACGGCGTCGTTCACCAGGTCCAACGGATGCGGTGGCTTCTGATCGTCGAAATATTTATTGAGTTGCCAGGTTTTCACCACGCCGCCGCGATTCGATAGTTCCACGCGATACAGCGCGCTCTCCACCACCACGGTTTTTTCTTCGCTAGCTTCTACCACGGAGGGATTTGCGGCTGCAGCGGTCCCGCCCGATTTCGGAGCGGCGCCGGAGGAGGCTTTCGACGTCGCGGCCGCCTGCGCGGAAACCTGCTGCGAGCCTTGCTGGCTTGCGGGCGCCGAGGCTTGTGATGGATTCGACTGCGGCGGAGGAACTGGCGGCTTGTAGAAATGTCCCCACGCAAAAAGAATCAGCAACGATATGACGACGAATACAATCCCGCGGACCTGGTCGGACATTTCCTTCACTGCGCGTGCTCCTTGCTCTCCACTGCTCCACCCAACCGCGCGTCGCTGCGCAGCCACTCCGCGTCCAAATCTTCCGCGTCCGGCACCGGATCAAATCCGCCCTTGGTGAACGGACGGCAACGGCCCAACCTCTTCATTGCTAAGAACGCCCCGCGCCGCGCGCCGTGCAGCTCGATGGCTTCCTGCGCGTAATTCGAGCACGATGGATAGAACTTGCAGGCTCCGCCCAGAAACGGCGAAAAAAAGATTTTGTAGAATTGCACGAACACTAGCAGCCACCATGCGCCAAAACTTTTCGCGCGCGCGAATGTGTTCGTGCCAGTGTGCGTATTCATATTCGTGTTCGCAGTCAGTTGCGGCGATGTCACTCGGCTGGTTTCGCGGTTGATGCCGCGGGCGCGTGCGGCGGCATCAGTTTCAACAGCTCCGCCTGCAACGCCGAAAACTCCTGCGTTGCGGCCGAGCTGCGTGGATGAATCACAATGTCCCATCCCGGGGCGATCTCCTGTCGGTGCAACCTTACTATTTCGCGGAGGCGTCGCCGGATTCGGTTGCGCCGGACCGCGTTACCCAGCGCCTTTTTTATGCTCCAGCCGAACCGGCTGCTATCGAGGCCATTGGGACGTAGAAATAGCGTGAACTCGCGGCTGCTCCGGCGGCGCCCTTCGCGATAGACCGCGTCGTACTCGGCGCGGCGCACCAGGCGAAAAGCGCGCGGAAAATCCAGCCGCGTCGCGACGTCAGACGCGCGTGAGGCTGTGGCGCCCTTTTTTGCGGCGTCCTGCAAGAACTTTCCGTCCACCCTGGGATTTCATGCGCTTGCGAAACCCGTGCTTTTTATGTCGGCGCCGCACATGCGGCTGAAAAGTGCGTTTCGGCAACGATCCTCTCCCTCACATTTTATTGCGGCTCGCGCACTACGACGAATCGCGCGTCCAGTCGAAACAAGCAGTTTAGACGACCTGCGCGCGACGGTCAAGGAACCGCGTGGGATGGCCATTCCGGGACTCTGAGTTTGCGTGACTCGTGATTCGTGACTTGTGACTCGTGACGCGCGGGGTCAGGACAACACCGGGGACGCCGCAGGAGAACCTATCTGCGACAGGCGGCCTGCGCCCGGAAGTCGGCGGGCATTCCCAACGCGAAAGTAAGGAGCTTTGTGCTATAGTAAGGAATGGCGAAAGCCGCCCTGAAGAAGAAAGCCCGCATCACCAGCAAAGGACAGATCACCGTGCCGCATGAGGTCCGGCGCGCGCTCGGCGTTCGGCCCGGCGACAAGCTGCTGTTCGAACAAGACGGCGCCGAATTTCGCGTCAAACCGTTGCGCGCCACCAGCCCTTTTGAAAAGTATCGCGGCACCGGCAATCCGGGCATCCCCTCCGGCCGCAAAGCCATCGTTCGTGCTATTCGCCAGCTCCGCGGACGATGACCACCGCGATTGACAGCAACATTTTCATCGCGTTTTGGGATGCGAGCAACGCCCTGAATTCCCTGGCGCAGTCCGCCCTCACTGCCGCGTGGAATCGTGGATCGCTGGTTGTCGCCGCGCCGGTTTATGCTGAGCTTCTGGCCTTTCCCGGCCGCAGTGAAGCCTTCCTCGATACGTTCCTCGGGGAAACCAGTATTACGGTCGAATGGGAAATCGACGAGGCCACTTGGCGCACCGCTGGTCGCGCCTTTCAAACCTACGCCGGGCGGCGGAAGCGCAACCAAGGCTCCAGTCCCCGCCGCATCCTCGCCGACTTCCTGATCGGCGCGCACGCGCTGCGCAACGGCTACCGCTTGCTCACGCTCGACTCCGGCCTGTACACCGCAGCGTTCCCCCGCCTTACCGTACTCGCCATCTGAAGATTTCCGGACAACATTAGAAGATCATTTCGTGATGCCTTTCCCATGAGTATTCGAGCTGCCGACGGCAAACGGCGGTCTATTCAACGCCGTTTGTCCCACGCTGCCGCGTTGACCACCCCGCATCCGTCCCCTACAATGAAATCTGTGCCCTGCGTACTCGACAGGATCGCGAATTGCGCTGCCGCGGTCACGCATGACGGGCCTCTAATCACCACTCACTAATCACGGGTTACCTGAATGTTTGAAACACTTACTGAGAAACTACAACGGGCGTTCAAGAATTTGCGCGGGCAGGGGAAGCTTTCTGAGGAGCACCTGGACGCCGGGCTTGCGGAGATACGCGAAGCTTTGCTTGATGGCGATGTGAACGTGGGCGTTGCTGATGAATTTATTGCGCATGTTCGGGCTAAGGCTTTGGGGGCGGAAGTGCTGCTGCAGTTATCACCGGACCAGCAGGTTGTGAAGATTGTGCGCGACGAGTTGGGCGATTTACTGGGGAAGGAAGCGAAGCCGCAGTACGGGTCGAAGCCCCCGGCGGTGTGGTTGGTGGTGGGGCTGCAGGGGTCGGGCAAAACTACTTCTACTGGAAAAATGGGGAAATGGCTGGCGGAGCATGGGCACCGGCCGCTGGTGGTTTCGACGGACGTGTATCGTCCCGCGGCGCGCGAGCAGCTGGCGCAGGTGGCGAAGGCTACGGGCGTGCCGGTGTGGCCGGGAACGGGGACGGACAAGCCGCTGGAAATTGTGCGCGGGGCGTTGCGCGAAGCGAAGATGTCCGCCTGCGACGTGGTGCTGGTGGATACGGCGGGCCGGCTGCATATAGATGACGAATTGATGAAAGAGCTTTCGGAGCTGAAGCGCGAGCTGAATCCGGCGGAGCTGCTGTTTGTGGCCGACGCGATGATTGGACAGGACGCGGTGCGGTCGGCGGGTGAATTTCACAAGAGACTGGGCATCACCGGCGTCGTGCTGACGAAAATGGATGGCGACGCACGCGGCGGTGCGGCGCTTTCAATTCGCAAGGTGACGGGCGCGCCGGTAAAGTTCGTGGGCGTGGGCGAAAAGTACGATGCGCTGGAGCCGTTTCTGCCGGATCGCGTGGTGTCGCGGATTCTGGGGATGGGCGACGTGCTGGGGCTGATCGAGCGCGTCGAGAAGACCGTGGATTTGAAGCAAGCGCGCGAGCTGGAACGCAAGCTGCGCGAGGACGATTTTACTTTGGAGGATTTCCGCGACCAGCTGAAGCAGATACGCAAGATGGGGTCACTGGAATCGCTGATGGGCATGCTGCCCAAGGTGGGGCCGTTCGCGAATTTGCCGAAGGATACGCAGATTGATGAGAAGCGCCTGGGGTCGGTGGAAGCGATTATTAATTCCATGACGGCGAAAGAGCGGGCGAATTCGAACTTGATTGATGGCAAGCGGCGCAAGCGGATTGCGGCCGGCAGCGGGACTTCGGTGCAGGAAGTGAATCAAGTGCTGAAGCAGTATGCGGACATGCGCAAGATGATGAAGCAGTATGGCAGCTACGCCAAGACGAAGATGCGGGGGTTGGGGAAGTTCGCGGGGTTGAAAGGCAACAACTAGCTGACGCGGCTTTTACGTCCGAGGTTCAGGTTTCCACGGTCAAAGCGAAAGTAAAGACAAGTGCACAGGCAGGATGCACTCCTACGGCGGGCAGGCCTATGCTACCAAAGGCTTTGGTGAATGGGGCCAGGTTCGCTATACTGGTTGGCTCTGGCGCACGGATACGATTCAGGAGGAAGAGGCTTTGTTAACGATTCGTTTGGCTCGGATTGGCAAGAAGAAGCGCCCGTTTTATCGCGTGATCGTGACGGAAAAGACACGTCCGCGAAACGGACGGTTCGTGGAAATCGTGGGCACGTACGACCCGCTGAAGACGCCCGCGGCGATTGAACTGAACCGCGAACGAGTGGATTACTGGATTGGCAAGGGCGCACAGCCCAGTGACACAGTCCGCAGTTTTTTGCGTAACCGCAAGCCTGCCTGACGCATCCTATCCCACAGCCCAGCGACTTAATAATGGAACTCGGGTTAAGTCCCGAGTGAATTACTACTACGCTGGTTCATCTTCCTGCTGGGGGGACTCATGAAGGATTTGGTTACGGAAATCGCGAAAGCTCTTGTGGACCATCCGGAACAAGTTCAGGTAAATTCGATCGAAGGCGAGCAGGTGACGGTGCTGGAATTGCGCGTGGCGCCGGATGACCTGGGAAAAGTGATCGGGCGGCAAGGGCGCACGGCGAAGTCCATACGGACGCTGCTGGGCGCTGCGGGCATGAAGCTGAAGAAGCGATTCACGCTGGAAATTCTGGAGTAGTCACCACGCAGGAAACACCACGGGCGGCGAGCGTCACGGTAGCGCGAATTGTGCGGCCGCACGGCGTGCGCGGCGAAGTGGCTGCGGAAATCCTCACTGATTTTCCTGAACGGCTTACACGTTTAACTTCTGTGGAATTATGGGATGGGCGAGGTGTGCCGCGACGGGTTGTGGTGCGCAAGTGCTGGCTATCGCATAGCCGCGGGGGACAGGCAATATTTCATTTTGCTGCGACCGATTCTGTGGATGATGCGCGGAAGTTGGTGGGGCTGGAGGTGCAGGTGCCTTTCGCTGACCGCGTGAAACTGCCAGCTGGGAGTTATTACATCAGCGACCTGGTGGGATGTGCGGTGCGGGAGAAGGATGGTTCGGAAGTGGGTCTGGTGCGCGACGTGGAAATTCATGGCGACGAAATTTCCGGGACGCCTAATTTGGTGGTGGACACTGCGCGAGGGGAATTGCTGATTCCTTTGGCGCAGGAAATTTGCGTGAATGTGGATCTCGCGGCGCGACGGATTGAAGTGGTGCTTCCTAATGGACTCCGCGAATTAAACCTCGAGTAGGGTGCTGTTCCAGCCAAGGCATCGGGCGCGCGCTTGCGGTTTGCGGTAGGATTAGGCGCGATGCGTTTCGACATTGTTACGATCTTTCCGGAGTTTTTTGCGGGGCCGCTGGATTATGGGATTGTGCGGCGGGCGCGCGAGGCTCAGCTGATTGAAGCTCGCGTACACGACTTGCGCGAATTTACGCACGATCGGCACCGGACCGTGGATGACCGGCCGTTTGGCGGCGGCGAGGGCATGGTGATGAAGCCGGAGCCGCTGTTTGAGGCCGTGGAATCGCTGGTCGGAGCGGGTGACGCGCCAGGCGCTGTTGCCGATGTTGCTGCCGCCGCTGCGCCGCCTGCGAAAACCGCGATTGTGTTGCTTTCTGCAGCCGGGAAAATGTTTCGGCAGGAGACGGCACGGAGGTTTGCTGGGCTCTCGCGCGTGGTGCTGATCTGTGGGCGTTATGAGGGCGTGGACGAGCGCGTGGCGGAGCATTTGGCGACCGATGAAATTTCGATTGGGGATTTTGTGCTGTCTGGCGGCGAGTTGGCGGCGGCGATGATTTTGGATGCGGTGACGCGATTGATTCCCGGGGCGCTGGGGAATGAAGATTCGATCGTGAATGAATCGTTCAGTGAGCCAGCGAATGGCACGGCGCGGGCGTCGCTTGTCGCGCGCACGCACTCGCCGGATTACTCAGCACCCACGAGTCACGAATCACGAGTCACAAATCACGGCATTCTCGATTATCCGCATTACACGCGGCCGCCTTCGTTTCGCGGGTGGGATGTGCCGGAAGTATTGCTGGGCGGAAATCACGAGGAGATTCGCAAGTGGCGGCGGCGTTGCGCGCTGGAGAAGACTTGGCGCAATCGTCCCGAGTTGCTGGATGGGGCCGGGTTGGGCGCGGAGGATCGCCGGGTGTTGGATGAGATTGTGCGCGGTGCGCGGCCCATTACGAAGTAGGCGGGCGAAGTGAACCTGGCGAACTAAACGCAGGTTACTTCGGGGGCAATGCCAGGGCCGTCCCGACGCACTTTGGTGTGGCGAAAACGAGGCTTGTTGCGCTAGAATTGGAGATTGTGCGTTGTGTGCTGGCCCCACCTGAGCGGGTCTGCCTGGAAATAATGTCATGAATCCGATTGTGCATAAAGCGCAGCAGTCCCAAATTCGCAAGGATCATCCGAATTTTCGTCCGGGCGATACGGTGAAGATCAATGTGCGGCTGAAGGAAGGCGAGGGCGACAAAGAGCGCATCCAGCCGTTTGAGGGCGTGGTGATGAGCCGGCGCGGAGAGTTGCTGGGCGAATCGTTCACGGTGCGGCGCGTGAGTTTTGGAATTGGCGTGGAGCGCATTTTCCCGGTGCATTCGCCGATGATCAGTTCGATTGAGATCGTGCAGGCTGGGCGAGTGCGGCGGGCAAAGCTGAATTATTTGCGCAAGCGCAAGGGCAAGGCCGCCAGGATCAAGCGCGCAGCGCGGGTTGAAGCGCCGACGGAAGCAGCAGCGGCCGCCGCGAAGTAAAAGCACGATACGAATTTACGATCGCCCGCTCCGAGAAATCGGGGCGGGCTTTTTTATTTTGACAGGTCTCGTAAGGAGATGTCGACGCCGGAGCATTTGACGGCTTGAAAGTCGATGGTCGCGTGACCTTTGTATGTCACTTCAAGATGTGTCGGATTTACCCAGTTCATATCCACGTTTGTAACGCCCGATGGGAATGCTGAATCATTAGAGAACTCTAAGATTTCCACCGGCGGCTGCGAGTTCTGTTTCAAGTACACGCTCGTTTCAACTGAGGCCGTTCCTGCTCCACCGAATTGTTCTGTGCGTGCACTCGCTAACCAATGTCCGTCAGGAGATCGAGATTCCGCGGACCAAATAATGGCGGAGTCTCGGCAGCCAAATACCAGAGCGCAGAGCCCGATTACCATGAGCAAGGATGTCCTACAGCCATGAGAGTTGCTATCTGCGCTACCGATGATTCCTCCGTTGAGCGTCGAGTTTGAACATTTTATCGCACTTCGTCGCAGCGGTCCGGGCGAGGCACACAATCGGATACTGAACCGCTACGTCGGCGCTAGATACACAGTGGGTGTGTGCTAAAATCGCGGGCCGATGGGGAGACTTTGTTGTTCACGATATGAGCGCGAGGCGCGGCAGTGCGGGTGGCTGCGCGTCGCGGGGATTGATGAGGCGGGACGCGGGTCGCTATTTGGTCCGGTGGTGGCTGCGGCCGTCATTCTGAATCCGCGACGGCGCATTGTGGGTCTGGACGATTCCAAAAAGCTTACGGCGGAGCGGCGGACGGATCTGGCGCCACGCATTCGCGAACACGCGCTGGCTTGGGCCGTGGCGGAAATTGATTCGAGCCGGATTGACGCGTGGAACATTTATCAGGCTAGCCGGCAGGCGATGATGGCGGCGGTGTCGCAGCTTAGTCCTTTGCCGGATTATTTGCTGCTGGATGCGATGGAGATTGATCTGCCGATCGAGCAGAAGGCGCTGATTCACGGGGACGCACGATCGGTTTCGATCGCGGCGGCGTCCATTCTGGCGAAAACGGAGCGCGACCGGCGTATGGAAGAATTCGATCTGCAATATCCTCAGTACGGGCTGGCACAACACAAGGGCTACGGGACGCCGGAACATTTAGAAGCGTTGCGGCGGCACGGGCCTACTCCGCTGCACCGATTTTCTTATGCGCCGGTGCGCCAATCAGCGTGCTGGGCTTCGGGTGCGACGCAGGATCCGTTGCCGCTCAGCCCCGCAATCGACATTCTCACGCGGTAAGCGGCGACCGGTTCAAGGAACTCCAGCCTCAAAGAAACATGCAACGCAATTCCGATCTATCCCACTGCTTTCGACGACAGGCCGAAGGACTTGATGGCGCTGGCTTCGTCTTCTTGGACGTCAAACACCGCAGATAACATCGTCATTTGCAGCAGGTCGCGGACTTTTTTATGGGGATTGACCAGCTTCATGTGACCGCCTTGTTTGCGGACACTGGTATGCGAGCGGACGAGTTCACCGATGCCGGCGCTGTCCACGTGGATTACATCCGTCATATTCAGCAGGATGTGTTTGTTGCCTTTCTCGAGCAAGTCCACCATGATTTCGCGAAGCATCACGTTGCCTTCGCCGAGCGTAATCCTGCCGCTGATGTCCACGATGGAGATTTCACCGATCTGGCGCGTGGCGGCCTGCATCTTGGCGGCAGCGCGGGCTTGCATGCTCATTCCCAAGCGATCCAGAGTGGCGCAAGCCGTGGCAGCCGCCGCAGGAGAATCGGTGCGGACGACGACCAGCGATCGACCCTGCTTCAGCGGCTCTAGGAAAAGAGCGGCGTCTTCGGAACAGCTCTCGCTCGCGGTTGGTTGGGGCGTTTCAGAATCGTCTGAGATCGCTTTGCCCACTGCCGCGCCTGTTTGAGATCCAAGGAACCCGAGCAGCGCAGTGGCACCGACGCCCAGCGCAAATACTTGCCCGATTCCTGGAATCAGAAACAGCGTCGCGGCTGCGACCCCCGCAGAAAGGCCGGCGGCTCCGCCGATGAAACCTCCCGCATAAGTACCCAGTTCGGTGGCCAAAGCCGCAGCCTCGTTCTCGGAGCGAGTCAGAAACACGATCGAATCTTTCGGGACATGCTTATCGAGCAATTCCTTCACAGCTTCTTCCGCGCGTTCGCGCGAGCCAAAAACGCCAATAGCAGTTTCCAAGGGAGCCTCCTCCAAACTCGCATTTAACTTAGTGATACGGGCCGACCCGAGAAGTGGGTATTGCGCGCCGCCTGCCGAGGGGATTCCCGCGATGGAGGAGATCCCAATTCCGAGCGGTTTCTTGAACCGAAATCTGCTCCCGCGGGGAAATTTTGTCAAGAGAAAAACCCGGCGGGGAACGGCTGGCGGTGGTAAAGCGAGTAGCTAGTACGGCTGATAGTTCTGTGCTGGGCGAGCGAGGGCGGCCCGGCGGCGGCTGCCGGCCCTTCTAGGCGCCCAAGAGGCACTGTTATCGCCTATGGCACCTCCCCCCTTGTGCCGCGTTGCTCCTTGTTTTTGGCGCGTGCTAACCTTCATGTCTAAGCCGTCCGTGCGGCTGCAGTGCATTGCCGGAGTGCGCGGGGACCGGCAGGCGAAAATCATCCATGGCCTTCAACAAAAGCAAAGCGCTGGAAAATGCGCTGAAATTCCTCAACCAGGGCAAGGTCGCCCAGGCCATCGGCGAATACCAGCTAATTCTGCGCGCAGACCCGAAGGACCAAGCCACATTAATGACTGTGGGCGATTTGTTCGCCCGCCAGGGAGACATGACGCAGGCCATCGAATACTTCGAGCGGCTCGCGCAGGTCTATCTAAATGATGGGTTCAACAGCAAAGCTATCGCGATTTACAAGAAGATCGCCAAGCTGGCGCCGAACGAGCTGGCGCCGCTGGAACGACTGGCGGATCTGTACGTGCAGCAGGGAGTGCTGAGCGAAGCGCGACCTTTGTTCCTGCAGATTGCCGAAGCCCACCTGAAATCGAACCATTCACAGAAAGCCGTTGAGGTGCTGCACCGTTTGCTCGAGGTCGAGCCGGAAAATCAGCGCGTGCAAATGCGGCTGGCCGAGCTCTACGGCATGATGGGGCAGAAGAAGGAAGCGGCCCTGACGTATCAGGCCTACGCGCACCGCCTTTTTGACCGCGGCGAAACCGAAGAAGCGGAAAAGTTGGTGGAGCGAGCTCTGGAAGTAGACCCCGGGAACGCGGCGGCCATTCTGCTGAAAGCGAAAACGCTTAATTCCGCCGAGAAGACCGATCAGGCCATCACCATTCTGGAAAAGCATCCGGAAGCGGAAACGGGCAGCGATGTAACCAAGCTGCTGGTGGAATACGAGCTGCGCGCGGGGCACGCGGACAAAGCGGCGGAGCGCGCGCGACGGCAACTGGCGCAGGGACACGCGCATCACGCATTGCTGTGCAAAGTTGCAGAAGCGATGATCGAAGGGGCGCAACCGGAGCACGCGCTGCCGCTGTTGGCCGAATTGCGCGCGCCGATGATTGAAGCAGGCGCTCAAGATCACTTTTTGAAATCGCTTACCACTGCCTGCGAACGGCTGCCGGGGCGCACCGAGCCGCTGGAAACGCTGGCGGACTTCTGCAGGACCACCAGCGATCCTTTCCGGTTGAATGCGGCGCTGGGCCAGCTTTCTGACGCGTATGCCGCGCAGGGGAATCTGCCGCGCGCCGAAGAATTGTTGGTCGAGCTGGTGGACCGCAACAAGAACGACGAACGCCTGGTGGACCGGCTGAACCAACTGCGCGCGCGCACGGGCGGATCGCCGATGGCGGGCGGTACGAGTCCTGAGAGCGCGGTCGCAAACGCGGCCAACGGAAGCAACGTGGGTCTGCGGGAAGCAGCTGCCGAAGAGCAGAACAAGCTGGTCCCTCCCGCGCCGCCGGCGATTGCCGAAGAAGCGCTGGACGAGGAGACGCACAAGTATATTGCGCAGGCGCTGACGGATGTGGACCTGTTTTCGAGTTACGGCCTGACGCAGAAAGCCACACACCTGCTGGAAAACGTGCTGCAAAAGGCGCCGCGGCATACGCCGACGCTCGAGCGCTTGCTGGACCTCCATCTGGGCGCCGGAAACGATCGGCGCACAGCGGAGCTGGCAGCGCAGCTGGAACAAATTCATCGCGAGCGGAACGACACCGTCAATGCCGATCGCTTTGCGGAGTTGCGGCAGAGATATTCGAAAGTGGCGGGACTCACGGAGAAGGATTTGCCGACGGCGCCCACCGTCGCTGCGCCTGCGGCGGTGACTCCGGCCGCAACACCAGCCGCGACGGTTCCCACGCAGGCATCTGCTGCTGCGCCGGTAGAGCCTCCGCCGTTTGAGATCGCGGCGGAACCCGCGCCGGTTGCCAAGGCTCCTGCGCCTGCTGCCGCACCCATCGAATTCGAGATTCCGTTGTCTGGTATCGAACCGGAGGCGGCACCGCCGCCAGCGGCGATCCCGCTTGCGGTAGATGGAGCGGTTGACAACGCCGTACAGGCAGAAGAAGCGCCCGCACAGATAGCTGGGATTGGGGAAGAGCTGGATCTCTCAGACGAATGGGAAGCGATCGCAGCAGAAACCGCCGAGGTCCAGACGCCTGCAGCGGAAGAAGTTCCAGCGGCAAGCTTGGAGCTGGATCCGATTGTTGAGCCGGAGCCGGTTGCGGCCGAGGCTGCGGAAGCAACCGATACGAATGCCGCGCTCGAGGCAGTCTTCGACCTGAGTACGCTGAAGGATGAAGAGCCGGAGCCGGCAGCGAAGGCCGAGCCGTTCACAATCGAAGCAAACACACCGCAGTCTGAAATAGCGGCGCATGAGCCAGAGGCTGAGGTGCCGGTGGAAGCAGAGCCGGAAGCGGCCGCGGAGCCTGAAATCGAACTGATTGACGCGGCGGCAGAAGAAGAATCGCCCGCGGAAGCAATTCCTGAGGCTGTGCTGGAGCTTGTGGATGAACCCGCACCGGCTGCCGCGGAGACGGCTGCGACGTCTGCCCTGGGCGGCACTGAATTCGAGCTGGAGCTGACGCCCGAGGCGCCTGCCGCAACCACGCGCGCTGGAGCCGCGACCACCGAAGATTTCATCAGCGAGTTGGTGGCGGAGCTGGACGATCTGGAAGGTCCTGCGGCGGAACCGGTGCGCGAGCCTGCGGCCGCGTCTGCCTCTGCGCCTAAGGATACGCACGCAAGTCTGGAGCAAGTGTTCGCCGAAGCAAACGCCACGCCGATGGCCGCCATCACGCCGCCACCAACGAACGGATCTACGAACAAGAATATTGCGGCCGCGCCCGCCGCGACGCCCGGCACGATGGAAAATCTGAATCAGCTGCATGAAGTATTCCAGGAATTCCGCAGCGAGCTTGGCGAGATGGGCGAAGAAGATGAAGACCTGGAGACGCACTACAACCTGGGCATCGCCTACCGCGAAATGGGACTGCTGGACGAAGCCATCGGAGAATTCCAGAAAGTGGCCAAGGCCGTGCAGAAAGGCAAGCCGTTCCGTTACGAGATGAATTGCTCGGTGATGCTGGGGCTTTCGTTCATGGATAAGGGCGAGCCGGCAGTAGCGTCGCTGTGGTATCGGCGCGCGCTGCAGGTGCCGGGGCTGGAAGAGGAATCAGCGCTCGCGCTGCGTTACGATTTGGGATTGGCGCTGGAATCCGCGGGAGAATCGGACGCGGCGCTCGATAGTTTCCGCCAGGTTTACGCGGCCAACATCGATTATCGCGATGTAGCCGACCGCATTGCCACCCTGCAAAAGCATTAACCCTCACCGGCAACAACTTCAATCCACGTTGCAAAGATGTAGGCGATGAGCCAGTTTTCGGTTAACGTGTTATTCAAGCCCTCGAGTCTGCTACGGTGACGAGGAATAGCCTTTCGAAACCGCCTTACCGTTTTTGTCGAACCCAACATCCCATTCGCCAATAGAAATGCGCGAGAAATACTGGAATTCCTCGACGCAAGGCATCGAAGACCTATCCACGGGGTTTCCGTCCCATGAGGGCGGGTGGGAGCACGCTTCTACCCTTCCGGGCTTTCCAAAGTGGTTTAAAACATCCGCCTTCGTCGCTCCGGGTGTCAACCAAGCGTAAGCTCTCTCGAAGAAGGTTAGTTCGTACCAAACCAGAACGAACACCAGACAGATAACGATTATCGACATACCGACCAATATCCAGCGCCGAGCCCGAGCAGTCATCGCAGCCTCTGTGTAAACTCGAATTGCCTTCGTATCCACTCGATTCTAATTTATTGCACTCAGTCAAGTCCCGTTGGTTGCGATGCCGGACAATTCGTTTCATTCGTCGTTACCCCGATAGGTTGGCCGGAGAATCATTTCGATGAGCGAATCCCAAGAACGCAGCTTGCACGGCGCGGCCGAGGAGATACCACCAAAGAGTGCCAACGACAAAAATCCAAGTCACGGCGAGCGTCGAATATCTCCATCCGAGAGCGTACGCAAGAAGCGAAACGGGAAGGTCAGCCAATAGAACGAACGGAAACACTATTCCGAGGAATTGAAGACTGGGTATGAGCAGGCCGACATAGCTGATTGAGCAGGCCAAAAGATGAAGAGATGGCAAGACATAGCGCCATCGTATGGGTCGGCCCATGAGAGCAGAATATATGAACCGCGCAGGCGTTGTTGATTCGCCGCGAAACTCTGTGCCCAATGTCTGATTAGTCTGCCACCGGAGATGTGGTTTTGGCCCAATTTCACTTCTCCGGCAAACGCGTTAATGAAGAGTTGACTCTCGCTTGCCGCTGGTAGTAACCCATTAGCGACCCAACTGTATTAACATGCACGGAGGGTTGCGGTTCTCGCTGGTTCATTGTGGCCAGAGCACAAAGGTAAGGAGAAAGATTATGAAGCGCAAAATGACGGGTGCGGCGGGATTAGCCTTGGCGTTTGTTGCTGGCATGGTGGTGGCGACGGCGTTGGGTGGCGGGATCACTGCCGCGCGGACGGCCGCGCACGGGCAGCAAGTCAAGGTGGAGAGGATAATCACCCCGACGGTGACGGACGAGGACATTGCTTTGCTGCGGCGAGATCTGCGCGCCGTGAAAATGCAGGTGATTGGGCAGAATATGTCGTTGTCGGAAGACGAAGGCCAGAAGTTCTGGCCCATCTACAATCATTACGTGAAGGACTTGCAGGTAGTGAACGATCAGAAGTATGCGCTGCTGAAGCAGTACGCGGAGATGTGGGCAACGATGTCCGACCAGGACGCAATGATTTATGTACGGCACTGGTTCGAGGTGGACGCGCAAGTGCAGGCGTTGCGCTTGAAGTATGTGCCGACCGTGGCCCAGGTGTTGCCGGGCAGGAAGGCGGCGACGTTTTTCCAGTTGGACCGCCGCCTCAACATGATCATCGATCTGCAATTGTTTGGGCAGATTCCCCTGGCGCACGTGAAGGAGCAGGTGCCAGCAGATAGCACTCATCCGGAATAAGATAACCGGAAGCCAAGCGCGGAGCGCCGCGTTTCGAGCAATCCCCGCGACGGCCGCAGCCTCCCTCGCCCGGCAAGTTTCTGCGGTCCAAGCTATGTATGTATAATGCCTGCGCCTCAGGAGGGCCCTTTATGTTGCGCATAAACGACGAAGCGCCGAATTTTACCGCCGAAACATCGCAGGGGACCATTAATTTCCACGAATGGATCGGCAACGGCTGGGCCGTTTTGTTTTCGCATCCCAAAGACTTTACGCCCGTGTGCACTACCGAACTAGGCTATATGGCCGGGCTGCAGCCGGAATTCGAGAAGCGCAATTGCAAAATTATCGGCCTGAGCGTGGACCCGGTGAGCAGTCACAGCAAATGGGCTGCGGACATCGAAGAGACCCAAGGACACAAGGTGAACTACCCGATGATCGGGGACCCGCAACTCAAGATTGCCAAGCTCTATGACATGCTGCCGGCAGATGCCGGCGATACCTCCGAAGGCCGCACTGCCGCAACGAATGCAACCGTGCGTACCGTATTCGTGGTGGGCCCCGACAAGAAGGTTAAGCTGATGCTGAGTTACCCGATGAGCACCGGCCGCAACTTCGACGAAGTGCTGCGCGTGGTAGATTCGATGCAACTCACGGCCAAGCATAAAGTGGCCACACCGGTGAACTGGAAGCAGGGCGACGATGTAATTATCCTGCCATCGGTGTCGGAAGAAGAAGCTAAACAGAAATATCCAGATGGCTGGAAGGCGCCGCGGCCCTATCTGCGGATTGTTCCCCAACCGAAGTAGCCCGCGCGGCCGCTGCAGCGCACTGTGGACATAGGAAAGCAGCCGGCGCCGGCCCATTCAACCCGCAGTCTTAATCGAGCGCTGGGATATTTTCGCGCTCATCGCCATTCGGTTTATCGGCGGTATAATCGCCGCTGGTGTGGAGACCGTGCTCACCGGTGCCTGAGATCAACAGCAAGATCGGGCCGGCGCGTGGGCGAGAGGAGTGAATGATATGCATTCATTACGGGATCTCTTGCAGGATGCGCAACAAACTGGAAAGGCGATAGGGCATTTCAACATTTCTGATCTCGTTCTACTGAAAGCGGTGTTTGGCGCTGCGCGCGAACTGAACGTGCCAGTCCTGGTTGGTTTATCCGAGGGCGAGCGCGAGTTTGTGGGAACTCGCCCGATTGCGGCATTCGTGCGAAGTCTGCGCGAAGAATTCGACTACCCGATTTTTCTTAACGCGGATCATACCCACTCCCTCGCGAAGGGGGTGGAGGCCGCTAAGGCTGGGTTTGACTCAATCGTCTTCGATATGTCGGCCTTGCCCTTTGACGAAAATGTGCGGGAAACGAAGCAGGCGGTGGAAGCCCTGAAAGCGATCAATCCCGCCATGCTGGTAGAGGGAGAAATCGGCGACATCGGTAGCGGCTCTGAAATTCACGACCAGGCCCCCGACCTCTCTAAGGGACTCTCCACACCGGAGCAAGCGAAACAGTTTGTGGAAAGCACTGGTGTGGACATCCTGGCGCCCGCTGTGGGCAACATGCACGGCATGCTCCGTAGCATGGTGCGCGGAGAAACGAAGAAGCGGCTGGATATCGAGAGAATCGCCGGCATCAAGCGAGCGGCGGGGATTTTGCTGACGCTTCATGGGGGCTCAGGAACCGACGATGAAGACCTGCGCAAAGCAATCGGCGCGGGAGTTAACATTGTCCACATCAATACTGAACTTCGGGTCGCGTGGAGACGTGGTTTGGAGCAGGGCTTGGCCAAACAACCTGATGAAGTCGTGCCATACAAGATTCTGCCGTCCGCCGTGGATGCCGTAAAACAAGTGGTCAGCTCGCGTTTGAAATTGTTCAACGGCGAGCGGCATTTCGCTCGAGGAAATTAGGTCTAAGCTGCGGCTGCTTCAGGAAGTCCCGACGCGAGCCCATCCGTTCGTCCGATAGCGCGGTTTACTCCACTTTTTACGAACGTCGGCCTATCGGGCCTGAACCACCGGTGGGGGTTGCCACGTTCCAGAACCCGCTGGCAAGATCGAAGGCGGTGTTTGCTTCGGCCAGTACAAGCGCATCACGAGGTAGATTGTTCCGTCTGGCGCGGGGAGCCAGTTGGATTCCTTGTCCTTACCTGGCGAGTCTTTCTGGATGAGAAGAGTCAGCGAGCCATCCGCATTCTTTTTCATCCCGGGCAGCATCGGCGAGTTGATCAGATAACGATTGATCGGGTTGTCGATCAGGAATTGGGTCTTACCGTCGTACATCGTCACCGACCAGAATGCGTTTACTGGTGGCAGTCCGTCCTTGGCGAAGGTCAGTGTGTAATTGTGCTTGCTGCCGTCCATCGCTTCTCCGTTCGGAAGGTCCCTGGTGAGCGGATACATCGCTTCGATCGCGCTATTACCGAAAATTCCGCCCTTGGCCGCAGCCGCTCGCTTCAGCCAGTCTCCGTTGTAGAAGGATCGGTCGCCGAAGAACGAGCCCACATTCCATCCGTTGATTACCGCGCCGCCGCTCGCGATATATTCGCCAACCTGGTCGTCACCAGCCTTCATTCCCAGTAACACCGCGGCTTTATGCTCGGCCGAGAGATCCTTCATATCGAATTTCTTGCCGGGGCCGATACCGATGCTGGCCAGCTTGGCGCGAATTGCAGCCTCTTCCGGACTGGGCGGAATATATTGCAGCGCAAAATCGAGCACTTGCCAAAACTGCTTTTTCGCAATCTCCGCGTCGGCCTTCATGTAGTCGATCGCCGGGGGCGCGCTCGGTGCAGGTTTTTTCAGGTAGGTGGAAAGCGGCTGAACTTTGTACCTGGCTTGGATCTTAACGACGTTCGGCATATCCGCCGCATTGAACAGCTGCGTGCGAAAAATCACGACCGAAAACGGTGTGGTCGAGTGGAAGACCTGCTTGATGTTCGCAGGCGGCTGGCCTCTCCAATCAGGGCCCACAATCATGTAGTCGCCTGGGCCGGTGCCTGTGGTTCTGCTGCCGATGTATCCGTAATTGAAAGTATTCGCGTCGGTCAATTGCACGGAGTAGTAGCGCGGCTTGGGAACGGCTGGTACGGAGATAACGGTGGGTTCGGAGCGCAGATCTATCTCCATCAAGGAGTATGGCGTGTCGCTGTTTGGCGTGATGACCGCGGTGTCCTTGGGCGTAAACACTCGGGCTTCGTTGAAGAGTTGCCCAACGGGCGCCTTGTATTGGGAAGAAGTTGTATCTACAAATAATTCGTAGGCGGATGTGTAGTACATCACAATAGGCAGGCCAAAAATGAACCCATCCTCGGCGATGGCTTTGGTCTCGGCGAGGGTGGGGACCGGAACGCCGCTGACCGCGTCATTTTTGCCGGCCTGATTAATGGCATCGTTCTTCGAGCCGCATCCCGCAATTAGGAGCAGGGAAAGTGCCGATCCTTGCACGGCTCGGAGGACATTTCGTTGCGCGGCGAAAGCTGATGCTGGGTGCCCAATCATCTGCCAAAGCTACTTGAGGTGCTGCGGCTGCGCCATTGTTAATAGTGACAGGGACGGCTTGGCGTCTAACCGCCGGAATAACTTCGGACAAGTTACGTTACTTCGTACTTGGTTTAGCTTTTTCGGAGCCGCAAGATTTCAGTGCGACCCATTGCTGCGGATTTACGGGGACGCCGTTCACATCCACTACCCAATGTAGATGAGGTCCGTTGGCGCGGCCTGTCGCGCCGACGTAGCCGATCACTTCGCCTTTTTTTACCTGGGCGCCGGGTTCCACCAATAATTTTGACATGTGCAGGTACATTGTTTCGAGGCCTTGGCCGTGATCAATCGCTACGGTGCCCCCGAGGACTGCGAAAGGCTGCGCGATTTTCACTGTGCCGGCTGCTACAGCGTGAACGGGACGTCCGGCGGGGGAGCGCTGATCAATGCCGGCGTGAAATTCGCCGGTCGGCTTGCCGTTGTGCAGGCGTTTGACTCCAAAGGGGGAGAGCACACAGCCGGGAACGGGCGCGACGAGAGGATCTTCCCAATATTTTACATCGGATACTGCGTTGCGAAATTCGGTGAGTGTGGCGATGTCTTCGGGCGTGGAGTGCAGGGCTTCGATTTGCGGAGCTAGGACTACGTTTTGTGCTGGGAATTTGGTCGGGCGGATCGTGAGTTTTGCGGAGGCTAGCGCCGCGCCGTCTTCGGCTTGAAATTTTATTTCGTACGCGCCGGGAGTGTCCGCTACGGCGATCGGCATCAGGCCTTGCGAGCCGCCACTTGATTGCGGGAACAGGCGGACGGTGCGGTCGTTTAGCTTGGCGGTGGCGGCGGGGACTAAGCAGGCGAGGCGGACTGTTTGGCCCAGTGAGATTATTGCTGGCTTTACAGTGCATTTCTGCGCAAGCGCCGGCGATGCGATCATCGTGTAGAGCAGCACCCTTAGCAGTGTCACGCAGACGCGCGGCGATTTATGTCTGCGGCGAGCGTTTGCGACACCGGTGGTTTTTTGCTGGTCCTTGGATTTTTTCATTGCGCGATAATTTTATCGGGTTTCGGCGCGGCTGGTGGGGCGCGGTTGATCGTTTGTACGCAGCAGGGCACGAAAATGACAACAGCCGCGGCGCGGCGGCCTGATTTTTTGCGCGATCGCGCAGAATTCGTGTCCGGCGCAGTTGCGAGTCTGGCGATAATCTCCCATAATCGTAAGCTAAACATGTTCAATCGCATTCTGCGCGTCATATTGCTGTTGCTGTGGCTGGAACTGGGGCTGCTGTTGATCCTGATGCCTTGGTCCGAAGTTTGGGACGTGAACTATTTTATGTATCAGTATCCGGGCCTGGCGCTTTTTGTGATGAACCCGTATTTGCGCGGAATGATTTCAGGGTTGGGAGTGCTAAACGTGCTGTTTGCGCTCGAAGCATTTCGCCGCCGGACTGCCACCGTTGTCACCCGCGCTTAAGACACCGATTGTTTGCTATGTGACCGACCGGAAATCGCTCGCAGAGGGCGACAACGGCGCGGATGTGATCGGGAGAATTCGCGCGACGATTGCGGCTGGCGTGGATTGGGTGCAGATACGCGAGAAGGTTTTATCGGGGCGGGAATTGCTCGGGCTCGTGCGGGAGGCTGTCGCTGCGGGAGGCAGCGCCCGGGTGATTGTGAACGACCGGTTGGACATGGCGCTTGCTGCGGGAGCTGCAGGCGTGCATCTGGGGCGGGAATCGCTGGGCGCGCGGGATGTGGTGCGTTGGTGCAAAAGCAGTGGTGGGAACGCTCCGGCGGATTTTCTCGTGGGTGTTTCGTGCCACAGCCTCGCGGACGCACGTGAAGCGGAGAGCGCAGGCGCTGCCTACATTTTTTTCGGCCCCGTATTCGATACGCCGTCCAAGCGCGGGATGGGCGAGCCGCAGGGCGTCGCACGTTTAGAAGAGATTTGCCGTAGCGTCGCGATTCGGGTGCTAGCGATTGGCGGAGTAAACGAACAGAACGCGGGAGATTGCATTCGCGCTGGGGCTGCAGGCATTGCGGCGATTCGTTTGTTTCAAGACACGAGGGATGCGGAGACGTTGAAGGACGCGGTCAAACGATTACACGCACTGGGCGCTAGCCGCTGAGCCAGCGGCCAACGGGCTGCAGTTCTTCGATGTGGTCGCAGATCACTTTGATTACGGCGGTGACGGGGATCGCGAGCAGCAATCCCATCGCGCCCCACAGAAAACCGAAGAAGAGTAGGGATACAGTCAATGCCAGTGCATTCAGACGAACGCGCCAACCCACCAGCGCGGGAACTAGCAAGTTGTTGGCGATGAAGTGAAATAACGTGAGGATTGTGAAGATGCCGATGAACGGCCCGGGCGTATGAAACTGTTTGATGCCGATGAGAATCGGCGGCACCCAGGAAAGAACCACGCCAAGATAAGGAATCAGATTCAGCAAGCCGGAAAGCAAGCCGAGCAGGAACGGAAAGTCCAGTCCCATGCCCCAGAAAAAGAGCCAGCTGAAGACCACCAAAATTAGGCCCACCAGCGCCGTGCCCACCACATAGCTGCGCAGCACCATGGTCACGTCCGCCAGAGTTTCCTTTACCTCGGTGCGTCGCGTGGCCGGAAATAACTGCATGGTGGCGTGCCACACCTGGCGTTTGGCCGCGAGCATGAAAAAAAGCAGGAAGGGCACGAAGGTCGCGGCGACGACAACTTCATATAGGGAGCTCAAGCGCGAGAGCAGCGCGGCGCGCACGGGGTGCGACTCTCCGACGGAGACGATGTGCTCGCCGGGAGTTGTGCCTGGCTCAATTTCCGAAACGTGTTCTTCAAAAGTCGCCATCTTTTGTTCAATCACAGTCGCGACTTGATGCAACGGCTTGCGGTACAGAGGCCAGTCGCGGCCGAACTGGTCCACGCGCTCCACCATGTTCCAGGCCACTACCAATATGGCGGCGATGGTGAACAGCACCACGAGCAGCGAGCCCAGAGCGCGCGGCACGTGCCAATCCTCCAGCCAGTTGACGACCGGATCGAGGAAATAGGCGAGCAGCACCGCGACCAGCAGCGTGACCAGAATTGAAGACGCCCAGTAGCAGAAGGCGATCACGATTCCGGCGGCAATGATCTTTCCGCTGGCGGTACTCGCCGAGACGATCTTCTCTTCCTCAAGAGGCATGGCGGTACGATAACACAGCCAGAGCCGCGCAAATAACAGTGTGCCTGCGCGTACACTGGCCCGGCGGACGGGGGGTGACGGTGCTGGCACTTTCGGGGCCCGATATGCACGCGATGGGACCGGGCGCGTATTGCAATGATAGAATCGCGTGCCTGATTTCTTGGCGTGTGACAACAATTTCATGACCAAACAACTTTTCGGAACGGATGGAATTCGCGGCGTGCCTGGAGAAGTTCCGCTGGACGACGCGACACTCGATCGCGTTGGACTGGCGCTGGGCGAATATGTCAGCTCGCATGGTCGATCGCCGGATGCGCGGGCGCGCGTGCTGATTGGGCGGGACACGCGCGAATCCGGGCCGCACATCGCGGATCGCATCGCGCGCGGATTGGCAGCGGCAGGCGTGGAAGCCGTTTCCGCCGGAGTGTTGACGACGCCCGGAGTGGCCTGGCTGGTGCAACACGACGGATTCGCGGCAGGCGTGGTGATTTCGGCTTCGCACAATCCGTATCACGACAACGGCGTGAAACTGATTTCCGCAACCGGGATGAAATTTCCAGACGCGGTGGAGGCGGAGCTGGAGCGATTTATTCTGGCGTCGAGCGAATCGCCTGAACCGCGCGGCGAAATGCAGCTGCACGACAACGAGAAAATTGACGACGATTATCTCGATGGCTTGCGCGCTGCGGTGCTACCTGGAGCACAACTTGCGGGCATGAAAATTGTAATGGACTGCGCCAACGGCGCAGCAAGCAAGCTCGCGCCGAGATTATTCCGTTCGCTGGGCGCTGAGGTGATTGCGATCAACGACAGCCCGAACGGGCGGAACATCAATGCGGACTGCGGCTCGCTGCATCCGGAGGCGATGCAGAAACGCATGGCGCAGTCGGGCGCATCGCTGGGAGTGGCGTTTGATGGCGACGCAGATCGCGCGATTTTCGCGAGCGCCTCGGGCCAGCTGGTGGATGGCGATGGCGTGCTGCTGGTTGCGGGGCGTTATCTAAAATCGGCGGGGAAGCTGAAGGGCGACGTGATCGTCGGCACAACGATGGCGAACCTGGGATTGGAGCTCGCGCTGGAAAAATCTGGCTTGAAACTGATACGGACGGCAGTAGGCGATCGTTATGTGCTGGAAAAAATGCTGCAGATCGGAGCGAACCTGGGCGGCGAGCAGTCCGGGCACATTTTATTTTTGGATGATGCAACGACCGGGGACGGGATGTTGACGGCTGTAAAGCTTGCGTCCATCATCGTGCTTCAGGGCCCGCTGGATGAATTGCTCGCCGATCTGAAAATTTTCCCACAGAAAATTGTGAATGTGCGCGTGCGGTCGAAACCGCCGCTGGAGTCCCTGCCGGCAGTGGCGCGCGGATTAGCAGAAGCGGAAAAAGCGCTCGGGAAATCAGGCCGCGTGGTGCTGCGTTATTCGGGAACGGAGCCGCTCGCGCGTGTAATGGTGGAAGCCGAACACCAGGATGATGTGAAGCGCTGGACGGAGACGCTCGCGGAGGCGCTGCGCGAAGCGATTGGAGCTTAACGTTCGCGCGGTTCGTGGTGCTTCTGTGGTGTGCTGGCGGAGAGCCTACTTCGCTGACGTCCCCGGCTGGATGGGACCAAACGATTGGATGACGCGATTAATCTCAGGCTGTGTGATCTTCACGCCATGGAGTTCGTCACCCTGAATATTGATCACGAACCAGTGGTTTCCCAAATCAAAGAAATGTAACGTGACGTTTTGCCAGCCGCGCGGCAAGCCACTCACTTCGAAGCCGTGGTAGTTCTTAGTCTGAAAAGAGTAGATGCTCGGTGCCATAGGATTATGTTCGAACCATAGGCCCTTGATTTGCAATAGAGCCCCATAACGTTGGAATTCAGAACGCGATTGCAGCGGTGACCAGCCAGGCGGAACTGCAGACATTATCTTCGTGAACTGGTCATACTTGGAGTCGTGCATCGACGTTCCGAAAATTCTTGCGAAATCCGAGGCACTTGAATGGATTGTTTGTGGGCTTATGGGCTCCCCGTCTCCGATCTGGGGATCGAGGAACCTAATCCTCTGGCCCGTCTGTAACTCAATTAGTCCGTCGCCACGCTCGCTCTTAATGTCGCCCCATGGAACTTCGAATCGGTAGCCATATTGCGAAACGACGTTTCCACCTGCGGCCGATGTGGATAAATCCTCCAGTGGATGAGGAACAGAACTCCAACCGCGGGGCGGAACATCCGGCGAACGAAGCAGCATGGGGCGCAATCGGAAGTAAGTGATTGTCTGCGGACCGTAATAGCATCCGCATACAACAAGGAAAGCCGTGAAGACGGAGCACGCAAGAATCCCGAGGCATTTGGGGCGCATTGGGGGTTTTATCACCGCTTCATATGAGCAATATTATTAGACTCCAAAGACTTTGACGTTGTGCCCAGTTTTAGCCGCACGTGCGTGACTGCTAACTCCTCACGGGTCGGATTACGAAAGTAGGGTCCGGCCGTAATTCCGACAAATCGTGCCTTTCGCGGGAACTATTTCTGCGTTGGCGACATTCTAAGTAGTGAGAGGCGCGGGACGGACGCAATTTGGCCCTTGTAGCGCCGGTTGCCGTACTACAAATGGAGCACTGAAGTGCGCCACTACAAGGGCCAAGGCAACGTCTAAACCCGGGAGCGGAAACGCTGTAGCAGTCATTTATGAATAGCGACGACCAGCTCATATTGGAGTTCCAGCAGGGTTCGCGTGAGGCATTCGTGGAGCTATTCGAACGCTATCGCGAGCCTATCTACGGATTTTTCCGGCGGAGGCTGGACTATCCGGCGCGCGCGGAGGAATTGGCGCAGGAATGTTTTCTGGCGCTGCTGCAGAATGTGCAGCGCTACGAGCCGCGCGCCAGTTTTCGCAGCTATTTATACGGGATCGCGATTCATCTGGTGGCTGCGGAACGGCGGAAAGCGGGGCGCGAAGTGGTGGAAAACGAAATGCTCGATGGCCGGGCGATGGAAGGTAACGCCGCGGAAAATAATGATGCCGGAATCTGGGTGCGTAACGCGCTGGGACATCTGGAACAAAGCGAACGGGAGATATTGATGCTACGCGAGTACGAACAACTCAGTTACGGCGAAATTGCAGCGGTGCTGCGCATGCCGCTGAATACGGTGCGCTCGCGTTTATTCCGGGCGCGCGCGGCGCTGAAAAATCAATTGCTGCCGGTGAGGGATTAGGCCGAGGAATTTTATGGAACGAAATGCACAACACGCGTTTGACGCCGCAGAGGTAATGGCATATCTCGACGGCGAGCTGGAAGCGCGGCGAGCGGCGGCGCTGGCCGCGCATCTGGTGAGTTGCAGCGAGTGCCAGGAAGCGGCGCAGGGATTTCGGGCGCTTTCAGAGCGGATGCTGAGCTTCGAGGTGGAGCATCCTTCGGCAGGGATGAACGAAACGGTGCTTGCTGCGCTCGATTCCGGACAGTCTGCGAAGGCGCCCACTGCGAGGCGCGCTCGGAATCTACGCGCTTGGAATTGGCAGCGTATGTTCGCGCGTCCGCGTAATTGGGCGATTGCGTGCGCTGTGACTGTAGCGGCGATTGCGTTCATCGGGATACCGATCCTGCGAAGGGAGCGGTCCGCGCCACTCAACGGCCGAAATTTCACGAACCTTGTGACATTGGAACACGAGGGTTCGGCTTTCCGGGCGTCCGAAGAAGCGCAAGGCCCGGCAAATGCGCTTCCTGCATCGAGAGGAGCGATCCCGGTATTTTCTGAGCGTACGGTGCCACCGGAGCCACCGCCTCCCGCGTCCGGTGACGAATTAAAGGCTCCGGAAAATGTCGGGCCGATGATCGTGCAGACGGCGTCGCTGAATATTTTGGCGACAAACTACGACGAGGCCAGCGCGGCGATAGAAAAATTCGCTGCAGCGCATGGCGGCTACGTGGAAAAGCTCGACGCCAAAGCCCAGACCCGCAATGCGCGGGAACTTTCCGCGGCGCTGCGCATCCCGACGAAGCAGCTCGATGCGTTTTTAGCCGATGTGCGGAAGCTCGGGCACGTCGAAGAGGAAACGCGCTCCAACGAGGAGGTCAGCGACCAATACGTTGACCTGCAAGCGAGGCTGAAGAGCGCGCGGGCCACGGAGCAGCGGCTGATCGAACTGCTGGGGACCCGCACAGGGAAGCTCCAAGACGTGCTGGAAGCCGAACGCGAGCTTGCGCGCATCCGTGGAGAAATCGAGGGCATGCAGGGGCAAAGCGCGATCCTGGTCCACCGGGTGAATTACGCGACGGTGCAGGTTGACCTGAGCGAAGAATACCGGCAGGTACTGGGCTCAGGGCCGATTTCCACCGGTACAAGGCTCCGAAACGCGGCGGTGGAGGGATTCGCCAACCTCGAAGAGGGCGCGGTAGCACTCGTGGTTTTCCTCTTCGCAGTGGGGCCGTCGTTCTTGTTCTGGCTGGCAATTTTGCTGGTTCCCGGATGGTTCCTATGGAAGCGGTTCAGGGTTCGGGCTTAGCGCTAGCCGCTATTTTCTTCCAAAGAACATAGAAAAATGGCGGCGCACTTTCAGAAAGTGGATGTTCAAACCGCAATACCATAGGCGAATTCCATTTCACAGGAGCTAAACCCTGCCGGCACATCAGATAGTGCGGCCGCAGTAATAGACAATAAGCTGGCAACTGGCGTGCAAACTATACAGCGGCTGTCTCTTATCCCGGGGTGGGCCGGTTTCGCCGCGCTGAGACCGGAACTAGGGGTAGAGCATGACGGGGGCCCGACGGGGCCCCCTCTTTATTTGTGTTGGCACCTTGGACGCTCGTTTCAGGCAAGTGGATTGTCCGCGTTGCCTTGCTGTGCTGTAATACCCTCAGTTTTCTTGCACCCTCTCACATATGGGATTTGGCGCCGCGCCGTTCATACTGATTGCCCTCCTTTGGGTGATTGGTGTGCCTGTGCTGGCCATCGTCGCCTATGTGCGCGTGGGCGCAGTGAAGAGCGCGGCGCAGGCCGAAGCGGCGCAGTTAATCCGCCGGATCTATGCCTTGGAGCAGCGGCTCGCGCAGATTGAGAAGGGCGTGTCGGCGCTGAACGCTGCGGCGAGTGCGATTCCTCCGCGGGTAACTGCTGATCCGGCTGCGGCTGTTGCGCATCCGCCTGTCCCGGCGACGCCCCCCGTGTCTATGCCCTTACCTACGCAGCCTGCACGGCCATCCGTAGTTTCCGCGCCTCTATCGCCGACACATACGCCTGCGCCGGTTCGTGCCCACGTGCCGGCACTTTCGCAGCAGCCGATGTCCCGCGGCAGAATGACGAGCGACGCGGCCAGCGGAAACTTTGAGGAGGTGGTCGCGGGCCGCTGGCTGAACTACGTGGGAATTCTGGCGTTGCTATTTGCCGTGACGTTCTTCCTGAAATACGCGTTCGACAATAATTGGGTGGGCCCGCGCGGTCGGGTCGGCATTGGTCTGCTCGCGGGCAGCATTCTGTATCCGTGGAGTCACCACCTGCTCGCTCGCGGCTACAAATATTTTTCCGAAGGAATCGCGGGGCTGGGTGCGGCGGTGCTGTATTTGTCGTTGTGGGCGGGCTGGCATTACTACCATATTTTTTCGCAGGACGTTGCGTTCATGGCGATGATCGCGGTGACGGCAGTGACGCTAGTGGTGGCCGTGGGGCGCAACTCCGAGCGAATTGCATTTCTGGCGCTGTTGGGCGGCGTGATTACGCCGATGCTGGTGAGCACCGGCCAGAATCACGAAGTTTCGCTGTTCACGTATCTGACGATTCTCGGCGCCGGAGTGCTGGGAATTGCCTGGGTGCGTGATTGGAAATCGCTCCCGCCTGTGCAGTTTCTGGCGACGCTGGTTTATTTCTGGGGCTGGTACAGCGATTTTTACAGGCCGTATGAGCTGGAAACTACCGTGGTGTTCGCGACGGTGTTTTTTATTTTGTTTGCGGCGTTGCCGGTGGTTCGCAGCCGGCGCGATGGCGAGCTTTCGGGGTTGGAAGCCGCGATCGTGCTGGTGAATTCGCTGGCTTACCTGGTGGCGCTGCGCGTGATGCTGTGGCCGGAAAATCGCTGGGCTTTGACGGCGGCGGTGCTGGCGCTCGCCGCGGTGCATCTCGCAGCCGAACGCATGCTGCCGGAAAAACGCGGCACGGAAGTGCGCCTGGCGCGGATTTTGTACGCAGGTCTGGCGCTAACTTTTGTGACGCTGGCGATTCCGATTCGGCTGGACGGGAATTGGATCACGATCGCCTGGGCGGTGCAGGGCGCGGTGCTGATTTGGAGCGGATTGCGGGTGCAGTTCGCGGCCCTGCGCTGGGCCGGGCTGGCGCTGTTTGCGATTGTGGCCGGGCGCTTGGCGCTGATTTCGATTCCCGCCGATACATTTCTGTTGAACGCGCGGTTTGCCACGTTTGCGATTTCCGTGGTTTGCATGGCGCTGAGCTGCTATTTCGCGGCGACCAGCGATGAAGAGCTGGTCGAGCAGGAAAGCGGCGCGTTTATGGTGACGGCGATCGTGGCGAATATTTTGGCGCTGGCGGCATTGTCGCTGGAGGTGTGGGATGCGTTCGGGCGCATGCCTTCGCTGGGAATTGATCGCGGGCACGCGCAGGAGCTGGCGCTTTCGATGTTATGGCTGGTGTGGGCGCTGGGATTGCTGGGCGCGGGATTCTGGAAGAAATCGCAGGCGATCCGCTGGCAGGCGCTGGTGCTGCTGGGCGTAGTGAGTGTGAAGGTTTTTCTTTTCGACCTTTCGTTCCTCGAGAAATTCTACCGGATCGTTTCGTTCCTGCTGCTGGGCCTCGCGCTCATGCTGATTTCGTTCTACTACCAACGGCAATTGCTCGGGCGGAAGGGCGAGAAGAAAGCGTGAGCGCGCAATTGCGCCTCCCTTTTCCTTCACACGCGCGATTACGGCGCGGCGTTCTGGTCGTTGGCGTGATTGCTGCGGCGTTGCCGGCGACTTTTGCGGTACTCGCGGATACGCGGCTGCCTGCCGCGTGGAAGAACTGGCACTATTCGCGCGCGATTGAACTTACGCCGACGACCGCGCCGCAGTTGGTGAGCGTTATCACGCCGCTGGAAATATATCCCGACGCAATTCCCTGGCTGGCCGACGTGCGCGTGATTGACGATCAAGGCGCGGAAGTTCCGTACGTGAGTTTCCGCAGCGAAGGAACGTCGAACATCGCCTCCCTCCCGTCCACTTTGCGCGAAAACAGTTTTACCGCCGGCCAATTCACGCAACTGGTTGTGGATGCCGGGCCGCACGCACCATTTCACAATGCGGTGCGCATTCAGACCACCGCGCCGGACTTCATTGAATGGGTGCAGGTGGAGGCCAGCGACGACGGGCACGTCTGGAGGATGGTGCAGGGACGTGCGCCGATTTTTCGCTTCCGCAAAGATGGGCACGAAGGCACGCAGGTGGTGCATTACTCCGAAAATAACGCGCAGTATTTACGTGTGCGCATCCTGGATGGCGATACGAAATTCGCGGTGTTCGGCGCGGACGTGTTGCATGAAGTAGTGCAGCCCGCCGAACGCGTACCGCTGGAAATTATTTTGTCGCCGGAAGCGAATCAGCCGGCGGGCAGCACCGTCTGGAGCGCCGATGTGGGCGCGGCGGCGGAACTCGGGCTGGAAGCGCGATTTGACGTGACGGCGCCCGCGGAGTTCATTCGCACCGTGAGAATTTCCGCCAGCGCAGGCGGCAAGGAATGGTTCGGCATCGGCGGCGGTGAAATTTATCGCTATCGTCGCGACGATGCGCAGTTGGAGCAGCTCTCGGTTATAGTTCCTCGCGGCGCGCCGCAGGTGCACTACCTTCGCGTGGAAATTGTAAATGGAAATGATGCGCCGTTGGTGGGCGACCCACCTAAATTGTATGTGACGCCGCAGCACCTAGTCTTCGAGCAGCAACCGGGGCGAAGTTATTCTCTGATTTATGGCCAAGAACGCGCCGAAGCCGCGCAGTACGATCTGGGCCGCCGCTTGAACGCGAAACAGATGTCCGCGGCAGTGGCGGCGCTGCTGGGCCCGGAGGTGGTGAACGCAGATTGGGTCGATCCGCGGCCCTGGACCGAGACGCACGATATTTTTCTGTGGCTAGTGCTGTTCGTGGCAGTGATGCTACTGGGATATGCGGCGGTGCGTTCGTTGCGGAAGTCGACGGCACCGGAAGCGTGAATTTCGATGCGTGGTACGTGCAAAAAAGTAGGGGCGGGTCTCAGACCCGCCCCTACAGCATCTCTCAACCTTCCCTTCGTCTTAACTTTCCAACAGATCTAACGCATGGCTGCGGAGTCTAGCTGCAGCCCGACGTGCCGCCGCAGTTGGAGCATTTGTAGCAGCTGCCGTTGGGGGTCATCAACATGCCGCATTCGGAGCACGACGGCGCGTCGTCAATTGTTGCGCGCTGGCGCGTGGAAGCGTCCGGGTCGGCATGCTTAACGGCGGTTGCTTGAGCGACCGCGTGTGCCATCGCCGCAGCCGTAGTGGCTGGAGCTTCGGAATCGGCGGTGGCGTCTATGTCGAGATAGTCGGGCGAGATGAATTTCGCGCCAAGCCAGCGCCCGATGTAATCCACCACCGATTTTGCGTAGCGGATATTGGGATTGCCGGTATAGCCCGAAGGTTCGAAGCGCGAGTTGACGAATTTATCCACCAGCGCGCGGAGCGGCACACCGTATTGCAGCGCGATGGAGACGGACAGGGCAAACGCGTCCATGATGCCGGAGAGCGTGGAGCCTTCCTTGGCCATCTTGATGAAGATTTCGCCAGGGGCGCCGTCTTCATATTTGCCGACGGTGAGGTAGCCCTCGTGGCCGCCGATGGAAAATTTGTGGGTGATGGAACTGCGCTCGTTGGGCAGCTTGCGCCGGCTGGCGCCACGAGCGAAAAGCTCTTCCTGCTGCGGCGCAGACGCAACCGGAGCGGCGGCAGCTTCCGCAACAACGGGCATGGCTGCAGCGGCCGGCTTTTCGTCTTCTTTTTTGCTGGCGGCCGAAAGCGGCTGCGAGCGTTTGGAATTGTCGCGGTAAATGGCCACGGCCTTCAGCCCATACTTCCACGATTCGGTATAGGCCTGCATGATGTCTTCCACGGTGGATTCTTCCGGCATGTTAATGGTCTTGCTGATCGCCCCGGAAAGAAACGGCTGAGCCGCCGCCATCATGCGCAGGTGCCCGCGCCACGCGATGGAACGTCCGCCGCCCATGGGAGAAAGCGAGCAATCGAAAACAGGAAGATGCTCGTCCTTCAAGCCGGGAGCGCCTTCGATTTTCGCGTTAGCGTCAATGTAGTCCACGATCTGGGCAACTTGTTCCGTGGGATACCCGAGATTCATCAAGGCCTGCGGCACGGTGTTGTTCACGATCTTGATGACGCCGCCGCCCACCAGCCGCTTCTGCTTCACCAGCGCCAGATCCGGTTCGATGCCGGTCGTATCGCAATCCATCATGAAGCCGATCGTGCCAGTAGGAGCGAGCACGGAAACCTGGGAGTTCTTGTAGCCGAACTTTTCTCCAAGCTCCAGCGCATCGTCCCAAGCTTTGCGTGCGGCGCGCAGCAATGAAGGCTGCACATGCTCTTCCTTGATCGGACGCAGCGCATCCCGGTGCATGCGGATCACGTCAATCATGGCTTCGCGATTGCGCGGATAGCCGCCGAAGGGGCCCATGCGTTCCGCAATGCGCGCGGATTGTGCGTAGGATTCGCCGGTCATCAGCGCAGTAATGGCGCCGCAGAAATCACGGCCACCGTCGGAATCGTAAGGAAGCGCAAGAGACATCAGTAGCGCGCCAAGGTTGGCGTAGCCGATGCCCAGCGGACGATAATCGTGCGAATTGCGCGCGATTTTTTCCGTGGGATAGCTAGCATTGTCCACCAGAATTTCCTGCGCCGTGATGGTGACGTCCACGGAGTGGCTGAACGAGTCGGAATCAAACTGGCCGTTGGGACCGAGATACTTCATCAGGTTGAGCGAAGCCAGGTTGCAAGCCGTGTCGTCAAGGAACATGTACTCCGAGCACGGATTGGACGCGTAGATGCGGTCGGTGGCCTTGCAGGTGTGCCAGCGGTTCACGGTAGTGTCGTACTGCATGCCGGGATCGCCGCAGCGCCAGGCGGAATCCGCCATTTCGCGCAGCAGGTCGCGTGCGCGGAATTCCTCGCAAGGCTTGCCGTCGTTGACATTGCGGGTCCACCAGCCGCGGTCTTCTTCCACTGCCCGCATGAAATCGTCGGTGACGCGCACGGAGTGGTTGGCGTTCTGGAAAAAGACGGAGCTGTAAGCCTCGCCGTCAATCGCCTGATCGTAACCCTGCTCGATCAGCACATGAGCCTTGCGCTCTTCCTTGGTCTTGGACTGGATGAACTCCATGATGTCCGGATGTTCGACGTTGAGGATCACCATCTTGGCAGCGCGACGAGTCTTGCCGCCACTCTTGATGACGCCGGCGAAGGCGTCGAAGCCCTTCATGAAGCTGACTGGGCCGGAGGCTATGCCGCCGCCGGATAGAGATTCCCTGCTGCCGCGCAACGAGGAGAAGTTCGTGCCGGTGCCAGAGCCCCACTTGAAGAGCATGCCCTCGGTCTTGGCCAGGTTCATGATGGAATCCATGTTGTCCTGGACCGAATTGATGAAGCACGCGGAGCATTGCGGCTTGGCTTGCACGCCGACGTTGAACCACACGGGGGAATTGAACGCGACCTTCTGCTCGACGAGCAGGTGGGTGAGTTCGTCACGGAAAATGTTTTTGGATTCGGGGCTGGCGAAGTAGCCGCCCTCATCGCCCCAGCGGACGATGGTGTCCACCACGCGGCCGATGAGTTGGCGCACCGAGTTTTCGCGCTCGGGGGTATTGGGCTTGCCGTGGAAATACTTGGACGCCACGATGTTGGTGGCCGTCATGGACCAGGACTTGGGGACTTCCACGTTTTCCTGGCGGAAGATTACCTGGCCTTTATGATCGCCGATGAGAGCTGTACGACGTTCCCACTCAACTTTGTCGAAGGGTGAAACTTTTCCGTCCGTAAACCGCCGCTGGAATTCCAGCCCGGTCGTCCGCCGCGCAATCTGATTCGTTTCGGCCATGCTGTTCCATACCGTCCTTGTTTCAGCCATTTTGCCTCCGCGCAGGCAGTGGTGCCACGTCCATGTGAGCCGGGGAGCCGTGCGGGAGCAGAACCTTCATTCTACTCCAAACTGGCGCCCCGAGGGTGAAGTGAAGTGCACCGTACTGGTACACAAAAATTGTGACAGTGGGGAGCAGTCGGACCTAGGAGCGGCAACAAACACCGTTCGCGCCGAAAAAAAGAGACAAAAGCCCAGCTAAGCCGCGCAAAAAAACCGAGGCGCGGCGTTCCGTAGGGTGATGCCCCTCTGAATTTTCGGTTAACTCGGTCCGGCTCTACGACTGGTTGGGGGCAGCTAAAAGCGCTGCGGCCAACTAATTCTCCCCCGAGCTTGGAAGCGCAGTATCGGGGGTTGTGGAAAACTTGTCAAGAAAAATTCATACAGAAACCACAAAATCTTATGCTCGGCGTGTCGAAAACGTCTACCTGTTGTGGTGGGCATGCTAGCGTACGCATTCCACGGTAGAGGCAAAAAAGCGCGCACGCATATCGCCGCGTGAAAATTTCCCGACCTCTGTTGGCGGCTGCGATCTTGACGCGGAGGCGTCGCGCAGCGTGAGCCGGCGGTGAAAATTTCTCGCGTTGTGCCGAGCGGAGCTGCTTGAATCAACTTTGCGCCTGCCGGCAAGTATTTTCCTCACGCATCCCTCGCAAGACTTCCCGCGCGCAGTCGAAATCGAGGGCGTGATTTCAGAGCACCTGCCACGATCCTGAAAGTGACGCGGAAATCCCTCGCTGGCTCAGGTTCAGGAATGTGCTGAGGATAGCAACACCAGGGAATTGACATGCACCGTTGGTCGCTGGAAAAATTCATAATGAGGAGCCATGGCGAATCCAGCGATTGAAATCGAACGACTGACGAAGGACTACCCGGTCGGGTTCTGGCGGAAAAAAATGCGCCGGTCCCTTGACCATTTGTCGCTGCAGGTGGAAGAAGGGGAATCGTTCGGATTCCTGGGGCCGAACGGCGCGGGCAAGACCACCACGATGAAGCTGTTGATGGGCCTGATTTTTCCGACGTCTGGCACGGCGCGCGTGCGCGGGCGTTCGATCAACGACGTGCGCATGCATCGCGAGATCGGTTACATGCCGGAGCAGCCCTATTTTTACGATTATCTGACGGCGCGGGAACTGCTGGCATACTTTGCGCGGTTTTTCGGGTTCAACGCGGTGGAGCGGAACGAACGCGTGGCGCGCTTTCTGAGCCTGGTGGGCCTCGCGGCAGCGGCGGACGTGCAGCTGCGGAAATTTTCAAAAGGCATGTTGCAGCGCGTGGGCATCGCGCAGGCCATTCTGCACGATCCGCAAGTGGTGTTTCTGGACGAGCCGATGTCTGGCCTGGATCCGGTGGGGCGGCGCGAAGTGCGCGATATCATTCTGGATTTGAAAAAACAAGGGCGTACGATTTTTTTCTCTACGCACATTCTTTCCGACGCGGAAATGCTCTGCGACCGCGTCGCCGTGCTGCTCGAAGGAAAATTGCGCGGCGTCGGCTCGCCGGGAGAAATCGTGTCCATGGAAGTGCAAGGCATGGAAATTTTGTTCGAAGTGGGCAAGGAACAGGCGCTGCCCGCGAACCTCGCCGCGCGCGCGAAAAATATCGGGAATCGGTACCGGATCGAAGTAGCGGAGCAGGAGCTGTACGCGGTGCTGGAGCAATTGCGCGGGTGCCAGGGGCGCATTCTGTCGGTGGCGCCGCTGCGGCCGTCGCTGGAGGATTATTTTTTCAACTTGGTGGGGCGGCAAAAATCGCAAGTGCCCGCCGCGGAAGTGGGTGTGCGATGAGCGTGATACCGGGCGTGGTAGCCATCAACACGTTTCGCGAAGCGGTGCGCGACCGCGTGTTGTACAACCTGATATTTTTCGCGCTGATGATGATCGGCGCGGCGATCCTGGTGGGGCAGATTTCCATCGGGATCGAACGGATGGTGATAATCAACCTGGGGCTTTCGGCGATTTCGATTTTTGGAATCATCATGGCGATTTTTATCGGCGTGGGGCTGGTGTACAAGGAAATGGAAAAGCGCACGCTGTACAGCCTGCTGTCGAAGCCCATCCGGCGCTGGGAATTCCTGGTCGGAAAATTTGCGGGCCTGCTGCTCACGCTGGTGGTCAACACTGCGCTGATGACGCTGGGGCTGGGCGCGGCATTGTACTGCGTCAGCAGAAAATTCGAGCGGGCGGACGCGACCATTCTGGTAGCGGTTTATTTTATTTTGCTGGAGCTCGCGCTGGTGACCGCCCTTGCTCTGTTTTTTTCCTGTTTTACCAGCCCAATGCTTTCCACTTTGTACACGCTGGGAATTTATGTTGCTGGAGTTTTCGCGCCAGGCATCCTTGGCATCAGCCAGTTCACATCCAACTGGGTGCTCGCGGCCGTGACGCGCTTCATCTACTACCTATTGCCGAACTTTCACAATTTCGGCGTGATTGCAGCCGCAGCGCATGGCGACGCGGTGCCGCTGGCGCTGATCTGGCACAACACAATATACGCGGCGCTCTATGTGCTTCTGATTCTGGTGGCTTCGGCCGCAGTGTTTTCCGGGCGCAACTTGAAATGAGCAAGCGCAGCCAAAATAAAAGCCACACGAGAGGGATGTTGCTCGCGCTGGTGGCGGTGCCGGCGCTGTTCGCAGTATGCGCGGCGTTGCAGATGCGTATTGACGTGGATACGCTCGCGACGAACCAGGACAAGGAAGAATTGCTGCTGCGCTCAGGTCCGCTGTTGAAGAAACTGAGTTTGGGATACGAGTCGCTGCTAGCGGACATCTACTGGACGCGCGTAGTGCAATATTATGGCGTCAGGGCCCACAAACCGGGCGCGACTTACGAATCGCTGTGGCCTTTGCTCGACATCACTACCACGCTCGATCCCAATTTAATGATCGCCTATCGCTTCGGCGCGGTTTTTCTTTCCGAGCAACCGCCGGGCGGACCAGGGCGTGCGGATTTAGCGGTGCAGCTGGTAAAACGAGGCATCGCGGAAAATCCGGATGAATGGCGGCTCTATCAGGACCTAGGATTCCTTTATTCGATCCACTTGAAGGATTACCAAAAAGCGTCTGAAGCCTATCTGGAAGGCAGCAAGAATCCCAATGCGCAAATATGGATGAAAGTGATGGCTGCGCGCGTCGCCGAAACCGGCAACGAGCTGGAGACATCACGACTGATCTGGACGGGAGTGTACTCCAGTACTAAAGACCAACAGGTCCGGCAAACCGCCTTGCAGCATATCCATTCGCTGGACGCGATGCTGGGGCTGAAGCGCCTGAACGAAAGCTCCGAGGATTACTGGAGAAAATTCGGCCGCTTCCCTACCTCGATGCAGGAGCTGCGGGATGCGGGATTGGTCGGCGGCACTTTGCAGGATCCGGCCGGTTATCCCTATGTGATGGGACCGAATGGCGTGCCGCAACTCGATCCGAAAAGTCCGATCCAGTTGGAGGCCCAGCAGGGATCTGGAAAACTTCGCTAACACTTCTTCCTGCCGCGCGGTTCGCGCGACCTTTTGATTTGCTTGCCCTCGAACGAGCTCTCTGCGCTATAATCCCCCCAATCCAGCTAGCAATTCGGGCCTGCACGGCCGTCTGCAGTCGGGCACTCTACTTGGCCGGCGGGCGGGAGGCACCCATGGAAGCGATTCACGGCGCACTGTTGGGCGTTCTGGTTCTCTGGGGAGCGGTAACTGCCGTTCTCATTGGTCTTCTCGCCTATCGCGGCACCCTCGAGATTCACGAAGACGATCAGATCTTCCTCGGTCGGGCCGGCGATTCCATGGCCAACGAGCAGCGCGAAATTGTCGCGCGCATCGACAAGCTGTCCAAGCCCATCAAGATATTGATGATCCTTTCCATCGTCCTGCTGCTAACCGCTTTCGGCGTCTTCCTCTTCGAGGGCTTCAAGACTTTCTGAATCGCGCCGCAGCGCGATTCACCCTGAGCTCCGGCCGTGCGGCGTCGCAGGGTCATGCCCGCTTCACCCCATTAAACCGTGCGCCGCTTATCACTTATCACGCATCGCATGTCCCTCGTCACTGATTTTGCGGCTTGGGCTGCGCGGGCGCTACGGATGGTGCCGGCGTCACCGGCGTTGCTTCCGCCGGCGCAAGCGAACTGCAATCCACCGCCGTATGGTTGTGCACCACCAACCAATCGCTGCCGGCTTTCGTCAACACCAGCGTCGTCTGCCCGCGCGCGTCGTAACCCTTTCCCGTCGCCAGCATCGCCGAAAAATCCCACTGGTACGTGGCCCACGCTACATCACCATGTATATAAATGTAGGTGTTCCGCCGGACGATCTGCATCTGCTGGAATGCCGCTTTCTGCCGCTCGTAACCGTCCGCCCAGTTTTTCCATCCCACGATCGGCGGCCCGTAATCGCTGCTCACAAACGTCGCGCTATCCGAATAATATTTGTGCATCAATTCCAGATTTCCCAGCTGCTGCGCCGCCAGCATTTCGCCAATGTTGTGTTCGATCTGATCGTTGGGCGTCATCGGCATGGACGGCGACGGCTGATCCGGTGCGGGCTGATTCTTCTTGTTTTTCTGCGCCCAAACCCCGGAGCAAAGCAGCAACATCACCAGCACGGCCGCCAGTACGCGAACCACTCCCGCGCGGAACCCCACCAAACTCACCTCAAGCTGCCTCATTCGCGTTTTCCTCCTCGCCTGCCCCGCCGGAGCATAGCACGGCCCCGAAAGCACAATCACGGCCATTGGCACACGTGTTGCGCAGGAAAAAACGGCGTCTGAATTTCGCATCGCGGAGATTCGGGCGTATTTCCCTGCCATCATTTGCGGCGACTTGGGGCCTTAGAGTCGCCGCAAATCATCTTGTCTTGACGGGGCGCTGCTTATTTCCTCACGTCGCAAGCAACGCGAAATCCATAATCTGCATACTGAAATTCCGGAGGAATGCTCGCCCGCGCCGCGCAACGAGACACCTTAATCTGGTGCCGCCACGATCCGCCACGCGAACTTTTCCGCGTCCCCTGCGCCGCCCCCTGCGGATTGCGCCCCGGCGACGCGCCATAATATTCCGCCGCAAACCAATCCGCGCACCACTCGTGCACGTTCGCCCCAATGTCGCAAAGCCCGTACGCGTTTCGCTCCGCACGCCCCACCGGCTCGGGCCCGTTCTTCCAGCGCGCGGAATAATTCGTCAAATGTTCCGGTGGCTCGTCGCCCCACGGGAATTGTTTCTGCTCCACGCCGCCCCGCGCTGCGCGTTCCCACTCCGCTTCCGTCGGCAAACGATACCGCCGCCCGCTACTCGCGCTCAGCCACTCGCAGTAAGCCGCCGCATCAAACCACGAAGGCGCCACCACCGGCTGCTCCGCATGCGAAAAGTTCTCATCGCTCCAATGCAACGGTGCGCGGTGTTTCGTAGCGGCCAGAAATCGCCCATATTCCGCGTTCGTCACCTGGCATTCGGCCATCTCAAAAGCGTCCACCCACACGCGATGCACCGGCCGCTCGTTCTCTTGTCCGGTGTCGCTCCCCATCAAAAACCACCCCTCCGGAATCGCCACCATCCGCGGTTCGACCACGCTGGCGCGCGCGCTCAAATCAATCGTGTTGCTTACTCGTCCGCCCGGAGCGGCATTCATCGCGTCAATCCTGCGCCGCAGCATGTCGCGTCTGGCTCAGCAAATTAACGAACAACCGGTAAGCCCCCGGCACCCCCGCCGGCAATTCTCTAAAGAACGATAATCCCGTATAAATGTACAAGCCCTTCCCGTCGCGCACGTAAACCAGTGACCCTTTCGTCTCCGCCTCGCCCGGATCCGTCAATCCCAGCACCGGCGTGTATTTCCCGTCGAACGATCCCCAAAAATAAAGTCCGCGTTCCTGCACCCAGCCCCGAAAATCCTCCAGCGTGATCTTGTTCGGCGAATTCAGCAGCGGATCATCCGGCGCCAGAAAACGCACCGGCGAATTCGCATCCGTCACCCGCGAAGTTTCCCCCGGCATCGTGGCCTTAAGAGGCGCTGGCAATTCTTCGTTCCACGCAAAATCGCGCTGATACTGCACCAGCAGCGTCCCGCCGCGCTTCACGTAATCCAGCAGCCGCGCGTTGGTCCGCAGCAGGTCCGGACGCAACTCATACGCGCGGATCCCCACCGTAATCGCGTCGTACTTGCTCAAATCTCCAAACGCCAGCGCCACCTCGTCCAGCATATCCACGCGAATCCCGATCTGCCGCAAAATTTCCGGCAAAGTATCGTTCTCCGCGGCGATATAACCGATGTGCAACCCCGCCGGCACGATCAAATTCAGCACATGCACCGTCGCGTCCGCCGGCTCGCTCCAATTTCGCGTCGGCAAAGTGGGAATCGGTTCCACGGAAGTCCGAAAAGGTTCCTCGCCCATCCGCGCGTAAGGACGCAGCGTGTAAGCTCCCGCTGCAGTTTCCGCCGGCGCCGTCACCACAAATTGAATCAGCTGGTCGCCGCCCTTCGCAAATTCCAGCGGCCCCTCGACATTCGGTATCTGCACCGTCCAGCCCTTCGGCGCGTCCAACCCCACCGTCACTTTCGTCGCAGCGGTGCCGTGGTAACGCACCCGCGCAAAAAGCTTCACCGGCATCGCCGCCCGTTTCTCCGGCGCCATCACCTGCTTCGGCTCCACGGTCAACGTCACCGCCGGCACCAGCTCCAGTGGGTAAGTTTGTATCCCTGTCGTGGTGGCTTCCATCGAGTTCAGCGGCCGTTCAATCGCAAATTCGTATCCTGCAACTTCCACCCGCAGCGCCAATCGCACCAGCGGCGGCGGAAATGGCAAAATCGCATCCGCAGGAGTCAGCGCTCGCTTAGCCCCCGCCGGAATCGCCACAGTGAATTTCCCGGCGTCGGCACCGCTCGCTCCCTCCGGCGTCACGCACCATCCACTCGGCACCACAACGCTGCTCGCGTTCAACGTCCACTTCGCCGGTACCGCCGGAGTCCCTGCAATAGACACGTCCACTGAAAAGTTTTCACCGGCCACCAGTTCGTGCCGGCTTGCTTGCGCATTGAGCGGAATCGCTACGTCATCAGCCAGCGCAAGATTGATCCGCTTCAGCACACCATCGAGTTCCCACAGTACGCCCTGCCAGCCATCGCCGGCCTGTTTCGCTACCTGGACTTTTAGTCCCGTAATCTCTTTTGCCGCCGCAGCCAACGAGTTCGCCGCAGCCACGCGATCTAATTCCAGCGCCGATTTCGCCGCCGACGCCAATTCCTGATCGGCAGCATTCAACGCCGGAGCCATCATCGCCTGCGCGCCGGGAAACCGCGCGGCCAGCGACGCCAGCGGCTCAGCCAACAGCTGCGCATCAAATTTTCCCGCCTCGCCCTTCTCGTTCTCCACCACCAGAAATACCGGCCGCCGGAAAAACGCATTCCCGAAAAACGCCGGCGTTCCCTGCGACCGGTGTTGCGCATGCCCCTCCATCCCCATCTCGACGTACGTTTTTCCCCACAGCGGCGAAACTTGATCCGCCGGCAATGCCACCGCGTTCGCGGCAGTGGCGTTGCGCGCCACACGCGCTTCCAGCGTCACCTTCCACGGAGCCAGCCCTTCCGCAATCTGCTCCGGAAACATTTTCGGGTCAACCGCGGCCGTCACCGCTTGCGGCGTCAAAATCCCGCTCTCCTGATGATGCCCGTGGCCCGAATGTACGCCGCCCCAGCCGTTGATCACCACGTCCGGCCGAAAGGTCCGTATCACCCGCACCATATCTTCCAGCGCCAGATTTCCCCACACTTTGCTCGCCTGCTCCGGACTCTTCAAATATCCGGTGTCCAAAGCGCGCGTGAAATATTGCCGCACGCCGTAATGTTGTCCTGCCGCCAGCAATTCGTCCGTGCGCACCACGCCCAACTCTCCATCCTGTTCCGGCCCGATCGCGTTCTGCCCGCCCTGCCCGCGCGTAATTGTCAGCAGCGCCACGTCCGCGTTCAATCCGCGCGAAAGATATGCCAGCAGGCTCGACCATTCGTCGTCAGGATGCGCCGTGATAAAAAGAATCCGCGTGCTCACCCGCGCCTTATGAATCGCCTCCACCGTTTCCGGCAGCGACTGCGCGCCAACCGGCCGCGCCGTCGCGCACGTCAGCGAAAAGACGGCTGAAATCATCGCAGCCAATTTAAAGATTCCCCGCCTCGGGTTCCAATTCAAGTTCGGGCCTCCTCAAAGGGCCACTGCCGCAGCATTCGCGCGCGTCCCATGTACACCAGAATACCTGCCGCCATCACCACAAGCGAATCCAGCATTGGCGTGCGTCCCGTGGAAATAAAAATCGCCACCCATCCCGCAATCGCCAGCACCACCGGCACAGGATACAGCCACATGCGAAACGGCCAGTGCTCCGCTTTCCATCTTCGATGCAATATCATCAATCCCACCGCCTGGCCGACAAATTGGATGAGGCAGCGCATCGCCAAGATGGCGCGAATCACGAAATCAAGTTTGTAAAATAGACAGATTGCGATCGAGGTTGCACCCAGCGCCAGCAGTGCCACGTGCGGAAAACGCTTCGTAGGATGCACGCGCGCAAACACCGAGAAAAAATTCCCGTCCAGCGCCGCCGCGTACGGCACCCGCGAATATCCCAGTGTCGCCGAAAACACCGACCCGAACGCCAGCACCAGAATCAGCGCCGTCGCCAACGTCGCCCAGTGCATTCCAAACGTACGCTCCACGAACAAACTCACCACAAATGTCGAACGCGCAGCTTCCTGCCACGGCACCACGCTCAATATGCTCGTCTGCATCAAAAAATACAGAATCGCGATCCCGAAAATCGAAATGAAAATCGCCCGCGGAATATTCTTCCCCGGCTCCTTCATTTCCCCGCCCAGATTGCACACATTGTAGTAGCCCAGATAGCTGTACACCGCCGACACCGATGCGTGCCCCAATCCGGCGAAAAAAATCCACGAAAAACTCCACGCTCCCGCCGGAAAACTAAAAAGATTGCTCGCGTTAAAATGCGTCGCCCCGCCGTAAATCAGCCACAAAATCGTCCCCAGCACGATCACCCACAGCACCGTCGAAATCTTCCCGATCGCCGTGATCCGTCGGTACAACAGAAACACAGCAATTGCGATCAGCAACACCGCGATCACCTTGTCGTAATTCAGCACAACCCATCTGGTGAATCCCGTATCCTTTGCCAGCCATGCCGTCAGTCCGGGGGTTTTCCTCATCAGATAATTCGAGTAGTCCGCAAACCCCAGCGCGCCCGAAGAAATGCTCAGCGGCGCCTGAAAAAGCGTCTGCCAGATAAATAGGAACGACATCAGGCGCCCCAGCCGGTTCGCGCCGTACGCTTCGCGCAGAAAAACGTAACTCCCTCCGGCCTGTGGCATCGCCGCGCCCAATTCCGCCCACACGCATCCGTCCAGCGCCGCCAGCACCGCGCCCACCACCCACGCCAGAATGCACTGCGGCCCGCCCATCGCTCGCACGATGAACGGAATCACGATGAACGGGCCGATCCCCACCATGAACGTCATGTTCAACGACGTCGCTTCGATCAGCCCCAACCCACGCTCGAGTTTTTCCGGTTCAATCATGCAGTTGCGCTAAAAAATCTTCACCAGCCAATGTTTTCCAAAAAAGCGGGAAAGTCAGCATAACAAGAATGTGTACGCAGCACCCCGAAAACTGCTCGACTCTACGCGCTCTGGTAGCGTAGGCAATCTTGCCTGTGCTCCTTCTTTGCACAGTCATCCTGAGCGCAGCGAAGGATCTCTCTTCGACTCTCCGCACTGAAGCCGTCACCACTCTGCGCTATCATGAACCGGAACACCGCGCCCTCCACGCTCATGCCATCCGCCCGCACAACGCTCGGCCTAGCCCTCACCGCCGTCACCGTCGCCTCACTCTTCCTCGGATACTTCCGCGCCCGCAGGCTCCGCGCCTTCCCAACCTACGGCTGGCTCGGATGGCTCGCCCTACTCTCCGCCGAAGCGTTACTCTTCACGGGCGTCGAACCAGTCGCCACCTATTTCACGCCGATCGCCTGGAGCTCCTACATCCTCATCGCCGACGCCGCGGTCCTCGCCCTCACCAATCGCTCCCGTCTCAACGACGCGTCCATTGTCGTCGCGCGCCTCGCATTTCTCTCAATCCCCCTCTGGATGATTTTCGAAGGCTACAATCTCCGCCTGCAAAATTGGACCTACGTCGGTGTGCCCCGCGCGTGGCCGGCCGCGCTTCTCGGTTATGCCTGGTCGTTCGCCACCATCACGCCTGCGGTGTTCGAAACCGCCGACGTGGTCCAGGCCATTCTCCCAGCGCAATCAGGCGGCCAGCTGGCCGAACCCGCGCCGCAGCCCCGGAAAATTTCTCCTGCCGCCGAATTCATCTTGATGATTTCCGGCGCGGCCTGCTTGCTCATTCCGCTACTCGTGCCCCGGCATCTCGCCGCCTACCTCTTCGCGCTCGTCTGGATCGGATTTCTTTTGCTCCTCGATCCCATCAATCATCGCCTCGGCCTTCCATCCTTGATCGGTGATCTGGCCGAGGGCATGCCCCGCCGCCTCTACGGTTTTCTCTTCGCGGGCTGGATTTGCGGCTGCTTGTGGGAATTCTGGAACTATTGGGCGACCGCGAAATGGCTCTACACTTTCCCGATGTTCCAGCGCTGGAAAATTTTCGAGATGCCCGCGCCCGGTTTCCTCGGCTTCCTTCCGTTTGCTCTGGAGTGTTTCGTGATGTACGTTAGCGCGGCATGGCTCCTAGGCTGGATAAAAAGAGTAAAGTGAACAGCGTGCCCCGTCGCATCGGTCTTACCACCCCCATCTCGCGTCCTCTGCGCATTTGTAGGGGCGGCTCTCAGACCCGCCCGCCTGCTCACGCCATAACGCCGAGGCTTGCCGCTCTGCTCCTCGCACTCTGCTTCGCCCTATTCGCCGCGCCCGCGCGTTCCAGCGAAATCAAGCTCCCGCCCGAAGCACTCCAAGCCATGGAAAAAATGTACAGCGGCGATCCCGATGGCGCCATCGCCACGCTGCGCGGTCTCGAACAGTCCCAGCCCGAAAATCCCCTACCCGTCCTGCTCGAAGGCGAAGCGCGCTGGTGGAAAATTTACTGCTCTAATCTGGAAATCAGATACGGAATGATTGACGCCTGGAAGCGCGGAAAAAAACCTGAAGACGATGCCTTTTTCCTGCTAGCCGACAGAGTAATTGATCTCGCCCACGCACAAATCGCCAAATCTGATACGGCGGATATGCATTTCTACGCTGGCATGGGCTTTGCTTTGAAGGTGCGCCTGGAAGTCCTGCGTGGTGAAAATCGCGCGGTCGCGCGTGCCGGAGTTGCCGCCCGCTCCGAATTTCTGCGCGCTCTGGAACTCGATCCGCAAATGCCAGACGCCACCGCCGGCCTCGGCCTCTACAACTACTACGTGGATTCGCTTTCCACCGCCGTGAAAATCTTGCGCTTCTTCATGGGGATTCCGGGCGGCAACAGGACGGAAGGAATTCGCCAGATGCAAATCGGTATTGACCACGGCGTAGTTACGCCCGTGGAAATGCGCTTCCATCTCGCCCGAAATCTGCGCACCTTTGACTATCAATACGAACGCGCCATCGTGGTCGCGCAACCGCTCGTCGAGCGCTACCCGGGAAATCCGATTTTCCAGTTGCTGCTCGGGAATCTGAACACCCAAATGGGCCGCCCCGAAAAAGCCGCGCAGTATTTCCAAGCCGCGCTCAAAATCGCGGATCAACCCGCTACTGCCGATTGCTGCTCCGCGTGCCCGTCCTGCCCCACCTGCTCCGCGCGCGTCCGCGAAATTGCGAAAACTTTCCTCGGCTCACTGCAGCAATGACGGCGGGCTTTGATCCGGCGCCTTGCGCGGCTCGATACGGCTCATCAGCAGCGTCGAAATGCACCCCGATACAAAAGCCGCGCTCCACATCGTCGTCGCTCCCCACTTCCCCAGAATGCTCGCGCCCATCCAAGGCCCCACCGCGAATGCGACGTTGAACGACATGGTGTAAAGCCCCATGTATTCCCCGCGCCTCTCCGGCGGCGCAATCTCCGCTGCGTACGCGGAACTCCCCGGCATCAGAATCATTTCACCGAACGTCCAGATCACGACGGCCGCGAAAACGCCGGCCGTTTTCCCGAATGGCGCAATCCCCACCAGTCCGTACGCTCCAAATCCCGCCGCGTACAAAAACGCGCCCAGCATCAGCGTATGCCGGTGCGTCCAGTGCGCCATTGCCGTGTTCAGTGGAACTTCGAGCGCCACGATCAACAAGGTGTTCACCGTGAAAATCGTTCCGTACACGGATTCCGGAAAGTGCAAATACCGCACCAAAAATAATGGCAGCGTGGACGTAAATTGAAAAAACACCAGCTGCACCGGAATCAGCGCCGCCAGAAAATAAAGCATGCGCGGATTTCGAAACGCGCGCAGATCGGCCGCAGGATGCAGAGTGGCCAGTGGCGTCAAAGTGTCGGCTTCGATTTCGCGGCCCAAGTCCGTTGCGTCCGACCACTCCGGCTCGTGCGTCCGTAGTCTGCCTAAATTGCGCATCGGCGCGAGCGCCAGCACCGCCCCAGCCAAAATCGAAGTCGTGCCGTCTACCAGAAATAGCCAGCGAAACGAATATACCGCTAGAATCCCGCCGATCGCCGGGCCCATGCTCATCCCCAGATTCACCGCGAGCCGGCTGAGCGCGAACGCGGCCTTGCGTTGCGCGGGCGGCACCAAATCTGAAACCATTGAAAGACTGGCAGGCCGCAGCGATTCGTTCAGCACCGCGAATGCAAACGTCATCAGCAAAATCGCGCTGTAACTTTTCGCCAGGGGAAATAAAAGCAGCAGAAAACCAGTGAGAAACAGCGAAGCCTTCATGATCGGCAGCGGTCCCACGCGATCAGACAGAATTCCCGCCAGCGGCATGGCCAGCAGCGCCGCCACGCCGTACACCATCAGGGCGATTGCCGCTCGCGCCGGCGTCACCCCCAACGTGTGCGTCACATACAAAATCAGAAACGCCAGCACCATCGTTCCGGAGCGATTCACCAGCGTCGCCGCCGAAAGTATCCACATCTCGCGTGGCAGATTTTTCAGTCCGCGCCAGGGATTCATGGAATTTCGGCAAGGTAAGAACTACAGAGATTCAACAACTTGCAGCGCTACGAATGCGCAGCTTCTTCCTGTTCGAAAGCATGATACGAAGACCGCACCAGCGGCCCCGCTTCCACATGTTTGAATCCCATCGTTTCGCCCAGCCGCTTGAACTCCGCGAATTCGTCGGGATGCACGTAGCGCTCGATCGGCAAATGCTCGTGTGTCGGCTGCATGTACTGGCCCAGTGTCAAAATGTGCGTGCCCTGCGCCGCAATATCTTCCATCGCCGCCAACACTTCTTCGCGCGTTTCGCCCAGGCCCAGCATCATTCCGGTTTTGGTGGGAAGCCCCGGAATCATTTCTCCGGCGCGCCGCAATAATTCCAGCGACCGCTCGTAGACCGCGCCCTTGCGCACCTGGCGATAAAGCCGCGGCACCGTTTCCATATTGTGATTCAACACGTCGGGCTTCGCCGCCATCACCGTTCCCAGCGCCGTCCAATCGCCGCGAAAATCAGGGATCAGTACCTCTACCTTGCATCCCGGCACGCGCGCGCGAATTCCTGTGATGGTGCGTGCAAAAATCGCCGCGCCGCCGTCCGGCTGGTCATCGCGATTCACCGAAGTCACCACCGCGTAACGCAAACCCATCCTCGCGACCGCTTCCGCCACGCGATCCGGTTCGTCTTCCGCGGGTGGGCCCAGGGGCTTGCCGCTCGGCACCGCGCAGAATCCGCACGCCCGCGTGCAAATGTCGCCCAAAATCATGAATGTCGCTGTACCGTGTTCCCAACATTCGCCCATGTTGGGGCAGCGCGCGCTCTCGCACACCGTATGCAGATCCAGCGTGCGCATCGTGCGCTTCAGTTCCTGATATTTTGGCCCGCCGAAAAATCGCACGCGCAGCCAGGGCGGTCGCCGATGCTCCGCAGGCGGCGTGGAGTTCGAAAGGATCGTAAAGGGTGTAGCCATCGCGTTTGGGTGAAAAGCCATTGTACGCGGAACTCCCTGGGCGAAACAACCGGGCGGCAGGCGGCAAATTTGTCCTAATGCTGTAAGCGGGTCCGCCGATATGCTAGACAGGAAAGATAGGTCTCAAATTGGATGCGCGAACGTACACGCGTATCAGTTGCACTCGCTTGAACGCCTGATTGTGCATGACTTACGCGATAGGAACGAGGTTTAGATGGGCTCGAGCAACCTACAAATCGCGGCGCTCCACAACGGCTCGGGCGCCAATGCGGCGGAGAACGCCCATGTGCCCCAGTCCCAGCCTGCCAGCCCGGTGCTTCCGGCGCGCGGAATCTCCACTGCTCCACCGCCTAAACGCGAACAAGATACGGTGTCCCTGTCCGGAACATTCCTGTCGCAACAACGCCAACAAAGCGCACCTTCGGCCGGAAATGCGCAACCCGCTACATTCACTTTGCTCGCCCAGACAACTACATTTCCGGCGAGTCAGAACAATGCTGAGACGCCGCCGGCGATTCAGAGCAATGCTACGCCGGTAGCTGCGGCACCTCCTGCGCAAACTGCGGCGAGCGCTCAATCTCCCGTCGCAAAAGCACCCGCCAGCACGACTGCGACGGCGGTAACTGCTTCTAGCGCAGCTCCGGCGCAGCAGACTCTTCAGCAGCTAGATCGCGTGCTGCAGCAACTCGGCATTGACCCGCAATCTCTGAGCTTGATTAGCCGCGAAGGAATGTTGAATTGGGTCAACGATCCAGCGGCGCTGCGGCAAATCGTTCAGAATGTGCAGGCCGCTGCGAATAGTTCGCAGCAAAATGCAGCGGTCGGCTCGGCCAATCCGACACAGACCACCGCCCAGCTCGCGATCGCCAGCGTCAATCAAAATCAGATCCAGTCGGCACAAACGCAGAATCAACCGCAAGCTGCGGTGCAAGCAAATCCAGCTTCCAGCAGTTCTGCAGTGGCTAGCAGCGCGAACACCAACAGCTTGGATCAGAGCGCCGCGACTGCTCAGCAGAATGCGACAGCAGTGGCGCAGTTCCACAAGTTGCAAGACTCCCTCGGACCGAGCGGTACGACGGAAACTCAACCCGCAGCTACGTCGAGTGGAACAACGACGCCGCAAGGGCAATTGCTGAACATCTCCGCTTAGCCTTGAATCCTCACACCCGCCGCAACCTGTTCAAGCTGAACCACGTCTGAACTTGAGGTTATGTTGTACTCTTACCACACCATCTAGAACATATTGAAGTTTGGGTGTATAAGCCACTGATTGCAAAGGGCTATAATTACTGCTGAGGGGTCACAGAAGTGCATAGAACAGCCCGATCCAACTGATGCCTTATCAACTCACAATACAAAGACCAGTCGAGACTCGCGGCGTGGGGCTGCACACTGCTGTGCGCTGCCACCTGCGGCTGCTTCCTGCGCCTGCGGATACCGGCATCGTTTTCCGTCGAGTGGACCTGGACAATTTCGAGATCGAAGCGCATGTGCGCAACGTCGCGCGGGTGAGCTATGCCACCAGCTTGATGAAGCAGGGCGTACTGCTCTCCACCGTGGAGCATTTGCTCGCGGCGCTGTACTCCTGCGGCGTTGATAATGTGTACGTGGAGCTGGACGCGCTGGAGCTTCCGATCCTAGACGGCTCTTCGAAACCTTTCATCGAATTGCTGGCGGAGGCCGGGGTTCGCAAGCTGCGGCGGCAGCGGCGCTATATCCATGTGATCAAGCCGCTGGAATTTTCCGACGGCGACCGCCGCATCGGAATTTATCCCGCGGATGAATTTCGGGTGCACTGTTTTGTGGATTACAAGCATCCGGATGTCGGTCCGCAGGAAGTGGAAATGACGGTGGACCGTCAATCCTTCAGCCGGGAGCTGGCTCCGGCACGGACGTTTGGATTCATGAAGGATTTCGCGGGCTTGCAAGCGATGGGACTAATCCGCGGCGGTTCGGTGGAAAACGCGATCGTGCTAGACGACCAAGGAATTCTGAACGGCCCGCTGCGTTTTCCGGATGAATTCGGCCGGCACAAAGCGCTGGACCTGATCGGCGACCTGGCGCTGGTGGGGCGTCCGCTGAAAGCGCGTATCGTGGCGCATAAAGCAGGTCACGCGCTGCACACCCAGCTGGTCACTCGTCTCCTCGCCGATCACACTCTCTGGACCGAGACAACTGCGGCGCGCGATTCCGAGGGTGCTCGACCTTCCATTGCCGACTCTCTCCCTGCAACATCCTAACTTCGAAAACTAAACGCAGCGAGCAGCACAAGAATTTCACGCGGTGCGAATAATTGCAAAATGAAGCAGGCGCCGAGTGCGGAAGCCCAGCTTCTCGTACAAATGAATCGCCGAAACATTTTCCTGGCGCACGTGGAGGATTGGCGTTTCGCCGCGCCGAATGATGTTGCGTATCAGAATGGACATCAACTCGCGCGCATATCCACGACCTTGAAAATCCGGATGAGTGCAGACTGCGCTGACTTCGGTGTAACCGGGCAGATGCAGCCTTTCGCCGGCCATCGCCACCAGGCGCTTGGATTGACGAATGCCCAAGTACTCGCCCAATTCGCGTGTGCGCGTGCCGAACGGTCCGGGTTTGGTCAATTCGGCGAGCGCGACCATTTCCGGCACATCCGCAGGAGTTAACTTTTCGGCTGGAAAACCATCCTGCGCGAGATTTGGTTTTTCGCAGACCATCTGCACCAGCGGCGGTTCGTGGGCAGTTATCCAACCCGCCGGGATTTGCGGAGGCTGATCGAGAAATAACGCCGCGCCGGCGCGCTGGAGGGTTTTTGCGAGCGAGGCGTATGCTTCGCTGGATGGTTCGCCCATCGCGGCGAGCCGAGTGACTTCCGGCGGGTAGCGTTTCGCGAGTTCGTCGCCTTCCGCAAAGTGTGCGTGGAGTTTCGAGAGCGAATTCCAGATCGGATTGTCCAGGATGTGCATCGTCTTCGGCGTCTCGATGGCTGATTGCGTTTTCATCGCTGGTCTTTCGATCCGTGTTCCTTTGATCCTTGCTCCTTCGATGCTCGCACAATTTATGCGGCGCGTGAAATCCCTGCTATCCGAATGTAGCGGCCAAATTGTCCTGTGAAATTTTCGCTACTGTAGCGGCAGACTATCCGCCGTAGCGGATTCTCCGCTAGCTGAAAACCGAATGACTCCGGTCTGATCGGCAAAGAAGCTGCGCATTCCCGTGCTGCCGCGTTGTAGCGGTTCTGCGGTCACCGTGAAACCGGAAGCGCCTCCGGAGGTGCAGCCTTTCGCGGCGGCTTTCGGCGAGATGACGGGCGCCGCGCTGTTGTCCGGAAACACTGGAGTGTAAGTAAAGACGTAACCGCTTTTTTGGCCCAACGCCAATGGCGCGTGAATCAAATTTGCATGGTTGCAGGCCGCTTCGCTACCGGAGGCGCTTCCCATCACTTCCAGGCTAGAAGGAAATCCATTTTCATATTCAGTGCTGTAAACGACCGCAGCGGTCTCGATGGTGCGAAGCGAACCCACGGCAGAGGTTTCGTTCGCCGCCATGCGCGCGCGCAGCAGATTGGGAACAGCGATGGCGGCGACGATCAGGATGAAGGGAATGACCGCGATGCCGAGATAGCCCAGCACCAGGCCGGTCATCGCGATGCCCTGACCACCAATGCGGCCTGCCGATTTGCGAATTTCTGAGAGCGACATGTGGCCAAGAATGATCGCGGCGATGGAGGCTGGTAGGAAAATCGTAAAGATTCCGCAGATCAGGCTGGCGATGGCTTTGCCGCTCGTAGGTACGTCGCCCGTAACGGGCGGAGGTGTTGCAAATGAACGTGCGGGGACTGCGCCCGGGCCTGTGGTTGGTCGTGCGGCGGCAGCCGCAGTCAGCGGGCTGCCGCAATTGGAGCAGAATTGCCCTGAGTCGGGATTGGTCGTTCCGCAGTTTTGACAAAACATTGCGCGCCTCCTGTTCTGCCTGCGAGGGAATATAGCGCTTTGGTTAACAAATGCACGGCATTTGTGGCGGTGATACGGCTGTTTCGATTGCCAAAGCTGCGTGGGGAAGCGACAATAACTCTTGCATGGCTGCCGCTGACACCGTCATCCTAATTTTGGCTGCTGGGAAAGGGACGCGGATGCGTTCCGACCTGGCGAAAGTGTTGCATCGCGCTGGCGGAAGGCCGCTGCTGGAGCATGTGATTCGTGCATGCCAGCCGGTGAAAGCGACGCAGATTTTGGCGGTGGTAGGGCACCAAGCCGAAGAAGTGGGCGCGCTGGCCGAAGCGCTGGGCGCGGATACGGTGAAGCAGCAACCGCAGCGCGGCACAGGACACGCGTTGCAAGTGGCGCGGCGGGCGCTGCGTAAGAGCGCGAAGCTGGTGATCGTGGTTCCGGGCGATGCGCCGCTGCTGCGCGCGGAAACTTTGACCACGCTGCTGGACACGCACCGCCGCGGCGAAGCGGCCGCGACGATTCTGAGCGCGGAGCTGAGCGATCCCACGGATTACGGCCGCGTGGTGCGCGATTCTGAAGGACGCGTGCAAGCCGTCGTCGAAGAAAAAGCCGCGACGCCCGAGCAGCGCGCCATCCGCGAAGTGAACTCCAGCATTTATTGCTTCACACTGGAAAAACTGTGGCCTTGCCTCGCTGCTTTGCGGCCGAATAATGCGCACCACGAGTTGTATTTGACTGATGCGATCGCGCTGTTGCGGCAGCGCAATGAACGCGTGCTGGCGCAGGTAGCTCCGGATGCGAACGAAATTTTGGGATGCAATACCCGCGCGAATCTGGCGGACGTGGACCGAATATTCCGCGCGCGCAAAGCCGCGGAGCTGATGGAAGCCGGCGTGACGATTTACCTGCCGCAGACCGTGGTGATTGATCCGGAAGTGAGTGCGGGGCCCGACACGGTGATCGAGCCGTGCGTGCAACTGCTGGGCAAGACGCGCATCGGCGCGCGCTGCACCATTCAGACGGGAAGCGTGCTGCGAGATATGCGTCTAGATGACGAAGTATTGATCGGAGCGCATAGCGTGATGGTATCCAGCCGCATTGGAGACAAGGCGCAGGTGGGGCCCTTTGCGCGGCTGCGTCCTGGGGTGGATATACGCGCGGGCGTCCACATCGGGAATTTCGTGGAAGTGAAAAATTCGGTGATACACGAGGGCGCGAAAGCCGGGCATCTGACTTATCTGGGCGATGCGTCCGTCGGGCGAGAAGCGAACATCGGCGCCGGGACCATCACATGCAATTATGACGGCGTGGCGAAGTATGAAACCACGATCGGCAATCGCGTTTTTATCGGGAGTGATACGGCGCTGGTGGCGCCCGTGCGGATAGGCGACGGCGCGTATGTGGCGGCGGGTTCCACGATCACGGAAAATGTTCCTGCGGACGCGTTGGGAATTGCGCGCGGACGGCAGACGATCAAGGCGGGTTGGGCGGCGGCGCGGCGGCGCGAGTTGGCGCGGGCTGGGCGCGACGCGGCGCGTGAAAAACGAAAGCGTCGCGGTAAAGTGGTGCGTCGTGCAAAAGTGAAAGCGCGGCGACGCGCGAAAAGAAAATCTGCGAAACGTTCCCGCCGTTAGCGCTTCGTCGTAACTGCACAATCGGCACTTCAGTGGCTGAAACTTTCCTTTTTCCCGTCTGGTGATTGCAATCTCCGACTTTTGCAGCCGCACATTTGGAGCCACAGATGGCGCACTAAAGTGCGCCCGCTAAGAAGTCGAAACCTTGGCATCTACGGCGGGGCGGAAACGCCAGTAGATGTTGTAGCGTTGGTCGAAGAGACGGTAGAAGGGGCTTAGGGTGACGTCGGCGGGATCGCCGGCGTTTACCGTGCGAAACGTGAGCGGTTTATCCTTAGCACTCAACGGTTGAATCCATTGGTCGAGGGTGCTGGGGTTGGCGGCCAGCTCGGGGACGGCGATCGCGGGGAACTCGGCGTGGAGATACTTGTCATCGGAGTAGATGTGTTGGGGGTCGAGACCTTGGGTGCCTAGTTCGCCGGCGAGGACCAGCGGGCCGTACATGATGGCGGCCACGTTCTGGTCATCGGGAAGCGGTTGCAGGTGCAAGCGCATAGGCAGGTTCACTGCGACGATGTCTCCATCTTTCCAGGTGCGATGGATTTTGGCGCAGGTGGAGGGGGCTAGCTTTTCGTTGGGCTGGAAACGATTGCCGTTAATCGTGATGCTGGCGTTCGCGGCCCAGTAAGGGATCCGAACATTCAGCGTGAAGTTGGCCGGCGATTTCGTGTGGATTACCAAGCGCGTGCCGGCTTCTTCCGGGAAGCGCGTTTCCTGGCGGATGGTGACGCCTTTTTCGCGCCAGTTCACTTCGGAGGCGAAGAAGAGATTTACCCAGAGCGACTGGGCATCGTGAAAATAGAAACCCTCGCCCAGCTTCGAGAAATTTTCCAGGCCGATGCCGCAGCAGCAGAAATAGCCCTGGTGCGGGACGAAGTGAACTTTCCACTGGCCGGAGCGCGTGCCGAGAAAATAGAGCGGCGAGCCTTGCGCGGGGTTGGGCGTGGCGAGGATGTGATTGATGAACGCGCGCTCGTAGTAGTCGGCGTATTGCGGCTCGGCCTGCCAGGTGAAAAGATGGCTTGAGAGCTTGAGCATGTTGTAGGTGTTGCAGGTTTCCTGGGTGAGGTCGGTGAGTTCGGAAGAGAGGACGTCTGGCGGATTGCGGAAATGTTCGCTGATGCTATTGCCGCCGGTGACGTAACTGCGATGCAGAGCGACCTGTCGCCAGAAAAAGAGCGCGGCGTTTTGGTAATACGGATCGCCGGTGAGTTCGAATTCGCGGGCGGCGCCGATGAATTTGGGGATTTGGGTATTGGCGTGGAGACCGGTGAGAGTGTCCCGGCTTTGGGAGGCGGGATCCATCACGGCGTGATGATCGAATCGTTTGGCGACGACGAGGTAGCGCGGATTCCCCGTTGTCGCGGAAAGGTTCGCGAGGACTTCGTTCATGCCTCCGAACTCGGTTTGCAGGGTGCGCTGCATTTGATCTTCGGGGAGGCGGCCGGTGCGCCAGTCGGTCCATGCGGCCATGCGTTCGAGGATTTGCCGGGCTTGGGCGTTTTGGCAGTGGTCGTACATATCGAGCAGGCCGGCCATGATTTTGTGCAGCGCATACCAGACGACCGCGGCGGGGCGGCCTTGTTCGAGATCGTCGAAGGTGGATTCGGGAAAGGCAGAGAGATAGCCTTTGTCGCCTAGCTGGGCTTGGCATTTTGCCAGTTCCGCGACCATGTCATCTGCTTTCGTTTTGATGCGGGCGTCATTGGTGGAGGCATACATTTGGGCGCAGGCGGAAAGATAGTGGCCGACGTAGTGGCCGCGCCAGCCGTTGGTGGGGGATTCGCGATTGTAGAGCGGGTCGGCGGCGGATGGGAGGTTCGCCGTGATGCGAAAATTGTGGAGGAGGCGGTCGGAATCCAGGGCCAGCATGTAATCGAGGGTTTGGGCGCGCATGCGGAGGAGGTCGGGGTCTAGGATTTTGATGTCTTCCAGCGCGAAGGGAGCGGCGGCTGGGGTGGGGAGCTCGTGTTGATTCTGTGGATCGCTCGCTGCGGCAGCGGCGCTGGTGAGCGGCGCGATTACTTTGTTGGCTGCGTCGGCAGCGGCTAGGGCGGTGGTGCCGTAGAGGATGTTGCGGAGAAAGTCGCGTCGGATCATTCGAGATTCCTTTCGAGCGAGCAGAGGAAGTCCGGGTGCGATTTCGCGACTTCCTTGCGGATTATACCTCTCGTCGAGCGATCAGGGCGCGGGCGGCTGCTGCCTGCGACTGTGGCGGGATAATGTGCTTGACTGGGGCGGCGGGTTGGAGTTTTGTGGGGCGATAGCGGCGTATTAGATTGTGATTTAAGCGGGATTTGAATTTTTCCGCCGCAGGGGAGGGATCCACCGATGACTACTGGTGCTGCAGGGACACATCCGGTTCACAAGGCGATGGCTAGCCACACGCATCCTGGGGATTTGCCTTGGGTGCCTTGGGCGCCGGGACATTCTATTAAGTTGATCAAGTTGAATCCGGTGACGGGGCAGATCATTTTATTTATTCGGTCAGTGCCGGGAGCGGCGCTGCAGATGCATTTTCATCCGGGGACGGTAGTGGTGTACACGGTGCAGGGGGCATGGACTTACGACGAGGGCTGGGTGTCTGAGCTGGGTGATGTGGTGTTTGAGGTGGCGGGATCCACACATTCGCCGCGGATGGTGGGCAAGGAAGATACGATCGTGTTTGCGGTGATCGAGGGCGCGCTGGATTTCGTGGATGAGAAGGGGCAGACGATTGCTACCGAGAATTGGCAGACATTTTTGAAGCGGTATCACGATTATTGCGACGAGAAGGGGTTGGCGGCTGTGGATATTACGAAGTTTTAGTCGGAGGATTTAGCGCAGAGGGCCGAGGGCGCAGAGAAAACGTAAAGCAAAGAGCCAGCGCAAAGTGGCGCTGCGGCATATTTGGCGCGCATGGTAAAATGAGTTGAGATGAGGTAAGGAGTGGCGATGAAATTTGGCGTGGTGCAATTTCCTGGGTCGAATTGCGATGCGGATGCTTTCCATGCGGTGAGCGCGATTGTGCGCCAGCCGGTGGAGTTCATCTGGCATCAGTCTGAGGACCTGGCCGGTTGCGACGGGGTGATTTTGCCGGGCGGATTTGCGTATGGGGATTATCTGCGGACGGGCGCGATCGCGCGATTTTCGCCGGTGATGAAGGCGGTGGAGCGGTTTGCGCGCGGGGGCGGGCTGGTTCTGGGGATCTGCAACGGATTCCAGATTTTGCTGGAGGCGGGGTTGCTCCCCGGCGCGATGATGCGCAACAAGGGCCTGCGTTATCTGTGCCGGCATGTGCATATGCGGGTGGAGGCAACGGACACACCGTTTACATGCGCTGCGACCCGGGGGCAGGTGCTGAAGATTCCGATTGCGCACAACGAAGGGAATTATTTTTGCGAGCCAGCCGCGCTGGCGGAATTGGAGCGCAACAACCAGATTATTTTTCATTACGTGCGTGCGGATGGCGCTGATGCGGAGGAAGGCGACCGCGAGGCTAATCCGAATGGGTCGTTGGGCGCGATTGCGGGGATCTGCAACCGCGAGCGCAATGTGCTGGGGTTGATGCCGCATCCGGAGCGGGCGGTAGAGGCCCCTCTGGGATCGGCGGATGGGTTGGTGGTTTTCCGGTCGCTGGTGGCTAGTCTGGCGGCTGACGCGGGTGCGCCGGCGCGTTCGTCGGGAGTGACTGCGGCGGTTCCGGCGTAGACTTTGCGGTTCTTCTTTAAAACAATGCCCACAAAAAATGATTGAGACCGAAATTAAGGTTACTCCGCAGATTGCGGCCGAGCACGGCCTCTCGCCTGAAGAATACGCACGCACGCAGAAAATATTGGGGCGCGATCCTTCTTTCACCGAGCTGGGAATTTTCAGCGTGATGTGGAGCGAGCATTGCTCGTATAAATCGTCGCGCGTGCATTTGAAGCGGCTGCCTACGCGTGGGACGCACGTGGTGCAGGGGCCGGGAGAAAATGCGGGCGTCGTGGACATTGGCGACGGGATGGTGGCGGTTTTTAAGATTGAGTCGCACAACCATCCGAGTTTTGTCGAGCCGTTTCAGGGCGCGGCTACCGGAGTGGGCGGGATTCTGCGGGATATTTTTACGATGGGGGCGCGGCCGATTGCGGTAATGGATTCGTTGCGGTTTGGGCCGATTACTTCAGGGCCCGGCGCGGGAAATGCGACGCCGGAGGAAAATGCGCGCAATCGGCATATTTTGGATGGGGTGATACGCGGGATTGGATTTTATGGGAATTGTTTTGGGGTGCCGACCGTGGGAGGCGAGGTAGTGTTTGAGCCTTGCTATGCGAACAATCCTTTGGTGAATGCGTTGGCACTGGGGATTTGCCGGCGCGAAGAATTATTTTTTGCGAAGGCGCGGGGGGCGGGGAATCCGGTGATTTACGTGGGCGCGAAAACGGGGCGCGACGGAATTCATGGGGCTTCGCTGCTGGCGTCGGCGGAATTCAGCGAGGAATCGCAGCAGAAACGGCCGAACGTGCAGATGGGCGACCCGTTCATGGAGAAATTGCTGCTGGAAGCGTGCCTGGAGGCGATGCGCACCGGCGCGGTGGTGGCGATTCAGGATATGGGAGCGGCGGGATTGACGAGCTCGAGTTCGGAAATGGCTTCGCGCGGCGGGCTGGGGATTGAAATTGATCTGGCCCGCGTGCCGCAGCGCGAGACGGGGATGACGCCGTACGAAATAATGTTGAGCGAATCGCAGGAGCGCATGTTGCTGGTGGCGGAGCGCGGGCGCGAGCGGGAAGTTTTCGATGTGTTCCACAAATGGGGATTGGACGCGGTGGAGATTGGCCGCGTCACGGAAGATGGAATTTTGCGCGTGCTGAATCACGGCGAGGTGGCGGCTGCGATTCCGGCGCATGCAATTGCGGAGGAAGGGCCGCGCTATGAGCGTCCGATTGCTGCACCGGATGCGAAGGCTGTTGAGGCTAGCACGACCGCTTCTGTGCCTTTGGCTGCGGTGGGCGCGGATTTGAGTGGGAATTTTTCGCGTTTGCTGGCGTCGCCTACGATTGCTTCGAAGCATTGGATCACCGAGCAATACGATTCGATGGTGCAGACGAATACGACGTTTGGTCCTGGGGCCGGGGATGCGGCGGTGCTGCGGTTGAAAGAATCGAAACGTGCTTTGGCGCTGGCGACCGACGGAAACGGGCGTTGGGGATTTTTGGCGCCGCGATTGGGCGCAATGCATGCGGTGGCGGAAGCGGCGCGGAATGTGGCTTGCAGCGGGGCGCGTCCTATTGCGGCTACGAATTGCTTGAATTTTGGGAACCCGGAAAAGCCGGAAGTAATGTGGCAATTCAGCGAGGCGATTGACGGGATCGCGGAAGCTTGCCGCGTGCTGGAGACGCCGATCACCGGCGGGAACGTGAGTTTTTATAATGAGACTTTGGGGAAGGCGATATATCCGACTCCGGTTTTGGGAGTGCTTGGGTTGATCGAGGATGCGGAGTGCGCGTTGGGTTCAGGATTTGCGAGCGAAGGCGATGTGATTTTGGTGTTGGATGGCGCTACGGAAAATGGCTGCATGAAGGGCGCCGCTATGAAAATTGATTTCGCCTCGAGCGAATACGCAAAGACAATTCATGGGATCGTGGCGGGCGAGCCGCCGGTGATTGATTTGGCGGCGGAGAAGCGGTTGATTGATTGTTTGGTGGCGTTGGCGGCGGAGCGCGCGGTGCGTTCGGCGCACGATGTAAGCGACGGCGGGCTCGCGGTTTCGATGGCGGAGGCGTGTTTTGGGCGCGACGGGCTCTCGGCCGAGTTTTCGATTGATGCTGCGGGCGCGGAAGATTTTGCGGAGGCTGCGCTGTTTGGCGAACGCGGGGCGCGGGCCGTGGCATCTGTTGCACCTGCTTCACTTGCTCGCGTGAATGAGATTGCGGCACAATACAAAGTCAGTGCACAGCGTATTGGTACAGTCACTCGCGGTGAATTCCGCATCCAATATCAGGGCGCAGCTGTGATACAAGGCAGTATCGAATCGTTCCGGCGGGTGTGGAGCGAATCGCTGCTAAAGGCCATCGAAAACGCGTGAGCAAAATTATCCAACTCGACGACGATCATTTTCACGACCATTGCGGAGTTTTCGGGATATTTGGGCACCCGGAAGCGGCAAAGATGTCGTACCTGGGGCTTTATGCGTTGCAGCATCGCGGGCAGGAATCGGCGGGGATCGCTTCCACCGACGGCACGCAGGTGCACGTGCACAAGTCGCTGGGGCTGGTGCAGGAAATTTTCACGCCGGAAGTGATTGCGCGGCTGCCGGGCGACGCTTCGATCGGGCACACGCGGTATTCGACGGCGGGCGACAATGTTCTGATGAACGCGCAGCCGGTGGTGATTGATTGCAACAAAGGCAAGATCGCGCTGGGACATAACGGCAACCTGACCAATGCGATCGAACTGCGCAAGAAGCTGGAACATCGCGGATCCATTTTTCAGACGACTAGCGACACCGAAGTGATCGTCCATTTGATCGCGCGGAGTCAGGCGCGAAACCTGACGGGCGCGATTGCGGATGCGTTGAATCAGGTGGAGGGCGCGTATTCGCTGCTGTTGCTTACGCGCGATGAGATTTACGCGATTCGCGATCCGCGTGGCTTTCGTCCGCTGTGCCTGGGAAGGCTGGATGGCGCGTGGGTGGCGGCTTCAGAGACTTGCGCGCTGGATTTGATTGATGCGGAATACGTGCGCGACGTGGAGCCGGGAGAAATGGTCCGGATTTCGCGCAGCGGGCTGGAATCGCTGCATTTCGCGCCGGAAAAGCCGCTGCAACAGTGCGTTTTCGAACACGTTTATTTTTCGCGGCCGGACAGCCTGGTTTTTGGAATGCCAGTGAACCGCACGCGTGAGAGATTGGGACGTTTGCTGGCGAAAGAACATCCGGTGGAAGCGGACATCGTGACGCCGGTACCGGATTCCGGCGTTCCGGCGGCGATCGGGTATTCGGCGGATTCGGGAATTCCGTTTCGCATGGCGCTGATTCGCAACCATTATATTGGGCGCACTTTCATCGAGCCGAGCCAGGCGATACGCGATTTTGGAGTGAAGCTAAAGCTGAACCCGGTACGTCGAATGTTGGAGGGGCAGCGCGTGATATTGGTGGATGATTCGATTGTGCGCGGGACGACCAGCCGAAAGATCGTGCGGCTGGTGCGCGACGCGGGCGCGACCGAAGTGCACGTGCGGATCAGCTGCCCGCCGACGATTTCGCCTTGTTATTACGGAGTGGATACGCCGCGGCGCGAGGAATTGATCGCGGCAAATTATTCAGTGGAAGAGATACGGAAATATCTGGGCGCGGATTCGCTGGGATACGTTTCGCTTGAGGGATTGCGGCTGGCGATGGAGGATACGGACGACGCCAACCACAAGTTCTGCACATCGTGCTACACCGGCAGCTATCCGACGGAGCTGGTGCAACTGGAAGTGGAGGCTCATCGTGAAGGCTGACGTGGAAGAAGCCGTGGCCGCAGACCGGGAACGGCTGGAAAGAGCGCGCGAGGAGCAGCAGCACGAGCACGCGACCACCAGCGACAAGGTGTGGCGCGAAGTGGTTTCGTGGTTTTGGGTGATCATGGCGTTCCTGCTGATCGAGGGGACGCTGGTGCAGGCGCGGGTGATTCCGAGCGGCTCGATGGAAAACACGGTCCTGATCGGGGATCACCTGATCGTGAGCCGGTTTGGATACGATGCGGGGATTCCGTTTACGCCGTGGCATGTGCCACTGTGGCGCGAACCGAAGCGGCAACAGATTACGGTGTTTCGCGCGCCGCTGGCGGATCAGGGATTTCCGGATTTCATCAAAAGATGTATCGGAGTGCCGGGCGACCGCATAAAAATCGTGGACGGGAAGGTGTTTGTGAACGGCACGGCGTTGAACGAGCCTTACGCCATGCACAATCCGAACAACACCGATTCCCCGGTGGAGAATTTTCCGGCGCGAACCGCGGAGATGCCTTTCGCGGATAATCCCGAGTGGCGGAACGAGCTGGCGAAGCAAGTGCAGAATGGCGAGCTGGTGGTGCCGGCGGGCGAATATTTCATGATGGGCGATAACCGCGATAATTCGAATGACAGCCGCTACTGGGGATTTGTGCCACGGGAAAATATTATCGGGACGCCGGTGCTGATTTATATGTCCATCGAGGCGCCGGAAGATGTGTGGGAACCGGGTCACGTGGGTGAGCGGTTTGCGACTTATTTGAACGCCGTGATCCATCCGGGAGAAATTCGCTGGAAGCGGTTGTTCCACATATTCTGATTGTGATGTTCTGATCCTGGCTCGCAAGAAGCTGCAAGCTTCAGGGAACTAGTCCGACTCCTTCAGGAAACAGAAACCAACCATGCGCTACGCCGATGCCGGAGTAAATATTGCAGTGGCCGATGAAGCCAAGCGGCGGATTGCGGCCATGGCGCGGAAAACTTTTACGCGCGGAGTGCTGGCGCCGATTGGCGGATTTGGGGCGCTATTTCAGCTGGATCGGAAGCGCTGGCGCGATCCCATTCTGGTATCGAGCGCCGACGGTGTGGGGACGAAGCTGAAAATCGCGTTTGCTACCGGAATTCATTCGACGGTGGGCGCGGATATTTTGAATCATTGCGTCAACGACATTTTGACGCAGGGCGCGCAGCCGCTATTTTTTCTGGATTACCTGGCAATGGGGAAGATTGACGCGCGTGTCGTGGAGCAGGTGATCGAAGGGATGAGCAGGGCGGCGCGGCATGCGGGTTGCGCGTTGATCGGCGGCGAAACAGCGGAGATGCCGGATTTTTACGAGGCCGGCGAATACGATCTGGCGGGATTTATTGTTGGCGCCGTCGAGCGAAAAATGCAGCTCGATCCACGGCGGGTGCGTCCGGGGGATGCACTGCTGGCGCTGCCTTCGAGCGGATTGCATACGAATGGATATTCGCTGGCGCGGAAATTGGTGTTTGGAGTGGCGAAGCTCAGTCCGAATACTTATGTGGCAGAGGTGAGTAATAAAATTGGGCCGGAGCTTTTGAAGCCGCATCGAGCTTACTGGCCGCTGCTGAAAAGTATTTTGGCACGCGGGTGGGTGACTACCATGGCGCATATTACCGGTGGCGGAATTACCGGGAATTTGCCCCGCGCTTTGCCGGCGAATGTGCAGGCGGTGATTGATCTGGGGTCGTGGCCGGTGTTGCCGATATTTCGATATTTGGCGCGGCTGGGGCAGATTGAGCGCGACGAATTGCTGCGCACTTTTAATTTGGGCGTGGGGATGATTTTAGTGGTGCCGGCTAAGCATGTGTCGAGAGTGGAGACGGAATTGAAGCGGCGGCGCGAGAAATTTTATTTGATTGGAAGGATTGAGCGGGCGGTGCGGGGGAAGCCGCGAGTGATTTATAGCGGGAAGTTGGGGTTGTAGGGTGCGCGGCGCGGATTTTTTACCGCAGAGACGCGGTGGAAAATAAAGTTAGGCGTTGAAAGTTGACAGTTAAGAGTTAGAGGCGGAAATGAAGTGTCAGTACAAACTTCTACAACTGGGACGGAGCGAAACCTCGCGCTCTGGGAGTTAACGGTTTTTCTATTCCGATTTATTGATCGGTGTTGTCAATATCCACGGCGGCTTTCCAGGAGTTGTCGTTTTGTTTCTTCCAGATGACCACGTATTTGCCTTTCTCGTCGGTTGATTTTCCCTTCTTGTCGGTGGTCACATAATCGTAGGTACCGGATTCGTAGGCGATTTCGCCAGAGCGCGCGACTTCGATGGTGGTGGGCTGAAAAGTGAGGCCGGGGCCGGGCGCGGCGAGCATGGGGCCCCAATTCTTGCGAATATTTTCTTTGCCTTTTGTGGCCGGGGATTTCGGGGACAACTGCACGGCGTCATCGGTGTAGTAGGACATGGCCTTGTCGAGGTCTTTCGCGGCGGAGGCCTGGCTCCACGCGGCGGAGGCGGCGCGAATGGCGGCTTCGTCGGCGGCGCGGGCTTGCTGGATTTCTTGCTGGTGTTGGGCTTGGGCGTCCTTTTTGACGGCTTGGTCGCAGGATGTGGTGAGGAGCATGGCGAAAATTGCGGCCGAAAGGATGAGACGTGTGCGCGGCATCGAAAACCTCCGGTATGAGTCTTGGGGCACGTGCGTGCGGGACAAGATGCCTCGATGGAGCGATGGAGTCAAGTGTGGCTTGGGGCGAAGTTTTGCCGGTTTCGGGAACTGTGCTAATTTCGGGCGGTCATGAAGAAACGGATTGGCGTGTTGCTTTCGGGGCGCGGATCGAATTTCGAGGCGCTCGCCGAGAGCGTCGGGGCGGGGCGCATTCCGGACGCGGAAATTGCGATTGTGGTGAGCAATCGCGAGGGCGCGGAGGGGATTGAGAAGGCGCGGCGGCGCGGGATTGAAGCGCGGGTAATTCCGTCGAAGGGATTGGAGCGCGAGGCCTATGACAAGCTGGTAGTGGCGGCGCTGCGGGACAAGAAAGTTGAGCTGGTGTGCCTGGCGGGATACATGCGGTTGCTCTCGCCGCATTTTGTGGCGGCATTTCCACAGCGGATCTTGAATATTCATCCGTCTTTGCTGCCCGCGTTTCCGGGGCTGGAATCGCAGCGGCAGGCGCTGGAGCATGGCGCGAAATTTTCGGGGTGCACGGTGCACTTCGTGGATGAAAATCTGGACGCGGGGCCGATTGTGCTGCAGGCGTGCGTGCCGATCGAGGATGCGGATACCCCGGAAACTTTGGCAGAGCGGATTTTGCGCGAGGAACATCGCATTTATACGGAAGCGGTGCGGATTGTGCTGGAGGGCCGGTATCGGATGGAGGGGCGGCGCGTGCTATTAAGTGCGCCGAAAGGGTCGGGGCGAAAATAGTGTCGTCTGCAAAATTCAAGCCGGTAGAAGAGCAGCTCGCTTACCTGAAAAAGGGCGTGGCGGAAATTATTCGCGAGGAGGAATTGAAGGCGAAGCTGGCGGAGGCGGTAAAGACAGGGAAGCCGCTGCGCGTTTACTTGGGAGTGGACCCGACGGCGCCGGACATTCATCTGGGGCACACGGTAGTGCTGCGGAAATTGAAACAATTTCAGGATATGGGGCATACGGCCGTTTTTTTGATTGGGGATTTTTCGGCGATGATCGGCGATCCGACGGGGCAGTCGGAAACGCGTCCGCCGCTGACGCGCGAACAAGTTGACGCGAACGCAAAAACATATCTTGCGCAGGTCTACAAGATCCTCGACCGCGACAAAACGGAGGTCCGCTACAACAGCGAGTGGCTGGGGAAGTTGAGCAGCACGGAAGTGGTGCAACTGTGCGCGCATTACCGGCTGGCGCGGATGCTGGAGCGCGAGGATTTTCGTTCGCGGCTGGACGCGAATTTGCCGATCTCGGTGCACGAGCTGCTTTACCCGCTGCTGACGGCTTACGACGCGGTGGCGTTGAAATCGGATGTGGAATTGGGCGCGACGGAGCAGAAATTCAATTTGCTGGTGCATCGCGAGATTCAGCGCGAGTACGGTTTGCCGGGGCAGGTGATTTTGACGATGCCGATTCTGGTGGGGCTCGACGGCGAGCGGAAGATGTCGAAGAGTTTGGGGAATTACATTGGAATCACCGAAAAGCCGGGCGAGATGTTCGGGAAACTGATGTCCATTTCGGACGAGCTGATGTGGTCTTATTACGAATTGCTGACGGATTTTGGTTCGCCGGTGATTGTGCGGCTGCGCGAAGAGGTGAGTATGGGCGTACTGCATCCGATGGACGCGAAAATGCAGATGGCGCATACGATCATCGCTGGATTTCACGGGGAAGAGGCCGCGAAGGAAGCGGCGGACGAATTCCGGCTGGTGTATCGCGATCGCAAGGCGCCGACGGATATGCCGGAAATGAAATTGGCTTGGGGGAAGCGGCCGCTTTATGCAGTGATGACGGAGACAGGGATGGCTTCGTCGCGGAGCGAAGCGGAGAGATTGATCAAGGCGGGGGCGGTGGAGGTGAATGGCGCAATCGAGAAGGACGTGAAGAAGACGATCGTTTTGAATCCCGGGGAGATGCTGCCTTTGCGTGTGGGGAAGAAGAGGTTTTTGCGGGTGGTGGGAGTTTAGGAGCTTCGTATCGCGCTACCTATCCGGTCGCTCGGCGAAGCGTTTTAGCCGATCGAGCCAGGATTGATCGCGGAGTTTTACGGCGCGGCTGGTGATGAGGTGATCGAGGATTTTGCCCGCCATCGTGGGCATTACATATTCATCGCGCATGATTACTTTGGTTTCGTTTGCTTCAGGTTGCAGATCCCACCGTTGCATTCCGCGGACACCGTAGGAATCTTGAAACTGCCATTCCAAGTGACGTTCCCATTCGTAGGCGGTCACTACTACGGTGAGGGCTACGTCGTGGTGTTGCAATTTTCCGGTGATGCGAACTTTTTGCCCCACCGCGAAATCTGGTGCGCCGGATTGGACTTCGAAGTGCGCGTTCATCTCTGCGCCGTACCAGAGAGGCATGCGTTGCGGAACAAAGAAGACGAAGATTTCGTTCGCCGCAGTGGAGATTTGCGTGGCCAGTTCGATCCGAGCCATTGTGCGGATTTAGACTTCCACTAAAACCAGGGAGACATCGTCCGTGGGCGGGCCTTCGCGCCATTGGGCTACGCTATCGAGGATGCCTTTTTTCATTTCGTGGAAGGGGAGGCGGGAAGTTTCGCGAACGATTTTCTGCACGCCTTCGACGCCGAGCATTTCGCCGCGGTTATTGAAGACGTCGGTGATTCCGTCGGTGTAGAGCACGACGCGATCGCCGGAATCGAGATCCACGTCGAGAGTGGCTTCAACGTCCACGGCATCGGGCAGAGCGCCGAGAACCATGCTGCGGGATTCGAGGAGGCGAGGCTCGGCGCCATTGTGCGCGATCATGGCGGGAGGATGTCCGGCGCCGGCGAAAACCATACGCCGGCCAGGACGGTCAATGCGCGCGGCGGCGACGGTGAAAAAGAAAACCGAGCTGCCAATATTGTGCATGACGAAGCGGTTGAGCTGGGTCAGCATGGTGTCCAGCGCGGAGCCGGCACGCAGTTGCGTCATCATTTCGGTGTAGATGCGATTGGCGACGAGGGCTGAGCCGATGCCGTGGCCGGAAACGTCGCAGACCAGCAGATTCAAATAGTGATCGTCGAGCGAGCTTACCAGGCCGAAATCGCCGCCGATAGTGCGCACCGGATGATAGAAGGTTTCGACGCGGACTCCGCCCCACACCAGCGATTTCGGCGCGAGGCTTTGTTGCACGCGCGCGGCAAGCGTGAGGTCTTCCTGAATTTCCTGGTGACGCTCTTCGAGTTTTTTGTTGACCTCGCGCAATTCTTGCTCGGCGCGCTTCAGATCGGAGATGTCGGTGAACGTGACGATGGAAAACTGGCGGCCGTCGGGATCTTCCACCACCCGCGCGCTGATAATCACGGGCAGCCGTGAGCCATCTTTTCTGGGCAGCACGAATTCGAAGCGATTGTGGCCAGCCTGCAAGCCCTGCTCTCTTTTCTTAATGATGAATTCGGCCTCGGCTTGGTTGTAAAGCCTGTGAATGTCCGGCCCAACGATGTCAGCGCGTGGCAGACCGGTCATTTGCTCGAGGTTGGAATTCACGAAAATAATATTCTGGCAATCGTCGGAAATGAGCACGCCTTCATTCAGGCTTTCGAGCACGCCCTCGATTTGCTGCAGCCAATCCGGCTGTTCGACTTCCACTGACGATCCCCTTAACAGCTTGAACTATCCGCCCGCGTATCTTACCCAATTCGGGAGAAAACCGCTAAAGGGCGGGCCGCATCTTTAGTAATTAAGAACTACCACATTTGATGCAATGAATTCGCGCCAGGGAGCGTAATAATAAGAGGAGATCGCGCGGGCAGTTTTTCCACCTGCACAGAGTGCGCTAAACCATGACAGTGACTGCTGCTTCTACAGCTGCATCCGTTGCAAGCCGGCCGGGCCTGCCGCCGGGGCCGAAGGGCACGCCATTGCTGGGCCTCGCGTTAAACGTGCTGCGTGATCCGCTCGAGACGCTGATGCGGGTGGCGCGGAAATATGGCGACATCGTGTGCATTCCGGTGTTCCGGCATTACCGCATTTTGCTGAATCATCCGGACTACATCGAGCAACTGTGCATCGTGCAGCAGGCGAAATTTCACAAGAGCACGTTGACCAAGGATGTGACGCAGCGACTGCTGGGGCAAGGGCTGCTGATCAGCGAAGGAGATTTCTGGCGGCGGCAACGGCGGCTGGCGCAGCCTGCGTTTCACCGCACGCGCATCACGGAATATGGCACAACGATGGTGGAATGCGCGAATACGCACATGCGCCGGTGGCACGCTGGCGAAGTGCGCGACATTGCAGACGAGATGATGGGGATGACGCTGGACATCGCCGTGCGCACGCTTTTTGGGACGACGCTGAGTGTGAAGGCGGAAGAAGTCGGCAAGTCGCTGGGATTTTTGATGCGCTATTCGATGCGCAAGGCGCGTTCGCCGATCAAGGTACCGGAGAGCTGGCCGACGCCGCGGAATCGGCGAGCGGAGCGCGAGACGAAATTTCTGGATTCACTGGTGTACGGAATAATTAAAGAAAGGCAAGCGGAGGGAAACACGACTCCGCACAACGATCTGCTGGCGCTGCTGATGGGCGCTATGGATGAAGACGGCACGCAGATGACTCCGAAACAATTGCGCGACGAGACGATGACTTTATTTATGGCGGGGCACGAGACGACGGCGCTGACGCTTTCGTGGACGTGGTATATGTTGAGCGAAAATCCCGCGGCTGAGGCGAAGTTGCATGAGGAACTGCAGCGCGTGTTGGGCGGGCGCGCGCCAGAAGTTGCAGATCTGGAGCGATTGCCTTTTCTGCGCGCGGTGGTGAGCGAGGTGCTGCGGCTTTATCCGGCGGCTTACATCTTGGCGCGGACTTCGATCGCGCCATGCACGATCGGCGGATATGATTTCCCGGTGGATACGACGTTCATCATGTCGCAGTGGGTGATGCATCGCGATGCGCGGTATTTTGATGAGCCGGAGAAGTTTCGGCCGGAGCGGTGGCTGGATGGGTTAGAGAATCGTTTGCCGGCGGGAGCTTATTTTCCGTTTGGGGATGGGCCACGGAGGTGTATTGGGCAGGGGTTCGCGCTGCTGGAATTGGGAATGGTGATTGCTACTGTGGCGCAGCGGTTTCGATTTAAGGCGGTGCCGGGGCATCGGGTGGTGACGGATCCGTTAGTGACACTGCGAGCGAAGTATGGGATTCGGGTGAGCGTGCATGCTCGGGGGTGAGTGGATCGAAGGAAAACGAAGAGAGATCCTTCGCTGCGCTCAGGATGACGACGCTTTCACTATTTCACGAACTCTGGTTGTTCGCCTTGGTCCCAAGGGTCGTAGGTTAGGGAGAAGTGGATGCGGTCTGAGATCGTTGGGTGGGAATAAAACATGAAGACCGTGACGGGACTGGGCGTGGGATCCGAGAGATCCACTTCACCGAGAATTTGAAAGGCTTGCGCGGCGACCTGGCTGGAATCCGGAATTAGACCGTGAGTGACTTCCAGGCCGTATTGGTCGGCTTGATGTTCGAAGTGGCGGCTCATGGCGCTCTGCACGGGGTTGGCGATAAAAGAATAGATTCCAATCAGGAGCAGAAGCGCGGGGAGCGAGGCCCAATCTTCAACTCCGCGGATGCCCCAGGCGGTGCCGAATCGCCGCAGCAGCCAACCGATAGTGCGGAAGCCGAGATAAAAGAGTACAAACAGAAATGCCGCCGCGAACAGTAGTCCCTTCCAGATGTGATTGAGGACGTAATGGCCAGTTTCGTGTCCCGCGACAAGAACAATTTGCGGCGTGTTCATCTTGGCGATCGTGGTGTCCCACACGACGATGCGCTTTGAGGCGCCGATGCCGGTAACGTAGGCGTTGAGCTCCGTGGTTTTTTCTCCCGCACCCATCCAGAACATGCGCTCCGGTGGGATATTCACGCCCGCGCGCTGGACCATTTTTTCCAGGCTGGCGGTGAGCGCGGGGTCTTTTTGCTGCAGCGGCTCGAACTTGTGGAACAGGGGATCCACGAGGACGGGCTGAATGAATACAAGAAGTACGATGATGGGCAGCGACGTCAGCCAGAAATAAAACCACCAGCGGCGCGGGCTGCTGCGAATGACAGCGTAAAGAATCGAAACCAGAATAATTCCGAGCACGATTCCGAGGAACTGTCCCTTCGTCCAATCCCAGAACCAGGAGCCCCAACTCTGAATGCTGAGGCCGTATTTTCGCTCGACGGAATTTTCGTAGATGTCCGAGGGCAGGCCCAGAATGGCGATGGTGAGGAGCAAGAGCGGCGCGAAGATCGCGGCTTGCAGGAAACGATTGCGGGAAACGGATTCGGCCCAATCGCGAAATTGTGGACCGAAGCGCCAGTAGAGGATGACCCAGAGGACGAAGATGCCGTAGAAGAAGTCGATCCAGGCAAAACGCGCGTGGAAGCGGCCGAGGTCGCGCGCTTTGCGGTAGAGGTCGGGCGGAAGAGTGTAGGCCGTGACTTCCTTTTCGGACGTCTGTTGCGACGTGGCAGGGGCCGAAGCGTCGGGAGTGCTGGTGGGCGATTGCGAAGATTGCGGCGCGGAAACGGCTGCGGGCGCGGGAATGTTCGGACGCGGCGCGGCGGTTCTGCCAAACGCGGGAGGCGTGGCTTGCAGCGCAAGAAAGAACAAAATCGCGCGGGGAAGAAATTTCATTAGGGCTCCGAACGGCTCAGCGGTCCGCACGATCAGCGCGGACCGGCAAATTCAAGCGGGGATTATCGCACGGCGTCCGCGTTTTGTGCAGGCGACGTGGCGAGATCCCGGCCGTGCGGGGCGGGGACATCGGCGACGGCGACGCGATAGAACGCGTAGCCCTTCATGTGCCGGCCGCGCCGGCCCATGAACTGAGCGCGATAGCCGATGGAGTCGACGTCCTGGCGGAGGCGCAAGCCTGTGCTGGCGAGGAAGGCGGAAAGTTCGTCGGGAAGAAGACCGAAAGTCCATGGCTCGCCAATTTTTTCGAGAGAGCGCAGAAGTTTTTCGGCGTCGGGAAATGTGGCGGGATGATCGATGGCGGAGCGGTGCACGTAGGTGAATATTAGTTCGGTCCCCGCAGCGCAGGATGCGACGAAACGCAGCACCGCGGTTACGGCCTCGGCGGTGAGGTAGTTTGTGACGCCTTCCCAAAGAAAAATACTGGGTTGCGCTGGATCGAAACCTGCGCGACTTAGAACCTCCTCGAGCGATTGGCGATTGAAATCTATTTGTACGAAGGTGAGGTTGGCGGGCTCGCGATCGAGGAGTTGAGCCAACTGCTCACGTTTCGTGGCGAAAGTTTGGGGATGGTCAACTTCGAAGATTTCGGCGCAGCGAAGTTCGGGAATGCGGAAGGCGCGGCAATCGAATCCGGCGCCAAGGATTACGACCTGGCGGATACCTTTCGCAAGCGCGGCGACCAGGGCGTCGTCAATCCAGCGGGTGCGGGCGATTCCTGAGGAGCGCGCGCCGGGGATGATTGCGTCGGCGAGCCAGGGGATGGCGCGGCCGAGCACGGGGATTGACGCGATGCGCACCGCTCTGCGGAAACCTGGGCTGAGGAAGCTGGCGGCGTACGGGTCGCTGAACAGCCTGGTTCGCGGCGGGCGCTTGCTTTCGAGCGCGCGAAAGAAAGCCATGTGTTCGGCGGTGCGGCTGGACTGGTTCACTGCGCTCCTTCCTCAGGCGGATAAGCTTTCCGTCATAAATAAGACGAGCGTTCCGGACCAAGGTTATCGAGCTAGTGGGAATCGGCTAGGGCCGGAAATTGCAGATTATTAAGGGTTTCGTTGGCGATCAGAAAACTTTTCCGCGGCAGAGGCGATTGCGAACCTGAATCGAGTACAAAACCGTCGTCGGAAGGAGAGAGGTTTGCACCTGCCGCGAAGTACAGGGTGCCTCTTAGGGCGCGGGACAGAACGCTAATTGCCACTGGCGCGAGCAGGCGGCTAGAATTGGAGTTTGAGAAACTGCCATCTGGGAGAAGCACGATGAAAATCGCACATTGGAGCCTGGGCATTCTGCTGACTATGCCTATAGGTATTGCGGCGGGGCAGGCACAACCTCCCTCGCAGGACCCGCAGGCGTCCGCGCCGAGCGATCCACTGGCGGCGGCCGCGAAGGCGGCGCGTGAAGCGAAGAAAGATCAGGCGAAGCCCGCCCGCGTGTGGAACGACGATACGATTCCCAAGTCTAACGCTGCCATCAGCGTGGTGGGCCAGACGCCTGCGGACGATGCAGATAATGCCGCTGTAGCGACGGGCGATGCGGTGAACGCAGCTGCCCCCTCGAACGGCTCTGCGGGAGCTGGCGGCGCAGCGGCGGGCGCGGGGAATCAAAAAGCGCTTGAGACTTCCATCCAGAATGCCAAGGATAAATTGGCGACGGTTAAGGTGGACCTGGACCTTCTGCAACGGACCTACACGCTGGATTCCCAGATGTATTACATCAAGCCGGACTACGCGTCGGACGCGGATGGCGCGGCGAAACTGAAGGATGAGCAGGACCAGATCGCGGCGAAGCAGCAGGAAATGGACGAAGAGCAGAAGAAGATTGACGACATGGAAGCCGAGCTTTCCAAGCTTCCGGCAGCAGCCACACCACCCGCCGCGCCGCCCGCCAACAACAGTTCAAATTAGACTCCACAGCTCGCCAAGTCTCAGGACGAGCCGGCGCTGCGGACCGTCTTGCCATTTTGCACCGAATCGGAACGGCACTACTACTAATAGTGTGGATTTTTCTTGACACACTAGCCTGCTCAGAGCAAAATTCCGCACGTTAACGCTGCGTTACCCAAACATTTCTGTTTGAGTGGCTCCGCGTTGGACGATTTGCATTTTCCCGAAACCGGCAACACACCTTCACACGTAAACCGAGAGGAATGATGCTGAATTTGGCAGGTGGGACGGTGCAATGTTTGAATCCGGAATGCATCGCGCGGGGGCGCTGGCTGCGTCTGCACGATGCGCCGCAGGAAAGCTGCAACAACTGTGGGGCACCGCTGCACAGCGTGCCGCCACCGCTGCCACCGCGGTTCCGGATGCGCGCACGACCCATGAGGAGTTACCGGCCGATGGGACGCGGTCGCTGAAGATTTTGCGGGGCTACGCCACCGTGCAAAGGCGCGCAGATCGAGATCAATTTAGCGGAACAACAGGTTGCAGCAAATGAAATGGCCCGAGGAGCCCCAGCCACCTCGGGCCTTTTTCATCTTCAGGCAGTGCAGATACGTCTTAGAAGTAAAGCTTCAAGCCAAACTGGATCAGGCGCGGATTCCTATCGGTCGTAATTTGACCAAAGGTGCCGCTCCCTCCCGCAGTATTTGGATTCAGGAACTGAACGTGATTGAAAGCGTTGAAAAATTCCGCCCGGAACTCAAGTGACTTGGACTCCGTGACGTTTGTTTTTTTAACGATCGAAAGGTCGTAGTTGTTGATGCCTGGACCACGAAGGAAATTGCGCGGCGCGTTGCCAAAACTGAAGAGCGGCACATTGACGCAATCGTAGGCGGTGGGATTGAACCAGAACGCTCCCGTCACGTTTCCGTTCGTGTCCGCGGCATCGGAACTGATGCAGTTTGCTTGTGCGGTTGATGATGGATTATTGACGGGAAAGACTTGTTGGCCGTTTCGCGGATTCCCGTATTGAATCGGGCCGATGACGTTGGGACGAGAGAGGTCGGGGTCCTGGTCCTGCTGGCTGGAATTGTTGTTGGAAAACAACCCGAACGGGTTGCCCTTCTGGTAGCTGGCGATGGCGTTGAACTGCCAGCCGCCGAGAATTTTCTTCAAGATGCCGTTCTCCACGCCGTGATCGAAGGGAAGTTCCCAAAAACCGCTGATGACGAGGCGTTGCGGCGTATCGAAATCGGCGAGCGCGCGGTCCAGGCGGTAATCGAGAGGATCGGTGTATTCGGAAGAGCGCGCGCGGAATCCCGACGTGAGGTCAATCGTTTTTGACAGGGTGTACGCGGCGCGTAAGGCGAATCCTTTGCTAAAGCGCTTGTCCGCGGTCAATTGAAACTCGTGGCTGTCGGAAAGACCGTTGCTAAAGTTTGTAAGAAGCTGTTGCACCCCTGTCGGGAAAGCATCGGGATCGGACTCCGGCCCGCTGAGGACCGGCCCGCCAATGAAATCCACGCAAGCCGCGAGCGGCCGTGCACATTCCGGATTCGTGGCGCCGAAGTTGTTGAGTTGCTGCTGCATCACGCTCGGAACCGGAAAATTCGTCTCGCCACTCGATATTAGTTTTCGGCCCAGGCTGCCGACATACACCGCTTCCACCATGGTGTTGGGAGTGGCTTGCCACTGGAAGCCATAGTTAAAGTTTTCCGAGTAGGGCGTGCGGAAATGCGGGAATGTGGTATACGCAAACGAGATTTTGGGAACCAAGAAGGCCCCGGTGAATGTGAAGGGATACGGGTTGGTCAGCTGGAGGGGCGTGAAGGGGTCCGCGACGGGCCCGGTTCCCGGAGTATCCCCCACGACGCCCGCGTAGGAATTAGGAAAATTGTTCGAAACGTAGCCGAACGGCGGCTGGCCACCGAACTGCAGGTTGAGCGCGCCGTCTTCTATATCGTAGAAAATACCGAAACCGCCGCGCATAACCAGCTTGGAGTTGCCGAACATGTCCCAGGCAAAACCGATTCGCGGAGCAAAGTTGTTCTTGTCGGGATAAACCAAAGCTTTGTTGGGAGTACCGGGATCGCCCGGATACAGAATATCGGGCGGAGCGTCTGGAAACACGGTGGATTGCTGTCCGGGGAAGAAGCCGAGAATATTGTTGTGAACGTCGCTCTGGGGCCAGAAATAGTCCCAGCGTAGGCCGTAGTTCAGGGTGAGGTGCTTGGCGAGCTTCCAGGTGTCCTGGACGTACAGGCCGACAGCACCTGTGCGGATACCGTAAGTAGCTTTGGAAAATTGGAAGTAGTTGTCCCAGAATCCAGCGACGAAATCAGCCGTTTCGTCTCCGGTGAAATCGCCGAACGTGAAATCATAACTACCATTGTTGTAGAAATCGTAGTGGAAATTCTGGCGGATGCGGGAGATGTCCGCACCGAATTTAATCTCGTGGCGGGCACGCGTCCAGGTGTAATTGTCGGCCCACTCGAAGGTCGCATCGTGAAGAGAGGTGGGGCCCTGCGGGGAGGGACCTAGGTTGAAACCGTTGGTGAAAATGATCGGAGGTGCGGCGCCATTGGGATCATCGGGACTGACGTTTGTGAAGCCGAGGGCGGAGGGAGTGGTCTTGTCGGTGGGAGAGGCTTGTAGCGTAGCCGTGCGATTTGCTGCAAAGCGGAATTCGTTGAGCATCCCCGGGGAAAACGTGTGCGTCCAGGTGAAAGCACCAATCTGATCGCGGAAGTTCGTTGAGAAGCCTGAACCGATTGGTACGTCGCCACCGGTGGAGGCGCCGTTGATTATCTGGAAGGGATAAGTCTGCCGGGTGTCATCGATGAGGTACACGAAGGAAATCGTGTCGTTCTTACCGAGAGTGTAGTCAATATGCGCGATACCCTGGTCGTCGTTAATCACGGCGTTGGGGGAAGAGATGAATCCATTGGACCCGACATTCGGCAGAGGCAGAAAGTCTTGAATGTAGTTGGCGATGACCGGGTTCACAGGAACCTGGTTGTTGGGGTAAATACCGCCAGTGGTCGGATTGATCAGCTGGGTACCGTTGGGATCGGTGCAGGCGCCGGCGGCGTACGTACTGCACAAGGAGCTGAAGTCTCCAGTGCGCTGGGCGGGAGTGAGCACGGTCAGTTGCGGCGAAGTCTGGCCAACGACGCTGCGGGTAGCCTGATAAGCAAGAAAGAAGAATAGCTTGTCCTTCTTGATTGGACCTCCAACCGTGCCACCAAACTGGTTGCGTTTGAATGTCTGCTTATCCTGGTCAAGCGGTAGAAAATAGTCCCTGGCATTGAAGAAGTTGTTACGGTTGAACTCGAAGAGGTCCCCGTGGAAGGCATTCGTGCCAGATTTGGTGATCTGATTGACGATTCCGCCGGAGGTGCGGCCGTACTGCGCATCGTAATTGTTGGTGAGGATCTTAAATTCTTCGACGGCGTCCGGATTGGGACTAACCACAATGTTGTTTCCGAGGAAGTCGGTGTTGTTGCCGCCGTCGAGCAAGAAAGTGAGGGATTCGGAACGCTGGCCGCTCACAGAGAACGGATTACCCGATCCGTCGTCGGGATCAGGGGCGAACACGCCAGCTTGCAACAATCCCAGTTGCAAGGTGTCGCGATCGACCAACGGGAGGTCGTTGATCATGCGCTGGTTCTCGACTTTGCCGAGGACGGCGCCGGTGGTGTCTACCTGGACGACGTTGGAGGTGACCTCGATGGTCTGAGTTTCCTGGCCGACTTTCAGCGCAACGTCGAGGCGTCCGTTTTGATTTAGCTCGAGGACGATGCCGTCCTGGATGAAGTTAGAGAAGCCGGGCTTTTCTACCGTCACGTTGTACTTGCCAACCTGAACCAAGTCGAAGAGATAGGTGCCGTCGGAGGTTGTCATGGTGGTGCGGGCGATGCCTGTGCCGGTGTTGGTGAGAATCACCTTGGCCCCCGCGACGACGCCACCGGATTGATCGGTGACGGTGCCGCGGATAGAGGCACTGGTCTGGGCCCACGCCGAACCGCTTAGGACTGCCAGGAAGCAAAATACGAATCCGCAACGCAGCAGCGCACGATAATATTTCAAACCCCACCTCCGTTGTAAGGACACCTGCCCAGGACACGCGGCGCGTGGGGTGCTTGGGACCGTTCAGCATGAAAAAAGAAAGGACGACGGTTTCGCCCCGAACTTAACGACACATCCCCGAATGTGCCCCAATCGCTGCAACTCACACAGCCCCGATGCGGGAATCTATAGAACCGCGCGCACCGGATGTCAAGAAAGAAGCGCTTATGGAAGCCATCAACTGGATTGGAGTGAATGACTTGCGGTCAAAATTTCGGGACGGGAAGGGGGGAGCGGCCGGTGGGGGTGCCGGCCGCTCATGGGCATTGGGGTGATGGAGGTGCAGACATTCGAGGCGCTTTGGAGAGCCCCGAACACGACTTAGTATGCTGGTGAGGAATGGGGGCGTCGATAGGCCGCTCGGCCCAATTAAGGCCAGTACGAAAGTACTCGAAAGGTGGTTCGTGGGAGTTTCGCTTGGCGCGGAAAGCGGAGTCAAAAGATTTGACACAGAGTACGCAGAGAAAAAGCGGAGGAAAATCGGAGAAAGAATGAGAGATCCTTCGGCCGGCTTGAGGCAAATGGACGGGCCTCAAGATGACGATTCTCATCGCACCGTCAGAAAAGCAGAGGGCACAGAGAGAACCGTCAACCGAAGGCACGCAAAGCGGCAGCGCGAGGCGGGCGGGGATTGAATGAGGCGGGGCGTGGTGATAGGCTCGCCGGAGCAGTTGCCCCGACGCGGCGCGCGGTCGTGCGCTGCGAACTGCCCGTTACCATCGATGGGCGCTACCGGAACAAAACTCGATCGCAAGCCGGCTGTGGCAGCGCAAGCCTTGGCATCGGTGCGCCAACTCTTGGTGGAATTGGGCAGCGCGCGCGGGATGGAAGAGCTGGTGGCGCGCGGCACGAAGGCCCACCTGGAACGCGAGTTGGGGTTGGGCAGCCTGGAGCGCGTGGAATTGATGCTGCGTTTGGGCGATGCGTGCGGCGTGCGTTTGCCGGACCGCGTGGTGGCGGAAGCGGATACGGTGCAGGATTTGGTGGACGCGATTTTGCGCGTTGAAGCCGGCGAGGATGGAAACGGCGCGGGTGCTGCGGTGCCGAATTCTGCTGCGTCCTCTTCGGTGGTGATTTCTACTTCGGCTGTTTCTTCTTCACCCGCGATTCGCCCGGACATTCGCCCCGACATTGACGAGCAAATTCGCAAAGCGGAAACGCTGAGCGAGATTTTGCGTTTGCGCGGGCGCGGCGAACCGGGGCGCAGCCACATTCAGATTTACGAGGAAGACGACCAGCTGCGGACGATCACGTTCGGAGAGCTGTACGAGCGCGCTTCGGTGGTGGCGGCGGATTTGCGGCGGCGCGGGCTGGAGCCGGCACAAACGGTGGCGATCATGCTGCCGACTTGCGCGGAATTTTTCTGGACGTTCGCGGGAATTTTGCTGGCGGGCGGAATTCCGGTGCCGATTTATCCGCCGTTCCGAGCAGATCGCATCGCGGAATACGCGGCGCGGCAATCAAACATTCTGCGAAACGCCGAAGCGCAATTTTTGGTGACCTGGCGGCAGGCTGAAAATCTGGCGAAGCTGCTGCAGCCGCGGGTGCCGTCGTTGCGCGAAGTGCTGAACGCGCAGAAGCTGGCAAGCGCGCCGACGGATCCGCTAAGGCCGGCGGGCGAGTGGCGGCCGGTACAGCATTTGTCGCATCACGCGCGGGGAGAGGATATTGCGTTCCTGCAATACACTTCGGGTTCGACCGGCGATCCAAAAGGCGTGGTGCTGACGCACGCAAATCTGCTGGCGAATATCCGCGCGATCATTTCGGGGATTGATATTCAGCCGGACGACGCTTGCGTTTCTTGGCTGCCGCTGTATCACGACATGGGACTGATCGGCGCGTGGTTTGTGCCGCTGTTTACGGGGATACCGCTGGTGGTGATGTCGCCGCTGGCGTTTTTGAGCCGGCCGGAGCGCTGGCTGCGCGCGATTCACCAGCATCGCGCAACGATTTGCCCCGCGCCGAATTTTGCGTACGAGCTATGTGTGCGAAAAATCGCGGACAAGGATTTGGAAGGGCTGGACCTGAGTTCGTGGCGCGCGGCGACAAACGGCGCCGAACCGGTGCGCGCGGAAACGATGGAAAGATTCGCGAAACGTTTTGCGCCGTACGGATTTCGGCGAGAGTCGCTGATGCCGGTGTATGGGTTGGCGGAGGCTACGCTGGCAGTGTCTGTGCCGCGGCTGGGCGCGGGTTACAAAGTGGACCGGATCGAGCGCGCACAATTTGAATCGGAGGGGCGCGCGGTGAAGGTTGCGAGCGCGGATGCGCCGGCGCTGGAATTTGTGAACGCGGGGAAACCGGTGCCGTCGGTGGAAGTCCGTATTGTGGACGGGGACGGCGTCAATTTGGGCGAGCGGCGGGAAGGACGGTTGTGGTTTCGCGGACCTTCGGCGACGCGGGGATATTACCGTAATCCCGACGCGACGCGCGAGTTGTTGCGTGATGGCAACTGGATTGATTCCGGAGATTTGGCGTATTGGGGCGAAGGCGAGATTTACATCACTGGCCGCGCGAAAGACGTGATCATCAAGGCGGGGCGGAATCTTTATCCGCACGAGGTGGAAGAGATCGCAGGGCGCGTCGCGGGAGTCCGCACGGGATGCGTGGTGGCGTTTGGCGCGCCGGATGAACGTACAGGCACGGAACGGCTGGTGGTGGCGGCGGAGTTGCGCGATATGGCCGCGGCGAAACGGATCGAGAGTGAGATTGCGCTTGCGGTGAATGACGCGATGGGCATGCCTCCTGATGTTGTGGAGTTGCTGCCGCCGCAATCCATTCCGAAAACTTCCAGCGGGAAATTGCGACGCAGCGAGACGCGGCGGCTTTACTTGGAAGGAAAATTGGGGCGGAAACCGCAGGCTCCATGGGTGCAGATCGCGCGGCTGGCGGTGCGCGGAGCCGCGCCGCGCGCGTGGAGTTGGGTGCAGCAGACGGCGCGCAGCGCTGTGGAGTTTTTGTACGGCGCGTATGCGCTGATCGCTTTCGGAGTGATTCTGGTTCCGCTGTGGATCGTAGTGGGGCGCACTCGCAACCGGCGGCGCGCGGCGACTCTGGTGCAGCGCGGAGCGCGGATGATGCTGGCAGCGGCCGGCGTGCCAGTGACGATTGTGGGCGCGGAGATCCTGGATCAGCGAGCGAAGACGGGTCCGTGGATTTTCGCGCCGAACCATTCGAGTTATCTGGATATTCTGGTGATGCTGGCGTCTCTCCCGGACGATGTACGTTTTGTTGCGAAGGGCGAGATTCGCGCGATGCCGTTCGTCAGCATGCTGGCGGACCGCAGCGGACAATTTGCGTTCGACCGCAGCGATCCGCAGGCGCGCATACGGCAGGCGGAAGAGGTCAATGCGGCGTTGCGCAACGGCGAATCGGTCGTGATCTTTCCGGAAGGAACTTTCACGGCGGTCGCGGGGATACGTCCTTTTCAATTGGGGGCGTTCAAAGCAGCGGTGGATACGCAGCGGCCAATTTGCGCGGTTTCAGTGCGCGGGGCGCGGCAAATTTTGCGCGACAAGACTCTGCTGCCGCGGCCCGGGCACGTGACGGTGACGCTCAGCTCGCCGATTGCGCCGGATCCCGCAGCGGGCGACGATTGGCATGAAATCGTGCGCCTGCGCGACGAGACGCGCGAGACGATCGCATTGAATTCCGGCGAAGCGCTAATTTAGTTTTTGAAAATCCTCATTCACGGTAACCCTTTTCACCTGAGCGGCATCCAAAAAACACCAGCTCGCAGCGATGCTGCGCGCGGCTCTTACGAGACCGCGGCGGCATCGTAAAACTATGCGGGCGGGCGTCCGCTGTCCCAGCCGGTTGGGCAAATCCCGCGCCACATTCCTAAGGAGAAACATTCATGGTACGCAAAGTGTCGTTAATGGTCGGGCTGCTATTTTTGGTTTCGCTGGGGGCAGGCACGCGTACGAGCGCGCAGGACAAAGTGGAGCTGTACGGCGGATATTCTTATTTCCACTTGCAGAATTCTCCGGGTGCTAACAATTTGAACGGATTCATTTTTTCGGGCGAATATAAGTTTGCACCGTGGTTCGGCGCGGTTGGGGAAGTCGCCGCAGATTACGGCAGCGGATCATCGGTGACTACGTATTTGGTTGGTCCGCAGGTTTCGTTTCCGGCGCGCGTCTCGCCGTTTGCGCATTTTTTGATTGGTGGAGCGCATTACGGCCAGGCGGGCTTCAACGACAATTCTTTTGCTACGTCACTGGGGTTCGGGATTGATACGAAAATCGCTCCGGCATTTAGGTGGCGGATCATCGAGGGCGATTATGTGACGACGCGCTTCGGCGGAGGCGTGCAAAACGACGCGCGGATTTCGACGGGGATTGTGTTCCGGTTCTGAAGCGAAGCAAGGCCTTTGTAGCGGCGGTCTTCAGACCGCCATCCGTGATTGCCGCGCCACCGATGGCGCACTAAAGTGCGCCGCTACAATGGCCAAGCAGTTTGTGTTCGTCACTATTTTTTATTGCTGGTTCAGGACGAAATTCACCGTGATCAGGGTTTTCACTTCGACGGCTTCGCCGTTCAGGCGCGTGGGTTGATAGCGCCACTCGCGAACTGCTTGCAGCGCTGGATTCGCGAGCATAGGATTTCCGCTGATTACTTCGAGTTGGCGCACGGTGCCGTCTGTGGCGATGATCGCGCGCAGGTAAACCGTCCCCTGCAGATGGATCATGCGCGCTAGATCAGGATATCGCGGCTGCACTTTGTGGATTAGCGCCGCGGCCATCACGCCTTCGCTGCGGCGTACGGGCACTTTGTGTTCGGGTGGCTGGGGCTTTTTTATTTCGACCGGCATGCCTGAACCGTCCGCACCGGGAATCCAGGCGCCAGGACCTGGAAGTCCGTCCATTCCGCCATCGCCGATTCCCGGCGCGGAATCGCCGCTTGCACTGGATATGCCAGCGCTATCGAACGAACGAGTGGGCATGGGAGCTGTGGGCTTCGCGCAATAGAGGCATGGGACCGGCCTGATGCCGACGTTGGCTGGTGGAAGCGCATGCGATGGAGCAGCCTTTTGCGCTGCGCCACCTCCCCCGCGATAGGGCGGCGTGGGCGTCATGATGTATAGCCCCGGCAGCACACCGGGCGTGATGAGCGGCCACAAGAGCATCGCGGCGAGCAGCGCTGCTTCGAAGACCACGGAAATGAGCAGCGCTTTGCGGCGCAGATTGCGCGCGCGGTCGCGAGATTCAGCGTCATTCTCCAACATGCACTGCGACAAACTTCCCAGATCGCTCACGGACACACCTCCGCCAAATGATTGGCACACATGGGAACGCCATCCAGACGCGGCCAAGGAAGAGATGGCCTGACTTCATGCGGCCGGTACGAGGGTTCCGGCCGGGCCGCGTCTGATGGAGCTGCGGAGTTCGCGCGATCTCTGCAGGGATAGACACCGGAAGCAGTGGCTTGTGCCCGAAGGGAGCCGCTGAATCGCGGGGGGCCGTATGAAGATGGCAAATCCAGACAGGCCTGTGAGCGTAAACGCCTGTATACAAATTGTTTACAATTCTTGTGTTATGAAATGCATCATTTTGAACCCCACGTGCGTCTAAACCACTATCATCGCTAGGTTGTAGGCGTTCTTAGAGATGGAAGGAGTGGTCATCATGAGCCGAAACTCAATAGAAACGGTGGGGGTCCGCTATACCGGCTGGGCCGCATTGAACCGCGACCCGCTGGAAGACCGCGTGGAATTCACCTGTCCGCAGTGCGGGGAGCAGGGAACGAAGGCTGCGCGGAGGCCGCGTGCGGCATATCACTTCACCGACGGGTTCGTACAGGACCTGGAAGGTGAGACGACTACCTGCCGCAGCTGCAAGAATTCCCTGCGCGTCGTCCCGGTCGTGATGTTGCACGACCAGGACGAGAAGCGGCGTTTTCAGGCAGTGTTTGCGCTGGATCCTTATTCGAACAACTAAATTCGGGCCGACGGGAAGTGAGCGGCAGCGCTTGCGGTGAATGTCCCGAGCGATGTGTGCTTTTTACGGGAAGGCCTGGACTGATCAAAGAGGGGACGAGCTTGGGCTCGTTCCCTTTTTTGTTTTAAGCAGGGTTTTTTCCGCTGGTCAGGGGCGCATGACGTTGGGAATCAGCTGATGGGGATGCGCGAAGGGCTCGCCTTCGACGTCCAGGTGCAGGTGGTGCGCTTCGAGATCGCGGCGGACGTGATCGAACGCTTCGTCCACGGAATCGGCAAACTGCAGTAGCTTGTAATCGCGTTCGTTCATGGTGCCGGTGCGGACCATGTGGCGCCAGTTGATCAGTTTGTCCCAGTATTTCCTGCCGTAAATCAAAATTAGATGATGCGAAGAGAGTTTGTTGGTCTGCAGCAGGGTGAGCATTTCCCAAAGCTCGTCCATGGTGCCGAAGCCCCCAGGGAAGACGATCAGCGCTTTTGCCATTTGCGCGAACCAGAGCTTGCGCATGAAAAAATAGTGGAAATAGAAATTCAGATCGGGAGAGATGTAGCGATTCGAAGTCTGCTCGTGCGGGAGCTGGATGCTGAGGCCGACGGACGGGCCGCCAGCTTCGGCGGCGCCGCGATTGGCTGCTTCCATGATGCCGGGTCCGCCGCCGGAGCAGATGACGAAGCGGCGCGGCTGATTGCCGAGGGTCATGGCCCAGGAAGTGATGCGATGGGAAAGCTCGCGCGCTTCTTCGTAGTAGCGCGACATTTCCAGCAGGGCTCGGGCCGAGGAGATTTTTGCGCGTGACGCGGGAGTGCGGCGGCCGCGCGCGGCGGCTTGAACTTGTTTCAGGCGCGCTAGGGCGTGCTCGCGCGATTGAATGCGGGCGGAGCCGAACATGACGATGGTGTCGCCGATATTGGCGCGGCGCAGACGGCTTAGCGGATCCAGATATTCGGCGAGAATGCGCAGCGGCCGCGCACCGAGGCTTTCCATGAATTGCGAATCTTCGTAAGCCAGCTTGGGCAGCGGCTGGTGCTTGGGCTTTTTGCGCGCGCGCTTCATTGTTTGCACCGTGATGCGGACTTCCATTGACGCCGCGCTCCACATTGCAATCCACTCTTCAGTTCGCGTCTCAACGCACACCTCAGTTCTCACTGCAGATTTGTTTCGTTTCCAATTGTGCCGCATCCATTCTAGGAGAACGCGCGGGAAATGACAGCGGTTGCGCGCGGCGGCAGTGCTCTGTAAGCAACGCGTCTGCGCGAGGCCGAATCAGATACACTGGACAGCTACAGTGAATTTGGGATGAAACTTGTGAATCGCGCGTTATTCCGGCGTTTAATTCGAGGATCGGCGGTTGCCGCGTTTGCGGCGACGGTGCTTTTGGTTGCGCCGTTTGCCCGTTGCCAGGAAGCGCCTGCTGGACCTCTCCATCCGCGGCGGGGAGTTGCGCCGGAGCAGATTCCTCCTGCAGAGCAGCAGAAACATGCCATTCGCGTGCGCGTGAACGAAGTGACGGCGCCGGTGATCGTGCGCAATCCGAAGGGCGAGATGGTTTTCGATTTGAAGCAGGATAATTTCCGGGTGTACGACAACGGAGCGGAGCAGAAGATTGACCACTTCGACGTGGGCGGCGATCCTTTGTCCATCGTGCTGGTGATTGAGGCCAGCTCGCACATTCAGCCGATGTTTCCCAGCATTAAGCATGCGGGAATTGTGTTCAGCGAAGCGGTGATGGCGCAGACTTCGGAAGCGGCGGTGATCAGCTACGACAGCACCGTGGACCTGCGCGCGAAATTCACTACGGACCCGGACAGCGTGCAGAACACGATCGAACATCTGCCGCTGGGGGTGAATGATTCGCTGCTGTATGACGCGATGGCGCGCGGGATTTCGATGCTGGAAGAACGGCCCGCCGTGCGGCGGCGAATCATGCTGGTGATTGGGGAATCGCACGACAGCGGCAGCGAGAGCCGATTGGGCGAAGTGCTGCGGCAGGCGCAGTTGGCGAACGTGACGATTTATTCGGTGGGGCTGAGCACAACGATGGCGGATTTGCGCGCGAAGCCGGATCACGTGAATGACACGCCGGATTTATTGGCGCTGGCTGTGTTTTTGGTGAAGACCGGAAAGAATGTGTTGGGAACGAATTCACTGGCGGTCGCGAGCCAAGCTACGGGCGGATTGCACGTGGCGACGATGCGCGACCGCTCGATCGAAAAAGCAATTGATGATATTGGCGGCGAACTGCACGCGCAGTACACGATCGGGTATCGTCCGGTGGGAGATGATCCCGAGGGCTACCACGAGATTAAGGTGGTCGTGGTGGACCGGGCGAATGTTTCAGTGCGCACGCGGCCGGGGTATTACGTCGCGCCGCCTGCTTCGTAATTTTTCGTAAACTCCGCGTTACGATTTTTATTTTTTCTCCGGTTCGGGCGGAGCTGCGACTGCGGCGGCTTCGTCTTCTTCCAGGATGGCGGCGGCTGCGGCGATGCGGTCGCCTTCTTCCAGGCGCAGCAGGCGGACGCCTTGGGTGGATCGGCCGGCCTCGCGGATTTCGCCGGAGTGCACGCGAATGACTTTCCCCTGGCCGGTAATGATCATCACGTCGGAATCTTCGCGGACTTGCAGCGCGGCGACGACGGGACCATTGCGGTCGGTGGATTTCAGATTGATCACGCCTTTGCCGCCACGCGATGTGACGCGGTATTCGGCGAGCGGCGTGCGCTTGCCGTAGCCTTTCTCGGCAACGGTGAGCATAAGCGAGGTGAGCGATTCGCGAATCTGGTCGCTTTCGAGCTCGTCGAGATTTTTCGTTTCCTTTTTGTATTCCTTCTCAATGATCCCGAAATCGGGCTGCACTGCGTCCATGCTGACGACGAAGTCTCCCTTGGCGAGATCCATGCCGTTGACGCCGCCGGCGGCGCGGCCCATGGAGCGGACTTCGGTCTCGCGGAAGAGAATGGCCTGTCCGTCGTGGCTGGCGAGGAAAATCATCTGCATGCCGTCGGTGAGTTTTGCGCCGATGAGTTCGTCCGCGCCATCGAGATTGATGGCGATGATTCCGGAAGGACGCGGATTGGAAAATTCGGCGAGGCCGGTTTTTTTCACGGTGCCGTTTTTGGTGGCAAGGAAGACGTAGCGATCGGCTTCTTCCAGATTGCGCGCGGAAACGACCGCGGTGAGCTTTTCATTTTCCTGGAAGCGCACCAGGTTGGAGATGGCTTTACCGCGCGTGGCCGCGGCGGCTTCGGGAATTTCGTAAACCTTCAGCCAGTAGATGCGGCCTTTGGAAGTGAACAGCAGGATATAGCTGTGCGCTGAGGCCACGAAGAAATGCTCGACGAAATCGTCGTCGCGGGTTTTGGCGCCGATGCGGCCTTTGCCGCCGCGCGATTGGTGACGGTAGGTTTCGACGGAGGTGCGCTTCACGTAGCCCGCGTGGCTGACGGTGATGGCCATTTCCTCGTCTTTGATGAGGTCTTCGAGCTTGATTTCCTCGACGCGGTCAACGATCTGGGTGCGGCGCTCGTCGCCGTAGGATTTAATGATTTCGCGGAGCTCGGCGACGATCACGGACTTGAGCTTTTTCTCGCTGCGCAGGATCTCCTCAAGTTCTTCGATGCGCGCGCGAATTTCCGCCAGTTCCTTCAGAATTTCGTCGACGGAGAGTTGCGTCAGGCGGTGCAGTTGCAGTTCGAGAATGGCGTCAATCTGCGTGAAGGTGAGACCTTCGCCTTCGGCGGGGCCGATCATGTCGCCGGTGAGTGCGACGATGCCGTATTTCTTGCGATCGACCTTGACACCCTCGACCGTGCGCTCTTTGCCGCCGACCAGCACGCGAATGTCTTTGTTGCTGAAGAAGTCGTGCAAATTCTGGCGAGCGTTGGCGCGGCTGGACGATCCACGGATGATCTTGATGACGTCGTCGATGTTGTCGAGCGCAATGCGATAGCCGATCAAGATGTGCTCGCGCTCGCGGGCTTTGCGCAGCTCATATTGGGTGCGGCGGCGCACTACGTCCACGCGGTGCTCGATGAAGAGGCGCAGCAGATCCAGCAGGCCCAACTCGCGCGGCTGTCCGGCGACGATGGCCAGCAGGATCATGCTGAAGGATTCCTGCATCTGGGTGTGCTTGAAGAGGTGCGCGAGAATAATTTGCGGCTCTTCGTCGCGCTTTACTTCGATAACGATGCGCATGCCGTCGCGGTCGCTTTCGTCGCGAATGTCGGCGATGCCTTCGATCTTCTTATTCTGGATGAGGCCCGCGATATTTTCGATGAGGCGCGCTTTGTTGACCTGGTAGGGGAGTTCAGTGACGACGATATCCTGGCGATCTTTGCCGCGCTGTTCGATGGCAACTTTAGCGCGGACTTGGAAGGAGCCGCGGCCGGTCTTGTAGGCTTGCTCGATGCCTTCGCGGCCGTAAATGTAGCCGGCGGTGGGAAAATCAGGGCCGGGGACGAGCTTCATGATTTTTTTCAGATTGGCTTCGGGCTCTTCGATCAGCACGATCGCCGCTTCGACGACTTCTTTCAGATTGTGCGGCGGAATGTTGGTGGCCATGCCGACGGCGATGCCGGAAGAGCCGTTGACGAGCAGGCTGGGAACGCGGGTGGGCAGGACGACCGGTTCTTTTTCGCTTTCATCGAAATTGGGTACGAACTCGACGGTATCTTTTTCGATGTCCGCGAGCATTTCTTCGGCGATTTTCGAAAGGCGCGCTTCGGTGTAACGCATGGCCGCGGGAGGATCGCCGTCGACGGAGCCGAAATTTCCCTGGCCGTCCACGAGTGGGTAGCGCATGTTGAAATCCTGCGCGAGGCGGACGAGGGCGTCGTAGACGGGAGCGTCACCGTGCGGATGGAATTTGCCGAGGACTTCGCCGACGATTTTGGCGCACTTGCGGTAGGACTTGGTGGAGGTGAGGCCTAGCTCATACATGCCGAAGAGGATGCGGCGGTGCACGGGCTTGAGGCCGTCGCGGACATCGGGGAGGGCGCGGCCGACGATCACGCTCATGGCGTAATCGAGGTAGGACTTCTTCATCTCCGATTCGATATCAACCGGGGTGGTGATTGACTTGTCTAGTTCTTCGGCCACGTGCTGTCTCCGTAATTAGTGATTGGTGAGTAGTGAGTGGTGATTGGTGGCGCTTCATTTGTACGGAATAGAAAAATGGAAGTGCTGTGTTTTCTGTAGGTTGCAAAATTTGCGGCTGGAGAAAATCGTTCATTTGTATTGAATAGAAATTGGCGTTTTAGCCGGGGGTATACCGCCCGGAGCGCCGGGGTGACGGCACTGGCTCGGCCGTTTGTGATGTTCGACATTTTCACAGATTCATCATCCTCTTCGGGCGCGCGAAATGCAAAAGGTTGTGTGTGTACATTGGCTGGCGCTTCGGCCGATCCCCAAAAGGCTGGCGGCCTGAAGGCCGCCGCTACGAAACCTGGGCTTAAGCTTTGGCATTGGTCCGTTCTAGCACGTACGCCTTGACTGTTTCGAATGCTGTCGCGTTGTTCGAAAAGCGCTGCGGGCCGAAGTGGGTTTCCAGTTCGTTGAGCAGCGCATCGCATTCGGCTTGCGTGGCACATTCGAACGCGACGCCTTGCTCGTTGTTCGGCGTTTCGGTGGGCGTTGCGCGAAAATCGGAGCAGCTCATTCCGCGCAGGCCGGGCAAAATCTTCCATACCAGTTGATAGTTCACCAGAGTTAGATATCCAGGTTGACGACGTCGAGGGCGTTTTCTTCTATGAATTTGCGGCGCTCCTCGACGTTTTCGCCCATCAGGGTGGAGAAAATTGTTTCGGCGGCTACGGCATCTTCCAGGCGCACTTTGAGCAGGGTGCGCACTTCCGCGTTCATGGTGGTGTTCCACAATTGCTCGGGATTCATTTCGCCGAGGCCCTTGAAGCGCGTGATGGTGAAATCTTTTTTGGCGTCTTCGAGGACGTAATTGAGCAGGCCGAGCGAATCGTCCTTCACGACTTTGTCACCATTGTGGGCGATGGTGAAGGGGCCGCGATCGAGTTCGGCGATGGCGGCAGCGAGAGTGCGAAGACGCTTGTAATCCGGCATGGCTGCGAGCGCCCAATTGATGCGGCGTTCGCCGCCATTTTTCAGCACGAGCTCGTGCAGGCTGTGCTCTTCGTCGAAGCTGAATTTAGCTTCCAGGTCGAGCTTGGCTTTTTCGATGGCCTTCACCAGCTCCTGCAATTTCTTTTTGTCGGCGAAATCGGTTTTCTTGTCGAGCTCGCTTTCGGCAAGCAAGTCCACCAGCTTCGGCTCGCGCAGACGTCGGCCCAGCTTCGCGGCCACTTGATCGTATTCCTGAATGTTCAGGAGGAAGGTAGTGAGGTCGGCACCTTCGAGCGATTTTCCGTTCTTGCCTTTCACGGTGTGTTCTTCGGTGGCGCGCTTCATCAGCTCGCGGGCGAATTCGCGCTCGTCGCGGATGTAGCGATCCATTTTGCCGCGCTTGACGCGATAGAGCGGCGGCTGCGCGATATAAATATTCCCTTTTTCAATCAGCTCGCGCATGTGGCGGAAGAAAAAAGTGAGCAGCAGCGTGCGGATGTGGCTGCCGTCCACGTCCGCGTCGGTCATCAAAATCACTTTGTGGTAGCGCAGCTTGCTGGCGTCGAAATCGTCCTTGCCGATGCCGGTGCCGAGCGCGGTGATGATGCAGCGAATTTCTTCGTGGCCGAGCATTTTGTCGTAGCGGGCTTTTTCGACGTTGAGGATTTTGCCCTTGAGCGGCAGGATGGCCTGGTAGCGGCGATCGCGGCCGCCCTTGGCGGAGCCGCCTGCGGATTCACCCTCGACCAGGAAGATTTCGCAGCGCGCGGGATCGCGCTCCTGGCAATCGGCGAGCTTTCCGGGCAAGCCGCTGGAATCGAGCGCGGATTTGCGACGGGTGAGTTCGCGGGCCTTGCGGGCGGCTTCGCGGGCGCGCGCGGCGTCAATGCACTTGCCGATAATTTTTCGCGCGATGGAGGAATGCTTGTCGAAATATTCGCCGAGCTTTTCGTTGACCATCTGCTCGACGACGCCTTTGATGTCGCTATTGAGCTTGCCCTTGGTCTGGCCTTCGAACTGGGGCTGCGGAAGTTTCACGGAGACTACAGCGACGAGGCCTTCGCGGACGTCGTCACCATTGATGGTGACTTCGTCTTTTTGTTCCTTCAACATGCCGAAAGAATTGGCGTAGTAATTTATGGTGCGGGTGAGCGAGGAGCGGAAGCCGGAAAGGTGCGTGCCGCCGTCAACGGTGTTGATAGTGTTGGCGAAGGCAAAAACATTTTCGGTGTAGCTGTCGTTGTATTGCAGCGCGATTTCCACTTCAACCTGGTCGCGCTTGCCTTCGATGTAGATGGGCGAATCGTGCAGGACGCCTTTGCCTTTGTTGAGGTGCTTGACGAATTCGGCGATGCCGCCGGTGAAACGGAATTCGGCTTTCTTGCCGCTGCGCTCGTCATCGAGCGTGATTTTCAGGCCTTTGTTCAGGAAGGCGAGTTCGCGGAGGCGTTGCGCCAGAGTGTCGTAACTGTAGACGGTCTTGCCGAAAATTTCGGGATCGGCGTGAAAAGTGATTTTGGTGCCGGTCTTGCGCGTCTTGCCGGAAGATTTGAGCTTCGAAGTGGGGACGCCCTTTTCGTAGGATTGTTCCCAGACTTCGCCTTCGCGCCAGATTTCCAGATCGAGCCAGTCGGAGAGCGCGTTGACGACCGAGACGCCGACGCCGTGCAGGCCGCCGGAAACTTTGTAGGTGTCGCTATCGAATTTTCCGCCGGCGTGCAGCACGGTCATGACGACTTCGGCGGCGGGCTTTTTTTCTGTGGCGTGCATATCCACGGGAATGCCGCGGCCGTTGTCGATTACGGTGACGCTGTTGTCTTCATGCACAGCGACGTTGATCTCGTCGCAGAAACCGGCCATGGCTTCGTCCACGGAATTGTCGGCGACTTCCCAGACCAGGTGATGCAGGCCCATTTCGCCGGTGGAACCGATGTACATCGCGGGGCGTTTGCGGACGGCTTCGATGCCGCCGAGAACTTTGATGGAAGTTGCGTCGTACTTGTGGCCGCCAGTTTTTCCAGCCGCAGCATCTTTTTCAGCCATGGGTCGTGCTTCTCCTCAGATTGCGAGCGGATGCAATTTTGTTTTGCAACTAAGCATTAAGGCTGCGGGAAGGCGGTCGCGCGGAAGTGCCCGACACTTGCTCGCCTGGTTGCGGCGAGTTACCTTGCCCATTGGTTTCGCTCACCCGAAGCTGGGTTCGAATACTTTCGAGGGCGCGTTGATGCGCCGGCGAAACTCGAAGGGTTGCGGCTCCATCCCGTCCCGTTCCGAAAAATTCGGGGAGACGCGGCGGAGCTTTTTGATTTTCCCCTGCGGAAAGGGGAATATGCGGCGCGAAATTGGCTTCTCTTGCCCTGGCGCAGGCAAGAAAAACAAAGGCTAATTCGGGCCGAATATAGTGCCGTTCAGAAGGAATTCCGAACGAGTCAATTGTAACGAAATTGGGTAAGATTCACAAGGCGAAACCGTTGGGCCGGGATGAATTTATAGCTTTTCTATTCAGTGATTTACGAGGGATTTGCGGGCTGCGATAGGAGCTTATTGTGAGAGTCGCGAAAACGCTTGAAAGTAGGCGTTTACACGCCGATTTTCTAGCGGTACCAGCGCTATCGCCGGCGCTGTGAAACGCGCCCGGCGATCAAATGCGCATGGGCATTACGACGTAGCGGTAGCGGGAGGTTTCGTCGCCTGTGGGGCGGAGCTGGCCGGCGGATTGTTCGTCTTTTAGTTCGAAGCTGATGGGGCCGTCGGCCGCGGCGGCTAGAAAATCTAGCAAGTATTGCGCGTTGAATCCGATGGCGATGGTCTCGCCTTTGAATTCTTTTTCGATGATCTCTTTGGCTTCGCCGTATTCCGGGCTGGAAGAGGAAACTTCCAGGCCCTCGGTGGTGAGCGTGAATTTTACGGCGTGTGAGCGCTGATCGGCGAGCTGTGCGACGCGACGGAGCGCATCCTGCAATTCGACGCGTTCGAGTGAGAGGGTTTTATTCGCGTCGCGCGGCAGGACCGCTTCGTAATTCGGGAATTGTCCGGTGAGTTTGCGCGAGGTGAGCAGGCGGCGGCCGACCTGGAAAAACAGGTGGCTTTCATCCTGGCCGAATTCGATTTGGACGTCGTCGCCGGATTTGCCGACGAGGCGCTGCACTTCGGTCATGGCTTTCTTGGGGATGAGGACGCGCGTCTCGTTGCTGAAACCTTCGAACTTGTGATCGGTCTCAACCATGGCGAGGCGATGGCCGTCGGTGGCGACCATGGCGAGCGAGCCGGGTTTCAGCACGAGCAGCGCGCCGTTCAGCGTGTAACGGGACTCTTCGAGCGAGATCGCGAAGGTGGTCTTGGCGATGGCATCGGCGAGGAGCTTCGCGGGAATTTTCACCAGCGCGTGAGGGAAGGCCGGGAGCGCGGGGAAATTATCTTTGGACATGCCAACGAGTTTGTAATTGCGGCGGTCGCTGATGATGTGCACCCAATGATTTTCGAGGAGTTTGAATTTCACTTCGCCCTCGGGGAGTAGGCGCAGCAGCTCGAAAAGTTTTTTGGCTGGGATGGTGCCGGCGCCTTCTTTTTTTACCTTGGCGTCGCAAGAGGTGCGGATGCTGAGCTCGAGATCGGTGGCCGTGATGGTGAGGCGGCTGCCTTTCGCTTCCACCAAAAGATTCGAGAGGATGGGAATGGTGGTCTTGCGCTCGACGACGCCTTGCGTCAGTTCGAGTTCGTCGAGCAGGTCCGATCTTTTTACGCTGAATTCCATCTGAGGCGGCCCTCGCAATTTTCGAGCTGATTTTTGCTGCGGCTACTGTACTGCTTTTCTTTAGGTATATAAATATATAAGAAAACCGTCGCCGTCGCCGCATCTGTGGAAACTTCGGAAATCGTTGCAAGTGGAGCGGTGTACTGCGATTGTCGCTGCGAGTGTGCTGTGCAACGCCGCACGGCGGCGAGGATAAGCCTCGAGAATCGCAGCGCGGGCGACCAGTTGGCGGCGATGCACAGATCATTCACAGGTAGCTCACAGGACACTCACAGCGCGTGCACAGGTCACGCACAGGTCATCGATCCACAGGCGCAGGGCACACCCAAGCGCTGCATTGGGCGTTCGAAGGGCGGGGCTAACACAAGCACACGAAAATCCACAGATGGCGGGGAGGGTTGAGAATTTCTGGGAGTTAAGTCTAACCAAATGAATCGAGTAACCTGTTGATTTTCTTGTTCAAATCTTTGTTAGTTTGGCGCTCGGTTTCGATCTTGTTGATGGAATGCAGCACGGTGGTGTGGTGCTTGCCGCCGAACTGGCGACCGATCTCTGGAAGCGAAGCGGAGGTGAGCTGCTTCACTACGAACATGGCCACCTGGCGCGGCAGCACGATTTGCCGGGAATTGCTGCGGACGTTGAGATCCTGGGCGCGGAGACCGAAGATTTCGCCGACGCGTTTCTGAATCTGCTCGATGGTGACCTTCTTTTCCTGCGTCTCGATAATATTTTTCAGGACCTGCTGGGCGGTGGAAAGATTCAGTTCGGCGCCGGTGAGCGACGCGTAGGCCATCAGGCGGATGAGCGCGCCTTCGAGCTCGCGAATATTGGATTTGATGGCGCGGGCGATGTACTCGGCTACTTCGTCGGGGAGCTGGACGCGTTCGCTTTCCGCTTTTTTCTGCAGAATGGCGATTTTGGTTTCCAGATCAGGCAGCTGAATATCCGCGATCAAGCCCCACTCGAAGCGCGAGCGCAGGCGTTCTTCGATGGACGAGATTTCCTTGGGCGGGCAATCGGAAGAGATGACGATTTGTTTCTGTTGATCGTAGAGCGCGTTGAAAGTGTGGAAGAATTCTTCCTGGGTGCGTTCACGGGTGGCGATGAATTGAATATCGTCCACCATGAGGACGTCCATATTGCGGAAGCGGTCGCGGAAGGCGGCCATGCGCTCGAAGCGGATGGAGGAAATCACTTCGTTGGTGAATTTTTCGGCGCTGACGTAGGTGATCCGCATCGTTGGATTTCTGCGTTTGAGCGTGTGGCCGATGGCCTGCATAAGGTGCGTCTTGCCCAGTCCCACACCGCCGTAAAGGAATAGCGGATTGTAGGATTTCGAAGGCTGCTCAGCGACAGCCAGCGCCGCTGCGTGCGCAAACTGATTGGAAGCGCCGACGATGAATGAATCGAAGGTGTAGCGCGGGTTCAATTGGTTGGCCACCGCGTCAAAATCCAGTTTGGCTTGCGGAGACGCGGGCGCACTCGCCGCGACTGCAACCGGCGGTTCCGCTTCGGCGCATACAAAATCCAAATGCAGTTGCGGCTTGCCGATTTCGACCAGCACCGCTTTCAGCAGTTCGCCGTAAGTTTCGGTGAGGCGCTTGCAGAAAAGGCGAGTGGGCACGCGGACGGTCAGACGATCGTCTTCCGAACGATCCAAGCGTGTGGGTCGAAACCAGGTAGCGAAGCTATGTGGATTAACGCGCCGCTCTGTGTGTTGAAGAATCTTATCCCAAAGGTTCATCGAGCGAGTCAGCCCTTACCGCAATTTCCACCGATGTGGAAATGCTGTGGAAAAACATCACCCCTACTGGCGGGTGCATTTTGGTCTGGTGGTTCAGGTACGATGAAGCGGCGTCGCGCCTTGCGGCGCCAGCTCTAATGAATCCCCGTGCCTTACGCTCATCAGAGACGTGAGGCGGGATTCTGCCTAAACGTGACGCTGGTAGCAAGAGAAAACTGTGCTGGTACCGGGCATCCTCTCCACAAACAATTCACAGGATTTCCACAGTGACGAATCTTTATATTTTCACTTGTAAAAAATAAAAATCGCGAGACTGAATTGTTTAATGGTTTAAATTTTTTCCGGTGCGTGAATTATTTTTTGCGCCGATCACCGGCGCACAAGAGTTGGCGCAGGCCTGCCATTCAGGACTGCATCCACATTGTCGAGGGCCAGCATGCCCATTGCTGTGCGGGTTTCGATCGTGGCGCTGCCGATGTGCGGCAACAGAAATGTGTTTTTGAGCGAGATATATTCCGGATTAAGTTTGGGCTCGCCTGCAAATACGTCAAGCCCGGCGGCAGCGATGCGCCCGCTCTTCAGAGCAGCGATGAGGTCGTCGTCGGCCACCAATCCGCCGCGGGCGGTGTTCACCACGATGGCGCCAGGAGGCAGGAGGCTTATGGCTTTGGAGTTCAAGAAATTGTGAGTCTCGGGAGTTTCCGGGGCGTGCAGGCTCAAGAACTGGCTTACGCGGAGTAGATCCGACGGATCCCTGTGGTAGACGGCATCGCCTGCGATTTCCGCAGGTAACTCAGAGTTGTTGCAATAGTGAATCTTCATTGCGAATCCTCGTGCACGACGCGCCAGGGCTTGTCCCACGCGGCCCATTCCGAAAATGCCGAGAACCTTGCCACCAACTTGCCATCCCAAGAGCATGTCGGGACTCAGGGGCTTCCACGCTCCCGTCCGAAGCAGCTCCTGGGCTTCGTACGCGCGACGCGAAGCACCAAGTAAAAGCAGCATCGCGATGTCGGCGGTTGCTTCATGGTTGACGCCAGGAGTATAGGCGACAGCAATTTTCCTGCGAGCGGCGGCTTCCAGATCGATATGCTCAAAACCCACGGAGTATGTAGCGATGATTTTTACGGTCGGTGAGACTTTTTCGAAAAACGCAGAGTCCAATCGGTCTGCCGGCGTGATAAACAGGGCGTCGGCTCCTTCGGCTGTACGAAGCAGGTCTTGCTGGGTGAAAGGAAGCTGGTTGGGATTTCGCTTGGCACTGTAATCGCGATCGATACGGTCTTCAACGACCTTCGGATAACGGCTGGTTACCACGAGGGTTGGCTTAGTCACATCTACCTCCATCTACGCAGCGCGGAATTAATCGAGGCGGAAATTGACGCGATCGATGGAACGGGAGCGGCCTGTGGTTTCATCTACGTCAATCTGCACAGTGTTCATCTGCACATCGCCTTCAGCTACGGCGAATTTCGCGGGCAGCGAATCAAGGAAGCGCTGCACGATGGGTTTTTTCTCCATGCCGATGACGGAATCGTGTGGGCCGGTCATACCCACGTCTGTGATATAGGCCGTGCCACCTGGCAGCACGCGATTATCGGCGGTGGCGACGTGGGTGTGGGTGCCGAGGACGGCGGAAACTTTGCCGTCGAGATGCCAGCCCATGGCTTGTTTTTCGGAGGTGGCCTCGGCGTGCATGTCCACGATGATTACTTTTACATCGGGCGGGAGCGAAGCGAGTTCGCGTTCCGCAGTGCGGAAGGGATCTTCGAGAGGCGCCATGAACGTGCGGCCCTGGAGATTCATGACCGCGTAGGCAACGCCATTTTTCGCGTGGCCGACGAAATGGCCTTTACCCGGCGTGCCGGCTGGAAAATTTGCGGGGCGAATCAGCCGCGGCTCGTGCGGAATGAAATCAATGATCTCCTTGCGGTCCCAAATGTGATTGCCGCCGGTGATGACTTCGGCTCCTGCCGCGAATATTTCTTCAGCGAGACGCGGAGTGATGCCGAAGCCAGAGGCGGAATTTTCACCGTTCGCGATGCACAGGTCAATGGAGCGTTGCGTGAGGATGTCCGCAAGGCGGTCATGGACGATTTTGCGCCCGGGCGAGCCGACAATATCTCCGATAAAGAGAATCTTCATTCTGGAGTTTTCTCATTTCGAACTGCGAATGAATTGAAATCTGTAGCTGTTTTAAGGTGGAGCGGTCCACTTCGCCGTGCGCAGCTAGGTCCTGAACCCCACGAATAGGTGGGTGCCCTGCGCCTGCTTTCAGGCTATCCACCGGCCGAAACCGATGGACGTGCACAAGGGCAGGACGACGCGGACTCCCTGGGATCCAGTGTTGGTTCAAAAGACCATCGCGACGACACCTGCGTCGCAGGCCGGTTCCACGGGATATTGTAGCAGGAAATATCCGTGCTGGTCGCCGCGCGGCAGGACATGAAATAAATTCGCTTAGGAAAAAGGCAGTAGCTAGTGATCAGTGGATAGAGAGAGCCAGCCGATCCCTTCAGAAACCAGACTATTCCGCAGAAAGCAGATCCCTCACTGCGTCCCGCGCCCGCCAAACAGCGGCGGGAAAGAAGAAGCGCGGGACTTCGTTCGGGATGACACGTATTTGTTTAATGCGGCGAACACACTAGAACAAGAATTTGAAGCCCAGTTGGACGAGACGGGGGGAAGTGGCACCGATTACGTTGCCGAAGGTGGAGCTGTCAATATTTCCGTCAACAGCTTGCGGGCCGAAGAATTGGGCGTGGTTGAAAGCGTTGAAGGCTTCGACGCGGAACTGGAGAGATTTCGCTTCGGTGAGGCGCACGTTCTTGAGCAGGGCCAGATCGTAGTTGTTCAGTCCAGGTCCGTAGAAGAAGCGGCGCTTGGCTGTGCCGGGGGTGCCGAGGGCGTTCTCAGTAAACGCAGAGGTATTGAAATAAGCCCGGCCGTTGCGTGGATTGGAATTCAGGTTGAGAGCCGCGCCGGTATAATCCGGTTCATCCACGCCAAAATTATTGATGCCGTTGGGTTCGGAGCCGAGGAGTGAGTTGTCGCCAAAGTTGACGAGGGTCACGGGGAGGCCGCTGCTGAAATGGGTGATGCCGGAAATTTCCCAGCCGCGCGTCCAGGCGTTTGAAGCGCGGAAGAGATGCTCGACGGGCAGCTGATAGTTGTAGCTCACGACGAAGTTGTGTTTCACATCAAACGCGGACAGCGCTTTGCTGAGCGCGGGATTGAGCGGATTTACGGCTTCGCCCAGGTTCGAAGACTGGTCCTCAGATTTGCTGAAGGTGTATCCGGCGAGCACGGTGAGGCCTCTGGTGGTGTGGCGCAGAGTGACTTGCAACGCGTTGTAGTTGGAGTTGCCGATGGTGGCCTGATTGGCATTGCTGCCGAAGTTGGAGCCGAGCGGGCCGCGGGTGCCGTTGAACACCTGGCCCGTGGAGGTGGTGTACTGCGTATCTTCGCCGAACGGGCCGCACGGGGTTTGTCCCGGTGCGAGATTGGCGGGGTTGCTCAAAAATAAGCAGAGAGCTGGGTTGCCTGGGTTCGCTTCCTCGATCACGAGAAGGCGATGCCCCTGCGTCCCGACGTAATTCAAACTGAAGACGGTGTTATTACCCAAGCCGCGCTCGAGCGAGAGCATGTATTCCTCGGTGTAAGGAATGCGATTGGTAGTCAGATAGTTGGGGAGGCCGGTTATGGGCTCGAACTGCGACCAATCTATATTCGGGTCGGGATTCTTGGCGCTGGAATTCAGCGGAGCGAGCGCGACTGGAAAGGTCTGGCCGAGATTCTGACCGCTGGATGCGGTGATGAAGGGAGTGGCGAAGAGCGGCGGCGCGGGGCTGGTGTAGGTGGTGCCGTAGGGAGCGTTCGCGCTCATTACGCCGATGGTGAGACCTTCGATCGCGGTGTAGAACATTCCGTAGCTGGCGCGGATACTGGTCTTGCCGGGGCCGCCGAGTATTTTTGCGAGCAGGCCATCGCCCGAGACGTTCGGTGAATATGCGAGCCCAATGCGCGGAGCGAAATCGCGATTGCCCGGAGGCGCGAGTGTACGCGATACGCCGGGATCTGTGGGGTAAACGATGCCCGGGGGAGCGCCGGGAAAGACGACGGACTGTTCGCCGGGAATGAAAGTGGCGATCTGATTGTACTTCTCGTACCAAGGCTCGATGCGATCCCAGCGCAGGCCGTAATTCAGAGTGAGGCTGCTGTTGATGCGCCAGCTATCCTGGCCATATAGGCCGAAGTACTTGTTGCGGCCGTAAAAGGGCTGCAGCTGGCTTTGGTTGTATTGGCTGGGAACACCCAACAGGAAATCGGCAAAGTCGAGGCCGGTTTCGGTGCCGAAGAAGAGGAAGCTGCCGTTGAATTGCGCGATCGCGTTGACGTTGACCTGATCGTAGTGAATTTCTCCGCCGAATTTCAGAGTGTGTGCGCCAATCACTTTGGAAAAATTGTCGAGCCATTGAAAAGTGTTTTCGACTTGATTCAGCTCGTTGGTATTCGTGCCGATTGTATAGCTGTTGAAGCCGACGCTCTCGACGCCTTCGGTCTTCGGAGACAGGGGTACGATTCCGGGAGTTCCGGGGCCAACCACGAAGCCCTGCGAGGCCAGGCTCACGCCGACTCCTCCGACGGGTTTGCCGAGGTCATTGGCGTTGCGCAGGTAGCTGAAGTGGAGTTCGTTCGCAGCGGACGTGCCGAACGGCTTGGTGAATCCCAGATCGATTAGTTGCGCGCGGCCAGTATAGAGCGCGTTAAAACCGGGGACGTTCGCGCCGCCTTGCGCGACGGGGTAGGGATTGTTCTGCGACCAGTCGTCAAGAAAGTAGTATGCGGTGAACAGACCGAGGCGCGTATTGGCGTCGAGGCGGTAGGCGCCCTTATCGTCGCGCAAATTTTGATTGAAGGCTGAGGTGGAAAACGTGCCGTTGGAATTGTTGGGGGCGGGGATGTATTGCAAGAGGTTGGTCCCGGGCGCGATCCAAGCGGTTGTCGGGACAGTGGCGTTCGGAAATACGCATCCGATCGCGGGATTATTGCTGGTGCAGCGGCCGCCGGCAGGATGCTGCTGCGTGGGGCCGCTGAAGTAATACGGCTCGCCAGGCTGAACGGTGTATCCCAGATGGCTCGAGAGAGTTGTGGCGATGTTCGGACCGCTTACCAAGCACGGTATTTCGAGATTGCCCGCCGCCACGCCGCAAAATCCCAGCGGATTGAAGCCGCTGGAATTCAGCGGCAGATCGGAAAAGTTGCCAGTGGTGCGGTCCTGCACGGACGGCACGGGAATTTGGCCGGTGTCCACACCTTGGGTCGAGCGCGTGCCTTGATAGTCGGCGAAGAAGAAAATTTTATTTTTGCGGATCGGCCCGCCGACAGTTCCGCCGAACTGGTTCTGATCGAAGGCTCCGCGCGTGGGAGAAAAGTAGTTGCGCGCATCGAAATTCGTATTGCGGAGGAATTCGAAGAGGTCGCCGTGGAAGGCGTTGGTGCCGGATTTGGTGACGACGTTGATCTGGCCGCCGCTGAACTCGCCATACTCGGCGTCGAAATTACTGGTGAGGATGCGAAACTCGGCGATGGAATCGAGGTTGGGAATGACCGCCGCGCCCATGTTGACGTCTTCTTCCACGTCGCTGCCATTGACGATGAAGGCGTTGGCAAATTCGCGTTGCCCATTGATGGAAATCGTGCCGGGATTCAAATCGCCGGAGGGGGAAAGCGCGCTGGCGCCAACGTCCTGCACTGTTTCATTGGTGATAGAGGTTACCGGCGCGACGCCTGGTTGCAGCGCCAGCAAATCGGTATAGCTCCGTCCGTTGAGCGGCACCGCTGTGATCTGCGTGCCGGTGATCACCTCGCCGATTTGCGTGTTGGTGGTGTCTACGTGGATCTGGTTATCGACGACCGTGACGGCATCCGAGCGTGGGCCCACTTCCAGGACCGCGTCAATATTTAATGCGCTGTTGGCATCGACGGTGATTCCGGTGCGCTGATACGGCCGGAAGCCGTCGGCTGTTACTTCCAGGTTGTAGTGGCCAACTTGCACGTTGAGGAAAGAGTAGGCGCCGTTGTCGTCTGTGGTTAGGACCTGACGCACACTGGTTTCCGCGTTGATGATGGAGACGGAGGCTTTAGGGATGACGGCGCCGGTGGCGTCTTTGACGGTGCCAGAGATACGGCCGCCGACGCCGGCGCGAGCAGCGAAGGCAAGAATAAATAGAGCCGCGACCAGCGAGATGATGCGGCCGAGAGAGCGGGGACGAGGGCGAAACACGAGTCTCCTAGTTGCAAACCATTATCAACTGGAAAAAAGAGTCTAGGCTAGTTGTAATTGGGTGTCAACTGGTGATTTGTAAGAATTTGGTTACAATGCGCCGCCCATTTTGGGGAAATTAGTGGGTCGCGGAATTTGCGGCAGGTTGTTGGGGAGGAAGGCCTGCGGGTAGAGCGGCGGCGTGAGCGGGGAATTGTCGTCCCGTGCTCACGCCGTCCGGATGCCCTCAGCCAAGAACGATCGTAGATTGCTCTTCGGCTAGAAGTGGAAGGCGATCTCTCCGGTCACGGTTCTTGGCGTGACGTAATGGGTGCCGCTGAACGTTGACAGGAAGTTGTAGAGAGCATAGTTGTTGGCCAGGTTGATTACTTCGACGCGAGCGCTGAATTTGTAGCGGTCGTGACGGAGGTTAAAGATGTCGTCGTGGCCAACGGCCAGATCAAACAGGCTGCGCGAAGCGATACGCGGTGGATGATGATCGTCGTCCTCAGTGTTCGGCGGCGGCACTTGAATCAGCGTGGAGCCGAATTGCGAAGCCAGGCAGGGATTCGGCAGCGGCGTGGTAGGAGTTGCGCGTTGCGCGCCGCAGAAGAAGCCTGCCTGGAATTCCTGGTCGGCTGTGAGGGGATTGCCGAAGGGGTCTTCCATCAAGATAGCCGGCTGGCCGCCTAGCGTGGTGCTTTGCGGGCAATCGTTGTTTGCGTTGATGCCGAAGCAGGGCGTGGCACCGGCGACAAGCCCGCTGTCATAGCGCCAGCTAAAGCCGAGCCACGGGCCTTTTTTCCAGGGCTGATACTGAAGGTGGGTGGTTTCGTTGAAATGCTCGTCGTGGTCAATGCGGAACGGCACGGAACCGGTGCCGGGGGGCTGTGGAGTGACTCCAGCGCCACCGATCTGCGGCGTGAAGAAGCGGGCCGCCACGCTGGACATGACCACAAAAGCCGTCAGTCCATGGAAGTTGGGCACGGTTCCGCGGACCGCGAATCCAGGGATCTTGGAATTGTGCCACTCGATCGGGAACGTGATGGGCGTGTCGCCGAGCACGCTGAAGTCGTAGCCGTTGTGCGTGTACTTCCAGATGTATTCGCCGTCCAGCACGAAGTATTTACCGAACGCCTGTTGGAGGCCGGCATGAAATTCGTTGCGGTAACCCGAGCTGAGCGTTTCGGGCGAAAGCGCTCCGCAAAGCAGAAGCGGGTTGAGAACCGGGGACTCACATCCGATGCTGGAAAGGACGAGGTTTTCGTTAAAGGGAGTTTCGAGAGACCGGGCATAGGAAACCCGCAGGACGGTGTTGGTGGGCTTGATGTTATAGGCCACGCCGAGACGCGGTTCTGCCTGGGTGGCGTGTGATAAGCCATTGTACAAATCGCCGCGGATGCCGAGGTTAAAGGACCAGTTTTTCCAGCTGATGGTGTCCTGAACGTACATCGCCAACTGCTTCACATCGGTGTGCAGAGGAAATGATGCATCGGTGTTGAAAAAAGTTCCCCCGCGAGTCAGATCAAATGGCAGCAGGACGGGATTAAATAACGGATAAAGTGTGGAAGCCGGAGCGTTTGAATTGGTGCTTACATTCTGCTGGAAACCGGCGGCCGCGCACTGGGATGGATCGGTAAAACCCTGAACCGGCACGTCAGGATTCGGCGCCGTGGCCAGAGTTAAGCAGGGCGCGTTGAACGTGGGATCCACGATGCCGACATTATCGTGCTCCCGGAGAAACGTCTGTTCATAGACGACGCCAACTTTGATGTTGTTGATGCCGCGCGAGTAAGAGACGTCGGAGCGCAGACCGGCATTGGTAAGCGTGCGAAACTGGGAGACGCTCTGGCGTTGCAAACTCGGCGGCCCGAGGTCGGCGAAGGGATCATTGCTCGGATAGTAGTTGTAACCGTCGTGCCGGACAAAAGCTCCCAGCGTAAGCACGGCGTTAGGACTGAGGATGTGAGTCCAGGAGGGCGCGATGTTGAATGTTCCGATCTTGGAGCGCTGGTCGGTTGGTCCCACGACATTGCCGTTCGGATCGAGACCGCCGTTATCAACGACCACGCCGTTCCAGGCCGTGGCGTTTTCGGCGTCGAACGAATTGGGCGTCTGAAACCAGGAGCGGGTGTATTGGGCGTTGAAGTGGATCGAGTCTGCCGTCGAGAGTTGGTAATCCACGCGATCGAAGATGTTTGCCTCGTTGCCTTTGTCGTGTATCACGGAGAATTCGGGCGGATCCAAAAACCGGCCGGTGTTCAATCCGCTTACCGAGATGAAATTGCCCCATTTTTGAGTGCCGTAGGAAAGGTCGAAGCCGGCATTGGATGTGCCGAACGCACCGTAGGACCCGAAGATGCTGCCGTGAGGAGTGGTGACGCCCAGACCTGATCGCGTGGTGGCCTGAATTACGACGCTGGTTTTGTCGCCGAATTCGGCGGGCGGCGCTCCGGAGATCACTTCCAGCGACTGGATCGCATCGACGGGAAGCTGGTTGGAAAAAACCTTGCTCTGCTGGTCGGTGATCGGCTGGCCGTCCACAGAAAATGAGTTCTCGGCGTGGTCGCCAAGTCCGTGGAAGAGGCCGTTCGAATCTGCCGCAATGCCCGGCGTCGTAAGTGTGACGAGCGAGCTCAGTGACGATGATTGGCTTTCGAGCGGAAGCTTGTCGAACAGGGCCCGGTCCACATCGGTGTGAAAAGTAGGATCGTTTTCGACCAGGTCGCCGCCGCCTTCGACGGTTACCGTACTGGAGCTTCCGGCCAGCGTCAAACTCACTTTCACCGCGAGCGGCACCGACGATCGGACGTCTACGTCCTGGGCGTATGCGCCAAATCCCGCGGCGCTGACGGACAGGTGATAGGGGTTGAACGGCACGTTGGGGAAGCTAAAAGCGCCAGAACTATCGGTGGAGGTGGAACGCTCGTACTGGCTGACGGGGTTGTGAATGGTAACGGTCGCGCCAACGACGACGGCGCCCGAAGGATCCGTCACCGTTCCAGCGATGTTTGCCGAGTTTCCGTTTTGGGCCATGCCAGCTGGCGCGGCGGCAAGCGCACCCAATAACAAAAATAAAGTCGCCAGAAATGCTCTTAAGGATCTCATTAGTGAATCTCCCTTTATGAATGGCGGCCTGTGCGCTGCGCAGCGCCGGCCGCGGATGAATTGCAAAAGGAAAATGGAATTCGACGCCTGCCGCGATAAAAACGGCACGCGTAAAGGGATTACGATTTTTGGGATGAAGAGTTAAACAGGGGGCGCGCGGGGGATTCTATGACTGCAAACAGGGTCGAGGCTGAGTTTCTGATCTTCGGCGACTGCAAATCGAGCAACTGTGACGGGCGACTGCGTTTCTATCTGTGCGGCGGGCGTCGGTACTGCGACGTGGCCGGTGTGGCAGACCTGGCAATGCTGTTCGTCGGAGGAGTGTCCATGCCAGTGCCCGGCTGCTTGCATGGCAAAGAGGCCCACGGAAAGAATCAGGGCCACCGCCAGCAGTCGTAGGGCTATTCGCTTAGGCATAGCTCAGAAACCTAGAGTCTCCCGGCAATTATCATACCTCTGATGCAGGCCGCGCTTAAAAGGTAGCAACAACTTTGTACACAAATCGCACAACACAAGGGCCCCGCGCGAGCTGAGCGCGGTAAGCGGCGTGCTCATACCTGCAAGACGTCGCCTTCGCGCGCGACCATTTTGTAAAGTACCGGGCTGACGATGCGGCCCAGGAGCAGGCGGGAGACCAGGCCGGCGACGATCACGATAGCGAAGGGTTTCTGCGAATCGGAACCGATGCCGGTGGAAAGCGCCGCGGGCAGCAAGCCGAGGCAGGCGACGAGCGCCGTCATCATGATCGGGCGAAAGCGGACGAGCGACGCGTCGTAGGTGGCTTTCTCGATGCTGAAGCCCTCGAGCCGAAGTTTATTTATGTAAGAGACGTCAATGACCGCGGTTTCCACCGAGACGCCCATCAGGACCAGCAGACCGAGCAGCGAGGAGACGCTGAACGGGGTGTGCGTGAGCTTCAAGGCGAGCAACGCGCCGACCGGCTCGGTGAGGATCACGCTGAGAACCACGGTGACTGGAAATTTCAAGTTGCCATAGAGCGCGAAGAGAATCATGAAAATCAGCAGCACGGTGAGCGGCGCGACGATCGAGACCTGGCTCATGGCGTTGATGAATTCGCTGTATTCGCCACCCCAGGCGAGGCGATAGCCTGCCGGCAGCGTTCTTTCCACGTCCGCGATGGCGCGCTTGCCTTCCTGGACGGCTCCGGCGAGGTCGCGGCCTTCGATGCTGTATTGCACGCCGATGTAGCGGGAATTCTGCTCGCGATAGATGAAGGATGCGCCGTTGCCTTCGCGGATATCCGCGAGTTCGCTGAGCGGAATCTGCTGGCCGGTGGGAGCGCCGACGAGCAGGTTCGAGATCTGTTGCGCGTTCTCGCGGAATTCCGGCTTCATGCGCACGACGAGATCGAATAACTTTTCACCTTGGATGACCTGCGTGGCGGCTTGGCCGCCGACGGCCGCTTGCACAACACCTTCCACATCGGCGACGTTGATGCCGTAGCGGGCGATCTTGTCGCGATCCACTTGCACGATCAGGCTGGGCTGGCCGAGTTCGCGCACGACGGTGAGTTCGGTGAAGCCGCGGATTTGCGAGAGACGCCGTTTGATTTCCAGCGCTTTTTCCTGCAGGACGTTCAGATCCGCGCCATACACTTTCACCGCTAGCGCGCTTTTCAGGCCGGTGAGCGCTTCGTCCACGGCGTCTTCAGCGGGTTGGGTGTAATTGAAAATAATTCCGGGGAATGCAGTGAGCTGTTTCTGCAGGTCTTCGATCAACTCGGCTTTGTTGTGGATGCTTCCGGATTTCCAGATGGCGTCGTCGTACGGTTTCAGCCCCACATAAAATTCGCAATTGAAGAAGCCGGTGGGATCTGTGCCGTCATCGGGACGGCCGAGTTCGGAGCCGACGTCGGTAACCATTGGGTACTTCGCAAGAATGGTGCGAATCTGCGGCGCGACTTTGGCAGCTTCTTCGTAAGAAATCGTGTAGGGCATGGTGGCGCGAACCCACAGTGCGCCTTCATCGAGATGGGGCATGAATTCGCCGCCGATGAACGGGACGAACAAAAGACTGACGCCGAAAATTATCGTGGCGACGAACATTGTGAGCCACGGACGCTCCAGGCACCACTTCAGTTCCGAGCCGTACTCCTTCTTGATCCATTCGAAGGGCTTGTTGCGCGGCTCGCGCACGCCTTTTTTGAACCAGTACGAGCACATCACCGGGACGAAGGTGAGGGTGAGAATCAGCGCGCCGATCAGGGCGACGGACATGGTGTCTGCCATGGGGTGAAATAATTTTCCCGAGGGACCGCTGAGCGCGTAGATGGGGATGTAACCGGCGATGATGATGGCGACGGAATAAAAAATGGGGCGGTCCACGTCGCGTGCGGCGGTGAGGATTACTTCGTGGAGGTCGTATTTCTGGCCTTCGCGCAGGCCTAGCTCGCGATAAATGTTCTCCACCATCACCAGAGTGCCGTCAATGATGATGCCGAAATCGATGGCGCCGATGGAGAGCAGGTTGGCAGCGACGCCGCGCGCGTGCAGAAAAATAAAGGAAAAGAGGAGCGCGACCGGGATGGTGAGCGCGACGATGACGGCCGCGCGCACGCTCACGAGGAAGAAAATGAGGACGATCAGGACCAGGGTCATCCCGACCAGCATATTTTTTTCCACGGTATTAATCGTCAGGCGCACGAGGTCGCTGCGGTCGTAATAGGGCAGGACTTTCACGTCGGGCGGCAGGATGTGCTCGTTCAGTTCTTTGGTCTTGGCTTCGACGCCTTTCAGAACGTTCTGCGTCTGATCGCCGCGCAGCATCATGATGACGCCTTCGACGGCGTCGTCATTTTTATTGAATCCGAATTGGCCCAGGCGCGGCGCATGGCCGATGGTGACTTCGGAAACGTCGCGCACGCGCACCGGCACGCCATTCTGCGAGCCGATGATGACGCTGCCGATGTCCTGGACGTCTTTTATCAGGCCGAGGCCGCGCACGTAATAGAATTGGCCACCTTGCGGATAAAATCCGCCGCCGGTGTTGGCGTTGTTCACGGAAAGCTGCTGGATCACTTGCGGCACGGTGATGTGATAGCCGTAGAGGCGCGCGGGATCGAGCAGCACCTGGTACTGCATCACGGTGCCGCCGAAGCCGGAATCATCGGCGACGCCGCGGACTTGTTTGTACTCGCGCTCGATCACCCAATCTTCGAAAGTTTTCAGTTCTTGCGGGGTGCGATCGGGACTTTGCAGCACGTAGCGATACACCAGGCCGGAGGGGCTGGAAAGCGGCGCTAGACCGGGCGTGACGCCGGCGGGATAGGTGACTTCGCTGAGCCGCTGAAAGACGACCTGGCGCGCAAAATAATCGTCGGTGTCTTCGTCGAACGTCAGGATTACGTCCGAAAGCCCGTAGAGCGAGATGGAACGCTGAATCTCCATCTTCGGGACGCCGTTCATTTCCACTTCGGTGGGCAGCGTCACCAGGCGTTCGACTTCTTCGGCGGCGTGACCTGGCCATTGGGTGATTACTTCCACCATGGGCGGCGAAAGATCCGGGTAGGCGTCCACCGGCATGCGCTGGAACGAAAACGTGCCGCCGATGGCGATGAACACCACCAGCATCAGGACCAGGAAGCGCTGCTGCAGCGCGGATTGTACGATGCGATGAATCATTTAGAAATCGGCCGCCTTAGTGCTGGAACGAATTCGCGAATTGTAGGAACAGACTGCCGTCGCCGACGACTTTATCGCCGGGACTCAAGCCTTTCAGAATTTGCGTTTTTCCGGCTTCGCTTTGGCCGATTTCAACTGGTCTGCGGCCGAACTGATTGGAGCCCGAGGCTACGTAAACGAAAGGCTGATTTTCATCGTCGCGCAGCACGGAGGAATCCGGCACGGCGATGGCGTTCTGTTCGACGCCGGCATTCACCGTGGCCGTGACGTACATATTATTTTTGAGTTTTTCGCCCGGATTTTCTACGACGATGCGCGCTTGGAGAGTGCGCGTCGTGGGATCCAGCGCGGGCGAGATGAAAGAAATCTTGCCCTGGAATTTATCGGGGTACGAATCGGTCTGCACGGCGACCTGATCGCCGACGTGCACCGCGGACAGGTCGCTCTGATAGACGTTGGCGAGCACCCAGACCGAGCCCATATCGGAAATGATGAATGCCTGGGTGGCGCCGGCTTGCAATAACTGGCCGGGGGAGACGTCGCGCTCGACGATTTCTCCGCCGATGGGCGCGAGCAGCGGGATTTCGGCCGAAGACGGCGCCTTCTCCAAATCATCCGGATTAGGAATTCCCAAAATTTTCAGACCGAGCAGCGCGGCGTTCAAATCCGCCTGCGCCTGAATGCGATCGGATTCAGCCTGGAGCAGATCGCGTTCGGCGATGGCGTGGTGCGAGTAGAGATCCTGGGCGCGTGCGTAATTTTTGTCGGTGACGCGATAGGTGTCGCGCGCTTTCAGGTAGGCCGCGTAGAGCAGCGAGTAATCGGGGCTGCTCACTTCCAAAAGCGATTGGCCCTTCTTTACGCGCTCGCCCGGCACGACGAGGATCCGGCTGACGGGACCGCCGACTTGAGTGATTACCGGGACGGTGTTGAACGCGTTATAAGCCACGGCACCAGTGAGGCGCAGCACACGCGGCAATTTCACCGGTTCGACAGTCACGACCTGCACGTGGGACATCTGGTTCTGGGGAATGGTGAACAGTTCGGGAGTTTCGCTCTTCGATTCTTTGCCGCTATAGGACGTCATTTGATTCGCGCGCTCGTCGGAACTGCAGCCGGCCAGGCAAGCCGCGGCCATGGTCGCCGCTAGTGCAAATATGCCGGCGCGCATCGCCGGAGATCTGGAGCCGCATCGGGAAGACGGATTGCTCATGGCAGCAGGCTCCTGGTTCCCACGGCCTCGCGCAGTTGCTCGACCGCGGTGAGATAAGCCGCGAGCGATTGCCGGTAGGAAAGTTGCACGGCGCGATAGCTGCGCTCGGCGTCGAGATAGTCGAGCAGGCTGGCGGCACCGCGCTTGTAGGAATATTCGGTGATGTCGCGGGATTGTTGCGCCGCGTCTAGGTAGCCGCCGCGAAATTGCGTGACCACCAAATCGTTTTCGCGCACGCCTTCGTAAGCGGTGAGCACGTCGCTCATCACCTGGTCGCTGGCGGCCAGTTGCAGTTCCTGTGCCTGATTGATCGCGTAATTGGTGCGCGCGATTTCGCCCTGGTTGCGGTTGAAGATGGGGAGCTGAAAGCTGCCGAAGAAGGAGGCGGTGTTGGTATCGCTGACGTGGTCGTAATTGGCGGTGCCGGTGACATCCACCTTGCCGTTGGCCTTGGCCAGTTCGTATTGGCTCTTGGCCGCGATGACCCCTTGCTGCGCGGCGCGGAAATCGGGGCGATTCTGCAGAGCTTTGGATTGCAGGTCCTCAAGTTTTATTTGCACCGGGATGTAATCAAAGTCGCTGGAAACGTCGTAATCTTCCGGAACGGTTTCGTATCCCAGAAACTGCCGCAAGCCGACCAGCGCTTGCACTTTGGCGAGCTGCGCCTGGGCCACGTCCTGCTGAAATTGCAGCATCTGCAGTTTAATTTTCAGGAAATCGCCTTCGCTGATGTCGCCTGCATTGTAGCGGGCCTGGCTGATGTCCACGGTGTTTTGAAAACTCTTCTCGTCCTGCAGCGCGAGGTCGAGCGTGGATTCGGCGAGCTGCACGCCGACGAATTGCGAGGCCACGTTGAAGGTGAGGGTGCGCTCGTTGTCCGTGACTAGCGATTTGGTTTGCGCGGTGACGTCTTGCGCGGCCTGCAGGCGATGCTGGCGTTTCCGGCCGCGTTCGAAGAGGTAAGAGAGGCCCAGATCGAACTGCACGGTTTCGTCAAGGTAATCCGCGGTGAAATGATCGGGCTGAAAAATCGGAAGGAACTGTGCGTCGGCCGTGAAGACGGGATTGGGCCGCAGGTTCGCGGTGATTTCCAGAGCCTGCGACTGCTGAATGGTGGTGCGCGCCGCTTTCAGGTTGTGGTTGTGTTCCAGCGCCATTTGAATGGCCTGGTCCAGAGAGATGCGCACGGCGCCATGCACCTGCCCTGACGGGGTATTCTGCGGCGCAGTTGCGGGTGCGGGGTTCTGCGGCGCGGATGGCGACGGCGGTGGCGGCGAAGTCTGCGCGGCGGCGGCGGATGCGAGGCACACCACGAGTGCAGGAATGGCGAATAGCGCGGTTTTAGCAGGCATAGTCTTCAACCTCTACGGAGAAAATGTTATGGAATCGGCGTGCCGGTAGCGGCACAGGGTCAACTAAAGGTTAAACGGCGGGTGGAGCGCGTGCGGGAAGCCGGGGCGCGGCGGGCGACGGCGCAAATTCGGTTTCTTGTAATTCGATTTGCACGCCCACCTGGGCCAGAGCTGGTTCGCGGTGATTCGGCTGCGGGTGGTCGATAGATTGGTGGCTCAGATGACAAATCGAACAATTTGCGTCGGGGCCGGCATGATGGTGGGAGACGCTGCCCAAGACCATTACGAGCATCAGCAGCGCGAGCAACGCTACTGGTATGGCGAGATACCGGACTGGCTTTGCTTTGTGCACTTGCTGAAAGTTGGTAGAACCCCGAGGCCCTATCATATACGGAGATGGCTGTCAGGTGCTAACGGGTTGCGTGGGAGGCGGCCGAAAACACACGGTCAGCGCCGACCCTATTTGGGAGGCGGCTGGCTGGGATTTTATGCGGGGCTAATTGGTCTGTTCGAGGGTCTTTTCGACCATGGAGACGCATTTTTCGACGCGTTTGCGCAGCGGGCCTTCGATTTCCTGCTGGCGTTTGCGCAGCGTGAAGGATTCATCGGCGATATTCAGCGCGGCGAGCACCGCGACCTTCAGCGAATCCACCATGTGCGTGGCCTCCGCGACGGAGCGCATCTTGGCATCCACGTAAGCCGCCAATTCCTTCAAATATTCTTCGTTGTCTTCCGCGTTCACGTTGTAGCTCTGATCGTAAATCTCGATTTTCACGGTGCACTCCCTTGCTGAGCCAGGGTTATTGTCGGCCATTGCGTGCGCGCGCGCAACGGGGTTGTGCTGGTACGCGTCCGCGGTTGTAGTTCGAGTGATTGTCAGGAGGCGGCATTTGCTTGCTGCATTTCCGCCGCGAGGCGCTGCACGAGTTCCGCGGCGGGCATGGCGCGAGCGCGCGTGACGCCTTGGCCGACGAAGAGTGAGAGATAACCGGATTCTCCGAGCTGCGCGGCTGCGGTGCGCATCGGGCGGGTCAAAGCATTCTGCAGCGGGAACGGCAGGATTATTTTTTTTTGGCCCTCGAGTTTGGTGATGAACGTATTCAGGAGGCCGCGCGCGGGGCGGCCGGAGAAGGCTCGCGTGATCACGGTGGTATCTGTGTGGGCTGCGAGGATCGCGCGCCTGTAAGCCTCAGACGTGCCGGCTTCGGGGCAGGTAAGGAACGCGGTGCCGAGTTGCGCGGCGGTGGCGCCGCGCGCGATGGTTTGTGCGAGGTCTCGGCCGTCCATCAGGCCGCCGGAAGCGATGATTGGCGTGGATACTGCGGCGCAGAGTGATTGCACTAATTCAAGCGTCGGAACCATGGCGCTTTCGAACGGGCCGGTGAACGTGCCGCGGTGCGAGCCGGCCTCTGCGCCCTGCGCCACGATGGCCGTCACGCCGCTGGCTTGCAACATTTTTCCTTCTTCGACCGTGGTAGCTGTGCCGAAGATTGCGATCCCTTCTTCTTTGAGGCGCGCCATCGCGTGAGGTGCGGGGATTCCTAATGTGAAGCTGAAAACCGCTGGGCGCGCTTCCAAGACGGCCTGCAATTGTTCTGCGAAAGGACTCGTTGGCCATGCGGGAAGCGTGGGCGGCGGCAAATGAAGCGCTTCGTGAATTTCCGCGAGCAGAGCCAGCATCGGCGCGGCGTCAACTGGTGATTCGGGCGCGTAGCCGCCGGCGAAAAGATTGACGTTGAAAGGTTTGTCGGTCAGCGTGCGGACTTTTTTGATGTCCGCAGCGATTTGCTCGGGTGTGCTGTAGGCGGAACCGAGCGAGCCTAGAGCGCCAGAATTGGATACCGCTGCGACGAGTTCGGGAGTGGACGGGCCTCCGGCCATCGGAGCCTGGATGATGGGGTGCTTGATGCCGAGGTCGCGTAGGAAATCGCTCTGGGTCATGTGAATTGCTCGCTCTGGCGATTCGTGAAGCTGGGTTACCCGCTCGCGGCCGATGGTTCGTCAGGATTATATCGCGCGGAGGGTGGCGCCGAGTTTTTGCTGGAGCGCGGCGACGATGCTCGCGGAGAAATCGTTCAGCTGCGCGTCGGTGAAGGTGGCTTCCGCGCTTTGGAATTTTACACGGATCATTAATGAGAATTTTCCAGCAGGCACTTGGCCGCCGCGGAACAGATCGGCGGCTTCGATGGATTCGAGCTCGGCGATCTGAAGCGAACGGATTGTTGCGTCAACTTGTGCGAACGTCACGCCATCCGCGAGCACCAGCGAAAAATCACGCTCCACCGCTGGGAATCGCGGCAGCGGCTTGAAACGGCGCGCAGAGTTGGCGGCTTCGACGCCAGTGACGAGCGGCTCAAGCTTCAGTTCAGCCACGAAGACGTCCTGACGGAATTTGTATATGTCCGCGATGCGCTTGGCGAGTTGGCCGGTTGTTCCAAAGTTTGCCGGCGCTGGCGATTTGGCCGCGAGTGTAATCTGCGCTGCGCGCGAACTGGTGAGCCACTGCGGACCACCCGACTGCCAGGCAAAACCGCCGGCAAGCTCGCCGATGCGGTCGAGGTCGCCTTTCAAATCCGCGAAGGTGAATTCGCGCGCGGCGTCATAGATTGTCTTTTCCTGCGCCATGCCGGTCGAGCCCAGCGTTAGCACTTGTGTTTCGACTGGCTCGCCATCGCGCAGCTCGTAGGTCTTGCCGATTTCGAAGAGGCGCAGATTGCGCTGGCCGTGATTCAGATTCCATTCGATCGCGCGCAACATGCTGACAGTGCCGGTAGAGCGCATCACCGAAGCGTCTTCAGCGAGGGGATTGCCGATCACCGCGGGTGCGAGATTTTCGGGGCGGAAAAGTTCGTTGCGCTGCGTATCCACGATGGGGATTTCCACAATTTCCTGGTAGCCCAGTGCGACGATGCGTTCGCGCAGACGGTCCTGGGCTTCGGCATGCGGCAAACGGTGCGCCGGCTGCTTCGCGGGGGGCAGGCGCGGCGGAAATTTGTCGTAGCCGTAGTGGCGCGCGACTTCTTCGATCAGGTCAATGCCGCGCGTCACGTCCTGGCGCCAGGAGACTTCGCGACATTCCCAGACGGCGGCGATGGAGCCGTCGCTGCCGCGGTTTACGTCCACGCGCACGGGATGAAAACCCAGCGCGCTGAGGATTGCTTCGATGTCGCGGTCCGGAACGTCCGCGCCCATCACGCGCAGCAGTTCCTTGCGCGAAAGCTCAATTTTCTTTTCCGGCTCTGGATGCGGGTATACGTCCACCACTCCCGCGAGAAGTTCGCCGCCGGCAATTTGCTGAATCAATTCCGCGGCGCGCCGGGAAGCCAGCTCCGCCATTTCGGGATCGGCGCCGCGTTCGAAGCGATAAGACGCTTCGCTGCGCAAGCCCAGAGCTTTGGAAGTGCGACGGATGGAAATGGGATTGAACCAGGCACATTCGATCAGGACGTTGCGCGTGCTGAAACTGATTTCGGTCTCCGCGCCGCCCATCACACCGCCGATGCTCACGGCGCGCGCGGCGTCTGCGATCACGCACATGTCCTTCGTCAGCGTGCGGTCGGCGCCATCGAGCGTGCGGATTTTCTCGCTGGGCTTCGCGCGGCGAACGATGATGCGGTGTTCGTGCAATTTATCGAAATCGAAAGCGTGTAGCGGGTGGCCCAACTCGAACATGACGTAATTGGTGACGTCCACCACGTTGTTGATGGATTTTTCGCCGATCGCTTCGAGGCCTTGCCGCAGCCAGTCCGGCGAGGGCTGCACTTTCACCCCGCGCAGCACGCGCGCTGTGAAACGCCCGCAAAGATCCGGCGCCTGGATTTCCACGCGCGTGGCGTCCGCGACTTTTTCGGCCGATTCTTTCAGCTTCGGGCGCAGCGGCTTCATCGGGAGGCGGTAAATCGCCGCCACTTCGCGCGCGATGCCCAAATGGCCTAGGCAATCCGGGCGATTCGCGGTGACTTCGGCATCGAGCACCGGTCCCGCGGCGGTTTCCTCGATGGAATCCACGGCCACACCCGCGAGCGAAAGCCGCGCGCGCAGATCGGTCGGCGACGCGGTGACGTCCACGAATTCTTTTAACCAGTTGTAGACAACTTTCATTTTTTCGCCGGGTGTAACCGCTTAAAAAGCGGACGCGAAGGCTAACCGCACCCCTGCGGCTTCTTCACGGAAACTGTTTCAAGAAACGCACGTCGTTCTGGAATAGCAGCGGCACTTCCGTCACGCCGTACTTCATCATCGCCAGGCGGTCCACGCCCATGCCGAATGCAAATCCTGAATATTTTTCCGGATCGTAGCCGACAAATCCGTACACCGCGGGATTCACCATGCCCGCGCCGAACAATTCGATCCAGCCGGACTGTTTGCATACGCGGCAACCGGAGCCGCCGCAAACGTGGCAGGTGGCGTCCACTTCGGCGGAAGGCTCGGTAAACGGAAAATAGCTGGGCCGCAGGCGCGTTTTGGTTTGCGGGCCAAGGAATTCGCGCGCGAAATAATCCACGGTGCCTTTGAAATCGCAAAAGGTGATGTCCGTGTCCACGGCCAGGCCTTCGATCTGGTGGAACATGTAGCCGTGCGTCGCGTCGGGATTATCGCGGCGATAGACTTTTCCCGGGACGACGATGCGCACCGGCGGCTTCTGTTTTTCCATCGTGCGAATTTGCATCGGCGAAGTGTGAGTGCGCAGTAAGTGGCCGCCGCGAGCGCCGGCGATGTAGAAAGTGTCCATGTTGTCGCGCGCGGGATGATGTTCGGGAATGTTGAGCGCTTCGAAATTGTAGTAGGGCGTTTCGATTTCGGGCCCGGCGACGACGCTGAAGCCGATCGCGGTGAAAATGCGCAGAAGTTCGTCGTAGGTTTGGCGGATCAGATGACGCGTGCCGGTGGCGCGCTCGATGCCGGGAAGCGAGAGGTCAATTTTTTCACGAGCCGCGGCGCTTTGCTCCGCTGTCGCTTCCTTCTCTGCGCTGAGCGCGGCGATTCGGGCTTCGATGAGAGACTTCAGGGCGTTGAGGCGCTGGCCGACTGCGGGCTTGACTTCTTTGGATGCCGGCTTCAGCCAGTTCTCGGTAATCTCGGAGAGAATTCCCGATTTGCGGCCCAGCCACTTTACGCGCGTGACGCCCAGATCGATCGAAGCGAGATCCTGAGCGGCGTCGCGATCGAATGCGGAGCGCAGCTCGCTGAACAGAATCGTGACCTTGTCCGGTGAGTCCGCGCCAAGCTGAGCGAGTGTTTGTTTGGTTCGATCGGTTGCGTTCATGTGATATGGGCCGTAGGGGCGGGTCTAAGACCCGCCCCTACAAATGTGTCGAGGATGCAGATGCTCACGAGTGCATTGGCGATGTTGATGCACCGGAGTCAACGCCTCGCTGATGCCGGAGACTATCCTTCTTCGTGGTGGCGAACAACCGCGGGCCTGGCGGTTTGCACTACGCCCGGCTTTGGGAAATGCTGCTTCACGGAGCCGACGAGCGACGCGAATCCATCGGCATCGTGCACGGCCATGTCCGCCAGGATCTTGCGGTCCAGATCGATGCCGCCGGCCTTCAGCGCGTGAATCAGCTGGCTGTAGGTGGTGCCGTTATTGCGCGCGGCGGCGCCGATGCGCTGAATCCACAGCGCGCGGTAATCGCGTTTGCGCACGCGACGGTCGCGATAGGTATAGCGCAGCGAGCGGTTCACCGCTTCTTTTGCCGAGCGGTACAGCTTGCCCTTTGTGAGGAAAAAGCCCTTGGCGTGTTTCAGCAGCTTTTTGCGGCGGGCGCGGCGTTTGGTTCCACGTTTAACTCGAGGCATGGTTCTCTTCTCCTGTGGCGCGTTTCGAAGGCGCTGGCAAATTCAAATTAAGTGAGGAGACAAACGCGGCCCAGCCGCTCGCCGAAATGCACGAGTAGCAGGACGGGTTTGTCTCGTGGGACTGCTTTTCGTTCTACCACTAGCCGTCATTTCTGAGGGCGGGCGGAACATCCGGCCGGCGGGCACCCGTTACGCTCTGCCAGGCTCGGTGAAAAACTAACTTCGGGCGACATCCCCGGTGTTGCTACGGCAAAATCGGAACTTCAGCGGCTAAAGCCGCCCGGCTTCTCGGCGGTTTATGTCGTGGCTAAAGCCACGACCCACAAAGATGCCCGACTTGCCCCAGAACTTATCGCAGGCCGTACGGCAATTGCAGACGCACGTTGTTTGTATCCGCAGGATTGACCTGAACTTTGTTCAGGAGCCGGCGCATGCGGCGCGGCTTCTTGGTGCCGAGCAGGTGGCGCTTGCCGGAACGCCAGCGCATGATCTTGCCGGTGGAAGTGATCTTGAAGCGCTTGGCGGCGCCGCGGTGCGTCTTGGCTTTCAATTTCTTGTTCTTCTTCACGATATCCTCTTGATCCTCTTGAACTGAATTTCTTTACGCCTGGCCTTCGGCGTTTTTCTGCGCCGGTTGCGCAGCCGGTGTTGAGCCCGCGCCCTTCTTGGGCGCGAGCAATGCGAGCAGGATGTTCGCTTCCATGCGCGGACCGAACTCCACCTGCACGTGATCCATGATTTCTTTCAGCAGACGGTCCATCTTCTTGCGGCCTACGTCCTGGTGCGCCATTTCGCGGCCGCGATGGAAAATCATGGCCTTTACTTTGTAACCTTCGCCGAGGAAGCGGATGATCTGATTCTTGCGAACCTGAAAATCGTGCTCAGCCGTGGAGGGCCGGAACTTCACTTCCTTGATGTGCGAACTCTTCTGATGTTTCTTGGCTTCGTGCGCCTTCTTGCTGGCTTCGTATTGAAACTTGCCGTAATCCACCAGCTTGCAAACCGGCGGCACGGCGTTGGGCGAAATTTCCACCACGTCCAGACCGGCATCGCGCGCGGCTTTCATGGCGTCAAACAGCGTCATCACGCCGAGCTGATTTCCAGCTTCGTCCACTACGCGCACTTCACGAGCGCGAATTCTTTCGTTGACCCGCAGGCCAGGCGTCCCACCACGTTCTGCGATAAACCCACCTCCCGGGCTCTGGAAAGTGCAATTCCGGCCCGCTAGCCGCGCCCTCCACGGTCGAAAAGTCTGCGAGGAGGGACGGGCCAAAAAGTATAGCACGGGTTTGGCGGTGTCCCGCAACTACGGATTTGGGATGCTGGGGCGGGCTCTAAGGGTAAGCGCTTGGCAAGTTTGAGGGATGCGGACGGAAGTACGCTGACCGCTCACTCTACCTCGGGAGCGTAGCGCCGCAAGAGCGTAATGGAGAACACCAGAACGAGGATTACCAAGCCTAACAAGCCTAGCTCCATCATGCTGCCGCGAAAGATGCTGGCGCCGTCGGCGGACCAGACTCCGCCTTTTGTGAGACTGGCGGCTTCCAGCGTGATCACCAGCATGCGCCGAATCGAAGCGATCAAGCCCACCACCAGGAATGGTTCGGTGACTAGGACATGAGAGTGAATGGAGATGCGCACGGTATGCATAATTTCGACCATCATGAGGACGACTAACAACTGGTCCAACACCAGGAGCGTGTCCGTGGCAATGGTCCAGTGGCCAACCGACTCCCAGAGCATTTTTCCGGCGTTGGCAATCGTCGCCAGCGCCGTTAGGAAGAGCAAAATGGCAAGAACGGAATAGACGAATACTTCTGCTCCTGCTAGATAGTCGCCAAAGTGGTGGCGAAGCTTATCTTCAGCCATGTCGGTGTGCTCGCAGAATCGCGCTGCTGCGCGGCTTCTTGACGCCGGAGTATAGCGATAAGTTGGCGTATCGGGAAGTGGGAACGAGGCTTTAGCGCAGACGTGGCTGCGGCGCTAGCTGAGATGTGCTACGGAGACTTCTGCACGAAGAGGCCGGCGAAGGACTTTCGGTGATAGTACGCGATGATGCCCCACAGTATCGCGACGACAATCGCTATCCCCACGCCCATGTGGAACAGCAGCAGGTGATACAAGAAAATGTTCACGATGATCGGGCCAAGAATTGTGAGACCGAGCGGGACGTAGCGGTTGACGAGCAGCAGCGCGCCGCCCACAACTTCAATCGCAGAGATCACCAGCACGTAGTGCGACTGAAGCAGCACCGTGACGAACTGGCCGGCCAGCCCGCTCGGCATCGGCCCCGTCGGGATGAAGTTCAAGAAGCCGTTCAGTCCGAACACGAGAAAGAGCAAGCCCAGTAGGATGCGCGCGATCAGCACTAGAATTTTCATGATTTGAGCAGCTCCGCGAGCCTATCGTAACTCACCGCAGCGCCATGTTCCATGCCGGTTTTTAGCGCGGCGTCGCGCGCTTCGCGCGAAGAATACAGCACCGTCTGCGTGAGCGTGGTCTTAGCGGCATGCTCGGAAAAAACAATCGTCACCAGCGTCTCGCCGTCGGTCCAGTCTTCGTCCCAAATTTCGGTAAATACCAGCCGGTCGGGCGGCGCAATTTCGCGAAAAACGCCGCTCATCCCCATGTCCTGTCCGTTGTCGTGCCTCCAGACAAAGCGCAGGCCCCCGCCGGGTTTCAGATTTATCTTGCACACCGCCAGTCGCCAATCGTCCGGTCCCCACAGCCAGCGCTTCATGAGCTCGGGCTTGGTCCAGGCCTCGAAAACGAGGTGCCGCGGCGCGTCAAAGACGCGGATCATGGCGACCTCCCGGTCGCTCGGAGTGGTCACTTTCAGGGTTCCGCTGTTTTTCACCGGGGCTCTACCGCTTTGTGCGTCCACGTTTTTTCTCCTTCGTTTTAAGTTCTTCCAGCACGGCGTCCAGCCGCTGGAAATTAACTTCCCAAATGCGCCGGTACCTTTCGATCCAGACTTCGAGTTCTTTCAGCGGCGCCGCGCGCAACGCGTAGATTCGGCGCTGAGCGTCTATGCGGACGTCGACGAGTCCGGCGTCGCTGAGCACGCGCAGGTGTTTCGAGACTTGTGGCTGGCGCAGACCAAGGCGATGAACCATGTCGCCGACAGGCCGGGGCCCGTCGCGCAGCAATTCGACGATTTGGAAGCGGTTGGGCTCGGCCAGGGCTTGCAGAGTTTCCATCATGCGGGGATGAATATGCCTCAATGAGCATATTCTTGTCAAGACATATTCTTTCAGAGGGATATACGCGGTGGCGAGTGTGTTTTGAGCACAATTAACCGCTCGTACTATTGGGCCGCACGCGACCATCCCGAAGACTGAAGCTTACGGGGATTTTTTCGGAGGGCTGCAATCATGCGCGCAACTTCTTTTCTTCTCGCGGCCACTGCACTGACGCTTGGAATTTCCAGTTCGGCGCTGGCGCAGGATGTTCCGCTGCACGCATCGCAACCGGCACCGCACTATGTTTCGAACACTTCGGCGCAGCCGTCAACTTCTTCGCCCTCGCAACCCGCGGAAAGCTCGTCGCGCGACACCCTGGTAGTCATGGACCCGCCTCCAATGTCGCTCGGCGATGTGGCGCGCCTCGCTCGCGCGAAAAAGGCCAGTCAGGCAAAATCCGTAAGGATATTCAACGAAGAAAACATGCCACATGCGCCGCTCAGCTCCGGCGAGAAAGCGCCCGGTCTTGATGCGCAGAATACGTCCGGCGGCGGAAAGGTGACGTTGCTGGATTTTTGGGCCACGTGGTGCGGCCCATGCCGTCACGCCTTGCCGGGCCTGAAGCAGTTGCAGGCGATTTACGGCGCCGACAAAGTGGAAGTGATCAGCATCAGTGAGGATGAGGACCAAGGAACGTGGCAGAGTTTCGTCGCACAGAATCAAATGAACTGGACGCAGCGAATTGATTCTGATCACCAGATGATGCGGCAGTACGGAGCCAGCGCGCTGCCCACCTACGTGCTGATCGGCAAAGATGGCAATGTGGTGCAGCAGTACGTGGGCGATGATCCCGGCGAACCAATTCTGGAGCGCCTGGAACCCGATTTAAAGCGAACCCTCGACGGAAATTCGTAAATCCAGCGCTGCGCGAACTACGAAATCGTCTTTGAGTCTATTTCCGCGCGCAGATCGGCGCTGAATTGCTCGAGCGGGCGCGCGCCCAGGTCGCCTTTAGCGCGATGGCGCACGGAAACGGTGCCGGCTTCGGCTTCCTTACCGCCGATGACCAGCATGTAGGGAATTTTTTGCAGCTGCGCGTCGCGGATTTTCGCCTGCAGCTTTTCGTTGCGATCGTCGAGTTCCGCGCGAACGCCGCTATCCAGCAGCTTCTCGAGAACCTGTTTTGCGTAATCGTTTTGGCGTTCGGTGATGGGTAGCACAACTGCTTGCACAGGCGCGAGCCACACCGGGAATGCGCCAGCGTACAGCTCGATCAGATAGGAAATCATCCGCTCCATGGTGCTGATGACGCCGCGGTGAATCATCACCGGCCGGTGCATCTGGCCGTCCGCGCCGATGTAACCCAGGTCGAATTGATTCGGCAGGTGAAAATCGATCTGAATGGTGGAATAGGTTTCCTGGTGGCCCATCACGTCCGCCAGTTGAATATCGAGCTTCGGGCCGTAGAAGGCAGCCTCGCCGGGAGCTTCGGTGTAAGGAAGCTTGAGCGAATCCATGGCTTCGCGCAGCATGTTTTCGGCAAGATCCCACATCTCGTCGTTTTCCACGTACTTCGCGCGATTCAATTTGTCGCGCAGCGAGAGGCGATAGGTGTACTGCGTAATACCCAGGTCGCGATAGGCCTGCTCGACGAGCCGCATGACTCCGGCAAATTCTTCTTTGATTTGCTCCGGGGTGCAAAAAATGTGTGCGTCGTTCAGGGTCATGCAGCGGACGCGGCTGAGGCCACTGAGGACGCCCGATCGCTCGTAACGGTACATCGTACCGAGCTCTGCGATGCGCACTGGCAGGTCGCGATAGCTGTGCTTCTTGGATTCGTAAACGAGAATGTGGTGTGGGCAATTCATCGGACGCAGCACGAGTTGTTCGGTTTCCAGGTCCATCGGCGGAAACATATCTTCGTGGTAGTGCGCCCAATGTCCGGAACGCATGTAGAGGTCAACTTTCGCGAGGTCTGGAGTGTAAACATGCTGGTAGCCTGCGCGGCGCTCTTTTTCCAGGATGTAATCCTCCAGCAGACGGCGAACGGTGGCGCCTTTCGGCAGCCAGAGCGGCAAGCCCGCTCCCACCAGGTCGCTTACGGTGAATAGCCCAAGCTCTTTTCCGATGCGGCGATGGTCGCGGCGCTTGGCCTCTTCGAGCTTGTGCAGATATTCGTCGAGTTCTTTTTGATCAATGAAACATGCGCCGTAAATCCGCTGCATCTGCGGATTGCTTTCCTTGCCTTTCCAGTACGCGCCTGCGACGCTCATCAATTTGAAGGCCTTGATGCGGCCTGTGGAAGGAATGTGCGGGCCGCGGCAGAAATCGATGAACTTTCCGGTGGTGTAGAAGGAAACCATCGGCTCGGTGGCCTTTTCTTCCACCAACTCGCATTTGAATTCCTGATTGCTTTTGCGATAGAGCTCAAGGGCCTCGGGTTTGGGAATCAGCTTGCGCTCGTTGGGAAAATCCTTGGCGGCGAGCTCGTGCATCTTGGCTTCGATTTTTTCCAGGTCGTCCTGGGTGAAGGGTTCTGCGCGCACGAATTCGTAGAAGAATCCGGTGTCAATCGGGGGACCGATGCCGAGTTTCACGTCGGGATACAGCTCGAGCACGGCGGCGGCTAGCAGATGAGCGGCGGAATGACGGAACACTTGCAGCGAGTCCGGATCTTTCGCGGTGAGGATTGAAATCCTGGTGTCATGCTCGAGCGGGCGCGAAAGATCCACCAGCTCGCCATCCGCGAGGGCGACGAGAGCTTCTTTTGCGAGTCGCGGTGAAATTTGGTGCGCAATTTGCGCGGCGGTGGTGCCGCGCTGCACTTCGCGAGTGGCGCCGTCCGGCAAAGTGACCTGAATGGTTTCCGTACTCATGCGTGGCGTTTTTCCCCTGTGGAAACAGCTAGCTTACTGGGGTGCGCGGACGTGGTCAAGGCGGCCGATCTCGATTCCTGGGTTGACCTGATCCACAATTTAGCGCGGATCGGGCCGATCGCGGAATTGAAGCCGCTGCTCGATGTGGCTTTGACCGCCTCTAAACGACGATCACGCCTGGAAGATCGCGGAAGTCGGTATCACTCGTGACAAGCTGGGCGCCGACGGATTCCGCGCTCGCGTAGATGATCGCGTCTGCCATTGCCAACCGCTGCCGGATGCTGATCTGTGCCGCGGCTATTGCGATAGACGAATCAAGTTCCATTTGTCGTCCGCGGAAAGCCTGGGACAAGAACCGGTCCACGATCGTTTCGCTCGAGGTCAACTTTAGTTTTTTCACCACCTCGTAAATCACTATCGCCGGCACTACCAGCGAGTCCTCGCGTTCAAGATATACGCTGAACGCATCCGCCTGAGGCCCGTCTCCCAAATATGCGACCCATCCGGACGAATCCACTACCGTCAGATCAGTATCGGTCGTTGCGATCACGATCTTTAGGCTCCCAACGAATGCCCTTTGCAATGCCACGCAACTCACGGATGGAGCGCGGCGGGTTGAGATGCAGCGTGCCATTGTATAGATAGAGCAGGAGTTCCTGGCCCGGCTGGAGTTGCATTTCCTCGCGGATCGCCTTGGGAATGACGATTTGAAATTTCGGTGACACTTTGACTTTAGCTATTGCGCTTTTCATTCCCCTACCTCGGTTTTCTTATCGATAGGAATATCGCATCCCATAACGATATCGATTGTGGATTGGTAAAGCAAGAAAGAAGCTGGCATTCGAGACCGGCAAAGTGTGCTATCGGACAACAGCAGCCTCAGTTTCTCGCGTCAGCCGTACCGGAATGGTGCAGAATGGGCGCTAACAGGGTGGCGCACTTCGTTAGTCCACCCTTTGCGACCGGGACCTACCCAGCCTGGTACACCGCAGCCCTGCGGGCGATCGACTCGACTCCAGGCGATGGCTTGCCTGAACGTGATACGTCCGAATCCGAGATCAGGCACCACACTTTTCGACTTCACACGCATACGAACGCTTGGGCAGCACGCCATCAGCTAGCGCTCGTGAATGGCAAGGGGGTTCAGATGACCGAGTCCGCGACAAAGCGGGTGGGCCAAGTCATTGACGGAAAATTCCGCCTGGGCGAGTTCGTGGGCGGCGACGAAGGCAGCTCCGTATTTCTGACGGACTACGATTCCGCGGACGTTCGCAAGGCTGCAATCAAATTAGTTCCGGCAGACTCGCCTGAAGCTGAAGGACTGCTCGCGCGCTGGAGGCACGCCGCAAAACTTTCGCATCCTCATATGATCCAGCTTCTGGATATGGGGCGCGGTGAGCTGGATGGCGCGGCCGTGCTCTACGTGGTAATGGAGTATGCGGAAGAAAATTTGTCGTCCGTGATTGCGCGCAGGCCGCTCGCGCCAGCGGAAGCGCGCGCGATTCTTGGGCCAGTGGTTGATGCGCTCGCATACGTTCACGCCAAGGGCTTCGTTCATTGCCGCATCAAGCCCGCGAACATCATGGCGGAAAATGACCGGCTGAAAATTTCCAGCGACGGACTGTGCCGCATCGGCGAATTCAGCGGAAGTGTGGGGAAACCTGGAGCGTACGATCCACCCGAAGCGGCCGGCGGAAGAATTTCACCGGCGGGCGACGTGTGGTCGCTGGGAATGACGCTGTGCGAAGCGCTGACGCAGCGGTTGCCGGTGTGGGAGCGGACCAACCAGGCGGAACCGGCGCTGCCATCCACGCTGCCGGCAGAGTTTCTCGATTTGGCGCGACATTGCATGCGTCGTGATCCACAGCTCCGTTGGAGCGTCGCGGATATCGGCGCGCGTTTGCTGCCGGACGCGCCAACGCCGCCAAAACAAATACTTCGCGGCGCACAATCTTCGTCCGCGCGCCGGCGCTTCGTTGGCACGGCTGCACCGATTGGACTGGCCCTACTGGCGATTTTGGCTGCTGTGCGTGTTTTCAATCACCACTCTCGCACCGAGCCGGCCCGTGTAGTCGCCGCCGCAGAAACGCCCAAGCAGCCGGAAGTTCAGCCACGAGTTAATGCAGCGGTCCAACCAAAGCCAGAGAAGAAACCCGCTCTCGTTGAAGCAATCGCGCCCGTCGCGAAGCCGACTCCACCTATTGCGTCGCCGCCTGCGTCAAAGCCCGTGGAACAGCCCAGTCCGAAGAGTGTTGTTGCGAATACTGCGGCTCCGACTCCCGCGCCAGCACGATCCAAAATGTCCACGCCGATGCAACCCGCAGCAACAGCGGCATCGAGCTACGGCATTGTTCGTGGAAAAGTCGTAAAACAATTCTTGCCGGACGCTTCGCAAAAAGCGCGCGATACAATTCGTGGGACAGTCCGGATCAATGTGAAAGTTCACGTGGACGAATCAGGCCGCGTGACGGAAGCAGGGTTCGAAGCTCCCGGGCCCAGCCGCTATTTCGCCGACCGCACGCTGGAAGCCGCAAAACTTTGGCTGTTTGCACCGGCGAAAATGGACGGCCACAACGTGCCGAGTGAATGGGTGTTGCGATTCGAAATTGACCCGGCTGCGATCAACGTCTATCCCGCGCAGACGGAACCGTAAAAGCAGATTCGCGACCGGCGGCGCGTTATTTCTTGCGCGCCGATTCGAGCATATCCCACGCGGCATCCGGCAGATCGAGGAAGTCATTGAATTCGCCCGCGCCGCGCAGCCACAGGCCGCCATCAATCACCACACATTCGCCATTCACGTAGTCCGCTTGATCGCTCAACAGATACACCGCTAGATTCGCGAGCTCGTCGTGGCGTCCGAAGCGGCCCATGGGATGGTGTTTCTTCGCGCGCTCCTCCAATTCCTTTGAAGGCAGCAAGCGCGACCACGCGCCTTCGGTGGGAAATGGTCCGGGCGCGATGGCGTTGAGCCGAATGTGATGGTGCGCCCATTCGACTGCGAGCGAGCGCGTTAGCGCCAGCACGCCGGCCTTCGCGCACGCGGACGGGACGACAAATCCCGAACCGCAATTTGCCGCGGCGTAGGTGGTGACAATATTCAGCACGTGGCCGGGCTGTTTCGCGGCGATCCATTTCTTCCCGAGAGCCAGCGTGCAGAAAAATGTGCCCTGCAGCACGATGCCCACCACGGCATTGAAAGCGTTCGGCGAAAGTTTTTCGGTGCGCGCGATGAAATTTCCGGCGGCGTTGTTTACCAGCGTGTCCACGCTGCCAAATTCTTTTTCGGCCGCTTCCACCGCCTTCTCCACCGCGTTGAAATCGCGAATGTCCGCAGACGCATAAGCTGCGCGCGCTCCTTTCGCCCGAATCGCTTCGGTGGTTTCTTTCAACGGCTCTTCCCGCCGCGCCACGAGAAAAATATTCGCGCCCAGCTCGGCGAAGCGCAGCGCCATCGAACGTCCCAGACCCGTGCCGCCGCCCGTAATCAGAATGGTGCGGCCCTTGAACAGATCGCTTTGAAACATGAAATGCCTCCCGGCAACAGCAGTATTCATCTCGCATCGCGCGAGGCGCTGCAAGTGCGTTTTTTTCGCGCGGCAAAACTCGTGGCAACTGGCGCGTTGCTGTGCTATTCAGTCTCCTGCACTTCTACCGCATCCGTCCGCGCACCGTAGGGAGCGAAGGAAAGGAACCGCAATGAAAGGTCTTCTTGTGGGACTGATTCTAGGAATACTAATCGTTCCGATCGCGCTGTTTTGCTATGTGGAGACCGGACAAGCGCCGGCGGCCGCATCCGATGCTCCGATGCCGTTTGAAAAATTCCTCGCCCGCGGCGGCTTGAATGCGCGCATCAAGAAGGAGGCGCAGGACCGCGAGCTTTCTACGTTCATCGCGGCGGATCTCGCCGCCGGCGCCGAAGTGTACAAGGCGAATTGCGCTTTCTGCCACGGACTACCGCTGGAGGCCCCGTCCGCCGCGTCGCAAGGAATGTTTCCGCACGCGCCGCAACTCTTCACTGCAAAAGAAACGGTCACGGATGATCCGGTGGGCGTCACTTATTGGAAAGTAAAAAACGGCATCCGCCTCACGGGCATGCCCGGATTTCAGAGAGCGCTGAGCGACCAGCAAATGTGGCAAGTCGCCGCGTTGATGGCGAGCGCCGATAAACTCCCCCCAGATGTTCTACGAGGATTGTTGCCAGCCCCGTCGCCCGCGCCCGTCGCAACACCGGCTCAGGCACCTGCTGCCTTAACGCCGCTGCCGACCAGTCCATCACAACCGAAATAATTCGATAACCGAATTCCGCGAACTATTTCGCGGGCGGTAGAAACTCCTTGGGCAGAGGATTTTCCGGCGTTTCTTCCAGCCAGTAAATCGTCACCACCCACCAGCGCGTACCGTCGTAGAAAAGCTGAAAGCTGTTGATGCCGCGGGCGAAGGGCTGCGCGTCTTTGGCGTCGTGCAGCGATTCATAGGTGCTGAAAATCTGCATGATGTTGCCGTAGCGCTCAGCCGTCCGCGCAATTTCGCGCTCGGCAAAACCGTTTTTCAGGAAGTAGGCGTCCGCTTTTTGGGCGTACTCATCCGGAGTGATGACACGAGTATCGAATCCGCCGCCGGTTTTCCTGGGGACGACTGGAATCAAACGCGCGCCGGGCACAAAGAGGGAACGAAAGCGATCCCAATCACGCTGTTGGCCTGCGGGGCCGGAAATCACATCGTAAGTCGCGGCCAGGATTGCGTCGGGCGACGCGACATCCGCCGGTTTCGCGGCCGGTACTGGCGTTGCGGCCTGCGCTGTTGCGGGCGCTGCCGCGCTTGGCTTCTTGGAATCATCTTGCGCACGAAGAGGGAATGCGCTGCAGCTCGCGAGAAGCATAACGAGAACCGAAAATCTCAAAAGTGACATGCAAATCTCCTGGCGGCTCGCCCGTTGCAGGTAATCGCCCCACGCCGCGCGGCGCAGCTTAATCCCTTCCGATGATTTTCACAATCTGTTCCGATAGACCGGCGAAATGGCGAAGCGATGCGCTGCAGAATTAGAACTCAACGTGAAAGCGCAAGCCCGGAACAAATACGGGACCACGCGCCTTGTTATATCCCGGATTATTGATGTGCTGAAAATCGCAGGAGGCGAAGAAGCCGCGCCACAGATGCGCGGTGTAAAATCCCTCGAAGATTTTTTCCGGACCGGGCGTAAGCGCGCCATCGCCAAGCAAAAATCCCAGCCCGCCGTTCGCGAGATACTGCTGATGAGCCGCCACGACCTCGTTGGCGACGAACACCACGCCTGCGCGATCGTTCTTGCGCCGCCACTTGTCTCCTTTGCTGAAGAACCCGGCCTGCACCGTGTGATCCACTTCCGTGTATGCGAAAGACTCATTGCGGCCGTCACTCCATCCCACGCGCCCGAAAACGCCCAGGTTCGCCGGAAGCTCCTGCTCGAAATTAAGTTCAAAGCCGTATTTTTTGCGGCCTTGCCTGCGAGTGGCGACAATATCCGGGACCGTACTCTGCCCGTTCAGAAAGATCTGGTTGGCCTCTTCGTAATTCCCCATATTGGCGATATTCAGGTAGCTGAGGAAACGCACCGTGCCGGAGCGATGCAGCAGCCGATTGCCCGTCGCATCGAGTTCCAAATTTTCGCCGCGCGCTCGCGCGATATCCGCGTCGAGGAAGATGCCGTTGGCCACTTTGGGCATCAGCATTACGCCGAAGCGCGCGCTGAACCAGTGATCGTCATATTCCAGAATCGCGCCATCGGTGTAGCCACGCGTGTTCGCGGCGTAGTCGTAGGCGCCGTCGTTGTCCACGGTCCAGTTCAGAAATTGCAGGTGGCTGTCTGTGCCGTACGTGTTCGCGTCGAAAAAATCTGGGATTGTGAACTTACCCAGGCGGAATTCGATCCTCCGCGCCGGCAGTGACGTGGCCAGCGAGACTGGCCCGCGCTCCACAGTCACCATTTCCTTGCCCAGCGGAATAATCTGCCGAATCATCAGCCGCGCGAGATAAGGGACATCTCCCAGGCTCGGGTTGCGCACCACGTCCAGATTCACGAACCCGGCGAGTCCCAATGCGTTGCTGAGCCCATGGCCGCCCGCGCTCTCGATGTCCAGATACACTTCTGTGGTGTGCGTCAACTCGTAACCCAAATACAACGTGTACACCTTGGAGGTAGTGTTCTCAGCGGCGGGCCCGAAGCTATTTTTGCCGCTGTAAGCTGCCGGGAATGTTCCGTGCCACTGGAAAACGATGTTCGCCTGTCCGGAGATCCAGTAGCGGCTCGTTTCCGAGTGCGGGAAGAGGGTCAGCATGTCGCTGGATTCGGGTTCGGTTGCCGGAGGCGCGGGAGCCGACTCGGGCGGTGTGTCACCACTCGCTCGCTGTGGTGATGGGTCGGCGTCGTGCGCAGTCGCAGCGATCACCGGCGTCGAGGAATCTGCCGGCTGAGAGTCCTGAGCTGCCGCGCCGCAGGGAATGGCCAAGCACACCGATAGGACAAACAGAATCGCGAGCCCAATTTGGAAAGTGAATCGGCGCATCAGCCCGGGGAACAGCCGATCGAGAAGCGTGCGTCCCCAGCCCGCACAGTAGAACATGGAAAAGCTCCCAGTCTTCATTAATGGACGGTTACAACCACAAGCCACGGAGAGGGTGTGCTGTATCTTCTCGCGTATGCCAAGCCGAACGTGAAGGAGCCATCCAAATATCTGCTGGTTCATAAGGAAGCCGTAAGGAAATCATGAAGAGCCATGCGCTCAGACCCCAAGGGTTTTTCATGCGCTGGACAATCAGCGGCGGGGCAGGCATCCTGATTGCCCCTTGGGGCCATCTTTAGTAGTCTCTAGGATTGTGTCTACCCTGTGGGACGCGACCTACAGGCACAGGAGCGAGCAATTTGCGGCAACGATTCCGTCCAGGTTTTTGGCTACTGCTATTTTCGATGATCGCGATGTCTGCGTGCCAGGAACAGATTAATTTTCCTGCGCCGACGATTACGTTGGTCGGCATATGCCCTTCGCAGGCAAGCACTACAGGCTGTGTAAACTCGATTGCCGCGGGCAGCGCGCAGTCGTACCTCACCGTCAGGGGTACGAACCTGATTCAAGAAACCCAAGCGGGATTTTCGCTTACGCCGGGCGGCTCCCCCACGGGGCTCGCGCTCAATCAATATATCAGCACGAATGAATTGATCGTCACGCTGCCCGCCAGCCTGTTGGAGAATCCCAACACCCTCTACATCACCGTCAGTACGCCGCAGCCGGGCGGCGGAGTATTTCCGGCGCAGAACCAAGCGCCTCCGGCCGCCACGATATTCACGATTACGCCGGTTGCAAGCGGAAAGCCAGTCGTCACGAGCATGAATCCCAGCTCCGCGATTGCCGGCGCCTCGGGCTTGCTGCTGAATTTGACCGGGAGTAACTTTGTGACGCAGTCCACGGTCTTAGTAAACAACGCAACCCGCACGAGCACGTTCCTCAATTCCACGTCGCTGGACGTAGACCTGGATTCCTCGGATCTTCTTACTCCTGGTCCTGTGCCGATTCAGGTGGTGAATCCTTTGCCCGGTGGGGGCGGCTCCACGCCTGTCTCCTTGAACGTTCTCACTGCTGTTCCGGCGATTACTGCCATCACTCCCACCAGTGCCCTGGCCGGAGCGGTTTCCGCGAGCCTCTCCATTACCGGGACCGGCTTCCTGAATCAATATTCGTTCGTTCAAGTAAACGGGAGCTCTCAGACGGCAACCACGACCATTGGAGGGAGCACATCGGCAACGGCGTCGCTCACTGCCGGTGATCTGGTGTCGGCGGGCGTCAATCAGATTACGGTGGTGAACAAACCGCCGGGCGGCGGAACGTCCAATATCGTTACTTATTCGATCAATCCGACTCATCTACTCGGCTTGCCGGTGCTAGTGGATCTTCAGGCAGACGGCTCCCAGGCAATCAACGGCATTTGCGGCGGCACGGCCAATTGTGCAAGCGGCGCGCTCGGCCTCACGACGACTACCTCCGGACCATCCAGCAGCAGCTCCGGCCAATTCGTGGCATTTGCTTCGGTGTCGGCTAAGCTCGTGCTGACCGACCTGAATACCAATCCCGACGTATATGTCCGCAACACCTGTTTGGCGTTGGCCAGCTGCGTGCCGGTCACGGCTGTTGTCAGTTCGGATCCCAATGGAAACGCCGCGAACGGTCCAAGCTCGGAGCCGACGCTTGATTCCGCCGGAACGCACGCTGCCTTTACATCTCTGGCGACGAATTTGGTCTCGACCGTCCCGGTACAGAACGGCACGACCCAGGTGTACTGGCGCCCGGTTTGCATGCCCACAACCACCGCTCCGTGCGCGATTTCGCCGAGCTCCAATTTCGACACGCAGCTCGTCTCGATTTCCGCGGACGGCCAAACCGCCGGCAACGGACCCAGCTCCAATCCCGTCATTAGCCCGGATGGCGAATACGTTGCTTTCGTTTCGACGGCGACCAATCTGGTCACCAACATTACAGCGGATGGCCACACCCCGCAGATTTACATCCGCGATACCTGCGACATTTCTACGATCGTCACTACTGCTCCCACGAATGCCTGCGTACCCACCACCTACCTGGTTTCTACGCCTGACGGCGTCACGTTCGGCAATGGAGCCAGCTCGAATCCTTCCATTTCCGAGACCGGCTTGTTCGTTTCCTTCACATCTGCCGCGACGAATCTGGGATCGACTGCACCGAATCCCAACGGCTTGCCTGAGGTATTCGAGCGCGGCACTTGCATTACCACAATCACCAGCACTACCAACACCTGCGTTTCGGTGACCACGCTGATTTCCAGTCCGGATGGCACCACTCCCGCCGACGGTCCCAGTGGGCAATCAACTCTATCCGCCTGCGGCAGCGTGACCACCACCACGAGCAGCGTATGCACCGATACCACCGTTGCCAACGGCCGTTTCGTAGCGTTCGCATCCACGGCATCGAATCTGGTGGCAGGCGTTGGTCCGTCGCAGCCGCAGCAAATCTATATCCGGGACACCTGCCTGGGCGTGACCATCGTCGTCGCCCAATGCACGCCTTCTACTACGCTGGTGTCAACTCCGGACGGCATCACGCCCGCTAACGCCCTGAGCGAGCACCCCAGCGCTAGCTCTAGCGGTCAGTTCATAGCGTTCTCGTCGCTTGCGTCGAATCTGGGTGGTAGCGTGAACGGCGTCGAGAACGTTTTCGTGCGCAACACCTGCCTCGGTGTGATTCCCACCTGCACCACCGGCGTGGCGCTGGCCAGCATTTCCGGCAGTACGGGCGCATCTCCCGCGAATGGAGGAAGCCTGGTCCCGTCGATCAGCGCTGACGGGCACACTGTCAGCTTCCTTTCGACCGCGAGCAATCTGGTCTCGCGCGATACGAATGGCTTCGAAGATATTTTCCTGGGCAGCACGACCTTCTAGCGCTGTGGTTTAGTGCGGCTTTTCCAGCGGGGCGGGGATTTAGTTTGCGAGCGGCTTCGACGTTCTTTGCAGCAACGCTGCGCGCGCCGTGGTCAGCGTAAACGTCAGCGATTCCCGCGGCACGCTGGTCACAAAAGACCCCACCATCCAGCCCAAGCCCGTGGGAATGTCGCGAGTCAGCGAAATGGCCTGGCACTCGACGTACGTTCCGCCGTCTTTCTCTACGAATCGCCAGTAGGTATTCATGCGCCACATGAAACCGCGATCGTGCCCTTCTGGTTCGAGCGTTTCGTCGGATTTTCCGGCGTTCTCTACTTCTTGCACGCGCGTGGTTCGCGAGCGGCTGTAGGCATGGGTGCTGTCCAGCGTGTGATAGTGAACTTCCTGATCGGTATCAATCACCGTGGTGATGATCTTTTTCTTGTAGAAGCGTAGCAGCACAAAATAATCGTCGCCTTCGTGCCGCAGAATTTTCGAGCGCACGATATCCGGCTTGAAATATTCCACTTTGTGATCGTAATCCTGCAGGAACGAAAGCGTCTGCGCCAGCGTTGCACCTGGCACGAACACAGTTCCGATCCAGTGATGGATAATTCCTTCCGGCGTGGATATTGGCTTGCCGGAATCCAGCGTTTCCAGCCGCTCGATTACTAGTTGCCCGTTGCGCAGTTGCTCTTCGTCCGCCGCACGTTGTACTGCTGGCAAACGCTCGACCCATAGATACGCTCCCCTCTGCGCCAGCTCGGCGGTTACTTGCGCTCCCGTCAACTCGATGTAGCGGTCGTACGCCTTCGCGGTTTGCGGCTGCAGGTCTGCGGCGTCCGCTGGTACGGTTAGCGTGAGGTACACCATGAATATGAACGCGAGCATGCGCTGTGCTTGCCTGCCTGCTTTAACCATCACCTGTCCTGTAACTCTGGCGTCCGTCGCGAAGACATCATTAGAGATACGCAATGCCCCGATTAATGAGAGGCATGCCGGCGGCCAAAAGATGCCGAAGTTCCATTTTGGGATTATCGCAGACTGGATTCGCGTGGGAGGGCGTCCAAGTGCTGCCCTGCCTGCCAACGGAATTTTGTGGAAGGGACGCCAGCAGGAAGGTTTGGACGGGTTGGATAGATGCCCCGGCTCCTTTTTTTTGTGGAACCGTCGTCCCCGCAATCGCAGCTTCCAACCCGCACATCCATTTTCGCCATGTCGCCGATTAGAACCAATGGCGCGTGCGGTTCAAAAATTTCAGTACGCGGGTTTTGGTACTAGGTAAACGATGGCCTGTCGTTCCATCCCTAACTGTCTGTCATATAGGCACTTAGTTCAATCACGGTGAACTCAAGTTACAGCGAGGGTCGGGTGTGCGCCGGCATCGACACGCTGCGACCATTTCGCTCGCGGCGTCGAATCCGGACCTAACCGGTGTTGTGCAGACCTGCCGCGATGCCATTGATCGTTGCGCCCAGGGCGTAGTTGAGCCCATCGTTCGGTGCTTCAGCCCGTTTCCGACGTAACAACTCCACCTGAATCAAACTCATAGGGTCCACGTACGGGTTGCGCAGCCGGATTGATTGCGAGAGCACCGAGTTGCCTTCCAGCAGACCGCTCTGGCCCGTCACTGCTAGCAGCATCTGCCGCGTGCGCTCAAACTCCTCAGACAACATGCCGAAAACAGTTTCGCGCACACCCGCATCCCGCACCAGCGCGCTGGCATACAGGTGCGCGATGTTCAGGTCCGCCTTGGCCATGGCGATTTCCACGTTACGCACCAGATCTGAAAACAGGGTGAAGTGCCGCATCATTTCTTGCAAGCGCTTTTCCTGTTCCGGACCCTTCGCCGCGAATCGTTGCAACGCGTAGCCCACTCCAAACCACGCCGGCACCGCGTGACGGCTTTGCATCCAACCGAAGACCCAGGGAATCGCGCGCAAATCCTCCAGGCGGCGGCTTTCCGTGCGACGCGCAGGACGCGAGCCCATCCGCGCGTGCTCCAGCTCATTCACTGGCGTGGCCTGCTCGAAATATTCCAGCACTTTTGCGTTTTCGGCGATGTGCTGCCGGTAGTATGCGAAGGCATCCTGCGAAATCTCTTCCATCGCGCCGTCCCACTGGCGGTCTGCGCCGGCCGCGGGACCGTCGGGCCGCGTGAGCGCTTCCAGCGATGCCGCGATCATCAATTCCAGATTCCATTCGGCCAGGACCGGGTCGGAATATTTCCAGTTCAGCACTTCACCTTGTTCTGTGATGCGCATCTCGCCGGAAAAATCGCCCACCGGTTGCGCCAGAATCGCGCGGTGCGTGGGGCCGCCGCCGCGTCCTACGGTGCCGCCGCGGCCGTGGAAAAGTCGCAACTTCACGCCACATTCCCGCGCGACGGCGTGCAGCGCGCGATGCGCTTTGTGCAATTCCCATGTGCTGGTCAGCATTCCGCCATCTTTATTCGAATCGGAGTAGCCCAGCATTACTTCCTGGCGCCGCCCCCAGGAATCGAGCAGACGTTCATACTCAGGAGCTGTCCATACCCGGCGCATCGTCTCCGCCGCGGCACGCAGCGACACGATTGATTCGAACAATGGAACTGGGAGAAGCCCGGGATCACTCCCGGAGCCTGCCACATTCACGCCGCTGATTTCCGCCAGGCGCAGCAGATTGAATACGTCGCGCTCCGATTCGGTTCCACTGATGACGTATACGCGAATCGCTTCCGGCGCGTATTGCGTTTTCAGCCGCGCGATCGTGCGCAAGGTATCCAGCAGTTCAGTGGTTTCCGCGGATATCCCTGGGACAGACCTTCTTCGTGCGCTTGGCATGTGTGAGGCCTCGGAAATCCCAACCGCCTTTAGCTCAGCCAGGGCCCGTGCGTGTACTTGCGCGTGCTGCCTAATATCCAGCGTGTGCAGATGAAAACCAAAAGTCCGGACCTTGCGCAGCAACGGATCAATCAGCAGCTTGGCCAGCCGTTGCCCGCGGTTTTCGATCAGGCTCGCGCGCAGAAGCAAGAGATCGCGCTCCAGTTCGTGCGCCTTGGCATACGCATTGGGATTGCGCGGTTCCTCGCGCGTCAGCCTCATGCGAATCCGTACAAAATCCAAAAAGTGCCGATTCAGCTCAGGTTCTGAAATCCATTTTCCGCGCGAAGGCTCCGCGCCCATCTTCGCTTCGTACGCTTCCACGGCGCCGCGCAGCTCCTCCGAAGCGCCCGCCTGGCGTAGCGAAGAGCTGAGTTCGTCGATCAGCCGTTGGATCTCCGCGCTGTAATGTTCCAGGATGACGTTGCGCGCGAGCGCCAGCGCATCCGCGGTGCAATCTGGCTTGGTCAGTGGATTGCCATCGCGATCGCCGCCAATCCACGAACCGAAATGCAGCAACTCGGGAAGCTCTTCGTCATCCGGCGCGCGGCCATAAACTTCGGCAAAAGATTCGGCCAGCTCGGCATAAAGCCGCGGGAGTGTTTCAAAAAGCGTCATCGGATAAAAATCCAGGCCCATACGCACTTCGTCAATCACGCCGGGTTTCTTCATGCGCACTTCGTCCGTTTGCCACAAGGACGTGATTTCCGCGAGGATCAACGTTTCATATTCCGCCGCGTCGGCCGCCGCCAGCGGCAGCCGATCCAGATTTTCCAGGTATTGCGCGATACGCCGCCGCTTCAGCAGCACGGTGCGGCGCGCCACTTCCGTGGGATGCGCGGTGAACACCGGCACAATCCTAATCTTGCGCAAAGCAGCCAGCGCGTCAGGTGCGGAAATTCCCGCCGCCCGCATGCGCAGCAAAGTTCCGCGAAACGATCCCGCGAGCGCCGGCTGTTCGCTGTGCAGCTTGGCCGCGCGGCGGCGCCGCTTGCGATGATTGGTTTCGGCCAGGTTGGTGAGCTCAAAATAAATCGCGAACGCTTTGGTCACGCGGTAGGCGTCTTCCACTTCCAGCCGGGCGATCTTCTCGCGGGCTTGCGCGATCAGCGTGTTTTCAGCACGGGATGGTTCCGTCGTCGCCGCGGCAGGCAGCTGTTCACGCTGCTGAATCAACAGGCGGCGGAGCTGTTCCACGACTTCCAATAGCGGTTCGCCCGCTTGCTCCACCAGCACTTTTCCCAACAACATTCCGAGCGAACGCACGTCGCGCCGCAGCGGAATTTCCTTGGCGTCATCGCCCGTGCCCGCGGCGAGTTCTTCCAGCCGGTCGTACTGATCATCCGCGCTCCACAGCGGCGCATTGTAGGAGAGTGCCATGACACATGATGAAGGCAGCGCTACAGGGCTGCAAGACCCGCCGTAGAAAATCTCCACCGCCGCCCATCGATAGCGCCTTCCCCTTGACAATCTACAAGACCGCGATACTATCCCACTTGTAGCTCGTCTAGGGGAGCGCGCATGAACGCATCCGTCGAAATCCTGCAAGGCACGCTCGATCTGCTAATCCTGAAAACCCTCGCGCTGGAACCCATGCACGGCTGGGGCATCGCCCAGCGCATCCAGCAAGTCTCGCGCGAGATCCTGCAAATCCAGCAAGGCTCGCTCTATCCTGCTCTGTATCGGCTGGAACGCAAGAAGTGGATCCGCGCGGAATGGGGCGCGTCTGAAAATAATCGCCGCGCCAAGTTCTACACCTTGACGAAAACGGGTCGCCAGCAACTCGAAAAGGAATTGGCGGACTGGAAGCAAATGTCCACCGCCGTTGCGTTGATTTTGCAGCGCGTGTAGGAGGGGCGAGTGATGCGCAGGTGGCAGCGTTGGTTTTCGCGCAAGAAAAAGTGGGAGCAGGACATGCAAGACGAGCTTCGTTTCCACATTGAGAGGCAAACCGCCGAGCATATGGCCTCCGGCCTGCCGCCCGAAGAAGCCCGCCGCCAAGCCGTGCTGCAACTTGGGGCACTGGAAGGCGTGAAGGAAAACTGCCGCGAAGAGCGCCGCGGCTTCTGGCTGGAATCTTTGCACGCTGACTTGCGCTACGGCCTGCGAATGTTGCTGAAGAATTGGAGACTGACTTCCGTTGCGATGTTTTCTCTGGCGGTCGCCATGGCTGTCAGTGTGGCTGGCCTGAGCGTGTTCAACGCGGTCTTGCTGCGGCCGCCCGCTGTGGCCGCTCCCGATCGCCTCGTCACGATTTACTCCCGCTCCCCGGCGGGTGAGTTTGAAAATATTTCGTACCTGGATTACGAGTATTACAGAGACAACAGCCAGGCGTTTTCCGGCGTCGCTGCATTTCCCAATTCCGTTGCGAAATTGGATGTGGGTCTCGGTAATCGCGACGAATCGGCAACGATAAGCGCCCTTTCCGAGGGCTACTTTGCCGTCATGGGAATTCGACCGGCTCTCGGGCAGATGTTCGCGCCCGGCGATGATGACAAGAAGATGCCGGGCGCGGTTCTCAGTTATTCCTGTTGGCAACGTTGGGGAGGGGACTCACGGATAATCGGGACGACGCTGACGTTGAGACGGCACTCGCTCACCATCCTGGGCGTCGCCCCGCGAAACTTTCCGGGAACCGTCTTTGGATTCGCAAGCGATGTGTTCATCACTCTCGGCACCGCGGCGGATATCTTTCAGGATCCCGGATCGCTAACGGATCGCGCACAGCGAAGCCTCCTCTTGGTCGCGAGGCTCAAACAAAATACGACGCAACAACAAGCACGCGCGGAACTACAAGCACTGTCTGGACAACTAGCGTCAGCATTTCCACAAGCAGAAAAGGATCGCGTTGTCGTTTTGACGGAGAACAACGTGCTGCCGCCAGATTCGCGCTCGACGGCGGCCCTGATATCTGGCGTACTGATAGCCATCGTTCTACTGGTGTTGCTGATCGCCTGCGCCAACGTGGCCAATCTTCTCTTGGGTTTGGCGACTGGGCGACGCCAAGAAGTGCTGATTCGCGTTGTGCTGGGAGCGACGCGCGGAAGGCTGCTTCGCCAGCTCATGACGGAAACTGCGATGCTCTGCGCCGCGAGCGGAGTTGCTGGATTTCTGATTGCCATGGTCCCGCTGAGCACGCTATCCGACTTCAACGCAACCCTTCCCGTCTTGGGCACCTTCGAGCTCGCGGCAAATTTTCGCGCGGATGGAACGGTACTGGCGATGACGCTCGGCTTGATCCTCATTGCCGGCCTCGCCGCGGGTCTCGCGCCCGCGCTTAGCACGTCGCGACCGAACCTTGCTGCGGCAATGACGGGAGAAATTGTTGTCGGCGGCACGCGCAAGGGCATCCTGCGAAACACTTTGGTCGTGATCCAAGTGGCCGTGTGCACGTTGGTGCTGGTCGGTGTTGGCCTGTGCCTGCGCAGTCTGCATAATCTGCGAGAAGTGAATCCGGGCTTCACCGCGCGGAACATAGCTGCGGTTCCGGTGGACATGCAAGAAAACTGGTACTCCGAAGCCGAAGGTCGGAAATTCTATGAAGACCTTCGCCGCGAAGCATCGCAACTCTACGGCGTCGAGTCGTTCTGCCTTGCTACCGCCCTGCCGCTGGGCGAGAACGATTGGAGCGCCGACGAGGTGAAATTCATAGGTGCTGCTGGCGTCAATCAACAGCCTATCAACATTGCTTACAGCGCCGTGGACGGGAACTATTTCGCAACTTTGGGAATTCCTCTGCTTTCCGGGCGCACTTTCGCATCCTCCGACACGGAAAAAGGTCCGGCCGTGCTCGTCATCAACCACAAGATGGCGGAAATGTATTGGCCCGGAGCCGACCCGGTGGGGAGGCAAATACGCGTTGGGGACAGCAATCAACCAATGACCGTCGTCGGGGTGGTCGGTGACGGCAAATACAGCGATCTCGACGAGCCGACGCGCCCTTTCATGTACTACAACCTTGTCCAGCACTATCAAACTGGGATCGCCTTGATCGTCCGGACAAACGGCAATCCGCGCCACTGGCTCGAGCCACTCGCGAAAATAGTGCGGAAACTGGGCGCCAAGACCCTGTTTCCGGCCGTGACCCTCGACGAATGGATGAGATTTACGCTCTTCGTGCCGATTCTCACGCTGGAAGTCGTCAGCGGACTTGGCGCGCTCGCGCTGCTGCTGGCGGCCGTTGGCCTCTACGGCACAATTTTTCACTCCGTCAGCGAAAGGAGAAAGGAAATCGGGATCCGGGTGGCGTTGGGGGCACTGCCCTCGCACCTGCTGGGTCTGTTCATGCGCCAGACCGCCATCATTTCCGGCTTGGGGGTGCTGATCGGGCTCCTGCTAGGCATCGCAGCGACGACTTTATTCAACGCGCAATTTTACGGCGTTCGCCCCGTCGAGCTGGCCGTGCTGATCCCTGTCGCGTTGCTCATGTTGCTGATTTCGATGGCTATCGCCTACGCAGCGGCGCGACGGTGGATCAACGCAAGCCCCATGGACGCGGTGCGGCATACGTGAGCGGAGGACCGATCTACGAACTTCTGGCTGAGCTGGTTTTGGCGCAAGAAAAAGTGGCAGGCGGACCTGCACGACAAGCTGGGTTTCCGTACTGGGCCACGAATCGTTTGCCGCGTTTTACGGATTGCTGGTGACGGTGACTTTCTCGGCACTTTCAGCGGGCATGCGCAGGGTCACCTCCGTGATTTTCTTCGGGCGAATTACGATGTGCTTGCTCCAGTCAGAAAATTGGCCCTTGGAGTAGGCGCGCAGATCGTATTGCCCTGCATCGTAGCGCACGAATTCGTAATGCCCGCTGGAATCGGTGTGCGTGGCGTGCGGCTTCAGTCCATCGGAGGTCTGAATCGTCACGCTCGCCTGGGCCACCGGCTTGCCGTGCGCGTCCAGCACGGTTCCTTGCACCGTTCCCAAGCCTCTCGCGAATTGCGCCCGAGCCGTCGACGTACCGAACGTCAGCGACATCAGTAACGCCAGCGACGTGAATACGGTCAGAACCAGGACACTTCGTTTCATGGTGCACCCCAGGATGTTGCTGAGTGCAATTTTACGCGGGCCATTCGCGCGGCTTCGCGATGTTCCGACGGAATGTTCTCGATTAGGAACTCCTGTTCGCGGGGACAGGCGAAAGCGGGCAGCGCCGGGCGCCTAGTATTTGTAGTGTTTGCTCGCCGCCGTGTGCGCAGGCTGCTCCATGCGCCCGCTGTCAGGACTGACGCCGCGCTCCAGCGCCAGAAAATACGTTAGAAATTGCAACGGAACTAGATGCACGAACGCCGCCAGCCATTCCGGCGCCTCCGGAACCTGCAGAATTTGCTCCGCGGACAAATCGTGATTCGCCGACGGCACCGCGATCGCCGCGCGCGGCATTTTCAATTCGCCAGCCGCGCGCAAAATCTGCCGCCCGCGCTCGTCCGTCGCGCCGCCCGTGAATAATCCAACCACCGACCCGCGCGCATCCGTCTCCGAAAACGGTCCGTGGAGAATTTCCTCGGTTTCAAATCCCTCCGCCGCGATGTAGCACGCTTCTTTGATTTTCAGCGCTGCTTCGCTCGCGGTGGCCCACGCAGCTCCTGAGCCAAAAATTTCGATACGCGCGAGCGAAGCGACCCGCTGAGCCAGCTCGCGCGCGGCAGATTCCAGACGCAACGCCTCGCGCAAGAATCCAGGCACACGCTCCAGCGCCGCAACGGGAGGCGGTCCCACGAGCAAATTTTTTCTCTCGACCACGCGTGCGATCAGCAGCGCCAGCACCGCCAAAGCCGTGGTGTAGCTTTTCGTGTAAGCAAACGCCACTTCCTGCTCGCAGGTCTGAATATGAAAATCAGCGCCGCGTACTCCATCGCCACTCATTAGGCCAGTGATCACCACGGTCAACGCCCCGACCGCGCGCGCCATCCGCAAAGCTTCGAGTGACGCCGTGGTAGTGCCAGTATGCGTGATCACAATCACTGCATCGCCCGCGCCAAAGGCAATCGGGTGATGCACCAGCTCGAATGATTGCTCGCAGTGCGCCAGGAAGCGACCGCCCGTGAACTCGCGCATCCAACTCTCCGCCACGCGCGCCGCGTGCAGCGAAGTTCCAATCCCCACGAAAGTGATGCGGTCCGTCCGCGCCACGGCATCCGCGGCGCGTTCGATTTCGGCGCGCCCAGCCAGCACACGCTCGATCAGTTGGGGCTGTGCGTGAATCGCATCGTAAACGTAGTAGGGATGAGCCGTGCGCATCTCAGGCATTTGTTTTTTCTCCGCTCGCGTTATATTGGTTTGGTCGCTTTAGTGACCGCTAATTTTAGCGGAACAGGAGCCGGAATGCCTCGTTACCTCTCGCAACACTCGCTGGCCTGCCTCACGCGCCAAGGCGCCGAAGAACTGGCGCGCCGCGTGCATGCCGCTAAGGAAGTCACCGCGCGCCGCGTGCTGGTCAACATGCAGGAAGGAAAAATGCTCGTGGAATTCGACGCGCCGGGCCGCGAGGAAATGGAGAAGTGGCTCGCCGCGGAAAAATTCCATTTCGACTGGCTGTTGCGCATCGAGTTCGAAACCAGCGACGGCGTGCTGAAGCCGATCACCTAGCGGGAGTCACAACAGGAATGCAGACAACTGGAGTTCAAGCTGTTTACTTCGAGAGTTTCCGCATCATAGCCATCGCTTCCACATCGCCCACGATGCTCTTGCGGCTCAGCACCACGATCAGTTCGCGGACGATATCCCGCAGCTCCTGATCAATCAGTGGCGCGGCCTCGACCAGGGCGTCTGGCGTGGCCGCCTCTGGCGTCGCCGCATTCGGTGCCAGATGTGTTAGGCCGCCGAGTTCGGCCAGCCACCCGTCCAGGACGCGGGCTTGGTCGGGCTCCATGGTCGTAAACATCATGCCCATGCCCATCCCATTCAGCGAATAGACCACTTTGGCCTTGGTCCTGAAGGTGCGGCCATCGCGCGTGACCGTCAGAATGATCGCGGCGTTAACGGCAAACGGGCTGATTGTATCCATGTAGCAGCCGCTGCGGCTGATGTCGGAGAGCCGGCCCGTTATTCGAACGTTCGCTTGCGGATCAAACGCTTCACCCCCAGTCGAAAAAGGGAAACGCGGATGGCGACGCTTCTCAGCAGGACCGCTGGCGGCCGGCACGACGCCGATTCTTGAAAGCTGTTCCATTATCCGGCTGCACTCCAGCAAATTGATGAAAACTGTTCCACGGCCGATCTATGAATGGCAATCGCCCCGGCGAACCATTCCATGGCGCACGCGAACCCGCGCAGACTGACGATCGCGCGCACGGTGAGCCGCGCTGAAATAGTGGACCCGCATGCGAGCTGCGCGTCGCGGTTCAGCAGAAAATTCGTAGTCATCTAACACCAGTCTGGGAAGGGGTTCATTTCCGGACGCGACCCTGGGAGTCAAAAAGGAGCAGCCTGCAGCGAAGCGCCGGTTTTCGGAAGGGAATTCAACTGTATCTCAACCCGCCGTCAGGTCAAGCTAGCCGAACAGGAAAGTGTCTAATTGACACAATCGATTGCCTCCCTCGGTGTCGCAGGGATAGCGGAATCTCACGTCGCGTCCCCACTCAGAATCGTTTGCCATCCCCGCAGTTCGGGTGTAGCCTCAGTTTATGCAAATCTGCTGTCAGTGCTGCGCTTGTTGTATGTGTTGCGCAGACGTGTCTTCTGGCGCAGGGAGGCTAGGCAGCTAAGAAACGCAATCTAGCCCAGAAATTCCCCACCCACCGCCGGAAGTTCCCCAGGCAGGTGGGTTTTTTATTTTGTGGGCGGGTTATTTTCATCGGTTTCGCAACGGAGCGTTTGACTTCAAGGAACGACTAACAACGAGGAGACAGCCAATGACTGATTACAAGCACCCTGAAGTTCTGGTGACCACCCAGTGGGCCGCCGACCATTTGAACGATCCCAAAGTCCGCCTGGTCGAGGTGGATGTGGACACTACCGCCTACGACCAAGGCCACATTCCCGGCGCGGTGGGCTGGAACTGGCAATCGCAGCTGCAAGACAACATTCGCCGCGACCTGATTGACAAGGCCGCGCTGGAAAAGCTGCTCGGCGCGTCCGGCATTTCCAACGACACCACGATTCTGCTCTACGGCGACAACAATAATTGGTTCGCAGCCTACGCCTTCTGGCAAGTGAAGTATTACGGCCATAAGGATGTGCGCCTGATCAACGGCGGCCGCAAGAAGTGGGTAGAAGAAAAGCGCCCGCTTACTACAGACGCGCCGAAAATTACCGCCGCCACCTATCACGCTACCGGACCCGATGAATCCATTCGCGCACGCAAGGAAGATGTTTACGCCTTCCTCGATAAGAAGAAGGCCGCGCAGCTGGTGGACGTTCGTTCTGTCGACGAATTCACCGGCAAGATCCTGGCGCCTCCGGGACTTTCCGAGACCGCGCAGCGCGCCGGCCACATTCCGGGCGCGGCCAATATTCCCTGGGCACAGGCCGCGAATGAAGATGGCACTTTTAAATCCGCGGACGCGCTGAAGGAGCTATACGGCAAGAAGGGAATTGACGGCGCGGAAGAAGTGATCGCCTACTGCCGCATTGGCGAACGCAGTTCGCACACTTGGTTCGTGCTGAAGTATCTACTCGGCTTCGGCAACGTGAAGAATTACGACGGTTCCTGGACCGAGTGGGGCAATCTGGTCGGCGCCCCGATCGAAAAGGAAATCGCCGCCGCCGCGCATTAGAGCAACTGTCTTGCAGGGGTGGGTTTCGGTAGCAGCATCGGGGCCCGCCCTTTTCTTTTGAATGCTGCCACGCCTATTCCGGGATTAGATTCGGCGGAACGCCGTTCCGTCGTGCTTCGTCCTGCAGTGCGCTGATCTTTGCCACAATATCCTCGCGCTGTTTTTGCGCGCGGACTAATTCATCGTGCCAATCGTCGATCTTGGCGCCGCCGACGTGGCGTGTGGAATTCACGGTGTCGCCATTCAGCGCTGCCTGCAGTTGCTCGATCTGTTCGTCCAGCGGCGGCAGCTTTTCCCGCAGTTTCAAGATCTGGTCCTGATACTGCTTGGCGTCTTTGTTGCCCTTGGCAGTTCCGGCGGGCTTGCCGTTTGCCGCCTTGTTGTTTGTTGGCGAAAAAGTCGAAATCGCATCATTGCGATGGACTTCCCTCATATCTTCGTTGGTCCAGATCTTTTTCGCAGGAGCCGATGCCGTGGTAGCAGTCGCGGCGTTCGCGTTGGCGGTACTAGCCGTGTCTGCCTGAGCCGGCGCTGCGGGCGCGGTCGCGTTTCCGGCCGGAGTCGTCTGGCCCGCGGAACTTCCTTGCGCGCGCGCCGGTGGAGGCACCGAGACAGCCGTTGCAAGGGCCACGGCCGCGACAGACAGCAGCGTTCGCCTATTCATAACGCCTCCTCGACTTGCGCGTGAGCGACCTGTAAGAGATCTGAAAGCTCCAAGCAGCAGACTCCTCGGACGCCGACGATCAATTGGATGGAAGGGTGCTGGGCCGCACTAGGACTATTGTGCGCCGATTGCCATCAAGTTGGACTCGGGATGGGCCTGGGACGGACCGAAAAGTTACGGGTCGCCGTAGGTCGGTTTGCCGCTGGCCAGTTCGTTTTTCGCCAGTGCCAGCGCCTGCTTCGGTGGCCCGATGTGGCGATACTCGCGCGCTTCCACGTACTGATGCTGTTCATACATGAACAGGAACTTACGCGCCGTGAAATCGTATTGATACCGCGTGGGCAGCCAGATTCCCGGTGCCACTTCCCGTTGGTCCATGGAAAACACGCCGCCGCGATAAAGCTTCCCCAGAAACCCGCCGCCGAAGGAAATGTCGCGCATCACGTGCGCTTCACCGTGCGACAGCTGATTGGCGTCGTGGTCCACCCAGATTTTGGCGGTCACGCGCGTCAGAATGTCCTGCACGATCGAGCGCGGGTGAAAATTCGGATTTGGCTGGAGTTCGTACACGTCACAAAGGCGCCCGTTGCACGTCTCCTGTCCGCCCCATTTCGTGAGGAAGGCTTCGTGCGTCGCATCCAGCAGTTCCTTCCGGTCGTCCTTCCTCTTTTGCCATTTCGCGTAAGCCGATTTCGTTCGCGAATCATCGGGCTTCAGCATCAGCTCCAACAACTCTTCCCATGCCGTCAGCTGCTTGCGGTAATCCGCGGGATCTACCGGCCGCTCGCCATCCTTCAGCAGCAGTTTCATCGTGCCGCTGCCGGTGGGAACCACGCGATAGGTTTTATCGTCGAGCACGCGCGGCGCAGCGCCGCCGGTGCGATCCACGTGATGTTCTATACGCTCGTACTGCTCGAGCGCGTCATCATTGTGGTGCTGGTTCTCCAGCAGCTTTTTCGAGCGCTCCGCGATCTCCGCGTCCGTAGGAGGCCGCGTCGTCCCGGTTTGGCGCCCAGCCAGGCTGCTGGCCACGCTTCTGCCATATGCCACCGAACTGGCAAAAACACCGGGAACCGTTTGGCCGGACGCCCCCGCCAAGCTAGTCAACGCCAGCGCCGCTGCCAGACCCGATACCGTAAGTCCTTTTGCCATATTCAAAATGCCCGTGGATGAGATGCTTGGCGCCATTAGATTAGCTGCAACCGCGATTCTACCCGAATCCCCCACCGAAACCTCTGGCCACATGTACAGTGTCCCGCTCCTCCTTACTCAAAGCGCCAAAAAATTTATCCGTAATCTGAAGTTTTTCAAGCCTCATATCCGTCTAATATGGTAGCAACGATGAAGCCCTCCAATTCCCTATCCGAAGCCCGGCAGGCGGTCGGGGCCCTGCGCGAAACCATCTGGATCGCGCTGGATACCTTGCGCGCGCATAAGCTGCGAACTTTCTTGACGTTGCTGGGTGTGATCCTCGCCGTCACCACTCTCGTCGCCGTCATCTCCGTGCTCAACGGCCTCAATGTTTATGTGGCCGACAAAGTGGCGAACCTGGGCGCCAACGCTTTCGTGATCGACCGCATCGGCATCGTCACCAACCAGCAAGAATGGTTCAAAGCTCGCAAACGCCCCACGCTCGGCATGGACGATCTGGCAGATCTGCGCAATGGTATGAAGCTCGCCGATACCATCGCCGGTGAAATGAGAACCTTCGCCGACGTGCGCTACGGGAACGACCTGAGCGAAGACGTAATGATCATGGGCGCCACTCCCAGCTTCGCTTCCATCCGTGATATTGACGTTTCCAACGGCCGCCTGCTCACCGATATTGACGAAGATCACCGTGGCGGCGTTTGCGTCATCGGTGCGGACGTCGCCAACAAATTATTTCCAGGCACGGATCCGGTGGGAAAAGAACTTCGCGCCGGCCAAGGACAGTACACGATCGTCGGCGTAGCCACGCCGAAAGGCAACGTGCTCGGGCAGCCGCAAGACAATTTCGTGATGATTCCACTGGGCACCTATCGCAAGGAATTGCTCACGGCGCAGGATTCCATTACGTTTTTCGTGCAGGCGCGCAGCCCGGAATTTATGGATGCCGCGGAGGACGAAGCCCGCATGATTCTGCGCTCGCGCCACCATCTGGCGTATCAGGCCGAAGATAATTTCGCGATCATCGCCCCCACTTCGATCATGGGTTTGTGGAATCGAATCACGGGCAACGCCTTCGGCATCGCGATCTGGATCACTTCCGTGTTCCTGGTGGTGGGCGGCGTGGTGATCATGAACATCATGCTCGCCAGCGTCACGGAGCGCACCCGCGAAATCGGCTTGCGCAAATCGCTGGGCGCGCGCCGCCGTCACATCATTCTGCAATTTCTGGTGGAATCATCGGTGCTAGCGGGACTGGGCGGGTTTCTCGGCGTACTCGCCGCCGTGATTATCAGTCAGTTGGTGCGCGCGCTTTTTTCGATCCCCACTTCTACCCCATTTTTTTCCATACTTATTGCGCTGTTTCTTTCTACAGCCGTCGGCCTGTTTTTCGGCATTTATCCGGCGATGCGCGCCGCGAAGCTCGACCCGATCGAAGCCCTGCGGGCAGAGACCTAGGACTAGCCCATGCAAAGTGACTTTCGCGAAAATCTCCATCTCGCGCTGGATACGGTTCGCGAGCACAAACTGCGCAGCTTCCTCGCCATCCTCGGCGTGATGATCGGCGTTGCGCTGATCATCCTCGTCGTCGGCCTGGTACAAGGTTTTCGCCAGACCATCCAGGACGAAATCGTTTCCGAAGGAATTGACACCGCTTTCGTCTCGCGTTTCGATCAGGGCCCGCAAAATGGCCGTCGTCCCAAGGACGAGAAACTGCGCAAGCCGCTCACTCTGGAAGACGCCATGGCCGTCCGCCAGCTTTGTCCGGCCATCAAAGAAATTGCCGTCTCCGCTTTTCAGTGGCAGCTGTCCCACACGGCGCGTTACCAGGGCATGACCATCGAGGGTACCGATTTTCGCGGCACTTTTCCGGCCTACCTCACGGTCTATTCCAACGCCACCATGAAAGCCGGGCGCTTTTTCACCGAAGCCGAAAATGAGCACCGCGAAAATGTGGTGGTCATCGGCGAAAACGTCGCAACCACTTTTTTCCCGACTATTGAAGACGCCATGGGTAAAGAAATTCTGGTGGATGGGTCCACCTACCTCGTCGTGGGAGTGTTCGAAAAGCCTCCCAACGGTTTCGGCACCGACGACGAAGATCGCCGCACCGTGATCCCCTACTACACTTTCATGAAGCTCTATCCCAGCAGCTACGAACTCGGTTATCGCTTCCTGGCATATTCCGGCAAGCTCGACGCCGCCGTGGATCAGATCCGCGAAGTTCTGCGGCGCCGCCGCGAAGTTCCCTACGACAAGCCAGACAATTTCTCCATTCAGACGCAGGTGGAAGTGGTGCAGAAATTCAACGACATCATTGGCGGGGTAGTGCTCGTCGTCATCGTGCTCAGCTCCATCGGCCTGCTCATCGGTGGGATGGGCGTGATGAACATCATGCTGGTATCCGTCACCGAGCGCACCCGCGAAATCGGCGTGCGTAAGGCCATCGGCGCCCGCAGCCGCGATATCACCTGGCAATTCCTCTTCGAAGCCATGACCCTCACCGGAACCGGAGGCATCATCGGTATTATCGTTGGCAGCGCCATCGTCTTTCTGATTCCCATGGTTAGCCCGTTGAAAGCCGTCGTGCCCGCCTGGGCCATCATCATCGGCTTCACCGTCTCCGTCAGCATCGGCCTCGTCTTCGGTGTCTGGCCCGCCACTAAAGCCGCGCGACTCAACCCCGTCGAAGCCTTGCGCTACGAATAGTCACTGCATTGCCGATCAAGCGCGCGGGGAAGGTGTCCCTCAGAGGCTGCGTGCGTACTTGAGAGTTGCAGCAGAAGGGCGTGAAATTTAAGCAGGAACGCGTTCGTCTGGGAACTGGATGCCCCAGAACTTGCGGGCGGGATAAAGCATCTCGAGGCCGAGTTCGAAGACGCCGGGATCTTTGGTGTGGGTGACGCGAATGACGCGAAATTCCTGAGTTTCCTGGGAGATTCCGTTAAGGAGCTCGATACGCGAGCCGAGGCCCGGCTCGAGCGAAGCGCGAACCAGCGCGCCGCAGCGGCTGACGGCGATGGCTTCGGCGAGAGTGACGAGCGGCTCACCGTCCACGCCATTGCTAAAGAGTTGCACCGGGATGCGAATAAAAACGCGCGACGAGCGGCGGCGCTCTATCATCGCGCGAGTGGTAGCCATGTCTTCGTCTCCTGTTCGCCGCGAGCCCAGCGATTCAATGTAGTGCGATCGTGAAGGCGGGTCAAGAGTTCCCGATGGTGGTGTGCTGCGTTGACAAACCACGGGGCACGCGTCAATATGGATGAGCCTCGTAGTTTTGTTTTGCCACAAACCAGCAAGGCCCGAGTGGCGGAATTGGCAGACGCGCTAGCTTCAGGAGCTAGTTCTCGCAAGGGAGTGGAGGTTCGAGTCCTCTCTCGGGCACCATATAAATAAGAGGAAATCCAGTTCTAGTAGTGGTGTTTCTCCCCGTCCCCCGTATTGCTGGTGCTAGTCCGAAGAGACACCTACTTTTTTGAGTTGTGATGCGCTCGGCTTAGCGCTCGCGGAGGTCTTCGCGCGCTCGCGGTAATTGTTGCGGGCGTTGCGCCAGTTGACGCTGGGGAGAATGAGCGAGGTGTCAATGCGCTCGCGGTATTTCACAGCGACCTTTAGGAGCGAGTCGAGCATGGCGTCTGAAAGCAGGTGCGGCTGCAGGCCGAGGTCAATCAGCTTGGAGTGCTTGGCGTTGTAGTAGTGATCTTCGGCTTCTACGCGCGGGTCGGGCAGGTGGCTGATCTCGACGGACAAGTTGATTTTCTTCGCGGCAGCCTGGACGATTCCGGCGATGTCCATGATAGAGAAACTTTCAGTGAATTGATTGTAAACGCGGCACTCGTGGCGCGCAGCGGGATTCTGGCAGGCGATTTCGATGCAACGGACCGTGTCGCGAATATCGAGGAAGCCGCGACGCTGGCCGCCCTTGCCGTACACAGTTAACGGATGCCCGATGACGGCTTCGACGCAGAAGCGATTGAGGACGGTGCCGAAAACTTCGTCGTAATCGAAACGATTGATGAGCGCTTCATCGAGCGCGACTTCGTCGGTGATGGTGCCGTACACCACGCCCTGATTCAGATCGGTGGCGCGCAGGCCCCAGATTTTGCAAGCGAACATGATGTTGTGGCTGTCGTGAACTTTGGAGAGGTGGTAGAACGAGCCGGGCTGCTTGGGAAAAGGAAGAACATCCTTGCGGCCATTGTGTTCGATCGCAATGTAGCCTTCTTCGATGTCAATGTTAGGCGTGCCGTACTCGCCCATGGTGCCGAGTTTCACGAGGTGGCAATCGGGCTGCAGTTCGCGCAGAGCGAATAGAAGGTTGAGCGTGCCGACTACGTTGTTTACCTGGGTGTAGACGGCGTGGCCGCGGTCAATCATTGAGTAGGGGGCGGAGCGTTGTTCGGCGAAGTGGACTACGGATTCGGGTTCGAACTCTTTGATTACGTTGCTGAGGAATTCGTAGTCAGTGATGTCGCCTACGTAGGATTCGATGGTGCGGCCGGTCAGGCGGTGCCAGGCGCTGAGGCGGTCAGATAGCGGGCGAATGGGAGTGAGAGTTTGTGCGCCCAGCTCGTGGTCCCATTGGCGGCGGACGAAGTTGTCCACGATAGCCACTTCGTGTCCTTGCTTGGACAAGTAGAGGGCCGTGGCCCAACCGCAGTATCCGTCTCCACCTAGCACTGCAATCTTCATACTTCCTCCGCGCGCGGTACCGATGTTCGTTTGAGTCTGAGCGCTGCTGTTCGATGCTGGGCAGGCGCTGTTGGCCGCTATGAATTGCCGCGGCCGAACAGCTGTATATCTTACCGTTCTTGGTGGCAGATGGCGAGCGGCCGAGGGCAAAGATTCACGAACCCGATTGCGGTGCGGGTGGCGCCGAGGCAAGCAAGGGATGATTTGTAAGCAGGAGCTTGCCGCCGCTTTGGGCGACTATGTCGAGGTTCGTGGCACCCACGAGAGTTTGCAGGCGGGGGAAGCTGGTTTGGGCGCAGACTAGATAGAAGCGCTGCTGGGTCGTCCAGAGAGTTGCGAATTTTGTGTCGTCAATGAAGACGTCGGCGGCGCCGGGGGCGTTCGAACCGTATTCGAGATTCAGGACGCGGCCGTTCAAGAGCAGCGCGGTGCGATTGGTGTAGAAGAAGACCGAAGATGTCGGGTAGTAGTGGCGCTCGACGATCAGTACGCCCTCGGGCGACTTCAGCAGCAACTCGGCGAGTGGGCGCGAAGAAAGATAGGGGTCAAACACCACCATGGCCATGCGAGCGGCGTGGAAAAACAAAACCATCATGAGCGCGGAGGCGAGAGCGGCGCGTTGGACGGTGGTGCGAAGGTTTCCCAGCGCGCCAACGAGGAAGGCGATGGATGCGAGGAGCAGTGGGATCCGCAGATAGGCGAAGGAAGGGAGCGTGAGATCGAGCATGTGTCCGAGGGAGAGGCTATAGGATTTCGGATGGCTGGACAGCGCGGAGGATATATCGCCGGGAGCAGGCAGGTTGCGCACATTCCAGTAAATGGCGAAGGCCGCGATGGCGGCGCATGCGGCGACGGCCGCCAGCGTGCGCGTGCCACGGCGGACCCAAACATTTTCCGTGGCCATGGCAGAGCAGATTAGCAACGCGAGCGCCGGATAGCACGGCATCGAATAATATTCCTGAGTGGTGGAGAACGTGAAGAAGATCAGCACGAAGCCGAGCCAGCAGAGAGAGAGCAGGCGCGCGCGGCCGGCGCGGTCAATGGGCTTGAAGGAAAGTTTTGCGATAGCCGGGATGTAAACGCTCCACGGGAAAAGCCAGATCAGATGGAATAGCCAGAAATAGAGGCGCGGGACCGTGTTGTAATCGCGCGGGTAACGCATATTGAGAAAGCGGAGCAGCTGCTCGTTGATAAAAAAGAACCAGAGGAATCCGTGATAGGAATTAGGCCCGCTGTGCAGCGTGAAAACGAAATATGGCGGATTGCGCAGAGTGGCTAGGATGTGCCACGGCGCGGCGATCAGCAGAATGACGAACGCGCCGCTGAAGGGATGCAGCCGTTTCCATACATTCCAGGAAAAGAGCTGGCGAGTGAGAAGCAAATAGACAATCGCTGCGCCAATGGGAAACACGACAGCGATCAGGCTTTTCAGGAGCAGGCCGACGCCTAGACTTGCGGCGAACACAAAAGCCCATAGGCGCGGGCGAGGTTCTTCGGCGTCAATGGCACGCAGAAAGGCCCACATGGCGAGAGCTGTCGTCAAAGTCAGCATCACATCTGGAATCAGAACGCGCGTGAAGAGAAACAGGCCGACACAAGTGCCCATGCATAAGCCCGCGTAGAAGCCCGCACGTTTACCAAAAGCCCACACGCCGAAGGCCGCGGTGACCCAGCAAAGAGCGAGCGCGGAAAGCGCCATGGGAACGCGCGCGGACCAATCGTGCACGCCGAAAACTTTGTACGAGAGAGCGATGGTCCAATAGATGAGCGGAGGCTTTTCGAGATAAGGAACGCCGTCGAGGCGGGCGGTTACCCAATCGCCGGAGACGAGCATGTTGCGAGCGATTTGCGCCTGCACGGAGTCAACGTCGTCCATAAGAGACGGCGGAGAAACGATGCAGCCCACATAGATCGCTCCGGCAAAAAGTAAAACGATTAGGTAGAGATACCAGTTCTTTCCGGGGCCGAATAATGGCTGGCCGGAGAGGGTGCTGCTTGAATCCGCCATTCTTTCATCCATAGGAAAAGAATCAGCAGGCCCCACAGGTGATAACCGAGATTGGCGCGCCTGTCCATGTGGGCTTGCAAAAGAGATTGCACAACTTTCGGTTGAAATAAATTTGGATGTTCGGCTAGGCCGGCGTTCAGCGTGTCTGTCAGTAAGTCGCGCAGAGGGCCGCGCAGCCATTCGTGCGCGGGGATGTCGAAGCCGACTTTTTTGCGATGGAGCACTGCGGGCGGCAGCTTATTTTTCATCAATTCTTTGAGGATAGATTTTTGGTGCGAGCCTTGAATTTTCAGGGACGCGGGCAGCGTGGCGGCGAATTCGACGATGCGATGATCGAGGAACGGTGGGCGCACTTCGACGGAGTGCGCCATGCTCATGCGGTCAACTTTGGTGAGGATGTCGCCGGGAAGATAATATTTTTGATCGAACCAGAGGAAGGGCGCTAGCGGATCGGCTGCTGATGTGAATTTTGCGCGCAACTCGCCGAGGATTCCATCCAGCGCCTTGGGCAGCTGAGTTTTCAACAGCGCCTGCTTCTCTTTATCGGAGAAGGTGCCGTTCCAGAAAACGTGGGCGCGTTCGGGCGACATGGCGCAGCCTTCGAGGAAGCGTTTCACTTTGTATTCGAAGCTGATCTTGTCGTCGGAGACGGGCCAGTGGCTGATGGCTTGGAGCGCGAGGCGCAGAGCGGGCGCGGGCAAATGTCTGGCGTTGCGCGCGAGTGCGTTGGCGCGATAGGTGAGGTAGCCGCCGAAGAGTTCGTCGGCGCCTTCGCCGCTGAGCGCGACCGTAGTGCGGCGCTTGCACATTTTGGAAAGGAACCAGACGGGCAGGGCGCCTGCATCGGCGGTGGGTTCGTCCGAGTAGTAGGCGAATTCAGCGATGGCGCCGGCTAGATCCTGGTCGGGCGTAAGATCCAACTCCTCGTGCTCCGTTTGGTAATGGTCCACCACTTGGCGGATGTATGAGCTTTCATCGAAACTGCGGCCGCGGAACGAGATGGAGAAAGTTTTCAGGCGCGAAGTCGAGACTTGCGCGGCGTAGTGCAGGATGGTGGAGGAATCTACGCCGCCGCTGAGCCATACGCCGAGCGGCACGTCGGAAAGCAGATGCTCGCGCGTGGATTTCTGGAGCAGCGAATCGAGCTCTTCTTTCGCGGAATCAAGAGTCCAGTCGCGTGGATTTTCGAACGGCAGCTTCCAGTAACTTTCTGAGCGGGCTTTTCCGTCGCGCCATTCCAGCCAGTTTCCGGGCGCGAGTTTTTCGATTCCGTCCACGAGCGTCCAGGGGCACGGGACATAATTCAGAGACAAGTAGCAATCTAAACCGGCTAAACTTAGGCGGCGGGCGAGCTCGGGATGTATGAAAAGAGCTTTCAGCTCCGAGCCGAACAATAAATCCTGGCCGAGGTGCGCGATATAGAGCGGTTTGATGCCTAGGCGATCGCGAGCGATCACCAGGCGGCGAGAAGATTCAGTCCACAGGGCGATGGCGAACATGCCGCGCAGGCGTGAGAAGCATTGCGTGTCCCACTCGAGAAAGGCGTGCAGAACGGTTTCGGTGTCGGAGTGTGATTTGAAACGATGTCCGAGCTTTTCCAGTTCGGCGCGCAATTCCAGGTGATTGTAGATCTCGCCGTTGAAGACAATTACGGCGTCGCCGTCTGGTGAAAAGATGGGCTGGTCGCCGCCCTCAAGGTCAATAATTTTCAGGCGCGTGGCGCCGAGGGAGCAGATTTCGGATTGGAAGACGCCTTGCTGGTCCGGGCCACGATGGACGAGGGTAGCCGCGGCGCGCCGGATGCGGTCCGAATCGGGCGACCAATTTTTATGGGTGAAACCGGCAATGCCGCACAAATTCCAACACTCCTCAGAGATTCGACTCTACCAATCGTAGCGACAGTTTAGCGCATCGTCCATATTATAGATGCGGAGGAACGGTTGCAGGTTTGGCGCGGGCGACCGCTACTTTCTGCCGAGGAATACGAGCGTGACGCCGATACAAACGAGGAGAACGCCGAGCCAGCGCCTGCGCGAGACGCGCTCACCGAGGAAAAACTGGCCGCCAAGTGCACCGGCGGCGTAGCTCAACGCAGTGACGGGCACGACGAAGCTGACATTTTCCATCGAGAGTGCGCCCAACAAGGAAAAGAACGCCACGGCCATCAACGCGACGCCGAGCCACATCCAGGGAACTTGAACGGCGCGCACCATCACACGCAGCAGCGAGCTGGGGCGGAAGTCGTGCACTTCGCCGATGGTTTTCATCGCGCGAGTGACGCAGAGTTCGCCGGAGGTGCCGGCGAAGACGATCAGAACCAGCAGCACAGTTTCCCAAACCATTATTTTTGCTCCGTGGTGCGCGGCGAGGTGTGGCCGACGATCAGCACGCCCAGGCAAATAACGCATACGCCGGCCCAACGCAATGGCGAAATCGGTTCTTTCAAAATGAAGTGCGCCTGCAGGGCGACGACGGCGTAGGCGATGGAGCCGGCGGGTTGAACGAAACTGTAATCGGCCCAGGACAAAACCAGCATATAGCATGCGAAAAACATCAGCTGGAGCAGGATGCCGAGCCAAATGAACGGCGACTGGAGAATTTGTAAGAAGACGTGGACGAGGTCCGCGGGTTGGTGCAGCGAAATGGCGCCAATGGTCTTCATGCCTTTGCTGAGAGAAACGTTGCCGAGCGGGCCGAACAGGATCATGAAAAATATCAGGACGAAAGTTTTCAGGTGCAAGCCGGCGGACGACGTCATGCGGTGCGCGGCCGTTCGGTGCACGAGGCGCGGTGATGCGATGCGATCACAGGGAATGGATGCGGATTTATTGACATGGTATGCAAATTATTTTACTCGATTTATGGAGGCAGTGGCTAGTGATGAGTGACTGGTGGCTGGAAAAGAGCGAGACTCCCGCTGTGACGCAGGATGGAAAATTTGTTCAGCGCGAAACACTTGGCGGGTTGCGCGGGGCGACGGCGGTGAGTTTGCCATCGCGGAGGTAATAGTTGATGCCGCGCCAGCGGATGGTGTGGCGGGTGAAGCTGGCCAGCCAGATGGCGAAGGCCATGGCGTCCCACAGAGGGATCAGCGCCATTTTTTTCCAGACGCGCGGTTGCTTCATTCCCCAGATGCCGATTAGCCAGGTCATGATGAGGCGCAGGAATAAGTAAACCCCTAGATATGTGGCAGCCACTGCAAACGAGGGGTGGATCGCGATGGCGACGAGGGACCACGGCAATCCCCACGTGAAAATGAGGCCGAGGTGGCCCCAGGGGCGCATCAGACGCATGACCGTCATCCAGCGCAGGCGTTTGTAAAGAAATTCGCGCAGAGAGTCAAAATCCGCGACGGAATGCACGACGTAAGGCAGAAGTTTTACTTCGTAGCCTTGCTCGGCAACCAGGCGGCCGGCGTACACGTCGTCCGCGGGACGGTCTTCAATCGTCGGGTAGCCGCCATAGCCTGCGACGGCTTTGCGCGTGGTGACGATGGTTTGGCCGAAGGTGAATTTGATGCCGTCGAGTTGCCAGGCGACCATTACGCCGGCGAAGAAATCGGAGATCATGCCGATGGATTGCAGCCTCTCGGTGAGATTTCTTTCTTCCGTGGAAGAATAGAGGCAGGTGGCCGCGCCTACGTGCGGATCGCGGAAGGGCGAGATGACGGTGCGGAGATAGTCAGGCCCGACGCGCACGTCGCTGTCGGTGATGACGAAGTATTCGTGCTGGGCCTCGGCGACTAAGCGAGTGAGGCGCGCCACTTTGTCGTTCACCGCATCGCGGCCGGAGCCGAACAGCAGGCGGATGCGACGCTGGGGAAAATCGCGGATTAGCTTTTCAAGAACCGGGAGTGTAGGGTCGCCAGGATCCACGCAAAAAACTATTTCGTAATCGGGATAATCCTGGCGGCAGAAGCTAGCGTAATTTTCGTAGGCTTCCGCGTCCAGTCCTTTTACTGGCTTCAGGCAGCTGATGGGAGGGGTGAAATCAGAATTTGGTGCAGCATCGTCGCGCGAGGCGCGGAAATAGCGGACCGTGCTGTAGAGAGAGAGCAAGTAGTAGATGAACGGAATTGCTGCGAGAGCCAGGAATGCGTATGCGACAACCGTCAAAATCTCTTTACCTCTTAAAGGACGCGGGAATCGTTCGGGCGGAAAATCCTAACACGAAACGGGGAAAGTAGTTCCGGGGAGCGTATCTCGTTTGGCTGGCGCGACCTACGATCTTAAAAATTGAGCCGCGCACCGGAGCCCGCGAAGTTGGTAACACGGCTGTAACACGATTACGATATGATTTTTGACTGCAAGGACGTCATGAAAAACAACGATGTAGCGCACCCACAATACATCTTAAACCGGCACCATTCGTGGATGCAATTCAACGAGCGAGTGCTGGAAGAGGCGCGTGACGCAAAGAATCCGCTGCTGGAGCGCGTGAAGTTTTTGGCGATCACCGCGAGCAATCTGGATGAGTTCGTCGAGGTGCGCGTGGCGGGCATCCTGCAGCAGGTGGAGCACGGAAACTGCGATCCCGGTCCGGATGGGCGCGTGCCGGCGGAAGTGCTGAAAGAGCTGGCGCAGAAAATTCACAGCTTCGTGAAGGCGCAATACGACTGCTGGCGCGAAGAATTGCTGCCAGCGCTCGCCGCGGAATCGGTCCGCGTCGTGAGCTGGAAGAAGTTGGGTCCTGCGGCGCGCTTGTATATTGAAAATTATTACATCAAGTCGGTAGAGCCGCTGCTGACGCCGGTGACGGTGGATCCGGCGCATCCGTTTCCGCACGTACTGAACAAAGCGCTTTGCTTGGCATTTCTGCTGAAGCGCAAACGCCGCGGCGGGCAAACATATCTGGGAGTGGTGACGGTGCCGCGCGCGCTGCCTCGGCTGGTGCTGCTGCCCGCGAAAGATGGGACCGTCGAATACGTGTTCTTATCCGATGTGATCCAGGCGTTTGCGAACCGCTTGTATCACGGTTACGAAGTTCTTTCAGCCGCGGCATTTCGCGTGACGCGCAATAGCAACTTGTATCTGGAAGAGGAAGAATCGCGCAGCATCATGGACACGGTGGATGCGCAACTTCACCGGCGGCGCAAGGGCGAGGCAGTGCGGCTGGAAATTGAGGCGAGCGCGAATCAGGAAATTATTGACCGGCTGGTGGCGAATTTTCGCTTGGCGCCCTGGCAGATTATTCGCGTAGACGGGCCGCCGAACCTGGCGCGCATTTCGTATTTGTACGATCAGGCGCCGCGTCCGGATTTGAAGTTCCAGCCATTCGTGCCGCGCGAGCTGGCGCTGAAGCCTGGGGCGACTTCGCTCTTTGAGATGATTCGCAAACGCGATTTGCTGCTGCATCATCCATACGATTCGTATTCGGCGGTGGTGCGGTTGATCGAGAGCGCGGCGAAAGATCCGGACGTGCTTTCGATCAAGCAGACTTTGTACCGCACCAGCGAGAATTCGCCGATTGTGCGAGCGCTGATCGAGGCGGCGGCCAAAAAAGAAGTGGCTGTGGTCGTGGAATTGAAAGCACGATTCGATGAGGCTTCGAATATTCGCTGGGCGCGCAATTTACAGGAAGCAGGCGTGCAAGTATTCTACGGAGTGTCGGGGTTGAAGACGCATTGCAAGCTTGCTTTGATTGCGCGGCGAGAGAGCGATGGGCAGATCCGGCGTTACGCGCATCTGGGCACAGGAAATTACAATCCTTCGACGGCGCGTTATTACACCGACTTGAGCCTGCTGACGAGCGACGCGCACATTACTCATTCCGTGCATCACGTTTTCAATTATTTGACGGCTTATTCGGAGCGGCCGAACTACGAGCCGCTGTTTGTGGCGCCGCTGAACTTGGGCAAGAGCTGTCTGAAATTGATCGAGCGCGAGACGGCACATGCGAAGGCGGGCCGGCCGGCGTTTATTTTTGCGAAAGTAAATGCGCTGCTGGACGAAAAAACAATTCAAGCGCTGTACCGCGCTTCGCAGGCGGGCGTGAACATCGAACTCGTGGTACGCGGAGCGTGCGCGTTGCGGCCAGGGGTGCGCGGAATCAGCAGCCGGATTCGGGTGCGCAGTGTGGTTGGGCGATTTCTGGAGCACAGCCGGATTTTCGTTTTTGGAAACGGCGGGAAAACCGAACTCTATCTCGGCAGCGCGGATTGGATGCACCGGAACATTTATGAGCGCGTCGAGGTGATGTTCCATATACGAGACGTCGAATTGTGCAAGCAAGTGTTTGGCGAAGTGATCGAGCCGTATCTGGCCGATACGGAGAAGACTCGGATATTGCTGGCGGATGGGCGGTACGTGCGCGGCGGTGAGGCTGGGTCAGCCCTGCATTCGCGCAACGGATTTCGTTTTAATGCGCAGGAATTTTTGATTGGCCTGGCGGAAGGGCGAGACACGATCAGCGAGGTGCCGCGGCCGCCGAGTTTTTTGAAGTTGACGCATCCTGATAAAAGCGTTTCCTCAGTGTAGCTTGTAGCGCGTGGACCTATCCTTCCCGTTCTATGCGGAAGTTTCCGGAGTGCTGCAAATTTTCGCCGTATAATTGCAGCCCATGGAAGAAGGACTTTTTCAGCGCACAGTGAACTGGCTGCTGGGGCCGGAGGCAATCACCGAGAAACGGCCGGGGCATTTGTGGCCGCGTTGGATCTTTTTGCGCGCGCTGGGGCTGATTTATTTTTCCGCGTTTTATTCCCTGCTATTCCAGATCAAGGGGCTGATCGGGCCCAACGGCATCCTGCCGGCGGCGGATTATCTGCAGGCCGTGAATGCTGCGCTGCATTTGCAGAGCTACTGGACCGTGCCGACTTTGCTGTGGTTCGGAGCGAGCAACGGCGCGTTGATGACGCTATGTTGGGTCGGGCTGGCTGCGTCGCTGCTCGTGACGCTGAATTTGTCGCCGCGCGCGGGATTGCTGGTCTGTTTTCTGTGCTTTGTATCGTTTGTGAGCGTGGCGCGGGATTTTTCGGGCTATCAGTCGGACGGCATGTTGTTGGAAGCGGGGTTCATTGCGCTATTTTTCGCGCCGCCGGGCTTGCGGCCCGGGTTGGGCGCGCAGAACCCGCCTTCGCGCGCGAGCCTTTTTCTGCTGCAGTGGGAATGGTTCCGGATTTATTTCGAATCAGGCGTCGCGAAAATCGGAAGCGGAGATCTCGCGTGGCGGCAATTCACCGCGATGGACGATTACTACCAGAACGGGCCTCTGCCGACATGGATCGGCTGGTACGTGCAGCATTTGCCGCACTGGTTTCACGCAGGGGCGACGGTCTACACGCTAGTGGTGGAACTGTTGGTCGTGTGGATGCTGTTTCTTCCGAGGCGGTTTCGTATTGCATGCTTTTTTATCGTGACGCCGTTCGAGATTTCGATTATTGCGACGGCGAATTATACGTTTCTGAATTATCTGGTTCTGCTGTTGGGCGTGCTGCTGTTGGACGATCAGTTTCTGGATTGGATTGTGCCGTTGCGTTTCCGCGAGCGGATCCACGGAACGAGTTTGATGGCTGCGGCTGGTGCGACTGGAACGGCAGCAGGGGCGCCGAAACCCATGAGCGCGCGCGCGGAGTGGCGCGAGAGATTCACGCCGCTGCGCAGGTTGTTTGCGGGAGCATGCCTTGGACTGGTTTTTTACGCCACGACGGCGCTGCTGCTGTGGATGTTCATGCCTGGGCTGCCGCTGCCACAGGCTCCAGTGCAGGCGCTGGAGCCGTTTCGCATCGCAAATTCTTATGGATTGTTCGCGGTGATGACACACGAGAGATACGAGATCGAATTTCAGGGCACGATCGACGGAAAGACGTGGATCGCGTACCCGTTTCGCTACAAGCCGCAAGCGATTGATAAAGCGCCAGGAATTTACGCGCCGTATCAGCCGCGCTTCGAATGGAATTTGTGGTTTGCGTCGCTGGGATCGTGGCAGCAATCGCGCTTCGTGATCTGGACGGAAGAGCGTTTGCTTAAAAACGAGCCGGACGTGCTGGCGCTATTTGCGAGCAATCCATTCGCGAGCGCGCCGCCGCGCGAAGTGCGCACGGTGATTTATCAATACTGGTTCACGGACATGCGCACGAAGCGCGAGACCGGAAATTGGTGGAGGCGCGAGGAGTTGCGCCAGTACGCGCCGGCATTGGAGCGCGAAGCGGACGGCAAAATCGTGGTGCTCGATCTGGGCAGAGACGAACTTACCGAACCTTGATTTGCCTTACTGCCGGGGGAAAACGTACTGCGCAAGGAAAGCAAGTTTTGCCACACGCGCGCAAATCCGTTAGCCTGTGCGTGACCGTATGACACCCAGCCAACGCCATTCCGACGAACCACGAGAAGCGACCATCGCGGACGAAGTTACTCCGGAGCTGGTGCTCGCGCATCTGGCGACGCTTTCGCAGCCGGCCAGCATCCGGCACATCGCACATGGCATGGGATTGAAGCATCGCGGGCGGCGTTATTTGCCGCGGGTGCTGCAAAAGCTGAAGAAGCATCGCGAAGTGGAAGAGACGCAGGGCGGAAGATTCCGGCTGGCGGGGACTAAGCACGCGAAGAAGGAAGCGGCGGGGCAAGCTGCTGCGGCGAAACGTGTGCGCGCTGCGAATGTTGTGGCGGCGAGCGCGCCATTGGAGCAAGAGACGCCGAGTGCCGGTGCAGGAGCGGGTGCAGTTAGCGGCGGGCACGCAGGAGCCGGCGATGCGGAGCGCGCAGCATCCGCTGCGAAATCAAACGTCACATCAGGACGGGGACGCGATCCGAATCTTGTGTCGGGACGCATTGTGGCGCATCGCGATGGTTACGCCTTTCTGGTACCAGATTCGCCGATGCCACGGGTCGAGGGAGATTTATTCATCGGGCGCGATGGTTTAGGTGATGCGATGCACGGCGATCACGTCCTGGCGCGCATTGAGCGGCGGCGGGGCGACGGGCGGGCGGAGGGCCGCGTGGTGCAGATTGTGCAGCGCGAGCATCCGACGATCGTGGGATTGTTCCGCTACGGGCCGCACGGAAATGTGGTGCTGCCGTACGATGTGCGGATTTTGCACGAAGTGGTGATTCCTCCGGGTGCGGAACTGACGCAGGCATTGCGAGAAAAGCTTGGCGCGGCTGGTAGCGGCGGTACGGTCGCTCCGAACAGCAGAACACGAAGTGCGGAGCTGGATGGCGCGGTGGTGAATGTGGAGCTGACGCGCTTTCCGAAGGGCGGATTGGCTCCGGCGGGGCGCGTGATCGAAATTCTGGGGCGGCCCGGCGACATCGGCGTGGACGTCGAGATCATTATTCGCAAGCATCATCTGCCGAACATTTTTCCTGACGAAGTGCAACAAGAAGCACGCGCGACGCAAAAGCAGGTGGCCGAGACCGACCTTGCCGGGCGGCGCGATTTCCGGAATTTGCCGATTGTGACGATTGACGGCGAAACGGCGCGCGATTTTGACGACGCGGTACACGTGACGGAGCTGCCGAACGGCCACTACGAATTGCAGGTACACATTGCCGACGTAGCGCATTACGTCGCGCGCGGCTCGGGGCTGGATCGCGAGGCGCGGTTGCGCGGGACGTCAGTTTATTTTCCCAATCGCGCTGTGCCGATGCTGCCGGAGGAACTTTCCAACGGGATTTGTTCGCTGAATCCAAAAGTGGACCGGCTGGCGATGAGCGTGGTGATGGAGCTGGACCAGGCGGCAAAGTTGGTGCGGGCCGAATTCTTTCAAGGAGTTATCCGCTCGGTGGAGCGGATGACGTACACGAACGTCAACAAGGTGATCGAAGGCGACCCAGAGATGACGCAGCGCTATGCGCCGCTGGTGAGCGAGTTTCAGCGAATGAAGGCGCTGGCGTTGCTGCTGAACAAGCGACGGCGCGCGCGCGGCTCGATTGATTTCGATTTGCCGGAGGCCGTGATTGAGTTTGACGCTGAAGGGAGGATGCTCAGCATCGTCCGCAGCGAGAGGAACATTGCGCACCGCTTGATCGAGGAGTTCATGCTGGCGGCGAACGAAGCCGTGGCCGAATATCTGGAAAAGCGCGGCGTGGCTTCGCTGCATCGCGTGCATGAAAAGCCCGATCCGAAAAAGGTCCTGGAATTCGAAGAGCTGGCGCACGCGTTTGGATACTCATTGGGCGTGGACGATCTGGCCGAGCGGCGCGTGGTGGTGCGGCACGGGCGCGCACGTCCGCAAGCGCGCGGTGGGCGCGGACGCATGCGGCCGATGAGCGTGACCATGCCGGCGGCGGAGGAAGTGGACATACGGCCGCAGCACTACCAGAGGTTGACAGAAAAAATCGCAGGCAAGCCGGAAGAACGGATACTTTCCTACCTGATGCTGCGGTCGCTGAAGCAGGCGCGTTACGCGGTGGATGTGCTGGGACATTTTGCGCTGGCGACGAAGGAATACACGCATTTCACTTCGCCGATCCGGCGTTATCCGGATTTGATCGTGCATCGCGCGCTGAAATGGGCGCTGGAAAATCCGGATGTGGCGCCGCTGCGCGCGAGCGCGCCCAACGCCCGCACGGGGAAGGAAGAAACGGTGGCGGTGCTGGGGCCATATCGGCGCGTAGAATTGCAGGCTATCGCCGCGGAAAGTTCGGAGGCGGAGCGGCGAGCCGATGCCGCGGAGCGCGAGCTGATGGAATGGAAGACGGCGCAGTTCATGGAAAGCCATCTGGGCGAGGAATATTCGGCGCTCATTATTTCCGTGCAGAAGTTCGGATTTTTTGTGGAGCTCGTGGAGATTTTCGTCGAAGGTTTAGTCAGCATTGACCGGCTGGAGGAATTTACCGGGCAGAGATGCGCGTATCACGACCGCGACCATTCGATTGTCTGCGAGCCGTATCGCGGTTCGCGCCGCGGCGGAGGAGCGAGACGCGCCTTTCGGCTGGGGGATCGCGTGCGGGTGCGAGCCGAGCGCATCGATCCATTCCGGCACCGCGTGGAGTTTGCACTGATCGAAGACCTGGCAAGCGACGATCGTTGAAACTTCGGAGGTGGAAGATGGCGGTGAGAAAGTGCCCTAACTGCGGTGCGGTGATGCCGGCCGGAAGTGTTGCCGTGTATTCGTATGATCTGGTTTGCGCGAGCTGCCAGCATCCCTTGGCAGTTTCCGAGATCAGCCGGAACTTGGCGGCATTTGCCGGGCTGGCCGCTGGAGCGATCGCATGGTGGATTGCTACATTGCGATTTGCCACCCAGCCTGGAGCGTTGGGCTGGGTGTGGCCGGTGGTTCTGGGGTATCTGACGGCGAGCGTGGTGGCTGCGGTGGCGTTAATGTTTGTGGCCAATTTGGTATTAAGCGACGGCGATCCCACACCGCAGAGCGCAGCGGTTACCTCTCCAGTACATCATTAATATCAAAAGCTGACTTGTTGATTCATTCGTATATACTGCGCAGTCGGCGGGATGGCGGATTTCCGTTATTCGGCCGACTGAGGTGGAATGGCACGATACACCGCATTCGTGGGCAAGCGCGTGGAAGCGCATTATCGCGCGGGCGATTTGCAACTTTCGACGATCGGGACGCTGGCGTCGGATACGGGCAAAGCGATATTCGTGCAAGAGCGTTTTTCGTCAGGCGGAAAAGAGAAAATGATGCGCGTGGAAATTCCCTATGCGTACGTGATCCGGGTAGTTGAGGCGCGCGACGAAGCTGCACAGGCTCGCGCCGTTCCCAAGCCTGCAAAGAAAAAATAGGTTGCCGCAGGTGAAGTTCTCGCCGCTTTTGGTGTAATCCAATTTCGGAATCCTGAAATTGCCCGGTCCATTCGCATTTGCGCGCGCGCGCGGGTATATTTTTGTCCTGGTTCGGGAGGTACGAAATGAAACCGACGGTTGGATTGATTGGGCTGGGACTGATGGGCAAGCCGATGGGGCGCAACCTGCTGAAGGCCGGATTCCCACTGGTGGTGTGGAATCGAACGACGGCGCATGCGGACGAATTGGTGAGCGAGGGCGCGAAGCGCGCGGCGAATCCGCGCGAGACCGCGGCGGCGGCGGACGTGCTGATCAGCATAGTGAGCGATCCGCCGGCGCTGGAGGAAGTTTTGTGGGGCGCGCAGGGGGCGATGGAAGGTTTGCGGCGCGGCAGCATTTATATGGATTCGAGCACGATTTCACCGGAGCTGGCACGGCGAGCGGCGGCGGCATGCGGCGAACACGGAGTGGATTTTCTGGACGCGCCCGTGACGGGCGGCGACTGGGGCGCGAAAAAGGGCGAGTTAGTGTTCATGATCGGCGGAAAAGCGGAAGTGCTGGAGCGCGCGAGGCCGGTGCTGGAAGTGCTGGGGAAGAAATTCTTTTTGCTGGGGCCGAATGGGGCGGGTCAGACGGTGAAGCTGGCGATGAATTTGATTTTGGCGCTCGAGGTGGAGGCGCTGGCGGAAGCGTTGGCGCTGGCAACGTCTGGGGGCGTGGCGGGAGAAAAGTTGGTGGAGGTGATGCAGTCGAGCATGGCGCGCGCGGGAGTGCTCGACGTGAAAGCGCCGTTGATGCTGAAGAATGAATATGCCGCGAGTTTTCCGTTGCGCTTGATGCACAAGGATATGCGGCTGGCGCTGGAATTGGCGCGGCAGCAGGGTGTCAGTCTGCCAGCGGCGTCTGCGGCGTATGCTACTTACAGCGCGGTGAAAGACGCGTCGAAGGATGATCCGGATTATTCAGCCGTGGCGCGCTTTTGGAGCAAGACCGGGGGTTGACGTTACGGTTTGGCGTTGGGCGGGAAAAATGTGAGGGGAAGTTCGCGCGAGGTGCGCAGGCCGGCGTTGGCGGCCAGGATGGCCGGGATGGAGTTGACGACGACAGCGGCGGTGGCAACGTCACCATGCGTGCCGCCGGGGATCGTGAGAGTGAGATGCGGTTCGCCCTTTAGCGCGACGGTATCGGCGGGATGGCGCGCGCCGACATACATTTTGAGCTCCATGAAGATCTTTTCCTTTCCGGCGCAGACCCCGCGCGCGATTTGATGCACGCCGGCGACCTGGCCGGGCGCCACTTCCAGAAATTCAGTATTGATAATTTCTTCAGCGATTACAGGTTCGATGGTTTCCGAAATATCGTCCAGAGCAAAGCCCAGGCCATCGGCCACCATGGCGATGGATTCCGGAAGGCCGTGATGTTTGATGACGCCGGCGGCCACCTGCGTTTGGAATTCTTCGGGCGTCATACCCGCGCCGATTTTTTTCTGCAGCGGCAGGCGACGCTTGGAAGCGTCCACGATACGCACGGCGCTGAGCCAATCAATGCGCTGCGCGGCGGCGCTGAGAGTGAGCGCAAGCTTGTCCATCACGAAGCCGGGATTCACGCCGGTGCCAACGAGGGCCACGCCTTCTTCTTTTGCGGTGGCGTCTAGTTTCTTGGAAAGATCAGGGTGCTTGCGGAAGGGATACGCAAGTTCCTCGCAGGTAGAAACGATACAGCAGCCTGCGGCGATGCATTCGAGAAGCTGTTCCATCACACTGGTGAGGTAGGAAGAGGTGGAGTGGACGATCACATCTACGGGTTTTTCGAGCACGGGGGCGGCGTCCGGGGAAATCAGAACTCCCCAGGGCGCGTCGGCTGCGCCGACTATTTCGCCTAGATCGCGTCCGGCTTTGGCCGGGTCTTTATCAATCGCCCCGACGATTTCCAGGGAATCTTTTTGGCGCATCAGGCGCGCGATGGAAGAGCCGATGGGGCCGAGACCGTATTGCACGACGCGAATTTTCTTTTTCACGATGGAGTTCCTGAGTGACGCAAAGAGGTAATACGTTAAAGGGTTGGCTTGCGGACTGCAACCGAATTTGCGGCCTGCGATAAGGCGCGGTGCGGACTGTCTCCGCACCGCGGAGTGAATCGTTCAGAGCATGGCGCGAGTTTAGTGCGCGGTGGAATATTTAGAATAATCCGGGTAGGCCGGATGTTTGATTGGTTGCGGCGGATTTTTCTCGAGCTCTTGCATGGCTACATCGACGGCCTTTTGGAGCTGCGTGTCATGGCCCTGCCGCCACGCGGCAGGCTCCATCTCGATGTCTATATCGGGCGCGACGCCGTGATTTTCCACGTCCCAGTTTCCTTCAGCGTTGAAGAAAGCGAAGCGCGGAGCAGTGACAAAGCCGTTATCGAGCAGACTCGGATAGCCGCTGATGCCGACCAAGCCGCCCCAGGTGCGTTTGCCGACAAGCTGGCCCAGGCCGACGTGACGAAAATACCAAGGCAGCGCGTCACCGCCGGATCCGGCAAATTCATTGGTGATCATCACTTTCGGTCCGAAAATTCCACTCAGAGGCGTCGAATTATCGGCGCCTTCGCGCGCGATCCAGTAATTCCAGATTTTCCGCTGCATATACTGGATGATGTAATCGGCAGCCTGACCTCCGGAATTAAAGCGCTCGTCAATCACAGCGCCCTGCTTGCCCACTTGCGCGAAGTAGTAGCGATTGAAATTCGTGAAGCCGCCCGCGCCAGTGTTGGGAAGATAAACATAGGCGAGCTTGCCGCCGCTGAGCTCGGTAACTTTGCGGAGATTGTCTTCCATCCACGCGCGATTGCGCAAACCGGTTTCGTCTGGAACGGGAACGACGGTGACTTCGCGCGAGCCAGAGCCGTCGGGGTGCGGCCCAACTTTTAGAACGGTCTGTTTGCCCGCGGTTTCCTGAAAATAACTGTAAACGTCCTCGTCGGCGCGAATGTCGCGTCCGTTCACCGCGAGGAGATATTCGCCGGCGACGACATTGACACCGGGTTGCGTGAGCGGCGCGTGGAGGTGGGGATTCCAGTTCTCGCCGTTGTACACCCGCGCAAAACGATAGCGGCCATTTTCGATATTGTAGTCGGCGCCGAGCAGGCCCACCTGAAGCGGCTGCACTTCGGGGATGTCTCCGCCGCCGACGAACATGTGTCCGACGTTGATTTCGCTGAGCATTTGCTGGAAGAGATAATTCAGATCATCGCGCGTGGCGATGCGATCGAGATAGGGTTCATATTCCTTGGCGAGGGCCTGCAAATTCACACCGTGATGATGCGGGTCGTAAAAGAAATCGCGTTCGATACGCCAAATTTCGTCGTACATCTGTTTCCATTCGGCGCGGGGCTCGACCCAGACTTCCATGGCGTCGAGTTTGAGCGCGCCTTCGCCGGGCTTGGCGGCGGTCGCGGTGGGCGCGATGAACCAGCCTTCACCCTGCTGGTAGAGGAATTTTTCGCCGTTGAAAGAGACGGAGGCATTCTGGATGCCGGCGATGAGCTGTTCGGATTTGCGCTTGGTGAGATCGAATTTCGCGAATACCAGGCTCGGCGGTCCTTGCGAATCCGGGGAAGGCGGAAATTCGAGGGTGAAAAGCTCGCCGGTCTTGCCGGGAGATAGATATACGTAATTTTTGGGAGGAAGCGGAAGCGCGAGAATGCGCTGGCTGAGGTTGTCGAAATCAATGCTGACTTTTACTGGTTCTTTCTCTTTGTCTTTATCTTTATCCTTGTCTTTGTCCTTACCCTTCTCCTTCGTTTTGTCATTGTCCGCGTCCTGATCGGATTTGGACGCGTCTTTGGAATTGTCCGCGTCTTTTTTCTCGCTGGCGGATTTTTCTTCATCGCTTTCGGGAGCGAGCGGCGACGGAAGATCCTTGCGCAGAACGACGACGTACACGCTGCGCGTAACTTCCTTGCCGTCGCTGGACATGTCCAGGCCGAAGATCGCAGGTCCCACATTCGTGCTGGCGGCGAAATAAAGGTATTTGCCGTTCTTATCGAACACGGCAAAGCGCGCGTCGCTCATGCCATCGGTAATTTGCGTGGATTTTCCGGTGTCGAGCGAATAGACAAAGACAGCGCGGAAATGGTTATTCAGCTGCTTGGTGTAGGCGATCCAGCGATTATCCGGCGACCACGCGGGATTGAGGCCCAGCACGTCGTAGTAATCCGTGTCCACCTTCACCGGAGTAGGCTTGTCCAGATCCACGTACCAGAGATTGAGCCATTTGTCGGTGTAAGCAATTTTCTTGCTGTCCGGCGCCCAGGTGATGCCGTAGAAAAATGACGGCGGAACTCCGAGATTGATTTTGCGGACTTCGCCCAAGCCATTCTGCGCGCGCAGGTGGAGCGCGTATTCGCCGGACTCATCCGAAAAATAGGCGATGGTTTTTCCGTCGGGTGACCAGGCGGGGCTGCGGTCGGCGACGCCCGGAGAATTCGTGATGTTGCGAATGTCTCCCTTTTCTGCCGGCACAGTAAGAACTTCGCCGTGGGCTTCGAAGACCGCCCGCACGCCGGTGGGCGAAATTGCGGCGTCATTGATGTGCTTCGCGACTCTCTCGAAATGCGGGCGGGCTTCGACGAGGTCGGACTCGATATGAACTTGAATGGGTTGCTGGCGATGCGTGGAGAGGTCGTAGAGGTGGAGCGCGCCGAATTGTTCGTAGACGATCGCGCCCGGGCCGGCGTCGGCGGATTTAATAGGCATGCCGGTATTCTCGATGAGCTGCGTTTCAGCCTTGGATTTCGTGTCGTAGGCGAAGAGTGTGTAGGCGCCGTTGCGGTCGGAGAGAAAATAAATCGTGTCGCCGACCCACAGTGGGTTTTGATCGTTCCAATCGTCGTGAGGAAGTTTCACGATACTTGAATCCGCGAGATTTGCGATCCAGATACGCGGTGAGGTGCCGCCGCGGTAGTGGCTCCAATTGCCAAACGGAGATGCAGTGGGGCGATAAGCGAGATAGTTGCCCTCGGCAGAGTAGGATCCTTCCCAGCCGATAGGAAGCGGAAGTCTTGTGGGGAAGCCGCCCACGGCGGGGACGGTGAACAGGGCCACGGTGCCATTGGCGAAGCTATCGCGCGGCGATGCGAACAGAATATTCTTGCCATCCGGAGTCCATCCGTCGACGATGTCCGGACCGGCGTGATAGGTGATGCGACGCGGCGTGCCACCGCTCGCGGCGATCACGTAAACGTTCAGCTTGCCGTCATACTCGCCGGTGAAGGCGATCCATTGGCCGTCCGGTGAAAAATGCGGGCCGCGTTTGATGCCCGGTCCGGCGGTGAGGCGGACCGCGTCGCCACCTTCGCGGCTGACCTTCCACAGGTCGTTGCCGTACATGAACGCGATCTCCGTGCGGCTCAAAGTGGGTTGGCGAAGCAGCAGCGGCTTGGCGTCTTGCGCTTGTGCGAACGACGCGGACGCGAGCGAAATAAAAAGGACGGCGAGGGCAAGCACAGCCTTCTTCATCGAGCAGTCTCCCGGCGAAAGTCGCTTCGGTGCGTATGGATAATACGTCAGCGCGAGCAAAACCGTTTCAAGTTGAATCAGGTGGGAGTAGTGCACGCGGGATTGCCCAACTCTAGCTAGTTCAATGCGCGAATGGAGGTTCAGATTAGAAACGCGAGCGACTGGAGCGATAGAACTCGCGGAGCGTGGTGACGTTGGGGCCGTAGGAGCCGACGCGGCCGGCGTCCACCGGCAGACCGAGATATTCCGCCTGCTCGATGCTCAAACCGGCCTGATCCAACTCGGCAAGGCTGTAGCCTTCCGTGGGCACCAGCCGATTGCGGTGCGAAAGATCCACGGGGCGCGGCGGGCGATGTGCGCTCCACCGTTTCCGGACAATCAAGAAGAAGTCGTCCCAGTCTCGTCTATTCCACATACGTTTCTCCCCAGATGCCCTGGTGCTGGAATTGGATGCACGCCGGGCGAATTCGGTAGCATGAAGATTCGCGCCGACCGAGCCTCCGCTAACGCCATGACGTTGGCATAGCCGAGCCACGCCGGGCCGCTCCAGGGACGGGAGCGGTGCCGATAGTAACCCCAGAAGTAGTGGAAAGTCGCCTGCGAACATTGGTTGTAGCCATAAAGTTATCGGCGGATTGTGCGCCCGCGTACCAGCCCTCGAAAACGCGTCTGCGGCCGGCATGTATGCATGATTCCGCGGCAGCGGCGTGGTGCGCGGCGGATGCGGCAGCGGAGTGTTATACTTTCCCGAAGCTTGGAATTGATGAGCGCCGCGTGAAATTCGCATGAGCAATCCGATCATAGTCGTCCACTATCACGAGCTGTGGCTGAAGGGCCGCAACCGTAGATTTTTTCTGCGCAAGCTGCATACAGCGTTGCGCATCGCGCTGCAGGGCATTCCGGTGGAGCGCATCGAGCAGCCCGGCGATCGCATGGTGGTGTGGCTGGGCGACAGAGCGTCGCTCGCGGAAGTGACGGCGCGCCTGGACCGCGTGATGGGAATTGCGTTCTACGCTGTGGCGCGGGCGGTAGAGCGAAACATGGATGAAATTTGTCGCGCGGCTTGGGCGGAGATGCAACCGCTGCGTTTCGAAAGTTTCGCGGTGCGCGCGAAGCGCAGCGACAAGTGCTTTCCGACGACGAGCCTCGAGGCGGAAGTGATCATTGGACGTCACCTGCTGGAACAGTTGCGCACGGCAAATCGCAGCGTGCGCGTGCGACTGAACCAGCCGGAGATGACGTGTTACGTGGAAATCACCAAGAGCATGGCGCTGGTGTACGCGCGGAAAATTCCCGGCGCGGGAGGCCTGCCGCCGAACACTGCGGGTCGGATGATGTGCCTGCTTTCCGGCGGGTACGATTCCGCGGTGGCGGCGTATCACATGATGAAGCGCGGGGCTCATTTGAGCTTCGTGCATTTTTATGGCACGGGCGCGCAGGCAGGGGAATCTTCCCTGCACGTGGCGAGCGAGCTGGCGCGCAAGCTGGTTCCGTATCAGTTTCACGCGAAGCTGTACCGCGTGCCGTTCGAAGCGATTCAGCGGGAAATTGTGCGTTTTGCGCCGGAAGATTACCGCGTGCTTCTGTATCGCCGGATGATGCTGCGTATTGCGGAAGCGCTGGCGAAGCGGGACCGCAGTCTAGCGCTCTTAACCGGCGACAGCTTGGGGCAAGTTGCGTCGCAGACGCTGCGGAATCTGGTGGCGGTGGATGCGGCGTCGCGCATGGTGGTGTTCCGGCCGCTGATTGGCGCGGACAAGATCGACATTCTGGCGACGGCGAAAAAGATTGGGACGTACGACGTTTCGTCGGAGCCGTTTCACGATTGTTGCCCGGTGTTTCTACCGAAGAACCCAGCGCTGTATGCTTCCGTGGACGATTTGGCGGAAGCGGAGGTCAAGTTGGATGTGGGAGCGCTGGTGATGCAGGGAGTGCGCGGCGCGACGCTGATGCGCTATGAGTACAAGGGCGGCGAGATCACAGAAGTGGAAACGCCGATACGGCGCGCCTTGGCGCAGGAACGCAAGGCTATCGCGTAGATTCGCGGACAGGTGTTTGACGATTATTTCGCGCTGTGAAAATACGACCGGGCGAGCAAGGTGCGCGCGCCCGTCATAACTGAAAGAAATTTTACGGCTGTGAATTAGCGATCGCGGCCGCCTCCGCCGCCACCACCGTAACCTCCGCCGCCTCGTCCTCCACGGCCACCGCCACCACCTCCGCCGCCGTGACCGCCACGTCCACCACCACCGCCTCCACCGCCGTGGCCGCCACGTCCGCCGCCCGCACCACCACCTTCACGCTGAGGACGCGCTTCATTCACCACCAGCGCGCGGCCCAGAAAATCCTTGCCGTTGAGCGCTTCGATGGCTTTGTCTGCTTCGGCGTCGTTGCCAATTTCAGCAAAACCGAAACCGCGAGGCTGTCCCGTAAAACGATCGCGCAAAAGCGTGAGCGAATCAGGCTGCACGCCAATTTCCGAAAACAGCGCCGCTATCTGCTCTTCCGTGGCCTTGAACGACAGATTACCAACATACAATTTCTTCACGGTCGTTCTCCCTTTGCGTCCGGCACGTGCCCCGGCGCAAAACACGAGGCTGAAGAGACAGGAAATCGGCCGCGCGGCCAGCGACCAGCTGACCCCACTCGGCTGAAGCGAGCGCTCCAGTTGCTCAGGAGCATCTTGCTGCAATAGGCTGCGGCAGTCAACAACGGCGGCTTGCGGGCGGGCGCCGCGGGCTAAGTGCGATAGCTGGCGTTGATGTGAATGTATTCGGCGGTGAAATCGCAGGTCCAGACGCGCGCGTGGCCGTCACCGGAATGGAGCGAGACAACGATAGGCACGTACTTCGAGAGCATTTTGCGATGCGCGGCACGTTCGTCGAAGGGATTTTCTTGGCCGCGGCGGCAGACTTTCACGCCCGCGAGGGAAATATCCGCGCGCTGGAAATCGAATGCGACGCCGGATCGGCCGGCGGCTGCTAGGATGCGGCCCCAATTGGGATCGGCGCCGGCGACGGCGGTTTTCACCAGCGGCGAATTCGCGATGGTGAGCGCGATTTGCTTTGCGGCGCGATCGCTGGGGGCGCCGCGAACTTCGATCTCGATCACGTGCCGGGCGCCTTCGCCGTCGGCGACGATTTGCAGGGCGAGAGATTGGCAGACGAGCTCCAGCGCCGCGCAGAATTTTTTCCACTCGTCGTTTGCATTCGTGATTTTGCGGGCGCCGGATGCGCCGTTCGCAAGCAGCGTGACAGTGTCGTTCGTGGAGGTGTCGCCATCGACGGTGATTGCATTGAAAGTTCGCTCGACCACAGTGCGCAACGCGCGCGCGAGCAGCGCGGGCGAAACCGCAGCGTCAGTGGCGAGAAACCCGAGCATGGTGGCCATGTTGGGATGAATCATCCCGGCGCCTTTGGTGCAGCCGAGGATGCGAACTTGCTTGCCCGCGATGCGGCATTTTGCGGCGGCCCATTTAGGGCGCGTGTCTGTGGTCATGATGGCGCGCGTGAATTCCGCGAAGGAGCGGGCGTTGCGGTGGCGCGCGCGCGCGAGGCGCGGAATCGCATTTACGATTTTCTGCCAGCGCAGCGGCGCGCCGATGACTCCGGTGGAACAGACCAGAATTTGCGAAGGATGCAGCCGGCCCAATTCGCGCGCGAGTTTCAGCGCCGTGGTGGCTGCGGCGGAAAGGCCTTCCGAGCCGGTGCAGCAATTGGCGTTGCCGGAATTGACGATCACGCCGCGCATGCGGTGCGCCGACTGCCGCAGGTGTAACTGTGAGGCAATCACCGGTGCAGCTTTCACGCGGTTGGTGGTAAAGACTGCGGCGGCCGACGCGGAAGTTTCGCTGATCAGTATTCCCAAATCGAGCTTGGACTTTTTCAGACCGCAGTGCGTGGCGGCGAAAGTAAATCCTTGCGGGATGTCGGCGTTGGATAGGCGCGTGGTCATGGGTTTGCCGGTCAGCAGGCCGGGGCCGGGGCTACGGAATCGGAAAGGATGGGCAACACGACGCGTTCGGGAATTACCGTGGCGACCACCGGGACGAGTTTGCAGGTACGCTGCTGGGAGCAACTGCGGCAATCGCGTTCGATTTTTTCGCTGAGCGACTGGCGCGCGGCTGCGGCGAAACCCTGGCGTTCGAAAAATCTCGGCGCGTGCGTCACGGCGAAAACGCGCGCGATGCCGCGGCGGCGAGCTTCGTTCAAGGCGGAAGCGATCAGGCGGGCGCCCAATCCTTGGCCGCGATTTTCAGGGTCCACCGCGATGGAGCGGATTTCAGCGAGATCGGCGCCATAGCTTTCCAGCGAAAGGCAGCTGACGATACGCTGACCGTCTTCCTGAACGATAAAGTGGCCGATATTGGCGCGAATTTCTGCAGCGGCGCGGGGAAGCAGCAGGCCCTCCGCGGCATAGCGCGCCACGAGCAAGTGAATCGCAGCGGCGTCAGAAATTTTCGCGTGTCGCGTTCTCATGGATTCTCCTCGAGCTTGGCGAGGCGCGTTTTGAAATCCTGCAGGGCGGCGCGGACAGCGCCCGGAGCGGTGCCGCCGCGTGTGGCGCGACGAGCGAGAGCGGATTCGAGCGTGAGTGCAGTGGCCAAGCTGGGACCAAATGCTGGGGAGAATTCTCTTAGCCGTTCGAGCGGCATTTCGCGGATGGATATTCCTTCCTGCTCGGTCGCGCGCAGTACTTTTCCCACGATTTCGTGCGCTTCGCGAAAGGGCACGCCGAAAGCGACCAAATAATCCGCGACTTCAGTGGCCACGAGCGCGGGATCTTGCGCCGCCTCGCAAAGACGGTCCGTGCGGAAACGCGTGGCTGCGAGAGTGGCGGCGGCGATCCGGATCATGGAGAGCGCCTGATCGTGCGCGGCGAAGAGCGGTTCTTTGTCTTCCTGCAGATCGCGCTGATAGCTGGAAGGCAGGCCTTTGCAAGTGGTGAGCAGCGCGACCAGCGAGCCGTAAATGCGGCCGGTCTTTCCGCGGATCAATTCCCAGGCGTCCGGATTTTTTTTCTGTGGCATCAGGCTGCTGCCGGTTGAAAACTCGTCGGGGAGCTCGATGAAAGCGAATTCCGGCGAGGCAAATAGAACGAAATCTTCAGCCAGGCGCGAGAGATGCATCGCGAGGGTAGAAAGTGCGAAGAGAAATTCCAGTGCGAAGTCGCGGTCGCTGACGGCGTCCAGGCTATTGGCCGTCGTGCGTGAAAATCCAAGATCGCGCGCCAAGGCGTTGCGATCGAGCGGAAAAGCGCAGCCGGCCAGGGCGCCGGAACCGAGCGGGCAATCGTCGGCGCGAGCGGCGGCAGCCGCCAGGCGTTCGGTGTCGCGATGAAACGCTTCGCCGTGCGCCAGCAGCCAGTGCGAGAGCAGAATCGGCTGCGCGTGCTGCATGTGCGTGGTGCCCGGCATGGGAGTCGGCAGATTGCTTTCGGCCTGCGCAGCGATGGCGCGTTCCAGCAAAGCTAGCGCGCGGCGGAGATCTTGCACGGCTTCGCGCACATACATGCGAAATTCCGTGGCGACCATTTCGTTGCGGCTGCGGCCAGTGTGCAGCTTCGCGCCGAGCGCGCCGAGTTTTTCAATCAGCGCGGATTCGACGAAATGATGAACGTCTTCAGCGGCCGAAGCGTTGAGCCATGCCGCATCAGTCTGCGCGCGCAACGCGATTTCGCCGAGCGCCGTGGCGATCTTCTGGCCTTCTTCTTCGCTAAGGATTCCTGCGGCGACGATGGCGTGCGCCCAGGCGCGATCGAGCGCGAGCTCCTGCGGGAGCATACGGCGATCGAAGCTCCAGGAACGCTCGAATTCGTAGAAAGATGCGTCGGGGCCGCGTTCGAAGCGGCCGCCCCACATCTTCTGTTCGCGGGGAGCGGTCATCAAGCGTTGGCCTTCTGCGGGATTTTCCTGGGTTCAGTCAAAGCCGGTTCCTGCGGCACGGTGATGGGCAGCGCGAAAAGATTGATGAAGCCTTCGGCGTCCTTGGGGTTGTAGCCCGTCATGGTGAAGCTTGCGAGATTCGTGCGATACAGCGAGTGCGGCGAGTGGCGCGAGGCGACGTTGACGATGCCTTTGCAAAGCGTGAGCGAGACCGTACCCGTGACGCGGCGTTGCGCGCTCGTGAAAAACGCGTCGAGAGCTTCGCGCAGCGGAGTGAACCACATGCCGTAATAAACCATCTCGGCGTAACGCAAGGAGAGCAGTTGCTGGTAGTGCGCGGTTTCGCGGTCGAGCGCCAGCGATTCGAGCTCGCGATGCGCGGTGACGAGCAACGTGCCGCCTGGAGTTTCATACGCGCCGCGCGATTTGATGCCCACCAAGCGATTTTCGACGATGTCCATGCGCCCCACGCCATTTGCCGCGGCAATTTCGTTGAGTTGATCGAGCAAGGCGACTGGCGCGAGATTTTTGCCGTTCACGGATACGGGAGTGCCGCCCGCGAAGCCGATTTCCACAGTGGTGGGTTGCGCGGGCGCGTTCGCGGGCGAAGTGATCCATTGCCACATGGCTTCGTCGGGCGCATTCGCGGGATCTTCTAGCACGCCGCCTTCATGGCTCAGGTGCCAGATGTTGCGGTCGCGGCTGTAGATGTTTTTCTTGGTCTGCTCCACAGGAATATTGTGGGCCTGCGCGTAGGCGATGGCTTCTTCGCGCGAGACGATATTCCATTCGCGCCAGGGAGCGATGATTTGCAATTCCGGAGCCAGGGCTTTGGCGGCAAGCTCGAAACGGACTTGGTCGTTGCCCTTTCCGGTGCAGCCGTGCGCGACGGCGTCGGCGCCCAGCTCTTTGGCAAGCTGCACTTGCCGCTGCGCCAGAAGCGGGCGCGCGAAAGATGTGCCGAGTAGATATTTATGTTCGTACACGGCACCGGCACGCAGTGTCGGCCAGATGTAACCGGTGATAAATTCCTCGCGGAGATCCTCCACGTAGGCTGAGCTTGCGCCGGTGGCGAGAGCCTTCTTTCGTGCTGCTTCCAGATCTTCCTGCTGGCCCAGGTCGCCAATCATGGCGATCACTTCGCAGCCTGGGTAAGTCTCCTTGAGCCAGGGAATAATGATAGAGGTATCCAGACCTCCTGAATATGCGAGCACAATTTTCTTGGGCAACACGTTCTCCTTAATTTGAGTACGAAATTAATTGAGCAGCGTCAGCAGAATCGCTTTCTGCACGTGTAGGCGATTTTCCGCCTGTTCGAAAACGATGGAGCGCGGCGAATCCATAACAGCTTCGCTGACTTCCGAGCCGCGATGGGCCGGAAGGCAGTGCATGAAGATCGCGTCGGGCGCGGCGTGGGCGAACAGCGCGTCGTTGACCTGATAGCCGGCAAAGGCGGCATCGCGCGCGGCGGCTTCGTGTTCCTGGCCCATGCTGGTCCACGCGTCGGTGTAAATCGCTTGCGCTCCACCGACAGCCTCCGCCGGCGAGCGCAGGATTTCGATTTTGCCGCGCGTTTCGCGCACCACGCGCTTGGCTTCCGCGACGATATTCAGATCAGGCTCGTATCCCGCAGGCGTGGCCACGCGAATGTGCGCTCCGGCGCGTGCGCCGATGCTGAGCAGCGAGTGGCAGGTGTTATTGCCGTCGCCGACGTAGGCGACTTTCAGGCCGCGCAGATTCCCGAAGCGCTCTTCGAGCGTGAAGAAATCGGCGAACGCCTGGCAGGGATGATAGCGGTCGGAAAGCGCGTTGATCACGGGGACTCCGGCGTTTGCAGCCAGCAGGTCGAGCGATTCCTGCTTGAAGACGCGCGCGACGATGCCGGTCACCCATCGTTCCAGGCTTTTCGCGACATCCGGGATGGATTCGCGCTCACCGAGATGCGTGACAGTGTGATCGAGAAATACGGAAGAGCCGCCCAGGCTGGCGATCCCGACTTCGAAAGTGACGCGCGTGCGCAGCGAAGGCTTTTCAAAAATCAGCGCGAAGAAACGTCCGGCAAGCGCACCGCGATAGCGGTCGGGATGCGCCTTCACGTCCGCGGCGAGCTGCAGGAAGTTGCGGACTTGGGCAGGACTCCATTCCATTCCAGTGAGGAGGTCGTTGGTCAGAGTGACGTGTGCAGCGGCAGCGGTGGTGTTCATTTTTACCTTTACCTCGCGGCAGCCAGAGCGATCGGCTGCGCTTTCGGTTTTGCGTTTTGGGTCGAGCTGGATTTTGTTGCCTGTTTCAGGGCCTTTTCGAACTTGGAGAGGAATTCGACAACGTCCTTGCGGCGGATGATGAAAGGCGGCAACAGGCGCAGAATGTGTTCGTGCGTGCAATTGATGAGCAGGCCGCCGCGCAGGGCTTCGGTGACGATTGGCGCACCTTCAATCGCGAGATCGACGCCGAGAATCAGGCCTTCGCCGCGGACTTCGCGGATGAAATCGAACTTGGCGGCGAGCTTTTCAATTCCCTGGCGCAGCTCCGCGCCGCGTTCGCGAATGTTTGCAAGCAAGTCCGCATCCTCGACGACGTTCAGGAATTCCAGCGCCGTCGCGCAGATGAGCGGGCCGCCACCAAAGGTAGTGCCGTGCAACCCCGGAACGAACGCCGCTGCGAATTTCTCGTTGGCGATAATGGCGCCGAGCGGCAACCCTCCGGCGAGAGGTTTCGCCACCGCGAGAATATCGGGACACGACGAAAATTTCTGGTACGCGAAGTGGCGGCCGGTGCGGCCGAGGCCACATTGAATTTCATCGGCGACCAGCGCGGCGTCGTGCTGCGTTGCAAGGGAGCGCGCGCGTTGCCAGAAAGTTTCGCTGACGGGGAAAATACCGCCTTCACCTTGAATAGTTTCAAGCACCAAGGCGCCGACGGTGTTGTCGAATTTTGCTTCGAGATCGGCGACATCGTTGAGGCGCACGAACTCAACGCCGGGAACCAAGGGCGCGAATGGCTCGCGATACTTTGCCGGATGAGTGATGGAGAGCGCGCCAAAGGTGCGGCCGTGAAAGGAATTTTCCAGCGCGAGAATGCGCGTTTTCGGGGAAGCACCGCCGGTCGTGGCTCTAGTATGAGCGTAAGCACGCGCGAGCTTCAGCGCGCCGTCAATCGCTTCAGTGCCGCTATTGGTGAAGAAAACGCGGTCGAGGCCGGACCATTCGACCAGCTTGCGCGCGAGCGGCGCCTGGTACGGATTCTGAAAGAGATTGGAAAAATGAATGGCGCGTCCGGCTTCGCGACGAATCACGCGCACCAGCCGTGGATGGGCGTGGCCGAGCGCGTTGACGGCGATGCCACCGAGAAAATCAAGATATTCACGGCCTTGCGAATCGTAGAGACGGCAGCCGCGGCCATGCGTGAACACCACTGCGGGGCGCCGGTAGGTATTCATCAGGTAACGAGCTTCCGCTCCGCGAATTTGCGCGGGAGAGAGCGGCTTCGCTTTTGCCGAATTTCTTTTGCGCGCCATTTTCAACACCGGGCTCCGTGCGCAGCTTTCGCAGCCTCATGAACGATGGGCAGAACGCGCGTGCCCGGGCAACGCGCGCCATGTACGGCAGAAAGCAGCGCGCGGGAAACAGTGCCGCCGACAATGCGCACTTCGGCGACCCCACCAGCGAGCGCGCGTTTGGCGGCTTCGAGTTTCAGGATCATGCCGCCGGAGACTTTATTCTGGCGGATGAGTTGTTCGATTTCGCCGCCGCGCACGGCGCGCAGAACTTTTTCGCCATCGAGCACGCCGGCGACGTCGGTGAGAAAAATCAGGCGATCGGCGCGAATGAATTCCGCCGCCGCGGCGGCCATATGGTCCGCGTTGATGTTGTAGAGCTCGCCATCGGCGCCGAGTCCGAGGCAAGACGCGACGGGTACGATGCCCGCTCGCCACAGGGAACGCAGAAAATCTACATTCACTTCGGTGAGATAGCCGACGAAGCCGAGGCCGCCCTCACGTTCATCGAGCTGCATCGGTTCGGCGAGAAAACATGCCGCATCCGAAGCGCTGATGCCTATGGCGGGCTGTCCAGCTAGGGAAATCGCGCCGGCCAGCCGCTTATTCAGCAGACCGCCGAACACCATCACGGCCGCGTCGCGCGTTTCGCGATCGGTGACGCGCAGGCCGCTGACGAAGCGGCTGGTGATGCCCATGCGCGCGAGAGTAGCGGTGAAAATTTTTCCGCCGCCGTGGATCACCAGCAATTCATGGCCGGCACGCGCGAGCTCGGTGATCTGCCGCGCAATGGTTTGCACAGCTTCTTCGCTTTCGAGAAGCGCGCCTGCAATTTTAATTACCAGTCTCATAGTAAACCTGCCGTTTCCGGGTAGCCCCACATCCGGTTCATGTTTTGTACCGCTTGGCCCGCCGCGCCTTTGCCCAGATTGTCCAGGCAAGAGACGACGACGAGGCGTTCGCCCGCGGGGTCGAGCGCGAAGCCGATGTCGCAAAAATTGGTGTGAGTCACGTGCTGCAATTCCGGCAAACGCCCGTGCGGCAGAATCCGCACCAGCGGCCGCGCGGCGAAATATTGGCGATAGAGCGCTTCGATTTCGTCCGCACGGCGAGCGGGATTCAGCCACGTATATAAGGTAGAGAGAATCCCGCGCTCGACCGGGAGCAAATGCGTGGTGAAAATAAAAGTTTCCGATCCCATACCACTATGTTCGATGATTTCCGGCGTGTGCCGATGCGTAAATAATCCATAGGCGCGAAAATTTTCATTCACTTCGACGAAGTGAGTCTCGCGCTTGGGTTCCTTGCCTGCGCCGCTGACGCCAGATTTGCAATCGCAGACGATTCCGCGCGCCGTATTGATCCAGCCGGCTTCGACGAGAGGCCGCAGCCCCAAGATTACCGAGGTGGGATAGCAGCCGGGATTGGCGACAAGACGCGCTGCGGGCAGAGCGTCCGCGTAAAGCTCCGGCAAACCGTAAACCGCTGCGGCGAGCGTTGTGGAATCCGGCGCGGCCAGCTTGTACCAGTGAGCAAAAGTTTCCGGTGAGCGAAAACGGTACGCCCCGCTGAGGTCCACGATGCGCAGCGCGGGATTCGCGGCGAGCAGCGCAGGCACGAGTTCTAGCGAAGCTTCGTGAGGGGTGGAAAGAAACACGACCTGCGCGCCGCTGCTCGCGATCGCCTCCACGGAAAGCGGTTTGCAGGGCGCTTCGCCCCATCCGCGCAGTTGTGGATATAGCTCGGTGAGGCAGCGAACGCCAGCGTGGCCTTCGCGCAAATAAAAAGTCGGTTTTTCAATATTGGGGTGCCGAAGAAGGAGGCGGGCCAACTCGAATCCTGCGTAGCCCGTTGCTCCGACGACGGCGACCCGTAACGGGTCTGTCATCGCAGCATTTCCTCCACACGTTTTTGAATGGCGCCGCGAGCGGTGCGCGACGGCGTGATGATGAGCACAGTGTCGTCGCCCGCCAGTGTGCCGGCGACTTCCTTCCAGCGCTCGGAGTCCACCGCGGCGGCGAGAGGCTGCGCGCCCCCGGGAGGAGTTTTGAGCACGAGCATGTTTTGCGCGGGCCGGATATCGAGCAAGAACTCTTTCAACGCGCGAGCAAGCGCGGGAACTGGCGGCGCATCGTCGGCCTTGGCGGCAGCGAGCGGTTTGTAGCCGTCCACGGTTTTCACCAGGCGCAGCTCGCGCAGATCGCGCGAGAGCGTGGCTTGGGTGACGCGAACACCCAGGTGGATGAGCTGGCGGCGTAGATCGTCCTGACTGGCGACTGCTTCGCCCGTGAGGAGCTTCAGGATCTGGCCTTGCCGGAATTTTTTATGTGCGCCCATGTTTGATTATGCACAATTATGCATAACACTGCATAATCATACAGCATCTGCGCCGTGTGTCAAGCGCGGCGCCAAAATAATTGCAGGAAATTTCCAGCGCGAGCGATTGCTGCAACGGCGCCCCGCGAGAAAGAAAAATATTGCCGCAAATATTCAGGCGAGAGGGATACAATCCCACGCGCCTGTGAAGTCCGCGGCAAAATCGGGAGGTACAAGATGAAGCGCCTTGCAATTCTGACTTTTATGATTTCGAGCATGGCGTGGGCCTGCGCCGCGCAAACGGCAAAGAGCGCGGCACCCGCGGAAATAGCCATCCATGCCGGAAAAGTGCTGGATGTGCGCACCGGAAATTATCTGAGCGACCAGACCATCTGGATTGAAGGCGACCGGATCAAGGCCATCGGCAAAACGGCAGAGATTTCCGGCCAGTTGCCGACCGGCACGAAGATGATTGACCTCTCGAACGCCACAGTGCTGCCCGGGTTGATTGATTGCCACACGCACCTGACCATGACGCCGTACGATTCCGGCCCGGCTGGGCTGCACGCTTCATACCCGCGCCAGGCTTTGACTGGCGCGCGGAATGCTCGCGTAACTCTCGAGGCTGGATTTACGACAGTGCGCAACGTAGGCGCCAGTGGATATTCCGACATTGCGCTGCGCGATGCGATCAAAGCAGGCGACGTGCCGGGGCCGCGCATGTTGGTGTCTGGACCAGCGCTGGGAATTACGGGTGGGCACGCGGACAATAATTTTCTCGCGCCGCAATATCACTGGTCGGATGACGGAGTGGCCGACGGCATAGATGGCGTGACGTTGAAAGTGCGCGAGGACATCAAGTATGGCGCGGACGTGATCAAATTCATGGCTACGGGCGGCGTGCTTTCCGAAGGCGATAACCCGGCGCTCGCGCAGTACAGCCCCGAAGAAATGAAAGCGATCGTGGACACCGCGCACGGCTTGGGCCGCAAAGTGGCCGCGCACGCGCACGGCGCCACGGGGATCAAGTACGCGGTGCTGGCAGGCGTGGATTCGATTGAGCACGGCAGCTACATCAATGATGAAGATATTCAATTGATGAAGGAGCGCGGGACGTACCTGGTCCCGACCGTGTATCTGGAAGATTGGCTCACGGAGAATCTGCAGACTTTAGGGTTGACGCCGAGCATGATCGAGAAGGCCAAGATTGTCTTGCCGATCGCGCAAAAAAATATTTCGCACGCGTTTAAGGAGGGAGTGAAGGTCGCGTTTGGCACGGACGCGGCGGTGTATCCGCACGGTTTGAATGCGCACGAGTTCGGCAAAATGGTTTCGATGGGGCTGACGCCGCTGCAGTCCATTCAGGCGGCGACGGTGAATGCGGCGGATTTGATCGGATGGTCCGACCGCGTGGGGACGCTCGAATCGGGAAAGTTTGCGGACATCGTAGCGGTGCAGGGCGACCCGCTGGCGGATGTGCGCGTGTTGGAAAATGTGCACTTCGTGATGAAGGGCGGCGAAGTGATTAAGAACCAGTAACCGCGGCGGGCGAACAGCGCACTGCCGCTGTGCTAAGATTGTGAGCAGTTGATAGGCCCGTAGCTCAGTTGGCTAGAGCGCCACCTTGACACGGTGGAGGTCTGCGGTTCGAGCCCGCACGGGCCTACCATCTATCCTTTTGATTCTATTGAATAGTGGTAGGAACTCCCTCCGCAGTTTGGCCAAACTCGTCACCATTCGTCACCAATTGCGAAAGGTTTTCGACTGCTTCCCGTAAGTGCGCGGGAATCGGCACCGTGTAGAGCTCTAGCGTTGTGGACATCTTGCTGTGACCGAGTTGTACTTGCGCATCTCTCAAAGACGCTCCGGCCGCCTGCAACAAAGTAGCGTGGGTGCGCCTGAGAGTGTGCCAGTTGAGCCACGGCGCTCCGATCCTCAACCCGGTCGGTTTCAAATGCCGGTGCAGAAGATTCGAATCGCTGAGCGGGTTGCCATGGCGAGATTGAAACACTAAGCGCTCGTCGTCGGTCCGGGCGCGGTGTCCACAAACGCGCGCGAGCGGTGTGACGAGCCCTTTGGGAATGGGAAGTGAGCGTTTGCTGCCTTTCGTCTTCGGCGTTCCGAAGATACCGCGATAGTTCGCCTGTTCGATTCTGATCTGCCCGGAAAGAAAATCCACGTCCTTCCGCCGCAGGCCGAGAATCTCTCCCACCCGCATCCCCGTCAGTATGCCCAGCAGCACCATGGTGCGAGCCGGTTCTCTGAGCAATTCGAGAAGACATGGGATCTGGGTTGGAGTCAGTGCGTGCTTTTCGCGAACCGAAACTTTCTCGGGTAGCAAGATACCGCTCGCGGGGTTCGCCCCTAAGTGGTAGTTCCATTTCCTGGCCATCTCGAAGACCCGTGAGGTGAGATTGCGGAGATGGCTGGCGGATTCCCAACTCAAACCGCCTTGCATCTTTTGCAATACAAACCGTTGCAGGTCGACTGTTTCGATATCGCGAAGGCGGCACTCGCCCAAAGCGGGCAAGAGGTGAAGGGTTAAAGTTTGACGGTAGCGATTCTGTGTGGAAAGTTTGAGTGTCGGAAAGAAGAGGGGGATGAAGCAGCGTTCCACAAAGACCGCGAAACTGAGCGCGGATTGCGGTGGCAACTTCCCCTGGTTGATCGGGGCCAAACGGTCCTCGGCGAGCTTCCTTGCTTCGCGCCGGGTTACTTCGGCGACCAAGCCCAGGACCGCCGATCGGCGGCGGCGTCCGACTTTGCCGTTTTCCTTGATGTAATCTTCCCACCACTGCAGCTCCCATACCGGATTGCGCTTACCGCGTTTGCGTACGTTTCCTTTCTGATAGCGTCGGCGAGCCATGTCTCGTTGCCAGCCTCCTTTGTAAGCTGGCCCGCCTTGCTTTTCCGTGATGGGAAGTATATCCACGCGACGCTCGTAAATCACTTGGATTTGAATGGTTCGAGATCGAGTTCCGCTGCTGCCTTAGTTACCGTGCGGCGAGCATAGGATCCCGGGGAGTGTTTGTCGTCGGCCCGAAAATCCGCAATTCGTCGAATTATGTCCTCCGGGTTGTCACCGCGAGCGAGCGCACGCTTCGCATACGCCCAATCCGCTTCGGATTGGCTCCTGTGGCCGGGCGGCATTCTTCGTGCCGGTCCGTGGTCGCCTTCCAAGTGCCGTGGCGCATCGGGCGAGTCGTCGTACGACGCAAAGTCGCGAAGGTGATAAACCTGGTTTGTCTCCTGAACCGCGCGCACCAGAAATTGTTCGTTGTACTTTCGGTTTGCGAATCCCGGTACGCGCAGCACACGGGATATGTCCGTCGCGGCAGGGTCACCCCGAAACGCTGTTGCCAAGGAATGGAGAAGGGATTCAGCTCGGTCTTGATCCAGGCCTTCTACTTGCCAGATCACCTGGTGTTTGTCGGGAGAAGTATCCAGAACCACATTGGGCGTGGGTATGTCTCCGGACGTTCGTATGGCTTGAAGTGAAGTACTGGCACTTTCGTCAAGATCCAGGTACACGTGCCGGACCTCGCGGATGTTCTCCTTTGTGCGGTTGTAGGAGTGCTCCTTGATGGGGTTCATCCCGAGGAAAACGTCGGCGCCGATCGCGTTTTGCTCGACGAGCCAGTACAGGAACGGCGGGCTTGCGATTGCCTCCGCGGCAAGGATGCGTTGCATGGTTTGCCCACGCACACGGTTCCGCAAAAGAACGGCGACTCGATCTTCAGGCGAATGGAGCGCCAGGACGTACTCCGAAGCGGAGAGCATTCGTCGGGAGAATTGACCAGGTGCGTTCATACATGTTCTCGCGGTGCCACGTAGACCACGCCGAAGTCGAAAAGATCGGAGTCGGGATCGTAGCTGTTGACCTCAAGCACTTCGGAGATGAAACGGCGACCCGGTCGGCGCTCGATTTGTACAACCACGTTCAAGGAATCTCCGATATTCGTTTTCACGGCGCGGTAGGGCAATTCAACACCACTCTGCAGGACGCAGCTCGTGAAGCGCGCGAGTCCCTGTTTTGCGGAACTCGCGTGAATTGTGGAGAGTGTTCCGGAATGTCCCGTGTTCAGGAGTTGCAGGAGATCAAAGGCCTCGCCGGAGCGAATTTCCCCGAGAATTAGTCGGTCCGGGCGGTGTCGGAGAGCAGCTTTGAGAAGATCGCGAATCGAGATAGCGGATGTACCGTTCTGTTCCCGGCGTGCCTCGAAACGGACGAGATTTTCATGGTGTAGTCGAATTTCCGCGGTGTCCTCGATGAGCAGGATGCGCTCATCCGGCGGAATGAATTTCCCGAGCGCAGTCAATAATGTGGTCTCGCCCGCTGAGGTGCGGTAGCTGCTGAGAAGGCGGAAGCCCTGCCGCAAGCTGAGGCAGTTTTCGGCCCTGTCTTCCACGGGAAGTTCGCCCCAGTCGCCGGTCACATGACGCGCGAGGAATTCCACCGCGTTCTGTCCGGTCTTTTCGAGAGCGGCCAGAGCGCCCGCCGTGGCGACGAGCCGCCCCAGGTCAAACAGTGGTTTGTTGGTGATTTTTTGCATGACTTGATTTCTCCTTTTGCGGATTTGGCCTTTGCTGTCCAGAGGCGCGGCAGAGCCGCGCATGAAAAGCAAATGGCCTTCATGGCGGGGGAACGCGCCTGTCCGCCCGCGCTGTCAAGGCCGCGGGGTGGGCGTTCATCGGAGCGCAGCGGAGAGCCTTGACAGAAGAAGCGGGCGGATCAGGCGCAGAGTTTGGCCAGGAAGGGCCGGTGAATCAGTTTTCCCGTGAGAGGCAGTAGGGAAGCTCGGGGGGCGAGCCGGGCGAGCGCAGCGGTTTGACGATCACTTCGTTCTATGTATTTGCTTTAGTCATGCCTATCGGGGTTTGGCAATTTCCTGGGCAAATTCCTTCTCGTTGGGCAACGCGAGCTCGTACTGGCTGGAGAGAACTAGCATCAGGCCCAACGGCGGGTTCTCATTGAGAAGAGCCCAGTGCTCCCGGACGTACTTCCGCTAGAGATTCATTTGTCCGGCAGCGGCGTGGCTGAACAGAAGGAGTGACCTAAGAGCGGTCGGCCTCTGAGGCAAACGCGAGATGCGAACTCAGTCGCTGATCGAGGGTGGCGGCTGCGTACAGCGAACACGCCACTAATTCGCGATTGGCCCATGCCGCAAAACCCGGGAATTGTTTTTCGCAGGATCGGTTGAGCGCACGGATCGTGCGGTAATAGATGCGCACTTCCCTCAGCCACAAGTTACTCTGCTTCCCGGATGCGCCCACCTGTTCTGATATTCGCGTCAGAAGATCGAAGTGGTCTGCCCGGATCCCATCGCCGGCGATGCCGGTCGCGGTTGTGAAGTACTCTGAAAGAGGCTGTTCCGCGATCGTTAACCACATGGCGCGCCACTGCGAGATGGCAAATTGAAGAAGCGCTGCCACGGAAAGCACGACGATGAATGCTGCGATCATATTGATCCAAGAACAAGTCTGGCAAACTCGGGCGCCGGTACCAATAGAACGCTCGTACTACTGTCGGCCGACGCATCTCTAGCCTTCGACGTTGCGACACGTAGTGCATCCGGCCCCGCGGCGAGTTTTTATACGGAATCCATGAAAGGTTTACGTTTCAGGCGCTACATTCATTGGGGCAATTGACTTGGTCCGAGGCTGCGGGCTAACCTGAATGCGGCGCATCAGACGGTACGCTGGAAAACCATTGAGTTTCCTCGACAGCCCCCCATCAAGGATGTCTGAAGCGAAACCCCGCTCTACGGAGTATTCTGTCCGGCTACGCAAACTCCAGCGGCGAGAATGGTGGACCTGGGGCGTCTCGGTCTTTGCCATGCTCTTGCTCACAGTTGCCGTCGCCTCGCTCTCGCTTCCTGCGATCTTGGAGGAGCAAAGGCGGTCCCTTCATTCAGGTATCCTTCCGGCCGTCGCAGGCTTGGTGTGTCTGATTCTTCTGTTTGGATGCTATCTGACCTATGAAAAATTTCTGATCAATCGACTGCGTATGGAACTTGCCGAGAGGCAATCGGACTCAAGCCAATGGCAGAATCTGGCGCTGGTTGATCCCCTTACGGGTCTATATAACCGGCGGTTTGCCGAACGCCATCTCAAATCGGAGGTTGCTCGCGCCCAGCGGAAAGGATACACGCTCACCTTGGTACTTTTGGATCTCAATGGTTTCAAGAAAATCAACGATCGCTTCGGCCATCCCGCAGGCGATGTAGTGCTGAAGGCATTTGCCGGTCGTCTGGGCGAGGCGATCCGCGACATCGATGTAGCCGCCCGGTTGGGCGGTGACGAATTCATGCTGTTGCTTCCCGAGTGCGATGAGATATACCTGCCAGCTGTGCTGCGACGCCTCGAATCCATTGAAGTCGGTTTGAGCGGACAACGCGTAGCGGTAGGGTTTTCGGTAGGGTGGTCGGAATATGGACCTTTGAAGGATTCGAAAGCGATGTTCCAGGAAGCTGACGAAGCACTCTACCTCGACAAGGTGCAGGGGAAAGCACCCGTGGCTACCCGCGGCGGCTAATCGAGATTCGTGGCTCACCGGCCAAATGGGAGTTGCACCAACTATCGGGGCGAAAGAGTGCGGTCTACCCTAATGATCGGGGTCTTCTATCCTATAAGCACTGAATACCTCAAGGGCCGGGTTTTGCGAGCTTGAATTGTTAATACGGCTGGGCAGCAGGGCAGGTCCCTTCCAGTGCAAGAGGTCCTTCAGCAGCATTTCGGCATCATGGGCTTTGTTCAAGAGGTCTTTCGCATAATGACTCAGTTTTGGCCGCTCGCGGCGTTCATACCCTCGTTTCAATCGCGCCAAGATAAGGCCGCTGCAGCGGTTGCACAGTCCATTGCCCTTGTGCTGACCCCTATGTGTGTTGCAGCGCAGGCATCCGTAGTCATCAAAGTAGTTCCGCATTCTAATCTGATAATGCTTTGGAACGTTGGAACGGATTGCTATCGTGGCTCGTTTGGTTAAAAACCAAGGCAGCAAGAGTGATTCATCGTCCTTGATCTGGTCGCGACGTTTGGATGTCATCTTCGTTTAGAAGAACTTTCTCCTTCGGCAGCTGAGGTCCGCTCCGACTTGGCTTCCCGGCAGGGTGACAGTTGTCGAACGTGCTTAACAGCCGCTGACGGCTCACCCGGGCGTAATTCGCAGTGGTTTGGACGAATGCGTGACCCAGCAGCTCCTGTACAACCATTAGGTCAGCCCCGTGATCGAGCAGGTGCGTCGCAAAGCTGTGGCGAAACATATGAGGAGTCGCGCGTCTCAAACCGGATCGACGTCCGATGCGGTGAAGAGTTGTGCGTATAGCGTTGGTGGACAAAGGACCTTCGTTCTTCGGCCTCACAAGATTGGCGCTCTTGGTCAGGTCTTGTAATGCCGTCATTGCGTCTTGATAAGACATGCGGCGAGCGCTACCCAAGTATTTGCTCATCGACACATATCTTGTGCCGGGCCCGCGATAGTCTTTCCATTGGCCTATGAAATGTCCATTGCATTTCGCGACGCAAAGTTTTTGTACGGGCATGTCTGCCTGGAAAACATAACCCTCGTGTCGCTTGCCAATATAGGCTCGAAGAGCAGTTGCAGCTCGTTGTGTGATGAGCACGACCCGCCCGCGGGGGTCTTTTCCTGAAACTCTGGCAGTTCGGGCCTCGAAATCGATATGCTCCACCCGAAGTGATATCACCTCGGACACTCGACACCCAGTTCCGTACAGAAATTCGACTAGAGCTATTTCCCTGAGCGAGCAGGCGGCAGCGACGAACTGACGGACTTCGAACTCGCTCAAGGTACGGGGGATTTTTTTCGGAGCATCACGCATTTTTACCAAACGCGGCGCCACGTAGCTAACCATGCCGCCCAGATGGAGGAAGTCGTAGAAACGTCGCAGAACTTGGAGATTGTCAAACGCTGTTGCCCAAGTGGCACCTTGCTCGGACAGATGAGCGATGTAGGAACGGACATCCAAGTGCGTAACGCTGGCGATTGACTTGTCCTTCAGGTACTCGGCGAACGTCCGCACCATTCGCCGATAGAATTGTTTCGTTCTTGGCCTATAGTGCTGGACAACTAACCACTCTTCATAGCGTTTCACTACTTCTTCGTTGAAGACGGCGTAAGAGCGCATGACACCTGACCATTTCTTCCGGCTGGGAGATAGAAGAAATTGCGAGCCGGGCAGGCACTTTGAATCCACGCACTGGGTCTCGGCAAGGGAACGAACGTCTCTAGTCCAATAGAGACGAATGTCTCTAGGAAAAATGTACCTACTACCTGCGCAACGACAGGGCACGTCGTGGCTCTGCGCGCCCTGTGCGACGGCTGGCTTGACGGTCGAATGCACCTGCAAAGAATTGAGAGAGCGGGGTTTATGCGTCACAGAGTCACGCCAAAACGACTTGCCACTGATGGACGTGCTTGCGTATCCACGATACGATTGCGTTTCGGAGTGATCGATCTTGCCAGCCAAAAACGCGATCGAAGAGTTAGTTTCAGGTAGAAGCATTTTGTTGACCGGAGCCGGAGGTTCCATCGGCTCTGCTTTGGCCAAGGCCGTGATCCGTCTGGAGCCGCGGCTACTCATTCTTCTCGACAACTCGGAGCGAAATCTACACCAAATCGATTTAGAATTGGCGACTGCCGTTGATCGCAACTCATACAAATCCGTGCTCGGCGATATCTCCGACGCGAAGCTGTTATCCGAGATTTTTCACCGTTTTCGTCCCGAGGTCGTGTACCACGCGGCGGCTTTCAAACACGTTCCGCTGATGGAGAACAATCCTTTCGCGGCTGTACGGAACAATGCTCTGGGATCGGCCAGTCTCGCAAGGATCGCTCAGGCAGAAGGTGTCAGCAGGTTCGTCATGGTCTCGACGGATAAAGCCGTCAATCCGATCAGCATTATGGGTGCTTCGAAGCGTGTAGCGGAACTTGCGCTGCTGAGATTGAACGAGGCCAAGAATCGTATGAGCGCGGTGCGGCTGGCAAATGTATTGGGTTCTCAGGGAAGCGTCGTCCCGACATTCCTGAACCAAATCTCCCAAGGCGGTCCAGTGACCGTCACCCACCAGGACGTATCCAGATACTTCCTAACAATGGACGAGGCGGTGGAACTGATACTCCTGGCATCGGGATTGGAAGAAAACGGAGGCATATTCGTTCCCGAAGTGAGCGCGCCGGTCAAAATTCTAGACATTGCTCTGGAATTGATAAATCACGCGCCATCCAAGTCTCGAAAGGAGATTCCCGTTACCTTCACAGGACTTCGTGCCGGCGACAAGATGTCGGAGGAGTTCCTTTCCCAGGATGAATCCACAGAGGCTACCGTCGATCTGAGACTCCTGCGAGTCAAGACCAGGCCACTTCCCGCAGACAGATTGGATGTCCAGCTGGAGGATCTTTCCAGATGGGTTGACGAGCGAAACCTTACCGCCATGATCGAAACACTTCGCCAAATCGTTCCCGACTATCGACCGACGGATTTGCTGTCTGCCTCAACGCTGGGATCGTCGGTTTAACGCTATGAATCGAAAAATTGCGGTAATCACGACCTCGCGAGCCGACTACGGGCATTTGCATTGGCCCTTGAGAGATTTGTCGGAGAACGAAAATGTGGATCTGAAAATCATCGCGCTCGGGTCGCATCTGTCACCTGAATTTGGGAACACGTTCCAGGAAATTGTAAACGACGGCTTCACGATCGACTCTCGGATCGAGTGTTTGCTCAGTTCGGATACCGATGTCGGCATGGCCAAGACGATCGGCATGGCCACGCTGGGATTGGCGGATCTGTTCGGGCAGATGCGACCGGACCTGCTCTTGTTGATCGCTGATCGTTACGAGATGCTGGCCCCGGCGTCGGTTGCGCTAGCGCTGCGTATTCCGATCGCGCACATCGAGGGCGGAGAGATTAGCGAGGGAGCGATCGACGATGCGGTGCGCAATGCTCTTACAAAAATGAGCCACATCCACTTTACTTCGACGCACGCCGCCCGGGAGCGAGTGATCGCGATGGGCGAAGAAGAGTGGCGCGTGCACCGGGCAGGTGCTCCATCGCTAGATCACCTTCGGAGGCGAACGCTTCTCAGCCGAGAGCAAGTGGAGGAGCGGCTCGCGCTCGATCTCCGCAAGCCTACCGTCCTCGTGGTATACCATCCGATGACCATCGCCCGCGACACGCTGCAAGAAGCGGATGCGTTGTTCACAGCCCTGGAAAATCTTACTGACCAAATCCTGTTCTGTTATCCGAACGCAGACGCGGGAAGCAGGGCCTTGATAGACAGGGCGAAGTTATTCATCTCGCGCCGAGGCGACGGAAAAATTTTCACCAATCTCGACTCGGAAAGCTATTTGAGTCTCCTGCGTCAGGTCGATATGTTGGTTGGGAACTCAAGTAGTGGAATCATGGAGTCCGCGTCGTTCGCGCTGCCTACGGTGAACGTTGGGTCACGACAGCAAGGGCGCGAAAGGGCGCGGAATGTATTGGACGCCGACGCTCATCGGGGAGCTATTCTCGAAGCCGTGAAGACGGCAAGAACGGCTGAATTTCGTCAATCCTTAGTCGGCATGGTCAATCCGTACGGTGAAGGGTTTGCTTCCGAGACCATCGTCCGAGTACTAACCAGCATCCCTCTCTCGCAGGACCTTCTGATGAAACGTCATTCAGGTATTCCTGCGTCTGTTGCGGTTCCCGGCCGTTCGCAACATTCATGAGGATACCGCTGTCAGCTCCGGAAATCACAGAGCAAGACATTGAGGCGGTGACTGGCGTTCTTCGCACTTCGAGCCTTAGCTTGGGTCCCAAGGTCGGGGAGTTCGAGCGCGCCATCTCTCAATACGTGGGTGCCTCGGATGCGATTGTCGTAAACTCCGGGACCAGCGGCCTGCACCTGTGTATTCGAGCCCTCGGTATTTCCGAAGGCGACGAGGTGCTGGTGCCGGCTTTTACCTTTATCGCAGTCGCGAACGCGGTGCGCTATGAAAAGGCTACTCCAGTGTTCGTGGACATCGACCCGCAGACCCTCAACCTCGATCCAAGTCTGCTTGAACAGGCAATCACCGCGCGAACACGCGCGATCGTTGTCGTGCACACTTTTGGCTGCCCCGCGGAGCTCCCGAGCATATTGCAAATCGCCAGGCGCCACCGTCTGTTTGTCATCGAAGATGCGTGTGAGGCCATCGGAGCAGAATACGAGGGACAAAAAGTAGGCGCGCTAGGGGATGTCGGGGTCTTTGCCTTTTATCCCAACAAACAGATCACAACAGGAGAGGGCGGGGCTGTCGTCACCAACAACTCCGAAATCGCGCTCAAGGTCAGAAAACTTCGCAATCAAGGAAGAGACGATTCAGAGGAGTGGTTCCAGCATACGGAATTGGGGTACAACTACCGGATTTCGGACATCAATTGCGCCTTGGGAATCGAGCAATTAAAGAGAATCGATGCCATCCTGGATCGGCGAGAATCAATTGCTCGCGAGTACAATGACATACTAGGTTCCATTCCGGACCTAACCATCCCGGCGCTGGCATTGCCACGTCGTAAAATCAGCTGGTTCGTCTACGTGGTCCGCCTGAGTAGTCGGTTCGACGAAGCGCACCGGGATTCGATCGTCCATGAAATGAAGTCGCGCGGGATCGCTTTGGGCAGATATTTTGCGCCGATTCACTTGCAACCCATTTATCAGCCGTCGGGCGGCGGCCAAACGGCTCTGCCCGTGACCGAGTTCCAGGCGTCTCGCTCGCTCGCATTGCCATTCTTCAATCGAATCCGAGCGGAGGAAATCAAAGAGGTGTGTCAAACGCTGGTCGAGCGGATTCGCTCGGCGTGACCGGCACGACTTCAAAATATCAAATTCGCGATGCTGAAAACGGCAAAAGCAATCACGGCACCGGCGGCGATTGCGAGCAGGAACCAATCGAACCGCGGGCGTCGTCGCGGAACTTCCAGGAGATATTCTCCGAAGTCTTGTTGAAAAACAGGATGCGACGGATGATGTGTGGTCTGCGCCATATGCAAGATGATACGAGCAGTTTACTTATGAGGCGAGGTATGTGCCATAACAGTACATATCAGATAGCGGTCTCGCGTGAGCGACTAAGATGCTTCTTCACCTTTGGGATCATATTGATGAGCCCAGAACTCCGGCGCGGCAGACTCGAATTTCACTCCGAGCTTGTGAAATCCGGTGGACTCTTTGCTTCCAGACCAAACGACTCGACCGCGAATGCGAAGCCCAGTTTCCTTACTGTCGATCGTAAGAATGGCGCCTTGCGGCCAATTAACGGGAGACAGAATCAAGGCTCCGTGAAGGTTTATTACGGCTGTCACCACCTCAAGTGACTCGCCACCTGAATGAATTACCAGCGGCACGGTCGCCAGGATGCGCGGGCTTCTTCGGTGTTCCTTGGTAGGACACATGTCGAGGGGTGGATTAGGCAGCACGAGATGCGAGTTTCTGACGCTTCGCTCGCTTTGCTCCTGTCAATCGTTGAACGAGTGCGAGCACTAGGTGTCTATCGCGTTCGTTCATTTTCGCCAAACCTGTGATGATCTTATGGTTTTGAAGCCGCTCTCGGGGCGTTGAACCCCAATCGGGATCTCTGGAAGTGAACGGCGGCTCTCGTTGCGGTGCATTGACTTCGTTGGAGAAAAATGCAACCAGTGCTATTCCAAGAGCGTTAGCGTACTTTTCGATGGTCTCGACGCCGGGAACAGTGTGCCCATGCTCGACGCGGCTTGTATAGCAGCGCAATAGTCCACTCCGAACTTCGAGGTCACCTTGACTGAGGTTCCGAGACTCTCTAAGCTCTCTTAGTCTGCGGCCGATGTTCATGATTGTCACAATATCGTTACCGTCGCATTTAGAACAAGTCGGTAATACTACTTACGTATATAACCCGTCATCAGTAATTCACTGTATTGTGGCCGACGACCCCTTGAAGGCACTGGCCCTTGTAGGACTTCTGCCTTCGTTAGCTTTTGTAGACATTGCGGAACGATTTGACGGTTGCTGACGCGCGTCCCACGAACGGATCGTTCCTAGCCTCGCGGAACCTCTGTGGACGGAGCCGTCTTCTCCAAGTCATCCACAGGGGGAACCGTGAGCAGGAATGTTTAGCCCGAGAAATCTAGCAACGACGAAAAGCCGGCGCCCACCGCTTCCATGTGGCCTTCAATGTAGGAATCGGGTCGAATCCAAGATTCATATCGAACCAGAACGTGGGTGCCCCGGCGGCTTGCCAACATCCATAGGCCGTGCATATAGCCCAGCTCTGCAAACAGATTAAATACCGTCTGGATGTCATTCGTATTCGGCGCAGTCACGTCGTCGTAGGGCTTGCCGATCAATTCTTCCCGCCGATATCCAAGAAGCTGACAGAAGCTGTCCGAAACCTGGATAAACTTTCTGTCGCGATCAACGACGGTGACGAACTCGGGCTTTACTTCGCACGAAGCGGATGAGTTGGCCGCCAGTTTTTGCCGCATTGATTTGACGGCATTCGGCGCCGGATCAGGATAGTCTGCCTCGGATCCGTACCGTATAAAGCGCGGCGGTATGTACGGCTTGCCAGACGACATAGACACGCTCCCTACTCGGCGTCGAAACAGATGAGCGCCCGAGGTTGTACCGCTACACCCGTGGGCCGTCCATTATGTCGGTAAGTCTTTTGTGACTGTTGCTGGGAACTGTAGCCGTGAGCAAACAGAACCCCAAGACGGCCTTCGCAAAGGGCTACAGACAGTAGTGCGGTCAAGTGAGAAATCGTTTCAACAATCATTTTGACCAGTGCAGGCAATTCCAAGCGCTGTCGCTTGGGACATTGCCCTGTTCGGCGAACATTATAATTAGCGAGTCGCCAAAAGCGCCTCAAGTTCTTTCTCTCGGGCCACGATGCTCGGCCACCCGTAGGACAGCGGACGGAAGATGCCCGTCTTTGTGTTGGTTGTCGTACTCTATTTCTCCACGCTTCTCTTGACGGACATAGGACGGTTTTGCAGGTACTCGACGAGGTGTACGTTATGTATTCGCAAGCCTCCGTTGTAGCTGACCAAGCCCTTCTTCTTGAACTCGTTCATAAACTTGCTTACTCTTGAGCGGGTCGTACCAACCATCTCCGCCAAGGTCGATTGGCCCACCTTCAGCGGGGAGTCCGAGTTCGATTCCTTGGTTATCTCCCCGAACAACAACAGAACCCGTGCCAGTCGCCTTTCGCTGAAATTGAAGAATTGATCTATTAGGTCTTCCTCGATTCTAACAACCCGTGAAAGCAAGTACTAAAGGACGAATATTGTGGAAGTGTTAGATCGTGAGGTACTCGCTCTGAACCAATCCACTGGGGTAGTGCCGCGTCGCTATGTGACGCAACTTTAAGTCCTGCGGCAGAGCGCCGAATAAGGGGATTCCCTCCCCGATGAGTACTGGAACGCGAGTGATGATAAGTCGCTGCACCAATCCCGCTCGCAGAAACCTCTGAATCGTGATTCCACCATCGATGTAAAGGTGATGTGCGCCGCTCGCAGCGAGTTTTGCCACGACCTGACTTGGTTCGCCACTCATTTGCTCCACCAGGCCTCCGCGCACGACGGATAGATCGATAGGACGGCTACTGAGGACTACCACACGTTTTTGGCCATAAGGCCACTCCGGAAAAGCTAGAACGGTCTCAAAGGTTTTGCGGCCTATCACCAACGCATCGATGCTCGCCATGAACTCGACGTAGCCGTGAGGCTCGCCGCCGCCCGGAGGCAAAAAATCGAGATCGCCATTCCGTCGCGCTATAAAGCCGTCGACGCTGGTCCCAACAAAAACGGACACTGACATCGTAGCCTCCGTGCTTCAGCACTAACTCCGATGAGTTGCGATCGCCCTAGTCTAGCCGTTGGCCAGCCCCAACGGCCTTCTCACAACACCACAGCTCATCATGATCACCGTACGCGCGTACGAGCGTGGCCGCCAAGTCCTGATAAGTCGCGTTACCGGGCATCTGCCGTACTAGAACTTCACATGTACGGTAACGGCGTTATCTCTAACGACGCCGACCGTTTCAAGAGATTTTATTCGTATTTTTTCTGCGCACGAACACACCTTTCTCACGGCACGCGAATCGCGGCTCTGTGGCGGCGGTGTTTCACTTGTGTCACCCCAACTAGCTCGGGCCGTTTCCGCTTCATCGCTTCGGTGTTGCCCACCAAACATCTCTTCGGTCACGATCGACCATGATGAGTTATGCGAACCCCCCCTAGGGAGGCGGGTAGCCTAATCAATCAGACGGTGACTCTTCGCACCATAACGCCGTCCAGGCATTCCCGCACAGGCACCACCGCTTTTCTGCTGCATCTGTCCACGACGACAGAACTCGTGATAATCAATCCGATCTCGCAACATGATCCACAACCGAATCCCCAGTTTTCGTGCGGCGGCGACTCGGGCTTTCCCCAAACCCTTTTGCACTAATTTGCGCCGATAGAACCGACGCAGTTCCGGATCGCGGCGCACTGCATGTGCCGCCGCCTCACACCAGAGAAAGCGCAAAAGCGGATTACCTTGCTTGCTCAGGCCTCCCAGCCGCTGTCGTCCGCCGCTGGAGTGTTCCCGGGGAATGATCCCGATATAGCTGGCCAGCGCCTTGCCGTCGCGAAATCGTTTCGGATCGCCCAGAAAGACATCGGTTGCCAGGGCTGTGATCGGTCCTACGCCGGGATGAGTCATCAGCAGCCCTGCCGTGGGCCGTTGGCCTACTTGTTTTTGAACTTGCTGATTCAGTCGTTCGATCTCCGCTGCGAACCTGGCGTACATCGCTTGCAACTCACTGCGCCGATGCGCGGTGTGTGTTGCCAGTGGTAGCGACGCGATCGCTTGCTGTCCGCTTTCGCTCCACAGCGAACTTCCTCGCCTTAAACCATTCGCCAGTGCGATCGCCTGCAGCGCGTTCTGTATCCGCGTACGCAGGCGTACCCACTGATGACGGTGTAAGAGCAACCCTCGCAGATCCAGCAGTTCCTTGGAAGGCTGCCAGATCGACGGAAAACGGTCTTCTACCAGCAGCTTGAGAAGTAACTCGGCATCGCGGTGGTCATGTTTCTGCCTGCGCGGTTCGGCCGCTCGAATCGTCGCTGGATGACCAACCTGACAGTCGATTCCGAGCTCTTCCATCAGGTGCAAAAACCATTTCATCGACCCGGTCGCTTCGATGCCTACGCGCACCGGACCTGGCAGCGTGGAATAAAACTCCCGCACGCTGTTGCCCTCGTGCGTGAGAGTCCGATTCACTACTTCCCCTGTTCCGGTATCCAACATCGCCAGCGTCTGTTGGCGAGCGTGCAAATCACATCCTATAATCTGCATCTCGGCCTCCTTCGGTCCGAGCACTGTTGGGGTGAACACCGAACAGTTTACTCGGGCCGTAGCGAGGCCGACGTCGTTATGACATCAATCAGGACTTGGGCTTCGCGCATTATCGTCGCGGGCGAGATGCGCGGAAGACGACGTGAAAGACACGCGAGCCAGAACCCGGGACTCTCTAGGCAATACACTGGAAGCTTTCACAGCGCGATTATGTCAAAGATCTCCCGCTCGACACAGCTAAGGCGCGCGAGCTCCGACTGAACTCCTGGAATCCCGGCTTCCTTCGCAGCTCGGGCACGTGTCAGAGCGCGATCTGCTGTAGCTGAAGCCTCCCGTAGGAGTGTTTTTACCTCTGCTTCCAGTCTCTTGCGGCTTTCGCGTACGCGTTCGTCAACGTCGCTCTGTACTCTCGAAGCGTTCACTTCCAGAAGCTGATCGAGGAATGCTTGTGCGTCGTGGACGATCTGGCCCCGAATTCCCATGCCTCCAAGCACAAGATCGGAGATCAACAGTAAAGGAGATGCCGGCGCGGCTACTCTCTCGATTACATGGAAACGGAATTGTGACTTGCTACTTAGGCTCTGATCAGCAGCGAGGTCTTCTGGAAGCTCCTCCAAACCTGGGAGGTTTGACTCGGCTAAGCGTCGTAAGAATTCATTCGCCAACTCGACAAATCGTTTCGCGGTCTTGCAAAATCCGTCATCCGCGAACTGCGCTTCGCTCTTAAACCATGGGGTGAGTTGTGCGCGGGCGATCTGCTGAGCGGTGTGGTTTACCCTTCGACGATACGCCGGCCCGTTGTGGCTGCGGCCTATTTCAGATAAACGCCCAGTCAATTCAGAGCGGGCGATGGGTTGCGTCCGTTTGAGAAATGCGTTTCTGCGTTCTACAAAAACGCCTGATAGACGTTGCTGCTCTGCCGTCAGCAAGATTCCCAGATCCCGCGCGCGAACTTCCGACTCTTCCAGAGTTCTCCGCAGCGTCGCGATACGCCGTTCGGACTCCTCCAGCGGGCGTTCCAGCGCATCCCGGTCTTCCTTGATTACAGCGAGCAGTTGGCGCGCCGCGCGCCGAATGCCTCTGTCGGACGCGTTGCGAACCAACGCGCTTCCTGAGCGCAGCACCAAATCCTCAAGTGCCTGAACCAATTGTGCCCAATCTCGTTCGAGGCCCCTTTGCTCCAATCGCTCGATAGCGCTGACCTCAAAAATTACAGGCGACGGCAGCTGGAGGCGAGATTCCAATACACGACGCGTAAAATCCAAAGCAGCAGATCGCTCCGTCGCGTTAACCTTGTCTGCCTTATTCATCACAAAGACCAGGTCGTGAGCTTCGCGGGAGACGGCCTCCACAAGTTGGAGTTCGTCGCCCGACAGCGGAGGATCGGTCCCAACTACGACGACGGCGACATCGATATGTGGGATGAACCCTTGAGTCGCCGCTGTGTTTCCGGTAAATACTGACCCAAGGCCAGGTGTGTCTACCAAGCACATCCCGGTCTGCAGGAGTGCGCTGGGAACAAAAATTTCCACGCCCAACACGCCCTTTGCATTTTCCGGATTTTTTTCTTCCGACACGTATTCTTCCACGGCGCTAACCGCGATATCCGTCCAAGTCTCGCTCCGAAGGCGAACGCGCGCCGCCAGCTGCTTACCGTGCCGAATAACGGTCGGTACAGCAGTTACAGGGACCACAGCAGTTGGGAGAACCGCGTGGCCGAGTAACGCGTTGAGAAGCGTAGACTTTCCGCGTTTGAACTGACCGACGCACGCGACGTAGAAGCGTCCTTCGGACACTCTCTCGGCGAGGTCGCGCGTCGCGGAGCCGATGTGCTCTGCTCCGAATTGTGCGGCCAACTCAGCCAGCCGGAGTAGCGCTGCCTCACCTGAGGCATCTTGGAGCACTCCTTGGCGATGTTCAGAGGCCTGAGTCATTGGGCGAAAGTTGGAGTTTGGTTCATCGCCAACCGATTTGCCCGCATCAGGTAATCCACGTGCACAAGCTTGAGTTTCACCCGATGCCCGTAGTGATAGCGTGAGTCAGCAGCCAATTCGCACATCTTCACAATCGAACCCGGCAAGCGTTCGCTGAAATGCAGAATTTCTTCGCGGAAGCCTGCTAAATCCAGCGAAGTCAATCCAAAATTGCTGATGCACATCTCCAGAAGCTCCCGCGCAGCGGCCTCCACTAAAGGTTCGAGCCGTATGCGACACTCATCGGTCCAGTACAAGCTCCACGCATATCCGATCTCTCGTCGAGAATAACCGTGACCTGTCAAGTAAACCGGAGTCTTGCAGCGATATATGATCTCCTTCAGCAAGTGCGCCATCTTGTGTGTCGGCGAGGAAAGATGATCTACAAAGAATCGGTAGTCGCCATGTTCGGCGGCAGAAAACAAAATGCCTCGCAGCCGCAATAAAGACTGCTTATTGAGCCAATGATTCAGAGTGAATTCTCCGGCACGGTCCGCGTGGACTTTCCTGCGCACCACCGGGTCTCCCGCTATAAAGAGTCCGCGCAGAAAATGCGAGACCAATTGGCGACCCGTGGCAGCACCGGTCCAGTAGATACATTTGCGCCGCTCCGCTTCCGGAAGCCCTGCGATTGCCTGCCGAATTAGAAACGTCTTGCCGGCGTCGGACAAGCCCCAAAGCAACTGGCTGTCCCGTTTCTGAATCGCTACACGGAGACGATGCAACTCTCGTTCGCGGCCAATCAACAAGTCGGGCGATGCCCCAGTGATCGCCATCTTCTCCCCACAGTGAACAGCGCGTTAAATACTGGCAGGTAAACTCTGCTTATTCCGAGCGCGCGCCCTCTTGATGCACGTACTTGATGACTTCAACCTCGGACATCGCTATCAACCCTTCGTCCACCATTTCATCCAGAAACGGAAGCAGGGTCTGAATCTTTTCTTCCGAGTCGATAACGCTGACCATTATGGGCGCGTCCGAGGAGAAAGACAGCAGATGCGAACGGTGAATTAGCGTGCTCGCGCCATATCCTTCGATTCCGCGAAACACGGTGGCTCCGGCAAGATCGAGCGCGCGGCACTTTTCGACAATCGCGCGATACAGTGGTTTGCCATTCCACTTGTCGTCCTCACCGAAATGTATGCGCAGCATCTTCGCTTTGCCTTCCAGTTTCATGAGCGCACCTCTTTTCTGCGTTCGGTTCCCTGGTAGTTGTGCGTGTACTTGATGACGTCCACATCGGAGAGAACCACCAGCCCCTGCTGCACCATGTCGTCCAGTACGGCTAGAAAGCTGCGGAGTCTGCCCTCAGTGTCCACTACGGACAACATCATTGGCCGGTCGTGCGATAGATGCAGCGCTGAATCCTTGTGAATCCTGCGATTGGCTCCGTAGCCCAGAATGCCCTGGTAGACGGTGACGCCTGCGATGTCGTTTGTGCGCATGCATTCAATCAACGCCTTGTGGAGCGGCTTTCCGTTCCATTTATCGTTTTCGCCGATGAAGATCCGCATCAGCTTGGCTTTTCCCTCGCGTCTCAAGGGAGGCGTGGATTCCTGACGCGTCGCCTGCTTGGAACTCTCCGAAGGCTTCACGATGGTCGTGTCTTGAATTTCAATCAGGCCCGTCCCCACCATTTCGTGTAGCTTCGGAAGAAGTTCGTCCACCTTCTCCGGCGTTTCGATGAATTCAACTTTCATCGGGAGATTTTCTGTCAGCACCAGAATGCGATCCGTATGCATATGGTGATCCGCGCCAAATCCAGCGATGCCACGGGTTACGCTGGCTCCAGAAACCTTGTGATAGAAAAGAAATTCTAGGATGGCCGCGTAGACCGACTCTCCGTGGTACTGGTGGTCCTGACCAACATAGATGCTCACTTTCTTGGCAGGTCCGGCCTTCATCATATTTCCTCCTAGCTCTCAATCCCACGTTGCGCAACCAAATACTCAGCTGCTCGCCCCAGTACTCCTCCGCCAGTATGGTCCCCTGTTTTCGCGTGCTGCAAGAACTCTTGAAGCTCTTGTTCGAGTTCCTCCGCTTTTTTCGACATGTTGTCTTCCACGGCCTTGTCCAGCGGCTCAGGCAGCTTCTGGATCAGTTCACGGCCATGACGGAAACAGAGCATCCCGTGTTCCCCCAACCATTCCTGCAACTTCGACTCGTCGAATTCCTCGATGATCTCCGTCAACCGTATCTGCTTCTCGATCTCCATGCGCTTACAGAAGTCGCAGTCGGATGGATTCGGCGAACTCGGCCGCCAACGTGGGTTGCGCATCGACTCCAGGAACATCGTGGCCACCGATTCGGCTGGCGACGAATTCGCGACGACCCAAGCGTGCAGATTACAGAAACGGCCGCATTCGTACGCTCGGAGGTGCTTTGAAAAGTAGCTTTGAAACTCCTTCAGCGCGGTGCAAATGGGGCATCCTCCCGTGGCAAGGGTCTTGTTGACCGGCAACTTCGTAGTCTCGCATCCGGCCTTTAGACGCCCATCCTTGTGGGCCCGAAACCTCGTCGTGTGCATGTCTGGTTTCACGCGATCGTCCTCCCGGTGATCACACCTAACCAAACCGAGAAGAAACCCACCACGACGCTGAGGGCCACGTTCAATCCGGAAATCAGAAACTCACCCTCTTGGAAGACGCGAAAGGTTTCATACTCAAATGTGGAAAAGGTGCTGTAGCCACCTATGAACCCAATCGGAATCAGATACCTCCAATTCGAGCTCCAACTCGTCTTTTCCGCTAAGAGCGTGATGACGAAACCAATCAAGAAACAAGCGGTCATATTAATAATGAATGTGCCGGCCAGAAAACGAGTGGCCAGACGACTGCTGACATGGGTCCCTACCCAAAAGCGCAGCACAGACCCTACTGCTCCGCCAATCGCCACCATCAAGTATTTGGTCATATGTGCGAGGTCAATCCTCTCCTTGAGGAACTTCAGATAGTCTTCGAGCTGGTCTCCGGTACGTATGACGCATGAGTCCGATCAGAACTCGTAACATCTTTTCCAGGGGCCTCGTCCACTTCGAGTTGTGAGAGGCTCACCTGGATCGCCGCAAGTTCCTCGGTATTGAATCCTGTTCCGTCGAGGGTCCGCTCCGCGCGTGCGCGGTAATCCTCGGCGTAGATCTCGAAGACCTGTCTTAACCGGCTTATGATCGATTCCGACCACTCGTTTAGCATCCCCCAATAGATTTCGAGAGCCTCCTCAAATGAATGACCAAGTTGACGAGCGATTTGCCCTGCGACTCGTCGCTCCGCAAAGCGGCGGCCCAATAGACCAAAAAATGTCGGGCGCGATAACGTCATGGTGAACGGCTGCGGGTCAAACACCGGAGTGCCGCGAATTATGGATTGAAATTCGTCGCCGCCCGGAATATGCACGAGTCCAAGATGAGAGGCACATTGCTTCAGATTGTTTTGCAGTTGGGCCGCAAAAGCCGCGAGATCCCCTTGCATTGTTCTTACCTCGCGCTGAACAAAATCGGCGATGACGTCGCGAACAATTTGGCCTGGAGCAACTGGCACTCGATCATCTTGCGACCATGAATCCATTAGCCGACCAGCAGCTCTCCGAATTGCGCCGGGCGTTTCGGCCGCGGCGCCCATGATCTGGCGCTCGCAAAGTGCACGCATCTGTTCGATCTGTCCGGTCGTCGTTCGCAACAACGCTTCGGCAGCGCGAACCAGGTCTTGCGAATTCGTCAAGTATTGTTGATCCCGCCTCATCCTTGCTTTAAGCGCAGACACGAGAGATTCCCGCAAAACCCCGATCTTTCTCAGCAGTGACGCGGCTCGCAAACGCTGCGCCTGGTCGTACAGAGGCGTGATCTCGCGCTCGAACCATTGATTGGTCATCTCCCGGTACGAAGGGAGAATACTCACGGGGCGAACCGGCAGGTCCAGCTCGCATTCCGACGCGATGTGAGCTTTGACGTACTGAATAATCTTGACCAGATCTTCGGAGGCGAGTAGGTCGGCCTTGCTGAGCAGCACGTTCACAGGCACCGCTGCTTCGTGAAGAGTCATGATCGTCCGGAGATCATCGGTTGTGAGGGTCGAGCCTGCATCAATCAAAACCACTCCGAGATCGCATTTGGGCAGATAAGCAAGCGTCTCCGCAGCTCCGCTTGTGGCCAGTGAGCCTAAACCGGGCGTGTCCACAAACGCCACCCCCGCCCGCAGCCTCGGCGAGGGCAGCGCGACCAAAATGCGAGTCACATGTTTCGAGTTTCGCGGATTTTGTTGCTCTGTGGCGAACTCAGCGAGCCGGGCGATCTCGAATCTTTTCGTCGGCGCCTCAAAAAAAGAAACGGTCAGGCACGATTCGAGGCCATAGGAAATACGGATGGGCACGGCGGTGATCGGCGTGACGCCGACCGGCAGCACATCGGTGCCTAAGATTGTGTTCAGCAGAGACGACTTTCCTGAACTGACGCGCCCAAATACCGCTATCTCGAACGTCTTGTCCTCAGCGCGGTCCAGAATTCCCGCGAGCGCCGAGCGAAATTCCACCAGGCCTCTCTCTCTCACGACCTGCTCGATCTTCTCAAGCAGTCGAAGGTCGCTACTCGCCTGTTCCAGGCGATTCAGCCGAACTTTGAAATCCTGGCTTATACCCTGCGACAGATAACTGTCCAGGCGTGAAACCAGTCCAGCAAGTTCACCTACGATCCCATTCAATTCCGTCGCGACCGATTCCGGCACCTCGCCATAGCCGCGCATATATTTGGGCTTCAACTCTTCGACGGCGATGTCAACCGCTCCCAGCATTACGTGGACAGCACGCGAAGCCGGGATCTGCGGTTCTTCCCTGGGAATGCCTTGGCCCTCCAGCACTCGTAGCAGCTGCGCGCGAATCCTGCTGACATAATCTTCGATTGTTCTGCGCTGGGCCGGTGCGATGTCTGAGGAATATCGAGGAAAGGCTGCCTTGGAGGCAGCTGCGTTCAGAATACTCTCCACATCTGCGAGGATCTTGTCGATGTATTGACAGGTCACACGAAGCCGCCGAGCCTGAGACTCGTTGAGCCCAGGCGCACCCAACGACGAATTCGTATGAGCGTCCGTCATCTCACCACCATCACCGGGCAGTGCGCGTAACGAAGAACTTTTTCCGAAGTGGAACCAACAATCATTTTCTCGAACCGTGACATGCCGCGTCGCCCCAATACGATCAAGTCCACGCGATCCGACTCCGCTCGATGAACAATCTGTTCGACGGGGTGCCCCACGGCGATGTCAGTTTCCAACTCAACTTCCAGGTCCTTCGCTCGCTGTTCTACTTTCTTGAACTTTTCCACAAAGTGCTCTCGTGCGTCATCGAGCATGGCACTCAGTTCGACCATCGTTGCCGGCTCGGGTGGCCGCGCGACAGCAAAGAGCAGCACTTTTGAATCGAGCGATTGGGCAAGCGATAAGCCAATCTCCGTCGCTTTTTCTGATTGGGACGAGCCATCAAAACCTATGAGAATCCTCTTGAATTGGGAACGTCTGCGTCCAGTCATATCCCCTCCTCAATCCGTGCTGACCGCGCGCGCTTCCTTGGTAGCTTCCTCTTTCTCCGTCTTGGGTAGTAGATGCCGCGGCATAAACCAGGCATTGGCGAACATTGTCGGAATCACTGCGCTGGCGATCACCGTCGCGACAAGATGCGAATACTGCGCTTGATCTATGATTCCGTGACCGAGACCAAACAGCGCTGAGATCGTGCCAAAGGTCAGTCCAGTGGACATCATCAGCGTGTAGTACAAACCCTCCTCGCGTTGATACTTGAATGCTTTTACGGTCGGCAGCAGACCAACAATTTTCGATATCATTTTGGAAGCGAAGAGAATTGCGAAGACGAGTGGCGCGGCGATCAGAACCGGGATCGATACGAATGATCCAGCTCGGATGAAATAAAATGGCGTCAGCAAGCCGAAGGTGAGCGTGCGGAGGCGGCGAATAAGGATGTGGTCCTTCCCGACCGTACCTGCCAGAACCATTCCGATCACGTAGGCGGGTAACACCGCTTCGCTTCCAGCCCAAACGGCTAGGCCACCCATCGCAAACAACAGGAAGAGAATGTATTTCGCTTCGAGTTCGGAAACTCGCCCACCGTAATGCTCAAAGAATTTGGGCGTGATGAAAGGGAGAACGAAGAAAACAACGACACTGGCAACCACGAAGACCAGCGTGCGGAACGTAAACGGCGCAAAAATGAGCCCCAAGGCAATGACTGTGCCTAAATCGTTGACGAAGCACGCCGCGAGAATGGCTTTCCCGAAGTCCGTCTTATTGAGTCCGAGCTCCAACATGACAGCGTAAACCACCGCGACGGAAGTTGTCGAAAGCGCCACGCCAGCGAGCCAACTCGAACTTGCAGTCCAGTGCAAAACGTAATGCGCGATGGCAGCGCAACCGAGAAAGGGTCCGAAAAATCCAACGAGCCCGACTACCATAGCTTCCTTCCACTTCGTGCGAAAAATCACCGGATCGAGTTCCGCCCCGGCCAGAAACGTCAGAACGATGGCACCCGTGCCCGCAAGAAACGTGATCCACTCGGACTTTGCGCCAAGGCCCATCGGCCCAACCAGCGCTCCGATGAACAATTGTGCGACGGTCCCGACAACGATTTCCGTCAACGCAGTGGAAATTTTGAACCAGATCGCCAAGAGTGTAGCGACGAGCGCTAGTCCGACCCACAGGGAGGCCAGTGCCCAGACATTCTGCATGTCCGTCCTCGCTTCTACTTCACTTGTGGGATCGTTGCCGGGGACATGACTCCGCGACAAGAATCCTTGTCAGGAGTCATCATCTGTCCCGGCATAGAAGGGACAGCGGTTAAAGGGCGAACTCCTTGCCCTCTGCGGCTATAATACTTCGATCCAAAAAGAAGTCAACTACCCTGCTTCCCAGCTGAATCTCTCGGGCCATTTATTATCTCGGTGGCCGATCCGAAGCCGCGGTCAACGCCTGGTAAGTCGCGTTACCGGACAAGTGCCAAGGCGGGATAGGCGGTTGCGGTTAAAGAGGACGGCTAGAGAACCGAGATAACGAAGAGCGCTAGATTTCGCCCAGATCCACGATCGCAGGCGCGCCGTGGTAACTCCGCTCATAACCCGCATCCCAAAAGCGCCACAAAATCAAATCAGGAGTAGAACGCTTCGAGGAGTCTTGCTCTGAAGAAATATTTGCCGCCCCATTTCCAGAGTCGCTGAATGCGGCGGAAGCGTCGCACGGTCGCTGTATGTTTTGCGAAGGCCGCAACGTGGCTGACAGTTCCAGGGAACCGCGAAATCCAGAAGTCTTCATCGTTCCTCTTAGTGAAAAGAAACGTCTCTCCGCCTAACGTCCTCACCCACCTCCCCTCGAATTTTGGAAGGTTATACATTGCTTCCATGCTCCCCTATCACTATCAAAAACTCAATAGCCCTATTGCTCCAGTACTTCATTGAATCACCAGTTGAACGTTGTCCGTCGTCTGTATGGATTCCGCGGTCGCGGTGACCGCAATCGTATAAGTTCCGGCCGGTGTGCCAGTCACCACGGGAGGCTTCGGCGCGCTCGCCTGCGCTTCGCACGCAGGGCTGCGCCGTCGTCGCAGAGTTCTCCGAAATTGTAGCTACCGAGGTTTGGCAGCATTTGGAAATCGCGCATCAAGGTGTCGCATCAGGTCGACAGCATTTTCAATCGCATCCCTAAACGCGTTTTCCCGTGCGGGCGACGGCCGGCGATCCAGCCCCGCTATCTTCGTGCTCGAGCTTATACTGCCCACCAGCCAGTGCCGATGTGTTGTATGGTTTTGGTGAAGAGGCTAATGAAATGTTTGATCTCTACAACAATGCGTACGGAAATTATGCGTCCGACGCTTACCGACTCGTGCGACTCGAGACCTATGGAGAGGATTTTGGCCAGACCAGTTGGGTCACGACTGAAGAATCCAATGAGATTCCGCAAATGCTTGGTTCGGAGCGCGATTCCTCTGTATTGGAGATCGGTTGCGGCTCGGGGGGATATGCTTTGCATCTTGCGGAAAAACTCGGCTGCCAGATCGTGGGATTGGATATTAACGAACACGGGATCCGTAGCGCGACAGAACTTGCACAGACTAGAGCCCTTGGTTCACGAGCGCGCTTCGAACAATGCGACGTTTCGAAGAATCTCCCTTTCGACGGCGAGACGTTTGACGCGGTATTTTCGAACGACGTTTTGTGCCATGTTCCTGGGAGACTCGAGGTATTGGTCGAGATTTTTCGCGTACTGAAGCCAGGGGGCCGAATGTTGTTCAGCGACGCTCTCGTGATTGGCGGAATGATTTCCGCCGAGGAAATCGCGACACGCAGCTCGATCGGCTTTTACTTCTACAGTCCGCCTGGAGCGAATGAACGGCTCATGCAGCAAGCAAGATTTTCCCGGATCCGTACGACAGACACAACGGAGAACGCGACGCGGATCGCAAAGAGATGGCACGATGCACGCGAGAAAATGAAAGAAGCCCTGGTTGCGGCGGAAGGCATTGCCAACTTCGACGGACTCCAACGGTTTCTGTCATGTGTACACACTTTGACGAGCGAAAGGCGCCTGTTGAGATACTTGTATTTTGCGAGTAAGGCATCGTGAATTGATCTCGCCGACCGCACTTATCCGATGGCAGATTGGAAACGTCCGAGATACTTGATTCAATCCCGCGAGGACCTTCGAATAAGATCGTATAGTGGGAGGAGCGATGGAAAACGACACCGCTCAGTATTCGCGAAACGTAGACCGGTTGCAAAAAATCGTATTACTTCTGCGAGATGCGGGTATAACCGCTGATATCAGATTTCCTAGCTACATCCAAATTGGCTCACGGCTCTATGGCGCGATCACCGGGGCGCACTGGGCATTTGAAGACGGGACAGAGTGGGGCGATTTGGCTGTGTCCAGTTCGGAAGCAGATCTCGCAAAAATCGCTGACGCGATCGAAAAAACTGAAAAGCGCATAAGTTGCCGTACAGTGCAGTAATACGTAACGAAATATTCAGTTCCCCGCGGTCCGACCGTTTCGAGACGGAAATCCACTTGTCCGGTAACGGCGGTGGTCTCAATGGGTCGATGCAACACTAAGCTAGAACCCATCTGGCATTGAAAACGAAAGGCAAAATCGCATGCCAAGGCTAGACCAGCGGGAACGCTGCCCTGGGTGGCGTTTGGTCGTGCGCAGCCACACAGTTGGTTCTCCCGCGGAAGCATTGCCGAATCAATGCTCCGGATGGTGTTGCATCGACCGCCTGAGCCGGCAGCGTTAATCAGGACTTAGGCGGTTACTCCCGCTATGCCGACCGTCCGCCCCCAACCCGTTCTTCGTTCCTACAGGATGCCGTCATTAGAAAACCATGTGATTGACATAGACTTTAGGACACGCGGACTTTCCCCTGTTGCTTTCCCAAAGAAAGCGTGGCATCCTTCCTGTTGGAAACCAAGATGTCAATTTCACGAGAGAACCCATGAAACAAAAAATGGACGTCATGCAGGGAACGTTGGCACTCATGATCCTCAAGACTCTCGACGTCTTGGGGCCGCTGCACGGCTACGGGATCGCCCGGCGCATCGAGCAGATCAGCTGCGACGTTCTCGCCGTGAATCAAGGCACTCTCTATCCCGTTCTGTTGAAGTTGGAGCAGGAAGGCGCGATCGCGTCTGCGTGGGGTGCCTCAGAGAATAATCGCAGGGCCCGCTTCTATCGGCTCACAAAGGCAGGACGTAAGCGGTTGCAAGACGAGACACGAGATTGGGAACAAATCGCGGCGATCATCGGCCGGTTCTTCGAAGTGAAAGCGGAGGATTTGTCATGAAGTCTCTCAGGCGTTACCTTGCGCGTCTGACGAACATCGTCGCCGGGCGGCGAAAGGACGAACGCCTGAACGAGGAGATTGAGGAGCACATCGCTCTGCAGACCGCCGAATATCTTCGTGTTGGCTTGCCTCCCGGCGAGGCGCGCCGCCAGGCGGTTCTGAAGTTCGGTGCGGTGGAGGCAATCAAAGAAGATTATCGCGCCGAGCGAGGGATGCCGTTCATCGACACTCTGCATCAGGACCTGCACTACGGGCTGCGCATGCTGTGCAAGTCTCCTGGCTTCACCGCCATCGCCATCCTAACCCTCGCTCTTGGTATCGGTGCCAACAGCGCCATCTTCAGCGTGGTCAACGGCGTGCTGCTTCGTCCGCTCCCTTATCCCGAGCCAGAGCGCTTGCTGACCATCCAATCGAGCGAGTCGCTCCTTGATCTGGAAGACATCCAGAGGCAAAGCCAATCGTTTGATGCGTTGGGCGCCAGCACCATGCAGCGGCTCGACTACACTGGCGGCGCCGAACCCATCCAGATTTTCTCGATCAACTGCAATGCCGACATCTTTCGTGCGTTGCGCACCCAGCCGGCCCTCGGTCGTTTACTTAACGCGGACGACGATCGCTACGGCGCTCCCGGAGCAGTCATCTTGAGCCATGGCTTCTGGATGCGCCAATTTGGGGACGATCCGAACATCATCGGCAAATCCATCCCGCTGAGTGGGAATTCCTACACCATTGTCGGAGTACTGCCGCCCGATTTTTGGTTACCAGGTCCGCGGGGTGACGTTTATGCGTCTCTGCGTGTCGTCTATCCGGCTGCGGCACAGGCCCGCGGCGTCCACTTCCTCAGAACGTACCTCCGCTTGAAACCCGGCGTCACGCTGTCGCAAGCACAATCGGAAATGGATCGAACCAATGAGTTCCTGGCGCGCGCCTATCCGGATTACGACAAAAACCGGCATCGGCGCCTCATGCCGCTGCTGGAGAACGTGGTTGGGGACTCGCGCGCCGCCTTGCTTATTCTTTTCGGCGCGGTAGGTCTGGTGCTGCTGATTGCCTGCGTAAATTTTGCGAACCTTCTTTTGGCACGCGGCGCTTCTCGCCGGCGCGAAATCGCGATTCGGACCGCACTGGGCGCAGGCTTATGGCGTTTGATCGCCCAAATGCTGACGGAAAGTCTGTTGCTGGCACTCGCAGGTGGCGCGGGCGGAATTTTGCTGGCGCAAGCGGGCATAAGGATGCTGATCGCGTTTGCACCTGACAATGTGCCACGCCTCGGTGCGATCGACGTCGACGCCGGCGTCCTGGTGTTCACACTCACAATTTCTGTCCTGACCGGCATCCTGTTCGGCTTGTTTCCTGCGTGGAGCGCCGCGCGGCTCACCTTGGGCGAGGGACTGAAAGAATCCGGCCGCACCACGGCAGGAAGCAGGACAAGCCTCAAGCTGCGCCAAACTCTGGTCGTCTCCGAAGCTGTATTAGCGACGTTGGTTTTGGTCGGTGCCGGATTGTTAGTCCGCAGTTTCCAACGCATGCAGTCGGTTTCGCCGGGCTTTCGGCCGGACAACATTCTCACCATGCGCCTGGAGCTTCCGGAATCGCGATACGAAGAAACCGCCAAACAAATACCATTTCGCACGCACCTCTTGGATTCTCTGAACTCGCTTCCCGGCGTTCAGGCTGCCATGATCAGCGAGTTGCCCATGAGCGGCGATTACCTCGACCACGATCTCACCATCGAAGGCCGGCCGGTAAAAATTGGAGAAGAGCCCGAAGTCCAGACGCGCACGATCCTCGGCGATTATTTTTCCATCATGAGTATCCCGTTGCTTCGCGGGCGCGAATTCTCAACGCAAGACCGCGAAGACACTCCGGTTGTCGTAGTCGTGAACGAAACTTTCGTCCGTAGGTTGTTCCCAAACCACGACCCCATCGGTGCACGCATACGATGGTCTCGCGATGACCCGGCAAGCTGGAAAACTATTGTTGGAGTAGTGGGCGACGTAAAGCATTTCGGCCTGGATCAATCGGAAGAACCGGCGGTGTACGATCTGTACTCGCAAACCCAAGAGCCGTGGAAACGTTGGATGTCTCTCGCAGTGCGCAGCGCCAGAGACCCCGGCGATCTCACCCGAGAAGTAGAAGCGCAAATCTGGGCGCTCGACCGCGGCCTCCCGCCCACTTCCGTTCTCACCATGAAAGACGTGATGGATGCATCTCTGACTCCCCGGAAATTTAATTTAACGCTCATGTCGATTTTCGCGGCCGTGGCCTTGGCGCTCGCGGTAATCGGCATCTACGGCGTGGTGACGTATTCCGTGACGCAGCGTACTCACGAAATCGGCATCCGATTGGCCCTGGGCGCTCAGCAGCGTGACGTCGCATGGCTCGTGCTCGGCGAGGGCGCACGGCTCGCTGTTCTTGGCGCAATTTTCGGACTCACGGGAGCCGCGGCGCTCACGCCATTCATGGCCAGCCTGCTCTTCGGAGTCGGCGTGCGCGATCCCCTCGCATTCATCTCCGTCGCCGGGATTCTTATTTGTGTTGCCGCAGCCGCTTGCTGGATTCCCGCCCGCCGCGCCATGCGCGTCGATCCCATGCAGGCTCTTCGCGAAGAATAGGTGGTTCCGCTTCGTGATGCCATCTCGTCGCCAGTGCCTGATAAGTCGCGTAACCGGAAACTTGAAAAAACCACATGGACGATAACGGCGTTTACCAGCCACTGAGGTGGCTACTCCCGCGATTGATGCGCCGTTAGGAACTTGCAGCCTGCCAGTTGGAACCGGCTTCAGGATTTGTCCGTCTTATCGGGCGAGGAAGGACACCTGTGGATGACTTCCGACCGCTATGAACCTGACCCAGCACTTCCCCGGGAATATTTGCGGGCCTCGTTTCAGAAGTTTTCTGATCCCTCTCCTTAGAACTAGACTCGCTCAGATTCGCGTGTTGCTCTTGTTTTTGTTTCGCAACGCCAGCCTGATTTTCGCCTCGGTTCTCGTCGTCTGTACTTCTTTTCCTCAGGCGCAAAAGAAAGACACAACCATTCGTGTCAGTACCGACGTGATCGCCGTGAACGCGAGAGTTACCGACAAGCACGACCGCGAAGTTCCGGGACTCACCGCGGAAGATTTTTCGTTATTCGAAGATGGCAAGCGACAGCAGATTTCCTTCTTCGAGACCGAGAAAGCACCAATCGCAATAAGTATCCTGGTTGACTCCAGCAGCAGCATGAATGCTGGCGACAAGTTCGGCACCGCCCAGCGAATCCTGCAGGAGCTAGTAAGCGGCAGTCGGCCAGAAGATGAAGTTTCGATATTACAGTTTACAGACCACGTCGTCGATTTCAGACAGATCACACAGGGAGAGCGCGGGCTGAACATCCCGGTTGGAACAAAATCCGAATCGGGTGGTACAGCTATCTACGACGCGCTAGCCTCAGCAATTTGTCATCTCCGAACGTCGAAAAACTTGCGGCAGGCTATCGTGATCATCACCGACGGGGCTGACCAGCGTAGCCGCCTCAAGCTGGAACAATCAATTCGACTCGTGCAGTCATCCCGGGCCCAATTGTTCATTATCGGGTTTTACGATGAACCGGCGTTCGTAGTTTACGCACACTCTGACAAGACGGTGACCCTAGTAACCGGTCAGCAGGTCGACAATCCCCTCGTAGTGTTTGACCGACTGGCCAAGGAATCGGGCGCTGAGGCCTTTTTTCCGACCACCAAGGAGGGGCGAGAGGCAGCAGTGAGAAAGATATTGAATACTCTTCGCGCGCAATACACCCTGGCGTACTACCCCGAGGGAAGCACGAGAACCCTTCGCCGTGTGCAAGTAAAGCTAAATCGCGGCGGCTTTAAGATTAGGGCACGCGAGCACGTAACGCGCCCGGACCCAGCCGACGAAGGAATTCAATTTGATCCGGACAATTGTGAAGTATCCTCAAAGGCCCATCCTTACCCCTACGAAGCGCGCGTCACGGAGAGCGGCGGCACTCTCACATATCGGGAGGACTTCTCTGATCCGCAAACGGGCTGGCCAAATCATCCAAGTTCGAGGTACGTCTCCGGCGGTTACGAACTCTCTTTATCAGCGCAACTATCCTATGTCGCTCTGGCTGCGTATGGACCATGGTGGGACAAGCTTCGTGCATCAGTATACGTGGATGCCGGTTGGGCTCCCAACGAACTGGGTTCGCAGCAACTCCAGCAATTTCTAGATCCCTCGTCTGCGGGAATTGTGTTTGGATTAAGAGACGTTGGCTACTACGCCTTCTTGCTGAACACTAACCCGGGGGCATACAAGGCAGATCATCTTTCTTTCAAACTAGTGAGGAGGACGTATGGAGGAAATTCAGAGTTCGCGATTGTTCCCTGGACTCGTCTCTCTGCGAAACAACTTCAGCGAGAAATTAAGAAGGGAATAAAGTTAACGGTGCAGTGCCAAGACGACGAAATTGACTTATTTGTCGACGACCAACAAGTAGCGCATGTGCGCGATGCCTCGTACGACAGCGGCTACATCGGGCTTATTTCGATACGCACGGATCGGGTCATTTTTCGAGACCTTGATGTTGAGGGAACACGCTGAACCTGTTGCTTCGCGCGCTCTACCATTGGGAACTTGCGCTTCATCGCTCCCCAACTCCCGATAAGTCGCGTTACCGTACAAGTGGTTTTGTCCCGATTTCACTTCTCCAGTAAACGCGTGAATCATCCACTTGAATCGAATGCCGTTACACCTTGTTCGGATGCCTTCCTCTTAGGCGGCAAAGAATGCTAGACGGAATCGCTGAATTCAATCGAATCGACAGAACATGGTGCAGCTTATAAAAGCTTTGGTTAAAACTCTCGCACCGAGAGTTGGACCAACGGTCGCGGATGCTGAGATTTGATTCGCTCGGTTGTGACTTGTTGACGCCGAGTATCGAGCCGCGTATATCCGTCGCTATGCTATGCGAGTCGGGCGCACAGGGCGTATGACCTACAAGGTCGTGATCGACGACAACTTCCACGCCATGGAGGAAGATGAAAGAGCGACATTTGGCAAGTTTGAGACGCTTGAAGCTGCTATTGAGGCGTGCAGGAACATCACCGACAATTGCCTGAAGAAGCATACACTCCGGAAATGAGTGCGGAAGCGTTGTACTGGGACTAAATAGACTTCGGCGAAGACCCGAACCTATCGTGACCCTAGCGTTCGATAAGTCGCCTAACCGGACGTGTCCGGCGCTAATCAGGCGTTAGAGCGTTGCATGGCTGCTCACATTCGCCGTGCTTGCGCTACCATTTCCACCAGAACTTGTCGTGCTTCCGCTGGGCTCCTTACCTCCCGCAAGAATGCTATACGGGCACCGCGTGTGCCGTCCTGCGTCTTCAAGCGTACGTGAAAGCCGAGACGGTCGACCGAACTCATCGCCGCTTCTTGAGACTCGACTCCAGCAAATGCCCGGGCAAGCAGGACGAGCGCATCCCCGTGATCGGTATTCATGTGCTGGATGATGTCGGTTGCAGTGTCAGCCAGTGGATCGGGTTGCCCGAGGTAATATTCCGAGGCAGCGACCCAGCCCATCACCCCGAAGCCGCCCACGTAGTAAACGTCCACCACGTCCATTCGGTAAAACGAGAAGTCGTCAAAATCCACCCAGTATTTGCTGTTGGCATAACGCGCCAGGTAGAGTTTCCGTGCTTCAGCCACGTCGGGCACAGGTATCGGCAGAATGTTTCCTAGCAACGTGACCCGTGACGCTCCCAAGGGATCGCCGATGGTATCGGGCTGGGTCACTAACAGGCTGGAACGCGGGTCTGCCTGCACATTTTGAGTGTGCATAGCCATCGTGCTGATGAGGAAGACAGGATTCGCGTGGTCGTCTAATCCATAGGGCATCACGGATCCGAAGGGAAATCCCTCTTGCTTACGTGACAGTGTCGAGAGACTTCCAACTCGGCCCAAATACACCAAGGTGCGCGCTCGCTCGGCGAACGTAGGCTCAGCCACTTCAGGCTGGCCACTCGCCGCGCCCGAGCCAACGTGTTTCCCTGCAGCCAGTGACGACATTCCTGTTCTCCTAAATGGATTCGGCACACGAGCTGGAATTGTCTCGTATTCCGCGTCCTTCTAACAAACTAACACGTTGCGGCGTGAGCTGTCTGTTTAAGAGGGATGTACCGAGAATGTTAGCTTCCGATGAACTCGTCTATCAGCCACAAAGTTCGTGGCGTGGCGAAGCCCCCAAGAGATCTTCGCAGACTACGGGAGCTAAACGGGGCAGTGGTCAGATTCGCTTGCAAGATGCCCAGCTATTAGGCGGCAGCTTTCTTCGCTTGCGCTTTCACCTTTGCCCAGCGTTCTTTCATAGCTTTTGAAATCTTGGCTCTCCCTTTCGCCGACAGCACGCGCTTCTTCGCCTGGGTCATGTCTCGACTTGCCGTCTTGCCTAGAGCCTTGGCGGCCGATTGCAAACCAATCAAATCATGCTGCAACTTGGCCAACTGCTTTTTTACCTTCTTCTCTTCGCGTCTGATTGCTGCCAATATGCTCATGGATCCTCCTGAAGCAATCTACATGAGAGATCGCCTTAAACCAATCCCATGCCCTTGGAATGCCTTATTCAGATTGTCAGTAGTATGTGAAAATTAGATGTCCGATTAACGTTAATCGTCCGGGTGGCTTAATAGTCTGTTCCCAAACTCCCTCGAACCGCGTTTATGGTACCGGTCTCTCGGTGCTCACGACCGAGCGACGCAGCTCTCCTCGCTGCGCGTCACCAACAACCAGTACGCAATCTCCGGATGGTCACGCCGCGAGCAGAAAGCTCTTCAAGCAATTGCGTCACTCCCGGAGAAGGTTCACGGTCGCCCGGGACAATTAACGCCCATTCCAGGTTCTCTCGAAACTCTTTTACCCTAATCTGCCACTGGCCGAAGGACGAGGATTTTGCCTGACCGATTTGGATGACGGACCAGTGCCACGCCAATGCCAATGCGGTGGCTTCGTTAGGTGCCGGCCCGGACAGAATGAAGTGGTTGTTTCCGTGGACCAGGATGCCAACCATTCGTTTTCAAGCCTCCAGGCGTGGATCGGGAACGGGGTAACCAATTGCGAAATGGTAGACGACTTGGCCTAACTCAGGAGACAGGTCCAGATATCGGTTCACTTTGTCATCAAAAAACGCTCCGATGCCCGTCGCTCGCAGGCCGAGCGCCTCGGAAGCAAGGTACATTCGTTGACCAATAGCACCCGCCTCGAAATGCACGTATCGATATCCACGATCGCCGTAAATACGCGCAGCACTCTCAAAATCGCCGATCATGGAGAACGCCACACAAGCGTTACCCGCCAGGTCTTGTCCCAAACTGAGAGCTGCCGCTACCAGGCGTTGGTCCCCCTCCTTGATTTTCTCTAGCTCTGCGTGCTCCGGCCAGTAGCGGTAAACACCCGGCGCCAAGCCTTCGACGCGGTGGACGTAAAGATAGAGGTGGACGAACCGAGCTGTGGCGAAATCGGCGAAGAGGCGCTCTTGTGCGGCGGAGAGAACGGTCGCAAGTTGCGAAAAGGACATCGACTCGCCCCCACCCCTGAAGTCAAGAGCGGAACGCCGGGCACGAACGACGTCGCCGAAACTACGGCTGGTGGAGACAAGAGGTGACAGGCTGATTTCCCCTCGCCCGGGCATCATCGACTGGCCAAAAGAGGGGACGGCGGCCTCCGTGCTGAGCTTCGTAGCAGCGTGAATTCGTTCAATCAACGGATAAGGTTCTTGCTTCTCTGACAACCGGTTGGGCTGACCCCCGAACAAAATCGTCTCGACGGGATCCAGCATTCTCACGGGAATGGAGGAGCCGTAAAGCCCGACGATTAGCATGGGCCATTCATCCTCATGCAAGAGACAGCGTTCCGCAACTCGGTCATCAGAGAAATGGCCAAACGCAAGACTTTCGCAGCCCATTGCTCGAGCAGCCAGCGTGAGCGCCTGCCAGGCATGTCCGACGTCGTGCATGCAATACCGATAGGCCCGGTCCCCGTACTTCCAGGCTTCACGCCAGGCAATGCTGGTCAGAACGAAAATGAGCGGTGCAGAGATGTCGACAAGTTTCCTGTCAAAACCTCCGATGGCGCGTTGTTCTGCTGTGTGCGATGAGGGACGGTAATGATAGAGGCCATCGGGCCAGCCGGCCAATCCTTGCGAACAGAAGTGAAATTCAGTCGGATGGAGATTACCGGAAGAAGGATTGACGCGCAGAGCGTAGACAGCCCCGGTGGAGGGGACTTGTTTGGACGCGCTTATTGACGCGGAATAGAACACCAACTGCGAAAGGAATTGCGCGCCATCCCGGGCCAACGTATTTCCAGTTTTGCCCTCGAGCACTTCGAGAGCCGAAATCTGTGGAGCCGGAGGGTCGGCCGGCAAATCCAGGACGGGGACGCCTTCATAATGCCGGAATGGATTGGGCATATTGGCCCAATCAAGATAGTGCTGAGTTCGCCGCAGCGACTCGACACTGTGCTTCGTCAGTTCATGGTACTCGCGCCAGCCCATGTAACGTGGGTCCTCACGACACTGTACTGGCAAAACAGGTATTCGGGTAGGGCACGAAAAAAAGAGACCTTGGCTCTGCAGCGATCGAAGAGGCGCAACAGAGTACAATCGAGCGAGCGAATCCCGGTATTGACATCTGTAGGATCGGTAGCGATATTCGCAAATCGAAAGAGGAGCAATCTGAACATGCGATACGGTAACCGTGACAAACCAGAATGCAATTCTGGCCGAGCTGGATTCGTGGATGCCCGACTCGAAGCGCTTCGGCGTCGGTGGGAAAATGCGACAGACGAGCGTGAGAAGACTGAGGTGTCCGAACAAATCCGCGAGTGGCGATCATTTAAACCAGAACGTTCCGCGCCCACCGGCGGTAGACGATAGGAGCGCTTGTAGTCCCACGTCGCGATGGGTCACTTCGCATCGTGGAAAACGCAAGAGGATTCGGGCGTTCCAAAAACCTCTTCGAAGCAGCCGCCGTAAGTTGTTAAATCAGCACACTTGGAAACCGCTCGATAGCGCGTTCCGAAATCAGATGTTTGTGGGCGATGGCTTATGCAAGCCACAAGAAAGATCAAAACAGCGCAGCAAGTCACGCTTTTTTCCGAACTGGGATGCAAACCTCGGACAGGTTCAGCACAGAAATTGACTTGTCGGGTTAATGCGTTTATTAGGTACGGACTGTCAGTTCAATCCTTGCGGCCCCGGAAACGCACAGTCCAAACCGAAAGTGACGAGGTTAGTTGCTGGATAATTGCACTGGGATCGATTCGAAACGGCGGCGTGGTTTTGGCTCGCCAGATTGCGTAGTAGGAACGAAAGTGCCAGACTGGCGATAAGGGGGTCATCATGACCAACGAACAAATGAAGGCACTCGAGGCCGTGCGAGCCGCCTTTGTTGCCGCCGAAACAACCGGCCTTTCGGAAGCAGAGATATGCAAAGCGGCTGTAACCGGGCTAGTTTATCCTGGAGTGAAAGGCGGACGACCACCGGGTAACTACAATCCAATCTCCGACTGTCTCGACAAAGCGAAAAACAAAGCACAACACGGATAATGATCGAGAGGCTATCCTCTCGACCGACAATTGCAATCTCAATTCGACCAATCCCTGCGGAGTTGCGAGCGCCGTGGAGTTTCTTTGGCGAAGCATGGGTCGCAGACGCGCGTTCTGTCTTTCAGTGTGAAATCCACCCTTCGACTGAAA
>CAVSYZ010000007.1:0-56617 GCA_963732325.1 uncultured Acidobacteriota bacterium | reverse complement strand
AACGGGACTTTTATCACGGTGGCATTCTGGCCCATGGAAAAACTGTACTGCACCCTGAGGCGCGCCACAAGTCCGAGTGAAACGATTCGGGACTTGGGATTCCCAGATGCGTTGATTCGCGCGAGAGGGTCATCATTCCCGACGGCGGCGCACGATGCTCAGTGGTTATAAATTCGCACTTCTGTAACATTTTTTTCACAACGGCTGGAGCAGCGCGGATCCGGTACTGATTGCGAAAGGGTTATAGTACTAGTAAATGGAAGGCGGATTGCCCTACAATGGTGCAGTGCGGAGCGGTTTCGGGCTTACGGGCTAGTGAAAAGGGGTGGAATCATGGGACGAGTGCTACGAATTGCAGCCGTAATTGCGTTGTTCACCTGCGTCGCGGTGGGCACCGCGAAAGCGGACAGCGAGGAGCTGTCCTATTCACTCACAGGTCCCGATGGGCTGACAGCATCGTTTATACTGCCGGTGAATTTGGTGATCGCGCCGGGGAACTTCTCGCTGGGCGCTTCTTTTCAGGTGACTCCGATTGATTTGGTTGTGAACACCTTTGCCGATCCCGGCGACGTTATTACTTTCGACAGCTTCGATCCCATGCTGGGCGGCGGCGGGTTCACCGTTGGTGAAGGCGACCTGATTAACCTGATGAACGCGCCGGGCTTTACCCAGGCGCTGTACTCCGGGCCGGAATCCTCGCCGACGATGTCCGACATCAGCGGAAGCATTCCCCTGGAAGATTTCATGACGTTGACTCCCGGATATACGCTGACGATCACGCCGGTTTCGACGGTGCCGGAACCTGCATCGTTGTTGCTGGTGGGCGCGGGGCTGGTTGGGCTGTTCGTGAAGCGCCGGCTCAGCGTTTCGCAGCCGTAGTAGTTCGTTTGCACTGGGCGGCGCTCCCTGCCTCAATCCAATTAAAACTTTGTGGTGTGAAGCGTCCGGCTTCGTAGCCGCGACGTTTTTCTGGAGCTACGCGCCCCCGCCCGCGATAGTTCAGATGTGCGTCAGCGTGCCGGTAATTTTCGTGCGACGCAGCGCCCAGCCAAAAATTAGGAACGACAACGGGATCAGAATGGCGGCGAAAATCAGCAGGGCGGCGATCGAGGGCCACAGTTCACGCCATCCCGCACCGCTCAGCAGCGCGGCGCGCATTCCTTCCAGTGAGTACGTGACGGGAATCAAGCGCGCCAGAAATCTCAGCGGACCCGGCAGCACGCTGACGGGGTACATCATCCCGCCGACCATCCCGGAGATTCCCAGCACCAGCCACTTCGCGGGATTTCCGCGTTTGAAAAGAATCGCATAGCCCGCCGAAATAATTCCCATGCCGGCAAAAGCGACAACAGACGCCAGCAGAATTGCGACGGCTCCCGGCCAATTCGCCGCGCGCGGCTTGAAATCGAAAAGCAGCGCTCCCCAAGCCAGATAGATGCAGGTCCGCAGTGCAAGCGCAGTGAAGGGATAGACCGCCGAGCCCGCCAGGATCACCGGCAGCGGAGTCTGCGTCACCAGTAAGGCTTCCAGCGTGCGATTCTGCCGCGCTTCCTCGATGCTGGAATCGAAAGCAGTGAGCGACACGCTGAGATAATCGAAAAAGGCGAAGCCGACGAGCGCAAACGCAAAATAATTGCTGCCGCTGGGCAGTGCGCTGGATAGCTCGGGGCTGGCAACGAAACGCGACAGGTAGTAGAACGTGGCGACCCCGAAGAGCGCCTCAATCGTTTCCAGCAGCAACGCGCCGCGATAGCCGCGGGCGATTGCGAAATCGCGCGCGAAAAAGGCGGCAATCTTCCGCACTGTGCGCGCGATGTTCATGGGCGGGACTCGACGGGGGCGGGATGGCGCGCGAGGCGCGTCATGGCGTCTTCCAGGTTGGTAGCACCTGCCGTGACGCACAGGCCGCGCGGGGAATCGAAAGCCGTCGCGCGTCCTGCTTCGAGCAGCAGCACACGGTCGGCGATTTCCGCCACTTCTGTCAAAGTGTGCGACGCGAAGAGCAGCGTCGTACCGTGCTGGCGCACCAGGTCGTCTTTCAGCAGACGCCGGAAATCCGCGGCTGCGAGCGGGTCAAGGCTGCGCGTGGGTTCGTCGAGCAGCAGCACAGCAGGTTGATGAAGCATCGCGCGCGCCAGGCCCACGCGATGGGTCATGCCCGTCGAAAGAGTGCGCACCTGGCGATCGAGTTCCGCGGCTATTCCCATGCGTTCGGCGGTAAACGTGATGCGCGCGCGAGCCTCCGCGCGTGACATGTTATTCATGGCCGCGAAGAAACTCAGATTCTCCCGTGCGCTCAGGCGAGTGTAGAAACCCTCGTCACCGCCGGTGTGGTAGCCAAACTGGCGCCGCGCGCGGGAAGGCTGGCGTACGACGTCGCAATCGGAGATTGCCGCGCGGCCGCGTGTGGGAAGAATTAGCGTGGCGAGAATGCGCAATAGCGTGGACTTTCCCGCGCCATTCGGCCCCACGATTGCTACCGCCTCACCAGGCTGTACCAAAAAAGAAATTCCTGCCAGGGCCCGCTCGCTGGGGCGCGTGATGGGTTGCAGCAGCGCGCGCCAGCCGGAATGTGCAGGTGGAAAATATTTTTCAAGCGCTTCCACGCAAATAGCAGGCGAAGGCATTACGGTCGTTATAACCGATATCACCACGGCGAATCCAGTTCCGTCATTGCTGTTCGGAGCGAGTGACAGTAGAATAGGGGCGGTCGAGTCGATATCCGCAGGGCGTGTGGATCGAACCGGTCTTCAGCCGCCGAGTTTGCCGGCGGAAGAATTGCCCCAGCCCAATACCACGGGAGCGGCCGCAATGGACGCACCTCTCTCCTTACATACGATTGTTGTCGCTGCACCCGAACAGGTCTCGTGTCCTCTCGGTGAGGAATCAGCGATTCTGAATCTGAAGAACAGCGTGTACTACGGGATGAATCCGGTGGGCGCGCGTGTTTGGAATCTGTTGAAACAGCCGACGAGCATCACGGAGCTGCGCGACGTCCTGCTGGAAGAATATGAAGTGGATGCCACGCGCTGCGGCGACGATTTGCTCGCGCTCTTGGAAACGATGCGCAGCGAAGGGTTGATCGAAGTACGAGGCGTGGCAGCCAGTGCGTGACGCGCGCGACTTTGTTGCGGCACGCGGGTTCACAACGGCACAGCGCGCTTCGTAACCCAGAGCGAGGCTTGAGGCAATAGGGCGATCATGAGGCAACGCTGGAAAAGGTTTTGGCAGCTAAGCGGCTATGAGCGCGGCGTCGCGCTGGAAGCCACCGGTGGACTACTGGCCACTTGGGTAGGTTTGCGGCTGGCGGGCTTTCACCGCTGGAAGAATGTGCTGGCATGGCTGGCTCCTGTCACGAACACTACGGCGTGGCAGCCAGACGCATCACAACCATCACAACGAGACGCTGCGCAAACGATCGCGCGCATGGCCGCGTCGGCAACGCGGAATTTTTTCTTCGCTACGAATTGTCTGGAGCAGTCGCTGGTGCTGTGGTGGCTGCTGCGGCGGCGCGGAATTGAAGCGGAGTTGCGCATCGGCGCGCGCAAGGAATTCGAGCGCTTTGAAGCGCATGCGTGGGTGGAAGTGGATTCCGCGGTGCTGAACGACGCGAGCGCCGAACACCAGCATTTCGTGCCATTTGACGGCCCGATTACGCCCCTGGAGGCGCGCACCGATTGAGCGGCATCGTGGGCATTTACGAACGCAGTGGCGCGCCGGTGGAGCGCGGGCTGTTGCAGGCGCTCGCGCATTTTCTTTCCTTCCGCGGGCCAGACGGCCGCGACACCTGGTCGCTGGGCGCGATTGGCCTGGGCCACACGATGCTGCGCACCACGCGCGAATCGCAGATTGAGCAGCAGCCGGCCAGCCTCGATGGCAAGCTGTGGATCACAGCGGATGCGCGCATCGACTGCCGCGAGGAACTGGAAAAGAAACTTGCGTTGCAGGGCTACCCCGCTGCTGGCCGCTCCGTCACAGACTCCGGCCTGATTCTGCGGGCGTATGCGGCGTGGGGCGCGGAGTGCGTGCAACATTTGCGCGGAGATTTCGCGTTTCGCGATCTGGGACGCGCGTAAGAAATTGCTGTTTTGCGCGCGCGACCATTTCGGCGTGAAGCCTTTTTATTATTCCGAGCTGGGCGAGCTTTTTCTTTTCAGCAACACGTTGGACTGCCTGCGCCAGCATCCCGGCGTATCCGACGAATTAAACGACGCGGCGATCGGTGACTTTTTATTGTTTGGATTGAACTGCGATGCCGCCACCACCACGTTCCGCGACATCCGGCGGCTGCCAGCGGCACATGCGATGACGGTCAGCTCCGACGGGCTGCGCATTCAGCGTTACTGGTCGGCGCCAACCACTGGTCGCATCCGTTACCAGCGCGCGGAAGATTACGTGGAACATTTTCAAATCCTGCTGCAAGCCGCGGTAACGGACCGCATGCGCGTGGATCGCGCGGGAATTTTGCTCAGCGGAGGCCTGGATTCGGCGACCGTCGCCACCACCGTGCGCGAGCTGGCCGCGGGCCCCGGCGGAACAACGGATTTGCGCGCCTACACGGTGGTCTATGAGTCGTTGATTCCAGATCAAGATGGCCGCTACGCGCGCGAAGTGGCGGACTTCTTGAATATCCCGCACCAAACCATTCCGATAGACGGGCTGCAGCCGTTCGAACGATGGGACGAGCCGGGAATCAGCTCGCCTGAACCTGTTGACGATCCTTTTTTTGCAGGCCTGTTCGACCAGTTCCGCACGATCGCGGCCGATTGCCGAGTAGTGTTTTCAGGCGAGGGCGCTGACAACCTGATGCACTTTGAGATGTGGCCATTTGCGCGCGCCCTGATGCGCGAGGGGCATTGGGCCAGCCTACTACGGGAAAGTTCCCGTTATTTGTCGCTAAGGGCTTCGATCGTTCCCGGGCTAAGGCGTCGCGCACTGGGCCTTTTCGGGAAAGACCCCACTGCGCCGGTGTATCCGGGCTGGCTGGAACCAGACTTTGCGCGTCGTCTGAACTTGCAGGACCGGTCCAGGGAATGGAGCGAGCTTCCCGCTGAGCGCCCTCACCCGATTCTTCCCAAGGCACACGCATCACTCTCTTTACCGCATTGGTCTTCCATGTTCGAGCTGGAAAATGCAGGAGTGACGCATTGCGCGGTCGAGGTGCGGCATCCCTTTTTGGACTTGCGGATCGTGAATTTCATGCTGGCGCTTCCGCCCTTTCCATTATTTTTCCAAAAGCAGCTTTTGCGCGAGGCAGTGGCGGGGCGATTGCCTGAATCCGTGCGTACGCGACGGAAGGCGCCTCTTGCGGGTAGTCCTTTGGTGGAACACTTGCGCAAATCGCGGATGGCGTGGACGGAGCATTTAGATTGGAGCGCAGAAATGGATGCGTACGTTGACAAGTCGGCATTGGCGGCGTTTCACAATGAAACGCACGCGGAGAAAGCTCACTCTGCTCTTCGCCCGCTTTGTCTCAACTTTTGGTTGCAGTCAGCGCGCAAGGTCCGGTATAACTTGCGTGCGGAGGTTCGCAATGCTTAAGCCCGTTAAACGGGACAATAAGAAACCGTATTCATCTCCAGTCATAACGATCTATGGCACGGTTCAGGAATTGACGCAGAAAGTATCGATTCGGAGCAATAACGACGGTGGACACTTTCCGCGCGTGAAGACGCACGCCTAGCGACGCCGGAACCTAAGCAAGTGTCAGAAGTAATTCTCAGCGCCAGATCCGGAAGCCTTCCTGGCCGGTTCAGTGCTGGCGGCGAGCCAAGAGAAACTCGAAAGTTCGTTTCGCAATTTCTTCAGAGTGACCGTGGATTTTTGTCTTTGACCGCGTTGAATTTCACTTACGCCGTTTTCGGATTGTCGCTCCGCTGCAATCTTCCACTCCCCAATCTGACGACGACAAGTCCCGAGAAAGAACTTCCACCACTCGAATCAGCGAACGATCGTACCCTGGCGATTCACCTTGAAGCTTCACCGCATGGCAACGCAGTAATTCCGCCCGGACCCGAAGAGCTGAGTTACGACAGTCCTTATAAAGATGAAGCGGGCAATCCGGCGCTGAGAATATGGAAGGTGGCAGGCTCCCGGTATCTGCGGCTGGCCTACTTCGACGGCACGCAATTTTGGCTGGATCGCGAGGGCACGGAAGTCTGGGCGACGTGGCCGGGAAACCTGGGGATCGAAGACACAGCCACGTATTTGTTGGGGCCGGTTCTGGGAGTACTGTTGCGGCTGCGTGGCGTCACTTGTCTGCATGCCAGCGCCGTGGCGTTTGGTGAAACAGCCGTGGCGTTTGTGGGCTCCGAGGGCGCTGGAAAATCGACTACAGCGGCGGCGCTGGCACGGCACGGCCACGCGATATTATCCGATGACGTGGTCGCGCTGGCCGAGCATGACGGCTCGTTCTTTGTTCATCCCGCGTATCCGTATTTGTGTCTGTGGCCGGAGTCCGTGGAATCGCTCTACGGCTCGCCGGATGCGCTGCCGAAGTTTAGCGCCAACTACGAAAAGCGCTTCCTTTCGCTGGGAAAACAGGAATTGCGATTCGCGGAACGAGCCTTGCCGCTGGCTGCGATTTATATTCTGGGCGATCGGCGCGGCGATCCCGCGCCGTTGGTGGAGGAACTAGCGCCGCAGAAGGCGTTCCTCGCGCTGGTGGCCAACACCTTCGCGACAAATACGCTGGATAGTGGGATGCGCGCGAAAGAATTTGAAATCCTGGCGCGCCTGGCCCCCAGCGTTCCCATCCGCGCACTTTGCGCGCATCACGATGCCAGCCGTCTGCCTGAGCTTTGTGCTCTGCTCAACGCGGAAGCGCAAAAACTACGTACAACGAAGCCCGCGCGCATGTAGAACCGATCAGATTGAACGGCGGTATGTACCGCTGCGCGACAGTAGCTCTTTGAATACCTCGTAGTGGAATACTCGGGCATCCTTCGGTTCCCCGCCTCCGAGAGCTGTGCTACCATCCACGTTCAAATGGCGTGTCCGTCCCCCACGATTCGGCGCCTTCGCCATAAACCGTGGGTAATCGCTTGTTCGCAACCTGAGGATTTCCTAAATTGCATCCACTCGGCCGCCGCCATTAACCCCTTTTAGCTCACCAAGCTTAATCCCAGAAATGACAAACTGAGGAGAACCTCCATGCAGACGAAATCCCGGCTCGTGAGAATTGGATTCATGGCTGGCGGGCTGTTGGCCATCCTGGCTTTAGTGTTGTCGGTGCAGATGTATCGTCGCGCACATTCATCCCAGCTCGTTGCGAGTAATCATACGGCGCCTTCGATACAGCCTCTGACGCCGCTCTCCGCCGCGCAAAAGGAAGATATGACGCGCGCGTACGGCACGCTACCGCTGGGATTCGAGGCTAACCAAGGGCAGACGGCGCCCGAGGTTCGCTACCTGGCGCACGGTCAGGGCTATCAAGTGTTCTTGACGAACCAGGAAGCAGTACTCACGTTGCGCCAGCCACGCGACCGCCGCCACGAAATCGTCGCTGAAGGGAGCTTCAGTGCTGCCGACGCGAGCGGGCCGCAAGGCGCATGTGGCAGCGAAAGCATCGGTGCTGCGCGTTCATTTCGACGGGGCGAACCCCACGGCTGAAATCGCCGGAACCAGGCAGTTGCCAGGAAAAACGAACTACCTGATCGGCAACGATCGCAGCAAGTGGCACACAGATATTCCGTCCTATGCAGCAGTGCGCTACCAAGGAATTTATCCCGGCGTGGACGTGTTCTTCTACGGACGCGAACAGCGCCTGGAATATGACTTTGTGGTAGCGCCGGGTGCGGACCTTCAAGCGCCATCGCGCTGAGCATTAGCGGCGCGCGCAAATTGGAAATTGATTCGCGCGGCGACGTGCAGATGAGCGTGGCAGCCGGCAAAGTGGCGCTGCAGAAGCCGCTGATCTATCAGGAAGTAAACGGCGAGCGCCGGGAAATCGCGGGCAATTATGCGATCGGCAGCGATCACCGGATCCGCTTCGCGGTTGCGGGATACGATCACACGCAGCCGTTGACGATTGACCCGATCCTGGACTACTCGACTTTCCTGGGCGGCACCGGCACATTCGGCGACCTGGCCACTGGTTTGGCGTTGGATGCCGCGGGGAACGCCTACTTGGTTGGAGCACACGACCTCGACGGACTTTCCACAAATGAACCCGGAGTCGAGCACGCCGCCGACTGACGTCGCAGCGGACGGAACCGCGTTTGTTGCCGAGCTGAGTCCGGACGGCACCGCGCTGCTTTATTCGACTTACCTGGGAGGATCAGGAAACGGTAGCGGTGGAGGCGAATTTGGGGAAGGTATTGCAGTGGATGCCGCGACCCCGGCCAATGTTTACGTGACGGGCGATACCTTTTCGCCGGACTTTCCTGTGAGCACTAATGCCTTTATCGGGCAGCCCGGGACAGCAGGAACCGCCAACGGTGGATCAGCCTTCGTGACGAAACTGAATCCGTCGCTCACTGGCGCGGCTCAGCTGATCTATTCCACCTATTTGGGCGGCGACACGTTCGATGATGGCCACGGCATCGCTATAGACGCGGCCAGCCCACCCAACATTTACGTCACCGGAGTAACCGAATCCACGAATTTTCCGTCCGCGAACCCGCTTCCCTTCTCAGCCAACGCCAACGGAACACGCTTTTCTGACGGAGATCAATCCCGGCGCCTCCACCGGGCCAGCTTCACTGGTGTTCTCCACCTATCTGGGTGGCAGCGGTGTGGGATCTTCAGTGCTCTTCGGCGGATAACGCGTGCGGACGTGGTCTGTTGGCACCGGCAACGAGGTGTACCGTCACGGGCACCACCACCTCCACTGATTTTCCAACGCACGGCACACAGGTTGACCGCGTGCCTGCACCACCGGAGATCGCGTTCCTTACGGAAATTAATGTCGCTACGCCGGCTAGTGACCTATTCGACTTGTCTGGGCGGCACGACGGAAGATTTGGGCAACGCGATCGCACTCGGCACGGGCAATCTTGTGTATCTGACCGGCCAGACGTTCTCGGCTGACTTCCCCACAGTGCCCGCTGGCAGTACGATTCCGGCGCCGGCCGGCTCCCCTAACGTGAATGACAGCGTGGCTTTCGTTTCCGTGATTAACCCCTCGACAGGCGCATTAACGTACTCCACGTTTCTCGGCGGGAACAACGGCGACTGTCGGAAATGCGATCGCAGTGGATTCCTCCGGTAATGCCTACGTAACTGGCTTCACTGGCTTCCAGCCTGACCTTCCCCATCACGCAGGGTGCTTTCCAAACCTCTGACAATAATGCTCAATGGCACCGTCTTTCATTACCGAATTGAATCCGGCAGGAGCAAACGCGACCGCACAACTGCTCTACTCCACGTTTTTCGGCGGCAGCAAAGGCACCGGCGGAGCACTTTCGCAGCAGATCAGGGATTGGGAATCGCGCTCCAGGCGGGCAACGTCTATGTGGATGGCGAGGCGGGAACCGCTGACTTTCCAACCACCAGCGGAGCCTTCCAAACTACGTTCAACGCCGTTGCCAGCCAAACCAATGCTTTCGCGGCGGAATTGACTCTGACTCCAACCATCAGCGTGTCGCCCACGAGCATTAACTTCATGACGCAACTCGTTGGCGTTCCTTCCATCGAGCAGTTCGTCACGGTGACGAATAACACCGCAGCGCCCATCGCCTTGACCCTTCCGCCCACGACGACGGGGCCCAACGCCGCGGCCTTTGTGGGAGCGGCAGATGGCACCACGCCTTGCACTGCCTCACTCGCCGGCGGCGCTTCTTGCACTATCGGAGTGACGTTCACGCCAACAGCTGCAGCGGCCGAAACCGCGACCCTGAACATCGTGGACGGTTCGGACGGGCCGAACCATCCGTTGCTCGTGGCGCTCTCCGGTATCGGCTCTGCCACCGCGTCTAACATCACCGTTACGCCAAGCAGCCTTACCCTGCCGGGTGCATTGCTGACGACAACCAGTACCGGCACCGTCTCGATCGGCAACAATGGCAACTCACCGCTCAGCATCGCGTCAATCGCTGCTGCGCCGGGAGTGTTCACCGAAACTTCCATGACTGCCGCTTGCAATAACGGCGCCTTCCCAATCGTTATTGCTCCGGCTGGAGCTGCGTGCGTGGTCACTGTCACGTTCAGCCCCGTTGCGGCTACTACGCCAGGGCCAGTCGCGGGCAGCCTGACGATCACGCAAACCGGCGGCAACATCACCACCGTTCCGCTGTCGGCTCCGGCGTGGGACTTCTCGATCTCCGCCGCGGCCATCAGCGTGGCCCGTGGCGCGACCGGATCATTCCCAGTGCTCGTTACCGGATTGGGCGGGTTTACCGGAGCTGTCGCTTTCACATGCACGCCGGCCATGCTGATTACCTCATGCTCGGTGGCAACTACCAACGCGGCTCCGACTCCAGGCGCCTCCGCGGCCGGAGCCATCACCGCTAATTCATTCATCGTGCCGCCGCAATCGTTGAAGGCTCCGCCGTCCGGATTGCTGCGGCAGGTGCTGTTCGTCATGATGGCGATCGGTCTGCTGTTCATGCTGCCCGAAGCCCGGCGGTTCCGCACGCGCCTGGGAATGTTGGGAGCCATGATGGTGTTCATCCTCGTGGCGGGTTGCAGCGGCTCGGGCCCGTCGTCGAAGGCTTCCACCATCGCGATTACGCCGTCATCGGGAGGCGTTACCAAACCAGCGGTCACAGTGAACGTAACCATCACCCCGTAAAACTCAGAGCAACCGCACTTCAGGCCGCGCGCCTTGGACGGCAAGGCGCGCGGCTTTTTTTTGCCCTGCGAATTTTTGTTGGGGACCCTTATCGACGTGGAGTTGGCCTCCATCTGGCGCCACACGCGCCGCAGCCCGGCGCCTGCTTCGTTTTCCGATCATTTTCCGCCGGCACTACACTTTGCTGGACTTTCCATCTATCCTAGTGTGCCGCTGCGTACCAACGTATTAGCGGCCACCTGCATCTGAAAACTCGCACAATGAAAAAATCTGAATTCGAAGCCATTACTGGAGGGCGCGGTTGATGAGGTTGATGAAAAAGGTAGCGGGGATTTTGTTTTTGTTGGCGCTGTTCGGCGTGCGTGTCTCGGCGCAGGAGCTGTCTTTGTACGATCCTTTGCCGATTAGTCCCGCGCCGGTCAGTCCCCCGCCGGAAAACCTGTTATTCGGTATTCCGAAACCGCATATCCCGAAGCCGCAGAAACCTACGCGCGCGAATTTCGAATTGGGTGGCGGATACATGTACCGAACGCTGCTAGAAGCCGATGGGCACCGGCTGAACATGAACGGATTTTCGATGTACGCAGACTACCGCATCTTCCGCTGGTTGAGCGCGGCTGCCGATCTTTCCGGGGCCTACAACATCAACAGCGTGAACGGAAACACCCAGCTCTATACGTTAACGTTTGGCGCGCGCATTTATCCCCTGGGCCACCGGCACAAGATCACTCCTTTTGCCGAAGTGTTAGTCGGTCCGGGCTATTCCGGTTACAACCTGGAGGCGCAGGGAGGCTTCAACGAGTTCAGTCATTGGGGCTGGGCCAACACCTGGATGGCTGGAGGCGGCTTCAACGTGAAATTCAAGAAGCGCTGGACGATTCGCTTGATCGAGTTCGACTACGAACATACCGGCTTCTACCAGATTAATGCCCAGAACTATGGCGGCACCAGCCAAGGAAATTATCGCGGCGCTGTGGGTTTCATTTACCGCTTCGGCCAGAAATAAGCACCGGAATTCCGCCGCTGGATTCGTCGCGCGACGTTCTAATGCATGCAATTGCGAATACTCCGGCGAGCGCGATGGCCCACCGGTTGTGCCGCGCATGCGCTCGCACCTACCGTAATATTTCGCAACGGGCGCGTTGGAATTTGGCCTTGCGCATCTACCGACACTCATAGCACATTACGGCTCTGTGCAGCCATCACTCCAGAGAGTCCCAGTGCGTCCCGCGATTCTGCTGTTCGCGCTGGCAGCCGGCGCATTGCTCAGCTACCAGGCAGCCAGGCTTTGGCTCGCTTACCATCGCATTCATTCCACGCGGCTGGAAATCATCGAACGTGGAGCTGCGCTCGAGCCCGGAGACGCCGACGCCTGGGACCTGCTGGGCCGCTACAGGCAACTCGATTTTGCAAACGCTGACCCGCAGCAGGAACTCGCGGATTACAAACGCGCCGTGCAGGACAATCCGCTCGACGCGACCTTGTGGATGAATCTGGCCGGCGCGTATGAAGAGAACGGAGATTTAAGCGCAGCGCAAAGTGCTTTCGAACGCGCGCGCTCTGTGTACCCGCTTTCCGCCGAAGTTGCCTGGAACTATGGAAACTTTCTGCTGCGCCAGGGAAAAGACGCCGAGGGCTACGCCGAAATTCAGCACGCGGTGCAGTCCGATCCCAGGATGCTCACCCTCGCGATCTCGCGCGTCTGGCGCTCCAGCCGCGATGTAAATGTGCTGCTGGACCAGGTGTTGCCCGCCGATGTGGACGCTTACGTTCAAGCGCTGAATTTTTTCGCCTCGATCCGCCAGTCGGATCCTGCGCTGGCTGTGTGGCGCCGGCTCATTTCGCTGGGTCAGGTTGTGGCTTTGCCGCGCACGTTCCCGTTTCTCGACGAGCTTATCCTGGACGATCGCGCTGCCGACGCCAAGCAAGTGTGGATCGAAGCGCTCACCGCCGCCGGCCTGCCGCACGACGAACCGCTGAATCATTCGCTGATGTGGAACGGAGGATTTGCGGGCGACTTCAGTAATGGCGGCTTGGGCTGGCGCTGGAACTCTCCCATCGGTGTAGCGGTGGATTTCGACACGGCCCCACCTTCCTCCGGTGTGCGCGCCGTGCGGCTGGATTTTGGCGGCGGCCTCAACCTGGAAATTACCGAGCCGATGCAATACGTTCCAGTGGAGCCGGCCCACACGTACCATTTTCATGCCTTGATGCGCACGGAAGAGATCACCACTGAGAGCGGCATGCGCTTTTCGCTGGTGGACCCGAACCACAATGATGCCGTGAACGCGCTGACCGATAATTTCACGGGCTCGCACAAGTGGACGGCGCTGGACATGGATGTGACTACCAGCCGCGAAACGCATTTCCTGCTGGTGCGGCTGTTGCGCACGGGCAGCCGCCTCTTCGAAAACAAGCTCAGTGGCACGGTTTGGATTGCGGATGTGTCTCTCGTTCCCGCGGAATATCAGAGGACCCCGTCACCATGAATGTGATCCGTGGCGGGCTGCTGTTTGTGCTTGCGTTTTCCGTGCTGGCTTTTGGCGCGGTCGAAGTGTGGTCCGGATCCATATTGGAGATTGGCGCCAGCCTGCTGTTCATCGGCTGGGCCGCGCTCGTGTATCTCGATGACCGCATCAAGATTTACTGGAATCCCTTGAATTGGCCGCTGCTGGGATTGTTCGGAATCGGGCTCGCTCAGCTGCTTCTGCACGCCACCCCCTATCCGTTCTTGACGCGCGTGGAACTGCTGAAGCTCGCTGCGTATCTGCTGATTTTTTTCCTGGCGACACAGGCCTTTCGCGAGCGCCGCGATCTGACCAACCTCGCCTGGTTCCTGATTCTCTTGTGTTTCTCGGTGTCGCTGCTGGGCATCGTGCAGCACTTCACTTCCGCCGCGAAAATCTACGGCTTGCGCACGCTCAGCGCGGGCGGCGATCCCTTCGGCCCATTCGTAAACCGCAATCATTTTGCCGGATTTGTGGAGCTCACTCTTCCGGCCGGCCTGGCGCTGCTGATTTTCCGCGGCTTGCGCCGCGACATGATTCCATTGACCGGCTTGCTGACCATCGTTCCCGTCGGCGCCATGATTCTTTCCGGCTCGCGCGGCGGCATCGTCAGCTTCGGATTTGAAATCGCCGTGCTTGCGCTGCTGGCGCGCTTCCGCAAAGCCCCGGAAGGGCCGCGGCTAGTGGCGCTGGCGATTGTGGGATTCGCTGCCTTGGCGCTGGTGGCATGGCTGGGAGTGGGCCAGGCGATCGAGCGATTTTCGACCTTGCATAAGGGAGATGTCTCGTTGGGACGGCGCGGCACCATGATTCGCGGCGCAGCGCATATTTTTTTCGATCATCCCATCAAGGGAGCGGGGTTAGGCGGGTTGGTGGCCGTGTTCCCGCGGTACGAAGTTGCCTATGACGGCCTGGTTGTGGACCACGTGCACAACGATTACGTGGAACTGCTCGCGGAAACGGGCATCCTCGGCGGCTTGTGCGGCCTGGCGTTCCTCTGGATTTTGATTCGCGACGCGCGCAGGAGCTTCACCGCCGAGCAAGGACATTTTTCGCGCGCGATCCATGCCGGCGCGATCACCGCGCTCTGCGGACTGTTGCTGCACAGCATGGTGGATTTCAACCTGCACATTCCTTCCAATGTTTTGTTGTTTCTGCTGAATGCACACCTGGCCACCACCACGCCACTGCCTTCCAAGGCGCCGCAGTACGCACGCGCAAACGGGTTCGCGAGCGGGACGCCGAGCTGGACTTGGAATAAGGCTGCGCGGTACAGGCGCCCGTAAGACGCCAGTGCAGACTTTAGCTCAGGCGTTCTTGGACGAAGCCAATGCCTCGTACGGATTTTCCACCGGAGGCGGCGGTACCACCGACGTTGTCACCGGCGGGAAAAACCTGTCGCGCAGCTTCAGAACCGGAAATTCGATGAGCCTGGCCATCGCGATCCCGAAAATCACGCAGCCGAAGAAATACCATGCGAAGCGCGGAAATCCGGTCAGCTCGAAGTGTAAATACTTTTCCATGCCTCGCATCGCGTAAACCCCAACGATGCCTTGCCACAAATAAATCGAATAGGAATAGAGGCCCACAAAAGCGGCCGCGGTGCCCACTTTTTCCAGCAGGGCCGGCAAGACGCGGCGGAAGCACGTCATGGACATACAGGCACAACAGCAACAAGCCCGCCAAATCCCAGATAGAGGAATGTCGGGGCCAAATATCACAAAGGTCCGGCCGGTGCCCGGAAAAATGAAACAAGTGGATAGCAATACCGCGGCCCCGAGTCCGATCATGATCCGAGTCGCGGTAGGACGCATGAAATCGTCCACTCCCTCGCGATGGAAGGAATAAAGATAACCAAGCAGCACGCCAAAAAACAGCTCGTCAATTCTCAAGTGCGTGGGCGTGGCGATGGTCGAGCCGTAGTAGGCCTCCGGAGGAGTGAAGTAAACGGTCGCGACGCGCAGCACAAAGCACATCACGGCCACCACCAGAAAAGCGCGGGGAATGCCCCTGAAGGGATTCGCGGGCTCGGATGAAAAGCGGATCAAGAACAGCAGCAGAATCGGCAGGAGGATGTAAAAATGCTCCTCCACTCCCAAGGACCAACAATGTATCCAGATCCCCGGCTTGTAGTCTTGTACGAACAGAATTTCGCGCACTGTATGCGCCCCAGCCGGAAAGTTTTCCTGCCAGCCAGCTGGGCGATGAACGTAACCACCAGCATTACGTAAAACGCCGGGTAAATCTTCAGACCACGCCGAACGAAAAAACGCGGGAAACTGATCGCTCCGCGCTTGATGTACTCCTTATACAGAAGACCAGAAATCAAGAAGCCGCTGAGCACGAAAAACAGATCCACGCCCACGAACCCCATTTGGGCAATGCTGGGAAGAACGGCCGTATGATGGAACAGCACCAGCAGAATGGCCGCGCATCGCAGTATGTCCAGCCGCTTGATCCGCACAGAAGATCACCTGTCCTGACCCGGAATGGCTCAGCCGGTTGTTACACCTCGGCACCCTCTGAATATAGCACGCCTGTAACGTAGGCGGTTGCGGCGCGCTGGCGCTTCCCGTTTCGGGGGCGAAGCGGACCACGAAAGCCCGAATGGCAAAGAAGTTTGTCGCTTCCAGGACGCCTCGACCTAATCGTGGCATCGCTACGAGTGAGCAGCCAGGCGATCCGCGCAAGGTTTTTGGCGTTGGCGTGAACCGGAAATTCGCCAAAGTGATTCGTCACTACGCAGAGCGAAGCGCACCGCGAGCAACGCCTAGACAGAGATGCACCAACCAACCCGGTGAGAAATCCGCAGCTTGGGTGGTTACTCGCGTGCTTAGTGGTACACGGCCACAAGCGAAAGTGGCACAGATGGACCTCAGATCTTGCTAATCTGTTTTGGCCCTCCCTGGTTCCTTTTTCGACGAGCTTTCGCGGGTTGACAGTAGCGCACCCGCTAAGGGATAGTGTTTGCGATGTTCTCTTTGGCCATGAAATGCGCGGTCCGGCGCGTTGCGGACTGTCCCCGAGCGAAGCTCGCCTCACTCTTGTCGGCCCTGTTGCTGTGTGCTGTTCCGGCACTTTACGGCCAGCAAAAAACCGAAACTCCGCAACAGACCAACGAGAAAATCCAGGAGCTCGCCGCGCAGGAGCGCGTGAAGCCCCACGACGTTCCGGTCGGAACCGGCGACCTGTTGCACATCGAAGTGTTCGACGTGCCGGAACTTTCCCGTGACGTCCGGGTTGGTGATGCCGGGGATATCTCATATCCCCTAATCCCGTCGAAAATCACCGCGGCGGGCTTAACGCCATTTCAGCTCGAACAGAAAATGGAGCAGCTGCTCATCGAAAATGGCTTGGTCACTCATCCGCAGGTTTCGGTCTTCGTGAAAGAGCAGAACAGCCAGCCGGTTTCGGTGGTCGGCGCGGTGCAGAAGCCCATGGTCTATCAGGTGATCCGCCCTACCACGCTGCTGGAAATTTTGGCGGGCGCCGGCGGAATCACCGATGACGCCGGCAGCGTCGTAATCGTCACGCGCAGCCCCAACGTCTCCCGCGGCACGCAGCACTGCCGCCGTAATCGGCGCGAGCGCCAACGGTAATGGCAGTGTCAACGCGACGCGATCCGAACGGCCTGCTCCGAACGATCCGCTCGGAGAAAATCCGCAAATCATCACGATTCGCTTGCAGGACCTGCTGGAATCCGGCGATTCGGCTTACAACATTCTGATCTACGGCGGCGACGTGATTTCAGTGCCGCGCGCCGGCATCGTCTATGTCACCGGCGCGGGCATCGCGCAACCGGGCGGCTACGTATTGCAAAGCCATGGAGAGCAGATCACCGCGCTGAAAGCGGTGGCGCTGGCTCACGGTTTGACCGGCTTTGCCAAAGCCGACAGCGCGGTGATCATGCGCAACAATCCAGTCACCGGGCAAAAAGATGTGATTCCCGGTGCACATCGCGCAAATCGAAAAGCAGAAAACGCAGGATGTCGCCATGAAGTCGAACGACATCCTTTATATTCCGGACAGCAAGGGTTTGAAAGTTCTGGCGCGCGGCGCGGAAGCAGCCATCAGCATTGGCTCCTCCGTCGCCATTTTCCGGTCCGCTTACTAAGAGTCGGCAGCCGTTGACGGAGAAGGGATACGTAGGAGCAAATGGAAGAGCCATCCAGAATCGTGCCAAGCCTTCGCGACCGGAAACCCGGCGAAGCACTGACGGTGATTCCCGCGCCGTCCGTGCTGCCCTGGGATCAGGTTCCGCGCGAACCGCACCTGCTCGACTACCTGATCATCCTGCGCAAGCACCAGTGGCTGATCCTCACCTTCCTGCTCACCGTCGTGACGGTTGTCACCATCGCTTCCTTCAAGATGAAGCCGGTGTACGAAGCGGCGGCGCGCGTGGAAGTGGATAAGGAAGCGCAGTCCATGCAGCCTTTCCCGGACTCCAACTCCTACGGCGAATACGAAGACACCGAAACCTACATCGAAACGCAGACCAAGATCCTGCAGAGCGAAACTCTGGCGTCTGATGACCATCAAGTCGCTAGACCTCGCGCGCTATCCGGAATTTGGCGGCAACCCCAATTCGATTGCCTGGCAACACGCCAGCCCCACCGCCAGCCGCCCCGCGATTCTGGGCGCGTTCCTGGGACGGTTGGCCGTCAAGCGCGTGCCTCAGAGCCGCTTGATCGAAGTACATTTCGAAGCGGAGGATCCGCAGCTGGCGGCGCAAGTCGTCAATACCCACCTGCAGAATTACGTCGAGGAAAATTTCCGCAGCAAGTACGACGCGACCACGCAGGCGTCCAACTGGCTCTCCGCGGAACTGGAAGAGCTGCGCATCAAGGTGGAAAAATCGGAAGACGCGCGCATTGCGTACCAGCGCGAAAACCAGATCTGGCAGATTGACGAGAAACAGGACATCACCACATCAAAGCTGGCGGACCTGAGCAAAGCCGTCACCGACGCGCAAACGGACGTGGCCCAGAAGGAAGCCTTGTATCGCATGGCGATTTCCGGAAACGTGGATGCGCTGCCCGCGGCCCAGCACAACGACGTGATTTCCAATCTACTGAAGCGCAAATCGGATCTCGATGAAGCGTACGCCGAAGCGCTCGATCAGTACGGGCCGAATTATCCGAAGGTGGTGCGGCTGCAGGCGCAGCAAAAAGAAGTAGAAGAAAATCTCGCAACCGCGCGAAAAACCATGGTGGAAAGCGTCGAGGAGGAATTTTCGACAGCGCGCAGCCACGTGGAACTGCTGCAAGAAGCGCTGGACAAACAGAAGGCCGAAGCCAACGACCTCGCGGAAAAGCTCGTGCAATATCACATTCTGCAGCACGATGCGGAATCGAACAAGCAGCTCTACGACGGCCTGCTGCAAAAGCTGAAAGAAGCGGGCATCACCGCGGGCCTGCGCTCCAGCAACATTCGCGTTGTTGATCCGGCGCTGGCCCCGGCCAGTCCTTCACGGCCGCAGAAGGCGCGCAACATCCTGCTCGCGGTTCTGGTGGGTCTGGTCGGCGGAGTGGGCCTGGCGCTGTTCCGCGAATATCTCGACAATACCGTGAAGTCTCCGGACGACATCGAAGCGCTCACCGGGCTTCCTTCGCTCGCCGTCGTGCCGTCTCTGCCCGGATTACGCACCAGCCACAGCCGGTTCTCGCGCCTCGCCCGCGAAGCGGCGCCGCAATCCGCGTCGGGGCCCCGCGTGGAATTGCTTTCTTACATTCAGCCCAAATCGCAAATCTCGGAAGCTTTCCGCGCGCTGCGAACCTCGCTGCTGCTGTCGCAGGCCGATCATCCGCCGCAAGTGATTCTGGTAACCAGCGCTTTGCCGCGCGAAGGCAAAACCACGGCGGCCGTGAACTTGGCAGTCACTCTCGCGCAATTGGGCGATCGCACGTTGCTGATGGACTCCGACTTGCGCAAGCCTGGCATTCGCCGCGCCCTGAACCTCACCATCGGGAAAGAAGTCGGCCTGAGTTCTTATCTCGCGGGCGTTTCCACCTTGGATGAAGCCACTATCCCGCATCCGACTATCAATAATCTTGTGGCGCTCACCACTGGCCCGGTGCCGCCGAGCCCCGCCGACCTGCTTTCTTCGCACCGCATGCGCGAAGCGATCGTCGAGCTGCGCCACCGTTTCAAATTTATCGTGATTGACTCGCCTCCGGTAATGGCCGCGACCGACGCTGTGATTCTTTCGGCGCTCACCGACGGCGTCCTGCTGGTGGTGCGCAGCGGCGAAACGCCCAAGGAAGCCTTCACGCGCACGCGAGATTTGCTGGCGGCGGTGAAATGCCGCCTGCTCGGCGTGGTTTTGAACGCCGTCGATTCCAGCGCTCCGGATTATTACTATTCATACCGCTACTATCCGTACGCCTACGGCTACGGGTATGGCGAAGATGTCGGCAAGAATCCCAGATTTCCAACGGAGTCCGGGGAATCACACGGACCCTCCACCTAGAGGTGTCATCATGCGTTACCTTATAACCGGCGGCGCCGGCTTCATCGGCTCTCATTTATCGGAAGCATTGCTGAATCGCGGTGACGAAGTTTTTGTTCTGGATGATCTTTCCACGGGCAGCGTGGAAAATATTCGCCACCTGAAAGCCAACCCGCGCTTTCATTACATTTTCGATTCGATCATGAACAAGCACTTGCTGGCCGAGCTGGTGGATGAATCCGACGTGATTTTTCACCTGGCGGCGGCCGTGGGCGTGCGCCTGATTGTCGAAAGCCCGGTGCGCACCATCGAGACCAACGTGCACGGCACGCAGAACGTGCTGGACGCGGCTTCCAAGAAGAAAAAACTGGTGTTCACCGCTTCCACGTCGGAAGTTTACGGCAAGAGCGATAAAGTTCCGTTCCACGAAGACGCCGACCTGGTTCTGGGACCCACCAGCAAGGGGCGCTGGAGTTATGCGGCCTCCAAAGCGCTGGACGAATTCCTGGCGCTCTCCTTCTGGAAAGAAAAGAAGCTGCCGGTAATCGTCGCGCGGTTTTTCAATACTGTGGGTCCGCGCCAGACCGGCCGTTACGGCATGGTGTTGCCGAATTTTGTGCGCCAGGCGCTCGCCGGCGAACCCATCACCGTGTACGGCACCGGCCAGCAGTCGCGCTGTTTCTGCGACGTTCGCGATTGCGTGCAGTCCGTGCTGCACCTGCTTGCCAATCCCCAGGCCATCGGAGAAGTCGTCAACATCGGCAGCACCGAAGAAGTTTCCATCGACGATCTGGCGCTGCTGGTGAAGCAGCGCACCGGCAGCAAATCGCCGATCACGCATATCGCCTACGATCAAGCGTACGAACCGGGATTCGAAGACATGCCGCGGCGCGTGCCGGCTCTGGAAAAATTGGTGGGGCTCACCGGATTCCGCCCATCCACTTCTCTGAACGAAATTGTGGACGGCGTGATCGCCTACTTCCGCGATAGGCAGGAAGCAGGCATGGCCAAGAGCGTAACGGCGGGCGCCGCGGAAGGCCGCGCTGTCGCAGGGCTCTCCGCGGATTAATATTCCGCGGTCCGGATGCGCGCGCTTCCGGCAAATTGCCCGGCGCAAATTTCACTCGGGAACTATGAGCACTACGCCCACAAAAAACCAGGTCGCTGGCGCCGGCACTCGGTTGGCTGCGGGCGGCGTCTGTCCCTTCCAAGGACGCAGGCTGGCAAGAATCGCACCAGCACCACGCTCTCCGTAATCGTCCCGGCCTATAACGAGCAGTATTTGATCGAGGCGAGCCTGCAGGCGTTGTCCGTCCTGGACGAATCGCCGCGTTTGACGGGCATCACCGTGATCGTGGTGGATGATTGCTCGACGGATGGCACCGCCGAAGCCACGCGGCGTTTTCAGGCGCAACTGGAATCCAGCCAGAATTTCAAGAAATTCAACTGGGTCTGGCTGCGGCACGAAAAGAACATGGGCAAGGGCGCGGCCATTCGCAGCGCGCTCGCTCACGTGGATACGCACCTGGTGGTGATTCACGACGCCGACCTGGAATATCATCCGCGCGACCTGCTGCAAATGGTGGACCTGTTCCTTTACGAAGACGCGGACGCGGTGTTCGGCTCGCGCTTCATGCCCGGCGGTTACAAGCGCGCGCTGTTCTTCCGCCACGAGCTCGGCAACAAATTGCTCACGCTATTGTGCGACCTGGTCTGCGATCTGAACCTGACGGACATGGAAACCTGCTACAAAATGGTGCGCGCGGATTTGCTGAAAAGCATTCCGCTGACCGCCTCGACCTTCGACGTCGAGCCGGAGCTATGCATCAAACTCGCCAAACGCGGCGCTCGCATTTTTGAAGTGCCCATCAGCTATTCCGGCAGAACCTATGCCGAAGGCAAGAAGATCGGCTGGAAAGATGGCGTGCGCGCGCTGTGGGCCATTTGCCGCTACGCCGCGTCCGATAAAATTTACGCGGCAGATGGGCATGGCGGAGAAATCCTGCTGCGCTTGAACCGCGCGCCGCGCTTTTCGCGCTGGATGGCGGACGTGATCCGGCCGTACACCGGAAGCCGCGTGCTCGAACTCGGTGCGGGAATCGGCAATCTTGACGACGCACCTGGTGCCGCGCGCGGCCTATTGGGCCACGGACATCAATCCGGAATATCTCGACAATCTCGAAAGGCTGCGCGCGAACCGCCCGTATCTGCGGGTGGCTCACGTGGACGCGACGGACGCCGCCACTTTTCCCACCGAGCAATCGTTTGACACCGTGATTTTCCTGAACGTTCTGGAACATCTCGCCGATGACGCCGGCGCGTTGCGTAACGTGTATGCATGCGCTGGAAAATGGCGGAAACGCCGTGGTGCTGGTTCCGTGTGGCCCGAAGCTATTCGGCACCCTAGACGAAGTGCTCGGACATTGCCGCCGCTACACAGAAAAGCAACTTGTCGCCGTCGGCACGTCAGCCGGCTTCAAAGTCGGAGCGCGTGCTGAAATTCAACCGCACCGGAGTGATTGCCTGGTGGCTGAACGGCAAAATTCTGCGCCGCAGGACCTTCGGCTTGGCCCAAATCCGAGCATTGAATTTGCTGACACCGCTATTCCGCGTGCTCGATCCGTGGCTTCCGCTTCCGCCTCTTTCCCTGATCGCGATATTCCGCAAGGAAGATGGCTCCGCGCCGGCGCCAGAGACCGCGAACGATGACGCGCCCGATGCGATCCGAGAGTCGTAACGCGCGTGTCGAACACAGGGGCCACGAAATCGGCATGCGGCGCGGCGGGTCGAGGTAACGCGCGCTAATTTGTTCACGAATTACAAATACGAAAAGATTCTGGCGCTTATTTTTCTCTGCACGCTGCCCCTGGTGAATCCCTGGGTGCGTGGCGATGGTGTGGGCTACTACGCGTTCGCGCGCGCGCCGCTGATTCAGCACAACCTCGATTTCCGGCAGGATTGGCTGCGCGCCAACTCCAGTTTCCGCATGGGGCGCGTGGACGATCAGAACCGGCTCTTGCCCGAGCAGTTCACCTCCAACGGCCATCTCGACAATCATTTCTCGATCGGCCCGGCGTTTCTTTGGGTTCCGTTTCTGCTGGTGGCTCAAGGCGCCGTGAAAATCAATCACTTGTTCGGCGGGCACATTCCCGCGGATGGGTTTTCGTTTCCGTATGTTTTCGCCGTGGTTATCGCCACCGCCATTTACGGTTTCTTGGGAATTTTGCTGTCCTTTGAACTGGCCAAAAAATATTTCCCGGCGCGCTGGGCGTTCCTGGGCTGCCTGGGCATCTGGTTCGCGAGTTCCCTGCCGGTCTATATGTATTTCAATCCTTCGTGGTCTCATGCGCAGTCTGCTTTCGCGACGGCGTTGTTCTTCTGGTATTGGGACCGCACGCGGGCCGAGCGCAGCTGGACGCAATGGCTAGTCCTCGGCTTGATTTCCGGCCTGATGATGGATGTCTATTACGTTTGCGCAGTTCTGTTGGTGGTGCCGCTCGCTGAATCGCTCGTTCGCTACTGGCAAGATGTCCACGCGCGGCAAATGTCGTCCGTCTGGCGTCTGTTTCTCCAGAACGTTCTCTTTGTGCTGGCGGCCTTTATCGTTTTCCTGCCCACGCTGATAGTGAAAAAAATCATTTACGGCAGCTATTTTGAATTTGGCTATGGCCCGCACTGGGATTTCACTTCACCCGCGTTGCTGAAAGTATGTTTTTCGTCCGAGCACGGCCTTTTCAGTTGGACGCCGGTAGCTATGCTCGCGGTGAGTGGCCTGTTTCTTTTGAAAAATCACGATCGCGCGCTCAGTCTGTGTTCGATTCTGGCGTTCGCATTTTACCTGTACGCAATCGGATGTTACGGAGACTGGGCGGGAATTTCGTCCTTTGGCAATCGCTTTTTCGTTTCGCTGACGCCACTATTCATTCTGGGCCTCGCTTCGTTCTTTGATTGGCTCGCCGAAGCGTTGCGAGAGCGACGCGCGGAGATTTTCGCCGCGGCCCTCACCACGGCTTTGATCATCTGGAATCTAGGGCTCGTATTTCAGTGGGGCACCCACTTAATACCGGCGCGCGGACCGATTTCCTGGCGTGACGCGGCTTACAACCAGGTGGCCGTGGTTCCGGTGCAGGCTGCGCGCACGCTGGAAACTTACCTTACCGGCAGGAAACGAATGATGGGGCGAATCGAGCAGCAGGACCTGGAACGCCTCAAGTCCACGCAACCCGCGGATCCCGGGCCATCACAATGACCGCTTCCACGCACTCCGCCACGCACCCCTCGACGCAGGCTGCGACTCTCGCGCATTCGCCGGTTCCGGTGCTACGCATTACGCCGCCCACTCGCTGGTGGTCGGTGCCCTTGGCGGAACTTTGGGATTTCCGCGAGCTGATCTATTTCTTCGTCTGGCGCGACGTTAAAATCCGTTACAAGCAAACCGCCATCGGCGCCGCGTGGGCCGTGTTACAACCCCTGATGATGATGCTCGTGTTCAGCCTGTTTTTCGGCAGGCTCGGCGGTCTGGGCTCCGACGGCCTACCTTTATTTATTTTTTATTACAGCGCGCTGCTGCCCTGGATGTACTTCGCCTCCGCGCTGCAAAACTCCACCATGACCATGGTCGAAAACCAGCGCCTGATCACCAAAGTCTATTTCCCGCGCCTGGCTTTGCCACTTTCCGCCGTGCTTTCCGGGCTCGTCGATTTCGGCGTCTCGTTTTTGATGTTCGTCGTGTTGATGATTTACTACCACATCCAACCCACCGCGGCGCTGCTGTGGTTTCCCGCGTTCCTGCTGCTGGCCATCTTGCTTGCGCTGGGCGTGGGCCTGTGGCTTTCCGCGATGAACGCGATTTACCGCGACGTGCGCTACGTGCTGCCGTTCCTGGTGCAATTCTGGCTGTTCGCTTCGCCGGTGGTGTACCCCAGCTCCCGCGTGCCAGAAAAGTGGCGCTGGCTCTACGGCCTAAATCCAATGGCCGGAGTGATTGAAGGATTTCGCTGGTCGCTCACCGGCCGCGGCACGCCGCCCAGCCACCTGCTCTTTATTTCTTCCGCCATGGTGGTGGTCGTGCTCTTGAGCGGCGTCGGGTATTTTCAGAAAATGGAAACAACCATGGCGGACGTGGCCTAGAAAATGATCGAATCCGTCATCCACGCGGAAGGATTGGGCAAACGGTATCGCGTCGGCGAACGCGAGCGTTACTTCGCCTTGCGCGACGTAATCACGCGCGCATTCACCGCGCCCTTCCGGCGCAATGGCCCCCGCCGCTCCAAGGATTTTCTCTGGGCGCTGCGCGACGTCTCCCTAGACGTGACGCAAGGCGAGGTCGTCGGGCTGATCGGCCGCAATGGCGCCGGGAAAACCACGCTACTCAAGCTACTCGCGCGCATTACGCGTCCCACCACGGGCTTCGCCGAAATTCATGGCCGCGTCGGCAGCCTGCTGGAAGTGGGCACCGGATTTCATCCCGAGCTGACCGGCCGCGAAAACATTTACCTGAGTGGCGCGATTCTGGGCATGCGCAAACGCGAAATCGAACGGAAGAAAGACGCCATCGTCGCATTCGCCGAAGTCGAGCGCTTCCTCGATACTCCGCTGAAACATTACAGCACTGGAATGCAGATGCGCCTGGCTTTCGCCGTCGCCGCGCATCTGGAACCGGAAATTCTGCTGGTGGACGAAGTTCTCGCCGTCGGCGATATCGAATTTCAAAAAAAATGCCTGGGCAAAATGCAGGACATTTCCAAGAGCGGCCGCACCATCGTTTTCGTCAGCCATCAAATGGGCCAGATTCGCCGACTCTGCCAGCGCGTTCTCTGGATTGACGGCGGCCAAGTTCGCGAGGAAGGGCCCACCGGGAAAGTGATCGCTGCGTACGAAGAGGCGTCCATGCGCGCCGCTCAGGGCGAGGCTGGCGGGAGTGTCGCCGGTGTTTTTCTGGGATGGGAACTCGCGAGCGGCGGCAATATCCTGCAAGATGGCTTGCGCGAAACCGCTTTCAGCTTTCTGGTCAACGTGAAAGAAACGATTCGGCGCGGCCATTTCGGCCTGCACATTTATAACGACGCCACCGCCCTGGTCGCCAGCTGGGGCTTCGACGATCTGTCCTTCGAACCCGGCGTGCAGCACATCGAAATTACCGTGCCCTGCCTGCCGCTTCGCCCCGGAAGCTATTCGATCCTTTCTTCCCTCTTCAATGGCGGAAATAATTTGACGGGCGGCCGCATGCTCGAAGCCTGGAACGCTGTACCGTTTCTCGCAGTTGATACACAGCTGCTCGCGCATAAACAGGACGCTTGGGCGGGAATCACAAACATCCCCGCGAATCTGAAAGTCACCGCGCGCAAGGAAACCACTCGCGCATGAGCCACGCCGCGCCAAATTCGGCACTCGCGCAGTCCGCAGTATCCGACGACCCGCGCACATCCCGCCACTGCCCCGCCTGCGGTCGTGCCGCGGAATCGGAGCCGCTCGCGCACTCGCACCAATCCGCGCTGTACGCCTGTGCCGGCTGCGATTTGCATTTTTGGAATCCACTGAAGATGCCGGAGGCAGCGTGGTATGAAGCGGCGTATCAAGGGCGCGACAGCACGGTGATGCCACTCGAGCCCGGGCACGTATTTTTTCTGAGCGATCCCCGAGCCCCGCAGCAAGGCCGCTTGCTCGATATGGGCTGCGGCACTGGAAATTTTCTTGCGGCGGCTCGTGACGCGGGCTTCGACGTAACCGGGATCGAACCCAACCAGAACGCCGTTCGTTTCGCGCAGCAGCACTACGGCCTGCGCAACGTATTCGCCGCTGTGCCGGCGGACTTTCAGCAGGGGCATCCGCTCGAGAAATTCGGCACTGTTACGTTTTTCGAAGTGCTCGAGCACCAGGATGACCCGCAGGCGTTCCTCGACAGCGCAAAATCATTCTTGACAGAAGATGGCTTCATCGCTCTCAGCGTCCCCAACCGCAATCGCTGGCAAATCGGAGACGACCCGCTGGATTTTCCACCCAACCACCTGACGCGCTGGAGTCCCGTCGCTCTACGAAATTTTATCGAGAGCAATGGATTCGAAGTGCTCTCGCTGCGCGAGGAGCCCTTACACGCCCGCCGCGCCGCGCAGATGCTCAGCGCGGCGCTTCGCACTGGACTGATCTCGCGCGTTGCCGGAGAGCGGCCGCCGGCTCTTTCCGACCTGGGCCAATTGCCGCACGACGACGTGCAAGGCGCTGTCGAACGAATCCGGAGAGATCCGCGCCACGGCCTTGCAGCGCGCTTCGCGCACTGGAAATATCGCGTGCTGCTGCCTTTCGCTGCTCTGATGCTTCCATATCTCCGGCTGCGCGGGCGCACTGGTCTTTATTTATATTGTCTCGCCCAGCGCCGTCCATCCGCCGCACGAACTGCTGCGCCCCGCCCTACTTCGGGTGTATCTAGCGAGCTAGGGATCTAATATGCCCACGCCGCTCGTCACTGTCTTGATCGACACCTACAACCACGAGCGCTTCATCGAAGATGCGATCGTGAGCGTGCTCGAACAGGATTACCTCGCGGGCGACGTCGAAATTCTAGTCGTCGATGACGGTTCAACCGATCGCACTCCAGAAATCGTCCGTAAATTCGCACCGCGAGTGCGCCTGCTGCGAAAAGCGAATGGCGGCCAAGCCTCGGCGTTTAACGCCGGAATTTCCGAGGCTCGCGGCGAAATCGTTGCATTCCTCGACGGCGACGATTGGTGGACGCGCGACAAATTGAGTCGTGTGATGCAGACCATGAGCGCCGATCCAGCTGTCGGCATCGTGGGCCACGGCATCGTCATGACTTATCTCGACGGCCGCGAACAGTCGGAAATTCTCCGCGATGGTTTCCGCTTTCAGGCCAACACCATCGAAGGAGCGCTTCTGTTTCGCCGCCGCGGCGCTTTCCTCGGCACCAGCCGCATGACCATTCGCACCAAGCTCCTCCGCGAAATTGGTCCCGTTCCCGAAGCTCTGGTGGTCCAGGCGGATGAATATCTCTACACTCTCGCGTCCGTGCTCGCCGGCGCCCAGATTCTTCCCGAGACGCTCACCTACTATCGCCTGCACGAATCCAACGGCTTTCACAACTTGGGCAGCGATCTCCGCCTGATTCGGCGCAAGCAGGCGGTCCTAGCGGCGCTTTCTCAGGCGCTCGACCGCGAGCTTCGCGCGCGTCAGTTTCCCGCGAAACTAGTGCGAACCATCGTCGCTTTTAGTCATGCTGAGTCGGATCAGCTTCGGCTGATGATCGATGGTGGATGGCCCTGGGAAACCGTGAAGGCCGAGCACACCATCTACGAAGTCTCACATCCGGAAGCGTCGCTGCTGCATCGCGTGTTCAAAAATGTCACGCTGCTCGCGGCCGTCACCATGCCGCCCAGATTCTATTACGCGATTCAGCGTAAACTCTCGGAGAACAGTTTCTACCGGCGTGCCCGCGGTCGCTGGCTGCCTTTTCCGGAGATGGGGCACTTGGAACAACACTCGGAGACGCTAGTGAAAACCGCCGACGAGCGGCACAAAAATATCCATGATTGAGACCACACGCCGGATCGCTCTGAAACCGTGACCTTGAACCCTGGCATCTCGAGCAAAATTCCTCGCGCGCAAAAGCGCGTGCTGCCCGAATTAAGCCCTGCGCATATTGAACCACAGCGGCGAGCCGCGCTATGACCTTCGCGGCTGAATACAACGATTGGCACCAGAAAGTTTCCGACGCGTCTCCGGAAGGCCACGACGCAAAAAGCCCGTGGTACAAGTTGGTCAGCGAATATTTGCCTCCCGTCGAGGGCCGGCGGGTTCTGGAAATGGCTTGCGGCCGCGGAGGCTTCTCGCGGCTTCTGGCTGCGCGGGGCGCGCATATGTTTGGCGCGGACTTCTCCAGTACTGCGCTGCAAATTGCGCGCGGAAAATCCTCCGGAGCGGAAGCGGAGCGCGGCGCCCGCCTGCAACTGGCGCAAGCCGATGCGCAGAATCTGCCGTACGCCACCAGTTCGTTCGACCTGATCATCTCCTGCGAAACCATCGAACATTTGCCGGATCCCGCGGCAGCGCTGCGTGAAATGGCCCGCGTCGCCCGCCCCGGCGCCAAGCTCTTCCTCACCACGCCGAATTATTTTAATCTTATGGGGCTCTATTATATTTACGCACGCGCCAGGAATCGCAGGGCCACGCCCGGAGCAGACCAGCCTTTCGACCGGGTATTTCTATTTCCGCAGATTCGAGCGCTGTTGCGAAACGCCGGATGGCGCATCGTTCGCTCCGACGGAACGGTGCATCAATTCCCCATCCGCCCGGGCCACGATCCCATCATCTTGGAATCGCTGGAAGCGAATCGCGCGCTGCGGAGGATTCTGAGCCCTTTCGCGTTCCATTATTTCGTGATGGGCGAGAATACCAAGGCAAACTAGGTGAAGATATTAATTGCGATAGGTGTTCCGCGGCAGCAGGAAGCAGGTGCCGCCGGCGTCGTGTTCAATCACGCGCGCGAGCTGGAAAAGCGCGGGCACACCGTGGATTGCTGGTTCCTGGACGATGTGCTGCTAGGGCGCGCTGGATCAGGCCGATTCGACGCGCTGATTTTTGCGCGGCGCGTTGCCAAGAAAATTCTGCAGGACCGCCAAGCGTACGACGTCGTAAATCTCCACGCACCCTGGGGTTGCGTTTACGGCGTATGGCGCAAATAGCTGCGGCCGCGCGGCGCGCCGCCCTACGTTTTCACCATGCAGGGTTCAGAAGAGTGGTACGGCTACATTGTGTTGCGCGAATACCGTTTAGGGCGTGCCGAAAATCTGGGATGGAAGAACCGCGTGTGGCATCGCCTGTACCATCAGAACATGTACGATTTTTCGATCCGCACCGCGGATTACGGGGACGTGGCTAATCGCTCCGCCTGCGTTATCGCTCAGCTAACGCATGGCGGCGCTGCCGGCCGGGTCCGCTATCTCCCGAACGGCGTGGAAGAATCTTTTTTTGTACCGCGGGATTATGACGCGCGGCAGACGCTGCGCCTGCTCTTCGTCGGAAGCTGGATTGACCGCAAGGGAATTCACTATCTGGCGGAAGCGTTCGCATTATTCTGCGCGAAAGTTCCGGATATAACTCTTGCGGTCGCCGGCTGCATGCTTCCCGAAGAGAAAATCAGGAGTTTTTTCGCTCCGGAAGTTCGCGATCGCGTGCACGTCATCCCACTAGTGAAGCGGCCGGATATGCCCGCGCTGTACGCCGCGCACGATATCTTTGTGTTCCCGTCGCTGGCGGAAGGCATGCCTCTCACGCTGTTGGAAGCCATGGCCACCGGCATGCCCATCATTACTAGTGACGCTCCGGGAATGGCGGATATTATCGAGGACGAATTCAGTGGGCTCCTCGTGCAGCCCGCGGAAACAGCTGGCCTAGCCGCGGCGATGGAGCGCTTGTCCCGCTCGGGGGATCTGCGCCGGCAACTAGGACAGGAGGCGCAACTGACGGCCCGCCGCCACACTTGGCCCATCATCGCGCAAAAGCTAGAGCGCATCCTGCTGCTCGCCGCCGCGCGTCTGGGAGCACGGAATTGAAATACGCAGTGCTCAATCTGCCGTGCATTTCGGACACGCAACTGCAGTATTCCAGTAAGCTGATTACTGCCTTCCGTCATCCGGTATATGCGTGGTTGGGACTGCGCCCGTTTCTCGCGCAGCATACGGCCGCGGAACACGCCGCGCTGCAGCGATGGGCGCTGGGCCGAACGACGCTGGCTGAAATCGGGGTAGCCGAAGGCGTTTCGGCGTTGGCGCTGCGTGAGGCGATGTCGCCTGACGGCACGCTGTACTTGATCGATCCATTTCACTTGAGCCGCTCGCCTCGCCTGAATTTCACCAGGCGAGCGGCGCACAAGATCGTAGCGTCGTGCCGGCGCGGCAAAGCGACATGGATTGAAAAATTCAGTCACGACGTGGCCAAGGACTGGAAGGAACCGCTGGATTTGATCGTAATTGATGGCGACCATTCCGAGAAAGGCGTTCAGGTCGATTGGAACGATTGGAACCGTTTCGTGAAACCGGGTGGCATAGCTATTTTTCACGATGCGCGCGTTTTCGAAGGCGGTTGGACGACTCCCGCTTACGGGCCGGTCAAGCTTGTCGACCGGCTGTTTCGCAAGGGAACTTCGCCGGACTGGACCATCGCCGAAGAAGTTCATTCGCTTCTGGTTGTCGAGCGGCGAAAATAGTTCTCAAGGACTCGCTGAAATGGTTAACGCACAATCTGGCCGCGCAGCACGGGGCTTCGCGCTGAACTCTTCTCGTACTCGCGGGGTTCTCGCAATATGATCTCGATCGGAATCAATTATTCGCAGATGCACGATTCCTCGGCGTGCATCGCGCGCGATGGGGAAGTGCTTTTCGCCGTCGCCGAAGAGCGCCTGAGCCGCGTGAAGCACGACGCGCGCTTTCCCGCGCTGGCGATTCGGGCTTGCCTGGATTTCGCAGGCGTTCGCGCCGACGAAGTGGATTTTGTGTGCCAGGGCTGGCCTCGCCCGCGCACCGGATATCTGCACGATCTGCGCTGTTACGCCACGGGCCGGCAGCACCGTGGATTCTCGCGCCCTGCTCAATTCGACGCGGCATTCCTCAGCATGTCCCACCAGCGCGGCGGCGAAAATCATTTCCGGCGCCTCTTCGGACCCATCGAAAGCGCAATTTCGTTTCGTGGATCACCACCTGGCGCACGCCATCAGCGCCTTTGCCTATTCCGGATTTGACGATGCGGCCGTGCTGGTTCTCGATGGCCGCGGCGCTAGGGAAGCCACTTCGCTTTGGCGCGGCCGCAACGGGCGCCTCGAACATCTCTGGACAATTCCCTGGCCGAATTCGCTCGGTCTTTTCTACGCGCAGTTCACTCATTTTCTTGGCTTCGCTCCCTACAGCGACGAATGGAAAGTGATGGGCCTCGCGCCCTACGGCGAACCCGGAATCAATCTGCGCGATTTCATCGTGCCGGACGACAGTCCCTATCGCGTGGCCACGAATCTGCTGATCGCTCCGGAATCCGATCCCTTTCGCGGCATGGAACCGCGCCTGGGCCCGCGCCGCCTTCCGGAATCCGATATCGACGCTCGCCACAAGAATTTGGCTTTCGCGGTGCAGGATATGTGCGAACAAGCCATGCTCACGCTGGCCCGCGCGGCCGTCGCGAAAACGGGTTGCCGCAATCTGTGCCTTGCCGGCGGCGTGGCGCTCAATTCCAAAGCCAACGGGAAAATTCTTTCCTCCGGAATCGTTGACCGCATTTTCGTTCAGCCCGCCGCCAGCGACGACGGCGTTTGCCTCGGCGCCGCGCTCGGTCCATCTCTAGACGCAGGCGAAAGCTTCCGGTGCGCAAAATGCGCCACGCCTATCTGGGCAACGAGTGCTCCGACGCGGAAGTCGAGAAGGCCCTCGCCACCTACAAAATTCGCGCCACGCGCGTCGCCGATCCCGCCGCCGTCGCCGCTGAATTGCTCGCCGACGGAAAAATTCTCGGCTGGGTTCAAGGCCGCATGGAATTTGGCCCGCGCGCGCTGGGCAGCCGTTCCATCCTCGCCGATCCGCGCGACCCGGAAATGAACGCGAAAGTGAACAACGCCGTGAAATTCCGCGAGTGGTGGCGCCCCTTCGCTCCTTCCCTGCTCTCGGAAGCCGCCGGGGAATATCTGGAATCCGCCACCGATTCGCCCTTCATGGTTCTCACCGCGCAGGTGCGCCCCGAAAAGCGCAGCGTGATTCCTTCGGTCACGCACGTGGATGGCAGCGCCCGCCCGCAAACCGTCGAGCGCGACGTCAATCCGCTCTACTGGCGGCTCATCAACGAATTCGGCCGGCGCACCGGCGTGCCGGTGGTCATGAACACGTCTTTCAATCTGCGCGGCGAGCCCATCGTCAGTTCGCCTACCGACGCTATCCGCACCTTTTTCAGCTCTGGCATGGATGCGCTGATAATCGGCACCTTCGCTGGTGGAAAAATAAAATGCCAGGCATGCGCGAATGGGTGGGCGATCTGCTGTTGCATACTCCGGCGTCTCTGCGCTCGCTGCGCAATGTCCCATTCGTCGGCAATTTGATTCATCGTGTGAGCCACAGCATTCTTCCGGTGGATCAAAAGGTTTGGGCGCGCGTGGAAACTGGCCCAGCCGCAGGCTTTGGCTCGAACTGAACCCCAGGACCGGACAAAGTTATCTGCACGGTGAAGCCGAGCAGGCCGTGCAAAACACGTTGGCGGAACGCTTGCGGCCGGGCATGATTTTCTACGATCTCGGCGCGAATCTTGGGCTCTTTACGCTGCTGGCCGCGCGCCTCGTCACGGCTACCGGAAAAGTCTTCAGCTTCGAACCCGATCCCAAAAATGCATCCAATCTGCGCCGCAACATTCAGCGCAACGGTTTCACGAATGTCACCGTGGTCGAATCGGGCATTTGGTCCAGCACGGGCAATCGCAGTTTCGTCGCGGCAAATGCGGATTCGCCCGACCACGGCGTCGGGAAATTCGTCGAGCACGCGCCACCGGACTCCGGCACGCTGATGCCCTGCGTCTCGCTCGATGACTTCATTCAAACCGCACCGCCGCCGGATGCCATCAAATGCGACATCGAGGGCGCCGAAGTGGAAGCTCTGCGCGGCGCCGCGAAGCTGCTGCAATCGCCAAACCGCCCGTGGATCATCATGGAAATGCATTCGCCGGCGCTCGATCAGGCCGCGCGCGCCATGCTGGCCACCTGCGGCTATCAGCTGACGGCGGTCGACGAGCTTCACGTGCTGGCCCTCCCTGTGAAACAATGATTTTCATTTGTGCTGGTGCTCGCGAAGAAAATTACCGGAGGTAAAGCCATAGATGCATCGCAAGGCACTAGACCTGTACGCCTGTTTGAAATGCGGCAGTGCATTTCGGCTGGCTTCCGCCGCTTCTGAAGATCCCTGCTACCGGTGAAGTCACGGAGGGCTCGCTGGAATGCACGAATTGCCGCGCCACCGTGCCGATCGTGCGGAATCTCCCGCGATTCGTGCCATCGGAGTCCTACGCGGACTCCTTCGGATTCCAGTGGAATCGCTTCGACACCATTCAAGTAGACGCTGTGATGCAGAACGATTTGAGTCGCGATCGTTTTTATAAGACCACCGGCTGGCCCACCCGTCTAGACGGTGAACGCATTCTGGAAGCGGGCTGCGGCGCCGGCCGCTTCACGCAGCTTGCCTTGGAAACCGGCGCTGAAGTTTTCGCATTCGATCTGAGCCTCGCGGTCGAGGCGGCTTGGCGAAACAATCCCGGCGCGCCGAATCTCTCGATGTTCCAAGCAAGCATCTACGAAATTCCGCTGCGAAAAGCTTCCTTCGACAAAATTTTCTGCATGGGAGTGCTGCAGCATTGCCCCGATGTAGCGGCGGCATTCCGCAGCCTGCTTCCTTTTCTCCGCCCCGGCGGCGAAATCGTCATTGATGTGTATGAAGACCAGCCCGGCTTCCCGCCGTTGAAATACATCGTGCGGCCTATTCTTCGCCCGCTGGGCACGCGAGGCATCTACAAGCTACTTACCTGGCTCATTCCCCCGGCGTTCGAACTGAAAAAAGCGCTGCACAAAATTCCGGTGCTCGGCCCGCAAATCGGCAGGCTGATCCCGATCGGACCAATCTCGCACGCTCCGCGTCTGATCTATACCGATGAAGAATTGAAGCAGGTAAAAATCCTGAGCGCTCTCGACATGTATTCCCCCGTGTACGACCAGCCGCAAACCATGGATACCGTGCAACGCTGGTTTGCCGAAGCCGGACTGGTCGATGTCGAATTGAAGCGCGGTTACAATGGAATCAATGCCAAAGGTAAACGGAAAAACTGAAGTATGGATCACAATCTTCGAGCTCGCGCCGCTCCATCACGCTGCCGCACACCGTGAAGATCCCCTCATGAACGCGCATCCCTCCGCGCCTGCGATTTTTTCGGGGGCGAAATGCCCCTGCTGATCCCCTTGCTCGCTCTTCGCGATGGAGAGCTGGACGGCGTGACCGAGTACTGCAATTCCCTTCGCCGCGAGCTCCCGAAACATGGCTTTGAAGTGCAAATCGCTCGCGTGCCGTGGGATAAGATCGGCTGGCCGCGCGCGCTTTGGAATCTCTTTTGCGAAAGCGCCGCGTGGCGCGGTCAATGGGTTCTGCTGCAATATACGGCCCTGGGATGGTCGCGGCGAGGTTTCCCCATTGGCGCGCTGGTTGCCGCTGCGATCCTGCGGCTTCGCGGCGCGCGGTGCGCGATTTTTTTTCACGAACCCTCGGGAGCTGGCGGACCTGGTCTGATTGGCCGCATTCGCCGCGCATTTCAGGATTGGACTCGTGCGCACTCTGCATCGCATTACGGAGAAAAGCGTTATTACCGTGCCGCTCGATGCCTTTCCGTGGCTGTCACGCGCGCCCGGACGCGCCGTGTACATTCCGCTGGCTCCGAATATTCCCGAAAATCTCACTCCCCGGACCGCAAAGAGCATTCAGAGTGATCCGCGAAAGACCGTCGTCGTCTTTTGCGTCAGCGAACCGCCGCACCAGCAGCGGGAAATAAGTGAGATCGTCCATGCCGCGCGCGCCGCGGTCGCCGCAGGAATTCAGTTGCGCGTGATTTTCCTGGGCCGCGGCACCGTGGAGGCACGGGGAGAAATTGAGCGCGCTTTCCAGGGAACGCAAATCGAAGTCAGTAATCTTGGGATATGCGACCGCACGGAAGTGACACGCATCTTCAGCGAATCCGATGTCCTGCTCGGTGTCCGTGGCCGCCTTTACCTTCGTCGCAGCAGCGCTATCCACGGACTTGCCTGCGGCTTGCCTGTCATCGGTTACGCAGGTGCGTCCGAAGGCACAGTCATTGAGGAAGCCGGCATCGCCCTGGTTCCTTTCGCCGATAAAGAAGCCCTAGGCGCCGAGCTTTGCAAGATCCTCACGAATCCCGAACTCTGGCGGGAAATGCATGAAAAGAATCTGCGCGTGCAGCGGGATTATCTTTCCTGGGATGCCACCGGCGCAACCTATGCCGACTTTTTCGCTGGAAGACCCGATTGAAGATTAAACTGCTTATTTATTCTCACGATTGGTTTCCGCTGGTAGGTGGCGTTCAGACCGTGACTCTCTCGCTCGCTACCGGTTTGGCGGAATGGGGTAAAGATCATCCCGGTGATTCGATCGAAGTCGTATTCATCACGCAAACGCCCGCGAACGGAATGGACGATTCGAACTTTCCCTTCCGAGTGTTGCGGCATCCGGGCCAGCGCGAGTTGATTCGCCACATTCGTTCCGCGGACGTGCTGCACCTGGCCGGCCCCGCGCTGCTGCCTTCGCTGTTTGCGCGCTTGGTCGGAACGCCCGCGGTCGTTGAGCACCACGGCTATCAGTCCGTTTGCCCGAATGGCCTGCTGCTCTACGCGCCAGACCACACCATTTGCCCGGGCCACTTCATGGCCGCCCGCTATCAAAAATGCCTGCAATGCAATGCGCGCGACCTAGGATGGATTGCCAGCCTGCGCAATCTTGTTTCGACATTTCCGCGCCGCTGGCTCTGTGCGCGCGCTGCTGGAAATATTGCGGTGAGCAATCACGTGGCCGGCAGAATCGCGCTCCCGCGCACGCGAACGATTTATCATGGAATCGAAAATGCCACCATTGCGCCACAGGATCCATCGCCCAGCAATGCAATTCCCTTCCGCATCGGCTACGCAGGCCGTCTGGTTCAGGAGAAAGGCCTCCCACTACTTCTCGATGCGGCGAAAGATCTCGCGAGCAATGCAATTCCCTTTCATCTCACTTTCATCGGCGATGGAACACAACGCGCGGGGCTCGAAGCTTCTGTTCGGCGTCTCGGCCTGCAAGACCGCGTCAGGTTTACAGGCGAACTGCGAGGCTCCGAATTCACAGCGGCTGTGGAGCAAATTCAGGTGTTGGTAATGCCGTCGCAATGGGAAGAAACTGCCGGCCTGGCCGCCATTGAACAGATGATGCGCGGCGGAGTCGTCATAGCCGCTGATACCGGCGGACTGAGTGAAGTGGTCGGCCATGCTGGCCTGACGTTCCCCGCAAATGACTCCGCGACGCTGGCCGCGCGTCTGCAACAGATCTATCGAAATCCATCTCTGCTAACGTCACTAGGCGCCGCCGCGCGCTCCCGAGCCAGGCAGCTTTTCAATCTGGATAGTATGATTGATCAGCATGTGCGTCTCTATCAGGAGGTAATCGCGCGTTGACTGCTCGAGAGAATGTCCGGGACTCCCACGATCGTTGCAACCAGCCCACGCGCCTGGTAAGAGCTCTTCCCGGCACGCATGAGCAAGTTGTGGAAATCGCGCAGCGCTATGCGGCGCCCGCCGCGCGCGTTCTCGATCTCGGAGCCGGCAGCGGCGCGCTCGCGGAACGCTTGCAAGCCGCGGGATTTCAAGTCACCGCGGCAGACCTGGAGAATTATTTTGAGCTACCATCGGAATTCGTACAACTGAATTTCGACGATCCCCAGTTCGACCGCAATCTCACGGAGCGCTTCGACGTCATCACCTCCGTCGAAGTCATCGAACATCTGGAAAACCCAGCGGGCTTCCTGCGCAGCGTCCGCCGCCTGCTGAAGGAAAATGGCGTCGCGATCCTCACCACTCCTAACGTGGAAAACGTTCCGGCACGTTTGAAATTCCTACGCTCCGGCGATGTTCGCGCGATGGACAAGAATGCTCCGGAGCACATTACTCCGATCCATCTGGATCTCTTCGTCCGCCAGATATTGCCGCGCACCGAACTCAAGCTCGTCGAGCATTTTACGCATCCCAAGGGCGACTTTCCTCTCACCGGCCGCCGCTTCTTGGTGCCGTTCCTGCGCGCCCTCGTCCCATTCATGAAAGGCTCCGCGCTCACCGGCGACTGCCATTTTTTTGTTCTGCAGCGGAGCGGCGCTAAAATTTACGGCACGAATTCGGCCAGGATTTCCACCTAGTCATGATTGCACGAGCGGCCGCATACCCTCACATTCTCGCCGTTCGGCCGAAGCCAGCGTGAGCTGTGACAAGTCTCTTGCTTGAACACAAGAACCTCCGCGAACTTCCGTCAACTTCGCACCAAAATGGGAAACAGTTTCCGGGGTGCCTGAATTGCTACCGCCGATTCATCAACGGTTCGCTTGCACCTTGCGCGATCTGGGATCGCCCATCATACTAGGTTGGAATTGAAAGCACTGCCATGAACGGAACTTCCAGCCCCGCGCTGCGCGGACAAGCGGTAATCGGCTTGAGCGTTTTTCTTATCGGCATATGGCTGGCCTGGCAGATTGGTGGGAGGGTCGCCACCAACGACTGGCGCCCTCTCGAATTTGTCGCATTGGGACTGGCCGGTTTTTGGGTAGGCATCACCATCCTGCGCAGGTGGCGCACGGGGTTTTACATGTTCCTGGTGTGGCTGCTGTTCGAGGATCTGGTCCGCAAGTATCTCGGCAACAACATGGCCATTTACTTCGGCAAGGATATTTTAGTCGGGCTCGTTTATATTTCGTTTTTCGCGCAGGTCCGCCGCGGCCGTGAAAAACTCTTTCGTCCCCCATTCATGCTTCCGCTGCTGGTTTTCGTGTGGTTTGGCGTGATCCAAATATTCAATCAGAACTCACCGCACATATTGTATGGTTTGCTCGGATTTAAATTGTACTTCTACTATATCCCGCTCATTTACATAGGCTATGCATTGATTCGCAACGATGAAGACTTGCGGAAGTTTCTGGTCACCAATCTGGTGCTGGTTGGTGTGATTTCGGCGATAGCGATAATCCAGGCTATCGTCGGGCATTCCTTTCTCAATCCCACGAATCTCGCGCCGGAACTTCGCGAACTAGGAGAGTTGGATCGTTTCTCGCCAATCACCAACCAGATGATGTCGCTACCGACCGCGGTATTCGTCAGTGCAGGGCGCTTGGCATTATACCTGGTGACGGCCACCATTCTGACCATCGGCACCGCCGGATATTTGCTGCTTTCCACCAAGAAGGCTAATAAGCTCGTATTCGTCGTGGCCACCTTGCTGGTGGGCGGCACATTATTCAGCGGCTCGCGCGGCGCTGTCGCCTACGGAGGCATCAGCGCGCTGGTCCTCGTCTCCGGTTTTCTTTGGGGAGCGCCTTGGCGCTGGCGCCAGGCTCATCGCCTCATTAAGGCGATACGCAGCACCGCCATCGCCCTTTGCCTCGGGCTCGCTTTGATCTTCCTCCTGTTTCCCAGCGAGATTGCCCCACGCGTTGCCTTCTATACAGAATCTCTTGATCCTAGTAGTTCCGCTTACGAAGTGAGCACCCGTGCCTGGGATTACCCCATCAAAAATCTGATCGGCGCCTTCGACAATCCTCATTGGGTGGTCGGCAACGGTATCGGAACGGCCTCCCTCGGCGGGCAATACGTCGCCAAACTCATCGGGGCTCACACGCTCGATATCTGGGTAGAAGAAGGATACGGCGTGATGATCATCGAGATGGGCATTCTCGCCCCGTTTCTGTGGATTATCTGGGCCGGCGTTCTGGTGTACACCTCCTGGGGCGTGGTGAATCGTCTGCGCCAGACGCGCTTTTTTCCGATTGCCTTTGCATTCTTTTGGTTCACGTTTATGCTGCTTTTCCCTTTGACCTACGGCGGACTCTCCGCATACCAGAACTTTGTCTGCAACATGTATCTGTGGATCTGGGTCGGCATTTTGTTTCGCCTCCCGGAAATCCAGGATGCTTCGCCGGCTTACTACGAGCTGCCCGCCTACAGGTCCAGGCATCGCGGCGGGTTCAGCTTCTGAGAATGGGCTAATCGCAAAATGTGCGGCATCGCAGGCATCATTTCTCGCGACGCAAATCCCCAGCACGCGCGGGCCGCGGAAAATATGGCTGCGGCGATTCGCCATCGCGGGCCGGATGGCTCCGCCGTGCGGGACTTCGGCGCCTGCGTGCTCGCCAGCACTCGTCTGGCAATCGTGGACCTCAGCGCGCGCGCCGCCATGCCGATGTGCAACGAAGACTCCACCGTCTGGATCACTTACAACGGCGAGTGCTACAACGCCGACGAGCTGCGCCCGCAACTCGCGGCCCGCGGCCATCAGTTCCGCTCCTCCAGCGATACCGAAGTCATCCTGCACCTCTACGAAGAATACGGCGACCGCTGCGTCGAAAAACTGCGCGGCATGTTTGCCTTCGCCATTTGGGACGTGCGCGCCGAAAAGCTTCTGCTCGCCCGCGACCGGCTGGGCATCAAGCCGCTCTACTATGCCGCGCTCGCGGACAAACTCGTATTCTCCTCCGAGATTAAAGCGCTCCTCGCTTCCGGATTCGTCCCTCGCAAACTCGACCCCGCCGGCATTCGCGCATTCTTGCAGCTGGGCCACATCCCCGCGCCTTGGACTGCCATTCGCGGAATCAGGCCTCTCGAGCCCGGGCACATCGGCATCTGGCGCAATGGCGAATTCCGGACGCGATCGTATTGGAATCTTCCGTCGTCAACTGACGAATACGAGCGCGCATCGCCAGATGACATCGCCAGCACATTGCGCGGCTTGCTGCTCGAATCCAGCCGCCAGCAACTGATGTCCGACGTGCCCATCGCGCTTTTCCTCAGCGGCGGAGTGGATTCCGCCGTCCTCGGCTCCCTGATGCAGCACGCCGGCGCCGACCGCGTTACCGCCTTGACCATCGGATTCGAGGAGAAATCCTTCGACGAATCGGGCGCCAGCCAGCGCACCGCGGATCTTCTGGGGATTTCCCGCAAAGTGATCCGTTTGCCAGCCGCGCAAATGGCCGGTTCGCTGGACCACGCTTTTTGGGCGATGGATCAACCGACCGTGGACGGCCTGAACGCCTACTGGATTTCACGCGCCGCCGCCGCGGAAGGCTTCAAAGTCGCGCTCTCCGGCCAGGGAGGCGACGAACTTTTCGGCGGCTATCAATCGTTCGCGTGGTTTGATCGTTTTTCGCATCTGGCCGGATGTCTGCGCCCATTTCCGCAATTCGCCGGCCGCGGATTATTCGATCACGCCGATTTTCCATTTCGCTGGCGCAAACTTTCCTACTTGGTCGGCGCGGACGATCCTTTTGTCGCAGCTCAGCTCGCCGTGCGGGTGTTGTTCCTTGAACGCGATGTGCACGAACTTCTCACCCCCGCGCTCGCCGCAAACAATGGCACATCCGAAGCCGCCGCGCACATCGCCACATGGGCCCGCGAAACCTGCGGCCAGGACCTTCAGGAGCGCGTCGCCTTCCTCGATTTTCCCGCGCACCTGGAACCGCGCCTTCTCCGCGACGGCGACGCCATGAGTATGGCTCACAGCCTCGAAGTTCGTCCGGTGCTGCTGGACCACGCGATCGTGGAATACGTCATGCGCCTGCCGCTAGCCCTCCGCCTGCAAAAGAAAAGATTGCTGTTTCACGCGATGCAGGGGATTCTTCCTCCAGCCTTGCTCGCGGACTTGCAAGGCCGTCCCAAGGGCACCTTCACGTTCCCATTCACCCGCTGGCTGGGAAACGATCTGCGGGCGACGATCGAGGCCGTGTTTACGCCGGAACGCCTGGCAGCGGCCGGAGTGCTCGATCCCGCCGCCGTTAGCCGCCTGTGGCAGCGTTATCTCCGCAAGCCGGAATCGGTAGGCTGGTCGCGGCTCTGGAGCGTGTTTGTGCTGGCATCCTGGTGCGAAATCATGCGAGTAGGAGTCTGAAGCGTGCCTGGCGCCGTTCGTAAACCTCGGCTCGCGGTGGTCTCGCCGTTCGTTGATAAACGCCACGGTACCGAGCGGCGCGTCACTGAATGGATTGCGCAGCTCGCGGCAACCTACGACATTCACATCTACAGCCAAGATGTGCAGGACCTCGATCTAACGAAAGTCACCTGGCACCGCATTCCGAAATTTCCCGGCGCGCACCTGCTGAATTATTTGTGGTGGTTCGCCGCCAACCGATTGTGGCGCGCCTGGGATTCGCGCTTCAGAAATCTCCGCTCGGATCTGGTGTACAGCCCAGGCATCAATTGCCTGGATGCAGACGTCATGTCCGTGCACATCGTCTTCGCTCAGTACGTGCAAGGCATCCAAGCCGGCCTGAAATTGTCGCGCAATTCAATCCTCGCGTGGCCGCGCGTGATCCATCGCAGGCTATACTACCGCTTGGTCCGCGCCCTGGAACGTCGCCTCTATTCGCCGCCAGGAGTTCCGCTGGTCTTGATCGCCCGGCACACGGCGGCAGCTCTGGAAAAATATTACTGCCGGCGCGAAAAATTTCCTGTCGTCTACGTCGGCCTCGATCACGAAATTTTCAATCCCGGGCGCCGCGCCGCGCTGCGCGAAGACGCCCGCGATGAGCTGGGTCTCGCGCCGGACCGCTTCGCCCTGTTGCTGGTCGGCAATGACGCACGCAATAAAGGCCTGCCGGTGATCGTGCAAGCTCTGCGAATTTTGCGCGAGCTTCCCATTGACGTGCTGGTCGTCAGCCACGAGGATCCAGCGCCGTACCTGATGGCCGCGCGCGACGCCGGACTTGACGGCCGCGTGGGATTTCTCCCGCAGCGCAGCGACGTCGAATTCTATTACGCTGCCGCTGACGCCTACGTCGGCCCATCGCTCGAAGATACCTTCGCGCAGCCTCCCGCCGAAGCCATGGCCTGCGGCTTGCCCGTGATTGTGTCTGCCAACAACGGCACCAGCGAAATCGTCACCGACGGCGAGGACGGTTTGATCTTGAACGACCCTGAATCCGCGGAATCGCTCGCGGCCATGATTCGCATGCTCTGCGAACATCCCGAATTTTGCGCCCGCCTCGGCTCCAAAGCCGCCGCGACCGCGCGCGCCTACACTTGGGAACGCAACGGCCGCGAACTCACATCAATTTTTGAAGGGATTTTACGCCAGAAAGCTCCCGCCGCCGCTGCCACGCTGGCCGGTGAATCAGAAGCCGGCACCATTGCCGCGCAAAAATGATTGCTTACTCTACAAACGAATCTTGGACCGACCCTCTCAGCGAAACAATATTTCTCGGGCGGTACGCCACTCACGCCGTCCTCGTTTTCTGCAAATGAACTCCTCTCGTCCTGCGTCCAAGCCCATGCAGTTCGTCGGCCTCTTCCCTGATTTGCTCGGCATCGGCGGCATTCAGGAAGTCAGCCGGCAGACCGTCCACGCGCTGTTGGACATTTCAGCCCAGAACGGCTGGTCCGCCTCGTTGCTGGGCCTCAACGATTCCGCTGGCGTTCACAAATTCCCGGGCGGCGAAGATAAAATCGCCTTCCGCGGCTTCGGCCGTTCCAAGCTGCGCTTCATCCTCGCCGCGCTGCAAATTGCCCGGAAAAAACCACGCGTGGTTCTCGCCGCGCATGCCAATCTTGCTCCCATCGCCTCCTTGATGAAACGCCTTGCGCCGCAAATGAAAATCATCGTCATGGCTCACGGCGTGGAAGTCTGGCAACCGCTGCCCGCTCGGCGTCACGCCGCGCTGCTCGCAGCCGATATAGTGCTCGCGGCCAGTACCTCCACCGTACAAAAGCTCACAGAAGTGCAGCAAATGTCGCCGGAAAAAATTCGCAAGCTGCCCTGGCCGCTCGATCCCGAAGTCCTCGCCATGGCCGACACACGCGCAAGTCTCCAGACCCCCGGCGCTTTCCCGCCCAGCCCTGTGATTCTAACTGTCGGCCGCTGGGCCGCCTCCGAGCAATACAAGGGTGTGGATGATTTGATCCGCGCTCTCGCACAATTGCGCGCCACGCACAAGGACCTTACCCTCGCGGCAGTAGGCGCGGGCGACGACCTTCCACGGCTAAAGAAGTTGGCCGCCGACCTCGGCGTTGCCGATTCCGTGCGCTTCCTCACCGGCCTCTCAAAACCGGAACTCGCCGCCTGTTACGCGCGCGCCGATATTTTCGCCCTGCCCAGCACCGGCGAAGGTTTCGGCCTCGTCTTCCTCGAGGCCATGGCGTTTGCCAAACCAATCGTCGCCGCCGCCGCTGGAGGCTCAACCGACCTAGTGGAAGACAAAGTGATCGGCCTCTTGATACCGCCGCGCGATCAAGCCGCGCTGATCCAAGCGCTTGACCAGCTTCTGAGTGATCATTCCCTGCGTTCCACCCTCGGCCAGCGCGGCGCAGAAATCGTTCGCCGCAAATTTCGCTTCGATCTCTTCCAGTCCCAATTCGCAGCCATTCTCGCAGCCTGCGGTCTGGATTCCCTCCCTTCGCCGTAGTATCCTCGGGTTTCTCCTTCCGAGGAGGCGGTCCAGCCCGCAATTAGGAAGCCTCAGGTAACGGCTTTCACGAGTATTCCAAGCAGAATGCGCATCTTAATGGCGGTTCAATCGTATTTCCCGTTTCAAGACCGTGGCGGCCCTGTCGTCAAGGTACGCGCCCTCGCGCGCGGCCTCGCCCAACGCGGGCATCGAGTCACGGTGCTCACTGCGGACCTCGGCCTGCGACGGCTCAACGGCTCCGCCATCAAGTTCCAGCCCTGCCCGTGGGGCTGGCGCGCCGAAGAAGACGGCGTCGAGGCCGTCTATCTCTCCACTCTGGCAAACTATCGCGCGCTGACTGTCAATCCGGATGTGATAGGATTTTGCGGGACGTACCCTCAGGCACTTCGACCTGGTCCATTTTTACGGCCTCTACGATCTGCTCGGACCGGCGGTCAGTTACTTCTGCAGACGCCAGGGAATTCCTTACGTAATCGAGCCCATGGGCATGTATCGCCCGATTGACCGGAGCTTTCGCATGAAACGCGTCTGGCATCGCAGCCTCGGCGATTCCTACTGGAGCCACGCGGCGCAAATCGTCGCGACCTCCGAGATGGAAGAACAGGAATTGCTGCAAGACGGCGTTCCGGCCGGAAAACTGGTAGTGCGTTACAATGGCATCGACCGCGCCGGACCCGCCGTCCCCGCCACACGTGGTACCTTCAGCGCAAAATGGGGCATCCCACGCGACGAACCGCTGCTGCTGTTTCTGGGCCGCCTTATTCCCCGCAAAGGCGCGGACATACTAATTGATGCCTTCGCGCAAGCTTGTCCCAGCGAGGGCCGTCTGGTGATCGCCGGCCCGGAAGGTGAGCCGGGCTACCTCGCGCACCTCGCCAAACGCGCCAGCGATGCCGGAGTGGAATCGCGCGTGATTTTCACCGGCGCGTTGTACGATGATGCGAAAGCCGCAGTGATGGCAGACGCCGACGTTTTCATTTTACCTTCGCGCTATGAAAATTTCGCGAATTCCGCGGCGGAAGCGGTTTCCAGCGGCATCCCGGTGATTATCACTGATGCGTGCGGCATCCGCTCTTTGATTGATGGCCGCGCCGGCTTGGTGATCGCTCCGGAACAACAAGCGCTCGCCGACGCAATTCGCTCGTTGCTATCCGATCGTTCGCTATATCAGAAGTTGCAAGCAGGCTGCCCCGGCGTCGTCGCGCAGCTGGGTTGGGATCGCCTGACGGAGCAGATGGAAGGCTATTACTCGCACGCGCTGGAATCGAAAAATGGCCGCAACTGAACAACAGACTTTCTACGATCAACATCCTTTCGACTGGGTTCCAACTGGCGCCTCGGAAGACATTCGCTCCGTCGTGTCCGCCCCGCTGGTGGATTTGATTGACGCTCTCGATCCGCATTCTCTGGTCCTGGATGTCGGCTGCGGTCCCGGCCGCGTTCTCGGTTTTCTCGCGCGGCGCGGCATTCGCTGCATCGGCCTCGATCGCAGCAGTGTTTCTCTCGGCCTCGCCATTCAGCGTCACGGCCGCCCCGGAGCCGTCGGCGATAATTTGAATCTTCCCTTCGCCGACGCAATGGCCGATGTTGTAATCTCAGACGGCGTGATCCATCACACCGAAAATCCACAGGCGGCCTTTGCTGAAAATTTCCGCATTCTGAAACCTGGCGGGCAAATGTATCTCGCCGTTTACAAGCCTTCTGGGCGATATCCCCTGCTATACCAGTTTCCGGGCGCGTGGATTCGCGCCGGCCTGCGCCATGATTGGTCCAAGCCGCTTGTCGTATTATTTTTCCGCGTCCCATATTTCCTGGTGCATTTCCTGCGATCTGGCGGCAAACGCACCTGGGCGGGCGCCCGCAACCTTTTCTTCGATTATTTCGTTACGCCGCGTGTCGCGTTTCTGCCGCGCAATCTCGTCGAAGGCTGGTGCGCCGTCGCCGGAGGCCGCGTCGTTCACTACGAAGAAAATCGCGGACAAAATGTCCATTCGTTCCTCGTGCAGAAAGGGCCTGCTGCGCGCGCAAGCCGTCGCGCGCCGGCTCCTAGGCCCGAGCAAATGGCCGTCGCCGAAAGACCGGAAACCACATGAGCGACGATCACGTCCTAAACTCAGTTCAGACCACCATGCCCACGGAACGGCTCCCCAACGCCGGCCAATCCGGCTCCCATGACGGGCCCGCGTCTGCTGCCCCGCAGAAGAATCGCAGCTACCCGGTATTTCGGTTCGTGTGGTACACCGTCGGTGTTCTGCTCATCCTTGCGATTTGCGCCGCGATTTATTCCATCGGATGGGAATATTCCACACGCCGTTATCTCAAAGGATTTTCCGACGCGATCGTTCCCGCCACCGCGCCGGGCGATGAAAAGATCGAGGCCGTTCTCAGTTGGATGGCACACGGCCCAGCGCGATTGCCTTACGGCCCTTCACCGACCGTTCCCGACCGCGATCCCACCGACACGCTCAACTACGATGCCTTGCTCCAGGTCTGCGGAACGGCTACCAACGCTTTCATCAATCTCATGGACACCGGACACATGGGCGTTCGCCGCCTGCTCCTGCTCGATTCGAACATGATGACCAAGCACGTGGTCGCCGAAGTGTTCGTGGACGGCCGCTGGATCATCGTTGATCCCGCCTATCGCCTCGTCTTGCGCGACACTCGCGGCGACACTCTCACGCGCGAGCAATTGACCGACCCGGTCATCTTCACCGAAGCCACTGGCAACATCCACGCCTACGATCCCGCCTACACTTTCGACCGCACGGTGCACGTGCGCATCGGCCGCATTCATCTTCTCGGCCTTCCGCTCCGCCGAATTCTCGATCGCGTGCTGCCAGGTTGGGATGAATCCACCGCCATGACGCTGCTCGTCGAGCGCGAATCCTTTGCCGCTTCCGTCGCTTCGGTTCTGCTGGTGATTTTGCTCCTGCTACTCTGGATATCACTGCGCTGGTTCGGCGAACACCGCCTCGGCATCCCTCGCGTACACCTCCGCGCGCAATTGCGCCGCGCCGGCAGCGCATTCTTGAATACCGCGAGCTGATGCCATGTGCAGAATCTGGGGGACGCCGGAAGAATTTGACGGACTCCAGGCCGAAAGTGCGCGCCTCCCAGCTGAAGCAGCGGCGCTTACTAGTATTCTCAAGGTGGCTTCGAATGCCGGGCCCTGAGTTTCTCGTCGCCGCTGGGATGACTATGTCAAATGCTTAAAAAGAGAATGTCCGAGCGAGGCTTGGCGAATCCCATCGTCAGGTCCTCCGCAGCGGCGAATGGGCCTGCCTGATTGCGGACGGCCATCTGTGAATTGTTCACACGCGGGAGCGTAAATCAAGAAGACTGACGTTTGGAGCAAGTTGTTCTTTGGGCGAAGTCCTCTCGCCCTAAATCACCCGATTCGTTCTTGGTTACGTTCAAGCTTCGTGCGGTCAACAACGCTCAAGGCAACTCCCGAAGGAGTCGTGGATGCATTTTCAATTAAAGTCTTTGGTCCCGATAGCTGTGTTGACATTGATGTCCTTCCAGATTACTGCGCAATCGTCGACGGTCGGAAACCGCAACGCAAGTGTCTCCGACGATGAACAACCCAAGGGGCGAAATTCAGCGATTGACGTTACAACTTATTTCGCACGCCCTGTCGCGACGGTTCCTACCTCTACCGCAAACTGTGTTTCGGGTAACTTCAACGTAGTACTTACAGGAGGACCCTCGACTTTTATCGATCACGATGGCGTGGTGTTATACGGATGTGGCGGAAAGCCATCGCTGACTGATGTCTGCGAACTTACCGCCGTCCCCGGCGATGCAATTGGCGGCATTGGAACAGGCCATATGGCGGCTGGTTCCGGAGGTACTGCGCAGCACTCGTATCAAGTGGCGCCAATCGACTCATTAGGTGGGATTCGCCCAGCCAGTGACGCGATCGTGGCCAAAGGCGCAGCTGCCACCCTTGGGACCATCGTAACAAACGTGATCCGTCGGTCCCGCGCATCGAACGTTGTGACCATCGTTACTAGTGGTCCGAACGGCGCTACCGTGGGAGCCAGTTTTTTCGACCAGGGTGGTGCGGATGCTTCCTTCAGCGGTGAGTACATCGTGAGGACGGTTGAAAATCCCACGACGTTCACCGCACTCGAAGGTATGGATGCCCGAGGCCAGAATCCCGGCGTAGACGTTTCGTCTGGTGGAAACGTGTCATTCTTTGTTGGTGTACACATCAGCTGGGAGACGGAGAATCCGGCTGATACGGAATACGCGGTACTGAAGGATGGCGTGCTTGCTGGAATCACTCATCCCGGCGAGACTTTTTGGGACGATTTCGCTCAAGCGCTTCCGCCCCTCCCTTCGTGGCTGAACACGAGTGCTGTCAAAAACGGTGCCAACGAATACTTAGCTACCACCATCATTTCTGGTGCCAGAACCAGAACGCTAACATTAGCGGCCGCTCCCGCGCAAACGGTGGCAGAGGCCGTCGTCAAGTTTGATGACACGCCGACCGTACTCGCAGCGTACAACACGGCTGTCACGAACGGAACAGATGGGGCGCTCCGCTTTCCCGCCGGACCTGCTAACTCGTGTTACGTTTTCAATTCTCATTTGGCGGTCAGCTCGCCCGCGGCGCTAACTATTATTCAGGCCGCGCCTTTGTGCTTCAACGAACGTGTAACGTTCTCAAGCGCTCTGACTTGGACAGGTGAACTGGGCGGAGCCCTCAGTGCGATGGCGCAGTTTGCTTACGGCGCAGCCCAGCAGGTATTTATCGGCACAGCTTATCCCGGCGTGGAAATAGCCAGCCCTTTCGTACTTAAGCATCTCCTCTTTTCCGCTGGTGCCAATTCGACGATTCTCGACATCTCTGGCGGTCAGCAGTTTAACTCTAAGATGGATACCGTGGGTTTCACTCTTCCTGGCACGGACTATGCAGGCGAAGCCGTCAGTGTGTTTGGCTCTGCAAATATCACTTACGATCGCGTGCTTTTCAGTACGAACGACAGCGGCACGTATGGCTATTCCATCGGCCCTTTGTTGTACGTTCACAACGACATCGGCAACATTAACCCCTCGGGTAGTATGATTTGCAGGGAATGTTTCTTTGTTGGCCGAGGATTTCTCGCAGACTCATTCCCAGTTGTGGGCGCAAACCACATCTACGAATTTGAATCGAATTACGCTCAGGCGCTACGTACGCCGCTGGTCACGATCGCGAACGCGAACGGCGCACTCGTCCATATCCGGAGTTTTACAAATGACACGTCAATCACACCGATAATAGCTAACGCGGGCTCGAACGGGATGTTTGTGATCCTTGAAGATCTTGGCGTGATCTCGGGCGACACGGGAGGAAGGCCAGGAGTCGTCTCGGGCACGCCAGTTTTCGGAATAATAGCGAACAATGTCGCGGGCCCAATCGGACAGAATCGCGATGTATTCTGGCTTCAGCAGAACGCTTTTGCTTCTATCCCAGATTTTAGTGCCACTAAATCCCGAAACGTCGCTGCACCTACAGCGATGTACAACATGTGGGCACCACTAAGCATGGGCGACAATTATGAGATTTTTTGGCCGATCCCAGCTCCTGCGCCAATCCGCTCTCGGATTGCGGCAACAGCCGGGGGAAAAGTGCCGGTTGGCACAGTAAATTACTCGGTCACATCAGTGAGTATCGACACCGGCGAATCCGCACAATCTGTTTTCGTTGTCTGTACCACCTCACCTGGGAATCAAACTTGCACGCCAAGCTGGAATGCTGTTCCGGGTGCGACTTTTTATAATGTGTACCGCGGCAATTCGTCCGGCAGCGTCCCAACCAACGGTGTGGTGAGGTGTACGCACATCACGGCCACAGCGTGCTCGGACACCGTAGAGAGTATAGGAGGCTACCCTCCTCCACTGGCCGCAGGCGGCGGGATCACCGCGTTGAGCGCGGCTGGGCTGATTGGTCCCAACGCAAGAATCGGATCGCTGAGTCAAACTTCGGCAGGCCAATTCGCCGGAACGGGGAAGTTGGAGGGCGGAACGCTGTCCATAACGTTTCCGACGGCGTATGTATCTTCGCCAGTCTGTCAGGCGACAGATAATTCGGCGGTCGCGGCCGTCCGAACTGTATCGACGACGACAACATTGACGATCACCGGGACGAGCGGCGATATGGTCTCGTGGCTTTGCGTAGGGAATCCAAACTGATTTCCTCCGGTGAGAGCTAGGCGTCGACAGCGGCGACCGGATCGCTATCCGACTCGAACCAATTTTCTCGGAACCAGATAAACCGAAGGGCATGTCGATAGAAAATTCCATCCAGAGAGCACAGTCCTTTGAGCTCAAACTCTCGTTACTTCGATTCGAGTGGAAGAGTCATTTTTTGCCAAGCTCGAACGGCGCGGGATTTTTGGTTTGGACATGGATATTCCGATGGCATCCACTGCAAAGCGTGATGAGATTTTCTTCAACATCCGGTCCCAGTTGGCTGCGGGACCGGATGTGATGAACCTGAAGATCTTTAGAACCACCGCATTGCTGGCATCGCCAACCGTCGCGGTGGAGCACTTGCTGGCAGAGCCCCCGATAGGTATCTCGGTCCAGGCGAAGTCTGGGTCGTCCGGGCATGGACCAAGTCACGACGCCTTCGGTATCCGCAGCAAGAACTCCTGCTGCTGCGAATTAGGAAGCAATTGGTAAATTCGACTGAGAGCCAGGAGAAGAGAGTCCGAGCTTCCAGAGGTGTCTAGGTTTGCGCCGGCCAGGAAATCCGCGCAGATCATCTCCAAACAATAGCCACGCACCTTTTGTCCACCGAGCATCAACGAAGCGGTCTCAAGCGCCTGCTCGATCACCGCCAGTTGACCCTTGTAGACTTTGAAGTAAAGCATCTCCCACGGCTCGGTCTCCTTGCCCGTCAGGTGTTTTTCCACCTCGCGCCTGAACTCCTCCTTGGGTAGTTCCTGCGCCTTGTGCAACCAGGTTGCACAGTCGAATTTCTGTCCATCGCGTCGCGCGACCTTGGCTAACTCCGCTGCCTTCGCCCACCCCACCTCTCGCAATTCGCGATGGGTCTGCCGTGGCAGCTGCTCGTGAATCGCCATCAGGTAATAGGCCTTCCTTCGGGATTCGGGGAATTTCTTTTCCAGAAACTCATCAAACGACTTCAAATTGTCGACTCGCCAGTATTGTCCTGCCCGCAACTCGCAGAGGTAACGGCCTAGCTCCACAAAGCGCGTGTCCCGCTCCCGCTCCGTGGTCCGTTCCCAGTGGAGAATCTCGTCGATCTTCTCTAACACGAACAAAGCGCGACGGTGATTCAGCTTGGGTGCCATCGGTGGCGACTCGCTAGTCTTCAAATTGGTCAATCCAATCAAGGTCGCTCGCTCCGGGCCGGCGAATGAGTTTGTCATCCAGCAGTTGCTGATCCCCTAAGCAAATCCCCAAATGCGAGCAGCTCACACATCCGTTCTGCGGGAATCGAATTCCGCTATGCGGAAGGAATTGGCCAGCTTCAATCTGATTGACCGTTGTCTCCACCAGCTGTCCAAATTCCCGGCGCTGTTGTTCATCAATGGTTGTTTTCAGATACTGAATCTCGGGTGCGTTCTTTCGAACGAAGACGACCAAAGCAACATCCGAGATCCCAGCCATCCAGGAATAACAAATCAGTTGCGGATCGAGCGCCAACAGACCCTGCGGCTGTTCCGCGTAGCGGCAGGTCGTCGTTTTCCAGTCGATGATGCATTTCGTGCCGTCGAGTTCACCGATCGCATCGATGTATGAAACGAACTGGCTCCCGAATGGAAGTGAGCGCGTCAATTTCACCTGCAGATTCTCCTTCGGACGTTGTACCTGAACACGATCGTCCTGAGCGAACCGCTCGAGCAGGTGAATGCCCTGGTGATAGAGCCGGTCCCAGGAGTCGTTCTTCGCATAGGCCAGGGAGGCGTCCTGGTATTTACGCCATTCCTCGAAGAACGCAGCGGTCGAGTCTTCCCGGGCGAAATAGGCGGACAAGGCGTTCTCGAAGCAACGGCCGAACATCATTGCGGCCTTGTCTTCTTTCTCGCGCCAGCCGTCGAGATATCGGTAGCGATACTGCCGCGGGCAGCGCAGGTACTGGCTAATCTGCGTGAAGCTGTATGTCATTGGAGCCTCCTGCCACGACACCTTCTCGAGCATCCTTGGAGATGAATTCCCATTCGCTGGACGGTGCAAATGCTTCGAGATTGAGGAACGTACGTCCGGCGAACGACTTGCGTGTGGTTCGCAGAATGCCGGTGAGACCGAGCAGGGCCTTCTCATCCACTTCGTCTCGTCCGAGCAAGTCGGGGTCATAGCCGAAATCGCGCAAGAACCAATTCAGTTTCCAGAGGGACTTCTGAGTGCAGTAGAGGCGTCCCGCAATCTTGCGCGAAGCAAACTCCTGAGGCTCCAGAACGGTGAAGCTGAGAATGAAGAAGGGCTTCTGCGGGTGCCAGCGATAATAGGCTCGGTCCACTCGCACCAGGAAGATGCCTTCCAGGAATTCGTTCGCCTGCGCCGGCTCGACGTGTAAACCCGGAAAATGCCGTTTCATGACCGCACCTCCTCAGGCTGGCTGTAGCTGTTCAACTTACAAATGAGTGCTGCGCGATCTTTCGCGGCTTCCTCGGCCACGGTTGAAACAAAGGCCTCGACGAGGTCACGGCCGGCGTCGCGCAGTTCCTGCGTTCCACAGAAATCAGCCGCGTAGCGCTTCACCAAGTTGGGATCAAGTTCGTATTTTCGAATCAGGAGGCAGAGCTTGTCCCGCAGCCTGGGCTGGCCGTTGGTAGCACCGTTGCCTGTCGACTGCCCAACCGTTTTCTTCTCGTGGGGAGGCGCGACGGAGAATGGCGTTGAGCCGAGCTCCTCGACGGAGCAGAGGCCTATTCCATAAGCCTTGCGCAAAGCGCGGTTGACGGCCCGCGTCTCGGCAACGCGCATCTCGGCGCCACGGACCAGAGAAGAAACGTTCGAAGGATCGGCATCGCCATAACCAACGAACCCCTTAGTTTTGTTTCTCGTGTAGACGATTGCTTTGAAAACCCAGCGGCATAAGGTACGTTCACAGAACTCCGTCATAAGCCTCACATTGATTCCGGAGCAACCCCTGCGCTGTGCTAGCCGGATAAGCCCGGAATGCGTGACATACCAACGGTTATCCAACAATTGAAGATCACCTGCGGCTATGGAGAGCCCGTAGTCATCGGACAATGACTTAAGTGAAAGTTGTTGTTCTCGATTGATCCGACCGAACCAAAGGCGCTTGGCCAAAGTCAAGTTGTGTCGATAACCGTTTCTTTTTTCGGGAGATGGCATAATTATTGACTCCTTACAGTCGTATGAGATATTCTTACATTCTCATACAATCACTGTCAAGAGAATTGTTGGCAGAGCATGGTCTTTCTCATACAATCTCAATCAAATGAGAAAAGACGCACCGTTAGCCTTTCGGATACAGGCGGACCTAAAGAAGAAACTCTTGAAACTTGCAAAACAGGAATCCAGAAGCCTCTCTCAAATTTGCGAGATGCTCCTCAAGATCGGCGTGGATGAATATGACAAAGATGGTCACAAGTATTTGCAAAAGATTCTGATTTCAAGTCGCAGTGGTGACCAAGGATAATTGGCACGGCCGAAGGACGTTTCATCGGATCCGATCCGTCCCATTCTAGCCCCTCATCACGAGCTGCTACGTTTCTGCTCCTTTGGCGCACCCAGACTGCGCGGCATTGACATGGCGCCGCATTCGCACTTGCTGGGCGCGAAGAATTGAGCTAAGGCCTCCGATGAAAACCATGAAGTCGGAAAAGAGACCGCGGGGCAGACCAAAAAAGAACGAAGGCACGATAGAGTTCCGGCATTTCGTTCGTGCGGGGATGATTATGTCGGGCTACGTTAAAGCCCGCGAAAGCGGCCAGAAACACAGCGCTGCCGTAACTCAAACCGTTGACCATGTCAGACAGAGCTGTTCGGAGATGTGCATCTCTGAGACCGAAGTGAGACGCACACTCGCGATCTATCAGCCGAGAAACAGTCAAATCGTGTTTCAGTTCAGACGTGTCACCCTCGATGACGCGGAATTAGTGAGGCTGCGCAGCGTGATCGAACAAGCGGCCACAGATCTCCGGGGCAAGAAAGGGCTGTGGAAGCCGTTGCCCTCGATCGAGGATTTGCCGAAGAGTCGTACAGCATACACGTTTGGCTATGCCGAACGATCGCTCTACCCCCGCCACAACCGAAAGAGCCCAAAGAAATAACCCGCATAGTTCTCCGGTTGCATTTATTTGGACCTGAATGCTCTCGGATGTTTGTTGCAACTTCGAAAGAAGTATGACCACAATGAGCCGCGGTCCGGTGAAAGGACGGACAAACCACGACCCAATTACTTCTTTCTCTTGAGTACTACCGGGGATGCACCCTTCAGCTCGGCTGGGCCATCGAAGAGTGAAAGCATTCTCGAATGCTCATACGCGGTCGCCAGAGAACTCGAAATTAGACAATCGAATGCTCGGCGAGCAATCAAGGAGGATCCGGTGCTAACACCGGATTAACAGCGGATGGCAGGAAAAGGGAGAATCGAAAATCTGCGGCCGCCGTGGAAGCCTGGAGAGTCAGGTAATCCCGATGGTCGGCCGAAAAAACGGCCCATCAGCGACCGCTATAATTCTCTCGCCGAAAGGCCGCTTCCCGAAAAACGCAGGCTCGAGCTGGGGCTGCCGCAAGGCACAACGTACGGCGACGCTCTTACGACGCGCCAATTCGACGCTGCGATTGATGGGAATTGCCGGGCGGCTCGCGAGATCCGGGAAGCCATCGAGGGGCGAACTAACGAGCCGTCGGAAGCGGTACAATTTCGGACGCCTAATATAGAAGAAGCGATGGCCAAACTCATGGGGCGATCGAACGAAGTCCCCACTGATGCGACATTCGTTCCAAACACATCTCAAGACGATGAGAAGGGTAGCAAATAAATGCATGCGCCGGCATCTGTTTGGCCGGATGCTGCGGCGAAGCTGGGAGCTGCCAGTGCCGCGCGGGTGGCACTCCGATTGCCGTCGCAAAATCGGGAACCGAAGGAGGTGGATCGGAGCCGTGTCTGAGAAATCGGTCAGCGTAGAAAACCTCACCGCAGTGGGCGCCCGTTGCGAGGGCGTCTGCGGAATGGCGCGATCGATACGAGCGCAAGGTCGGCCTCTTCCACGTGAGGTCCATCCATAGCTCTAATAGCCATAAGGAAGGAGAAGCCGCATCGTCGGCCGGATTCTCGGTCTTCGAACTTCCGAGGTCCATTCTCGGAGCTGTGACTTTTCCCGAGGAACGGACCCCGCCACATATCTCTTGTTTTCGGCGAAGTCAATGCTTTGGCGGAGACTGCAACATTACATCCTCTTGCTAGCAGGGCGACGGCTGTCCTCTGAAAACTCTGGAAAACGTGCCCACGAAATTGAAAGCCTCATGTTTGTCTACCTCATATCCTGCCGGTCGCGCATGGTTCGAGAGTTGGAACTCCTACAGAATCTCCCTCGCCGGGACGCGCACGGCTATGCAGTTCTTCGCTGGTCCGTAGCCTGGACCTTCACCTGTTCCCCGGATCAGTTGTCAGCTCGCTCGACGCGAGCCCATTCTTACTGAATGAACTTGCTATTAAAGACGCTATTTCTGGCGCTGACGCTCCTGATCGCTCAGCCGTCTTTCTCCGTGACGGTAGCGTCTCCCGCGGTGACTCCTGCCGACGTCTGGACCTACTCATTTAGCCCGGGCTCCATGTCCTTCTCTGCGGTGGCGGGATCGGTCGCGCCGGCTCCGCAGAATCTCGAAGTAAAATACGCTGGCGACTGCGGTGGCTGCCCGCCGACCGTCAATGCAGCGGTGCCATGGATAGTTGTCGGAAAGCCAACGTGGTCGGGTTTCAACGTTAACTACGCCATATCGATAAACACGACCGGGTTAGCAGCCGGGACCTATACGGGGAAGATCAATGGCTCCTCGCCCGTGGAAACCCCGACTTCCTTTACGATTCCGGTCACCCTAACAATCACAGCCGCAGCGGTGACTCCTGCCGACGTGTCGACCTACTCGTTTAGCCCGTCCTCCATGTCCTTCTCTGGGGTGGCGGGGTCAGTCGCGCCGGCTCCGCAGAATGTCAAAGTAAATTATGCCGGCCATTGCGATCACTGCCCGCCGACCGCCAATGCAACCGTGCCATGGATAGTTGTCGGAAAGCCAACGTGGTCGGGTTTCAACGTTAACTACGCCATATCGATAAACCCGACAGGGTTGGCAGCCGGAACCTACACGGCGAAAATCAACGGCTCCTCGCCCGACGAAACCCCGACCTCCTTCACTGTTCCGGTCACCTTAACAGTCACAGCCGCAAAGGAGTACCGGGTTTCACTGACATGGGCCGAATCGAAGTCGCCGGAGATTTCTGGTTATCACGTCTGGCGTTCGCAGACCTCCGGAAGCGGTTTCGTGGAGATCGGGGCAACTATTTCCGAACTTTCGTACGTGGATTCGACTGTGGCCACCGGGAAGACGTACTTCTATTACGTGACCACATTCGCGCCAGATTGCCCGTCAAAGCCGACCTGTGGCGAGAGTCAACCCTCAAATAAAATAACCGCAACTATACCGCCGCCGTAACTTTCGGAGAGTTTGGAGGCACTGACACGCGCCGTGCTCCAACTCATACGTGTCACTGAAAATCTT
>CAVSYZ010000006.1:0-43808 GCA_963732325.1 uncultured Acidobacteriota bacterium | reverse complement strand
AGTCCCTTCTTCCGCACTCTTCTTGCAGATTTTTCTTCGATGAAACGGGAACCGCTACAGCCCGATTTGCCCCAGCATGCCGCTCAGGCGGGTCAGCTCCACTTCAGCCTCCAATATCTCCTCCTTCAATTTCGCTTCGAATCCGTGGTCGAGCTTTTTCGCCTCTTCGCGCAGGGATTCTAATCTCTGCTTGGCGGCTTCGTGCTCGCGCTTCAATTGCGCGGCGGCGTCTTCGTTTGGCTGATTCATCTTTGTTCCCCCGGGTGGAAGTATAGCGCGTGTTCCCACTGCCTAGCGAAATTCACTGTCGCGTCGATCGGCGATTCTTCTGTGGCACGAGCCTTCGCCGCATCCAGCACCTGCCAAGACGAACGTAGCACGCAGATCGAACCCCTTGTTCCGACTCAATCGGCGTTGACGCGCGCTTATACTTTCTTTATACTGGAGTTTCTGATGCGGTTGCGTGTGGCCGCACTTCCCTGCCGTCCTCCCTCTCGAATTTCGAACAGGTGAAAGGCAGATTGGAAACAGGGTGTTCCGTAGTCCGTCCCCTGCAAAAAATCCCATGACCGAAACAACCTGCAAACGCGAAATCGAGCTGGAAATTCCAGCCGAAGTCGTCAGCAAAGCCAGCCAGAAAGTGGAGCGCGACTTGGCGCGCGTGGCGCGTATCCCCGGCTTCCGTCCGGGCAAGGCGCCCGTGACGCTGATCCGCCGGCGCTTCGCCGAAGATATCCAAGGCGAGGTAGTGCAATCGCTCGTGCCGGAATATCTGGAAAAAGCGCTCGACGAAAAAAAGCTGGTTCCGGTAACCCGCCCCGAAGTGGACAAGGTCGAATTTAAAGAAGGCGAGCCGCTGAAGTTTCGCGCGGTGTTCGAAGTGCTTCCGGAATTCGAGCTGGGCGAGTACAAGGGCCTGGAGGTTCAAATTGAAGATCTGGACGCTGGTGACACGAAGATTAATCAGGTAATCGAGGAAATGCGCGAGCGCGCCGCCACTTTCGTGCCGGTCGCGGGCCGCGCGGCAAAAGATGGCGACTACGCGCTGATTAAACTTTCCGGCATGCCCGAAGACGGCGGCGATCCGGTGGAAGCCGATAACATCATGTGCCACATCGGCGCCGAAGAGACGCTGGAGAGTTTCACGGAAAATCTGCGAGGCGCGAATCCCGGCGAGACCAAGAAATTCCAGGCGAAATATCCTGATGATTATCCCGACGAAAAGCTCAGGGGCAAGACCTACGATTACACCGTGGAAGTCCAAGCGATCAAGGAAAAGAAGCTTCCGGAACTGAACGACGAGTTCGCAGTGGAAGTGGCGAAAGAAGTAGGCGGCGTGACCACCGTCGCCGAGCTGCGCAAGAAAATTCAGGACAATCTGGAAGCCGAGAAGGAAGCACGGCAATCGGCCCAAGCACGCGAGAAGATTCTGGAAACGCTGGTAAAAAAGCATGATTTTCCGGTGCCCGATGCGCTCGTCGAGCATCAAATGGACGTCCGGCTGGAACGCACGGTGCGCTCACTCGCATCCCAGGGAGTGGACCCGCGCGCTGTGAATGTGGATTGGGTGTCGCTCCGGAAGGGCCAGCACGACCGCGCGGTGGACGATGTGAAGGCTGAACTGCTGATTGATCGCATCGCTGACGCGGAAAAAATCGAAGCAACCGACGAAGACGTCGAGAAGGAAATAAATGCGCTGGCGGAACACAGTGGCGAATCGGCAACGGCACTGCGGGCTCGCTTGACAAAGCAGGGAGCGCTCGATAGGATGAAATCGAAGTTGCGTAGCGACAAAACAATCGAGTGGCTCTACAGCAATACCCGAATCGAGAAGACAGCCAAACGTGAAGAGTAACAACTGGTTCGGGCTCCCTCAGCGCGCAAAGACACTTCCAATGAGACATACAGACGACGCGACTCCGTACGCCACCACGCTTGTTCCGATGGTCGTCGAACAGACGAACCGCGGTGAACGAGCGTATGACATCTATTCGCGGCTGTTGAAGGACCACATCATTTTCATCGGAACGCCGATTGACGACCACGTGGCGAACCTGGTAACCGCGCAGCTGCTGTTTCTGGCGTCGGAAGATCCCGAGAAAGATATCTCGGTGTACATCAATTCACCGGGCGGCTCGATTTCCGCCGGAATGGCGATTTACGACACGATGCAGTTCGTGCGTCCCGACGTGGTCACCTATTGCATCGGCCAATCCGCCTCGATCGCGGCGGTATTGCTGGCGTCCGGCACGCCGAAGAAGCGCTATGCGCTGCCGAATTCACGAGTGTTGATTCACCAGCCGTGGATGTCCGGGCTGTCAGGCCAGGCCACGGACATTGACATTCACGCGAAAGAGATCATTCGCACGCGCGAATCGCTCAACAAGCTGCTGGCCGGGCACACGGGCCAACCGCTGGAAAAAATCGAGCGGGACGTGGAACGCGATTTCATCATGACGGCCGAACAGGCGAAGGCGTACGGCATCGTGGACGAAATCATTACGAAGCACAGGTAACAGCCGTTCCAAAGGGTAAGTAGCCAAATAGATGATTCCCTGCCACCCGGCCGGATTCCGTTTTACAATGCGAGATACATTCGTCATGGGTGTGGTGAAATTCGAACCGAGGGAGCCTAATCAGTGAAACGGTTCACACCGGAAGAGCCGTTACGCTGTTCCTTCTGCCATAAAACGCAGGAGCAGGTGGAGAAGCTGATTAGTTCTCCATCGGAATATCCGCGCTCGTACATTTGCAACGAGTGCGTGGGCGTCTGCCAGCAGATTCTCGAAGACGAGAAGCGCGAGCAGTCCAGCCCGGCGAACCGGCGTCTGCCCCGCCCTCCCGAGATCAAGGCCTTCCTGGATGGCTATGTCATCGGGCAGGACAAGACCAAGAAGAAGCTCGCGGTCGCGGTTTACAACCACTACAAGCGCATCTTCCTGAACAAGCAGCCGGGCGACGTGGAACTGGCAAAGTCGAATATTTTGTTGGTCGGTCCTACGGGGACCGGCAAGACGCTGATGGCGCAGACGCTGTCGCGCATGCTGGACGTGCCGTTTGCCATTGTGGACGCCACGACGCTCACCGAAGCAGGCTACGTCGGCGAAGACGTCGAAAATATCATCCTGAAGCTGCTGCAGGCCGCGGATGGAGACGTCCAAAAGGCCCAGCAAGGCATCATATACATTGACGAGATTGACAAGATCTCGAAGAAAGACGAAAACCCTTCGATTACCCGCGACGTTTCCGGCGAAGGCGTGCAGCAGGCGCTGTTGAAGATTCTGGAAGGCACTGTTGCCAACGTGCCGCCGCAGGGCGGCCGCAAGCACCCGCATCAGGAATTTACGCCGGTGGACACGACCAACATCCTGTTCATCTGCGGCGGCGCTTTCGTGGGGCTCGAAAAGATTATCGAACGGCGCGTGGGGCACAAGTCGCTGGGGTTCCAGGCCGATGCTCAAGTGACCACAGCGTCACGGCGCAACATCGAAATGCTGGAACAAGCACAGCCCACCGACCTGATTCGTTACGGCTTGATTCCGGAATTTGTCGGGCGCTTGCCGGTGGTGGGAGTGCTGAGCGATCTGGATAAGTCGGCACTGGTGCGCATTCTCACCGAACCGAAGAATGCGCTGGTGCGGCAATATCAGCGCCTTTTTGAGTTTGAAAACGTGCGGCTGCGATTTACGGACGACGCGCTGGACACCGTTGCGGAACTCGCGCTACAGCGCAAAGTGGGCGCGCGCGGCCTGCGCATGATTCTGGAAGATTTGATGCTGGAAATGATGTACCACTTGCCAGCGCAGCGGAAGTTGCGCGACTTTGTAGTTACGGCAGACATGGTCAAGGGACGCGAAATCAATTGGAGCCTGCTGGAAAAAGCGGGCTAGCGTACCGGGAGAAAAAAGGACTCGATGTTCAATCGCGAAAAAGGCGAAATCAAACGCGTGCCGATGATGCCGGTCCGGGAAATGGTGATTTTCCCGGAAATGATGCACCCCTTCATCGTGGGCCGGGAAGCGTCTGTGCGTGCGCTGGAAGACGCGCTGGCCGGTGACAAGAAGATTTTCCTAGTCACGCAGCATGACGCGTCGGTGGACGACCCAAAGCCCGAAGAAATCTACCAGGTCGGCACGCTCGCGAACATCGTGCAGAGTGTGAAGCTGCCCGACGGCAATATCAAGGTGCTGGTGGAAGGCACCGAGCGCGCCAAGATCGTGCAGATTACCAGCGACGAAGGCTTTTTCCGCGCTTCGATCCGCGTTGTCACTTCCAAGACCGAGCCTTCCCCGCAGCTGCAGCAGGCTTCCGAACGCGTCACCGGTCTTTTCGAGCAGTACGTCAAGCTCTCGCAGAGCCTCAATTACGACACGATGATCGCAGCCGTGCGCGTGGAAGATGCCGGAAAGCTCTCCGATGCTATCTCCGCGAACCTGCAGATTCCCGTCGAGGAAAAGCAGGAATTGCTGGAGCTTTTCGAGCCGCTGGAGCGCTTGAACCGCATCGCGGACATTCTGGAAGTGGAAATCGAAAAACTGAACGTGGATCGCTCTATCAACACCCGCGTGAAGCGCCAGATGGAACGCGCCCAGAAAGAGTATTACCTCAACGAAAAGCTGAAGGCCATCCAGAAAGAGCTGGGTCGCGGCGAGGCCAACGAAATCGAGCAGCTGAAAAAGAAAATCGAAACTTCCGGCATGCCCGAAGGGCCGCAGGAAAAGGCGATGCAGGAACTGAAGCGGCTGGAAATGATGCCGCCGATGTCCGCCGAATCCACGGTATCGCGCAACTACCTGGACTGGCTGCTGGCGGTGCCCTGGAAGAAGCGTTCAAAAGAGATTCGCGACATCAAACGCGCCGAAGTGATTCTCTCCGAAGATCATTACGGTTTGGACAAGATTAAAGACCGCATCCTGGAATATCTCGCCGTGCGCCAGCTGGTAAAGAATCCCAAGGGTTCGATTCTGTGCTTCCTTGGACCTCCAGGCGTGGGCAAGACGTCGCTCGCGATGTCCATTGGCCGCGCCACGGGACGTAAATTCGTGCGCGTATCACTGGGTGGCGTGCGCGACGAGGCTGAAATCCGCGGCCACCGCCGCACCTATATCGGCGCCCTGCCCGGCCAGATCATCCAGATGATGCGCAAGGCCGGCACCACCAATCCAGTGTTCGTGCTGGACGAAGTGGACAAGATGTCCATGGATTTCCGAGGCGATCCGTCGGCGGCATTGATGGAAGTGCTGGACCCCGAGCTGAATCACGCCTTCACCGATCACTATCTCGACGTGGAATACGATCTCTCGAAGGTCATGTTCGTCTGCACGGCGAACGTGCTGCACACCATTCCGCAGCCCCTGCAGGACCGCATGGAAGTTCTGCGCATTCCGGGCTATACCGAACATGAAAAATATCAGATCGCCACGCGCTACCTGATTCCGAAGCAGCTCGAAGCCACGGGCCTGGCGAAAAATCAGCTGAAGATCACCGACGACGCCATCAAGAGCACCATTCGCCATTACACGCGTGAAGCGGGCGTGCGCAGCCTGAACCGCGAGTTGGCCAACATTTCGCGGAAAGTCGCGCGCAAGGTTGTCACCGAAGGCAAGGACGTCGCGGTGGAAGTCACTCCGGCGAACCTGAACGATTATCTCGGTATCCTGAAGTACCGCGATTTCCTGGCGGAAAAGAAAAACGAAATCGGCCTCACCACTGGCCTCGCCTGGACGGAAGTGGGCGGCGAAGTGCTCTCCACCGAAGCCACCTTGATGCAGGGCCGCGGCCGGCTCACTCTCACCGGTAAACTGGGCGACGTGATGCAGGAATCAGCGCAGGCCGCGATGAGCTACATTCGCTCGCGCAGCCATCTTTTCAGCCTGCCCAAGGATTTCTACCGCCACCTGGACATTCACATGCACGTGCCGGAAGGCGCGATACCGAAAGACGGTCCTTCCGCCGGCATCACAATCTGCACTTCGATCGTCAGCGCGCTTACCAAAATTCCGGTGCGCTGCGATATCGCCATGACCGGCGAAATCACCCTTCGCGGCAAGGTACTGCCCATCGGCGGGGTGAAAGAAAAGCTGCTGGCGGCGCATCGTCTGGGCTTGCGCACCATCATTTTGCCGAAGGACAATGAAAAAGATCTGGCGGATATCCCGCCGGACATCCAGTCGCAGATGTCCATTCATTTTGTCGAGTCCATGGACGACGTGCTGCAGATCGCTTTGGAGCATCTGCTGCCGATTCCCGGCCACCCGCCGGTCGCCGGTGTCGAGCCCGAGTTCGGCGCGGACGTCGCGCAGGACAATGAACTAACCAATCGAAACCCTCTGGTCCTTCCTCATTTTGATCAGCAGGCTTGGCCCGCGGCCAGAGGTTTCCGGTTGTCTGTAGGTTTTCCCGTTTTTAAAGTTGCAAAAGAGTGGCAGGTTCGAGTTGCGCCCGCCCGTAATCCATTCAGAAACCAATCTGCCTGAAAACCAGGCTTTGGAAGGAACGAAATCGATGAGCATTAGCCTTGCAGAACTGAAGACAAGAACATCACCGACCTGGCGAAATTGCCAAGGAGCTAAACATTCCCGGCGCCTCGGGCATGCGCAAGCAGGAGTTGATCTTCCAGATCCTCCGCGCCCAGACGGAAAAGAACGGGTTGATCTTCTCCGAAGGAGTGCTGGAATGTTTGCCGGACGGCTTCGGCTTGTGCGCGCCCGAATAGAACCATCTCCCGGGCCCGGACGACATCTACGTCTCGCCGTCGCAGATCCGTAAATTCGATCTGCGCACCGGCGACACGGTTTCCGGCCAGGTGCGCCTGCTGAAGGACGGCGAGCGCTACTTCGCGCTGATCAAGGTTGAAGCCGTCAACTTCGAAGACCCCGAAGTCGCGCGCAGCAAGATATTCTTCGACAACCTCACGCCGCTGTATCCCGCCGATCGCATCCGCCTTGAAACCACCAAGGAGAATCTCACCGGGCGAGTGTTGGATATGCTCTGCCCCATCGGGAAGGGCCAGCGCGGCTTGATCGTCGCTCCACCGCGCACCGGAAATACGATGATGCTGCAGTCCATCGCCAATTCCGTCACCACCAATCATCCCGAAGTCGCCTTGATCGTGCTGCTGATTGATGAGCGGCCGGAAGAAGTCACGGACATGCAGCGCACCGTGAAGGGAGAGGTAATCAGTTCCACCTTCGACGAACCGCCGCAACGGCACATCCAAGTCGCCGAAATGGTGCTGGAAGGCCAAGCGTCTGGTAGAGCACAAGCGCGACGTGGTGATTCTGCTGGATGGGCTACGCGTCGGGGTGCGCCTACAACGCCTTACTCCGCCTTCGGGCAAGTCCTCTCGGGCGGTATTGACGCGAACGCTCTGCAGCGCCCTCGGCGTTTCTTTGCCGCAGCGCGCAACGTGGAAGAAGGCGGCTCACTCACCATCATCGCAACCGCGCTGATTGACACCGGCAGCCGCATGGACGACGCTATCTTCGAAGAGTTCAAAGGCACCGGCAACATGGAAATTAATCTGGACCGGCGACTGGTGGATAAGCGCGTATTCCCGACCATCGACATCAACCGTTCCGGAACCCGCAAAGACGAGCTCCTGCTGCCCGCGGACGAATTGAATCGCATCTGGGTGCTGCGCAAGGTGCTGAGCCCTCTCTCCACGGTAGAAGCGATGGAGCTTCTGCTCGGACGCCTCTCCAAAACGAAAACGAACGGCGAATTCCTCGCTTCGATGTCCAGCCCCGCGTAAGCGCACTTTTTCGTGGGGCGTGAGCCCTTGTTCCCCCTTCCCGCAATGCAGCACCCGCCCGCGGCGGGAAGGAGAAACACGTGAACGGTTCCTCGTGCGCCAGCCGATCTTCAACGCCGCACGCGTTGTGTACGGGTACGAATTGCTGTTCCGCTCCGCGCCGGAAAATCGCTACGACGCGGTACACGAAGACATGGCGTCCGCCTCCAGCGTGGATAACATTCTGCTGTTCGGCATGGAGCGCCTGATTCCAGGATGCCGCGCTTTCCTGAATTGCACGCGCGATTTCTTGATTCGCGATTTCGCTACGATGCTGCCCAAAGACCGCGTGGTGCTGGAAATTCTGGAAACAGTTCCCATGGACGACGAAGTTCACGACGCCTGCCGGCGCCTGAAGCAAGCCGGCTACCAGCTCGCGCTGGACGATTTTGAGGAACGCCCGGATTGGAAGCCTCTAGTCGCCTTAGCGGATTATATCAAAGTGGATCTGCTGGCCACTTCGCCCGCGGATCAACTGCGCCTGGCGCAGACGTATCTCCCCATGAATATCCGCCTGGTGGCGGAAAAAGTGGAAACCTACAACGACTTCCACCGCACGCGCCGCTGGGGTTACGCTTACTTTCAGGGCTATTTTTTCAGCCGGCCCGAAATGCTCACGCGCCAGGACATCCCACCGAACCAGCTGAATTATCTGCTGGTGCTGCAGGCGGCGAACCGCGCGCAGATGGACATCGACGAAGTCAGCGCCCGGATCAAATCGGAAGCGTCCCTCAGTTTTCGCCTGCTGCGCTATCTGAATTCTCCTGCGTTCCCGCTGATCGTGGAAGTGCGCTCCATTCCCCACGCGCTCGCGCTGCTGGGCGAACGCGGCACGCGCAAGTGGGTCTCGCTGATCGCCGTCACCGGTCTCGCTAGCGGCAAACCGGCGGAGCTGGCGGCTTTGCCGCTGATACGCGCACAATTCTGTGAGCTGCTGGCGCCCTGCGCGCGGCGCGCGGAATCGGCTAACGATCTTTTCCTGCTCGGCCTGCTTTCTGCCATGGACGCGATTCTGGATATGCGCATGCCGGACGTTCTTCGCGAAATCACCATCGACCAGGAAATTCGTGATGCGCTGATGGGCAAGACAAATAAGCTGCGCGAAATTTTCGAGTTCGCGTTGAATTACGAACGAGGGCGTTGGGACGAAATCGGCCCGGCGGCCGCGCGGCTGGGAATGCAAGAAGATGTAATTCCGGCGCTCTATCTGGAGGCCGTGGAATGGGCGCGCCAGATACTTTCGCCGCAGCAGGAGATTGTGTCGCCGCGGAAGTGAATCGCGGGAAAAGATAAGCGGGGCCCTGTTTCCCGCCTGGCCAGCCGTGGCAAGCGTAGCCTGTCACAGCTCGATGTGGTGGCTTGCTAGTTTGCGTTCGCGGCAGCCTGATGCTTGGCTAGCAACACTACCACCCTCGCCACTTCCTCTGGTTCCATCGCGGTGCTGTCCACCACCACGGCATCCGCGGCCCGCACCAGCGGCGAGCTGGATCGCTGCAAGTCGCGGCGGTCGCGCTCATGAATCTCTTCCAGGGTGCGCTGCAGATTGATGTGGTCGCCCTTCTGCTCGTGCTCACGCCAGCGCCTTTCGGCGCGCGTTTCCGGTGAGGCAGTGAGGAATATCTTCAGCTGCGCGTCGGGAAACACCACGCTGCCAATGTCTCGGCCTTCCATCACCACTCCGCCTTGGTCGCCGGCGCGGCGCTGCTCCGCCACCAGCACCTGGCGCACGCCGGGATTTACGGCAATCTTCGAAGCTGCCTGGGAAACTTCCGGCGTGCGAATAGCGGTGGTCACGTCGTCGTGATCGAGGAATACCCGCTGTGTGCCGCCGTCCGCGCGTAGGTCAATACGCGTGTCGCGCGCAAGCGCGACCAAATCATCGTCATGGCCATCGAGTGCCAGGCCGTCACGCAACGCCTTGAACGCCAGCGCGCGGTACATCGCTCCTGTGTCCACGTACACGTAGCCCAGCAGCTCGGCGACGCGCCGCGCCAGCGTGCTTTTGCCGGAGCCGACGGGGCCATCAATGGCAATGATGAGTTTCTTCAAGCAGTCACTCGCGGGCCGGAGTTCGGCATCAAATTCACGCTCAAGTTCGCCCTCAAATTCTTTTGAAGGCGCGCTCAATCTCGCGCACGGAATAGCGCAGCACCACCGGCCGGCCGTGCGGACAGCTCATCGGGTATTCCGTCTTCGCCAGCTCGCCCAGCAGCCACTCCATCTTCGCCGGGTCCAGCGGAGTATTTACCTTGATCGCCGCGTGGCATGAAGTGGACGCGGCAATCTTCGCTTGCAGCGAATCAATCGAGATAGCCTGATTCTCGCGCGCGATTCCGTCCAGGATTTCGTAGAGCAGGCGTTCGGCGTCTCCGCTCGTGATTCCGGCGGGCGCGGCTTGAATCGCAACGCTGCGCGCTCCCATCGGTTCCGCTTCAAAGCCATTCGCGCGCAGCTCCTCGCCAATCTGCTCGAATATCGCCAGCTGCCGGGGATTCAACTCGACGATCAGCGGCACCAGCAGGCGCTGGCCGCCGAGTGCGCCCTCCCGGCGCGCGCGCAAGTGCTGCTCGAAGAGAACGCGCTCGTGCGCCACGTGCTGGTCAATAATCCACAATCCTTCGCCATTCACCGCGACGATGAAGCTGCTGTTCACTTGCCCTAGAGGTTTCAGGTCGGCGATATCTTCCACGCTGGGCAACGCGCCGGGAGTCTCGGCCGTGTTGATGCTTTGGCCGGCTGTGGGCGCGGCGTACTCCTGCGGGCCCAGTGAAAAATCGGTCGCACCAGTCGGATCGAATTGCAACCGCTGCGAAATCGGGCGGTCCGGCGCGCCACTTAATTCAAATCCTTCGGCGGCAGCGGCCACGTCGCCAAAAGAAGCGGGAATGATCGCGCGTGGTGGTCCAGGAAACGCGCCAGGCACCGCTCCGGAATTGGCTGACGAAAGAAACGCCGGATCGATCGGGGCCGCTCCGGCTGCAAACGCCGTCGAGCCGCCGTTCGTTGCTGCAGACGCCATAGTGGTTGCAGCAGCACCAGCACTGGCCGCACGCGCTGCGGGAAATCCGGGAATAGGCCGCGCGACCGAAAGCGCCTGGCGAATTGCATCGCGCGTGAAATCGTGTACGAACTGCGGATGGCGAAAACGCACTTCGATTTTCGCCGGGTGGACGTTCACATCCACTTCCTCGTACGGCATGTCCAGAAATAGCAGCACCACCGGAAAAACGCCCGGCGGCACGATATTGCGGTAGGCCTCGCTGATGGCGTGCAGCAGCAAGCGGTCACGCACCAAGCGTCGATTAACAAAAATGTAGATGCCGTTGCGGTTGCTGCGCTGCACTTCGGGACGCGATGTGAACCCGCTGACGCGCAGAGTGGCGGCGCGCTCTTCCGCTTCGAGCGGCGGCTCGGTAATGGCGCTGCGCACCGCGGCTTCTGTCGCCGGAATTTCGGTGAGCTCGTCCAGCGACTGGCGCCCGAAGATCTGGTACACGCGATCCGCCAGCTTTTCCACGGGCGGGCAATTCAGAATCTCCTGCGACGGCGTCTTCAGCAAAAAATGACGGTCGGGATGCGCCAGCGCGTAATGCGTCACGAGCGATGCGATGTGGCCCAGCTCGGTGGTCTCGGATTTCAGGAATTTGCGCCGCGCCGGAACGGCATAAAAAATATCGGCCACGCTGATCGAAGTTCCGACTGGCACGCCCGCTGGCTTTACGCTTAGAAGCTTGCCGCCGGCGAATTCGATGCGCGTTCCCTCGCCTTCTTCCGCATCGCGCGTTTCCAGCAACAGCCGAGAGATGGCAGCGATGGTAGGTAGGGCCTCTCCGCGAAATCCCAGCGTGGCGATGGAGAGCAGGTCGTCCGCGGTGCGCAGCTTGGAGGTGGCGTGGCGCTCGAAAGCCAACAGCGCGTCGTCGTGATTCATGCCGCAGCCGTCGTCAATCACGCGGATCAGGCGCTTGCCACCCGACTCCGTCTCGATGCGGATCGAGCGCGCGCCGGCGTCCAGCGCGTTCTCGAGCAGTTCCTTCACGACGGAGGCCGGCCGCTCGACCACCTCGCCGGCCGCAATCTTATTGGCGACGGTTTCCGGAAGTATGCGGATGCGACTCATGGGTTATGTCTCGCGGAGTGCTCATCCGCCAATCGCGGATCCTGAGAATTGCGCCGCAGTTCCGCGCGAGCGTCGTCCTCGACTTTCTTATCTTCCAGCGCCAAGCTGTGCAAAAAAATGCGCGTCCCAAACAAACTGAAGATGAAGACAACCAGCACGAGCGAAGCGCCAAACCACATCGGAAACGAACGCATTTGCACCATCACCAGAAAAATGAACCCAATCGCGACGCCCAGCACCGCCAGCAGCACGAATTGCACGCGCAAGCTCTGCCGATGCATGTGCCGCACCAGCAGGAATACCCCAAGTAACGCTGCAATTGATATGCCAATCAGCAAACGATGCGAAATCATGCATCCTTCTTGGCTGTCATCCCGCCTTCAGTCTGTTTGACCGCGATTCCCAGATCATTCAGCTGATCCGTGCCCACCGCCGACGGCGATTCGGCCATCAAATCTTGCGCCGCAGTCGTCTTCGGGAAGGCAATCACTTCGCGGATGGATTTTTCTCCCGCCAGCAGCATCACCACGCGGTCGAGTCCGAGCGCGATGCCGCCGTGCGGCGGTGTGCCGTAGGTGAGCGCGTCCAGGAAAAACCCGAATCGCTGGCGCGCGGTCTCTTCGCTAAGCCCCAGCGCCTTGAACATCCGCGCTTGCACGTCCTGGCGATGAATTCGTATGCTGCCGGAGCCCAGCTCGACGCCGTTGAGCACCAGATCGTAACCCTTCGAGCGGCATTCCCAGGGCGCGGTTTCCAATTTATCGAGGTCTTCCTCGACGATCCCCGTGAAAGGATGCTGCGCGCTCACCCAGCGCTTGTCGCTCTCGCTCCATTCAAAAAGCGCGAAGCCGGTGATCCAGGCGAACTCCCATTTAGCGCGGTCAATCAAGTTGAGCTTGTCACCGAGGTACAGGCGAACTTGGCCTGCCACGTTTAAAGAAGTATCGGTGTGCGCGATTTGTTCCTTCGCGGCGACGGCGACAATCAGATCGCCGGCCTTCGCGCCGACCGCATCCGTCAGTTTTTTCAGTCCATTCGCGCCGAGAGTTTTTTCGAGCGGCGAACTAATGCCCTCGGCCGTCACCTTAACGGTGTAAACACCGCGCGCGCCCGCGGATTTCGCGGCCTCGCCCAGTTCGTCGAGCTGTTTGCGCGACCAGTTGGCCGCGCCCGGCGCGACCAGCGCCTGCACATTCCCTTCGAAATGAATCGTCGCGCGCGCCGGCTCGAAATGCTGCGTCACGTCCTGCAAGTCCATGCCAAAACGCAAGTCGGGTTTGTCCGACCCATAACGCCGCAGCGCTTCCTTGTAGTCGAGATGGCGAAACGGGCCCTGCGCTTTCACCCCGACGACCTCGAGCGCGCGAATCATCACGCGTTCGATCACCTCGAAAATATCCTGTTGCCGCGGGAACGACATCTCCAAGTCCAACTGCGTGAATTCCGGCTGGCGGTCGGCGCGCAAGTCTTCGTCGCGGAAGCAGCGCACGATCTGGAAATACCGGTCCATGCCCGAAATCATCAGGATCTGTTTGAAGATTTGCGGCGATTGCGGCAGCGCATAAAATTGCCCGTGATGTACGCGGCTCGGCACCAGATAGTCGCGCGCGCCTTCGGGCGTCGAGCGCGTCAGCATCGGCGTCTCAATCTCGAAAAAGCCCAGGCTGTCGAGCGTCTTGCGCATCTCGAAAAGAATGCGGTGCCGCAACTCGATGTTACGATGCGGTCGGGGCCGGCGCAGATCCAGGTAGCGGTGGCGCAAGCGCGTCTCTTCGCTGGCGGTCACTTCGTCTTCAATCTGGAATGGCGGCGTCTTGGAATTATTCAAAATGTGCAGGTGCGTGGCCATCACTTCCACTTCGCCGGACGCAATTTCGGGATTCGATTTCTGGCGGCGAATCACCTTGCCTTCGACGGCCACCACAAACTCCGAACGCAGCTCTTCGGCTTTTTTGTGCGCTTCGGGATGCAGCTCGTTGTTAAACACAATCTGCGCCAGGCCCGCGCGGTCGCGCAGATCAATGAAGATTAGTTGACCAAGATCGCGGCGGCGATGGACCCATCCCATCAGAATCACGTCTTTGTCCGCGTCCGACGCGCGCAAGTCTCCGCAGTAGTTGGTGCGTTTCAGATTGCCGAGAGCATCGAGCAAGATTGGCTTCCCTTCCGCCGGCGTGGGCTGTGCGCTAAATCTCACTACAGCAGTGGCATCAGCCCCGCGTGCCACGTTTTTCGGATTCCAGATATTCTAACAGTTCGTATTCGGAAAGCTTCTTCTGATCCGCGTCAGCCAGCCGTTTCAGCGTGAAATTGCCCGACGCGATTTCGTCACTGCCGAGAATCAGCGCATAGCGCGCGCCGAGCTTGTCAGCCAGATTGAGCGATTTCTTGAATTTCATTTCTTCGCCGGGCAGCTCCACCGAAAGGCCTGACTCGCGCAATTTTTTCGTCAGGGCCACTGCGGTTGGGTAAGTCGGCTCTCCCATCCACGCGACGAACACATCCAGACCCGGCAGCTGGGGCAAATTGCCGGACTCCTGAATCGAAAGAATCGCTCGGTCGCTGCCGATCGCAAAGCCGATCCCTTTCGTCGGCGCCCCGCCGAGAAGCTCCACTAGGCCGTCGTAGCGCCCGCCACCGCACACCGCATTCTGCGAGCCGAGCCCCTCCGCAATCACTTCAAACGTCGTCCGCGTGTAATAGTCCAGGCCGCGCACCAGCCGCCAATTTTCTTCGTAAGCAATTCCGCGCAGCTTCAGCTCGTCCTTCAGTTTGGCGAAGTGTTCGCGGCATTCGGCGCACAAATGCTCGGAAATGCGCGGCAATCTCGCGATGATTTCCTGCTCGTTCGGCAATTTCGAATCCAGCACCCGCAGCGGATTGGTCTCGATCCGCCGCTGCGAATCCGGCCCAAGCTGCTCCTTGACCTTTAGCAGCTCCTGCCGCAGTAATTCCACATACTGCGGACGACAATTCTTGTCCCCGATCGAATTCACGTAAAGCGTCGTGCGCGTAAGTCCCACGCGCTTGAAAAACACCAGGAGCATCTCAAGCAGCTCAGCATCAATAGCAGGAGCGTCCGCCTGCCCCAAGATTTCTGCGTTCACTTGGTAGAACTGCCGGTAGCGCCCCTTCTGGGGCCGTTCGCGGCGAAACATCGGCCCGATACAGTACAGTTTCACATTCCCAGGCAAGGCTTGCAGGTTGTGTTCGATGTAAGCGCGCATCGTGCTGGCGGTCGCTTCCGGCCGCAACGATACTTGTTCACCAGACTGCGAAACGCCGGCTTCTTCAGTTGCCGAGCGCTCAGATCCATCCGGAAGCCGGAAGGTGAACATTTCCTTTGAAACGATATCGGTATCCGTGCCCACGGAACGCGCAAATAAATCCGTCTGCTCGAAAATCGGCAATCGAATTTCGCGAAAATTGTAGGATTCGAATACCTCGCGCGCGGCGTGTTCAAACCAATTCCACAGCGCGGAATCAGGCGGAAGAATGTCGCGGGTGCCTTTGATGGCGCGGAATTGTCGTTTCTCTGGCAACGCTAGTTCCCTGTCTCCTTGCTTGCCTGCATCCGTTCTTCCGCGCGATAGGTTTCCTTATACTCGACGTAGCGACGCGCGTACGCGTCAATCGAATCGAGATCCTCAGCACCTAGCGCGCGGCGCAACTTCGCTGGCTGGCCCATCATCAGGCTGCCCGGCGGAACAATCGTGCGCTCCGGTACCAGCGTCCCCGCCGCAACAATCGAGCCGGCGCCAATCACCGCGCCATTCAGAATGATGCTGCCCATCCCAATCAAGCAGCGCGATTCAATCGTGCAGCCGTGCAACGTGACGCTGTGGCCCACCGTAACGTCATCGCCAAGCACCAGCGCATTGGTGTCGCGCATCACGTGCAAAATCGAGCCGTCCTGAATATTCGTGCGCGCACCGATGCGAATGTAATGCACGTCACCGCGAATCACGGCGCAAGGCCACACACTGGAGTCCTCGCCGATCACCACATCGCCAATAATGACGGCCTGCGGGTCGATATAAGCGCTGGCCGCGACGCGCGGCATTTGTCCCTTGTAGCTGCGAAGCAAGGTACCACTCCTGATAAACGTTCGAGGTGCGTTTTTGTTACCGCGCGAGGCGCCGCGAAAAAATCACGTCACACTACAATATTTGCACCACAGGCGCGCCGGCCGAAGCGTTCACAATATCCAGCCGTGCGATCACGTTGCGCGCCACCGCGTAAACGCTTTTACCGCCGGGCGCGTCTTCGCCCAGCGATGCCACCGGCTTGCCGGTATCGCCACCAATGCGAATCTGCGGATCAATTTCAATTTCTCCCAGAAACGGCACGCCGAAATTCTTGGCCATGTGCTGGCCTTCGCCGTGGCCGAACACATCGATGCGTCCGTTGCAATGCGGGCAATTGAAGTAGCTCATGTTCTCGACCACGCCGAGAATTTCCACGTTCACCTGGCGAAACATTTCCACGGCTTTGCGCACATCGGCCAGCGCCACAATCGAAGGCGTAGTGACGACTACCGCGCCCGTCACCGATACGCTCTGGATGAGCGAAAGCTGCACGTCGCCGGTGCCCGGAGGCAGATCCACGATCAGATAATCGAGAGTTCCCCACTGCACGCTGCGCAGAAATTGCTGCATCACGCTGTGCAACATCGGCCCGCGCCACACTAGCGGCTTATCGCCAGGATTCAGTAGACCCATGGAAATCATTTTCACGCCGTAAGCTTCCACCGGAATGATGGTCTTCTCGTCCACCGCGCGCGGCTGTTCATTCGTGCCGAGCATCACTGGCACGTTCGGTCCATACACGTCGGCATCGAGCAGGCCGACCGTGGCGCCAAGCTTTTTCAGCGCGATCGCCAGATTCACGGCGACGGTCGTCTTCCCCACGCCGCCTTTACCGCTGGCGACGGCCACAAGGTTCTTGACGCCCGCAATGGGCGGTCTCTTCTCAAGCGTTTGTGCAGGTCCTGGTCCGGGAGGCATATGAGTCCTTTGGGTGAAGCCCCGTGCGACGAGGCTTCCGTGGTTACAATTTCATCACTCAAATCATAGACTGCCCAGCGCCCAGCGGCAAGGCGGCTAGGATGTTTCGTCGACGTCAATTCAGAGTGTTGCACCTGTGCGGCAATCGCCATACGATGGCGGCTGGGTCAGTTAAAACAAATCCGCATCGCGCGGGCAGCCGCACGAAGGAGCTAACATGGTCAACGGATCCCATGTGATTTTCTATGCCAACGACGCGGACAAAGTTCGCAGCTTTTTTAAAGACGTGCTCCAGCTAAGCTCGGTGGACGCCGGACACGGGTGGCTGATTTTCGCGCTGCCGCCGGCCGAATTCGCCGTGCACCCGACCGAGGGCGCGCCGCATTGCGAGCTCTACCTGATGTGTGACGACATCCAGGCAACCACAAAAGACCTGCAGGCCAAGGGAGTCGAATTCGCGCATCCTGTGACAGAGGAACGTTGGGGCTTGGTTACTGCAATCAAGCTTCCCGGCGGTGGAGAAATGGGCCTCTACGAGCCACGCCATCCCACAGCGCTGAAATTGAATCGCTGAAATACGCCGCAAAAACCATAGGATTCTGCTCCCGTCGCCACTCTGCTTTGCACGAAATCGCGCAAGCGGATACAATGGTATTTAGGGAGACGCGCGATCCTCGCAGCCGCCACACCTGCAGGTCGGGTTCCCCGTTCACGGGAGCTTAAACGACAATTCTGCCCCGTTTGTGGGCCCGCATGCGTCTAATCTGAAAATATGGATGTCGAAAAATTCATAAATGGCGTCGTAGCGCGTTTCATCGGCACGAAGCACGAACGCGACGTAAAAGAGCTGCAGCCGCTGGTCGAGGAGATCAATGCGCTGGAGCCCGAAATGCGGAAACTCTCGGACGCCGAGGTCACGGCGAAGACTGCCCAGCTGAAAACTGAAGTCCAGGCGCGCATGGAAGGGCTGGAACGCGACGACCCGGACTACAAGCCAAAAATGCAGGAAGCGCTGCAGCCCGCGCTGGTACCGGCATTCGCGCTGGTGCGCGAAGCTGGCCGCCGCACTCTCGGCATGCGCCACTTCGACGTGCAGCTGATCGGCGGCTCCGTACTGCATCAGGGCAAAATTTCCGAAATGAAGACGGGCGAAGGCAAGACGCTCGTCGCCACCCTGCCCGCGTATTTAAACGCGCTGACCGGCAAGGGCGTGCACATCGTCACGGTGAACGATTACTTGGCCCGCCGCGACGCGGAATGGATGGGCCCAATTTACAAGATGCTGGGGCTTTCGGTGGGTGTGATCGTTCACGATCTGGACGACGTACAACGCCGTGCCGCCTATGCCGCCGACATCACCTACGGCACCAACAACGAATTCGGCTTCGATTATCTGCGCGACAATATGAAGTACGATTTGACTCAGTGCGTACAGCGCGGACATCACTTCGCCATCGTGGACGAAGTGGACTCCATCCTTATTGACGAGGCGCGCACGCCGCTGATCATCTCCGGCCCAGCTGAGGAATCCACCGACAAGTATTACCGCATAGACAAAGTTATCCCCAAACTGATCCTGGACATTGATTACACGCTCGACGAAAAGCACCGCACGGCAACTCTGACCGAGGAAGGTGTTTCCAAGTGCGAGCAGCTGCTGAGCCTGGGCAATCTGTACGACCCGGCGCACATGGACATCATTCACCACGTGTATCAAGGCTTGCGCGCGCACACGCTCTTTCAGAAGGACGTGGATTACGTCGTGAAAGACGGCGAAGTGGTGATCGTTGACGAGTTCACCGGACGCCAAATGCCCGGCCGCCGCTGGTCCGATGGCTTGCACCAGGCAGTGGAAGCAAAAGAAGGCGTAAAGATCGAACGGGAAAATCAGACGCTTGCGACGATCACTTTCCAGAATTATTTCCGCATGTACAAAAAACTTTCCGGCATGACCGGAACCGCGGAAACGGAAGCTCCCGAATTCGACAAGATCTACAAACTCGAAGTTGTGGCCATCCCCACGAATAAGAACCTGATCCGCATCGAAAATTCCGACGTCGTGTATCGCACCGAGGCGGAGAAGTTCGAAGCCGCCGTGAACGGCATTCTGCAGGAAGACGGCACGCACGCGGGCGGCGTCCGCCAGTATTACGAACGCGGCCAACCGGTGCTGGTAGGCAGCATTTCCATTGAAAAATCAGAGAAAATCGCAGCGCATCTGAAAAAGGCAGGCATTCCGCACCAAGTCTTGAACGCCAAGCAGCACGAGCGCGAAGCGATCATCATTTCGCAGGCGGGCCGCAAGGGTACGGTCACGGTTTCGACGAACATGGCCGGCCGCGGCACGGACATTTTGCTGGGCGGCAATCCCGAAGCCATGACTCGCGATTATTGCCTGAAGAACAAGCTCGCGCTTCCCTACGCTCCGGCCAGTTCAGTAATCGGCGCGGCTCCCGGAACTGAAACGGCCGCGCAAGCCGACGCAGCCAGCGCTGCGGGCGCAGCTGCAACAGCTCCTACCAACGGCGGCAGCAGTCCGGCAATGGTCCTGTTTCAAATCGAAGGCAAAATCTTTCAGGTGCCGCTGGACCAGTGGAAGCCCATTTACGATCAATTCGCAGCGGAATGTAAGGCCGAGCACGACGAAGTCGTGGCCATGGGTGGCCTGCACATTCTGGGCACCGAACGCCACGAGGCTCGGCGCATTGACAATCAGTTGCGCGGCCGCGCCGGCCGCCAGGGCGACCCGGGCTCCTCGCGATTCTTTCTCTCACTCGAAGACGACCTGTTGCGAATTTTCGGCGGCGAGAAGGTAAAAGCCATGATGCACTGGCTCGGCATGACCGAAGGCGTGCCCATCGAATCGAAGCTCATCAGCAAGCGCATCGAAAACGCGCAGAAGGCCGTGGAAGCGCAGAACTTCGAAGCGCGCAAACACCTGCTGGAATATGACGATGTGATGAACAAGCAGCGCGAAACGATTTACAATTTGCGCCGCTCGTTCCTGGAAGGCCGCGACCAGAAAGAATTCGTGCTGGAGCGCGCCGACGCCATCGCCAACGAATTGGTCGAAACGTATTGCCCGCGCGAACAGCACCCGGACCAGTGGAACGTTACGCAATTCTCCAATGAAATTCTGAACCAGTTCGGCTTCGATCCCAAGGCCGTGGGCATGGATTTCGCGACGTTGAATCATGAAACCGCGGGCGAGATGCTCATCGAAAAAGTCCGCGCGCGCTACGAAGAGAAGGAAGCGCTCTTTGGCGCGCAGACCCTGCGCTGGCTGGAGCGCCACATCCTGCTGGACGTGGTGGACGGCCAGTGGAAGGACCATCTCCTCACGCTCGACCACTTGAAGGAAGGCATCGGCCTGCGCGGGTACGGACAGAAAGATCCACTCGTGGAATTCAAGAAGGAAGCGTTTATTCTTTTCGATGAGCTGATGAATCGCATCGATACCGAAGCTGTGCGATTCCTCTTCTTGGTGCGTCCGGCAGAGCAACCTGCTGCTGCGGCTGCGCAGCCCGCCGCACCACCCTCGCAAAAGCCGCTGGTGCCGCGCGGTCTCTCGCAATTCTCTCCCGAAGAAATCGAGCGCAAGCAGCGCCGCCAAGAAAAGCAAATGCAGTTTCAGACCGGTAACACGCCGGTCGAAGCGCCCAAACCCGCCCGCGCCGGCGCGAAAGTCGGTCGCAACGATCCCTGCCCCTGCGGCTCAGGCAAGAAGTACAAGAAGTGCCACGGCGAAGCGGCCTAGGCATCCAAGCATCCTCCACCAGCGCTCGGGAACTTTCGCAGCAACGTCTGCGTATCTCTATCCGAGTTCGGCCCAATCTGCTCAGGAGGATGGAATATGAGAATTCGTACGCGTACTTTTCCCGTACTGCTGGCGCTGGTGTTGTCCCTTGCCGCCACGATGGCCGCCAGGCCAGCATCGGCGAGCGAAGATGGCCATTTTGACCGCACGCTCACGGTTACGGGCACGGTAGATCTGGACGTCCAAACAGGCTCAGGCGAGATCACTGTGCGGACGGGAGATTCCAGCAAGGTGGAAATTCACGGCCGCATCCGCGCGAATCACGGCTGGTTCGGCGCTGATGCCGAACAACGCATCCACGAAATCGAAGCAAATCCGCCCATCGAGCAGAACGGCAACACAATTCGGGTGGGCCACATTGAAAATCACGATTGGAAGAACAATATTTCCATCAGCTACGAACTCGTCGTGCCCGTGCAAACAAAGCTGCACTCCGAATCCGGTTCGGGCGACCAGGTCGTCGGCGGCATCTCTGGCCCAGCAGACGCCAGCAGCGGTTCCGGCAGTGTGCGGCTCAGCAATATCGGCGGCGAAACGCATGCGCGCACGGGATCGGGAGAAATCGAACTCAACGGAATTCACGGGGCAGCACGCGCCACGGCTGGCAGCGGCAGCATTCGCGCCATCGGCATTGCCGGCGCTCTCACCGCCTCCAGCGGCAGCGGCAGTGTGAAATTCGAACAAACCGCCGCCGGTGACGTGGAAATCGGAACCGGCTCCGGCGACGTGGAGATCAAAGGCGCCAAGGGTGCGGTGAAAGTGCAAACCGGAAGCGGCAGCATTACCGCGCAAGGCGACCCCACAGGTGAATGGAGGCTGCATACCGGTTCAGGCGACGTCAGCGTGGAGTTGCCGAAGCAGGCCGCGTTCAATCTAGTAGCGCGAACCAGTTCCGGCAGCATTGATACCAGCCGGGAGATCGCGGTGCAAGGCAAGCTCAGCCCGCGCGAGTTGCAGGGCAAAGTAGGTGGTGGCGGGCCCACTGTGGAACTCAGCACAAGCTCCGGCAGCATTCAGATTCGCTAGCACTTTTATTGCGCAGAGACGCGCGTCGCGGCGAGTTGTATGTACCAGCAGGCAAGCTCTCACTACGCGCGTCTCGTGGCCCGTCTGTCGGCAAGACCGCAACGTTGTTATCCTTTACAACTCACCGTAACTTGCGCGCAAAAAATTTGTGCTACTCTCTCCCCAACCTCGAGGCAGTAGCGGCTCGAGAATCAGGGGTGTGCGATGACAGCCGCTGTATCCGTCCATTGCGCCCGTCCCGGGTGCGCGAAGCCCACGCCTCCGGCGCTCGCCCGCGCGGAACTCTGCCTGGATCATTTTCTCGACGAAGCGTTCCTGCGCACCGATCAAGCTCTCCAGCGTTGCCGTGAAGGCGCGCCCCTGACCAAAGAAAGTCTCGAATGGCTGCTCGCTGACGCACTCGCGACGGTCAAAAATCTGGAAGAGAGCGCCGACCAGCCGCAGCCGGAGCAACGCGATCGCATGCTCGAGCTCTTGCTGATCCTCGCGAATCTCCACGAATATGTTGCGCACCATTCCGTGCGCGTCGAACATCCAGCCTGAACTGACTCGCTACCCGCAGGACGCATCGCCACTGCGCCAAACCGTTGCGAGGTCTGCGACATTCGCCCGCCGCTTATCCATTAACGTATAAGGCATCACCCTGCTTGCAAATTCCTGCAAACCAAATCAAGCTGAGGACTACCACAGAGCGGTTCACCATGTCTGACAAACCTAAAGAACAAGATCCATTCAAGCCGCAAGAGCCGAATATACCCGGCGTCACCGGCAACCCCGCTCGTCACAAGCCGGCGCCCGAGCCGCCGCGCCCGGCGACGTCACAGTTCCGCAGCCCCACAGTCGTGCCCGAAAAAATTCCGGCGCAAAAGTGGCTGGCGATCGCTGCCCTCGCTATCGGGCTCGTCTCGCTCGCACTTTTTTTGTGGAAACATTCCGGTGCTCCCGCGCAATCAGAACAAGTTCCCGCGGCCCTACCGGTTGTGGATCTTCCGCCGGTAGCAGCGTCGCAGCCGGCGGTAGTTTTGGCGGTGGGACCTGGACCGATCGCCACGACCGCGGAACTTGCGAAGCCCTGGTCGTCCAAGCGATTCGAATTTCACGTGCCGGAAACCGCCGATAATCTTTCGGCTGTCGTCGTTCATCTTCCCAACGGCGTTTATTGGGCTTTCTCGTTACGAGAGCCGTTCGGCACATGCGAACTTGAGTATGTGACCGACCTCGGCAAACTGGAACACGACTACGGTTTTCACGCGAATCATCCCATGGTGGGAGATCCGTGCAATCGCGCGGTGTTCGACCTCACGCGTTATGGAACGGGCCCGAATGGAGTGATCCGCGGCGCGATCGTCAGCGGCCAAGGCGTGCGGCCTCCGACGGCGATCGAAATCAAAGTGCGTGGCAAGCAGATTGTCGCAACTCAGGTGGAACACTAAGGCGCGGCTGCAGCGACATCAGCAGTGCACAGCTGACACAAAATAGAGTTCACCCGCGCTATGCCGCGGATCCAGCGCCCTCCAACGAAGCGCAACGCTCTACCTCAGCTTCCATCTTCCCCGCCAGCACCATTGCCACCATTTTCTGATCCGCCAGCCAAGACCACAACGGATGCCCAAACGTGGCCGGCCGATTGTGCTCAACAAAGAAATGCGAAAACCACGCCAGCGCGTAAGGCACCGCAAACGCCGCCAGAATAAACCACGGCCTGCGCAACACGATCGCCACCACCAGCAGCGACCATCCCACTAGCGTCCCGGCAGCATGGAAAATTCGCGTTAGCGGCTGCCGGTGTGCCAGCACGTAAAACCTCCAGAACTGAGCAAAACTCTCAGGCTTGTCCATGTCCGGGATTGTAGCTCCGGCGCACGCAGGCGCAAGCCAAAAGAAAAATGCCACGGTCCCGCCGGAGGTGGAGCGGGACCGTGGCCCGTCGCCGAGAATCTCTCTGCGACGGTTATAACGTGGTATGACGGTTATCAATGGTTATGATGCGAGTTCCTCCACCGAACGCGCCACCATCACTGGCTGGCCCGTGGCCTGATTCATCAGTATGAAACCAACGACGCGAATCGAAATCGCCTGCGTCCCTTGCAGTGCCCCGAGCCCGCTTAAATTGATAAAGTTGGTGTCGTTCGTGGTCATGACCGTCAGTGGCTGCGGCAGCAGTACGCCCGCCGTCCACTGATCGTTCAATTGAAACGTGCCGGCGTTGTTGTTCTGCACCACCGTGCTGCCGGGAACCCACGTGCCTGCCTGTCCCTGGCGCCGTAGAACCACGCGTCGAACGGTCAAAGTACTCGTGCCGTTCGTGGTAGTGAGCGCCCCACCAATGCCCACGCGTTGCCCCGCTGCCAGTTCCGAATTGTTGAAGAGCAGCGTCGTCAGCGGCAGATTGATGTGCTCGATCATGTATCTTTCCGAGCCGGTCAAATCCAGCGTTTCAATTTGTCCGTCCGCAACTCCGTTTATCGCCGGTAGCAAATCACGAATGTACAAATCCGCTTGTGTAGCCGGAGCCGATGGCGGCCGGATGCTGGTGAATAAACCGCCCATGAAGAACCCGTCGTTGGAGACGACTTCCACCTCGGACGCATCAATGTCGTGCGTAACTGGATCCAATGTGCCCGAAACCTCCACGATGGTATTGGTCGTGAACGAGCTCACCGCAGTGCTGGGATCGTCGAGCATGGTGTTGTCGTTGGCCGTCACGTTCCATTGACGCCCGTGCGGACCCTGAATGGTGAATGTGTTCGCCCCGGTCACGCCCACCACGCCGCCGTGAAAGTCATCAATCGAAACCTGCGAGTCCGTCGAGTTCAGCAGCGCGACTTCAAACACCGGATTCACCGCGCCGGTAACCTGGCCGTTCCCATCGGTCTGCAGTGACTTGCGCAAATCAAATTCCATGCGCAGGCCGAACAGATCCGCATCGGAAACCATTACAGGGTTTGCGAAGTTCACCGTCACACTCGATTGCGAGAGCGTGCCATTGATAGTGCTAATCACCGGTGGATTCACCGACGTATCAATAAACCCGATCACCGGCGATGCAATCGTAATAGTCGCCGAGGTGTAGGTTCCGGTCGGCACTGAAGTAAGGTCGAGCAACTGATGCAAACCACTGAGCTGCGCAAAATCCACAATTTGCGGCTGCGAGAGCACGCTCACATTCGTCGTGCCATTGAACAACGTGATTCCGCTTACGTTGACTTCGCACGAAACCACGCTCGGCAAAGGAGCATCAGTTCCCACGGTATAGACCGAGGCCTGGCCCTGCGTCGAACTCGTTCCCATCCCGCCGCCCCCGCCGCAGCTGGATAGCGCCAGCGCGGCGAAAAATGCAGCAAGCACACCCATAGCTTTAGGATTCCCCATTGAGTTTCTCCTTAGATTAATAATCGATTATGGCCGGAGGCCGGAGCCCCTTTTTCTGCTGGGGAGTGAAACCCACGCGTTGTGGAAAAGTTGCGCGAATTTTTGGGGTTGAACCAGCGCCCCCTGCCTGAATTCGAACCCGTTCGTCCTTTCCATTTTGTTCGCCGCATCTAAATGGCTCTCTTTTAGCTCCTTGCGCCATCGCGCGCAGTTGTTTACGATGGCGTACGAACATGATCGGCGAAACAATTTCGCATTACCGCATTCTCGAACCGCTGGGCAGCGGCGGCATGGGGCAAGTATTTCGCGCGGAAGATACGCGACTGGGCCGTCAGGTCGCGCTCAAATTCCTCTCCGCCGACCTCGCGCGCGATCCGGCCGCGCTAGAACGCTTCCAGCGCGAAGCGCGCGCCGCGTCTTCGCTCAATCATCCCGCCATTTGCACCATTTACGACGTCGGCGAAGACAACGGTCGCCCCTATCTCGTAATGGAAGTCCTCGAGGGGCAGACGCTTCGTGAACGCATCGGCGGCCGGCCGATGGCCACCGATGCCCTGCTCGATTTCGGCGCGCAAATCGCCGATGCGCTGGACGCCGCCCATGCCCGCGGCATCATTCATCGCGACATTAAGCCCGCGAATATTTTCATCACTTCTCGCGGCCAGGCGAAAGTTCTCGACTTTGGATTGGCCAAGCAAGCCGCTGCCCGGCGCGTCGGTGAAGCAGTCGGTGCCGGCAACAGCGTCACACAGCCCACTACTGACAATCTTTTTCTCACCAGTCCGGGCTCAGCCATCGGCACCGTTGCGTACATGTCGCCGGAACAAGCGCGGGGCGAGGAGCTCGACGCGCGTACCGATCTCTTCAGTCTCGGCGCCGTCCTCTACGAAATGGCCACGGGCCACGCCGCTTTCAATGGCAATACTTCGGCCGTGATTTTCGATGCCATTCTGAATCGCACGCCCGCCTCGCCAAGCTCGCTCAATCCAGCGCTCCCCGCCAAGCTGGAAGAAATCATCGGAAAATCGCTCGAAAAAGATCGCGACCTGCGCTACCAGACCGCCGCCGAACTGCGTGGCGACCTGAAGCGCCTGAAACGCGACACCGACTCTACGCGAACTCCCAGTGGCTCAACCGGCGCATGGGGCGCGGCGACCCCGCCTGCAAATCCAGGCTCTGGCGCGACTGCGGCACAACCCACCGTTTCGAACGTCACTCCGCTTCCGTTATCAGGAGCCGCCTCCACAAGCGGCCCCGCGCAAAGTGGCGGCCGGATGGGCCTCTGGATCGCCGGGGCTGTGATTATTCTCGTAGCCGTCGGCGCGATCGCCGCCATCGCATTTCACGATCGCTTCGGGCACCATCATCAGGAAGCCGCCTCGTTTTCTCAAATGTCCATCTCGCCGATCACCTCCACTGGCAACATTCATTCCGTCACCATTTCGGCGGACGGCAAGTGGGTGGCCTATGTCGCGGATGAAAAAGGCAGCCACGGCATATGGATTCGCCAGCTCGCTACTGGAAGCACGGCGCAGGTGGAGCTCGGCTCACCCGGCGAAATCGGAGGATTAAATTTTTCGCTTGATGGCAATTATCTTTATTTCGTGAAGCGTGACGAATCCGTCGGTGTCAGCACCCTGCTTCAAGCGCCTTCCATCGGCGGCGCGCCGCGCCAGGTGATCGTGGATGTGGATAGTCCGATCAGTTTTTCTCCCGACGGAAAGCGGTTCGTGTTCGTCAGACAGGTCAGTAAGGACAAGACTTCAAAATTGATCATCGCGAATACCGACGGCTCCGCCGAACAGGATCTTCAAGTTTTGACCAATCCACCCCGTTTTTCAGATGGTGGCCCCGCATGGTCTCCTGACGGCAAGCGCATCGCCGTCGCGGACGATCCCACCGGCGAATTCGATAGATACGCCGTCGAGATTGTGGATGTTGACTCCAAAACAAAAACACGCCTCGGCTCGACGGACTGGCTTTCTCCCGATCAAATGGCCTGGCTTCCGGATGGTTCCGCGCTCCTTTTCAATGCGCGCGTCGCCAAGAACTCCCTCAACGCGCAACTCTTTTCGCTTAGCTATCCCGACGCCGAAATTCGCCGCGTCACCAATGATTTGAATTTCTATAACGGGACAAGCATCACTTCCGACGGCTCCGCGCTGGCCTCCGCCCAGGTAACCCTCACCGGAAGCTTGTGGATTGCGAATTTCGGCAGTTCCACTTCGCTTTCGCCGCCGCGCCAAATTTCCAGCGGCATCAGCCGCGCCGATGGCATTTCCGGCATCATTTGGACGCCCGACAACAAAATCATATACACGTACTACACTTCGGGAGCGATTCAGCTCGCTAGCGCGTCGCCCGATGGCTCAAATGTCCACGACATTGCGCCTGGCGTGGTGTCGCCGAATTGGCTCTCCAGCTGTGGAGATGGCCGGCACTTCGTATTTGGCATGGGCCGTGGCAACAACAGCAGCTCGATCTGGCGCGCGGACATCGATGGATCCAATCTCACGCAGCTCAGCACTGGGAAGATCGCCGTGCATCCCAATTGCTCGCCAGATGGCAAATTTGTCGTCTATGTTGGTGTCGCAGGCGATTCGATCCGCCTGATGCGCGTTCCGATTGACGGCGGCACGGCTGCCGAAATCTCTAAAGAGGAATTGTTCTCTCCTGTTATCTCGCCAGACGGAAACTCGCTGGCGTGCGCCTATCAGCCCGAACCCGGCAAGCGTCCAAAGCTCGCCGTCGTCGGCCTCAACGGAGGAGAAATACGCAACGTCTACGAACTGCCACCAGAAATGCAAGAGGCGTTCAATGGCGACGGCGGACAGAAACTGGCGTGGACGAAGGACGGTCGCGCGATTTTGTATCCTTTCAACAAGGACGGCGTGATTAGTCTCTGGGCCCAACCCGTCGGTCCGCAGGGCAGCGCGCCGGCCGCAGCCAAACAAGTGATGAATCTTGGGCCCGATTTTCAGTGGGGCGCATACACTTTATCGCCAGACGGGAAGCAGATCATCTACGCTCACGGCCGCGCTGTCACTGACGCAGTTCTGATCTCACACTTTCACTGATTCCTCGGCTAGGAGCTCCATGAGGTTTTCTCGGCGTGATTTATTCAGGACAGCCGCAGTCGCTACCGGCGGTGTTGCGGCTGGAGCTGTCTTCGATGGAACTGCAACTGGCCAACGAGCCGCCGTGCAAGATACCGGACAATCGTTGCCGCCCGCCTTCGAAGCCCTGAAACCACTCGGCGATCGCGTGAAACCGATTCGCGCCGAAGAACTGCAAGCGCGCGTCGCGCACGCGCAGCAACTGATGGCAGACGCCAAGCCGCGCTTCGAAGCTCTCTACGTCACTCCCGGAACTACGCTGCTCTATTACACCGGCATCCACTGGTGGCCTAGCGAACGCATCCTCGCTTTTTTGATTCCCCGGCAAGGCGATCCGCTTTTGGTCGCCCCGGCCTTTGAAGAAGGCCGCCTGCACGAGCAGATGCGCTGGCCCATGGAACTGCGCACTTGGGAGGAAGACGAAAGCCCTTACGCAATCATCGAAAAATGGCTGGCGGAGCGCGGCATCCGCACCGGCCAAGTCGGCGTCGAAGCCACCACGCGCTACGTTTTTTTTGATGGGCTGCGCCACGCGGCAACTTCACTCGATTACACCAGCGGAGATCCCATCACCGTCGGCTGCCGCGCCCAGAAGAGCGCGCACGAATTGGAATTGATGCGCCTGGCCTGTTCGGCCACGTGCGATGTGTACAAGGCCGTGTTCGCTTCCTTACGTGAAGGCATGACGCAGCGTGAAGTCTCCGAGCTCGCGGCGCGCGGCTACGCCCGCATGGGTCTGCAGGGCGAAGCTTCGGTGTTTTTCGGGCCGTCCTCTGCTCTTCCCCACGGCTCGCGCGAGGAGCAGGTGCTGCGCGAAGGCGTCGGCGTGATGATTGACGATGGCACGACCGTCGAAGGCTATCAGTCCGACGTCACGCGCATGGGCGTTCTTGGCAAGCCTCCGCAGAAACTTCAGCACGCCTTCGAAATCGTGCGCAACGCACAGAATGCCGCACTCGTCGCCGCAATCGCCGGCCACCAATGCGGCTCAGTGGACGATGCCGCGCGCAAAGTAATCACCGACGCCGGATTTGGCCCCGGTTACAAATACTTTTCGCACCGCCTGGGCCACGGCATCGGCATGGACGGCCACGAATCGCCCTACCTCGTCCATGGAAACACCACGATCCTGAAACCTGGAATGACCTTCTCGAACGAACCCGGAATTTACGTGGTCGGGGATTACGGCATGCGTTGCGAAGACGACATGGTGATCGCTGAATCAGGAGCGGCCCAGTTGCTCACGCCGGGATTTCAGCCGTCGCTCGAAACCCCAATCGCGTAGCGTCGCGCCGGTTTACCCTAAGAGCCTGCGAGAGGCAGGGTCGAATGGTGTCCCGCCGGCCCATTTGACTTAAAACTCCTCAGCGGCGCGAGGCTTTGGGTCGTCAGGGCGAGTGCCGGATGTGCTCGTTGATTCCGCGTGGCCTACGCAAAATTCAACAATCCTCGCTTCCGCCCAAAAACGCTCGGGCCCATCCTCCTGCGAAATAAACGCGCAATGCCCGCCATGCTCTGGCGCCAGAAGCGTGATCCATCGGTTGCCCAGTATCGCTGGATTCTGAAATGGCCCAAACGGCACGAACGGATCATCCTTCGCCGCAATAATCAGAGTCGGCACGCGAATCTCAGAGACCACCTGCGACGCGCTGGAGCGAGCGTAGTAATCGCTGGCATCCGCAAAGCCGCAATAACGCGCCGTGATAACGTCATCAAACTCTCGCACCGTAGAAATCCGTGGGAAACCCGGCACCGCGTGCAGCGGATATAAATCCGAAAACAAGCTTGCCTTGTGCCGCATGTGCCGCTTCAGCCGTGTCACGAAATGATGCTCGTAGATGAAATTGCGCGGCTTGCTCAACGCATCCGCGCAAGCAGCCAAATCCAGCGCCGGCGCTACCGCCACCACGCCGCGCAATTCCGCAGGTGGCGCGCCCCTCATTTCTCCCGCCATCTTCAGAACCAGGTTGCCGCCCATCGAATAACCCGCGGCAAATATTTCCGGCAAGCCGTCCCGTTGCGCCAGCTCCAGCACCACACCGCGAATGTCGCAACTCAATCCAGAATGGTACAGCGTTGGACTCAATTTCTCGGTGCCGCCGCAATTCCGCTGATTCAGTCGCACTACGTTGAATCCCGCAATCCACGCCTTCTCCCCCGTTCCCCGCATGTACCCGGATTCGCACGAACCCTCCAGCCCGTGCAGCACCACCAAGGTAGGATGTTCCCGCGGATTCCGCTGCCAGTGGCACTGCCCCAAAACCTGCGTGCCAGGCTCCGTCTCAAACGAACGCGCCACTCCGCGCGGCAGATGCGGAACAGGCCGCGGCCAGAAGTTCGCCGCGATGGTCATCGCATGAGCATTGCGCAGCAGTAGATGTGGTCTGAATTCCTTCACTCGCTATATGGTAGGGAGTCAGAGCGTTTCGCGCAACTTTACTCGGCGTCAGCTTTCAAATCCGTTCCGGCCCTCGCTGCTTGATTTCATTCGCGGATGCACATAAAATGAATACTTCAATAATGAAGGTCTGCCGCTACAAATGAATCTTCCTCGAGCCCAGCTCATCCGGCTGGGCTTTGCTGTATATGGGGACCTTCGGACTCATAGGAGATTAGATGATTGATGGACCCATCCCCGAAGCGCTGACGTTCGACGATGTGTTGCTGCTCCCAGGTAGATCGTCGATCCTGCCGGCGCAGGCGGACACGCGCACTTGCCTCTCGCGCAAAATTTCACTCAATATTCCCATCGTCGCCGCGGCCATGGACACCGTAACGGACGCGCGGTTGGCCATCGCCATCGCGCGCCAGGGGGGCATCGGCTTCATCCACCGCAACATGACCATTGACCGGCAGGCCGAGGAAGTGGACCGCGTAAAGCGCTCGGAAAGCGGCATGATCGTTGACCCCGTCACCATTGCGCCCGAACTTTCCGTCCGCCAGGCGCTCGACATCATGAATAAATACAAAGTGTCGGGCCTGCCCGTAACTCGCGGCGCGCGCCTCGTTGGGATTCTTACCAATCGCGATCTGCGTTTCGAACGCAATCTCGACCAGCCCGTCAGCTCGGTGATGACCAAGGATAATCTCGTCACCGTTCCCGTAGGCACCACCCTCGACGAAGCCGAAAAAATCCTGCAACGCCATCGCATCGAAAAACTTCTAGTGGTAGACGCGGATTTCAACCTGAAAGGCCTGATCACCGTAAAAGACATCCAGAAAAAAATCGAGTTTCCCAGCGCCACTAAGGACGAGCACGGCCGCCTGCGCGTCGGCGCCGCCATCGGAGCCACGGGCGATTTTCTCGAGCGCGCCGCCGAAATGGCGCGCGAAAAAGTGGACGTGCTTGCGATTGACACCGCGCACGGCCACAGCTCACGTGTGATGGACGCGATTCGCGTCGTGAAACAAAAATTCCCGGAGATGCAAGTCGTAGCCGGCAACGTAGCCACTGCCGAAGGTGCGCGCGATCTGATTTCCCTCGGCGTGGACGGCCTCAAAATCGGCATCGGTCCCGGCTCCATCTGCACCACTCGCGTAGTCACCGGCGCGGGCGTTCCGCAAATCACTGCGATCATCGAAACGTCCCGCGCCGCGAAAGGCACGGGGGTCCCCGTGATCGCCGATGGCGGCATCAAATTTTCCGGCGACATCACCAAGGCCATCGCCGCCGGAGCCAATTCCGTAATGATCGGCGGCCTCTTTGCCGGCACCGAGGAATCGCCCGGCGAAACGATTTTGTATCAAGGCCGTACTTTCAAATCCTATCGCGGCATGGGCTCGCTCGGCGCCATGGAAGCGGGTTCCGCGGATCGCTACGCGCAGGAAGGCGCCGAACGCGGCAAGTCCGTTCCAGAAGGCATCGAGGGCCAGGTTCCCTACAAAGGCCCGCTCGCCGGCCTGGTGGACCAACTCGTCGGCGGTCTACGTAGCGGCATGGGTTACTGCGGCGCGGGCAACCTCACAGAGCTTCAGGAACGCAGCAAGTTCATCCGCATCTCGTCGGCCGGGTTGCTCGAAAGCCATGTGCACGACGTAATCATTACTCGCGAAGCTCCCAATTACCGGCGCGAATAGAGCACTCTCCTTGAAAATTCCGATTCAATCGATCGATTGCTGCGCCGGGCCGGACCGCTAGGATGAAATGGCTGCGTTACTGGTGGCCTGCACTTATTTGGGCCGTCGTGATTTCCGGTTTCTCGACGGGCGCTTTCACGTCGGATAACACGAGCCACTTCATCATCCCCATCCTGCGCTTTTTTCTTCCGCATGCGGCGCCGGAAACTCTCGAATTCCTTCACCACATCATCCGCAAATGCGGCCACTTGACCGAATATTTCATCCTGAGCATGCTGATCCTTCGCGGAATTCGCGCCGGCGAAAAAGGCCTCTATTTGCGCTGGGCCCTGGTGACGATTTTGATCGTCGCCTGTTATGCCGCGCTCGACGAGTATCACCAGTCGTTCGTGCCGGGCCGCACGGCCGCCGTGGGCGATGTGCTCATAGACACCTCGGGCGGCATCGCCGCGCAGATCGTCGCATCGCTTTTCGTTCTTCTGGGGAAAGCTCGTGAAAAGCGCCACGAGGACGAACGAAAAGCCGCCGCGGCAGCCCCCATCAACACAGCTTAATAAAATCCAATCACGGGAATGGAGACTCCGATGTCCAGCCGTTTCTTGCGTTATCTGCCGGTGCTTGCCGCCGTATACTTTCTAACATTCTCCGCCGCGGCTTTTGCTGCCAACCCTGTCAATTACGAATTAAAGTTCGAACGGCCCAACTCCCATTTGCTCGACGTCACGATGCATGTGGACGCGCTCTCCGGCGCCACCGTGGATTTTGCGATCCCCGATTGGGCGCCAGGTTCCTACTACATCGAAAACTACTCCGCGAACGTCCAGCGATTCCGCGCGCACTCAACCAGCGGCCAGGAGCTGACCTGGCGCAAGACCGACAGCCAGACCTGGCGCATCGACCTCGCTGGTGCGAAATCCGTCACCGTCGAATACCAGATTTACGCCAACACGCTGCAGAACAACATTGCGCAATACAACGAGCGCCACGCATTCATCGGCGGCCCTTCCGTGTGGATGTATGTAGTCGGCGCAAAAGATCGCCCCGCCACGCTATCCATCGCAGTTCCCAACGGCTGGCGCGTCGCCACCGGCATGGACCACATCTCCGCCACAACTTTTCAGGCAGCCAATTACGACACCTTCGCCGATTGCCCGCTGGAGATCTCCGACTTCGCCGAAAAAGATTTCGAAGTCCTCGGTACGAAATATCACGTAATCGTCCACGACGTCATCGGTCAAAAGGATTTTGCGAAGTTCGTCGACGACTTGCAGAAAGTAGTTGCTCAGGAGGTTCCGATATTCCAGCCGGTAGCCGGCACCGCAGGCCAGGGCGCTCCCTTCAAGGAATATTATTTTATTTTCCACGTCTGGCCGAAGACCGGCGGCGGCCTGGAACATCTGAATTCCACCCAAATTAATTTCGCTGCGGATTGGGATGCCACCGAGCCAATGCCCGGCTTCGTTAACCGCTACGATCTGAAGCTCTACGTTTCCGCGCACGAATTCTTCCATGCTTGGAACGTCAAGCGCTTGCGCCCGCTTCCTCTCGGCCCCTTCGATTACTCGCAAATGGTCCACACGCCTTCGCTGTGGATTTCCGAAGGCCTCACCAGTTATTACGGCGCGCTAGCCCTGGTGCACGCGGGGCTGATCACTCCCGAGCAATATCTTGATGTGATTGGTCAGCTCATCACAAAATTTGAAGCGCAGCCCGGCCGCAGCGAGCGCAGCATCGAAGACACCAGCTGGGATACCTGGTTCCCCCGCGATAGCGTGATCCACCAGGACAACAATCTTCTGAACACTTGGTATTCCTACTACGACGGCGGCCAAATCATGGGCCACATCCTGGATTTCGCAATCCGCCACGATACCAACAATAAGAAATCGCTCGACGATTGGATGCGCCTGCTCTATTCGCACCACGCGCTACCGAAACCCGGCTTCGAGCCTGATGACGCCATCAAAGCCGCATCCGAAGTCGCCGGCACGGACGTCAGCGGGATTTTCCGTCAGTATATCTCCGGCAAGGAGCCCATTCCCTATGACCAGTATTTCGCCTACGCAGGAATTACAGTTGAGAAGAAGCTCGATACCGAAAAACCGTGGATCGGCATTGACACAATCAAGAACGACGACGGCCGCGCCAAGATTCGCAACATCATTCCCGGCAGCCCCACCGAAGCAGCAGGACTCGATCGTGACGATATCATATTCGCTGTGGACAGCCGCACGACGGACTTCGACGGCTTCACCAGGGAGATCGCCGCACGAAAGCCCGGTGACACCGCGCGCATAAGTGTCCTGCGCCTCGGCGAATTCAAGGACTTCACGCTGACGATCAAGGCCAACCCCAGCCCCACCTACACGCTAAAATTGATGGAGCATCCGACAGATCAGCAGAGGGCCATCTACAATTCGTGGCTGGGAATCAAGCAGTAGCCTAGACGTCGCAACCAGACCAAAAATACAAAAGGCCCGCTCCGACGAATCGAAGCGGGCCTGTTTGAAGTCTCCCGATTATTAAGGATGAGGCTACTTGGCCGCGGTCGCTTCCTTCACTTCTTCCTGTTCCGGAGTCTCCACATCCTGTTTCCGGCGCGGCTTCTTGTCTTTCTTCTTCAACTCCGAGCCGATGAACTCCAGAATCGCCAGATCCGCGCCGTCTCCCAATCTCCAGCCCGCCCGGATAATCCGTGTGTAACCGCCCGGACGATCCGCAAATCGCGGAGCAAGGTCGGTGAATAGCTTTTCCGTAGCCCCTGGAGTCATCAGGAAAGCCGCCGCTTGGCGTCGCGCATGCAGCGAATCGCGCTTGCCCAGCGTAATCATTTTCTCCGCCAGCCTGCGGGTAGCCTTCGCCCGCAGGATGGTCGTGTGAATGCGCTCTTTCTCGATGAGGTTTGTCACCAGGTTACGCAACACCGCGCGGCGATGCGCGGGCTGCTTCCCGAGTTTTGACCCTGATTTAAGGTGTCTCATAGTCGCTTACCGTGGCTCGTGCGGTTTCCCGCGCGATTACATTGCCGTGGCATCCCCCTCGGAAGGCGGAGGCGCAGTCTGGCTCGGCAGCGGCGGCCAAATGATGCGGCCGTGCTCATCAAACTTCATACCCAGGCTCAAGCCCATCTTGTGCAGGATGTCCTTGATCTCATTCAGCGACTTACGTCCGAAATTCTTGGTCTTCAGCATTTCGGATTCGGTCTTCTGCACCAACTCGCGCAGGTTCTGAATGTTCGCGTTCTTCAGGCAATTGTAAGAGCGTACCGAAAGCTCGAGCTCTTCCACCGAGCGATCCAAAAATTCCAGCCGTGGATCGCTGTAGTTCTCGACGACTTCTTCCGGCAGGTCCGGCGTCTCTTCGAAATTGATGAAGATGCTCATGTGGTCCTTCATCAGCTTCGACGCTAGCCCAATTGCGTCCTGCGGGGTAATCGCGGCATTGGTCCAGACTTCCAGCGTGAGCTTTTCGTAGTCCGTCATCTGTCCCAAACGAGCCGCTTCCACCGCGTAGTTCACCTTGCGTACCGGTGAGTGCACCGAATCAATCGGAATGTAGCCGATCGGCAGGTCCTCGTCGAAGTTGCGGTCCGCCGCCACGTAGCCGCGGCCATTCTTCACGCGCAACTCCAGCTCGAACTTGCCACCTTCGCTCACGGTCGCGATGTACACGTTCTTGTCGAGCACCGCGATGTCCGCATCCTCCTCGATTTTCGCTGAAGTAACCGGTCCAGGCGTGTCCACGATCAAGGTGATCGTCTTCGGCTGGTCCGTATTCAGCTTAAGCGGAACCGCCTTCAGGTTCAGGATGATGTCAGTAGCGTCCTCGACGACGCCCGGAATCGGCGAAAACTCGTGCAGCACGCCTTCGATTTTCACCGCGGTGATCGCTGCGCCTTCAATCGAGCTCAGCAACGCGCGCCGCAGGGAGTTTCCGACCGTGGTTCCCCAGCCGCGCTCGAAAGGCTGCGCTGAGAATTTCCCGTATTTATCGGTCAGTGTTTCTGGTTCTGCTGCCAACCGCTTTGGTTTCTGGAAGCCCTTCCACATCTTCGACATTCCTCCTGGCTCGCCCGCGGCGAACCGACAAACTTATAAACGTTGATAATCTCCGCGCGCTACTTCGAATACAGTTCCACGATCAGCTGCTCATTCATCGGCGGCGTCTGCACGTCTTCGCGACGCGGCATCGCCACCACGCGCGCCTTGAAATTCGCCGGGTCGATATCGAGCCACGGGGCCACGCCCTGGCTCTTCGCCAGATTGCGCGCTTCCATGATCATCACGTTTTCGTGCATCTTGTCCTTCAGCGTGACTTCATCGCCCACGTTCACCAGGTAGCTGGGGATGTTCACCTTCTGGCCCTTCACGCGGATGTGCCCGTGCAGCACCAATTGCCGCGCCTGCGAACGCGAGCCACCCAGGCCCATGCGATAGACCACGTTGTCCAGGCGCCGCTCGAGCATCACCATGAGGTTTGAACCAGTTGGTCCCTTAGTCCGCAACGCCTTTTCAAAATACGTGCGGAATTGGCGCTCCAGCAGCCCGTAGGTGCGCTTCACCTTCTGTTTCTCGCGCAACTGCACGCCGTAGCCCACCATCTTCGCCCGCCGCGCTTGTCCGTGCTGCCCGGGAACGAAATTGCGCTTTTCAATCGCGCACTTTTCTGTAAAACACCGCAGGCCTTTCAAGAAGAGCTTCTGCCCTTCCCGTCGGCACAGCCGGCAAACCGCTTCACGATGTCTTGCCAAGTCCTATCTCCTTTATCTCAACTCTGCAATTTCTCTGAATCTCTCTCGCCCGCGCTATACGCGGCGGCGCTTGGGCGGACGGCAGCCGTTGTGCGGCACCGGCGTAACGTCCTTGATCGCGTTGATGTGCAAGCCCGAAGAAGCCAGCGCGCGCACTGCCGATTCCCTTCCCGCGCCCGGCCCTTTTACTCGCACTTCCACGGACTTCATGCCGTACTGGTCGCGCGCCACGCCCGCCGCCGTTGCAGCGGCCTGCTGCGCCGCATAAGGCGTGCCCTTGCGTGATCCCTTGAATCCCACTGAACCCGCCGAAGACCAGCTCACCGCGCGGCCGTCGGGATCCGTCAGCGTCACAATCGTGTTGTTGAACGTCGCCTGGATGCACACCACGCCGTGCGGCACCACGCGCTTTTCCTTCTTCTTGCGGAATTCCTTCTTGCGCTTGGAGCTTTTCGCCGCTGCTGCTGCCGGCGCTCCTCCGGGTGCTGCTGCCGCGTCTTTCGGTTCTTTTGCCACGCTCGTGTCTCTCCTGTCCTTCTAAACCGTTCAATCGTTACTAATGCTGCTACTTGCGAGCCGCGATCTTCTTCGCCGCTACGGCGCCCTTCCGTGGTCCCTTACGCGTACGCGCGTTGGTATGCGTGCGCTGTCCGCGAACCGGCAGGTTGCGCCGGTGCCGCAATCCGCGATACGCCTGAATTTCAATCAGCCGCCGGATGTTCATCTGCGTCTCTTTGCGCAGATCGCCTTCGATGCCGCCCTCGGCCTCGATTGCGGCGCGCAGACGCGTCGCTTCATCCTCGGTCAAATCCTTGATCTTCTTGGTGTGGTCCACGTTGGCTTTCGCGGCCAGCGATTTCGCGCGCGCCTGCCCGATGCCGTAAATCGAAGTGAGCCCAATCCAAAGCCGCTTGTTCGGCGGCAAATCCACACCTGCGATGCGAGCCATTCTCTATCCTCCGGCCTCTGGCCTAACCTATCCCTGGCGCTGGCGGTGCTTCGCGTTGGTACAGATCACGCGCACCACGCCGCGCCGATGAACGATCTTGCACTTCATGCAGATTTTCTTTACCGATGCCCGAACCTTCATTTTTCCACTCCATGCCCTCTTGGGGGCCCCATAATTCTGCTGCTTCGCGCCGCCGCCCTACTTGTAACGGTAAACGATCCGGCCGCGCGTCAGATCGTAGGGCGAAAGCTCCACCGCCACACGATCTCCCGACAAAATACGAATAAAGTTTTTGCGCATCTTCCCCGAGATATGCGCCAGCACCTGGTGCTTGTTCTCCAGCTCCACGCGAAACATCGCGTTCGGCAACGGCTCAATCACGGTAGCCATTACTTCGATGGCATCTTCTTTCCCGCTTTCGCCCGGATTCTTCTTTTCCTTCTCTGGCCTTGGTCTCATGCGCTCCTGTGTTCCACTCCAGCCAACTTCTGCTTCCTGTTGCTTACCAGACCGGCCCCGCCGCTTCTTTCGGCCGCGTCAGAATCCACGGTCCATTTTTCGTCACGGCAACGGTGTGCTCGAAATGCGCCGAATCGCTGCCGTCCGCCGTCACCGCGGTCCATTCGTCGTCCAGCACTCGCACGCCCGGACCGCCCGTGTTCACCATCGGCTCGATGGCCAGCACCATGCCCTCTTGCAGCTTCGGGCCTTGACCCGGAGAACCGTAATTCGGCAACTGCGGGTCCTCGTGCATCTTCGTGCCTATTCCGTGGCCCACAAACTCGCGCACCACCGAATATCCGCTCTTCTCCACCCACTGCTGCACCGCGGCCGATACGTCCCCCAAGCGGTTTCCCGCCCGGATCTTCGCGATGCCCTGCTCCAGCGATTCCCGCGTCACGCGCAACAACTTCTCGCGCTCTGGTGTCACCTTGCCCACCGGAACCGTCAACGCGGCGTCACCAAAATAACCGTCCAGCTCGACTCCGAAATCCATCGAAAGAATGTCACCCTCGCGCAACTTCCGCGCTGCCGATGGAATCCCGTGCACCACTTCCTGATTGATCGAAGTGCACACCGACCCCGGATATCCCCGGTAGCCCTTGAACGCCGGCCGCGCGCCGTGTTCCTTCGTGTATCCCTCGGCGAACTCATCCAGATCTTTCGTCGAGATGCCCGGCCGGATCATCGTGCGCATTTCCGCCAACGCGCCCCAGACGACCTGCCCTGCGCGATACATCTTTTCCAGCTCCGCCGGCGATTTACAGATGACCATCGCGCCCTTCCGCGCGCTTCAGAATTTCATTCAATGCGCGGGTTACTTCCTCCACCCCTGCATCACCATCCACCGTTTCCAACACGCCGTGCGTCCGGTAATAGCTCGCCAGCGGCTCGGTCTGCCGTTCGTACGCCGCGAATCGTTCCTTCACGATTTCTGGCTGGTCGTCCGAGCGCTGAATCAACTTGCCGCCGTCGTTATCGCAAATTCCAGGCGTCTTCGGTGGCCGCTCGTGAATATTGTACGTCTCGCCGCCCACGCTGCACGTCCAACGGCCCGCCACTCGCTTCACCAGCGTTTCCGGGCTTACCAGAAACTGAATCACCAGCGGTTTGCCCAGCCCGCGCCGCTGCAAAATCTTGTCCAGCTCTTCCGCTTGCCGAATCGTGCGCGGAAAACCGTCGAAGATGAATCCCAGGTCACAATCCTCGCGCGACAGCCGGTCTTCCACCATCTCCAGCACAATCTCATCCGGCACCAGGTCACCGCGCTCCATGATCGGCTCCGCCAGCCGTCCCGCTGACGTGCGGCGCGTCACCGCGTCCCGCAGCATGTCACCAGTAGAAAGATGCGGCACGCCCAACTGCTTGGCCATGCGCTTCGCCTGGGTGCCTTTTCCAGCTCCTGGCGGACCCAGAAAAATTAACGCCCGTTTGAGCGCCATCCTCACCGCCGATGCGTCGATCATTAACTGCGACGGCCCCGGACTCGGCCCTTGCGCACGAACCCGTCATAATTCCGCATCACCAACTGCGCTTCCAGTTGCTGCACCGTATCCATGGCCACGCCTACGACGATCAGCAGCGACGTGCCCCCAAAATAAAATTGCACGTTTAAGCCATCCAGCACGAAGCGCCACATGTGCCGGTCGAACCAATCCCCGACCAGCCACAAATGCTGCAGGTGAATCCCCGAAATCATCCATTCCGGCAGCAAGCAGACCACCGCCAGGTACACGCCGCCAACGAACGTCAGCCGAGTCAGAATGCGATTAATATATTCCGACGTGTTCCGCCCCGGACGAATCCCCGGCACGAACCCGCCGTACTTCCGCATGTTGTCCGCCAGCTCCGTGGGATTAAAAATAATCCCCACGTAGAAAAACGCGAAAAATATGATCAGTGTCACGTAGATCAAGGTATACAGCGGCTCGCCCCACTTGATCATGTTCGCGAACTTCCCAAACGCCGTGGACTTGTTCTGAAAGAACAGCGCCAAAGTCTGCGGAAAAGTCAGCAGCGAGCTCGCAAAAATCGGCGGTATCACTCCCCCGGAATTCACGCGCAGCGGCAGATAAGTCATCTGCCCACCCATCACTTTTCGCCCCATCACGCGCTTCGCGTACTGCACCGGTATCCGCCGCTGCCCGCCTTCGACGAACACGATGAACGCCACGACCGCCAGCATCAGTACGACCAACCCCACCAAAATCACGCCTGCCAGCGATCCCCACTCACCGCTCGTCGTCTTCAAGTACAGATCGTGCACCGCGTTCGGCAACCCCACCACGATGCCCGCGAAAATAATCAGCGACATTCCATTCCCGATGCCGCGCTCGCTGATCTGCTCGCCCAGCCACATGATGAACGCCGATCCCGTCGTCAGCGTCAGGATGGTCATCATCGTAAAGCGCAATCCCGGGTGATACACCAGCGCTTCGCCGTTCATGTTCTGCAATTGCAGCGTCTTGGCGATGGTGAACGATTGAAACACGCTCAATATAATCGTCAGGTAGCGCGTATATTGCGTGATCTTGCGCCGCCCCAGCTCGCCTTCCTTCTGCAATCGCTCCAGGTAAGGCCACACCACCACCATCAACTGCAAAATAATCGAAGCCGTGATGTACGGCATGATGCCCAGCGCAAAAATTGTCAGCCGGCGCAAGTTACCGCCGCTGAAAAGGTCAATCAGCCCCAGAACCGAGCCTTGGCCCCGCTGGAACATATCCTGCAACAGCGCCGTATTGATTCCCGGCGTCGGAATGTGCCCACCCAGGCGATACACCGCCAGCATGCCCAGCGTAAACAGCACGCGGTTGCGCAAATCCGGTGTGCTGAAAATATTCCGAATTGCCAGGAACAGCTTATTCATTGCAGGACTTCGACCTTTCCTCCGGCGGCCGTGATTTTTGCCTCCGCCGACTTGCTGAACGCATGCGCCTGCACCGTCAACGCCACTTTCAATTCACCGCTGCCCAGAATCTTCAGCCCCTCACGCTTCACGCGCAGCACGCCCAGCGCGTAAAGAATTTCCGGTGAAATCGTTTCGCCCGCCTCGAACACGTTCAGGCTTTCGACGTTAATCACCGCGTACGTCGTAGAATCCGGCGCCGAAAATCCGCGCTTCGGCAAGCGCCGGTGCAGCGGCATCTGCCCGCCCTCAAATCCCGGCCTGCGTGAATATCCGCGGCGGGACTGCTGCCCCTTGTTGCCTGCGCCCGAAGTCTTGCCCATCTTCGAGCCCATGCCGCGTCCCACGCGCACTTTGCGGTGACGCGATCCGCGCGGCGGCTTCAAATTCGATAGTGTTGGTTTCTGTGCCATTCTCAGCCCTCAATCTGTACGAGATGGTGCACGCGCGCAATCATGCCGCGGATGGATGGCGTGTCTTCCACTTCCAGCACCTGCTGCATGCGCCGGAATCCGAGTCCGCGAACGGTCTGGCGCATATCGCGCGGGCAGCCGATAAAACTAACCGTCCACTTGATCTTCAACTTCCCGGTTTTCTTCTTGCCCGCTGCTTCTTTCGTCGTTGTCGCCGTATTCGTTGTCATGGTCTTCGCGCGAAGGAACTACTGTGCCGTCGCTTCCTCCGCAATCTTCCCGCGGCCTTCCGCCACCTTGGCCGCATCCTTCAAATGCATCAACGCGTCAAACGTAGCCTTGATCACGTTGTGCGGGTTCGATGTGCCCAGCGACTTCGTCAGCACGTTCTGAATCCCCGCAACCTCCATCACCGCGCGCACCGCTCCGCCCGCGATGATTCCGGTTCCCTCGGGCGCGGGCTTCAGCAGCACTTGCCCAGAGCCAAAACGCCCCAGCACCTGGTGCGGAATCGTGGTGCCCTTCATGTTCAGCTTCACCATATTCTTCTTGGCCGCTTCAATCGCCTTGCGGATGGCCATGGGCACTTCGCGCGCCTTGCCCATTCCGAAACCGGCATGGCCGCCCTGATCTCCCACCACCACCAGCGCGGAGAAGCTAAGGTTTTTTCCGCCCTTCACAACCTTGGTGCAGCGGTTGATCGAAACCACCTGATCCTTCAAATTCGCCTGGTTGGTTTCCACCGGACGGCGTACAGCTAACGAGTCTTTGAGCTCTTGTTTCGACATAATTGTCAGAACTTCAGGCCCGCCTCCCGGGCCGCTTCCGCGAGCGCCTTCACGCGCCCGTGATATTGATATCCCCCGCGATCGTAAACCACTTTTTCCACGCCCTTGGCTTGCGCGCGTTCCGCGATGGCCTTGCCCACCACTTTGGCTGCAGCGATGTTGCCGCCGCCCTTGATGGCCTTGCGCACTTCCCCGTCCAGCGAACTGGCCGACACAATCGTGCGATTGGTCTGGTCGTCCACTACCTGGGCTCGTATGTGCTTCGACGTACGGTGCACGCAAAGCCGTGGACGTTCTGCTGTGCCCACCAGCGTCTTGCGCGTCCGCACGTGAATGCGGCGGCGATGCGCTTGCCGCGATAATTTGTGAACCGGTGCTGCCACGTTCGCTCTCCTCTTGGCCTAAGCCGCTGCCGACTTCGCGCCAGCCTTGCCGGCCTTCTTCTTCAAGCGCTCGCCGGTAATGCGCACGCCCTTCTGCTTGTACGGATCCGGCGGGCGCAGCGCGCGTAGATTCGCGGCCACCTGGCCCACCTGATTCTTGTCCGCGCCGGTCACCACCATGTGCACCTGCTTCTCGATGGTGATTGCGATTCCGTCGGGGATCGGAAACTCAATCGGATGCGAATACCCCAGCGCCAGCACCACATTCTTGCCCTTCACCTCGGCGCGGTAGCCGACGCCCACGATATCCAGATCCTTCTTGAAGCCAGTCGTCACACCGGTCACCGCATTCGCCACCAGCGCACGCGCCAAGCCATGTAGCGCGCGCTTGTCGTCCGATTCCCGCTTCGCGGTCAGAATGCCGTCTTTCTGTTCGAAGCTGATTCCCTTCGGGACCACCACGCGCATCTTGCCCTTGGGGCCTTGCACTTCCACGGCGTCTTCCTTGATCTGAATCTTCACGCCAGACGGCACCGGTATAATCTTATTTCCAATTCGCGACATAGCTCTGTTCGATCCTCGTGTTTACGAAATTCCAGCCTGACCCTACCAGACCTCGCACATGATTTCGCCGCCGATGCCGGCCTTGCGCGCTGCTTGCCCCGTCATCAATCCCTTCGCAGTGGACACGATCGAAATTCCCATTCCACCCACTACTTGCCGTATGTCCGTCTTACCAACATAGCGCCGCGAGCCCGGCCGCGAGACGCGCTTCAGGTCCGTAATCACG
>CAVSYZ010000005.1:0-719646 GCA_963732325.1 uncultured Acidobacteriota bacterium | reverse complement strand
CATGACGCGACTCCTAAACAAAATAGTCGTGATGATTCTGCTGTATGGCTTGGTGGTTCAAACGGCTTGGTCGGGGCCTGCGTTCGTGGCTCCCGGCATCAGCAGTGCAGGTAACATCGCTTATCCCAGCAACGTCGCGACGCCGGGGATCGTGACGTTGATGGCGACGCTGGACAGCTCTGGCAATGCTCAAAATCTGGATGTGTTGCGCGATCTTCCCTCCCTGACCAGTGTTGCCTCTGCTGCCGTAAAGGGCTGGGGCTTCACGCCAGCCTCGTTGGATGGTCAAGCCGTGCCTTCGGTCCTTCCGATTAGTGTTGTGTTCAACCCCTTCAACCCAGGAGGTGTTGGATATTCGTCCCAGAATATCTCGATCTCTCAATCGGTGGCTGGGGCTAGCGGGGAATACATGCCGCCCCAAATCACCGCGGCGTCATATGCGACATATCCGGCGTTGGGCGTATCTGCGGGAGCGGTAGTTCTCGATGTGGTGGTAGGAAGTTCAGGTAAGGTCGCAAAAGTACACGTGGTTCACGGTGTGCAAAGCTTGACGCCGCAGGCCACTAAGGCCGTGAAGACCTGGGCCTTTAGTGCGGCGACGTTTCAAGGGACGCCGATTAGCTCCCACATGGTGATCGCTTTTGTTTTTTCTTCTCCCGGAACCGGGAGTTTCTAGCGAAAATAGAACCGAAAACGCTGTCTGACCCGGATGATGGTAGTTCGGATGCGTTAGATGCCGCGCCAGTCAAAAAAACGTGCGCAGTTCCTGTGTTTCTTCTGCAGCGCGGTACTTCTTTCTTGTTCCGGCTTGCATGCACAAGATAACTGCAATGTTGAAGTGAAGCTTCTCCTCTTGCCGGCTGAGACACAGGCCGCCGTCGCAGCCCTTGGAGGTATGAAAGAAACCCCGCGTCGCATCTATTTTTTCGATACCGACAAGCTCGATCTCCTGTCTCAAGGAGCAATCGTGCGGTTGCGTCAGGGTGCTAAGAGCGATCTGACCGTCAAGTTCCGAGCGTCCACCGGGAAAAAGCTGTTTGCGGCTAGGGAGGGAGGAGACGACTTCAAATGCGAAGTTGACCTGACACGGGAGGGGGCGAACTCGTCGTATTCGATCACGAGGCAGATCGCCTCGGACGAGCTTCCTCAAATCGGAACTGACGTTTCCCGCTTCCTGAGCGCCGTGCAAATCAAGCTGTTCGAGCATGCACAGGTTTCCGTTGATTGGACCCGCGTGAAAAGGATCGCCGAAATCACATCAACCGATTGGCAAACGCAATCTCAGCCACGCCTGGGCAAACTCACATTGGAACTTTGGGAGTGGCGTGGAGGGAGAGTCCTCGAGGTCTCGACGAAGGTCTTGCCTAATGAAGGATCGTCGAGCTACACAGAATTGGAGCAGCTCGTACGGACGAAGCAACTCGCGATGAGCCCCGACCAGAGGGCCAAGACCAGTATTGCTCTCGAAGCTATCGAGCGTGCGACAGCGCATTGACCAGACTGCGCGATTACAGAATGCGCCAGATCCAAAGAACGTTTCGCTGCCAAAGCTAGCGAGGCGCGCCCGGAAGCCCGTTGAGAGGCCTTCGGGACGTTGCTTAAACTGTCAAAAGTGACAATTCCCCGAGGTAATTTGTCCGGGTAGTGTCGTAGCCGCAATCCCGACATTTGCGTGCGCTGAGACGTGGTTCCACGACGTGCGTTTGGAGTCGCTCTGTTCGGTTTGGAGCGTTGAAACGACGCGGAACCACGGCTCCCGATGCCGCTGTGAGTGCCGAGGCAACGTCCTGACAAGGAGGCATCCGATTGTTCCGATTAATTCGAACTCTTGTGCGGCCCTACCGGGGCACCCTCCTGGTCATCCTGATCGCCATGCTCGTCCAAACCGCGATGAGCGTGGCAGGACCGTGGCCGCTGAAAATTATCCTCGACAATGTGGTGGGGAGCCACAAGCTCTCTCCTTGGTTCGACAATCTCCTGAAACCTGTTTTGGCCGGTGGCAGCAAGATGCAGATCGCGGTCGCGGCCGCGATTGCGGCGCTACTGATTGCCGTAGTGGGCGCGGCCGCATCGTATGTCGCGAACTATTACACGACAAGCGTGGGCCAGTGGGTGGCCAATGATCTGCGCATCCGGACGTATCATCACCTGCAACAACTCTCGCTGAGCTACTACGACAACCATCAAACTGGCACGATTCTGAGCACCATCACGTCCGACGTGCAGACGATCCAGGGGTTCGCGTCATCATCCACGCTCGGCATCGTTGTCGATCTGTTCACCATTGTGGCGATGTTGTTCATCATGTTTTGGCTGAACTGGGATTTCACGCTGATTGCCGTTGCCGTCACGCCGTTCATGCTGCTCCTGGTGTCGCGGTTCAAGAAAGTGGTCAAGAAGGCGACCCACGAAGTACGTAAGGAGCAAAGCAAAATCGTCTCGGTCGTGGAAGCCGGGCTGCAATCGATGAGGGTGGTGAAAGCATTCGGCAGGGAGGGCCTGGCGGAAGAGGAGCTCGCCGAGGTCAGCCACGCGACTGTTGATGCCTCGCTCAAAGCGCGCCGGGTTAAAGCGCTCCTGTCACCAATCGTTTCGATTACCGTGGCGGCGTGCACGGCCGTCGTGCTGTGGAGAGGCTCTGCGCTCATTCTGACTGGAGTAATGACGGCGGGAGAGCTTACTGTTTTTCTCTCGTATCTGACGAAGTTCTTCAAGCCTGTTCAGGACCTTGCCACCATGACCAACACGATCGCTCAGGCGGCGGTCGGCGTAGACCGCGTCCGCGCGATACTCGACGCCGACACAATCATTCCCGAACGTCCCGACGCGCGCGAACCGCAAGCGCTCAAAGGTGACATCGAATTCGAGCATGTGGCTTTCGCGTACAGCGCCGACGCCCCCGTGCTTAAGGACGTCAATTTCAAAATCAAGGCGGGTCAGTTGGTGGGTGTGGTGGGACCTACCGGAGGTGGCAAGTCCACCATCGTCAGCCTAATCCCGCGATTCTACGATCCGTCCGCAGGAGTGGTGAAAATTGACGGCGTGGATATTCGCGAATTCAAATTTCATGCGATGCGCGACCAAATCGGCTACGTCCTGCAGGAGACCGTGCTGTTCGAGGGAACCGTGCGCGACAATATCGCTTACGGCCGCGAGGGAGTTACGGAGAAACAAATTCTGGAGGCAGCAAAACTGGCAAACGCCGACGAATTCATCGCTCGTATGCCTCATGGATACGACACCATGGTGGGCGAGCGCGGCGAAACACTCTCGGGCGGCCAGCGCCAGCGCATCGGAATTGCCCGTGCGGTGATTCGCAACAATCCGATCCTCATCTTGGACGAACCCACCGCCGCCCTGGACACAGAGTCGGAGCGATTGGTAATCGAGGCTCTGGAGCGACTTATGAAGGGACGAACAGTAATTACGATCGCGCACCGGCTAAGCACGATTCGCGATGCAAATAAAATTATTGTCCTGAAAGAAGGAGTGGTCGCGGAAGAAGGCACTCACGACGAATTGGTGGCTCGTGGCGGCGTGTACGCGGAACTCTATCGAATACAATTCAGCACGCCAGCCGCTGCAAGCCCGGTTTCCTCGTAGAAATGTGCATCGTTCACAGCAGACCGCCATTTTTCTTGGCGGCCATTGATCACGTTCGCAAAGATTTTAAGGAGGCTCCATGTTACGCTCTGTAATCGTGATGCCCGACGATACATCGAAACCGATTCTAGACGCCATCAACGGCGCGACAAAGTCGTTGCGCGTCAAGATGTTCATTTTCTCGGATCCGTCACTGTTGAAGGCCGTGATTGAAGCCAAGCGCCGCGGAGTGGATGTCCGGGTGATGCTGAATCCTGCACGCCGTGATGGTGAATCGGAAAACAAGGAATCGCACAAACAACTGGTGGCCGGGGGTGTGACGGTTAAAGACAGCAACCCAGACTATGACGTGACCCACGAGAAGTCGATGGTGGTGGATGATGTGACGGCGTTCGTGAAATCCCTCAATTGGGAAACGAAAAACCTTACCGAAACCCGCGACTACGCCATCGTCACATCGCATCCTCATGAAGTCGGGGAAATCATCGATTGCTTCGAAGCGGATTGGTCGCGCAAGCCGTTCAAGGGTGACGAACATTCACACATGATCTGGTGCTGCGGCAACGGGCGGGAACGTATTGCGCAGTTTATTGACGGCGCGAAGGAGTCCCTTTTTGTGCAAAACGAGCGCTACCAGGATGCCGTGATTATCGAGCGGTTGGTTCGAGCGGCCCGCCGAGGAGTGAAGGTCCACGTCATGGCCCGCCCTCCTCATAAGCTGAGCAAGGAAAAGCTGGTCGAGGCCGTCGGCGGGATGCGCATCATGCAAGACGTGGGTATCAAGATTCACAAACTGAAGCATCTGAAACTGCACGCCAAGATGCTGCTTGCCGACCACGCTCGCGCAATCGTGGGATCCATCAATCTAGCGCCCGGCAGCTTTGACAGTCGCCGAGAGCTGGCGATCGCGGTGGACGACAAACATGTGATCGAACGACTGGCGAAAATATTCCACCAGGACTGGAAGCATTCGCACCCACTGGATTTGACGGACGAAGGTCTGCTCGAGGAAATGAAGGCACATAAGATGAAGGGAGCGGAAAAGCTGGTGCTTGAAGGCGATGCCAAGAAGGGCAAAGACAAGAAGGAGGACACAAAGAAAGATAAAAAGAAAAAGGACAAAAAGAAGAAAGATAAAAAAAAGAAAAGGAAATAAGACTTCGGCCAAACGAACCAAAAGCAACGCTCCGACAATGTGGGGATGTCCGAAGTTGCCGAGTCGTAGAAGGGGATTTCGGATGACGATCCATTCTGGCGGCTTCCTTGTATGGACACTAACCGGCGCCCTGTTCGCGCTGGTTATTCCGGGCCGGCCACTCTGGGCTTTTGGGCAGCAAGTATCGAACGCAAGCTCTCAATCGCTGTCCGCAGATGAATCTTCGATTGCGAGTCCATCCTCCCAGACCTCGCCTCAGACTTCAACACCCCCTGGGGCACCGGGTCGACCTCAGAATCCTTCGACGGCAGCCACAAATCAGCAAAAACTGAAGTGTTCGAACGCAGCGAATCCGAACCTGCGGAGTTTTGGGTGCAAAGATCAGGAACATAATTGGGACGAGACGCTCACGCGCGGTTGGGACGGGTTCCGCGATAAAATAAGAGATCTTGGAGTCACACCGAGCGGCTCGTACTACTCAGCCCTACAGACGAATGTTACCGGCGGTCCGCATCAAATTTGGGGCTATGTCGGTGTGTTCACGACTGCGCTCGATGTCAACTTTGAGAAGCTGCTAAAAATTCCAGGCATGTCGCTCTACTTTTCCGATTTATGGGGAACGGGAAGCAATTTGACCGTGAGCCTCGGCAGCGTGTTTCCGGTGAATCCAGACTACTCAGTAGGCGCGCATCTGGGCGAGACATATTTGCAGCAAACATTTCTGCACGGAGGCCTGACGATAGCAGCGGGCCGCCTGGGGGCCGAGTATACCTTTGCGAGCCTGCCGGTTTTCGGCAACTACGTCAGTGGCGCCATCAATTCCACTCCGGAATCCTTGGTTGCGAATGACCTCAGCTTTGTTGGGCCGCCGCCGGGCTTGGAGTGGGGCGCGCAGGCCATCTACAACGTCACTTCTACGGTCGAAGCAGCAGCAGGAATTTTCAATACGAATGCAAACTCCGCGAACAATGGAAACGTCTTCGTGCTGCAGCAGGGGAACAAAGGTGCGCTGGTGACGGCCCAGTTGAGTTATTTGTACAACCAGAATTCAAACGATAAGGGAATGCCAGGCCAATATACGGCCGGCTTTTTCGAAGATAACAACGCGTTCGCGACGCTGCCGCTGGGGAATCGCACCAGCAACGGTAATTCAGGCATCTTTATCTTGGGGCAACAGATGTTGTACCGGCCCGAGGGGCCGGGCACAACAGAGGGCCTGACGGTTTGGGCAGCTTGGACGTATTCCTCAAAACAGTTGGTGAGTTCGATGCCTGCGTTCGGGGGTGCGGGGTTTAGTTATGAAGGCCTGATCAAGCAACGCAAGAAGGACATCGTAAGCGTGGCATGGATCTATGGAAAGACGAGTACGTTTATTCCCTCCGCGACTGCAGCGAAAATGTTCGAAGCGAACTATCAGTGGGCGCCGACGCGGTACATCACGGTGATTCCCGATTTCCAGTATATTTGGCGGCCAACGGGAACGAGCGGACCTGGATCTGCTGTTCTCGGCCTCCAAATGAACGTAACTTTCTGAATTGCACACACTCAGATTAAGTTTTGCTTTTGTAATTCTTCAGCCACGAGTTTAACAATCGCGTTGATCGCGTCGTTCACATTTCGTGGATTCACCGTGTCGCTGGTTCCGGTCCACACCAACACACCATCGGGCTTTGACGTCGCATACAGATTTGTTTCTACCTGCGCTTTCTGTTCGGTCTGAAGATAGCTGGGAGTGTAAACCATCGGAGAGGCGAACCCATGATAGCCGTATAGCGTTGCGTAATACGGTTCAAGCGGAAAGATCGGGTCCTGAACCTCGTTCACCGTCTTGTGATACTTCACAATGGTGGAAACCAGGACGGCATCAAAGCCTTGACCTTGGACGACGTTGCGCAATTGATCCATATCTATCGGCGTTAAATTTGGCCGGGGTATTAGTGAGTAGCTTTGCACCGCCTGCATTCCCGTCTTGGTAATTGCCGCGGTTAGCGTGTCCTCGAACTGAGCGCGGTTCGCCGCTTGCCCATTGAGCGCGAGAACCATGATGTTCTTGAAGGGACCGCTCGGAGCATTTGAATTTCTCCAGGAAAAGGCGAGCTTCGTTGACCCGAAAGCCGCCATCGAGAAACTAGCCAAGGCAATCAGCATCAACCTCGCGTACCTATTCATGTTCGTTCCCCCTCATTCGGCCCGTGCAAAGGCCGCGATTCGGATTCAGCAGCGTCGAGTGTGCGCACACTTAGAGACTCATATATCGGCGCGTCGCGCAGAAGAGTGGTGACTAGCATTGCCGCAAAGCATCCTCCCATCATGGGGAGAAGCATAGTAACGTTCCCGGTCATCTCGGTTACGAGCACGATTCCCGTAAGCGGCGCGCGGACAACTCCAGCGAAGAAGGCCGCCATTCCCACGACCGCAAATGCCTCTGGTTGAATTTCCAGACCCGAAAAAAGGAATTGGCAACCGAGTCCAAAAAAAAGACCGAGCTGCGCACCCAACACCAACATCGGAGCAAAAAGGCCGCCGGGAGTCGCGGCGGCGTACGAAACAGCCCCCAGTCCGAAACGAAGCGAAAATAATAATGGAATCAGCGCAAGCGTGCCGATGCCCTCCAAGGTGCGTTGGGTAATTGGGTCACCGCCGCCAACCAGTCCCGGCGCGAACCACGCCAGAGTTCCTACGACACCGCCAATGAGTGCGGCACGGAGTTCAACCGGCCAGCCGCGTAGCCTATTAGCCGCGGCGATCGCACCGAGGATCGCATGGTTATAGGCGATAGCAACGAGCCCGCACAATACACCCAGCACAAAAAATAAAAGTTTCGCGCGATTGCTTGGAAAAGCCAGCGCGCGGACGTGGAAGTCAGGAGCGTCACCCAGAAACAGGCGAGCCACCGCAATGGCAGTTGACGATGCACCCAGCGCCACGATGGCAATCCGTGGTTCGAATCGGCGTACCAGTTCCTCAAGCACAAAAATTGCGCCGGCGATCGGCGCGTTGAATGCCGTGGCAAGGCCCGCCCCTGCGCCAGCCGCCAACAGCACCCTACAGTCCGGCCAATTCCGCTTGAATATTTTTCCTACCAGGTGCGCGACACTTGCGCCCATCTGCACGCTGGGACCTTCGCGTCCGAGCGCCAGCCCAGCACCGATGGCGAGCAGGCCGCCAAGAAACTTCACCGGAATCAGAACAAAAGACGCTTGCGGTACCTGTCCCGCGAGCACCGCCTCCACGTGAGGAATGCCGCTTCCGGATGCGTCCGGCGAGAATCGGCGAACCAGCCAAGCTGCGACAGCCGTCGCCGAGGCGCAAGCGATGACAACGAGGAAAAAACCAGCAACGTTCTGGCCGTGCGTCCAGGCAACGAAGGCGTCGCGCAAACGGTCAGCGCGCGCAAGCGCTAATCGGAACATCGCTCCTAGAATTCCCGCGGCCGCGCCCGCTATGGGTGCGAGCAGCGCGAGCACCAACAGACTGCGCATCTGTCCGGCCGTTTCGCTGGCTCGTTCTGGCTTAGAGTTCATCAGCGCTGCTCATCTGGTCTCGATTGCCGTACGGAGCGTTGAGCGGCAGCAGAGCTGTGGTAAGTGACGACGGTTGCAAATGCTTCTCGGCCTGACTTATTGCACTTGGGCCCAGGTGCTGTCTGGATTGAATTCGGTCAAGGATTTTGCGAGATTAGCGGTGTCACTGCCAAGATTCTTCGCGTAGATCAGTCCGTCTTGATTGACGATGAACGTCTGCACGCCGGTATCATCGTACTTTGCCGGGTAGGCGACGTAGGCGAATCCACCGGTCGCTTTTCCGTTGACGACATAGGACTTCGCGCCACCTTTGGCAGCGGCGCCCTGACTATCCAGGCGATGGAAGTAGTAGCCGTAAAAGGGCCGGGCGACATCGGGCGTGAGAGTTATCCCCTCTTCGGTGGCGAACGCCACCAGCGGCCCTAGGGGACTGCGCGGAGATCCTTGCGGGGACTGCCAGTACAATCCGTTCTGCTGGCCGGCGTCGCTAATGAATTTTTGCGCGTACTGTTTCACGCCACCATGCTTTTGCGCGAAGTACTGCTGCTGGGACTCCGCCAATGCTGCGCATGCGTCAATGGCCACGATCTCATCGCGGCCGATGCGACGCGCAATGAGCTCCTGTTTTCCAGCAGCCGCGTCGAAATACCACTGACCGGAGGTGCTCTTCAGCGGAATCGGGAATGCCTGATTATCCGCGCCGACCAAAAGCAATTCACTGCCGTCGCCCAGTTTCCGCCACCGATTCATCACCAGATACGCTTGGGCAAATCCGGAAAGCGAAGCTTTATCGTCCGCCGCATTCCCGGTAGAAATCAGATCTTTAGATCCGGAGCCAAAAATGGACGCAACCGCTTCTTGATTGCCCGATTTGGCTGCGTCGAACAGGCTTTTCCCGGCTTCATCTGGCGAGGCAAAGTTTTTCGGACCGGCCTTGGCAGCAGTAGGCTGCGCGTTGTTGCCGTTGCCGCCACCGCATCCGCAAATCGAAAACAGCGTCGCGGCGCTCACGATCAGCATCAGGGAACGCAATCTCAAACTCGCACGATTGCGGAGTAACTCGTACATTTCACTCCTCCGTCCGCTCGGGATTCTCACGATGCCCACCGTCTATCTTTAAACCTAACGACGACCGCCCCAGCCTCCACCACCGCTTCGACCGCCCCAGCCACCACCACCGCCACGGCTGCCCCAGCCCTGGGCGCTCGAAGATTTGGACCCCCAGCCGGAGTCCCCACCCGATTTGTCGCCTCCCCAGCCGCTGAATGCAGATGATGAGCCGCTGCCGTGATAGTCGGAGTCGCTGCTGTGATAGTCCGAGTCGCCGCTGCTTCCCCAACCGTGTGCAGCATTGGAATCGGAGCCTTCCCAGCCGCTCCCGGTGTTCTTGTAAACGTTGCCGTTCGCGGTCGCGTACTTGTTGCCATTGGAACTCTCAGCGGTCCCCACCGTTCCGTTAGCGTCCGAGTAATGCTGTGAGTCAACAGTCGTGCCGTCCTTCGACATCGTCGAGCTTCCCCACTGGGAATACGAATTGGAGCCTTGATGAGTTGCGCCGTAGGCGCCCGTGTATGGGTTGTACGCCTGTCCTACTTTTTGGGTGCCGTACGCCGTCGAAGTTGACGCGCCACGCGCGTAAGTGCCTGTGGAGGGATTGTAGCCCTCCGACGCGTGGGCGCTGCCGTAGGCTCCATAGGCGGATGCGCTGGAGCCATAATATCCGCCATGCCATGCGCTGTTTCCGTAGTAGGCTCCGCCGTGGTAGTAGACCCCGTAACTTCCATACCAATGGCAACCCCATGTGCTGTATCCCCAGCTGCTGGATATCATGGCACCCACAGCGATCCCGAGGCCGAACCCAATCACGCCTGCTGCAACCACAGAGCTAGCAGGAGGCGGGACATAAACATAAGCGGGAACCACATACGGGTAGCCATACACGATCGCCGGGTCGTAAACCGGAACGTAAACGACTTGCGGATTTGTCGGCTGGATCACGATGACCTGTGGCGACTGCTGAACCACCGTAACCTGAGGAGTCGTTTTCAGATTGCCGGCTTCTTTCGCTTTGGTGCGCAAGGTCTGGATTGCCGTCATAACCTCGGCCGTCTGGTTGTGGTAGTCCTCACCGAGTTGCGAGGTCCACGAAAGATTCGTAGCCATGTTGTTGAGTACATCTGGAAACTGGGTGAGCGCCTTAACACTTGAATCCCAGCTTTGTTTATCAACCGCTGCTACGAGTGTGCTGCCGTTGAGACCCTTGTTCTGTCCAACCCAATAGCTGGCGATGGCCACTTGATCAGGAAAGGTCGCCGCGCTCAGGATCTGCGCTACCAGCGCATCCGGGTAAAGAGCGATTGGCGCAACAATGGCCTGCAGCTCCTCGGGCGTTGCCGGCACGCCCTGACCGGCGTAACTGGAGGCCGTGGTGCCGGTTGCTGCAGTTCCCGAACTCTGATATGCCATCCCGGTCGCAGCCCCAGGGCCGACGCTGAAAACCAAAACGATGCTCAGCCCAAGGGACAGACTTTGTCTTAGCCGAACTACGCCCCCCATATGGATTCCTCCTTCCACCTTCTAATTTGGCCGCGCTAAAAACTTAGTTCTTTTTAGAACGGATATTTCTTGAACAGCTTGGCGACGGCGTTGTCCACCATCTGCACCCAATTGTCCGCCCTGACTTACTACCACTTCGCTATCATCGCCAGCGGGGCCGTGGGGCACGCGTCGCTCGGCCGTTCCGCATGTGGCGTCCGGTGTGACAGCTGGCGCCATAAAAATCAGAAAGAGTACAACGAGCTGAAGAACAGTGGGGTTAAGGCGGGCTTTTCTGCCCTCTGTCATGACTGTCTCCCTCGTGAAACGTATCAGCAATCCCGGGGTGTTTGATCAGGCGCGAGATCCATGGAAAAAATCGTGCCGGACATCAATGTTTCCAATGCTACTCGGGCTAGGAAAGCGCGGTTTACTCTTTGTCGGGCAGAAGGTATGCGAGGCTTTCGCTACAGTCGATTGTCAAAATTGACAGTAATTCTTGGGGTTTACGGGCTGAGGGTGTCCGGATAATTCCCGATGAGTCGTGCCAGCTCAACCGGTCGTTGCGACACCATCCAGTGCATTGACTCGACGAAGCTTGCGCGGGAGAACCATCTGTTTGGCCGTGCTCGGCTAGAACCCAGCCAGGGCTGCGTTTCGGCTGCAATAACCCTAACAGGCGATGTGGGCATTCGTTTTCAATCCCAAGCGGGTTCTAGCTTAGTGTTGCGCCGACCCATTGAGATCACCGTTCTTACCGGACCAGTGCCCGGAGTCTCAGAAACACCTGTTTGTGGGCGGGTGAAGATTGAGATCCTCGGCTCGCCGGACCTATGACTTACAGGTACGCGAGAACTGGGGTTTCTGGGCAACAATCGCGAGATGGACCATCGGTATCTGGAGTTCCTATCAGCAGCTAGTCGCGTCGTTTGGCAATCCACACTCTTGGTTAACGCTAGAATGCCACATCTGAAGCTAGTGGGGCACTTGTCCGGTAACGCGACACGAGCGTCCAGATGACAATGCGCTATGTTCATCCGGCTGAGGAACACAACCGTGAGGCCACGGCAAAGTTCGAAAAGTTCAAGATGACGAGCGCGATTGGACTGGCAAGCAGAAGTCAGGGAGTCACTACAAAAGTCACTAAAGTGGAGCGAGTGCAATGAGGCACGAGGGCGCTAATGTATCGAAAAGAGTGGTCGGGGCGTGGAGATTTGAACTCCAGACCTCCTGCGCCCAAGGCAGGCGCGCTACCAGGCTGCGCTACGCCCCGACATGAAGTGCGTGGTTAATTCTAAAGCACCTCGCAACATTACTCCTAATCCGTCACATCTTTTTTACTTCCGACTGTGCGCGAACTGCGAACGAATCGGTTATTGCACCGTGACTGGGTACGTTGGTGCCGCCGTCAGAGCATCAGCGGCTGCAACTGGCATTTAGTTGGCTCGACGATTGAGCTTTCCTAGTGCATCGCGCTGCATCTGAAGCTTCATTTGCGGATAGCACTGTCCTCGCAAATGGGGGGCAAACTCAGGGCTTGCTGCTTGTCGATACCGCCGCGTCTTTTGCGATGCACCGGGCAGGCGCGATGGTATTCGTGAACGTCATGCGGATTCCGTGCTTGGGCCGCAGAATGACCATCGGACGAGCTTCGATTGTTTGGCCCGGAGCCAGCTGAAAATCGTATTTTCTGAGCAGGTCGCTCAAAATCATGAGGATCTGCAGCATCGCGTAATTCCCACCGATACAGCCTCGGGGTCCGGCCCCGAAGGGAAGGAAGGTGCCGGCCGTGCGCACTTTGTCGTTCGCTTTGGTGAAACGCTCCGTATCGAAAACCTCCGGATTCTGCCAGTAGCGCGGAGCATGGTGCGCACCATACACGTACACGATAACCGTTGATCCGGCAGGTATGGCGAGGTCACCCACGCGGTCGTCCGCGACTGCCATGCGGTCGATCATCCAAAACGGCGGGTAGAGGCGAAGTCCCTCCATGACGACCTGAGTCGTAAATTCGAACTTGGGAACGTCGGCGTAGCCTAGAGGCGCATCGCCGAGGACGGAATCAAATTCCTGCCTTACCCTTTCGAGACAATCCGGACGCGAGCTCAAAAGATAAAAAAGCCATGATAGCGCATTCGACGATGTTTCATGGCCGGCGACGAGAAGTTGCATGCTTTCACTGAGGATGAGCTGATCGCTCATGCCTTCGCCATCGCTGTAACGCGCATCCATCAAAGTCTGCAGCAGATCTTGGCCGGGAGGTTCGTTGCGGCGTTTCTTGATGTATTCGAGCAGAACAGCGTCCGCGCGGGTGCGCATGTCTTCATGCCTGCGCAGTTCCCCCGACACGGCGAACCAGGGATTCAGATAGGGCTGAAGGGTCTGCCGAACAATGAATTCCTGGACGGTGCAGATTGTATGGCTGACAAGATCAATATCTTCTTCCTTCAGGCGCGCGCCGAATAGCGAGCGGGCGACCATCGCGAAGGTAATTTTCATCAGCCGGGGGTAAATATCCACGGGACCGCGACGGATCTGTGCATCGAAATCGCGCAGCGAGTCGGCAAGGGAGTCCCGCATGATTGCGGACAGCGCTTCAAGTTGCGCGCGATCAAAGCCTTTCTGGATGAGACGGCGCTGCGTACGCCAGGCGTCTCCTTCCGTGGTGAGAAGACCTTTGCCCAGGAAGTGGCCCATGCGTTTAACTTGAATATGGGATTTTTGGTAGTTCTCCGAATTGATTTTCAAGACGTGCTGAATGACAGCGGGATCGATGGTAACAATCGCTTCTTTCAGACCACCCAAATAGATTCGGAATGTGTCGCCAAAATTTTCGGTGTAGCTGGACAAAACGCGCACGGGATTCTGGAACATTGCGTGCGAATCCGTAAAACAGCGAAATCGGGAAACGCCCGGGATAGGAGTGGATGAGTTCATACCCAGCCATCCTTATACTTGCGTCGAATCGCGGGTGATTTCACGTCAGCTGCAGGAAGTAGCGGGTCCATTGATAAAGATAAAATATTCAGAATCAGTTTTCGTTCCCCAGTTGCTTCAATAGTATCAGATGATGCCGGATTGCCTGAGTCATGGTGGGGTGTTGCCGATAAGAAACGCCGAACTCTTCGGCGGTCTGCTTCACGATCCTGGTGAGCGGCGCATAGTGGGTGTGGCACACGAAAGGGCACAGATGGTGGACGATGTGATGGTTGAGTCCGCCCGCAAGCCAGCCAACCATGGGGTTTTCGGTCGCATAATCGGCCGTCGTCGCGAAGATGTGATAGACGCCGTTGTCAAACTCATCGCGGCCCGAGGGAAAGTAGGTGGTGTCAATGGTGTGCGTTGTTTGGAATACAAGCGTTACGGCTAAACCGACGAACAAATGGACCAGGAGGAACGCCCCGGCGACCAGCAGAGGTGATTTCCCTAGCACCAGCACCGGCAATACCAGCATGTAAGTGAGGTAGAAGGCCTTGCCGGCAAACAGAGTGGCATATTCGCGCCAAGGATGATTGGCGCGTTTCAGATAGTCGTGCGACGGGAAGAAAAAGCTCGCGAAATCCCTGAATAGCACATAGTCGAGAGAGAACATTGCGTACACGAACAGCGCATAGATGTGCTGGAAGCGGTGCCAGGGCGCGCGGGATTCATGGGGGGTAAAGCGAAAGATGCCACGTCCTGAAAGCGCATCATCTTCGCCGGTCAGGTTGATGCAGGAGTGATGGCCGCGATGATGGAGGATGCGCCACATGTACGAGCTGATCCCGCACAAATCGAAGACGTAGTTCAGGGTTTTGTTGACTCGCGGCCGGGACGAGATGGCGTTGTGATTGCTGTCATGGGCGATGTTCAGTAAAAGGAATGTCTGCGCGAGACCGCCCAAAAGGTAGAGGGCAACAAACTTCCATGAATCGGGCCGAAGGGCGTACAGAGCGATCCATGCACCTGCTAGTACTGCCAGACCTACAGCGATCTTGACCCACATCGCGCGGTCGGCTTTGTAGGGAATGTTCTGTTCAACAAAAAACCTATCCAGACGGCGACGCAAGACTTTCGGGAAGGAAGTTGCACCGGCGGGTTCTATAATGGACGCCGCTGCGGATTCCGACGGCACAAGATCCGGAGTCTCCGGGTCTTGTGAGATCAACACTTCGGATTCCAACGTCACCAGCGCCTCCGCGTTCCTGCTAATTGGGCCCGACGCGTTCCGTACGCCGCATCTAGGGTCCTGACCCTCAGCGAAATTGGTGGCGCACCGCCGACAGCCTCGCAGCACGATTTTAATGCGTGCCCCTAAACACAATCAAGGACATTCGAGACGTATGATGCCTAGTTGCAGCGTGTGAACAATCGATGCGACGACGCATGGCATTGTCCATAACGCTTTGTTAATATATAACCTTCGATGAACCACAATGAACCGGGCTTCTTGCGAAAGACCATAGAAGGTCGGCGGAGCTCCGAAATTCCCGGCAGCGCCTTCGTGCGCCAAAAAGGAAAACAGCCGTTCCCGAAAGCGTCGAGCGACGCCCATACCGGGAAGAAAATACGCGAATACTCTCACCGTTGGCATCCTTTCAGGTCTGCACTTTCCAACTCAATCGGGGATCAGCCCACTCGCTGAGGAGAGACGTTACGTGTACTGGCTTGCTTTCGAATAAAGATTGGAGGATCGCTGGTTGATGAAGGCGTCAATTTTAGGCCACCTGGATAGGCTGGCAGATGAGCACCCAAACAAGCTCCTATATTCGTACCTTGATGTAAATGGCGATCCGCTAGAAAGCTACACCTACGGGTCGTTTCTCCGCCGGGTAGAGGCGATTGCCGGATATATGTGGAAAGAGGGCCGCTTCGCGCCGGGCGACCGGCTGCTGCTGGCCTACCCGCCGGGGCTCGAAATGATCTGTGCGTTCTTTGGCTGCGTGCGCGCCGGATTGATCCCCGTGCCAGTGTATCCCCCTAGTTCGCGCGGTTTCCAGAGCGCGTTATATAAGATGGTACACATCGCAAAGGATTGCCAGGCGGCTGGGATCCTGACGAGCAGAGACTACCAGGCATCCCTCAAGACGAATCTCGCCCGAAGTGGAGTCTCGGCCTGCGGCATTGACGTGGATTACATTTCCGGTCTGCCATGGATCGCCACGGAAGATTTCGTGGATGCGATTGCGGATCGACCAGCTGCCGCTCATTCGAAGATCCTGTTTCTGCAATACACCTCGGGTTCGACGATGGAGCCCAAGGGCGTGATCGTCACGCACGAAAACATCTTGGATACGTGTCCACTGGTGATCGACCATTCCTCGCCGGTCGTGGTTTCCTGGCTTCCGCAGTATCACGATATGGGACTGATCGGGTGCTACCTATATCCAGCACTGAAAGGTGGTACGACGTACGGGTTCTCTCCCACGGACTTCATTCAGCGGCCGATCCTGTGGTTCGATGCGATGACGGCCTACAGCGCCACGGCGACGGCTGCGCCCAACTTCGCATACGACTATTGCCTGCGCGCCGGCAGACTTTCCAAGGAGAGCCTGGAGGCCTGTGATCTCAGTTCACTTCGCGTTTTGATGTGCGCCGCGGAACCTGTAAAGCCGGATACCTACAGACGGTTTCTGGAAGCGTTTCAGTCCTATGGACTGAAGGCCGAGAGTTTCTATGTCGCGTATGGGCTCGCGGAGAATACTCTGGCGGTCTCAACGGGCGGCCGCAACATCGTTTCCGTCAACAAGCGTGCCCTGTCCCTGGGGACCGCACGCATGACTACCCAGGTCTCTGAAATCGACGGGGCCACGCAGATTGTAAGTTGTGGAACGCCGCTGCCAGGTCTCGACGTTAAGATCGTGGATCCGGAAGGACATTTCCCTCTGAAGTCAGAGCGCACCGGTGAAATCTGGGTGGCCGGGCGCGGGAAGTGCCGGGGCTACTGGAACAATCCCGAATTAACTCTGAAGCAGTTTCGCGCGCGGCTGGTGGACGACACCCCATACGACGAGGGTTATCTGCGGACCGGCGACATAGGGTTCTTTCACGGCGGCGAACTCTATGTCTGCGGCCGCATCAAGGACATGATTATTCTGCGCGGGCAAAACTATTACCCGCATGATATTGAGAATGTTGTGGAGAAATCGTCCGGTCTGATCCGGCACAACTGCGTCTGCGCGTTCCAGATTCAGGAAGACAGCGAACCTGCGCTGGCAATCGTCGCCGAAGCCAAAAATCCCAAGGCGCTTCCCGACGCGCGAAAGATAGCGGCCGCAATCCGGAATTATCTCAACGTGGAAGTGGCGGTGATTTGCCTGATCGCGCCGCGCGCGATCCCGAGAACGAGTTCGGGGAAGATTATGCGCCACCAGGCCAAGCAGATGTGGCAGCGAGGCCAGTTCACCGTTCTTTCGAACTTTTCGAGGGAGAAGGACGCCGGGAGCTCCCTGTCTGATTCCGACATGCATTCCTCTTTCGCTGAATTGAAAGCGAAGTACAACCTGACAGGTAAGGAATCGTACAACCTCGTTGAAGCCGGGCTGGATTCCCTGGATCTTGTGGTGTTCGTTCACGAACTCAAGGAACTCCTGAAAGACAAGGGCGCCGAGATGCTGGCGAGGCAGGTAGATATCGGCGTGATTCAGCGTGTCGGCGTAGCCGAGCTGTTTGGACTAGCCGAAAAGTTGAAGCGCGCTCCGGAAGAAGCGCTGGTTCATCTGCGTCATTCTCTCGCGGCATTCCGTGAAGAGCAGCGCGCCGCTGAGAAGCAGCTGATGATCAACGACAGGAAGCTCATCTTCGTGCCTCCGGCGCCTGTGCCCTTGCCAGAGACACCGGTGCTGAATCACGTGCTGCTTACAGGTGGGACAGGCTTCATAGGGCCATTCCTGATGAAAAGCTTGCTCGAACAGACCCGGGCGAAGATCTATGTTCTCGTCAGGTCTTCCAACGAAAAGCAAGGTAAGCAAAGGCTGCGGGACGCAATGGAGTCGATGGGACCCTGCGGGTTGGGTCTGAGGGAGATGTTCGAAGCTCGGGTAATCCCCGTCTGCGGAGATCTGGGCCAGCCAAAGTTGGGCCTGACGCAGGGCGAGTGGGATTTCCTGGCGAGTGAAATCGACACAGTGTTCCACAACGGCGCCACGGTGAACTACTTGTTCAACTACGACCTGATGCGTGACGCGAACGTGCTGGGAACCAATGAGGTCGTAAGGCTGGCGTTCGAGGGAAGGCCCAAAGAATTCAATTATGTCTCGACTACTTTCGTGTTTGGCTGGGCGGTGAAATCAGTCCTGAATGAGACCGACCTGAACGAGAACATGGAGCTGCTCGATTTTGGGTACAGCCAATCGAAATGGGTAGCCGAACAAGTGGTTGTGGACGCTCGCAACCGTGGGCTTTCGGCGCGGATTTTCCGGCCTGCTCTGGTGAGTCCTTCCGTGACGGGCGGAGGCAACAACTTCGATATCGCTGTTCGTCTGGTTGCGTTCATGGTGAATCACGGCATTGGCGTTGATACTCTCAACCAGGTCAGCTTTGTTCCGGCGGACATTGTGGCGAACAACATCGTGGCGATCTCCACCACTCGCGGAACAGCGAATAAGACGTACCATGTCACGCGGGACGATTATTCGAACATGATGGATATAACGGGGCTTATTACCAAAGCGACTGGCCGCCAGTTCGAAACATTCAGGCTTCCCGACTTCGTTCCCGAGCTGATTCGCAGATGCCGGAAGGAAGATCTTCTGTTTCCTCTGCTGGATTTTTTGGTGGGATCTGTCGATAATATCTCGGCGATGGAGTTTAAACGCTACGATAGCTCTTCTTATCAAAAGGCCCGCGACGCCTCCGTGTGGGGCAAAGCAGATCCGTCGCTGGAAGATACGGTTAACGGCATTCTGAAATTCATGCATCGCAAGGGGATCATCTCGGTCGCGGCTCGCGAGATCAACGCGGTGTCACCGAGCGATGGGCTGGTGGACTGGACAGACGCAATATCCGCTACTGCTTCTTAAACACGAGCTTCTCGGTTACGCGCTGGCCCGTCTCCAGCGTCCCTGTGGTGGTTAGCGTCATCTGCTGCCCATCCGCGGAAACCACCCACCTATCCTTTTGAGTGACTTGATTGTCCCTCTGATAGCTCGCGTCCACCGTGTGCGCATCGACGAGTTGAAGCATCACCGTATCGTTGCGCGAGTTCTTTAGATCGTACGGCTTTCCGTCAAAACGGCCGGTATAGCTGAAGTCACCTAGAAAACGGATCCCACCGCTTCCGTCCATTTCGATTTTGAGCGCCAAACCTTGCCGCATACGAGTCTTGCTGAGATCCTGCGTCCATTCGCCCGCGAAGAAGTCGTTCGGGACCTTCTTGCCTCCGGTTCGCGTCCAGATGGTGATCTTATCCGGGTGGCCGGCGCTCGAACTCGTGGTCGTCAGCTCGTTCCCATCGGTCGAAATTTTTTCGCGAACGGTCGCCACCACTGCTCCGTCCTTTTCCTCTTTGACCTCCGCCTGCCTCTTATCGATCCTGCGCAGCTCAATCTGATTGAACGCGAGATTGCCCGGCGCGGGTGATTGGTGACCGTTCGAATTAGCAGTGAAATCAAGATGAGTCTCGCCAGACATCACCACATGCGAGCCGCCGTGCACAGGTGTAATAGTGAGCCGGTTCGGAGGGTCCAGACTAGACTGTGCGGAGATTAGCGTCCAAGAGCCAACGCGCGGGTCAGCCGCTCCAGTTTGCATGGCGGCAAGGAGTCCGAGCAAAAGTAAAGTACGAATGGAATCCTCCTAAATCGATCCGAGAAAGCTTAGCAGGTTCAGCTACCCCCGTACGTCAGTGTAGCGCAGATGTAAACTCGCTAAACAAAGCACAAAGCTAGGAACCGGTTTCGGATGGCCCACGTCTTTCGCCCGTGTGGTTTTTAGGCGTCACCGGAGAGTTTTGCTGACGACGATTTTGTGGAATATGACATCATGTTAACCATGCATGCGCGACGTTTTTGGGTGTCGGGAATCGTCCTCGCAGCAACCATCGCACTTCTTCCATTTTCTTTTCACGCCGAGCGCCGCCTGGAGACCGCAACGCGTGTCGAAGGCAGCCAGGCTGAAGTTGTCCGGGACGAGCTGGCTACGCGTTTTCATTCGCCGTTCGTGGACCGCGTTGTCCTGGTGATCGAGGGACTGCCACCTGCGAATTCGGACGAAGGCGGCCAAGCGTTAGGAACCATCGTGGCAGCGCTGAAAGAGCAGCCCGGTGTTTCAGGAGTGGTGTCCTATCTCGAGTTGCGCGATCCGATTTTTCTGGGCCGGGAAGGCGGAACGTTTGTTCTTGTGGGGCTCGAGTCGAGTGGCGGTCCGGTCGAATCGCTTGTTCCGCAGCTTCACCAGTTGGCGGGCTCGCTGGAAAATCAACTGCGGGGCCGTTATCCGACGGTGAAGCTCGAACTCACCGGCGAGATTCCGCTGAATTTCGATATTCGGAAAGCGAGCGCCGCCGATGTGCATCGCGGCGAAAGCCTGGTGATCCCCGCGACCCTGGTGCTTTTGCTGGTGGCGTTTGGCAGCCTGATGGCCGCGGTGATTCCATTGGCGGTTGGCCAGCTGGCCATTGCCACCACTCTGGCGATTACGGGATTTCTGGCGCAGCGCTGGCATCTGTCCATCCTGGTTCAGAATTTGGCCACCATGCTTGGCTTGGGCCTGGGAATCGACTACGCGCTGCTGATGATCAGTCGTTTCCGGGAAGCGATCGCCGCCGGGAACGACGGACCCGTGGCCGGGCAGATCGCGGCACGTCAGGCAGGTCGCACGCTTTTGATTTCAGCCTCAACGGTAGCCATCGGATTTCTAGCACTCTTGACGGTTCCGATCAGCGAAATCCGTTCCATCGGTGTCGCGGGATGCCTGGTGACGGGAATGAGTGTGCTGCTTACAAATACTCTCGTTCCGGCGGCGTTGGTATTGCTCGGTCCGCGGATCGATCTTGGCCGAATGCCCTTCACTGCAAAATTGGATGCGCAACACGCCGCACGTACAGGAATTCGGTGGCGGCAATGGGGAAAAACGATCGTCGCACATCCCTGGCTTGCCCTCTTTTTGGCGGGCACGCCTTTGCTCCTGCTCGCGTGGCAGGTCAGACGACTGGATACCAGCCTCCCGCGAGGAGATTGGCTGCCGCAGGCAGCGGAATCGGTCCATGCGCTGCACACCCTTGAACGGATGGATCGCGGCGGCGTGGTTGAATCGTTGCGCGTGATTGTGGAACTGCCAACGGATTCCATCGCGCAAACCGACGCGGGGTGGGATGCAATCGATCGTCTCAGCAAGCGCCTGGCGACCGACCCTCGCTGTGACCGCGTGATTTCTATCACTACGCTTGCGCAGGGCAACCGATCTTCCCTCACTGATCTTTCGCGGGAGACGCGTCGAACCTTTCTGAGTAGTGACGGACAAGCGGCGCTGCTCGAAGTGCTGCCCGCGAGTTCAGTCTCCCTGCGCGAGCAGGTCAACTGGGTGCGGGAGCTCCGTAAGACCGGCGCACCGGATCTTACTGGAGTCCCCGGCGCTACGCTTCTCGTTGGCGGCATCCCGGCACTGAACGCCGACTATGAGACGATTATCAGAAGCCGGTTTCCGTCGGTAATGTTGCTGGTGGTCGGCGGGACGCTCTTTGCTCTGCTGTGTGGGTTCCGATCGATCTTCGCTGCAGTAAAGGCCATTGCACTCAACCTATTTTCAGTCGCTGCGGCCTTCGGAGCATTGGTAGTCGTTATCCAGGATGGACACGGAAGTAAATTGTTGGGAGTTCCGGGGGGAACCGGTAGCGTGTTTCCCCTTGTTCCGATCGTCGCGTTTGCGATCGTCTTCGGATTAAGCATGGATTACGAAGTATTTCTGGTCGCACGCGTTCTGGAAGCCAGGCGGAGCGGACTGAGTGAAATGGATGCGATCCCGGAAGGTATGGCGAGAACCGCAGGCCTGATTACCAGCGCCGCCGCGATTATGATCGTGGTATTTGCGGCATTCACGTTCGGAGACTTCCTGGTCGTCAAGATGATCGGATTCACGCTGGCGATCGCCGTGTTCATTGACGCCACACTCGTTCGTATTGTGATCGGTCCGGCGCTGCTTCGTATTGCAGGTGATTGGAACTGGTGGCCTGGCGGGCTCTCCTCAGCGCGCAGAGCGCCGGCGATGCCAAGTCGCGAATGACATCTTTAAACGTTGGCTCAAATTATCGATGTGCCGTTGTCTCAGCTCTGTTCTAGCGCAATCGACTACTATTCGCTGGACCGACTCTGCATAACTGCGCCGCTGCGCACCAGGCATACGCCGTTACTGTCGCTGGCACAGCTGGGCTATTGCGGCCAAGGTGCGAACGGTGTCGCCTTGGCCGCCAGACATATAGTGGGTGGCGATGACGAACCTTTGCGTTCGTCAGTTGGACTAAGGACTTAAGCGGAGGCCGCCTTCTCCGCGCCGAGTAACTTTAGAAGCGCTTGGGCCGCGCTGGTGGAGGATGCGGGGTTCTGCCCGGTAACCAGACGGCCATCGACGATTGAAAACGGCTGCCAGTCGGCGACTTTCTCAAAAATGGCTCCCAGCCGCAGCAATTCATCCTCGACCAGAAACGGCACGACGTGGGTCAACTGCACTTCTGCTTCCTCGCCATTTGTGAAACCCGTCACGCGCTTACCCTTCACGAGGGGCTCTCCCTTGTAGGTCACATGGCGAAGGACGCCGGGCGAGTGGCACACCAGGGCAATCACTTTGCCGGAATTGTAGAATGACTCGAGCAACGCGATGGAAACGGGGCTTTCTGCGAGATCCCACATGGGGCCGTGCCCGCCCACGTAGAAAATGGTGTCGTAATTTTCGGATTTGATGTCGGCTAGCTTGCCAGTCTGCGAGAGAGCCTTTTGCGCAGCGGCGTCCTTTTTGAAGCGCGCCATCGCGGGCGTCTGATTTTCGGGTTCATCGCTCTTGGGATCGACGGGAGGCTGGCCGCCTTTGGGGGAAGCGAGGGTGAGTTCGACGCCGGCATCGCTGAAAACGTAGTAGGGCGCGGCGAATTCTTCGAGCCAAAAGCCGGTCTTGCGGCCGGTGTTGCCGAGTTGATCGTGCGACGTCAGTACCATAACTATTTTCATGCTTTTTCTCCTTTGTTCTTCGTCGGGCCCTAATTGGATTTTCTGATCCGTGTCGCGGCGAGCTATTTCAGCGCTGCTTCCACGATCGAGACATCCTGCTTCACCGTGCCGCCGCTCACTCCGATAGCGGCGATTAATTCACCCTCACTTCTGAGTGGCACTCCACCTCCCATAGCACAGGATTTACCTCCAGAGACCGTACCGAGCGGAAAGAACGGCTGCCCTGGTTGCGCCATCGGAAGCAGTTCAGGCGTCCGTATCCCAACGAGCGCAGACGTGTAGGCTTTCCGCTCGGAGATTTCCATCGAAAAGGCCGGCGCTCCATTCATTCGGTGTATAAGGACGAGATTCCCGTGAATGTCGATGACCGAAACCGAAACTGGTACTTTGGCTTTCGTCGCCTCTGCCTCAACGCGAACTGCAAGATCCGTAGCGACCCCCCAGCAAATCGATAAGCTATATCCTCCCCCAGATATTGGATCACGACCGCGCGAACTGGAATCCTCTCGCCCGAACTGCCGAGCATTCAACTCCCAAGTTTTCCCCCATAGTATCCCAAGCGATTTTCTACATCTCCACGCTTGTGGAACCCGTCGTCGAATAGCTTCTTGATTCTTCCCTGCGTGGCCGGCCGCCCAATCGAGTTAATGCAACCATCGCACCTTGCTGCAATTTCGACGTCGGGTGGCAAGCTCGCAGCGTTTACAAGGTGCTTCGTATTGCTGATCGCCCACTTTTCGAACGTGCGGACGCGAGCGGCGAGCGCGTCAACAAAGGCGTCGAGATCAGGATCGGGGAACGACCGGTTTACGTAACCGTACAATTCAGCCAGGTCGCCCGGGATGCCGCGAGTTTGGACGCCAGCCCCCGCGGCTTGGCAGCCGACTAGGGTTGAAAACCGTCCGCCATCCATTTGGCGAATAGTTCAATCCGAGATTGCGGCCAAGGACCCTCACCTTTTGGCGGTGGTGGCGGCATTACGACGCCGCCGATTCCACGAATGCGATCGTAGATGGCTGCAGCGTTCTTTTTGACGTCCTCGTACTTTGCCAGGTTGAACGCCTTCATCATGCCTTGAATGTCCCGGTCAGTAAAAAGGGGCCGAATGTCCGTTTGAAAGCTCGTCGTATTAGCCATTGCGCCTCACAGGTACTGGAATATACGGATGTCGCGGTCTGCTTCGTGAATCTAAGACTTCCTGTCTCTTGACGTCAAGGTATAGGTTTTCCGTTTGAACTTTGAACCGAAGGCATTCCCAGCTTGTCCCGGTGCGCGCAAGACGCACCGGGACGACGAGGAATCGTCTGCTCCGGCGGGCATCACCGCTCGGATTCGATCTAGCAAAGTCACCGTCTCTCAAGCACGGCCCTTCGCATCCCTCGCAATCATCAGGATGTGGAAGATGCGGTGCAGCGCGCGTTTCAGGGGGCACTCGTGAACCTGCCAAGGTTCCGCGAAGACTCCACTTTTTCGACATGGCTCACCCGGATCGTCGTCAACGACGCTTTGATGCTGTTGCGACAGCGCCGCAGACGAGCGCCGCTTCAAGAAACGAGTGTGAATGATGAAGAAGATGACCGTCGCCTGGAGATTGCCGATGTCAGACCCACACCAGAGGACATCCTATGCGAAAGCGAGCGCCGCACAACGGTACGGCGAGCCGTCGCGCAGCTTCGCGAGAGCCTAAGAGTCGTTGTGCTCCACGGAGAGCTGCACGTCCTGACCAGCGCCGAGACCGCTCGGCATCTTGGCTTGACGGTGAGCGCTGTTAAGGCGCGCACATTTCACGCGCGAAGGTTTCTGAGGAAGCATCTTGAACGGAACTTTGGCAGACCAAGCGCGCCAAGCAAGCTGCAGAGGAGCTTGGCATGAAAGGCAGCTTGGAGCGTGCCTTTATTGCGGGGGAGTTGATCGCGCGAACGGGGCGGCATCTGGTTGTCCTGACGTTGCCACTTGTTTGTTGGGTAGCGGCGCAGGAATATCCGGCACAGGCGCTGCCTGCGTGGGCGGTGCAGCGTGGCACGGCCTTGCTTGCCGCGGCCAGGACTGCGGCCGGCGCGAGAGGGTATTTCGACATCTCACGCCTTCCGTCAGCCGCGCTTGAGGAAATAGATTGAGTTCAGGCCAGACACAGGCAGAATCAGGTGGTGACAAACGGCATTCCGGGTTTCATTCCGAAAGGAGCCTGAACATGGAAGCGCAACAGCAGCCAGAGCAGTCCACGCTTGAAAAACAGATCCGAGCGGCACTGGATCAGCATTGGGCGGCGTCCGATGCCAACGATTTTGAAACGGAGCATCGCATCTATCTCGACGACGCGGTGCTGGAATATCCGCAGTCAGGCGAGCTAACGCGCGGTCGCAGCAACATACAAGGCCAGCGCGCCAGTCAGCCGAACAAAAAGCGGTTTTCTATCCGGCGAATTATCGGCAGCGGCGAGCTTTGGGTCACGGAATTCATCCTGACGTACGACGGCAAGCCTTCCTACACCGTGAGCATCATGGAGTTCCGCGGCGACAAGGTCGCGCGGGAAACGCAGTACTTTGCGGATCCATTCGTAGCTCCTGCATTCCGCGCTAAGTGGGTCGAACGGATGGACACTTAATCTCGACGCGCGCATTCTCCCGTGGAGGGATAAAAGATGGATTGGAAACGGTTGATCCAGTTTGCATTGTTGGGCAGCAGTGACTTGGAACAATATGCCATCCTGCTGGTACGCGTTTCGATCGGGCTGTTCTTCGCCATCTCCGGGGCAAACAAATTGTTTAGCGCCGGCGGCATCAAACCTGTTTACGATACGCTCGTTGCGTCGAGAGTCCCGTTTCCCCGCCAGACGGCTTATTTCGTGGCGGGTGTCGAGTTCTTTTGTGGTTCGTTGGTGACCGTGGGGTTACTTTCGAGCCCGGCCTCCGCAGCTTTATTAATCGACATGATTGTCGCCATTCTGACCAACACGCTTGCCACCGTGCCTAAAGGACTTTCGCGGCTTAACTGGCTCGACGATGTCCTCTATCTTCCGGAAGTCCTCTATGTGCTCTTCTTCATCTGGCTGATCTGCTCCGGACCGGGAAAGTTCAGTGTCGATTACTGGCTCGCCGACAAGTTACTAAGGTGAGCGAACGTCCCCTCGGCGATAGTAAGATTCACGGGGGGGAATCCAATCGGTATGGCTCGGCTGCTATCGGTGAACGTTGGGCTTCCACGAGACGTCGTGTGGAAAGACCGCACCGTACACACCGGGGCTTGGAAGAATCCGGTGACTGGTCGCCGTCGCGTCGGCCGCTTGAATCTGGAGGGAGACGGGCAAGGCGACCTGGCCGGGCATGGCGGTGAACATCGAGCCGTCTTCGTTTATCAGATCGAATCGTATCGGTATTGGCAGGAGCAACTGAAGAGGAGCGAATTCGTTTATGGGCAATTCGGTGAAAACTTCACGATAGATGAATTGGCTGATGATGCTGTGTGCATCGGCGATCGGTTTCAGATCGGCAGCGCGCTCTTCGAGGTGACTCAACCCCGCGTGACTTGCTATCGCGTCGGTATTCGGATGAACGAACCCCGGATGGCGGCGCTGCTCACAGGTAGCGGCCGGCCGGGCTTCTATTTCCGCGTTCTTCGTGAAGGCGAGGTGGGTGCCGGCGACGAAATCGTGAAAGTGGGCGAGGCGGGGGAGCGCATGACTATCGCCGAAATTAACGCACTGCTTTATTTGCCTCCTCACCCGCGCGATCGTCTGGAGCGCGCGTTGCGGATCGAAGCGCTTGCGCGCGGATGGCGTGGCTCGTTTGAAGCGCTGCTGCAAAGTGAGCAAAACGGGGTGGAAACGGGAAATGCCGGACTGGCGCCTGCCGCCGCGAGCCATCCAGCTTCGTCGGGATTTCAGTCCCTCGTCGTGACTTCAATTGATCGCGAGTCTGCGGACGTTCTCTCGTTTGCGATGCAGAGCGCTGACGGTCAGCAGCTTCCGATGGCTCTGCCAGGTCAGTATGTCGTCGTGCGTCTGAAACCCACCTCCGACGGCCCGACGCTTTTCCGCAGCTACTCGCTCTCGGGTCCGCTCTCAACACAGGGCTATCGAATTAGTGTGAAGATCGAGCCGGATGGAGCGGCCGGAAATCATCTGCGCGAACATATCCGTGTGGGCGACCGCCTCGACGTCAGCTCGCCGCGTGGAGATTTTGTTCTGCAGCCGGGAGAGCGACCGATCGTACTACTCAGTGCTGGAATCGGTGCGACACCAGTTCTAGCGATGCTGCACGCACTCGCAGCGGCTGGCGCTACACGTCAGGTCATGTGGTTGCACACAGCGCGTGATGGGCAGCATCATCCGTTTGCCCGCGAAGTGCGCCGACTGATGAGCGCGCTAACGAACGGTCGCAGCTATGTCTGTTACACCAAGCCAGACGCAAGCGACAAAGCGGGTGAGGATTTCAACGCAACGGGTCGCCTCTCGCGATCGGTTTTCGAGGAACTCGGACTGCCCAGCGACGCCGATGTATACCTTTGCGGGCCAACGCGATTCATGGCGGACATGAAAGAGACGCTCGCGGCGTTGGGTGTGGCGCCCGGGCGCATTCATATCGAAATTTTCAACGGTGGCGAGTCCAGGAACCCTGGCGTCGTCGGCGCAATCGCGCGAGCTCCGCATCCGCCCAGCGACGAGGCGAACACTGGCCCGTTGGTATCGTTCGCGCGCAGCGGAATTTCCGCACACTGGAACGCGTCGCGCTTCGCGAGCATCCTGGAAATGGCGGAGGCGTGTGACGTTCCAGTCCGTTGGGCGTGTCGAACCGGTGTTTGTCACAACTGTGAGAGCGGTTTGGTCTCGGGTGCCGTCGTCTACGATCCGGAGCCACTCGACAAACCGGCTGATGGCAACCTTCTCGTCTGCTGTTCACGGCCGACCAGCGATGTCGTCATCGATCTGTAAAGCTACAGTTGGACGCCCGCGCGCGCTCCAGCGCAGCCGGTCGTGGAAGCTCAATTCAGGAACCGCGAGCAACAGATGACGAGACCCACGCCTTTGGAATTGAATGCCACCCGGAAGACTCACCGGCGGCAACGTTCCGGTTTGTTGATTACAGCCGGCGGCCGGCGTTGTTGTCGCAATTGTACAACGCTCTCTTTAATACAGAGCGGGCTGATGCCTATGTCGCGGAAATGCTCGCTCGCAGTGCTCAACAGCTAGGCAGTCAGGAGCAGATTTCAATGCTGCCAAATTCTCGTCAGCACGCCGTCTGCGCTCCGAAGCCATGCGCACCAACCAGGTTCATCGTTTCTTTCTCATCGCTGAAATTAGAAGGCCGGATGTGGGCCTGCCTGATTGATGGACTTAGCGTGCGTCACTTAGGTGTATCGCTGGAGGCACCTCTGGCTATCACTCGGATGGTGCCCATCATCCCGCCGTCTTCATGCTCGAGCAGATGGCAGTGATAGACGAAAGTGCCCAACGAATTCGGATCGCGAAAATCCATACGCAGCGTGACGCTCGGATAAGTGGCGCTTTTTCCATCCCAATAGGGAATGTTTATGGTGTCGCGAAGAAAAGTGTCGTTTACGGGAGCTCCGTTCCAGCCGACAAGAAGGAAATGAATCTGGTGGATGTGAAAATCGTGCAACTCGTGCGAGCGGTTCTCGATCGTCCAGTCCTCGATATCACCTTGGTGGACGACGATATCCGGCGGGGAATGTGGGTCATAAATTTTTGGCTGCTGGCCATCGACAGCGACGAAGAAAAGTGTGGAGCTGTTTGGATCCTTGGGGTCGGAGGGTTGCTCGGAGAAATAAAGTTTGCGCTGGCGCATCGGCTTGACGTCGCCAAGCCAAGCGGATTTCGCCGCTGCAAATGGAGAGGATACGGCGGGCAGCGTCGAAGGCGCTTCGGGAGCATTGGAGCGGGGGATGATTGTCGCGAGTGGGCGTATGGGATCGTTTTCTCCCGCGGGACCCGTGTCCACTGCAGCGGTGAGCAAAGTGGCTGATGTTGCGGTGGGCGGAGTTCGATACACAAAACTGATTCGACCACCGGGCGGAACGAGCATGTGTCCTTGCCAGAGAGTGCGATTGGGGATGGCGCCGTTTTTTGTGACCGGCACGCCGTCGAGCGAGACAAGGCCCATCGCCTGCGGCACTCCGCCCTGCGCAATTTGCAGATCGAGATAGGTGACGGCGGCGGCGTTGACTACGTGCCAGAGCTCAAATTCGCCGGGCTTCACGGTGATCGTGGCGGGCGTGTAGTCCGGAAATGCCACGGGAACGAAATTGATGGATAAATCGCGGGCTGGCTTTCCGCCGCCAGTCCCGGTGTTGAGAATGTCGCCTTCAGGATCGCGGAGCAGAAGCGGCTGTGCAGCAGACTGTTTTGCAGGCTGCGCGTCGGGATTGAGCAGCGGCTCATCGCGGATGACGAACACGCGCTCGGGCATTCCCGCCAGGAATTTATTGGCGCGCTCAAGGCCTTCGACAATAAGCGCGCCCGATGCGCCGCCTTCCACTTGCGGATCGGTGAAGCCGTGAACATGCGGGTGATACCAATACGTGCCCGGAGGCTCATCCGGCGGAATCTGGAAACGGTATTCGAAGGGGCGCGGTCCGGGAGAGATTAGAGTGCCGATGGCGTCATCCTCGTGACAGACGGGCGGCACTGTGAGGCCGTGAAAATGAAGGTTGGTCGCCAATCCATCCATCACGCCATCACCGCAGGCCGCGGGAGGCATAGAGGCGGCAACCATGTGCGTTGCGGTGCCGACGCGTGCGTGCGGGAAAGGGTGCAAATCGTTACGCAATCGGAGGATCAGCCAGTCGCCCGGGTTCACGCGCAGCGTGGGTGCCTCGTGGCCATCGCGGTAGGAATAGCAGTAGCGGACTTCGCCACGGTCCAGGAAATTGCGATAAGTAATGTCCACCTCAAGCGTGCCGTTCTGGCTGCGAAGATCCGTTGGCTCGGGGACTTCGGAACCGGCCGGAGGACGCGGACAGACGGCTCCGTCCGTGACTTGATGCGATGGAATTGCGGCGGTAAGCTTCTCGGAATTTCCGCTCGAAAGGCGCGATTCTACAGCTTGGCTCCCGCCTTTCGGCTGCGTCCCGTTTGCGCTGGGAATGTGCTCTGCAGTCGCCGGGCTCGGCGGAATCGCTGCGCCGCTGAAACAAGCAAGGACCAGAAGCAAGTTTAGTAACGTAGCCGCGGTTCGTCCGTTCCGAATGGCGATAATGCCACCTAGTTTCGCTGGTCTCTGCCGACGGAATCAAAAGGGCCCATAGTGCTCGATGTCGGAGCGAAGCACTTTGCCCGTTGTGGGGTCGAGAATCAAGGCCCGGTTTTCCGGGATCGGCGCGAACTCGAAGTCAAACGCGCCCAAGATAGAACCGCTGGCGAGCACGTCGTACGACTGGCTGTCGTTGGGGTTTCCCAGACTCCCGAGCGTTCCCGTGTTCCAGTTGTATTCGATGAACCGCGTGATTGATGTGGTGTCGTTCAGGCTGTGATCCACATAGTTGTGTTTGGCGTAGGGCGAAAGGACCAAGAACGGTAAGCGTACGCCAAAGCCACAGCGGTCATTGTCGGCGCCGGCGCCGAGCGCGCCGCAGGCTCCGTTTGTGCCGGGAGTTCCTTGAACGGCGTCGTTTTTTGCGTCCGTCGAGTGATTGACGATCGGCGCGGCCACGTGGTCGTACCAGCCGTCAGAGTCGTCGTAAGCAATGATGATGGCCGTGTCTTTCCAATCAGGGCTTTGCATCAGCCGGTTGATGGTGGTGACCAAGAACGCTTGCTCCGTCAGCGGCGTCGAATCCATCGGATGGCCGGTGTTGGGCTTAGCGGCCTTGATGAACGTCACTGCCGGCAGATTGCCGGCGTCCATAGCCTCCCACAGATTGGACAGATCGTAGTTATGGTTTGCGGCATCAGCGCTGGTTCCAATGGCTGACGGCGAAGAAGGCGGCGTGTGGTGCGGGTTCGCGGTGGAAGGATAATATTCAAATGGCGCGTAGTGCGGATTGTACAGCGAATTGCAGGTCGCTACGCCACCCGAGAATCCGGTGCGCGCGAAACCGTCGTAACACCAGCCCCAGGTGACGTTCGCCTTATTCAGCAAATTTCCAATATTGTTGCCGGTCATGGAAATGTTCGGAGCGGAGCCGGTTGGGCTGGTGGGCAACGCGCAATCGTCGGCGATGGGGTTGATGTTATTGATCACCGTGCCGTTCGCAACTGTGCTCCCGCTGACCGTCTGGCCGCTCAGCACAGTCAGTCCGTTGGTTTGGCCGGAGAGCAGATTCAAGTGGCCCTCGACGGTCCCGCCAAACTCGGTGTCGAAGAAGTTGTCGCTCATGGCGAAGTGCTGCGCGTAGTTCCAGAGCGCCGTGACGGTGTTCCCGTCGTAGTAATACATGGACAAATTGGGTGCAAAAAAGAAGCCGCTGCCGCACTCTGCGGCAACGCTGGTGATGTTGAACTTATCGAGCAGCCCGTTGTCGAAAGCTTCTTGCTCCGGCGTGTATTTGTTTATGTTGTCGCAGGTCGAGGCCTCACTGGGGCTAAGACGCGTGGGGTTGCCGGCGTTTGCCTGATTAGGATTATTGCTAAGAAGTGTTGGAGTCAGGCCATTGACCGCGGGAGTGTTCGGAGCTGCATAGAATGGCGTCTCTCCGGGAAGATTTTGCGCGACAGGATAGGTCCCGAAGTAGTGGTCGAAGGACTCGTTCTCGTCGAATATGACCACAAGATGCTTGATCGGGGTGGCTGTCTTCGGCCGGTTATCCGCACGGACAGGAACTGGAATGATCAAGTTCCAGAAAAGCTGTGCTGCAAGCGCGACAGCGATGATACATCGGCGCATAACGCCTCCCGAAAATGTAGAGATGCGCCACACTTATAGGAGTGCCATGTTGCAAGCTCATTACGAAGCGGTGAATCAAGATTAAAGAAGGAGCACTTTCTGGGATGCAAGATGGTGCCGAATTCCTTGTGGATTGAAGTGTTTCACGGAGCAGGGAGCAGCTCAGGACGGCCAAGGAAACACGGTAACGCCTCGGATGGAATTTCCCACCGCACGTAACGGCAATGAAGAATAACCACGTTTCCGTTTGAAGCAAGGCGCTCGCGAGCAAAGATCTGGGTCACAAGAACATTTCTTGCGTCGCGGTTTTTTGCCTACAGCCCGTTTTTGCATGTCATTAACATTTGAGTCATCTATCCGCAAACTTCGCCGCGCTACTTTCTATCGCCCGTTTTCGGGCAGTTTGTGCAAAACCCGGAGGTACTCCTATGAAGATTAAGAAGGTGATGGAAAGAAGCTTGAAAGGATTGCGCGTTGCTTTGTCCGGCATCGCGCTCTTTCAGTTTTCACTTGGCGGGCCTGTGGCAAACGCGCAGAACCGTTCCAGTGAAACCGCAACGCCAATCAAGCACGTGATCGTAATCATCGGTGAAAACCGCAGCTTTGACCACGTGTTTGCTACCTACGTGCCCAGAAGAGGTCAGACCGTCCATAACCTGCTGAGCGAGGGCATCATCCAGCTAGATGCGAACAAGAACGCCATCCCCGGACCGAACTTCTACAAAGCCCAGCAGCTCTCTGCTTCGGACCTAGGCAGCCAGGACACCTTCCTGCTGAGCCCGCCGAAGCAGGAATTCCCCAGCAACCAGCTACCCGCGCCGGAGGCCGCGGGCCCCTCCGGGCCGTACGGATACTTCTCACCGAGTTCGTCCAAGTACACCACGATCGCGTGCGGCACCACCACAGTGAATGGGAAGAGCACGACCAATTACCTCACGCCTGAGGCCTGCGCTTTGGTAACCGAGAACGGTCTGCCGAACGCTCCTGACGCCAACGGTTTAACCTACTATCAGTCCCTGGCGGCCGGGGGCACCGGCCAGTACAGTTACACGCCAGATGTGCGCATCGTAAATTTTGACAGCTTGCCCGCTGGCCCGTTCCAGTTGACCAACGGCACCAATTCGGCCCTGCCGGGTTTCAGCCTCACGTACACCGACTACAGCGCCAGTCCGGTGCACCGCTTCTATCAGATGTGGCAACAGCTGAACTGCAGCCCATTCCAGATCTCCTGGGAGAATCCTTCCGGCTGCGACGGCAGGCTGTTCTCCTGGGTGGAAGCAACCATTGGCGCCGGCACCAACGGCCTGAGCCAAGCGCAATACGCTCAGGGCTACTATGGTTCTACCTTCAGCGAGTTCTTCCAGTACCCCAACGGGTATTCTGCCGCGAACCCACCGACGGAAACTGAGTGGACCGCCGACGAGTACGCGCTGTATGACTCGGTCCCGACCACTACGGGCGAAGGCTCCAGTGCACTCGGTTTCTATAACGTCCAGCAGGGCGATGTGCCCTATTTCAAGAGCCTGGCGGACACTTACGCTATGAGCGACAACTTCCACCAGTCCGTCAACGGCGGCACCGGCGCCAACCACATCATGCTAGGCCACGGTGACGCGATCTGGTTCAGTGACGGCAATGGCCATCCCCAAGTTCCGCCACATAACGTCCCTGCTTCTGTCACTCCGGCCACGTTTGTCGGCCCGGGATTGATTGACGAAATCGAGAATCCGGATCCCGCTAAGGGCACCAACAACTGGTACACGCAGGACGGCTACGGCTCAGACTACAACGCTGGATACCCCATGAGTGAGTGGGACACAACTCAGGGTAACGGGCTGCCCATCATCTACGGCGGTGGCTCCTACAGTGACTGCTCGGACCCGAGCCAGCACGGCGTCAAGCCGATCCTGGACTACCTGAGGTTGCTGCACATCGACCCGCGCTGCGAACCCGGTCACTACTACCTGTTGAATAATTACAACCCCGGCTGGTTCGGCAACGGCAACAACGCGTACCTCGACCAGAATCCGTCGAACACGCCATTTACGATTCCGCCGTCGTCGACGCCCAGTATCGGCGATGACCTCAACAATGCCGATGTTTCTTGGAAATACTACGGCGACATGTGGAACAACTACGTCAATGATCCGTACGAGCTGAACTGGAGCACCAAGGGGCCGCTCGCGGACGAGTACTGCAACATCTGCAACCCGTTCCAGTATGACACTTCCATCATGTCAAACCCGGCGCAGGTCGCGGCGCATATCCAGGACACGCAGAACCTATATTCGGATATCGCAAACGGCTCGCTGCCCGCGGTTTCCTTCGTCAAGCCCAGCGGCTACGTGGACGGCCATCCGTCCTCGTCGAAGCTGGACCTGTTCGAGGGCTTCGTGAGAAACATCGTGGACCAGGTGGAGGCATCGCCGACGTACACCAAGGACACCGTGATCCTGATCACCGAGGACGAAGGCGGCGGCTACTATGACTCCGGCTATGTGCAGCCGCTCGATTTCTTCGGCGACGGTACGCGCATCCCGCTGATCGTGGTGGCGAATCAGAAATACCTGCCGCTACGCGCCACAGGATATATCTCCCACAAATACGCAGATCACGTGTCGATCCTCAAGTTCATCGAACGCAACTGGAATCTGCCACCGGTAACACACCGCAGCCGGGACAACTTCCCGAACCCAGTGCAACCGGAGGGATCCTACGCGCCGTTGAACGCGCCGGCACTGGACGACCTGTTCGACTTTTTCAACTTTGACAATTTCAACTTCCCGGGCCGCTAGTCAGCTTCTCGGTCAGAACTGAGAAACTCGCGAACCTCCGGTGTCCAGCGATGGGCGCCGGAGGTTTCGTGTATTCAGGGATGCTGCGAGCGAAGCATGGGCGTGGCATGCCAGGAACTTCCTCGGCGAGATGCAGCCGGTTGTGTGGCAGTTTCGGCAGATCCGGCATAAAGTAGTATTTCACCCGGCCGGAAGTTGGACCATGAAATCGGCCTTTACAGTCGTCGTACTTTTAGACCTTGGTCACAGATCGCGGAAGGCCGTCCGCCCTCTCGCTGACGCCATTCACGCTCCCGTGGCATCAATACCAACATGGGTGACGCCAAATCTCATGGTGCTAAGAAAGGAGGTCTCATGGAGCGCGTAATCCAATCTCCCTCACAAATCCTACCTGGTGCCGAACCGGCGCAGAGCGAATTGGGCCTCCTTTCCAGCGAGGCTGTACTTAACATTTTAAAGCTGATTTTCGCCGGGTCACCGCTGCCTGAAGTGCTGACGATCATTGCTCGCCTGGTCGAATCGCAAGGCGAGGGTTTATTCTGCACCATCTGGCTTCCGGATGAGGGCGCGAGCTATCTCCATTGCGTAGCGGCGCCAAGCCTTCCTGGATTTTGCGATCACGTGGGGCGAACGGAAGTTTGTCCGATGGGCGCGTCCTGCGGCACCGCCGTTTATCGCAGGGAGCCGGTGTACGTGACCGACATCCTCACAGAGTCCAGTTGGGACGAATATCGGCATCTCATGTTGCCCTATGGAATACGCTCGGTATGGTCGCGGCCGTTGTTCACCAGCGAGGGTAAAGTCCTCGGTACTTTCGCCATCCTTTATCGTGAAACGCGCAGCCCTGACGCCGCCGACTTACAGTTGATCGAGAATGCCAGCCACATTACCGGGATCGCAATTGAGCGCCACATGAGAGAACAGGCGTTGCAGCGTGAGCGCGATCGATTGCGGCTGCTTCTGGAGATCTCCAATAGCGTGACCTCCAGGCTAGACCTCCGGCAAGTGGTTGAGGCGCTTTCGACAAATCTATTCACTGTAATGCAATGCGACGTGTCCGCCTTGCTCCTACCCGACTCCGAGAGCGGCGAGTTACGGGTCACTAATTTGTACAATCCTGACGCGAGAGGACCCTTCCGCGAGGGATCGCTCGTGCCGATGAATGGTTCGATCTCAGGTCAGGTATTGCAGAAGGCCAAGAGCGTCCGGATCGATAGCTTCGAACAGGCCCGCGAGGATCCTGAATTTTATGGGAACAGCGACGGCCAGCATCTTTATGAGCGCGTTATCGAAGAAGGACTCAGGACGGGGTGTTATCTTCCGCTCGTCGGCCGAGATCGAGTGGTTGGCGTTCTGATGCTTTCCAGACGTTCGGACGATGTCTTTGAGAATGACGATGTCATTTTGTTGGAACAGGTGGCTTGTCAGCTAGCGATTGCAGTTGAGAACACGCTGGAGTACGAAAAGGCGACAGAGGATCGAGATAAAGAAACGAAACAGAGACTTTATCTCGAGGAGGAAATTCGCGCCGAGTTTGGGCAAATCGTCGGAAACAGCCCGGCGTTGAAGACTGCGTTGAGCCTCGTCTCTGTAGTGGCGCCGACGGATTCCAGCGTGCTGATCCTGGGAGAGACAGGAACGGGCAAAGAACTCGTTGCGCGTGCCATACACAAGCTGGGCAGCCGCAGCGAAAAGGGGTTCGTGAAATTGAATTGCGCCGCGATCCCGCTTGGCCTTCTTGAGAGTGAGCTGTTCGGCCACGAAAAAGGCGCGTTTACGGGCGCGATCGCTCAAAAAACGGGGCGCTTCGAGCTGGCCGACAAAGGAACTCTGTTTCTTGACGAAGTTGGCGACATTCCTCTGGAGCTTCAGGCCAAACTGCTGCGTGTGCTACAGGAGCAGGAATTCGAGAGGCTCGGAAGCAACCGTACGCATAAGGTTGACGTGCGCCTGATCGCGGCCACGCATCGAGATTTGCCGGCGATGGTGAAACAAGGGACGTTTCGCGATGACCTTTATTATCGTCTGAAAGTATTTCCGATCCAGGTCCCGGCCCTCCGACAGCGCAGTGAGGATATTCCGAGATTGGTCCGGCATTTCACAGCGCTCTATGCTCGACGCATGAACAAGCGAATCGATGTCATCCCTCCGGAGACGATGGATGCGTTGCTGCGATACCAATGGCCAGGAAACGTTCGCGAATTACAGAACTTCATTGAGCGCGCGGTGATTCTGTCGCCGCAGTCGATATTGCGCGCGCCAGTTTCCGAGCTGGAACCGTTCCGGCCTGTTAGTGGATCGAATGCTTCTATCAACGGCCTGGCAGAGGTTGAGCGCGATCATATTCTTCATGCGTTGGAAGCGAGCAATTGGGTGATCGGAGGGCGGAACGGTGCGGCCGAGCGCTTGGGAATGAAGCGAACGTCGTTGGTCTATCGTATGAAGAAGCTTCGCATCAGTCGGCCTGCCGCGGTGCCACAGCAACGCAACATGAGCGCAGCAGCAGGCCACGACTGAGTGCTTGGACCATTGAAGCGAACAGGTCACCCGTGACAATGAATCCGACGGAGACCCGTCAGTGGCAGACAGCCGTCAGGGATTTGTCAGGTACGGTTAAAGATTTTCAAGCATTTCCTCGCCACAAACTCAGACGTCAGAATGACTTGCATTAAATCCGCTGCCTTTGAGGAAGCTTTACCGCTTTGGCATCCCACCTGCCCTAAACAGCAAAGAAGTTAGGAGAGGACCTTATGAGTGATTCGACTTCACGAGCAACTGCAAAACGCGCGGCGCCAAACCAGGACGATGCCCGATTCAGTGTGCCTCGCACATCCGTCCATAAGGTAGAAGCCGATGGCGTGCAGGTGTTCTATCGTGAGGCAGGGGCACCGGATGCTCCCGTAGTTCTGTTGCTGCATGGATTCCCAACCTCGTCCTTCATGTTCCGCGAACTCATTCCGCGCTTGGCCGGCGACTACCGAGTGATCGCCCCGGACCTTCCCGGTTTCGGATTCACCGAAGTCCCGGCAGAACGAAAATATTTGTACTCCTTCGATCAATTGGCTCTCACGATAGACGCTTTCACGCGCGCCCTCAAGATTGACCGCTACGCGATCTATGTGTTCGATTACGGCGCGCCGACGGGCTTCCGTTTGGCGATGGCTCACCCCGACCGGATCACCGCGATCGTTTCGCAGAATGGGAATGCATACGAAGAAGGTCTTGGTGATGCTTGGGCTCCGATCCGAAAGTACTGGGCTGCGCCCACAGCAGACAATAGGGACATAATCCGCAAAAGTGTTTTGACGCCGGGAGGAACGCGCTGGCAGTACACCCATGGCGTAGCAGATCCGGAAAGCATTCCACCTGAGTCGTACACGCTGGATACGGCGCTGCTCGAACGGCCCGGGAACAAAGAGATTCAGCTCGATCTGTTTCTGGATTACGCGTCGAACGTTAAGCTGTATCCGAAATTCCAGGAATATTTCCGCAAATCGAAGCCGCCTTTGCTCGCAATCTGGGGCAAGAACGATCCCTTTTTCATCCCCGCAGGAGCGGAGGCGTTCAGGAAGGACCTACCCGGCGCGAAGGTTCAGTTCCTTGACACCGGGCATTTTGCGATCGAGACCCATGTGGTCGAAATTGCGTCCGCAATGAAAGAGTTCCTCGCCGCAAATGGCCTCAAGCGGTCCGCCACATAAACCTCAGCTCAACGATGACCTCGTTCCCCGCCCACTCGACGGTCGCCCTGGAGCGAGGTCACTCGGAAGGACGCTTGTTGTCGGCGCATTTTCAGTATGACGAAATTCGAAGGAGGAGCATGAAATGAAGCGCCGTAGATTTCTCGGTGCGCTCACAGTCGCGTCCCTGGGTGTTGCGCTCAAGGGTTCGTTATCTGAATTTGCGCGAGCGGAAACCGCCGCACGAGTTGTCGCGAGTTTGGCGGGGCAAGCTGCCAAGCCGGGCGAATTCCCCCCGAACTCAACAATAGTTTTGGTTCATGCGGCGTGGGCCGACGGCTCTTGCTGGAGCAACATCATTCTCCTCCTGGAGCAACACGGTCTCAACGTGATTTGCGCGCCCATTCCGCTCACGTCCTTAACCAACGACGCCACCGCTTTGAGTTGGGCGCTGGAACGCACCAGCGGCCCAGTCGTCCTGGTGGGACACGCCTACTCCGGCGCTGTGATCGCCGCGGTGAAGCAAGAACGGGTCAAGTCGCTTGTGTACGTGACAGCGCTGGCGCCAGACGAGGGCGAGACAGTTGCGAAGGTCTTCTATCGCGACACGCCGAGTCCGGAACAGCCGAAGATGGTTCCGGATTCTCACGGCGTTGTATGGATGCCCGACGACGCGTTTGGCCGCGCGCTCGCACAGAACGCGTCGCCGGAACTGGCAAAGATCGCAGCCGCAGTGCAACGGCCGATTTCAGTTCAGTGCATTCAAGAGCCGGCACCGACGCCACTGTGGAAATCAAAACCGTCGTGGTACTTGGTCGCTGACGAAGACCGCATGATCAATCCGAAGACGCAGCGTTTCATGGCGGATCGGATGGGTGCAACCGTGAGGCCACATCCTGTGGATCACACGCCCATGTATTCGGCGCCGGCGCAGGTGGTGGACGTGATTCTGGAAGCTGCGCGAAAGACTCTTTCGCAATAGCGCGTTCGCAGCGGTGCCGGCGCGAAAGCCCGCGGTAAGGTACGGCGCACTTCGCGAGCACTGCACGGCTGAATATTTGGAAGAGGTCATTTCATGGGACTTATGGGAGTCAAGTCCGTCGCTGTTGTCACCCGCGCGAGTCAGGGTATAGGACGAGCCACAGCCTTGAGACTCGCGCGGGATTTTTCAGCCGTCGTACTCGTGGCGCGAGACCAACCAAATTTGGATTCGGCGGCGTCCGAGATTACAGCGATCGGCGCCAAGACGATGGTCTTCGCGATTGAGCTGCGCCTGCCCCAATCGGCAGAGACGGTCATCAGGGGCACTCTCGACCGCTTTGGCCGAATTGACGCGCTGCTAAATATTTCCGGCGCTGTGCCGCAAACTGATTTGTTCCAGATGACCGACGCGCAGTGGGACGACGGCATCACACTTAAGCTTCACGGCGCGCGCAAATTGACGATGCGGGCTTAGGATGCACTAAAGGTTGCGAAGGGATCGGTGGTTTTCATGTCTGGGAACGCAGCACTCGCTCCCAAGCCCGGAAATGCGGTAGTAGCGGCAATCAACGCTGCCATCAACGCACTCGCGAAGTCATTCGCAGAACAAGGGATGAAAAACGGGGTGCAGGTCAATAACATCTCGCCCGGTGCCGTGATGACGGGACGGCGCCAGGCCTTCTTTGAAAAATGGGCTCCTGCTCACAATCTCACAGTCGAAGAAGCAATCAAGAAATCTCCAGAGCAAGCCGGCATCACTCGCTTCGGAAAGCCGGAGGAGATTGCTGACCTGATGAGTTATCTGGTGTCGCCGGCGGCGAAGTGGATGACGGGCGCGTCTGTGCGCATGGATGGCGGCGAGACAAAGGGCATTTAGCGCAGATCATGGCTATGGCTGGATCTCAGTTCACTCGCCTGGAGGAGGAAATGGACGTCGCTGCTTCGAATGGCATAGCGGTCAATGAGAATTGCGCTTTAGTGCCTGTTCCCTCCCCCGCAAAAATCGTTGGAACGGGGAGGAAGAAATGGAACGTCGAAACTTTCTTGGCGCTCTCACCGGCGCGTCTCCTGGCATTCTGATGGAGAGCTCTCTCACCGAATTTGCACAGGCGCAAAGCACCGGGCAGGAGTTCATGCGTTTGGCCGCTCAAACTCCCGCTGAGACTTCTAAAATCGAGGTTTCAGGAAATACGATATTCGCGCGCCGCTACGGGAATGGGCCTGCTATTTTGATGGTGCATGGATTCCCGCGCACGAGCTTGATGTGGCGATTCCTCGCGCCAAAGCTTGCGGAAAATCACACCGTGGTCTGCGTGGATCTGCGCGCCTATGGCCAAAGCGGGACCCCGGCTTCAACGGACGATCATTTCCCCTATTCAAAGCGCGCTATGGCGGCCGAACTGGTTGGCGTGATGGACAGACTCAGCTTTCCGACGTTTACGCTGATTGGCCACGATCGCGGCGGGCGCGTCAGCTATCGCCTGGCATTGGACCATCCGAAGGCCGTGGAACGCCTCGCGGTGTTCGACGTGATTCCGATTCTGGAAGCGTGGAACCGATCGGATGCGCGGTTTGCTCGGACTTATTGGCCTTGGATCTTGCTGTCGCAGCAGCGCCCGCTTCCGGAGAGCTATTTACTGGGCGCGCCCACGGCCGCCTTCGAAAATCCATTCGGGCACGGATCGTTCGGCGCAGAGATTCTCGACGAATACGTTGCGAACTACCGCGATCCGGCCCGCGTTCACGGCATTTGTGAAGAATATCGAGCTGCGGCGACGATCGACGTCGAACACGATCGTGCGGACAAGAACGCCGGCAAGCGAATCGAATGTCCGATGCTGCATCTGTGGGCTGAGGGCGGTCCGCTCGACACGTTCTATGCAAAAGACGGCGGCCCGCTGGGCATTTGGCGGCAATGGGCTCCGGACGCGCACGGGCAGGCGATGAAAGGCGGCCACTTTTTCCCAGAAGAGAATCCTGACGACACGGCTGTCCTCGTCAAGCAGTTCCTTTCTGCCTGACAGAACAATCGCCGAGTTCGTGGTGCTGCACATATCGAAAAGGGCCAGCTTTAATACCTGAACTCAAGGAGATACTAAAATGAAAATGTGGATAAAAGTTGCAATTCCTGTTGTAGTGGTTGCAGCAATCGTCGCGTGGTATGTATTCCGGCCAGAGCGGCTGGTGGTCAATCGCCAGGTTGACGAAGCAATGCCCACCGCCCAAGGCGACTCGTCGGCGCAACCTCTGGAATCCGGCCAGTTCTACAGCATTTTGCATCCGACGGAAGGTACCGCAACAATCTACCGCATGGGAGATGGCACTCGTGTTCTTCGCTTTACGACTTTCAAAACCTCGAATGGTCCAGACGTGCACGTTTACATGGTTGCCGCCGACGATGCGAAAGACATAGCGACGGTGCAACAAGCCGGTTTCGTTGATCTGGGAGTGATCAAGGGGAACATCGGCGATCAAAACTACACACTTGGCAGCGATTTGGACCTGGCGAAATATCGCGCCGTGTCCATATGGTGCAAACGATTCAGCGTGAATTTTGGAGCCGCAGCGCTCAGGCCCACAGGCACGCCGGGCAGGCCGCAAGGTCAATAGCGCTCGTTCTGGGACGACGCTGCCAGCTTGGGTTTCGAAGGCGGCAGAGGAGACGACGCGGAGCTTGCCTCCGACGCGAGCCGCGCTTTTTGCGCATGCGTTGTAACCTAAAGTAGCCCTCTCTTCCTTTCTCCTCGGGAGTCGGCTCTATGCCGACACCATGATCTTTCACCCGCACGACGTGCTCCGTCGCGTAGCCCAGACTACCCTCCAACTGCGTACCGCGTGATTGCGTCCGAGCATTGTCGATGGCCGCATCGCCCATTCTGCAGACCTGGTCACAGCAACAAGCTGGAGTGCACCCTCGCTGGCTCGGCGACGCATCTGATGGGTTGTACGGTTGCGCCCAGAATCAAAATTATCTGGCGTCCCGCACGGCCTCACCTGCCTGTGGGTGCGGCAGGTGAATGGGAACTCGGAGAAGAACAAACAGTGAAGCTTCCGGATTTGCGAACCGATGTCGTTCTGAACTCCACCGCTCCGCTTTCCGAAATCACTCCTGCGCAAAGTGCGCTTGCCTCGGCTGGCGCGCCGCCGCTTTCCTGCTGGAGTAGCCTCTGCTATCTTCTAGTTTCGTTTCCCGGTCAGGCGCTTTCAAGATCAGCTTCTTTTCACCAGACCAGCCTCGCGGCAATTCAGGATAGAATTCTGCCCTGCTTTCCGTCTGGCGGTTTGGAGGTTTATAAATGGCCGCGACTTTCCGGCAAATGATCGTCCTGCTGATGGCAATTCTTCAGCTATCGCTGCCGCTTGCTTCTTTCGCGCAGCAGCCGCCGGCGGCCCCGCCCGCACCGCTACAACTCACGCTGAAACAAGCCGTGCAACTCGCCCTTAAACAAAATCCACAGCGGCTCATCGCGCAGATTCTGGTCCAGGAAAGCGACCGCAATAGCCAGATTGCCCGCTCGGCGCTGCTGCCCCAGGCAAACGTCGCCGCGTCCGGTGCGGTTAACCAATACAATGTCCAAAGCATCGAACGCGCCCCGAAGCGCGAAGGTCTTGGCCCCTATCAGATAATCAATGCCGGACCCAACTTTTCGCAGACTATTCTGGACTTTCCGAAAATTCGCGCGTACCAGATCGGTCGCGAAGGCACGCACCAGGCGCGAGCCGACGAACAGACTGCGCGCGAAATTGTGGTAAACGCCGTCGTGGACCAATACCTCCTGATTCTCCGCGCTCTGGCCACGCGAGATGCCGCCAAATCCCGAGTCGCACTCGCACAACGACTCTACGAACAGGCCACGGAATTGCAAAAAACTGGTATCGGTCTGAATATTGACACCGTGCGGGCCAACGTCGAATTACAAAATGAGCGCCAGAATCTGATCGACGCCGAAACCCTGACGCATACCACCAGGTACGGCTTGGCCGCGCTCCTCGATTTGCCACGCGACCAGGATCTAGAGGTTGCCGACCACCTGGATTTCTTCGACCTTCCGGCGCTGGACAGACAGACGCTGCTCAACCAGGCGCTGACCTCGCGGCCAGAGATTCATTCCTTCAATTCGCAGCAACGCATCGCCAAACTGACCACGGATGCGGCGGGCGAACAGCGCCTGCCGCAACTGGATTTTTCGGGCTTCTGGTATTACCAGGGATCCCGCTTCAACAATGGCATTCCGGCATACACCTATGCGATCTCTTTGGAATTTCCAATTTTTACCGGCGGACGCATCCGCGCGGAAGAGGCGCGCGCCAAGCTGGAGGAACAGCATGTGGCGGAAAATCGCCGCCAGCTGGAAGCGGAGATCGTAGATGAAGTAAAGTCCTCTCTCGATGAACTTACGGCAGCGCGAAATTCCGTGGACGTTGCAAATTTGGGCCTGCAACTGGCGCAGGAAGAAGTTGCTCAGGCGCAGCGCCGCTTTGCAGCTGGAGTCACTACCAACGTCGAAGTCATCACCGCGCAGGACGAGCTAGCCCGTGCCAACGACAATCAAATCGCGGCTTTGTATCAATTCAATTTGTCGCGCGCATCGCTGGCTCGCGCCACCGGCGAAATCGAAGCAATGTATACGAAATAAGAGGTGAACCGAATAATGAGCTCCAATCCACCAGCGCCAACTGCATCGCCCAGCGCAGACGCACCATTTGCGGCGCCGCAGGCGCCACCGCCGCCAGCTCCTTTCTCTTTGAGCCGCTGGATTCGCGATTTGAATCCCTTCGCGAAGGGCGCGATCATCGCGGTCCTGCTCTTGATCGCCGTCGCGTGGTACGTCTTCGCCGGCCGCGTGACCACAGACGATGCTCAGGTTGATTGCCACATCACTACGATGGCGCCGCAGGTTCCGGGCTACGTCGTGAACTTGCTCATCAACGACAATACTCCAGTAAAAGAAGGCGACCTCCTGGTTCAGATTGATCCGCGGGAGTACGAAGCAGAGGTGGCGCAAGCCAAAGCCAATCTCGAATTCGCCGAAGCCCAGGCAAACTCCGCGGAAATCCAAATCGGTCTGACGCGCGAGACTACCACTCACGGCACCAGCGGAGCCGCCCATCAGAAGGAATCCGATGCCGCGGATTACGTCAGCTCCCAGGCGCAACTCGAACAGTCCGCCACTGCGAATCTACAGGTCGCCGAGGCCAATGTTGCTGCAAAACGCGCCACCAACGACCGCGCGCAAAGCGATCTAGCTCGTTACACACCTTTGCTCGGCACCGACGACGTCTCCAAATATCAATTCGATGCCGTCGAAGCCAACGCGCTCGTGGCGAAAAGCGATCTGGCGGCAGCCGAGCAGCAACTTTCCGCCGCGCAACAAGCCGTGCTGATTGCGCGCGCGAATGCGCATGCCGCCCAGGCGAAGGTGTCGCGCTCGGAGTCTCAATTCATGGAGACTAAAGCCCGCGAGCAGCAGGTGCCCATCGCCGTAGCCAGCTACAAATCGGCACTCGCAACGGTCGAACGCGCCAAGGCCGCGCTGCAACAAGCCGAGTTAAATCTCGCCTACACTCACATCACCGCCCCCATCACCGGCCAAGTCACCCAGAAGTCCGTGGACCTGGGTCAGTACGTTTCGCCGGGACAATTGCTGTTCACCATCGTGCCTCTCGATCAGGTGTTCGTCACCGCGAATTTCAAGGAGACACAACTCGAAAACGTCGCCGTCGGTCAGAAAGTTCGCATTCATGTGGATACCTACCACGACGAGTTCGAAGGCGTGGTCGATTCCCTTGCTGGAGCGGCGGGTTCGCGGCAAGCGTTGCTGCCGCCGCAAAACGCGACTGGCAATTTCATCAAAGTCGTGCAGCGCATTCCGGTGAAGATCCTGGTGAAGCCAAACAAGAATCCGAATCTCGTGCTGCGGCCCGGCATGAATGTGGAAGCGACTATTTACACTCGCTGACGGAGAAGAAGCGGAATGAGCTATCTAAGCAGTAGCCCGCCAGAATCCTGGGAAGTCGAACAGGAGCACTTCCTCAACAGCATAGTGCCGAGCCTGTCTTACAATCGCCGCTTGGCCGTCCTCCTCACCGTCGGCATGGTTGCCGCCATCGAAATCTCCAATCGCCTCTCCATCAACGTCTTTCTCCCGGATATGCAGGGCAACGTAGGTGCCAGCTCCGATGAAATCAGCTGGGTGATCATTCTGTATAACGTCGGTTACCTTTGCTCAATTGCAATGGCCGCCTGGATGACGCGCGTCATTGGCGCCAGGCATCACTTGCTGTTAAGCATCGGAATCTATGCCACGGGTGCGATGGGCTGCGTACTCAGCACAGGCAGTCTGGGCCAGCTGCTGGCTTCGCGCTTGATTATGGGATTCGGCGGCGGCGCGTTTCTGGTGCGCGTGGTCATTCTCTCCGGGTTGCTGTTTCCCGGGAAAGCCAGGGTGGCGGCGGTCACCAAGCTTTACCTCGTTCTTTCTGCGTTTGAAGTCCCGTATCCCACCGTCATGGGGTGGGTCACCGACACGTTTCACTGGAATTATGCCTTCCTGGTAGATTTTCCTTTTCTCGCGGTCGGCGCTTTTCTTATCTGGAAGCTTGTCCCGCCAGGATTTTTGTACGAGCGCCGGAAAGACAGCCGCGTTGACGTGTGGGGCGCGCTTCTGCTGATTGCCTCGCTGGCCTGCCTGGAAACCGCCACTAGCCGCGGTGAGCGCGACCTGTGGTTCCAGTCGAACTGGATTACGCTGGCTCTGGTCGCGGCAGCGATTTTCTTTGTCGCGTTTCTCTGGTGGGATTACCGCCGGCAGAACCCCTCGCCGGTCTTGCACCTGCGCATGATCGCCCGCCATGCTGCGCTGCGCACGTACTTCCTGGTGATTTTGATTGTTGGAGCGTTCTTCGGCGCCGGCCTTTATGTCGTGCCGCAATACCTCCGCTTCGTCCAGGATTACAGCGCCTTGCAGGCGGGCGGTTTTATTTCCATGTACACGCTCGGCCTGGGGCTAGGGCTCCAGTACGCTTTGCACTTGCTGGTTCCCCGCTTGGGTCCCTTGCGCACGCTCGTCGGCGGTTTGCTGATCTTGGTCGCGGCGTACCTCACGATCTGCTATATCTGGACGCCCACCACCCCCACCATCATCTTGGCGCCCGTAATTTTTCTGCAAGGTTTTTGCATCGGCCCCGTTATCCTCGCCGCAGGAAACGTTGTCTCCGCCAATGCGCCGGTAGCCCAGGTCAACGACATTTCCACCACGTACTTCTTCGTGCGCCAGCTCGGAAACACTTTTGGTGTCACGGCGGCCACCGTATTGTTTGATCGCCGCATGACGCTGCATTCCTCGCGCCTCTTGGACGTCTCCAATCGTCTGGACGCCACCACTCGCTCCACTCTGACGCAATATGCCGATCTAATTCACCGCAACGGTGGCCCTGGCAGCGTTCCCGGACTGGGAGCATTACAGCTCTTTCAAAATAATGTGATCACTCAGAGCAGGCTGTTCTCCTACATAGACATCTACTTCGGCCTGGCAATGCTAGGTGTGGTCGCCCTCATCTCGATAGCCGTCACCCAGACCGAACGCAAGCTAGGCCCTCGCCATTTTCTTCCGTGGTAGGTTGATCAATTCAATAAACATAGCCTCGGAGGAACCATCGAGATGCAGATTGGTATCGATAGCTTCGCCGCAGCCATCTCCGATCCGGCCACGGGTCTAACGCTCACCCCGGTAGAGCGCATGCACCATCTGCTCGAAGAGATTGAGCTCGCCGATCGCGTTGGACTGGATGTCTTCGGCATCGGCGAACATCACCGGGCGGAATTCCTGGACTCAGCTCCCGTCGTGATCCTCTCCGCTGCCGCCGCACGCACCCAAAAGATTCGCCTCACCAGTGCCGTCACCGTTCTCAGCGCCGCAGACCCCGTGCGCGTTTTTCAGGAGTTCGCGACGCTCGACTTGATCTCTCGTGGCCGCGCGGAGATTGTCGCCGGCCGCGGTTCTTTCATCGAGTCGTACCCGCTTTTCGGTCTGCGTTTGGAAGATTACGACTCGCTCTTTGCAGAAAAACTCGATCTGCTATTAAAAATTCGCGCCAGCACGGAAGTGCACTGGTCCGGCAAACACCGCGCTGCCCTCTCCGGCGAGGCAATCTATCCTCGCCCGCTGCAAAATCCGCTGCCGATATGGGTCGGTGTCGGCGGCACGCCCGAATCCTTCGTTCGCGCAGGGATGCTCGGGCTTCCTCTGATGGTCGCGATCATCGGCGGGGAGCCGATACGTTTCCGTCCGCTCATTGACCTCTACCGCGAGGCCGGACGCCGCTCCGGACACTCGCCCGAGCAGCTCACCGTGGGTCTTCATTCTATCGGCTTCCTCGCAGACACCACTGACGTCGCCGCGGATACTTTCTTTCCAGGCTACGCGCACACTTTTACCGAAATCGGCAAGGAACGCGGCTGGCCAGCCACTACCCGTGCGCAATTCGACGCGCAGCGCGGGCCAAGCGGGGCGCTGTTGATAGGAGACGCCAGAACGGTGGCGAAAAAGATCCTCTACGTAAATGAAGCTCTCGGCGGCATCTCCCGCATCACATTCCAGATGGGCGTATCCGCGCTTGCGCACCAGAAAATGCTGCGCGCGATTGAGATCCTGGGCGTTCAAGTCGCTCCTCTTGTACGCGACGAGCTGTAATAGCGCCGAACGACGGTTGCCGCATCGCTACGCCGACGACCGTCAACCTCTGAGCGAACACATGCGAAATGCGCGGCGCCGGCTGGAATCTTTCGGCGTGCGTGCGCGAGTGTTCCACGCTGATGGTCTATGCGACACCTGACGGCAAACCCGCCTTGACGTTTCCGCAGGCTGGTATAGGATTGAGTTCCCTTCTACACAAACCGGCGTGACCACAGGCTGCCCTCTTTCAGCCTTCAGGGTCGTGTTCGGAATAGAAACTCCCCTTCTCGAGTCGGTGTGCAATGAAGTCGAAGCTTCCTTTGAAGCGCAAGATACAGGTAACGTTCGGCGTGGCCATCGCGATGTTGCTGGCCGTGGGTACGATCTCGTATCGCGGCGTGGCCGTTTCCGATGCAAGCGACCGCTGGGTGCGCCACTCGCATGAGGTCATCGAGAATCTCCAGGATTTGGATGGGGCAATGGAGACCGTGGAATCCAGCTACCGCGGATTCGTCATCACCGGCGACGAAAGTTCCCTGCAGGCCTACCGCGCCGCCGTCGCTCGTTCCAAGCAGGCGGAAACCAACATCCGCAATCTGACCGTCGATAACCCCGTTCAGCAGCGCAGGATTCCGGGCCTGGTGAATTTGGCCGACCGCAAAGTGCAGTACGCCGAGAACGTTATAAGCCTGCGCCGGACCGAAGGAAGGGAGGCGGCGGCCGATTTCGTGCGCGAGGGCGGCGGGCGAGAGATCATGGACCGGTTTCAAGAGGTCATTCGCAGTATGCAGGATGAAGAGCAGCGGCTGTTGGTGATACGCAACGTGGTAGCGAGCCGGCGCTCGAGCCAATTTAAATTTGTGCTGGCTTTTGGAACCGTGCTGGGATTGCTGCTTGCCAGTGCCGCGGGCTGGAGCGCGCAGCGCAAGAACTTCGAAAGCGAATTCGCCGAGGAAGTGCACAAAGCATCCGGGGCAAAATACCGCGGCCTTTTGGAAGCAGCTCCAGACGCAATGGTTGTGGTGAATCAGCGCGGGGAAATCGTTCTCCTGAACTTGCAGGCGGAAAAACAGTTCGGCTACCACCGTGACGAACTGGTCGGCCAGAAAGTGAAGAACATCATTCCCGAGGGCTTCGCGGAACGGCTGGTGGCAGACGGCACGCGCAGCGCCGCCGAGGCGCTGGCGCAGCAGATTGGCACCGGCATCGAGTTGATTGCGCGCAGGAAGGATGGCACCGAGTTCCCCATCGAACTGATGCTCAGCCCACTGGAAAGCGCCGAGGGAACTTTGGTGACCGCCGCAATCCGCGACATCAGCGTGCGCCGGGCGGCCGAAAAGCATCTGGCGCTGATGGAAGGGCGCTATCGCGGGCTGCTCGAAGCCGCTCCAGACGCGATGGTGGTGGTGAATCAAAAGGGAGACATTGTCCTGCTGAACGTGCAGGCCGAAAAACAGTTCGGCTATCGCCGCGACGAACTTGTCGGGCAGCGCGTGAAGAACATCATTCCCAAGGGCTTTGCGGAACGGCTCATTGCCGACGAAAAACGCTCCGTGGAAGACGCCCTGGCGCAGCAGATTGGCACCGGCATCGAGCTCACCGGCCTGCGCAAGAATGGCAGCGAATTTCCGATTGAGATCATGCTCAGCCCGCTCGATAGCGCTGAAGGCATTCTGGTTACAGCCGCGATCCGCGATATCAGCGTGCGCAAGGAAGCGGAAAAACATCTCGCGCGCATGGAAGGACGTTATCGCGGACTTCTGGAAGCGGCTCCCGACGCGATGGTGGTGGTGAATCAAAAGGGAGACATCGTCCTGCTGAACGTGCAGGCTGAAAAGCAATTCGGATACCGCCGCGACGAACTGGTCGGCCAGCGCGTGAAGAACATCATTCCGGAAGGATTCGCGGAACGGCTGATCGCGGACGAAAAGCGCTCCGTGGAAGACGCTCTGGCGCAGCAGATTGGCACGGGCATCGAGCTTACCGGACGACGCAAGAACGGCAGCGAGTTCCCGATTGAGATCATGCTAAGCCCGCTGGAAAGCGCGGAAGGCATCCTGGTCACAGCTGCAATTCGCGACATTAGCGTGCGCAGGGAAGCTGAAAAAAATCTGGCGCGCATGGAAGGCCGTTACCGAGGTCTGCTGGAAGCAGCGCCGGACGCGATGGTCGTCGTGAATCAACAAGGCGAAATCGTCCTGTTGAACGTGCAGGCCGAGAAACAATTTGGATACAGTCGCGACGCGCTCATCGGGCAGAAGGTGAAAAACATTATTCCCGAAGGCTTCGCCGAGCGCTTGATCGCCGACGAAAAGCGCTCCGTGGAAGACGCCTTGGCGCAGCAGATTGGAACGGGCATCGAGCTCACCGGCCTGCGCAAGAATGGCACCGAGTTCCCCATTGAAATCATGCTGAGCCCGTTGGAGAGCGCCGAAGGAATTCTGGTAACGGCCGCGATTCGCGACATCAGCGTGCGCAAAGAAGCGGAAAAGCACTTGGCGCGCATGGAAGGCCGCTATCGCGGGCTGCTGGAAGCCGCGCCAGACGCGATGGTAGTGGTGAACCAAGGCGGCGAAATCGTGCTGTTGAACGTGCAGGCCGAAAAACAGTTCGGTTACCGCCGCGATGAACTCCTGGGCCAGAAAGTGAAGAACATCATTCCCAGAGGCTTCGCGGAGCGGTTGATCGCCGACGAAAAGCGTTCCGTGGAAGACGCGCTCGCACAGCAGATCGGCACGGGCATCGAGCTCATCGCCCGGCGTAAAAATGGTAGTGAATTTCCCATCGAGATCATGCTGAGCCCGCTGGACAGCGCCGAGGGAATTCTGGTGACGGCGGCGATTCGCGACATCAGCGTGCGCAGGGAAGCGGAAAAACATCTGGCGCTCATGGAAGGCCGCTACCGTGGATTGCTGGAGGCTGCTCCAGACGCGATGGTGGTGGTGAATCCAAGCGGAGACATCGTGCTGTTGAACGTGCAGGCCGAAAAACAGTTCGGCTATCGCCGCGACGAGCTCGTGGGCCAGAAGGTGAAGAACATTATTCCCGAGGGCTTCGCGGAACGGCTGGTGGCGGACGGCCTGCGATCAGCCGAAGACGCACTGGCGCAGCAGATCGGCACGGGCATCGAGCTCATCGCCCGGCGTAAAAATGGTAGTGAATTTCCCATCGAGATCATGCTGAGCCCGCTGGACAGCGCCGAGGGAATTCTGGTGACGGCGGCGATTCGCGACATCAGCGTGCGCAAGGAAGCCGAAAAGCACCTGGCGCGCATGGAAGGCCGCTACCGCGGATTACTCGAAGCAGCACCAGACGCGATGGTGGTGGTGAATCAAAAAGGAGACATCGTACTGCTGAACGTCCAAGCCGAAAAACAATTCGGCTATCACCGCGACGAACTTGTCGGGCAACGGATGAAGAACATCATTCCAGCCGGCTTCGCGGAACGCCTAATCGCCGACGCACTGCGCTCCACCGAAGACGCGCTGGCGCAGCAGATCGGAACCGGCATCGAAATCACCGGCAGGCGCAAAGACGGCACCGAGTTCCCTATCGAAATCATGCTCAGCCCGCTGGAAAGTGCCGAGGGCGTCCTGGTGACGGCCGCGATCCGCGACATCACCACGCGCAAAGTCGCCGAAGCCCATCTTCTATATAAGGTCGAGGAACTGAACCGCTCGAACGAAGAGCTTGGCCAATTTGCCTACATCGCCTCGCATGATTTGCAGGAGCCGCTGCGCATGGTGGCCAGTTACACGCAACTGCTGGCCCGACGGTACAAAGGCCGGCTGGACTCCGACGCCGACGAATTCATCACCTTCGCGGTGGATGGCGCGAACCGGATGCAGAGATTGATCCAAGACCTGCTGGCCTATTCCCGCGTGGGCACCAAAGGGAAGGACATGCTAGAAACTTCCAGCGAAGAAGCGCTGCAGCGGGCGATACTGAACCTGCGCGGAGCAATCGCCGATAGCGGCGCGATGGTGACGCACGATCCCCTGCCCGCCGTGCTGGCAGACGAAACGCAGCTGGTGCAGCTGTTTCAGAATCTCATCGGCAACGCCATCAAGTATCAAAACCCCGGAGTGCCGCGCATACACATTTCCGCGGTCAAGAATGACGGTGGTAGATGGACATTCTCGGTGCGCGACAACGGCTTGGGAATTGACCCGCAATATTTCGAAAGAATTTTTGTCATGTTCCAACGCTTGCACAAACGCGAGGAATTTGCCGGCACCGGCATTGGCCTGGCGATCTGCAAAAAAATCGTCGAGCGGCATGGCGGTGAAATTTCGGTCCAGTCGCAGCCCGGTAAAGGATCCACATTCAGCTTTGCGCTGGCAGGCAGTGGGGTGAAATCGTGAAGCTCATAGGAGAAGACGGCATGCCCATGGAAGTTCTACTAGTGGAAGACAGTCCCGGTGATGTGCGGCTGACGCAGGAAGCTTTCCGCGACGCCAATCCGAGCATTCGCTTGCACGTGGCTACGGACGGCGTGGAGGCAATGACTTTTCTGCGGCGTGAGGGGATCTACGCCAACGCACCGCGGCCAGACCTGATTTTGCTCGATCTAAACCTGCCCAAAATGGATGGTCGCGAGGTCCTGGCGCACATTAAAGAAGATCACACCTTGAAAACCATCCCCACGGTGATCCTCACTACTTCCGACGCGGAAGCTGACATCGTGAAAAGTTACCAGCTGCAGGCCAATTGTTACCTCAGCAAGCCCGTGCAGTTGGACGTGTTCGAGAGCCTGGTAGGCAGCATCAATGATTTCTGGTTGAATAAGGTCAAACTGCCGCAGCAAAAGTAGCGTCATGACTAAGCGGACGATCAAACTGCTTCTCCTGGTCGAAGATAACCCGGGAGACGCTCGTTTGATTCGCGAGATGTTCAACGAGCAAGGCGCGACCGATACCGAATTGATGCGCGTGGGGAACATGAGCGAGGCGGAGAAGTGCCTCGCCGAACATCCCGTTGACATTATCTTGCTGGATCTCGGGCTGCCCGATTCACAGGGACTGGATGCCGTGCGCCGGGCGCATGCAGCCGCGCCACGCGTTCCGCTGGTGGTGCTGACGGGATTGGACGACGAGTCTTTGGCCGGAAACGCCCTGCAAGTGGGGGCGCAAGACTATCTCATCAAGGGCCAGATCGAAACCAAAGGGCTGCTGCGCGCCCTGCGTTACGCCGTCGAGCGCAAGTCCATGGAAGAGGCGCTCTTCGTCGAAAAAGAACGCGCCCAAGTCACACTGAATTGCATCGGCGACGCCGTGATTTGCACCGATGCCTCTGGAAACATCACCTTTCTGAATCTGGTGGCGGAAAAAATGACGAGTTGGTCGCGCCAGGATGCCTTCGGCCGGCCGATGGCCGAAGTATTTCGCATACTTGACGCCAACACTCGCGAGGCCACTCCGAATCCGATGGATATATCCTTCGAACAAAATCGCACGGTGCACTTGCCGTCGAACTGCATCCTGGTGCGGCGCGATGGCATGGAGATTCCCATCGAAGATTCCGTCGCGCCAATCCATGACCGCGAAGGAAAGGCCACCGGAGCGGTGATTGTGTTTCGCGACGTGAGCGCCGCACGGGCCATGGCGCTGGAGATGACCCATTCCGCGCAACACGATTTCCTGACGGGCATGCCCAATCGCATGCTGCTCAACGACCGCGTGAACCAGGCTATCGCCTGGGCGCAGCGGAATGCGAAAAAAGTTGCCGTGCTCTTTTTGGATCTGGATGGATTCAAGCACATCAACGATTCGCTGGGCCATCCCACCGGAGACAAACTTCTGCAGTCCGTTGCCAAGCGGCTGGTGGATTGCGTGCGTGGCTCCGATACCGTCAGCCGCCAGGGCGGCGACGAATTCGTAGTCCTCCTCACCGAAGTAGGCCAATCCGAAGATGCCGCGATCACTGCCAGAAGAATGTTACAGACGGTCGCCGAGGCGCATTCCATTGACCAGCACGACTTGCACGTCACCACCAGTATTGGCTTGAGCGTCTTCCCCGACGACGGCTCGGACGCGGAAACGCTCATCAAGAACGCGGACACCGCCATGTATCAGGCCAAGGAAAACGGACGTCAGAGCTATCAATTCTTCAAGCCCGCAATGAACGTGCGCGCTGTAGAGCGCCAATCCATCGAGGAAAGTCTGCGGCGGGCGCTGGAGCGCGAAGAATTCATGGTGCACTACCAACCCAAGGTCAAATTGAGCACCGGGCAGATTTCTGGAGCGGAAGCTTTGATCCGTTGGAAACATCCCGTGCGCGGGTTGGTCCCTCCGAGCGATTTTATTCCCATCGCGGAAGACTGCGGCTTGATTGTGCCCATCGGCAACTGGGTGCTGCGCGAAGCTTGCAAGCAGGCGTGCACCTGGGTGAAGAACGGCTTGCCCACGATTACCATGGCCGTGAACATCTCCGCCATGGAGTTTCGCGACGAGGATTTTCTCGACGGCGTTTTCAGAATCCTGCGGGAAACGGGCCTCGATCCCAAATTGCTGGAACTGGAACTGACCGAGAGCGTACTGATGAAACGCGCCGAATCCACGCAATCTATCTTGAAGATACTGCGGGCCAGCGGCGTGCAGATGGCGGTGGACGATTTCGGCACGGGCTATTCCAGCCTCAGCTATCTGCGCAAATTCCCGATTGATGCCCTGAAAATTGATCAGTCGTTCATCCGCCAGATCACTACAGCCCCCGACGAGACCACTATCGTCACCGCGGTGATCAGCATGGGCCGTAGCCTGAAACTGCGCGTGGTAGCCGAAGGCGTGGAAACACAGGAAGAGCTGGCATTTCTTCAGGCGCGGCAGTGCGACGAGGCACAAGGCTATTATTTCAGCCGGCCGGTGCTTCCCAAACAATTCGCGAAGTTGCTCGAAACCGGAATACCCGAACCAATCCTGAGCGCAATGTAGCGCCGGAATTCTTGCCGCGCGATTGCTCGGTCACTCCGGCTTCAGGGTTTGCTTCCCAGTGGGTTGCGATTTGTCAGGACGCGCGAAATCGTAAATCCCCGCGGGATCGGCGACCAGCAGGATGCGATCCGGCTCGACCAATATTCCTATGGGCTGCAGCGCGGCCCCCTGGGTGGTGGCCACGCGGCAGATATCCAGCAGATTCCCGTCACGGTCGAAACGCAGCAGCATGTCGCCGATCGCCGCCCACACTTGTTGGCTTGCGCGGTCCACGCCCAGCGCGTGAATCACCGGCTTGACCTTGGTATCCGGCTCACGTTCCGTGAACTTCACCACTCCTGCAAAACTGTTCACGCCTTCTTGCCGGAATCCGTGGCCGAAGTGCTCGCCGTACTCGCTGTGACCAGCGCCGGGATTTTCTGCCCCACCGTGTCCGCCCGCCGGTTCGCCGATCCGTGCGCCGGGAAAAGCTCCGCCAGCGCCTGCGAGGGCCGCTGCGGCTTCCGCTCCGCCGGCATCGGCGCCGAAGGAATGATGTTCAAACCCACCGCCGAATCCGCCGCCAAATCCAGGGAAAGCTCCGGTACCAAAAATTCCTGGCGCGCCGAAGCCTCCGCCCGGTCCCCCCACGCCGAGCAGCGCGTTGAAGTCCGGCGTGCTGCTAGAACTGGAAATGGACGACGCACTGCCGTTGTTGCTGTTCGCCGAAAGCGAGCCGCTGAGATCGGAGCCGTCCGTGGAGCCTGATGCACTTGAGGTTGGGTCGATATCGCTGCTGCCGCCGCTCGCCGTGCCGGATGAGCCCGTCCCGCCTGCAGGCGTTGCGCTTCCTGCGCCGCCAGGCGCAGCCGAACCGCCGCGACGTCCGCCACCGCCATGGCCGCCGTTCGCCGTGAACGCTGGGGCGCCGCCGCTCCCCACCGAGTACATGCTGCCGAACGAAAACATTTCGCCCGGCCCTGCTATCCCCGAAACGCGCACGCCCAGTTGCACCTGGGATTTATCGTGATCGATATCCGGGATCAATGCGTTCGCAGGGACTTCTGCTTCGTAGCCCGCATAGCCAAAGCGATCGTATTTCCGGAATTTAGGATCTTTCAAGGAAGTGAATGCGAAATAAATCTCGCCCGGCGCGCCGCCGTACAATTTCCCGATGTCCATGGCATAGGCCGGCGGCGGGCCCGTTGCGTAGCCTGCCGCGGACGCGCCGATGGCAGGCGCCGTAAGCTGGCGCGGATCGTTCACTGCATCGGAAATATTTCCAAAGCTGCGCAGCAATTTACCGTGCTCGTTCATCACCCGCACCAGGTGATCGCTGCGCAGCGTCACCACTGCGAATTCTCCGTTCGTCAGCGCCACCACAGACATCGGCGCGTTCACTGGCACGCTGGCTTCCAGCACACCGTCTGGCGTGAAGATCCTTACGGCATTCGCGCCGCGGTCGGCGACGAAGACGCGTCCGCTCGAATCCAAATCGAAATCCACAGCGTATTTAATGGAGGCGCTGCCTGGCTGCAAGTTGGGAATTTGCCCGAGGTGCTTTCCATCTGAATTGTAGATATGGATGACGCTGGCCGGCGCAGCCAATATGTAGTACCGCCCAGCGGCATCGCGTTCGATCACCGCAGCGCCACTTCCCACCTCTGGAAACACTCTGCCGCGCGCGTGCAATACCGTCTGGACGCCCTGCGCTTGCGCCGGCTTCTCCACGCAGGCGCACAGCAGGGGTAGCGCGAACGCGCCAGCCAAAATCGCCGCGCGAGAAACGAATTTCCAAGTTTGCCTAAAATTTCCCGCTTGCCGCGCCATCACCGGTTTGGCCCCCAACCATTTTACCGAATTGATGCGAGTGGAATTCCCCTGGGTTGCCACCAGCCTTTACAATTATATTACGTACTTTGCTTGCCTGTTGCCGTGCCGCGCTACATTGCTGGTACTTCTGGCTTTCGCCCGCAAAAGTTCCGAAATTTTTTGGATGTTGCTCTCGAAGTCTCCGCTCCGGCGTCATTTGAGGATCCCGGCCAGCGCTCTGCCGCGGAATTCTGGAACTCTTGCCCTGTTGAAACTGAATTACTTAGCGGCGCACGAATTCAGAATCCATCAGCAATGGCATAATTGGCCAGCATCACAAGCAGGCCACGTAAGGTTGCCGACTCGAGGGAACGTCATTTTTAATCGCCTCCAAGGGAAGATGCTGGCGCTTCTGCTGTTTTGGCTCGCCAGCGGGAATCTGAGTTTGGCGCAGCAGCCTGCCAATCCGCCGCAGCCCGTTGCGGGAGTGGTGCGCACTCCCGAAGGCACAGCGGTCCCCGCCGCGACCGTGCATCTAATCAACACCGAAACCAATAAAACCTGGCTGAGCTGGACAGACGAATCCGGCAAATTCGAATTTCCACAAATTCCCGCCGGCTCTTATCGCATTGAAGCCAGCCAGCTTGGTTTCTCGAACGCGTCGCTCACCGTGGAAGTGCCGGTGGTGCCGCCGGGCCCCATTCCGATCGTTCTGCGCGTCGCAACTTTGGCGGAGCTGACTGCAAAACCCGAGGCCACTCGCCCGCCCCGCAATTCGCGACCGCCGGGCGGAGCCACAAATCCCAATAACACCAATGCGGGAGGCTTAGGCAGGCAGGGCGGCGGCCGAGGCGGCCAGGTACCGGCGGGCGTCTCCAACGCCGTTCGTGCCGGACTCGCGGGCGGTGGGTTCGAACAGACAGACCTGACCGATGAAGGCGCCGGCGGCCCAGCGGGCGCAACAAACACGGCCGCAAATGAAGGAACGCAAATCGTGGCGGAACTGCCTGCCGACGCGGGCTCCAGCGCCACTTCCGATTCATTTTTATTGCAGGGAACCGTTGGCCAGGGTCTCGCGGGAAACGGTCCCGGTGGATTCGGCCAGGGCGGATTGGTTCCCGGAAATCCAGCAGGTGAAGGCGGACCCGGTGGACAAGGACCAGGCGGCGGACGCGGCGGCCCGGGAGGAGGACAGGGCGGCTTCGGCGGGCCCGCCGGCGGAGGTGGCGGCTTTGGCGGAGCTCCGGGCGGGATGTTTGGGGGCGGAGGCGGAGGAGGTGGTGGCGCCGCGGGTGGCGGTGGGCGCGGCAGATTAAATCGCCAGGCAGTGAATCGCATCCGCTTCAGCTTCTACGATCACTATGAAAATTCCGTGTGGGACGCCAAGCCCTATTCGATAACAGGCAATCAGGTTCCGAAACCAAGCCACTACGACGAACGCTTTGGCGGCAACCTGGGAGGCCCGCTGAAAATTCCGCACATCTACAACGGCAGCGACAAGACTTTTTTCTTCGTCAACTACCAGCACGAAACTCAATCGAGCGCTCTGGACACTTATTCCACAGTGCCCACGGCTGCTGAACGCACCGGCAACTTTTGCGGTCTGGGAGTTACCCTCTTCGATCCGTTTTCGAATTTCACCGGGCCTCGCACCCCACTCGGCAACGGCTGCCAGGTTCCCGTGATCAATTCGGCCGCGGCCGGCCTCCTCGCCTTCTATCCCATGCAGAATTTGCCCGGCACGGTGCAAAACTTCTTGCTGCAAACCACCGTGCCGATCAACAGCGACACCTTGAATCTGCACATCCTGCACACCATCAATTCCAAGCTCAGCCTGAACGGCGGCTACAATCTCAGTTCCCAGCGCCAGAATACATTCGGCAATTTTCCGGATACGGCTGGGACGCAGTCCACTCTGAGCCAGTCGGTCACGCTGGGGCTATCGCATAACTGGACCTCGCGCCTGGTGGAAACTACTCAGCTGAATTGGAGCCGCAGCCGCGTGAAAGTGCTGAGCGACAACTCTTTCGTGAATGATGTTACCGGAGACCTGGGAATCACCGGCGTCTCCACCGCGCCGCTTACTTTCGGCATTCCCGCGATCAATTTCACGAGCTTCTCCGCGCTGAACGACCCGGTGCCTTCGCTGGTGCGCAACCAGACGCTGCGCCTGAGCGATAGTTGGAAGTGGGTTCACGGAAAACACACGATGACCATCGGCGGCGAGCTGCGCCGCATCGAGCTGAATTCCGAGGCCGATCCGCAGCCGAGGGGACAATTCACTTTTACCGGCGTGTTGACCTCGCAATTGACCGCGACCGGCCAACCCGTCCCCGCCACTCCGCAGACTGAGCCTTTCTACGAGCTTGCCGATTTTCTGCTCGGGCTGCCGTACAGCACCACGGTGCAATTCGGGCCGAATATTTATTTACGCAGCTGGGATTTTATCGGCTACGCGCAGGACGATTGGCGAATGACCACGCAGTTTACGCTGCTCTACGGGCTGCGTTACGAAGCCGTCACGCCACCGGTGGACAAATACAACCAGATCGCGAACCTCGACCTGAATTCCGCGGCCACCGCAGTGGACGTCGTCACGCCTGGCGGCGTGGGAACATTTAATGGCCCGTACCCGCGCGCGCTGGTGCACGGAGATTACGGAAATTGGGCGCCGCGCATTGGCTTCGCCTGGTTGCCGCGGTTTATCAAGCCCAAGACCGTGCTGCGCGTCGGCTATTCGATTTTTTACAACGAGGCGATCTACAATTCGCTGGCGCAAAAATATCTATCCTACGAGCCGCCATTTGCGACTTCGGAAAACCTGATCACATCGGGGACCCAGGTCCTGACCTTACAGGACGGCTTCCCCACCATCGGCACGATTACCAATCGCGGTGGCGTCAATCCTTTCTACAAAGATGGCTACGCGCAGATCTGGACTCTGGGCACCGAAACATCCTTCTCGCAGAACTGGATCTTGGACTTGACTTACACCGGAACGAAAGGCACCGACCTCGATCTATTGCGCGCTCCGAATCGTGCGCCGCTGGGCACCAGTCCCTTGGACACGCAGAATTCCCTGCAGATTCCCAACGCCAACAGCTTCTACTTCGATCAATCCGGCGCGAATTCGATCTACAATGCGCTGCAGGTGCGCCTGGTGCATCGCTTCACGCACGGCGTGTCGGTGCAGGCGTTCTATACTTTCGCAAAATCGCTCGATAATGCCAGCAGCATCGGCGGCACCTCACCCATTGTGGTGCAACAGGACGGCAATTTCGCCGCGGAGCGCGGACTTTCTTCCTTTGATGTTCGGCACCAATTGCGTTTCTTGAATTTGTACGAACTCCCCTTCGGCGAACATCACCGCTTTGCCACCCACGGCTGGGCCGAACATGCGCTCAGCAATTGGCGGCTGCAGAATATCGTTACCTGGCAAACCGGAACGCCGGTCACCGCGTACCTGGGCGGCACCGCATCGGACAATGGCACGGGCGCCAGTTTCTCGCTGCGCCCTGATCAGGTGGCCAATCCTGATTTCGGCGTCTGCGGGGGCTCGCCGCTCGCGTTTTTCAACACCGCCGCGTTCGCCACGCCGGCCACAGGGCAATACGGCGACGAGCATCGCGGCGCGATTGAAGGCCCGTGCAAATTCAATTGGAATATGTCGCTCGCGAAATCGTTTCGCTTTGGACCGCGCGAGCGGCATCATCTGGATATCCGCTGGGAAGTCCAGAATCTGACGAATACGCCCGCATTCTCCGGGCTTTCGGCCACGCTGGGCTCTTCGTCAATTGGGCGCGTGACGAGCGCGGGCTCCATGCGTACCATGGATGTGATGGCGCGGTTTAATTTCTGATGCGAGACATCGCTTACAAAATCGCGACGCTGTGGCTGGTGGCTGCCCTCGCCGTGGGATCGTTCGGGGTCCAAGCACAGCAGCAATCCGGTGCCGCCGCTACGAGTGGCCAATCGAGCAACCAGTCAGGCACTCAATCGGGCAGCCAATCTGCGCCGGTGGTGGTCGCGCCGCCCGCGCCCGCTCCTGCCCCGGCCCAGCAAACTCCAGCCCAGCAGGCCGCCGCTCACCAATCGTCCGCCGTCCTGCGCAGTTCATCCGACCTGGTGCGTATTGATGTGGAAGTCACCGATAAATCCGGTAAGCCCATCAAAGGTTTGACCGCAAATCAATTTATGATCACCGATGAAGGCAAGCCGCAGACCATCACATCCTTTTCATTCGCCGACATCGAAGCAATCGAGACCGCCACCGCTGACGACACCAAGCCCATCGTCGTTGCCGTTGATAACGACGGCCCGAATTCCCCTTCCGCCGACGCCATTAGCGATGCCCTGCGCGATCGCCGCCTCATCGTACTGTTCTTCGATCTCACTTCGATGCAGACCGACGACCTGATTCGCGCGCACGATGCGGCGGACAAATTCGTGAAGCACCAAATGACCAAGGCCGACGTTGTCGCCGTGGTGGTTTTCTCGACGCGCCTCAACGTCCTGGCAAATTTCACCAACGATCACACCGTGCTGAACAAAGCGATCGCGCAGCTTACTCCGGACAACTCTGCGAACCTCGCCAGCCCCCTCTACGCCGCGGCGGCAAATGGCGAATACGACGTTCAGGAATATACCGGCGCCGCGTACACGCCGGATGAAACCGAATTCAACGTGTTCAATACGGACCAGAAGCTCGCGGCGGTCGAAGGCCTTGCGGATGTGCTCGGCGGAATTCCCGGCAGAAAAGCAATGGTGGAATTCACCGGAGGTATCACCCAGACCGGCGAAGAAAATCGCACGCAACTACGCGCCGCGACGGATGCCGCGAATCGCGCCGACGTGTCCATTTATTCGATTGATTCCCGCGGACTGCTCGCAGCGCCGCCAGGCGGCGACACCACCACTAATGCCGCGACCGGGACTTCGATGTTTACAGGCGCGTCCGTCTTCCATCAGACCGACCAGCGTGAAGATTCGCGCGACACCCTCGCGACACTCTCGACGGACACCGGCGGAAAAGCGTTTTTCGACCTGGGCGATCTCAGCGATGCCTTCCCGGCCATTCAACGCGACAACGGCGGCTACTACTTGGTTGGCTATAATCTCGGGCCCGATGTAAAACACGATGGCCGCTGGCGAGCCATTCGCGTCAAGGTTAACGTCCCCGGCGCGCATGTTCGCTATCGCGACGGATATTACGCCCCGCGCGATTTCCAGCACCTGGAGAAAGAAGACCGCGACCAGCAAATCGCCGACGCCATCAATTCCGATCATCCCGTTGTCGAGCTTCCCGTCGCAGTCGAAACCGGAGTCTTTCGGCTGAGCTCGACGCAAGCCTACATTCCCATCGCTGCGAAAATCGCTTCCAGCGCGCTCGATTGGGCGCAGAAACACAATAAGCAGCACGCAGAATTCGATTTTGCCGTGGAAGTCCGCGCCGTGCCGTCCGGCCAGATCTTGGCGCAATTGCGCGACACGATCACCGTGAACCTGGATGCCGAACATTTCGAACGGGTGCGCCACAGCAATCTGCTTTATCAGGGCGGAGTGGTTCTGGCGCCGGGAAATTACCGGCTGAAATTCGTGGCGCGCGAAAATGAATCCGGAAAGATCGGCACGTTCGAGCAAAATCTGGTGGTGCCGGCAGCTCAACCGGAAAGAGTGACGCTCAGTTCCGTCCTGCTCTCGAGCCAGCTTGTTCCCATCGAGAAATCATCCGCAGTCGCCACCAAAGGCCAGGGCACGCGCGCTAAAATCGCCAGTTCCCCGCTCGATATGGAAGGCCAAAGAATTATTCCCAGCGTGACCAACTATTTCACACAAGGGCAGACGCTCTACGTCTTTCTGCAAGCGTACTATCCGGAGAAAGCCGACAAGACCGAGCCGTTCGATCCGAATTCCCTGCGCGCCGGCCTGGTTTTTCTGCGCAACGGAATTCAGATGAACGCCACTCCGCTGATCGCCCCGGCGCAGGTCGATCCGAAAACGCACACCGTATCATTCCGCATCAGTTTGCCGCTGCAAAAGCTGCCCACCGGGCGATATACCGTGCAGGTAATCGCCGTCGCGCCGGGAACTCAACATTCAGCATTTGGCCGAGCGTACCTCGCGCTGCAACAAAATCCAACTGCGACCACTGCGCCAAGCCCGTGAAGTCAAAATAAAGGTGAGTAGTTCCCTGGCGGCTGCCACCAGCAAAATAGATGCCGCGATCGTGATGACAAGCGCCGCGCGCGACTAGCGGCCAATGTAAAATCCTTCGCGCGTTTGGACTGCGGCGTCCTTCTGCTTGGTCGTCAATTCGATTTTGTGGTAACCCACGTCCGCGTCGGCTTTTTCCGGAGTGTAGCCCAGCGCATATTGATTACGCAGCTCCTCGTCAATTTCCGCGTAAATCTGATCAATGCTCTCTTTCTTGGTGACTTCAAAAAAACGTCCGCCGGTTTCCTTCGACAATTGCTGCAGAATTTTCTTCCCGTCAGGCCGCGTTTCCTGCGGATAGCGCCGGTGCCCTCCTCCGCCTCCCATCCCGCCTCCGCCCATGCCGCCGCCCATGTGCCCGCCGCCATAGCCTCCGCCGTTTCCGTATGCGTCTTTATCAGCGAAGAGAATCGAATAAACGAGAGTGTCCGCGCGCTGCGCCGATTCGATGGCGTCGCGCAGGGTTTCTTTGCTGCCACGATCCACGCCGTCCGTCAGCACCACAATCGCCTTGCGTCCCTGCTGCTTCTTCATCATCTCGTCCGACGCCAAAAACACTGCGTCATACAGCAGCGTGCCGCCTCCACCATATCCGACGCGCGAGCCGCGCCCGCCCCCGCCGCCACTTCCGCCGCTGCCGCCATTGCCGGGATCGCTGCCCGACGACCCGCCGCTTCCCGTCTGCGAAAATTGCGGCCGACCCAGCTGATCCAGCGACGCTTCCAGTTTCTGTCGCGACGAAGTGAGGTCCTGCAGCAATTCCACCTCGTGGTCGAAATGAATCACAAACGCTTTGTCCTTATCCTCGCGCAGCAAATGGTCAATGAAAGCGTGGCTGGCGTCGCGCTCCTGATCCAACAGCCGCCGCTGGCTCCCGCTGGTATCCACCAGCAGCCCCAGCGTGAGCGGCAGATCGGAATCCGGCGCGAAATAAGTGATCGTCTGTGGATGGCCGTCCTGCTGCAACACAAAATCATCCTTGGTCAAACTGCGGACCAGCGCCCCATGTTTATCGCGCACCGTGGCGAACATGGTCACCATCTTCACGTTCACTGAAATCGTCGGACCCTGCTGCTGGCTGCGCAATGGCGCACCCACCAGCAACAGCACAGCCACAAAAAAGACAACCGCGAATCTTGTGCGGACGAAGGACTCCTGCTTCACGAACTCGCAGCTTCGCGCGCCTGTTATCTCCGCTGCCTGTTTTCCGACGAACATGTATGTAGCGCCGCTTCCCTTGCGAGCATTAAATCGCGTCATCAACGGCCTGACACAATTCCGCCCACATCGACTCCAATGGAACATTCCTTGCACAGAACCAGGAAGTTCCATCATTTTGGATGCAGCACAGACAGTCTGCGGCTAGGCGCGCCGTAGGGTGAAGCGAGGAAACAACAGATCTGCGGCTAAAACGAAAAGAGCCTGCGTCCTTGGGGGAGGCCGCAGGCTCTTTTCCAGGGTGGACAAACTAGAAGGTAAATCTACCGCCGAGCTGCCACCACCGGCCCAACAACTGTCCGGTAGCTTTGCCGAAGTTAGGATCCAGCGGATCTATATCCATGTTCTCCAGATTGGTTCGGTTGAAGATGTTGTAGAACTCGAACCGGATCTGGAAGTTGAATCGTTCCTTGAAGCGGTTGTCCTTGTACACGGCGAGGTCCGTCTCGGCAAAGTTCGGCCCGCGGAACGCGTTCTGCGTTTCGTTACCTTCAGTGCTGATGGCCGGCTGCGTAAACTGTCCGGGCTGGAACACGCCATTCAGGAACGCCGCCTTGGAGTTTCCTTGCGCGTAGCTGGCTACGTTCGGGTAATCGTAGTTCGTTCCGTCCGCGTTGTAATCGCCGCTGTTCGGCGCCAACCCCGTAATCGGATTCGTCGCCGATGGGCACGCGCCGGTACCGCCAGGCGAAGCGCAGAGGGGAGCAAAGGGATGCTGGTTGATGACCGAGAAGGGATAACCGCTTTGGAAAATACTCGTGCCAGTGATTCCCCAGCCGCCGGTCAAATGGCCAACCAGGTCCTGGCCGGCGTTCAAGCCTGGGAACGCCCAGTTGAACGTGAGCGAGAAGCGATTCGGCGCATCCCATGGAGAAGGCCCGTAATACTGCTGCGGGTTGATCGCTGTGGGGTATATGCCGGCGTCGTCCTTGGACTCAGAGCGCGTGTAGGACGCGTCGAAGAACGCGTGCGAGAATCTGCCACGCACATCGAAAATCACGGCATTGTAGTTTCCATAGCGATTGTTGTCCGCGTACAGAATCGAACCGAAGCTGGTGTTGAGCCGTGTCGGCGTCAAGCTGTTGTTCTGCACCAAGTCTCCGGGGAAGGAGTTGATGTTCTGGCCGTAGGAAACGTTACCGGCCACATCACCACCGCCGACGAGATTGTAACTGTGAGAACCGGTGTAACCGGCGCTAGCTACGATGTTCTTGGCGAAGCTGCGCTCCACAGTACCAGACCAGACCGCTGCCTGAGGTGATTCGATATTCGGGTTGATTCCGCCGATTGCGAAGTTGAGGCCCGCAATTCCGCCCTTGGCGTCCAGTCCAGCGGTGAAACCGGGAGTCGGAAAGCCGAACGGCGGGGTGTTGGTAGTCCCAAGTCCAAATATCAGAGGGTCAGAAACGCCGGGCACGCCGTTGGGAAGGAACGTGGGCTGCACCGGCCCCGGAGGATTGCCGCGGAATTCTTCCTGAATGTTGGCCGAGGTCAGCCAGTTGTTATAAATCCCGAAGCCGCCACGCACTGCCCACACACCATGTCCGGTGGGATCCCACGCAACCGCGACGCGAGGACTAATCAGATTGTTGACGGCGTGGTTCAGCGCGTTGTGCGTTTCTTTTGCGAACCCATTGGCGACTTGCTGTTGGAATGTCTGTCCGGGTCCGAGATAGAAATTCCCGAAAACCGTCGTTGGGCTGTCTGACCAGGGGTTGCCCGAATCATCGTAACGAGCGCCGAGCGTCAAGGTCAGATTGGATTTGACCTTCCATGTATCCATGGCAAACACGCCCCAGGTGCGCGAACGCGCGTTCCACGACCATAGCACGGGGCTGCCGCTGATAGGATTGTACATCGCGCCGACTTCGTGGATGGGCTGGTCCTGAATCAGAGTAGTCAGGTCCTGAAAGGCAAAGCTCGGCGTGGAGTAGGGCCCTTGAAAAGGCTCGATGTCCTCGCCATACCAGCCTTCCGCGCCGAACTTCAGGGTGTGCGCGCCTTGCACGCGCGTCAGCACGTCACGCCAGTGGTAGTTCTTCTGGATGAAATCGCCTTGTGCAAATCCGGCGCCGAAGCCAACGTTGATTCCTCCGGTGCTTATATTCGGCACTGTGTACACCTGCGCGCCGCTAGCCAGAGTCCCCTCGACGCGGCTTACGCCGAAAAGAGCTTCGTTCAGCGTGTTGGGGTTGAACGTATGTGTCCAGTTTGCCTGCACGGCATATTCCCAGTTGTGGTTGCTCGCCGCCGAGAATTGCGGGATAGCGCCCGGCTGACCATAATCCAAAACCGTTCGATAGAAGCTGCCGTAAATACGGTCCTTGCTGAAATACTTGTCCACGCGGCCGAAATACTGAGTGCCATTACGAACCGCCTTGGCGCTCAAGTTGCCGCTGTCGATGAAGTCTGTGCTGCAAGGCAGCAGAGCAGTTCCCACCGTTATCGTGGACGCAGGGGTGGGGCAAGCCGTAGCGCCAAAGAACTGGCCGACGGTCTGTGCGAGCGTAATTGAGTTCAGGTTTGTGGGTTTGAACGTGGTCAGCAACCCGGTCCCTACCGTATTGGGAAAATTGGTATTGGCGAAAGCCACGAAAGCGGGATCGGCAAAGGTCTGCCCGCCGGCGATCGTCGAATTGGCTGAGCGCAGCGGCTCGACGTCGAAGAAAAAGAAAAACTGGTGATGCGGGATAATCGGCCCGCCGATGCCGAAGGCCATGTTGTTACCGTGAAACGGCAGGTATTCGTTGGGACTGAATTTCGTGCGGGCGAACATATTGCGGTTGTAATAATAGTCTGCAGCGAAGCCGTGAAATTGATCCGTGCCGGATTTCGTAGTCATCACTGTCTGCAAGCCGCTGGCGCGCGAATATTCAGAAGTAAAGGTATTCACCTGAATATTCAATTCCTGCACCGAGTCAGGATTCGGCGTGAGGTTCAGAATGCCCTGGCGAATTCCGCTCGTGACGTCGAGTCCGTCCACCACCCACATATTGGACATTTGGCCTTGGCCGTTCGCGCTCGCATCTACGGTGGTTTCCGTGGAATAGTTATCCACGCCCGATCCCGGAGCGTTCGCCGCGGTAGTGCCCAATCCCGTCACGCCCGGCGCCAATGTGGCCAAGCCAACGATGCTGCGCCCCGCCACTGGCAGTGCGTCCACGGCCTGGTGTTCCAGCGTCAGTTCGTTGCGGCTTTCCGCCGGGTTCAAGACCGGCGCTTGCTCAGTCACTTCCACCGAAGTCGCTACCGACTTCAGTGACAGCGTCAGCGTGACGCTTAGGGTCTGGTTTGTGTCGAGGATGATCTTCTCGACCGTCTTGGCAAATCCGCCTGCCTCAGCGCTGATTTCATAGTTAGCGGGCGCAAGGCTGACAAAGTTGAAATTGCCGCTCGCATCGCTCACCGCGGCGCGGGTCACTTCAGTGCCGCTCTGCACCAACACCACGTTGGCTTTGGGCACGGCCGCGCCGGTGGCGTCTTGCACCACACCGGTGACGCTGCCGCTAAATTGTGCAAAGGAAACGCTGCCAGAAAAAGCCACCACGAGGAACACAAAGAAGCAACGCAATGCAGTCGTAAATCTCATTCAAATCCCCCCTACTAGCATTCTCACTAACTTGGCCCGCCCGGAAAACGCATTCCGTACCCACGACGGCTACCAGCCAACGACCGGTCCAGCCGCGCCAATTGGGCGCTTTACCGAGAAAGCAAATGCAAGCAGCTCCACCACTTTCAGAGAAAACGTTTACTTCTTGTTGCGCGCAATTTACATCCGTTTCTCAAATCGTGTCAAGCGGAAATTTGGATGCAATAGTATTTTTACGTTACGCGCGTGCCGTTAGCCGCAACAACACGGGGTTTTTCGGTGTTAGTCGGGACTCCATAATAAGCGGCGGCCGCCGGTAAAGCCTTTGGCGCGCCTATGCGACGGGTTTCGACCAGCCCTGCCCGGGAACGATACCCGTTCCCTCCTTCACCACGATCAATTGGTCGGCGGCGACGCCTTTCAGCTCCTCATGCGCCCCGCTGGGCCAGTTGATAGAGATGTCCGCCGTCTTTTCAGCGCCGAGGCCGAAGTGGAGCCTGGTGTCGTTTACGGAATAGAAGCTCGACTGGCTCAGCACCTCTTGCGCCTGTGACTTCTTCCCATACCGTACCAATACCCTCGCGCCGATCGCGCTCCGATTTGATTTCGTTCCCACCAATTTCAGCTTCAGCCAGTGGTTTGCGCCGCGCAGATCGTTCCGCAGCAAAGATGGCGGTTCGTTCAGATTGACGATCAGCACGTCCAGGTCGCCATCGTTATCAAAATCCCCAAAGGCGCAGCCGCGGCTGCAGTGCGGCGCCGCTACACCCGGCCCCGCTTCGTCCAGCAGCTCTTCGAAAGTTCCATTGCCTAAGTTGCGAAACACCACGCGCGGCGTCTTGTTGGGAAATTGTGGCATCGTTTTCTCAAGCTCGGGGTAAACGCTGCCCGTGACCATGAAAATATCCGGATAGCCATCGTTGTCCAGATCGACGATGCCCGCGCCCCAACCTACGTAGCGGTTTTCCACGCCGATCCGCGCCACGCGCGTGACGTCCACGAAATTTCCTTTGCCGTCATTGTGGTAGAGGCCATTGGTATCTTCGCTGAAATGCGTCTTGAACAGATCCAGGTGTCCGTCGAGGTCGTAATCCCCCACTCCTACGCCCATGCCGGCCTGTTCTTCGCCATCTTCGCTGAGCGCCACTCCGCGAATCACGCCCTCTTCGCGAAAGGTTCCATCGTGATTGTTCATGAAGAGCAAGCTGGGCGTCGAATCGCACGCGATGTAAATGTCGGGCCAGCCATCTTCGTCGAAATCGGCGGAGACCACCGTCATGCCATAGCTGCCGCGCAGCGTTGAAATTCCAGCCTGCACACTGACGTCTCTGAAAGTGCCGTCGCCATTATTTCGATACAATGAATGTACGCCGTGGGGCAACCCGCGCGGCCCGCACTCCACGTCCACGCCCTTCCAGGTGCAATTGCTGTTCTGCCCGGGCTTGGGCACGCGCTTCAAGTCAAACTCCACGTAGTTTGAGACAAAGAGGTCCAGAATGCCGTCGCGGTTGTAGTCCAGGAACGTGCAGCCCGCGCCGTAGCGCGGCTCATCGTTTAATAGGCCGGCTTGTTTGGTGACGTCCGTAAACGTGCCATCACCGTTATTGCGATAGAGCTTGTTTTGCCCAAAATAAGTGCAGAACAGGTCTTCGAATCCATCGTTATTGTAATCGCCGACGCACACCCCGGACGCCCAGCCCAGATCGTGCAATCCCGCCTTTTCAGTCACGTCGGTAAACGTGCCATCGCGATTGTTCTTATATAGGCGGTTCGTCGTGCCGGCGGGCGCCCCGTTCATGCGCGTCCCGGTTAGAATGAAAATATCCATCCAGCCGTCGTTGTCATAGTCCAGGAAGGCGCAGCCACATCCAACCGCCTCCAGAATGTAGTCCTTATGGTCCGGGTACCCATAGACCGTGGGCGCCACCAATCCCGCCTTGCCCGCAATATCGGTGAAATGCGCGTAAAAAGGCCGGCCCGAAGGCGCCGAACGCGGCTGCGCTTTGGTGGAATGGGGCGACATCCCTTGGCCAAAGATGCGGGAGGCGGAAGCGCCCAGTGAGAGGCCCAGAGATAAGCGGAAAAATGAACGGCGCGTGAATTTCATCAGCAATTTTTGTACGTGAGCATTATATCCGGGTTGGCGCGATCCGGCACGTGCGCTTGACAGTCGCGGCGGCGCGCAGTATAAAGCGAAGGAAAACGTTTACCAAGCGATTTTGGTTCCGCGCTCGAATTGGACACTGGTCCCATTTCTGGAGAATAGCTCGACGCCGGGCTCCCTCCTTCCGTGGCGGACCAAATTTTTCCGCTGGCCGCACCGTAATGTTCGGGTCACAGACCGCGCATTCCGCGATTTCTTTGCATCCAATTGGCGCTAGTGTGGTCCGTACCAAGTAGTCTGAGGAGACGATGATGGCGAGACGGAACCTGACGATTCCCGCGACGGTCGCAGCGCTATTTTTTCTAGGCGCCGTGACGATGCTGCCTTATCCCAAAGCAGAGGCAAAATCCAAAATGCAAAAGCAGCCATTCGGCAAAATACAGGATGGGCAAAGCGTGGATCTGTACACCTTGTCGAACAAGTATGGGATGACCGCGGCGATCAGCAACTTCGGCGGCACCCTCGTCTCGCTCAAGGTCCCCGACCGCGACGGAAAAATCGGCGACGTGATCCTCGGCTACGACAACCCCGCAGACTATGAGAACGGCAAAGCGTATTTCGGCGGCACCATTGGCCGCTACGGCAACCGCATCGCACATGGCAAGTTCACTCTGGACGGTGTCGTCTACACGCTGCCGCTGAACGACGGCCCGAACACTTTGCACGGAGGCATTCGCGGTTTTAACAAACGAGTGTGGACCGCTAAAGATGTATCGAGCAGCGCGGGCGAAGCGCTCGAACTAACCTATCTGAGCAAAGATGGCGAAGAAGGCTTTCCAGGTAACCTCAGTGTAAAAGTCGTTTACACGCTGCTCGCAAATGAGAATGCGCTGAAGATTGATTACACCGCGACCACGGACAAAGATACTGTCCTGAATTTGACGAACCACGCGTACTTCAATCTTGCCGGACAAGGCAACGGCGACATCTTGCAGCACCAGCTTACTCTGTACGCCAGCCAAATCACTCCCGTTGACGCGACGCTCATTCCCACCGGCACATTGCAGGACGTGAAAAACACCCCTTTCGATTTCCTGCAGCCTGTCGCCATCGGCGCGCGCATCAACATGAATGACGAGCAGTTGAGGTTCGGCAAAGGCTACGATCACAATTGGGTGCTGGACAAAAAATCACCAACTTCCCTGTCTCCGGCGGCGCGCGCGTACGACGCGCAGAGTGGCCGCGTCCTGGAAGTTTCCACCACCGAACCCGGCATCCAGTTCTACAGCGGAAATTTTCTAGACGGCACCATTCACGGCAAAGACGGAAAAGAGTACGGCTACCGCTCCGCGTTCTGCCTGGAAACTCAGCACTTTCCCGATTCGCCCAATCACAAGAATTCTCCCTCAACGGAGCTGAAACCGGGGCAAACGTTGCACTCGACTTCGATCTACAAGTTCACTGTGCAAAAGTAAGTAGCAACACAAAGTGGCTTGGCGAGCCATGCAGCCGGCGAGCGGAGCAAATAACCGGCGAAATCGCGCGTCTGGGGAACGTTGAATACATCGCCAGCGCAGTCGCGGCTCGTCCGCTACGCGCGTCAATTCACGGTAACCAATGAACAAATTCCTCGCCAGCCTCCTTCCCGCCACTGCTTTCTGCCTGCTGTTACCTTCCTCGTGCTCCGCGCAGCTAGCTCCCGAGAACGTGACGATCCACGTGCACGCCGACCAAACCGCAGGCGCCCTCCGCCCAATCTGGAATTACTTTGGCTACGATGAACCGAACTACACCTACGCGCCGAACGGAAAAAAGCTTCTCGGCGAACTGTCTGCGCTCAGCCCCGTGCCGGTTTACGTCCGCGTCCACAATCTGCTCACCACCGGTGACGGCTCGGCTTCCCTGAAGTGGGGCTCGACCAACGCCTATACCGAGGACAAGAACGGCCATCCCGTTTACAGTTGGACGATCATTGACCACATCTTCGATACGTTTCACGCCGCCGGCATCAGACCTATCGTCGAAATCGGCTTCATGCCCGAAGCGCTCTCCACGCATCCCGAACCGTATCGCCACAATTTTCCAAAAGATTCGATCGGTTCGATCTATACCGGTTGGGCCTACCCGCCGCGCGATTACGCCAAATGGTCCGAGCTCGTTTTTCAATTTACGCACCATTTGCGCGAACGTTATGGCGACGCCGAAGTAAAAGCCTGGCTGTGGGAAGTTTGGAACGAGCCTGACATCGATTACTGGAAGGGCACGCCGGAAGAATATTTTAAACTTTACGATTTCACCGCCGACGCCGTCCTGCGCGCGTTTCCCGAAGCGCGCGTCGGAGGTCCAGACAGCACCGGTCCAGGCAATCCGCATGCCGCCGAATTCCTGCGCCAGTTCCTCGAACACTGCGCGCATCAGACCAATTACGCCACGGGGAAAATCGGCTCGCCGCTGCTGTTCATCAGCTTTCACCCGAAAGGCTCGCCGAAATGGCTCGGCGACCACGTGCAGATGGGCGTCGCCCGCCAGCTAACGGCGATCAAAAACGGATTTCAGATCGTCGCGTCTTTTCCCGAATGGCGCGAAACCCCCATTGTATTGGGTGAATCAGACCCCGAAGGGTGCGCCGCCTGTTCTGCGCAAGAAAATCCACAGAACGCTTATCGCAATGGAGAGCTCTTTGCATCCTACACAGCAGAGGTAATGCATCGCATTTACGCGCTGGCGGCCAGCGAGCACGTGAATTTCCTCGGCGCCGTCACCTGGTCGTTTGAATTCGAAGACCAGCCATATTTCGCTGGCTTCCGCGAACTCGCTTCCAATGGTTTAGATAAGCCCGTGCTGAACGCGTTCCGAATGTTTGGAATGTTAGGCGATGAGCGCATACCAGCTATCAGCTCCGCCGCGCTATCAACCGACGATGTAGTGCTCAACGGCGTGCGTGCGCGCCCAGACATCAACGCGGTCGCCACGCGCCGGGATAACGAAATTCAAATTTTAATTTGGAATTATCACGACGACGATCTCCCCGCACCAGCCGCGCCGATTGATTTGATGATCGACGGCCTGCCGCCAGACGTCAAGAAAGCGCTGAGCGAACACTTTCGCATTGACGCGCATCACAGCAACTCGTTCACCGCATGGAAAGAGATGGGCTCGACGCAATCACCTTCGCCCATTCAATACGATCAGTTGCAGCAAGCCGGACAATTGCAGCTACTAACCTCTCCGGCGTGGATTTTGCTCGATCGCGGCGCCGCGCATCTGCGGTTTGACTTGCCCCGGCAAGGCCTGTCGCTCATACGAATCGCATGGTAAATCGCATCAACGCGGAAATCAGTCCGAACAATGCGGAGCGCAAATATCTGCGCCAGCGCCCACGCCCACGCGGGCCAGAAATTCTGCCTCTCGTGCGAAATGCAGTAGCTCTTTTTCTACTAGCGATTTGCGCCGTCGCCTTTGCGACCACAGCCGCGGCCCAAACGGGCGCCGATACCACCAGCATCAGCGCGATTCAGTCAGCCCTGCGGGCAGGCGACAACGAACAGGCCCTGATGCTGGTGCACACGCAGCTTCAAAGTTGGCCGAAAGACGTCAGACTCTGGGCGCTCGAAGGCATCGCGTTGACGCACCTGGGCCGCGATAAAGAAGCGCTCACCGCCTACAATAAGGCCCTCGCGATCTCACCCGACTACCTCGCAGCGCTTGAAGGCGCCGCCGAGTTGGAATACAAAGCCGGCAGCAGTCGCGCCGCTCCGCTTCTCCAGCGGATTCTAAAAGTCCGGCCCGACGAACCAACGACTCACGCAATGCTCGCCGCACTCGCCTACAAAAAACACGATTGCCCGACGGCGCTAGAGCATTTTCAGAAAAGCGGTCCAGTGCTTTCTTCGCAGCCGGCCGCGCTCGAAGAATACGGCGCATGTCTAATGGACCTGCAAAAGCCGGACGATGCGCTCCCCATTTTCGAACAAATCCTCACACTTTCGCCAAACGATCCGCACGCGCGCTACAACCTCGCCGTAGTTCAGTTCACTGCACAACACAGCACGGACGCGATCAACACTCTTCAGTCCTTGCTCGATTCAAACGCCCCCGACCCCGACGTCCTTGATCTCGCGTCCACTGCCTATGAAGACACCGGCGACACGCCGCGCGCCGTAAGTCTGCTGCGCCAAGCAATCGTCGCGAACCCACAGAGAGTGAAGTACTACGTTGATTTCGCCGCATTGTGCTTCAAACACCAATCATTTCAGGTTGGCGTCGAAATGATTGACGCCGGCCTCACGCAGATTCCGAAAGCCGCGCGTCTTTATATCGCGCGCGGCATTCTTTACATTCAAATGGGGCAATTCGAAAAGGGCCAATCCGATTTCGAAGCCGCGAACAAGCTCGATCCCGGCCACGCGTCCGCTGCCGTCGCGGAAGGCCTCGCGCAAATGCAGTCCAGCAATCTCGACCAGGCTCTCAAGACGGTTGAAACAGAACTAAAAGCTCATCCCGGCGACGCGTTTCTTCACTATTTGAAAGCCGAAATTCTTTCGCAGGGCGGCCCTGCCGTCGGCTCTCCAGAATTTAGCGACGCAGTGAAAGCGGCGTCCCGCGCGGTGCAACTCCAACCGGACTTCCCGCTCGCCCGCAACGTCCTCGGCAATCTTTATCTACAATCCGGCCAAAACGAAAAAGCCATCGAACAATGCCGCGCGGTCCTGGGCGAAAATCCCAACGATCAGATTGCCGTCTATCACCTGCTGCTCGCCCTAAGGAAAACAAATGATCCCAAAGGCGAAGTTCCGGCCTTGGTGAAACGCCTCGCTGAACTGCGCGCGCAATCGCAGCAACAGGAAGCTTCAACGAACCGTTACAAGCTCTACATCCAGGGCGAGCAGCCACCAAACAGCGCGACGCCACCACAGCAGTAAAAGAAAAATCGTCGCGTGATGATCCAAACCGGAAACGTCCCGTTAATCGCCCACTTGACAACCTGCTTTCGCGGGCAGTATAAGCGATAGGTAAACGCTTTCTCGACATTTGCTCGTCCAGCCTGCGCCTGAATCACAATGGAACGGGCCTCAGGCGAACCGCGGCTTCGTAATCTCAGGGAGACCAGATCATGAAAAAGACGTCGAGGCGCCAATTCCTTACGAATGCTGCGGTTACGACGGGCGCTGCGCTCGCCGCGCGCTCCATCCCCACCTGGGCAAAGCCAGCGGCTCCAGCCGCACAAGTGGCCATCACGCCTCAATTGTCCACGTTCGGATACTCCCAAGTGCAATTGCTCGACAGTCCATTCCGCCGCCAGTTCGATCAAAACCACGATCTGTATCTGCATCTCGATGAAGACGCGCTGCTGAAACCGTTCCGCAAACGCGAAGGCCTCACGGCGATTGGTCCGGATATGGGTGGCTGGTACGACGACGCCGACGACTTCAGCGCCATGGATAATTTCCACGCCTTCATCCCCGGACACAGCTTCGGCCAATATCTTTCTGGACTCGCGCGCGCCTACGCCGTCACTGGCTCGAAACCCACGCAGGAAAAAGTACAACGCCTGGTCCGCGGCTACGGCGCCACAGTGGATCCTGCAGGAAAATTCTATGTGGATTATCGCCTACCCGCGTACACCTACGACAAAACCTGCTGCGGCCTGATTGACGCCCACGAATTCGCCGGCGATACCTCCGCGCTCGACGTTCTCTGGAGCAGCACCCAAGCCGTGCTGCCGCACTTGCCGGAAAAAGCTCTAAGCCGACCCGAACAGCGCCAGCGTTTCCACAAGGACATCGCCTACACCTTCGATGAAACCTACACCCTCCCGGAAAATCTGTTCCTCGCGTATCAACGTAGCGGCGACCCGCGTTACAAAGATCTCGCCGTCCGCTTCATCGAAAAAGAATACTTCGATCCTCTCGCGGAAGGCACGAACGACCTTCCCGGCGAACACGCCTACAGTCACGTGAACGCGCTCAGCTCCGCGATGCAGGCGTATCTCGTGCTCGGCGACGAAAAATATCTGCGCGCCGCCAGCAACGGTTTTCGCATGGTCCACGAACAGAGCTACGTCACCGGCGGCTGGGGACCCGACGAAGCGTTTGTCCAGCCCGGAAGCGATGGACTCTGGCAGAGCCTGGGCTTGACGCACTCAAGTTTCGAAACTCCCTGCGGCGTCTATGGTCATTTCAAAATCACGCGCTACTTGCTGCGCGTCACCGGCGATTCGCGTTACGGCGACAGCATGGAGCGCATCCTCTACAACACGATCGCCGGCGCCTGGCCCATCCTGCCCGACGGCACTTCCTTCTATTATTCCGATTACAACAACGCCGCAAAGAAAGTTCATTACAAGGACAAATGGCCCTGCTGCTCCGGCACGTTCCCGCAGCTCACCGCCGACTACGGCATCAGTTCGTACTTCCGCAGCAAAGACGGCATTTACGTCAACCTCTTCCTGCCGTCAACGCTCTCCTGGCCGCAGAATGGCACGCCGGTCACGCTCACGCAGACCACGAAGTTCCCGCAAGTGAGTACTACGCAAATGGAATTCAAGCTCGCGCGTCCGGAAACCTTCGCCGTGAATGTCCGCATCCCGGGCTGGGCCGGAGCGAAGACCACTGTGGCCGTGAACGGCAGCCGCATTCAAACCGACGTTACGCCTGGAAAGTTTCTAACCGTGCAGCGCACATGGAAAGATGGCGACCGCATCGAGATGGAAATGGAAATGCCCATCACTCTGGAAGCGGTCGACACAAAGAATCCCAACACGGTCGCTCTGTTGCGTGGCCCGATCGCGCTATTCGGTGTGGGTAATATGCCCGAACGAATTACGCGCCCGCAGATGCTAGCGGCCACAGCTTTTGCGCAATCCTCGGAAGATTGGATCGTGATTACGGACACCAGCAGCTTGACCCTGCGTCCCTTTGCAACGATCATGAACGAGGACTACAGGCTCTATCATCTGATCGAATCCTAAGCCTCGGCCCACAACCTCACCCGGAGAGAAAATTAACGTGGAATATCGCCTGCTCGGCCGCACCGGTTGGAAGGTTTCGGAAGTCAGCTTTGGCGCGTGGGCCATCGGCGGCTCGTGGGGCCAGGTCTCGGACGACGAAGCCGTGGCCGCCCTGCGCACCGCGGTCGACTGCGGCGTAAATTTCTTTGATACCGCAGACGTCTACGGCAGCGGCCGCAGCGAACGCCTGATCGCTGACCTGAAGAAGAATTATAAGAAAGACATCATCGTCGCCACCAAAGCCGGCCGGCGTCTGCCCACGCAATCGGCGGCTGGCTACAGCGCCGCTAATCTCACAGCGTGGGTGGACGACAGCCTGCGCAATCTCGCGACCGACTCACTCGACCTGCTGCAACTCCACTGCCCGCCCACAGAGTTATATTTCCAGCCGGAAGCTTTCGATATTCTCGATCGCATGGTGAAAGCCGGAAAGCTGCGCTATTACGGCGTCAGCGTCGAAAAAGTGGACGAAGCCCTGAGAGCCATCGAACACCCCAACGTCCAAAGCGTGCAAATTATTTTCAATTGTTTCCGCCAGCGCCCCGCCGATGAATTCTTCCTGCAAGCGCGGCGAAAACAGGTGGGCATCCTCGCGCGCGTGCCGCTCGCCAGCGGCCTGTTAACCGGAAAATTTCACCTCGATTCGACTTTCGAAGCGGACGATCATCGCAATTTCAATCGCCACGGCGAAGCCTTCGATGTCGGTGAGACTTTTTCCGGCGTGGATTACAACGCGGGACTAGAAGCCGTGGAAGAAATCCGCGCGCTGCTGCCGCCCGGCGTCACCATGAGCCAGTTCGCCCTGCGCTGGATTCTGATGTTCGATGCAGTGACGTGCGCCATCCCCGGCGGCAAACGCCCCGATCAGGTTACCGACAATTGCCGCGCTTCAGGCCTGCCGCCGCTTTCGCCCGAGGCGATGGCAACAATCCGCAACATATACGACACGCGTTTCGGCGCGGCTCTGCGCCATCGTTGGTAAAATTTCGCGACAAATCGCGAGCAGCGTCACTCAGTTTTGCGAATGGGAAGTTACGAGACTTCAAATCACCATGAGCGGTGATTTTCTCTCTGCGCTTTCCGGTCCGATGCGAAATTCCCGTCCGATTTCTTCCGCCATTTCCGACACCACGCGTCCGACCACCATGATCGCTGGAGCAGGCAACGCGCCTTCGTCGGCCAGCTTCGCAAGAACCGTCGAGCGAATTTCCTGATCCTTGCCCGAAGCATGTGACACAACAGCGCAAGGCATATCGTCCGGCCAGCCAGCATCGCGCAACTGCTGCATCACACGCGCATAATCAGTCCCCGGCATGTACAGCACCAGCGTCGTGGTGCTGGAAATTCCGCCCCACTGTATCGACCGGTTCTCGGTGTCCCGCTGGATCGTCGTAAACAGCACCTGCGAAGCGACGCGCCGGTCCGTCAGCGAAAATCCCGCCGCAGCCGCAGCCCCGAATCCCGCCGTAATCCCCGGAATAATCTCGAACTCCACGCCCGCCTGCCGCAATGCCGCGATCTCCTCACCCGCGCGCCCGAAAAGCAAAGGATCTCCGCCCTTCAATCGCACCACAACTTCATGCGACTTCGCGTACGAAACTATCAGCGCGTTGATCTCTTCCTGCGTCAGCAATTTCTTACCGCACCTTTTGCCGACGTCAATCAACTCCGCCCCAGCAGCCGCCAGCGCCAAAACTTCGCGGCTCACCAGCGCGTCATGTAGCACAATTTCCGCGCGCTCCAAAATCTTAGCCGCCTTCAAGGTAAGCAGCTCCGGATCGCCCGGACCCCCACCAACGAGATAAACTTTGCCCTTCATGAATTGCTCCTGCCGATCAATTCCCGCTCGCCTTCGCGCAAAAATTTCTCGAACATTTCCTCGCTCGCCAGCCTATGCAAGAGCCGCTTCGTTTCCTCGGGATCTTTCCCCTCACTCCGCAGGAATTTCCGCGCCGCGCCCAGCCATTCCAGCCACGATTCGTATTCCGGCCCAAATTGCGCTTCCAGTTCCCGCCGCAAACGCTGCGCCAGCGCCGGACTTTGCCCTTCAGTGGAAATCGCAATCTGCAAAGCCCCACGCCTCACCACTGCCGGATAATAAAAGTGGCAGTACTCCGGATCATCCACCACGTTGCAAAGAATTCCTTCCGCCTCGCATAGTTGAAACACTTCATGATTCACTTGCGCCGAAGAAGTTGCGGCCACCACGAGAAACGCCCCGCACAAATCCTCCGCGGCAAAAGCTCTGGCCTGCCATTCGAGTTGCCCCGCGCGCACCCACCCCGCAACCGACTCCGTGACTTCCGGCGCGATCACCACCACATGCGCCTCGGCCGCCAGCAAACTCTGTATCTTCGATTCCGCGATCCCCCCGCCTCCCGCCACCACGCACAGCCGCCCCCGCAATTTCAACGAAATGGGAAAAAGAGGCATGCGCTATCCCTCAATCCCGTGCGGCACGGGACCCGCCGAAACGTCCCGTGCCACGGCTTCCGCAATTTGCCCCGCCAGGAGCATGCGGATCTCGTCGTTCGTATGTCGCGCAAAAAATTGCCTCAAATTTTCTCCGGGGCCGCGCTCTTCGTCAAAATTTCGCAACAACCGCTCGATCGCCTCCGGCACTTCCGTCGCGGCGCAGCGATAACCCACCGGCCGAGCAATCGCTGCAAACTTGCCCACCGCGCCCCCCACGCAGAAGTAATAAGCGTCCACCATCTCGCCGCCGACTTTAATTTTCTTGCCTTCCAATCCGATGTCCGCGATCCAATGCTGCCCGCAACTATTCGGGCATCCGGCAATGTGCAGCTTCAGCTGCTCGTCGAATCCAGGAATGCGGTCCTCGAGTTCTTCCACCAGCCAGCGCGCGAAGCTCTTCGTCTCGGTCAATGCCAGTTTGCAAAATTCCGAACCGGTGCAAGCGACGGTCCCACGCGCAAATGGCGATGCCCCGACCGGCAGGCCCGCCGCGTCCAGCGCGCGCGCCACTTTGTCAGCGTGCTCGCTCGGCACATTCACCAGCACCAGGTTTTGCATGATCGTTGTGCGGATTTCGCCGTCGGCATAACGCTCCGCCAGTTCCGCGGCGGCACGCAATTGATCAGCGCTGATCCGCCCGCGCAACACAGACGCTCCCACATAGGAAAATCCCGGCTGCTTCTGTGCGTGTATCCCCACATGATCGCGATAAGCATCTTCCGGCACGTGCTCCGGCTCCGCGGGATCAAGCTTGAATCCCAAATGCGCGTCAAGTTCCGCGAGAAACGATTCCGCCGTCCACCCGTGCTTCAGGAACAAAAACTTCAAGCGCGCCCGGTCGCGGTTCTCGCGCAGCACCTCGCTGTCGCGGAAAATCTCGGCGATCGCTCGCACCACCTGCGCCGCCTGATGCTCAGCCACAAACGCATTCAAGCGCATCGCCAGATGCGGATCGGTGGAAAGCCCGCCGCCCACGCGCAAAGAAAATCCCGTTTCGCTCACACCGCCGCGCCGGCGAATCGTCGCGGTCAAAGCCACATCATTAATTTCAGGATACGAGCACCACAAATGGCACCCGGTAATCGAAACTTTAAATTTCCTGGGCAGATTGTAAAACTCGGAATTGCCCCCGATCTGGCGGTTCAATTCCAGCGCCACCCGTGACGCATCGTAAATCTCATCCGCATCCACGCCAGCCAGCGGGCATCCAGTAATGTTGCGCGCCACGTCGCCGCACGCACCCGTGGTCGTCAGCCCCACCGAATGTAAGCGGTCTATTATTTCCGGCAGCGCTTCGATCGTCACCCAATGCAACTGAAAATTCTGCCGCACCGTAATGTCCGCCACGCCGCGCGCGTGCCGCTCAGCAATATCCGCCACGGTCCGCAACTGCTCACTGCGCAAAATTCCGTTCGGAATCCGTATGCGCACCATGAAATAGGGTGTCGCCTTCCCTTCGCCGTTGGCGCCGCCGATCACTCCGTTCCCATCGCCCTGCGTGTAAATCCCCCATGAGCGAAAATAAGTCCCCAGCCATTCCGGCGGAATCGAAGCATGTCCCAACCGCGCAAATTCGCGTATCTCGTCAACGCACTCCCACGCATTCTTGGCCCGCTTGAGCCGCTCAACGCGCTGCGCCTTGGTTTCCTTGATTTCAGTCATAAAATGCGTTCAGCTATAAAAAATGGCCCATAAAAACAAAAAACCCACCAACCAGTGTTTCTGGCGGGTGGGGCTCGGGAACCTAAAGTTGATTTACGACTTAAGTCCCAAATCTCCTATCGCCAGACTGGTGCGCCATACAACATGCGCAACAAGCGCACGGACAACACCGCATCTGGCAACAATTCAGCATACAAATAGCACCTTACCGGACTTCACCGCTGCCGTCAATCGCAAAGACGGCACGCGTATCCATATCAGATTCGCCGCAGCGAAGCACGATTCATTCTGCATTTAATTCGCGCAAGAACCCGATAACCAATCCGCCCTCTCGCAGTCCAACACACCGCAGTCGGCCCAGCACGGTTCACCGATGTTCGCTTGTGGGATTTTCCAGCAGCATGCCGCTCCCACCGAGCGATTTCGGACAGCCGTAATCGTTACAAAAGAAGAGTTGTCAGGCATCGCCCCCGGGCGTTATGCTTCCGGCGGTTCCCCGGGTTACCGCCGGGGCTTGGAACCAACCCAGTCCAGATTAACCGCTCCAAGCAATCCAAAACCCGTTTCCACAACGTAGTAGAAGCAGGTGTGGTTGCAGTTCAATCTCACAGGAGGTAACTCGTTAACATGACAAAGTCAAAGAAGGCCCTGATTGCTGGCGCAGCTCTGGCTGGTTTGCTCGCCGGTACCACCACAACGATCCAGGCGTCCAACCTTCTCTCCGGCATGCATTCCGCAACCCAGTCGGACCAGGCCCCTGCAGACAAGAAGGTGAAGGAAAAGCACAGCTGCAAGGGTCAGAACTCCTGCAAGGGCAAGGGCGGATGTAAATCGAGCGATAATGGCTGCAAAGGCAAGAACTCTTGCAAGGGCAAGGGCGGCTGCGCAACCGACGGCTCGAAGATGCCCGAGTAACAGTTGGCAACTCGGCGATCGTACCAAATATAAACGGTCTGGTGTTGAGGGCCGCGGCACAATGACCGGCCCTCAACACTTTTCGGCGTCATCTATTCAATTCGTGTCATCTTTTCGCGTCACCCAGCGGAGTCGGAAATGCCTGCCAATCGCTTTAACGGCCACACAGATTACGGAATCGGAATCGGTCTGCGCTCCCCGCATTACCATCACATTCTTACGCGCAAGCCCGTCGTGGATTGGTTCGAAATCATATCTGAAAATTTCATGATTGATGGCGGACGCCCGCTGCGCATCCTCGATCAGATTCTGGAACAATATAAAATCGTGCAGCACGGCGTCTCGATGTACTTCGGCTCGGCCGAGCGCCCCAATCGCGAGCACTTAAAGCGCCTGAAAACGTTAGTCCAGCGCACCAAGACTCCTTGGCTTTCCGATCACCTCTGCTGGGGCAGCGTGGACGGCCGTTACACGCACGACCTGCTGCCCATGCCCTACACTTTCGAAGCCGCGCGCATCACCGCGCAGAAGATCCGCGAAGTGCGCGATTACATCGAAATTCCCGTGGCCGTCGAGAACGTCAGCAGCTACGCCGAATTTCACGTCTCGGAAATGACCGAGTGGGAATTCCTGAACGAAGTCGCCGAGCGCGCCGATTGCGGCATCCTGCTCGACGTCAACAATATTTACGTTTCCGCGCAGAATCACAGCTTCGACCCGTTCACCTACGTCAATAGCGTGCCTCCGGAACGCGTCGCGCAAATCCACATCGCCGGGCACTCGAAATATCGCAAGTACATTCTCGATACCCACGACCACCCCGTGATCGATCCGGTCTGGAAACTCTACGCGCGCGCCATCGAACGCGTAGGCCACACCGCCACGCTCCTCGAGTGGGACGACAGCATCCCTTCCTTCGACGAAGTGCACGACGAAGCTCTGAAGGCCAATCGTTTCCTCGCGAGCGCCTCGCTCGCTACTGCCGTATGAAACTCCTTAACCTGCAACGCCGTATGGCTCGCGCCGTCATGACTCCGCTGACGCGCTCCGAACGCATGCGCGCCGTCGCGCCCGATGGCCGCTCGATGCGTGCCGTGGCCAATCAAATTATCAAGCCCAACGACCGCCTCACTTCTTTCGAGCGCCTGGAAATTTACAATCGCCAGTACTGGTTCCGCGTCCTCTCCGCCTTCGCCGAGGATTTTCCCGGCGTGCGCGCCGTGCTCGGAGGCCGCCGCTTCGATGCCATGGCCAAGGCGTATCTGATCGATTGCCCATCGCGGTCCTTCACGTTGCGCAATCTCGGCTCGCGCCTGGTGAGCTGGCTGGAAAAACATCCTGCATGGGCCGGTGAACGCCAGAATCTCGCCGTGGATATGGCGCGCCTGGAATGGGCCGATATCGAAGCATTCGACGGCCTCAGGGAGCCATCGCTCAAGCCAGAGCATCTGGCACTCGTAAATCCCGCCAAGCTGCGCCTGCGTTTGCAGCCCTACGTCACGCTTCTCGCTCTGCGCTATCCCGTGGACGAGTTGCTGCTTGAGGTTCGCAAAGATTCCGATGACCTCGACGTCGCGAGCAATACCTTCAACGAACGTCACAAACGCAAACGCGTCAGCGCGGTCGCCAAGCTCAAACCCAGCCCCATTTTCCTCGCCGTGTATCGCCTGGACGAAGACGTCTATTTCCGCCGCCTGGACCGCGAAGAGTTCGCCATCCTGTCCGCGCTGCACGCCGGGAAACCGCTCAACGCCGCGATCGAATCAGCCTTGCATCACTCGCCAATCGCTGCAGCAGACCGCGCAGCTCACGTTGAAAAATGGTTTCACACCTGGTCGGCGCTCGGCTGGTTCTGCCGTCTGGAAAAATCCTCCAAAATTGCAAAGGCCGCGTCGCAGAAATAAGCGCCGGCCCAAAGAGAGCGCCTCGCCCCATGAGCAAACCAGGTAATCCGATTCTGCGCATGTACGACGGGTTCGTGAAGGTGGTCTCCGCCTTGCAATCCCCGTTTCTTCTGCTCGTGCGCGTGTACTGGGGCTGGCAGCTCTCTCAAAATGGCTGGGCGAAAATGCACAACTTGCCCAAGGTCACCGATTTTTTCTCCAGCCTCGGATTGCCCGCGCCGCACGCTACAGCTACTTTCGTCTCGACGTTCGAATTCATCTGCGGAATTCTGCTGGCCCTCGGCTTGCTCTCCCGCATCGCCGCCCTCGGCCTGGTGATTGATATGTTCACCGCCTACTGGACCGCCGATCACGTCGCACTGCTCGCATTCATCTCCGATCCCGACAAATTCCAAAACGCCGCCTCCTTCATTTACCTGTTCGTGGGTCTGCTCATCCTCGTTTTCGGCGCGGGCAAGATTTCGTTGGATCACCTGTTGGACGGCCCTTTGCGCAGAGTGTTCCGCGGCGGTGCAAGTTCGTCCTTGGCTTAATCCCCGCCCGGTCGCACAATAGAGTATGGACCGCGGCTCGGGGCAAGCAGTTCGGCGCAGCTCGCGACTCGCCCGGAGCTTCTGGCCCGCAGCGCTCGCTCTTCTAATCGTCACGCTCGCCGCCGCCACCGCATTTCCTGCTGAGGATATGACCTCCACCATAGTCATCGGCAACTCACGCATTGACGTCAACATCGAGTCCGGCTCGATGCAGGCCAGCAAAGAAGATCTGATGAAGTGGGTTCGCTGGGCCGCCGAATCCGTGACCGCGTATTACGGCCGCTTCCCCGTTCCGCAACTTTTGCTCCGCATCGTTCCTTCCGACGGAAAAGGTGTTCGCAACGGCCGCACTTTTGGCCGCGAGAACGGCGGCTTCATCACCATCCATGTTGGCAAAGACGCGCAGTTCTCCGATCTCGCCCGCGATTGGATGCTCACGCACGAAATGGTCCACCTCTCCTTCCCATCCGTCCCAGAAAATCATCACTGGATCGAAGAAGGCATTGCCACGTATGTCGAACCCATTGCGCGCGTCCGCGCCGGTCATCTCGACGCGAATCAAATGTGGTTCGAAGTAATGCGCGACCTGCATCAAGGCCTCCCCGCCGCCGGAGATGAAGGCCTGGATCACACGCACACCTGGGGACGCACCTATTGGGGCGGCGCGCTTTTTTGCTTTCTTGCGGACATCGAGATTCATCGCGAAACGGGAAATAAAAAAGGGCTGGAAGACGCTCTGCGCGGAATCCTGAACGCGGGCGGCGATATTCGTTACGACTGGGAACTGGAAAAAGCGCTCACCATTGGCGATCAAGCTACAGGGGTGCCGGTCCTGCGAAATCTCTACGCCAAAATGAAAGATCAGCCCTATGACGTGGATCTTCCCGCGCTCTGGACGCAGCTCGGAATCGAACGCGACGGCAACGCCGTGAAATTCCTCGACACCGCCCCGCTAGCCAAAACCCGCGAAGAGATCACCTACGGTTCAGCCGGTCCTTCGCTGAAGCCGGCGGCTAACGCATCGCATAGTTCAGCAATTTTCGCAGGACGCACGACTACACGGTTCCCGCCAGACAAATCGAGCGGCAAATCCAGCGACTGAATCATTCCCGCAGTCGCTCGCGTCAATCTTCGGACGCTTCTGCAACAATTCTCTCGCCGTTGCGAAATCGCTCCAGGGCCTCCAGAATTGCTGGGCCCCACGTTTCCGTTTTACGCTCGCCGAATCCTGTCACCTTCCGGATGTCCGCCAGCGACCGCGGCCGCACCTGGCAAATATGATCCAGCGACGCGTCCTGCATGATGATATACGCAGGCATTTTCAGCTGTTTTGAAGTAACCCGCCGCCACTCGCGCAAATATTCGCGCAGTTCGGGATCAACGCCAGACGCCGCGCCTGCGCTGGCGACCGAATTTTCACGCTTATTCGCCGATCCCCACCATCCCGAGCCCGGCGTGCTGGCCGCTGCTGCCGATGCTCTCGCCGGCAACTCATTCTCCTGGCCCAAGCCCGGTCGTGGCCCCCGCGTGAAAGTAATCGAAGCCGTCGCAGCGGCTGCGGCAGAACGATCCGTCGCGGAGCGCCTCGCGCGCCGCTTAGACTTTGGCACTGCTACCGGCGCACTCAGCCATCCAATTTCATATCCGCACACGTCGCAAGCTCCGCACGACGACCATTTCGGAGTTTCCCCAAAATGCAAACAGATCTGCCGGTGCCGGCAACGCGTGGAGTCAACAAAGGCGCGGATGATGTGATATCGCTGCCAAGCTCTCTCGTGTTCCTTGGAATCACTGAGCTGCTCTATAAAATGCGCCAGCAACCCCGCATCCTTCTTCTGCCAAAGCAGCACGCAATCCGCGGGACGCCCATCGCGCCCCGCGCGCCCAGCCTCCTGGTAATACTGCTCAATCGATTTCGGCAACGAAAGGTGAATCACCGCTCGCACCGCGGCTTTATTGATGCCTAATCCAAACGCCACAGTGCCCACCAGCACCGGCACTTCATCAGACATCCACTTTTCCTGGTTGCGCCGTCGCGTGGCGCTATCCATCTTGCCGTGATAACCAATCGCCCGAATGCCCTCCGCCGCCAGAAACGCCACGGTCTCTTCCACACGCGCAATCGTCGGCGAATAAACAATCACGTTGCTGCCCGCATAACTTCGAAGCGCCCGGACCAGCAAATCAGATTGGGTGCCCGAATCGCACTGCCGTACCACGTAGCGCAAGTTCGCGCGATGAAAGCTCGCGATATATTTATGCGGCTCGCGCAAGGCCAGCTGCTCGATAATATCGTGCCGCACCTGCCGCGTGGCGCTCGCCGTAAATGCCGCAATGGGACGATCAGGGAAATTCTTGCGCAAGGAACTCAGCTGCCGGTATTCGGGCCTGAACTCGTGCCCCCATTCCGAAATGCAGTGCGCCTCGTCAATCGCAAACAGCGAAACCGGCACGCGTTGCAACCACTCGATAGTGTCTGTCCGCGCCAATCGCTCCGGAGAAAGATACAGCAGGCGATAACGTCCCGCGATCGCCTCCCGCAATATCGCATTCTGTTCGCTCGCGTCCAGCGTGCTATTCAGCAGCGCCGCCGATATTCCCATCTGGCTCAACTGCGCCACCTGATCCTGCATCAGCGCGATCAGCGGCGAAACCACCACCACGGTGCGATCCGCCCGCAACGCCGCCGGCAGCTGGTAGCACAGCGATTTTCCGCCGCCCGTAGGCATCACCACACACGCGTCCTGCGCACCGAGCAAGCTGCGCACAATGCGCTCCTGCATCGGACGAAACGAATCGTATCCCCAGTAACGCCGCAGCGCTCCGAGCAATTCCGATTCAGGATGTCCCATTGCGGTACGAGTGCTGGCCGAACACATCGAATCAGTATAGATACGGATGCACGCAGCGGTCTACGCTCATCTTGCGCACCGGCTTATCCGTATCAACCGTGCCGCAAATACCAGCTTGTGTCCTGACGCCAGATTTTGGCCTATAATTGCCGCACTATGGACACGACACCTGAGCGCCCAGCTTCAGGCTCCAGCCGTTACCTCCTGCGCCACGCCGTCGCCACGCTCGCCTATCGCGGCGGCAAAGTACTGAAAGGCGCTCCGCCAGGATTCGCGGAATATCGCGCCGGCGACACTACGCGCGCCTGCGGCCAGATTCTGGCGCATCTGGGAGATCTGCTCGACTGGGCGCTCAGTCAGGCCAACGGCAAGCAGGACTGGCACGATTCCGCCCCACTAACTTGGGACGAAGGCACCAAGCGTTACTTTGCTTCCCTAAAAGCGCTCGACGATTATCTCGCCTCTGATGCTCCGCTCTCCTGCCCTCCGGAAAAACTCTTTCAAGGCGCGATCGCGGATTCGCTCACGCACGTGGGCCAACTCGCACTGCTGCGCCGTCTCGCCGGCGCTCCCATCCGCGGCGAAAATTACGCGCAAGCAGAGATTGTCGCCGGCCGAGTGACCGCGCAACAAACTCCACCCCGCCGCGAATTCGATTGATCAAAATTTCGCGCACGAGACAGAGTCCTGCCGGCGGATCTCGAAACATTTTTGAATTTACGGAAAGACCAAAGAGAAAAAATCAGGCGTGTTCGTACCACCGTGCGAAACCGCTCGTACGGCAAACCTAAAAAAGGAACCGGGAGGACTAGGCTGAGGGACCCGAGCCTCCCGGCATTCTCACCCATCTCCGCAGGGTCTGGGTAAGAAACTCGTTATGCTGCTGATTCGCTGCTGCGCATGAACTCGTAACGTTCGATCGCTGCTGCCACTCCCACTTCCCCCGAATTCTCGGGACTGGTCCGCAATACACGCCCCAGACACCGGACGCGCACCGGACCCGCTTGAGTGAGTTCGTGCGGCAAGGTCATGACGATCTCGACCGGCGCGCCGCTCCTCAACCCTTTGGGCAAGTGAAAATACAGGCCGCGGGAACTAACTTCCCGCGATTCTGTTGCAGCTTCGCCAACGACGCTTTCGTCAGTCCAGCGAACGGTCAGCGGAAGTCGCATGAGGAATCGCCGCGTTGCTCGTCGCTCTTTTAAAGCCACAGGACACTACCTCCCTGAATACGCGTCTAGAGTAGGGCCGGCGTGCCTGAGAACCAATAGAGCTAAAGCCTCAATTATGGAACACCAATTTGGTACAGAGGTACTAGTCCTTCCACGGCTAACCTACAGAAAAATAAGATATTAGCTAGGGAGTCCTATTCCGACTCATCGCTCGGAGTCTTGCGGAATGCACGCAACGTATCGGCCAGTGTGAGGATGCCTTCCAGCTTCCCCAAGTCCGCCCGGCTCGCCACCGGCAGCACGGGCCAATCACCCATCACCTGCAGGGCTTCGGCCAAGCTCTGGTCGCGGAACAAGTATGGAACCGGTCCCTTGGATTTAGCGTGTATCGGAGTATTCGTGCGCGCCGCGTCCGGCGCCAGCCGCAGCACATCCTCGCGATCCAGCAGCCACCACTCCCCCGGACGCATTCGCAGCAGCAGCGCCGCTTCCGGGTGCGCCTCCGCCTGCTTTGCCACCTCTATGATGTGATCGCCCGGCTCAGACACCAGCACGCCCTCCGTGCGCATCGCATCCTCCACCACGAACGACGTCATCTCCCGCCGCTCCTCAATCGAAGGCAACACGATTCCGTCCTGCCGCGCCAGCACATCGAACAGCGGATCTTTCTGGTAGGCGCGCGAAATTCCATACGCGATCATCGTGGAAATAATCACCGGCAGAATTGCCGTGTAATTTCCCGCAAGCTCGATCACCAAAAATACCGAAGTGATCGGCGTACGCAGGAACCCCGCAAACAACGTCCCGATTCCCACCAGCGCAAACGTGCCCACCGTCGCCGTAAGACTCGGGAAGAAATGATGCTCCAGCGCGCCAACCGCTCCGCCCAGCATCGCGCCGATAAATAACGCGGGCGCAAACATGCCCCCCGGCGTTCCGCTCAAAAATGAAAATCCGGTCGCCAGCAGTTTCAGCGCCGCCAGCAGCAACAGCAATTGCCACACGAATTGCCCGTGCATCGCCTGGTCCACAATCGCGTAACCCGCGCCCATCACTTGCGGAAATCGCAGCCCGATTAATCCGATCAGCAATCCCGCCAACGACGGCAAAAGATATTTCGTCCAGCTCGGAAACGCCTGCACTTTCGGCCGCGCCCACGCAATCCATTTCAACAGCACCAGCGAAACGCCGCCTCCGGCAATCCCCAGCACCGCGTACGCCAACATCTCCGAAGGCCCCGCCACACGAAACGGCGGCACGCGAAACAGCGACTCCGGCCCCAGGAACGCGCGCATCGTCACCACGCTCGATACCGCCGCCAGCACGATCGCTCCCAGCACCCCCGCACTCCACGTTCCGATCACCTCTTCAATCACGAACAGCACCGCCGAAATCGGCGCGTTGAACGCCGCCGCCAGGCCCGCCGCCGCGCCCACCGGAGCGATCAATCGCACCTTTTCCTGCGACAGCCGCAGGCTCCGCCCAATCAGCGAAGCGATCCCCGCACCCATCTGCAGCGAAGGATCTTCCGGTCCCAGCGATTGCCCGCTGCCAATGGCCAGCGCGCAAGTGATGAATTTTCCAATCACCGTGATGAACGGCACATAGCCGTTGGAAATGTACACCGCCGATTTGATTTGGTTCACCCCGCTGGTGCGCACCAGCGGGAAAACGCGTATCGCCAGCACCGCGACCAGCAGGCCCGCCAGCGTGGGCGCCAGCACCACGCGCGGAAATGATGGAGCCAGCGACGGCCCCAGCAACATGATCTGCGTCCATTCGATCGCCAACCGGAAGCACACTACCGCCAGCCCCGAAAAAACTCCAATGAGCACAGCGAGCAGCAGGAAGAACCTGTCTTCGCGCAGCGTAAAAATCGCATGCGTCCACGCTTCCCAGCGCGCGCGGAAATGTCTCCGAGCGTCGGGCGCGGCGATGCCGGGGGACGCAGCCGCCTCCGGCGCAGTTGCCACCGGCGCGATCGTCACCCGAACGACGGGCGCCTCGCTCACCGGTTCACCGCCGACCGGCTGCGCCCCAGCAGCCACAAAGCGCGATCGTCACCCTGCGGCTCCCCACAAGCAGTCGCGGCCGCATTTTCCACGCCGAACACGTACGTCATCGCGGCGTCCAGTCGATCGGGAAATCGCTGCAGGTATCGCACGGTCCAGTCGTTCTGGAAGTTCTTGCCCTGCGCGTACAGCTTCTGCAATTCCGTCTGCGGCGTAATCTGTTCCAGCGCTTGCCCCGTTTGCCGCGCGCAAGTTTCCGCGCGTGTTCCCGCCAGCGCCAGCGCGCTCGCCACTCGCTGCGCTCTCACCTCCACGGGAAGCCCCAGCAAGAATGGATCCGCCGTCAGAATTCGCCCGTTCATCTCATAGCGATTCGCAAGATTCGGCTGTTCCCGTCTTTCGCGCGGCAGTCGGTCGAAATATTCCATCGCCGTAATGTACTGGCCCAGTTCAAAAGCCGCTTCCGCCGCGCCCGCCTGCGATTCTTCGTCCTTCGGGTCGGCGTCCAGCAACGTGCGATCTAAGTCCAGCGCGCGCGTCCATTGCTGCGTCCGCGACAGCAGCTGGCCCACGATTTTCAGCCGCGGCAAATCGCCCGCCGGCGTGTTCTGCGCCAGCGCGAGCACTTCCGGCGCGGCCTGTTTCACCTCGCCGCGCGCCAGCAGCGCCTCGCAAAGCTCCCGGCGCACTTGCCAGCGCATTGCCATCGGATCGCTGTCCCATTCGCCGTAAATCGCGCCCTGGTAATAACGCATCGCGTCCGCCATCGAATTGCGGTGCGCCGCGATGCGCGCCAATTCCAGGTTTATTTCTCCGCTGCCGGGAGTTTCAGAAAGCAAGTTCAGCAGGTATGAACGCGACTCATCGCCGCGTCCGGCCGCCTCCAGGGCTTTCGCCAGATAAAATTGAAACCGCGGATTGCCGGGATTGTAGGCCAGCGCGTTGCGATAATCCGCCAGCGCCGCATCGAGTCGCCCCGCCTGCTCGTCTACTTGCCCCTGCGCGAACATTGCGTCCGCCAGCGAATGCACCTTCCTGTGGTACAGCCGCGATGCCAACGCCGTAAGCGCCAACATTACCACCAGCGCCAGCACACAAAGCAGCATCACCAGCTCGCGCGAAAGGACGCGCGGAGACTCTTCGCTCACTGTGCTCGGACTTGTCGCGCTCATCGTGAATAATTCAACCAAGGAATATTCTAGACGCTTTTCGCGCGGAAAGGGTTGCGAGTCGAAAAAATTACGAAGAGTCGGAGGCAGCAGATCTTGGGAGCAAAAGCAGCAGCGCGCAGCCAGACCGCGCGTGGCGAATTACGTCTGGTCAATCAACCGGTGATGAATCGCATACAACGCAAGCTCGAGCCGGTCAGAAACTCCCAATTTATCGAAGATATTATGCAGATGATTTTTTACTGTCTGTTCGCTGATAAAAAGCTTTTCGCCGATCTCGCGATTCCGAAAACCCTGCGCCACCAGCTGCACGATTTCCTTCTCGCGGTCGCTCAAGAGCGGTTTTTCCCGCCGCTGCCCCGATTCCGCTGACTTCTTGAAAGCATCAATCACTTCGGCGGTCATTCGGTTGTCCAGCCAGATTTCACCGTCGGATACCTTGCGGATGCTCTTTACCAGCAGATCGCTCGCCGATTGCTTCAGCACCACGCCCCGCGCCCCCAGGCGCATCGCTCGCACCACGTCGCGGTCATCTTCCGCTGCCGTCAGCACGATCACCCGCGTCGGCAGCGAATCGAAATTCACCTCTTCCAGCACGCCCAGGCCATCCTTTTCAGGCATGCGTAGGTCCAGAAGCAGGATGTCCGGCTTCAATTTCGTCAGCATCTTCACGCATTCCACGCCATTTGAAGCCTCGCCCACGATCTGTATCTCGTCGGCGGCTTCCAATAGCTTGCGCAAGCCATCACGGAAAATGGCATGGTCGTCCGCGACCAGGATGCGAATCACCTGTTTTGCTTTCGTCATCTTGTTTTAATTCAGTGGGATTTCTACCGTCAGACGCGCCCCGTGCCCGGGATTCGACTCCACCGTCAGCGTCCCGCCCACACCCCGTGTTCTTTCCTTGATCGAAATTGGCCCGAGTCGCAACCGGTCCAGCTCTTCGCTGCTGTATCGCCCGGAGAAGCTGAAGCCCCGCCCGTTATCATCAACAACGAGTGATACTTTCGCCTCATCTTGCCCTAGTTTTACCACGACGTGACTCGCCTTCGCATGCTTTTTTATGTTGTTCAGTGACTCACGATATATCTGGAATAGCTCCCTGCAAATCCGGTCCGGTAAACGCAAATTCCGGTCCTCGATGAATAAATCCACCGCCAGCGCCGCTTCATTGCGGAAACGTTCCGCAAAACCCAGCATCAGCTCCCTCATGTCCGCGCTTTCAACCCGCAGCGGCCGAAGGTCTGTAACCATCCTACGCAATTCCGCGCTTTCCTGTTGCACGGTTTTTTGCAATGTTTCCAATTCTTTGCCTGCCTGCTCCGGCGTCCAGGGGAACTTGCGGCGCAGGACGTCTAGCTGAATATTCAGGCTCAGCAGGGTCTGCAGGATCCCGTCGTGCAGATCGCGCGAAATTCGGCTGCGCTCCGATTCCACCGCCCGTGCCCGTAAGTGTCTCATTAGAAAGACGTTCTCTAGCGGCGGGCCCACATGTCGCACAATCTGCTCCAGCCACCGCAGGTCGCCCCGCGTGAATCTCCGGTGTGACCCGTTCGCACCGTTGAGCCTGGCAGTCCCATTCGTTCCGCCCATTGTGGTTGTTGCGCCCGTCGCACTTAACCCGCCAGGTGCACTTGATCCATTGGGATTCACCAGCAGCACCCGCCCCGTAGGCCTACCGCCCGCCTCAATCGTCACCGCTAGCAACGCGCGCGCCCCAAATTCCTCGCGCGTCGATTCCGGCGGCGCCGATAGTCCGCGAAATGTCTGTCCACTGCGCCGGTCCCATCCGAATCCGGTTCCGGCACCATCGTTAAAGTCCCAGCAGAACGAACTCTCAAACGCATCCGTCAAGAACGTGTCCGAGCGCGAAAGCGGCAGCGTTTCCGGCCCGCCCAATTCCCGATCGTTCGGATGAATCTTCCAGACGAACAGCCGCTCCAGTTCTTCGTCGCGAATTGCCAGGCAGGCCTGCTCGCATTCGAACGCCAGCGCAATTTCACCCAGCGCCTGCCGCACCGATTCCGTCAGGCCACGATCAAACTGCAGCAGGCGCGAGACTTTTTCCAGAAATTGTTGCCGCTCCAGGTGCTCGCGTTCTCGCGCTCCCAGAAATCCCATCCCCAACCCGGAAATCACCGTGCCCAGGCCGATTGTCAGCCAGTGCCACGCGCCGCTCCACCCGGATAATTCCATCATCGCCACGCGAAAGATGATTCCCGCGGTCGCCACAGTCACCAGCGCCAGCATCAGGCGCGTGTCTCCCTGAGTCGCCAGCGCGAAAACCACAAATAGGAACAGAAACCACCACGCGGAAACCGTAGGAGTCAGAAATAGGAACACCGCCAGCGCCACAAAGTCGGCCACCAGCGGAATCGTGAAGCTCGTCTCGCTCGAGAGGCGTTCGTACAACAGCACCGCCAGCGCCAGCAGCAAATAAACCGCCAGAAATATCGCCGCCGCCGTCCGCGACCCCGCCACCGACATCTCAATCAAATCCACAAGTGCCAAAGCCACAAAAATGGCTCGAGCCAGGGTGACCTGGCGGTCCAGATACAATCGTTCAGCGGTATCAAGAGCCATCGTGGTGGGCAACTGCCTCTCAAAGTCTAGCAAGCCCCCCACGCCGCGCAACCGCCTGTCCTCTTCTGGTTATCGCCTGCCACGAACGCCGCCGCGCGCCGGCCCGCGCAGCCGTGAAGTTATCCACAACCGAGTACCATAGGCAAGAGTTGACACCAGGTGCATAATCATTCGCAGCATCACCAGGGCGTGTGGGGGACGAGCGGATTGGGGCAGCGATATACGCGAACTGAAGTCGGGCGCATCCTGGGTCTTGAGCCGAACCGTCTTCGTTACTGGGAACGTCTGCGCTTGGTGCGCCCCGAAGCCCGCTGGGGCGAGCGATTTTACAGCTTCGGCGACCTCGTTGCCCTGCGCTCCATCCAACGCATCACCCAAAATCACGTCCCTGCCAAACGCGTTCGCCGCGCCATCAGTCTGATGGAAAAGCAATTTGGGGCCTCACCCCTGCCGATCCAGGAACTTCGTCTCGTCGAATTCGGTCGCGAAATTCACGTCGTTCCTCCCGGCTCCGAGCGCCCCTTCAATCCTTTTCTGCGCCAGTGGGCTTTCCCATTTGACCTCGCTCCTCAGCCCACGAAATTGCACGCCATGGCCGGCCCCACTCCCGAAGATTTCTTTCAATCCGCGCTCGATTGCGAATCGCGCGCCGAAACTCTCCCACAAGCGATCGAAAATTATCAGCGCGTCGTGGATCTCGCCCCGAGCTGGATCGAAGCGCACATCAATCTCGGCGTCGCCTACTACCAGATTGGCCAGCTCACCGACGCGCGCAACTGCTTCCTCGCCGCCGTGCAAATCGATCCGCTCAACGGGATCTCGCGTTACAACCTGGGCTGCACTCTCGAAGAACTCGGCGAGCTTGACGAAGCCATTGACCACCTCCGCCGCGCCGCCCGCGCCATGCCCGCACACGCCGACGTCCATTTCAATCTCGCGCTCGCCTACGAAAAGCGCGGTGAACGCAAAGCCGCCCACGAACAATGGGCGCTCTATGTGCGCCACGCCCCCAACGGCCCCTGGGCCGACCAAGCCCGCGAGCGCCTCCAGCAATCCTCCGCCAAGCGCAAACGTCGCGCGCCCATTCCCTTCCGCCGGCCCAGCTGAATGTGCCCGCGCGATTGAAAGGACTGCCGATGCCAAGGCGATGCGTCACACTTGCCTGTGCAACTCTCTTGACGCTCATGATTTCGCAACGTTCCAACTCGCAGCAGGACCAGCCGTCCGACAGCTCCCGCACAGCCGCATCCAAAAAATTCGCGGTCCTAAGCGATCAATTCATGAAAGATTCGCTCTCGTGGTCTCCCGTGAGCGCTTCAGCGGCAGGCTATCACTCGCATATGGACCCGAGATCGCACAGGCCCCTCGCTCTCGATGCGCTCCTCGACGATTTCAGTCCACAGTCCTTCGAAACGCAGCGCGACTTCTACGCCGATTGGCGCGAACGTTTCCACAGAGAGACGCCCCCATCAGCATTGGATCCCGAAGACGCCGCCGATTGGCAACTTATCGACGATCAAATCGGCCTCAACCTTCTCGAGTTCGACCGGATTCAAAGCTACAAACACAATCCCACAGTCGTCGTGGAGCTTATCGGCAACGCCCTGTTCCTTCCGCTCACCCAGAATTACGCACCGCACGATGTCCGCGTCGGTCACGTCCTCTCGCGCGTCAGCCAAGTTCCCCGCCTCCTCGCACAAGTGCAACCGTACTTGTCGGACTCCGATCCCGTTTGGATCTCCACCGCCGTGGACGAAAACGCCGGCAACGTTGACCTCATCGAACACACGCTGGCCGCCGAAATTCCCGCTGGCTCGCCGCTGAAGGCCAAATACGACGCCGTCGCTCCGCCCGCCATAAAATCCTTGCAAGATTTTTCCGCATGGCTGCAGAACTCGCTCGCGAAGCAACCCTCGAATCTCACCTGGCGCCTCGGCAAGGAACTCTACGCCCAGAAATTTGCATTGGTAATGGAAACCGCGGTCACTCCGGAAGAAGTTCTAGCCAGCGCCGAGCAGGACATGAAGTCCGTCCGCGCCGAAATGCTGCAAATCGCGCTGCCCCTGCACGCGCAGATGTATCCGGACCACACCGATCACTCGAATCTCCCCCAGCACGACCGCGAAAACCTCATCATCCAGGAAGTGCTGCAAAAAATTTCCGACCATCACCCCAGCCCCGATCAGTTACAACCAACCATCGAAGCCGACCTCGTCACCATCACCAAATTCATCCGCGAGAAAAAAATCGTCTCGCTCAGCTCGCGCGACAACCTGAAAGTAATCCCCACCCCGCCTTTCGAACGCGGCATCTACTCGGTCGCCGGCTTCCACAGCGCTCCTCCGCTCGAACCGCAAGCGGAAGCCCAATATTGGGTCACGCCGATTGATCCACAAATGCCTGCCGCCAAAGTCGAATCCAAGTTGCGCGAGTACAACGATTTCACGTTGCGGTGGCTCAGCATTCACGAAGCGCTTCCCGGCCATTACATACAGTTCGAGCACCTCAACAACATCCAGCCCGAACGCCGCCGCCTGCTCCGTTCGCTTTACGCCAATGGCGCCTACGTCGAAGGCTGGGCCGAGTACATCGCGCAGGTAATGATGGACGAGGGCTTCCTCGATAACGATCCGCGCTTCCGCATGGTCATGCGCAAAATTCGTCTGCGCGTAATTTCCAACGCCATTCTCGATATCAAAATGCACACCATGAACTTGACCGACCAGGAAGCGCTGGATCTGATGACCAAGGAATCGTTTCAAACCCAGGCCGAAGCGGAAGGAAAATTACTGCGCGTCAAACTAAGCTCAACCCAACTACCCACTTACTACGTCGGCATTCGCGAATGGTTCGCGCTGCGCCAGAAGTATCAAGCCGCTGCCGGAAAAAATTTCAATCTCCTAAAATTTCACGACCTGGTTCTCGATGAAGGCCCGCTGCCGGTCCCAGTAGTAGAGAAACTGGTCATGCCATCAGCCAAACCGTGATCGGCGTAGCGCCACGCTTCAGAACGAAAATCCCGCCTGCAAGTAAACCTGCCGGTTCGCCGCACCGGACGAAAATGGTCCGCCCTGCAGCTGGTTCGACACTCCGAAGAACGCCGCGTTGAACGATGCGCTCCCACCCGCAACCGGTGGTGGATTCAAAACCGCGCTCGGATTCATCAAATTCACATCGTTGAACACGTTGCGCGCATTGACGCTCAGCGTAACGCTGTAGCGTTTCGTCGAGGTATTGCCCCCCAATGCTCCCGGTCCGCCGCCAAACGGATTCGCGCCACCGCCGCGCCCTCCTCCGCCACCGCCGCGCCCGCCACCGCCGCCTCCTCCTCCGCCACCCCCGCCTTTATTTTCCGGCCCAAAATTAAACGTCTTCGCCAGCCGTAGGTTCAGCGTGAAATGGTTCGGCCCCGTAAAGGCGTTCACGGGAATCGGTATCGCGTTCACACCCGGCAACGTATTGAAAGTCCCAAATCCCGGAACAGCTATGATCGCGCCACCCGGCGCAGCGGTTGAAAACGAAGGTCGCTGATTCAATTGCGAGCTACCGATTAAATCCTGGCTCAAAGTCACATTGTACGGGGCGCCGGAACTCGCAATCAGGAACGGACTGAGGCGCAATCCCCACTTCAGTCCCACGGATCCCCCCAGAAAGAAGCGGTTGCGAATATCGAACGACGCCCGCCCGTAGTCCTGCATAAAATTCAGAGGATTCGAAGGAAAACTGTTCGCGCCCGACGTGTCGCTGTTCGCATAATTCAGCACGTAGTACGCGAACAAGGTCAGCTTCTGCCCCGCCTGCACCCGGCTTTGCACGAACAATTGATTCTGCCGGAAGATCGCCCCCGACTCGTACTGATAGATATTCTGGAACGGGACATTGCGAATCGCCAAAGCTGGATTCAGGTAATAAGGTTCAATGGTGGAAAGATTGGTCGGCGCGTTGATGTTGTTCGTCAGCAGTTGGTCGTTGCCAATCGAATTCAGATACGACACGCTCAGATTCGTAATCTTATTCAATTGCCGTTCCAGGCTCACCGCCGTTTGCGCCAAATAAGGCGCGTGCAGATTCTGGTTCGGCTGATAAAAAGTTAACAACTGCGTCGGACTGGGCGTCAGCAGCGGCGGCGGCGCAGGATTAGGATTGAAGAAATCGGGGCTTGGCACCACATACCCCGCCAAAGAAGTCCCGTTCAACCGGTCCTGTTCCAAGATGTCAGCCGACAGAAAGCGGTCGTAGAACACCCCGAATCCTGCGCGCAACACCGTCTTCGGCGCGGTCTTTCCTCCGCCGCCAATTCCCCACGCAAATCCCAGCCGCGGCGCCCAATCCGCGTGATTGGCGATATCGTTCTGCGATTCGAAGCGCAGTCCGTAACTCAAAGTAATGTTGGGCCGTATGCGCCAGTCGTCTTCCACATACAATCCCACATCCACGTATCCTACGTGCGCAAACGGATTCGCCGCGAGCGTCGTGTTCGCCGGATTCGCCGTCACCGTGAATTGGTTCGCCGAAGGCGTGCCCTGCAATGTGGCAATGTACGCAGCCACCGACGGAAAAATATATGTCCCGTTAAATCCCCCGGTAGAACTGTTCGAGTCCGTCGAACCTCGCAGCCGCGCCCCAAATTTCACGAAATGCCTAGTGTATTGAACCGAGGTGTAGTTCTGAAATTCGTACTGGTTGGTGTTGTCATTGATCAACCCGCCGCTATTCCCGCCCCCGATGAACGCCAAAGGAACCACGACGGTCGGCGCGATGCTCTGCGGCGTCTGATTGCTTTCGTCGTGCAGCCATTGGAAGCGCGTTTCGTTCACCACCTTCGTGCCAAAAATCTGTGTGTCGCCGATTTGCAGCGTCTGCTCGGTGCTCAGCGAATTGTAGCCTTGCGACGGCAAGGAGAAGCCGGCGATACCGTCATTGATTTCGTCATTCCGGTAATACTGATAGCGCACGGTCAACGTGTTGTTTTTCGTCACCGCGTAATCCAGCCGAGGACCGATGTTGTAGCGCGTCTTCGGATTGGGCACCGCCGCGCTGAACGGCGTCACCGCGAACGTCGTGGGGTTCACTTGCAGCGCGTTCACGATCCCCAGGTCGTGAATGTCGCGAATATCTTCCGTAAAAAAAAACGAAGCCTTCTTGCTCAGCGGCCCGCCGATGTTTCCGCTGTATTGCACCGAGTAATAGCCGGGATATGGCGTGCCAGACGCCTCGCTCGAATTGAAAAACGGGTTTCGCGTGTTGAACGCCGAATCATTCCCGTTCACCGAAAATCCGCCGTGCCATTTGTCCGTGCCCGGCTTCGTGAAAACCTCAATTCGCCCGTAACCCACCTTGTCGTACTGGGCCGAAAACGGATTTTGATTGATGCGGATTTCGCGAATTGCGGATTTCGGTGGCAGCTGCCCCGCCGTGAATCCGTCAATATAAAATTGCCCGCCGTTCGGCCCTGCCGAAGGCCCAGCCAGCGCCGTCAAGTCGGTCTGCAACTCATCAGGGTCATCCGGCAACGCATCCAGCGCGGCCCCATTGATCACAATCGCGCCCGCATTGTTCGTCGGGCTCACGTCCACCGCGCCTGAATCGCCTGTCACCGTCACCTGTTGCTGCTCCACTTCGATTGTCAACGCGATCGTCAGCTGCTGCACCTGCCCCGCCGCCACTTGCACCGCGTCGTTCTTGTACAACGCGAAGCCTTTCGCGATCACCTCCACCGTATATTTTCCCGGCGCCACGCCCTTCAGCTCGAAAACTCCGTCGCGATTTGTGGTCGCCGCCAGGCTCGTTCCGTCCGGCGCCGTCGCAATGATTGACGCGCCCACCACCGCCGCAGCCGATGGATCCGTCACCTGCCCGCGAATTGTTCCAGTGCCAGTCTGCACAGCAGTCGGCGCAGCGCTCGGTGCCGCAGTCTGTGCAAACGTGGCGCCGGCGCAGAAAAACAACACCGCGATTATCAGTGCGATAAACGATGAAAATAAAAAGACCCGGGCTTTCATTCCGTCTCCTGAAAGACTAAGAATCGGTAAGCTGATTATGATTTATGGATTTCCACCCGAGGCGTCACCCGTGGGCGCTCCGCCGCCCAGGCTCCACGGCGAAAGCAACATCGCTTGCGATGCGTTTCCGGCAGGCGCTGCGGCCAATATCGCCTCTACGCCTCCCAGCATAGTGATTGCAGTTACGCCGCCCGCATCGGTGCCCTGCGTGGACACCACCATAACGGCGTCGCCCTTCTGAAAATCAGCCAGCGTAGCCGCAGGCAGACGGTTCACAATTTGTTGGAAGTCGCCGCGCCCGCCACCACCTCCGGCGCCATTCCCCGCTGCGCCCGCTCCAGCACCGCCGCCAGAACGTTGCCCACCGTTCGCGTCGCCACCGCTCGCCGCGCCTCCCGCTGCTCCAGCCCCGACTCCTGCTGCGCCGCCCTTCAGCCGGATCGCAATCATCTGCGCCATCTGTGCCGGAATCTTGCGCGCCTGCGATTGCGCCGTAATCTTCACCACCACCGGCTTCTTGCTGATCAAGTCCGTCAAAGAAATCGTCTGCGCGCTCGCATCAATCGCAGTAATAATTCCAGCCAGGTTGCGGAAAGTTCCGGAGACTATTTCATCCGCCGCAAATTCGCTGCCGTCCGCGCTCTTCGTTCCCCGCGCGCGCACTTGATCTCCCGTCTTGATCTGATCCAGCGCGGCGGGCTTCGCATCATCGAACTGCACCGAATCTGGCGCATAGCGGCGCAACACCGTGTTCTTCGTTGTCTGGATCGCCACGGTTTTCGCCGTCGCTCCAGTCCCCGTGGAAATTGTGATCGTGCCCGTCGCGGAATCTACCGCGCTCACCAACCCGCCGATGCCCCGCTTTTGCCAATCTTCCCGGTCCTGCGTCTTCTTCGCTTCCAGGTCCTTGCTCTTCATCGCGATGATTCCCACCGCCATCATCGTCTTCGCGTCATCCGACGCTCGTCCCCTCACCAGAATTCGATCGCCCACCTGCAAGTCCGTCAACGCAATCGGCGTGGCTGACTTCAAATCTTTTTCTCCCGGCGCCACCTGTACAATTTTCGCGTTGCTCACGACGGTCACGCTCACCTCGCTGCCGCCGTCGGCGATCAAAACCAGCGCATTCCCACTAATCGATTTTACAGCGCCAACTTTCTGCGTCAGGGGTGTTTGTTGCGCGGGTGACTGTTGCGGCGCCGCCTGTGCCGCACGCGGCATCGAAGCGTGCTCCGCCACCCCGTCCGCGCGCGCGTTGCACAGAGCGACCCCAAGCGCCGCCCCCGCCAGCATAATCAGCGCGTACTTCGCGTCCCCCGCCAAGCGTCCCTTCGTCAAACTCACCGAATTCATCAAGCGCGTAAAACGCATCAAACGCTCCCCCAGAATTCCCCGCCCGGTTTGGCCCAACTCCAAATCTGCAATACTCGGGCCAATCCTATCTATAATATAGTGATGCGCTCCAGCCGCGCACACTCCTTCGCTCTTAGACGTATCTCCGCCACGCAAACGTTTCCTCATTCTTGTAAAATAATCCCGCCCCAACCCACGCCTCCCATTCCCAGTTCGGAACGAAGCTCCCAGCGCATACCGATTTCGTTGCAGCACCCTTCAGATGGTGTAAACTACAGAACCACTCGGCGGTGAGCGTAGCTCAGCTGGTAGAGCATCGGTCTGTGGCACCGAGGGTCGCGGGTTCAAACCCCGTCGCTCACCCCAGTTTCTTCAGTTTCCAAGCAATGTGATATCACGAAGGCCGACAAGATGACTCCCGCCGAACGCGAATTCGCATTGCACCACCTGGCAGAATCCCGCGAAAACTTGCTGCGCTTGACGCACGGCCTTTCGCCTCAACAATGGCACTATCGCTCCGCGCCCGGCCGGTGGACCGTCGCCGAATGTGTCGAGCACGTTGTCACCGTCGAAACACGGGTGCTCGATCGCATTCAAGATACTGTGCAGAAAGGCCCCGATCCTTCCCGGCGCAGCGCCTTGGAAGGTCGGGATCACACCATGTTTGCGGACGCAGTAGCGCGCGTGGTTCGTCTCCAAGCGCCGGAAATCCTAGTTCCCACGGGCCGCTGGCCGCACGAACAGCTACTGCCGGAATTCGAAGCCGCGCGCCGCGTTACGCAAAATTTTGCCGTCAACACCCAATCCGATTTACGGACGCACTTCTTCAGGCATCCGGTATTCGGCGACCTCGACCTCTATCAATGGCTCATCTTGATTGCAGCCCACTGTGACCGTCACCGTGTCCAAAGCGAAGAAGTAATCTCCCACCCAGAATTCCCCCGCGCTCACCAAGCAAACGCCTAAACAGTTTGCTGAAAAAGCGCCGCGCGTGTCGTCCCGAATGTAATCCCGCGCTTTTTCTTTCCCGCCGCAGTTTGGCGGGCGCGGGACGCTGAGAGGGATCTGCTTTTCACGCGAGTGTTAAGGAAAAAGCAGACTCCTCTGCGGTTGCCGCAGGCGCGGCATGAAAATTTGAAGGTTTTTCCGCAATCCAGACAGTGACAGTCGCCTCTGAATTTGTGAATCGTCCGCCGCGGCGGACGATTCATCCTGAGATCCCGCTGTGCCGCATTGAAGGGTAGCGGCCATCCTGCCGGTTGCGGGACGGGCATTTTTGGCGCCGGTTATCTCTGCGCCCGGCGATTATCCCGACGCAGTGCGGGCCTTTCTGCGGTTCAACAAATCCCGCCGCTATTTCACCACGAGCGTCAAAAAGTTATTCAAAGTCTGCGTCGACCCTCCATTCAAAGAAGTCGTCAACGACAAACTATAAGTCCCCGCCGGCGTAGCCCCATTCGGCCCCTGCGGCAAACTATTGCTGCAAGCCGCCGATCCCAACGCCACCAGCAGCAAAGTCGCAAACGTCAAAGCCACCCGCCGGTTCCGCCGGAACGTCCACATTGCTTCGCCGAAAATCAGCGAAACCAGCAGCAACCCAAGCCCTCCGCCAATTCCGCCGCCGCCCGACGCCACAAATCCCGTCGAAGTCGTCGCTCCCTGGCAGAAAGTCTGAATCGCAAACGCCACCTCTGTCGAACCGCCGTTCAAAGTCACCGACGCCGGTATCACTTTGCACGTGATCAACGCCGACGACGGAATGCACCCTAACTGCACCGTCCCCATCACTCCCGGCGCTCCGGTAATCGTCAATCCATAAAACGCAGTCCCGCCCGACACCGTCGTCGCACTCGAAGATCCTCCCGGCGCAATCGCAATGATCACTTGCGACGTCACGCCCGTGCCGCTCAACACCACCATCTGCGGACTTCCCGTCGCGTTGTCAGCAATATTCAGCGTCGCAGCCCGCGCTCCATTCGCCTGCGGTGCGAACAGCACGTTGATCGTGCAACTCGCTCCGGCGGCCAATGTTCCCGTCGCACTGCATCCAGCACTAGATGAAGGCAGCGGCACTGAAAAATCGCCCGCGTTCGCGCCGCTGACCGTGAAGCCCGTGAAATTCACCGCCCCGGTGCCATCATTCATCACCGTCACGCTCATCGCCGCGCTCGTCGTCGTCAGTGCCTGCGATCCGAACGCCAAGCTGCTCGGTGTCACCGTCACTGTCGCTGTACCAGGCGTGCCCGTTCCAGTCAAAGTAACCATCTGCGGACTTCCCGTCCCCGTATCCGTGAACGTGATCGCTCCTGTCCGCGTTCCCGTCGCCGTCGGCTTGAACGTGATCGAAAATACGCACGGCTCCGCTTCCACCCCGATGCTTGGGCACTGCGCCAAAGTCGCGCCGGCAAAATCGCCGCTCGTCACGATGCTGCTGAAGACCAGCGGAAAGTTTCCGTTGTTCGATACCGTTACCGTCTGCGCCGCACTCGTTGATCCCACTGCCTGGCCGCCGAATGTCAACGCAGTCGGCGTAATCCCAATCGCCTCGGCAACGCCCGTCCCTGTCAGCGTCACCGTCTGCGGACTTCCCGTCGCGTTATCCGTAAACGTGATCGTTCCAGTGCGCGCACCCGCCGCCGTCGGCGTGAACGTAATCTGGAACTTGCACGGCGCCGCTTCCACCGCAATGCTCGGGCACTGCGCCAGCGTCGCGCCAGCGAAATCTCCCGTCATCGCAATGCTCGTAAACGTCACCGTCGTATTCCCCGTGTTCGATACCGTCAACGTCTCCGGCGAACTCGTCGATCCTAACCCCTCCAGCCCAAACGGCAACGGTGACGGCGTAATGGTGATCGTCCCCGGAACCGCCTGGCCAAACGTCGCCGTCACCGTCACGCCCGACGTCGCCGTCGAAACTGTGCAAGTAGGCGGCGTGGTCTGCGGGTTAGCCGGCACACAGTTCGAGCTGAAACTAGTGAAAGTCGAGCCCGTTCCTGGCGTCGCTGTCAGAACCACTTGCCCATTGCCCGGGAACGTGCCCGTGCAAGTCGTCGGGCAGTTGATACCCGCAGGCGAGCTGGTTACAGTCCCAGTTCCGGCTCCGCTAGTCGTAACCGTGAGCGCCGCCGCGCCCATACCCGAAAGGGCAATATTCTGCGTGCTCCCCGCAGTGGGCCCGTTGTCCGTGATCGTGATCGTTCCGGTGTAGGCAATAAACTCCGTCGGCATGAACGCAATATCAATCCCGCACTTCGCGCCCACCGCGAGCGTCGAAGGCGCCAATGGGCACACATTCGAAGAAATCGAAAACGCGCCAGGCGTGATCGCAACGCTCGAAATCGTCAGCGGCGCATCTCCAGAATTGGTCACCGTCACCGGCAAAGTCGCGCTCACATTCACGGCCTGGTTCGCAAACGCCGCAGTCGTACTCGAAAGCGTTATGTTCGGATTGAGCAGCACCAGCCTGATCCGGTTGTTAAACAAATCACCCACGTACATGTTGCCCAGGTCGTTCACGACGACTCCGTCCGGGGTGGCGAAGCTCGCTGACAGTGCCGGCAAGCCATCGCCCGCAAATGCAAAGTTCCCGTTCCCCGCGAACGTCGTGATAATCCTAGTTGCTCCGTCCACGCGGCGGATCACATTATTTCCAGAATCAGAGATAAAAAGATTGCCTGCGCCGTTCGTCGATATTCTGAGCGGCGCATTCAGAGTCGCGTTCGTAGCCAAGCCGCCATCGCCGGTGTGTCCCGCAGTCCCAGTCCCGGCGATAGTTGTGATCATCCGCGGGGTGCCGGTATCAATCTTGCGAATCACATTGTTATCCGTATCGGAGACGTACAGGTTGCCGTTTGCATCGATGTCCAGTCCAGCGGGGCAATTTAGCGTGGAATCCACCGCCGGCCCTCCATCCCCGGTGTAACTTCCAGGACACCCTATCGGTGCGGTTCCGTCAGGCCCGCCTCCCGCAATCGTTGTGATCGTGCCGGTCGTGTCCACTTCGCGGACGCGATTATCCTGCGCGTCCACAAAATAAAGATTCCCCGCCGCATCCAGCACCGCTGCACGAGCGTCGTTCAGATTCGCGCTCAACGCCGGTCCCCCGTCGCCGCAGCTCGAAAAAGGTGCCGTGCACAAATTTCCCGACCCCACAATCGTCGTGATGACCCCTGTCGAGCCATTCACCTCGCGAATGCGACTGTCGCCGTCATCCGCAACCAGCAAGTTCCCAGACGCCAAGGCTGTCACGGTCCGCGGCATAAAAAGTGCCGCATTGATTGCCGGTCCGCCATCGCCACACGAGTCGGTCCCAACTGGACACGGAATCCCAGTGCCTACTACCTTGGATATTGTTCCGTCCGAGGCGCTCACCTCCCGGATTGTATTGTTTTGCGCGTCAACAAAAAATACATTGCCGTTGTTATCCAACGCAGGATTCCGCGGGTAATACAAACTGGCGCTCGTCGCCGGACCACCATCGCCCATCCCGCCGCTCCCCACCACCGTCGTAACGATCTTCGTGCTCGCCGTGTAAAACCGAACCCGATTGCTCCAGTAGTCTGCAATCCACAAATTCCCAGTAGTCGGATCAACCAACACCCCAAACGGATTCGTCAGCTCCGTCGAAGTCCCCACCGCTCCGTCGCCGTTAAATCCAAACGTGTGATTGCCCACGATCGTCGTTATTTCGCCGGGGGTCGGGCTCGTCGCTGAGAACACCTCTCGCACCGCAGCATTCATCGCATCCGCAATGTAAAGGTTTCCCGCAGTATCCACCGCCACTCCATCCGGAATCCGCATAGTTGCCGCAGTTGCGAGCCCGCCGTCCCCGCTGTATCCCGGGGTGCCTGTTCCAGCCACGATCGTGATATTTTTCGTCGTTGCATCCACTCGGCAAACGATGTCGTTGTTCTGGTCAGCGATAAAAAGATTTCCGCCCGCATCAGCCGTCACCGCCACCGGCCCGTTCAGCGGAGTCGAAGTTGCCAGCACGTTGTTCGCGGGAAATCCCGCAGTGCCCGGTGTGCCGGCATAAGTCGTGATGATTCCCGTCCCCAACACCACGCGCCGCACCAGGCTGTTGCCAATGTCCGCGATATAAAGATTCCCCGCGCCATCCAGCGCGACCTCTTGGGGAAAATTCAGTTGCGCGCTCGTTGCCGCTTTATTGTCTCCGTTGTAACTGCATTGCCCCGCAATCCCCGCCACCGTGTTCATCACTCCCGTAGCAGCCACAATCTCCCGCACCACGCAATTATTCTGATCCGAAAAATAAAGATTGCCGTTCACGTCCAGCGCCGCGCCGATCGGTTCATACAACAATGCCGCCGTCGCCAGAGTCCCGTTCGGCGAAAAGCCTGCTGTGTTATTCCCCGCGTAAATGGACATGAAAGGAGCCGGTGTGTCACCGGGCACCTTGTAGATCACCCCAATATCAGTCACTACATAAAGATTTCCCGCCCCGTCTCGCGTAATCGCCACCGGCCCCTCGATCGGCGCCGCCGTAGCCAAAACATCATCAGAAGGCGCACTCCCGGCCACAGTCGATGTAGTGTTCTGCCCCCACGCCCCATTCGCAAACATCAGCAGCAGCAACAACAAGCCACCACAAATGAAATAGCGCGCGGCGATCTTAGAAGTAGCTCGGCTCACACCAATTCTCCTTGAGCGAGGAAGCGGTAATCCGGGGAGGAACAAACCGTTTCTTTGCTATAAACTTGCCAATGACCCAATTCGTCTAATTCAATTCGTCAAATATCCGTTTTGCTAACAAGCCGCGGCAACGCGGGACCCCAATCCCGCAAATCTTCACGCGTCTCACACGCCGGGACCCAACCAACAATTCCAAAAACTAAACTCACGCCTCAACTACGCGAATGGCCAACAGGACAGGGATTCCCAACCGCGCGCTATCTTACGCAAGATACAAATCAAGGTCCACTTCTATTGCGTCAGTTCCAGACCGGTCACGAGCCGGGTGACCAGTGATCCCCAAATCGTGGGACAGCCCCTGCCCGCCGCAGGAGGGCGCTCCTGGCTGTCCTCTTCGGTTATGCGCTCTTTCGGTCTTTCTCTCGCCGGGGATCTTCGCCGGTGCGCCCCGACTCTCACTCCGTATTTCATAGCTATCTACATACCGAACGAGTATGGTCGAACTGTCTCACTAGCATCCTGCCGTTCTCTTCCCAAAATCTACGGCTCCTTGCGAACTCAGACGCTACCCGTCCGCACAGGAGCCCTTATGGCCTCTCCAAAATTACCTCGTCGCATCACCGCCGGCCCCGCAGTTGACGATGGCAACTCCAATAAGATTCAAAACCTGATCCTCCTCGGCCTGCCCGCCGGCGAGCTAAACGCCGTCGCCAAAAAAATGGAACTCGTCGATCTTCCCACGCACTCCGTTCTGCATGAAGCCGGCGAGCCTCTCGCGCACGCCTTCTTCATCAATGGCGGCCTCGCTTCGGTGCTCAACGTAATGACCGACGGAAAAAGCGTCGAAGTCGGCTTAGCAGGCAAGGAAGGATTCGTCGGTCTTCCGTTAGTCGTGGGACTCAGCACCAGCCCGACGCAAGTCATCATGCAAGTCGCGGGCAGCGCTTATCAGATCACCGCGCCGGACTTCAAAGAAGTTCTGTCACATTCGCCGGCGCTGGAAAAGAGCCTGAATCGCTATGCGCAAAGTCTCGGCATGCAAGCGGTCCACGTCGCCGCCTGCAACCGCCTCCATGAAGTGGATGAACGCCTCGCGCGCTGGCTGCTGATGAGTCAGGACCGCCTCGGCGGAGACGTCGTTCCGCTAACACAGGAATTTCTCGCGCACATGCTCGGTACCCGCCGCGCCAGCGTCACCGTGGCCGCCGGCATTCTCCAGAAAGCCGGATTCATCACCTACAATCGCGGCAGCGTCCGCATCGACGACCGCAGCGGCCTCGAAGATGCCGCATGCGAATGTTATGCCTCCATCAGACAACAAACCGAAATGTGGGAAAAAGAACTCAGCCGCCTCGGTACGCTACCGCACTGACATCGCGCGCGCCCGAACTTAGAATGTCGTCCCGCAGGAGGGCCCCATGGTCGAGAATAATTGGCGCGCGCTCTACAAAGCCGCCGTTCTCGAGATCGACCCGGTCAAACTGGAGCTTCGCGTGAAAGCTGTTGAAGATGCCATCCGCGCGCGTCAATCGCTCGACGGCCAGGTCTCCTCCGAAGAACGCGCGGCGATGAAAGACGCGCTGGATTCCCTAGGGGTCCTGAAAATAGAGTGGAAGGAACGCAAGAAATGAAACGCCCGCCAGCCCGTAGCTGAATCCTGATGGCCCCGCAGAAAAATTTCTAGCAGAGCGCCTAACCGTTTGGTACGCTAGCGTACGTACTCGGGTGCTCTCCAGCGACCGGCTGTCACCCCGTTGCTTCGGGGGGTGACATGGCACACCGCATTTTTATTGTTGACGACAATCCTTCTGTCCGCAGAGGAATCCGCACCCTGCTGGAAACCTCAGGCTTTGAAATTTGCGGCGAAGCCGCTGACGGACTCGATGCCGTCGAACGCGCCCCCGAAATAAACCCCGATCTCATCATTCTAGACGTTGCCATGCCGCGCATGAACGGCTTGGACGCCGCGCGTAAGCTCCACGACATCCATCCACACGTCCCAATATTATTGAATACCTTGCATGCTGCCGTGATTCGCTCGGAACCAACCCTGCCAGAGGGCGTTACCGACGTGGTGGACAAGCGTGAAAATCTTCTCCACCGCGTCTTTCAGTTATTGCCCAAATCGAATGCCGCCCAGCGCGGCACCGCGCGGTAATCGATAGCAAATCTCCAGCGCCATCTCGCCTTTGAATCGCCGCGAGATTTCACGCTTTCAGCAGTGGTGTCCAGACCTGCATCGGGGTCGCTTCGCGATTCGCCCATGCGTAATACGGAATGAACGTCAGCGCCACCGGTTTGTTCTTCGGCGTATCCGCCTTGTACGTGGAGTACAAGGCTTCGTGCGCGCTCCCGAATTCCAAGCTCGCGCCCGGATGCTCGAGTACCACCACGCCGCCGAGCAGATCTGGCTCGAACTTGCTTTGGAATTCGTCCGTCGTCTTGCGACCCAAATCCAGCGCCACGTCCTCCAGCACCGTTCCACTGGGCTGATCGAGTTGCTCCAGGCAATACACCAGCGGGCCGCGCTGCACCGCCACGCGCCCCGCATCTTCCACCACGTGAGGATTCGCTTCAATCACTTGCGGAACCATTTCCATTTTCAGATGCACCACGTCGCCCGCCGCCCATCGCCGTGTGATCGGCAAATATTCACCGGGCTTCGCGCCCGGCACAGGCTTGCCGTTCACGGCAACCTGCGCTCGTTCCGCCCATCCCGGAATCCGCACATAAAAAGTAAAATCGGCAGCTTCCGCTGGCGTCACGCCAATTTCCACGCCGCCATCCCACGGATAATTCGTTTTCTGCGTGATCTTCAATCCCGTTCCATTCTCCAAGTGCCAGTCGAGTTCTGAATTGTCGTAAAGATGCACGTAAATTCCGTCTTTGCTCGTGCTGTAAAAATATCCTGGCAGCGCGGCAAACGTCCGCTCCAGGTTTGGCGGGCAGCACGTGGTGTCGTACCAGGTGTTGCGGATCTTGTCTCCTGTTGCCGGATCGAACGCCAGCGGATTTCTGTAACAATAAAGCGTCCCGTCCAGCGACATCCCCGAATTGATTCCGTTGTACAGCGCTCGCTCGATCACATCCGTGAACTTCGCGTCGCCAGTCACCGCGAGCATCCGCCAGTTCCACATCATGTTGCCGATCGCCGCGCAGCTTTCTCCATACGCGCGCGCATTCGGCAATTCGTAAGCGTCGCCAAACGCTTCGCCCGCCGCGCGCGATCCCACTCCACCGGTGACGTACATTTTGCTGCTGGTCATGTCGTTCCACAGCTTGTTCAGCGTCTTGAGATAAGTCGCGTCGCCCGTCTCCATGTAATAGTCCGTCGCGCCGCAGCAGGCGTACATCGCTCGCACCGCGTGCCCTTCCAGCTTGGTGCGTGCCGTGAACGGCGTCCCGCTGAACATGTAAATCGTGCGCCGTGCTTCCAGTTGCGCCCGGTCATCACCCTGTAAGATATATCCCGCCAGCTCCAGTTGCCGCTTGTCGCCTGTCGTGCGATAAAGCTCAATCAGCGCCATCTCAATTTCCGGATGTCCGGAAACAATCGGCTTCAGCGGCGCGGGCCCGTAACTTGGCAGCAGGAAATCGTCCACGAAGCGGATCCCGGCATCCAGCATCTTGGGATCGCCTGTGCCGCGATAAAATGCAATCGCACCCTGTAAATAATGTCCCATGTTGTACAGCTCATGGCCGGTCGTCTGCGTTTGCACCGTCATACTTAGCGGCGCCTTGTCCTCCACGTAATAAGTGTTCAGGTAACCATTGGGCTGTTGCGCGGCCACCACGTCATCAATGAATTTTTGCGCCGAAGCGCGCAGCTCGGGGTATGCACCCGACTGCAGCGTGAAACCCACGGCCTCCGTCCATTTATAAATATCGGAGTCGGAATATACCGGTCCGCTCTGCGCCGCGGTACTCTTGCCGATCAGTCGGCGAAAATTGTTCATGCGCCCGTTCGCCTCCAGCAGATCGTGCATGCTGGGAATGCTCTTCTCCACATTTATTACCCGCCGCTTCTCCCAGAATCCGCTATCGATCGTCACCGCGTGAACCGGAATATTCTTCAGCTTCGCGTACGGAGACCGCGCGAGATTTTCTATGCCCTGATCTTTCCACGAAGGTTTGTCGAGCAGCGCGGGCGCCGCCCGCTGGGCCAAGCCACTCTCCCGCCGCGCATCGCCGGCCACGCTTGCCAACAGTCCTTTCGTCGGCAACAAACAAGCAGCCGCACCCGCCGACACCGCAGAAGTCACAAAACGCCGCCGCGAAATCACCTTTTTCTTGTTCATCCCAGTCTCCCTGAATAATTTTCACCAGACCTCGCGGCAGGAGGTCCGGATTTCAGCGGTCGCCAAACCATCATTCATCACCAATCGAAGCCGCCGCTCTCCAACCGCTCAGTATAACCAAATCTGCGTAAACGTTTACTTACTTTCCGCCAACCTCCTCGCCCCGCGCTTCATTCGGGTGCCAGCTCTCACCTCTCGGCGCCTCGCCGTCGCCGCCTTGTCCACGCTCTGCAGATCATCATCCAAGCCCAGATGCTCCCAACGCAGCAAAACAATCGGCACATTCCCGTTCTTCCACAAATAGTCATCAAACGCGCGCAGGTCGAACGCATCACCTTGTTTCAACCGCGCGTCCGCCAGAAACCGCATGATCTGGATCTTTCCAATCTGATAGCTGATCGCCTGTCCCGGCCCAGTGGCGAACCCCGCTGCCTCTTCCTCGGCGGTTTTCTGATCCATCGGCACGTAATGCGCCAGGTAATCCGCGGCTTGGCTGATCGTAAATATTCCGAGCGCCAGTTTCACGTCCACTTCCACGCGCAACGCGCGCAGCCGCATGAAATTGTAAATAATTTCGCGCGAACGCGGGCTATCATCGAACAGCCCCGCCTGCAGCATCATTTCTTCCGCGTAGAAACCCAGCCCTTCATTCGGCCCCGAATCGTAGTAGTGCCGCCGGATCGGATCTTCGTGCATCCGCGACCACGCCATCTGGAAATAATGTCCCGGCACGCCCTCGTGCACCATATCCGGCCGCGGATCTTTCGCTGAGGCCAGCCAGAAATATCCTAGCGTCGGTGAAGGCTCGTTCGCCCAACGCACCCCGGTCGCATGCAGAAAATCGTCCGTCTCCCCAAAACCGGAAAGCGCGTTCACATATCCCGGCATCAACCGAATCGTGTAGTGGCCGATCGCAGGGGAAACCGTCAGGATCCCTTTCTTCTCCAGAAAATCGCGAATCGCCAGCTCGTCGCGCTCGCTCGTGCGGATTTGCTCGTCAATGTTCGCAGCGATCTTCAGCTCCGGCAACCCCTGATTCCGCTGCTTTTCAATCTGCTCGAAAGTCACCGCGCGTTCCCACTCCTGCCGGCTGATCGTCAGCAACTGCTCCGGCGTGTAAGGAATTAGCGCCACATGGCTCAAAAAGAATTCGTAGTTCGCGCGCCCTACCGCCGCACTTTCCGGCATCCCCTGCAAATGTTCCTGCAACCACGTCCGATAGGCTTCCAGCGCCACGATTGCTTTTTCCGTCGCGACCTGGAACTCCGTGGGCAAATCTCCCGCATGCGATCCCTCCGGATGCAGCATCGGCCCAACTTCGCGCTCCACGTCCTGCAATTCGGGCCGGATTTGCCCGAGCGAACTAATTGCCAGTTGCGCAAACGGGCGCACCGCGTGCAGATTCGGCTCTCCATCACTCAAAATCCTGGGTATGTCCTGCATGCGCGTCACGACTTCGCGGCTTCGCGCGGCATCGAAGGGCGGCGGTTCCACCAGCGATTCCAGCAAAGCCGTAAGTGTCTGATCAAGATAAAAAGTCGGATCGTGTTCCCACCGCCGATTCAAATCCAGTTCCCAACGCACCCGCGCCAGCGCCGACCCCATCAACCGGTCGTCCACTTTTTCGCTGACAGTCCATCCCGCGCGATCCAGCTTCTTCCACCGCGCTTCAAATTCTTCGAGTTGTTTCCTCTGTCTTGCGATTGAACCAGCCGACCAGTCGCGCACGCCGCTGGGATGCTCAAGCCGCGGAATATCGTCCGTCGAAAACGGCTGGTAACGCGCCCGCCAGTCCCAGAACTCTGCCGCAAACTGCTCCGGCGTACCAGCCGGCGCCGATGGTTGCTGCGTTACGGATTCCGCGCGCACCAATGCATCGCAAGAAATCACGATCAGCAAAGCCAGCAGGCCGCAACGCACACACGCGGGGAAATTTTCAGCCACAGAGCGCACACCCCGCACAACGCATCGCCACACCCCGACACATTGATTCGTCACGAACACCCCTTGAAGGCCTTGCAGCTAGCTGATCGGCGGGCGCATTTTGTGCCACTCGGTATGGTTCTGAAACATTCGCGCCGCCGCAATTACCGCGTGATCGTCCAGCGCCCGCCCGATGAATTGCACTCCGAACGGCAACTTCTCCTTGCTCAACCCGCACGGCACGCTGATCGCCGGCAATCCGCACAAACTGGAAACTCCGTCCGGCGCTCTTCGTTCGATCGGTCCCCCCGAATCATCTTCCGGAGGCGTGCTTAATGGAGACGCCGCCGACGATTCGCCCGCCGCTGCCAGCACATCGAACCGCTCGAACAATTTATCCACCTGCGCCTGCAAAAAAGTCCGCACGCGTTGCACCTGCAGATAATCCCCGACGGAAAATTCCTGGCTCGCGTAACCATTAATCTGCCCGACCGGATCGATCAAATCCGCGCAACGCCCGGAAACAATCAGCTCCTGAAACGCGGAAGCCGACTCCATCAATATCGTCAGCTCCGCCGCCTCTTCGTAAGGGCCGTCCGGCATCTCCACATCCGTGATCGTCGCGCCATTTTTCTCCAGCACTTTCAAAGCGGCATCCACCGCCGCTTGCAATCCCGGCTCTTGCTCGTTCCACACATTCGTCAATCGTCCGATGCGAATCGGTTTCGCGGCCTCTTCCGTCGGCCGCAGGATATGCAAAATCCGAAACGCTCGCCGGCAACGAATCGAAATCCAGCGGATCATGCCCCGCCAAAACCGAAAGCACTAACCCGCAATCATCCGCCGTGCGCGCCATCGGCCCCAGCTTATCCATCGTCCAGGCGATTGCCATCGCGCCATGCCGGCTCACGCGTCCAAAGCTCGGCCGCATCCCGGAAATTCCGCACCACGACGAAGGACAAATAATCGACCCGCGCGTATCCGACCCGATCGCCCAAGGCGCCATCGCCGCAGCCACAATCGCGCCCGATCCGCTCGACGATCCGCACGTCCAGTACTTCGTGTTCCAGGGATTTTTGCACGGTCCCGTCAATGAAGCATCGCCCGCGGAATAACCCAAGCCGCCCGCCAGCTCGATCATCGCAGCTTTCCCGATCAGCACCGCTCCCGCGCGGTTCAGTTTTTCAATCACCGTCGCGTTGTAATCGAATGTTTGCTTCGCCAGCGGCCGAGCGCCCCACGTCGTCGGATACCCTTCCACCGCTACGAGATCTTTCGCCGCATACGGCACTCCATGCAGAGGCCCGCGATAATGCCCCGCAGCAATTTCTTTTTCAGCCGCCCGCGCCTGCTGCAACGCCAGCTCGCGCGTAATCGTCGCGAATGCATTCAGCTTCGGTCCTAGCGCTTCGCTGCGCGCCAGAAAACTTTCCGCCAGCTCCACCGGCGAAATCTTCCCGCGGCGAATTTGGTCGCCGAGCTCGCGTACCGAAAGATAGAGGATGTCTTCGCTCAACATGGATTGATTTGTCTTCTTGCCAACCGCACGCGGATCGGCAGGCTCGCGCAGCCAAATCCAATTCGTCGACACACACTAGCGCGCTGAATCAAAAACACCCAGTTCGTCACTCGCTGTTTTTCCCGCTGGAAAGTTTCAACACACTCACTGGTGGATCGCCATTCTGCAATGCAAACGCCCGAACAGGAGCCAGCATCGTTTCGTTGTAAGCCAAAATCTTGCGCAAATGTTTCCGCTGCTCCTCCGACAACCGCTCGCCGTACTTGCGAATAATGTTGGCGAGCTTCGCTTCCACGTCGTGGCTTTGCTCGGGAGTAAGCATCGGCTTGGCCGCCGCCGTTTCCTGCTCGCCCGTCGGAGTCGCCGATGATATGTTGTCGGGGTCGCGTCGCGCGCTCAGCAAGCTCGGCGGTGAAATTGAAAGCGCCGCAGCCGCGGCCGCGCCGATCGCCGCATCCAGTCCGAATTCGCGGCGAGAAATGCGCGTGGACTTCGTGCCGGCGCCGTTCGCTTCCTTGCTGGGAGCGCCTGAATTGTTACCCAAGTTGTCCGAAGATGAGTTCGACACGGAGGTATAGTCTTGTATATATTATCCACTGGTCAAGCCTTTTCATCCGCGCCAACATCGCCTCGACGCAACCGTCTTGTCTCCATGTACTCATTTGGCGCCGCGGCACGAACCGCTGCAGCAGATTCACAGCGCTTTCAGGCATCATCAAAATCACAAGGATATTAATGGCCACCAACGCGCCCGACGCCACTCCTCCCGCCCCTCCATCAGACCCCTCCTTCGCGCGCGGCCTCGGCCTGTTCGACTCCGTAATGGTCGTAGTCGGCGTAATGATCGGCTCCGGAATCTTCATCGTCTCAGCAGACATGTCCCGCGAAATCGGGAGCGCGGGCTGGCTGCTCGTCGCGTGGCTTTTTACCGGCGTGCTCACCATCGCCGGAGCGCTTTCCTACGGCGAACTCGCCGCCATGATGCCCCGCGCCGGCGGAATGTATATTTATTTGCGCGAAGCATTCTCCCCGCTCTGGGGTTTTCTCTACGGCTGGACGCTCTGCACCGTAATCCAGACCGGCACGATCGCAGCAGTCGCGATTGCCTTCGCGCGTTTTTCCGGCGTGCTTTTCCCGACGATTTCGGAAGCTCATTATTTGATCGCGCCGATCCACGTATCCAGCGGCTACGCTTTTTCGCTTTCGTCCGCGCAGCTCGTCGCCATAGGCATGATCGCCGTGCTCACCTGGACCAACAGCCGCGGCCTGCAATACGGCAAAGTCGTCCAAAATGTTTTCACCGTCGGCAAGACTCTCGCGCTCATCGTTCTCATTCTGCTCGGCCTCACGCTCGGCTGGAACGCCGCCGCGGTTCACGACAATTTCAGCAATACCTGGACCGCTCGCGGCATCTCTCCGCTCGCCACCGGACTCAGCGCCACCACCGCCTTCGGCCTGCTCGTCGCGATCTGCGTAGCACAAACCGGCTCGCTCTTTTCCGCCGATTCCTGGCACGACATTACTTTCACCGCAGGCGAAGTGAAAAATCCGCGCCGCAATCTTCCGCTCTCGCTCGTCATCGGTACGAGCGTCGTAATCACGCTGTATCTCCTCGCGAACGTCGCCTATCTTGTCACGCTTCCGCTCGCCGCCATCCAGCGCGCTCCGGCGGATCGCGTCGCTACCGCGATGTTGCAAACAATTTTCCCGACGCTGGGCGCCGGGCTACTAGCCGCCGCCATCATGGTCTCCACCGTCGGCACCGTGAACGCTCTCACTCTCGCTGGAGCGCGAACCTTTTACGCCATGGCTCGCGACGGATTATTTTTTCCATCCGCCGGCACACTAAATTCCGCGCGCGTGCCCGCATGTGCCTTGCTCATTCAGGGCCTCTGGGCTGCGTTTCTGGTTCTTCCGCGCACCTACAATCCCACCACGCAATCCTACGGTAATCTTTACAGCGATTTGCTCGATTACATTATTTCCGCCGCGCTGATTTTTTACATTCTCACCATCGCTGGCGTTTTTCGCCTGCGCATCAAGAAATCCGATGCCGACCGGCCTTATCGTGCTTTCGGCTACCCCTGGCTTCCCGCGCTCTACATCGTGGGCGCGGCAACCATCCTGATCGTGCTCTTCACCTATCGCCCTGCCACCACGTGGCCGGGCCTGATAATCGTCATCCTCGGCGTGCCGGTTTATTTTTTGATCGCCCGCTCCGCCTCAGACCGTAAAATACCCGATCAGGAGCGGCCGTAGTTCTCTCGAGCGTCGCGCGATATTTCCGTGAGACGCGTTTGCAAAATTGGTCGGATCGCAGGCACGCTCGTTGGGGGGTAATCCCGTGCAATTCGCTCGAGTGATTTCAGCCGTGGACGCGCACGCGTGCGGCGAGCCCGGCCGCGTGATCGTTGGCGGCGTGCTCGACGTACCGGGCGCCACCATGTTTGAAAAAATGAAATATCTGGAAACTCACTTCGATGAGCTGCGCAAATTGATGCTGCGCGAACCGCGCGGCTACCCCGCATCCAATTGCAATCTCATCCTGCCGTCTACAAATCCCGAAGCTGCCGCCGGGTTCGTAATCATGGAGCAAACCGAATACCCGCCCATGTCCGGCACCAACGCGATCTGAGTCGTCACCGTGCTGCTCGAGACCGGAATGATTCCCATTCGCGAGCGCATTATGAAGCTGAAGCTCGATACACCCGCGGGCCTCGTCGAAGTCGAAGCTGAAATCGAAAATAAAAAAGTCAAACGCGTCACATTTCAAAACGTCCCGGTATTTGCCATGCACCTCGATGCCAACGTCGAAGTTCCGAGCTTCGGCACTGTAAAAGTGGAAGTCGCCTACGGCGGCATGTTCTACGTCATCGCCTATGCCGCGCCTCTGGGCTTCCAACTAACTCCCGACGAGGCGCGCGACATCGTGCGCGTCGGCGAAATGATCAAAGCCGCGGCCAACGAACAACTCCCCGCCGTTCATCCGGAAAATTCCGCCATCGCCGGCATCACCATCGCGCAACTTTCCGCGCCCGCGGACCATCCGCGCTCCGACCGCAAGAACACCGTGATCGTTTCCACGGGCAAACTCGACTGGAACCGCCCATCTTCATGGACCGGCGCGCTCGATCGCTCGCCCTGCGGCACCGGCACCTGCGCAAAAATGGCCGCGCTCCACGCCAAAGGCCAGTTGCCACCGCATCAGGATTTTGTACACGAGGGAATCCTCGGCACCACTTTCACCGGCCGCCTGATCGCCGAAACACGCGTCGGCCCCTACCCCGCCGAAGTTCCCACCATCAGCGGACGCGCCTGGATCACCGGCATCGCGCAATACGTCCTGGACTCCGACGATCCATTTCCCACCGGCTACAGTGTCGGCGACATCTGGGGCAGCGCCGATTGAAATCTGGATTGCGCGCCACCCGCGCTGACTCTAGCCCTGCGAAAGAAGGAGTTCGCTTCCGCAATTCCAGCTAACTCGCTAGAGCATCCTCGCAAGCAACTGAAAATACAGCAGAAAACTATTGCGCGTCCTCGGGTAGCAGCGACTAGGCAAGCTAATCGGGATATATCACGTTTTCCGTTGCCGAGCCTCGCCCTGATGTATATTATATGCACGCGGTGCCGTCGCGCGTCGGATTGCCTGCTCATGAGCCTCACCAATCCACGAGTTCAAACTACCCCCACGGATATGTTCGACGCCCTCGAACGTATCCACGTGGTGGACTCTCATACCGGTGGTGAACCCACCAGAATTATTGTCAGCGGCGGTCCGGACCTCGGCCCTGGTTCAGTCGCTGAGCAGGTGGAACGCTTTCGCCTCGATCACGATTTCCTTCGCGGCGCGTTGGCTAACGAACCTCGCGGCTCCGAAGTCGTTGTCGGCGGAATTCTCTGCAAGCCTGTCGATCCCGCCAGCACCGCAGGAGTAATTTTCTTCAACAACGTCGGATACCTCGGCATGTGCGTGCACGGCACCATCGGGTTGGTGACCACACTCGCGTATTTGGGAAAGATCACCTACGGCGATCATCGCATCGAAACTCCGGTGGGCGCCGTCACCGCGACTCTTCATGAAACCGGCGAAGTCACCGTCGTCAACGTCGCCAGCAAACGCACCGCCGCCAATGTAACGGTCCGCGTGGCGGGTTACGGCGCCGTCACCGGCGATGTCTCCTGGGGCGGCAATTGGTTTTTTCTGGTGAACGATAATTCCATAGAATTAAATACCGCGAATATTGAAAAGCTGACTGAGTTCGCCTGGGCCATTCGCCAGGCTCTGGCCACCAATGGCATCATAGGTTCCGACGGTAAAGAAATCGATCACGTCGAATTATTTCGTCCCTCGCGCAAGCCCGGTATACAAAGCCAGAACTTTGTTCTCTGTCCCGGAAAAGCCTACGACCGTTCGCCCTGCGGCACCGGCACCAGCGCCAAGCTCGCCTGTCTCTACGCCGATGGAAAATTGCTACCCGGCGAAATCTGGCGCCAGGAAAGCATCGTGGGTAGCGTTTTTGAAGCGCAATTTCGCATCGAGGACGGCCAAGTGCTGCCCATCATCAAAGGCTCGGCGTTCATCACGGCGGATGCGGATGTAATTCTCGATCCCCGCGATCCCTTTCGCAATGGCATCTACCCGTGAACAAGCCCGCCGAAGTCGTTATCGTGGGCGCCGGCATCGTCGGCGCCGCCTGCGCACTGGAACTTTCCGCCGAAGGCCTGCGCGTCCTGGTAATTGACGAAAGTTTCCCCAGCGCCGGCTCCACTGGCGCGGCCATGGGCCACATCGTGGTGATGGACGATTCCGAAGCGCAATTCGCCATCACGCGCTATTCGCAAATTCTCTGGGACGATTTGCGAGACCAGCTTCCCGCGTCCGTGGAATTCGACCCGTGCGGAACGCTGTGGGTCGCGGCCGACGAAGAAGAAATGCGCGAAGTGCGCAGGAAATTTGACTATTACCGCGAACGCGGCGTCAACGCGGAAATTCTCGATTCGCAGCAGGTTCGCGATGCGGAGCCCCATTTGCGCGCGCCACTCGCGGGCGCCCTGAGCGTTCCAGGAGATTCTGTCGTTTACCCGCCCTGTGCGGTGGAGTGCTTATTGCAAAAAGCCCGCGCGCTGGGAGCTCGCGTAATCCAAGGCCAGCCAGTCGCCACAATCGGAAAAGGCGCCGCGCGGCTCGCTGACGGTTCAGTTTTCGTGGCAGGCTTTATCATCAACGCTGCCGGCCAGTCTGCTCCGAAACTCAGCCCGGGAATAAACATTAAGCCGCGCAAAGGCCACCTGGTAATCACCGATCGTTATCCGAATTTTCTCCATCATCAGGTAGTCGAACTCGGCTATCTGAAAAGCGCGCACTCCCTCACCGCCGATTCCGTGGCCTTCAACGTACAGCCCCGTACGACAGGCCAAATTTTAATCGGCTCGTCACGTCAATTCGGCGCCGAAAATTCCGCAGTGGACGAATCCATCCTCTCGCGCATGTTGCAACGCGCCTTCGAGTACATGCCGGGCCTGAACTCACTCTCCGCGATCCGCGTCTGGACCGGTTTCCGCCCCGCCACTCCCGATAAGCTTCCTCTGATCGGCCCGTCGCCACACGATCCGTCCGTTTTGGTCGCTGCCGGCCACGAAGGCCTCGGCATCACCACTTCGCTCGCCACAGCAAAACTAATCTGCGCGCAAATTCTCGGCCAGCGTCCCGCAATTCCCATTCAGCCGTATCTCCCGTCGCGGCAAATCGCAGCGGAGGCCCATGTCTGAATCCATCTCAGTCCGCGTAAATGGAAAGCTCGTCACCGTGCGCGACGGCTCCAGTGTCGCCGTCGCCGTTCTCGCCTCTGGTGCAACTTGCCGCGCTTCGGTGACCGGCCAGCCGCGCTCGCCTCTCTGCGGCATGGGCACCTGCTTCGAATGTCGCGTCGCAATCAATGGAGAACCCCAGCGCCGCAGTTGCCAGGTGCTGTGCGAAGCGAATATGAAAATAGAAGCCAATGGATAGCGTGAAGCATCTACGATTCGACGTCGCGGTTGTCGGCGCTGGGCCCGCGGGAATCGCCGCGGCGCTCGCAGCTGCTGATTCCGGCTGCAGCGTCGGATTGCTCGACGACAACCCCGCCGCCGGAGGACAAATTTGGCGCGCCACTCACGACTGCGCGCGGCCCTCGGCAGCATCCATATGGTTCGATCGCCTAAATAAATCAGCAGTGCAAATCGTTCGCGGCGCGCACGTCTTTCACGCTGCGAAAGGCGAGCTGGCCGCTGAATCCGATTCCGCGATTCAAATCAGCTACGGAAAACTAATTCTCGCGACGGGCGCACGCGAACTTTTCCTGCCCTTTCCCGGCTGGACTCTTCCAAACGTCATGGGCGCCGGCGGTCTCCAAGCCTTCGTAAAATCCGGCCTCGATATATCCGGAAGACGCATCGTTATTGCCGGCACTGGTCCGCTGATCCTTGCAGTCGCCGCCTACGCCCGGAAATGTGGCGCGAAAGTGATCGGCATCTGCGAGCAGACCACTCGTCCAAAGATGGCGCGCTTCGCTCTGAAGATGATGCTGATCTGGGGCAAATCGGCCGAGGCCATGAGCCTCGCCTACGATCTTCGCGGCATCCCGCACTGGACCGATTGTTGGCCGGTCGCCGCCTTCGGAAATCGCCGCGTGGAATCCGTGCGCATTTCCCGTCACGGACAGACCGGCGAAATCGAATGTGACTATCTTGCTTGCGGCTTTCATCTCATTCCCAACGTCGAGCTTCCACGCATGTGCGGCTGCCGCCTGCGCGAAGACTTTGTTGCGGTGGATGAGTATCAGCAGACCTCGATCCCCGGAATATTCTGCGCTGGCGAACCCACCGGAATTGGCGGCCTCGAACTCGCGCTCGTCGAAGGCGAAATCGCCGGTTACGCCGCGACGAACTGGGAAGATCGCGCCAAGCATTTATTTGCGAAGCGCGCCCGCCACCAGAAAGTGGTGCGCATCCTGCAACACGCGTTCCCACTGCGCCCCGAGCTGAAAAATCTCGCGCGTCCGGATACGCTGGTCTGCCGCTGCGAAGACGTGCCGCACGAACGCCTGAGCGAACACAGAGGTTGGCGCGCCGCGAAATTGCACACCCGCTGCGGCATGGGCCCGTGTCAGGGGCGCATTTGCGCACCGGCAGCCGAATTTCTTTTCGGCTGGCAGATTGATTCCGTCCGCCCGCCGCTGTTTCCCGTGCGCTGCTCGAGCCTGGCGGCGATCGCACCGCATTCCGCGGCGAGAAATTAAATGGAGACTGCTGATGAAGTGGCAAGGTGTAATGCCCGCAATCACAACATGCTTCGACCAAAATGAAAAAGTCGACCACGCCTTCATGGCAAATCATTGCCGCTGGCTGGTCGAAAATGGCTGCACCGGCGTAATCGCTCTCGGCTCGTTGGGCGAAGGCGCCATACTCTCCTTTAATGAAAAGGTGGCGATCCTGCAGCACTGCGTGAGGGCCCTGAAAGGCCGCGCCCCGGTAGTCGCCGCGATTTCCGCGCTTTCGACGTCCGAAGCCGTCGCACAAGCCAAGGCCGCGGTATCCGCCGGATGCGAGGGCCTCATGGTCCTGCCGCCCTATGTTTACAAAGGCGACTCGCGCGAAATGAAAGCCCACGTCGCCGCGGTTCTGAAATCCACGCCGCTTTCCTGCATGCTGTACAATAATCCTGTCTCCTACGGGACCGATTTTCTTCCAGAGCAAATTCAGGAACTCGCAAGCGAGCATCAGAATTTGCATTCCGTCAAGGAATCGAGCACCGATGTGCGCAGAGTCAGCGCGATTCGCGCCCTCATCGGCGATCGCCTGGTTTTATTTGTCGGTGTGGACGACGCCATTCTCGAAGGCATCGCAGCCGGCGCCACCGGATGGATCGCCGGCCTCGCCAACGCTCTGCCGCGTGAATCCGTGGACCTGTTCAATTTCGGCATGGAAGGAAAATCCGCGCAGGCGTTCGAACTGTACCGCTGGTTTTTGCCGCTGCTGCGCCTGGACACCGTACCTAAATTCGTCCAGCTGATAAAATTGGTCCAGCAGGAGCTTGGTATCGGCAATGCTCGTGTGCGGGCTCCCAAACTTGAACTGGTAGGCGAAGAATTGGAATCAACCAAGAAGCTGATTCGTCACGCAATTCAAAATCGACCCCAAAATGCAAGCTCAGCCCTCGCGCAAGCCGCTAGGTAAAGGATCCGCACAATGGAATTTTTAGGAACATCAATAATCGGATTTCGCGACGGCAATGCGGGCAAGCCTGGCGAGGCCGACAATGCCGCGTTCCAAGCCTTCGCGCCTGCCACCGGCCAAAAAATCGAGCCTTCCTTCCATTCCGCAAACGCCCAGGAAGTTGATCTCGCCGTAAGACTCGCTGCCGAAGCCAGCGTCGAATTCGGCCGATTGTCCGGTGCCAAGAAAGCGGAATTCCTGGAAATGATCGCGGGCCGGATCGAGGCACAAACCGAATCGCTCGTCACTCGCGCCAATCAGGAATCCGCGCTCTCCGTAGCTCGCCTGCAATCGGAAACCGGGCGCACTTGCACGCAGCTCCGCATGTTCGCAAAAGTCGTGCGCGAAGGCTCTTGGGTCACCGCGCGTATCGATCGCGCTGACCCGCAGCGCAAACCCGCTCCGAAACCGGACGTCCGCTCGATGCTGCGCCCCCTTGGCCCTGTGGTTGTATTCGGCGCCAGCAATTTTCCACTCGCGTTTTCCGCCGCCGGTGGCGATACTGCTTCCGCCTTCGCCGCGGGAAATCCCGTCATCGTCAAAGCGCATCCCGCCCATCCCGGCACCAGCGAACTCGTCGGCCGCATCATTCGCGAAAGCGTTCGCGCCTGCGATTTGCCCGAAGGTGTTTTTTCTTTGCTCTTCGATTCTGGCTTTTCCGTCGGCGCCGCTCTCGTGAAGCATCCGCTCGTGAAAGCCGTCGGCTTCACCGGTTCCATCCCCGCCGGCCGCGCGCTTTTCGATTTGGCCGCAAAGCGCCCTTCGCCCATTCCGTTTTACGGCGAAATGGGCAGCACGAATCCCACCTTCATTCTTCCCGGCGCGCTCGCCGCTCGCGGCGAAAAAATCGCGGCGGAACTCTACGGCTCCTTCACCCTCGGCGGCGGCCAATTCTGCACTAAGCCCGGCCTCGTATTTTTATCGGAAGGAAAGCCTGCGGAAGCGCTGGTAAATGTCATAAAAACCAAAGTCGCGGAATCCCCAAAGTTCACGCTGCTGACCTCCGGCATCAGCGCCTCGTACGCTCGCGAAATTCGCCATCGCAAAAATCGCAGCGACGTCAGCCTGCTCGCCGAAGAACAATCTCCCGGCGCAGCTACCGAGTTTCAAGCAGGCGCCAGCGCTGTTTCAGACGGATATCACCTCGTTCCTCTCCAACCCAGATCTCTCGAGCGAAGTTTTTGGGCCGGAAACTCTGCTCATCAACTACTCGAATAAGGAACAAATCCTGGAAGCCGCTCACGGCCTGCATGGCCATCTCACCGCCACTGTTCACGGCACCGAGCAAGACGTCGTCGAATTCTCCGAGCTCATCGCCATCCTCGAAAATAAAGTCGGGCGAATTATTTACAACGGTTACCCCACGGGTCTGGAGCTCTGCGATGCCGTAGTTCACGGTGGCCCATATCCTGCCAGCACGGATTCGCGCACCACTTCCGTCGGTACTCTGGCGATTTTTCGATTCGCCCGCCCCGTCTGCTATCAGGATTTTCCGGACGTAGCTCTGCCCGACGAATTGAAAAACGAAAATTCGCTTGGTATTTGGCGCATGGTGGACGGAGAATTGACACGTCAGACGTCCTGATGGATGATTCCGGAAGGGGCGGCTTCCTGGCTGGACGAGCGGCACGACGCAAATCCTGGCCCGGAAACGCGGGCAATCCAAATCCGGAATCTTCAAGTTTCGCTGCGCACCGCCCACGCCTGGTTCGATAAGGTTACGTAACTAATTATGACAAAACCTCAACCAGCACCCGTCTCGGCGCCAACTCACGAGCACCCCGCGCCCAGAAAGTCGAATGCCATCCCTCGCCAATCCTTGGCCGCCGCCGTCGTTGAACGCCTCCGCGACAAAATTCTCCACGGCGAACTCCGCGAAGGCGAACAGCTCCGCCAGGATGCCATCGCCGCCGAATTTCAGATCAGCCGCATCCCGGTGCGCGAAGCACTCAGCCATTTGGCCGCGGAAGGCCTCATTACCATCGTCGCCAATCGCGGCGCGGTCGTTTCCGCTCTCTCGCCCGACGAAATCATGCAACTCTTCGAAACACGCGCGGTCCTGGAGTGCTACATGCTCCGCCAGGCCATCGCCAATTTCACGGAAAAAGATTTTCAAGCCGCCGAAGAAATCCTGCGGCATTTCGAGGAATCACTCGCAGACGACGCCGACGTGAAATCCTGGGGCCAGTGGAATTGGACTTTTCATTCCGCGCTTTACGCGCCCGCCAATCGCCCCGTGATGCTCGCTTTCCTCAAGACTCTGAACAATAATTGCGACCGCTACACGCGTTTGCATCTCGTTTTCACCCGCGACTTGCACTTGGCAGGAAAAGCCCACCACGAACTCCTCGACGCGTGCCGCACCAAAAATCCCGATCTCGCGTCCGAAGCCCTCTGGAAACACATCACCACGGCCGGCGAATATCTAAAAGAATTCATTCAGCGCCATCGCGAACAACCCGCCTGAACTGTTCCTGGCCACATCCATATCGCCGTCGCCAGTTTGGATTTCGTAGAGCTGGCCTGCCGGCAGGCAGGCTCATTCCTCGAACTCGGGCAACTCCTCCCCCACGTAAAATCAATGACTTCGCAATCCCCTGTTGACGAGTAAACGTTTTCTCGTAGATACTCTTGCCGCCCCTACCGCAACGATTCGGCCAACGATACCATTCATCCCCGAATCTTTGCAAACGGTGCGCAACGAAAATGGAGACACTGCAATGACCACTAAGCTTCCGGCACGGCGCAATTTTCTGAAAGATGGCATGGCCGCGGCGCTCGGTGCCGCTGCATTCCCGCTGATTTCTTCTTCAGCACTCGTCAGCAAATCCGCAACAGCGACGGCCGCAGCCGCGCCGCAAGCTTCCGCGCCCGCAGCAGGCGCCCGCATCAAAATTGATTTCGATCGCCAGATCGGCAAGATCGACCGCAACATCTATGGCAACTTCATCGAACATCTTGGCCGCTGCATCTACGGTGGAATTTACGAAGAAGGCTCGCCGCTCTCCGACAGCGACGGTTTTCGCAAAGACGTCTTGGAAGCCGCGCGCGGTCTGAACATTCCCCTGCTGCGCTGGCCCGGAGGAAATTTTTCTTCCGGTTACAATTGGAAAGACGGCATCGGCCCGAAAGATTCCCGCCCCCGCCGCTGGGACACCGCCTGGCAAGCCGAGGAATCCAATCGCTTCGGCACCGACGAGTTCATTCAATATTGCCGCAAGCTCGCCTCCGAGCCGTACATCACCGTGAATATGGGCACCGGAACCATGCAGGATGCAGCCGACTGGGTGGAATATTGCAACGGCACAATGAACACAGCTTGGGCCAACCTGCGCAGAAAAAACGGCCACCCAGAACCGTACAACGTCAAATATTGGGGTCTGGGGAATGAAATCTACGGCTCATGGCAAGCTGGCCACAAAACCGCCACAGCTTATGCCGAGCTCGCGCTGGAATTCGCCAAGATGATGCAGTGGGTGGACCCCGGCATCAAGCTCATTGCCTGCGGCGGAAATAATGCCGATTGGGACCGTGAGGTCCTGGAACGCCTCGTGGATGTGGCGGATTACATTTCTCTCCACCACTACGGCGGCAGCACCGATACACCCAAGGAAATTCACGACGCCAGCAAACTCGAACACGAAATAAAAGTGCTCGACGCGGTAATCACTTCCGTCGCCGGCAAAAATGAAAAGAAGGAACGCGTAAAAATCGCCGCCGATGAATGGAACATCTGGTTCCGCTCCTGGTTCAAGCGCGGCGACGATCACAAGCTCGAAGAAATCTACAATCTGCGCGATGCACTCTGGGCCGCCTCCGCACTCAACATTTTCCATCGCAATTGCCGCACGGTGCAGATGGCCGATCTCGCTCAACTTGTAAATGTAATCGCACCCATCATGGCCAATCCGTCAGGAATCGTCCTGCAGACGATCTATTTTCCGCTGCAGCTCTACGCCCAACATTCGGGCAATGTCGCACTCGATGCTTTCGTGCGCTCCGACACTTTTCCGGACATGCCCGACACGCCCTACCTCGACGTTTCCGCCACCACCGTCGACAACGGCCAAAAGCTCACGCTTTCTGTCGTGAATCGTCACCCCACAGCAGATATAACCGCAGACATCGCTATCGAAGGATTCAAGTTGCAGGCTACAGGCGATTTGTACGAGGTAAACGGCCCAAGCCTCGATTCGACGAACACTTTCGCGGAGCCGAAAAACGTAGGCGTCAAACGTAGTTCATTTTCCGGCGCCGGCCCGGCGTTCCGCCAAACCTTCGCTGCGCACTCCCTCACCGTACTGACGCTTCATTCGTAGCTTGCGTGCGCAAGAGCGTCGGCACCGTGACAAATCGTAGCGTCGGCGTCTGGCCGGCTGTTCTGATCCCGCTGCCACAATTCGAGGAGCTTTGTAGGTAGTGATTTTACTCACGACATTAATTACGCGGAATCGATACGGTTCTAGGAGCTGAAGCATCGGTTTTTCAATTTTCCCGCAGCACCAGCCAGAGGTTTCCGTCCTGAATCTCAGGCGTCGCGAGCGCTATCGCCGCGCAATCCCGCACCACCCAGTCCGCCCCGGCATCCCACAATTCCCGTTCCGTCATCGTAGTGCGCAACGCAATCACTCTCGCACCAGCAGCCTTTCCCGCACGCACGCCCGCCGGCGCATCCTCCACCACCACGCAATCCCGCGGCGCAAATCCAAGCACCTCCGCGCCCTTCAGATACGGATCTGGCGCCGGCTTACCGTTCGTAATGTCGCTCGAGGTAACGAAAACTTCCGGCCGCGGCAATCCACTGGTTTTCAATCGCACTTCCGCCAGCCGCCGCGAGCACGACGTCACGATCGTCCAGCGCCCGCGCGGCAGCGCGCTCAATAGTTCCAGCGCCCCCGGCAACGGCACTACTCCGTCCAGGTCCGTGATCTCGTCCCGTTCGATTTCCTTATTCTCGGCCAAATGATCGCCGTTCGGCAGGTACTCACGCACCGTGGTGATGCTCGGCCGTCCGTGCGCGCGATGCACCACTTCCGCGGCATCAAATCCGTGCCGCGCTGCCCAGCGCGTCCACACACGCGCTACCGCCGGCGTCGAATCCACCAGAACTCCGTCCATATCAAAAAGTACCCCGGCACTGGAAATCCGTGTCATCCGCAGCTCCGCGTGCGCGCGATCGTTCCGTTAGTCATTTGTTTTCGCCACCACAGGAATGCATCCAGCATACGGATGCAAAAGCGTTTGCGCAAATCAATGACGACTCGGAGGGGCGGAGCTTCAGGTTATCCTGAGATCCTGGCGGCGCCGGGATCGAAGGGCCCCGCCGCAAATCTTCACAACAGTAAAGGGCTTTAGTCTCCTGAAACCGCGCTTCTCGGTCTTAGCTGAGGTTCCGTAAGACAGGATCCAACAGAAGAAAACCAATGGACGGGCACCACGCAAAACGGACTAATGTACTTTTTCCGCCGCGTGCGTGAGCGACATTTGACTCGTGGCTATCCGGATAAGCGCGGGCAGCACGTCGCCAAAACTTCCGCCCCCCGCCGCCCCGCCAAATTCGAAATACAATCTTCGGTAAAGCGCGTACAGCTCGTCATAAATTCCCTGCGCTTCCTTCTGCGGATGAAACACCACATGCGCCGGGCAAATCTGCTTCTGCGCTTCTTCGATCGTTTTGAATGTCCCGGCCGCCAAAAATGCAAAAATCGCGGACCCCAGGCTCGTCACTTTTTTGCTCGGCACCAGCACCGGCCGCCCCAGCACGTTCGCGTACACTTGGTTTAATACGGGATTGCTCTGCGGTATCCCCCCAGCATTGATCACGCGCTCGATCGTCGTGCCATATTCAGCCATGCGATCCAGAATCACCCGCGTGTGAAAAGCCGTCCCCTCGATCGCCGCAAACAGTTCATCTTGCGCCGTATTCTGCAGGTTCCAGCCAAGCGTCATCCCGCGCAGATTCGGATTTACCAGCACCGTGCGGTCGCCATTGTCCCAGGTCATGCGCAGCAATCCCGTTTGGCCCGCGTGATATTTCTCCAGCCCCGCGCTCAACTGCGTAATAGTAGTGTTCGCGCGCCGAGCGATCGATTCAAAAATATCTCCCGTAGCGGAAAGCCCCGCCTCGATCCCCGTGTAGCCCGGATGCACGCTGCCCTTGACGACGCCGCAAACTCCCGGCACTAGTTGCGTCTGGCTCGATATCCCAATAATGCAGGTAGAAGTTCCGACCACATTCGCCACGTCTTTTTCGTGAGTGCCCGCCCCGATCGCGTCCCAGTGCGCGTCAAAAGCTCCCACAGGAATCGGAACTCCCGCGCGCAATCCCAGCTTCTCGGCCCAGTAAGCCGACAACGTCCCGGCAATCTTGTCGGACGTTTCATACTGCCCCGCAAGTTTCGCGCGAACCCCAGCCAGCAGCGGATCCAACTTCACCAAGAATTGCTCCGAGGGTAGGCCGCCCAGATCCGCGTGCCACAGCCATTTGTGCCCCATCGCGCAAACGCTGCGTTTCGCCTTGCTCGGATCAGTCACGCCACACAGCGTTGCCGCCACCATGTCGCAATGTTCGAACGCGCTCGCGAATTTCGCACGCTTGTCGGGATTATGCCGCAGCCAGTGCAGCAGTTTCGCGAATCCCCACTCCGAAGAATAAACGCCGCCGCACCAGCGAATCGCTTCCAATCCCTCGCGGTTGGCCAGCTCCGTAATTTCCGCGGCTTCGGCTTTCGCGCGATGGTCGCACCACAAATAATAATCATCCAGCGGCGCCATCTTCGCATCCACCGGCACCACCGAGGATCCCGTCGTGTCCAGCGCGATCGCTTTCACGTCCTCGCCGCGCACTCCCGCTTTTTTCAGAGCCTCGCGGGTGGCCGCAGCCAGCGCGCGCATGTGATCTTCGTGCGATTGTGTCGCAAATTCCGGGTCTTCGCGTTTGCGATGCAATGGATATTCGGCCACGGCGGATTCCAACGTACCCTTCTCGCTGTCCACGATCGAAACGCGAACACTCAAGGTCCCGAAATCCACGCCTGCGACGATCGCCATAAAAATCCGCGCCCCTGATCTTTAGTTTCCGTGCCAGTGCATGTCCCAGTCCAGATGACGAACCGCGTCCGTGCCCGCGCTGCTAGTCAGAAAAAATTACAGTACGCGCCAGAACGCAGCAAACGTTTACTCGTAAGAAACAAGCATCAAACAGTCAGATGTGTGCGCATTTGGTTCATTCGCCGCCAGTGTTGGCGGCCTTAAGTTTTCGCCGGCGCGCCGCTTTCGGAGCCAGAGCGGTGGAATCGCGAAGAACCAGGCTGGTGCGCAGCATGTATTCGGTTCCCGTCGGCGAAGGAGATTTGCGCCGCACTTCCGTCAGGAGCGCGTTGAATGCCAGGCGCGCAATCTCTGCCTGCGACATTTTTACCGTGGTCAACGGAGGTATCACGAATTGCGCCAGGCGAATGTCGTCAAACCCCACGACGGAAAGTTCCTTGGGAACGTGAATCCCCTGCGCGTAACTTTCGCGCATCACTCCCAACGCTGTCATGTCGTTCGAGCAAATCACCGCCGTGGGAATGTCCGCGTGAGCCAAAAGTTTCTGCATCGCCTCGATGCCGCCCTCCATCGTGTGATTTCCTTCCACCAAGTGCTGCGGATCCACGGCCAGGCCGATCTCGCCCATCGCTTGCATGAACGCGTGCTGCCGCGCCAGAGCGGTCTTCAGCGTCAACGGTCCAGAAACAAAAGCAATTTTTTCGTGCCGGAGCGCGGCCAGATGCTGCACCGCCTGCCGCAGCCCATTCAAATAATCGATTTTGATGGTGCTGATCCGCGGCAGCGGCGGCCCCACGTCAATAAACACCAGCGGAACATTGCGCGATTTCAAATCATCGAAGAGCGCTTCTTCCATCCCAAACGTGACCACCGCCACGCCCTCCACCCGCCGTTCGATCATGCGCCGCACCGAAAGCGCCATCCGCGCAGGATCGTGCACCGTGGAAGTCGTCAGAATCTCGTAATTATTCTGAACCGCGATGTCCTCGAATCCCTGCACAATTTCCGGAAAGAACGGATTGGTGATCTCCGAAACGATCAAGCCGAAAATCCGGCTGCGTCCGGAAACCAGCGCGCGCGCCTGCGTGTTCGGGTAATATCCCAGCTCCTCGATCACTTTCCACACGCGGCGTGAAAGCTGCGGCGTTACCGTCGGCACGCCATTAATCGTGCGCGACACTGTAGCGATCGAAACCTTGGCCAGCTTCGCAACTTCGTGGATGCTCACTTCTCATCTCCGATGACGCGTGCAACGTATGATCCCCTTCAATGGCGGTTCCGTCAACGTTTAGCCCGAAACAATCTCACTCAAAAGCGTGTTCGAAAAGATGCCAATCGCGGTACGACCAGAACCTACCCGTCTGCATTTGCGCTCCGCGTGCTCGTTCTCCAATACACCGCGTATCGTTCGCCGAAGACTCGATTCAGCGGAATCAACATCGTCGCATTTTTCTGGCCCACGGTCTGAAAAGTCATCGGCTGTCCCTTCACGGGCTCTACCCACGCCGCCGCGCGAATTTCTTCCACGGATTTCGCACGGATGTTCGCGCTGCCCTTGGCTTCGGCATGGGGAGGAGACAGTTGCGTCGGCCCGTGATCCGGATCGTATTGCATTGCCTCGGTTAATCCTTCAGTTCCCAGTCGTCCAGCCAGCACGATCGGCCCGTACAGCGCCGCCACCTGCGTTGGATCACCCAGCAGCGGCTCCGAATGCAAGCGCATCGGCAATTTCAGCTCGAGCCGGTCGCCATCCGCCCATTCCCGCGTGATTCGCAGATAACTTCCCGGGCTCGAGAAAACCGGCAGCTCCTTTCCGTTCAATTCCACCGTGCCCCCGTCCACCGCCCAGCTCGGAATTCGAATATTGATCCCTGCCTGCACCGGCTTTTCCGCTTTCACCGTGATGCTGGTGCCTTCCTGCTCCGGAAATCTCGTCGCCTGGTGCACGGTCAGCCCCTTCTCCGGCCAGCGCACTTCGGAAGCGATGAAAAGATTCACGAACACATCGTGCTCATTGTGCGAATAAATCGTATCCGTAAATTTCGAAAACTCCTCCACGCCCGTTCCCGTGCAGCACCAGAACGAATTGAGCTGCGAATGGAAAAATTTCCAGTAGCCCGTCTCTAGCGGGAAATAATACATCTTCATGCCGTTGCTCCGGATGCTGTGTCCCCAGCCGAGAATTGAACAGCGTCCGTTCGTAATAATCCATGTAACGCGGATCCGCGCTCCACTGATGCACATGCCGCGTCAGCTTCAGCATGTTGTACCCGCAGCAACATTCCTCCGACCACAAACTCAGCGCCTTCGATAAATTTCCCGCGTCCGTGTCCCAACCTTCGCCATTGCTCGTGCCGCCCGTCACGTACGCGCGCTCCTGCGTCACCTCTTCCCAGAAATATTGCGCCACTTCATGGTAGTACGGATCGCCGGTCAGCTCATATCGTCGTGCCGCGCCAATCACCTTGGGAATATTAGTATTCGTGTGCAAACCTTTCAGCTCGTCCCGATGCCCCGCCAGCGGATCGAAGAAATCCGGTTGCTCGAATCGCGTCGCCGTCCGGAAATACTGCCACTTGCCGGTAATCGCGCTCAGGTTGTAAAGCGCCTCGTTCGTTCCGCCATACTCCGTCTTCAAAATCCGCTGCATGTGATCGTCGCTGATGCCATTCGTCCAATGGCCCATCCACCGCGCCATGCCCTCCGCCACCGCCAATGCTTGTTCCGATTGGCAGTACGTGTACATGTCCAGATTTCCCGCCATAATCTTATGCAGAGTATAGAAAGGTGCCCATACACCTTGACCATCGCTTAGCCTGTCAAAAAAACTTTCAGGGAACGCGCTCAGGTATCCGGTACCCTTCGCTTCCTGGCATTTCGCCAGCTCCGCCACCACTGTCTCGCCTTTCGTTTTCAATTCTTCGTCGCCGGTGCTCGCATAACCCAGCGCGCACGCTGAAAGAAAGTGTCCCGTAAAATGTCCGCGTAGTTCGCAATCTGGAGCTTCCCATCCGCCCAAAGGCTCCGCCGTACTGGCAAGCCCAGCGTTCACGCGAAAATTGTGTACCAGTCCGCTCCACTGGCAGAGAATGTAGATATTGCAGATTCGCCTTGGTCGCATCCAGAAACGGACCATCCAGGAGCCGTACTTGCGCCATGGGGAACGGCGCGGCAAGAAGTGCGACGCGAGATTCTGGACTTCGATGACGCCCACTCTGCAGTAACGCGTTCTCCAAAGCATCGCTCGTGAACGCGCCCGCAGTTTTCGGAAGACACGCCAGCGCTGCCGACGACATCACCGCGGAAACAAACTGCCGTCGCGAAACGCCCGTGGGAAACTTCACCTCGTCCTCCAGCCTTCACTTCGAGCTGCCACGCAGCACTTCAGACCCGATTTCAAGGAAGCGTTTACTCAATCTATCGCATTCGCAGCCGGATTCGCGTGGCAATTCCCTGATTCGGTGCGATTCGGATCGTCGGCAGGTCAACCGGCGTGACGGCCCTCTACGGAATATAGCTGATTGCGGATTTTATGCAAGCACTTTACCTGGGCCCAAGAGACTGTAACCACCTGCAAATAAAGATGTTACATCGGAGCAATATGGCGTTCACAATTTCCGGCTCCGCCACACTCCGCGCCGTATTTCCTGTACCCTGGCGGCGCGCCCTAGTGCGCAGACTAAGGAACTTGCTTAGAACGCCACTTCCACCGCCTTCCCTTCGAACGCCACCTTCCGCACTACCTCGCGGAATTTCACTTCAATGTCCCTCCGCCCCGGCGCGAGCATCCGCGATCCCTCGGCCAACTCCAATTTCAAAACGCGCCGCGTATCGTCCCACCGCATCTGAATTCCCATCCACTCACCCTTCCGGTAATTAAAAGAATTCCCATCATCCTCGTACAACAAGAACGAAGCATCCTCTCCCGCATAAACAGAAATCGTCAGCGGCCCGTCCACTCTCTCATCCGTAAATTGTTTCACTGGCCCCATCGGCAAAATCGCGCCAGCCCGCACATACAAAGGTGTCGTCTCCAAATCGACAGCCCGCGTGATCTCGCGCCCACCCTTCACGCGCTCTCCAGTCCAAAAATCCCACCAATCGCCGCGCGGCAAATAAACCGCTCGCGTAGTCGCGCCCTGCTCCACCACGGGTGCCACTAAAATATCCCGGCCCCACAAGTATTCATCCCCGCGAGCCACCGCAACAGGATCATCCGGATAATGCAGCCACAAAGAACGCATCACCGGCATACCCGTCTTCGTGCACTCGCGCACCGCGCTGTAGATGTACGGCAGCATCCGGTACCGCAGTTCCAGATATTTCCTGCAAATTATTTCCACCTGCGGATTGTGCAGCTGGCTTTCGTCCGGAATCGCAGCGCCGTTATAATTTCGTATTTCCGTCGGCCCCGGATCGCCTGTGTTCCAACCCCACGGCAGCCGCAGTTTCCAAGCGCGCCCGTGCGAACGAAACAAGGTGCAAAACGCGCCAAACTGAAACCAGCGCACAAATAATTCTGCCGTAAATTCTTTCGTCGGTACAAATCCGCCGATGTCCGTCCCCCAATAGGGGATGCCGGTCAATCCGGTGTTCACCGCGATCGGCAAATGTGTTTTCAGTGTTTCCCAGGTGGAATACACATCGCCGGACCACAAGAACGAGGCGTACCGCTGCATCCCAGCGTACCCGTTGCGATGCAACGCGAATGGCCGCTCGTTCGGCCGGTCAATCTGCGGCCCTTCCCAATACATTCGGTTGCGCACCAGGCTCGAGGCAATATCGAGCGGATCACCTTCGTCCGGCCACCATCCATCTACGCCCATCGCGAAGTCTTTTCGATGCGCGTCCCAGTAACAACCGGCCTGCGCCTCGTCGTATTTCGCGACGTCACAAGGGTCCTGCGCTCTGCCCGTCAGCTTGTCCGTCAAAATCACCGTATGGATCACCGCGCGAAAATTATCCTTGTGCAATTCCGCCAGCATTGCCGGCGGATCCGGAAACGCGCGCACATTCCACTCGAACGCGCCATTTTCCGTGTTCCATCCGTTCGGACAAAATCCCGTGCTCAGATAAATCATCGCATCGCACGGCAATTTCTTTTCGCGAAACGTTTTCGCTTCCGCCAGAATTTCCTCTGGACTCCCGAGCGTCCGGTGCGATTGCATGTAGCCAAAACTCCACAGCGGCGGCAGCTCCGCATTTCCCGTCAGCTGCGCATATTCGCTCATGATCGTTGCCGGCTCCCGCGACGCCACGAAAAAAATGTCCAGTGGATAAGCCGCATTCGGCCCCGCTGGCAAGAATTTGCTTTCCGCCCCCGAAAAATCAAACGTCCCGAACGGCGCATGAAAAAACATCGCCCACCCTGCCGTCCCGATCAGCCAAGGAATCGGCACGCGCCCGCCATTCGTCTGTAATTTGTAGCCACCCTGCCCGCGCTTCATCGTATCCACCGACCCGCGACGGTCGAATTGCGGCCCACCTTCCCCCAATCCCAGCAACGGCGAATTTCCCGGCGCGAAAGACACCACTCCGCTCGCCCGATCCATCTTCAGTTGTTGAATCGCCGCGCCGTCCGCGCCGGCAATTGAGAACGCGAGCGGGCCAGGCGTAATTTTCACGCTCAAATCGCCAGCTCGGACGCTACGCTCCGCGAATTCCCCACTGAGCGTCGTCACTGGGCCGTCCCAAGCCTCCTGGACCAACGATCCGTCGCTCCGCACAGGGCCGCCGCCATTCGCTGAAAAAATACTCAGCCGCAAAGTATGCGCGCTCACCGACGAGATCTGTATCTCCAAGTCTTGTTCCACCGGCCCGGCACCGCCGCTCGCGAATCCTTGACCTGGCAAAATAAATGCCGCACAAGTGGTACCAACAACCTTCAAAACCTGCCTGCGGTCATATCGCTTGCTCATAAATAGCAATCCCCTGTCGAACAGAGAGAGATAAGAAACCCATCAAGACTTCCTGTCGTACGCCGACCTACTGCTTCGCGTTCAATTCCCCATAAAATTTCCAATGCGGCACATAATCCCGCGTCAATTTCTCATTCATCAAATCCGCGCGAATCATCTCAATCGGAATCGCGTTCTCCTTCAGCACGGCATCGTGAAATTGCCGCTCCGTCATCTTCTCCGGCCCCGCCAGCGCTTTGTGTAAGGCCCCAATCTGCAATCCTCCCAACAGGTACCCAGCTTGGTACAGCGGCGAATAATCTCCCGCGAACGATCGCCGCACTTCCGCCGTCGCGTTCTCCCGCTCGTGGCCCACCTTGTCCACCAGGAAATCGACGCACTGTTGCGGCGTCCAGTTTCCTAAATGAAAATTCAGCGAAAACATAATCCGCGCCGCGCGATGCATCCTCCAGAACAGCATCCCCACCCGATCCTGCGGCGACCGCGCGAAATTCATTTCCCAAAGCAGCATCTCCCAATGCAGCGCCCAACCCTCCACGTAAAAAGAAGTGTCGAATGGCCTCCGCCACGCCCGGTAGCGCCGCGCCATGAACCCCTGCAGTTCGTGCCCGGGAATCAATTCGTGAAACACCGTCGCCCGCGCAAAATGAATGTTATTTCCACGCATGCTCATCATCTTTTGCTCGAACGTCATCCCGTCCGTGGGATACGAGACGCTGATTCGATCTCCGCCCGTAAAAAATGGATTCACTAGCTGCCGGTCCGGCGTCATCATCTCCATCCACCACGATTCGCTCGCCAACTCCGGCACGGTCACCAGATCGTGTTTCTCCACGTACGCAATTGCTTCCAGAGCCAGGTCGCGTATCAGCTCCGGTTGTTTTCCCGGTGGCACATAATCGGATTTCACTTGCTCCAGCGCCTTGTGCCAATCATCACCGTCGCCCATTTCCCGCGAAGCGCGTTTCATCTCGGCCTCGCACCAAGCGTATTCGCGATCCGCCAGCACCAGCAATTCCTCCGGCGTGTAAGGAATCATTTCGTAACGCAAGCTGCTGATCAGCGCGTCGCGCCCAATCGGATTTCCCACAATTGTGGTTTTATCCCCCGGCTTGATTCCCACAATCTGCTCGCGCACTTGCGCCGCGTAACTTTCCAAATTTGCGTCCACCGCCTTGTACGTCACGCCAGTCCACCAGGTGAATTGCGGATCGTATCCGTTGTAAAAGGTGAACCAACCTTTCAGTGACTGCCTTAGCTCGTCCGTCTCATTCGCCGCGCGATTTGCCACGTACTTCGAAGTCTTCGCCGTGCTCAACTGTTTCTTCGCCTGATCAATCTGCTTGTTCAAACTGTCCAACGTCGCCGCCGCCTTCGCCGCGTCCATGTTTTCCATGTGCCGCAAAGCCTCCGCCAGCCCCACAATCGTCGGAGCAAAGTGCAGCAGCGGCGCCGTCTCCGCAATTTCCTTCCGCCGCAATTCGATTACCCGTAGTTCGTGATTCAGCGTGTTCTGCAGCAGGATGTAATCAATTTTCCCGTCCTGATGCATCGCGTCGAAGTCCACCTTCGCGATTTCCGCCTGCCACCCGCTGTAGAATTTCTGCATACGCTCGAGCACCGCCGGCGACAGCGGAGTCTGCTCGGAACGCAGCAACAGCGTTCGGTCGGCGTCGTAGCGCTCCACCAGCGCCCGCATCTCGCTGGGCGGCGATGGCACTTCGACCGCGCGGTCATCTGCACGAACCTCGGCGCGTTCGTCGGCACGGTCGTCAGCGCGACTGTCGACCCGATATTCGGCTCGAGCCCCAGCTCGGTCGCCAACAAGGCCGCCACCATCGCCTGCCGCAGCAATTGTCGCGGTTATCATTAAGGTAAGCGATAGCAGAACCGCCAAAACGGAGGACTTCGCCAATCGGTCACAGCTCATAGGATAGGAATTGTATATAATATGCGGGGAAACGCTAGCCCTATCACTCCTTCAGCTCAACAACCTCCTACTCCCGGCTCTCCGCCTCATCCGTTCCCGCCTCCGCGTCGTGGCCACATTCTTCCGATTTGACTATCTTGCTCGCGGGATATAACTTCTCAGGACCTTCCACAAGGAGTGCCTGTGAAGAAACTCCGCGCACAGCCCAAACCAAGTCGCATTCTGGTGATCGACGTTGGCGGCACGCACGTCAAGCTGCTGATGACCGGTCAAAAAGATTCCGTAAAAATTCCCTCCAACCTTTCCATGACCGCCGCCAAAATGGTTCGCGCGGTCAAGAAAGCCACGCGCGCCTGGAAATACGATGCCATCGCGATGGGCTACCCTGGCCCGGTCATCAATAACCATCCGCTGCGCGAGCCACACAATCTCGGCGGCGGCTGGGTGGGATTCAATTTCCGCAAAGCCTTCGGCCACCCCATAAAAATTATCAACGACGCCAGTATGCAAGCTCTCGGCAGCTATAAGGGCGGCCGGATGCTTTTCCTTGGCCTCGGCACGGGCCTCGGCTCTGCCATGGTAATTGACGGCGTTCTCGAGCCCATGGAACTAGCGCACCTCTTCTACAAAAATGGGAAAACGTACGAAGACTACCTCGGCATACGCGGGCTGGAAAAATACGGTAAGAAAAAGTGGCGTCGTCAGGTTTTCAAGGTCACGGAAAAATTGAAAGCGGCTCTGGAAGCGGACTACGTCGTGCTCGGCGGCGGCAACGCCGCAAACTTGAAAAAACTTCCGCCCGGTGCCCGCCTCGGCAACAACGAAAACGCCTTCCGCGGCGGCTTTCGCCTGTGGTCACATTCAAATCACCCGCCGCGCTAATTTCGCCGCGCAGCTTCGGAAGGGCGGGGCTTCAGCCCCGCTGTCACGCGATGCAACAACGAGGCCTTTAGCCCTGAAGCCATGCCTTGTTTCAGGTGTACGGCGGCCATCCTTTATTACAGACGAATCGGCCAACTATTGTTGCGGCGGCGCGCTCGGCGCTCCAATCTTCGTCCCAATCACCTCGCCGGAAATAATAATCTCCACACGACGATTCTGCTGCCGTCCCGCGGCCGTGTCGTTACTCGCCACGGGATTCGACTTCCCAAATCCCGTCGCCGTAATCGAATTCGGATCCAGCCCTTGCTGCACCAAATAATCTCGTACCGCATTCGCGCGCTGCTCAGATAACGCCTGGTTAAACGCGTCGCTGCCCACGCTATCCGTGTACCCCTCCACCGACAAATGCAATCCCGGATGCGCCAGCACAATCCCGGAAAATTTCGCCAAAGCCTCGCGCGCCGATGGCTGCAATTCGTATTTCCCGAACGCAAACAACACGTCCGCCATGTTCACCTGCAAACCACGCGGCGTGTCCGTCGTCGGCAACACCCGATTGAACTGATCCAGCAGTGCCGCCCGCAAAGCCTGCTTATCTGCTTCCGCCTTCGCCGCCGCTTCCTGCGCTGCCTTGGTCTGTTGTTGCGCCGCTTCCGCCCGCTGTTGCGCGGCCTGCGCTTGTTGCTGCGCCGCCAAAGCCGCCGCATCGGCCTGGCTCCGCGCCGCATCAGCCCGCGCCTGAGCAGCCGCCGCCTGCGCCGCATCGCGCTCCGCCTGCAATTTTTGAATTTCCGCTTGTTGACGCGCCGCGGCTTCAGCTTTCTGTCTCGCGTCCGCTGCCGCCACCGCCGACTGCGCCGCGGCCTGCTCGGCCTCCGCTTTTTGTTGCGCTGCGCGTTTCAAAGCGATCGCCCGCGCATCCGCCGCGGTCTGCACCGCATCGCGCGCTGCCGCGATCACTTCCTTCCTGCTCGCTTTCTTCGCCAGCAAATTGTCCGCATTTCCCAGCGAACTCACCGCCTTCTGATATGCGTCCGGCGCCAGCGAATCCGCTCCCGCGCTCTGCGCAATGGACACCGCATTCCGCGCCTCGTAAATCTCCAGCGGCACCTTTGGGGAGAAATCCGTAATAGGCTCCCTCGCCTTCGACATGTCGTACGTATACGTCCCGCGTTGCATCAATTCGTAATTCGCCGTTACCTGCTCCGCCGTTCCCACCGTGTCCGCCCGCACCACGTTCTCCAGCACCACCACGTCGCTCGGCATAGTCACCGCAAAATAAGGCTCAGCGGTCACGATCATTCCAAACGTCTGCAAATTCGTCGTCGCCGTCAACTTGCTCTTGTCGCCGTCCAGCAGCAATTCCCCCAGATTATTCGGCTTGCCCTCGGGCGTGATCGCCCATAGCACATACGTCAAATATTCCTTCCCGAATTTCTGCGCCGACTGCATATTCCTGAAACTCGCGCTCACCACAATCGACCCCTGCTTGCTATCCACTTTCGCGTCGCCCTTCGCCAGCGGCAGCAGCGGCGTTCCCTGAAATCCGATCATCGTCGAGCCGCTGCGATGCTGATAGCTCACCGCCGTCACCGTCTTTCCCACCACTGTCACGTTATAGATCGACTGATTCCCCTGCTGCGCCGGCGCCGCCTGTTGCTGCGCTTCTGCCACCGTGCAACAAATCACCAAGGTCGCCATCAAAACACCCATAATCTTTGGCATGTTCTTAAATTACTCCTTTGTCCAGCGCACACCGCTGAGCGCGAATCCGCGCGCACATCGGCCCCTCGGCAAAACCATTCTCGGGAACCTTGCGCTCCGCAGCGGCCGCAAGTGTACCAAAATAGTGCATCGCTTCCGAGCATCATCGCGCCACACCTCGCCTAAAAAAATTCGCACGAATCCTCGATTTCCCCGCGCCTCACAAGGTACGATATATATTCATGATGCACCGCTCATTCCTGGCCACCGCGCTTTTGCTCTTTTTCATTCCCTCCGGGCTCTGGGCCTGCACCTGTTCCAAAGAGCCTCCCGGAAAATGTCCCGGCCTGCAATCCGACGACGTCGTTTTCGTCGGTACCGTCACAGAAGTCGCCGCCGTCGCTCCCGACGTTACCTCCACCGAAGCGGCCACAGCCGCAGACAACACCAACGAGGCAAATCCCGGCGTCGTTCCGCAAACCGCAACGCCCATCACCCGCTATCATTTCCACATTGATGAAAAATTCGCCGGACCCGACTCCCCTGACATTGACGTCTTCTCCGGCGGTGACGACGCCGACTGCGGCTACTATTTCAAAAAAGGCGAGCAGTACATTGTCTTCACCCAACAAGAAACTGAGGGCCGCCTCTTCGCCGTTGTGTGCAGCCAGACGCGCCTCGCCAGCGAAGGCCGCGCGCTGCTCCCTCAATTGCGCTCCATGCGCAATCACGATCGTGTCGCTTCCGTTTTCGGTGTGCTGCGCCGCGCCGATCCGCCGCTGCTCGCTCCCACCGACGATCCCGAAGACCCCATCCCGCACGTGAAATTAAAATTGCGCTCCAAAGACGATCGCTTCGCCACCAGCACCGGACCCGATGGCGTCTATTCTTTCTACGACGTGCACGCCGGCGAATATGTATACACCGCCGATCTCCCCGCGCGCTTTGAGTTCTCGCAAAAAACTCTGAAAGGTGGCCTGCCTCCCTTCAAAATTCCCTCCGGCGCGTGTTACGAATACAACGTCAATGCCCTGCCCACCGGGAAAATTCGCGGCAGCGTGCTCGGCCCAAATGGAAAATCGCTCAAGCTCGCTTCCGTCGAGCTCTATCGCGCCGAACGCTTCGATCCCGCACAGCCCGGCCTCTGGGGTTTTCAAGGCTCCGACGGAAAATTCGAATTCGATCACATCGGCCCCGGCGAATATCTACTTGTCTTCAATCGCATGAACCGCCTCGACCCCAATTCGCCCTTTCCGCGCACTTTTTTCCCCGGCGAGCCCGAACAATCCGACGCCAAATTGATAAATGTAAAGGACGGCCAGCAAATTCTGAACGCCAATATCAAACTAAAAGACGGCTACCCCACACGCACCGTTAAAGTCCAACTTAAATGGGAAGGCGGCCGCCCGCCCGGCGAAGTGACGGTGACGGCGCAAGCCGAAAAAGGCGATAACCCCGCCGCCAGAAAAATTGGCGAGGGCCTTTACGATTTCACTCTGCTGCAATCCACAAGCTACACATTCTCAGCTTGGGAAGACCTCGACCCCCAACGCCTGAATCAACGCCACGGCCAGACCACGTGCACCATCCCAGCTCGCATAGATTCCGACATCCAAAAGGTCGCAGCCACCTCCAGCGCCAACAATCAAACCGCCGATAGCGCGACAGCCGACGCCGGTTCCAATGCGACCGGTGATGCGACTGCGAGCGCAAGCGCTGGCGCAGCCGATAGCCCGGCTGATGTCCCCAGCGCGATCACCCTCACGTTCACCAATCCGCCGTGCAACTAGTGGCACAGCCATTCACTCTTGGCTGTCCGCCCTAATCTTTCTCGGTGTCCTCCAGTTTTCCTCTCTGCCCTGGGCGTTAAATCTTTTGCCTTTCTCTGCGCACTCCGCGGTAAACCGTCCCTCGTCCGTTTGACTTGCACCAACCCGCGTGCGTAGAATCCCTGCGCGATAATTGGGGCGCGAAATCAACCCATCGGAGCGTAAATGAAGACCTTCCTAGCTAGCTGTGCGGCAACACTGCTTCTCCTCACCACCAGCGCCAGAGCCCAAGAACCGCCGAAAGACGCCAAGCCACCTGCCGCCGCAGACGCCAAAGCTCCAGACGCCAATCCTCCCAAAGAAGAAACCTGGCCCAGCGACCACTCCATCAAAATCAACGGCCAACCCATCGCCTACAAGGCCACCGCCTCCACCACGCTCCTGAAAGACGAAAAGGGCGAGCCCACCGCGCTCATCTACTCCACCGCCTACATGCGCAACGACGCCAAAGATTTCTCGCAGCGTCCCATCGCTTTCATCTACAACGGCGGCCCCGGCTCCGCATCCATCTGGATGCACATGGGCGCCTTCGGCCCGCGCCGCGTCGTTAACGCAGACCACGCTGCCACTCCGCCCGCGCCTTACAAAATCGAAGACAACGCGAATTCCCTGCTCGATAAAACCGACATGGTCTTCATTGACCCCGTCGGCACGGGCTTCAGTCACGCCGTCGGCAAGGCACAGAACAAGGATTTCTGGGGCGTCGATCAAGACGTAAAAATGTTCGCGCAGTTCATCAACATCTACCTCAATCGCAACAACCGCTGGAACTCTCCGAAATTTCTGATCGGCGAAAGCTACGGCACTTTCCGCTCCGCTGCGCTGGGAAATTATCTGCAGCAGCACGACGGAATTTACATCAACGGCATCGTGCTTATCTCCTCCGTCCTGAATCTCGGCACCATCTCCTTCAACCCGGGCGACGATCTGCCCTTCATCCTCTACCTTCCCAGCTACGCCGCCACCGCCGCATATCAAAAAGCGCTAGCCGACCCGCCGTCCGACGTGCCCGCCTTCCTCGCCGAGGCCCGCAAATTCGCCGCCACCGAATATACAGACGCGCTGATGAAAGGCACCAACATCACGCCCGCCGAAAAATCCGAAATCGCGAAAAAACTCTCGCACTTCACCGGACTCAGCGAAGACTACCTCCTGAAAGCCGACCTGCGCGTCAGCCTCCCCCAGTTCAATGTCGAATTAATGCGCAGTCACGGCCTCACCACCGGTCGTTATGACGCGCGCTACACCATGCCCACTTACGACATGCTCACGGAATTCGCGGAAGACGATCCTTCTTACACCGCCGTGCGCGGCGCCTTCACCGCCGCATTCAACAGCTACGCCCGCGAAGAATTGAAAGTCACGGAGGAAAGATCCTATGAAGCTCTCAGCGGCGACGTCGGCCAAAATTGGGATTGGAAACATCGTGGCCCTCAAGGCGGCGGCTTTTTTCCCGGCTCCGCGAATGTCTCCGGCGATCTGATCCAGGCGCTGATGACCAATCCGCACCTGCAAGTCCAGGTCGAGAATGGCTTCTACGATATGGCCACGCCGTTCTTCGCCACCGAATACACCATGGACCATCTCTTCCTACCTGGGAATCTGCGCAGCAACATCCATTTTCAATACTACGGCGCAGGCCACATGATGTACTTGCACGATGAAGATCTAGCCAAGTTGAAGTCCAACATCGCCGCCCTAATAGACAGCGCATCAAAATAGCCTGGCAATGCCAATCTCCCGATTGGCGTTTTCGCTTTTGACTCTGTAGGGGCGGGTTTCAGACCCGCCCTTGTCGCCCCACCACGAACACTTCCCTATTTTCGTTTTCGATTTTATCCGTGCTCATCTGCGTTCATCTGCAGTGCCTTTGAACCTCTAAAATCACTCCGCACCCTTTCCCGGTCCAGAGACAGGCGGCACGGCGGGTCCAACCCCCTTCACATAATGCCCATACCAAAATAAATACCTCTCATACCGATCCTGAATGAACGACGGCCGCGAAAACTCGTGATACTCCCCCGGATACACCACCAAAAGCGTAGGCACTCCCAACCTCCGCAAACTCTGATACAGCTGCTCCCCATTTATCACCGGCACGTTCCAATCTACGTCCCCGCCCATCACCAATGTCGGCGTCGTAATCTGCAGCACGCGATTGAACGGCGAAAGTTTTTCCCACCGCTCGCGATTCTTCCATGGCAACCCCAGCTCATACTCCCAATCGCGCGAATACAAATCGTGGCCCCAATTGGTGATGTACAGAAATTCTCCCGCTCCGGAAATCGCTGCCTTGAATCGCGTCGTCTGCGTGATGATAAAATTCGTCGAAATTCCGCCGTACGACCAGCCTCCCACTCCCAATTTATCCGGATCCGTAATCCCCTGCGCCACCGCGTAATCCACCATGGCCACGTCATCCTCAAAATCCTTGTGGCCCCAATCCGCGAAAATCGCCTTGCAGTAATCCTCGCCATATCCGGAAGATCCGCGCGGATTCGGCGTCAGCACCACGTACCCGTTCGCCGCGTACAACTGCGGATCAAAATTAAATTCCGCATAGTAGGCCCATACCGGGCCGCCATGCGGCTTCAAAATCGTTGGATAATTCACGCCAGGCTGATAATCCGGCGGTTTGTATAAATATCCCGCGACGGTTGTTCCGTCCTTGCTCTTGAAATGCACGTACTCCACCGTCGGCAAGCGTAATTCCGCCATCAGCGCGTCATTCACGCTCGTCAATTTCCGCAGTTCTCCGCTGGCCGGCAACACGTACAATTCAGCCGGATGTGTCAGCTCTCCCACCGTCGCCACCGCCGTGCCATCCGCTCCCAGTGAATACGCTTCGACCATCTTGCGTCCGCCAATCGGCCGCGTAATTTCTCCGCCCGCCGCCGGCACGCGCAGCAAATTCTGCGTGCCGTCGTCGTCCGCGATGAAATAAATAAACTTCCCGTCCGCCGAAAATCGCGGAATCGTCGAATTGCGGTCCAGCTTCCGCGTCAGCACGTTCGCGGCGCCGCCCGTCGCCGGCGAAACTGCAACCTGTATCGTGGAATATTGAAACAGCTCCGGCTCCAGCTGGGTGGTGTACGCGATCCACTTTCCGTCCGGTGACCACGCCGGCGCCTCCTCCGTCCCCACGTTCGTCGTCACTTGCACCAGCGACTTCCCTTGATCCGTGTTGTCCGCCGCCACCACCCATATATCCTTGTTGTAATTCAAATCCGGTTCCGGCGCCGACCGGTTGCTCGCAAACGCGATTTTGCTCCCGTCAGGAGACCATGCCGGATCGTCGTCGTCATAATCCCCCGCGGTGATCTGCCGCTGCTTGTGATCCGCAATCGTGAACACGTACAAATGTGTTCGCCGCCGGTCCAAATACCCAATCTCATCCTCTTTGAAGTGCATCCGGTCAATCACCCACGGTCGCGGCTTCGGTTTCGCCTTGCTGTCTTTCGCCTTGTTCGCCGCCGCCTCAATTTCTTCCGGCGACGCATCCTGCATCACCAGCACCAGCCGCTCGTTCCCCGGCGCCCACGCAAAGCTGTCCACATCCTGTATCGTGTCCGTCAGCTGCTGGGCCTCGCCCCCTTCGCGATTCAAAATCCACACTTGCTTCTTGCCCTTCTCTTCATCGTCGTCGCCCCCTCCTTCGCGCGCCGATAAAAATGCCAGATATTTTCCGTCCGGACTCCACCGCGGATGCGAAGACGATTCATTTTCATCAGTTAGCGCAATCGGCGTCCCGCCTGCGGTAGGAACCATCCATATCCGTCGCCGGTTTTTATCCTCCTTCAAATTCGCAGTCATCACCGTGTACGCCACCCACTTACCATCCGGGCTGATCTGCGGGTCCCCCACTTCCTTAATCCGAAAATAGTCATCCACCACCAAAGTCCGCGAACCTGCCGCAGGCGCTGTGGAATTTCCGCCCGCCGCCCGACTCTCCGCACGCGCAACGCCGCAAGCCATTGCCGCCAACATCGCCAACGTCACAAATGTTCTGTGGAATTTCATCCAGGCACCCTTTCGGAGCAAGCGAACCTCGTAAGGCCGCGAAGTATATCAGAACGCCCCATCACAAAAAAAAGGGCGAGGCCATCGGCCCTGCCCTTTTTCACGTACACCCTGCGGAGATGAATCTCCACCGCAAACCGAAAACTGCGAAATCCGCGCTACGATCCCTTCGCCGTATTCATCGTCAACGATGTCACATGAATCGTATCCCCATCCAAAGTCCCCTTCACCGTCACCTCGTGGCTCGCATGACCGTCCGCCTTATCCTGCGGCTCCAAAATGTAAACTTTCTTGTCCGCCTCATCGTACAAAGCATATTTCGCGCCATGCGATTTCACGCACTTGGACGTGCACTCTGCCTTGGCGGCGCTCGCATCCTTCGCCCCGCACATGTCATTCGTCACCACGCCCGACCACGAACCACTTTTAGCCGCGTTGTCTTGCCCCGCCACAGACAACCCCACCGCAAATACCATCGCAAATCCCGCCAGCGCTGCACGCTTTACCATGATCGAATCCCTCCTCACTGTTAGCCGCGAGAGAGCCGCCCCGTCCCGCTGCTCCGCCCCAAAATAATGTGTCACTTATGCCCGCATTTGTCCATGTACCCCCAGGTCCGCCATCGCCGCCGCATTGACATCCCCCGCGCTTCCCAACTAATCTGAATTCGATGCCTACGCGAACCGTCGCTCCGCAAAATTTTCAGCCGCGCCCCCATCCGCACCTCTATGAAATCAATACCTGGACGTGGCTCGAACAACTCTCCGCGCGCCTCGGAACAAATATCACCCTGGCCGAAGTCCCCGACTCCGAATGGGACGCGCTCGCCGCCCTTGGCTTCAACATCGTCTGGCTAATGGGCGTCTGGCAACGCAGCCCCATCTCCCGCCGCATGAACGCAGAAAATCCCGCGAATGTCGCGCAGTTCAGCCTCGCGCTGCCCGGTTGGAAACCCAGCGACGTAATCAGCTCAGCCTACTCCGTCACCGCCTACGTCCCCGACCCGCGCATCGGCAACTGGGCCGCGCTCGACGCCGCCCGCGAAAAGTTGGGCGCCCGCGGCATCGGATTGTTTCTAGATTTCGTCGGCAACCACACCGCGCTCGATCATCCCTGGATGCGCGAACACCCCGAGTTCTACGTCCAAGCTGCGCCAGAAGAATTCCAGAAAAATCCGTCGCTTTACTACACTCAATCCACCAAGCAAGGCCCGCAATACATTGCCCTCGCCAAAGATCCCTATTTCCCGCCGTGGCAGGACGTAGCCCAACTCAATCATTTCGATCCCGGTCTCCGCGCCGCGCAACTGGCCGACCTCCGAACCATCGCCGCCCATTGCGACGGCATCCGCTGCGACATGGCCATGCTCCAACTCAACGACATCTTCAACACCAACTGGCGTCACCTGATCGGCGATACGCCCCAGCCGGAAAAAGAATTCTGGACCGAAGCTCACGCCGCTGTACCCAGCCTCACCCTCCTCGCCGAAGCCTACTGGGGCACGGAACAACGCCTGCTCGATCTGGGATTTTCCTACTCCTACGATAAAACTCTCTACGACGCGCTCCGCGACCACAACATCCCGCAGATCCGCGAACGCCTCTCAAGCTCCCCCGAACGCCAAAACGATTTCACCCGCTTCATGGAAAATCATGACGAACAACGCCGCGCCGTTGTTTTCCCCGACGATCGCCTCGCAGCCGACGGCACATTGCTCGGCACACTCCCCGGCATGCGCTTCTATCATCAAGGCGAACTCGAAGGCCGCAGGATTCATCTCCCTATCACTCTGCGCATAGCCGCGGACGAGCCGCCCGATCCCATCAGCAAAAATTTCTTCCAGAAGATTTTGCAGATTACTCGGCAGGATGTTTTTCACGAAGGAAAATGGAGTCTACTGGATGTCGCGCCGGAAGGCGATGCTCCCACCGACGCCTTGCTGGTCTACGAATGGCGTTCAGCGAAAGCGTGGAAAATAATTGCGGTGAATCTGGCGGCCTACACTTCGCAAGGACGCGTGCACTTGGCCGACGGAGCCTCGCCCGCACAAAATTACATTTTCAACGACGAACTAAACAATGTCCGCTACGATCGCTCCGGCGAGGAACTTTCCAACATCGGCCTGTTCATCCGCCGCGACCCCTTCCAAGCCCACATCTTCGACATATCCCTCGCGCCATAGCGTACACCGCCGCGAATCACTAAGCCGCAAGCGCCACCCGCATCTGACGTGCCTTTGTAGCGGCCGCCTTCAGGCGGCCGCAGTTGAATTTCTATTTCACCACGAGCGTCAAAAAATTATTCAAAGTCTGCGTTGACCCTCCATTCAAAGAAGTCGTCAACGACAAACTATAAGTCCCCGCCGGCGTAGCTCCATTCGGCCCCTGCGGCAAACTATTGCTGCAAGCCGCCGATCCCAACGCCACCAGCAGCAAAGTCGCAAACGTCAAAGCCACTCGCCGGTTCCGCCGGAACGTCCACATCGCTCCACCGAAAATCATCGAAACCAGCAGCAACCCAAGCCCTCCGCCAATTCCGTCGCCGCCCGGGGCCACAAATCCCGTCGAAGTCGTCGCTCCCTGGCAGAAAGTTTGAATCGCAAACGCCACCTCTGTCGAACCGCCGTTCAAAGTCACCGACGCCGGTATCACTTTGCACGTGATCAACACCGACGACGGAATGCACCCCAACTGCACCGTCCCCATCACTCCCGGCGCTCCCGTAATCGTCAATCCATAAAACGCCGTCCCACCAGACACCGTCGTCGCACTCGAAGATCCTCCCGGCGCAATCGCAATGATCACTTGCGAAGTCACGCCCGTGCCGCTCAACGCCACCAGCTGCGGACTTCCCGTCGCGTTGTCAGCAATATTCAGCGTCGCAGCCCGCGCTCCATTCGCCTGCGGTGCGAATAACACATTGATCGTGCAACTCGCTCCCCCCGCCAACGTTCCCGTCGCACTGCATCCAGCACTAGACGAAGGCAGCGGCACTGAAAAATCGCCCGCGTTCGCGCCGCTAACCGTGAAGCCCGTGAAATTCACCGCCCCGGTGCCATTATTCATCACCGTCACGCTCATCGCCGCGCTCGTCGTCGTCAGTGCCTGCGATCCGAACGCCAAGCTGCTCGGCGTCACCGTCACCGTTCCGCCTGTCGCCGGTGTTCCCGTACCCGTCAACGGTATTGTCACCATTTGCGGCGTCTCGCTCCCTGTGTTGGTGTACGTCACCATCACAGTTCCGGCCAGCGCGCCCGTCGCCGTCGGCGTGAACGTCACGTTCACCACGCAACTCGAGCCCTCGCTGTCGCCTGCCACCAAAGTCGCTGGACAACTGTTCGTCTCGCCGAAGTTCGTGCTCGCAACGATATTGGAGATCGTCACCGTGCTCGTGCCCACATTCGTAATCGTCACCGCCTGCGACGCGCTCGTCGTGTTTTCCGCCTGGTTGCCAAAAGTAAGCGACGCCGGGTTCGCCGTCACGTTCGCGCTGGACAGACTTCCCGCCTGCACGAACACGTTCGAATCCAACGCAAAGTCATTCGCGTCTGCCACCGCGAGCTTGATGTGATAAGTCAACCCAGGCGTTACGGTCGCCTGCGCCGTCAGCACTGTGGTCAAGCCGTTCGGTTCCGCGTCCACCGGAGGCAACGGTGCAGGCGGTGGCGCGAAGTACACCTGGTTGTTTACGTAGAATTGTGAATTCGTCGGAGGAATCGGTGGATCGTCGTCCGGATTGCCGTCATTCACATTGTTGATTGAGACGGGAAGATTCGTGCCGGGGATCAGCGCCAAGTTCACGGGCGAGCCACCCGGCGCCGTCAGGAAGAATCCGAACACATCGTTGAATTCCCCAATGAAATCGGGATATTCCTCGGACGCGAAGACATACTGAAAGCTAATCGTCGAACTGGTCGGTACAAAATCAAATTCCAATACCGCCGCGTCGTTCGTGGTGTTGCCCTCGCCAACAATCGTGTTCAGATCTGCGTCTCCTGGTTCGCCGTTGTCTACCGACATTCCGTTTTCGCAGTTCGTGCCTGCTACGTTTCGCGCCGAACCGGAGCTCAGCACGATTCCGCTCGTGAAGCCTAGAATATTCGAGCTGCTGGTGAATGTTCCCGCGGCACGCTGCGCGCCTGTATATTTTACGTTACTGATCGCTACTCCCGCGCCCACCAGACTTTGTGCCAGTGCCGCCGGCGTGAGCGTGGAATCTGTCAGATCATCTACTTTGATTATGCTGTCCGCGCCCCATCCGTGAATCGTCATCACGAAGTTGCCGCCCGGATCATCGTCGTTCACCGTAAGTATTTGGTCCGTTTCGTCCTGGCAAACGCTGGCCGGCTTAAAACCTATGAATAAGTGACACGTCCCTCCAGGCGCCAGCGTCGTGCAGTCCGTCGTCGCTGTGTACGGAGCAGTCGGCGTCACCCCGCCGACGTGCACCGTCTGCGTGGACGATGTATTCGTCAGTGTCACCTGCAGCGGCTTGCTCGTTCCGTCCACTCGCTGCTTGTCTTCGTCGCCTTCACCGTTCACGTTGAAATCCGCCACGATCAACTGCGTTGACACACCTCCAAGAATTACCGTCGAATCCGTCGCCGTTGCCGAAGCCGATCCACCGCCCGACACCGTGACCGAATTCACCTGCGGCGAAGTCGCATCGCTCGCTACATCCACCGTCACCGTAATCGCCGGATAGCTAGCGCCCGCAGCCAACACGTCACTGCGCGTGCAACTATTTGATTCGCACGTCCATCCCGTCCCCACCATCGAGTCCAGCGTTAAGCCCGACGGAACTGTGTCCGTCACCGTTACTGTTCCGCTCGTCGGTCCCGCGCCAGCCGTGTTTGACGCCGTCACGGTGTAGGTGTCTCCGCTATCGCCCACGGCGAAGTCGCCCACGTGGCTCTTAGTGATCGTCAGCGCCGATGGTGCCGTGCCACTCCCCGCCGTAAACGTCGCCGTCACTGTTTCTGGTCCCGCAGGCATATTGAACGTGCAGGTCGTCGCTCCAACCGTGCACGCAGTCGGCGTCGCGCTCCATCCGCCAAAGCTTCCGCCCGCCGGCGGTGTCTCGGTCAGAGTAACCGCTGTGTTGAACTGCGTGCTTATCGCGCAGTTCATTATCCCTGCGGCTGGGCCGCAGCTGATTCCTCCGCCCAGCCCCGTGACCGTTCCCCCCTGGATCCCCGCTCGATTCACTGTCAGCAAGTTACTGCTAATCGTGAACAGCGCCGTCGCGCCCGTTGCAGTAGTGTTTCCCACCACGAATGCGCAGGTAGGCGCGGTCGTGTCGATGCATGGTCCCGCGGTCCAGCTGCTGAATGAATAGCCCGTCGCCGGTGTCGCCGTCAAACTCACCGATGTGCCGGCCGTGAAGTTTGTCGAGCACGCAGTGGGCGGTGCAGGATTTGCGCAATCAATTTCCGGCGTGACCGTCGGCGTCGAAATGCTCGTCACCGTCCCGTTCCCCGTCAACGCCACCGTGAAACTGCTCCCCTGCGAGGTAAACAGTGCCGTGACGGTGTGCGCCGCGCCCATCGTCACCATGCATTTTGCCGGTTGCCCCGTCGGTACCACGCACGGCGCGCTCCAGCTTGTGAAATTCGAAGTTTGGTTTGGCAGCGCCGTCAGTGTGGTGATCGATCCACTCAATATATTTTGCGTGCAAACTCCCGTCGGCGTCGTCACCCCATTCAAAGTGCATTGAATGACCGTTCCAGTCCCTCCGATGTTCCCAGTAACGGTCCCACCACCCGTAGCGTTTGCGCCAGGAATCACGTTCAAAGCGAAATTTCCCGTGCCGTTGTTGAACGTCGCTGTAATTTCTTCTTGCTCGTCCACTGTGAACGTGCAGGTTGCCGTGGCGCCCGGACACGACGCGTCGCCAATCGCTGTACCCCACGCCGCAAACACCGACCCCGGATTCGCGCCCTGCGTCAGTATCACTTGCGTTCCGCTCGGGTAAGTTGTGTTGCACGTTCCCGTCGCGCCCTGGTCTGCGATATTCGTGCAGTTGATCTGGCCCAGATTGTCGGTCACGGTCCCGAACGCAGTCCCTTCCAGTACCACATTGAACGGCAAGCCCGTCACGGCCGGAACAGTAATCGTTATGCTCGGTATCGTCGTGCCGGCAAGCGTTGCGCTGATGGTCGTCGTCATTCCAGCGCCGACCGCGGACACCAGTCCGGCGCTGCTGATCGTTGCCGCCGCCGGGTTGGAAGAAGCCCACGTGACCCGGGTCGTCAAATCCTGAAAAGTTCCATCACTGTAGGTTGCCAGCACGTTCAGCTGCTCTGTGCTTCCCTTCGCCAGAGTCGTCGAATTTGCAAGGATCTGAGCCGTGGACGTCGCGGATGCCGCACTCGTCAGCGCGAATACTGCCGCGTCAGGCAGCTGCGCGCCGGGAGTAGTGCAACTCGTACAGGTCGTCTGAAAGCCGTTCACCGTCGTGGCTGGGCTGGTGTTGCCGAAAAAGCCTGCCGCGTCCGTGTTTGCGGTCGCGTAGATCGCATGATTCGAATCTATGTCTACGCCAGTAACCTCATCATCCGTTCCGCCGCCGATATAACTGGAAAACTCCGTCACGGCCGTAGTCGGCGTAACGAAGAACGCCGCAACGAAGCCGTCTGCCGTCCCCGAGAGTGCCGCCTGAAATGGATGCAGCGTAGGAAAATCCGTGGATGAGGTTTCTCCGCCGACTATAAGGTAGAACCCATTCGGAATCAGCGCGTCATAGGCTCAGCGCGCGGATTTCATCCAGGCCGCTGCTGCCGCCAAAATAACTTCCCGATATCAGGCTCGCCGCGCCACTCTTCGTCGTATCCATCACCGTCACAAAACCCGTCAGCCCGCTCGTCGTACCCGCCGCCGCGTTCGTATCTCCGCCCGGCAGCGAATTCCCCAGCGGAATGTTCGGCGCTTATTCGTCGTGCTGTTCGAACTGGTGCGCCCCGCCAGCACTACCATTCCGGTGCCCAATTGATGCGCGCCCGTATCCACCTCCGTCAAACCGCCCCCTCCGATGTACGTCGCATATTGCAGTGCCGCGCTCCCACTTTTGCTGATATCCAGCTTCATCACGAACGAGTCTTCCGTTCCCTGAAAAGTCGGCTGGAATCCCAGCGCGCTCGTCGGTGCGCCCGCGAACGCCACCGTGGAATATGTGTCCCCTCCGAAATACAGAATGTTGGGGTTGTTGGAATCAATCACTCCGCCGCACACGGCCTCCTGCTGTCCCGGGGCAGTCATTCCCCGGTCCTGTGCTCCCCGCTCCCATGTTCAAATAACTGAAATACACCGGCGTCAGGCCCGACCGCTGCAGCTTCGCGGTGTAGCAATCGTCGAATGCTCCTGTCGCGCCGTTATTGAACGTACTGACATAAGCGCCCGTTGTCGTCGGCAGGTTGGTCGAAGCCGCGCCTCCCGACGCCAGCACATTTCCCGAAGCATCCACGAATACGTAAGCCGTGGACATCTCACCGTTGCCGCCCAGCAAGACCGACTTGTCAATGGCCGTCCCGGTAGACGCGAGACGCGTCACTACTGCCGCAATCGCAGCGTCCGCTCCGATTCCAGTGACTCCCGGCGTGATGAACGTTCCGGGATAATCCGCACAGTTCGTCTGGCCTCCTATTACTGGTTCCACCGGCGACCCGCCCTCATGGCTCTCGTCCAGCGCCAGCCACGCCGCCTCGGTTTCGCAAGTAGTGAGACCGGCGCTTTGAAACGCTGTGCTTCCTCCGATGAAAGTCAGATACACCAGCGACGCAGATCCGGTTTTCGTGGGGTCAATCTCGGATATGTAGAGGTCTTGAGCGCCGGTGGGATTGTTAATGCGTGAGCCGCCTCCGGGAAACTCGTGATGTCGCTTGTCGCGCCCGTCGTGTAAATCTTGGGAAAGCCCGGCGTGCTGGAATCCACTGCGAGCGCTGTGGAGATCTCGATCCCCGCGCCGCCGAGAAATGTCGCGTAATCAATCGCCGGATCGATTACCAATTTCTCAGCGTGATCGTATGGCCCCAGTGCAAAACGCACCTCGTTTTTCGCGCTCAATACGAATCGGCCCTGCACGTCGCTGCGGCTCGTCCCTTCGCCCTGATAAATCACGGGCTTCCGCATTTCGAATTCGGATTCCGCCGTGTGCAAAACCAAATTTCCGTTCGCGTCAATTTCAATTTTCTTCGCGCCGCTAATTTTGAATCCAATTCTTCGCGGATCCGCTCCCGGCGCCACCACGAAATCGTATTCCAATTGCCGCTGGTCGCCATGAAACAGCAAATCCACTCCGGGATAAACTTTCGCCACCTGCACTTCGGAAAATAGTGCGACGTTCGTATGCCACGCCGCCTCATTCTTCCCGATCAGGTAGTTCACTTTTCCCGGCAGCTCCTGCAATCCCTGAAACTCCGGCGCAGAATTCGCTCCCAGCAATTCCATCCGCAGCACGGACTGCTTCGAATTTTTCGTATCCGCGTGAAAGGCCGCAAGTCCCTTCCCGATTTTTTCGCCGCTCGCCGTTGGAATCTTTCCTTCCACCAGCACGATTTCCGTGCGCGTCAGAAACATCGTGTAGCCGCCACTGCGCGTTAGAAATCGCACGCTCGGATCCGTCTGCCCTTCGTTCGTTTCAAAGAACAGCGGCAATTTAATCGCGCTCGCAGCCAGTTTCTCTTTGTCCTGTGCGCTCACTCCGCTGCCATCGCTGGTCTTCGGGCCGGTCCGCGGCGCCGTCTGCGCAGACAATCCACCCTGCGGCAGAACTGTCGCAAATTGCATACAAATCCCTAAAATCAGCAATCCCGACGCGCGTCTCAAGATGCGTCCAAGCGACATATTTCCTCCGGCAGCAAACAATACGGACACAAGTGCAAATCTTTGCGCATACCCCATCGCCGCCCCGCCCGCGAGAGGCCAACTTCCACACGCATCATCATGTTTGCAAAGAACTTAGGGCCTAATTAGTGATGCGCCTCTACGGGGACCACCACGACGTTACCTTAATAGTGCAACTGGGAAGCCACAGGCTCCCCAACGACCGGTCGAACGCGGCCGCTCAACCAAGCTCGTCAAGAAAGTGGCCAAATCCGAATCTTCGCGGCGAAGTGCATGCAGCACGCCGCGTGCAAAACATTTTCCACCTGATAGCCGCAAGTCAGCCGTTGCTCATCGCTGATGACTTTTCACTGGTGGCTGATCACTCGTCACTTATTGCTCGTCACTCATCACTTGCCAGTTGCCGTTAATTGTTCATCACTGAATTTCGCGCGGGACTGCTGAACCGGGCCAATCTTGCTGTACGAGGGAACTGGGGCTGAGGGGCGGATTCTCTAACCGCCTAGGCTGTCGCGTCAAGCGATTGTTTTCTTTGTCGTTGAAAACCGCGGAGCACTCCCATATCATGCCGGACTCTGCACGCGACATCGCCCAGCAGCTCGATGCCAACAACTTCCGCTGAAACCGAGCAACCGCCAAACTCCGGCGGCGCGCGCCTGCGCCAGATCGGTTTCCTTCCGCTGCTCTGCATTTTCTACGGCTACACAGCCGGCGGCCCTTTCGGTTACGAAGGCATTTTTCACGATTCCGGGCCGGGCATGGCGCTGGTGTTTCTTGCGTTCGTTCCGTTTTTCTGGAGCATTCCGATTTCTTTCGCGTCCGCCGAACTCAACAGCTTGCTTCCAGTGCAAGGAGGCTTCTATCGGTGGAGCCGCGCGGCCTTTGGAGACTTTTGGGGATTTCAGTGCGGCTGGTGGAATTGGACCGGCACGTTCTTGCTCAATAGCCTTTACGGCGTGCTAGTGATGGACTACCTCGGCATTTATTTTCCATCGCTGACGGGATACGCAAAATGGGCGGGCGCGTGCGTGGTGCTGATCGTGCTTGCGTATTTGAACGCGCGCGGCATTCAAGTCGCGGGGTGGCTTTCCGTCGCGCTGCTGGTCGCGGTGATGATTCCGGTTACGTGGTTGTGCGCGGTTTCGCTATTCCACATGCACTACAACCCAGTGGTCCCGTTCGTTCCGCCGGGTGCGCCGTTCGGAAGCGTCTTTGGCAAAGGCCTCGCGCTCGCCATGTGGAATTACGCGGGCTACGAACAGCTTTCGAGTACTACGGGCGAAATGAAAAATCCGCAGAAGACTTTCGTGCGCATTTTGGCGTGGAACACGCCGATGAACGTTCTCACTTACGTGCTTCCGACCACGTTGGCGCTCGCGGTGCTGGGCAACTGGCAGGAATGGAAGACGGATTATATCGTCACTGCTTCGCGCCTGATTGGCGGACCGGCTCTAGGTGCCGCGATGCTGATCGCCGCGATGATCGGCACGCTTTCGCTTTCCAACAGCACGATACTTTACACCACGCGCGTGCCGGCGACGATGGCGCAAGATGGTTACCTTCCGGCGTGGCTCGGGAAAATTCACGAACGCTACGGCACGCCCACGCGCGCGATCGCGGTTTCAACAGTTGTGTATTGTCTGCTGGCGAAGTTCGATGTCGAGGACATGGTGAACATATATATCTGGACGCGCATCGCCACCACGTTGCTGACGCTTTTCGCCGCGTGGCAAATGCGCAGAAAATTGCCGGATGCGCCGCGCAGTTTTCGGATTCCGGGCGGAGCGCTGGGCATTGCTTACATTTTGGTTTTTCCGCTGGTGCTGTGCGCTGTGAAGGTCGCGCAGAGTGAGGATTACGTGTGGCGTTATGCGCCTTTGTTGCTGGCTTCGGGGCCGGTTGCCTACGTCGTCTTGCGATATGGCTTCAAACTAAAACCGCATGCAAACATTTCCGCTACGACAACGTAAGGGCACGGCATGCCGTGCCCCTACGAAATTCATTTTGTGCCGCCGATTTTTTCTGAAACTGTTTTGGCTTGCGTGAAGAGCAGCAGATAATCCTGGCCACCGGATTTTGAATCTGTTCCGGACATGTTGAAGCCGCCGAACGGATGCGCGCCGACCATTGCGCCGGTGCACTTGCGGTTCATGTAGAGATTGCCGACGTGGAATTCCTCTTCGGCGCGCGCGATTTTCTGGGCATTCTGCGAATACACCGCGCCGGTTAATCCGAATTCGCTATCGTTGGCCATGGAAAGCGCTTCATCGAAGTCTTTCGCTTTGGTCACTGCGAGCACGGGGCCGAAAATTTCCTCCTGGAAAATGCGCGCCTTGCGATCCACGTCCGCGATGATCGTCGGCTCGATGAAATATCCGTCGCCTTCCGCGCGTTTTCCGCCGGCCACCAGGCGGCCTTCTTTTTTTCCGTGGTCAATGTAACCGAGAATCGAAGTCATCGCGGCCTTGTTGATCACTGGGCCCATATAATTCGCGGGATCTTCGATCGGACCCACTTTCATCTTTTTCACGCGCTCCACGAGCTTGCCCAGGAACTCGTCGTAAATTTTTTCCGCGACGATTGCCCGCGAACACGCGGAACATTTCTGCCCCTGATAACCGAAGGCCGAAAGAGCGACGCCTTCGACCGCCGCGTCCACGTCCGCTTCGTCGTCTACGACGATGGCGTCCTTGCCGCCCATTTCCAGCACGGTGCGTTTGATCCAAACCTGTCCGGGCTGAGTTTTTGTCGCTTGCTCGGCGATGCGAAGTCCCGCTTCTTTCGATCCGGTGAATGCGATGAAGCGCGTTTTGGAATGCGTCACGAGCGCTTCACCCGCGGTGCTGCCCGGTCCGGTGAAAAAGCTGACGACATCGCCTGGCACGCCTGACTCGTACAAAATATCAATGAAGATCGCGGCGATGGTCGGCGAATCGCTGGAAGGTTTTACCACCACCGTATTTCCGGTGACGATCGCGGCGACCGTCATGCCGCCCATGATGGCCGCGGCGAAATTCCACGGCGGAATCACGATGCCCACGCCGAGCGGAATATATTTTAGATAATTTTTTTCGCCGTGAAAGGGCGTCAGTTTCTGCGGCGCGCCCAGACGCAACGCTTCGCGCCCGTAGTATTCGCAGAAATCGATCAGCTCGGCGATGTCCGCATCCGCTTCGGGCCAAGTCTTGCCGATTTCGTAGCTCAACCAGGCATCGAGTTCGTAGCGCCGTTTGCGCAAAATATCCGCCGCGCGATACAGGCAGGCCACGCGCTCTTCCACCGGCACGCGCTTCCAGCGTTCAAATGCTGCATGAGCCTTTTCGACCGCCTGATTGGCCATCTCCACGGTCGCCTTCTGGAACACGCCGATCACTTGGTCCGGGTGCGACGGATTGTAGGATTTGATTTTTTCCGTCGTGGTGATGCGCTCGCCGCCGATGGTCAGCGGGTACTCGCGGCCAAACATTCCGTGTACCTGCGCTAGCGCGTCCTCCATGGCCTTACGATTTTCGGGCTTGGTAAAATCGATAAACGCTTCGTTCGAAAACTCGCCGCGATGCAAACTCATTTTGGGCTTGGGCGTCCCCGATGTCCCTGTTGTGCCAGTCGTTGCTGTAGATGTCATTGGTTGTGCCTCACTCTGTCTCGCCTGCGCGCTCGAAAGCACTTTATTTTACCGCCGCGCGCAATGTCGGCACAAGGAGGGCGTACGTAGTGATGGGGAGCGATGAGTATTTGTTCGTAGAGCGCGGCACCGTGCAAGGATTTGCGGGAACGTGCAGGCAAAAAGTGTGAATAACTTGCGATTAGAAACGGCGCCGGCCGTTTGTTTTCAGTGAGTTGCGTCATTTTCTAATCGCCGGGTCGTTGATTAGGATTCTGTCGCAGCGCGGGCCCGTAATGTCAGTCAGTGCCCCTGCGCGATTCGGAAGAGCCTGAGGGGAAGGCTGACGAGATTGCGGGTAGCCGCTCGAGACACACTCCGCCCCGCTTGTCGCGACGCTTTGTCCCCGCAACCGCCCCTGGTGCCGCCTCGCTAACTCGTTTGCCTGTACGCCGCTGTGCATACTGCGTCCTTGTCGAACATGAAAAGTGCCCCGACTGACGCTAACACATTTTGGAATCGTTGGATATTCGTAGTAATACGGAGATGACTCGCGATCGGAAAATCGGTGCTTCAGCGGCTGAAGCCGCGTTGAAGGCGTGTCGGAGATGTCGTGGCTAAAGCCACGACCTACAAAGCAGAATCAACTACGCCCGCTTAAAGGGCAGGCGGCCGCCGCAAATTCAAGACCAACTGCAGAGGCACCGAGCCAAGGCTGGCGACAACGCAGTCAAATTCGAAGAGCCATCGAGCTTGACATTGTGGCGAGTTGGGGCGCAGCAAGCAGCGCCCCTACCGTGGCTCGCGCGCGGAAGTGGGCTTACTTGCTTTTCGAGTACAGGATGCGGATTAGGTGGTCGCGATGGGCGGAATAGTCCACCGCGGAGCTATAGACGTCGCCGAAGAGCGGTTGCTTGGTGTGGAGCGATTCGATTTCGGCGTAGAACTTGTCCATGGCGGCGGCGTTGGGAAAAACGGCGATCAGGGTGTAGGCGCCGGGGGTTTCGGTGTGAATGAGATCCTCTTCGACGGAATAGCCGGAGAGTGTGCCGTCTGCAACCTGAGCATCGAGCGAGGGCTTGCGATACTTCGTCAGGAGATTCATAAACTCCTCGTCGTGGCCTGGCTTGGGAGTCCAATCCTGCACGAGGACGTAGCCGCTATCGGTGGTGCCGCCTTTGCCGTTGTACATGGTGGACATGGTGATGGAATCGGAGTGCATGGTGTAGGCGATTTCGGAAGTCGGGGCAGCTGAGGTGCGCAGGGTCGCCAGAGCTTTCATCAAGCCCGCCATTGACGAGGAAGCGAACCAGCCGACGTGTGTGGGGGCGTTGAGGCCTTCGTGAACTTCGAGGGCGCCATCGCCGTAGCTGAGAATCGTTCCGTCGGCGAGAAGGCCGTCGAAAGTCTTGTGCTCGCCTACCAGGCCCTTTTCATATGCGCCCCACTGTGCGCGGGGAACTCCGAAGAACGAGACGTAGGTGTACACCACCGGTTGCTTGGGCGCTTCGGCCTGTTGTGCACGCGCGGCCGGAGCGGAGAATGCGAACATGGACATGAGCAATAGACACAGCGTGGAAAAACAGAGCATTCGCTTGATCATCGTTTTTATCTCTCCTGATTTTTGGTTGATTGGCAGAGCGATCGGAACCGTGTGGTTCGATTTAGACTTCTGTCTGGCGCATCGTATGCCCGTCTTGCCGCGGACACAATGGATTTATGGGCAGAGCGCCTTGGCGTAGCCCCCAATCCCCGCCGCCAAATCCGGTTCGACGACGCCGCGGAAGACTTCGAGGCGGGCTACTTGCGGTAGATGACGCCGGCTTTCATTACGAAGGTCACTTTTTGTAGCGCGGTGATGTCTTCGAGCGGATTACCGGGGACGGCGACGATGTCTGCTTGATAGCCGGGTTTGAGCGTTCCGATTTGATCCTGCCAGCCGAGGAGTTTTGCGCCGTTCAGCGTGCCGGCTTGGATCGCGGCTAGCGGGGACATTCCGAAGTTCACCATTAGGATAAATTCGCGGGCTTGCGTGCCGTGGGGGAAAGGGCCGACGTCTGAGCCCATAGCGATGGGGACGTTTGCGGCGAGCTGCTTTTTGAACTCACTGGCGTGAAAGTCGATCAGGGCGCGTTCGCGCGCGGCGGCCGCGGGAGTGGAAGCGTGATTGGCAAAATATTCTGAGATGGTGAAAGTAGGGACGGCGAAGATCTGCTTTTCGCGCATGATGCGCATGGTCTCGTCGCTGAGCTGATAGGCGTGGTCAACGGATTCGACTCCGGCACGAGCGGCGTAGAGAGTGCCGGGTTCGCCGGTGGCGTGGACGGCGACGCGGTTGCCGGTGCGAGCGGCTTCACGGACAGCGATGGTGAGTTCTTCTTCGGTGTATTGATATGGTGTTGAGAATTTTCCGTTCTTGCCCGAGTCGGCGCCGGTTTCGTAAATTTTGATGAAGTCTGCGCCTTCTTTCAGCTGTTCACGAATTACGGTGACGAGTTCTGTTGCGTTGTTGGCGTAGGTGGCGTTCGGAAGAACGTGCTGTTCGGGGTTGTAGCCGATGGCGTCTTCGTGGCCGCCGAGGATATTGATAGCGTTGCCGCTGATGCGCAGGCGCGGTCCGGGAATTTCGCCGCGATTGATGGCGTCGCGGACGGCGGTGTCCGCAGAACCGGCACCTTCGGTGCCCATATCGCGTTCGGCGGTGAAGCCGGCCAGGAGATCGTCGCGCGCAGCTAGCGTGGCCGTGATGGTGCGCTGCGGGACGGATTCCGTGACTGTTTGCAGATCTTCCGCGCCGGGATGGAGGAAGAGGTGAACGTGGGCGTCAATCAGGCCGGGGAGGAGAGTGGTGTCGCCGAGGTCTATGATTTCTGCTCCGGCCGGCCTGCTGACTTTCGTGCTGACTTCTTTTATGGCGTCGCCTTGGACGAGGATTTCTCCGGGGATGGTGATGCGACCGGATTCTACGTCGAGGAGGCGGGCGGCGTGGAGGACGATGAGGTGAGTGGTTGGCGCGGGCTGCGGTTGCGATTGCGCTGCTTGGGCGTGGAGTGGAGCGGCACAGAAGATTGCAAGCGCGAAGGCGAGTACGGCGCGCGGTGCGAGCGTGTTTAGAGTCATGTGATGGGCGCGATTCTAAACCAATTGGGCTTGGTTCATTAAGATTTATAGTGCGGGTCTGGCGCGACGCTTTTGAAGCCGTAGGTTTCGTAGCGCCAGGAGATTTTTCCTTCGCGGAGGCTGACGATTGTGAATCCTTCCGGGAAATCGAGGCGCGGGCCGTGCCACCAATTGCCGCAGACGGCGCCGCAACATGCGTACTGGCAATTTTTGTAGTTCACGAGTTCGTTGATGTGGAGATGACCCTGCAGGACGGCGAGAATGTTGTGCGATTGGAACAGCGCGATCACTTCTGGGGAATTGGCGACGGAAACCGTGTCATGGCGAGGCGCGCCGTCTGGTTTGGGACCGTAGGCGAGATAGCCGGTGATGAGCGGGACGTGGGTGATGACGATTACGGGCGCGTTCGGAGGGATGGCCGCGAGATCGCGCGCTAGCCATTGCAGCTGCGCGTCGTCAATGCGGCCTTCCCAGAGGCGATCGGGGGTGGGGAAAATGGAATCGAGGATGATGAAGTGGTAGCCGCGATGATCGAAGGAATAGTAGGTGTGCGCGCCGATTCGGTCTTCAAACATTTTTTTGCCGTAGCCCGGATCGGTGGGCGCGGCGCCGCTTTGGGTGAAGATGCCGTAGAGATCGTGATTGCCGATGGCGTGGTGGAGAGGGGCTTGGATTGCGGCTTCGGTTCGCTGATAGAGATCGAAGAGCATGTCGGCGCGGGAGCGGCTGGCGCCGAGAGCGTCGAAGACCAGGTCGCCGCCGCAGATGGCGAATTCGGGCTTGGCTGCGGCGATTTTTGCGAAGGCCATTTGGCAGCCGTGGGCGGCGTCTAGTTCGGGTTGGATGTGGGTGTCGGTGAAGAAGACGAAATCGAAGGAGGCGGGCGATTGCGGTTTCGCGGCGGCGGCGACGGTGTTCGCGACGCGAGTATTCAGGTGTGGAACGCTGGGAAATGCGGCGGCTGCACTTGCAGCGGCCAGAGTTTTGAGAAATTTTCTACGGTCTTGATTCAAGTGCGGTTCCTTATTGCGAGTGGATCAGTCTCAATTCGCGCCTTGCGCGTGACCAGGGCGGTCAGGCTCGCGACTGACCGCGCGATTAAGTATAACTAAACGGAAGCTGGAGTGCAGGAGCGAACGATGCCGAAATTTCTCTCGTTAGCGATGCTTTTTTCGATTTTTTGCGCTGCGAGTTTCGCGCAGGAACCGCAGAAGCCCGTGGCGGAGGGCGCGCAGACGAACGCGTGCCAGTCCGCGACGACGCAAGCGGAGCTGAATAAGTGTAGTGGCGAGGAATTTCTGAAGGCTGACGAACACTTGAACGCTGTGTACAACAATTTGTTGCGGATGCTGCGACAAGCCGCGGACGATGCTAGGAAGCTGAAGGATGAAACGCTGACGAAACAAGGGGAAACGGCGGCACGGAAACTGCTCGCGGCGCAAATCACCTGGGGCCAATATCGCGCGCTGCATTGCGACGCGGTGAAGCAGCAATTTGAAGGCGGAACGATCGCTCCGCTGGAATGGGCCACGTGCATGACGGAAACGGCCAATCACCGCATCGCGGAATTGAAGAGCGGCTACGAAATCGGAGACCGGAGGCTTGAGTAGAGATCAGGGGCGGCGATAGGTGGCGCGAAATTTTCTGACCCCTGGATCGTGCGGGTCGAGGTAATCCTCGAAGGAGACTTCTTGGAGGCCGGCGCGGGAGAATGCGGCGAGTTCGACGCGAGTTAGGCGCCAGGGCACGTGGCCGGGGTCTTCTTCTGGATCGCGGCCTCTGGCGATCACCAGCAACAGGCCTGCCGATTTTAGAAATTCCGCAATTTTGGTGAACGCGTGCCGGCGCAGGTCCGGGGGAAGCGACTGCAGGGTGTAGGACTCGACGACGAAATCGAATTTGGCGCGCCAGGATTCGGGCGGGGCCAGCAAATCGGCTGCGAGATATTGCACTTTGGTGTTCGGAAAGCGTTTTTTTGTGGCGGTGATTGCGGTGGCGGAAATGTCGAAGGCGGTGGTCTGAAATCCCCAGGCGGCGAGCTGCTCGGCGTCGTCACCGAGGCCGCTGCCGATAATCAGGGCTAATTTGTTGCGCGTTTTTTGGGGACGCAATTTCCAGAAATCGAGCAGGTTGGGATTGGGGACCAGGTCGGCCCAGGGAATTTCGGTGACGCCGGATTCGGCTTCGCGGTAGAGCGCGTCGAACCAACCGAGGGGGTCGCCCTTGGCGTTGAATTCCGCGGCTAGCTCACGGGCACGCGTTCGATCCGGCATTCGTTTGCTCCTTACGGTCAGTTCTAAGATGTTCAGCGGTACTCGAAGGATGCAGTTGCGAAAGATTACCGCCGAGACTCGGAGAACGCAGAGAAAGCGGGAGATTAGCGGAGGTGCTTCGCGATTTCGCGGGCGGCGTTGTGGCCGGAGGCGCCGGTTACGCCGTTGCCGGGGTGGGTGCCGTTTCCGCAGAGGTACAGACCTTTTACGGGCGTCGCGTAGCGGGCCCAGCCTAGGAGGGGGCGCATGGTGAAAATTTGGTCGAGGGCTAATTCGCCGTGGAAGGCGTGGCCGCCTGTGAGGCCGTAGATGGATTCGAGATCTTGCGGCGTTAGCGTTTGGACCGCGACGATTTTCGCTGGGAGATCGGGGGCGTATTGCGCGAGGGTTTTGATTACGGTGTCGCGCAGGGCGTCGCGTTGCTGGGCCCAATCGCCGGATTTTAGTTTGTAGGGCGCGAATTGCATGTAGATGGACATTACGTGCTTGCCAGCGGGGGCTAGCGAATTATCGAGGATGGAGGGGATGGAAATATCGAGAAAGGGGGCGCGGGAAAACTCGCCGTATTTGGAATCGTCGAAGGCGTGTTCGAGATAATCGATGCCGGGGCCGATGTGGATGCGTCCGGCGAGGGCGGCATTGCCGTCGGAGGATTGTTTGAGCGCGGTGAAGGTGGGCAGAGCGTCGAGCGCGACATTAATTTTTGCGGCGACGCCGTTGCTGCGGAAATTGAGCATTTTGACGACGAAGCTCGGTGGCAGGTGAACGGGATCGAGCAGGCCGAGGAGGGTGCGGCGCGGATCGGCGCCGGAAACTACGGCTTTCGCGGCGATTTCTTCGCCACTGGCTAGCACGACGCCGGTGACCGCGCCGTGCTTCACGAGAATTTGCGCGACTTCGGCGTTGGTGCGGATTTCCGCACCGGCTTCTTTTGCGGCGGCGGCCATCGCGGCGGTGAGCGCGCCCATGCCGCCGCGCGGGTAAGCGGAGTTCCCTACCGGATGCGGGTCAGCGGCGGCGCGGAGGAGGAGCAGCGCGGTGGAACCCGCGGACCAGGGGCCGAGAGACGCGCCAAAGATTCCGCGGGCGGCTACGGCGGCGCGCAGCAGATCGGTTTCAAAAAATTCAGCGACAAAATCCGCTACGGCCATGGGGCCCCAGCGGATCACCTGCATCATCTCTTTTTTTCCGAGGCCGCGGACTTTGCGCCCGATTTTCAGGAGTTTCCAGAGATCCTCTTTGGAAGGTTTTTCGATGACCGGCGGAGTAAGGACGAGAAGCTCAGCGGCGATTGCAGCAGCGCGGGCGATTTCCTTGGATAGTTCGAAATATTTTGCGCCGTCCTTTTTCGAGAAATTATCAATTTGGCGGGCGGAGGCTGAGGCGTCGGTATGCAGGACGAGCGCGCGGCCATCGGGCGAAGGCGCGAAGATGCGGACGGGCGATTCGAGTTTTTCCAGGCCGTGACGGGCGAGCTGCATGTCTTGCACGATGGTGGCGAGTGGCGGGCCGCCGGCATGAGCGACGGTGGAACATTTGAAACCGGGATGAATTTCTTCGGTGACAGCGGCGCCGCCGACGATGGAGCGGCGTTCAAGAATCAGGGGCTTGTGGCCTTTTTTCGCGAGGTAGAAGGCGGTGACGAGCGCGTTGTGGCCGCCACCGAGGATGACGATGTCGCGTTGAGCGGCCACGCTCAGTTTCTCCCCGTGTCTTTGAGAATTTCCAGAGCTGCGAGCCGACCGGGAGCGCCCATGATGCCGCCGCCGGGATGCGTGGCGGAGCCGCACATGTACAATTTTTTGATAGGTGTGCGATACCTAGCCCAGCCGGCGGCGGGGCGGAGGAAGAAAAGCTGTTCGAGCGAGAGTTCGCCTTGGAAAATATTTCCTTCGGTTAGACCGGTCTGGCGTTCGATATCCAGCGGAGTGATGAATTGTTTTCCGATGATTAGATTTTTCAGGTTGGGCGCGAATTGCGAAATGGTGTCGATGACGGTGTTGCCGAAGGCTTCGCGCTGCTCGTCCCAGGTGCCGGAGGAGAGCTTATAGGGTGCGTATTGCACGAAGCAGGAGAGGATGTGTTTTCCGGGCGGTGCGACGGAGGGATCTGTGAGCGACGGGATCACCATATCAATGTAGGGGCGGCGGGAAAATTCGCCGTACTTGGCCTGGTCGTAGGCGCGTTCCATGTATTCCATTGACGGCGAAATGGAAATTGCGCCGCGGAGATGATTGCCGGGGCCGGGGAGGCAGGTGAAATCGGGGAGGCCATCGAGAGCGAGATTCACCTTGCCGGAGGAGCCGCGATATTTGTAGCGGCGAACGTCTTCAAGGAAATCGGCCGGAAGTTCGCTGGATTCGATGAATTTCAGGAATGTGAGATTGGGATCGACGCTTGAAGAGACAACGTCGGCGTGAATTTCTTCGCCGCCTTCGAGGACGACGCCCTGCGCTACGCCATTTTTTATGAGAATTTTCGAGACTGCTACTTCCTTGCGGATTTCCACGCCGGCTTCGAGCGCGGCGCCGGCGATGGCGTTGGAAATGGCACCGGTGCCGCCGCGGCTGAAACCCCAGGAGCGGAAAGCGCCGTCAATTTCGCCCATGTAATGATGGAGCAAAACATAGGCGGTGCCGGGGGAACGGATGCCAAGGAATGTGCCGATGATTCCAGAGGCTGACATGGTGGCTTTGAGGACGTCGGTCTCAAACCACTGGTCGAGGAAATCGGCGGCGCTCATGGTCATGAGCTGGACGAGATTGTATTTGTCTTCGGCGTCGAGATTCTGGAAACGCTTGCCGAGGAAGGCTAGCTTTTTCAGGTCGCGCGGATCGAAGGACGTGGGATCGGGTGGGATCATGCCGAGGATCGGTTTTACGAAGCGGCACATGGCGACCATGGACTTGCCGAATTCTTCGTAGGCTTCGGCGTCGAGCTTGGAGTGGCGCTCGAGTTCGCGGCGCGTTTTGCCGTGGTCATTTTGGCGCCAGAGGTAGTCGCCGTTGGGCATGGGAGTCATGGTGCCATCGAGCGGAAGGATTTCCAGGCCGTGGCGGGGAAGATCGAGGTCGCGAATGATTTCTGGGCGGAGGAGCGAGACCACGTAGGAGAAAACCGAGAATTTAAATCCGGGGATAATTTCTTCGGTTACGGCTGCGCCGCCGAGGACGTAACGTTTTTCGAGGACTAGGACTTTTTTTCCTGATTTGGCGAGGTACGCCGCGTTGACAAGGCCGTTGTGGCCGCCGCCGATTACGATGACGTCGTATTTCGTAGCCATGAGATTGTGCGGGTGATGCAGCGGTGCAAAGGATGAACACCGAAGCCCATGCATTTTACAGGCGTGGGAGGGGAGTCACAAGAGAGAACGGTGAGGTGGCTGACTGCAGGTCAGAGAGATGTGACGTGTGGTTAGTGATTGGTGAGTAGTGAGTAGTGATTAGTGACCTGCTGCTGGCGTTTGCGGCAGCTGTCGCGCGCGTGACGTTGCGACAGCGGGCACGGCATGCCGTGCCCCTACTAGTAACTTCGCGGCTTGCGGGGTGGTGGATGGGGGCACTATAATCGCGGGCTGCGTGTGGTGGGATTTTTCTTGTGGATAGGAGTGACTGTGCCGATTGGGACTGCGGTTCACGACAGGACTTCGAAATTGTGCGAGAGCATGAATTTCCGCGAGTGGTCGGGGTATTACGCGGTGAGCGTGTACGAGATGCATCACGACCACGAATACAATGCGATTCGCAATGCTTGCGCGCTGATTGATGTGACGCCGCTGTACAAATACAGGATCGAGGGGAAAGACGCGACGAAATTTGTGAACAGGGTAATCACGCGGGACATTAATAAGGTGGCGATCGGGCAGGTGATTTATTGCTGCTGGTGCGACGAGCAGGGAAAAGTGATTGATGACGGGACGATTTCGCGGCTGGGCGAAAATTCGTACCGCTGGACGGCGGCGGATCCGAGCATTCGCTGGTTTCATCAGAATGCGCTGGGGCTGGACGTGCAGATGGAAGATATTTCGGACAAAGTGGCGGCGCTGGCGCTGCAGGGGCCGACATCCGGAAGGTTGTTGAAGAAAGTGGCGGAAGCGGATGTTGCGAATCTGAAATATTTTCGATTTGTGCATGGGAAAATCGGCGGGGTGGATGTGGATATTTCACGGACTGGATATACGGGCGATTTGGGATATGAGATATGGATGGCGTGGAAGGATGCGCCGCGCGTGTGGGACGCGCTGATGGAGAATGGACGACCGTTTGATTTGCATCCAGCGGGGATTATCGCGTTGGACGTGGCGCGGATTGAAGCAGGGCTGATCATGCTGGAGGTGGATTACACCAGCAGCAAGCGGGCGTTGATCGAGGCGCAGAAATATTCGCCGTACGAATTGGGATTGGGGAAGATGGTGGATTTGAAGAAGGAATATTTTATCGGGCGGGAGGCACTGGCGGCGGAACACCACCGCGGACCGAAGCGCCTGTTGATGGGATTGGATGTGCATTGGGAAGATGTGGAGCGGCTTTACGACGCGGTGGGATTGGGGCCGCAGGTGCAGAGCACGGCATCGCGCGCGCACGTGCCGGTGTATCGCGGCGGACTGCAGGTGGGCAAGGCGACTTCGACGACGTGGTCGCCAACGCTGAAGAAAATGATTGCGCTGGCTAGTTTGACGCGCGAGCACGCGGCGGCTGGAACGGAATTGCAGATGGAACTGACGGTGGAAGCGGTGCGTCATAAGGTACGAGCGACGGTGAGAGAATTGCCATTTTTTAATCCGCCCCGAAAAACGGCCACGCCGGTAGTGTGAAGATCCGCGCTGGAGGGATTCTTTGAAAACTGAGTGTGCGGCTGACGCCGGCGCTGCGCCGGGACGTTTTTGTGATTTTGTGGGCCGCGTGGATTTGGCGTTTCTGCGATTCATCCTGCCGGTATTTTTTCTGATTGCGAGCGTGACAACTGTGAATGCACAAGATGCGAAGGCGAAGTGTCCGCCGGTGGCGCGGATAGAGGACGTGACGGAAACGATTCACGGGACGGTGGTGCACGATCCTTATCGCTGGCTCGAAGAGCAGAACAGCCCGGAAACGCGCGCGTGGATTGAGGCGGAAAATGCCTGCACGCAGGCGGCGTTGAGCAAGGTGCCGGGACAGGACGCGATCGCGCGGCGGTTGGGTGAATTGATCAAAGTGGATACGATCGGGCTGCCGATCGAGCGCGGCGGGCGATATTTTTACGCGAAGCGAGCGGCGAACCAGGACTTGTTCGTCCTTTATATGAGGCGCGGGGCGAAGGGCGCGGAGGAAGTGCTGGTGGATCCGGCGAAGCTGAGCGCGGATCACACGACCAGCGTGAATTTCGAAGGAATTTCAGATGATGGGAAACTGATCGGGTATGGAATGCGCAAGGGTGGCGAGGATGAGGTTTCGCTGCATTTTCTGGACACGGATACCGGAAAGGAGCGCAAGGACGTGCTGCCGCGGGCGCGCTACATTTCCAGCCCTACATTCCGGAAAGATAAAAGCGGATTTTATTATTCGAAGCAAGTGGAGGAAGGGCCGCGCGCTTATTTCCACGCGATGGGAACGGATCCGGAGCACGACACCGTGATATTTGGAGATGGGTACACGCCGGATAAGATTTTGGCGGTGGATGTTTCGGAGGACGAACGATATTTGCTGTTTCAGGTTTTCTACGGCTCGGCGTGCGACCGATCGGAAGTTTATTTTCAGGATTTGAAGATTGCGGGGCCGATCACGCCGGTGGTGGACACTCTGGATGGATGTTTTCAGGGCGCGATCGCGGGCGATACTTTGTATTTACAGACGAATTGGAAGGCTCCGAAATGGAGAGTGGTTGCGGTGCCGCTGCGAACGCCTTCGCAGGAGCATTGGAAGGAAATTATTCCCGAAAGCGAATCGCGGATGGAGGATTTCCGACTGGCGGGCGGGAAAATCGTGGCGCAGTATTCGCACAACTCTGCATCGGAGCTGAAAATATTTCAGGCGGATGGAACTCCGGCCGGGGGAGTCGCGTTGCCACAGCTTGGAACTGTGGCGGGAATCGTGGGGCGGTGGAAATCGAACGAGACGTTTTTTTCGTTTCAGTCGTTCGCGATACCTGCGATGGTGTACCGCTACGATTTGTCGGCACGGGCGCTGGAAGCGTGGGCCAAGCCTGCGGTGCCGATTGATGCGAGCGCGTTTGAGTTGAAGCAGGTGTGGTACGAATCGAAAGACAAGACGCGCGTGCCGATGTTCTTATTTTACAAGAAGGGATTGCAGCTGGACGACGGGAATCCGGCGCTGATGACAGCTTACGGCGGGTTCGACGTGAGCGAGACGCCGCAGTTTCGCGATGACGCGGTGCTGTGGGTGGAACGCGGAGGAGTGTTTGCGCTGCCCAGCCTGCGCGGCGGAGGCGAGTTCGGGGAGGACTGGCATCACGCGGGGATGCTGGAGAAAAAGCAGAATGTGTTCGACGATTTTTTCGCGGCGGCGGAGTGGCTGACCTCGAATCACTACACGCGGGCCGACAAGCTGGCGATTACCGGGCGTAGCAACGGCGGATTGTTGATGGGCGCGGCGATGACGCAGCGCCCGGAGCTTTTTGGCGCGATTGTGTGCGGGTATCCGCTGCTGGACATGGTGCGTTATCAAAAGTTTTTCGTGGCGAAATATTGGGTGCCGGAATATGGGACGGCGGAGGAAGCCAGCCAGTTCCCTGCTCTGTTGGCTTATTCGCCGTATCACCACGTGGTGGCGGGGACGAAGTATCCGGCGGTGCTATTTTTGACGGGGGATAGTGATACGCGCGTGGCTCCTTTGCACGCACGGAAAATGACAGCCGCAGTGCAGGCGGCGCAGGGCGGGGATAAACCGATCTTGCTTTTGTATGATACGAAGCTGGGGCATAGCGAAGGGCGTCCGGTGAGCAAGATTATTGAAGAGGATACGCAGGTGTTGGGATTTCTGATGTGGCAGGTGGGAGTGAAGTGATTTTGAAGCGCCGGCGCTGTTTTTTTATTTGAAATTTTGGAGGCTTGGATGCGAGGGATCATGCGGACTGTGGTGATGAGCGTGGTGGCGTTGATGCTGATATGCGGCCGCGCGAATGTGGCGATGGCGCAGAGTGGGGCGGCGCCGATACGGCTGGTTGTGGATTCTACGCAGGCACCGCAGAAAATATTGCATGCGCATATGGAGATTCCGGTGTCGGGGGGACCTTTGACTTTGTATTACCCGGAATGGATTCCGGGGGAGCACATGCCGGACGGGCCGATCATTCAGGTGGCGGGGATGAAATTCAGCGGTGGGGGAAAGACGATTGCGTGGCGCCGGGATCTGGTGGAGATGTTTTCGATACATGTGGATGTGCCGGCGGGAGTGACGACGCTGGTGGCGGATTTCGATTTTCTGCTGTCGGGCCCGGCATCGGGATTTTCGGCGGGGGCTTCGGCGACAGCTGCGCTGGACGTATTGAGCTGGAACCAGGTGCTGATGTATCCGAAAGGACTGCCCGCGAAGGATATTATTTTCGCGCCTAGTTTGCGGCTGCCCGCTGATTGGAAATTCGGGACGGCACTGCCGATTGCGAAGCAAGATGGAGCGACCATCGAGTTTTCTCCAGTGCCGTTGACAACCTTGGTGGATTCGCCTGTGATTTCGGGGCGTTATTACCGGGCGATTCAACTGACGCCGGGGCAGAATCCGTCGCATGAAATTGATATTGCTGCGGACAGCGCCGCGGCGTTGGCAATGACTCCTGAGACGCAACTACAGTTACACAACCTGGTGACGGAGGCTTATGCGCTTTTTGGCGCGCGGCATTATCGCGATTACCATTTTCTGCTTACGCTTAGCGACGACGTGGCGCATTTCGGATTGGAGCATCACGAATCGAGCGATGACCGCACGGCGGAACGCAGCTTGATTGATGATGCGGAGCGGATTGAATTCGCGACGCTGCTGCCGCACGAATATGTACATTCGTGGAACGGAAAATACCGGCGGCCGGCTGGACTTGCGACTCCAGATTACCAGGTGCCGATGAAAGATGATTTGCTGTGGGTGTACGAAGGGCTTACGGAATATTTGGGCGAAGTGCTGACGGCGCGCAGCGGATTGCAGACGCCGGAGCAGTGGCGGGAGGACTTTGCTGGGTTGGTGGCGCAGTACGAGAACCGGCCGGGGCGCGACTGGCGTCCTCTGCAGGATACGGCGGATGCAGCGCCGTTTCTTTACGACGCGACGAATGATTGGTCGAACTGGCGTCGCGGAACGGATTTTTACGAGGAGGGCGAGCTGCTGTGGCTGGACGTGGATGAAACTTTGCGGACGATTACGAAGGACAAGAAATCGATCGAGGATTTCTGCCGGGCTTTTCACGGAGGCTCGGGCGGGCAGCCGGAATTGAAGACGTACACGTTTGAAGATGTAGTGGGGACGTTGAACAGCGTGGCACCTTACGACTGGGCGGGATTTTTGCGCTCACGGCTGGACGGCGTGGCGACGAAAACTCCGAACGAGGCGATAGAAAAGAGCGGCTGGAAGCTGGTGTACAACGAACAGCCGAACACCGTGCTGGAAATCCAAGAGGAACTGGCGCGGCATGTCAGTTTTTCTTTGACCGCGGGATTTTCGGCTTCGGACGAGGGCACGGTGGCGGACGTGATACACGGCGGGCCGGCTTACAATGCGGGGATTGGTCCGGGGATGAAGATTGTAGCGGTGAATGGGGCGCAGTTTTCGCCGGACACGATGCGGGATGCAATTGCGGCGGCAAAAAATACTACGGCGCCGATACAACTGATCGTGGCGAACGGCGCGCAGTTCCGGACTTTTTCCCTGGATTATCACGGTGGGTTACGTTATCCGCATATTGAACGGGATGATAGCCGGCCGGATTATTTGGGGGAGATTACGCACGCGCGGGTGCAGGGCGAGGCTGGGGCGACGGATTAGCGGCGGGCCGGGGAGTCAGCAAGATGAAATTTCATCCGATTGCGATTGTGGGGATATTGCTGGTGGCGGCGGGGATTGCGGCGTTGATCCATCCTCAGGTGGCCATGCCGGCGAAGACGCAGGAAGTGGACGTCGGGGCGGGCAAGGCAATTATCGAGACGCGGAGGATTGTGACTTTTCCTTGGCCGTTCAGCGCGCTTCTTATTGTGGCAGGGGCTGGGCAGGCGATTTTGACTTGCAAGGTACGGCATCGGATTTGACGCCGGGATTACGGCGAGCGCTCCATCGTTGGATGCACTGTTACTTCGCTGTCCCTTATAACTTCCAACTCGCGGGACCAATCTTTTTTGCCGTTGGCGCGCAGCTCGATGCGGTGGGCGCCGGCTGGCAGGTGCAACGTGGCCGGAGTCTGACCGACGAAGTGGGCGTCCACATAGATTTCAGCGCCTGCCGGGTCAGATGCGATTGCCAGGCTTCCTGTGCCGACGCTTCCTGTGCTGACACTTTCTGCGGCGACGCTGTGGGATTTTTCGCTCTCGTCGCTTAAGACTGCTGTTGCTGTGCGCGGATGCTGCGGGCCGACTCCCGTATCGCCGGCCCAGGTGGTGGTAGCGGATTCTGCACCTGGGGCGAGCTTCATATCGAAGTGATCTGACTTCAGGACAAAGTAATTTCCGTGGTGTTTTCCGCTTACCGCAATCCACTCGAAGGGGCCTTCGGTGATGGTGACTTGCTGCGTGGCGTAGCCATCTTTCGAGATGCGGAGAGTCATGGCGTGCTCCAGACGCGCGCCGAATACGGTGTGGGTCTTGTGAAAGTATCCTCCGGGATAATCGGTGTGGAACGGAGTGGTGCCGACGAGCGCGCCGTCGATTTCGACGCTTGCGCCGGATGGAGCGCTGGTGATGTTGAAGGATTCGGCGCGAGCGCGGGACGCGAACGCAAGAGTAGCCAACAGCCCCGCGAAAGCGGGGAGACAGATGCGCGCCAAATTTCGCATTGCGGCCCCCAAGGTGAGGAAGTCACGATGGCACCGGGCGACGCGTAGAGTCAATCCGCACAACTACTGAGCCGCGCAAATCCTTGTCCCCCACACCTTCGAAAAAATACGGAGTTACGGAAGTGCCATGAAGCCAGTGGCTTACGCTGACAGGAGAACGAAACCTCCTCTTGCGCCGTGCATCTCTCTAATAGGGAGCGCGCTGTGGGTAATCTCACAGCGAGGCTCTCTCCCGTAGGAGTATCGAGGCCGTCTTGGCTGAAAATTCCGCGGCAAATCGCACTTTTGAACTGGAGGAGAAATGGAGATTCGTAAGAAAACAGGCCTTGCAGTGGCTGCAGCACTGGTGCTTTCGCTGCCGATCTGGGCGCGGACTGATTCGGCCCAGCTGGTGGTTGATCATCCGGTGACTATTGGCACTCAGCAGTTAGAAGCGGGGACGTACAACATCAAAGCGAACGACGGCGCGAAGGAAATCAGCGTCGTGCGAGCCGACAATGGGAAGGTCGTTGCGTCTGTACCGTGTGAATGGGTGCAACTCGCCCAGAAGGCTCGGCAAACAGAAGTCCTCTTCAATGCGGACCGCGTCGTCGAGGTCGATTTCAGCGGCAAGACGGAGGCGGTCGCGTTTCGCTAGTCGGTAAATCGTGGCAGGCAAAATGCCGGGATGGCGGGAGGCGGACTTACGTCCGCCTCTTTCTATTTTTGTGCAGTTCTAGCGCAGATAGCGCGCGAGCCAATCTAGAAATGTGGCGTACCAGAGCTGACTGTTTTGGGGCTTGAGGACCCAGTGGCCTTCGTCCGGGAAAATTACTAGTTTTGATGGGACGCCTTGGACTTGGAGCGCGGTGAAAAATTCCAGGTCCTGATTGTAAGGGACGCGAAAATCGAGTTCGCCTCCGACTACCAGAGTTGGCGTTTTGAATTTTGCGAGCGCGGCGGCGTATTCGTTGGGCGACCACTTTTTGTAGAGTTCGGGGTGCGACCAGGGGGAGCCTCCGAATTCCCAGTCGGGGAACCAGAGTTCTTCGGTGGCGCCATATTCGCTGACTAGATCATAGGGGCCCGCGTGGCTGATCAGGCATTTGAAGCGATCGGTGTGCGTGGCGAGCCAATCAATCATGTAGCCGCCATAGGAACCGCCGGCAGCGCCGACTTTTGTGGCATCTATGAAAGGATATTTGGCGATCGCCGCGTCCAGGCCTTTCATGAGGTCGTCGTAAACTTTTCCGCCCCAGTCGCGGCTGATTTCGGCGGTGAATTTCTGGCCGTAGCTGGTAGAGCCGCGGGGATTGACCATTACGACTACGTAACCCGGCGCGGCCATCACTTGCTGATTCCAGCGATAGCCCCACGCATCGGTCCAGGCGCCTTGCGGACCGCCGTGGATTAAGAACAGCGTGGGATATTTTTTTGCTGGATCGAAATGCGGAGGACGGATCAGCAGGCCTTCTACTCGTGTTTTTTCGGCGCCTTCGAACCAGAAGGGTTCTGCGGCGGCGAGGTCTAACTGGGCGCGGAGCGCGCTGTTCTGGTGCGTCAACTGACGCAAGTTTGTGCCGTCGGAGTTCGCAGCGAAAATTTCCGCGGGCATGGTGAGGCTGGTGCGGGCTAGAGCTAACGTGTGGCCGTCGCGGCTTAGATCGAACTCGGCGTTGAAGCTATCGGCGAGGACTACTTTCGGGGCTGTACCTGGTGCGGCGGCGATAGTGTACAGGGGCATTTCTGCTTTATCTTCGGCCTGGAAATAGATGTTCGTGCTGTCTGGGGTCCACCCGTAGGATTCGACGCTGCTATCGAAATCTTCGGTCCGGTTGATGGACTTTCCAGCCTGGCGATCGTAGAGCATGAGGCGCCAGCGATCGGCTTCGTAGCCGCCTTGGAATTGAGCGCGATAGGCGATCCATTTTCCGTCGGGGGAATATGAGGGGCCCCAATCATTGCCGGGATTTGTGGTGATGCGTTTTGGTTCGCTAGCGCCAGATGTCGGGACGGTGAAGAGATCGCCGTTGGTGCTCAGCGCTTCGTCTTTGTCGGAGTTCGCGGTGAAGGCCAGTTCTTGTCCGTCCGGGGAGAAGGCGATGGCTTCCGGCGCGCCTTCGTTGAAGGGTGGGACGTCGTAATTTGCGCCGGGAGTTAGATCGCGTGGGGTGGTGGCGTCTGCTGCGGCGGCGGTTGCGAAGAGATGACTGCGCTTGCCGTCCCACCATTCGGTCCAGTGGCGATAGAGGAGCTTTTCGTAGATGTGGGCTTTCACTTTGGACTTTTCTTTGGCGGCGTCGCGCTGGGAGTTGCAGACGTCGTCGTGGCAATCGGGATAGACGGAGGAAATGAAGGCGAGGGTGTGGCCATCGGGCGACCAAAGTTCATTGTCCGCGCCGGTGGAGAGATTGGTGAGGCGCGTGGCTTCGCCGCCCGCGAGAGCGATCCAATAAATTTGGGGCGTGCCGTTGCGCGCTGAGATGAACGCGAGTTTTCGGCCGTCGGGAGACCAGCGCGGGCGGGTGTCGCTGCCGCCGCGTGTTAATTGGCGGGGATCACCGCCTGCGGTTGGGACGAGCCAGATGTCGCGGACGGAGTGATTGGCTTCGAGATCGGGAGTGGAGACGGTGTAGGCGATCCACCTGGCGTCGGGGGAGAGTTGGGGCTCGCTTAGGCGATGGAGGGAGATTAGATCCTGGAATGTGATAGGGCGTTTTTCGGGTGTTTGCGCTTGCGCTGCGATGACAGACACCAGGATCGCTGCTACTGCTGTTGCGAGACGCGTTCTTGGCGTCATATTTTCTCTCCGCATGTTGATGTTGCTGCTTCGCCGGTGGAATCAGCGAAACGTTTGATGATCACATTTTCGTTTTTCTATTCCAAGTGAGTACTGTACGGCGTTCACCGATTCTTGTGGGTGGTGGATTTAGGGGGTGTGCGCGAACTGCAAAGGCAAAAGATTTAACACAGAGGACACGGAGGAAAACCGGAGAACACAGAGAAAGAAAGAGAGAGCCTTCGGCCCGCTTGCGGCAAAGGCGCCGGCCTTCCTTCGCGAAATCACTCAGGGCAAGCAGGATGACCATGCTCATCGCATCGTCAGCCGCGGTTGGCGAATTGGCAGGCGCGGCGGAGGTATTGGGTAACTTCTGGGACGCGGAACAGTTTCAGAAGGCCGATCAGGAGGAGGATTCCTGCGGAAGTTACTAGGATCAAGCTCAGCAGGGCACCGAGGATGTGTTGCCAATCTATGAAGTTGGCCAGCCACGCTGAGAGGCGATAGCAGACGTAGCCTGCTGCGGCGGATGCTACTGCTACTTTCAGGAAGAAAACGATCAGGCTGCCCTCTTGTGGATTTTTTGTGCGGCGGGCTAGTAATACGAAAAGAAGAATCGTATAGGCGACGATGCCGATGGTGCTGGCAAGGGCCAGGCCGACGTAGTCGAGGCGGCGGACCAGGAGCCAATAGACCGGGAGGCTTAGGAGCGTGGTGATCGTGCCTACTACGGCGGGAGTGATGGTGTCACGCGTGGCGTAGAAGCCGCGGGCCAGGATATTCTGCGCGCCCCAGGCGAACATTCCGATTGAGAAAAAGGCGAGGGTGGAAGCGGTGGCCGCGAGATCGGGGGCGTGGAGACGGGTGTGCGAGAACACCAGATAGACGAGCGGAAGGCTTTGCGCGATGGTAAGCGCGGAGATGGGCAGGAGCAAGAAAATGAGCGCGCGGAATGTGGAGTTCAGGATTTGATTTAGGTCGTCGAATTTTTTTTCGGAGTAGAGCTGCGCGAGTATGGGAAAGGAGGCGACGCCGATGGCCTGGCCGACGAGACCTAGCGGGACGCGCATGAGAGTTTTGCCGTTGTTGAGCCAGGTGATGGAGGCTGGCTGGAGGTAGGAGCCGAACCAGCGGATGATCCAATCGTCAACGAAGGAGAGTGATAGAGCGAGCATGATAGGGACGGAAAGTTTCAGGAACATCCAGAAGCCGGGATGGCGGACGTTGAAATTGGGGCGGAAAATTGCGCCGGCGCGCCAGGCGCCGTAAATTTGCAGCAGAAAATTTCCGCAGATGGCGCCGCCGAGGACGCCGACCGCGAATCCGGTGATGCCGATGCGCGAGGAGAGAAGGATCCCGCCCAGGATGATGCCGATGTTGTAGAGGATGGGGGCTAGCGACGGGATGATGAAGCGATTTTTGGCATATTGCACGGCGCTGAGGATGCTGCCTTCGTAGAAACAGATTTGCGCGGGAAGCATCAGGCGCGTGAGAAAAACTGTTTGCTGAAACTCGGCGGGGGCGAAGCCGGGGGCGATGTATTTCACGATGTGGGCGGCGAAGATTTCGCCCAGGACCACGAGCGTGACCAGGACGAAGCCCATTACGGTGACTACTGTGGAGAAAACGCGCCAGCCTTCGTCTTCGCGTTGTTCGGCGACGTATTTGGCGAAGACGGGGATGAAGGTGATGCTGAGCGAGCCGCCGGCGATTAGATAGTTGAGGAAATCGGGGAGAGTGAAGGCGGTGTAGTAGGCGCTGGTGGCGGCGTTGGCGCCGACTTGGTGGGCGACGGTCCAATCGCGGAAGAAGCCGAGGATGCGGCTGAGGAGGACGCTGGCCATGACGATGCCGGTGGCCGCAGCGATGCGGCGATGGAGGTGAGCGTTCGTCGTCACGGGGATTATGGTAGATGGATTGGGGAGGTTGGGGTAGAGAGTTCGCGGAGGGTGTTTCCGATTGGGAGAGGTGTGGGGCGGTTAATGGATTGGTGCGGCGAGGAACGGCGGAGCTTCAGGGGCTAAAGCCCGATTTTGCGGTTCGGCTTCATGGCGCGGCTGAAGCCGCGCCCCACAAACCGGGAAGCAGTCGGCGAACGGGTTGCGCGACGAGCGTCAAATTAGAGCCGACTCGGTGGGCGTCGGCAGCGGTGCCCGTGCTGATAGCGGCGAGGCAAGCCTCGCCTTGTAAAGGCGGAAGCAAGCTTCCGCACTCCAAGATGGGGGTGCGCCGCGGGGATTTATTCTTGGGTTTCGTCGTGCTCGGCTTTGGCGCAGGGGTCGTCGGAAACTTGGATTGCTTCGCGGGGAGGGGTGCGATCGGGGGCGGCGCGGAGGTATTGGACTGGCCAGGTTACTGGGAAGCCTAGGTCGCGGGCTATCGCAAGGGGCCAATACGGCTGACGCAAGAATTCGCGGGCCAGGATTACTACGTCGGCTTTGCCTTGATCGAGGATGGCGTCGGCTTGGTTAGCGTTGGTAATCATGCCTACGGCGCCGGTAAGGATTCCGGTGCGCTGGCGGATTTGGTCGGCGAAAGGAACCTGGAAGCCGGGAGCGACGGGGATCTGCGCGTTGGGGACCATGCCGCCCGAGGAGCAGTCAATCAGATCAACGCCGAGGGGGCCGAGAAGTTCGGCGAGGGCCATGGATTGTTCGATATCCCAGCCACCGGGAACCCAATCGCTGGCGGAGATGCGGACGAATAGTGGGTAGCAAACGGGCCAGACGCGACGGACGGCGGTGACGACTTCGAGGAGGAGGCGGGTGCGATTTTCGAAGGAGCCGCCGTAGGAATCAGTGCGGTGATTGGCGAGCGGCGAGAGGAATTCGTGGAGGAGGTAGCCGTGCGCGGAATGGATTTCGATCACCTGAAAACCGGCTTGCGAGGCGCGAGTGGCGGCGGCGGTGAAATCTTGGATGGTTTTCTGAATTCCGGCGGCATCGAGCGCGGCGGGTTGCGCGTAGGTGTCGGAAAAAGCGATGGCGCTGGGGGCGACGGGTTTCCAGCCGCCTGCGGATTCGGGGATGAAGCCTCCGGAGTGCCAAGGCGGAGGCGTACTGGCTTTCCGCCCGGCGTGGGCCAGCTGGATACCGGGGACGGTGCCCTGGCTCAAGAGAAATCGCGTGATGCGGGAGAGGAAGGCGATGTGATCGTCCTTCCAGATGCCGAGATCTTGCGGGCTGATGCGGCCTTCGGGAGAGACGGCGCAGGCTTCGGTGAAGATTAGTGAGGCGCCGCCTACGGCGCGACTGCCCAGATGGACAAGATGCCAGTCGCTGGCGAAGCCGTCGGTGCTGGAGTATTGGCACATGGGTGAGACGACGATGCGGTTGCGGAGGAGGATGTCGCGAATTTGCAATGGGTCGAATAGGTTCATGGGGCATTGGATGTTGGGGGCGGGGGAAAAGTAGCAGGATTAAGGCAACGGCAGAATTGCCACAGAGGCACAAGGCCAGAAAGGAAAACCGGAGAACAGAGAGAAAGACGGAGTTTACAGTTTACAGTTGAGAGTTAAATTCAAACGCCGAGAACAGGAATTCACCGCAGAGACGCAGAGGTCGCAGAGAAAACCGGCGCCGCGGAAATGTTGGTACCCTGGCAAGCTGGGGCGCAGTCGCCTGCGGGAGGCATGCCCTTCGATCGCGCGCTGCGGGATCTCAGGATGAATTGCGCTGCAGCGCAATTCACAAGCAGCGCCCCTACGGCCCAGCGCTGGCGCCGCGGCACTAAAAGCGGAAGACTACGCCCGCGTGGGCTGTGGGGCTGAATTGGTGGGTGTTGAAGTACGTGGTGCACATGGCATCTGCGCCGAAACGCAGGGCCCATCGGGGTTTGAAGGGCAGGTCCACTCCACCGCCCAGTTCGTAGGCGAAGGCGTGCTGATCACCGGCGGGTGTCTGCGGCGTGAAGTGCGAATATCCGACCAGGGCATGCGCCCAGAGTTCGACGCCTTTGCGCGCGGACCAGCGAAAGCGCGGTCCGCCGCCGCCGAACAGGAACCAAGAGCTGACGTTATCCTGAGTGGCGTGGGTCGCGGCGAATTCGCCGTCCAGCCCGAACCAATCCTTCCAGTAATAAACGACGCTGTAGTTGAAACCGTTCATGTTCGGGGTGATGCCGGGCAATTCATAGAAGCGCAGAAACGTGTAACCGCCGTAGAGCTGCCAGGCATAATTTTCGAAAACGCTGGTGACATCTTGCGGAGGCGCAGCGGGCGCAGGCATCAGTGAGAGTGATAGTGGCGTTGAGGGAGCCAAGGCGGCTGGCGGCGTATTTGCCAGGGCCGCGGAGAATGGAGTAAGCGAAATGGTAGGAGCGTTCACCGCGAGATCAGGCGTTGCGGGCACGGCAAAATAGGAGGCAGGCAACAAACCGGAATTGGAGGCGGCGCTTTGAGCGCCGGCGCTAAGGGATAGAAGCAGGACGAGTCCTAATAGGATAGAAAAATATCGCATGGCGAATTTCCCCCAGATGACAGAAAAGCGTCAAACGTACACCCATAATTTGACCGAGAAGGGGTGCTCGTGTCCACTCTAAATTGGAGAAAGGGGCGAAGATGTAAGGGGATGGAGGGGTATCATTTATGAGTTTTTTCTTAAGTTCAGGGGAGAGGCCGGACGGGTGGAGTTGGCGGAGCTGGGCGCGAGCAGGCCGGCGGGATTGATGCTATAAGAATTGACCGCGTGCGGAATTTTTTGGCATGGAGCTCGGACGACGGGGGATTTTTGTGGTGGTGAAAATTTTATTTTTGCTGGGATTTGCGCTGTGCGCGAGCGGATTGGTGTCTCCGGCGGCTGCGCTGGCGCTGGGGCTGATATTCGGGTTGGGATTTACGCATCCGTGGCAGACGGAATCGCGAGCGGCGACCAAATATTTGCTGCAAGCATCAGTGGTGGGGCTGGGATTCGGGATGAATCTGCACGAAGTGTTGCGCGCGGGGCGCAGCGGGTTCGTCTACACGGCGCTGAGCATCGCGTTCGCACTGACGAGCGGATTGCTGGCGGGGCGACTGCTGGGGGTGAACAAGACGGCATCCATTTTGATCACGGTGGGGACGGCGATTTGCGGAGGGAGCGCGATCGCGGCGGTGGCGCCGATTATTCATGCGGATCAAGAGGAGACGGCGGTTTCGCTGGGCACGATTTTTATTTTGAATGCGATTGCGTTGCTGATTTTTCCGCCGCTAGGGTGGCTGCTGCATTTGTCGCAACAACAATTTGGATTGTGGGCGGCGCTGGCGATACATGACACGAGTTCGGTGGTGGGGGCGACGGCGCGTTATGGGGCGGTGGCTTTGGTGGTGGGGACGACAGTGAAATTGACGCGGGCTTTGTGGATCGTGCCGATATCGGTGGGAGCGGCAGTGATGAAGCGGTCAGAGAGCCGGATACAGTGGCCTTGGTTTATTTTGTTGTTTTGTTTGGCGGCGGTGGCGAATACGTATGTCCCGCGAGGTGCGGCGGCGTGGCATGTGTTGAGCGTGATGGGGAAATTGGGATTGACGGCGACGCTTTATTTGATTGGGACGGGGATTTCACGGGCTACGGTGCGGCAGGTGGGGGTGCGGCCGATGTTGCAGGGGGTGGCGCTTTGGATTTTGGTGGGGGTTACTTCGTTGTGGTTGATACATGCGGGGTGGATTGGGTTTTAGCGGCGGAGGCGAGGCTGGGGCGGGTCTGAGACCCGCCCGTACAGAACGATGGACGATTTAGCTAAAAATCTAGTCGCCGGTTTCGGGGGTTGGTGTTGGGGGTGTGGGGATGCGGTTTGGCAGGAACGTGGAGTAGAGGGCTACTACGGCGACGATAACATTGGCGACCATCACTGGTTTGGAGTTGATGAGGATGCCATAGGTTAGCCAGACGACGGCGCCAAGGGCCTGCATGATGCGGAGCGTCTTGTGATTGCGGAAGAAATAGGACGCGGTGACGAGGGCGGTGGCGAGCCAACCGATTGAGCTGATCATTGTTATAAACCATCTCCTGAGCTGGTTTCGACGGGCTCTGCAATCGCGGGGCGAAGAGTGAGCCAGTCGGTGCGGACCTTATCCCATTCCTGAATTAGAAAACCGTAGGATTCGAGGAAGGTGCGGATTTGCGCGCGGCTTTTGCCGACAATTCTTTCCAGGATGGGGACGAGGACGCCGAGCGCGCTGGTGCTGAGAATGGTGCGCTGGGCGATGTGCGAAACGTGTTTGGTTTCGGAGACGGCGATGGTGAAACCGTCGCGGGCGTTGATGTGCAGCATGACGTGGATGTCGGAGCTGCCATCGCCCGCGTAGATGACATGATCGGGGCCGATTTTCATTTTGGCTTGCAGTTCGTCGAGGAAGGCGACTTTGCCGTAGCCAGCGGTGGCGCGGACGATGGTGTCAATCTCTCCCGTACTTTTATATTTGAATTCCGTGCCGTGGATGCGATCGGGCGGCAGGATTCCTTCGAGCGCTGATTGGATTACTTCGACGGGGGCGGCGGAGAGAACGTAAAAATCGAAATGATAGCCCTGGATGCCGTGGTCGAGAATTTCGTTGAGCAGGCCGATATTGGCTTTGAGGCGGATTTCTTTTCCGACCTGAATTAGATGTTCTTTGCGGACGCGCGTGCGAAATTCGGGATCGTGGAGGAGGAGATAGGCTAGCTCGGCGCCCTGCTGGACGAGATTGAGTTTGGCCATGCCTTCGGCTTTGCGTTCGAATTCGGCGGTGGGGATTCCTACGATTTCGCTTAGGACGTAGCCGGAATCGTTGAACGTGAGAGTCTGGTCGAAATCGCTGACGAATAAATAAGATTTTAGTGCGGCATCACTCATGAAAGTAATTCACCTCCGACTGACTTTCGGCTGACTTTGCTGGTTACTATTACACTATTTTACATCAGTTTGATGCGGTGAAGGTCGTGGTGGGGGCACGGATGGAACACATCAATAAGATGAATTTGCATGTCGCTGCGGTTTTTTCCCGACGCTCGGCGGGTTATGCAAGCAGTGTTTAGCCGGAGAGACAATTTTTCAGCGTGGAATTTCGACGAGCAGCGCGATTCCCTGCCCTCCGCCGATGCAGGCTGAGGCGATGCCGTAGCGCAGATTGGAGCGGCGGAGTTCGCGTGAGAGCGTGACAGCGAGGCGGATGCCGGTGGCGGCCAGGGGATGGCCGATGGCGATGGCGCCGCCGTTGACGTTGAGCTTGTTGCGATCGAGATTTAGCTCGCGTTCGACGCCGATGATTTGTGCGCCGAAGGCTTCGTTGATTTCGAAGCGGTCGATGGCGTCAAGCGGGAGGCCGACGCCTTCGAGAAGCTTGCGAATGGCTGGAGCGGGGGCGATGCTCATGATTTCTGGAGGCACGCCCACTGTCGCGACAGCTGCGATGCGGGCTAGCGGCTGGATGTTGCGCGATTTTGCGTACGCGCCGGAGGCCACCAGGGCCGCGGCGGCGCCGTCCACGATAGCGGAACTGTTGCCGCCGGTTTGCACGCCGCCGAACGCTGGACGGATCTTGGAGAGGACTTCGTAGGACGAGGGGCGGATGTGCGTGTCAGTCGTGAGGGATTCAATTTTGCCGGAGAGTTGGATGCCGCGGGGGTTGTAGCCTTCGAGTTCGAACTTTTCGGTGATAAGCGGAACGATTTCGCCAGAGAGGAAGCAGGCTTTTTGCGCGGCTGCGGCACGAGAGAAACTTAGTTCGGCGAAACGGTCTACTTCTTCACGGGTGATTTTGTATTTGATGGCTGTGTTTTCCGCAGTTTGCCCCATGGTGATTCCGGGCGCGGGATCCAGCAGCGCTTCCCAGAGGAAATCTTTGAATTCGACTTGGCCCATGCGGAAACCGCCGCGGTGCGTGTAGGCGGCGACGGGATTGCGGCTCATGGATTCGGCGCCTACGCAGAGACCGAGTTCGATTTTTTTCAGGGTGATGGCGTCGGCGGCCTGGCCGATGGCTTCGATGCCGGTGCCACAGACACGTTGGACGAGAAGCGCGGGGCGATCGAGGGGAACGCCGGAATAGAGGCCGATGTGACGGGGGAGGACGTAGGCGTCGAAGCTGGTTTGGGCTACGCTGCCGGCGATTACTGCGCCGACGTCTTGAGGTGGGATTTTAGTGCGAGCGAAAAGGGCGCGGGCGGATTTGATGCCAAGGTCTGTGGGTGAGACCAGGCCTAGGGCGGTGTTGTAGTCGATGAACGGGGTGCGGATACCGTCGAGGAGGTAGATGTCTTCGTAGGCGATGAAGAAGCCGCCGTTTGTTGCGCTGGGATTGGGCATGAGTTAGTTCTCCTTAATATTTTTGACGCGCAGAATGCGTGAGGATAATTGCGGCGCGTAGAGTTCTGCGACAATTGCGCTGCGGCGATCGAGGACGGCGCGTTGATTCAGGGAGCCTTTGTCGGTGATTTCTCCGGCGTCTAGCGATGGAGGCTCTTCCGCGATTATGGCGCGGGTGATGCGGTTGGAACTGCCGGTGGAACTTGCGGCGCACGTTTCGAGCAAATGTTGAAAATGTGCGCGGATTTGTGGATGCGAAAATATTTCCGCGATGGATGCGTTGCAGTCGAGCGTGGGGCAGAGCGCGCGGCAGGCGTCGGCGTCAGCGAAAATTAGCATGCCTACGTCGTCGCGGTCGTGGCCAGTGATTACTACGTCGCGGACGTATGGGGCGAAATGGCCGAGGATGCGCGAACGCAGCGGGCCGACGCTGGCCCATGTGCCGCTGGCCAGTTTGAAATCCTCGGAGAAGCGGCCGTCGAAGAGGAAACCTTTGTTGACGTCGGCGGGATCGACGAATTTTAGTGCATCGCCGAATTTGTAGAAGCCGTCTTCGTCGAAAGCTTGCGCGGTCAGTTCCGGTTGGCGCCAGTAGCCTGGGGTGATGTTAGGGCCGCGGACGCGGGCTTCTAGTTTGGCGCCGCGGGGGACGAGTTTGGCTTCAACGCCGGGAATTGGAATGCCGATCACGCCTGCTTGGTCCGTTTCCCACGTGGTTTGAATCGCCATGGGGGCGGTCTCCGTGGAACCGAGGCCGGTGACCATGATGATGCGCTCGCCGCAGGTTTGTAGCGCCAGGTCGCGATAGGCGTCCCAGACTGGTTGCGAGAGGCCGGCACCGGCGTAGAAGAGCAGGCGCAGGTGGCGGAAGAAATTTTCACGCAGCTGTTTGTCAGAGCGCAGGGCGGGCAGCAGGTCTTCGTAGCCTTTGGGTACGTTGAAATATACGGTGGGGGAAATTTCGCGAAGGTTGCGGATGGTTTCGGCGATTAGGGATGGGCCGGGTTTGCCATCATCTATATAGAAGCTGCCGCCGTTATAAAGAGCGATGCCGGTGTTGTGATTTCCACCGAAGGTGTGATTCCAGGGGAGCCAGTCGAGGAGGACGGGAGGCTCGTCCTGCAGGAAACAGAAAACTTGGGCGATCATTTGCTGATTGCAGCAGAGCATGCGGTGGGTGTTGATGACGCCTTTGGGCATGCCGGTGGAGCCGGACGTGAAGAGGATTTTCGCTACGGCGTCGGGCTCGATTTTTTTGTGTGCGGATTCGACGGCCGACGTTGGTTTCGTGGCTGCGAGCTCGGCGAAGAGCGTTGTTGGCCGGTTCCGCGGTGGCGCTGCGGTGACTGCGATTTCCGTGGCGTGCGGGACTACTTTTTCGAGTGCGTGGGCGTAGCGTTCGCCATTCGAGACGAAAACGAGGCCGGGAGTGAGGAGGCCGAGCGTGTGGCGCAACTTGCCGAAATCGCGGGAGACGAGGGAATAGACTGGCGAAATGTGGGCCGTGGGAACTCCTACGTGTTGACCGGCTAGCATGAGCAGAAAATGTTCGAGATCGTTCTCGGAGAGGATGGCTACGGGGCGGTCTTCGGAGAGACCGCGGTCGAGTAGGGATTGGCCGATCGAGTTTACGGTTTGCAGAACTTGGGCGTAGGTTAGCTTGCGCCATTCGCCGCCGGCTTCCCTTTTGGCGATGCAGATTTTGTTGGGCGAGATTCTTGCCCAGCTGACGAGGCGATCGGTCAGGACTCGCGGGTAGGGGCCGAGCGGTTCGTCGGAGCTGACGAGGATCGCGCCATCGGCGAGAGGATGCGCAGTGGCGCCAGAAGTGCGCAGGCGCACGGGGCGGACGCGATCGTTTAGTTGGGGCTTGGTGGTCATTTCACTTCACTGTATTTCGCTGCATGAAAAACGGAATGCAAATTTCTAGCGCCTAACGACGAATTGTCTCTCCTACTTTTGCTAGAAGCTTGATGTCTGTTGATGCCGGTACGTCGCCTGCCGTTGTGACGAGCACGGGCCGCACCTCCATCATTATAGTATGAAGCGAATCCGCGAAGTTTTCTGCGTTGGACGCTGCGCCGGGCTGAAATGGCGTTGCTGGGAGGGCGATTCCGATATTCGCCTGGCCTGGTGGAGGATCGATTTCGGCTGCGCTGGAGGCGGAGGGATTGAGAGCCTGGCAGAGGATGCAGTCCCAATTGCGCGCATAGATTACTTCCCCGTTGGCGGCGAAGGAATTCTCGTCGCTGAACAGGAGGACGGGGAGCGCTTCGTAGAAGCGGATGATATTGAAGGCTGGGGCGAGGGATGCGGCCCACGCTTCGCAGTGTTCGGCGGAGAGGACGGGGAAAATATTTTCCTGGATGAAGATTACGTTGGCGCCGGCTTCGACAAATTTGGTGCCGATCTGGGTGATGGTGGCGGCGGCTAATTCGAGCGCGGCGTCGGAGAAATCTTCGCGAGGCGGGGCGTCTGCCGGGCGCAAATCGAGGAGATGCGCGGCGAGGGTGAATGGGCCGGTGACGCCGGCGCATAGCAGAGGTTCGTCGCGCATTAGTGATTTCAGGCGCTGGATTACTTCGACTGCGACACCGACGCGTGGGCTTTTCGCGGCGTCTTCGGGGGAGCGCAGATTTTCCGGGAGTTCACCTACTTCGGTGGGGTGCGGCCATTGGAGCGTTGAGGGCTGGTCTTCTGTCGCGTATTGCAGCGTGGCACCCAGCGCTTCGGCTTCGAGATAGGGATCGAAATAACAGGCTGCGCCGTCGGAGCGGAGGTGCGTGCGGATTTGGCGGAGTGAATTCGTAATTTTCGTGGCGTTGGTGAGAAATGCTGGCAGCTTCAGATTTTCTACTTTCGCGCCGAGGGAAAAAACGATGGGCAGGAACAGGGGGCGGGGCGGCGGGGTTCCCTGTAGCAGACCTTGGAGGATCTGGCGCGGATTGAGATTTACATTCATTGCGCGCTGTTTAGGGCCGGAAACATGGACCGGTAGATTTGGCGTCGGGCCAGGTGCCGTACCACTGCAAGATTTCTTTGGGTGGACTTAGCTTGCTCCAGCTTTGCTGGAACTCGTCGTAGGATTTGCCACGTGCCAGGCGGGCGCGGCGCTCTTCGTCGCGGAGTTGTTTGGTTTTTTCGGGATCGAGCTTACGGCGCACGGGATCGTAGGCGATGCGATAAATATTTTGCGCCGTGGCGTCTGAGATGATTTTTTTCTTAACGTCCTCGAGAATTTCGAGCGGGTCGCGTTCGAGGGGGTCGCCGTACCCGGGGCCGCCGCCGCTGAAGCCGAAGAGGACGTCGCCTTCGTCATAAACCTTAGGCGTGCGGGCGATTAATTCCATATTCCAATTTCCGTGAATGGTGTGGTCCTCGAGGATGGTGCGGAAATCCATAGTGAGCGCGGGATTGGCGTCGGCCATTTGCTTCAGCAGATCGGCTTTGCGAATGCTGATGCCGGGGATGGGCGAGGAGGCGTAGCCGCCGAAAAGCGGTTGGCCGAGCGGAACTTTGCTGCCGTTGCCCATGCACATGGAAACTAGTTCGGGGACTTTGTGAATCATCCAGTGTTGCACGCCGCCGGAACCACCGCGATGCAGCCCGGGACCGCTGGAATCTTTCCAGTGCTGCGATAGCGTGACGGTGACGGGGAGTTCGCTTTCAACTTGTTCGGAATCGGGCGCGCGGCCGAAGGCGCACCAGGCGAAACCGTAAGCGTCCATGCCATCTTGACCGGATCGGCCGCCTTGGCCTTGCGTATTCAGCGAAAACGAGAGGACGTCTGAGACGGCTAGATTCCACTGCGAGTGGCCAGCGCAGATTTGCGAGGTGTGCTGGCTGCCGGGGGCGGCAGTGACTTGTTTCCACAGGGCGGCGCTGGAGAACATCATTTTGGCAAAGGCGTTGTGCGTGGCGTTGCGGCACTGCATGCCGATGAAGACGCAGCAGCTGGTGGCGGCCATTTTGTCGGGATTGAGGATGATGCCTTCGGGGAAATCGAAATCAATGGCGGCGAAGGTGGAACTGGCGATGGGCAGGTCGTGAAAAATATATTCGTACATAAAATTCGCGATGTGGCCGACGACGGCTTGGGGATGTACGTTGTAGGACGAGGGATTTTCGGGGGAGGTGCCGGCGAAATCGAAAATGATGCCGCCGTCTTTTTTGGTTAGGGTTAGGTTGCAGGCGCGGACCAGGGCCGGGGTCCAGCCGATGGCGTCGTTGAAGACCACGGCGCGGAATTTGCCGTCAGGGAGAGATTTGATTTTTCTTCTGGCACCGGCTTCGGCGGTTTCGCACATTTTGCGCATGAGGCCGACTACGAAATCGGGGCCTCGTTTTTCGGCGAGTTCCAGGACGCGAACGCGCACGCGATCGGCGGTGGTGCAGCGGGCGCGGAGGTCGGAGATGAACATGGCGGGGGCGCGCAGGCCGTAGACGGTGTAAAACTCCAGGAAATCCTGGCGGATTTCGAAGTTTTCGCCGATTTTTATCGGAGGCAGATTCAGGCCCTCCTCGAAACGGGATTTCGCACTGACGGGCATGCCGCCCGGCTCGATGGCACCGGTTTCTGTGGTGTGAAGGGCGGCGGAACCCCAGGCGAGGAGCTGGCCTTTGTAGAAGATGGGCATTAGCGCGACTTGATCGGGATTGTGGATGCCGCCGTAGAGGGCGTCGTTGGTGTACCAGATGTCTCCATCGCGGATACCGGGATTTTTTTCGTAATACTTCAGAATAAATTTTATGACGATGGGTTGGATTATGGCGTGGAGGTAGGTGCCGCAGGAGGCGTTGATGAGATCGCCGCCCGCGGTGAAGAGCGCGACCATGGAATCTCCGGAGACGCCGAAATAGCTGCGCGAGGAGCGGATGAAGACTTCCATGGCTTCGTCGAGGATGTCGTTGGTTACTTGCACGCCGATTTCATAATCGCCTTGGGGGATTTTGGCGGCGGATTCTTTTTCGTATTGAGTGGCAGGGGCGGGTTTCAACCAGGCTAGTTTTTCGGCGAGCGTTGGGATGGGCATGTGTGTCTCCTCATCGACCGCAACGACAAAGGCTAAGTCAAAGTCGCCCGCCTAAAAAGCAAAAGCAGGCGGCCGCTACAAAATCAACTACAAGAACCAAGTCAAAGACGCCCAGCTAAAGCTGGCCGCTACAGGGTCAAAAGCTAAGAGCCGGCGGCACGCCGGCGCTACGAAGTATGGGCGTCGGCTCATTTGAGCTCCAGGATGCCTAGACCGCGGTTGTCGATTGTGAAATGGAGCGCTGGGGGGACTACCAGCGTGGTGTATTCACCTTCGACGATTGCGGGGCCTTCGATTACGTTTCCGGGGCGCAGGGATTCGTAGGTGTAGATTGGCGTGGGGCGAAAATCTTTTTCTGGCGGCCAGTACACCGGGCGTTCGCCTTTGCGGGCCGCTGCTGGGTTGGGGCCTTCTAGCGTGAGCTTCGGCAGCTCGATTTTTTTTGTGGGGACGATGGCTTTCAGGATGAAGCTTTCGATGAAGATGCCGCCTTCGGGATTTACGACGAAGGGGCTGAAGGCTTCGCTGAATTCTTTGTTGAAGGCGTCGCAGATGGCGCGGACGTCTTCTGTGGAGTGGACGGCCAGGAGCGGGGAGAGGGCGCGCTTCACGTGGAATTGGCCGCCGTAGAGCATGTCTAGTTCGAGGACGAAGGATGCGTCATTCAGATTGAGGCCATCGCCGGTGAGATCGCGGCGGGCTTGTACGATCAGGCTTTCGACGGTTTCGTTGAATATTGTGAATTCGTTAGTGATTTTTTGGGTGCGCGGCTCCATGAGCGTGAGTTTTTTGGAGACTTCGTAGACGTGCATGATGTCCATGGTGGAGGAGCCAAACGCGCAGAAGACGGGGGAGAAAGCGAAGGTGACGGCTTTGGGGATATCGGCTTTGTAGCCTTCGGCGTGGGTGGGGCCGGCGCCGCCGCCGACGAAGAGGATGAAATCTTCGGGGCTATGGCCGCGGAGATGAACTTCTTTCATGATCGCGGAAGCCATGTTGCCGTTTACGATTTTGCGGATGATTACGGCGGCCTCTTCGACACCGATGTTGAGAGGTTTGGCGATTTTTTCGCGGACGGCTTGAATGGCGCGATTTTTATCGAGGCGCATTTTCCCGCCGAAATAATATTCGGGGTTCAGGTAGCCGAGGACGACGTCTGCGTCAGTCACTGTGGGTTCGGTGCCGCCTAGATTGAAACAGGCGGGGCCGGGGATGGAGCCAGCGCTGCGCGGGCCCACTTGCACGCGATTTTCCAGGAGTTTGTTGACGTAGGCGATGGAACCGCCGCCGGCGCCGATGGAAAGAGTTTTGATCATGGTGATGCCGACCATCCAGCGGTCAATGATCGGACGGAAATCGTAGCTGCGCACGCTGTCTTTGACGACGAGGCCGACGTCGAAGCTGGTACCGCCCATGTCCGTCATGACGACATTTTGGTAGCCGAGAATTTTGGCGACGTGATGCGCGCCCATGAGGCCGGAGACCGGGCCGCTGTTGAAGGTGCGGCTGGCGGCGGTGCGGAAGACTTCGGCGATACCGCCGGAGCTCTGAATCATAAGCAGGGGCTTGGAGTAGCCTTTTTCGCGGAGCTTGTCCCACATGGCGGAAAGTTCGATCTGCATGGAGCGTTGGAGGTAGGCGTCGAGAATGGCGGCCATGGTGCGTTCGTATTCGCCCAGTTTGCCGACCACTTGTCCGGCGAGGACTACGGGCAAGTAGCCGATGTGAAATTCTTTGTATTCGTCGCGGATGATTTCTTTTACGCGGCGTTCGTTCGCGGGATTCAGGAAGCCCCACAGGAGCGCGACGACGAAACCGCGGGCGCCGCGGCTGGTGAGGTAGCGAACTTTTTCGCGGACGTCGTTTTCATCAAGCGGGCGGATGATGCGGCCGCGGGAATCTACGCGCTCTTTTACGCCGACGATCATGTCGCGGGGAATCAGCGGGTCCGGTTTATTTTGGACTGCGAGGTTGCGGCGTTCGGAAACGCGCGTGCCGTCAATCCATTGGGCCCCGCGGCCCAGCAGGACTACGTCTTCGTGGCCTTCGGTGGTGATTAGGCCCAGGCGGGGGCCTTTTTTTTCGATCAGGCGATTTAGGGCGATGGTGGTGCTGTAGCGGATCATTTCGATCGCGGGGAGCAGATCTTCGATCTTCATGCCGAGGGCGGCGGCGCCGTCTTCGATTACGCGGGTGAAGCAGACGGAGAGGTCGTAGGGAGTCGTCGGCGACTTTTTGATCAGAGCTTTGCCGTTGAAATTCAGGACGAGGTCGGTGAAGGTGCCGCCGACGTCTATGTCAATGGAGTTCATTCGGTGGCCTCGAGGCGGTGGTCGCGGACCACGAATTCGCCTTTCTGCAGGCGTTCTTTCAGGCGCGGGACGTCAATTTCGATGTCGTGAGTGATGGGGTGGCCGGGCGGGAGGTATTCGGTTTCTACCTGGGTGCCACAGCCGGGACAGTAGAATTCTACGATGCGGACCCAGAGTGGGTCGGGGGAGAAATTGAATGCGCCGGTGACTAGGGGCGGATGGATTTCGCGTGGGTCGCGATCGTGGACGAGGCAGCCTTTTTTGTAATTTTCCTGGGCGGGGCCGAGGGGGCGGTTGCAGCGGTTGCAGGTCCATCGTTCGGCGTCGAGGTCGAGGTCGAGATATTCGGTGATGCGGAGGCGATTTTTATTTTGTGCTGGCGTGGTCATCGTTTCTCCGGTGCGCGGGTCAGGGCGGCGTTTCCATAGCGGTCCATAGTTAGCTGCCAGTTTTCTGGGATGAAGTAGGTGGTGTTCACGTCTTCCAGGATGGCGCAGCCGTCTATTTGATTGCCGGGTTGGAGGGCGTCGAAATTATAGATTAGGGCTTCGCCGGTGGTGCTGCCCCAGGTGACTTTGCGCGTGCCTTTGAGGGCGTGGGAGGAATCGGGAGATTGTAGCTTGCGTTCGACGAGGTGGGGCTTGAGCATCTGTTTTTTGACGGAGACGCGGAGTAGTTCGAGCGAAATTGGTCCCTCGTGTGTGGCGGCGGGACTGGCTAAAGCTTTCATGAGCGCGGCTTGTAGATCCTTTTCGCTGCGGAGGGACGGTTCGGAGCAATGGACGGCGACGGAATTGTGGCCGTTGTGGGAGGCGTCCAGTTCGCAGTTGTAGGTGATGCCTTCGGGGCGGATTCCTTCGCCGAGCAAGTCCTTGACACCTTCGGCTTTCATTTCTTCGAGCATTTGGCGGATGCGGGTGGCGCCGGCTTTGTTGAGGGCGACGCCGGCTAGCGAGCCTTCGTAGAGATGAGAGATATCGGAGACGGAGGAGCCGAAGGCGCTGAAGACGGAGCCCAGGGAGAATAATTGGACGCGATGGAGGCCGGCTTTTTCTGCTACGCCGCAGGCAAAGAGGCTGCCGTTGCCGCCGTAGGCGAATAGGATGGAGTTCGCGAGATCTTCGTGCAGAGATTTTTTCGCGGCGAGAATCATCGAGGCGACGGATTCGAAGGCGCGGCTAATGATGATGCGGCAGGCTTCTTCTACGGAGACGTTAAGCGGTTGCGCGACTGCGTCGGCGATCGTCTTGCGGGCTAGATCGAGGTCAATTGATTTTGTGCCGCCTAGAAAATATTCGGGGTTGATGAGACCGGCGGTGACGAAGGCGTCGGTGAGCGTGGGTTGATCGCCGCCCAGGCCGTAGCAGGCGGGGCCGGGATAGGAGCCCATGCTTTCGGGGCCTAGTTGAACGTCCGGTTTCGTGGAGTGCGCGAGGGGTTTGACGATGCTGCCGCCGCCTAGCGCGATGGAATGCAGGTCGGGGAGGGAGATCGCGACGGGGATGCCGAAAAAATCGGAGGGCTTGCGATAAATTGGTTCGCCGTTGCGCAGGACGCTGACTTTGGCGGTGGTGCCGCCGATGTCCATGGCGATGACGTCGTTGAAGCCGTAGGCTTTCGCGAGGTAGGCGCTGGCGTGGATGCCGAGGATGGGGCCGGACTCGATGGTGTCTATCGCTTTGGTCTTGGCGATTCCGGCTACGCCGCCATTGATGTGGCTGACGAGAAATGTTCCGGTATAGCCGGCGGTTTCGCGGAGCTCGTCTTCGGCTTTGAAGAGCGTGGCAGCAAGCGCGCCGTGAGTATAGGTATTGATGAGTGCGCAATAGGTGCGGGTGCGATCTTCGGCGGATTTGGAAATGTCGCTACCGGCTAGGACGGGTACGGAGCCGAGGAAATGATCGGGGTACTGCTGGTCAATGATGCGTTTGATCGCGATTTCGCGGCGGGGATCGCGGTGGGAATCCTGCAGGCTGACGCAGATGCGGCGGACGCCGCTTTCGAGGAGTTTGCGGGCCGCGTTCATGATTTCTAGCTCGTCGGCGGAGGGGCTGAGGCCGATGACGTCGTGCTGGGAGATGAGGCGATCGAGGACGCTGCTGCGGGGATCGGGGCCGTAGAGGTCGAGTTCGTGACCTTGGGAGACGAGCAGGCCGATGCGGGGGCCGCGGGATTCGGCTAAGACGTTAGAGGTGATGGTGGTGGACCAGCGGATTAGCTCGACGTGTTCTAGAAATTCTTTGTTGTCTGGGAAACTTAGTTTTGCGGCTGCTTGCGAGAGGCAGTCGAAGAGGCAGACGGTTAGGTCGTGCGGAGTGGTGTCCACTTTGACGCAGAAGGATTCGTCTGCGTTGGTGAAGAGGGCGTCTGTTAGGGTTCCGCCGACGTCTATATCTACAATCCACACGTGAGCCTCACGCGGGTTGCAATTTCAAATTTTTCAGCAATTCACTCGATTGCATGGTCCATCCGAAAAACGATTCGACGTTGAACAGGGTGGCTTCTTGCTGCTTCCCGTCTCCAGCGGGCATGGCGCCGTCTGCTAGCAGAATCGGCCAATAATCCAGGAAGAAGGCGTCGCGGAGCGTGGATTCGACGCAGACGTTGGTGGCGATGCCGGTGAAGAAGAGGAATTTGATTCCGCGGATGCGGAGCAACGAGTCGAGATTGGTTCCGGCGAAGCCGCTGTAGCGCGTTTTGATAACGACTAGGTCGTGGTGTTGGGGAGCGAGTTCGTCCACGATAGCGAAATCCCAGGTGCCTTCGGTGAGGATTTTTCCTTTTAGTTCGGGGCGCGCGTGCATCAGGCACATGGCGAGTTCCTTGCGCGGATTGGGAGAGTCGGGGCCGCCGCTATTGCTGAGATCAGGTTTGTAACCCATCTGGAGATAGATAATGGGAATTTGCGCGGCGCGGGCGGCTTCGAGGACGGCGCGGATGGAATGGATGAGTTGTGGGGCGCCGGAAATGTCGAGGCCGGCGAGATCGAGCATGCCGCGCGGGCTGGCAAAGGCGTTCTGCATATCCACGACGAGGATGGCGGATTTGTGGAAGTCAATTTCGAGGGGTTCGGGTTTGGCGTGGAGGGTTGGCATTGTCGGAGCGTATAACTTTCGAGCGTGGATGGCCTCACGAATTTTTTTCGCCGCGGGGAGGTGAGATTCGCGGGCGGTGGAGACGATGCGCGAAGATGAATGTTGCCAAAAAGTTCTCCTGAGGGACTGCGGGACGTAGAAAATCTGAAACTTTGATTCGCGTAGTGCGGCGAACTCTTACACGTAAGTGCAGGTTGCCTCAGCACCAACCGAAAAGCAGATCCCTCTCTGCGTCCCGCGCCTGCCAAAACGCGGCGGGAAAGAAAAAGCGCGGGACTCCGTTCGGGATGACACGGAGTACGTTTGCGCTAGCTGTAAAACAGCGACCTACAAAGATTCTCGAACAGCTGCGTTTCCGGTCCGCGATTAGAACGAGAACTTGGCTGCGAATTGGAACTGGCGCGGATTCAGCATGGTTCTGGGACTGCCGAAGCTGGCGCTGGGCACCGGTGGAGCTGGTACGGGACCCAAATTGAGCGGGCAGGTCGGTGGTCCGGTGCCGGTGTCAAAGGCGATGGCCTGGTTCTGAGTCGCCACGGTGCCAGCATCCCTGTAGCGCTGGGGAATCGGCCCGGTCCCGCAGAAGACGGCGGCGCCGTAGACGGAGGTGACTTCATCCACGTTGGGGCGGTTCAGGACGTTGAATGCGTCCACCATCAGGTCGAGACGGTAACGTTCTCTGAATTGGAAATAGCGGGAAACGCGCAGATCCCAGGCATAGAGATCGTCGCCATAGTAGCTATTGCGCGGCGCGGTGCCGACGCGGTCGGTTACCGGGTTGGTATCACCGTTGGCGTCGAAGCCGACGAAGAGAGTGAAGGGACGCGGCGTCTGCAGGGTGATGATGTTACTGAACGTGAAGTTACGCAGGAAACTGTCCTTCGGGCCTTCAATGCTGAAGTTGGTGACGAAGCGTTGGCGAACATCTTGGTTGGAATTGGCGTATTCCAGAGGGCGGTCGTAGAGATCCTGGGGTGTGCTGACGAAGGTGGTGAAAGTGCCGTCGTCGAAAGTGTGCGACCAAGTGTAATTGGCGTTGAGGGTGAAGATTCTGTTGAATCTTTCGTTCAACTGGAGAGTGAGTCCGTTGTAATTGGAATTGCCGGTATTGTCTGTGTAATAGAGCAGGCCGGCATTGCCGAATGCGGGCGAGCCGCCGGGATTCAATCCATTGTAGAAGAAAGCTTTTCCCGCCGGCCAGCCTGCGGGAGGCGCTTCGGCCGGCGGACAAGCCGGAGTGCCGGGAGTGACGCTGGGGACGGTGGTGCCGGCGGCGGCGCCGAAGGGTGGGCAGACGTTGAGGTTCTCGGCGCGCACGAGGTGGTGCGCCGAAACCCACAGGTAGCCGGCGCTGAATGTAAGGCCCTTGGCGATTTCACGGTCGATTTCCAGGTTGGCTTGTTCCGAGTATGGAATCTGGCTGTTGTGTTGCACCATGCCGGCGCCTGCGGTGCAGGAGGGCGGGCACGGTCCGGTGATGAACTGGTCTGGCACCTGGCCGGTGGTGATTAAGGTGGCGGCGGCGGCTGCCGGCAATGGTTGCCCTGCTGACGGCGGCTGAGGCGTCAATTGGTTCAGAACCCAAGTGGCGGTGTTGGCTCCCTGACGGATGCCGGGCAAGGTTTCGCCGGGGATGATCACGGGCCGCTGCGGCTGGGTGATGAAAAGGAAGGAGAGGTTGTAGCGGTCATCGAAGATGCCGAAGCCGGCGCGGACGACTGTTTTGTTGTTGGGGGACCAGGCCAGGCCGACGCGGGGCTGAATGCCGTTGTAGTGCCCATTGATTTGCTTGGAGAGGCCCGTTTCGAAATCGTAGCGCAGACCGTAGTTGAGGGTGAGGGTGGGAGTGATGCGCCATTGATCCTGCGCGTAGAAGCCGTAGTAGGAGTGATTCAAAGTTTCCGAAAAGTTTATGGTTTCACTGGGGATATAGGCGTTCGCCCAGTTCGTGGGAATCGGCGGCGGAGTGGGGAGCTGGCCATTGGGAGCCGGTTGTACGGTGCCTACAGGCGCGCCCCAGAAAGCGATGGGAACGCCGTTCAGAGGCTGGTCGTTGTTATTAGGCCCGAAGGGAGCGCCGGGCTGTGTGGGGAAGAATGGAGCCGTCGCCGTGGGGCACGGGCCATCGGCTGGGTTGGAAGGAATACCTGCGGTGGGGTTTACAAAGTTGGCGAAGTCCACCAGGCAGTTCAGGCCTGGCATGACGATGCGCATGGGAGTGAAGCCGGGCCAGATGACGAAGTTGTTGATGTAGTTGAAATCCACGCCGAATTTCGCGACGTGATTTCCTTTGACCCAGGACACGGCATCGGTGAGCTGAAAACGGCTTTCATAGATGGCATCGAGAACGCCGAAATTGTGGCCGAAGAGCAGAGTGTTGGGGATATCGAGGTTAGGCTGACCGGTAACGCCGGGGAAATTATAGTGACGGCGTGCATATTGCGCGAGGAAGGTGTTGACGAGGTCGGGCTTCAAGGTGGTCGCCACGTCGCCGACGAGCGATTGATCGCGAACGAAGAGATTGTGTCCGCTGCTGGGTGCGCCGATGCCGCCGCCATCGAGCGTGCTGCCGACCAGTTCGTTTAAGTCGCGGCCGTCTTCGATGTTGTAGCGCAGAGTCAAGTGATTATTGGCGTTCAGCTGGTAGTCAAGTTTGGCGATGCCGTAGTCATTGTCCTTGGTCTTCAAAACAGAATTTAGATATTGCAGAGGTGACAAGTTGCAAGTGGCTATAGGCGTGGTGCAACCTTCCGGTGCAATTCCCAAGGCTGCCTTGGCGGAGTCTACCAAGCCTATATTTTGGTAGAGCACTCCCGGGAAGGTGGGCGATTCGGCGCGGCGCTGGCCCTCGTAATTGGTGAAGAAGAAAATTTTGTCTTTTTTAATGGGGCCGCCGACCGCGCCGCCGAATTGATTTTGCCGCAGCACGTACGGATCGGGCGCGGGCTGAAGGAGAGAGCGCGCATCGGTAGCGTTGTTCTGGAGGTAGTCGTAAATCGAGCCGTGAAGTTCGTTGGTGCCGGATTTGGTGACGATGTTGACGATGCCGCCGAGAGCGCGGCCGTATTCGGCGCCAAAAGCGTTGTTGACTACGCGAAATTCCTGTACGGATTCCTGCGGCGGCGTCGCGCGCTGCGAGCCGGTGGCGGTGTTGACGTTGTCCGCGCCGTCTACTGTGATCATGTTGCTGAAGTCGCGCATGCCGGCAAAGGAGATGCGGGTGGTTTCAAATTCGGTGATGGTGGACTGCAAACTGCTGCGACCAGTGGCGACGCCGGCGGTCAGCAGCGCGAAATCGGTGAATTGGCGGCCGCTGATGGGGAGATCCTGAATTTGCTGGGTGTCAATTACCTGGCTGATTTCGGTCTTGGTGGGCTCGATGGGCGGAACTTGGGTGGTGACGACAACTTCTTCGTTTTGCGTGGCAACGTTGAGAGCGACGTCCACGGTGGCGGTCTGGCCGACGGTGAGAACGATACCTTTATCCACGGTGGTGGCGAATCCGGGGAAGGCGACGGTAAGTTCGTAGCTGTCGGGCGGCAAATTGGGAATGACGTAGAGACCGGAATCATTGGAGGTGGTGCGATAGACCGCCTCAGTGGCGGTGTTTCGCAGGGTGACGGTGGCGTTCTTTACAGCGCCGCCGCTGGAATCGTGCACGAAGCCGCTTAATTGGGCGACGGAGAGCTGCGAAAAAGCGGGGCCGGTGCAAGCGAAGAAAAGCGCGAAAACAAGGACCGCGAGCAGCGCTATGCGTGCGCCCATGGTTCCCCCCTTTAGCGGACAGGCATTGGTAAAGCGGATGGTCCGCGTGCACACCCTTTATGGGCAGGAGGTTTAACGCCATGGTGTTGGTTTGTCAAGCCTTTAATCGAGCGCTTGTGCGAATATCGCCCCGAGGGGCGGGAATGGTGCCTTGACTTGCATGGCGCAAAGCAGTATCGAAGCGACTGTGTGAGACCGCGCGGGGTGCGGGTAGGCATGCGGGATTTCGGATTTTCTGATTTTGCGCGATGGGGTTGAGCGGGAATTTGATCACGGCGGTGGGGTGGCGTTCTTTTTTTTGTGAGAAAAACATTGAGAAACGAAAAACATTCGTTGCGGCGCGGAGTTTTTGGTCGGCTGGCGATTGCTTCGTGCGTCGTCGTGGCGTTTTGCACGGGTTGCGGCAAGCGCGGCACGCGGGATGACAATTCCGGAGCGGGCGCGAAGGGGGCGTTGGGCGAAGCGCGCTTGCTGCGCGCGGATCGCGAGCCGGGGAATTGGATGCTGCACGGGCGAACTTACAACGAGCAGCGCTTCAGCCCGTTGAAACAGGTGAACGATAAAAACATCGCGCAGTTGGGGTTGACATGGTTCTACGATCTGGACACGCGGAGGGGGCAGGAGGCGACGCCGATCGTCGTGGACGGGGTGATGTATTTCACGACAGCGTGGAGCAAAGTATTTGCGTTGAATGCCGCGACGGGCGCGCCGCTGTGGGCTTACGACCCGAAAGTAATTCCGGAGTGGGCGGTGAATGCTTGTTGCGATGTGGTGAATCGGGGCGTGGCGGTGTGGGGCGGGAAAGTATTTTTCGGGACGCTGGATGGGCGGTTGATTGCGCTGGACGCGGTGACGGGACGGCGGGCGTGGGAGAAGCTAACGATTGACCGCGAGTTTCGCTACACGATTACCGGAGCGCCGCGGGTAGTGAAAGGCAAAGTGATCATCGGGAACGGCGGCGCGGAGCTGGGTGTGCGCGGGTACGTTTCTGCTTACGACGCAGAAACGGGGGAGATGGCGTGGCGGTTTTATACGGTGCCGGGGAATCCTGCCAAACCTTTTGAGAACCCGATTTTGGCGAGAGCCGCGAAGACATGGACCGGAGAGTGGTGGAAATACGGCGGCGGCGGAACGGCGTGGGATTCGATTGTGTACGATCCGGAGCTGGATCTGCTTTTTATTGGAGTAGGCAACGGCGGGCCGTGGAACCCGCGCATTCGCAGCCCGCGCGGCGGCGATAATTTATTTACTTGCTCGATTGTGGCGCTGCGGCCGGAAACAGGCGAATACGTGTGGCATTACCAGGAAAATCCGGCCGAGGCTTGGGACTACGATTCCGACGAGCAAATGATTTTGGCGGATTTGACGATTGCGGGGGAGGCGCGGAAAGTTTTACTGCACGCGCCGAAGAATGGGATTTTTTACGTACTGGATCGCGCGACGGGGGCGCTGATTTCGGCTGCGCCTTATACGCGCATTACGTGGGCGAGCGGGGTGGACCTGAGAACCGGGCGGCCTATGGAGACGGCGTTGGCGCGCTATCCCGGGCGGAATACCGAATTGGTGATTCCCGGACCGTTGGGCGCGCATAGCTGGCACCCGATGTCTTATAGCCCGGTGACTGGGTTGGTTTACATTCCAATTCAGGATGTGGGATTCCCGTACAAGTCGGACGCGGATTTTCACGCGAAAAATTTGGGGTTCGATACAGGGACTGACTTCGCGGCCGCAGGGATGCCGCAAAATCCGGAAATTAAAAAAGCGATCATGAACAGCGTGCGCGGGCGGTTGGTGGCTTGGGACCCGATTCGGCAGAGGCAGGCGTGGGACGTGGATCGTCCTGAGGCGTGGAATGGCGGAGTGGTTTCTACGGCGGGCAATTTGGTGTTCGAGGGGACGGCGAAGGGAAATTTTGAAGCGTACCGGGCGGATACGGGCACGAGGGTGTGGTCTTACGCGATACAGACTGGCGCGATTGCGGGGCCGATTAGTTACACGGTGAATGGCGAACAGTATGTTGCGATTTTGGCGGGGTGGGGTGGCGTGTTTCCGTTGGCTGTGGGTGAACCGGCTTTGAAATCGGGGCGCGTGCGGAATGTGTCGCGCATGTTGGCGTTCAAACTCGGAGGAAAGGCGGTTTTGCCTGAGCCGCCGGAGATGGAGCCGGAGGTTTTGCATCCGCCCGCGGCTGTGGCTGACGCGGGCAGCGTGCGCAGAGGCGAGCAGCTGTATCAGAGATTCTGTGGGAACTGTCATGGGGATGTGGCGGTGAGCGGAGGAGTGCTGCCCGATCTGCGTTATTCGAGCACTTTGACGAATGATCAGTGGTTCAGCGTCGTGCTTGGTGGGTTGCTGCGGGAGAGCGGGATGGTTTCGTTTGCGAAAGAGATTTCGCGTGCGGATGCGGCGGCGATTCGGGGTTATGTGATCTTTCGGGCGAATGAGAGTTTGAAGAACGGCGAAGGCGGCGGGCCGGGCAGCGGCGAAGATTCGAAACGTTGAGTTTGGCTCAACGGATCGGGGTGACGACGAGTTACGCAGAGGCAACGCCAACGCGCAAGGCAAATTCAAAAACGCCCGCCTAAAAAAGCAGGCGGCCGCTACAAATTCAAAAGCAACTTCGAGTGCAGAGTCAACAATTCCGGGACGTGTTAGTGGACTGCGCGGTCCGTGGCGGACCAGTAGGGTTTGCGGAGCTGTTTGCGATCGATTTTGCCTGCGGGAGTTTTGGCGATTTCGGCGACGAACTCGACCGATTTTGGGGATTTCACGCCGCCTAATTTTATTTTGCAATGGTCGAGGATTTCCTCTGCTGTAAGCGATTGGCCTGCGCGCAATACTACCAGCGCTTTCACGGCTTCGCCCCATCTAGCGTGCGGCACGCCGATCACGGCACATTCGTGGACTTGCGGCAGAGACATGATTGCTGCTTCCACTTCGGCGGAATAGACGTTGAAGCCACCGGAAATGATCATGTCCTTCTTGCGGTCAACGATATAGAAAAATCCATCTTCGTCGCGGTAGCCGATATCGCCGGTGTGATGCCAGCCGTGGGCGCGAATTTCGGCGGTAGCTTCAGGCATTTCATAATATCCGGGGCTGATAAGCGAACCGCGCGCGACGATCTCGCCGGGCTGTCCGGGCGGCAGGAGCTGGCCGTGATCGTCCATGATCGCGAGGCGCACGGCGGAGGTGGGCTTTCCGCAACTGCGCAGGCGTTCGGGATGATCTCCCGCGGCGGCGGCGGCTACGGTTTTTTGATCGAGGAAGGTGAGGAGCATGGGAGCTTCGGTCTGGCCGTAACTTTGGCAGAGGCAAGGGCCGAAGATTTCGACGCCCTCTTTGAGCTTATCGGGCGAAACGGGAGAGGCAGCGAGCAGAAAAACGTGCAGGCTGGAGTAATCGAATTTGCGGACGTCGGGATGCGCGAGCAGGCCGTAGAACGCGGTGGGCGGCAGAAATAAATGCGTGACGTGGCAGCGTTCGATATTGCGGAGGACTTCGAGCGCGTCGAAACCGGGCATGACTACGTTCGTGGCGCCGAGAGTGAACATGGTGAAGGCGACCACTCCGGCGGCGTGCGAAAGCGGGGCGACGCTGAGGCAGACGGGATCACGGGAGTCGCTGCGCCAGTAGTGGGAAGCCATTTCCGTCATGGTGCCCCAGGAGAGGCTGGTGACGCGGACGCCTTTGGCTGGTCCGGTGGTGCCGCCGGTGGGAACGAGGCCGACGAGACGATCGGGATTGCCGCGAGCGTCAGCCCATTCGATATCTTGCGAGGTGGGGGCTTTGGCATCGGCGCCGCCTTGCATGAATTTTTCGAGCGAGGGATTTTCTCCGCCTTCGGCGTCAATGCAGATCAGGTGAGTGAGCGTGGGGACGCGAGCTTGCAGTTCGGGAACGCGGTCGCGATAGCTACTGTGATAGAAGAGCCAGGAAGTTTTCACGTAATTGAGATATTCGACGTTGGCGTCGGGCGCGTTGCGGTAATTGATGGGGACCCAAACGGCTCCGGCACGCATGAGGCCGAGCATGCAGAGGAGAACGCGCGCGTCGTTGATGGAATAGATAGCGACGGGCTGTTCGCCGCGCAGGCCGGCGCCCCACATGCCGCGGGCGATTTGCTGGCTGGCTCTGCGCAAGTCGGCGTAGGAGTAACGCGCGCTGCCGTCGATGATGGCGATGCGATCGGGGAGTGCTTCGGCTTGCTTGTCGAAATAATCTATGGCTCTCATGGCTGCGTTTCGCTAGTGGAGCGGTTCGGCGACGGGTTGCGGCTGCGCGGAGCCGTGTCTGACGTTGGCGGTCTCTTTCAGGAACAGCGCGACCAGAAATAGAAGGCCGGCTCCTCCTGCGGACATGAGCAGCGTGATTCCCAGGCCGTGTTTTTCTGCCAGCGCGCCGCCTAGAGTGGGTGCGATTGTGGCTCCGAAAACTTCGCCGACGAGCGTGGCGAGGCCGATGGAGGTGGCGGCGAATTGCGGCGGCACGCTTTCGGTGGGAATCAGCACCATCGTTAGAGTGGGCATGCCCTGTCCCGCGTTGGTGAGAAATAGAATCGCGGCGAGGAGCCACGGGTACGCGTAGAGCGGCTGGATCAAGAGCACAAGCGGGACGAGCGCAGACATTGCGGCCATGGCGAGGAGTACGGGCTTGCGTCCGAGGCGATCGGACAGCGCGGGCAGGAGGAAGCCGAGGATGAAACTGCCGAGGCCCGAGGCGCCGAGGAGAAATCCGGCAGTGGTGGGTTTCTGATGCGCGACTTCGGTGATGTAGAGCGGCGCGAAGACGTTCGATAAAAAAAGCCAGGAGATGAAACCTGCGGCGCCGATGCAGCAGAGCCACACGTTGCGATAGCGCAAAATGGTGAAGTAATCGCGGAATCTGGGTTGGTGGAGGCGCTCGCCGTCTGCACGGGATTTCTTTGGCGGCTCCTTCACAAATTTCCACATCAGCAGGCCCATTACAATTCCCGGCACACCACAAACGAAGAAGGCCCAACGCCAGCCGAAGCGCGCGGCGACTTGCGTGGTGAGAATTGGCGCGACGGCGAGGCCGACGAGTGCGCCGGCGCTGACCACGATCCCGATGTTGCGTCCGCGACGGGTGGGAGTGGAAGATTCCTCGATCAGAGCGGTCATGATGGACCAGCAGGGGCCTTCGGCGATGCCCATCAGCGCGCGCACGAGGAGCAGTTGATGAAAGGTGTGCGCGATGCCGGAGACCCAGGACAAAAGTGAAAACGCGAAGACTGCGGGGATGAGAATTCTGCGGCGGCCGAAGCGGTCGGAGAGCGCGCCGAAAAATAAAGTGGAAACGGCCCAAGTGATGGCAAGGACCGAGGCGAGCATGCCGACTTGTTCGTGCGTGAGATGGAATTCGGGAGCGATATAAGGGGCGAGGTAGAGCTGCGACATACGGTCCAGGAAGACCGTGCCCCAGGAGAAGAACAGGATGGCTACGAGGGTGGTTTCGTAGCGCTTCGAATAGTCTTTAGTATCCAAGTTCATTTTTGGCCTGTTGCAATCATTGTCGTGAACATTGTTGCGCGTGTCAGCGCAGCAGCATGCAAAGTTCCTGTGCTGCGGCGCGCAGGTGCGGCAGAAAATTGTTGAGCATCTCCTGATTGGAGACGCGCTGAGCATGAGCGCCGACATTGACTGCCGCTACCACCTGGCCGCTAGGACTTTGAATGGGCACGGCCATGGAGCGGAGGCCGAGTTCGAGTTCCTGATCCACGATGGCGTAACCGTTGCGCAGAACCGTGCGCAGGACTGGGCGGAGTTTGTCTTCGGTGACGATGGTGCGCTCGGTGTAGCGCGTGAACTGAATGCGCGCTAGACAAGATTCGAGTTCGTCGGGCGATAAATTCGCCAGCAGCACGCGTCCCATGGAGGTGCAGAAAGCCGGCAAACGACTGCCGACACCAAGGTCAATGGCCATGATGTGCGTGACGTTGGCGCGCGCGACGTAAACGATCTCGAGACCGTCGAGAGTGGCAATGGAACACGATTCGTGCATCATGCGGCTGAAGCGTTCGAGGATGGGGTGCGCTGCCGTGGCGAGCGGCATGGAAGAGATGTAGGAATGGCCGAGCGCGAGGACGCGCGGCTGCAGAAAAAAATGGCGATTGTCGTCGGAGCCAGCGAAACCGAGTTTCGATAGGGTGTAGAGGCAGCGGCGGACGGCGGCGCGGGAGAAGCCGGTTTTATTGCTGACTTGCGAAATGGTGAGCTGGCGTTTTTTCTGGGAAAAGGCCTGGATGACGGCGAGGCCGCGAGCGAGCGACGTCATGAAATCGGGATCGCCGGTAAGCGCGTCAATTTGCGCCGAGGGAGTGGGAAGCACCGCGGGGGAAACCGTTGGTAATTGCAATTGCGGCGTTGCGGCGTGAATGGCGCCTTTGGCTGATTTTGAACGTTTAGAAGATTTGTGATTAATAGGGCGAGGCATCGAAGCTCTCCTGCACTCTGGCCTGGAAACGGCGCAGGATACACGAATTGGGCGATAGGCGCACGCTATTTCGATAATCGGCCTTGACAAGAAAAGGCTGCCCGCCTAGATTCGCCAAGCCGAGCGCGGGTGGTGGCGTCGCGGGCGCGGAGTGAACGGCCCGCTTCTTTCGCGCGCGATGTATAGTTGTGGTGAGGGAAATTGTATGACCAAACTGGCCGGCTATCGGCGCGTGGTTGCTGGAACGCAGCCGGAATATTTGCACCCCACCTATAAGTCGTCGCTAAAGCGGGCGCCTTCGCAGCCGCTGGTTTATTTACCGCACACGCTTTCGGAAATTACAGGGCCGGTGTTCGCGCCGGAAACGGTGAACGTGAAGGCTTGCGATCTGACGCGGCAACATTCAGGCGAGCCGCTGGGAGAGCGGATCATCGTGAGCGGGCGCGTGATGGATGAGGATGGAAAGCCGGTGCGAAAAACGCTGGTGGAAGTGTGGCAGGCGAACGCGGCGGGGCGTTACCGGCACAAAGTGGACCAGCATCAGGCTCCGCTGGACCCGAATTTCAGCGGGCAGGGCTATGCGATGACGGACGGCGAGGGGCGCTATCGTTTTATAACCGTGCGGCCCGGAGAATATCCGTGGGGCAATCATCACAACGCGTGGCGGCCGGCGCACATTCATTTTTCGGTGTTTGGTCCGGCGTTTGCGACACGTTTGGTGACGCAGATGTATTTCCCCGGGGATCCATTGCTGCCATTTGATCCGATTTACAACTGCACGGCGGATGAAGCGGCGCGGCAGCGATTGATTGCTGCTTTCGATTGGGAGAGCACGATTCCGGGGCACGCGCTAGGGTATAAATTTGACATTATTTTGAACGGCCGCGACGCGACTCCGATGGAGAAATAGGATGACGCTCCGCGCGACTACTTCACAGACTGTCGGGCCGTTCTTCAGCATCGGCATGGAGCGGCTGAATTGTATGGAGCTTGCTGTGCCCGGCATTGCGGGCGAGCGCGTAACGATCGAGGGGCGCGTGCTGGATGCGGATGGCGTGGGAGTGCCGGACGCGATCATTGAATTGTGGCAGGCGAATGCTCAGGGAAAATATGCGCATCCGGAAGATACGCAGAACAAGGCCGTGGAGGCTGGGTTTCAGGGTTACGGACGAATTCCGACGGATGAGGATGGGAAATTTCGTTTTACTACGATTAAGCCGGGGGCGGTGCCGGGGCCGGATGGAAGATTGCAGGCCCCGCATATTGTAGCGTCTGTTTTTATGCGCGGTTTGATGCGGCGGGTGGTGACGCGGATTTATTTTCCGGATGAGGCGGAGAACGCGGGGGATTTTGTTTTGGGTTTGGTGGAGGCTGGACGGCGCGGGACTTTGATCGCGCGTAGGGTGCCGGGCGTCGATGGATTGCTGAGGTGGGATGTGATCATGCAGGGACCGGGAGAGACGGTTTTTTTTGATTGTTGAGGGCGAACGATGCTCTGCGTTTGGAGCGGAAGCTTTCTGACAGACAATCGGTCTATAGCGCAACGCGGACTCGCAATACTGCAGCGGTCCCGACCTACCGTCGATGGCGCACTGAAGTGCGCCGCTACAAATGCAAAACCGGCGGCGCTGAGGGATGCGCTTAGAACGGATAGTGGCGGCGGCCCATTTGGATCGTTACCCACTTCACTTCGGTCATTTCCTCTACTGACCAGCGGCCGCCTTCGCGACCGCTGCCTGAATCTTTCACGCCGCCGAATGGGACTGTGGGCTCGTCGTGCACGGTGGGGCCGTTGAGATGCACCATGCCGGCTTCGAGTTCGAGAGCAAAACGCATGGCTAGCTGCAGATCGTTGGTGAGCACGGCCGAGGACAGGCCGTAGGAAGAATTGTTGGCGAGCGCGAGAGCGTGATCAGCATTGTCCGCGCGGCTGACGGCTGCGACTGGGCCGAAGAGTTCGTCGCGGAAGGCGGCCATGTTCGGAGTAACGTCCGCTACTACCGTGGGCTGATAAAAATTTCCTTCGTAGGTGCCGCCCGAGAGGACGCGCGCGCCGGCGGCGACGGCTTCCTTGATTTTGCGGTCAATCATCTGGCATTGCGACGTGCGGATCAGCGGGCCGATTACCGTGTGCGGGTCGCGTGGATCGCCTACTTGCAGAGTTTTGGCTTTGGCGGCGAAGCGCTGCAGAAAACTTTCGTAGATGGGCGCTTCGACAATGATGCGGGAGCCGGCCATGCAGATTTGTCCCTGGTGAATGAAGATGCCGAAGCATGCGGTATCCACGGCGTAATCGACGTCCGCATCTTTCAAGACGATGAGCGGGCTTTTGCCGCCCATTTCCAGAATCACGCGCTTACCTGTTTTGGCGCACTCGACGGCGATGCGGCGGCCAACGGCCGTGGAGCCGGTGAAGGAAATAAGTTTCACGCGGGGATCGTCGAAGAGCACGCGGGCAAGCGTCGGACCATCTCCTGGAACAACGTTGAGGACTCCGGGAGGCAGGCCCGCCTTTTCGAAAATTTCGGCGAGCTTCAGGCCTACGAGCGAAGTTTCTTCGGATGGCTTCAGGACGAAGGTGTTGCCGGTGGCGAGTGCGAACGCCACTTTTTTCAGCGCGAGCACGACGGGAAAATTGAATGGGGATATGCCGGCGACGACTCCTAGCGGGCGGCGGATCGCGAGGGAGAGGAGGCCGGAAACGTCGGAGGGAAAAACGTCGCCTTGCACGCGGCGCGCTTCGCCGGCGATGGAGCGCAGCATATTCGCGGCGAACGGAACTTCGAAATGGGCTTTGCCGAATGTGGAGCCGCCTTCGCCGATCAGCAGGTCCACGATTTCGCTGGTGGCGGCTTCGAGTTCGTCAGCGGCGCGATGGAGAATTTTTTCGCGCAGGGCTGCTGGGGAATTTCCCCAGGCTGCTTTTGCGGCGTGCGCTGAGTCAATCGCGGCGCGCATGTGCTGTTCTTGGCCCATGAAAATTCTGGCAAATGGCTTTTGATCGGCGGGGTTAAAGACGTCGGACATCGCGGAGGGCGAAACTTCGACGGCCTTGCCGTCAATGTAGGGAGTGGAGAGCATGGTGTACCTTCCTCGCCGGGCGCGGACGCAGTTTTGGTGCGGTGGTCCTTGTGCGGGCGCACAGCGCGCGTTTATCGCGCGATTGTACGATTCACTTTCGTGTGAATTCTTCTCCTCCGGTCTGGGAATGTCAAGCAGCGTGCCGACGACGAAATCTGGCGCTTAGCTCCAGACGCGGCGAGCGACGTTTGCTACCAGGCGGAGCTTGGCCCACTGCTCTTCTTCGGTTAGGAGATTGCCTTCCATGGTGGAGGCGAAGCCGCATTGCGGGCTTAGCGCGAGATTTTCCAGTGGGAAATAACGGGCGGCCTCTGCGATTCTGCGGACCACGTCGTCCGCACTTTCCAGCTGCGGCTTTTTCGAGCTGATCAGGCCGAGGACGACGGTCTTTTCGCGCGGTACCAGGCGCAGCGGCTCGAATGTGCCGGAACGATCGTCGTCATATTCGAGCAGAAAACGATCGACAGCCATGGTAGTGAAAAGTTTTTCGGCGATGGCGTCGTAACCGCCTTCGGCGTACCAGTGGCTGCGATTATTTCCGCGGCAGAGGTGCATGGCGAGGGTGACGCCGGGGCGTTTGGCTGCAGCGAAGCAGGCATTATCGGCGCGGATGGATTCATCGAGCAGCGCGTCTGGCGCGACATTCATTTCGGTGCGAATCCATTCGCGCCATTTCGGGTCCATGAAATAGCTGTAGCGCGGCGCATCAATCTGAATGTATTTGACACCTTCCGCGGAGAGCCTGGCCAGCTCCGTTTTCATAATGGCGACGATGTCCCAGAGCAATTCGGAGTGATCTTTGTAAATTTTGTCGGTGACGCCGCGTTTGAAGGAGATGGCGGGAAATTGCGTGGCGCTGGGCAGGGTCATTTTTATGTTGCCGGGGCTGTGTTTTTTGAGGAAGGGGAGCTCACGGCCGGTGAGCGGCTCGACGGCGCGGAGTTTTCTGGTGACGATGCCGGTGACGCTGCTGACGGGCGCGTCTTTTTCCTGGCCGGCTTTCCAGGAGCGCGCGACTGCGTCTCCCAGGTCGAAGCCCTCGACGGCGTCGGTGAAATCGCTCATGAAATTGCGGCGGCGGAATTCGCCGTCGGTAAAAATTTCGAAGCCGAGTTCTTTTTGTTTGGCAAGGACGCGCTCTATGTCGCGATCTTCGATCGAGTGCAGGCGCTGGGGATCTTGCGCAGCGTTGCGGCGCGCTTCCAGCAGCTCCGGCGGGCGGAGAAAGCTGCCGACGTGATCGGCTCGGTATGGTGCGGACATGTTTTTGCTCCTCTTTACACCGCAGTCAGATCCAAAGTTTTTCGTTGATCTTCAGGCCGTGGGCGCGGCAGTGGCTGAGGTAGTGGTCGATGAACCAGAAAACGTCGAGGGTGTCGAGCAGCACGTCGTGGTCGTCGTAAAACTCGAGCGAACCATTCAAGAAGAAAATCGTTTTCATCCCGTTAGGATCGTCGGAGACCAGGGTGTGAATCACGCCGGGATTTTCGCGAACGTAGCTGCCGGGACGCGCGACCCAACCGTATTCCAGATAGCGCCAACTCCCTTCCAGCGTGCAGGCGGAGATGGGTCCGCGATGGCGGTGGCGACCGAGCATGCCCCCTTTTTTCACCCAGAGGATGTTGGCGAAAGAATTGGTGCGCACATCGAAAGCGAGATGGCGGATAAAAACATTTTCCTTGAACGGCACGTAGGGAGATTCGTCTTCGCCGGCGCCGATGTGAATATCGGGGCGGCCGTATTCCTGTATGACTGACGCGAGACTGCCTTTTGCATCAACGATAGGCATGTGGTCCTCCGACGGCGGCCGCGCGCGATTTGTGATACGCGCAGACGGGATGCGAGCGCCGTTCGCGGGGCAAGTATACATCTGGGCGCGCAGACGGCAATTCGATTGGCCGATGTTCGCCCGATTTTTTCGCGCGACGATGGCAGCGAGGAGGATAGCGACCGGCGGCGTGCGGGATGGAGCAGCAGCGGTAGTCCTATCGGGGTTATCATCGGATTTGCCATCCGATTTGTTGGGTGCGACGGCTGCGCTCGCGCCGTCCGGCCGACGGGAGGAGACCCCGTGAATCCGCGAATCAAGACTACTGTAGTAGGAAGTTATCCGGTGCCGTCGTGGCTGGTGGGAAATACTTCGCGACTCGTGCTGCGGGACGCGGTGATGTCCGTGCTGAAGACGCAGGAACTAGCGGGGCTCGATTTGATTTCCGATGGCGAGCTGATGCGTTTCGATCCCAGCCATCCGGAAACGAACGGAATGATTGACTATTTTGTTTCGCAGATGGAAGGGATACGCAAACACTTTTCGCTTTCGGATTTTGACCGATTCCGGGCGGATCGCGCTTCGGGATTCCGGCTGCTTACCGCGGGGATGGTGGTCGAACGAATCGGCGAAGGAACTTTGAACCTGCCGCGGGACTATGAGTTTTCGCGCGTGCTGACCAAATCGCCGCTGAAATTTACCTGCACGGGGCCACATATGCTGGCGCGGCTGCTGACAAATTGTTTTTACAAGGATGCGGCGGAGCTGGCGATGGATATTGCGGACATTCTGCGGCGGCAACTGGAATTGATCGAAGCGGACACGGTGCAGCTGGATGAAGCGAGCATCGTGGGTTTTCCGCAGGACGCTCCGTGGGCGGCGGAGGCCATCAATCACGCGCTGGGCGGAATTTTGAACGAAAAGGCGGTGCACATTTGTTTTGGGAATTACGGAGGGCAACCGATGTTGCGGGGATTCTGGCGCGATTTGATTCCCTTCTTGAATTCGCTGAAGACTGATCATTTGGTTTTGGAATTCGCGCGGCGGGGATATGAGGAATTGTCCGCGTTCAATGAGTTGGATCCGAAGATTGGGCTGGGCATCGGCGTGATTGATATTAAGGATAACGAAGTAGAATCGCGCGAACTGATCGCTTCGCGGATCGAGAACATTGCAAAGACGATCGGAGTGGAGCGGCTGCATTACGTGCATCCGGACTGCGGATTCTGGATGCTGCAGCGCAGCGTGGTGGACCGCAAGATGCGGGCGCTGGTGGAGGGTAGAGATTTGTTCGAGGGGCGCGAGTAGGACATTCCTACTTGGCGCGCGGGGCGTGGTGGTGTTCGCGGGGTGGGAGCGTTGAGAGTGGACGACGAAAAAGCGGCCGTCCGAGCGGCTATTTTCACTCACCTGTCGGGGATTGTGCTGGCGCCGACAGTCGCGGCGCTGGCCGATCGCGGTGTGTTTCGGCTTTTTGAGTCTTCGGCGACGTGGATTGCACTCGATGAAGTCTGCGAGCAGACTCATGCGAATCGCGGGTACTTGCGCGTGGCGTTGCGTTTGCTGACTTCGTGCGGATGGCTCTGGCAGCGGACGACGGCGGGCCAGGCTCATGAGTATGCGCTCACGCCCGAGGGCTTGATCGGAGTGCAGGTAGGGGCGCCGCTTTATCGCGAAGTGATTTCATTTATTCCCAAGTCGCTTTTTCTCGAGGATTTCCTTTACGGAAAGTTTGACGGGCCGGTGCTCCCTTCCCTGAAATCGCTGGTGGCGCGCGCGAAGGAACGATGGCTTGCGACGCCGCAGGATGATCCTGTCACCGCGCGAGTAGCGGAAAACATTCGCGGGCATCTGGACGGAGTGTTGATTGGGCCGGGGATGGTGGCGCTGGCGCGCGGCGGGGTGCTGGCTCGACTGCAGCAGGGAGCCGTGGAAACCGGTTCGTTCGCGGGAAATCAGGCAAGCTTAAATTGTTTGTTTGATCTGCTGGCGACGCAAGGCTGGCTGGAGCGCGACGGAGATAGTGTGCGACTTACTTCGCGCGGGCTGTATGCCGCGCAGATCGCGACTTCGTACGGCGTGACCGTTTCGTATTTGCCGATGTTCAATTCACTGCCGACGCTGCTTTTTGGAAATGCGCGCGGGCCGCGGATAGATGAGAACGGCGTGGAACTGCTGGTGAATCGCGGGATGAACGTGTGGGGCAGCGGCGGCGCGCATAAGACTTATTTCAAGAAAGTGGATGAAATTATCATCGAGATTTTCAACCGGCCGCTCGCACGGCAGCCGCAGGGGATTTGCGACATGGGTTGCGGCGACGGAACTTTTCTGGAGCATTTGTACGAAGTGGTGAAACAGAAAACCGCGCGGGGAAAAGTGCTGGAGCAACATCCGCTGGTGCTGGTGGGCGCCGACTTCAACAAGGTCGCGCGGCGCGTGGCCAAACAGCATTTGCGAAAAGCCGACGTGCCGGCGTGCCACGTGATCGCTGGGGACATCAATCGTCCGGCGCAACTGGGGAGTGATCTGGAGGCATTGGGGCTCGACGTGCACGATTTACTGCACGTGCGATCGTTTCTCGATCACAATAGGCCGTACTCGCGACCGGGAAATTATGCGCTCGGCAGCCGGGTGGGGAAATCCACGGGCGCGTTTGCTTATCTGGGCGAAGAAATTCCGGCGGATGAGCTGGAAGAAAACCTGGTGCGCTATTTGCGGCGCTGGGCGCCTTACGTGGGGCGCTTCGGGCTGCTGGTGCTGGAGCTGCACACTTTGCCGCCGGAGCTGGCTGCGACGAATTTGCGGCAGACTCCGGTGGTAGCTTACGACGGGACGCACGGATTTTCCGATCAATATCTGGTGGAGCTGCCGATTTTTCTGGAGTGCGCGCGGGAGGCGGGACTGCAAGCAGACGATCGCTACCACACGAAGTTCCCTGCTTCGGAGTTGGCGACTGTCAGTGTGAATTTTTTTACGGCGCTTGCGGGGTCGCCGGGGCCGGAGTTGGTCGCGAGTCCTGGCGCGTCGCGGGTGTAATCTTGGGGTTCCACCGTAATTCGGGGGAGTCGTGAGAGCTCGACAGCGCGCGGCTACCTGAGATGAGTCGTGAGTCTACAGGGTTTGCAGTAGAGAGCTTCCGGGGCGATTCGATTAGGATGTGCCAGCTAGAACGCCGCGGAATCGCGACGAGGATCGGCTAGGACGTTATGCGCAAATGGATGATCGGAAGCGCGATTGTTTTAGTCGTGCTAGTGGGGGCGGGATTTTTACTGCGAGGCGAACCTTCATGCCTTCGTGCGCGAGCGCATGCAGAAGGTACTGGCGACGCACTTTGCGAGCACGGTGGAATTTTCGGACTTCGACGTCACCATGTTTCCACGTATGCATGTGACTATCACCGGGCTGGTGCTGCGCCACAAGGGGCGCACCGACATTCCACCGCTGATCGAAGTAAAAACAGTTTCGATGTACGCGCAGTTGGCCGGCCTGCTGCAGCCGCGGCCATACATTTCCTTTGTACAGTTGGACGGATTACAGATTCACACGCCGCCCCGGGTGCCGGGTGGAGAGCCGCTGATTCACAAGACGGATCAGGACTTGGCGAAGAAATATCCGGTGCTGATTGGCGAGGTGCGCGCGGATGACGCGAGCATCGAAGTGCTGCGAGCGCAATCGGATAAGCCGCCGCGCGAATTTCCGCTACATCATTTGGACCTGCACGACGTGAGTTTCGATCGTCCGGCGAAATTTCACGCTTTGTTGACCAACGCGATTCCTAAGGGTGAAATTGATTCCACGGGCGAATTCGGACCTTGGGAGGCAGAGGAACCGAGCGACACGCCTGCTAATGGCCACTATACGTTCGACAATGCGGACCTGGGCACATTGAAGGGCCTGCGCGGGATTCTTTCGTCGAAGGGACAATTTTCGGGGCCGCTGGATTATTTGGCGGTGGAAGGTTACACCGATACGCCGGACTTCGGGCTGCGTACTGGCGGCAAACCCATGGCGCTGCACACGGATTTTTCGGCGCTGGTGAATGGAACCAACGGCGACGTGATATTGAAGGGCGTGACGGCCAAGTTTCTGCATACCACGTTGCTGGCGAGCGGCAAGATCGTGGACGTCAGCAAGGAGATCAAGGGCCGGACAATCTTCTTGAATGCATCGTCTGACAACGCACGCATCGAAGATTTACTGCGGTTGGCAGTTAAGTCCGATGAGCCGTTGATGACCGGGTCTGCGAATCTCAAGACCACGATCGATGTTCCCGAAGGCGCAGACGATTTTCTGGACCGTATGAAGCTTGTGGGGGCATTCGGAGTGGGCAACGCGCAGTTTACCAGCGCGACCGTGCAGGGAAAGGTGGACACACTGAGCCGCAAAGGACAGGGAAAACCGAAGGACACGGATATCAGCGAGGTTGCGTCTGACCTCCGCGGAAATTTCCGACTCGCTAACGCCGTGGTGACGTTTTCTAGTTTAAGTTTTGCGGTAGAGGGCGCGTCAGTGCATTTGGACGGGACTTACAATATTGATAGTACGGCGATGGATTTCAGCGGCGACCTGCTGATGCAGGCTAAGCTTTCGCAGACAACTACAGGCGCAAAATCATTTTTTCTGAAGGCTGCGGACCCGTTCTTCAGAGGGAAGCACGGTGGAAGCGACGTGCCCATCAAGATTGGCGGGACGAAAGACCATCCGACGTTCGGCCTGGGTAAGCGAGGCGGCAACAAGCAAGCCGAGGCGCCGGGAAAATAGTTACCCCAGCGGCCAGGATCGCTTAAGGGCTTAGGGTTTCGTGGTGGCCGATGGCGCCATCTGCAAGACTTTTTCAGTTCTGATGGGGACGCTCTGGGCGGGGAGCGTCGAGTTGGCCGATCGCCTTCCCCGCGCGCTAGTTCCCTCTTTTCTGGTCCTCACGACTAAAGAATCCGCTGGCATGTGCGCCGCGATGGTATGAGAATGCAACGGCTCTGAAACGCCGCGTGCTGGACGTGCGTCGGTATTGTCGCGCATGAGGATTTGCGCGCAGGTGTCCCGTTTGAGCCGGCCACTTCATTTCAGGAGAAACCTTTCATGTCTTTGCGCTCGATGTGCTGCTCGATGGTTGCGATCACTGCGTTACTCTCGGCTCAAATCACGCCGGGGCAGGGTACGAACGCGCAGACTTCGCCGACGATCGCCGGCTACAGCAAGGCATCGGCGGCTTCGGAAATTACTTTGGAGAAAAGGTTTCAGGACGGCATCGTGCCGGGAAATATTCGCGAGAACATGCGGCGGTTGAGCGCGCGGCCCCATCATGTGGGCTCGCCCTATGATAAGGACAATGCCGAATGGATTCTGGCGCGGATGAAGGAATGGGGATTGGACGCGCACATCGAGACGTTTAGCGTGCTATTTCCAACGCCGAAGGAACGCATCGTGGAGCTGCTGGAACCCACGCAGTACCGCGCGAAGCTGCAAGAGCCCGTGCTGCCGATCGATCCAACGAGCAGTCAAACGGCAGAGCAGTTGCCGACTTACAACGCGTATTCCGCGGATGGGGACGTGACGGCGCCGCTGGTGTATGTGAACTACGGTATCCGCGAAGATTACGAGCAGCTGGATCGCATGGGAATTTCGGTGAAGGGCGCAATCGTGATCGCGCGGTACGGTTCGGGTTGGCGCGGCACGAAGCCCAAGGTTGCGGCGGAGCATGGCGCGATTGGCTGCATTATTTATTCGGATCCGCGTGGAGACGGATATTTTCACGGCGACGATTATCCGACGGGTGGGTGGCGGCCGCGCGAGGGAGTGCAGCGCGGCAGCGTGATGGATACGGATTATCCGGGCGACCCGCTGACACCAGGCGTGGGCGCGACGCCGGATGCCAAGCGATTGGCGATCAAGGACGCAAAGACCATCACGAAAATTCCGGTCCAGCCGATTTCGTATGCTGACGCGCTGCCGCTGCTTTCCGCGCTGCAGGGGCCTGTGGCGCCGGAGAGTTGGCGCGGCGGGCTCGGGATCACTTATCACGTCGGTCCGGGACCGGCGAAAGTACATTTGAAAGTTGCTTCGAACTGGGACATGAAGCCAATTTATGACGTGATCGGCACGCTGCACGGCGGCGGCAACGCTGGACAGTGGGTGATCCGCGGCAATCATTTCGATGCGTGGGTGAACGGCGCGGACGATCCGATTTCCGGCCAATCGGCGATGCTGGAGGAAGCGCGCATGCTCGGCGAACTGCACAAGCAGGGCTGGACGCCGAAGCGGACGATTATTTATTGCGCGTGGGACGGAGAAGAGCCCGGGCTGCTGGGTTCGGTTGAATGGGTGGAAACGCATTTAGCGGAACTGCAGCAGCATGCCGTGGCGTACATCAATTCCGACAGCAACGAGCGCGGGCATTTTGGCGCGGGCGGGACTCAGGATTTGCAGGAAGTGATCAGCGACGTGGCGCGGGACGTTCAGGATCCGGAAACGCATTTATCTGTTTTTCAGCGTGCACATTTGCTGAGCATAGGCGAGGCGAAGGACGCCGAGGAACGCGCGACAGCTCGCAAGCGCGCGGACCTGGAGATTTTCGCGCTCGGGGACGGATCGGACTACACGGCGTTCCAGGACTTCGCTGGGATTTCCACGCTAGATCTGGGATTTGGCGGCGAAGAAGATGGCACACAGTATCATTCGATTTACGATGATTTTTACTGGTACACGCATTTCGTGGATACGGATTTTTCGTATGGGCGCGCGCTGGCGCAGACTGCGGGGACGGCCGTTTTGCGTTTGGCCGAGGCTGATTTAATCCCTGTGGATTACGCGCCGCAAGCGGAAGCGATAGCAAAGTACGAAACGGAACTCGAGAAATTGCTGAAAGACAAACAGGAGGAAATCACCGAGCGCAATCTGGAATTGCAAGAGGGCGTGTTCGCCGCTTCGGCAGACCCGCACAAGACTTTCGTGCCACCGCCGGTTGAAGTGGTGCCGCCTTACATGAATTTCACACCGATGAAAAATTCGATTGAGGCGCTGAAGAAGAGCGCGGAACGCTATTCGAAGGCGCTGGCCGCGTGGAAGGCTGCGGGTTCACCGGCTTTGGCGCCGCTGTCTTTGGAAACGCTGAATGCGGATTTGCTGCGGATTTCGCGGTTGTTTCTGAATGAGAAAGGATTGCCCGAGCGTCCTTGGTTTAAGAACCAGATTTATGCGCCGGGCGCTTACACGGGATATGGAGCGAAGACGGTGGCGGCGGTGCATGAATATATGGACGAGAAAAAATGGAAAGATGCGGAGGAGCAGATTCCGGGCGTAGCGCTCGTAATTGAAAACGTGGCTGCGGGGATCGACAAGGCGGCTGTTGATTTTGAGACGGCTCTGGCGCAGAAGCGCTGAGTGGAGTCTGTCGCAGCGGTTCTGGAAAAGCTGTCGCTGCGCCTCTATCCGCACCGAGGGAGTTTTATCGGAGTACGACGGCGATGAAACTTTTGGGCATTGATGTTGGGACTAGCGGCACACGGGCTGTGCTGCTGGATGGCGAGGGGCGTGTGGTGAGTTCAGCGACGGCCGCGCATCCTCCCTTTGCATCGCTTCACGCGGGTTGGGCTGAGCAAAATCCTGATGATTGGTGGAGCGCTGTTTGTAGTGCGATTCCGGAATGTCTGACGCACGGCAAGACTGCACCTCGGGAAATCAGCGGTATTGGGCTCACCGGGCAGATGCATGGTTTGGTGCTGCTGGGCCGGGATGGCAGCGTCCTGCGCCCATCCATTATTTGGTGCGATCAGCGCACCGAAGCGGAATGCCGCGAGATCACCGAGCGGGTAGGCGCGGCGCGGCTGATCGAGCTGACTGCCAATCCGGCGCTGACTAACTTCACACTTCCCAAAATATGGTGGGTGCAGAAGAACGAGCCGGAAAATTGGGCGCGTGCCGACGCGATTCTGCTCCCGAAAGATTACATACGTTTGCGGCTGAGCGGTTCGCGCGCGACGGATGTTGCGGATGCTTCAGGAACACTGCTTTTTGACGTGGCGAACCGCGAGTGGTCACGGCCGATGATGGAAGCGTCGCGGTTGGACTCTGACCTGCTGCCTACTGTTTTCGAGTCGTGCGAGATTTCGGGACGCGTTTCGGAGGAGGGAGCGCGCGCGACGGGGCTTCACGCCGGAATTCCCGTGATTGCAGGAGCGGGAGACCAAGCGGCGGGAGCCGTGGGCATGGGAATCGTGCGCGCTGGAGCGGTGAGCGCAACGATCGGGACTTCCGGCGTGGTGTTTGCCGCGACGGCCGGGCCGGTGCGCGATCCCGCGGGACGCATTCATACATTTTGCCATGCGGTACCGCAGCGGTGGCATGTGATGGGAGTGACCCAGGCTGCAGGATATTCGCTGCGTTGGTTCCGCGATCAATTTGGCGCGGTCGGCGACCGGGCTGACGACGCTTATGCGCGATTGATGACGGAGGCAAGCGCCGCCCCGGCGGGCGCGGATGGTTTATTGTGGGCTCCGTACCTGATGGGTGAGAGGACTCCTCATCTGGACTCGAACGCGCGCGGCGCACTGGTGGGAATTTCGGCGACACATACGCGCGCACACGTCGTTCGCGCGATTCTGGAAGGCGTGGCTTTCAGTTTGCGCGACACTTTGACAATTTTTGCGGAGTTGAAGATTCCAGTTGAGTCCATTCGACTTGGCGGAGGCGGCGCGCGCGGAGGCTTATGGCGGCAGATTCAAGCGGACGTTTACGGAATGCCTGTTGGTGCGCTTGAAGCGGAGGAAGGCGCGGCCTATGGCGCGGCGCTGCTTGCTGGTGTGGGCGTCGGGAACTGGACGAGCGTCGAGAATGCGGCTGACGCGACAGTGCACATTTCCAAGCGAATTGAACCGGAGCCGCAGCGTGCGGCGCTGATGAATCGACGGTACCGCGCGTATCGCAAGTTGTATCCCGCGCTGCGGGACATCTGGCGCGACGGGCAATAGATTAATTTCACGATCAGAATTAGATCGCGACGCGTTCTGGAACCGCTGATATGACGGGTGTCACGCGAGGATGCGACGTGCGTCACGCGGTTCTTTGCGGTTCACGGTAGTATGGCGCGCAATCTGCGCTATTGATTGACGCCGCTGGCGAGGAAGCCGCCGTCAACGACCAGCAAGTGACCGGTGACAAAGCTGGCCGCGTCGGAAGCGAGAAATACCGCAGCGCCGCCCAGTTCTTCGACTTTGCCGTAACGCTTCATCGGCGTGCGCATCAGGAATTCGCGGCCTCGCTCGGTTCCGTCGAGCAGCGCTGCGTTTAGATCCGTGCGCAACACGCCAGGAACCAGCGCATTCACACATACGCCCGATATGGCCCATTCGATCGCGAGAGTTTTCGTGAGCGCGGCGACTGCTGCCTTGCTAGCATTGTATGCGGCGACCTCGTATAGCCCGACAAAACAAGCGAGCGAGCCGATATTAATGATTCGGCCGTATTTCTGCTCGATCATGTGGCGGCCAAAAACGCGGCAAGCGCGCAGAGTGCCGTTCAGATTCGTTTCCATGATCGCATTCCATTCCTCGTCAGGAAAGTCCAGCGTGGGGATGCGCCTGGTGCGGCCGGCGCAGTTCACTAGAATCTGCACGCTTCCGAATTTCGCGCACACCGTTTGCAAAAGGATTTCCAATGATTCGTTGTCGGTGACGTCGCAAGTTTGCACCAGCGAGCGGCGGCCCTGCGCTACCACTTCAGCGGCAGCTATTCGCGCAAGTTCGGCGCGGCGTCCGGTGGGCACAACATTCGCGCCCGCTTTGGCGAGCTCGCGGCTGAGCGCGAATCCGATGCCGCTGGTCCCGCCGATGACCACAGCCGTCCTGCCCGTCAGATCAAGAAGCGGATGCCCCATGCCATTCTCCTTAGGAGTCGCTCACGGAGTGGTATAGCTGCGAGTGTCGGAATAAGGAATTTTAACCGGCAGACGCTGCGGGTTTAGCTGGCACGGGTTGAGGCTTCGCCATTTCGGTCAGCAGAAACAAATCCGTGAGCAGCGCGCGGAGATGAATGGAAGCGTTAAGATTATCAATCAATTGAGAGCTGATCGTGGGTTGAGCGAGGACCAGCTCAATCGCGGCGAGTGAGTCGGCTGCGTCGCGCGTCAGCACTTCAAAAAATGCCTGATAGCGTTCGGCCGGCTCGAGTCGTTCCTGTTGCAGCGCCTTCGCAGAGCTGTCTGACAGACCACGCAACGCATCGGCGGCGCGGCGCAAATATTCGCGGATTTGTCCGCCGGACTGGCTGCCTGAGTCGGTGGGAAGGCCTTGCGCCGCGTAAGCGAGCATGAACTCGTACGATTCTTCGATGGTGTTGCAGCGCTGCGCGATATCAGCCAGCATCCGTTAATCCTTCGGGCTCTGCACCCTGGGTACCTTTGGAAGACGACGAGGGAGGTTCGACCGGCCAGCGCGCCGGGTCGTGCTCCTTTAGATAAAAATCACGGCTCATCCAGCCGAAGATCATGGATTTGGTGATGGCGCGTTTTTCCGGCCGCAGCCCGAAATATACGTGCACCGTGATCAACGCAATCAGCCCGACGCCCGCCAGGCCGTGCAGGACGTACATCATGCCCCAGGTCATATCGCCGAACAGATACGGACTGCGCGGAAAAAAGATCGTGCGCACGCGAAACATCATGAACACGCCAGTGACAATCGCGGACAGGCCCGCGGCAATGATCGCGCCGTGGTACAGCTTATTCTCCAGCGGATATTTGGCAAAGCGGTCGGGTGGCGGAGCAGGTTTGCCCAGGAAGCGCCGGATTCTTCGCACGGCGTCGCGCACGTCAATGCTGTCTGGCCAGATGGACCAGAAATCCATGAAGAAGGAAGCGTGAACGATGTGAAAGAGAATGGAAACAGTGAGGACGGATCCCGCGATCCAGTGATAGGTGACCCAATCGAACTGGACACCGACCTTCGGAAGGAACGCGGTGAATAGCAGCGTGAACATTGCGGCGGCCATGATCCAGTGAAACAGGCGCGCGGTGAGCGAGTGCCTGGGGACGCGTTCCGGAATGCGTGCGACGATCAGCGGCGAGACGCTGCCGGCAAATTCCTTATGTTTCGCGAAATAGCGGACGTAGGTGGCGTGAACCATCAAGAAGAGCAAACCGGCGATCGCTGCGACCCATATTAGGAACCACGCGATATGAATCGGGACCCGCTGGCCCCACGGACTTGTGGCCCACTCTAGGAAGCCCATGTTGGCTCCTCCACGCCGCCGATGGCGCGCTTCACCAAATTTCTCATCAGCGGGATTTTGTACGCGTTGAATTGCAGTGGCACGGCTCCTTGCACCGCCAGTTTTCCGGCCATTTCTCCTGTCGCGGCATTCGCCGGTTTGCCGCGCACGGCATCTTCGACGGCCTTCAGGCGCAGAGGACGAGCCGCAGCGCCGTTCACTGCGATGCGCACGCGTTCGATCGAGCCATTCGATATGAACATCGCCGAGGCTACGTTCAAGAGCGGAAAATCCCAGACGTTGCGGTCGCGCACTTTCTCAAAATAAAATTGCCCGCCGGCCCAGGTGGAAGGTATGCGAATGGATGTGAGCAAATCGCCGGGCTGCAGGATGTGCAGGCGGGTGATGTCAATTTCAGGGCCGATGAAGTAATTTTCGGCGTCCACGACGCGTTCACCTTTGGGCGTCTGCATTACAAATGTCGCGTCCAGCGCGATCAGCGCCGGAGCCGAATCGGACGGATTTACGGCGACGCAGCGATCCGCGTGAAGAATTGCGTGCTCGCGGTTGCGTCCTTCCGGAGTATCGGCATAACAGATGTTGCCGCCCGCGCGATAACAGGGCCAGCCCGCGCGGTAATACCAGCAGCGCGCGTCCTGCGTGACGTTGCCGCCGATGGTGCCCTGATTGCGGATTTGCGGCGATGCTGCGAGCTCCGCCCCTTGCGCTAGCAGGCCGTAATGTTGTTTGACGAGCGGATTATTGACGACTTCGGTGAGCGTGGTCATCGCGCCAATCTCGATGCCGTCGTTCGTGGCGCGAACTCCTTTGAGTTCCTCGATGCCGCTGAGATCCACCAGAACTTTCGGGCGCTTGATGCGGTCTTTGAGCCAGTCAAAGCTGTCGAGTCCTCCAGCCATAACCCAGGCATCGGCACCGTGATGCTGCAAAAGTTTCTGCGCGTCGGAAATGGAGCTCGGCTGAAGCAAATCGAAAGCCGGCATGACGTCTCGTATTACGGCCATGGCTTTGTCCTTTTACAGCTGCAACAAAATCAAATGTGCGCCACCAGCGGATGTTGCATCGGGCGGCCTGCTTCGAACGAAGTGAGAATGGTGTCGGCGTTTACGGGAGCGCGCTGAAAGATTTCGTCACCCAGCGCATCGGAAAGCGCATTTAAGATCGAAGCGCAGCCTCCGCCTACCGGAGGTTCGCCGATGCCGCGCGCGCCAGCGGGTGTTTCTGGATCAGGAATATCCAGCGCTTCCCATTGCATGTCCACCGGAACATCCATAATTGTCGGAGGCTTGGTGTGGTGAAAGCGCTTCGACACCATAATTCCGTAGTGAGGATCGAAGACCCACTTTTGTCCGATCGCGTGGCCGATGCCCAGCGTCGAACGGCCGAGAATCTGCCCGCCGAGCGCAGCTGGATGAATCACGCTGCCGACGTCGGCGTAAGCGAGAAAATCCACGATGTGGTAATGGCCGGTTTCAACGTCCACTTCGACTTCGGCGAAACTTGCGACATAGGAGTGTGTGACTCCATCGCGCGGATAATTATCGCGGGCCGCCGCCACAAGACCCTGGCCGGCAAGCGCTGCAACCGATGCTTTGGTGAATTTGTTGACGTCCGCGGGCGCTTCGTGACCATCGTAAATTCCGCCAAGCTTGGTGGCGTGCTGAGCGGCTTGCGCAAAAGTCATGCTGGCGCCGCCGCCCCTGCGATACACGCGCTCGCCGCCGACTTCGTAGCTCTCCGGCTTGCCGCCGAGCGTTTTCGCAGCGATTTGCTGCAGTTTGCTCTTCGCATCCATCGCGACGGCGTACGACGCTCGCGTCATGGCGTGAGTCGTCTGGCTGCCGCCGGACACGCACGTGTACGGAAAGTTCAGCGAGGTGTTGCCCCACACCACATCGCATTTCTCCCACGGCACGCCTAGAATTTCCGCGCCGACGCGATGGACATCCATCACCGATTCCGTTCCCAAGTTGCCGATTCCCGACTGGAAGCGGACTCGGCCTTCGGGCGTGATGACCAGCAGCCCGTCAAAGCCGATGGTGCCGCCGACGTAGCAGCTGAGCGATACGCCCACGCCGCGCACTCTCGAGCCGATGCGCTTCGGTTGACGCGCCACTCGTTCCTGCCAGCGGAACTGTTCGGCGCCGCGATCGAGCGCATCTTTCAGAAACGAGCTGGTCGCGTGTTGACGCTTCCCGTTCACCACTGGCCCAAATTCCGCCTTCCCTTCCGGGCAATTGATGCGGCGAATGGCCACTTGGTCGAGCCCCAGCTTACGAGCGGCTTTGGCGATGATCGGTTCGACGATGACGATTCCCTGCAGTCCGCCCGGCGAGCTTTGCGCGCTGCGCGGCGGAGTGTTGGTCAGCACGGTTACACCGCGCCAGCGCATCGCTTGCGGTTGATACAACAAGGAAACGATGCGGCCCGAAGAAAATGCATCGCCCACTGAATCGTACGGTCCGTTATCACAGATGACGAACATGTCGAGCGCGGTGATCCGCCCGTCGCTGCCGAAGCCGACTCTCATGCGGCCTTGAAAACCGGGGCGCGCTCGGCCGATGAAAGTTTCTTCTTCACGGCTGATGCGCATCATCACGGGCGCGTTGGTCTTCTTCGCCAGCAGTGCAGGAATAATCATGCTCACGCCGCCGGTAATTTTGCTACCGAATCCGCCGCCGGTGTATTCGCTGATGAAAACTATGTTGCTGGCGTCGATGTTCAGCCAGCGCGCGATGGCGGGGAGAGTTTGCGCAGTGCTCTGCGTGCCGGTGTGCAGGAACAACTTGCCGTTTTGCCAGTAGGCCATCGCGCTACGCGGTTCCAGCGTTTGATGGCTGGTATCCGGCGTGACGAACGATTCATCGAGAACGAGCGCGGCGTTCTTGAAGCCGGCATCGAGATCGCCGTACGTCCATTCGTCGGGGGCCTTGCCCATGGGCAGGCGGTTTTCTTTCACGCCGGCAAAGTCAGCGTCCGTCCACTTCAGCGTCGTGACCTGCGGCTGGCCTTGAGCCGGCGGCGTGGGCCTGGTCCAGACGTTGCCGTCGGTGCGAGGATTGGGACCGCCAGGGCGGAGCGTATCGAGTGGATCAACCACGAAAGGCAGTGGCTCGAAATCAATTTTGATTTTTTCGATGGCGTCCGCGGCGGTGACTTCGTCTACTGCGGCGACGGCGAGAATCGGCTCGCCTTGATACACGGGCTCCATGGTGAGGCCGCGTTCGCCCCATTTACTGGCTTTGATCACCGTGCCGTTGTCGGTCAACGTATCAGCGGGCGCGGGCAGGTCGTTCGCGGTGAGAATCGCGCGGACGCCGGGCATGGCCAGCGCTGCGCTTGCGTCAATGTGTTTCACGCGCGCGTGCGGCATGGGACTGAGCAGTAGTTTGCAGAACAACATGCCTTCAGCGCGAAAATCCTCGGCATATTTCGCGGAGCCCGTGACCTTGGCATAAAGATCGGGCGTCGGATAGTTTTTGCCGACCAGTTTGTGGCCGACGCCGTACTGACGCTCCGTGGTCTTCGCAGGCTTTTCGGCATCAGGCATGGTTGACGGCCCTCCTGAGATTTTCCGCGCCGCGCATCATCGCGTCGAGAATTTTGTTGTAGTCCTGGCAGCGGCAAAGATTTCCAGAAATGCCGTGCGCGAGTTGCTGTCGCGTCGGATTGGGATTTGTTTTCAGGAATCCGACCGTGGCCATCATGAATCCCGACATGCAGAAGGCGCACTGGAAGCCCTGCTCGTCAATGACGCCTTGTTGCACGGGGTGCAGCGTGCCATCGGCGGCAGCCAGGCCTTCCACCGTGACGACTTTTCGCGCGCGCACCGTGTGTGTGAGCATGGAGCAGGAGTAATGCGGCACATCGTCAACCAGGACGGTGCAGGCGCCACACTCGGCGCGGTCGCAGCCGAGTTTCGTCCCGGTGAGGCCGAGCTTGTAACGTAACGTCCATGCGAGCGTTTCCTGCTTCAGCACGTCCACGCGCCGCTGCTGGCCGTTTACGTTGATGGTGATGAGGCGTTCGGTGGCGCTTGCGCCGGGCGTCTGGCCGAACAGCGTAGCGGCGCGGAACAAATAATTCGCAGAGGAAACAGCCGCGCCGCTGGCGATAACTCCTTTGATAAAGTTGCGCCGGGTGATTTCTTTCGAGATGGTCGCGATCGGCTTTATGTCAGCGATGTCTGACACGGACAATTCTCCTCAGTTAAATCTTAGCGCGGCGGACACTCCGATGCGTAACAAACGTTTTCGGTCCGGGCCGCCCATTAGGTAAGACGCTTGGGAGCGCTCCCGGTTGCGTCTCGTTGCATTCGGCTAGAGTTTCGCAGGATAAGCACGTGGGCGACGCGAGAGCGAATATGTATTATCGTCGTACAGGAGGATGAAGCGTATGAGAGCGGATATTGTGGTTGGCGCGGTGTTTCCCGATTACGAGCTAAGCGATCAGGCGGGCACACGCCGCAAACTTTCCGAAATGCAGGGACCGGATCCCATGATCGTGGTGCTCAGTCGGGGAGGGTTTTGCCCGAAGGATCGGCGCCAGGCCGAGGCGCTGGTGCAATTGCACCGCGAAATGGAAGTCGGTTACTGCCGGCTGGTGACGATCAGCACCGACAACATCGTTGAGACGAATGAATACCGCGCGGGGATCGACGCGCATTGGACTTTCTTATCCGATCCAGGACGCAAGGTGCAAAAGGATCTGGACATCGCCGAGTACACGGACTCCCAACATGATCCGATGATCCCGCATGTAATCGTGCTCGAACCGGGCCTGGTGATATTCAAGATTTACAACGGCTACTGGTTTTTTGGCCGGCCGACGAACGAGGAGCTGCGTCAAGATTTGCGCGCGGTGTTGAAGAAATGCCGGCCGGATTGGGATATTACTAAGCCCGAACTGAAAGCCGCGTGGGAACGCGGTGAGCGTGATCGCTTCTATCCTTACGGCAAGACTTATCGGCAAGTGTTTCGGGAGCAAGAGTGATCGGAACGATCGTATGATTGCGCACATGACCGCCCGGCGCGATACGCCACATGAAAATGTTGCAAAAATGCAGCGCGCATCTGCAAGCTGATCAACGTGCCTGAGCTACCCGATATCGCCGCCTACATCAGCGCGCTGGAACCACGCATCGTGGGGCAGCCGCTGGTGCGCGTGCGGCTTGCGAACGTGTTTCTGCTGCGCACCGTGCAACCGCCGATTGCGGAAGTGGAAGGCCGCACCGTGCGCGAATTGCGGCGAATCGGCAAACGCATCGCCATCGGCGTGGATGGAGATTTCTGGTTGGTGCTTCACTTGATGATTGCGGGCAGGCTGCACTGGCGTCCCGCCGGGGCAAAGCTTTCGGGGCGGCAGAATTTGGCGGGGTTCGATTTTCCGAATGGATCGCTGGTGCTTACCGAAGCCGGCACGAAACGCCGCGCGTCGTTGCAAGTTTTGAGCGGCGAGCAAGCTTTGCGCGCCATCGATCCCGGAGGGATTGACGTGTTCGCCAGCGATTTCGCTTCGTTTCGCGCCGCGCTGTCCGCTGAAAACCGCACATTAAAGCGGGCGCTAACGGACCCACGAGTGCTCAGCGGCATCGGCAACGCGTATTCGGATGAGATTCTGCACGCGGCGCAACTATCGCCAATCGCGTTGACTCACAAGTTGCAGCCGCAAGAGTGGGAGCGGCTGTTTGACGCGACGCGAAGTACGCTGAGACTTTGGATGGACCGGCTGCGCGCCGATGCCTCGGCCGGATTGCCCGAGAAGGTGACCGCATTCCGCAAAGGAATGGCAGTTCACGGCCGGTATCGAGAGCCTTGCCCTAGATGCGGCGAGAAAATTCTGCGGATTCGCTACGCGGACAACGAGACGAACTACTGCGCACGCTGCCAAACGGGCGGAAAGGTTCTCGCGGACCGCGGTCTGTCGAGGCTATTGGGATCGGACTGGCCCCGCACGCTCGACGAGCTCGAGGCGCTCACGCGACGTTAGAAGCAGCGAAATCAAACCAGTGCGCGTGGTTATTCGAGGATTTCGCGCACGCCGTCTGAGGCGCGCACTATGTAGATGTCCGGCTTGCGGCCGGTCGCTCGTTGGTAGCCGCGCGCGACGGCGCTTTGAAATTCTTCCACGACTTCGCTGCGCACCAGGCTGATGGTGCAGCCGCCGAATCCGCCGCCCGTCATGCGCGAGCCGTACACACCCGCGATTCCTCCGGCAATTTCCACCAGCAAGTCCAGCTCCGTGCTGCTCACTTCATAATCTTCCCGCAGACTGCGATGCGATTCGCGCATCAATCTCCCGAACGATTCCGGGTCGCCGCGTTCCAGCGCCTCGCGCGCTGCCAGCACGCGCGCATTTTCACTGATCACGTGGCGGCTGCGCCGGTACACCACTTCCGGCAACAATTTTGCGTAACGCTCCAGGTCCGCGAGCGACACATCGCGCAACGCTCGCACTCCGGGCATCTGCTCGGCCAGAATGCGCGTGGCCGTCTCGCAATCAGCGCGCCGCGCATTGTACTCGCCCGCGGCGTGATCGTGTTTTACCATGCTGTTGCACACCACGAATTGCGCGTCAGCGAATAACGGCAGCAGCCGGAATCCCAGCGTGCGGCAATCCAGGAGCAACGCATAGTTCGCACGGCCGCAGCAGGCGATCATCTGGTCCATAATGCCGCAGCGCGCTCCCGCGAATTCATTTTCCGCGCGCTGGCAAATCTTCGCCAGCTCCACGGGACTGCGCGAAAGGCCTGAACTTTCCAGCAGCGCGTAACCCGCGGCCACTTCCACCGACGCCGAAGAGGAAAGTCCCGCACCCATCGGAACTTTTCCTTCTACCAACAGATTCGCGCCGCCGATTTCCGCGCCAGAGATGCGCAAACTCGCCGCCACTCCCAGGACGTAGGCGCTCCAATGCCGCTGCACCTGCAAATTCAGATGCTGCAAATCCATTTCGGCGCGCTCGCGCAAATTCTGCGAGAAAACGTGCACGCGCGCATCTTTCCTTGCGGCCGCCGCTACCCAGGTGTACAAATCCATGGCGACGGGCATCACGAATCCTTCGTTGTAATCGGTATGCTCGCCGATCAGATTCACGCGTCCGGGCGCGCGAAAGATACGCGCCTCCTGCGCGTACAATTTCTGGAATGCCTCGCGCAAGCTTTGCGCTTCGCGCTGCATCAGGCTCGCTGAGGACACCTCTTGACCTGCCAGTTTTTCGGTCATGATTTTTAGTTATTCCCAGCGTCAAATCAGGTGAAATCCGACGCGGCTGGAAACATGGCCTCTCGTGATCTGTTTAGAATCGGCTCTGGTGCTGCCTTTGGATCAGCGCTCCGCATCCTCTCAGAACGACACAGGGTCCGGCGGCTCGCGCAGCGGCGCATTGGACTCGTAGCGCGTCAAGTGAGCCTTGAGCGTATTCGTGAGAGCGGTGTTTCCCTGCTGTGTCGCGAGGGCGATCGCCTGTCGTTCAACTTCGATGGCGTTGTGGAAGCGCCCTGCTTCGGCGTAGGCAGCGGAGAGCGTGTCGAGAATCGCGGCGTCTTGTCCGTGGGTGAGCGTTTGCGCGTGATCCGCGAGGGCCAGAGCGTCCGCGCTATTGCGGAGCGACGAGTCTGGAGCTGTCGCGAGCAGGGTCGCGGCAAGGTTGAGATCGGAGACACGATCGGGATCGGCTTCGAGCGCGAAACGCAAATGAGTGAGGGAATCCGCGAACTTGCCCTGGAGGTAGAATGCGTAGCCCAAGTTTTCTTGGCCAGCCGCGAAGTTCGGCCTGATGCGCACGGTATTCAACCAGGCATCGATGGCTTCATTCACGCGATTTTTCTTCGCCAGTTCGAGGCCGAGATTGTAATAGGCTTCAAAAAAATCCGGACTAATCTGCGTGGCCTTGCGCAGATACGCGATGGCATCATCGGAATCTCCTGAAACGGATAGGGCGATGGCGATTCCGTTGTTGGCGCGCGCATCGTTCGGATCGATTTCCAGCGCCTTCTTCCACTCGGCGAGCGCGGCGGTGTTATCGCCTGCTTGTTGCAGGGCGAGCGCATTATCGATGATGCGATAGAGGTCAGACGCCGGGACTTCTATGGATTCCATTTGATCGGGCTTGATATTTACGAATTCCGGAAGGTTCACGGCGCGATTGGAGGCCGTGGAATTGTCAATGTAGATCGGCGGGCTGTCTTGGCCCTGCTCGTCAATGTGAGTAAGGTACATCTGCGTATAAACCGAACGGCTCTTGGACGAAAACACCAACCAGCGCCCATTGGGCGAGAAGCTGTGCCAGGAATTCATCAGCGAGGTGTTGCAGCGCATGCGGCGCGCGACTCCGCCATTGACCGGAACGATGTAGAGCTGGCTATCAGGACGCATCAACTGGCCGTTGCGGCACTTCACGAATACGATCCAGCGGCCGTCGGGCGAAACCTTCGGAAAATTGTTGCTCATGCCGTTTCTGGAGGCGCCGAGGATCGGCTCCGGCTGACCGCCTTTACCGCCGTTGAAGGGAATGCGGTACAAGTTGTATTGGATCTGCACTTCGTTCGGATCGTTGGCGTGGGTTGGAAGTTCCTGGCCATCCACGTAGGGATCTTTGGCTTCGGCGCGCGCGAAGATAATGAATTTGCCATCGGGACTCCAGACACCGTCGGTCTGCACGTATTTTGGATCATCAGCGCCTGGAAGCGGTTCCCTGAGGCCCGTGGCGCGATTGTACACGGCCAAAATTCCGCGCGTGGGATAGAACACCTGGAGAAAACGATAATCTTTGAAATTCTGGACGAAAAACGAACTGGGAATATTCTGGCCCTGACCCGCGAAAGTCGAGAGAACATATTGCCCGTCGGGCGAGACCTGCGACATGAAACCGACGCGCGATTTCCCGACGCTCATGTCGCTGTTCCAGGAGACCATGTCCTGATTGCGGATGGACATGTTCGCTTTAATGGGAACGACGGCGTACAGACCTTTGTCGTTCTTGGGGCCGTCTACGTCAATTCCCATGGTCTTGCCATCCGCGGAGAACGAGTGGCAATTGGCGCAGGTATGCAAGTCGTGGATCAGCAGGCGGCTTTCGGGTTGGTTAATGAAGCGGAGACGCCAGTTGATCAGGAATAATGACGAAGGTGCGAGAGGCTGAATGAAATTTTTGGCGCCTTCTGAAGGCATCAACGGCACGTCGCGATAGAAAATCGGCGCGCCCACGGGATCTTTCGACGTGGTTAGCGTAACGCGACCTTCGGAAACGGGGCTGTCCGGTGCGCTGTCGGTTGCGCCGATAATTTCGATGGTAGCGGGATGCTCGACGGAATGTTGCTTGATGATGGACCACGTGGCGGCATCGGGAATCCAGGTATGCGCAGCGGCTTGTTCCGGAGTCAGCGAGGGAGGCTTGTTGTTTTCGGAAACGCAGCGCGGATCGATTTTGCCGATCTGGATCGGCTCGCCGTGAGAGGTGGCGTGGATTGGCGTCGAGCCGTCCGCGAAATTGATGCCAATGCGCCACGATTTGGCGGAAGCGTCTGCATCGCGCCAGATGAAGGTCGGCGCGATGATGTCTGGCGGAAAAATTGAACCTTCTTGGGGATAATCGATCGTGATGGGGGCGTTCTCAGCGGGCGCCGGCTGCGAAGCGTGGCCCGGAAGCGAAGCGCTGATGCGCGACTCATCGGAGAAGGCGCTGGCAGCGCCGAGACGTTGAGAGCGGGCTGACGACTCGCGAACGGCGAGAGGCGCGACGAGCAGAGCGATTCCGGCAAGCGGAATCGTAAATCGCGCGATTTTGCGAGTGATGTTGGAGGCGCTTTTGAGCATCACGCTACTCCTCCGGCACTTCGCGAAACATCGCTATGGCTTCGATTTCGACCAGTAGCTCAGGACGACAGAGCTTGGCCTGAACACCGGTAGATGCGGGCAACGGATCCAGACCCTGCTCCTCATAGAAAGCAGTGCGCTCTTCGTTGAACTGCGCGTAATCGCGATCAATATCGCGCAGGTAGCAGGTGGTGCGGACGATGTCCTTCCAGGTGGCGCCCTCGGATGCGAGCAGCGCGCTAATATTCTGGAAAGTGCGGCGGCACTGCGCGCGGAAATCTCCGACGTGAACGGTGGCGCCGTGTTCGTCAATGCTGGCGGTGCCGGAAATGAGCAGCATCACCGCGCCGCCCCCCAGATCAACGCGCACGCCGCGCGAGAACGAGCTGGGTTTGGTGTAATGATATGCCTCGTTGAGGACGCGATGGTTGGTGATGGCACGCTTCGGCACTGGTTCGATTGCTGCCTTCTGCGCGGATCTTTTGACGCTGGCCATGAATGTCTCCCGAAACAATTGCTCGTTCGCCTATTCGCGACGAATCTCGCGCTCGGTATCGAGGTGTGCGCCGCTACTTTGAAAGTAGCGCAACCACAGCCCATGACGCAATTTCCGTCGCGCTTTGGCCCCAAGCTGGCGAATGCTGAGCATCCTGCGATGCCTCGCGCATAGCGCCGCTAGAAAACGACGCGCACTTCGTATTCTGGCACCGCGGTAATCGCGCGCACATCTGAAATCTGTTCGGCGGAGCCGAAATCGGGCCGGGCTTTCGGTGAGAAATAAATGGGAGCGTCTTTGCGCAGAGGTAGAACATCCAGAGTGAGATTTTGACCGGCCAGCGGTGCAAATCGCTTTAGCCCAACTTCCCAAGTGGCGCCGTGATAAAAATCGTCATCCAGTAAATGCTGGCCCGCGCAGAGGCGTCCGATGTCGCCGACATACTCAATGCGCAAAAAGACGTCACTTAGGCCCGCCATTTCGTTCGTGGAAATTGTAATTCGCCAAGCGGCCGCATTTTTAAATGCGGAGTCGTCCGGCGCGACGGCTACCGGAACTTTGCGTTGGACAGCGCTGGTGTGGACTGGAGGCGCTAGACCGGCCTGCTGAGTCTGTGTCCATTGAATGTCGAATGACCGAGGATCCACGCTTGCGGCGTACGACGTGAACACACCGTCCGTACCGGATTTTCGCAGCGGAGCATTGGCTTTGGGTTCGGTTGCCAAGGCGGGCAGTATCGAAAACGCGAGCGCTGAATTATTCCGCGAGCGGAGATACAAAGTCGTATCATCGCAGAATACATCCGCGCCGGACAAAATCAGGTAGGGTTTGCCGTTCAACTGAATCTTCCAGAGATTCTCGGCCTGTTCTTGTGAGAGCAATAAAATGTGAATCGGATTCCCCGAGGGTGGCTGAATCGAGATTGCGTCATGCGTGCCGGGCTGGAGGCCGTCAAGGTACAGAATGCCGTTCTCGCGGACTTCTGTTGCGCCATCAGCAGCGATCTTTCCGCCGGCTTTTTCGTCGAATGCGAATTCCGGCGCTATGCCGGGAATCGCGAAGAAAACGTAGTAGGTGGAGTCCGCGGAATCCAACTTGGTGAGCAACTCCGCTGTGCTGTAAGCCAGACGCGTCGAACCCATCTGCAGATTGAATGGCCAGATGAAATACGCGTCCGCGGGAATATCGGCCGGTTTGCGCGGCAATTGAACCGTTGAATTTGGCAAGCGGATTTGAAAGACAACCCTCTTGCGCTCCGGCATCGGCAGGTTGTGGACGTAGTTGTTGACGAACAGAAAGCCGCCGTCTCCATTGGTGCGCACCGCGCTACGCAATGTCCCAGCATCCGCTGCATCCTTCGGCGTCTGCTCCGGCAGAAATGCGGCCATCGGAGCGAGCTGCGGTCCGAATTCGTTGTAAAACTGATGCAGCAGTTTCAACTTGCGGAACGACGGATGCATTTGACCGTATTCGCCCAGCGGCGCCTGGAAGTCGTAGGAAATTTGTGGCAGGTCATTCGGGTAGCCCGTGGCGTGGGTTTCCTGCAGCGTGCTGAGTTTGCCTGCCGGATTCGCGCCGCCTTGAAACATGTAATAGCCGAAAAGATTGGCGCCGGAGCCGACGTGCGTCACATTGACCGCCGCAACGTCAGCGGGCTGCACCAGAGGGCGGCGGTGATAGGAAAGTTCCATTCCGCCGCCGGCCTCTGCCAAAAAATAGGGATCGTGCGCGAAGGCTTTATCTTCCTGTCCGGCGAATCGGGCCAAATCTGCGGGTTTGTCGTTGATGTCACGCTTAAGCGTGAAGAGAAATGCTTCGTCTGGCGGCGCTTCGCCTGGGAAGTCTTGCCAAAAACCATCGGGATATGCGCCGAAAACCGGGATGACTTCTTGCGGAGGGAAATCCGCGCTCGGCCATCCTGTTACGGTAAAGAGCGGAGGACTGATGCCGCTCTCGACGGCGAGTTTTTTCAGCGCGCTGATGTGAGCGGCCCCGGCATCGGGTCCTCGCTTGCCGTATTCATTCTCCAGTTGCACGCCGATGATCGGTCCGTCGTCATTCCAGTACAGGCCCTGCAATTGTTTGCCGATTTCGGCATAGAAGCGCTGGACGTACGACAAATAGGCGGGATCATTGGTACGCACTTTGGATTTCGCGAGCACCCAATCGGGGAATCCGCCGTTGCGTGCCTCGCCGTGGACCCATGGGCCGATGCGCACGACCACGTACATCCCATGTTTTCCGCAGAGCTCCACAAAATGCCTGAGATTTCGCTGCCCGGTCCAATCGAACCTGCCTTCGATTTCCTCATGATGAATCCAGAAGATGTAGGTGGAGACTACCTGCACTCCGCCTGCTTTCATTTTGAGGATTTCTTCTTCCCAGTAGGCTTCGGGATAACGCGCAAAGTGAAACTCTCCCATCACCGGCAGCCAGGGCTCGGAATTTTTCACAATATAGCGGCTGTTGACGGAAATGGAGTTCCCGGATTTGGAGACACCCCCGAGACGGAAGAAACCAGTTTCCGGAGGCGCAATCGGCCGCTGCGCATCAATGGTGACCATCTTCGTGACGACCGTGTTCGTGGACTGTTCGAAGCCGCATGCCAGGATTGCGAAAACCGGGAGGAAAGTCAGGCACACGGCCGCGAGTATTGTTTGTTTGAACTTTTTCATGATTCCGAAATCGCGCCGTCCTGAGGCCTAGAAGTCTGATCGCCAGCTAGGCGATGGGCACGCGGTGCCGGACATTCTCACCGTCGCCGTGCTGACTGCGTTGCCCGTATACGACTTCCACTACGAAATCGCGCTCTCCCCAAAAATTCCTGGGTAGTCTCGGGGGTGGGCCGAGGCTACCCAGCTTGGGGGTTTACAACGTCAGAATGCAAATTTCAGACCTGCTTGCATAACCCTCGGCAGAACCGCACCGATGCTCGTAATCTTGCCGAAATTTCCATCTCCCACGGTGTTATCGGGATTGGAAAAGCTGGGAGTGTTCAAGGCATTGAACATCTCCCAACGGAACTGGAGACTGTAGCGCTCGTGAACGTACCAATTTTTCGCAATTATCGCATCCATGGTCTTGATGGGTGGACCCTGGAACATGTTCTTGCCGCTGTCACCGAAGGTGCCCACTGCGTTATTGGTGAAAGCTGCAGTATTGAAATATTGATTCAGCCATTGAGACTTGCCGCCCTGTCGGACGTCCAAGGCCTGGCCGGGAACGATATCGGCACGGTCTTCGAATTGTAACGAGCCGGAGTTGTTGTTCCCCTCACCGCCGCTAATCCCGAACGGAAAGCCGGATTGCAACGTAACAATCCCGCCAACCTCCCAGCTGCCCAAGGTCTCTCTGATAAACGGATTCTTATCGCGCAGCGATGGCGTGGTGTAGATGAGATTGGTGACCCAAATAAAGGGAACGTTCTCGGCCGAGATCCCGCGGTTGTAACCCAGGTCAAACGGATTAGGAAGCTGGTTTGTGCCGAAGGAAATATTTCCCGACGACGCGGTGTCCATGGTTTTTGACCAGGTGAAGTTGGATTGGAACTGCAGTCCGTGGTTCAAGTGCCGCTCGACGCTCAACTGCAGCGCATTGTAGCTGGATGTTCCGTTGCTGAAATTGTCGAGGATGTTCAGGAAGTTAGTAAAGGTGGTGCGCCCGCCGTTGGAGCAAGCGCCAGCAACGATCGGACCGCAGATTCCTGGATTTTGGTCAATGATGTCCGATTGGTGGTAGCTTTCGCTACCCACATAAGCGCCGCGGACAATGAGATTCGCGCCAAATTGATGCTCGATTGAGAGATTCCAACTCTGCGTCACTCCCAGCTTGAAGTCTTGGTCAAAGACTGCCGGGATGGTGAATGGCGTCGAGAAGATGGCATTCGAGGGCGGTTTGAACGGCGCGAACGGCGGAAAGGGACTCACGAAACCCGTTCCCGTGTTTTGGGACCACGGATCGCTAAGGGAGAGGGGCGTGTTCAGACCTCCCTGCAGGGTGTAGGTTGGGCTAAATGGGCTGATGTCAGCGGTATGGTTGTACATCGAATATTGCAGCGGTGCCGTGAACATCCCAAATGCCGCGCGAATCGAAGTGTTCGGCAGGAAGCTTGGCTGCCACGCAACGCCGACGCGAGGTTCCCAATAGGCCTTGTAGGAATTAGGCATTAAGCCATTGCTGATACCCTTGTCGCCCGGAAACACGAGGCCAAGTGGAGAGTTGGGGAAAAGCGTGCTCTGTTGTCCGGGCACGAATGCAGCGCCGCGGCCACCCGCAACGGCTGGAGCAATATTCGGATCCCAGCGCAAACCGGCGGTGATTGTAAGGTCCGGGCGAATCCGGAATTGATCCTGGCCGTAGAAGCCGGGTTGCCACCCCCTGACCACCGCGATTTCGCCTGCGCCCTGCTCATAGGACTGCATATAGCCTAGCAACCAGTCTGCGAGGCCGTTGCCTGTATATTGACCGTTGAAGCCGATGATCGGAGTCGTGGGATATTGCGTATTCTCGGCTGCGTATTGGTGCTGCAGGTTCATTCCGAATGAAAGGACGTGCCTACCGAGCGTCTTGCTTAAGTTGTCGTACACGCCGTAGGTGGTGCGGACTTCCTGAGAAGGCTCGGTCCAACCGCCGTTGAAGCCCTCGCCTCCACTCACGGAGAATCCTTCCATAAAGCACTGTCCGGGCAGTTCGTTGACATTGATATAGCGCGACCAGCACACATTTTGCCCGTTGATGTCCTTCACCGCGGCGGCATTGTGCGCTGACATCTGCGTCCAGAACACCGAAACGGTGTTCACCATGGTCGGGCTGATCGTCCAGGTGTGGCTCACGGCTTCGTTATAGAATTCCATTCTTTCGCCGAAAACTTCCGACCACGGACTGGGATTGAGCACGGACAGGATGTTGCCAGGAATGTCTTCGGAAGGCTGAATCAGGTTATCTACGAAGCTGCGCACCGAAATTCGCTGGCTGGGGGAGATGTTGAAATCCAGTCGGGCGGTGCCCTCGTCAAAATTTTGAATCACCGCGGCACCAGGATAGAAGACGCCGCCTGGAGTATTCTGTGCGTCTCCGCCGAGCGGCAGGCCCGTCGTAGTGACCGTAACTGCAGCCTGATTGAATAGCGCTGGATTCACCTGATTTGGTTTTCCTCCAACGGTTGCGAACGGGCAGCCTACAGGAGTGTTCTTACCTCCTGCGGGGCAGAGGGTCGTCGGTATAGCGCTGAAGTCTCCAGCCAGCATGGCGGCCGTAGGAGTTTGAGTAAAGTTGGAGGTGGCCGCGCTGTAGCCCCGCGTGCCCTGGTAATTCAGAAAGAAGAAAACCTTGTCTCTTTTGATTGGACCGCCAACATATCCGCCGAATTGATTGCGGCGGAGAGGGTCCTTGGAATCGGTGAAATAGTTGCTGGCGTTCAGGTCTTTATTGCGTAGGAATTCGAAAGCTCCGCCGTGAAAACTGTTGCTTCCGGAGCGGGTTTCGATGCTGACCACAGCGCCAGGCGCGAACCCGTAGCTAGCGTTGAAGTTGTTGGTGATGACGCGGAATTCCTGGGTAGCGTCGGCGTTGGGAAATGGAGCGGTGAGACCCAGATAGTTGTCCATGTTGGGCACGCCGTCCAAATAGTATTCGGTACTGCCTTGGCGCCCGCCGTTTGCGGAAGCTCCGGTTTCCGTTGGGAACGAGAATCCGGCTTGAATGCCCGGTTGACCGCCGCCCGCGAGGACGCTGGTGGTTCCCGGAGCGAGGAAGACAAGCGACGAGGGATCGCGGCCGTTCAACGGTAGCTGAGTGACGGCCGCTTCGTTGACCGTCGTGCCGAGTTCCGGCGTAGTGGTATTGATCAGCTCAGTATTTTCGAAGACAGTCACGGTTTCTTGCAGGCTACCGGTCTTCAGCGCGACATTCTGGGTGGAATTGACGTCCACGGACAGTTCAATGCCGGTCTGCACATAGCGTTCAAATCCCCGGGCCTCGACCGTCAGTTTGTAGTGGCCGGGTGGCAGCGGGGAGATTAGGTAAATTCCTTCGCCGTTGGTGGTCGCGGTTTGCGCCAGGCTTGTCTCCGTGTTTGTGGCCGTAACCGTTGCTCCAGGGACCATTGCGCCGGAGTTATCGGTAACTTGGCCGGTGAGGCTGGCACTGGTGCCTTGACCGAAAGCCGCGCTTCCCTCGAGTAACGACAGCACTAGGATCAGAGCCAGCACGAACCGATTCAGCGAAAATCGCATGGTGAAGCCTCCACGGACTAGATCTGCTCAAATCCCACCCCAGTAACCTTGCACGTCTGTGATCCTGGCAAATCCACTAGCGTTAACGTACACGGTAATTTCGCGCATAATCGCTCCTTCCCAGGACCCTTGTCAAGGATTTTCTGATGACTTTCATCAAATTTTACTATATTTGTATTCAGGTGAGACTGGGCTGTCTTGCGGTAGAGTGAACGTGGACGTAAACGAGACCCGACAAAATGAGTGAATCGGCCAAAATTCGGGATATTGCCAAGGCTTTAGGCGTCTCGATCGGCACGGTGGACCGTGCCTTACACGACCGTCGAGGCGTAAATCCGCTAACCAAGTCCCGCGTCGTACAGATGGCCAAAGCGATGGGGTACCAACCGAACCCGGCGGCGCGGTTCTTGTCGTCAAAGCGCAGGCTGCGGATCTCGGTGAATCTGCCGGCTCAAATCGCGTCGTTTTGGGATACCGTGCGGGAAGGAATCGAGGAGGAGGCGCGGACGTTCGCGGCGTTCGGCATTGACGTGGAATATCGAACGTTCCCGCGCATGGGTTTTGGCGAACAAGCGGCGTTCGATGAAGCGCTGGAATCGGAGGCCAACGGAATCATCATCGCCACCGGGCGACCGCAAGACCTGCGGCTCTCAATTCTGAAAGCTTCGCGAGCCCGCGTTCCCGTAGTCTCGGTAGTTACCGATGCGCCCGGGACAGCGCGTCTCGCGGTTGTCTCGATCGATTCGCCCGCCAGCGGCGCACTGGCCGGCGAGTTGCTAAGTCGATTGTTGCAAGGGAAAGGCAAAGTTGCCGTGATCACCGGCGATCTGGCAATCATGGATCACGCGGAGAAATACAATTCATTTCGCGGATCCGTGAACCATTCGTTTCCCGGCGTGCAGGTCCTGGAGCCGGTGCAGAACCACGAGGATGAAGCGGAAGCCTACGAAACGGGCCGGACGCTGCTGCGCGAACACCCGGATTTGAACGGGCTATACATCAGCACAGCGAACTCTTCTCCGGTGCTGCAAGCGATGCATGACGTGGGCCGATCAAACGATCACCTGACCGTCATTACCACTGACTTGTTCCCCGCGCTAATTCCTCACATCGAATCGGGAGCGGTGGTCGCCACGCTTTACCAGCGGCCCAAGAGCCAGGGACAGCTGGCCTTGCGGATGTTGCATGAATTTCTGGTGGGCGGCCGCTGCCCTTCGCACCAATTGCGCCTGGCTCCGCACGTGATCATGAAAAGCAACCTTAGTTTTTTCCTGGACCGGTTATCCATGGAGTCCAACGAAATCAACAACCCGAACACACTCAACCCCGCTGCGCCGGCACGGAAAATTCCCAAGGTTTCAAGCTAAGATTGTCCATGCGCCGGTCAGCGCTGATTACAATCGCGATCATTTTGCCGATAGCGTGCTTCACTGCGCCACCTTCGCTTTCAGCGACTTGCAACGCGTCTGCAGCCCTCGACGCAAAAGTGCAAGCCCATCCCAGCGCGGAGAATTACACCGCACGTGGAATTTGGTTTGATGAGCGTCGCCAGTTTGCCTGCGCAGCAGAGGATTTCCAAAAAGCTTCCCAGTTGGATCCCAACTCCGCGCGCGTCGCATACCTGCTGGGCCACAGCTTGTATTCCTCCGGAAACCTAACGGGGGCGATCGCTTCATTACAAGTAGCAGTGCGGCTCGATCCCAAGATGCTCAAGGCGCATTTGCTACTGGGCTCGGCGCTTGATCAGACGAATCATACGATGGACGCTGAAATCGAATGGCGAGCTGCTCTGGCGGTTGATCCGAAATCGGCGACGGCTCTCGCCGCGCTCAGCAAGGACCTCCTTGCGGAGAGGAATTACGGCGCGGAGATTGCTCTGCTTCGCCGTGCATCGCGCGCAGATCAGTTGACATCCGATCTGACTCTGGATCTAGCGATGGCCTACGGTCAAACCGGGAAACTGGATGACGCCGATGGGATTTTGCGCACCGCCTTGCGCGCGCATCCCACTTCCCTGCCGCTCTCGGAGGCGTTAGCGGCCACGCTCGTCCTGCAAGCCCGCAGGCAAGAAGCCGCCGGCGTGCTGGAAACGGCGATCCAGCATCACCCAGCAGACTTAAAAGTTCGCGTGCTCTATTTGTGGATTCTGGTGCAGCAGGACGAAGCCGAGATAGCGCAGCAGCTAGCGACTAAGCTGTTGGTGGAGGCTCCGCACAACTGGGAAGTTCTGTACTTAAACGGAGTTCTGGAGCGACGCGCCGGAGAATACGCGGCTGCGCGCGATCATCTGCAACAGGCCGTGGCGTTGAAGCCGAGCCATATGGAATCTCGGCGGAATCTTGGCAGCGTGCTGGCGCAATTGAAAGATCCGGAAGGAGCACGCGAGCAACTGCAGAAAGCGATTGACCTGGGAGACGAGGATCCGGCGGTGCGCTTTGAACTTGCCGCAGTGCTGCGGACGCTGGGCGAAACCCAAGAAGCAGAGAACCAACTCAAGATCTACAAACAAGAGGCGCAGGAAAAGTCCGATCTCACGCAAGCCTACGCCAAGTCCGACTTTGCCGATCAGAAGCTGGCCGCGGGCGACACGCAGCAAGCGGTCTCCCTGTATCGAGAAGCGCTGGTGGCAAATCCACGGGATGCTTCTCTTGCCTATAAATTGGCGATGGCGTGCGAGAAAGCCGGTGATGCCACTGGTGAACGCGCCGCTCTGGAGCAAGCGATCCAAATCAACCCAAACTTGGCCGAGGCGCAAAACCAGCTGGGATATTTGGCATCGCGCGAAGGAGACACGGCTTCCGCCGAAGAGCGTTTCCAGTTGGCGGTGCGCGCTGCTCCAGGCTATGCCAAAGCGTGGGTGAATCTGGCGGCGACGTTGTACTTGGAATCAAAGCTGCCGGAAGCGAAGGATGCGGTCGAGCACGCACTGCAGCTCGATCCCGGAAATGCGCAGGCTCAGAAATTGAAGGACGCTGTGGACTCCGCGCAATCACCACGATAAAAACTCCGCCACCCCTCACGTCGTCGCCGCCAAACTTTTTCTAGTTCGGATACGGCTCGCCAGCTCGCACTATCCTGATGAAATGATCGGTGAACTTCGCGTGCATCTCGGGTACGTCTGATTTCGGCATGTGGCAGGTGGTGCAATTGGCCTTCGCGACTGGACAAACCGCGGGCGATGCTTCGTGGCCCGGCGTTTCACTTCCCTGCCCCGCATGGCACGTCAAGCAGTGTTGATCATAAAAGCTTGCGGTATGAGTTACAGGCTCGTGCGGATCATGACACGCGACGCAGGTCAAGCGGGCATCACCCTCAGTTCCCCAGCAGCGGCTTTTCTCCAAGCGATATGGCTGAAAGCGCACGTTGATCGGCCCGTAGGCCTCCGTGGATTCAACCACGTCCATCGTGGTTCTGTGGCAAGCGCCGCAGAAGTCCACCGATTCCACGGGGCTCAGATCGGCGGGATTGAGTATGGCCTTTATCGCTTCGCGACGCTCATCAGCGTGAATCCCTTTGATGTGCTCTAAGCCGGGCCCATGACATTGTTCACAATGGATTCCGGGCACGGCGCGAGAAGCGTCGAACTTCGAACCCGTGGTTGAATAAGTCGTATGGCACGCGAAGCAGCGCGCCGCCGCTGGCGTGGAAAGCCGTTCTCCCAGCGCGCGTTGCAGATTGGCCGCACCCGCTGGAACATGCCCAGGAGTCATGTCCAAGACGTGCAAAGAGGCGAAGCTGCTGACTTGGCTTTCATAAAGTGCGCCGTCGTGCTCGAGGATGTAGGTCTGGCCGTGCACGCCCGCGCCGAAAATCCACTCGATGCTTGCGGTGATGGATTGTTTGCCGGAGCTAACAGCCAGCCGAGAACCCAATTGGTCGGAAGATATTCGATATAGATAAGTACCAAGCCGCAAGGACCCCGCAGCGAGTTCTGGAGATGGCGTGCGGGGCGCCAACCGTGCCGCAGCCTGCGCCATGGGTGTAGTTAATTGCGATGCCGTTTTCTTGGAATGACATTCGTTGCATGCACCGTCTCCAGCGAATGATTCGAAAGGAATCGTGCCATTCGTCGGCCACCATCGTTGGCTGTTCACACGATCCTTCGTTGTGTTTGGAGAATCGGCCGAAGGCGGCGACTGCCCGAGTGCAGCGAGGGCTGGAAGGAGACCCAATGCGAGCACGATGACGCGATGACCGGAACGAGCGGAGCGACTTGGTAATCTTGTAGGCGGCTGCACCGTGGCGTTAAACATCGCCGTGGTCGGGCCCATTGAAAATGAATTTTGAATTGATAATGTCTCGACGCTACCAGAGCGAACACAGCAACGGAAAGTTTATTTTTTCTCGCCGGCTTCCTGGGCGCGCTGTTCATTCCGCCGGTGAAAAAACCTTGGCCAGCGCGCGGTCTGCGTACAGAAGACCGACGATGCTACACTGGCCGCGATGATTCCCCGGATGCCCGTTTCGTGGACTCGGCGCCGCCTTCTGAAAACGATTCCAACGGCGCTGGCCTCGGCCCTGATTCCTGCACGCTGGCGCACGATCACCGGATCCGAACCCGGACTTTCCAAGCCACAACCCCCGTTCTCGCGCTTTGTAGATGTAGCAGCTAGCGCCGGACTAACCCAAACGATGTTCTACGGCGATAGCGCCGGTGCAACCTACGTTACCGAAATCATGGGCGGCGGCTGCGCTTTTTTCGATTACGACAACGATGGCTGGATGGACATCTTCATCCTCGGTGGGCGCAGGCTGGAAATCGTTCCAAAGGGCGCCAGTAATCGCCTCTACAAAAATAATCGAGATGGTACGTTCACTGACATCACAGAAAAAGCCGGTCTGCGGGACGCCGGCTGGGCCGTCGGCGTCTGCGTGGGGGACTACAACAACGACGGCTTCGAGGATCTTTTCGTCACCTACTATGGCCAGAATCGGCTTTATCGCAACAACGGCGACGGAACGTTTTCTGACGTTACTGCTAAAGCCGGGCTGCTGGAGACGAGCACGCACACGCGCTTCGGGTCGGGTTGCACGTTCGTGGACTATAACCGCGATGGACTTTTAGACCTGTTCGTCGCGAACTACGCGGACATTGACCTGGCAAACGCACCGAAGCCGTCGTTGCAAATGCCCAACTGCCAATACGAAGGAGTTCCAGTTAATTGCGGACCAAGTGGTTTGCCGCTGCCCACGCACCTGCTCTATCGGAATAATGGTGATGGAACTTTCACGGATGTATCCAAGGAGTCGGGCGTCGCGGCGCTAAAAGGCTCGTACGGCTTGACCGCTGCCGCGTTCGATGTGGATGACGATGGCTGGCCCGATATTCTTCTAGCCTGCGATTCCACGCCTAGCTTGCTGCTGATGAACAATCACGACGGCACGTTTCGTGAAGAGGGATTACTGCGTGGAGTGGCGTTGAACGGCGAGGGCAAAGAGGTCGCGGGAATGGGCGTCGGCGTGGGCGATTACGATCTGGACGGCCGGCTGGACATTGTGAAGACTCATTTTCAAAAACAAGCTACTGGCCTCTATCACAATTTAGGCAAAGGAGAATTTGAGGACGTCACTTCGCAGGCCGGCCTGGCCACGGAGCGCCGCTTCATCAGTTGGGGCACTTGCATGCTCGATTTGGATAACGACGGATTCCCCGACATCTTCGTGGTGACCGGCACCGTGTATCCCGAGCTGGAACCGAATTACGCGCAGTATCCCAGGCGAGGGCCGCGGCTAGTTTTTCGCAATTTGGGAAACGGCAGGTTTGCGGAATTGGGCGAAGAGGCTGGCCCGGGAATCGCGGCGAGGCATGTAAGCCGCGGGTGCGCGTTTGGTGATTTTGATAACGACGGCGACCTGGACGTGGTGATCATGAACCAGAACGAAGCGCCATCCTTGCTGCGCAACGATGCTCCGCCCGCGAATCATTGGCTGAAAGTGCGGCTACAGGGCACGAAGAGCAATCGCAGCGCAATCGGGGGACGTGTGGTGGTCCGCTACGGCGGCAAGATGCAAGCACAAGAGGTGATGAGCCAATCCAGCTACGTCTCAGCAAACGATCCGCGGCTGCACTTCGGATTAGGCGCCGAGAAGACAGCGGATATTGAAGTGCGCTGGCCGCTGGGCGCGACTGACACTTTTAAAAATGTCACCGCCAATCAATTCGCAACCATCCGGGAAGGTTCGGATTCTGCGAAGGGCAGCATTCGATTGGAGCGCTGAACAGCATCGATCATGCAGTCGAACGAACGCGAACCGTCCTTTGACGGTAAACGCGATTAACCCCGCTCCCAATCTGTTTATGTTCGGTGTCTCTATCTGCGAAGGTGCAAGCTCTCTCAAGCGGTGATGAAGAGGTGGTTGGATAGGAAAGCGGTTCGCGCGATCACGATTCTCGCTCAGAATGCGCTCTCCTCATCAACGATCGGCCGGGTGGGTGGCTGAAATCCTCGCCGCCGCAAATCCCGCAGCTAGTCTGGGAGGCGGAATACGAGCCTGATATCGTTGTGGACTTGAACGCGACGTCCATCGAAAAGAGTTGGACCATAGCGCCACTGACGAACGGCAATTTCGGCGGCTTCGACGAGCAAAGGTGGCCCACTCACCGGTTCGATGCTCAGGACTTGCCCATCACCGCCGATCACCGCATGTAGCCGAACCGTGCCTTCAATCCGTTGCTGCATGGCTTCCGGGGGATAAGAGGGAGCGACGCGTGTGAGCAGCCGACCGGCTTGAAGATTCTTTGAGGATTGTGTTTCCGGGTTGAAACCGGGAGGCATCGGGACCGAACGGCTAGAGCTGATCGCGATTGAGGAAGAACTGCTCACCGCCTCTTCCGGCAAAGTTAGAAGCGAAGCTGGGGGTGCTTCCCGTGCCGGGTTGGCTGGCAGCTCACCTTGAGGCTGACGCGAAACCTTGGTCTCTGCGGAAATTGGAGGGTCATCTGAATGCGGCGCTGGCGCTTTGCTGGCGGGCTGCTCGATGGTACTTGATTGCTGGACACTGGCAGTGGCGGGAGCAGCGGGATCAGCAATTGTCGGGGGAACTGCTGCGTCTTTGGACGGTTCGCTGTTTTGTTTCGGCTCCTCGGTGTTCGGGGCGGCCTTCGGAGGAGGTGGCGATTCCACGATGTTCTGGACGCGAATGGTACCGGTGAGCCCGTCGAACGTGCCGCTAACCAGGACATCTTTTCCGACGAGCTTTCCGGCTTTCTCTTGGTCGTCTAAGTGGTACCAGACATTATTGTCTTCGTCTCTCAAGATATAGCGCACGCCGTTTTGGGAGACGATTTTTCCATAGAAGGCTTGTGTCTTAGTCTGCGCAAACGAGGCTTGCGAGACTTTGGATTGTGTTCGGTGGGGAGTCAAAAGCGCGCCGCAGAGTAGAAGCGACAGCGCCGCCTCGAGAGTAGCCGTCGTTCTCATGTATCACCTCGAGATCAAGTAGGAGTTGGAGCAGCCCGGGCGCCACGAATCTCGAGGCCTACCAAGGCTGCATTTCCGCTGACGAATGGCCGGGGACAAAACCCTAACGAAGAAATTTGTACAAGTAAATGGACCACTCTCTACAGTCCAGACCTAGAGGGCCGGCCCTCCAACAAAAGATGCTCGAGTTTCGGCCCGCGAAGAAACAGAGCCGGCTATCTCCGCTCGAATTCAGCGGCTCGCGGCCGCCACAAATTGGAAAGCGTCCTCAACAGCCTTGATTCCCGCCTTCGAACCCAGCGGGCTTGTTTCCACCTTCGAGTACTGATATTGCCGGCGCGGGGAAAAACTTGCAGGATCGAAATCGCCTTTCGCGAATTGGAATATCCAAACGTATTGCCGGTGCGCTCTGTCAGCATCGGATTCAGACATCAGCGCCGAGTCGATCATTGTCATGGGCGTAAAATCCGAAAACCCATTGATCTTGTGAACCGGCTCGGGCATCGTCGCGCTAAAAAAATCGACGTCATGCGTGAAGATGATCACGAAATCCACTTTTGAAGGATCGGGGGCCGGACAGACATTCGAGAACAGTTTTTTCCTGTTTTGGGCGATCCACTTCGTTTGGTTGGGCGTCAAGCCGTATGCAGAAAAGTAGTTCTGGCAGGCGAAATCCGCGCTTAGACTCTCCGGCTGTGAATCGGAAATTTCGTTGGAATCGTTTCTTGGTCCTGTCGAATCAGCAGCAACGGCCCTCGACGAGCTGTCGTCAACAGGCGCAGGCGCTCGTGGGGGAATTATTTCGCCGTACGATGCAACAGGCAGCATCGAGCCGCCTGCAACTGACTTTTTGTCGCTGGTGTTTGTCGCTGGAGCCTCGCCGGCCGGACTGGAAGACGACGAACCCGAGGCTCGCCCGGATTCGGGTGGAACGACGGTGGCCATCTCCGCGGCCGCTCTGGCAGTTGCGTTTGCGATCTCCTGTGCCTGGGCTTGCCTCGCGACCAGACCAACATCGAGAGCCGGGTCTTGGCGAACTTCAAGCGGTGGAAGATCGGCGACGGAGGTCTCGGGGATGTAGCCCTCCACTCCATTTTGAGCACGAATCTTTACGTAGTCCTTAACGCGCTCGACAATTTCGACGTTGGCCCCGCAATTCAGTTTCGCCTCGACGCCGAAGCTATTCAGGGAATCATAGACCCAGATCTGGTCCCGTTGCGAATTGCACTTAAGGGCCGCGGGATTAGCCGCCGCAGACCCCGTCAGAAGCGAAACGCCCGACACGCTGACTATCAACAAAAAGAATCGCGCTGTGAGGCCCATTTCATCCCCCAAGTTGCCCTTACTCAGGAACCTTGTCGATAGTCTAGTACTTTGGGTCAAGCGAACAACTGTACGAGAGTACAGAGAAAGGACAGGTAGTCTTAGGCCCTACGGACGTTATGACCGCTCTTGCGGTTGGGCTGCCTGCGTGTCAATCCGAACCATCCGTAGCGATCACCTCTTCGAATATTTCTTCTTCCAACGTGGCCAGTTGCGTTAATCCGGCGGAACTTGTTCGAGCCCGCTTTCCGTGGTTGATGCGGCGCCGAAACGTGTTGTCCATCAGATAGCTGGAGTTACAAGTTATGTTGTCGTGGCCCGTCGTCCCGCCCAAAGCAGTCGCAGGACTCTGCGGCCAAGATATCGCGAGACAGCGAGCGGTGAAGAATGCAAGAATTTCACTCTTCAACCTCGCCTCACCCACGTCTTCACCCAGTGGCCCCGCACTCTGCTGAAAGAGAATGCGATGCCTGAATCGAACCCCGAACGCAGCGTCTGGAAAACTACCAAAACGGGCGAAAGCGACGCCACTTCTTGGGCCTTCAGCCACCCAAAAGTGCGTGGGGTCGCCCCTGCCCTCTTCAACACGACGCAACAGTTGCACTGTCGCGTCCACAGGCGTGGTACCCACGAGTCGAGGGGCTTCGGTAGGTTCAAGATCTGAAGGGAGCTTGAATACTGCGCCGACGCTTTGAACCCGCAGCGTTAATCAATCAGGACTCGGACATCCTGCGTTAGTGGTGCGTCGTTTTTCGCAGAAAGTGTTCTCCGGTCCCGGCACGGAAACGCACATAAGATCACTGAGGCAGATCGAACCGGTATTGCAACCCGCATCGCACTTCGAACGGTTCGGCGGGGTGGAAAACGTTTGTGAATAACGGCGCGCCTGTTGGTGTTATTCGGGAGACATACGCGTAGGTAATGTCGTCATTGCGGCGATTCGTCAAATTCAGCAGATCGGCCGAAATGCGCCAGTGCTTATTAAATTGATACGCGAGCCCCATATTGAACAACAGCGTAGACGCTGAGCGATTTATTCCGTCAGATGTTAAATCGCGCGGGCCAAAGTAGCGCAAGCGGAAACTTGAAGTAAACCCCTTAAAATCGTGCAGTGTGATGCCCGATGCAATCACCACTCTGACCGCTTCGGGAACAAGCTTGCCACCAGGGCCTTGCACAGGATACGGAGCGCCAGCCACGTTAGTAAACGCCGCGTCGTCGGGGTCAATTTCGGCAAATTGGGCGCGCGAGTCCGCCATGTCTAAATCAAAAACCAGATGATCCGTTGCCGTGTAGTAGTTCGCCCATTCCACGCCGTAGCGGTTGCTCGGGGATGCCGAAGGGACTGTGGCTCCGGTGTCGCCATCCTGCTGGAGTTCGGAGTTACTGTGGAGATACCAGAGAGAAAGAGTGCTTTGCAGATGTGGGACGACGAGAGTGCGCACACCGAATTCCGTTCCTTTAGTTTCGACTAGCGGAGAAATTGGGATGCTGGACGCGGGGAAAGGATTGTCCGGCGAAATCGGTTCCTCCCGTTGCGTTGCGCCGCGCGCGTCGTTGCTGTGAAAACTGAATCCAGCCTGTACATAGAACTCAGTCTTGTCCCAAGGGCCGAAAATCAAACTCCCTTTTGGGCTGGGCAGGAACTTAGTGGCCGTGCCGGAATTGGCGGCTGCAAAGTTGACCACTGGAGCACCAGGCAATTCGGTGGCGACGTAAGGGGGAGTCAAACTGGTGACGTTAAATATTGCTTCGTCGCCGCGGATGGCTAGTTCCCAACGGAATTTTTCCGTCCACTGGATTTTATTTTCCGCATAAAAACCGATCATCGTGTCGGTAAGTCTGTTCAAATCCGTATCCGCGGGCAAGGTCGGATAATTTCCTTTGATGGTCCCGTCGGGGTCGCAGTCGGGGATGGGGTTGGTATAGCAGGCGACGATATCAGTCTTGTCCGTGCGCACACGATCCTCTGTGCGGTAAAGGCCGTTGCGGACCCAATCGTTGCGGACCTGCAGGCCGAAAGTGTTTTCCACCTTGCGCCCGAACCATTGGCTGAAGATTGTGTGGTGTGCGTCCAGACCAGCCACCCAGCGCCTGTCCTGCTGTTCGAACTGATCACCCTTATTGGGGTCATTCAGGAAGTACGTGAAATCGGAGAACAAATTGAGATCGTAATAAAACCCGTAGGCCATAATTTTCGTTCCGGAATTTGCGTCCTGGCGATGCCATTCGCCCTGCAAGCTGTAACGCTGTGACTCACCACCATCCGTCGGGTTCAGTGCGCCGAAGTAACCAACCAGGGGAATGGAGTCCACGGGGATTTGATCGCTCGAGTGCCATGTTCCATGGTAAGCGCGGGCGGTGATGCTGAAACCATTGGCCTCTCCGCCTTGGCTATAGGTCGCCAGGCCGTTAAATTTGTAATAGTTGTCCGGATGCTTCCACGGGCCGTCTTCGTGATACGCTTCCCCGCCGAAAAGCAAATTGCCCCGGCCGAGCTTTCGCGATACGCCGAAAACCAACCGCCCAAAACCATACATCCCGCCTTCCACCAGAAGGAAGTTCTCGGACAGCGTCTGGAAAAACACCAAATGGGCCGCTCCAGCTGAGCCATAGTTGCCCACATCAGCGTAATAAGGGCCTTTCTCGTAATCGATCCGCTCCACAAACTCCGGGACGACGGTGTTCATGTCGGAGTACCCCTCGCCATGCGCGTGCGATGGCAGGTTAAGCGGCATATCGTCTATGAAAATCGCGAAATCCGTGCCGTGGTCGAGATTGAAGCCGCGAAGAAAGTATTGGTTGGCTTTGCCGCCGCCGGCGTGTTGCGTGATGATCAGACCCGGAACCGCCTCCAAAATCTCTCCCGAACGAAGTATCGGACGATCTTGGATTTCCGCTGCACCCACTGTTCCCTGGGTGGCGGAATCGGCAATTCCAATGAGGCTGCCGTCCCGGCCCTGCACGCTTATGGTGGCGTTCACGGAGCTGACAGCCAGAGAGATGCGCAGCGTGCCCGGGGCCTCGGTGGTGCCTATGGTGACGCGGATTTCTTTGGTTTCCAAACCGGGATTGGATACCTCGAGTCGGTAATTCCCTGCCGGGAGTCCGGAAATAATGAAGGAGCCGTTCGCGTCCGTTTGTGTCGTTGTTTGTAAGGCACCGTTCGTGCTGCGAACTTGCACGGCAGCCCCGGCAATCACCGCGCCAGACGTGTCAACGACAGTTCCTGATAGTTGAGTGATTCCTTGGGCATCCGCCGCGGGCGGCGTCGTGAGGATCGAACAAAGCAGAACGATCAAGGCAACGATGAATTGCTGCAGTATGCCAGCGAGACGCACGGATCGTATTTTGTCCTCGACATACGACTACAGAATACGTGCTACCTGCGTGGACGAGTGTGTATCACGTTTCTACAAATCGTGCTATCAGGGATTTCCTTATAAGCAGTGTCGTACCGACCCTCTAACCCGATCTAAAGCAGGCTGATGCTACCCAGCCGCAACTGGCCTCTCGCGGGGCACGCGTGCTATATACAAGCGTTCATTAAAAGGATTTTTCCGACTCCAAAGCATAGGATCAAACATGTCCAAGTTAGTTAGAACGGGGCTCTCGTTAGATCAAGACTTGCTTGCACAATTTGACCGAGCGATCGCAGGGAAGGGCTACAAGAATCGGTCAGAGGCCGTGCGCGATCTGATCCGCGAGCACTTAGTGTCCGTAGAGGTCGAACAGGACAAAGAGATCGTCGGAACTTTGACGATCGTTTACGACCACCATCGTCCCAATCTAACCGAGGAATTGGTGGAAGCTCAGCACCACGCTGGCAGTCAAGTGCTAGCAGCGACGCACGTTCACCTGGACCATCACAACTGCCTGGAAGTTGTTATTATGAGAGGCCGAAGCAGCACGATCCGGGACTTGGCCAATCGAATATTGAGCCTTCGCGGGGTGAAACACGGCCAGCTGGTGATCACATCCACCGGAAAGGGCCTGAAATAATCTGCTGGACGCCAGTAGGTCCTAATTAGTCATGGCAGCTCAACCGGTCGATGCAACACCATCTAGCGGATTGATATGACCGAACTTCCGGCAGAGAGCCGATTCGCCCGACTGGCGCTCAGATGTGCGGGTTGCGCCAAACAAAAAGCAAGCGCTGAATCGTGGAGGATTCACGTTCTGACTGCTGCGGCGGACAGGGAACGCAGCCGATGCTTTTCCAGAAACTCCACAAACACGGCCATTCCTTCGCCAGTTTTGGCTGATAATTTGAGCACCTGCATACCGGGCCGCACCGCCTGAATGTTTCGATTGGCGGCGGCTTCGTCAAAATCCACCGCGGTGGCAAGATCTGATTTGGTGATGATTGCGACGTCCGCGCTGTTGAATATGGTCGGATATTTTAGCGGCTTGTCCTCACCTTCGGTGACCGAAAGCAGCACGAAGCGCAAATCTTCTCCGAGATCGTAGGAGGAAGGACAGACCAGATTGCCGACGTTTTCGATGAACAAGAAATCCAGATCGCGCAAATTCCAGGCATCGAGAGCGTTTTGTACCATCGCTGCTTCCAGATGGCAAACTGTGCCGGTGACGATTTGCCTCACGGGAACTTGGCTGCGGGCGAGGCGAGCGGCGTCATTTTCCGTGGCGAGGTCGCCGACCAAGGCCGCAACTCTGTAGTGCGCGCGGAGAACCGTGAGAGTTCTTTCGAGGAACGCCGTCTTTCCTGCGCCGGGGCTGGAGACAAGGCTGATCGCGAGGACGCCGGCTTCGCGGAAACGCTCGCGGAGCGCACGAGCGAGGACGTCGTTTTGTTTCAGGACGTTTTTACGGACTTCCACCAGGCGAGGTTCGGGAATCATGTTCGCAACTCCATCGCGGTGACCATTAGCTCGCGCCCTTCCAGGATTTCAGGGGTGGGCGTGCCACACTCAACGCAGCAGAGCGATTGCAGAGACTGCACGGAACGGCGGTCCCGGCACACGGGACAATTTACTACGATCGGAACTTCTTCGATGAGCAGTTTCGAACCCTCCAGAGGGGTTTGCTGACAGGCGATTTCGTAAGAGAAAAGTAGAGCTTCTTTTGCTACGCCAGAAAGCGGGCCGAGTTTGAGGTAGACGACGTCCACACCGGGTGCGCCGTGCGATTCCGCTTCCTCGCACGCGAGATCAACGATGCTCATTGCAATTGAGAGTTCGTGCATTGGGCCGCTTTACCTCGAGAGTTATAAAGCAAATGCTGCAGCGAGGTAGAAAACATTTTTACGTCACCTGTGTCGTCCAATCCAATTCTGATTCTATCTCCGCGGCGGAACTTTGCGAGCTGCGATCGTTCATCGCGGCGAGTGCGGCTTGGCCGAGGCTGATCCCGCCGTCATTAGCTGGGACGGCGTGGTTCGTCCAGATTTGCGATTGTTCGGGCTGCAGGAGATCTTTCAGATCGCGCAGGAGCAGTTCGTTCTGGAAAACGCCACCGGAAAGCACGATGGGATCGGTGCTATGAGCGCGAAATAGAGTTACGACCGCGTCACGGAGGCCTTGTGCGACACTGCGCTGGAAGGCGCGCGCAATTTCACCTTGGTCGCGGCCGCGGAGTCTGTCGTTGATCACGCTCTGAAGCAGCGGACGAAAATCCAATTCTTTGCCGACCAAAGGAAACAGATATGCGTCGGCAGCTTGCCCGTGAGTGGCAAGGCGTTCCAGCCACATAGCGGCCTGGCCTTCGAACGTGACTTCGCGTGTGAAACCGAGTAGCGCAGCCGCAGTGTCGAAGAGGCGGCCAACGGAAGTTGTGCTGAACGACCGCACGTTGATATTCGCCAGGTGCAGAGCGTCTCGATAGCGCGAAGGAAATGAGAATGGAGGAGCAGTTAAATCTGGCAGTTCGTCCAGCTGCGCGAGAAAACCGGCGGCTGCCTGGACTGGATACTTAGCCGCCGCATCCCCGCCGGGCAGTGCGGCCGGGCGAAGATGGGCGACGCGCTCGAAGCCTTCGCGCATGCTGCCGGAGAAAATCTCGCCGCCCCAGTTTGTGCCGTCGTCACCGTAACCCGTTCCGTCGAAACTGACGCCGATGACGCGCTGGTCCCAGGTGCCGCGCTCCGCGAGAACGGACGCGATGTGCGCGCGATGATGCTGCACAGCGTATTTTTCTGCCGCGGAGAATTGCGTGGCATGAAGGGCCGAAACGTATTGAGGATGCGCATCATGCACGAGTAATAATTCGCTCAGATCGATTTCGTACATCGCCAGCAAATCGTCCACGGTTTCGCGGAATGCGCAGAACGATCCGTAATGATCCAAGTCGCCGATGTGCTGGCTGACGAAGGCTTGGCCGTCGACGACTAGGGTGATCGTGTTTTTTAGATCGGCGCCAAGTGCGAGAATCGGCCGCTTGGTTGGAAATGTGGCGGCGGCGCTGGGGGCGTAACCCCGGGCGCGACGAAGAATTGCCGGGCCAAAAACGCCGACCCGAGCCACGGAATCGTCCACCCGCCGGGCGATGGGGCGTTCGCCGATGAGGAAACTGTCCGCAATGCCGGAGAGCTGCTCAAGCGCGTCATCGTCTTTGTACGCAATCGGCTCGCTGGAACGATTCGCGCTAGTCATGACGAGGGCATCAGGGGCTCCGGCGGCAAAGAGTAAATGGTGCAACGGCGTGTAGGGCAACATCACGCCTAGCTCGTCGTTCTCGGGAGCGACTCCGGGCAATTCGATCTTCGCACGCGCGAGGACAATGGGGTGGGCGACGGAACTCAATAATGATTCCGCATCGGGTCCAAGCTCCACCAGGCGGTGCGCGACCTTGATATTTTCTACCATTAAGGCGAACGACTTTTCCTTGCGAAATTTCCTGGCGCGCAGGGCGCTGACGGCTTGGGTATTTCTTGCGTCGCAAGCCAGATGGTAGCCGCCGAGGCCTTTTACCGCGACAATCTTGGCCGAGTGAAGGTCTTGCACTGCCTTTCGAATGGCTGCCTTGTCACCGCGCTCGATCTGATCGCCGGCCCGATGAAAATAATGCGGGCCGCACGCGGGACAGGCAACGGGCTGGGCGTGAAAGCGGCGATCCAGTGGATTCACGTAGTCGGCAGCGCAATGCGCATCGAGGTTCCACATAGCCATTGTGGTGTTGGGGCGATCGTACGGCAGCCTGCGAATGACGCTGTAACGCGGGCCGCAATTCGTGCAATTGATGTAGGGATAGTGGCGACGGCGATCGTTGGGATCGAAGAGTTCCTGCAGGCATTGCTCACACATCGGAAGATCGGGAGAAATTCGCGCGGTAGGTTGGCGTTCGGCTGCGCTTTCCCGAATTGTGAAATCGGTGAAACCTACGGGCTCGGCGGATTCAACACGCACGGCTGAAATCCGTGCGGCTTGTGGCGGATGAGATCTCATCTCGCCAAGAAACCATTGGAACGCTTCTTCGCTTCCCTCGAGATGGATTTCCACGCCTTGTTGCGCGTTTAGAACCCAGCCATTCAAGTTATACGCGCACGCTAACCTATAAACGAACGGGCGAAATCCAACGCCCTGTACAACACCGTGTACCTGAATGGAGTAAGCATTCGGCATGGATCTTATTTTGCTTTCACCGCGCAGCCGCGACCCTGCCAGCCGACTTGAATGACCTTACCGTCTTTAACGAGCAGAGGAACGGTGAATGGCGGCTGCGCCAACTGGAGCATGCGCTCGCGCGCCTGGCCGTCGGTTTCGACATCGAACTCGGTGAACTCGCTTCCCTTCCATTCGAGCCATTCGCGCATTTCGCTGGTGTAAGGACAGCTGGCCGTGCCGTAGAGTTCGAGATTAGGCATGGACGAAGCCCTCCAGCCCCTCGCGAAGCAGATGGTAAATTGACGCTTGGACTTCCTGAATGCGCGGAATGTAGTCTGAGCGAACGATCAACGGAAAATCGGCGAGGCCGCGGCGCAGAACTTCGCCGCCGTCGTAGCCGAGCAGCGCGACAGTGAGCAGATTCCTTTTGCGCGCTTCCTCCAGGGCCATGATGATATTTTTCGAGCCGCCGCTGGTGGAAATTGCAACCGCTACGTCGTTGGGCCGGGCGTGAGCGATCAACTGGCGCTGAAAAATCAATTCGGTGCCGACGTCGTTGGCGATGGCGGAGAGGTTCGCAGGCTCCATGGAAAGCGAAATTGCGCGAATAGCCGTGAATCCAGTGGGCGGCATGAAGCAATCTATAGCGAAATCGTTGGCGTCGGTCGCCGAGCCGCCATTGCCGAAAATAATTAGCTTGCCGCCGCGGGCGATGCGTTCGCGGATCGCGGCGGCGGCGTTGCCGATTTTTTCGGACTCTTCGTGGGCCACTTGCGTACGTAGCAGCGCGTCGTCCTGCGCTTTCATGCGGATGGAAGCCGCGACTTGCGCGACGATGTCAGATGTTTCCTGTTTATCTTTGCCGAGAAATGGATAGAGAAAACCAGCCTCGCCAATGTCGTGGCCCAGTTCGCGGTGTTCGAAGAAGACGTGCACTGTTTCCCAGAGCGTGTGGTAGAGAATCTCGACTAGTTCCTGGTGAATAAAAGCATCATTCGTGACGGGATTGCAGGAGTAGGAGCCGCCAGCACCTGGCAAAGCAAATGTCATTGCGTGACGCGCTTGCGCTGCGTCTAAAGCGGCCCAGACTTCGGCGTCGCCTTCTGGCGGGCCGAAGCCCATGACGATGTCGTCAGGCTGCGCGAGGGTTTTCAGCCACGGTTCGAAGGCCAAAGAAAGATCGAGCGCCGGCAGCGCGCGTTTTCCGACGATGACGGGATGCACGAATTCAACGGAGACGTGTTGAGCGTCCGTGGCGTAGGGGCCGCGGCCAAAAGCGAGCAGCCTGCCGCCACGTAGAAAGCGCTCAGACATTTCGCGGCAAGCTTCGGCCAAGCGCAGAGATTCGTCGGCGAAAAATGATTCGATTAGCCGATTGCGCGCCAGCAATCGCTGGCCGATTTGCGCCGTGAGTTCAATTTCCGTGGGCATCTGGCTTCCTAACAAATGCGGGGCAGCGGATCGCCGACGAGCATATCGACCAGGCGGCTGCCTCCGTAAAGAGTCGTGACTAAAACAGCGCTCTCTGGCTGTTCGCGAATTTCGCCGATTATTTTTGCTTCCTCGCCGCCTGGGGTCGCGCGCAAAACCTCTAGCGCAGATTCCGCGTGCTCGGACGAAACGACGGCTAGAAATTGGCCTTCGTTCGCGATGTGCAGCGGATCGAGGCCCAGTAGCTCGCAAGCACCGCGCACGGAATCGCGCACGGGAATTTCTTCTTCGAAGAGAGCGACCCCCAGCCCGCAATCGCGGGCGAGTTCGTTCAATGAAGTGGCCACGCCGCCGCGGGTGGGATCGCGCATCCAGCGAACGCCCGCGCCGGCTTCACGGACGAGCGCCTGGACGAAGGGAAAAACGGAGCGCGTGTCCGAACGCAGGTCCGCTTCGAGCTCGAGATCGCCGCGAGCCAGCAAAATCGTGATGCCGTGATCGCCGATCGGTCCGGAGACCAGAACTTTATCGCCCAAGCGCACCGACTGCGGAGAAATTTCCACCCCGGAAAGCAGCCGACCGATTCCGGTGGTGGTGACGTACATTCCGTCGGCCTTACCGTGTTCGACGACTTTGGTGTCGCCGCCAGCGATTTTGACACCCGCTTTTTCGGCGGTGTCCGCCATGGCGCGGACTTCTGCTTCCAGAATTTCGGTAGGCAAGCCGGCTTCGAGAACGAAGGTGACGACGATCGCTTCGGCGCGGGCGCCGGAGACGGCGAGATCATTCACGGTGCCATTGATGGCCAGCTCGCCGATGGAGCCGCCAGGAAAACGCAACGGCTTCACCACAAAACTGTCGGTGGTCATGGCGATCTTCGTGCCGTTGATCTGAACGTGTGCGGCATCACCCAGCGGGCCGGGTGAAGAACCAAAAAAAAGCGGAGCGAATAGCCCTTCGACCAGCCTGCGGCTGGCCTTGCCGCCGGCGCCGTGCGACATTTCGATTTGCGGTTCGCGGAATTTAATTTTTGTGACAGCCGTGGCCATGGATCTCCCGTTCGCTTAACGTGCAGCAGCGTTCGCGATAGTGATCGGCTTGCGATGCTCGTAATTGTAGTAGGCCGCACACGAGCCTTCGGACGAAACCATCAGCGCGCCGACGGGCTGTTCGGGCGTGCACTCGCGTCCGAAAAGTTTGCATTGCGCGGGCTTGAGGACGCCTTTGAGCACTTCGCCGCACTGCGCGGCCTTGGGGTCAGTGACGCGGATGCCGGGAACAGTGAATCGCTGCTCGGCGTCCCAGGTTCCATAACTCTCGCGGATTTTCAGCGCCGATTGCGAAATAAATCCCAGGCCGCGCCACTCGAAGTAGGGCCGAAGTTCAAATACCTCTGCCATGGCGCGCAATGCGGCGCGATTCCCTTCCCAAGGTACGACGCGCTTGTACTGATTTTCGACTTTGGCCTCGCCATTGCGAAGCTGGCACAGCAACATCACGATTGATTGCAGAATGTCCAGCGGCTCGAAGCCTGACACGACTACCGGCTTGCCTTCGTCCTTGGCGATCCAGTCGTAGGGCCTGCAGCCAATCACCGTGGAAACGTGGCCGGGGCCCACGAAGCCATCGAGGCGCATGTCCGGCGAATCCAGAATCGCGCGGATGGCGGGGATAATGGTGACGTGATTGCAAAAGACGGAAAAATTGTTCAGGCCTTCGACTTTCGCACGAACCAAGGTTAGAGCGGTGGATGGCGCCGTGGTTTCGAATCCAATGGCGAAGAACATTACGTGCTTTTCCGGATTGTTGCGCGCAAGTTTGAGCGCGTCGGCCGGCGAATAGACGATGCGCACGTCCATTCCGCGCGCTTTATATTCCAATGGGCTGCCGTGCGTGCCCGGAACGCGCATCATGTCGCCAAAAGCAGCGAAAATAAAATCAGGTTGCGCTGCGAGTGACAAACCATCGTCAATCCGGCCCATGGGTAGAACGCAAACCGGGCAGCCGGGGCCGTGAATCAGCTCGACATTGGCCGGGAGCAAATCCTTCAGGCCGAAGCGATAAATCGCGTGAGTGTGGCCGCCGCAAACTTCCATGATGCGATAGTGGCGGCGCGGATCGGCAAGCTTGCGAATTTCTTCGCCGGCTTTGGCGATGAGTTCAGGGGCGCGAAATTCATCTACGAATTTCATTGTTTCCACCTTTGCGGCGGATAGTCCGGAATCTCGTTCTCGAGACCGTAGCCGCGCACTTCCTCCATCGCCGCCGCCGCTTCGCCAAGCATCGTGAGCGTTTCCATCTGTTCCGCAGCATCGGCTTCGCTGATCTTGCTCATGGCGAAGCCGACGTGAATCAGCACCCAATCGCCGGGGACGGGTGGTGCATCTTGCAACAGGCCCAAATCCACTTTGCGGCGTACTCCGACGACGTCAACTGTCGCGAGATGCGTGTTCTGCGAATCAATCGCAATAATTTTTCCGGGTATTGCCAGGCACACTGTGCAGCTCCCTTTGCCGATGTTCTGTTGCGACTATGCGCTCGCTTCTTCTTGCATGCGGGCTACGAGTTCAAAAGCAAACTTCAGTTCGTCTTTCAAGCGCAATGCTCCGCCCGCGAAAGAGACCGGCTTGATTCCGTAATCCGATTGGCGCAGCGAGAAGTCGCCGGAAAGTCGCAGCATCGTGCCCAAGCGCGTGACGCGCGCGCCGACGGATTGAGTTTGCGTAACGCCGTGAAAAGCGAGCGTGCCGGTGGCCTGCGCGAGAAGCATATCTTCGGATTGTTTCTGCACCGTTATTTGTTTGGTTTCGTAGATCGCGGTTGGGAAGCGCTGCACTTCCAGAGCGTCGTACATGGTTTGTTCGAGTTTCTTGCGATCGTCGTTGCTCATTTCGTCTTGAACTTCCATGGTGCCGGTGCGCACCGTCACGCGCACGACGGCCTTTTCATAGCTGTCCGGCGCGAACTGGATTTCGCCGTCGTAGTCGCGAATGGCAATTTTCGGATTGTGCCCAAACGTGGAGAGCATGCCAGTGGCGAACGCTTGCACGGTGAACCGGCTGGCGTTGGTATCGAGCGCAAATTTCACTGGCACGAGGCCTCTTTTCGTTGCTGTTTGCACGACATCATTCCTGATTTCGCAATCTTCGCAGCGCGCGCGAAATGCAGTGTCGTCACGCGGGCCCGTTGCGCTACGGACATACCTTTACATCGAGCGCAGGCGAAAATATCGTTCGATGTCCGGTATCGCGGCGGAGGTCAGATTTCCCACGCCAATCTGACCCAGATAACGGCGCACTGTGGGATTGGAAAGCACCAGCCCGGCGCCGAAGATAACCAGGGCCACGCCGCCGAGCATGTAGAGTGTGTCCTTGTCGGTTCCGTTTGATTCTGCCGCCTGATCCATTAATTCGACCGCCATGGTTTTCTCCTTTGCGCGATGGGAATACGTTTTATTTTTTTGCGGGCCATTCTTTCGCGAGAATTCGAGTCACAAGCGAATCTACCAACTGCACGGCTTCGTCAACCGCGGCAGCGATGGGCTCGCTGAGGCCCATTTGTCCTTCTTCCGGGCCAAGCGTCGCCGGCACGCAGCCCACCAGCAGGATGCGCTTCAGCTGCGCACCCATGTTCACGGCCATGCGCAGCACACTCAGCGGATTCATTCCGTGCGGATCTACGACACCCGGCTGGGTTCCGGTGGAATTCACATTTTGCAAATCCGGTTCGACAACGAAGAGAGTGCCGGGCTGGCCTTCACCGGGATATGCGTCTACCAGAATTGTTGTCTCGTAACCTTCCATGAGGGCATAGGCGAGATCAAAACCACGGATGCCGAAGTCCACCACACGAACACCGTACGGGAACGTGCGACGGCCGAGTATGCTTGCGACTTCGACGCCGAAGCCATCGTCGCCGAGAAAAATATTGCCAATTCCGGCGATCAGGATCCTCTTCGTCTCAACGGCGGGCATAGTCTGCGCTTCTTTGGCGAGAAGCTCCACTTCGGTCGGAGCGAAGAAAAAACGGTGGCCGGGTTGGCGCATCAGGCCGATGTCTCTGCCGGGATCTTCATCCACCACGACGCAAACGTGGAGCTGGCCTTCATAATCCTGTTCGATGGATTCGATAGTTGCGATTTTGCCTTCGAGCGCGAGATCGAAAACATCGCCGCCGGCGCGCGGCCGCAGCCTGACGCGTTCGCCGCGCCGGACCTGAATGCCCTGAACGTCGAGCGATTCAACTGTCGTCTTATCTTCCAGCGCTTGAAATTCCCATTCGTTCACGGCGCCTCGCTTTTTGCGGCGCGCAGGCCGCGCAACGCGCCGTGCAGTTTCATCAATTGCGCTTGCGGCAGAGTTTCGGTGCGCTCCAGAATTTTGCGCGCGCGATCATCGGATTCGCGCATTTCGCGTTTTTCTTCGTCCGTGAGGGTCATTATGCGCAGCGACAATATTTCGTCAATCTCCGCGCCGTCGAACAAGTCGCCGGGGCTTTCCGGGGCAATCTGTGGATAGTCGTACAAAATAATCGGTGAAGAGAGAATGGTGTCGCGCTGGCCTTCTTCTCCTACGAGGACTGGCCAGGTGCCGATGTTCTGGCATGTCTCCACAAATTTCCGGTATTCATCCGGAGGATCAATCAGAGAGACGAAGTCTCCGGCGCGAACTTCCATGATCGTGTGGGCCGAAACGAGGGAGCGTGCGAGCGCTTCTTCACGGGTCGCCGGGCTCGCGGATGCGAAGCGCGAGACGTTTGCTATGCGTGCGGTGAGTTTGAACACGCCATCGTGCAGTCGGTGAACCGCCAGGTCGACCATTCCTGCGACGCTGGCCTTTTCTCGCCGAATGATTCCAACGATCAAACCGTACTCGTCGCGAATCGCTTCTTGTTCTTGTTCGGGCGACAAGCGGAATGGCCACTGCATCTGCTGTACGCAAAGGGGGGAGAGATTGAACTCCGTCACTTCGATCACTTCTTCGACGGCCTCTTGCCATTGCCGGTGCGTCTTGCCGTTCGCTTCCAATCTATCGACATTTTCGATCGCTGCGCCGGCGACTGATGTCAAGTCGTTCGCAGGGGCGCGCAGTTTCCCAATCGAACGCGTCACCATGCGCAAAAATCGGACGCGAACTGTGCATTGAGTTTGCGCATCGCCCAGCACGAGGCATTCGGTTTGCATGGTCCACGCGTCCGTGCTGTTGCCGCCTTGTGCTTCGCTGTAGGCGCGCGGATAAACCACGCCAAAGTTGAATCGCTGGCGATTTTTCACCGCCGATGGACGGTAGGGATACAGCATGTAACCTTCGTAGAGCACGGCCTTCACGATTCCGTCCACGAGCGCGGCGTTCATGAGCGCACCGTTTCCGGAAGAGCGTTGAGCGCCCGTTCCAGCGCTTCTTCCCAGGTGGGAATGCCTTCGCGCACTTTGAATTGATAGAGCTTTTCGAATGCGTCTTTGTGCAGGGCGAGCCAGGTGGAGTTTGGGTAGTACGCGTCCATCAAATCCTTCCACACTTTTACAGGCAGCCGGTACGTGGCCTCTTTGTCCCAGGAAATGGGCGCGACTTGCAGGGTTTCGTCTTCGCCCTGATAGAAGACCGTGCCGCTGAATTGGAAACAGAGTGGCAAATCACCGCTGGTGACGCCGTGAAAATATTTTGTGGCCGCGACATTGAAATCAAACGTGCACGGCACGGAGATATCCGCAACTGCGCTGGCTGCGAAACGCGGGACCACCACGCTGGCGTGCGTCCAGAGCATGCTGCGCAACGTCTGGCCCCAGCGGTCGGGTTCGCCGAAAAGATCCGCGAGGCGCGCTTGTTCGTTCGAATCGTATTTTCTGCGGTTTGCCTCGATCTGAATTTGCGCACGCAGCGCGACCGTGTGAATAATCTGGTCGCTGGGATTGCTGGCGATGCGCAGCTTGAACGCGAGCAACGGCGCGGCCGCATACTGGACCACTTCGGCGCCTTCGATCGTGAGGACGAGTTCAGGCATGCTCGCCCTCGCGACCGACTCCGGCGCGGCGCTTCAGCGCGTTGAAGAACGCACCGATTTCGCGCCACACCTCGGTGCCGCCGGAAAGCCCGCGCCAGTGGGTGCGGATCAGTCCGACGAGCTTGTAACATTCATCTATCGGGACCAAAAAATATTCCGCGGATCCAGAACCGCGGTTGTGTCCGACACGGTTTACGAGCAGCGCGGTTACGTCGGGGTGCATCGTCTGCAGGATGGGATTGGCCTGCTCGATATCCACCCAAGTTTCTAGAGACAGCAACGATTCCGTCGGCCCCGCGGGACTGGGATAGAGCGCGATCACTTTTCCATGTGGCGTGCTCTTGAAGAAGAACGCCATTTCAATGGGAACCGTCAATCCGTCCCACTGGGCGTCACTAAGCTGAAAATTCGCGAGGAACTTCACTGCGCGCGGCACTCGTTTGTATTTGGGGCCGCTTTGTCCATCGAACAGAATCGCGCAGGCCTCACAGGCGCAAAGCAGCTTGCGGCTGGCGGGCTCGACGAGGTGCTCGTGCTCGCGAAAAAGTTCGCGACCACACATTTCGCAGCGCTCGACGGGCGTGCGCTTGCGTGCAAACTGGCGAAGTGTTGTGAACGCGCTTTCCTGCAGCGGTGGAAGCGCGGGCGCCATATTAGTCACCGCTCCGCTGGGCGGGCGCTACGGACAACGTGGCCATGCGCTGGCTGTTCACCAGTTGCGCGACGGAAATGAACCCGGAGCGCGGCGCGCCGTTATCGGCTTCTTGCACCAGGATCGAAGTCGCGTCCGGCGCGGCGTCTTGTATGGTCGATTCCAGCGTGGATTTCACTGTGGCCCCCGTGGAACCACAGCCGCCGGGCTTGAGTTGCAGGCGCAGAGTCACCGCGCCGTCTTCGCTAATTGAAATCAGCTCGGCCTTAGCGGAGTGCGAATCGAGGAAGCCGCGCGATTTCTCGAGTGCCGCAGTTACGCGAGTTCGCATATCCGAAGGATGCAGGCCATACAACAGGAGCAGGCTGCTGATCAATTGATCGCCACCAAATTTCCGGATGAGCGACTCTCCGGCTTCGCCAGTCTCGTGAGTAATGTTCAGGATTTGTTCGAGCGCAACTCCGTGCAGCGCCATTAGCGATTCGAGGAGTTCCTTGGCCATGGCGCGCACGTTCGGGTCGGCGGTCGCCTCAAGTTGCTCGACTATTTCGCCAATCCGCTGCATTCGTTTCTGGAGATCTTTGTCAGGCGGCATATGCTCCTTCAAAGTTAATTCGAAGCGGGCGGCTGCGACGGCTGCGGCAGACTATCATTGCGCCCAAGCCTGCCTGTTTCCGTCACCACCACCCGCTTCTACGCGAAAGCCTGGAGCGTCAAGCGTGCTGGCCAAACATCGGCGAGTGATGCGTTTCGAGCACCTTGCCATTGCCCAGGTACATGTGCACGCCGCAGGGCAAGCAGGGATCGAAGCTGCGCACGGCGCGCATGATGTCTATGCCTTTGAATTTATCCGGACCGTTTTCTTCGAAGATGGGCGTGTTCTGCACCGCGTCTTCGTACGGCCCCGGCGTTCCGTACACGTCACGCGGATTGGCGTTCCATGGCGTGGGCGGATAAGGATGATAATTCGCGATCTTGCCGTCACGAATCACAACGTGATGCGATAGCACGCCGCGCACCGCTTCGTGGAAGCCGCAGCCGATGGCTTCCTGCGGCACGCTGAATTCCGACCACGTCTTGGTTCTTCCGGCGTGCAATTCCGCGAGCGCCTGTTCGACAAAGTACAGAGCGCACGACGCGGCGTACACCTGGAAATAAGTGCGCGCGCGGTCGCGTTCGATGGCATTGCTCCATTTCGGAATCTTCCATTCGAATTCGACTTCGGGCAGCGACATCGTTTTCGGCAAATACATTTTCACACTGCGGCCGGTGGATTTGACGTAGCCATTGTCCACAATCCCGGCCAGAGCCGTGGCCCACAGGCGCGCGATGGGGCCTCCGCCGGTGTCGAGGGCGAGATGGTCGCCGGTTCTTTTGTCGAGCCAGCGCGGCGACATGACCCAAGTGTATTTGCCGCCGAAGTCGCGCTTTTGCGGTCGCGGGATCGTGGTCTGATTCCAGGGATGATTCTGATCCACGGGATTTCCCAGCGGATCTTTCTGCACGAACTTTTCGGAATTCTCCCAGCCGTCGTAATACGAACTACCGAGGAGGATGCGTATATTAAGGTTGATGTCCACCAGGTCGTTGGTGACGAGCTTATCGTCAACCACGACACCCGGCGTCACGTACATCGCGCGGCCCCACTCGGTCATTTTCTTGTAGGAATAATCACAGACGGCCGGATTGTTGAACGAGCCCCAGCAGGCGAGCAGAACGCGCCGCTGGCCGACTTTTTCGTATCCGGGTAGCGCCTCGTAGAAGAAATTGAACAGGTCGTCGTGCAGCGGGACAACCTTCTTCATGAATTCCACGTATTTCATCAAACGCACCAGATAATCGGTGAAGAGCTGCACGGTGGGAACGGTGCCGACTCCGCCGGGATACAGGGTGGAAGGATGCACGTGGCGGCCTTCCATCAGGCAGAACATTTCGCGGGTCATGCGGCTCATCTGCAGGGCTTCGCGGTAGAACGAACCGACGAAGGGATTGAGGGCCTTCATAATGTCTGCGATGGTGCGATAGCCGTGAAGATTGGCACCCGGCGCGGCGGTTTTTTCGGCCTTGGCGTAAACGCCGGGATTAGTTTCCTTCACCATTTGCTCGCAGAAATCCACGCCGACCAGATTGTCCTGGAAAATGTTGTGGTCGAACATGTATTCGGCGGCTTCGCCGAGATTCACAATCCATTCGGCCATCGCCGGCGGGCGGACGCCGAACGCCATATTCTGCGCGTAGGTAGCGCAGGTGGCGTGGTTATCGCCACAGATCCCGCAGATGCGGCTGGTGATGAAGTGCGCGTCTCTGGGGTCCTTGCCTTTCATAAAAATGCTGTAGCCGCGGAAGATCGAGGAAGTGCTGTGACATTCGGCGACCTGGCGATTATCGAAATCAATCTTCGTGAAAATTCCCAGGCTGCCGACGATCCGGGTAATCGGATCCCAATTCATCTCCACCAGTTTTCTGGAACCGGTCGGCGTACCTTTTGTAGCAGAAGTAATTGTGCCCATTTTTTCGGCTCCTTTTATTTAGTACGTCCCGGGTCTGTAGCCGGTGGTTAGCTCGCTGCCGGTGTGGCGCCACTTCGGTTCCTTATTCACCGTGTCGTTTGTAAATGAGCGCAGGGTGCGGATTGTCTTACCGTAAACGCTGATGGCCGCGGCGGAAACTTTCGCGCCGGGTGGCTCGTCCATGAACGGCATGAACTTGTCTGGGAAGCCAGGCATGGTGCAGCCGATGCAGATGCCGCCGACGTTGGGGCAGCCTCCGATGCCGGCCATCCAGCCGCGCTTGGGCACGTTGCAATTCACAACAGGACCCCAGCAGCCCAGCTTCACGATGCATTTCGGGGAGCCGTAAACTTCGGCGAAATCGCCTTGCTCGTAATAGCCGGCACGGTCGCAGCCCTCATGCACCGTTTTTCCGAACAGCCAGAGCGGCCGCAGCTGGTCGTCCAGCGGAATCATGGGAGCCAGGCCAGCGACCTGATATAGCAGATAGAGGAGCGTCTCCATGAAATTGTCCGGTTGCACCGGGCACCCTGGGACATTGACGATGGGCAAGCCCGCCTTAGACTTCCAACCCCAGCCCAGATAGTCTGCTAACCCCATTGCTCCCGTGGGGTTACCTTGCATCGCGTGGATCCCGCCATAAGTGGCGCAGGTTCCGCAGGCGACTACGGCCAAGGCTTTGGGTGTCAGGCGATCAATCCATTCATTGGTGGTGATGGGCTGGCCGGTTTTCGAATCGGTACCGAGCGCCGCCCAGTAGCCTTGCTTCTTGATTTTCTCGTTGGGAATCGAGCCTTCAACCACCAGGACGAACGGCTCCAGCTTGCCCTGCTCGGCTTGATACCAAAACTTCAAAAAATCATCGCCGTTTTCGTAGGCGAGTACCGGGTTGTGCAGATGGACGCGTGGCAATCCGGGAATCGCGCCCAACAGGACGTCTTCAATGCTGGGCTGCGTCGCGGCGGTGATAGAAACGGAATCGCCATCGCAACCAAGCCCGGCTGTGATCCACAGAATATGAATGTCCGGGACGGGTGACGGCTTTTGCGTTTTTCGACCGTAAGGAACTGCTTCGGGTGTCATTGCTAGTCCCTCCTCTCGGGCTGCTGCGAATGTCAGCAGGGACAACTCTGCGGGTGCCGAGTCCCGAGTGAACACCTGCGACGCAGAAACGCAGGTAGGCTGAGAGCCTCCGGGAGAACGATTGACCCGGTTCGGGACGAAGTGCTGTCCAAAATTTCGCGACTGTGAGAATTACTCCGACGGTGGTCTAACTACAATCAGGAACAGGTGGTATTTAGTGTAGGGGACGGTCGCTTCCAGCCATAGGGGAACCCCTGATCGTATAAGTACGGTCAGTAACCGCCGTTCAGGTTCACGGTCCATTCGATAGCGTGCTGCACAAGTTCGCGCGCATTGCGCAATGCCAGTTTTTCCTTGATGTGCGCCTGGTAGGACTCGATGGTCTTCACGCTGAGGTGCAGGTCGTCAGCAATTTGCCGCGTGCCGTGTCCTTCGCCGATTAGACGAAAGACTTCGAGCTCGCGATCCGTGAGATTCAGCAGCGGCGAGCTTTTTGTGGTGGCACCGCCTCTAACAAACTGCTGCAACATGGTCGTGGTGAGCCTATCGCTGAGATACACATCGCCCTGCAAAATTCTGCGAATCGCAATCAGAACTTTTTCCGTGGCTTCCTGCTTCATGATGTAGCCGTTGGCGCCCGCGCGCATAGCACGCTCTGCGTAAATGGATTCATCGTGCATGGAAAGAATCAACACAGGCAGGCTGCCGCTTTTCATGCGGATTTCCTTGAGCACTTCCAATCCATCCGGGCCGTTCAGCGAAATGTCCAGGACCACTATATCCGGCCGGAGGGTTTCGATCGCATGGAACGCAGTGTGTGCTCCCTCTGCTTCGCCGCACACCGAGAGATCTGCTTCGCGGTCAATTAGCAGTGCAAGTCCCTGGCGCACGATGGGGTGATCGTCAACTAGCAGGACGCGGTATTTTTTCGCCTGAGCATCCAATTGCGCTTTGGCATTCATCGGAGTTCTCCGCTATTCAACACCCCTGATGGGAAACGTGCAAGTCACAGTGATTCCCTGCTCTGGATTCGGCTGAACTTTCAACGAGCCGCCTACCATGTCTGCGCGATAATTCATGATGTTGAGGCCAACTCCGGGCGGATTGGCTGGCTGCTTGGGGAATCCTTCGCCATCATCCTGAATGGAGAGCATGCCGGTGCCGCTCTTGCCCGATAGCCGAATTATGATGTTTTGGGATTTTCCATGGCGGATGGCATTGTTCACGGCTTCTTGCGCGATGCGATAGAGATGCGTCGCCATGTTCGCGTCATGAATGGCAATTTGCTTCTCACAACGAAAACTGCAGCCGATGTGAAAAAGCGCTTCCACTTCGCTGGCCCATTTTTTGAGCGCGGACATCAATCCCAGCGGTTCTGCCGCCACCGGATGCAGGCCGCGGGCCAGTTGCCGGGTGTTGTCAATCGCCTGGTTCACCATTTTCACAATCTGGGCGGCTTCTACTGCTTCAGCCAAGGTCTTGTCCGAAAGTTTTTGCTCCAGAACCTTGCTCATAAAAGCGATGCCCGTCAGATGCTGACCGAGGCCGTCGTGCAGGTCCTGTGCGATGCGCCGTTGTTCCCGCGCGCTGATTTCCAGAATCGCTTCTTCCAGTCCTTTGCGCTCTGTGATATCGAATCCCACGCCATGGATAAACCACGGCCGGCCATCTTCGCGACGAATCATTTTCGCTTCGCACTGAAACCAGAGCACGCGGCCATCGCGGGCCATTACGCGGTACGACGAGCGCAGCGGCTTGCCCGAGAGAAACATTTCGGCGGCTTCCTCGCTCCAGCGCATCTTGTCGTCAGGATGAATCTGCTGATACCAGCGCACTGGATCTTCCAGCCACTCGCTCTGTGAAAAACCCAGCGCCGTTTCGATCTGCGGGCTTACGTAGGCTTCGCCGATTCCCTTGTCGAGGTAGGCCATGAATACAACAGCCGGAATTTGCTCGACGAGAGCGCGGTACTTTGCTTCCATGTTCAACAAAGGCGCTTCTGGATTGGGATGCGCTTCCACTGCCTCGGCGAGGTCGACGCTTGCGCTGGAAATCAAAGACTGGTGTTGCAAGAATACATTGGCGAGTTCCTGAAGAGCTTTCTCCGCCTCCGACAAAGTTCCGAAAAGCTTGTCCCCGCCCGGCGATTTTGGATCGCCGCCCGGCCCGTTTCCTTGCGTAAGATAATCCAGCGCCATTTTGCGCCTCTTCTGTTTTCCAAACGTCGCTAAAGAATATAGATTCCGTTTTTCGCGGCACCCGTTGCCCTGACCGCAATATCACTCTTGCGCGCGGCTTCGCCAGGGCGGTTCCTTATTCAATGATGCTTGCGTGAAGCGACGCAACGCATGAATTGCGCGCCCATAGGTCGTCACTGCCGCAGAAGAAAGCAACGAACCCGGCGGCTGATTCATGAACGGCATGAACTTGTCCGGAAATCCCGGCATGGTGCAGCCGATGCAAATCCCGCCGACGTTTGGACAGCCGCCGACTCCGCCCATCCAGCCGCGCTTGCCGACGTTGCACTGCACCACCGGCCCCCAGCATCCGAGTTTCACGATGCATGTGGGCGAGCCATATTCTTCGGCGAACTGCGCCTGTTCGTAATATCCGCCGCGGTCGCATCCTTCGTGAACGGTTGCTCCGAAGAGCCAAGTGGGACGCAGCGCTTCGTCGAGAGGGATCATTGGAGCGCGGCCGGCGGCCATGTGCAACAGGTACAGAAGTACTTCCATGAAATTATCGGGCTGCACCGGGCATCCCGGAACGCACACTATGGGAATGCCCGCCGCGGACTTCCAATCCCAACCAAGATAATCCGCCAGGCCCATGCAGCCGGTGGGATTTCCTTCCATCGCGTGAATGCCGCCGTACGTGGCGCATGTGCCAGCCGCGACTACTGTCCAAGCTTTCGGTGCGAGGCGATCAATCCAGTCGCACGTCAGAATCGGCTGGCCAGAGGCTTGATCCGTGCCGAACGTCGCCCAGTACCCTTCGGCCTTGTTTTTCTCGTTGGGGATCGAACCTTCCATCACCAGAATGAACGGCGCGAGCTTTCCTTCTGCGGCCTCATGAAAATGGCGCATGAATTCTTCGCCGTTGTCGTAGGTCAGAAAAGGATTGTGCAGATGAACTTTGGGGATCCAAGGAATGCCGCCGAAAAGAACGTCTTCGATGCTTGGCTGCGTGGCGGCGGTCATCGCGATGGTGTCACCGTCGCAGCCGAGGCCGGCGGTGATCCAGAGAATGTGAATTTCATTTATGGGGAACGCGGCTGAACCTGCCGCATGGGCGTATTCGGGCGAATTGGGCATTCGATCCCCTCTCCGGAATTCGGACTTGCCCTGCCGTGTGATACGATTCGCTGCGAAGGGCTTCCTGCGGGAAGCGCTTCGGCGAGATTGTACCGAATCGAGAGGGATGTGTCTGGTTTTCTTCTTTATCGCAGCGGGGCGCCGCGGTCGGCCCGGGTCAATTGGAGTACGGCAATTCATGGGGCTAAATCGGGGTTCATCGGTATGGACATACTCACCAGGTCGTGTTTTGCTGGGCTGGTAAGTTAAGTAATCGCGAGGTGCACCGTGTTGACAATAGTGATTCTCTGCGTGATGGCGCTTATCATTCTGTTTGGCTTCATAAAAATGTTGCCCGATATCATCCGCTACATGAAGATACGCGCCATGTAGTGGGCTGCAGCACCAGATCGCCGGACCGCGAAGCTGACGGAACGCGAGCAACCGAAACGTGACAATCTGATTTACGAATCTGAAGAGAAGTTTGAGCCATGTCGCCCTGGAGCCCGTCCCGGTGAGCTATTCCGAATCGTTTCCCGTGCTGGCTTAGACCAATCGCCCGAGGTTTACGCCGCGCAAACTTAGGATTCGATCCGCCAACTCCCTGACGCCACCTCTGTGGTCCTTCACGATCACCACTTCCAAGCCGCTGTGGCGACCCAAGTGCACGTAAGCGGGAGCTACTCCGCATGCCCGCTGTCGAGAAAATTCCGGTTCGGCAAAAACATGCTCTCAAACCCGAATAGATTCCACCCTACTGGAATTGCTCAAGGAGCCAGCCCGCGCCAGCGTGTTCTCAGGCATCTCGGAGCGGCACGCCACTGGGCTCGCACAATCCGTTAGCGCGCGTCCTCAAGCCTGCCTGCAAGCGCGCAGGCTTGCCAGCAATCTCGTGGCACAACTTTCGGCACACTCACGCGACTCTGCTCAGCGATCTCGGTGAATCACTCAAGACCGCGCAGGCTCAACTCGGCCATGCACGCTTGAGCACAACCGCGGAGATTTGCACGCACGTGGTGCCTGCCTCGCAGCGAGCAGCGATCGAGAAGTTGGAAAGGGCTACTTGGCCGCAATTGGACTTGAATGGACCGCAGTTTACGCAAGTAGTGGTGCGAGGGACTTCACTAATGCAATGACGGGCAAAGATTTAAGATGGCGCGCCCGGAGGGATTCGAACCCCCGACCCTCTGCTTAGAAGGCAGACGCTCTTTCCAACTGAGCTACGGGCGCTTAGTCGATTCTAAAAGATTTCCGGCTCGCGAAACCATCATTTGTTCTGTTCCTACCCCTTACTGTGCGAGAACTGTGCCGGAATCGGGCGGGCGTGTACTTCAGTGAATCTTATTTTGGCCAGCCGGTCCAGGAGTACTGCCATGCTACCGACACGCTTTGATAGTTTCCGCCGAATCGCACATATGTGCCTTCGCTATAGCTCGCTTTAATTGATTGGTGGTTGCTGATCGGGATGGAAGCGGTCACCCCAATTCGCGATCCAGTTTGCTTCGTCTGCAGGTTCTGTATGCCGCTCAAGCTGGTGATGCCGCCAGCCCAGAAATTTGCGTCTATTGACATCCACAATCGCGGCTTGAAGTCGTAGCTCAGATGGCTTTCAAAAGCTCCTATGGGTGCTTCCGTCTGCGGGGCGACGACGGGACCATCGAACGACGCCGGGTTCCTCGTGTAAAACCAAACCCCTGCATAGGCGTCAAGCACCCAGTGGCCCCACCGTTCGGAGTACCCGATCTCCGGCTTAAACGCCCACCGATTGCTACTCCAATTTACCAATTTCATTGGGTCGTACTGGCCGGTCGGCGCGACCACTTTCATGCTTGCTCCGAGCAACCTCTTTTGCTTCCAGCTGGCCATCTCCTTCGGTTCCATGGCGCGGCCGCCGAGCAGGTTCACGGAAAATCGGAAAGTGGAATCGAGCAGGCCCGAGCGGTATATCGTTTGCGTTTGGCCCGAGACATCACCTTTAAAATTTCCTACGCCGTAGGGCAACGAGGCGGTGAAGTTAGCCGCCCGCCCGAAGAAATTCAGCGAGTGATAGTAACTGAGAATCGGAACGTAGTAGGTTCCAGTTGCGTTGGCGATAGGAACAGTGCCATTAAAGTTCACACCGCCGTCGAAGTAAGACCAGGTCACCGTGACTGCGTTGGAGTGTAATGGCGTTATTACATATGCTCGCGGCGCCAAATCTTGCGCAGCAAGTTGCGCAGCCCCTGCCGCAAAAGAAATGAACGCTGTCAGGAAAACGCGAAGGCGCATGGTCGGCAAGAACTCAAATTCAGAGTACAGGACAGCCTATCCAAACGAGCAGTAACGATTCAATTGGCAGAACGTACAGTAGCCGCGCCGCGCCTCTGTGGGTGCCAAGGATAGTTGCCCGATGACGATGAACTCTTGAGCTGTTCTTCCTATGAGTGTCCTGCTGAATTGCGATCGATCGAATGGTCTCCGAGCGCAAAACGCAGATAGAAGTAACCGATTATGCCCGCTGCCAAGGAAGCTGCGAGAACTGCGACCTTTGCGGTAGCTACTAAGCTTTCGTCCCCAAAAGAGAGGCCACTAATAAACAACGCGACCGTAAATCCCACGCCCGCGAGAATGCCGACGCCAGTAATCCCCGCCCACGTTAAACCGTCGGCCAACCCAGCAATTTTCAATCTCACGGCCAGAAAAGAAAACGCCGTTATTCCCACTACCTTCCCCACGACCAGCCCCAGAAACACGCCGAGCGCGATTGGGCTCGAAAGAGCCAGCTTGAATTGTTGGGCGGACAAAGCGACTCCTGCGCTCGCCAGTGCGAATACAGGAAGAACGAGGAAACACACCCACGGATGAAGCGTTCTCTCCAGGCGCTCGGCAATCGAATCCGTGCCGCGGAGAAGTTGATCCAGTGCAGTGAGGGAAGCTTCTGCCAACGCTTTATCCCGACTCAAGATCTGGGTGCGGAAATTTCTCAGTAGCGGCTCCGCACTCTCAACCAAATCTTCCGGCCGGAATTTTGGCTTGATCGGCGCGATGAGCCCCAGAATCACACCAGCGATCGTCGCGTGGACTCCGGAACTCAAAACCGCAGCCCAGAAAAAAAAGCCCACCACGACGTAGACGGAGATAGGAGCTCGACGCATGGCAACCACGATGAGAAGCAATAACAAACCGCCTGCCGTCGCCAGAGCGGATAGAGAAATCGTGGGAGTATAAAAGAAGGCAATCACCAGGATTGCTCCGACGTCGTCAACGATAGCCAGCGCAAGCATAAATACACGCAGGCTCGAGGGTATGCGCTTGCCGAGCAGTGCGAGTACACCCATGGCGAAACCAATGTCGGTAGCCATGGGAATTCCCCATCCGCGCGCACCCAACCCTGAGCGATTCAAAGTGAAATAGAGAACAGCCGGTAGGATCATACCGCCCAGCGCTGCCATGATAGGCAGGCTCGCTTGGCGGAGGGAGGACAGTTCACCCTTAACGATCTCACGCTTGATTTCAAGTCCGACAACCAGAAAAAACAGCACCATCAATCCGTCATCGATCCAGTGATGCAAGTCCATAGAGAGAAGAGGGCGGCGGCCTAAGCTCAAGGGAAGCTTCCAAAGAGCAAAATAGGACCCGCTCCAGGGCGAATTAGCCCACACGAGAGCGGCAACGGTGGCCCCAAAGAGTAGGACCGAGCCCGAAGTCTCGTTCTGAACGAAACGCTCAAGCATTGCCCTCGGTTGCGGCAGAAACCGATTTTGACTGGCTACTGGCGGCTGAGTCTCCATCAGCGTTACTGTTCCTCTTCAATGCGACTATTGGACGTGGACCGATGCCTCGCAGATGGCGTGCGAACAAAACTTGACCTGCTGCCTATATTTCCCAACCGTCGCAGCAGAATCCACCTCGACGAAGAGAGCGCGCGACTCGTGTCCTGCACCATGCGGCACGGAGAGGGAGCAAAGGATTTTACATATTGAATGTGTAAAGCAGAAGTCGGGTGAGGAACAAATCCGCGACGAGGATGGCTAGCGAGGACACGACAAACGCCATAATCGTAGCGCGGCCCACCCCTGCGGTACCGCCTTCGACGCGTAATCCCTGATAACAACCCACGGTGGCAAGGATGAATCCGAAGACAACCGGTTTCGAGAAACCTATAACCAAGTCACCCGCGGCCAGCGCCTTGATAGCGCGTAGCCAGAACTGCTGTGCATCAATGTGCAGCGTCATGGTCGCCACCAGAAATCCGCCTAACAGGCCCGCACAATCGCCAATTGCGACGAGCAATGGCAGAATTAATACCGCAGCTAGCACACGCGGCGTCATCAGCTTGCGAATCGGGTCGATTCCGAGTCCCCGTATCGCGTCCACCTGCTCGGTAACGAGCATCGAGCCCAATTGGGAGGCCATTCCAGTTGAGTTGCGGCCCGCAACTAGAAGTGCCGTAAACACCGGCCCGAGCTCGCGGAGCAGCGAGAGCGAAAGGGCGTCGCCGGTGAGGACCGTCTCGCCGAAGCGCACAAATTGCGACCCTGCGTTCAGTACAATGACGCCGCCGACGCAGGCAAGCGCCACAATAATGATTGGCACCGATCCCACTCCAATTTGATCCATCTGTTCCACTAAATCAGCCGCATAACGCGTCGAACTGAAGATGGCGCGCACCGAGTGAACGGCGAGCAGCGTGTAGTCCTGGAGATAGAAAAGCGGCATCTTCAATGCGCTTCCGACACGAAAGGAAAGCGAGGCGGATTTCACAGTTACACTCCTTCTTACGATAGCTCTGTCCAGCGTGAATTGAAGCATTTACAAGAAAGCGAGCAACGCTGCGTTTCTTGCTTAGATTCGCCTATCACTCGACAGCGGCGAGAGATTTACCTGGGTGCTTACCGGCGGACAATTCGGCTCGATGGATGCGGGACACAAGTCCGAGTTGCTTGAAAATCAATATGCTGTACCAGTTGAGATCAATCTCATACCACTTCAGCCCGTGTCGCGCCGAAACCGGATGGGCATGATGGTTGTTATGCCATCCATCTCCGAAACTCACCAGTGCAACCCACCAATTGTTGGTTGAAGTATCGCGGGTTTCAAAGCGACGCGACCCCCAAATATGGCCGGCCGAGTTGACAATCCACGTCGCGTGCAGCCCCACAACGGTGCGCAAGAACACGCCCCACAAAACCAGACGAAATCCACCGATAGCGAACAAGATGACTGCGAGGATTGCCGATGGCGCAAGATGGTACTTCGTCAGCCAGACATGAAAGCTATCCTCTGCCAGATCGGGGACGTAGCGTTTGAGTGTCGCAACGTCTTGTCGCAACGCATTGCCCGTCAAGACCCAACCCGCATGCGCCCACCATTTGCCATCGCGCGGCGAGTGCGGATCACCTTCTTTGTCCGCGAACTGGTGATGCTTACGATGGATTGCTACCCATAGCAGGGGGCCTCCTTCCAAAGCCGCCACGCCGCAAAGCGTAAGAAAGTACTCAAACCACTTGGGTGTCGCGAACGAGCGATGGGTGAGCAGCCGGTGATAACAAATGCCAAGGCCCAGGCCCCCGGTGAGCCAGTATAGGAAGACCGCAACGAACAGGCCAGTCCAACTGAAGAAGAATAGCGCCGCCACGGCGCCGATGTGAAACAAAAGCAGCACCGGCGTAATCGACCACTTCAGCGGGTTCTTGTCCGGCTGACTGTCCCGCGAAGTGACGAACGGCAACGTGCCTGTAGATGTCATGGCTTCCTTGTGGATCGCAGGAGTCGGCTCTGGAGCAGTTCGTTCTGAAGCACTGCGCATGCCAATTGTTAGAAAAACCTGAGAGGCCCGCGGAGGCTCACACTCCCGCGAATCCTCGCGCAATTTGCCATATGCAAGAAACTCCGGGGAGTCGCGGCGCCGACTCCGAGAGACAACCAGATTGGCACTAGCTATGTCGAGACGCAATTGTCACAAATGACAGGGTGTTGCGCTGCCTCAAAAACGACACATGCCGCTCCATCATCGGCGGTTAAACAGGGACACGCTCACCTTCAAGAAGCACCGCGCCAGCTATACGGACAGCGCTCGACGAATGCGAAGTTCAGCCGTGTAGTTCGCAACGTCCGATAGCGCGGCTAATATGGACACATTCCGCTCGCACTGTCAATTCTGACAGTTCCGCGCTTGGCTGACATATGAAAGCATCACGCCGCTATTCCTCTGCCTACGAGGGGAATATCCCCTCAGGGAGCAGCGCCTATGGCGTCTTCGAGAATCGCTGCCGTATCCGTGGGCTGGATATCGACCTTTTTCGATGGTCTAGCGGTGCAGGACCGCAAGAAAATCCTGGCCGCTGCAAAGCCTCGTCGCTTCGCTGCCAATTCCGTGATCACTAATCAGGGGCACCCCGCGGACGATTTGTTCTTGCTTACGAAGGGCCGCGCGCGATATTTCTTCGACGAGATTGCGGGGCAACACATCCTGCTTCACTGGATCGCGGTGGGCGAACTCATCGGAGGAATGGCACTGCTGGCAAAACCTGCTACATACCTCCTTGGCTCAGAAACGGTGAGAGAGTGCAATCTGTTGGTTTGGGATCGACCCACGATCCGGGGTTTTCTGGCGCAATATCCGGTACTGCTGGAGAATGCCTTGGCTACCGCCTCGGACTACTTAGCGTGGTATCTCACGGCGCATGTCGCGCTGACTTGTCACTCTGCCGAACAACGATTGGCCGGTGTACTGGGTAACCTCGCCGGCGTGATCGGGCAAAACGTCCCGGGTGGCGTCGAAATCGATATCACCAATGAGGAATTGGCGAATGCCGCGAACGTGACAGCTTTCACTGCCAGCCGCCTGCTGAGTGCGTGGCAACGCCGCGGTGTAGTAAAAAAGAGTCGCGGTAAAATCTTACTCCGCCAGCCTACACAACTTTTTCCGCACTGACTCTCAGCGCCGTTCCGTTCACCTTTCTTCGCCGTGGCTTTGCCCCCCTAGTTGCGCTTGAGCAGGTTTAAGGTTGCTGTGACGCAACGACACAGTCGTCCTCCAATGGAACACTCTTACCTCCGAAATTCGCCCCGAGCTATCGGTTTGTCAATTCGGTTCAGAAAGCTAAACACAGGTGGCTGCTCGCCCCTCCAGGAGTCGCAGATGGTTGAAAGTCAGTGGCGGACACTCTACAGAGCCGCGATTCTTGAGCTTGATCCGAAGCGACTTCAGGCCCGAGTGAAAGCAGCTGAGGACGCCATCCATGCACGTGGCACGTCTGAGGCCCGGGTTTCTCGCGACGAGCGACGCGAAATGAACGACGCGTTGTCTACATTGCGAATACTGAAACGCAAGTAGTCTTAGCCGTCCGCAATTGCAGTGGGGGCCGCCAGTAGCAAGGTGCCGATTAGCAATGACCAGTGCTAGAACTGAGCCGGGGAAGGGGCTCTATGTCCTGCAGGAAGTGCGCTTCGAGTAACGAGCGGAGCCTCAAATCGGAAATGACCCTTGCTTTCCCCGAACTTGAAAATGTGGATCGCGCCCCGCTCTACGTCAGCCAGGATATTTCGGCCTGTCTGGATTGCGGCCACATAGAACTTGCGTTGCCCCTGGCGAAATTAGAGCAGCTCAAACAGCAAGCGCTAAAGCAGCACAAGCAGCGGAGCTCCGCTAGTTAGGATCCTCCGATTGGCGATTTAGAACGAACGTCTCGAACAGCCGGAAGAAATTCCCATCAATTTCGTTTCCGAGCTGCCAACCCGACCCGCCGGTTAAATGATTTTTTCCTTCTCCAATTCTTGAACGATAAGTTTCGCAATCGCATCGATCGCCTTCAGCGGTGACTGAGGGTTAACCGTATCGCTGGTTCCGGTCCAGATGAGCTCCCCATCGGGCTTAGCCGCTGAATAAAAATTCGTTTCTATTTGTGCGGTCTTGTCCACGCGAAGATAGTCGGGCGAATAGACCACCGGGTAGACGGCGCCGTAATAGCCGTAGAACGTGTTGTAATACGGATAAGGAGTGTAAATTTGTCCGGGAATATATGTAACCTTCTTATCTATTTTTACAAGCCTCGAGGCCACGATGGCGTCAATATTTTGCCCCCGAACGACGTCCCTCAATTGACTCATATCAATCGGCGTCGAATTGGGTCGCGGAAGCAGCGAATAGCTGGGAATGGCTTGAATTCCCGGCCGCGTTATCGCCGCTGAGAGCTTATCTTCGAACTCCGCGCGATTTTCTACCTTACCGTTTATTCCCAGCACCAGAATGGTCTTGAAATGGGCGCCGGAATAGGCCGGGTTCATCCAAGTGAAGACGAACTTCGTGGATTTGCCGTTCGCAGCTGTCAGCCCAGCGAGTACCGCCAGAACGAGGACTGCGTGTCGTCTCAAGGTATTTCTCCCCTTCCCTTCGCGAGCCGCTACAACTTCTCCGCAACAAAAAAAACCGCCTGATATCGCATCCTATTGCGTCAAAACGCCTCGCCAACGCCCATCCCGAATGTATGACCATCCCTGCCTTGTGCGATATCGGCTCGAAGGTTGACGTGGTACTTTTGACTTAGCGCAAATCGCAGTCCCCCACCGCCGCTCGGCAGGAATTTTCCGTTTTGCAGCTGTTGTAACGGTTGAGTGCCGCCGGGAATCGTCCCGCCAAGACCGCCAAACACAACTAATCCGAACCTCTTGGGCAAGACCAGGCGATACTCCAATTGTGTTGACGCGGTCTCGCGAGTGAAATATCTCCCCGCGATATATCCTCGCAATTGATTGTTGGTTCCGTAGATGCAATTTCCATAGAAGGGAGGCGCGCCGCTCGTCGCGCAGAAATCGGCGTCATAGGCCAGGACTTGACGCGGGCTCAGACTCCAAAATTTGGAGAATTCAGTTTTGTAGGACTGGTAGGAATACTTGCTACCCAGTCCCTGGGAAAAGAAATCAGACGTGAAGGTGAAAAAAGTTCCGCTCAGCGGATAAAAGTGGTTGGGTCGGGTATCCCTTGTCAGCCGCGCGCCCAGGGAGGTGAGATTGGTGTGCAGCCCAACGTCCGGAGGGATCGGCACCGTGGTGTTATTAGTTGGATTCACGGTGATAAACGAACGCCCTGTTATAAATCGGGGCCCCACAAAGAATTTCCAGCCAATGCGTCGCAAAAACTCCCCAAAGAACGCCTTACCTGATTGATCGAGTGGCAACTTATCGTTCGAGAAAACTCCGGTTCCGTAGATGTTGTAATCCACGTTGCCATGGACGAAGCCAGTTGTGATCTCATAGGTATTCTGTTTCAGAAAGAACTGCCCTCCGATAGCGAATCCCCGGCTCCCATTGTCCGTGATGAGGCCGGCCGCGCCGATGGTGGAAGGTGGAGAGACTTTGTCCTTGGTGCTGAAGGGGAAGATATAGCCAAGTACTGGAACGATTCCAGAACCAATGGCAGGACTCGAGATTGGAAGCGGCGCGACGACGATGGCCCCTCGGCTAGGTTTCTTCTTTTTTTTGGGCGGCTCCTCAGGCTTTTCAGGAGCGGCGGGTTGCTGGTCCTGCCCTGCTGCGGGCTTGGTCGAGCTCTCCTGGGAGGCTGTACTGGCTGAGGTCTCCTGGACAGGTTGATCTTCTTGACCGAGGCAGGGGATGCTGGCTAAGAAATACCCTGCGAAGACGAGCAAACCGCCCAGAAACCACTGGGTCAAAATCCTCGGTCTGCGGCCAAACTCGTATTTTCGTGCAGTCCTGCTAATAGTTTCCATGTGATCGGATTTGGCGGTTCCCCAGCTAGCCATTCGCGTTCCTTAAGAGTAAGAAGTACGTATTCCTCCTCGAAATGCAGAGGCAATCGCGGCCTGAAGTGATTCGCGCAGAAGCAGCCCAGAATCGGTGCACGGAACCAGCTGGAATATAACGGCTACCCACAGTTAGTCTGAGGCAAAGCCCACCGTTGAACATTGTCAAAACTACCAGTTCTCTTGGGAGGAGCACGCGGGGGCGGGTTCCCAAGCAATTCGGCGCAACCATCACGAGTTCGATGTAGCGAAATGGAATGTTTGGATGTATGGTTTACGAAAGTAAGGAACGGCGACGCTCGTTTATGTACGACAAGTCTTGATTCCAAGGAAGGAAAATTTGACGATGCTTCCCAATTCGAAACAACCTCCCAAGGCGGAAACACGCGAGATCGCACCAAAGACGTTCGATTGTGGTAGCCCTAACGTTGCAAACCCCGCATCCGACATGAAGTCATCGAGACGAGGGTTTCTGCAGACAGCTGCGGGCGGCACATTGGTTGGCTTGCTGACGGGGGCGGGAATGGATCTTGCCACACCAGATTCTGTCCGCGCTCAGAGCACGCTCAGCCCGGACGCTGCGCTCCAGGAACTAATGAATGGGAATCAACGCTTCACGTCGGACAAGCTGACTTCGTTCGAAGCCGACCTTCGGATCCTCAAACAAAATACCGAAGAAAAACAGGAGCCATTCGCCGCGGTGCTGTCTTGCGCCGATTCCCGTGTGCCGGTTGAATTGATTTTCGACCAGACGATCGGCCATATTTTCGTTACGCGCGTCGCCGGCAATGTTGCCACTTCAGAGATTATCGCGAGCCTTGAATATGGAGCGGCTGTGTTAGGCATAAAAGTGATCCTGGTGATGGGGCACGGCAACTGCGGAGCGGTGAAGGCGACGATTCAGGCGAAGGACGTTCCCGGCCAGATCAGCGCGTTGTATCCGCACATTCAGCCTGCCGTGAACCAGGCGGGATCGAATCTGGACGCCGCAACCAAAGCGAATGCCAAGATCCAGGCCGCATTATTGCGGGAAGCCTCTACTGTCATCGCGGGTTTGGTAAAGGAAGGCAAGCTCAAAGTTGTTGCCGGGCATTACGACATCGTGAATGGCAGTGTGACCTTATTGGAGTAGAGCGACGCCGAGCTGCTCCGGGACACGCGTTCAAAAGCCACCCAACGGCTCAGTCCTGTCCTGAATATCTCGGGTCCGCGCAACTGGGCCCGTCCTTAGCAACAGGCATTAAGCTCTAAAACGACCAGAGTAGGCTCTACGCGAAGAGGTACGAGAAATCCTGTGAACCGTCCACTATTTGTCTTCTTAATCTCGTTCGTCGTGCTATGGCTATCGGCGCAGGTCGGTGCCGCGTTTCGTAAGGGACAGTCCGTGGACGACGGCATGCGCCACGATCTCGATGTTGTCGTGGCCGCGACCCTGACGTTGCTCGGCCTGATCATCGGATTCAGCTTCTCCATGGCCACCGACCGCTACGATCAGCGCAAAAACTGCGAGGAAGCAGAGGCCAACGCGATTGGCACCGAATATCTGCGGGCAGACCTGCTGCCTGCCGGCGATGCGGCGCGAGTGCGCGCCTTGCTGGTTCAGTATCTCGACCAACGCGTATTGTTCTACGGAACCCGCGATGAGAATAAACTGCGGCAGATCAATGATGCTACTGCTCAGCTACAGACCGATTTGTGGTCCGCTGTCAGGGCTCCGGCTGTTCCGCAGACGACGCCCGTGATCGCCCTGGCCGTTGCGGGCATGAACGACGTGTTGAACTCGCAAGGATACACACAGGCTGCCTTTTGGAATCGAATTCCAACGGCGGCATGGATTCTGATGCTCGTGATTGCGATTTGCGCCAATCTCATGTTCGGCTACGGCGCGCGGCGCACTAAAGCGGGAGCCATTCACGTTCTAGTTCTGCCGCTAATTCTCTCGATCGCGTTTTTTCTGGTAGCGGACATCGACAGCCCACGCAGAGGGGTTATTCGCGTGAAGCCGCAAAATCTAATTAGCCTCGCTGAGTCCTTGCATCCACGCTAAGCGGAAAGTTCTCGAATTGTCAGGAGCTGCTTCAATTCGCCGATACGGTCGGAACCGCTATCGCGAACGAAGTGCTTCACGCGCGACATGATTTAAGCGGGCACAGGCAGCGATCCGGGCTGCTGCAGACGAAATTCCAACAAAGTTTCGCTCGGTATCGTTAGCTGCTGGCCCTTTTTGGATGCGGCGACAGCCGTTCCAGCGCCACCGCCGACAAGCGCACCGATTCCAGCGCCCTTTCCGCCGCCTGCAATTCCACCAATCAGCGCGCCCAGTCCGGCGCCGCCGATAACTTTCTTTGCCGTGTTCCCACCTTCGCCTTTTCCTTTTACCTCATAAGTACTGGTTAGGAGCGGATACGCGGTGCCCCTGATCACGATATCGGTCAACTCGAGCGACAGTTCGGAGCTGCCTTTCATCCTGCCTGCCGATTCAGCAGACACCAGGCGGCCGTACACCGTGGTTCCCCTAGGCGCCACCACGATGTTGTCAACCACCAGATTCGTTTCCAGGCTCGCGGTGAAGCGATCCCCCGACTTTTGTTTGGTCGAATCTATGGAGTCAATCATGCGGATCAAAATGCGCGTCCCGGCAGGCACGTAGATCTTCTTCGCGCTTTGCGCCGCAGCAGCGGCAGCCGTGGCAGGGGCCAAGCTCAAAGGTTCTGTCAAGCCCTTGGCGAGGGAGTCTCCCTGTATGGATATAATTCCTAACAGAATGGCCACGGCACAAACCGGCACAGTCCGCATATGTTTTCTCTCCTTGGTCGCGTTCACGATCACTCCCCTACAATCGGCAGAGAAGAAGCTATCTGAAGATCAATGATCAAAAGCAATTGATCCTCGATCTGCGCGAACCGCGCGGCCTCGACCGCTCCCAATGCTTCCTTCATGCGGCCATAGTATTTTGCAAGAAGTTCCGCGCGCTGCTTCCGGTAGCTCACGGCGTTCTGAATCAGTTCGTCTGCTTTCGCGTCGGTCATTTGCGAGTAATTGTCTGCATACTCTTTAATATTTGCGACTCGCAGATCATTCACCTTGGCCAATTCGACATCATACTCGCTGTAAATCGGCCAGAATTTTGCCGCGTCAGCTGCATTCAGCTCCATCACGGAACCCATGATCTCGGCCTTCTGGTCACGCACGTTGGTCCGCATCAGGTCGATGTAAGCCTGCACATTCTTCTTCTGTGTGGCGGTGCCCGATGATTGTGCGGACTGGCTCTTGGTTCCTGGCGACTTCGGCGTAACCTGCTTTCCTGACGACTGCGGCGTAACCTGTGCCAGAGCCGCAGGGCTAGCGGCGAGGAGCATGAAAAGTGGAAGCCACACTGCGATTCGTTTCTTCATCTTGAATCCTCCTGTCAGGGTCACGTCGCTGCACGAAACCCGCTGGACGCCTACAAAAGCCAGAATTCGCTTCAACAAACATGGGAGTCCGAGTGTGGCCAAGGAACCGGGACTCTATCGCTCCGTCACATTCACAAGGCTCCATGGTCCCGAACCATAGCTTTCAAAAACCAACTGATTGTCTTTGTCCACCTTAACGCGCAGTCCAATGATCAAACTCCCTGAATTTTTCGACTTGTCATCGTTCAGGTTGAACTCAAGGGCGGACAAGTCGTAATCCGTCGAGCGTCCACCTTCGCGAGCTTCCGCTATTTTAATCGGGCGTTCGGTGATTAAGCGTATTTTCCGGCCGTCCGCGGCCGGAAACGTTCTCACGTATCCGATGTCATAACCTAGGGTGCCGGTGACCGCTACACGGCCCTTCGATTTCATTTTCGAGACGGTTTTTGAAAGTGCCGCCTGACCGCCTTGAGCGAAGGCATCAAGTAGTACCTTTTGATCGTCCGGCGTCGAGTACGAATTGATTGTGACGGTCACGCTAAAGTTCTTGCCCGCAGCCCTGTTCTGACCCATAGCTTGGGCTTGAATAGTCTCCCGTTTGGGCTTGTCCTGTGCGCCAGTCTTGAAAGCTCCCATCGCCAGCACGACTGCGATCAGCACACCGCCTATTCGTTTGAGGTCGAACCGCAAAGTCTTCATAGCTGTAGCGTCACCAACGCTGCGGACATACTGACACAAGCCCTTATGTTCTCAAATTGTCAAAATTGACAGTCGAGCTATTTTTCGAAAGCGTAGATGTGCTTCCAGTCGTCCTTCATGCTTATTACGATCCAGCCGCTTTTATTTGCTTCGGTCATTAGCGCGTCGGAAAAAGTACCCACGTGAGTATCCGGAAACCCTCCACCCGGACCATAGGCGTACTCGCGAACCGCGTCGTCGTGGTGAACAAGCATCATCAGCCGCGCTCCATCACCCGCTTGCGTCCATTCCAACATCTGAGCATCGCCACCCGAATTGCCAAAGGCTGCGGACGGCCGCTTGCCGATGAAAAGATTGATGCCGATGGCCTTGCCGGGACCATCGTCAATGAAGAACACTTTCGGCTCGCGCATCAGCACCGGTTTGCCGCTGGAATCATCGTACTTGGTGACGATGCTTGACCCCACGACCTGCTCCGGCGGGACGTCATACACCTGCTCGCTGTAAACTCGCACGAACTCCTGTCCGCCGCCGGTAACGATGTAAACTCGGAAATCTTTCTCGCGCAGATACTTCATCACTTCCAACATGGGCTGGTAGACGAGATCGGTGTAAGGCCGGTCGAAGCGTGGCGCTTTGGCTGTGGCCAGCCATTGTTTGACGAGCGCCTGAAACTCTTCCGTGCTCATCCCTGCATGCGTCACGGCAACAATTTGCAGCCAGTCCGACTCAGTGAACTTGCTCATCGCTTCGCGGTCGCCCGCAAGCACCGACTTGAATGGCTCCTTCTCCTTCCACTCCGGGTGCTGCGGCGCGAGCTGGCCCACGCGACTGAGCGCAAACGCGGCTTGGGCGTAAATCGGATGTTCCGTCCAAAGCGTTCCGTCCTGGTCAAACGTCGCGATACGATCCTGCGGCTCGATATACTTGGGGCTGGATTTTTCTGTTGTGTCTTTCACGAAAGCAATAATCGCTTCTTTCGCAGGTCCCTTATTCCACGATGGCAAAGGATCTCTCTGTGCTTGGGCACCTGCCGTTCCGAGCAATATCAGGCATAGTGCGAACGTCGCCGTTGCCTTCCAGCGACAACGCAATTCGATAATTCGCATTTCGAGTTCCCTCCTCCGGCTGAATTTCCATGCACTCGAAATTATTCTACGTAAGCGTTCCCGAGTTCCCGAGACGGCGACCCGGCTTTTGGCCCGGCCACCACAGTAGCAATCTCGGCAGAGCGCATCAGTCGGTTTGCGTCTTCATCTGGTCCAGGACTTGTTGAATGTTGAAGGATGCAGATTTCTGCCGCTGTGGAAATTCTTTGAAGGTTATAAGGAACTGACCCACAATGGCCTGCGCCGGAACCATCACCCAAAGCTTGTCGCCATACCAACGGGCGAACAGTTGAGAGTCCGGTGTCACTTCGAAAGGGTCCTGCCGAAGGTTAACGACGAGTGGCACGGTTCGCGGTTTCGCAACATCGGCCCACCAGGAGTCTTTCGTAGCAAAGGTGACTTTCCAATCGCCGTAGCGAAATGCATTGAGGCTGCCTGAGTCGTCGAAGTAGAATATCTCCTTTCGCTGGCCAGCACCTTTGCCCGACAGGACATCCGTCATGTCGTACGCGTCGAGGTGAACCTTGAACGTTCTGCCAGCGCCCTTATAGCCCGTGAGAAGTTGCTGCTTCACATCAGGCACACCGGCGGCCGCGAGGAACGTAGGTGTCCAGTCCTCGTGCCAGGCGATGTCGTTAATGATCGTGCCTGGCTTGATGACGCCCTGCCAGCGAGCCACGCAAGGCACGCGGAATCCTCCGTCCCATGTGGTGCCCTTTTCCCCACGAAACGGCTCAGTGCCGCCGTCCGGCCAGGTGAACTTCTCCGCGCCGTTGTCCGAGGTAAAGACTACTATGGTGTTGTCCGCGATACCCAGATCATCGAGCTTCTTCAGAAGCTGGCCGACGATCCAATCGAGCTCCATCATCCCGTCCGCGTACAGACCATAGCCGCTCTTGTCTTGCCACCGCGGGCTCAATCGGGTCCAGACGTGCATCCGTGTGGTGTTGTGCCAGAGAAAAAACGGCTTTCCGCTTTTCGCGGACTTGTCCATGAAATCGAGGGAGGCCTGGAGCAGATCTTCGTCAACAGTTTCCATGCGCTCGCGAGTGAGAGGACCTGTGTCTTCACACTTCTGTTTGCCCCAGGCGCCGAAACGCGGGTCGGCGGGCTCGGGGTTGTCAGCGGTCAAAGCAACGCAACGGAGCACGCCGCGAGGACCGAATTTCTCATGAAAACCAGGAAATTTCGGGTAGTCCGGGTCTTCCTCGGCGTTGAGGTGATAAAGATTTCCGTAAAATTCATCGAAACCGTGCACGGTGGCTAAAAACTCGTTTCGGTCGCCCAGGTGGTTCTTGCCAGTTTGAGCAGTAGCGTATCCGAGCGGCTTAAGCAATTCGGCGATCGTGGGGTCTTCCTTCTGCAATCCGATCGGCGAACCCGGCATCCCAACGGTCAAAAGACCGGTACGGAAGGGATGCTGCCCGGTAATGAACGCAGCACGTCCCGCCGTGCAGCTTTGCTGAGCGTAGTAATCGGTGAACAGCGCGCCCTCATTTGCAATGCGATCAATGTTGGGCGTCCGTCCGCCCATCATGCCGCGATGGTAAGCGCTAAGATTCCAAACGCCGACATCATCGGCCATGATCACGACTATGTTCGGTTTTCTCTGCTGAGCGTAGACGGATGCCGCCGTAATCGACAGCAAAAGCAAAGTAATCGAGGCTAAGCGGAATTTACTGAGCATTTCTTAATTAATCTCCCTCAATCTCGTAACTCTGCCGCCGCACGTTCCAAAACTTCATATCGAGCTGGAGCCGCCGAGAAAATTTTGTGCAGCTTAGTCGCGATGAACGATCTGCAGCACCGTTGGCGGCGCCAACTTGCCTACTCCTTAAAGGCCACTGGCGGACCACTGACTCGCTTGCCCTTGAGATCGACGATCACCTCGACGCGGTCGGCGATTGTCACGAAGGGAATGCCTTTATTCATCCCGTAGTCCTTGCGGTCGAAAGCCATCGTGCCGGTAATCTCGCCCTCGCCAGTTCCCTTGCCCGTGATTGTAAAAATCAACTTTTCGGGCTTGGTCACACCGCGAATCGTGAAGTCGCCGTCGAACTCCACTGTGTTTGGACCTGTCTGTGTGACCTTTGTGGAGTGAAAAGTGATCAGTGGATCGTGTTCGGAGTCGAAGAAGTCTTTGCTTCTCAGCTTGCCGTCCTTCATTCCACTCCCGGTATTCACGCTGGCCGACTGAATCTTCACGTCCAATACCGCCGTGGACAAATCAGGCGAGGTAAACACCAGACTGGCTTCCGTCTTGTCGAAGTCACCCGATATGGATACCGACGCCTTTACGTTGAACTTTATTGAGCTGTCCGCCTTGATGATCTCGAAAACCGGAACGCCCTGTGCCGGAGCTGATGATGCTGCCAAGCCCATCGCTGCGACTGAAACCGCGACCAAGGTAGTTTTTGTCATCCAGTTCATACATTCGCTCCTCTTCGAATTCCGGCCTCAACCGAAAGACGATGTTACCCATCGCTTCGCGCAACGGCGCGAGCACCTCTGCAGGATTAGGAATGCTACGCCTTGAGAACATCGCTCGGTAATTGTCAGAACTGACAGTGTAGGTCGCGGGTCTATAGAACGACGCGGCTTGATCCAACGACGGCAGGGAAATCGCAGTCGCTCGCGCTAACCGAAAGGCTGCAGACGGTCATGCGTGCATTGGCCGCATGAATTAGTGCCGCGCCGGCTCCCAGGAACTATCGGGATTATAGGCGGTGATTTTGGACGCAAGGTCGGCCGTTTGATCACCCAAATCCTGCTGATATATGACGCCATCTTGATTAACGATGAAACTCATGACGCCGCTGGAGCGATATTCCGCCGGGTAGGCAATCAGAGCAAAGCCGCCCGTCAACTTTCCGTCCACGATGTAGCTTTTCGCGCCGCCCGGTGCGTCTGCCCCCTGCTCCGTGAGAATCCTATAAAGGTAACCGTAATAGGGGACGGGGTTTTCCCCCGCTTGCGCCGAATGATCCGCTGATGCGCTCGCGACAAGCGGCCCGATCGGGCTCTCGGGCTCGCCTTTGGAAACAGGCCAGTAAAGACCGTCTTGTTTGCCAGGACTGCTGTGAAATCGCTGCGCATAAATGCCGCTGGGATTGCCATCACGTGCTTTGGACCCATAATCGACCTGGCTTTGGACGTACCCCTCACACACGGCGATGGCGCCGAGTTCGTCGCGACCAATCCGGCGATCAAGAATTTCCTGATTGCCGCGGTCCACATCGAAATACCAGACTTTGCCGTCGCGAACGATCGGAAAAGGAAACGGCCAGTCAGACGAACCCACTTGCAGATACTCGAAACCTTGGGCTTCAACCGAAAGCGAATGTTTCACGCTATACGCTTTCACGAACCCGGCGAGTAGTTCTTTCGCGGAACCTGCGTCACCGGCAGCTATAAGCTCTGGCGCTTGCGGTCCGAGCAACGGTTCGAGCTGCGCAGGATCCCCCGACTTTGCCGCTACCAACAGTGCTTGGATCGCTTCGTTGGACGACGAAAACGTTTTTTGTCCGCTGATAGCTTGCGCAGTCAGCGGCATCGCCGTCACTAAAAAAAAAAGTCCTGCGACAAAAGGTAGTGGCTGTAGGCGAATCGAAGATGGCGTTCTCATTGGCCTCCCCTTCTGGCTTGCGTACTCGCCGCCCCACGCTGGCTCGCAGCCTTCTCGGTTCTGCCGCTATTTCCCGCTCCTTCGAATGCTCCCGTAGTTTTCTTAGGGGCGGCGGTCTGTCCTGTGCCGCCACGTTGCGCGGCAGTCGAAGATTGGGTTGCGGGATAACCGCGATCCGGTTTCACAGCCTGCGTATTGGCCTGATTGGCAGGATTGGTCCGAGCGTTCGGCGTGGACGGAGTCCTGGATGCGTTGTTGGCAGCACTGCCGCTTGTCTTGTTCCCGCCGTTGTAGGTTGATTGCCCCTTCCAACTCTGATTGGTTTGAGTGTTACCGGTCTTCACCGCCGTGTTTCCCGTCTTATTGACTTGGTTGCCGGTATTGATCGTGACGTTGTTCCCGCTGACGTTGCGATTGATCGTGTTATTGCTCTTGTTTTGAACATTCGTGTTGCCGCGATAATTGTTGTAGTAGTTGTTGGAATTGTAGTGCGCGTTACCCGGATATGGCCGGTTATAAGCGTAGGCATAATTCGGCGGCCGATAGTACACCGTCGCGCGGTGGTAATGGGGGCCATACACCGGACGATAAGCATAGTGATGTACCACCCACGGGCCTCCCCGGTAGTACACTCCACCGCCGTATCCCCAGTGTGGGTAATAGTAATTGTTGCTGGCAAACATTGCCCCAACCGCCATGCCCACCCCGAATGCGATAATCGACGCCCGTTGCGGGCTGGCTGGGCGGCGGCGCGACGTACACTTGCACCGGATTGTATTGCGGCACGTAAACAATTTGCGGATTCGTGGGCTGGATCACGATTACCTGCTGCGTGCCCGCCGCCTGCGTCACCACCGTCTGCTGCGGAGTTGTTTGCAAATTTCCGGCTTGTTTCGCCTGCAGCCGAAGCCGCTGCACCGAATCGAGAACTGCGCTCTGGCTCGCGGTGAACGCCTCTCCCAACTGCTTGGTCCAGTCAATCTCGGAGCACATCATGTCCACGACTTGCGGAAAATGAAACAGCGCGATCATGGCGGGGCCGAAGCCAGCCGCTTTTGCGGCGCTGTCGAGTTGATCTCCCTCCAGACTTTTGTTCTGAAGCAGCCAGTTGCCTCCGTCCAAGACTTCCTGTGAGTTTACGGAAGCCGCCAGGACCTGCATCAGCAACGCGTCAGGATATAGCGCGACCGGGGCCAGGAGTTTATCGAGTTGATCTGGCGGCATGGCGGAAGCGTTTCCGGCCTGTGAGAGATTCGCTGCGCCAATGCCTCCGGCGGCAACAGTAAAATTGATGCAAACTGCGAGAATCACCGCCATGAACTTTTGCACTAGGGAGCCGCGTCTTTCCATACTAGCCTCCTGGGCGATTACAACGTGCGGCTCGTTCAACCTGAGAATTAAGTGAAATGCCAGCGACTTTCGGGATCTCTGCTCGTTTCTACCGCTCTTAAACGAAACAATTCGGCCGTATTGAACTGAGCGCCGCAATGAAATGTGGCGGATAAGGCGATTTTGCTCTCAGTAATGAAGCCACGTAACTGTCAAAAATAACAATAGCCTGCGTTGGGTAGTTAGCGATAAGGGACGGATCTCGGCGTGGCGAACTTCAATTGCAAGAACCGTCGTCAACAAACCGACCGCTCGCGGCCATGGAGCCGAGCGAGTGGCCGCAGGCCACGATGCGCTGGTTCAAATCATCGTTCTGCAGCGCGTCCGGCGAAATGTAGGTCAGATTGGCGCGCGCCGCGATGTATTTGTCCGCCAATTTCGCCATGTTCTGAAATTCGTTGGTCAACAACTGAAACGCTTTGCGATCTGAATTCGTTTGGATCGCGACCAAAGCCAAACGCAGATTAGTAGCGGCCTGGTTGCGATACGGCGCAAGCCAGTTTGCTGCCACAGGAGTTCCACTCTGAATCGCAGCCGCGAGCGCCGTATGCCATTCCCGGACGGTAGACATTTGCTCGATTCCTGCCGTCAAAAACTCTTGCGAAAATCCCGGATTCGAAGCGGGAGCGGCAGGAGGTGCAGGTGCGGAAGCCGTGTTCGCTGAAGCGGTGTACGCGTTAGCGGGAGAGTTGGGCAGGTTCAAAGCAATCTGGTTTCCTGAATAACTGAGCGAACCATTTGTCGCGCGTGCTAGAGCTTCCAAATCAACGTAGGAGCGACCGTTGACCTGGATTACCGGCACATTTTCGGACTGGCCGTTTACGATGAGCGTGCGGTTCTGGTTTGCGTTCTGCGCGACCGCGATGCCAGCGAAGCCCAGCAGTTCCGCCGCCAGAATCCAAGCAAACGCTTGTCTTATTCGCATCGCCCGACTCCTGCGATTCCGGATTTCCTAACTGATTCCGAAGGTAAGGATCGACACTGGACGCATTGAAGATGGAGCGAACGTCTCAGCTTGGCTAGCGATGGGCGCCCTCGGCGGCGGCTTACTGACCGCCGAGCTTCTGGTAATTCGAATTGGTCGTCGTCACCACCAACTCTTTGGCGGTCGCATTAAGAACCGTCTGCTGCGCGTAGCTGGTTCCATCAGGCAGAGGCGCCATCTGCACCTGCAACGTCACCGCATCTTTCGCCTGTCCCATATACGTGTTGACGCTCAACGAAATGATCTTTTTTATCGCAGGATCAAATACCAGCGTCATACGATCGCCCGGCTGAGCATAATCGGTGAAGACCAAATTCACCACGTTGCCGGCAGGATTTAGTGCGAGTTTACCGGCCTGGTACGCTTGTTGCATTCTGTTGGGGTCGGGCGGAACGTACATGCTCAGGACGCCCTTCACGTCGTCCATGTAATCCACCATCTCCGCTTTTTTCTTTTCAATCACCCTTTGCTTCAGTCTTCCGCCGCTGGGTGGTGCCGGTGGTGGGCCGATCGGAGTTTTCTGAACCTGACCGTCGGGCCCGTACTGGCACAAGTTTTCAGTGGCAGGTTTGGGATCTCCCTTCAGCGTCAGCTGCGTTGTTTCCGTCCATTGATACTGGAGGAGTCGCTGCTTATTTTCAGCAGCAGCCTGCTTTGCAGCCGCAAGCTTCTGCTGCAATTCACCATTCTGCGCGATGGCGGCGGCACCGGCGACCAGCGCTATAGCGCCGATAATTACCAGGCGTCTGGTCGTCGCAAGAACAAAACCGCTGACGCACTGTTTCCTGCAGCTAATCCCGAGTCCATGACTCATCTGGTTGCTCCCTTAACCTGTCCGATAACCATGCATTATGTGAGGTGCGCAGCGTCTTATAGGACGACACCTCGAACGGATTCACCAAGGCCGCGACGGAATCGCCGCTGGCCTGAGTTTTTAGAGGACCCGGAAAAGAGTCTTTCGAGAGACGTTGGGCGCCCCTCGGAAGAACGAAGCGTGGAGTAGCCTCAGCCCGGGTCCTCTACCCTAACCAGCACCAGAGTACGATTCGCGCAGGTTCGCGGGTATTGTCAAGATTGACAGGTCTTGCAAAAAATCAGTGAGACATCCATCTTCGATCCCTCACCGCATACAGAGATGGTTTTGACGCCTTGCGCGGAGGGTCGGCGGCGCCTTGCCGAAGAATAAAGGGCGCGCTGTGTGCACATGAATCTGCGATTTGAATGGTCGGAGGTAGCTCTTGAAAAACCCATTCGCCTATTTGAGGGTGATGCTCACGCCAAAGATCACCCCGTTAGTCGTGTTGTCCAAGTATACGCCTGAAGCGCGACGATAGTCGAAGTAGAGATAGCGGTAGCCGGCTTGCAACGCGAGCGCAGGTTTAATGCGGTAGCCCAGCAGACCAAACACCTGGTAATCAATTTGAGATCCGACGCCCCAACCGCCGACGTCACCGCCAACCGTAAGTTCCACTTTGGGTGTCAGAATTCCGGTGATGCGTCCGCCAACGAGCGGATCCACCCAATTCTGCGAGCCGGTGAAATTTAAAGTGTTGGTGGTAAACGACACACTCTCGCCGAAGTGCCAGAAGCGGAACCCAGCGAGCGCATCGATCTTAAGCCTCTCGGAATCAATCACCCGATAACCGACCTTCTGCGACAGGAAGAACTCGGTCGCGTGCAGGTTCGCAACGCCCTGCCCAGGGGTGTTGGGAAGCGCCCTGTTATCCCCCAGCCGGATCCAAAAGATATCCAGCGGCATCACGATTCGCTTGTAACGGGGTTCTGCCACGCCCATTAATCCAATCCGGAAGTGCGAAAGAAGGTCGCCTGCGGACGCACTAAAAGGGATTTGCCCGCCGTTCGGATCGGCAATATTTCCGTGAACTCCGGGGAGCCACAAGTAGGGAGACACGGTGAAGTGCCAGTCGCTCTCGGGGGCGGTACTAGCGGCAGCAGCAACAGCGCCGGCGCCGGGAGTTGCCGCGGAAGGCACGGCGTCGGAAGGCGTAGCTGGGTCCGTCGCAGCGGCATTCATGGCTGACGTCGTGGAGCTCGACTCAGCGTTTTCAAGGACGTCAGCACTGGGCGGCGGAACAGTCGCCTGAGCGTGAGATGGGCCTGCGTTCGCCAACAATAGCAGTCCCAAGAATATTGCCGATGCCGCGAATTTCTGATTTGAACTCAAGAGAAACTCCTTATTCTGTGTTTTGCCATGCAGCTCGCTGCCGACTCACCAGATTCGTAATTTTGGGCCTGGCCCGTCGTAGAGATAATTGTCAGAAGTAACAATCGCGTCGTGATCGAACACAACGAAAGCGTGAGAACGGGTTCCATCTGATTTATCGTGGGCTCGCCCGGTGAAGGCACAACGCGGTATCCCACAGCCAACACCAGCGGCCTGGATTTCGCATCGTCCAGATCGAACACCGTGACGTTTTTCAGTTTCAGCAAGGGCTTCAAATAAAATTCTATGCTGGGTCCTATTTCGGCTTGCGTAGGATCACCGCCTTCCCTGGTGTCCTTCGCTTGAAAAACGAATCGCACGTACGAATTCAATTTGAAATTCGCATCAATCTCCGGCAGGAACTCCGTCGTGGATGTTTGGGCGCGGGCAGGCAAGCAGGCAAACAAGAGCGGTATCGCCATCAGCCATTTAACACGAATGCGGTTTATTTGTTGGATATTGCAGGATCAGGAGCGCCGCTGGAACTACCGGCTGCATTTTCGGAGGGCGGCCCTTGCGAGCCGCCCGCCGTGAAGCCAGTTGCTGTTAATTACTGGGGCCTTTGCTCGCCGCTTCCGCCTGGGCCATCTTGGCGGCCATTTCGGCCTTTATGGCGTCCAGGTTGAAGCTTGCGCCACGTTGCATCGGCGGAAATTCCAGGAACGTCTGGATTTCCTTGCCCATTACTTGCTGGACGAAGACGAAACGCCAGAACTGATACATATACCAATCGCCCATAAACAGCAGTGACCCATTCTTCGTCATGTCTTCTGGAAAGCCCATTCTCTCGTACGGATCGAGCCGCAGATTCGTGATCGTAGGCACGTCCGGATGATTTTTCACCCCGAGCCAGCCTTGAGGTTGGTCGATGAAGCGGTATTTGTAGTCGTCAATGCGCACCGCGCCGACTGTGCTTTCGCCAAGATAGAATATTTCGTGGCGATTGGACGGGCCTTTGCCGGTAAGCATAGCGGTCTGATCGTAGCCATCCAGATGGTTTTTGTAAGTCCGGTCGCCGAGCTTCACGCCTTTGAGCAATTGATCGGTGATATTCGGGTTTCCGGCCATGGAAGCGAACGTGGGCAACCAGTCCAAGCCGGACATGATGCCGTTCTGTATGGAACCTGGCGCGATATGGCCCGGCCACCGGGCAATACATGGCACGCGGAAACCGCCCTCCATAACCGTCCCCTTCGCCTGCGCGAACGGCGTGGTGCCGCCATCAGGCCAGGTGAACGTTTCGGTTCCGTTGTCGGTAGTGAAGACGACGATGGTGTTATCGTCTAGCCCGGCATCTTTCAGGTGTTGCATCACCAGGCCGATGTCGTCATCCAGCTGCGCCATGCCGGCTTCTTCGATGCTCCAACCATTCTCGGAGTTCATCATTGCCGCGTATTTCGGCGAGAGGTGGGTGACCACATGCATACGCGTCGGGTTCATCCACACAAAGAACGGCTTTCCATCGGCCTTGGCCTTGTCGATGAACTTAAGCGACAGGTCGCGGATCGTGTCGTCCACCGTCTCCATGTTGTATTTAATGCCGTTCGTCGGGTGCGGAGGCAATGGCCCTTCGTCTTCGATTTTCTGCTTGCCGACCTTTCCCCAGCGCGGCATGTCGGTGGGATCATCCACGCCAGTGGCCCACGAATGAACCAAGTTGCGCGGACCTACGACGTTCAAGAGATTCTGGGGATAGTTGGGGTGGAACGGATCTTCCATGGCATCCAGGTGATACAGATAACCGAAGAATTCATCGAAGCCGTGGACCGTCGGCAGGAACTCATTCTTGTCGCCGAGATGGTTCTTGCCGAACTGACCGGTCGCATACCCCTGTGCTTTCAGAACGGTGGCGAGCGTCACGGCTTCCGACGGGATGCCGATTGCGGCGCCGGCTTGGCCGACTGTGGTCATGCCCGTTCGAATGGGCAGTTCACCCATGATGAAGTTCGCGCGACCCGCCGTACAGCTCGCCTCGGCGTAATAGTCCGTGAAGAGCATGCCCTCCTTGGCTAACCTGTCGAGGTTCGGCGTCTTGCCAGCCATCATCCCGTGGCTATACACGGCGATGTTCGACATCCCGATGTCGTCGCCCATGATGACAAGGATGTTGGGCTTCTGCTGTGCCGACGCCCGTGGAGATGCCGTAAGGCCTAGAATCACGAGACAAGCTGTAACAACCAGAGCGATTCTTCCGATGCGCTTCATGAACTTCCTCCTCTTACTTTTTCCCTTGGAAGAGAAAAGGTCGCCGTCGATCTTTTCGATTGATGGTAGGCCACAGACTCAAAGGCTTGGACATCCTGCCCCTCAAAGTAGCGACTGGGAATTGTCAGAAGTGACAATCTCACAGCGCGCGATCACAACCGCCACATCGCTACGACGGATATTTCTTGAACATTTTGGCGACCGCTTTGTCCACTAGCTGCATATTTTTCTGCGAGTTCTTTTCGTTTAAGGTGCCTTGCCCAACGCCACGCCAGACCAACTCCTTGGCTTTCACGTCGTAAATGTCCACGATCAGTGTGCCGGTCACGTTCTGCTCCGGAGTAATCCCTCCCATTCCGCCACCGATCCCGCGCATGCCCCAAGCCTGGTACGAAGTCTGCGTCTTCATCCCGCCGCTACCCACCACGATCAAATCGGGGTTCTCTGACTCCTGTACCAACTTGAGGCCCTTGCTCTGCAATTGCGTGTTGATCTGGGTTTTCGCTTCCTGCGCCAGAAATGGACTAGCGATCTGGTTGGGGTTCTGCTGTTGTCCCCAGGCATAAGTGTGATACTGAGAAAAATTCGCACTGGGACTCGAAGTCACATAAACATCCTGTGCGGAAGCCACCGTAAAAGTGAGACCAATCAGAAGCGACAGCGAGAGCAGAAATCGTGTTTTCATCGGATTTTCCTTTACAAGTCGAGATTTGCGGAAGATCTCTGGGAATCAATCCGCATTCGAACACATTGGCAATAGGGGCCTCTACTTTGTTGCCCAATACAGCGCGCATCTCAGCATCATCGTGAAGAATCTGAATTATTTTCTCTTGTTCTGCTTAGGGCATGCCCTCTAGGGACGGAAAGCAAGACGTAAATCTATGACCAGCCAGAGCCTCATTTATCGCCGGCACCAAGTCCGTATCCATAAATACTTTGATCACGTATCCCAGCCCACCGGCGGCCCGGCACGCGTTCAGGATGTCGTGATCCTCGTGAACCGTTAGAAATACGATCTTGGCCTTGTTACCCAGCCTCGTAAGCTCTTCCGCGACTTCGATTCCACTCATTAGCGGCATCGAGATGTCTAGGACTACTAGATCTGGTTCGAGCTTCAACGTCGCTTCGAGCGCCATTCGTCCATCCGAAACCGTACCAACCACATCGAATGACTCGCATAACAATGCGGTCACGGTGCTCAACACGGGAGCGAGATCATCCGCGACTAACACCCGTTTTCGAGTCATGAGAGCTCATCCCTGAGCCGTTCGCTAGTCCTCCACGATGGATTCGGGACGCCAGTGCAACGTGAAAGGCTCATCGATCTCAGCCATCGAGTTCGTCTCGCTCAGCGTGGAGGTAGGCATCCACACCTATCTTGGGCGCGATTCCACTGGCTGGATATTGGCAAAATTAACAGTAAGGAAAAATTGGCTTCGTTAGACGGAGATGATTTTGTTCTTGATGGCGTACTGAACGAGTTCGGCGTTGGTTTTGATCTGCAAAAGATCCATGGCGTGGTACTTGTGCGCGGCGACTGTGCGGGTGGTTATTTTCAGCACGCTCGCTGCTTCTTTCATTGTGCGGCCCTCCGCCAGCAGCTGAATGACTTCCCGCTCTCGTCCGCTTGGCCCAGGCGCGTGTTCGCGAGCCTTGGGCTCTCGCAACGAAATACGCGTCAAACCCTTTGCGGCGCGGGGAGTCACATATCTGCCTCCCTTTAGCACTTTCTCGATCGCGTCAATCAACTCAAAGCCCGCTGCCTGTTTCAGAAGAAACGCCGACGCCCCCGCACGAAAAGCTTCTCCGATTAGATAAGGGTCCTCATTCATCGTCATGAAAATAAGTTTAACGCCAGGCATCTTCTGCTGGAGCTTCCTGCCGGCGTCCAGTCCATTTAGTTGGGGCATGGCAATATCGAGCACAATGACGTCAGGTTGCAACCGCTCGGCAGCCTCCAGAAGTGAACGTCCGTCGGTCACGGACCCTACCACTTCACAGCGAGGTTCCAGAACGCTCTTCAGCGCATCTACCAACATCTGATGGTCATCTGCCAACAGCACGCGCGGACGTTTCATGGTCTTATTCCTCCGGCAGTAGTTATTCTCGCATGTGACTCATGAGCGGAAACCGATACTGGAACCTCCGCAGAAATTGTAGTCCCTCGCGTCGGCGCCGATTGCACCGACAATCTTCCGCCGACCAGTCGAAGCCGCTCGCGCATTCCAATTAGCCCAATGCCCACGTCTGTTTCGCTGAGAGCAACATCAAAACCAGCGCCAGCGTCCACGATCTGCAGGCGAATTTCATTCCGCTCCCTGCAAAGTTCCACCTGTGCTTGCTTGGTTCCACTGTGCTTGACCACGTTATTCAACGCTTCCTGGGTGACCCGGAAGAGGCACAGCGACACGTCCTTTGGAATTTCCGATGCAACGCCAAGATCCGCGAACTCTACCTGCATCCCATACTTCTCGCTGATCTCCTCGCAAAGTCCCATGAGAGCCGGCCCGAGACCCACGTGCTCCAGTTTGCTGGAATGGAGCTGATGAGAAAGACGATGCACATCCGAAGATATCTCCTGGGTGCGATTCCATAATTCCCGCACTAGCGTTCTTTCTTCTTCTTCTGACTCGGGCCGCTTCTTCCACAGTCGTGACAGCCCGATGCCCAACAATGCCAACCGTTGGCTGAAGTCGTCGTGCAATTCTCTGGCGATTCGGCCGCGCTCTTCCTCTTGCGCGACGATCAGGCGTCCGCTCAGCTCTTCCAGGTACTCTGCATTCAACTTGCGGTCCGTGATGTCCACGCACGAACCAATATACCCGCAGAATGTTCCATCGGACTCAACCCTGGGTACACCATAGTCAACAACCCAGCGATATTTTCCGTCATGGCGCCGCAGCCGGTATTCCATCTCGAAATCCACCCGGGCATCGAACGCACCGGAGTAGATACTGAGACAATGCTCCAGGTCTGCCGGATGCACTCCCTGCGCCCAGCCTTCCCCCATCTCCTCTTCGACAGTGCGACCGGTGAAATCGAGCCAGCACTTGTTGAAGAAAGTGCATAGCTTGTCGGTTCCGGACATCCAGATCAGCACCGGAGCTGAATTGGCGACCAGACGAAACCGTTGTTCACTCTCGAGCAAGTCCTGGTTTGCCCGTTTACGTTCGGTGACATCCTGCACCTCGGCGACAAAGTACAGGGCCTTCCCGTCGGCATCGCGGATCAAGGAACCGCTGCACTCGCCATGCAGCACCTTCCCACTTTTGTGCAGACAGCGCTTCTCCACGCATTGGAAGCTGCTGCCGTCCGTGAGCGCTTGATCCAACCTCCGCGAAAACACCGGCCAGTCGTCGGGATGCGTAAGAGATTCCACGGTCTTCCCGAGAAGTTCCTCTTCCGTATACCCAATGAAATTACAAAATGCATCATTGCCTGCGAGGAAGGCGCCTCCCGGTGAAACAATTGCCATCCCTATGCCGGCATCCCGGAAGACGCTGCGGAATTTTTCCTCACTCTCCCCGAGTACCTCTCCAGCCCGCTTCCGCTCCTCCACCAGGACTGCGAGGACCATAAAAGGCGCTGCCGCGAAGAATAGGAAAAGCTGCAGTGACAACAGGTTGTTGACGTGTTGCGAATCCGTGAAGGGGCCTCGGCCATGGGTTGCACCCCATATCGACAGGAATGCGATCAGAATCACCGATGTGCTAACCCCGGTCGAACCGAAACGCAGCGCGGACCACAACAGAAATGGCACCAGGAAATAGAACACTTCAGGCGGGCTGGTGTTTCCCAAAGCGACGAACATCGCATATCCGAACAGCATCAACCCGGCGATCAGTGCACCGCCCTCTATGTAGTAAGCACGCGACTTGTGCTTCCCGGGCGAGCTCTTGCCAACCCAACTAAGAATTGCGGGCATCAGAGTCAGAAATCCCAGAGCTTCGGAAAGGAAACTTGTTCGCCAATTTGCCCAATAGCTTCCCGGGACTGCAAGCGCGCCGACAATCGCTCCAGCTGCCGGCGCGAGAATCACCGCAAAGAGAGAAAACTTAGCCAGTGCCTTTACACTATTCAGGCGAGGAACGCCCACGAAAAAATAGCTAAGACAGATTGCGGCGATCAGAACTTCCACCGTGTCGGCTACCACGAGCAACACAGTCGATCTCGCCGACACTCCGTTGTGCAGGTCGTTGAAAACAAACACCGCAAGGGCTGTCACTACGAGGATCGGCCACATCTTTCGCGAGACGAGCAGCAATACCGAAACCAGAAGCACGCAACCCGGCCAAAGCAGCGAAAGCATTTGCGGGCGGAGCACCAACGCGCCTCCCAGCGCGGAAGCCGCGTACGAAAGGATGGCAACGAAGCACACTAGGATCGTGCTGTCCAAGATGGAATCCCCATTTGGGAAACTCCACCTAGCCCGATTAGAGCCAGCTGCCATCAACTACCTCCGAGCTAAAAATCAGCCGCGAACAGCGAAGCTCGCGCCAGTAGAAGTGCGGACACCCGCAGAACGGAATGTATTGAGCGGGTGCTCCCACCGCTACAGTTCGCTCTGCTTTATTATTTGCCAGACGTGGCAAATCGCCAGCGACTCGCCTTGCCGCGACGATTTGAATAACAACCTCAGCTGCGTGCCTAAACCGACCGCTGGTCGCGGAGTGTACCACTTGGGGAGCATGCACGCATCCAAAAAAGGAACAACCCTCAAAATTGTCATGTAATTATGATGAGAGTAGTACATACAGTGCAACGACGCCTTCCATGATACCGGCTGTGAGCTACTGCTGACGAGTGACGCGGAGTAGAGACCTATGCACCTCCAACCCGCCGTGGTACTCGATGAATCCAAGATTCGTGAATCTATTCAAGAAAACATGCTTTCGCGAGACGGTTCTACCGATCATTTCCGTGGGAGTCCGTTGTCCTACAGGTGAAACCGCGTTTGCGTCGTAGCGTGACCGAACATACCGGAAGGTCCCCGCCGAATCGGTTGGAGCCAGCACTGTCATTAGTGACAATTCCATCAGGCCGTCCCTTCGCTCAACCATTAGAACTTCCGACGCCGGCGGCTTCAGCTGATGGGTGCGCAGCCATCGGCGGGGCGGGTGAAGTGTGAAAGGTGCCCAGCGCAAACGGGGAGACTCCATGAATGCCGAAGGTCCCAAACAAGCGACCCTCAAGCAAAAAGCCGCGCACGAATTGCGCGAATTTGCCGTGATCTCCTCATATCTAGCGTTCTTTTTTTGCGCAGTCGCGACTTACAGCTCGCTCCTTCTAGACCAGTTTCATGTTTCGTATTTCGTTTATGCGACCGCGTTGATCAACGCTCTGGTAATCGCCAAAGTCATCCTTATCGGGGAATACGCGCACCTCGGGAAGAAACACGAATCCAAGCCATTGTTTCTGTCGGCACTTTATAAGGCGTTTGTATTTAGTTTGCTTGTATTCGCCTTTCACATCGTCGAGGAAGCAATCAAACGGCGCTGGCACGGAGAGACTTTTGCCACCGCGTACCACGGGATACGCGTCAATGAGCTCCTCGCCCGTAGTGTCGTCATATTTTGCGCTTTCCTTCCGCTGTTTGCGTTCCGGGAATTGCGGCGGGTACTGGGCGAGGACAACTTCTCGTCCCTGTTCTTCCGAAATGGAGCGACGACGAAGACAGACGCAGATTGACGACAACGGGTTATTGCGCGGCGGCTGGCAACACGTCTTTCACGCAGCGGAAACCGAGATGATTCGTCCCTGTGCTTACTTCTCCTTTGCCCCGCGTGCCCACCATGTAGCGCGAACAATACTGATCGGTGCAAAGAAACGAGCCTCCGCGCTGTGTTTTCTTTCGCTCATTCGGTTCGGCGGGGTCGTAGGGCGAATTCGGGCCCTTGGGATTTCGCGCCACGTCGCCCACGCTCACCAATTGCTGGTAGTAATCCGCGCGATACCAATCGCTCGTCCACTGCCACACGTTTCCCGCCATGTCATAAAGACCATAGCCGTTCGCCGGAAATCGCCCGACTGCAGTGATCCCTGCGTAATGGTCCTCTCCCGTGTCCTTGTCCGGAAAATGACCCTGAAACGTATTGGCCATCCATTGTCCCTTTGGCCGAAACTGGTCGCCCCAGACGAACGGCTGTCCGGTCAGTCCGCCTCGCGCCGCGAACTCCCATTCGGCCTCTGTCGGCAATCGTTTCCCGGCCCATTTTGCATAAGCGAGCGCATCTTCGTACGCGACGTGCACCACAGGATAGTTCGCCTTTCCCACGATGTTGGAAGCAGGACCCAGCGGGTGGCGCCAGTTCGCGCCGGGAACATACCCCCACCATTGATAATGGTCGTTCAAGGGAACTTCATGGTCAGGAGGCGAGAAAACTACCGATCCCGCCACTAGGTTTTCCGGCGGTGCGCCCGGAAAGTCCTCCGCCTTTGGTTTGCGTTCTGCGACGCTGACGTATCCGGTGGCTTTCACGAATACGGCGAACTCCGCATTCGTCACATCAGTCTTATCCATCCAGAATCCATCGACGTACACGCGGTGAACCGGGCGCGAATCCAGCGTGGCCTGCATGCCAACTCGGTCCTGCATCGGCGGATCCTGCGCCCCCATGGAAAATTCGCCGCCAGGGATCCAGGCCATTCCCGCAGGTGCAGACCTCGCCGGAGCATTTTTGTTTTCAACGGTCGGAGCAAAACCACTCGTGGCCGGAGCCGCGGCGGTGGCCACGCTTTCCGCCGTCGTTGCCCGAGGAAGTTGAGTCGCCTGAACTGTCTGGCGGCCTGCGAATTTCCAAACTCCGATGCCCGCCAGCAGTATCGCGACGCAGACAACGATTTTTACACCACCCTGGCGTCTGGCGGGCTTCGAAGTTTTATCCGCGCGCCTTCTCTTATTCATGGAGTCGATTCCTGCGAATCCCGGTCTGTCAGATCACAAGCCTAGAAGTATCGTAGGGGCCTGAGAGGCGGTATTGTCACTTTTGACAGTGAACGCGACCATCCACCGATCATACGAGAGTACTAAACTTGATCGCCAAAGGAGTTGCCGACTTGCATGCCGTTGCGCGACAGCTGCGCCCCCCAGAAGGACGGCTCTCGTTGTGGATGCACGCCCAGTTCGCGCTCAGCCCCGGCCATCAATACGAACATCGTCTGTACGCCGCGGAATAAGTACATGAATTCGCGTCCCGTGCGACGGATCGGATTGTACAGAAAGCTGACCTCCCACCAATCGCAGCCGTTCTTGCATGCTGATTAAACCAAGACCGGAACTTGGATTCGCGGGCTCGGGAATGAATCCCACTCCGGAGTCGGAAACGCGAAGCTCGATTCTATCGTCATGACCCATCAGCTCAACCTCGGCCTGTGCCGCTCCGCTGTGCTTCACCACATTCCGCAAAGCCTCCTGCGTGATCCGGTAGAGGCACAGCGTCACATCCTTAGGAATGTGTTCCGGAATGCCGTGATGGACAAATTTAATCTCCACGTTGTGCCTATCGGAGATCTCTCTGCAGAGGCGCTCGATGGATGCTACCGGACCCAGTAGGTCGAGCAGCGACGGACGCAGCCGGTGCGACAAGTTGTGGATGCTGGACGCGATTTCCGTGGCCACTTCCGTAAGGCTGTGGAGTTGTATTCTAGCTTGAGGCGACAGGCCGGGAACATCCCGCTCGAATTGCCCCAACCCGATTTGCAGCAGCGCCATCCGTTGATTCAAATCGTCGCGTAATTCTCCGGCCACGTGGCTGCGTTCCGCCTCCTGCGCCTCAATCAATCTCGGACTCAAGCTCAATAGCGTGCCCTCCGTGACTCTGCGCTCGCTAATGTCCCGCACCACGGCCACTGCGTAGTCCCGGTCCAGCTGGATGTATTTGATATTGATTTCCACCGGGAATGTTGACCCATCCTTCCGCCGGTGTTGACTCTCTATGATCGCGAAGCCTGATTTACGCATCTTCTGCACCACGCATGTGTGCAGAGACAAATCCAGCAAGGGATCGATATCGTAAACACTCATAGACAGCATCTCTTCGCGGCGATAACCAAGGTCACGGCAGGCCTTCTCATTCATATCGAGGAAGTTCAATGTTATCGGGTCAACCACTTCGATGGCATCATTCGAACCGTCGATCAATTTTCGGAACAAGGCCATCGATTCTTCGGTTCGCTTGCGAGCGGTAATGTCTCCGCTCACCCCCACCAGCTCGATCGTTACTCCATTCTCGACGATCACGTTCACGATCTCGTGCAACCACACGATTCGCCCATCCGCTGCAATCATGCGGTACTCCAGCTCGTGATTCCGCTGTTCCTGTATGGCCTTTTCCGTGAACGCCACGGTGCGCTCGCGATCCTCCGGATGCAGGTGCTCCACCCAAAACGACGGGTTGTTCAGCCAACCTTTGACTGGATATCCCAGTATCTCTTCCACGTGCTTGTTTACGAATGTGGTCCGGAAAGTACTGGGCTCTGCCCTCCGCAAGATCGCTCGAACCGATTCAACCAGTTCTCGATTCAGGGCTTCCAGCTTCCTGGCATCGCTCCGGAAGCCGGCCTTGGTGAGTTGCTCCCCTAAAAGAGCCACAACCGCCAGAAACAATCCACAAGCCAGCACCACCAGCAGGCGAAATGTCCGCAAACTTGGGGTTTCGTCGTGTCTCAGGACTTCCCATACTCCGATGACGGGCACCGCCACCACCACGGCCATAGCCAGTAGCGAAGCGATCCTGCTATCTTCACGCATCGAGCCCCACCGTCGAAGTGCTGGCCGGCGCCAAGTGTCGAGCGTGCAGCGGCACCCACAGGAACCAGCAAGCCGCCGCGTTCAGGGCCAAAGAATATAGGCTTCCGTTGTAAGACCTTCCCAAATCGATCGCCATGTTCGCCACCGCTGAACTCGCCGCGTACAATGTCGACGCTCCCAATAAATGGTAATAAATTGATTTCCACGGGCCCTGCGCGCGACTCGCCACCAGGCACAGAATCAGGACCAAAGCCAGATTTTCAATCCCGTATAGAGTCGTAAACCGCGGGTTATAGATCTTTTCGTTTGCAAACAAATACTGATACGGAAACAGCACGTAAGCATACAGAAAGACCCAAGCCACCAGCAGGAAAAGAAACGTCAAGCTTGCTCGGTATGCTTTCTGGTCGGTCCGATTCAAATGTGGCTGCATCACCACCGCCGCCATCAGGGGCACGAGGTGAAGGAACAGTGCCGGATCCGCAATCGAACTGTCTGGAACGTCAACGTGCCGCAAAATCACGTAGTACACATAAAGCCATTGGTCCAGCGCCCATAGTCCATAGCCGACCGCGATAAACACCCAAAAAAAACGACGCCGCAGCGTTCTCTCTACTGCATTCAGGACAGCGAAGCCCGTCGCCAGTAGAAGTATAAGGAAGTAAACGCTAGTGCCGTACGGGGCCAACTCGTCACGGAGCCCTAGTACAAACGAGAGGACAGCTTTGATCGCCAGGAATCCAAAGAGCAGGCCTGACCAAAAGGTGGGCGAAAACCCTCGTCTGGGAGGCCCGGAAGCAGCGACCTTCATCTCGCCGCTCCGGGGGGCCTTTGCGCACTATCGCTAGAAATCGGCACCACGACGCAATCCTTAATCCAAAAAGAAATCCAAACACGCAAATCGCTGCTCGACTTCAAAACGCACGTTGCGCGATCTTGCTCCAACACTTCCGAAGCCGAAACGCCTCGGTCCCCATTTCTTCGTCATTTCCTCATGGATGTAAATATCATATTCCCTCCGATATAAGGTAGACGTTCTTGGATTCCTCGACTCAGCATATTCTGTCCGAAAGACGAACCCACGCGTTCAAGACACGAGCTTGCGATGCCATCAGCGCAGGCGATTTCTGCACCACTCCCTTGTTCGCCTTCTAGTCCCCAATTCGCTTCCGCTAGGTGCCTCTCCATTGATATAAGAGTGCGCTGTGGTGACTGTTAGTTATAACGATATGCGGCCAGGCATCTCGCGTGTACTCTTGGCCAATCTGGACCTGACCGGATTGATGCAACGTCGCACAAACGGTCTCGATCGGAGTCGTACGGCGTCGATTGCATGATTTTGTAGCGCGCAGTGGTTCAGATGTTCAGGTCAAGGAACCGTTGGAGCGCATTCGAATGGGCTTTTTCAAAAATTTGAGGCTGCGGCGGAAACTGCTAATCGCCATGGTTCCGCTCGTCTTGATGGTGGTGGCAGCGGGAGTCTATTCGTCGTTTGAAAGCAAGATGATCGACACGTGGTATAGCGAGTTGATTGACACACAGGTCAGAGCGCTCCGAAACGTTGGCGAGGCGCGCGCGCATACGAATCGGTTCGGACTTTTCATATTTGAATTGGCGGACGAGACCGATCCGGATCGCCGGCAGGTGATAGACGGACAACTGGAACAGGTTGGCGCCGATTTCCACGCGGCGATGGCCTCAGCATTGAAAGAAAGCCCCGAACGCGCAGAGAAAATCAACGCCGCATCTGCTCTTTTCGCGCAGGCGGAGACGGACGCTCGGCCGGTGCGCGCCGCAGCCCTGGCGGGCAATAATACCAAAGCGTTGAACTTATTACGTGGCGGTGTAAATCAGGAGCTGCAGCGGGCGCGCCAGGCCACCATTGAGATCATGCAGGATCTGCAAACGTATATTGACCAGCGCTCCGTTCAATTGACCGAAAATACGCATCACGCGATATTGATCACTTGGCTGGTGATTGGCTTCGGCCTGCTATGGTCGTGGGCCGCCGCCTTCCGCATCGTGGAAAGAGAAGTGGTGAAGGAACTCGTGTCTCTACAAGCTAGCATCCAGGATTTGGCTGACGGGCGTCTGGATCAGAACATCCCCTACCTGGAGCGCAAGAATGAAATCGGTGAAATCGGACGCGCATTGCGTACCTTGCAATTGGGCGCGCGTGAACGTGAAACGCAAGGCTGGGTGAAGGCTGAAGTAGGAGCCACGCTGGAAGCTTTGCAATCGGCCCATGACTATCCCGGATTTGGGAAAGCATTATTGTCTCGATTGTCGCAGCTCATTCCGCTGATCTACGGAGCGTTCTACGTTGCAGACGAAAGTCGCGCACGTTTCTCTCGCGCGTATTCTTTTGCAAATACGGATGCCGGCAGTCCCAGCGAATTCGCCCTAGGCGAAGGACTTGCCGGGCAAGCCGCGGTGGAGCGGCGCATGCTCGAAGTTACCGCCGGGAATCAGGTCCGAATCTCCGCGGGCATGAGTACGCTGACGGTCGGCAAAATCCATTTCATTCCCGTGGTGAATAAGGACCAAGTAACCGCCGTCATCGAACTGGCGACAAACTCTTCGCTGTCAGACCGCCAAAGAGCGTTGCTCGACTCCTTGCTGCCCTCCGTCGCCCTAAGCGCTGAAATATTGTCCGGCAACATCGCCACTCGAGAGCTGCTCGACCGCACGCAAGCCCAGGCTGAATCTTTGGCAGCGTCGGAACGTCAGCTCGAGACGCGTAAACGAGAGCTAGAGAATATCAATCAGGCGCTGGAAACGTCTGGAGAGGAATTGCGGCACGCCAAAGAAGTGGCAGAGGATGCCACCAAGGCCAAGTCCGATTTCCTCGCCAACATGAGCCACGAAATCCGTACTCCGATGAACGCGATTATCGGAATGTCGCATCTGACGTTACGCACCGAGCTGAATCCCCGCCAGCACGACTACGTGAGGAAAATTCAACTTGCCGGCCAGCACCTGCTGGGCATCATCAACGACATTTTGGATTTCTCGAAAATCGAAGCGGGCAAGCTGACGGTAGAAAACATCGATTTCGATCTCGAGCGCGTGCTCGAAAACGTGAGCAATTTGATCTCCGAGAAGGCTTCCGCGAAAGGCCTCGAACTGATTTTTGATATTGACCACGCGGTGCCTACGCAACTCAAGGGCGACCCGCTGCGCCTGGGTCAAATCCTGATCAACTTCTGCAACAATGCCGTGAAGTTTACCGAACAAGGCGAAATCGTCGTTCGTGCGCGGATTCAAGAAAAAAATGATGACGGCCAGCTGATTTACTTCGCAGTGCGCGACACCGGCATCGGCCTCACCAATGAACAAATGGGCAGGCTGTTCCAGGCGTTCGAGCAGGCGGATGCTTCCACCACTCGCCAACACGGCGGCACCGGGCTGGGGCTCGCAATCTCTAAGCGGCTGGCGCAACTGATGGGAGGCGATGTTGGCGTCGAAAGCGATGAGGGCAAGGGCAGCACCTTCTGGTTCACAGCCCGCCTGGGCAATGGCGCAGCCACTCGACGACAAGCGGTCTCACCCGATCTTCGCGGCCGCCGCGTTCTGATTATTGACGATAATCCACAAGCCCGCGCCGTGCTTTCCAGCATGCTCGTCGGCATGACGTTCGAGGCCGATGAAGCTGGTTCCGGGTTGGAAGGAATCGAAATGGTGCGCCATGCCGCGGAAATTAGCAAACCGTACGAAATCGTTTTTCTCGATTGGCAGATGCCGGGCCTCGATGGCTTCGAAACCGGCAAACGAATTCGCGCGCTGCCAAATCTACAAGTTCGTCCGCATCTGGTAATGGTAACCGCTTACGGCCGTGAAGAGGTTTTGAAACAGGCAGAAGAGAACTCCTTTGCAAATATTCTGATCAAGCCGGTCACCGCGTCCATGCTGTTCGATTCAGCCGTCCAGGTGCTTGGTGCGAGCAACTCCAAGACGTATGAAATCGCGGAGGCTCCGACCGTTGAACTCGGGCAAATACGCGGCGCGCGCGTCTTGCTCGTCGAAGACAATGAACTCAATCGCGAGGTCGCGCTCGGCCTGCTGGAAGATGCGCACCTGGCGATTGACACGGCTGAAAACGGACGCGTCGCCGTACAGATGGTGGCCGAACACGAATACGAACTCGTGCTGATGGACATGCAAATGCCGGTGATGGATGGTCTCGCAGCGACACGAGCCATCCGCTCGAAGCCGCAATTCCAGTCGCTGCCCATCATCGCGATGACCGCCAACGTGATGGAAAGCGATCGCGAAAGATGCACCGAAGCGGGAATGAACGACCACCTCGCCAAGCCCATCGATCCCGATGCTCTTTTCGCTGCATTGTTGCGCTGGATAAAACCGCGGGCGGACATCGCTGCGAAGCCTCCGCCTGAATCTGCTGCGGCGATCGCACGCTCGCCGGATCCCGGCGGCCCTCCGGAAACCGCATCCTTGAAGATTGAGGGTGTGGATACCCAATCGGCCCTGCGTCGGACTGGCGGAAATCCCAAACGCTACGAAATGTTGTTGCGCAAATTCGCGGAGTCGGCAGACGTGGCCGAAATTCACGCGGCGCTCGCAGACGGCGACACAGCCACCGCAGCCCGCGCCGCCCACTCGCTGAAAGGCGCGGCCGCGAACCTCGGTGCGACCGCGGTTGCCAACTCCGCGGCTGAAGTAGAAACAGCAATCAAAGCGGGACAGCCTGCGCAAAGGCTGCTGGATACGCTCGCTATGCAACTGCACGCAGTTGTGCAGACGATCCGATCGGCCCTGCCCAATGAACAACTTGTAGAGAGCGCCCGTGGCGCGACCGCTGACCCAGCCGCCGTTGTGTCCCCGCTGCGAAATCTGAAAAAACTTTTATCGAACGACGATGGCGACGCCGCCGATTTCATTTTGGAAGCGCAGCCGGACTTAGCGAAGGCACTCACAGGATCCGAAATCAGTAGCCTGAGCGATTTCGTAAGTAATTACGATTTTGTTGGTGCCCTGAAGTGCGTCGCGGCGATCGCCAGTCGTTTAGGCTTAAAACTGGAGTGAAATCATGACTCTGCCCTCGACCCCAAAAACGATTTTGATTGTGGATGACACCCCTATCAACATCGGAGTTATTTCGGGCGCCCTGAAAGACTCCTTCGCCACCAAGGTTGCAACCAGCGGCGAAAAGGCCTTGGCAATCGCGTCAGGGAAAGATAAGCCGGATCTGATCCTGCTGGACATACTGATGCCGGAAATGGACGGGTACGAGGTGTGCCGCCGTTTGAAAGCAGATCCGGACACGCGCGACATTCCGGTGATTTTTCTTACCAGCCAGACGGAAGCCGAGGACGAAACCAAAGGCTTCGAAGTCGGAGCGGTTGATTACATTCACAAACCATTCTCCGCCGCCGTTGTAAAAGCCCGTGTGCGTACGCATCTGATGCTGCGCGAGGCACATGCCGTGATTGCGCGGCAACTCGTCGAAATAAACACCGAGCTGGAAATGGCACGCCAGATTCAGCTATCCATTCTCCCCAGCAGCACGCCGAAGATCACCGGCTTGGATATCGTGGCACGCTACATTCCCATGACTTCGGTGGCCGGCGATTTCTATGATTTCATCGTCGTGGACGAACGTCACGTGGGCATTCTGATCGCGGATGTGTCCGGACACGGATTGCCCGCCGCACTCATCGCCTCCATGCTGCAGGTTGCCCTCACCGCACAAGCTCGCCACGTTTCTGAACCCAGCAAGGTTCTGGCGGGTTTGAATCAAGCGCTTTGTGGCAAGTTTCAGCATAATTTCGTTACCGCCGCCTATGTGTATGTGGACTTGGAAAAAAACATCATGAATTACGGCGGTGCGGGCCATCCGCCGCTGTTACTGTGGCGCAAGTCAACCGGCAGCGCGAGCGAGCTCCTGGAAAACGGATTAGTGATGGGCCAGTTCGAGGAAGCCACATACGATTCGCTGCAGGTACCAATCGAGCCTGGTGACCGGTTTTTCCTCTACACCGACGGAATCCTTGAAACCTGCAATCCAGCACAGGAAGAATTTGGAACGGATCGCTTCATGAAGTTCATGGAAACAAATAACAAACTTCCTGCAGGCCCGTTTGCGGACGCGCTGATGCTCGAATTGGCCCGCTGGCTGGAGCAGCCCCCTGGTGAGGGCCACAAAGACGATATTTCGCTCCTGGCCATCGACTTCACGACTCGTGCGTAGCGAATCCCTAGTCCCGGAAGCCGTTGACTTCGTCTATCTCAACGGAAAAAAGTGCGTTGCTTCGCTCCTGACGATGTGGAGCATATTCAACATTGTCCAGATTCGGGGCAAAAAACGCCTTTTGGAACTGAAGAGAACATCGTGAAAAAAATCGCGCGCTCAGCAATAAAATCGGTGGATATCCAAGCCAGTCCGGACAAGGTTTTCGCCTTCCTCGCAAATCCGATGAATTGGCCGCAATACGCCGTCGTAAATTTGCGCTCAGTCACTCCCGGGCAAGATGGATGGTTCCACGCCGTCACCAAGTTCGGCGAAGGCGCGCTGAAAGTTAATGCCGTGAAGGAACTCGGCGTGTTCGATCACGTCTGGAAAGATCCGCAAGCCACCTGGCAGGTTTATTCTCGCGTCGTGCCAAATCGCGAAGGCGCTACCGTGACGATGACGCTTTTTCAGCCCGCGGTGATGAACGATCAGCAGTTCGATGAAGCCATGAAGGAAATGGAGAAGGAGATGAACACGCTGAAAGAGATCTTGGAACATTAGTGCGCCGAGCCAGGAAGACGCTTACTGTTTCCAGCCGCCGCCCAGTGCTTTGTACAGCTGCACCAGGCTTTGGTATTCGGCGCCGCGCGCCTGCGCCAAGGTGATTTCCGCTTCGAAGAGCGACCGCTGGCCGTCCAGCACTTCCAGATACGTGGTGGTGCCGCCTCGGTAACGCATGATGGAGATGCGTACCGACTCCGCCAAGTCTGCGACGGTCTGCTCCTGCGCCACGCGCACTTCGTGAAATTTCTGATATCCGATCAACGCATCGGACACATCCCGGAACGCATACTGAATCGCCTGCTTGTAAGAGATCAAAGCCTGTTCGTGCTGCGCTTCGGCCACGTGCAAGTTCCCGCGCAGCGCGCCACCCGTGAAAATTGGCTGGCTTACCGACACACCGTACGACCAGATGCTCGTTTGCGAGCTCATCATGCTGGAGAAGAGATTGCTGCGCCCAAATGCGCCGCCACCTGCGCCCGTCAGCGATATTTGAGGAAAGAACTGCGCCTTAGCCACGCCAATTTGTGCGTTCGCGGCGATTAGTAATTGCTCGGCCTGGCGAATATCGGGCCGGCGCTCCAGCAAAGCGGACGGCAAACCGGGAGGCACGTCCGGAGGAAGCGCCTGCTCACCGAGCACTCGTCCGCGTGGCACCCCTTGCGGGTAATTGCCCAGAAGTGTGCTGATCGCGTCTTCTTCTTGTGCAATCTGTCTTTCAAGATCCGGAATCTGCGCGTTGGCGGTGTCCAGCACTTGCTGCGCCTGCAACACGTCGAGTTTTGTGGCAACGCCGTGATCTAAGCGCAGCGAGGTTAGCTTGACGGAATCTTGCTGCGTTTTTACGGTGTCACGGGCGATCTGCAATTCCAAGTCAAGCTCCAGCAGCGCGAAATAATCGCTGGCCACATCGCTCACCACCGTCAACACCACCGTCTGTCGTGCCGCTTCCGTCGCCAGCAACTGCGCGCGCGAAGCTTGGGTGGCGCGTCGCAGCCCGCCAAATAAGTCCACTTGAAAGGCCGCGTCTGCCGTGAGTGCCAGGAAATTTGATTTCGACTGAAAATTCTGCTCTTTGCCACCCGTGAAATTGCCGTCGCCCTGCACCTGCGGGAAAAGACTGGAGCGCGTCACCGCCAGTTGCCCGCGGGCTGCGCTAATGCGTTCGATGGCTATCAACAAATCATAATTCTGTTTCAGCGCCGTGCGGATTAAGTCTTGCAGCACGGGGTCTGGAAACACTTGCCACCAGGGCAGATCTGCATACGAAGCCGCCTGCGCCGCGGCCTGCGGATTTTCCGGCATATTACGGAATGTCCCCGGAGCGTTCACGTCGGGTTTATGGTAATTCGGCCCCACCGCGCACCCGGCAACGAGATTCGCAGTCAGCAGAGCGGCTATCAATGGCCGCAGAGTGGTCATGAATTTCATGTTCATGAAATTCCTGTTCACGAATCGCTCCGCTGAACGGCAAGCTCACTCATGGACCCGCGGCTCAAGTCAGTCCCCCGGCGCCGGCGCAGGCGTTTGCGGCGCGGCGGCAGCGGCATCCTTCTTGCCGGCGCCTGACCACTTCTCTACCAAATAGAAAATCGCCGGGACCAAAAATATGGCAAGGAAGCTGGCGGCGAGCATTCCGCCAATCACCGTAGTGCCGATAATCTGCCGCGCCACGGAACCGGCCCCGGTGGCGATCCACAAAGGGACGCTGCCCAGAATAAAAGCGAAGGAAGTCATCAAGATGGGCCGCAGCCGTATCCGCGCGCCCGCCAACGCAGCGTCCACCAAGGGCTTGCCCTGCTCGTATTCGTCTTTCGCGAACTCCACAATCAGAATCGCGTTTTTCGCCGCCAGTCCGATCAGCATAACGAGCCCGATCTGCGAATACACGTCGTTTTCGATCTGCACCATGTACGCTGGATAAAACCAACCGGCGATCGTGCGGCGCAACCACAGCGCGGCGAACGCGCCGAACACCGCCACCGGCGTACTGAGCAGCACGCTGAAGGGCAGCGACCAGCTTTCGTACAGCGCCGCCAAAATCAGGAACACGAACAACAAGGAAAACGCAAACACAACACTAGGAGATACACCCGACTGAGCAAGCTTTTCCTGAAACGACATGTCCTTGTAATCGTAGCCCATGTCGTTGGGCATCGTTTGCGCGAACACTTCTTCCAGCGCCTTCATTGCCTGCGCGGAACTGTATCCCGGCGCGGCGCTGCCCACGATCTGCGCGCTGCGATACTCGTTGAAGCGCATGGTGAATTCCGGCCCGATGCGCGGCTCGAATTTCGTCAGTGCGGAGAGCGGCACGTTGTCGCCCCTGATGTTGCGGACGTAGAATTGCCCCACGTTTTCGGCGCGCGTGCGGTATTCTCCTTCCGCCTCGATGTACACTTGCCATTGCCGCCCGAAGCGATTGAAATAGTTGATGAAGTATCCGCCCATGAAAGATTGAATGGTTTTGTAAACGTCGGTGATGTTCACTCCCTGCTTGATTACCTTGTCGCGATCCACCGTCACGAACTGCTGCGGCACGCTGGGCAAATAGGTCGTGGCCAGAAAACCGATCTCGGGACGTTTGCGAATGGCGGTCATGAACGTGTCCAAATTATGCGTGAGATATTCGACGTCCTTTCCGGCGCGGTCCTCCAGAACAAATGTGAAACCCCCGGAGGTGCCGACTCCCGGAATCGCCGGAGGTGAAAAGTTGAACGCGATCCCCCCGGGGATCTGGCTCAATTTCTGGTTCAGGCGCGTCTTGATTTCCTGGAACTGCGTGGCGCGGGATTTCCGCTCGTCCCAGGGATCCAGCGTTACGAAGAAAAACGCGTTATAGCTGGTGCGCACAAAGCTCAACAGGCTGAAGCCGATTACGGTGGTGGTGTATTTCACTCCGGGAGTGTCTGCCAGTATTTTTTCCACGTCGCGCGCTGCGATGTCCGTCCGTTGCAGCGAAGCGGCGTTCGGAAGCTGCAAATTAATGAACAGATAGCCTTGATCTTCATCCGGCAGGAAGCTGGAAGGCACGCGCGCCCCGAAAAATGCCGCGCCTGCTGCAAATGCCACTAACAACACGATGGCGATGGCGCTTTTGCGAATCAGCGCACCGGAAACGGACACGTAGTCCTCTGTCGCCCGCTCGAACGTCCGGTTGAACCATCCGAAGAACTTTGCCAGCACGCCCGTGCTCTCTTCTCGAGGGCGCAGCAACAGTGCCGAGAGGGCTGGGCTCAGCGTCAGCGCGTTGAAAGCGGAAAGAATCACGGAAATCGCGATGGTCACCGCGAATTGCTGATAAAGGCGTCCGGTGATTCCCGGAATGAATGCAGTGGGAACGAACACCGCGGAAAGCACCAGCGCGATACCGACGACCGGCGCGGTCAATTCTTCCATCGCCTTCAAGGCCGCTTCTTTGGGTGCAAGGCCTTCTTCAATATGCCGCCCGACGCCCTCCACGACCACGATCGCGTCGTCCACCACCAAGCCAATCGCCAGCACCAGTCCTAACAATGACAGCGTGTTGATCGAAAATCCGAAAAGCGGGAAAAAGACGAACGTCCCGACCAGCGCTACCGGCACGGCCAGCATGGGAATCAACGTGGCGCGCCAGCTTTGCAGGAAGATGTACACCACCAGAATCACCAGCACGATTGCGATCAGCAGGGTCTCGACAATTTCCTTGATTCCAGACGTCACCGCCTTCGTCGTATCCAACGAAGTCACGTAATCGATATCCTGCGGGAACGTCTGCCTCATCCCAGCGATCAGTTTGTTCGCGGCCTTTGCCGCGTCCACCGCGTTCGAGCCCGGCAACTGGTAAAGGGCGATGATCGCACCCGGTTTTCCGTTCAACCGGCCCGCCGTACTATAATCCTGCGAACCCAACTCCACGCGCGCCACATCTTTCACGCGGACGATTCCGCCATCAGGCGTTTCGCGCACCACGATTTGCCCGAAATCCTCCTCGGAAATCAATCGTCCCTGGGCGCGCACCGAGTAGGTGAACTCCTGCCCGGGCGGGACTGGCTCGCCGCCCACTTGTCCGGCGGGGTTCACGGTGTTCTGCCCCTGGATCGCGTTGATGATGTCCGTGACGGTGATGCCCAGTTTGCCCAATTGATCCGGCTTCACCCACAAGCGCATCGCGTATTGTCCGGCGCCGAAGATCTGCACGTTGCCGATTCCGTACGATCGTGTCAGCGGGTCGCGAAGGTTGATGTATGCGAAATTGGACAGGAACGCCGCGTCGTACGTCCCTTTCGGCGAGTACAGCGTCAGCAGCATCAGCGGCGAGGTCACCGATTTTTGCACCGTGATACCGTAGCTGTTCACATCCGCCGGAAGCTGTGATGCCGCTTGCGTTTCGCGGCTCTGCGCCAGAATTTGATCGATGTTCGGATCCGTCTTCACATCGAAGTCCACGATCATGGTCATTCCGCCATTGGCCGTGGCGTTCAACGAATACATGTAATTCATATTGTCCACGCCGCTCATTTGTTGTTCGATCGGCGTGGCGACGGATTGTTCCAGCGTTAGCGCGTCCGCGCCCACATAAGTGGCTTGGATTTGTATTTCGGGCGGAGCGATATTTGGAAATTGCGCGACGGGCAGGCTGACGATGGTGATGATGCCGAGAATCACCATCACAATCGAAATCACGATTGCGACGATGGGACGGTTGATGAAAAATTTGGACACAGGCCTTAGTTTCCCTCCGCCGTCGTAGTCTGCACCACATACGGCTTCGGGTTCACTTGCGTTCCGGGACGTAGCTTCTGCGCTCCCTCGGCCACTACGCGCTCTCCCGGCTTCAGTCCGTTGGCGATGATCCAATCGCTGCCGGTGCGTTCTCCCGGCGTCACCGTGCGGATGCTTACTTTGTTCTCAGCGTCCACCACCGCTACCTGATAGCTGCCTTGCAGCTCGGTCACCGCGCGTTGCGGTATCACCAGCGCGTTAGGTAGTGTGCTGGTTGGCGCGCGAACTTTTCCGTAACCGCCCGGCCGCAAAATATTCCCGGGATTCGGGAACAGTCCCGCGATCAGGATGGCACCAGTACCTTGGCTGACCGAGCGATCCGCGAAGTCAATTGTTCCGGGGTGGTCGTAAGTGCGCCCATCTGCCAGGATCAGATAGAGCGGCATGCGCTTCAGCTCCGCTGCCCTGCCGGATTCAGTGGGAAAGCGCCGGTTGAAGTCGAGGTATTCGCTTTCACTAACGGTGAAATAAACTTTGATAGGATCAACCGTCGAAACCGTGGTGACTGCAGCGCTGCTGGTGTCCACCAGCGCGCCCACTTGCAACTGGGCAATACCAGCGATGCCGCTGATCGGTGCGACCAACCTGGTAAATCCGAGATTGAGTCGCGCAGTTTCCACCGCGGCTTGCGCCGACTGAATTTGCGCCTTGGCCGTCGCCACGGTGGCTTGCGCCGCCAGGTTGTTCTGAATGGCATTGTCGAGATCCTGCTGGCTCGCGGCCTGCTCCTTTGCCAACGGAGTATAGCGATCCACATCGAGCTGGTTGCGCAGTTGCACTGCTTCGGCGTTGGCGAGCTGCGCGTTGGCTTGCGCTAAATTTCCTACAGCCTGATCAAGTACCGCCTGAAAGGGTCGCGGGTCAATCTGGAACAAAAGCTGACCTTTCTGAACGAACGCGCCTTCCTGATAATCCTGTTCCAGCAAATAACCGGTGACCTGCGCTTTTACGCTGGCGTTCACTAACCCGTCGAGCGTGCCGATCCATTCGCTGTACAGCGCCACATCTTTCTGCACCACCGGCGTCACCATCACGTCCGGCGGCGGCCCGGCGCTGGCTGCCGCTTTCGGGCGCAGCGCTATCGCGATCACCGCTACCACGATCACTACGAGTGCCACGACTATTACGACGGTACGTCTCACGGAACCATTCATCGGGTCTCTCTCTGAAATTTTCCCAATCCTATAATTCAACACGCCTGACTTCTTCAAGCAGCCAGCACAATTCAGCGAAAGGACTGCACCCCGACTGTCGGAGACGTCTTCTCGTCACAACTGCTTTACGGACTGCGCACAGCAGAGCTTTATCTTGCGAGACGACAATCCGAGGAGCGGGCGACGAAAAACTTAGCACTTCTGCATACAAGTGTCGAGACTCCAAAACACCCGGACCCAGTGGCCATTCTAATCTGTATTTGCTCCGCTGCGGGCGCCCCGTTGGTTCAACCGCTTAGATTCAGAACCGGACAAGCGCGATGCAGAAATCTCATCAATCTAACTGGATGAGCGGGGCACCTGCGCTCCCAAGAAAGGCCGTTACGAAGGGAATCGGCCCAAAGGTGCGGACGAACCAGCGCGTGCCGCCGCAGCCTCAGCATCAGGTTTCACAATGGAGCGAGCCACCTCATGGATTGCGTCGATTACCAGATCGGGTTGGTCCTGCATGATCCAGTGGCTGCTCTCTTCCGCCAGCACGTGCCGGCCCTGCGGCAGACGCTGCGCGATGGCTGCGTGCTGCTCGCGTCTCTTCGGCGGCGTGGATTTTGCAGATAGGATTACGGCCGGCTTGCTGCTAAATTCGCCCAGTTCGGCGATGCGCACAGCAGAACCCGGCAGATTTTCCAGCTGACTAGCGATGGTTCGGCAGAATTTTTCCTGGATCCAGAAAACAGCCGCCATCTTGCGTTCTTCGAGCGGCAAATTCCAGAACCACGGGCTGGAAACCGAGCCGGATTCAGCCGGCGCTTCCCGGCTGATCAATCGCACCAAACGGCCTGCCACTTTCGTTGCGCCGGAAGTCAACAGGAATGCCACGAAACGAATCACGCCGATGCGGCACAGCAGAGCGGCACGCCGACTCACCGTCGCGCCAATCTCGGCTCGCTTGCGGTCCTGTTCCGAGGGAGGATTCCACTCCGCCGGCGCCACTGGATCCACCAGCACCACACCCGCCGTCTCCTGCGGATAACGCGCTGCGAACAACGGCATCGTGAGCCCGCCAAAGGAATGTCCCACCAGAACGTACGGCGCAGGAATCGCCGCGCGCTCCAGCAAAGTATGCAGTTCTTCCACCATGCGCTCGGCGCTTCGCGGCATTGGGCCCAAATCGCTCCAACCCAGTCCGGCGCGGTCGTAGCTCACCACGCGATACGATTGCGCGAGCGTGCTCTGGATTTCGCTCCAGCTGAGCACCGTGGACATCAGCCCCGCTTCCAGCACAATCGTGGGAGTTCCCTCCCCTTTTTCCAGCACGTGTAAACGATGCGTTCCGAGTTCTATGCATCTGCCCGGGGCCGGATAGAGCTTGTCGTCCCGCCGCAGCCCAAGTTTCTGGTAGATCGCTCCGGCTATGGCGCCGAGCAACAGAAACCCGAAAATCCAAATGAGAGTGTGAATGAACAACTTCCTCTCCCGCCGCAAAAATTCGCTGCTTCAGCTGCGCATCAGGCTACGCAACTTCTCTGCCGCCTGAAAACCTGACTCCGCGCAATCGCCAATAGAGCGCCCCGTCAGATAATTTCCCGCGAGGCACAGTCCCGGCAACGCGCTTTGCGCTTCGCGAATTTCCTTTACCCTTTGCGCGTGGCCCACATTGTACTGCGGCAGCGCCCGCGGATATCTCCAAACCGTGCGTTCGATGGGTGCGCCGCTGATGCCTAAAATTTTTGCATTTTCCGCTTCCACCATTTGCGCAAACACGTCGTACGAAGCGGTCATCAGCCCACCGGTGTCTGTGCGCACAAAGCTCGTCATTAATACGTTGCCCTTCGGCGCATGCCCGGGAAATAACGACGAATTCCAGAAGGTGCAAACCGTGTGCAAACCTTCCCGGCGCGGAACCATGAACCCGAAACCGTCCAGCGCGTGGCGTACTTGTTTTCGCTCGTACGCCGAAGAAACTACACCCATCGGCGCATGCTCGATTGCCGCCAGCAGCGCCGCCAATTTCGGCGCGCTTTGCTGCAGCAACGAGGCCGCAGTATAGGCCGGAGCCGCGAATACCACTGCTTCTGCCGAAAATTCCCCGCCGCCGCTCACGCGGATCTGCCAGCTTGACTCGCTTCCGCTGTTTCCACTGCGCCCCGCCGCCACCGATTCCACCGTTGCCCCGAAGTGAATATCCTCGCCCAATTTTTCCGCGAGCTTCTCCGCGAGCGTCCCCATCCCACCCTTGAACGATCCCAGCGATGGCAGCGTGTCCGTGACATACGGGCCACTGTACTGTGCCTTTGAATCACCGGATGAGGGCGCCCCAGCCGATTTCGCCGTGCCGTCATTCGAACGATACGCGCGCAGCGCACCGCGCAGTACGCTACCGCGGCTTCGTTCCCACTCCACCAAATCGGGAACTGCGCTCTGCATGCCCATCTTGCGGGCGTCGCCAAAAAAAACCGTCGAAACGAATGGGTCAGCCAAATAGTCCAGCACCTCAGCGCCAAACTTACGTTCGACGAATTCCGCCAGCGATTCCTCTTCGGTCGGAGGCTGCGAGTTTCGCAGCACTTCGCTAAGCAACCGGTACTTCGATCGGCGCCCGACCAATCTCGTCGTGAGCAGCCCTCCAGCCGAGAAGGGCGCGAGGTGCAACCGGCCATCTCGCAAAATATAGCGCGTGGCCTTCGCATCGCCGGCTACGAATTCGCTTTCCAGGTTCAGCTCGCGCACCAGATTCCACACCGCTGCCGGAAACCGCGGGCATTGCGGACCAGCTTCAAACACAAATCCGTTTCGCTTCACAGTGGAGACCATGCCACCGGCGCGCAAGGAAGACTCCAGCACCAAGACCTGAATCCCCAACTGCCGCAGGCGAAACGCGCATGCTAGGCCGCTCAGCCCGCCACCGATCACCACCGTTTTGTATATGTGCCCCACAACCTGTAAATTGTATCAAACGCGCTCCAACGCGAGCGCGCAGGAGGCCGCCACATCTCAATGCCCGAGCGTCCGAAAAATCCCCTTCGAGTGCGTACGTGCAATCGCTCGTAGATTTCGTCGCGCAGTACGCCGCGCGCGGAAATGAAGTTGCCGTGCGTTATCGTCGCGGCTACCGTATGGAAACCTGGACGTACGCGCGGATCGCGGAGGGAGCGAATTGCGTGGCGCGCGAGCTGGAATCTCGCGGAATTAACAAAGGCGACGCCGTTCTGTTGTGGGGCGAAAACTCTCCCGAATGGATCGTGGTATTTTTCGGATGCCTGCTTCGTGGCGCCATCACCGTGCCCATGGACCACGGCTCCACAGCCGAGTTCGTCGCGCGCGTCGCTCGGGAAGTAAATGCCAGGCTGATCTTTCACAGCCGCGCGCTTTCGGATGCCGGGTTGGCGGAAAATTCCATCACCCTGGAATCGCTTTCCGAACTCACGGAACACCGGGATTCATCGCCGTACCCCGCTCCCCCTCTCTCACGTCAGGACGCTCTCGAAATCATCTTTACTTCCGGCACCACCGCGGAACCGCGCGGCGTGGTGATCTCTCACGGCAACGTCCTGGCCGACATTGAGCCCGTCCAGCGTGAAATCCGGAAATACCTTCGCTACGAGCGCATTTTTCACCCGCTGCGCTTTCTGAATCTGCTACCGCTGAGCCACGTCTTCGGCCAGATGCTGGGTATCTTCATACCGCCGTTCCTCGCCGGCACAGTGGTCCTTATTGACTCGCTCAAACCTTCCGGCCTGATTGAAGTGATTCGTGACGAGCACATATCTGTTCTAGTAGCGGTTCCCCGCTTTATCGAATCGCTGCAGCGCGAAATTCTGCGCCAAATGGAACGCGACAGCCGCACCCCGAAATTTAACGAAAATTTCGCGGGCGCCGAGAAGGAACATTTCCTCCTGCGCTGGTGGCGATTCCGCAAGATCCACTCGCTGCTCGGCTGGAAATTCTGGGCGTTCATTTCCGGCGGCGCTGCGCTGCCCGAACAGGTGGAATCGTTCTGGAACCGCCTGGGCTACGCCGTCATTCAAGGTTACGGCATGACCGAAACCACTTCGCTCATCAGCCTGAATCATCCGTTCCGTTCCGCGAAAGGCTCCATCGGCAAAGTTTTTCCCGGCATGGAAGTTCGTGTGGACGAGCACGGCGAAATCCTGGTGCGCGGCGAAAATGTCGCCACCGCGTACCGTCAGCACGATCAAACGCAATCCGTCGCGGAATCCGATGGCTGGTTTCATACCGGAGACATGGGCGAGGCCGACGCGGACGGCCGCCTATATTTCAAAGGCCGCCGCAAAAATGTGATCGTCACGCCGGCGGGCATGAACATCTATCCCGAGGATCTCGAAAAAGCGGTGCGCAGCCAGCCGGGAGTGCGCGATTGCGTGGTCATCGGAATCGAACGCGACGGCAATGCGGAGCCGTGCGCGGTGCTGTTACTCGAAGACCCGCCCCACGCGAACCAAGCGGCTATACTCGAAAACGCCAACCGCTCCCTCGCGGAATATCAAAAGGTTCGCCGCTTGTTTCTGTGGCCCGATCCTGATTTCCCGCGCACGCCGACTCTGAAGCCGCTGCTCCCGCGCATTCGCGAGCTCGTTAACGCAAGGCTCGATAAAGCAGTCCCCTCAAATGACGGCAAAAGCTCCCTAGCTACGCTGATCGCCCAGATCACCGGACACCCCACGGCCGCCGACTCAAGCAATGCCACACTCGACGCCGACTTGCACATGACGTCGCTCGATCGCGTCGAGCTGATGAGCGCGCTCGAGAGCCGCTATCAGACGGACCTGAGCGACGTCCGCTTCAGCGAAGTCTCCACCGTTGGCCAGCTGGAAGCACTTCTCACGGAATCTCCCGCCGCGCCTGCACAACATCTCTATCCGCGCTGGCCGCAAAACTGGTTCACCACCGCTGTCCGCCTCGGCGTCTATTACCTGCTTGCGTGGCCCGCCACATATATTCTTGCCGCCCCGCGCGTCCGCGGCCGCGAAAATCTCCGCGGGCTGCGCGGCCCCGTGTTGGTGATCGCAAATCATGTCACTTATCTGGACATCGCCTGGATTCTTCCAGCATTACCCGCGCGCCTGCGCAATCGCCTGGCCACCGCCATGCGCGCCGAACGCCTCGCCGAAATGCGACGTCCGCCGAAAAACATGAATCCGTTCAACGGTCTCCGAGAGCGACTCGACTATTTCCTGGCGTTGTCGTTGTTCAACGTATTTCCCCTGCCGCAACGGTCCGGCTTCCTAAAAAGTTTTTCGTTTGCCGGCGACCTAGCGGATCGCGGCTGGAACATCCTGATATTTCCCGAGGGCCACACGACCGAGGACGGCCACATTGCTCCCTTCCGCGCCGGCGTTGGCCTGCTCGCGAAACAACTGAATATTCCGGTTCTTCCTATCCGCCTTGCGGGACTTTTTGATCTCAGGCAAGCAAATCGCATACTCACGCGCCCCGGGCACGTGCAAGTGACCATCGGAACGCCGGTGCGCTTCTCCCCCGACCAGGATTCGAATGAGATCACCAAGGAGCTGGAGCGGCGCGTGAGAGAACTCTAGTCCGTTTCCGATGGCGCACTGGGCCGATCAAGCGGCAGCCGGCGAATGGCGAACACGATCATAATCAATACCAGCAGAATCGCGAGCGATGCCCATTTTTGGTGCAACACAAAATCTTTCGCGGCCGCTCCGTAGCGCACAGCTAGAAATCCCTCCGCAAAAAACAGCAATCCGCGTCCCACAAACGTACCCACCACAAAGGGCATGAAGGGCACCCGAAACACTCCTTGCGCGATTACAAATGGTTTGAACGGAACAGGAAAAGGCGCGACGGCTGGCAGCAGCACGGACGGAAACGGATATTGCTCGACCCACTTACGAATACGCCCCGGCGCGTGCCCCTGCTTCTTGCGGTAATAAGCTTCGCCGGCCTTGCGCGCTAACGTGTAAATCCATATGGACCCCGCGAGCGAACCCAGCGCCGCCATTGCCGCGTAGTACGGCATGCGCAGCGGTTGGCGGATCGAGAGCTCCATCACGATCAGGTCCGTCACTAGGGGAAGTGGAACGAAGGAAGAATCCAGAAAGGACGCGAGGAAAACCCCTGGTCCACCCAGCGCAGGCAACGTAGCCTTCACCCAGCCGCTGACCGCAGGCCATTTCAATGCTCGAAAGCTCCCTTTTCGCTCGCGCGGCCGGAAACGAAGGCGCTACTGTTGCTTGTCCTTGTGCGGTTTTTTGCGAAGATCCGGCCAGAATTCTTTCACCATGTATGTCGCCGCGTCCCATCCCAGCTGCGTGACCCATGTGGTCGCCACGTTTCCGAAATCGCGCTCGTTCTGTGGGTGGTAAGTATAGGTCGAAATAGCAGCAGCGCCGCCGGCTCCGAAAATCTCGGAGTAGTTGAATTCCGTCTGGCCGGAATCGGAGCGGGTGATGATCACGCGGCTTAAGGCGTGCCCGGCGCGCTTCTTGAATCCGCCATGGCCCAATTGGTAATAACGCGGATCCTGGTGCAGTATCGAGGGAAGCACCGCAGAGGCCATGAAATTTTCGATGGCGTTGTCCCCGTAGACCGTACCGTACCGCTTGGCGTAACCCTGCGCCCCTTGCCCGTATGACGAATCGCTATCGCTGGCCTGTCCCAACGCCGCCACGAATCCCACCAACACAAACTCCATCGGGTCGTATATGCCGCGCGCTACCAATTTGAATTTTTGTCCCGGCGTGAGCGGCGGAACGTTTTCGGCATTTTCAACCGTCAGGAAATTGGGCAGCGCCCAAAACAGCCGGTCATGCGACGTGCCGTTCTGCTGCCCCGCAGTCTGCTGTTGCTGGCCCTGCTGTGAAGTTGCCGTCGGCTGCTGTCCCTGTGGCTGGCCCGGTTGTTGCTGGCCTGGTTGTTGCTGGGCCGTCTGCTGCGGATTCGCGTTTTCCTGCGCGTCCTTTAGCAGCGACTCGAACGGACTAGGAGTCAGCATTACCTTTGAGGTGATATCAGGCGAGGTGGAAGCAGGCGGCGTCATTCCCTGCCCCGCGCAGGGCAGGCTCCAGAGCAACCCGATCAACAGCATCCAGCGGCTGAAACCGCACATCGGAATGCGTCGGCAAAGCACGGTACGACTTCCTCCACACAGGAATTGCCACCCTCTTCTCAGTATAGATGCTCGCAAGCCAAAAAAAGAAGCGGCGTCTGCGTATCTTTATTAATTGCGTCTTTCCGGAGGACACAAATTTTTGCTCTTCAAGTGTAACCCTTTGCTGTGGTACTGAATCGAATGCAAAGTTCCAGGCTGGGGTGGTCTTGCGAGGAGGCAATGTCCGCTAGCGTACAAACTCGCGGACAAAATGCGAGGCATACTACCGGAGCATTGGACAGCGATGCTGTCGGGCGCGACAGCTCCGCCAAATCTTGATGTTCAAGGAGGAGATCATGTCCGATCATCACCAACCGCTTCCCACAGTCCCTTCTTATCCCTTCCGTCTGGATGTGCCGCTGCACAAATTACTACAGGAAACCCCTGAAAAACATACGCCGGAATCATCCAAAGAAAAAAAGACGCTGCCGACTCCTGTTTTCCCAAGCCAACCCGAACTTTTCCATGATCTGGACGCCGAAGATGTCGCTGCGCACGATCAGGTCCTGCAGACCGGCAAACGCCACTGGCCGGCTTCGCGTATTTTTAAGAACATGCGTGGCTGGATGGTGCCCTATTTCAAATCGCGTATTATGCCTGGCGATTTTCAACCGATCATCGCGTATCTTTTCACCGAGTGGAAATGTAATCTGGATTGCCACTACTGTTGGTCCTACGACAATCGCGTCAAGGGAATGACCGAAGACACCGCCCGTCGTGCCATTGATTGGCTGCATGAAACGCCGTGCCGCGTCCTCGCTCCCACCGGCGGCGAGCCTCTGGTGCGCCCTGATTTTGTGCACAAAGTCGTTTACTACGCCGCGAAAAAAGATTTCTGGGTTTATCTCGCCACCAACGCTCGCTTACTGCGTCCGGATGTAATTGATCGCCTCTCAGACGCGGGTATCGCAACCATTAACTTCGCCGTGGACACCGTGAAGGAAAAGCCTGGCCTGCCGAAAGCTTTCGAACACGTGAGCTCCTACTTCGATTACCTGGTGCGGCGCCAGTATCGTTACGGCTACACCACCTTTTTTAATACGAATATCTGCCGCACGAATATCGAAGACGTGAAACAGCTGGTGGAAATTGCGCACGATAACGGCATCTCCCTCACTTTTCATATCAACGAAGCGCCCATGATGGAGCAGCCGCACTTCAAGCATCTGGACGCCAATGACACTTACATCCGCCCCGAGGATTTTCCGATGGTGGACGATTTGCTCGACTGGCTCATTGACAAGCAGCGCCAGGGCTACAAAATGGTGGACTCCATTCCCCGCCTGCAGAATATGAAGGGATTCATGCGCGGCGTCGGCGAACATTGGGGCTGCCGCGCCGGTCAAAACTGGCTGATCATTCGCACCGACGGCACGCTCGCGCCCTGTTTCCCGATGTACAACGCGGGCTACGATTGGGGCAAGGTGGAAAATCAGAAATTCGAGCTGAAGCAACTGCACGAGATGAAGCAGGGCTGCGAGCCACACTGCTTCTCGACGCTCGGCTACAACGTCGCGTATTGTTACGATGCTGCTCGCGTGATGAAGTGGCTGCTGAAGCAGGCCAGCCACGGATTCCAGGGCGTGACCGGAAGTTTCGAGTAACCGCCGGGAAAGTTACGGCTTAGCGTGCGACAAGGAACCGGCGTCCCTGATTGAGGGCGCCGCAGGCTGGTGTGCATCAAGCCGCGCATGCGAAGTTGTTGATCAACCGAGCGCGGCACGCCGTCTCGAACTAAAGGTTTTTCCAGGCCACCGACGCGGCACCCAGCAGCGGGCACTCCTCGTTCAAAACCACGTGCACGGGAATTTGCACTAGGAAAGATTCCAGCTTTTCCTTGTGCTTCACCGCGGCGACGAATTTACCGGTCTTCAGCTTGGGCAGCACTTTCACGGCAATTCCGCCTGCAACGTAAATGCCGCCCCGTGCCATCGTGCGCAGCGCCAGATTTCCCGCCTCTGAGCCGTAGATCTCCACCCACAGGTCCAAAGTCGCGGCGCACACCGGGCACTCCCCGCTCAATCCGCGGCGCGTGATTTCCGGCGCCGGATCTTCGCCGTCATCATCGAACCCCGGATGCCGAACGTCCGGATTCAAAAACTCATGCACGCGCTGAAATCCCCCGCCGGACAAAATCGTTTCCACGCTCACACATTCCTGGCGCGTATTCAGAAATTTCCACAAGTCCGCTTGCTGCGAGGTGTTCGGAGCAAAATCCGCGTGCCCAGCTTCCGTGGCCATCGGGACGTGCCGTTGACCGTCCCAAAACAAAATTCCCTCGCCCAGGCCCGTCCCCGCCGCGATCACGATTTGCGTCGAACGCGGCGAAGGCACTCCCGCGTGCAGAGTTTCCAGCTCACTGGGTTCCAGCACGCCGATGCCGTAGGCCGCCGCTTCTACGTCGTTCACCAGGCGCACGTGATTCAGGTGCAGGTGCGACGCGACGTTCGCGCCATCCACCACCCAGGGAAAATTCGTCGCCTGCACGCGGTTGTTTACCACCGGGCCGGCAATTCCAAATGACGCCGCCGTGATCTTCGCTCCCGCCCCATTCAGAAAATCGCTGGCGATTTCTTCCAAGCCCGAATGTTTTTGCGTGGCATAGCGCCGGTCGGCGACGCGGACCAGCTTCCCTGCCTTCACATCGAACAGACCTAGATTGGCCTTAGTCCCTCCCAGGTCGCCCGCCAAAATCATTTAGGCCTCCGAGCTTGCGAATCGAACGTGGTGTGCATGAATAAGCGCTAGCCTTACAGCGGACGCCAATGCCGGCCATCGGCAGCCGCCAAATCGTCCACCGTCCGCGGTCCGTCGCTTCCAGCCGGATAGTTCGGGAAAGGCGGTGGCGACGCATTCTTCCATGCTTCCAGGATTGGGTCCACCAATGTCCACGCCGCCTCGACGCTATCGGCGCGGTCAAACAACGTGGCGTCGCCACGGATGCAGTCGTTAATAAGCGTGGCATACGCAGGCCGCGTGCCCCCGCCGAACGCATCCTTGTACTTGAAATCCATCGTCACTGGCTGGATGCGCATCTGCGCTCCGGGCGATTTCGCTCCGAAAGAAAGTGAAATACCTTCGTCGGGCTGAATGTTCAAAACCAGCGAATTCGTTTCGTGGTTTTCGCCGCGGAATACCATGTGCGGTGCGCTCTTGAACTGGATCGCGACCTCCGTCAGCGGCCGCGCCAGTCGCTTGCCCGTTCGCAGGTAGAACGGCACGCCGCTCCAGCGCCAGTTATCTACATGCAATTTCAATGCGACAAACGTGTCCGTCGCAGAATCCGGCTTCACTCCCGGCTCCTGGCGATATCCTGGAACTTGCTTGCCGTCCACCTGACCCGGACCGTACTGCCCGCGAATAACAGACTTAAACACCGAATCCTTGGTGAATGGCCGGATGGACTGCAGGACCTTGATTTTCTCGTTGCGCACCGAAGTCGCGTCAAAAGTTGCCGGCGCTTCCATGGCGGTCAGCGATGTGAGCTGCAGCACGTGGCTCTGAATCATATCGCGCAGCGCCCCCGCGGATTCATAGAACGCCGCCCGGCGCTCCACGCCCAGCGATTCCGCAGCGGTTATCTGAACGCTATCAATATAATTGCGATTCCACAGAGGCTCGAAGATGCCGTTGCCGAACCGAAAGACCAACATGTTCTGTACGGTCTCTTTCCCCAGATAATGATCGATGCGGTAAACCTGCGACTCGTCAAACGCCTCCAGCACCTTTCTATTCAATTCTTTCGCTGATTCCAGATCGTGCCCGAACGGTTTCTCAATAATGATGCGCGCCCAGGATTTTTCGTTCTTCGGTTTGTTCAGCCCCGCCTTCTTGAGCTGTTCGATCACGTGCAAATAAACTTCCGGCGGCGTGGCCAGGTAATACAAGCGGTTCCCGCCGAGCTGGCCTTCGCCATCGAGTTCATCCAGACGCTGCGCCAGGCGGCGAAATGCTTCGGGATCGTCGTAGTTACCCGAAAAATATCGCAGGCATTTCAGGAATTCCGTTTTCTTGCCGTCGTCGGCGCCTTCTTCTTTTCCGCTGGGCAGGAATTCGCCCGCCTTCTGCGTGAAATCGCTGTCCGACATTTCTGTGCGCGCGAATCCTAGCAGACGAAAACGCGGCCCCAGACAAGCGTGGTAAGACAGGTCGTAAAGCGCCGGCAGAAGTTTCCGGCGCGCCAGATCGCCCGACGCGCCAAACATCACGATGGCGCAAGGATCCGATGGCACTTCGCAAAAATAAACGTCCGTTTGCGCATTCTGGGGTTCGACAATTGCCTTGGTATTCATGATCAGCTTCCTAGCCCGTCCGCGAAATTCTGGCGGACGCAACCTGATGTTTTATTAAAACTACCGCCCTTCCACAAGAGCCTATCACAACTCTGCAAATGCCCTGCTACAGGACGGCGGCACTGCCGGGCTGTGCAGCCTGCCGGCCCCAACTGGAATTTCCGCCTCCGATGCAGTATCTTGAATTGCACCACACTCTGCAAGGAGAGGTAAATGGCCGACGAGAAAAATTCAGGAAATCCGGGCGCCGCCGCTTCCGCGCAACCCGCGCCCCAAGCTCCGCACATCGTGAAGTGCGTCAAGTTCGGCCGCGAGATGCCGGGTCTCGATCGCATTCCATGGAAGGGCGCAATCGGCCAGCGGATTTATGACAACGTCTCCAAGGAAGCCTGGAAGCTCTGGGTGGAACATTCCAAGATGTTGATGAATGAGTTTCGCCTCAATCCGCTGGACCCGAAATCGCAACAGGTAATGGAAGAGCAGATGGAGACCTACTTCTTCGGCGAAGGCGCAAAACTGCCGGACAGCTACGTCCCTCCCAAGCACTAGGAACCATCGCACGCAGTCCCCTTCCTGAACGCGGCTTCATGCTATGCGAACATTCCCGCGGTCCGGCGCGAAATTCGCGCCGGAACCGAGGCGGTAGTGCGCTAAAATGAATTGTTCGCAGGAGAGGAGAATTAATCCCCGCATGAGCTCCGCAAAGAAAAATTCATTCGGCACGCGCACTGCATTACGCGCCGGCGACGATTCCTACGATATTTATCGCTTGAGCGTGCTGGAACGCGCCGGAATCGGCAATATTTCGCGGCTTCCTTTTTCCCTGAAAGTTCTGCTGGAAAATTTGCTGCGCCACGAAGACGGCCAGTTCGTTTTCACCGAAGACATTCATGCGCTGGCCGGCTGGGATCCTTCCAGCACCGCAGGCGCGACGGAAAAAGAAATTTCCTTCATGCCCGCGCGCGTGCTGCTGCAGGATTTCACCGGCGTCCCCGCCGTCGTGGACCTGGCGGCCATGCGCGAGGCCATGCGCCACCTCGGCGGCAATCCCAAAAAAATCAATCCTCTGTTGCCCGCCGAATTGGTAATTGACCACTCCGTGCAAGTCGACAAATTTGGCGTCGAGGGCGCGTTCGCGTTCAATGCCGACCTGGAGATGCAGCGCAACATCGAGCGCTACGCTTTCTTGCGCTGGGGCCAGAAGGGATTTCAGAATTTCAAAGTCGTTCCGCCCGACACCGGCATCTGCCACCAGGTGAATCTGGAATATCTGGCCCGAGTTGTTTTTAGTCAACAGCAAGAAGGCTCGCGCCTGGCGTTCCCGGATTCCCTCGTCGGCACCGATTCGCACACCACCATGGTCAACGGACTCGGCGTCTTCGGCTGGGGCGTCGGCGGCATCGAAGCCGAAGCGGCCATGCTCGGCCAGCCGCTCTCCATGTTGATCCCCGCGGTGGTCGGCTTCAAATTGCACGGCCGCTTGCCCGAAGGCGCGACGGCCACCGACTTGGTTCTCACCGTCACCCAGATGTTGCGAAAAAAAGGCGTCGTCGGAAAATTCGTGGAATTCTATGGTACGGGACTTTCCAGCCTCACGCTGCCCGACCGCGCCACCATCGCCAACATGGCGCCGGAATATGGCGCGACCATGGGCTTCTTCCCCGTGGATTCCGAAACACTCGCGTACCTCCGCTTCACCGCGCGCGCCGAAGATCAAGTGCGCCTGGTCGAAGCCTACACGAAAGAGCAAGGCCTGTTCCGCACCGATCAAACGCCCGATCCGATTTTCTCCGACCGCCTCGAACTCGACCTCGCCAGCGTCGTGCCGACCATGGCGGGACCCAAGCGTCCGCAAGACAGCGTGCCGCTGACGCAGGCCAAAGCATCGTTCGAAAGAACCCTGACCGCGCAGCCAAAACACGTCAGCGTGCAAAATAATGGCGACCAATTCGAGCTCGCGGATGGCTCCGTGGTCATCGCGGCGATCACCAGCTGCACGAACACTTCGAATCCTTCGCTCATGCTGGGCGCCGGCCTCCTCGCGAAAAAAGCAGTCGAGCGCGGCCTGAAAACCAAACCCTGGGTGAAAACCAGTTTCGCCCCCGGCTCAAAAGTGGTCACCGATTACATCGAAAAAGCGGGCCTGTGGCCTTCGCTCAATGCGCTGCGCTTCAATCTCGTCGGCTACGGCTGCACTACTTGCATCGGAAATAGCGGCCCGCTTCCGGACGCCATCGGAAAAGCGATCAAGGACCATAATCTCGTAGCCGTCTCGGTCCTCAGCGGCAATCGAAACTTCGAAGGCCGCATCAATCCGCTCTGCCGCGCAAATTATCTGGCCTCCCCGCCGCTGGTTGTCGCCTACGCCCTCGCCGGACGGATGGATTTCGACATCGTCAACGAATCGCTGGGCAATGACCAAGCGGGCAAGCCAGTTTATCTCCGCGATATCTGGCCGACGCCGGACGAAGTGGAAAAAACCATGCGCTCCTCCGTCACTAGCGAAATGTTCCGCAAAGAATACGCCGACGTCTTCACCGGCGACGAGCACTGGCGCGCGCTGCCAATCCCCGAGGGCGATCTCTATGCCTGGGACGATAAATCCACCTACATCAAGCATCCGCCGTATTTCGAAAATATGCCGCTCAAACCCACCGCGCTCCAGGATCTGCACGGCCTGCACGCGCTCGCGGTGCTGGGCGATAGCGTCACCACCGACCACATCTCCCCCGCCGGCTCCATCCCCGCGGACACGCCTGCCGGGAAATATCTGATCGCACACGGCGTCCAGCCCAAGGATTTCAATTCCTATGGCGCGCGCCGCGGCAATCATGAAGTGATGATGCGCGGCACCTTCGCCAATATTCGCCTGCGCAATTTACTCGCGCCCGGAACCGAAGGCGGTTGGACGATTCACCAGCCCGGCGGCGAGAAGATGTCCATCTACGACGCCGCGATGAAATATCGCGACGAGCATGTACCCCTGATTATTTTCGCCGGAAAAGAATATGGCTCCGGCTCATCGCGCGATTGGGCCGCCAAGGGCACCATTCTCCTCGGCGTCCGCGCCGTGCTTGCCGAAAGTTTCGAGCGCATCCATCGCAGCAACCTGGTGGGCATGGGCGTGCTGCCATTGGAATTTCTGCCAGGAGAAACCCTGGCATCACTCGGCCTGACGGGTCTGGAAATTTTCGCAATCGACGGCCTGGAGGGGAATTTCGAACCACGCAAGAAAATGAAAGTCACCGCGCGCCACGAGCACGGCAAAGAAACTCACTTCAACGTTTTGGCTCGGATTGATACGCCGTTCGAGGTCTCATACTACCAGCACGGTGGGATTCTGCAGTACGTTCTACGTCAAATGCTCTAAACGTTCTCGCTCGCGCTCCGGCGCACGCGGGCGATCCGAATCTGACTCATGCTCGGTGGCCGCTCAAATGCGGGTCGCGGTTCTCTTTCAAGCGCATGCGCAGAAACACCGGCGCCGCCAGCGCAAACACCACCGCAAATACCACGAAGAATCCCGCGAACGCCTGCCAGAATTCCGCGCCCTTGTGACGCAAGAACATTAGCGCCAAATCCCCCAAGCCGAAGGAAACCGCAAAAACTAAAATCGCGGAAATTGGCTTCGGTGCGAGCGCCGCTTGACAATGCGAGCACACCACGCCCGAAAGCCCTGCCGGAGTCCAAAGTGCTCTTGTGGGGATACGCTGGTTGCATTGCGGGCAAGTCATTGCAGGACTCCTCCCGATCGAAAAGTGGCTGCGGCCGAGGCACCGGCCGGACTGGGGCGCTGACGCGCCTAATCTACCACGACTTGCACCGTAGTTGAATGCTGGAAGTTCCCCGCCACCCCTTGGATCGTGATCTCGAATGTTTGCGGGGCCGTGCCACCACCAGCGCCGCTGCCGCCACACGCCGCCATCAGGCCCAGCAGCACGATCACCGATACGCACGCGAAGGCCATTCGCACCCGCGGGCCATCAATTCTCTTCAGCGTAAAGAACAAAATAATAATCGTGAGCATTGCAGAGCATACAACCAGCGGTGGTACGCCACTCAACGTTCGTAGACGCGTAAAACGTGCAATGGGCAGACTCGCTGTCGCCGGAACCGAGATCGTCAGCGCCACGTTGCTCGCAGCCGCGGCAGTCGTCGCCGGATTCGGCGCAAAATTGCACGTGAACCCCGCCGGCGGATTACTGCACGAAAGTTGTACGCTGCCGCCGGCATTACCCACGGCGTTCAATACCACTTGGTAGCTCGCCGTCCCACCGGCGCTGACCGTACTGCTCGCCGGAACCGTCGCGCCAAAAGAAAAATCGCACCCCGCGCCAACCGAACTGAACGTCAGCGTGTTCGTCGAACCCAGTGTTGGATCGGAAACCGTCACCGGCACCCCGCCGCCGCAGATCACCGCGCTCGCGGGCGTCGTCGCCGTCAGGCTCGTCGCACTGACGAAAGTAGTGGCCAGCGCGGCTCCATTGAAATTGATCACGGACTGCGTCGTGAATCCGTCGCCCGTCGCCGTCAGCTGAAACGATCCCGAACCAGCAGTGGCCGAGACTGGGCTCAGCTCAGTCAGCGCATAACCCGGAAGATTCGGCAGCAGCAAACTCCACAACCCGCGCCCGTGCGTCCCCGCCACCAGCGTTCGCGACGTATTGCGCAGCCGCAGCGCCAGCACTTGCGAATTCGGCAAACCGGTTTGCAGCACGCTCCAGACGGTCGCGCCTCCGGCGGTCGCGTTCGCGCTGGCGTACACGCCGGAATCCGTGGCGATGTAAATGGTATTGTCCATCGCATCCATCGGATCAATCACGATGTCGTTCACCGGAACGTCCGGCAGGTTGCCATCCACCCGAAGCCAGGAAGCCCCGGAATTATTCGTAAAAAAGACGTGCCCCAAGCCGTCGCATCCATTTACCCCGGGACAAGAAAACCCGGAATACGCCGCGAACGCCGCCTTCGGGTTTACCAAATCGATCGCGATCGCCGTAACGCTGCGCCCCGGCTGATTGCTCTGGTTCACCATGTGAATGTCCGTCGCGCCACTGAGCGCCTGCGCAGACTGCCAGATCCGCCCATCCGAAGTACCCGCGTAAATGATATTCGAATCGCCGGGCGCTACTGTGATCGTGGTGACGAAGTTCTGGCTGCTGTCGCTCGTCAGGTCCGGACTAATCGCCGCCCAGCTCGTGCCGCCATTCATCGTCTGGTACAAGCGAAACGTCCCGAAATATAAATTCTGGCTGCTCTTTATATCCAGTACGAGCGGCGGTATGAAATCGGCGATATCCGCAAAATTAATCCCGCTGTTATCGATCGCCGCCCAATTGATGCCATCCACCCCCGGAACACCGTTCAGAATATTTTTGGTCAGCGTGCCCGGGCCGCCCAGATAACTGCACGCCGCATAAATCGTGCTCGGCGTTTGCGGATCGATCGCCGTGAAGCCGCCATCGTAAGGACAAGCCTCCGTCCCGCTCGCGACCAGCGAGCCGCTGAATTCCTGCACATCGTTTCCTGAGGTTCCGCCGTAAATAATTTGATCGCTAGCCGGATGAATCGAAATCCCCGGATAAAACTGAGTCAGATTCAGCGAAGTATTGGCGCTGCCCGTATTCGTATTCAGGTCGGCCCACACCTGCGCGCCCGGCGCCGTCGCAGCACTAAAGACGTCCTGCGAAGCCCACACCCCGCCATCGTTCCCCGCAAACATTGCCAGCACTTGCCCGCCCGATCCGACAGCGAAAGTAAGCGCATGAGCGTCCACGTGAATCGAAGTCTCGTTGCCGCCGCCATCCGCGCTCACATCGCCCCAGGTATTTCCGCCGTCCAGCGAGCGATATACCGACGAATGCCCGATCACGACTTTGCCGTTCGTCGGTTGCGCCGAACCCCCGGCAAAAATCGTCTGGCCCGAACTGCCCGGCGCCACCGCAAGCTTCATATCGTAGAAACACTGCGGCGTACAGAAATCCGGCAAATTCGAAGTATTAGGAAAGATCGTGCCGAATGTCGCACCCGTTCCGTTGGGCTGAATCCCCGTGCCAGAAAAAACGCCAAGAAGATTATCGGAATTCGTGCTGGCATCCGCAATTGCAACGTACAAAATGGAAGCCGCCGGCGTGCTGCCCGGAGCAATCGCCAGCGAAATAGCGCCGTACAGCGATGGCGTAGAAGCGCTGTCCAGCCCCGCCACTCGATTCCAGGTCATTCCAGCATCCTGGGAAACATAAACGCCGTTACAAGGCGCGCTCGCACACGCAGCTTGTGCGTCACTGTCGCCGTTCGGATCACCCAGCGCCGCATAAGCCGTCACTCCCGAAGTATCACCAGGATCAAAACGCACATCCGTCGCCGGATTAAATGGTGGACCGCTCGCGCCGCCGCCCGGCTGCACGCGGTTCCAGGTATTTCCTCCATCGGTGGAACGCCACACGCCCGAAGGCAGCGATCCACCGGCTGCGAAATCTGTTCCCTGCACAGCCGCCAGGATCACGGGATTCGTCTGATGCGGCTGCACCGCTAGCGCCGCAATATAAGGCCCACTCGCGCCCGGACCCTGCGATGCGCTGCTCGTAAAAGTGGAATCCTGCGTCCACGTTTGGCCCCCGTCGGATGAGCGCAGCACTCCGGCGCCGTACAAGCTATCGTGCGCGTAATTCGATTCGCCTGTACCCACCAGAATCAAATTGCTCTGCGCGTGACCATTGAACATTTGGCACGGTTTCGAAGCCAACGCGATCGCGCCGGTGGAAAGCGACGGCTCATTATCCGTCAGCGGCTGCCACGTAACAGGATTGCCGCTCAACGCGTTGAAGCTCACCCACACTCCGCCATCGGCGCCGCCGACATACACCGTGTTGCCCGTCGCGTCGCAGGGATCCACCGCAAGCGCCGTCACGCGGCCGGAAACATTTCCGTAGAACTGCGTGTTCGCGGTAGGTTGCGGACCCAGCGGCGTCCAGAATTGCAGTGAAGGAGAGATCGCAGCCTTAAGCGCGGCGAAATGTTCAACGAAAGTTCCGCCGTCGCTGATTATTTTTCGGTTCCGCGCGAACGCCTGCAGCAACAGTCCGTTCGGAATATGTCCGTTCACAGAAGAACGCTGCCGAAAAAACCACTCCGCGCGCTTGCGCACCAGATCAACGGAACCCGGCTCACCCGCAGCGCGCGACCTGCGCGATGAAATCTGCTGCGCCAGCAGCGGCCCCAGCGCCGTGCACAGGATCACAGCGCACACCACGCTCATCAGGCCCCCCCGCTGCCTCTGGCTTACTTCCGCAAATTTTGAGAATGCTCCGCCTACCCCACGTGCCCTACTGACCCGGTCCGACAAGAATCACCACCCCGCAGCGGGCGCTATTGTAACCAAAAATTCACGCGGCGGGGGTTTGTTTAGTCACTGTATAGAGGGGTGACATCGCGTGCGGGGTAAGCCTGCTACGGTCCACCTCAGCGGGCGAATGAACAGATTGGCGCTTCGCAAGAGCCCCACCCGATCCGCCCATAGAATCAAAATGGCCGCGGTGTTATTGTATGCGGCGGCGAGCTCATGCGCGAAACCGGCTGCAGGCGTCCGGACCACGCATCGCATTAGCCGGCCTCGTCATCCGAAAAGGAGCGCGTTTATGAAGCGAAAACTGGGTCTTTCATTTTTGCTGCTTGCGGCATCGCTGCTGTTCGTTCTCTCCGTCCCGGTTTTGCGGCAAAGCCACACCGCTGCGGCGCAATCGGCAACCGCAGCCCCGGCCCCGGGCAGTCTAGTGGATTTGAACTCCGCCACCAAAGGGCAACTCGATGCCCTGCCGGGAATCGGCGAGGCCTACGCGCAGAAAATCATTGACGGCCGTCCATACCGCGCCAAGACCAATCTGCTGCGAAAAAAAGTCATCCCCAAAGCCACCTACGACAAGATCAGCAATCTGGTGATCGCCAAGCAACCGACGCCCAAGTAGTCCGGCGCGCAACTGCTGGATGTCCGCGGACTGTACAGAATCCACCGCGCGGCGAACTTGCGATGCCAGCCGCGCGGCACGTTTCTACCATCCATGATCCTGGCATCTCTATCCCCGCTAATTCCCACCGGCACCGAACTAACCGCCGTCCTGGTAGTCGTCAGTTTCTCCGCCGGCCTCAACGTGTACGCCACCGTCGGAACGCTCGGCCTGCTGGCGCGCTTCAACGTACTCGCGCTGCCGCCCGCCCTCCACGCGCTGCAAGATTGGAAAATCATAGCGCTCTGCGGCGTGCTGTTCCTGCTGGAATTTGTCGGGGATAAAATTCCGGTGTTCGATCTGCTCTGGAACGCGGCCCACACTTTCGTGCGCGTTCCAGTCGCGGCTTATCTCGCCTACTCCGCAACGTCGCAACTGCCTCAGTGGGAACAAGTCGCCGCCACCGTCGCGGGCGGCTTAATCGCTCTCGCAGCCCATGGCGGCAAGACGGCCGCGCGCGCAGCGATCGTGCATTCGCCCGAGCCATTCTCGAATTTCGCGCTAAGCACGGCCGAAGACGCACTCGTGGTATTTCTGCTGGCGCTTGTCACACGCCACCCGTACATAGCTACCGTGATTGTTGTGGTGGCGCTCTGCGTAATCGCGATTCTGATTCGCTTCGTAGTAAGCGCGCTGCGCACTCTGTTCAGCGACGCCGAAGCCACGTTGTCGGGAACTGGCACAGGAAATTCGCAGCAATGAGCGGCAGCAGTCCGTCTCCCCTCCCCGACCGCGACCGGCGTGAGCAGCAAAAAAGCGCTCTCCCGCTACTGCGGCTTCTTCTTTCCCAGCAGTCCGCCCACTAATCCCGTAGCCGCACTCGCCGGATTGCCCTGCACTCCGGGCACGCTGCCCTTGAGCGCATTCTTGGCAACACCGCTAACGTCCGGGACTACCTGTGGATTTGACGTCGTGCCCGTCACCGTAAACGGAATTCCATTGTTCCCGCTCTTGCTTCCTCCGCCACCACCGGTCAACGACGAAAGCCCGCTGGTAATGCCACCGCCCGCCGCGCCTGCCACACTGGTGAGCGCGCCCGCAGCGCCCGCCAGATTCGCCACCAGTTTAAAATTGAGCTGGCCCGCCGCGCTGACCGTGCCATTTCCCGTGATCGTCCCCAGCGACGGCATCACCAGATCCAAATTATCAATTTTCGTTCCCGATGGATCGTTGCGCACGTTCGCGCTCAGCGTCTGAATATCCGTGTCCGATCCGCCGCCACCGCTGCCTCCGCCGCCAAGTCCGGGGATGGATCCCAGCGGTCCCAATTTCGATTTCATGCTGAATCCCGCCAGCTTGGCATTCGACAAATTCACGGGCCCGGCAATCACCGGCTTGTCCGCTGGGCCGCTGATCGTCAAATTCATGGTGAGCGCCCCGCCCTGTAGCTTCGAGCCGGGCGGTACTACCACTCCCACGGCCGGAAGAAATCCTTCCAGATCGCTCACCGGCATGGATTGCCCATTCAACCGCATATCCAGCTTGGCAGGGTCCGCCGCTACGTTGTATGCGCCGTTCAGTCGTGCCAGCGCGCTGCCGATGTGAATGTCTCCCTGGTTCAAGTTTCCTGACCGGCTTTTCAGATCGTAGGTGGTCGCGTAATCAATATTCACCGGAACAGAAGAAGGCGAGCCCGTTGCGGACAATTTCAGCTTGTTCGTCTTCACCGTTCCCTTCGCATTCATCTGCTTGCCGTCGGAACTCAGCGTGCCCTTGAAGTCCACCACTCCCGCAACTCCGGAGGACGCATCGAGAAACCCAGTAGTGGCCAGGTCCAAATGCTCCACCTCGACTGTCGCGTCCAGCGGCGTCAGCGAAGCATCCGTCGCATCGATCGGTCCCGCCTTGCCTTCCACTTTCAGCGCTGCGTTTCCCGGGCCGGTGGCCGTCAGTTTGAATGGGAATTGTGAAGTGTAAGAGAGATCAGACGCTTCCAGGCTGACGTTCTGGTAGATGCTCGGCTTGGCGCTGGATCCCGTAGCACTCACGATGATCTTTCCGTTCTCGATGCTGATTTTCCCAACGCTCAACGAGCCGGCAGCGCCTTCGCCAGAAGCCGGAGTCTTCGTCGCGCTGGCGCTTCCGCCCAGGCTCGAATAATTCCACGTTCCGTTCGCAGTGTGAATCAGATTTACTTCCGGATCCTTCACCGTAAGCGAGCGCACTTCGAGTTTCTTCGAAAAAATCAGCGGCAGCATCTCGACTCCGACGCTCACAGACTTTGCTGTCAAGAACGGCGACTTGCTGAAGGCCGGATCGTCTCCGATGGAAACGTCTGAAACCGTCACTCCACCCGAAAGGATCGAAAGGCTGATATCGCCGACTCCCACTGAACGTCCCAGCGCACTGCCCAGCTGGGTTTGCAATGTTGGCTTGAATTGGTTTGCATTGATGAAAAGCGGCAACGCCAGAACGATCAAAAACAAAACCACCACAATGCCGCCGATAATCATGAGGGGCTTTTTCTTCATGGCTGACCTCCAAAAAGTGCTTTCTGCCAGGGGCCGTGGGTTGGACCAGGTATGGCCCAACGACCGGCCAATACTAGGTTAAGGTCCCGACATCATACTCCCCGTTCGTCCCTCGCAACAATCGGATGTTGATTTTGCGTGGCTGGAGCTAGCCGCGCTGCGAAATCTTCGCAACAGGCGCGAAACAACGTGAAAAAAATTCCCAGGCTTTCCCGCTACCCCAGCCAGCCCGCGCTCTACGAATTCGCTAGGGAGTAGCGTCAAACCGTGCTATGTTTGTGCTGCGTTTGTTGCTCTTGTAACACCTTTAGATTCGATTGAAGGGGCTGCAAGTTCACACTTGCAGCCTCTTTCGCTTTACGGCTGGAGGCGGTCGAGAAGCAAACAAATAGCTTAAAAAGAAGGAAGTAAATCAGTGAGAGAACAAGGAACAGTAAAGTGGTTCAATGCCAGCAAGGGCTTCGGATTCATCCAGCGCCAGTCCGGCGAGGACGTTTTCGTCCACTTTTCGGCCATTCAGGCGGAAGGTTATAAGTCGCTGAACGAAGGGCAAGCGGTTGAGTTTGAAGTTACCCGTGGACCGAAGGGTCTGCAGGCAGCGAACGTCACCAGCCTCTAGTCGAAGAGGGGCGAGCCGGCTTTTGCCGGTTCGCCCTTTTTTTTCGCACACGCAACATCGGTCTTAGGAGCCTCGTTGAAAGCACTTCCCGAAGGGCAGTACATCAAGCACTTCCAATACGGTCTGGGCGTAATCACCGAATCCGATAACGACCGCACTTCGATTGACTTCGATCTGCACGGCATGAAGAAGTTCGTCACCAGCATCATGGTGGTAGAAATTGCCGAAGGCACGCCGCCCAAGCGCAAGCGCGCCAAACGCGTCAAAAAAGTCGTGGCGGCGTTGGCCGTGGCAGCCGTCGGAAAATGAGCAACAACAACGTGATCGTGCAGTTCGTCGGTTTCGAGGCCAAGCCCCAAGGCCGTGAATATACTTTCACCGTTCGCGAGACCGCGACCGAACCCCGCGAATTCACCTTGACCATTCCCAACGAAGCATTCAACACCCGCCGCGTCCGCTTTCAGGATGCGCCGGACATTTGTTCGCACCGCCTGCACCTGGAACTCGCCGCAACGGAAAATCACCCCGTCAAGACGCACTTCAATCTGACCGACGACGAGCTCGAGGCCTATCGCACCTCCCACATGCAAAAGCCCCCGAAGTATCCCTACGCGCCAAAAAAAGACGACCAAGAAGCGTAATTCTCGCGGAAAGTAATAAACGAAGATTCAAGCGCGCGTCGAGGTGTGGGTAAAGTAGTTGTAGCGGCGCACTTTAGTGCGCCATCGGTCTTACAGCATGGATCGGTGGTGTGTCACGGATCGCTGATGTGCTGCCGATTGATGGCGGACTTGCCCGCCGCTACAAATACCTTGCGGCTAAGCAGTCTTCGTCACCACCCGCCGCGCCGCCAATGAAATCATCAACCGCGTCACACCGCTGAAGAAAATGCTGATCCCCACCAAAGTTCCCAGCACCCATTCCACGCTCGAAGGCCACGTCGCCCAAATCATTCCGCCCAGCACCAGCGTCACGATGCCATCCATCAGGAACCAACCCGAGCCCGCCGCCGGACGGTGCTGAAAAAACAGCACAATCTCAAAGACTCCCTCAATCAATAAATAAAACGCCAGCGCCAGCGTCAAAGTGGCCAGCCCGCGCGCCGGATGATCCAGCAGATAAACCGCCACGCACAAATACAGAACCCCCAACAGCACTTTCAGCAGCACGCTTCCCGTGCGCCGCGTGTACCACGCGAAAACGAAATGCGCCACCGCGGCGAATATCAACATCCAGGCCACGAAAATATTCGCGGCCAGACCGGCCTCATACGGCAAGGCAATCGCCAGAATTCCGGCCACAATCATCATCACGCTCACAAAAATAGACCAGCCCACCGCCTTCCTCGCTAGATCCGAAATATTAGGATCGCTCATCGCTCCCCTCCCGCGCGCCGCCGTCTCTCCTCGCGCCGCTCGGCATTCTTATATCACTACTCGTCGCGCTTCGGCGACATTGCCGTTGCGCGCCAAACCAATCCGCCCGTCCAGACTCGTTGCAGCCGCAGCCTTTGAATTTATAGCGGCCGACTGCTTTTTCTTGTCAGGCGGGCGTCTTTGACGTTGCCGGCGACTTTGTCGTTGTAGCGGCTCCAGCCAACTCTTCTCGTGATATGTTTGCAACGATGCACCGCAAACTCTCGCACCCGGCGAGGCGCCCTACTTGACGCAGCACAACCACGCAAACCCGTCCAGCCGTCGAGAAAACGAAATCGTGGAAGGCATTCCACAAACGGAATCGCGCGCACCCGTCCTCGCGCCGTCCATCACGTTCGTACGGCAGCACGCGTTACGCCTTCTGCTCATTTCCGCCGCGCTCCTCGCGCCCATTTTCTGGCATCGCAACATCGCCGCCGGCGATCTAGGCAGCCATCTTTACAACGCGTGGCTCGCGCAACTGATCCGCCGCGGCTACGCGCCCGGCCTGTGGCTCGCACCGCGCTGGAACAACGCGCTCTTCGATCTCCTGCTCGGCACCCTCGGCCATTTCTTCTCTCTGCACGTCGCCGAAAAAATTGCGGTGTCGCTGGCCGTGCTCATTTTCTTCTGGGGCATATTCGCCCTCGTCTGCGCTGCCACCAGACGAGCGCCCTGGCTGCTCTGCCCCATAATCGCCATGTTCAGTTACGGCTATTCTTTCGCAATGGGCTTCTTGAATTTCTATATTTCGCTCGGCCTCGCATTTTTCGCCATCGCAATTTTCTGGCGCGGCCGCGGCTGGGAACGCTGGATCGCCGTCGCGCTCGCGCCCCTCGCGATGCTCGCCCATCCTCTCGGCTTCGCGTGGCTGGTCGCAGCTTCAGCGTACGTCGCGCTGGCCGAAGCGATCCCGCGGCGCTATCAGATTTTACTGGTCGCTGCGGCGGGCGCCGTGCTCTACGCCGCGCGCTATTATTTCTGGCACCACGATATCGTGCTGGCGCGCGATGATCCCTTCTATTTTTTCAATGGCTCGGACCAATTGCTCCTCTTCGGCCCGCGTTACGCAATTCCGGAATTCGCATTGCTGGTTTTCATCCTCTCCGCGCTGGCCGCGAATTTCTTTCGCCGACGCTGGGGACAGATTCACTGGGCTGATTTTGCGCTGCCGGTGCAGCTCTACGTCGTCGTCTGCATAGCGGTAATCCTCCTGCCCGACGGCATCCGCTTCCCATATCAGCCGTCCGCCCTCGCGCTCCTCACCGAACGCCTCACATCCGTTTCCGCCGCGCTGCTCTGCTGCCTGCTTGGTGCCCTCCAGCCGCGAAAATGGCACTTGCTCGCAACCGCAGCGATAGCCGCAATATTTTTCACGTTCTTGTACCAGGACACCGCCACAATCAATCGCATGGAGGCGCAAGTCGAACAACTCGTGCGCACAGTGCCGCGAAACTCGCGCGTCCTCGCCACCCTCAAGCCGCCTTTCCCCGATTCGCGCGTCCTGGTCCAACACATCGCCGACCGCGCCTGCATCGGCCAGTGCTTCAGCTACGGCAATTACGAACCCGCCTCCGCGCAGTTCCGCGTGCGCACGACGCCGCACAATCTCTATGCGATGTCCAGCTTCGATGATGCCGTGAACATGGAAGACGGCTCCTACGAAGTGCAACCGCAAGATTTACCGGCCTATCAGGTGTATCAATGCAGCCCGGACGGAAAGCGATTGTGCATCCGTCCGCTCGCAGCCGGAGAAATGAACGATGACCTCGGCGTCCATCCCGACGAAGAATAACTGCTGCCGTGCGGCCAAGCTCCGCCCCACACAGAATCACAACCCGCCGCGATTGCGGCCCCCCTCGCCCGAGCTGGTCGCCGCAATCGAGAAAGCTCTAACGCAATAAAGAATAGGGAAGTATCACAAAGGCTAGCTGAAAGGGCTGGGGTTCAGTTCATCCTGAGATCCGGGTCGCGCCAGGGTCGAAAGGCCCGCCATCAGGCCCGGCGAGAAAGGCCCTTGATCTCCTGAGGCCACGCTTTTCGCGACGTCGCACCGCAACTACGGCAGCAATCCAAAAACAGCCACGCTGTTCGGCGTCCCCACATAAACTTTCCCATTGGCAATCATCGGCGTAATGAATTTATTGTCCGCAAAATGATCTCGGCTATTCGCCGCCTGATTGCTGTTGTACAACTCCGTCCCCAAATTCGTCGCGTCGTAAGCGTGCAGCACGCCCCCGCCGTTGTTCTCCACCGCCCACACAATTCCCGCGGAATTCCCGTTCGCCGAAATGCTCGGCGTCGTCCCTGGATATCCAAAACTCTCCGCCGTCAACGAACTCGCAGGCGTCGCCAGCTTCGCGTTCGCAATGGAAAATGCCCGCAAGTGGTCGCCCACCGCGCCGTAATACACCACATTGTTGAAATAAGCCGGCACGGACCACACACCGCCGCCCAACCCGTTCGAATCAATTTCCTGATAAATCGCGCTGTCGTTGCTCGTATTGAATTTCCCCATCAGATCGCGATTCACCACGTAGATGTGCCCGTCCTTGCCCGCTCCCACCGCCAGATGCCAGGTGTTAGACTGCGTGTCCTGCACGTCAGGCAGCAGCATCTCGCCGCCTGATCCCAAATCTTGGTCCTCATTCGATTCAGCATCGGTATTGAACATCGTGAAATAGTCCGCCACGCTCAAGCTGTTGCCCGCCGTCGAAAGCTTGATGAACCCATTGCCGAAATCGCCGCGCTCGGGAAATCCGTTGCTGTTTAGAGTGTCGTCAAACGTTCCATTCCCGTCGAGAAAATAAATGTTGCCAGAAGAATCCGCCGCGGGGCCGTCGCCCGCCATCCATATCGCGCCATCGCCACCGTTGGGCGTCACATTCAGGACGCTCGATTGCTGCAGAGTCGTTTCGTTGTACGCCATGATCCAGCCGGTGTACGGTCCATCGTCGCAATGCGATGCCCACGTCGTATAAATCACTCCATTCAGCAGCAGCAAGGCGGCGCGTTCCTTATATTGTTTGGAATCGAAAGTCGTCGTGCCACTCGTCATCGGGAATGTCGCCTGTATCGTCGTAGGGCTACCGCTAATTTCAGCACCGGTAGTCAGGTCCAAAGCGTGCAACCGCTGGTGATAGTTTCCGCTGCTGTCCAGCGACATCGCCACCAGGAAAATTTCGCCATGCGTGCCGGCGCTCAGATCAATCACCGGCGTCGAAGTAATACCGATGATCGGCGAAACCTGGTTGCATCCGCGGTTGTCGCTTGCGGTCTCGTTCGCGCCCAACACCGAAACGTGCCACAACTGCGCGAACGTATCGGCATCGAACGCGTAAACGGAATCGTTCTCGGTGACCACGTAAACAACGTTGCGCACTCCGCCGGCCAGCGTGAGGTTCGAAACGTACAGCGGCTCCGCGTCCACTCCCGCATCCACCGACAAATTCCCCACCAGCCCGAAACTCGCGGATTTCACATTCGCCGTCGTCAAAGTACTCTCGCTCAGGTTTTGCCCCGTGCGCGCCACGTCGTTGTGATACGTCAGCACGTTCACAGTATTGGTCTGCACCGCATTCACGGTCAGCGTCACGGTCTGGCTAGTCACATGTCCTGCAGTGTTCGTCACCGTAACGAAAATCTGCGCGCCGGTTTGCCCCAGCGTAGTTTGCGAAATCGTGTAAGTGTTTGAATTCGTTCCCGCAGCGGTTCCGTTCAAGAACCACTGGTAGGTAAGGGGCGCCGTCCCGGTAGCCGTCACCGCAAATGTCGCCGATTGTCCCGCAGTCACAGTCGCGTTCGTGGGTTGTGTCGTAATCGTCGGAGCCGTCGGCGCAGCCGCGTTCACCGTCAAAGTTACAGTGTTGCTCGTCGCACTCCCCGCCGCATTGGTCACCTTCACATGAATCTGCGCCCCGGTTTGCCCCACGGTAGTTTGAGAAATCGTGTAGGTGTTTGAATTCGTTCCCGCAGCGGATCCGTTCAGAAACCACTGATACGTCAGCGGCGCCGTTCCAGTTGCCGTCACTGTAAACGTCGCCGATTGGCCCGCAGTCACGGTCGTGTTCGCGGGCTGCTGCGTAATTGCCGGCGCAGTCGCCTCAGCTGTCACAGTCAAAACCGCCGTCGCGCTAGTTACACTTCCGGTCGCGTTGCTTACCTTCACATCAATATGTGCGCCGTTTTGCGCGGTAGTCGTCTGCGCAATCGAGAATGTGCTCGAATTCGTTCCGCTCGCCGTGCCGTTCACGAACCACTGATAGCTCAGCGGTGCAGTACCCGTCGCTGTTACTGAAAATGATGCCGCTTGTCCCGCAGTCACGGTTTCGCTGGCCGGCTGCTGTGTGATCGTCGGGGCAGTAGCCGCCGCGGTCACGGTTAAAATCGCCATCGCGCTAGTCACTGCCCCCGCCGCGTTCGTCACCGTCACATCTATGTGCGCGCCGGTCTGCCCAACCGTGGCTGCGCCAATCGAAAACGTATCCGAGTTCGTTCCGCTGGCCGTTCCATTCATGAACCACTGATAACTCAGTGGCGCGGTTCCTGTCGCCATCACCGAAAATGTCGCCGCTTGGCCTGCCGTCACCGTCAGGCTCGCCGGCTGCTGCGTGATTGCGGGCGCTGTGCCGCCAGGAGGAAGTTTGTCACCCGTAGAAGTGCCAGTCGATCCGCTACAGGCGAACAGCGAAATGCTCATCGCCATCAGCACGGCGCACAAAAGCAAATTCCTGGGATTTCTCAAGTAGCAAACCTCACTGATTTTCCGTAAATCTCTCGCACGAGAGCGAGCGATTCCGCCGCCCGCGAACGCAACTGCCGCCAAACCAACGATTCTCCGCGTGCTCTACCCGAGAAAACTGCTTCCCGCAACTCTACTCGCCTTAAGCGCCCCATTCACCTGACCCACAGGGCAGTTTCGGAACAGTGTCCAGTTGGAACGAAGGGCTTCCGTTCAGGCGTTCACAAACTAATCCAGCCAATTTTCTCGCGGCGAGTTTCCAAACCTTGCGTCAAACTTCCAGGCAAGCACCGCATTTTCAATGCTTTATCAGCCCGCAAGTATCAGTTCTTAGTAAAGCCCGGTCAATCCATGATTTACTGTATGCCAGATCCGGCGTCAATATGAGGAGTGGACGAATAGAGTGAAATAGCTCGCCAACGCGCGACTCCCCGCTATGCCGTTTCCGCAGTAGAAGGCTCAGGCCGAACACCACCGCCAGCACCAGCCTTCTGGCCGCGCCCATAAATCCACATTCCCAACCGGTAGGCCAGCAAAATTCCCACGAGCGCACCGTACAGCAGCGGCATGCGCACGTCCGACTTCACCAGCCAGTAATAATGAATCACGCCCAGAACCGCGCTCACATAAATCGCGCGATGCAGCATTTGCCAACGCTTGCCACCCAGCCGCCGGATCATACCTGCCGTCGAAGTCACCGCCAGCGGAATCATAAGCACAAATGCGGCAAATCCCACGGTAATGAATCGCCGCTTCTGCACGTCCTTCCACATCTCCGACCACGCAAAATATTTATCCAGCCCGATCCACGTGCCGAAATGCAGGCAGCCATAGAAAAACGCGAAAAGCCCCAGCATCCGCCGAAAGCGAATCAATTGCGGCTGCCGCAAAATTTTCCGCAGCGGCGTGATCGCCAAAGTGATCACCAGAAAACGCAGCGTCCAATCCCCCGTCGCATGCGTGATGAATTCTATGGGATTCGCGCCAAAATCCATGTTGTCCGGGAATCCCGCCAGCCCATTGTGAAACGCGCGCCACAGCAATTCCCCGAAGGGTATCAGGCACGCCAGAAACACCATCACCTTCGTCCATTTGCTTGTGAGGATGGAATTCACCCGAGGCTCACGCTCAATAATATTTCTTCAGGTCCATGCCGGCGTACATGCTGGCGACCTCGTCGCCGTAGCCGTTGAACATCAAAGTGGGCCTCCGCCGGAATTCGCCCAGCCGGCGTTCGGTGGCTTGCGACCAGCGCGGATGATCGACGCTGGGATTCACATTTGAATAAAAACCATATTCGTGTTCGTTCGCGATGTTCCACGTCGTCGCCGGCTGCTCTTGCATAAAACGAATCCGCACCAGCGACTTGATGCTCTTGAATCCATATTTCCAGGGAATCACCAGGCGGACCGGCGCGCCATCCTGGTTGGGCAAAGTCTCGTCGTACATTCCCACCGTAAGCAGCGTCAAAGGATTCATCGCTTCGTCCAAGCGGAGTCCCTCCACATAAGGCAGCTCGATCCCCGCCGAGCCACCCAACGGCATTTGCTTCGGGTCGTAATAACTTTCGAACGCCACATACTTCGCTTTGGACGTCGGCTCCGCTAATTTCACCAGCGTGTTGAGCGAGTAGCCAATCCACGGCACGACGATGGACCACCCTTCCACGCAGCGGTGCCGGTAAATCCGCTCCTCCAGCGGCGCAAGTTTCATGATTTCATCCATCGTAAACTTGCGCTTGTTCTTCACTTCTCCTTCGACAGAAATACTCCACGGCGTGGTCACAAAATTCCGGGCGTTCGCGGCGGGATCGGTCTTGCTCGTTCCGAATTCGTAAAAATTATTGTAGTGCGTCACATCTTCCAGCGACGTTTCTTTTTCCGTGGTGCTGCCGGGCCATTTCGTCACTCCAGTCAGCTTGACCGGCGTCGAACCGGTTGCCGGCCCCTCGAACAATCGCGTCAATTTCTTGTAGCCCACCACCGCGCCATACGCCGCGGCTAAGCCAAATAGAAAATTGCGCCGCCCCATGTACAAGCTCTTGGGTGTCACATCCTTATATGTAAGGTCCGGCGCTTTCTTCACTAGCATAAGGCTCCTCGCGTACGCACTCCCCCTGCATATATGGTACGCGTCCAGCAGGAAATTGGATGCGGTAGGTTCCTCGGGGGAACTGCCCCATAAACCGCCAGCTCGCAAGAGCGGCGGTTCAAAACGATGCACCTCGAGATGCGACTTTCGGAAGTGCTCCAGTTCCTAAGGCGGGGCCGGAAGGGCGCTGGTCCGAAGAGCGGGGGATGGAATGGCGACGATTGGAAGGGCGGGGCTTCGGCCCTGCCGTGAAATCCAGCGAGCAAAGGGGCTCTACCCCTGAAGCCGCGCTTTTCGTCGTGGTCAACTACGCGCCAAAATCTTCAGCGCTTACCCGAACCGTGCGAGGCATCCAGCCCAAGAGTCTGCTGCCGTAGCAGCGTCACAAATGCCGCAGCCGCCCGCGGCAAAGTCCGATCGCGCCGGTAAACCAGCCCCAGTTCTCGAGTGAGCTGCACGTCCGTAATGGGAACCAGCTTCGCTTCGCCCGAGCGCACTTCGTCCTTGGCAAAACTCTCGCTGATGATCGAAACTCCCAGCCCCGCAGCAACGAACCGCTTGATCATCCCCACACTTGCAAGCTCCATCGTGACCCGCAATTTCGAGCGGTACGGCCGGAAAAGTTTGTCGAATAGTTGCCGCGTGTAGCCCGTCTTCGGCAGAATTTGTGGCTGGTCCGCAATCTCGCTGAGCGTTACACCCTTCGCCCGCGCCAATGGATTGCTCGAGCTCACCATCAGCATCAGCCGGTCACGAAAGATCGAGTGGATTTTCAGGCTCGGTGATTTCGTCGGCAGCGTGACGATTCCCACGTCCACGCTGCCATCTTCGATTTTCTCAATCACCTTGCGGCTGAAATTCCGGTAAATGCTGATCTGCACCCCGGGAAATTGCCGGTGATACGCTGCAAATAAATCCGGCAGCACATACAGGCACGTGGCTTCGTTCGCTCCCACTTGCAAAGTGCCGCGCGGCGAACTCGACAAATCAGACACCGCCCGCAACGATTCTTCCTTCAAATTCAGCAGCCGGTTCGCGTACACAATCAACGCTTCACCAGCCGCCGTCAATTTCACCGTCTTTCCCACGCGATCAAACAGCTTTTGCCCGTACTCCTGCTCCAATTGCCGGATCTGCGCGCTAACCGCCGGCTGCGAACGAAACAGTTTCTGCCCAGCACGCGAAAAGCTCCCCAGCTTCGAGATCTCCAGAAATGTTGTCAGGTGATCGAAGTCCATAATTTGAGGACCGAATTATAGCAGACGACCGTCTCTGTGCGTATTTCAAAGGGTTCGCGACCGCGGTGGGAAGCCAGCATCGGCGCCCCGCGTAGCGGCTCGTGGCAAAATGAATAATGCGCACCCGATATGTATTTCTCGACGTCCGGCGTTTACCCCGACACGGTCGGGACGTCTCCGCCGTAATTCTCATGCCGCTGCTGCCTCTGGGTGCTCTGCTTTTCCTCCGTGCCCCCTGTGTTAAATCTTTAGCGTTTGTAGATCTCGGGCCGTCCAGATAGCTGCGCGCGAATCGTCGTGAAACGCCGCGTCGGTCCAACCTCGCGCCCTACCCCTACAAAAATAGGATTCGAAAGAATCCAAGGCACGTCAGCCCGCAACAAAGGGTGCCCTACCAAAAACACCTCCACGCGATAAACTCCAGCCGCAGCTTCCTCCAAATCCAAATGATCCCCAACAATTTCGCGCACCGCCACTCCATCCTTCTTCAAAACCACGCGCATCGCCTGATTCGCCATCTGCACCGCAACATGCAAGCCGGAACCCACCGGCGCGTCGCCCCCACTCGGAAAATCCTGCATACCGCTACGCGCCGAAAACTCGAATCGCTCTGGCTCGCCCGCCCCCCGTATGCAATTGAAAAAATCCCCGCCGCGCACCGCAGCCTCCGGATCGGACTCATAGCGCCGAGCAATCCCCATCCCCACAAACGAGAAAGTATCCGCATACGACGGCACCTTCATCGAAAACCATGAACCGATACGAAATCCGCCGTGCGCGTCCGACGCCTCGAATCCCCAAATCTTGCCTCGCTGCAGAAAACCATCCCAATGCGCCAATGATTCCGCGGGAATCGCAATGCTCTTCAAAAAATAATAATGTGAAAAAGGATAATACATCCCCAGGCGCAACCGCTCCGCCCACGACGCGCCGCGCAAGCTCGTAAATAAATTCAACACTTCGATCCCGCCGGGCCGCAAACCAATATCCCAGTAGCGCCACCCGAAATCTGGATCATCCGGATAAGCCAGCACCGGAAACGCGCCCCATCCGCGCGCGTCGTCCATTGCTTCGGGCGGAAACGACGACAAAAGAAACCCTGGCGCCTGCTGCGCTCCGAAAAAAGTCAGGTGCCCGTCCGGCAAACTAGCTTCCGACCCGCCCACGATCGTCACCCCATCAATAATCTTTCGAAAATTCGACGATGCCAGGTTCGGCCGGCCGTGATCCGTCAACAGCACCAGGCTAATCCCCGTCGCCCGCGCCTGCTCCGCAATTTCTTCCGGTGACTGCAATCCGTCCGACATCGTCGAATGAACGTGATAAACGCCCCATATATACTGATCGGACCGCTGCGGCGCGTACGACCCGTAACGTAACCCCGTCGCCACATAAACGCTCAACGTCACCGCGGCAATCACGCCCACCCAAACTCTGAATCTCTTCATTCGCCGATTCTCATAGTCGCTCCATCCCGCCGCCGCTAGCATAACTTCCGGCCACGCTTTTCATCGCGTATTTCTGCCGGCTGTTCCACGCAGAACTGTTCGTTCGCACACCGCCCCTAAGTGGAGTTTTCCCCTGCGCGGTGCTACCTTGTCTATTCTCGATTTCCCGCGCAATAATCCTCGACGAGGTGGACGCCAATGACCTGGGGCCAGCGCCGTGCAATCATCATCATCGTTCTAGCGGTCTTTCTCGTCATTCTGTTTTTTGCCGCAATGAAACCCAGCAGGATGATGTCGCCCTCAAACGCCGTCTTGGTCATCGACGCTACCGGCCAAATTGATGAACAGCGCTCCCCGGATCTTTTCAGCGCCTTCAGCGGCTTCACCGCCCCCGTGCTCCACGATTACGTGGACGCCATTGACGCCGCCGCCAAAGACTCGCACATCACCGGCCTCGTCGTACGCATCGCCCCCCTGGAAACTGGCTGGGGCAAGCTCGAGGAAATTCGCAGCCACCTGCTCGCCTTTCGCAAAAGCGGCAAGCCCAGCATCTGTTACCTCGGGTACGACGGAATCGGCAACCCTGAATATTATCTCGCCTCCGCCTGCCAGCAAATCTGGCTCGTTCCCACCGCGCCCGTCAGCATTCGAGGCATGATGGCCGAAGCGCTTTTCTTCCGCGGCACCCTCGACAAATTAAAAGTCGTCCCGGAGTTTTATCACATCGCCGAATACAAAACCGCCGGCAACACCTTCACCGAAAAGCAGTTTACGCCCGCGCACAAGGAAGAAGTCGAAGGCCTGTTGCACAGCATCTACGATCTATACCTGAACGAAGCATCCAAAGCCCGCGGCATGGATCGCGCGCAATTTGAAGCGCTGCTGAATCGCGGCCCGTTTTCCTCCAGTGACGCGGTGTCCAACAAAATCGTGGATCGCCTCGGCTACTGGGATCAGCTCCAGAGTTATTTCAAGGATCGCAATCGCACCTGGAATCCTATTTCGCTGAATCGCTATCGTTCCTCAATCTCGAATGACGGGAACGCCAGAATCGCCGTCGTCCACGCCTCCGGCCTGATCGTTTCCGGAGATTCCAGCAGCACGCCCGGCGGCGGTTCGGTGATGGGCGGCGATTCCGTGGCCGCGGACCTTCGCGCCGCGCGCAACGACTCCAGCATCAAGGCCATCGTACTGCGCGTGGATTCCGGCGGCGGCTCGGTGGTAGGCAGCGAAGTGATTCGCCGCGAAGTCGAACTCGCCAATCAGGTCAAGCCCGTCGTCGTGTCCATGTCGGACGTCGCCGCTTCCGGCGGCTACTGGATCGCAACTCCCGCCCGCAAAATCGTCGCTGACCCCGGCACCATCACCGGCTCCATCGGCGTGCTGATCGGCAAATTCAATGTCTCCGGCCTGTACGCTCTGCTCGGCATGAGCACGGATTTCGTCGCCACCAGCGACAACGCCACGATGTTTTCCGCCCAGCAGAATTTCACGCCGGCGCAGCGCGCCTACATTCAAAAATCGCTCAACGACACCTACGCCGATTTCACCAAAGGCGTCGCGCAAGGCCGCAAAATGACCGTCGAAGCCGTGGACAAAATCGGCAAAGGCCGCGTCTGGTCCGGCGCACAGGCCAAAGAACTCGGCCTGGTGGACGAGCTCGGCGGCCTCGACCGCGCCATCGAAATCGCCAAGCATCTCTCCAATATTCCCGCCGGCGAAAGCGTGCACATCGTCCGCTATCCCGAAGAAAAATCGTTCTTCGAACAATTTCTCCAGCGAGAAAAAGACAACAACATGAGCGAATCGCAATCCCTGGAATCCATGATCAATCACATCCTCAGCCAAATGGAACCAGTGCAAGCCCGCATGCCCTACGAGTTGCACATTCGTTGAATCGCGCTGCTGCGCGATTTACCCTTCGAGCCCGCAGTGTGGGATCGAAGGGTAGCAGCGCACTTCATCTCTGCCTTCAGCAACGCCGCAAACACCGACCGCATTTGAATCTCAACATCAATAGACCCTAAACTCACGCCCGCAACCTTCCCGGCTGAAAGTACAACACGGTTTCGATATACTGTATGACCGAGGCGCGGTACCCAAGTGGTAAGGGAGAGGTCTGCAAAACCTTTATACGTGGGTTCGATTCCCACCCGCGCCTCCAATATATTTCTCCATCATGAAAATCCATCAGCCGATCTCTTCCTTTTTCTCGCGTGTTACTCTCGCTTCTGCCCGAATCGGCTAACTCGCAAGCGCTCACATTCCTCCCGGCAGCCGCTCTGATCTTCGCTCAGCGCATCGGAATCACACTACGCGGGGCTTGCAACTTCGCGTTAGTCACTATAATGTTAGGGCCACTAACACAATATAGCTCCCGCACCCCACCCCGGTGCGCCTTGTAGGAGGAACAGCATCATGCCCCGCGCAAAAATTTCCGTCAGGCAGCCATCCTCGACGGAACCCGTAAACGACGGCGATCGCGACGGCGACACCACCAGAACACGCGGCCACTCCGCTTCCAGAAAAGAACCGCCCGGTGGCCTGCGCGAACGCAAGAAAGCCCGCCTGCGCGAGCAAATCGTCGAAACCGCTCTGCATCTTTTCCGCCAGCGCGGTTACGAAAAGACGCGCATCGACGACATCGTGCAAACACTGGAAATCAGCCAGCCCACATTCTTCCGCTATTTTCCCAGCAAGGAAGCGGTCCTGCGCGAAGTCGGACGCCGCGCTTTCGCCCGCCAGGCCGAAAGCCTCAAATCCGAACTCTCTACTAAAGCCACCACCGAACAGCGCCTGCGCCGCTTTTACGAAACTCTCGGAAACGTCACGGAAGTCGGACGCCCGCTCTGGCAGGCCGTAATTCTCGCCGGCGCGATGGATCCAGTGCGCTCGCCTGAACTGCGCGGCGCCGAAGCTGCCACCGTAAACCTGCTCCGCGAAATTATCGCCGAAGGCCAAAAAAACGGCGAAGTCACACGCGACTTTCCGGTCGTGCACCTCGCCGAATTCATGGAAGGGCTTTTCAATACCGTCGTCCGCCAGTGGGCCGTGGACCTTACCGGCCCGCACAAACTCACGGAGCGGGTGCGCAATGCCGTCGAATTTTTCTTGCGCGGCGCCCGACCGTAGCCGGGAATCATCGCCAATCCGCGTGCCGCTCGCGGAAGCTCGCGCCTCTTCCGCGCCAGCCTGATTTACAATCAAAAGATCACTGAGGTGCACGCCATGAAAGCTGCCGTACTGCGCGAATTCAAATCTCCACTCAGCATCGAAGAAATCGCGCGGCCCCAGCCTGCCGCGCACGAAGTGCTGATCGAAGTCGAAGCCTGCGGCGTCTGCCACTCCGATCTGCACCTGGCCGATGCCGACTGGCCGCAACTCGCGCGTATCATCAAAAAACCGCTCATCCTCGGCCACGAAATCGCCGGCCGCGTCGTGGAAAGAGGCGCCTCCGTTGAAAATCTGCAAGTCGGCGATCGCGTCGGCGTTCCCTGGCTGCATTGGAGTTGCGGCGAATGTGAATTCTGCCGTGAGGGCAACGAAAATCTCTGCATCAAACAGCAAATCACCGGCGTCACCGTGGATGGCGGCTTCGCCCAATTCGTCAAAGCCCCCGCCAGTCACGCGCTGAAAATTCCCGACCAGCTTTCTTCCAGCGATGCCGCGCCTCTTTTCTGCGCCGGCGTCACCGTGTATCGCGCGCTGCAGCACGCCAAAATCCAGCCAGGCCAGCGTTTGGCCGTCTTCGGTGTCGGCGGCTTGGGCCAACTCGCCGTGCAGATCGGCGCGGGGCTAGGGGCGGCCGTCACCGCCATTGATGTCTCCGACGAAAAGCTCGCTCATGCCACGACTCTCGGCGCGTCCGCAACTCTGAACGCCAAAACCGCGGACGTCGCCAAAGAGCTGCGCCGCGCGCGCGGCGTCCATGCCGCCATCGTAACGTCCGCCGCGAAAACCGCTTACGACACTGCTTTTCTCTGCGTGCGGCCCACCGGCATTCTTCTCGTCGTTGGCCTCCCCGCGGAATCCATCTGCTTCCCGCCCATTTCGATGGCTGCCTCGGAAGTCCGCATCCAGGCATCCTCCGTCGGCACCCGCCAGGATCTGCGCGCGGTCCTGGCCATGGCCGCCGCCGGAAAAATCCACTCGCAAGTAACCACGCGCCCCCTAGCCCAAGTCAACGAAGCCATGGCCGAGCTCCGCAACGGCACCGTCTCCGGTCGCATCGTGCTAACTCCGCACTAGCCGCCCTTCGCCATGCTTGACGCTTTGCGTTTGTTCCACTGCGATTGACCGTCAAGCCGAGTTCCCAGTAAACGTATTCGCCCTATCCGAAGCTCCAGCAAGCACCTCCCTGCCGCATCCCCACACCTCCATCTGTAATTTCGATGCGTCGCATCAGCTTTCCTGTTGACGTTAGTAACTATGATGTGATACCTACACTCACAATTCTTGGGAATTGGGTTGGACGGGGGTCGGGTGTCTTCGAATTCGTGCAAAACATTCCGCAATGATGTCTCTGGCGACATCGCGCCGGCGATGCCCTCTCACCAGCGCGCTCGCAGCCGTGTACCGGGCCTGCTCCCGTTTCCAGCCGCCCCAATCTCGCAGCTGTCCCACACATCAGGAGGAGCCATGAGAGTTCTGATCTCATTTGTCTGCGCCATTATGCTGGTGGCGTGTCTGTTGCTGGCGAGTCCAATCGCGCACGCCCAAGGTGTGGGCGCTTCCGGGAGCCTGAGCGGCACCGTGACTGATCCCACCGGCGCCGTGATCCCCAAGGGCACGGTGACGGCCGAGGATGTTTCCAGAGGCATACGCCTCTCGGCCAATGTTGATGCCAACGGCCAATATCGCTTCAGCAATCTGCTTCCAGGCACCTACGATCTCACCGCACAGATCCCCGGATTTCAAACGCTACTTCAAAAAGGGGTCGTGATCACCGTCGGCCAGATCGCGAATCTCGATTTCCATCTCCAGGTCGCGACCACTTCCTCGGTCGTGGAAGTCTCCGCCGCTCCGCCCGTCGTCGAAACCGAACGTGGCAGCCAATCCAATACCATCACCCAGGGATATATTGAGGATCTCCCTATCGATCGCCGCGACTACCTCAACTTTACCCTGCTGCTGCCCGGTGTCTCCGATTCCACTCGCATCGCGGACGATCAGGACTTTCGCGTGAAGCAGACTCCGCAAAGCGGCCTGTCCTTCTACGGCAGCAACGGTCGCGGCAACAGCGTCACCGTTGACGGCGGCGAGACCGGCGACGACGCCGGCGGCGTTCGCCTCACCGTCAGCCAGGACGCCGTGCAAGAATTCCAGGTGAATCGCAGCAATTATGGCGCGGACCTGGGTGGCGCAACCGGCGCATCAGTCAACATCGTTACAAAAACAGGCACCAACGATGTCCACGGCACCGCATACAGCTATTTCCGCAACAGCGGCCTGGATGCGCGCGATCCTTTCGCCTTTACTCAAGCGCTTGCGCCCGGCGAAATCTTCGATCCCACGACTAATTCTGTGGGTTCACCAATCAAGAATTCTCTCGGACGCTATCAGTTCGGCGGCACCATTGGCGCCCCCATTCACAAGGACAAAACGTTCGTCTTCTTCGCCTTTGAAGGCTTGCGCCAGGACGCCGAGAATTCCGTTCCGCTCATTACCAATACGAACGAGTTTCTTCCCACGCCCGCTCAGGACACCGTTATCGCCGGGCTCTTCGCTCAGGGCGCCACACCCGTGCCCTGCCTCAACCAGCCCAACGGCACTGTGCTGACCCTCCCCGCGAATCAGTGTGCGGGCGCGCTCCAGTTAGGGTTGACCACCAGCCAGCTTACCGGCCTGCCGGGAACCGGGCAAACCGCGCTGAACACTTACCTCATCAACCAGCTGGAATCCAACGGCGGCCTCTTTCCCTATACCACTCGTGAGTACCTGTTCTCAGGCCGCCTCGACCACCACATCAGCGAAGCAGACTCGATTAATCTAAGCTATCGTTACGGCCACGACCTGGAAGAAAATCCCGACGTGCAATCGCTCACCGGTTTTTCCGCAGGCAGCTCCACCCACGACTACGACAACAATCTTCAAGCCTCCTGGTACCACGTCTTCAGCCCGCGCACCGAAAATGAATTTCGCTTCCAGTGGGATTACAACAGCTTCGACGTAATCCCCAACACGCCGGCACAAGTTGGCCTGCAAATCGCCAGCTTCGCCAATAATCTTGGCACCAATATTTTTCTGCCCAATCTCACCATCCTTCGCCGCTATGAATTCGCGGACAACGTCACCCTGGTCCGCGGCAACCACACCATTAAATTCGGAGGCAATGAGATTCTCCGCGGCAATCACACCGAATCCCACACCTTCCTCCCGGGTCGCTTCGTCTTCGGTCCGCTTCCCGGCTCCCTCCTGAGTCCGCAACTCAGCGGCCTCGCAGACGGTCTAAATTCGCTGCAGAGTGCTTCTCTCGGCCTGCCGCAGGTTTATCAGCAAGGTTTCGGCGACGCGGATTATCCCGCCTACACGCGTCCGCTCACCGGAATCTATTTGCAGGATTCCTGGAAAATTACCTCCAATTTCACCCTGAACTACGGCATCCGTTATGAAATTGATTCGCAGTATAACCCCCTGAATACCTACTATGGCGACGTCGCTCCGCGTATCTCGTTCGCTTGGGACCCCTTCAAGGACCACAAAACCGTGGTTCGCGGCGGCTACGGGATTTTCTACGGCCCGGTTGACGCGCAGATTCCCCAAGTGGACTTGAGCCTCGGCGTCCTCAACAAGAATCGCAGTACCGTCGAGAATCAGCATAATTCCGCGCAGGTTCCTGATCAGGTCCTGAATGCCCAGAATACCTGCGGAATTGGGGTCACTGCGCTCGGCACCCCGGGCACCATATTCCCCGGCAACGGTTCCAGCCCGTGTAACCGTTTCATATCCATTTACGCAGATCCCCTCGGTGGCACAGGCCTTCCTTTTCTACAAAACTCCGCCACCATCTTTCAGACCCTCTTCGGCGCGGGCCTGATTCAATGCACCGCCGCGGCGGCCGGCCAGAATGCATGCATCACCCCGCAGTCCCTGCTCCCAACCACAGCGGGCGGAGTTTTTCCCCAACCGCTGGGTTCAGGCATTTTCGTTCAGAATAGCGGCCAGCTTTCGCCATTAACCGTACTCTTCAGCAATCCGCCCAACTACAGGCCCCCTTACTCGCAACAGGCTTCTCTCGGAATTGAGCGTGAGATCACCCCGGGCTTCTCGGTATCCGTTAGCTTCATTTATTCCCACACCCTCCACCTCCCGGTCGCGATTGATACCAACCTGTTGGCCGCGACTCCGATGAGTACCGTAACGTTGGCGAATGGAAAATCTGTTTCCTACCGCAACTGGAACACGAGTGCGGCAACCGACCCAGCCGCGGGTTTCGAAACCTCAGGCCCAGGTGCTGGTGGCGTTTACCCATGCGCGGTTACCCTCAATACTTTTGGTCAGCCCGTTTCGCCTTGCTTCGTGAATGTCCTGGTTACGCAGAATAACCAATACACCTCCGCGTCATCCGGCCTGTACGAGGGCGGCATTATCGAAGTCCATAAACGCTTCAACGATAATTTCTCTTTCTTCGCAAATTACACCTACAGCAAAGCCTTTGACACCGGCACCGATTTCAATACCGACTTCGGTCCGCAGGATCCCACGGACTTGGCCGCGGACCGCGCCCTCTCCGAATTTGATGAACGCAACAAGGTGGTGGTGGCCGCTGTGATCAACAGCCCTTGGAAGAATGCCTTCTTGAAAGGTTTTCAGCTCTCGCCGATCTTCCAGTACCACAGCGGTCATCCCTTCAACTTGCTCGCCGGTGGCGAGGTCAATGGGGACAACCACACCACGAACGAACGCCCCATCGGTGCTCCGCGCGACACTGGCCTTGGCCCCAACTATGTTGACTTCGACGCGCGCTTGACCTGGCAGCACAAACTCGGCGAGCGCGTCAATCTGCTACTGACCGCGGAAGGCTTCAACATCGCAAACCACACGAATTATGCCAGCGTGAACAACGAGGTAAGCCCGTTGTTGGGACTCACGCCCGGGTTCACTACTTTCAACGTGCACGGCAGCGCCGCCCTCTCCCCCAGCACGCCTCTGGGCTTCACTTCGGACTTGGCAAAACGGGAGATTCAGCTCGGCTGCAGATTTAATTTCTAATTGCGCAGCAGGACATCGCCGGCGGTCCCAGCTACAACCGCCGGCGGTACCGTCTACGGAATTTCAGGCGAGTAATTTCGCCGGAGCCTCAGGTTCACGAACTTCGCAGCAACAGGAGGAGTTGATATGTGGCAACAGATCAAACACACCGCGCCTTGCTTCGCCTTCACCGCGATTCTCGTTCTTTCCATCGCAGGCAGCTCGCGCGCCCAAACGAATGTCATCACCAAGACTGGCTCGCTTAGCGACGGCGCCACCTACCTGATGCAAGTTCCTGTGAATTGGAACGGGACCCTCTTCCTCTATAGCCACGGTTACGTCGAGCCCGGAGCCGCCAATCCTGCGATGGATGTCGGCGATCCCGACACCGGCGCTTTTCTCCTCGCCAATGGATTCGCCCTCGCCGGCTCCTCCTACGCCACCACCGGCTGGGCCATCCACGAAGCTCTCAGCGATCAAATCGCCACGCTCGATTTGTTTGATACAATGTTCGGCCATCCCGCTGCCACCATCGCCTGGGGACACTCTCTCGGCGGCATCATCACCGCCGGATTAATCCAAAGGAATCCGAAGCGCTTCGCTGCCGCGCAACCGATGTGCGGCGTGCTCTCCGGTGGCGTTGCCACATGGAACACCGCGCTCGATGCGGAATTCGCGTTTAAGACGCTGCTCGCACCCACTTCCGACCTGCAACTGGTTGACATCTTGAACCCGAATGCAAACTTCACGCTCGCCGAAGGAATTCTCGCCGCCGCGCAGGCCACCCCTCAAGGCCGCGCGCGTATCGCTCTCGGGGCAGCTCTAGGCGACACCCCCGGCTGGTTCACTCCCACTTCGCCGGAACCTTCTCCGACCGATTTCGCCAGCCAGGAAGCCAATCAGTTCTTGTGGGACCAGCAGGTTGATTTTCCCTTCGTATTCGCTTTCCGCGCCGAACTCGAACTCCGCGCCGGCGGCAACGTCTCCTGGAACACCGGCGTTGACTACCGCGCGCAACTCGCAAAATCCGTGGACCGCGACGAAGTCTGGGCCCTCTATCAGACCGCCGGGCTCAGCCTCGAACAGGACCTCGACACCTTGAATCGCGCTGCCCGCATCGGCGCGAACCCGAAAGCGGTCAATTACCTGGAGCAAAATATTATTTTCGATGGCCAGATAGATATTCCCGTCCTCACCATGCACACCAAGGGCGATGGTCTGGTAGTCGTCGAAAATGAAACTGCATACAAGGACGTCGTGGACCGTGTGGACGATAACAGCCGCCTGCTGCGTCAAACGTTCGTGGATCGCGCCGGCCACTGCGCCTTCACCCCCGCGGAAACCATCGCCGCGGTTGAAACGCTCCTGCAACGATTGGACACTGGCCGCTGGCCGAGCATCGAAGCCAATCTTCTCAATGGCGACGCCGCCGCTCTCGGCCCGCAATTCAATATCTTTGCGGTCGGCACCACCATCGTTCCCACTCCGCCGGCATTCATAGATTTCACGCCAGCGCCCTATCTGCGTCCGTTCGACGCGTTCGCGCACCCGTGCTTCTTCGGCATCGGCAACGATTGCACCCAAGGCTTCTCTTTCGGCGATCAGTTCTAAAGCGTCTGTAGGCCAGGTGTGCATTCGGAGTCGAGAATCTGAGTGGCTCGGTGCGTTTGAAGTTGATCTTGAATTTGTAGCGGCCGCCTTCAGGCGGGCGTCTTCGAATTTGACGCTGATTTTGGTTTTGATTTTGAAGTTGCCGATTTTAGCGTGTGGATGAGAATCACCGTTTTTCGTCAGGGCACGGCTTCAGCCGTGCCGTAAACGCCTTGAACGGCGAGCGGCATTAGCCGCTGACGTTGCCTTCGCATTCGATGTTGACGTTGTGAATCACCTTACCGGGCGATTCACCCTTCGACCTCGCGGCGCGGGGTCGGAAGGAAGCGACCGCCTGCCTTTTGGGCGGCCATCTTTGCATTCTCAAACTAGCGTTAGCCTCTAACATATGATATAAACACACGCTATTTTGAAAGGCTGAAAATTAACCCAGCTCCAAAACTCGCAACGTGACCACCTCCAATATCTTCGACCTCTCCGGCCGTGTCGCCATCATCACCGGCGGCTCCGTAGGCCTCGGCCGCCAGATGGCCGACGGCCTGGCCGAAATGGGCGCGACCCTGGTTCTCTGCGCCCGGAAGAAAGAACGCTGCGAGCAAGCCGCCGCCGAACTCCAAGCCGCAGGCACAAAAGTTCTAGCGCTGGCTTGCGACGTCAAAGATCCAGCCAGCATTCAAAAGGTCGCCGACGCCACGCTCGAAAAATTCGGCCGCATAGACATCCTCATCAACAACGCCGGCACTTCCTGGGGCGCGCCTGTCGAAACCATGACGCTCGAGCAATGGAACAAAGTCATCGAAACCAATCTCACCGGAACATTCCTGTTTTCGCAGAGGGTAGGCCGCGCCATGATCGCGCAGCGCCGCGGAAAAATTGTCAACATCGCCTCCGTCGCCGGGCTGCGCGGCTCGTCGCCGAAATTTTCCGCCATCGGTTACAGCTCCAGTAAAGGTGGCGTGATCATCTTCACCAAGGATCTCGCCTGCAAATGGGGCGTGCACAACATCCAGGTCAACGCCATCGCGCCCGGCTGGTTCCCTACAGACATGTCCGAAAAAGTCATCGAACGCAACAAAGAATCGCTCCTGGCCGGAATACCGCTGGGCCGCTTCGGTGGTCCGCAAGACCTGAAAGGCGCCGCGATTTTTCTCGCCTCCTCGGCGTCCGATTATGTCACTGGACACACGCTGGTAGTTGATGGGGGTCAATCCGCCTGATCCAGGAAAAATAAACCATGAACATTCCACTCACTCCATTGCGTTTTCTGCGTTACGCGGCGCAACAATATCCCCGCCGCACCGCCGTCGTCTGCAATGACGAACGCTTCACCTACGCGCAAATGGCCGAACGAGTCAGCCGCCTCGCAGGCGCTCTGCGCAAAGCTGGCATTCAGCCCGGCGATCGCGTGGCTTTTCTCAGCAGCAATTGCCATCGCTTGCTCGAGGCCTATTACGGTGTCCTCGAAGCCGGCGCTGTCCTGCTTCCGCTCAACATCCGCCTTCAGCCGGCAGAACTCGGTTACATCCTCAACGATTCCGGAGCCTCCGCCCTCTTCATCGAAAAACAATTCCTTCCCGTGGTCGAAGCCTTTCGCAAGGATATTCCCACGGTAAAATTATTCTGCCAGCTCGATGGCGTTCCCGCAGCGCCGTGGCTCTCTCCCAAAAATTACGATGCGCTTCTCGCTGCCGCTACGCCGCATTTCGCGGACATTTCCACCATTGACGAAGCTTCGCTCTGTGAACTTTTCTACACCAGCGGCACCAGCGCCAATCCCAAAGGTGTAATGCTTACCCACCGCAACGTATATCTTCATGCACTGCACGTCTGCATGGGATTGCAGATCGAAAGAGGCGCCGTAGAACTTCACACCATTCCGCTTTTCCACGCCAATGGCTGGGGCGTCGCGCATTTCCTCACGCTGCTCGGCGGCCGCCACGTGATGATCCAGCGCTTCGACCCCAAGGAAATCTTCCGTCTCATCGAAAAAGAAGGCGTGCACACGCTGAGCCTCGTGCCCATCATGGCCACCGCGCTCGTGAATTGCCCCGAGCGCTCCAATTACAATCTGACGACTCTCCGCCGCATCACCATCGGTGGCGCCGCTTCTTCACCCACGCTGATTCGCGAAGTGGAAGAAAAGCTCGCCTGCGAATGTTTCTCGGGCTACGGCCTCACCGAAACTTCGCCCACACTTTCCGTTTCTCCCATGAAATCCGGCATGGATTGGCAAGGCGAGCAGCGCTTCACTGGACAAGCGATGACTGGATACGCAATTCCCGGCGTGGAACTGCGCATCGTGGATGCGAACGACAACGACGTCCCGCACGACGGTCAATCCATCGGCGAAATCGTCGCGCGCGGTGACGGCGTCATGGAAGGCTACTGGCGCCAGCCCGAAGCCTCCGCTGAAGCTCTGCGTGGCGGATGGTTTCACACCGGAGACATGGCCACGCTCAACGGAGATGGTTACGCCCTCATCGTTGACCGCAAGAAAGACATCATCGTCAGCGGCGGTGAAAATATTTCTTCGCTCGAACTCGAAAAAGCCATTCTCGCGCATCCCGCCGTTCTGGAAGTCGGCGTTATTCCCGTCCCCGACGCCAAGTGGGGCGAAGTTCCCAAGGCTCTAGTGGTGTTGAAGCTAAACGCGGCTGCCACCGAACTCGAACTCATCGAGTTCTGCCGCTCGCGTCTGGCGCACTACAAATGTCCACGCTCCTTCGAATTCGTGGATAGCCTCCCCAAGACCGGCACCGGAAAAATTCTGAAAAAAGACATCCGCAAGAAGTATTGGCAAGGTCAGGACACGATGCGTCAGGGCTTCACCCTGCCAACGCCGCCCAAAGCAAAAACCGGCGCCTGAAATAAGTTGCGGCCGTTCGACGCAGCACGTTTTGCAGAATTATTTGCAGTCAACCCGAAGGAGTCTGATTCATGGATCTAAACTTAACCCCCGAAGAATTGCAGTTTCGCGACGAACTCAGGTCTTGGCTCGCGACCAACGTCCCGAAGGACTGGAACGAGTGGCGCGAAAAGCCCATTGAAGAATCCTTCCCCTATCTGCGCGCCTGGCAACGCAAGTTGCAGGAAGGCCGCTGGGCCGCCGTTTCCTGGCCCAAGGAATACGCAGGCCGCAGCGCCACGCTGATGCAGCAAGCATTATTCTGGGAAGAAATGGCGCGCGTCGAAGCTCCGCCCATGGCCAATTCTCTCGGCCTCGGCCTCATCGGTCCCACCATCATCGCCTACGGCACCGAAGCTCAGAAGCAGCGCTTCATCCCGAAAATTCTCAGCGCTGAAGAAATCTGGTGCCAGGGTTTTTCCGAGCCGAACGCCGGCTCCGATCTCGCCGGTCTGCAAACGCAAGCTGTCCTTCACGGCGATCATTACGTAGTGAACGGCCAAAAAGTTTGGACAAGCTACGGCTGGGTTGGCGACTGGTGCGAACTCGTGGTGCGCACCGACGCTACTGCTGCGAAACACAAAGGCCTCACAGTTCTCCTCGTGGATATGAAATCGCCCGGCGTCGAAGTTCGCCCGCTACGTCAGATGACCGGCGAATCCGAATTCAACGAGCTTTTTTTCCGCGACGTGCGCGTCCCCGCCGAAAATGTCCTCGGCAAAGTGAACGACGGCTGGAATGTCGCCATGAGCACACTGATGTACGAACGCGGCTCCTACGGCGCGCGCCTGCATCTGATTTTCAAACGCTACATCAGTCGACTCATCGAACTCGCGCGCAACATCTCGCGCAACGGCCGCCCCGCCGCTGAAGACCCCATCATTCGTCAGAAGCTCGCGCAGTGCAGCGCCGAAATTGAAATCATGCGCTTCAATCAGATGCGCGCCTTCAGCCGCCTCACCGCGACGGGCGTGCCCGGGCCCGAAGGCAGCATCCAGAAAATTTTCTGGAGCGAGCTCAATCAACGCCTGCAGCAAATCGCGCAGGAAATTCTCGGCCCCTATGGCCAGCTGCTCGCCGGCGACCCGCGCGCCATTGACAACGGCATGTGGTCCTACGCTTACCTGCGCACCCGCGGCAATACCATCGAGGCCGGCACTTCGGAAGTGCAACGCAACATTATTGGACACTTTGTTCTCGGCCTGCCCAGAAGTTATTAGGCCAAAAACTCGGAAGGGGAAACTCCATGCAATTCGGATTGAGTGAAAGTCAGGAATTTCTGAAAGACAGCGCGCGCAAATTCTTCGCCGGCGAATGTCCCAGCGCGGAAATGCGTCGCCTGATGGAAACGGACACCGCCTACGACGCCGCGCTTTGGTCCAAGCTCACCGACCAGGGCTACACTGGCATCATCTTTCCAGAAGCTTACGGCGGCGTCGGCCTCGGCAAAGTCGAGCTGATGCTGTTGATGGAAGAGGCCGGCCGTGCCCTCCTGCCCGGCCCGTTTTTTTCCACCGTCGTGCTGGCCGGCTCGGTCCTCGACGCCGTCGCCTCGCCGGCGCACAAACAAAAATATCTCGCGCCCATCTGCCGCGGAGAAGCTCGATCTACGGTCGCCATTCTCGAAGCCAACGCCAGCTGGAATCCCCGCGATATTCAACTCACCGCCGCGAACGGAAAACTCACCGGCGAGAAATATTTCGTCTCCGACGCCGCCGTCGCCGATTTCATCCTCGTGATTGCCCGCAACGGCGTGTTCCTTGTAAATTCCAAAGCCCCTGGCTTGAAAATTTCTCCGATGACCGCGATGGACCTCACGCGCAAACTCTACGTCGTCGAATTCAACAACACGCCCGCCGAAGAAATCGGCGCCACCACCAATCTCGAGCGCGCTCTCGACGTCGCCACCGCCGCACTCTCTGCCGAAATGGTCGGCGGCATGCAGCGCACGCTCGACGTCACCGTTGAATATGCCAAAACGCGCAAACAGTTCGGCAAACCCATCGGCACATTTCAAGCCGTGCAGCACCAGTGCGCGGACATGTATTTGGAAACCGAAAGTTCCCGTTCCGCGGTGTACTATGCCGGATGGGCGCTCGAGGAAAATTCCCCGGACGCATCAACCGCCGTCTCCATCGCGAAAATGTACGCGAGTGATGCCGCCCGCACCGTCGGCAATCGTGGCATTCAGATTCACGGTGGCATGGGTTTCACCTGGGAAAATGATGTGCATCTGTACTACCGCCGCGCCAAAGGTTCGGAAACAGCATTTGGCGACGCCACGTTTCATCGCGAGCGGATTGCCACAAAGGTGATCGACACCGCCGCAATCAACGCCGATGCCGTCACCGCGAAAAGCGCGTAAATTCGCAATCAAAGGATTCTCTCGATGAACGATCTCATCCAACTGACAAAAGAAAACGACATCGCCGTCATCACCATCAATAATCCTCCGGTCAATGCGCTCAGCCCCGGCGTCCCCGAAGGTATCTCCGAAGCGCTCGATCAAATCGCGCTAGGCGACGCCGTCAAAGCCGTCGTCCTCATCGGCGGTGGGCGAACTTTCATAGCTGGCGCGGACATTAAAGAATTTGGCAAAATGACTTCCGGAAAAACGCGCGGCGCGGGTCTGCTCCCGTTTCTTCTGAAAATTGAAGACAGCAAAAAGCCAGTGGTCGTCGCCATCCATGGCACCGCTTTCGGCGGCGGCCTGGAAGTCGCGATGGCGTGCCACTATCGTGTCGCCGTTGCCAGCGCGCAAGTCGGCCAGCCCGAAGTAAAACTCGGCATCATTCCCGGTGCGGCCGGGACGCAACGCCTTCCCCGCCTTGCAGGCGTCGCCAAAGCCGTTGAAATGTGCACCACCGGAAATCCCGTGAAAGCCGCAGAGGCACTGCAGTTTGGCATCGTCGATCGCATCATCGAGGGCGATCTACTCGCAGGCGCAATTGCGTTTGCCCGCGAGGTCGCCGCGAAGCCTGCGCCCAAAACGCGCGAGCGCAACGAAAAACTCGGCAGTCCTGCCGACAACGCTCCGATTTTTTCCGCCGCGCGCGAAACAGTTGCCAAAAAACAGCGCGGCCTGCTCGCGCCCGTCGCTGCCATCACCGCCATCGAAGCCGCCACAACATTGCCGTTTGCCGAGGGCTGCCAAGTCGAACAAAAACTTTTCGTCGAGTGCCTCTTCTCCGACCAATCTAAAGCGCTCATTCACGTTTTCTTCAGCGAACGCGAAGTCAGCAAAATTCCCGACGTCCCCAAGGAAACTCCGCTGATTCCCATAAAATCCGCCGCGGTCGTTGGCGCCGGCACCATGGGCGGCGGCATCGCTATGGTCCTCGCAAATGCTGGGATTCCCGTGCTGCTAAAAGATGCGGACCAAGCCGCGCTCGATCGCGGCCTTGCGACCATCCAGTCGAATTACGCGAACTCCGTCAAGCGGGGCCGCTTCACTCCGCAAGATGCCGAAGAGCGCTTCAAGCGCATTGCTCCGACCCTCTCTTACGACGATTTCGCCAAAGCGGATTTGGTGATCGAAGCCGTCTTCGAAGGCATGGCGCTGAAAAAAGAAGTCTTCAAAGAACTTGATCGCGTCTGCAAACCCGGCGCCATCCTCGCCAGCAATACTTCCACGCTGAATATCGACGAAATCGCATCCGCCACTTCGCGTCCCGCCTCCGTCATTGGCACGCATTTTTTCAGCCCCGCAAACGTGATGCGACTGCTGGAAATCGTTCGCGGCAAAGCTACCTCCAAAGAAGTGATCGCCACCTGCATGCAACTTTCGAAAGCGCTCGGCAAGATTGGCGTACTCGTCGGCAACTGCCGCGGCTTTGTCGGCAATCGCATGTTTGGTCCCTACCGCCGCGAAGCGCAATTCCTAGTCGAAGAAGGCGCCAGCGTTGCCGCCGTGGATAGAGCGCTCGCCGATTTCGGCATGGCCATGGGACCGCTGGCCACTGGCGATCTTGCGGGACTTGATGTCGGCTGGCGCATCCGCAAGGAATATCGCCATCTGGAAAAGCCGGACACTCGCCAGCCGCTCGTCGAAGATAATTTGTGCGAGCTGGGCCGCTTCGGCCAGAAAACCGGCGCGGGCTGGTACAAGTATGATGAGCAGCGCCGCGCGATGCCCGATCCCGCGGTTGACGAACTGATCCGCAAATGGGTAACCGAAGCAAAAATCCCGCAGCGCGACGTTTCCGCTGCGGAAATTGTGGATCGCTGCGTTTACGCACTCGTGAACGAAGGCGCGCGCATTCTGGAAGAAGGCTATGCCTTGCGCGCTTCGGACATAGACATTATTTACCTCAATGGTTACGGCTTCCCGGCATATCGCGGGGGCCCGATGTGGTATGCAGATACCGTGGGACTGAAACAAGTTCTTGCGCGCATCTCCGAATTCCACCGCCAGCATGGTGAAATTTGGCAACCGGCTCCGCTGCTGGTGCGCCTCGCGGAGCAAGGCAAGACTTTCGCGAACTTCGGACGGGAAGAAGGCGCGGCCGGCTAATTTGCGCGCGCGAATTCACTAACCACGATGCGCGCTATCCGAGTCTGGACCTGCGCGCGTTTCGCCGTCACAATATTGCCGGTGACCCAACCTTGAGTGAACGGCCAACCTGACGATGGGCGTCCTCTATCTCGTACGTCACGCCCAAGCATCGTTCCTCGAGCCGAACTACGACAAATTGTCCGCGCTCGGCGAAACGCAAGCTGGCGTTCTCGGCGAATACTGGGCGCGGCGTAGAATCACATTCGACCGTGTCGGCGTCGGCCCATGCGCACGGCAACAAGACACCGTGAGACTTGTGAGCGCCGCGTACCAAAAAGCTGGCCTGCATTTTCCCGAGCCTGTAATGCTGGCGGAATTCGATGAATATCAAGGCGAAGCCGTGCTCCGCGGCAGCCTTCCCGCACTGATGGAAAAAGATCAGAGAGTCCGCGACCTCCATACCGCGTTCCAGTCCTCTATTACTAACGCCGAGAAACGCGTGGCCTTTCAGCGATTGTTCGAAGCGGTCATCGGTGATTGGGTTCGCGGCGTAATCCAACTGGAAGGCGTCGAGACGTGGCTGCAGTTCTGCGCCCGCGTAAATTCCGGCCTGGACAAATTCCTCGCCTCCGAACAACGCGGTGAACGTGTCGCGATTTTCACTTCGGGCGGCCCCATCGCTGTCGGCACGCAGCGTGCGTTGCACCTCTCGCCTGAAAGCACATTGCAAATGACGTGGATGTCGCGCAATGCATCCTGGAGCGAATTTCTTTACGACGCCGAGCGCTTCACGCTCAGCAGTTTCAATGTCCACGAACACATTGCGGATCCCGCGATGCGCACGTATCGCTAGGGAGATGTTCCGATGAGCGATTTCCTCGACCAACCGGCAGCGATTCGCTCCGGCGAAGAACTCAACGTAGCTGCGCTCGAACCCTATCTGCGCAATCACTTTCCTGACGAAGCAGGCGCGCTTGAAGTTCGCCAATTCCCTGCCGGCCATTCCAACCTCACATACTCACTTCATCTCGGAGCCAAGGAGCTAGTTCTGCGACGGCCGCCCTTCGGCAGCAAAGTGAAATCCGCTCACGATATGTCGCGCGAGTTTCGCGTGCTTTCGAAACTTCACGCCGCCTACTCCCCTGCTCCTGAAGTTCTGCTCTACTGCGAAGATGATTCCATCATCGGCGCGCCCTTTTACGTAATGGAACCAGTTCATGGAATCATCCTGCGCAGAACTCTGCCGCCCGGTTTGGATTTTTCCACGGAGAAGGCGCGCCGCCTCAGCGAATCATTCATTGATAATCTCGTGCGCCTGCATCATGTGGATTACGCCGCAGCGGGGCTTGCTGAGCTCGGCAAGCCGGATGGGTATCTCGAGCGGCAAGTGCGCGGCTGGACCGAGCGCTACTACGGATCGAAAACGCACGAATATGCGGAGGTGGAAAAAATCACGGCGTGGATGCAGCAGCAGCTGCCGCACAGCGGCGCCGTTTCGCTGATTCACAACGACTACAAATATGACAACGTCGTTCTCGACGCGAGCGACATCACGCGAATCGTTGGCGTGCTCGACTGGGAAATGTGCACCATCGGCGATTCGCTTACCGACCTCGGCACGGCGCTCGCGTACTGGGTGGATGAAACTGATCCGGAGGAAATTCAGCAAAATCGCTGGGGGCCTACAACGGAGGCAGGAAGTTTCACGCGCGCGGAAATCGTAGAGCGCTACGCGCAAAAAACGGGCTGCGATGTAACGCACATCGCGTTTTATCTCGCATTCGCGCGATTCAAATTAGCGGTGATCGTGCAGCAAATTTATTTTCGTTATCATCAAGGACTGACCAAAGACGCCCGCTTCGCTTCGATGCCCGCGACAATTCAAATGCTGCTGCAGGCTTCTTTGCACGCCGCGCAATCCAGCCGAATTTAGTAATTCGAAAATCATCGCGGCGTGCATTGTCGCGACACGCGAAAAGCGATGTTGCGTTCGTCATCCCGTGCCCGCAGCAGCGAGTTCAGAATGGAAGTTGTGTTAGCTTTTGAGTACACTATTTTGCTGGTTCTTTTTTCTCCTGAATCGAAAGCAGCTCCACTTCAAAAATCAGCGTGGAATTTGGCTCGATGGGCCCCTTGGCTTGCGGGCCGTAGGCCAAGTCCGACGGAATAAATAATTGCCACTTCGAGCCCACCGGCATCAGTTGCAGCGCCTCGGTCCAGCCCTTGATCACGCCGCTTACTGGAATCGTCAGCGGCTGATTGCGTTTGTAGGAGCTGTCGAATTCGGTGTTGTCGAGCAGCGTGCCTTTGTAATTGCACACCACGGTGTCGGTCGCGGTGGGTTTCGGGCCGGTACCTTCTGTCAGGATTTTGTATTGCAAGCCGCTGGGCAGCGTTACCACGCCGTCCTTCGTTTTATTTGCTGCCAGAAATGCGTCGCCTGCTTTTTTGTTGGCGTCGCCGGCCTGCTGCGCTTTTTCGGCCTGCTCTTTGCGCAGGTTGGCCTGCAAATTGGTCATCACAGTTTTTGCTTCGTCGTCGCTTAGCGCCGTCTTGCCGCCGGCGATAGCATCCTTCATTCCACGCAATAAAATATTCGGGTCCACGTCCACGCCGTCTCTGTGGATGCTTTTGCCGATGTTCATTCCGATGGCGTAGCTCTCCTTATCCTTGTCGGTTTTCAGCACGAGAGGAGCGGCTGCGGTGTGATGTTGCGCCGTCGCGCTCGTGGAAGATTTTGGCGCGGTGCCCGTTTGAGTTTTCGCGGTTCCGGCGCTGGCTGGCGACGGGGTTGTGGATGGATTTGTCGCCGGGGTCTGCTGCGCTGCAGCAGCGCCAGCGAAGAGGATCGTTGTTGCTAATGCTGTGGTTGCTGCAATGTTTTGTAGTTTTCGCATGAACCTAGTTTCGCAGAGGTTCGCCGTGTGCGCAAACGGAGTGGTTCGGGAATGAGAAGTGGTGATGCTTGATATGGGAGCGGGAACGGTGCGGGTTATACGTAGTGCTCGGTAGTTCACGCGGGACGAAGGGCCAAGGCCTGCCAAAACTGCAAAAAATTTGCGATTAGAATTGGGCGCCATTGTTTGTTTTCTAGGAGTTACAGACGTTTCTAATCGCCGCGCCGTTGATTAGAAAAAGTGACAAGTGATGAGTGACAAGTGACAAAAGCAGGATTGTGAGGCGCTCCTGCCGATGGCATAGGACCGGCTGGGGACACGCGGTTGGAGCCCGGCGATCAGCCTCATAAAGGATACGCAGCATTTGGCGTGGCGCGGGTGACGGCGCGGGGTGCGGGCTTGCATGAGGCGATCGTTTGATCAGTTTCATATTTTAGTTTTCGTTTGAGTGTAGCGCGATCGTGAGACGGAAACAGCTGGACGTGAGGACAGAATTGGTACAGAACTAGTACTACCTGTCCGAGATTAATTTGGAAAGCTGTACATGTTCGGTGTGTTGAGATTCTAAAGATTTAACGCAGAGGAAGCTGAGAGCCCAGAACAAGCCGAAGTCGAAGGCGCCCGCCTAAAGGCGACCGCTACAAAGTCAACGACAAATGCAGAATCGCCGCCAAAATCCGCTGACATGCCGAGTGGGGCGGGTCTGAGACCCGCCCCTGCAGATTCACAAAAACAACAATTCGGCAGAGACCCTGTCCGGCACTACTCCGGTTTATCGGGCTTGGGCGTGGAGTTTTGCGCGTCGGTGTCTGAGTTTGCCGGTTTCTCCGCGACGACTGCGTAGGTTAGCATTTTCTGATCATCGCCGTCGGCGACTCTCAGATACATGCGGTCTTTCTTGATCTTAAAGACGACTTCTTTACCGACCGGCAAAACGATAGGGTGTTTGGTGTCGGTTGGGCGGATGTGATATTCCATGTCGTCGGTGACCACCTCGTACTGCGGGCAGAGCTTCTCATCGGAATTGACGTGAGTGATGCCCGCCGAGGCCCACACGGTGCCTAAACCGGTGACGCCTTTTTCTTTGGCTCCGCACGGAACCGCTTCCATTCGCTCAAGCATGGCCCGGTCGGGCGGATTCTTTTTTTTGCCGCCGGCGCTGAGGGGAATCGCGGCTAGCAGGATGATCGTTAGAAGAAGTGCTGTCTTAGCGGTCTTAGCGTTCATGGTTCCTCCTAAATTGGATTCGCCACCCAACACCGACCCGCGGGTGATTTGATAGCGGGCTGAGACGAGCGCGGCGCGCGGCCACGCAAAAATAAAAAGCCGGTCGCGAACGGGAAGGCCGATTGCGCTCGGCCTTCCCTCCTCGCGGCGTCGTTGCGTACTGCTTACTGCTTCGGTTTGGCGGGATCCGTCGCCATCGGAGTCTTCACGGCCGGCGCAGTGTTAGTGGTGGTGCTGAACTGCTGCGCTGACTTGACGAAGCTCTGCGGATTCGCCATGAGTTCCTTATTCACATCGGGATGCGAGGATAGATACTGTTGAAGTTCAGGATGGTTTTCCAGGTACTCCTGATTCTTCGCTAGCGAAGGATCCTCGGAGAGGCGTTGCGAGATTTCCGAGTGGCCGCCGAGGAATTCGCCGAAGCTGGCAGCTTGGCGATGGCTCATGGCGTCGCGATCCATGCCGTTTTCCCGGTTGTCATAACGAGCGTAACGAGCTTCCTGCTGCATGAACCCATTCGGATTTGATTTGATCTGCTCGCGAAGCTCAGGATGGTCCTGCAGATAGGTCTGCAGCGCCGGATGGCTGCGCACGAATTCTTGGTTATCTACGAGCGAAGGATCCTTGCGAAGTTGATCGGCCGTTTCTCGGTGTGTATCCAGGAATTGATCGAAGCGGGCCAATTCCTGGCGGTTAACGTCGCGATCGCGATCATTGTCACCGCGACCATCCTGACCGCGATCATAACGGTCTTCCTGATGCATGAACGCATTCGGGTCTTGCTTTAGCTGTGCGCTGAGTTCCGGATGGTCCTGCAGATAGGTCTGCAACTCAGGATGGTTGCGCACGTACTCCTGGTTATCGACCAAGGAAGGATCCTTGCGAAGCTGGTCGGCGACTTCGCGGTGAGTATCCAAGAACTGATTGAAGCGCGCCAGCTCCTGGCGGTGGAAGTCGCGATCACGATCGTCCTGGCCGCGATCGTAACGATCTTCCTGATGCATGAAGGCATTCGGATCTTGCTTCAGCTGTGCGCTGAGTTCCGGATGCTCCCGCAAATAAGTCTGTAACGCGGGATGGTTTTGCACGAATTCTGGCTTGTCCACCAGCGAAGGATCCTTGCGAAGCTGCTCAGCTGTTTCGCGGTGGGTGTCCAGGAATTGATTGAAGCGCGCCAGTTCCTGGCGGTGCATGTCACGATCGCGGTCGCGATCATCCTCCCGCCGGTCGTAACGCGTTTCCTGACGCATGAAGCCGTTCGGATCAGTCTTGATTTGCTCGCGAACCGCTGGATGATCCTGCAAATAAGTTTGCAGCGCCGGATGCCGGTTCACAAAATCATCGTTATTTACCAGCGACGGGTCTTTGCGAATGTCGCCGGCGACTTCGGGATGGCTGTCCAGGAACTGATTGAAGTTTGCGAGTTCCTGGCGGGTAGCGGCGTCGCCTTGAAGAGCTGGAGTATTCTGAGCAGGCGCGGATTGCGCGTTTACGGGTGCGCCGAGGCACAAGAAACCCGTTAGAGCTGATACTGTGAGCCAAGTCTTCAGGTGAAAGTGTGACTGTTTCATGCTACTGCCCTCCTGCGGTGAATGTGTCACCCGCAGCGAGAGGTGCAACCGCCGTGCCAAACGGTTTGCCAAAAAACGAAAGTGAATAATATTCAAGGAGTTGCGGAAACGGCCGCGGCGCTACATCGCGTAAACTGAATGAATAACTTGAGGGAAATTCGACATGCTGCGGGGAAAATCGCGGTACAGGGATGACCCTAAGAGAAGCGGTTTTAAGAAGAGCGTACTCGCTTCAGACTTATGCTGCGCCGGACAGCAGGCCTTCAACTAGCGCGGTCCATTCAGCATCGAGGGTGGGGCGTTGAAAGGAGCGGCCGACGCGGTGGTACCAGTAATCGGCGTTGGAGGCATTGCCTTCTTTGCGGTGCAAGTAGGCGTGAACCGCCATGCCGTCGGCGGTTTCGAGTTCGTTAACCAAGTCATGAGCTCGGGTCCAATCGCCTTTTGCATCCCACCAGAGGGCGGCTAGCGGCACGGAAAGCGTTTCGGGCGGCGCTGGCTCGGCGAGCGAGGCTCTGAAATCTTCGGCGTTCATGTCTCTCCCTTTTTTCCGCAGAGCTTGCAAACTTGCGTCAGGAATAGGGCGCGCTGCGGCGCCCGCTCGGAAAGCAGCATCTTAACCACAGTGAGGAAGATTTGCACTTGCTGTATTGATGCGGCAGGCAGCGGAAATCGTGGGCGACGAGGTACGCGGGGGCTCGTTAGCGCGAGTGCAAGGGCCGCCCGCGAAGGCGGCCCCTGGTTTGGCAGGCTGTCACAAACGGGTTGCGCTACTTCGCGACAATCACGCCGAACAATCCAGCGAAATTATTGTCGGGACCCGCGGCGAAGAAGAGCTGATTGGTAGCACCATTAGATCCGAGACCATCACCAAATTGAATTGCCCAGAGCTGGTCTATGTGGATCACGTCTCCATTGTCGTCCCTCAACGTGCCAACGAATTGGCCGGTGATGGCATTGAAGGCATTGATGGTGCCGGTGTTGGTATTGTTCGAAACGAGCAAGGTATTGCTGAATTCTCCGAAATTCTTGGGAGCGACGGCGAACCCCCAAGGCTGATTCAGCGGCGAGCCGTGGGCGAGTTGCTTCAGGAGGTTGCCAGCTTCGTCGAAGATGTCAACATAGCCACCGGCAGCGCCCGAGGAAGCGGCGAACGAGACGTAAACCAGACCGCCGAAGTCTTGAATGCCGAAGGCCGAGAAGCCGGCGGGGAGAGTGGTATCGGTGACGGATTTTACTAGCGTGAAGGTGGCATCATAGATGTCAATTTTGTTGTTGGCGTTATCCGCTGCAAGGAGAACATTTCCAGAGGTCTTGGAGGAGATGGCCAGACCGGTGTAGGACGCGCCCGGCGTAGTGACGGCAATTACGGCCGCGTTGGGATTTACGGAAGGCGCCCAACCACTGATGGTGCCGTCCAGAGTGGCGAACATGAAGACAGCCGGAGATCCCTTTATCTTGAAGTCGGACGATCCGTTGAAAACGGTGCCGGTGGGCGAGCCGGGACCATCCTCGCCTTTCGTGGGAATAAACACGTCCAGGGGCTCTTTGGTTCCATGGTTATCGTAGAGTGTTGACCAGCCAGAGCCTGCGTCGGCGACCCACCAAGGACTGCCCGGGCCGTGAGAGAGACCCCAGGCGTTCACCAGGAGCGGATCCGTCGTTTTTGCGGTTTTTTCCTGATTGGAAACCAAGTTGCGGACTTCATATTGTGCGCGGACCAGGCCGGGAACGATGAGTTGTGCGACGGCGAGGCACGTGGAAAGAGCGATCGTGCGGATTTGCATGCGAGGTTCTCCTTTTTGTAGCGGGCCAGTGGGCGATGCTCGACATCGGCTGGGGGGAAATGCTGACCTGCCCGGCGCGAATACTGGCATTCGGTGAGTGGAGGATTGCAACAAGCGAGTCACTTTTTTGTAAACTTCTTGTGAAATGAAGGTGAGAACGGAGTGTGCGGACTGGAAGAATCGGAGGAGCAGCTACCTTCGGTGTCGTCAACTGTGTGATGGCTTCTGCTGAGCGTGAGGAAGGAATAAATTTAGCTGGCTCAAGGGGAAACGGGCAAATTGCCCCGTTTCATTGTGCGCGGCCGGCGGCGAGCGTCGCGGAAAGTGCTTTGCGCGGCGCTTTCTCCGCACGCGATGCTCTGAAATCTTCGGCGTTCACGGCTTTCTTTTTTTTCGCAGGGCTTGGAAACTTTCGCGAGCGAAATGTGACGCGCTGCGGCGAGCGCTCGGCACGCAGCGCCTAAATCACAGTGTCGAAGATTTGCACTCGCTGTGTTGATGGGCAGGCGCGGAAATCGCGAGGCGCGCGGGTGGCAGGTGAACGTCAACACCTATTTAAAGTTGTTAATTCTTCGCGCCACGGCGGAGATAAATTGTTTACCAGCTCGTGACCGCGGCAAAACAAGGAAGACCCTGCAAGCGTTGTAGCCTCCCCACCGCGTCTCCAGAAATTCGGAAAATCTGGCAGATGCGCATCGATATGGTTCAGCCGAAAGGCCGCGCCAGTCGAATTCTTAAAGGACTAACTACGGAGGGAGTTGCAATGAGAATTTCCGCAAGAGCAGTGAAGGCGTTCTTGGCCGGCAGCGTGCTGGCAGTTGTGCCAGCAACCACGCTTGCGCAACATTACGCGCAGGAGAATTTGGTGTCAGACATTTCGCAACCTGACAATGCCGACGGAACAAAAGTGACGATCGATCCTAATCTGAAAAATCCCTGGGGCCTCGCGCGCGGGGCGGCCAGTCCCTGGTGGGTGAACAACGACAACACCGGAACCTCCACTTTGTACACCGGCGCAGGCGCCATTACGCCGCTGGTGGTGACGGTTCCCAACGCCGCGGGGGAAAAGGGTCCATCGAGCCCGACGGGAATCATTTTCAACGGCACGAGCGATTTTGCTTTGGCTGCGGGCAATCCGGCGATGTTCATTTTTGCAACGAAGAACGGCACGATTGCCGGCTGGGGCCCGCCGGCTACGCCGATCACGCCGAATAGCGCTGGCGTGGGGCAGTCTACGGCCATCACCAAAGTGGACGAATCGAAGAATGGGGCGGTGTTCACGGGATTGACGTGGGTCGAAATGGATGGCAATCACTTCCTGCTCGCCGCCAATTTCAGCCAGAACCGCATCGAGATGTTCGACACAAACTTCAGGCGCGTAAAGATTTCCGAAGAAGCGTTTGACGACGACCGCGTCCCGCGCGATTTTGCTCCTTACAATGTGCAGGCTGTGGGCGCAACCGTGGTGGTGACGTACGCGATGCAGAATTCGACCAAGAATGGCGCGGCCGACGATTGCGGCGAGCAGTGCGGGTTCGTGGACGTCTTCACGGCGAACGGCAGACTGGTGCAGCGCCTGGAGGACGGCCCGTGGCTGCAAGCTCCTTGGGGCGTGGCGCTGGCTCCGCAAGATTTCGGATTTTTCAGCCACGACTTGCTGATCGGCAACAGATTTGGCGGGACGATTGCGGCGTTTGACACCGTTACGGGAAAGTTTTTGGGTAACCTGCTGGATGGTGCTGGCGCTCCGATTGCGATCAGCGGATTGTGGGGGCTGGAATTCGATAATCGCGGCAGCAACGAAGCAGGTACCACGGCCAGTCCATCGGTGGGTCCGGCGCTATTTTTTGCGGCGGGCATTAATGGTTACGCGGATGGACTGTTCGGGACATTGACGCCGGTGACGGCGGAATTGAACGCAGAAGATCACGAGTAGACCCCTTCCCCTAAAAACCCCAAAAAAACGCCTCGGCTCGTGAGAGCCGGGGCGTTTCCCCTTTTTTGCCGGATATTCTTAATCTCACTGCACGCGATTTGCGGCGGAATCCAGTGGCGATTCATGCATGCTGAGGATGTACCAGTGATTTTCGGATTTGCGGCAGAGCATCATGCCGCGGCCGGTGGTGTGAACGTTTGCGGATTCGATGGTGTACTCGTAGAGGCTCCAAACCACGTTGCCGACGGCGCGTTGATCTTTCATGGTCATGGAAAAATGGACGCGTGGAGTGAGGCCGAAATAGATTTGCTGAAAATGATTGGTGGCCTGGTCGCGTCCGCGCAGTTCGCCGCTGGGAGAGCTGAGAACGAAATCGGGATCGAAGCATGAGGCGAGCTTGACGGCGTCGGCGTTGTTGAATGCTTCCGCACAGGAGTGCATGGCTTGTTGCATTTCAGCGATGACGGAAACTTCCGAGGAGCTGGGAGCGGCGATGCCGAGGCGCGCGACGGAGCGTTGGAGGTCTATGGTTACGCCGAGCTGTTCGAGGAGGTCAACGCCGAGGACGCCATCGAGTGGGGCACCGCAGGCTTTGGCGAGAGCTGACAGATCGATCGCAGGGAGCGTGACGTTGCGGAGAATGTGGCTGCCTAACTTCAGCTCGGCGATGGAAACTACGCGGGCGCTGAGCGCGGTCGTCTGATTCCAGGATTGCACGCGGAGTTCTTTGGAATGGCTGGAGGTGAAGGATTTTTCATTGAGCATGCTGGTGGCGGCGGTGTCGATCAGGAAGCGTTTGTCGGCGCTGTTTACTTGGACGATGACGACGGGGAGGCGATCGCAGCGTTGCAGGGGAATTTCGCTGAGGTTGGCAGCGGGGCTCGCCGTGGTGGCGGCGTCCGAGTTTGCGTTTGTGCTTGCCGGGGTCTGGGCGTTGGCGCGTGGCGGCTGCGTGGCGAACGAGAGCGAAAGCAGCAGGCTCGTAAGAGCGATAGGAAGCAAACTAGGAGCGATTCGCATCACTTCCTCGATGGCACTGAAACTGTGACCTGGTCAATGCGGCGCAAAATCGCAACTTTGGCCGAACGAAAGGCGGATTCATCGCGGAAGAGGCGCGAGCTCCAATTTCCGCCCATGTCCAGTGCGTGAATTTCGAAGGCCAGTTGACGCGCGTCCACATCATTGCGAATTTCACCGGCGTCCTGAGCGTCGCGGGCGGCGTGTTCCAAATTTCCCAGCCATTTTTTCATCAGGCCTACGATGCGGTCGCGAACAGGGCCGGGGCGATCGTCGAATTCCAGAGAAGCGGCGGAGAAAAAGCATCCGCCGGGGAAGGTTTTCTCTTCGCCATAGGCGAGCAAATTTTCGCAGAGGGCGCGGAGGCGGCGGAGGCCGGGGAGTTGCGCCGCGGGACGAATGACTTTTTCGATGAAAATGTCGCGAGCTTCGTCCACGACGGCGCATTGCAGATCTTCTTTGGAGCCGAAGTGAGCGAAGAGGCCGCTTTTGCTGATGCGCAGGGTAGCGGCGAGCTTGCCGATGGTGAGGCCTTCGAGGCCTTCCAGGGAAGCGATGTTGACGGCTTTGCGGAGGATGGCGCGGCGGGTTTTGAGGCCGCGGGGACGGCGCGACGGCTGCTTTGTTGCTGTGGCAGCGCGGCTTGCTGGAGGCGCGGAATTTTGGGGTCGTGTGTTCATTTCGATGGGTTGATAATAGCACGACCGTTCGTTCTATTACAATGACTATTTGACGCGCGGTCCCCGTGCGGGGGCTCGCGGTTGGGGGCCTAGTACGGCTGGGAATAGATGAAAATTGTCTAGTTCCCTACAGCGTTTAACCTATAGGCGGTTTAACCCCAGTAAACTACTTTCGTGGTGCGGGCGGCCTGGATTGCTTTCGACAAGGCCAAGATAGCCGGAATCATCACGGGAGAGAAAATGAAACGGGGCATGGGGTTGGTTTTGGCAGTCTTGACGTTTGCGGTGGTCGCTCATGCCGACGGAATCGAGTATGGCGGGCGGGACTACGCCGCGGGTGTCGCAGCCGAATTGGCGTCTCAAGCGTCGTTTACGGAGGCGTTGCATAGCTCGAGACTTATGATGGATTCCCGTAGCATCGGGTTGCGCGGGCGCGCGATTTCCTCTGAATCGGGCGATGCCGAGCGATTGACTGATTTTGTTTATTATTCGCATTTTGGTGATACCGACGAAGTTGCCGAACGGCCGGCTGGACCAGCGGTTCCGGCGTTTGCAGTGGTCGCTCCTGCCGGTAGCGTCGAGAATGGCGGCCAGGATTACGCCCCTGGCGCGAATGCAGACTTGGGGCCTCAAGCGTCATCGGCAGAGGCACTGCAGAGTTCGAATTTTTGGATAGGCCCGGGCGGTATGCCGTTCGGCGCGGGCGAGGCGTTTCTTGGAGCGAGCGATGCCGCGCGACTGAGTGATTTGGTTGTTTCCTCGCGTTTTGGCGATTCAGAAGCAGCTGGCGAGCGCCCCATTGAATCCAATTCCACACGGCTGCGGATCGAGAGCAACTGGGGCGATCACGGTGAAGGGCCTGGCGAGTTTCTAAGGATCGAGCGTCCGGATCCGTTCCGCCGCGAGCTGGGTGGTGTGCAAGACGTTTCCGAGCCTGAAACGTTTCTGCTGCTGGGCGCGGGACTTGCGGCGCTGGCGCTGTGGAAGCGGCGCGCGAGCGCATCTGGGCAGCCATTCGTACGCTTTTTCTGAAGGATACAAGCTCGCTTAAGAGGTTAGTGATACAACCGGGCCACCCAGGACATGTGTGGTGGCCTCGTCGAGGGGCGGGTCTGAGACGCACCCCTACGTTTCTCTATTCGCCTCAGTCGCTAAAACCGCTTGGATTCCGCGGCGGTTATGGGAGGCTGAAGCCGTGACCGGACGCAAAACAGTCGTTCTCCCATGCACACTGAATCGGTCAGCTACCAAGATTGGGTATCCCGTTCCACAAAAAACAGACCACGCTCTGCGTCCCGAGCCCAGAATCTGAAGCTCGCGGCAATTCGTTGAAAATTGCGGCACGAGCGAAAAATGCGGCTTGAGGCGCGGGTGGGCACAGGCGCGCGCGAATAGGGAGAGTGGGCGAGACGGTTTGTGGTGCACGTCGTATAATGCCGCGATGATTGGGCAGACAGTCTCGCATTATCGCATCCTGGAACAGTTGGGCAGCGGTGGGATGGGCGTGGTTTATAAGGCTGAGGACACGCAGCTGCGGCGTTTTGTGGCTTTGAAGTTTCTCTCCGAAGATTCCGCTACAGATTTGCAATCCATCGAACGGCTGCTGCGCGAAGCGCGGGCGGCTTCGGCATTGAATCATCCGAATATTTGCACGATTTACGAGATTGGGCAGGATGGGGACCGCCCGTTTCTGGCCATGGAGTTTCTGGAGGGGCAGACGCTGAAGGAGCGGATTGCGCGCGGCGGTTTTTCGTCCGCGGAATTGCTGGATTTTGCGATTCAAGTGGCCGGCGCGCTGGAGGCGGCACACTCCAAGGGGATTATTCACCGCGACATCAAGCCGGCAAATATTTTTGTGGCGAGCACGGGGCAAGCGAAGGTGCTGGATTTCGGCTTGGCGAAGCGGGCGGGCGTGGTGGGTGAAGGAGTGGAGCACACGCAGAGCCTGCCGACGCGGAGCGTGGAACCGCTGCAGAGCGCGGCTGGTTCGGTGGCGGGGACGGTGACGTATATGTCGCCGGAGCAAGTGCGCGGCGAACAGCTGGACGCCCGCAGCGATTTATTTTCATTTGGCGCGGTGCTGTACGAGATGAGCACGGGGAAGACGCCATTCCCGGGCGATACCACGGGCGTGATTTTTGATGCGATTCTGAATCGCACGCCGGTGATGCCGAGCCGACTGAATGCGCAGGTGCTGCCGAAGTTCGAGGAGATCATCCACAAGGCGCTGGAGAAGGATCGGGAGCTGCGGTACCAGTCGGCGGGGGAAATGCGGACGGATCTGCGGCGGCTGAAGCGCGATTCGGAATCGGGGAACACGGCCCCGATGATGGGAGCGGCGGCAGGGTCAGCGTCCGGAAAATCGCGAAATCGAAAAATCGTGATCATTTCGAGCATAGCGATCGCATTAGTGCTCGCGGCAGTCGGCGGAGGAATCTGGTGGTATCGCACGGCGCGGCCTGCGGTTCCGGCGAGCACGAGTTGGCAGCAGCTTACGTTTTTCACTGACTCGGCGGTGTATCCGGCGCTCTCGCCCGATGGACGCATGCTGGCGTTCATTCGCGGAGCCGACACATTTTTCGGCCCGGGACAGATTTATGTGAAGCTGCTGCCGGACGGCGCGCCGGTGGCGTTGACGCACGATGCGACAACGAAGATGACTCCGGCGTTTTCGCCGGATGGATCGGTGATCGCGTATGGGACGTCCATACCGTTCGACACGTGGGAAGTTCCGGTGCTAGGCGGCGAGGCGCGATTGATGCTGCCGAATGCGTCGTCCCTGACATGGATAGACGGCGGGAAGCGGCTACTGTTCTCCGAAATCAAAGAAGGAATTCATATGATCGTGGTGAGCACGGATCTGGCGCGCGGGCAGAGCCGCGAAGTGTACGTTCCCTCCGGCGAGCGAAGCATGGCGCACCACGCATATCTTTCGCCCGATGGGAAATCGATCCTGGTGGTGGAAATGGATAGTCAGGCGAATTTCACACCGTGCCATGTGATGCCGTACGCGGGAGGCGGGCCGTCGCAAGAGGTCGGACCGCCGAAGAGTGTCTGCACGTCGGGCGCGTGGTCGTCGGATGGCAAGTGGGTGTATCTGACGCTATACGTGGACGGCAAGTTTCACATTTGGCGGCAACGATTTCCCGACGGGCAGCCGGAGCAGGTGACGTCTGGGCCGACGGCGGAAGAAGGGATCGCGATGGCGGCGGACGGCAAGTCGCTGATCACTTCGGTGGGGACGCAGACGGGAACAGTGTGGATTCACGACGGGAACGGCGAGCAACAAATCTCGTCGGAGGGAGATGCGAACGGGGCTCTCTTCTCGGTGGATGGGAAAAAATTGTATTACATGATGGATAACGGCCAAACGCAGGGGTACGAATTGTGGGAGCGGGACATTACCAGCGGTTCAACCGAGCGGGTGCTTCCCGGTTATTCAATGCACGACTACTCTGTTTCCACGGACGAAAAGGAACTGGCGTTTTCGCGGCCGGATGAGAACGGGCAATCGAGAATTTGGGTGGCGCCGCTGAACCGGCGCTCGTCACCGCAGCGCATCTCGTCAACGACGATTGACGATTCCGTGGCATTTCTGCCCGACGGAGATTTGCTGTTCCGCACGATCGAGGGGGAGACGAACTTTCTGGAGCGCATGCACGCCGATGGAACGGGCCGGCGGAAAGTGAGCCCTTTACATATTTTTGATCTGATCAATGAGTCGCCGGACGGGAAATGGGCTTTGGTGCAGGCGCGCGGCGCGGGCGATGAAAATCCCGCGTCGATTATTGCTGTGCCCGTCGAGGGTGGCGAGCCGGTGCAGGTTTGCCTGAGCTTCTGCGTACCAGACTGGAGTGTGCGGGGCGACATCATGTTGATGCATTTTTTCGTTTCGACGGATCAGAACACTTATGTCCTGCGGCTGCGGCAACCGAGCGCGCTGGCCGATTTGCCCACGAATGGGGAGTTGAACGGAGAGATATTAAAGAAGGTCAAGCCGTTGTTGGTGATTCCGCACACTGTGGATTCCGCGGTGAGCACATCGTTGTACGCATATACGGTGAGGAGCACGCGACGAAATCTGTATCGCATTCCGCTGCAGTGAGAGGGCTACCGCGATGCGCGGCGTCCGAGAGATTCCGGACGCGACGCACCGCGCGGGATATTCCACGTTCTTGCGTGCTGTGATTTTAGTCGTGGCCGAAGAGGAGTGGGGCGCCTAGTTTGGCTGTGTAGTTGGGGCGATAGCGTTCCGTGTTGTACAGAGTGGCGACGTCTACTCTGCGCGCGCCGGCCGAGGATGCGGGCAGCGGCGCGGAGGCGTAGCAGCCATTTTGCACGCCGACCATGCGACCGGTGACACCGTCGCGGATCAGATCGAGCGCGATGTTGGCATAGGTGATGGCGACAATCTGATCAATGGCATCCGGCTCCCCGCTGCGCAGGTCGTAGGTTAGATCGCTCTCGATAGTTTCCTCGCTGGTTCTTCGCTGCAGCTCATCTGCCAGGGCGTGACCGATGTCCACTTTTTTTCTGTGGCCGTAGGCGTCGGCTTCGCCGTACTCGTCGACGACGCGGTTGGTCCACGTGGCGCCTTCAGAAACGATTACCAGGGAGTAATGGCTCGAATTCTTGCGCTTGTCTTCCACCAGGAGCTTGCAGACGCTATCGAGATCAAAGGGAACTTCCGGGATTAAGCAACGCGCGGAAGTGATGTACGAAGTGTAGAGCGCCGTGAAGCCGGCATCGCGGCCGAAAATGCGGAAGACGCCGATGCGTTCGTGGGAACCAAGGGTGGTGCGCTGGCGATTGATGGCGTCTTTGGCGCGCGTGATAGCGGTGGAGAATCCGATGCAGTATTCGGTGCCATGGACATCGTTGTCCATGGTTTTGGGAATGCCGATGACCGGAAATCCTTTGCTGGAGAGGATAGAGGCGAAGCTGAGAGTGTCGTCGCCACCGATGGCAATAAGGCAATCGATGCCGAGTCGCTGGAGATTTTCGAGGACGATGGGAGTGAAGTCGTAAACTTTGCCGTCGAAAGAAAGTTTCTTGAGCTGATCGGCGGAGATGTGCGCGGGAACTTTATTGGCGGCGACTTTTCGAGGATTTGTGCGGGAAGTGTGCAGCCAGGTGCCGCCACTGCGGTCAATGGTGCGGGTATTCTCGCGGGTGAGCTGGCGATCGAGGCGGTCGTCGCCGGTATCGGCTTGATTCATGTTGGTGAGACCCTTCCAGCCTTTACGAATGCCGGTGACGGTGTGGCCCATTTCGCTGGCGCGGTAAACAACGGATTTGATTACGGAATTCAGGCCGGGGACGTCGCCGCCGCCGGTTAATATGCCGATATTCTTGCCTTTCGCCATCGAGTTGTTGCTCCTTGGGATGCCGGTGGGGCCGGTGAACACGTGTATCCGCTGGGTTGAGGCGGCTGCTTTGCGGATGCAGAGACCGGGCGCCGGGTGATGTCGTAGTGCCACGACTACGATTTAGATTGTCAGTGCAATTCTACTAGTACACTAAAAACGCAAAAAGATGAATGGGGAAAGGGAAGGAAATGTGCGGGAGTGGTAGAAATATGGAGAGCGCGGCTAGCCGCACTCGTCATACGGGCCACAGTTTTAGCGCGACATAAATATGGCCATGGTATAATGACTATAGTCGTAATGGAGTTTCCTAATGAAGAAGATGGCGGCAGGTTCTTTCAAGACCAATTGCCTGGCGGTGATGGACGAAGTGCAGTCCAAACGTGAGACCGTGATCATCACGAAGCACGGCAAGCCAGTAGCGAAGCTCGTCCCAGTGAATGAGGAAACGGACGAAATCTTCAACTGCCTTGCGGACAGGGGCAGGATTGTAGGTGACGTCGTGGCGCCCGCGATTTCGTCCAAGGAGTGGGGCGACCTCAAGTGATTCTGGTTGATACGCACGTAGTGGTCTGGCTGGTGTTGGACGCAGAGCGAGTATCTGCGAAAGCAAGGAGCGCCATCAGCGAAGCGCGTAAGAGCGCGAATGGTTTGGCGATCTCCGGTATCAGCCTTTTGGAACTGGCGACGCTGGCGAGCAAGGGCCGGATCCAACTGAACACAAGCCTCGAATCGTTTCTACAAGAGATTGAGTCACGGTTCATTGTTCTGCCAATCAGTGGCCGCGTATGCGCTCGCGCCATAGCGCTTCCGGCCACGTACCCCAAAGATCCAGCGGATCGCATTATCGGTGCTACGGCATTAGTCGAGGGCCTGTCTCTGGTTACCGCCGATCGTGAGATCCGAAGGTCGCGAGCGCTGCAGACGATCTGGTGAAAGCACTCGCGGTCAAATGACCTGCGAAACGGCGGATTTCACCGAGGTAAACGGTCGCGCGGCGCGGCTAGAATTTGATGACGATTCCGGCTTGGACGCGGAGATTGCTTTGGGTGCTATTGCCGATTACGACGGGATTGCCGAAGCTGGTATGAACGTAAGCAACGTCCACGGGGCGGAAGGCGATGTGCTCGTGGAAGGGGATGTCGAAGCCGCCGCCGAGGACGAAGTCGAAGGCGTTGTTGTTCGGCAACCTGCTGAGGTTGATACACTCGCCCTGCACCGCGCAGCTATTGAAGATATTCGCGTAAATATTGTTGTGAGCTCCGCCGAACATAAACTGCGCAAACGGCAGGACGCGCTTGAAGTGGAAGCGGATGACCGGGCCAACCGTGTAAGTGAACAAGTTGCCGTGAACAGGTAGAACGCAATTGGACGGGCTATTGCAGCCCTGGGTGAGCGCCGGGACGGTAACGAGCTGGGCGTAGCTGCCATAGTCCGTAAACTCGGCTTTGAGACCGACGTGTTTGAAGAAGAAATAGGCAAGGGATGCGCCGCCGCCGTTGAAAGAGGAGCCGGGGACGAAGCTGTCTTGCGGAGTGTGGAGATAGGAATAATCCACAGCGACTTGCAGCTTCGGTGCGTCTTGGGCAAAGGCCGCGGCAGCGAAGAAGATAGCCAACGCGAGCAAAAGCAATTTCTTCATTTCGAAGGCTCCCGGAAATCCAGTCAAGGGACGGCTGCGGCGCGGCGGCGGTTACACGAGATAAATGCTTACGGATGCCACGGCGGCGCGCTGTTATTTTAGCAGGAGTTTGATTGGTGGGGCTGGGCAACGCGCAAAAGAAATGAAGGCGGCGAGAGAGGGGCGAAATGACGGATGGACGAGGACTGTGGTAAACGGCGCGCGCTTGCGCTTCCGAGAGAAAACGTGAAGTGCGGGGCGCCTGAGGGATAATCTTAGAACTTTCCTCATTGTTATGGTGGCAACCTAGCCGCGGATTCACTTCGCCGGTGAGCTGGGCCTCTCTTGAGACATCTCCGAGGTACATTGAAGACAAGAGCTTTACACCCATTTCTGTCACCCGCCGGTGCATCGCCGCGTCCAATCCACGTAAGCGGCGCATAGCGCGCCCAACTCTCGTACTCGGCGGCCCCAATAAAATGAAGGAAGCGAATCTGAGCCCGGGATATGAAACCGTGTTCACGGTTATGGACTATTCTGGCTGGCCGCGCAAAGGAATTGCGAATTGTCAGGGCACACCACATCTCTACGAATGGGTTCCGAACGGAACGGAGGACCATGAGTCGAAGCTCTTCCGACTAATGCCCCTGAGCGCAGAAATATTTCAGTTGGCCATGGAGGATTGGGAGATTTGGCGACGGTGGTTGGTTGCCTTCTACGAACAGAAGACCGACATCAGCACGCGTCCCGCGCTTCCCAGCGACATCACCAGGCATGTGGAATTGAAGCGAATCTTAGACGAAGCTCTGATCTTTGATTCCCGGAAAGCCGTTATGCGGGTGGGTCAATTCGAGGTTCTCGCCGAGCCGAGTTTTCCGGAGCGCGTGATTCGTCAACTGCAAGTCAAATGGATTCAGCCCATTTAGTCAGCCAAGTGGTTCCGTCCGCGACCGCGTCGCCAGTGATGGAATAGTACTTGACTGCAGTGCAACTAAATGGGAGACTCCGCTCCCATCGGTATCATAGCTCCAGACAATCGCAGCTTACCCCAGTCCTTCTGCTGCAAAAAAGCTAAACGAAGTGAAATGCCGGACCAGACGCAGAGGTGTGTCCGTGAATTACACCGAAGCATTCTGCCTGGATTTCGCACGTGCTTTTTGCTGTAGCAAGACGATTCTCACTTTCCTTGCAACGTAAGAAAGATTCGACGCACTAAAGCACTGCCGGCTGCAGACTCCCGTGCCGGCGCTGCTCGCAAGGATGTTTCGAGCATGGCCGTTGGTTTCTTGCCCGGGAATATGAGTAGGAACGGGCGGATGGAGGTTAATAGCTCGAAAAAATCTAAGAGCAGCGTTCATTCAATCGCCAGCTGCACAGGCCGAGATCCTCAATGCCGGACGAAACTTGGCATCGTCCTTCTCAGCTGAGAGGAGTGAGTAATGAGTGTACTGAATCAAGTAGAGCACAGAGAGTACATGGAGAAGATCGCGCAAAGGATGGAGTCCGGTGCGCCGTGTACCATGCGCGATCTCGCGCGTGAATTCGGTCTGAGCCCCTCGCGACTCCAGCATTTGTTCAAAGAACGGACCGGGGCCCGCCTGGGCCGGTGGTTAGTGGAACTCAGGCTGCAGCGAGCGGCCCATCTGCTGGCCGAGAGCAACATGAGCGTGAAGGAAGTTGCCTGGGCCGTTGGATACAGCCACACCTCAAGCTTCGTGCGAGCGTTCGAACGCGTGTTTCATCAGGCGCCAGGACGATTCCAGCGAGAAAAGCTAAATAAAAGCGTTTTTAGCTAACCACTTCCGCTTGAACTGCGGCGCGACGAATTGTATAAGCTCTCGCAGCGACTGATTTTCTGGGGTTCCCAGCGGCACAGCCATTCTCGTTGTGGGTCGGGGTGTGTCGCGACGATTGATTTTCTGAGGTTCCCAGCCAAAGAGAAACAATCTTTTTCTGAATGAGTAGGGGTTTTTCGCGACGAATAACCAGGCCGCATGGTCCGTAGCGGCGTGATCGATTCGTGCTTGGAAGTGTGCCAAAGGGGTCGTGGTGGTGTGCTTTGCAAGGAGGTCAGGAATGAAGACGATTAAGCTCGCTTCGGTGCTAGTGTTCATTGCTGTGTTATTTTTTTCGGGATCGGCATTTGGCCAGGCCGATCCAGGCGTTCGGCCCGGAGCGATAAACGGGCAGGCGGCTGCTACACCTACCAACCCTCTTCCACTCGCGTCCGTATCCGCAGACAGTCCAACAGGCGCGCTGGAATTCTTCGAGAACGGTCTCGCCCGCTTTCAGGAGGTGGAGGTCGTATCGAACGGCGCCAATAATGGCTTGGGACCGCGGTTTAACCTCAACCAGTGCTCCGCGTGCCACGGGCAGCCGACAATCGGCGGTACAAGTGCGGCGAGTAACCCCCAATTCCAAGTGATCGCCAACGGCATTGTCAGGGGATCAACCAACACTATTCCGTCGTTCATCACCGCCAATGGTCCTACGCGCGAGGCTCGCTTCCCTTTCTTCTTCAACTCGAATGGCAGCCCCAATACAAACGCCCCCAACGGAGGAGTCGAAGACCTCTTTACAGTCTCCGGCCGATCTGACGCGGGCAGTTGCAGCTTGCCGCAGCCCAGTTTCAGCGCCGCTGAATCGACCAACGATATAATCTTCCGGATTCCTACGCCGGTCTTTGGCGCGGGCTTGATCGAGAATATCGACGACTCGACGCTGATCGAGAACCAAACGGCGCAGGCCAGCAACAATCTGGGGATTAGCGGCACGTTCAATCACAATGGCAACGACGGCACCATCTCCCGCTTCGGCTGGAAGGCGCAAAATAAATCTCTGTTGCTGTTTGCGGGCGAGGCCTACAACGTGGAAATGGGCATCACCAACGAAATCTTTGGACAAGACCGGCCGTTGCCGGGCGAGGATCAGCAGGGCAGTGGGCTTCCCGCGAGTTGCTTGAACCTTTCCGGAACGGGATACCCAGAAGACGCAACCAACTTCACGGTTGCGTCAAATTCAAACCCCTCGGCACAGAATGCTCAGGTTCCCTCGGACATCGTTTTGTTCGCGGAGTTTATGCGTCTGCTGGCACCGCCAACGCCTTCGACGACCACTCCTGGCGGTGCGTCCTCGATCGCCGCAGGCGCTGCGCTTTTTAAGTCCATCGGCTGTGCCACTTGCCACACGCCAACGCTTAGCTCGACGCAACCTTCGAATATCACCTCCTCGCTGGGCAGTACGCCTGTGAGCGCGTTCTCTGACATTGAGATCCATCACATGGGTAACGGCCTAGCAGACAATGTTTCCCAAGGCGGCGCCGGGGGCGACCAGTTCCGCACGGCACCCTTGTGGGGACTGGGCCAGCGGATTTTTTTCTTGCACGATGGCCGAACTACGAACCTCCTGACAGCCATCGCGGCTCATGCCAGCAGTGGGTCGGAAGCAACACAGGTGGAGGAGAACTTTGCCTCCCTCTCAGAGGCCCAGAAGCAGGAGATTCTGAACTTCCTGCGCTCGTTGTAACGCCCTGCTTCCGCTTCAGGGGCGGGATACAAACGTGTCCCGCCCGGTTTTTCTCTTCATGGACTCCAGCGTGCCGCGAGAGCGAATCCTAATTCAAGGAAGGAATATGCCTTCAGCATTCTGGCGTTTTTCTCAGCTTTTTGGATTTTCTCTATGCCTGGTCGCCGTGGCCCAGGGCGCGCCTCAGAGCGGGGGCGACTTCTCGAGCAACCCGAACCCAAGAAAGCTCCCAACAGAAACCATTCTGGTAAAGGGTGCCTGGTCGAGCGCCAGCGATTCCGTGACTCCCGTTCCGGAAGGCGGAAAATTGGCCAATAATATCTACAGCAACTCTTACTTCGGCCTGACGTATGCGCTATCCCCGGGTTGGATTGAGAAGTACAGCGGCCCTCCGCCCTCGGACAGCGGCTACTACGTCCTTGCGCAGATCAGACCCGCGGACACATCGCCGGGGACAATCCGAGGCAGCATTCTAATTGCAGCCCAGGATATGTTTTTCACACGGACGCCGGCTGCAAACGCCCTCGAACTAATCGATTTCACCAAGGACCATATGATAGGCGACAACACCGTCGAGCAACCGCCGGCGCCTGTCACCATCGCGGGCCATTCCTTCATTCGATTTGACTATGGTTCGCCCGTCGCGGAGCTGCATTGGCACGTGCTGGCCACGCAAATCCGCTGCCACACGATTGAGTTCGTATTCACTAGCCACGACACATCGCTGGCGGAAAGCCTCATCCAGGGGATGAACACGATGATCTTGCCGGCCGAGGCCGGCACCATCGCAGGGACGGGCGGCGGCGCAGCGCCGGTGTGCATCAAGGACTACGCAAGCGACGAAAACGTAATCGAGAGAGAAGATCCGGTCTTTGCCGAACGCAGATTCAACTCCATTCCGGTCCGGATCATTATCGATAATGAAGGCAAGGTAAAGCACGTTCACGTCCTCAGTGCGTTTCCTGAGCAGGCAAAAGCCATTTCAGATGCCCTCGCGCAATGGAAATTCAGGCCTTACCTACAGAACGGAAAGCCGGTTGAGGTGGAAACCGGGATCCTGTTCGGACATGCGCCGCGGCGGACAACGCAATCAGCGACCTCTACGGTGAGCGAATGATAAATCTTCGTCGGTTCGGCAATGGTTTACCGATACAGAAAATTCTGTGGGTACTGGTTCTTTTCGCCTGCCATTCGACCGTGACCCTGGCCGCGAGCAACATCACGGGCAAGGTGCGCAATCAGAGCCGTGGCCAGCTAGCCGCTGGCGATGACGTGATTCTGCTTCGCCTCGATGCCGGAATGCAGAAAGAGGCGCGCACAAAAACCGATGAACAGGGCGAGTTCGCATTCACTGTGCAGCACCCCGAAAAACCATACCTCGTCCGAGTGGTTCACCAAGGCGTCAGCTATGATCAGCAGGCATCCGCGGGTGACACTCTCACTATCGCCGTATTCGATGCGGCGCGTCACGTGCCGGGCATAACCGGCAGCATCGAAATCTTGCGCGCCGGAAGCAACGGAAAGCTGCTTCACGTTTCCGACCTGTACGAGATCAGGAATGAATCCAGTCCGCCGCTCACCCAGGCGGGAGAGCGCACGTTCGAGGTTTACCTTCCGGCCGATGCCGAGATTGACTCTGTCCTTGCCGCGAGCCCAGGGAAGATTGGCGAGATAATTTCCGCGACGCCCGTGGACGGCGAGCCGGGACACTATGCGGTGAGTTTCCCTCTGCAGCCGGGAGCAACCAAGTTTGCCTTCAACTATGACCTGCCATATTCCGGCCATGCCGCGTTTCGAACAAGGCACGCATATCCCTTTCAGCAATTCGCTGTAATGATTCCGCCGAGCATGAAATTTTCCTCGGGTTCATCGTCCTTCGAGATTCTTGCAACCGGGAACAATCGCTATCAGGTCCGGGCAGCCAACGAATTAAGGGCGGGGGAAGGACCTGGGTTTGAAGTGTCTGGAGCTGGAGCAGTTCCACCCCTGGGAGAGCAAAAAACATCGCAGGCACGAGTACAGCGGCCGACGGCCGCTAATCCAATCGTATTGGCTCCAAATCGCGCAACTTTGCCGGCTTTGGCGAAGATCGACGGAGGCTTGAAACCGATCTCGTCAGATTCGCAATCGCTGGTCCTGTACGGAGTAACTTCCGTGCTACTTGCGGCGTGGGCCGTGCTACTCTGGCGCGCGCGCAGGGCGAGAAAGTTCGTACGAAATTTCTCTAGTGCACAAGCAGCGGCAGCCAACGTGCGTCAGGGGAATCGGCCCGTGGCGTGATTGCAAATTCCAGGGAACAATCACGGCCACGAAACCACGCCGATGCCGCAAGGGTTACGCGCAACTCCAAAATAATTCGTGTGCATGATTAACAGGGTACGTTCGTGCGGCCACCGGCAGCGGGGCCGACACTCGGATGGAAGACGAAGCCGCCCTCCGTACGCTGCTCAACTCGCTTGTTGACGAACCTGCCTCTTCATCCGCCGCCAAGGCGAAAAGCCAACGTTGATGATTTCTTGGATTGTTGAGCAAGAGCTCTGGCGAGAATTGCCGGTGAAATCACGACAGGCGATTACAATAAGAAAAAACACCTCGACACGGGGAGAACGCGACCGTGGCAAACCGCAAGAGTAGTGGCGTGGATGAATACATAGCAAGATGCCCTAAAGAGGCGCGGGGCGATTTGGCGAAGATCAGAACGGCCATACGCGCGGCCGCGCCTGCCGCCACCGAACGCACCGATTATTTCCGAATGCCCGGATATTCCGATCCAGGAATTGAGTATTACGATGGGATGTTTGCCTGGTTCAGCTTCAAGAAGCCGCACATACGCCTGCACGTACCCCCTTCAGTAATAGAAGAACATCGAAAGGAACTTGCGGGCTACGCTACGACGAAAGCCATTGTTAGCTTCCCATCGGATAAACCAGTGCCAACGAGATTGGTGCAGAAACTGGTGAAAGCAAGTCTAAAGGCAATGAAGGATAAGGATACCGACCGCATCAAACCGTGACTACCTCGGATTATGGACTTTTTTTGGCAATCGCTGCGTTGAAGTCCCGCCCGAAACAAAACTAGGAGTATCAACCGAAGGCATTGAAAACACATTGCCTTTGGAAGTGGCGCGCCCGGGCGGATTCGAACCGTCGACCTTGTGCTTCGGAGGCACACGCTCTATCCATCTGAGCTACGGGCGCAATCGGGAAATTAATTCGTCGAGAGATGATTGTATTACGTTCTGTTGGTGGCTCGCAATGAATTGGAGTGCGATAACGGAAGAGGCGAAAATAGAAAAGGGAAAATGGAAAATTTCCGCGGCGATGCGAATTGGCGGGTGGAGCGGCGGGCACGGCACGCCGTGCCCTACGATCTGCGACGGGGCTAGGCGCGGCGGTATCGGCGCTGCGGGGCGTTCTGGTTAATTGTGACCGCCGGCTAGTTCGTGAACTATGGAGTTTACGAAAGATTTGGCGTCACCGAAGAGCATCAGGGTTTTGTCGAGGTAATACAGCGGATTATCAATTCCGGCGAAGCCCGGGTTCATGCTGCGTTTGATGACCATCACTGTGCGGGCTTTGTCCACGTCGAGAATGGGCATGCCGTAGATGGGGCTGGCATGATCGTTGCGCGCGGCGGGATTGGTGACGTCGTTTGCGCCGATCACCAGGGCTACGTCGGTTTGCGGGAAATCGTCGTTCACTTCTTCCATGTCTAGAAGTTTGTCGTAGGGGATATCGGCTTCGGCTAACAGGACGTTCATGTGTCCGGGCATGCGCCCGGCGACGGGATGGATGGCGAATTTTACGTCCACGCCGCGTTTGCTGAGCGCGTCGTAAAGTTCGCGGACTTTGTGCTGGGCTTGGGCAACGGCCATGCCGTAGCCGGGGACGATGATTACTTTGTTCGCGGCGCCTAGAATTGCCGCGGCTTCTTCGGGCGTCGCGCTGTGCACGGGACGAGCTTGTTCCGCGGTGGCAGCCGTGGCTTGTTCCTGGCCGAACGCGCCGAAGAGCACGTTGGTGAAGGAGCGATTCATCGCTTTGGACATATTTACGGAGAGGATGAAGCCGGAGGCGCCATCGAGAGCGCCGGCGATGATGAGCAGCTTGCTATCGAGGACGAAACCCATGGCCGCGGCGGAAAGTCCGGCGTAGGAATTCAGCAGCGAAATGACGGTGGGCATATCGGCGCCGCCGATGGGAATGATCATGAGCACGCCGAAGATTAGCGGAATGATGAGCATCAGCGGGAACAGATGGACGTGGCTGGGATCGCGGACGAGATATGCGGCGATGCCGATGGCGACGGCGAGGAACAGGAGATTGACGACGTTCTGACCTTTATATGTGATGGGGCGCTGCGGCAGGATTTCTTGCAATTTTCCCGCGGCCATCAGGCTGCCGGTGAAGGTGAGCGCACCGAGAATCACTTCCATGGAAAGAACGGACATCATGAAGGGCGGCACGTGGGGCGCGCGCAGATAAAATTCTGCGGTGCCGACGAGGGTAACGCAGAACGCGCCGAAGGCGTGGCTGAGGGCGGTTCGCTGCGGGACGGCGGTCATGTGAACCATACCGAGAGGCACGCCGATGATGCTGCCGAGGACCAGGGCGATGGCGATCCATTTGTATTCGATGATGTTGTGATTGAGCAGCGTGCCGGCGATGGCGAGCAACATGCCGATTTCGCCGGCACGGACGCCGCGGCGGGCAGTGGCGGGCGTGCGCATCCACACCAGAGCGAGGATGAAGAGCGCGGTAGCGATCAGGTAGATGATTTCGATGAAGGTGTCTGTTCCGAGCCAGGGAATCATTATTTTTTCGGGCCGCTGGCCTTGAACATTTTGAGCATGCGATCGGTGATGAGGAAACCGCCGACCACGTTGCTGGTGGCGGCGACGATGGCAAGCGCGCCGAGGATGGTGGAGAGCGTGCTGCGATGTTCGCCGGTGAGGATGATGGCGCCGACGACGGCGATGGCGTCGAGCGCGTTGGTGAGCGACATGAGCGGGGTGTGCAGCAGCGGAGTGATCTGGCGGATGACTTCAAAACCTATGAAAGCGGCCAGCATGAAAACGTAGAGGCTGGTGAGCAGATCCATCTTCATGATTATTTTTTCTCCTGAGCGGCGGTGACTAAGGGCGGTAGTTTGTAAAATTCGCGCAGGCGCTGATTGACGATCTCGCCGCCGGTGGTTAGGAGGGTGTCTCTGATGATTTCGTCGGAGGTGGCATCTTGGGCGACGTCGGGGCGCAGCTTGCCGTCTTTTACAATGTGCAGGAGGAAGGCGGAGACGTTGCGCGCGTACATCTGGCTGGCGTGATACGGGACCGTACTGGCGAGATTGTACCAGCCGATGATAGTGACGCCGTGGGCGACGATTTTTTCTCCGGGTTGAGTTAGCTCGCAGTTGCCGCCGCGTTCGGAGGCGAGATCTACGATCACGGAGCCGGGGGACATGCCTTTGACCATGTCCGCTGTAACAAGGAGCGGCGATTTCGTACCGGGGACTACGGCGGCGGTGATGACCACGTCGCTTTCGGCGACCACTTTGCCGAGGAGCTCGCGTTGGCGGCGGTAGAATTCTTCGCCCTGAGCGCGAGCGTAGCCGCGGGCGTCTTCTGCATCTTTGGCTTCGATGGGCAGTTCGACGAAGCGGCCGCCGAGGCTTTGGACTTGTTCTTTCGCGGCGGGACGCATGTCATAGGCCGAGGCTACGGCGCCTAGGCGCCGCGCTGTGGCGACAGCTTGCAGGCCGGCTACACCAGCGCCGATCACGAAGACGCGGGCTGGCGTGATGGTTCCGGCGGCGGTGGTGAGCATGGGGAAAATTCTGGGCAGAGTATCGGCGGCAATGACCAACGCTTTGTATCCGCAGATGGTGGCCATGCTTGAGAGCACGTCCATGCTTTGCGCGCGAGTGGTGCGAGGCATCAGCTCAACGGAAAACGCGGTGACGTTGCGGGCGGCTATTTGCTGAATTGTGTCTAGGCCGCCGAGGGGGCGGAGAAATCCTACCAGGACTTGATCTTTGTGGAACAGCGGCAGGTCGGCGTCGCCGGTTTTGTCGTTCGAGCCGTAGCAGAGGACTTGGGCGATGATGTCGGCGGTGCGAAACACTTCGGCGCGATCGGGGATGATTTTCGCACCTTTGGCGATGTAGGTGGCGTCGGGATAGCCGGCTTCCATGCCAGCGTTGGCCTCGACGATTACTTCCAGGCCGCCTTTTGCGAGGGCGGGGATTACCGATGGAACGAGAGCTACGCGGCGTTCACCTGGATAGCTTTCTCGCGGGACGCCGACGATCATGAAACTTCCTCCGTGTTGGGACGCATGAGCAGCCGCTGCAGTTGCAGGAAAGGCTTGCGGCGAAGGGAGCTGGAGAAAATCCCCAGGCTGCAGGCGCTACGGCACGCCTTTGTGAAACTGGAAATGATACACCAAGTCGCGAGGATGTATCGCACCGCCGATCTTCTAACTTGCCACCGCCGCAGTTGCTTTATAATCCGCTACGATCGAGGAGAATGCCTGTGACTGAATGCTTTTGCGGGCTATGCGGTTCGCGCAGTAATTTGCGGCGGGGCTTTGCGCTCTTGGTGGTCGGTTGCATGGTTTTGTTGGCCGTTTGTGCTGCGCGCGGCCAGGATCAGGCGCAGACTCGCGATCCTTTGAGCGCGCTTTCGCCTGCGGCGCATCGCACTGTTTCGCAATTGAGCGCGCTGAACGCGATTCCGGCGGCTGATTGGAAATTTCACGTGGGGGATGTGGCGCATGGCGAGGCGCCGGATTTGGACGATTCCGGTTGGCAGACGGCTCAAGGGAATTCGCACGCGCCGACGGACGCGGTGTGGTACCGGCGCTGGATTGACGTGCCGAAGACGCTGAACGGTTACGATTTGAGCGGGGCGCGGATCTGGTTTCAGTTCGAGGCTTATGCGAATGGGCCAATGCCGGAAATTATTTATTTCAATGGGCGGCGCGTGGCGCTGGGGGACGACCTGGAGCCCATCGTGTTGTTTGACCACGCGCAGCCGGGCGAGCGTGTGCTGGTTGCGGTGAAATTGCTGCACACGGTGGACCAGAAAACCTTTGCGCGGGCTGATGTTTCCATCGAATTCAGTGGGGCGCGGCCGAATCCTAATGACCTGCTGCAGGAAATTCTTTCCGCGAATGCTTTGCTCCCTTCACTAGGGTCCGCTTCTACTGCTGTTCGTCAAGGCATCGAAGCGGCCAGCGCTGCCGTGGATTTGCAGGCTCTGGAACAGGCGCAACAGGCGGCCTTTGATGCGTCGCTCGTGCGCGCGCAGGCGGAGCTGGAAAAAATCAAGGGCGATTTGCAGCAGACTTCCATTCGATTGACGGGAAATTCGCACATTGATGCGGCGTGGCTGTGGCCGTGGACGGAAACGGTGCAGGTGGTGCACAACACTTTTTCGACGGCGCTGCAGCTGATGGATGAATATCCGCAATACACATTTACGCAGTCTGCCGCCGCTTATAGCGAATGGATGTGCCAGAAATATCCAGCGATTTGCCAGGAAATTCAGGAGCGCGTGAAGCAGGGTCGGTGGGAACTGGTGGGCGGGATGTGTGTGGAACCGGATTTGAATATGCCGGGCGGCGAATCGCTGGTGCGGCAGCTGCTGATTGGGAAGCGATATTTCCACGACAAGTTCGGAGTGGACGTGCGCATCGGGTGGAATCCGGATTCATTTGGCTACAACTGGCAACTGCCGCAGATCTACAAAAAATCCGGCGTGGATTATTTTGTGACGCAGAAGATGGCTTGGAACGACACCAATCCCCTGCCCTTCAAGCTTTTCTGGTGGGAATCGCCGGATGGCAGCAAGGTGCTGGCCTATTTTCCGCACGACTATGCGCGGGGGATCGAGCCGGAACCGCTGGCGGAGGACGTGGCGCGGGCGCGGCAACTGGATCCGGGGCTGCCGGAGATGATGCATCTGTTTGGCGTGGGAGATCACGGCGGAGGGCCGACGCGGGCGATGCTGGACGCGGGCGTCCGTTGGACCGATCCGAAGATGGTTTATCCGAAGACGTTTTTCGGAAACGCGCAGGGATTTTTTTCGGATGTGGAAGGCAAGCTCGATACGGCACATTCGCCGGTGTGGAATTACAAGACAATCGCGGGGGGCTCGACCCAGTTGCCAGCGCCGCCAGTGGGGATGATTAGCTTGCCCACCTGGAACGATGAGTTGTATTTCGAATATCACCGCGGCGTTTTCACTTCGCAGGCGGCGCACAAGCGGAATATGCGCGAGAGCGAAGAGTGGATGCTGGACGCGGAGAAATATTCGTCGCTGGCGTGGCTTTCGGGCTTCGCTTATCCGACCGATGTGCTGAAAGAAGCGTGGAAGAAAGTTTTGTTCAATCAATTTCACGATCTGGCGGCGGGATCGGGTATTGCGGTTATTTATCAGGAGGCGCGGCGAGATTACGACATGGTGCGGTACACGACTGGAGAAGCGTCTTCGGCTGCGCTGGCGGAGATTGCGGCACGGGTGGATACGCGTTCACCTGCGGGCGCGAGGCCTGTGCTGATTTTCAATCCACTGGCTTGGGAGCGGAAGGATATTGTCGAATTTTCGGTGCAGATGCCGGAGAGCGTGAAGGATGGCGTCTCGGTGATGGATGCGGAAGATCATCTGCTGCTGACGCAGATCATTTCGTCGGACGCGGCGACGAACACGGTGCAGCTGCTGGTCGAGCCGCGGATGGTTCCGGGGCTGGGCTATGCGCTGCTGCGCGTCAAACCGGGGCGGCCGGATGCGCCAACGGATTTGTCGGTGCACGATCTGACGCTGGAAAATTCGATGCTGCGGGTAGTGGTGGACTCCAAGAACGGCTGCATCACGAGCTTGTACGACAAGCACACGAAATTCGAAACCATCGCGCCCGGCGGCTGCGGGAACGAATTGACCGCGTTTGAAGATAAGCCAAAGGATTATGACGCGTGGAATATTGATGCGAATTTCGAGAAGTCTTTTACCCGGCTGGACATGGTGGATTCCGTACAGGTGATGGAGCGGGGGCCACTGCGCGCGACGATTCGCGTGACGCGGACGTGGCAACATTCGAAATTCGTGCAGGACATTTCACTTTACGCAGGCCTGGATCGCGTGGATGTGGTGAATGATTTTGACTGGCGCGAGACGCACGTTCTTCTGAAGGCCGCTTTCCCGCTCGCGGCATCGAGCGAGCATGCGACGTACGAGATTCCGTACGGGTCAATCGAGCGGCCGACGACGCGGAACAATTCGTGGGAAGCAGCGAAATTCGAAGTGCCGGCGCTGCGTTGGGCTGATTTGGGAGACTCGACGCATGGATTCAGCCTGATAAACGATTCGAAGTACGGCTACGACGCGAAGGGCAACGTGCTGCGGATTTCACTGCTGCGTTCGCCCACATGGCCGGACGCGGATGCCGATCGCGGGCCGCAACATTTCGCGTATGCGCTTTATCCGCACGCGGGCGATTGGAAGCAGGCGCTGACGGTGCGGCGCGGATACGAATTCAATGCGCATTTGAAAGCGTTGCCAGTGAGTTCGCATACGGGAGCGCGGGACGCTGAACATTCTTTCGTGGGAGTGGGGCAGGACAACGTGGTGTTGACGGCGGTGAAAAAGACAGAGGATGGCGACGCGCTGCTTTTCCGGTTTTATGAATGGGCGGGGAAAAATTCGGAGGTGCAGTTGAGGATCCCGGCGGGGGCGACGTCTGCGACGTTGACGAATTTGATGGAGCAGGCGGAAGGCGCGCCGCTCGAGATTTCGCGCGATGGGAAAGTTACCGTGGCGGTGCATCCGTACGAGATTGTTTCGGTGCGGGTGGCGTATCCGCACGGTGGTTCGGGTGCGACGGCCGCGCCATAAATCGTGCACCAAAGTGCGCCGCTAGCCACGAGCGAGGTTTTTTATTTGTCTGGCTAGCTTTTCCACTTGTTCGGCCTTGCCCACCATTGACAGGGAGAGCACGTTTGCGGAATCTGTTTTCTCGACTTGGTCCTTGAGCTCGGAGGCGAGAGCGTAGAGTTTTTCGACGTCGTCGTGGATCTGATCTTGATTCTGTTTCAGCATCTGTTTGGGGTCGGGCTTGGCGACTCCGCCGCTGGGATCGTTGCGGCCGTCGTACGGCGGCATATTGCTCCCAGGCAACTTGGGACCGGTGCTTTGCGCGAAGGCGGCGCGAATGGCCAGCAGGGCGAGCGGGGCAGCAAAGGCCCAGGAAAATAGTTGGGTGATGAAATTACGCTTTTTCGGGTCCATAATGCGTGCTCCCGTTCGCGGAATGTGCTTTGGGGCTGCGGCTGGCCGCAAGGGAAAAGGCAGCTAGCCGGGTGGTATGATTCCGCTCCCTCTATTTTATGACTGATTCGTTCTCACGGTGGCTGGAAATTGCAGGAAAGACCGGCTTGCGTCTGGCGGTCATCCTGGTGTTCGCGATCCTGTTGACGCGCATGCTGAAGGCAGTGACGGCGCGGTTGGTGCACCTCGCCAAATCGTCGTCGCGCGCCGGGCAGATGCGCGAACAGCAGACGCGCACGCTGGCCGGGCTGTTATACAGCATTGGCGCTGGGGTTATTGGATTGATCGCGGTGCTGATGGGGTTCGAAGTGCTGGGGTTCGATATCGCTCCGGCGATGGCGACGGCGGGAGTGGCGAGCATTGCGATTGCATTTGGCGCGCAGAGCCTGCTGAAGGATTTCATCAACGGATTCTTCATCGTGTTTGAGGATCAGTACGTGGTGGGAGATTTGATTCAAGTGAATGGCGAGACGGGGCGAGTGGAGCACCTGACGTTGCGTCGGACGGTGATACGCAATCCAGCGGGCGCGATGGTGACGCTGCCGAACAGCCTGGTCGGGCAGGTAGCGAATCTGAGCCGCGATTGGTCGCAGGCATTTGTGGACGTGACGGTGCCGGCGGCGGAGGTGGTGGGACGGGCGCTCGCGACCCTGGAGAGAATCGCGGGGGATTTCCGGAATGATGCGGATTGGTCCGCGGCGTTGATTGACGGGCCGCGGGTGCTGGGAATCGAGGCGCTTTCTTTGGATGGCACGGTGATTCGGCTGCAAGCGCGGACGATATTGAATCGCAAGGAAGATGTGGCGCGGGAACTGCGGCGCCGGATTAAGCTGGGATTCGAGCAGGCGAAGATTCCGCTGAGCCACACACATCAAGTGATGCTGCAGGGCGAAACGCCGCAGAACGACGCGTAGCGCTGGGCGCAGAGCGTCCGGCGCGTGATTTCGACCGAACAACCTTAATCGAATAGCTTTGCACGTATTGCTTCGACCGAAAACGGAGGAGGATGCGATGGGAGAAGTGACGCACGAGCAGGTGAATCTGATGTTGCGGCTGTACGACATACGGCGCGAGCCGCGTTTGCGTGAGGCGCGGGATTGGTACATCCGGAACTTCCGGCCGACGTCGTTGGAAGACGTGACGAATCTAGCGGCGCCGAATTCGGAGGAAAGCGCGTTCATGCGCATGGTTCTGAGTTACTGGGACATGGCGGCGAATATCGTGAACCGCGGGCTGATTGATGAGGAATTTTTCTTCGAGAGCACGGGCGAGCAGTGGATCGTGTGGGAACGGGTGAGACCGATCGTGGCGGCGTGGCGGACCATGTTCAGGAACCCGATGGCATTTGCGCGGCTGGAGGAACATGTGAAGCGGCTGGAGGCTTGGCGCGAGAGGAATTCGCCGGGCAGCACGGAGGCAATGCGCGCGATGATGGCGACGATCGCAGCGCGCGACGGGAAGTCCTGAAAGCAGCACGATTGTATTGATGCAGGGCGTCACCGCGGCGCACGGTACAGCGCGGATGGCGCCCCCCGCCAGCGCTCAGAAAATTGCTATGAGGCGCGGGGGAGTTATGGTAATTTCCTGCCCGACCCCCGCGATTGGTGTGTTCCCCGAGGATTACAAAGCACCGGGAAGTTCTGACCTGAGACGCAAAACCAGGAGAATGCCCCGGGGAGGTAAGAGAAATATGATCGCCCGCCATCCTTTTACGTGTCTGACCGCGCTGCTGATCTGTTTAATGCTGGCAATTCCTGCGGACGTGGTGGCGGCAGCAGCCCAAGGAACCGAGCCGCAGCATGCTGGCAAGCTCACCGCAGTGTTGCCAGTTGTGAACGTAATTCGCGGGCCGCAGCAGACGCCTGCCTCAACGGCTGAAGCGATTTATTGGGGCGATGTGATCAATACCGGGCATCTGGCGCGCGCACGCGTGGCGCTGGATGATGGCTCGGTGCTGAGCGTGGGATCGGATTCGAATTTGACGGTGACGAAACATGACGGCGGAGCGCAGCAGACGGAACTGGATTTGAACTACGGCCGGGTGCGCGCCAAGGCCGTGAAACAGGTGAAGCCGAACGCCAGCTTTCAAATTCGCACGCCGACCGGAGTTGCCGGCGTGGTAGGTACCGATTTCGCGCTGGATTCAGAAGGCGACACGACACGCATCGTGGTGTATGAGGGCAAAGTAAATTTCTGCGCGTACAAATCGAAGACGAAAGAAGAACAGGAAGGCGCGCAGGCCGGGGCTGCAGGCGTGGGCGGTGGGGATCAACAGAACGAAAAGAACCACCGGATGCTCGGGCCGTGCGTAATTGTAGGGGCGGGCGAATCTTCCAGCGTGCAATTCAACGCAGCGCCGACGCCGCCGGTGCCGGCGACGCCTGTGACAGTGACGGAGATGACCACCACGACGAGCGTCGGTGGAGCTGGCGGTGCCGCGGGCGGGCTGGGAGTTGCAGGCGCGACGGCGGTGGGAGTTGGCGCGGCGGTGGCGGTGACGGTGGCGGCCGTGGTGATTCGTGCGGCGAGCAAAACGAACACTTGTTCGTCGCCAGCGGCTGCGGCGCATGTGGTGCCTACGGCGAATTGCACGGCGATTAATAATGCTGGGGTTGGGAAAGTGAACGGGCAGCGGCCGTGAGGCGTCCCTAGGGATTCCGGGGCGACGGCGCAGAGTAAATTTAAAGACAGATTCGAGTACGCCGGTCCCGCTCCGCGGACGGGCGCTACAATATCAAAGACCTCGACGTTCCGATCCACAGAGTCAAAGCGCACACGGTAAAATCTGGAAAACCAAAAGCTGGAATGGGATTACCGCGCGGGATTTTTCTGCGCGGATAGAAATTCCATGATGGCGCGATTTGCGATGCTGGGCTGGTCGGTCTCGAAAATGTGGCTGGCGTGGGGAATGAGGACGACCTTCGCATGCGGAATGCGTTCGACGAGCAGGTGGGCGTTCGCGACTGGTATCAGTTGGTCGGTTTCGCCGTGAATGATAAGCGTGGGAGCTTTGATCTGCGCGATGCGGCTGTAGGCTTCCCAGGCGAGAATGCCCTGCAGTTGGCCGAGGTAACCTTGCGGAGTTGGATACCACTTCATGCGGATGGCCATGTCTTCGTCAATGCGCGCGCGCGGGGTGGCGGAGTCATAGATATACGGGATGATGGCTTCTTTGGCTTCTTCCGGCGTCATGCCCTGGCGCATGAGAAGCTGCAGGACTTCCGCGGCGGCGCGTACGGCGTGGGGACCGCCGGCGTTGGTGCAACCCAAGATTAAAGAGCGGACGCGCTGGGGATATTGCAGCGCGAATTCCTGGGCGATCATGCCGCCCATGGAGACGCCGAACACGTGGGCGCTCGAGACATTTGCGGCATCGAGAACGGCGGCTGCGTCGGAAGCCATCTGCGCAATGGGATAGACACCTGGGGGAACGTCGCTTTGGCCGATGCCGCGATTATCGAAAGCGATGGTGCGAAAATTTTGCGCCAGAAGTGGGCGGGTGCGATGCCACATGTAGGAGGGATAGCTGAGGCCCATGATGAGGAGCAGAGGCTCGCCGGAGCCTTGATCATCCCAATAAATTTTGGCGCCTTGATTTTCAACGAAGGGCATGGGGCCTCGAGTAGTTCGCGATGGCTTGCGCGCGGCGGGTAGGGTGGCACATCGAATGAGATAGTCGCACACAGATGAAGGTTACTAACACGGGCGCTATTGTATATAATCCGGCTCACCATGCCAAACCAAGAAACGCTGTACGAAGTGGCCAAGCGGGTGGCCACGATTACACTGAATCGTCCCGACAAATTGAACGCTTGGACCGCGGTGATGGAGCAGGACGTGCGCGCGGCGATGGCGGAGGCAGAGCGCGACGAAAATGTTCGCGTGATCGTGCTCACCGGCGCGGGCAGAGGATTCTGCGCTGGCGCGGACATGTCTTTGCTGAGCACGGTGGCGACGAAAGGGCTGGATGCCGCGCAGCGGGCGCAGGCGGTGCAAGCTGGCGCTGGCTCCGGATCTGGCTCGGGCCCGGGCGGCGGCAGCGCGCGGGCGGATTTTCAGAAGAAGTATTCGTACTTCCCTGCGATGAGCAAGCCGGTGATTGGGGCGATCAACGGTCCTGCAGTGGGTTTGGGACTGGTGATTGCATTGTACTGCGATTTGCGTTTTGCTTCGGATGCGGCGCGGTTCAGCACGGCGTTTGCGCGGCGCGGATTAATTGCCGAGTATGGAATGGCGTGGATGTTGCCGCGGCTGGTGGGTCATGCGAACGCGCTGGATTTATTATTTTCCGCGCGATTGATCGACGCGGCGGACGCGCTTCGAATGGGGCTGGCGAATCAGGTTTATCCACAAGATGTGTTTCAGGAGAAGGTGCGGGAATACGCGGCGGAGCTGGCCGCGAATGTGAGTCCGCGATCATTGCGCGTGATCAAGCGGCAAGTGTACGACGCGATGTTCCAGCCGCTGGGAGAAGCGTTCGAAATCGCAGAGCGGGAAATGCTGGCGAGTTTGCAGTGCGAGGATTTCAAAGAGGGCGTCGCGCATTTTGTGGAAAAGCGCGCGCCGGTTTTCACCGGGAAATAGCTGAGACCTATGAACTTTGAACCGAGCGCGAAGACGAAGGAACTGCAGCAGCGGTTGCAGAAGTTCATGGACGCGCAAGTGTATCCGAACGAGCAGCGATTCGAGGAAGAAACGGCGCGCGAACCGTGGAAGCCGACGCAGATTGTGGAAGAGCTGAAGGTGAAGGCGCGCGGCGAGGGATTGTGGAATTTATTTTTGCCGGAGGATCCCGGCGGGGCCGGGTTGCGCAACCTGGAATATGCGCCGCTGTGCGAAATCATGGGACGGAGCCACATGGCGGCGGAGGTTTTTAATTGTTCGGCGCCGGATACGGGGAATATGGAGGTGCTGGCGCGTTATGGTACGGGGGAGCAGAAGGACAAATGGTTGAAGCCGCTGCTGGCGGGGGAAATTCGCTCGTGCTTTTCGATGACAGAGCCGGACGTGGCGTCTTCGGATGCGACGAACATTGCGGCGAGCATCGTGCGTCGCGGGGACGAGTACGTTATTAATGGGCGGAAGTGGTGGTCTTCGGGCGCTGGCGATCCGCGCTGCAAAATCGCGATTTTTATGGGCAAGAGCGATCCTGCGGCTGCGGCGCACAGACAGCAGTCTATGATTCTGGTGCCGCTGGATACGCCGGGCGTGAAGATTGTGCGGCTGTTGAAGGTGTTTGGATACGACCACGCGCCGCACGGACACGCGGAGATTGATTTCGAAAATGTGCGCGTGCCGGCGGCGAATATGCTGCTGGGTGAAGGGCGTGGATTCGAAATTGCGCAAGGGCGCTTGGGGCCGGGGCGAATTCATCATTGCATGCGCTGCATTGGTGTTGCGGAGCGGGCGCTGGAAGCGATGTGCAAGCGCGTGCAGGCGCGAGTGGCTTTTGGGAAAGCGCTGGCCGAGCAGGGCACGATTCGCGCGGGGATTGCGGAATCGCGGATGGAGATCGAGCAGGCGCGGCTGCTGACGTTGAAGGCGGCTTATATGATGGATACGGTGGGAAACAAAGCGGCGCGCGCCGAGATTGCGATGATCAAAGTGGTGGCGCCGAACGTGACGCTGCGCGTGCTGGATCGCGCGATACAGGCGCACGGGGGCGCGGGAGTTTCGCAGGATACTTTTTTGGCTAGCGCATGGGCCGCGGTGCGGACTTTGCGATTGGCGGACGGGCCGGATGAGGTGCACATCGAATCGGTGGCGAAGTGGGAGCTGGCGAAGGGTGGTAAACCGGCTGGGACTTCGGCGGGGCGTTAGTTTTTTGGTGGGCGTGAACGCGTGAGATTTGTGCGGGTCCGCGAATGGAAGATCTTTGATGCCGCTAGTTCTGAAAAATCCGCGGGCGCTGCAAGAATTTGTGGGCAAGGAAATCGGCGTGACCGAATGGTTTCGCGTCACGCAAGAACGTATCGTGCAGTTCGCAGAGGCAACCGAGGACCGGCAGTGGATTCATGTGGATGCGGCGCGGGCTGCTCGCGAGTCGCCTTACGGAGCGACAATCGCGCACGGGTTTTTGACGCTTTCGTTGATCAGCCATTTGGTGCACGGGGTGATGCAGATTGAAGGCGGCATGCGGCTGGCGGTGAATTATGGGTTGAATCGCGTGCGGTTCCCTGCCGCGGTGCGAGCGGAATCGCGGATTCGGGCGCGGGTGGGGCTTCTGGCGTTGAAGGAAAATGCGGATTGCGTGGAAGCAATTTTTAGCGTCGCGGTCGAGATCGAGGGGGCCGAAAAACCCGGCTGTGTGGCGGAGTGGATAGTTCGGTATTACGTTTGATTGGGCCGCGTTTCCGCTGACTGCAGTTCCCTTCCCCAAGTGCACGCGCTCGAGGTGACTGCGAGGCTAGGCCGAGACCGTGGCTTCTCGGAGGAAGCGGGCGGCTTCTTCGGGGGGCGTGGGATTGATGTAGAAGCCGGTGCCCCATTCGAAGCCGGCGACCTTCGTTAGTTTCGGCATCATTTCGATGTGCCAGTGGTAGTGGTCGTTGATTTCTTCGCCGATGGGCGAGGTGTGGATCACGTAATTGTAAGAAGGAAAGGCCAGCGCGGCGTCCAGGCGGCCCAGAAAATCGCGCAGCACGCGGGCGAGATGCGCGTAGTAGGGCGCGGGCATATTTTCAAACGATGAACTGTGCTGGCGCGGAAGAATCCAGGTCTCGAAAGGAAAGCGCGGGGCGTAGGGCGCGAGTGCAATGAAATGATCGCTCTCGATAATCATGCGCGAACCGGTTTCGATTTCCTGGCGGATCATGTCGCAGAAAATGCAGCGCTCTTTTTGCTCGTAATAGTGCTTAGCGCTGTCCACTTCGTCGCGGACGCGATTGGGAACGATGGGAAGCGCGATGAGCTGCGAGTGAGTATGTTCGACGGTCGCGCCGGCCGGCTCGCCGTGATTTTTGAAAATTAAAATGTAGCGGAAGCGACGATCGTTTTTCAGGTCGAGCATGCGGTCGCGGTAAGCCCACAGAACTTCTTCCACACCTTTTTCGTTGAGCACGGCAAGAGTTTTCTGGTGGTCCGGCGATTCGATGATTACTTCGTGCGCGCCGACGCCATTCATACGATCGAAGAGGCCTTCGCCTTCGCGGTCGAGTCCGCCTTCGATGCCGAGCGCGGGAAATTTATTGGGAACCACGCGGACCGTCCATCCGGGAGTGTCTTTGCCGCTGCCGTTGCGTCCGTAAGCGAGGATTTCCTTGGGCGTCTTGCCTTCATTGCCTGGGCAGAAGGGACAGACGGCCGGGTTCCCTTTGATTTGCACGCTCTCGCGCACGAAATCCATGGGGCGCTTGCCGCGGTCGGTGGAGATGATGACCCAGCGTCCGGTGATGGGGTCCTTGCGAAGCTCCGGCAAATCTTCCTCCTCGGTGTTGCGCTTGAATATTCTACTACGGCCGATGCTGTTGCTGGGTCGCGTTGAACGCGCCTTTGTGCAGGCGGACTACGGGCTTCTGGCCGGGGCGCGTTTCGATCGCCAGGACGTCGAAGCGGCAGGGGGCGGTTTCGATGTGACGCGCGCGCAGAAATTGGCGAGCCATGCGCGAAAGGTTTCGGCGTTTTTCCCAGTTCACGGCTTCTTCGGGCGTGAGCGGGGCGGGCCGGGACGACGGTTGCGACGATCGGGCGGGGTCGGCGATAGTGCGCGTCTTTACTTCGACGAAGGCGAGCGTCTGGCCGTCGTAGCCGACCATATCAATTTCGCCTTTGATTCCTGGGGACGTGAAATTGCGGGCAACGAGGACGTAACCGTGGCGGCGCAGGTACCAGTAGGCGTAAGTTTCACCGCGGATGCCCGTTTGGCGCGCGCGATGTTTGGCGGGATCGCCAGCGGCATCGGTGGGCGTGTGTGCAGATGGAGTTGTGCCCAGGCCCTTGCGGGCGGCGAAGTCAACTACCGCGAAAATAAAACGGGCTAGCACCGGTGGAAAAACCTACTTCACGACTTCGAGTTCCCATTCGACTGTCTTGCCGCGAATGACGAAGCACAAATAATACTCCCAGAACTTGCGAAACCAGCGGAAATGATTCACCAGGAACTGAAAGCCGAGAGCGCGCCAGATGCGCAGCAGGGTGACGTGCACGCGGCGCTCGCGGAATTGCGCGGGAGCGTAGTAATCGTACTCCGCGGGCTTCTCGCTGAAAAACCACAGCGAAAAACTGGAGAGATGCCAGCGGTGCGCGGGGCTGCAGTAAGAGGCGTGATCGGTGTAGTGCGGCGTCATGATCACGACGCGCGCGCCGGGCTTGGCGACGCGATGTGCTTCGGCGAGCACTTTAAAAATGTCGTCCACTTCTTCGATCATGTGGATCAGGCGAACCTCGTCGAAGGTGCTGTCGCCGAAAGGCGTGCGCGTCCAATCGCAGAGGACGTCGGCCTGGCCGGCGGCGCTCATATCGATGCCGATCGAGCCGGGATATTTTTTTCTGCCGCAGCCGACGTCGAGAATTCGAGGTTTGGAGTTAGTTGCAATGATTGGACGTGCCTGCATGGTTTGTGCGGATTGCGCGCTCATTTCTTGCGCCCTCCGATCCACATCATGGGCGTCCATTCGCCCGCGGTGTCTAGCACTTCGAGTCCCACCGATTCACATTGTTGCACGGCTTCATCAGGACGGATGGAGCGGCCTTGCCAGGTATCGAGATAGCGCAGGCGGACGAATGGGATTTTGAAGCTCGGAGTTTTTTTGTCGCGATCACGATAGCGGTCTGGGAATCCGGCTTCGAGCATCAGGCGGCCAAGTGGCAAGGTCCAGAGACCTTTCATGTGCAGGCGAACAATTCCGCCGGGGCGCAGCACGCGGGCAGCTTCCCGAAAATAATTGAATATGGCGCGCTTGTCCGGGACGTGCTGGAAGACGGCGAAGGACCAGACGAAGTCCACGCTGTCGTTCGCGATACCAGCGAGATCGGCGCCGGAGACGGCTTGAAATTGGGCGCGGGGCAAATTGTAGCTGGAGGCTTTGCGGATCATTTCTGGGGAGACGTCCACGCCGATGTATTGGGCGAAGTCCTGGGTCATCCAGCGGGCGATGCGTCCAATGCCGCAGCCGATTTCGAGGGCAGTCTTTTCGCGCGGATCGAAAGACATTTTTTGAAGGAACGGCGTGACGTAGAGATCGTAGTCGGTTTTGCCGGAGGCGAAAAACGCGTCCTCTTCGTTGGGGACGTCGGGCCAGTTGATGTAGGCGCGGGCATTTTCGCGCGCGCGAGTGTCCCAATCGCGACGGATGGTATCGAGCCAGGATTTTTCGGCGTTGGGAGATGCGTTGGTCATGCAGCGTTCCAGTTTTTTCTCAGCAGCGCGAACGGTGAGATCACTTGATGACCTCGAAGGTGAACTCCATCAATTTTCCGCGGATTACGAAGCTCAGATAGTGCTCCCAGAATTGGCGGAAGAAGCGGCTGCGGTTGACGAGGAATTCGAAGCCTAACGTGCGCCAGAGATTTAGCAATCGCAGATTGAGCTTAACTTCGCGCATGCGGACTTTTGTGTACCACATATCGCGGCCATGCATTCCGCCGGGATAAAAATACAGAAACGAATAGGTGTTCAAGTGCCAGCGATGGGTGGGATCGCGGAAAGAACTGTAATCCGTGTAGTGCGGAGTGGCGATGAAGATGGTGCCGCCGGGTTTGGTGACGCGGTGAAATTCTTCCATGGTGGCGATGATGTCCGCGACGTGTTCGATGATGTGTTCGGCGCGAAGTTGGTCGAAGGAATTATCGCGGAAGGGCAAGCCGCCATGGTCCAGATGGCAGAGCACGTCGGCAGCGGTGGATGGATTCATATCGAGGCCGATCGAGCCGGGATATTTTGTCGGACCGCAGCCTACGTCGAGAATGCGCGGCAAAGCAGCTCCTGTAGTGAAATTTGACAGCAAATTTCAGTGTCTTACTAACGCGAAAAATGACGCGGTAAACAAAATAGCACAGGCCCACACCTGCGGGCCTGTGCTAATTGCAAGCCGTTGAGCGCCCGTGCGGCGGCGCGTTTGCTTACATCGAGCGTTCGATTTCCGTGATGCAAGCGTCCACGGTGCGGACTGCGAATTCAGCCTGCTCTTCGTCAATCAGGAGCGGAGGGCAGAAACGCAGCGTGGTATCGCCCGAGCCCAGTATCAGCAGGCCTTTGTGGAAGGCCATCTGCACCAGGCGGTTGCGCAGGTCGGGAGCGCGCTCTTTGGTTTTTTGATCGCGCACGATTTCGATGCCGATCATCAGGCCTCTGCCGCGGACTTCGCCGACGATCTTGTGGCGCGTGGACCAATCGGCGGTCAAGCCGCGGACGAATTCGCCCATTTGCGCGGCGTTCGAAATGTAATTCCGTTCGAGCAGGCCGATCGTCGCAAGCGACGCAGCGATGCAAACGGGATTACCGCCGAAGGTGGAAGCGTGCGCGCCGGGAGTCCAATTCATCACGCTGGAGCGCGCGATGATGGCGCTGAGCGGCATGCCTGAAGCAATTCCCTTCGCGGTGCAGATGATGTCCGGCTCGATACCGGCGTGATCGGAGGCCCACCATTTGCCGGTGCGCCCCATGCCGGATTGCACTTCGTCGCAGACGAGCAGGATGCCGTGCTTGCGGCAGATGCGTTGCAGGCCCTGCAAGAATTCCGCGGGCGCGGGGAGATAGCCGCCTTCACCTTGGATAGGTTCGATGAAAATTCCGGCGACTTCTTCGGGGTCTACGCGGCGGCGGAACAGTTCATTTTCGAGATAGGAGAGGCAATCGGCGGAGGCAGTCTCGGGACGAACTCCGTAGGTGCCGCGATAGGTGTCTGGAAACGGCATGTGGAAGACGCCGGAGAGCAGCGTGCCGAAACCTTTGCGCTGGACGGCGCGGCTAGCCGTCAAGGAAAGCGCGCCCATGGTGCGGCCGTGGAACGAACCGTGGAAGGCGATCAGCTTGTCGCGCTTGGTGTGAAATTTCACCAGCTTGATGGCTGCTTCGATCGCTTCGGCGCCGGAATTTCCGAAATAAACGCGCTTGGCTTCCTTGCCGGGAGCGATCGACGCCAATTTTTCGGCGAGTTCAACCATGCTGGGATAGTAGAAATCCGTGCCGGACATGTGAATCAGCTCGGCGGCCTGCTTTTGGATGGCGGCGACAACTTCGGGATGGCAATGGCCAGTGGCGACAACAGCGATGCCGGCAGCGAAATCGAGGAAAGTGTTGCCGTCGACGTCTTCCACAGTGGCACCGCGGCCGATTTTGGCCACGAGGGGATAGTCGCGAGTATACGAGGGCGAGACCACGTGATGGTCGCGCTCGACGAGTTTCTTGGCCTTCGGACCTGGCAATTCGGTGATGAGGTGGGGCAACTTCGAATCAACTTTCGTGTCTGTCACATGCATTACATCCTCCAGAAGAGAATTTTGGGATTCAGCGCGCACACCGGTTTCCGCCGGGCGCAACATGAGTGCGGGAGAAGGAGGAAGCTTACTTAATCAACGCCGAAGAGATTGGGGCGCTCGTGCGAGGGCTGGCTATGCAGCGAGAGGTCGAGTTTTGCCGAGATGCTCATTTGTATTTCCAACGGACAGTACCGTCACGCGTGTCTTCAAGAATGATACCAGAGTTCAGAAGTTCCTGGCGTATTTCATCGGAACGTTTGAAATCGCGGCGTTTTTTGGCGGCATTGCGTTCGGCGATGAGCTGCTCGATTTTTTCGGGAGTCCAGCGTGCCGGCCCGGAGCCGAAGCCGAGTTCGCGAAGCTTTTCATCGTCATCATCGGCAAGGACGGCGAGGATGGCGTCGAATTTTTCCATGGTGGCAAGGACTTCGGGCGCGTCCTGTTGCAGGAATTCGCCGCGATCCATGGCGGTATTTATATCGCGTACCAGATCGAAGATGGCAGCGAGCGAGAAGGCGGTATTTAGATCGTCCGCGAGGCCGGCATCGAAATCGGCGAGGGCTTGTGCGGCGCGCTTGGCGATTTGCGGATTGGAGCCGGCGGCGAACTGTTCGGTCTTCAGGCGCGTGACGAAATTGCGCAGGCGTGCGACGGAGTTGGCGGCCTGCGTCAGGCTATCGGCGGTGAAGTTGAGCTGGCGGCGATACGGCACGGAGAGCAGCAGGTAGCGGATGGAGGAAGGTTTCGTTCCTCTGGCGAAGAGATCGCGCAACGTGAAGAAATTGCCGAGCGACTTCGACATTTTCTCGCCGTCCACGATCAAGTGCTCGGCGTGCAGCCAGATTTTCACGAAGGGTTTGCCGGTTGCGGGCTCGCTTTCGGCGATTTCGTTTTCGTGGTGCGGGAAGGCGAGGTCTATGCCTCCGGTGTGGATGTCCAGAGTTTCGCCGAGATATTTCATGGCCATGGCGGCGCACTCGATGTGCCAGCCGGGACGGCCGGGGCCGATGCTTGTCTCCCAGAAATGCTCGCCGGGTTTGGGAGCTTTCCAGAGAGCGAAATCGCGGGCGTCGTCTTTTTCGTAGCGATCGTTGTCCACACGGGCGCCGGCTTTCATGCCGCCGAGATCTATTTTGGAGAGCTTGCCGTAATCCGGAAATTTGGCGATGCGGTAGTAGATGGAACCTTCGCTGGGATAGGTGAGGCCTTTTTCCTGGAGGCGGGAAATGAGCGCGACCATGTCTTGGATATGGTCGGTGGCACGCACGGTTTCTTCGGGTTGTTGAAGATGCAGCGCGCTCATATCTTCGAAGAAAGCCTGGACGTACTTTTCGGTGTATTCGCGGATGGAGACCCCGGCAGCGGCGGCATTCTGGATGATGCGATCGTCCACGTCGGTGAGGTTCATAACCTGGAGGACTCGAAGGCCGCGGGAAAGCAGAAAGCGCCGTAGTACGTCCTGGAAGACGAAGGTACGAAAATTGCCGATATGAGCATAGTCGTAGACCGTCGGGCCGCAGCTGTAGATGCGGACTTCGCCCTTGTGGAGGGGTTGGAGGGGCTCGAGGCGGCCGGAGAGCGTGTTGTGGAGGCGTATGTCGGTCATTTTCAGGACATTGGCAAGAGGACGATTGTAGCTGAGGGGCGGGTTTGGGGCAAAGGGCGGAATGGAAATGCAATTGCACATAGGTAAAGAGGAAAACAGCCACGGAAGGCTGATGGTACTTACGGTACTTCCGCACAACATACGGACGAATGCGCTCAACGAGCGCGAAGGAATGAACGAGGGCTCGCGGCGGAGGATCTGGCGCGAGGTTGCAACGGGGAAGATATGAAAAAGACGCTATTGCTGGTAAGTTTCCTGACTCTGGCCGGAGCAGTTCATGGGCAGGTGGTAGCTTCGCCTGGCGGATCGCTGAATGGCGCTGGATCGCTCAACAACGCCAGCAGCCTCGGCAGTGGCGGCGGCAACCTCAACGGTGCCGGAAGCATAAACGGGGCGTATGCAGGACCAACGGCGGCAACCCCCAGCGCTCCGGGTGCGGCGTTGGACCGCAGCGTCAACCAGAATTCAAAAAATCCCGGGGAATACGTGCCCTCGCGATTTACGAGCTATGGCGAAGCGGTGGCGTTGGGCGTGGTGGAATCAGGGATGCGCCCGCTGACGGTGGCGGAAGCTGCGCGGCTGACGCAAACGCAGAAGAAGAAGAACGCTGAACAGAAGCCGGTGATTGTTTTGGACAAAGACGAAGACGGGAAGCTGGTAATCGCGCCGGCGTCGAAGAAGTAGGCAGGCTCTAAGGTTAGGGTGAAGGTGCGCGGCGGGCTGTGGGACTTGGGTATTGAGTGTTGCGCGGGGCAGGCGCGACGAGCAGCAAGTCCCTCAGACGCTGCCGCCGGTGTGGGATAACACGGGCGCGGTTTTGCGCACGAGTTAGGGCTCGTTTCCTCCACAAGAAGCTGTTCCGCGAAATTCCTACGGCAATAACTGAACGCGCCGGCTGGCGATGGTGCAGTCGCCTTCGCCGAAGGAAGTTGCGGTTAGCGGGCGAGATTTGAGCAGGAACATGCCCTCGAGCGGGAGGGCGTAGGTCACGTCGAGAACATAAACTTCCACAGGTTTTCCCACGGGCAGAGTAAAGCTGACTTCCACGCCCTTCGCGGGCATCGCGTAAAAATTGTAGGCATACCAGCCGTTTCGATATTGGCGAACTCTTTCAGTTTGCGGCTGCAGCGGCTCGTCCGCGGCGACCACGGATTCGATGCGCGAGTCTGGCGGGAACATGAGCAGCGCTTTGGAGGCCCCGCGTTCGGAGCGCAACAGAGTGCGGTAGCGCCGTTTGGCGGGAAGCTCTGAGGATTCGAGAATGGTGAAGGTAGGAGGCGCGACCTCGACGTGCGGGGCGGCGGCGAAAAATGCGGAGGCCGGAATCCAGGGGAATGCACCGGATTCCTGCGCGCGGAAATTGGTGGCGAGGCGAATTGGTTCGGGCAAATGGCCGGAGGCGGGATAGACAACCCATTGCGAATTGCCGGAGTCGGCTTCCTGGACGTATTGCAGGTTGACGTGCTCGGGAGCTTTGGCGGAAAACGCGGGGACGACGATGGCACCGAAGGACGCGAGAAGCATCGTCGCGCCAGCCAGCCACGGCAGCGCGACGAACGAGACGCCGCGGGCGCGCTGCGCTTCGGCGCAGAGCGGAGCGAGCGGGCTAAGGAGCAACGCGACCAGTACGGCGATCAATGGCAACGCGCGGCCGCCGAACCCCTGATACAGCAAGAGTGCGAGCGGAAATCCCGCGATCGCCGAAACTGCCAGCGGGATGATGGCGGCGAGCGATGCAGACTTGGGGCGAAAAACCAGGAGCAACCCTGCGAGCGCTGCCGCGCACGTGGTGACGAGAAAAAAGTAGCTGACGCCGGGAATGCGCGCGGCGAGCGCGATGGAGAGCATTGCCCACCAAATCCACGTGCCGGACCATAGGCCGAAAAATCCGGCGCGCGAGCAAAAGCGCAGCACGGTGAAAGATAGCAACACGATCGCCAGAGACCAGAAAGCGATTTGGGCGGGATGGGGATGCGCGGTCCAGAGAACGGGCATGGCGCCGGCTTCGCGCAAAATGAAATTCAGAAGAAACGCGAAGCTAGCGACGACGAGGATGGAGACGAACCATGCAAGAAATCCCCAGAGAAATTCCAGAGCGGTGAGGCGCTTCTTGTAGAAGAGCCAGGCGATTTCGAGTAGCAGGAGAAATGCGGCGGACAGGGCGATCGCCAGAGTGCGCGTGGCGGGCCAGCGGACGGTCCAGCTGCCGAGCAGATCGAAATAGACAGCTTCGGATTTTGGAGGACTGGAAATGTCGGCGTTGGCGAAGGCCTGGACGGAACTGAGGGCGTTGTCGCCGTGATGTTGCAGCGTCGCGGGATCGGCATTGCCGATATTGTCGAGTGGCGTGTGGTATTGGACTACGTCGCGGATGTTGGCGAAATTCAGACCTTGATATCCGGCGGCTTTGAAGACCGTGAAGTCGGTGTCGTTGGGGAATTGCTTGTACGCGGTATAAAAAATGGAGCTGGTCACCGGATGCGCGGCGTATCGCGCGAACAGGCTCACTGCCCATTCATTGGCATCGCCGGTTTCGAACATCAGGCTGGGGCCAGAGGTGCCGCGACTTTCGATGTTGACGACGGCGCGGACGTCTTTGGCCCAGGCATGCTGATTGACGAACACACGAGCGCCGAGGAGGCCGGCTTCTTCGCCGTCATCCACGAGAAAAATGATGGGGTGGCGCGGCTGCGGAAGCGATTTGCAGATGCGCGCGATTTCGAGGACGGTTGCGGCGCCGGCTCCGTCGTCGAAAGCGCCGGGACCGGCCGGGACGGAATCGTAATGCGCGGCTATGAGCACCGCGGGACCTGACTCTGTGCCGTCGAGGCGCGCCAGGACATTTTGGACCGTGCCGCAGTCGCCTCGTTCATCGCAGGCGAAACCGGTTTGTACCGTGGGAGAGTAGCCTGCACTGGAAAGTTCATCGAGGACGCGGCCACGGACAACGTCGTTTTGCGCGCTGCCGGTAGGATGCGGGACGCCGTCGCCGACAAGGCGATTGAGAATTTCACGGGCGCGCGCGGCTGAAAATTCAGTGGCGGGGACAGTGGCGGGCTGGGGTGCGGGAGGCCGCAAGCCTTCAAAAGAAAGGAAAAAAACGGCTGCGAGAATGATTAGTACGGCGAACGCGTGGTTGGAAGTTGGTCCGGGATCCTGAGGCAAGCGCGCCTCCTGCTGGGGGATGCTAAGTTGAGGATGGTTGTAAGTCAATGAAGAAGAAAGTGATGGGGGCAAGTGATTAGTGATGAGTGATTAGAGATTGATGGTCTGGCGATCGTTTGTCGGTGCTCGGCTCTGGGCACGGTTGGTTGGGTCTGGCGAGGAATTCAGCGACTTGAGGGAAAAAGCATTGGCGAGTGGCTGGTGCCTACAAACCTTTGGATTTCGTGGTACTGGGGGCTGGGTGCAGTTGGCAATTGAGCACTAGGGGATGTGTAAAAACAGCAAAAGCGGGCTTTACACTGCTGGCGGCGCGTGCTACTTTTTATTCCCGTAACCGCCGTCCCGGAAGCGCCAGGCGGAAGGGCCCTTGATTATTGACCCTCCAGCGTTTGTGTCTCGAAATACCTCCGAAAAAAGTTTGATCAATTGAAGCTCCTTCGGCCATCGAGGCGGCGGGAGTAAACTGTGCGAGGAAACTGGTGCTGAAACTACGCAAGGTCGAATTATTTGGGTTTAAGTCCTTCTGCGAGAAGACTCCGATCACCTTCAGTGGCACGGGGATCACTTGCATCGTGGGGCCGAACGGGTGCGGGAAGTCGAATGTAGTCGACGCGATCTCCTGGGTGCTGGGCGAGCAGAGCCACCGGATGCTGCGCGCGGAGCGCATGTCTGACTGCATTTTTAATGGCACGGCGAAGCGGCCGCCGATGGGACTGTCTGAGGTGATGCTGACCTTGGTGGACCCAGAGCTCGCAAACGCTGTGGTGGCAGTGATGGAGGCGCCAGAGGCGGACGCGCCTGCGGCGGTCTCAGAAGCTGCAGGGCCTGTGATTGTGGAGGACCAGCCTCAGCCGGAAACGAAAATTGTGGATGGATTTATTGAGATGGCTGACGGCGAGACGGCCGCCCCGGGAGCAATTTCTCTGGAGCCTGCGGCTGCGTCGGACGATAAGGGCAAGCCTTGGAAAAAACGCGGCGCGGAAAAAGCTGCGATTACGATGAAGGCTGGCGAAATTGTGGTGGCGCGGCGGTTGTATCGTTCCGGGCAGAGCGAATATTTAATTAATGGGCGCGTGGCGCGACTGCGCGACGTGCAGGAACTTTTCATGGGCATGGGTTTGGGCCCGGACAGCTACGCGATCATCGAACAGGGGCGCATCGGGCAGATTCTGAATTCGAAGCCGATGGACCGCCGGGCGATTATCGAAGAAGCCGCGGGAATCACGATGTACAAGACCAAGCGGCGCCTGGCGGAAGCGAAACTAGAAGCGTCGAAGGTAAATCTTTCGCGCGTGCACGACATTCTGGTGGAAGTGGAAAAGCAGCTGGCTTCGTTGAAGCGGCAGGCATCGAAGGCGCGGCGTTTTGCGGAATTGCGCGAGCAGATGCGCGGATTGCTGCGCAGCGTGCTCGCGAGCAAGGCCGAGCATTTGGATCAGGAAGCGGTGCGGCTGGAAAAAATGCTGCGCGAGATGGATACGGCGGAAGAGAGCGAGGCGCGTTCGGTACACGGGCTGGAAAGCGAGCAGGAACGATTGAGCGCGCGCACTTACGAGTTGGACGCGGAGTTGCGGCAAATTCAGAATCTGCTGGGGCAGACGGCACTGGATCTGGATCGCGCGGAAAACCGGATTACTTTTAATCGCGAGCAGACGGCGCAGATTGATGCGCGCGCGGCGCGGCTGGTGATCGAAACGGAAGTGGCGGAGCGGCAAGTGGCCGACATGACCACGCGGATGACGGCGCACCGCGAGGCGGTTCTCGCGTTGCGGGAGCAGACGACCAGCGTGGAAGCTTCGTTGCGCGAAACGAGCGAACAATCGGGCGCCAGCATTCTGGAACAACAGCAGCTGGAATCGCGTATGGAAGAATTGCGGCAGATTGCCGGGCGTTTGGTAGAAGAATCGGCGCGCGAGCAGGCGGAATCGGTGCAGGCCGAAGAGGCGGCAGCGCGGCATACCGCGGCAGAGGAGCAGCGGACCGCGGCCATGCTGGCGGTGGAAATCGAATGCAGCACGCTGGCCGGGAAAGTTGCAGCGGCGGAAGAGACATTTACTTTGGCGGAAGCGAGCGCGCTGGAATTGGGCGCAATGGTACGTGAGACGCAGGCACGGCTGGTGGAATTGCGCCGGGGGCAGCAGGAAACCGGGCAGCAGCTCGAGCGCATGCGCGAAGGGCTTTCGGCGGAGCGGGCGCGGTACGCTTCGATCGAGCAGATATTGAGCGAGCGGGCGTACACGGCGGATGCGGTGCAAAAACTTTTCAATGTGAGCGGCGAGCGCAGCGCCGATACTCCTGGCGGCGCATTTCGCGCGGTGGGATTGCTGGCGGATTACGCTGAGGTGCAAGAGAAGTATGAAGGCGCGATCGAACAATTTTTGCGCGACGAATTGGAATACGTAGTGGTGGAATCGTTCGACCAGGCGCGCGCGGGAATTTCGCTGCTGCGCGATGAGATGGGTGGACGCGCGACATTTTTCGTGGACTCGTTGAATAAATTGAATATGGCGGCGCCGGAAGCGGACGCTTCCCTGCCGATGCCTGAGGGAGTGCTGGGGCGGCTGGACCGTTTAGTCGAATTCCGCGAGCCGCTGGGGCCTGCCGCAAAATATTTTCTGACGAAATTGCGGACGGCTTACGTGGTGGAAACAGCGGCGCTGGCCGAGCAGATGGCGCATGATAATCCGCACAGTTATTTTCTGACTCCTGAGGGAACTTGTTACCACGGACGGATGGTTTCCGGAGGGCGCGCGGGTGAAGCAGGCCCGCTGGCGTTGAAGCGCGAATTGCGGCAGCACGAAGCGGAAGCGATGCGGCTGGATCGCGCGGTTAACGAACGGCAGGCGGAAATGATGCGGATCGAGATGGCCATTGCGAGCGGTGAGGAGCAAGTCGCTTCAGCGATTGCACGGCAAATGGAAGCGGAAAAATCTTTAGTGGCGGCGACGCACCAGCGCGACCAGGCGCGCGCGGAATTGCGGCGCATCGAACAGCAATTCGCGACGGAGCGCGCGGAAATTGCGCGGCTGCACGCGGACGCGGAAGCGGCGCGGATGCGTGCTGCCGATGCGCGACGCGAACATGCGCTCGCGGTGCAATCACGCGAAGCGGCGGAAGCGGAAAGCGCGCAAGTTTCCGGGCGGCTGGCGCAGTTGCGGCAGGATTTCCAGGCGTTGCAGGAGCATGTGGTGGCGCGGCGCGAAGAATTGGCGACGATGTCTGAACGGCTCTCGAGCGCGGAATCTGCCGAGCAGCACTTGATCGCGGAATTGACGCTGGCTGGGGAGCGCATGGCTTCGCTGCAGCAGCAGCACGCGGCGATGCTGCTGGAAAAAAAAGAGATCGAAAGTTCCTGCGAGCAGTTGGGGACGCAGGTCGAAGAATTGCGCAAGGAAAAAGCGCGACTGGAAGAATTGAAGGCGGCGCTGGAGACGGAATGGGAAGGGGCGCGCACGCGCGCGGCGCAACTCGATGAGACGGTGCGGGGCAAGCGGCAATCGCTGGACGAATTGCGGGCGGAGCGCAACCAGCGGCATATCGAGAAGGCGCGCAACGATGCGGACCGCGATTATCTGCGGCAGACGTGCATGGCGGAATTGAACGCGCAGCCGGAAGAATTGATGGCGCAGGAAGCGCAGCTGCTCGCCGGCGAAGAATTGATTGCGGCGGAAACGAATTACAACGAGATGAAGGCGCGCGTGGACGCCATGGGTCCGGTAAACATGATGGCGCTGGAGGAATTCAAGGAATGCGAGGAGCGCGACACTTTCTTGCGGCGGGAGCGGGATGATCTGGTGGCGTCCATCCAGAATACGCAGCTGACGATTAACGAGCTGGATCAAGTGTCGCGCCAGAAATTCGAAGAGGCGTTTAATTTTATCAATGCGCATTTCGCGATTGCGTTCCAGTCGCTCTTTGGCGGCGGGCATGGCGAGATGCGGCTGGGCGAGCCGGATAGTTCAGGTGAGGCAGGGATTGATATCGTCGCGCAACCTCCCGGCAAGCGGCTGCAGAATATTTTGCTGCTTTCGGGCGGAGAGAAGGCGCTGACGGCTCTGGCATTGTTGATCGCGGTGTTCAAGTATCAGCCTAGCCCGTTCTGTATTTTGGACGAGGTGGACGCGCCGCTGGACGAGGCAAACGTCGGGCGATTTAACAAGATGCTGGCGGATATGTGCGGGCAGACGCAGTTTATTGTGGTGACGCACAATCGCAAGACGATGGAGATGGGGTCGGTGATGTACGGCGTGACGATGCAGGAGCCGGGCGTTTCGAAGCTGGTTTCTGTGAAGTGGGAAGAGAGTGCGGCGGCCGTGGCGCCGAAGAGCGCGAGTAATGCGGCGTAGCCGGACGCGCGAAATTTTTTGAAGCGGTTACTTCAGTAGCATTTCCTCGCGGTTAGCTACCAAAAATATTTTTGTTCAGGAAATCGTTGCGGAACTTACCCTGCGGGTCGTACTTCGTGGCTAGCTCGATGAAGTCGGGCATTCTTTTGTACAGGGCGCGCAGCGTTTGCGGGGATATGGTGAACAGCTTGGCCCAGTGAGGCCTGGCGTTGAACGGGGCTAGTTCCCTTTCAATGACCGGAAGCAATTTGCTTACCGCGGGCCAGTCGGGCTTCCAGGTGAAGTGGATAGTTACGGAGTCCTGCTGGTAGCACGGGCTCATCCATAAGTTGTCGGCTGCGATGGCGCGAATTTCGGTGATTAGCAGCGACGGCGTTACCTGATCGCGCAGACGTTCGACCGCCAGAATCGCTTCAACCGCATGCCGCCGCGGAATAAAAAATTCCGACTGCAGCTCTTTGCCGGCGCTGGGTGTGAACCCCATGCGGAAGTGCGGCAGGCGCTCGTACCAGGGGCCGAGAACGCCCATCTGCTCGGTACAATTTTCCGCTGAAAGGTCCGAGATCGGGTGCAGGTTTTTGGTCGCCAGCTTTGCGCCGAAAAATTCCGGCATGGCGTGAAATTCCACCCCTTGTTCCACGCGAGTCTTAATCCACACTTCGTTGATGCGCTGCTTTTGCCAGTCGGTGAAAAGGCTAACGCTGTAGGCGCTGGATTCGACGGCGTCAAAATGATCCTGCAACGCGCTGAACGGCAGGTTCTCGTAAACGTACTGGCGCATCTTGTAGGAGGGCTGAACGTCGAGCGTGATGTTGGTGACCACGCCGAGGGCGCCGAGACCGACGACGGCGCCGTTGAATTTGTCGCCGTCGTGTGCGCGCGAAAGCTTCAGGACGTCGCCCGATGCGGTGACGACTTCGAGCGCGGATGCGGCGGTAGCGAGATTGCCGTTCTTCTCGCCGGAGCCGTGAGTGGCCGTCATGCATGCGCCGACCACCGAAATATGCGGCAGGGATGCGAGATTGTGCAGGGCGAAGCCGTGGGAGTCGAGATAGGGCGCGAGCTGGCCGTACGTGATGCTGCCGGCCACGGTGACGGTGCGCGCCGTGGGATCAAGCGTCACGACTTCGTTCATGGGCTGCAGCGAAAGGAAGCAGTCTTTGCTGTCGGCAATGTGATTGAATGAATGGCGAGTGCCGAGGACCTTGAGCTTGGTTTCCTTTTTTACGTTGTCGCGAACTTGTTGGAGCGAACTCATCGGGTAGAGGTGCTCGGTGCCGTATTCGATATTGCCGGCCCAATTTTTAAGTTTCTCCGCGGCGGCCCGCGCGAAGGTTCGCGAGGCCGAGGGAACGGCCATGGCTGCGGTGATGAGTTTCATGAAAGTTCTTTTATTCATTGCACGGGCCCTTGGCGGCAGGCTTGGTCCACGGGGCTAATCCTACTACCTTCTGCGAGCCACAAATAGTCGGGTTGAGCTGGCGCGATATTTTCTTAACGGTTGACATGGCGGGACGCTGCGTTAGAATGTGCGGCGCTGCATCATAGAGGAATATCACTTGGCATCCCCACAAATGACACCCGTAATATCGCAGACGAATTTTCCCGGATTGAAACTACGCGGCCGCGGCAAGGTACGCGACATTTATGAAGTCGGCGACAAGTTGCTGATTGTGGCCACGGACCGCCTGTCGGCTTTCGATGTAGTGCTGCCGACACCGATTCCAGATAAGGGCAAAGTGCTCACGCAGCTTTCGCTTTTCTGGTTCGAGAAGCTGGCGGGGCTGGTGCCCAACCATATTATCTCCGCGAAGGATTTTGGCGGCGAGCTGGCACCATATGCCGCGGACCTGGCAGGCCGCGCGATGCTGGTGCGCAAGACGGAGCCTGCGCCGATTGAATGCGTGGTGCGCGGATATATTTCAGGCTCGGGGTGGAAGGATTATCAAAAGACGGGAGCGATCTGCGGGATTAAGCTGCCGGCGGGGATGCGCGAGTCTGACCGTTTGCCGGAGCCGATTTTCACGCCTTCGACGAAAGCGACGACGGGACACGACGAAAACATTTCGTTCGAGCAGACGGTGGAGACGGTGGGGCGGCCGCTGGCGGAGAAATTGCGCGACACCAGCCTGGCGATTTATCGCAGCGCCGTGGAACATGCGGCGAGCCGCGGGATCATCATTGCGGACACGAAATTCGAATTTGGGTTGATCGGCGAGGAATTGATCTGGATTGACGAGGCGCTGACGCCAGATTCTTCACGTTTCTGGCCGGCAAATGAGTATGTGCCGGGGCGCACGCAGCCTTCTTTTGACAAGCAGTACGTGCGCGATTATCTGGAAAAGATTGGATGGAACAAGCAAGCCCCGGGTCCGGCGCTTCCCGCGGACGTGGTGGCGGCCACAACGGGGAAATACCGGGAAGCCTACCAGCGAATTACCGGCCACGAATTAGACTAAACGCGATTGCGGCGGCCAGCGTGCGCGACGATTCGTTTGTTGCGGATGCTGGCGCGTGGCATTTTTTTTCGGCGACTTTTCCCAGTGCTCATGCGGAGCGTGTCATCGTGAAAGAACAACTGGAATCTCTGATTGGGATGATGGTGGAGCGCGGGATTTTGCTGGAAGAGGCGGTGACGGAGTTCGAGAAGAAATTCATCAAGCGCGTGCTGGAGCGGCAGGATGGGAACCAGTCGCGCGCCGCGAAGGTGCTGGGGATTCACCGGAATACTTTGAGCAGGAAGGTCGGCGAGTACAAGTTGGATCATACAGGGCATAAGCGCGGGTAGTGATTCCCGCGATCGCACCTGACTCGCAGTTCCACATAAAAGAAAATGGCCGGGGCGTTTTCGCTCCGGCCATTTTTTTTTGCGTTGAAACTTGTTAAGAAATATTACTGCTTGGGAGGCACCTTGCGGTGCTTGCCGGTTTCAGCTTTCTCCGGGATGGTGGTGGGATCGACTTTCACTTGATCCCAGTGCAGCAGGAAAGGTGATGGATCGTAGCTAACGATAGCGCCGGAGAAGCGGACGCCGTCGTCCTTGGTCAGGCGGCTGACGTCTGGCTGCGGAGTTTCCTGAGCGGCGTTGGGTGTGGTAGCCGGAGGAGCGGCGGTCCAGACTTTCACGTCCATATTCGCGGTGGTTGCGTTTTGCACTTCGGTTTCGTCGGCGCCGGTAAAGACTTCGAAGTTGACGAATCCTTCGCCCTGCTTGACTTCGATAATTTTGCCGACGACGCCGGGAAATTGCGCGCCGCAGATGGCGAGCCAGGTCTGTTTGGCTTTGTCGCCGCCGCCACCGAGATCCGTCAAAACGGTTAGAATCGTGCTGGAAGCGGCGATTTTCTGCAGATCGGCCGCGGCGGGTATTGTATAGGTTGCGGGGCGGTCGCCAGAGGTGCCGGCGAGCGTGAGCAACTCATTCAGTTGCGCATCCACCGAGCTATCGCAACCGGGCTGTTCGTAAACCAGGATTGCCTTGCGCAGATAGTCCTTGATCTTGTCGGCGTCCGGAACACCCAAGTTGATGGCGCGAGCGAGCGCCCAGAAGCCATCCACGGATTGCGGCGGCGTAGCGCCCAGGTAGGCGAGACCTTCGCGGTAGTAAGAGATCGCGTCCTTGGGATTATCGGCGGTGGCGCCTTTGAAGGCGTCGATCGCGGCGGGATAATCCTTCAACTGGAGATCGGCAAAACCGGCTGCGGCGTCGAAGAAAGCGATTCCAGGTTTTTTCTGTTCGGCGAATTGTTCGTCGGTGAGTTTGGAATCCGCGGGCTTGGGATATTTCGCGAGGAGATCCGCGCCTTCCTTCGCTGCGTCGCGTTCCTTTACGAGTTGATCGTGCGCGTCGGGCGCTTTGGGATTGAAAGCGAACGGGAACACTTGCACGCGGGTCTGCAGAACCTGGAGGCGCGTGCCGGAGTCGAGCTTATCGCCCATGGCGAGCATTTTGTCGGCCGATTCGATGACCTTGGGATAGTTCTTCAGCTCGGTGTAGGTGGAGACGTAGAGCTGGTCCACGTAGGTCATCAGCGTGGAGCTGGGAAATTTGGAGACGAAATCGTCGAGAAGCTTGATGCGATTTTGCGCGTTGGTTTCGGCGCGGGCCGCCTGGAAGGCGTTGTACTCCGGAATGGTGTAGGTGGTTTTTCCCTGGTCCGCCTGCTGGCCGCGAACGGCGGCTGGTCGCGCAACGATACAAAATAGAACGAGAGCAGTGAATAGAATTCCCTTCGTAGCGAAGCGCATTCGGATCATCTCTTCCCTGCCTCCTGGACCAGTATTGGTACGGATAAACGGTATCGCCTAGGGTCACAACCCCTGAAGGATAACGAGCTAAACGAAATCGGGATTATAGGGAAACCTAAGCATGCGTGCAAGGTGAATCCACCTTGCGGACAGATTTGGCGTCCCAGTTCCAGCTGCGTGAATGTTCTCACGTGAATGATAAGATGGCAAATGGACGAAAATTGTCGCCTCGCGGGAGACGCAGATATGAATAATGGAAAACCGCTCGAAGGGAAAGTGGCAATTGTTACAGGTGCGAGCCGCGGAATTGGGTTGGCGGTCGCGCGACGATTGGGAGCGTTGGGGGCGAAACTGAGTTTGTGTGCGCGCGACGCACGGAAGCTGGAGAGCGCGGCGGGTGAGCTGCGTGCCGGAGGTGAGGCGGGCGTGTTCAGTGCGGCCGTAGATGTGACCCATGGCGAGCAAATTTTGGCCTTTGTGCGAGACACGGAGAAAGCGCTGGGCCCCGTCGCGATTCTCGTGAACAACGCGGGGATCGGATATTTCGGTCCAACGCACGAAGCCACGGAAGCGAATTGGGACAGTGTGTTAGACACCAATTTGAAAGCGGTGTTCCTGGCGAGCAAGGCGGTGGCACCGGGAATGATTGAGCGGCGCGGCGGGCATATCATCAATATCGCATCGCTCGCGGGGAAGAATGCGTTTGCAGGGGGCGGGATTTATTGCGCTTCGAAATGGGGGCTGCTGGGATTGACGGAATGCATGGCCGAGGATTTGCGGGGGTACGGGATACGGGTGAGCGCGATATGTCCGGGGAGCGTGGCTACGGATTTTTCGCCGCATGGGAAGAAAGATATCAGCAAGATGTTGCAGCCAGAGGATATAGCGCATGTGGTGGAAATGCTGGTGACGCAGGCGCCGCAGAGTTTTATCAGTGAAGTTTTGTTGCGGCCGACGCAGAAGCCATAGTGAGCGATTGGTGGCTCGCGCCTAGACGAGCAAGATCCAGACAAACCAAAGATGCCCGGTCCGGCGTTGCGGGACCCCCCGATATAGAATCAACGACAACACCTTCGTTTTCAGAAACTTACGCCGGAAGTGAATCCCGCAGGCGGTAGCCGCATCCAATCGTTTAAGCTTGAACGATTTGAGCTTGAATCAATATGCCGACACACTTCCAAGGCGATGCAGAGACGGTACGAGCTTTGAGCGCTTACATCAACTTGATACGCGCGTCCGATTCGACAATTACAAAGACGACCGCGCATCTCGAGGGGCTGGGCGTGACCCCGGGGCAGTTCGCGGTGCTGGAAGCGCTGCTGCACCTGGGTCCGATGTGCCAGCACACGCTGGGCGAGAAACTTTTGCGCAGTGGCGGGAACATGACCCTGGTGCTGGACAACCTGGAGCGCCACGGTTGGGTGCGGCGGGAGCGGCAAGCGAACGATCGCCGGATGATTCAGATCCATCTGACGCCGAAAGGGCGGCGGTTGATTACCCGCGTGTTTCCAGAGCACGCGAAAATGGTGGTGAAGGTGATGAGTAAATTAAGCGCCGCGGAGCAGGAACAATTGCGCAAGATTGCGCGCAAGCTGGGCCGGGGCGCAGATGAATTGTGTACAGAAAGAATGAAGAGGGAGAAGGAACATGATAACGATCAGACCGAGTAAGGAACGCGGCCACAACCAGCTTTCGTGGCTGGATTCACGATTCTCATTTTCGTTTGACCAATACTACGATCCGCAATTCACGCAGTTCCGTTCGCTGCGCGTATTGAATGAGGACGTGGTAGCGCCGGGCCAGGGGTTCGGGATGCATCCGCACCGCGACATGGAAATCCTGACGTGGATTCTGGACGGCGCGATTGAGCACCGCGACAGCATGGGCACAGGCGCGGTGCTCCGTCCTGGTGAATTGCAGCACATGTCCGCGGGGACGGGAGTGATGCACAGCGAATTCAATCCTTCACCGAAGGATCCGACGCACCTGCTGCAGATATGGATCACACCGGAGCGCAAGGGCCTGAAGCCGGAATACGAACAGCTCGCGTTTCCGGATAAGGATTTGCGCGGCAAGTTTCATCACGTGGCCGGGCCGGAAGCTCCAGTGACAATCCGTCAGGATGCGGACCTTTTTATCACGCGGCTCGACAAGGGCCAGGAAACCAAGCATGAGCTGAAGGCAGGGCGTCATGCGTGGGTGCAACTGGCGCGGGGCGCGGTGAAGCTGAACGGAGTGGAATTGAAAGCAGGAGATGGAGCGGCCATTACCAAGGAAGACGAAGTGCGGGTGGAAGCGAAGGAACCATCGGAAGTGCTGTTGTTTGACCTGGCGTGAAAATTAAATCTGGAAAGGAGATGTACGCATGAATTCAGCAAACGATATAACCACTTTAGCCGGGCGGATTTTGATCAGCGTGATATTTTTGATCAGCGGTTTTTTTAAAGTGGGCGGGTACGCGCAGATCGTCGCTTACGCGACGGCTGTGCACTTGCCGGCGCCCGGCGTGGCGATCGCGGTTGCGGCTGCGGTGGAACTAGCCTGCGGGTTGGCGATTCTGGCGGGATTCCGCACGCGGTTCGCGGCTTGGCTGTTGTTCTTGTATCTGATACCGGTCACTTACTTTTTCCACAATTTCTGGGCGGTGCAGGGGCAGGAGCAGCAAACGCAGATGATCAACTTTTTGAAGAATGCGGCGATCATGGGCGGGTTGCTGGTGCTATCTGTGAATGGGGCTGGGGCCTATTCGGTGGATGGAAAGTTGGCAAAGAAGGGTTGAGGTTCCGGGAAGAATATGAAGGAGTGGCGGGTGGCGGGTACGGCGTGCCGTACCCCTACGCGCGCCGTTGAGACATCATAAAAGGAGAAAATATGAGTGCACTGAAAAAGACTGCAACGACCAGCGCGCCGATTCATTCTTTGATTGCGGAGCGCTGGAGCCCGCGCGCGTTTGCGAACCGGCCAGTGGGAGCGGAAAAATTGCGCAGTTTGTTTGAGGCGGCGCGTTGGGCGGCATCTTCGTACAACGGGCAGCCGTGGTATTTCATCGTTGGGACCAAGGATCATCCGGAGGATTACAAGCGGGTGCTGGATTGTTTCGTTGAGTTCAACCAGAGCTGGGCACAGAGTGCTCCGGTGGTGGCGTTGAGCGTGGCGAAATTGAAATTCGAGCATAACGGCGAGTTGAATCGTCATGCGTTTCACGACGTGGGGGCGGCTTCCGCGACATTGACAATACAGGCGGAGGAACTGGGTTTGGCGGTACACCAAATGGGAGGAATTTTGCCCGAGAAGGCGCGGGAGATTTTCGGGATCCCGGAAGGGTATGAGGCCGTCGCTGGAATTGCGATTGGCTATCCGGGCGAGGCGCACACTTTGCCGGATCATTTGAAGCAGCCGGAATTGGCGCCGCGGGAACGGAAGGCGCTGGATTCGTTTGTGTTTGCGGGAAAGTGGGGAAAGGTTTCGCCAGTTGTTGGCGGAAAGGCGTGATGCGGGTGTTGTGAGCGCGACGGGCTCCGGGCGCTGCCTCTTGGCCAAGCTGGGGCGCGGCCCTTCGATCCCGCACAGCGGGATCTCAGGATGAGTTGCCCTACGGGCAAATCACAAGCAGCGCCCCGACCTTCGCTGCGCGTGAAAGCGCTGGTGCCGATGGAATTTTGAGGGTTAGATTTTTGGCAGGACGATTCCCTGCTGAGATTGGTATTTGCCTTTTTTGTCTTTGTAGGAAACTTCGCACTGCTCATCGGATTCGAAGAAGATTACCTGGCAGAGGCCTTCGTTGCCGTAAATTTTGGCTGGCAGAGGTGTGGTGTTGCTGATTTCCAGCGTGACGAAGCCTTCCCATTCAGGCTCGAAGGGCGTGACGTTGACGATGATGCCGCAGCGAGCGTAGGTGGATTTGCCGACGCAGAGCGTGAGCACGTTGCGCGGTATGCGGAAATATTCCACGGAGCGGCCGAGCGCGAAAGAATTCGGCGGTACGATGCAGACGTCGCCTTTGAATTCGACGAAGGATTTCGAGTCGAAGTGCTTGGGGTCCACGATCGACGAATTCACATTGGTGAAAATGCGAAACTCGTCGGCGACGCGCATGTCGTAGCCGTAGGACGAGACGCCGTAGCTGATGACGCCGTCGCGGACTTGGCGGTCTTCGTAGGGCTCGATCATTTTGTGTTCTTGCGCCATCTTACGGATCCATTTATCGGACTTCACCGACATCATTGCCTCCGGGAATTCTGAGTGATGCCTAAAAACAGGCGGCCGCTACAAAGTCAAGTACAGATCTAATTGCAAAGCCTGAGGTTCGTCTTGCCACTGTGCGGCGCACGCGAACATCCAAGAGTCGGGCAGTGTATTACAGGGGACGGCGCTTGACAACCTGCAACCCCCTGTCTAGCATAGGTTTCCGCCCTTTGGGAGGAACCGTGATCAAGCTCGACATCGTTAACGCAATCGTACAGAAGACTAATATTACTCGAACGAAGGCCGAGCAGGCGGTGGAAACCGTCTTCGAGGCGATGAAGAATGCGCTGGGCCGTGGTGAGCGGATTGAACTGCGGCGCTTCGGCGTGTTCAACGTGAAGCCCCGGAAGACGGGCATCGGCCGTAACCCGCGCACTGGACAGCAAGTGAGCATTCCTCCTGGTAAAGCTGTGCGCTTTAAACCCGGCAAAGAATTGCAATCGCTGCCGGCGACTGCGGCGGCGCCGAAGCCCTGACGAATCGCGCGGCGCCGAACCCGATTTTCGCGCAGGGGCATCCAACCTTCATGGGCAATAGCACCGGCAACGGGCATAGCCGCGTCCCACTGGAAATTCTCGACCGAAATTATCCGGAGATTATTGATTTGCCGCCGCCGAGGATGCGCGCGCGGCGTCGGCCAGTGTGGCCGGCGATTGTTTTCTTCTGTTTAACTCTGCTGATGACGCTTTCGGCGGGTGCGCTTATTGCGACTTCGTTCGCGCAGAACGTGGAACCGTTTTCGGGCGATGAGAAACTTTTCGCGATTCCGCTGTTACCCTTTCAACATCCTGGAATGTTGCTGCTGGGGATTCCATTTTCACTGACTCTGCTAGGATTTTTCATGGCGCACGAGATGGGCCACTATCTCGCGTGCCGATATTATGGAATTGATTGCAGCTACCCGTTTTTTCTGCCTTCGCCCTTCCCTTTCGGCACGTTTGGAGCGGTGATTCGCATTCGCGCGCCAATCACTACGCGACGGGCGCTGTTTGATATTGGCATCGCGGGGCCGATCCTGGGGTTCATTGTGGCGGTGCCGCTGACTGCGTATGGAATTGCAGCATCGAAAGTGATTCCGGGCGTGCAGGAAGATGGCGGACTGATCTTTGGATTTCCAGGGCTGATGAAGATTTTCTTGGCGATGTTTCATCCGGGGACTGAGGCGAAATCCTTGTTGTTTCATCCCGTGGCGCTGGCGGCATGGATCGGTTTGCTGGCGACGGCTTTGAATTTGCTGCCGGTCTGGCAACTGGATGGCGGGCACATCCTTTACAGTTTGGCGCCGGAACGGCATCAGCGGCTTTCGTTGATTGCGGCGGTGGGATTGGTGTTCTTGGGCGTGGGCTATTGGCACGCGTGGGCGTTCTGGGGAATCGTGCTGCTGATATTGTCGCTGCGGTTTCCGCATCCGCCGCCGTTTGACCGGTGGGAGGCGCTGGATGCGTCGCGAAAACTCTTGGCTTGCGTCGGGCTGATTATTTTTGTTCTGTGTTTTACTTTGTGGCCTACGAACAACCTCTGGTAACGCAACTCCCAAATTAGAAAAGGCTAGCGGGATCTACGTCCACAATTACCGCGGTTTCGGGGATCTCTTTTTTGGCGCAGAAATCGAGGGCGCCGCTTAGGGCTTGGGAGAGGACAGAGCGCTGCGGGGATTTCAGCAGGAATTGGAAACGATATTCCTGGCGCAGGCGGGCTAGCGGGGCCGCGGCGGGTCCCAGGATTTTTACGCCGCGATCTTCGAAGGGCGCGAAATACCCGGCCAAGGCGCGGGACCAGCGGATGGCGTTTTCTATTTTTTTATCGCGGACCAAAATGCTGGCTAGCGCGGTGAAGGGCGGGTAGTGCAGCATGCGGCGGAAGTGGGCTTCTTTTTCGTAGAACGAGAGATAGTCCTGTTTCGCGGCGTGCTGGATTGCATAGTGCTCGGGATAGTGGGTTTCGACGAGGACTTCGCCGGAGAGTTCGCCGCGGCCGGCGCGACCCGCTACCTGCGTGAGCAACTGGAACGTACGCTCGGCGGCGCGGAAATCCGGACGGCCAAGTGCGAGATCGGCGGCGACGACTCCTACGAGTGTGACGCGCTGGAAATCGTGTCCTTTGGCGACCATTTGCGTGCCGACGAGCACGTCCACTTCGCCTTTTGCGAATGCGCCTAGGACTTGCTGGAATTCGCGCTTGGTGCGCACGGTATCGCGATCGAGCCTGGAGATCTTTGCGGCGGGGAAAGTTTCGCGCAAATATTCTTCGACGCGCTCGGCGCCGTCACCGACGAAATACATATATTCAGCGTGGCATTTCGGGCATTGCTTCGGCGGGCGCAGCGAGTATCCGCAGTAGTGACATTCGAGGCGCTGGCGATTTTTGTGGTACGTGAGCGCGATGCTGCAATTCTGGCATTGCACGAAGGCGCCGCAGCTGCGGCAGAGTGACGACCACGAATACCCTCGGCGATTGATGAGCACCATGGCCTGGGTTTTTTCTTCGAGGCGTAATGCGACGGCGGCGCGCAGCGATTCGGATACGGGTGCAGCTTTGTGGGCGCGGCGGAATTCTTCGCGCAGGTCAACGATGCGGACTTCGGCGAGGGGACGATCGGCAACGCGAGCCGTGAGTTCAAGCAGGTGATATTTTCCGTCGCGCGCGTTGTGATAGGTCTCAAGCGAAGGAGTGGCGGAGCCTAGCAGAGCGACTGCGCCTTCCAGGCGCGCGCGATATACGGCAGTGTCGCGGCCGTGGTAACGCGGCGTTTCTTCCTGCTTGTAGCTGGTTTCCTGCTCTTCGTCCACGATGATGAGGCCCAGATTTTCGAGCGGCGCGAAAACGGCGGAACGCGTGCCGACCACTACGCGCGCTTCACCGTTGCGGGCGCGCCACCATTCGCGGGCTCGCTCGCTATCGGGCAGCGCGCTGTGCAGGATAGCGACTTGTTCGCCGAAGCGGGCGCGGACCAGGCGGCCGACCCAGAGGGTTAGCGCGATTTCGGGGACTAAGACGATCGCAGTTTTACCGCGCGAGAGAGCGGCTTCGATTGCGCCGAGATAGACCTCCGTTTTGCCACTGCCGGTGACGCCGTGGAGGAGTGCTGCGTTGAACTTTTCTGCTACTAGCCAGCGCCAGATTTCGGCTAACGTGTGTTTTTGTTCTTGATTGAGGATGTTTGTGGGCGGAGTGAAATCGGTCTCCCAGGGATCTTCTTCGGCGGTTAGGGGTTCTTCCCATGATTGCAGGCGACCGGATTTTTCCAGTCGTTCTACGGCGGCGCGGGAGACTTGCGCTTGCGCGAGAAGGAGATTGAGCGGGAGCGGGCCGCGCGTGGCGGTGAGGACTTCACGGATTTTTTCTTCCGTCGCGTTCGCGGCGGGAGTTTCGTTTGCGACATTCCACGCCACGATTTTTTGTGAGCGGGTTTTGCGGCGGCGAGTGCTTTCGCGGGCTACTAGATGGCCGCGGCGGACAAATTTTTCGGCGGTGGTCGCGCCTCCGGTCATGCGAGCTATGCGTGTTTCGGTTAACGCGCGTTCGGGTGCGTCGGCTTTGCGTTTTTCGAAAAGGCGGAGGTAGGTGAGTTCGGCGGCTTCTACGTCGGTGTTTTCTTCGTTGGTGGCCAGGTCGTGCAGGTACGCGCGGCCTTCGGTGGTTAGCCAATATTCGCGATCGTGGCGGAGTTCGATTTCAGGCGGGAGCATCGCGCGGAAGGCTTCGCCGATGGGGGCGAGGTAGTAGCGGCTGATCCATTGGCCTAGTTCGATTAGTTTGGGCGGAAGAGCGGGAACGCGGTCGAGGAGTTCGGCGATTTCTTTGATGCGCTTAGATTCTGGGGCGCGCGTGGAGACGGAGAGCCCAACGCCGATCATCGCGCGATTGCGGAATGGGACCAGGACGCGGCGCCCGACGAGTTCTTCGCCGTTGCAGGAAGCGGGCACCGCGTAAGTGAACGCCGAGCGCAGTGGGACCGGGAGCGCGACTTCGAGATAGCGTTGCGTCATTGGATCAGTTGGATAGTGTAACAGCGTGGCGTGTGTGATCGGAGTGCGTCACAGTTTGCGGGTTGGACCAACGGTCGTGGCTTTCTTGCAGCGTAGCGCGCGGATAAGTGTGAGCGATTCAGCACAGGCAGGATTGCCTGTGCCACTGTTTCTGATTCAAATGCTGACGAGGACGATGCCGATGAAGATTAGGACGATGCCTAGCCATTGGGAACGCTCGAGGCGTTCGCGGAGGAAGATCCATGCTAGTAGGACCGTGAAGGCGCCATAGAGGGAGGCTAGGACACTTACTACGGAGACTTGGCCGGTACTTAGGCCGGCGTTGTTGGCTACGAATGCGGCGGTGTCGAGGATGCCTACGGCTAGGAGCAGCCACCAGACTTTGCCGCTGGGGAGTCGAAGAGTTTCGTGCGCGGGTGCGGCTGCGAGTGCCAGCGAAACGAGTGCCGTGAGCCGCATGACCCAGACGGAGACGGCGCTGCCTACTGCTGGGACTACGTGAAAGCCTAGGAACCAGAAGAGGACGCCGAAACCCAGCGCGGCGAAGATCGCCCAGCCTACGCCTGTTGATAAATGCGCGCGGGAGTTTGCGGCGCGATTCGGGCTCGCGTGATTCGGACTTGCGTGCTGCGCATCTTGTTCGGCTGTTGTGGGTTTGGATTGTGCGAAGGAAGTAGCGGCGAGGATCACGCCAAGCAGCGTGACGGCGAGTCCTGTGGCGCGGACTGCGTGGATGCGTTCGCCGCTTAGGAGCGAGAGCGCTACCGTTAACGCGGGATAACTTGAAGAGACTGGGCCCACGATGCTCAACGTTCCGTGCTCGAAGGAATGGTAGAGCGCTAGTGAGGCGAGCACATTTAGGAGACCCGCGGCTACGGCCATGGCCCACGGTTGCCAGCCTGGGGCTATTCCGTGCGAGAAGCCGCCCGTAGATTTTAGGTACACGCAAAGTGCGAGGAAGCCGAAAAACTGCATGAAGAACAGCGTGCGGTAGGCGCCGACTTGGCGGGAAGCGAAGCGGGCGGCGAAATCCGCGGCGCCCCAGGAAACGGCGCCGGTCAGGCCCAGGATTATCGCGAGCGAAATGTTCATCGCGCGGATTGGCTAGCGTTTTTTGGGTTGCAGGCCGAGGACGGCCATGACTTTTTGCAGGTCTTTCCAGACTTCGGGCTTGGCGGCGGGATTGCGGAGCAAGTACGCGGGATGATAAGTGGGCATTAGTTTTGCGCCGCGGAAATCGAACCACTCGCCGCGGAGTTTGGAGATGCCTTGAGCGGTTTGCAGCAGGGTTTGCGCGGAGCAGCTGCCTAGCGTGCAGATCACTTTGGGTTTGATAGCGTCAATCTGGCGCATCAGGAACGGGGAGCAGGTGGTGATTTCGTCTTTTTCGGGGAGGCGATTTTCCGGCGGGCGACATTTTACCACGTTGGCGATGTAGACGTCTTCGCGCTGCAGGCCCATGGCTTTGATCATGTCGGTGAGAAGTTTTCCGGCGCGGCCTACGAAGGGTTCGCCGCTGAGATCTTCGTCGCGGCCAGGACCTTCGCCGACGAACATCAGGTCGGCGTTGGGATTGCCAGTGCCGAAGACGATTTTGGTTCGGCCTTTGTGGAGTTTGCAGCGGGTGCAATCGCCGATGTCTTCGCGGATGCGCGGGAGAGTGTCGCCTTCGATGCGCTCGATGGATTCGAAGAGCGATGGCGCGGCAGCGGGCAGGATTGTAGCTACAGGCGCAGGCTTTTGCGACGCAGACGACGCGACATGTATGGGAGCAGCAGGCGCGCGGCCTGAGGCTGCTGCGGCCATCATCGCTGGAACGCTTTCCGGAAGCGCGGCGGAAATGTCGCTCGAGGTTGCGATGCTTTGCGATTCCTCCGGCGCTGCGGCGCCGGATTCGGTGATTGCGTGCAATGGAGCGCGGTCGCGATAGTACGGAGCGAGGCCTAGATCTTCGCCGTAGCGCAGCCAGTCTTTCACTTGTTCTTCGAGACGCGTTTCGGTACGGGCATCATCACGAACTTCGCTGCGGGCGCCCAGACTTGCGCGCTTGGCCGGATCCATTAATCCTCCGTTGGAAAAACTACCGCTTGAGAATCTACTTGGAATTTTTCTGAATATCCAGTACCTGGTCGAGGATGCGATTGGCTACGTCGAATTTATTTAGCTGGGGGAGGGGGAGCTCGCGGCCATCGCGGAGGAAGAGGGTGACGATGTTGGTGTCGGTATCGAAGCCGGCGCCGGCTTGGGTTACGTCGTTGGCTACGATCATGTCGGCCGCTTTGCGCTGGAGCTTGCCGCGGGCATTTTCCGCGACGTTATTTGTTTCGGCGGCGAAGCCCACGAGGATGCGATTGAGTTTTTCGCGGCCGAGTTCGGCGAGAATGTCGGGCGTGGGTTCGAGTTGCAGGGTGAAAGTGCCATCGCCGCGTTTGATTTTTTTATCCTGGGCCGCAGCGGGACGGTAATCGGAGACGGCGGCGGCCATGATGGCTACGTTGGCTTCACGAGCGCGTTCGAGGACGGCGCGATGCATTTGTTCTGTTGAGCGGACGGGGACCCAGTCAACTCCTTCGGGAATTTTTAGGTCGGTAGGGCCGCTGACTAGAATTACGCGGGCACCGCGACGATGGGCTGCTTCGGCCAGGGCGTAGCCCATTTTGCCGGAGGAGCGATTGGTTAGGAAGCGAACGGGGTCGAGATCTTCGCAGGTGGGGCCGGCGGTGACGAGAACGGTTTGGCCGGCGAAATCGTCGCGGAGGCCGAGGACTCCGCAAACTTTTTTGACGATGGATTCGGTGGCGGCGAGGCGTCCGGCGCCGGTCATGCCGCAGGCGAGGTAGCCTTCGTCGGGATCAACTACGTGTACGCCGCGGGCGCGCAGAGTTTCTAGATTCTGCTGCGTGGCGGGATGTTCCCACATGTTGACGTTCATCGCCGGGGCGACGACTACTGGGGCCTTCGTTGCGAGATACAACGTGGAGAGAAAATCTTCGGCTATGCCGTGCGCGAATTTTCCCAGGATATCGGCTGTGGCTGGGGCGACCAGCAGGAGGTCAATGCGCTGGGCTACGGCGATGTGCTCGATGGCGCTTTCGACGTTGGCGGGGGCGGAGCCGGCTGATGCGAAAATGTCTGTGATGACTTTTTGTCCGGTGAGCGCGGCGAAGGTCAGGGGAGTGATGAATTCCTGCGCGGCACGGGTCATTACGACCTGGACGTCTAGCTTTTCGGTTTGGAGGCGGCGGACCAGTTCGGCGGCTTTGTAGGCGGCAACGCCGCCGGTTACGCCTAGGGCGAGTTTCATGGGGTTTTCGCCTGTGTGAGTGATTGGTGAGTAGTGATCTGTGACCGTTCATTTGTATTGAATAGAAAAAGTGAAGTGATTTGCGATGAAGTGATTTGTTTTGTGTGAATTGCAGAATTGGAGGCGCGAGAAAGGCGTTTATCTGCGTCGCATGGGAAAAATGAAGTGGTTTGTTTTGTGTGGGTTGCGAAATTCGGGAGCGGTTCATTTGTATTGAATAGAAATTGGAGTTGTGGGAGGGGGGCGGAGCAGAGAGAGTCAAAAGATTTGACATAGAGGACACGGAGAAAAGCGGAGGGCACAGAGAAGGACAGAGAGATCCCCGCTGCGGCAGTGCCTGCATGAAGCAAAGGCGCCGGCGTCAGGATGACGGTGCTCGTCACAGGGTCAAGGGCACTGGCTCGGCTGCGGGTTGGGTTCGACATCTTCACGAATTCATCATGCTCTTGTGGCGCATGAAATGCAAAACGTTGTGTGTGTACAGGGGCCCTAGCCGGTAAGGGGCGGCGCCACCAAAGTCAAAGTCGGAACTTCAGCGGCTAAAGCCGCACCGCTCTTGGAATTCTGATGTCGTGGCTAAAGCCACGACCCACAAAGATCAGTTCGTTTTTCAGAACGAGATGACGGCATCGTCACATCAACAGCAAGGTCAAAGACGCCCGCAATGGCAGGCGGCCGCTACAGGTTCAACGGAAATTCAAAAACAACGGAGCCAGCGCTACGAACGGCAACTTCAAAGTCAAAGGCACCCGCCTAAAGGCGGCCGCTACAAAGTCAACACCCGGAGCAGCGATCACTTCTTCTTTTTCTCGTTGATGTCTTCGGCTTGTTCGTTTAGGTGGGGGGCGTCGTATTCCAGGAGGCCCTTTTGCAGTTCCTCCTCGGCGATGCGCGTGGTTTTGCGCGACCGAGGGTTATCCACCATGGGCCGGCCACCGACCAACAATTGGCGGGCGCGGCGGGCGACGACTACGACGTAAGCAAACTGGCTATCGGGTGCGTCCTTGAGATGAGCCATGTGAAAATCAGCCTCCAAAAGTCTTCAGAATTTCGCGAATTCGTTCTTCGTTCAACGCCATCTGGCAACGCGAGCCCAAAGCGATGGCCTGAATTTCGCGGCCGGCGCGCTCGACGTCGTCATTGATGACGGCGTAATCGTAACTGTTGTACCGCAACATTTCATCGCGCGCGCGATCAAGGCGCCGGCGGATTTCGTCTTCGTCATCCTGCCCACGCGCACGCAGCCGGTGTTCGAGATCCTGCTTCGACGGCGGCAAAACAAAAATCATGACGGCGGAGGGCAGCTGCTCTTTTACCTGCTGCGCACCTTGCACGTCAATTTCCAGAACCAAAGTCTGGTGGAGTTCCCGGGCCTGATCGAGCCACTTCCTGGGAGTACCATACCAGTTCTTGCCAAAAACACGCGCATACTCGAGAAACTCACCGCGATCAACCATCTGCTGGAATACGGTTTCCGATACGAAATTGTAACACTTGCTGCTGCTCTCCGTCTTGCGGGGGGCCCGTGTCGTGCACGACACAGAGCGCAGGACGTTGGGAAGCTGCAAAATCTTCTCCATCAGGGTGGATTTTCCGGAACCCGAAGGGCCGGAGACGATCAGCACCAGCGGGTCGGTTTGGCTCATTCGATGTTCTGCACTTGTTCGCGCAATTTCTCGATTTCTGATTTTATTTCGAGGCCCAGGCGCGTGATGTCCAGGCCTTCGGCGTCGTTGCCGGGCGTTTTCGAAAGCAGCGTGTTCGATTCGCGCTGCATTTCCTGCAACAGGAAGTCGAGTTTTTTGCCGACGTCGGAAGCACCCGCGAGCAGCGATTCAAATTGTTGCACGTGACTGCGCATGCGCGCCAGTTCCTCGGAAACATCGCTGCGTTCGGCGGCGATGGAGGCTTCCTGCGCGAGGCGCGCGGGATCGAGCGGAGCTTCACCGAGAAGTTCCTGCAGGCGCGCGGCGAGGCGGCGGGCGAAAGCGGGGCGCGCGCCTTCGGCGAGAGTTTCGAGTTGCGCGGTGAGCGCGGCGATGTGGCGCAGGCGTCCGGACATTTCATCGCGGAGGTGGCCAGCTTCCTGTTCGCGCATGCGATCGAGTTTTTCGAGCGCTTCACCGAGGCAACGCTCGACGACGGATCCCAGGCGTTCGATTTCGCCGTCCAGGGATGCGGCGGCCGCGCCGATGACTCCGGGCAGGCGGAGGATGGAGGCGAGGTCCGGTTCGGTTTGAATACCAAATTCTTTGCGCAGCGAATTGACGGCTTTCAAGTACGCGGCAGCCACATCGTGATTTACGCCGACGGCGGCGGGACCAGCGAGTTCGTAGTGCAACGTGAAATCGAGATGGCCGCGACGAACGCGTTCGCGGAGGATTTGACGGATGCGCGGTTCGAGCGGTTCGAAGCCTTCGGGAATGCGCAGATGCAAATCCAGGAAGCGGTGATTCACGGCGCGTATGGTGACGCGCAGGCTCCAACCATTTTCGATGGCGCGGGCCTGGGCATAACCCGTCATGGATTTCAGGCCAGTGGATTGCGTAGTAGTAGGCTTGGGAGAATTCACGGAGACTGATTGTGACCCGGTGCTGGGCATATTTACAAGGGACCTGCCGCGCGCGAGGCTGGTTCGGCATCGCGAAATTGCATTTCGTACAAACGAGCGTAAAGACCGCGGCGCTCGAGCAGTTCTTCGTGAGTGCCGCGTTCGCGAATTGTGCCTCCTTCGAGGACAGCAATCAAGTCCGCGCGGCGAATGGTGGAGAGGCGATGGGCGATGACGAAGACGGTGCGCCCGGTCATTAGATTGTTGAGCGCGCTTTGCACCAGCATTTCGGATTCGGAGTCGAGCTCGGAGGTGGCTTCGTCGAGGATGAGGATGGGCGCGTCTTTGAGTAATGCGCGGGCGATGGCGAGGCGCTGGCGCTGGCCGCCGGAGAGGCGCTGGCCGCGATCGCCGATTAGGGTTTGGTAGCCCTTGGGCATTTGCATGATGAAGTCGTGGGCCATGGCGGCTTTGGCGGCGGCGAGAACTTTTTCTTCGGCGAGATCGGGACGGCCGTAGCAGAGATTGCTCCAGATGGTGTCGTTGAAGAGGATGGTTTCCTGGGTGACGATGGCCATTTGCTCGCGCAGGGAGCGGAGAGTGACGTTGCGGAGATCGTGGCCGTCAATGCGCACGGCGCCAGAAGTGGCGGCGTAGAAGCGCGGGAGGAGATTGACGAGGGTGGTCTTGCCAGCGCCGCTGGAGCCGACGAAGGCGACGACTGCGCCGGCGGGAACTTTAAGCGCGATGTTGCTGAGCGTGGGGGAATCGGCGTCGTCGTAGCGGAAGGTGGCGTTTTCAAATTCCACGGAATGCGAAAAGGGAGGGAGCGCGGTGGCGCCTGGGGCGTCGAGTTTTTCTTCGGCGAGATCCAATAGCTTGAAAGCCTGAGAAGAAGTTCCGAGCGCCTGCACGAACAGCTGATAGATGCTGCCGAGGCGCTTGATAGGCTCGTAGGCTTTGAAGAGCGCGAAGGTGAACGCGCCGAAGGAACCGATGGTCATGCGATCAACTTTAATTTCGCCGCGGGCGTAGAGCAGGATCATGGCGATGACGATGCCGCCGAGAACGTCCATGATCGGGCCGGTGGCGGCAAGGGCGCGGATCCAGCGCATATTTTCGCGGAGGAGATTGCGCGCGGCCTCGCGGAACTTTTTGATTTCGAAACCTTCCATGCCGAAAGCTTTTACGACGCGATTGCCGCTGATAGTTTCCTGAAGGATCTGGCTGAGGTCGGCGAGGCGGGTGCGGCTGGTTTCGGTGGAGCGGCGGATGCGGCGGGTCAATTTTGCGACGGGCCAGACGACGAGCGGGACGAGGACGGCGGAGCCGATGGCCATGCGCCAGTCAATTACGAGGAGCACGGCGACGAAAACGACGAGGCTGAAAATCTGACGAAAGAAGTCGGCGAGGTAATCGGAGAAGGCGCTGCGCATCTGTTCGATGTCTGCGATTACGGCGGACATGACGCGGCCGACGGGATTGTGATGGAAGAAGCCCACGGGCTGCTGCACGACTTTTGCGTATACGCTATTGCGCAGATTGGTGACGCCGGCGAGGCCAACGTACTGGATCAGGGTGCTGCCGAAATATTCCGCGACGGCCTTCACCAGGAAAATGAACAGGAGGGAGAGAGCGAAGACGGACCAGACGTGATGGACGCGGGAGGGGACGAAGTCGTTCATGTACACGATGCGATCGGTGCCGGGAACCTGGAAGAGGACGAGTTTTTGCAACGCGGACTGCGGATTCAGGACGACGTCGAGAGCAGGCTTGATGGCAAAGGCGACGAGACCTTCGGCTACGCCCATGACGGCCATGAGCAGAATGCCGGCGGCGAGCGGGAGCGTGTAGGGAGCGAGATAGTGCAGGAGGCGGCGGAGCTCTTCGCGCTGGGTCAGGGTTACGGTGCTGTCTAGTTTTTCAGAGACCAAATGGGAGCCTTTGGCCGCGTTTGCGCGGCGTGAAAATCTCAGTTTGTGGTCTTCTCAATGTCGCGATGCACGACTTTGGCCGAATAGCCTTTGCGTTTCAAGTCGCGACGAATGACTTCGGCCAGCGCGACGGAACGATGGCGGCCGCCGGTGCAGCCGAGCGCGACGGTGAGATAGCTTTTGCCTTCGGAAATATAATGTGGGATCAAATACAGCAACAAGCTTTCGATGCGGCGCAGGAATTCGCCGGTTTGCGAGAAGGAACGGATGTAGCGCGCGACGCGGGGATCTTTGCCGCTGAATTTCCGCAGGTGCGGTACGAAATGGGGATTGGGCAAAAAGCGGACGTCGAAAACCAGATCCGCATCCGCGGGAATGCCGTAGCGAAAGCCGAAGCTGACGACCGAGACGAGCAGGGGGCGGCTGCCGGGATTCTGGAAGCGGTCAATGATGAACTGGCGGAGCTCGTGGACGTTGAATTTCGAGGTGTCAATAATTACGTCGGCGAGGCGGCGGATGGGCGCCATGCGGCGACGCTCCAGGCGTATGCCGGCGGCGATGGAATCATCGGGACTGAGCGGGTGCGGACGGCGCGTTTCACTGAAGCGGCGGAGCAAAACTTCGTCGCTGGCTTCTACGAACACGAGGGTGGCGGGATGTTCGGAGACGAGCTTGCGATAAATTCCGGGGAGCTTTTCGATTTGCTCGCCTTCACGGGCGTCTACGAGGAGGGCGGCGCGTTCGACTTCGCTGCCGCCTTCGACGTAGAGTTCGCTGAAGGTGGAGATTAAGCCGACGGGAAGATTATCCACACAGTAGAAGCCGAGGTCCTCGAAGGTGTTGAGGACTGAGCCTTTTCCGGAGCCGGAAAGGCCGGTGAGGATTACCAGCTGGCGGGCGTCACGACTTCGATTTCTGGGGGTGCGGCGGCGTCGCGTCACGGCGGGTGGTTAGCCCTTGACCCGTCGGCGATGGGTGCTGGGAATGCGGAGGTCTTCGCGATATTTCGCGACGGTGCGGCGGGTGACTTGAATGCCTTCTTCGCTGAGGCGCTTGGTGATTTGCTCGTCGGTGAGCGGGTGCGCGGTGTCTTCATCGTCAATCATTTTTTTGACGCGGCGCTTCAGGGAGAGCAGGGACATTTCGCTGCCCTGCGGACCGTTCACGGACTCGCTGAAGAAATAGCGGAGTTCGAGGACGCCTTGTGGAGTGTGGACATATTTGTTGGCGACGGCGCGGCTGACGGTGGAAGGATGCACGCCGACTTCTTCGGCGACTTCCTTGATCATCATGGGCTTCAGATGATCGGCGCCGTAATCGAGGAAATCGCCCTGGCGGCGGAGGATGGATTGGCAGACGCGCTGGATGGTGTGCTTGCGCTGCTCGATATTTTTCATCAGCTGAATGGCGGCGGTGAAACGTTCCTTAACGTAATTGCGGACGTCGCGGTCGGCGGCATCGCGGGCGAGCAGGCGGCGATACATGGGATTGAGGCGGAGCTGGGGCAAGTCGTCTTCGTTCATGAGGGCTTGCCATTCGCCGTCCACTTTGCGGAATTGGACGTCGGGTTCAACGAGGCGCGGTTCGATGTGGTTGTAACGCAGGCCGGGCTTGGGATCGAGTTGCTTGATGACGTCCACGGCGCGCTTGACTAGTTCCACGGGGCGATTCAGTGCGCGGGCGACTTCTTTCAGTTGGTTATTCTGCAGAAGTTTTAGGTGTTCGGCGATGATTTGCTGGGCGAGGGTATTTTGCGGGTCGATCAGTTTCAGCTGCATCAGCAAACATTCCTGGAGGTCGCGCGCGCCTACGCCGGGAGGATCGAATTCCTGGACCATGGCGAGGGCTTCTTCGACGTCTTCCATGGAGTAATTGCCGGACTGCGCGAGTTCTTCGAGAGTGGCAGTGAGGTAGCCGTTTTCATCGAGGTTGCCGACGATGCCTTCGGCGATCTTGCGCACGGTTTCGGTGCAGATGCTGACGCTGAGTTGCCAGGCGAGATGGTCCGCGAGATTTTGCGCGGAGGAAAGGAATTTGTCGAAGGACGGGCGCTCGATGTCTTCGCGTTCGCTGCTGCCGGCGCGTTCGGAGCCGGCGTCGAGATATTGGGTGAAAAAAGTGCCGAAATCGAATTCGTCGAAGGGATTGGCGGCTTCGGTTTCGGGAACTTTTTCGGTTTCTTTCTTGAGGAAGGCTTCGTCGGTGTAACTGTCAGTGGCGGCCGCGCCCTCTTCGGTGACTTCGTCGAGGACGGGATTGGCCATGATTTCCTGATTGATCATTTCGCGCAGCTCGAGGCGATTGAGCGCGAGGACGCTGACCATCTGCACGAGGCCCGGCGTGAGGATTTGTTTTTGGGCGACGCGCAGGCTAAGTTTGGGTGCGAGCCAGTTCATAGCAATCAGTTCAGCCGAAATCCTTCACCGAGATACACGCGGCGGACTTCGGGATCGTTGGAAAGCTCTTCCGGAGTCCCCGCTCTAAAAATTTTGCCATCGTTAATGATGTAGGCGCGATTGGTGACGGCCAAGGTGTCGCGAACGTTATGATCCGTCACTAGCACGCCGATGCCCGCAGCGCTTAAGTCCGCGATAATTTTCTGGATGTCCACGACCGTGAGCGGGTCGATGCCCGCGAACGGCTCATCCAGGAGCACGAACGACGGCGAAAGCACCAGAGAGCGCGCAATTTCCAGGCGGCGGCGTTCCCCACCAGACAAAACATACGCCCGACTGTAACGTACGCCTTCCAAACCCATCTGCGCCAGCAATTCTTCGACGCGGTCGCGGCGCTGTTCGGAAGTTAACGGGAGAGTTTCGAGGACCGCGAGCAGGTTCTCTTCCACCGTCATTTTCCGAAAAACCGAAGGCTCTTGAGGAAGGTAGCTGATGCCGCTGCGGGCCCGGAGGTACATGGGTAGGTCCGTGATGTCCTCGCCGTCGAGAATTACACGCCCGTAGTCCGGACGCGCGAGGCCGACCAGGATATAGAACGTCGTGGTCTTTCCGGCGCCGTTCGGCCCGAGCAACCCAACCACTTCACCCTGTTGAATTTCCAGGCTAATCTTATCGACGACCTTCCGCCCTCGATAAGACTTACTAAGCTCAGCGGCCTGGAGTTTCAACATGCCGGTTCATTTCTCAACCCGGTGCTTGGTCAGCGTGCGCGAACCTTCTTGCGAATCGATTAAAATCGTATCATTCGCTACAAAGAAGGTCAACGAATGGCCGGTAGTTGTGTCGGCGGAAGCATCAATAATGGTGGGTTTGCCGCCGGAAAGGACGAATCTTCCGTCGGAGGCGGTGTATTCGGCCTGGTCGGCGGAACCGCGGCGGTCGGCCTGGCGGACCGTGACGCCCCCTAAGGCTAGCGCGTGGTCAAGTTGGCGACCCTCGGCGGGAGGCTGCTGGCCGGGGGGCTTGGCGGAGGCTGGGGCGCTGCTGCCAGGCTTAGGTGGGGCTGCCGGCGTCAGGAAGACGTCCAGGGTGCGGGATTGCATGGAGCCTTGCTGGGAGTCGGCGGTTACTCCGGTTTCCAGATGAGCTTTGCCGGTGTCACCCCAATACGTGAGCATTGGGGCGCGGATTTGCCAGAGCGTGGGGCCGGACGGGGTGCCGGGTGCGATGGTGGCTGATCTGGTAGGCGACGGCTTCGCGATCGGCTGCGCGGAGGGCTGGGCCGCGGCCGACGCCTGGGGAAAATTCGCGACCACACTGCCTGTGGCTTGCAATTTTTTTTCGTCGCGCCAGATTTCGATCTGATTGGCTTCGAGGACGGAATCGCCTTGCCACAAACGGGCGTGGCCGAGGTAGGTGACGTGGCCCGAGGTGGTGGAGCCCGTGAGAGTTTCCGCGGAGATGTGGCCGGGACCGGAGCCGAGGCTCATGGCGGAATTTTGCGCGCTGGGAAAGTAAGTGGAAAGCACGCCGCCGGTGGCACGAATGTCGCCGGACTTCTGGTTGATGGAGACATTCTTGGCGGTGGTGCGGCTCATCGAGTCGGTGAGGACGGGCGAACCGTCGAGCAAGATGAGTTCGGTGGACCGGACGATGTTGGCGCGGTCAGCGGAGGCTTGACGATCGGCTTGCTGGAAATGGACGTCGCCGGATTCATCGAGCGTTTGCCATTCGCCGTCGGGAGAAAATTTCGCGGCGAGTTCGGCGGCTCTGATGATTTGTGGAGGGGCCGAGCCGATTTTTCTGGTGACTGTAGCGCCGCCGTGGCCCTGGAGCGTGTCGAGGTGACCAGTGGAGGCGAATTGCGCGACGAATCTTTTGGCGTGAAGAGTGGTGGTTTCTTCGGCTGATTTTGTTTCGATCGTTCCCGGCGCAAGAGTGCTGACGGTTTGGATAGCTTGCTGGCCTTCGTGCTGGCCGGGGCCGAAAGTGGCGAGCAGGGATTCGGTTTCGATCTCGCGGGATTCGGTGCCCATACGCGAAGTGGCTTTGACGTTGCCGGTGGCCGTCATTTCGCGCAGAAGATTGTGCTGCGACGTCATGCTGACTACCACATTTGCGGCGGTGAAGTGGTCCGTCGAGCCAGGCGCTTCCCGGGAGCCTTCGACGCTACCTCCGGCGACGACACGCTCGATCCATCCGTCGGAGTTGACGAAGAGATCAAATTGCGTGGCGTTGGCGATGGATTTTCCGCGGGGATCGGTGGACGTGACCTGCGGATGGCCGCGGGCGATGGCGTGGCGAGCGCGGAAATCCGCATCAAGTTCGATGGAAATTTTATCGGCGGAGATTTCGCGGCCGCCCTGGCGCACGTTGGCCGGAGCATTGAGCACGACCAGGCGATCGTTGCGGCTGATTTCCATGCTGCCGCCGGTGGCGGTTACGGGGAGCCCACCACTTTTATCCGAGGCTGCCAGATCGAGTTGCACATTGTGAGCGAGGCGGACGATTTCCTTCTGCGAACTGTAGGTCATGCCGTCGGAGTGGCCAGTGCCCTGCGGGAAACGGAATTGCACCGGCGCGGTGGTGGTGGCGTCGCCGCTTTCGCGATTGAAGGAAAGATTTCGCGTGGTGACTTGCAGATCTTTGTCGGCGGGCTTGCCGGAAGCGGGCGTGGCGCTGGCGAGATCAATCTGGACGTCGCCCTCGCAGACGACGTTTCCGGTGGAGGGCTCGTAATTACATTCGCGGGTGTGAATGTTGTCGTTGCGACTGCCGTCGTGGCCATAGATGGTGATCCAGACATCCTGGAGCAAGGCGCGGTTCTGGTCTTTATATTGGGTGGCGTGCGAAGCGCGGATGGTGAAGAGCTGGCGGCCCTGGTCGGTGCCGACGTAGGAAAATTCGGCGGATTCTTGCTGTACCGATGCGGGGATGGGAGGGGGCGCGTTCTGGCGGGCGCGGGCGGCCTGGATGGCGCGGCGGGCGTAAACACCGGCGACGACGAGCGCGATCAGAACCGCAGCGTAGGCGGCCCAACGTGCGTAGCGCGCTGCATCCTGATTTCGCAGAGCAAAATCTCCGTGACCCGGGGAATAGCTATTTAGAGGACGAGTATAGGTGAGAGGTTTCCTGCTAGCAAACGGGGGCCGGGGGTAGGCGGCGCGCCATGATCCCGGTAGCTGCCGTTGGGGTTAATTCAGGAAACAATCGCAGCGTACGAGAAGGGTAAAACGGGGGAGAATGGAACATTCGATTTCAAGGGTGGACGAACAGGGATGCTCACACGGGCTCTTGACTGGCACTCGCCGATGACGCCCTTGCGGCCCATACTTACCTATCGTTCGCGAGTCGATACCAACCGCCAGTTCGCGAGGAGAATTGCGTGGCTGTGCTTATTGTGCGCGTTGCCGGTCTATTGCCAGAGCAACCGGGGAGAACTAAGGCTGAAGGTGATTGATCCCTCAGGGTTGGGCGTCAAAACGAGTGTGCTGATCGTCAGCGAGGCGAATCAGTATCGAAATTCCCTGACGACGTCGGAGCAAGGGACGCTGGACGTGCAGCGGCTGCCGTTTGGCGTGTATCAGCTGGAAATTACGCAGGCTGGGTTCTTGCCGATGTCGGAAACTTTAGAGATTCGTACGTCTGTTCCCACCGAGCATACGATTCAACTCAAGCTGCCGTCGTTGAATCAATCCGTGACGGTGAATGCGGCTGACACTTTGATTGATCCCGATCAAGCGGGCGCTGTAAACCAGATTGGCTCCGATACCATTCAACACCGTCTGAGCTCGTTGCCGGGGCGGTCTTTGCAGGACCTGGTGAATTCGCAGCCCGGATGGCTGTATGAAGGCAACGCGGTGCTGCACCCGCGGGGATCGGAATATCAGACGCAGTTCGTAGTGGATGGAGTGCCGCTGCAAGACAATCGTTCACCGAGTTTCGGCAATGAAATTGAGGCGGACGATGTGCAGTCCATGAGCATCTACACAGCGGGAATTCCCGCGGAATATGGGCGCAAGATGGGCGGCGTGGTGGAGGTCAATACGATTCAGGATAGCGACCCGGGCCTGCACGGGCAGGTGGTGCTATCCGGCGGAAGCTTCGATACCGGGGGAGCTTTCGCGAGCGCACAGTATGTGTGGGGCAAGAATACGCTGAGCGGGAGCGCCAGCGGCGCTTTCACCGGCCATTACCTGAATCCCGTGGTTCCGCAGAATTTTTCGAACACGGGCACGACCGGCGATTTTTCGCTGCGCTACGCGCGGAAAATCACGCCGAACGACCGGCTGAGCCTGAGCGTGCGCCACGAACTGGCGCGCTATGACATCCCCAACGAATTGGTGCAGCAGGAGCCGCATCTGACGCCTCTGGATCCGACGCTGCCGCCAGGATCGCAGCGGCAGAACGCGGATAATTTCGAGACCATGGGCATCATCACCTACCAGCACACTTTTTCGCCCAACGTGGTGGCCGATTTATATGGCATGGTGCGCGACACCTCGAACGATTTTTACTCCAATACTTACGCGACGCCGATTCTGGTGACGCAGCACAATTGGTTTCGCGAGGGATACGGCAGGGGAGTGGTGACCGCGGTGCACGGGCGGCACGAATTCAAGTTCGGAGTGGAGTCCGATAATACTTATCTGAACGAAAATTTCGGGTACGTGATTACGGATCCTACGCAGTTCGACGACGATACTCCGTTGACCTTTAATTTCACGGCGAATCGGCCGGACCTGGAGCAGTCCGCGTTCGTGCAGGACCTATTGCACCTGGGAAACTGGACGATCAACGCTGGAATTCGCTGGGACCATTATCAATTGATATTGAACCGGCAAGCCGTGGACCCGCGCATTTCGATTGCGCGTTATTTTCCCTCGGCTGGTCTGGTGGTGCATTTTTCCTATGACCGAGTGTTTCAGACGCCCTCGAACGAGAACATACTGCTTTCGAGTTCGACGGCAGCGACGACGCTGAATCCGGTTTCGCTACAGTTACCCGTGGAGCCTTCGGAGGGAAATTACTACGAGGCAGGCGTGTCGAAGGATTTCTACGGGAAAGTTAAGTTGGACGCCAACTATTTTCGCCGGCTGGTGAATAATTATGCGGATGACGATCAGATTGAAAACACTACCATCAGTTATCCGATCGCGTTCCGCAAGTCGATCATTTACGGAGCGGAAGCGAAGTTGGCGGTTCCTGATTGGCACGGCTTCTCGGGATTCGCGAGCTATTCCTACATCGTCGGGCAAGCATGGTTTCCAGTGACGGGCGGACTGTTTCTGGGCGACGACGCGGAGATACCGACCACGGGCCATGTCCCGGATTCGCAGGACCAGCGCAACACGGTTCGCGCCCGCGTACGTTATCAAGTGGCTCCGCGCTTTTGGGTCGCCGGCGGGATTCAGTACGATACGGGACTCCCGTTTGATTTCCAGTGCCCGGACGGCGAGACGCTTCCCCAGTGCATCGCGGGTGTGACCGCGCAGTACGGACCACAAGTTGTGGCTCGAGTTAACTTCGCTACCGGACGCATTTATCCGTCATTTCAAGTCAATGTGTCTGCGGGCGCCGATGTGTACAAATCGGAGCGATTCAATGTGCGGCTACAAGCGGATGGGCAGAACCTGACGAATGTCCTCGACGTGATTGATTTCGGCGGGCTGTTTTCTGGGAATGCGATTGGGCCTTCACGGAGTTTCGCGCTACGGCTTACGACTTCCTTTTAGGGGAACGCTTGCGCGGTGGCGTTTGCGGCATTACTTGTCTTGGGCCAGGAGGCCTACGCCGGAGGCTGCTACGCTGTCGCGAGTGGTGTTTTTTACGAGGTACATGGCTTCGTCGGCCAGGTGCAGAAGTTCGGCTTTGGTGCGGGAATCGCTGGGGTAGGCGGCTACGCCTACGCTGGCGGTGACGTGGGCGTTGATGCCGGTGTCTTTCAGCCAGATGGCTTCGCGGATTAGTTTGTGGAGGCGGCGGGCGACCCCCAAGGCGTTCTCTTTTGAGGTTTGGGGCAGCAGGACCACGAATTCATCGCCGCCGTAGCGGAAGGCGAGGTCGATCAGGCGGCATTTGTCTTTGATGGCTTGGCCGATTTCTGCGAGGAGCTTCGAGCCCATCAGGTGACCGTGCGTATCGTTGACGCTCTTGAAATGATCGAGGTCAATGAAGATCAGCGAGAACTCGAAAGCGTAGCGGTGCGAGCGGTAGATTTCAGTGTCCAGCATGAAATTCAGATGGCGAGCGTTGTAGAGGCTGGTGCAATCGTCCGTGATAGTGAGCTCGTGAATGCGCTGCACATGGCGCGCGTTTTCGATGGCGATGGCCGCGTAATCCGCGAGCGCTTCGAGCAGGGCGAGGTCGCGGGCGCTGAAACCTTCGGGGCCGATGCTATTGATCAGCTCAATGACGCCGAGGCATTGATCGCGGAAACGCACGGGGACGGCGACGATGGAGCGCGTTTCCATTTTCGTTTTGGCGTCTACTTGACCGAAGAAGCGCGAATCTTTGGCGGTGTCTCGCACGACTACTGCTTCTCCGGTCTGGGCTACCCAGCCTGCTAATCCCTGGCCTACTTTGATGCGAACGTCTTTCAACGATTCGGCGCCCTTGCCGGTGGCGATCTGGAAGTAGAGCTCGTTCTTGTCCTGGTCCATCAAGAGGAGCGACCAGGTATCGGGGCGCAGAACCTCATTGATTTTTTCCATGATGGTGCGAAGGACCTGGTCGAGTTGCAAGGAAGACGTGAGCGCTTTGCCGAGCTCGTGGAAGACGGTGACTTCGTTAGAAGACTCGATGGAGATGTCCACACCCGGAGTTCTGCGACGTTCGACGCCCTCGAAGGGCCGCGCGTCCGTGGAGCGCCGCATAGAGTCTTCGGCGACGCCTTTGGTCGGGTTATTGGATTCTGAAGTCAACGTTGACATTATAGTGAACGGTTTCGGTACACTGCAATGACGTTCGCGGCGCGATTGTTGAAAGGGCAATGGGTCACCCTTCCGATGACTTATCGGCCAGCATTGACACTCCCATCAGCGACGCCTATATTTTCTGTAGTTGCGGATTCCAGCGGATGCCTTCAAAACCTTTCGGCGAACATCTTAAACGCGAGCGGGAAATGCGGGGCGTCTCACTGGAAGAAATTTCAGCGGCTACGCGCATTGCGCCACGCTTCCTGGCTGCGCTGGAAAGCGAGCAGTGGGAGCTTTTGCCGGGCGGCGTGTTCAATCGCGGATTTATACGTTCGGTGGCTCGTTATTTGGGGCTGGATGAAGACAGCCTGGTAGCGGAATACGCGTTGGAGACTCGAGGGAGGGCTGAACCGGGCGTGGTGGCTGACCCGCCAGAGGAACCGGACCGCAATTGGGCGCGGGTTTTCGTGGTGGTGGCGCTGGTTTTGTTGCTTGTGGCGGGCGGCTGGGCCGCGGTTCACTTTCTGGGGCCGAAAATTGCAGCGCGCTTGCACAAACATTCTGGCGAGCCTGTGAATGCGATGCCGGATGCCGGTGCCGGGCCGAGTTTCGCTGCGACAACGGATGCGCAGGGTTTCTCACCGGCTACTTCTTCAGAGAGCTCTTCACAATCTGCTGCGCAGAATTCTGGTTCGGCATCCGCGGCTGATGCGGCGGTGGCGCCGCCATCGGATCCAGCGATTTCATCGAACTCTGCGGCGCCTATTGGGGACGGCGGTTCGTCCGCAACTGGAACGGCACGGACGCTGGATTTGAAACTGTCCACAGCGAAGGCTGCGGAAGTGAAAGTGATTGCGGACGGCAGGCCTCTTTTCGCGGGGCACATGGATGCGCGGCAGGTGTACCGGTTCACGGCGGTGGATACGTTGGAAGTATCATCGAGTGAATCGAGCGCGATTATGCTGGAGCTGAATGGGCAGACGGTGGCGGCGGGCGGGCAGGCGGGGCAGCCGAGCGAAGTAACTCTGACACAGAAGGATTTGAAAACCGCAGGAGGAGATCCCCATTAGCGCTGAAATACGAGCCGCGGTACGTTCAGGGCACGCGAGGCCGGAACAAAAACTGGCGTTGTGCGCGGGAACCATTTCGCTGGCGCCGGAAGATCGCGCCGAGTTGCTGGCCGTATTGACCACTGACAAAGATCCTGCTGTCGCAGAGCGCGCGAAAAACTGTTTGCTGACGCAATCGCTGGAATCGCTGCAGGTGGCGCTGGCGCGCCCGGATGCAGACCTGAAATTGTTTGAATATTGCGCCGACAATATGAGTGGCAGGCCGGAAGTGGCGGACCGCATGGCGGCGAACGCGGCTTGCCCGGCGGAATTTGTAACGCGGGTTTCGGCGGATTTGACGAGCGTGGGGATTCAGACGCTGCTGGATAATCTCGACCGGTTGAGTTCGTATCCAGCGCTGGGGATCGCGTTGGCGTATTCGGAAGCGGCGACTGCCGAGCAGAAAGAATTGCTGGCGGAAATTGAGACGAACGCATTTCTGGAAGAAAAAGTGATTGAAGAGGCGGCAGCCGAAGCCGAGCCAGACGTGAAGAAGCGGGTTTCGTTGCTGCAGCGGATGGCGAAGATGAATATCGTGCAACGGATTCAGCTGGCGGTGAAAGGCGGGCGCGAGGAACGGATGCTGTTGATTCGCGATCCGAACAAGATCGTACAGCGGGGCGTGCTGCAATCGCCGCGGCTGACAGACCTGGAGATCGAAAATTTCGCGGCGATGACCAATGTGTCGCAGGAAGTGCTGCGGATTATTTCGAAGAACCGGAATTTCATGAAGAGCTACGTGGTGGTGAAGAATCTGACGAAGAATCCGAAGTCACCACTGGATGTGAGTTTGCATCTATTGGCGCACTTGACGCCCACGGATTTGAAACACCTCTGCGCGAATAAGAATGTGCCGGAGACTTTGCGTTCGACCGCTGCGAAACTACATCGGCAACGGAATTCGGCGCGAAAGCCTGAATAGGCGAAAGCGAAAATAGAAATTGGCGCACGGTAGGCATCGCCTTCTACGGCAGGGCCTACCCATCGCGTGTGTTGCGAGCGGCTGTTTATTTTGCGGCGGATTTTGATAGCGATCCCGCGACTTGTTTTTGGTATTCGTTAGCTTTGGTTAGGATTTCGGGTTCGTTCAGCGTCAGCATTTGGCGATCTTCCATTACGATTTTCCCCGCGATGATTACCGTGCGCACGTCAGTTGCCTTTAACGCATAGACGAGCTGGGAATAGACGTTGTAGGTGGGCGTCGAGTGCGGGGCGGACGCATCCACCAGAATTAAATCTGCTTTTTTCCCGGGTTCGAGCGAGCCGATTTGTTTGTCAAGGTGCAGGGCGCGGGCGCCGGTGATGGTGGCTAGCGCAACGACCTGCTCAGCGGGAAGCGCGCGTGAATCCATTCTGGCAACTTTCTGCAACTTGGGCGCGAGATCCATTTCCTCGAACATGTCGAGGTTGTTGTTGCTGGCGGCGCCGTCGGTGGCGAGGCCGATGGCTTCGCCGGATGCGAGCATATCAACGACGGGCATCACGCCAGCGGCTGTTTTCATATTGCTGGAGGGATTGTAAACGCAGCCGACGCCAAAATGGGTGAGGGTGGCTATGTCCGCATGATCCACCCAGATGCAGTGGGCGCCGACTACGTCTGGACCGAGAATGCCTGCGCGCGCGAGATAAGCGACGGGCGTGAGGCCATACGTGCTGCGGCTTTGCTCGAGTTCGAAGGGAGCTTCGGCGATGTGGATCAGGATGGGGGCACCGTTGCGACGGGCGAGGGCTGCAGCGTCCTGCAGAGTTTTTTCAGAGCAGGTATATATGGAGTGGGGAGCGACGGCGGCGACGATGAGCGGATCGCCTTTCCAGTGGTCGAGGAATTTTTGGGTGTAGGCGAAGGCTTGGGTTAGCGTTTTGTTGTCTGGCGCGGGAAAATCGATGATGGTTTCACCGAGGACGCCGCGCATGCCTGCTTCTTTGGTGGCGCGGGCGACGGCGTCTTCGAAGTAGTACATGTCCGCGTAAGTGGTGGTGCCGCCGCGCAACATTTCCAGGATTGCCAGGCGCGTGCCCCAGACGGCGAAGTCTTCGGTGACGTTGCGCGCTTCGGCGGGAAATATGTAGTTATGCAGCCACTCGTCGAGAGATAGATCATCGGCGATGCCACGGAAGAGACTCATGGCGGCGTGGGTGTGGCCGTTGATGAGGCCGGGCATTACGATCGCGCCGTGGGCATTGATTACCTTTGCTGCAACGTATTTTGCTTCTAGCTCGGTGCGCGTGCCTATCGCGACTATGGAATCGGCGCGAATGGCTATGGCGCCGTCGTCGAGGACGCGGCGTTGGGCGTCCATGGTGATTACTGTGCCGCCGGTTATTAGCAGGTCTGCTTTTTCCTGGGCGCGGGTGGATGGCGCTGCGGAAAGCAGGAAGAAAAAAGCAAAGGCACCACTGATGAACACAGATGAACAATGATGAAGGCGAGTGATAACAATTCGGAATTTACGGCGGAGGGGGAACAATTTTGGACTCGCGGTCATTTCGTCCTTTTCGTAAGACTGCTTTGTAGCATTGCGGCACTTGATGAGTACACTGCGATTGCTGGGTGGCGCACTGAAGTGCGCCGCTACAAATTCAAAAACAAACGCCGTACGGCGGAGATTTTCGTAGTCGTCTGGCGCGTGTTTTTTGCATTTCTACAGAAACGAAGCGTCGAACGCGCGCGGCAGGAGCTTGCCAGATGTTTCCTGTTCCACTTTTCCTTTTAGATTGGCAAGCAGGACCGGGACGTCACCGCAGAATTCCCAGATGATTTGGCGGCAGGCGCCGCAGGGTGGTGTTAGACGATCCACGTCGGTGACTACGGCGATGGCGTCGAAGCCGCGTTCACCTTCGGAGACGGCCTTGAAGATAGCGACGCGCTCGGCGCAGCAGGTGAGGCCGAGCGTGGCGTTTTCGATATTACATCCTGTGAAGATGCGGCCGGATTTGGCGCGAACGGCGGCGCCTACGCGAAAATTGGAGATGGGAGCGCAGGCGTTCTGGAGGGCCTGGGTTGCGGCGGTGACTAGCGCATCATATTCGCTCATGTATTTTTCGCTTTCCTTTGCTTCAACCGTACTTTCATTCACTTCAATTTCATTTATTTAGAGTCGGCGGCGATGCGCGGCAGCACCGCGCGCAGCAGTGCGATGAACTGGCCCTTTACTCTCTCGCCGGTGGCCATTACTTCTGTGTGATCGAGTACCTGATCGAGAATGCCCGCCGCCATATTGGTGACACAGGAAATTCCTAGCACGCGAATTCCCATGTGGCGCGCGGCTAGCGTTTCTGGGACGGTGGACATGCCGACCAAATCGGCTCCAATCGTACGCAAGTAACGAATTTCGGCTGGAGTTTCGTAGTTCGGTCCGGCGAGCGCGGCGTACACACCTTCGGGGGCTGTAATGCCGAGCTTGTTGGCTTCGGCGAGCGCGATTTCGCGATAGGGCTTCCAGTAGGCTTGAGTCATGTCTGGAAAGCGTGGACCGAACCGCTCGTCGTTCGGTCCGATGAGCGGATTGACGCCCTGAAGATTTATGTGATCGCTGATGACGACGAGCGCGCCCTGCTGATATTGCAGATTAATGCCGCCGGCGGCGTTGGTGAGGATTGCGGAGCGAATGCCGAGGCGGCCGAGGACGCGCATGGGGAACGCGACTTGCTGCGCGGTGTAGCCTTCGTAGAAATGGACGCGACCCTGCATGGCGGCGACGGTAATATTTTCTACTTTGCCGATCACCAGCCGACCAGCGTGACCGATGGCGGTGGAACGCGGGAAGCCGGGAATTTTTTCGTAGGGGATGCGCGTGGCTTCGGTTAGTTCGTCGGCGAACGCGCCGAGGCCAGAGCCTAGCACCAGCGCGATTTTTGGGCGCAGCCTGGTTTTCGCGAGGATGAATTTCGCGGCCCAATCGGCACGCGAGAATGCTAAATCGCGCGCCGAGGATCTTGCGCGGGCCGCGCTCATCGCATCATGATCCCGACGATGGAGGCGGACATTAGATTAGCCATGGTGCCGGTAAGCATGGCGCGAATGCCGAGGCGCGCGAGGTCCGCTTTTTTGTTGGGCGCGAGAGCGCCGATGCCGCCGATCTGAATTCCGATGGAGCTGAAATTAGCAAAGCCGCAGAGCGCGAAGGTGGCGATGGTAAAAGAGCGGGGATCGAGCGCGTCTTTCATAGGACCGAGGCGCTGGAAGGCGACCAGTTCGTTGGTGACCATGCGCAGACCGAGCAAATTTCCGATGGTGAGGCAATCGCGCCAGGGAATGCCGATGACCCACGCGATTGGCGAGAAGAGATAGCCGAAAATTTGTTCGACGCTGGAGGGAAACCAGGTGACGCCGAGATGCGCGAGGCCGTTGTGTACTGCGCCGAAAACGCCATCCACGAGATAAATCAGCGCGATGAAAGTGATGAGCATGGCGCCGACGTTTAGGGCCAAGCTGAGGCCGTCAACGGTGCCGCGAGAGATTGCGCCGAGGGCGTTGGTGTCGCGTTCGAGGGGCGCCATGTCTACTTTGCCGGAAGTTACCGGGACTTCGGTTTCGGGGACCATCATTTTCGAAAGCAGGATTGTGCCGGGCGCGGTCATGATCACGGCGGCGAGAATGTGCTTGGCTTCGACGCCGTAGGCGATGTAGGCAGCCATCATGCCGCCAGAAACGTGAGCCATGCCGCTGGTCATGATGGTCATGAGTTCGGATTGGGTGACTTCCGGGAGATAGGGGCGGATGGTGAGCGGCGCTTCGGTCTGGCCCATGAAGATGCTGGCGGCGACGTTGAGAGATTCGGCGCCGCTGGCGCCCATGAGGCCGGTCATGACGCGCGCGGCTTGTTTGATGATGAATTGCATCACGCCGTAGTAATAAAGCACGGCGAAGACGGCGGCGATAAAAATGATCGTGGGCAGGACCTGGAAGGCGAAGAAGAAGCCCATGGGCGAGCCTTTTTTTCCGAGGTCGCCGAAGACGAATTGGGAGCCGAAGAAGGCGAAATCGAGGACCCAGTTTACGGCGGCGCCAGCCTTTTGGAATATCCATTGGCCGTAGGTCCAATTGATGACGAGATAGGCGAAGACGATTTGCAGGCCGAGGCCCCAGGCGATGGTTTTCCCGCGGATGGCGCGGCGATTGGTGGAGAGTAGGAACGCGAAAGCCATCATGGTGAGCATTCCTAGTACGCCTACCAGGCGGTGCATGCGCGGGTGCCTCCTTTGGATGCGTACGGAATCACGAAAATTTTTCCGCGCCGATGATTTTGCGCACGAGCGGCGTGGTGGGCGGAACTTGGTCGCCGATTTCGAAGCTTTCGGCTAGTAGACGCATGGCTGGTAAGAGGCGCGCGTCCAGGTTGTAGTGCACGGTGCAGAGGTTTTCGCCGGCTTGCACCGCGTCGCCGATCTTTTTTTGTAGCACCAGGCCTACTGCTGGATCAACCGAGTCTTCCTTTTTTTCGCGGCCGCCGCCTAGGAGCATGCTGGCTACGCCTACCTGCTCGCAATGGATTGCGGTGACGTAGCCGGCGCGGCGCGAGTCCACTCGCGCTGTGTTTTTAGCGTGGGGCAAACGGCCCGGATCGCCAATCACGTGCGGATCGCCTCCTTGCAAGCGAATCACTTCGCGGAATGTATCACGCGCGCGTCCGGAAGCAACCATTTCCGCCGCGAGTCTGCGGCCGGCGGCTACGGATTTTGCTTTGCCGCCGAGGACGAACATCCAGGCAGAAAGTTCGAGGCATAATTCGCGCAGATCTTCGGGGCCTTTGCCGTCGAGGATTTCGATACATTCCTCGACTTCGAGCGCGTTGCCGATCTTGCGACCGAGGGGCTGCTCCATGTCTGTGATTAGCGCGACAACCTTTTTACCCATGCGTACGCCAGTTTCGACCATCAGCTCGGCCAGGTATTCGGCGTCTTTTTGTTTTTTCATGAAGGCGCCATCGCCGGTTTTTACGTCGAGGACGAGCGCGTCAATTCCCTCGGCAATTTTTTTGCTCATGATGGAGGCGGTGATCAAGTAGGGGCTTTCGACGGTGGCGGTGACGTCGCGCAGAGCGTAGAGTTTTTTGTCGGCTGGGGCGATTTCGGGGGTTTGACCGATGAGGGCGCAATGAGCTAGCGCGAGCGTGCGTCGGAATTCTTCGAGGTGCAGATTTACGTTGAAGCCGGGGATGGATTCCAGTTTGTCGAGGGTGCCGCCGGTGTGGCCGAGGCCGCGGCCGCTGATCATCGGGACGTAGAGGCCTGCTGCGGCGACGATGGGAGCGATGACGAGAGAAGTTTTGTCGCCGACGCCGCCGGTGGAGTGCTTGTCAACTTTCGGGGCAGGGAGATCGGACCAATCGAGAACTTCGCCCGAATTCAACATGGATTCTGTGAGGGCGGCGAGCTCGGAGCGGGTCATGCCGCGCCAAAGGACGGCCATTAGGAAGGCGGCTAATTGGTAGTCGGGGACGCGGTCGTTGGTCGAGCCGTCAATGAGGAATGCGATTTCTTCGCGGGAGAGTTCCGCGGCATCGCGTTTCTTGCGGATGATGTCAACAGCGCGCATCAAGGAGGTTGGGCCACGCTAGCATCGCGGCGTGTGGGGCGTCAATCGTTGCGCACACGGAGAGTTCATCTAATGGTACGGCTTGCTATAAGTTGCTGTTCGCGCGAGTGGCGATTTCGGCCATCATTTGCTGCATTTCCGAGTGGATGTGGCCGTTGGTGACCAACAGATCCGGTCCGCCGGGGTGATAAGGGCCGCCGCTGAGATCGGTGACTTTGCCGCCCGCTTCGTTGACGATCAGGATGCCGGCGGCAGTGTCCCAGGATTTCAGGCCGAATTCCCAGAAGGCTTCGAAGCGGCCGCAGGCGACGGAGCAGAGATCGAGGGCGGCCGAGCCATCGCGGCGGACTCCATGCGAATGCAGGGTGAAATGCCAGTAATAGTGGATGTTCAGGTTGTCGCCGCGTTTGTGCGTGGGAAAACCGGTGGCCACCAGACTGACGGCCATGCGCTGGGCGCTGGAAACGTGAATTGGTTTTTGATTTAGGAAGGCGCCCTGGCCGCGCGCGGCGGAAAAAAGTTCGTCGGCGATGGAATTGAATACCACGCCGACCAGCGGCACGCCATCTTCGAGCAGCGCGATGGAAACTGCGAAACAGGGATAGCCGTGCGCGAAATTCGTGGTGCCGTCGAGCGGGTCCACGTGCCATTCGTAGCGGGATGCTGCGGTTGCGCCGCTGGAGCCTTCTTCGGCGACGATGCGATGATCGGGAAATTCCCGGCGCAAGCGGCCGACGACAATGGCTTCGGAGCGCTTGTCGGTTTCGGTGACAAGATCGACATCACCCTTATAGCTGATCTTCTGCGGTCGGCTGTGTTCGGCGAGAACTACGGCACCGGCTTCGCGGGCGGCGGCGATGGCGACATCGAGGAATTGGTTCATCGGATTATTGCGCCACTCCAGCGGTGAAATATTCCTTGCGGTAACGCACGTTGTCTCCGGTATTCACGGTGACCACCACGTGCCGGTCGCTGCCGGGGGGCGGCGTGGGATTGGGATAGTAGCCGAGGAGATATTGGGTGCGCAGCTCTTGATTGATGCGGTCGAAGATTGCGCCGAGCTCGCTGAGATTGGTGGGGTAGTACATCGCGCCGCCGACGCTATCGGTGATGGTGGAGATGGCGTGTTCGCCCGCAGTGTTCCATCCAGCATCGGATTTCATTTCGCGCACGACGACAGTATAGAGCAGGATGTTTGCCGCAATCGCAGCACGACGGGCATCTTCGAACTTCGAGACGCTGGTGGTTTCTCCGGCATCGGTGATGAGCACGAGCGCGCGGCGGCGGTCGGCGCCCTGGCGGCGGACGGTTTGCGCGCCGAGCACGACTGCATCGTAGAGCGAGGTGCCCATGTCCGGGGTGGTATCCACGCGGCGCACCGCGCTATCCAACTGTTTGAGATCAGCGGAAAAGTTGGAGAGTTGCACGACATCGGCTGCAAATGAAAAAACGGAGAGGCGGTCGTCGGGACGGACCACTTCCTCGATAAAATGCGCTGCTGCCTCGCGTTCGATTTTCAATTCGATCGCGGCAGAGCCGCTGGCGTCGAGCATCAAGGCCAGGTCGAGCGGGCGATTGGTTTGCGGTTCGAAACGGACGATTTTCTGCGCGATTCCCTCTTCGGAAAGTTGGAAGGCGGTTTGGGGGAGGCCGATGACGGGCTCGCCTTTGTCGTCGGTGACGCTGACGAGGATGCTGACGAGATCGGTCTGCACGCGGATCGGACCTTTTTGGCGCTGTTGCTGCTGCGGATCTGTCGGATCGGAAGCCGTAGCGTCCGCAAATGCGCCGAAACTCGCGAGCGCGAAGGTGCAGAGCGTGGCGATGGCTCGTTTCATTTAAGAGGTAGATTCTTCGGCGGCGGAATTGGGTGGCTGAGGAAAGGGTTCGCCTTCGGCCCAGACGGCGCCGCCGGCGAAAAATTCCTTTTTCCAGATGGGCACGGCGCGTTTCAGGGTGTCAATGGCGTAGCGGCAAGCGTCGAAGGCGGCGGCGCGGTGCGGGGCGCTGACCGCTATGAAAATGCTAGTGTCGCCGACTTCCAGGCGACCGAGGCGGTGGACGATTGCAAGGTGATGGATTGAAAACTGGGCGTGAACGTGCGCGGCAATTTCGCGCAGTTTGGTGTAGGCCATGGGCTCGTAGGCTTCGTACTCGAGATACAGGGTGCGCTGGCCTTTGAAATTGTTGCGGACGAATCCGTCGAAGATTACGGCGGCGCCGTCTTCGAAGGCTTTGAGGTTGAGCAGAATTTCACGCGGTTGGATGGGTTCGCGCACCAGGAGGATGATGTCGCTGTTGACGGCGGCTTGCTGGCCGCCGCTGACGGGCGGGAGGAAGGCGACCTCGTCACCTGCTGCGAGTGAGGCGCGCCATTCGGCGTATTCCTGATTTACTGAGGCCGCCACAGAGGCTCGGAAATCGGCGAGGCGGGGAAAGCGCCGCGCGTAACGGTCGTAGAGGTCTTCGACGCGCGCGCCTTCGGAGAGTTCGGCGTCTTCCTGCGAGACGCCAGCGATGTCTTTCAGTTGGCCGAAAAATAGGACGCGAACGCGCATCGTCTATATTCTACCGTGGAGGTGGGTGCAACGCGAACATGCCGGTGCGCGTGTGGTGGCTGAACTGACGATAAGCCCGCTTAAGCGCGAATCAGCCTGCTGCTCGCAAAGCCGACGCTGCTGCACCGCATGCGGGCCGATTCGGTCGAGTGCTTAACACTAGAACGTCAGCTTCATTCCAAACTCTATGGTACGCGGGGCGCCGAGAGCGAACACGCCGGTGCCTACCCCAACGCGCACAGAATTGGCGCCGGCATAGGTGGTGCCATTCAACGAACCTGCGCCGCCCGAAAGGATCCCACTTAGCACGTTGCCCGGAATGTTGAAATTGGCGAAGTTCAACAGGTTATAAAAGCTGACGCTGGGTTGGAACGAGAGTTGCCTTTCGCGGACGTTCACGTTGCCGACCCACGTTAAGCTCATGTCGAACGTTTTTAGCCAGGTCAGCCCGACTTCGCCCGGGACAACCGGTGAAAGCGCCGGTGCTACCCCACCGAGCGCCTGGAGCTGGCTCAGTGTGAATAAGCCATTGTTGATGAGCACATTGCCAGCGGGCGTCGGATTATTCGCAACGGTGTTGTTGTAATTGTTTACGACGTTCGGGAGGTCGCCCAAGGAGACTCCGCGCATGAAGGAACCTTGTTTGGTGCCGGGAATAGGGTCGCCGACGGTTCCGTCGCCAGTGAAGTCGGTAGCAAAGATTTCACCGGCGCCATTGCCCGTGACCGGCACTGCGAGCGCGCTGGCGAGAGGACTATCGAAATGGAAAATGGTGCCGAGCCGGAAATGGAATGGCAAGTCTGCGTAACCACCGAAGGAAAATTGATTGGTGCGGTCGAGAGCGGAGGGTCCACTGAAACCGCAGGGATGATTGTTGTCAATGGTGGGATTGACAAAATCCTGATCGGCCGCGGCGGGAGAAGTGCCCGCGGAGGTGGACAGCGCTGCGCCGCAATTTGTGAAACGCGATAAAGCGTAAGCAAACTGGAAATTGAGATACTTGACCCCGCGGAAGGGGGTCTTCACATTGTCAACGAGCTTCACATCCAAGGCGTTGTAGACCGAGCGGCCTATGGGCTGCAGGAAGGTTACGAGCCCCAGATCCGGGTTAATGCCCGTGAAGGCACACGGATAACTGGTACCCAATCCAGATTCGCAACCGCTGATTCCCAGGTCCGCCGAGGAATCGAGGCCGAAGCCCCCAAAGTCTGAGATGGTAGCGGGTCCAGCCGGACTCCCTCCGGATGCAGGATGCAACCCGGGACACGCTGCGATGGCGGCGTCAATGGTTGGTACGCCGCAGGCACTAAGCGTGGCGGCGATCGCTTGCTGGGCGGCGGATTTATTGAAGTACTTAACATCGCCACTGTGATTCAGGTCAACGCCGATCAGATAGTGCAGAGCCACGTTGCGGAGATAATCGACGCTCAGCACCATCCCTGGACGGAGTTCGCGTTGTATGCCGGCATTCATTTGGATTGAGTAAGGAGTTCTATAGTTAGGGGCCAGCGCGCCTAGAAATATCCCGGATCCGCTCGCAATCAGGTTGGGAATGTAAGACGGGTTCGGTGCGCTGGCGCCCACGGCCTTCGAGGCCTGTTGGTAAGTTGTTTGGAAGCTCGCGATGCATTGCGCCGAAGTCATCCCTGAGCACGTGCCGGCGCTGGGTCCAAGTGTGGCACCGATCAGCGAGCTGCAAATAACGCCGGCGGTGGTGGAGCTACCGCCGAGAAATTCCAGATTGGGCGGGCCGCCAGCCACGGAGAACGGAACACCCGAGCCGTTCCCGCTGAAGCATGCCGAGGGATTGGCAAGGAAGGCGCCGGTCGCGAGGCGTTCCGGACGATCGAACTCGGCATTGTTCCAGATGGCGTTCTCATAGAAAACACCGATGCCGGCGCGAATTACGGTCTTTGAATCGTTGCGCGGATCCCACGCAATTCCGAGCTGCGGCCCGAAGTTGTGGTTCGGCTGGTTTACCCGGTTGGCTAAGCCAGGCATGACGGCGTCGAGTTCAGTCGCCGCAGTACCCGTGAAGCCAGGAAGGTCGCTATCCGTGCGTCCCGTATCGCGGACGTAGCGCAGGCCATAGGTGATGTTCAGATTCGGCTTGATCTTCCAACTATCGCCGACGTAGAGACCGATGCGATTGTCGGGGGGCGTACCGCTGCAAGGCGCATTAAAGGCAGGGATTTCCGTGTCGCATTCTTCCCCGTTGCCGAGAGTCACGTTGTCCACAGGATAGTTAAGCGGGCACGCACTTCCTTGCATTAGAGGCCCACCGGGACACGTGAACGGACCCGCCGCGGCATTGGCGATTTCCGTGGTGCTGCCAATCGGGCTGACGTTGGGAGTGATGGCGCTGAAGGAGAATAGGCCGCCGCCGCGGAGGCGATTGTAAGAGACACCGTAGCGGAGGATATGCGAACCGAGCAGTTTGCTGCCGTCGTACTTGATCTGGCGGTCGGTCTGATAGGTTTGCTGCGGCGCGAGGAAATTAGGTCCGGTGAGAAAGCCGAAGCTGGCGAAATTCAGACTGACCGGGAAATTCGCGAACGGCAGGTCCGAGCCGAGAACGGTATCTCCCAGGTTGTTAATGAACTTCAGATATTCAAAACGGAAACTGTGAGTGAAGCCACCCGTGGTGAAATCCGCGCCGACTACGTTCGTTCTGGTGTAGTTCTTGTCTTGGAACGGTTGAAAACCAACGGTGCCGCCGGTGGCCAGCGCTTTGCTGTCAAAATAGCTGAAGCGATAAAACATTCGGACGTTTTTGAACAGGTTGACGTCGAGGCGCGCGTCGTAGTCGGTTTCGCGGAAAGGGCTACTGACGTTTCCTGAATAAGGAGTGAACGGCGCGGCCGCTACAACGGGGGCCGCGAGGTTTTGATTGGTGTGTTCTGCGTCGAGGAAAAAAAACACTTTGTCTTTCAGGATCGGGCCGCCGAAATTGCCGCCGTCCTGATTCCTGGAGTATGGCGACTCGAGGGTGGGAGGAGGAGGAGGTGTAGGCAGAGCCGCAGAGAATGAGCTGTCGCGAAACAATGCGAATCCCTCGCCGTGGAAGGCATTCGACCCGGAACGGGTGGTGACGTTGACGGCGCCGGATGAGGTGAGTTCGTTTGAAAGATCGAGAGTGGACTGGCTGATTTGAAATTCGTCAATCGCACTGGCTGGAATATTTTCCGTGGTGGTGCCGACGGTTTCGTCGCTGACGTCCACGCCGTCCACTTCGATGCGTGCGGTGCGTCCGAAGCGGCCGCCGACGGAAATCGAAGAGAAGCCAACCTTCGTCGGATCGAAATCGGCGCCATCCTGAATTTGCACGCCGGGCTCCAATTGGGCCAGATCCAAAAAGTTCCGCCCGTTGACCGGGAGGTTTTCGATCTGCTCCTTGCTCAAAACTCCCTGGACGGTGGCCTGTTCGGTATTGACTGCCACCGATTGCTCTGCAACGGTGACGACGGTGTTCGCCGCGCCGACCTCGAGGCTAAGATTCACGCCCGACACCACTCCCACTTTCACTACGACGCCTTCCTCCACCGTCTTGAACCCGGTGGCTTCGGCGCGCACAGAATAATCGCCGGGCACGAGGGCCCCGGAATTGTACGTGCCGGCCGAAGAGGTAGTGACGCGGAGTACCTGGCCGGTGTCTTTGTTGGTGATGGTTATCTTGGCACCCGCGACAACCGCACCGCTGGGGTCGGTCAGCGCTCCTTGGATGTTGCCGGTCGCGACGGTGCTTTGTGCAGACATCGGCGCAACCATCCATAAAACGAGAACCGCCACTATGAAAATTGGAATAAGCCTTGCGAGGGGAGTACGCCGATGCGAGATCATGTCACGCTCCTGACGCGCTATCTGATTGTTTACCCAGCCTTTACGTAACCTGCAGCGACAAAATAAATAACCATCGAAAAGCGGGTTGCAAACGAACTGCCAGAGACGAAGGCAATCACAGCCGATGAACTCGGCGAGCCGAGTTATTTCTTATCTGCGAACGGGCCGGCCGGCACGAGCACATTGGTCTCGATGCCCGAGGCTTGGCCTTGGCCGTGATACACGTGCTCGGTGGCCGTTACAAAGTCGGACGGTTTCGCATCCGGGATGTTCAGGAAGGTTTGCGGATTGCGGTCGGTGAGCGGGAACCAGGTGCTTTGAATTTGCACCATGATGCGATGGCCGCGGCGAAAAGTGTGGTTCACGTCCTGCATTGAGAAGGCTACTTCCTCGACCTTACCGGGTGTGAACGGTTCGGGATTCTCAAAACTGTGGCGGAATTTTCCGCGGAATGGTTCTCCGCGCACGAGCTGCTCATATCCGCCCATGGTGAAGGGCGGCGCCTGCACATCGGTCAGCGGCTTGCCTTTATCTTCCGGACGCGGCTCGTCTAATTTGCTCTGGGGATAATCGGGCGGATAGACATCGATCAGCTTTACGTCGAAATCGGAATCCGTGCCGCTGGTGGAGACAAAAAGCCGCGGGGACACCGGACCTACAATCGTCACATCTTCTTGCAGCACTTCGGTCTGATAGGTGAGCACGTCGGGCCGGGTCGCGGCGAAGCGTTGATCCGATAGCATGTATTCCTGCGGCACCTCCTGTGCCACGTAGTTTACGAAGGGCACGGGCTTGGCAGGATCGCTTACGTATTCGTCGAACGCAGCGGCTTGGTCTTTTGGCGGATCAAAGGACAAAACGCCGTTTGCGTGAAAATAGAGCGTCTTGGTTTCTGTGTTTTTTGGCGGCCACGAGGGATATTGCCGCCACACGTTCGTGCCCGTCTCGAAGACGTAGGCTTTCGGCAATTTTGGGTTGCCGTTCCCTTTCAGGTGCTGTTCGAAAAACGGAAACAGGATGTTCTTGCGATAGTAGTCCGCGGTGTTTGCCGCAAAACTCACGCGACCGAGGTGGTCTCCATCGTAGCGCGCCCAGCCGCCGTGCACCCACGGGCCGACTACCAGCGCATTGAAGATTTCGGGGTCGTCGCGGTCTATGGCATGAAACAAGGTGAAGGGGCCTTGCAGATCCTCTGCGTCAAACCAGCCGCCGACGGTGAGGACGGCGCAGTGAATATTTTTCGTGTGCGCCGCGAGATTGCGCGCCTTCCAATAGTCGTCGTAGGTATCGTGATGCACTTGATCGAGCCAGAGCCATTGCTGAGGGCCCAGCAAACTGCTTAGGTTTTGCAGCGTCCCGGCTTTGAGAAAAAATTCGTAGCCATCTGGGGTGCCGAAATCAAAGGGCACGCGGACTTTGGGCGGCGGTTGCGGATTCGTTTGCGGCTGGAAAAAAGCGTAGAAGCCGAAATTTGCGGCGAGCATGAAGGCACCGCCGTGATAGGCGTCGTCGCCCTTGAACAGATCGGTCATCGGGGCCTGAGGTGATGCGGCCTTCAGAGCGGGATGGGAATCGATCATGCTGGCTGAGGTGAAAAACCCCGGATAGGAAATGCCCCAGATACCGGCCTTGCCGTTGTTATTGGGCACGTTTTTCAGGAGCCATTCGATGGTGTCGTAGAGATCGCTGCTGTCGTCCACGTCCTGGTTCGATTTCTTGTTGTCAATGTGCGGGCGCATTTCGACGAACGTGCCTTCGGACATGTAGCGGCCGCGGACATCTTGCATTACGAAAATGTAGCCGGCTTTGTCGAATTCCGCCGCCGGACCGAGGCGCGGGCGATATTGGTCGACGCCGTAGGGCGCGACGCTGTACGGAGTGCGGACGATCAGGAACGGGTAGGATTGCGAGCTGTCTTTCGGGACGTACACGGCGGTGAATAGGTGCACGCCGTCGCGCATAGGGATGCGGTATTCGTATTTGGTGTAGTGCTCTTTGACGTCAAATTCAGGCGCATCGGGCTTGGCCTGGGCTAGCGCACCTGCTGCGCCCAGCAATACGGCGATAAGTAGAATTGCGATTCTGCGACCGAACATCGTTTCCCTCCAGCGTGACGTGCGCGGATCACGAACTTTCACTGCTTATGCAGTAGTCATCGAACGGCTAACGGACTTTTTGATAACAGCTGAGCGGAAAATTGTGTGGTCGAGAGGAATTGAGGAAGCCCGCATTGCGCGGACATATTAGGTTGCGTCAGATGGCAAGTCAACGACGATAAACTGCGTAGAATTAAACTTCGGCGCGAAATCCAAGAACCGAAAGCTGACGCCTCGCGCGGCCGGGCGATGCAGTCGCGCAGGCGTAGAGTGTCGGCGGCTATTGGGCTGTCGGCGACCCGGCCAGGCGGGCGATTTCGTCTAGACGGGCGGAGGCGCGGCGCAGGGCTGCGGCCAGGGCCGCGGATTCGTGGGTGAAGGTGGCGGCGTCTTGGCGGTCGAGGGCTTCGTTTGCGCCGGGGAGGACTTCGGCAGCGTATCCGGCGTAGGTGCCGGGGGCGTAGATGGTGTGCTTGTACCAGGTGCGGCCTGAGAGGCCGTCTGGCGCGAGCAGGGCTTGTTCGACGCTGACGAGTTCGCGGTTCAATTCGTTTTGCTTCGCGGGATTGAGCGCGGTGGCCGCGCCATGCTGTAGCGCGAGCGATGCGCGGGCTGCGGACTCTGCGAGTTGTGCGGCGGCGTCGGTTACTGCTGGCACGTCCGCGCTGCCGATTCCGAGCTTGGCGGTGCGCGTGGCTAGGTCATTTGTGACGCGGGTGATTTCTGCAGAGTAGGCGGAGTAATCGAACGGGAGCGTATCGGATTCGTCGAGCCGAAGCGCTAACGTGCCCAGGATTTTCGCGAGAGCTACGTGATATTCGAACGTGGGATCGCCGAATTTTTTCATCCAGAAGAAATCGTCGTACATGGAGTGATACACGCCGTAATCGCCGATGAATCCGGCGTCGAGCGAAGGAATTCCGGCGTGGTCGAAGAACGGGCAGAAATCCGAGCCTGCGCCGAGAGCTTCGATGGGAGCTTCTCCTGGCGCGGTGAATTTCGCGCTGGGAGGGCGCGCGATGCCGCTGGGTTCTTCCTGCTGGCGAGTGGCGCGGTCCAGCCAGACATTGTAAATGCTGCGGATGTCGCGCGGGTCCTGGACTTCGCGGGTGACGTCGCGGATTAATTCCTTGAGCGACGGCGTGGCGGAAGCGGTGAAATTCGGGCCGGCGACGCCGACGTCCGTGTTCAAGTAGGCGACGGCTTTGGCTTGCAGCTCGGCGCGATTTGCTTCCACCCATTCGGTTGAGCCCATCAGGCCGGGCTCTTCGCCATCCCATTCGCACATGACGATGGTGCGGCGTGGTTTCCATCCGGCGCGGACTAATTCACCGAAAGCGCGCGCGGTTTCGAGCATGGTCGCGGTGCCGCTACCGGGATCCACGGCGCCATAAACCCAGGCATCGTGATGATTGCCGAGGACGACCCATTCGCCGTCGTTTGCGCCGTGAAGTTTCGCGATGACGTCGTAGAGCGGGCGCTGCTGATAGTCCATCACCAGTTTCATGTGCGCGACGGCTTTGCCGGGCCCGACGTGATAGGTGAACGGCAGGCCGCCTTGCCATTGACGCGGAACGTGCGGGCCGCCGAGATTCGCGAGGATTGCGGAGGCGTCCTGCGAATTGATGGGCATGGTGGGAATCCGCGGGAGATTGGTGGCGTCGGCGGGGGCGAGGCGCTTGGCGTCGGGAGTTGCGGCGACTCCGGGCGTGAGCGGGTCACCGGGATAGATTTGCGTGTATTCGATGGAGCCGCGTTGGATGCCGGACATGGGGCGCCACGGGCCGTTGGGGAATACGTCGCCTGCCACGTAGCCATCGTCTTCGGGATCGGAATAAATAATCAGGCCGAGGGCTTGGTGCTCTTCGGCAAGTTTCGTTTTGATGCCGCGGTAGCAGCCGCCGTAGCGGGCGATCGCAATTTTTCCGGCGACGCTGATGCCCAGCTTATCGAGCTCGCGATAATCCGCCGGCATGCCGTAATTCACGTAGACGACCGGCGCGGAGACGTCTCCGGAGGGCGAGAAGGTGTTAAAGCCGGGGACGATGTTCTTGTTGGAGGTGTCGGGATCGACTTCGAATGGTTGTTCAGGAGTGGCGAGGATTTTTTTGTCGGGCGCGGTGAGTTCCAGCTTGATTTCGCGGGGTTGCGCTAGCCAGACGCTGTAGCTGACAATTTCGGCGTCGAAGCCGTAGTTGCGATATTGGTCGCGGAGCCATTCCGCCACGCGGTGGGTAGCTTCGGTGCCAGCCATGTGCGGTTCGCTGGTGATGTGGCGCAAATTGCTTTCGGCGCGTGCGGGATCGGGAATGGCGCGCATTTGCTGTTCGAGAGCGCGTTCGGCGGCGACACGCGCCGACGCGAAGCCGCGGATACCGGGATTTTCTTGCTTGCCGCGGGAAATTGCGGCGGGAAATATGAAGATGCTTGCGAGAATGATTGCCGTATGAGCGCGCCGCCGGGTGATCGCCATTCACACCTCGTTGAAGAATTGCAAATTCTATACTACATGGGTGCGCGCGTCCTTGAATGGTTGCGATTTTTTTGTCGCCGCGTGAACCGCGCTAGTGACGGAAGAACATGAGTGGTGCTTGCTGCTCGCTTGACGGCGTCGGTGGCGCGCCGTAGCTTAGTTTAGCTTGCAGCGGGGGGCGCGGTGGGAAAGGGAGTTCGATGAAAGTTCTAATTGCAGGAGGCTCCGGTCTGGTGGGAGCGGCGCTCACTAGTTCGCTGCGGCGCGATGGCCACATCGTTTCGCGCATGGTGCGCCCGGGGAGCCAAGCGGCGGCGGGCGATGTGCGGTGGAATCCGCTGAGCGCGACGGTGGACGTGCCGGCGATGGAAGGATTTGACGCAGTGGTGCACCTGAGCGGCGCGAGCATCGCGGGCGCGCGCTGGACATCCAGGCGCAAGCAGGTGCTGCGCAGCAGCCGGGTGGATTCGACGCGCGTGCTGGTGGACGCGCTGACGCACTTGAAGCAGCCGCCGCGCGTGTTTGTGTGCGCTTCGGCGATCGGATTTTACGGAGACCGCGGCGATGAAGTGCTGACGGAATCGAGCGGGAACGGCAACGATTTTCTCTCCATTTTGTGCCGCGCGTGGGAAGGCGAAGCGGCGCGCGCGGCGGCCTCCGGGATACGCACGGTGATCATGCGTTTTGGAATTGTGCTTTCGGCAGACGGCGGGGCGCTGCCGCGCATGTTGACGCCTTTTAGATTTGGCGCGGGCGGGCGGCTGGGCAGCGGGAAGCAGTGGATGAGTTGGATTGCTCTGGAGGATGTGGTGCGGGTGTTGCGCGCGGCGATAGATGATGCGACCTGGAACGGACCGGTGAACTTGGTGGCGCCAGAGCCTGTGCGGAATGCCGAGTTCACGCGCGTACTGGCTAGCGTGCTGCACCGGCCGGCAATTTTTCCTGCGCCGGCGGTAGCCTTGCGCCTGGCGCTGGGGGAGATGGCGGATGCGCTGCTGCTTTCGAGCCAGCGAGTGCTGCCGGAATGCTTGGCGCGCTACCGTTATACTTTTCGCTACGAAAATTTGGAGGCGGCGTTGCACGCGATTGTGGCGAAAGCGTAGCGTCGTTAACTTCCTGCGTGTCGAATTAAAATCCCCGCGGAATTACAAATCCAGGCGCTCGAGGAGCGATGGCAAGTTTGCTGCGTCCACGGTGAGTTCGGGGCGGGTTGCGGCGAAATCGGGGATTTCGTCCAGGGCTTGGAACAGGCGCATTTTTGCTACGGCGTATTCTTCTGTGCCGGTGAGCGCGCGGCCGGTTTGCTTGGTCCATTGGTCAAGGGCTTCGCGGGGAACGAAGATGCGGATGGGGAACATGGTTTTGCGGTCGGCCGATACGTAATAGATGAACTCGTTGCCCTTGGCGCCGTCGCGCCGCGCTGGGTGTACATCCTGAAATTGATACTGGTAGACGTAGCCGTTTTCGGCTGAGTAGCTCTTGATCCGCCGCACGATTTCGGGTTTGGACATGGGCGCATTATTCGGCGAGGACGCGCTGGTGTCAACCGCTCGACCGCCGCTATACGAGTTCCGAAAAAAACAGATCCCTGCACTGCGTCCCGCGCTCGCCAAGATGCGGCGGGAAAGAAAAAGCGCGGGACTGCGTTCGGGATGACAGGCGCTGCACTTTTTCGGCGAAGCATGGCTTCAGGGGCTGAAGCCGCGCGCTTCCACATCAGGCATTCATAACGCACCTTCCGAGAGAATGCGCCCGGAGAATGAGTGCGCGAGCGCATCGGCCGGTGCTCTCCCGAATCGGAATCGGCCACTGGAATCGTGTTCCATTGCGGGACCTGTCGATTTTCCGACTGGCTCAGGATTTTCCGCATTCCGGGCGGCTCATTCCGGCGAAACGCACCGGGACGAGCCGTTAATTGTTTTCGATTGCGGGTGTTGCCGATGCTTTGGAAACCGATCTTGCGTGTCGCGGCAGTGATTACGCGAATGCTGCATATGCATCGCTTTGGCACATCGCGTGCGTTTGTCGTTCGTGGCTATGAATATTTTCAGCGCGAGCGGGTCGCAGCGGGATACGTCGCAATCGAGCGCGCACGCGAGCGTACGCGTGAGCGCCGCGGCATTTTCCGATGCACTGCGGCAGCGGCTACTTACTCTGGCGGTTTTCATCTTCACGACGTTCGCAATTGGCGGCTGCGGATATGCGGGCACGCCGCCGAAGCCTTCCGTCGGCGTTTCGGTGCAACCTACGAGCGCGCTGGTGGCGTTGGGCGCGACGCAACAATTTCAAGCGACGGTGACCGGCTCGACGGACGACACCGTAGAGTGGGAGGTAAACGGAGTCGCGAACGGAAATGCGGTTTCCGGCACAGTGTCCGCCGCCGGGCTGTACACGGCCCCGGCGGTGATGCCCGGCTCGGCCAGCGTGACCGTTACGGCGATCAGCCAGGTGAATCCGGGCGACCACGCGTCGGCGGTGGTCACGTTGCAGCCTGGCATCGGAGTCTCTGTGCTGCCGGCAACGGCGACTGTAGCGCCAGGTGGCGCGCAGGTCTTCACCGCGAATATTTCTGGAACTGGCACGCTTGCGGGCGGCGTCGCCTGGAGCGTGAACGGCGTGGCTGGCGGCGACGCGACGTTGGGAACGATCGTGGTGAACGGCGCGACGTCCGCGGTGTACACGGGGCCCGCGGCAATTCCCTCCCCAGCGACAGTTACGGTGACGGCCGCGAGCGTCGCCGATCCGACGAAGGCGGGTAGCGCGTCGGTGACAATTGCGTGCGCCGTTCCCACTGCGATTGCGCCGCTCAATGCGCAAGTGGCACTAGGGCAGGTGCAGACGTTCACGGCAACTTTCTGCGGAGCCGCAGGAGCGCAAGTTGCGTGGGACGTGAACGGGATTTCTGGCGGCAATTCCGTGGTGGGCACCGTCGTGACGACCGGTCTGGCAAGCGCGTCATACACGGCGCCCGCGAATCTGCCAACGACGAATCCGGTGACGATTCACGCGATGGAAGGCGGCACGGTTCTCGCCGCGACGATCACCATAGTCAGCAACGTGACCGTGAGCGTGTTGCCTGTTGGCGCGTCCATCGCCACCGGGCAGCGCGTGACACTTACGCCGAATGTCACCAACACTTCGGACACGTCTGTTACATGGAGCGTGAATGGAATCGCAAACGGGAATGCGACGCTGGGGCAAATTTGCCAGCAGGCGTCGAGTCCCTGCGTTGCTCCAGCGGGTGCCGGCGCTGGCAGCGTTGACTACCTGGCGCCGGCGACAGCGCCCACAACAAACCCAGTAGCGGTGACGGCGACCAGCGCGGCCGATGCCAGCAAGAGCGCGAGCGCGTCGATTATGATTTCCGGCGTGCACGAGACGGTGGTGGTGAGCATCTCGCCGGTGTATGCGTTCGTGGCTCCATCTGGCGGAGTGGCTTCCACGCAACAATTTTTCACGACGGTCACGGGGGCGACGAACACGAATGTGACCTGGAGCGTGCAAAGCGGCGTGGCGGGCCAGGGCTGCTCCGGCACGGCTTGCGGCTCGATCAATTCCGCCGGGCTTTACACCGCGCCCACGGCCGCGCCTTCGCCGAACGCCGTGACGGTAACGGCGACGAGCCAGGCCAACAGCAGTGACTCGGCGAGCGCGACGGCGGCGATCACCAGCGGGCCAACGATCGAAGTGATATTGCCATCGAGCGTGTTTGCCGGAGCGGTGGAAAGCTTTCCGCTGCAGGTGCAGGGCAGCGGATTCGTGGCCGGCAGCGGCAGCGCGGCGTCCGCCATTTCGATTAACGGTGTGACGCGCGGCACCACGTGCGCGGCGACAACCAGTTGCGCCACGGGATTGAATCCCGCGGATGTGCAATCCGCCGCGACGCTGAGCATTCAAGTGCAAAATCCTGGTCCGAATGGGGCGCTCTCGAATCCGGTGCCGTTTGTGATTGTTCCGTTCGATATCTCAGTGGGGACGATTACGCTTTCGAGCGGGCAGCCCGCGGCTACGCCCATCGTGCTGACGGTTCCGGAGCCGACTACGGCCGCGGAATCCGCGGCGATTGATGTGGAGACCATTGGGCTGCTGACGGGCGGGGACAATTGCGGAATCCAAGGCTCGCCGCTCACGGTGACGCGGCCTTCGTCGGGCTCGACGGTGGTGAGCTTGTGCATCCACGGCAACTTGCTGGATCCCACTTTTGTTTATTCGTTCAGCGGGGCGGGTGGCGCGCCGGACGGCAGCGACATCGTGGTGATAGCTTCTGCGATCACCGGGCTTTTTCCGAACACGATTGAGCTCGATCTGCAAATTTCCAGCGCCACTTTACCGGGCGTGCGCACTTTGTTCATCACTACGTTGAACAACGATCGCGCGGCGTCCACGGGGATGCTGGAGGTGAGATGAGGCGAGGTGAGGTGAAATGAATATGCGATTGCGAAACGAATTCAACGGCGAGGGGCCGACGCGGCTAAAACCTTGGCAAGCTGGGGCGCAGCAAGCAGCGCCCCTACCGTCGCGGATCGAATGTTGGAGGCTCCGCGGAAACCGCACAGGCAGGATTGCCTGTGCCACGAAAACCGGGCGGCGCGTCACCGTGATTCTTGTCTTACTTGCGGCGGTGCAGGTATGCGCGGCGATGAGCGCTTCCGCCACCACACTCGAGCGCATGTCTGTCGCGAAAATGACGCAGGCGGCGCAGCTGGTGGTGAGAGCGCAGTGCGTCGCGAGTTCTGCGCGCTGGGACGGTGGTGAAATCTGGACGTTCACTTCGTTCGCGGTGGAGGATTCGTGGAAGGGAGCGCCGTCCGGCGCGGCGCAGCAGTTGACTGTGCGGCTGCTGGGCGGATCGGTGGGAAACCTGAGCTCGACGGTTTCCGGAGTGCCGCGATTTCGTCCGGGCGAGGAAGTGATCCTGTTCCTGCAGAGCACCGCACCTGGGGATTATTCAATTGTGAGCTGGGTGCAGGGGACATTCCGCATTCATCGAGATGCACGCAGCGGTGCGGAGATCGTGGTGCAGGATACGGCGGCGTTTGATATTTACGATCCTGCGACGCGGCAGTTCGACGCCGAAGGGATTCGCAATCTTCCGGTCGAGGGGCTGCGGTTGCGCGTGCAGTCCGCGCTGACCGCGCAATCGGGTGGAAAAAAATGAACCGAGCCGTGGCCATTGCAACAATCATGCTGTTTTTTTTCTCGGCGACTTCCGGAGCCAGCGCGTTTCCCTACACCGTGGATTCCACGATTCCATCGGTCGGCGGCTGCCCGCAGCCGAATCGCTGGAATTTATCGCTGGGAGCGCCGCTGAATCGCCGTTGGAGCACGGCTCAGCCCGCGCTGCTGAACCCAACGATTCTCACTGTCGCGGCGCAGCACTCGCCCGCGCAGATCACCGAGATCGGGCAGGCGATCACGGATTCTTTCGGAGCGTGGTCCGGCGTCAGCGGCACAACTTTTAACGCGACGGAGTTTCCGGGACTGCTGGGGCCCCTGGAACAAGTGACAGCGGCAAATTCCTGCACTGACGATGCAGAAGACAATGTGGACGGGCTGAACACAATCTGCTTCAACCAGTCGAGCGCGGGATTCACGAGCGGTGTGCTGGCTTTTACGCGCACGATTACCGCGAATGCACCCGGCGCCGTTGTGGGAGCATCCGCTCCGGCTGCATTTGCGGGACAAATTCTGGACGCGGACACGCTTTTTCGCAATGACGGGCAAGCGACGTTCGCTACTCCCGGCGCACTCGCAACGATGCAGGGCCAGGGCGCTTACGACCTGGAATCTTTACTGATACACGAGCTCGGGCACTGGATGGGCCTGGATCATTCGGCGGTGATTCGCGCGATCATGTTTCCGTTCGCGCCGCCGCCCGGAACATTTCTGGGCCTTCGTCCTACCGGTTCAGTGCTCGCTGGGCCGCTGGCGGACGACGATCGCACCGGAATCCGCTCGCAATACCCTGATCCGAACGACACGCTGAACGTCGGCGCGATTCACGGGCGAATTGTCCCGGCGAATCCGTTCGCGTTGGCGCAGTTTGCCGCGCCGTCGCCCGGCTCCCCGGTCACGGGAATGGTCGGGGCCCACATCGTCGCCGTGGACGCGGACACTGGCGCGGTGATCGCGGGGACGCTGGGCGGCTGGAGTTGCAACGCGGCGAGTCCGCCGACGCAATTCGACGGCTCGTTTGACTTGGAGCGGCTGCCGGTGGGCCACAGCTACAATTTATATGCGGAGCCGCTGGTGGGCCTGGCGCTGCCGGGGGACTTCAGTAATGTGTTTACGGGACTCTGCTCGAGCAGTGTGGCGCCGACGTGCACGCCCCCGCCGGTGAACACGAATTTTAATGTACGCATTCTACCGGCTTCACCGTGATGCATCGCGTCAGGCAGTGATGCGGCATGCTGGGCCGTGGTTTGATGGGATGCACGGACGGCGAAAGAGTCTGTGTGAGAACCGCAAACGCGAAACTTCAACGGCTAAAGGCGCTGGGATTTTGGCGTGGTTCATGTCGTGGCCCTTCGATCCCGCCGCCGGCAAGTTCTCGGATGAACTAAAGCCACGACCCACAAAGATTCCCGCGTTCTCGCAGAGACTCGAAAGCGGCGCGCAAAAAAAAGCGGCTCCCGCGAGGTACGGGAGCCGCTGATTGCGCTGCGGGGTACGAATGTTGTTACTGGGTCGGCAGAACCTCCTGCGAGAACCCGATGGTGTTGACGGAACGCAACGACGGAGTGCGCGGAGGCAGACACGCCGGGCCCAGAGTAAAGTTGGTGTCAAAGGTGTAATCACGTGGGCTGGGCGGATTGTAAACGCCCGTTCCCTTGTACGTGCCGACCCCTTGACGGTTGTAATAGAAGCTGACCATTGAGCCGCGGTAATGACAAACCAGGCCCCAGTTTTCCAGGAAGCGGAGGAAGTTGTGCACGCCGCCGTCCGTTCCGAAGTCCTCCGCCTGTCCGGATATTGACGGGAATGGAATGCCCTTGCCCGAAATAATCGCGGCGCGGTACGCCGTGGGCGCCGCAGCTCTGTTGTTCACGTTGTAGGGAAAAGCGAAAGAGTTCACGTCGTTCCAATTGTTCGAGAGGAACGTCACCGCGTCGCCTTCGACCGCCGCCGCGACGCTAACGCCGCCCCAGGTTCCGTCGTCCACCGGCGCGTTGTAATCGCCCTGGATGTAAACCGGGTTTTCGGCAACGATGGTGAGACCGTCAGTGCCGCTGCAGGAGGTTCCGATGGTGAGCGAGGCGCCATCTACGATTTTCAGAGCGCGGCGGAAGAAAACCGGGGGATTTTCCCGGGCTTCCTGCGCGTTGCCGTAGGTAACATCGGGACGGTCGGAATTGGCCGGCGTGCAATTCGTGTTGGCAAATAGCCCGCCGGAGTACGTGGTTGTGCCGGGTTTATAGGTGACGCCCTGCAAGTTTCCGCTGGTCATGCTCGTCGCACTTGTCCACATGTTGACATTCCGGGGCGTCGTATTGGCCACGTTCTGAGTCAACAGCATGTAGTTCAGCGGAGGGAGGGTGGAGATCACAGCCGGAGCCACTTCAACCCCGCCATAATATCGAGCAATACCATCGCCTTCGAGGTTTTCACCGGCATCGAGCACTGTGTTCGGGCAGCCGTTGGTCGGATCGTTGGGATTCACAAAGTCGTTGAATCCATAAGACCCGGTCTTAGCGACGGGAGTCGCATTGGGGTCCTTCTGTTCGCCGCGACGGTCTGAGAAATACAGGGTGTATCCGGTGTTATTGTCCAGGCCCAGCGCGGCCTGATTTGCCGTAAACCAATTCACCAGGTTCTTGGCGTCGAGCTCCACATAATTCATGACGCCTTGCGCGGTGATCGGCACCGTGGCACTGGTGGCGCGGTCAAGGCCTTCACGCGAGTCGTACAGCACATTCGGCCAGAAATCGGTGGCCGGGTAGGTGGCCGGGGTTCCGGGTACGGGCGCTCCGCATGGTTTGGCGAGAGTCCCGGTGGAAGGGTTATCGCGTAAGCGAGCCAGCCGGATTATGGCAGTTGTGCTGGGGTCGCCGCAGCCGACTGTCCCGACGCCTCCACCGCTCGGACCCTGTGCGAGAACCTGCGCCGTAGGCAGAGCCGGAAGATTCGGAGAGACGACGGTTGCAAGAAACGTCGGATTGACGTTTCTGCCGGTGAAGCCGAGGTTCAGGATCTGGTGCGTAACGTCAACCCAGGAGCCCCCGGGGTTCACTTGATATTCGATCTTGATGCAACCTGTGATGGTTGGATATCCGCCCCTCGCCCAGTATCCGGATGCGAGGAGAGTGGCTGAGTTGCTACTTGGGCTGTACGATCCTGTGGTGTTACCCGAGACCGGTAGCGGATATGTGCCGGTGTACCACACCGGAGCCGCGGTGATGCCAGTTCCGGTTGGGCCGAGACCAGCTGGCGAGGTGCTGGACCACGCCAAGCTCGCGAGATCAACGGGATCGGTTCCATTGGTGACGGTGTCGAGACTCATCATATCGGCGGTATGACATGCCAAATTTGAGCCAGGCACGGTCGTGGGAGTCGGATAATCGTCAATCAAGATTCGCAATGTTGCCTGCGAGAACAACCGCTGTGCGAACGTGGCGGGTAAAGTGGTGAGTTCGCCCGGGACCGGGCGGCGAATCAATGAAATTGGCGTAATGCCACCCAACGCGGTGGAAGTGAGACTCAACGGCAGCACGTGGTTCTGAAGTTGGCCGTTGTAAGCCGGAATTACGGTTCCGCTCCAGGTGGGATTGTTCAGGCTGGTGCTGACGGCGCCGTAGATGCTGTTGCCGGTTACGCTGCCTTCGTTGATGCCCAACCCGCGCCACGAAGCGTTCGTGTAGGGAGCGCCCCCCGGCTCATTAGCCATCGTAGGATCTGGGGCGAGAGCGATCGATGTGTATCCACCGTAGTCAGCTCCCGCGCCGGTCACTGCGAAACCATTTTCCAGATTGGTGCGGATGACTTCGCCGACCACCGTTACCTTGTCACCCAAGAAAGTGGGACCTTGGTTCGGAGTGAGCCACAGATTTCCATTGGTGTGGGTGCGGCCGCCGAAACCAAACGAAGGGCCGTTGAAAAACGAGAGGTCTGAATCGGAATAAATGCCAAACTGAAAGACGGGAATGGCGACTACCTGGACTTGCCGGGTCAGCTTCACTTCTGCGCCCGTCGCGATGTTCTGCGACGCCACCGTCATGGTGAACGGCGTGATCAAGCCTTGCATGCCGGCGTAGGCACTGGGCGGCAGAATGGTGGCATTAGTCGTCGCGGGATTGCCGAATGCGTCTGGGGTGAATGTGAGGTTGTAGGTGGACGCCCCGGCGGTATTCAGATACTGGACGCCGGGGATAAGGTTCGGGGGGGCAGCAGTGATGGTTGCCACGTTCGCCGCAGTGAGCGAACCGGACGTTGCAAATACGTTGGCTACGTCGGTGGTCATTTTTTCCATGCCGGCTTCCGCGCCGTAGAAGGCCAGCTCGCGGCTCTTGTTATTGCCGCCCAGGCGCTGGTCGGTCATCACCATCCAGCACATTCCCACCACGATGGCGGAAATGAGCAGCAGAACCATCAGCGAGGTTATCAGTGCGACTCCCTTTTCTCTATCCATTCTCACAGCGGATCTCCTTGAAAACTCAAATTGCGACGGCGACCTGTCACGAACTGAGGCTAGGGCGCCGTCTGCTGCGCAGACGTCTCGAACGCATCGGTGAACGAAAGGCTGCGAATGCTCACTTGGGTGCTTAGATTGTTCCTAAGATATTGGGGTGAGGATAATGCCGTGTAGGTGTTTTCGGATCTGCCCGCCAGGAACACGTTGACCGCGCGAATCTGCGCCGGCGTGTCCGGGCTAATCGGCGTAGAGGCGTTACCGGAACCGTTCGTGAATTGGTTGATCGGGTACGTGCCGACAGGGTCTGTCGAGCTGGTGATGGCGTAGCTGAACGCGAGGTTCTCGATATCGTCCGCGATCGCGGTCGGCGGGTTTACTGGCGCACCGGCGGGATAACCCGGATAATTTACCTGGCGGATCAATTGGGGGTCTTGGGGGTTGGTCGCGTCAATGTAATAAGTCACCATCCACACGCGAGTGACCGTCGTGGGCGGAAACACGCCCGGGGAAGTGGCGAGATTCGCAACCGTGCCATTCGTCTTGCCGGTCTGATTCAATCCCGCCGGATCCCCGGCGGCAAAATTGATGGTTTGTCCCGCGACGCTGGTTACATACTCCAGGGCGGTGCCGTTCTGATTGTGGAACATGATCAAATTGCCCGTAGTGATGGGATTAGTGGTTCCCGGCATGGTGAAACAGGCGGGCGCGAGGGTCACCGACGCGCCAGTTGCGCTAATCGTCCCCGCACAGACGGGGGTGGAAGGTGCGGCCTGGATGACGGGGTAGCTGTAAAGATAGTGATTCGTTGCCGGTGAATCCACCAGAACATTATCCGCATAAATGATGTTGATTATGTCGGTCTGAATGCCGGTAAGCGTTGCTCCGGTGGAGGGGTTCAGAGAGGTCGCAAACTGCCCGGCTTTCCAACCCGGAGTGATCGCCGGCATCGTGATGTAGGTATTGAGGAATGTGGTCGCCGTACCGGGTCGATTGACCGCGGAGGTGGCAGTATAAGGAATGCTAACGCCACCCTGAGGAATTCCTTCGCCCGCCTGCAGCAGATCGCGAACCATAAAATGCATTCCGGCGCGCAAGTTCTCTTGCGTGTTTGCCATGTAGGAAACCGCCGTGGTGGCGTGCTCTGCCTGCATCAGTGTGCCGGTGGCGATGGCTACGACAGTAACAACGATGCCCATCGAGACCATCAATTCGATCAGCGAAAAACCTTTTTGCAGCTTCATCCCTTGCTCCTCGCGGTGCTAGTACGCTGAAATGTAGGTGGTCAGTGTGTAAGTGCGGTTGAAACGGCCCGTGTTGTAGTTCACGGTGATTACTGCCTGATTAAGGCTGGTGTATCCCGGCACAGGGCTGATAGCGATGGTGCGCGTGAACGCGCCCAGCGATTCGTACACATCGTCGGCTGTGCCAAGTTTTCCATCTGGACCGGGGTAGACGATGTAGTCTGGGTTACCACCAGCGTCGGCAACCGTACCGACGAGGCCGTCGGCCCCTGGAACCAACAGCGGCTGCGGGGGCACCAGGAACAGGCCGGCTGGATTGCTCGCAGTGTTATTGGAAAGCTGCGCGAAGGTGGCGTTGTTCGTGTACTTGGCGGTGTAGATCGCTTCGGCGGCTTCTTCGGCTTTCTGCTGCGCGATGAAATCGTATTGCGAGCCCTGCATGTAGGCCAGCGAGTCGGCGAGCATAGCCGCCAGGCCGAGAACGCCCACACCCAGAATTACCAGTGAGATCATCGTCTCTAAAAGTGTGAAGCCCTTCGCCGCTTGCTGTTTTCTTGCTCGCCACATTTTCCCGATCTCCTCTAGAACCTGGTCCACGTCGTTCCGGTGCCCTTCCAACCCCGTGCCCGGCCCGTGCCGCCCAAAAGTGTAATCGCGCGCGACGAAGTGTTTTTCCCGGGAAAAGCCAGAAACACAGTTCCGTTAATTGGCTGGAAGGTTGTGCCGTCCACAAGTTCGCCGTCACTTTGAAACAGCATTCCACCGACCGGGCCGCCGTTCAGGCCTTCGAATTCCACGGCCGCAGAGTTGCCAAAGGCGTCGGGAGTATCTGGAGTTCCCGCGATAACGAGGTATTGAGCGGGGTATTGAAGAACGATGGTGCTCAAGACTGGATTGACCGCTCCGGCGCCGGCCGTCAAATCGTCCCTTTGCAACAGCACGACCTGATATTGCGTTACCCCGCCTACGACCACCGTCGGAAAAGTGATCTGCACGTAGCGGCGATTGGTGATCGCATATTCGCGGCCTTGCCGTATTTGATCGACTACCTGACGCATCGCGGCATCAAAGCGCGCATCCTGCAAAGTGGGCAGGTAGGCGATCAGCGCCATGGCGGAAATGATCAGGATCAGCGTGACTACGACGGCCATCTCGATCATCGTGAAACCGCGCTGAAGGTTCGTCGCACGCGTGCCGCTGTATAGTTTCATTGCCCGTTCTCTCACGCTTACACCCTCGAATCGCCCTGGAGCTGGCGGGCGCGCCTCAGAATCCAGTGGATACAATGCAGTTCCCAGGCCATGCTGGGATGACAGGTAAACCTTTGTGGGACAACTACTTAGCTGAACACGCGTGGAATAGCGGTTACCATTTCAAGATGGATGGGGTAGAAACGTTACATTTCTGGTGGGAGGCTACCGCAACGGCAGACCGTCGGAACCGCGCGATAGTGGCGTGCACGGCTAGGCGTGAAGTCCCGAAATGGAGCGCGGGGTTTGGATTGCCGCGCGGGTAACACGCCGCGTGCGCAGGTGCCAAGCGCTGGCGCGCTGCACAGCGCTCAGTCGCGACTGCGCAGTTTCGAGAGCAAGCGCAGAATTTCCAGATACAGCCAGATCAGCGTGACCATCAATCCGAAGCCTGCGTACCATTCCATGTACTTCGGCGCTCCGGCGGCTACACCGCTTTCGATGAAATCAAAATCCAGCACCAAGTTCAGCGCGGCAATCACCACCACGAATGCGCTGAAGGCGATCCCGATCGGACCGGAGCCGTTGATCGTAGTGAAGTGAATGCCGAAGAATCCCAGGACGATCGTCGCTAGGTAGAACAGCGTAATTCCGCCCGTGGCCGCGACCACGCCCAACCGGAATTTTTCCGTAACCGGAATCAATCCGGAGCGATAGGCAAGTAAGAGGACCAGGAGCGTGCCGAACGTGAGACTAACGGCTTGAATCGCGATCCCGTGAAAGCGCACATCGTAGATGGCGGAGATGCCGCCCAGCAGCAGGCCTTCGAGCAGGGCGTAAATCGGAGCGGTCACCGGCGACCAGGTCTTTTTGAAAATCGTCACCAGCGCGACGACGAATCCGCCGATCCCACCGATCACCAGCAGCGGCATCACCGCCGCGGGATTCTGCGAATGGGTGTAGATGTTCCAGGTCCAGGCGGCCGTGGCAATCACGCAAATCAGCAGCACACCGGTCTTGTTGACCGTGCCCTGCAGCGTCATGGCTTCGCCTACGCCGACGCCTGCGCCTTGAAATGCGCTGGCGTTCAGAGCCGGGTTTGAAGTCCTCATTAAATCTGCCACTATGAATCTCCTTTGTGCAGCGCGCGCCGAGTCACGCGCGCGAGTGAAGCCGGGAGCCCTACTCCAGGGTCCTAAGATACTGCAGCAATTTTACATTATTTTGGCCAGATTCACTCGCGGCAGGGGCCGGGCAAAGTTGGGCCTCAGTCCGTGCAGCATCCTGTCCATATAGCTTTGAATCTCGCGGAAGAAATGCGGCAGGAGCGCTGGGGCTTTCTATATTTGGAGGCGGCGCGCATCCGTCAAACGCGGCGTGAATAAAAAATCCCCGGGCTGGCAGTGCGCCGGCCCGGGGATTTTTCGTTCCACACTTTGTTTAGTGGCGTCTAGTGATGATCCGCGATAGCGATCGCTTCATCGACATGATGGTGGGCGCGATCGATATGCCCGATCACGCGGTCTCGCAATCCGCGCGCTTCGGGATTGTCTTCTTCTTTCTCGAGATCGTGATGAGCCTTGTCCAGAAGCTCGCGGGCATCATGCAAGCGTCCGACCCAGGGATTGTGCGCGTCAACCGGAGGGCGGTCCGCAATGTTCTTGCCGTCGTCGAATGCGGCACGCTTGATTTCGTCGATGGCGTGGTCGATTTCTTCTACGGCGGCGCGCTCTTCAGCATGCAGCGGGCCCCCGTCGGGGCGCTGCAGATGTGCCCGCGCATCCCTCAGGTCGGAAAGAGCGTGCAGGTAGGCTGGATGCTTGCCTTGCGCGCGAACGGTCTGTGACGTGAATGGGACCAGGAAAGCAATCGCCGCAGCGATCACCGCAAATTTAGTAAGAGTTTTCATTCGAAGTGTCACCTCTTGTGGAATTGGAATGGCTTTAGCAGGGGTAGGAATGGAGCTTAACCCTGCAATCCAGTAAAACACGCCGTAGCGAATTTTGTTGTGGGATGCCGGGATGTCGTTTCCAGAAAGATAATGGACGGAAGTACAGTGCCATTGTGGGCGCTTTTGACGCTCAACTCTTACCTATTGCTGGGCGGGACGCATGGACGGAACCGGCGGCTCGTCTCGACTTCGCGCACTTAGATTGCAGTTGCGTGAGACTCACTCATCGGGTGTAGTGTTGCGAATCCTTGACTATGCCTGAGCCCACCCAGCCGCCCATCCTCGCAACCCCTATCGTGGGGACCGCTGCCGTCGAGTCTGGCCTCATCAAGGGCCTTGGCCTGTTGGACGCCAGCATGATTGTGGCGGGCTCGATGATCGGCTCGGGAATTTTTATTGTTTCGGCCGGCATCGCGCGGCAGGTTGACAGCCCGGCGTTGCTTTTGATCGTGTGGTTGGTCAGCGGTTTGATGACCACGATGGCGGCGTTGTGCTACGGAGAGCTGGCAGCAGCGATGCCCCTTGCGGGCGGCGAATACATTTTTTTGCGCGAATCGCTGGGCCCGATGTGGGGCTTCTTGTACGGCTGGGCGACGCTGCTGGTGATTCAGACGGCCACCATCGCAGCGGTGGCAGTGGCTTTCGCGAACTTTAGCGGCGTCGCGTGGTCCTGGTTCTCAGCGTCAGCGTGGATCTGGAAGCTGGGGACATTCGGACCCTACAAAATCTGGTTTGGCACTCTGGGGCCTTACAACGTTGGATTGAACACGCAGAATCTGCTGGCCATCTCCTCGATTGTGTTTCTTACGTGGATGAACACACGCGGCCTGCGCGTTGGCGCGCGAGTGCAAAATATTTTCACGGCAACAAAAATTGTGGCGCTCGGCGGCTTGACGCTGCTGGGATTCGTGTTCGCCACACAAACGGCACGCCAAACCAACTTCAGCAATTTCTGGCGGAACGCAAGCGTCTCCGGATTGCACAAATATCAAACCGGGGAAAACACTATGTGGGTCAGCCTGGTGACGCTGTTGGGCCTGGCAATGGTCGGCGCGCTTTTTTCTTCCAGCGCGTGGACCAACGTCACTTACATCGCGTCCGAAGTGCGGAACCCACGGCGGAATCTGCCTCTCGCGCTGATTCTTGGCACCGGAATCGTGACGGTGCTCTATGTTCTGGCCAACCTCGCGTATCTAAATATATTACCGCTGGGTGGAACTCCCGACGGAACGTCCGTGCTGGCCCGCGGACTGCAATTTGCGGCAGGAGACCGTGTGGGCACGGCAGTTGCCGAAGCGATTGTCGGCTCAAGCGGCGCGCTGGTGGTGGCCATCGTCGTGATGATTTCCACGTTCGGGTGCAACAACGGACTGATTCTCGCCGGCGCGCGTGTTTATTACGCTATGGCCAAGGACGGATTGTTTTTCAGAAGTGTCGGCAGCGTGAACCGGCACAACACTCCCGCGGTTGCCCTGTGGGTTCAATGCGTCTGGGCTTGCGTTTTGTGTCTTTCCGGCACGTACGGACAATTGCTCGATTTTCTGGTTTTCGCGGTCGTCATGTTTTACATACTGACGATCATGGGACTTTTTGTTTTGCGCTTCCGGCGGCCGAATATGGAGCGGCCTTACCGAGTGTTCGGTTATCCGGTACTCCCCGCGCTGTACCTTTTGCTTGCCGCCTTCATCGAAGTGCAATTGTTGCGTTACAAGCCGCAATACACCTGGCCGGGCCTAGTCATTATTTTATCTGGCGTGCCGGTTTACTGGCTGTGGCGGAAGTCGCAGCGTGCGGGATTGCGAAGGGGACCTGACGGAGATAGTTAGCTGCGCGATTCGTCGCGCGGCAACTGAGAGAGCGGGGTGAGCGCGACGCCTGCCTGTTGCAGCGTTTTCGCTACCACCGCCGCTATTGCTGGAGCGCCGGGAGTGTCACCGTGAATGCAAATGGTGCGCGCGTTCGTGGTTAGCTCAGCCCCGCCGCGGGCAATCACACTTCCTCGTTCTGCGACGCGAAGTGCCTGTTGCGCTGCTTCCGCGGGATCGCGCAGCAGCGCGTCTTCAAATTTGCGCGAACGAAGTGAGCCATCGGCTTCGTAACGCCGGTCTGCGAATGCTTCGGCAGCTACCCGGAAGCCAGCTTCGCGAAAGACGTCCAACATCAGCGATCCCGCGAGGCCGACGAGCGCGACGTTCCGGCTCCAACGCGCGACTCCATCGGCGATCGCCTGGGCGATCACGCGATTCGTCGCAGCCAGGTTGTAGAGCGCACCGTGAGGCTTTACGTGCGTCACGTAAGCGCCACACTCGGCGGCGATCTCAACGAGCGCGCGCACTTGCTCGAAAACGGAATCGGTAATTTTTTCCGGCGGCAGCTGCAATTCCAGGCGGCCGAAATTGGCGCGATCGGGATATCCCGGGTGCGCGCCGATATCCAGCTTCCAGCGCAGCGCCTGCTCGATCGTTGCTTTCATGGTTTGGGAATCACCAGCGTGGCCTCCGCAGGCGATGCTGACCGACGTCAGCGACGGCATCAACGATTCCTGAGTGCCATCGGTGATGGCTTCGGGCACTTCGCCCATGTCGCAATTCAGGTCGATGCGTTTCATTCCAGAATCAGCTCCCGGGACGCCAGCATTCTTTCCTGTTCGACGAGCAGCGATCGCGCCGCGTCAAATGTCACCCGATCGAATCGTAGCTCATCGCGCGGGCGAAGTTGTCCTACGCGGTGAAGGTCCGCGGAAATCACGTTCGCGATTTTCGGATAGCCGCCCGTGGTTTGCTGCTCGACAAAAAGGATGATGGGCGAGCCTCCGGCGGGCACTTGGATGGCGCCGAGCGAAACGCCCTCGGTGATCATGTCGCTCGCGCCGCGTTGTGAGATGGGGGGCCCGTCCAGCCGCAGGCCCATGCGATTCGACTGCTCGCCCACGCGATAGGTTCCGCCATAAAACGCGCGCAGCGATGATTCGGAAAACCAATCAGCCTGTGTGCTCGGAGTCACGCGCAAAACTTTGCGGGCGTATAACCGCTCCGAGACTTGCGCGGCAATTTTTCTGCTGCGGAAACGCTTGGACGAGCGCCCAATGCGAAGCACGTCGCCCTTCCGCAGCGGCCGGCCCTCGAATCCGCCGAGACCGCTCAAAATGTGCGTGGATGCGCTTCCCAGAAACGACTTCACCGCGATTCCGCCCTGCACGCAAAGATAACAGCGCGCTCCCGAACTCGTGGGACCGAGGCGAAGCGTTTGCCCCGGCCGCGCCTCCACAGACGCGCCGAGATTGACGCGCACATCGTCCAAGGTTGCGCCGAAGTCGGAGCCGGTCAACGCCAGAATCGCACCTTCGGGAAAAACGAATGTTCCGCCCAGTAGCATCATCTCCAACGCCGCGGCGCCTTCCTTGTTAGCAACCAACCGGTTTCCGATGCGCAGCGAAATAGGATCGGCAGCTCCAGACGGGGAAACGCCAATGGGACCGAACCCGGGTCGCCCCAGATCCTGCACGGTGGTCAACAGTCCCGGAGCTTGGACCTGAATCGTCTTCATCGGCGGTCCAACGCGGCGAATTGCGCGGCAGAAATCGGCGTGAAGCGCACGCGATCGCCGATGGCGAGAAAGCTCATGGCCTTGCGATCCGGCCGGAACATGGCGATGGGAGTGCGTCCGATTAACCGCCAGCCGCCGGGCGTCGAAAACGGGTACACGCCGGTCTGATTGCCAGCGATGCCCACGCTGCCTGGCGGCGTGCTGCGGCGCGGGCTATCGAGCCGCGGCGTCGCGAGGCCCTCGGGCAATTCGCCTAGATATGCGAAGCCCGGAACGAACCCGAGAAAGTAAACGGTGTAAGTCACCGAAGCGTGCAATTCGATCGCTTGCGCGGGCGTCAATCCATGTAGGTCGGCTACCTCATTCAAATCGGGACCGAACTCGCCGCCATAACATGTGGGGATTTCTCGCTCTCGAGCTTTTGGAATACGCAGCGCGTCCAGCCGATGGATGTAGCCACGCAGAGCTTCTTCTAGTTCGGAGTGGTTCAACCGCAGGGCATCGAAGCTGACCAGAATCGAGCAATACGCCGGGTTAAGATCGCGCACGCCGACGATCGGTTTCTGCTCGAGCAGGCGCAGCAATTTTCTCACACGCTGATGGGCGTCTGGTGTGATCTGCTCCCCGAGGTAAATCAAAAGCGATTGATCGCTCGCGGGTTGGAATCGCACGCCGTCGGTCTGCGCGGTCTGCATTTCGCGGGAATTATATAGTAGGAGTGATTCGATGCGTGCGGACGCTGTTTAAATATGGCGGTTCTGGGAATCGTTGAAGCGAACACAGTGTTCTCTGTGCGACATGCAGATTGCCCCGAGCAGAATTACCTTCACGGCTGACAGCTTTTCAATTCGGCCAACAGCGACTAGGTTCCCTCGAACTCCAGCACCACAATTTCCGGATTCGATCCCAGCCTCAGCGGTGGTCCCCAGGTTCCCGCGCCGCTTGAAGTAAAAACCTGCATCTTACCGATGCGGCTTAAGCCGTACACAAATTGCCGGTAAACCCGACGCGCCATCCAACTCCAAGGGACGAATTGCCCAAGGTGCGTATGTCCGGATAGTTGCAGGGAAACTCCAGCAGCCTCCGCGATCTCTGGATGGTCCGGCGCGTGCGTCAACAGAATGCTCGCGCGATCTTGATCTAATCGGATGTCGCGCAGCACCGACGCGAAGTGGGCACCGTGAGTGGCGCTCGTGTATGGCACGCCGGCAATCTGCAAACCGTCTGCATCCACCTTCTCGTTGCGAAGCACGCGGACACCGGCGGCAGTGATGGCATCCATATATTTGCTGTCGTCGCGAAATTGTTCATGATTTCCCGCGACGAAATATACACCTTGTGGCGCCACAAGTTTGTTCAGTGGTTCTGCTGCCCGCCGCGCATCAATGGCGGTGCCGTCGTACAAATCTCCGGCGATGAAAATCGCATCCGGCTTTTCCTTCAAGATCTTCGCGACCATGCGCCGCAGGAAATTGCCGTTGCGAACGTGCCCAAGGTGCACATCACTGATCAGCGCCGCTGTTCGGCCGCGCCATGCTATCGGCAGGTTCGCGAGCCGCACGGTGGTTCGCGTGATTCGCGTCCAGCTGGCGTTGAGCACACCGAAAAGTCCAGTCACGGCTGCAACAGCGAACAGTAGTTCCACAATCCGATGGAAGTTCACGTCCAACCCCGCCAATCGCGCAACGCCAAAAATAATCCACGAGAAAACGGCGGCGAAAAAGAGGAAGGTCAGCATGCCCATCCAAACCGCGGATGCCCGGTAAAACGCGCGCAGAGGACCGTTTGTATAACGGTATGCGAGTAGCGAGGCGGCCACAAAGCTTACCGACAAAACGCCCAGCACCAGTTTGATCCAGAACGCGCCGGGCGTGTCGCCTCCTGCCAGCGAAAATGTCCACGTCTTATAGAGGAAAAGGTGTATCAGGAATAGAAGAGACTGAATTATTGCTATAAATCTAATCAATCGTGTTCGGGTCATTCGATTCCTTAGTCCGCGATTCGGATTGGGCTCAACTTTTTGCGCTTAGACTGTGCTGGCGATCCGTGATACTTCTCGTCGCTGGTTGGCGAGACCGGCGAGAAGCTCGTAGGAGCGCAACCTGTCCTGGAAATTGTAAGTGTTCGTCACCACCATCAACTCATCCGCCTGGGTCTTGTCAAGAAACGCATTCAGCTGCGCAGCAACCAGTTCAGGCGCGCCGAAAATCGCTGCGCCAAATTTGGCGGCCACCATCTGTCGCTCTTCCGCTGTCCATTCCAGGCTTCTGGTGGGCGGCGGTAGCGGCCCGGGAACTCCCCGGATCAAATTCAGAAACATTTGGATTGACGTGGTGGCCAGAAACTGAGCTTGTTCGTCTGAGTCTGCCACCAGGATCGGGATCCCCACCATCACGTAGGGCCGGTCAAGAACGGGGGAGGGACGAAACGACGAACGATACAGGTGCAGAGCCGGCATCAGAGGTCCCGGCTGAAAATGAGCAGCAAAAGCAAACGGCAAACCGAGTTTTCCGGCCAGTTGCGCGCTGAAGTCACTCGAGCCCAGCAGCCAGATGGGAACGTTCGTGCCTTCGCCGGGATAGGCATGAACACGCTGCGAAGGTTTTGGCTCGCCGAGATAACCGCGCAACTCCTCCAACAGCGCTGGAAAATTCTCGCCCGCGCCCGGCACAGAACCGCGGAGAGCCCGAGCCGCTTCCCAGTCACCGCCGGGTGCGCGACCGAGGCCCAGGTCGATCCGGGCAGGAAAGAGCGTTTCGAGCGTGCCGAACTGTTCCGCAATGGCCAGCGGCGCGTGATTCGGCAGCATGATGCCGCCGGAACCGACGCGAAGAGTCGAGGTAGCATTCGCAACGTAGCCGATCAAGACCGACGTCGCCGAGCATGCGACTCCGCGAATATCGTGATGCTCCGCCAGCCAGAATCGCTTGTAGCCCAGCGATTCCGCGCGCTGAGCCAGCGCGCGAGCGTTGTGGAAGGCTTCTTCAGTGGTGCCACCCTGGCGCAAGTGCGCCAAGTCGAGAATGGAAAGCGGAGTATCGGTGAGACGCGATCGATCCGGCATGGATTCCTCTATTTCCCGCTTGGAACTGAAACGGGCATCAAACGCCACCCTTATTGGATGCGTGAGTTCTCTTCCCGATGCCGCCAGGAGCGCATGGAAGTTAGTAAAGGTTACCGCCGATTGAGTGACGCCGATGCACCCGCCGAGCGCTCGACGACCATCAAGCACGCCGCATTTCTTGCTGGTCCACCGTGGCGCTATTTCAATCTTGTAGACCGCCCAGCGAAGATTGTGTCAGACTCCGAAACTCAAAATATTCAAGACTTCGGTCGCATCGGAATCAGCGTGTGGTCATCACAAAATTCCGCAACGGCGCAATGGCGCGGAGCCGCCGGCCTGGCGCTGATTTCCGGGTACGTGGACTCCTACACGCTTTTAAAATTCGGCGTGTTCGCCTCGTTCATGAGTGGCAACACCACTACCGGGGGTTCGCAAGCCGGCCAGGCCAAGTTCGCCGGAGCAGGACATAGTTTGCTCCCGATTCCGTTTTTTCTACTGGGCATCTTCGTGGGGACGCTTGTGGGGCAGGCTGATCAGCGTCGTCAGCTGCATCGGCTTTTGGCGTTGGTCGCGGCCCTGCTGGCTATTGGCACCGCTGCTGCCTACTGGGCGTGGCCAGGTTGGCTGAGTATCCTGATACTGAGCACCGCGATGGGCGTCCTGAATACATCCATCACTCACGTGGGCGGACAGACGGTGAGCCTGGGATTCGTGACCGGAGATTTGAACAGCCTGGCTCAGCACGCAGCCTTAGGAATTAAGGGCGCACCGTTGCCACGAGCGCAGGGTTCGTGGGATACGCGCTGGGCGCGCGCCACCGTGCTGGCAACCGTATGGACTGCCTTCCTCGGCGGCGCAATCCTTGGAACAGCCTTGGTGTCTCGTTTGGCGGCGTGGACTTTGCTGGTCCCATGCGTGATGCTGTTAGCTTTCCCGCTGCTGGGACGGGCCGCGCAGCCACCGCGCGACTAGTGCGCCGACTTGCGAGCCCCTTCAAGCTTCCTGTCCGGAAGGCTCCAATCGGGCCGGACGTAATGGCAGGTGTAGCCGTTCGGAATGCGCTCGAGATAGTCTTGATGTTCAGGCTCCGCTTCCCAGAATTCAGCAGCGGGCTTTATTTCGGTGACTACTTTCCCGGGCCAAAGTCCTGAAGCGTCAACATCCGCAATCGTTTCCTGCGCAATCCGTTTTTGTTCTTCGGTTGTGTAGAAAATGGCTGAGCGGTAGCTGGTTCCGACGTCATTTCCTTGGCGGTTCTTCGTCGTCGGATCGTGAACCTGAAAAAAGAATTCCAGCAGCTTCCGATAGCTCAACTTCTGTGGATCGAAGATGATTTCGATCGCTTCGGCATGGCCTTCGTGATTGCGATACGTCGCGTTCGGAACGTTGCCTCCGGTGTAGCCGACCCGCGTGGAAATCACGCCCGGGTGACGGCGAATTAGATCCTGCATGCCCCAGAAGCAGCCGCCTGCGAGAACTGCCCGTTCTTGCTCTTGCGATGACGCCATGTGTTTACTCCTTGTCTTGATGTGCGAAGAGTTTGCGATACTCGCCGTAGCCTTCGGCTTCGAGCTCATCGAAAGGGATGAAGCGCAACGACGCTGAATTGATGCAATAGCGCAGGCCACCCGCGTCGCTGGGGCCGTCATCGAACACGTGACCCAAATGGCTGTCGCCATGGCTTGAGCGCACCTCGGTACGGGTCATGCCGTGGCTGATGTCGGACTTCTCTTCCACGTTTTCGGGTTCCACTGGCTTGGTGAAGCTCGGCCAACCGCAGTGACTATCGAACTTGTCGAGCGAAGAAAAAAGCGGCTCGCCCGAAACGATATCCACGTAGATGCCGGGTTCATCGTGGTCCCAAAAAGCATTTTCAAATGGCCGCTCGGTTCCGCTCTGTTGCGTCACGCGGAACTGCTCGGGAGACAAACGAGATATTGCGTCTGGGCTCTTCTTATATTCGGACATCTGATCCTCTATCTTATGGAATTCACGGCGGATGATGCCAAAGGCTCGACGACTTCGTTGAGCCCGCAGTCTATTCGATGATTTGCGTGCGTACAAGGATGCAAAGAGTGGGAATACGCTCATGGCACGATGAAAGGGCACGTCGCTCGATCGAGCAGTGGGCGGGGCGTTCAAGATGTCCGGGATCTGACGCCTTCTTCCCGCATCGCGCGTTCGGGCGTTTGCACCACCGCGAAATACGCGAATACCGCCAGAGGCCAGACCTGCAACAGCAGCCGATCCAGCGAAGTATCCAAATGCCACTCCAAATTGAAGGGCGAAACAATATATACGAAGAAGAAGCCGGCAAGCATGAGCACGATTAAGAGCACGGTGATACCTATGGCCGGGACACTCTTTTTTTCGACATGCGCGTTGACCAAAAGAAAGTAGAAGAATAACAGCAACGGCACAGGCAAAATCGGATTCCATTCTCCAAAAGCTTGGAGTTCCTTCAGGAAATGAGCTGCCACCATGTGGTATCTGGACATATCGAGCAGATCGGCAGCCGCGGATCTTGAGGCTTCAGCACCGATCATATCGTTCGTCGCCGCGACGCAAATCTTATAGACGCCGATCACCACGATCAGCGGCGCCGCTCCGGCAGCCAGCGCGCCCACCTCGCGCAGATAAGCCTTTCTTCCTTTCGCTGCGGTGGTGACGGCGAGATGCACAAGGAATAACACCGTGAAGAAGAGTATTCCTTCGTTTTTCGTCCAGGCGGAAAACCCGGCGGCCATGCCGGCCAGGATCAAGAAGTGCAACTGGGAGGGCGATTCCGAGTAGAAGCAAAGCAATGCCACGGTTGCCACAAAGAAGAAACTAACGGGAACGTCCGCGTACTGCGAAGCCCCGTGAATGATGAGAAACGGCGTGCCCAGCAGAATCAAGGCGGCTAGTATCCCCTGCCGTTCGCTGCGGAGGCGTGAAATAGAGATCGCCACGATTCCGATGGTGGCGAAGGTAAACAGCAATCCGATGACGATCGGAATCAACTGAGTTTCCCTGCCGATGAACTCCCACGAGCGAGCGATGGATGCAGGAACCAGCAAGGGGTAATCCGGATGAGTCCAGGCCATGGCGCTGAAATTCTTCCAATAGCCCGCGCCGCGATATAAGAAACGCGCGCGTAAATTCCAACCCGCGTAGGCGTCGAACCCTCCATGCGGATTCTGGAGCGACAGGAAACAGTAGCGAGCGAGTGCCGAAGCCACCGTCACCCAAAGGGCGAGACGCAGAAGACGCGGTTTGCCGGATGAAGGCGCCCCGACATTTTCGACCTTCTCCGGGGCGATTGCAGTGGAAGATCTTCTGCGGCGTACGAGCAAAATGCTCAACGAAGCCAGCAGCGCAAATTCAAGGACAAAAACGCCGCGAGTCAATTGCCCGACAATCAGCATCCACAAGAAAACCATGCAGGACGAGGCGCCGAAACCAAAGCCCACCGACAAACAACACTTAAGCGGAAGGTCCGACAAGAGCGGTCTCTCCGAGGGCCACAGCAAAGAGACAATAAAAAATCCCATTAGCAGCGGAGGCAGGAGCGAGACAAACGCGAAAGCCGCGACGAGAAAACTCATTTGCCTTCTCGTGCGTAGAGCTGCACGCCATTACCAAAGTCACGAATCAGAACCATTTGGTCAGCCTTGGATGGATCGCCCTCGTCCCCGAGACCCGTGTGGTTGCGGGCTTGAAAATATGAACTAGGGAAGAGTCTTACCAGATAAGGTTCGTCCTGCGGATCATGCCAGTTTAGAAGCATAATCGGGGACTGCTCCGCGGACTTCCTGCCGTCAATCGTCAAGGGAGCGCATTCGGAACCGCGAGCATCCAGAACAGTGGGCGCCAAGGCGTATTGCGCCAATATAAACGCGTTGCACTCACCCGGAAACGCGGCAAATTCGTCGCCATAGGGAACAACCTGGTTGCGCGGCAGGTAGTGCTTGACATCGGAAAACCGCTGCTCGTAGCGGGAAATGTCGTTCGTATTGGGAGCAGCGCGCAGAAAAGAAAACGAAGAGGGCAGTTTCCGGAGGTTGGGACCCAAAGTAGCGAACACAAGAAGGGCCATACACACCTTGACGCGTGTGGAATAGCCAACTCCCATACCGCGTACCCCCAACGACATGTCCGATTTGTTGATGGCCGACGTGCGGGTTCGACTTCTTGGGGGTGATCCTACACTCTCGCCTCGCTGGGCGCAACGGATTGGCGGTGGCATGGTAAATCTCGAGTCGCCGAATCGGTTGACGCGTTTTTGTCACTTCCAGTCTGTGGGTTTATGCGGGGCACGCGCCCGCATGCAGCAAACAGGGCGCGACCAATCCGATTAAGGAGCACTGTGCCGGTGGCGCTCCACAAGACGCACGCGTATGCCTGATCCGGCAACCATTCGCTTTGTTTGGTTTTGCTGCCAAAATCGTGGTAGCGCTAACGGGAATCGAACCCGTATTTCAGCCTTGAAAGGGCCGCGTGCTAACCGTTGCACCATAGCGCCACAGAGGAGTGCGGCAAGACGTAGTTAGATTATCAGAGATACGGGGGGAATTCACAAGCAGGCAGAATCAAGCGGCGGGTCAACCGCCGGTGAGCGATTTACAATGGCCAGTGCCGCGAGTCGTCAACAGCCGCGTTCGTGACGCAGCGAGAAGTCTGCGGGCACTGTGTTAGCCTAGCTGAATCACGAATGCGGCGCGCCGATTTTAGTGATCGCCGGAGTCGTTCGAGGGTGAGGACAGATGAGCTATGTAGAATCGAACCTGGTCCCTGGCGAGAAAGTGATTTACCAGACGGAACTGCATTGGATCGTGATGGTGGGGCACCTCTTCATCGGATTCCTGCTGCTCGGTCTGTTCGGAGTACTGCTGCTTTACTACGCGTTCAGCCACAGCGAAATGGATGCCAACACTTTGCACCTCACGGAAGCTGGCGGCGCGGCGTTGCTCGTTTGCGGCGCTGTAGTGATTCTGCTGGGCGCGGTGCGGCGCCACGCCACAGAAATGGCAGTGACCAACCGGCGCGTGGTGATCAAGACCGGCTTGATGAGCCGGAAGACCATTGAAATGCTGCTGAATAAAGTGGAGAGCATCGAAGTCAGCGAGACGACGGGCGGCAGGATGCTGGGTTATGGAACGATCGTGATGATTGGGACAGGAGGAACTTCCGAACCGTTTCGCGAAGTGGCGCATCCGCTGGAATTTCGCAACCAAGTGCAGCAGCAGATCGAGAAGCTGCGCTAGTTAACGCAACGCCTGCCACACAGGGCGCGCGTTTCTCTGTTTCGTCGAATCTTCCGGTTACGACAGTTATGCCGCGTCTTCCGCCAAGACTGATTCCACCGGTTTCTTCGCTGGCATGGTGGTGATCACGATCACGCTGATCAGCACCAGAAAAGTTCCCAGGACCGTTCGCGCGGTGAGCGCTTCGCCGCCCAGAAAATATCCTACGAGCACGGCTACGATCGGATTCACGTAGGCATAGGTGCCGACTTTCGTGGGCGATTCATGATGGATCAGCCAGACGTATGCGGTGAAGCCGATGATCGAGCCCGCGACGATTAAGTAGAGCAGCGCGAGCCACGCTCCGCCCGAGACCGCCCACGGATGGAAATTGCGAAATTCGCCAAACGCGCCTGCAGCGATCACCAGCAGGATTCCGCCGGAGAGCATTTGCGCGCCTGAGCTCATCACTTTCGATTCGGGCAGCGGGAGCTTGCGCGCGAGGACCGACGCGATGGACCAGCTGATGGACGCGAAAATCAGCGCCGTGGCTCCGAGCTTGTCCATCGGCGCGCCACCCAGATTTAGCGTGTGGCTCATCAGCACCCCTACTCCGCCGATGCCGATTAAAAGCGCCAGCGCCAAGCGGACCGTCAGCCGCTGCGTGCGCAGGAAAATGATTTCGCACAGCGCCATAAATACGGGGATCGTGGCGAGCATGACGGCGGCGATGCCCGACGGCACGCGCTGCTCGGCCCAGAACAGCAGTCCGTAATCGAAAACGAAGATAACCAGCCCTAATAAGGACGCGGAGCGCCATTCACGGATGGTCGGTGCGCGTTCGCCCCGCGCAAGGACCCAGCCAAAAAGAACCAGGCCCGCAACCGAGAAACGCATCGCTGCCAGAACTAGTGGCGGAACTTCGCGCACTCCGACACGAATTGCGAGAAACGTGGATCCCCACACAAAATAGATGATTGCAAACGCCAGTAGCGTCTTCCACGCGGGGCGATGATTGGCGTCTTCCATATGGGGACCTGCTAACTTGAAAAATCGCGAAGCCGAACTGCGGGAATTTCCTTCGTCTTAGTTGTTCAGTTCCCGCGTGCGCATATCACAAGCTTCAAACCGCGCTTTTCCGTTTTCTATTTTCGCTTTTCCATTTTCCGCTGTTCCAGTCTCTACTGCTCTACTGCCAGCCTTCGCGCTCCCGTAGCGATGTGATATGCGCGACGTGATGTTTCCCATGCCAGGCGTACAACGCGAGCGTATCGTCGAGGGACAGCGGCTTCTCATGTTCGGGATGGCGGAATTCGCGCGACCACTCCGCCGGTCCCAGCGTGCTCAGAAGCAGCACCCAGCGTTTGTGCAGATTCTCGAGAAGCGCGAGCGAGGGTTCGATGGGCGCGCCTTTCACGTCACCCAGCTCGGCGCACTTCGCTTCGTTGTACGTCTTGACCAACGGCAAATCTTCCGTGAGCGCGAGCTTAAAACGGATGTAGGCGTTCATGTGGCTGTCGGGAACGTGATGTACCACTTGCCTCACCGTCCATCCCTCCGGACGGTAGCGCGTATCAAGCTGGTCGGGTTTCAAACCTTTCACGGCTTCGTTCAGCCGCGCTGGCGTTGCGGCGATGGCTTCGATGCACTCGCGACGCTGAGCGTCCGTCAGTGGCGCTGTAGGGCGTTGAAACTTCCCTACGGGAAATCGGAGATCCGCTTCCATGATGGTGCCTCCTGGCCGGCAGATTCAGTGCGCCACGTTCGATCTTGAAGACAAAAATGTATCACGCCGGCGCAATTTGCCGGATTGGATGCAGGAAATTGCCGGGGAGATTTGATGGACAATTTGGACTACTGCAGAATTAGAAATCGGAGTGAGTGGGAGCAGCGCGGGAAAGAACGGACGACAGTTCTTGGGTCTGCGGCGTGCGGGGAAGCTGCGTTATTGGTTGTCTTGAAATTCTTCGTGCCAGGCCATTTGAATGGCTTCCAGCTTTCCTTCGTTCGACAGCTTCGGATCGCCGGCAAAGCCGGGCAGATCGATGATCCATTTGTGCAGGTCGGTGAAGCGCACCGTCAGTGGGTCCACGCCGGGATGTTTTTCCGCCAGCTGGATTCCGATTTCCTCAGCGTTGTCCCAATCAAACGTGTTCGGCATTCCGTCCAGCTCCTGGATGCAAATTTTTCGCGCTCGCCAAATGTCGCCGCCGCAGCGCCCTGCGCGCAGCGGCGCACATTTCTAGTGCTCGGCTTCCTTGGCGTAATTTTTATTCCACTCCGGAATTTCGACCACGATGTCCTTGGTCCCGTCCGGCACGCACTGGCAACCGAGGCGCGACTTCGGCGTCACTCCTGGCGCTTCGTCCAATTGGTCCAGCTCCGCGTCGGTGGCTTCGTTGCAGCTATCCAGTCCCTCGTGCACGATCACGTGGCATGTGGAGCACGCGCACACGCCGCCGCAGGCGTGGTCCAGGCCCAGGTGATAGCCCTGCGAAATATCCAGGATGCTTCCGGGCAGGCCGTCGTGTCCGTAAGGAATCTTGTCCGGATCAATTTCGACGGTCTTCCCTTCCCTGACAAACGTGACCTTGTATTTCTTCGTCGCGGGTGCGAACTTTGTTTCTTCAATGTATGGATTCTTGCCGCCCATGCTTTGCTGCTCCTCTCCCAACGCGCTCATCACAAAATCAGAACGGTCGAGCGCCCATCTGTACAAATTTTATCGCGAGCCGAGCCTGCCGCTCGTTCGCTCACTTGCGCGTCTACACGTCGTCCAGGTTCTTGCCTTCGAAAGCCGTTTGCAGCGCGCCATTCATCAACACTTCGGCCAAGTGCCCCGTGGCCGAGTTGATCTCATCAATCCGCGTGCGCATCAATTTGTAATCGCTGCCCACCAATGCCGCGCGCAGCTGCGCTTCTGATTCCGCAATCGCTTTTCGTTCCGCGGCTGAAATTTCCTGCGAACGCGGGTCAGCGAGCGCCTTATCCGTCGCCGCGAGAATCGTCTCCGCTTCGGTGCGCGCTTCGATCATCTGGCGCTCGGCGAAATCCTGCTCGGCGTACTCGATCGATTCCTCGAGCATGCGCTCGATCTCGGTGTCCGAAAGTCCGTAGCTGGGCTGCACCTCAACGGTATGCTGCTCGCTGGTCCGCAAATCGCGCGCCGCGACTTGCAGAATGCCGTTGGCATCAATCAGGAATTTCACTTCGATGCGCGCCAGGCCTGCAGGTCCCGGCGGCGTCTTCAACTGGAAGCGCGCGAGCGAGCGGCAATCCTTGGCCAGTTCCCGTTCGCCTTGCAGCACGTGAACGTCAATCGCAGTCTGATTCTCGACGCCGGTAGTGAAAAGTTCCTGCGCGCTGGCGGGAATCGTGGAATTGCGCGGAATAATTTTGGCGATCACGCCGCCCATGGTCTCGATGCCCAGCGACAGCGGCGTCACGTCCAGCAACAGCATCGTTTTTACGCCGGTCTCGAGGATGTCCGCCTGCACAGCCGCGCCCAGCGCCACTACTTCGTCGGGATCCAGCTCGCAATGCGGCGCGCGCTGGAAATAATCGCCCACGGTCTTGCGTACGAGCGGAATTCGCGTCGAGCCGCCCACCAGCACCACTTCGTCCATCTCTTTGGGTGCGAGCTTGGCATCGGCCAGCGCCATTTTCACCGGCGCCATGGTGCGCGCAATAATCGGACGAATCAGCTCGTCGAATTCCGCGCGGGTGATTTCGCGGATGTACATGCCCTTGGATTCCAGCGGATATTGCACGATAGTCTTTTCCGCGGTGGAAAGTTCGTGCTTCGCTCGTATCAGGCTTTTGCGTAGTGTCTGAATGGCTTCGCCGCGATGATCGAACTCCACGCCGAACTTTTCGCGAATCTCGCGGCGCGCCAGATCCAGCAGCGCGTTGTCGATATCGTCGCCTCCCAAGTGCGTGTCGCCATTCGTCGCGAGAACCTGATAGATGTCGCCTTCGTTGGTGCTGATCAGCTTCAGCAGTGAAATGTCGAACGTGCCGCCGCCAAAATCGTACACGGCCACGTGGCCGCGCTTCTGTTTGTGCAGACCGTACGCCAATGCCGCAGCCGTCGGCTCATTCACCAGGCGGAGCACTTCGAGACCCGCGAGGCGGCCCGCATCTTTGGTGGCCTGGCGCTGCGCGTCGTTGAAATACGCCGGCACGGTGATCACGGCTCGATCCACCGGCTCCTTGAAATAAGCTTCAGCCCACGATTTCAGCTCGCGCAAAATGTACGCGGAAATTTCCGGCGCGGTGAAACTTTTGTCGCCCAGGCGCACGCGAATCACGTTGTCGCTGCCGGGATCAATGCGAAACGGAAAAATCTTCAACTCGTCCTGGACGTCGGCAACGCCGCGGCCCATCAGGCGTTTCACGGAGTAAATGGTGCGCTCCGGTTGGGTGAGCAGCTTCGCGCGCGCCGGCTCGCCGACGATCACTTTACCGTCGTGGTCCACGCTGACAACCGAAGGGCACAGAGTCGAGCCGTAAGGCCCAGGAATGCACTTCGGCGAACCCGTTTGCGCGTCAAGATAAGCGATCAGGCTGAATGTGGTGCCGAGATCAATTCCAACTACGCGTCCCATCGCTCGTTAGCTCCCAAGTTCCTTTTGCACGCCCGCCACTAAATTCCGGATGTAGGCCCGCCGGTTCAACACTTCGTTCATCCGCGCTAGCAATGCCTGCTTCTTCGATTCATCACCGCCGAAATCAACTGCGGCATCCCACTCGCGTCCCAGTCCTGCAAGTTCCGCATCCACGTCGTCAAGATCTTCCTGAAAATTCTGCTGCGCGGCTTCGAGCCGGACTTGCAAGGCCGCCACGTCGCCGCCCGCAGCTCGAGCCTCGCGCAATTCATCGAGCGATTCGTTCAGCTCGAAGACTTCCTCGAGCAATTCCGGCGGCGCCTGCTGCTTGGTTGTGCCTTCCTTGCGCACGCCGAGGTGTTCGAGCAGGTATTCGACGCGCGCAATCGGCTCGCGCAGCGTGCGATACGCATCGTTCAACTGCGAAGAGCGTTCCAGCGACAAATTGCGCTCGAATTCGCTGGCGCGCACGAAATTATCGGGATGCAGCTTCCAGCTCAGCATATGGAACTGACCTTCGAGCGAGGCTGGTTCAATCGTCAGCTTCTGCGGCAATCCGAAAAACGCAAAGTAACTCGCGCCCGCCGGCAGCGGCTGAACTTTCCCGCAAGCTGCGCAAAAATGCGCGCCAGTCACTGCCGCGCGACAATTCCAGCAACTGGTGACCGGTATGCCCTCGGCCTGCGCATCTTGGGATCGTTGAACGCTCATGGGTCTGGTCTCGTCCGGGCGCGCCCCCGAGGGAAGAAGAGCGCGATTAGAACAGGAGAGAAACGCCTCTGCTTAAGACTTAAAACTCACGGCCTACAGCTTGCGCATCGCCGCCCAGCATTCACCGCCCGCAGCCCCGCTTAGGCGGTAAACGAACTACCGCATCCGCAACTCCGCGCCGCCTGGGGATTCTGGAAGACGAAGCCCTGCTTCATCAGGTCCTCGTGATAATCCAGCGTGGTGTCGTGAAGATAGAGATAGCTCTTGGGATCCACGAAAATGCGCGCGCCGTTTTCTTCAAACACTTTATCGCGGTTGCGCGCCTCGGTATCCAGACGCATTGCGTAACTGAGTCCCGAACACCCGCCGCCCTGCACGCCCACGCGAAGTCCACCGGACCCGGCCGGCACGCCTTCTTTTTGCAAGAGCTCACGAATTTTTACAGCAGCCTTTTCTGATACGTGAATCATGATCGTTGTCCTACTCGCATCGTTGTCCTATTTGCATCGAGGCCGCGCACGAATCGCCGTGCGCGGCGCAGCAGCAAACAGATTGCAGCTTAGTTATGCGCCGTGGCGGCTTCGGCGGGCTTCAAGTCCGCTTCGCCCTGCTTCTTCTTCCAGTCACCGAGCGCGGCTTTGATCGCGTCTTCCGCCAGCACCGAACAGTGAATCTTCACCGGGGGCAGCGCCAGTTCACGGACGATATCCGTGTTCTTGATGGCCAGCGCTTCCTCGACCGTCTTGCCTTTCACCCATTCGGTGGCCAGGGAAGAACTCGCAATCGCCGAACCGCAACCGAAGGTCTTGAACTTCGCCTCTTCGATCACGCGCGTTTGCGGATTCACTTTCATCTGCAGCTTCATCACGTCGCCGCACTCCGGCGCGCCCACCAGGCCCGTACCCACGTTCGGATCGGCCTTGTCCAGCGAGCCGACGTTGCGCGGGTGGTTGTAATGTTCAATTACTTTATCGCTATACGCCATTAGTTGATTCTCCTCTTCATGGTAACGCTGCTATCCAGCCCTTCTTCTGCAATCACTCGATCCGACAAAGTCACGTGCGAGATGGATGCCGAACGTCCGGCGCAAACTTCCTCCAGCGTCCGAACCACCACTTCTTCACGCAACTTCAGAAACTCCAAAAAGTCCGCCAGTTCTTCCAGGTCACGAAAGCGCCGCGAGTTGCACGCGCCGCCATCTACGTTAGGAGCGAAAAATACGTCAAATACCGGGGTGTTGCCGCTGAACGTACGATGTACGCCGACTGTGCCTTCGTAGATCACGTTCCCCCCTTTTGAGACGATTTTTATTCCGCTGCCACCTGCCATTTCATCTTGCTGACGTCTACTCCCTCTTTGGCCATTTCATACAAAGGTGAAAGTTCACGCAAACGCGATACGGTTTCGACCACGCGATCCGCCACGTAGTCCACTTCTTCTTCCGTGTTGAAGCGTCCCAGGCCGAAACGAATCGAAGTGTGTGCGAGATCTTCGCCCACGCCCAGGGCCTTCAACACATAGCTAGGTTCCAAAGTCGCCGAAGTGCAAGCCGAGCCGCTGGACACCGCGATATCGTTGATGCCCATCAGCAGCGATTCGCCTTCGACGTACGCAAAGCTGATATTGATATTGTGCGGCAGACGATGCTCCATCGAGCCGTTGATAAATGTTTCATCCAGCCGCGACATGATTGACTCTCTCAGATGTTCGCGCAGCTTGAACAGTTTCGCGCTTTCCGCCGCCATTTCCTGGCCGCAGAGCTCGCAAGCCTTGCCTAGACCGACGATGCCCGGCACATTGAGCGTGCCGGAACGCATGCCGCGCTCGTGTCCGCCGCCATCAATCTGCGCCGCGAGCTGCACGCGCGGATTCTTGCGCCGCACGTACAACGCTCCCACGCCCTTGGGCCCGTAAATTTTGTGCGCGGAAATGGACATCAAATCGATTCCGTCCTTCTGCACGTCCACGGGAATCTTACCCACAGCCTGCACGCCATCCACGTGGAAGAAGACGCCCTTCTCTTTCGCGATCTTGCCGATTTCCGCGATGGGCTGCACGACGCCAATTTCGTTGTTCGCGTACATGATCGAAATCAGAATCGTCTTCGGCGTAATTGCCTTGCGCAGCTCATCCAGGCTGATGCGGCCGTCTTTGTGCACGGCGAGATAGGTCACTTCGTAGCCGTTTTTCTCCAGCCGCTTACAAGTGTCCAGCGTCGCCTTGTGCTCGGTGACCTGCGTGATGATGTGATTGCCCTTCTCGCGATACATTTCGGCGACGCCTTTGATCGCCAGGTTGGTGGATTCCGTGGCGCCGCTGGTGAACACAATCTCTTTGGGCGTGGCATTGATCAGCTTGGCGATTTGCCCGCGCGCATTTTCCACTGCCTCTTCCGCCTTCCAGCCATATTCATGGTTCCGGCTGGCGGCGTTGCCGTACTTGTCCGTAAAATAAGGAACCATGGCTTCTACGACGCGCGGATCCACCTGCGTGGTCGCGTGATTATCAAAATAAATTGGAAGCTTGATCGCCATTCTGTATCTCCTCAACCCCGTTCAGTGTTTGTTGCCGCCAGCCCAAGTAACGCAACCCCAAAACCTGTTTTGCCGCCGCTGCATCAGACGCGTAATTCCACCATCTCCGAAAGCGGCGCCTCATCCGTCATCTGCGAAATCGTGACTTTGCCGAGCACTGCCAGGATGCTGTCGTTGACGCGCCGCAAAGGCTCGCGAATTGAGCAGGTGGTCGTCACGTCGCACGCCCCGCGCGAAGTCACGCAGGAAGTAATGAACAGCGGCCCGTCGATCGCCTTGATCACATCCAACGCCGAGATCAGCGAAGCATCGCGCCCCAGCGTGTAACCGCCGCCCGAACCGTGCCGCGCCGCTACCAACCCAACCTTCGCCAGTTTCTGCAGCACTTTCGCCATCAGCGGAGTAGACATCTTATAGAGCTCGGCGATATCTCCGGCACTGCAAGACCCGCGACCGCCATGCATCGCCAAATGCTTCAGCGCAATCAGTCCGTAATCGGCTTTCTTCGATAGCTTCATCATAGATGCATATGCGACTGATACGGTCGCATATTGATTCTAAGGCAGGGAGAACCGGAAAGTCAAGTTTCGCGTTTCCCGCAACCCCAACGAGCGCAATACCTTAAACAACGACCATTTTAGTCGTACTGGTCAACCCCGAGGGGCCAAACGGGGCAAATCCCCACCCGAACTGCAGCTTCCGCACGTTAAGCGGTTGAGCCCAATCGGAACAGACTTGCGTCCGGCGCAGAAGTGGCGCTTGTGAGCCGGAAGCATCACGGCCTTTGGTACATTCCGCGTTGGATTGGAGCCATATTGGGCGGGCCGGCACCGCCGCGCTAGGATTTTTCTGACCGCGGCAAAGGAATTTCTAGGTTAGAATCGCGTATCGAATGGATTCCGGCGCCTCCAGACCCGTCACCGCCATCTATCCCGGTTCGTTTGATCCGGTCACCAATGGTCATTTGGATTTGATCACCCGCGCGTCTAATATTTTTGACAAGCTGGTCGTCGCCGTCGCGCACAATCTGGAGAAGGATCCGCTGTTCACCGAGAACGAGCGCGTGGAGATGCTGGAAACCGCGACGTTCAAGTGGGTGAATGTCGAAATTGACGTCTTCGACGGACTGCTAATGGATTATGCGCGCGCGAAAAAGGCCAGTGTGATTGTCCGCGGCATCCGCGCCGTCTCCGATTACGAGTACGAATTGCAGATGGCGATGATGAACCGCAAGATCGAGCCGGACATCGAAACCGTCTTCATGCTTCCGGCGGAGCAATATAGCTATCTGAGCTCGCGGCTGGTGAAAGAATTGGCGCGGCTCGGCGGTCCCATCAAGGATTTTGTTCCGGCGATCGTGGAGGAGCGGCTGGGCGCTAAATTCAAGTAGGTGGCTTGGACGGGGGCGGCGCGCGCGATTCCGGCTGCGCGGTGAATTCGCTACTTTATACACTTGGGTACTCCTGGGAGAGTGTGATGGAACTGGCGACGGAAAAAAGCATGGAAAAAACCATTCAACTTGCGGATCGCGTGAACCGCATCAGTATTTCGCCAACGATGGTGGTGCTGCAGGAAGCGGAAAAGCTGAAGGCGCAGGGCATCGACGTCGCGGACTTCGGCCCCGGCGAGCCGGATTTCCCCACGCCCGAGCACATCAAGCGCGCAGTGGTTCAAGCGCTGGAAGAAAATCGCACGAAATACACGCCAGTAGCGGGTATCGCTCCGCTGCGCCAGGCCATCTGCGATTGGCACGCCGCGCAATTGGGATCTGCTTATCAGCCGTCCGAATGCGTCGTGAACGTTGGCGGCAAGCACGCGATTTTCAATGCGATTTGCTCGCTGATTAATCCGGGCGACGAAGTCATCATCGGCGCGCCCTACTGGGTCAGCTATCCGGATATGGTCAAGTATGCAGGTGGAACTCCCGTCTTCGTTGAGACGCTCGCGAACGACGCCTTCATCTTGCGCGCATCCCAAGTAGAAGCGGCGCTGACTCCGAAAACCAAAATCGTTATCGCCAACTCGCCGAACAATCCCACCGGCTCGGTGATTCCGCCGACCGAATTCGGGCGCTTGCAGGATTTTTGCAACCGGCACAATATCTGGCTGCTTTCCGACGAGTGTTACTCGCACTTCGTTTACAAGGACGCCAAGCCGTTTTCAGCAGCCAGCATTCCCGGACCTAAAGATCGCTTGATCGTCGCCGGCTCATTTTCGAAAACGTTTGCGATGACCGGTTTGCGCCTCGGTTACATCCTGGCGCCCAAGCCGCTGGTGGATGCCATCGCCAAGCTGCAGAGCCAGTCAACCTCGAATCCTACTTCGATCATTCAGTACGCGGGACTCGCGGCCATGCGCGGTTCGATGGATTCGGTGACGGCGATGCTAGGTGAATATGCGCGACGCCGTGAACACATTCTCGCGGGCTTGCGCGCGATTCCGGGCGTCACCTGCACGCCGCCGATGGGCGCGTTCTACGTGTTTCCGAATGTCGCGGCGCACTTCAATCCGCAAATGCCGGACACTACTGCTGTCGCCAAACAACTTCTGGAGCGCGAGCACGTCGCTGTCACTCCTGGCGAGGCTTTTGGCGCACCGGGATTTTTGCGCCTCTCCTACGCCACTTCGATGGAGCGGATCGACGAAGGCCTGCGCCGCCTGGCGCGCTTCTTCGGTAAGGCCGCGTGAATCCGGGCAGCGCCTCTCTGTGCCCCGCTCGGCTGGAACCGATTTTCAGTCCGCGGCCCTGGGGCGCTCGCACTCTCGCGCCATTGTTTCCTGAAAAATCCAATCTGGCAGAGCCTTTGGGCGAAGCATGGATGACTGGTGTGGAGTGTCGCTTCGCATCCGGCCCGTTCGCTGGTCAGAAACTCGGCGACGTATGGCCCACTTTGCCGGCGGCATGGACTGGAACGAAAATCAGCGCTGGCGATGCGCCGTTCCCCCTGCTTGTAAAATTTATTTTCGCGGACGAAAAGCTTTCCGTGCAGGTCCATCCGGATGATGATTATGCGGCGCGGTACGAAAAGGCTGCAGGAGGCCGCGGCAAGACCGAAATGTGGTACGCGATTCACGCGCGGCCTGGAGCTGAAGTGCTGGCCGGGCTGAAACCCGGTGTCACGCCGGAAATTTTCAAACGCGCCATCGAGGATGGTTCTGCCGAAGATTGCCTGCAGCACGTTTCGCTGCGCGCGGGAGAAGCCATTTTCGTTCCTGCCGGCACCGCGCACACCATTGGCGCGGGCCTGGTGCTCTGCGAAATTCAGGAATACTCGGATCTTACCTATCGCGTGTTCGATTACGACCGCCGCGACGCGCAGGGGCATTCGCGCGAGTTGCATATCGAAAAAGCATTGCAAGTGATCCGCTTCGGCGAACAGCACGGCGGAAAAATCGAACCGGCGCGCATCAAGCGCGGCGGCACAACGGAAACTTTTTTTGTCGCCTGCCGCTATTTCGCGGTGGAGAAATTGGAATTCGTAGAAAAAGTGGCCGCCGCCACCGCGCCGGAACATTTTGGCCTGCTGACTTTTCTGGAGGGCCGCGGCGCGATCCAGTGGGGCGATGAAGCCGTGGAATACGCGCCGGCGCAGACCTGGCTGCTTCCTGCGGCGCTCGGTGCATATCAATTGGCGCCGGACGAGCGAACCTCGCTGCTCCGCGCTTACGTTCCCGCATCTCTCGATGAACTCGCGCGCAACCTGGCGGCTCAAGGCGTGACCGAGGCAGCGTTGTCGCGTGTGGTGTATCCGTGAAAAAGTGCGCTGCGTCGAATTGCGAATCGCTTCCTGTGTGCGCCGTGCTGCTGGCCGGCGGACGCGGCACTCGTTTCTGGCCGCGCAGCCGCACGCGCACGCCCAAGCAACTGCTGAATATCACCGGCGGCGAGACCATGCTGCGCGAAACAGTGTCGCGCTTGGAGCCAGTTTTCACGTTGCGCGATTTCTGGGTGGTCACGAATATCGAACAGGCCGCCGCAGTGCGCCGCCAGCTGCGCCGCGTTCCTGCCGCGCACATTCTTGCCGAGCCTGTTGGCCGCAACACCACCGCCGCCATTGCGCTTGCGGCAATGCACCTGCAGCGCCAACACGGCGACGCGCTGATGACCGTCCTGCCCTCGGACAGCTACGTCGCTGACTCCGCGCGTTATCGCCAACTCGTTCGCGCCGCGCTCGATTTGGCCCGCGCGCCGGGCAATCTGGTCGTTTTCGGCGTCCCTCCCACGAGACCTGAGACAGGCTACGGTTACATCGAAGCTGGAAACGCTAGCGCGCACGTTCGCGGTACTCGCGCTTACGCTGTTCGCCGCTTCACGGAAAAGCCCGCGTTGCCGCTGGCGCGCCGCTACTTCGCCTCCGGAAAATATTTCTGGAATGCGGGAATATTTTTCTGGCGCGTATCCACGTATCTGGATTGCTTGCGCCGCTTTCTCCCTGCCACCCACGCCGCGCTCATGCGCCTCGCCGAAACCATTGGCACGCCGAAATACGCCGCGGCGCTGCGGCGCATCTATCCCACGCTCGAAAATATTTCCGTGGACTACGCCATCATGGAGCCCGCCACTCGCCCGGCCAGCGGCGCGCGCGTATCGGTGATTCCCGCCAAAGTCGGCTGGAGCGACATTGGCTCCTGGAGCGCGGTTTACGATTTGCTCGCATCGCAGCGCGGCGCGAACGTTTCCGCCGGCCCGTCCTTCACGCTGGACGCCGCCGGAAATTATTTCTGGTCGCCCCGGAAATTCATCGCCGCCATCGGCGTGCACGATCTGGTCCTCGTGGAAACAGCCGACGCCATCCTCCTCTGTCCGCGCGACCGCGCTCAGGACGTCGGCAAAATCGTGAAGCATCTCGAAGCACAGAAACTCGCGCGCCTGCTGTAGCAACCGCCATTTTGGCGCCCGGTGTAAACCACTTTATTACCTGAGGCAGCTTCCCGCCGCAAATTCCTTCGCTTATACTGACTTACCGTGAACAACATTCAATTTGGCACCGACGGCTGGCGCGCAATCATCGCCGAGGATTTCACCTTCGAGAACATGCGAAAAGTAGTGCACGCGATCGCGCGTTACGTGGTGCGTGCGGAAAAACCCGGCGCTGGCGTCCTGGTCGGCTATGACACACGTTTTGGGTCAGAACGTTTTGCGCGCGCCGCTGCGGAAACAGTTTCCGCCGCCGGAATCCCGGTATGGCTCGCCGCCGAAGCCGCTCCCACGCCAGCGCTTTCCTTGCTCGTGAAACTCCGGGGCGCCGCCGGCGGAATACAGATCACCGCGAGCCACAATCCCTTTCAGTGGAACGGCGTAAAATACAAAGCCAGCTACGGCAGCTCCGCTTCGCCCGCAATCGTCGCGCAAATTGAAGCGGAGCTAGCGAAAGTGCTGCGCGACGGCGTGCCTGCCCTTCCGCCGCGGACCGACCTGCTCCAATCGCTCGATTTGCGCGCGCCGTATCTGGAAACGCTCGACGCGCTGGTGGATTGGGACCGCCTGCGCGCCGCTAAATTCCGCTTCGTGATTGATCCCATGCACGGCTCCGGACGCGGACTGCTGCGCGACCTGTTCCGCCGCCACGAAATCGCCTACGAAGAAATTCGCGGCACGCGTGATCCGCTTTTCGGCGGCGTAAATCCCGAGCCGATCGAACCGCACATCGCGCCGCTGCAACGCGCCGTGGTCGAAGGCAAGTTCGACGCCGGGTTCGCGCTGGATGGCGACGCCGACCGCATCGGCGCGGTGGACCGCGACGGCTCCTTTATCAATCCGCACCAGATTTTCTCGATCCTGCTATGGCATCTGGCCGGCACGCGCAAACTCGAAGGCGCGGTGGCGAAGACTTTTTCCACCACAAAAATGATCGACAAGATCGCCGCGAAATTCGGCCGCCAGGTCTGGGAAACTCCCATCGGCTTCAAATACATTTGCGACCGCATGCTGGAAAGCGACATTCTGCTGGGCGGCGAAGAAAGCGGCGGCATCGGAACCAAGCTGTACTTGCCCGAACGCGACGCGACCGTCAACGCGCTGCTCCTCGCAGAAGTAATGGCCTGGCACGGAAAGAGCCTCGGCGAGCTTGTCGCGCTGCTGCATAAGGAATTCGGCGGACATTACTACAACCGCGTGGATCTGCACGTGAAAAACGGCCAGAAGGAAAAAGCCCTCAGCCATTTCTCCTCCGCGAATCTTCAGCGCCTGCTCGATTGGCCCATCACCCGCCGCGAAAATCTCGACGGCATCAAAGTGTACCTGGGCGACATCGGCTGGCTGATGCTGCGCGCTTCCGGAACCGAAAACATGCTGCGGATTTATTCCGAAACCACTCGGCCGGAAACCACCAAGCGCGTGCTCGACACAGCCGTGGCGCTGGTACAAGAATTGTAAGCAACACACAGCGGGCTTTCCGGGGCGGTGGCTCGCTGCAACTGCAAAAAGGAGGACGGCTATGGAAGCAGTGAACCTAAACGAAAAACTGTCCCGCGTAAACGAACACTGGAGTCCCACGATCGTAGGCGAACTGAACGATACCTATGTAAAAGTCGTAAAATTCACCGGCGAATTCGTGTGGCACCATCACGACGACGAAGACGAAATGTTTCTGGTGGTCAAAGGGCGCCTGCGCATGCGTTTTCGCGATCGTGAAGTCGCCGTGCTGCCCGGTGAATTCATCATCGTTCCCAAGGGCGTCGAGCACATGCCCGTCGCGGACGAAGAAGTTCACGTGGTGCTGATCGAACCGAAAACAACTCTCAACACGGGAAATGTCCGCAACGAGCGCACTCGCGTCGAACTGCAACGTCTTTGAATCAAAAACCATTTGTAACCGATTACCGAAACGCTAATTGCCGCGCCCGGCAGCCAAGGTTTATTTCCCGAAGGCAACCGGGGAACGCGCTATCATTCGTCATTCATCACCAACGCGCGCGCTCGCTTTCGGGCCGGGCTAGAAAGTGGAGCTACATGAATCGCCGACTCTACACGCTCGATGTTTTCACCACCAAGCCCTTCGCGGGAAATCCGCTCGCGGTCGTCACCGATGGCGACGGCATTCCCACCACGAAAATGCAGGCCATCGCGCGCGAGATGAATCTTTCGGAAACGGTTTTCATCCAGCGGCCGACGAATAATCGCGCGCTGGCGCGCCTGCGGATCTTCACTACAACGCGCGAACTGCCTCTCGCCGGCCATCCCGTTATCGGCGCGTGGTTTCTGCTCGCTGAACTCGGCGTTGTTCCCGCGTCCGAAGGCAGCGTGCACATCCTGCAGCAAACCGGTGCCGGAATTCTTCCCGTGGAGTTGGCTTTTCACAATGGCCGCCCGGTGCGCGTCACCATGACGCAACGGCCTGCGCGTTTCACTCGTGCACCATTCACGCGCGCCGCGCTCGCCGCCGCGCTCGGGTTAAAGCCGAGCGACCTCGCGCCATCGCTGCCGATCGAATTCGCCTCCACGGGAATTTCCAACCTGATGGTTCCGGTAAGCCGCCGCGCGGTGCTCGCAAAGATCCAGATGAATATGCCCGCCCTCGCGCATCTGGTTTCGCCGCACGGCACCATGGCGTATTGTTTTGCGCTGAGCGGCCGCGGACGCGCCTACGCACGCGGCATGGTTCCCTGGGGAGCGATCGAAGATCCCGCGACAGGCTCCGCAGGCGGTTCGCTCGGCGCGTACCTGGTGCATCACGGCCAATTGAAACACGCGGAGCGATTGCAAATCACCCAAGGCGTGGAAATGGGCCGCCCCAGCGAAATTCATGTGGAAGTGATGGCGGACAAGGGGAAACTCACGCCGAAAGTCAGCGGCTCGGCCGTGCGCATTTTCGAAGGGCACATCGAAGCGTAGGTAAATTCTCTACTTCTTGGTCGGATGCGGCGCGTCGGCGATCTTGCTCGCGGCATCCAGAATGCCGTTCAGAAACGCTGGAGAATCCGCCGAGGAGAATTTCTTCGCCAGTTCCAGCGCTTCGTCAATCACCACTTTCACCGGCGCGGTGCCGAAGCGCAGTTCGTAAATCGCCAGGCGCAGGATGCTGCGGTCCACCGCCGCGAGCCGCTCGAGTTTCCAGTTTTCGGAAAGTTTCTCGACGGTCTTGTCGCTCGCGTCCACCGCCGCTACCGCACCTTCAAACAGTTGATTAGCGAATTTGCGCGTGAAATCCGCCGCGCGCGCCTGCTTCCAGAAATGTTGCTCTACCAGCCCAGGCTTGCGCCGCGTCATGTCCCACTCGAAAAGCATTTGCAGCGCGAACTCGCGTGATTTGCGGCGCAGCGTCATGCTAACGGCGCCGCCCGCGACGCGAAGCACTTTTCGGGCCACCCCTAGATGCCGTACCGGACTTGCCGGCAATCTTGCGCACCAGTTGCGCCATCTCCACCGCCGCAAGGCCCGCCTCGTAACCTTTATTACCCGACTTGAGCCCAGCGCGATCGATCGCCTGCTCCAGCGTGTCGCAGGTCAGCACGCAGAAAATCAGTGGCACGCCGGTATCGAGCTGCGCCAGCTGAATACCCCGCGCTGTTTCAGACACCACAACGTCGTAGTGCGAAGTCTCACCGCGCAAAACGCAACCAATACAAATGATGGAATCAAAGCGCCCGCTCGTCGCCAGTTTTTTCGCAACGATGGGCAATTCAAACGATCCCGGAACGCGCGCAATTTCAATCTGTTCTTCAGCCGCTCCGGCCTGCTGCAACGCATCGAGCGCGCCTGCCAGCAACCGGTCCGTAATGAAATTATTGAACTGGCTCGCGACCACGCCAATGCGCAGACCCGCCGCGCTCAAACCGCCCCGGACATTCGCCGGCTTCAATTTTTCCGCCATTCTTCAGCGCCCCTCAAATTTCGGCGAACGTTTTTCCAAAAACGCCCGCGTGCCTTCGCGCATATCCTGCGTCGCACAACACAATCCAAAAAGCGTGGCTTCCAGGTACAAGCCCTCCTCCTGCGGCATTTCCATTCCGCGCTCCACGGCTTCCAGCGCGTACTTCACGGCCACGGGCGCGTTGGCGATAATTTTTTTGGCGATCGCTTCCGCGGTCGCCAGCAGTTCGCCCGGTTCCACCACGCGATTCACTAGCCCGACGCGCAAAGCTTCATCCGCGGTAATCATCTCGCCCGTCAAAATTAATTCGTGCGCCACGCCTTTGCCGCACAAGCGCGGCAACCTTTGCGAACCTCCGTAACCCGGAATAATCCCCAGCTTCACTTCCGGCTGTCCCAGCTTCGCGTTGCGGCTCGCTACACGCAGCGTGCATGCCAGAGCCAGTTCGCACCCGCCGCCCAGCGCGAAGCCATTGATCGCGGCGATCGCTGGTTTCCCCAGCGTTTCCAAACGGTGAATAATTTCCTGGCCGTACAAAGTGAACTCCCGGCCGTTTACCGGAGTCTGCTGCGAAAGTTCGTTGATGTCCGCTCCGGCGATGAAAGCTTTCTCGCCTGCTCCAGTGAGAATTAACACGCGAATCGCATCGTCGGCGCGCACTTTCTTCAGGCAATCGCCCAGCTCGTCCATCGTCTTGCGATTCAGCGCGTTCAGCACATTCGGGCGATTAAAAGTGATGCGCGCAATCTGCTCGCCCACTTCGAACAGTAAATTATCGTAGGCCATATCTTCCCTGCCGCAAGTTTCCGGATTTCAACACTGGTATGTTACCCGAATCGGCTGTGCTTTGCCGCGTTATGCGGCCACGTTCAAGAAACGGATTCGACAATCACAGCGATGCCCTGACCGCCGCCGATGCACGCGCTGGCAACGCCATAGCGCGCGCCGCGCCGCCGCAATTCCAACAACAAGCTCAAAACCAGCCGTGTTCCGGTCGCCGCCAGCGGATGCCCCAGCGCGATCGCGCCGCCATTCACATTGGTTTTCTCGCGATTCAGCCCCAGCACTTTTTCAACCGCCAGGTATTGCGCCGCGAATGCTTCGTTCACTTCCACCAGATCCATTTGTTCGAGTTTCAATCCCGTCAGGGCCAGAGCTTTCTGTATCGCCGGCACCGGACCGATTCCCATAATCTGCGGCGGCACGCCCGCCGTCGCCCAACCGACGATTTTTCCCAGCGGTTTCCAGCCGCGCTCTTTCGCAATCTTCGCGTGCGTCACCACCACCACCGCCGCGCCATCCACAATGCCACTGGCGTTACCCGCGGTCACGATGCCATCTTTTCGAAACGCTGGCTGCAGCGATTCCAACGCTTCCATGGTCGTTTCCGGGCGCCGGTGATCATCTTCTGTCACCGTCGTCGTCTTTTTTCCCTTCTTCACTTCCACCGGAACAATCTCGTCCCTGAAATGTCCGGCGCGGAACGCCGCTTCCGCGGCCTGCTGGCTGCGCAAGGCGTATTCATCGGACGCGCGGCGTGTAATTCCCTGCTCGGCCGCAAGATTTTCCGCCGTCTCAGACATGCTGAAGCCGCAATACGTGTCGAACAGGCCGGACATCAGCGAATCTTCCAGCTTGCCTTCGCCCAACCGGAAACCCGCGCGCGCCCCGCGAATCACGTGCGGCGCTTGCGACATATTTTCCATCCCGCCAGCCAGCACCACGCGCGCTTCGCCCAGCAGAATTCGTTGCGCCGCTTGCGTGATGGATTCCATTCCCGAACCGCACAGCCGATTCACCGTCACCGCTGGCGTTTCGATCGGCAATCCAGCTTTCAATCCCACGTGGCGCGCTCCGTATAGAGCGTCGGCACTGGTCTGCATCACATTTCCGAAAATCACGTGATCGAAATCCGCGGGCTCCGTGCCGGAGCGGCGAATCGCTTCTTTGCTGGCGACCGCGCCCAGCTCAATCGCCGTCGTCGAATCGAATGCGCCCATGTACCGGGCCATCGGCGTGCGTGCTCCGTGCAAAATCACAGCATCAGTAATGAACATGTGTCCTCGGGGTGATTCGAGATTAAGGCGTGGAAAGCGCTACCAGCGTGTCGCCGCCGCGTTGCCGCGCGTCTTCCAGCCCGGCCTCGGCACGATTGATCCATTCGGTGACGCGATCTTCAGTTTCGTCGCCCGGTCGTGAAGAAGCTTCCGCCACCACCGCGCTGATCGTCAAATCCGGCGTGCCCCACGATGGCCGCACCGCAGACGCGAGTTGGCGCAGTTTTTCCCCCAGCGCCCGCGCATTGTCCAGCGATGTATCCGGCAGAATAAATGCCAGCGACCAAGCTGTGTATTTTACAGCAACATCGGTCTGACGAATCGCGGAAGAAAGCGCGCGCGCCAGTTGTTCGATGTAGTGATCCACTGCCGCGTCTCCGTGCTGGCGCAGCAGGTCGCCGCCACGGTCCACGTGCACCACAATCAGGGAAATCGCGGTGTTCTGCGCTCGCGCGCGATTGGATTCCACCAGCAGGCAATCAATGTACGCCCCGCGATTCAGCAAGCCGGTCTTTTCGTCCGCCACCGCCAGCGAACGCACCAGCGAACGCAGCCGCGTGTGATTTACTGACATCACCAGCTGATCGCCCACCGCCTGCAGAAAATAACTTTCGTTCGGCTTCCATTTTCGTCCGCGCGCGTCGCCGATCAGCAACGCACCGGAAGGAGCCTGCGTTTCTTTGTCCGTCAGCATCACACCCAGCGCCGATTCCAGGCCCAATTCGCGCAAGGTCGGCAAGCTAGCCGCCTGCAATTCCACTCCGCCCATGGAATCGGGCGTCACCTGCGTCACCATGCCCACGATGCTGGAAATTTTTTGCGGGCCCAGCGCCGCAAATCCCGGCGCGGCGTATTCCGCCGTGGCTTGCGCGCCTTCACCAGGAGCGCCCACTGCAACCAGGCAGCGGCTGACGCGCAGATGCTTCCCGATCTCCGCCGCGGTAGTAACCAACACTTCGCGCGGTGTGGGCTGCCGGTACATCAGGCGATTAATTTCCGCGATGGCCGCGAGGTCTCGGTGCGTTTCCGCGGCTGTAGGCGGGGACTGCGTTCCGTAGGCTTCCAATTGCTGTGCGGGCTGCAGCGGAGGTGGAGCTTCCACCGGTGCGGGCGGTGGCGCCGCGGCTTTCGCCGGGGGTTTGCGCCCCCCGCCTTTCGGCCACCAGTTCGCGCGTTCGTACAAAGCACGCAAGCGCTCGTTGCGGTCTTCCTCACCGGGAAAAAGTTCCGCGATGCGTTCCAGCCGTTCCACTGCTTTACTTTGCAACGAATACTGCAGGAAAATTTCGACCTGAACCACCAGATCTTCCAGCGCCTGCTGCGCGCGCACTTCTTCCGGTACGCCGGGCGCGTTTTCCGAAGGCTCGCGCCCCGCGCCGGTAAATCCGTCGGTGCGCGTGGATACCGTAGCCGCCTTCGCCGCGCGCGCCAGAATATTCTGCAGAAAACCCGGATCGGCTTTGCCTTCCAGTTTGGCGATGCGCTCGTGATTCCTATAATCGTACGGATCAATATCCACCAGCCGGTCCAGCGATTCGCAGGCTTCTTTCAACCGGTCAGCGCCCAAGTACAAATCGAAGAGCTTCACCAGCGAATCGAAATATTTCGTCTCACGGTTCAGTTCTTCGTACAGTTTAGCCACTACTTCTGCCAGCGGCAGCGACTGCGGATAGCTCGCCGCCAGCCGGTCCAGGTTGGCCGCTAGTTCCACTTCCTTGCGCAGCGCGCGCATGGTTTCTTTGGTCTGCACCAGCAGCGCGGCTGCCTTGGGATCCTGTCCCGCGCGGATGTATGCAGCCGCCAATTCGAATAGTTTTACGAAGCCTTCCGGCTTCTGCGAGTAATAAGCCTGGAAAACTTCCCGCGCGGCGTCCAATCGCCCGGTACGCAGTAGCGCTTCGCCGTAAAGCGCCTGAAAATTGGCATCGTGCTCGGTTGCGGCAAACGGCTCAAGCAGCATCACCGCGCCCTCGGCGTCACCCTTGCGCAACTTTGCTTCGCCGAAGAGCAGCGCGCCAACCCGGTCCTGCGGAGCCAGCACGTGCGCCCGCCCAAAATATTCCAGCGCTTCATCGAGCGCGCCCACCGACAGCGTCAACTGCCCTGCACGCACGTAGCTTCTTGCCGCCATGTCCGCATGGCGCAGCTTTTCGGCCAATTCTCCCAGGACGATATGGCGCTGCGGATTTTCCGGGTCCAGCAATGCCATGCTTTCGTAACATGCCAGCGCTTCGATGCTGCGCTGTTCCTTGACGTAAAGCTCCGCGGCATTTCCGAATTGCTCGATGGAGTCCGAAACACGGTTTTGTTTCTGCAGCAAAGTGGCAAAACGCATCAAGCGGTCGGCGGGCTGCGGGAACGTGCGCAGGAAGCGGATGAAAACAGCGGAAGCCTTGGCGCCATCACCAGTTTCGACCAGGCGGTCGAACTGAATGCCGTAATATTCGGCGGCCAGCGCGGGCTCGTTCAGGCGCGTGTAAATGTCCGCCAACGCCTGCAGCGCTTCCTGATGCGCGGGAGCCTCTTCCAGCACCGCCTGATACTCGGTGACGGCTTCGCGAAGCTTGTTCTTTTCCAGGCTCTTGCGCGCCCGGTCGAGATGTTTGTTAATGTCCTGTGCCATGGGAGACGGCGCGTTCCTCGGGATTTGCGGGCTTGCTGGGGAAGTCCGCCCGCGAGTTTTGCCGCGACATCGTCACGGGTCCCGATTTTTTTCGCGCGGGTCGAACATCCACTATATACCGGACGCCAAGCCCCTCCCAAAACGAATTCAGCCCAGCGTGCTCAGAAGCACCACAAAAGACGCCTGATTTGAGGGAAGACTGTTCGAGGCTTCACAACCCGGGGGATATCGGGCTCGGGGGTCGGCAGTTGGCCGCAGGGTCTGCGCGCATCTGAGCCGCTGGAGCGACCTTACACGCGCCCACTCGCGCGCGCCTGGCTGGGCAGTTCCTTCACCTTCTCGCGCATGGATTTCAGCGACAACCCGCTGCGCACCAAACCCACGAATCCCAGGAAGATAAACGGAATTGTCAGCGCCAGAAACGCGAAAATCGAAAAGCTCGTCGCCGTCGTCTTTTCCACCTGAAACACGCTCAATCCCAGAACGCAGAAAAACTGATAAGAGCCCACGTTGGCCGGCGCGTTCGGCAACGACACGCCCAAATTAATGATCAATAGCACCACGATCGCCGCCAGAAACGGCAAATGCAATCCGTAGGCCTGCATCATCGCCCAAAGCCCCAGCACCTGGCACGCTGGCATCAGCAGCGATGCAAAGACCGCCGCGTAAAAACTGGGCGCCGTCCCCATGGCGTGCAATCCCAGCAGCGCGCGCATCAATTTTCCCGGCAGGTGCCGCGGGCCAGAATTCGCTTCGGGATTTTGCGCGAGTTTCACTTCCAGGTAGTAAATCATAATCACCACGATCGCCAGCAACACCAGCGTGATGATTCCCAGAGTGTCGGCTACCTTGCGGAATTTTTGGGGCAAATCCACCAGCAGAGACACCACTGCCAGCGACGCCGTTGCGATCACCAAATCCACCAGCCGCTCCACTCCCACCGATCCCAGCACTCGCCCCAGCTTGATCTCCTCGGCATCAGACACGATGTAGCTGCGCAACAATTCGCCCGGCCGCAGTGGAAAAACCAGATTGGCGAACAGCCCTGCGTACACCGCGCGGATCGTGTGCGTGAGCTTCACTTTTCCGAACGGGCTCAACAGCCACTTCCAGCGCAGCGCCTGCACGCCGTAGCTCAGGATGTCGAACCCCATGCCGATCGCCACCCACTTCCAATCTACGCGCGCCAGCTCGCGCATCGCTTGCACGATGTGGAAATCATGCAGCACCCAAATCAGGCAGGCAGTCGCCAGCGTGTAGCCGAGAATCCTCAGCGTTCGCGACTTTTTTTGCACTACGACGATCTGGGCCGTGGTGTTCAATGAGCAGCGTCCGCGGCGCGCGGTCTGTCTGCGCGCAACCAGCTAATTGTGCAGGATGAAGCGGGCCAAGCCGCGCGTCTGCAGGAGTTCTGGAAGTTTCGTAGCGTGAAAAATGTCAACAACAGGCCCGCCTCTCCGGTTATATCCCGCTGTTCCTTCGGGCTTGCCGGTTACCGCTCCATCGTAATCTCCAAACCGGCTACAGCCTACGATATCAGCTTTCTACAGGCAATCCGAGACTGCCGGCAAAGGTGCCAATTCACCACCACCCGAGTTGCTAGTACGACTAGAGCACCTGGCTCGCAGCGCGGAAGGACCGGGCGGGCGCCTGCGACTTTCAACTCCCAACCGTCAACTTTCAACTCATTTCGCCGGCGCTCACCCCCACGTTGCCCTTTCGAATTTCGATTTTCCGCCCTTGTGTGGCAAACTCGATAGTTTGAAAGGCGCATCGCCCGCGCGCAGAGCGTGCAGCACACCCGCCGGCGCCGCGCATTCGCACAGAGAGCCATGGATCCCCAGTACATCCGCAATTTCTGCATCATTGCGCACATTGACCACGGCAAATCCACGCTGGCCGACCGCCTGCTGGAACTCACCGGCGCGCTCACCCAGCGCGAGATGCATTCGCAGGTGCTCGACTCCATGGACCTGGAACGCGAACGCGGTATCACCATCAAAGCCAAAAGCATTCGCCTGCACTACACCGCGCGCGATGGTCACGAATATCGCCTGAACCTGATTGACACGCCGGGCCACGTGGATTTTTCCTACGAAGTTTCCCGCGCACTTTCCGCCTGCGAAGGCGCGTTGCTGGTGGTGGACGCGAGCCAGGGTGTCGAAGCGCAGACAGTAGCCAACGCGTTTCTCGCCTCGCGCCACAATCTCACCATCATTCCGGTCATCAATAAAATTGACTTGCCCGCCGCGCGCGTTGATTACGCCAAAGAACAAATCGAAAATGTTCTGGCAATTCCCGCGGATGAGGCTTTGCCCATCAGCGCCAAGAGCGGCTTGGGGGTAGATGAAGTTCTCGAAGCCATCGTGCGGCTCGTTCCTGCGCCGAAAGGTTCCGCGGACGCTCCTCTGCGCGCGCTGATTTTCGATTCGTGGTTTGATTCTTACCGCGGCGCGGTCGTGCTGGTGCGCGTGATGGAAGGCCGCCTGACGCCGCACATGAAAATTCGCCTCACGTCGAGCAATGAAGCGTACGAGGTGGAAAATTTGGGCGTGCTCACGCCGAAGCCGGTGGTGTTGCAGGAACTCGCCGCCGGAGATGTGGGCTTCATCATCGCCAACATCAAACGCGTGGCCGACGCGCGTGTGGGTGACACCGTCGTCGAAGATGGTCATCCGGCGCCGCCTCTGCCGGGTTTCGAAGCGATCAAGCCGATGGTTTTCGCAGGACTTTTTCCGGTGAACGCGAGCGATTACGAAATGCTGCGCGATGCGCTGGGAAAATTGCAGCTAAACGACGCGGCTTTCTTCTACGAGCCGGAAAATTCCGTCGCCCTCGGATTCGGCTTTCGCTGCGGCTTTTTAGGCTTGCTGCACATGGAAATCGTGCAGGAACGCCTGGAGCGCGAATTCAATATCGGACTGATCACCACCGCGCCCAGCGTGCAGTACCGCATCACCACCACGGCCAATGAAGTGATGGAAGTGGATAACCCCACGAAATTTCCGCCTCCGGCTTCGATTCAGAAAATCGAAGAGCCCATGCTTACCGCCATGATCATCACTTCGGAAGAATCCGTCGGTGGCGTGCTGCAACTGTGCGAAGAAAAGCGCGGCACGCAGAAGAAATTCGAATACCTCTCGCCCACTCGCATCATGCTCACCTACGAAATGCCGCTGAACGAAATCGTTCTGGATTTTTACGATCGTCTGAAAAGCGTTTCGCGTGGCTATGCTTCGCTCGATTATCATTTGTCCGGCTATCACGAATCGGATCTGGTGAAGCTGGACGTACTCGTCGGTGGCGAACCGGTGGACGCGCTCACGGTGATCTGCCATCGCGACCAATCCTACGAACGCGGCCGCGACCTTGTCAGCCGCCTGCGCAAACTCATCCCGCGCCAGATGTTCGAAATCGCCATACAGGCCGCCATCGGCAGCCGCGTCATCGCCCGCGAAACGATCAGCCCCATCCGCAAAAACGTGATCGCCAAATGCTACGGCGGTGACATTTCGCGCAAGCGCAAACTCCTCGAAAAGCAAAAAGAAGGCAAGAAACGTATGAAACGCGTCGGTCGCGTGGACATCCCCCAGGAAGCGTTCCTGGCCGTCCTGAAGGTTTCCGGCGGCGCTGCTGACGAGGAGTAGACGCGATCAATGATGATTGAATTACCTGAAAACAGGGCTGTTGAGCTGCACGACTCGGTTCTCGCCTTCGTGGATAAAAAGAATGGGCAAGTCGAAATCGGCCTCATGCCCGCGTATGTTCATGCCAGCACTGGCTTGCCTGGTGTGGATTCCGGCACCGGATGGGTTCAAAACATAACCGTAGTCGTAGAAGACGGAAGCATCGAAGGTCAACTTCCGGAGATGCCGTGTGATCTATCGGGGGGAACTTTAGCTATTGCAGAGCATGTCTCAAATAATGTGCTCGCGCTCCCGTTAGACCTATCGGGACGCATCGAACTGAAACTCGAGGTTATGTGGGGCGACCAAATCCTCGTACGCGGCACACGAATTCTGACAATCTTGAGAGGCGAACCGGAATACGTCGAAGATTTTAAGTAGATTGCTTCTTGCGGCTCACCGTGGCTCCAAGTTCACCACGCGCCAACCGCACTGAAATATCTTCGCCGAGCGCCACCTGATCCGGCGAACGCAGAACTTTCCCGGATGCGTCGTACGCAATCGCGTAGCCGCGGTCCAGAATCTTGAGCGGGCTGCGCTCATCGAGCGTCAACGCGGATGCTTGCAGCAATCGCCGCTTCGTAATCAGCAGGCGGTCAATCCGGACCTGTAGATCAGCAGCATCCCGCTCCAATCGCCGGCGTAAATGTCCCACACGCGCCCGCAAATCGAGGGCCGCAAACCGCACCTGTGCCGTTGCGAATCCGCGCCGCTTGCGCGCCACCACTCGCTCTAGTGCAGCACGCAGCAACCCGCGCTGCTGCTCGATCCGCCGCGCCGGCACCGCCGCGCGCCCTCTCAAATCGAACGACGCAATGTGCGCGTTCGCTTCCGTCAGCCGCTGCCGCGCCATTGCCAGGCGCAGCCGCAAACCGATCGCCAGCGAGTTCGCCATCTCGTCCAACTGCTGCCGGCGGTTGCGCAACACCAGCTCCAGCTGGCGGAATCCGCGATGCGTCTGCAAATCCCGCACGCGATGCCGCCACTGCGACAGCCGGTAACGCATGTGATGCGCGATTTGCCGCTGGTATTCCGCGATGTGCCGCTCGAACTCCTCGCGCGACTTCACCACGATTTCCGCGGCCGCCGAAGGAGTGGGCGCGCGCAAATCCGCCACAAAATCCGCAATCGTGAAATCCGTTTCGTGCCCCACGCCGGTAATCACCGGAATCCGCGACGCGAAAATCGCCCGCGCGAGAATTTCCTCGTTGAAGGCCCACAAATCCTCGAGCGACCCGCCGCCGCGCGTCAGAATCAGCACGTCCACCGTTTTCGCCTGATTGAAATAGCGCAGCGCTTCCACGATTCCCGCCGCCGCGCCGGCGCCCTGCACCTTCACCGGATACAAACTCACTTGCGCGTTCGGGAATCGGCGCTTCAGCACGCGCAAGATGTCGCGAATCGCCGCGCCGGTCGGCGAAGTGACCACTCCGATGCAGCGCGGCAGCACCGGCAGCGGCTTCTTGCGCGCCGCGGCGAACAATCCTTCCAGCTCCAGCTTTTTCTTCAGCTGTTCGAACGCCAGTTGCAGCGCGCCCAATCCCACCGGCTCGATCAGCGTCACGTAAATCTGGTATTCGCCGCGCGCGTCGTATACGCTCAGCGCGCCGCGCACCGTGATGTGCAGCCCATCCTCGGGTTTGAACTTCATTCCGCGCATCTGATCGCGGAAACACACGCAGCGAATCTGCGACTTCGCATCCTTCAAAGTGAAATAACAGTGCCCGGACTGCGCCATGTGGCAATTCGAAACCTCGCCCTCGACCCACACTTCCGGCAGCGCGGATTCCAGCAACTCGCGGATGCGCGCCGTCAGCTCGCTGACCTTCCAGGTTCGCCGCTCCGGCATCAAATTGAAAAGCGATGTCTGGCTCATGGCCTCATCTGCGGAAATGATTCACAACCCACATCAGCAAACTCAAAACCACGCTCACCAGAACGCACGTCACCACGGGAAAATAAAAACTTCCATTCCGCCCCTGATACACAATATCGCCCGGCAAGCGCCCCAGCCGAAATGGCAATTTTCCGCCAAACGTCAGCAGCGCGCCCACGCCAAGCAGCACAATCCCCAACACCATCAAGAGCTTTCCGGTTTCGCGTAATGCGTCCAAGGTAGTGCGCTCAGCGCTTCATTCTAACCCCAAGTATGACCGTCAAAGGAATTTCGCGGAAGCACAGCGCACGATGTGTGTTTTTATGAAATTGGTCGCCGATCGGCGGTTGGTATTCGGGGGTGGTAGGGGCGCTGCTTGCAGCGCCCCAGCTTGCCGCAATTTCAGAACCGAGACCGGCTTGTGGGCGAGGCTCGTGAACTGCGCGCTTGAACCACGTCGCGCCCAGTCGGGCTAAACCAGCTCCGCTCCGGCAAAGAAATATCCAATCTCGTACGCGGCCGTATCCTGCGCGTCCGAGCCATGCGTGCAATTAAACTGAATGCTCTCGCCCAGTTCCTTGCGTATGGTGCCGTGGGCGGCCTTCGCAGGATCCGTTGCGCCCATCGTCTCGCGCCATTTTGCGATTCCATTTTCGGCCTCGAGCACCATCACTACCGCCTTGCCCGAGCTCATAAAATCGGTCAACTCGCCGAAAAACCCTCGCTCGCGATGCACCGCATAAAATCCCTCAGCCTGCTTCTTGGTCAAGCGAAGCGATTTGATCGCAATGATCTTGAATTTCGCCGCGTGCACGCGGCTTAGGATGTCAGCGGTCAGCCCTCGCCCCACCGCATCCGGTTTCACAATCGCCAAAGTTCTCTCGACAGCCATTCGATTCATCTCCCCAAATTAAAATGACGTGCGCGCGCAACGCCGTACGCGACGCCCTACTGCTTTTTCCTTGCCGACTTCTTCGATTTTGCCGCGCCAGCTTTTTTCTTCGCGGCAGGCTTTGCTTTCGCTTTCGATTTGCCAAGCGCCGCAGCCATGGTGTGACCGATTTCTGCAGGACTCTGCACCGTGCGTATCCCCGCCGCCCGCATCGCCTTGTATTTTTCCGCCGCAGTCCCCTGCCCGCCGCTGATGATCGCCCCGGCATGCCCCATCCGCCGTCCCGGAGGCGCCGTCTGCCCCGCGATGAATCCCACCACCGGCTTGCGCACATGCTTCTTGATGTACTCCGCCGCCACTTCCTCGGCATTTCCCCCGATTTCGCCGATCAGAACGATCGCATGCGTATCGCGATCTTCGTTGAACATCTTGATCGCATCCAGAAAACTGGTCCCGATGATCGGATCGCCGCCGATCCCAATGCATGTGGATTGCCCGATGCCCAGATGCGTCAGCTGATCCACGGCCTCATACGTCAAAGTTCCGCTGCGGCTCACCACGCCCACATGCCCCTGCTTGTGAATCGATCCCGGCATAATCCCGATCTTGCATTTTCCCGGCGAAATAATTCCCGGACAATTCGGCCCGATCAATCGCGTGCTTGAATTTTTCAACGCCGCCGCCACGCGTACCATGTCTAGAGTCGGCACGCCCTCCGTAATGCAAATCACCAGCGGCAAATCCGCGTCCATCGCTTCCAAAATCGCGTCCGCTGCAAACGGCGGCGGCACAAAAATCACCGACACGTTCGCCCTCGTCGCTTTCACCGCTTCCGCCACAGTATTGAACACCGGCACGCCCAGATGCTTCGTCCCGCCCTTACCCGGCGTCACGCCGGCCACCACTTTTGTCCCGTAATCCAACATCTGTTGCGCGTGAAAACTTCCCTCGCGCCCCGTAATTCCCTGCACGATCAGCCGCGTATTCTTATCGACCAGCACGCTCATCGTGCCCCTCCCGCCAGCGCGACCGCTTTTTCCGCGCCATCTTTCATTCCTTCCGCCACTGCAAAATTGAATCCAGAGTTGCGCAAGATTTCCTTGCCCTGCTGCACGTTCGTGCCTTCCATTCGCACTACCACCGGCACTTTGAATCTCAATTCCTTCGCCGCGCCGACCACGCCGTTGGCCAGTATGTCGCAACGCAAAATTCCGCCGAAAATATTCACGAACACCGCGCGCACATTCGGATCGCTCAACAATATGCGGAACGCATTCTTAACCTGCTCTTCCGAAGCCCCGCCGCCAACGTCCAGAAAATTCGCCGGGCTGCCGCCGCTCAGTTTAATAATGTCCATCGTGGCCATCGCCAGGCCCGCGCCGTTCACCATGCAGGCAATGTCGCCATCCAGCTTGATGTAATTCAATTTGAATTTCGAAGCTTCCACTTCCAGCGGCGTTTCCTCTTCCAAATCGCGCAAATCCTTGAATTCTGGATGGCGATACAGCGCGTTGTCATCGAAAGTTACTTTGGCATCCAGCGCCACCAGCTTGCCGTCGCCCGTCACCACGCACGGATTGATCTCGATCATCGAAGCGTCCGTCTCGATGAACGCGCGATACAGCGCCTGAAAAAACGGCACGGCCGCGCCAACCTGCTCCGGCGTCAAACCCAATCCAAAAGCCAATTTGCGCGCCTGATAAGGTTGAAAACCCGTCGCCGGATCAATTTTCTCGCGCAAAATCGCTTCCGGATGATCCTTCGCCACTTCCTCGATTTCCATTCCGCCCGCCGCGCTCGCCATGAAAATCGGCGCGCCCAACGCGCGATCCACCAAAATCCCCAAATAAAGTTCGCGCTTGATATCGAGACCCTCTTCGATCAGCAACCGCCGCACGATGCGCCCCTCTTCACCCGTCTGCGGCGTCACCAACTTCATTCCCAAAATTTGTTCAGCCAACGTCGAGGCGTCGTCCGGAGATTTCGCGAGTTTCACGCCGCCGGCCTTCCCGCGCCCACCCGCGTGGATTTGCGCCTTCACCACGACCACTGAGGTTCCCAACCGCTGCGCCACGGCCCGCGCTTCATCCTTCTTAAAAACAACTTCTCCGCGCGGCACCGGCACGCCAAATTTCGCAAGGATACCCTTGGCCTGATATTCGTGGATCTTCATTCCGGCTCCATCGGCTTCCTGAAGGTCGCCTTGAATAGTGCTAAGATTCGAGGACAAATAAAGCGACTTAGTTTACTTGGAACGCGCACGACGGGCAAGGAGCTGCCTCGCGCGAAAATTCGCAACCTTGCAGTCGGCACGCCGCTAAAAGCGCACACAAAATGATTCACGAAGCGCTCGACAAACTAATCAAAGGGGAAGACCTCTCGCGCGCCGAAGCCCAAGCCGCGATGGAGCAAATCCTTTCCGGCCACGCCAGCACCGAACAGATCGCCGCCCTGCTGATCGCTCTGCGCATCAAAGGCGAAACGGTTGACGAGGTCGTCGGCTTCGCTCTCGCGATGCGCCGGCATGCCACTCCAATTTTCCCCGCCGGCCGCCAACATGCCGACGAAGTGCTCGTGGACACCTGCGGCACCGGCGGCGACGCGCGCGGCACATTCAACATTTCCACGGCCGTGGCCTTTGTAGTCGCGGGCGCTGGCGTGCGCGTCGCCAAACACGGCAATCGCTCGACAGGCTCACGCTGCGGCTCCGCCGACGTGCTGGAAGCCCTCGGCGTAAAAATCGAACTCGCGCCCGAACGCGTCGCCGAATCCATCGAACAAATCGGCATCGGCTTTCTTTACGCGCCCGCGATGCACGCCGCGACGCGCTACGCCATTCCCGCGCGCCGCGAATTGCGCGTGCGCACAGTTTTCAATCTGCTCGGCCCGCTCACCAATCCCGCCGGAGCCTCCGTGCAAATCGTCGGCGTTTATGACGCGAGCCTCACTGAACTCGTCGCCCAAGCTCTCGGGGAACTGGGTGTGCAACACGCGCTGGTGGTTCACGGCACCGATGGACTGGATGAGATTTCCATCAGCGGAGAAACTTCCATTGCCGAGTTGCGCGATGGCGCGGTGCGCAGCTACACCGTCGTGCCCGAAGATTTCGGCCTGCGTCGCGCCCCGCTCGAAGCGATTCGCGGCGGCGACGTCGCGTACAACGCGGAAATCATCCACAAAGTATTAGGCCGCGCGTCGCTCCAACACGAGCATGGCCCGCACCGCGATATAGTCCTGGCGAATGCCGCGGGCGCGCTGGTCGCCGCAGGCCGCGCCACGGATTTTCTCGACGGCGTGCGCCGCGCCGCAGAATCCATTGACTGCGGTGCGGCTCGCGCCAAGCTCGAAGCCCTCGTCGCGTTTTCTCAATCCGCCGCAGGCCACCACAGCCAATCCGCACCCTGATCGAAATCCGCTTCGCGAATTGATCCTGGCCATCTCACGAATGGCTGACGCGGAACGGCGGGGCTTCAGCCCCGCCGTCACGCCACCGTTAAAAAGGGGCTGTAGCCTCTGACGCCACGACTTAATTCTTGGGATGTACGGCCATGCTAGACGGATCCGCAGACACCGAAGAATCAAGGTCCAGCAGAATGTGAACGGCTGCAATATCAACCGGCGGATAGCAATTGCCATCTGAATTGTAGGTAGCGCTGCACGGCCCGGTAAAATTCCGGCGCCGCGGCGATTGTGCGAACTGCCAGACACGCGCGCCGGAAAATCCGCTCTGCGAAGGCTCCGGAGGATTTTTCAAATACGCACACCCGGGCGAAGGCGGACACGCGTCGTTATACACAAAATACGCTGCCACTGGCGCGCGCTCCTGAATGTCGTCCGCCGTCGTGATGGTTTGTCCTTTGCCCTCCTTCACTTTCATCCCTGAGCAGTACACTCCTGCTGCGAAACCACGCGAAGCCACTCGCTCGTTCCAACCTTGAATGTAACTAAGCTGCGCCGGAAGCATTCGGCCGCCCTCTTCAATATCGAGATAAATTACCTTGGAGGTGCCGGCGGAAAATCCTTCGCGTTGCGCCGCCGCGACGGCAATTTCCGCGTCGCGCATGCCTAAATCACGGGGATCCACGGGCGGCTGCAGTTCCTTTGACAGGCGGCCATTGAAAAGAATCAAAAAACCGAACCCGTTTTTCAGCAACTCGGCGCGCTTTCCAATCCACGAATTCGTCTTCGCACCAGGGGGCGGGTTCAGCCAATAGCCAGAAAACGTGAAAGTTCGTCGCAGCTTCGGCAACGCGTCATCGCCGGGATAATCGTTTGCATCAAAGCCAAGGTAGGTCTGTGCGGGGGATTGTTCCGCTTCAGTTGACAATCGTGCGCCCGAGCCCGCCCCGCGCGGGAACAGAGGCGCAGCAGCAAATGTCACAAAGAGTAGAAGAATTTCAGCAGGCCCGGCCCGTAATCTTCGCTTTTCGCGCACAGCGCACCGGCCGTATCGGATCAAATACTCAAGAAATTCTTCAGCAAATCAAATCCCGCACCCGTCAGCACCGACTCCGGATGGAACTGCACGCCTTCCACGCGCAGTTTGCGATGCCGAAAACCCATGATCGTCCCATCTTCCGTCTCCGCGGAAATTTCCAGCTCGCGCGGCAATGATTTTCTTTCCACGATCAGCGAGTGATAGCGCGTGGCGATGAACGACTGCGGCAGCCCATGAAAAATGGTCCGTCCGTCATGTTCAATCTCGCTGGTTTTTCCGTGCATCAACTTCGCGGCGCGAATCACCCGCCCGCCAAACGCCGCGCCGATCGCCTGATGTCCCAGGCACACGCCCAATATCGGAATCTTACCCGCGAATCTCTGGATCAACGGAACGCTGATGCCTGCTTCCTTCGGCGTGCAAGGCCCCGGCGAAATCACGATGCGCTCCGGCGCCATCTCTTCAATCTCATCCAGCGTGATCTCATCGTTGCGGCGCACATCTAGCTGCTGCCCCATCTGGCCGAGGTATTGCGCCAGGTTGTATGTGAACGAATCGTAGTTGTCGAGCAGCAGAATCATGTCGCGCTCATATTCTAACTTCTTATTGGTAACACGGTCGCTTTCACTTTACATTCAGCGGCGCAACACGGAACCCCAATTAGCGTGCCCGATTACGCGACGCGAGATTCAGAGCGCTGGAAACCAATATGTAGCAGCTTTCTCCGCCACACCAAATGAACCTTGCCACCAACGAACTGGGTAAGGCCAGTCATCTTTCTGCCACCGTGTATACTCGCGGGCAGAGAAATGAGGAAAAGATTCAAAAAAGCTCTCCCTAGATGGGTCGATGAGAATCCCACAGTGACCAAGGATGCCGATTAGCGCGCGTCGCTCCGGAACATTGGATGGAAGAATCGGAGCCAACTGCTTCACGAGGTCAGAGAGCTTCGACTTTTCCTGAATAGTACGCGCCACATTCAAAATAGCCGCCATTATGCGAGCGTCGGCTGAGCTGGGTTTAGGGGTTGGCTGCTTCGCTACCTCTTGCAGGTCGAGGGCAATGTAGATTGGGTTGGGATGCCGTACTCCGCCCCACTTGAATCGTTCAAAATTGAGAACATTGAGGTCTTCGGGTTTCTCAAGATGTTCATACATACCGCAGACGGGGCAATAACGCGTGGGGCTGTTGGACTTATTCCAAACGTGGGCTCGTAAGTTGCGAGCAACGGCGAAGCAGCCCAAAGCCGACCGCAGGTCAAGCCGTCGACTAGTTAGGCTCGCTAAGAAAAAATTGACAACTTGCTCCTTCGAGACAGAATCTCTAGACCGTATTGCCCATTCAACAGCTTGTTGGTGGGAGATGGTGATGGGGTCAAACATCAAGCCTGCGGCCTTGGCATAGGCCAGGTCGGCCGGCGCTGTGTCGAACTCTTGCTTCCAGCGCGAGTTTGACCAATACGATGCGAAGAGGATCTTCAGAGCTCGTTTGTCTAGGTCTGAGTGCACCATTGCTCGCGAATTTATCTCGGAACTGCCGTCATTAATAGTCATTCCGCGCGGCTGCCATTTCTACCGCGATGCGCGATTTCCAGCGCCGTCACCAACGCCCTCGCTTTATTCACTGTTTCCTGATATTCGCGCCCCGGCACGGAATCCGCCACCACGCCGCCGCCCGCCTGAATATAGGCGCGGCCGCCTTTCGCCACCATCGTGCGCAGCGCGATGCACGAATCAATGTTCCCGGAAAAGTCCAGGTACATCACCGCGCCCGCGTAAATCCCGCGGCGCGTGGGCTCCAGTTCATCAATGATCTGCATCGCGCGAATTTTCGGCGCGCCCGATAAAGTGCCAGCTGGAAAGCAGGCCATCAGCGCGTCAAAACAATCCACGTCCGCGCGCAATTGCCCACGCAGGCTCGAAACCAGGTGCATCACGTGGGAATATCGCTCCACGAACATCAGCCGCTCCACCTTCACCGAGCCGTACTCGCACACGCGGCCCAAATCGTTGCGCCCCAAATCCACCAGCATGATGTGTTCGGCACGTTCCTTGGGGTCAGCCAGCAGTTTCGCTTCCAGCGCGCGATCTTCCGCTTCGTTGCGCCCGCGCGGCACCGTACCGGCGATCGGACGATAGGAAATATCGCGCCCCTGCACCTTCACCAGCATTTCCGGCGAACCGCCCACCACCGCAAGCTCGTCGAGCTTCAAATAATAAAGATATGGCGACGGATTCACCACGCGCAGCGCGCGATAAATCTCAAACGGATTGGCGCCGGTGCGCGCGGAAAATCGCTGGCTGGGAACCACCTGAAAAATGTCGCCCGCGCGAATATAACTTTTGGCCTTGCGCACCGCGGCCATGTACTGCGCCTTCGTGAAATTCGATTCCACACGCAGCGGCCTGCCCCGCCGTGTGCGCCGTTGCCGCGGCAGCGGGTTTTCTAGTTTGCGGCGCGCGCGGCGAATTTCGCGCACCGCGGCGTTGTATTTTGAGCGCAGGCTTCCCGGGCCTTCGGTGAAAACATTGCGGATCACCCATACGCGGTGCTGTACGTGATCGAAAGCGACCAGGCCCAGATAAAACATCATCACGCTGTCATCTAGATTCAGATCGTCGCGGCCGCTCGCTGGAATCTTTTCGATCAACCGCACCATGTCGTACGCGAAATATCCGATGGCTCCGCCAATCAGCGGCGGCAGGCCCGGTACGCGCACCGGCTTGTAGCGCTCGGTGAGCTGCCGCAGATACTCGATGGGATTGGCCTCAAAATTCCTGCGCTTGCCGCCCGTTTCCAAACTGCACTTCCGCCCGCGCGAACGAAACACTTCCTGCGGATTCGCGCCGGCGAAGGTGTAGCGCGCAATATTTTCGCCGCCCTCCACACTCTCCAGCAGAAACGAATATTTCGCGTTGTGCGCCAGACGCAAGTGCGCGCCCACCGGCGTCAGCAGGTCGGCCGTAAACGTCTCGTATACCGGGACCAGGTTTCCCTGGCGCGCCAGTTTCTTGAATGTCTTGAAGTCCGGCTGAATCATCGTCTGCCTATTTTCTCTTCGCGCGCCAATGCGCGCAACACCGCACCGCGCATCGCGTCCACCGGCGCGCGCTCCCCCGTCCAGATTTCCCATTGCGCGGTTCCCTGCGCGACGAACATCTCGACGCCTGAAACCGTTTCGATGCCCCGGCGCGCCGCGAGTTGCATCAGCTTGGTGACGCGCGGCCGGTAAATCAGATCGAACACCAGCCGGCAATTCAGTTCGCGGGCTTCGAGTGGTGACCGGCCTTCCGCGGGATGCATCCCTACGGGCGTCGTATTGACGATCGCATCAAAGAATTCCCGCTGCAGCCGTCGGCGCTCCACCACTTCGCCGCCCACTACTCGCGCCAAAGCCTTCGCCGCCTGCGCACGCCGCGCGCAAACGCAAACGGAAGCTCCCGATTCTGCCAGCGCAAACGCCACCGCGCGCGCCGCGCCGCCTGCGCCGAAAATCAGCGCGCGACTGCCGCGCAACGGGATGCGGCGCTCTAACGCGCGGAGCACGCCCACATAATCCGTGTTGTAGCCGTACAATTTTCCGTCGCCGCGCACCACCACCGTATTCACAGCGCCAATCGCCGCGGCCATCGGATCGCAATCGTCCAGATGCCGCAGAATCGCTTGCTTGTGCGGCAACGTGATGGCGAACCCCGCCATTCCCAGCGCCGCGACCGAATGCAAAAAATCGCGCAGATCGCGCACCAGAAACGGAAGGAACACCGCATCCATCTTGCGCGCCTGAAAACCGGCGTTCTGCAGAACCGGCGAAAGTGAATGTCCGATGGGATTGCCGATCACTCCGTACACCCGCGTCTTCCGCCGCAATATGTCCGCGCGATACAAGTTTTTCGCGGCATCCAATGTCACTTGGCCCGGTGCCGTCGCGTTCTCCACCGGCGCATATTCGAGCGCGCTCCCTTCCCGCAGCGCCAGTACCCGAGCCGGTAACGCCACCTCGCCCATCGGCACGGCAATCACGTTTCGCCGGCCGCGAGCCAGGCGCAGCACTTCCAGACTCCGCCCTAACGAGTCACATTGCACCGCAATCTTGATCGCATCAGGCTTCCCGCGGCCCAAATCCGCGGCAACGCGCTGCAAGTTCTTGGTCGAGCGCCGGAAAAAATGCGCCGACGCAATCCGCCGCCCTTCGCCCAACAGCACCTCCAGCAATTCCGGGGGACATCGCGAAGAACTTTCGACCTCCAGGTCGTACCAGGCGCAACCCGACCGCACCGCTGCGGCCAGTTGCACCAACTGCTGCGCAATCGTGCCGCGAAATTTCCCGCCAGCCTCGCGGCGCCGGCAAGTAGCAATCAACGTCGCAGGCGGCCGCTTCCTTGCCAGCCGAGCCAGAAACTTGTCCATTTCGTCGTCAGCGGAAAGCCAATCCAGCCGCAATTCAGCGGTTCGCGTCACCCGCAGAGCCGCAGTGAGCTGCTTCCACATCCCGATGGCGTCAGCGGCAGCCACCACCGCGCAAATTTTGTCTTCTGCGATCATCGAGCTTTCTTGGATTGGGCCGTATCCGGATCACTGACGCGAGCGTCTGTTCTCGCGAGTTCTGAGGCACCCTGGCCTATCGTACAGGTACTACAGGGCTTGTACCACGTGGTGCACAATGTGTAAAGCGGGTCGGACCATTGTCTTGACGGGTTCCAGTACGTCCATTACAGTCGCTACATCGGGCTAATTGTGGGCCAGCGCCTGTTCCGCGGCGCGCGATATTCAAAGGAGCAAGCATTATGCGTGGGAAAATTGTCCTTGCCAGTCTGATTTTGAGCCTTTCCGGCGTTGCCGCTTCGGCGCAAGGCCCGGCCTCTGTGCCCATTTATAAGGATGTCTATTGCTCCGGGACTATCACCAACGAGTCCGTCCCGCAGGACTCCTACGTGATCACCGGCGAGGGCTCCAACTACAAGATTACCTTCCAGGACGGCGACTATGTGTACCTCAACAAGGGCGCCAGCCAAGGTGTAAAAGTCGGCGACGAATTCTCGGTGATCCGTTCGGTCGTTGACCCCACGGAAATCGAGTGGGCCAAGTGGCAATTCGCGATCATTCGCAAGCTGGGGACGTGGTGGGAGGATGAAGGGCGTGTACGCGTGGTCGTCGCACAGCCCGACACCTCTATCGCGCAAGTGGAGCACTCCTGCAGTTACGTCCAGCGGGGCGATATCCTCCTGCCGTTCAAGGAGCGTCCCACGCCGCCTCTGAAAGCCGAGAACAATTTCGACCGCTTCGCGCCTTTCAGTGGAAAAGCCACCGCGATGGTTATGATCGGCAAGGATTTCCAGGTGCAATTGGGCACCAATGATGTGTTCTACGTGAACCTCGGCAGCCAGCAGGGCGTGCGCGTGGGCGACTATTTCCGCATCTTCCGCTACACCGGCACCGAACATGAGATCGTGTTCGAAACCAAGCGAGCAGCGTTCGACAACGACAAGGAAGCCACGGTTTACGGGCGCGTGTATGGCTTTGGCAGCGTTCCGGCCAAGTGGAAGTGGGACAATACGCCGCGCGAAGTCATTGGCGAAGGCATCGTACTCAGGACCGGTACGAATTCGTCCACCGTCTTGACCACGTTCAGTTTGCGCGAGTTCTACGTCGGAGATTACGTGGAGATCGAGTAGGCCGCAGCCGCGCTGCGAGCGTCGCAGGGCATGATAAAGTCGGCTATGTTTTTCGTGGCAGGTGAGCGGAAGCTGAGGCCGCTTCGCTGAAAACTTCGGCGGTAAAGGCCTGGATCCGAGTCGCGGGATCCTTCCAGGCTTCGCGTTTCAGGCCTGCTTTCACACAGGTTTCCTCCAGGAATCGCTGCGCACCCCAGTTGAACTGAGTGGCTACTTGAGGCAGCAGCACTCCGCGCTGCCTGCCCTGACTTACAACTAGCCCATGCTTCCCTGCTTCGACTGCCTCCAGAGTCACATCTTCCAGCGCCGATAGCACCGAAACCTCGATCTCGATCTCGCTGAGTTCCGTGGCTTGAACCGGATCGAAGCGCGAATCGTGCAGGGCGGCGGAGCGGGCGCAGTGGGCTACTACTTCGGCGAGCGAGTCGCGTCCGGGAAGCTGGCCTACGCAGCCGCGCAGGCGACCACGACGATGCAGGGTTACGAATGCGCCTGCTGGCTGCAGCAAAAATTCTTCGTTGGGAAAATCCTGCGGCGAGGGTTTTTTTGCGGCACCAGCTGCGACGCCGAGCGCTAGCGCGCTTCGGGCTAACTGCAGCAGCAACTGCTTCTCGCACTCAGCGAGTGAGGACATCCTGGGGCTTTTCTTCCGGCTTCATGAGCAACGCGCCCCGCTGGCGCAGCTGCACGCGAAAATTGATTTGCGTCCAGAACATCTGGAAGTAATGCCCTGCCGACGCCACCGCGCTGATCACCACCAACCACAGCAGCACAGTGCCCACCAGCTTCAGCGCCGGATGATTGGCGGTCAAGATTACGGTACATCCCGCGAGCACCTGCAAAATCATTTTCACTTTGCCCAGAGGCGACGCCGGAATGATCAAGCCTTCTACCGACGCGATCTCGCGCAGACCCATCACCATGAACTCGCGTCCGATGATGATCACCACCATCCACGCCTGCATCAATCCCATTTCCACCAGCGAGATAAATGCGGCGGAAATCAGCAGCTTGTCCGCAATCGGATCCAGCAGAATTCCCAGGGTGGTGATTTCTTTGCGCGAACGCGCCAGGTAGCCGTCCATCATGTCCGTCGCGGCGGCCGCCAGCAGAATCAGCACGCCCAGCACTTCGAAGTGGATAGGCAATCCCCAGAAATCAAAATTGGGTTGGCGGGTGAGCAGCACAACGACCAGCAGCGGAACAAAAAAGATCCGCAGGGTCGTCAAGCTGTTAGGCAGATTCATGAAGTCCCCGGAAAAACCCTTGGCTCGTGGGCCAGCGAGCATTCCAAAGGTCCACGTCACTATAGTCCTGCATTCCAGTCGAGTCAACGGTACGCGCAATTTCCGCCAAGAAATTCGCGCGATTGCGGTAAATACGTACATGTTGCCTAGAAAGGCAAATCCCTATGCTAGTGACGTTTAGAGAACATGCCGCCCCAGACCTGTGCATATTCCATATGGGCGTAACAATGGGAGTCGCGCGACGCCGCGGTGCCGGTTCGGGCTTCCGTAACGTAGTAAGTGGCCTGTTTACAGCACGGTACGAATACCGCACAGACCTATGGTATTTAAAATGTTGATTTTGTTGGGCTTTTTCGCTGCTAGTACTGCTTCCTTTATCCACAGTGATATCCACAGGAGCGCAGTGCAGGTTGAGGAATACGCGATGCAAATACCCCATGCACGGACGCGGTGTTTCGTGAGTTGTGATTAGTGATTGGTGATTAGTGATCCGTGATCCGGGACTTGTGGTTTGTGCGACGCGGCAATCGGACCGGTACCCGGAGGCTTTTCTGGAGGCGGTCCGCGGCAAGAGGCTGCGAAAATTCCCGCCTTCCATTTCTGACGCGCGAAAAATCCTCGCAGCGGCGAAAAGTGCCGAAAAACTAGCGATTAGAATGGGTCGCCGTTGTTTATTTTCAGTCATTTGCGCCGCTTTTTAATAATTGGCCGACTAGCGATTAATAATGCATAACTCGCATCCGGAAAGACGAAATTCGAACATGGAAAGTCTTCCACAATAAGCCCCGGCAAGCTCCGGCGCGCCCGAAAATGCCGCAATCCTGTGAACTTTTTCATATTTCAGTTCCCGTCCGAGTGTAGCGCGACGGCGCGACGAAAACAGCTGGTCAGAGGAACAGAAGAAGTACAGAAAAAGTCCAGAACTAGTACGAGCCGTAGGAAAGCTATCCTGCTTGCACGAACTGTGAAGGACAGGTTAGGTACAGGTTTTTCAGTGCGGGTGGAGAGTGTATTTGTTCTTCGTGCGCGGCGCACGGTGATTTCGCGGCGGGAAATTCAAACGCTGGTGGCGCGCGTGGATTCTGCAATAATTTCGAACCGCAGTTACAGGCCGCGCTTTCCTGCTACGTCCTCAGCTAGAAACTGCTTGTACAGATCGTGCCGGACGAGGTAATTCGTCTCGCGGTTCGCCCTCTCGGCAACGGCTCCGGAAGCCACATTGAAGTACTTCTCGCGATTGGCAGGATCAACGTCCCTGCATTGCATCATCTCGTCAACCCAGGAGCCGAGGGTCTCGTAAGTTATCGCAATCGTGCCGCCTTGAGCTTGTAGTGTGGGGAGCCATATCGCGGCGTCCGATTGACACTGCGCCGCACTTGGGCCATTGGACGCTTGTCGAGCGGTTCCGCGCATCGTCAAGGGGAGAAGCGACACAGCAAGTATCACAAGGCAGATTTTGAGCATAATTCCTCCGGACGGAATCACATGCCGCGTGCGGCGACACTATCATGCGCGCTGAAAGTACTTCAAGGCGAGCGTTATGGCGGTGGGCTTCGAATGCCCTTGTGGCTCACCTACTGACCGGAAATTCAAGAGTCGTTGCGCACGTAGCTGGCGCGAGGTGGAAGCCACTCGATCGATCCGGCGTCTAAATCCGCACCCTTGACAAAGCGAAGAGTGCGACACCCGGCAATTCAGCTGCGTTTGTTTGGGCGGTGTTGAAGGGTGTGCCACCCGCCCGTCCAAAATCGACTTGTCCGGTTTCTGCGTTTGCCGGGACTTAGGCCAGACGGCTAGGAAACTCTCTTCCCAAGAGTCATCAGTAAACACCACGCGACAAGCCAGGAACCATTGCCGCCTACAACACTTTCCCGTCAGGCCGCGGCACGGCTGGCTGTAACCGTTTAGACGCGAGCGTTGTATTGCGCGAGGAGACGGCGACGTGTAGATTACCCGGACGGCCTGTAATGATAAAGGTTATACCGGCGATGCTTCGGCGCACCAAATTAATGCCGAGCGTGCGCCTCGTTCCACTTTCTCTCCAACGGCCACCCGAGGAATTCGTCAGTGAAAGGAAAAACGATGCTCAGTCTAAAAGCTCGTGCGACCCTCCTGTGGTTTCTTTCCTCGCTATTCTTGGCTTCATCAGCCATCGCTCAAACGAAGCTTCTTCGCTTTCCCGACATCCACGGTGATCAAGTAGTTTTCACCTATGCCGGTGATCTCTGGCTCGCCTCCACTTCCGGTGGATTGGCCACGCGGCTCACTGCTCATCCGGGAGTCGAACTCTTTGCCAAGTTTTCCCCGGACGGCAAATGGATCGCCTTCACCGGTCAATACGACGGCGACGAGCAGGTATATGTCATTCCCGTCACCGGGGGCGTCCCGAAGCAGCTGACTTTCTATCCCGCGCGCGGACCGCTGACTCCCCGCTGGGGCTATGACAATCAGGTGTACGGCTGGACTCCCGACGGCAAGTCCATCGTGTTCCGGTCTTTGCGCGAATACTTCGATCTTGGAGACTCGCGCCTGTACACCGTTTCGATGGACGGCGGCCTGCCGCAAGCTCTCCCGATGCCGAAGTCCGGTGCGGGCGATTTTTCTCCGGACGGTTCGGAAGTTGTCTATTCACCTTTGTTCCGCGACTTTCGCACGTGGAAACGCTATTCCGGAGGCTGGGCCCAGCAGTTATATATTTACGATCTCAAATCAAACACCCAGCAAAAGATCACGGAAGATGTCCGCGCCCATCGCGATCCCATGTGGGTCGGAAACAAGATCTATTATTCCTCCGACACGGACGACACGCTCAATCTCTACTCCTACGATCCCAAAACGAAGACCGCCGACCAGCTTACTCACAGCACAAAATGGGACGTTCGCTGGCCCAGCACCGATCATAAAGGCCGGATCGTTTACGAAATGGACGGCGAGTTGAGCATTTTCGACATCGCCACTGGGAAATCCACACCCATTTCCATCCAAGTTCCCACCGACGCTCTGGCGATGCGCCCTTCGCGCGTTTCCGCGGCCAATCAAATCGAATGGACTGAATTGAGTCCGAAGGGAGAACGCGTTCTGTTCGTTGCTCGCGGCGACGTCTTCACTACTCCCATCGAGAAAGGCGCGACGCGCAATCTCACCAACTCATCGAACGCCCACGACAAGTTCGCGCAATGGTCGCCTGACGGTTCAAGGATCGCGTTCATTTCAGACGTGGATGGCGAAGACGAACTTTACCTCATAAACCAAGACGGTTCGGGCAAGCCGGAAGAGTTGACTCACGGTTTTCACGCCATGCTCTATCAGCCCAGTTGGGCGCCGGACGGAAAGCGAATCGCCTTCAGCGACAAAGACGGCAAGCTCTACGTTTTGACTCTAGAGGACAAGAAAGTTTCTCAAGTCGCACAGAATCCCAGGGGACGCATTCCCGCGTATCCGTGGTCGGCCGACGGTGGCCATATTGCTTTCATCATGGGTGAACCGAGCGGCTTCTCTTGCATTTATGTGTGGAGTGTCGCAGACGGTCAAGTCCATCGCGTAACCGATCCGCTGTACGACGCGGGCGACCCCGCCTGGGATCCCAGCGGGAACTATCTCTATTACGTTGGAACGCGCGAATACGCTCCGCAGTTGAGCCGTATCGAATTCGACTTCGCCACCAATCGCGGCAATTCCCTGCTTGCTCTCACTCTGCGTAAGGACGGCAAGAATCCTTTTCCCCCGGAGAGCGACGAAGTCACCATCACCAAGCCGGGCGAGGATACGTCAGACAAAGATAAAACGTCTGAAAAAACGGACGAGAAGAAAGACGAGAAAAAAGAGGACAAGAAGGAAGAAAAAAAGAAGGAATACATCCGCATCGACTTTGAAGGCCTTTCCGAGCGCGTGACGCGTGTGCCCGTTGATCCCGACAACTTCAACGGCCTGGTGGTCACCAAGGACTATCTCGTTTACGCACGTGAGGGCGCTCCGTTCTACGGCCGTGATTCGTTCCCGCCTTCTTCTCTCGTTCTATTCGCTTTCAAAGATCGCAAGGAAACCACTCTAGTCGAGAAACTCGACAGCTTTGATATATCCCGGGATGGCAAGAAAGTCTTAGTGCGTGAAGGCAAAAGCTTCAAGCTTTACGACCTCAAGCCCGAAGGCAAATCCAGCCCGAAGAATATTTCCACGGACGGCCTGATGGTGGACCGCGTTCCGCAGCAAGAGTGGGTGGAAATCTTCAACGAAGTGGTACGACGTTATCGCGACTTTTTCTACGCGCAAAATATGAATGGCTACGATTGGGACGCTTTGCGCGACCAGTATCGGCCGCTTGTTGATTACGTCGCGCACCGCTCCGATCTCAACTACGTCATCGGCGAGATGATCGCGGAACTCAGCGTCTCTCATGCTTACATTGCCGGAGGCGACTTCGAGATTCCGCAACGCCCCCAAGTCGCGTTGCCCGGCGCTCGCATCGAATTGGACGCTGCCGCGGGCCGTTACCGCATCGTCAAAATTTACAAAGGCCAAAACGAGGAAGAGATTTATCGCTCGCCGCTCACCGAAGTCGGTCTGGACGTCAAGGAAGGTGACTACATTCTAGCCATCGACGGCCGCGACCTCACCGCAAAAGACAATCCATATCAATTCCTGCGTGACAAGGCCAACCGGCCCGTACAGCTCACTGTCAACTCGAAGCCTACGATGGATGGTTCGCGAGCAATTTCGTATCGGCCCATTACCAGCGAAACCAATTTGATTTACCTTGAGTGGATCACACATAATCGCGACGTCGTTTCCGCCGCAACCGGCGGAAAGGTCGGCTACATCTACCTTCCCGACATGGGCGCGGACGGCATTCGCGAATTCATCAAGTATTTTTATCCGCAGATTCGCAAACAAGCATTGATCGTTGACGTGCGCGGCAACGGCGGCGGGAATATTTCGCAAATGCTCATCGAACGGCTCAGGCGCGATTTGCTCGGGACCGAATTCGATCGCGTTGACCAAGTAACTGGTACCTATCCCTACACAGTCTTCTATGGCCCCAAAGTTTGCCTAATTAATGAAACTTCCGCTTCGGATGGCGACATTTTTCCTTACATGTTTCGTCAGGCGGGGCTCGGCCCTCTGATCGGCAAACGCACTTGGGGTGGCGTGGTCGGCATCGACAGCCGCGGCCCGCTTCTCGACGGCGGCCAGGTTTTTGTTCCGGAATTCGCCACCGCCAGCGTTGCAGGCCAGTATGTGATTGAAGGACACGGCGTGGATCCCGACATCGTCGTAGAAAACGATCCCGCCTCAGTGATCGCGGGGAAGGATCCGCAACTAGAACGGGCCATCACCGAAATTCAGAAGGCGCTTCAGGCCGATCTGAAGAACCTCCCAGTGCGTCCTCCTGACCCCGTGAAGACGCCCAAACACTGATCATCTGAGTCGCGTAACCGTCCATTTGAAGTAAAACTTCATTTCTCCGGTAACGGCTGCCAGCTCAGGCGGTCGATGCAACACCATCCAGTGCATTGATTCGGCAATGCTTCCGCGGGAGAACCAACTGTTTGGCTGCGCGCGACCAAACGCCGGCCAGGGCAGCGTTCCTGCTGGTCTAACCTTGAAAAGCGGTCTTAACTTTTATTTTCAAGGCCAGTCGTGTTCAAGCTTAGTGTTGCGTCGACCCGTTGAGATCACCGTGTTAATCAGGCACTAGCACGAAGGTTGGGCTTTCAGTCGCGATCCCCAGGGTCATTCCTGAACGAGTGATAATATGCGGCCTATTGTGAGTCCCTCGATATCAGAAAATGTCACGAGCACGCGGGTCGGACTTCTTGGAGGAATATTGCGAGGCCCAAACGGATATCGCGCGCTTTGGCGCTTGTTACTCTTCGGCGCCATTTTTTGGGACTGGTGTATCTGGCGCATTTCCTTTTTCACTTTCCGCTCAGCATGGATGAGATCACACCGCGCATTGTTATGCTTAATCCGGCCGAAACTTGGATTGGCGGCTTGACTACCTCTCTGGCCTCGCTGGCTTATTGCGTCTCGCTCAGGCTGACAGGCGATCTTTGGTTTGCAATTGGGCTGCACGCAGGTTGGGACTGGACCGAGACGTACTTATTTGGTGTCGCCGATAGCGGCTTTCCGGCTCGAGGCCACTTGTTGCACACGACGCTGGCCGGACCGAAGTGGCTGACCGGAGGGACTGTCGGCCCCGAAGCCAGTATCATCGAAATCCTTGTCACGCTGATGGTAATCGTCCTGACTTATCTGCGCTTTCGGCATTTTTCAAAACCTCGCAGCTCAGCCGCTCCGCGAATCGTCGTTCATCCTGCCTGAAGAAGCCGAAAAACCACATGTCTGGCAAGCGCGCTAATCGGGACTTGATGTTGGAGTCCGCGATTTCGCCGGGACTTGTCCTGCTGACGACTTCCTTGTGAGCAGCGTAAGAGTGGTATAGGATTCGCCAGCTGATGGGTACCAATGGGAAATTCCGCACACATCCGCGTATAGGAGGAAGCATGAACAATTTCAGGCACGTACTCGTAGTGCTGAGTGCTCTGGCTCTACTTGGAATCGGAGCGCGGACCGCCTCGTCGCAAGAAAGTCCCGGCGCTTCGAGCACCGTTCAGGTGCACATGGTCATCACCGACGAGGCTCTGCGCGACGATAGCGAGTTGCCAATCCTTCGGCCAGAGAATGTGCAAGTGAAGCAAGGAAAGACATCGCTAAAGGTTGACCACCTGATTCCCGCGCGTGGCGACAACGCCGCGCTGCAGCTTTTTATTTTGATCGATGATACTTGCGATACCAGCATCGGCAACAGTCTTAACGACCTTCGCGATTTCATTAATGCGCAGCCCGCGACGACCGTTGTCGGCGTCGCTTACATGTCCAACGCTAGCATCCAGATCGTGCAGAACTTCACAGCCGATCATACTGCGGCGGCCAAGGCAATCCGCCTGCCGCGAGGTAGCGTGTCCACGATGGATAGTCCGTACTTGTCGCTCATCAGCTTGCTCAAGGGTTGGCCGGAGCAGAAAGTTCGGCGCGAAGTATTGATGGTGAGTGACGGTATTGACCGCTTGCGCAGCGATCCGACCTCCCGCGCCGCATACTCGCCGACCTACGGCGGGGGCACACGTCGCGCCCAGATGCCCACGTCGACGATGTCGGTGGGGATGTCTACCATCAGTCCGGACGCGGATACCGCCAGCACGATGGCCCAGCGCTATGGAGTAATCGTGCATGGAATCTACGCTACTGGCGTCGGGCGCATGGGCCGGAATGCGTGGGAGGCGCAGCTCGGTCAAGGGGGCGTGGGCAAAATCGCCGACGAGAGCGGCGGAGAATATTATGCTCTGGGCACGCAGAATTTGGTCAGTTTCAAGCCTTATCTGGATCGCCTGCAGCGCGTGCTCGACAATCAGTATTACCTGGTATTCGGGGCCGTTCCCAAGAACAAGGCCGGTTTGCAGCGCGTGGGGATATCCACCGAAACACCGGGGTTCGAAATTGCGGCGGCTGACAACGTCTGGGTTCCCGCGGCGAATGGGGCCGACGGAAGCAAAAAAGATTAGTCGCTGGCGCGATGCGAATGGAAATTTCGAGGGTTCGGACATTGTAGGAAATTTAAGTAAGGAGAATAACAAAATATGAGTACGAGAAAGCTAGTCAGCAGTTTGGTTCTGGGGATCGTGTGCGTGGTTATGCCGAGCACGTCGTACGGGCAGGCCACGAGCGACAACGCCAGCGTTACCGCCCAGTTGAACGACGCGAAGACGATCGTCGCCAAAATCAAGAAAGATGCGGTGCAGATGGAATCGTACGCGCAAACCGCAGGGCTAAGCTGGCAAACGCACTCTGCGGGGCTTCAAAAAATCAAGGCTGACGTAAATACTCTGCAGGAAAATATGCGTGGCCTGCAATCGCACCGGACCGTGGCCAGTCCGTGGCAACAAGACGCAATTGATCGCATAACCGGGTTCGCGAATGATCTGGTTACGAATATGAATGCCGCCATTGATCGCCTGAACAAAAGCAAGAGCCGACCAACTGCCCCGCCGTACCCGGAGTATCTGAAGGCGAATACCCAAATTGCGAGCGATCTAGCCAATGAGATCGATGCGACGATTGACTATGCGCAGAACAAGGCTAAGGAGGATACTCTGGGTCAAAAGTTGGATTCTTCTGCAAACTAATCCTGTCCGAACTTTCTAGGGGAAGGTGGTCACCGAATGCGCGGCAGATGCCCGGATAGACGCAGAGACCGGGCATGTGCCGTAACATTGGCCACTTTCTGGCTAATGGATTGATCTGGACGAGGGACACAATCGCTTGTCGATGTGGGTCATGTGCCTGGTAAGTCGCGTTGCCGTACAAGTCCCGTACTAGAACTTCACCTGTCCGATTTGGGCGTTAATCAGGACTTAGGTCCGACATGCGTGGCCCCGACAAGTTTTTTCGCGACCCTGTCGTCTTTTGCCCGCCATTTCCGATTACATAGTTAGAGGCCTGCCGAACAGAACCAAGGGGATGAGTGTTTTAACTGGAGGATGGTATGAACGCGAAGAAATTTCTGACCTTCTTGGCATTGTCGTTGGTCTTGGCGCTGGTGTGCGCAGGCGCGGCAAAGGCGGACGGTTTTTCGACCGGGCAGTTCGTCACCTATGGCCAGGGCAGCTGGAGCTCTACAGGTCTCGGAGCTCCGCTCCTGATTGCCGATTACAACTCGGTGTATGCGGGAACAGACGGAGACCTTGTGGTCGGCGTTACAGGAACGCCAGGACAATTTTTCTTGGAGCTTGACAGCTCGGGTGCGGTGCAGGGCTATCTGCCTTCCTCCGGTACTGCCGGCCCGCTACTGTCGAACCTCCTCGACCCGACGACCACTGCAACCGGCGTTTTCGGTGGGGACGTCGTGGCGCTGGCGCTCGACGTGGATTTCTCCAATGCTGGATTCCTACGCGGTACGTCGAGTGTTCCATTCGGCAGTCTGACCCTCACTAACTTCACGGGCACCCTCTCGGGATTGGACGGCCTTACGGTAAGCCAGTTCCTAGCAATTTCAGAAACCTGTCTCGGCGGTGGCTCTTGTCCTGAAGGCATTGACAACATTGATTACGTAGCTGTCAACCTCGGCGTCTCGTTCTCGTCCGGGACCGTGAGCACGTTTGCAGACGACCATCTCGCGCTGCCCAGTTCCACCACGCCTGCGTCGGAACCATCGAGCTTGCTGTTGCTGACGCCGGCGCTAGCTGGCATTGGATTGCTGCGCCGCCGATTCCTTCGCTCTTAGCTGTTTCGTCCGTATCGAGCCGGGAGCAGCTGATCCCAGTTCACAGCATCTCGTGCCAAGTCCTGGTTAGTCGCGTAACCGTCCATTTGAAGTAAAACTTCATTTCTCGGGTAACGGCTGCCAGCTCAGGCGGTCGATGCAACGCCATCCAGAGCATTGATTCGGCAATGCTTCCGCGGGAGAACGAACTGTTTGGCACGCGCGACCAGACGCCCCCAGGGCAGCGTTCCTGCTGGTCTAACCTTGAAAAGCGGTTTTAACTTTTGTTTTCAATTCCAGGGGTGTTCAAGCTTAGTGTTGCGCCGACCCTCTGAACCCGCAGCGTTTATCGGGCAAGTGAAGTGCTTCCGATTAGTTCGTCGTACGAAGCTGTTCGATTCCTCGAAGCGCGTGCTGTTGAAACTCGCCACCTCACTCGACAAGGTCGGCGGTTTCCGAGATAGTCAGTCCATGGCGAAGAAGCGGGCTGTGAGGGCCGCAAATACCAGCGGGAACTTGGCATCCCGGCCACCTGAAGAGAGCCCCGCGAATTCTCCGAATTCCAACTTCCACGCGATCCAATTCAGCGATCCAGTCCTTTGGATAATGATTTTCTGCGCGACTCTTGCCGCTTACTTCCCCGCCCTGCGCGGGGGCCTACTCTGGGACGATAGCAGTCACCTGACCAAGCCCGGCTTGCAATCGTTCCCCGGCTTGTGGCGAATCTGGTTCGAACTGGGTGCGACGCAGCAATACTACCCGTTGCTGCACAGCGCGTTCTGGCTCGAGCACCGGATGTGGGCGAACGCGGTTACAGGCTATCACCTGACCAACGTCGCTCTCCACGCACTGTCGGCTTGTCTGGTGGTGATGATCATGAAACGGCTTGCGCTTCCGGGCGCGTGGCTTGCCGGTTTTGTTTTTGCGCTGCATCCCGTGAATGTGGAATCCGTGGCGTGGATCTCGGAGCAAAAGAGCACACTGTCCGGAGTTTTTTATCTGGCCGCTCTGCTCACGTATCTGCACTTCTATCTGCAACCCGACCAGGACCGTCGGAAGTCAAAATACTTGCTGGCGACGGGCCTGTTTGTGCTGGCGCTGCTGAGTAAAACCGTGACCGCGACGCTTCCCGCGGTGCTGCTGGTGATTTTTTGGTGGCGGCGCGGCCGCCTCGAATGGAAGCGTGATGTACTGCCGTTACTTCCATGGTTGGCGCTGGGCATATCCGCAGGACTTTTTACCTCTTGGGTAGAGAGGACACTGATCGGTGCGCGCGGCGCGGACTTCCTGCTGACCCCGGTACAGCGTGTTTTGATTGCCGGCCGCGCGATCTGTTTTTATGCGGGCAAACTTTTGTGGCCAACTAATCTAACGTTCTTCTACCCGCACTGGAAGATCGATCCAGCCGTGTGGTGGCAATGGCTGTTCCCAGCCGGAGTATTGGCGCTTGGGATCGGCCTGGTGTTCGCCGCTCGCCGCTACCGCGGGCCGTTGGCCAGCTTTCTGATTTTCTCTGGAACGCTTTTCCCTGTGCTCGGTTTTCTCAATATTTATCCGTTCCGCTTCTCCTACGTCGCCGACCATTTTCAGTATCTGGCAAGCCTGGGAATGATCGTTCCGGTAACTTCGGTGCTTGTACGAGCGATCGAGCGGATTTCATCGCGAAGGGCCGTTACCATCGCCTGCTGCTTCGTGCTGATTCTGGTTCTTGGCGTCCTGACCTGGCGGCAATGCCGTATGTATCGCGATATCGAGACCCTTTACCGCGAATCGCTGGCACGCAATCCGGGCAGTTGGCTGGCGCACTATAACCTGGGAGTTCTGTTTGCCGAGATGCCGGGCCGGCTTCCGGACGCGATCGTGGAGTACCGGGCGGCGCTGCGGATCAAACCGGATTATGCGGAGGCGCACGTCAACCTGGGAAACGCCTTGTCGCAGATACCGGGCCGGCAACCGGAGGCCATCGCGGAGTATAGAGCGGCGCTGCAGATCAAACCGGATTATGCGGAGGCGCACAATGACCTGGGAATTGCGTTGTCGTTTGCTCCCGGGCGGCTGCAGGACGCCATCGCGGAGTTCCAGGCAGCGGTACAGATTGACCCCGATTACGCGGAGGCACACCTCAACTTGGGGAACGTCCTGTCGCAGATACCCGGCCGGCAACCAGAGGCCATCGCAGAATACGAGGCCGCGCTACGAATTAATCCGGATTATGCGGAGGCACACTTTAATCTGGGAAATCTGATGGCGCGCACTCCCGGCCGATTGCAGAATGCGATCGCGGAGTACCAGGCGGCACTACGGATTAAACCGGAGTATGCGAAAGCGCACTACAACCTGGGAATCGTGCTTGCCGCGATACCCGGCCGGCTTCCGGACGCGATTGCGGAGTTCCAGGCGGCGCTGCGGATCACACCGGAATATGCGGAAGCGCATAATGAGCTAGGAATCGTGCTTGCCGAGATACCTGGCCGGCTTCCAGACGCGATCGCGGAGTTCCAGGCGGCGCTGCGGATCAATCCGGATTACGCGGAGGCGCACGTTAACTTGGGCAACGCCTTGTCGCAGATACCTGGCCGGCAATCGGAGGCGATCGCGGAGTACCAAGCGGCGGCTCGAATTAGACCGGACTATGCGAATCTGCTGAGTGAGCGAATAAGGGCGCTTCGTGCATCCCGGCCGCGAACAGAAAAATGAGGTTTGGAGCTTTCGGGCGCATGCTTCCCATTGGTTCGTAACTGTCCTACCATTAAATCGAGGAGAAAAAATCATGCAAATTAGCGGGAATACGATTTTGATTACTGGCGGTGGCTCGGGCATCGGGCGGGGGCTGGCAGAGGCTTTTCATGCAGAGGGAAACCGGGTGGTGATTGCGGGGCGGCGCAGACAGTCGCTGGAGGAAGTGGTGGCGGCGAATCCGGGGATGAAGACCGCGGTTCTGGATATTGGAAACGCTGATGCGATCCGGAGTTTCGCGGAACAAATCCAAAAGGATTACCCGGCGCTAAATGTGGTGATCCAAAACGCCGGGATGATGAGGCCTGAGTCATTGAAAAACGGCGCGGTGGCGGATGCCGAGGCGACAATTGCGACGAATCTGCTGGGGCCGATTCGTCTGACCGCCGCGCTGCTGCCATTGCTGCTGAAACAGCCCAGAGCCGCGATCATGACGGTGTCGTCCGGCCTGGCATTTGTGCCGATGGCGATGACGCCGACCTATTGTGCGACGAAGGCGGCGATTCATTCCTATACGCAATCGCTGCGATACCAACTGCGCGACACATCCGTGCAGGTGCTGGAGCTGATCCCGCCTTACGTGCAGACGGAATTGATGGGAGCCAGAATGGCCAGCGATCCGAACGCCATGCCGCTGAAGGACTTCATCGCCGAGAGCATGAAAATTCTGAAGAGCGCGCCCGAGGCGACGGAAATATGCGTGGAGCGGGTGAAGCCGCTGCGTTTTGCGGAAGCGAGCGGAGGGTATGACGCGTTTCACAAGAAGTTCAACGATACGATGACGGCCGCGGCGGCGGGACACTAGTGGGGCGCATCGGGAGCGGGAATGTTGAATATTTCAACTTGGCGTTGAGAAATTAATCAGCTCGTTGGGGCTGTGGGGGCTAAGCGGCGGTTCACGGCGCACTTGGTCGGCGGCAAGTGTTGCAAAAACAGGGGCATGGCGTTTTCGGGCTTGGCGGTTGGAATTGGCGCGCTGGTTGCATGCAAGGATAGTGCAGCACAGCAGAGCGCGAAACGGTTCGCAGCCAGCAGTTGAGGTGGCACGCAGCTGGAACGCGATGAGGCAAGCAGCTGGAAGGCGACCAGGCGAGCAGCCGGAACGCGAGCAGAGGAGAGACTCTGATGAAAGCGAAAAAAGCGAAATCATCCGCACGCAGCAAGAAATTGAAGTCCGGCGCGGGATTGAAATCCGTGAAGCCCTTACTGAATCCGCAGCCGCTCCCGCCCGGCAGACCCCGCCCGATGTAGCCTCGGTGCAGCCCAGCCCCGCCCCGGAAGAGAGGATTTTCTTTCTTCCGGGGCTTTCTTTTTTGTGGGAGACTCCCGGCGCATGAGGGGACTGCGCGAGTGCGTGGTCTATCTGTGAAATTCAACAGCAACGTCATAAGGCTGACGGTCTCGCTTTATGGGACCGCCGCTAGATTGAAAAGGAGCGCCGATGAACTGGATGCGAGTGGTGCTGGCGCCCCTGGGAGCGTTCGTTGCGTATTTTGCGGCGGGGGGCTTGATGTTTGTGACGATGCCGTGGATGAAGAAGGAGTTCGAGAAGTATCCGGCGGTGTATCGGTCGCACGAAAGTATTATGAGCGTGATGCCAGCGGGGATGGCGGCGATGTTCGTTTCAATTGCGGCGCTGGCGGTGATTTACGCGATGGGTTACCAGGGGGGAGCGGGAGTGATGGAGGGGGCGCGGTTCGGAGCGTTGATTGGCGTGTTTGCGATGGGGGCGTTTACGGTGCACAACTTTGTCAACTTGAATATTGGGTGGAAGCTCACGATGCAGCAGTCGGTGGCTTACTTTGTGGAGTGGGTGGTGGTGGGAGTGGTGATTGGGTTGATTTACCGGCCGGCGCACTGAGCATTACGACGAGGCGAGTCAGTTCGAGTTTGGGCGAGGGCAGACGAAGACGATTTGGGAGATGGCTGGAGGCTCGAGGATTTCGGCGCGTAAGGGGCGTGGGGCATGGCGCGCGGCTTCTTGGGTCAGGCGCGCAATTTGCTGCGCTGTTAGGGCGATGGAGTAGAGGTCGGCGCGGCGGGTGTAGGAATATTCGCGGTAGCGCGGGCGGAATTCTTCGGCGAAATTCATGAGGACTTGCCAGAAGGTGGGTTTGTTGCGCAGGGCGCGCGCGATTTTTTGCAGCGGGTTGCCAGCTCTTGCGGCAGATTCTTTTGTGATGCTGAGGGAGTGGCGCGGGGGCGAGCCGCTGGATTCCAGGATTACTTCTGCGCAATCGGCGGCGCGGAAGGGGCGCGCGGGGTCGGCGTCGGGATACTTCGCCAGGATTTCGGCGAGGGCGGCGACGTCGGGGTCGAAGGGCGGCCACCAGTAGCGGAAGGAATGGAAGACGACCGTGCCGGCGCGGAGAATTTGTTGCACGCGGGTGGAATCTTTTCCGGCGACTTGGACGATCATGTCCACAAGCTCCGGTGCGCGGAAGGTCTGGCGGACCAGCGGACGCATGCTGAGGTATTCGGCTTCTTCTTCGGTGTATTTTACGGCGATGGTTTCGGGCAGCGGCACAGCACCAACCTGGATAAGACGTCGCGACCGTCTCCGGCTTGTAGCGTCGCGGCGTTTTGACGCTCACGCGTCACGACGGAGGACCGGGCGCGGATTATTAGCTGCGAAATTATCTCAGGGTTTGCCCGCGGCTTTTTCGGTGAGGCGCTCGCGGACTTTATCGCTGAGAACTTTGCCGTCGATGGATTTGCCTTCGAGTTTGGCGCGCGCGGCCTTTACGACGGCGCCCATTTGTTTCAGGGAATCGGCGCCGGATTCGGAGATGGCTTCCTCGACGGCGCGATGCATTTCAGCGTCGCTGGGCGCGGCGGGCAAATATTTTTCGATGATGGCGATTTCTTTTGCTTCCTTGTCCGCCAGATCCTTGCGGCCGCCTTGGGTGAACTGCTCGACGGATTCCTTGCGCTGCTTGATCAGCGTTTGCAGAATTTGCAGGGATTCCAGATCGTCAAGCGGGCGCATTTTGTCGATTTCTTTGAGCTTCAGAGCGCTTTTGACCATGCGCAGGACGCTGAGGCGCAGCTCGTCTTTTTCCTTCATGGCCGCGGTGAGGTCGCTCTGAATTTTTTCGATGTAGCCCATTGGTTGTCCCCCGAAGTGTTGCCAGAATACCACACGGACTGATTATGGCGAGCGGCCCCATTTGTAGTTACCGCGCGGGATTTAGATTTGCGGAATAGGCATAACGGATTTGACTCTGCCGCGGGCAGCCTTTACGCTTCCAACATGAAAATAATCGTTGCGGACAAAATCAGTGAGCGCGGGATCGAGTTGTTGCGCGAGACGGGCTGGGAGATTGTGTTGCCGGCGGCTGCGGCGCTGGTGAGTGAGATTGCAAATGCTGATGGGTTGATCGTGCGCAGCGCAACAAAGGTGACGAGCGCGCTGCTGGATCGCGCGGAGAAATTGCGCGTGGTGGGGCGCGCGGGTGTGGGCGTGGACAATGTGGATATGGACGCAGCCACGCATCACGGCGTGTTGGTGATGAACACGCCGGGCGGAAATGCGGTGAGCGTGGCGGAACATACTTTCGCGCTGCTACTGGCGCTGGCGCGCGGGGTGGCGCAAGCGAACGCGGCGATTCATGCGGGGCGCTGGGAGAAAACTTCGTCGGGAATGGAATTGCGCGGGAAGACGCTGGGGCTGGTGGGGCTGGGGCGCGTGGGATCGGAAGTAGCGCGGCGGGCGCGAGCGCTGGAGATGAAGGTGCTGGCGTATGACCCGTATGTGACGCCGGCGGCGGCGCGCGAACTGGAAGTGGAGCTGATTTCGCTGGAGGATTTGCTGAAGCGCTCGGACGTGATTTCTTTGCACACGGCGTTGAGTGCGGCGACCGAGAAAATGATCAACGCGGCGGCGCTGGCGCAGATGAAGAAGGGCGCCCGGCTGATCAATTGCGCGCGGGGCGAATTGATTGACGAAGCGGCGCTGGCAGAGGCTTTGCGCTCGGGGCAATTGTCCGGCGCGGCGGTGGATACGTTTGCGACCGAGCCACCGAAGAATTCGCCGTTGATTGGATTGCCGAATTTGATTGCGACGCCGCATATTGCGGGCTCGACGGCGGAGGCGCAGGAGGAAGTGGGGACGCTGATCGCGCTGCAGGTGCGCGACTATCTAGCGGAGGGATTGATTCGCAACGCGGTGAATATGCCGGCGCTTTCGGCGGAGCAGTACCGGCGCTTGCGGCCGTATCTGGAATTGGGTGAGCGGCTGGGGGCTTTTGTGGCGCAGGCCGCGGCTTCGGCGAGTTTCAGCCGGGTTCGCATTCGTTATGCAGGGGAGCCGGCGGAGCTCGGGTCGCATGTGATTCGCAGCGCGGTGCTGATTGGAGTATTGAATTCGGTGCTGGACGAAAAAGTGAACTTGGTGAATGCGTCACAGGCAGCCGCGGCGCGCGGGCTGATTGTGGAAGAGACGACGAGGCGGCGCGAGCGGGGATTTCCCAACACGCTGGAAGTGGCGGCGGAAAATGACGGGCACGCATTGACGGTGGAAGGAACCGTGGCGCAGGACGGATCGCCGCGGATTCTGCTGCTGGATGGCATTGAACTAGAGGCACCGCTCGAAGGCACGCTGCTGCTGACGCGGAACCGTGACGTCCCGGGAGTAATCGGAAAGATTGGGACAGCGCTGGGGAATTTGGGCGTGAACATCGCGACGTTTGCGTTGGGGCGACGGCAGCCGGTGCACGGCGCGGAAGCGGTGGCGCTGGTGCGGCTGGATGGCGTGGTGGATTCGTCGGTGCTGCAAACAATTCGCGCGATTCCTTCGATCACGGAAGCGAAATTGGTGCGACTGGCGGAAGCGGCTACGCCGAGTTCGCAGACGGAGTAGTTGCTGCTTGGAGTTTTTGTGCTTGAAACCGCGCGGATGCGGCTATTGCCGTGGCAGGCGGACGATTGGCTGTTGCTGCGTCCGATCGGGCGTGACCCTCAGGTGATGCGATACATTTCGGACGGCGAACCTTGGCCGGACGAACGCATACGGGAATTTGCCGGGCGGCAAGTTGCGCACTTCGATCGGCTCGGCTATTGCCTCTGGAAACTTCTGCTGAAAGAAACGTCGGAGATGATTGGCTTCTGCGGCTTGCAGCCGCTGGACGGAACCGCGGAAACTGAAATCGGATGGTGGCTGGCGCAAGCCTGGTGGGGAAAGGGCTTGGCGACGGAAGCGGCGCGCGCGGCGCTGCGGGATGGATTTGAGCGCGCGGGGCTGAAGAGAATTGTGGCGATCGCCCAGCCGATAAATCGCGCTTCGATTCACGTGATGGAAAAATTGGGGATGAAGTACGAGCGGGAGATGATTCATCGCGGATTCGACGTGGTACTGTACGCGGCGGATCGTTCGTGCGATGCCGAAGCGTGAACTCTGCGCACTGCGTGCGCGTGGCAATGTAGAGCGGTACGGATGTTTGCGGGAAATACTCGCGGCCGTGGAAGCTGTGCTATTCTAGCTTGGTTCTCGCGTGAGTTTTGTGCTGCTCGCGCGTACACGGTCGGGGCGTAGCGCAGCCTGGCTAGCGCGCCTGGTTCGGGACCAGGAGGTCGAAGGTTCAAATCCTTTCGCCCCGACCACTTCTTTTAGAACCAATAATTTACAGACACGCATGCACCCGTTGACCGCCTGGTGTCGGCCCAGGAGGTCGGCGTTCTAAATCCAATCAACCCAACCATGTTAATCCCCGTTTTCCTATAGACTTACATTGCAATTGCGCGGTGTTCTGCAGTACGGGAACTTGTCCAGCTTGTCCAACACCGCGTGGCTTGATTTCTCGTTTCCGGATTTGGCATTTGCTTCCAGAGGCGCGGCGTTTGTTGCGGACCGCCGCGTTGAGCATACACCGGAGAACTCTGCACTTCTGAAGGCAGCGCGGACGGCTGAGTGCGCCATTGAGATGCAACGCCGGGGCCGGATCTCACCATGACGCAGATGATGGGAACCATTCTGGTGAAGCCCTTCGAGAAGTGAAAACCGATCGTCTCGGAAGCATTGACGCTTCAGCTTTTCATCCGCCTCAGATCACGTGTCAGCGGGGTTTGCGAGGTGCCCCGCGGTGGTCACAGGCGCCCATTCGGAGGCCGGCAAGGCTCGCAAGCGTCCCGGACTTTAACACGACTGCAATCGTGCGTTCTTCACGGCGCCAAGCAGGCTTCTTTAGGATGGAGTTGCTGGTTAGCGGGAAGAGCGCGCTTGTTTCCGTTGGTCGAATACCCAATAAGACGACGGTTGATCCCAGCATTTCACGTCGCTTGGCGCAGACAAAATTCAGAAAATTGTCCGCTGCACTTTTCCGCCTTTACCCTGTGAAGCGTGGTGTAGCGACAATTCAAGACTTCGATGAGGACCTCGCCATTGACCTGGATCGCGCCAGTTACATCAGCAGCGCAATCTATTGGGGCGGATATCATAGCCTCTCGACGGTTCGGTTCTTGCGCCGCTTCCTGCAGCCAGACATGACCTTCGCGGATATCGGTGCCAATATTGGAGAGCTCACTCTGATTGCGGCCAAGCGCCTCACCTCGGGCAAGGCGCTGGCTTTCGAGCCGATGCCTGCGGTCTTTGCGCTTCTCTCCCATAACGTTGCGATCAACCATTTTGGCCGCGTAATCCTGCACAATATCGGCTTATTCGATCGCGATGCTCAGCTGCCTCTTTACGTCAAGCCCGACAATCCTCACGGAACCACCAATCATGGCGTCACCAGCCTGTTCTCCACAGGCACGGATCGCCAGGAACGAAGCGTGCCGCTGCTTAGGTTTGACGAGGTTGCCGAGGCTTCCAGGCTGGAACGTCTCGACCTCATAAAAATTGATGTGGAAGGCGCTGAAATGATGGTGTTGCGTGGTGCGAAAGAATCCATTCGAAGATTTCGGCCCGTAATGATCATCGAAATTTCCGAAGCAAATTTCCAGAGAGCCGGCTACAGCGTGACGGAGTTTTTCCAGTACTTACATTCGATCGGCTACGATCCGCAGCCGGTTCAGGCCGGCGAAAGCTTGTCCGCGGAGTGCGACGCCTTATGCATTCCGCGCTAAGCCGGCGAATTCACGCACGCGAATTCGCGGATACGGGCTGCAAGGCGCGCAGCCAAGATTGCCGGGCAAGCCGCTGGACCGGACTATGACAAATATTGAATTGGCAAACGACGGTCGACTCTCCCAACTGATGGCCCAGACCTCCATCATCGCCATGATCTGCGCGGCGATTCTGGTTCCCGGAATTACGTTCAGCCAGGCTCTGCCGTGGTTTAAGGCCGAACAAGTCTTGCTGCCGGTGATTTTTCTCGGGTACGGATTGCTGTTGCTGGCAGGCCTGGCGCGCACCATTCGATTGAACGGCATGTTCGTAATCGCGTTTCTCTATACCTTTTCCATCATCCTATCCATCTGGTATGGCTCGGTGGTGCTGGGTCAGTCGGTGATTCTCCGCGACTACTATGAATTCCCCAAAATCTGGCTGCCTGTAATCTTTTTCGCCATCGGATACGAAGCGGAACTATCCGAATCGTCGATCCGGCGCTTGATGCTGTTCCTGGCGGCCGCGATTGCCCTCGTTGCCTTGTACGCCTGGGGACAATGGGCGAGTCTCGGCTTAACCTTCAAAATTGATCCTTACTATTCCGCCGGCGAGCACATCAACGGCGCCCTCGCCCGTTATCGCCGCGTTTTCTCCACCATGGGAAACGCAAACGTGCTTGGGCAATTGATGACGTGGTCGGTCGCCGCCTACCTTCTCGCGTTTCTCTCCAAGGTCGGAAATCGCGCGCGCAATCTCGCTGTCGTTTTCGTTTGCCTGGTTACTTTGGCGATGACTGGATCGCGCTACGGCCTGCTCACCACCAGCCTTGCCGTGGTGATGGTCCTGGCACTGCAGTCCGCTTCAGGACGTCGCCGCGGCGAACAGTTGGCGCTCCTCTTGTTACTGATTCCGGTTTTCGCGCTGACCATTCAAACCGTCGCCACAACGAACAAGAGCACCATCGAACGCTTCGGCACTCTCCAACGTCCCATGGAGGTGGATTCGCTGCGTACCCGGCTGGATGACCTGTGGAAAGACGCCGGCAACGATTTCGCGCAGTCACCGTTCGTCGGCCACGGCCCAGCGAAGAAAATCTATACGGACATCATCACCGATTCAGAGTATCTCGACGTGTTGAAGGAATTCGGCATCATCGGTTTCTGCATTTACCTCGCATACTATCTTTTTCCGCTGTACTTAGTTTGGAACGGCCTGCGATCGGCGAAGCGCGCAGGGCCCCGGCTTGAAGATCGTTTGCCCGCCCAGATGATGGCGGTGCGCCTAAGCTTCATCATGATTGTAACGGCGATGGTTATGAATATCGGCGAGACCACCTTCTACAGCCAGGTGTTGCAGGGCTTTCTATGGATTTGGATGGGCATCGGGGCGCGTGCCGCTAAGACAATCGCCGGCTCCGCAGAGATTTCGCGTCCGAAACCGGCTCCCTCTTTCCGCGGCTATCGCTATGCCACAAAATGACGAATGAGCAGATGTGAGCTGGCGCCGCCAGATGCGTGGCCCTCAGTGCCGCGCCCGGACGCGATTGATCCACCCGCCCGCACCTTTTAACTTCTCCTTCGTGGCTCTCCGTCATAGGCTTGAACAGCAGTAATTGAGTATATGTTTTCGCACTCACACAGCTCGCAGCGGGCGATGAATGTGTGCGGACAATTCGTCTCTTCGGATTCGAGGGGACCTTCGTGACCTCCTGGTGTCGGGCCAGCAGGTTGACGTTTCAAGTCTGCCTACCCCTGCTAGAATGGTTTGTTGCGGAACACCTGTTCGCGTCTAACTTAGGGGATCTCCGCAGCGCCGAGTCGAATTCCGAGCGCGCTGCGATTTCTATGGGCGACGGCGTCGTGAGACTTAACGTGCGTGTCAGAATCTTAATCGCTATCACAACCGTGCTTGTGTTCGCGACGCCTGCGTACATGCGGGATGCTTCCCGATCAGCGCAAGAGGAGCAAACCAAGCCACCGAAAAAGAAACCACCGACCGAGGCGCTTCCGCGCGTCATCGCGATGACCGCGAAGGATTTCCAGTTTGATCCGGCGGAAATTCATCTCAAGGTGGGCGAGAAAGTTCGCCTGCAAGTGATTTCGTCTGACCGGACTCACGGGATTCATATCAGCGCGTTTCCAGACGGGGCGAAGGCCAATACGCCGCCGGGCCTGGCTTTTATTTTCGGCGAAGACTGTTGGAAACTGAAAAAGGGAGAAGCTGTTCCCGTTGACATCGAAGCGACCGAGCCTGGAACTTACTCATTCCGTTGCTGCAAGTCCTGCGGGACCGGCCAAAAACAAATGACGGGCCGGATTTATGTTGAGCGCTGAGTGTGGACGAAACTCGCCACGGCATGACCGCGGAATCGGCCATCTCCCTGCGCGCAGAACGCAGGGCTCGGAAAACTAAGCGCTCCGTGTAATCTCCGACGACACCACTAGTGCGGTTTGAAATGCAAATTCCGGGCGAGCGCTCTACTCGTGTTTCTCGGAAATCGTGAAGTCCACCACGGTGGGTTGGCTTGGCTTCACGGTTACTTTCTTCGTCCAAGAGACCGGCGTGCTGTATATCGGGCGCCGCACTTCCACCTGCGCGCCGACGTCCAGAACCTTTGCCTCCGAGGCAATCTGCCAACCCTCATGCCAGGCTACGATTTCGTATTCACCCGGCGGAACGTCTGAGAGCGTAAACGCACCGCGATCGTCCGTCACCGCGTAATACGGATGCCGCACCACGATTACGTTCGCGTTCATCCACACGTGCCCGGCGTTGCATTTCAATTCCACCACGCCTTGCCGTTGCATCGTGACGGGGATGCTCTGGTTCTGGAACGGAAAGGGAATATTGTTCGTGGCGACACCAAACATCTGGACCGTATGCAGCACGGGATCACTGCTCTCGATCTTGAGCGTGCCGGACTGCGGCACGAGCATGATGTGCGGAACGTACCGGCAAGTCTTCTGATCCAATTGCTGCCGTTCGGGGAGAAGATCCATGGGCTTGCCCGTAGTGATGCCGCGGAGGAATACGACGGTGTTGGCGACTCCGTTGCCATCGGGATTAATCAGCAGGCGCTCCAGATCACGAGTCTTCAGCCCTTGAGGATCACAAACTTCTGGGTTCTTGGTGATGGGCAGCTTGGGAATTTTCGGGATCGGCCCGGTCCACGTGACGGTGCCGGATATGGCGCCGCCGTGCTGCACCGTGATCGGAGTGTAATCAGTTTGCGCGGCCACTGTTCCGGCGCAGAATAGAACCGACATCGCGATTGGACCGATGGCCTTGAAGAGAGAATACTTCATATTCTCGTACATCGTCACCTCGCTGGCACCGCCGGCGGATGCGCCACGATCTCAACTTGGCAGATTCGCCAGATGCCGATATCCATCAGAATGAGCCCCAAGATTCGCCTGAAAAAGGATTGCCCGCGCTCAGCTTCGGAAACGCTCAGGCTCGCGCCGGAGTATAACATTCGCTTGACACAACTTTACACATCCGTATAAAGCCGGTTGCGGCATAGGCATTCTTCACGTTGCCGTTGGAAACTCCGTACCACCAAGCGCCGACTGGTCGATTGGCTGCTTGCCGGTTTTTTTGCAATTTCATCTCGATTTGCGCGACATGCTCCGCGGTTGGTCCGACGTCTCCCAGGCTACCGATTCCAGCCATAGCAGGGTATAAAGTAGTGTGATGCGGCCATCCCAGACCGATGCCTCGGACGATTCGTCCGCCAAGCGCATCCTGATCGTCGATGACGACGTAGAGCTTTGTGAGCTCGTCGGGCAATATCTGAAATCTCAGGGCTTCCAGATTGAGGCCGTCCACGACGGTTCGCTGGGCCTTGAGCGCTCTCTTTCCGGCACCTACTCGCTGATCATCCTCGACGTCATGTTGCCAGGCATTCGTGGCTTTGAAGTTCTGCGCCGCGTTCGGGCCAAGTCCGCGGTTCCCATCATCATGCTCACAGCGCACGGTGACGATGTTGACCGCATTGTGGGACTCGAAATCGGCGCCGACGACTATCTCCCGAAACCATTCAATCCTCGCGAGCTCGCCGCGCGGATCCACGCAGTGTTGCGTCGAACCGTCGGTGGGCCTCCTCCGGACACGCCAGCTTCCATTTCGATCTTGCTGGACGACATCCGGCTGGATACACGCGCCCGCGCGGCGCGCCATAAAGCGCGCGACGTGGAGCTTACTTCCGCGGAGTTCGAGCTCCTTGCCCTGTTTTTCAAATCACCGGGACAAGTGATCCCGCGGGAAGACTTGGTCAGAGGTGCGCTGGGCCGGGATGCAGAGCCGTCCGATCGCAGCCTGGATGTGCACATCAGCAACCTGCGCAAGAAGCTGGGGGCTTGTCCGGACGGAACGGAGCGAATCCGAGCAATTCGCAACGTTGGGTACGTTTATGTGGTCTCCGGCGCGGCGCGATGAGCGTTAGTTGGTGAGCGGCAAAAAGTGAATCCGAAATGCGTAGCCTCTTCCTAAAGATCTTTCTCTCTTTTTGGCTGGCGATGGTTCTCGTCAGCGCGACCCTGATCGCCTCCGTTATTGCCACCCAATCCCAATTCAAGGCCATGCGCGCCGAAGAATTCGACCGCACGGTGATGCCCGTCGTGGCGGCCCGCGCCGCAGATATCCTGGACGATCACGGCATGGGCGCCCTAGCCGACTTTCTCAATTCTCTCGAGAGCACCTTGCACTGGCGGGCGTACCTCTTCGACGACGAGGGCAAAGAGATTTTGTCGCAGCCATCGCCGCCGGAGGTTTACGCCATTGCCCAATCCGCCTTACAAACCAACGAAACTGGCTTCGTGACGTCTCATGGCACCAGGTTCGCTGCAACCAGAACCACGGGCTCGACCGGCACACATTACGTGCTGGTGATCGGCACGCATATTGAGTCCGTCACTGAAGTGCTGAACGCTCCCATCCAGACGCAATTCATTCGCGCCGCCGCAGTCTTCTTCATCGCCGGTCTTGTTTGTTTCTGGCTGACGCGTTACATCACGGCGCCCATTCTGCATCTTCGAGCCGCTACCCATCTTTTGGCCACCGGCCATCTCAGTACCCGTGTCGGCGAGGCCGCCGGAAATCGCCATGACGAGCTGGCCGAACTCAGCCGGGACTTCGATCACATGGCCGAGCAGATCGAATCGTTGATTTCTTCGCAGCGCCGGCTGCTCGCGGATATTTCGCACGAATTGCGCTCACCGCTGGCTCGTTTGACAGTTGCATTAGGCCTCGCCAGGCTTCACGCCAATCCGGAATCCGCGAGTGCGCTCGACCGCATCGAAGTCGAAGCCGAACGCCTGAACACTCTAATTGGCAGCCTGCTAAGGCTCGCGCGGATTGAAGGCGGCAGCGAAAGTGTGGAGGGCGAGTTGGTCGCGCTCGATCAAGTGGTTCTCGACGTCGCCGGTGACGCTGATTTTGAAGCGCAAGGCCGCAACCGTCGAGTCCGCGTAACACAGGTAGACGGTTGTACGGTCCTTGGAAATCGCCAGCTCCTGCGCGGCGCAATTGAAAACGTAATCCGCAACGCCGTGAGTTACACGGACGAGGGCACCGAAGTTCAGATAACGCTCAAGAAGTCGCAAACGAATGGAGATGGAATGGCCGTGATTTCCGTTCGCGATCGTGGGCGAGGCGTCCCCGAAGAGTCGTTACGCGATATTTTCCTGCCCTTTTATCGCGTGGGTGATGCGCGGGACCGCTTCTCCGGCGGATCGGGCCTCGGGCTTTCCATCACCGAGCGAGCCGTTCGCCTTCATGGCGGAAAGGTCAAGGCCAAGAACTGCCCGGACGGCGGATTGCTCGTCGAATTGAGCTTGCCTTCCGCCGCACGATAAAGCGTCAGGAGTTCTGGTTGAACTGATCGCGCTTGCGGTAAGCCAAGTATATGACGCCGGCAGTGATCAACAGCGGCGGAAACATCAGAGTCAGAATACCCAGTTTCAGAGCGTGGATCGAACGCGGACCGGAAGCCGCGGCGCTCTGGTAGCACATAGCGCAGCTTTGCGCGTAGAGCGCCGCCGGACTGACCAGCGCGAACAGGACGACTAGCGCGCCTCCCAACATTCCCGGTACCACTCGTTTCGTTCCGTTCATGGCAATCGAGCTCTCCTGGAAGCGCCGCAACTTGATGAATGTTACTTTGCTTCGAGCCAGCGCGCCATCAAGGCGCAGCGGTGATTCCCTACTGGATCGGCACACGCATATTCAGCATGCGATAGGCGTCTGGCCAGATGTGATTCATCATGAACAGCACGAAGATCACGACCGGTAGGAGCGACCAAAACAGATTGGGCTTCTCGTATTTCAGATGCATGAAATACAGCAGCGCGATTCCCGCCTCGAGAAAGGCCAGCACCAGCAGGGCGGCAAGCAGCCGATGGGTGGAAATATGCATGGTCGTAAGAAACGTCTCGATGCCGACGATACACAGCAAACCAATCCAGATGGCGATGTACTCTTTCATTCCGGGTCCGTTGTTCATATCTGTCACGACAGCGCCTCCCTGTGTTTCTTCGGCGGGTCCGCTTCAGCGGGCCACGTTCATTAAATAGAGCAGCGGAAACACAAACATCCAGACCAGGTCCACGAAGTGCCAGTAGAGGCCGGTTGTTTCGACGTGTCCGGCGTCCAGCCAGTCGGTGCTGTAGCCGATCGCGATTACAATCAGCGCGATGACGCCGGAGATCACGTGCATCAGGTGCAGGCCGGTGATGCTGAAAAAAGTGGCGCCGAACATCGCGGTTCCACCCAGCGGATTTTTGGACAGGCTCCAGCCTTCGGCAAACATGTGGAACCACTCGCGCAAGTGCAGCGTGGCAAAGATGATGCCGAGCACGACGGTAGTGCTGATCCAAAGCAGAGACGATGATTTGCGTCCCTGCTTCGCGGCTGCCACTGCGGCCAGCATGGTCAGGCTGCTCGTCAGCAGCACAAACGTCATGATCAAACCGTTCACAATGCTCGGCGAAAATTGGAACGGGGTGGGCCAGTCCGGTGTGCCAGCTCGCAAGTACGCGTAACCGAAGAGGATCGCGCCGAAGGTGACGGCGTCTGAAGCGATAAACAGCCACATCGTCAATTTTTTCGACTGAACGCCGTATGGCGAAGGCTCGAGCGCGGCCGCGTGGCCCGCATCTAGTGTCAATTCCGATTCGCTCACAGCTCCTCCTGAAATTTCCGCTTACATGCGGATCGCGAGCAGCAATAGCAGATACACCCACAGCAAATCCATGAAGTGCCAGTAGATGGAGAACGCGTTGATCCCGCTGGTATCCGCCACGCCACCGTTGCGAATGAGTTTCCGCAGCACGTAGAACAGGCCGCCCATCCCGCCGAGCAAATGCACGGCGTGCAATGCGGTAAAAAGATAGAAGAAGGACGAACTGGGATTCGTCGCGAGGAACAGTCCCTGCGCCGCCAGGTTGCGCCACGCCAAGATCTGGCCGAGGACAAAGATCAGACCCAAAGCCGCAGTGAGGTACAGCCAGTAGATCCCGCTGGCCAACAGAGCCTTCGGAGACGCGGACGCGCGCTTTGCCGCCTGTGGAATCGCTGCAAAGCGTTGCCGTGACAATTGCAAGGTAACGCTGCTGCTGATGAGAATCAGGGTGTTAAGATAAAGAACGTACGGCAACTGGAAGTGCTGCCAATCCGTGGACGAATCCTGGCGCACAAACATCGCGCTGGTGAACGCCGCGAAGGACATCCCGATGGCCGAAACCGCGACCAACATTCCGGTCTCGGATTTCTGGGAAGGCGATCCCGACTGCGCCACATATCCCGGACGAGGAGTAAGCTCTGGCGGTTTGCCGGAGCCGTGATCGTCAAGAGCGATATCGGCGCCCGGAGGTAGGGTTGTGGTTGCCATGGTTGGTTGCTCTTGTTCGCGCTTAGCTCGCGGAAATCTTTTCCGGTGATACCTGCATGACGAAGTCCGTTCCGTTGTTCTCGACGCCGTATTCATTCGGGCCGTTGTAGACCACCATGTGGCGGCCGCCAAAATTGTCAAAGGGCGGAGGTGAAGTGGTGGACCACTCGAGCGAAGTCGCTTCCCAGGGATTTTCGGAAGCGATGGGGCCCTTGAAGCGGCTCCAGATCAGATTGAACAAGAAAATAAACTGGGCGGCGCCGGTGACAAGAGCCGCGATAGTGATGAATTTGTGCACCGGAATCAGCGGGATCAGATAATCGTCCACGAACGCGGAGTATCGGCGCACGTTCCCGGCCAGCCCCAGATAATGCATGGGCATGAAGATGCAGTACACGCCAATGAACGTAAGCCAAAAGTGCAACTTCCCAAGCGTTTCGTTCATCATCCGGCCGAACATCTTGGGGAACCAGAAATAGGTTCCGGCAAACACGCCGAATAGCGACGCTACTGCCATCACAAAGTGAAAGTGAGCAACGACGAAATATGTGGCATGCAGATATATATCAATGGAGGGCTGCGCCAAGAAGAATCCGCTGATTCCGCCGCTGATGAACACGGAAATAAATCCCAGGCAGAAGAGCGAGGCCGACGTGAAGCGCATCTTCGCCCCGTAAACCGAGCAAATCAGCAGGAGAGTCAAAATGGTCATGGGAATGGTGATGACCAGAGTCGGAACCGAAAACAGGTTGGCCGAGAACGGGCTCATTCCGCTGACAAACATGTGATGTCCCCACACCATGTAGCTCAAAAAGCCGGTGGCGATCATGCAACCCACGGCGGCGCGCGGGCCAAGGAGAGGTTTGCGCGCGAATACCGGCAGGATGTGGCAGACGATTCCGATGGAAGGCAGAATCGCGATGTAAACCTCCGGGTGGCCAAAGAACCAGAAGAGGTGCTGCCATAAAAGGACGGAACCGCCGGAGTGCGGCTGGAGCTTGTCGCTCAGAATCAGTCCTGCAGGGATGAAGAAACTAGTTCCCGCGACGCGGTCCAGGATTAACAGGATGCAAGCGGGTAGCAAGACGGCAAAGGCCAGCAAAGCGATCACCGCGGTTACGAACCACGCCCAGGTGCTCGCAGGCATGCGCGCCAGCGACATTCCCTTGGTGCGCAGGTCCAGCGTGGTAGCGATGAAATTGAGGGCGCCGAGCAGGGAGGCGATGCAGAAGATCGCAATTGAAATCGCCCACAGGGTTTGACCCAAGGCGAGTCCCGGCCCGGCGTCTCCGCCCACCGCGCTGAGTGGAGCATAGGCAGTCCACCCGGAAATCGGCGGACCGTCGCTGACGAAAAACGCGGCCATCATCACCAGAAACGCGGCAAATGTGACCCAGAACGACATCATGTTGAATCGCGGAAAGGCCATGTCCTCCGCACCGATTTGAATCGGCAGGAAATAATTTCCGAACGCCGCGAAGGGAGCGTTGGTGAGCACGAAGAAAACCATGATGGTTCCGTGCATGGTCATCAGCGAGAGGTAGTATTCCGGAGTCATCACGCCCTGCGGTGCGCCTACGGCCGAGAGCTTGTCCAGCATCGGAATGGGCCAAGCGGGCCAGCCCAGGTGAATGCGCATAAGCCAAGAAAGAACCATGCCGATGAAAACGGCGAGCAGCGCCAGCCCGTAGTATTGCTTGCCGATCACTTTGTGATCGAGGCTGAAAATGTGCTTGCGAATAAAGCCGGTTGGCGCCGCATGCTGGTGCGCGACGTGCGCTGCGGATGTGTCATGCATATGTGGACCTCAAAGAAAGCAACTTGACTCCTCGCGCACAAAGCGCCTGAACGGGCGAAACCTGTGCTTTGCCTACTGGCTTTCTTGCGACTTCAGCCACTGCTCGTAATCGGGTTCCGACATCACTTGCAAGTACGCCTTCATGTTGTAATGCCCCAGCCCGCAAAGCTGGGTGCACACGATTTCGAATTTGCCGGTTTGCGTGGCCGTGAAGTGCACTGGAATTTCCAAGCCAGGGACGAAGTCTTGCTGAATCCGCAGAACCGGTACGTACAAAGAGTGGCCGACATCCTTGGAATGCAGAGTGAGCAGGATGGGGTGATTCACCGGAACAACGAGCGAGCCCACCACCACGTCGTCACGAGCGGCCACATCGTTCGCTGGATCCAAACCGAAGTAATTGCCGTTGCCATCGTCGATCTTATCGGGATGGATCCCGCCGAACTGGCCGTCCGGGCCGGCGTAGCGGAAATAAAAGGCAAACTGTTCGGCCTGAACGTCAATATGCAAGGAATCCGCAGCGGCCGGCGCGATGTTAACCGCAGCCCACGCCTTGGAGCCGATGAACGTCAGAGCCAAAATCTCGATGCCAACCACAATGATCGCAGCCACGACGACGGGCTTGGACCCCCCTGGGAACATCTTGATTTTTCGTGCAGGGTTTTTGTTGCTGGCCTGCCACACGAAAAAACCGAGAACCAGCTGCCCAGCCAGGAACAGAAGTCCCGTCTCAATCATCGTTTCGTCAAGCTGATGATCAATTGCCGCGCCTGTGGTGGATATGTCCGTCGGCATCCACCAGGTGTGCCGCACGAAAAATGACACCGAAATCAGCGCGATCACGATCACCAGCACTGCGAACAATTTGCCCATAATCTATTTGCCTCGATGCGCTGCGATCACAACCAACGAGTCTTCGAGCATCTGCACCCCTCCCTTAACGCAAGGGGTACGGCCGCCTGAAACTTTGGCACGTCCAGCTCAGTATGGTGTGGCGGTGAAAACGAAATTCGCAGTGGCCGCGCCTGCGCCCACGGTGACCTCCTGCGTTTTCGTTCCGTACTGTTCCTGCCATGCGGTTACGGTGTATTTGCCAGCGGGCAATCCGGTGATGGTGAAACCGCCATCGTCACCAGTGACGGCGTAGTGAGAAGTCTTCAGCACCACGAAATACCCGTGCATCCACGGATGAATGTTGCACTTCACCGAGATGAATTCGGGCTTGTCCCACTTGGTGTCGATCGGAGGCGAACCCGGAGGCTGAGATTTGTTCCACTCCTGATTCACTTTGGCCAGAGGATGGATGTTGTGCGAGGTTTGATCGTCGTTAAAAATTTGAAGCTGCTGGCCGACTTCCATGGGCAGGATGTGCGGCAAATACTCACAGCCTTTTTGGTCGTAGCGCACCCCCTGGGAAGGAGTGGTGGTGCCTTCGTCGCCAGCTGAAATGTAAACCACCACCCATTTCAAAGTGTTGCCGGGCCCGGTGGTGACGTTTTCCGTGGTGATCGGAGTCGCATGCTGCTTGGCGCACGATGGCTCCTTGGACATATCGATCGGTTTCATTTTCATCGGCGTTCCGGTGTAAGTCACCTTGCCGGTGATGGAACCAGTGCCCGCGGGTGGTGTTGCGAAAACCATTAGTGCACTGCACATCGCCGCGGTAAATCCTAAAACTGCAAAGAATTTCATTTGCATCGAATCAGTCCCTCCTTCTAGTCTAAGATTACTGTGCGCCGCCCGCAGAATCCGGACCGATCGGTTTCAGATCCTTTCCGTGAGCTGCCTTATAACTTTGCCAGAGCGTTAATTCCTGGTTGGGGAGCGCGATCTGCAGAGTGCGCAGGAAATGGACCAGGTCCCATGCGTCGTTGGGCTGGATCACATCCGCAAAGGATGGCATCGGCGATCCGTCGAGGCCGGTCATGAAGATGCGGTACAAATCGCGGTTTGTGTCGCCGCACATGAACCGGTCGCCCGTCGTAAAATTAAACGGCTTGATGGGATTGCCCTTGCTGTCGGTCAGCGTCGCAGCCGATGGACCATCGGCATTACCCGCCGGGCCATGGCACTTCCAGCACTCCAGCTTCTGGAAGAGTTCGCGGCCGTGCAGGATGCTTTCGATAGTAATAGGCGTTTCCGGCGGGATGTTTAGGACGGCACCGGGCTTTTCCTTGGCCCAGCGCGGTGACCAGGTCTTGATGAACGCAACCAAGTCGGCGCGCTGCTGCGGACTGAGCGGCCGCCAGGACGGCATCGCCGTGGTGACAAACCCTCGCGTGACGGCATTGTAGAGATCCTCGTCGGTAGGCAGCGTGCCGGTGGGCGTCGAGCGGCACTTGAACGTGGCTTCGGTGAAGTCACGCGGTTGCGGGTCAATCCACTGCGCGTTCATGCCTTGGCCGTTACCGTCTGGCCCGTGGCACCCGATGCAGAAGCGCCGGTAGAGATGCTTGCCGGATTCGGCGTTCCCGGTTACACCGTCTATATGGCTCGTCTCGGTCGCCACGCTGGGCGCGCCAAGCAGAGGATCAGGTGAATTCACATGCGATTGTGCCGTGCTGCGTGTCGCGCCGGCCATAAGCAGAATCACTGAGCCCAGCGCGAATGTCACCGCGAATTTTTGGAGTGTCATTGCTGGTCTCTCCCTTAAAAGTCGAAATCAAATCCCAGATAAATGCTGTTGCTCCAGGTTGCAGCCGTCGGATCCGCTACAACACCGGTGCTAATGCCGCCCAGTGGCTCCTGTCCGATCGTCCTTACGCGCGAGAATTCCGCGTCGAGCGCCACTCCCGCGCGGCTGAACATGATCGGATACCAGCGATAACCAAAGCTGATTGCGGTGATGTTGCCATTGCTGCTGCTGCCATCGCCGATGTTGCTGAACGCCTGCTGTCCTACATTGATTTGTTCGAAGCGTGCCAAGGCTACGTTCTGCGGGTTAAAGTAGTAGTGCGCTTCCAAGAACCCACCGTAGAACGTGGGAGCCTGTGCACCCAGTGGAAGCGGCGTCGTGGATGCGAGGCCCGGAATCCCCAAGTACGCGTTGTCGTGACCGTACATAAACAACGGGAGCAGCTCTAGGTTCTTATAGGACAAGTCTCCCGCAAATCCGATACGGAAGAACGGCTTGTTGTCTATTCCCACCTGCTGAACGCCGCCTTCTGTCAGGTAGCCGGTTGGCCGCTGGCCGATATAGGCAAATGCGCCGACGCGCTCGAGGCCGAAGCCGCTTTCTCCAGAACTACCCGGTGCATTAAAAGCCTGGCTGAAAGCCAGGTTCACGTCGTAACTCCTGCCGGCAGGGGGCGCGCCGGGCACCACGTCGGTGGTGAAGTTCACGCCTCCTTCGTTGCTGCTCAGCATGGCCACGGAATAGCGGGTATAGCTATTCGCCGAATGCCCCGCCAGCTCAATGCCGATCTGATTGTCTCCGTAACCGAAATTGTTAATGCTGCCCGGAACGTTGAAGTGATAAATCTGGTACAGGCCGCCATTGTCTGAAAGGAACAGGAATCGTTTTTCTGAAATCAGGTTATCCATTTCAAATCGGCCGAACCTCAAGTTCAGCCACCGGCTGCCCTTGAGATTGTCGAAGCGAATAAATGCGGCCTCAAAGTGCCACACCGCCGTCGGATCCGACGACGGCAGCAGCACGAAGGAAATGTTCTTGTAGAGCGTCCCAGCCGACCACAGGTCCATTCCGGAAAGGTCGAAACCAGCCTGCGTGAACGTCCCGTTTCCCGAATCAAATGCCTGATTGGTGGTGGTCTCACGATGCCAGCTCGGCGTGATGCGGAATGATATCGGGAAGTAGGAGGGATTTTGCCAGATCGGAGAGTCGCGGTCGTTCATCAATTGATAGCCGTTGTCGCGGAACACTTGCCCGAAATTATTTAGTTCCGGCCACGCGGTATGACACGCCGAACAAGGCAGTCCATACTTGCGCGCGAAAGCCGGAATCGCGATCACCTTGCCAGTAGGCAGAGCGCTCGCGGTGCGCACATCGCAAGCCACGATCGCAATCAGTAGAACTGCGCACGTCAACATCGTTTTCCATCGCGAAAAAAATTCGTTCATAGGATTTGCACCCTCTCGAAACTTCTGAGACATACACCCTCCTGTTGCAATCGGCGGGATACCTTCGTTGTGATTCGCGATTGGCTACAAAAAACAATGGAGCGATTGGCGCGGCTGGCGAGTCGTTGTAATGAAGACCGAGTTGAATTTCGTGCGTACATTCCAGGAACTTTGGTTCTTCCCCGGTTGGCGTACTCCGCAGGCTCACGAACACGCCAAACGCCCGGAAAATACTCCCGCTGAATTAAGAATGCAAGATAAAAATTAACAAAACTTAACACTTTGTTCTTTTCGTCCCTTTTGGTGTATTTTGCCTTGGGCGCTCTGTCGGCTTCCGGTGCCATGGCCATTGCAACCCGGGCGGAGGGGTGGCCGTTTAGGGGTGCTCGGCCAATTCGGGACGAAGTTGCGCTTGGAGCGTGGGACAGCGGAACTGGATGAACGGTGCGTACAGGGGGAATGTTTTGGTGGCATGGTTGACGAACACGCAGAGGGCCAGAGCCTTGAATCACGGGATGTCGGGTAGGCTCGTTGCGCGAAGCGGGCTGTTCTGCTGTGTTTTCGGATTGGCTGTGCTGGCGGTGGTCTGCGGCGCTGCTGCCCATCCGTCCGCGGCCGCGCGCCACGACCAGAAATCGGACCTGCCGGAGGGCTTCGCTATTGATCTGAAGGCTTCCGAAGCGGACGTGCTGAAAGCAGTGGAGCTGGTGTCGCAAGACACAGTGCTCCATGGCACCCAGGTCTATTCCCGCGAAGACGAGCTGACGGACGCGGAGGCTGTGACTGGCTCGACATACTACGGGACGTGGACGGGTCCGGGCCATGCGTTCTACAAGATTCGCAAGCAGGCGCTTTCGCCAACGCATTTCAAAAACAGCACGGACGTCGGAACAATCACCGTGCGATACATCGTTCTAGGCGTCGCCCCTGATCGCACGCACCTACAGATTGACGCGGTATTCATCGAAGACGGCTCGAAGAGACTCCATGCCTCGGACACAACAGTGGAGACGAGCGAATTCGCGGAGATTCAAAGCCACATCGTGCGCATCCAGCGCGAAGAACGCCAAACGGCGGATCTCCAGCAGCGCCAGCAATTGCAGCGCGCCGCGCAAGCAAATGTAAAAGAGCGCGATGCGGAAGCGGCACGGCTGAAGGAAGCGGAAAGCTCCGTGAAGAGCCTCCAAGTGCAGCTGAATGAGCTGCAGCACAAAGCCGAATTACGCGTGAAAGCCCAGGCCAACTTGAAATCAGCTCCTTTCCAACATGCCGCGACGCTGCAGACCGTGCCCGCGAATTCAGACGTGCTGATTGAAATCATCACGCCCTATTGGTACGGCGTGGAAACCGTGGACGGCCACCGCGGATGGCTGCGGAACGACCAGGTGGAACCGATACCGTGACGAAAACGTTTCGTGCCACGTCCCGTTTTGGAACTGTGCTGCTCGCGTTCACATTGATGGTTGCGCTTGTTGGCGCGCAGGCCGCTCCGGCTCCCACTCCCACTGCCTACGAACGAACGTTTACTAGTCCTGCTACAGACGTCGAGCGCGTGGTACGCAATTTGCGGCCTTCGTCCAGCGGCCGCCTGCCGACGGTGGACGGCTTCGTCGAAGTCGGCGACCTGCCGATTGATCACTACGAGCGCGGCTACTATGAGTGCACATTTCAGGTAGTAGCCACGCCTTCGGGTGGCGCGACCGTCCGCGCCAGCGCCAAGATCACTGCGTGGTACAACGATCCCACGCCGGCGCGCTCCGGTTATCGCGTACTGGTTTCCAACGGCCACATCGAAAATGACTTCCTGGACCAGATTCAGGAGGCTCTGGGCCCGGCTTCAGTGCCGAAGCCGGCTGGCTCTGATAGAGCTGCTGGACCTGCGGCTAAATCGAATTCCACCGTACCGCCGCCCGTAAGCAGCGGCGGCTTGCGCCCCCAGACCCGACTCGAACTAGCACCTCTCGATACTGGAGAATCGTCGTCAAACAAGAGCGCTGCGACGAGGGACTTCTCGAGCGTACCGCGGCAGCCGGAGGGCGCTGCGACGCCTGCTTTGTCGCCAAGTGACAACCTGCAGTCGCTAAAATTGCAGCGGGCTGCGGTGGAGAAGAGAGCGCAGGAACTAGCGGCAGATGTTAAGAATTTTGAAGAGATTCTTCACAATCAGGTGCGGCCCGCCGATCTGGCGACCGTAAAGAAGGCTGGCACGCATATCTTCTCGAAGCCCGCGGACACCTCCCCGGTGCTTTTTTCCGCCGATGCGGAAGACGAATTTCAAGTGCTCGAGATGGAAGGCGTGTGGGTGCACGTGCAGATTTCCGGCTCCTCGCGGGGCTGGATTCGCCGCGCGCAACTGGATCTTCCTGCGGATTATGCGGATAGTTCCGTTCCAACCGGCGATTCGGCGCCCGCAATCACCGCAGGCCTTTTTAACATCAGCAAGGACGAGACGACGACTTTCGGCGGCAAGTGGGCGCCGCTGGCGACCAAAAAAGTTCGAGTGATCTGGCTTGAGCCGGCCTCTGCTGGTGCGACTTCGACGGCGAAGGAAAAACGGGACTTTGCCCGGGCGCTCTTCGAAAAGACATACCGCGAATTGAAATCAGCAGCTCCCGCGGTGGATGGCGTGGTAATCGTGTTCGATTCGGCCGACGGCGGACAAATCGCCGCCACCATCGCCGGCATTAAGGGACTAGTAGACGGCTCGCTGCCTCCCGCGGAATTCTGGAGACAATGCTCGCTCGACCCCCCCGAGTCGTTTCAGGATTCTGCAAACAAATAGCGTTTGGGGTTTCCCGCACGAACTTATGGCCCGTGCTCGAGTCACCCAGCCCGCGGGATGAAAGTAGAGGCCGGGGACGCCGGGAGAACGATCGCAGTTCTCGGGTCGGTGTCGCGGGATCACTGTTGGCATGCCGCCAATGCATTCGCGGCGATCAGTGGGAAGCCGCGGGATTTTGCATCGCGCGCCAAGGACTGCAGCATGGATCGGCCGGCATCCGTGCGGCCGGCTCGCATTTGAATTTCGCCGAGTACCAAACGAGCCTCGAATTCGATTTGAACCAGCCCAGCGTTATGAGCTTCCGCCTGGATTGCGGGGAGCGAGTGCAGAGCTGCATCCATCTTCTCGCTCCGAGCGTCCACTTTTGCGGCAATGATCGCAGCGCTCAGTTTCAGCGTCTTATCGTTTGAAGTCTGCGTGATCTGCACGGCTTTCTTGATTTCCTCCTGAGCTTTGCCGGGACTGTTCGATAAAAGCAGCGCGTCGGCCAGCACGCAGCGAGCCTGTGCTTCACCGTCAGGGTCGTTTTCAGCAGCCAGTTCCGTCGCAGCATCTCCCGCGTATTTCTGCGCGGACTCGGGGTGATTTTGTGCGAGGGCCAGGGATGCAAGTGAAATGCGAGCGTACGAAGCGTCTCCGCGTGCGCCAATGCCCCCGAGTATCGAAAGGGCTTCCGTATAGCTCTTATTCGCCGCCTCCAGATCGTTCTGGGCGAGCAAGACATCGCCGAGATTCGTCAGGGATTTTCCAATTCCAGAGCGGTCGTCCGCAGCGCGCCGCAAGCGAACAGACTCCTCGCAATTACGTCGAGCCTCGCCGACATAGCCCGCGGAAAGATCGAAAATACACTGATTAGTTAGAATTGACGCTTGCGTATAAGAATCGCCCGTATCGCGCGCGATCGCCATCGCACTATCGAACATCTTCTTCCCCTCGGCCCGGTTGCCATCAAGATATAAATCGATACCGAGGCTTTCCTGCGCGACGGCTACATCGGAAAGATCTCCCCGCTCTCGCGCGATGTCGATGCTCTTGCGATAGTTCTGAATCGCGGCCGCGCGGTCACCCAGACTGTCATGAATTCTCGCGAGGTTGTAGATCGCGCCGGCTTCGTCTTGTTTGTCACCGATTGATTGCGCCAGACTCACAGCCGTCTCATAAAGTGGGACCGCCTCGGCGAATTTTCCTTGTTCGTACAGCACATTCGCCGTTTCGTTGCTTGCGTTGGCTGCCCCCAATTGATCGCCGGCCGCGCTGTTCAGTTTCATGGAGTCGTCACAGAGCGGATGCGCCTGATCGAACTCGCCCAAACTTGCGCGAGCGGAACACTGAAACAATCGTGCGCGTGCTAGCAGAAGGTTTGCACCCAGTGATTGTGATTTCTGCGCGGCCGCATTTGCAGCCGCTAGCTGCTTGTCATATGCGGCCAATGACCTCTGCGCCTCAGCCTCCGCCAGGTCCGCTTGAGCCGCGATCCCGAGAGGAGGATTCTGGCCACGAAGTTGAGCCAGCGTCGTCAGCGCATCCTTTGCCTTGCTCGCATTTATCTGCGTTCGCGCGAGAAGCAGCCCGTACTGCGGGTTATCTCGATACTGTGACCACAGGGAGGAGTACTGTTGAATCGCTTTGGGCCAGTCATGGCTCGCCTCGTAGTAACTCGCCGTTACCAGTCCGCGCGCTTCAGTGGATAGTCCGGAAGTTAGATCGAAAGCCTGTTTCGCCTGTTCCTTTGCCTTCTCATCGAATCCAAGTATCACCCAGGCTTGTGCCAGTGCGCTGTGTGCGCGAGCGAACTTCGGGTCTGCGGCAATCGCTTTATCCAGAAGCTTTGTGGCGGCAAGGATTTCAAAGTCGCGCAATTTCTCGCGCGCCTCGGCATAGTAGCGCATCGCGTCCGGGTTGGCGGAAAGCGACCCATCCATACGTGCTTCTTCCGAGGGAGTGACTTGAATGTTCAGGCGCTGGCGGAGCAGGCGGCCGGCATGCACTACAAGATCATTGAGGTCGGATTCCTTGCCGGACTGCTCGACGGAACCGAGGCTCTTGCTGCCGGCGGTGTTGAGCAAATGGATGTTCCACTGAATGTTCGCGTCGCCCGGAGTTCCTTGGATCGTATAGGAGCCGGTGACCAGCACGTCGGCTCCCAGATATTTGCGAATCGCGGCGACCTGGTCGTTTGAAAGCGAGGCGGAGAGATCGCGCAATCCGAGGTTGCGCTTCATATCATCAACATCGCTGGGCACGATGAAGCGGATTTCGTCGGTATCGAGCTGGGACCATAGGCCGTCAGCGAGAATATCGCCGAGCAAATCTGCATCTTTGCGGCCGGAAAGATTTGTGAATCCTAGAATTGCGATGGCCTTACGTCCCGAGGTTGCAGCAGCGTTTTCCTGCGATCCGAAGCGATGCTTCACTTGCACCGCCACAAAGCCAGCTAACGCCAGAAAAATCAAGCTGGCGATAGCGACGACAATCCATCGGCGGGAATTTGATGGCGATATTTGAGATTCTGTAACTCTCGAAGGCGTGCTCGGTGGGAGAGCAACGGATTCGCCTGCCAGCGCCTTTACAACATCGTCGGTGGTAGCGTAACGGTTCTGTGGCGCGCGTTCCAGGCAGCGAGCCACGACTTTTTCCCAAACCGGATCCGCCTCGGGAAATCGGGTGCGCAAGGTCGGAGCGGGTTGGTTGAGCCTTTTCATTGCGGTGGCAAGAGGCGTATCGGCGGAAAAAGGAAGCTCACCCGTGAGCATCTCGTAAATCACCACGCCCAGGGAGTAGATGTCAGTTGCTGGCGTGATCCCGCCGCCCTCGATTTGTTCCGGAGCCATGTACGCGGGCGTGCCAACGATGTCGCCCGGCCGTGTGAGCGTATGTGAGCCTTGGAATTCTGCGTGCGCTAGCCCGAAATCGGTGATTACTGCGCGCGTAGACTGTGAGCCTGATTCCTGCGAAATCAGAATTACGTTTGCGCTCTTGAAATCCCGGTGAATGACGCCGGCCTGGTGCGCCGCGGAAAGTCCTGCGGCCATTTGCTTCACGATGGGAAGAGCGGCGGAAGCCGTCAGCCGGCCTTCGCGCCGTATAAGCTTGTCCAGCGTTTCTCCGGTCAGCAATTCCATGCTGACGAAAAGGGTCTCCCGGCTCGAACCGTCGTGGGCCGTCTCCGTATGGCGAAACACGTCAAACGTGCGGCAGACATTGGGATGAGTCACTTTGCGGGCAAGCTGGATTTCCCGGCGGAACCGCTCAATTTCATGAGCGCCTTGTATCAGTTCCACCAGCGCGGTCTTCAATGCAACTCGTTCATTGAACTCGAGGTCCTCGGATTCGTAGACCTCGCCCATTCCGCCACGTGCCAGAAAACGCAATACCTTAAATCGGCCGGCCAGCACGTCACCCGGGAAAAATGTGGAGACTGGCGCGGCACTCAAGTCTTGGGTTTGGCGTAACTTAAAATCCAGCGTGGCTTGAGAGTCAGAATTAGCGAGGGGAGTCTTATCCGAAGGATTCGGGTTGCGCTCGGTCATCTGGACAGCCCCGGAAAACTGGGCGCATTATGCCACAAACGTTGATAGCACCTGCCTTCGACGGCACGATGCGACGCTAAACATACCCGATAGCTTAGTACTAGGACGACTGAACCCGGCTCGCTCGCGAAATTCTTCGATCCAGCTTGACAAGGGCGCCTTGCAGATTTAGAGTCTTCGCAATTCGACTTGGGAGCATGCTCATGAATCTTCGATCCTGTTTGCCGATTTGCACCGGAATTCTCGCCCTCTTCATTTCTTCTCCTGCTTGGGCAAATCAAGTGGACCGGCCAGCTTCAAGCCACGGCACGGACGATTCCTGCTCGTCGGGCGACGAAAGTTGCCAGGTATTCGGGATGGCATTTACAGTGGGTACTCTATCTGTCACTCCCTTCACTTACAGCGATGATGGCAGCATGACCTTCAATTATCTCGACGTCTTCGCGGTCAACGGAATTATGTCCGGAAGTACGGTGACGTTTGGCTTTCCTAGCACGACTCCGATCGGTGGGCAATTCGGCGTGTTCACTTGCGGTAATCCAGGTGACACCGGCGATACGAATCCTGCCCAGGCCGTGGATGCGGCCGGCACTCCGATTGGCCCCACCCCGAGCCCATGCACGGGTATAGCTGCACCGCAGACTGCCAGCGACTTTCTTTCGAATCCAGGCGACCCAATTACTACCTGGACTTTCAGCAGCAACGACGGGCTTTCCACCTGGTGGTTTTACGCGCTTGCCACTGGAGCGACCAAGGCAGATGCGTCCGAGTTCCTTCCGACGAGTGTGAACGTCACAGGTGGCTCTAACACGGTGCCGGAACCGGGCACCCTGTTGCTCTTGGCTTCGGGAATTTTAGGGCTTGCCACACTGCGGCGGCGCCAAGCGCAGTCTTAGTTTCCACTCCAACCATGTGATCTAGTTCGGGCGCGACGCAATCGCGCCTACCTCGAAAAACCGGCGCAGTTCCGCGGGCGAATGGCCACCCTTTCGCGCAACTCAAACGAACGCCGTTGAATTTCGGTGTGCCGCATCACTTCGGCTTTTGAAGGGTGCGGGTTTAGACGCAGCGAGGTGGCCACCCGCCTTTAGGCAGTCTTGGCGCGCCGAACGGAGTTCACAAATCGCGCGACATCGGCTTTTGGCGGCCCAAGAACTTCACGTTTTATGATTCTTCGTTTAACGACTCGCAAGGCTTCAGACGCTACAGGCATCGTGCTCAGCTCTTCGCTATTCTGAGGAGTGTCATCCAGTTCTTGTCGCCGCTTGAACATGGCTAGCTCGGCTTCCGGCACAAGCCGAGCCAGCTTCTCCGGATCTGTTTCATCCAGAGTTTTCAGCAATATTTCTTTCCAGGATACGAATTTGAGATCGCTCAACGAATCTCCTCACTCTCACAAAGACCGTATGAGCCAAACAATCAGACAGATAATTAGCAGAGTGCCCACAATTCCATATCCAAACATTGCAGCCTCCTCCCAGAGCAAAATCTCCGGCTGGTGATTAGCCGATATTGACCTGGAACATCAGCGAAGGATTGCCGTATGCCACTGCGTACCATAGGCCATCCGCGCCCATAACGAAGTACACGTCCTGCTGGTAAAACCACGCTGGATATGATCCTGCATAGAACCAATAGCCGCCGTAGGAGTACTCGCGGCGTCCGTTATACTCGCGCCCGCCGTTCGCCTCAAAGCGAGCATGATGGTTTGGGCCAAAATGACTTTCGTTGTATACGTGTCCGGAGCTGTCTTTCTGACCGTTGCGTGCGTACTGACCGTGTGATTGTTGCGGTTGAGCTTTGGCTTCTTGTGGATGCTGATTTTTCTCTTCGGTTTGCTGAGTCTTGGCCTGCTGTTGCGGTTCTTGCTTCGCGGGTTTGGCGTCTTCCTGCTTTGCGGGCTTTGCTTGCTCTTCTTGTTTCGGTGGTTTGGCTTCTTCCTGCTTTGCAGTTTTTGGCTGCTCTTCCTGCTTCTGCGGCTTGGTCTGTTCCTGCTTCGGAGCAGGTTTAGCCTCTTCCTCATGCTGAGCTGGCTTAGCGCCCTCTTCCTGGTGCTCTTCCTGCGCGAATGTGGGAACAGTCGCTCCGAGAAGCAAGAACATAGCCGCTGTGCTGATGACTCCAAGTACTTTCATGAATGTTGCCTCCATAACCAGAATCCTGCGTGGCGTCCAGAATAGCGGCAGGCATGTTTGAAAGCTGTACCGTTGTGAACACCTTTGCGGGGCGGAAGGGGCGCGCTTCGGTTCTTGCAGGGTGCGGGTTGAGAGGCGCTTCGAGCCGGCACTGGCGGCCCTCCTGCGGCGGGCAGGCCTACGCTACTTGGCGCGCAGGTTTAGCCGGCGTGCAGGCCCTTGGCTTTAGCTTGGCTTACTGCATCACCATCTCCTCGCTTCAATTCGCGGAAAACTGTCGTGGAGAGGATGGTCATTGCGCCCAGCACGAAGAACGCGCGGTGAATTCCGTGAATAAATTGCGGGCCGCTGGAGGTGTGGCGATCGGTAATGAAGAACGCGGTGACCAGCGATGCCAAAGCCACGGCGAAACTGACGGACATCTGCTGCACGGTGCTGGCGATGGAGCTGGCGCCGCTAGCCTGTTGCTCGTTGACGTCCGCGTAGACGAGCGTGTTCATGCTGGTGTATTGCAGTGACGTGGAGAAGCCGAAGAGGAACACTTCGCCGACGATCAGCCATACCGGCGTGCGCGTCCCGATGTTAGCGAAAAGCAAAATCTGCAGACCCATGGCCAGGGTGTTCGATACCAGCACCGCGCGATAGCCAAACCGCGCCAAGATCCGTGGCATCGCCGGCTTCAGGCTCATGGAGGCGATGGCCTGCGGAATCAGCAGGAGGCCGGATTGAATCGGCGTGAATCCAAGGCCAACTTGATAGAGGAGTGGAAAGAGAAATGGAATGCCGCCGATGCCCAGGCGAGTGAAAAAGCTCCCGGCCACCGACGCGCGAAAGGTGCGAATGCGAAATAGGGCAAGGTGCAGTACCGGATACGCGGTTCTGTTGGCGTGAAAGCCGTAGCCCGCCAGCACAACGACGGAAAGACCCAAAAGCCCCAGAACTTCAAGCGCGTTCAGCGTATGTTCGCCAAAAACTTCCAGCACATAGGAAAGCAGCGCGACGCCTGACCCGAAGAGAATCAGCCCGGTTACATCGAGAGGATCGGTGTGTTCGCGGTAGTCCGGCACATGGCGGTACATCAAGTACAAGCCAACGAGGCCAATGGGAATATTCACGAAGAAAATGAATCGCCAGTGAAGGTATCCGACGATCAGACCGCCGGCGATCGGTCCTAGCATTGGCGCGATCAAGGCGGGGATGGAGACGAAACTCATCGCGCGAACCAGATCGGATTTGGCGAACGTCCGCACTAAGGTGAGCCGGCCGACCGGCACCATCATGGAGCCGCCACAGCCCTGCAGAATGCGGCACGCGACCAGCGCATGGATATTGGTGGACATGCCGCAGAGAAATGATCCCAGGGTGAAAATGCCGATCGCGGAAGCGAACACGCGGCGCGTTCCGAAGCGGTCTGCCATCCAGCCGCTGATGGGAATGAAGATCGCGAGGCTCAGGGTGTAACTTGCCAGCACCGACTTCATGCTGAGCGGAGCAACGTGCAGAGCCGCGGCGATCGCCGGCACCGCGGTATTGAGAATTGTGGTGTCCAGTGACTCCATGAAAAACGCCACCGCGATCAGCCAGGGAAGCAGCCGCTTGCTGGTGGGGGCCAGCCCCGGTGGCGATGGTTGAGGGGGAGGAGCTGCGTTTGGATCAGGCGTGCTCAGATTCGTTGGACTGGGCGTTGGATTGGGCTGCATCGGCCTCCGCGATGGCTCTCATCATATGTGTCGTCATAATTGAAACGCTAATTATCGCTGAGCGGAGCTAGTATTTCACGCAGGGACATGTGGGACGTTGCGTTCACTGAGGGAATAGCGTGAAAATCATACGACTGAAAGCCGCGATTGGCGCGTCGCTGCTTCTGGCAAACATTTTCGAGGTGAAACGAATGTCTTTGATTCGATTTCTTCGCCGTTCAACAGCTTCGGGGTTGCTGGCTCTGTTTGTCGTTCTGTGCGGGCTTTCCGTAGCTGGAAATTCGGTGGAGGCAGCGCGGCAGAAATATCTTTTTTATGTGGGCACCTATACGGACCACGGCAGCAAGGGAATTTACGCGTACCGCTTCGATTCGGCGACCGGCGAGTCAAGTTCGCTGGGACTGGCGGCCGAGAGCACCGCTCCTTCATTTCTCGCGATTGCCCCGAGCGGACGATTCCTCTACGCAGTCAACGAGATTTCGCAATTCAACGGCCAGCCCACCGGAGCGGTGAGCGCTTTCGCCGTACAGAGCAAAACCGGGAAGCTCACGCTACTGAATCAAGTTCCGTCGCGCGGTGAAGGACCTGCGCACATTGCGCTGGATCGCAGCGGCAAATACGCGCTGGTTTCCAATTACGATCGCGGAAGCATCGCCGTATTTCCGGTGCTGGCGGATGGCCGCCTCGGTGAAGCCACGGCATTCGTGCAGCACAAAGGTTCGAGCGTGAACAAGGAGCGCCAGGAGGGTCCGCACGCCCACGCCGCCGTGTTTTCGAGCGACAATCGTTTTGTGATTGTTGCGGACCTGGGGCTCGATCAGCTGTTGGTGTACCGCTTCGATGCTGCGGCGGGTACCTTAGGCAGCGATCCACAAATCGTGCGAGCCGTGCCGGGTGCCGGGCCGCGTCACCTTGTGTTTGACTCCACGGGCCAACATCTATATGTGATCAATGAAATGCATTCCACTGTGGTGGCGTATGGCTACGATGCAGCGAATGGCATGCTGAGTGAAGTGCAGATCGTTTCCGCGCTCCCCACAGGATTTGCGCGGACCAGCGAGGCGGCGGAAATTGAGATGCATTCTTCCGGAAAATTCCTTTTTGCTTCGAATCGCGGAGACGACAGCATCGCGGTGTTCGCAGTCAACGCCAAGGGCGGCACGCTGACGCCGGTGGAAATCGATTCAACCGGCGGAAAGACGCCGCGCAATTTCGTGCTCGATCCCACAGGTGCTTGGCTGCTTGCCGCCAACCAGGATTCCGACGATATCGTGGTTTTTCGCGTTGATCCGAACACCGGACACCTGACGCGAAGCGGACCGGAGCTGCAGGTGCCGTCGCCCGTTTGCGTGCGATTCGTTCCGGAGCGGTAAATTTGTAAAACACGCGATTCGGTCGACGCGCGGCAGTACCTTAGCGTAACGCGCAGTCAATAATGGAATTTTTTGTTTATTTTGAGAAATTCCCACAAAAGGGGAATCACGAAAATGAATTTTCGTCTTTTCGCTCTGCTTGCGGTTGCGGTCCCGGCAGTTTTATCAGCGCAGTCATCAACGCAGACGATTGACGGCTGGAAAATGCAAGACTCCGCGAAAGTTTCGGCTGAGGCCTCGGTCGTTTCAACGGCCGGTTTCGACCCGCAAGCCTGGTACGCGGCCACCGTGCCGGGGACAGTGCTAACCACGCTGGTGAACAACGGCGTGTACCCCGAGCCGCTGTATGGCGAGAATATGCGCGCGATTCCTGAGAGCCTGAACAAAGCCAGCTACTGGTATCGCACCACCTTTACCGTACCTGCTGGCTACAAAGGCCGCCACACCTGGATTCATTTCGGTGGCATTAATTACAGCGCGCAAATCTGGGTGAACGGCCGCGAAGTCGGAACGATGCGCGGCGCGTTCATCCGAGGCAACTTCGATATCTCGCAATTTGTGCAGCTGGGTCGCCACGCCGTGCTGGCTGTGTTGGTTGCGCCGCAGCCGCACCCGGGCGTTCCGCACGAACATACCGTCGCGCTGGGCGTGGGCCAGAACGGCGGCGAGACAGCCATTGACGGTCCCACGTTTCTTTCGACAATAGGCTGGGACTGGCTACCGGCCATTCGCGATCGTGATACGGGCATCTGGCTTCCGGTCACGTTGGATTCGACCGGGCCGGTCCTGGTGAAAGATCCATTCGTAACCAGCGATTTGTCTGCGGCGCACGATACCGCGGACCTGCACATTTCCACTACGCTGGAAAATAAATCAGCAAAGCCCGTCACCGGCACGCTAACGGGCATCATTCGCTTGCAGAACGCGCAACCGCAGAACGCAGAGGCGCAAAATTCGCACGACGGTGAGATCGCCTTCCAGAAATCCGTGACAATTGCAGCGAACGGCACGGAAGCAATCGCGCTGGACAGCAAATCCACACCCGAATTGCACATTTCCGATCCGAAGTTGTGGTGGCCCAACGGCTACGGTCCGCAGAACCTCTACACCCTGATGCTGCGTTTCGATGTGGGAGCCAAAACCTCGGACAGCAACACGCAACAGTTCGGCATTCGCAAGATCGAATACCAAGTCCCCGGCTCGGACAACCTCACGCTTTCCGTGAATGGAGTTCGCGTGATGGCGCGGGGCGGAAATTGGGGCCTCGACGACGGAATGAAGCGAATTCCGCGAGAGAGATTGGACGCACAGTTTCACATGCACGCGCTGGCGAATCTGAACATCATCCGCAACTGGGTAGGCCAGAGCACCAGTCCCGACTTCTACGACATGGCAGACAAATATGGAATCTTGCTGTGGGATGAGTTCTTCCAGCCCAATCCGAATGACGGTCCCGACGTAAGCGACATCCCCACGTATCTCGCAAATGTCACGGATAAGGTGCTGCGCTACCGCAACCATCCATCCATCGCGCTGTGGTGTGCGCGTAATGAAGGCTATCCACCCAAAGACCTTGACGACACCTTGCTGACGCTGATGAGCCGCCTGGATCCAACGCGCCTCTACCAATCGAATTCCTCGGCCGGACGCGGCGTCGCTTCGCACGGTCCTTATTACTGGCGCTCGCCGCGCTTCTTCTATGTGATTCACGAAAGTTTCAAGACCGAGACAGGCTCCGTCTCCATTCCCACCATCGAATCCATTCAAGGCATGATGCCGCAAAAAGATTGGGAGACGATCAACGACGACTGGGCGCAGCACGACATGGCGGCGGGCGCGCAACGCGGCAATGAGTTCCCTACTTCCCTCGCCGTGCGTTACGGCCACATTCGCAACCTTGCAGACTTCGTGCAGAAGGGGCAACTCGCAACGTATGAGGCCTTCCGCGCGATGTACGAAGGGCGCAACGCCGAAATGTTCAAGAGCACCACGGGCGTGATCACCTGGATGAGCCACCCGGCGCAGCCCAGCTTCGTTTGGCAGCTCTATCATTACGATCTGGAGCCCAACGCTGCGTTGTACGCGGTGAAGAAAGCCTCGGAAACCGTGCACGTGCAGTTCAATGAGGAAAATCGAGACATCGAAGTGGTCAACAATCGTCCGGACGCGCTGAACGCGCTCGCAGTGAAAGCGCTGATCTATCGTCTTGACGGAACGCTGGATTCGCAAAAAACCTATCTAGTGGCACAGGTTCCGGCCAGCACTACGGTGAAGGCCGCGCAAATCGAAGTCAGCGCGCGCATCAGCCCGGTGTACTTCATCAAGCTCGAACTTAGCAATGCGAGCGGCCAGTCGCTCTCCAGCAATTTCTACTGGCAGCATGTTGCCCAGGATCAATTCGAAGGATTGATGACTCTTCCCACGGCCACTCTCGACGCCGAAGCCAGCGCCCGCGCCGATGGCGACAAGACCGTGCTGACCGTGACGTTGCACAACAACTCCAGCCACGTCGCTCTGCTCTCGCACCTGCAACTGCACCAAAAAAAGAGCGGCCGGCGCGTGCTGCCAGTCTTTTACTCCGACAACTATATTTCACTGCTGCCCGGCGAATCCTCGACGACTTCCATCGAAGCCGCAACGAAGGACATGCAGGGAGACGCGCCGCTGGTCGAAGTGGATGGCTACAACGTGGACGTGAAGCCCGTTGACGGGCCAGTCTCCATTATCGCCAATGTCAACGCGCAATCAGCGCACTGGCCCGCATCCAACATCGTTCCTGACAACAAGTAAATCAAGCATCGGAGCCATGCCTTCGCGGCGCTGCATTTGAGCGATGCAACCTGCTGGCCTACGATTCGTATTTCTAATCGGTTATATAGGCCTGCCTGCGGATCGCGGTGAGCGCATCGCGCAACGTTCTAAGGCTGGCCATCTCGCGGGCAAAACTGAGAGCGTCGATTACCCGGGCGGCCCGGGCGACTTAAAAAATAGCGCGCTTTTTGGCGGAAGCGCGTCGAAAGAACGAAAGATGCGCGGGAAGAGCATGATTTTCGGGGCGATTAGAGCGATGAGCACTTGTGGACTTGTCATGTGCCGTGCGCGAGCGTGTACCGTCCCGGTGCCGCCGCGAAACATCTTGACAAAGGGTGGACGCTACACTATAAGCCTTTCCAAGGAATAACCGGTTAGACTCTTTTAAAGCTATCGCTCGCACGACGCAGCAGGAATCGCAGGGGGATGAGCCGAAAATCCACCGGCATGCAGGGGCCGATTCGATCGAGCGCCAACTAACTTGGGGGGTGGGGAATGCGATTCACAAGACTCGTAAAGTTTTCGGGCGTTTTGGTTTTCGCATTAGTACTGTTCACATGCGGACGGCTGCTGGCCGGCGTCACCGCCAGCATCTCCGGAACGGTCACTGATCCGAGCGGCGGGGTGGTGGCCGGCGCGACGGTGACCGCGACCAACGTGGCGACGGGCGTAGTCACCACGTTGACGACGAACTCGCAAGGATTTTACTCCTTCCAATCGCTGCCGCTGGGAACCTACACAATCGGCGTACAACAAAGCGGATTCAGGAGCTACACGCAGACGGGACTGGTGCTGGACGTAAACGACGCACTGGAGATTAACGTGCCGTTGCAAGTGGGCGCGACGAACGAGAAGGTAGAAGTATCGGCCGACGCGTTGCATGTGGATACCGAAAGCACTCAGATGGGCGAAGTGATCACCGGAAAAACGATGACCGATGTGCCGCTGGTGACCCGCAGCTACACCGATTTACTGGGTTTGCAGCCGGGCGTGGCGCAGACGGCGTCACAGATGAGCGGAGCTTATGCTGGACCATTTATATCGGCGGGCTTTGCGGCGCCGCTAGTGTCTGGCGACTTGAATTCCGGCGCGGTGTCCGTGAACGGAATGCGCGAATCGGAAAACGGGTTCATCCTGAATGGAGTGCTGGTGCAGGAGTTGGGATTTTCCGGCGCTGGAGCGATTCCCAACCTCGATTCAATTGCTGAGTTTCGCATCCTGACCAACAATCCCGACGCCGAGTACGGCAACTACAGCGGCGGCCTGATCAACGTCGTCACCAAGTCCGGCACCAACGGCTACCACGGCAATCTATTTGAATTTCTGCGCAATACGGATTTCGACGCCGCGAACTATTTTGACCAGGGACAACGGGGCGCGTATCACCAGAACCAATTCGGCGGCACATTTGGGGGCCCGGTCAAGCGCGATAAGATATTCTTCTTTGCCGACTATCAAGGAAACCGCGTGATCCAAGGGCAGACGCAACGCATTACCGGGGCACCGACCTCGGCGCTGGAAGGCGGGGACCTTTCGTCGGTTGCGGCGAGTTTAGTGGATGCGCACGGCAATCCAACGACGGTACAGAGTTGTACTCCGCCGGCGCCGAATTGCAGCGCGACGGGCAATTGGGCGGCCGTATTGACCAATCAACTGGGCTACCCCGTTACGCCGGGTGAGCGGTATTATTTCCCAGGCTGCACGAACAACACCCAATGCGTTCTGCCGAATGCGAGTTTGTCGCCCACGGCCTTCAATCCAATCTCGGCGAACCTTTTGCCGTTCATTCTGCCCGCGAACGGGACGAACAGCTCGGGCCTGCCGACCTTCACCACAAACGCGGGAGCAATAAATCTGAGTGACAACAAATTCAGCGGCCGAGCGGACGCTAACACCGATTTCGGCCTACTGACGGCGTATTTCTACTGGGATAAATTCAACCAGATCAGCCCCTATTGGCCCGGCAACGCACCGCTTTATCCGGGGTTTGGCGTGGACGGCAAGGGCCAGACGTACAACGTGGATCTGGGCGCCACGAAAACACTGAGTTCGTCGTCCGTGAACGAATTCCGACTGGGATATTTCCGCTTGGATACTTTGTTCAATCAACCGCAGGGTGGAAAGGGAGTGACGCTCGCAAGCCTGGGATTTGCTTCGGGCGCGAACGGCGCGCCGGGTATCGTTCCCCTGGTGCCTGCATTGGAAGGCGTTCCGGAAATTGACTTCAACGACTTCGTAATCGGAGTGCCGAGCCGTCCGAACGGCTTGATCGATAACATCTACCAGGTCGTGGACAATTACAGCCACGTTGTGGGCACGCACACGCTGAAATTCGGGGGCCAGTATCACTACGACCAACTGGAAGAAGACCTGATCGATAACGTCTCAAACGGAAACTTCTTCTTCGGCAGCAATTTCAACGGACAGCCCAGCGAAACCGGCAGCGACTTTGTGGACTTTCTGCTGGGCGCGCCCAGCTCGTTCGTGCAAGGGCAGTCGTATCCATCGTACGGCCGCAATTTTTATCTTGGTTTTTATGGCCAAGATAGCTGGCGCGTGAAATCGAATCTGACGTTCAATTATGGATTGCGATACGACGTCAGCGCGCCGTGGAAGGAAAAGTACAACCAAATTCAGACCTTGATTCCCGGGGAACAATCCGTTGTTTTCCCCGGCTCACCGACAGGGTGGGTGTTTCCCGGTGATCCAGGTGTTCCGAGCACCCTGGCGCCCACCCGTTGGAACAATTTTGCGCCGCGGTTGGGGCTGGCGTATTCGTTCGGAGACTACGACGGGATGCTAGGGAAGATCCTGGGTAAACCCGGGTCCACGAGCATCCGCGCCGGATGGGGTATTTTCTACAGCACGTTTGAAGGCGCCACGGACTTCAATGAAATTGGAGACGCACCATTCGGAAACTATACGGGGCAGAACGAGCCGACATTTGCGGCCCCGTTTACGAATCGCGGTCAGGGTTCCTCCATTACAAACTTTTTCCCGGTGACCCAGCCTCCCCTGTTCTTTTCCGCCAAGCATCCAGCGAGCGGCCCTCCTTTCGACAACTTGCCCGATTTCTTCAGCGCTTTCGGGACGATCGGCAGTTCGCCGGCTTTCTACAACAAGAACCGCCTACCGTACGCGGAAGAATACGAGCTGTCCATCGAACACCAGTTCACGAGTTCGGACTTGTTGACGGTGAGTTACGTGGGCACGCAGGGTCACCGACTGCTGTCTTCAGAATCCGCGAATCCGGGGAATCCGGCGCTCTGTTTGTCGCTGAACAATCCGGCCAACTTGGCGCCGGGCCAAACCGTTTGTGGCCCTGGTGGTGAAAATAACGTCTACATTCATGCGGACAACAGCTTTTCGCTGGGAACTCGCGCGCCGTTTAGCGGCGTGGCTCTCCCGGCTGGCACTGCGTTGCCTTGTGCTCCTAGTTGCACCACGGTGCTGCCTAACGGAGACCTAGGAATTATCCCGTTCGGTAACGATTCTTATTTCATTACCGCCGGCGCATCCTCTTACAATTCCCTCCAAGTCAACTACAAGCACACGACTGGACGTCTGTCGACCCTGATCGGCTATACCCTTAGCAAAGCGTTCGACGATTCGTCTGGGTACGGCGAGCAGATCAATCCTTTCAACCACCGGTTGAGCCGCGGACTTTCCGCGTTCGACAGCACCCATAATTTCGTGGCGAGCTACAACTACAGCCTGCCGATTGATAAGTTGGGCGGGCCATCGCGCCTGACGAACGGTTGGGCCATCAGCGGAATCACGAAATTTGCCACGGGTCTGCCCGTTACGCTGGTCGAAACAGACGATCAATCGTTGCTGGGCACGGGCTTCGGCGGACCGATTACCCTGCCGGTGGACACGCCACAAATCGTAGGACCGTTGGATATTACGAACCCGCGAAACACGGGCGGGCAGTACTTCAGTCCGGCAGCGTTCGGGCCTTCCGCTCTGGGGACCGAGGGCGATGCGCGGCGCCGCTATTTCCATGGGCCGGGGATCAACAACTGGGATTTTGCCGTAATCAAAGACACGCGGATCACGGAACGCTTCAACCTGCAATTCCGCGGTGAGCTGTTTAATCTGTTCAATCACACCCAGTTCTTGACGCCCAGCGGGATCACCGGTTTCAGCGGCGGTGTGGCAACCTCGGCGTCGTTTGGGCAGGTTTCTGGAACTTTACCGGGACGCATTGGGCAGCTATCTCTGAAACTGAACTTCTAGGGATTTTAAGGAAAGCAGAGAAAGAGCGCAGCGAGTGGACGCATCACTTCCCGCGGGGATTCGGGAACAACACGGCTCCCCGCGGTTTTTTTCGCGAGCAGCGCGGCGGGTTCGAAGCGAAACTTAGCAGGATTCAGCGGAACGAAGAGTACACATCCATGGCGGGCCCAGGCGTTCTTGCAGTGACATTAGTGAAACCCGGGAAGTACGAGATACGCGAATATCCTCTGCCGGAACCTGCTGCTGGTTGTGTGCTGATTCGCATGGAAATGTCCGGGATTTGCGGAACGGACAAGCACACTTTTCAGGGTTACACCGCCCAGTACGGCGGCCGCCAGCTGGAGTTTCCGATTATTCAGGGCCACGAAAACGTCGGCACGATTGCGGCGATTGGCGGGGATGGAAAGTACGCGGACTTCGAAGGCGTGGCGCTGCGCGAGGGAGATCGCGTGGTGGTGGGCGCGAACGTGGCGTGCGGCGAATGCTACTACTGCCGGCACGATTTTCCTTACTACTGCTGCGAGAAGACCACGGATTATGGCAACAACCTGAGCGCCAAAAATCCGCCGCATCTGTTTGGCGGATGGTCGCAGTACATGTATGTGGTGCCGGGCAGCTTTCTGGTGAAAGTGCCGGACGATTTGCCGTCGGAAGTAGCAGTGCTGACGGAAATTTTCGCGGTCTCGGTGGGACTGGATCGCGCGAAACATATGTCGGCGTTTCCGAACGAGTCATTTCGCTTCGACGATACCGTAGTGGTGCTCGGCGTCGGCCCTTTAGGAATGTGTTTTTTGATGAAGGCGCGCATGCTCGGCGCGGGGACGATTGTGGCGATGGACAAGTCGGAGTACCGCTTGAATTTCGCCAAGCGGCTCGGCGCGGACTTCGCCGTGAATGTCGGAACCATGTCGAAGGAAGAGCGCCTGAAGATGGTGAAAGATTTGACGCACGGCCGCGGCGCGGACATGGTGATTGAATGTGCCGGGGTCCCCGAAGCCGTGCCGGAGGCGCTCGATATGTTGCGCGTCGGCGGATTGCTAGTGGAGGCGGGAAATTTTTCGGATTTGGGCGAGGTGCCGATCAGCCCCCACCGGCATATTTGCGCGAAAAACGCTCGGATTCTGGGCGTCGCCGGCGAGGAGCCTGCCGCTTACGGGCCCAGCATGCGGCAGATGGCGCGCTACATGAAAAATTATCCACTGCGGGAATTTGTCACCCACCGCTACGGGTTGCGGGATGTGGATGCAGCGATGAGGAAGTCGGTCGAAGCAGAGTCAATGAAAGTGGTGCTGGAGCCGTGGCGGTAGCCTGGGACGGCATCCGCGAAGCGCGAGCTTCCTGTACACACACAACCCTTTGCTTTTCGCGCGCTCGAAGAGGATGATGAATCTGTGAAAATGTCGAACACAACCCGCAGCCGATCCAGCGCCGTCACCGCGGCCCTCTGGGCTGCACGTCCTCCGGCTAAAACGCCCCCAAAACACCAACTTCTATTCAGTACAAATGAAGGGTTTTCCCCAGTGACGGATTTTGTAACTAACAGAAAACACAGCACTTCACTTTTTCTATTCAGTACAAATGAATGGCCACGAATCACCCGTGCGGCCGCGATTTACGAAGATTTTCACGTCCGTCCTGGCCGTGACTCGATGGCCGCACAACATTTTTCAACTAAATTCAACCTTTCGAGAAAGAGGAAAGCATGAGCGCAATCAGCGAACGATTTCTATTTGCTTCGGCACCCGATAGTTGGGGAGTTTTGGATTATCCGGGGCCATCGTGGGAGCAATCTTACGAAAAGATGCTGGATGAAATGGTGGAAGCTGGTTACACCGGATCAGAGCTTGGACCCTACGGCTTTTTTCCCACTGATCCGAAAATTCTTCAGCCGCAGTTGGAGAAGCGCAAGCTGAAGCTGCTGGCTTCGTTCGTACCTGTGAAAATGACCGACCCCGCGGCGAGCCAGGCCGTGATGGAGCGTATTCGCAAGGTCGGAAATTTGCTTGCGACCCTGAAGGCGCCGTTCCTGGTGATTGCGGATGATCAATCGCCGGAGCGAAATGCGTTTTCGGGGCGCGTTTACGACAAAGATTGCCCTACTTTGACCGCGGAGCAATGGAAACACATCGGGAAAATCGTGGCGGATGCGGAGAAAGTCGCGAACGAATTTGGTTTGGATTTGGTGTTTCATCCGCACGTCGCGACTTACGTGGAAACCCCGGAAGAGTGCGAGCGATTTTACGACGCGACTTCACACACCAATGTCGGGCTGTGTCTGGATACGGGTCACTGCGTTTACGGCTACGGCGATTCCGTAAAAGAGGCGGAGAAATTTAAGAGCAAGCTGAGGTTTGTGCACATCAAGGATTGCAATACGAAGGTGCTGGAAGAGGCGCGGCGCAACAAGTGGACTTTCGAAAAAGCGATCGAGCACAAAGTTTTCACGGTGATCGGCCAGGGGAATATCGATTTTCCCGCGTTTTTCCGCACGCTGGTGAAGAACGGATATTCGGGATGGTCGGTCGTGGAGCAGGACGTGACATTCGGCGCCACGCCGATTCCGCCGGCGCAGAACGTGGCAGCGAGTTTGAAATACCTGCGCGGAGTTGTGAATGATCTGGGAGTGGCGGCCAGCGCGCGCTAAGCGCTGAAGTCCGGGGGTTCCGGCTCCGGCATTCGCCGGAGAATTTCTAGTTCCTCAGGGAGAAGTTCGGATGCGTAAGTTGGGAGTTGGAGTGCTGGGCGTTGGGGAAATGGGGAAACGCCACGCGGAGAATCTGCGCCGACTGGTTCCGGAGGCGCGGCTGGTGGCGATTGCAGACGCTGCGGCTGAGCGCGCGCGAATGGTGGCGGAAGAACTCGAAATAGAAAACTGGTACAGCAGTTTGGAAGCGATGCTGGAGCGCAAGGATCTGGACGCAGTGCTGATTGCCACGCCGGACAAGTTTCATGCGAAAGCGGTGGAGACGGCGGTGCGCGCGGGGAAAGATGTGCTGTGCGAGAAGCCGCTGGCGCTGAATCTCGCCGATGCGCGCGCGGCGCTGGACGCGGTGGCCAAAGCAGGGCGGCGATTGCAGGTGGGATTCATGCGGCGCTACGATCCTGCCTACGCGGCAGCGATGAAACGGATTGAGGCCGGTGAAATTGGAGTTCCGGTGATATTCAAATCGCTGGGGCGCGATAAGGAGTGGGCTCCCATTGCGGCATACGCGTCGCGCATCAACGGAATGCTTTTTTACACAAATACGATTCACGATTTCGATTTGGCACGCTGGATGATGCAAGACGAAGTGAACGCTGTGCATGCCTACACGACGACGTCGATCCGACCGGAGCTCGCGACCCACGGAGACTTGGTGGCCAGCGTCGTGAACCTGACGTACCGGCGCGGCGCAATCGGGAACGTGGAATCGTATGCGCAGGCGGTTTACGGCTACGACGTGCGCACGGAAATTATCGGATCGAAGGGCTCGATCTTTGTCGGGAGCTTGCAACAAGCGCCCGCCGTTTTCCTGACGGCGCGAGGCGGCGAGCGCAGCCTCGCCGATCATTTTCTGGCGAGATTTGCGGATGCGTATCTCGCCGAGGTGCGGGATTTTGTGCACAACATGCTGCACGATCGCGCACCGCGCGTTACGGGTGACGACGGATTAAAGGCCCTGGCCATCGCCGTGGCGGCCGAACAGTCTTACCTGCAGGCCAAACCGATCGAAGTGGCACTTGCTGACGTGCGGGCCGCATCGTGACGTAGAGCGGATCTGCGCGAACGAAATTCGCTGAAGTCGCAAATGGAAAAAGAGCCGGCGGGACGCCGCCACAATTTGATGGACGGAATACATGACGCGCACCACTGAAACTACCTACAAAAGCCCCCTGCACAAGATGACGCAAACTACTCCGACCTGCCTGTGGAACGATTCCGCGTCCATCGAGGAGCTGACGTATTCGATCGAGCATGGCGCGGTCGGCGCGACGTGCAATCCGGTGATTGTGGTAGGCGTTCTGAAAAAAGAGATGAGTTTCTGGAAGGGACGCATCCAGGAATTGATCAAAGAACTTCCCACGGCAACTGAAGACGAGATCGCGTGGCAACTGGTGCGCGAAATCTCCGTCCGCGCCGCGGCTCTGCTGACGCCGATCTTCGACGCACAGCATGGCAAGAACGGACGGCTTTCGATTCAGACCGACCCACGGCTGTTTCGTGACAGCCACGCAATCGTGAAGCAGGCGATGGAATTCAGCGCTCTCGCGCCGAACATGATCGTAAAGATTCCGGTGACGCGTGCGGGAATTCCGGCGATCGAAGAAGCCACCTACCGCGGAGTGAGCATCAATGCGACCGTGTCGTTCACATTGCCGCAGTGCATCGCCGTCGCGGAAGCGGTGGAGCGCGGCCTGCAGCGGCGCGCGAAGGAAGGCAAGGATATCACCAGCATGGGGCCGGTGTGCACACTGATGGTGGGACGTCTGGACGACTGGTTGAAGCTCGTAATGGAAAAAGAAAATATCTCGATTGACCCGGGATATCTGGAATGGGCCGGCGTGGCCGTGCTGAAAAAGGCGTACCGGACGTTTAAGGAACGCGGCTATCGCATCCGGCTGCTTTCGGCGGCGTTTCGGAATCACATGCATTGGAGCGAATTCATCGGCGGCGACATGGTGATTTCGCCGCCGTGTCCCTGGCAAGTGCGATTCAATGCGAGCGATATCGAAGTGCGTTCGCGGATTGATGAACCGGTGCGCGCGGAGATTCTGGAGGAACTTGCCAGGAAATTCGGGGATTTCCGGCGCGCGAATACCGAGGGCGGGTTGACTGTGGAGGAATTTGATTCCTTCGCGCCCACGCGGCGGACTCTGCGGCAGTTTATTACCGCTTGCCACGATTTGGACGCGGTGGTGCGCGATATTTTGATTCCGAATCCAGAAACGGTGTGACGCGGCGCAATGGCGGGTGCGGATTCGCAGGCAGAGCACAGACCACCTAAATTCATTTTTCGAACAGGAGATTGGCACGTGGGAAAACTCGCGATTACCGGCGGCGAACCCGTACGCAAGACACCTTTCACTCCATGGCCCGTCGCCACGAAGGAAGAATTCACCGCGCTGGAGGACGCGTTCACGAGCCTGAAATGGGGCGGCCAGCCGTTTCCCGGGAAATATGCGGATGCGTTCGCGAAGAAATTCGCCGCATTCCAGACTGCGAAGTATGGGCAGTGCGTCAGCACCGGGACAGTCGCGATCGAGGCGTGCCTGAAAGCGATTCAGATTCGCCCGGGAGACGAAGTAATCGTGCCCGCGTACACGTGGGAAGGTACGGTTGGGCCGGTGCTGCTGCTCAACGCTGTGCCGGTATTCGTGGATGTGGATCCGGAAACTTATTGTCTGGACACAAAGTTGATCGAGCAGGCCATTACGCCGAAGACCAAGGCGATTCTGCCCGTCCATCTGGGAATGCGTTTCGCAGACATGGACGAAATTCTGCGCATTGCGAAAAAACACGATCTGAAAGTAATTGAGGACTGCGCCCACGCGCATGGCGCGATGTGGAAGGGGCGAGGCGCCGGCTCGATGGGAGATTTGGGCGCATTCAGTTTCCAATCCAGCAAGCTGATCACGTCCGGCGAAGGTGGCGCGGTGATCACCAACACGCTGGAATACATGGAGCTGGTGCAGAGCTACATAAACGCCGGGCGCGCCAGCCTGACGGACCAATATCATCACCGCATTATCGGATTCAATCACCGGCTGAGCGAACTACAGGCTGCGGTGCTGGGGCCACAACTGGAGCGGCTGCCGCAACAAGCTGCGACGCGCGAGAAAAACGTGAAGCACTTCGAATCGCGATTGCAAAATAATCCCGCGATCAAACTGTTGAGGCCCGAACCGCGGATTACGCGTCTTGCTCCCTACGGCTTCATGTTCAAATATTTTGCGGACAAGGCAAACGACATTCCGCGTGCGGCGTTTGTGGGTGCGTTACAGCTGGAAGGCATTCCTTGCGATGGGCTGTTCTACGAGCCGGTTTACAAGAGTTCGCTATTCCCTTTGAAGCCGGAGGACTTCCCTGCTCTGAGCTGGGGACGCGACAAACCGCTCGATCTGCGGAATATGTATTCGTGTCCGGTGGCAGATCGCGCGGCTTACCATGAGGCGGTGTGGTTTCCGCACCAATTGTTTGTGGGAAGCATAGCGGACGTGGATTCGATTGCGGATGCGATTGAGAAAGTGTTGGGTGCGAGTGAAGAACTGCGCGGCTTGGATCACAAAGCGATTCGAAATCAGAGGCTGGGACGCGCAGACCGCGAGAGTTAGGTGGAGTGCGAGGCCAGCGGTGCGGCATCAACGGTTGCCGCGTCATGAACGACGCACTGATGTGCGCCGCTACAAATTCAAGAACGTTTGGCTCCGGCCCTGCGAATTCCTGGGAGCAATCCAATCCATGGGTGTAAGGAAAAAAGTAGGGTTCGCGGTGGTGGGCCTGGGCACGATCGCGCAAGGGTTCGTTCTGCCGAGCTTCGCGAAGTGCAAGAACGCAAAACTGGTCGCAGTTGTCAGCAGAGACAAGGACAAGGCTGCGCGAGTGGCGCGCAAATTCAAAGCCAGCGCGCATTACAGTAATGCGGAGTACCCGGCGTGCCTCGCGAATCCTGAAGTAGCCGCGGTTTTTGTTGCCACTCCGAACGGCCTGCATGAATCTTTCACCGTGCAGGCGGCACAGGCCGGCAAGCACGTGTTGTGCGAGAAGCCACTTGCTGCGACGGCGGAGCAGGCCGCGCGAATGGTGGAAGCCTGCCGGCGCAATCGCGTGCTGCTGATGACCGCGTACCGGAAATATTTCGAGCCCAGCAGTCTCTATCTGAAGCAGTTGATTCAGAGCGGCGAGCTGGGCCGGATTGACGTAATTCATACTGCGTTCAGCGAATTGTATTCGCCGGGCAAGTCTTTGCCGTGGCTGGTGGATTCGAACTTGGCGGGCGGCGGGCCGCTGATGGATTTGGGCGTGTACTGCGTGAACACTACGCGCTGGCTGGTGGACGAAGATCCGGCGGAAGTAAGCGCGCAGAGCTGGGCGCGCGACACGGTGACATTTTGGGACGTGGAGGAAGGGATTTCGTTTCGCATGCAATTCCCGAGCGGCCTGGTGGTGCAAGGCAGCGCGTCGTACGGATCGGTTTTGTCATCCTTTATATACGTGCAGGGGACGAAGGGATGGGCGTCGCTAACTCCTGCGTTTCCATTCGACGAGGTGCGGCGGCTCACAGGAAAGATCGGGAAGCGCGCGATTAACCGGACGTTCCCGATCATTGATGAGTTTGGCCTGGAGCTGAACGAGCTAGCCTCCGCGATTCAGAATCGGCGGCCGGTGGAAAGCGACGGAGTGCAGGGACATCGTGATATGGTTATTCTTGAGTCAATCTACAACTCGGCGAGAAAACAGCGACCGCTTGTCATAAACTACTGAGAGGCTTGCAGCGAGCAAAGCCAGTTTGCAGGTTAGCCAGATGCGGGCGCTTTACTTTTCAGTACAAGGTTGATACGGATGAGCGTGTTGAAAAAACCGGGACGCAAGAAGCCGGGCAAGACTGCGAGCATATACGACGTGGCGAAATTGTCGCGCGTCTCCGTCTTCACGGTTTCCGCGGTGGTGAATCACAAGAGCCACGTAGGCGAGAAACTGCGCAAGCGCGTGGAAGCGGCGATCCGCAAGCTGAACTACCGGCCGAACCTGATTGCGCGCAGCCTGGCCAACCAGCGGACGCATACGATCGGAATGATCGTGCCGGACATCGCCAATCCTTTTTTCCCGATGGTGGTTCGCGGCGCGGAGGATGCCGCGCAGCGTCACGGCTACAATTTGCTGTTGTGCAACAGCGACGACACGCTCGCGAAGGAAGAAAAATCCGTCGAGCTGCTGCTATCGAAGCGCGTAGATGGAATCCTGCTGACGAAAGCCGCGGAAGATTTTCGTCCGTCGCTGCGGCAGATGATCAAGGAAGTGAACATTCCTTTTGTGCTGGTTATGCGCACCTATCCGAAATTGACGAAAGACGCCGTGATTACCGACGATTATCAGGGCGCGTACGAAGCAGTGTGCCACCTGGCGCGTTCGGGAAGGCGGCGCATCGGATTGATCGGCGGCCCGCGCAAAGTGAGCAATGCGCAAGCGCGCTGGGAAGGTTTTCGCGACGCGTTGAAAGCCGAAGGGCTGCCTTACGAATCCGAACTGGACATCGAAGGGGATTACCGTATTGAATCCGGGTTTCGCGCGGGGCACGCATTGCTTTCGCACCGGCCCGACGGAATTTATGTGGCGAACCATTTGATGACCGTGGGGTTGCTGAAGGCCGCGGAAGAAATGGGTTTGCGCTGCCCGGAGGATTTCGGCCTGGTGAGTTTTGACGATTATCCCTGGCTGGGTGTCTTCCGGCCTCGGTTGACGACCGTGGAATTGCCCAAGCACCAGCTGGGAATCGAGGCGGCGGAACTGCTGATCCGGCGTATCGGAGGAGATCGCAGCAAGGCAGTAGTTACAAAACTGGCGCCGGAATTGCGGATTCGCGAATCGTGCGGGTTTGCGCTGCACGTTTCACGCGGGCAATCTTTGGAGCACGAGCCGGGAAAAGCAAACAGCGCGTTGGTTCGGGACTTGCGGTAGCAATGGTTGTCGTGGCTTTTTTTGCGTCGTGTCTGCAGATTACGTTTCGCTGAAGTCAATTATCTTGGGCCTGCGTGTGAACCCCTTCGTTTTGTAACCTCCGTAGAGAATCCCCACTCCTAGCCACGCCAAGCCGGCGTATTTCGTCCAGGTTTGCAGGCTGATCAACAGCAGAAAACAAAAAACAAAGCCGAAGCCCGGAACGAAGGCGTCCACGAAGAAGCTGCGATGGCCTATGGCTTCGCGCGAATACCAGAAATGGCGGAACGCCGCGAGATTTACGCCCATGAAGGCAAGTAGCGCGCCGAAAGTGACGATTTCCGCGGCGTGTTCCCACGGAATGGTGATCACGCCGATGTAGGCGAGCACGCCGACGATCCAGACGTTGTAAACGGGATTGCTTTTCTTCGGACTGAGGTAGCCAAATATCTTTTTCGGTAGCACATCATCGCGGCCCATGCTGTAGAGCAGTCGCGACGCGCCCACGTGTCCGGCAAGCCCGCAGGCGATGCTGGAAACGAGCAGCATCACGCCGTAAGCGGCGAATAACGCGGGGCCGCTGGCCATGCGCGCGACGTCCATGAAGGCGGTTTCGGGATTTTGCAGCGTGGTGTAGTCCGGCCAGACGCGCTGCGCGAGATAAACTTGCAAGCCGCTGAAAAGTCCAGTGAAGATAACTACCAGCACGGTGGCGAGCAGCACGTTGCGTTTGGGATTGTGAACTTCCTCCGCGAGGATGGAAACGCCGTCGAAGCCGATGAACACCAGCGCGGCAAGCGATGTGCCAGCGGCCACGGCGCGCAAATTGAATGTGGCCGGATTGTAGATCGGATGCATCGAGAAGAGCCCAGTGAAGTGCTGGTGCAGCACGATGAAGCGGAAAGATTCGACCAGGAACACGGTGGTGACCAGCAACATGAAGCCGAGCAGGACTTCGTTCGTGCGCGCCGTGAATTTAATGCCCTGCACCGTGAGGATGGTGATGAAGCCGACAGTTACGGCGGCGAGAATTGCGAAAGGGATGCGCGGCGTCATGCGTTGAATGGCGAGCACGGCGTAAAGCGCGTTCTGGATGGGCTGGAAAAGATATTCCAGAAACATGGCCCAGCCGACGACAAATCCGAAGTGCGGATTCAGCTCGCGACTGATGTACGTGTACACCGAACCAGCGGAGGGATAGACGCTCGCCATGCGGCCGAAGCTGATGGCGGTGACGGACATCGCGACCATGGCGAGCAGGAGCGTCGCGACGGTGTGGCCGTGGGAAAGAACCTGGCCTTCACCGAAAAGTGGCACCGCGGCGATGGGCGAAGTGAGAATGATGCCGTAGTAGATCAAGTCCCAGAGGCCCAACGCGCGCTTGAGATGAGGCTTCCCGGGTGATGCGATTTGCGCTGCGCCTGCGGATGTTTCCACCCTTACCTCGCTGTGCCCTGAGTTTCGAAGGAAACTTGTGCAACGGCTACGCGAAAACGCACTCGGCGAAAACTTGCATTAAAAGAAAAAACGTTCTTTCTTGCGCGCTTCTTCGTAGTCGCGGCGCGCGGCCTTCACTGCGTCGCGTTCGGAAACTTCGGCGATAGGTACGTCCCACCAGGATTCGTAGCCGGGAACCCTTTCGTGGTAGGAAGTTTCGACGACTACTACTGAAGTGCGGGGCTGTTCGCGGGCGGCGGCCAGGGCAGCTTTCAGTTCGTCCGCGGTCTGCGCGCGAGCGATCCAGGCACCCAGGCTGGCGGCGTTGGCGGCGAAATCCACAGGAAGTAGATCGCCATCGTATTTGCCATTGTTTTTATCGGTGCGACGATATCGATAATTTGTGCCCATACCTTCGTTGCCGCAGGCGCGACTGAGCCCGCCAATGCTGGAGAAGCCGTGATTGTCGAGGAGCACAATGTTGATTTTGAAGCCTTCCTGAATAGACGTGACGATTTCCTGCGCCATCATCAGGTAGGAGCCGTCGCCGACAAGCACGTACACTTCGCGCGAAGGGTCCGCCATTTTCGCGCCCAGGCCACCGGCAATTTCGTAGCCCATGCAGGAAAAGCCGTATTCCATGTGATAGCCGCCCGGCTGGCGAGTGCGCCAAAGTTTGTGCAAGTCTCCGGGTAAGCTGCCGGCCGCGCACACAACGATGTCTGACGGCTTCGTGAAATTGTTGACGATGCCGATGACTTCGCCCTGCGTGATAGGCGGCGGCTGGTGAATGCCATAGTTGCGGTCCACTTCATCTTCCCAGCGGGCGCGGAATTCGTTGATCTTCGTGCGATAACTTTCTTCGATGGAGAAATCGCTGAGAGCTTTTTGCAATTCTGCAATGGTCAGGCGCGCGTCGCCGGTGAGCGGCAAGCCCGCATGTTTGTAGGAGTCAAATTCGGCAACATTTACATTGATGAAGCGCACGGCAGGATTCTGGAACGCAGTTTTTGACGCGCTGGTGAAATCGCTGTAGCGCGTGCCGATACCCAGGATCAAATCCGCCTCGCGCGCCGCGATGTTGGCGCCAGGCGTGCCTGTAACTCCCACGGCGCCGAGCTGCTGGGGATGGTCGTATGGCAGCGAGCCTTTGCCCGCTTGCGTTTCGCAGACCGGGATGCCCGTCGCTTCCGTAAACTGCGCGAGCGCTTCCGAGGCTTGCGAGTAGAGCACGCCTCCGCCGGCGACGATGAGCGGATTCTTCGCAGCGCGAATCCATTCGGCCGCGCGCCGCAGGAGGTCATGGTCGCAGCGGTTGCGAGGAACCAGCCAAACTTTTTTCGCGAAAAACTTTTCGGGATAATCGAAGGCCTCGGCCTGGACGTCCTGCGGGAACGCGATGGTTACGGCACCGGTTTCCGCGGGAGAGGTCAGGACACGTATGGCTTCGGGCAGCGACGTCAACAATTGTTCGGGACGTTCGATCCGATCCCAGTAACGCGAAACCGGCTTGAAACAATCGTTTACGGAAATATCCTGGGTGGACGGCGACTCAAGCTGCTGCAACACGGGCGCGACACTGCGTCGTGCAAAAATATCGCCCGGCAGCAACAACACGGGCAGGCGATTTATGGTGGCGGTCGCCGCGCCGGTGATCATGTTCGTGGCGCCCGGTCCGATGGAAGATGTGCAAACCAGCGCGCGCATGCGGAAACTTGTTTTGGCGAAAGCCGTCGCGGCATGCACCATGGCTTGCTCGTTGCGGAAAAGGTAATACCGCAATCCCGGATCTTGTTCGAGCGCCTGGCCGAGGCCGGCGACATTGCCATGGCCGAAAATTCCCAAGCAGCCTGCGAAGAAGCGGAATTGCTGGCCGTCGCGTTCGGAGTACTGATTCTTCAGATACGCGATGGTGGCTTGCGCTGCGGTGAGACGTACCGTCATTGGGCGATGTCCCTTCTGAATGGTGTGACGGCCCAGAGTTGCTGATGGGACGATTGTCGTCCTTGCACCAGAGAAAGGAAAGCCCGAGGTTTCGTTAGCCGGACGGGCGTGCCGGAGACGAGGCGAGTGGACGGATGCGTTGGCGGCGCGAGCAAACGACGAACGGAGCGCACCGGAGCGTACAGAAGGTGATTCGACCGATAGTATTCTAAGCGATTATAATAATCTAATTGCGAAACAGGCCACTGAGAAAATGGCCGCGCCTGCGGAATCTCTCGCGCTTGGTTTGAGGGCTCGCCATCGTTCCGGCCGCAGGACATCCGCTTGGGTCTCCTTTTCCGGCGTGACTATTCCCTCACGAGCGGCAGCCGCGGGTCGGTGTCCTTCCAAGTGGAACGGATCCAGACATGTTGCGGATCTTCGGTGACGGCCAAGGCCCGGGCCGAGCCTGCGAGAAAATTCAGGTAGTAAACATCGTAGCCGGGCCCGGCGACGACTGGGTGAAAGCCGCTGTGAACCAGGACGGTATCACCATCTTTGACTCTCAAAGTTTGATCGCCGCCGTGCTTGCCAGAATAAAGCTGCTGCATGGCGAATCCATCCGCTTGGCGAAGGCGATAGTAATAGATTTCGTCCAAATCCACTTCGCCCGGTGGATTGTGCACGTCGTGCTTGTGCGGAGGCCAGCTCGACCAATTGCCACCAGGCGTATAAACTTCAATTACCATCAGCTTATCCGCTGGAAAAGCGGGTGTGATGATGTCCACAATCTGCCGCGAGGCGTTTCCTCCACCACGCAGGCTGCTGACGACGTCGCTGGGCGTGATCAGTTTCGGCTGCAGGTGGGCTTCGGACGGTGCGCGACATTCCGCGATTTCGCAAACCGTTTGGGAGGTGAAAACCGCCTGGTTTCCGGTTGGCAGATAGAGCGCGTACGGCAAACCGTCAAACACATTTTTGCGCTTTCCAATCCGCGTGGGCCCTTGCCCCCAATCCACCTGGCAGATGCCGCCGAGCAAAACGAACGCGGCTTCCTCGTGATCGGTGCGTGCGCGGAAGATATCGCCTGGCTGCAGACGGCGGACGAAGAGGCTCATCCATTCCCATCCGGCTTGCTGGCGAGGCAACGAAAGCAGCTCACCCGCGGAGCGTTCGGGCAAGTTGACGGAATGGACGAGAAAGCTAGTCTCGCTCAAGTCTTCTCCTCCGTTATGCACAGTGACCGAATATGCCCCTCAGGCATTGTATTTGTCTAACCGCTTTGAGACTATGGCAAAGGAACGCCCGGTTGTCAATTGTGAGCATGACTTAGCGGCGGCGTCCAGCACGAGAGAGGGATATACCACATGGCCAGCATTCGTGACCTGACCCAGTACTACGGGGGAGAATGGCGCGGCGGCAAATCCGCGGACTATCGCGACGTGGTGAACCCTGCGACGGGAGAAAGCCTGGCGCGCGCGCCGATGGCCGCAAAGGAAGACGTGAACGCCGCCGTCTCGGCTGCCGCGGCCGCATATCCGGCATGGCGCCGCACGCCTCCAGAAGACCGCATCCAGTATTTGTTCAAGCTGAAGCAGCTACTGGAAGAACATGTGGAGGAGTTGGCGCAAATCTGCACCCAGGAAAACGGGAAGACGGTGGGCGAATCGCGCGCGGAATTGCGTCGCGCGATCGAGAACGTGGAAGTCGCCTGCGGAATTCCCACCTTGATGCAGGGATACAACCTGGAAGACGTGGCGTCCGGGATTGACGAGATGATGATCCGGCAACCGCTGGGAGTGACTGCGGCGATTACGCCATTTAATTTTCCGGCGATGATTCCCTTCTGGTTCCTGCCTTACGCGATCGCTTGCGGCAACACATTCATTTTGAAAGCGTCGGAAAAAGTTCCGCTGACGATGCAACGCACCTTCGAGTTGATGGAAGGGCTGAAATTGCCAGCGGGTGTGCTGAATCTGATCCACGGCGACAAGACGGCAGTGGATGCGCTGCTGGAAAATCCGGAAGTGCGGGCGATCAGCTTTGTGGGCTCGTCACCGGTGGCGAAATATATCTACGCGCAGGCGGCAAAATTCGGAAAAAGAGTGCAGTGCCAGGGCGGCGCGAAAAATCATGTGCTGATTTTGCCTGACGCGGACCTGGAAACCACGACGCGCATCGTGAGCGACAGCGCGTTCGGCTGCGCGGGGCAGCGCTGCCTGGCTGTTTCGGTGGCAGTGACGGTGGGCGATGCGCGCAACGAATTCACGCAACAAATCGCGAAGGTTGCGGATGCGATCCGCGTGGGGAACGGCCTGGACAAGGATGTGCAGATGGGGCCGGTAATCACCGCCGAGAGCAAAAAGCGGATCGAGGGACTGATCGCCGCGGGAGTGAGCGATGGCGCGAAGGTCTTGCTCGATGGCCGCTCCGGAAACGGCGCGACTTCGTCAGCGTCGGGCGGCAATTTTCTGAAGCCGACGCTGCTGGATGGCGTGCCGGCCGCCAGCGCGCTTTCGACGACGGAAATCTTCGGGCCCGTGCTGAGCCTTGTGCATGCGAATACGCTTGAAGAAGGCATCGAGACGCTTGCGCGCAGCCCGTTTGGAAACATGGCATCGATTTTCACCAGTAGCGGCGCCGCTGCCAGAAAATTCCGTTACGAAGTGCCGGCGGGTAACATCGGAATTAACATCGGAGTCGCGGCGCCCATGGCTTATTTCCCGTTCAGTGGCTGGCGCGACAGTTTTTTGGGCGTGCTGCACGGGCAAGGGCGCGACGCCGTGGAATTCTACACGGATAAGAAAGTTGTGGTGGAGCGCTGGCCCAAGGAATGGTCGCGAAAGTTCTGAATTCGCGGAAGAAACGCGGAGATCCCCTAGGTGATGGGAATCGTGATCTTTTCGGCGGCCAACACCGAGCGGGCATGGACAGTCACAGTTTGTTTGGCGATCGTTTCCCAAGTCTCGCATGGGACGCGCAGAAACGCCGCTGCCACGAGCGGATCGAACAGCGTCCCTGAACCGCGCTCGATCACGTCCCGCGCAGCTTGCAGCGGAAGCGCGGCGCGATAGGGCCGATCAGAAGTCATCGCATCGAGCGTGTCCGCGACGGCAAATATTCTGGCGCCGAACGGAATCTGATCCCCTTTCATTTTTTGCGGATAGCCCGAGCCGTCGAAGCGCTCGTGGTGCGTCAGCACAATTTCCGCGGCTCCCGCCAAAAATGAAATAGTCTTCACCAGTTCGTAGCCGATTCTGGCGTGACGGCGCATGATTTCCCATTCCGAGTCGGTGAGCGGACCGGGCTTGAGCAGCACGCGGTCAGGAATCGCCAGCTTGCCGATGTCGTGCAGCCACGCGCCCATGGCGATACTTCGAATTTCTTGTTCCAGACCGCCGATGGATTTTGCGAGTTCCATAGAGTAAAGAAAAACGCGGCGCGAGTGCCCGGCGGTGGGGCTATCACGAAGATCAATGGCCGCGCCGAGAGCTTCCAGCGTGTCCTCGTAACTGCGCTCGGTTTGCTGCAGCGCGGTGCGCAATTGCTGCGTGCGTTCGGAAACCATTTCCTCGAGGCGCAGACGGTATTCCTGCACTTCGCGCTCGAGTTTCTTTTTCTGCAGGGCGCGATGCAGGCTACCGACCACGACATCCGCGTCAAAGGGCTTCAGCAGATAGTCGTCGGCGCCCAACTGCATGGCGCGCACACCGACTCGGGTTTCGTCCTCGCCCGTAACCATCAAAAAGGCCAGATGCGGATAGCGCTCGCGCACTTCAATCAGGAGATCCATGCCGGAGATGCCGGGCATGCGCAGATCCGAGATCACCACATCGGTCGGCTGATTTTCCAGGAGAGGAAGCGCCTCTTCACCACTGGCCGCGGTGCGGCATACGAATGCCGACTGAGTCAGCATGACCGACAAGATCGTGCGCAGCGCTTTATCGTCGTCCACGATCAACACACGAGCGGCTGGCGAGGACGTCAAAGCTTCGGGAGGCGCTTCGGCGGTTTTTTCGGGAGCCGCGGTTTGGTGAGTGACGGTCATGTCGGATTTGCGTTACAGGTCTCGCTACTTTAGAATCCACTCCCCGCGTTTCTCGATAAAGCGAAAACCATAGAGAGCGGAAGTTCCCGCGCGTTCTTCGGAGCGAACCACCCGCGCTGTGCCGATGCACTTGTCGGATCCCTTGACGATGCAAACCTCGACGCTCGAATCCTTCACCAGAGTGGCGGTGCAAGCGCATAGGAAAGCGCTGACGCTGACGTTTTCGGTGAAAGTGTTCTCCGTAAATTCCTTTCCGTGTATGTCAGTTCCGGTAAGTTTCAACTCGACGCGAATCTGCACGCGAACCTCGGTTCGCGGAACCTGCGTCTGCCGTTTTACTTTCGCGAGCGAGTCCCTTAGCGCGTCAAAATCCACGGGCTTTTCGAAATAGCCGGCCGTCCCCATCTCCCTACAAGACTGCTTGATTTCCGCGGCGGTCTCGCCGCTAACGATAAAAATAGGAACGGGCTGAGCCTTGTTGATGGCGCCGAGCGCGCGGCACAGTCCGAGGCCTGAATGTTTGGGCATGCGCAAATCCATGAGGATCGCGTCGGGCTTGTGCTCCATCGCCAGAGCCAACGCTTGCGCGGGATCGTCGGTGTCAACAATCTCGTAGTCGTCCGATAGATTCAGACGGAAGAGACGGCGCATAGCCTCATCGTCATCCACGATTAAAAGTCGTCTCATCGCTGGAGGTGCCTCCTGTTGCAAAATCCGTTCTTAGGTCTTTGTGAGAATCAGTGGCTCCGCAACGAGCGGCGGAACGATGCTGTCCGCGTCCAGAACTTCGCGCACTTTGCGGATCAGGTTTTCTTCGCTGAAAGGTTTGTGCAGCAAATGGGTCCCGGATTCCAGGACACCGTGATCCATGATCGCGTCGTCCGTGTAGCCGGACATGTACAGAATCTTCAAGCCGGGCTGGAGAAGTTCCAGGCGTCCGGCAAGCGCGCGACCGTTCAGGCCGGGCATGATGACGTCGGTGAGTAGTAGATTGATACGCTCAGGCTTTTGCTCCACCAATTGCAGCGCCGCAGCGCCGTTGGCGGCAACCAGAACGCGATAGCCGTGCTGTTCCAATAGCATATGTGTGAGCTTGCGCAGCGCGTCCGCGTCTTCCACCAGCAATATGGTTTCCGCTCCGCGAAATGCTTCCACGATGGGCGCGACAGGCTCTGGCACGCTGACGAGTTCTTCAATGCGCGGCAAATAAATTTCGAATGCCGTTCCTTTGCCAAGTGCGCTTTCCACCCAAACGTATCCGCCGCTTTGTTTCACTACGCCGTACACAGTGGCCAGGCCCAGACCGGTTCCTTTGCCGCGTTCCTTGGTGGTGAAAAAAGGCTCGAAAATGTGCGCGAGGGTTTCAGAGTCAATGCCGGTGCCGGTATCGGCGACAGATAGCATTACGAAATCGCCGGCTTTCGAACCGGGATGCGAGCGAGTCCACGCGTCGTCAAGTACTACATTGGATGTGGTGATCACCACCTTTCCACCGTCGGGCATCGCGTCGCGCGCGTTGACGGCCAGGTTCATCACCACTTGCTCGAGTTGCCCGTGATCGGCCTTGACGCGGCCAATCGCAGGATCTAGAGCGATGACGATTTCGATATCTTCGCCGATGAGACGCGGCAACATTTTTTCCATCTCCGAAATCAGGGAATTGATGTTGAGCACCGCGGGCGCAAGTACCTGCTGGCGGCTGAAGGCCAGTAATTGGCGCGTGAGAGAAGCGGCGCGCTGGCCGGCCTTTTCGATTTCCTCGGCGTGCTCCAGGAATGGGGTCCCGGGCGGCAGAGTTCGCTTCAGCACTTGGCTGTAGCCGATGATGACGCCCAACAAATTATTGAAATCGTGCGCGATGCCGCCGCTCAGCCGGCCAACCGCTTCCATTTTTTGTGCCATGCGCAACTGGCGCTCCAGCAGCCACTTTTCGGTGACGTCTTCCGCGAAAACTTCGAAATATGCGGCGCCGTCGATTGCCGACTTTACGAACCAGCCGGTGCAGCGCACTTTGATGGGCGTGCCATCCTTGCGTTTCCAATCCACTTGGACGTCGGTGAATTCTTTCTGCTTGCTGAACAGATCGTTCACGCGCTGCTGCTCGAGCGGGTCAACGTACACGTCCGTGGTGAGGTTCAACTGCAGCAATTCAGCCTGCGACTCGTAGCCCAACATTTTCTGCAGCGCAGGGTTTACGAGCAGCAATTTTCCAGAAGCCTGCGCGCGGTAAATTCCGTAGGGCGCGTTTTCAATCACGGAACGAAAACTGACTTCGGACAAGCGCAGGGCTTCCGAGGCTTGCTTGCGCGCGGTAATGTCGCGATTCACAATGACAAGTTTTTCCGGAACTCCGCTGGCATCGCCGATGACGCTCGAGGTGGACTCCAGCACCAGCCATGTGCCGTTCTTGTGGCGGATGCGATATTCCAGGTTTTTGCCGACGCCCGTGCGGCGCGCTTCGGCGGCGGCGGCTTTCACGCGCTCGCGGTCGTCCGGATGAATCTGATCCATGGACGAGGAATTCTTCAGCTCTTCGGCGGAGTAGCCGAGTATTTTCTGATACGCGTCGCTGTTGAAGATGCGCCGGCCGTCCATATCCACGACGGCGATCATGTCTGCGGCGTTTTCGCTGATCAGGCGGAAAAGTTCTTCGCGCTCCGCCAGACGATTGCGCATGCGATGAATCTGCAATTGCTGAAAGATGGTGTAGATGTCGAAGATCAAAACTAAAGCGACCAGGCCCTGCACAACCGGGGGAAGCAGGTGAAGCGAGAACTTGTATTCTTGCAGGCCAAGGCCCGGAAGAATGAAAGCCATCAAGCCTGCCAGGAGAACTAAGCTGACCAGAATGGCGACAATCCAAAGTTGCCACTCTCTGCGTTCGATGCGGCGCAGGTGAGTCTTCACGGTGTCAATCGGCTTGCTGCGTTTGGATTGACGCTTTTGTGGTTTGGTCGGCTCCACGGTGCTCCTCATGGCGTTAGCGCTAGGCACGCGCGTGCACAATCGATCGCGCGCCACGCGCACGGATGCTCCCACGCGCAAAGCTAGGCTCCAGTGTCTACTGCACGAAGTCGGCCACGGAGTGCGGCTTCGCTCGCTCGAGTTAAGTGCTTGATGCGAGAGGCAGATGGAGGAGACGCTCGCGCCTCAAATAACGGCGCGGGCAATTCATGTCAGGTGTGGTTGGTTTCAATGCGAACCGTACGTCTCGAAGCGGTACAGGCCCCGTCAATCTTGTCTGGGCGACACCCTGGCACAGAAACGATGGGTTGCGGAGGATTGCCGAGCGGAGAATCACCGTCACGGAATCTTCTGGCAGCCCAGAATCGGTTTGCGCTGTCACGATTCTGTAACATGGGCGCGCGGAAGGCGTTCGCGCGGCGTCGCAGTCTTCGTGAAATCGTAGTAGGCTCTTGCGTGCGCAAATGAACAATCAGGAAACACAAAAGCTGCGGAACCTGCTGGCGCAAAGGCAGTGGGGCCCGGCGAATGAGCTGTTGCGAAAAACTGACCCAACGTCGGCCGCTGATTTCTTTCTCAGTGCGCACTACGACGAACAGCGCGCGCTATTTCACGCGATGCCGGTGGAACTGGCGGCGTCGCTGATCGTGCACCTGCCGTATTACCACGCCTACGTGCTGCTCCATTCGCTGCCACCTCAGGAGATGCGCGCGATCGTCGAAGCGATGACGCCGGGAGAGCGCAATCATTTTCTGGACGCGCTGCCAGAAGAAGCTTGGCAGTGCTTGATGGACGAGCTGGCCGAAGCAGGTACGGGTGCGGCGTATTGTGCTGTGCCCGGCGCCGAGACCGGCGAAGTGACGACGGAGTTCGTGGCGCCGTCCGTGGACACAGAGCCGATTATTCAGGCGCGGCAAATCGAAAAAAGTTATCAGCAACCAGACGGCCGGCAGATTCAAGTGATTGCTCCCGTTGATTTTTCCGTGGAACCGAACACCATCATCGCGCTGCTGGGTCCTTCCGGCTCGGGAAAATCCACGCTGCTGCGAATTCTTTCGGGGCTTGCGGCTCCTTCGGCGGGAGAAGTTTTGTGGCACGGCCAACCGATGGGCGGATGTCGGCCGAACGTGGCGATCGTGTTTCAGAGTTTTGCGCTGTTTCCCTGGCTCACGGTGCTGGAAAACGTGGAAGCTCCGCTGCTCGCGCGAGGCATCACGCATTTCGAGCGGCACCGCAAAGCGCTGCGGGCGCTCGCTTCCGTCGGATTACACGGCTTTGAATCCGCTTATCCCAAGGAGTTATCGGGCGGTATGAAACAGCGAGTCGGCTTTGCTCGGGCGCTAGCCGTGGAGCCGGAAATTTTGTTCATGGACGAGCCTTTCTCCGCGCTCGACGTGCTGACCGCGGAAAACCTGCGCGGCGAGCTGCTGGAGCTGTGGCTGGCGAAAAAAGTGCCCACGCGAAGTATTTTCATTGTCACGCACAATATTGAGGAAGCGGTGCTGCTGGCGGATCGCATCATCGTGTTGGGGCGCAATCCAGCAAAGATACGCGCGGATTTTCGCGTGCCGCTGCAACATCCGCGCGACCGCAAGTCCGCGGCGTTCGTTCTTTACGTGGATTACATCTACAAAGTAATGACGCAGCCGCAGCTGGAGCTGGCGCCGCCATCGAAAACCGAGCACAAGGAAAAAGCAGCGGCCCAAATGCTGCCGCATTCGCGGCCAGGCGGCATCGGCGGTTTGTTGGAGCTGCTGGACGATCGCGGCGGCGAAGAAGACATGTACCACATCGCCGAGGAATTGCTGCTGGAAGTGGACGACCTGCTGCCGATTCTGGATGCGGCAACATTGCTGGCATTCGCCACGGTGCATGAAGGCGATGTGCGCATTACCGAGAACGGGCGCGCATTCGCGCAAGCGGACATACCGACGCGAAAAATATTGTTTCGCGAAGCGGTGCTGGCGCACGTTTCGCTGCTGCAACAGATTCAATCCACACTCCAGAAGAAATCGAATCACACCATGCCCGTGGAATTTTTTCGCGACTTGCTGGACGAGCGCTTTGCGCAGGTAGAAGTGGAGCAGCAGATTGAAACCGCGCTGAACTGGGGCCGTTACGCGGAACTCTTCACCTACGACGCGGAGGACGACACCGTACACCTGCATGCTCCGGAGCATCACGGCGAAAATTCCCCGGAAAGCGCTTCCCTACACTGATGGCCGGCGAAACGCAGAAAACTTCCACCCGCACGCTGACTTGGGGAACGATTCCGTCCACCGTGCCTTCTCTGTTCCGTGATCTCCCGATTCTGCTGGCGGCGCTGGCGTTTTTCTATGCAGTGCTTTCCATGACGCATTACTGGCTCAGCCCGGTCGGCGCGCCCATGGAAATTCATCTGGAGCCGAGCGCGCTGCCGCGGTACGCGATGTTTTCAGTGCTGCGGATCGCGGCCGCGTACGTGGTGAGCCTGGCATTCACGCTCGTATATGGATACGTCGCGGCCTACAACACGCGCGCGGAAAAATTCATGGTGCCGCTGCTGGATACGCTGCAGTCCATTCCCGTGCTCAGTTTTCTTCCCGGCGTGATGGTCGCGATGGTGGCGCTTTTCCCCACGCGGCAACTGGGCGTGGAGCTGGGCTCCATCCTGCTGATTTTCACCGGGCAAGTGTGGAACATGACGTTCAGTTTTTATTCGTCGCTGAAGAGTATTCCGCGCGAGATGCGCGAAGTGGCCGAGATTTACCGCTGGAGCTGGTGGCAACGATTCACGCAGATGGAGCTGCCCTATTCGATCATCGGGCTGGTGTGGAATTCGATGATGTCCGTAGCGGGCGGCTGGTTTTTTCTTATGGCCTGCGAAATGTTCACGCTGGGCGATCGCGATTTGCGCCTGCCGGGCCTGGGTTCCTACCTGCAGACCGCTGCGAACGCCGGAAACACGCGCGCGATCTGGTGGGGCATGGGAGTGATGATCGGAATCATCGTGGTAATTGATCAGCTGGTGTGGCGGCCGGTGATTGCGTGGGCTGAGAAATTCAAATTCGAGCAAGTGGAATCCACGGACGCGCCGAGTTCGGCGGTTCTGGATTTGCTGCGCAGCTCAAGAATTTTACCGTTCTTCTCGCGGCTTACAGTGGCGCCGGCGCGCGAGTTCCTGAGCCTGCATTTTGCGCGCAGCCATGCGACGGAAGGCCCGCGAAGCGCAAGGCGCGGCGTTCTTCAGTGGCTCACGCGACTGTCGCTGGCCGCGCTGCTCGTTGCGATCGTGTTCGCATCCGTGAATATGGTGATGCTGCTGACGCACCTGACGCGCGAGGAACTGCGCAGCATATTTCTTGGCGCCGGCGCGACATTCCTCCGCGTCGCATTCACTTTGTTTCTCGCCGCGCTGTGGACCATCCCCGTGGGAATCCTGATCGGCCTTAAGCCCAAACTTTCGGCCATCGCACAGCCTATCGCGCAGGTGGCGGCGTCGGTGCCGGCGACTGCGCTCTTCCCGATTATCTTGCTAGTGCTGATACGCGCGGGCGGCGGATTGGGAATTGGCTCGATCATGTTGCTGCTGCTCGGGACGCAGTGGTACATCCTGTTCAACGTGATCGCCGGGGCGATCGCCATTCCCACCGACCTAAAGGAGGTCTGCTCCGTTTTTCGTTTTGGCCGGACGGAACGCTGGCGCGAGCTTTTATTGCCGGGAATTTTTCCGTTTTTGATCACAGGATTTGTGACCGCTTCAGGCGGCGCCTGGAATGCCAGCATCGTCGCGGAATATTTCAAATTCCGCGGGCATACCTACGTGACCACCGGGCTGGGAGCCGTGATCAGCAATGCCACCGACACGGGAAATACTCGGGTGCTGCTGGCGGCGACGATTTTGATGGCAGCGATGGTGGTGACAATTAACCGGCTGCTGTGGCGGCGACTGTACCAGCTCGCATCAACACGGTTCCGGCTGGAAAACTGAGCGGAAATCGAGACGTCGCGCAATTTAACGTTTCACGGCCCACAGCAATCCGATCCCACCAAAAATGAACTCGCGAGCGTCCACGCTGTGGTACCCCGTGCGCTGCAGCAGCGAGGAGTATTCTTTAACCGAAACGAAGCTGCGGATCGAATCCGGAATATAAGTGTAAGTGCGCAGTTTGCCGTGCAGCAACATGCCCCAAAACGCGCCCTGCACATACAAAAATCCCAAATACAGCTGACGGAACAGGCGATTCGTCGGAAGAAAAAAGTCGAGGCTGACCATCACGCCGCCCGGTCGCGTAATGCGTTCGATTTCGCGGACCGCGACCGCAAGATTCGGAAAATTTCGCAAGCCGTATCCGATAAAAACGCAATCAAAAGACGCTGAGGCAAATGGCAATGCAGTGGCGTCTGCGCAAACAGCTTCCTGCAGACCATTTCGCTTCCCGACGCGCAACATTCCCTCGGAAAGGTCCACGGCGACGGAACGCGCGGCCGGCAAACGCTCGCGCACCAGCCGGGAGAAATCGCCGGTGCCCGACGCGAGATCAAGGACCAGCGCCTTTTCCGGCAGCGATGCGCGCAACACACCGAGGCGTTTCCAGCGGCCGTCCATGCCATACGAAATGACGCGCGTGATGAAATCGTACTTGGGCGCGATCTTGTCAAACATTTCGCGCATCAAGCAAGTGTCCTGGCGTTCGGCGGGAATCGTCATGGGTGTGCGAATTCTACACGGTTGCAGGCGATGCAGGCGTGGTTATTTCAACGAGCAACCGGCACAAAATTCACGGCGCGCTGCAGCTGCGAGGCCAAATCTTTTTGCGCGACGCTCGCAGCTTTTACGCCTATTTTGCTTTCCACTTGGCGAAGAGCGGTTTGCACGGTAGCCAGCTCGGAGCCGGACGTGCCATTCAGCAGATTTTCCGCGTGCAGGAAAGCGGCGTATGTCAATTCGTCCGGCGCATTGTGGCTGTGCAGAAATTGCCCATAGTTGAACCAATCCAGCGCCGCGGCTTGCGTGTCGCCGGCCTGTGCGTCGAGCGCCAGACCACGCTGATAAGATTGCGCGGCCGCGGCGGCATCGCCATTCCTGGCTTGCAAATCCGCGCGGTGGACGAGCGCCAAACTTTCCAGTTTCGCGTCACCGGCCTGCTGCGCCTGCGCGATCGCGGTGTCATAGCGCGCGAGCGCTGCGGCAAGATGACTGATGCGCGATTCATCATCGGCCAATTGGATACTGGCGGCGAGGATTTGCTGCCGGCTGAAAGTGGGAGCGTCTGGCGCGCCCTGTGGATTCGCCGCGGCGTATTGCAGAAACAAATTCCAGTGACGCGCCGCGGCGACCGGCTCACCGCGCTGGTCGTAAGCCTCCGCCAGGTACAGGTGTGCGTTCGGTTGATCGGGGTTCGCGTCCACCGATTTTTCCCACGAATCTATCGCTTCTTCGGGATGCCCCAGGCGCGCGGCAAGCAAGCCGTAGTTGGTGAGCGCGTCGCTATCGCGCGGGAAGCGTTCCAGCATTTTCTGATAATGCGCGTAGGCATCGGCGTAACGGCCGTCGGCGATCAGCGCGCGCGCCGCAGCCTGCTGCAATGTGATGCTGCTGGGATTGAGGGATACGGCGCGAGTGAGCGCAGCGACGGCCTGATCGTGCTGGCCCTGCTGCGTTTCGGCGCGCGCGATTCGTTCCTCGACGAAGCTGTCATAAGGATTGATTTGCGCGGCACGCAGCAGCGCTGGAAGATTTCCTTCGGCCGTGCGCAGCGCAAAATGGAATTGGTCGAAGCCGCCCCAGAGGAACAGCAGCACAGCAAGTGAAATTCGGAGTGCAGGAGCAGACAGAACGCGCAGCGCGAAAGCGCGAGCCGAGCTCGCGGCGGGCTGTGGAGATACGTGAGCAGCTGTAGCGGGTGGCTTGCCGCTCTGGTCAACGAGCAGCGCAGCGACCCGCTTGTCGCGAAGTTTCCACAATTTCGCGTCCAGAATAAAATGATGAATGTTTACGAGCGAAACGAAAATCAGGAAGCTAGTGGTGAAATCGTAATGGAATAGATAGCTCACCAGCCACGGCCCGGGTATGAACAGCGCGATGCCGCCGGCGATGAGCGTGGCGAAATACGTGGCGATGTGCCAATTCTTCTGCCTCGCTGCGCGCGCTTCGCGGCGTTGGTAATAACTGGTGATCCAGATGTACTGCGCGGAATGCAGTACCGCGAGAATTCCGCTGCTGTAGCGCGTCTGCGGGACCTGCGAAACTGAATTCAATTCGAGCAGCGTGGGCAGCACAAACCAAAGAAATTGAGTGAAGGCCAGGGTGAGCGGCGCGATCAACTGGCGCGCTCCCATCGTGCGAATCAAGCGCCGGAATCCCAGGAATGTGAAAATCGCAAACGCGACGCCGAAGGCCAGACGCAGAGGAAACGTGATTCTTGTTGGCAGGCCGAGCGACAGAATCAATGGATCGGTTGAGCCGCCGGTTTCAAAGCTCGCCAACAGCATCAGGTACGACGCCACAAACGCGCCACGCAGCCAGCGCCTTTCGCCGGCGGTAATTTCCGCGCCGCTGCGCCGCGCGAACATCATTAGCAGGCCGTAGTTCTGGCCAGAGTAGTGCCAGGGACTCCAGCAGATATAAAGCGTGAAGAGCCACGGGAAAAACCGCGGCGAAGCGTGCATCACGATGCCAGTGAGAACCAGCAGCAGCGTCACATGCAGCGTGACAAATTTATATTTCTCGAAATCCGCACGTGTGTGATACGCGCGGTAGATCGTGGCCATAAAATGCGGGTAGTTGAAGACGATGGCCAGCAGATAAAATGCCATGGCCCACGCGTGCGTGTGCGCCGGGGTCATCAGCAGCGCCACCGCCAGCAGTGGAGCTGACCACGCGCCGCAACCGATCAGCAGGTCGAGCCAGGGACCGTAGATCCATGAGCCGGATGATCCAGGCGCAGGCGCGGGCGGCACGGACGGTGCGGCGGCGATGGGTTCGACTGTGACGCTCAAGCTGAGAACCTCGAAATTCTGTTCACTGCGATTTGCACGTGCGCCGCGCGCGCCGCACTCAAGTTCAGTCCAACCAGGACTGCGTGCAGGTTTTGGCTATGCGGTGCAAGCGCACAGTTTACTGCCAATGCGCAGGCGCCTCGCGGCGGCGTCATATCGCTATGTTGAAAGCGTAACTTCCCAGAGATATGACGGTGCGCTAATGACGGGTCCCGCAGCAGACGAGGCGCGGAGAATCGTGTTATGCGCGGGCGGAGAAATGTGGCTTAATAAACGCGACGATTTTCACGGTGCGGGATATGAGATTAAAACGCCCGCGTGGAGCAATTTCTTTGGCCACCGTGCGACGTTAACCAGGGCCTGGGAATCATATCGTACGAGAGGAGTTCGAATATGCAATTAGGAATGATTGGACTGGGGCGGATGGGAGCGAACATGGTCCGGCGGCTGATGAAGGCCGGGCACGAATGTGTGGTGTTTGATATGACGCCGGCGAGCGTGCAGGCGCTGGCAAAAGAAGGCGCGACGGGTGGAAATTCGCTGGACGATTTCATTACCAAGCTGAAACAGCCGCGCGCGATCTGGCTGATGGTGCCCGCAGCGGTAGTTGATGACACGCTCCAGCAACTCCTGCCCAAGCTACAGAAAGACGACATTATTATTGATGGCGGGAATTCCTATTACATTGACGACATCCGCCGCGCCAAGGAACTCGCGCCCAAGGGAATTCATTATGTGGACGTCGGCACCAGCGGCGGCGTGTGGGGCCTGGAGCGCGGATATTGCATGATGATTGGCGGAGAACAGGCGACGGTGCAGCGCCTGGACCCGATTTTCAAAACGCTGGCTCCCGGACGCGGCGATATCGCGCGCACCCCGGGGCGTGACAAGGTTCCCGGCACAGCGGAAGAGGGCTATCTGCACTGCGGGCCTTCCGGCGCTGGCCACTTCGTGAAGATGGTGCACAATGGAATCGAATACGGCGTGATGGCCGCCTATGCCGAGGGTCTGAATATTTTGCATCACGCCAACGTGGGTAAAGTGAAGCAGACGCAGGATGCGGAGACCACGCCGCTGCGTTCGCCGGAACATTATATGTACGACATTAATCTGCCGGATGTGACGGAAGTCTGGCGGCGTGGCAGCGTGATCGCATCTTGGTTGCTGGACCTCACGGCGATTGCGCTGCTCAAGTCACCCGCACTAGACGATTTTTCCGGCCGTGTATCGGATTCCGGCGAAGGCCGCTGGACGATTCAGGCGGCAATTGAAGAAGGTACGCCGGCTCCGGTGCTCACCAGCGCGCTGTTTGAGCGGTTTACTTCACGCGGCGAATCGGACTTCGCGAACAAGCTACTTTCCGCCATGCGCTTCGAATTCGGCGGACACCACGAGAAGAAATCATAAGGATGAGAGATGGCTGACACCACGACCGCAAATCTGGATGTGAAGAGCACTATAGCAGGGCCAAAAGTGCCTTCCGACGCGCTGGTATTTTTCGGCGCGACGGGCGATCTGGCGCACAAACAAATTTTTCCGGCGCTGCAGGCCATGATCAAGCGCGGAAACCTGAATGTGCCGGTGATTGGGGTGGCCAAGGCGGGCTGGAATATCGAGCAGCTTCGCGAGCGCGCGCGTGACGGCATTGCCACGTTCGGCGGCGGTGTGGACGAAGCGGCATTCGCCAAGCTGGTGCAGCTGCTGAAATATATTGATGGCGATTATCAGGACCCGAAAACTTTCGAGCAGTTGCACGCGGCGCTGGGTGGCGCCGAGCATCCTACGCACTACCTGGCGATTCCCCCCAGCCTTTTCGCCACGGTGGTAGAGGCGTTAGGAAAATCGGGCTGCGCCACGAATGCGCGCGTGATCATCGAAAAACCGTTTGGCCACGACCTGGCGTCGGCGCAGCACCTGAACGCGATTCTACAATCCGTGTTCCCAGAATCCGGAATTTTCCGCATTGACCACTATCTGGGCAAGGAAGCGGTGGAAAATTTGCTGTTGTTCCGGTTCGCCAATGCTTTTCTGGAGCCGATCTGGAATCGCAACTATATTCACAGCGTCGAAATCACCATGGCGGAATCTTTCGGCGTGCAGGGGCGCGGAAAGTTTTACGACGAGACCGGCGCCATCCGCGACGTGATTCAAAATCACCTGCTGCAAGTGGTGGGTTTTCTGGCGATGGAGCCGCCCACCAGCATGTATCCGGAATCGTTGCGCGACGAACAAGTGAAAATTTTCCGCATGATTCCGCCGATCAATCCCACCAACCTAGTGCGCGGACAATTCACGGGCTATCACCAGGAACCCGGGGTCGCGCCGAATTCGGAGGTGGAAACGTACGCGGCCGTTTGCCTCGAAGTGGATTCCTGGCGCTGGGCCGGCGTCCCGTTCCTGATTCGCGCTGGTAAGTGTCTGGCGGTGACGGCTACCGAAGTGTTCGTGAAGTTGCGCCAGCCGCCGCTGACCAAGCTTCCACCGGGATCGAATTATTTTCGCTTCCGTCTGGGACCCGATTTGTCATTGAGCTTAGGTGCGCGCGTTAAACGTCCGGGGCCCAGACTGCAGACGATGGAGACCGAACTTTCGGCGGTCTCGTCGGACGAAACGGGCGAGATGGCAGCGTACGAGCGGCTGCTTACTGACGCGATGAAAGGAGATTCGCTGCTATTCGTGCGGCAAGATGCGGTGGAAGCGGCGTGGGCGATTGTCGAGCCGATTCTGGGCGACATCGTTCCGATCCAGCCGTATCAGCCTGGAACTTGGGGACCCATCGAGGCCAATCACCTGGCGGCTGCCAGCGGTGGATGGCACAATCCGGCGGGCAAGGCGACCGAAGGGTAAGCGCGCGCCAGCGAATTCTTTCCGCGCATTTTTCCGAACGCTGGATGTTGGATGCGCAATGCAAAATCACACGGGGGTTTTCGCGGCGTGCGATTTTCCCCAGGCGAACGCGAACACTCCCACCGCAAGCAATAGCCCGGTAAGTCCCGCAATTTTCACGATGGCAAACACTTTGTGCGGCTCGTCATCTGCGGGAATCAGCGAGAACGCAATAGTGACAAGCGTTGTGGTAAATCCCAGTACACCGAGCGCGATCGCCGCGGGACGGCCACCGGGAATGTGCATCACCTCAGGGCCGGGCGGCTGGCGCTGCAAACGAATCAGCGAAGCAAACACAAAAAGATACGGAATGAAGTAAGTGATGATCCCCATGCTGACGAGAACTTCGTAAGCGCCGTACACGCTCGTTCCAGCCTGACCCAGCACAATAAAAATCACGCCGCAAGCTGCTTGCACCAGTAGCGCCACATAAGGCGTGCCCCATTTCGGATGCACCCGCGCGAATGCAGACGGCAAATAACGATCGAGTCCCGCCACAAAAGGAAGCCGCGCCGAGACTGCCAGCCACGCGCCGAGCGCGCCCAGATTGCTGACGGTGATCAGCAGCGCTGCGAGCGGACCGATCCCTGAAAATCCCACACGATCCGCAGATTGCGAAATTGCCTGCATGATGCCCTGCAATCCGCTCACTTGGCTGGCTGGCAGCGCGATCAGCACCGCAACAGTACCGAGAATGTAGCCGCTGGTGACGAACGCGCCGCCGGCAAGCAATCCGCGCGGAAGATTTCTGCGCGCGTCTTTTACCTCGTCACCCAGAAACGAAGCGGATTCGGAACCGCCGAGCGCAAACACAATCGTCGCCATGAACAACACGTCGCGGAAGTGCATGTGCGGAGTCATGCTGGCGGCCGTGAATTTTGTAGCAGAGCCGAAGCGGTGCCACGCGGTCGCGGCGATGGCAAAAAGAATCGCGATCGGGAGCCAGGTGCCGATGGCGCCGAGATTGTGCAGCCACTTGCCGACGGAAAGGCCGATCACGTTCAGAAACGTGCCCAGCGCCAGACCCAATAACGCGAACAGCAGGAAATATGTTTTGTTGTTCGCGAGAGATTGCCAGCTGGCTGGTCCTATATATAGAGCGTTGCTCGCGGCAAAATAAAGCACGGCCGGATAGTAAGGAAGATTGCTAGCCCAATAAGTCCAGCCAGTCATGAAGCCGGGAAATTCTCCGAACGCGCGCTTGGTCCAGACGTACATGCCGCCTTCCTGCGGGTAGCGCGAGGAGAGCTCCATCACGGAAAGCGCCAGCGGAAGATAGAACGCGCACCAGGCGATCAGCCAGATGACCACGGCGCTGGCTCCAACGGTGGCGGCCGTCGCGATCCAGCGCAGGCTGATGCCCGTGACGATGTAAAACAGCACCAGGTCCCGAAAGCCCATGGCGCGGTGCGGCCGATTGGTGCTGGGCATTTCACTCATGGGCGGAAATCTCCGCGGGGCGTGTGCATGAGGCGGACATCATGCTCCGAGCGAGCAGCGGAAAGCGAGCGCGATTCGCTCCGTGGCAGCAAGCGCCACTTTGTAGCTGCGTCGTTTGCGATTTCCTACGGTCCTGCTTTAGCTTTCTGGTCGTGGCCGTAGTATTCGTACGCGGACATCGGTTTCTCTCCGCCTTTTTTCCAAACGCGCTCGTCCGCCGGAAGTTTTCCCAGCGCGCGCGCCATTTCGCGGATGTGCGTCGCCACTGCGCCGCAGCACGCGCCGATGTAATTCACGCCAAGCTCGCGCGCCTTGACGGCATATTCCGCCATCTCGCGCCGAGTGAGTTGGTACGGCTCCAGCTGGTCTGGAAACGCCGCCAAGCTGGTGAAATCGCGATGCGTGTGCGTGGTGCGATACGCGACGGGCTGGCAACCGATGTAGCCCGGCACCGCTTTGCGCATTTCGGCCATCAGCGGCAGCGTGTGTTCTGGACTGCGCAGGCAATTAATTCCGACCACATCCGCGCCGGCATGAGCAAGCGCACGGGCGACGTCGGCGGCAGACTTGCCGTCGGTCGTGATGTCCTCATTTTCGAAACAGACCGTGACCATGACGGGCAATTTTGTTCCTTTGGCTTGCTCGACAGCGAGCAACGCTTCTCCGAGAAATGAAAATGTTTCGCCAATGATGAAGTCCACGCCTTCGGCCACTTGCACGTCGAGCTGCTCGTCAAAAGTCTTGCGCACGCGGTCGGCGGCAGCCTTGTCGTTTGGCTCGTACATCCATGTGAGGCTCAGATTCCCGGCGACGAGGCAGCGATCGCCGGCGGCCTGCTTGGCGATGCGCACGGCCGCGCGATTCAGTTCCTCCACGCGCTCGCCCATGCCGACGGTCGCGAGTTTGTCGCGGCTGGCGTAGAACGTCAGCGCTTGCAACACCTCAGCTCCAGCGTCGCGAAATTCTCGATGCAACTCGAGCAGCGATTCGGGATTGTTCAGCGCAACCTCCGGCGTGAATGGACCCGCACGCACGCGGCCGCGCTTTTCCAGTTCTAGAAGATAGCCACCGTCGCCGAGGACCACACCTTCGGATAATCTTTCGAGGATGCCTTTCTTGTTCGTGCTTGCCATTACTGCTCCTTCGGAGCGGCGCAATCGCGCGGCTCCCATCGAAGTCTCAATTCACTGCAACTGCGCCCACCTAAAGGTGGCCGCTACAAATTCAGGTGCGATGCTTTGCCGCGCCGGCTGTCGCGCAGCACTTGGTGCGCGGCGTTGTATCCCGGCGCGCCGGTGACGCCGCCGCCCGGATGCGCGCCCGCGCCGCAAAGATACAGTCCGGCGATCGGGGTGCGATACTGCGCCCATCCGGCGACCGGCCGCATGAAAAAAAGCTGTTCGAGCGAAAGATCGCCGTGAAAAATATTCCCTTCGGTCAAGCCGTAAGTGCGCTCCAGATCGAGCGGCGTGAGCACCTGCCGCGCGATGATGGACCGCGGCACGTTGGGCGCATACTCCGCGATTTTTTTCACCACGCGGTCACCCAAGAGCTCGCGCTTTTCGTCCCAAGTTCCCTGGCGCAATTTGTAAGGGACGTACTGGATGAACGTGGTCATTACGTGCTTTCCCGGCGGCGCGAGCGTGGAATCCACGTTCGAGGCGACCACGCAATCCACCCACAGCTCTTCGGGAATTTCGCCGAACTTGGCAGTGTCGTAACAGCGTTCAGCAAATTCGAGGGATGGCACCAGCGTGAAAAGCGCTCGCTGCGATGCGGGCCATTCGGGCGGCATGCCAATGACGCGCGGTTCTTCGCTCAACACGAAATTTACTTTGGCGCAGGGGCCGTCCATTTTGATGCCAGCCACGGCGTGACGAAAATCGGCCGGAAGCTCGCGCTCCTCAACCAGCCCCAGAAAAGTGCGCTTGGGATCCGCATTCGAAAGCACGAAGCGCCCGGAAATCTCCGTTCCATCCTTCAGGACGACGCCGCGCGCGCGACCATCGCGCACATCCACTTTCGCAACCGGCGCGGACGTAAGAAGTTCCGCGCCCGATTTTCGGCAAGCAGAAGCAAGAGCCTGGGCAATCGCGCCCATGCCGCCAATCACGTGCCCGTAGAAACCCTGAATTTCTCCATCGCCGCCGCTCAGTAAATGGAACAGCAATCCCAACGCGGAGCCGGCGTCGTACGGACCGCCGTGCTTGCCGTAAACATTGTTCGCCAGAAACATCGTCTTCATTTTTTCGGATTCATAATGGCGGTCGAGAAAATCGCCAAGGCTGCCGGTGAGAAACGAAACCAGCTGCGCGGCTTCTTCTCCCTGCATCCCGCGAAATCTCTTTCCTACGCGCAACAGTTCGAACCAGCCAGCCGCGCCGCGCTGCGAGGGGTCGGGCGGCGGCTCCAGAAAAAACGGCTGAAGATAGCGCGCCAGCTTTTTCAGCTGGTCGTCCATGCGCACGAAAGTGTCCGCGTCGCGCGGTGAAAGTTTCTGGAATTCGGCGATCGCGCGCTCACGATCAGCCCACCACGGAACCACTTGCCCATCTGGAAATGGCACCAGCAAGCCAGGATCGCACGGCACCATCTTCAATCCGTGCGCTCCGAGATCCAGGTCGCGAATAATCGTGGGCCGCAACATGCTCGCGATATAAGAAGTGGTGGAGGCGCGGCAGCCCGGCGCGATTTCTTCCGTGACGCAGCAGCCGCCCACAATTTCGCGGCGCTCCACCACGAGCGTCGAAAATCCGGTGCGCGAAAGATAAGCGGCGGCCGTCAGGCCGTTGTGGCCCGCGCCGACGACGATCGCGTCATAGGACTTGCGTTGCGGAGGCATCTGGGATTAGCATGACCGCCAGTCACGGCAGTATCTAACTGGAATTAGATAGCATAACTGGAGAGATAATCCAATGACAGCGTCCAGTCATGACCTGCGGTCACATCAACGCATAAAAGCGCCACGCAGCGTGCTGAATCCCGACGTACGTCAGATTACGCCGGGACCGCGCCTGGAAGCCAAGCGCGCACGCATTGTGGACGCGGCGATGCGCCATTTTGCGGAGCATGGTTATCACGCGGCGCGCATCGAGGATCTTTCCGCGCAGCTCGGCGTCGCGAAAGGTTCGATCTTTCAATATTTCGGCAGCAAGGGCGGACTATTCCTGGAAGCCTATAAGAAAGCCGTCCATTCTTTTCCGGCGTATCTCGATTGCCCCTCGCAAATCCGCGAAAAGGGATTTTTCGAGATTTTGCGCTACTGGCTGCTGCGCACCGAACGCCTGGTGCGCGAGGACTGGATTCCCTATCGCGTCGCGCTGCTGGGAAATTACGGAGTGGATCTGGCGCTGAAGCGCGAGATCAACCGTTTTCTGTTGGCGGAAGATCCTTACGGCAGCACTGCGTTCGTACGCCTGGGAATTGCGCGCGGCGAAGTACGTTCGGACATTGATCCGCCGCTGATCGTTTCAATTCTGGACTGGACCATGGAACGTTTTCAAGATGCGTTGCTGACCGAAGAACTCGATCCCGGACTCTTTCCGCATCCCGCCGATCCGGCGAAAAATCAGGCGCGCATTAATCAATTTTTGCTGGTGCTGCGTGGCGCGATCGGCATTTGAACATCGCGCACGCTAATTTCAGCACACGCTTTCACAACTTTTTGAGGGGAGATTTGCATGGAATCGACGGTGAAAGAAATTCTCGCTTCCTATAACGCCGCGGCCGCTCTGCCCGACGCGTACACGATTCCGGCGCGGTGGTACACCGACCCGCGCATGGCGCAGCTCGAGTTGCAAAATGTGTTTTCGCGCACGTGGCAGGCGGTGGGCCGCACGGCGCAAGTGGAAAAGCCCGGGCAGTACGTGACGGCGACCGTCGCGGGCGAGCCGATCGTCGCGATGCGCGGCAGCGATGGAATATTGCGCGCGTTCTACAACGTCTGTCGGCATCACGCCATGACAGTGATGAACGACCCGTGCGGCCGCGCGCAGCACATGCGCTGCCCCTATCACGGTTGGACCTACAACCTCGAGGGCGAGCTACGCGGGATGACGGAGTTTGAAGGCGTGAACAATTTCGACCGCGCGCAGAATGGATTGGTGCCGGTGCGCGTGGAGATCTGGGAGAATTTTATTTTTGTTAATCTTGATCCGCACGCGGCGGCACTGCGGGAATCGTTGGGCGCGCTGGTTGGACTCGCGAAGCCGTTGAACTTCGGCGGCCTGAAATTTGTCGAGCGCCGCAGCTACGTACAGCAGTGCAACTGGAAAGTGTACGTGGATAATTTTCTGGATGGCGGCTATCACGTGCCGCACATGCATAAGGGGCTCAACAGCGTCCTCGATTACACCAACTACACGATTGAAAATGTGGACCGCTGCTGCGTGCAATCCAGCCCCGTGGCCGTGGACAAAAGCTCCGAAGCCAGCGCTGCGGCGACGCGCAAAGGCGACCGCGCGTATTATTTCTGGCAGTATCCGAATTTTATGCTGAATTGGTACGAAGGCTATCTCGATACCAACCTGGTGATTCCGCTGGGCGTGGACCGCTGCGAAGTGGTTTTTGATTTTTATTTTGGCGATACCAGCGAAGCGCAGATGCCCTACATCCGCGAGAGCATGGGCGTGAGCGAGCGTGTGCAACAGGAAGACATCGTGATATGCGACGGCGTGCAGCGTGGTCTGAGTTCGCGCGCATATCAGGCGGGCCGGCTATCGGTGCGGCGCGAAGCCGGCGAGCATTTGTTTCATCGCTTGCTGGCCGCGGATCTGAACGATACCCGCGCGACTGCCGCGCGAGAAGCGAAACAACAAATTGGAAACCTGCAATCGACCTAAATCGTCAGTCGAAGATGACAGTCTTGTTTCCGTAAAGCAGGATGCGATTTTCGATGTGCCAGCGCACCGCGCGCGAGAGCACAACTTTTTCCAGGTCGCGCCCCTTCTGAATTAAATCCTCGGTGGTATCGCGATGTGAAATTCGCACCACGTCCTGCTCGATGATCGGTCCATCGTCGAGAACCTCGGTGACGTAGTGGCTGGTCGCGCCGATCAACTTCACTCCGCGATCGAATGCCTGCTGGTGGGGCTTGCCGCCTACGAACGCGGGCAGAAATGAATGATGAATATTAATGATGTGGTGCGGCGGGTATTGGCGGATGAAATCCGACGACAGCACTTGCATGTACCGCGCCAAGACGATCAAGTCAATTCCATGCGGGCGCAAAAGTTCGAGCTGACGGCTTTCTGCTTGCGCTTTATTTTCCTTGCTCACCGGAATCACATGCAACGGAACGCCGTAAAAATCGGCCCAGCGCTGCACGTCTGCGTGATTGCTGATGATCAGCGGAATTTCGCAGGCCAGTTCCCCGCTGCGCTGGCGATACAGCAAATCCACCAAACAATGGTCGTAACGCGAAACGAAAATCGCGATTTTCGGGCGATAACTGGAAAGCGCGACGCGCCACTGCATGCCAAACCGATCGGCGATCGGCTGAAAATGCTTTGCGAACTCGCGCATGTCCAGCGTAAGACCTGCCAGGTCCCATTCCACGCGCATCAGAAAAAGATTGCGTTCAGCGTCCTGATGCTCGTCGGCGTGCAAGGTGTTGCCGTTCCCGCGATAAATAAAATCGTGGATCGCAGCGTTGAGGCCTTTTTGGTCGGGACAACTGACGAGCAAGATGGCGGTGTTCTTCACCGGGCGCTCCGGGGGATGTGGGCGCTATTGATGGTCACGCGGAATTGTTTCCTCCCAGGTTTTATCGCGCAGCGGCTTTCCATTTTCGGCCAGATGGCGTTCGAAATGATAATAGAAATTCTGTGCGTCGCTGCGCAGATCGAGCACGACGCTCCACACCAGCGTGCGGCCGGGTAGTTCGATGGTGGTGGACCCTTCACCGTGAACTTCGCTCACCGCGGGCTTGGCATCCACCACGACGTAGCTCATCTGCTCGTGATCTTTCAACTTTCCCCACGGATATACGCTGGAATCATTTCCGCTCCAGGCGACGCGCGTTGAACCAGCGAGCACGTCACGCGTCACAGTCCAATCCTGCGGCGGCCAAGTGTCGCCCTCAGAAGTCACGCCCGCGAGCCGCGCTTGTTTTTCCGGCACGGCGAAATGCAGACGCGCCGGAGGCTCCAGCGGAACAAGCGGAAGTTCTAAATGCGAAGTATTCGGGCCGCCGAGCCACACAGAAGTCGTCATCGGATACGGCGTGGGCCAAATCATCGGCCACAATGCGTTCGAAAGCGCCAGGCGAATGCGATGACCCGCCGGAAAAACCCAGCTGGTGACGTGCAGCTCAATTGGCAGCACATATTTGTGATTCGGTTCGAGATCCGTGGGATTCGCGGCGGAATCGCGTTGCGCGCCACTTTGTCCCGCGCCGGTAATGAGCGTTACCGTGCCGTCGGGCGCAACGTCGGAAAGACGCACGAACCAATCGGCCAGCGGCGCGCTGCTTGAAACCTGCAGGAAAGCTTTAGGCCAACCGAGGATCGCGGTATCTTTCGCGAGCGGCGCGGAATCATAAACCAAACTGTACGCGTCAATCGGCCGCTGATCTGCCGTGAGATCGCCCCACCAGAAGCCGGCTTCGCTGCCGATGGACGGAACATACTGCAACTGGTGCCCGGCGACGGCCGCAGTGGTCGGGGACGCATCGCCCAAAGAATAATTCGGCTCGAGGAAAAGTGTCTTCGTTTGCGCGTTGGCGGGCGGCCAGGTTTTTTCCGCGCGCCACTCGCCGGGAATTTCCGCGATGTTCGGATCGGGCGGATACCAGTGGCGCATGTAAACTTCGAAGCGCGGCTCGTCCATGATTCCGTTTTGCATTCCCTTCAGCCAGTAGTCCCACCAACGCACTGCTTCGACGCGCCATTCGATCGAAGGGCCCGGCTCTGCTTCGTGCGGGAAAGTGTGATTCCAGGGGCCGATCAATGCTTTGATGGGCGCTTTCGAGTGTTCGAAGAAACGCGGAATGCTGTCGCGATAGCCGTCGAGAAATCCGCCGATCATGAACGATGGAACTTTGTACTCATCATAATGATTGGGCGCGACGGAGGCGCGGCGCCAGAATTCACTGTCGCGCTGATGCTCAAGGTAGAGAAAGGCCCAAGGCTTGGCGTCAAATCGCGTCGCGAGGGATTTTTCGTCGGTGGGAAAATCCGGCGCGCGCGTGAGCCCGAGCTGCAGATCCATGCCCAGCTCGTATTCGTCCAGGTGCATCAGGTTGTCAATGTAATGGATGTCGTCGTGGAATAATTCCTCGGTAGCGCACATCGCGATGATGGCTTTGAGCGCCGGCGGATGCAGGCGCGCGAGCTGGATGGAATTGAAGCCGCCCCAGGAAATGCCCATCATGCCGACGTTGCCGTTCGACCACGCCTGCTTCGCGAGCCACGCGATCACTTCCAGGCCGTCCTGCTGCTCTTGATCCGAGTATTCGCGGTCCGGTGGCGCGCCCTCGCTCGCTCCAGTACCGCGAATGTCCACGCGCGCAGTGACGTATCCGCGGCGCACAAAATAAGAATGCAGGTCCCAATCACGCGCCAGCGTCCAATCGTCTTTGCGGTACGGCAAGTATTCGAGAATCGCAGGGAATTTCTCGCCTAGATGCGCGGAAGGAAGCGGACCATCCGGCATATAAAGGTTAACGGCAAGCCGCACGCCATCTTTCATCGGGATCCACGCCTGGACCGTTTTTATGGACGCGTATCGCGGCGGATAAGCAGAATCTTGGATCGCGGCCGGAGATGAATTGGTGAACGTCGTCGCGAAAATCAGTGCCGCGAAAGCAAATCTTGCCGCTGGGTTCACGTTGCGCGCTCCTCTTCGCGTGCAAGGCTATCACACGTGACGAACGAAGTTAGCGGCGAGGGTTCTTGCGCCTAGAAAAAGTTCAGCTGTGGTTTGACTGTGAGTCGAGCTAGGAACTTCCGCGGACGCGCGATCAGGGCTTGACGACGGATTCCAGTAGCTTGGTCCAGTGCGAGAGATGTTCGAGCGATGGAGCATGGGTGTGATCGAGCTCGAGCGGTGTGATGGAAATGGCGCCGTCGCGGATGGCGGCGAGGTCAGTGTCCGGCTCGATGTCTTCGATGCGTTGCTGTTCATGCAGCCAGAAGTATTTGCGGCCGCGCGGGTCGGTGCCGGGTTGCAGCAGGTTGCGCGTGATCTTCGAGGATTGGCGCGTGAAACGCACCGAGCCGTTCCAGGCTTGCGGCACGTTTACGTTCAGCAGGATTCCGGGCGGCAGGCCTTCAGTGAGAATCAGCGGAGCCAGAATGCGCGCGAATTGCGCGGCGGGCTTGAAGTCGAACTCCTTGCCGCGATAGGCGACGGAGATTGCGATGGATGGCACACGATTGATGGCCCCTTCCATCGCGGCGCCCACCGTTCCAGAGTAGTAGATGTTCTCGCCCATGTTTCCGCCGCGGTTGATGCCGGAAATGACGAGGTCGGGCTTCTCCTTGAGGATGGCGTTGAAGGCCAGGATCACGGCGTCGGCGGGCGTGCCTTCGATGGAATATTCGTTGGCGGCGAGCTGTTCCATGTAGATGGGCTGACGCAGAGTGAGGGATTGCGCGGCAGCGCTGCGTTCGCGGGAGGGCGCGACGACGGTGAGCGTGGCGTCGTCCTTCAGCGCGTCCACCAGCGCGCGCAGGCCGGGAGCGTGGATGCCGTCGTCGTTAGTGATCAGAATGTGTGGCATGAAAGTTCGGTGCGGATGTAGCGCCTTTCGAAAAATTCTTCACGGCTGAACAGCGGAGAGGAAGATGGTCGGGACGACTGGATTTGAACCAGCGACCTCACGCACCCCAAGCGTGCGCGCTACCAGGCTGCGCTACGTCCCGACTGCTTGCACAGGAGGTAGCGTATCACTCGCGTTCGAGAAGGGTCAAGACGGCGAGGAGTTCTTCGTGCAAATCGAGGAGAAATTTGCGCTGTCGCTGCGTGGGTGCTTCGCGCCGGGACGGCGCAGCGTAAGTGTTCGCCGCAGAACCGACTGCGCCGCGATTGCCCGCAGCGGCTGCGTTGGCGGTTGCGCCTTCGGCGTGTTCGCCATGTTCCTGGCCGCGCTCCTCGAAATGTTTGCGCGCGCCGGCGATGGTGAAGCCCTCTTCGTAGAGGAGGCGCTTGATTTCGAACACGGTCTCGATGTCTTCGCGGCGGTAAAGGCGATGGCCGCTGGGGCTCTTTACCGGCTGCAACATGGGAAATTCGGTTTCCCAATAGCGCAGGACGAAGGCCTTTGTGGCCGTCAAGCGGCTGACTTCGCCGATGCGAAATAGGCTCTTCTCTTGCGTGTCGTCCATGGGTGCGGCATCCGGTGCTGGGGCAGCGCTCGCCATCTCAATTTGTATCGTAGGCTGATTTTCTACGGTGTCAACCCCTGGGAATCGATCGGGGCTCATGATTTGCGCGGGTCTTTGCGTTCGCGGTGGCGCGAGCCACGTTTTTTCAGGCGTTGCGTGAAGCGGATAGGCGTGCCGAGGAACCCAAATTCCTTGCGTAACTCGTTTTCAAGGAAACGCTGATAGCTGAAGTGCAGCGGTTTGAGCTGGTTGGTGAAGAGAACGAAAGTCGGCGGCGCGGTGCTGGCCTGGGTGATGTAGAAAATCTTCACTTCGCGGCTGGCGGGCGAAGTACCGCGCGTGAGATCAACTTTCGCGACCCAGCGATTCAGTTCGCCGGTGGAAATGCGTTTGTTGCGAGCTGCGACGACCTTGTCAATCAAGTTGTAGAGGCGGTCAATGTTTTCGCCGGTCTTGGCCGAGAGAAAAACGATCGGCGCGTAGGAAAGAAATTTGAGGCGGGCGCGAACCAGCGGCTCGTAATCCTGCACCAGCTTGTTGGCGTTGAAGGCGACGAATTTTCCGCCGCGTTTCTTTTTCTCGGACGAAAGATCCTGCGCGGCTTCCAGCGCCAGATCCCATTTGTTCATGACGATGATCACAGAACGTCCGGACTGTTCCGCGTAGCTGGCGATGGTGGCGTCGTGTGAAGTGATGCCCTGCGCAGAATCCGCGACGAGCAGGGCAATGTCCGCGCGTTCGAGGTGCTGGCGAGCCATGATGACGCTTAATTTTTCGGCGATGAGCTTGGTTTTGCCTTTGCGGCGAATTCCGGCCGTGTCGAGGAAGCGATAGGCTTTGCCGTTGCGTTCGACGACAGTATCCACGGCATCGCGCGTGGTGCCCGGCTCAGCGGAAACGATGGAGCGCTCGGCGCCGACGAGTTGGTTGAGCAGTGTGGATTTTCCGACGTTGGGCCGGCCGATGATGGCGATGTTGACGTGCGGGGCTTCTGGCTCCGGCTCGCCTTTGGGAATTTCCTCAGTGAGGGCGTCGAGCAGCACGTCCACGCCGAAACCGTGTTCGGCGGAGATGGGGAAAACTTCGTCGCCCAATTCGTAGAAGGGCGCCGAAAAATCCACGGCTTGCTGCGGCGTGTCCACTTTATTGACGGCAAGAATAGGCGGCTTGCCGGCGCGACGCAGCAGTTGCGCCAGTTCCTGATCGAGCGGCGTGGGGCCGACGCGGCCGTCAACAATCTGCACGACGCGCGCCGCGTTTTTGATTGCGAAGCTGGCCTGGCGCAAAATTTCGCCGGGGATGCCGGCTTTGTCTTCGGGAACGATGCCGCCGGTGTCCACCACTTCGAAGCTGCGGCCTTCCCAGTTGGCGGTGCCGTAGATGCGGTCGCGGGTGATGCCGGGCTCGTTGGTGACGATGGAGCGTCGCGTGCCGGTGAGACGATTGAATAGCGTGGACTTGCCCACGTTGGGACGGCCGACGATTACGATAGAGGGGAGCTTGGAGGTCATTTGAGTTGCACAGCGCGCGTGCGAGGCTTCTACATTAACACGTAAGGCGGCGGGGGCACGAACAGGTGCGTGTGGTTTGCAAAAGAGCCGGGGCGGGACGCAGGCGCCACCCTTCGATCCCGCAGCGCGCAGCCCTACTTGCGTGTAATATCTTAAAGTTCAGTGCGCGCGGCCACTCCTGGCTGTGCCACCTCACCCGATGCCGAAAAAAGCTGCTGCTGCTGCAAAATCCGAGGATGTGAAGATCGAGGGAATCTTTGGGACTGGCGGATTGCTGGAGAGCCGGCACCCGGGATACGAATTTCGCTCGTCGCAGCTGGCCATGGCGGAAATCGTGGATGAGGCCTTCCAGAAGCATCAGCACGCGATCATCGAGGCGGGGACTGGGACGGGGAAAACACTAGCGTATCTGATTCCGGCGATTCGCAGCGGGCGGCGCGTGGTGATTTCGACGGCCACGAAATCCTTGCAGGAACAATTGTTCAATAAGGATGTGCCATTCCTGCAGAAATATTTTACGCCGAACCTGAAAGTGGCGTTGATGAAGGGGCGCAACAATTTTTTGTGCCGGCAGAAAGTGCACCAGTTCGAAGGACAGGCGCTGCTGAAAGGCATAGACGAAGTGGATTGGTTCGCGCAGATCCGCGACTGGGAAAAACTGACGGAGACGGGCGACCGCTCCGAGCTGACATTTTTGCCGGACGACGCGGAACTGTGGCACCGCATCGACGCGCGCAGCGACCTTTGCACGGGGCAGAAGTGCCCGGAATTCGCGCGCTGCTTTCTGACGGCAATGAAACAGCGCGCGCAGGAAGCGGACCTGATCATCGTGAATCATCACTTATTTTTCGCGGACCTGGCCATTCGCCAGGATGATTTTGGGTCGATCCTGCCGGAATATTCCGCGGTGGTGTTTGACGAAGCGCACGAGATCGAGGATGTGGCCAGCGATTATTTCGGGCGGCGCGTATCGAGTTACCAATTCGAAGAGCTGGTGCGCGATACGGAAGCGATGCTGCGGTTGCTGAAAATTGAGGCAGCGCCGCTGCGTAAACACTTGATGCGTGTACGCGAACGGGCGCGCGGATTTTTCGACCATTTTCCGGAGCGTGAAGGGCGCTTTCCTTTTGGGCCGGCGGAGCGGAAATCGTTCTTGGAGCAGAATCACGAGGCCTTCGAGGATTTGTCCGCGGCGGTAAAACGCATCGAGACGGAGCTGTCGGCGCTGAATCCGAAGCCCGAGGAAGTGGTCACGCTGGCGCGGCGGGGCGCAGATTTGCGCCGGGAATTCGAATTTTTGCTGGAGAGCGAGGAAAAAAGTTACGTTTATTGGTACGAACGGCGCGGCAAGGGCATCGTGCTGACGGCGACGCCGATTGACGTGAGCGACATTTTGCGGGAAAAACTTTTCGAGCAGTTCGACACGGTGGTGCTGACTTCCGCGACACTAGCCGTTGGTGGACGCTTCGATTTTCTGAAGCAGCGGCTGGGGCTGCAGCCCGCGAAAGAAAAAGTGCTGCCGCAGGAATTCGATTTCCACGACCAGGCGCTGCTGTACATTCCTTCGGACATGCCGGACGTGCGGCATGAATCGTTTTCGCGGCGCGCGGCGCAGGAAATCACCAAGCTGCTGGAAATTTCCAAGGGCCGCGCTTTCTGCCTTTTCACGAGCTACTCGCAGATGCGCGCCGTGCACGAGCTGGTTTCCGGACGCTTGCCGTATCCGATGCTGCTGCAAGGGACGGCGCCGAAATCAATTCTGCTGGAGCGTTTTCGTTCGACGCCGAACGCAGTGCTGTTTGCGACCGCGAGTTTCTGGCAGGGAGTGGATGTGCCGGGGACGCAGCTCTCCTGCGTGATCATTGATAAGCTGCCGTTCGCGGTGCCGAGCGATCCGATCGTGGCGGCGCGGGTGCGGGCTTTGCAGGAAGATGGGCGCAATCCGTTCGCAGAATATCAGGTGCCGGAAGCGGTGCTGGCGCTGAAGCAGGGTTTTGGAAGATTGATCCGCTCGAAGACAGACCGCGGGATTCTGGCGATACTCGATAACCGCATCTCGCGAATGCAGTATGGTAGAATTTTTCTCGAGTCCCTGCCTGATTACACAACCACGCAGGATATCGCCGAGGTCGCGCGATTCATGGAAAACCATCCGGACTAAGGAAGGCCGATGTACGAAGTGAGTGTGGACGAGACGTTCGCCGCAGCGCACAATCTGCGCAACTACAAGGGAAAATGCGAGGATTTGCACGGGCACAATTACAAGGTGCGCGTCACGCTGGCTGGTCCGGAACTGGATGCGACCGGGCTGCTGTATGATTTCGTGCACTTGAAGCAGGTGATACAGGGCGTGATTCGTTCGCTCGATCATAAATATTTGAACGAGCTGAAGCCGTTTGACGTGCTCAATCCTTCGGCGGAAAATATCGCGCGGCATATTTACGAGCAGACCGCGCAGCAGATGCATGCCGTGCCGAACGGCGCGGCGATTTCGAGCATTACGGTTTGGGAATCGGATTTGACCGCAGCGACGTATCGTCCATAGCGGGAATAGCAGGCGGCCTGAAGCAGCGCGGTGGGTGCATGCGCGGCGAGGAACGCAGCAGAAAATGAACCGTGCATTTTTGATCATCGCGATTCCTGCTTTCTTGGTGTCCATCTTCTGGCTGACGCTGGGATGGGGCTGGCGCATCGCGGTGATTGGCGGTTGCGTGGAGATTGCGATCGGCGTGGGGGTGGTTATTTACGCCGCGCGGCATGCAAGCGCGCCGCAGAGTCCTGGACCGGGCGGCTCGGAGTCCGGCCATTGAAAAATCCAGGAACGCGATGAACGCCGCTGAAAATTTTGAAAATCCTGGAACGGAATATGCGATAGTGGCCGGTTGCGCGAGGGCAAATTTTCGCCGGCGCATCAGTCTGCCGTTTGCGCGGGAACACGGGTTGAAAAATGATAGGCTGCGGCAATTCACTGGCGGAGGAGCCATGCACAAACGAAAAGTGATTTCCATCGTGGGAGCCTGGGTGTTGGCGGCGATGCTGGTTGCGACGGCGCTGGCGCAAGGCACCGGCAGACTCAACGGCGAAGTTCTGGACAAGGACGGAAAGCCATTTGCGGACCAGACTTTGACGTTCAAAAATCCGGATACGGGTCAGTTGTATACCGAGAAAACGGACAAGAACGGGAAATTCGTGCAGCTTGGGATGAAAGGCGGAATTTACATCGTTACTTTCCCGGCCATCAATTATACGGAAAAATTTCAAGTGTTGGACGGGCAGGAAAATGCTTACAAGCTGGACATGAAGGCGTTGGCGGCGGCGACGCTGGCGGCGCATCCCGAAGACGCCAAGAAGAAGGAAGAATCAGAAGATAAATTCAAGCAGATGAAGCAGCATTTCGATGCGGGCGTGGCGGCGCTGGCGGCCGCCAATGATGTGCGAACGCAATTGAAGACGGCGGCGACGGACCAGAAGGCATCGTTGCAAGCGCAGCGCACCACCGATTGCACGACAGCGGCCAGCGAATTTTCGCAAGCGGTGCAGAACACGGGAGAGAAAGAGATCAACAACCGCGCGATGATTCTGGGCAACCTGGGTTCCGCGAACGAATGCGCCGGAAAATACCAGGACGCCGCGGACGCGTTCCAAAAGGCGATTGATACGAAGCCCGTCGCCGGTTATTACATCGGACTGGCGACCAACCTGGCGAACGTGGGAGCGGCGGCAACGGATCCGAAGGATGGTGCAGCTAAGTTCACTGACGCCGGTGCGGCTTGCGACAAGGCGACCGGTCTTGATCCGGCGGCGGGCGCGACGTGCTGGAAAAATCTGGGCATCGTGCTGAGCAACAAGGGCCGCATGAAGGAGGCAATCACTCCGCTGCAGAAAGCGTCGCAAGCCGACCCCAAGGACCAGATCACCTGGTACATGCTCGGAAGCGCATTGACTGCGACGATTGATACCAAGCAAGAAGGCGACAAAATGACTTACATCATTCCGCCGGGAACCGCCGAAGCCTATCAGAAGTGTATTGATACGGGGGCGGATAACGCCACGGGGAAGCTCTGCAAGGACGCGCTGGACGGATTGAACGCGATGAGCGGTGGGCAGGACACGTCTGTAGGTAAAAAGAAGAAGAAGTAGGGCATTATTTGGCAGGCGGGCGGGTGTGCGATAGCGCAGCCGCGGGTTGCGATTTCCCCTTTCCGGAATTCCCATTTTGGCGTGCTTTCTTTTCTCGATTCGTCCGGCGAGGAGTGCTATTCTTGCGCTCATCGCTTCGCGTAATTCGCCATTCGGCGCATTGCGCGAAGAGACTCTGACAGCGTGTTGCGGAAACCCTCAGGGGAAGCCGGTGGAGAAGTGGATTTGAATCAGCCCAGCACAGAACGACGCCGCAGCGAACGACTTTCGGAATCTTTGCCTCTGATCGTGCGTGGCATTGACTTGCTTGGGCAGCCGTTTGAGGAACGCACTACTACGCTCGCCTTCAATTTGCACGGATGCCGCTACACTTCCAAGCACCATTTGCCGCGCAATACGTGGGTGACGCTGGATCTTCCTCAGGGAATGCCTCAAGGACAGGCTCAAGGCTCGACGCAAGCGAACGCGAGCACGAATGCCGGCGCGGACGCGAGGGGAAATTCGCGCATCCCGCTGCGTGCGCGCGTGGCCTGGGTGCAGCGGCCGCATTCGATTCGCGATTTTTTTCAGATTGCCGTGGAGCTGGAGAGTCCAGCGAATATCTGGGGTACGGAAGCTGCTGAATGGAATAATGCTGCCGCGGGGAGCCCTGCATCCGCAGATGCACCGGCAAGATCGATTCCACGCTTCAACGAAAGGCCGGAGGCGAGTGTGACCGCGGAGAACTTTGGGAGCTCCATGGACCATTTCAAAACGGAAGCGGAAGCTGATTCTGGGGACGTACAGGCGGCGGCGCCTGCTCCTGCGCACGAATTCGCGCGTGAAGCGATGCAGCACGCGGACGACGCTCCGGCGGCCAACAGCCCGTTGCTGCGAGAGCTTCGCGCGGAGCTGGATCGCCAGGCGAAGGACGCGGTGTTAACGGCAGCGGAGCAGGCGCGCGAGGAAGTGTTGCAGACCGCGGCGGCAACCGCGCGCGAGCGGTCGAGCAGCGCTGAAGTACTCTTCGCGAAGTGGAAGAGCGAGGTGGAGAAAATGCAGGCCAGAGCGCGCGAGGAATTTTTCGCGCAGGTAAGTGCGAGGCAGGAAGAGGCGCTCGGCACGCTGAAATCGGAATTCGAGGAAAAATTCGGGCAAGCCCGCGAACTGCTGGGGGAGATCGCTCGCCAGGCTGAAACGCTGCGCGCCGAAAGCGGCAACGCGCAGGAAGCCACTGGCCAGGTGGCGCGCGCGCTGCTGCAACTGGAAGCGGCGGACGCGGCGCGCACCAGCAAGGCGGCGGGGCCGTCGAAAGAAGAAATTGCGGCGGAGGAAAATGCGGTAGCCGCGTGGCGGCAGCGGCTGGAGTCGGAAATGTCGGTGGCGCAGGGACAATGGAACGAGCTGTTGCAATCCTCACTGGATAATAATTTGCAGCGCATGGTCGAGCAGCTGGCTGAGCGTTCGCAGGATGTGCTGCGCAATGCGGAGCAGAAAATGACAGAGCGGCTGGGCGAATTGCGCCAGCCATTTGCGCAAGCGGCCGCCGAGGCGCGCGAAACTTTTTCGGGGATTCAGTCTGCGCTGGAACAGGAAGTACTCAAGGCCCGCAGCTCGCTGGCTGAAGTAAAACAAGTGGCCAGCCGCACCGAGGAATTTTCCGCGCAGCTGGAGGCCGCGAGCCAGGACACGGTGAACGAATTGCATCGGCGCCTGGAAAGAATTCTGGATGCGCAGACGTCGGAAATGCATCGCCGCATGGAAAATCTCTCGGCGGATGTAGCGCAGCGGGCGGTTCCGGTGCTGGATTCGCTGAGCCACCAATTCCAGGAACGCGCCGTGGCTGAAGCCGAAGCCAAACTTGCGCCGCACCTAGAGCGCGTGCCGGCGCTGTTGCACGAGCTCGCGGCGCGCGAGGTGCAGCTGGAAGATAGTCTCCGCCTGCATCGCGAACGGTTGCGCCAGGTTTCCGAAAATAATCAGCGCGAAGTTGCCGGGCAGGTTGCCGGAACGCTGGCGAGCTTGCACGCCGATTTTGAAGCGGCGCGCAAGGACGCGCTGGCGAAGTGGTCCGAAGAATTGGAAGCAAGCGGAGTGCGCGCGTCGCACGCAGCGGCGGAATCCATCGGGCACACATCCGAATGGCTGCAACAAGAGGCGCGAGCACGTTTGCAGGCGCTTGTAGAGCAATCGTTTGTGACGGCCGACGCGGGGCTGGGACAGCGGAGCGCGGACGCGGGGCAAAAATTCGAAACGCAACTTGCAGCGCAGTCCGCGGCGCACCTGGGGCAAATCCGGGCGCAGGTGGAAGGCGTCGCGGGGGAAGTGGTGGCACGCACGCGCACGGATCTGGACCGCGCAGCCGAAGCCGCGGCGGCATCGTTCGGGCAGTTGGTGCACGAGGTATCGGAGCGTGAGGCCACGCAGTTTGCCGCGACGACCTCCTCAACCCGGCGCGAGCGCGCGGAGGAATTTGACCACGCCACGCAAGAGCTGTTGCATCAACTGGACGTGAACGCTTTTTCGTCCGTCGAACGCTTCCGCGTGCAGATGGCTTCGCAGTGGGAATCGAGCGTTGGCGAAGGGCGCGCGGCGTTGGGCGCGGAATTTGCGTCGGCGCTCGAAGGTTTCCGCGCGGAGCGCGATGCGCACCAGAACGAATGGTCCGCGCAGCTGGAGCGCATGACCGGCGACGCTACCGGAAAGTTTCAGGATCGGCTGCAGACCACGGCCGATTCCTGGGTGATGGCTTCGGTGCGGCGGCTGAACGAGCACGGGCAGAACGGAATCGAATCGCTGCTGCGGTCGGCCGACCAAGCGCTACGCGATTCTTGCTCGAAAGTTTTCGATGGCCTGGCACAGATGCTGCGTGAACGCACAGCGAATGGAGCGGGCGCCGGGAACGTGGCTGGATTTACGCAGGGCGCCGGTCGCGACACGCCAGAATAACCGAGCCCGCGCAAAGATGCGCTGTAAACCTTCCGGCAAAAACCTCTTGGTTACCACCCTCGCCAGAACGTATGGAATCGCCGACAGCTGGGGAACTCTGCGTGTCGCATTTATACCGACGGAAATGTCCAAGCCGTCCTAGAATCGAGCAACAAGAAGGAAACTTGCTCACGCTCGGGATGGGACGGAGAGGAGATGACCACGGGAAGGTTAGAGGCGTTCAGTGACGGTGTGATCGCCATCATCATCACTATCATGGTGTTGGAGATGACGCCACCGAAGGGCGCCAGCCTCCAGGATCTGCGGCCTTTGCTTCCGGTGTTTCTCAGTTATGTCCTCACTTTCGTTTACGTCGGGATTTACTGGAACAATCATCATCATCTGCTGCATGCGACCAATTCGGTGACGGGCGGGATACTGTGGGCCAATCTCCACTTGTTGTTTTGGCTCTCGTTGTTTCCGCTGACCACCGCGTGGATGGGGGAGAACCACTTCAAAGCGGCGCCCACTGCACTCTACAGCGGAGTTCTGTTGATGGCCGCGATCGCGTACTCTATCCTTCAGCAGGCGATCATCCGTTCGCAAGGCCAAGGTTCAATCCTGAAAGAGGCGATCGGGCACGATTGGAAAGGCAAGCTATCGCCGGTGCTCTATCTGGTGGCAATGCTTGCAACACTGCGCTCCTCATGGATCGGCGAGGCCATTCTTGTGATCGCTGCGCTGATGTGGTTTATTCCAGACACTCGCATCGAAAAACGTCTCGCGATGCAAAAGGGCTCGCGATCGGACGCCGGTGGCGAGTCGGCGCTACAAGACGAGAATCCTCGAAAGAACAGCGACGCGAATTCCCATCAGCGTTGAGAAAATGCCGGAGGCAAGTCCGCTCAGGACGACGTTATAATGGATAGCTCATGGATGCTCACAACGTATCGGTGCGAAGTCATTGCTTGTCGCCGGCGCGAGCCAAGGTAGGCGCCCAAGTAGCAATTGACGCGCCCCTTGTTCCCACAGCGTACGCGCGCATGTTTCCCGAGTTGCCGGCGTTTCATGCAGACGAACAATTCTTGCACGCGCTCGGTCGCGCAGGTGGGATCTGCGATTGTGGAGATGTCGGTGACTCTCCCGAATCACTAGGCTACGCCCCCGCTGGATGGCCGATCTTTGGTCAATTCGTGGCTCACGATATTACCGCTGACCGATCTACTTTGCGCAGCCATGCCAACACGGCTGAATTGCGCAACGCGCGCAGTCCGCAAATCAATCTTGAATGCCTGTACGGCGACGGACCGACCGGTCAGCCATTCCTCTACCAACGCGACGATCCAGCGAAGTTCCTGCTTGGCGCCGACGGACTCGACCTCCAACGCAACGCAGACGGCATCGCGATTATTGGCGATCCGCGGAACGACTCGCACATGCTGATCTCGCAGTTGCATCTCGCAATGCTCAAGGCTCACAACGCGTTCGTGGATGAAGCGCGGCTCAGCGGAATGCCGGCCGACAACGTATTTGAAGCAGCGGCGCGCAATTTGCGGTGGCACCATCAATTTATAATTCTTCACGAGTTTCTGCCTTCGCTGGTCGGAGAGCCGCTTGCAGATCAAGTGCTGCAAGAAGGGCCGCGATCGTTTCATCCGACACGCGGTGTGTTTATACCGCTCGAATTTGCCGATGCTGCCTATCGCTACGGCCACTGTCAAATTCGCCACCGCTATCAACTGAACTTGCAGACGAATCCCGTGCCGCTGTTCCCTGATCTTCTGGGATTCCGCCCTGTACCGCGTGAACACGCGCTCGATTGGACGCTGTTCTTCGACACACCCGGAGCCACGCCGGCGCAACGCTGCAAGAAAATAGACGGAAAGCTGGTGCGCGCACTCATTGAACTGCCGGTAGCCGTCACTGGTGAGTGCGAGATCGAAGACTATCACTCGCTTGCCGTCCGTGATCTGCAACGCGGACAGGGCGTCGGGCTTCCGTCCGGCGAGTCCGTCGCGCGTCACATGGGAATCGCCCCGCTCACGGCGGAACAGGTTGGCATCGCTTCTACAGGTTGGGAGGGCGAGACTCCTCTCTGGTATTACATTCTGCGTGAAGCTGACGCATGTGGAGGAGGTAGTCGCCTCGGTCCCGTTGGTGGCCGGATTGTGGCCGAGGTGCTTGTTGGACTGATTGATGCGGACGCGACATCATTCCGCCATGACAGTCAGGGCTGGAAATCTCAAAAGACTCTTAGCGAACTGCTCGCCTCCTAAGAATCCGCGCCGCTTCCTGCGCGTGAAACGTGGGAATTCGCGGCTGCTATTGCCCGAGCCGACCCCGCTTCACCAAGTAAGTCCGGCCCGCTAGCGGCTGTCTAATTCCCCACTTGCTTCTAACGCGCTGCGGCGGGCGCCTTCGATGACTATGCGCGTGCCGCGTATTCGGTTCTGCCCTTGCAGACTGAGTGCGGGCACTTGCAATCTACGTCGGGGACTTCTTCCATCGCCTCGCACTGCGGGCTGCAGTACTTTTCCGAACTGACCTGACAACTACAAACTGGATGTGCGCATTTCTTGGTTTCGCTGGTGGCCATGGGGCCCTCCCTTTGCGTGGTGAAAGGCGCGAGTGTAGCATTTTCCTTTGCCAAAATGGACTCACAACTACGTCAGGGATGCCGCTGAGACCTGGTAGTTCGCGTAACTGGAAACCGTAAGATCCACATGCGAGCCGGTCTGATGGCAGCAACCGCTTGCAGCTCACCCATTCCCCCGTAGTCGCAGAGTTGCCCCGTTGGTCGCCCGACGGAGCCAAAACCGCCCTTGTCGTAATTCGCTCAAGCTTCCGGATTATAACCACCCGCTTCGATGGGGCGGCGGTGCATCAGTCCGATTCCACATGCCTGGTAAGTCGGGTGATCTCAATGGGTCGATGCAACACGAAGCTAGAACCCGCCTGGCATTGAAAACAAACGCCGGAATCGCTTGGTAGGGTAAGACCAGCCGGAACGCTGCTCTGGCTGGGTTTTGACCGAGTACTGCCAAACAGATGGTTCTCCCGCACAAGCATTGTCGAGTCAATGCGCCGGATGGTGTTGCATCGACCGGTTGAGCTGGCAGCGTTAATCAGGACTTAGCCGACCACGTCCCGCTCTTCGTTGACTTGTCTTCTGGCCCAACCTAAGATGCGCGTACATGTCAGCGACCGACTCGCTCATCGGCCAGACAATCTCCCACTATCGCATTCTGGAGAAGCTGGGCGGTGGCGGAATGGGCGTGGTCTATAAGGCCGAGGACACGCGGTTGCACCGTTTCGTGGCCCTCAAGTTTCTCCCTGCCGAAGTTGCGCGCGATCCTCACGCACTAAAACGTTTTCAACGCGAGGCGCAAGCCGCTTCCGCGCTGAATCATCCCAATATCTGCACCATTCACGACATCGGCGAGCAGGACGGACAATCTTTTATAGCCATGGAGTTTCTCGATGGCGTCACGCTGAAGCATCGCATCGACGGCCGCGCAATGCCGCAGGAACTATTGTTGACGCTCGGAATCGAGATCGCAGACGCGCTAGAAGCGGCGCATGCACAGGGCATCATTCATCGCGACATCAAGCCTGCCAACATTTTCATCACTAACCGCGGGATCGCTAAAATCTTGGATTTCGGTCTAGCTAAGGTCTCCGGCAATCCCGATCGAGGAGGCGAGGTGACCGCCGCGACCCAGGATCTGCCGGAGCATCTCACCAGCCCCGGCTCGGCTCTGGGCACCGTGGCTTATATGTCGCCCGAGCAAGTCAGTGGTAAGGAACTCGATTCGCGCACCGATTTGTTTTCCTTCGGCGCTGTGCTGTACGAAATGGCGACGGGCTCGCTGCCGTTTCCCGGCGACGCCCCAGGTCTGATATTCGATGCAATTCTGAATCGAGAGCCTACGTCAACGGTGCGACTGAATCCGTCGTTGTCGCCCGACCTTGATCGCAACATTTGCAAGGCTCTCGAGAAAGATCGGGACGTGCGTTATCAACACGCCTCGGAGGTTCGCGCGGACTTGAAGCGACTGAAACGTGATACGGATTCGGCGCATATTTCCGCGTCGTCGCGGGCCGTCGAGGTTCCGCCGTCGGAAGCATCGGCTACGCGCCGTGCGAAGCGGATTTACGCGGGCGCAGCGGTTGCCGTGTTAGTTGCTATTGCGCTGGGTTGGACCGGCGTCCACTGGCGAAGCATTTTCGAGCATGCGCCTGAAAAACCGCTCAGCGAGCGAAAACTGACACACAACGCATTCGAGAATCGTGTTCTAAACGCTGCGATCTCACCGGACGGCAAGAATCTCGCGTACATCGATGGCAAGGGGCTGCACATCAGCGTGATCGCGACGGGGGAACTACACGACGTTTCTTTGCCAGGGGAACTACAGGACAGCGTCGAAGGTGTCCTGTGGTATCCCGACGGGGCGAGGATGCTGCTCAACGTTCACGGCGGAAGGGAGGAGAGTTCGATATGGGTAGTGTCAATATTTGGTGGCGTCCCGCGTAAGCTGAGAACGGGGTGTTGGGCATTCGCGATATCGCCCCGCGATTCTTCCATTGTCGTTACCTCCGATGCCCCATATCGGGAGGTCCCTAATCGGGAAGTTTCGATTATTGAGGCCAATGGAGAGAACGCGAGAAAAGTTCTCGGTGCTAGCGCAGATAGGGTTTCTGCCGTCGCGTGGTCGCCTGACGGCCGATTCCTCGCATATATTCTTGACCAAGAGCCTGGGGGCAGTATTCACACATGGTCTTTGGAGCAATCTTCGGACGCCGTGGTGCGTTCGGACCCCGACCTTGTCTCGAGGGCGACTGACGGGGCCGCGCTCGTATGGCTTGCGGATGAACGGCTCATTTTCGGCGTAAACAGTTCTTCGGAGCGCGGGACCACGGACTTGTGGGGTATGCCGATGGATCCTCGAGCCGGCAAGTCCGCCGGAAGCACAGTGCAAATCACAAACTTGCACGGTGATGATCCTGTGTTTCCGAGCGCCAGTTCGGATGGCCGACGAGTCGCGCTTATTAAGGCTCGCCGAAAGATTGATGTCTTCTTCAGTGAAGTTAAGAATAAAGGGCGGCGCGTCGAGGGTACAAAGAATCTCACGCTCGGAGATAGTAATGACACCCCGGATGCATGGTTCGCGGACAGCCGCTCGATGATGATTATTTCCACACGGACGGGCAGAGCCCAGATTTACCGTCTGTATTTGGACGGGCGGAATCCCGAAGCCATAGTTCCGGGATCAGACGATCAGGTGGACCCCCAGATCAGCCCTGATGGCGCCTGGATCATTTATTTTTCCTCCCAAGCGAAAGCATATGAGACATCCTTGCGCCTCATGAGGGTCGCCGCCGCAGGCGGGACACCCGAGCAGCTCCTTGAATCCCAGCCCGACGAAACCACTTATCTGCACTGCCCGTCGCGGGCTGGCAGTTCGTGCGTCTTGAGCCTTTGGAAACAAAATCAATTGAGCTTTTATGAATTCGACCCGGTGAAAGGACAGGGAAAGGAATTAGCGAGAACAGCTCTGGGGGAACCGAAGAATCTGACGTGGAGCATTTCTCCGGCCGGATCTCAAATCGCAGTGGCCAGTCGCGATTTGCTCAAGGAGCAGATTCGCGTAGTCGATCTACGCGGTGGTAGTGAAAAGAATGTCGCGCTGCCGAAAGGATGGTTGATCTCGGATTTGGGTTGGACGTCGGATAGCGCGGCAGTTCTCGCGACGCTTCTCTCTTTCACGGGGACGATGGCACGCGTGGAATTGGACGGGAAAACCAGTATCCTGATTCAGGGGGGTAAGAGTCAGTTTTTTTACAATCCAGTCGCCTCGCCCGATGGACGTTATCTGGCTTACGGCGAGCAGGGATGGAACGCAAATGTTTGGCTGCTCGAAAATTTCTGATCCGCACCACCATCTGGCGTACGACTCGAGGTATTTCGCGGTAACTCCTGATTAGTCGCGTTACCGGACATCCGCTTTTGGCTCGATTCCACTTGTCCGGATTCGGCGTTTATCAGGAGCTAGCTGACCGATGTTTGCGCGGCGGAACCGGGTCTAATGCGAATCCAAATATCGAGGGATACGGCAGAATCCTTTAGCTCGGCAAAAATCCTTCCAGAAACGTCCGTGTCTTGCGCTCCGAACAAACGCAAAGAGGTCGCGACCGAAGGCGACTAGGCGTATATTGACTCGTCATCGACACGCCAAACGGAAAACCTAGGTTAGATCCGCCAAGGGACTTATCGAATGCGTTCCAACCGCAGAACATTTTGCGCTGTCGCGATTCTCAGCGCCGTACTGAGCGGGCCCGCCTGGGCACAGAGCGTGAAGGCCCCGATTCAGATCACCGCCGACCTTTCCGACGCGCCGCGCATGCTCTTTCACGCCGAAGTGGATCTGCCGGTCAGCGCCGGCCCGCTTACGCTGACCACTCCCAAATGGCTCCCCGGGCATCACCGCGCAAACGGTCCCGTGGATAACATTACGGGGGTGGTCTTCACAGCCAACGGCCAGCCGCTCGCGTGGCGCCGCGACGATGTGGATCTCTACCAATTTCACGTGACGATTCCCAGCGGAGTCAGCACGCTTCACGCGCATCTCGACTGCATCGTTCTGGGAACTGTCACGCAGAAGACGGCGGTGCTCGATTGGGAGACGCTGATGCTTTATCCGGCCAACACGCCCGTCCGCAACATTTCCATCCAGCCTTCGGTGATTGTCCCTGCCGGCTGGGGTGTCGGCACCGCGCTCACTCCAACGGGCGACAGTGCATATCTCGTTCCGGCTGCTGGCAGCACCGTGCACTTTGCCGTCACCAATGTTGAACAGTTGCAAGACTCTCCCATCCTCACCGGGCAATATTTCCACGAATTTGTTTTGGCTCCTGAAATTTCACCTAAGCACTTTATTGACGTCGTTGCCGACGTCCCCGAAGACTCCAATCTTCGCCCGCAAGTGCTGGCTGAGTTCGCCAATCTCGTTCGCGAAGCGGACGCGCTGTATCGTTCGCACCATTACAATCATTACCATTTCTTGCTGGATCTCTCCGACTTCACGACCGCGGAAATTGGTCTGGAGCATGGCCAGTCCTCAGAAGAGGGCGTCAGCGAGAAGGCTTTCTCGGATGAAGGCCACCAGTTGCCTAACGCCGATTTTCTTCCGCACGAATTCACCCATTCGTGGAACGGCAAGTACCGGCGCCCGCTTTATCTTTACCAGGCTGATTTCGTCACGCCACAACAAGGCGCTCTGCTCTGGGTCTACGAGGGCATGACGCAATACTTCGGAACCATTCTGGCCGCGCGCTCCGGACTGCTGTCGCCGGCGCAGTGTCGCGACATTCTGGCCATGGTCACTGCGAATCTCGACTACACGCCGGGTCGAGCATGGCGCACTACGGGAGACACCGCAGTTGCCTCCAGCATTCTTCGCGATGGCAAGCCGGCGTGGTCCAACTGGAAGCGTGGACAGGACTATTACACCGAGGGCGAAATCCTATGGCTTGATGCCGACACGCTGATTCGCAAGACGACCAACAATCAGAAATCTCTCGATGATTTTGCGCGGATTTTTCTGGGCAAGGGCGGGAACACCGGGCCGCTCATCGATACTTACAATTTTGATGAAGTGGTTCGCGATCTGAACGAGGTGATGCCCTACGACTGGGCGACTTTTCTCCATGACCGCATCGATAAGATCAATCTGCACGCGGATCTTGCCGGCATCGAGCGCGGCGGCTACAAACTTGCCTACGCAGACAAGCCAAATCCTTCCGAGGCGTCGTTGTCCGGCAAGGACGCCGCGTACTACACGGGCGTGGACGAGCACGGCGTGAACGCCTGGTACTCGGTTGGCCTGCTCGCCAGCGGCGATGCCAACATCTTGGATGTTCGCTGGAACGGTCCTGCGGACGAGGCAAAAATCGTCCCAGGCTCGAAGATCATCGCGGTCAACGGACAGGCTTACTCCAGCGATCTCCTACGGGCTGCGATTCGCGACGCGAAGGGCAAGTCCGAGCCAATTCATCTGATCGTTCAGCTGGATAATTCCGTTTCGACCACGGACATTGATTATCACGGCGGTGAACGTTATCCGCTTCTGGAGCGCGTCGAAGGAACGCCCGCGTATCTGGACGACATCACCAAGCCCCTCGCATCGTCACAACCAGCGCAATCCAAGTCGACAGCCGACAAAAAGTAAACGAGGAGGTTTTCGGCCTCATTAGAATTGCTCACGGGATGCTGTAAGTCCTGGTAAGTCGCGTAACCGGACAAATGCCGCACGTTACGAGAGTCCCGCCCACACTCGACGCTCGAGAACCACGTCCGCTGCCGAAGGCGGTCGAGGATGACCTGTTTTTGCATTATAGTTTGGGCCATTGTCGAGTTAAGCAGAGGACGCGATGCAGGTGGTCTGGCTCGCGGCGTTGATTCTGGGCTCGGGATTCGTCCCCGGGCACGGTGTGCCGTTCGCCATGGTGTTCGGGATTTCGGGAGCGATGACGTGCGTGGTGCGGAAAACTTGGAGTTAGAAGCGGTGAGTCATTGGAGGAGTTTGTAGATGAAATTGATCGTTTCTTCCGTGGTGATCCGTCGGGTCACGGAGACGTTCGGGTTCGAGGGCGAGTCTCAGCTGATAAGCTATCGAAATCCAGACTGCACTCACACCTTTCGTCCGAGGAGTGAATTGCTGCTCCGAGGGTGAAATAGTTCGAATTTATCTTGCACCTCTAAAGCCTCTGGTGTGCTCGGCTTATGAAGCGCGAACGCCGCGAAGATAGACAATTCCCAATACTTGGTCGTAATTGCGTTGACAACAACGTTGCAGAAGCACAGGGTAGTTACGGACCTGGGATTCTTCAGTTCACCTGAACGCAGTGGAAGTTATCTGAACCACCCCTCGCCAAGATAACCAGCAAGACCTTAAAGGAGATCCATGAATACTATTACACGTAGGGACCATTCCCGTGGTTTCACGCTACAGAACGAAGTCAATCGCCTTTTCGACGACAGCTTTAGTCGTGACCTGTCCGGTCATGCCGATCTAGCAACCTGGGCGCCGGCCGTGGACATCTACGAAACCGAGAATGAATTGGTCGTAAAGGCCGAATTGCCGGACTTTCAAGACAAGGACATCGATGTCCGTATTACGAACAACACTTTGACCATTCGTGGAGAGCGCAAGTTCGAGACGGGCGTCAACGAAGATAATTTCCTCCGCATTGAACGCGCATATGGTTCCTTCATGCGAAGTTTTTCGCTGCCGAACACAGTCAACTCGGAAAACATTCGAGCCGACTATCGCAATGGGATCTTGACGTTGCATATGACCAAGCGTGAAGAGTCCAAGCCGAAGCAGATCAAAGTCAGCGTCGCAACAAACGGCAAGTAGTCCACAGATCACAGGCGGAGGGACGAGCGTTGCCGTCGTGCCGACAACTAAGGAGGTTGCCATGATCGAACGCAAAGAGCTTTCCAAAGAAGATATCGCTCACCGGGCATACGAACTGTACACGCAGCGCGGCAGTGAGCCTGGGAAGGATGTCGAGGACTGGGTTAGCGCTGAAAAACAGCTAAGCGCCGAGCCTGGATTCGCACTAGCAAGAGCTAGGGCCGCACAACAAGGCCGAAACTGATCGATGTGGCGCGAAAGTGAGGGGCGGGTTGTTCCGCCCCTTCACTCCTTCAAACACCCATTACCGTTCTGCAAGGAATTAATTTCGTCGGATCTCGACGCGCATCAATCTTCGCAAAATGTGAAGCTCTCATACGCGCGAACTCTGTTTGATCACCGGCCACTGGGCGCACTATTGAGTTTGCAGAATCGCTAGAGGATCATGAGGGTAATGTACAACCTTCCAAAATTCGAGCGGACGTGGGCGAGGACGTTAAGCGGAGAAACATTTCTTTTCACTAAGAGGAATAATGAAGACTTCTGGATCTCGCGGTTCCCTGGAGCCATCAGCCACGTTGCGGCCTTCGCAAAACATACAGCGACCGTTCGACGCTACAAACGCATCCAGCGCCTCTGGAAATTCGGGGGCAAATATTTCTTCAGCGAAAGACTCCTCGCCGCGTTCTACTCCTGATTTGGTTCTATTGAGATTTTGGGATGCGGGATACGAGCGGAGCTGCCACGGTGACCCTGCCGTTGTGGATCTCGGCGAAATCTAGCGATTTTCGGTATTCGTGTTCTCCAGCCATCCTATAACCCTTGCCGCCTATCCCGTCTTGGCACTTGATTGCATAACAATGTCGGCCCCCTCGACTCGAGTGGGCTTTTGTTGATAGGCTCGGGAAGACGGAGCCGGAATTCGGTTCGCACGCGGGACAGCGCGGTACCGGACATGGCGTGCACTAGAACGCCGCGCACTTGAATGGGCATCCCGCTCCCTCACCAGAGGGAGTTCGAATAACTAATCATGGTCTGAAGTTTACGATCGAAGAGATGTATGGGTCGGACTGAAGCCGACCGCTAGATTACGAACGAGCCGAAGTCGTCAAGGCCGACAAGAAAGAACACCCAGCAAGCGGAAGAAAAAACTCTTTTAAGTGATTGGAGAGGTCTGCTCAAAAAGTGTTTGACAGGGCCGACATTGTTAGAGATGTCCGGTAAGCGCGTTAACCAGGACTTGACCGCTTAATTTGTGACTTTCAGGATTGTTTCCGGGTTGCCGACAACTCACCAGGAAAAACAAAACCTACTCAAAGAGTGTAATCGGGGTTTATCTCCAATATCAGAGGGCCTTCATTTCTTTGAGGCTGCCAGTTTCTCCTCAATGGCCTTCCGCCAAGCGTCGTGCTCACCCCGCCACGGAGCGGGTAAGCCCATTGCGCGAGCGTAGGCGATGAGCTGTCCCATGTGCTCGTGAAGGTGGCATACGGTTCGCATATAGAGGCGGCGCAGTGTCGAGCTTTCCGCACCGAACATTTCCGGCCTTGCTAACTCGGCATCGGAGGTTTCCGCATACGCTGTGCGTACAGCGTTTAGCGATGTCCTCAGCAAAGCAAGCACGTCAGCCTTGTCCGTCATGCTTTTTTCCAGGCTCTCGTTTCTCGCTAGCATTGCCATGCTCCGCGCCACGCCCTCACCTTCCAGCTTGCCGTACAGATCCGGCTCTACTTTCACTCCCAGAAGGACCAGAAACGCACGACCGCCAGCTCCAACATGCACCAGAACTTCGCTTACTGAGCGCGCCGTTTCTGCCGGCCGCCACCCATATCGGTCCGCCGGGAAAGCCCCCGCCAATGCAAGCATCTGCTTTTGCGCATAGTCATATTCCCAAAGGTATTCGCTCCTGAAACCTGAAAGCTTTGTGCTCATGGTGGGAAACCTCCTGTTGCGCGACAGTATACCTCGTCAGCCAAGAACGAGCGCGAAACAAGCCAACTGACGCAATCGGGCGATCGCGCGCATTGGGCGGACCAGCTACATTTTGGGCGTACTACGAGCTAACCGGAAGTTATTCCGAGTCAGAAGGCCCCTTAAAACATTCTGGCTTGATTAAGTCCTGGTTTGTCGCGCAACCGGACATCTCTAACAACGTCGGCTCTGTCAAACGTTTATTGAGCGCACTTCTCCGATCACTTCGAAGAGTGTCTTCGTTCGCCCTGTTCTTGGGCCCAGCGTCGATGACCACGGCTCGCCTGTAATCTTTCGGCCGGCTTCAGTCCGACCTAAACATCTCTTCGATCAAACTTCGACCATGATTACTCGTTCAAACTCCCTTTGCAGGGAGCGGGATGCCCAATCATTGAGACGGCGTTCTAGTTCACGCCATGTCCGGTACCGAGCTGTCCCGCGTGCGAACCGAACTCTAACGACTGCGAATACTCACAACCATTCCGCCACATCCAGTACAAACGAACTGCCAACCGGCGCCCCATCGCTACCCTGGCAATGTTCTTGTGCCGACGCATCGCCAGGTGAATGTAGTGACGTCGCCACTCCGGATTGATTCGTGCCGCCGCTTGGGCTGCCTCCACCAGCAAGAAGCGCAACAACGAACTGCCTTGCTTGCTGATGTGCCCCAGCCGTTGTTTGCCAGCACTGGAGTCCTCACTTGGAGTCATCCCCACGTAGGTGCCGATCTGCTTGCCCCGTTGAAACCGTGCCGGAGTTCCGATGATCAACACGAAAGCCAGTGCCGTAAGCGGACCAACACCGGGATGGGTCATCAGTCGCAGTGCTGCAGGTCTCGTCCGGGCTTCCCGCTCGACGGCTGCGGTTAATTCCTCAATCGTCGGATGCAGGCGGTCCAGCAGTTCCAGCAACTCTTGTCGGCGTCGACTCGCCCAGGGAGCTAACACGAGCTTTTCTAACTGCGCTCGCCCTTGTTCGCTGAACAGTTTTTTCTTCCAGCGATAGCCCTCGTTCATGGCCAGCGCCTGCAACTGATTCATGATCCGAGTGCGCATCTGCACCAGACGATGTCGGTGCCACAGCAGTTGCCGTAGATCTCGATTCTCGGGACTCGGTATCCAGATCTGCGGGAAGTTATTTTCCAGCATCAGCCTGCGCAGAAGTCGTGCATCATGGCGGTCGGTCTTCTGCTTTTTCACCCGCTTGGCCTTGATCTCCGCGGGATCGCCGATCCACAGCTCGAAACCTAATTCAGTCAGTAGCCGCTCGAGCCACCGTGAATAGCCGGTAGCCTCCATCCCTACCCGCACGCTGAGTCCTCGCTGCTGCAGGTCTCGATAGAAGCTCTCGGCTTCTCCATCACTGTGGCTCAGTTCCTGTTCACCACACTCACCCGTCTCTTCAATTAAAAAAGCAATCGCCTGAAAGCTCGGGTGGTAATCCACGCCTATAATGATCGTGTTCGGCTCCTTTCTCCCGAGCCTGTGGTCATCGACAAACCACAGTTTACTCGGGTCTAAGGAGCCGACGTTGTTATGCAATCATTGAAAACTGGCCACATCAGGGCTGCATGTTGGCGACCAGTGGCAGCGATCACGGCTCTCATTTTCCGCACGATTGATTCGATTGGCGATATACGGTCAGCGGCTAACGCACGGGCCCGAGCCGGTAGGCTCCGATCAATCTTGCAATCAGAACCGCAAGGTATAAGACGCCGAGGATAGCTTCGAGGACGGAAACCGAACGCGCTTGGCGCGACACAGCAGTAATTCCAGCCACACCGAGCGAGGTCATGGTGCCGAAGCTGTAATAAATGAAATCGAACCGGTCTGGCACGGCGTGAAGATTGGTACGTGGATCGAGAAAAAAGGCGTTTGGCTGGAGGGTGGCCACCGCCTCATAGACGCTGGCAAAAATGAACCCCACCAGCAAATAAATACAGAGGGCTCCGAAGACGGTTTCCGAATTGACGTCGGCTCTTGCGAACACTAGGCGAAAAAGGACCACGACAATGAACACGTCAAAAATAAAGCTTAGGATCGTATTTATCATCGAAAACGAGTTTGCGTTGATCTTGGGGAGCGTGATGTGTTGGAACAACGCTGGAACCGCAAGTAGGACGGCAAATATGAGGAGGCTTCGGCGGAAATTAGCTGCGTATACGCTAAGCAGAATGGCAGCGCTTCCGAGGACCCGAAGTGCGTAGTAACCGAACCTGCTCGCTTCGGCGTACGGATAGAGAATCAGTGTCGCCAGGAGAAAAAGGAAAAGCAAAAAGAATCTGTGTCCAGTGAGAGTCGACTCATGCTCGGACTGAAAAGCGGGCATCATAGAGGCGCGCGGAGCCCCATCGCCGATAGTACACCTTCAGCAAAAGCACGGTCCATCCCTCCGCAAGGCACTCAGGCTCGGCGGCTTCGCGGTGGCCACCATCTAATTTCGGTCTAGACGGTCGTTGGAAACACGGTTTGGTCTCAGCCCTGGCGCGATTGATTCGTATACTCCCGTAGTCGCGTTACCGGACAATGACCGGCCGTTTCCAGGCTGGCGGGCAAGTCTAGAGCCTCCGGAGTCCATAACGAACGACTCCGCATTCGCTGGTGCATTCGTACCATAAGTGTCGGAGGTTGCTCTATGTCGCGGTCAGTCCTGCTCGATAGGATGTGACCAGCCCGAGTTCTGTTCTTCACCACCGGCGTGCCGGCTAAATATATACAGCAAATCAACAAAAACAATCTTCACACCCTAACCATACCGACTATGGGGATATGGTGGTAGAGCTGCTGTCGAAATGCAAAAGAAGAGGGACCGCCGCAGGCGGGACCTCCTTCACGAAGTGAAGGGGTAAACCCTAGTCCCGCGCCTATGAGATTCGGCGACTAATTCAATCAAACCGCATTTGCGTTTTGCGAATTAGCGCATTTGCGAACATCCGCAAGCGAAGACAAATCTCAAGGGACGCCAATCGCCCATGGCTCAAGTGGGATTTCACCGCATTCGCCACGGCTGCCGCCCGAGTGCCAATTGCGTGGCAACCCGTCGCTATCGTCCTCGCGAAAAGTAATGATCGGCACCGCTACCGCGAATCATGACCTTCCGAGAATTCGCTGGTGCGTCGGACAACCGCTTCGTCCGTTCCGCGATCCCTCGCGGTCGGACTCCGCTGGGCTTCCGCCCACATCCGCAGTGCCTTGCTCTATCTCATCGGCAATTTGCCGTATATCTGCCGTCCAGCCCTTGGTCAGCACTCTTGACCAACTCTGCTCTACCAGCATTCTGTCTCTTCCACAGTTTGACCTGAATGACCGACAGAATGCAATCGAGTGGGGTGCCATACGTTTTGTCCAAGCGAGATTGCATGAGGCTCGTGGAGCGAGCAGGCCTCCGTACACTTCACTGGACCGGCTCGGCTTCGCAGCCGAGCAATCAGGCCCCTGCGAACACTACTTTGAAGGCGCAGTCGGTGAGCCTGACCGGGCTGGCGAGAGTCCCGCCGTTTTGGCCAACCATGGTGATCGCGTCGCCGGATGTAAGCGACCGCGTACCACCCGTTGAAAAGGCGCTGATTTCGTCGAAATAGACCACCCCAAACCTCGCCAATGGGGGAAACTGCTGCTCGAGCGGCCAGGTACGAGTGACCCCGGCATTGATCGTCACGGCGGGAGGAAATCCGGTATCGACCGAGAAGCTTATCGTTTGCCCGGTGGTCTCGTTGGCGAGGAAGTACGCTGCTGTACCGGCCTCGTTGGTCTCCAGGCACAAGGAGGCGCTGATCACGTCGCCCGGCCGCACCGGCAGGTTGATATTTCCGATGGCTTCTGCCCACACCTGGCAGGTGACGTTTTCCGCGGAGTTCACCGTCATCTCGACGTGGAGGTCAAGGAAGCCGAGACCGACGAAGGTATGGAAGTAGTCGGTGCCAAGCTCGCTGGAGGTGTACTGAAGGTCGGGCACGGTCCAGGTGACGAACAGGGAGGTGATCGGAGCGGAGCTAAAGAGCTGGTAGCCGCACGACTCTGTCGGATCCGGACCCAGCAGCGGGACATTGACGACGATTGCCTTTTTGCCCGCTGTTGTAGTGTCTGGCTTCGGCTCGAGATGTTCGAAGCTGCGGTAGCGGGTTGCGAGTCGATCCCACAGCGCAGCTAATCCCGGTTGCGCATGGGAGTCAGGCCGTAACGGCACCCCGTGCCTCAACATGTCCTGCTTCGTAGCGGAGAACGGGTCGAAGTTCTTCGGTGGAGCCGGGTGAAGACGCGGCTTCTTGCTTTCGACCATTCGCGTTCCATTCATGACACTCTCCTTGTAAATAGCCCGTTCACGCAGCAGAGTTTGCACTGGCCCGGCGGACGGGTTATCGAAGTCTTATTCAACGCGATAACGGAATACAGAATGCTGCCTTACTGCGCCTTTCCGATTGGCAAGGTCTTGCGGCAAGTCTCGCGTCGGAATGTAGTGAAGTGGCAACCCGATTCGTTTCAAGAAATGAACAATTCGGCTCGGAACCCCGGCGAGGGCCGGTGCCGCATATTCATGAAGTTCCCCGCCATTCCGACCTACTCATGCGGGATTCGGAGCCGAAATCGCTCACGGTCAGCCACCAGCCCCCAATATTTGTATGCGCAAAACCTAGTTTCCGATTACGCGACTTACCGGGACTTGACCCAGACCCAAAGTTTGGAGGCTCGCCGGTAAATCTGCCGTCTCGATGTTAATATTCAGTACACAGATGAAAACGGCACGCAAAAAAGAATGGTTCGGCGACGCCTCGTTCTGGCGGGAACTTTATCCGTTCATGTTTACCGAGAAGCGGATCGCCGAGGCGGACGAACAAATCGCGAAGGTGCTAGCCCTCACCAAGCCCACAGGCAAGTCTGTTCTCGACCTGTGCTGCGGTCCAGGCAGATGCTGCACCGCGCTTGCAAAAAGGGGATTTCGGGTCACGGGAGTCGACAAAACTACGTACCTCCTGAATAAGGCGCAGGCGAGGGCGAGGGCCGAACGCGTCAAGGTCGAGTTCGTTCAGAAGGACATGCGGGATTTTGTGCGCCCAAGATCCTTTGCGCTCGTGCTCAACATGTTTACATCCTTCGGATATTTCAACAAGAAGCAAGAGGATCTGACTGTCTTGGAAAACATATTTACGTCGCTGCAGCCCGGAGGGGTGTGCTTGATCGAGGTGTTAGGCAAAGAACGAATCGCAAAAGTTCTCCAGTCCACAACATCCACTGATTTGCCGGATGGTACGGTCGTTGTCGAACGACACAGGATTTTTTGACGATTGGAGCCGGGCTGGGAACGAATGGCTGGTCATACGGAACAGACGAGTGAGGTGCTTCAAATTCCACCACACTATCTATTCTGGTCAAGAGCTACGGGATCGGATGGAGCACGTAGGATTCGTTGCTGTCAAGCTGCACGGGAATCTCGACGGGGACGAGTATGGACCCGATGCCGAACGCCTAATTGCGATAGGCCGCAAACCAAAAGGCAACAGGTCCGCATGAAGACTGTTGCAATGCGTTGGCAATGTAGCCTTGCGAATGCCTAAGCTCTGAGAAACGCGGTTGTCGGAGAAGTGAAATCACGGGCAAACCACCTGTACAGTAACGCGACTTATCATCCACTTGAACGCGGAGGTGGGTACAGAGGCCCGTGATTCGCTCGTTGTTCATCGCTGCTTGCTATGAAATATCAGTTTCTGATGTTCTCTGCCTCTTGATTTTCCGCCGAAGAAGAACGACGTCCGGCGCTTCCCACCCAAGTGCGAGGTAGAACGGCACCGCCGCGTGCCAGACATCAGCGATCAGAACTCCATGCCCCCTCTGCGACAACTCTTGTTCGACTGTACGGACAAGCTGCTTGCCGATACCTTGCTTCCGCTCCTGTTGAGCGATTACCAATTCGCTGAGGTAAGCACGGAAGCCCACGTCATGAACGCAAACAAAGCCCAAAATATGAGAACCCGTGTCCCAGACAAAAGCCAGTCCATTTGCTGAGCTAATTGCCTTGCCAAGTGTGTCGTTCGACCAGTCTGGCTGCCAGAAGCCGGGCACACTATCCATGAGCGAGCGAATCGCGGGTATGTCGCAAGCGGTGGCCTGTCGAATCATTTTCCGGAGCATAACAGAACGGCGTCTCGATTCGTTCCTGCTACCGAGCAAATTTACAGCCCTATTGCAGGCGACCAGATGAACCACGAAAAGCTCCGGACTAAATGAAAATGGCCTCCTCCGATTACGCGACTTATCGGGAGTTAGCCTGTGGTTGGCGTCAATACCTGGGAGCATCCTGATGATTGCTGCTGGGGCCAGGAGTGCGTCACCGTGGCGAGCCGGCGGTATCGTGGAGAAGCACGACGTCGGATTCTAGGTGGGAGCGAAAGACGCCTAGAGTGTTGCCGTCGGGCGAGAATCCGTAAGTTTGGATTTTGTCCGACGCAAAGTTCGTGAGCAAGTGGCCCGCAGCGCCATCCAGCGGCTGAAGCCACAAGTTGTCCGCGCCGTTTTCCTGAATGATGTAGATGATCGATTTGCTGTCTGGCGCAAACTGTGGCACTCTCGCAATTCGCGGATCCGGCTCGAGCAGCCGGTTTCGCGGCTCCGTTCCCGCAACCAAATTCACGATCGCGATCTTCATGTGTTGCACGCCACTCTTCAAGGCTATGAACGAAAGAAATTTATCATCTCGAGACAGGCTGATTCCCGAGACGCCGAGAAGCATGCCCGGGATCACGGCTTCCTTCACGACCTCGGAGTCGCCGCCCTCGACGGGAGTCCGCATGATCCGCGCGTTCACAAGGTCACTGTAGTAAATCCAACGGCCATCGGCAGAGCAATGAGGTCCTACGTCTGCGACGCCGTAGGTGAGCTGCTTGAGGTTCGCCCCATCCGCGTCGATACGCCAGAGAACTACCTTGCTACTCTCGGGGTGCCCCTGCCAGACAAAAACGACGTATTTTCCAAGCGGACACCCCACCGGCCTAAAAACACGATGATCAGGGTCAGCGAGCAGCGTCCTCGTGCCGCCATCGAGAGAAATGCGCTGCAAGTCGCCGTCGAAGTAGAAATCGCTGTCGCCCGCCCAACTGAAGAAATGGGAGTCCTTGCTCTGGGCCGCCGCCGGGGCCGGAGGAGCTCCGGTGAACCCCGCCGCAGGCATGAGATAAAGCGTCTGTGTGGCTTTTTGCTGGACCGCGGCCAACGTCTTTCCATCTGCCGAGAGTGTAAGTGTCTGGTAGCTGTTTGTGTCCTTGGTGATCCGGCGAAATTCCCCACCGGGACTCGCGACGAATCCAATTTGCAAATGGTTAGGGGGCGGACTGCTGCCAGGCATATAGGTGGTGAGAAGTCCGCTACCGTTCGGCAGCCACACGAGACCGCTAAGATCCCTATCATTGAACTTCGCAAATTGCCGCACTTTGCCGGAGATGCTATCCGCGAACTGAATCATGCTGAGCGCGCCGTTCGCGTAGAGAAGGAGCGAGGCGATTTGAGCTCCGTCCGGGGACCACGCAACCATGGCCGGCTGATCCACCGTGTTGGGTCCGTCGTAGAGTGCACGCGAATTCGTTCCATCCGCACTCGCTGTGAATACCCGAAACTTTCCCACCTCCGGATCGTTCACCCGCACGAACACGATGCGCTTGCCTTCAGGCGCGAAGCTTACACCGCTGCCGATGTCATGGAGCACGGGCTGCGGCGCGCCGCCCAAAACCGGCGCGCGGTAGAGATCGAAGGCGCCCTCAGTTCTATTTCGAAAGTAGATGTAATTGGCGTCGGGAGAGAAAATTAGATTCTGGTAAGAAGCATCCGCCGGCGCGAGCACCTGCGAATCACTATTTGTCGGAATGTGATGGAGCCAAAGGCTCTGCTTGCCTTTGTCTTCGATCACGCTGAGCAGGTATTTACCGTCGGGAGAAATGGCCGCGCCAACGGTCTTCCCGTTATTTGTGATCTGGGTGATTGTGAAATCTGCGAACGGAGCGGGGTTCGTTCGATGGAGCAGGGCATAGACGCCGTAAGCCGCAGCGGTCAATATCACGATCGTGATCAAGACGCCCATGGCCAAGCCGAACATGTGCCGCCGCGCAACGGCCGTGACGGCCGAGCTGCCCGACAGTGCCTCTCCAGGGGCGACTGAAGGTGTATCCGAATACGAGGGAGGTGTTGCAGAGGACCCGGAAGACGCGAGCGAGCTGATTCGCGGGATGGGAGCGCCACTCGAACTCGCGTCGCGTTTCAGCCGCTGCAAGTCCGCTCGCAGATCCGACGCGTGCTGGTAACGCAGCCTGTGATCCTTTTCCAGCGCCTTCTGGATGATCCGCTCGAGCTCCGAGGGCAATTCGGGATTAAGCCGCGTCGGCGGTACCGGCGCCTTGTGAAGGACGGCATCGAAAATGGCGGCGGCTGTTGTGCCCCTGAATGGCATCGTCCCCGTCGCCATTTCGTAAAGCACGGCGCCAAAAGAAAAAAGATCGGTGCGCGCGTCGAGATCTTCTCCCATCGCCTGTTCCGGCGACATGTACATCACAGTACCCATGGCCGACCCGGGTGTGCTGAGCAACTCCTTTTCAAACGCGGTGGGCAGCGCAGAGGAGGGCACTCCGGGAAACACCTGCTCCTTAGACAAGATCTTAGCGAGGCCGAAGTCGAGTACCTTAGCTTGCTCGCTGCAGGTGCAAAAAATATTTGCAGGCTTGATGTCGCGGTGGACGATTCCCTTTGCATGGGCGGCATCGAGGGCATTCGCGACTTCGATGCCGATCTGGAGCAAATGATCCACCGGCAATGGGCCGCGCGAGACCAGGTGTTTCAGCGTTTGCCCATCCAGAAACTCCATGGCGATGAAATGCCGTCCCTGATCTTCGTCAATTTCGTAGATCGTGCAGATGTTGGGATGGTTGAGCGCCGAAGCAGCGCGTGCCTCGCGTCGAAAACGCTCGAGCGCCGTCCGGTCGCACGCCATTTCTTCGGGAAGAAATTTCAGGGCGACAGAACGACCTAGTTTGGTATCCTCCGCCTTGTATACAACACCCATGCCGCCGCCACCGAGCTTTTCGACGATGCGATAGTGCGAGATGGTTTGGCCAATCATGGGCAAGAAGTGCGGCAATCTTAGGTTGGGCCGTCCATCAAGTCAACGAAGAGAGACCGCCTGTAGGTTAGGTCCTGATTGATGTCATAACGACGCCGGCCTCGCGACGGCCCGAATAGACTGTTCGGTGTTCGCCCCAACAGTGCTCGGACCGAAGGAGGCCGAGATGCGAATTATAGGATGTGATTTGCACGCTCGCCAGCAAACGTTGGCGATGCTAGACCCAGCGACGGGAGAAGTCGTGCACAAGACTCTCACGCACGAAGGCAACAACGTGCGGGAGTTTTATTCCACGCTTCCCGGTCCGGTGCGTGTAGGCATCGAAGCGACTGGGTCGATGAAGTGGTTTTTGCAGCTGATGGAAGAACTGGGAATCGACTGTCAGGTCGGACATCCCGCGACGATTCGAGCGGCCGAACCGCGCAGACAGAAACATGACCAGCGCGATGCCGAGCTACTTCTAAAGCTGCTGGTAGAAAACCGTTTTCCATCGATCTGGCAGCCGTCGCAGGAACTGCTGGATCTCCGAGGGTTGCTCTTACATCGTCATCAGTGGGTGCGCCTGCGTACGCGGATACAGAATGCGTTGCAGGCCATCGCGCTGGCGAATGGTTTAAGGCGCGGAAGTTCGCTTTGGAGCCAAAGCGGACAACGGGCCATCGCGTCGCTACCGCTGGCAACACATACCGCTCATCGTCGCAGTGAGTTGCAAGCGATGTACGCCAGGTTTGAAGCGGAGATCGAACAACTGAATCAGCGAGTCCTGGAGCAAGCAGGCCAACGACCCACCGCCGGGCTGCTGATGACTCATCCGGGCGTAGGACCGATCACGGCCCTGGCGACCGATGTCTTTCTGGGCGATCCAAAACGATTCAGCGACGGCAAGGCGCTGGCCAGTTACATCGGGATCATTCCCCGGGAACACTCCAGCGGCGGTCGACAGCGGCTGGGAGGCCTGAGCAAGCAAGGTAATCCGCTGTTGCGCTTTCTGTGGTGTGAAGCCGCGGTACACGCGGTGCGCCGGGACCCGGAACTGCGTCGGTTCTATCGGCGCAAGTTAGTGCAGAAGGGTCTGGGGAAAGCCCGAGTTGCCGCCGCGCGAAAACTGGGGATTCGGTTGTGGATCATGTTGCGGGATCAGATTGATTATCAAGAGTTCTGTCGTCGTGGACAGAGGCAGCAGAGAAGCGGTGGTGCCTGTGCGGGAATGCCTGGCGAGCGTTATGGTGCGAAGAGGCACCGTCTGATTGATTAGGCGACCCGCCTCCCTCCGGGGAGTTCGCATAACTCATCCTGGTCGATCGTGACCGAAGAGATGTTTGGTGGGCAACACCGGATCGATGCAGCGGAAACGGCCCGAGCTAGTTGGGGTGGCACAAGTGAAACAAAGCAGCCACAGAGACGCGATTCGCGTGCCGTGGGAAAGGTGTGTTCGTGCACAGAAAAAATCCGAATAAAACCTCTTGAAACGGTCGGCGTCGTTAGAGATAACGCCCTTACCGTGCATGTGAAGTTCTAGTACGGGACTTGTCCGGTAACGCGTGCGGGTTCAGGGGGTCGGCGCAACACTAAGCTTGAACACCCCTGGAATTGAAAACAAAAGTTAAAACCGCTTTTCAAGGTTTGACCAGCAGGAACGCTGCCCTGGGCGGCGTTTGGCAGCGCGCAGCCAAACAGTTGGTTCTCCCGCGGAAGCATTGCCGAATCAATGCTCTGGATGGCGTTGCATCGACCGCCTGAGCTGGCACGACTTATCAGGCGTTACGTTTGCGACCATGGTTTAATAGAACCCATGTCGGCGTTGGCCAGAGCTATACGGAAAAGTGAAGCAGTACTCCGGAAGCTACGGCTGCTGGGCCGCGCCGGCGTGATGCTTGTCGCGGAGCTTCTGTCGAACATCCGGCCAAAATTCTTTAAACATCATCTCGAGTGCGTCGTATGCGACTTGAGTGCCCCACGTAGAGGCCACGTTCGAGAAGTTTTTTTCGTCGGACGGATGATAACTGTAAATTGATATCGCGGCTGCGGCGCCGGCACCGGCAACCTCGGAAATATTGAATTGGGATTTTCCGTTATCTCCGCGGGTGACCACCAGCCGTTCCAGCACGTGTCCGGTCCGGTGCACGAAACCACCTTGCCCGACCCGGAAGTAACGCGGATCTTGCCGGAACACCACGGGGAAGATCGCCTCCACCATGTAGCTCTCGATCACTCCGTCGCCAAACTGGCTGCCGTATCGCTTGGCGTATCCCTGCGCGCCTTGTCCGTACCCCGCTTCGCTGTTCTGCGCCTGACTGATTCCCGCCAGCAGGCCGTACCACACGAACTCGGCAGGATCGAACGACGAGCGCGTCACCAACTTGAACTTCTGGGCCGCCGTAATCGGCCCGGTGTACGAGCCTTCTTCCACACTCAGGAAATTCGGCATGGCCCAGAGGATCCGTTCGTTCGATCCGCCGTTCTTCTCCTGCATGGTCTGCGGTTTCGCGGTTTGACCGGGCTGGATGTGCGTGGTGGTGTTCTGCGTAGTCGTGTTCTGCGTAGTCTGGGCCGGCGAAGCGCTGCTCGCGCTGGCGCTGGACTGCTGCGTCGCCGAGGCAGAATTCGTCGCCGTGCTCGAGTTCGATGCCGCACTCGAAGTCCCGTCCGTGGCCGCCGGCGTCTGCGGCGCGGGCTGCGCCTGGTCGGACTGCTGCGCCTGTACGTTTGATGTCCCAAAACCAACGAAGCCGAAGCTAACAACTAAAATCGCGAATACCAGTTTTTTCCATCGGAGCATGATTAATTCTAGCACCTCGTAAAGTTGCGGCGCGACGCCAAACCTCACGGCTATTGTGTCTCGGACCCGCCGAGGGCAGCTTTGGGAGTACAACTGTTGCGCGTTAACGACGCTGCACGGTTCAGAACTTTGATTACGATTCGTTCCCGGATCACAATTATGGTAATTGAAGAGTTCAGGTGCGGAGGGATTTCGGGCATTCGCTGCCGCGAAGATTCAAGAAAAAATGGTGCACGCCGCTGCGCTGATTTGGCTGACAAGTCTCCTAAGTCCTGATTAACGCCCTTACCGGACACTTGAAGTCCTGGTACTGCACAGCTCCGGTAAGGGCGTCATCTCTAACGACGCCGACCGTTTCAAGAGGTTTTATTCGGATTTTTTCTGTGCACGAACACACCTTTCCCACGGCACGCGAATCGCGTCTCTGTGGCTGCTTTGTTTCACTTGTGCCACCCCAACTAGCTCGGGCCGTTTCCGCTGCATCGATCCGGTGTTGCCCACCAAACATCTCTTCGGTCACGATCGATCATGATGAGTTATGCGAACTCCCCGGAGGGAGGCGGGTCGCCTAATCAATCAGACGGTGACTCTTCGCACCATAACGCTCGCCAGGCATCCCCGCACAGGCACCACCGCTTCTCTGCTGCATCTGTCCACGACGACAGAACTCTTGATAATCAATCTGATCGCGCAACATGATCCACAACCGAATGCCCAGTTTTCGCGCGGCGGCGACTCGCGCTTTCCCCAGACCCTTCTGCACTAATTTGCGCCGATAAAACCGACGTAGTTCCGGGTCCCGGCGCACTGCATGTACCGCCGCCTCACACCAGAGAAAGCGCAACAGCGGATTACCTTGTTTGGTCAGTCCTCCCAACTTCTGTCGCCCGCCGCTGGAGTGTTCCCGGGGAATGATGCCGATGTAACTGGCCAGCGCCTTGCCGTCGCTGAATCGTTTCGGATCGCCCAGAAAGACATCAGTCGCCAGTGCCGTGATCGGTCCCACCCCGGGATGAGTCATTAGCAGCTCGGCGCTGGGTCGTTGGCCTGCTTGCTCCAGGACTCGCTGATTCAGTTGTTCGATCTCCGCTTCGAACCAGGCGTACATCGCTTGCAACTCACTGCGCCGCTGCGCGGTATGGGTGGCCAGTGGTAGCGACGCGATGGCCCGTTGTCCGCTTTGGCTCCAAAGCGAACTTCCGCGCCTTAAACCATTCGCCAGTGCGATGGCCTGCAGCGCGTTCTGTATCCGCGTGCGCAGGCGTACCCACTGATGACGGTGTAAGAGCAACCCTCGGAGATCCAGCAGTTCCTGCGAGGGCTGCCAGATCGACGGAAAACGGTTTTCTACCAGCAGCTTTAGAAGTAACTCGGCATCTCGCTGGTCATGTTTCTGCCGGCGAGGTTCCGCCGCTCGAATCGTCGCCGGATGACCGACCTGGCAGTCGATTCCGAGTTCTTCCATCAGGTGCAAAAACCATTTCATCGATCCGGTCGCTTCGATGTCGACACGCACCGGACCGGGAAGCGCGGAATAAAACTCCCGCACACTTTCGCCTTCGTGCGTGAGAGTCTTGTGCACGACTTCTCCCGTCGCGGTGTCTAGCATCGCCAGCGTCTGTTGGCGAGCGTGCAAATCACATCCTATAATCTGCATCTCGGCCTCCTTCGGTCCGAGCACTGTTGGGGTGAACACCGAACAGTTTACTCGGGCCGTAGCGAGGCCGACGTCGTTATGACATCAACCAGGACTTGAGTCCGATGCCTAGAAAAGTCTCCTCGCAAGCGTGATCAATGAACACTAGCCGACTTCCCATTGTTAATCCGCGGATCCCGATTTGATTACCAGCGTGGAGCGACAAACCGTGAATTGAATGGTAGGTCCGGCCAACGGTGAAGCAAAAACAGAAAGCGATTGCGGAACTCCGTGACGCTCTCTCCAGCGGTAGGTACCCCTTCCGTCAGACGGGTCTATCAACGGCTTACGGCACGCGGCAAAATTCTTTGTAAGGTTTTCTGCCTACCCGAGACTACCTGAATAGGGACGGGTGAGAACACGAAGCGCAAAACCCGCCGTCGGATTTTAGGTCGGGAGCCTTCGATCTAGTAGATGCCCGGTCCAATTCTGATCGAGGAGAGAAAAATGACGTTCGCAAATCCAGTGAAGGTTACTGAAAACTTGCCCGTAATATCCACTGAAACTTTCCAGCCGAATTTTCATCTCACGTTCGGATTAAAGAAACTTTTTGTCGGAGCCAATGGTCTGCGGGCGGGCTGGCGGGTGCTCGTGTTCATTGCTTTGCTTGCGGTTCTATTTGGAGGCTTCGTTCTCATGCGAGCAGGCGGGCCTGAAGTCTTCCGGGAGCACTACAGGAACCAGAATCAGAGTCAGATTACGATCACGCCGCTTTTGGTGGGCGGTTCGGAAGCAATCGCTCTGCTGTTTCTCTGCATACCTGCTCTGGTGATGGGCAAAATTGAGCATCGCAAATTCGGCGAGTATGGTCTGCCCGTGCGACTGGCGCTGAGAAAGGATTTCTGGGTTGGGTCTCTAATAGGCTTTTCGGCGATCAGCGGCACGCTGCTGACGATATTTCTGCTGCACGGGTTCCGCGTGACCGGCCTGGCGATTCACGGGACAGCAGTTTTGTCGTCGCTTCTCGGTTGGGGCATCGCATTTCTGCTGTCTGCACTGGTTGAAGAATTCTTGTTTCGCGGGTACATCCAGTACACACTCACTTCCGGAATCGGCTTCTGGCCAGCGGCGTTCGTGATGTCAGGCTTGTTCGGCTTGGGCCACTTCTTCAATTCGCACGAGAATGCACGAGGATCCGAGACCGTGGTGCTGTTTGGACTCCTTCTGTGCCTGTTTTTGCGGCGGACCGGAAATCTCTGGTGTGCGGTCGGCTTTCATCTAGGCTACGACTGGGGACAAATGTTTTACGGAGTTCCTGACAGCGGCATCGTGCCCTACCACAATCTGCTCAATTCCACCTTGAGCGGGCCGCAGTGGCTCACCGGCGGGATGGTCGGTCCTGAAGCCAGTTTCTTGACACCGCTGGCGTTGCTAGTTGTAGCTCTAATTTTCCGCCGCTATTATCCCGGGACTCGGTATCTGGTTCAGAAACAGCACTCGATGCCGGTGACAGTCTCGTGATGTCGTAGCTGCCTCCGAGAACCTCGTGAGTTTTATTTTTACGTTTTCTGTCTGAATGAGCGATGCGTATTCAGCCAAAGATCGATTCGCCGGCTAGGTCGCAATCGTGAGCGAACGCCGCCACGATTTGGAAGCGCAGTTCGATCGCATTCTCAGTGAGCACGCTGCGGCCATCTCGCGGCTGGCGTTCGGTTATGAGACGGCGGCGAACGTGAGAGAAGAGTTGGTTCAAGACATCGCGTTGGCCATCTGGCAAGCATTGGCTCATTTTCGCGGCGAGTGCTCGGAGCGAACTTTCGTGTATCGCATTGCTCACAATCGCGGCCTTAGCCATGTATGGAAGCGACGGCCGCCACATCAGTCGCTGGAGGAGATTGAAGAGTCCGACCAGCCGATTGATCCGCGGCCGCATCCGGAGGAGCAGGTGGCGCAAGCCGACCGGCGGACGCGGCTTACGTCGGCAACTCAATCGCTCCCCGTTACTCACAGGCAAATGATTGTGCTCATGCTCGAAGGCTTGTCGCACGCACAGATGGCGGAAGTGCTGGGCATTACGGAAAACAATGTGGCAGTACGTTTGAACCGGGCAAGGAACATGTTGAAGGACGCGTTGGGAGAGAGACCATGATCGAAGACCGCGAACTTGATGCGTGGCGAGAACAATGGAGCAGCGTCGCGGAGCCGTCAGCCGACTTCCAGCGCGATTTCCAGCGCAAGGTCCAGCAGAGGATCAAGCGCGAGGACCGCCGCTTCGTACTTGGAAATATCCTAACGGTAATCGGGCTCATCGGGATTCTGATTTTTGCCTGGTACATGCGGCACCAATCGACCTGGATGGGAACAGGCTGGTCGACAAGTGTATGCGTCTTAGTATTCGTATCGGCCGGAGTTCGGATATGGGTTTTGCGGCGAACTTGGCGTCCCGAGACACAGTCAACGCGTGCGTTCGTCGAACTTTGGTACAAAAGAGTGGAGGCTCGAATTCGGCTGCTTCGGATCTCTGCCTATTTGTCTATCGGCTGGCTTGTTTTTTGTGCGGCAGTTACCGCTGTTAATTGGTCAATCATTGGGCAGGACGTAGGGGCTCATCCTAAGGGATGGGTTGCGTTGCTGGTTGCCTGCGTGCTGATGCAGGCGGTGCTTCTATGGTATGGGGTGGCTTGGCTCCGGCGCCGCAAACTTGCCGAACTGAACGAAGTAAAACAAATTCTGAATGAAATGGATGGAAAAAGCGTGCAATGAAGTTGGCTCGCTTGATCCTGTTGGGTAACGGGCAATCCGGATGTTGTCGGTTCGTCCCTCGGAATAGGACCGAGAAAACGCCTTCGTGTTAACAAGTCGATTCCACTTGCCTGACTAGCAGTTTGTTGAAAAACCCATTCCTTCTGCAACTTTAAATCAAGAAACTCGTCTGAAGTAAGGAAGGTCCAGGAGGCGAGCGAATGCGCGGAGACGATAATCAGCAAGAAGGAATGTTCAGCTACGTTTCTCCTGAGAAGCGAGTCCCGGCGGACCATCCGTTGCGACCGATCCGCAAGATGGTGGGTGAGATCCTGGAGGAAATGTCCCCGCAGTTTGCGAAGTTGTACTCCGACGTGGGGCGGCCATCGATAGCGCCGGAGCGGCTGTTTCGGTCCCTGCTGTTGCAGATTTTCTATTCGGTACGCAGCGAGCGCATGCTGATCGAGCAGCTACAGTACAACCTGCTGTTCCGGTGGTTCGTGGGGATGGAGATGGACGAGGCGGTGTGGAATCACGCGGTGTACAGCAAGAACCGGGAGAGATTGCTGAACGAGGAGATCGCGGCGTCATTTTTCGCGCGGGTGCTGGAGAAAGCGAGGCCGTTCCTGTCGGATGAACATTTCACGGTGGACGGAACGCTGATTGAGGCCTGGGCCAGTCAGAAGAGTTTCAGACCAAAGGATGGGAGTGGGAAGCCCGCTGGAGCGGGAGGAGAGGTCGACTTCAAAGGGGAAAAGCGCAAGAACCAGACCCACGAATCGACCACGGATCCCGATGCCCGGTTGTGGACGAAGTCCCGAGGCAGCGAGGCGAAGCTGAGCTACATGGGACATGTATTGATGGAGAATCGCAATGGGCTATTGCTGCAGACCTTTCTGACCGAGGCGAACGGAAGAGCGGAGCGAGATGCTGCGCTGCTGATGGCCGAGGCGCTCCCACCGGGAAAGCGAGTGACATTGGGAGGAGACAAGAATTACGACACGCGAGAATTCGTACGAGAACTGCGCGGGATGAACATCACCCCGCACGTGGCGCAGAACACGACCAATCGGAGGAGCGCAATAGACGAGCGGACCACACGGCATGCGGGGTACGAGGTGAGTCAGCGGAAGAGAAAACGAGTGGAGCAATCGTTCGGGTGGATGAAGATGGTTGGGATGCTAAAGAAGGTAAAGTTGAGAGGAATCGACAAGGTGGGGTGGCTGTTTACCTTTACTGGGGCGGCCTACAACCTGTGCCGATTGCGAAACCTGATGGCCACAACGTGACGCGTGGCTTCGACGAGCCGGCTCGGTAGATAGAAAAACCCAAAACCACTCCCCTACAACTCAGCGAAAACTCAAAACTGAGAACGAAAAAACTTCGCAAACCAAATTGTTCAACAAGCTGCTAGTCGCGTTACCGGACATGTCCGGTAACGGCGTTAATCGTGCACTGAGGTTTTACTGGACAGGTGGCTTTGTTACGGTGTTTGTCTGGAGCCAGTCCGATCTCACGAAGATACCCGAATAACATGGTAATCCGACAACTGCCTCGTCACGACTTAAGATGGGTGCGCACTGTGTCGCTCGAACGAGAGATTCGCAGCGAACGCGACCTGAAGTTGGCAGCAGCTCGGCAACAATGGCAACGTGCCTGAGCGCACGTCGGATTGCTCCTCGGCTAAGGAATTGCTACATTGTGCGGAATGCGCACCTTTGTTGCTTGCCTCGTGTTGCTCGCTCTGCCCCAGATATGTCTCGGGGCTAATAATGATAGGTCAGATCTAAAATCCCTTTACGACGCCCATCGCTGGTTCGAACTTCGGGATTCTGTCGCGAAAGGCGACGCTCCCGTTTTCTACCAGGGTGCTGTGGCGTGTGCATTCAATGACCTGCACCAGTGTCAGAAGAAACTGGCACTCGTCATTGAGTCTTTCCCACGGTCCAATGATGCGATTGAAGCCCATAGGCTCTTAGCGTCCGCCTACATGCGGCAAGGAAAGTACCGAGAAGCGTTCGCACAAGTCACAGCCCTTCTAGCGCTGAGCCCCGGGGACTTCGACGCTCAGGACGACCTTCCGTTCCTTACGGCACTCCGCGAGTTTCCTGATCAAGAGGCGGCACACATACGTTCGACTACGCTCCGCCTCCAAGATGCTGGATTGCCGATTTCGATCAACGGCGTGCAGGCAACGTACTGGTTCGATACAGGAGCGGACGTGTCAGTTTTGAGCGAATCGGAAGCCATACACTTCGGACTGCGGGTCTTGGCGGTTCCGATTAAAGTAGGCGGCATCACCGGCGCTCTGACCGATTCCCAGGTAGCCGGCGCGGATGAACTTTCTATTGGCTCGATCCGACTGAGGCATGTCGCGTTCCTGGTGTTTCCTGACGACCAGCCTCCCTTTAGCCAGTCGCCGCCGGGCTCGCGCGGACTAATCGGAATCCCAGTGCTGTTAGCCTTGCAGAGGTTTGTGTGGGGCGCGGACAGGAAATTTGAGATCGGCTCAAAGTCATCGATCCAGAGTGCGCCTCATGCAGATCTTTGCTTCGACGGACACAAACCGGTCGCGCAAATTCAGTTCGAAAATCGCAGCCTTGCGCTCACATTAGATACGGGCGCAACCAATACTGAGCTCTATGCGCCTTTTGCCGCGGCGTTTCCAGACCTCATCCGCACAGCGGCGACGACGGATTCGCACAAGACGGAGGGCGTGGGTGGTGCCAAGAACATGGATGCCGCCACTCTTCCGTCATCGCGTTTCAGCATCGGGGGATTTCCGGTAGTTCTCAGTCCGGCTGCGGTCCTGCTGACAGACACTACTGAAACCAGCAAATACTTCGATGGAAATCTCGGCATAGATCTCTTGCAGCAAGCGCACAAAACGGCTTTTGATTTCAAGGCCATGACGCTCTCACTTCGATAGGCCGCGAGGCAAGACCAACTCCTGATTAGTCGCGGCGCGTAACCGGACAAGTCCCGTACTAGAAGTTCAGATGTCCGGTTTGCGCGTTAATCAGGACTTAGCCCTCGGGCAGTCCCTGTTCGTTGACTTGCCTGCTGCCCCAACCTAAGATGTGCGCGGAATGCCGGATTCTTCGCCTCAGATCGGCCAGACGTTCTCGCACTACCGCATCCTCGGCAAGCTTGGCGGCGGTGGGATGGGCATCGTTTACAAGGCGGAAGACGCCCGGCTGCATCGCGCCATCGCCTTGAAATTCCTTCCTGTTGAAATGTCTCACGATACGGTTGCGCTGGAACGTTTTCGGCGCGAAGCGCAGGCAGCGTCGGCGCTGAATCATCCGAACATTTGCACGATTTACGATATCGGCGAGCAAGACGGCCGCGAATTTATCGCCATGGAATTTCTCGACGGGCGGACCTTGAAGGAAACCGCTTCCGGCAAGCCGCTCGCGCAGGACGAGGTGCTGGCGCTGGGGATCGAAATTGCGGACGCGTTGGATGCTGCGCACGCCAAGGGAATCGTGCATCGCGACATTAAGTCCCCTAACATTTTTGTCACCGACCGCGGTCACGCCAAGATCCTGGATTTTGGTTTAGCGAAACTGGCGCCGGTGGGGCACGCAGGAAGTCTTTCGGCTATATCGACGGCCACCGAGGTCGAACAATTGACTCGTTTGGGTGTGGCGATGGGCACGCTCACGTATATGTCGCCAGAGCAGGTGCGTGGTGCAGAGCTGGACGCGCGCACGGACTTGTTTTCGTTTGGCGCAGTCCTGTACGAGATGGCGACGGGAGTTCTGCCGTTTCGCGGCGACACTGCCGGCGTGATCGCCGATGCGATTTTAAATCGCATTCCAGTTCCGCCGGTGCGGTTGAATCCGGATCTCTCACCGAAGCTGGAAGAAATCATCAGCAAGGCGCTGGAGAAGGACAAGAAGCTGCGTTATCAGAGCGCCGCGGAAATTCGGACTGATTTGCAGCGGCTTACGCGGGATTCGACTGCGGGCCGCGTGGCCTCGACAGTCGTCACGCCAGTCGCAACGGCTCCGGAAGGCGCGCTAACGTCTTCTGGCAAATCATCGCGATTTCGCTCGCTCACAGTCAGTGGTGTAGCCGCAGTTGCCCTCGCACTGGCCGTCGCCGGATGGTCGTTCTTCTCTCATAAGACCCACGCGCTGACCGAGAAAGACACGGTTGTCCTCGCGGATTTCACCAATGCGACGGGCGACGCCGTGTTCGACGGCGCACTGCGTCAAGGTCTGTCCGTGCAACTTGAACAGTCACCCTTCCTGAGCATCATCTCCGATCAACGAATCCAGCAGACGCTAAAGATGATGGATCAGAAGCCGGATGCGAAACTTACCCCAGAGATCGCGCGGGAACTTTGTCAGCGAACGGCGAGCGCGGCGGTTCTTGAAGGCTCGATTGCCGAGATTGGTACGCAGTTTCTACTGACGCTGAAAGCAGTGAACTGTAGAAATGGGGAGACGCTGGCCAGCACGGAGGCTGAGGCTGGCGACAAGAATCACGTGTTGGACGCGCTAGGAAAGACAGCCTCGGAAATCCGCAACAAACTCGGCGAGTCGATCAGCACGGTCCAGAAATTCGATACTCCGCTTGAGCAGGCTACTACCCCATCTCTTGAAGCTCTCAAAGCTTTCAGTACCGGCACGAAGATACAGCTCACCACGGGAGACGCCGAATCTATAGCGTTCCTTAAGCGCGCAATAGAACTCGATCCAAACTTTGCAATCGCCTACGCACGGCTGGGTATCGCCTTCACTAGCATCGGAGAGCCCAGCGTCGGTGCCGAATCTACTCGAAAGGCATACGAGCTGCGCGGTCGGACCAGCGAGGCGGAGAAATATTTCATCTTGGCTACCTACTACAAGGAAGTCACCGGCAACCTCGAAAAGGCCGAGCAGACTTGCAGGTTATGGATCCAGGATTATCCGCGTTCGCCGATGCCGCAGAGCTACTTAGCCGGAGCGGTGTACCCGCCCCTCGGGCAGTATCAGAAAGGAGTGGAAGCAGCCAGGGAGGCAACCCGTTTGAGCCCGGACTTTCCCATCTCGTACGCGTTCCTGATGTTCAACTACATTGCCTTAAATCGCCTTGATGACGCGAAGGCCGCGTACAAGCTCGCTTCCGAATATAAACTCGGTCACCTTTTCTATTCTACCGCGCTGTATCAGATTGCGTTTCTGGAGAACGATTCAGATGGGATGGCGCGGCAGGTGGCGAGATCGGCCGGCCAACCGGGAGAAGACGAACTGTCGGGCATGGAAGCCGAGACGATCGCATACTCGGGGCAGCTCAGAAACTCCCAGGAAGCTTCCCGTCGGGCGATGGAATCCGCCGAACGAGCAGGAGAGAAAGAGGCTGCCGCAACTTATCTCGCGCTTTCTGCCTTGCGCGACGCATTATTCGGCGATGCAGACGAAGCACGACGACGTGCAGTGCTCACGATGACGCGGTCCTCAGGCCGCGACGTGCAGTACGGTGCTGCACTTGCCTTTGCGTATGCGGGGGACGATGGCCGAGCGCTGGCGCTGGCCGACGATTTGAACAAGCGGTTTCCGGAAGACACCCTCGTGCAGTCCAACTTCCTGCCTGTCCTCCGCGCGAAAGTTGCGCTCATCCACGGAAATGGTTCCGAGGCCGTCGAGATCCTCCGAGTAGCCACGGCGCACGAACTTGGTGTCACGACGGCCAGTACATTCGGCTGGACCGGGATGCATCCGGTTTTTGTGCGTGGCGAAGCGTACCTGGCGGCGCGGCAAGGCGGCGAAGCGGCTTCAGAGTTCCAGAAAATACTCGACCACCGCGGAATCGTCGTAAACGAACCCATCGGCGCGCTCGCGCATCTGGGTCTCGCCCGCGCCGATGTGCTGCAGGGCGACACTGCGAAAGCCAAGGCCGCGTACCAAGATTTTCTCACGCTGTGGAAAGACGCCGATCCCGATATTCCTATCCTTATCGCTGCGAAAGCGGAGTACGCGAAGCTGCAATAACTCGTGCCTCCACGCGATCCGGCCTTCGGGGAGGCTCAGTGGCGGCCGAAGCTGAAAGAGCCGGGATCGCGAGAATAAGGATTGGGCAGATAAGACTGGATGTTAGACAGTCCGTAAGCGACGGTAACGAATGGCAACTCGTCGCTCGGGATCTCCCTGTGATCGGGTCGAACCAAGTCGGTGGGTTGCTCCAATGTCATAAGTGAAAGCGGCTCTCCTTGGTCTGGATGCATTCTGACTGTGTCAACCAGAGACTGCAAACGGCTTCCCCCGCCAGTGACGAATACGTTTTGCTGCCGCCATGATGAAAGTTCAAGCGCTTTGCTACCCATCTTGCTGCAGGCTTCGCTCCAGGCCATCCGGTAAGAATCGTAAATCTGTTCGCCGACTGGGATTAAGGCTTCAGGGACCCTTGTATCTGTCTGAAGAATGGATTGCTCGAATCCTCGAAGGGCCAAACAATCGCTATTCAATCCTTGGCATTCTGCTATTGCGCGATCCACGGCATCCATCCCGACCGGGACCGCAGCTGCGCCGTAACGCACCAGGCTTCGCTTTACAGTTTGTGCCACGCCAAAAATGCGAAATAAATTTGCTTGAGTGCTGCCTGCACCCAAATCAACTGTTGCATAAGGGCCTGCGCGGACATTGGGAGAACGCAGCAGCCACCAGACGGCTGCTTCGTCTTCAGAGCGAATGACGTCAATCGGACTGTTGACCGAAACGAGCGTGCGACTCTCGATCCAAGCTTCAACTTCCTGGTCGGAGATGGCTGATGGGACTACTGGATATTTTTCCAGGGCTCTGCGCGCTTTCCTGAGCAGGAGGGTCGAATCAATTGGCCCTTCGTTGCAATAGAAGGTCCACGCGCGGTTGGCTATACCGAGGAATGAGGCTCTGAGCTGTCTGTTGTTGAAGAACGCCATGGGAACACCCATGGACATGCGCGTCTCCACGCCTTCCATACGCCCGTCGCATTTGACTGCGATGGCTCGGTGACCTTCGGAGATCAAGAACCATACTGTGAGCGCGGCAAGATCGGCAGCCGCGAATCCATTGGGGAGCGTTATTTCCGGGCCGACGAAGTACTTTCGGTCGCCGCTTACTTCAACCGCAACCCGCATCTTAAGACTGTCGTAAATGGCGCAGTCGGCGGAACACTTTGTGGCGTCACCGAATAATAGTTCCGTCGCGGTAATGCAAACCCGCGAAGGTATGCGAACAGATCCATTGTGTAGAACTATTACGGCGCTCTCGCCTCCGGCAGGAACGTTTTCTCGAAACACCATCTTAGACATGCTGGTCCCGTAGTCGATACCAAGCTGGACCCGTCGTTTGGGCGATGCCGGCACTCGATTCCAGAACTTCCAGGAAGCCCATGGTAATTTCTTCACGTTCGACTGCCCTTTGGCTCGATTTCGTTTCGGGTGCTGCCCTGACGGAAGGAGTACCATAAATCTGTCACTAAGTCCTGATTAGTCGCGTTACCGTCCATCTGAAGTAGGACTTTACTTCTCCGGTAAGCGCGGTGGTCTCAATGGGTCGACGCAACACTTTCTTGAAGTTTACTCGCAGGAGTCTGAAAACCTAAAGTTTCTCGTGGGCGTTGATTTAAGCGCTGCGCTACTTTGTTCAGATCCGACTGGGAATAGTCGGTTAGGTCTGTGTTCTTCGGGAAGTATTGTCGTAAGAGCCCGTTTGTGTTTTCGTTCGAGCCGCGTTGCCAGGGACTCTGCGGATCACAGAAATAGACTTTCACATCCGTAGCCACCGTAAAGTCCTTGTGTTTGGCCAGCTCCAGTCCCCGGTCCCAGGTCAGCGAGCGTCGCAGGGTAGCGGGAAGTTTACGAACGTGTTTACTCAAGGCCCCCACCACCTCCGCCGTATCTCGGCTGCGTACCTTGATCAGCAGGACAAAGCGCGAATGGCGTTCCACCAAGGTGGCGATGTGACTGTTCCCTGAGCCGCGCAGCAGATCGCCCTCCCAGTGACCCGGAATGGCCCGGTCCTCCACTTCCGCGGGCCTTTCGCGGATCGAGATGGCCTCCGGGATTTGACCGCGTCGGTCTTTAAAGATACGACAGTGCTGCGACCGCCGTATGCGGCGCTTGGATCGCAAGTGGTCCAGCAGCTCCTTTTTCAGCGCTCCACGGGCTTGAATGAACAGGCTTCGGTAAATGGTTTCGTGGGACACACGCATGCTCTCATCATCGGGATACTGGGTTTTCAGCCAGCCGGAAATCTGCTTCGGCGACCAGTCCAGAATCAGTTTACGCGTAACGATGTTCCGCAACTTCAGGTTGATGGAAAGAAGGCAGCGCTTGGGCCGCAAGGCCGACTGCCAGGCTTCGCCGTCCGCTGGACTGGCTCGATACGCAGGACGGCCACCATGACGTGCGACCTCCCGGCTCACGGTTGATACCGCTCGCTCCAAACATTTGGCAATCTCACGCATCGACGAACCGGAAGCCAGCCCGCGAGAAATTTCCTCGCGCTCACGCAGCGTGAGCGCGAGGAGCGCACGCCGTCGTACCGCCGGAGCAATCCCACCGTGACGCGACACCAAACAACGAATAGAGGAATGTTCTTTGCCAAAAGCACGACCGATCTCATGCAACGTCTGACCCGCCTTCCAACGACGCCACACATCGATCTTCTGCTCCGTGGAAAGCCCAAACCGTTTCCCTGGCTTCATAAACACCACCTTTAAAAACAGCTTTATACCAGATGGTGTTGCAGCGACCGTTTGAACCGGCAGCTCTAATCAGGCATGTGGATTACTTCCCGTTAGCCCGCAATCCGTCCACTGAGGTCGCCATGAAGAAATCAGTTTTGTGAATCAGGCGCCAGTAGAAGTATCTTCCCAATGCCGCCTTTCTCCCCTAGCACATGCGCTTGTGCCGCATCACGCAAAGGCATTCGGCGACCTATAGGCAGAACGAACTTGCCATCGCGCACGTCATCTGCAAACTCACGCACTTTGGATGGATCAGGCCGCGCAGACACGCGCGTAATCCTTACGGTCGGATTTTGAGCCGCCGCGCTTTCCGGCAACACAGAGGCGTAGCCAAAGGACCCGCCCTGCTTTACCTTCGCGATCAGCTTCGCAGCAAACTCGCCACCAACCGTGTCCGCAATCGCATCCACCAGGCCAAATCTCTCAATCGCTTTATCGTCATCAATCGCGAGCACGTCGGAGACCCCGAGCGAGCGTGCGTCATTCAGTTCTTTCGTGCGGACACCTGCAATCACCTGCGCGCCTATCTTCTTCGCCGAATGCACTGCCGCGCGTCCAACACTGCCCAGGGCTCCCGTTATCAGAACAACTTGCCCCTTTTTCACGTTCGTCGCAACGCGCACGAGCTGGTCTCCCGTCAGGGCAATCAGTGGGATGGCGGCCGCGTCCGCCAGGTCCACGCCATCCGGCAGATGAGTTACGTCCGAATCGTCCACTGCCACAAGCTCGGCATAGGTCGCGTGGGATAGTGCAAGAACGCGGTCGCCGGCCTTGAAGTGCTTCACGTTTGGGCCCACCACCCGGACGACCCCACTCACATCGCGGCCCAGAATTGCGGGAAACGACACCGGAACATCTTTCTGCCGCGCCCCTGACCGCACTTTCCAGTCGATCGGATTGACGCTCGCAGCGGTTGCCGCAATCAGCACCGTACTTCCGCTGACTTGCGGCTCTGGCACGTTTTCTTCAAATTTCAGCTTCTCGGGACCGCCATACTCACGCAGCACCACTGCCCTCATCGGCTACCTCCCGCCCGCAGAGCTTCAGGCATATATCTGACGTGATCATACCCGGCCCAGGCCTCATAACCGGACATCTCTAACAATGCTGACTCTGTCAAACTCTTTTTGAGCGCACTTCTCCATTCACTACTGAGAGTGGTCTTGTTCGTTCTCTTTTCCCTCTGCATCGACGACCACGGCTCGTTCGCAATCTGTCGGGCGGATTCGGTCCGACCCAAACATCGCTCCGATCAAACTTCGACCATGATTACTAGTTCAAACTCCCTGGGTAGGGAGCGGGATGCCCAATCATTTGGACGACGCTCTACTTCACGCCATGTCCGGTTCCGAGCTTTCCCGCGTTCGAACCGAATTCAACCAACTGCGCATATTGCCAACCATTGCGCCACATCCAGTACAACCGAACGGCGAGTTTCCTGGCCATGGCCACTTTGGCAATTCTTTTCCCCCGGCGCATCGTCAGGTGCACATAGCGGCGCCGCCAGTCTGGGTTACACCGTGCGGCCGCTTGCGCCGCTTCCCCCAGCAAGTAGCGCAGCAGTGTGTTGCCCTGCTTGCTGATGTGTCCCAGCCGTTGCTGGCCGGCGCTGGAGTCCTCACTGGGAATCAGCCCTGTGTAGCTGCCGATCTTCTTGCCGCTCGGAAACCGCTCCGGAGTCCCGATGACCAGAATGTAGACCAGCCCGGTGATGGGTCCCACGCCAGGGTGGGTCATCAGCCGTACCGCTGCGGGCCACTTCTCGGCTTCCTGCTCGACGGCGGCACTTAGCTCCGCAATCTTTGGATCCAGCTGGTCCAGCAGCTCCAGTAACTCTTTCCGGCGCCGACTGGCCCCAGGGAGCCAACGAAAGTTTCTCTAGCAGCGCTCGTCCCGGTGCGCTGAACAGCTTTTTCTTCCAGCGATAGCCCTCGTTCATGGCCACCGCCTGCAGCTGATTCATGATTCGCGTCCGCATCTGCACCAGCCGATGGCGGTGCCACAGCAGCTGTCGCAGATCCCGATTCTCCGGATTCGGTACCCAGATGCGAGGAAAGCGATTTTCCAGCAAGAGCTTCAACAGAAGTTCGGCATCCAGGCGATCGGTTTTCTGCTTCCGGCCTCGCTGTCTCTGGATCTCTGCCGCATCACCAATCCACAACTCGATTCCGAGTTCTGCCAGCAACCGCTCGAACCAGCGTGAATGCCCGGTGGCCTCCATCCCCACGCGCACGTCGATTCCTCGCTGCTTCAGATCGCGATAGAATCTTTCTGCCTCTCCATCACTGTGGTTCAATCGCCGTTCGCCGCACTCACCAGTTTCCTGGTCCATAAAAGAGATTTGCTGAAAGCTCGGGTGATAATCTACGCCTATAATCAACATGTCTGGCTCCTTTCTCCCGAGCCTTGGTCGTCGAACAACCACAGTCTACTCGGGTCGAGGGAGCCAGCATTGTTATGAAATCATTTGAAGTAATCCGCGCAATTCGACGTGATGGCCCTAAAGCTAACGATCGCGCAACTCGCCATGAAGAGCGTCTTCAGGAGCTCAATGAGCTGCGCATATTGCGCCAGCCCTAAAGTTTTATGCGAGTGTTGGCGACTGAGGATTCTAACGTGGTACTCCTTATTCGCCGGTGAGGCGAAGAAATTTCCTCAGTCGAACAGTGTATGCCATCCTAAGCAGGTGATTCTAAGCCATTAATTAAGTGCGTAACGTGGCCACTCGCGTGCCCCACTGCATGCGTGCATCGAAGACCTGGGATCCTTCAGTTCACCTGAACACGCGGAAGCTACCTGAATCACCCTCGGCCACACCAAACAGTAAGTCGTTCAAGGAGATTCATGACTAACAGTATTACGCACAGGGACCAATTACGTGGTCTTACGCTACAGAACGACGTCAATCGGCTATTCGACGACAGTTTTATTCGTGACTGCTCGGCTCATGCTGATCTAGCGACCTGGGCGCCGGCCGTTGACATTTACGAAACCGAGAATGAATTAGTCGTAAAGGCCGAACTGCCGGACTTTCAAGAGAAAGACATTGACGTCCGCATTTCAAACAACACTTTGACAATTCGTGGAGAACGCAAATTCGAGACGGGCGTCAAGGAAGAGAATTACCTCCGGATTGAACGCGCATACGGTTCATTCATGCGGAGCTTTTCGTTGCCGAACACGGTCAACTCGGAAAACATTCGAGCTGACTATCGCAATGGGATCTTGACGCTGCATATGGCCAAGCGTGAAGAGTCCAAGCCGAAGCAGATCAAAGTTAGCGTCGCAACAAACGGCAAGTAGTCCGCAGATCACATGCGGAGGGGCGAGTGTTGCCCTCGTGCCGACAACAAAGGAGGTTGCCATGATCGAACGCAAAGAGCTTTCCAAAGAAGATATCGCTCACCGAGCATACGAGCTGTACACGCAGCGCGGCAGTGAGCCTGGGAAGGATGTCGAGGACTGGGTCAGCGCGGAAAAACAGCTAAGCGCCGAGCCTGGATTCGCACTAGCAAGAGCAAGGCAGCACTACAAGGCCGTAGCTCATTAATGTGGCGTGAATGGAAGGGGCTGGCAATTCCGCCCCTTCCCATTCTTCCAATTTGTCACTGATCATGAATGGAGACGTTCTCCCGCATCTGACAGACGCGGCCCAAGTCCTGATGAGCCGCGTTACTCCAGAATTGAAATCCACTCTATCAACAAGTACGACTATCACGCAGTGGGTCAGTTTAGAAGCCTAGAGTAGAGTGGTGTTACTTCGTTGTCAGTTCGCCATTGAAATGGCTTTCAACATCTTCGCGACTAAGCGGGATTCTTGCCTCGCTCAATACGATCGAGTAGACGACCTCACTACCTGCAAGCTGAGCGGTGATACACGCGCCGTCGTCCGACAGTTCTAGGTAAATAAATTTGATTTTTCGGCCGTCGTCAAGTGTCTTGATCCAGCTTCGTCTTGCATTCTTGTATCTCTGTCAGCCGAGATCAGTGTATGTCGCAAATATACGCTGTACGCCGCCAGAGATCATGGTTTGAAAACGACGGTGGCGAGCTAACTCCTAATAAGTCGCGCAACCGTCCATATGAAGTAGCATTTTACATTTCCGATTAATGCTCCCAGCTCAACCGGTCGATACAACACCACCCAGTGCATTGATTCCGCAAGGCTTCTGCGGGAGAACCATCTGTTTGGCTACATTCGGCCAAAAGCTAGCCGGGGCAGCGTTCCTGCTGGTCTAATCCCAGCTAGCGATTTTGGCTTTTGTTTTCAATGCCAAGTGGGTTCAAGCTTAGTGTTGCGTTGACCCATTGGATCGCCAGCCATCGCCCGCGCGAAAGGGCTGAGAGAAATCTGAAGCAAGATTCGCAAGCGGCATTTTCGGACGGGATTCACACAGGCGCGATGATGCATCTGGAACTCGGTTCACAGATAAGTCAGCCGCGTCTAGTATCTGCTCGCGCGCAAGTTGGGTCCGTTCGTCAACCGGAGCATCTAACATCGCTTCGTGCCCCAGATTGAACGACGGGCGAGCCTTCTCAATCGCTCGCGAAGCTTCCAATCGCTACGCCGATTCCCGAAGTGCCTTTGCCGTCAATGTTGGCATGCACGTGAACTACGCGTGCGCTGCATCGGACGTTCTCCGAACCGCGTCCAGTCAATTCGCCGGGTAGTCTGAAGGACATTTCGAGTTCCTCGCCGAACGCTACACGCTTATTCGACTTGAAGTAAATTCCTAGCTCGGAGATATTGACGGTTTCATCGTGCCGCAGATCGGGAGCCGGAGTCACAGCTACTTGCTCGCCGCGCGCGTGAGCCCGCTCGTTCGGCGCGGGCGCAAATACCTCCGTCCGCACTCGAACTTGAAGCGGCATCGCATAAATCTTCCGGGGTGCAATGCGACGATCCTCGGACATTAGCTCCTCCCGACGGCGCACAGCGGTCTGCGCCATCCCAGGGCAGACGATAGCAGCCTGTCGAGCAGGGTCAGTGGGGAGTGCACGATGTCACGCCTTGACAAACTTTTCCAGTAGATATACCAGCAGTCCCATCGCGCAGCAAAATAGCACCAGCTGGTATCCGTCGTGAAGGTGCACGATTGCCCAAGACGAGAGAAGCACGAAGGCGACGGCCAGCCATACGGAGCGATTAGTCATGGATCACCTCTGCTTGCGGCGTTCCAGGCATGCCACGCCTCTGCGCGAAATGAATCGTCCTACAGGCCCTCTACCAAAAGCGCAGTCCAAGCTTGTGGGGCAGTCCTCTTGCTGCTCTCCATCTGCCCGAGATCTATAGTTGTGCTGCGCTGTGCTGCCGGCTCAGGGGTGTCCGCCCCAGCACTTGACGCACTTTCTCCGCCAGTTCCTCGGGGCTGAATGGTTTCTCGATGAACTCCGTTCCGGGACTCAGTACCCCGATATTGATTGCGGCATCCTCCGTGTAGGCCGACATGTATAGGACCTTAAAATCGGAGCGCAGCTCGGCCAGCCGCTCGATAAGTTCGCGCCCCTTCATGCCGGGCATCAGGACGTCCGTGATTACTAAATCGATGTGCTCTTCACGGTTCTCCATGATCTGAATTGCTTCGGTCGCTTCGCGGGCCTCAATGATCGCGTATCCCTTCATTTTCAAAAATTCGCGAGCGATGCGACGCACCGCATCGTTGTCTTCAACCACGAGGATTGTTTCGGCGCCGTGCAATTGATGCGGCACGATGGGGGGCGCGTCGACGGCTTCAATCGGTTCTGCAACGCGCGGCAGATAAATCCGGAACATCGTACCCTCACCGACCGTGCTGGAGACGCGGACGAATCCCCCACTCTGCCGCAACGTCCCGTAAACAGTGGCGAGGCCAAGCCCAGTTCCTTTGTCTGTCTCCTTCGTGGTAAAAAAAGGTTCGAAGACATGTGAGAGCGTCTCGTCGGTCATGCCGTGCCCGGTGTCAGAAACGACCAACATAACGTGTGGACCCGCTTGAGCACCTTGGTGGCGGAGTGTCACCTCTTCGAGCCAATCAGCGTTCATCGTTTGGATTTTCAACTTGCCGCCGTGGGGCATGGCGTCTCTCGCATTGAATGCGAGATTCATGATGGCTTGCTCCATCTGCGCCGCGTCGGCCTTGACGTGCCCTAAGTCGGGCGCCAGGTCCAAGATCAATTCGATGTCATCGCCCATCACGGGCGGTAACAACTCATTCACCTGGGCCACCAGCGCGTTGAGATCCAGTACGCGGAGTCGCAGTACTTGCTTACGGCTGAAGGCGAGCAGCCGTCTGGTAAGCGCGGCAGCTTTGTCCGCGGACTTCAGAATGCCGTTCAGTTCGCGGCGCAATGCGCCGTCGGAACCGACTCTGGTCAGCGAAAGTGCTGCATGGCCGCGGATAACCGTCAGCAGATTATTGAAGTCGTGAGATATGCCACCAGCCAGGCGGCCCACCGCCTCCATCTTTTGCGCCTGGAGTAACGCCGCCTCCGCATGCTCGCGTCCGGCAATTTCTGATTTGAGTTCCTTATTCGCGGCGAGCGCTTCCCTGGCGCGCAGGGTCGCAGTTTCGGCCGCATACACCGTGAAACCCAGCAGAGCGGACAACAGTATCCCGCCCACAAAGGCTACGTTGGGAAGCGTTGACAGTGCATACGTGATCGTTCCTGGTTTCGGCCAAACTTGCGCGCGCCACGAAAGATCTCGAAATTGTATGTGGACAGTGCTGGCCCACAGCGCGTCTCGCGGCGCGAGCTTGGCCTCTTCTCCATAGATCTGCTCGCTTCCATCGTACAGAGCCACCCAGTAACCCTGCGCCACATCTCGCAGGATCGAGGAAATCAGCTCTCGATATCGGAATACCCCGACCATGAAGCCGCTAAGTTTTCCCGAAGTGTGCACCGGCACGCACGCCAGCAAGGCCCCGCCGCCCTGCTCTAAATTCACCAGACGGGTGATCATCACGTCCCCGTACTGACCTCCCGCCTGAAACGCGACCTGCTGCACGGCATCGGCGTTCCGCTGCACGCCTTGTTCGCCTTCGTTTACATTACTGCGCGCCTCCCAGCGTACCTGGAACGTTGGATCCACCCACTCGACCGCTTGATAATCAGGGTAGCCGCTCATCATCAGTTCGGCCGCAGATTTCTTCTCCCGGTCGCTGCCCAGCGTACTCCACTGCGCTGCGAGCCCCTGTAACGGCATGATTCGCTCGCGTAGTTCTGATTCGACTTTGGACTTCACAAACGACGCCTGCTCGTCGGTAACAGCGTGTATCTCCGCGCGCCGGTGGCCGAGCAGGAGTTGCCAAAACGTAAGGACGGCTACGAGCGAGGTTAGAAAGAAAATGCTCGGCAACAACAACCGGTCAATGATTTTCCACGGCACAACAATCTTGGACGGCATTGGCTGTAGGCTACCTCCGCCCCATCACGATGTCGTGACCAGGTTGAATTGGGAGACAATAAGGCAGACGTTCGTGCGCACGCAGCCCTCCTGCACAGTCGGAGGAAGCATTGCATCTGAATGTCCTTCCGGATAGCAAACGTAAATTACTGACTTGCCGCACCTTAGAGGGATAGCGGTTGGCGAACGTCGTAAAACAGTTCACAAATGAGGACGGCCGCACGCCAACGTAGTATATGGATGTGTCCGCGCCGGGAATTTCAGTTGAGGCAGGTTCGGAAGGCAGCAACTCTGCGGTCGCGATATTAGGGGCGAAATCGCTAATCCTGCACCTGGCGTGGCAGTTTGCGGGTGCTCTTGACGCGGATTGGCGAAACTGCCGATCTTACTTAATGGGCGTAGGACTGGTCGGGATGGTTCCCCCCGAGCCGCCACTCCCGCCGCCACGTCCTCCACCGCTTCCTCCGCCTTGACCGCCGCCTTGGCCGCCGCCCCCAGGCTGGCCACCGCCGCCTTGGCTCGAACCGCCTGGTTGACTGCCACCAGCGCTCGAGCTCCCACCGGCGCGCGAGGCGCTGGACGAAATGGTATTCGCGGCGTCGCTGATTAGTTTTCCGTTCGATGTTCCGAAGGAGAAGAGAGCCACGAGAACCACCAGGGCGATCATGGCGACCAGGAGCGCATACTCCGCAACGTCGTCCCCCGATTGCTTGCGCCAAAGACCCTTTAGTATTGTCATCATGGCAGGACCTTCAATTGCGAACCGAGGCTATGTCTTTGATACGGCAAAGGCCTTGCTAGGCTTTATACTGCTTTTTAGCTGAAAGCGCAACGGGATGCCGCCAGCAATCGCTGTGTTCCACGCCACCCTCTCGCGGAGAATAGTAAGCTACCGAAAATCGCACTGCGTCGTAACGGCGCCAGTGTAAGAGCAATTCCGGAAATCAATCGCGCCCGAAACTAAGGCTTGCCGTGCCGGCGGGCGCGATGATTGCTGTGCCCACGCCTGTGCGACGCGTCCTTGTAATGCGGGTTCGACTTTTCCGGGTGTCGGCTATGAAACCATTTGAGCGGGTCGTTTGTTGCAAACGGCTGGCCCACTGCCGGCTGGCATAGTGCCAGAAACAAGAACGCCGTCTCGACCAACCGAGAGAGTTTCATGATTTTCCCTACCTTACTACTTGCTCAGTCGCGCGATCTCCATTCGATCGCCTACTTGCGTCCCGGTACGGAATACCGTATGCGCCGGGAGTTCCAGCACGCTTGTGGCCTTCAGCGATACAGCCGAGATTCGAAATGGCCGCAAGTGTTCCTCCACATGAACGACTTCCTTTTCCTTGCTCAGGAAAATCAGGTCGATCGGAAACATCATCCCAATGGTGTGAACCCCGCGCGAGGGAACGATCCAAAGCCCACGGCCGAGCTGCGCCCATCGCTTCGTCTTGCCTAGCAGCCCAACAAGGCGGCGAAGATAGCTGTCCGCGACGGTAGCCTCAGTGGCCACAAACGTCTCTCTGGTCTTGTTGTAAATGTACACGTGGCCATTTTGGCCGTTGTCAGTCGTAGCTCTACCGTTGCCGCCCGCACGCGCGTTGTTCATTGATAAATCTCCGGGGTCCGTTCGACGTGCTGTCACCTACTCCACGATCTTCCGTTTACGGCGCCAAATGATCACGAAGAGCACTACCACTGCCAAAGCTCCTGCTACCAATCGAATCAGTGTAACGTTGTCCATCTTCTTGCTCCTTTTTTTGAAATATTCGATCTAACCAACTTCCTAAGGTCGTTCGATTGCAATCACCTGTTGAGCGTCGGCAAAAATTGCCTCATCAACGTGATCACGGCGGGCCCCAGAATCACTACCATCAAAGCCGGGAAAATAAATAGCACCAGCGCCGGCACCATCTTCACCGTCGTCTTTGCGCTCATTTCTTCGGCGCGCTGACGCCGCTTGATCCGCAAGTCGTCCGAATGAACTCGCAGCGATTGAGCAATGCTGGTTCCAAACCTTTCGGTCTGTATCAACATCGCCACCAGCGCCTTAATGTCTTCCACGCCGGTGCGCCTGCCAAGTTCCCGCATCGCGTCCAGCCTGGTCTTGCCGACGCGCATCTCCATATTGACCAACTGCAGTTCCTCGCTCAGTTCCGGGTGAGTGATGCGCAGTTCTTGCGCGACGCGAAGCAGAGCCTGATCCAGTCCCAGCCCGGCTTCGACGCAAATCACCAGCATGTCCAAAGCGTCCGGCAATGCGAGCTGCAAGCGATGCTGACGCCCTTGCACCTGCCACATCAGCCACAGATCCGGAAGCAGATAGCCCGCCATTGCGCACAACAACGGAACGAATACTACGTGCATGCGGTAAATCCCGGTAGCAAATGCTAGCGCCACAAAAATGATGGGCATCACAATTTTCAGACCCCGCATTGCAGACATGGCGCTGGCAGCTCGGTAGCCTGCTCGTACCATCGGGAGCTGATCCTTCGAGCCCATCGCCGCCGTGCCGGACGTCACTAATCCCCCGACGGCGGCAAGCGTGTCGCGCACTCGCTCCTTCTGTTTGTCGGAAAAGCTCGTATCACGCATCTGCTGCTGTCGCGGCGGCTGAATCAAGCGGGAAAGTCGCTCCGCGATCCCGATTTCACCGGGAACCAGCGCGTAGAAAAGCGCCGTCAGAACGGCAACGGTCGCCAAGAAAGTAATCGTCGTAACCATCCACAGCATGGACTTCTCTCCTTACAGCCGATCAGACCTCGAAGTGAATAATCCTCCACAACAGCAGCGACCCGATCACCTGCATGGTCGCCGCGATCGTCAGAACCGTTGGGCCGGCCGGGTCTTCGAACAGCACGCGCAGATATGTCGGGTTGATTAACTCCAGCGCTAACATCACTGCCAGCGGCAACGAAATCAGAATGGCCGCCGTTAATCGCCCCTGCGCCGTTCGCGTTTTCACCTCGCGATAAATTCGGAAGCGGTCACGGATTACCCGCGAGAGCCCATCCAGAATTTCCGCCAGATTTCCGCCGGTCTCTTTTTGAATCAGCAGCGCCGTAACAAAGAAACGCACGTCCACCAGGGGCATGCGCTCCGTCATATTCAACAAGGCATCGCGCAAGGGGAGTCCAAAATTCTGTTCCTCGAACGCGGTGCGGAATTCCCCGGCGACAGGTTCAGCCGATTCCGTGGCGATCATTTCCAGCCCGGTAGTGAACGCATGCCCTGCGCGGACCGCGCGACTCAGCAAATCCAAAGCCTCCGGAAAATGCTCTTCGAATTCGCGCAAGCGCCGCCGCCTCTTGAGCGCAACAATCGAAAACGGCACAATTCCCGCAATTATCCCGACCAGCCAGGGGATCGGGAATTGCGGGTAGTACAGCCCGGCGATCAGGTACGATGCCAACGCAATTACCCCACTCACCAATAGAATTTTCGCCGGCTTCGTCTTCATCCCTGCCTGCGCGACGAAATCCCGCAGGCGCAATGACCAACCCCACGGCAGCAGCAACCGATGCAGCGTTGGCACGCTGCTGAGCATTTCGTCCCGGACCAGCTTCAGATTAATGGAGACGTCGCCGCGCCGCTCGGCCTTGCGCACCGACTCCATCCGGCGCTTCACAACTTCCTGCTTGGCGTCGGTGCCCATGAACATCCACAACAGCACGATGATCGCGACGGCGGTCAAGAACGTCAAAACGGAAAGTAGCAGCGCCATCTTCGGCTCCTTAATGAATCCGCGCCATTTCGAACATGCCCATCGGCAACTGGATCCCGGTTACCACCAGGCGTTCCGCGAAACGGGGGCGAATCCCCGTGGGCAGGAATTCGCCGATCACCTCGCCGTTCTCGCGAATGCCACGCTTCCGAAATACAAAAATGTCCTGCATGGTGACGACGTCCCCTTCCATGCCCGTGATTTCAGAGATGCAGATAACTTTTCTGGTTCCATCACTGAGGCGGCTCACCTGTACTACCAGGTCCACGGCGGAGGAGATCTGCCGCCGAATCGCGGAGTCAGGGATGCTCAAATTCGCCATGGCGACCATGGTTTCCAGCCGGCTCAGTGCGTCACGGGGTGAATTTGCGTGAATTGTAGTAAGTGAGCCGTCGTGCCCGGTGTTCATAGCCTGCAACATATCCAGGGCTTCCTCACCCCGGACCTCACCTACGATGATTCGATCGGGGCGCATGCGCAGAGAATTGATCAGCAGTTGACGCTGATGGACGGCTCCCTTCCCTTCGATATTGGGTGGGCGGGTTTCCAACCGTACAATATGCTCTTGATTGAGCTGCAACTCGGCGGCGTCCTCGATCGTGACAATTCTTTCGCGACTGGAAATATTCGAAGACAACACGTTCAGCAATGTCGTCTTCCCCGCGCCGGTGCCGCCGGATACCAGGATATTCAGCCGGGCCTTTACGCACCCACGTAACAAATCCAGCATGCTGGGCGTCAGCGTACGATTGTTGACCATGTCGTTCGCGGTCAATCGTTCGTGGCCAAATCTCCGGATCGACAGGCAGGGACCATCCACCGCAAGCGGAGGGATGATCGCGTTAACGCGCGACCCATCCGCCAGCCGAGCGTCCACCATGGGAGAAGATTCATCAATGCGCCGGCCGATCGAGGAAACGATGCGGTCAATGATGCTCATCAGATGCGCATCGTCGCGAAATTGAACCGCAGTCTGTTCCAGCATTCCTTTTCTTTCGACGTACACTCGCTTGTAGGTATTGACCAGGATGTCTGAAACCGTGGGATCGGCCAGTAGCGGTTCGAGCGGGCCGAGCCCGAAGACCTCATCCAGAACTTCCTGCGCCAGTCGTTCCCGTTCTTGCAGATTCATCGGTGTGGATTCACCGACGACCAGCGCCTCGAGGATGTGACCGACTTCACGGCGAACCTCTTCGCGATTGATCTCCGTCAGGCGATCGAGATTCAATTTTTGAATCAGTTTGCGGTGGATCGCGGTCTTTACCGCGCCAAAATCCGTTCGTGTGATAGGCGGAGCAACGGGTGACATCGTCGTTTACCTTTTCGTCGGAAATGAAAAGAAACCGCCGAGCGCGCTCTTTTTCGACGCCGGAGGCCATTCCGTTCCGGTCAATTGCGAAGCAATCTGCCGGTAGCGGCCGCTCAGGACATTGTTATGGTTTTCCATCAACGGAGTTCCCAGGTTGACGGATTCCGAGGCCTTGCGAAAATCGTTCGGGAGACACGCAAAAACAGGGCGATTTATATCTTTCTGGATGCTTCGTAAAACCTCGTCATCACCTTTATGCCAGCGGTTGATGATAATGCGCGCGCGATCGGGCTCGATTCCGAAACCCTTCAACGCCACCAGACGGCGCTCCAACGTCCACAGCGCCGGAACATTTGCCTCGGCCACGATCAGAATCATGCGAGCCATGCGCAGAATCGGACTCCACTCAGACGAGAATTGCGAACCCATGTCCAACAGCACCATGTCGAAAACGTTCTGCGCCACATTGACCACGCGCTCCAGCGGCGGCACCGGGATGGTCTGCCATTCCTCCGGCTGAAGGGCGCCCCCCAAGATCTCCAGTTTCGTCTTGTGTTGCGTCATCAGCCCTGCAAAAAAGTGGCTGTCCAGACGATCCAAATTATCCACGGCATCGCGAACCGTGAATCGCGGATGAAGATCCAGTAGCAAGTGCACATTCCCAAGCGGACGCGCAAAATCCAGCAACGCCACATGCTTTCGTGCAAATGTCGCAAGCTGGACGCCGAGGTTGACGCCCACCGTCGTCGCACCCACGCCGCCTTTCGATCCCATTACCACGATTAATTTGTCGAGAGACGGGCGGTCTTTTGCTTCCGAGGAATCCTGCGCGAACCGCGCCAGCATTTCATTCAACACCTCCGGGCTCGCCGGCTTAGGCAGAAAATCCTGCACTCCGCTGCGCATCGCTTCCAGCATCAACTGGTGCCCCGGCGGCACAATGGCGGAAACAGCCACCAACTTTATCGAGGGGCGAATGCGCCGCAATTGCGCTCCGAACGTGAAGTACGCTTCGGGATCGCGCGACAAGTCCAGAAAAACGATGTCCGGCAATGCATCGGCCGAATCCGGAAAGCGGTCGGAAGGAATCGTCCACTGTTTGATCGACTTCACGATGCCAGTCTGTTGCAGAGCAGCCACCAACTGCGCTGAACTGGTCGTCTCTCCGCTGGCAATCGCAACCGTTAACATCGGACGATTTCCCTGGTCCTCTGAGTCTCTTTCTGCAACCGCGCTTGCACGGGCTCGGACATGCTCACTTCGGCGACTGAGACGAGGCCGGAGCCGGAGTCGTTGGACCCAGGAAAGGTTTCGGCATCGCGGGCGTCGGCAACGCGGCATCCGAAGGGTGCACAATGCGCGGCGTCACCACGATGAGCAGTTCGTTCTTGCTCTTCGTCACCGACCGGCTTTTGAATAGGTTGCCCAAAATCGGCACGTCTCCAATCCATGGAATCTTGCTGAATTGCTCCGTCACGCGGTTATCCAGCAAGCCTGCTATCGCAAAACTTTGCCCATCCCGCAATTGCACCTCGGACTCAGCCCGATTAGTGGTCAGAGCAGGGATCAGGAAGCCCTGGATCGTCAGCGCATTCGTGAAATCCAGCGAACTGACTTCGGGCTTCACCTTCAGATGAATCATCCCGTCGGCAGTCAATGTTGGCGTGAAGTTCAATCGCACCCCGAATTCCTTGAACTGGATCGTGATTCCAGCAAATCCTGATCCAGTTGTTCCCTGCAATATAGGAAAGGGAAACTCGCCGCCTGCCAGGAAACTGGCTTCCTTCCCCGACTCCGTCATCAAATTCGGCTCCGCCAGGATTTGCAGGACGTTGTTCTGCTCCAGCGCCTGAATCGTCGCTGCAAAATTAATGTCCGGGCGGAAGATGAATATGTTGAGCAGGTTGCTCAAGCCTAGGTCCGACGTGGCTCCGCTTGAGCCGGTTCCAGTCGAGGGGCTTACGAGTTGCGGAGGTGAAAACTGCTGCGTCGAGATTATGCCGATATTCTTTGCTCCCGGCAGGCTCAAAATATTGATGCCCAGTTGTTTTTCCAACGTCCGGTTCACGTCCGCGAATTTCACTTCCAGCAGAATTTCACCGGTCGGGGTCGCCGGAACTTCCATCAGGCTCGTCACTTTCGGAGCAGCGGCCTTGACCACTTCCAAAATTTTATCGGCCACAGCCGCGGAAGAAACCCGGCCGGACAGAATCACGATGTCTCTCGAGGTCTCCACTTGCACCGGCTCCGAAGGGAAGACCTCGTGGATTTTCTGGCTCAACCCCAGGATGTCAATGTCTACCGAAACTTCAAACGCCTGGCTCTGATCCGCTTCATCCCACAGCAGCAGCGAAACTCCGCCGGGCGCTTTCCCGTTGAGCAACACCTGAAATGGGCTCACTACGATCGCTTCCGCAATCGTCGGGTCGGCCAGCGAGACTCTCTTGATCTTCGAGGGCGATGTGATCACCAGCGAACGGCCCACCAACAGGTGCAGCGTCTGCGGTCCCTCGGTCTCGGTAGCCGCCGGGGGTGTCTGCGGAACACTGGCGACCGCCCCGACCGCTGCGGCAGGAACGGGCTGCGTTATCGCTGTCATTGCTGGAGCGTTTTGCGGAACCTGTTGCGCCAACGCGCTCTGCAATCCAAACAGCAGCACGGCGCCGGTCAGCACCGCATTGATCGCCACCACATTGAACGGAACAGCAGGCAGCGCGCTTCGGAAGCCGCGGTTAAGATTTGTCGGGCGGTTGAACTCAGACACTGTTTTCCCCTATAGACTTTCGGCCACGTTGCTGCAGAAATCGCTTACGGATTCGGAAAGCTCTTGTTTTCGCGCTTGTTCCCGGTAATGACCTCAACTACGTACGGCGACGGCGGAGGTGGGACATACTTCGCCGCCGTCGAGCGCTTCGGCGGCGGCGCCCCTCCGGAAAACAAAGAATCCTGCAACACCGATGCTGGCATCAGCAGCCTGGTATCAACCGTATTGCGAAGCGACAACTGAATTTTTCCTTCGGTGCTGGCCATGGTCAGCCTTGCTGCGTCATCCGGTGTCACCAGCAGCGTGACCACCGGCACGTTCTGCGGCTTTCCCTCGCGGTCTTGCTCGATCTTCTGTCCGGCGGCAAGAACCTTCACGTTTTCCAGAATCGTTCTCGTGATGTTTTGTTCGGCTCCGTGGCCGTTGTCCGTCACTTTTCCCGTTACCAGCACATCCACCATCGTTCCGGGAATCACGAACCCGGCAACGCCCACAACATCGTTCACGGCCACGGAAAGTGCGCGCATTCCTTCCGGAATCGTCGCAGGCAAACCCGCGCCGGATTGTGTAGCCGCCAGCTTGCTTTCCAGAATCGGCTCATTTTCCGCCAACGGCGTAATTACCGCGCGGTTGGCGCAATCCGCGATGCGCGTGAACATTCCCGCCACAGGCTCGCCCGACGGCCACGGAATCAGCCGCAGGTTGCTGGCATCCACTCGCGTGCCCACTTGCAACGGCTGCGCCGCCACCACAATATGCTCCATGGTGACAGGCTTGATGGCGCTCGCGCTCTCGAAAGCGCGGTACACAAAGGTGCTCAGGAACAATGCGACCACGATCGCGATCGCCAATCCGATGAGCATCCGGTTACGATTCATGGATAACTCTCCCTTGTGCCAACTTCAAATCGCCCAGCGGGCCGCGCAGTAGCAAATCACCGTGGCCGCCGCCACTGCCACTCCAAACGGCAGTTTCAGCAGTCCCGGATTATCCAGCGAAATTTCAGGATGCTTGCGCAGTCCGAAGGATAGAAACCCCCGAACCAGCACAGACAGATTCCGCATCGTCTCTTTCACGCGGCGCGTCCTCATCACTTCCACCGTTGCCATCAATCCCGACACCAGTACGCTTCCCAGCAGCACGTACAAAAGTAGAACCGGCCCCAGAAAAGCTCCCAGCGCGCCCATCAATTTCCAATCCCCTGCTCCCAAACCGCGTAGCAGCACCAGAGGCAACAGCAGACCCAGAGCCAGGCCCGCTCCCTCGAGCGAAGTCTTTGCACCGGGCCAGCCTGCAATCACGGTATGAACGGTAAAGCCAAGGAGCAGTGCCGGAACGGTGAGGGAGTTGGGAATCTTGCGTGTGCGCCAGTCGGTCCACGCAGCGGTCAGCGCCAGCGCGAGCGTAAGCATCCAGATGCCCTGTGATCCGTTCATCACTGATTCAAGATCCTGCATGAGAGAACTGCGGTCACGTCCGATTACACCCCGTTGTCGTCAGCTTTCATCGAAGCCGCTGAAGATGCCGGAGCGGACTGAGAGGCCCCTGCAAAATTTCACCTATGAACGGCCCCTCGCCTTTTGTGCCTGAGCCCAGTGCCGAACCGTTGGCGCCGATTAAGTGCCGGCGCCCGAGAGATTCGTCGCGGCGTTCGCGAACACATTATTGATCGCGCCCGCGAGCGGTGTAAGAGCGGCCATTGACGCTAACGCGATCAGAACCAATAGCAGCGCGTACTCGGTCAGGTCTTGTCCTTCTTCTTCCTTCCACAGCCTTACCAGCATTGTCTTCATGTTCATCCCTTTCAGTCGGTCAATTGAGTGGTCTAAGCGGCGATCAGCCCGTCGTGTCTGGTACCATACGAAACCAGCAGCTTCGGTTACGTACCCGCACCACTCAGATTCGTTGCGGCGTGCGCGAAAACATTGTTAATCGCGCCTGCAAGCGGTGTAAGTGCCGCCATAGATGCCAACGCAATCAGGACCAACAACAGCGCATACTCTGTCAGGTCCTGCCCTTCTTCTTCCTTCCAAAGTCGTGCCAGCAGAGTCTTCATTTCTATTTGCCTCGCTTGATGTAAGGTAAACGGCACCGGAACATGCTCGCCGCTATCTCGTTTATTGCATCTACAACACCAATCCGGCGGCGTTACCAACTTCACCTAACTTATTCATAAAGCAACATTTCCCGCGGCTCAGTTCCGTTCTTTTCAGTCCTTCGCCCACTCGGCTTCAAAAGCGTCACCGCTTGTGAACACCTGTATTCTCGCCTACACGCTGTTTGTTGACGTTCTTGCTGCCCGCTTTTCTGCGACTACGCATCCGCCAGGAGACACACCACCCCGTGTTCAGGCACGAGGTTCCGCCTAAGACGGCACCGCATCACGATGTCGGGATTGAAATCGGCCCCATTCGGCGTTGCCGGACCACGGGAGCGGGCAGGCCGCTGCGCCCCCAGCTGCCAATCAACCACAGGAACACGACTGCCGGCAGAACCAACAGACCCACCTTTTCCGCAAAAATCAGTACGAAATACAGAGGCGTGAAAAATAGCAAGAATCCCACCGTCACCGACGTGTACGGGTCGCTGCTTTCCGTTCGATAGTCGACCGACGCAAATGCGCCCCCGGCGACCAACAGCGGCAGAATCATCAGGCTGAAATCGTGCGGAAGGGAGTGAAAGCTCACCAGCGCAACTGCCGCGACGGCCGTGGCAAACGCTATGTCGAACGCTGCTCCATCTTTGACGCCCCGCCATCCTTTGGCCGCCCACAGCAGGCCAGCCAACGTTCCGAAAAGCAGCAGCAAATTCCGGACATTGCCTGGGACCCAGTCCGGCAGCACGATCCACAGCAGACCTCGCAGCGTCGGCATCAGGCCCAAGTGAACCTGCCACTGTCGAGCCAGTGCGCTTGCGGATCCCTGCGTTCCCTGTGCGAGCAGGATGCGCGCGTAATCGGCCATTCCGTGCACTCCCACCACCGAGACCGACACGAGCAAAACGAAAACAGCGACGGGAACAAACCCTCGAACAAATTTCCACTTTCCCGCCAGGAATGCCACTAGCACGAAAGGCAGCACCAGTTGCGGCCGGAACAAACCCATCGCCAGCGTGAATCCTGCCGCATCCTCTCGCCCGCGTTTCCACAACCAGAACGAAATCGCAAACAATAACACCAGCAGGATCGAATCCTGCCCTTGCAGCAGGCAATACCAGACGGGGAAAAATGCCAGCGTCGTCAATAAAGTAGGGCGAAGGCTCAGCCCGGCGGATAGAGTGTTACACATCAATAGCGCCACGCCCACCAGCATTCCCAGGCTCACGAAAGTCCACAGCAGGTGGGCCGCGCCGAATCGCAAGTAGGTGAACGGGATGAAAATTAAAAGTTCGTACGGTAGGTGGTTGTTCGGAGCCCGCGTCACGTCACTGACGCGATGCACAAAAATGTTCTCCGCAGCGAAATCGTACAGGTACGCCGCCCGCCCTTCGCGGACCATCTGCGCATTCGAATAAAAAACCGGAAAATCGTTCTTCCCGGTCATGATGTCTTTCCATGAAATGAAAAATACCGCAGCATTCACGGCCATCATCAGGAACATGAAACTGTAAACAACTCGGCGGTCCAGCTGCACTCGCTTGCGCATGGCGGCTATCGAGGCGACACCGCGGGACGAGACGCTTCCTTTTCGCCCCACATCACTAAATTCCACGCCAGCCAGCGCATCAGCGGCAGCCGCCTGAGCGCCGCGTCAATCGTGCGCAATGGCATCCACCAGCGCAGCGTCTCGGAGCGTTCCCGCAAGATAATTCCTGTTCGTTCAAGCACGGCACGACGCTGGAAATCATCTCTGGCATAGTTATCTCGCGGTTGCGGACATCGCTGGCGGAGCGCTTTCCGCCAACGCCTGCTTCGCAGCGTCGCTCGCGTCGCGCTTCACGTACAGTGCGCTCAATTGATCCGAATAAACCTTCTTCCAATCCGGCGACGAGGCCAGAAGCGTCGCGAATGGCTCATCGCGTTGCACCAGGCATGATTGAATCCGGTATCCGCCGAGCACCTGCAACGCGCCCGGTCTGAGAGAAGTAATGTGCACGTAGTCGCCCAGCACGCCGGTTTGCTCGAACAGCTCGCTCCGCCCATCAATAAAAGTTTTGTACCCGGCCTCGATCATGTATCCGCCAAACCCGTAGCTATTAAAAAGCGGGCCCGGCACGGAGTGGGCGCGCACATACTCGAGGGCTTGCACCGGAAACTGTTCGGCGACTCTCTTTTTCATGTCTGCCCTGGAAGGAAAGTAATGCGCCATCGCGATCACCACGCCCGCCATCAACGCGAAATTAAGCAGATATTGGTCCTTGGCTTTGTTGTATGCAGGCGCGTACCTGGCCAGTATCGTCGCGGCCAGCGGCGCGAAGAACGGCACAAACAGCAGCAGAAAACGCACGTGCATGCAAGCCATCGCCGTGCCAAATAGAAACAGCAGTAATTCCGCGAGATGCCAGGAAAACCGAAACACCACCTGCGCCAAAAAAAATCCGAGCACCAGGGCCAGAAAGAATTTGCCGCCCGCCAGATTGAACGGCATCACCTGCCACTCCATTATGTTCGCCACGCTGATGGGCACCGACAAGGCAACCGTAAACGGATAGCCGGCTAGTTGCGATCCATAGGGCGTGATCGGAATCGCCACCAGCGAAAGCAGGAGAACAATCTCCAGCCGCAGCCGCTCCGGGTTCGTCCAGCGGCACGTTTCCAGGCTTCCGATTTGAAAACTCACCATCCCCGCAACGAGATACAGCGCAACCGCCCCCAAACCAATGATCCACGAGCCGTGCGTATTCACCCAAACCAAAAACAAGACCGGCAGCAGCCACACCGCGCGTTGCTTTCCCTGCCGAAAGAGTTCCAGCGCGATCAACGTTAAAATCAAAAAGAGGTAACCAAGCATCTGCGGCCGCAAATTGAACGACGCAGTCGCCAAAACGAGCAACACTGCTGAAACCACGAATGCTGCCTTGCAGTTCCCCGAACGCAACGTCGCGAATGCGTAAAGCGCCAACATCACCGCGCTGGCCAGCACCGTCAGCAGCACTTCCAGTCCGCGCAGCCCACCGAGCCGGTAAACCACCGCGAAAAAAACGTCTCCCAACCATTCGCAGGACATCCACGGCGCTCCCGCCGCCGTGTAAGAATAGGGATCGGTCGTCGCCCAGCGGTGCGTCGAAAGGATCACCTCGCCGGTCCTGATGTGCCACCACATGTCCGGGTCCACGTTGAACGATCGCACCGCCGCGAAAGTCGCGCCCACCAGAAACACTCCCAGCATCGCCGGGAACGAGCACAGCCAACGCAACAACTCGGGAATCGCGCCGCTGTTCGCGACACCTCCGCGAGGCATAAACGACACATCCGAATCCAGTGCGCGTGCCACGTCAGGAGCCCCGCTGGTGTGCAGCGGCCTGCCGGGGACTTCGCCGCGTATCGCGATGTCCGCTTCGCTCATAATTGCTCCCAAAATTGACGGTCGCCGTGGGTGTCACAACCCGCGAAGTTGAAACCGTTCCCGCGAAGGACACTCCTGTAGACCCCAGGTGTCATCTTTTGGGTACAACTACGGGAGTACGGCGCAGCCTGTCACCGGGGATATCGCACTTCTAATTCCAAACTCCGCGCTCTGGTTCTCGCAGCTCTTTAAACGCATCCAGCACCGCAAATGGCGTCCGCACCGACGCCACCGTCTCGCCAAGCTGCTGAATCTTCGCGGCATCCAGATGCCCTAGCAGGGTCCCAGCGGCATTCAGGTATTTCACTTTCTCCGGCCGCAGTCCCATTACCCGGCAACACGTCGCATCCACCGCCACTGGATCGTTACCTAGCACTAACACTCCGCACGGTTTGGGCGTTCCCTGGATCGGGCCGTTGCCCTCCATGCCTACGATGCCATCCACGATTGCGAAGTCAGGCCGCGACGCTGCGCTTATGTCCAAAATTGAATTGTCAATTCCGGCCCAGTGCAGCACGTTCTTAGGCCAGCCATAGCAGCTCCCCGGCACGATGCCAAACATGTTTTTCAGCGACAAAGTAACGCCCGCCCAATGATGCGTCTTCAATTTAGGCATCGAAACCAGGAAGTCCACGCCGAGCACTGTCTTGGGGAGGTACAGCTCTTTCAATCGTGACGCGTGCGTGCGCAGCACTACTCGCTTCACATCGTCCAGATTCAAATCCACAAATGTCCGCCCAAGCGGTCCGGTAAATTCACGCAGCCGCACCGATTCAATGATTGCCTCCGTGTCGCGATCCATCGCCGGTCCGTCACCAATCAGAACCTGTGCGGCGCCCAGTCGCAAAAAACTCTCCCGCGTGGCGGCGATCACGTAAGGGTGCGTGTTCATTTCGCACAGAGGATCGAAGCCCACGAGGTTGGGCTTCAGCAGCACAGTTTTGTTTTCTACGGGCAGATCGAACTCACGGAGTGTTTCGTAGATCACCGCGGCCAGGTCCTGCTCGTAATTCGCGGTGCGGCGAATTACTACGCGCGAGGCGGCCCGCTGAAAAGACGGCACCAGTGCCATATCAGGTCTTCGCATGGCTCAGCAGAATTCTGCAACGCGGCCCGTGAGCCACGCGTGTCGCGGGCACGACGCCAAGCAGGCCCACGATGCTACCGCAATATTTTGCAGAAATTCGTTCCGGCCGTACATTTCCGCAATCGTCGGCGCCCCCTGCGGCCATTTTCTTCCACCTACCTCGACGCCAATCCGCGCCAGCGCCAAGGAACCTGCGCCACGCGCGTTTCCTATGTTTTTCTCCAGCCAATTCAGGCTCATCACGAATTCCGGCCGCTTCGGCTCATCACGCAACGCCAGCAGCGCCCAGACTGTGGGAACGATCAGCGGTTCGCCCGCGACCCCGTAGACCATCGGGTTCCCGCAATTCCAGCCGCCCCCCGGACACATGCGGTCGTACAGCATCGATCGCGCCAGCTGGCGCCGCCGTGCCGCGCCTTTAGGCAACAGTTCCACCCTCGCTGACGCCAGCAAGATCAGGGCGAACGAAGTGGGTTCCACCCAGCTGCTCGTATGCGAAGTCCAGCCCCAGCCACGGTACGAATCATTCTGTTCCGTAATTTTCCGATGAGAGGACAGGCGAGCCCGCCAGCGTCGCCACGTTGAGCTGTCGCGCGGCCAGTCGTTACAGATCCATTTCACTCCTGCCGCCGCGGCCTCACGCGCCTGCGCATCCGCAGTAAGGACCCAGCAGGCCAGCGCAGTGACCCAAGATCCGCTGCTCACCTCCGCTGCCGCCGGCCACGAACCATTCGCAAGTTGCGCTTTTCGTAAGAATTCCAACCCTCGTGCGGGAATTTCGCCTGAAGACGCGGTACTTTCGTGGGCGCGCAATGCCAGGATCGCCCAGCAGGTTGGTTCCACCCGGCTCTGCAAACCCGGTTGGAACCCCCAACCTCCATCCGCATTTTGCGCGCTGCGAATCAGCGGCAAACAGAACTTCGCCACAAACACAGAATCACTCGAGAGATTTTGTGAATCGAGGTTATCCCCGGCGGGAGTCATTTTGATCGGCCTGGTCTGAACGCCGTCACATGATCTGGCGCGATGACGGGGCCTCTTCGCTGTTCTCAATCGACAGATCTTCGGGCACCTGCTGAATCCCCAGTTGGCTGATCAGCCTGTGCAAATACCCGCGCGCTACGCGCAACGTGCGTGCGCTTTCCGCCTTCCGCCAGCCGCACTCACGGAGCGTGCGTAGCACCAGCCTGCGCTTGAATTGGCGTACTTCTTCTTCGTAGGATTGATTGAATTGCCGGGATTCGCACCCGCCACGTATGTTGGCAGGCAGTTGCCAGATGTCCACCGTCGGACCTTCGCACAGCACCACTGCGCGTTGCACCGCATTCTCCAGCTCGCGTACGTTGCCGGGCCAGCTGTATTCTTCCAGAGCACGCAGCGCCGGCTGTGAAAATCGCTTGGCCTTTTTCTTGAATCGTTCCGCAAAACTCTGCATAAAGTGTTGCGTCAGCAACGGAATATCGTCGTGACGCTCGCGCAAAGGCGGCAGATGCATCTGCACCACATTGAGGCGGTAATACAAATCGTCGCGGAACTTTCCCTGCTGCACCATCGCCGCCAGGTTCCGGTTCGTCGCGCACACCAGCCGGATATTTACATCAATCTTCACATTGCTTCCCAGCCGCTCAAAACTTCTTTCTTGCAGCACACGCAATAGCTTGGGTTGCAACCCCAGACTCAAATCGCCGATCTCATCCAGAAACAACGTTCCGGAATCGGCCGCCTCTACTCTGCCGCGGCGAGTCGCAAACGCTCCGGTAAACGAACCTTTTTCGTGGCCAAACAGCTCGTCCTCAATTAGCGATTCTGGCAGGTTGGCGCAAGAAAACGCGACCAGTGGCCGAGAACTGCGTCCGCTCATCTTGTGGATCGCTCGCGCCAGTAATTCCTTACCGGTGCCCGTCTCTCCGGTAATCAGAACGTTTACATCACACGGAGCGATCTTCTTCGCCAGCGCGAAAAGATCCTGCATCACATTCGCGGTGCCGAGCAGCTCGTGCAGTCTTCCGTCATTTCGCTCGCTGTTGCGAAGCCGGGTCAATTCCTTTTCCGCGACGTGAAAGCGGTGAGCGCGTTGCAGAATGAGCCGGAGTTCAACGATATTCGGAGGATTCGTAACGCTGTCGTACGCGCCGCGCTCGGTCACCCACAGTGAGAGTGGCCGGTTCTCACCGTCATACAGCACGACCACCGGTGGATGCGAGGGAATCCTGCACCAGGCGTCAATCAGCCGCAAACCCAGTTCGCAATCTCCCTGCGTGCTGGACGCTCGCAGATCGAGCAGCACCACGTCGCACCACTCGCGCAATTCATTCAGATTGCTGAACTCGAAATCGCTGCAAACGTTATATTCGAACGCACTCCCCAGTGCGCGCGCAATCACGCCCGTCAGCCCCGCATCCTGGCTTACAAAGCACACGTGTACAGATTCTTGAATCAATGTTCGTGCCCCCAGGCGCCGATTTGCGCGCCACGGATCGGCTGAGCAAACTCCGGCGTCATTGCCGCGGCTTCCGGGAAGAGCCGTCAGAATCTAAATGGTTGGGCTGCAAGACCGCTCTCTCCCCCCTGTCAACTTTGAGAGAGCAATTTTGCAAGGGCTTTACCGACCGCAAGCGGTGTGCCAACGGGACTTTTTTTGGGCGAAACTCAATTCACCCGGCTAAGCTCGCGGTAGTCAACCAGATCACGACAGCGAAGTCAAGGGCGCAGGCGCGGCGAATCTGTGGGTTCACCGTGCAGCTGCCAATCATCTGCATACTTTTGCTATGTTATTTCCCGATTGCTCTGTATCTGTACGGTGCGATGGTTCGCTTATGGCTCTTCCTGATACCTAAACTCTCATCAGAACCACAATATCTGCCACCACCAATGCCGTGTCATCAGACGTGCACACCATCCAGTGCTGCTCCGCTGCACCCAGCGCTACGGACTTAAAGCTTTGCTCGAATTCTCGATCGGAATTCCTATCAGGATTTCCACAGGCACTGGCTTGCCATCCCGCATCGCCGGCTTGAACTTCCATTGCCCGAACGCTGCGCGCGCTGCTGCATCCATTTCCGGCACAACACCTTGGAAAACTTCCAGATTCTCCACCGCCCCGTCATCTCTCAGCGTGCCCTTCAGCACAATCTTCTTGAAAGCCTTCTCCGGCGGGACCGGTATCCGGCGAAAATCAAATCTGGCCTCCACATCGGGTGGCACCAGTCCTTGCTCCAGACGGACGACCGTCCCGCGAGAGTCCGTCGCGGATTTTGTTACGGTACTGTTTTTCACGCAGTACTGCATCGCCCAGCTCTGCCCCGGCATGGATAGAAAAATCGAGTAAATTTTGCCGCAATGCAGTGCTCCGTACGCGTCCAGTCCACCCCCGCCCATCGGTCCCACGGCAATCACGAGAGAATTCTTGCGTACTGTGAACGTAGGCGGCACTGGATACACCATGCTTAAGGCGAATTCATTTTCCAGCTGCCCGTGCGGCCCGCTTCCACCTTCCGCGCCTTTCACGCTCACTGCGCCCGTCGACCCCGCAGTCCCGCCTCCGCCTCCTTCGCCACCTGGACCCATCCCCGTGCTGCCGTCCCCTCCCGCACCGATTCCGCCCTTCCCGCCGGCTACAATCCCGTAGTTTACTCCCCCTACAGAGCCCGGTTCCTCTCCCGCAGGAGATATAGAAAACTCGCCCAAGCGGTTTCCGGCAGGAATACTCACCGCCGTCGCTGGCCCGGCAGGATCCACGCCAAGCACCAGCAGGTCAGTGCCGTCAGGAATGTTCGCTCCTTCCCCATTAGCTGTACCTATATGCCCGCGTGCCGCGCCATTCAATGTCGGCTTCGGTGCGCCGGAGATCGGAATTCGCAGGCGCGGTTGTGTCGCCGAGGGGTTCAGAAAAGTCGCGAGCGGTGAATCGGAACCCTGAGCCGTAGGCGCTGGCGCTGCATCCGAGGTCACCTTACGCGTCGCGCGGGTCGGGCTTGCGTCGTTTGCGCTCAGCGACGGCTTTGGAACTTCCGACGGCGCGCTCAATATCACGTTCGGCAAGTTCACCTCGATTTCACTGCGCAGATCAGGCGGCGATGATCGCTGATAAATCGTTTGCCTAAAATTGTCGGGATGCGCGGGGTTCGAAACCGCCCGCAATTCGTTTTGTCGTGCGCTGCTTCCAAATGCTGGTAGCGATTCGCGGATTGCGCCGTCGCCCGGATGGGCTCCTGGACCAGCAGGCGTGATACGCGGCAGCGGTTTGGCGGAATTTGCAGGCGGCAACGGATAATAAATTTTCTCGTACGTCGGAGGTTCGTCCACCATGCTCGAGGCATCGGAAGGAATCGCGTGACTAGCGTAGATCACCAGCAGCAGCGCGCCACAATGCAATGCGAAGGACGCGCCCACCGTCTGTCGCGGCATTCGCGCGCGCCCTACGTTGCCGTGCCGGAAAAGGTAAACCGTTCGGCGCGACGACGCAGCGTCCTGGCGCGAAAACATCAGCAAAAGCGATTCCCACATACCCGCAAACGGGCTGGACGGGGGTACGAGCAATCGCAGCGGTTTTCCACCCGCGCTCGGGATGATTAGGGGTCCAGCGCCCGCGCCCGAACGCGGCGCGGCCGAAGCGGGAGGAATCCTCAGTATAGAATTCTGTGCCCAGGCGAATGTTGAGTGGTCCACCGTTCGTTTTCTCGCATTGACGCGCTGACGCTTGGTCTCGGACTTCGGCTTGGTCGAACGATCTACAGGATTGCGAGGCCACCGCAACTCGAAGCAACTCTGAAGCCAATGGCCTAACCTCCATGCGCATGCGCGTTGCGCGGATATCCCGGGGCGATTTCCCACGTGACCGTCACCATTCGTGTACGCATCACGATCGGTCGCGCCAGCTTTTGGTAACCAAACCTTTGTGCCTGCGGTACATATGGCCCGCTCTGACCGCAACCATGCGTCGCGCCCTGAACCCACGAGGCTTGGCTAGCGGGACGAAGTAAATTCGAAACTGGTTTGGTATTACTTCTGCATGGACCGCCCTTAGTATTCGGGCCAAGATCTCGTTGCCTACACCCATGAAAGCGTTTCTTCCATTTCGGCGAGGTCTCGCAACGGCTCTGCTGACCGTGCTGCCGGTCTTGATGCTGAGCCCGATGGTCTGCGCTGCCGCGAGAGGCCGATCATCTGCGGGAAACCCGCCGCAATCATCCGCGGCCACCGCCGCAGCTCCGGGCGAAACAAAATCAGACGCGCCGGCGCCAGGAACCTCTGCGCAGGATCCGGCCAAGCCGCAACACCTTGCGGCTCCTCTGGGGCCTCCTTCGGACCTGGTAAATCGTCAAGCTCTGGAACAACATGCGGGGAAGAACGCCTGCAAGCTGCTACTGCGCTCCTCGCCCTCTCCGGCGCAAGTGTTTGTAGATGGCGCTTTCGTAGGCAATAGCCCGCTCGAGCTCGTGGTGGCTCCGGGAAAATATCAAATCGAAATGAGGGGGCAGCGCCTGGATTCCGCACGGCGCCAAGTGGATCTGCTTCCGCGCGAAACGCGTGAAGTGGCTTTGCCGCTGACGGCGCGATATCCAACGCGCGTCACAGCTCAATAGAGATCGCTTCCAATTCCGACGGAATTGAAGGAGTCGAGCATGGCAGGTATTGATTTTGACCGGCAGGTATTCGTCGCCCCGACCGAACAACCGGCGCCGCAGCAGTCTCGCGCCCTGGGCCTGGTAATTCTCGCGATCGCTGTCATCGGCATCGCCTTCATCGGCTACAAACTTCTCTCCTATGCCGGTGAGAGCGGCGCGTCCGCTGAATCCAACAGCCTCCAACAAATTCAACAACAGCTCGCGGATATGAAAGAACGCATGGACCAAATGGAGAAGCGGCATAAAACTGCCGCGCCCGAATCCGTGGTCCCGCCGTCTAGAACGGAGGCGTCAATCCCTTCGGCAAACAGTCGCGTCAAACCCGCTTATCAAGTCTCTGCCGCGAGTGCATTGAATCCGCAGCGAACTCCCAGCCCACCGGCTCAGCCGCTTGCGCCCCGGCCCGCTCTCACGTCTGCCGACACCGATAACGCCAACCGCGAAGCCTGGAAGGCTACCTCAGATCGTCTGGCCGACGTCGTCGGGGCCGTGGGTTCGCAGCAAGGCGAAATCGCCCAGACGCGTGACGAATTGAATCAACTGCTCGCGCAGACCCGCCGCACCGCATTGCAATTTGAACTCAGTCGCGGGCCAGACCGACGGACCGTCGGCCCCGTCGAGTTGCAATTGAAAGGCTCCGATCCGAAAGCGCAGCGGTACACGGTCTGCGTGTACGTCGATAGCAAGTGCATCGAGCTGAAGAATCGCGTTCTGGATGAAGTCGTTGTCTTTGTTCTAGCGCGCGGGACGCCGCCGCTGGAACTCGTGGCGACCAGAATTAGCCGCGACGAGATCGTGGGCTATCTAGAAGTTCCCACCGAAAAACTGGGGCGTTAGCTTTTTCCTGCGGGTAGAAAATAATTGCGGCAGGCTTGCTCCAGCGTGTTTCGCGTGAGGCGAGGTTCCACGCCCAGGTAGGCCGCCGCCCAGTAAATTTGGTTGATCAGGTCCCGTGCGTAGCAGTGTGAGAGCGGTTGGTTCATTCCCTGCGTTATCAACTTTACCAGGTGCTCCGCCACGCCCTCTTCGCTGTCCAAAAGCCGCGTCGCGCATTCCACTCGGAAAATCTCAATGAACTGTTCGGGAGTCGCGTAGTCCGTCCTGATCTTGTTAGGAATTCGTCGCAGGAACGCTTCGTCAGCCAGCTCGCCGGGATCAAGATTCGTCGCAAAAACAACGAATAAATCGAACGGCACTTCGAACTTCTTCCCTCCTGGAAGAGTCAGAAAATCCACGCGACGATCTAGCGGAGTCATCCAACGACTAAAAAGCTCCACCGGCCGCATTCTTTGCCGCCCGAAGTCGTCCATGATCAGCACGCCATTGTTCGCTTTCATCTGCAGCGGACCCGTGTAATACCGGCCGGTGTGGTTGTACTGCAAGTCCAGCATTTCCGCGGAAAGCTCTCCTCCGGCAATTACCCGCGGACGACGGCACAGCACCCATCTCCTGTCGGAATCTTCCGGCGCGGCCTCCTCGCTTTGTCGGTGAACGCCAGGGTCGTAAACCGTAATGATCTGGCCGTCAACCTCGACGGCATACGGAATCCACACCCGATCTTTGTAGATCGCTGGAAGACTGTTAGCGATGCTGGTCTTCCCGGTCCCGGCAGGTCCGTGCAAAAAAATCGAAGTGCCAGACACCACCGCAGTACCCAAACGATAGATCAGATCCTCATCCAAAATCAGCGGGTGAAATGCTCGGACCAGGTCCGCTCGCTGGACCTGCGTTTGCTGCACGCTCTGCATGCGCACGCGCGTTCCATAATCCATCAGCGAGACCGGCGCCGGCCCCGAGTATTGGTTCCGCGAAAGCAGCTCGCTAGCGCGTAGTTTTCCTTGCGCCGTAGCCACGATCCGGTGGCTTCCTCCCACCATGCCTTTCACTTCACAGAGATGTTCCTTCCGGAAGAAGCTGAAAATCTCCTCGATCACACCCAGACCCAGGCACATGCGGTCGCTCAGGCCGCACAGCGACACCTCACCATTCAGATACAGAATTTTCAGCGCCAGGTCTTCCAGCAGCGCTCGATCGATCCCGGTTTGTTCGATTTCTTGAGGTGTCCCGAGTTCCATCTCTTGCATTTTCAATCTTCTCCGCTGCGACTTTGCATCTCTACCCCGGCATTTTGCGCAGGCCCCGGCTTGGCTACGTTCGTGCAACTGTCCTGCCATCTCGAAGTCTTCGGCGTTGCCGCGCGCTTCGAAACTCGCTTCACCAACAGCCGTTACGATTTCTAACCGCTGCGTACGCGCTTCAGCCCCTCGCAAGGCTGAAGAAAAGGTTCGGAGCCGAATTGTGTCCATTTGTAGATATTTCCAACGTCGCGATGCGTCCTCATTCGGAGACGCTGCGACTCACCGCCTGGCCAAACGGTTCTCGCTCGGTTCGCTATCTCATTTGTTCACAAGCAGTCAGACGACGGAGACTACCCAGAACTACTGGGCCTGTTCTTGCTATGAACAAACGCGGGGGATTCCGCCGAAGCTCAGCGCTGTCTCCTGCAAGCCATGTGCGCCAGCGGTTTCGCCGCATCGTTGCGCGAAGCTTCGCACAAGGGCTGTGTATTTTTCCGGCGGCTTGAGAACATGACACGCTCGTATTAGATCCGCGGAGTCATTCGAGACGTTCTCCGCGACAAATTGTTGTGCTGCGGTTGTCCCGCCGCGGCGTCTTGAACACCATGTCATCAACATCCTTCGATTCTGAGGAATTTCGGCGCGCGCACGAGCGGCGTCGCGTCCCACGGCTGCGTCTTCCTTCGCTCGCCTACGTGGACGTTGATTCCGACAACGGGGGTATTCTCCTTAACCTGAGCGAAACGGGTCTCGCGCTGCAAGCGGTCGCTCCGTTCTCCGGCCTTTCTCGCGTGACTCTGCGCATTCAACCTCCCAAACCCCGCAAGAGACTCGACCTGCACGCCCAAATCGCTTGGCTCAGTGAATCGAAGAAAGAGGCTGGCCTTCGGTTCCTTGAACTCGAGGACGATACCCGCATCGAAATCGCGAATTGGATTTCCGCCGAAGGAGGCGCTCGGGAACCTCGCGCCACCGGCGATTCGGCCGCTCCGCTACCGGCGCAAATTCCGCCAGCACATTTTCCCGAGGAAGCGCACGCGCCACGCAGGAAATGGTCTCGCGCGTTTGAGAATTCAGCTTCTTATGACGTGCCGCCAAATCAGAAAATACCGGACGAACTGCCCAGCCCGTCAATCGCCAACGGAAATCTTGAGCTGCATACCGCAGCCATTCTTCGTGAACATTCCGTGGACGTACCCGCGCAGAATCCGGCGCTAGGTAACGAGAAGATTCACGCGCCCACCATCAGCCCAAGCGAGCGGTCTGTCCAGCCCATCGTATTCTCGGAACAAGTTTCGCCCTCGGCGCCATCTCCATCACAGGAATTACCGCATCCTGAATCAGAGCCGCCTGGTCGCAGAAAATGGTCTTTCCTGGTTGAGAATTTGCCTTCGCAGGACACGCCGCCAATTCAGAAAACACCCGGCGAAACTCCGCGCCGGGCCGTGGGCAGCACGTACATCGAGCGCCTCACCGACGCCATTCTCCGCAAGAATTCCGTGGACGTTTCCCTGAAGAGCCCGATCTCAACTGACGAGAAGATTCACGCACGCGCCACCAGCTCAAATGTTCAGCCGGACCGCTCGAACATTCTTTCGCAGAATGGGTGCGATGCAGTGCGATCTCCATCAATTGAAATACCGCCGTCTCCAGCGCTGCCGGCTCCGATTCTTCCACCGCCGGCTGCCGGGCTGAATATTCAAGCCTCGTCCGCCCCGTCCGCCGAGCGGAACGCTAAGCCCGACGAGACTCCCGAGACTTTCGTTCCATCAACTTCTGAAGATTTCCCGCGGTCGGGCGAGCGGCGCCGGAGCACCCGGCGGCGAATCTTTTCTCTCGCCTATCTGGAAGTCGGTTCCGATAACGGTGGTATGGTGCTGGACTTGAGCGAAAGAGGCCTTGCCCTCCAGACATTCAATCCGCTCATCGGCCTCACCCGCGTCAGCCTCCGCATCCAGCCGCCAAAATCCAGAAAAAGAATTGCCGCCACTGCCGAGATAGCTTGGCTCAGCGCGTCAAAGACCGAAGCAGGCCTGCAATTTCTTGACCTGACCGAAGACGCGCGTATGGAAATCGCGGACTGGATTTCGGCGGAAACAGCGGTTCCCGAATCTTCGGCCCAGGACGAATCCACCTCCCAAAAAACTAGTGGCGTTCCCTCTGCACAAGCTTCCTTCGCACCGTGCTACGAAGGACGGGATCGCAACTCGGAAGAGCGGTTCCCGCTGCTTGGCGATTTAAATCCGGGCGAATCGAGCGCGAATCAGACTGCCTTCGACAATTCCCTGCATTCCTCGATGCACTCCGAGACTTTTGCCTCGCAGCCTGGCTCCTCTCGCTCGGAAAAGCTTTCGGCCCATCCTGCGAGCGATCCGGACTCTTCCGCGCAGGCGCTCCTCAAGCGGGCTGGCGATGAAAAGATCCTGGCCGCCACTTCGCCTGTATCCTCTGTACCGATTTCGCACGTCAGGCGTCCGTCCCTAAAATCGCCGGCGTCTCCCGCCGCGGCGTCGCAACCGTTCCTATCGGAACAATTCCGCAAGTGGGGAACGATTGCAGTTGTCTGTACCTGCGTCGCGTTGGTTTTCTTTTTCCTGGGCATGGCGATCTCGCAAGGATTGTTGCGCGATCACCCTAGAAGATTGAGCGCTGCAGAACACCCGCACGATCCAGGTGCTTCCGCCCCGGCGTCGACAGCATCTGCATCGCCCGCTGCGCCCGTAACGCCCGGAGAGCCTGACACGTCGCCCACTCGCGCCAGCGAATCGCCTGCCTCCATGCCACGGCCCGCAGCTTCTGAGATTGTTTCGCGCGCGCCACGAAAAGAAACTCGCGACAAACACGACCGTGATAATTCCCAGCCGCGCATGCCCGGCGGCGAAACCGCTTCCACCGCCGCGATGCCTCCATCCACAAATGTTCCATTGCCAGATGCCGTAAAGAGTGACGCGCAAAACACTGCTGTCCCATCCTTGCCGGTGTGGTCCGTGCAGGCTGCCGCGAATCACAATCAGCTTGCCGGCACGCCCGCGACAAATCCCGTGCGGCTTCGCGTTCCCGAGCGTCGCAGTGATTGTTACCTGCTGTACCGCGTCGAGCCTCTCTATCCTCGTGAAGCGCGCGAGCAGCGCATCGAAGGCACGGTAATGGTTCATCTGCAGATTGGCACGGATGGTCGCGTCAGGAGTTCGCGAGAATTGAGTGGCCCGGCCCCCCTCGTACCTTCCGCACTGGCCGCAGTTCGCGAGTGGCGTTTTATACCGGCCTTACTGAACGGCCAACCGGTTGATTCAGAAAAAGATGTCAGCATCGAGTTCCAACTTTCGCGCTAGGAAATACTTTGGTACGCGGCGTGCGGTGGTCGTTAAGGCAGTGGTGAAGACGTAGTGAAGAGCGCGCCATGCAGTGGCGTCTTGCCGCAGGTCCGCGAGCGCCTCTGCCGTCGCCGCTCGGAACATTGCCGGAAGGTCTTGTTGGGGCAAGACTTTTGCTCGGAGCTCGCTCGCGCGTTTAGGATCTTTATTTGCCTGCGAGACTTAAAGTTCTTCTGGAAAGTAACAATGGCGGTAACAAAAATGGCAAAACTTTCACCATTCTTACCAGCACGCGTTTAGTGCGATTTATGGAATCGGCGGTGATAGTCCTACAACCTGTGCTGCCGAGATTTTTACGGAGAACGCAGTAATGAAGCCGAACAATTCATCCATGACGCGAGGCAAGGAGGCCGGACAGGCTCTGGTGCTGGCCGCCATGGGCCTCACTCTCTTCATCCTGGCGGCGGGCCTCGGAATTGACATGGGGTTTCTTGCGCTATCAAAAGCGCCTGCAACAATCCGCCGCGGACAGCGCCGCCATCGCCGGCGCAGCCGAGATTCCCTTTAGCGGCTGCTCGACCGGAAGTTGCGCCGGCGCAACCACCGACTCTGCTTCGAACGGTTTCACCGACGGCGCCGATAATGTAACCGTGACAGTTTATAGTCCGCCGAACGATGGACCACATGCAGGCCTGCCCGGCTACGTAGAAGTGCTCGTTACGAAAATCCAGCCTACATTTTTCGTGAAGATCGCCGGCGTGAATTCCGCCACCGTAACCGCGCGCGCCGTCGCTTACCTCAGTGGCAATCTTCAGAACTGCATGTATGCACTGGGCACCGGCAACGGCGGAATCACTAACAACGGCGACGTCAGCGCTCCGAGCTGCGGCATTATTTCCAATCACAATGTGCGCACTACCGGTGGCGGCAGCATCACGGCCCGTGAAATCGGCGCGGTGGGAACAGCCGCTGGAAACAACCACCCCACGCCGAAAACCGGCATCATCCCTGCGGCCGACCCGCTGTCTTATCTTCAGCCGCCTGCGACCGGCGGTTGCCTCGCTGGCGGTGCGGGTAACGTAAATGGAACGACACCGGTAACCCTGAATCCGGGCAATTATTGCGGCGGCATCTCCATCGCCGGCACGCAGAACGTAACCCTCAATCCCGGGACCTACACGATAACGGGCGGTGGCCTGACTTTCAACGGAACAGGAACCGTCAGCGGCACAGGTGTCACGCTGTATATCGGAGCTTCGGGGGGTGCTGTAACACTGCACGGCGGCCAAACAGTTCGCTTGGTAGCTCCGACCACTGGAGCAGACGCCGGCATCTTGTTCTATCAAAATCCCGGTAATACCTCGACGGCGACGATTAACGGCACGTCGGGCTCCCTGTTCGAAGGCGCGTTTTACTTCCCGTCGGCAGACTTAACGATTGCCGCGACAGGCAACACGGCCGCCTACACAATTGCGGTGGCGAAGTCGCTCACGTTGGGCCCAGCTGCTCTGAATTTTCCGTCGAACTTCGCCTCGCTGCCGAACGGCTCTCCCATCAAGAACGCGGTCCTGGTGGAATGAAGATGAGCGTCTCCATGAAATCAGAAACCGGATCTCCCGTGAAAATTGCTACGCGTCGAACGACACGTCGCGCCATGCAGTCAGGCCAAGCCTTGCTGGAAGTCGCCCTGGTCACTCCATTACTCCTGCTCTTGGCCGTCGGAATAATCGAAGTTGGTCGGTATGCCTACTACAGCATCCTGGTCGCAGACGCGGCCCGCGCCGGCGCGCAGTACGGCGCGCAAAATTTGGCGACCGCCGCGGACACAGCTGGAATTCGAACCGCCGCCGAAAACGATGGCCAGAATCTTGCCGAGTTGAACGTCACGGTTGCGCACGAGTGCGGATGCACCGGATCGAGCATCGGCGGCGCGTGCCCGGCCACCGGTTGTGCGTCTCCCAATCACGCGCTGGTCTATGTGAAGGTCACCGTTACCGGAAAATTTAATTCGCTGTTTAAGTATCCAGGAATACCCGCATCCATTACTTGTGACAGCACGGAACTCATGCGGGTCGCTCAATGAAACGCACGCTTCGCTCGCCAATTTCTCTCGCCTTGTTCAAAAAAGTGGGCGCGCATTCCGCCCTGCGTTGCCACGCTGAATCGCGCAGCCACCTCGAGCCGGCCCGAGCGCGCGAGCGTGGTACCACACTACTAGAGAGCGCTGTGACGATTTCAGTGCTGCTGCTAATGATGTTCGGCGTAGTGGGCTTCGGCACTGCTCTCTACACCTATCACTTCGTGTCCAATACAGCTCGCGAAGCGACTCGCTGGGCCAGCGTCCGCGGTTCGACCTGCCCACAGGATATGCCGGTCTTGTCCGGCGGGTGTCCCGCTGCCGACACTGATGTCACGGCGTACGTCCAGAATCTGTCCACCGGCATCGGACTCGATCCGACCAAGGTCACCACCACGACTACCTGGGTCGCTCCTCCCAATAACCTGGCGATTTGCGCGAGCCAGCCCAATAGTCCAGGTTGCGTGGTCAAGGTTCAGGTGCAATACTCGTTTCAGTTTCTGTTTCCGCTTTTGCCCTCGGGTTTTACGATGCAAAGCACTTCCCAGATGGTCATCTCGCAATAGCGTCTTCACGTCTCTCCGCGAACACTCAGACAGGGATTCGATCGCCAACTCAACGTCGAAAGCAAAATCGGGAACCGCTAGGAATAGCGCAGCCAGCGGAACATCTCGACAAGAGATGGACGCTTCCCGTACATGAGGATTCCCACGCGATAAATTTTGGCGGAGGCGTAGATTGCGCCCACAGTCGCGACAACCAGCAGGACCACCGAAAGGATGATCTGCCATCCGGGAGGTGTCTTCAGCGAGATGCGCAGGGCCATCAGGACTGGCGAGAAGAGCGGAATCTCTGAAAGGACGACGGAAATCTTGGAACTGGGATCGCTGAGGATAACGTTGCAGATCAACATGCAAAAGACGAGGGGCGTCATGGCCAGCCACTGCAACTGCTGCGCATCCTGGTCGTTCGAGGAAGCCGCCCCAATCGCGGCGAACATCGAGGAATACAGAAAATATCCGCCGACGAAATACATTGCGGCGTAAAGCACCAACGAAATCGGGACGTGAACCATTGCCATCGGAGATCCCTCACCCATCCCCAACCTGGCCAGAGCGCCATAAGAGAACAGCAGCGCGACGGAAATCATCCATATTGCGAACTGCGTGAAGGCAACCGCTGCCACGCCGAGAATTTTCCCACAGAGAAGCTCAAATGGCCGTACAACGGAGATCAGGACTTCCATCGTCCGTGTGGTCTTTTCCTCGAGGACCGAACGCATCGTAATCACACCGTACATCAGCAGCGCGGTATAGAGCAGCACTACGAGCGCGACGGCGATCCCGACAGTCTGTCCTCTTTCTTCCGCCTCGCCGGTTTCGCTCACCTTCAGTAGCTTCAGGTCTTTGCTGCTGAGCATTTTCTTCATGTCGTCCAGGTGGATGCCGCGCTCGCTGAGTCGTTCGGAAATCACGGCCTGATTCACGGCTCTTGACAGCGCGCCATTGGAATCGAAGGCGCTGGGATTCTGCAAATGCAGTTCGATCGGTCGGCTCCGGTCCTGGGGAATCCATAGATACGCATCAAGCTTTGAGGCATTGATCCGGGCGCGCAGATCCTGCTGAACGGCGTCGGGCGACGCTGGGCGCAAAATCACGTCAACAATGTCGAATTCCGGCTGACCGTCGTCGAACTTTGCGTCTAAACCCTTGCTGACGATCTCCGCGAGCGTCCCCGAATTGTCCACGATCACGATGCGCATGCTATGGGCGGGCTGCTGGTTCACAAGAAATATAGTCAACAAGGAGAAGGCTGCGCCCAGCACCGGCACAATGAGCGTTCCGAGGACGAAGCCCTTGGTTCTTACTCGGGTCAAGTACTCGCGCTTCACGATAAGTCCCAGTTTACGCACACGCTATCCTGTCGATAAAAATTTCATTCAAGAACCGTTCGAGACGCTCGAACCGAGTGATGTATTCACCCGCTAGCACGGCGGCCTTCGGGATTTCCTGCGCATTTGCGCCGGGTTTCGATTCGGCTTCTACGCCGTTTCCTAGTTGGGCCACGCTGGTGAACTCGATGCAGCATACTCTGGCTGTGGGATTGCTCGATAGCACGCAGTTCGCCATGCTAGCACGGTGTGGCTCTTGTCGTTCGGGCAAATTAAATCGCTCCCCCTCGCTTCTTACATGCGGTGAGTGGGTAGAACGATGGAGGAGCCATCGTGGCGCATCTCGATCATAATGTGTTCCATTGTCTCGGCACTTACCGGATCGAGTCCGGAAAATGCTGGGTTCAGAATCGTCAGCGCCGGTCGGTAGATCCATGATCATTCGGGCCGTGGTGGTCTTTCCGACGACGTTGGAACCGAATGGGCGGAGAATCGCTCTGTGCCGAACCCGCAAGGTAACCCCGTTGGCGGCGGTTGCCGAGTCATACGATGTGGTCACGTTTTCGAGTCTAGTTGCGTCCATGTTTGTTGTCGACGGTCTATACTGATACGCCTTGAAAGCGAGGAATGTTACCTGAACATCGCGCGATTTTGCGATGAGAACCCATTCGAACCGGTGACCCGTGCAGAAAATCTGGGAGCGTGACCTCCAACGGACCCGCCTCGAGAGGATACATGCGGCAAGCGCGCCGTGGAAATTGACCCCGACCCGGGGTTGATTCACCGTCGGAGACGGAACTCGCGGCTGCGACGCTTGCTTCGTCCGGGAGACTCGATGACCCAACGGCGACTGGCCGAATTAGCGACGCTGCGCCAACGTCGAGGGTTCCGGACATTTCCGAAAATCCCCGGACCGCCTGTCCACAGGCCGCTGCTCGATCGAACTTGCCCTCGCGACCGCCATGTTCGATTGCGGCGACCGTGCTGCGTCGGCTCAACCTCACTCCCAGCCGAACAAATGGACGGGTTGACTTAACATTGGTAAGGGCGTACGTTCCAGGACCCTGCCCCATTTTCCCCCAACTATAGCCTTGTGACTGTAGGAGCTCGCGAAACATGAATCGCAGCACATTCAAGCAGGAACTAGGCGAAAGGTTATTGCTGGCGGTCCTTTTGGTTCTCGGTATCCTGGTTGTGATCATGCACATCCTGCATCGCTGAGCTGACGGTTTAGGCACCAAGGACCGTGCCCAAGGAAGCCGATCAATTTTTCTCCGAAGGACTGCACACCTGATTGTAGCCGCGCAGAAAATGTCCTTGAATAACGTGTATGGCGGTCCCGGTTCTCGCGGCGTCGTAGACTAGCGTCGCACGAGGGATCCAGCGTGACTGGCCACGGATTGTCGGGAATCAACCGGGAGCGTCATACCGCGCGTTTGATCCTATTTGGGTTTTTCTGAGGCTGCCGACTGTTCCTGCGCCGCGGGAGCCTGATCTGATTTTCGCGCCTCGACGGAAACTACATTGAAAGCGCCGTTGATGTCACGCTCTTCAATGGTTTTGGTTCCCTCTGTACCCGACGCAGCATACCGCACGACATATTTGGTTTTTGCACTGGCTTGCGGGCTACCGTTCGTGTCATTCGGATTGGGCTGCTTGCGCTGCTGCTCAGTTGTTTTTCCATCGGAATCCGTTTTCTGGACGGTGGTTACTTGCCAGTTCAGACGCAGGTTGCCGTCAGCAGCCACTCCAGGAGCATTCGTAAAATATGTCTCGACCGTACTGTTTTTTTCTCCGGCGGCGTTTTCTGTCTCTTTAGACACGGAGCGTGAGACTTCTGAAAGTCTGCCTTCTGAATCGGGGCGCGAAATACGCTCTTCGCTGGTTCGATTCTTGTTGTCTGCCTTAATTGTGGTTTCTTTTGCCTCGGCCACCTCCCAGTCGCCGGTGGAATTTGGCTGTAGCAATGTTTTCTTCACCTCGACCCTGTCGTCAGCGATGCGCTTTTGCAACTCTTGCGTCTGCAGGGATGCGGTCAAACCGCCATTACCGTTGGGCAGGTAGGTCGTGGTTTTCGTCTCCTGCACGTCTGGGTTTGTCTTTCTTGTGTCCGCGACTTCGCGTTGAATAACCTGAAGATTTCCGTTCCCATCAGATTCCGAGGTCGTGCGTATCACATGGACATCGCCATTCGCCGAGCTTTTCGCTTCTTCTTCTGTCACCTGCTGCAGGTTCCTTTGTCCATTCACATCCCAGCTGTAGATGCGCACTACTGTACGGGTCGTGCTGCCATTTACATGAACGGTTTCCTTCTCGGTTTCGAGACTGGGCTGGTACCGACCATTGGGCCCAAGCGCTTCCACTGTTTGTTTATCCACACTCTGGTTGCCCGACCGGACATGGCTGTCCGTCGTGCGCGATGGACTGGTATTCGCTACGGAAGTTTGTGCAGTGGCAGTCCAGGATTCGTTGGTGCTGCTCGGCTGAGCATTTTGAGCCTGCGCGCAGAGAGCTCCGGCGAAGCAAAAAATCACAGAAATTATCGACTTGGTTAGAAACTTGGTCAAAGACGCATCGATCGGAATATCAAACTGTGACAATGCCATACTGTTGCTCCCGCCACTTGGGGTCGTGGCGAAACCGGACAAGCCCAGTTTACAGTGCCGAACAGATGCGGGCAATATATACGCTAGGCAGTCACCGCGGGATAGTAGAAGCAAGCTGTCCTTTGTCGGGAGTCGTCCTACCTTTCCACGAGATATATAGGAGCGCGCACGGGGCCGGGTAGTGTCCTAATTCGAAAGCCGCTCACGTATCAAAACAATCAAAATTAAGGAGTTTGGAACGAGAAATGCAAGAAACTATTTCCACCAATTGCGATCTGCCACAAAGCCCGATACATACCTTGCGGACTGGCCGACTTGATTCTCTACCTGACTCTTCCAAAGGGCCAGAATTTCCTGGTTTTTTGCAGTGGTTGTTAATTCGTGCCAACTGCTATGAATACGCGCTTGAATGGGTAGCGTTTGTTCGCCGTATTCAATTGTTACGTAAAGCACGAAAAGTGGAGCATCCGTTTCGCCAACTCTTTGTTGACTTAGGGCCGGTGTATGAACGGGATGCCACCGAACATCTAGTGCCGTGTAATTGGACACATAGCCGCACATCCTACATCCAAAGGTTGCATTCCAATTTCCCTTGGGCCACGTCGCTTGATTGGTTCTTCGCTTTGGAAGGGTGGGATGCGGGAGCTGAATGCGTGTCTTGCAACCCTTACACACCAAATAGTAGCGAATCAGAGCCATTAGCAGCCTCTGGCATTTCTACTGAAGCAGCCTATCACTAGTTAATCGTCGAGAGTAGTTCTGGTAACGTCCAAAGATGATCGGTGAGGTTTGCCTTCACCTTCGCTTCTTTTTTAGCAGGGCGAATATAAGGCTTTGTGGGTTTATTGGGAAGCTTTGGTATCGCGGTCACTGACATTGGCTAAATCCTTTAGAATTCAAATTAGGACAGTACCCGGGGCCATTGACGCGTGCAAAATTTCGTGTTTAGACTTGAAAATCCTCCCTCCTTCCTTTTAGTGAGGAGGTCCGATGGCAACTCCTGCGCCGGGACTCCGGACGTCGTTAATACCGATCTTCATCGCTAGGTTAAACCTGCTTATGGCACTTGTTCCAGGTCTCCGTGAGTTACCGCAAGCACGTTTGGACGAACTACAGTCGCTGCTGGAACAGGCTCAAAAATTGGTCGAAGAATCGACAGGATTACCGAGTCCATCTGAATCCGAATCTGGGCTGAAGCGATAATCAACCCAGGCAACGCGGCGGCCTAGGACGGGATACATCAATGTGTTCGAAGAGTTCTTGGATGCCAAGTTTCGTGATTTCGGTTGGCGTTCAGCAAGAAAAAAGTCGGGGCATCCGCTTCCCCAGGCCGACAAGGAAAAACTCAAACGCGCAGATTGTGAGGCATGGAAACGTGACTATGCGAGCCGGACGGTGCCACCGCTCTCCGCATCCGCTTGTCAGCGGCAGTCGTCCGGTTACGCTTTCACCGTCGTCTGAGAATTTTGATTCCGTCAATGTAAGCGCGTCGAGTTCTGCCGTCACAATTACGCTCGCTTTCGGTACCATCTCGGCATTCTTGCTTGTTGTAGGAGCGCTGCCGTGCTATCTGCCGGCCTTGCGTGCGATGAGAATCGAACCGAGCGTGGCGCTGCAGTACGAGCAGGCGCGTCATTACTTCTTCCCGACAACTTCCAGGACTGCGGTGGCCACGTAATCTATCTGCTCGGGGGTCATGCTGGGAAATATCGGCAGGCTTAGGACGCGCTCGCAGGCGCGTTCGGCGTGGGGAAATGTTCCGGCGGGATAACCTAGCGTGCAATATGCGGGCTGCAGATGGATTGGCTTGGGGTAATGCACGGCGGTGTCAATGCCGCGCGCGGCTAGCTGGGTGATGACCGAGTTGCGATTGTTCACGTAGATCACGAACTGGTGATAGACACATTCATCGCGCGGATCGTCTTGCGGCATTTCCAGGCGCGCGCCTTCGAGCAGACGGCGATATTCCTTGGCGATTTCGCGGCGCTTTTCGTCCAGGCGTGCAGGCGGCGCAGCTTGATGCGCAGCACGGCGCCCTGAAATCCGTGCATGCGGTAATTGTAGCCGGGAAATTCGTGCTCGTAGCGGGCGGTCTGTCCGTGGGAACGCGCGGCGCGGGCGAATTTCGCGATGGCGTCGTCGTTGGTGGTTAGCGCGCCGCCTTCGCCATAGGCGCCGAGATTTTTCGTGGGATAAAAGCTGAACGCCGCCGCGAGGCCGAGCGATCCAACGCGCTGGGCGCGGTAGCGCGCGGCATGGGCTTGGGCAGCGTCTTCCAAAATGCGCAGGTGGCGACGTGCGGCAATTTCGCGAATGGGATCCATGTCCGCGGGGCGGCCGTAGAGATGCACGGGCAGAATGGCGCGGGTGCGCGGTGTGATGCAGCGTTCGATGAGCCGGGGATCCAGATTCGCGGTGGCGGGATCAATATCCACGAACACCGGGCGCGCGCCGCAGTAGGTGATGGCTTCGGCTGTGGCCAGAAAAGAATTGGGCGTGGTGATGACGTCGTCGCCAGACTGCACGCCGAGCGCCAGCAGGCCCAGATGCAGCGCGGCAGTGCCGCTGCTGAGCGCGACGCAGTGCTTGATGCCACAGAAATCGGCGAATTCGCGTTCGAAGGCTTCGACTTCCGGGCCCTGCACGAACGATGCGCTCTTGCAGACGCCGTCGAGCGCCGGAAGAATTTCGTCGCGCAGCTCAGCGTATTCGGATTGCAGATCCAGCAGCGGAACTTTCATCACGGTGGCATTCTCGGCCATGGAAAAACTCTACGCCAGGGCGGGCTGCACCACAAGTCTGCCGAGACATTCAGATGCTCAGATGAGCGTCAGCGTGCCGGTAACGTTGGTGCGGCGGCGCGCCCAGGGAAAAACCACGAGCGATTGGCACAGGTCAGGCAGGCCCACTCCCGAGAGCTTCACACTCGCAATGTATGACACGGCGCCCCTCACTGCCACGGGCTTTCGCGGAGGCCGCAGACCGCAGCGAATCTCGCCACGCCGCATTTTCTCCAGCAGCAGTCGTTTGAGCAGATCTTCCCGGCGGGTTTCGCCGGCTGAAACTCATTGCTCGCGGCCTGTCGGAAGCATTTGACGTTGAACGGAAACCGCATCTTTTCACGGTGTCTGATGATGGCGAGGTTCGATACGAAGCTGAAATTGGATTTGCCGCTATCGGAACAGGAGCATTTGCTGCTTTGAACATGCTCTATTTTTATGGTCGAAAAACTACAGCGTCCTTGCCCGCTGCCATTTATCACACATGCGAATCAAAATTCATGGCCGAATCAGCCGATGGCGTCGGAGAATCAACGTTCGCATTAGTCTTGCACAAAAGCGGTGATTGCACGATGATCTGGCCAGATCATGTAGAGCAAATCAGATTGATTTGGAAGAATGAAGGACAACCTAGAGCACCCAGAAACATAAATGAATTAGTGAGTCATCAGTTGGAACAACCGAAAAATCGAGAAAAGACCAGACAGAGCGGACTACGTTAACCTAGTTTTTTCTTCTTCGCCCACCTAGCAGTAACAGCTTTCCGTGCCGATTCACTACGCTGTTCCGCCGTCATTGCAGCCGCCCTAGCAGGCCCGCCTTTCTTCCCGCCCTTTTTGCCTAACTTCGATAGGTAGGCGCTTAGTTCTGGTGGTATCTTAGCCATAACCTAAGCCTATACTAGAACGGCTTACGTAGTCAAGAGGAGGAACAACAATGGCGTATTATTCCATAAATGAAGAAAGCAAGTCTGCCAAGGAGAGAGTTCACCATACAGATTCGAATTGCCGATCAGGACGGGATATTCCTAAAGATGGACGACGACCAGGTACAGGTGGTTATAGACACTGTAAAAACTGCGTCAAATAGGCTCTCTCTTACCAACTCCACTTTAATTCGTGCTTACACCACGCGGTTAGAACCAGGACGTGACAGCATACCCATTGAAAGCAGTCGCGCAGCAATCCATATTCAAAGGCTAATAGAAGCTGGCAAGGTCAAATCGAAGCCTGGTGGGAGATGAACCAAAATTTCGGTCCTAGCTAATACGCTTGGAGGCTTTTATGCACACTGAAACCGCAAGAATGCTTACTGAGGCGATAGCAGACGCAACAAGGATTGCCATTGACAATCATAATCGGCTGCTGGCTTTTGAAAAGTGCCTTCAACAGAAGAGTCAGGATTTATTTCAGATATATTTGAATACGCTTGAGCTAATACGTCACAACCCGCCTGCTTCCGTATCTCACGGAGGATTCGCAAACCTTCAATCAAAATTGATTCAGGATCGGTAGAATTTTTCATCTTTATTCTGCAATTCCTTTGCCAATACGTGAGCGGATTACGTATGAGGGTAGATTTTACACGTTCAAATTAGGACAATACCAGAAATTACGATTCTGCGATGCGGGCGACGTATTCCCGCTTCACAGCTACCAGATAACGCCATAGTTAACCGAATTCTGCAACGGTGGACCGCTGAGCCAAAGCAAGCAGCCTAGACGAGGCCCAGGCAATTGCAGTTCGTTTTTGAGAAAGTGTTTACCATCCGTCACGTCACTAGTGATTATTCCGTGATGAAAACAAGGGGGTTATGCCCGAAAAAGTCTGGTCCCTCCCTTGCAAGGTTGAGCAGTGCTGGGGCGATCGTCCGCAGGGCGTCTCGGATAAAGTGACTGAAGGATGGGAGCTTTCGATGAAATATAGAATCTCTGCGGCACTAGCTTTTGCTTTCTTTTTGCTTCTCTCAGTTGGCACGGTCAGGGCCGATGGCAGCGGGATGCTTGCTTACACTTTGACTGGCCCCGTGGACGCCACGTTTGAGCTCCCAGTTAATTTTACGGTTCCCAGTGGCAGTTACGGCCTCGGGGAAGGTTTCTTCGTAACACCGCTTGACTTGACGATCGACGGGTCACCGGTTAGCGGCGACTTTCTAATCTTCTGTAGTTCGAGCATGGGTGGCGCCTTCGAAGATTGGGATGGTCTTCTCAATTTGACGGGACCGCAACTGTATACCGGTCCCGAAAACAATCCTACGATATCCGGCATTCCCGGCAACATACCACTTTTCGATTATAATACGGGGGCTGGTGGCTACACGCTCACCGTGACGCCCGCCTCAATGCCTGAACCCACCTCCATCTTTCTGCTGGGAGCAGGCCTATTGTCGCTTGTGTTGATGCGCCGGCTCAAAGTCACTGGCTAACTGAGGTTTCATCGATTTCAATTGTCGCGCGCGATGCCATGGGATTTTGGCTGTCGCTTTTTCGACTGAAGTTTGCCTTTTTCAGAATATTTCGTTGACCCATTTCTATTCCCCATCGCTCAAATATGCGTCAGCGTGCCGGTAATTTTCGTACGTCGCAGCGCCCAGGCAAAAATCACAAACGATAACGGGATCAGAATTGCGGCGAAAAGGAGCAGGGCCGCAATCGAAGGCCATAGCTCCCGCCATCCCGCACCGGCGAGCAACGCTGCGCGCATCCCTTCCAGGGAGTACGTGACGGGAATCAAGTGTGCCAGGAATCGCAGTGGTGCCGGCAGCACGCTGACGGGGTACATCATCCCGCCGACCAAACCTGAAATTCCCAGCACGAGCCACTTCGCCGGATTCCCGCGCTTAAAGAGAATCGAATACCCAGCCGATATAATCCCTAACCCTGCGAACGCAAGGATTGAGGCAAGAAGAATTGCGACGGCTCCTGCCCAGTTGGCCGCCCTCGGCGCAAAGCCGAAAAGCAGCGCTCCCCACGCGAGATACACGCAGGTCCGCAACGCTAGAGCCGTGAAAGGATAAACCGCCGAACCCGCCAGGATCACCGGGAGCGGGGTCTGGGTCACCAGCAACGCTTCCAGCGTGCGATTCTGTCGTGCTTCCTCGATGCTGGAATCGAAGGCGCTGATGGATACGCTGAGATAATCGAAGAATGCAAATCCCACCAGCGCAAACGCAAAATAATTGCTGCCGGAGGGTAGCGCGCGGGTAAGCTCCGAACTTTCGACGAAGCGAGACAAGTAGTAGAAGGTGGCTACGCCGAAAAGAGCTTCGAGTGTCTCGAGCAGCAGCGCTCCGCGGTAACCGCGCGCGATTGCAAAATCGCGCGCAAAGAAGGCGGCAATTTTCCGGAGTGTGCGCCCGAAATTCACGGCCGCGACTCGGCATGCGCAAGATGGTGCGCCAGACGCGTAATGGCATCTTCCAAGTTTGCGGCGCCGGTAGCGGAGCACAGCCCGCGCGGAGAATCGAACGCAGTGATTCGCCCGGCTTCGAGCAGCAGGACGCGGTCAGCGATCTCCGCGACTTCGCTCAAGGTGTGCGACGCGAATAGCAGAGTGGTGCCATGCTGGCGCACCAGGTCATCTTTCAGCAGCCGCCGGAAATCCGCTGCCGCCAGCGGATCCAGGCTGCGCGTGGGCTCATCGAGCAGCAAAACAGCCGGCTGATGCAGGAGCGCACGCGCGAGTCCCACACGATGGGTCATTCCGGTGGAAAGAGTGCGCACCTGGCGATCCAGATCCGCGCCGAAACCCAGGAGTTCGGCGGTGGTCGAGATGCGCTCGCGAGCTTCCGCGCGGGACATGTTGTTCATGGCCGCGAAGAAACTCAGATTTTCACGGGCGCTCAAACGAGTATAGAAGCCTTCGTCTCCGCCGGTGTGATAGCCAAATTGACGTCGTGCACGGGAGGGATGCCGTTCGACGTCGCAATCGGAAATTGCGGCGCGGCCGCGGGTGGGAAGAATCAAAGTGGCTAGGATGCGGAGCAAGGTGGACTTTCCGGCGCCGTTCGAGCCCACGATTGCCACAGCCTGTCCGGGCTGGACCGCAAAGGAGATCCCGGCGAGTGCGCACTCGGTAGGACGCGCGAGGGGTTGCAGCAGCGCGCGCCAGCCGGAATGTGCGGGTGGAAAATATTTTTCAAGCGATTCGACGGAAATGGCCGGCGCGGGCATCCCGGTGGTTATATCTGAAATCGCCTGGGCGAATCCAGTTCTGTCGTTGCTGTTTAGGGCAAGTACCAGTAGAATGGGGGCGGCCGAGTCGACGATCGCAGGGCGTGTGCGTCGAATCGATCCACCGCCGCCGAACCGGCTCCTGGCGGAAACACCCCAGCCCAATATCGCGGGAGTAGCCGAAATGGACCTACCTCTCTCCTTCCATACGATTGTTGTCGCTGCACCCGAACAGGTGTCCTGTCCTCTCGGTGAGGAAGCGGCGATCTTGAATCTGAAGAACAGTGTGTACTACGGAATGAATCCGGTGGGCGCGCGTGTTTGGGAACTGCTGAAGCAACCGAAGAGTGTGGGCGAGCTGCGGAACATCTTGCTCGAAGAGTTTGAAGTGGATGAAGAGCGCTGCGGATCAGATCTGCTGGCGCTGCTGGGCACCTTGCAGGGCGAGGGATTGATCGAAGTGCGCGGCGCGACAGCCGGTTCGTAAGCAGCGCGACTTTGTTCTGACGGGTGGGTTCAACGAAGACGCTGGGTGGCTTGCTGAAATCCATGGCGCGTTCGAAGGCGATGACGCAATCATGATGGAACGGTGGCATCGGTTCTGGCGGCTGAGTGGCTTTGAGCGCGGCGTCGTGATCGAGGCGACGGGCGGGCTCCTGGCTACTTGGCTGGGTCTGCGGCTAGCTGGCTTTCGCCGTTGGAAAAGTGTGCTGGGGTGGCTGAGTCCGGCGCCGAACGCAATCGCGCCTTTGCAGGGCGCATCGCATAAAGAGTCCGCGCAAGTCATCGCGCGAATGGAAGCGGCGGCGGCGCGAAATCTTTTTCTCTCGACGAATTGCCTGGAGCGGTCGCTGGTTCTGTGGTGGCTGCTGCGGCGCCTCGGAATCTCAGCGGAGTTGCGGATCGGAGCGCGCAAGGAAGTCGGGCGCTTCGAAGCACACGCGTGGGTTGAGGTGGATTCCGTGGTACTGAATGACGCGGGCGCCGAGCATCGTCACTTCGTCCCATTCGAAGGGCCAATCTCGCCCCTGGAGGCGCGAACCGATTGAGCGGCATCGTCGGCATTTACGATCGCAGCGGTGCGCCGGTGGACCGGGCGCTGCTGCAGGCGCTCGCACATTTTCTTTCCTACCGCGGTCCGGACTGGCGTGACACGTGGTCAAGCGGCCCGATTGGTTTCGGTCACACCATGCTGCGCACCACGCGCGAATCGCAAATCGAGCGGCAGCCGGCCAGCCTCGACGGGCGACTATTCATTACGGCGGATGCGCGGATCGATTGTCGCGAGGAACTGAGAACCAAACTCGCGCAGAAGAACCACGGCGCGCCCAGCCGCACCGCGCCTGACTCCGATTTGATTTTGCACGCGTACGCGGCGTGGGGCGCAGATTGCGTTCAGCACTTACGCGGGGATTTCGCGTTCGCGATCTGGGACGCGCGCAAGAAATTGTTGTTTTGCGCGCGCGATCATTTTGGGGTGAAGCCCTTCTACTATGCCGAGCTGGGAGAACTTTTTCTTTTCAGCAACACGCTCGATTGTTTGCGCCAGCACCCCGACGTTTCGGAACGATTGAATGACGCCGCGATCGGCGACTTTCTGTTGTTTGGATTGAACTGCGACGTCGCGACCACCACCTTCCGCGACATCCGACGACTGCCCGCGGCGCACGCCATGACGATTACCTCCAAGGGCCTGCGCATCGAGCGCTACTGGTCGGCGCCGACGGATGGGCGCATCCGCTATCAGCCGCGCGGAAGATTACATCGAACATTTTCAGATCTTAATGCAAGCGGCCGTAGCAGACCGCACGCGCGTGGACCACGCGGGAATTTTGCTGAGTGGCGGCCTGGACTCGGGGACGGTCGCAGCCACCGCACGCGAGCTTTCAAGAAGCGCGGGCGGTACCCAAGATTTGCGTGCCTACACCGTAGTGTACGAGTCGTTATTCCGCGATGAAGAAGGCGCATATGCCCAAGAGACCGCGAAATTTCTCAATATTCCGATTCAGATCATTCCGATGGATCATGTGCAACCATTCGAGCGGTGGGATGATCCGGCGCTCAGCATGCCCGAGCCGATGGATGATCCCTGTTTCGCGGGGCTTTTCGATCAGTTTCGGGCGATTTCGACCGGTTGCCGCGTCGTGCTTACCGGAGAAGGCAACGACAGCCTGATGCACTTTCGCATGTGGCCCTATGTAAAAGACATGGTGCGAAACAGAGAGTGGCGACGGCTAGTGGCCGAGACTTCGCGCTATGCCTGGATTCGGCCTTCTCCTCTGCCGGGAATTTGGCGGCGCGCTAAAAACCTTTTCAGTAAAAATGCAACTGCCCCGGAGTACCCGCGTTGGCTCGCGCCTGACTTTGCTCGACGATTGAATCTGCCAGAACGCGCGAAACAGTGGAGTCGGCTTCCTCCGGTTTCCCGCCCCACCCCGTGCTTCCCGAGGGCCATGCTTCGCTCTCAGCGCCGCATTGGTCTCAAATGTTCGAACTCGAAAATGCCGGCGTGACGCACTGCCCTGTGGAGGTGCGCCATCCGTTTTTCGATCTGCGGATCGTCAATTATCTTCTCGCGCTTCCGCCCTTCCCTTTGTTTTTTGAGAAGAAGCTCTTGCGGGAGGCGGTCGCGGGTCGGCTGCCCGAGAGCATTCGCACGCGTCGGAAAAGTCCGCTGGCAGGCGACCCGTTGATGGCGCATTTTCGACGACGGCCGACGGACTGGATGGAGCAGCGAACCTGGAGCGACGAGATTGTGCCCTATGTTGATACGTCTGTCCTTGCAGCGCTTCGCAGCGAGACGCATTGGGCGAACGTGGATACAAATGTTCGCCCTCTGTGCCTCAACTTTTGGTTGCAGTCAGCGCGCAGAGTCCGGTATAACTTGCATGCGGAGGTCCGCAATGGTTAAGCCCGTAAAACGGGAGCCTAAGAAGCCTTATTCATCTCCTATCATAACCATGTATGGAACGGTGCAAGAGCTCACGCAACATGTACCCGGAAGTAAAGGCAACGACCACGGGAGGCAACTCAGGAATCGTACTGGCTTCTGAAGAATTTCGTTCGAAGCGGGGGAATGCCGCTCATTCACACAAAAGTGTTTTCGCTTTAGGTGATCCGCGAACAGCATCGCCATGACAGGAAGACTCTGTGCAGCCAAGGCAGACTCGATCTCCTGTTTGCATGAGGTGGGCCTCATCCTTTGACTGAGTTGAGTTTTACTTACACCGTTTTCGGTCTGTCGCTTCAATCGAATCAGCAAATCCCTGAATTACCGCTCGCAAAAAAGCCAGCTGCAGGTCCTGCTGTGGGCATCCACCTGAACGTTTCACCTGTGCGGAGCCGGGATCGTCCCGTCCGATCCGGAAGTACTGACTTACATCAGCGCTTATAAGGATGAGGCAGGCAACCCAGCTCTCAAAATGTGGAAAATTGGCAGCGGCAATTTTAGTCGGCTGGCCTATTCGGACGGAACTCAATTCTGGCTGGATCGCCAAGGCAGCGAAGTTTGGGCCACCTGGCCCGAGAATCTGACGATCGAAGACACGGCTACATATCTGCTGGGTCCAGTTCTCGGGCTATTGCTGCGGCTGCGCGGTGTGACCTGCCTGCATGCCAGCGCTGTGGCTTTCGGCGAAAAAGCCGTGGCGTTTGTAGGGTCCGAGGGTGCAGGAAAATCGACGACGGCGGCGGCACTGGCTCGGCGCGGCCACGCGATATTGTCCGATGACGTGGTCGCGCTGGCCGAACGCAACGGGTCGTTCTTTGTTCATCCCGGGTACCCCTATCTGTGCCTGTGGCCCGAATCCGTGGAATCGATCTACGGCTCAGCGGAAGCCCTGCCGCGGTTTAGCGAAAATTACGAAAAGCGCCGCCTTTCGCTTGGGAAACAAGAATTACGATTCGCGGAACGAGCCTTACCACTGGGCGCGATTTATATTCTCGGGGAACGCCGAGGCGATCCCGCGCCGCTGGTGCAAGAAATCGCGCCGCAAGCGGCATTTCTCTCGCTGGTAGCCAACACATTCGCGACAAATATCCTTGATAGCGCTATGCGCGCCAAGGAATTCGAAACCTTGGGGCGTCTGCTCCCCAGCGTGATGATCCGCCAGATCCGCGCTCACCAAGATGCCAGCCGGCTCCCAGAACTTTGCGCTCGGATTTGCGATGACATGGAAGCGATAAACCTGAGGAAGCCTGCCCTCGCCTGAGCGGAATCAGTTGACTTACATGCTTTTCACGCCGAGTAGCTTTTTGAATACTTTGCAGTGGAATAGAGAGCCCTTCAACGTTCGCCCGCAATTTGCAGGTATGCTACCATTCGCCTTCAAATGGCGTGTCCGTGCCCCACGAATCGGCGTCGTTGTCTGAGCCGGTGGGTTACCCTGCGCTCACGAAGTGTAGATTTCGCAATCAGCCTCCAGCCGGGTGCTGCCAAAATTCCTTTTAGCTCGCGAAGTATCGCTTGGGAGAACGGAACTTGAGGAGAACTTCTATGCAGACGA
>CAVSYZ010000004.1:0-356210 GCA_963732325.1 uncultured Acidobacteriota bacterium | reverse complement strand
AAAATTCATTTTGTGGTGCCTCCTGCCTATTGTGTCTCAACTGAAAATGACTGCGTTCTTTGCTTGGATCAACGGCGACAGCCAGCCGGATCCTCTTTTGAAAGCTGCGATCGCGCATCTATGGTTCGTCACAATTCATCCCTTCGAGGACGGCAACGGCCGCATAACTCGCGCGATCTCAGATTTGTGCCTAGCTCGATCCCACGGCAGCCAACAACGGTTTTACAGCATGTCTTCGCAAATTCTCGAAGAACGCACGGAGTACTACAATATTTTGGAAAGCAAGTCAGAAAGGTTCCATGGATATCACGGAATGGCTCACGTGGTTTCTGCGGTGCCTGGATCGTGCGATTGAAAGGTCAAATCTGATAACGGACGGCGCTTTGGAGAAAGAGTCCTTTTTTAATCGTTTGAAAAAACAATCAGTCGTCCTGAATGAGCGGCAACAGAAAGTCGTGGGATAATTCGTTCTACGGGTTTCAAAGGAAACCTTACCGCAGAAAAGTGGAGAAAATCACCAAATGTTCCCTGCCGACTGCGGTACGCGATATCTCGGATCTCATCGAAAAGGGTGTGCTCATTCAAAATGAAGCAGGCGGACGAAGCACGAGCTACCCCTTGCTGCCGCCCGTCGAAAAGAAAAGTGAGTTTTCGGAAGTGGTACTTCTGTTCCATTGCAGTCGGTCGTGACGAAACAGAGACTTCACACGGGGAAAACACGATGGCTAGCCAACTTTTCAAAACAGCAAAAACAGTTCAGCAAGTTCGAAAAGGAAGATGTTGCCCAGAAGCCGGAGGACGTCTCGAAGATCGCGCTGGCTTTCATAAGGGCTTTCAAGGCTCGGTCAGCGGCCAAGTAAGTAGTAAGCGGTACTCTAGCGGCGCGGCAAACGCCACTAGGCTCCTAATTCGCAACGGAGACACCCGATGCAAACTGGAAGAATGTAGCACCCTGCCGCAGCAAACTCCGAAACGAAATACACGCGCGTAATACAGGGAAGGTGGCGTGATGCGAAACTCTAGCCACGATCGTCATCACGGCTGCTGTTTGCAGTGGATTCTTCCTGTGCAATGACTTTGGGCGAGACATCCAGAAGGATGTCACCGCCCGCAAAGAGTTCGTCCAGTACGCAAACACGCACGACGGCGGCAACGGAATCAGTTTCCTCTCTATGGCCTGCTCGGCAAGACGTTGATCTTTGACGGAGTGCCCTGCGACACAGCGGACTGCCAAGCCTTGCTGGACGAAACCATGAACTCACGGGAAGCCGCAGACAGGAACTACCGTGGCTATCTTCTTGAGATTGGTTTTAAAACGGTCTGCGTCAATGGGCTATGCGCTGACTTGCCCAACACAGAGACTTTGAATCCAGCAACTGGCAAACGGGAATTCAATTTTCCAAAAGTTGGATAGGAGGAACAATGAAAACGACGCGCATTCGTAGGTTGATCTGCCGCCGCGCCGAACTAAAAAGCCAGTGCGCCGCCGCAAAATCACGCACCGCGGTCCTCGACCGGGCGATTCGCGCCATCGAAGCGTTACCAAGAGTTTGCGTGGCGGATCAGTTCGAAGCCGGCAAGAAGATCCCGGGAACCACGCTGATCTACGTGCGCCCGGGCGGCAGAAACAAAGATGGCCGACAGATGACACGGGTGCGGTGTCTGGAGCACTGCAATGAGTACGAAGTTGTACGTTACGACTTGACGAGTGGCAACACGAAAGGTTGTCGTTGGACTCTGGATCCGTCCTTTGTTCCCCGAAACAGGGGAAAATTATCGAGGGCACGGATTTCTCCTTTTCGCGACTTTCGGGTAGGACAAACAGCCACGGGGATCAAACGGTTTGGGGTGAAGTGTCCCCATGGAAACGAATTTGAAGTTGCACTGTTTCGTTTAAGGAATGGTCACACGAAAAGTTGTAAGCGAAATCCAGCCTGTATTCTCCCTTTAACCCCGGAAAACCAATTAAAGGAACGAGCCTCCTATTCGTTCGATCTAACGGAAGAGATAAACACGGCTATCACACTATTCGAGTGCGGTGCAAAGCGCACGGGAATGAATTTGATGTCCTACTCGCTAACTTGAAAAAGAAGGGTCACACCACCGGCTGCCGGCGAAACCCGGCTTGCATTTTCTCCGGCCTGGTGGCGGGGGAAACTATCAAAGGAACAGATCTATCTATGTGCGTCCTGGCCGCCTAGATAAGACTCAAGGCCAGAAGATTTGGGTGAAGTGTACGAAACACGGAAATGAGTTTGAAGTTCTCTTGGGACTTCTGAGGAGTGGTCAAACAAAAAGTTGCCAGGGGAACCGCGCTTGCAATCTTTATGGATTTGAGAGAGGTAAACAGATTCCGGACACGAATTTTGTCTTTATCGGTGACGCCGGCGGATCTTACGTCAGCGTTTACTGTCTCTGTCACCCCGGAAAGGCGCTTCGCGTCTATCGACACAATATAACAAAGGGGCTTTCCACTAGCTGCGGATGCATGGTTCAACAGCAAGCCGAGAATGGCGATTGGGATCCAAGCCGGAGTGTTTCGTGATGAACTATTTATCCGATCTAGAAATCCCGTACAAACATGATGGTCGATATGATCACGGCACGCATCATCGGTGGGATTTTGCCCCAATTCGAAAGACCGAGGAAGGCCGCCGGTTTTTAATAGAAGTCACGGAAGCTCCCGTCAGGGCTCTTGAAGGAGGCCCCAAATATTGGACGACTCTGTGGAAGAAGTCCGTCGCGCCCGTCGCAACGGCGATGTTGTAATCATTTTCGAGTTTTATGGCAAAGATGGGAAGAAGTTCTTGATTCCGTACTTTTCCCAGCGCTCGTGAAGCACGGCGTCATCAGTTAATTTGATTTTCGGGAGTCCTCCCGGACAACCGAATGCGGGCCGCCTCCGGTACAGACGGACAGGCTCGCTGTCCGGTAAGTCCCATCGGTATCCGCTCCCACAGAGTCTGGTTGAAGATATCCGACGCTTGACAGTAACCACTAGGTTCTCTTAGACTAAGGTTACCGCTAGAACTTGGCGGATTCTGCAAGGAGGTTCGGCTACAAGCCGCTCTATGGAAGTTCCCAGTCCTAGCGACTGGAAAATTACACTTCCATTGGTGCGTCTTGTCGAAGTCGAACCCGTCACCCCAACCAGAAGTAAACCCCTTACCCGCTTCAAATTCTAGAATATCCGTTCGTTTACTCAGAATTCCGAACAAAGCCGTTCATCAGGGCGCTGCGCCAGTGGCTCCCTCCGATTCCTTGCAATGTTCCGCAATTCCACTTAATGTTATCCCCGCAACGCCTTCACGCATTGGCAAAAGAGGGCCAGTGACGCGAAGACGGTTTCAACGCGGTAGCTTTATCAAGGAAGCGAACGGCGGAATGTACTCCATGCACTATGTTGACGCGGAGCAACCGGACGGGCTGTTCTCAACGAAACAAGTCAAGTTGTTTATCGGAAACCTCAACTCCATGTCGGAGCGTGCCGCGCGCAGCGAACACGCTCGCATCATGGCGGAAGTTAACATCCAACGTGGCAGCGTACGCCCTGTGCTGAAGGGGCAAACCTTTAAGGATGCAGTTGCGAAATGGAGGGCCGCAATCGCACCTAACCCGTCACCGGCAACCGTGCGCCCGCGTGAATCATTCCTACGCACGCACATCATGCCGCGTTTCAAAGACACGGCGTTACAAGGCATGGGCGTGGGAGAAATCCAGCAGTTTGCGACCGATTTGCGGAAGACGCTTTCCGGTAAGACAGTCGTGAACATCCTGGGCACCGTTTTCACGATCATGGATTATGCGGAGCGTTGCGGCATGAAGGTGTCAAAGGTGGGATTTACAGACTTACAACTGGGAGCCACGGCCAGGGAAACGCCGGCAGCATTTTTCACCCGCTCTCAAGCCACAGCCATCATCGCGGCTGCGAAGGAACCATTCAAAACAATCTTCGCTATCGCACGGATGACAGGGCTGCGTGCTGGTGAGCTACTGGCGCTAACCGTGGATGACCTGGATTTTTACCACCAGACAATTCGCGTGAACAAATCTTCCGATGACCGCACACGCGAAATTCGCCAACCTAAAACGAAAGCCTCTGTAGCGTTACTTCCGATGCCGTCCGCATTGGAAGCGACACTGCGAAACTATCTACTTCATTGGACGCCCAACCCGGCTGGAATTCTGTTCGCGACGCGCGATGGATCACGCCCACGCTCCAGGGCGAACGTGAGTGCGTGTCTGGACTGTGGCCGGTGTTGCGGAAGCTGGGCATACCCACAACCGGCTTGCACGCTTTCCGTCACGGTCTTGCCACGGAACTGGTAGAGGCATCCGTGCCGGTAACAGTGCTGCAAAGCCAGTTGCGACACGCTGACGTGAAGACCACGCTAAAGGTCTACGCGCACGCTATTCCACAGTCGCAGCGGGACGCGATGGAGAACGTAGGGGGCCAATCATTACGTTCGGAATCGTTACGTTACGTTTGGTGGGGCTCCAAGTAATTCAGTACAAAGGTGATTGGTAGGGGCGGTGGGGATCGAAATTACCCTTTCCAGTGTTCTCAAGGACTTGCGAAACATTCTACAGAACAGAAAGAAACAACTTAGCAGTTTGAGGAACGCTTATTGCTGCCCTAAAGCTGCCTCGTTTTTCTCATCCCGCCTTCCGTCTCGGCAACAACATTTCCACTACTTTACCGTGTGCTTCCCGCATTGCTTGTGGGACCGCCTGCGTGTAGATGTTCATGGTTGTCCGAATGTCAGCGTGGCGCAGCAATTCTTGCTGCACCTTCACGTCCACACCGAACGCTCGGAGAAGAGTCGAATACGTGTGACGAAATGTGTGCCAACCAATGCGCCCGATCTTGGCCGCTTTTCCCGCCGGAACTAGGTGATGTTCCTGCAGGCGTCCGGGCCAGTACGGTTTTCCAGTCTCCGGATTGACAAAGACCCAATCGGTGTCGTTCGCTCCGGTAGCTGTCCTCTCCTTGTGTTTCAACAGTAGCTCCGCAAGGATCGGATCAACTGGCATCCATTTTTTCGAATACAGAGTCTTCACGTCGTCTTCGACTCCAGCAACCCATGACCGTTGGATTTTCACCCGCAGATCATCCCAATCAAAATCGCCCCACTTCAGTCCTAGTGTTTCGCTCACACGGAGCCCGAGACAAGCGGTCACGATGCACATTGTCTGAAAAGGCTCGGACACGTGCTCTATGAATCGGCGAAACTCCTCGATAGTCAATGTCCGAGGTTCGCGCTCGCGCTTGGACGAGCCCTTTATGTGAACGAGATTCATGGGGTTGATTTGAAATGGGATCAGCTCCCACCGCATTGCCCAATTGAAGAGAACGTGCATCATGCTGCGTACGTGCCCTCTACTCTTTGGGGCGAGGTTGAGGCTCTCAATCCATTTCTCAACAGAAAGAGGCTTAACTTTCGCGAGAGAAACATTTCCCCAATGAGGCTTGATGTGGTTCTTGAGCCAAGATCGATAGCGGCTCTGTGTCACACGTCGCTTGGGAATCGCTTCTCGAATGTAGCGGTCTATCACCGCTCCGAAAGTTATTTCTTCTGCCGGACTTGGATTGTTGATCGACAGACGGAGTCCTTCAGCGGCCTTCCAGGCATCGGCTTCTGAGGGATACTGCTGTACGCTTCCCACAATCACCGAGTTTTCCTTCCGCTTTCCGACTGGCGTAGTTGACCGATAAACCCACACCCAAACATCTGGACCCCGCTTGCGGGATTTCCTACGTAACCATCCGAACTGATACCGCGTCCGCTTGAACATTCGCAATGCCTCCTAGTTCGAGCGGCACGGATAGCAAGATGAATTTATCCGAGATCGCAGCCACGCGTCCAGTTCTGTTGCGCGAAAATACCAGTGGCCGGCCACGCGGTAGCCGGGCAGCGTTCCTCTGCGCGCATAGCGTTGCAATGTCTTTACGTGGATGTTGCCGAGCAGTTTGGCGGCGTCTTCGCATCCAATCAATGGTTCGAATACCTGCCTCGACTCATTGGCAGCGATAACCGTCTCCGGAGCGGAAAAGGGTTCGACACTATCTCCATTTTCTCCCCCTGTGGCCGCGTCCAGCGGCTTGGTAGCGACTGATCCGCCCGGCTCGCCTGCGCGGGATGCCAAGACTGGTGTTGGCTGTCGATGTTGCAAACTTCTCGGGAGAGTCTCGGACATCGACGGCAACGGATTTACTGGTAGGCGCGGGGCATGCTGTCTTGAGGACGCTGTATTCTCGCGCACATCGAATTGGGTTGAACGAGGCTTCATGGTTGTTATGCGGTCTTGGTGAGAACGTCTCCTCTGATTTGCTGCTGGTTGATGTTGGTCGGATGTTCGCCCAGCCAGCGTTTGAAGTCGTCGTCCTTCTTGAACAGGAGCTTGAGCGCTTCGCTTACGACGTAGGACGGAGTTGCGTCGATGAACTCGGCGTACCTGTCCAAGCTGTGTCTGACTTCTTCCTCCAGGCGAACCTGAAGGGTTGTAGTTTTTGGTTGTTTCGACGGCGGTTTCAGTAGTGCCACGTTCTTCCCTCCTTCTCGGTCTTGAGATGTAGTGCAGCCTGCATTACAAATTGTTCGCCGCATCCCTGCGCGGCAATCCTAGAGCACGCGACCAGCGTGCCGAGGGCGGGAGCGACCCCACGAACTTTTTGGGCGGCTGAAAGCCGAAAAAGTGGGGTCGCTCCCGCCCGATTTGACGTTTTTTCCACGGTGACTTTCGCTTTCCCCGGTTTCGTATTTCTCCGGTTTCCAAAGACTTCGGATCTTTTCCGGGTGAAGAAGTGTCAATTTCAAAAAGTGCAGAGCGTAATTTCTATCCCCTTCACCCTGTCTCAGCGGATTCGTCGTCTGCTGCGGCGACCCGGCGGAGGACCTGCACAGCAAACTACGCGGCATAACTGCGGTCGTTGTCTCGCTATTCAGGGGATGTATACCTACCCTAATCGCACAGCTTCCTACCCGCAGATGCTCGAATTGCCCCCGCAAGACCAGCCCGTTCGTCGCCCTGGGTGCTTCGCAGCTCACAGCGACGGTCCCACGCGGTTGGGCATTGAGCAAAAACTCCCCTCATCTATACAGAGGGAGGAAAACGGGAAAACCTCACCAACAAAATCCGCTTTTCGGTGATCTTTACGGTTTGGGTCCACGACTATGACCGGGGCTACGCGAAGTGGTGGGGTGTCATAGAGCACTTCCATCCCGTTCAGCCTCGAGATGTAATGCCGTACACTATACAAATGCTTTCTGGGACTCCGTAGCGTGCCCCAAACAGACTGCGCGCAGCACACAGGAGGGGCGGGCCGACCGATTGTATCCGACCGTCCCATCCCTTACTCCAGCCTCATGTTCGCCTACATCTGAGCTAGGAGTGAGGACGTCCGGTATTTTGACTTGGACTGCGTTGTACCCCGTTTTTGTGCGCGGCGAAGCCTACCTAGCCGCACATCAGGGCAGCGAGGCGGTCGAGTTCTAGAAAATCCTCGACCATCGCAGGATTGTGCTCAACGAACCCATCGGCGCATTGGCGCATTTCCAACTCGGTAGGGCCTATGTCATGCAAGGCGACACCACCAACGCCAAGACGGCATATCAAGATTTCCAAGCGCTCTGGAAAGACGCCGACCCCGATGTCCCCATCCTCAAGGAAGCCAAAGCAGAGTACGCGAAGCTGTGATCCTAGGGGACGGTCTTTCATTCGACCCAGAGCCGTTTGCGAAGTATTATCACCGTGGATTGCACCTATTGCGACTCCGAGATGCGGGACCGAGAAGGAGTAGAGACGATGAACTCAGTCGCGAATGGTTCAAGCACCAAATCACCTGCACGGTGACAGAGAAGAAAACGGGCACGAAAGGCTCTTGATAAGGCATTCGAGAGGTGCTGCACGTCCATCCTTGCAGAGGTGAACAGGAGGATCGCTAGAGCTTCAGTCCCCTCCGATATTTGGCGAGTCCACGATTATTTGTCGCGACAACGAAGAATCGTAGATAAAATCTATGATTACAGGTACTCGGTTCTGCTTTCCGTATTCGCGAAGCTGCTTCGGGATGGGTGGTTGAGTGAGGTTGACCTGGTCGGTCTCCACGAGGACAAGATAGAAAAGATCAAGATCGGCGCAAGTCTGTAATTTGCACGGCCGTCCGCGCAAAAGGCCCTCTGCAACTGGATTACCTGACAGTCTTTGTCGCTCCAGAGGCACTCCCTCATTGCTTTCCATCTCACGCTCGGTCCAGCTAAGGATGACAGTTACTCCATATGTCCGGCTTGGACTTATCACGACTTAGACCTCCGATCGAGAATACTCTCGATGAAAACGGTTCCGCAATTGCAGCGACAGCATTAGGCGTGGCGTGGACGAAGATTTCGACCGCGATTGCCTATATTTGCCGCACTGACGTAAGATACGGCTCCAGTGACCGATTCCTCTCCCATTGTTGGCCAGACGATTTCGCATTATCGCATCCTGGAAAAACTGGGCGGCGGCGGCATGGGCGTGGTGTATAAGGCTGAGGACACGTCGCTGGGCCGGTTCGTCGCTCTGAAATTTCTACCCGACGATGTCGCACAAGACGCGCAGGTTCTCGAGCGGTTTCGCCGTGAAGCCCGCGCAGCGTCTGCCCTCAGTCACCCTAATATCGGAACGATTCACGAGATCGCGCAGCAAGACAGACATCCCTTCATCGTGATGGAGTATCTCGAGGGCTCGACGCTGAAGCATCGCATCGCGGGTCGTCCACTGGAGCTCGAGTTACTCCTCGACCTCGCCATCGAAATTGCCGATGCATATATGGACAATGGTGACAAAGACCTCGCCATCAAGAGCTACAAGAAGTCGCTGGAGCTAAATCGAGCAAATGAAAATGCCAAGAAGATGCTGAAACAATTGACCGATCAATGACATGTCTTGCGCGAAGCTGGTTCCCGACCGGAAAGCGCCTCAAGCCGGTTGGCGGACAGTGTCGAGGTTATCGCCAGTCAGAGTGACTCGCGAAAGGGAAGGATGAGATGAGCGCCTTTCGAACAATTTGCTGCGTCCTGCTGCTTCTCATTATGCAATTTTCGATGATCCCGTTGGGCCATTCTGATTTCTGGCATCGGTTCACGCTGTGGGTTCAGGGCCTTTGAGTAATTGGTGTAAGGCGAAAAGGAGAAAGCATGCTCAATCGATTTCGAATGGAAACCCTGACGGCCGCATTGGTGACTGTCATTTTGTGGGCGTTGTTCCCGTCCCCCGCATCCGCTCAGATTGAGCCCGGGTACAGCATCGAGATGAGTCGCATGATTCCAATGCGCGACGGCGTCGAGCTTGAGGCTTGGATATTCAAACCCGCAAACCTGAAAAGCGGAGCGCCGACAGTATTAAATCTCACTCAGTACGACATCGATGGTGGTCGCAGCCGCGATTTCGTCGACTTCGTCCAACGCGGTTACGTATTCATACAAGTATACGTGCGCGGCCGAGGCCGGTCCGGAGGAGTCAAGACTGACAATCTCGGATTGCAGGTTGGGCGCGACGGCTACGACGTCGTGGAATGGATTGCAGCACAGCCCTGGAGCGACGGGCGAGTTGTGATGTACGGAGCCTCGTTCTTCGGCATGACGCAGTGGCGTACTGCGGCTCAACATCCGCCCCACCTCGCAGGAATTGCTCCATACGTCTCCATTTACCCAGGTTGGGACATTCCCAACACAAACGGTATCCCCCAGGCGTTTACGACTTTGATCCTAGGTTATGTGTCAGGCCGCTCGCTCAACATTGACTTCCGTTCGAACCAGGACTATTGGGCGGGAAAAATGTTGGAACAATATGCTGCCTATCGGCCATTTGGCGAACTCGACGCTGCGATCGGCATTGCCCCTGACGATTGGTGGATGCTCGACGAACTTGGCCACCAGAAATCGATGTTCGATGTGTGGCTGGATCACGTCGGCGATGAAACCTTTAACCTCGCGGCTGAGCCAAAGGCCGCGGACTTCGCACAAATGAAGTTTCCAGTTCTTTCGGCCACTGGATACTTCGACGACGACCAGCCCGGTGCTCTCCGCTACTACCGAGGGCACGTCACACATGCGCCTGCCGCTGCGGCGCGCAACCACTACCTCGTCATCGGTCCGTGGGATCACCTGGGCACGCATCATCCCACAAAGAACATCGATGGATTATCAATACCCGACAGCGCAGTAATTGACATGGATAAGTTGCGTGCCGACTGGTACGACTGGGCACTGGGACGCGGGCCAAAACCAGCGTTCCTGCAGGATAGAGTCACATACTTCATGATGGGCGCCGATGAGTGGCGCTACGCGAAATCGCTGGAGGCGGCGTCTTCCGGCGAAGTCTTGAACTTTTTTCTATCCGCACCAGAGGGCACGCCAGCGGACGTATTCCATTCCGGCTCTCTTTCGCAAAAACCATCTGGGGCTGAGTCCCCTGCCCTCATCGTTAGCGATCCGCACGAGCTCCCCGAACTTGAAATTGCCAAATACGCTGCAAACGAGAACCAAACCAGTCAATTTCGCGATTTTCAGAAGCGCGCGATCGTCTTTCACTCCGAACCATTCCCTCGGGATGTCGAAGTGGCGGGGCAAATGCATCTGAAATTGGTAATCCAGGCGGACGCGCCGGATTTCGATCTTTGGGCTCAAGTGCTTATGGTTCTCCCGGACGGTTCAACGGTTCGCCTCGGCGAGGACATCCGTCGTGCGCGTTTCCGCGACAGCCCGTTCAAGGAAGAGCTGCTTAAGCCAGATCAAATCGTCGAGATTCCGTTCGAATTTTACTGGATGGCGCGACGGATTCCAGCAGGTGCGCGGTTACGACTAACCATCGCTCCGCTCAACTCGCCCAACTTTCAGAAGAACTACAATACAGGAGGGCGGATCGGCTATGAGAAGCTGGAGGATGCGCGCATCGCGAACATCAAGATCTTCCACGATGCGAAGGACGCGAGCTGCTTGGTATTGCCGCTCGCCGCATCCGTTCGGCCGGCTGCAGACCGCTGACCGTGAGAAAAGCGGGGGGACGATTTCAAACTCGCCGTTCCGCAAAGCTGAGCTGATATGTCGAGACCTCAGGTCAGTGCCCGTTAATCAGGACCTAGACCATTGCATCCGGTTTGCCGACCACTCGTCCGGAACTGTCGGATGGAAGAGCTTTCCGGGCTCCCGATAAGGCAGCGGGCGTAGGAGGTGTTATGCTGATCTGCATAAGACGCCGAGATAACAGTACCAGAAGACGCAAATATGAAGCCTGCGGGGATTGTTGCTGCGGGATGCCCCGATTCAACGGCGTGTTAGAAGGGTCAGAAACCGGTGTTCCGGATATTGTGCCGATCAATCTAATCATTATTGGGCAGCACAAGAACAGATAACACTCCGTACCAAGAAAAAGCAGATTATAGCCGCTTGCGGCAAACTCTCAACGAGCCGATAATTCCTCCTTCACTCGTATTGTTGTCGGCGACAAAGCGTCACTTGTCAGCAGGTTGTGAACTCTCGATGAGCATAAGCGCTTGTCCCATCGCCACAGTGGAAGCGTCCGTCGAGCAGGTCTGGCAACTCCTGGCTGATCCCTACAATTACGGGTTGTGGTGGGATGCGGAAACATGCTCGATAGAACCGGCTGGCCCGGCCAAGTCGGGGCAGCGAATATCCGCGCGAACGAGAGCGCTCGGGAAAGATTGGGACGTGCAGATCACGGTTGCGAGCATCGACCCGGACAAAAGGGCCTTGGATCTGACGGCGCAGTTACCTTTCGGCATCACGGTGCACAGCCATATAGTGTGTGGGACGCTGGATAACAAGCATTGCCGGGTGAGCTTTGATTGAGACTTCACAATCTCACCTGGATGGTGGGGATGGATGCTCGAACATTTCGGCAGCCGACAGTTACACGAGGGAGTAGCGGATGCTCTGGCGCGATTGAAGAAGGCGGCAGAGCGTTCTCAACAAGCAGCGGCTAGCTAGAAAATAGAAAAGGGACAAGAGAAAGTCCCCACCCTTCGACTACGTCAATGGATGGGCCACCCTTGTGGTCGGAGTAGGAGACGAATTCTCGATATCCTTAAACAACAATGAAAATCACAAATTCGGATGGGGTTGCAGGGTTTGCGGAACTGATTGAGAGAGAAGAAATTTTGGTTGCGGGGGCCTGCAACCATCCGAATTTGCTAGTGCTGCCATTCATGTTGGAACTGTCCCGCACTGCCGCTTAGGCACAACCAAGAATTAGGGCCAGATGGTTGTCACCGAGTGAATGCCGATGCAAACCAGATATTCGGGAGGGCTATCCGGTGATCAAGAATCTCTCTGCGGTTATCAATTGCCCTTCCCGAGGCATCATTCCATGTGAGGATCTCGCAGTGGACTGACCCCCGCCAGAGCCTCGCGGGATACAAGCTGAATCTGATTCTGAAGTACAGCGCGAATCCCCGGTTCCTCCGGCGCGTACTTGAGTGCTTCGGTGTATGAGCGAACGCATTCGTCGCGAGATCGTCGCTTCAAGTAGATATTTCCGAGCTCAATGTGAACGAAATATGCCGTTGGGTCGAGTTCCACGGAGCGACGAAATGCTTTCTCCGCCTCGGCATCATCGGGTTTCTCGCCATAAACCTTGTTGATTCCATGCCAGTAGAAGTCGGAGGCCGCTTCTCCGGGCAGGTAAAAGGTGCCCTGGAAGATGAATAGATTTCCCAATCGCTTCGCAGGCTTGAATTCCCGCAAAGCAGCAGTATCCCAATAGCTGCTTCGAATAAAATCGGATGGCCCGGCAAAGATCGTTCCCGACCTTTCCGGGAGTTCAATGAGCGCAGCGTCGTATTTCTCGTCACTACCAAAACATTCAATGCCTCTCGCGGCCTTTTCTTCGTCCCAAACCCAATAGAGACAGACGGGGCGCAGACCCTTTGGTTTCAGCTCCCGCTTGTAGTATTCCGCAAGTTCCTTCGACCTCTGTCCCAGGTTCACCCCTTCATCGCTGAAAGATTTATAAGCGTTCGTGGTGCCGCCCACGAATTCATTGAAATATTCCCAAGGTCGCATCTGCGGTAGTGTTGATACAGCCGCAGCCACGAAAGCCAGCCCTACCAGACTCTTAAGTTGCCAAGCCCTGGACGATAGCGCTCTTTCAAAGCCCACGCCGGCGAAAACGGCAAGCAGAACAACCACCGGCAAAGCGTGGCGGATACCTGCGTAGGTCGCGCCCGTTGAAAGAACGAGCAGAAAGAAAACCGCACTGGCAAGGACCACTCCACAAGGCAATATCCAGTCCGGCGGAAGGCGGCGGGTAATAAAGAGAAACAGACCGAGCACCATTAGCGCGATCAGACCGATGGGCACTTTGACAGCAATCATTGCGGGGAAAAAGTATCGTGGACCTCTGTAGTGGTATACCCTGCCAAAAAACAACTGAGGACTCTCTCTGCCCTCGATCCCCGCACGGATGGTGTCCGCAAAACCCCAGAGGTAGGCGCGCGGCACCACGCGAGTTGTAGCCATAGCAGCTAGTACGGCGTGATAGCGGAGCGAAGAAATGTCGTTAATTTTTTCCACCAGCGGGCGGTTGAAGGACTCGCTGCCATTTGGAGTTTCCGAATAGCGAAAAAAATAGGAAGCCCACAGGACTAGCATTGCCCCGCCCAGTACCCCGCAAAGTTTCACACCTTTATGCCAGCTCGAACGCTTTGATGATTCACGCGGTTGAATTATGGCAAGCAAGGCACCTATGAGAACTATGCCGAACACCACCACCGGTGCAGAATGTTTCGCGGTCAGCGCTAGCCCTAGAAATGCGGAGCAAATAGCAAGGTCGTGCCAGCTCCACTCACGAAAGGCTCTTGCGGCGAGGACAACAGCCGTTGCCGAGAGCAGCGCCACCGGGAGATCAGTCATGACGACAGGCAGGTGCGCCGCAACGGTCGGATCAATTGCGAGGAATAGAAGAGTACCGAGAGAAACACCCGCGTTAAAAACACGCTCCAGCGCAATCGCCAGAGCGAGCAACAGGAGGCCGTTCAACCCGTACATTGCGACTCTGGCGCGCCGCTGGACCGAGTCGGGGTCGTTCTGTCGAAAAACGGCGAGGTTCGCAAAGTCACGTTCTCCTGGCTTGTCGTTGAATTGGCGGAGTGAATCCAGGCGAAATCCGGTCGCCGCCATGACACTGCCCACCCAAAGTTTTACAAGCGGCGGATGTTCGGGATTAATTCGGAAATCGTGATACTTCACGTAAGAGACGCCGGCGGCGATGTGATAGGCCTCATCGATGGTGAAGCCGTCGAGGCGGGTGGTCAGGGCCGAACGCAGGATTGCCAACACAACCAGGAGAAGTGCGAGACATATGAACACATTGCGTTTCATACTGAACAAGTTGGCCCGGGTCGCCGGCACTGGCGTGGCAAGCGGCACCTCGGACATAGGATTCGCCATCCCGGGCAGCCGAACATTCGGATGAGGTCCTTCGAATGAGCGTTTATAGCATTAGCTGACTGCAGAATGATAGGGAGATGCAGACGAGCAAATCGGAACCACAACCTGATTGAGGCGGATTAACTAGAATCTCGCGAGAACCGCACCAGATTTGGGGCTATGATCCTCCCGACCGCCGGCACCTAAGTGCATTTGGACTGCACGATTCGGATAGTTGCAGGGTCTGCTGAAGTCGCCGAAAGAAAAGAAATTTTGGTTGCGGGGGTTGGATTTGAACCAACGAACTCCCGCGCGTTCTACGACGCCTGCTCAGAGCAGTTCAAAACAAGTAGCCTATTTGCATCGGAAACCCGCCAGCTTCGAACGTACCTGCCGAACCGGAGCTAGATGTCGGCTTGCCATCCGTGCCGCGAGATTATATTACTCGCTTGCCGACGCTGCTCTTACTGCTGCCTTTTGCTGCCTCGCCGTTTCCGGAAGTCCTGTGGAGTGAAAGAGAAAGCTGGTAGGGGCGGTGGGGATCGAACCCACGACCTTCGGCTTAAAAGGCCGCTGCTCTACCACTGAGCTACGCCCCTACGTGCGTCTAAACATCTTACACGGAAACAATTTCGCGGACCTAGGAGCAATTGGGATGCTCGGCGGGGTGTCCCGACGAATGCCCGGAGGCATGCCGGCCGGCGTCGCCACGACACTCGACGCCTCCGCTGAGTCGCCGCCAGCTGACGCGCCAGCATTAGCGAATGATCGGAATCGGCAACCGGTACGACTCGCCGTCAGCGCTGGCCTCACTCGCAAAGCACGCGCGAATCGCAGCGGGCCCGCGACGATGAGAACGGCCGCCTAATCCGAAGACGGCGCTTCGCGCGGCACGGGCAAAGTGATCGCGCGTTTACGTTTCCACACGTAGTCCTTCCGCAGCTTGCCCTGGTGTTTCTTTACCTGTACTTCCAGTTCGGCGAACGCGGCCTTCGCGCTGCCCAGCACGTCTGCGCCCACGCCCGTTGCGTGCAGCGTGCCAGTGGGCAAATTCAGATTCAGAGAAAAATTAAATTCCGTCTTGCGCGGCGTTTTTTCCAGCGAGCCGTGTAGCACCACCAAGTCCGGTGCATATCGTTTCAGAATGCGATTCAGTTTTTCGGCGTGACGTTCCACCTCATGTTCAATGATGGCGTGATATTCGGGATCCACGTGACTGTAGGTAATTTTCATCGAGGCACCCTGGTGTTTCGCTGGTTGCGGATGGAAAAAGTCTGCGCATCGAGGCAAATCCAGCATAGCGCTGCGCCATGTCACTTGCAACCCGGCGTTCCCCGGGGAAACAACACCGCGCCGCGAAATTCCTTTGCGCGTGAATTTGGATGCGCCGCCGTGCCGCATCGCCGCACGGGATTTGACAGCCTCTGCAACCGCGTCATACGCTCGACCTGCGATGCTGATGCTTCCGAGGTTATAAGCCGGCCATGGTTGCGAAAACAAACAGCGCAGAACCCAATCCCGCCCGTATTCTCGTCGGGCCGGCGGGCTGGTCCTATCCCGACTGGAAAGGCATTCTCTATCCGCCGCGCCGCCCAAAGGGATTTCACGAAGCCGCGTACCTCGCGGATTTTTTCGACACCATCGAGATCAATACTTCGTTCTACCATCCGCTGAAACCAGAATTCGCCGCGCAGTGGCTCCAGCAAGTCGCCGCCAATCCGCGCTTTCTATTTACTGCGAAACTCTGGCAGAAATTCACGCATCAGGATGACACCACAATCGAGGACGTGAAAATCGTGCGTGCCGGCTTCGACGTCCTGCGCGACGCGCAACGCCTCGGCGCCGTCCTGCTGCAATTTCCTTTTTCATTTCACCACACGCCTGAAAACCTCACCCGGCTCAACAACATTCTCGATGCCTTCCGCGTTTATCCGCTGGTAGTAGAGGTCCGCCACGCATCCTGGGCCAAGAAAGAGTTTTACGAGCTGCTGCACGAACGCGGCGTGGGCTTCTGCAACATTGACCAACCGGTGATCGGCCGCTCCATCAAGCCCAGCGAGCGCGTCACCTCTCCGATCGGCTACGTCCGCCTGCACGGCCGCCGCTATGACACCTGGTTCAGCGACGATCCCGCCTCGCCGCCCTCCGAACGCTACAACTATCTATATTCCGAAGAAGAGCTCGAGCCCTGGGCCAAGCGCATCGAGCACGTGGCCGAAAGCGCGAAGACCACCTTCGTTGTCACCAACAATCATTTCGAAGCGAAGGGCATCGTCAACGCCCTGCAGCTAATCAATCTGCTCACCGGAAACAAAGTAAAAGTCCCGGAAACGCTGCGCATCCACTATCCGCAACTGGAAGCAATCGCGAGCGAACCGGCCACAGAGCCAACTCTCTTCCCCCTTCCTCCAAAATAAACCAAGCTCCGCCCGCTGGAAAATATTGGCGAAACGAATCCAGACGTTCAAAGTGATGGGCACAACCGCGAGGATGGAAACCGCTATTTCTTGAAGAGATCTTCGAATGCCTTGCGCGCGTCGTTAGGACGTCCGGGGTTCGTAGGCGCCGGCGCAGCGCTGGCGTAGGTCACCGGTGAAGTGTCTTTCTCCACGGTCATGCGAAATTCAAAAAACGTGCAATCGTTCTTGGCGTCTTTCTTGGCGATGCGCTCGGGAATCGGCTGCGTGCACTCGAATTGCCGACCGGTATCGAAATGCACGCACTGTTTGCAACAATGCATCGCAGTGTGGCAACGCGGACATTCGCCATTGGGATCAAATCCGGGCGCCAGAACCGCACCGCAGCTCGAGCAGCGCGCCCTCATCACCGTACCAACCATCCGCGGCGTGCGCGGCCCCATCGAATCCTGCTTCGGGCGCGGCTCGCCGCTGGGCGGACGCTCGGTTCTTTCGCGTTTCTTTTCCTGCGCGTCCCGGTCGCTGTAGCCCCTCTGCTTATACTTCCGGTCCATCGGACCTCCTAAGGGGATAATTCATGCCGCACCGAATAATCTTCTGCTCATTCCGATTGAACGATCCAATTGCCCGAACCGATTGCACGACCAGGTATGGAAAGGTCATTGAATCATGTGCGCTGAATCACGCCATCCGCGGGAAAAATCCTTCCGATGCGCGTCAGAGTGGTTTTGCTGGTAGAGGCGCTTTCTATCCGCCGCAGGGAGCAGCTTATGCACACACTGGCGAATTTCGGGATGCCTATCGGGTAGAAAATCAGCGCGAGTACCGCGATTCCGTGGCTGCCAAGAGCGGCCGCCATCCTCTGTATAGAACACCCCTGCGGCGCAAATTGCAACATCCATTTTCATTTTGTAGCTCGGGTCTGGAACGCCCCCGCCAATGATGGCGTCGGCGATCTCCCTGCCCTTCACCGCGCCCGCCAGCGGTGCGCCACCGCACGCGCGCAGCTTGGTCATGAACTCGTACCATTACTGCGGCCGGCCCAAAATTTGCTCAGTCCTTCGAACGGCAAATCCGGCTGCAGAAAAGTCCGCGCTGTTCCACGATCCGCCAGCAGCGCCTCCGCCGCCAGATAGCCGCTGCGCACCGCGCCTTCCATCGTCGCCGGCCAGCCGGTGCGCGTCCAATCGCCGCACAAATACAAATTCGCCAGCGGAATTCTTTGCCCAGGACGCCACTGGTCCGAGCCAGGCTCCGGCGAAAAAGTCGCGTTCACTTCCTTGATCACAGTGGCCTTGCGCACTTCCGCTTCGCGGGTCAAAGGCAGCACCTCGGCAAGTTCGCGGCGGCAAAGCTCGATGATTTCCTGCCGGGAGCGTGGAATCAGATCGTACGAGGCGCTGATGACCAGCTGCAGGTATTGTCCACCACCCTCAACCGTGGCGGCCTGCTCCCCGCTCGGAGGCACGATGGTTGGACGCACGTTCCCAACATTCGTTTCCGCCGGCCGGGACAAAAACGTCTTGTTGAAAACCCACTGAGTGGTGTGGTCCAGCAGCGTCAGGAACGGCTCGGTCATCACCTGCCGGTCGTACCACAAATGCACGCCCGTGATCGGAGACGTCTTCAGGTGCCGCAAACCTTCCAGCGGAGCGTTCGCTTCCGACCACTCTGCAGGCAGCAGCTCCAGCAGCACATCGTGCGGCACGGCCGAAACGCACGCATCGGCGAAAACTTCCGTGCCGTCCTCCAGCAGCGCGCCCGCAAAACAATTTTCCTTCAAGCGAATTTCGCGAATCCCGCAGCGCAATCGCACTTCCCCGCCCTGGCGCACAATCGCTTCGCGGCAGCCTTCATACAAATCGGCCAGCGGCACCGTCGGAATCCCCACGCGGTAGCCCGTGCTGTTTCCCAGGAACGCTTTCCAGAAAACCTCGATTCCGTAACGCGCGTCGGTCCGCGCCAGTTCTTCATCCAGCGCGCTCACCAGTACCACGCGCCAGAACCGTTCAATCGCATCGGGGGTCTGCTCCATGCGATGCAGCCAATCCAGCATCGAGATGCCTTCGATGCGCGGCGGATTCCCGCCTGCGCGCGCAATGGACAGCATCGCGTTCGCAATCGCCCGCTTGTCAGCCAGCGTCAGCGCGCGAAACAGCAGGAAAGACGGCGCCATGTGCAGCGGCGGAGGCAAAGGCGCGGCCTCGATGGTTGAACGCTGCCCGTGTGCATCCGCAAAATAAAGCCGATCGTAAAAGCGAATTTTATGGCTCGCACCAACGCGCGAATAAAAATCCGCTAGATTCGTGCAACAACCCAGCGTGACGTGCTGGCAATTGTCCACTTCGCTGCCGTCGGGCAATGTGTAGGAGGTAGCGCGCCCGCCCAAGTGCGGACGTTTTTCCAGCAGCCGAACACTCAGACCCGCTTCAGCCAACGCGACGGCGGACGACAGCCCCGCCAGTCCGCCGCCGATTACTAGAACGCTTTGCGAGGACATTACCCTTCCACCAGCCAGCCCGTCGCGCCGCGAGGCCCGCCGTCAGCAGATATTGGATTTTTTCTGCGCTCGAGAGCGAAACGCGCCCGGAAAACACGTCGAATTCCCGCTCTTCGATGCGCGCCAGCAAACTGCTGTACGTGCGAACCAGCGCCCATAACGTCGCGCGGCTGTCCGCATTCACGCGGCCCACCAGCGGCGCGCCTTCCTGATACATCTGCCACGCGCGCTCCGCCTCAAACGCGAGCAATTCCTGCAGCTTGGACGTCACGGGCCCGCGCAATTCTTCCGCGCGCACGCCAAAGCGATCGAGATCTTCCTGCGGCAGATAAATTCGCCCCATCGCGTAATCGCCGCCCACGTCCCGAATAATGTTCGTCAACTGAAACGCCAGCCCCAGCCGCTCAGCCAGATCGGGCGCTTTCGGATCGCTGAATCCGAAGACGTGCAAGCACGTCAGCCCTACGGTCCCCGCCACGCGATAGCAATATTCAGAAAGGCGATCGAATGTCGCGTAGCTCGAAACCGTCAGATCCATTTCGGCGCCGAGAATTAGATCGTGAAAATATCGCGTGGGAATCTGAAACCGCTCGATCGTGTCGGCCAGCGCAGGCAACACAGCGTGGCCGCTCGTTTCGCCGCCGATGGCCTGGTCCAGCATCCCGCGCCAGCGCGCCAGACCCTGTCGCTTCGATTCCAGATCGCCCGGCTCGTCCGAAACATCATCAATCAAGCGCATGAACGCATACAACGCGCACAGCGCATTCCGCTTTTCTTTGCGCAATCCAAAAAATGCCAGATAAAAACTGCTACGCGCCGCCCGTGCTATGCGATTGCACTCCGCATACGATTCGCGAACCGCATCGGAATACGGCCGGAGCTTCAGAACGCTACGATCCCGTGGAACGGCGGCCGCGCGCGCATTTCGGTTTGACGCCGGCGAAGATTGCAGGGCATCGGTAGCAGTTGCCGCCGCATGACGCGAATTTCCGCCGCGCGAAAACGCGCTCACCGCCAACGTCTTCCCCAAAAGCTTCGCCTGCGTCCATTTGCTCAGCGAAGGCCGGTGCTCCAGCGTGTTGTACCCTGACTCCTCAATCGCATCCAAAATCGCGAGGCCTCCACCGGTGAACATCTCCAAATCCACGCGCAGAAACCGCTCGACGGTCCCCGCCAGCGGTTGCCCCGCGAGGAACAGCTCTCGTGTCCGCGCGATCAGCGACTTCATCAGCGCCGTGTAACGCGCGTCGAATCGCCTCTCAACAATATCCGCTTCGCTCAAGCCATGCGCAGCAAGCGCTTCCAGCGGAATATAGATTCGGCCCTTCTCCAGATCCCGCGACACGTCCTGCCAGAAATTCGCCAGCTGCAACGCAGTGCATGTGCAGTCCGAAAGTTTCTGCCGCGCCTCGTCCCGGTAACCGCACAAATAAAGCACCAGCCTGCCCACCGGATTCGCCGAATAGACGCAGTAATCGAACACGTCGTCCCACGTCGCGTAGCGCTTCACGGTCTGGTCCTGCCGGAACGCGCGCAGCAAATCGCAAAAAGGCTGCAGCGGAATATCTTTCGCGCGGATCGTCTCGCGCAGCGCAATCAGCACCGGATGCGAAGGCGCCGCGCCATCCTTGGATATCAGCCGCAGCTCGTCTTCCCACGCATTCAGCAGCTGCAGCGCCCGCGCCGGATCTGCTACTTCATCGCCCAAATCATCCGACCAGCGGCAATACGCGTACACATTGTAAAAATGCTGGTGCAAATCCCGCGGCAAAAGCCACGAAACCACGTTGAAATTTTCGTAGTGGTGCGTCGCCAGCCAGCGCGTATAGCGCTCGGCTTCCGAAGGAGCGCAACTCGCCTGCGGCAGATTGCGCGCGATTTCAAGTTCCGGTGTGGGCAGCATGGTGCCCTGACTTGCGCGAACGTCAGGGAATTACAGCAGTCTTCAATTCGCCGTTTCGGTTCTTCATGTCCTGAAACACTTTCGGCAATCCTTGCAGTGTCACTTCCCCGGTGATGAAGTCGCTGGAGCGAATTTCGCCCCGCGCGATCGTGTCCATGGCCTCGCGCATGAACTGCGGCGTGTGATGAAAAGTGGACTTGATGGTGATTTCGGAATAATGCAGCGCCGCGGGATCAATCTTCACTTCGGTGCCGGTCGGACAGCCGCCAAACAGATTCACAGTCCCGCCCTTGCGCACCATCTGCAGCGCCCATTCCCAGGTAATCGCGCGGCCCACCGCCTCAATCACGGAATCCGCTCCGCGCCCGCCGTCAGTGAGTTGACGCACCAGTTCCACGGGATTTTCGATTTTATCCACGTCAAACGCCGCGGTCGCGCCCAACCGCTCGGCAGCCTTCATCTGGCTGCGGCGCTTTCCAATGGCGATCACGCGCACTTTGCGTTGCGAAAGTATGCGGATGAATTTCAATCCGATCGGCCCGCAGCCGATCACCACCACCGTATCGCCCGGATGCACACCCGTCTCGCGAATTCCGCGCAGCACGCAAGCCAGCGGCTCGGCCATCGCCGCATCCTTGAACGAAATACCATCCGGAATCTCGATCATGTTCTGCCGGACGATCCGCCCCGGAATGCGGATGTACTCAGCATACGCGCCATTGTTGAACAGCAAATCCTCGCAAAGATTCGGCTGGCCCTTACGACAGAAGAAACACGCGTCGCACGGCGCCGAATTTGCCGGCAGCACGCGCATGCCGGGCTGCACGGCGCCATTCACGTTCTTGCCCGTCTCTTCGATCACGCCCGCAAGTTCATGCCCGAATAGCGACGGCGGCTGAATCATGCGCGCGTGATATCCCCGCTTCCACACTTTCAGATCGGTTCCGCAAGTCAACGCCACGGCCACGCGCACCAGTACTTCGTCGTCGCCGATCTTGGGAATATCTACGGTTTCGATCTTCAGATTTTCAGCGCCGTACAAAACTGCGGCGTTCATATGCCCACTGCCCTGCCTATAAGCGCTCATTCGTGCCTTATGACTACTTTCAAAGTATTATCCTTCGGATGCGCCGCCAATTCTAGTGCCTCGGCAATCTGTTCCAGCGGGAAACGATGAGAAATTAATTCGCGCACCGGCAACCGCCGCTCGAAAACGAGCGCTGCAGATTCCGCCTGATCGTCCACGGATGCGCTGTAGCTCCCCAGAATTTCTTTTTCTTCTACCCCCACGGCAGATGCGGGAAATTCCAACTGCAGCACCGGGTCGTTATGAGCAAACAGTAACACGCGCCCGCCCGGCCGCGCGAGTTCCAGAGCTTCCGGCACCAATGCCGGGTTGGGCACAGCCACCAGGACCGCGTCCGCGCCTCTTCCACCCGTGCGCCGGCGAATTTCCTGCTGCAAATTTCCGCTGGTCGGGTCGAAAACTTCCTTCGCGCCAAAACGCAAGCTCGCGTCGCGTCGTCCCGGCATGGGATCGCTCGCATAAACTTCCGCGCCTTCGTATTTCGCCAGAATCATCAACAGCATGCCAATGGGCCCCTGCCCCACCACCAAAACCTGTTCGCCCGCCGTGATGCGCGCCTTGCGCACAGCCTTTAGGCACGTATTCACCGGCTCGACGAACGTCGCTTCCTCGAAACTCACGTCCGCGGGCAGCGGAATCATCCCGCGCTCCACAATCCAGGGCATCGCGCGCACATATTCCGCGAAGCCGCCGCCGTTGGGATCGAATCCCGCCGTCAGCCCCGTCTTCTTGTAACCCGCGCACTGCGAAAAAAGTTTCTGTTCGCAGTAAAAACAATCGCCGCAAGGAATGTGATGAAAACTCACCACTCGATCGCCAACCTTGAACCTGGTGACTCCCGCGCCGACCTTTACCACCGTGCCCGCCAGCTCGTGCCCTAGTATTTGCGGCGCCGCCACAAACCCATGATGAATTTTCTTGATGTCTGTGCCGCAAATCCCGCACGCCGCCACACGGAACAGAAGCTCGCCTTCGCCAATTTCGGGAATCGGAACCGATTCGAGGACCACTTGCCCCTTGCCGCGATATACTCCCGCGCGCATATGGCCGCGCTTGGGCTCGTGCGCGTGTTGCGAACCGATGTGTTCGATGGTTTGGCTCATTGAATCGTTCCAAATATGCTCTACCGCGCCGCGACGTCCAACAGCGCTTCCGGCGGCCATCCGTGACTCGAAATGCCGCAACCTTCTTGATGTAATCCTCCAAAAAATTCGCCAGCCCTTGCGCCGCCGTCTTGCTTTCTCGCCCCAGCCGAATCAGCGCCGGCAGTTGTATCGGATGGCAGATCACCTGCCCGAGAACACCCGCGAATGCGCACGTTTCCGTGTCCGTACAATCCGGTGCTGAAATCAACCGGCATATCCTGATCCAAACGGTCCGACAGACTCGAATCGCGATCGCCGGAAGTTTCCGTTCTTCAGCCGACTCGAAAGAACCGTCGTAGCTTTCCATGTCCACCGCGTCCGCGAAGGCGCGCCAGGCGCGCTTCTCTTCCGCGGCAGCCGCGACCATGCTCTACGCGCTGAAGAACTGTTCCAGCAATTTTCGCGCCGCATTCCGCCGCAATCGCATTCGTCGACCCGCCCCTGCGAACACTGAATCGTCTCTGTTCGTCAGCCAAGCTGCTGCACGGCTCGCGCGCGGCCAGAATGTCGCCCGACCTGATGCTCCGCTTTCAAAGCGCCAGCCAAATCCCGAAGAAATGCACGATGAATCGTATGCGGCGCCGACATGGCTGCCTCCGCCGCTCGCCGTGCGCCTTCACCGGACCCATTCCGGTCAAGATCACATCAACGCCCGCCGCTGCCGATTTGCGCGTGATAAACGGGCAACGTTCGCCAATTCGGCTCGCCTCGAATTCGCGCAAGTTCCGCCACGGCCGCAAACTCCGGTTTCCACAGCGAACGTAACTAGAATCTTCAATGCAACTCCTCAAGCCGCCGCGGCTTGCGTCACGCGTCTACCACCCGCGCGATTCGCAATGTAGCCGTGCTCCTCGTACCATCGCACCGCGCGTTCCAACGCCGCTTCCACTTTCCCGGGCTTATAGCCCAATTCCCGCGCCGCCTTGTCGCTCTCCACAAACATTTTATGCCGCGACATTTTCACGCCTTCCACCGGAATCTGCGGCTCGCGTCCCGTCAGTCGCGAATAAAATTCGTCCGCATACCCAGCTGCCAGCGCAATCGCATGTGGCAGCCGCACCCGCGGCGCCGGACGCCCGGTGATTGCCGCCAGAGCATCCAAAATCTGCTTCAGCGTCATATTGCGCGCGCCCAAAATGTATCGCTCGCCGATTCGCCCCTTCTCCGCCGCCAGCAAATGCCCCGCGGCCACATCTTCCACCGCCGCCACGTTCAATCCCGTGTCCACATACGCCGGCATCTTCCCCTGCAGAAAATCCAAAATAATTCGCCCGGTCGGCGTTGGCTTCCAATCGCCCGGCCCCACCGGCGCCGTGGGATTCACAATCACCACCGGAACTCCGGCGCGAGCCGCGTCAACCGCAACCTGCTCCGCCAGAAATTTCGAACGCTTATAGTGCCCGATCATTTCGTCCAAAGCCGCCTGTGTGCCCTCATTCGGCAACGCGCCATGCCGCGGCACGGCAATCGTCGCCACGGTGCTGGTATATACGATGCGCTCCACGCCCGCGCGATGCGCCGCCGCCAGCAATCGCCGCGTCCCTTCCACATTGCTTTCGTAAATCTCCGCCGGCTTCGGAGTCCATAGCCGGTAATCCGCCGCCACGTGGTACACGCGCCGCACGCCCTGCATCGCGCGCTCCAGCGACGCCCCATCCCGCAGATCGCCCTCGACAGGCTCGACCTTCACTCCATCCAGCGCTGCCAGATTGCTGCTGCGTCGCACCAACACGCGCACCGCATTCCCGGCAGCGACAAGTTGCCGCGCAACGTGGCTCCCCACGAATCCCGTGGCGCCGGTTACCAGAATAGTCATAACGATGGGCAAATCCGATCGTGCCGAGCTGCTTTTTCTTGGCAGATTCCGCGGGTTCGGCTACGTGCAACCAACATAGCCGCGTTTGAAAATGCATTGGAGATTATCCCGCCGCGGAAGCCGCAGCGGCGATTTACAACCAGGGAGGAGCGCATCGCCTAGGTCCGCAGTCCGTTGTGGCTCGCCAATTCCTCAGCGGGAATTTGCACGCCGAGGAATTTGCGCCGGCCCTGGCGCATATTGTCGTAGCGCGCCAAAGCGTAAAGCGGGAAGGCGTTGCGATAGATGTGATACTTCAAATAAAACACGCACGGAAATCCCGTGCCCGTAAATTCGTCTTCGTCCCAAGTTCCGTTTTCGTTCTGATTCGCCACCAGCCAGGCGATCGCGCGTTCCACGCACGAATCGTGCGGCCCGCATACCGCCAGCAATCCGATGATGGCCCAAGCCGTCTGCGAAGCCGTGCTCTTCCCTTTCCCTTTCAACGACGGGTCGTAATAAGAGAGAATCGACTCGCCGAACCCGCCGTCCGGATTCTGCACCGAGCGCAACCAATTCGCCGCAGCCTGGCAATCCGCGCCCCGCGACAACCCCACCGTCTCCAGAGCGCGCAACACGCTGCTGCTGCCGTAAATATAATTCACGCCCCAGCGTCCAAACCACGGTCCTTCCGGAGTCTGGTCGTGTCGGATGAAAGCCCGCGCCCGCTGAATAATTGGATCATTCGCCGACCAGCCCATCTGCCCCAGGCACTCCACCGCACGCGCGGTCACATCCGCCGTCGAAGGATCCAGCATCGCATTATGATCAGCAAACGGAATGTGATTCAGGAATTGCAGATTATTTTCGTGATCGAACGCGCCCCAGCCGCCGTCTTCGTTCTGCATGCTCACGAGCCAGGAAAGCCCGCGCTTCATCGAGCGGCGCAAGCGTTCGGAATCAGGATCGGCCACGCGCCCCAGTGCCATCAGCACGAAAGCTGTGTCGTCCACGTCCGGATAGTATTCATTCTTGAATTCAAACGCCCAGCCGCCCGGCGCGGCATCCGGATTCTTCACCTGCCAGTCTCCGGGCCCAAGAATCTGATTCGCCACCACCCAGCGCTCCGCGGCAATCAGTGACGGATGCGCGGGATCCAAACCAGCTTCTTCCAGCGACACCATGGCAATCGCCGTATCCCACACCGGCGAAATGCAAGGCTGCACGCGCAGCGTGTCGCCCTCGGCAATCTCGTAACGCTCCAGAAATCCGATTTCGCGCGCCACCAGCGGATCCTGCGGGTCGGCGCCCTCAGCCAGCAGCGCAAATATCGAATTCATCATCGCCGGATAAATCGTGCCCAATCCCTCGCTGCGTTCCAGCCGCTCCACCATCCAGCGGCGCGCGCGTTCCAGCGCAACTTTGCGGAACGGCTTCCAGCCCAGCCGCTCGTGCAATTTCAACCCACGGTCCATCGCCAAGAACACATTGCGCCAGGAAATCACGCGCCGATCCCATCGGAATGATTGCGGCTTGCCGTGCGGAGTCTTGAACAATTCGCTTACCGTGACGCCCGAAGGCAACTGCCAATCCGGCTTGTACGCGGAAACGATCGCCAGCGGAATCACAATCCCGCGCGTCCACGAAGACATTTCGTGAATGTTAATCGGGAACCAATCCGGCAATAGCATCAGCTCCGGCGGAATTGATGGCACGATGCTCCAATCCACGCCGCCCACCATCGCCAGATAGAACCGGACGTAAGAATTCGTCGCCTCGAGCCCGCCCAGTTCCAGTACGCGTTCTTTAGCGCGCAATAGCGCAGGTGCCGTCGCCGAATCCCCTGCCAAACGCAGCGCCACATAGGCCTTCACTGTCGCGTTCAGCTCAGAAGGCCCGCCTTCGAAAATGTTCCAGCCGCCATCCGGCAGTTGTTTGCGGCGAATATAATTGGCAAGCTTCGCGGTTTTTTCGGATTCCAACTGGCCAAGGATGTGCAGGTAGAGAATGTAGTCAGATTCCAGCGTGGTGTCCGCTTCCAGCTCAGCCCACCAGTAGCCATCCTGGGTCTGTGCGGAAAGCAGCCAATTTGTGGCACGAGCCACGGCTTGCTCGACCTGAAATCCGATGTTCCGGCTGCGAACTGTGGCCGTACCGTGCGAACTACTTTCGTTCGGGGCATCAACCTGCAGCCTTGCTTTCGGTGTCATCAATCCCTCAGTACCTTTCGTGCGCTTTCGCCCCGGTTCATGGAATCCCGGTGCTCCTCAGGTCCGAAGCTCGGCAACTGTCCCCGCCAAGCTCGCCCGAGGTTTAGTTTTATGAAACTATAAATGGCCGACTGACCACTTTTTATCGAACTTCTCAAGGGCCCCCAGAAGGAACCCAATGGAAAATCGGCCTGCCCTGGGCCTAAATTCCACATACCTCACGCTAACGCTAATATTATCTTTGGGTTTGCCCTTACGGTCAACTAAAAACGGGCTTCCTATTCCCAGAACTAGTAGATGTTCCCCAAGGCCGGAAGGCTGCTTAAAATGTTTCAGAATGGCAACCAATGGGCTACTACTGTGCAAAAGTATTGCTAGGCGTTTTCCGCGAGGATTCACCGAACAGCGGTCTGAAAGCGAATAGAAATCGAAATCAATCACGCACGCCGGGCCGAAACCTGCGCTACATTCCTGCGAAAGTGACCCCGAAGCACATCCGACGCCTTACTCGCCCGTTTTCTCCTGCTCCAATTTACGCACTCGCTCCGCCAGCTCCGGCAAACGCGACAACCAGCCATACTGCTCCTTAAATCGCGCGAACGGCCTCGCCGGCGTGCCCCAAACCGTCTGGCTGCGGCGAATCGTCTTCACCGCTCGGGATTCCCGCCTGCGCGCCAATAATCGCATCGTCTTCCAGCGTGCAGTGAGGCGCGATGCCCACCTGCCCCCCGATCATCACTTGCGCGCCAATGGTACAACTTCCCGAAATGCCCACCTGCGCCGCCACCACGGAGTTCCTGCCGATCCGAACGTTGTGCGCCACTTGCACCAGGTTATCGATCTTCACGCCGGTTGCGAGCTGCGTCGATTCCAGCGACCCGCGGTCAATCGTCGTATTGCAGCCAATTTCCACGTCGTCGCCAATTTCCACGCTGCCGATCTGCGGAAACTTGATGTGCCGTCCGTCTCCGTACACATAGCCGAATCCGTCGCCGCCAATCACCGCGCCGCTGTGCACTTCCACGGAATTTCCCAGGCGCGCGCCGGCGTACAATGTCACGCGCGGATGCAGCCGGCAATCTTGTCCCATGCGCGCGCCGCGTCCCAGGAAACAAAACGCATCCACCGCGGTACCGGTGCCAATTTCCACTTCGTCCTCAATCACCACGTAAGGCCCAACGCGGATATTGGGAGCCAAACGCGCCGTCGCGGCCACGATTGCCGTCGGATGAATTTCCGGCCGCAACGGTGGGCTAGGCAGCAACCACGCCGCAGCCTTCGCGAACGCGAGCTTCGGGTTTTCGACTTCCAGCACAGTCTTCCCTGCCACCGTCGTGCCCGCCGCAGCGATCACGCAGCGTGCTGCCGACGCTTCAGCTCGCGCAGTCTGCCGCGGCGAGTCCACGTAGATCAAATCCTCAGGCTTCGCGCTCTCCGGACTCGCCACACCCGCAACCAGAGCGTGCGCGTCTCCGTGGATTCTTGCTCGCAGATACTCCGCCAGTTCACCGGCCGTGTGATTCATCACCGCACCTCGTGGAAAAAACAAATCATTGCAAACAATTCGCGCGCTGCTGCAAGTGACGCGTGACGCCAGACCGCCCAATCTAAAACGGATAAATAGCAGGCTCGCCCGGCGGGCGCGTCTTCCATCTTTTGTGCACCCACAGCCACTGTTCCGGATGTGCGCGCACATATTCCTCAATCACGCGCGTAAATCGCTGCGTGTTCTCTCGGACATCCGCTTCTTCGTCCCCACTGCGCGCCAGTTCTACAGGTGGCTCGAATCGCAGCCGGTACTTCCCCAGCGACTCATCCCAAAAAAGAAAGCCGGGGACGACGGCCGCGTCCGTACGCAACGCCAGTCGCGCCAAACCAGAAGTGGTGGAGGCAGGAGTGCCGAAGAAATCCACGAACAGTCCTTCTTCCAGCGCCGTGTTGTGATCCGCCAAAATGCCCACCGTGCCGCCCTCCGCCAGAACCTTCAAAATCGCCCGCGCCGACTTATTTTTATCAATGGGACGATTCCCCGAAAGGCAGCGGTAATGATTAATCAGCTCATCCACCCGAGCATTCGAAATCGGCCGCACCAGAAAATGCAGCGGGTGCCCGTACAGCGCGTGCGCAAACGACGAAAGCTCCCAAGCGCTCATATGGCCAGTCAGAAACAGCACGCCTTTTCCGCGCCGTTGCCCCGCGTAGAAATTCTCAGCTCCATCAATCACCACGCTGCGCTCGATGTTCTGCGGCGTGTAGCGCGGAAATTGCGAAAATTCACCGGCCATCCAGCCGATTTGCTGGATCATCCCGCGAATCACCTCGTTGCGTTTCGCCTCGCTCCAATCCGGAAACGCCAGATGCAGGTTGAACATCGCCGCCCGCCGCAGCGGTGTGCGGAAGCCATAAGCCGCCGCCGCAAACGAAGCGCCAACCCATCGCGCGGCGGGCCGCGGCAGCATTCCCAACAATTTCAGTCCCGTCCACGCGACCGCATATTCCAACCATTCCCGCATAGCGGGCCATTATGCAAGAGCCTGCGGAGCGTATGCCAGCTATCGTTGGACGATTGTGCGTTGCTAACGTTCATCGCGATTATCAATCTTGATTGCCCTTGATTGTCCGTTGCTCCCAACGTACGCCGCGCTTCGCGAATCAAGATTGGCAGCGAGGATGTTAGACTCATCGCGCTTTGAGCGAATCGGCAAAATCGCAGCGCGACACGAACATCGCAGCGCTCGTCACAGCCGCGCTGGTAATTCTGGTCTCGCTGTTCGCGAACCTTGGCGCCATCGGCCTGGTCGGTCCCGACGAATCGCGCTACGCATGGATCGCACGCGCGATGGTCGAGACCGGCGACTGGGTCACGCCGAAACTCTGGGGTGCCCCGTGGTTTGAAAAACCCATCCTTTATTACTGGGCCGCGGCTATCGGATTCCAGATGCATCTTCCCGCGGAGTGGGCCGCGCGCCTGCCTTCCGCATTTGCGGCGCTCGCGGCAGCAGTCGCCATTGGCTGCATGGCCCGAAGGCATTACGGCGGCGATGAGGATTTAAGTACGAGCCCGGCGCTCTTCGCGCCCGTAATTTTTTCCACCAGCGTCGCGGCCATCGCCTTCTCGCGGGCCGCAACTCCAGACATGCTATTCAGCGCAGCGCTAACGATGGCAATGGTTTTCGCTGCAAGCATACTGAGCCGTGCCGGGGCGCTACGCGTTCCGAATGGCATGCAGCCGGGCAACAAGAATCGAGATGTACCAATACAGGTCTTGTGGGGCGCGTCGCTAGGGCTAGGAGTGCTTGCCAAGGGTCCGGCAGCGTTAATTCTCGCGGGCGGCGCAATCGCCATTTGGGTCGTCGCGACATCAAGCTGGCGTGTCGCCCTGCGCCTCGCGCATCCAATCGCCATGGCGTCGTTCTGTATTGTCGCGCTGCCCTGGTACCTGCTCTGCGCGCACCGCAATCCCGATTTCCTTCACGTCTTCATCTTTCAGCACAATTTCGAACGCTACCTGACGCCTCTGTACCAGCACCAGCAACCCTTCTGGTTCTTCGGACCCATCACCATCCTCGCGCTCCTACCGTGGTCCGCGTTCCTGATCGCCGCAGCACAAGAAGCGCTCCGCCTCTGGCGCGAAAAATCCTGGAAAAATTCTCCCGGATTCTTCACTGCCTGCTGGGCCATCTTCCCCATCGCGTTCTTCAGCTTCTCGCAATCGAAACTGCCCAGCTACATTCTCCCGGCGGTTCCCGCACTCGCTCTGATCGCCGCAATCAGCGCCAGCCGCGCATTTCAAAAAAGTCGTGCCACTGCGATCGTCCTCAGCGGAGGAATCGGCGCAACCTGGATTGCACTCGCCTCAATATTCGTGCACGCGACGCACAAGTTTCCATTCACGGACATGAGCCTCTCCATCGCATCATTGGCGGTGGCAGCCCTGGGGCTCGCTATCGCGGTCGCCGCCGCAATTCTTTACGCCGGAACGCGCGCAAACTTTCGTCTGACGGTGAGCATCTGCAGCTTATGCGCCGTCGCGGCGCTTGAAGCCGCGAACCTCGCAGTCCTGCCATCGCTCGACCCCCACGTATCGGCCAGGCCGCACGCGGAGTTCTTGCGCAATGATCTTCATCCCGAGAGAATCTTCACATACGGGCTGCGGCGCACCTGGAACTACGGCCTCGCCTTTTATTTCCATCGCGAAATCCCGGAATGGTCGCCGCAAGATCCAGACGCAGCTTTGGTGCTGACGTCACGCGAAGGATTCGAAAAAATACAAAAGGCTGGAAGATTTGGCGGAACCGAAGAAAAGCTGCAAGAAGGCATCTTCGAAGTTCCCGTTCAGGCCGCCCCGCGCTAGTTGTTCGGTGCCCGCGAAGCTGCCGGCAAATTCAGCAGAAAGAAACTCACCACCTGGCTCTCATAGTTCTTGCGGTCATCGTCAGACATGTCCGGATAACTCGTCCGGTCGCGAATCATCTGCTTGGGTTCCGGCGCAATCGTGAAGATGTTGGTCATGTCGTGCGCCAGGTCGGGCCGATCATCCGACACAAAGAAAAGTTTCGGAATCCCCTTGGTTCGACCCAACTGCGCGGTCACCGGAAGTTGGTGCCGGAACTGATAATTCAGCATGCGGAATCCCAGATCGCAAAACTTGCTCACATAAGGCAGCACCGTCAACCCCGAGCGTTTCACTTCGATCTGCACCATGTCGCCCGGGTCGGCATAAGCATCATCTACAATAAACGCGGAAACCCGCGGATCGGAGACGGCGTTCTCCAGCACCACGTACCCGCCCATATCCACGCCCCACAGGCCGAAATGTTTCGGGTCCACATCATCGCGCGTTGCCAGAGCTTGCATCGCGGCCTGCAACTCAGACACTTCGCGATAGCCCAGCGTCGTGACGCCCGGGCTACTCCCATGCGCGGTAAAATCAAACAGGAACACATTGAACTGCTGGTCCTGCAGCGCGGTAACCAGCGTCAGCACGTCCGATCGTTGCGAATGAAAGCCGTGACACACCACGATGGTCGGCGAGCCCCGCAAGCCCGGATAAAACCAGCCGTCGCGCGTTCCCGTACCGGGTACCGAAAACGAAAAGTCCACCGGATGGCCCATCATTACATTCAGATCTACGCTTGAGGGCGCCGCGTGCGTGGTGCGCAGTACTTGATAGAGCAGGAAGCCGGAAACGGCGGCAATGGACACAAATAGGAACAGCGCCATCGCGAAGAGTCCCGAGAGGAGCTTGGCGATACGCGTTGTTGGATAGCGTAGTTCTGAAAGGAAAGCCATCCGGTAAGCGCGGGCGCAAACAATTCTCGCCTCGGCGAATTGCATGGTAGCACAATTTCCCGCATGCGCACGGTAGGCTGATGGTACAGGCAGTTACATTTCAGACAAATCCCCTCAACCCCCTTCGCCGGCCTCAGTTTCGATCCCATGCCCCCGCAAGGTAGTACCGGATCAGTTTCCGATTTCGCGGATGGGCTCAATGGGTCGACGCACACAACCTGATTAGCCATGCGTGAGCCCGATGCGGCGCAACAAATCCTGAAAACGCGGATCGGAATGTAGGAAACTGAACACGGGTTCAACATTTACCGTGACGAGGTCCACGTCGCGATCTTCGTACGCTTTTTCCAGCCACTCCATCGCCGAACCTTTATCGCTCAGCATCCCGTACATTGAGGCAATGGCGAAAGGCGAAACGAACTCGTGGTTCGCGTTCTTCTTCGAGTCGGCTATCCACGCGCGCAACGCCGCATCGTATCCGGATCGCGCATATACGTCGCCGATCAGCGCCGCTGTTCGCGTGTCTCCGTATTCGGTCATGGCCTTCTGCCATTCGGAGATGGCTTCCTTCTGCATTCCTTTCCGGTCGTAGGCAGACGCGAGGCTATAGTGAGCCGCGTCGAAATTTGCGTCCATCGCCAGCGTCTTCTTGTATTGCACGATGGCTTCGTCGAATCGATGCGCGGAATAGAGTCCGTCGCCAAAGTTACTGCTGTAAATCAGGTTCATGGGATCGGCTTCGATCGCCTGCCGGTGCGCCTCCAGACCTTCGTCGCTCCTTCCCATCGAATCCAGAAAGTCCGCGTACATCGCCAGCCCTTCTGAATGTTCGCGGTCGAGTTCAATCGCGCGCTCGAACTCGCGTTCGGCGCCGGGAAAATCCCAGTCGTATTTCCATTTGATCCAGCCGAGCGCCGCGTGCGCGTTGGCAACCGAATCGTCGATCTGCAGCGCTTTCAGTGCGGCCGCTTTTGCGAGCGGCATCATTTCGCGGGGTGGATTGGTACTGGCGAGTTCATGATATGCATCGGCAAGACCGGCATAGGCCTGCGCGTAATTCGAGTCCTTCGCGATAGACTGCTGGAAATAGTTCACCGATGTTTTCAAATCCGCGTCGGTGAATTTGTTCCAGTAGTACCGCCCCTTCATGTACAAATCGTAGGCTTCCCAATTCTCCGTGTTTTGTTTTGCGAGCTTTGTCTTGTCCGCCGCGTTCAGCCGCAGCTTCAACTTCTCGGAAATATCACGCACGATGTCGGCCTGCACCGCCGCGATGTCCGAAAGTCTGCGATCGTATTGAGTGCCCCACAATTCCGTGCCGTTGGTAGAATTCACCAGCTCCGTCTCTAGGTGAAATCCGTCGCCGCGCTGCACCAGCGTTCCCACCAGTACCGCCCCGACTTTCAAATCCCGCCCGACGCGCTGCGCGTCGCCGGTCTGGCCTTTGTATCGGAACACCGCATTCCGCGACATTACGTGTAAGTCCGGAAGCTGCGACAAGCTATTGATCAGTCCTTCCGTAATTCCGTCACATAGATATTCTGCGTCAGGATTTCCACTGGTATTCGTGAAAGGCAGCACGGCGATCGAATCGACGGTATTTCGATTGAAATAAAATCGCGCGCCCAGCGCCACCGCGGCAATCAGGACCAGAGCCGCGATTCCCCACAGCAGCTTCTTTTCTTTCGACCAGCCTTTCGACTTCCCCGCGTCGCCAGCTGCCGCCGAGGCTTGCGCGGCAATCACTTTCAGTTGTCCTGACCGCCCCGAGTCCGAGTCGCGCTTCAACCGTTTCAAATCCGCGCGGAGCTCCGCGGCAGACTGGCAGCGCACATCGCGGTCCTTCTCCAGCGCCTTGAGAATGATTTCTTCCAGCTTCACCGGTGCGTCGGGATTCAGCCGAGCGATCGGCGCGGGCTCCCGCGTCAGAATCGATTCGAAAATCGCTCCGGAGGTGTCGCCGCGAAACGCCACAGTGCCGGTGGCCATCTCGTACAACACCGCGCCAAACGAAAATAAATCCGTCCTCGCATCAAGATGCTTGCCGCGAATCTGTTCGGGCGACATGTACGTAACGGTTCCGACTGCACTTCCGGGGGTTGTGATCCTGGGGTCCTCGTCCAGAGTCGCGCCGCTTTCCACCGATCCGCTTTTTTTCTCCAATGGAACCTTCGCCAGGCCGAAATCCAGAATCTTGGCTTGTCCGCGCGCGGTCACAAAAATATTCGCGGGCTTGATGTCGCGGTGAATGATTCCCTTCGCGTGTGCCGCGTCCAACGCATCCGCGATTTCGATTCCGAGCGCCAGCACTTCGTCGAGCGCAACCGGTTGGCCCGAGATCTTTTGCCGCAGCGTTCGGCCCTCGAGGCATTCCATCGCAATGAACGGCTGCCCATCGTGCTCGCCGATTTCGTAGATGGTGCAGATGTTGGGATGATTCAGCGCGGAGGCAGCTTTCGCTTCACGCTGGAAGCGAGCGAGCGCTTGTCCGTCTTTCGCTACCTCGTCAGGAAGGAATTTGAGGGCTACAAAGCGATCGAGTTTGAGATCTTGCGCTTTGTAAACCACGCCCATACCGCCGCCGCCGATCTTTTCGATCACACGATAGTGCGAGACTACGCGGCCAATAATAGAGGCGGAATCGGGCATTGGCGCACATCTTAGGTTGAGCTTCCAAGTAAGTCAAAGACGTGCGGTGCAGCCTCAGGGCTAGCCCTAACCGCTGATTAACGCGCTTACCCGAAACTGACCCACTATCGGCAAGTCCACCAGTTGGGTTCTACCGCCGCCCATGATTATAATGGCCTGGGGGTTGCTTCTTCTCCTACATGCAGATTGTTGATCTCCGGCAAATTCAGGCGCGCGTCCTGGACCCGCTCTTCCAGGAAGAAACTCGCCATTGGCGCGACGAACTACATTGGGATTACCGCTCTTCGATTGAACTGATTCGTAGGTTCATCGATTCCCGCTCTCTGGGCGGCTACGTGGCGATGGAAGATGGCCATCCCGCCGGCTACGGATTCTACGTCCTGGAAGATCACAAAGGACTCGTCGGCGGATTGTTCGTATCCTCGCGCTTTTCGCAGGAGCCTTACACACGCGCGCTCGTAACCGAAATGGTAACCGCGCTGCACGCCACTCCGCACCTGGAACGCGTCGAAGCGCAGCTGATGCCCTTCGGCACCGAACTCGATCCCGTTTTTCTCTCGCAATATTTCAAGCTGTACACCCGCCAGTTTATGCTGCTCACGCTCGCGGACGCCAAACTCAGCGGCGCGCCTCTTTCCACCGGCCTGCGCCTGGAACCATGGACCGACCGCGCTTTCGAATCCGCCGCTCGCCTGATCCAGCTGTCCTACGCCGACCACGTGGACGGCGAAATCAACGACCAGTACCGCAGCGAATCCGGCGGCATGAAATTCCTGCGCAATATTGTTCTGCTCCCAGGCTGCGGCCAATTTCTGCCCGAAGCTTCTTTCCTGGTGCGTCCCGCCACCGGCGAACGTCCCGTCGGCATGGTTCTCACCTCCACCGTCGCCGAACGAGTGGGTCACACCACCCAAATCTGCGTGATGCCAGGCTACCAAGGCCACGGCATCGGCCGCGCCCTTATGGAAAGTTCTATCCAAGCTCTGCGCCGCAGGCGCTACGATTCCCTTTCGCTCACCGTAACCAGCATCAACACTTCCGCCGTGCGCCTTTACGAACACCTCGGATTTCGCACTATAAAGAAATTTGCAGCAGGCGTCTGGCAGGTCTAGAGGAGGAATTACTTCTTCACGCGATCTTTCAGCAGCACTTTCAGCTCGTCCATGAATTCCTTCACATCCTTGAAGTCCAGATAGACGGACGCGAATCGCACGTAAGCCACCTTATCCAACTTCTTCAGCTTCTGCATAATGTGTTCGCCGATGTCTTTCGTGGTACGTTCGCGCTCCGGTGCCTCGCTGACGAACTGCTCCGCCTCATCCACGAGCATTTCCAGCTTGCCTACCGGCACCGGCCGCTTCTCGCAAGCCTTCAGCAATCCCTGCAGCAGCTTGGCGCGTTCGAATTTCTCCCTCCGCCCATCCTTCTTGATCACCATGTAAGGAATTTCATCAATGCGCTCGTACGTTGTGAATCGCCGCCCGCACTTCAAGCACTCGCGCCGCCGCCGGATCAAATCGCCGGTGCGCGCCTCGCGCGAGTCCACCACTTTGTCGTCCAGGTTCGTGCAGAAGGGACATTTCACCGCGTTTGATCTCCCGGTTTCGCTGGATGCGAGCCCAGCACAATTTCTTCCGCTTCGGTTTCGGCTTCCTGCTCCGCGGTCGTCGCCATCTTGCGCAGTTCGCCCATGGACCACCCTTCGCGGAACAGCAACGGCAATCCCGCCAGACTGCAAGATGCAAATGTGAGCAGCCAAACCATAATGGACATCGTCGCCGCCGGCACCTTTTCTACTCCAAAGATCAGCGTCAACACAACAAATGTGGCCACCTGCGCGCCGCCGCCCACGCCGGGGAATTGCACCGCTGACCCCACCATGGAAAACGCCAGCACCAGCGCCGAGTCCGCAAGCGTCAGTTCTCCCAACCTTCCGCCGAACGCATGCGCCACCCACAAATAGCACAGCACAATCAAAAACCAGTGCACCGCCGAGAGCCCGATTAACGCTCCCAGATCATTCCACGTTCGTATTCCCTGCAATCCTTCGGCGAAGCCTTCCAACAGCGCAATAATCTTCCCTCGCCACCCAACGCGCCATGCCGGTTTCTTCAACCGCCGCGTCAGCCATTCCGCGCCATGGTAGCGAAAATAAATCAGAAACGAGACCGCTACCAGCAGCGCCACCAGCAACAAAACTCCCGCTGAACGCACCTTCAACACCATTGCTTCCTCGCCAGGCGTCAAGCCCTGCTGCGAGAAGAACAGCAGCGCCGAGCCAGCGATCACGGCGGTAGCCGCCATATCGAACACGCGCTCCAGCACATAAACCCCGAACATCCGCGGTATCGAAAGCCCGTCCTTCTTCCCAATCAGCACCGGCCGAATCGGCTCACCCGCGCGACCCAGCAAAAATGTGCACGTAAATCCCATCAGCGTCGCGCTGTAGACATTAGAAAAATGCGTCACACCCAGCGTGCGCGAAAACCTCATCCAGCGCAGCGCGCGTATCGCAAAACACACATAGATCGTCGCCACCGTCAGCACCAGCAAGGAAATGCGCGCGTGGCGCAGCGATTGGCCCACCGTGGACCACTGAAATCCCTCCAGCGTGATCGAATTGCGGAACTTATACCCCAAACCGCCAAGCGCAACCAGTGCCAGCAGCAGCAGGAAAATCCGTCGTGAAGTACGCAACATTGATTTCGCACCGTAACAGCAAGCTTCCGAAAGTGTCAAGGCAGCATTCGCTTTGGTTTCACCCCACGCCTCGAAATCCATCACGGCGCTTGTGTTCCCGCCGCCAAGCTCGATAAGATGCGGCACAATGCAAGTCTCCGCGGCACCACAAGCCCGCTCGACGCAACTCGTCGCCCGGCGCGCGGAACTTTTTGGCCCAGGATTGCGTTACATCTTGTGAGGCTGAAAGGGCATGCAACTCGCGAGGCTGAAGAAGATTGGAGCCCGACGCCCAACTGGTGCAGGGATGTCTCCGGGGCGAAGGGCCGGCCTGGGAGGAACTTGTGCGCCGCCACACCCGGCGCGTTTTCAATCTGTGCTACCGGTTCACCGGCAATTCGACCGAAGCCGAGGACCTCAGCCAGGAAGTTTTCTTGCGCATCTATCGCACGCTCGCGAGTTACCGGCCAGCTTACGGCGCGTTCCCCACGTGGCTTACGAGCGTCACGCGCAACCTGCTGGTGGATCATTACCGTCGCACGCGCCGCGATCGTTTAACAGATTCAATCGAGGACGCAATGCCTAAGCTGGAAAACAAACAATCCGCTGCGCGCACTCCCGACAAGTTGGCGCTGGCCTCGGAATTGAGCGGCCAGTTGCAGCACGGCTTGTCGCAGCTCTCGCCGGAATTGCGCGAAGCGGTAATCTTGCGCGATTTGCAGGGCCTGGACTACAGCGAAATTCAAAGCGTCCTGGAAGTGCCCGAAGGCACAGTAAAATCCAGAATCAATCGCGGGCGCATCGAGCTGGCGCGCATCTTGGAAGAAATGGGGCTTCGGCCGCAGAATTGACAGCAGGAGCAAACGTATGACGGACTGGAACTGCGCACGCACCGAAGAAAGGCTGAGCGATTATCTCGACGGTACTCTGTCGCCCGCCGAAGCCGCGGAGTTCTCCGCGCACTCCGCCGGTTGCGATCCATGTGGCAAGCTGGTCGCGCAAGTCGGCGGCCTCGTCCATCGGATGCGCGCGCTCGATTCGCTCGAAGTTCCGCCGCAACTAATCTCAAAAATCCTCGATAGCACCGTAGGCCCGCGTCCGCAGAGCGCCGGATGGAGGCGCTGGTTCGCATGGATTCCGCAACTGTGGCAGCCTCGCTTCGCCATGGGCGCAGTCACCGTCGCAGCCACAATATTGATCGTCCTCTACACCACCGGCATGTCCCCGGCAAAACTGAAGAAGGCCGACCTCAGCCCCGCCAACGTTTTTCGCACCGCCAACCGCCAGGTCCATCTCACCTACGCGCGCAGTGCCAAATTCGTGAACGATCTCCGTGTGGTGTATGAAATCCAGACGCGCTTGCAGCCCGAGGCCGAGCCTTCGCCTTCCATCACGCCGGCCCCCGCTCCACAACAGAATTCCACTCCGCCCTCCGTGAATCCGCAGGAGAAATCGCAGACCTCGCCGCATCCCGGTCACAGCCAGGCGCGCAATGGCACGATGCTGGCGTCTCTACTCCGCTCCGATTGGGCCGCGAATTTTGCCGCGATCATGCTCGCCAACACCACCAGGAGTCCTCGATGAATTGCGCGGTGCACACGGACGTGCAGGCCACCGGTTTTTGCCGAAATTGCGGAAAGGCGTTGTGCCCGGAGTGTACGCGAGAAGTACGCGGCGCGCTCTATTGCGAGCAGTGCCTGGCGGGATTGCTCTCCGCGCCTCCGGCGACCGAACCGGGCAAGGCCGAAGCGAATCCCGGACTCGCCGCCACTTTGGGCTTCATCCCAGGCCTGGGTGCTGTGTACAACGGCCAGTACATGAAGGCCCTGATCCACGTGCTGATCTTTGCCGGACTGATCGCGGCACTGAGCAGCGACCTACCCGACTCCGTCAACGCGTTTCTGGGAATCGCTCTCGGCTGCTTTTATTTTTACATGCCCATCGAGGCCTACCGTACAGCGCGTGCTCGCCGCGACGGACAACCCGAACCCGCTAATTTGATTGATGGTGGCGCAGCCCGCAAGCCTATCGGCGCGTTTATCCTCATCGGCATCGGCGCTCTGCTACTGCTCGGAAATTTCGGGCTCTTGCAGCACGAGTGGCTTAGGAAGACCTGGCCGGTCGTGCTGATTCTCATCGGCGGATTCATTCTTCGAGATCGCCTGCGCGGGAATTCCTAGGGGAGGCCCATATGACCGATCCCAATCAAACGGTTTGCCACTGCCCCTATTGCAAGATCCGCGGCCTGATGGGCCCGCTGATGATCATCACCGTCGGAGTTCTTTTCCTGATCGGCGAATACACCCGCTTCACTTTCTTAGAACTTTGGCCGATCCTCCTGATCGTCGCCGGCGTCGTCCTGACGGCGCAGTCGCTCGCTTCCAAAGAGGGTCATCTCGGCTCGTGAGGCGCGCGTGAGCAACGGCGGACCACAACGCAGCTCAATCTTCAGCGGCTTGCTGCTCATCGTTCTTGGAATCCTGTTTCTTCTCGCTCGTTTCCACCCCGATCTCGGAATCTGGCACCTCTTCTGGCGCTTCTGGCCCGTGCTGATCATCCTTTGGGGCATCGCCAAGCTGGTGGATCACTTCAGCGCGCAACGCGCCGGCGAATCGCGCCCGCCGCTGCTCACTGGCGGCGAAGCTGCTCTGCTGATCCTGGTGGTCTTCGTTCTCGCGGGAATGGGAATCTACACGAAGATCCGCGCGAAACATCCCGACATGAACATTGACCTCGATATGTTCAATCACAAATCCTCAAAAAGTGAGGAACTCCCGCCGAAAACAATTCCTGCCGGCGCGCACGTCATGGTCACGACCGCGATGGGAAACATCGTCGCGCACGTCGGCGATGGCAACGACCTGCGCGTGAGCGTCACGGAAACCGCCGAGGCCTCGAACGAATCATCTGCTGAGGAACTTCTGAAATCGCTGAGTGTGGTGATCGAACAAACGCGCGACGGCTACAGCGTTCATCCCGTAAATCAGGAAGCGGAAAGTGGCCGCGTCACCGTGGATTTCGACGTGACACTCCCCAAGAGCGCCTCGCTCGCTGCCGACTCGCATCACGGCGACGTTTCTGTCTCCGGGCTGGCCGGCGCAGTAAGCGTCACTACTCAGACCGGCGACGTCGAAGTGCACGACATTGGCTCGGACGTTTCCGCCCAACTCACAAAAGGCGACGCGCGCATTGACGATATCTCCGGCAACGTCCGCATCACCGGCCGCGGCAACGAAATCGAAATGAACGATGTGACGGGCGATGCTACCGTACTGGGCGAATTCTTCGGTCCTGTACGCATCCGCAACGTCACCAAGACCACGCACTACACCTCGAAGGCCGGCGATCTCACGCTGTCACATCTCACCGGGCGGCTGGAACTCGATTCCGGGGACATTAGCGTGTCGGACGTCGCCGGCTTCGCCAAACTCACCACGCACGACAAGGACATCGAAGTGGAAAATGTGGCGGGCCGCTTGGACATCGCCGTTAATCACGGCGACGTTAAGGTAACCTACGCCCAACCGCCCAGCGCGGAAATCAATATCGCGAATGGAACCGGGGAAGTGGATTTGACGTTGCCTTCAAAATCGAGCTTCGAGATTTCTGCGATCTCCCGATCCGGCGATATTCAAAGCGACTTCGAAACGCCAAGCCTAAAGCCCGCGGACGACAACGGCACGGGCAGCCTCAGCGGCAAAGTCGGCGCCTCAGGCCCCAAAATCTCAATCGTCACCAGCTATGGAACCATCTACTTGCGCAAATCTTCCTGATCTTCGCCGCCTCGCAACCGCTCCAGCGTCTTGAAAAAATCCGGAAATGAAACTCCCACGCACTCGGAATCGCGAATAACCGTGTCGCCCTCCGCGCCCAGCGCCGCCACCGCCAACGCCATCGCAATGCGATGGTCGCCCTGTGGATCAACCTTCGCGCCGCGCAGCTTCGTCGTTGCCGCGCCCGGTCCACGTCCTTCCACGCGCAATCCGTCTGGAAACTCCTCCAGCCGCGCGCCCATCTGCCGCAATCCCTCCGCGAGCGTCGCGATGCGGTCGCTTTCCTTCACCCGCAATTCCTGCGCGTCGTGAATCTCAATTCCCTTCTCCGTGAACGGGCCCAGCGCCGCCAGCATCGGCAGTTCGTCAATCATTTCCGCCACCTGCGCGCCGGAAATGCTGCCGCCTAGCAGCGCCGCGTGGCGCACCGAGACGTCCCCTATCAGTTCTCCATCGCGCAACTGCACCGACGCCAGATTGATCGCCGCCCCAATCGAAATCAGAAAATCCAGCACCCGCGAACGCGTGGGATTCAGCCCCACGTTGTGTAGCATTAGCGACGATTCCGGCAGCACCAGCGCCGCGCCGATCAGAAATACCGCCGACGACAAGTCGCCCGGCACAATCAATTGCCGCGGCTGCAGTTTCGGTCGCGGCTCGATGCGCACTTCTCCCTTGGCTACCGTGACATTGGCCCCGAATTCGCGCAGCGCCACTTCCGTGTGATCCCGCGTTCGCACCGACTCGCGCACGGTCGTCACCCCGTCCGCATACAAACCCGCGAGTAGAATCGCCGATTTCACCTGCGCGCTCGGCACCGGCGGCGTGTAGTCAATCGCCTGCAGTTTCCCGCCGCGAATTTCCAGCGGCGCGCGGTCGCCATCGCTGCTGCGTATGTCCGCGCCCATCTGCCGCAGGGGATCAACGACCCGGCGCATCGGTCTGCGGCGCAGCGAACTATCGCCCGTAAGCGTCGCGGTAAAACTCTGCCCCGCTAGAACGCCAGACATCATGCGGATCGTCGAACCGGAATTTTCCGCATCAATGGTACGCCGCGGAGCTTTCAGGCCGTCGAGGCCCTTCCCCGCGATGCGCACGTGCTCGCCCTTCGCATCCACCGCAATCCCCAGCCGTCGCACACATTCCAGCGTGCTGGCGCAATCCGCCGCGGGAGAATAATTGCGAATCTCGCTCACGCCCTCCGCCAGCGCCGCCAGAATCGCGTAACGGTGCGAAATGGATTTATCTCCGGGCAGTTCCACCACTCCGCTGACGTTTCCGCCCGGCGAAATTGTCTTTTTTGCCATCGCAAGATTCTAGCATGGCGCGATTTGCTTCCCCGTTATGCGGCAGGTATCATTAACTTCTGATGCCCGCGGCCCTCCGGAAATTGCTTCCAACATTTCTCACCGCTCTACTTCTACTGACAAGCTTTTCGCTGCAAGCAGACGACTCCCCTGCAATTTTTCCGCTCAGCCAGGTGCAGCCCGGAATGAAAGGCGTCGCCTACACGATTTTCACTGGCGACGAAATCGAAAAAGTGGACCTGGTCGTCCTAGGCGTCCTGCACGACGCGCTCGGTCCCAAGCAGGACATTATTCTCGTCCAGCTTCTGGGCGAAAAAGCGGAACACACCGGCGTGGTCGCAGGCATGAGCGGCAGTCCGGTCTATTTCGACGGCAAACTGGCAGGCGCGCTCTCGCTGAAGCTCGGCGCCTTCACCAAAGAAGCGATCGGCGGCGTGACTCCGATCGAAAATATGCTCGAAGTGCAAAACGAGCCGGAACCGCCGCCGGACGTGACGCCACAATCCCCCGCCGCGCGCGCACAGCAAACAACTGTCGAAAACATATTCTCCGCGGCACGTATTCCTCTCCCTGAAAATTTCTCGCGCCAGACCGGCGCAGGCGAAGGCCAGTTTCTCGTGCCCATCGAGACCCCGCTCATCACCACCGGCCTCTATCCCGAAACCATCGCGCAATTCAGCAAGCAACTCTCCGCATGGGGAATGTCCATGGTGGCCGGAGGCACCGCCGCTCCCTCACCCGAAGACGCGCAGCTAAAGCCCGGCGACATGGTGGGTGTAGAATTAATTCGCGGCGACCTTTCGATCAGCCCCGGCTGCACCGTCACCACCGTGAACCACGGCAAAATCCTCGCCTGTGGGCATCCCATCTTTTCCTTCGGCAACGTTTCCATGCCGCTCGCGCGCGCACACGTAATCACAACGCTAGCTTCCGCCATGAATTCCACGAAAATCATCTCGACTGGCGGCACCATCGGAACGCTCACGCAAGATCGCGTCACCGCCATCGGCGGGCGTTTGGGCGAAGGGCCGCCGATGATTCCAGTCGACGTCACTCTCGTCACTGGCGCCACGCAAAAGCAATTTCATTTTGAAATCATCGAAAGCCCTCAGCTCACTCCCCTACTGGTCGCGCTGGCGACCTACAACGGAATCATAGGTAACACGGCGTACGGCGAAGGTTCTACTCTGCAACTCGACGGCGAGATCGCCATCAAAGGTCACACCACGGTCACGTTGAAGGATTTATTTCCGCCGACCGACAACCCCGTGCCCGGCGGTTTCTTCGTCGCCACCGACGTGCAGAGCACCTTCGCGCAAATTTACTCGAATCCCTACGAAATACCTCACGTCACCGCGATTCATCTGCGCGTCACCGCACTGCCGGAGCGCCGGGCCGCCACCATTGACGATGCCTGGGTCGAAGCCAACGAAGTGCGCCCGGGCCAAACCGTTAATGTAAAAGTTCAGCTGCGGCCCTATCGTGGCCCCGCTTTCGTGCAGGAATTTCCCATTACTATTCCCATGCAAGCCGCGCGCGGCCTGCTGCAACTCGTCGTCAGCGACGCCGAAACGGTGAATCGCACCGTGCAATCGCTCACGGCTAGCTCGCAGGGCCAGTTGCCGGGCCTCGAAGAGATGATTAAGCTAATGAACCGCGAGCATCAGAATGACCGGCTTTACGCCACGCTGCTGCAGCCAACGCCCACGCTGATGGTCGAAGACAAAGTGATGCCCAATGCGCCGGCATCCGCAATCAATGTTCTGGACCAGCGGCAAAGCCCCGGCGGCGCCCGCCTGCTCTACCAATCCACCGCGGGTGAATGGTCTGTGGAAATGCATCAAGTAATTTCGGGCGAACGCACGCTGACGATCACGGTCAAGTAATCTCTCGCGCGACGGGGTCTGGTGATGAAGAGCTCTGGCGATAAAGATTTCCAGCGGTAAAGGAGATTGGCATCGATGACACGGCGAAGCATCTTCACCTGCCTCTGGTCCGGCGTTCTGGCGATAGCGCTGCTCGCTCCCGCACTCGCGTACGCCGAGCACACCCATTTCTGGCGTCAATCAGACTACTCGGACTTCGAAAAAGGCACAGCCAAAGGTGTGGCCATTCGCAGCGACGGCAAGCTGGTCCCCGCGCCGCAATTCGCAGCCTTCTCCGATCCTAATTTAATTTACCTCTGGGCGCTGCGCACCGATTCGCGCGGCCGCGTGTATGCCGCCGGCGGTTCCGACGCCAAAGTCCTGCGCTTCGACGATCCCGCCAAGCCGACCACTGTATTCGAAGCTCCCGAGCTCTCCGCGCAAACCATCGCCTTCGACGCGCACGATAATCTCTACGTCGGCACATCTCCGGACGGCAAAGTCTACAAAGTCACACCCGATGGACAGAAGGCCGTCTTCTTCGATCCCAAGGCCAAATACATCTGGGCGCTCGCGCTGGACGCACAAGGCACTCTCTTCGTTGGCACCGGAGACAAAGGCGAAATCTACGCTGTAGCTCCCGACGGCAAAGGCCAGCTTTTTTATCAAAGTGACGAGCGCCACGCCCGCTCGCTCGCCTTCGACGCGAAAGGCAATCTCCTCGTCGGCACCGACCCCGATGGCCTAATTCTGCGCATCGAAATTTCCCGCGCCACCGGCTCGAAAGATTCGCAAGCTGCAGCAAAGGCCGGCGCAGCGTACGTCGTGTATGAAACCGACAAGAAGGAAGTCACATCACTGCTCGCCGACTCCAGCGGAAATCTCTACGCCGCAGCAATCGGAGAAAAGCAGCGCCCCGCCGGCACTAGTCCGGCGCAACCGCTGATCACGCCGCAGTCTTCCGGCGCAGCGCCGGCGCTTTCGGCGCAGGGCGCCGTCACGCTCGCACTCCAGGCAGCGGCAGCCGCGCAACCTGCTCCAGCCTTCTCGCTCTTCCCTTCCACCACTGGCGGTTCGCAAGTGGTGAAAATATCTCCGGCAGGCTCACCGGAAACGCTCTGGACCTCCCGCGAAGACCTTGTGTTTTCGATGGGCCTTTCGCCGAACGGAAAAGTCCTGCTGGGCACCGGAAATAAAGGCGCCATCATCGAGCTCGAGGGCGACGGCGTGTATTCCATCGTGGCCAAAACTGTTTCGTCGCAAGTGACCAGCCTGATCGCCGGGCGCGACGGCCAGCTACTGGTCGGCACCGCCAACCCCGGAAAGATTTTCACGCTCGGACCCGGCCAGGAAGCCACGGGCAGCTTCGAATCCGATCCTTTCGACGCCAAAATTTTCTCGCATTGGGGACGCCTGACCTGGTGGGGCGAAAACGGCGCGACGCAGGGGAAAGTTTCGTTCTATGCGCGTTCCGGCAACACTTCAAATCCCGAGAAAGAATGGAGTCCGTGGTCGGGACCTTACTCCAGCGCGAGCGGCGCCGCCGTAACGTGCCCGCCCGCGCGCTTCCTGCAGTGGAAAGCTGTCTTCCAGGCCGCCGACAAGCGCGACGCGCCGGAAATTTCCTGGGTCAGCATTGCCTATCAACCGGAAAATGTCGCGCCCGTTGTGGACGATATCGCCATTCAAGATCCCGGCGTCCGCGTGCAGGGATTTTCCCCGTCGCCAGGAGGTCCCACAACTCCAGCTGCGGTGCAACTGAAAACGCCGCAGCGCAGCAGCGTTGGCGCAGCGGCATTTCCCAACATCGGCGCGTTGCTCGATACTTCGTCGAAGTCGATCAAGATCGAAGTGCCGCCGCAAGGTTTCGAAGAAAAAGGCTACCAAAGCGTCCTGTGGACCGCGCACGACGATAACGACGACGATCTGGTTTTCGCGGTTTACTATCGCACGGAGGGCGAACAAACCTGGCGCCTGCTGAAAGACAAACTCACGCAGCACTTTTATTCCTGGGACACCACCACAATGCCCGACGGCGCCTATTACCTGAAGATTGTTGCCTCGGATCTACCTTCGAATCCGCCAAGCCAGGCGCTCAGAGACGAACGCACCAGCGAGCGCTTCGAAATTCAAAACACTCCGCCGCGCATCGAAAATCTCCGCGCGGATTCCGGCGGCTCACCTGCGAAGATTACATTTGACGGAGTAAGTTCCGGCCTCGCGATCACTCGCGCGCAATACAGCGTGGATGCCGGCGATTGGCTCGTCGCGTTTCCCGCCAGCGGTCTCTCCGACGGGCCGAAGGAAAATTATCAGATCGAACTTCCAGGCCTCGCGCCAGGCCCGCACACCATCGCCGTGCAGATTTCCGACCGCTTCGACAACACCACTGCGGCGCAAGTAGCGTTCACCGTGACTCCGCGGCCCACGAAATGACTCACTCGCGCAACATTCAAATCCCGGCGCACAAACTCCAGCGCCCAGCGCGCTAGTTATCCCAATTGCGCGTGATCGAAGTGCGCTCGAAGCGGTCAATGGCCGCGCCAATCGCAATCATTCCGTGAATGTCCGCGTTCTTGTCCACGCGCACTATCCGCGCATTGCAGCGTACGTCTTCTGGCGCGCGCCCGGTCAATGCCGTCGGCAACGTAAAGAATATTTCCACGCTTTCGCCGACGCTCAGGTTTTGCTTGGTCTTGAATCCGATCCCTCGCTCCGACAAATTCACGATTTCGCCTTGCTGCGGTAGCGGAATCGTCGTCAATATCTTGGCGTTCCCGCGCGCCGGCCCAGACGACGCACTCGCCGCGCCCACCATCGCATACTGTTCCGTGATCACGTTAAACCGCACCGGGATTGCGTAGGATTTGCGGGTGGCACTACGACGCTCGTGGCTTGGCATGGGCTCCTCCTGGAGAGCTTGCGACTTGAATTTTTCGCGAAGCTACTTCTGGAAGGGGGAACTGAGAATCGCACTTGCCCGCAGCGGCGTCAAGATTTTTAATGTTCGCGCGCATCGCGGAATCTCACCGCCGCCGCATCGAATCCAACTGCCCATGAAATGTGCCATAATGCCCCACGGCATGCGCCATGTCCGCTCATAACCAATCAACCGAAGCCCAACCCGCCGCGCTCGATACGCTCAACCTTCCTGCGCCAAATCTAACGCTGGATGTCATTCGCGCCGCGCTTCGCCTTATCTCCCCGCGCATCCATCGCACGCCTGTCATTACCTGCGCCTCGCTCGATCACATCGCCGGCGCACGTCTCTTCTTCAAGTGCGAAAACCTGCAAAAAACCGGCTCGTTCAAGATTCGTGGCGCCACCAACGCCGTCTTTTCTCTCACCGACGAGCAAGCACAATTTGGCGTGGCCGCGCCATCCTCGGGGAACCATGCCGCCGCGCTCTCCCAGGCAGCACGCTGGCGCGGAATTCCCGCCTACATCGTGATGCCGCGAAATTCCTCCCAAGCAAAGAAGACCGCAGTGGCAGCCTACGGCGGCCAAATCACCGAAAGCGAGCCAAACATCGCATCGCGCGAAGCCATCACTGCCGAGGTGATAATGCGAACCGGCGCGCATCTGGTGCATCCCTACAATGATGCGCGGGTAATCGCCGGGCAAGGAACCGCGGCGTTGGAATTGCTCGAAGAAGTCCCCGATCTCGATGTGGTGATCACGCCTCTAAGCGGCGGCGGCCTACTGAGCGGCACTGCCATCGCCGCAAAAAGCCTTCGCCCCGCGATTCGCGTGATTGGCGGTGAGCCATGCAACGCGGACGACGCTCACCGCTCGCTCGCCTCCGGAAGAATCGAGCCTGCAGCAAACACCGAAACCATGGCCGACGGATTACGCGCCACGTTATGTCCGCTGACGTTTTCGATTCTGCGTGAGCGACTGAACGAAGTGTCCCTGGTGACCGAAGAAGAGATCGTGCAGGCGATGCTGCTGCTGTGGGAACGCGCGAAGTTTGTCGTCGAGCCGTCCGGGGCCGTAGCCGCCGCCCCCGCGCTCTTTCGAAAAATTAACGCCGCCGGCAAGAAAATCGGAATCATCCTCTCCGGCGGCAACCTCGACCTGCGCAAACTTCCGTTCTAGTAAAACTCCGCACCCAGAACTGCTGTTTCCGCAGGCGCCGCAATTTACAAATCGTCCATCGGCCGCCAATCACTCGGCGGAAATGCAATCCTCCAGAAATTCGGCGCGGGAGAATCGAATTCAATCGGGATCTGAAATCCATCCGGCATCTCGCGCGAAGGACGCACCACTTTGCACGCCACTTTTTCCTTCGTTCCGGAATGTTCCAGCACGAAGCGCGTGTCCGGCGGCAAACTCTGCTTCAGAATAATCATCGCGCCATGATTGTTCACGCTCAGCGTCACGATTTCAAATGTTGTGGGCTTGCCGTCCAGCGCCACGTGCAGGCTGGCACGCACGCGCACCAGCACTCGCTGGCTGCGGCGCCGGTCTTCGCCGGCGGATGATGATAATTCGCCGCCTAAATCCGCCTTCGCCGCTCGCGCCGGACTCGCTGGCGCCACCGCGCGCGCAGGCGTCACCGCTGCTCTTAGCGGCGATGCGTACGCTTTTGCCGCAGGGACCCTCAATTGTTCGAGTTTCAAAGCTCCACACCCCAGAAGTTTTGGTCGGCTGAAATGAACTCAACCCCCACGTCCCACCCGTCCGGTCGCTGCATTCCTTTCCAGACGACGTGTCCGTCGACGGCGCGGCGCGTGGCCAAGTTCGTCACACGCAGTCTTTGCTGCAATTCAACTTCCAGTGGGGACACCAGCAGGCAGCCGTAGGCGTTCACCACCCGGGTAATCGCTGCTTCCTGAATCGCAGGGGCGCCCGGTCCACTCAACTGTATCGTCACCGGCACGCGCGAGTTCATTCGCGGACCACGCCGTTTCTGGCGCGTTTTGATATCTCTTGGCAGGTCTAAGCTAAACGGCATCCTGATTGACTCCCCGCGAGGCTGGTATGCGAAACACGGGTAAGCAATCCCACATTCCGAGACGCATGCACGTCCTGAATTCATGCTAGACAGCGGCACTAGTACGGTCAATGGTACGAATTGACAGGTAGTCTTGGTACAGCTTGGCAGAAACACCTGTACCGCTGGACAAGGGGACGAAGATTTTACGAAGCGAGGAAATTCTGTGGAGCCGGCTGATTAATCCGCGGAAACGTGGCCATCCGCAAGATCGGTATTCCTTTTTCCGGTCATTTTCCCAAAATGGTGCTCCAGCCAGCTCTGGAATGTATCCATGTAGGTGTAGAAGACGGGCGTCAGGTACAGCGTAACCATCTGCGAGAAGATTAGTCCGCCGACTACCGCGAGGCCCAGCGGACGGCGCGCATCCGCACCGGCGCCGATGCCGAAAGCGATGGGCGCGGTGCCCATCAGCGCCGCCATGGTGGTCATGGTGATCGGACGGAAACGAATCAGGCAGCCTTCGTAAATGGCTTCCGCCGCGGTCTTGTGCCCGGTGCGTTCGCGCTCGACCGCGAAATCCACCATCATGATCGCGTTTTTCTTCACGATCCCGATCAGCATGATCACGCCGACGAAGCCGTAGAGGTCCAGGCTCAGATGAAAAATCTGCAGCGTGAGCAGCGCACCGAAGGCCGCGGACGGCAACCCGGAAAGAATCGTAATCGGGTGAATGAAGCTCTCGTACAAAATTCCCAACACAATGTAAATCACCAAAATAGCCATCAGCAGCAGGAGGCCCAGTCCAGTGAGCGAAGCTTCAAAGGCTTTTGCTGTTCCTTGGAATTGCGCGGTCACCGTAGGAGGAAGTTCTTCGCGCGCCAGGCGCTTTACTGAATTCACGGCGTCGCCGATCGCGGTGTCGTTCGCCAGATTGAAAGAAATCGTCACCGCGGGAAGCTGGCCAAAGTGATTTACCGTGAGCGGCCCAAGGCTGGATGTCAGGCTGGCCACGGCGTTCAATGGAACCAGCGTGCCGCTGCTCGAACGAATATAAAGCATGGAAAGAGCGGCGGGATCTTTCTGGTATTTATCTTCGAGTTCCATGATCACCCAGTATTCGTCGTTGGGCGCGTAGATCGTGGAGATCTGGCGCTGGCCGTAAGCGGTGTAGAGCGCGTCTTCAATCTGTTCCGCTGTCACGCCGAGCGCCGAAGCTTTGTCGCGATCGATGTTGACGTTTACCTGTGGATTGGCGATCAGCAGGTCGCTGGTCACATCTTGCAGGCCGGGAAGCTTGGCCATCTTTTGTTGGAAAGCCATCGACTCGCGGTACAGCTCCTGCGTATCTGGACTTTGCAAGGTCAACTGGTACTGGCTCTTGGTGAGTTCGCCGCCCACCTGAATCGGCGGCAGATTCTGCATGTAGGCGTTCATGCCGGTGACGGTTGCGAATTTCACGCCCAGTTCGGCGATTACTTCGTCAATCGTCGTGCGGTGCGCGAACAGCGGCGCAATCGCTCGCAACGCGCTGCCCACCACTGGAACTGCACCGTACTTTTCTTGCCACGCCTGAATCGTCGCATTGGGAATCAGCGCGCGCTGGGGCCGATCTTTCAAGTGCAGGAACATGATTCCTGCATTGCTTGACGAAAAATCGCCCACGCCGGAAAAGAAATCGCGGACGTTGGGATCCGCCAGCGCGATTCTGTTTAATTCTTGCTGGTGCGCCCGCATCGAATCAAAGGAAATTCCCTGCTGCGCTTCGGTGGAAATGAAAATTTGCGAGCGGTCCTCTGGCGGCAGGAAGCCTTTCGGTATCACCACGAATTGCCAAACCGTAATAATCAAAATGATGCCGGAAACGGTCATCACGAATACGCGGTGGCGCAGCGACCATTGCAGCGAAACGTCGTAATAATGCAGCAGGCGGTCGAAAAATCGCTCCAGCGCCATGTACACGCTGCCGTGGTGCTGTTCGGCCGCCGGGCGCAGAAAGCGGCTGCACAGCATCGGCGTGAGCGTCAGCGAAACAAAGCCGGAAACCAGGATCGCGGTGATGATGACCACGGCAAATTCGTGCAGCAGCCGCCCCATGATTCCGCCCATCAAAAACACGGGCAGGAAAACGGCCGCCAGCGAAACTGTCATCGAAAGAATCGTGAACCCGATCTCGCGTGAACCGCTCAGCGCCGCTTCCATCACGCCTTCGCCCATTTCCATGTGGCGCACGATGTTTTCCAGCATCACGATGGCGTCGTCCACCACAAAGCCCACCGAAAGCGTCAGCGCCATCAGCGAAAGATTATCAATCGTGTAGTTCAGCACGTACATCACGCCGAAAGTGCCGATGATGGACATGGGCAGCGCAAAGCTGGGAATCAATGTGGCGGAGAGATTTCGCAGGAACAGAAAAATAACCAAAATCACCAGCGCGATGGCCAGAAACAGCGTGAACTTCACGTCCGCGACGGAATTGCGAATGGATTCCGACGCGTCGTACAAAGTTGCCATCTCAATCGAGGGCGGAATGATCGCGCGAAACTGCGGGAGCAACTGTTTCACTGCGTCCACAACTTCCACAGTGTTGGTGCCGGGCTGGCGCTCGATGGCGAGCACCACGGATTCGGTGTCGTTCCACCAGTTCGCGACGCGATTATCTTGAACGCTGTCGAGAACTTGGCCGATATCCTCCAGGCGCACGGGCGAGCCGTTGCGATAGGCGACAATCAGCGGGCGATATACCGAGGCGTGCGTCAGCTGGCCATCGGCTTGCAGCGTGAAAGCGCGATGATCACCGTACAAAGTTCCCACTGGCAGATTCACGTTCCCGTTCTGTACAGCGGTGTGAACTTCATCAATGCCGATTTGCCGCGTGGCCATCGCTTGCGGATCGAGTTGGATGCGCACTGAATATTTCTGCGAGCCATACACCTGCACCTGCGCCACGCCTTTGACCATGGAAATCCGCTGGCCCATCAGCGTTTCGGCGTAGCGGTCCACGGTGTAACCGGGAAGCGTCTTCGAACCCATCGCGATATACAAAATGGGCTGGTCCGCTGGATTCACTTTGTTGTACGTGGGCGGCGTGGGCATGTTTGGCGGCAACTGCGAAGAAGCGCGCGAGATTGCGGCCTGCACGTCTTGCGCGGCACCATCGATATTGCGGCTCAGGTCGAATTGCAGGGTAATCGAAGTTCCGCCGAGCGAACTCGACGAGGTCATCGAATCAATGCCGGCGATTGTTGAGAATTGTTTTTCCAGAGGTGTGGCGATGGCCGAAGCTACCGTGTCGGGACTTGCGCCGGGCAGCGAGGCTCCCACTTGAATCGTCGGATAATCAACGTTGGGAAGCTCACTGACCGCGAGCGCGCGATAGCCGAGGATTCCGAACAGCAGAATAGCGAGCATGACCAGAGTGGTCATGACCGGACGGCGAATAAATGGTTCGGCGATGCTGATCATTTTTCTGCCGTGAACTTCTCTAGCTTCCCGCGCTGGCTGCTTTCACTTGCACTTTTACGCCGGGAATCAGGCGCAGCTGTCCGTCGGTGACGACCGTATCTCCGGGCGCGATGCCGCTCGAGATCACCGATTCGCCGCCGAGTTGCCGCGCTACTTTTACGGGGTGCGATTCCACGGTCTGATCCGCTTTCACCACGAAGATGAAATCGCCGGTCTGCCCAGTCTGCACTGCTGTTGACGGAACGACGATGGCTTTTTCCTGTTCCGCGAGGCGCAAGGAGACTACGGAGAATTGTCCCGGCCACAACCGGTGATCGTCGTTCGGGAAAGTCCCTTTCAGCTTGAGCGTTCCGGTGGTGTTGTCCACGTTGTTGTCCACAAACGTGAGATAGCCGACCTCGGACGTGGTTTCGCCGTAGGGCGTGGCTTCGATCTGCAGGCGCCCGCCGCTCATATATTTTTTCACAACGCCCAAGTATTGTTCCGGCACCGAGAAATCCATGAAGATAGGCGAAATCTGGTTGATCACGACGAGAATCGGAACATCATTTTCTTTCACCAAGTTTCCGGGATAAACCTGCAGCGCGCCGGTGCGGCCGTCGGTCGGGGAGTAAATGGTGCAGTATTGCAGCTGCAGCTTGCTGGATTGCACCGCGGCTTCGTCGGCGTGAACCAACGCCTCCTGCGAGTCCGCGGTGGCTTTCACCTGGTCGAACTGTTCTTTGGGAGCGACGCCCGCGTCATATAGCTTTTGGTAGCGTACGGACTGCACTTGATTGAGCTCGGCCTGCGCCTGATCGCGCGCGAGGTTCGCTTCGGACTGCGCGAGTGCCGACTGAAACGGCCGGGCATCGAGTGTGAAAAGCAGATCGCCTTTTTTGACGAAGTCGCCCTGTTTGAAATGCACTTGCTCCAGAATCGCGTTCACCTGGCTCTTGATGGAAACCGTGGAATACGCTTCGGCTGTGCCGATCGCGGTCAGGTTGATGGGGACCGTTTTCTGGACGGCTTTCGCCACAGTGACCGGAACGGCGAGGTTCGGCGCGGTTTCCGCTGACTTGGTGCTGCAGGCGGAAAGCCAGAGCAACATGGCGGGCAAAGCCACGGTGGCGACGGCGCGAATGGATTTATTTTGTCGGCGCATCACTAATTTGGTTTAAACGGTACGAATAATCCCGCGTGTCCGCTCGGGACAGCGGAATGGCACACCTCGTCCGAAGCAAGTTGCCGGACCTGGATTCCATACATTTTACAACCTGCAACCCGGTTTCGGCGAAAATTCTGCGCGGGAAGCGGCAGGCAAAGCGACGACTTCATGGAGCCCGTGACTTTGCTGCACACCCCAGCAACCGCTTAGACGTAGGACGATGCGGAACGCTTCATAAAAGTTTTCGCGTACGATCATCCGGCGGCGGCTCGGTCGAGGAACCAGAGGACGCGTCCATCGGCCGGGCGGATGCGGCCGGCAGGATATGCGCTGGGCCGCGAATCCGGCTCGGCGCGCAAGGCGGCGAGGATCGGACGCTTACCTTCGCCGGCGACAAGGAAGTAGGTGTTGCGGCTGGAATTCAGGACCGGGAGCGTGAACGTGAGGCGGTTCGGCGGCGTCGCCGCCACGTGAACGGGAACGACCCAGCGCGTTTTCTCTTCAAGCGCGGGGGAATCAGGAAAAAGCGAAGCGGTGTGCCCCTCGGGACCTAGCCCGAGCAGCGTGACGTCGAATGCCGGCGCGGACGAGCCGAAGAATTTTCGCAACTCTTGATCGTAAGCTTCCGCCGCCTGTTCCGGCGTCGCCAAATTGGTAGGAACCGCGTGCACGTTGGCCGCGGGAATCGGGACGTGCTCGAGAAGCGTCAAGCGCGTCATGCGGTAGTTGCTGAGTGGGTCGTCCTGCGGAACGTAGCGTTCATCACCCCAAAACAAGTGCACGTGATTCCAGTCGGTTTCGCTGCGATATTTTTCCGTGGCGGCCCAGAGCGTGTACATTTTTTCCGGGGTGTGGCCGCCGGAAAGCGCGATGGCGCCGCGGCCGCGCTGTTTGATTGCATTTTTCAGATCGCTGAGCAATTCTTCGAGTGCGGCGCGGCTGAGTGCATCAATATCCGGAAGTATGCGTGTGTCGAGTTTCATTTTCTATAACGCCTCATTAGTATTTGTTTCAAATTGGCCTGTTCGGCGCGCTCGCAGACTACTTAGCGCCGGGGCTGATTCCCAGCTGCGCGAGTTCCTGGCGCAACTGGGCAAGATTTTGAAATTGAATGGTGTGCATTCCCATTTCGCGCGCGAGTTCCAGATTCAGGCCGCGATCGTCTATGAACACACACTCTTGCGGTTCGCGTTGCGAAATTTTCAGCGCCAAGCGATAGATCTGCTCTTCCGGCTTGCGCACTCCCAGGTAGCAGGAGCTGAAAAAAGTTTGGAAATACTGGCGCAGGTTAAATTTATGAATGCGGTATTCGTTGATTTCGAGCGATTCGTTGTTGAGCGAAGCCATCAGATAGCTTCGCGGCTGCACGAGCGTGCCTAAAAATTCCAACGACTGCGGGAATGGCTGAGATTGCGCGTACATGAACTGCTTGAAATCTTCCGGAGTGAACGAGCGCTCGCGGTAAAAAATTGTGCGGCGCAAATATTCGTCCAGGGTGGCGCGGCCGGTCTCGAAGGCGTTGAGCATCAGCTCGTGGCGGTCTTCGAAGTCGGACCACTCCAGGTGGAATTTTTCGACGGCGGCGCGGCGTGAATTGCGATCCCAACCGTTGGTGAGGATCACGCCACCGTTGTCCCAGAATAAGGCGCTAATTTCCGTCATGGTTCCCTCGAAGCGCTGGCTGCCGCAGGCGGGTTGGCTTGGGGCTGGCCGACGGGACTATTATCCCTGTGAAGGGCCGGGAGCCGAAGCAGAATTGTTGTGATGCCCAAAGGCCAGAGGATGCTGAATTGAGCGTGCGGCGCAAAAAATTGCAGGCGACAGTTTTCACGATCGGACATTCGACGCGGCCGCTTGCGGAATTTATTGAGCTGTTGCGGGCGCATGGGGTGCAACGCGTGGTGGATGTGCGCAGCATTCCACGTTCGCGACACAATCCACAGTTTAATCGAGACACTTTGGCGCGGCATTTGCGCGCGGCGCGGATTGGGTATGTGCATTTGAAAAAACTTGGCGGATTGCGGCGTGCGAAGGCGGATTCGGCGAATGTGGGTTGGCACAATGCCAGTTTTCGTGGGTTTGCGGATTACATGCAGACGGAGGATTTTCTTGCGGGGCTGGGGCGGTTGGAAAAGCTTGCGGTTGGGAAGCCTACGGCGATTATGTGTGCTGAGGCGGTGCCTTGGCGGTGCCATCGATCTTTGATCGCGGATGCCTTGGTGGTGCGGGATTTTCCTGTGGAAGACATTATGAGCGTGGCGCGGACGTCGGTGCATGAGATCACGCCGTTTGCGCGGGTGCGCGGGTTGCGGATTACTTATCCTACGGACACGGCTGCGAAGAGATGAGGCAGAGCCGGCGACACGCACGCGCTACGAAAACCGCACGACCGTTAGTGCAGCGAAGGGGTGGCCAGGCCTTTTGGGGGTCGCTTCATTATGAAACAGAGGGGGACCAGGCAGGCGACGATTACGGTGAGGCTGGAGATTACATCTGTGTAGGCCAGGGTCGAAGCTTGTTGCGCGAGAAGGGCCGCGGCGCGGGCGTACGCGTGGTGCGCAGCGTCGGATGGGCTCATACCTTGGCTGCGGAGAGTGGCGGTGAGGCCGTCGATCATTTGCCGGAAGCGCGGGTTGCCTTCGTTCATGTGGGCGGAGAGATACGTTTGGCGCTGCTGGGTGCCGCGAGTGATGAAGGTGGCGAGCAGCGCGATGCCGATGCTGCCACCTATATTGCGGATGAAACTGATCATGCTGGAGATTTGATTATTTTTTTCGGGCGGGACGTCCACGTAGGAAAGCACGTTCGAGGGCACGAAGATAAAGGCGAGGCCGGCGACTTGATAGACGCGGAGCATGGCGGCGGTGCGGAAATCCATGCCGAGCGTCATGTGCGTGGTCATGTAATAAAGCGCGGCGGCGGTGGTTCCGAAGCCGATGGACATTAAGACGCGCTGGTCCATTTTAGAGGTGAGAAAGCCAGAGAGCGGCATCATGAGCATCATGATGAAGCCGCCGCCGGCGAGAGCTTCTCCGGCGCTGACGGCGGAGTAGCCCATCAGGAGTTGGAGATATTGCGGGATTAAGACCGTGGTGCCGTACAAGACCGCGCCGAGAATGAACATGAAAAACATGGCGGTGGCGAAATTGCGTTTTTTCAGGAGCGTTAGCTCGACGATGGGATGTTCGTGGCGCCATTCCCAGATGACCCAAGTGACGAGCAGGATGATTGCGGCGGCCAGCAGTGCGGTAATCCAGTGGGAGGAAAACCAGTCGGCTTCCTGGCCTTTGTCGAGGACGAGTTGCAGGCTGCCGATGCCCAGGGCGACCAGGCCGAGGCCGATGTAGTCAACGGGGATGCTTTTGCGGCGTTCTTTTTCTAATTTCAGGTACGGCGGGTCTTCCACCAGGCGATGGGTAAGGTAGAGAGAGATGAGGCTGATAGGAACGTTGATGTAAAAAATCCAGCGCCAGCTGTAATTGTCGGTGATCCATCCGCCGATGGTCGGACCGATGGCGGGCGCAACCACCACCGCCATGCCATACACGGCGAAGGCCATGCCGCGTTTTGATAGTGAGAACGTGTCGGCGAGGATCGCTTGCTCGCTCGGTTGCAGCCCGCCGCCGCCTGCGCCTTGCAGCACGCGGCAGAAAATCAACATGCCAAGCGTGGGGGCCAGGCCGCAGAGGAAGCTGCTGCCGGCGAACAGCGCGACGCAGGACATATAGAAGCGTTTGCGGCCCATGCGAGTGGCGAGCCAGGCGCTGATGGGCAGAATGATGGCATTGGAGACGAGGTAGCTGGTGAGGACCCAGGTGGATTCGTCGGAACTGGCGCCGAGGGAGCCGGCAATATGAGGGAGGGCGACGTTGGCGATGGAGGTGTCGAGGACTTCCATGAAGGTGGCGAGGGTTACCGTGAGCGCGATGAGCCACGGATTGTGGCGGGGGCGCCAGGCGGCGAGGTCGAAAGATTGGTCTGCGGTTATGGCGGCAGTGGCCACGAAGCACCTTTGCTTGTTTTCTTGCGCGTGCGGATGACTTATTATATACATGCATGTATGTATCTTGTAAAGCGATGAAGAGCTTGCGTTATGTTTCGGTTACGTCAAAAGCACCACTGATGAACGCAAATGAACACCGACAAAGGCAGGGCGATGGGAATCAACGGCAAGACAGCTGCGGTTTCGGTTGCGGCGCCATCGCGGCAGGCGGCCCGGACTGCGGCTACGCGGCGGAAGCTTTTGCTGGCGGCGGAGCAGACGTTTGCGCGCGATGGGTATGAGGCGGCGCGTTTGGAGGATATTGCAGCGCGGGCTGGGTACACGCGGGGGGCTTTTTACGCGAACTTTGCCAGCAAGGAGGATATTTTCTTTGCTTTGCTGGAACAGACTGTGGCGCGGCGAATTGCGGAGGTGAATGAGCTGCTGGAGCGGCACGACAATCCGCAGCAGCGTTTACGGGCTTTGCGCGAGCATTACGCGCAGATTGCCAAGGACCGGCGCCTGGCTTTGCTGTCTTTGGAATTTAAACTTTTTGCGGTGCGGCATCCGGAGGCGCATGCGCGTTTGCGGGCGCGGCAGAGAGAGTTTCGCGCTTGCGGCGGAGATATTTTGCGGCGGGTGATGAAATCGCTGGGGAGGTCACTACCGATTTCGAGCGCGGCTGGGGCTACGGCTTTGGGTGCGTTTTCGCATGCGATGCTTTTGGAGCATTTGGTGGATGGGAATTCGCTTTCGGATTCGGAGATACGGCATCTTTTGGGATTGTTTTTTGATGCGGTGGTGGCTGGGGAGAGGTAGCGGCCGCAGCGTGAATTACGACGGCCACTTCAAAGGCGCCCACCTGAAGGTGGCCGCTACAAATTCAAAAGCAGATTCAAAACGAAGAGCACAGGCAAGATTGCCCTCCTGCAGCGTGCGGGCCTAGGCTGCCAACGGCAGCGGTTTGTTGATTATGGGATGTCTCTTCCCTCCCCTGCATCGAGCACCCAAAATCTGTGAGCGGATTTTTCGCGATCAAGCGCGCGTTGGAGTTCGATTACTGGCTCGCGCTCGCCGTCGTCGGCCAGGCGAAAGGTGCCGTGGTGGATGGCGATGCTGGTGGCGGCGCCTACTTCTTTGTGCGCTCGGACGGCATCGGGTGGAGAGATGTGCACTGGGCCCATGAACCACTGCGGGCGATAAGCGCCGATGGGCAGAAAGGCCAGACGAATTTCCGGGAAGCGTTCGCGGATGGAGGCGAAGTGAGGGCCGTAGGCGGTGTCTCCTGCGAAATAAATTGTGCCGGAGGCGCTCTCGATCACGTAGCCGCACCAGAGAGTTTTATTGCGGTCGGTGAGGCTGCGGCCGGAAAAATGGCGGGCAGGGACGGCGGTGACGCGAATTTTGTCGAAGGCGTCCGCCGATTGCCACCAATCCATTTCCTGAATTTGCGAATCCTGCGCGATTCCTTTGGCGGTGAGGCGCGCGCTTACGCCGAGCGGAACGGCGAAAGCAGGTTGCCACTGGGCTGCGACGCGACTCAGCGTAGGCACATCGAAATGATCGTAGTGGTCGTGGCTCTGCAGAACCAAATCAATGGTGGGAAGTTGGTCGAAGTGAATTCCGGGGGCGCGGTGGCGCGGCGGTCCAATCCAGGAAAGCGGGCTGGCGCGATGGGACCAGATGGGATCGCAAAGGATGTTCAGGCCTTCCAGCTGGATTAGAAGCGTGGAATGGCCGACGAACGTGGCGCGGATTTTTCCGTCGTTGACGCGCTCGGGCGGAGTGGCACCCGGCGGCGCGTCAATCCATTTGCGCCACGCTGCGGGCCTGCGAGTGAGCAGCCATTTGAGGACGCTGCCACGGCCGTGCGGCATGGCGGGCATGCCGTCACGTGGATTGTAAAAATGTTTGCCGTCGAAATGATCGGTGATCGGGCCGCTGTATAGTGGCATCGCTGGTTGAGTTGCTTTATTTCTCCGTGGCGGCGTGAGCCTCATGGTGGGGCGGAGGCTCGACGCAAACATCGTTTCCTATTTGCGGCGCACACGATTATCCTAGGGGACTTCGGCGCAGGGCGCAATCGAGAGGACGCGTGGAAACGCAGATCGCAACGCAGAAGGCAACATTGCAAGTGGCGGACGGAAGCACGATGAATGCTTATGTAGCGCGTCCGGCGGACGGCGCACCGCGTCCGGGGCTGATGGTGTTTCAAGAAGCGTTTGGAGTGAACGCGCACATTCGCGACGTGACCGAGCGATGCGCGCGCTCCGGTGTGGTGGCGATCGCGCCGGAATTATTTCATCGCACCGCGCCGGGATTCGAGGCGGCTTACACCGATTTTCCTGCGACGGTACCGCACATGAAGGCGATGACTGTGGAGGGACTGACCCAGGATATTCGCGCGGCTTACGATTGGCTGCAGGGCGATCCGCAGGTGCGGAAGGACGCGATCGCGAGCATCGGATTTTGCATGGGAGGGCGCGCGTCGTTTCTCGCGAACGCGACGGTGCCTTTGCAGGCGGCGATTTCGTTTTACGGCGGGGGGATTGCGCCGGCGCTGTTGCCGCAGGTGGCAAGCTTGCACGCGACGATGCTATTTTTCTGGGGCGGCCGCGATAAACATATTGGGCAGGAGCAAATTCGTGCGGTGATTGATGAATGCAAGCGGCTGGGGAAACCTTATGTGAATGTAGAGTTCTCGGAAGCGGATCATGGTTTCTTCTGCGATGCGCGGGCGAGTTACCATCCGGAAGCGGCTAGTTTGGCTTGGGGGATTTGCGAAAGTTTCCTGCATTTTCACGTACATCGGCCGGAATTGCGGAAGCGTGTCCGTTAGCCCGGCTGGTGTAGGTGGCCACGTCAGAAAATTCAGCGGGTGAGTCTGTAAGCCGGATTCTGTCGCTGCGCTATCGTTAGCCCAACTTGCGTCGGAATTTTCGACGGCGCGGCGCGATGATCATTCCTCTAGGTCCCGGATCGCTCCGGGACTCCAGCAGCCTACCCGAGGGTCGCAGCAATTTGCTCCTTCGAGCGCGTTGCGTACGGGCTGGGCCAGCCCTCCCCTCCTATTTGGCCTTGCTCCACGCGGGGTTTTCCGTGCCCCGGATGTTGCCACCCGGGCGGTGGGCTCTTACCCCACCTTTTCACCCTTGCCAAATGCGCTGCGCCGAAACAGGCAGGGCTGTGGTTTCCCGCAGGCCTGCCGCCGAGGCGAAAGCATCACCGGCGGTTTGATTTTCTGTGGCACTTTCCGTAGCCGTCGCAAGATCCTGAAAAGCTGCCAGTGGCAGCTTCGAAGGGCACCTCGCGACAACCCCCTGGCGTTACCAGGCGCGTTGCCCTGTAGTCCGACACTCTTGCGAGCTGAGGACTATGGGAGTCCGGACTTTCCTCCCGTGTGTTTCGCTTGCGCGAAATACACCGGCGATCATCCGACTCACCCGCTGGACTCATTATACGCCTCAAGACGTGACTCGGAGATCCAAACAAGCGAGGAGTTGAGCACCGTGTGAACTTGCGGTCAGGCCGCCTGCGAGCCGAACGCATTGCTGACTGACGAAAACCGTTATAGACTCCCGCCATATCCGGTAGGCCTGCATCCCCTGGGTGCACGAAGCCGACGGCCTTCGCGCTCTCCCCAATTCGAAATTCCGTCTGCGAAATCGATGAACCAACTCAAGATTACATCTGTCACTTTCTTGTGGGTTATGCTGCTGCTGGTCGGACTGGGAATTTTGAGGTCCGCCCTCACAACACGGCTCGACGGATTCACGATTGACGAGGCGTATCACGTAGCCGCGGGGGTTTCGTACGTAAAGTACAGTGACTTCCGGATCAATCCGGAGCAACCGCCGCTGGTGAAGCTGTGGGTCGGAAGCGTGATCGCGGCGACCGGATTTCACATGGATCCGCTGCGGCAGTTCAGCGATAAGCCTGACGAGCGGAAGTTTACACAGGAGATCCTATTCCAAAAGAATGACCCCGATTCGGTCCAGAGGCGGGCGCGCACAGCGATGTTTGTGCTCAATGGACTGCTGCTCATCTGCCTGACGTTTGCGATCAAGGAAGCTTTTAATGCCGCAGTGGGCCTCGGTGCGTTGCTATTTCTGGTGATTGATCCCACCGTGGCGGCGCACTGGCCTGTGGTGATGACGGACTTACCGGTAGCACTCTGTTCCGCAACAGCGATTGTTCTGGCGACGCGCGGGTTCCACGATTGGGTCTGGCACGACCTTGCACTTTGTTCTTTGTTTCTGGGACTTGCACTGACGGCGAAGCACTCAGCGCCCGTCGTTCTATTGACCGTCGGAGCAATCGGCTTATTAGCGGCCTTCTGGCTGCCGCTAACGCGTGCGGGCGATAGCAGATGGGAAAGATTACTGAAAGTCGCGGCCGTAGGGGCCGGCGCGCTGACGGTCTTGTGGGGATCATATTTGTTTCACTACAGCGAAGCGCGCGCAGGTCGCGATGCATTCAATCGGCCGCTGGCTGACAAAATCAGCGACGTTGACACGCCGATCTATCAATCCGTGCTTGCGACGATGGCTGCCACGCACGTGGTCCCTCGCGCCTACCTATGGGGGTTCGCAGATACGATTCGCCCGGGAATGGAAGGACGGCCGTTTCCTCAACTTATATTTGGCCGCGTTTACCTCGGCCGTGGACCAAAGTATTTTTTCCCGGCGATGATCGCGCTGAAGCTGCCAATCGGCCTGAGCATCTTGATCGTGCTGGGGCTGGTGTTGTTTTTCGGCAGGCGATTGCCGGCCTATTGGAATTTTCCGGCCGCTATTATTCTGGCGGCCGCAATTCTGTTTCTTTTGGTACTGGCTAAAGGCGCGACTTACGCAGGCGTCCGGCACGCGCTACCGGTGATCGTACTGCTGTCCATCTTTGCGGGACTCTTCGCGGAACACGCGATCACGTCGGATTCAGGGAAACTGCGTGCCGCCGCGGCAATCGCCTACGCGCTGGCAATCGTCTCTGCGGCACCGGTCATGCGCCCGTGGGAGTATTTCAACGAACTCGTGGGGACCCGCAATGCCTACAAATACTTCAGCGATGAAGGTGTCGACCTAGGTCAGCGGACCAAAGAAATAACGAGCTACTATCGCAGGGTGCTGAAGCCGGCCGGGCAAATGGGCGATATTCTGTACTTCTCTTCCGATGAAGAATTGAAGGGGCGCAATGTGGAATTCCTGGGCCGCGATAGGAAGCGCGACAGGAACACAATAATCCAGCCGGACCGATCGGGAACGATTTTCGTGGGCACTGCCTACTTGATCCCCACTGCTTTTTGGGATCGCCCAGTGCTTCGAGCAGCCACGCCGGTTGCCAGATTTGGGAATCTGTTCATCTATCAGGGGACATTTCACCTTCCCGCGAATCCTGCTGGCTTTCTTTATTTTGAGGCACTCGAAAAGCTTTACGCGGTGAAGCCCGACGCCGCCGCTGCCGAAGAGGACTTACGGAAGTCTGTGGCTCTGGACCCTGCAGCGTTCTTTGCACATATCGAATTGGCGAATCTGCTGCTGGATCGTGGAGCTCGTGATGAGGCGTTGCGAGAGTATTCGCAGGCCTTGCAGTACGCTCCCGCGGACCCGCGGATTCGCCAACCGATTGAAACGCAGATCCAGCGTGTGGCGAGCGAGCCGGCCGGGAGCGTTCGGCCGCTGCGGAATCCATTCCTCGAATAACAAGAGCGCGGAACAGCGATACGATCATCGGCGAAAGTCGCACGCGGCAGCTCAACGCTTTGAAATCCGAAGACTCGTGAGAGCTATTTGGCCGATATCAGCTTCTCGAATTGGGGTTCGGTGAGGATTGTTACGCCTAGGGCTTTGGCTTTGTCGAGCTTCGATCCGGCGTCCTCGCCTACTACGACGTAGGTGGTTTTTTTGCTTACGGAACCGCCAGGTTTGCCGCCGTGGGAGACTACCAGGGCTTCGGCTTCTTCGCGGGAGCGTTTGGCCAGGGTGCCGGTGAAGACGAAGGTCATGCCGGCGAAGCGGGTGGATACGGGGGCCTGGCGTTCTTCTTTCATGTTTACGCCCACCGCGCGGAGATGTTCGATCAATTTGCGATTGGCGGATTCGGAGAAAAATTCGCGGACGCCTTCGGCAACTTTGGGACCTACTTCGGGGACTTCCATCAATTCTTCGAGGCTCGCTTCGGCGAGCTTGGCCATGGAGCCGAAATGTTCGGCGAGGAGTTGCGCGGTGCGTTCGCCTACGAAGGGCATGCCGATGGCGTAGATCAGACGGGCGAGAGTGTTCTTCTTGCTGCCGGCGATTTCGTCTGTGAGATTTTGCGCGGATTTTTCGCCCATGCGATCGAGATTTTCCAGCGTTTTCAGGTCGAGTTTGTAGAGGTCGGCGAAATCTTTCACTTCACTCTTTTCGAGAAGCTGGTCCACGATTTTTTCGCCTAGGCCGTCAATATTCATGGCGTGGCGGCCGGCGAAGTGCAGCAGCGATTCCCTTTTGCGCGCGGGGCACGAGACGTTGACGCAGCGGTAAGCTACTTCGCCTTCGGTGTGGTGCACGCGCATGCCGCAGACCGGACATTTTTCCGGCATCTTGAATTCTTTTTCTTCTTTGCCGTGCTTCACTACTTTGAGGACGTGAGGGATTACTTCGCCGGCGCGTTCGACCAGGACTGTGTCCCCAGCGTGGACGCCGAGGCGCTGGACTTCGTCCATATTGTGCAGGGTGGATTTGGTGACGGTGACGCCGCCGATTTGCACCGGCTCGAAAACGGCGAAGGGAGTGAGGACGCCGGTGCGGCCCACACTTACTTCAATTTGTTTTAGGAGCGTGGTTTCCTGGTGGGCTTGATATTTGTAGGCGATGGCCCAGCGGGGAGCTTTGGAGGTGAAGCCTAGCTCGTTCTGCAAGCCGACTTCGTTGACTTTCACAACGATGCCGTCAATTTCGTAGCCGAGCTTTTCGCGCTTGGTGTCCCACTTGGTGATGTAGGCTTCGACTTCGGTGACGCCATGGCATAGAGCCCAGTCGGCGCTGACTTTGAAGCGGAGTTCGTCGAGCGCTTCCAGGATTTCGGAGTGCCGTTTTTTGGGAATGCGGCCGTCTGCTAATAAGTAGTAGGCGAAAAAGCCGAGGCGGCGCGAAGCGGTAATGCTGGAATCGAGAACGCGGACGGAGCCGGCAGCGGCGTTGCGCGGATTGGCGTAGCGTTTTTCGCCTTTGGCGTCTTGCTGCTCGTTCATGGCTTCGAAGGCTGCGCGGGTCATGATGGCTTCGCCGCGGACCTCAAAGGTGCCCGGGATTCCCGCTTTCTTCAGCTGTGCGGCGTCAATCCAGAGAGGAATCGAGCGAATGGTGCGCACGTTCGGCGTGACGTCTTCGCCTGTGGTGCCATCGCCGCGGGTGACGGCACGGACAAGCGCGCCTTTTTCATATATGAGGGACATGCTGAGGCCGTCGAATTTGTGCTCGGTGACGTATTCAACTTTTTCCCGGCCGGTGAGTTCACGGACGCGGCGATCGAAATTGGCGAGTTCGTCGAACGAGAAGGCGTTGTCGAGGCTGACCATCGGGGTTTTGTGGCGGACCTGCTGAAAACCTTCGCGGGCTACGCCGCCGACGCGCTGGGTGGGTGAATCGGGCGTAACGAGCTTGGGATTTTCGGCTTCCAGCTTTTTCAGCTGGTTCATCAGCTTGTCGAATTGCGCGTCGGAAATTTCGGGATCGTCGTTCACGTAATATAAGTATTCGTGATGCCGGATTTTTTCCCGCAAACGCTCGATTTCTTTTGCTGCTGCGCTGTTCTTAGCCATGAACACTCCGTGCCAATGCCATCGGTGAATTGCGGCGGGTATTATACAATGGCCGTTTAGTTTCACAGGATGAACGCAAACCTATGCCTGAAGGAATTCAAGACGCGCTATTGATATACAACCCCACGAGCGGTGGGCGGCGACAGCGTCGTTTTATGGAAATTGAGCAGGCCGTGCGGATTCTGAAGGACGCGGGAATCACGACGGAGATCGCGGCCACTACGGCGGCGGGATCGGCGCAGGGGATCGCACGGCAGGCCGTGGAGCAGCGGCGCGGGATGGTGATTGCGTGCGGCGGCGACGGCACGATCAATGAAATTATTAATGGATTGGCGGGGAGCGCGGTGCCGATGGCGCTGCTGCCAGCGGGAACCGCGAATATTCTGGCGAAGGAGTTGCGGATTCCCTGGGATATTCCGCAGGCTGCGCGATTGATTCACGACGGGGTGATACGGCGCGTAGCTTTGGGGCTGGCGACTTCTTTGAACGGAAATCATTCTGCAGAGATGCCTGCTGGCGGGCGTTATTTTCTTAGTGTGGGCGGAGCGGGGCCGGATGGCGCGATTGTGAATGCGGTGAATGGCGAATTGAAAAAGCGGGCCGGAGTCTTGGCGTATTGGGCAGAGGGCGCGCGGCAACTCGTGCGTTACGATTTTCCAGAGATGCGGGTGCGGTCAGATGGGCAGGAGCATTTGGCGTCGATTATCGTGATTGGGCGGACTGTGAATTATGGCGGGCCGTTCAAGATCACTACGGGGGCTAGCCTGTTCGAGGATTCGTTTGAGTTTTTGACGAATTCTTCGCGCAGCCGTCTGCGTTACCTCGCTTGTTTGCCGGCTTTGTGGTTGGGAAAACTGCGCGGAATGGACGGGATCGCGACTTGGAAGAACACTGAGGTGATTTGCGAATCGGCGAATGGGGCCGAAGTGTTCGCGCAGGTGGACGGCGAACCGATTGGCCGTTTGCCGCTGGCGTTTCGGATAGTGCCGGACGCGCTTTCGTTGGTTACGCCGGCTCATTTGAAATAACGTCGTGTGGTGGGTCTCGGGCGCGATGGACTTGGGCCGATGGGATTGTTGCGTTAGAGGCTTGCTGAAAACACTACCGTGGAAATTCTTACTCACGCGCTGATCGCGCTGATATTGGCGCGCGCTGGGCAGAAATTGTTGCCGCGTTACGGCGCCGCGATGCTGGTTTTTTCCGGGACTGCGGCGGATCTGGATTTCTTGAGTTATTTTGGCGGTCCTTCCGCTTATCTGAGATTTCATCGTGCGGTTTTACATTCCGTTCTTGGGTCGGTCTTATTGGTGTGCGCGCTGGCTTTGATTTTCTGGGTTATGGCTCGGTGGGCGACTGCGAACAATTCTGCTTTGAGTTTGCCTCCTGTGAGTTTCCCCTCGGCGGTTGTCGTTTGTAGTGTCGGAGTTGCTGCGCATCTGTTGTTTGATCTGGCTGGCGGAATTGGGGTGCAATTGCTTTGGCCATTTCGTGAGAAGTGGACTGGCTGGGATTTGGTTAGTGTGCTTGATCCTTGGATTTTGGTCGTTCTGGTTTTGGGTTTGGCGTTGCCGGAGCTTCTGCGACTAGTCAGCGAAGAGATTGGGGAGCGGAGCCGAGGGCCGCGCGGTCGGGTGGCGGCGATTGTGACATTGTTGTGCCTGCTGATTTATTTAGGCGCGCGGGCGGGATTGCATAGTCGCGCTGTGGACGAATTGAATGCGCGGGAATATCACGGTGCGCCGGCGCTGGCGGTGGGGGCCTTCCCTTCGGCGATTTCGCCGCTTGCGTGGCGCGGGGTGGTTTCAACTGACAACGACATTGAGGTGATTGAGATTTCTCTGGCACCGGGAGCGGGATTCGATCCGGATCGGGCTGCGCGGCACTACAAGCCGGAGGATTCCGCGGCGCTTATTGCGGCGGAGAATACGTCGGCGGCGAAAACATTCTTGAGTTATGCGCGGTTTCCGCTGGCTAGTTTGGAGCGGGGCGATTTGGGTTACCGGTTCACGTTGCGCGATTTGCGTTTTGCGGATGGCGATGGCGGCAAGGATAACATTGTTGTGCGCGTGGAACTGGGCACGGACTTGCGCGTGATGCGGGAGGAGTTTCGGTACGCAAATTCGGCCGAGCGTTCAACGCGAGAGTGAACGGAAATTAGGGTTTCGCAGGCGAATGGCGAAATACGAAGTGGCTGAGAACGTAGAGCACAACCATCACGGCCAGCACGGCTAGGGCGAAAGTGCCGCCGTGGGATTTTAAGTAGCCAAGGGCGGCGTCGCCGTAGCGGACGGCGAGAATTCCTTCGGTACCGTAGCGCAGGCCTCGTCCCAGGAGAATTGCGAGGATGAAAGTTTTCGCGGGGACCTGAAAGACTCCTTCCGCGAGAATAAATGGCTTGAACGGGAACGGTGGCGGCAGAATCGCGGGAATGAAGGCGCTGAGGAAGCCATTGTTATCCACCCACTCCTTTATTTTTTGCGCTTTGCCGCCCGCATGTTTGTGAAAAAAAGCTTCGCCGGCTTTTTCCGCGACGAAATAGAGGACCAGGCAGCCGAAAAGCGAGCCAATGGCGGCCATGGTGGCGTAGTAGGGCATGAGCACGGGTTTGGAGATGCAGAGTTCGATGAGGAGGGCGTCCGGGAAAAATGGGAAGGATAGCACCGAGGAATCGAAGAACGTGACGACGAAGAGGCCGCCTCCGCCGAAGGCCATGACCAGGCCTTGCAACCACAAAAATATTTTTCGGCGGCCCATGTGTGCGGGATGCTCCTGAAAATTCGCACGATTGTAACAGAGTTTGTGCGCACGTTCGGCTGGGCCGCGCAAGACTCAGCGACACCAGTTTCAGAGATTACTACCCTCGCCGGACGTTGGTTTCGGCGCGGGCCGCGACAAGGCGGTCGCCATGATAAGATTTCGGCGCTGGACCCCGCACAAGGATTATGGCAGTGGCCCAAACATTGGATTGGCGTAGGATCGGGATTTTCACGCCGCTCGCGGCTGCGATTGCGATTTCTCTCATTTGCGGTCGTGACCTGACGCGCAAGTCTCTGATGGTGGTTGCAGTTCTGCTTTTTGCGGTGTTCTCGCTGATGTTCCAGGTCATCCCGATGAGGGAGGCCAGCCTTCCGGTCGGGGCGCGCAGGGCGGCGCTGCTGGCTTTGCTGGCAGGAGTTGCCATCTACTTATGGTTCGCGGGGACCAGATTCTTTCATCAGGCTTCACCGTCGAGTCTGTTCCTACTGATTTTTATCCCAATTGAGATTGCTATAATTTTAATCATCCGACGTGCGGCAAGCGCTGTGCGAAGTTAGCCGCGCTATCGAAAGTTCTTCTGCAATCCAGCATTCCTAGCGAAAATTGCTCTATGCGGTGCGGTCGGTTAGAATTTGCGCTTGAACAATTCCACTTCATCTTCCACTTTGCTTGAGAAATTGAATGAGCGGCAGCGCGAAGCTGTGCTGACGACCGAAGGTCCGCTGCTGGTATTGGCGGGCGCGGGCACGGGCAAGACGCGCGTGATCACTTATCGCGTGGCGCACTTGATTGAGATGGGCGTGCCCGGCAGCGCGATCCTCGCTGTAACTTTCACCAACAAAGCAGCGGCCGTAATGAAGGACCGGATCGGCGAGCTGTTGCGTTCGACGGGGCGCGACGCTTCGGACGTGTGGGTTTCGACGTTTCATTCTTTCTGCGCGCGGTTGATTCGGCGCGAGTCGCAGCATCTGGGATTGCCGCGCGATTTTGCGATTTACGATGACGATGACCAGACAGCGGCGGTGAAACGCGCGTTGGCGCAGCTGGAACTTTCCACCGACGATTACCCGCCACGCAGCATGCGCGCGCAGATCAGCTACGCGAAGAATCACGGGCTCACTGTGGAAGAAATGGCCGCTTCGGCCGCCGAGGCGCGTGACGATGTGCGCCAGAAAGCGGCGGAAGTGTTCCGCGTGTACAGCGAAATTCTGCGCAAGGCCGCGGCGCTCGATTTTGATGATTTGCTGCTGCGGGCGGTGGAATTGCTGCGGGACCATGCGGATGTGCGCGCGACGTGGAATGCGCGCTTTCACTATTTGATGGTGGATGAATTTCAAGATACCAACCGCTCGCAGGAAGAATTGGTGCGGCTGCTGGCGGGGACGCGCAAGAACGTCTGCGTAGTGGGTGACGAGGATCAGTCTATCTATGCGTGGCGCGGGGCGCGCGCGGGAAATTTGAAGCGCTTCACATCGGATTTTCCCAACGCCAAGCTGATTCGGCTGGAGGAAAATTACCGTTCGACGCAGACGATTCTGGACGCGGCCGCGGCGGTGGTGAAAAACAACTCCGACCGGCTGGGGAAGAATTTGCAGGCTACTTTGGGTGCGGGCGCGCGGCTGAAATTTTTTGAAGCGCCGGATTCTTCCGCGGAGGCTGAGTTTATTTGCGGCGTGTTGTCAGGGCTGGTGCGGAACGACCCGGATGCGCGGATTGCGGTGCTGTATCGCACGGGGGCGCAGTCGCGGTCGTTTGAAGAAGTGCTGCGGCGGCTGGGGATTCGCTATCGCGTGGTGGGCGGCTTCAGTTTTTACGAACGCGCGGAGGTGCGCAACGCGCTGGCGTACGTGCGCTTGATTTTCCATCCGGAAGACGATGTTGCTTTGCTGCGTGTGCTGAACGTGCCGCCGCGCGGGATTGGAGCGGTGACGGTCGCCGCACTGGAAGCGCGCGCGAAGGACACGTCGAAATCGCTTTGGGCGGTTATCTCCAGCGGCGAGTTTCTGACGGGGAAGAAATTCAGCGGGGCGCTGCGTTCATTTTGCAAATTAATTGAAGACTTGCAGAAGGATTGTCAGGACATGCAGCCAACGCAGCTGATTGAGCGCGTGCTGGGCAGCACCGGGTATCTGGATTGGGTCGAGCAGCAGGACAACCTGGAGCACACGTCGCGCGCGGAAAACCTGCGCGAGCTGGCGAACGCGATGGCGGAGGCTACCGAACAGGGGCAGACGCTGGAAGATGTGCTCGACCAGGCGGCGCTGGCGAGCGATTCGGATCAGTACGATGACACGATTCCAGTTTCGCTGATGACTTTGCACAGCGCGAAGGGATTGGAATTCGATGCGGTTTTTCTCGCCGGCCTCGAGGAAGGGCTTTTGCCGCACGGTCGCGCGCTGGGGAGCAATGCCGAGGTGGAAGAGGAGCGGCGGCTTTTTTATGTGGGGATGACGCGCGCGAAGCAGTCTTTGGTGCTGTCGCGGGCGGTTTACCGCCGCACATATGGCGAAGAGCGTTTGCGGGCGGCGCTGCCTTCGCGTTTTCTGGCGGAAATTCCGGGAGATTTGATCGAAGCGGCGCTGGGTTCGCAGTCGGAGCCGGGCGAAACGCGGCGCTACGAGCCTGATCCGGATTATTCGGAGAATTATGTTTACCGGCAGAAGACGCGCACACCGTACGGTGTCGCATCACGCGGCGCGGCGCGACGCACGTCGAAAGATCCGTTGATTGGGACGCGAGTGCGACATGCGAAATACGGCGTGGGGACGATCATCGAAGTCGAGGGCGAAGGCGAAGATCGTAAATTGACTGTGAGCTTTCAGGATCATGGGGCGAAGAAACTTATTGAGCGCTATGCCAATTTGCAGCTGGCGTGAGGCGCCGTTTCATGAAATATCAGTCCGCGATACAAACACGCTAGGATGAACGCTGCCTGCTGTAGGATGATGTCGCCCGTGCGATGGAATATCGCCGGGGACACCGGCGCGCGGGTTGCACCACGACCATTCGCAGGGTAAAGTTTCTCGCTCTTTCACGGGGAAGGTGACGATTGGGCGCACAGCTTTTCCGCAAGAAGAACATCGATCAGCTGATCTCCGACTCGGAGCTGCCCGAGCGTCGGCTGAAAAAATCGCTGGGATGGCTGAGCCTCACGTCGCTGGGAATTGGCGCAGTAATCGGGTCGGGGATTTTCACCATCATCGGCACGGCGATCGCGGGGCAAAAACTGCAATTCAAGTCCGTCCTGAACGCTCCCCTGCTGGAATATTTGATCTATCACTCGGCGTCTTTCGGGCGACCGGGCGCGGGACCTGCAATCGCGCTGTCGTTCGTACTGGTGGGAGTGGTGTGCGCGTTCGCGGCGCTGTGTTACGCGGAGCTGGCGGCGATGATTCCGATCGCGGGCAGCGCTTACACTTACACGTACGCGACAATGGGCGAGCTGATTGCGTGGATTATCGGCTGGGATTTAATACTGGAATACGCCGTTTCGAATATGGCGGTCAGCGTGGGATTTTCCGCGCACGTGGTGAATCTGCTGGATTGGTTTGGAGTGCATCCGAGTTTAAGGTGGATTACTCCTGCCTATTTGCCGGCGGGGCTAGCGGATCTGCAGGGAAACACTCTTTACGATCCGGGCTGGCATTTCGGATTTAACTGGCCGGCTTTTATTATCGTGATGCTGCTGACGGTGATTCTGGTGCGCGGCATACGCGAATCGGCGAACGCCAATAATATTATGGTGCTGCTGAAAATCGCGGCGATCATGGTGTTCGTGATTTTTGCGTCGCGTTACGTGCATCCGGCGAACTGGCATCCCTTCGCGCCGAATGGCTGGCCAGGGATTCTGACGGGCGGCTCAATTATTTTTTTCACCTATATCGGTTTTGATTCTGTTTCCACCGCGGCGGAGGAGTGTAAGACCCCTAAGCGCGATTTGCCGATCGGCATTATTGCTACGCTGGTGATCTGCACGATTCTATATATCTCGGTAGTGGTGGTGTTGACGGGCCTGGTGCGCTGGGAAACGCTGCTGGACGACGCGGCGCCGGTGGTGAACACGCTGAAGCGGCTTGGCTTCAGAAATATTCAGCTGATCGTGCTGCTGGGCGCGTTGACTGGAATGATTTCTTCACTGCTGGTATTTCAGCTGGGGCAGGCGCGGGTGTGGTTTGCGATGTCGCGCGACGGATTGCTGCCCGGCTTTTTTGGCCACGTACATAAGATTTTTCGCACGCCGGATTTTTCGACGATCGTGGCGGGATTTTTGGTGGGAATTCCGGCGGGGCTGCTGGACATCGGCACACTGGCTGATCTATCCAACATAGGGACGCTGTTCGCATTTGCGCTGGTGGCGGGCGGCGTGCTGATTCTGCGCTATAAGCAACCGGACCGTCCGCGCCCGTTTCGCGCACCGGGCGGAATTTTGGCGCCAGTGGTTACGATTCTCACTTGCCTGCTATTGATGGCGGGGCTGCCAATCACCAACTGGATTCGTTTCTTTGTGTGGCTGCTAATCGGATTGGTCTTTTATTATTTTTACGGGCGCCGCCACAGCCAGCTATCGGACGCGAATATCAAGGCGGATGCGGATAAGGACAAACTGAGGTAATGCGCCGTTCGCTGCAACGCGCGGGTGTTTTGTCGGCGGGGATTTTGCTCCTCGGAATTGCGCCGCTGTTTGGCTGGGGCGAAACGGCGGACCGGCTGGTGACGAATCGCGCCGTGGACACTTTGCCGCAGGAGATGCAGCCGTTTTTTTACGCGAACCGGCAATTTCTGGTGGAGCACGTGGGCCCGGCGGAGGAAAACGAAGCGAAAAACGGGACGGCGCGCCACACGGATTTCATTCAGCTGGATCACTATGGGCCATTTCCCTTCTCTGCTTTGCCGCGCGAATATAATGCGGCGATCACCAAATTCAACAGGCGAGTGCTGGAGCAGTACGGAATCCTGCCGTGGGAGATCGGTTTCTACAGCAAGAAGCTTACCGATGCATTTCGCGAGCACGATTGGAACCAGGTGCGCATCTCGGCCTCGATTTTGGCGCACTATGTGAATGCGGCGCACGATCCTTTCAACACGACGATAAATATGGATGGGAGACTTTCCGCGCAGCCCGGGGTTAATGAGCGCTTCTCGAGTGGCTTGGTGGATCGCTATCAATTGTTCTTTTTCGTGCAACCGAATGAGGCGGTCTTCATTCACGATCCCACCGAGCATGCGTTTGAACTTTGTTTGACTGCTCATTCCTGGCTGGAAAATGTGCTGCTGGCCGACCGGCGCGCGCATGAAGGACTCTCCAGTTATTCACAGGAGTATTACGACAGGTTCTATTCGCTGGCCGGAGCAATTTTGGTGAGGCAGCTTTCGGATGCTTCCACGGACGTAGGCTCGTACTGGTTGACGGCGTGGATCAACGCGGGACGACCGCAATTGCCGCAGCAATAAAATGAATCGCCAAACACAAACAGCCCGGCCGCCCATGGCCATTGACGCGCTGCCGAAAGCGGAACTGCATTTGCATCTGGAAGGATCGATCCGGCCGGATACGGCTGTGAAATTGGCAGCGCGGCATGGCGTGACGCTTACGCCGGAGGAAGTCGCGGCGCGTTACAATTTTTCCAACTTCAATGGCTTTCTGGATATGTTCAAGTGGGTGACTTCTTTTCTGCGCACGCCGGATGATTACGCGCTGATCACGCGGCAGTTGTGCGAAGAACTGGTGCGGCAGAACGTGGTGTACGCGGAATTCACGATTTCCGCGGGTGTGATTTTGCGGCGGATGCAGAATCTGGAAGCGACGGTTGCGGCAATTCGCGAAGCAGCGCAGTCCGTTCCATTTGCGCGCTTGCGCACGGCATTTATTCTGGATGCGGCGCGGCAATTCGGGCCCGATCCGGCGAAGGAAGTCGCACGCTCGGCGGCGAAGCTGCAGAAATTGGGCGTGGTGTCGTTTGGCATGGGCGGCGATGAACTGGCGTATCCCACGATTAACTTTCGCCCGGCGTTTGATCTGGCACGGCAGGACGGCCTGCACATCGTGTGCCATGCGGGGGAGATTGGCGGGCCGGATTCGGTGCGCGAAGCGATTGAACTGCTGGGAGCGGAGCGAATCGGGCATGGGATTGCCGTGATGCGCGACGCAGCGTTCGCGGATACGCTGGCGATGCGACGAGTTGTGCTGGAAGTCTGTCCGACGAGTAATTTGTGCACGGGAGCGCTGGCGCGGCAAGTGGGGAAAGTTGACGTGACGCTGAGCGATCATCCTTTGCCGGATTTTCTGAAGCGCGGGATTGCGGTGACCCTTTCGACGGACGATCCGGGAATGTTTCACACCGATTTGCTGACGGAATATTCAAAAGTGGCGGGCCTGGGCGTTTCCACGCCGCACCTGGTGAAGCTGATGGAGCAAAGTTTTCACGCGGCGTTTTTGCCGCCGGATGAGAAGCGAAAATATTTAGTGGCTTTTCGAGCGGCGGCAGATTCAGCGGGGCTGGTATAATCCTTCCGATGAAAGCACATGTGTGGGTGATGCTGAAAACCACGGTTCTGGATCCACAGGGTCAAACCATTCAACGCGCATTGTCGTCGCTGGGATATTCCGCGGTGCAAGATGTGCGGCAGGGGAAATTTTTTGTGTTGAAGCTGGATGGGCTGAGTCGCGAGGAAGCCAAGACGCAGGTGGAACGGATTGCGAAAGATGTGCTGACCAATCCCGTAATTGAAGAATTCCGCTTCGAAATCCTCGAGTGACGCACTGCTGTTTCCCGGGCCTTCCACTTCCCTTCTCAACGTAACGCCTGCCGCACGCGCGGCTGCGCTGGCGTTGGCTGATGCGAGCTATGTGCTAACCTTATCACGGCCGCAAAGGCGGGCGAGTCTGAGACCCGCCCCTACGGTATTGCCGGTGCGGTTGCTTGCAGCTTCGATCCCAAGGTGACTTTCAGGAGCGGAATCCCGTGTGCGGAATTGTCGGTTACATTGGCACGAAACCCGTGGTGCCGCTGATTCTGGATGGGCTGAAGCGCCTGGAATATCGCGGGTACGATTCGGCCGGGATCGCGGTGGTGCAGAAGGACGGCAAGCTGGAAATTCGGCGCGCGCCGGGAAAGCTGCACAACCTGGAAGAATCGATCCGCGCGATGCCGCTGGAAGGCGTGTACGGGATCGGGCACACGCGCTGGGCCACGCACGGGCGTCCGACGGAAGAGAATGCGCATCCGCATCGCGATTGCAGCGGTGAGATTGTGGTTGTGCATAACGGAATTATTGAGAATTATCTGGAGTTGAAGCATCAGCTGATTGCCGAAGGGCATAAATTCGTTACCGAAACCGACACGGAAATCATCGCGCACCTGATTGAGAAATACTCTCAGGGTGCGACGCTGGAAGCTGCGGTGCTGAAGTCGGTGAAAGTGATGACGGGGGCGTTTGCGCTGGTGGCGCTTTCGACGCGTGATCCTTTGAAGATTGTGGCGGCGCGGATGGGTCCGCCGATTGTGATTGGCCTCGGTGAAAAGGAATTTTTCGTGGCGAGCGACATTCCGGCAATTCTGCAGCATACCCGCAGTGTTTTCTTTCTGGGCGATGGCGAACTAGCCGTGCTGACGCCACAGGGTGTTTGCGTGATGGATTTCCAGGGGCACCCGGTGGAACGAAAGCCGCAGCACGTGACCTGGGACCCGATCATGGCTGAGAAGGGCGGCTTCAAGCATTTCATGCAGAAGGAAATCTTCGAGCAGCCGCGCGCGGTGCGCGACACTTTGCTGGGAAGGATTTCGCAGGACACGGGCCAAGTGTTTTTGGACCAGATGGATATCAGCGAAGAAGAATTCCGGAATTTTGAAGGAGTGAAGATTATCGCGTGCGGAACCAGCTGGCATGCGGCGTTGGCCGGCAAATTCATGATCGAGCGGCTAGCGCACTTGCCGGTGGAAGTGGATTACGGCAGCGAGTTTCGCTATCGCGATCCGATCGTGAACAAACATCATCTGGTAATTGCCATCAGCCAGTCGGGCGAGACAGCGGACACGTTGGCGGCGCTGCGAGAATCGCGTCAGAAGGGCGCGAAGATTCTGGGAATTTGCAATGTGGTGGGCTCGATGCTGACGCGCGAGGCGAATGGAACGATCTACACGCACGCGGGACCGGAAATTGGCGTCGCGTCCACGAAAGCTTTTACCGGGCAATTGACGGCGCTGATGCTTACCGCGCTTTACCTGGCGCAAGTGCGAGGGAAACAGACTCCCGCGACCGCGAGAAAGCTGATGCAGGAGCTCACCCGGATTCCACACAAGATTGAAACGATTTTGCAGCACGACACGGAGATGGAGGAGCTGGGGCGGCTGTTATTTCGCCATACTGATTTTCTGTATCTGGGACGCGGCATCCATTACCCCATCGCTTTGGAAGGTGCGCTGAAGCTGAAGGAAATTTCGTACATTCATGCCGAGGGATATCCGGCAGGAGAGATGAAGCACGGACCGAACGCGTTGATTGACGAGAATTTGCCGGTGGTGGTGATCGCGACGCGCGACGAATCCGATCCGGCCTCGATGATGCGCTACGAGAAAACCGTTTCCAACATGCAGGAAGTGAAGGCGCGCGACGGAATTGTGGTCGCGGTGGTGACGGAGGCTGACCGGCAGGCGCGAGAGATTGCGAATCATGTGGTGGAAGTGCCGGCGGCGCCGGAGTTATTGGCGCCGATTCTGGAGATTGTGCCGCTGCAGTTGCTCGCCTATCACATTGCCGTGCGGCGCGGTTGCGACGTGGATCAGCCGCGCAACTTGGCGAAATCCGTAACCGTGGAATAGCGGTCTGGCGGCGCTTTTCAGCTGAATCTCTTCGTGGTGCGCAATTCGCAGGTTCCCCTTACGGTTTCTGTGTTCTAGAATTACGGGATGATGCGTCACCACGCCTTCCACAAGGTTTCATCGCTCGTTCTCGCGTGTTTGCTGCTTGGCACGGTATTCACGCCGTTGTCTGCTTCGCGGATACTGGCACCCCCGCAAACTGCGCGCCCGGGAACGGCACGCCTTGACTCCGTGGAGTTTGCGGGCTCGATGCGATTTACTTCGGAGCAGATCGCTAGGGCAATTGGATTGCGTCCTGGCGCAACCGTGGGCCGCGAGGAATTACAGGGCGCGGCGGACAAGCTGGCCGCGCTGGGCCTTTTTACCAATATCCAATACAAGTTCGCGACGGTCTTGGGCGGCGTGAAAGTCACCTACCAGGTTTCGGACGTGCCGGCGCTGCCGGTGACGTTCGATAATTTTCCGTGGTTCAGCGATGAGGAATTATCCGCCGGGCTGAAGGCTTCGGGAATATTGTTCGATGGCGGAGCGCCGTCGAAAGGCACGGTGCTGGACGCGATATCCGAGGCGCTGGAAAAACTGCTCGATTCGCGGAACGTGCACGCGCGCGTGTCGCACGAAGTGATCGCGCATCCATTTAGCAATCAAAGCGTGCAGGAATTTCGCGTGGAGAACACGGACCTGACAATCCAGAAAGTGGATTTTTCTGATCCGCTGGCGCAGAGCAATCCCGTGGTGCAGGAGCGGCTGCCGGATTTGATCGGCAAACCGTACTCGCGCAGCCGCGTGGAACTTTTCGAATTCGAGCAGGTGCGCCCGATCTATCTGGCGCGCGCGTACCTGAAAGTGCAATTCGGAGAGCCGGTGGCGCATTTCGCGGCGAATCCGACGAACCCGCTTTCCGGGGAGGTGATTGTTGCGGCACCGGTAGAACCTGGCGTGGCTTATGCCTGGGCCGGCGTAGAGTGGAAGGGCAACGATTCCGTTTCGGCGCAGGACCTGAACAAATCGTCAGCGCTGCCAACCGGTGAGCCTGCCGACGGGAATAAAATCCAATCGCTGTGGGAAGCGGCGCGGGCGGCATACGCGCAACTCGGTTTTCTGGACGCTACTTTGAATCCCGTGGCAAAGTTTGACGAGCCGGCCAAGCGCGTAGTGTATGTCGTGGACGTGAACGAAGGGCCGCAGTATCACATGGGAAAACTGGTGCTCACGGGGCTCTCGATGGAGGGCGAGCGGCGTTTGAAGAAAGCGTGGAACATCGCGCCCGGGGCGGTGTTCGATAAAAGCATCTACGACGATTTCGTGAACACGGGGATTAAGGCTGCGTTCGTGGGATTGCCGGTCCATTACGACAAGATTGGAAAGTTTTTGCAGGTGGATCCGCAGAACGCGCGCGTGGATGTGCTGCTGGATTTTCAGTAGGCGGAATTCAGCTATACTGGCTCGTCTATGTCCAACTCTTCACGATTTCCGATTGCTGCGCATGCTGCTGCTACCGGTGCGGCGGCGGCGGTAGATGCAGCGCAGGTGCTTGCCAAGCAGGACAATTTATTTGCGGCGCTGCGGCGGCTGGAATCGGTGCTAGTGGCGTTTTCCGGCGGAGCTGATTCTGCGTATCTGGCGTGGGCGGCAAATCAGGCGCTGGGCGAACGTGCGCTCGCGATTACTGCGCTGTCTGCAAGTTTTTCGCGGCATGATCGCGAGCAGGCCGAGGCTTTCATTGCCGCGACCGGGTTGCGCCACGAGTTTATCGCAACAAACGAGCTCGCGAATCCGCTGTACGTCGCGAATAACGCCGACCGCTGCTATCACTGCAAGGACGAGCTGTTTGACCAAATGGACGCGATGGCGCACGCGCGCGAGTTTGCGGCGATCGCCTACGGGATCAATGCGGACGACACACGCGATTTCCGGCCCGGCCATCGCGCGGCGCACGAGCATCACGTGCTGGCGCCGCTGCTGGACGCTGAGCTTTACAAGGCTGAGATACGTTTTCTTTCGCAGCGGGCTGGATTGACTACGTGGAATCGTCCGGCCTCGGCTTGTCTTTCTTCGCGCGTGCCGTATGGGACGGCGGTGACGCCGGAATTGCTAGAGAAGATCGATCGCGCCGAAGCGGTGCTGCGCGCACTGGAGTTTAGCCAGTTTCGCGTGCGGGCGCATGGGGAATTGGCGCGTATTGAGATTGCACCAGAGGAATTGGCGCGGGGATTTGACCCGGAGATTTCGCGCAAAATCTCTGACGGCGTGAAGGGCGCCGGATTTGCGTTTGTGACTCTGGATTTGGAAGGTTACCGGCAGGGTTCGCTCAATTCCCTTCTCAAGATCAAGTGACGCCTGCCTTGGAACCGCTGCCCGCGCGGGAACTTCTGGTTGCGCTTTCTCGTATATCTCTGGTAGGAAGGGTGGCCGGGCGCTGGCGTGGCGCGCGCCCGCGAAGCCAGCCCCTAAACGGCGAACACACACGATGAAGCGCTCACACATTCTCGACAGAATTGCAGTCGCGGCACGCGCTGCGTTTCTAGTGGCGGCTTGCGCGGCAGTCCTCTTGGCAGGATGCAGGACGGAGCCCAGCGCCGAAGGAACGTTCGACAAAACGTTCACCGTGAATGGCCCCGTGCGCATCGAACTCACCAATGGCAGCGGCGATTCGCGCGTGACCACCGGAACTCCGGGCGAAGTGCGTGTGCACGGCGAAATTCAGGCGCATGGGTGGTCTGAAAAAGGCAGCCAGGAACGCGTGCACGAGATGGAAGCGAATCCTCCGGTGTCTCAGGAGGGCAACTTGATCCGCATCGGCGGATCGGGCTCGCACAACAACAGCGGCGCTTCGATTGACTACACGATTGTGGTGCCCGCCGACGCCGAGATTCACTCGGCCACTGGCTCGGGCGATGTGCAAGTGGACGGCATCAAGGGCCCGGCGAATTTTACTTCAGGTTCCGGGGCAATCACGGCTGCGAATATTACCGCCGACGTGCAGGCGCTTACGGGCAGCGGCGAAATACATCTGACGCAGGTGCAGGGGCAGGTGCAAGCGACGAGCGGTTCGGGCGATATGACTCTGGACAGTGTGCACAACCAGGTACGGCTGCACAGCGGCTCCGGCGACATGGAGATCAACAATCCTGCGGACGCCGTGGAAGCCAGCACGGGAAGCGGAGACATTACGATCAAGGGCGCGTCAGCGGATATTCGCTTGCGCACCGCTTCAGGTGACGTGGTGATCGAGGGAAATCCCGCCGGTTCGAATTACTGGGATATTCACACCAGCTCGGGAGACGTGGTGCTGCAAGTTTCGCCTTCCGCGAGTTTTCGGTTGATGGCGCGATCGAATTCGGGCGACATTGACGCGGCGATTCCCATCATGATGGAAGGGACTTCGGAAAAGCACGAGTTGCGCGCGCGGCTGGGCGATGGTAAGGCGCGCGTGGAAGTGCAGACTTCTTCAGGGAGTGTTTCTCTCAAGTAGTGCATGCCGGTAATTCCCCGATCTGATCTGCGCTTTCGCGCTAGAATTGCCTCTTGAATGTAGCGACTGCGGATATTCTGAGAGGGTTTAGTTGTCATTGCCAACCGTCCGCGAAAGCCTCGTTGCGATCCACCGCATTTTCTTTCTGCTGCTGATTTCTGGGACCTTTTTTGCCGGGGCGTGGTGTGTGTACGCGCAGAATGCTGCCCCGCCGTCGGGTGCGTCAAAAACACCATCTGACGCCATTTCTAAAAAAGACGCCGACCCTGAAATGGAACTGCAAAAAGCGATCGCCGACGCAGGCAACGATCGCGGAGCGCTGGTGCGAAATCTGGAGCGTTATCTGCAGCGTTTTCCGGACGCGCCCAGAAAGGCGGGCGTGTATCGCGCGCTCGTGGAATCCTGCGAGCAGGTGCAGGACGACGCTTGCGCGCTAAAATATTCCGAGGAGTTGATTGCGCTGCGTCCCGATGATTCCGAAATCATGATGCTGGCCGTGAGCTTGCTGCAGAAGCAAGGGGATGACGCCAGCTTGACGCGCGCTTCCGGCTACGTGAGCCGGGTGCTGGATCGCATTGATAAAACCACGGCAGCGGAAAAACCTCCGCGGGTTTCGCCGGCGGAATGGCAGCAGCACCACGACGACCTGCGCGCGGCGCTCTACAACCTGCGCGGGCAGATTGAAAAATCACAGCATGATGATGCGGCGGCCGAAAAAGATCTGCGCATGAGCTATGCGGTGCAGCGCAATGCCGTCGCCGCGGAACAGCTGGGGGAGATCGCGGAGATGCGGCGGGACTACGCGACGGCGGCGCAGGAATATTTGCTGGCGTTTGTGCTGCCGGAAGACGGCGCGGTGGGGAAAGTGAACCGGCGCGAAGTGCGCAAGCGCTTAGGAAATGTGTGGCGGCAGTTGCACGGCAGCGAGGACGGCTTGGGCGCGGCGGTGCTGGCGCAGTACGATTTGCTTGGCGCAGTTCCGGCTATCGGTGCGGGTGCGGCTGGTCCGGCGGCGGGGAACAAAAATGCTAAGGACGTTTACGGGTTTGTGCTGCGCAAATTGGATGGGAGCGCGGTGTTGCTAGCGGGCGTGCGCGGGAAAGTGCTGGTGCTGAGTTTTTGGGCTACTTGGTGCGGACCTTGCCGGGAACTCGAGCCGCAGTTCGTGCAGGTGGCTAAAAATTATGCCGGAAATGGCGATATTGTTTTTTACGCCGTGAATACGGACGAGGATGAATCTTTGGTGACGCCTTTTCTGAGCCATGAAAAGTGGGATGTGCCAGTGGTTTATGCGGACGGGTTGGATGAGTTTGTGAAGGTGGAGTCTTTGCCGACGGTTTTGATTGTGGATCGCGCGGGGAAGATTACTTATCGGATTAACGGATATCCGCCGGAGGGATTCGCCGAGAATCTTACGAATGGGATTCAGGCAGCGGTTGGTTCTGCGCCATCGACGGCGGCGCCCTGACAACTCTGATGCGGTTTTGCCCGTCGGCCGTCATCCTGAGTGCAGCGAAGAACCCCGCTTCGTGTCTGGGCGCGGCTGAGGATTAACTTCCCGCGGCTCTCTTTGCTGCTGCATCTCGCGCCGCTGCGATCGTACCTACATGAATTGCTACGGTGTCTTCCACACGGCGCGCGTAGCCTCCCGCCAGAGTGATCACCAGCGGACATTTATTTTTGCGGGCGTAATCCATTACCAGGGCGTCGCGGCGGGCCAGGCCTTCCATAGTCAGCGCCAGGCCGCCGAGTTGGTCTTCCCGGTAGGGGTCGGCGCCTGCGACGTAAAAAATAATTTGCGGTGTGAATTCGGAGAAGGCTTTGCGCAAATGCTCGTCGAGGATCGCGAGATAATTTTCGTCACCTACGCCGTCTGGCAGGTTGATGTCCATGGTGGATGGCGGCTTGACGAACGGATAGTTGTGCAGCTGGTGGATCGAGAGCGTGAACACGCTTTTGTCGCCGGCGAAAATTGTGGCAGCGCCGTTGCCATGGTGAACGTCGGTGTCGATCACCATTGCTCGTTCAATTGCTTTGTCGTGTTGCAAGCGGCGGATCGCGACGGCTACATCGTGGATTACGCAGAAGCCTTCACCGTGATCAGGGCAGGCGTGGTGGAATCCGCCGCCGATATTCGCGGACCAGCCGTCGTGCAGCGCTTTTTGGCCCGAGAGGATTGTCCCGCCAGCGGCCAGCCAGCAGGCTTCGATCAATTCCTTAGAGTATGGTACTTCGAGTTGCAAGACTTCGGCGTAGGAGAGCGAGCCGGTTTTCAGTTTGCGGACGTACTCGCGCGTGTGGACGCGGAGGACATCTTCGTCTCTTGCTGGTTGCGGCGAAAGAAAATCGCTGCTTTGCGCGATTCCGCCGTGCGTCAAGCGTTCGTAAACCAGGCGATACTTTTGTGAGGGAAAGACGTGATCGCCGAGGTTCAGATCATAGCGGTCGTCGTAGATTAGTTTGAATGGGAGCACGATACCGCCAGCGTACCGCGATGTATTTCTGGGCGCAAATCGCACGCGGTGGTGGCCCGCGGCGCGCGTGGGTTGCGGTTTACCGGGCGCGGGCGGCTGTGGTAGAGTTTTTGGCGATGCGTCAGTTCCAAGCTATTCTCGTGATTGTCGCGCTGCTGGCTACGCCGCTGGCTTTGCTGGCGCGCGCGGTGGAACCCGGCATGCCTGATTGCAACGGGATGTGCTGCTTGCCGCATGGCGGCCATCATCATATGCCGGCTCGGAATTCTTCGCCGGAGCCTCAGAAGGACGACATGGCGTGCCATCATGGCGCCACGGCGCACATGATGGAGTGCAGCATGCGTTCAGGGGAGCAGCGCATGGATTACGGTTTGTTCGCTCCGTTCCCGCCGGCTCAGACGTCTGCGCTCGCGTTTATTGCCGGACCGAAAGTTTCGCGTTTCGCCAATTCGCAGTTCCCTGCTGACAATTTGTCCGCCGGATTCCTCGCTGGGCCGTTTCAACCGCCGCGCAGCTAGCCTCGTCCGCAAATACTGAAAAATAAAAATTCAGGACGGAGGCTTTGTGCGTAGGTTCATTTTCTGCTTGTGTCTCGCGGTGTTTCTGCTTTGTAGCCCGCTCTTGCACGCCACTATTTTTGGAAAAATCCAGGGGGTAGTGCACGACCCGCAGCACCGGCCGGTCTCTGGTGCGTCGGTGAAGCTATCGGCGATTACTTCGGATTGGACACAGACAGCTCAGACCGACGATAACGGCGAATTTTTTTTCACTTCCGTGCCGGTGGGCGACTACAAGATCACGGTCGCGCAGGCGAAATTCCAGACGGCGGAGCAGACGGTTACTGTGGCTTCGAACTCGTCTCCCGTTCTGCACTTTCAATTGGCTCTCGCGACGCTGAATCAAACTACGGTGGTCGTCGGCGAGGCCGACGTGGCTAACGTGGATTCGGTGACGCCGACGACACTTGTGGACCGCCTGGACATCGCGCAAACCCCCGGTGCGGATCGTACCAACGGATTGCAGATGATTACCGACTACGTGCCAGGCTCGTACGTGACGCACGACATGTTGCACATGCGCGGTGGCCATCAAGTGGCGTGGCTGATTGACGGCGTGCCCATACCGAACACGAACATTGCGACGAATCTGGGGCCGCAAATTGATCCCAAGGATATTGATTATCTGGAGGTGCAGCGCGGCAGCTACGACGCCTCTTACGGCGACCGAACCTATGGCATTTTCAATATCGTGCCGCGCACCGGTTTCGAGCGGAACAATGAGGGTGAACTGATCACCACGTTCGGCAATTGGTTCCAAACCAACGACCAATTGAATTTTGGCGGGCACACGCAGCGCTTCGCCTATTACGTCAGCGTAAACGCGAATCGCAGCAATTATGGGCTGCAGACACCGATTGGCCAGGTGTTTCACGATGCGGAGAACGGCTATGGGGGATTCGCATCGTTCATATTCAACCCCAGCCCGCAAAACCAATTTCGGGTGGTTGCTCAATTGCGGCAGGATTATTACCAGATTCCCTACGATCCGGATCCCAACTCAATTGGCAATCAGCAGTTGGTGGCGGCGGGCGCGGCACCGAGTAATGGCCTGCGCGACAGTGAACGTGAACCCGATGGTTATGTCACCTTTTCGTGGGTGCACACGTTTAATCCAAACCTGCTGACGACGGTTTCACCCTTCTACCATTACAACAAAGCCAGCTATGACGCGTCGCCCAACGATACTCCGGTAATCTCCGACGTCACCCAGACCTCCAACTATGGGGGGCTGCAGGCCTCGGTGAGCGCGCACGTCTGGAAAAATGACATTCAAGCGGGAATCTATGGTTTCGCGCAGCACCAGAGCGAGTTCTTCAATAACGTCTTCAACCCGTGCGTCGCCCCTTGCGTGAACGGTCCCGCTTCGACAGGCGCGATCACCGGAGGACTGGAGGAACTTTACGCGGACGACAAGTTCAAAGTGACGTCGTGGCTCACTTTGATCGCTGGCTTTCGGCAATCACACTTCAGCGGGGAGATCACTGAGGACCACGTCTATCCGCGATTTGGCATCGCGATACAGGTGCCGAAGCTGAACTGGGTCTTTCGTGGGTTCTGGGGCGATTTCTACCAGGCTCCGCCTTTGCTTACCGCGACCGGGCCTTTGCTCGGCTTAGCCCAGAACTCTGGCGTCACGTTTGGACCGCTCTTTGGCGAGCGCGACCGCGAGTATCAACTGGGAGTCACGATTCCGTATCGCGGGTGGTCTCTGGACGCCGACACGTTTCAAACCTATGCGCGGAATTGGCTGGATCACAACAATATCGGCGAATCAAACATTTTCTGGCCGATTACGTGGGATAAAGCTTTGATTCAGGCATGGGAACTTACCTTGCGATCGCCTCGCATCTGGAACCGCGGGCAATTTCACCTCGCCTATTCGAATCAGATCGCGCAGGCCAGCGGACCGATTACCGGCGGCTTGATCTGCCCGCAACCCGTGAATCCGATAACATGCCCGCTCTTCGTGCCCCCGGGCTATTCGCCGGTGGACCACGACCAGAGAAATACTTTAAACGTGGGATTCAATGCGACGCTGCCTTGGCAGTCGTTTGCTTCGACCAACGTGTATTACGGATCGGGGTTTACGAATGGGTTGCCGGATGCGCAGTTTCCCGGGAACTATTTGCCGCAACACACCACGTTTGATATTTCGCTCGGGAAATCGTTCGGCGAGAAATACACGGTGGGATTCACCGCGCTGAACGTGGCGAACCGGCGCGTGCTGCTGGACAACAGCCTGACGTTTGGAGGATTTCACTATAACGATCCACGGGAGATCTACGTCGAATTCAAATGGAGGTTCCACTACTGAGGCAAAGGATCAACAAGTTGGTTATCATCGGAGGCGGAACGCGTGGATCGGCGGCGCGAGGAGCATGGTGAAAACGTTCTGCACGCGGTTGCTTTTGTTGCTGGCTGTTCCTCTGATCGTGGTGATCCTGGGAATATTCTGGTTGTGCGCGACGGGGTTGAGCGCGCGCGGCACTCCTGGCGCGATGGAGTCTCGATTGGCGAGTGCCGTGCAACGCTGGGCCATTCCGAGGAGCGCTCGCGAGTTGAGTAATCCGATGCAAGCTACGCCGGAGCTGCTGGTGGAAGCGCGGCGGCATTTCGCAGACCATTGCGCCAATTGCCATGGGAATGATGGCAGCGGCGCCACGGAGATGGGGCAGAAACTTTATCCGCGCGTTCCGGACATGCGTTTGGCGGAGACGCAAAATCTCTCGGATGGCGAGATTTACCACATCATTGAGAATGGCGTGCGTTTTACAGGAATGCCGGCGTGGGGATCGGGCGGGACAAATGATCACGATACGTGGCATCTGGTGCTGTTCATCCGGCATCTGCCGAAATTGACTGACGAGGATTTGCAGGACATGAGGGGAATGAATCCGCGCAGCCCCGTGGAGATGAAGGAAGAAGAGATGGAGAACGAGTTCTTGAACGAGCCGTCTGATATACATGGGCGGCCGAATCCACATTCACATTAGAGGAGAAATCAAGATGCGCAGAATTAATTCAGCATTGATGCTAATTTTGGCGTTTTCGCTGGTGACACTGGCGACGTTGGCGCACGGCACGGATAAACATGTGCTGGGAACTGTGACGAAAATCACTGACAGCGAAATCACGGTACAGGCGCAGGACGGTTCGTTGCAGGTGGTGAAGATCGCGCCGGATACTTCGTTTGTGAAGAGCGGCGCGAGTGCAACGATTAAGGACTTGAAAGTGGGCGATCGCGTGGTGATTCATGCGAAGCCGGTGGGAAGCGATTTGATCGCGCATGAAGTGCGTTTTGGCAAAACGCCCACAGCTGGTGCTGCTGCTCCCGCCGCGAAGCCCCAGTGAACTGCGAAATTAATTTTCGCGGTCGAGGATGAAATCGGGGACAGCCAGGAGCGCGCGGCGATATTCCGTGTCGGGCAAAACTTCGAGGCTGGCTTTGGAGCGGCGGACATATTCTTTCGCGAGTTTCGTGGCGCGTTCGAGTGCGCCGGTTTCGCGTACGAGCTTCGCGATTTGCTCGGCGCGGATGGTGCGAAAATCGCGCTCTTCTAAAACCTTTTCGACCAAGCAACGACCTTCGCCGTTTGCGTGCGCTTGGCCATCGCCGTCAGATGCCGCGGCGTGCGCTTGCGCTTCCAGTGCGAAAATCAACGGCAGCGTGACTTTACCCTCTTTCAAGTCGCTCAGCACCGGCTTGCCCAATTTTTCCGGCGACGCGGTGAAATCGAGCAGATCATCAACCAATTGAAACGCGAGCCCGGCGTTGCGCCCGTAATCGGCGAGGCCATCTTCGATTTCTTTGGGCTGCTTGCCGAGCACGGCACCGAGGCGCGCGCATCCGCTGAAGAGGCAGGCGGTCTTGCGGTAGGCGAGCTCGGTGGCTTCGGCTTCGTTCAGGTCAATCTGGCCGAGGCGCGTGAGCTGCAGGAGTTCGCCTTCGACCATGTTCTGCGTGAGATCAATCAGAATATCGAGGACGGCGAAATTGCGTTCGCGCAGCGCCATTTCGAACGACTGCATATAGAGCCAGTCGCCGGCGAGGACGCTCATGTGATTTCCCCAGCGGGCATTCGCACTGGGGCGGCCGCGGCGGGTATCGGCGCCGTCAATCACGTCGTCGTGGATCAGGGTGGCGCTGTGAATCATTTCGACTACCGCGCCGAGACGGATGGCGCTCTCGCCGCGATAGCCGGATGCGCCGGCGGCGAGAAGCAGCAGCGCGGGACGGAGGCGTTTGCCGCCGCCTTCGCGGAGGTAGCTGGAAATTTCGCAGACGGGTTCGATGGCGGCGCTATTTTGCGCCGCGATTTCTTGTTCGACGAGCGCCAAGTCGTCTCGTACGAGATCGAAAATACCTTTTGCAAGTTGGACAGCGAAAGCCATCCTTTGGGTTCACCTTGGCTGGGCGGGAATTGCCTGGGCGCCTAGCCGGAAAAATCGCCTGAAATTCGCCGCGGTCGTGGCGGCTACTTCATCGCGGGCCAAGTTTCTCACATTCCCGAGCGTCTGCGCTACCTCGACGACGTGGGCGGGCTCGTTTCTTTTGCCGCGGCGGCCCTGGGGCGAAAGGAAAGGCGAATCGGTTTCGGTGAGGATTTGGTCGAGCGGGAGGCTTGCTGCCACGTCACGGATTTGTTGCGATTTTGGGTAGGTGATGTTGGCTGCGAAGGAAACCAGGAAGCCCATTTCGAGGCCGCGCTGAGCTTCGCGGAGCGTGCCGGTGAAGCAGTGGAAGATTCCTCCCAGGCCCGCGGCGGACCATTCTTTTTCTAGGATGGATAGGCAATCGTCCCAGGCGTCGCGGCAGTGGATGATGATTGGCAACTTTGCAGCGCGGGCTTGTTGGAGTTGGCGACGGAAAACCGGTTGTTGGATTTCGGGCGGCGGTTCTTCGTAGTGATAGTCGAGGCCCATTTCGCCCCAGGCTATCACTTTGGGATTTTTCGCCAGGGCGTCGAGTTGCGCGTAGTGCTGCTCTTGTGCTTCGGCGGCGTGTTGCGGATGGATGCCGATGGTGGCGTAGATCCAGTCGTAGTCTTTGGCTACATCGATTGCTGCATCGGGACGGTCTGGGCCGGAACCGCCGCTGCCAATGGCCAGTATGTTTCGCACGCCTGCGGATCTGGCGCGCTGGAGCATTTCGGCGCGGTCGGCGTCGAAGTCTTCAGATTCGAGATGCGCGTGCGAGTCAATGATTTCCAATATTTAGCCTGTCTCGCCGTTAGATGTGGCGCTTAGGTTTCAGGTGGCAACTTTTCTACGGCTCACTTCACTTTTGCGCCTGCTGGGACGTCTTCGGCGAAGGTGCAGAGGACTGGTTTGCCGTCGGGGCCTACGGATGCGGCTAGCAACATGCCGTTGGATTCAAGGCCGCGCATTTTTCTGGGGGCTAGATTGGTGACGATCACTACTTTGCGGCCGACCAGGTCTTCTGGCGCGTAAGAGAGGGCGATGCCTGCGAGGACTTGGCGGACTTCGTCGCCGATGTCCACTAGCAATTTTAGGAGCTTGTCGGCGCCTTGAATGCGTTCGGCGGATTTCACTATGCCGGCGCGCAGTTCGACTTTGGCGAAATCTTCGATGCCGATTTTTGCTGGCGTCGCAGGCGCGGCCGCCGCTCCTGTTACGGCGGCGATTATCGGCGCGGTTGGTGCAGAGTCAGCGCTGGGCGCTGCAGGCTGCGGACTTGCGGGATTGCGAATTTCGTTTTCCATGGTTTCGATCCTCTCCATTATTTCTTTTTTATCTGCTCGCGGAAAAACACCTTCGGGTTTTCCGATTCGCGTTCCGGGCTTTAGTCCACCCCATTGCACGTCATTGATGCTCACATTTTCGATTTTTCCTGCTTGGCCAAGCTGGTCCCAAATCTTTTGCGTCGCATCGGGAATCACGGGGTGCGCCAGAACGGAGACAATCCTCAGCGATTCCGCAGCGACGTACAGCACCTGCTCCAAGCGTTCCTTCTGCGCAGGGTCCTTCGCAAGAGTCCAGGGCTTCTCTTCGGCGAGATATTTATCGGCGATTGCCACCAGACCCCAAATTATTGTTAATGCATCGGAGAACTCGAACCTGTCATACGAGTTGCGAATCGTATTGTAAAAAGCCGCGGAAGATAACTCACGAAGGTTCGGCGGCGCCGGAGCTTGGGCCGGGACAACGCCACCACAATAATTTTCGATCATCGTAAGCGTACGGCTAGAGAGATTGCCGAGGCCGTTCGCTAGGTCGGCGTTGTAGCGGATGATCAGAGCGTCTTTGCTGAAATTTCCATCCTGACCGAAGACTACTTCGCGCAACAGGTAATAGCGCAAGGCGTCGTTGCCCAGGGCTCTTGCTATGGGCTCGGCGTAGGCTACGTTGCCTTTGGACTTGCTCATTTTTTCTTGTTCGAAGAGGAGCCAACCGTGAGCTTGGACTCTGCCGGGCATGTATTCGGATAACTTCTTGTCTGGGAATGCGGCCATGAGGAAGGCGGGCCAGTAGACGGCGTGGAAGCGGATGATTTCTTTTCCGATCATGTGGACGTCGGCGGGCCAGAATTTTTTGAAGCGGTCGCTGTCTTTTTTGCTGTCGGGCTCGCCGTCCACGAAGCCGATGCCGCTCATGTAGCTGGTAAGCGCGTCGTACCAGACGTAGAAGACGTGTTCGTGATCGCCGGGCCAGGGGATGCCCCATTTTATGGTTTTGCGGCTGATGGAAAGGTCTTTCAGGCCGCTTTCGACGAAGCTTTTTACTTCGTTAAGGCGGAACTCTGGCTGCACGAAGTCGGGCTGGTCTTTGTAGAGCTGCAGGAGTTTTCCCTGGTACGCCGAGAGGCGGAAAAAATAATTTTCTTCGGAGATCAGTTCGGCGGGGCGGCCGCAGATCTGGCAGTCGGCTGGCTCGGGCGTGTCGCTGACGTAAAGGTTGTCGTAGATACAGTAGCGGCCCTCGTACTTGCGTTTGAAAATTGCGTCGGGCGAGACGCGCTGGGTGCGGCGGACGAGATTTTGCACGGCTACGGCGTGGCGCGGCTCGGTGGTACGGACGAAATCGGTGTAGCTGATGCCCAGGAGCTTCCAGAGATCGCGGAAGATTTGCTGGTTGCGGTCAACCAGGTCGGCGGGGGAGATGCCGAGTTTTTCGGCCGCGCGTTCGATGTTGACGCCATGCTCGTCGGTGCCGGTGAGGTAGGCGACATCGAAGCCGCACATGCGTTTATAGCGAGCGATCACATCGCAGACGATGGTGGTGTATGCGGAGCCCACGTGCGGGCGGGAGTTGGCGTAGTAGATGGGAGTGGTGAGGTAGTACTTGGGCTTGAAGTTAGGCATGGAAGGTTTGAGCCCCGGGCTGGTGAGTGGTGATTGGTGATTGGTGACCGGTGATCTGAAACTGTTCATTTGTACGGAATAGAAAAAAGGAAGTGCTTTGTTTTCTGCGAGTTGCGAAATTTGAGTTTCGAGAAAGGCGTTCATTTGTACTGAATAGAAATTGGCGATTTTGGAGGCTAGCGGCGCGCAGGCGAGTGGCTGTGAGCACCGGGGAGAGGGCGCTGGAACGGCCGGGCGTTGACGTCGACATTTTCACAGATTCATCATCCTCTTGTGGGGCGCGAAATGCAAAAGGTTGTGTGTGTGTTATCCGCCGCCGGTTCGCTCGCGACTGGGCGCCGCGGATAACTCCGGTTGGGCTTCGAGCCATTTCTGAAATTGGTGGGTGGCCGCTGCCAGGACGTCTTTCAGCGCGATCCCTTTTTGTGCGGCGATGCGGCGGCAGTCTTCGTACTCGGGCGTGGCGTTGAGGACTGAGCCGTGCAGGCGCGAAATTTTCATGCGGACTTCGCCGAAGGGAGTTTCTACTGTGACTGATTCGCGGGCCAGGGTTTTGCGGCGGACTTCGTGGGTGCGGACGCCGATCGTTGTGGTCTCGCGGAATAGCAGATCAATCAGGCGGGTGACGTTGTGGGGTTCGCTCAGGATCGTCACGAGCTGGCCGGGGCGGTTTTTTTTCATCTGGACGGGAGATGAAAATACATCCAGGGCGCCGGCTTCTAGCGCGCGTTCGGCGAAGTAGCCGTAAATTTGCGGGCTCATGTCGTCAATGTTGGTTTCGATTACGGTGACGGGAGCGTCCCAGTATTCGGCTGGCTCGGTTACTGCGGTTTCGCCGATCAGAAGGCGCAGCACGTTGGCTTTTTCTTTCAGGTCGGCGCTGCCGGCGCCGTAGCCGATGGCTTTCAGAGTCATTTCTGGGATTTCTGCGTAGCGCGTGGAGAGTGTGGTGGCGATTGCGGCGCCTGTGGGGGTGACGAGTTCTTTGGCGATGCCGCTGGTGAACATGGGGGCGCCTTTGAGCAGCTCGGCTGTGGCAGGGGCTGGAACTGGAAGCAGGCCGTGCGCGGTTTTTACCTGGCCTGCGCCTACGTCGAGTGCGGAGCAGGAAAATTCGTCAATGCCGAGGAGTTCGAACCCGATCGCGGCGCCTACGATGTCCACGATGGAATCTACCGCGCCGACTTCGTGGAAGTGGACTTGCTCGATCGGTTGCTGATGGACTTTTGCTTCGGCTTCGGCCAGGCGGGTGAAGATTTTGGCGGCTCTGGCTGCGGCGCGGGGGGCGAGTTTGGCGTTTTCGATTCTTTGCAGAATGATGGAGAGGCCGCGGTGATGATGGCCTTCGCTGGTTTCGACTCTCACGTGGGTGGCGAAGATTTCACCGCGTTTTACTTTTGTGGCGGAGATTGACCAGCCTTCGAGACCGAGTTTGCGCAGGTCGGATTCGATGGCGCGCAAGTCGGCGCCGGCGTCAACCAGTGCGCCGAGGACCATGTCGCCGCTGATGCCGGAAAAACAGTCGAAATATGCGTGCCGTATGCTTTTCATTGGATGAGCTGGCGCGAATTCCGTCGAAATGCGAAAAAACGATACTAGTCTGGGCTTTGAACGCTGTCAAATCCGGGGGAGCAGGCGGCTTTGACGCTTTCTGCGGGTTTACCTATAATCGCGGGATTCACTTTGCACAGGGAGCCACGTGTATAAAGCCGTCGAAGACCGGTTTCGCAAGGCGCTGCGCCATCATATTCACGAGCGTTATAAGACGGATGTGCCAATTGTGACGGAGCGGCCGCCGAAGCTTTCGATGGGGGAAGCGGCGTCGCCGGTTTGTTTCGAGCTGGCTAAGCGATTGAAGAAACCGCCGCGGGCTTTGGCGCAGGAGATCGCGAATTCGCTGAAGCCGATTGCGGGGATTGCGCGAGTGGAAGTGGCTGGCGGCGGGTATTTGAACGCGTTTTTTGATCGCGCGGCATTTTTCCGCGCTGCGGCGGAGGAAGCTGGACGGCAGGCGGTGACGGCGGAGGATGGCGCGACAAAAACTGTGGTGGAGCACACCAGCATCAATCCGAACAAGGCTGCGCACATTGGGCATTTGCGGAATGCGGTGCTGGGCGACACGTTTGCGCGCTTGTTGCGGCACTCGGGCCGGCGGGTGGAGGTGCAGAACTATATTGATAATACCGGGGTGCAGGTGGCGGACGTGGTGCTGGGATTTCTGCACCTGGAGAAAAAATCGCTGGCGGAGGTGCAGGCGCTGACGCAGCAGCCGAAATTTGATTATTTGTGCTGGGATTTGTACACGCGGGTGACTTTATTTCTGGCGGAGGACAAGGCGCGGCTCGAACTGCGCGGGCAGATATTGAAGGAGATCGAAGAGGGGCACGGCGAAGCGGCGAAGATGGGGGAGATTGTCGCAACGGCGATTAATTATTGCCATTTGCATACGCTGGACCGGCTGGGGATTGATTACGACTTGCTGACGCAGGAGAGCGACATACTGCATTTGAAATTTTGGGATGCGGCGTTTGAGATGTTGAAACGCAGCGGGGCGGTGCAGCTGGCTACTTCGGGGAAAAATGCCGGGTGCTGGGTGATGGAGCTGCCATCCGACAAGGCAGCTGCTGCAAAGGTGACTGCTGCGGGCGCGGAGGGTGCGGCTGCATCCGGAGAAGCGACTGAGGAGCCACCGGAGGAAGCGGAAGCGAAGATTATCGTTCGCTCGACTGGGACGGTGACTTACGTCGGGAAGGATATTGCGCTGCACCTTTGGAAATTTGGATTGCTGGCGCGGGATTTTCACTATCATCGTTTTTATGAGCATCCGGATGGGCATCAGGCCTGGATCACTGCTAGTGAGCGCGACGATCCTGGGGCGCCGGCGTTTGGACATGCGCATGAAGTTTTTAACGTGATTGATTCGCGGCAGTCTTATCCGCAGCAGGTGGTGGTGGCGGGGTTGCGGGCGCTTGGTTACGGGGCGGAGGCGGATCATTTGAAGCATTTTGCTTACAACGTGGTGGCGTTGACACCGCGTTGCGCTTTGGAGATGGGGTACGAGATTCCGGCGGAGGATGCGAAGCGGCCTTACGTTGAAGTGAGCGGGCGAAAGGGGCAGGGCGTGAAGGCGGATGATTTGCTGGACCGGTTGGAGGCTAGCGCGCGGGAGGAAGTGGATTCGCGGCATCCGGAGAGCCCTGCGGAGGAGCGGGCGGCGATTGCACATGCGGTGGCGATTGGGGCGTTGCGGTATTTTCTATTGCGGTTTACGCGATCTACTGTGATTGCGTTTGATTTTAAGGATGCGTTGAGTTTTGAGGGCGAGACGGGGCCTTATGTGCAGTATGCGGTGGTGCGAGTGAACGGGATTTTGCGCAAGGGGGCGGAGCTGGAGCCTGGCTTGGCTGTGGAGGACTCGGCGAACATTGCTCGTCTGAAGAGCGGCGAACTGGATGCTGCGCGGTTTTTGGTTTCGCCGGAGTATGAGGATATTTGGGATCTGATTTTGCTGGCGGGGTCTTTGGATGCGCGGTTGGATTTGGCTTTGGCGGCGCAGGAGCCTGCTGCGGTGGCGCGGTTTGGGTTTGAATTGGCGCAGAGTTTCAATGGGTTTTATCACAAGCACAATATTAATCGGGAGGCGGACGCGGAAAAACGCGCGTTCCTGCTTTACGTGACGACTTTGGTGCGGGAGCAGTTGGTGACGACGTTGGGGTTGTTGGGGATTACGGCGCCGGAGAAGATGTGAGCAGTGTGGCCGAGCGAGAGCGAAGAGAGATCTTCCGCTCCGCTCGGCTCCGCTCAGGATGACGACGCCTGAAAACAGGCAGCGAGATAAAAATCTAGAGCTTCATCGCAAAATCTACGATTGAGCGGATTGCTACGCCTGTTGGGCCCTTTGCCAGCCACGGTTTCCCTTCATCTACCCAGCAGGTTGCGGCGATGTCGAGGTGGATCCAGGGTGTGTCTTCGGCGAATTCTTTGATGAACCAGGCGCCGGTGATGGCGCCGCCGCCTTTGCCTGAGCCGGTGTTGCGGATGTCGGCGATATTGCTTTTGATCATCTCTTCATATTCGTCGTCGATGGGCATGGGCCACATTTTTTCGCCTACAGCTTTGGCGCTTTCGAGAAATTGATCGAGATATTCGCGGGGGGTGCCGAACGCGCCCACGTGGACGTTGGCCAGGGCGACCTGGATGGCGCCGGTTAGCGTGGCGGCGTCAATCAGGTGGGTGGCGCCGAGTTTGCGGGCGTAGAAAATGCCGTCAGCGAGGACCATGCGGCCTTCGGCGTCGGTATTGATGACTTCGATGGTTTTGCCGGACATGGCGACTTGCACGTCGCCGGGTTTCTGAGCGCGGCCGCCGGGCATATTTTCGGTGGCGGGGATCACGGCGATTACCGGGACTTTGGGCTTCAGGTAGGCGATGGCGCGCATAGCGCCGAGCATGGTGGCGCCGCCGCCCATGTCGTACTTCATTTTTTCCATGTTGTCGGCGGGTTTAATGGAGATGCCACCGGTGTCGAAGGTGACGGCTTTGCCTACGAGGCCGAGGACGGGAGCGTCGGGGCGGGCGTTTTCGGGCGTGTAGCGGATGACGATTACGCGCGGAGGTTCGACGCTGCCTTGGGCGACGCCGATTAAAGCGCCCATTTTGAGTTCGGAGATTTTCCGCTCGTCGAGAATTTCGACGCCGAGGCCAACTTCCTTGGCCATGGCTTCGGCGCGGGCCGCGAGCATGCGCGGGGTGAGGCGGTTGGAAGGCTCGTTGATCAGATCGCGCGCGAAATTCTGGGATTCGGCGATGATGCGGCCGTGCTCGACGGATTCGGGGAGATTGCCGTTTTGAATGGCGTCGAAGCCGGCGAGGAGAACGGATTGAATCTCTTTGGTGGCTTTCTTTTCGGTTTGATATTTATTGGATTCGAAATCGGCGACACCGAGGCCTTCGGTGACGGCTTGTGCGGCGGTGGGGCCGCGTTCGCCTTCGCGGGCGAGGAAGACAAATTTTTTCACGCCGCGGGATTTCAGGTAGCGAAGCGCGGTGCCGGCGATTTTGCGCAAGTCGGACGCGGAGAATTTTTCGGGCTTGCCGGCGCCGATGAGGAGGAGGCGCTTAGCGTCGAGGCCTTCGGGAAAATGAACTAGAACGGTCTCGAGGGACTTGCCGGTAAGTTCGCCGGTAGCTGCCAGGGCGGCGAGGCGACCATCCATGGCGTGGTCAATGTCGGCTAGAATTCCATCAATTTTGTTTTCTTTGTCGAAGATGTAGGTGACGAGCGCGTCGGCCTGGATCGAAGAATACGGCTGGTTTTCGAGTTGAATCTGCATAGCTCCCTTTCAGTTTAGCGCCGGCGCGAGCGGAACATCGCTTCGCTGGCTTCGCGTTTAGCTTCTTTTTGTTTTTCGGATTCGCGGCGGTCGTGGAATTTCTTGCCTTGCGCCACGGCCAATTCGCATTTGGCGATACCGTCCCGGAAGTAGATCTTGGTGGGGACGATGGTCATGCCCTTTTGCTGGGTCTGGACGAGCAACCGGTCGATCTCGCGGCGGTTGAGCAGCAGCTTCCGCTTACGAAGCGGATCGTGGTTGCGATAACCTCCGGAGAGATATTCTGGGATGTGGCAGTTTACCAGCCAAGCCTCGCCAAGGCGAATCTCGGCGTAGGCCTCGCGCAGAGTGCCCTTGCCTTCGCGCAGGGTTTTGACTTCGGTGCCGACCAGGACCATGCCGGCTTCGAGACTGTCCAAGAGATGGTAGTTGTAAGAGGCCTGGCGGTTCTGCGCAACAATCTTGACGCCTTCGTGTTGAGATTTATCAGGCTTGGATTTCACGGCAGAACTATCATAGCTGCCGGGGGCGAGCCGCCGCAAGTGACAGAGTGGGGCGGATTTCCGCGTTACTGCGCTGGAATTAATGAAATTTTCATAGAAAGCCGCTGAGGCACTTCTATTATCCATACGTCTAACACAACTTTGGTGATTCCTTGCTGCATCCTAGGACGGGTGCTAGACTCGATTGGAATCAGGTAAACCAGCCGGAGGAGTGATTTTGCGCCGTTGCGGATATCTGTCAATTTTAGTGGCTACTGCCCTACTTTTGGGTGGGTGCCCTAAAGGCAATACGGACTATGAGGAGGCACGAAAGGCCAGCGCTATCCAAGATTACGACACCGCTTTAGTTCATTACGAACGCGCCCTCCGCTCTGACCCGACTAACGCCGAATACAAGCTCCGAGCGGCCCAGGCGCGCTACGACGCCGGGCAATTCCACGTGCAGCAAGGCAAAAAAGCGCTACAGAACGGCGACTTGCAGCTGGCGTTGGGCGAATTCCAGAAGGCGCAGCTGATTGATCCTTCGAATACAGCGGCCGACCAGTACGTGAAACGCACGATCGAGCTGATGAATGGGCAGAATAAGCCCACGGCCTTGAACCCCGCGACGCAGCCGGATGAGCAGATTTTGGCGCAGCCTCCGGAACTGAAACCGCTATCGCGCGACCCGATCAACGGGCTGAAGATGACGAATGACGCGCGGGTGGTGTACGAGACGATCGCTAAGTTGGCGGGGCTGAGCGTGATATTTGATCCGGACTTCACCTCGCGGCGCATTACGGTGGATTTTCCGAGTGTGACGCTGGAACAGGCGCTGGACGCGGTGTCGCTGGAAAGCAAGGCGTTCTGGAAGCCGATCACATCTAACATCATTTTTGTGGCGCAGGACCAACCGCAGAAGCGCAAGGATCTGGAAGATGAGGTGGTACAGACTTTTTATCTTTCGAATACGCTGACGCCGCAGGATTTGACCGAGGTGGTGAACGGGTTGCGCGTGCTGCTGGACCTGCACCGGCTGCAGCAGGTGAACGCGCAGAATGCGATTGTGATCCGCGATACGCCGGACAAACTGATGTTGGCGGCGAAAATCATCCGGGACATTGACAAGGCCAAACCTGAAGTTTTGATTCACGTGCAAGTGCTGACCGCCAGCATGGACCGCTTGCGCGACTTGGGGATTTTGCCGGGGCAGACGGTTACGTTGGCTTTCACGCCGCGGTCTTCCATACAACCTCAAACTTCGACCAGCACTACGACGACTACTACGACGCCTTCAACCATCCCGCAGGTGCTGTTGAGCCAGTTGAAGAATTTGGGAACTTCGGATTTTGCGCTCACTTTGCCGGGGGCGACGGCGAACGCTATTCTTACGGACGACCGCACCAAGATTATTCAGGATCCGGAGTTGCGGGTAACGGATGGGCAGAAGGCCACGCTGAAGATTGGATCGAAGGTGCCAGTGGCGACGGGCAGCTTCCAGGCTGGAGTAGGCGTGGGCGTGACGGGAAGTTCCGGCGTGGTGAACCCCTTGGTGAACACGCAATTCCAATATATTGATGTGGGCGTGAATATTGAAGTGACGCCGCGGGTGCATCCGGATGGCGACATCAGCTTGAAGGGAACCGTGGACGTGTCGCAGATTACGGGCACGAGCAATATTGGCGGAATCAACCAGCCGGTGATCGGGCAGAAGAAAACGGAAATTGACGTGCGGTTGAAGGAAGGCGAGCAAAACATTTTGGCGGGCTTAATCGAGCGAACGGACACAAAAAACATAAACGGCATTCCAGGACTTGGTGAAGTGCCGCTGGTGGGATATCTGTTTTCGGATAACAGCCACGAGATTGAAGAAGATGAGACTTTGATCGTGATGACGCCGCACATTCTCCGCCTGCCCTCTTTGACTGCGGCGAACTTGCAATCCATGGCGGCGGGCACCGATTCGAACGTGCGTGTTTATCGAGGAGACGAGGGGCCAGCGACCGCCGCGCCTGCGGCAGCGCCAGAAGCCCCGGCGGTGCGACAGAATTCCGGACCTGCGGGGCCGCCGGCTCCGGGGGTAACGCCGACTTCGATGGGGCAGGGTGCTCCGGCGCAAAATGCGGGCGGGGCGGCGCAACTGCATTTCGAGCCTGCCACGGTGGTATTGAAGGCGGGCGACACGACGACGCTGGGGCTTGCGGTTTCGAACGTGCACGATCTGTACTCGATTCCGCTGATGATTCATTACGATCCGGCAGTGGTGCGCGTGGAAGAAGTGCGCGACGGCGGATTCTTATCGGGCGGATCGCAGCAGGTTGCCGTGGTGCAGAGAATTGATCAACAGCAGGGGCAGGTGATCGTTTCCGCGACGCGTCAGCCAAACACGCCGGGAGTAAATGGAACCGGAACGGTGTTTGGGATCGTGGTGCGCGCCGTGGGTCACGGAACCGCGCGGCTACAAATTCTGCAAGTGAACGCACACGATTCACAGCAGCAGACGATTCCGATGGTTTCCGGAGAAGCCACGATCCAGGTGCAGTGAGGCATGATGAACTGGAATCGTTCCCAATCGAATTCCCTTTTGGCCCGCCGGCAATTCCCCGCCCTGTCTATTTCCTTGAGCCGCAGCCGGCGCGGCGGCGCGGCTGGAATGTCGCTGCTGGAATTGGTGGTGGCGTGCGCGATTCTGCTGATTCTGGCGACGGCGTCGATCCCTCTCGCGCGGAATACGATCCGGTTCAGGAGGGAAGAAGAGCTGCGCTGGCAGCTGCGGCAGATACGCGACGCGATTGATCGGTACAAGGATGCGTCGGACAAGGGGCAGATTCAGGTGAAGGCCGGGACGGAAGGATATCCGGAGAGCCTGGACGCGCTGGTGAAGCCGACGCCGCTGACGGGCACGGCGACGGACAAACGGATCCGATTCCTGCGCGAAATACCAATGGATCCAATGACGAAGAGCAAGGATTGGGGATTGCGTTCGGTGCAGGATGACACCGATTCGACTTCCTGGGGCGGGCAGGACGTGTTCGACGTGTATTCGAAATCGTCGGGGATGGCGATGGATGGCACGAAATATTCGGATTGGTAAATTCATTCTATATGGCGACGCGGAGAATGATGCGCGAACGATTTAACGCAAGTACGACGCTGCGGCGTTGCGGCGTGGCGCAGCGCGGTTTCACATTGTTGGAGCTGATGGTGGTGATGGCGATCATCGTGATTTTGATGACGATTGCAACGGCGAAATTCGAACAGATGGTGGTGCGGGCGCGCGAGGCGACCTTGCGGTCGGACCTGAAGGTGCTGCGACAATCCGTGCAGGATTACACGCGCGACAAGGAATGCGGGCCGTCTTCGTTGGACGAGCTGGTGAGCAACAATTATTTGCGGACAGTGCCGAAGGATCCGATGACGGGCGCGGCGGACTGGGTGACGAAGTCGGATGATATCGCGTTGAGTCCGGAGCAGAGTTGTTACGGTATCAGTGATGTGAACTCCTCGTCGGACAGAGTCTCGCCGTTCGAGAGCACGCCTTATAGCTCCTGGTAGGCTGCGGATTTTTGGAATTTCCTCGCTAGCAGTGGTTTCCTGCCATGCTGATCAAAAGTTAAATTTTGGCCTCGGTGACGCCTGTAGCGTTTTGACGATCCAGCATCCTCGCGTCCCGTCGCGCGACGTCCTGGGTCATGGTGCGCGAAGCCAAATAGAGAACGATCGCCAGCAGTAGCGACAGAATCGGCATGATGACCATGGCGCGCTGCAGACCGATGGCGCGGAATGCCTCCAGTCTAACCGCACCGGCCGCATACATGGCGCGGTGGGCCAGGAGATCGCTGAGGCGTCCCGTCAATAGCGGACCGAACGACGCACCGCACAGATACATCGCCATGAAGTAGACAGACATCGCGAAGGCACGTTGGTCGGGAGGCACGATGTCTTGAATCGAGGAGTAAACAAACGCAAAGTAAGTATTGAACGCCGCATATCCAATTGCGATAGCAACTATGGCCCTGGATGCGAAGCCCGCCGGCTGAGTGATCCCGTAGAACATGATTGGAGCGCTGAGCAGTGCAATTATGGCTGCCATCCATAGACGGGCGTTGCGTGCATCGCTCGAGACGCGATCACCGAGGTGGCCGCCGAGCAGGCCGCCGAGGACGCCGCCAAGGAGGTACACGATTCCGCTGGTCACGCCGGCGTGGGCGATGGAGTATCCGTGTACCCGCGTCATGAAGGCTGGCAGAAAAGTTCCCAGAGCATACATATTGAAGTTGAATAACGCGCCGGACACAATGATCCACCACAAGGTGGGAACGCGCAGCAGGGCCGACAGCGACCCAGCGCTCTTGACGGTGAGAGTCTCTTCCGATGCGCCGCGGGCCGGTTCCTGGACAAGGAGCAACAGAGGCACGAGGAGGATCGCGGGCGCCGCCGCGCTGACCATCGCCGTCCGCCAGCCCCACCGCTGCGCGATCGGGCCGCACAACAAGAAGCTCAGCGCGCCGCCGACGGGCACCCCCAGCATGAACAGCGACAGAAAACGCGCGCGGCGCTTCGCCGCGAACAGATCGCCGATCCAACTGGTGCCCGCCGGCGCACAGACTGCTTCGCCAACGCCGACACCGAGCCGCGTGAACAACAGGAAAGAAAAGCTAGCGGCCAACCCGGATGCGGCGGTGAGCGCGGACCACACGGTGACGCCGATGGCGAGGAGTTTCTTACGGCTCCAAACATCAGCGACGCGGCCCAGGGGTAAGCCAACCAAGGCATAAACCCAGATGAACATGCTACCGAGCAGTCCGATTTGAGTATCGGATAGATGGAACTCTTTCCGCATCGGCTCGACGAGCGCGCCTGGAGCCTGGCGGTCGTAGAAGTTTAGTAAGTTGATGCCACACAGGACCAGCACGGACAGGACAGTGTTATTGCGCTTCAAGGTTTGGCGATACTATCACGCAAGGCGGCGATTTTCTGAAAACGAAGACTCGCGAAGGTTGGATTTGAAGCAACGATCTCGCAGACGCGGGATTATGAGGCCGGACCAAAAAAAGGCCGGACGCCTGGGTCCGGCCTCTAAAAAAATAATTGGTTGCGGGGGTTGGATTTGAACCAACGACCTCCGGGTTATGAGAACGAACAACGAACTCGTGGCTCATTGATTCTGTGCGATTTATCGGCAGGTTGCATCACTGGAGTTCTTTCTCAAGTTTTTCCCGTGACGGGCGGAGCCTGATCGCATTACACGTCCGTGCTACACACATTAAATGCTTACGATATCTACGACGCAGATTGAACATGTGTATCCAAGCGGTTGGTTTCTTCGGTAGTGGGCCAGTTTCAAATCTGGCCGAAAGACGGGGAAATGGTTAAGCCCCGCCGCAGGAAGGGATTCGATCGACGAAAGAAAAGAAAAACGAAGGATCCTTCATTACGTCGTCGCGCTTCCAGACTAACCTCAAATTGCGCCATTACGGGGGCTCATCCAATCCCGGACTCAAGCGAGCGAGGTTAGACTGCCTTAAATATAATTCAAAGCTGCATCCGTTGGGGACCACCTAGAAAGACCAGCCGATCCCCGAACTCACCCCCAGTTCATTTCGTTTTGCGGTCACGGGAGGCCTGCTATCGAAGTTGTCCCAGAACGTGAAAGTAACTTGAAAATTATTGACCAGTTTGATGTTGAGCGAATTATTCGTCGTTACACGAACAAGACCCGCGTCCGACAGTCCAGGAAATACCAGCAGTTGTGAATTGAAGTCCCGGACCTTAAAGCGCACCACGCTGTATTGGAGTCCCAGCAAAGCCTCGGCCTGCTGGTCCGAAGGCCGGTTGGTGAAGGTGTCAAACGACTCATTAATGACCGCAACACCAGCCATCCATGAGAGGTCGGTGTTGGCGGTGCGTTTCAAGTAGTGGCCATAGCCCCCGCCGAGGGTCGTGCGAAGCGTCAAATCCTGCTGGCTGCTGTGGAGGAAATCGGACAGTGCCACGAGGTAGGAATTTCTGTTCAGAAACTTGGCGAAGGTGGTATGCAAGTCTTGACGATTTGTCTTGGACGCTCCTGCCTGCCCGCCAAACGTGGAGTCGTAAGCGGTGGCGGCTTCCCATGCGGCGGTCCGATACGCGGCGTTGGTGTTGACGTTGGTTGATGTCTGGCCATTCCCGCTGGAAAAGCTGTAACCAAGATCAATGGAGCCCTGCAACTGCCGCCAAAACGTGGGCTTTTTCGTGTCGATGCCCACGACGGTGTCTGACGCGATTTGCACTTCCTCCGTCGCTTCATGGTTCAGAACGTCGTGGTCCTTCGCTTTTTCCCCAGGAACTTTTTCAATTTTTCCCTCGGGTCTCGTACCGTTGTTCAAGACAATCCGGTAAGCGGCGATGCTCTGAACCGAATGCATTTGATTCCAATCGAGGCCGATATTGCCGGCCACGTAGTCCCTCTCGATGTAGAGCAAGCCGTTTTCCAGCCGTTTTACTTCCCCGGTGAAACGGTCGCCGTTCTTCATGACGACTATGTCTTTTCGTTTTGCTTGCGCCGGAAAGCAGAGCCACGCCGCGAAAAGCGGAACGAACAAAAAGCGGCTGGCGCGAGAAAACGCGAGAATTCGCAAGTTCATTTTTTGACTCCTACGATGCAGGGAGGTCGCCGGCGAATCCGAACGCGCGGTTTACGGACAGCGGAGAGATCCAGCGAGCGCCCGATGCAGATGGTGTTTGGATGGATGCCGTGAAGCCTATGCAGCGGCGGTGGTTGTGTACGCACCTGTTTTCCGAGCGCAATTCTTCCAGCATGCGAAAATGTAGAGGCAGCGGTAGTCGGGGATAACCTGAGGGTTCGAATGAATCCGGCCGCGCTCCCCGTTAGACGGAGAACTTCAGCCCTGCGATGGCATCTTGTTGCCTCAAAACGCCTCGCCAACGCCCATTCCGAAGGTGTGGCCGTCCCTACCCTGGGCGATATCCGCTCGAAGATTCACGTGGTACTTCTTGCTCAGTTCAAAACGCAATCCTCCGCCTCCGGAGGGCAGGAAGCGGCTGCTCTCCAGAAGTTGTAGCGGTTGATTCCCGCCAGGTATGACTCCGCCGAGCCCGCCGAATACGACCAGGCCAAACCGCTTCGGTAAGACCAAGCGATATTCCAATTGCGTTGCGAGCGAGTAGCGAGTGAAGTATTTGCCCGCCGTGTACCCTCGCAATTCGTTATTGGTGCCATAGATGCAATTCCCATAGAACGGAGGAGCGCCGCCGGTTCCGCAGAAATAGGCGTCATAGGCGAGGACTTGTTTCTCGCTCAAGCTCCAATATTTGTTGAACTGAGAGCGGTACGACTGGAACGTGTACTTGCTGCCTAAACCTTGAGAAAAGAAATCCGACGTGAAGTTAAGGAAAGTGCCGCCGACCGGGTAGAAGTGGTTGGGGCGGGTATCCCGGGTCACGCGTGCGCCGATAGAAGTAAGGTCGTCGTGGAGCCCCACGTCCGGGGGAATTGGCACCATGCTGCCGCTATTTGGCACAACCGTTACAAATGAACGCCCGGTTATAAATCGAGGGCCCACAAAAACTTTCCATCCGACGCGGCGGAGGAATTCCGCAAAGAATGCCTGGCCGGTTTGTACCAGAGGCAGCTTAAGGTTCGATTCATCCCCGGTGCCGTAGAAGTTGTAGTCCACGTTGCCATGGACGTAACCCGATGTGAGCTCGTAGGTATTCTCTTTGAAGAAAAGTTGTCCGCCGACGGCGAATCCGCGGCTGCCATTATCGGTAATCAGTCCGGCTGCGCCAATCGTAGAAGGCGGGGAAACCTTGTCCTTCGTGCTGAAGGGGAAGATATAGCCAAGCACCGGAACGATTCCTGAACCGATGGCCGGACTCGATATTGGAAGGGGCGCGACGACAATTGCCCCTCGTGCGGGCTTCTTCTTTTTCTTGGGCGGCTCCTCAGGCTTTGCACGAGTGGTGGGCTGCTGGTCCTGCGCTGCTGCGGGCTTGGTCGAATTTTCCTGTGAGGCTGCGGGCACCGATGACTGCTCCGCTCGTAGATCTTCTTGAGCGATGCAGGGGACGCTGACTGCGAGAAATCCGGCGCAGGCGAGCCAAACACTCAGATAGCGTGCGGCCAAAGTCCCCGATCTTTGGCCAACCCCAGATTTCCGTGCAGTCCCGTTCTGAATTTCCATCTGATCCGCTTAATCGGCGCATGCAGGCGCTTCACGAAGCTTCGCTTCAGCTCCAATCTAAATCACAACAAGCGTTCGTTCAGCGCCCAACCATTTGAGAGTCCCACAGGATGAAGATCAAACGATGAAGATCATCAGGGGCCGCGCGTCTGTTCTCGATTCTGCGTTTGTCGAAAAATACACGGAACCGTCCCTAATTATGAACGGCCAAACCGGCCCCACATTCAAATCGCAAGTCGCTCGCTATGATGATCTACTTCGAAGTAGCTTCTACCGATTGTTTGGTCGGATTCCCGTTTTTTGAGGCTTCCTTCTCTCTGTAGCTCCTGGGCACTACGTACCCGGTCGTTTGTCCCAATAGCCAGATTTGTTTCAGGACCACCGTATTCCCGTACTTATTGAAAATGACCTCGGTCTTTTTGTGCGGCAGCTCAGAGTCGATGAACTCCCCCAATATCACGGCCGAATGCGTATTCGAGTCGTCCGTGATAAGGAGCATTTGCGCGTCATCCTGATGTTCCTGTGTGATTGAGTAAGTGCCCGCCGGGAAAGAGGTGTCACCTGCAACAAAAGAACTTGAGACCGTAAAGCGGACCTGCGCACCCCCAAGCTGAGCCCTAGCATCGACCACACCGAGTGCGCCCATCACCATCAACAGAACAAACAGTTTGCAAACGATCGTCTTCATGTCGCCTCCTATGTCAGTAACAAGCGCTGCGCTGCGAAGTGAGTGGCCTTTTCAGTCCGGGATATTACGAAGAACGCCCAACCTGCACTATAGTCAAAAATACCTATCTGCAGAGTTTCCTTGTGGAGCGACGCCCGCAGATGTTGCCCTAGGGGATCTGCCTTCCCACCAACAAAAGGCCCCGGTAGCAGCGCGCAAACTCCTGGTTAGTTCTATAAAAGGAGTCAAGGGAAATACGTTCCTTCGGTGGCCGGACTTTTTCATGCCTTCCAGCCCACCCCGTTTGAGCAGGATTGTTGTTGCCTTGCGTTGCGTGATTTCGGGACGCTGCTCCATTTCCGTAGCGCTTTTGGTTTTTCTCTGTCAGTGGTTTTCATCATTTCTGCGCGACGAAGCCAGTCCGTTCGGAGACCCTTTGAACCCGCAGAGCAATCGGGACTTAGCGTTGAATGGGGTGTCCAGCAGCTGCGTAGTCTCCGTTCACGTTCCAGTGTCCGTCTCTGGTTGCGACGCTTATCCCGACCGATAAGAGGTTGAGAAATCTCTCATTGGCATCGATTATCGCGTTTTGCACTTTCATTCTTGACCGATCCATGACGCTCCTGGTCGGTCGATAGACTGTCACTTTTGACAGTTGCGACTCGCAAGGCGGCCGGGCATCATAGCCACATCTCTGCAACAAAGGACGAAACGTGAAAAAGAGAATGGTCGTGGTTGCCTTGTGTTTAGCGGTAGCTTCTCCGCTGTTTGCTCAGAAGAAGGAAGAAGAGCGCATCTCGAATTCGGCCACGGTTTTCCGCGCGCTTCTCGCTGGTCCGTTGCCCACAAATATTCTCGACCAGGCCGCTTGTGTTCTTGTGTTCCCCAGCGTTAAGAAAGTGGCCATTGGAATCGGCGGCAGTTACGGTCGAGGTGTGTTGGTTTGCCGTGGTGGCGCGGAGATGAATGGCGCTTGGGGCACCCCGGCGATGTACAAGCTCGATCAAGCGAGCATCGGTGTGCAGCTTGGCTCTACGGCGACTGACTTTGTGCTTGTGGTCATGAACCACACTGGCGCAGAGCAGATCCTCAACGGGAAAACAAAGCTGGGAGCAAACGCCGCGGCCGCCGCTGGTCCCACGGGCGCGCAAGCGACGGGTTACAACGCCGCTTCAATGCACGTGGACGTTCTGACGTATTCGCGTAGTAGTGGACTTTTTGCCGGCGTCTCGCTGGAAGGCGCATCTATGGACACCGACGATGACGCCAACAAAGCTCTTTACGGCAAAGCAATCACTGCGAAGGAAATCGTCGAAGGTGGCCAAGCAGCCCCGGCGGCCGCCAAGCCTTTGGATGACGAGCTCACCAAAGCTTCACCGACTCGCAAGTAGCTTCTGCAAATCACTGGAATGAGAAACGGCCCCGAACGATCGCGCCACAAGCGCAGAGACAGGGTGTCGAATCGCGATGAGGCTCTCGACCGTGTTGGCTCGGGAGCCTTAATTTTAATCACGAGCAGGGTTTCGACATCTCGGCGAGACTGATGGCCACCGGCACCAATTCTTCCTCCACCCCCGCTGAGGTCTCTCTCGTTCGTGGAGGTCCGTTCTATCGAGCCCAGCAGGCGGTCGGTCTCATTCGCCCGGATCGATGGAACCTTGGCCGTCGCATTGCTTTGGTGATTGCCGTAGGCTGGCTGCCGCTATTTCTAATCACTGCGCTGTTCAACTTCGAAGGTCTGGAGTCCCTAATACGGGAATACCGTCTTCACTCCCGCATGCTCATAGCTGTTCCCGTTTTGCTGGTCGGCGAACTTCTTATGGAATCGCGCTTTCGTGCCATCATGGGGCATATCCGCCAGGCAGGCCTTCTGGACGCATCGGATCTAGGTCACATCGATGAACTGATCGCCACACTGGTCCGCGTACGCGATTCTAATCTCCCCGAGTTCGCAATCCTGTTGCTGCTGATTGTTCACACACTAATCTCATACAAAGGATTAGTGGACGCCGCACCATGGCTTGCGCGTGGGTCCGGCGGCGATCTCCACTTAACCGCGGCTGGTTGGTATGCCGTTGTGGTTAGCACGTCCATTTTCCAGTTCTTGCTCGGCCTCGCGCTTTGGAGATGGCTGCTCTGGACCTTCGTCGCATTCAAATTGTCCAGACGCAATTTGAAGTTGGTCCCCACTCATCCTGACGAGCACGGTGGCTTAGGCTTCCTCGGTTTAACTTCAGCTGCCTTCGCGCCGGTCGCGCTCAGCGCGACCGCTGTCATTGCGGCAACCTGGCGCGACGACATCCTTCATCACGGCGCCCGCCTGATGGACTTCAAGTTACCCGCGATTGTCCTGCTTGCTCTCACCGCTTTGGTCGCGCTCGGGCCTCTTGTTTTTTTTGTTCCTCGTCTGGCAGCGCTCCGTCGCAAAGGAATCCTGGAATATGGGATTCTCGGCCAACTGCACAGCACTGATTTTCACGAAAAATGGATTCTGCACCGCGTCGGACATGAAACCGAATTTCTTGTGGCCACCGAGATCAGCACCCTTGCCAATTTTGGTCGCGCTTACGAGACGATTGAAAGGATGAGCCCTTTCCTGGCAGACAAGGTAGCGCTTTACACCTTGGCGGCCGCCGTACTAATTCCCGCGCTGCCCGTGATTCTTGCACAGATCCCATTTGCGGTCGTCCTAAGCGACGTGTTAAAGGCCCTGCGCTGATTTGCTTCGTGTCAAAACCAGGCGTCCGCGTATGAGTTGAACAAATCGCAGTGGGCCAACTCCTGGCAAGTCGCGTTACCGTAACTTGGCTCTCGGTACGTGATTTTAACGGCTAGCTCATTAATCAGCCCGCATCATCTTTGCGGCCTAGCCTGCTATTACTGACAATAGGATTCGCATAGGGTCAGGACTACGATCGAGCCGTTTAAGGAGGGATTCCATGCGACAAACTATCTTCTGCCTCTTAGCGTGCACTCTGCTCGCCCCATTAAGCCGAGCACAGGCTCCTGTTTTCGTGATTACGCCGGAACAGAGCACGATTAAGTTCTACGTGAAATCATCAGTGGATATACAAGGTGACTTCAACAAGTGGGACGCCACTCTAACATTTACTTCTCCTAAAGTCTCGACAGGCGTGTTGGACATTGAGATTCAGGCTGGCAGTGTGAATACCGGAAGTGACATGAAGGACGGCAAGCTGAAGAGCAAAGATTTCTTTGACGTCAAGCACGATCCGCTGATCACGTTCAAATCAACGAAGATAGTGCGAACCAGCCCAGGCGTTTATCAAGTGCAGGGCAACTTTACGATACGCGGCGTGACTAAACAGGACACGCTTGCGCTGACGACCGACAGCGAGGGCAAAGGCGTAGGCGAGATTAAAGGGACCATGGCCTTTGACCGGAAAGACTACGGAGTGGACGGCAGCATTCCCTTCATCAAGATCGCCGACCGTGTCGAGGTAACAATCGCATTTCAGGCGAAGCGAGTCAGCGGACCTCCGATGATATTCGAACCGTAGCGGCCCGTTCTGAACCGTCTCTACTTTTCTACTAGCCATAAGTCCCGATCAGTCGCGTCACCGGAGACTTGAAAATCGGCATGGACAATTAAAGTGTGAATCTGGCAGCGATTCAGCTAGGTGCGTGAATGTGCGCCCTAAATCGTTTTGGCCGAGTCCATATCCTGTCACTTATGACAATTCCATTCCTCGCGGCCCGCCTGCAGACTCTTGCACTGCGTCCTTCTCGAAAAACTGGATAGTGGCATAGGTAATTGCTCTTGTTTTAGGGGGCCTCATCAGCCTATCTGATTTGACTCGTTCCAGCGGAGGGAGCACGTTAGCCCTGGTCACGCTGATCGCATAGTACGCGCAACGGAGGATACCTATGGATTCAGGAATTGTCGCTCCCTGGAGCGCGAATTGGTTGTGGGGCCTGCCACTCATCGTATTGACCGTCGTTCTGCACGCCTACGGGCTCGGACTTCTCAACGAGGATGTCACCAGGAGGCTGAGCGGTCGAGAACGAATCCGGCATCCCTTGTCCCTTTCGACCTTCCTCGTCGGCGGAACCGCGCTTTCGGCCACGATGCTACACGGAATTGAGGCCCTGATCTGGACTGCTGCTTACCGTAGTCTCGGGGCACTACCAGACCAGAAGTCTGCGATGCTTTATTCTCTGAGTGCCATGACAAGTTACGGCCATGCGGATCTATTTCTGGCGCCACATTGGAGGATGATGGGTTCCCTCGAAGCGTTGAACGGCTGGATTCTGTTTGGTCTCACTACAGCATTTCTTTTTACAGTAATTCAAAAAGCATGGTCCCATACTTACAAGAGCCAAAACTAGGCACAGAACGCAGAAAGTGCGATCGGCAGCCGAGACAAGACGTTTTGGCCCGTTCAGGCGTTCGCAGTTCCTATTTTCATTGGCTGACTACGGCATCCACGCTCGATAAGTCCTGGTAAGTCGTAATCGGAAACTTGAAAACTCGACATGTACGATTAACGCGTTTATCACGAGGCGAGTCCAGAGTTCGGCATAGGCGCCAATTCGAGCATTTTGAAAATGATCAGCCCCGGTCGCGGACAGCGCAACTATGACCCGCAGAACTTGCCAGCCGAGAACGAGATGCGCCTCGGCCCGCGATATGTGCGACAGCACTCCTGGCCGTGTAAACTCGGTTTGTCCCGTTACCGGCTTCTCGAATGGGATCCCAAAAACGGGGTTCGAAAATACGCTAGTTTCGAGCAGAGACTCCAGCGCGCCGCACGGTGGCGCTGGTCCCTTAGCGTTGACGCCGATCGGAAGGAAATCCCTCGGGTCAGGGAACATAGACTAGAAACTCCGGCATGTCCGGAAGATCATCAATAAATGTTCCCTTCTTTTTACCCTCACGCGAAAAGCGCCTCACCCGCTGTTTCTTGCGCTCGGCGACGTAGAGATCGCCGTCGGGACCGATGCCGAAGCCGGAGGGGGCATCCAGCTTTCCATCGATCACCACGTGCGCCTTGAGCTTACCGCTCGGCGGAGTTCGTGGCAGATCCAATTTCAGGATGCTGCCGCTTCCAGAGGCGCCGATGTAGAGCGTCTCGCCGTGCAACAGCAGGTGCACGGGCGCTTCGAGCGCGTGGTTCTTTATGCGGGCCACTAATCCCCCAGTCTTTACGTTGAAAACCTTCACGGCGTCGGCGGCTTCGTCCGCCACGTACAGATGCTTCCGGTGCACGACGATGCCGCGCACGGAATGGCGTGGCCTACCCTGCTTGTCAAGCACCACCGCGAGGCCGAGGTGGGGCGGCACATCCTTTGAGGTGTGGTCGCCGTAAGCGGGAAGGCGTCCATGGCTGGACGCAACAAGCGTGCCGGGGAGGAATTTTCCTTGGGGATAGTGCTTGCGCAAGTGCGTGGCCACCGGTGCCGGCTTGCGGGTTGCCGCTACGAACGACAGCACAGTGTTGGTATCCTGGGAGGAGACGTAGATGCGACCATCATCTCCCAGGTCCACATCGAAGGGGTGCACCATCGCCGCGAAATGCCCGGTCTTGGCGAGCGTTTCCTTGAATCGAAAAGTATCGCCCCGCCGGTGGTAGCGCGCTATGTGGCTGTCTCTACGCCACGCATTCGCGATGTAGAGATCGTCGCCCACCAGCGCGAAGCCGCGCGCGATGTGCAGCGGATGCGCGGCCGGCGATGGATCGAGGACCAGCGGATGCTTCTTGCGCGGCGAACCATCATCCTCGAAGACGCCAATGTTGTCGATGCCATGCCTCGATTCACCTCGATAGCTAATCCACCACACGGCGCTGTCCTCCCAGAGACGATCGCTGCATCACTGAACTCGGCACGGGACGCTTACCTGGCCCCTCCAGGAGGCTCACAGTTTTCTAATTCTTACACACTTTTCAAGCGTTTTGTAAGAACGCCGCTACGCTCCGGGATACACAGAGTCATGATCTCCGTGGCCGTCAATTTCAGCAAGCAGCGACTGATGGTTAGTTCGAACTAGTCGACTCACGATTTTGTTTTCGGGGCAAGCTCGTTATAAGTCGGGTCGCCAGTAAAATTGGGTACACGGACTAATTTACCGGTGACTGCGCTAGTCAGGCGTTCAGTCTCGAAAGCGGGAGCCCTTACAGTTTCGGCCCGTCTCGCGAGCTCAAGAAAAACTTGCTGGCCGCTCGTGCTCAGATCTCTTGATAATTGGAGTTCTGCGTTTCAACTTTTGGGTGTTTGCGCACCGCTAGGAAATCTCAGCTGCATTATGAAGCGTAAGTCGGCGTCCCTCGCGCCGAGACCCGAAGCCGGCTACTTCGGAGCCTTTGGCGGGCAATTCGCGTCGTAGGTCGACTGCCTCTGCCTCAGTTTGAGCACGCCGTAGAACACGGTAACTGCCATCGCAACAACGAGGAGCCCGGAGGAGATCCTTTCAATGTGGTACGCGCCCTCTCGGTTGGCGACATAGCTCGCGATGATCAAGCACAGGATGCCCATGTTGATGGCCCAGTTGACGGGCTTCGGCACGACGAAGTGCAAGGTGCCGAAGCCTGCGAGCTGATAAAGCATGAACGGCAGTATTGCTACCGCCGGCAGCAGTTGGGAAGCACCCAGCGTGACGTCCACCGCACCGGGCGCCATCGCATGCAGCAGTCTACTGTTCGCCAGTTCATGGAACAGCGTCGGCATCGCACTCAACAGAGGCACCACGGCCAACAACTCTAGGATCAGCGCACCGCTCCACAGGCCGATCTTGGAGGAACGATCGGAGCCCGCTTCCGATGATTCCGTGCCGATGTACAGGCCACCTACGATCGCCGCCGCGCTGGACAACATCAGCAACTCAACTGTGATTCCAAAACTCGTCGGTTCGCCGGCCTTGATTAGCAGTAGGGCCAGGAATCCGGGTGTGTAGAACATCACCCGCACCAGTCGCGCCCACACCCGCGCGTCGCGTTCCGGCGGCAGGATTGGGAGTGGCAGACCGTCGATTCCGATGGTTGGTCTAACTTTAGACATTTCGGCGTCCCCTCCGTGCTCAAGTTTCGCGAACGATGCAATAAATATTGGATCAGCGAGTGTGACACTACCCGCGCGGCCTGCGTCATGAAAGTGTCACTTTTGACAGTATGAGAAACGTCTGACGGCCTTTGAGTCAGAGTCCGGCCATGATGTGCCGGCCCGGCCGCCAGCGGGATGCCTCAGGTGCCGGAGACCAGTCTGTAATTGTGCAGTCTCGTCAGTGTGGCCCGGCATGCACGATCGCCTCGAGAGCGATACTGGTCTTGACCCGCTGGTCGGGGCTCATCGCGAGTTGCTTTGCTTTGACGAGGTGTTGCAGTTCTATGTAGGTTGACGCACTCGCATTGGCTGGGGCCTTCGCTGAGAGCTCGAGAACTCTTCCCCCAGGCCACTGCCAGAGTTCCAACGTGAGTTTGTCCAAGTGCGGCTGTGATTGCGTTTGCCAGCTAGTTGATGTGAGCTCGGCAACTCGTTTCACGCGGGTCCAATCCACGGAAACGTGCGCGTTCTCGAACAGCTTGATTTGTGCGGGGCTCAAAAGGCGTAAAGCGTCAACTCCTGTTTCAGGAAGCTTTCCCGTGGCGAGTTTCTTCGTAATTGAATAGGAGGAGGTCGCCCCGTCTTGCGTCAGGTCAACTTCGCATTTGAAGCCCACTGGTTCCGCTGAGCGGGTGGAGAATTTCTTCCCGTTAGACGGCCGCAATTTCACGGTCAGGTCACTCTTAGCGCCCTGGCGCAACCGCACGATCGCACCTTGGGATAGCAGATCGAGTGCATCGGTATCGAAGAAGTAGACGCGGCCAGCCGTTTCTTTCTTAGCGCCAAGCGCCGCGACGGCAGCCGCGGGTTCCGTTGGCGAGAGCAGTAGCTTCACTTCAACATTGCAATTTTCCTGCGCCTGCAAAGCCGAACAAAAAAGGAGCACCGCACAACCAAGGGACGGAAGATATGGTGCACTTGGACTTGGCTGGCGCAGCACCTGACTCACTTGGACCATCTCAATCGGGCCAGCGTCTTGATTTTGAAGGACGGTCTCGTTCGACGCGAGTGTCTTTCGCACTGGAATGTAGGTTTCAGCATAGTTTTCAAAATCATCCGCGTGAACCAGAGTTCTCTCGGGAGAACTGCCGATGAACACATTTACAGGAGATCTGAAGTGCCGCTTCAGTAGTGCCGCTTCAATTGTCCGGTAACACGGGCGGTTTCAATGGGTCGACGCAACAGTAGTTCGGCACTCCTCCGTCAAGTTGGCTTCAGACTTCGTAGCTAGTTTAGTCTGAGACGTCGACCTCCGCGTTCGCCGAGCCGCACATGCCGTATATGCTTCCGGAAACACAGGCGACCGGGTCTGGCCTTCAAACGGCCGCGGTTTGCCTTATTCTTGCTGACTTTGCCGATTTCCGCCCTGGCTTTTCAGTGTGCAGCTCTCACGGTTCTGCGCCTATGCCGTCATTTTGCTTTCGACTGCGCGCTCGAGAGCGTGCTTCGTGTACGGAGGGTAGCGCACACCGGGATCGATCTTGGCGCTGTGACAAAGAACGCCGCGTGTGTTGGTGAACGCCTCGAAGCCCCACTTCCCGTGATACTTGCCCATCCCCGAATTGCCTACACCTCCAAAGGGAAGCTCCGGGACCAGGGGGTGGATTGCACAGTCATTAATTACCGCATCGCCTGACTCGGTCGCGTCGAGGATGCGCTCGGCCACGGCGAGGTCCTCGGCGAACACGTAGAGACCGAGCGGTCTTGGCCGGCTGTTGACCCACTCGATCACCGCCTCGACCGAAGCAATTTCGAGCACTGGCAGGATCGGACCGAACACCTCCTCCTGCATGATCGGCGAGTCCGGGGATACATCCACAAGCACTGTCGGCGCGATATATCGTTCGGTGGCATCGGTATGGCCACCGATAACCGCCCTGCCACTGGAAAGCAACCCCACGAGACGGTCGAAGTTCCTGCCGTTGATAACCCGTCCGTAGTCAGGACTAAGTTTCGGCTCGTCGCCATAAAACTCCTGGATCGTCTTCGCTAGCTGTGCCACAAACGCTTCTTTGACGTCGGGCCAAACCAGCACGTGGTCGGGCGCGGTGCAGATGTGACCTGAATTCAGGTAGCGGCCATAGGCAATTCGGTGGGCGGCCACCTCGAGATTAGCAGAAGAGTGGACAATCGTTGGGTTCTTGCCACCCAACTCGAGCACGCACGGAGTAAGATTTTTGGCCGCTGCCTGGTGAACGATCTTGCCAACCTGCGGGCTGCCGGTGAAGAAGATGAGGTCCCATTTCTGGGCTAGCAGCCCCGTTGTTTCGGGCACTGCGCCTTCGACGACCGCAACAGCCCGGGGATCGAAATATTTAGGCACTAATCGGGCGGCAGCAGTGGAGCAGGCCACCGCCAGTTCCGAGGGCTTGAGCACCGCCGTGTTCCCTCCCGCGAACGCTGCCGCCAACGGCGCAAACAAGAGCATGAACGGCTCGTTCCAGGCACCAATAATAAGCGTTACACCCAATGGGTCGCGACGAACGCGGACATGGGCCGGCTCCATAACGAGGGGAGTATTCATGCGCTCCGGCTTCATCCATGTGTCGAGGTGCTGCAGCGCGTATTCGGCTTCCTTAACGTTGTAGGCGACGTCCATCAGGTCAGCGTCAATGACATTTCGGCGCAGGTCTTTCCAGAGTGCTTCGCACAGCTCGTCGTGATTTTCGGTGAATAGCCTCTTCAGCGCCTCAAGCTGCGCCTTGCGCCAACCCACCGGGCGAGTGGCGCCGGAGAGGAAAAATTCACGCTGCTTTGCGACGAGCGCTGAATAATCAAGGTTGGGCATAGAGTTCTCCTTTGGTGTGCCGATCTTGACGCAGTAATCTCCGCAGAGAATTCCGCGTCATCTGGGATGACAACCCAGAGGTGCGAGCGATTGCTTTGCCGTTTTGCCTCTTTATTGCACGCCTACGCAGTCATTGATACGCTTCGCTGTAGCTAAGTCTAGTGTCAAAAGTAGTAGTAGCGTCGCGCATTTGCTCGATCGGCTCCTCCCAGGCCACTAATACACACCCTCTAGTCGATATTTGAAAGGCGATGCGAAAAGGAATTCAAGAGGAGTGGACCTAACTTAACGAAAATCGGACACGTGCTCGTATTCGGAACTCGCTAGCCCCTGTGGAAACGAGAACGTTGTGCACCGAGCCAGATAGTCCGTGGGACAACGGTTGCCCCTCGAGCTGCAACGGGAAGCTGCGGGATGAATGCTTGAATGGAGAGGTCTTTTAGTCGCTGAACGAGGCGCAGATCCTCGACCCCTAATCAGTTGCATTACCGGACGTACTGCTGTCGGGGTCCGGTCTTCCGGCCCATCGGACGTTCGCCATTAGAACTGGGCATCGGGGTAACCGAGGATCTGGAATTCAAATTGCGCGGTCAAATTAGGTTTTGCTTTTGTAATTCTTGAGCCACCAGCTTCGCGATCGCATTGATCGCATCATTCACCGACCGTGGACTCGTCGTGGCGCTGGTTCCGGTCCACACCGACACACCTTCCGGCGTTGTCGTCGCATAGAGATTTGTTTCCACTTGCACTTTCTGTTCGGTCTGGAGATAGCTGGGCGAGTACACCATCTGAGACGCAAACCCGTAATAGCCGTATAGCGTTCCGTAATACGATTCAAGTGGAAAGATCGGGTCCTGAACTTCGTGCACCGTCTTGTGATACTGCACAATGCGAGAAACCAGGACGGCGTCAAAACCTTGACCCTGCACGACGTTGCGCAATGATCCATATTAATCGGCGTTAAATTTGGCCGCGGTATTAACGAATAGCTTTGCACCGCCTGCATTCCCGTCTTGGTAATTGCCGTGGTCAGCACGTCTTCGAACTGAGCGCGGTTCGCCGCCTGCCCATTCAGCGCGAGAACCATGATGCTCTTGAAGGCAGCGCTCGGAGCGTTTGGATTTCTCCAGCTAAAGGCCAGCTTCGTTGTCCCGAAACCGGCCATCAAGAGAACAGCCAAGACCACCAACATCATCCTCGCGTACTTTTTCGAGTTCATTTCCCCCGCGAATCCGCCCAAAAGCCCCGGTGCTGGATACCATATTATTTTCAATCGCCCGGACAACTCTGCGTTCTGGCCCTTGGCGGCAACGGTCCTGATCGGTAACCGCTCTAATCGCAATGCGAACCTTTCGTGCCGTTCCATCGGTGCGTAAGACTAAGAACGAGTCCGTGAGTCTGGTCCCGTGTGAAGCTTGATGCTGGTTTTCGGCAATCATGCCTTATTTCGCGGTAGCCGTAACGGTTTGTTTCGTTGGCTGTTCGGTCTTCGCAGCCACTTTCTCGGGATGCCCTCGAGGCAATTGGTATCCCGAGTTCCCACCACCCGGAGAGACCTGCGACAATGCCAGCACATTCTTGTACCTATGGAAAAATCGTTGAGCACCACTCTGGGTCGAGTCGGGTGAAGCGGAACTCACTTCCACCATAACGGCGGCCTTACCGCCGGTGGCCGATATCTCGAGAACTCCTTGATCGCTCCCCTGAACCACCCTGATTGTGTAACTGCCAGCCGGCAGGGTGGCATTCTCGACCGTAAATGGCAGCGTCATCTTGAAGTCAACTTGATTCACGGTTTGAGCGCGACCCGCAGACACCCCAATCGTCAAAACTCCCCGCGCTAGCACGACAATCGTTCCGATAAGCGTTTTCATGATCGCTCTTTCGAGAATCGCAACACATAAACGGCATTGTGATGTTCGCTCCAAGCGCTGTCCAGTGCCAGTATTAACAGGCTGCGTGAGAATTATTCGCATCCTTAGGCTCCGTAACGATTACAATATCCAACCACACAGTTTTCAAATGCTAGCAGTCGCGAGAACGTGCACGACAAATCCTGCGGGATCGATTCGTGAATGCGACGTTAACCCTCGATCTGCCTGCAGGAGTTTCAAAACACGAATTCCTTGGCCGCCATGGTCAAAACGCATTGCTATCTTGTGCAGTTTTGTATTCGGGCGGAAGGACTTGGCAGTATCAATCCGATCGGTGCATGCCTGCTCCGTCAGGGCTGTTACTTGCTTGAGGTCGCCGCTCTGGGGTCCGTGTCCGATACCCGCGGCTCGATTTCCGATCCGTAGTGACGCACGATCAGACCAGATCCTCGTTGTCCGGTCAGATATGTCCAAACCCATTGCAGAAAGACGCTAAGGCGGAGACTCGATGTCGTCAGAAACTGCAGGTGCACGGCCGCCCATGCCATCCAAGCGCCTAATCCGCTCATGTGGATCGTCCCGCTTTGCAGCACCGCGAAACCCTTGCCCACTACGGCCATGCTGCCCTTGTCAAAGTAGCTGAATGGGGCAGGTGCGGGATTGCCGGAGATGCGGCTGCGAATCAATTTCGCCGCGTAACGTCCCTGCTGCATCGCAACCTGGGCAACACCCGGCAGAGACTTGCCGTTTTGATGGAGCGACGCGGTATCACCGATCACGATGATCTCCGCGTGGCCTGGAACGGTAAGATCCTTCTGGATACGCACTCGTCCGGTGTGGTCCATCTCCGTGTCCAGCCACTTGCCGGCGAGCGAGGGAGCCACACCGGAAGTCCAAATCACGGTCTTGCTGCCGATGCGTTCTCCCGCTACGACGACACTGTCTGCATCAATGTGATCAACGCTGTGTCCAAGCCGAACTTCAACGCCTAATTTCTGGAGCCGTTGGTTCGCAGCCTGAGAAAGACCCTCTGCAAATGACGGCAGAACCCTCGGCGCCATATCAATCAGCACGATTCGAGCCGCGGCCGGATCGATTCGGCGGAACTCGGACTTCAACGTGCCACGCGCCAGCACAGCAATAGCGCTCGCCAACTCGACGCCGGTCGGGCCGGCTCCCACCAGTATGAACGTCAGCAGGTCCCGGTGGCGGGCCGGATCGTCTTCGGCCTCCGCTTGTTCGAACGCCTGCAAGATTTTGTTGCGGATCACCTCAGCATCCGCGAGGCTTTTCAGTCCCGGTGCAAACTTTGCAAATTCGTCGTGACCGAAGTAGTTGTGCGTAACACCCGTGGCCAGAATCAAGTAATCGTACGCAACTGGAACTTCCTTGCGGTCCGCGTCGCTAACGAAGACGCGCTTCTGATCTTTGTCGACACCAGTCACCTCGCCGAGGATCACCGTCGTGTTTTTTTGCTTTCGAAAAATTGCGCGGATCGGTGAGCCAATCTGACTGGGAGAAAGGACGGAAGTTGCCACCTGATAAAGTAGCGGCTGGAAGACATGGTGGTTTGAGCGATCAATCAGAGTAATTTGCACCGGCGCATTCCTGAGAGCCTTGGTGGCGGCCAGGCCGCCAAACCCTGCGCCCACTATGGCGATTCTCGGTAGCGTCATTTTCATCGTCCCGAGCTGGAGGAAAGCCTACAGAAAGACGCTATCACAAGGTGATTTGCGGCTTCACGTCTTTCGACCGAGGAGCGCCCAAGCACCAATGGCGAGCAACGGGTCGAGAATCGCCAGCGTCAACAGTAAATGGGGGAACACGCCACCGATCGCCACGGGCACGAGCACCGCGGGAACGAATACTAATCGGTCAATCACAGACGCGGCGACGATTTGACGCGCGCCGGAACGACCGCCGAACAGATAGAGCCAGCCAATAACCGCAAGCGTGAGACCAATCACACGGATAAGTGCTCCCTCGTGGCCCACGAACGGTGCGTCCATGAAAATCGTCTGCGTCACTTCCGGCGAAGCAATCAGCAGCACTCCGGTCCCGAGGTAGAAGAGGCCGTTCATCGCCGTGTACCTGGACGCGGCGGGCAAGCTGGGAGGCCTCGCGAGCAGGTCCGTGAAGTACGACATGATGTGTTACCTCCGCTGTGAACGGCCTCGTAGTTACAAAACTGGGCCCACCGTTGGTCAAACTTGACGAACGGATCGAGCACCACGAACGACCCGCGTCAACTTCACAGGTTCGCAGATGCTATGCCGAGCGGAAATAGATGGAATAGTCAAAAGTCACAGTCTAGTGGATACACCGAGAGTTCAGGCGGACAAGCTGTACAGAAGTGAAATTGCCGGTTTCGGCCCGACAAGTTGCGCGGTACTGTCACTTTTGACTATGTACTTCGCGGGATGCCTGCGATAGAAGCGTGCTGAGGAGAATCGTACCAACGTGGGTGTCGATATCGCCCGACCCCGTGCCTCACAAATCGCGCGGCGAATGGACTCCGTTGCATCGGCTTCACAATCGCATAAACAAGGAATTTTCGTCGAGTCGTCTCGGAGGTTTTCATGAAACGAGCCAGGATGGCACTTTGGGTCGTCGCGTCAGTAGTGGTGTTGCTTGCGGCTGCCTATGCGTTCCGGCATCCTCGGCCAGTGCGGGCAGCCGCTCAGGCTTCGACGGGCAAGGTTATCTTTCTCGATCAGGGATGGACGCCGGAAATTCGCGAGAGCTACTACCACATTTCACAGGGCACCACGGTGTTGCCGTACGACATCTTTCTCAACCTGGAGGCAGCGGGCAGCCAGGAACTTTTTCGCTCCGACGCGAACAGCGAACGGTACGGCCTGACGCCCGACCCGGCAGATCCGCAATGGAATCCGGATGGCCTGCCTATCGGCCTGGGTAAGACCGTAACGACCGAGGGTCCATGGAAGGGTGAAGACGTCGGAATAAACTGCGCCACTTGCCATAACACGGAGCTGTTTTATCAGGGGAAACGCGTTCGCATTGATGGAGGAGTCGGAAATCACTTCGACCTGGAAGCGTATATATTTGCTCTCGATGACGCAATGCAAGAAACTCTGAAGGATTCGGCAAAGTTCGATCGTCTGGCGGCGCGAATGGGAGTTTCGAGTGCGGACGCAAAGAGCGACCTACGCAAACGTTTCGAAACGAATGCTGATCGTATCCATAGTTTCCGGACCACCGTTCTGCTTACTCCCTACCCCTGGGGACCATCGCGAATGGACGCCATCGGTATGATCGTTGATCGCGTAACCTCCGTCGCACCCGATATTCCACAGAACTGGTTTGCTCCCCTCGCGCCTACCAAGCCTCCCTTCCTGTGGAATTCTCCGCAGGGAACGTGGACACAATGGCGCGGCGTGCAACAGGATCCAATTGATCGCAACCTCACGGAAACTATGGGCGTTTTCATGTCGATGAATCTGACCGCTAGGTCCCCCGAGGAAGGACTTTTCCAGTCAAACGCCCGCCTGAAGAATCTTGAAGAGATTGAGGGCTGGCTGAATCACCTGGCGCCTCCTAAATGGCCGGAGGAGGCGTTTGGACAGATTGACCGAGCGAAGGCGGCGCAGGGCAAGAAACTATTCGAGGGTCACTGTGCGGAGTGCCATAATTCGTATCCCTACACCTGGACGGCACCCAACAAGTATGGCAAGCGCTTCCTTCAAGTTGGATTGGTGCCGGAGAGCTATGTGGGCACCGATCCGATGCAATTCGAAGAGCTACGGCCGTACGTGGCGACGGCTCAACTGGCTCCAAACCTCCCGGGACCTCTGAAGGATAAGGACCTCGTGCCTCAGGGCGAACTCTATTACGGGCTTTCGATGATGATTCTGCGTACAGCACTGAGTAAGATCGATCAAACGCCCGAGCAGGCCGTCGAAATGCACGGGTATCGGGAACTTCCTGTCCCGCGTCCCTCACCGGTACCCCACTACAAAGCGGCACCCCGTGATGGAGTGTGGGCAACTCCGCCTTTCATGCATAACGGGTCCGTGCCTAATCTTTACGAGATGCTCGTTCCGGCAGCACAGCGCACAAAGAAGTTCTATCTTGGAAGAGACTTCGATCCGGTGAAGGTGGGGGTGGATACCTCAGGAAAATCCGGAACCTACATGGTTGACACAACGTTGATCGGAAGTTCGAACAGAGGCCACTCTTTCGAGAATGCGCCTCTGGGGAATGGCGTCATTGGCCCGCTGCTAACCGAAGAGGAGCGCTGGGCGATCGTCGAATACCTAAAATCCATTCCCGAAGAGGCAGGCCAGGTTACGCCATTTGGCGGTCCACCAAAAGCGCCCACGGGCCATGCTAAATGGGGAGAACAGCCGAAAGAGCCAGAACACTGAGCGGGACCATCATAGTGATAGGAGAAAAGCATGTCAGACCACGTTGACGGACCGCGGTCTATTGGCGATCCATCGATTGATCTTTCGGATCTGTTCGCGTTCACCAGCCCGGAAAACGCTGGCCGCACGGTGCTTGTCGCAAATGTCTTTCCTTCGGCGGGAGTGAGTGCGGTCTTTTCGAACGTGGTCAACCATTCCATCGTGGTTCGCCGCATGACCGTGGCGGGGCTTGGCGAAACTGCTAAATTTAAACCGAGCGATCAGGAGTATCGTTTCAATTGCAAGTTCAGTGCCTTGGAGCGCGGGGCCGACGGCTCGAAGCCAGTGCAAAAGGGTACTTGCACCTTTCCTGGCGGACAGGAACTTACCTTCGTTGTGAATGATGAAAAAGGAGCGTCAACTCCTGATGGAGTCTTTCGCATCTTCGCAGGCTTGCGCTCAGATCCGTTCTACCTCGCGTGGCTGGTTGCGGTCCTAAAAAAGTTTCCCAATCTTCTGGAGCACGACAACGTGCTATCGATCGTCATAGACTTCGATACGAAGCGCGTGCTGGAACCCGACAAGGGGCCTCTTTTTGGCGTGATCGCGGAGACTTTCGCGATACCGCAGCCCCGAAGTTTGATTGGGCATGAGCCCCCGCGCTTTGATTGGGTCGGCAGACCGGAGCAGTCCAACATGCGCCTCAACAATCCGGCGATGGAGCACGCGGACGATGTGCGCGACCTCTGGAACCAGATGACGCCATTTGCGCTTGAGGAGGAGTTTCGGCCCGTCTTTCGCAAGCGCCTGTTAGACAGTCTGACGAATTGGGATATGCGCGACGGAAAAGCGGATTGGACTCCCCAAGCGCTGGCCGCAGTCACCGACGTCTATTTGGACGATTTCTTATTGTTCGATGTGTCCAAACCCATCACCGATACCAGCTTTTTCGAAATAGAAAAGAGCACTCTTCATGGAAAGCCTTACCAAACCGGGGGCGGTCGCACTGTCAATGCCAATGTGATCGACATTATGCTCACCTGGATGGTGAACAACGACCGCGAATTCCTGCAAGGCGGAGCAACTGGCGCGACCAAACCGGGCGTCAACACGTTTCCTTTTCTTGCCTCGCCAAACACTCAGATACAGACTGCAGTTGACAGCGTTGAGTTGGCAGCCTCGCCTGATAAAGTCTGGGCGCTTATCGGAGATTTTGGCGCCGCGTGGGAGCCGCTCATTGCCAAGATCAACACCGTGGGAACTGGAGTTGGCCAGGTACGCGTGACCGAAACGATTGACGGCAAGCGTCTCGTCGAACGACTGGAGGCGATCGACAATTCCTCAAGGTCGTATCGCTATACCCTGCTCGGTGGTATTCAAGCCACTGATTACGCCGGAACGTTGAGCGTCGCGCCAAAGGGAACCGGAAGCCTGGTCCAATGGCAAGTGCAGTACTGGGCAGATGGCCAGCCAGACATTGTTATAAAAACGGTCGTAACCACTCTTCTGAGAACGAGTCTCGAAAGCCTGAAAGCTCGCTTCGGTGGCTCCAAATGATCGCAGCTCCTGATCGCGTGCTGGATTATCCGCTCGCTACGGATGGCGACATCGCTGCGATTAATCTGGCGAGCGCGCGACAACAATCCTGGAGCCGGTTTTGGCAGGATCCGCAACGACCGGGGATTGCCGAATACATCGTCGAACAAGAGCAGTTGACGGCGCAGTATGCTGGCGATCTGACGGCACTTGACCGCCTCGAAGCGCTGGTAACTCAGCTCGATCGTGTGAGCGCCGGTTCAATGCGAACGGCGCTAATCCACGCGCAGGTCGCGGCGATGGCGCATCGCTTCGCTGAAGCGCGCGATCATCTCAGCCACGCTGAGGGCCGCGGAGCGATGCCGGCCGATGTCCAGCGCCTCAGACTGAGTATTGATCAAGCATGCGGAACTGAGCTGGAATCTGTTCTCGAAGTTCGGCAACGAATGGCAGCCGAGTCCGGGCGCTTGGAGGATCTAGTGCCGCTGGGTTCATTACTCGCGGATCTAGGCAATTTCGATGAGGCTGATCGAATTTACGACCGGGCGCTGAGGGAATACACCGACGTTTCGCCATTTGCCGTAGCTTGGGTTTGCTTTCAGCGGGGCGTTCTGTGGGGTGAACTTGTGTCGGAGGCGCAATCGAGCCGCGCTGCCGCGTGGTATCGAAAAGCGATCGAGTATTTGCCCTGCTACGTGAAAGCTCGCGTGCACCTGTCAGAGGTTTATCTGCAATTCGGTAATATCACGGACGCGGAATCGCTGTTGCTCCCCGTAGTTTCCAGTGGTGATCCTGAAGTAAATTGGCGTCTCGCCGACGTGTTCGACAAAATGGGAAGATTCGCTGAAGCCGAAGTTCAGTTACAGACCTCCCGATCGGGCTTCGAAGCTCTCCTTGAAAAACATCTACTCGCCTTTGCGGATCATGGCGCTGAGTTTTATTGCGGCAGCGGCAACGATGCGAGGAGAGCCTTTGAACTCGCGAGCATCAACCTCGCGAATCGCCCGACACTCCGTGCGGTCGAGCTGGCCCGTAGGACTGCAACCGGAGCAGGCCCTCAAACGAGGTGAAGTAATTTATGGTTCCGAACGGAAACCAACTAGAACCAATCATCACCATGGGCTTTCTTCTCGCCGGCGCGTGGAACGTCTTAGGTATGTTGTCGTTTTCCAAGTTCTTCACGAACCGATTGCTCACATCTCTTGATCCGGCCGTGTTTTCATGGCTCGGACAGATAGCAGTGGTGCTTTGGGGACTTGCATACCTGTCGGTCGCGAAGTCGTACCCGTATGTGCCATGGCTCCTGGTCGTGTTTTTTGTAGAGAAGATGATCTACGGAGGCAGATGGTTGGTTTGGCTTATCGCACATGGCAATACCCTCCCGAAGATCGCGCATGAGTCTTTCCTTACCGCAATGTTTTACGCAATCTATGGAGCCGGTGACCTGGCCTTCGGATGTTTGTTTGGCTGGTTGGCGTTGAGGGCTTTGGCAGCGCAGTAAAACGATCCGGTCCGATGAGCGTTGGCGGTGGCGACTGCGTCTACGCTCTCGCTCCTGGCTGGATGCGGTACTGATTTTTTCAAGAATGACGTGGAGCCGTAACATGACAATCGACCGTAGAAGCTTCATTCAACGCACAGCACTTCTCGCCGCAATTCCAACGCTTGCGGCCCTGTATCCACTCTCCTCGACGGCTGAAGCGCCGCTGCGTGCCGGGTTGTCACCGCAGGCTGCGGATACGACGGATGCGAATCCTGTCGTGTGCAAGATTGCTGGCTGGGACCATTGCGACGCAAAAGTTTCAAACGAAGATGAAGTGTTGATCAGGGTCAATCAATCGTGGCGGGCAACCTGGCGATGATATGCGCCAAATCGCTGACCTTGAGATCGCCGAGGACGGATGAAAAACCGCTGCCTGCTCAGCATCCTTTTGACAATGTCGCTCCTCTTGATTTTCTGTTCAGTCGCCGATGCCCAGTCTCAGACATCTGGCACCGACACGCAGGCGTGGCCGGAAGTCGATTTCCATATCCAAATGACGTCGAACCTGCGAATCCTCACGTTTGCCGGCACGGAGCAAGGAATCGGTTTTCCCTTTCAGCAGTGGTACACGGCGGCGGCACTTGGTTACCAGGGCAAACCCATTTTGCGGGAACACTTAACAAACATTGACCCCGACAAAGAGCGGTATTTCTTGTTTGGAGGCGGCTATGAGTTCCTGCACACGACGAATTCAGGAAAGCAGACGGACGAGAATCGCGTAACCCTCGACGGAACAATTGGTTTTCGCCCTACCGCCAGATTCTTGGTGCGCGACCGGAACTGGATCGAACTCCGCTGGATAGACGGGGTTTATTCCACAACCTATCGGAACATGCTGACGGTAGAGCGTGATTTCCTGGTTCGCGGTTTTCGTTTTACTCCCTATGGGTCAGCCGAGGTTTTTTACGATGGATCGAAGCACTCCTGGGATCAAGAGTGGTACACCGGCGGCATCGATTGGCCGTACAAGAGTCTTTTCATGATCGACACATATTACAGGCGAGAGCACTGCGATACTTGCAATCCCACAAACTGGAATGTAGGAGGAGTGACGCTAAGCTTCTACTTCGGAAATTCGAAGTGAAATGCCTCACCGGCACTGCGTGGTGCTCAGCGGACGAGCGGGCGGATTTTGACGATCAGCTGGTACTCGGGGCACGAACACGTTTTGCCAGCGGCTAACATATCGTGACGCCGCACGGTCCTCGAGGTGCCCCGCTACTTTTCAGGAAGGGCGTTCGAAAGTTCCCGAGTGTCCGCGAGTGGCTGCGTCCCAGCGGGAAGGCCGTTCTGTTGCAGCAAGTACGTGAGAATATCGAGAGACTGCTGAGTCGTGAAGGTTTTACCGGCATATTCCGCCATCGGACCCTTGATCTCTCCCCAGACAGTCAAGAGCTTTGCGCCGCCAAACCTCTGTTGCCAGGTGACGCCGCTAAGCGCCGGCCCATCACCGCCTTCTAGTTTCGCGCCGTGGCAGCCGGAGCACGAGTCTTCAAAAAGTTTCTTGCCGGCCGCCGCCTGTTCCACCGTGTACCAGCCGTTCACTTTGGACGATGGTTGTTCGTAGACATGGCCGATGTTTGCATGGCACTGCAGACAATTATAGGCATCCGCATTCACCAGGCCTTGGTGAATGACCAGCTTCATATGGCTGTGTGCACCTCCGAAGGACGAGAGGGAGTGGCAGCCGCGACAGGTAATGTAATTGTGTTTTGTTAGATAGCTTTCGAACTCGCTGCTTAGCGCCGGACGGCGTTTCTCCCATTCCTCTTTCGTGGCGATACTCTTGTTCGCCTCGTACCAGAAGTCCTTGGCCCCGCGGTCGGCCTTAAACAAAAGCAGCAGCACATATTCCGAGGCGGTGGCGTGACCTGAGTCATATGGGATGTGGCATTCGCCGCAACTCGCGCGAACTCCGACGTTGTTGATGTAATGAGGTCCCCGTTGATATGCCGCATCAACCCAGCTCATCGAGTGGCAGGTCGTACCGCAGAATCTGTCTGAGCTCGACCAGTTGACCGCGTGGTTGGTCAAGGCTACGGCCACAATACCCACGATCACCAGACCTAAGGCCGACGAAAAAATCCAAACGATGCGGCGCGAGCCGGCACGTCTTCGCGTTTCGGATATGCCCGGCTCGAACGAGTCGTCTGGGGGCATCGGACTCTCCCTGCGTATCGCAGCTCCTGCCAATCGGCGGTCCGCGGTCCGCGCTTCACCCTGAACGCCTCAGCTCGGCGCACTCGGAAGCAATCCACTATTTCGCTGGAAGCGCCTTGGATAAATCCACTGTGTCGTCGAGCGGTATGTTGCCGGCAGGTACGCCGTTTTTCTGCAAAAGAAATGCCATGATATCAACCGATCTCTTGGCTGAAACGGAGCCAGGTGCCGACATTGGCATCGTAGTGTGCACATCGGACCACAACGTCGAGGCCTTCTTCCCGGCGTAATTGAGCCAGAATTGCCTGCCGATCAGCGCCGGACCCATACCGCCCAGAAGCTTAACGCCATGGCAAGTGGCGCAGTTCTTCTGGTAGCTCTTGGCGCCATTTGCTGCTTGCGCGGTGGTGTACCAACCAGCTGAACCGGGTGCGCGTTGCGGCGACGCGAACGCGCTTAGAAATAAAAATATGACGCCGAACATTGACGCTTGCAAAATCCTTGAGGGTTCATTCATGGCTAAGCCCTTGCCGACCGCGATGGGCACGACGCCCCAGAAGATAAACGGCGTCCGTGAGTCGGTTCACAAGATATGTACTCGATCCGGAGCACATCGTACACTGTGAAAAGTAATAGCCTATAAATTCCTCTGGAATCCAGCCGGAAGCAGCCGGTCACGATGCTTGTTTCGTTCGCTTCGATTTTCTTGGAATTTGAATTTCGGATTTGAGCTGGATTGGATTTCCTTGAATTTCTCAGGTGCTCGAAATCCCGTCTCTGCTGGCGGGGTCCGCCGCCCTCTGACTAGGTTCTGACTTGGGATAATTCACGATGAGCCGAAAACCTTTTTATCCGGTCATCTAGGTCCAAACTCATTGTAGTAAGACGCTAAAACGCAAGCTCGATATTGCGAGGAACTAGATGTGCACTGCGGCCCAGGTGAGGCATGCCGCGAAGCCGCTTGCGTGGACGTTATGACTTTGAAACGCCGCAAATCCCTTCCCCACGACAGCCATGTTGCCTTTGCCAAAGTAGAGCTGAATGGGCGCGGCACCAATCGCCGCATCCGTGTGTACCTCGGTGATCGGATGTGATCGACGGGCTGAGATTCGGTGGCTTTGAGCCAGCCCGGTGCGGAGAGGCGAAGACAATATCCGCACGCGTCCTGTCAATGATTGCTTGGGGTTCGGCCCCCCGGTTGCGATTACCTTGAACTTATCGGGCGTCGTCTGAAAATCGTCGCAGGGCGTTCTTGGTTCCAGCGAGCGCGGCACCACAAATAGCTGGCAGACAAGTCGTGTGCTGTCTGCGGCACAATCTTTGTCTCCAGGCAGATTTCAGTTGTTGTCTTGCACACCCGTCCGCAACTTCTCCATCACTTGATCAATGCCGAAGCTAGCCGGCGATTGGCGGGGTGGAAATTCTTTGAACGTCATCAGGAACTTGCCGACAATCGCCTGTGCCGGCACCAGCAAATAAACGCGATCAATCATCCAATGGTCGTAGTCCGAAGCTTCGTAGGAAGCCCGTTCGTATGGATCGGCTCGCAGGTCTTCGATCAAGGGCACCCGCAACGGAATTAAGGGATTGCCCCAGACGTCGAATCCATGCGCGCGCTGTTCGAGGAAAACAAGTTTCCATTTTTCGTAGCGTAGCCCGGCAAAATCTCCGTCATCCGTCCAATAAAAGAATTCTTTGCGCGGTCCCGGGCCTTTGCCCGACAGTAAGTCCGTCAGGTTGTAGCCATCCAGATGCACTTTGAAAGTTTTCCCGTTTGACTCGTATCCAGTGAGCAGCTTCTCAGTAACATTGGGTTCACCGGCGGCTGCGAGCAGAGTTGGCGCCCAGTCCTCGTGCGCGGCAATGTCGTTGATTACCGTCCCGGGCTTGATAACGCCGGGCCAGCGAACGATCATTGGAACCCGGTAGCCGCCTTCCCAATTCGTGTTCTTCTCGCCGCGAAAGGGAGTCGTACCGCCGTCCGGCCAGGAAAAAGTCTCAGCTCCGTTGTCCGTCGTGATAATGACGATCGTGTTGTCGGCAATGCCCAAATCATCGAGCTTCTTCAGCAACACGCCGATGTTGTCGTCGAATTCCGTCATGCCGGCGCCATACAGTCCTTTTTCCGCAACCATTGCTTGGTACTTCGGCTGCAAATGCGTCCAGATGTGCATGCGCGTGGTGTTATGCCAAATGAAGAACGGCTTGCCCGCTTTCACAGCGCTATCCATGTCAGCTAGCGTGGCTGCTAGAAATTCTTCGTCCGCCGTCTCCATGCGCTTCTGGCTCAACGGGCCGGTATCTTCGCAAGTCTGTTTTCCCCAGGCGCCAAAACGGGGATCGGGCGGCGCAGGATTGTCAGCGGCAGTCGCCTTGCACTTGTACACGCCACGAGGACCAAACTTCGCCATAAAGGCGGGGTTCTTCGGATAGTCCACATTCTCCGGCTCCTCTTCCGCATTCAGGTGGTAGAAGTTGCCGAAAAACTCGTCAAATCCGTGAACCGTCGGCAGAAATTCGTTCCTGTCCCCCAGATGATTCTTGCCATTCTGGTAGGTCAGGTAACCGCGGCCCTTTAGCAGATCAGCAATCGTGGGATCCTGCGGCTGTAATCCCAGCTCTGCGCCAGGCAGTCCGACTTTCAGCAGCCCTGTGCGAAACGGACTTTGCCCCGTAATAAATGCGGCGCGGCCGGCGGTGCAGCTCTGTTGCGCGTAATAATCGGTGAAGATCGCACCCTGGTGCGCAACGCCATCAATATTCGGCGTCTTGTAGCCCATCATTCCCATGTTGTAGGCGCTGATATTGGAGTAGCCAATGTCGTCGCCAAAGATTACCAAGATGTTGGGCTTCTTCTGTTGCGCGTGCGCGAGCGGCCCCAGAGTCACCGCCAGCGCTACGATCGCTGCGAGCTCGATGCCTATCCTCTTGATTAATGCGAAGTTCATAGCAGCTCTCCTCGATGACTTTGTCTCGCAGCTCGAAAATGTAACTCTACACTAGATCATCGGGTAAAAACTCCGAACTCGTTCGTCAAGAACAACGGATGCGACTGCGACGTAAGCCGCGCGTTCAGAAATCCTGCCGTTCGTACCCGTCACGTCGTGGTTGACTCGCAGGCAATCCATATCCGCCCAATAAAAAATCTGCGATTGCGTGCTGCCGGCGCAAAATCGCTGGGGTTCGGCCCGGGTAATCGTCTGCGCTCAGACGAGTGTTAGTGGGAACGGGGAAAAGGACTGCGCTCAATCGCCTCTTGCGTTCGATTGCCCGCAGCCTTTTAGCTCCCGTCGAGGACGCTTGCTTATGGCTCCGCTAGAACCGGATAACTACGCCAGCCTGTATCCGGAAATTGCTCTGATTGTTGTTGCCGCCGGTGAACGAATTGCCGAAACGCGTCAAGACGTAATCGGCCTCCGCTGCACGGATGGCGAACATTTTATTGATTGGAATGTCGACGCCCCCACCAATGATGAAATCAAACGCATTGTTCGAGGGAGAACCGATGCAACCGCCGCCCACATTGCAAATGTTTACGAATGCGTTGGAATGCGCGCCGCCGAACATCGCCTCCGCGAATGGCTCGAAATGCGGGGTGCGAAATTTAATCTCAGGACCTACGTTGTATGTGAACAGGTTTCCGGAGACCGGAGCGCCACCGGGAAAAGTTCTGGTGGTGCTGCCGTACCCCTCGAATTCGGCTTTGATCCCAATCAGGTTGGTCAGAAAATAAGTTAACGCGCCGCCGCCGCCGTTGAGAGAAAAAGCGCCGAGTCCGGAAATGTTGTTGTTTTGCGGATTGAAGCGCATGTAGGAATAGTCCCCGGAAACTTCCACTTTGGGGCTATCTTGTGCAAAGGTCGCGCTTCCGAAAAGCAGAACGATTGCAACAAAGAATAATTTCTTCATCTCACAGTCTCCTCGAAGTTAGATTTCGTAGTAACAATTCCCAACCATTACCGCTGCGTCTCGCTTTCTTTACGGCGCCACAATTTCGCTCATGCCGAAATGCGCTTCGCGATAACTTGACGCTGCAACTTCGCCCCAACCCGACAACACGGAGTCGATGGCCCGGAGGAGAAACTTTGGCGAGGCGCTGGGCACCTCGCCCTAGTTCGCGTGTGGGGGGAATTCCTCCCCCGGGCCTCGCATCCTGCGAGCGAGGTTATGGCAGTTGCAAATTGACGGGAATAGTCAAAAGTAAGAGGTGCTTAATACATCGGCATCCTAGGCGATGGCAATGCGACGGTCACATGTTGGTGTGGCACGTGCAGAGGTTGAAGCGAAATCTTTGTTATCAAGGAATAAGTAAATGGATCAGTGGGCGCGGAATGATCAGTTGTACTCGCGCTGTCGACTAGCAGATGGCCTGGTCATGCGGCGAAACTAGCACAAGGCTCCGACGCCCGAACTCAATCGGCACGAAACAGTGCCCGGAAAATGGGCATGCTCATTGTAAACGCCACCCGCGTCTCCGCTCCGCGCAGCCAAAGCGCAACAATGGGGCGTTAGAAACTAAACTTCAGCGCCAGCTGCACGACGCGCGCACTGACGGATGAGCTGCTTATAACTCCGAAGGTTGGTGACGAAAAGTTGTTGTCGGGATTTGCGAACTGCGGATGGTTGAACGCATTGAAGAACTCAGCACGAAAATCCAGGGCCGTCTTCTCGTGGTGCCAAGGAAGCGTTTGTAGCTTAGATACTGCGAGATCCAAGTTCGCCTGACCGGGGCCACTTACCAAGCCGGTGGCACTGTCACCGAATCCCGTCCCCACGCCATCCGCGCCGATTACGGGCGGAGTCGTAAAACAGGTCGCATTGAAATATCCATTGAGTTTCGATTCGATCGATCCTCCCGTGACTAACTGGTTTTTTGTGCAGGTGCCTGTCAGCTGCGCCCGATCTTCGCTGATCCCGTACACATTATTGGAATTCGTATCGGCAATCGTAAGGGCGCTCCCTGACTGAACCGTTGCGACCGCATCCAGGCTCCAGTTTCCCAGGATGGCTCGAGCCACTCCGCTCGGAGGAGTGGGTAGCGTCCACGTTGTGCTGAAAACGAAGCGTTGCGCTCGGTCGAAACTTGCACGTCCCCAGCGTTGCGCGGGCGAGTTCTGGTTTCCTAACGTCAGCGTGTTTCCCGCTGAGATTCCGTTGATGTCTGAACCATCGGTATCAAGTGTCTTGGAAAAAGTGTACGATGCGAGAAGTTGAAATCCGTGACTGATCCGCTTAGTCAGGCTGACCTCCAGCCCGTTGTACCAAGATCTTCCTTCCGTCTCGCCTTCCTCCAGTGAGTCTGCGGAGATGCCCGGAACAGGAACTCGTAATGAGATATTCGCCAATGTATCCGATGTGACGCCCCTGACGGGATTATCCGGTGAGGCCTGCAGAGCCTGATTCAGAGAACGAAATCGTTGCAAGTGTGTGCCCTGCGTCCCCACGTACCCGAACTCCAACAACCAATCCTGATGGAGTTCCGCCTGCATATTAAGTCCAAACTGCTGAATAAGCGCGGGACGAAAGCCCGGCGCAACCGTATTGATCGAAGAAGTAGTATCGAAGGAATATGGGATGAACAGGGGAAAGGAGCTCGGAGTTGGGAAAGGCTGCGGGAACGGATCCACAAACGTCGCGTCTGCGTTGTCTAATCCCACACCCTGTCGGGGCAAAGCGAAGGGAGCGCCGAACGCCGTTTGGCTGAAAATTTGGCCCGTGGGGCGGGAATAATACATCCCGTAGCCTCCCCGGAGCACCAACCGGCTGGTGTTGGGCAAAATCTGCCAGGCAAACCCGATCCGCGGAGCAATCGTGTTTGGATCCGCGCCATAGTTCCCGAAAGTATTATCCGCGCGTAGAACTCCGGCCGGGGCGGTGCCGGGAAAATTCGAAGCCACGATATATCCCGCCAGACTTCCACTAGGCGGGGGATTTGAGTCGGTCTTGGTGACGTCAAAGCTGGAGTTTCGGCCGAGTTTGTCTCCGAATTGACCGAGCCGCTCGTAGCGCACTCCAAAGTTGAGTGTCAGCAGCTTGGTAACTTTGTAGTCGTCTTGCGCGAACGCCGTGCCCTCCCATACCCGGTACTCGCGATTGAGCAGTCCGAACACGTCGACGGAAGCAAAGACGTTGCTGAACGTTCCGGTGCCATTTTCAGTGGCATCCAAACCGAGCAGAAAATCTGGCCAGCTGAGGAATTGCAAGAATGATCCTAACCCAGGAATGTCGAGATTGTCCTGCAATCGGGTGACGGAGCCACCCAGCCGGACATTATGCGCGCCGTGGACGAAACTGAGGCTATCGTTGAATACGAAGCTGTTTTGCGTGTACGTGCGCGGAAAACCGGACGCAATACTGACAGAACCGAGAATGTTCAAACTGGGCAGCGCATTGGCATCACTCATTGTGCCTTCGGAAACACCGACGTCCGACCAATCGAATGCTGTTTGGGCCTGTGTGCTGGCTCTCGTGCGCACGTATCCGAAGCGCGCTTGGTTGAGCCAAGCGTTATTGAACTGGTAGGTGTGGGCGAGAGAGAAAACTCGGAAGCCAGCGGTCCCAGGACTTGGAAATCCATCGATATTTCCAACGGCATTTAGGCCATTGCCTGGGAATGCGACGTTCTGATTATCATCCGCGAAAAAAAAGCGTCCCGAGATTTTGCTCTTCTCGGACATTACATAATCAACGTTGGTCAAAAACTGGTTTTCGCTGAAATGGCAAGGCTCGGAAAGCGCCGAGAGGCCCTGGCTGGCAAATGGCAGCGCGGGATCCACCGTTTGCGGTGTTGGGATCAGATAAGCTCCGTCCGGGAGTTTGAAATTCAACAGAGCGAGCGCCACAGAGTTGATATTCGAGCCATCCGGCAGCACGGCTACGCCTCCCAGCGCACCGGTCAAGCCGCCGAACAGTTTTCCGAGGGCAGCGGGTGATCTATCATCGGTCAGCGGAGGAGTGCGAAGCGTCGCCGTGCATGAGATCCGGGCCTGCCCGGCGGCGAGACCGTTCGTCTGGCGAGTTCCCTGATATGATCCGAAGAAAAACAATTTGTCCTTCCGCAGCGGACCGCCGGCGGCAAATCCAAACTGGTTCTGCCGGAGGGCGGGTCGCGGCTGACCTGCCTGCTTCAAGAAGAAATCATTCGCATTCAGCGCTTCGTTGCGGAAGAATTCGAAAAGCGATCCGTGGAAAGCGTTGCTGCCGGACTTGGTAATCAAGCTGGTGCTGGCGCCGCCAAAGCGTCCGTAAGCAGCATCGTAAAGGGCTGTCTGAACCTTAAATTCTTGAATCGTGTCAGGATTGGGAATGGGAATTCCTCCGCTCGTCGCTCCGGTACTCTGTACATCGCTGACATCAATGCCGTCCAACTGGGAGTCGTTGTTGTAGGAGCGCGACCCGTGCACATAAATCCCGTCGTTGGATTTGCTGATCTGCGATTGCGCAATTCCGCCGAGCCCAAGCTCACCGGCATTGAACACCCCGGAAATGACACCGGGCGAGAGTGCTGCGATTTGCGCGAAGTTTCTAGTGACGAGCGGAAGGCCCGTCACGGCCGTTCCATCGACAACCCGACCCAGCGCGGAGTCATCGGTTTGAACCATCGGCAACTCCGACGTCACTTCGACACGCCCGGCGAGGGTTTCGAGATGAAGCCGAAGATCAATTCGAAGTGTTTCCGTGACCGAGATATTGACGTCGTCAAGTTGCAACCGCTCGAACGCAGCCTTGACCGCCTGCAAGTGATAACTGCCGGGCGCCAGCAAAAGAAACGCAAACCTGCCCTGTTCATCTGACATGCAGGACAGTGCTACAGAAGTCTCTCGGCGTGTGAGCTGAATTTTCACTCCGGGAACCGCAGCACCGGAGGGGTCGAGTGTCACGCCAGTCAATGCGCCAGTCGCCGCGGATTGGGCCTGGAGATGGACCGCAAACACGATAGTCAGCGACATAATCAAAAGCACCGTAGAGGAGCCACGACGCAGCAGGCCTTGTGTCTCCCGCGAACTTTTACACATACGCAATTCCTTAACAGTGAAGCTGCGAGCGGTGAGCTACCGTAGTCGTCTTCGCACGCACGAAAAGAAAGAAGACCATTTCTTAGCACGCTTCGGATCGAACGGTAGCGCGGTTTGACGACTCAAGACGCTGAGGTTGTACCCGATCCAGGGTCCAAGTCTAATTGTCAATTGTGACACTAGGCGGCGAAAGATCCGACATCTAGGATTGAGCCGAAGATGAGGGAATCCGGTCGTTTGAAGGGGAAAGGGAGCCTAGTGTCCTGGCTGGTGAATATTGGCGAGAGTCTCGGTAACGCACTCACACAAAACGGAACTAGACCGTAAGCCGCATAACCAATTGGCCGTGGGGTCCCATCACCGGGATGTCGGACCCATACTTTGCCGACTGTAGAACACAATGGAAGAACTGCGAATTGCGACAGCACGAGCGCTCACTCACGGTGGGGGCCGTCATCGTCTGACCAAGCATTCGTTGCCGAGAGTGCTTGTACTGCTGTTCGTTTGTGCCGCGTTCTACCCGTTCTCCTTTGCCGCTGATACGCGACATGCTAAAAATGTGTTGGTTCTATACAGCTTTTCGGATCCTCGCCTCGCTAATTCTCAGGATGCCCTCAAGGTTCCGGTGCGAAGACAAGTTCACGCACCTGTAGACTTCGAAGTAGAGTACTTGGAAGCCCAGCGCTTTGAGGATCTCGGTTACGAGCAGAGCCTGAGCGACACACTGCGTCATGCGTACGCAAATCAAAAGTTCGATGTCATCGTTGTGGACGGGTACCCTGCGTTGCGGTTCGCCGAAACACATCGAAGCGAGATTTTCCCCGGAGCTCCCATTGTCTTTTCTGGTGTGTACGCTGGTAGGGTCCAGGACCAGAAGTTGCCGCCCGGTGTTACTGGTGTAACGGAGACGGAGGACGTTCGAGGTTCATTAGAGCTTGCTTTTCGGCTCCAGCCCGGCACGAAACATGTTGCGTTAGTGACAGGAACCACTGAGTTCGAGCGATACTGGTTCGGGGAGTTTCACAACGCGTTTCTTCCGTTCAAAGACAAGGTGGACCTGATTGATCTAGTCGGGCTTCCAATAGACCAGTTGATGCGGCAAGCCTTATCGCTTCCTCCGCAAACCGTCGTCTTTTTCCAAATCCCACCGCAATTCTCAACGCAGCCAGTTCTGGGAACCTACGATGTTCTTTTGGCGATCGGTCAACAAATTCCCACGTATTGTATTTTCGCTGGCTATTGCGTAGACCACGGAGGTATTGGCGGATCCTACCCCGACGCCGCAGAGCAAACCGCCAAGACAGCAGCCTTGGTCTCGCGAGTACTCCTGGGCGAGAAGCCAGAGAACATCCCCGTCGATCATGATTCCGGAGCCCGAGACGTAGTCGACTGGCGTCAACTTCGACGTTGGAACATCCCGGAGTCAGCGCTCCCCGCCGGCAGTCTTGTGTTGTACCGCGAACCCAGCCCGTGGCAGCGCTACCGGAAGGTCATCATTGGCGGTATTGCGCTGTTAGTTGTGCAAGCGCTGCTGATTTGCGGCCTGTTATGGCAGCGAGCGAACAGGCGGAAAGTCCAGCGGTCGCTTGTCGAGCGGCTGGAGTTCGAAAGCCTGCTTTCCGATCTTTCGACAACCTTTATCAACCTCCCGCAGGAACAAGTCGGCGCGAACATGCAGACAAGCCTCGGCCGGATCGCGGAATTTCTGGGCATGGACCAAATAACCCTTCATGAATTTTCCGAAGATCGAGTGAAGTTGATGGTCACAATCTTCTGGCGCGCCGACGGAGCCAATACTGTTCCAGGATCCGTGGAAGTCAGTTGGTTTCCGTGGTGGAGCAATCTACTACTTCGGGGCGAAATGGTACTGGTCACGGACACGAACACCTTGCCCGCAGAGGCGGCTGCCGAAAGGGAATATCTCAGAAAACTGGATGCAATTTCAATCGCGATCGTCCCGCTGAAGGCCGGTGGTGAGGTCTTCGGTTCCATCTCCTTTTCGAGCACAAAGCGTCGGGTGTTGTGGACTGAGGATCTAGTACAGCAGCTCAGGATACTGGCGGAGATATTCTCAAACGCACGAAAGCGCGAACGCTCCAACGAAGCATTGCTCGCCAGTAATGCGGAGCTCAAGAAGTCAGAAGCGGTTCTGCGGGAGAGTGAAGAACGTTTTCGTTTAGTCGCAAACTCTGCTCCCGTTTTAATCTGGATGTCTAACGCTGACAAACAGCGTACTTTTGTCAGCCAAGCGTGGCTGGAATTCACTGGCCGATTGATGGAGCAAGAAGTGAACGATGGCTGGGCAGCGGGAGTGCATCCACACGACCGCGACCTTTGCCTACGCACCTACTCGGGCGCGATGGATGCTCGGATGAGCTTCGAAATGGAATATCGTCTGCGGCGCAGCGATGGCGAATATAGCCTAATAGTCGACATTGGTGTCCCTCGATTCGACCCCGATGGCATATTTCTGGGACATATCGGCTCGTGCATGGATATCACGGAGCGCAAGCTGACAGAAGAGAAGCTCGAAGAGTTGACCGGACGCCTGATCACCGCGCAAGAGGAAGAACGCACGCGCATTGCCAGAGAGCTTCACGATGATTTCAGCCAGCGCTTAGCTATGCAGAGTATCGGCCTTGAACAACTCTGCGGGAAGTTTCCTCCATCGGAAGTCGAGGGACGGGCTACAGTCCAGCAATTGTTGACGAGAATTCAGGAGATTTCCTTTGATCTCCATTCGCTCTCCCATCAGCTCCATTCCAGCAGACTGGAACATGTGGGCCTCGGTTCCGCCTTAAGGGGACTTTGCGAGGAGATCAGTGAAAAGTACAGGATTGAAGTCGAATTCGCCGAGAATTTACATGCTTCTAAAATCCCCAAGGATACGGCGCTTTGCCTGTTCCGAATCACCCAGGAGGCACTGGGGAATATGGTCAAACACAGCGGCGCGAAACGAGCCCAAGTCGAACTTTCTGCTACAAGTGATGAAATTCTCCTTCGGATTGTGGATGCCGGTGTGGGTTTTGACGTTGGGCTACGAGATTCAACAGTAGGGATAGGGCTCGTCGGCATGCGCGAGCGGCTTCGACTAGTCGGCGGAAAGCTGTCCATACAGTCTGCACCCATGCGCGGGACTGAAATACTCGCTGAAGTCCCACTTTCCGTCTCCTCGAACGACGCACGACCGCCAGAAACGACGACAAGGTATGGAAGGATAAAATCATGAGACGCATACGAATACTCTTGGCCGACGACCACCTGATGTTGATAGGTGCATTCAAAAGCGTTCTGGAACCCAAGTATGAAGTTGTGGGATTAGTGACCGACGGGCGCGCACTTCTGGAAGCGGCCGAGAGGTTACAGCCTGACATCATCGTAACCGATATTGCGATGCCCCAGCTGAATGGACTGGACGCCGCCCGAAAACTCAAAGAGATAACTCCCGGGATAAAACTGATCTTCATAACGATGAATCCAGATCCTTTTATTGTGCGCGAGGCGTTTCGCGCAGGCGCTGCTGCGTTTCTCTTGAAGCAGGAAGCGTGTTCCGGGCTCCCAGCTGCGATTGAGCAGGTGTTGAAGGGCGGTACCTACGTATCGCCTCAGACCGCGGAAGGCCAGACAAATATTTCCTTGCGAGAACCCAAGGACCGCGAACATGCCTCGGAACCGACCGCACGGCAACGGGAGGTTATTCAATTACTTGCGGAAGGCCTCTCAATGAAACAAGTCGCCGACGCGCTGAAAATCACCAAGTATACGGTTGCGCTGCATAAATACACGGTGATGCAGAAGTTGCAAATCAAATCCAGCGCCGAGCTGGTGCAGTACGCGATCAAACACAACATCATTTCGGTCTGACGAAGGCGATTTTCCCTCACCACTACTACTTTTACGTATACCCAGCCGCTCGAATCACGCACAAAGTGGATGCAGGACTGCCGTTTCACTGCGAGCACGACGAGGCGCAGGCTTAGGATCTATGCGTCTCTCAACCTCGCACCGACGCTCCAAACATAGCCTGGGCCTCATGAACAACACATCGATGACCGCTATGAAACGAAAACGAGTGGTGGTGGCGGACGATCTCCCGACGGTCCGTGGCGAAGTCATGGCGTTGCTGCGAGAGTCATTCGAGGTCGTTGGTATGTTCTCCGATGGACGAGCGGCCCTGGAAGGAGCTATCGCGCTCGAACCTGATCTCGTCGTCTTGGACATCTCGATGCCGGAAATGAGTGGAATTGAGGTCGCAGAAGAGCTCACGAGACGAGCCTACAAGATCAGGGTCGTTTTTCTGACGGTTCACGAGGATTTGGACATTCTGAAAACTTGCCAAGCCGCGGGAGGATTAGGATACGTGATCAAGCTACACATGAACAGTGACTTAGTTCCGGCAATGAATGAGGCGTCGGCGGGGCGCACGTTCACTTCGCGATTTCAGACGCAGCAACGCGCGCACCATTCGGAACGAGAATGAGCCTGCAGAGCTGGATTCAGAAAGCCTGCTTGCGGTTGAGCGCGACGAACCTATCACTTTTGACTATTTGGTCCGGTCGCGACGAAGCGTAGTAATCGCTGCATAGGGAGGTAACATCCGTGAAAATTAAAGTGCGAGAGTTGGTGCAGATAGCGTGCTACGCAGTCTGTCTTATCCTGCTTGCAAGCCTAGGTTACGCTTCGCCGTCAAATGCGGGTCAAATCACGGCGGACAAAAAATCTACCGTCAAGGGGACGATCAAATCGCGAAGCGGCGAGTTGATCAACGTGAAGGACTCAAAGACGGGCACAGTCGTAGTCGTTAGCCTGTCGGAGAGTACCAAAATCATTCGCAAGAAAGGCGCATTTAAGTTTCGTGGCTCGGCTATGGACGTCACAGCGATGGTTCCGGGTCTAGGCATCGAAGCTGAAGGGGTGGGAAATGCCAGCGGGCAACTCGCCGCCAGCAAGGTTACGTTCAGCCCGGATGATTTCGCGATCGAAGTAGCCGAAGAGCAGCAGATTATGGCCAACGAGGCAGCCGCCGCGAACGCCCAATCCAGCGCAAATCAGGGGCAGGCGGAGGCACAGGGAGCTCAGACCTCGGCCAATAACGCCCAGTCCTCTGCCGATCAGGCGCAGACCTCCGCTAATCAGGCGGGCGCACTCGGAGTGATGGACGCCGCAGCCATCGGAACAGTGAATAAGCGTGTGTCGGACCTGGGTGACTACAACATCGTGGCCGAGGCTGGAATTTATTATGCCTCGGACAAATCCGCGCTCGATGATGCGGCGAAAGCGGACCTCAGCAAGCTCGCGGATGTGGCGTTGTCAACCGATGGATACCTGATCGAGATTGCAGGGTATGCGTCCAGCACCGGCACCAAAGATCAGAATCAGAAGCTTAGCGAAGCCCGAGCGGCGGCGGTAGCACATTATCTGCTTGAGGTGAAAAACGTACCGATGCGGAGGATTGTTGTCCCCGCTGGGTACGGCGCTCTGCACCCGGCCTCTACGAACGCTGATGCTCAGGGACGTGCGGAGAACCGACGCGTGGATGTGAAGGTTCTCGTGAACAAGGGATTAAACGAACAGATGTAGAACCGAGCCACGCACTGTCCGGCTCCGTGGTGAGCCGGAGAGAGTGGTGGCGACGATCGCTCTTAGGTGTAGTACTCGCGTGCCGCTCGAAGCAAAAGGGGGCTGTCATCTTTGACGGCAGCCCATTGAACCCAAGAATCAACACTTTCAAGACTGCAGCGTTATGTTCATCGCTCCAAAGTAGCAAGGCTTTTCAGCGACTCTCGGGAAGCTAGAAACACTACGGATGAGGAGGACGCCGATGAAGTACAAACGAAGATTAGGTTTTGTTGTGGCAGGGTTTTTCGTGGTTCTAGGCCTAACAGCGTCGCGGCCCGTTTCCGCACAGCAGAAACCTAACGTCGTCGTTCTCATGACGGACGACACTGGCTGGAACGACTTCGGAGCCTATGGTGGCGGCCAGAACCTTGGCCATCCGACTCCGAATATCGATCGGATCGCCCAAGAAGGCGCAGTCTTCACCAGTTGGTACGGCCAGGCAAGCTGCACCGCAGGCCGGGCCTCGTTCATGACGGGACGCATCCCGATCCGCTCGGCGCTTTCGGTGGTGGTTGTACCTGGCGACCCGAACGGCCTCACAAAGAGCACGCCGACGATCGCCGAGTTCTTCCAGAAGAACGGCTATTCCACATATTTTTCGGGCAAGTGGCATCTGGGCGATCAACCCAAGTTTTACCCGATCGAACATGGCTTTGACGAAATGAAAGAATTTGCCGCGTACTACCCGGGTGTCTATACCTATGACGACACGGACAGCATCGCACATCCCTGGTTTCCCAAGTACAACGCTGCTTACTGGGACGAATATCAAAAGATCGTCAACCTCTTCGAATGGGAAGGCACTGCCGGCAAACCTGCCGTCAAAGTCGCGCGTATTGACTACGACTACCTGCATGAATTCGACGTCCGTCAGGCTGCTTCAGCGGTCGAATATATTAAGGCGCACGCCCAAGGGGGCAAGCCGTTCTTCATGGATGTTAATTTCATGAAGATGCACAACCCGAATATTCCCGCCAAGGCGTTCATTGGCAAATCGCACCTGGGCAATTATTCAGATGCGATGATGGAACTCGACTCCAACATCGGTCAGATCATCGACGAGATCCGCGCGGACGCTCCCAACACCATCGTCATCATCACTGCCGACAACGGCGCGTGGCAGGACGCGTGGCCGGATGCCGGCACGGTGCCGTTCCGCGGGGAAAAAGGTTCACCGTTTGAAGGTGGTTTCCGCGTACCCGGCATCATGTGGTGGCCGAATCACATTCCGGCCGGCGCACGTTATGGCGAAATGATGTCGCACATTGACTGCTGGGCCACGCTCGCAACGATGGTCGGCCTCACGCCGCCGCCTCACGGCGCGTGGAAGGACAATGACGGCAAGCCGATCTATTTCGACAGCATTGACAACAGCGCGTACATCATGGGGAAGGCAAAGCATTCCGCGCGCGATGGATGGATCTATATTGACGGCGAGACCTTCGCCGGCGCTCGCGCCGACATCGGCGGTGATCCCACCAACCCCGAACTCAAAATCGCCTGGAAGTACCTGTTTACGTCCAAGGACACCTGGCTCGGTCCGCAGCAGAATCTCGGTGCGATTGGGTCGGCTTACAACCTTACGATGGACCCGTTTGAGAAATACGACATGACCTTCAACGGTGCGGTGAGCACGCGCACCCCGACCACCTCGCCCGGACGCTATGCCGGCTATGACAATGGCTGGGTACTTTCGTTGATTGATGTCCCAATCATGGAGTTTGACAAATCGATCGTAGATTACCCGAATATAAAGCGCTTTCCCGGAGGAGCGTCTAATGATATGAGCCCCGATCTCCAGCATCCGGACAACCCGTTGCCTTTGATGGATATCAAGAAGCTCGTGCAAGTCATCGGCGCAGCGGACTAGCTGTTTCGTTTGATCGTGGAACATCCGGGCCGTCTCGACGAGAGCCGGCCCGGGCATTCACCGGCGAGACCCGAGAGCGTGTACTTTGACTGCTCGACCACGCAGGTCTCCTTCCGCTAGTTCTGATGCGGAACGATTCCTCGATCCGATTCAACTGGAGTGTCCGGTCACCATGCTTCGTCACGCGGGCAGCGGAAACGAGTCTGAGTGACATCAGTAATCGACGAGGAGGCTTTCATGCAGTGGGTAAACAGCACGGTCCGCGCCTTGGGCTCACTGGGATTCTTACTCTTATTATCGGGCCCACTGTCTGCGCAGGATACGCCCGTTGGCCCGGTGGGAGCTGAGGTCGCCACGCAGGATACGCCGGCAGCCGCCACGAACAGCGAGGCATTGAGAAATGCGGCGCAGAATCCGATTGCCAGTCTCGTCAGCGTTCCCATCCAGGATAACTTCAATTTCAACATCGGGCCGGCCGACCGCACCCAGAACGTTCTGAACATCCAGCCGGTAATTCCGATCAAGGTATCGAAAGACTGGAACCTCATCGTCCGCTGGATTGTACCGATCATCTACCAGCCAATCGGTGTGCCGCAGCAATCCGGACCTCAACTGCAAAACACCGGTGTATACGGATTAGGAGACATGAATCCTTCGTTCTTTCTGTCGCCGTCCAAGCCCCACAAGATCACCTGGGGCGTCGGTCCGACTCTGGTGTTCCCCACAGCAACCAACACTACTTATCTCGGGCAAGGGAAATTCAGCATGGGGCCTTCGGTGGTCGCGCTGGTGCAGCCCCCGCATTGGACGATCGGGTTTCTTGCCAACAACATCTGGTCCGTCGCCGGTCAATCCGATTCTAATTCCTCCGGTGCGGTCAATAAGCCTCCCGTGAACCAGTTCCTACTGCAGTGGTTCGTCAACTACAACATGAAGAAGGGCTGGTATCTCACCACGGCGCCGATCATCACGGCCAATTGGAGAGCACCGAGCGGTGACGTGTGGACGGTACCCTGGGGCGGAGGTGTGGGAAGAATTATGAAGCTGGGATTCCAGCCAGTAAACATCACAGCACAGATTTACGCCAACCCTACTCGTCCAGCGAACACATCGCCGTGGGGCCTGCGCCTGCAGTTTGTACTGCTCTTCCCCAAGCTAAGCAAGGAGCAAGAGAAGGGGTTGTTGGAGCAAAAACTGAAACAGATGAATCAGGAGGAACCTCCAAAGCAGTGAACACGATTAACTGCTTTCGCAGCTGCGGCCAAGGTCAGAAAATCATCAGTCGTATAGCACGAGGATCGGAAATGCGAATTCAACCGACGCAAGGCGCACGCAAGTCGTTGTTGGATTCAGGAGAACGCGGGCTTTTTCAGCGATTAAGGTAACTGACGGTAATTGAAGTGGACAGGAGTAGTCGAATGATCGCGAAGAATATGAAGAAAGGTTTATCAATAGTAGTTACTTTGCTTCTGCCGATCTCTTTATCGCAGGCACTGTCCGGATCTCAGAGTCAATCATCCGCTCCTACTGTTGACAATGGGAACCCCACCGAAGCCGCTCCGATGAGCGCGACCGAACTGCAAGCGCTGGTAGCGCCAATCGCACTTTACCCGGATTCGTTGGTCGCACAGGTTCTTACGGCTTCGACGTTTCCTGATCAGGTCGCTATTGCCGACTATTGGGTGGAGCAAAACAAGAGCCTGGCGGGGAGTGCGCTGATGCAGGCTGTTGACAAACAATCGTGGGACCCCAGCGTGAAAGCACTCACGGAGTTTCCCTCGGTGCTCGACAGCATGTCAAAAAATCTTAGTTGGACCTCGTCGTTGGGAGAGGCCTATCACAACCAGCAGGCTGACGTAATGACGGCCATTCAGACTTTGCGCGCCCAAGCGAAAACCGCTGGCAACCTAAAAACTACATCTCAGGTTTCGGTGGTGCAGCAGTCGCCACAGGTGATTGTCATCCAGCCCATAAATCCCCAAGTTGTCTACGTCCCCGAATATAACCCAGCGGTCGTCTATGGCTATCCGTACGTAGTCCCTGCATACACCTACACCCCTGGCGCGGTGATTGCCGCGGGCGTTATTGGCTTCGGCGCCGGAATCGCTGTCGGTGCCATGATGAGCGGCGGGTGCTGCGGCTGGGGATACAGCAGTTGGAACTGTGGATGGCACGGTACCGCAGTCGTTTATCACGGTGGGGCGTACTACGGAAATTCTGCTTGGCACGGTGGCTACTACAACGGCGGCTATCACAACAGCTACGGCTACAACAACAACTATAACCACAACAACTACAACAACTATAACCACTCGTACTCCAACAACAATTATAAGAACAGCGGTAACAGCTACAACAAAAACGTGAGCGGAAATACGGTGAATGTCAACAAACAGGGCTCTCAGAACTTCGGCAACAATCATTCCTCAACTTCAAACACTTGGGCACAGCATAACAGTGGGAACGGCGGACACTCAGACGCTTTCAGCGGCATGAGCGTCCACTCTGGCGGTTCCGGTGGCTGGTCCTCGAAGGCCGATAGCAGTCGCGGCTGGGGAAGCATGCGCTCCAGCGGGTACAGCGGTGGTCGATTCGGGGGTGGGGGATCCGGTGGCGGCGGATTCCGTGGCGGCGGTCGACGTTAGGCTCCGGCGAGATCGGCCCGTTGCGGAGAACGAAATTCGTCCCAGGAGGAACGCGTATGTCGTACATGATTCGGAACCGAGAAAATCCGGTTGGGCTATGCTGCGCGGTTTTGGCGCTTTGCGCGCTGATGACAGTACTCACTACATGCAACAAATTGCAGAAATCCGCGAGTGAACCTACCCAAAAAACTTTTGCGTCTCCGGCAGACGCGGGTAGCGCATTCCGAGAGGCTGCAACGTCTGGGGATCAAAATGCTTTACTGGCAATCTTCGGTCCAGACTCTAAGGGCGTGCTCTTCTCAGGAGATGCCATAAAGGACAAGGATTATCTGCAATATTTTGTTACCGCGTATGACCAAATGCACCGCTGGCGCGAGATCAAAGCGGGAGGCGAGTTCCTTTATATAGGCGCAGACAATTATTCTTTTCCGATTCCTCTAGGAAAGAATCCGTCAGGCCAGTGGTACTTCGACACCGCCGCGGGCAAAGACGAGATTCTCGCGCGCCGTATCGGCAAAGACGAACTCACCGCAATTGCTGCCTGCAGTGCCATTGCCGACGCCGAGCAACAATACTTCAGCCAGTCTCGCGACGGCGACACCGTAAAGCAATACGCCGGGAAATTCATCAGCGATGAAGGTAAGCAAGACGGCTTGTACTGGCCGGTCTCGGCCGGCCAGCCCACGAGCCCGTTTGAAGATGTTCGTGACTTTGCAAAAGCCGCCGGTTATAGCAACGCAGGTGAAAAACCACAACCTTTCAATGGCTACTACTACCGATTTATCACAAAGCAAGGCGACCGAGCCAAGGGCGGTGCGAAGGACTACATGGCGGACGGCAAGATGACCGGCGGGTTCGCCGCGCTCGCCTATCCCGTGGAATACCGTGATTCAGGAATCATGACCTTTATCGTAGGCCCGGACGGCATCGTCTACCAGAAAGACTTGGGTGAAAAGACCAGTGATCTCGCTGCAAGTCTGTCGGAATTCAACCCGGGCGACGGCTGGCAACCGGCACTATAGTCTGAGCTCCGCGGTGCGATGGTACTCAACCGCAGACGCGCGGAGGGCGCCATGGGTATCGGTCGGCAAGTGGCGCCCGATACGATCGCGGAAGGGCAGGTCGACAACCGCCGTGTGGTGGTTAGGATCCTACACAACAAGAGAATCGCCGGCACGTCACGGATCCCCCATTTTGCGCAATAACGTGCCAGTTGGGAAATCGGACGCACGGCCCAAGATCCATAGAGTAACAAGTGCTGATCCCAGTGCATCGAGGTGCGTCTCCGAGGAGAATTCGACACGCGCCAAGCTCGGGAAGTTGCCAGGCTCGAGGGGGCTCGTAATTCGAAGACCCCGTGGAGAAAGTGGCGCCACTATCTTAGCGAGCGACAGGAAGGTAGGATCTCGCTCGAATACAGTGCTGACCTACCAGGGTTCGGAAGTAATTGTGCCCAACAGCAACCTGATCTCAAACCAGGTTATCAATTGGACCCTCGCGACGCCTTGGCGGCGCGGGAAGTACCTGTTGGGGTAGCGTACGGCAGGGATCCCGAGCAGCTCATCAATCTGCTAGTCGAGGTAGGGGGATCGAATTCCGGAGTTATGCGCGACCCCAAACGTTCCGCGTTTTTCGTGGGCTTTGGCGATAGTGCCCTGAACTTCGAGCTACGCTTTTGGTCAGCGCGGCAAGAAAGTTGGTTTCAACTTAAGAGCGACGTCACGACGAGCGTGGCTAAGGCCTTGGGAGAAGCTGGCATCGAGATACCTTTCCCTCAGCGCGACCTTCGCGTCCGAAGCATCGACGCCTCGATCAAGTCAACAGATTCTCTAAAGTATCCATCCGCTCAAAACCCATAAATGAGCGCATCCTCCAGGCTCTGACAAGCCCCTTGATTGCGCTTCGAAGAGCAGTTGGAACGCAAAACGTAGCGCGTGCATCCTTCTGACAGCGAGACATCGCTATCAAAGGGTCGAACCACGTGGCGGCAATCGATCTTCCGACAGAACGAAGCACAAGCTGGAGGCGATCCGATTAGTTCTTTCCGGCGAATCGCGCCGTTGGCACATCAATCCTCAAGATTCGTGAACGCGTGACCGGCTGAACTGCGGCTCCCAAACCTCTTACCAAGCATAACCGTCTCAACCGCAGGGAGCAGGTCGCTGCCGGCGTCCGACTTGACAACATAACCGCGTGCGCCAACAGTGAGAGCTGCCCGCGCCAGTTCGGGGTCGTTTTCTTGAGTCAAAAAAATTACCTTGGAGTCGGGAGCAACCTTGCGAATTTGGCGAGCAGCTTCAATCCCATCCAGCTTTGGGAGTCCGATATCCAATAAGACTAGGTCCGGCTGCAATTCTTTTGCTTTCAGAACTGCTTCAACTCCGTCCGCCGCAACGCCGACAAGTTCAAGACCGCGATCCTCCCGGAGTTTCTCAACGACGAAGTGCCGCCACTCGGCAAAATCGTCTACCACGAGAATGCGGACAAATGATTGAGTGCGGATGGTCTCCTCCTGTGTACACTCCACGCCAAATTGCCGGACGAACGGCGCTGAACCAAATGCTGCTGTAAGACCGTAGCGCGCGAGATTGATTCCGTCGTTGTCCTTGGGCAACTTCGATTTTCTTCAAGCGCAATCCGGAATGTAACGGCAAGGAAAAGCACCGGGCAAACTGAACCACGTTCATGTAGTGCGTCAAAAGAGCCGTTCTGAGGAGATAAGAAAGATGCTGCCGCGACGTTTTACGAGGGCGCGGCTGCGTTGCCACCTGCTAATCAGGCGGCTTGCAGTGAAGGGCGTGACATTCGCCGCGTTCGCCAACTCCTCATTAGTGATATGGACTGCAATACCGCTCGGAGCTTTTTTCCCAATCGTCCGGGCAAGCATGACTAGCACTTTAGCAAGCCGCTGGCGGGCGCTGTAGCAAGCTAAACCTATGTAGGACGTGAGGTGCCAAGAAACATAGTCGGACGCGACTAACAACGCGTTCTCCAGTAACCTGGGATATCGCCCGATAAGTCCTCGGATTGTGTTGCGATCCCACGCCAACATCGAACTGTCCGTTACCATTTCCGTGCTGACGAGAAACGAGGAACGTCTCGACAAAACTGTCCGACCGCCGATCAGATCCCCTGGTCCAAGCCACTGAAGGAGAAGTTTCTTCCCTGCTTCTGTGACAAAGAAATGTCTGGCGCGGCCTTTCGTCAGCAGGAATAGATAGTCGGCGCGACAGCCCTGGTTTGTGATCACGGAGTCAGCGCCGAACCGGCGGTGTATTGCAGCTGACAGTATTATCTTGCGTTCACACGGAGCGAATCCATCCAGAAATTGTGATTTCAGGTCCGCGGATAGACTGACAATCGTTATGGCAGGCATAGGTAGTGCTCCGTGAACTCGCGGGAGGATGAGTGCTCAATGTGCTGACGGCCGTTCGATGATGCACGCTGGACCCGTCTCCGCCGCAACATAGCGAACACGATGTCGGAATCCCCAAGGAATGCAAACAAGGTCGGCATCGCCAGTATGGCGATGACAACGATGTCGCGCGACGCCATTCAAATGGATAGAAACGATACATCTCTAGGAGGACCTAAGCGCATTTTCGTTCCAACTCTCCAGCACAAGGTGGGAGACCCGGAGGAGGATCTGTGGGGGGTGTTGGGGTGCACCCTAATCGGGGGTGGATTCCCTCCGGGTCGTCTTATCCTTGACGAAAGAGGTTACGGCGATAGCAGATTGGCGTGAATAGTTATAAGTCATAGGTATGTTTGGTTCGGCTTTCGGTTTTTCGCAGCCAGTTTCCAGGTATTGACTTGAGGGCTGCCCATCCTTAAGTCAATACTCGGCGCGGTTGGCGTAAGAGGAGCGAACTGTTCGATTCGCCCTCGTGAGTATGCACCCGACTGTAAAGGTGGGAAAAAGCCAAGTACCGCAAACGTGCAGAGATGAATCCAAAGAACGTGTGCCTATGCTAGGAGCAGCGCGCTCGTCAGCTCCCGTCGGAAGCGTGACTGTTTGTGGAACGATTTTGGCTGCTCGGGGCACCGTGAGCCGAAGGACTTAAAAGGCTACACAACGGTCGATGGTGGGACGAGTGGGAGTGTTCGGCATTTCTTGAGGGAAGTTGCCGCGATTGCTCCGTCAATGCTCGGATAGCTTACGCTGATTTTTATTAAGGGGGCACTGTTAGTTCTAATAGTTCCCACTCGTTGCTGAGAGGCACAAAATCAACAAGTCATCCACGGAATCGGCCTCGGCTCCCGATCACCGAGACAATAAAGTTTGTGCGAGGCGCCTATGAAGCCGTCGGGAAAAATCAGCATTTCCGTGGCGACATTTGTGACGCTGCCGGGAAGTGCCGCAAAACCCGCCTCTGCGCAGGCCCCAGTTTTCGCGATTACGCCGGAAAAGAGTTCCATTAAGTTCTCCGTAAAGGCCTCGGTGGCTTTAGAGGGCGTTTTCGACAAGTGGGACGCCACTCTAACATTCGCGTCTCCTGACGTCTCGACAGGCGTGCTAGACGTCAAGATTCAGGCAGCGAGCGTGAACACCGGAAGTGACATGAAGGATGGGAAGTTGAAGAGCAAGGACTTCTTTAACGTCGAGCACGATCCAACAATCACGTTTCTGTCGAAAAAATCCAAAGCCGGACAGGAACCCGCCGGTGGCGTGGTTCGACAATGAAGTGAAAATCGAATTCCCGGTGTAACGGAAAAGGAGCGTCAAATGCGGCAACCAAAGAGCACGATTCAGAAAGTTCACATCTTGGTTCTGAGCACACTGTTTGCGATTGGCCTGCTAACCTTCGGAAGCTCGCCTGCTCTCTGCCAAAAGGCGGAGACGATCGAAGCCACGGCGATGGGCACTGGCACCCAACTGGGACAGAATGTGGAGATCAGGCTGACCATAAGCGATTACTCCACCATGGAGGAGAGGCAGGTTCTGACGGATGCATTCGCCAAAGGCCAGAACAACGGCTTAGTCAGCGCGCTGCAAAAGATGAGAGCCGTGGGTCGCCTTTCGCTCACTTTCACCGTGGGGTACGACGTTAGCTTTATTCGTATGATTCCGACACCCACGGGCCGAAAAATCCGCTTCATCACCAATCGCCCCATCCGATTCGGCGAAGCTTGGACGGACTCCCAATCCCAGTCCTTTGACCTGAGCGGCGGCGAGATTGACATCAACGACCAGGACAAGAGCAAGAGCACCGGGGTCTTCTTTCCGCGAGCCCAGCTGGTCATTGACAAGCAAGGGCAGCTGCAAATTGATCTGTCTCAAAACTCATGGAAGTTAGTGGACGTTCTCGACTGGAAAGGAACACCTGGCGTCAATTAGCCAGAGATCGGATCGCGCACCTACGCTCAAGGGCCACCTAACAAGTTGTCATTTCTTACTGGGAGGTACGTCATGAAGCTACAAGCATATCTGGCGATTTGCTGCTGTTTAATGTTGCTGCCGGCGCTGATGATGGCCACGCACATTTCGGCCAAGGGATTGAGTGGTGACAACAAAAACAACAAATACGTTTGCTCGGAGTCAAATCCGGGGAGCATGTGTAATGCCAGCACCACCTGCGGCTCGACTACCAGCGCTTGCAATGTGGATGTGAAACGCAGTGGCGGTAATTCTGCATCCGCTACGCCGAGCATTCCGAACGCGAAGGGAAACGCGTCGTTCTGCGTGAAGGTCGGAACTACCGTAACCTGGCAAAGCGCGTCCAAAAACACTGGCTTCGTCCTGGACTTTGGCCCTTCTTCTCCGTTTGATACACCTGATGGAGCGATCATCGGCGGCGCGGACCGACCCATCTCCGTCGTCGCCAAGCGGCCAGGATGCTTCAAGTACTCGGTGGGTGCTTGCGTCTCGGGAACGATTTACGGAATGTGCGGCACCGGCAGTGCCGAATTGGTTGTGACAAATTGAGGCACTCGGGACATCATTTTTGGGACACGGTCCGATTACCGTATGTTGCCTGGCAGTCGGGAATGACGACCGACACTCCCGCGCATTTACGCTGTTTCGCGATGACAGACTGCAGCTCTGAATCATTACCGACGTTAACGTCCACTTGAAGTCGTGGAACGGCATGATCGAAGCTCCCTTCGCTACCGGGCAAACTATCTCGCGCTACCGCGTGCTCGACAAATTGGGAAGCGGTGGCATGGGCATAGTCTGTAAAGCCCAGGACAATGAGCTCGGCCGGTTTGTCGCTTAAAGTTCCTGACGGAAAACGCAACCCAAGATCCTCTGGCCTTGGAACGTTTTCGCCGCGAAGCACAACGCGCTTCTGCGCTCAATCACCCCAACATCTGTAAAATCTACGAAATTGGGATCCACGAAGGCCATCCGTTCATCGCCATGGAGTATCTGGATGGCATAACCCTGAAATATTGGATAGCCGCGGGCACGTTGGACATGGAGCGTATTATTTCGCTAGCCATCGAGGTCTCCGATGCGATGGATGCCGCGAACAGCGAAGGCATCATTCATCGTGACGTCAAGCCCGCCAACATTTTCGTCACCAGGCGGGGTCGCGTCAAAATTCTCGACTTTGGATTAGCCAAGAGCATGCGACTGGAAGGCTTGGCGAACCAGAGCGCGACGCACCCGACACAATCTCTGACTTACGTCGCCGAAGAATATCTGACCAGCCCGGGAACGGCCATGGGTACCGTTGCCTATATGTCTCCGGAGCAAGTGCGGGCTGAGGAATTGGATGGCCGCACGGATCTGTTCTCTTTCGGCGTCGTTCTCTACGAGATGGCGACGGGCCGGCTGCCGTTTCGAGGAACCAGTTCGGGCGTACTGACGGAAGCCATCCTCAATCGCAATCCGGTGGCTCCCGGACAACTGAATCCCAACGTCCCGCCGGCCCTGCAGGAGGTGATTCGCAGAGCGCTGGAAAAAAACCGCAACTTGCGCTATCAGAATGCGGCTGACATGGGGGTTGAGCTGCAACGCCTAAGGCGAGATTCTAATTCGGGCTGGACGAGTGGGGAAGAAGGAACAGAACCGGTGGTGGCACCAATCCCCGGTCGCTTATCGTCGAGCGGCAAGCGCAAGGCGGAGACTTCGTCGGTGCAAGCAGCCGCCGTCCGCCCACAACGAGCCTCCAAGATCATTGACTCGCTCGCAGTTTTACCGTTCGAAAATGCGAGTGGCGTGCCCGAGGACGAGTATCTGAGTGACGGGATCACCGGGAACCTCATTAATACTCTGGCAACTGTACCGAAGCTGCGGGTGATGGCGCAGAGCACGGTGTTTCGGTACAAGGGCCGGAAAATTGATCCGCAGGCCGTCGGTCGCGAGCTAAATGTGCGCGCCGTGCTTACTGGAAGAATAATGCACGTCGGCAGCTCTTTGCGCATTGGGAGCGAATTAGTTGACGTCGCCACAGGTTCTCAACTCTGGGGCGCGCAATACAACCGCAAGCCTGACGACATCTTCGTGGTCCAAGACGACATTTCCAACGAGATATCCGAGAAATTGCGGTTACAGCTGACCCGGGCCGAAAAGAAGCGTTTGGTAAAGCACCACACGGAGGATCCCGAGGCGTATCGGCTTTACCTGCGCGGTCGTCATCACTGGAAAATGTGGACCGAAGAAGGGTTCTTTAAGGCAATCGATTACTTTCAAAAGGCAGTCGAGAAAGATCCTAGCTATGCGCTCGCGTATGCCGGTGTAGCCGATTCCTACGTACTGCTGGGATGGAACAGCTATCTGCTGCCGAAGGAAGTGTTTCCGAAAGGCAAAGTGGCGGCGACGACCGCCCTACAGCTTGACCCGGAGCTCCCGGAAGCGCATGCGTCCTTGGCGGCACTGTTGTGGCTCTACGATTGGCGGTGGGACGAAGCTCAAATCGAATTCAAGCGCAGCCTCGAATTGGACTCCACGTATCCAACTGCCAACCACTGGTACGGCGAGTATCTGATGACCATGGGAAAACACGCAGAGTTTATGGCCAGGATGAAAAAAGGTCAGGAACTCGATCCGCTGTCTCTAATCATCAACGTAGCCGTCGGATGGGCCTTCTATAATGACCGCCGATACGACGAAGCCATCGAACAACTGCGCCGAACGATTGAATTGGACCCCAATTATCCGGTGACGTACTGGATTCTTGGTCTGCTGCTTAGGAAGACAGGCCGCTACGAATTAGCCACGATAGAGGGTGAAAAGGGGGTGAAGCTATCAGGCGGCAGCCCTCTGATGCGCGCGGCGCTGGCGCACACTCTTGCCGCGGCGGGTCGGACTACCGAAGCACTTCAGATGCTCGATGAGCTGACAGAACTTACAACCCACAGGTATGTCGCCCCTTACCTCTTCGCCGGAATCCACGTCGGCTTGGGAGAAAACGACCGAGCGCTTGAGTGCCTGGAAAAATCGTACGAAGAGCATTCCCATTGGCTTATCTGTCTTCATATCGGTCCGAGCATGGATGGCCTGCGGAACAACCCTAGTTTCCGAGACCTGTTGCGGCGTGTCGGTCTTCCTGCACTGACGGTCGCGACGCCTAACTGAAGGAAGCTAAGACAGAGTGTCCCGAACCAGGAGCGAGCCCTCGAGAAATGTCTTCTCGCTGAATCGCAGTGAGCACCAGCAGTGAGCGCAGACGGACTGATGGTGTTGCATCGACTCATTGAGACCGCCGCCCTTACGCTACACGTCTAACAATGTCGGCCCTGTCAAACATTTTTTGTGCAGACTTCTCCACTCAGTTAAAAGAGTTTTTTGCCCCGCTTCCGGCGTAGTCTTGCCTGACAGTCTTGACGACTTCGGCTCGCTCGTAATCTAGCGGTCGGCTTCAGTCAGACCCATACATCTCGTCGACCTTAAGCTTCAGACCGTGATTGGTTATTCGAACTCCCTCCCGCGAGGAAGCGGGATACCCACTCAAGTGCACGGCGTTCTAGTTCGCGCCGTGTCCGGTACCGAGCTCACCGGCGTGCGAACCGAATTCCGACTCCGTCTTCCCGAGCCTATCAACAATATCCCACTCGAGTCGACGGGGCCGACGTTATTATGCAATTAAGTGGAATCGCCATAAAACCACGGTTCCGATTGAAGTCGTCGTTCTCTATCGGGCCCTCAAACGTCGTCTCGGGACACCTCTCCCACGGGACGCCTAGATTAAGCGCGGTGAAGAATGTAACTTTTTCACTCTGCACATCGTTCTCTTCCAATGTCTTCACCCTCGTCGCCGCGCACTCCGCTGAAAGAGAATGCGATGCCTGGAACGAAAAGCCAAAAGCTACGTCCGAGAAACTACCAAAACGGGCGGGAGCGACCCCACTTTTTCGGCTTTCAGCCGCCCACAAAGTTCGTGGGGTCGCTCCCGCCCTCTTCAACAAGACGCAACGGTTGAACTGTCGCGTCCACAGGCGATGGCGCGGAAGAGTAGTGAGGCGCACATAACGACTGGACCTCTCCGGAGCTTGCAGCCCTCAGGGTGAAATTATTTTCGTCTCTCAGCGACACAAATTTCGTTCCCAACACTGAATAGGTATGTAGAGGAAGAGATCTTGCCCCAGTCTCTTTCTACGCGGGAGCCGTAATGGAACCCGCGTTATCAACAATCAACCAATCCCCAGTGGTCGCCCGCGGGCCGGAGTGGGGTCTGATGGACTCGCCCAGGTCCATCAGTGAGGTAGCCCCACTTCTAGCCTGCTAAGTTCGGCGACTAGAATGAATCGATGACCTCGGTGGGCTCGCACATGTGGCGCGGAGTCACGATGGCGCACGGGCTTACGCATAGCCTGCAAAGCAGAAAGGAGAAAAGATATGGCAATCCTAAAATCACCGCCAAGACCACCGAGGAATGAAACGCTACAAATTCGCGTCGAGGAACATATCAAAGCGAGGCTCCAGAAGTACGCTGAGTTCATCAATTCCTCCGAATCGTACGTCGTCAGCGAGGCTTTGAAACTGTTGTTTCGAAAAGACAGCGAGTTCAGGACTTGGCTTGAGAGACAGCCTCGAGACGGCGGCCAGCCACAAAACGGAGCAGGGTCTGTTTTCGAGATAGCCAGCAAGACATGAAACCCATCAGCACTCAGTTCGATAATGCCGCAACAAACGCGGCCACAGGCGCGAAAAGAGGGCGAGATCATCGCTTTCGCACTGTCGACAACGTGGCGGCAATGTTGCCGGTACTCGGGTCCCGCGAACGATTGCGCATTAATGTATAGAGCGGCCAACGTGATTGTGATTGGAGACCTATTCGCGGTTTCATTAGCGAGAAACCATTGGTTCGGTAGAGGCTCATCAGGGAGGCGCCCATTGACTCGAATTCGGCACGAACGCTCCGACGCTAAGTGCCGGGCGCGAGAGCTGGGTCCGACTTTTTTGGTTCGAACTTTGCCAGCTTCCCATTCTGAAGACTCTTCTGATAGTGTTGCATCCGCACAGAATCAACGGGCCACGGAAGGAGCGTGGTCCATGGCAAGAAGGAGATGGCAAGAAGGAACCGTTTATTTAAGACGATGCAAGACTCTGCCGGATGCTTATTGGGGCCGTTACTTCGAAACTGTTGAAACTGAGACTGGCCCGGTGCGCATTCAACGCAACGTGCGTCTTGGCGAAGCGCGGCAGTTCACGAAGCCTCTGGCGAAAAGGGCACTCAGGGACCTCGTGGATAGAGCCAACAACTACGAACCTGTAGCGTTGCGATCACGGACGATTGGTAAGTCTGCTACTCCGTTTTCCGTGTTTTCGGAACATTGGCAGGATGACGTTCTGATACACAAAAAAGCGTCAACTGCTGCTACGGTGAGGGGCCTCATTAACAACTCGCTCATCCCAGCTTTTGGAAAGCTGGCAATGGGCGATCTTGATTCGGAACGTGTCCAAAAATTTCTGAACGGTCTGACGGGTCACTCAAGCCCAAAGACCATCAAGAATATCTGGACCACGATTCGAATTATGTGGAATTCGGCGTTGGCTTGGAAATACGTCGTCGGCGAGTTGCACGTTGACCTTCCGAAATCTCGACGGCTTCGAATGCGTTGCTATACCGTCGAGGAAGTCAAGCGCATGCTCGCCAATGCACATGGTGCAGATCAAGCGTTCTTCTGGCTCGCAGCAGAAACCGGGCTGCGTGCGGGTGAACTCATTGCGCTTCGCGTCGGCGACGTTGATCTTAAGAGCCTGTCTCTTGAGGTCAGCAAGGCGATTTGGAATGGAGAAGAGCACGACCCGAAAACAGAAGCGGGACACAGAAACATCTGCATTTCATCCCGCCTCGGTGCTCACCTTGCGGCGTACATTGCTGACCGCAAGGAAGGTTTCCTGTTCCGAACCGCTGCCGGCAATCCCTGGGACGCTAGCAATGTGCTCGAACGCAAGCTCAACACTCTGCTAGACCGCCTGAGTATTCCGAAGATTGACCCGACGCTGTTGGGAAAGATAGTCGGGAAAGACAGAATCGCTGATCAAGCGACTCGTAGCGAAAAGCGTGCGGCGTCACTAGGGCTCCATTCTTTTCGCCATACGAACGCCACAGCGATGGATTCCCTGGGTATCCCACAACAGCTCCGCAAGCTGCGCCTCGGTCATAGTGGCAACGGTGTGACGGAGAACTACACGCATACGTTCACGAAAGATGAGCGGGAGGCAGCAGAGAAGTTGGGCGAATTGTTCGGTGCAGGATGGCCCGAGAAAGGCGGGGTGAAAGTGATTTCTTTCCCAAGTCTTTCCCAAACGAAACAAAGGCTTCCCGACGCAGTCCAGGAAGCCTTTGTGAATCAATAGGATTGGTTGCGGGGGTTGGATTTGAACCAACGACCTCCGGGTTATGAGAACTAGGGTCAAGCCCTAAAGCCCGTTGACGGTGCGCCACTTACAGCGGGAAAAATCGGTCCAAAGGGCAAATTTTTGCCATTTCCGTACGCGTTCTGTACGCGAATTGAATTACCCCCGCCAGGCTTGCCCGCGTTGCCATACGAGCCTGCAAATCGGGACTGTCCCTTGGTCTAATCCCTTGCCCGTATCGGCCTAGCTTCGCAGCCCAGAATAGTCCGGATTGCTCCTTTCGCTACTATTGATTCAAGGGTATACCTGCCCACAGCTGCACCCCAAAACGGGGGCAAGCCCAGAGGTGAAATGAAAATGGCAAAGCCAACGAAGAAGCAGGTTAAGAAAATCGAGAAGCAATTGGCCGAAGGCAAAATCATCGCTGCGGAAAAGCCCGCAAAATCTGTTCATGTGAAGGGCGTCAGCCCCAGCGGACTCGCGGTTGCCAAATTTCTGATCAGCGAACTCGGCACGAAGGACGCAAAACGGATCGCGAGTGGAATGGTCTCCGCTGCACGGACGAAAAGCATGAAGAAGAGATTGGCCAGAATCGAAGTCTGCGTCGAATCCGCAAGCGAGTCAGCCGAAGAATCCGCTGCGTGAATCTACGCTTCAACCGGGGCCGGATGCCTGTGCGGGTCCGGCCTATTTTTTTGCCTACGCTGGCATTTTTACGCTGGTGCCAACCCCCGCCGGAAGTCTTGACCTTGTAGTTTTTCCCATCACGGGCGGCAACTTGATGCCGTACTCTTGCGACAACAAAAGCGCCGTGTCATTGAAGAAATAAATCGCTAGATAATTACTATGTAGCTTAAAAGCTTCCGGGTCAGGTGCAGTGACTGAGTCGAGAGAATAAACCTCAATTAGCTTTGCATCTGCTGAGGGACGTCTCGGCATTCCCAGACGTTGCGTTATCTGTGCGTGGGCAGGCGTCAGGATATCTTGGCTCGTGAAACCTATCATGTGGAAAACGTCGTCTGGTTTCAATTCGGGCTTGGGCATAGCGGCATTCCTCCGTTTGGATTGCGGCTCTTCACGGTCATCAAGAAGCTGTGAGAATCAGCCAAACATATCCGCACACAAAACACACGAGTGAACTGAAACCTAGAGTTAGGCTCAGGGCGTATGCACCGCGTGTGTGCTTTGCCCCGTGTTGATAATCCTCGTAATGGTAGATGAGCCAAGCCATAAAAATAACTCCGTACAGGACGCACCAACCGAGCAAGCGTAGCGGCGAAGCATAGAATGTCGGTAGACTTCCGTCGTGGCGCAGGGCGGCGGAGCCAATCAGAAGAACGATGGAACCCGACGCCAAGCCCACAACGAATTCCCCAAAGCGGAGATACTTTGCGAGCAACGGCTCAAACGCGCCCTGAACGCCCTTCGGGTCTAAATCGTATGGGCCGGGACCCCGCACAATTACGCCACGCACAATCATCCAGGTCGCACAAAACACCAGTGACCCGAACATCAGCCCACTCGTGCCTACAGGGTGGGCAATCATTTCGGGGGGTCAATAGGAATTGAGTTTTGGTATAACTTGGTTTTTGCCTTCTGCGCGCGAAGGAAGTTGCCGACCCCTGCTATTCCGAATAGCACCGCTAAACCCCAAGTCGTGATGCAAGCGGCGACGTAGTACGGTTTTTCAGTAGAGGCGATAGTAGACCCGCACGCAATTAGAAATGAGATTCCGGCACCAACTGATAGTCCGAAGAAAACTAAATATAGAGAGTTATATCCCGCCGTAAGCTCTTCCAATTTGGAATCTGTCACGGGATAAATTTTGACCGTACCTTTATGCCACACCGTTTCCATCGCATCCTTCAGAGGGACGTCCAGGTCGCTCGCTGGTGTTAATCTGGTTTTTCGCTCCGTGTCCATTAGATGTCCCGCTTAAAGTCATCGCCATAAGCGAGTAGGCTGACAAACTGAACATCGCCACAGACTCTGCAAACTAGCGCGGCTGACGGCAGCCCCTCTCCGTAAGACGCTCCATATTGACTCTTAATACCTTGCCGGAATCTATAAACTCCGGGTTGAACTTCCCAATCAGAGGATTTACAAAGCGGGCAGCGGGAATCAGGAATTCTCTCTTGAACAGCCTTGATGAAACGCTCAGGAAAATTTTCCATAGTCGGAGAGCCTAATCCCGCCCTGTTTAGTAATCAAGTGATATTACGTTTGCGCTATCGTTATCATGTGCCATAAACTCTCGTGTTAGCACGGAGAGCGGAGCCACAAGCGTCGCATGGCAAGCAGGAGTGAGGAAGATGAGCTGGAACGCAATCGTAGAGAGGGTCACCCCGTATGTGATAAAAATTGAGACGCCACGGGGTCACGGGACGGGTTTTCTTTGCCTCTATAATCGCGATAAATCGTTTTATGGGATTGCGACCGCGCGGCACGTCGTGAGCTATGCGGACGAATGGCAACAACCAATCCGACTGCACCATTTTCCGTCTAAGACAACGGTATTTCTAAAGGAGGATGACCGTGCGATATGGGACGATGTGAATACCGATTCAGCGCTCATTCTTAGTCAGCCGAGCGACCTTAAGCTTCCAGAAGAGCCGATACCATTGCTGCCAAGTACTGTCCCGCTCGCCATCGGAACGGAGGTTGGATGGCTTGGTTTTCCGGCGCTCGCTTCCAGCACCCTCTGTTTCTTCGCTGGCAACATCAGTGCTCGCCAAGAATGGCGCCACGCCTACCTGATTGATGGTGTAGCCATCAACGGCGTCAGTGGCGGACCTGTCGTCTACTCGACCGAGACGGACGGAGTTCAAATCGTCGGAACCATCTCCGCGTATATCAGTAATAAAGCTACTGGAGATACCCTTCCCGGCCTTTCCATTGCCCGCGACCTTTCCCATTTTCATGACTCCATTTCTCAACTTCGTTCCCTCGATGAAGCCAGAGAGAAAAGACAATCCCCAGACCAACAGAAAGCCGCTAACGAGAATCCGCCTAGCACTGAACCTACTCCGAAGACGAGTGCTGAAGAATAGTACTGCCTAGCTTTTGTTCACAAATTGTCATCATCGGTTTTGCTATTCACAAAGTATGCGAAGCGACACCGTTGTGGCTCGGAGGGAAATTATCGGAGGAGCGCGGGACTACGCCCTTCTGAAACGCAGACCCGCGCTGCAACCCCGGAGGCACGCGGCAAGGAGTACCGCGTGATGCCGTCGCGGAGGCCCACGGCGGCAAACTCAAAAACCTTTCACCTTCGGTAAGACTCTGGAACGCCACTCGTTTTCTTTCCGGTACGCGCCTTCGCGATGCTGACGAATACGCTCTGCCAGAATCTCCAGCCTGCCAGAATTCCAAATAACCCGCCCTTCCACTGAGACTGAATCACCGTTTTGAAATTGAGATACTTCAATGGCTGCGTTTCTCGTGGCAGCCACAGGCACCACATCTCTCTCGCTACCACAGCAGAGAGTGAACGCGGCAACCTGAACGTCACTATCCGCGTGGAAGGCTGGGCCAACTAGGATTCGACCACTGATGTGGATGTGGTTCATCGTGCAGCCAAATCTCCGTCACTGTTGGAGATATGAAGTTGGGTCTACAGCCAATCCCGTTGCAGGATCGTGGTATTGAATCCCAGAAATTTCCGCCGCGCATTGGTCAATCGCTTTCTCGATGTTGCTAAGTTCAGCTTGCGCCATCCTTATTACATTCTCCGCATCGTTGCGGGCTTCCTGGCATTTCCACTCCTGCTGTTGTGCTATCACCAGAGCGGACGCGGCCTTCTTTATATTTTCGTCTGCGGTGGTCTTCTGCTTGTCTGTTGCGAATCGGTCTTTCTTTACCGCCCGTCGCTCATCCTGGCTCACTCTCAGTCGCTCTTCGCATCGCTGCTTTTCATTCATGGTTTTATTCAGCGCGTTTATGGCAGTGTAGAGAGTCGCTTGCAGCTGACTCTCAATCTTCGTTCGCAATTCTCGGCCTCGGTCCTTTAGTTGTTCGGCGTGTTGCTCGATTGCTTCGACTCGCTCACCTTGTAAAATTTCGACCATCTTATCGACCGCTTCCAAAGGCTCCTGCAAATCCGCAATCAACTGGGCCACTTGCTGGGCACGCTCTCTAGTGGTGGGCTTGATGCTTTGCAGCCGCCCATACGCAATCGAGCTAATAGACTTAAGCGCAGGCTTTGCATCTGCCTTGCGACTGTCTATCAGCAGGTCGCTCGACGGCGCCTCCCCTATAAGGTGGGTTGGTGCGGCAGATTGTGGAAGCGATTCGGCAACTGGAAGCACGACGCCAAAACTTTGGGCAACCAGACGCGGGGAAAGCCCGGTACTCAGCGGACTACCACCGAATGCTCTTTCGTGCATGCGTTGCGACAGCGGTTTCTGCATAACGTTCCTCCAATTGAATTTATGCTCCGAAAACGATAGGCCGTCCGCCGAGAGTGTTGGCGAGCAATGTGCTAAGACACGCTTTGTTTTGTACGTCCCGGACGCGGGTGCCCGCAGGCTGGCTTTTCAAGAAATAAAATAGGCCGGAAAAATATCCACGATTGGCGTTGTTAACCTGCGCTTCGTACGTCAAATTGTGGAGACGATTTTCTGCGGTGACACACAACTCGTTCGGGTCTAGAAATTTGCTGATGTAATCGCTGTCCGTAATGTATCCGGCGATGGCTTTGGCCTCCCGCCGTGGCAAAATGACCGTTGCGGCACCACGGTCCACGGCCACTTTTTTTGCAGAAGTCTTGATGGTGACACCGGAATCTTTCAGCACGGTTAGAAAGTTTTGCAGCGCATCCCGGGCCTGCGCTTCTGTTGGCTCTTCGTCACTATCCGATTCTGGTTCTTCATTCGAGTCGGATTCCTCAGGCTCTTCAATGTCAATGTTGCTGCCCGCGTCCATCAGAAACGTCTGGTAGGGCTGGAGGGCGAGGTCCGTAGCGGACGTGCGAGTTTTCTTCCAATCGACTTGTGTGCGGGCCGCTTTTGCGTTTCTGGCCATCAGCTTCTGGTCTACAGGTATTGGAGCATCTGGGATTTGAAAATCAGATAGACGGGCCATATTATTTGCCTCGCTTCACTGCGGGCGTCGAACCATTACGAAGTTCAAAGGCATCGTTGGGAGCGCTATGTGACGCCATCTTCTTTCCTTGCGGGGACATGAGCGTGGGTGTGACTGCTCCGTCATCGTTGAAGCCTTGCTGGGTCTGTCCTGGCGTAAACGTAGTTCCAAAAGGAATATTCTTCGTATTCTTCATTTGTTTCTCCTTTAGTGATTGACGACCGTCTGATTGGGACTCTCAAAGAAACGTCCGGCCTTGCGGGCCTTCGCCAGCTCGCCCTTGACCGTCATCCCGCGCAGATTCCTCTCGACACCCAGCCCGCCTTCGGCCTGCGGGATCGAACTCTTGTCCATCGCTGGCGTTGCGGCTTGTTCGATGCTGCCGCAGCCATCATCGAGATTACGACCACCACCAAGTTGACTGGCGGGCATTTCCATGTTGTAAGGCTTATTCGGTTTCATATTTGGTGCTCCTTGAGTCGAGATACTTTATTTCTGCTCCGGTGGGCTCTCTATCAAACACAGCAGAGCCTCTAAGATGATGGCGATGTTCGTGGGTGCAAGATTCAGCTCTTTCAATACACGCAGCTTCTGAATCTCCTGCCGGATAGCCGCGATCACAATTCGCCGTTGCTCTGCGGGCGGCAGGTCTGCGAACGCCAGCCGCGGAAAACGATGGATAACTGTCTCGCTCACTGGTCTATTACATCCTCAGAACGCTGGCGCTTGACCATTCCTTCCGGTGGGCCAAGTCGCCGGCTCTCGTCGCCCATCATGCTGATCAGGACCGCTAAATTGTCTTCTTGGCCGGATACGGCAACGCTCGTTGCTGGGCATCCTTCAATGCGATTGGCCATCGCTACGATTGCTGCAATGTTGCCGTCTAGTGCCTGTTCAATCCAGACGTCCGCTACCTTCTGCGTGAAGGTTCTCCCGACTTTGTGCAATCCCGCTTTCGTTGCGATCTGTGGCAGGCGTTCCATCAATGCTTTACTCAGAAACGCGGCAGCTTTTTGTTCCTCAGATGAACGGCCTTTGGGATTGCCGCTAACGCCGGGCCGGAAGCGAGTGGCAATTCCTTGCTCATTATTTTTGGTGAACGCCTTCCCACGCGGCTTGCCCTTGGGCTTGATCGTTATTACGCCGTCAGCAGGCGCTGCTTTCTCACGTCGCATACATACGTCTCCTATATACAAACTTACCCGGCGACAGGAAAAACCTCGCATCGTTTGCAGTTTTCTACAGGACACTTCCAGCGCGGACTACTGCGCAAGACTTTGATTACCTTTTTCTTCAGATGAGCATATTTGCCGAATTTATAGCCCCGCTGGATTTCCGGTGTGAGTGGGACCATCTGAACGGCAATGTGATCCGGACAGCGGGGCGCGTACGGTTGTGGTTTACGATGCATCTGAACCTCCCTGAAAAGCCGAACGGCGGGTATTTAGCCCGGCGGTCTTTAGCCGGAAGTGCAATGCGTACAGCAGGGTTTCCGTATTCACGTTTGCTACGCGTATGGAATCCCCAGCAAAGGACCGTTTTCGGCCCGAAACGGGGTAACAGGCGGGTAGCCCGCCACGAGCCCGCATTTCGGCTGCAAACGGGACTGGATTCGGCAATGGCTCCCTAGGCGGCATGGGCTAGGAGCCGAGGTTCTTGTGGTCCAGTGTTGCTACCAGCACACCCGCGCACTCTGTGATTAGGCGTTTCACATCGCGGTCTAGGTAATAGGGCAAGTCTCGCTTCCAGCGTTTGCGGAACCATGACAGCTCGTTCATCAGGTCAAGCAGGCGGTTCTTCAGTTCGAGCTTTTCCTTGCGACTAATGCTCATTGCTGTTCTCCGTTTTACGGCGTTTCGCGAAACACTTAAAACGCTATTGGCGATTAGCTCTCCGAAAGTTGCGTACCTTGTTGGCGCTGGCTTGCATATTCTTGATAAGGGCCTCCACCGTGACGTTCTCAGTGAGCGTGAGCGTTGGGTCGCAATTGCATTCACCGTCACAGTTCAACATGGCACACCAATCATCGTGCTCGATGTGCAAGTCGTGTAGTCCAGTATTCGAAGGGACTTCACCTCTGGACAACATCAGGAAGTATTTGACGATATAGTTGTGCATATTCCTGCTCCTTTTCAGCTTCTACTGGGGGTCTAAATATCAAAACCGCTTACCCCCTATAGGGGTAAAGCGGCGGTTTTGATATTCATACAGACCATTTCAAAACCGCTTTACCCCAACGGCGGTTTTCCTTTTTGTGATATTTCCTAGCAAAAGTGGCGTTTTTGTGACTTTGCGTAGTTTCAAAACCGCCTCGCTTTGGCGGTTTTGAAACCGCTGTTTTTGGGGCATCAAAACCGCCATCGGTTTTACCGTTTTGAAATGGGAAAATACCCAAGGCGATTTCCCTCTCCCTTTAGCTGCTTTTCTTCCCACAATTTCTGCCCGACACCGTCCTTAAGGATTTTCCGCAGCCGCTTCTCGGTAATACCTGATTTCTTTTGTAGCTCGGTCTGCAGGATGCCGGGCGTCTTCTCGATTAGTGTTTGTATTAGAGTGTTCTCGCTGCCAGCTTTGGGCTGAATGCGAACCACTGGATCGCTCTCGGAATCCACTACAATCTCCAGCCCATCAGGGAACAGGTCTTTCCCCTCCAGCTGCAAGTCGGCAACTGTGGCATTCCCCATCTTGCGTTTCGCGCTGGTGTAGACCAGCACCTCCGGCCATGCCGTTATGTTTACGCTCCCAAGGGCCATCGTTTGGATCGCTGCTGATTCGTTATTCTTGCGCGCGTGGTGAACAAGGACAATGGAACACCCATACTCATCACGCAGATTATCCAAGACGCGAAAGAAACCCGCTGTCTGCTCCGCCTCATTTACGTTCCCCCGAAACAGTCGTCGGAAAACGTCCAGCACGACCAGCTCCGGCTTGAATTTCTTTATTTCCTGTTCAAGAAGCAGAACCCATGCTTTATCCATCAGGTTGAGACCACAGCGAGGCACAACCTTGAGCTGGCCCACCAATCTCCCAAGGCCACGTTCCTGCGCCACTAACCTGATTCGCTCACGTGTGAGGGCTTCGGAATCCTCCACCTGGACATAGAGCGTTTTTGCTGGGCGTGGAACATCGAAATAGCCAAAAGCCTTGCGCCCGGAGGCTACGTCAATCGCCAATTCAACGCCGAGCCAGCTTTTGACTTCCTTTGGCAATCCGTAGACCAACACTGCGCCCTTCTTTGGAACGATTGGAAAGACCAGATAATCGCCCGCTGGGTCGTCAGTGTCCGCTTGCGCTAGGAATTCGTGCAGATGGTAGGCGGGGAGCTTTGGTCCGCCGCCCTCGGCGAGCATTGGCCGGAACATCTCCCGCAGTTTATCGAGTCGTTCATGAGCTGCATCAAAGTTCCCGCTATGAATATCTTGTTCGGCCCTGATGAGTCCTGCTCTGTATTCTTGTTCTTTTGCAAAGTTGCAAGCGAGCTCGATGATGTTGGCGCGGTTGTCTAGGTGGACCGCGAAAATCTTGTCCACTACGGCCTTGTACGTGGGCCAAACTTCGCGGCGCTTCTTGCCTAGATAGCCTCTAACCAATTCACGGAGTATTGATTTGCGTAGACGGCTCTTCAGCGGATGCTTCTGGTAATTCTCATCCACGATGCGTGCGATGTCCGTGTGGATGGGGGACTGAAAATATGCAGCCTTGATGATGTCGTGGAACTTTTCGGTCTCTCGGGCATAGAGACACAAAAAGTCAAACTGGACTTCGCGCCCGTGCGGATACTCATCACTAGTCATTGTGTTCTCCAGACAGCTTTTTTTGCAGCGGGCCAGGACGTTGACAGAAGCCGTCTGGAGGGAAGGAAACTGTGTGGCGTCCCAGCCCGCTTTTGATACCTACTAAAGTTACTGGCGTGACCGATGGGTTTGCCTCTAATCGAAAAGCAAGACGCTGGAATTACGCGAAAAATCTGGTGTGAGCGGCTGTCCGTCTGTATCCCGCAGTCCGCACGACAATCAAAAAGTGAGCAACTAGGGTTCTATTGACCGGACAAAATGGCGCTTTTGGGGTCCCGGGAGCGCGATTCCACGATACTTAAATACGGCGCTGGGCGGATGTGAGGGTCGTGTGTGAACTGAGGATTCAGCGCGCGAGGGTTTTATTTGGGCAGAGGGAGGCGCATGCCTACTATGCCCAAAAAAGGAATAAAGTTTCGCAGCACGACAAAGAGCGCTACCGTAGCCGCACGCACCGTCAGCGGGCCATCTAAGGAGGAAAAGATGGCACGCAGGCGTTTTCAGAGAGGCACGCTTTTGAAACTGGGTACGGCACGCGAACCAAGGTGGTACGGACGCTGGTACGAGGATGTGATCGTGCAGGGGAAAGTCCGCCGCATTCACCGTCAGGAATTCTTGGGAACAGTGAAGGAATTTCCGACGAAGCGGCTAGCAATGCGTGAATTGGACGGACGGCTGCAAACGATCAATAGTCCGGTGTATCGCGCCCGACCCACCGCAACCTTCGCAGAATTTGCGAAACGATGGGACGCAGACGTGGTATCACAACTCAAGCCATCAACAGCCAGCAACTATCGCATTCACGTTGCCAAGCATCTCGTTCCGTTCTTCGGCCAGTATCAGCTGAAGGATATGTCGTCTGAGATGCTGCAAGGCTTTGTGGCTTGTCAAAAGTCCGCACCAAAAACCGTCCGCAATATCTGTGTAACGCTTCAGAGCATGTGGCGTTCAGCGCGTGCTTGGAAATACGTGGCCACCGATATTTTCGAAGGCCTCGTGCTTCCCAAGGCCCGACGTTCGAAACGGTTTTTCTTTTCAGCCGAAGAGGTGCAGAAAATCGTAACCGCTGCGCCGGAACCGTATCGCACGTTCTATGGGCTTTTGGCCGAGACAGGTTTGCGGGTGGGCGAATTGTGCGGGCTTGCTGTGGAGGACCTAAACCTAGAACGCAGAACCCTGCATGTGCGCCAGTCAGCATGGCGAGGAAAACTTGGCAGCCCGAAGAATGACGATTCTATTCGGGTGGTCGAGCTATCCCCGCAAGCCTGTGCACACTTGGGGGTGTTCTTGAAAACATGGCGTCCTAATCCGAGTAAGTTGTTGTTCGCCACTCGCACCGGAACGCCGTGGGATCAGAATCTGCTGCTTAAGCGGAAATTCCGTCCGTTGCTAGTTGCACTGGGAATCGTGGTGCCCGCAGGCAATGGGTTCCATGCGCTTCGTCATTGCAATGCGAGCCTCATGAATCATTTTGGTGCATCGTACAAACTGCGCCAGCAACGATTGGGGCACGCCGCAGGCTCGTCCATTACGGACCTTATTTATACGCACGTAGTGGACGAGGACGCGCAACGCATTGCTGCGAAGTTGGGCAACGCGGTTTGGGGCACGGTTCCGTACGTGAACGTACGTGAAAATGAAAAGGGCCTAGAGGTGGTAGCCCCTAAGCCCTTGTTACTCAACTAGGATATGGTTGCGGGGGTTGGATTTGAACCAACGACCTCCGGGTTATGAGCCCGACGAGCTACCAGGCTGCTCCACCCCGCGTCATAGATAGTACGCGACTCGCGTTTCTTCTGCAACCGCACCTCGTCAGGTACCCGATAAGTGCCCAGAATTCGGCATCCTGACGCTCAAACTGTTCCACGTGTTCAGCCAATACCCGCGCTGAGATGTTGAAGGTGGATGAAATGCCGCCATGTCCAAGGATCTTGGAAACAACACCAACTGGCATGCCAACGTAAGCCGCCGCGCTGCGAACCTATGCCGGAACATGTGCAGATGGCCGCGCGTAACCTTCAGCGTTTCGCGAAGGTTTTTCTTCAACACAAGGTCAACGTTCCACTGTGATCCGTCCTTCGTGGTGAAAACGAAGCCTTCCGTTCGGCCGCCGATGTGTTCGCGTAGTGCATCCACAATCTCGGAAGGAATCGGAATACTTCTGATTGCGTTCATCGTCTTCGGAGTCTGAACCTTGCCACGTCAGAGGGCCTGATGAGCGCGATCGCGTTTTTCGGACGGGTCGATGTCACACAGGGAACGTACCGCTGGTCGGAAACTCAAAATCGAAATGGCCGATTCGGGCGTTAATCAGACACTGGCACTCTTCGAGTGTCCTGTGATCGATTATCACTTGCGGCCTAGTGCTGCGACACGGAACTTAAGTAGACCATCAGTGCGATCATCACCGCAAAACCGAATATTGATCCGAAGACTATTATGATTACCTCAGATCTCCACTTGCGATCGGCACGCCAGTGGCGGCGCCATTCTGTTTCCAGGGCTCGGCATTTGTGTAGAAGTCGCACGAACGGTTTCCTGTCTGGCAGAGACTATCTATGTTCATTAAATTGTCCAGTACCGAATGTGGTAAACGAAAGTACTGGCGCTCCGAGCGCAACTTTTCGGCTTTTGTTTGCCCAACGAGTGGTCAAATCACGTGTGTAGACTGCGGATGCTTAAGGAGCTAACGCCCTAGGTCTAGGCTAGTCGTGTTGCCGGACAAGCCCCTTCCTAGTGCTCTACCCGTCCGATCGCTGTGCAACCGGGCATAGAGTCTCAATTCGGATTACGGCAAGGGGGTATTGGTTAGTTGCTCCGGCGCAAATCCAGCATTGCGCCCAAGCAACGACAGGAATATTGGCCTTTGCCATAATTCGAGGGTTGCAACTAATTCCGGATTGCGGTGTTCCGAGTAGTTCTGGACTTTCGGTCGGGGGATAGATATTCGGACTCTAATACGTGTTCTCGTGGTCGATGATTTTGTCCCCTGGCGAAATTACCTAGTTGCGAAGCTCGGGGAAAACCCTGCCTTGCAAGTTGTCGGGTGCGCTTCCGACGGCTCGGAAGCGGTACTGAAAGCGGCCGAGCTGAATCCTGACCTTATTCTGATGGACGTCAACCTGCCAGAGCTGAGCGGCATCCAAGCTGCCGCGAGAATTCGGGGGCTTTCCCCCGAATCCAAGATTCTTTTCGTAAGCCAGGACCTCGATTTCGAGATAGCGCTGGCCGCTCTGAACGCTGGTGGACTCGGTTACGTGGTCAAATCCGAGGCTGAAAACGAACTGCGCACGGCGGTGGAAGCAGTGACGGCGGGCAAGACTTTTGTGAGCGCCCTGCTGGCCAGTCGCGATTTGAACGGCGTTCTGGGCTCGCAAACTCCAACTCGGCCAGGCATCGAGGAACGCATCGAATTGCCCGTACGGCGGTTGATTCGGAATAAGACATTCGGCCCCTCCCATGAGGTGGAATTCTACGGCGATCACGCATCCTTTCTAATTCGCTGTACCCGTTTTGCCGGAGCCGCTCTGGCAAATGGCGATGCCGTCATAGTTGTATTGACCCCCTCACATCGCGACGGCCTCCGCCAGAAACTGGAGTCAGAAGGCTGCGACGTTGCTGGAGCCATGGAACAGGGGCGCTACCGTGCTTTGGATCCTTCCGAGTTGCTTTCCACATTTCTCGAGAATGGCCAGCCCGACGCGGGTCGATTTATAAAAACTGCGGGCGATTTCATAGCAACCGCCCTCAAAACGGCTACAGGAAAGCATCCTCGCGTCGCAGTTTGTGGAGAATGCGGAGCCCTTTTGCACGCCGACGGCAAAGCGGAAGCGGCTGTTGAGATGGAAGGGCTGTGGGATGATCTTGCATCTATGTATAACGTAGACAGTCTGTGCGGATACCCGATCGAACGCTTTCGCAGCGAAGATCAGCGTGCTATTTTCCGGCGAATCTGCGCAGAGCACTCAGCAGTTTATTCGCACTAGGTCGCTGTTTCTGGCCCGAGAATCGCGAGGGCGGCAGTCCTTCGCCGGCTGTTGTCGTGGCGCTTTGCACCTTTTGTCCGTGTTCCGAATTTCTTACTGTTAACTCGGCTTTTTGGGGAACAGGAATGCGATTTGCAGCCGCATGCTCCAGGGCGATCCGCTGGGCGGATGAACAGCGTTGCCATAGAATTGAAGTCCGACATTGACCGGCTGCGCTCCTAATCTCATGATGCGACCGATGCCACCTCCCAAGGGCACTACCCATCGACCCCCGTTCGTGGCCTCCCAGTTGGCGGTGATCGTTGGCTGCCAGGTCAGGTAATAGCCTTTTGGCAAGTTGTAGTTGATGAAGTACTGCAGCAGGAACTGATTCACGTCGGGCAGATTAGAATGACCGGCCACTGACCAGACGTTATTTATAAGCAAGCCCACCGTCCACTTGCCCGGTTGCACCAAGAGTACTGCAGTCGGCCCAATGCCGAATTTTCCCTGCCCCAGGATGCCGGTCCTTGTCGCCGTGGGTAGCAGGAATTGTGGACCGACGCCCCAGATCACTTTGCCCTTTTTCGGAGAGAAGAAAAACGCGGGCTGCATGTCTCCGAATCCGTAGACGCCTTGGTTTGTCGGCGCGGCGGCGGCAGTTGCGTTGGCGCTGAATGCGAAGTCGGGTCCAGAGGGTGGCGGCGGTTCTGATACGCCCAGCGGTTGGTAGATGATGGGCACGATCCAGCGGACGATCAAGTTCCAGTTTTGCGACAAGTTGAACGGAACCACAGGCTGAACGTTCAAGACATTCTGGATGCGATCGTTCGTTCCGATGTTGAAGTTCCAATTTTCCTGGACTGGAACGCTGATCAGGCTGGCGATTTTGCGCCGCCTTTCTTAGGGCGTCGGCGTTGTCCGCCGCTGCTGCGGGCTTGTCGGCGGGTTCAGGCGGCTTGCTCGGATCGGATTCTTGAGCGAAAGCCGTAATTGTTACTGAAAGCAGGAACACAAAAAGAAAAGCCAGCTTTGCGAGGTTCCGCATGTGAGCAGTCTCCGTGCGGCTTGGTCGTGGGCGGTAGGAGCGGCATGAGTGTCGGGCTTCCATCCCAACCAATCTATTGTCACTTGTGACAGTCCGTCAGCGCGTCGTTAAATGCCACCGCCAGACAAAGGGAAGCGAGAACGGAACGGTTCCCGCGTCGGGAAGCGTGATCGTCACCGGTCCCGCTTCCAAATCAAAGACTGCGGGCGAATACGACGTGTCGCGATTGCCGCGCTGGACGACCTGGATGTCGAGCGATGCCAGCTCACGATTGAGCGCGAACGCGCCGAAGTCGCCCATTTTCACGCTGCCCCCGAAGGTTTGGTTCGTCTCAGCCCTCGTAGAATTATCGGCGGTGACGGGCACGGACTTGCTGTTTTGCGCAGCGGCAGTGATTCTTCCGAGCGAAATTGCGGTGCGTGTTGGGGGACCTTTCATCAGCGATTCTCCTTGATAGCGATTACGGAACCGTGAACTGTCGTAGATCCCGCTCGGGATCGGACGAGGTTAGCGTTCGCCGATCAAGGTTTTGAAGTTGGCCAGAGCTTGACGGTAGTCGAGATCGGCTTGAAACATTTCCGCCTCTACCTTGGCTTTTCTTGCCGCTGCGAGGTCGGCGCCGTTTTCGTCATAGCTGGCCTTCTGCAACTCAATTCCTGAAGCCAAGCGGCGGGTCAGTTGGCTGAGCTGTTGCAAGCGCTCCAGCTCGAGACGGCTGCTCTTGACTGCGGCGGCGACTTTGGCTTTCGTCAGCTCCACGCCAAGCTCGGCCATTTCGGCCTGCGCCTCCGCCCCTTTTATGGTGTGCTCGCGCTTGCCGAAATCGAAGATATTGTAGGTGCCCACGAGTCCGATGAAGGAAAAGTCCGTTGGCAGGAGCGGAACCGCGTTGTTGTTGTAAGCGTATCCGCCCATGACCGCGATGGTAGGCACATAGTTCCATTTCTGCGCCTTTACAGCGGCTCGGGCCTTCACAGCTGTTTGTTCCGCCTCGATCACTTCGGGATTCGCCGCCAAAGCTTTTGCGGTGGCCTGGCCGAGTGGAATGTATTCAAAACGAGGTTCGGGAGGAACCAGTTCCAGCTGCGTGTCGTCGGGCCAACCGAGCAGCTCATTGAGTGAAGCCGCTAATTCTTTTACCTTCGAGGTTGTAGTCGCTAACTCTTTGGTTGCGCCCATCAGGGCTTCGTCACCGTCGATCGAGCCGACTGGCACCGACGAATTGTTGGCCAGCAACCATTTGCTTTCCGATAGCTTAGCTTTCGCCTCGGCGACAGTCAGCATCCTCTGCGCGACCAACAGACCGTAGAAATTCTTCTCCACGTTGGCGGCGACCTGCGTGGGGGGTAGGCCGGCCTTTGCTCTGGCGATCGTTTCGTCGGCCTGGGCGATCTTATAGAGCTGGTAAATCTGGAACAGCGGTGTGATGGGTTGCGTTACAGTAACGTCAATAAAGGTTTGATTTTTCCCCGCCAGCGGCAGGCCCAGGGTTCGGTTGGCAACCTGAAGTTGCTGACCCATGAACTTGTTGAAGTGCATGTTCTCGAAACCGGATCCAATTTGCGGGAAGAAAGTGGAGAACGCACCCAGGCGATTCTGCCTGGCTACTTCCACTTGCAGCTGGCCGAGGCGGACCAGCGGGTTGTTGCTCGCGGAGCCTGCTTGCTGTTGTGCTTCCTCCAGCGTGATGAGCCGGGCGGCGCCGGGAGCGGGGGCGGCAGCGGGCTCGGGGGACGCTTTCGTCGGCGCGGCGGTTGCACTGATAGCGACGCGTTGTGGGGCGCTCTTCTTGTTTTCATAAGCCGGCAGGAGCTGTGGTTTCAGCTGCAGGCTGGAAATGACCGGCTGTTGCGGAGTAGGAGCGGAATCAACAGCCGGAGAGAGTTGACCGGCCGCAACTGTGCTGAGTGCGAGAAACCCAAGTGCTAGGACGATTGCCGTGCGTACAATTGTGCTTGTCATCTTCGTTTGTCTCCTTTGGCATTGCGAGCTGCGGACGACAGGGCCGGCATCGAATGAGGTGAAGCCGAGTCTGCGATCCGTTTCACCGGCATCAACCGTCGCTATTGCTCGCCAGGTCAAGCCGAGGGAACGGCCGTCTGGACATGGGTTTTCGCGGAGAGTCGCGCGGCGTCAACAAGAATCCCCAGCCCAGAGCGATAGCACGGCGACCGCTAGCCTAATTGGCGAATACACCCGCCAGGAGTGGTTGTCGACTGTCAGTATTGACAGTGGGAGCAAGTACTAGGGGAGACTCCACTGTTACTTTGACAATTGCGCAGTATTGGCAATGTAAGTACGTTTTTGTCAAATGGACGCAAGTCGGCCTTGAGTGGGACCGCACTCCTCCGCCCCAACCCGTCCCGAGCGCGCCTCCACTCCAGCAATGAGGCTGTGCGATATAGTTCTCATCGTGACGCTGGCGATAGTAAACGTTCTTCTGTACCTGATTGCCTCGAATATTGTGCTCAGCTTGATGCAGCGGAAACTGGAAAAGCGTAACCCCACAGGTCTGCAAACAAACACAGGCGAAGCGGCGGCGTCAATCTGGAAGCGACTGTCAAAACTGACAATTGTCAGGACTTATCAGCCCTGAGTAACTTGCATCGGCAAGAGGTAATGAAAACAGGCATTTAGCGCGGCTCGCGCTTCGTTCGGCGGACGGACGATCCGGGACACGCTGGGCGATGAAGCCAAATTGGTGCGTCACCAGCGCGCCGGTGCGATCCCAGCCGCACCAGAACAGATTTTTTTCGGCACGTCCAGAAGTGCCTCGGACAGACTCTGATCGGTCGGGGCTGACAATGAATACGGACCGGCAATTCCTTTCGATTCTCCTCAGCGTGAAAGGGCTCACGCAGGTTCCGGATGTCCGCAGTCAGATGGCAACGAATCTCTCCTGGACTTCCGCGCTGGGCGTCGCCTATTACAACATCCCGCAAGACGCGCTGAACGCCGTGCAAGTGATGCGTCAACGCGCACAGCAGGGCGGCAATCTGAAGAGCAATAGCCAACAAAACGTGACTGTGGAAAAGCAGCCGCCAGCGGCCGCGCCGCCCGCCGCAACTCCACAACCCATCATCGTGCACGCGCCTCCGCAGACGATCGTCATTCAACCCGGCGTCTTTTATCAGCAGGTCTTAGGCGGGCAAACGGCGGACATTGCTACCGCGATGCAGGAGTGCAACCCCGCCAGTCGCTGGGAACGAGTGGACTAAATCAGGCGCGTTGCGTGGCGACGACAACTCGATATTCGGAAGCTAGTTTTCCCCTGGCCAAGTGAATGGCGGGATCCATCAAGGAGGGTCGTGAAATGGAAAAAGGAATCACTAGATACGCCGTGCATTCAACGCACCTCATCCGTCGCGCTTGTTTCGCGATAGCGCTGTTGCTGCTCTTGCTGGCTGGAACGGCCGGCGGGCAACAGAAGCCAAATATTCTTGTCATTTTTGGCGACGATATCGGCCAGGCAAACATCAGCCGGTATACCCACGGCGTAGTCGGTTATATGACGCCGAATATCGATCGAATCGGTGCGGAAGGCATGACTTTCACCGATTACTACGCGGAAAATAGCTGCACGGCGGGCCGTTCGTCCTTCATCACCGGGCAATCGCCCATGCGCACGGGACTCACTAAGGTGGGAGCACCGGGAGCGCCGGTCGGTCTGCAAGCGCGCGATATCACCATTGCGCAAGCGCTCAAATCGCAGGGGTATGCCACCGGCCAGTTCGGCAAGAATCACCTTGGCGATCGCGACGAATACTTGCCAACAAATCACGGCTTTGACGAATTTTTCGGCAACCTCTATCACCTGAATGCGGAGCAAGAGCCGGAGATGCCCTATTGGCCGAAAGACGATCCAGCGTTCCTAAAGCTCTACCACGTGCGCGGCGTGGTCCACAGCTGGGCGCTTCCTGACGGCACACAGAAGATTGAAGACACCGGCCCTCTCAATATCAGGCGCATGGAGACGATTGACGACGAAACTTCGAATGCCGCGATGGCTTTCATTGACAAGCAATCAAAAGGCGGAAAGCCCTTCTTCGTCTGGATGAATTTCACTCGCATGCACATCTTTACGCACATCCGCCCGGAGTATCACGAGAAGAGCGGCATGCCCGGAAATGACTATGCCGATGGAATGTGGGAACACGATCAGGACGTGGGCAAGTTGCTTAAACAGCTCGACGATCTCGGAATCACCAAAGACACCATCGTGATTTATACCACCGACAACGGCCCGAACATGTTCAGCTGGCCCGACGCAGCCATGACTCCTTTTCGCAGTGAGAAAGATTCGAACTGGGAAGGCGCTTTCCGTGTGCCGGCGGTAGTTCGTTGGCCCGGTCACATCAAGGCAGATGTTTGGTCCAACGAGATTGTATCCGGCCTCGATTGGTTTCCCACACTCCTCGCCGCCGCGGGCGATCCAAACGTGAAGGAACAACTCTTGAAAGGGTGGGCACCGACATCCGGCGGTAAGGCTTTCAAGGTTCACCTCGATGGATACAACATCCTTCCTTACCTGACGGGCCAAGAAGCCCATTCACCGCGCAGAAACTTTTTTTACTTCGACGACGATGGCCAACTGGTGGCAGAGCGGCACGACAACTGGAAATTTGTCTTCTGCGAGCAGCGTGCGCCCGGCAACTTGAACATCTGGATGAACCCATTTACGTGCCTGCGGCTTCCAAAGCTCTATAACCTCCGCATGGATCCGTACGAGCGAGCAGATATCACCTCTGACCAATATAACGATTGGCTGGTGCACAACGACTACCTGCTGATCCTGGGGGTCATGGCGTCCGAAGAATTCATTGAGACTTTCAAGGAATATCCACCTAGTCAGGCGCCTGCGAGCTTTACAGTCAATCCTGAGGCGATTCTGGAGATGCTGAAATACCAACAATCACAAATGCATAAAGATTGAACGCAACTTCTGGCAAAAAAAAACGGATGTCACTTGAACAACAAAATGTGGCAGGGGCGCGATTCTCGAATCCTGCCCTCGATCCTCGGCGTCTCGGAACACCGTCCGCGGTTATTCCCGTGGTCGGACCAACAAAGGGGACATAGTGGCCAGCTCGATCAGCAGACGCCTTGAATCTGGTCGTTCTGTCGTCCTCCTGTGCGCGATGATTCTTGCGTCAGCCATCATTCTTCCGCTGTTCGCCGCAGGCCCTGCCGGATCGATCGCCCTGTCTCAAACCAAACCGCCTGCGTCCAGCCAGGCCAGTCAAGGCGTGGCGGCGCCCGCCATCCAAGCCCCTCCTTGGACCGGAGATCTCGATGGCATGTTGAAGCGCCGCTACATCCGCGCGCTCGTCGCCTATTCTAAAACGCAATACTACGTTGTCAAAGGCGTGCAATACGGAAGCTCCTATGAATTCCTCAAAGCTTTCGAGGACGCCATCAATCGAAAATATCCACAAAAGACGAAAAATCTTAGGTTCCACGTTCTTTTTGTCCCCGTGCCCAGAGACAAATTGTTTTCGCGACTCGTGGAAGGCAGAGGCGACATCGCCGTCGGAGCGCTTACCGTCACTCCAGACCGGCTAAAGCTCGTGGATTTTTCCGACCCTCTTGTGCAGGGTGTGAAAACAATTGTCGTTACGGGACCCCAGTCGCCCACTCTCAACACGCCGGATGACCTATCGGGAAAGGAAGTTTTCACCCGGCAAAGCTCCAGCTATTGGGAACATCTCCAGGCGCTCAACGCTAAATTCAAGAGCGAAGGCAAACCGTTGGTAAAGCTTCGGGCCGCGCCTGAGGACCTGGAAGATGAAGATATTTTGGAGATGTTGAACTCCGGCCTGATCCAGATCGCCGTTACTCACGTCTATCTGCCGAAACTGTGGGGACACATTTACACGAAAATCAGTCCCCACACGGATATCGTGATCAGCGATAACGATTCGATCGCTTGGGCCATGCGAAAAGGCAGCCCCCAATTGATGTCGGACACGAACGATTTCATCCGCACCCACAAGCTCGGGACGGCATTCGGCAATGCCGTGGTACAACGATATGCAATTAATACGCAAATGCTCAAAACTGCGACATCGCCGGCCGACCTGCAAAGATTTGAACAGACCGTCACTCTCTTTCGCAAATATGCCGCGCAATATAACGTTGACTACCTCCTGATGATGGCCGAAGGCTTCCAGGAGTCGTCGCTCAATCAGCAAGCCAAAAGCAAAGTCGGAGCGGTCGGCATCATGCAGTTGATGCCCGCCACCGGTGAACAGATGAAGGTGGGTGACATCAATCAACTCGACTCCAACGTTCACGCCGGCGTGAAGTACATCCGTTTCATGGTGGACAAGTATTTCGCCAACGAACCAATGACGGACACCAATAAATTGCTCTTCGCCTTCGCTGCCTATAACGCCGGACCGGGGCGCGTTCACGCCTTGCGCATGGAAGCAGCACAAAAGGGGCTTGATCCGAATGTGTGGATAGACAACGTGGAGATGATTGCAGCAGCCCGCGTCGGGATGGAAACTGTCACTTACGTCGCGAATATCTATAAATATTACATCGCGTACAAATTGGTAGCGCAGCAACAAGAGGAACGAAGCAAGGATTTGCAGCAGTTGCAATCCAAGCCGAACAATTGATTTCGCGTCTGCGGGGGCTGGGTCAAGCGCATAGCAGCTTCGATTGCTCCTGGGTTCAGTACAGGGCCAATCTCCGCCATGCGTGGGTTGGCGATAACCGGGAGGGGAATCCAATGTCTGTCAGATGTCGCCTTGTACTCGTGGCCGTTCTATTGAGCATGGTGCAGATGCTTAGTGGTCCGGCGTGCTTTGCCAAGGTCAAACGCCATGACACGATCATTATGAAAAACGGTGACCGATTCACCGGCGAAGTAAAGAGACTCGAGCAAGGAATACTCTATATTGAAACGGATTATTTCTCCGGCTCCGTAGGAGTTGACTGGCTGCAAGTTGAAACAGTCAAAAGCACCGCTACCTATCAGGTCATTTTGAGCGGAGGAAAAAGGCTGACTGGGACGATTTCGAAAGTGGCGGCCGAAGCGGCAGCGGACAAAGATTTCACGGTTCGCGCGGTCGGGAACGACGTGCCGGTATCAGGAACCGATGTCGTTCAGATCGAATCGCAGAAACCAACGTTTTGGCGTCAACTGAAGGGCAGCATTGACTTCGGATACGACTTCACCAGCGGCAACAATCAGTCTTCCCTCAGCGCGGACGCAAATGCAATGTATACAGCTCAACACTGGGCGGCCGGCGGATCGTTCACTGCGGCTTATAGCGGCCAGACGGGCGGCACCACGACCAACATCTCGGAAACGCAGTTTTTTGGCGAACGATTTCTCAACCGCAATTCATTCGTTCTTGGATTGTCTGATTTTCTGCACAGCTCACAACAGGATCTGCAACTGCGCACCACGCTGGGCGGAGGATATGGCCGATATCTGAAGCGCACAAATCAAAACGAGCTTCGGTGGTTGATCGGCGTTGACTACTCACAAGCCAGCTATCAATCCCTAATGATGGAGCCAGTTCAGAAAAACGCTGAGTTGCTGCTCGGCGCGCAATATCAACTTTTTCACTTCGATCGTTACACCCTGAACTCACAAACGTTGGTCTTCCCGGGATTGTCTGATTTTGGCCGCGTGCGATTCACGTCGAATAATACGCTAAGCGTAAAACTGTCTAACAATTTCTATTGGAATTTCTCGTTCTGGGACAACTTTGACAGTCGTCCACCTCTAAACGCGCAGAGGAACGCGACTGGTTTGAGCACGGGCTTGGGCTGGAAATTTTGAAGTTCCCGGTCATTCGATGGCTAAGGACATGAGTGAAAGCAAGAGTCTCGCCGAATTGCCTCACTTCTCGCTCGTATCGGGCGGCCTCTTGTTCCAGCTCTTTCGTAAGACGCATTTATGGGGCGATGAACCACGCCTCGTTTTCCGCCGCGTCCTGGTCGTCCTGTGTCTCGCTTGGCTGCCGTTATTGGTATTGGCTGCGTTCGCGGGATCCGCACTGGGCGGCGCGGTCAGCGTCCCGTTTCTTCACGATTTCGATGTGAACATTCGCTTCCTGATTGCACTGCCGGTATTACTCGCTGCCGAGGCTGGCATTGATAGCAGTATTTCGCAATCGTTGGAACGGTTCGTCACGCGGCGCATCGTGTTCGAGGAAGACTTGCCTGCATTTCGCGCGGCGATGGACTCAGCCTCACACCTCTGCAACTCGTTTGTCATTGACATCGGTCTGATCATCTTGGTGTACACGGCCGGCCACTGGCTATGGCTCAGCCGGGTCGCGCTGGGGGAAGCGACGTGGTACGGAACTCTGCAGGGTACTCACTTGCATCTCACTGCGGCCGGTTGCTGGTACATTTTCTTTAGTATCCCGGTTTTTCGATTCATCATGGCGCGGTGGTACCTCCGGCTGTTCATTTGGTTCCAACTCCTTTGGCGCGTCTCGGGGTTGAAATTGCAGTTGCAGCCTGCGCATCCAGATCGTGCCGGCGGACTCAACTTCCTCGGCACCACTTCCTATTCATTCGCTCCCATCCTGTTGGCTCAGGGTGCGGTGCTCGCTGGAATGTTCGCGGATCACGTTGTTTTCGAACGGCAGCCCTTCCTTGACTTCAAAGTGACTGCCGCAACTCTCGCGATCTTCTGGGTATTGGCCCTGCTCGCTCCGCTCGCAATGTTTACGCCGCTTTTGTTGCGGGTGAAACGGCAGGGCCGCAGCGAATACGGTTCGTTAGCCAGCGAATATCTCGTCGCGTTCAAAGCGAAATGGATAAATGGACCCGCACCTACAGGGGACCAATTGCTAGGCACCTCCGACATTCAATCGCTTGCGGACCTTGTGAACACTTACGACGCCGTCCGTCGAATGCGCCTGGTGCCATTTGGACTTCAGGAGGTAACAATACTGGCCGCGATAACCCTTGCTCCTCTTCTGCCATTAATGCTAACCATCTATTCGCTCGATCAGCTGGTCGGTCGCGCGCTCAAGATGCTGTTCTAGCGATTCCCGGGCTATTGGTAGTTTTACCAGTTCACTCCAGCTGCCTTCGGTTATTAAACTACCGGAGGTTGCCCGTGTGCCCGCCATTTCAATAGTTGCGGGCTGCTACCCGCCCACGCGAATTCGTCTAGAGCGGGTACGACTTTGATATATCCGGAAACGGGCTGCGAACGAGAAGCCCCTAGTGGAGAGGACCAAATGCGACGCGTTGAAAAGATGATTGTGGTGCTGCTGTGGGTAGCATTGACGGCCGGTGTCAGCATTGCGCAAAGCCAGCAAACGGAGCCAACGGAGCCCTCGGAAAATGTGATCAGCGGCACCGTCGCCGCGGTCGGCTATCCGGTCGGCGGTGGTGGCACCAAGGTCACGATGGTGGCGCAGCCCGCCGCGTCCCAGGCCAGTGGCGAAGCCAAAGTGGAGGCCAAACGCGGTGGTACGGACGTATCTTTGAAAGTGGCGGGAATGCCGCAACCCACCGTACTGGGGCCCGAGTTTCTGACCTATGTGTTGTGGACTGTCACCCCCGATGGAACGACCACCAATCTTGGGGAGATTCCCATAGACAAAACGGGTCAAGGGAAGCTGGATGCGACCGCGCAATCGCAGACCTTTGCTCTGATCGTTACCGCGGAACCGTACTATGCGGTTCACATCCCCAGCGAACTCGTCGTTCTCGTCAACGAAACCCGCAAAAATACCAAGGGGAAAATCTATCCTGACAACAGTTACAAGCTGATGAGGCGGAGCGAATACGCCAAGCAAGGTAATCCACTGGCGTTAACGCCGGACTTGAAGAAAATCCCGCTCGATATATACGAAGCGCGAAATGCCGTAGAAATCGCGAAATCTCGCGGGGCCGAGCAGTACGCCCCGGAAATTTTCTCCAAAGCACAATCTAGTTTGCAGATGGCTGAAAACGCCCTGACCCAGGACTCTGGCAAGAATCAAGTGATCTCCGCGTCTCGTCAGACGATTCAGTTCGCCGAGGACGCCCGAGCCCTGGCCGTACGGCGAGAGACAGCGGAGCGTATTGAAAAGGAAAAACAAGATGCGGCGGCAGCGGCCGCGGCAAAGGCAAAGGCAGCAGCGGACGCGCAGGCGGCTGAGGAAGCCCGTCGCCAGGCGGAGTTGACGGCAGCAAAAGAAGGCCAGATGAAGGCGGAGGCTGCGGCGCAGGCAGCACAAGCTTCAGCCCAACAAGCGGCGTTACAAGCCAAGGAACAAGCAGCCAGGGACGAAGCGGCGCGAGCCCGTGCGGCAACAGAGGCGTTGCGTGCGGAGCTTTTGCGTCAACTCAATGACGTGTTGCAGACAACGGATTCGCCGCGCGGCCTGGTCGTAAACATGGCTGACGTACTCTTCGAGACGGGAAAGTATGCATTGAGCAGCGACGCTCAGCTGAAGCTGGCGAAGCTCTCCGGGATTATTCAAGCGCATCCGGGATTGAACCTGGCGATCGAGGGTTATACGGACACTACCGGGACGGCCGATTTCAACATGACGCTCTCTCAGCAGCGAGCCGACACGGTTCGGACATTCCTGATTACTCAGGGACTATCGCCGGACACGATTACCGCAAAAGGACTGGGTGAATCCAATCCCATCGCCGACAACAGCACGCCTGCCGGGCGGAAGCTCAACCGCCGTGTGGAAATAATTGTCAGCGGTTCTGTGATCGGCGTGCGAATCAGCAATTGAAAGCTGTAAGGCCAACTACCCCCAGGAGCCGCAGACTTGCGCTGCGCGGCCCTGGAGGCTCGACGCAACTGCAAGGAGAAAAGCCATGGGATTCCTCGCTTGGATCGTTGTCGGATTGATCGCAGGTTGGCTCGCAGGCCAGGTTATGAAAGGCGGAGGCTACGGTGTGCTCGTGGACATCATCCTCGGCATCCTCGGCGGATTATTGGGGGGCTGGATCTTCGGCACCTTGGGTATCTGGCAGGGTGGCGGGATGATTGGCTCGATCATCGTGGCGTTTATTGGCGCCGTGATCTTGGTCGGGATCACTCGCCTGCTGAAAAGGGCCTGACACAGAGTTCCGGCAAATAAGGATTCGCGCTGTGATGGACATCGGCCGCCGTAGCAGTGCGTTTCTTTCTATGCCCCAGCTTTGGTTTCTCATCAGTGCGATCAACCTGTCGAAACCCGCAGATTTATCGCGGCCGTAAATGGCCAAATTCTGATAAAAGCCGCTACAGAACATGCCCTCTTGAGATTCCAACCATCTATGGAGATTCAAGTGAATAAACAATTGTTGCAGCTGGGTCGTGTTGATGTGTGCGCTGTGGTGCTGATCGGTACTGCCAGCTTTGGACGCGACAGTGGGTATTCGTTTATTTCCGCTGAACTGCGAAAACAAGGAAGGCCCACGGATTCAATGTGAGCTGTACTTCGCCGGGTGACTCGATGACTGCAGGTGTGTCGGACTCCGAGTCACCCCATCGCTGCTGGGCCGAATCAAGTGCAATGTGCCAGCGGCCGGGGGGAATCGGTAACAGGAGTTTGGTTGGCGCCTGACCGAAGTGACACACAATTGAAACCTGGCAGGCGGCCTTCCACCTTCTGACGAGCAGTACTTTCTCGTCGGCGAACGAGGTGACTTCCATGGCATTTTTGTCCAGCTCTGCCAGAGGCGGCAGCGTGCGCCGGATGCGAAGCAGTTCCTGATAGAAATGCCAAAGGATGCGGTGATGCCCTTCCGTTTGTAAATCCCAGTTCAGCTTCGAATCCAGGAATGTTGCTTCACTTTGAGGGTCGGGAATATCACCAGGCCAGCCAAATTTTGCAAATTCGTCCTTCCGCCCTTGGCGTACTGCTTCGACGAGTGACGGGTCTCCATGACTTACAAAGTATTCGAAGGGCGCACGTTCGCTGTACTCTTCGCCCATGAATAAGAGAGGAATGTATGGCGAGAGCAGAACGGTCCCCGCAGCCAGCTTCAATTGGGCAAAGGACAGCGACTGTGAGAGCCGGTCTCCAAGACGGCGATTGCCAATCTGATCGTGGTTCTGTGCGTAGACGACGAAGCGTTTCGCCGAAATATGCTTCGACGAACTTCCATAACGCTTTTGGCGAAACCTGGAGTAACGTCCCGCATACAAAAAACCTTCTCGATAGCTACCCGCAAGGTCTTCAATTCTGCAGAAGTCCTGGTAATAACCATCCTGCTCGCCTGTTAAGAGAACCTGCAGAGAATGGTGAAAATCGTCGTTCCACACTGCGTCGAATCCCCATCCGCCTTGGTCAGGCGCGCTGATCATGCGAGCATCGTTGCGATTGCTCTCCGGGATCAAATGGACTTCCCGACCGAGCGATTTGGCTCTGCTGTGAACGGCGGCGGCGAGCTCTTCGAGGAAGGTTCGCGCGGAGGTATCAACAATCGCGTGGACGGCGTCGAGGCGAAGTGAATCGATGTGGAAGTCCGTGATCCATTCCAGCGCATTTTCGATGAAATATCGGCGGACCTCATCGCTCTCTGCGTCATCGAAATTGACGGCCTGTCCCCACGGCGTTTTGTAGATGTCCGTGAAATAAGGAGCGAAATCAGCCGAGTAATTCCCCTCTGGACCAAAATGGTTATAGACCACATCGAGGACTACCGCGATTTCGAGTTCGTGGCAGGCGTTGACGAACGCTTTCAGACCCCGCGGGCCACCGTAGGAGGATTGAACCGCGTAGGGATAAACTCCGTCGTAACCCCAGTTGCGCTCGCCGGGAAATTGAGCCACCGGCATTAGTTCGATTGCCGTAACGCCGAGATCTTTGAGTGTGGCCAGCCGAGGAATGATGGCTTCAAAGGTTCCTTGCGTCGTGAATGTTCCTACATGCAGCTCGTACAGAACGTACTTTTCAAGTGGGAGCCCAGTCCATTGAGAGTCGTTCCAGCGAAACCGATTGTCCGCGACCTGCGATGGACCGTGGACGCCGCTGGGTTGAAGTCGGGACGCCGGATCGGGTCGTTCCTTGTCATTGTTGAGGCGATAGCGGTAGAGAGCGCCGGAGGAAACATCTTCAGCGACGGTGTGAAAATATCCGCAGCCGACAGCCTGCATGGGAATTACGCGCTCTGGCGGATCGCCGACACAGACGTCAAGCCGATTCGCTCGAGGAGCCCAGACGAGAAAACTGCAGGCGTTCTCACCTAAAAGCTGAGCGCCGAGTTTTTTTTCGCGCGGGGAACTCACGGCTTCTGTGTTCCTCCTGTAGCTCAATCGCTGGTAACGATTTCAGTATACACAGAGGAGCGCATCCTTCCGCGCACGAGAAACTCCCTCCGGCGGAATTTAATATTTTCTGATTGACGGCAGGACAATTCGTAGCGACATGACCTATAATCACTTACCAGCCCGAATGGGGTTCGCATGTGGTTCGCTTGGCCCGCCGTTTCTGTAGTCGATCAGTGTCGTTCATCGAACGTGAAGCTCGCTTAGAGACCTATGCCGCCCCCTCGGATTCCCCTCGCCTGCTACCGGCTTCAATTCAACGGCGAGTTTACGTTTCGCCGCGCGTCGGCCGCACTGGACTATCTCTCCCGGCTCGGAATCACGGATATCTATTCGTCTCCCTTGTTGCAGAGCCGGTCTGGCAGCAAGCACGGATACGACGTAACGGATCCTCTGCGGATTGACAGCGAGCTGGGCAACGAAGGACAGTTTGACGGTTTCCAATCGATGTTGCAGAAAAAAGGGATGGGGCTGCTGCTGGATATTGTTCCGAATCACATGGCTGCGAGCCCCGAAAATCCATGGTGGATGGACGTACTTGAGAATGGTCCTGCATCTGCGTACGCAGCCTATTTCGACATTGATTGGCATCCGCCGTCTCTGACGCTCGAAAACAAAATCCTGCTGCCGGTGCTGGGCAGCTTCTACGGCGAGGCTCTTAACAACCGCGAGTTCCAACTCGTCTTTCGGCGCGGAACTTTTTTGGTCCAATATCACGACACGACTTTTCCCCTGACTCCGAAGACCTACCGGCGGATTCTGAAGCATCGAGAACACGTGCTGGAAAAGAGATTGGGTGCGGATTCGAGCGCGTTTCAGGAGTATCTGGGAATCGTCGCTGCCTTGGCCGCGCTGCCGGAGCGGGGATCTTTGACTATAGACGCGGCGGGCGAGCGGCGCCTTCAGGTTGCCGGGATCAAAGAGCGGCTGCGCCAGCTGCACGAAACAAATCGGGAAGTTCAGCGATTCGTCAGGGACAATCTGAAAATTTTCAATGGCAGGCGAAATCATCCGGGCAGTTTTCGCAGCTTGGATCGCTTGCTGTCGGAACAGGCTTATGTGCTGGTGTATTGGCAGAACGTCAACGAAGGAATCAACTACCGGCGGTTTTTCAATATCACGGATCTGGTGGGGATGCGGGTCGAGGATCCGATGGTGTTTGAAGCTATCCATGCGGTGATCCTGCAATTGATCGAGAGAAATGTCGTGACCGGGCTGCGCATCGATCATATCGACGGCCTTCGCGACCCGCTCGGGTATTTGCGGCGCCTGGAAGAACGCGCGGGCGGCTCCCAGGAACAGGCAAACAGTTTCTACGTGATAGTGGAAAAAATACTTTCGGGGGCTGAAGAGCTTCCCAGGGAATGGCCCGTCGAAGGAACGACAGGTTATGAATATCTGAACGCGGTCAACCAGCTGTTCGTTCATCCACAAGGAGCGCGGGAGATCGAACAGATTTATTTTCGATTTCTGGGACGCGAGCTTAAGTACGAAGACGTGGTGTATCAGAAGAAAAAACTCGTCATGTCCACGTTGCTCTCCGCGGAGATGAGATATCTGGGCCGCCATCTCAGCGTCCTGGCTGAAGGAGATCGCTACGCGAGGGACCTTTCGCGAATGGAGCTGGCACAAGCGCTGATCGAAACGACCGCGTGTCTTGCCGTTTATCGAACCTATATTCGCAGCATGGAAGTGCCTGCCGAAGCAAAACGTGATATTGGCAGCGCGGTCGAGGCTGCGCGAAGCCGCAACCCGCGTCTTGCGGCGTCTTGCCTGGATTTTGTGCGCGATGTGCTGCTTCTGAAAGATTCAGGGCACTTGTTCGCAGAGCAGCGGGAAGCGCGCCTGGCATTCGTGATGCGCTGGCAGCAGTTCACGGGGCCAATCGTTGCGAAGGGGCTCGAAGACACCGTTCTCTATGTGTACTGCCCGCTGCTTTCGCTCAACGAAGTAGGCGGAAACCCAAACCCGTCTGCCGTCGTCGCCTCTGACTTCAATCAAATTGCGACTGAGCGCGAACACCGCTGGCGATATAGTTTGAGTTCCACTTCAACTCATGACACCAAGCGTGGCGAAGATGTGCGTGCGCGAATCAACGTTCTCTCGGAAATTCCTCGCGAATGGCAGAAGCACCTGAATCGGTGGGCGCGATGGAACATGAAACGGAAGCGAGTCGTCGGGTCTCAGGAAATTCCTGACCGCAACGAGGAAAACTTTCTGTACCAGACCCTGCTTGGCGCGTGGCCCCTGGAACAGGAGGCGATGCCGCATTTCCGCGCGCGGTTGGAAGCTTATGTCATCAAGGCAATTCGCGAAGCGATGGTATACACGCGCTGGACGCGGCCCAACACGGCTCACGAGCGAGCGGTAGTCGGTTTTGTGAAGGCGCTGATCGCACCCGCTCGCGGCAATCTTTTTCTGAATGATTTCCTGAAATTTCAGCGAAAGATCGCTTTCCACGGGATGCTAAACGGTTTGGCACAAGTGCTGGTGAAGATGACCAGCCCGGGTGTGCCTGATTTCTACCAAGGATGCGACCTGTGGGACCTCCATTTGGTGGACCCCGATAATCGCGGACCCGTGGATTTCACACATCGCGCCGCCTTGCTTGACGAAATCGAAAAGCGCAGCAAGCAGGAACCGTTGCGTCTGGCTCGCGAGCTCGCTCAGAATTGGCAGGACGGGCGCATCAAGCTCTATCTTATTTGGAGGATCTTGAATCTTCGGCGCAAGCACCCTCGAGTGTTCCTCGACGGTCAATTCCTGCCGCTCAAAACGGTTGGCGGGAGGGAGGCTAACTTGATTGCCTATGCGCGCCGCAGGGGCAATACTTGGATCATGACTATCGTCCCCAGATGGCTGGCACGCGCGAAGGCGTCGGCCGCTTTAATTCGCTTGCAGAAATTTTGGCACGGTTCACACATCGCGCTTCCGGAGAATTCGCCGGAATCCTGGGTGAACGTGCTAACCGGCGAGGCAGTCGAGACCAGCCGTCTGCGCCGAGCGCCGACCTTGTCCTTGCCGGATGTCTTCAAGGATCTCCCGGTTGCCGTCCTGAGCGGAGTGAACGGCTCATCGCGAACAACTCGCGCCCAGACGTGACACCTTGAAATCAGTGGTTGCATCAACCAACTTAGCGAGAGAGTCGATCGGTTGCGCTGTACGCCGTACAAGTTGGATTTTTGGGCGGTCCCAGTCCCGCCCCGTGCTCAGGAGCTTAGGTCGAATGGCGGAACAACAAGTGGACGGTCGAAATCGGGTGGTAATCGAGCGGGTTTCGCCGGAGATTGATTGCGGACGATTTCCGATCAAGCGCGTGGTTGGCGAGACGGTAGTTGTGGAAGCTGATGTGTTCGCCGACGGTCATGACCAAATCGGCTGCCAGATCGTGTACTGGCAGGATGAGAAGAAGCTCAAGACAACTCCGATGAAGCCGCTTGAGAACGATCGCTGGCGCGCGGAGTTTTCCGTCGAGGAGCTTGGCCGGTATTACTACACGGTGGAAGGCTGGATCGATCGATTCGAAACCTGGCGCGTGGATCTGGTGAAACGAGTTGCTGCCGCGCAGGACGTCCATGTTGAGTTGCTCTTGGGAACTGACTTGATTGCAGAAGCAGCTGCGCAAGCAATGGGCGAGGACGCGGAGGTCCTTCGCCGGTGGGCCATCAGGTTGCGGGAAGCGAAGGATAAGCCTGACGGCGCAGCCATTGCTCTGGACGAAGGACTGCACGAACTAATTCGACGCTATCCGGTGCGAAACTTCGCCAGCCGCTTCGAGAAACAGTTGGTGGTGACAGTTGACCGCGAAAAGGCGCGGTATTCGACCTGGTACGAAGTATTTCCGCGATCCTGCGCTGCTGAGGCTGGGCGCCACGGAACATTTCGCGATTGCGAGCAATGGCTTCCCTACATCGCATCCATGGGCTTCGATGTAGTTTACCTTCCACCCATTCATCCAATCGGGCGTGAGTTTCGCAAAGGTAAGAACAATTCGCCAAATCCGCAGCCGACGGATGTTGGCAGTCCTTGGGCCATCGGAGCCGCGGAGGGCGGCCATAAATCCATTCTTCCGAATCTCGGGACGCTCGCGGATTTCAAGCATTTCGTGTCCGCCGCGGAAAAGCAAGGACTTGAAGTCGCAATCGATATTGCCTATCAGTGTGCGCCGGATCATCCCTACGTACGCGAGCATGCGGAATGGTTCCGCAAGCGTCCGGACGGCACCATACAATATGCGGAGAACCCACCGAAGAAATATCAGGATATCTATCCGCTGGATTTTGAGAGCGCGGAGTGGCGCGCGTTGTGGGGGGAATTGAAGAGCATTTTCGATTACTGGATCGAGCAAGGTGTGCGGATCTTTCGAGTGGACAATCCGCATACCAAGCTATTCACGTTCTGGGAATGGGCGATCGGTGAGATCAAGGAGCGACATCCCGAGGTGCTCTTCCTTGCGGAGGCATTTACCAAGCCTGCAGTAATGTACCGGCTTTCGAAGCTGGGATTTTCCCAGTCCTATACTTATTTCACCTGGCGCAACACGAAAGAGGAGCTCACCGAGTACTTTAGCGAACTGGTCGAGACGAAAGTGCGAGAGTTCTTCCGCCCGAGCCTGTGGCCAAACACTCCGGACATTCTTCCGGGATTTCTTCAGGAAGGCAAACGGCCCGCGTTCATGGTGCGGCTGATACTGGCGGCAACGCTGGGAGCGAGCTATGGAATTTATGGTCCGGCGTTCGAACTATGCGAGAACGCGCCGTTTCAGCCTGGCAGCGAGGAGTACTTGAATTCCGAGAAATATGAGCTGAAGCACCGCGATCTGCATTCCGCGGGAAGCTTGAAGGATTTTATCGCCCGCATTAACCAGATCCGCAAAGAAAATCCGGCGCTGCAAACTAATCGCAGCCTGCGCTTTCATGAAACGGACAATCCGGAGCTGATCTGTTACAGCAAAACGACCGATGATCATTCAGACGTAATCATCGTCATCGTGAATCTTGATTGCGTCCGCGCGCAAACGGGATGGGTTGATCTCGACCTCAGTTCGCTTGGGCTGCAGGCTGATCAGCCGTTCAGGGTGCATGACCTGCTCGGTGACGGTGAGTATTCGTGGCACGGTTCCCGGAACTACGTGGCGCTTACGCCGGAAAGCCTCCCGGCGCATATTCTGCGTGTGCTGCGTTAAGTTCCGGCGGAGCTGGATTTCGAATGAGGACTCGCGGCGCGGCAATCGTGGCTATAGCGCCGGGAACTCGCAACAAGCAGTAAGGGAGCGCGCATGCTGCAACCGGCCCTGAGTGAATTCGACCTGTATCTGCTTGCGGAAGGCACTCATTACCGCGCCTACGAGAAGCTTGGAGCTCACCTGACGGAGAGAGGTGGGAGTCGCGGCGTGCACTTTGCCGTCTGGGCGCCGAATGCGAAGCTGGTATCTGTGATCGGAGAGTTCAACGGTTGGAATCCCCAAGCAAATAGCATGAGCCCAACCTCGGCGGGCATTTGGGAGGGCTTCGTACCCGATATCGGTCAAGGAGCGAGCTACAAATACCACATCGAATCGCGCTATAGCGATTATAAGGTCGACAAAGCGGATCCATACGCGTTCGCCACAGAGATTCGCCCGCAGACTGCTTCTCGAGTGTGGAATCTGGAGGACTATTCCTGGCATGACCAATCATGGATGGCGAGCCGGGCAAAAAAGAATGGCCTCGGTTCTGCGATTTCCATTTACGAAGCGCATCTAGGCTCGTGGAGGCGCGTGCCGGAGGAAGGCAACCGCTGGCTGAGCTATCGCGAGTTGGCGCCACTTTTGGCTGGGTACGTCCAGGAAGCCGGTTTCACGCATGTGGAGTTGCTTCCGATTATGGAGCATCCCTTCGATGGTTCGTGGGGATACCAGACGACCGGGTACTTCGCGCCTACCAGCAGGTTTGGAACGCCTGCGGATTTCATGTACCTCGTAGATTATTTTCATCAGCAAGGAATCGGCGTAATCCTGGATTGGGTTCCGGCGCATTTTCCCAGGGACGAAGCCGGGCTCGGTTACTTCGACGGATCTCATCTTTACGAGCATGCCGATCCGCGGCAAGGAGAGCAACCGGACTGGAAGACCTTCGTCTTCAACTACGGCCGCAACGAGGTGCAGAACTTTTTGATTGGCAACGCGTTATTCTGGCTGGACAAGTATCACGTGGACGGTCTGCGCGTCGATGCGGTGGCTGCGATGTTGTATCTCGACTACGGGCGACGCGAAGACGAGTGGATTCCGAATCGCTATGGCGGCAAGGAAAACATCGACGCCATACATTTTCTGAGGGCGCTGAACGAGCACGTCTACGGGGCGTTCCCAGATGTAACGATGATTGCCGAAGAATCGACTTCGTGGCCGCAGGTGTCCCGACCGACATACGTAGGGGGGCTGGGCTTCGGGCTGAAGTGGAATATGGGCTGGATGCACGACACGCTGAATTACATGTCACTGGATCCGGTGTTTCGCAACTTCCACCAGAACGAGATCACTTTCAGCCTGGTGTACGCCTTTGCTGAAAATTTTGTACTGCCCTTCTCGCACGACGAAGTGGTTTACGGGAAGGGTTCGATGTTGCGCAAAATGCCGGGCGACGATTGGCAGAAGTTTGCGAACTTGCGGCTGCTCTACGGTTATATGTTCGGCCATCCCGGGAAGAAGCTGCTATTTATGGGCGACGAGTTCGGCCAGTGGTCCGAGTGGAATCACGACGCGAGCCTGGAATGGCATCTGCTTAAGGAACCGTCTCATGCTGGACTAAAGCAGTGGGTTCGCGACCTCAACACTCTGTACCGCGGCCAGCCATCGCTGCACGAGACGGATTTCAATCCCGCGGGATTTGAGTGGGTGGACTGCAAGGATTTTCAAAGGAGCATCATTAGCTTCCTGCGGCGCGGGCGAAATCCGAATGACCAGCTGCTTTTCGTTTGCAATTTCACGCCCGTCGTGCGGGAGAACTATCGCGTCGGGGTTCCGTTGGGCTGCTACTGGAAGGAGATGTTAAACAGCGACGCCGCTTTGTATGGCGGCTCCGGCCAGGGGAACTTCGGAGGTTTGCAGGCAGCTCCGCTCCCGATTCATGGCAGGGCTTTCTCATTGAATATGACACTTCCTCCTCTGGGAATTGTCGTTTTCCAGCCGGAATCTCGTAAGGTGGCGTGAGGCACGACGAGGAAACAGGACATGCCCAAAAAGCCGGGTAGCGCAGCGGATCCGCTCTGGTTCAAAGACGCAATCATCTATGAGCTGCACGTCCGCGCATTCAAGGACAGCAATGGCGACGGAATCGGTGATTTTCCGGGCCTGATTCAGAAAATGGATTATCTGCAAAGTCTGGGCGTCACCTGCCTGTGGCTGTTGCCCTTCTTTCCATCTCCGCTGAAGGACGACGGCTACGACATCGCGGATTATTTGGGCGTACATCCGATGTACGGCACGATTGAGGATTTCCAAGCCGTCCTTGCGGCAGCCCACGAGCGTGATCTGCAGGTAATGATCGAGCTGGTGGTGAATCACACCTCGGATCAACATCCGTGGTTTCAAGCAGCGCGTCAGGCTCCGGCGGGCTCTCCAGAACGCGATTTTTATGTGTGGAGTGATACGGAAGAGAAATACAAGGACGCTCGAATTATTTTTTCGGACACCGAGCGGTCGAATTGGACCTGGGATCCGATAGCCAAGCAATATTTCTGGCATCGCTTTTTCTCTCATCAGCCGGATCTGAACTATGACAACCCCAGAGTTGTGGCGGAAGTTCTGAAGGTGATGTGTTACTGGCTGGACATGGGGGTTGACGCGCTGCGCGTGGATGCGATTCCGTATTTGGTGGAGCGCGACGGCACGAGTTGCGAGAATCTGCCGGAAACTCACGAGGTGATCAAGACGCTGCGGCGCGAGATTGACGCCGATTACTCAAACCGTGTGTTGCTGGCCGAAGCCAACCAGTGGCCCACCGATGTTCGGCCCTACTTCGGCAACGGTGACGAATGCCACATGGCGTTCCATTTTCCGCTGATGCCGCGCATCTACATGGCATTGCGCCAAGAAGACCGGCTGCCGATCACCGACATTATTCAGCAAACTCCGGACATTCCGGACACTTGTCAATGGGGCCTTTTCCTGCGCAACCACGATGAGTTGACGCTCGAGATGGTCACCAAGGACGAGCGCGACTACATGTACATCGCTTACAGCGCAGACCCCCGCATGAGGATCAACCTCGGGATCCGCCGGCGCCTGGCTCCGTTGGTTGACAACAATCGCAGGCGTATCGAGCTGCTCAATAGCCTGCTGCTTTCGTTTCCCGGGACGCCCATCCTCTACTACGGCGACGAAATTGGAATGGGAGACAATATCTACCTGGGCGATCGCAACGGCGTTCGCACTCCAATGCAGTGGAATGCGGACCGCAATGCCGGGTTTTCCACGGCGACGCCAGCGCGTTTGTACAGTCCGGTAATCATGGATCCGGTTTTGGGATATGAAGCGGTCAACGTCGAAGCGCAGCAGGGCGACCCATCTTCGCTGTTGAGCTGGATGCGAAACATGATCGCTCTGCGAAAACTATTCAGCGTGTTCGGACGCGGCAGCATCGAGTTCCTGAACCCTGCGAACCGCAAAGTGCTGGCCTATCTGAGGACGTATGGCGAGGAACAGGTTCTTTGCGTTGCGAATCTATCTCGTTTCGCGCAGCCCGTGGATCTGGATTTGTCGAAACTGGAGGGGATGGTTCCGATCGAGATGCTGGGGTACGTGGAGTTTCCCTCGATCGAACGCCAGCCTTATCGGCTGACCTTGGCTCCGTACAGTTTCCTGTGGCTAGAACTGCAACAAAAGACCGATCCCGCCGAGACTACCATGGATCTGGCTGAACAGGCGCCGCTCGACGTGACCGCCGGATGGGCGAGCGTATTTCAAGGCATGGGCCGCAAACGTCTGGAGACTGTGAACCTGCCCCAATATCTTCCGCAGCAACGGTGGTTCGCAGGAAAGGCCCGCACAATCAAGGCGGCGCGAATTGTCAACTGGGCGCCTATAAAGGAGCCGCATTCGGCCTTGGCGCTGGTCGAAGTGCAGTTCGAAACCGGGGAGCCTGAAGTGTACCAGGTGCCGCTGGCAATCACCTTGGGAGCAGCCGCAAACGAATTGCGGCGCGTGGCACCGAGCGCAATCATCGCTTCAGTCTTATCGGCGAAGATGGACGGCTTGTTGCACGACGGGGTGCACGACGATAACGTATGTCTGGAGTTCCTCTCACTAATTGAAAACGGGAGCGAGCTACGCGCGAGCGACGGAAGCGTAATTCGGGGGGTGCGAGGTCAGGTCTTTCAGAAGATTCTTGGTTCGGCCGAGGCACCGCTGGCGGTGCGGCGGAGCACGGCAGAACAAAGCAATACTTCGATTGTGTACGGTGACCGCTTCATATTGAAGCTGTTCCGCCGCCTGGAGCCGGGACTGAATCCGGATGCCGAGATCGGGCGACATCTCACGGAGAAAACGAGCTTCGACCGGATTCCACCCTTCGCCGGTTCCATCGAACTCGAGCCGGCCGCGGACGATGCCGAGCCTACGATCCTGACAATGCTGCAAGGCCTGGTCGCCAATGAAGGCGACGGTTGGAAATGGACCATCGAGGAGCTTGACCGGTACTTCGAAACCTGTGCACCGCTTCCATTCCCGGAGAACGCGAACGCTGAGATGGAGGATTCGCTGAAGCTCGCCGAGCATTCGGACTCACAGGTGGCCCGAGACCATCTGGGCATCTATCTCGATGCCGCCGCGACGCTCGGGCGGCGAACCGCCGAGCTCCATTTGGCGCTGGCTGCGCCGTCGGACGATCCGGCATTCACGCCGGAGCCGTTGACGCCAGAGAATTTCCAGGCCGTACTGCTCGATTTCCACCAGAATGCATCCCGCGTCCTGGACGTGCTGAAAGAGCGCGTGCCGTTCTTGCCGGATGAAGTCATCGAAGTTGCAGCTACGGTGCTCAGCCGGCGCCGCCGTATTCTGGACTACTTCGGGACGCTAAAATCCGCTAACTTTCGAACCCAGCGAATTCGAATTCATGGGGATTACCATTTAGGCCAGGTGCTGCGGGTCAAGACGGATTTCGTGATCCTGGATTTTGAAGGCGAACCGGCCCGACCGCTGGAGTATCGCCGCTCGAAACAATGCCCTCTTAAGGATGTGGCAGGCATGCTGCGATCTTTCAGTTATGCTGCGTACGCGAGCCTGAACAATTATTCCGCACGCCATTCTGAGGATCTGACGCGCCTGGAGCCTTGGGCCCAGCTTTGGGAGCGGTCGGCGGCGGCAGCTTTCTTGCGTGCCTATCGCGAAACGGCCCAAGGCGCGGAATTTGCGCCGGCTGATACATCTGATTTTCACGAGCTCCTGGATGTGTTTCTCCTGGACAAGGCGCTTTATGAAGTTCTGTATGAACTGAACGCCCGTCCCGCGTGGGTCCGCATCCCGCTGATGGGAATTATGTCGCTTCCACTGTGAATCATTTTTGCTGAAAGGCTGCCGCAATTCGCTTATGCGGCCCATCAAAGTATCATGCACAGGCGCCCGATCTTCGCTGGTGAAAATCGGGTCCAGAGGGTTGAACAGTGGAAGTCGAGCACATTCCCGAGCAAGGACAGCAAAAAGCCGAACAAGTAGATAGCGCCGACCTGGTGGTAGGCGTTATTGCGGAACTTGATCAAGAGGGTGTGGCGGCGCTCTGCGAGGCGCTGCGAGCGCTTCCTGGCGCGCCGCGAGTTGTGGTGCTACGGGATGAGCGGGCTGCCGATCTTGGTCAAAGCAATGCTGAGGCGGCCGAAGCGAGTGTTGCTCTGTGTCGGGTGGTTCGCTGGCCGCTATCGGGGTCGGGCACACCGGATACGCCAGTCGCCGGCATGGCCACAGCTTATCAGTCGGTTTTTGCAGCGAGTGAAAAGTTCGGCGCCCGGGCTTGCTGCGTCATCGTCTCCAAGCTCGAGGCTGCCACACCAGGATGGGTTCGCGACCTGGCGCAGCCGCTCGTCGAAAGAGATCTAGATCTCGTCGTGCCGAATTACGCTCGCCGCAAATTCGAGGGGCTGCTGAACAGCAGCATCATCGCTCCGCTCATGCGCTGTCTGTATGGAAAGCGAATTCACAATCCCATGGGGCCGGACTTAGGGATTTCGCGACGGCTGTTCCAGAAGATGCTTGCAACAGAGCGGACTGCCGGGAGCGGAGGGAACCGCGTGCATTCGTTCGCGTCCGTTACACCCGCGGCTCTCTGCGAGAACCTTCAGGTTTGTGAGGTCCACCTTGCAGCGCGCATCTACCCGCCGACGGATTGGATGAATATCAGTTCCCTGCTGGCCCAGATCCTGAGCCCCATCTTTCTGGACATGGAACGAAACGCAGCGTGCTGGCAAAGAATGCGTCCTTCCGTCTCTGTGCCCGCGATCGGTGAGCCTCTTCTGGTATCCCAAGACACCGGGACTGTGGATATCAGCCGCATGATGGAATCGTTCCAACTAGGAGTTCGCGACCTTCAGGATATTTGGGGATTGGTGCTTCCACCTTCCTCGCTGTTCGAACTCAGGAAGCTGGCACGTCTGCCGTCAGAACAATTTCGAATGCCCGACGACTTGTGGGTTCGCATTGTCTATGACTTTGCGCTGGCGCATCGCCTGCGAACCATCAATCGCGATCACCTTCTGAAGTCGATGACGCCGTTATACCTGGCTTGGGTGTCTTCCTATGCACATGATTTGGAAACTGCTGGAAGGACAGCATTGGAAGAGAGGTTGGAACGCTTATCCGTCGCCTACGAATCCGGCAAAACTTACCTGGTATCGCGATGGCGCTGGCCGGACCGGTTCAATCCTTAGTTCTGTGGGAGCTGTAACGGAGGTATTTATGTGGAGTCAAGTGAAGCAACAACTAGCCGAGTCCACGGCGAGATTCCTGACTCGATTGGCGAGCCTGCTGCCGGGGCTGGCGGCGCTGGTCGTCGCGTTGCTGATCTCGATCGTGGTGGGTTGGATTCTTGCAGCAGTGGTGCGGCGGTTGCTTTCGAGCATGCAGTTTGATACGCGCCTGGCCCAGTGGGGCTTTCCTTCTGTGGCGGAATGGTCGCCAATGAAGAGCCCGACCCTGCTGGTATCGAGAGCGATCGCGGCTTTGGTCATCCTTACTGGATTTCTTATCGGAATTGCGGCCGTCGACGCGGACTGGACCTCTCAGTTGGCACGAAGCGTCGTCGCCTACATTCCCAACATGCTCGGCGCCGCGCTGGTCCTGCTGGTCGGCAGCGTCGTCGCTCGCTTTCTCGCGCGAAGCGTGCTGATTGGCGCGGTTAACCTGAACCTGCACTACGCGCGTCTGCTGAGCCTGGGCGTAAAGTGGATGGTGGTTGTGGTGGCCGTGGCGATGGCCCTGGAGCACCTGAGAATTGCCCCTGGCATTGTGAAGCTTGCTTTCGGCATTTTGTTTGGAGGGATTGTGATTACCCTGGCGCTCGCGGTTGGCCTGGGATCGAAAGATTTGGTCACGAAGTCGCTTGAGCGAGACGCCCAAAAATCTGCCGGCGATAAAATAGAAGAACCGTTCCGTCACATATAGCTCCGGGACCGACGGACATGGGTCAGTTCATTACCGAATCGAAATTCCCAAGATTCCTTCTCTCAGGCAAAGGGATTGGAGAGCGTGAGACTTCCGATCTCTTGTCCATCTTGAAAATCCTCACTGTAAAGAACGGCGCACTGGCCCTCGATTGCAGAGGCGACAACCAGTGAATCGTACCAAGGCAGCTGAAGCCTTGGTCCGATGCGCAGCGCCTCGCCGTACAAAGCCTGGGAAGAATGCACCGCAAGGAGTGGTCGAAACGTCCAGGACAAATATTGGTCTGCCTGGCGCGAACGGCGCTTTTGCTTGCGGCACAGTTGACGGTCAAGCGTCGGCTTTTAATGTGGCAGGAACTTGTATGGGGACAAGAAAATTGCTGGCGAGAAGATAGGCAAACAAGTGTCCTAGCGGCGGCGCGTGCCGCACCTGGTTGGCAGAAACCATTCCATTCGTCTCATCCCATTCCCAACCGCTAGCTGAAAAACCCTTGAGCCTTTCCCGCAGATCGGTCGAGCTCATCGGATAAGCGTAGATGCGCACATTCTGTGCGAGAAGACGTGCGAGGGCCTCCAGAAGTCTCCCTTCGAGATTGCCGTAAATGCCCTCGAACGCTTGAATCATCAGGGAAATACCGACGACGAAGCGCACCGGTGCCTGCGTGTAACGGCTTACGAGAGTTTTCATATTGTAGAGCTCGCTTTGGCGAAAAAGCAGTACGTCGCCGCCAGCAGCGAGAAGCGCATTGATACGGCGAAGCAAATCCGGAACCTCTGGCACCGGTTCGTTCGGCGTGATCGGAGCGGCCGTGAGGCAAAAAAAACCAGCGGGCGTCACCTTTGTTGCACCCAGCTCCTTCTGTAACTCCTGAATAGCGGCGGCCAACAATCGCATGTGAACTTGGGAGTGAGATGGATTGCCGTGGCCAAAGTATCCGGGAGCCAGCACGACGGCTTTCTTGTAGAGAGGCTCGCAAGGAGGAACTGTGGGGCCTTGGGACGGGAAGAATACGGCCTCGGCGAATCCTTTACTTACCAAGTTGGCTAGGAGGCTACGGCGATCCCAGTCTTCGAACGCTGGACCGCGAAGATCGACGTAGTCGATCTCGATTCGCTCCTTGACAACGTCTTCTGCCAAGCCCGCCAGAAATGATTCCTCGGTTTGCAATTCATAGAACGCGGTGTAAATGAGATTAACGCCCAAAATACCGACGGCTTCCTGCTGGAGGACGTTCGAAGGATCGCGCATGTTAATGTGCAGCAAGACGTCGCTTGGAGGGCCGCCGGGCCGCATTTGAAACCGGAGACCGACCCAGCCGTGCGCGTCGTTCGTCCCGGCGAAATTACGCGCGGAGACGGTATCAACAAAGGAGAAGAAGCGCGTATGCGGCCCGCGAGTCTTGTTTAACTGCGCGATAAGCTCGGCCCATTCCTTGTCCAGCATTGCCTCGAGCCGCTGCCTGGACACGTAGCGCGAGCCGGAGCCATAAAGATCGTCGCTGACTTCCTTGTCGTAAGCGGAAACAGTTTTGGCGACCGTAGCGGAGGCGCCTCCAACTACAAAGAACCAGTGCGAGACTTCCTGTCCGGCGCCGATTTCGGCGAAAGAGCCGAAGGCGGCAGCATCGAGATTCAGTGTCAGCGCTTTATGGTGAGTGTCGAGCTTTTCAGTGGGAGGCATAGTCAGGCTCCGCTTGGGCGCGAGCTTGCTTCTGAAAGGCGCTTTACATACGTGACTCGCTAGTGTTGCTCGGCGCGCGAGGGCAATTCTAACCGAGATTTTGTTTTTGATTTCGAAAATGGCAAAGGTGCCATGGCCGCCGCCAACGTTAATTTTTACGCGTCGGCTACTTTAAGAACGAGCTTTCCCGTATTCTCGCCGTTGAAGAGCTTCAGCAAAGCGTCGGGGAATGTTTCGAGGCCCTCTACAATGTGCTCGCGCGATTTGAGTTTGCCGGCTGCCATCCACGCCGCCATCTCCCGTCCGGCCTCAGGATAACGATCAGCATAGTCAAATACGACCATGCCCTTCATGCTGGCGCGATTAACGAGAAGTGAGAGATAGTTCGAGGGGCCTTTGATTGGCGTCGTGTTGCAGTACTGCGAAATTGCGCCGCAGATGACCACTCGCGCGCCGCGCGCGAGTTGTGCAAGCGCAGCATCAAGGATGTCGCCGCCGACATTGTCGAAATAAACGTCAATGCCATTGGGGCAATGCTGGCGCAGAGCTTTCCGGAGATCCTCGGACTTGTAGTCAATCGCAGCGTCGAAGCCGAGTTCTTTCACAATGTAGCTGCACTTCTCTGCCCCGCCGGCGATGCCGACCACATTGCAGCCTTTAATTTTGGCGATCTGTCCTACGACCGTTCCTACCGCTCCGGCGGCGCCTGAGACGACTACAGTCTGGCCGGGTTTTGGCTGACCGATATCCAGCAAGCCGAAATATGCGGTCATTCCCGGCATGCCTAGCGTTCCGAGAAAAACGGGCAACGGAATCGTGCCGGCGTTTATCTTCGTAATGCCCTGGCCATTCGAAATTGCGAATTCCTGAACGCCGAAGGCGCCGTAAACGTAATCGCCGACCGCAAACTTTGGATTTTTCGACGCCGTGACGCGGCCCAGCCCACCAGCCCTCATCACCGCTCCGATTTCTACGGGAGCAATGTAGGATTTTCCTTCGTTCATCCATCCGCGCATCGCCGGATCGAGCGAGATGTATAGAATCTTTATGAGCAACTCGCCTTCGGCGGGTTCGCGAACTGGTTCTTCCTTGTATGTCCAATCGGTTCGCTTGGGCATACCGACGGGCCGCGCGGCTAGTTCGAATTTGTGATTCAATTCGCTCATAGGTGATCCCTCTGGTCGTGATTTTCGGGGTAGCTCCGTAAGCTAACGGTCCGCTGATAGTCGCTTACAGATGACGGTGACTAACGCGACGGGCATTGTATATAATCGGCGGCACTGTGCCAAGTAAGGGGATTCACTGCGCTGGGAGGTTCAAATGGCCGGAACATCTGCAAATGCACTGAACATTCCGCGGCCGCCCGTTTTTGCCACCGCGGGCGAAGAGCGCTTGCATCGGAAACGCATGCTGGCTGCTGCATTCCGTCTTTTTTCGCGTTTCGGATTCGACGAAGGAGTGGCGGGACATATCACCGCGCGCGATCCAGAGCAACTCGACCACTTCTGGGTGAACCCCTTCGGGATGCACTTCAGCCAAATTCGCGCGGCCGACTTGATTCTGGTGAATCATCGCGGCGAAGTGGTGGAAGGAAATTATCCGGTCAATGCAGCGGCCTTTGCCATTCACTCTCAGGTACACGCCGCGCGTCCTGACGTGATCGCTGCGGCGCATGCACATTCGATGTACGGGAAATCCTGGGCGTCGCTGGGGCGGCTGCTGGATCCTATCACGCAGGATGCCTGTGCATTTTACGAGGACCACGGACTCTTTGCAGAGTTCACCGGCGTGGTCTATGAAACGTCGGAGGGCGAGCGAATCGCGCAGGCCCTAGGACAATCCAAAGCTGCGATTCTGCGCAATCACGGATTGCTCACCGTAGGCCAATGCGTCGAGGAAGCGGCGTGGTGGTTCATCACCATGGACCGCAGTTGCCATGCGCAGTTGCTCGCAGAAGCGGCGGGCGTGCCGGTGAAGATAGATCATGCCACCGCGGTTGCAACGAGGGGGCAAGTGGGAAGCCATCAGGCAGGGTGGTTTCAGTTTCAGCCACTTCTCGCGCGTATCGTCCAGGACGAGCCTAATCTGCTGGAATAGCCTCCTTCCTGCTGGAGACGTACTAAATTCGCTGGGGAGCGGCGTCGCCTCGTGCTACAACGACGCGCTGGACACGAGAACAAGCCAAACATGCCGATGCAATCACCAGAACATTTTGACGTACTGATAATTGGCGCCGGGATATCTGGTATCGATGCCGCTTACCATTTGCAGACTACCTTGCCCAAAAAAACCTACGCGATTCTGGAGGCGCGCGACGCAATCGGCGGAACTTGGGATTTGTTCCGCTATCCAGGCGTCCGCTCCGATTCTGAGATGCACACCCTGGGATTTCCTTTTCGGCCGTGGCAGGCGGACGAGGCGATCGCAGGTGGGCCTGCCATCTGGAATTATATCCGCGAGACCGCGGCACACTATGGCATTGATCGCCACATCAGGCTGGGGCATCGGATGATTCGCGCTTCGTGGTCTTCGGCCGACGCGTGCTGGACGGTGGAGGCGCAGACGAAAGACGGACGGACGGTGCGACTGTTCTGCAAATTCCTTTACATGTGCAGCGGATATTACAGTTACGAAAAAGGTTACAGCCCGGAGTTTCCGGGTGTGAATCGGTTCAAAGGGCGGTTCTTGCATCCACAGCATTGGCCTGAGGGCCTGGATTATGCGGGCAAGCGAATCGTTGTCATCGGAAGCGGGGCTACGGCGGTGACGCTGGTTCCGGCGCTTGCCAAGAGTGCCGCGCATGTGACGATGCTGCAGCGCTCTCCCACCTATGTGGTTACCCGACCGAGCAAAGACGCAATGGCCAATTGGATGAATCGGCGTTTGCCAAAAGGGCTTGCCGCGAAACTCACAAAATGGAAGAACGTGTTGTACAGCATCACCATGTTTCACCTGGCGCGCACCAAACCCGAGGTGATGAAGGGCTTGATCCTCAAGGGAATCAAGCAGCAGCTTCGCCCCGAATACGACGTCGAGCAGCACTTTACGCCGCGCTATAACCCATGGGATCAGCGTATATGCCTGGTGCCCGATGGCGATTTGTTTGCGGCGATCCGTTCCGGCCGGGTGGAAATTGTCACCGATACGATCGCGGAAGTTGTGGAGTCGGGCGTCCGTTTGGGTTCCGGCACGACATTGCCGGCGGATATCATCATTTCGGCGACAGGTCTTGTGGTGCAGCTGATGGGCGGCGCTGAAATTCTCGTTGATGGCGTGGCGGCGAAATTTTCCGAGAAGCTGGTATACAAGGGCGCGATGTTCAGCGGCGTCCCGAATCTTGCGCTCGCATTTGGGTATACGAATAATTCGTGGACGTTGCGGTGTGATATCACGGCGCGTTTTGTCTGCCGGTTACTTAAGTACATGGATCGCAAAGGATGGTCGGTCTGCGTACCGAATCTTCCAGATGAAACTGTCAACCCCGAACCTTTGTTCGATTTTAGTTCAGGCTACGTCCGCCGTGCCGATGGGGTGCTGCCCAGGCAGGGACAGAGAGCACCGTGGAGGGTGCCCCAGAATTATGTGAAAGACCTGGCCGCCTTTACGTTTGGGTCGGTAAACGACGGGACCATGAATTTTCTGCGAACGTCGGAGGCCGAGAATGGCAGCCGCGTAAGTGACGTTCACTCCAGCGCTACCATCTGATTTGAGATTATGACTGACGCAATGAATTTTGAGAACCGCACGGCGGTGATCACCGGCGCTGCAAGCGGCATCGGCCGTGCCATTGCCGTATCGCTCGCTCGCCGTGGCTGCAACCTCGCGCTGGCTGACGTGAATGACGCGGGACTATCAGAGACGGCGCGCATGGTGCAAGCGGCTCACACGGATCCGGCAAACCGCACCGCTCCGCGGAGTGCGCTGCGCATCAGCCAACATCATCTGGACGTTGCGGACCGGCATGCGGTGGCAGCGTTTCCGCAAGCGGTGATTGCCGCGCATCCCGGGGTGGACATCCTGGTAAACAACGCCGGCGTGGCCGTCGGCGGCATGTTCGAAGCGGTTAGCGAGGAAGATTTCGAATGGTTGTTCGAAATTAACTTCTGGGGCGTGGTACGGATGACTCGAGCGTTTCTGCCTCTGTTGCGAAAAAGCGATGACGCACGCGTGGTGAACCTTTCAAGCATCTACGGACTGATCTCGCCGCCCGGTGAAACGTCTTACTCGGCAAGCAAGTTCGCCGTGCGCGGATTTTCGAATTCACTACGGAACGAACTTGCGGGTTCGAAAGTCGGGGTTACGGTCGTTCACCCGGGCGGCGTCGCAACTTCGATTGCCGATAGCGCTCGAGTGCCCAAGGACATGCCACCGCAAGAAATCGCTCGGCGCAGAGCACTCGCGAAAAAGGCACTCACGATGCCGCCCGCGGCCGCCGGCGAAATTATCGTGAAGGGCATCGAACGCCGCTCGGCGCGTGTGCTGGTAGGCAACGATGCGAAGTTTCTGGCACTCCTGGAACGCATCGCTCCAATTTCATATTGGAAAATCTTCATGCGCTTCCTTCCCAAGTCGTAATGGCCCCTTCGTCAGTCCTTTGCGAACGGCTTGGGCGGCAGCAGGAACTGCATACCGAAGTAACCTACGAAGCGAGGTTGCTCGTTGCTGGAGGGTTGAACGCTGCGACCGGCCATCAACAACAAAATGAACGGTGGGTGGATTTTGTAGCGCAGGCCGCCCTCGATGGTTTGCTGGCCGTTCGATGGATGATACGTTCCCAGGCCGTAGAATTCGGCGTCGAGTTCGAGATTTTCCGTCAGGTCATGCCCCACAACTACGCCGGCAAGCCAGCCCGAGGCTCCGGTGTGTACGTAGTTGTAGCCGACTTCCCAATTCAGATTGACGGGGCCGAGCTTTTTTGAAAATTCCAGGGGGAGAATCAGGCTGGCGCTGCGTGGAGTGATTCCGCGTGCGACGGAGCTATCTGGATTGTTGAGAGACAGCTGGGGAAAAACCGAGATTGCGAGTCCGGATTCTTTGTTGTCGTAGAATCGCCATTTGACGCCGAGCTGGTCCTGGCCGAGGCCGTATTTCGGGGAGCTAGAGGGGTTGGCGACGCGCAGCCAAGCATTTTCGAAGGTGAGCTGAATGCGATCGCCGAGGCCGAAGTTGATATCAACGTCGGGAGTGTGAGTGATGGACTGGTTGGTGTACAGGAAAGGCATGTAGCCCAAATTTATTTCCCAATTGTGGTTGCCGGGGGTGCCGGGATCGTTGGTGTAGTAGGGCGGGCCACCTTGAGCAAATGCGGCAGGGCAACCGAGCGCGCACGCGAGAAGAAGCAAAAACTTCCATCGGCCAATTCCCTTCAAGACATCAGGACTTTTCACGACGCTCCGATCAAATTCGACCCGATCCCTGAACCCTGGAGCCGGCAATGCTGCCTCTCCGATCGTAGATATTGATTTCGGCATGATACAGGGCGTCGTCACGATTCAGGCTGCGAAACGCATGGGTTTGGGAAAAGTGTGTCAATGTGAACAGCCTCACGCCTCGGGTTTCGCCTATCATCGTACTGGTAAAAATAGCTAAATCTACAGGGAATGATGCACTCAGCATTGTGAATTTTGGGGGTAGGCTCGGCTGGTACCTGATGTCCTCGTTGAGGATAAGGACGTGCCATACGGTTGAACGCGATTTTCTCGGATAGGGTCGCGGAAAGCCCGACAGTTGTGGATTCCCGGGTTTTCTGCGTTCCTGAAATTTTTGGTAAGGAGGAATCATGCTGCGCTGGGCTTTAATCTTCTTGGTTGTAGCGATCCTTGCCGGGGTGCTGGGGTTCGCTGGAATCATGGTGGCTGCGGCGGGAATTGCGAAGCTATTGTTCTACATGTTTTTGGTATTGTTTGCCATCTCACTCGTTGTGGGACTGCTTACACGAGCGTGACACTACCGGAAGCAGGTCAACCCATGGCGCCGCGGCCGAACGCATCGAAGGATTTGTTTCATCTGCTCGCCGTGGTTGTGGCGGTGGTGGCGATCGTCACGCTTTACTTTGCGCGGATCGTGCTGATTCCGTTCGCGCTGGCGCTGCTCTTCACTTTCATTCTTACGCCCGTCGTCAAACTTCTGGAGCGCATACATTTCGGGCGGATTCCATCGGCACTTCTGGTGGTATTGCTGTCCGTGGGGGCTTGCGGCGCGGTGGGCTGGACGGTGGCGAAGCAGTTCAGCCAGGTAGTGAACCGACTCCCAGACTATAAAGCTAACATCAGAACCAAGCTGACGTCGTTGCATTGGAGAAGCCCCCACGCGCTGGACAACGCTTCGCAGACGATGACTGAAATCAGCAAAGATCTCGCTACGGCTCCGACCGGACAGCACTCAGGCGATGCAACGCTCACGCATCCCACGATCATGCGACCCACTCCAGAGGCAAAGCCGATCCCCGTCGAGGTAGTCAAATCACCGGCGCTGCCGCTGGAATCCATGCAGAATGTGCTGGGCCTGCTGGCGAGCGCGCTGATCGTGCTGGTATTCACGATTTTCATGCTGATTCGGCGGGAGGACTTGCGGAATCGGCTGATTTCGTTGGCTGGCGACGGAAACCTGCGCCTGGTAACCCAAACGCTTGACGATGCTAGCGCCCGCGTGAGCAGGTATTTGCTGCTGCAGTTCGTGGTGAACACGTGCTACGGAATTTTCATCGGCACATGCCTTCATTTCATCGGATTGCCGGGCGCGTTGCTGTGGGGAGTGATCGTCGGCACCCTGCGCTTTCTGCCCTATATCGGGCCGCCGCTCGGTGGAATTATGCCGCTGCTGCTTTCGCTGGCAGTATTTGATGGTTGGACGCGTCCGCTGATGGTGCTGGGGCTTTTTGTCTTTACCGAGCTGATCGTGTCAAATCTGCTGGAGCCGATGTTGTACGGAATTCATACGGGGATATCTTCGCTGGCGATTCTGGTGGCGGCGATTTTCTGGACGGCAATCTGGGGACCGATCGGGCTGGTGCTTTCAACGCCTTTGACGGTGTGTGTGCTGGTGGTGGGCCGGCACGTTCCACGGTTGAGATTTCTGCAAATATTGCTGGGTGACGAGCCGGCCTTGACGCCGGATTCCCGTTTTTATCAGCGGCTGCTGGCAATGGATCACGAAGAGGCGCGGCAGGTGCTGGAAAATCATCTAGAAGGAAAGACGCTGGAGGAACTATACGATTCCGTTTTGATTCCGGCGTTGAGCCTCGCGGAGCAAGACCGCCATCAGAATCTGCTGGAAGACGCGAACCAGAAATTCATTTGCCAGAGCACACGGGAATTGATTGACGAATTCTGGGAGCCGCGCAACGAGGAACCTGCCGTGGGTGTTGACCGCGGAGGGTTGTCGATCGCCGTGGCAGCGCGCGGTGGGCCATCACGCAAGGTCGTGTGCGTGCCAGCGCGAGACGAAGCCGATGAAATCGTGGCGATCATGCTGGCGCAGGTTCTGGAAACAGCCGGGCATCAAGCGCTGTGCATTCCGCTGGGCAGTGCCGCTGAAATGTTGGCACAAGTAAAGGACGAGAGACCGGATGTGGTTTGCATATCGGCGCTGCCGCCGTTTGCGATACCGCACGCGCGGGCGCTATACGCAAAATTGCGTGCGCAAGATGCGAAATTGCGGATCGTCGTGGGATTGTGGAATTTCTCGGATGATCCATCGAAGGCTAGCCGGCGGCTGGGACTGAGCGAGGGGAACCGCGCCTTCACGACGCTGGCGGAATTGCGGAAGGAACTGGAGGGTGCGCCTGACGCTGTTCCGGAACCTATCCCTGTTGCCGGGGCTGATGATTGAGCCCCGCCATCGGCGGCTCGGCAGCGACTGGACTCACCCGGAAGTCAAGCTTCCCCGCTCGATGATTCCGCTGTACTCGAGCAATCGACGCGGCCTCCTCACGGACATATTGTTTATTGTCAATTAGATACAGCGCCTTCTCAGAACGCTCCCAGCGGTGTGTGGATAGCGTGCCGCTATCTCCCGAACGAGGATGGCTCCGTTCCGATGCGACAACCCCCTGCGGCCTAGTATAATTCCATTATTGAAGACGGTCGGTGGATGTGTGAGTGTCCGGCGTACGCATTTGTTTCGGTGGGAATCTGACGTCGGCTCTTGGGAGGCGTGTGTTATGGCGGTTTCGAGTCCGAGCATCCAGAGTGCCAATTTCGCATCGGCCACAGGCGCCAGCCGCTACGACAAGCTGAACTCGGTGTGGCACGAGCGCGCTTTGCAGGTGTTTATGTTTGTGGTGCTGGCACATTGGGCCGAGCATCTGGTGCAGGCTTACCAGATTTATGTAATGGGCTGGCCGCGGCCCGTGGCTAACGGCCTACTCGGCCTATGGTATCCGTGGCTGATCAAGTCTGAAGTGCTGCACTACGTCTACGCTTTGGTGATGTTGATCGGGCTGTGGGTGCTGCGCAAGGGATTCAGCGGAAGAGCGCGCACGTGGTGGACGATCGCGCTGGTGATTCAGTTCTGGCATCACATTGAGCACCTACTGCTGATTACGCAGGCGACTCTGCACCACAATTTGGGCGGCCGGCCAGTGCCGATGAGCGTGCTGCAATTCTTTTTCCCGCGCGTAGAGCTGCATCTTTTCTATAACTCGATTGTGTTTATTCCGATGGTGATTGGGATGTACTACCACGTGTTCCCACCCGAGGGAGAGGCGAATCACGATACGTGCACGTGTGCCTGGAATAAGAGTTCGAAAAAAGCCGAAGCCAACGCGGCGTGATTCGGGAGATTCGATTATTTTCGTGGCCGCTTGGAGTTGAAGGATCGGAGCGATGCGTAAGTGCTATCGCGCTGGGAATTGCGCGGACGCGACGGAGTGGAATTTTTGCAGAGTTCGCGTGCGTCGCGGTTTTGCTCGCATCGGGATGCAGCAAGCCGATTGCGCCAAGCGCCGATGTCGCAATCGAGTACGGAATTAGTCCTGAGCCAGTCCGGGTCGGGCCTGCCGTCCTCACCGTGAAATTGCGCGATGCCGCGGGTGCGCCGGTCGCGGGAGCGCGTGTGAGTCTTGAGGCGGACATGTCGCATCCGGGCATGGCGCCGGTGTTTCGCAACGCTCGGGAAATTGCGCCGGGGCAGTATCAGGGCGCGCTGGAATTCGCGATGGCCGGAGATTGGGTGGTGATGATTCATGTTACGCTGCCCGACGGGCGCACGCAGGAGCGCGAGGTGAGCGTTCCGGGCGTCACCACGAACTAGGCTACGTTGTCGAATCCCACCCACAATCCGTCCGTTGCTGCTGAGCCACCTCCGTTTGATTTGATGAAGGTGCCGGGATTGCGGCGGTTATTTCACTGGCGGCATTTGCGGACGGTGCTGCAGATACCGCTGCTGATTGTGAGCGTGGCGATGATCCTGGATGGACTGCTGGGGCCATCGCTCGCGCCGAAAAATCTGGCGACCACTCTGAGTTGGGTGCATTTTCGCGGGGCGCTGGTGCTGGTGCTGCTGTGCGCGGGGAATTTTTTCTGTCTGGCGTGTCCTTTTATGCTGGTGCGGAATGTGGCGCGGCGAATTTTTCATCCGCGGCTGAATTGGCCGCAGAAATTGCGCAACAAGTGGCTGTCGGTGGGATTGTTCACGCTGATTTTATTCTGTTACGAGGAGTTCAACCTGTGGTCTTCGCCTTGGTGGACTGCGTGGCTGATCGCGGGATATTTTTCAGCGGTGCTGGTGGTGGATGGACTTTTCAAGCATGCGTCGTTTTGTAAATTTGTATGTCCGATCGGGCAATTCAATTTCGTGGCGTCCACGATTTCTCCGCTGGAAGTTAAGGTACGGGATCTGGAGGTCTGCGATTCGTGTGGGACGAAAGATTGCATTCGCGGAAGGCGCGCGCCGGGGCCTGAGCTGGTGGTTCTGCAGCGCGGATGTGAATTGGCATTGTTCCAGCCGCTGAAAGTGGGAAACATGGATTGCACTTTCTGCCTGGACTGCGTGCACGCTTGCCCGCATGACAACATCGGAATATTGAGCCGCCTGCCTGCGAGCGAATTGATGGTGGACCCGAGGCGTTCTGGGATTGGGCGCTTTTCGCAGCGCAAGGACCTGGCGGCGCTGGCGATTGTGTTCAGCTTTGGCGCTTTGCTGAATGCGTTTGGGATGGTGAGTCCGGTTTATGCGTTGGAGAGCTGGCTTGCTGGGATTTTGCATGTGAACAGCAAGGCGCCAATGTTGGGCGTGCTGTTTGCGTTATTTCTGGTCTTGGAGCCGGCGGTGTTGTTGGGGATGGCTGCTTGGCTGACACAGATTTGGGGCGGCAGCCGGCGGGCGCTCGTGCCGCTCGCCGTGCGTTACACCTACGGATTGGTACCGTTGGGATTTGGGATGTGGCTGGCGCATTACAGTTTTCATTTTTTGACAGGGCTTTACACGGTAGTGCCAGTAACGCAGAGCGCTGCGGCGAGATTGGGGTGGAATGTATTTGGCTCGCCGCGATGGACATTGCTGGGAATTCCAATGAGATACGTGCAGCCGCTGGAGATTGGATTTTTGGTGCTGGGGTTTGCGGGATCACTGCTAGTGATTCACCAATTAGCGGAAAGCGATTGCGCCGAACGTCCGCTGCGTGCTTTTGCGCCGTGGGCCGCCGTAGCGTTGGTTTTGTGGGTTGCGGCGATGTGGATGATGTTCCAGCCGATGGATATGCGCGGGACATTTTTGGCGGGATAACCTGGCTGCGGAATTTTCGAAATTGCAGAAGCGAACGATGACAATTTTTCATAATCCGCGCGGACCGGCGTGGCGGAAGTTCTTGGCCGGAGTCGTCGTCCTGTTCGTCGCCACTTCCCCGCTGGGCGCGCACAATGGGCCACCGTTTCCGATTATTTCTGATAAGCGCGTTGGCCCGGTGGTGGTTTCTCTGTGGACCCATCCGGACGTGGGCACAGGATTGTTCTACGTGATCGTGGATGCGCCGCCAGGAGGTGCGATTCCTGCGGACTTGAAAATTGAAATTGGCGTGCGGCCGGTGACGGGTCGTCTGGCAGAAGTGACGTACCCGATGAAACTGGAAACCCTGCGTGGGCAAGTCGTATATCGGGCCGACGCGCAATTTGATCAGCAGGAGTTGTGGCAGGTGCGGATGATTGTGAAGAGTTCGGCAGGTGACGGTGAGGCATCGGCGGATGTGGAAGTGACTCCGCCGGGGTATGGGCGATGGGATTTGCTGCTGTTTTCGCTGCCGTTTCTGGGGGTGGGGTTCCTGTGGTTTCGTGTGATGATGCGCAAGCGAAAGTACCGGCAAAGCCAACTGCAGAAGGCGACGAGTTGATGAATCAGGAGATTTTGCAAACTGGGGGCTTGATGTTTTATGGGCGGGATCTCGCGCAGCGGTGGATTTTCGTCCGCGTGGGTGGCGTGCGCCGGGTGGTCGTGCGCGAGGTTTCGTCGCTTCGTTGTCGCATGGCGATGACACTTGGTCTCTGCGCGATTGCGGTGAGCCTCGCGGGGTGCGGTGCCGGCGGCAAATTGCCTGACAAATCGTCGAAGGAGTATGCCGAGACCGTGTCGGCGTTCTACACCGGCCTGGCGGCGCTGCAGGTGGGTGACGACGTTACGGCGGAGAGTAAGCTCGCGCAGGTGACGCAGCTTGCGCCGGGAGAGCCAGCAGGATGGGCGAACTGGGGCGTGTTGGCATTTCGTCAGCGAAATTTTGACGTAGCCGCGCAGCGATACGATCGCGCGCGCGAGCTCGCCCCTAAGAACGATCAAATATATTACTTGCTGGGAATTTTGCAGAGTACGCGGGGCAATTCCAAGGACGCGATTGCGGACTGGCGCAAGGCTGTCGGCATCAATCCGCAGAACTATCGCGCCGCGTATCAACTGGCGCTGGAAGTGGAGCGCGAGGGCGGTCCGGGCAGCGACGCGGAATTTGAATCGCTGATCCAGAATATTCTGAAGGCGCAGCCGGATAATCTGGCGGCTTGGCTGGAGCTGGCGCGCGCGGCGGCAAAGCGCGGTGACTCGGCGACTCTGAAATCCGCGCTCGCGCAGATCAACGCGCGAGCTTCGCAGTGGCCTCCGGAAGTGCAACAGCAGGTTGCGGCGTTGCAGGTTGCGGTGGCCGGTGGGGATATGCACGCCGCTGCCATGCGAACAACTTTCCTACGCAACACTTTGATGCGCGTTGCGGAGTTCCGCGAAAGCCTCGGAGTGCTGCAGGCGGCGGCCGGCGAAGAGGCCGAGCCTTTCACCCATTTTCTGCGATTGGAACCGCCGGCGTTCGTTCCGGCGCCGGCGGACCTGGCGCTGACGTTTACGCCGCAGGCTGTCGCAAGTCTGGGCGCGAAGCCGGCGGCGAAACGCTGGGAATGGATTGGCTCTGTCTCACTGGGAAGTGCTGGCCCTCCAGTGGTCGTGGAAGCGAACGGCCGAGAGGTGCATGTTTCAACCGGCGCGACATTTCCCTTCGCCGGTGGAGCTGTGGGAGCGGCGCCCCTCCCTGAAGGCATCCTGCCGATTGATTTCAACTATGATTTCAAGAACGACTTGGTGCTGGCGGGTGCGGGCGGCGTCCGGCTGATGCGTCAGGACAATCCGAAATTGTTTACGGATGTGACGGCTCAGGCGAAATTGCCGAAGGCCGTGATGGGTGCAAGTTACACCGGCGCATGGGCCGTGGACATTGAGGCGGATGGCGATTTGGATATCGTGCTGGGCGCGAAGGAAGGATTGCCGCTGGTCTTGCGAAATAACGGGGATGGCACGTTCACGCCGATTCATCCGTTTCCCGGAGTAGCGGGCCTGCGCGCGTTTGCTTGGGCGGATTTTGATGGCGACGGAAATCCTGACGCTGCTTTGGTGGATGGCGCTGGGCATTTACATGTGTTTCATAACGAGCGGCAGGGGCAATTCCGCGAGCTGCCATTGCCTGCTAATTTTCCGCAGGTGAAGGCGCTTAACGTCGCCGACGTTGATAATGATGGGGTGCTCGATTTGGTCGCGGTGCAGGCGGACGGCGCGATTGTGCGAATTTCCGACGAACATGAAGGAAAAGTTCTGGATGTTGCAGAGATTGCGCGTGTTCCAAGTGGAGCTGGAGTTGCCGAATATCTCAGCGGTGAGGTGCGCTTGCACGTCGCCGATCTCGATAACAATGGCGCGCTGGATCTGTTTCTGACTGGGGCGTCGTCGGATGCAAGCGGCAAAATTCCCGGAGCATTGATTTGGCTAGCGGACGAAAAAGGCAAATTTGTTTTGCTTGAGCATCCGTTTGGGGGAGGGCTCGCTCCCGCGATGGTTTCTGATGCAGCGGATCTGAGCGGAAATGGCCGGCTCGATCTGCTGGGTCTTGCCGCCGATGGACAGCCGTTGCAGGCGGTCAATCACGGTTCGAAAAATTATCACTGGCAGGTGGTGCGGCCACACGCGAAGCAGGCAGTCGGCGATCAGCGAATCAATCCGTTTGGCGTGGGCGGAGAAATTGAAATTCGCTCGGGCCTGCTGGTGCAGAAGCAGCCGATCACTGGGCCGCAAGTACATTTTGGACTGGGAAATCAAACCAGCACGGACGTGGTGCGTGTGGTTTGGCCGAACGGAACGGTGCGGGCGGAGTTTGGCGTGGCGGCGGATACGGAAGTGGTGACGGAGCAACGGTTGAAGGCTTCTTGCCCGTTTCTTTTTGCCTACAACGGCAACGGGATGGAATTTATCAAGGATGCGGTGCCGTGGGGCTCGGCGATTGGGCTGCGGATCAACACGATTGGCACCGCGCGCGTGGAGACTACGGGAGAATGGTACAAGATACGTCGCGACCAGCTTCTGCCGCACGATGGATATTACGATCTGCGCGTTACGGCGGAACTTTGGGAGGTTTATTACTACGATTATCTAGCGCTGATGACCGTTGACCATCCGGTGGGAACGGAAATTTACGTGGATGAGCGATTTTCGATTCCGCCGCCGAAACTGGGAGTGACGACGGTTGCGACGCCGCACAGGATCGCGCGGGCGACTGATGACACCGGCAAAGACGTCACCGCTATTGTTGATACTCTCGACGGAAAGGCGCTGGATGATTTTGGACGCGGCCAGTATCAGGGCATCACGCGCGATCATTATCTGGAAGTAGATTTGGGTGAGGATGCGCCGACGAGCGGGCCGCTGTATTTGATCGGTCAAGGCTCGATTCACGATACCGAATCGTCGTTGAACGTGGCGATCACGCAAGGACATCGCTGGCGCGCACAGGGCATGAGCATCGAGGTGCCCGATGGGCATGGCGGCTGGGTGACGGCGCAAGCGAATTTGGGCTTTCCCGCAGGGCGGAAAAAGACTGTGCTGTTCAATCTTACGGATGCTTTTCGTCCGGGGACGCCGCGACGGGTGAGAATTCGCACGAATTTGGAAATTTACTGGGATTGCATTGAATGGGCGCAGGGTATGCCTGATGCTCCGTTGAAAACTGTGCGGCTGGAGCCGAACTACGCGGATCTGCATTATCGGGGGTATTCGAGCATCAGTCGGCCCGATTCTGGGGCGCCGGAAGTGCCGGACTACAATAACGTGGTGAGCACGAAGCAGCGCTGGCGCGATTTGATCGGTTACTACACGCGCTATGGGGACGTGCGGGAGTTGCTCACGCAGATTGACGATCGCTACGTGATTGTGAATTCGGGCGATGAGATGTCGCTGCGTTTTCCGGAGCAGCCTGCGCCTCCCGCTGGGTGGGTGCGTGATTATGTTGTGATTGGCGACGGCTGGATCAAAGATGGGGACTTCAATTCGACTTTCTCGAAGACGGTGCAGCCACTTCCCTATCACGCGAAGCAGGAATATTTCACGCGGCCGGGACGGCTGGAGGATGAGCGGGTTTATCGCCTGCACCCTGAAGACTGGCAGAACTATCACACGCGCTACATGACGCCGGAAGTCTTTCAGAACGCGTTGCGGAGCGACCCTCCCCGGTGAAGCAACATCGCACGGCACGGATCATTGTGAGCATTCTGTTCGTGGGGATGTTGGCGGCGCCGCTGGTCATCAAGTGGGAAGCGGCTCGACGCGGTGGCAACGGCATCACGAAGCTGGATGCGCAATCGGCACTGGCTCGCCACGGTTTCTATTTCGAAGAAGTGTCCCGCGCTGCTGGGGTCAATTTCGTTCATCAGGCGCCTACGCTCGATCCTCAATTGGCGCCGATCATGCCGCAAGTGGCTTCGATGGGTGCGTCCGTTTCGATTGTGGATTTCGATCGTGACGGCTGGCCAGATATTTACGTGACGAACAGCGGCGAAGGAAGCAAGAACGCGCTGTATCACAATCTGCATGACGGCACGTTTAAGGATGTGGCCGAGGAAATGGGCATCGCGGATGTGAATCAGGCTGGAACCGGCGTTTCGATGGGCGCGGTGTGGGGCGATTACGACAACGATGGCTATGAGGATCTGCTGCTGATCAAGTGGGGCCGGCCCGAGCTCTATCACAATGACGGCGGGCGCGGTTTCACGCGCGTTTCAGAGCAAGTGGGCCTTCCGCCCTGGGTGAACGCCAACACCGCGCTGTGGTTTGATTATGATGGTGACGGGCTGCTGGATTTTTTTATCGGCGGGTATTATTCGGAAGACGTGGATTTGTGGCATCTGAAGACCACGCAGATCATGCCGGATAGTTTCGAGTACGCGAAAAACGGTGGGCGGAAGTATCTGTTCCGCAACCTCGGCAATGGCAAATTTGAAGAGGTCAGCGCGCAAACGGGTATCAACAGCCGGCGCTGGGCGTTGGCGTCCGCGGCGGCGGATTTGCGCGGCACGGGGCATCCGGATTTGTTTATCGCCAATGATTACGGGGTCTCGGAGCTTTATTTCAACGACGGCAAGCATTTTCACGATGTGAGCGCGCAGACCGGGGTGGGTTTCGCGCCAAAGAGCGGAATGAATGCGGCGTTTGGCGATGTGCTTAATGACGGCCGGTATGGGGTTTACGTCTCGAATATTTCCGAAGATGGGGTGCTGATACAGGGAAACAATTTGTGGATGCCGAAGGAAGGTACGTCGGGAGACGGATTGCAGTTTGAGAATTTGGCGCGCGATCTGGGCGTGGAACTCGGCGGCTGGAGTTTTGGTGCGCAGTTTGGGGATTTGAATAACGATGGGACGATGGACCTGTATCTTACGAACGGATACGTATCGCTCGATCGCAACCGCAGCTACTGGTACGACTTTTCGAAAATCGCCGGAGGGAACAGCATCATTATTATTGACGCCAAGAACTGGCCGGCGATGGAGGGGCGCAGTTTGTCGGGTTATCAGCAGAAACGCGTGTGGTTGAACGACGGCGCTGGGAAGTTCATCAATGTGGCGCAGGCGGTGGGCGTGACGGACACCTACGACGGGCGCGCCGTGGCTCTGGTGGATCTGTGGAATCGCGGAGTGCTGGATGCGGTGGTGGCGAATCAGAAGGGGCCGCTGCTGATTTACAAGAACACGGTGACGCCGGAGAACAAGTGGATCGAATTCGCGCTCGAAGGCACAGCGAGCAATCGCAGTGCGATTGGCGCGCAGGTGACTTTGTACTGGAATGGGCAGCAGCAGAAGCAGGAGGTTTCGGGCGGCAGCGGATTCGCGGCGCAGAATGACCGGCGGCTGCATTTTGGTTTGGGAAAAGACCCGCATGTGGAGAAGGCGGTGATTCGCTGGCCGTCCGGCAAGATGCAGACGATTGATCATCCCGGAGTGAATCAGATTCTGAAAATCAAGGAACCGGCGTGAGCGAGCAGAGTACTGCGCCTGCCGCGTCTCGTGTGCGCTCTGCGTCGGGCGCACCTGCGCGGAAATCATGGCTGAGCCTGGATAACCGCTACATCGCGCCTATTTTTATTACGTGCATTCTGGTTGGCGGACACCTTTCGTTCGGGATGCTGGAGAGCTATCAGAAGACGGCTCTCGCAATCCTTGCGAGCATCGCCGCGGATTTGGTGCTGGGACGCATCTTTTTCGGCAAATGGCCGAACGTGGCGAGCGCTTATATCACGGGCATCAGCGTGGGGATTCTGGTGCGCTCGCCGGCGTTCTGGCCGTACGTTTTGTGCAGCGTGATTTCCATCACCTCGAAATATGTATTGCGCGTGAAGGGCCGCCACATCTGGAACCCATCGAATTTCGGGATTTCGGCGCTGCTGTTCCTGGCGCCGGAGACTGTAGCGACATTGAGCATCCAATGGGGCAATTATCTTTTGCCGATGCTGGTGATCTGGGCGCTCGGGTCGGTGATCATTTGGCGGTTGCGGCGGTTCCACATCACTTTGATCTACGTGGTATCGTTCACCGCGTTTGCGTTTTTGCGGAGTTACATCACGGGAAGTCCGTGGCAGTCGGAAATCGCGCCGCTGACCGGGCCGATGTACCAGCTTTTTATATTTTTCATGATCACGGATCCGAAGACCACCGTGCGTTCGAAGAAGGGCCAATGCATCGTGGTGTTTTTGGTGGCTTTCGCTGAGTTTCTACTGCGGCTGAACCAGGTGGTATACGCGCCGTTTTATGCGCTTTTCATCGTAGGACCGGCGGCAATGCTGATTGAGATGTGGCTGGACTCGCGGCGCGCGCCGGCGGCGGGCATGGGCGCGGGGGCCGGCGCGAGCGCCGCGCACGCCTGAGTGACCGGAACTCGCGATGGCTGGAGGCGGCATACGCGCTGCTGCAGGCTGCAGAAAATCACAAATTGTTTCGCGAAAGGAAACTACGCGTTGACGCAAAATCGGCAAAAGATTTGCTGCGCGCTGTTGGCCGTCTCCACCCTGTGGATGAGCTATATTCCCCGGCCTTCCGAAGGTGCGGCAGCACCGTTGCCGGCGCGTCCCGCCGGCCCGATTGAATTCCGCGATGTAACCAAGCAAGCTGGGATTGACTTCAAACACAACTCTGGGGCGTTCGGGAAAAAATATCTTCCGGAGACGATGGGGAGCGGTGTTTGTATTCTGGATTACGACAACGACGGCTGGCAGGACATCCTGTTCGTCAATTCGATGGATTGGCCGGGGCATAAAGGTGCGACGAAATCCTACCCGGCGCTGTACCACAACAATAAAGACGGCACGTTCACGGACGTGACGCGCGAAGCAGGCCTCGCGATTGAATCTTATGGCTTGGGCTGCGCGGTTGCGGATTACGACAACGACGGCTTCGAGGATATTTACATCACCACCGTTGGCTCGAATCATCTTTTTCACAATCTGGGGAATGGGAAGTTCGCGGATGTGACGTTGAAGGCGGGCGTCGCGGATCCCGGCTTCGCCACGAGCGCGGTGTGGTTTGATTACGACAACGACGGGAAGCTGGATCTTTTTGTCACGCACTACATTGATTGGTCCATTGCGAAGGATCAATACTGCACGCTGGACAACAAGAATAAATCGTACTGCACGCCGCAAACGTACAAGGGCGAAAGCTCGACGCTGTTTCACAACAGGGGCGACGGCACTTTTGAAAACGTAACCAAGCGGGCTGGACTGCACGACCCCACCAGCAAATCGCTGGGCGTGGCGATGCTGGATTACGACAACGATGGGTGGATGGATCTGTTCGTCACGAACGACACGGAACCGAACAAGCTTTACCACAATAATCACAATGGCACTTTTACCGACGTTGCGGTGCAGGTGGGTGTGGCATTCAGCGAATCCGGCAGGGTGCGCGCGGGAATGGGCGTGGACGCGGGCGATTATGATGGGTCGGGATGGCAGAGCCTCGTGATTGGGAATTTTACGAACGAGAGCATCTCGCTTTACCGCAATGATGGCTCCGGCTTGTTTGTTGATGAAGAAATATTGTCTGGAATTCGACAGATGTCTTTGCAGGCGCTTACTTTCGGTTGTTTTTTCTTTGATTACGATCTGGATGGGCGTTTGGACATTTTTGCCGCGAACGGCCACGTGTCGGATGACATCAGCGTGGTGCAGCCGACGCTTAAATATGCCCAGCCTGCAATCCTCTTTCACAATGCGGGCAATCGGAAATTCGAGGATGCTTCGGCAAAAGTGGGGCCCGCGATGCAACAGCCGACGGTTGGTCGCGGCGCGGCGTATTTGGATTACGATAACGACGGCGATCTGGATCTGGTGGTGACGGCTAATAACGGGCCGGCGCGCCTGCTGCGCAACGAGAACGGCAATCAGAATGACATGCTGCGCGTGAAGCTTGTTGGCACGCGCTCGAATCGCGACGGCATCGGCGCGAAGGTCACGCTTACGACGAGTTCGGGTGCGCGACTGTTTCGCATGGTGAAGACGGGATCGAGCTATGCGTCGCAGAGCGAGCTGCCGCTCACGTTTGGGTTGGGCATACCGCAAGCGGGCGGGACTGTCGGCGTTGAAATTGTGTGGCCCAGCGGGCAGAAAGACTCGCTTTCCAAAATTGGCGTGAATCAGTTCATCACTGTTAAGGAAGGCTCTGGAATTACTTCCGCGCGGCTGATCGCGTTTGGCAAGGCAGCATCATAATCCACGGACCCAAATGAAGGGCGCGGCTTCAGGGGCTAAAGCCCGGATTATACCTAGCTTTACGGCGAGGCTGAAGCCCGGCCATTCCAAAACCGTCCTCCACTAGGCGACGCCTAATCGTTTTGTACTATTGGTACTTCTGTGGCCGCGGTGATAGCTTCCCGCCGTGTCTTCCCCTTCTGCTGTTTACGACGTGACGATTCTGGGCGCGGGTTTGTGTGGCAAGGCGGCGGCGATGCAGCTGGCGGCCGCGGGACTGCGCGTGGTGTGCATCGAGCCGGAAGAAGGGATACGACAGGAGGTGGGCGAGTCGCTGGATTGGTCGGGGCCCGAGCTGCTGAAAGCGCTAGGGCTGCCGATGGAAGATTTGGTGAAGGGCGGATTGGCAACGTGGAAGCGGCACGTGACCATGAAATTGAGGGACGGAGCTTCCGCGCATTATGTGCCCGGCGCGTGGCTGGCTGAGGCGCCGTTCCGTGTGGAACTGCGGACTTTGCACGTCGACCGGTTGCATCTTGACGAAGAGCTGTCGCAGAGGACGCTCGGGAGCGGCGTGACAGTGGTGCGCGACACAGTTGTGAGGGTGGAGCGCGATGGAGACAGAGTGGTTGCCGTGCATACGGCTGGGGGTGCGCGGTTAGCTTCGCCGTGGTTCATCGACGCTTCGGGATTTGCGAGTTCCCTGCTGCCGCGCGAGTTTGGTCTTCCCGCAGTTCAGTTTGGTCCGGCGAAGGTGGCGATCTGGATGTACTTTACGGTTTCAGAGCTGGTGGAAGGGACCACTTTGTACATGGAGCCGCTGCCGGCGGAGTATCTCGATTGGGTTTGGGAAATTCCGATCGGCCCGCAGGTCGTCAGCGTGGGATACGTCATCACCGGCGCTGCGATGAAGGCGCAACGAGAACTGGGGCTCGGGGTCGAGGATATTTTCCGGCAGCAGTTGCTGAAGTTCCCGCGTTTTGAGGCGCTGTTGCAGGCGGGAGCCTTGGGAGCTTGCAACGTGACGGCTTTTCGCTCGCGCGTTTACGACGGCGTGGCCGGGCCGAACTGGTTCGTGGGGGGCGAAGCGGCGTCCATGGTGGATCCGATCACGGCGAATGGAGTGACGGCGGCATTGCGCCATGCGGCGGAAGCTTCGGCGCTGATTTTGAAATACCGCAAACGGGGCGCGCTGCCGCTGCGGGCGAGAATTGCGTACAACCGCAGAATCCTGCAGATGGCCAAATTTTTTAACGTAGGAATCGAAACAATTCTGTACGAGCCGGCTGTGAGGAACAGAATTGGCGCGCGAGCTTCCGGGAAGGTGTACACCACTCCGGCATGGAGCATGAACGCGATGTACGCGCGGCTGAAGCCGAAAGGAATTTTGAAGACGTACCTGCTCGGAATGGTTTTGGGTTTCTGGCGGGCCTGTGCGTGGATGATTTCTGAATATTGCAAGCGGATGCCGGCACAAGGATGAGCGGTTATTCCGGCGTCCATTTGGGATGGCTGGTGAACATCCCGTTCACGTAGCCCATTTTGTACACGATGAAGATTCCGAACGCGAGGCTTAGCACGCCCGAGGCGACTTGGAGGGCGCGGTTGAAGCGGGCGAAGCGCTGCTGGGAATATTTGAAGGGCAGCGCGATTGCAGTGGTGATGATCATCATGCCAGCGATTGTGCCGACGCCGAAAACGAGAAGGTAGGCGATCGCCCAGTACGGATCGCGAATGGTGGTGAGCACGAGCAGGGCAACTGCGGCGGAGCCGGCTAGGCCGTGTACGAGGCCTACAAGCAGCGGCCGGACGGCTTGGTAGAGGCCGAGTTGTCCGAACACGCAATCCATCCAGCCGACAGGCGTTGCGGCTTCGGCGTGGCCGTGCTTTTCTGGCTCGTGCGCGTGCGGGTGCGTATGGATGTAGTCACCATGCACGTGGGGATGAATGTGCGCGTGCGATGCAGCGGCTGCGGGCGTGAACTGTTCGGTGATCCAGCGCGTGAAGCCGGAGAGATTCAGGATTCCGAGCAGGATTAGCATCAGGCCGACGCTTAATTCCATGGTGAGGCCCAGGCGGGGCGGAATGACAACTCCAAAAAGAATGATCGCAGAGCCGACCAGAAAAATCGTGATGGTGTGGCCGACACCCCAGAGCGCGCCGATTACGGCGGCATGGCGCATGCTGCGTTGGCGGCTGACGATGGTGGTGACGGCGATCACGTGATCGGGGTCCGTGGCGTGGCGCATTCCGAGGAAAAAGCCGAGCGCGATGATGGAGATTAGAGTGATCATTTTTGGATTCTGATGGACGCTGCTGCCGCGCCTCGTCATTCTACCTATCTTTCGTTGCGATTCCTGGCAAATAAAATTCTTTACGAATCGGTGATTGAAGAAATCGCTTCGGCCATACGCCGCGAAATCCGCGAGTGCGCAGTCGGTTCTTGAACGTGGCGGGCCTCTCGTGATAGTGATGCATCCCATCAACGTTATTGATTTGACTGACAACGCGCTACTAGGTTCCATACCTTGTTACATACGGCGGGTTTTCGGTTCCAGACGAAAAGGAGCAGGCACAGATGAAGCGAATTGATGCCGTTATCAGACCATCCCAGCTGGACGAGGTGAAGGTGCGCGTCACAGCGCTGGGAGTGACCGGCCTGACCGTATCGGAAGTGCGGGGATTTGGCCGGCAGAAAGGCCACACGGAGACTTACCGTGGTTCGGAGTATACCGTGGATTTTCTGCCAAAGATTTTTGTGAGCATCGCGGTGGTGGAGGAGCTGGTGGATCCGGTGGTGGACGCGATCCTGGAAGGCGCGCGAACTGGGGTGATCGGCGACGGGAAGATTTTCGTAACGTCGTTGGATGAAGTGATCCGCATACGCACGGGGGAGCGCGGGCCTGGCGCGATTTGAGCACTTTTTCACGTCAATGCGTCAGTAGATGGAGCGGTTACTCTAATTGGGATAGGAGTTCGAATATGGAATGTGCATTTGCCCGGCGGACGACACGATGGATCCTGCAAGCGATCGTCGCACTCGTACTTGCGCAAGTCCTGTGCGGTCCGACGAGCGCGGCGGTTGCGGACCAGACGCAACCGGACCCTGCTGGCACGGCGACGGGCGACCGGTCTTCGGCAGCGGATGCGGCGGGGAATCCGTTCGTAGTTCCTTCGCCTACGGACCCGAGCGCGCCTGACTATCCCAAGCTGAAGAAAGATTTCGACGAATTTCAGGCGCAGGCGGCGAGGGAACCGCTGGCGTTGAAATTGGCGGACAGCGTGGGGCACACGCGCATCGCGACGAATTTTTCCTGGACGCTCTTGACCGGATACCTGGTGCTTTTCATGCAAGCGGGATTTGCGCTGTTGACGGTTGGATTGGTGCGCAAGAAAAATGCCGGGCATTTGATGATGTTAAATTTTGCGGCGTATGTGTTTGCGTTTCTTGCTTACTATGCGATCGGATATGCGTTTCAGTTTGGCGCGGTGGCAGTGAATGCGGCTCCGGGAAATCTGGCGGGGGCACCGACCTTGAATCATTTTCTGATTGGCAGCGGCTCGTGGGGGTTTCTGGGAGGCAAGGGATTTTTTCTGAGTGGGCCTGCGTATGACGTGAGCAGTAATTGTCTTACGCTGTTTGAAGTGGTGTTTATGGAGACGGCGGGGTACATCATCGTCGGCGCGATTTGCGAGCGGATCACGTTCTGGGCGTTCCTGTTGTGCGAGTTGTTTATTGGCGGGATTCTGTACCCGATTTCTGGTTGCTGGGCGTGGGGAGGCGGCTGGCTCTCGCAGCTCGGCCTGAGCATGCATTGGGGACATGGGTATGTGGATTTCGCGGGTTCGTCGGTGGTGCATTCGATCGGTGGGTTTTGCGCGATGGCGCTGGCGATTATTTTGGGACCGCGGCTGGGGAAATATGGAGCTGATGGAAAACCACGCGCGTTCCCAGCTTCGAATATTGTTTTCGTGGTGAGTGGGACGTTTATTTTGCTGTTTGGGTGGATGGGATTTAATCCTGGTTCGACGTTGGGCGCGACCGACCTGCGCGTTGCGGTGGTTGCCGTGAATACTAACCTAGCTGCGGTGGCGGGGTCGGCGGCGGCGATGCTGCTGTGGTATTTCATGTTTGGCAAGCCGGACATTACGATGGCCTGCAACGGAATGCTGGCGGGGCTGGTGGCGATTACGGCTCCTTGCGCGTTTGTGACGCCGACCTCGTCGGTGGTTATCGGAGTGATTGCTGGTGTGCTGGTTTGCCTGGGCGTGCTTTTCAATGAGCGTGTGCTGAAAATTGACGATCCCTGCGGCGCGATTTCGGTGCACGGGTATTGCGGATGGTTTGGCGCGGTGGCTGTGGGGATTTTTGCCGACGGAACGTATGGCGTGGGATGGAACGGCGTGGGCGCGGCGGCTTATCTGGGAAAAGCGGGCCAAGGCGTGACGGGTCTGATTCACGGCGATTTTTCACAGTTCGGGGTGCAGCTGGGCGGAGCTACACTGCTGGCGGTGTACGCGCTGGGATTAACGTACATTGTTTTTTCGCTGGTGAATGCGTGGCGGTCGATGCGCGTATCGCGCGAAGTAGAATTGTCGGGCCTGGACGTTCCGGAATTTGGCATGCTGGCATATCCGGAAGACGCCGTGGAAATGTTGGGACCGGGATCGCAGGCGGCGCAGCAGCGAGGCGCGTAGGACGACTCGATGACGGGAGGAATTCAAGTGTGACACGGCTTTAATTCCGTGCGAACTACGATGCCATCCATTCCATCCATTTCCGGCGAATTGCGCGAGATATCTACAAAGGAATTGGCGCGCATTAAGGAGCAGTTTGCCTCGAACGGCGACGGCAACGCCGCTTTGCTGGGCCGGACCGCGCTGGTCGAAACCATCATCGAGCGTCTGTGGAAGCAGCACATTTACGCGGAGTCGAACGGACCCGCGGACTTCGCGATAGTAGCGCTCGGCGGCTTTGGGCGGCGCTGGCTTTTCCCGTTTTCCGATATTGACGTGCTATTTCTGCACGGCGGGAACGGTACAGAAGAGAAATGCAAAGAACCAATCCGCAAATTCTCGCAGGATCTGTGGGACCTGGGACTAAAGCTCAGCCCCGCGACGCGCACGATTGCCGAATGCGCCCGATTTGAGGCCGCTAATTCCGAATTTGCGATTTCGCTGCTGGATTGCCGGCATCTGGCGGGCGATCACCGATTATTTGCGCGGCTGCATGATGAAGTGATTCCGAAACTTCTGGCGCGCGAGTCCGAGCAAATCGTCAAGCGACTGGGTGAACTGACGCGTACGCGGCATGGAAAATATGGCAGCACGGTGTTTCACCTGGAGCCGAATGTCAAGGACGGGCCGGGCGGACTGCGCGATTACAACGTGGTTTGCTGGCTCTCCCTAATGGCCTCGCTGGAGCGGTACCACGTGTGGTCGAGCGACGACGCGATTTTGCCGGTCTCGATTCAGGCGCCTTTTGCGGCAGCTTTGAATGCTCTGGTATCCATACGCTGCTTCCTGCATTTCCGCCACAATCGCGACGACAATACGCTCACGTGGGAATCGCAAGACGCGGCGGCCGCCAAGAAAATCGGCGTGGCGTATTCGCCGCGGACGATTCGGGCGGCGAATGATCCGAGTGGCGCGGAGGTCTTGAGCACCGCAGAGTGGATGCGGCTGTATTTCAGCCACGCGCGGTCGGTGCATCACGTTTGCGTGCAGATGCTGGAGGAAATTCCGGCGGCGCGGCTTTCGCTGCATCACCAGTTCCAGCAATTGCGTTCGCGGCTTTCGAATGCGGAATTTCTGGTCGAGGATGGGGTGCTGCTCTTTCGGCAGCCTGCTGCCCTGGACGATCCCGAGCTGGTTCTGCGGGCGTTCCGCTTTTTGGCGCGGCATGGATTGAGGCTCAGTTCGAGCACAGAGGCGCAGATCGAGCGCGCGTTTCCAGCGCTGGAGGCTGTGCCGCCGAAAGGCACGGAGCTGTGGCACCTACTGCAGGAAATTCTGGTGGCGCCGCACGCCGCCGATGCTTTGCGCGCGATGCATTCGCTGCGGTTGCTCACGCTGCTGTTCCCTGAATTCGCCGGAATTGATGCGCTGGTGGTGCGCGATTACTCGCACCGCTTCACGGTGGACGAGCATACGTTCGTCGCGATTGATAATCTGCACGCACTGCGGCAATCGCAATCCAAATGGGATCAGCGTTACGCGGAGTTGCTGGAAGAGCTGGAGCAGCCGGACTTGCTGTACTTTGCGCTCCTGCTGCACGATGTGGGCAAGGGCGCGAAATCGGATGACCACGTGCGCGCAAGCGTGAGAATCGCGGAAGTGGTGCTGGAACGGTTGGATCTGGATGCGCCGGATTGCGAGACGGTTTTGTTTTTAATTGACCGCCACCTGGAACTGAGCGCAGCGATGCGCCGCGACATTTTCGATCCGGAGACGGTGCGCACGTTCGCGGAAAAAGTGGAAACGCCGGAACGATTGAAGATGCTTTGTCTGCTGACGTACGCCGACATTAAGGCTGTGAACCCCGAGGCGCTGACGCCGTGGAAGGCCGAGAACATTTGGCAGCTTTATATCGCGACCGCGAATCACTTGAATCGCAGCCTGGACGAGCGCTTGCACGTGGATGCGCACGATGAAGTGATGGCGCATCTGGGCACGTTGGCGATGACCGTTGGAGATCGGCTGGATGCGTTTCTGGAGGGATTGCCGCGGCGCTATTTGTTGACGCATGCGGCGGGCGAAGTACTGGCGCATGTGGAAATGTCCGCGCGGCTGGAAAAAGATCCGGTGCAACTGAATTTACGACGCGGACGGCATTGGTACGAGCTGACGCTGGTGACGACCGATCGGCCTTCCCTTTTCGCCATGATGGCGGGAGTGCTGGCGGCATGGGGCATGAACATCGTGAAAGCGGCGGCGTTTTCGAATCAGGCGGGCGTGGTGGTGGATACGTTTTATTTCACGGATCGTTTTCGAACACTGGAGCTGAATTTGCCAGAGTGGGAACGCTTTCAGACGAGCATTCATGATGTGCTGACCGGGAAGGCGGATCTGGAGCGGATGCTGCGGGATCGTTTGCGGTCGGAGAAACGGCGCGCGCCGAAAGTGAAAGTGGAGACGCGGGTGAAGACGGATGATTCGTGTTCCGCGCATAGCACGTTGATTGAAATTGTTGCGCAGGATCAGCCTGGGTTGTTGCACCGGATCAGCTCCACCTTTTCGCGGGAGAATTGCAATATTGAGATCGCGCTGATTGAGACGGAGGGCGAGACTGCGATTGACGTCTTTTATCTGACGTCCGCAGGGGCCAAATTATCAGCGGAACATCAGTTGCAGCTGCATGAAGCTTTGGTGGCTGAATTTGCGAAAGCGGAATAGGGACTGATTCCAACGTGCGTTGCTCGGTTGTCGGAGTGCGCAGCTACTTCCTCAACTCCTCTGGCGTTTTTTGGCTGAGCTCGGCCCAACGGGCGTAGAGCTCGTCCACTGCTTGCTGCGCGGATTCCATTTCCACATATGCGGTATGAAGGCGTGGTGCATCGCTCGAAATTTCGGGATCTTCCAGGACGGCGCGTTTAGCTAGAAGCTGCTCTTCGGCTTTGGCGATGCGTTTTTCGATCGAGGCGAATTCGCGGTTTTCCGGGTGCGAGCGTTTTTTCGTCGTCGCGCCCGGGCGATTGGTATCCTGAGGCGCGCTTTCACGGCCCTTGCGTGTGGTCGCGGCTGCGTTGGTCGCGCCCGCGGATGGTTTGGCCTGTTGCGTGCGCAACCACGAATCCCACTGCGAATAATCTGCAAAGCGTTCGGCGTCGCCGCGGCCGTCCAGTCCCAAGACGATAGTGGAGACGCGATCCAGCATGTAGCGATCGTGGGTGACGAGGACCAGCGCGCCGCGGTACTCGAGCAGGCTTTCTTCGAGAATTTCCAGCGTGGGGATGTCCAGATCGTTCGTGGGTTCGTCGAGTAACAGCACGTCCGCCTGCTGAAGCATCAGTTGAGCGATCAGGACGCGGGCGCGTTCGCCGCCGGAAAGGCGGCCGACAGGACGATTCAGGTCCTCGCCGGAAAAAAGAAAGCGGGCGGCCCATGCGGCGACGTGAATGACGCGGTCTTGATAAATTACCGAATCGCTGTCGGGAGCTAGCGCGCGGCGGAGAGAGACTTCGGGATCGAGCTGGCGATTCTGGTCGAAGTAAACGATGCGCAGCGAATCGGCTTTCTGGATTTTTCCGGCGGTGGGAACGATGTCGCCGCGCAGCAAACGAAGTAGAGTGGTTTTGCCGCTGCCGTTCGGTCCAACCAAGCCGACGCGCATGCCGGATTGCAGGATGAAATCCACATTTTTGAAAAGCGTGCGGCCGCCGATGCTGTAGGAGACGTTTTCCAAGCCGATGAGCTGCTTGGTTTGACGATTGGACGCCGTGAAGTCGATCTTGGCGGTGGTGGTGCGGGTGCGATGGTTGAGCTCCGCGAGTTCTCCGATCATGGAGTGGGCTTTATCAATACGCGATTTCGATTTGGTGGCGCGCGCTTTTGGGCCGCGGCGCAACCATTCGATTTCGGTGTGCACGAGATTCTCGAGCGCTTCCTGACGCTTGCCTTGCGCGTGTAGATACTGTTCCTTGGCCTCGAGAAAGTGGCTGTAATTTCCATTAACGCGGAGAAAGCCGTCTTCATAGGCGCGATCGAGTTCGACCATATGGTCGGCCACATTTTCCAGAAAATAACGGTCGTGGCTGACGACCACGCAGGCGAAGGAGGCGTTTTGCAGCAGCGTTTCGAGCCATTTAATTCCGGCGAGATCGAGATGGTTGGTTGGCTCGTCCAGCAGCAGAATATCGGGCTGTTGGACTAGCGCTTCGGCGATCGCCAGACGTTTTTTCCAGCCGCCGGAGAGCGCGGCGGTGGGAATTTCATAATCTTCGAAGCCGGCGCGGCTGAGGGCTTCCGCAGTGCGAAAAGCGAGATCGGCTTCCGGCACGCCGGATTTTTTGAGCGCGGCTTCGATCACGGAATAAGCGGTTTCTCCGGCGGCGAACTCCGAGATTTGCGAAACGCAACTTAGCCTGGTGCCTTTGCGAATGGCTACGTTTCCGCTGTCGGGCTGTACGCGGCCGTGGAGAATTTCCAGGAGCGTGGATTTGCCGGAGCCGTTGGGTCCGATCAGGCCGATGCGATCGCCTTCCGCCACGGTGAACGAAATATTCTGGAAGAGCGGCGCGGTGCCATATCGCTTCGAGAGTCCTTGCGCATTGATAATCGGGGGCAAATTGTTTGGTCTTCTCCTGGAATCAGTTTACCCTCGATGAGTTCGCGGGGCAAAACGTGCCGGCGTGAACGCGGCTGTTATTTATGAAATTTGGCGACTTTGTGATGCGTCTGCGGGTTGAATCGCGCGTTAGAACCAATCGCTGCGGTAGGCGAACCACCAGCTGGCGTAGCCGATGGGAATCGTCGCGGCCAGCGCCCACCAGAGAGGCAGCGCCATGTCCGCAATAAGGCCGAGTACGCTGAAGGTGATCCAAAATATCTTCCGCTGCATATGTCTATTTTAGACGCATCCGGGCTGGCGAAGTCGCGTCGTCGCGAAGAAATGTTCCAGATTGAAAAGCCCACAGGCGCGGCAATTCCGATGATTTCGAAACGAATGCGAAATGATTCATAAATTTGACGTGGTGGTGCTTGGGGCTGGCGCTGCGGGGCTGATGTGCGCGATCGAGGCTGGTAAGCGCGGGCGGCGCGTGGCGGTGCTGGAGCGCGCCGAGCGTGCCGGGAAGAAGATACTGATTTCCGGCGGCGGACGCTGCAATTTCACGAATATTTACTGCGAACCGGAGAATTTTCTTTGCGCGAATCCGCATTTTGCGAAATCGGCGCTGGCGCGATACACACCGGCGGATTTTATTGCGCTGGTGGAAAAGCATAGAATTCCCTATCACGAAAAAACGTTGGGGCAGCTATTCTGCGACCGCTCGGCGAACGAGATTACGCACATGCTCGAAGAGGAGTGTCGAGCCGCCGGAGTGAAGATATTCTTGAACGTCGAGATTCGCGAGGTACAGCGGACGGACGAGTTTCTGGTGCGTTCTGATGGCGACGAATTCCGCGCGCCGGCGCTCGTGGTGGCGACGGGCGGTCTTTCGATCCCTAAGATGGGAGCGACTGCATTTGGCTATGACCTGGCGCGGCAATTTGGATTGAAGATTCAGAGGACTCGGCCTGCTCTCGTGCCGCTGCTTTTCGGCGCGACGGACCGCGAGCAGTATTGCGATTTGGCTGGGGTTTCGGCGGAGGTTATCGCTGCGATTGGCGAGCAGAGCTTTCGGGAGAGCATGCTGATCACTCATCGCGGGTTGAGTGGACCGGCGATTCTGCAGATTTCGTCTTATTGGAATAAAGGAAAGCCGGTGCAGATTGATTTGGCGCCGGGACGCGATGTAACAGCGGCGATCCGTGATGGGGGAACTCGAAATATCGCCGCCGCGCGCACGGTATTTCAAGGCGTGTTGCCGAAGCGATTCGCCACTCGCTGGCTCGATTTGCATGCCTCCGCTGCGAAGGGCGCGAAGGACGCCTGGAGCAAGCAGGAACTGGATGAACTCGAGCGGCGCGTGCACGAATGGATCGTCGTTCCAGCTGATACGGAGGGTTACGGCAAGGCTGAGGTGACAGCGGGAGGCGTGGACACCGATAAACTTTCCAGCAAGACGATGGAAGCGAGCAAGGTGCGAGGATTATTTTTCATCGGCGAGGTCGTGGATGTGACGGGGCACCTGGGCGGATTTAATTTTCAGTGGGCATGGGCGTCGGGCGCTGCGGCGGGCAGATCGGTGTGAATCGTTCGCCAACGCGTTAGCGCACTTCGCGGCTCAGCCGGCTGCGGCGACGGAAAAATTGTCGAGGGGCTCGGCTGAGTCGGCAGCGATTCCGTCCACCAGCGTTATCGTCTTGCCGGAGCTGGAAGAGACGCGGTCGCCGGGAATCAAAATGCCCACTAAATTAAGCGGGTCAGCGGCGGAGATGGTTACGACTTCACCCGAGGCCGGCTGGCGAGCTGACGCGCGCAGGGATTCAACCGCAACGGGCAGAGCAAATTGTTCGCCGAGGAATCCGCTGACGAAACGGCCGCCGCGGATTTCGCCTTGATCTTCGAGGCGGCGCAGCGCGATGAGCAATTCGCGCCAGCGCGGAGTCATGGTTTCGCGCGCGACCATTTCGCGGAAGACGACGCCGTATCTTTTCAGCAGCGTCCAGCAGATGGATTCCATTACGCGCGTGCGGTCGAGCGCCTCGCTGGTGTGAAGGACGGACCAGCGGCCGGCGCTGTGACGCGGACGCGCGTTGTGACCTTTGCCATGGCCGGCGCGGCGTTTGGGATCGATCAGAGCGCGAATGTTGTCGAAGCCATCAGCGGTGATCAGGCCCGCGGTTACCAGCTCCCACAACGCGGTTTCTAGTTCCGCTTTGATGTTTCCAGTGCCGCGCACGATGTCCGCGAAGAATGAGGCGCCGCGCTGGCGCAGATGGGCCAGCACTTCGCGCGCGGCGTGGCTGAGGCCTACGGCGGAATCGTTGGTGTCGGCTTGCGGGGCGTCATTAGTGGCGTGGCGCGAGCTCATCCAGTCGGCGTCTTCGCGGATGAAGAATGTCAGCGGCGCGACGCTGGTCGGAATGACGCGACGAATTGCTCCGGTGGGTTCGCCGAGCGTGGCGGGATGCGGGGAGAGGCGGCCCCAGCCGACGGCTCCTGTGAGGCAGAGGCGATCGAGAACATTCGGATCGTAATTCGCGATGCGGCGCGCGAGAATTTGTTGTTCCCAGGCATTCGCGGGCGCTTCAAATCCCTGCAGTTGTTGTAGAGCTTCGAGGGTGCCGCGCTCACCTAGCAGGCGCGTCTCTGGCGTCAGGTGCTGCCAGCGGAGCAGCCAGCGCATGAATTGCGCGGCAGTGACGGGCTGGATCTGTTTGCGCAACGCTCCCAGCGTGAGGTGGTGAATGCGGGCGAGCAGGCGGCGATCGCACCATTCCGTTTCACCGCCGGATGAATCGGTAAACTGGCCGCGCAAGATGGAGCCGGCGGCTTCGAGACCCAGGAAAGTTTTTTCGACATCTGCTGCCACGAGACCCAAGAACCCGGCCAAGCCTGGAATCGTGACTGGTCCGAGGTGTGCTAGCCAGCCGGTGATGCAGGTGAAAAGAGCGTCGTCGCGCGACGGTTGCTGCGATTCGATTTCTGGCGGTCGCGAATCGAAGCTCGCTTCCGGGAAAATCGCGCTAAACGTTTTTGTTTTTTCGGCGGCTAGCCAGTAGCTGAGACCGCCGCTACGGGCATGGATCGCACGGCCTGAGGCTGAGAGCGTGGCGAAATAATCGGACCATGCACCGATGGTCTTCGTCGCGACGCCGACTGCGGCCAAATCCCCCGGCAGCGCGGCTAGTTCCAGCAGCACATCATGAAGCTCATCTGCGTCGCGCACATCGGGCCAAGCCTCCTCGCGAACTTCGGCTATCGCAGCGGGATCGAGCCTGCCGATTTCGGAGAGCACCGCTTCGGGCAGCATGCGGCGCATCTCTACGGCGCGGGCGCGGCGTTCTTCGAGTGGCGCGTCGTCGAGATAGGCGTACGGGTTGGCGTTCAGAATCTCGTGGGAGAACTGCGAGGGCACGGGGGTTTCGACAGCCACGCAGCGAATGCGTCCGGCGGCGATGTCTTCCAAGACTACTTTCAGGCCAGCGACGTCCATCGCTTCGGTGAGCGCGTCTTTCATGGTTTCGCGCGCGAGGGGGTGGTCGGGAATTTCGATATCGCCGGAAATATTTTCCTGGCAGGCCAGGGCTTGCGGGAAAACGGCTGCGAGCAGATCGTCGGAGCGCATGCGTTGGATTGGCGGCGGAACCTTTTTCCCACCCATGAAGCGCAGCAGGGCGAGCGAGCGGCCGGCAACCCAGCGCCAGCGTGTGGCGAAGATCGGCGAAGTCAGCACGGCCTGTTCGAGCAGCGGTTCGACGCTGGCGGCCTGGAGGAAATGAAAGACGTCGGCGAGCGGAAAGCTGTGTTGATCGCTGAGAGAAATGTTCAGGCCATTGTCGGTGGCGGCGGCTTGCAGCTCGAAATTGAAAGAGCGGCAGAAGCGTTTGCGCAAGGCGAGGCCCCAGGCTTTATTGATGCGGCCGCCGAAGGGCGCGTGGATTACCAACTGCATGCCGCCGCTTTCGTCGAAGAAGCGCTCGGCGACGATCGTGGTCTGCGTGGGCACTGCGCGCAGCACGGCGCGGCCTTCGACAATATATTGCGTGGCTTGTTCGGCGCCGGGACGATCCATGCCACATTCGTCTTCCAGCCACTTTATTGCTGCTGCGGCATGCGGCGAATTGCGCAGATCTGGAGAGGGCAGGAGGCCCTCGGTGAGCGAGCCGACATGTTCACGAACGTGCGCGACTTGCTGCGAGAGTTCCATGGTGCGCGAAGGAGCTTCGCCGCGCCAGAACGGAACGTTGGGCGGCGCGCCTTTCGCGTCTTCCACAGATACGGAGCCGGATTGCACGCGGCGAATGCGCCAAGAAGAATTTCCGAGGAGGAAAATATCTCCGCGCAAGCTTTCGACGGCGAAGTCTTCATCAACGGTGCCGATCATGGTGCCTTCCGGCTCGGCGACCACGGTGTACATCGCGTTATCTGGAATTGCGCCGCCGCTGGTGATCGCGGCGAGGCGGCTGCCGCGGCGTCCTTTGAGGCGATGATTCACCTGGTCGCGATGCAGGTAGGAACCATAGCGACCGCGGCGGGCAGCGATGCCGTCGGATAGCATCGCGACGATTTCGTCGAAATCCTTGCGTTCAAGATTGCGATACGGAAACGCGCGACGCACGAGCGCGAACAGATCGTCTTCCTGCCAGTCTTCAGCGGCGCAGGCGGCGACAATTTGCTGCGCAAGAATGTCCAGAGGCGCTTGCGGAATTTCGATGCGGTCGAGTTCGCCCTGGCGAATGGCGCGAACCAGGGCGGCACATTCCAGAAGCTCATCGCGCGTGGTGGCGAAGAAACGGCTCTTGGGAATCGCGCCGCGCCAGTGGCCGGCGCGTCCGGCGCGCTGCAGGGCCACGGAAATCGAGCGCGGCGAGCCGATCTGACAGACCAGGTCTACCGTGCCAATATCAATGCCCAATTCCAGCGAAGCGGTGGCAACGAGCGCGCGAATTTCGCCAGCTTTGAGTTTGGACTCAACGGCTAGGCGGCGGATGCGCGAAAGGCTGCCGTGATGCGAGGCGACCGCGTCTTCGCCGAGCAGAGAGGCGAGGTGATGCGCGAGGCGTTCAGCGAGACGGCGCGTATTTACAAAAATTAGGGTTGAGCGGTGTTGCTGCACAAGGACGGCAATCCGCTGGTAGATTTCGTCCCACATTTCGTTGGACGCGACGGGGCCGAGTTCGCTGGACGGCACTTCGATGGCCAGATCGAGGCGGCGACGCTGTGCGATTTGCACGATGACGGGCGCGGGGCGGTCGCTGCCGGTGAGAAATTGGCCGACGAGTTCGATTGGCTTCTGCGTGGCTGAGAGCCCGATTCTAGTGAGCGGTTGCGCGGTGAGCGCTTCGAGGCGTTCCAGAGAAAGCGCGAGGTGCGTGCCGCGCTTGTCGTCCGCAACGGCGTGGATTTCGTCCACGATCAGAGTGCGAACGGTGCGCAGGAGTTCCCTGCTCTTTCTGGCCGTAAGAAGGATGTAGAGCGATTCCGGCGTGGTGACCAGAATGTGCGGCGGCCGCTTTTGCATGGCGAGGCGGTCGCGAATGAGCGTGTCGCCGGTGCGCACCGCGGTGCGAATTTCGGGCATCAGATAGCCGCGCTGATGGGCGAGTTGGAGAATTTCTCCTAGAGGTATGTCTAAATTCTTTTGGATGTCGTTGCTCAGCGCTTTCAGAGGGGAAACGTACAGCACTTCGATTTGATCGAGCAGGTCGCCTGCGAGCGCTTTGCGTACCAGCCCGTCAATGCAGGCGAGAAATGCGGCGAGCGTCTTGCCGGAGCCTGTGGGAGCGCAGATTAGAGTGTTTTTTCTGGCGAGGATGTGCGGCCAGCCTAGTTCCTGCGGCTCCGTGGGGGTACCGAACTTTGCGACGAACCATTCGCGGACGAGCGGATGCGCCCATTCCAGCGATTTACATTCAGGCGCTTCAGGGATTGCGGCGTGGTTCATTTTTTCGTTCCTGCAACGCATATTCCGCACGGAAGACTTTCTCGGAATCTATCAAGGATAGCACTGAGTGGCATTTCTGGCGAATCGGGTGGACACGGCGCACCGCGGCTACAATTTTTTCAGCGATTTGGCGGCGTCTGTGAGGGCTTGGCGATTGCGGAAGAAATCCGCCCAGGGGTCTTTCGCTTTCAGGCGTTTGCGGAAGTTGCCGAGATTGAATGTTGCCGGATCGAGAGAGGTTTTCACTTCGGACCAGGCCAACGGCGTGGAGAAAGGTGCCTTTTCACGGCGACGAACGGAATAGGGCGCGACAACCGTCTGTCCAAAGCCATTGCGGAATGGGTCGAGATAGACGCGCCGGCCGCGGGCGGCGATCGAATGTTCGATGGTGAGTTCCTTGGGGTTCGACGCTGCTACGCGCGCGACGAACGCGCGGGCGAATCCGAGCACTTCGTCGGCATCGGGGCCGCTGCGCAGAGGAACGAAAACATGGATGCCGCGGCTTCCGGAAGTTTTGGCGTAGGAGCCGAGTTTCAGAACGTCGAGCTGTTCTTTCACCTGAAGGGCCGCGCGAGCTGCGTCTGCGAATTTTCCGGTGCCCGGGTCGAGATCGAAGCAGAGCCAATCGGACTTGCGCGGCGCGCTCGAGCGTCCGGCCATCACGTGCACCGCGATGCAGCCTAGATTTACGAGCGCGAGTTGGGTTTCGAGGGAACCGCCGACTACGTAGTTCGTTGACTCGCTCGAACCTCCGGCATGACGGATGCGCTTCGTGGGAGTTCCGGGCGGCATACTTTTGGGCTTTTCTTTTTGGTAGAAGCATTGACCTTTCATGCCATCGGGGCAGCGTTCTAGCGACAAGATGTGGCCTTTGATGTATGGCTGGAGTTTGGGAAATACCGCGGCGTAATACTCGGCGAGGTCCAGCTTCGTGTAGCCTTCGGCGGGCCAGAAGATTTTGTCGGGGTGAGAAATCGTGATGGGCAGTTTGGCCATGGATGCCTCGGGCGATTCCGGGAATTTTATTTCGCGGTTTTTCGTTTCGGGCGTTTCGCGGGCGTGCCTGTTTTCTTTGCCGCGACTGCCTTCTTCGGCTTGAAACCCGGATCACCGGTCGCGGCTTTTTCGACGTCGCCGCCGCCGTCGCGGGCGATTTCCGCGAGCAGTTTGTTGCTGACAATCGAGCGCGGCTTATCCACTGCAACTTCTTTCGTGGAAGTGTACTGGTCGCGATGTTTGATCAGCAGCCACGATTTTCCGGAGCTGCTGCCCCAACCGTGCGTGCGCACCAGCACCCAGGAACCTTTCAATTTTTTGCCGTGGAGCGTGAACTTCAGGTCACCTCTCGCGAGGGCGGCGTTCACATCGGGGGATTCGGGAGTCCAGGTTCCCTCATCCCACACCATGACTGTGCCACCGCCGTATTCGCCTTCGGGGATAACGCCTTCGAAGCTCGCGTACTCGACTGGATGATCTTCGACCTGCATCGCGAGGCGCTTCACCGACGAGTCGAGCGACGGGCCTTTCGGCACAGCCCAGGAGAGCAGGACGCCATCCCATTCGAGGCGGAAATCGTAATGGAGCGCGGTGGCGCGATGTTTTTGGACGACGAAGATGAGTTTTTCCTGCTTCTTGGTTGCAGCGAACTTGCCGGAAGGCTCGGGCGATATGTTGAAGTGCCGTTTTTTCGTGTATTCCTTGAGTGTCATGTCGCCATCCTCACGCGAACGCACCCGGCGGCGTTCACGCGGACATTACAACATGAATGGTCGATCATGCACAGTCTATCGGGTGTGTGCTGTAGTGCGGGGCTGAGAAAGCACAGTTAAAGGCGCCCAGTCAAAGCCGGCCCTACAAATTCAACATCATTTTTCGGAGGCGTTGGCCTGGGGTTGGACGGCGCGGGATTTTATTTCCGCGCCTCGAAGTTGTGAACTGAGCGTCTTAGAATTCTTACGACGCGGCTCCGGCTTTTGCGGCGTGTTGCTTCACGGCGTCGAGCAGCTTGTCGAAATCGTCTGAAAATTGTTTGACGCCGGCTGCGGTGAGCTTGTCGGTAGCCGCCTTCATGGAGATACCGGCCTTCTCGAGACCCTGCATGGTTTCCTGCGCGGCTTGGACATTTTCTTCCAGGCTGGCGCGGGGTTTGCCGTGATCGCGGAAGGCATCGAAGGTCGCAGGCGGAATGGTGTCCACGGTATCGGGACCAATCAGTTCCTCGACGTAATAAACATCGCTGTACTTGGGATTTTTGGTGCTGGTGCTGGCCCACAGGACGCGCTGGGTTTGAGCGCCGCGCGAGGCTAGAGCATCCCAGCGCGGGCCGCTGAAAATCTGCTTGTAGCGCTGGTAGGTGAGTTTGCCGTTAGCGATGGCCACTTTGCCGTGCAGACTTTGCAGCAGCGCCTGATCGGCGGGATTCGTGGCGGTTTTGAGCTTGGCGTCAATTTCGCCGTCAACGAGCGTGTCAATGCGGCTGATGAAGAAGCTGGCGACGCTTGCGATGCGGCTCACGTCACCGCCGCTCTTGGCGAACGCTTCCAATCCGGCGATGTAGGCTTCGGCGACGCGCACGTACACGTCAAACGCGAAGAGCAGCGTGACGTTAATGTTGATGCCCTCGCTGATCAGTTGCTGGAACGCGGGAATTCCTTCCGGCGTGCCGGGCACCTTGACCATCAGGTTCTCGCGACCCACACTCTTCCACAGGCGGCGCGCTTCGTCGAGAGTTTCCTGAGTCTTGTGCGCCAAATAGGGAGAAACTTCCAAGCTTACGTAGCCGTCGCGCTTCTTGGTTTGCTGATAGACGGGCAGCAGAAAGTCCGCAGCGTCTTGAATATCCTTGATTGCGAGTTGCTCATAGCGCCCTTTAGCGTCGAGGTCCTTGCGCTTTTCGAGTTCGGCGAGCGTCTTGGCATACAAGTCGCTGCCTGCGATGGCCTTTTCGAAGATCGAGGGATTGGAGGTCATGCCGCGCAGGCCGTCTTCTTCGATCAGGCGCTTCAGTTCGCCGGAGGTGAATAGGTCGCGGCGAATATAATCGAGCCAGACGGATTGTCCAAATTTGGTGAGTTCTTTCAGAGGGTTCTGCGCCGGTTTGCCGGCGCCAGACGGAGTAGTCGGTTTTGCCGTTGTGCCCATAATGATTGCCTCCCTGTTATAGCTAGAATGTTGGCCCTGCGAATCCTCAGAAGCGGTAGCCGTGCGGCGCGACGTCGATCGGGCCTTCTCGAACACACATTCTACCGCACAATCGGGCGGGATGCGCGTGAAACAGGTTCGCGGAATCCGTCCGGGATTGTGATGAGCCGAATCCGATGCTATATTCTCGTAACTGACTAGTGAGGTGGCCTTATGAGACTCCGCGCCTTGCTGTGGTTCGCTGGATCGGCGCTTCTCGCCTGCTCTCTTAGCGCACAAGAATCAACGGAACCGTCGCGTGGACCTGATGGCGGCACACACACCCGCGTTGACGGCATCCAAGTGCTCCCTGTTGCGGGAAAGCCTTTCTCGGGACGGGACAGCGTTGAATGGACTCGCACGCTGGAGGATGGAAGCTCGGTCACGACGCATATCACCGCGCTCGTGGCGCGCGACGGTGAAGGGCGGATTCACCGCGAACGCGTCAGGTTCGTTCCGGCTGATTCAAATCAGCAATCGAAACCATTCGAAATAACCATTTTGGATCCTGCTGAGCATACGCGAACGATCTGCGATATGGCGACACATCACTGCAGCGTCACAAACTATTCCGTGCCCGTGAAATTTGCGCCGGTTCCCGCCGGGCCACTCGATAACGGCAAGCGCTTTTTGGCGCGCGAGAGCCTAGGGTCCAACACAATCGATGATCTGAGCGTAGTGGGCACGCGCGAAACGATTACGATTAACGCAGGAGTGATTGGGAACAACCAACCGGTGGTGACGACGCGCGAGTTCTGGTATTCCAGCGACCTGGAAATAAATTTGTCGGTCACGCGCAAGGATCCGCGGGAAGGCACGCAGGTGCTTCAGCTAGTTGATCTCTCTCGTTCCGAGCCTGATCCTTCGCTATTCCGGGCCCCGGCCGACTTTACGGTTGAGGATCTCCGCACAGCAGCTAAAACTGAAAACTGATTGAGCCCTCGTCGGTTGAATTAAACCCAGATTTCCAATTTGACCTTCGCGAACGAACTCTGATAATGCCGGTGGAAGGCTGCCTGTATTTTGAGAGCCGGGGGCGCTGGGGTCTGTCCTGTAACTGTTTTGCGTTTAAAAACCAGAAATGCAATGAAGCAACCGTTCCAAAGAATGACAACGGAGCTTAAGCCATGAAAATGCTGGTGATCTCTTTTGTTGTGGGTTTGCTTGTGGGCGTTTTGTACGGAGTGATTCGCGTAAAAAGCCCGGCACCGCCGATCATAGCTTTGCTCGGCCTCCTGGGAATGGTTTTGGGAGAGCAGTTGGGCAGTTGGATTCTCACAAAGAAGGTCAGCGTGACGCATGCTGCTTCCGTTTGTCTCGTCGGCAAGACCTGGGATCACCGGTCGCCGGTGCAATCCGTGGCACCGACCCAGAATCGCGCTGACTGAGAAGGTATGTGGCCGGCGAAATCGGGCACTTGGGCTCGCGCGATGGCCCAGCGTCGTGAAAACAGATTTTTGACGAGCTTGACCAGAATTCTGCGAGTGGCGGGTCTGGCCATTATGGTGAGAAGTAGAGTGAGCTACTGAGAAGAAGGCTTGGCGGCGCGCTTCCCAGCCCAGCCGTATTTTTGCAGCAGGCGCAGCGGGCGCAGCGCGATATAGAGCGGCGCGAGTATGCGCGGCAGACGCAGCATCTGCCAGTCATCTTCGGACGGCACTACTGCAAGACGCGTGGCGTAACGCCAGCCGGGTAGCGTTTCCACGAGCATGCGCCGGCGGAAGTGAAATCTCCCCGCGGCATCCAAAGTACGGAACGGGCTAGCGAGTAACCTTGCGCGCACTTCGGCAGCCAGTTCGTCCGCGACGCGATCGGCTCGCACGCGGGCGCTCACTTCCGCGGGCAACGACGCGCCGAGCACGTTTACAGCGAGCGCGAGGCCGAGGTTCAACATGCGTGCGGCGTGCTGCGATCGCGCGAATTGCAGGACGCGATCCCAATCGAGCGCGGGATGGGATTGCACGAGTTCGTTGACGTCGGCAACCCAGGAAAGCCGCTCCCAGAAATCTTTCGAGCCGTGAATGCAGAGCATGGGCAGCAAGTCTTCCGCGGTAAACGTGAGGACGTCACGATCACTCAGCGTCACGGGCGCAAGATTGCGGATGAAGGCGTCCAGATCCGGCTTCGCCGGGAAATGCCGCAAAGTGATTTCAGTGTGCAATTCGACCATTGCGCGGCGGGCCTCGTCGCGATAGTTGTACTCGCCGGGAACGAGCGATGCGGCGGCCCCGGGCGATAGAATCCAGTCAAATTTTGGTTTGTAGCCGAGCGATACGATGATCTCGTGCGCTCTCGGGATGTCACTCTGGCGCAAAATGATGTCCAGATCTTCAAATTCGCGAAGCGCGATGTCTCCGTAGGCCTGCGCGGCGAGCACCGGACCCTTATACGGAATGACGGGGATGTTTTGCGCTTGGAAGAGGCGCAGGATGTTGATGAGTTCGGCGGTGAGATAGAGGCAGCGCACGGTATTGGCACGGCAGGTTTTCTTTAACTGCTCTTGCGCGGCAGGCGGTGCGGCGCCCGGAGCAATGGCTGACAAGTGGCGTTCGAGCAGAGGCGTGATGGAGTTTTCTTCGGCTTCCCACAGTAGGTAGTCCCAATCCAGCGGGCCGGCGAGAATTTTGCGAATGGTGGCGGCGATTTCGGGAGTGATTTGAGTCCGGGCGCAACAGACGAGCAACTGCTTTTCAGGGCATGGAAGGTTTTCGTTTGCCAGCGTCATTATTTCCCGCGCAAGCGGCGCGACCAGCAAATACTACGCTATTTGCGCGGATGCCACGGGAGGATTCTTCACGCGCCGTTACCCGGCAATTCCGCGCTAATTATGTGGCGAAGCAAAGTGAGAACGGGACGCGCGCTTCGACGCGGCGGCCGATCTTCAGCAAGCGGACGCGAAAATCGCTGAAATCCAAGCCTGCGTTATTGCAAACCATCGCGAAATCTTCGTCGTTATCGAAGAGAAAGGTCTGTGCTTCGCGGCGCGCGCGCAGTGTGCCGTTGCGCCAGTCCTCGACCGCGTTCAAGAGCACTGCGGTCCAAAGCCGGCGTGCTGAAATCAATTCTTCGGTAACGGCATTGTGCATTTCGCTGCTCACTTGCGCTGTCATGTTCCCCATATTGCCCCCGTGCAGTGCCCGGATCCCTGCTGCTTCCGGCCTGACGTGATAGGTAGAAGCATCTGGAGCGCCAACAGCTGGGGCATCGGCACATGCACCCCGACACATGGAAGCAGATGGCATTGCTGGGCTTGGCGGAGAAATGCGGCGCGCGCGGTGGCCGATCGCAGAGGGCTTTGGCGCAGCGACGGTTCGGATGCACCCAAATGTTCCGACCAGAAACAGCGGAGTACTAGTGGGCTCGGGGTGAAACTGAACGGTTTCGAGGTTCAAGACTGACTGTACGGCGCGGACGAGATTACTGAGCGAGTTCGGCATTCAAGATGTCGCGTAACTTCGCGGCGAGGGCTGCGACTGTGAAGGGCTTCTGCAGCAGGACCGCATCAGTTTCCAGAATGCCGTGATGCACGACGGCCTGGTCGGTATAGCCAGACATGAAAAGAACGCGGATGTCTGGGCGGATACTCTTGACGCGTTCAGAGAGTTCGCGGCCGCTGATACCGGGCATGACTACGTCAGTCATGAGCAGATGGATGGGCCCGGAATGCAGGCCGGCCAGTTCCAAAGCGGTGTAGCCGTTCTCGGCTTCAATCACGGTATAGCCGGTCATTTCCAGATATTCGCGGGCGAGTTCGCGCACGCCTTTTTCATCTTCGACCAGCAGGATTGTTTCCGTGCCCTGTGGCAGCGCTTGTCCTTCGATTCTGCGGTCGCGGCCTGGAGTGGTTTGCTCGTCCCAAACGCGAGGCAGATAAACTTTAAAGCTGGTCCCGCGGCCCGGTTCGCTATAGACCCAGACGTAGCCGCCGCTCTGCTTAACGATGCCATACACGGTGGCGAGACCGAGCCCGGTGCCTTTGCCCTTCTCCTTCGTCGTGAAAAAAGGCTCGAAAATGTGAGCCTGGGTTTCGACGTCCATGCCGCAGCCATTGTCGGTGACGGCGAGCATCACGTAGGGGCCCGGCGAAAGCATGACGGAGGAGTGCGAGAAAGATTCGTCGAGGTCCACGTTGGCGGTTTCGATGGTCAAGCGGCCGCCTTCGGGCATGGCATCGCGCGCGTTGACCGCCAGATTCAGAATCACCTGCTCGATCTGGCTGCGATCGGCTTTCACCAACCCGAGGTCTGGGACGCTGGAGGTTTCGAGTTGAACGTCCTCTCCAATCAGGCGGCGCAAAATCTTTTCCATTTCCGTGACTACGCTTTGGACGCTCAGGACTTTCGGCGCCAGCATCTGTTTGCGGCTAAAGGCGAGCAATTGGCGCGTGAGGGAGGTGGCGCGTTGCGAGGCGGTTTGAATCTGCTCCGCGTTGCGGCGGAGCGGATCGCCTTCGGCCAGGCGTTCGGTCATCAGGTCCGCATAGCCCTGGATCACCATCAGAAGATTGTTGAAATCGTGCGCGATTCCTCCGGCGAGGCGGCCGACGGCTTCCATCTTTTGAGCTTGGCGGAGCTGCTCTTCGAGCTGTCTGCGGTCGGTGATATCCAGCGCCATGCAGATCGCGCCCTGCAGCTCGCCTTCGGCGGTGCGCAGCGGTTCAACGTGGCAGGTGTACGAGCCGCCCTTCCATTCCACGTGGAAGGTGGTGGGCTCTCCGCCGATCGCGCGGCGATGCGCGGCGATGGGCAGGAACGCCGGGTCACTGGTTTCGAAATAATCGAAGAGCGAAACGCCGACGATCTGATTGGGTTTCAAGCCCAGGCGCGTGAGGCCGGCGCCCAAAGCAGAGGTGAAGCAGAGATCTTTACCGACGGTCCATAGCACGGCGGGCAATTGTTCAACAAGCACGCGCAGCCGCGCTTCGCTTTCGCGGATTTTTTCTTCGGCGCGTTTGCGGTCAATCGCAAGGGCAATCTGTCCGCCGACGGAGGCGAGGAATTCCAGGTCGCGCTCGGTGTATGCAGCCTCATTTTCGTAATGCTGCACCACCAGCACGCCGATGGTGGCGGCCGGAGTGCGCAGCGGCACGCCAAGCCAGGACGGCGAAGGGGTACCGACCAGTTCGACTTCTCCTTCTGCGGCGAGGCGATCGAAAACCTGCTGCGGAATCAGGATGGCGCGGCCGGTGCGATAGACGTACGCGGTGCAGCTTCTGCCCACTTGCTGCGGCGGAGGGGCTTCGTCGAACTGGTCGACGAAAAACGGAAAGTGGAACATTCCGGAAGCGGATTCGTACAGGGCGACAAAACAATTCTCCGCGTAGAGCACTTTATTGAGCGATTGATGGATTAGGTAGAGCAGCTCGTCCAGGTTGTCGGTGACGTTCACGCCGTGAATGATTTCGAAGGTGATCTGGCGCTCGAGCTCGGACCGTTTGCGCTCGGTGATGTCCTCCATGGTGCCTTCGTAAGCCGTGACCTTGCCGTCGGCATCGCGGATAACGCGCGCATTTTCGGAAATCCAGATGAGCGCGCCATTTTTCTTGCGCAGCTGGTATTCGAAGGCCTCGACGGCACCGCGTTCGGCCATCGCGCGCTGGAATTCCCCGCGCGTCTGCGGATCCGCGTAAAAATCCTTGCCGATGTCGTGAACGGTGGCGAGCATTTCAGCTGCGGAGCCGTAACCGCACATACGCGCGAGGGCCGGATTCACGCTCAACAGCTGCCCATCCACGGTCGTCTGGAAAATTCCTTCCACTGCGTTTTCAAACAGCAGGCTGAGTCTCGTCTCGGCCTCTTGCTGGGCGCGTTCGGCTTCGCAGCGCTCCGTAATGTCCTGATAAATTCCATAGCAGCCGACGGTCTTGCCTTCCTGCCGTAGCGGCACACAGGTGACTTGCACGTCAACGAACGAACCATCGCGGCGGCGACGGCGGGTATTCGCGCGGAGCACTTCGCCCGCAGCGGCACGTTCACTGAATTGCAGCGCCTCGGCCTGGTGCTCGTCGCACGTTAGCAGCACGTCAAGCTCGGCGCCCAGAATTTCGGCCTCGCGATGTTGGAAAAGATTTTCGAAGGCGGAATTGCACATGCGAATGCGGCGATTCAGGTCGAGGACCACCATGGCTTCGGGATGGCTCGCGAACAGCAGCTGGAAATCCACTTGGGACGGAAACGAGGCTGCATCGACCAGACCGGCTGAGTGTTGTGCGGAGTTCGCCGGACGCTTGCCCGCGCGGGCGCGAGACGAACCATCTCCATTCTTGGGCAACGTGACGGCCTTGTTGGGCATGATCTCTGGCGCGGAACGAGGAGCGCGTTCCCGAGGATTCCCCCACACCTTGTATAAATTGCTGCGACTTGCGCCACAATGGTACCTTCGTACTAAGCACTCACATTTCCTATGACTTACGGGTGACGGAATGGGCGATTTCGGTAGGGAAAAGCCGCCGAAAAGCAGACTTTACGGCACGAGTATTCTGGTGCAAATGCACGAGATGGGATGGTCATGGAGTGGTCCAGCGCGGCATGGACCGGGGCTGCTAGGGCCGTTCGTTACGTCGGGCGCGACTCGGGGCCGGGCTTTGCAGGGGCGGGTCTGAGTCCCGCCCCTACGGGCCGGTGACGAGCCGTGTAACAGCCTCCGCGTCACGATCCTCTTGAGCTCGAATCGAGCCAGCGCGACTACTTCTTCGGACGTGACTCCGGTGGGATTACGCCATTCGCGCGGTAGTAAGCGACCAACAGTCCGTAATGTTCGCCCATGTGCTCGGTGTAACCGATCCATGCAGATAGATGCTTCAACACATCGGCGTCGCCTTCTTTCTGAAGCAGCGCTGCGCCGTCTTCTACCGATTTCTTCAGATACGCCACGGTCTCTGCCTTGGTTGTGTAGTGGCTCACTGGTGGATCATTCTGCGCTTCGCCGACTTTGGTGCCGGCCACGTGATTGATCAGGTCGTAATTCGAGCCAGCAATGTGGAGCAAGACTTGTTGGAACGTGCGCACGGCAGGATTCAATTTGTACGTGTATTTGTCTTCGGGCCAATCTTGCGCCATCGTGACCAGACGGCTGCCCACGTCGTTCCAGTTTTCCAACACGGCTTGCGTAGGTGTGGCAGGAGCCTTCGGCTGCGCGCCTTCTTGCGCGTGGGTCGTGCCTGCAAGGCTCAGCAACAGCGCCGGAACGGCCAGCAGGAAAATTGAGCGAGCGAGATGCTTCATCAGTGATCTCCTTCTTGGAATTGTGAATTGCCCCGCCATGCGCCCCAGAGCTGCCGGTTAGGCTACCGGGCTTCGGCGAGCAAGTCCAGCACGTTCGATTTACGGCGGCAGGAATCATACTGCGGTGAGATTGGCGTGGCGCTTGCGCTCCGGTAAGATGGTGGCTCGGACTCTGGAATTGGATTTCTAACTGCTATGGCCAAAGAAGACAAACCAAAAGCTGCCGCAATCAATCCGCAGGAAATCTTCCTGAATGAAATCGAACTGGTCGCGCGTGGCGAACATTCGGATCCGTTCGCGGTCCTGGGACCGCACTGGACCGAGCGGGGCGGAAAGAAGTCGCTCGCAATCCGCGTCTTTCGCCCGAATGCGGCGGAAGTAACTGTGTTGTGGGGCAAGAAGGCGGAAGCATACCGCGGCGTTCGCATCCATCCCGACGGCGTGTATGAGGCTCAGATTCCCGCGAGCGCCACGGGGAAATCGCAGAGCGAAGCCATGCCCTCGAGCGCGTACCGTCTGCAGATTCGCTTCAGCGACGGAAATGTTTTTGAGACTTTTGATCCCTACGCCTTTCCGCCGGTGCTCACCGAATACGACCTGTATCTTTCCGGCGAAGGCACGCACTACCAAAAGTACGAAAAACTGGGCGCGCACGTGCGCGAAGTGGCCGGAGTGCGCGGGGTGCATTTCGCCGTGTGGGCGCCGAACGCGCGGCGCGTGAGCGTCGTGGGTAATTTCAACTTATGGGATGGGCGCGTGCATCCGATGCGCCATCGCGGCTCCAGCGGGCTCTGGGAAATATTCATTCCGGGAATGGGCGAAGGGGAGCTGTACAAATTCGAGATTCTATCGAGCGTTGGAAAGCTGGTGGCCTTGAAAACCGACCCGTACGGCTTTGCGGGCGAAATGCGGCCGAACAACGCCTCGGTGGTGTGCACGATTGACGGTTACAAATGGAAAGACACCGCGTGGATGGAATCGCGCTCGCTGCGTGACTGGCTGCATTCGCCGATGACGATTTACGAATTGCACGCCGGATCGTGGCGGCGCAAACCAGAAGAGGAAAACCGCTGGCTCACGTATCGCGAGCTAGCCGATGAATTGCTGCCCTATGTGAAGCGCATGGGCTTCACGCACATCGAGCTGCTGCCGATCATGGAGCACCCGCTGGACGCGTCCTGGGGCTATCAGACCGTCGGCTATTTCGCAGTGACCAGCCGTTTCGGCTCGCCCACAGATTTCATGTATTTCGTGGACCGCTGCCACCAACAGGATATCGGCGTGATACTGGATTGGACGCCGGCGCATTTCCCGCGCGACGGGCATGGCCTGGGATTATTCGATGGCACGCATCTTTACGAGCACGCCGACCCGAGGCGCGGCGCGCATCCGGACTGGGGCACACTGGTCTTCAACTATGGCCGGAACGAAGTGCAGAATTTCTTGGTGTCGAACGCGCTTTTCTGGCTGGACAAATATCACCTCGACGGATTGCGCGTGGATGCAGTGGCTTCCATGCTGTACCTCGATTATTCGCGCAAGCCTGGCGAGTGGATTCCGAACGCCTTTGGAGGCCGCGAAAATCTGGAAGCGATTGCGTTTCTGAAACATTTGAACGAAGTGCTACACAGCAGGCATCCAGGCGCGCTGATGATTGCCGAAGAGTCCACTTCGTGGCCCGCGGTTTCGCGCCCGACGTATGTAGGCGGCCTGGGTTTCGATCTGAAATGGAACATGGGCTGGATGAACGACACGCTGCGTTATTTCGCACTTGATCCGCTGTTTCGGCAGCATCATCACAACGAACTGACTTTTTCGATGATTTACGCGTTCCAGGAAAACTTCATTTTGCCGCTTTCGCACGATGAAGTGGTGCACGGCAAGCGCACGCTGCTTGAGAAAATGCCGGGCGACGATTGGCAGAAATTCGCCAATCTTCGTTTGCTCTTCGGATACATGTACGCGCATCCGGGAAAGAAGCTGCTGTTCATGGGCAGCGAGCTGGCGGAGCGTAATGAATTCTGGGAGGAAAGCAGCGTGGACTGGTCGCTGGAAGAATCCGCGCCGCATCGAGGAGTGCAGCGGCTCGTGTCCGACCTGAATCGCCTACACGCAACAGAGCGGGCGTTCTTCGAAGTGGATTTCGAATGGGCCGGGTTCGAATGGATTGATGCAAACGACGCCGCGGCGAGCATTCTTTCGTTCATCCGGCGGGCGCGAAACCCGGAAGATTATGTGGTGGTGGTCTGCAACTTCACGCCGGTACTGCGGCTGGATTACCGCGTCGGGGTTCCGGGCCCAGGATTCTACCGGGAAGTCCTCAACACCGATTCCGTTTACTATGAAGGAAGCGACGCCGGAAATGCCGGGGGTGTTCGCGCAGAACCGATTCCCTGGAACGTCCGGCCGTGGTCTATCAAACTCAAAGTCCCGCCGCTAGCCGCCGTTTATTTCAAGCCGCAACGCGATTAGGTCCCGCTGCCCCTTGCTGTTTTGCCACGCAACCCGTCTGCGCAAGAATTCACGGAACATTTCTCAGCTTTCGTCCGTACTAAGGAGCAGGAAGAGCGTGGGAGGCTTCCACAAATGCTAAAAGCGATGCGAGCGATTGGGGTGTGCTGTGTGTTGGCTCTGACGATGAGCAATTTAGGGGTTACGGCATTGGCCGCGCCAGCGACGGAGCGCTACCTGCACGTCAAAGTGGACGACGCCACCAAAGGCGAGAGCGTGAATGTGAACCTGCCGCTTTCGATGGCGGCAGCGATCCTGCCGACTGTGAATAAGGGAACCCTGCACAACGGCCACGTAACCATCGGCGAGGCGGATTTCAACGGCGTGGATGTGCGCGCTTTGCTGGACGCCATCCGCACCGCGCCGGACAACGAATTTGTCACGGTGAAACAGAAGGATCAAGACGTGCGCGTGGCGAAGTCGAATGGAAATTTGATCGTGCATGTGTTGGACAAGAGCAAGGATGGCCAGAAGGTGGACGTCACCATCCCGATGAAAGTGGTGGACGCGCTATTTTCCACCGTAAAAGACAATGAACTGGACGTAGCCGCTGCGATTCGCGCGCTAAGCGATGCGGGTGACGCGGTGCTGGTGACCGTGCAAGATGCCACGGAGCATGTGCGCATCTGGATCGATTCGCGTAGCGCTTCGGACTAACACGCTGCAAATTCGCGCAGGAGGTGCGGGATGATTCTTCTGGGAAAAGTGGCGCTAGGAATTGCCGGAACGGCGCTGGCAGGCGTGGGCTTAGTTTGCAGCGAGGGGATGATCGAGGTGAACGTCGTGGAAAAGCAGCCGGAAGCGCATCACGTGTACGTGCTGGCGCCGGCGATGCTGGTGCCCATCGGAATGCACTTCATCCCTAAGCACAAACTGGGCCAGGCGGCTGCCGAGATTCAACCGTGGTTGCCGACGATCCGCGCGGCGCTGGAACAATTGCGCGCCGGCGAGGACATCACCTTGGTGGACATGCGCGAACCGGGGCAGCACGTTCGCGTCACCAAGGACGGCGGGTCGGTGGTGGTGGACGTCACCGACGAGGACGAGACTGTGCACGTCTCCACGCCGATACGCGCGATCGAAAGCACCATCGAACAAGTGGCCGCCGCGAGCCCCGATACTCACGACTAAGTCGCGGCGGATTCCCGTACTGGCGGGCGCAGCAACGCCCCTTGCACGCGCCCGTCAGGATTGGGGATTTTACTTTGGCGGAATCCAGTAGACTTCTTCACGCAGGGCTGTCTTGGCATAGCCGGCGCGTAGCAGGATGCCTCTGCCCAACTCAATCATCTGCGGGTGGCCGCACAGGTAGCCGGTGGTATCGGCCGGATCGAGTTTCCAGATGTGCGCGTACTTGCGGATCAAGTCTTCCACGCGGCCCGTTTCTCCGCGCCAGGCTGTGTCCTCCCAGGGACGACTTACCGTCGGAACGTACGTGAGCCACGGAACTTCGCTGGCAATACGTTCGAGCTCCTCGCGGTAGCCGAATTCCCACGAGCGGCTGGCGCCCTGAATCGCATAGAGCCGCAGTTCGCCGGGAAATTTTTTTTCCTTCCAATCGGCGTAGAGCGTGCGGATGTAACAGACATACGGCGCGATGCCTGTGACAGTGGAGAGGAGCAAATGATTGCGGTGCCCGCTTTTCAAATCCAGCGTGAAGCGGCCCTTGGCGATTTTTCGCACGGAAAGTTCGTCGCCCACCTGAAGCTTGTGCAGCAGCGGGGTCAATTCACCGAGTTCGACCAGCTCGATGAAGATCTCCAGCTCGCGCTCGTAGGGCGAGGACACGATCGAATAGGCGCGTTCGATCCGTTTCAGCGCTGAATCCACTCCCAGCGTCGCGTACTGCCCCGCCACAAAATCGAACTGGCCGCCGGGATCGATCTTGATCCTCCACAGGTCCGGCGCGAAGTTTTCACGATGCGTGATGCGACCACGGTAGAATTTATCGGCGGTAGAAGCCATATCGCAGGACCCCCCAGTCCTTGAGATAAGCCAACTCTGCGGAATGCACGTTAAAAAAAAAGAAGAGGCGCCCCCGGGTGCCGCTGGGGCGCCTCTGAAACCTAGAACTTCAGAATTTCGATCACGGATGTTGCTGGTTCTGCTGGAACATCATGGGATTAAACGGCTGCGGTGTGCCGGTAATCTTGTCCTTGGCATCGGTAATGACCTTGGTCAGCACCATGGTCGAATCTTTTCCCTGAAATTTCACCAAGCCGTAGGGACCGGCCTTCGGCGCCACCCAAGCGTCGCCTGAGCCGTCCTTCATTTTGTAGTGCTCGGCGGCGAAAGTTCCAGCTGGAGTGGTGACGGTTTCGGGGCCGACATCTTCCGCACGGTCGCGAATATCGGCCGACTGCTTCTGCGCGTTCGCCTTGTACATCTGCGTGGGCATTTCCATCGGCGGGCGGTTCCCCATTTGCATGATCATGCGGGAAACGACGGTGTCCTGGCCGTCCAGAACCGTCAAACTCTTCGAAATCACCTGGCCCATGGATGCATTAGCAATGGCCATCTCAAACCAGTAGCCGTCTTTGCCATCAACTGACTCCTTGCCGACCACCGAGATCTCCATCACCGTCTTGCCCCTGTCCGTGGTCAATTCGTACTCGCCGCCCGAACCCACCACTGGATTGAAAATTCCACGCATGGCCGGACCGGCGTGCATTCCCATCTGGGCGCCTGCAAAACCCGGCAGCATGGCCGCCAATGTGAAAATACATCCGCAACGCGCCGCTAGCTTCATGAGCACTCCCCGGCTGCTTGAGATTTTGAGCGATTGAGACTAGAGGTCGCGTCCCAATGTGTCCAGCATTTTGGAAACGTCAAAATTCGCTTCTATTTTCACGTTAGTGACGACGCAGAGAAAATCCACGTTTTTTTCATCGGCCGCGATCGTGGATACGCCGCTGTCGGATTTCTTCGGAAAGAAAAACGCGACCGACTCTACCTTTTTCCCGTCATCGCTATTCCGGATCTTCACGCTGGTCGGAGCGACCTTCTGTTTCGTTTTTCGGTCCACCAGGAAAGCGCTGTGTTCCAGGATCTTCTCGTCCACCGACTGAAACGGTTTCATGTCCGGCGCCGCCACTACAATTTCGTATGTGTCGACGGGCTGCGCAAGCTGCTGCGTCGCTTCGTCTTCCTTGATTTGTCCTGCCAGGATTGCATTGCGCAGAAGCGCTTCGCGTACCGTGCGCGACGATGCCCAGCGCACGACGAAAGTGACTGTAGCGGTCTGCCCGCCAGGGCCTATATCTCCCGCGCCAGTGGAGCTAGGCTGCGGCGCTTGGGCGGACCGTATAGTCGGAGGGCCGGCCTGCGATGACACGCCACCGCTGGCCGCATCGCCTGCGTCGCCTGTGCTAATCCACGGGGCCGCCACTTGCACATTGCGCGCCCACGGCGAAGCGTCGAGCACCTTGTGAACGTCTTTGGCGTCCCACCGCTGGTACGGCTTGGCTTTCCACGGGTCGTCGCCGGCCCACACCAATGCCGCAACCAATAACGCGACGCAACCGGAAAGAACTGCCTTGCGCAAATTTTTCTCGATCTCGATGAGCGCCGCCTGTAGCCAACGCCGCACGACGGATATTCGCGGGGACATAGAATCTCCCGGCTAGGCTGCCGCCAATCTATCCGCCGGCTTGCCTGGACGCAAGCGTTTTTGTTTTGGGGAATCCGGAAATGTTGACGGCGTCCGGCCCACCGTAAACGTGCTCAACCCGATAGATGGGCTCTTCTCGGGATTCAAAGTGGGTGCGCATCAGCAGTTCGCCGACCAGGCCAACCGCCAGGAGTTGCACTCCAAATAACGTCAGCATCAGCCCCAGGATGAGCAAGGGACCATGCAGCGCGAACAGGTCCAGTTGCCACCAGAGCAGCTTCTCAGCCAGCAGGAACGCCATGATCCCGCCGCCGGTAAACAATCCCAGCAAACCCGGGGGACCGAAGAAGTGCAGCGGGCGCGTCATGTAGCGCATCAGGAATCGAATGGTAATGATGTCAAAGAAAACGCGCAGCGTCCGAGAAATTCCGTAATGCGATTTGCCATCGGGTCGGACGATGTTGTGAATGGGAACTTCGACGATCTTGGCTCCGTTCCACGCCGCCAAAGCCGGAATGAACCGGTGCATTTCGCCGTACAACGGGACGTCCTTGATGGTCTCGCGGCGGTAAACCTTGAAAGTGGTGCCGAAGTCGTGGATGTTGACGCCGGAAAGCTTGGCCATCATCCAGTTCGCGACTCGCGAAGGCAGGCGGCGCAGAATAAAGTTGTCCACGCGCTTTTGCCGCCAGCCGCTGACGATGTCGCAGCCGGTCGCGTCCAGAGTTTCGAGCAGCGTAGGAATGTCGGCGGGGTCGTGCTGCAAGTCACCATCCATGGAGATGATCACGTCGCCGGAGGCGTAATCGAATCCCGCGGCGAGCGCCGTCGTCTGGCCGTAATTGCGCTTCAGGCGCAACACTGCGACGCGCGGATCCTCTTCGGCAATCTCCGCGAGTATCTGAGGAGTCGCATCCGAACTCTGATCATCCACATAAACGAACTCGACGGGCTCGAATCGCCCGGTCATGACCGCACTTAACTGCCGGTGCAATTCGCGGACGCTCTGCTGCTCGTCGTGAAAGGGCACCACCAGGGAGAAACGTGGCGGATTTTTCGGGTGCTCGCGCATATGGTTAGTTTAACTCGCGATAGCTGATTAAGCGAATACCTCGTTCGTGCAGCGCACTGCGTACGCCGGGATCGAGAAGCGCAGCGAGCTCGATTTCACGCTGCTCGCGCAAGCGGGTGCCGGACCGGACCAGGTCGGCGTCGCAAATTCCAGGGTGCAGCATGATTTCAGTGCTGCCTTCGTCTAGCGAATCCACCATACGGCGCAGTGCGGCGGCGCTCACTTGCCCGGTGACTGCCAATCCCAAGAAATGATCGGGAAAGGTAAGCCCGTATTTTCTGGCGATTGCGAAGAAGCGAGGTGCGATGGCGCGAACCGCTCCTGCCGCCACGATATGCATCGAGAGGCCCTTTTCGTCGGCCTGCATCGTCTGCCAGGAATCGTGAAGATTTTCCACAGGCTTGCGCACGCGCTTGATTCCAAGCTCTTTGGCGACTTTTCCAAGCGCTTCCATCACCCGTGGATGCGCATGCGTATGTTTGTGGGTGTCCAGATGCGTCGGCGCGATTCCGGCGGCGCGAATTTTTTCGATCTGCGCGCGTATCTCGGCTTCGATTTGCTTGGTTGGGATCATTCCGGAGCTGAGTTTGGCAACAAACAACGGCAGAGACTGCGGTAAGTTACCTTGCGCATCGGCCAGCGACGCAACATCTTCGCGTCGCGCGACACACTTGCCACCGACCAGCACCAAATGGCAGCCCACCCCCAATTTGGGATTCACGGCGATTTGTTCCACGGCATCGTCGAATGCCGGACCATTAGCCATTAATGTCGCGCTGCTGAGAATGCCTTCGCGATGAGCCCGAATGATTGCCTGGTTCACGCCGCGCGTCACTCCAAAGTCGTCCGCGTTGAGAATCAAATATTTCATTTGGGTCCGGGACATTTTGCAGCCGCGCACCTGCAGATAGCAAGCTCGCACAAGGACATGCAGGGTGCCAGGTTACGGGCGTCGCGGCAGAATTTCTTTTTTGGTCCGCGGCGTGAGATTCATTTCCAAAAGAGAATGAGTGGAGCGGGGCGAGGCATTTTTAAAACCATTCCGCCGTTGAATGGCGAGGAAAATATAAATTTCTTGTAAAAGTTTTCAACAGTTCTGTTGAAAACCATGTGGAAATGGACACGCGCAAAACGAAATCGTTCTGCAATGCAAAGGTTTAATCCTGTTTGCACAAATTCCGGGCACTGTGCTGCGGTTGACCGAAGGAAAGAATGAGAAGAACACGCGTGGACAAATAGCTCGCGCGAGACAATTCTAATACCAGTGCGGAGCAGCTTCGAGCTTGATGGCAATGGTGTCTTGGTCTTTTTCGATGTCGTACCATTTCCCAAATGTGTGCCAGCCCTTGGCAATCACTTGAATCAAAATTTTGCCTTGCGGGACGGCAGGAACTTTCACCGAACCGTCTTCGTTGGTCTTGAAACTCAGCTCGGCAAGTTTATCTTTGCGCATGAATCCGCCGGGTTGGTTGAAGCGGACGTATACGCTGGCGTTGCCTACCGGCTTGTCCAGCGTATTGGTGACGATAATCCGCAATCGCGTGGTGCCGTCGGCGGCTTGATCACCAGTCTGGTTGGGTTTGTCCGCGGAGTTGGATTGACTCTGAGTCGTGGACTTGTCGGACTGGCTGGACTGCGCGCGGCAGGCGGGGGGTGACAGCAATCCCGATACGAAAAATGCGCCCAGTGCAATCAGCAAGAAGGATTGGCGAAGGCAGGTACAGGGCCTCATACATCATCCTTGTACTCCAATCTGGGAAGTCTCTCAAGAGCATATGTCCGCGCCACGCCGGTGGCCGCATTCGGTAGCCGCGGACGAACGTGTAGCGCGATTGTAAATGTTGCCCTGGTGTTGGCGCGTGGCTGGCTCGCTGCATTTTTTAACAACCCACGGGCCGTTCGGAGTGATGCGAACCGTCGCCTGACGTATGATGAGAGGTCGAATTCTTGGGCCACTGCCGATCGTCGCCGGTTGCCGTAGCCACGTAAGAACGCTCCGGCCTTGGACTTCCGGGTCACGGGGCTGTTTTCAGGAATTCCTGGAACACGCGCGGTACGCGCCGGAAAAATTCTTGAGATTCGAGCCGGGAGGAAAGTGATGGGGTTTTCGACGGATGCAATTCACGTGGGCCAGGAGCCGGACGCGCTGACCGGATCAATCGTCGCGCCGATTTACCAGACTTCGACCTACGTCATCGAAGAGATGGGTAAGAGCAAAGGTTATGACTACGCGCGTACGAATCACCCGAACAGGAAGGCTCTGGAGCGCACCATCGCTAAGCTCGAAGGCGGCCATGCGGCCTACGTATTCACTTCTGGGATGGCGGGAATTGACGCCGTGTTCCGCCTCTTGCGGCCGGGAGATCACACCATCCTGTCGCAAGCGGTCTATGGCGGAGTCTTCCGCATCACCACGCAGCTTCTGGTGCAGTTCGGCTTGGAATTCAGCTACGTGGACACCTCCAACCTGGAAAAGGTGAAGCAAGCCATAAAGCCGAACACGAAAATGATTTACGTGGAGACGCCTACGAACCCCACGATGATCGTCACGGACCTGGCGGCCGTGGCGAAACTGGGACACGAGAGAAATCTAACGATTGTGGTGGACAACACATTCCTAACGCCTTATCTGCAGCAGCCGCTCGCGCTGGGTGCGGACATCGTGGTGCATTCCATGACCAAGTACCTGAACGGCCACAGTGATTGCACCGGCGGAGCGGTGATCGTTAGCACGCCCGAACAAGCCCAGAAAATATATTTCGTGCAACGCTCGGCCGGAGCGGGCTTGGCACCGATGGATTGCTTTTTGGTTTCGCGCGGTGTCAAGACCCTGGCGGTGCGCATGGATCGCCACAATTCCAACGGAATGGCGGTGGCGACGCACCTGGCGGCTCATCCGAAGGTAAAACACGTCATCTTCCCCGGTCTTGCTTCCCATCCTCAGCACGAACTCGCCAAACGGCAGCAGCGCGGCTTCGGCGCCATGATTTCGTTTGACCTGGGCCCGCTGGAAGCCGCCAAGAAATTTCTGAATCACGTTCGGCTGTGTTCGCTGGCGGAAAGCTTGGGGGGCGTCGAGACGCTGATTTCCCTGCCCGCGTTGATGACCCACGCTTCGATCCCGCCGGATATCCAGATGCAGATTGGGATTACGCAGGGGTTGGTGCGCTTGTCCGTCGGAATTGAAGATGTGGAAGACATCATTGCGGATTTGGACCAGGCTCTCGCGCAAATCTAGCGTCCGAGCTTGAGAATGGGTTCGGCCGCGCGTCTGCGTTGACACACTCGCCGGCTCGTGGCGACTCTTAGGTTAGCGTAGCTGCAACCTATTTGGTCTTCACCGACGCGGTGATCCAGTTCAAATACGCGCGTGAACCCGCCGTGATGGACAAGGCGATAATTTCCGGGACCTCGTAGCTGTGCAGCTTCCGCGCGGCATCGCGCACCGCCGCGAACCGCTCCTTGCTCGTCTTGATCAGTAGCAAAAACTCCTTCGCCGACTCGATTCTTCCCTTCCAACGATACGTCGAGGCTACCGGGACACCAATCTCGCTGACGCAAGCAGCCAGCCGCTGCCCCACCAGAGCACGGGCCATCTTCCGCGCCTCTTTTCGCGAACCACAGGTGACGAGTACTACGATTTTGTCCGTCATTTTTAGCTGCCCAACCACGTTGACTCTTGCGACTCGCGCCGTTCTTGCGTGATTTTAGCTCACGGGCCAAGATACAATAGTCGCCCGTGACGAAACAAACGATCCATTTCGGAACCTCCGGCTGGCGCGGCGTGATCGCCGACGATTTTACTTTTGGCGGAGTGCGCCGAGCCTCGGCGGCCATCGCGGGACACGTTTCCGCGCTAAAGAAGAATCCAAAACTCGTCGTGGGGCACGACACGCGTTTCTTTTCTCCGGAATTCGCGCGCACGGCGGCTGGAGTGCTGCGGAAAAACGGATGCGCGATCGTTTTCTGTCCGGAGCCGACGCCGACGCCCGTGCTTGCCCACGCGATCATCCACAATAAGTACGAAGGCGGCGTCAACATCACCGCCAGCCACAACCCGGCTGAATACAATGGCCTGAAATTTTCTGGGCCCGACGGCGGACCGGCCCTGCCCGCAATTACCAAGGACATCGAGAAGCGCGCCGCGGCGTTGCCGGAGGACGACGGCCACTTTCAGGACATCGCCGACGATTTCGAGCGCATTGACCCGCGCGGCCCGTACTTCGAGCAATTGAAAAAAATGATCCGCTTCGATGTGCTGGCCAAAGCCAAAGGAAATTTTGCTTACGACGCCGTGCACGGCTGCGGGGCGGGCTGGCTTGATCGTATTCTCAGCGACCACGGAATGACGGTTGAATCCATTCGCACCAAGCGTGACGTGCTGTTCGATGGCAGCGGCCCGGACCCTTCGGAAGAAAACCTCGCACCACTGAAAAAGCTGGTGCTGGAGAAGAAGTCGCTTGCTGGTTTAGCTACCGACGGCGATGCTGACCGCTTCGGGATTTTGGATCGCGACGGAACGTTCGTGCAGCCGAATCACATTCTAGGCTTGGTGTTCGATTATTTGCTGGAGACGCGCGGTGAAAAGCTGGGAGCTTCGCGCAGCGTTGCGACCACTCATCTGATTGATGCGGTCGCGCAGCTGCACGGCGTGAAGGCTTACGAAACTCCCGTGGGCTTCAAGTATGTTGGGCCGCTACTGCGCGCCGGGAAAATTGCGCTGGGTGGCGAAGAAAGCGCAGGCATGACCATCCACGGCCACCTGCCGGAAAAAGACGGCATCCTTGCTTGCCTGTTAGTGGCCGAAATGATCGCGGCACGGCAGAAATCGCTGGGCGATCAGCTACGTGATCTCTTCCGCCGCGTTGGCTCGGAATTCTGGCCCGTCCGCGAAAATTTGCATCTGCCTGCGGAAGCCCAGGCGAAGCTACCGGATCGTTTGCGCCAGGACTTCAGCGAATTTGCGGGGCATAAAGTTGCGAAGATTGATCGCACCGACGGGCTGAAACTGATTTTCGACGATAGCTCTTGGATTCTGATGCGTCCATCGGGCACCGAGCCGGTCGCGCGGATTTACACCGAAGCCGCGACGGTGGCCGCAGCGCAGAAATTGGCAGAGGAAGCGCGCGCATGGATCACCCAATGAACCGCGGCGTCAACAATCCGCCACCGCAAGACCGCAACGCGACCACCGTGCCGCGCCAATCCTTCGTGGAGCAGTTGGGCGCCTTCTTGCGCCGCAATCTGTATTGGTTCCTGATCGCTGGATTCGTGCTGCTGCTGTTGCAGGATATTTTTGGGACGCATGGAGTGCTGGCGATGCGCCGTTCGCAAGCCGAAGCGCGCAAAATTCAGCAGGAAATAACTCAGCTGGACGCCGAGAATAAGAAATTGCAGGACCACGTGAAGGATCTTAAGACTGATCCTTCCACGATGGAATGCATCGCGCGCGAGGACTTCGGCCTGGCGCGCCCCGGTGAACTAATTTTCAAGACGCATCCACGCGCTGCCGATTCGGCTCACCCCGCGGCGCCCCCGCAGTCCTGTTCGTCGCAATAAATTAATTGCTAATGTTACTACGGCGTCGCAGGCGTTACCGCTCGGCGCAACCATGCCAGCACTTCGACGCCGTTTCCCTTCCAGCGTGTCCGCGCCACAGACAGTAAAACCATCGCCGTGGTGATAATCAGCAGGCCGAGAGTCGCCATCGGAATGGATTGCGCACCTTTCTGCAGGATCGAGAACCGGCCATACACAAATTCGATGTGCACCCAGTAAACGAGCAGCGAAGTCTGGCCCATCTGGACCAGCGGGCTGAATGGGATTCGTAAAACCACCACGCGGCACCACGCGTAGCTGAGCGGAAACAGCGCCAGCAGAATGCCCAGGCGCGCCATGAAAAAATTGGGACTGGTGTGCCAGTAATCGTACACCGCGAAGAGTTGCACCGGGCGCGCATCCAGCCACATTGAAAAATAGTACAGCGCGATTCCCAACGCGCCGAGCAGCGCGACGGCTTTCCCCTGGTTCTTCACCGCCCAGTCGTCGAACAGGAAAAATCCCAGCGCCAGGCCCGCAAACGCGAACGCCGCCCAGGGAAAAACCGGGAAGAGCCACGCCTGCGGCGTCTTGAAAGTGTGCACGCCGTTGATGTACGACTCGAGATACCACGGCAGCCAGCTTGGCCGCCATGTGGTATAGAGCGGCGGCGTGGCGCATGCGATTGCAGCGGTCGCCGCCAGCGCAAGCAGCAGATTCATCGCGCGCGTGCGTGCGAGCCAGCACACCACGCCCATCAGAATCATCGAGAAGCCGATCGTATTTAGAATGTCCACGCGCAGCAGGTCGGTCCACGGCGCCCACGGCAGCCCGAGCAAATATTCCTGCAAACGGAAGCCGTAGCCGAGCGCCAAAATTTCCGCGCCGCGCAGAATGGTCTTGCGCGCGATGTCATTCGCCGGCAAGCCTTTGCGCCGCATCTTGTCCGTCACCAGAGCGAACGACACGCCCGCCAGAAACAAGAACAGCGGAGCCGGAAGCGTGCCGCCCAGCTGCGACCACTTGAAGAATTTCGTATCGCGCGCCGATGCGTTGAGCCACGAATCGTAGGAGTGTACTTCGAACATCAGTAGGCAGGCGAAGCCCCGCAGCCAATCAATATAAGTGAATCGCTCAGACTTGGTGGGCGTGGGCATCCGTATGGCTTCGTTTTGAGCCGCACCAGAATCGCACAAGAAACCCCCTGCCGGAACCGCAAAGGAATCAGCCCGTGTCCAGACCACGCTTGGGCATAGCCCGGATCGGCGCTACTGCCGCGGCAACTCCGTGGCCGCAGGCATTCATCTCGCAGTAACACACCTGCGCTATCAGTCTTCAGCCTGTAAAGCACGCGCCAGACGAACAATCCGCACAGGAGCATTCGAATGCAGCCATATGATCTGATCGTAATCGGCTCAGGGCCGGGCGGGCAGCGCGCCGCCATTCAGGGCGCGAAGGCCGGCAAGCGCGTGGCGATGATCGAAAAGCAGAGCGCCATCGGCGGCGTGTGCATCAATACCGGCACCATCCCGAGCAAGACAATGCGCGAAGCTGTGTTGCACCTCTCCGGTTTCTATTCCAAGAATTTCTACGGCGCTAATCGAGGCGCGTCGGCCACTATCACCATGGCTGATGTGATTTTCCGCATCCAACGCGTGGTCGAAAATGAAGTGGGAGTCACTCAGGACCAACTGAAACGCAACGGAGTGGACGTACTCCACGGCACTGGAAAATTTATGGATCCGCATCACCTGCGGGTGGAGAACGGCAATGGCTTCGCAGAAATTGAAGGCGAGTATATCGTCATCGCTACCGGCACCAAGCCCGCGAAGAATCCGAAGGTGCCCATCAACGGTCGGAACATTATTGATAGCGACCAGATTCTGAGCATGCCGCAAATTCCCAGGACGCTCATCGTGGTGGGAGGCGGCGTGATTGGCGTCGAGTATGCATGCATGTTCGCCACGCTCGGTGTGCGCGTCATCATTGTGGAAAAGCGGCCGCGCTTGCTCGAGTTTGCGGATACCGAAATGGTGGAAGCGCTCAGCTACCAGATGCGCGATCACCGCGCCACCATGCGCTTGAACGAGGAAGTCGAAAGCGTGGAAGCGTTGCCCGACGGTAAAGTGGCCGCGAACCTAGTGAGCAAGAAGCGCATCAATGCGGATGCGTTGCTTTACGCCGTGGGCCGCCAAGGCAATGTGGAACGTTTAGATCTGGCCGCGGCCGGTATCGAGGCTGACAATCGCGGCCGCATTAAGGTTGACGCGGATTTCCGCACGACGCAGCCACACATCTTCGCTGTCGGCGACGTGATCGGCTTTCCCAGCCTGGCGTCTGTTTCCATGGAACAAGGACGCATCGCCGCCGCACGGGCTTTCGGCCTGCAGGTGCAGACGGATCCTGAGAGCTACCCTTATGGGATTTACACCATTCCACAAATTTCTTTCATTGGGAAAACCGAAGAGCAGCTCACCGATGCTGATGTTCCCTACGAGGTCGGGGTTGCGTACTACCGCGAGATTGCGCGCGGCCAAATTGCGGGGCATACCGACGGTCGCCTTAAAATCCTTTTCCATCGCGAGACTTTGGAACTGCTCGGAGTGCATATTTTCGGGGAGAATGCGGCCGAGCTGCTCCACATTGGTCAGGCGGTCTTCAAGCTCAAGGGCAAGATCACCTACTTCATAGATACCGTTTTCAACTATCCCACCTTGGCAGAGTGCTACAAGACTGCCGCGTTCAACGGCCTCAATCGCCTCATGTGATGGTCGGCCTGTAAGAAATCGCGGGGCGATTGAAGTTGCTACCGCGACCGGCGCTCACTTCAGTAGAATCTTGAGCCGTGGCGAAAAGTTCCGCATCCTGGTCCATGAATCTGCCCACCGCTTTTGTTGCGTGGGCGGTCATCGTCGGTCTCGCTACGTTCTACGGAATTCGCCTGGGCTATTCCGGGCATTCGTTTGCGCTGGCGCTTGCGGTGGCCGCGGCGCTTTTCGCATTTGAGTTATTCCTCGCAGCGCCGCCTGTGCTGGAGCGCGTCCGGCATTTGTTCGGCGAGCATGGCGCGATTCTTGCGCCCTTAGTGCCGCTCTTCGCCGTGCTGATATACACCATCGGCGTTACCGCTAACTGGAAAACGGCCTTGCTCGGCGCGACCTACACCGTGTTGCCGGCGCTGCTGGCCGCCACGTGCATCGGGAAGCCTGCGGGCCAATGGCAGGACTACGCCGCGTTGCTGCTGATCTGGCTGCCGGTGGAACTCCGCTGGAAGGGCCTTACAATTTTGTACGTCCTGTTCCCTTATCCGCCGCAGCTAATGCACACGCTGACGATTTTGCTGGCGCTCAGCACGGGCGTCGCAGCGTTCGTGCTGCTGCGGCGTCTGGATGGCATCGGCTACGCGGTGGAATGGCGGCGCGGCTACGCATGGAACGTAGTGCTCCATTTTGTGGTGTTCGCGGTCATCGCCGTCGTCATCGGGCTGCGCATCGGCTTCCTTACGTACGCGCCATCGCTCGCGCGCCTGCGCACGGCCCCCATCGAAGTCATCGGCATTTTGTTCTTCACGGCTTGGCCGGAGGAATTCCTGTTTCGCGGAGTGTTGCAGAATATTCTTTCGCGCACGTTCAAGAATCAGTGGACGGGCTTGGCGGTGGCGTCCGTCGCGTTCGGTTTCGCGCACATTTTCCACGCGCCGTTCCCCAACTGGAAGTATGTGTTCCTGGCAGCGATCGCGGGGCTGTTCTACGGCCGGACGTGGATTAAAACCGGGTCGCTATTTCCTGGCGCGATCGTACATGCGCTCGTCGATATTTTGTGGCACATTTTATTTCGCTAGCCGAGAGGGCAGACGCGGCGCGATTCTCGTGGCAGCAATTCCATGGGGACTACTTCACAACTCCGTGCAGCGGGCTCGAAGCTGAAGCGTACAGCTTCCTGACGATCCGCCCGGCCATGAATGCCTTGCGGCCGGCATCCACCGCTGATCCCATCGCCTCGGCCATCAGCACAGCATCCTGCGCTTCAGCGATCGCAGTGTTCATTAACACGCCGTCCGCTCCGAGTTCCATCGCCAACGCCGCATCCGAAGCCGTGCCCACGCCCGCATCCACGATCAGCGGCACTTCCGTAATCCGTTCGCGCAAAATCCGCAGGTTAGTCACATTCTGAATCCCCATGCCGGAACCGATCGGCGCACCCAAAGGCATCACCGCGGCCGCGCCCGCATCAATCAATTTCCGCGCGACGATCAAATCGTCATTCGTGTAAGGCAGCACTACAAATCCTTCCTGCACCAAAATTTTCGTTGCGGCGATCAATTGCTCCGTGTCCGGGAAAAGAGTCTGCTGGTCGCCAATCACTTCCAACTTCACCCATTCCGATAGGCCCACTTCGCGCCCCAGCCGGGCCGTGCGTACTGCTTCGTCCGCGGTGTAGCAGCCCGCGGTATTCGGCAGAATGAAAAAGTTCTCGCGGTCAATGTAATCGAGCAGGGATTCTTTGGATTTGTCGGTGAGATTCACGCGGCGAACCGCGACGGTGACCATTTCCGCGCCGGAGGCCTGATGGGCGCGGCGCATTTCGTCAAAGTTGCGGTATTTTCCCGTGCCCACGATCAAACGCGAATTGAAAGCGCGCCCGGCAATTACCAGTTGGTCGGCCATCAGGATTCTCCGAATCTCATTGTACGGCGTGCGTACTGCGCGAGCCGCGGATCCAACGTAGCGGTACGTCCGGCTCGCACAGGTTATACGCAAAACTTTCGCCTGCCGCCACGTTTGATGCTATGCCTGGTGCTGCGGTCGCGGTTCTTCTACGTCCGCGTAGAGGCGCGCGATCACATCCTGGTAACGCTCTTCGACCACGCGCCGTTTCATCTTCAACGTATAAGTCAGCTCGCCGCTGGCGTAAGTAAAATCCTGCTCCAGCAGCGCAAAGCGCTTGGGCTTCTCATATTGCGCCAGCGACGCCGTAAGGCGCTCGATTTCGTGCGTGATCAAATCGCGCACCCACACGTCAGTAAGCATCTGCGAACGCGTTGCAAATTCGCGGCCCTGGCGCTTGGCTTCGGCTTCGATCGTTGCGAAATTCAGAACGATCAACACCGAGACGAATTTGCGCTTGTCGCCCACCACGATTGCATTGGTGATGTACGGGCTGGATTTCAGCATATTTTCAATGGGCGCCGGCGCGACAAATTTTCCCGCGGCGGTCTTCAGCAGCTCTTTCTTGCGGTCGGTGATGATTAGATATCCGTCCGAATCGAGCTTCCCGATGTCGCCGGTGCGAAACCAGCCGTCTTCCGTCAACACTTCGCGCGTCTCCGCAGGCTTGCGGTAGTAACCCTGCATCACGTTTGGGCCTTTCACCAGAATCTCGCCATCCTCCGCGATGCGCACGTCCACGTGCGGGATAGGGCGCCCCACAGTGCCCACCCTATTAGCAGTCGGCAAATTCGCCGTAACTACCGGGGCAGTTTCCGTCAGGCCGTAGCCCTGAAACACGCGCACATCCAACGACCAGAAAAATTCCGCCAGCTCCGGCGCTAGCGGCGCTCCTCCAGAGCAGAACGTGCGAATCTTTCCGCCCAGCCCCGCGCGAATCTTCGAAAAGACCAGCCGATCCGCGATTCCCCACCGCAACTGCAATCCGCTGCTGGGCTTTTTCCCGTACGCACGCCACGGCACCGATTCCTGCGCCACGCCAAGCGCCCAATCGAAAATCTTGCGCTTCAAACCAGTCTCGCGGTGCCCTTTCTCCAAAATATTCGCGTAGAGCTTCTCGAAAAATCTCGGCACGGCGGCGGTCATTGTCGGGTGCACTTCCAGCAACGCTTCCGCGACGGCTTCGATCTGCTCCAGGTAGGCAATCGAAACGCCGCGGGACAAATATCCATATGCGACGGTGCGCTCGTACACGTGAGCCAGTGGCAAAAATTCCAGCGCCACGTCACCTGGTTCGAATACATATTCCTTCAGCGAATCAATCGAATTGGAGCTGAGATTCGAATGATTCAGCATGACGCCCTTCGGTTCGCCGGTAGTTCCGGAGGTGTAAATGATCGTCGCGAGCAGACTGCCGGAGACTTCCGCAGCGCGGCGCCGGTATTCCGCGATATCGGCCTCTCCGGCTGTGGCAATCAAAGTCTCATAGCGCAGAATTTCGCCGTGCAGATCACTCGGTGGCGCGACGGAAATCACGTGCTCCAACCCGGGAATGCGCGAGCGCGTTTCGGCAATCTTGCGCGCTTGCACTTCGCCCTTGGTGATAACAATCCGCGCGCCTGAATCGTTGAGGATATATGTCAGCCGGTCCGCAGACTCGTTGAAATAAATCGGCACGCTGGCCGCGCCCAATCCGGTGATCGCAAAATCCGCGACGTGCCATTCCGCGCAATTCGGCGCAAAGACGCCCACGCGATCGCCGGTCCTGATACCCAGTTCACCCAGCGCTTTGGACAAGCCCGCCACGCGCCGCAGCATTTCACCCGCGGAGACGGATTCCCAACCGTTCGCGGTCTTGTAGATTTGTGCTTTCGGATTGGCGTAGCGATCTACGGCGTCCAGGAAAAGTTTGTTCAGCGCGGGATAGTCCATGTGCTCTCAATCAACTCTAGCGTATAGGCGCGGGACGTGCAACGCGATTGGCCCGCCCGTTGTGGTGATGCGCTGTCGCGGCTCGTTGTGGAGGCCCGTCGGCTTTCGCGCCGCGCTACAATTCCACCGCCGGTCTGCGATAAGATGCAAACGGAGGATGTCCATGTCGAAGTTAGCCACCGAAGAAGCCTCCGGGTATCAACCGGTGCGTGCGCCGCGCGGCTCCGCCCTCTCCTGTAAGGGCTGGCAGCAGGAAGCGGCGCTGCGCATGCTGATGAACAACCTCGATCCGGAAGTCGCCGAGAAGCCCGAAGATTTGATCGTCTATGGCGGACGCGGCAAGGCGGCGCGCAACTGGAATTGCTATCACGCAATCGTCGCGTCGTTGCGCTCGCTGGAAAATGACGAAACTCTGCTGGTGCAGTCCGGCAAACCTGTGGGAATTTTTCGCACGCACAGCTACGCGCCGCGCGTACTGATTGCTAATTCCAATCTCGTGGGACATTGGAGCGATTGGAAGCATTTCGACGAACTTGATCGCGCGGGCCTGATGATGTACGGGCAAATGACCGCCGGGAGCTGGATCTACATTGGCTCGCAAGGAATTCTGCAGGGCACGTATGAAACATTCGCGGTAGCCGCGCGTCAGCATTTCGGCGGCGACCTCGCCGGGAAATTGGTAGTGACTGGCGGCATGGGCGGTATGGGTGGAGCGCAGCCGTTGGCTGCAACTCTGAACGGCGCGGCGTTCCTGGGAATTGACGTGGACCCCGAGCGCATCAAGCGCCGCGTGAAAACGGGGTACTGCGACGTGATGGTCAACGATCTCGACGAAGCCCTGCGCATCCTGAAAAATGCCGTCCGCAAACACGAAGCCACTTCCGTGGGCCTCACCGGCAATTGCGCGGACGTGATTCCCGAACTCGCGCGCCGCGGCGTGGTGCCGGACCTGCTTACCGATCAAACCAGCGCGCACGATCCCATCGGCGGATACATTCCGCAGGGCCTCGACGTCGCGCAAGCTACCGAGCTGCGCAAATCCGATCCTGCTGCGTACGAAAAGCGCTCACTCGATTCCATCGCGCGCCACGTGGAAGGCATGCTCGCGCTGCAGAAAATGGGCTCGGTCACTTTTGATTACGGCAACAATATCCGCACGTTTGCGTTCCAGCAAGGCGTGAAGAACGCCTACGATTTTCCGGGCTTCGTGCCCGCTTACATTCGTCCGCTGTTCTGTGAAGGCCGCGGGCCATTTCGCTGGGCGGCACTTTCCGGCGAGCCTTCTGATATTCACCGAACCGATCAGCTGGTTCTGGAAATGTTTCCGCACGACGAAATTCTGTCGCGCTGGATCAAGCTCGCGCAGAAGCGCGTGCGCTTTCAGGGACTGCCCGCGCGCATCTGCTGGCTCGGTTACGGCGAACGCGATCGCTTCGGCTTGGCGCTCAACGATCTGGTCGCACGCGGTGAACTAAAAGGCCCCATCGTGATTGGCCGCGATCATCTGGATTGCGGCTCGGTCGCTTCGCCGTATCGCGAAACCGAAAAAATGAAGGACGGCTCGGACGCCATCGCCGACTGGCCTCTGCTCAACGCGCTGCTGAACACCGCGAGCGGAGCAAGTTGGGTTTCGATACACAACGGTGGCGGCGTAGGCATCGGCTATTCGCTCCACGCCGGTCAAGTCACAGTCGCCGACGGCTCGAAAGAAATGGGTGAGCGCATTAAGCGCGTGCTGACCAACGATCCCGGTATCGGCGTCGCGCGTCATGTGGACGCCGGCTATCCCGAAGCTGTCGCCTTCGCGAAAAAGTCCGGCGTAAAAATCCCGATGCCCAGAGAATAGCTCGCGCATCTGATTGCGCGTAGTCGCCCCGGCCGGACGTCTGCTCTATTCGAGAGCAACCAAAGGAGCCACCATGATCGTAATCACCGGAGCCACAGGAAACACAGGCAAGGTCGCAGCGGAAACCCTGCTCGCCAAGGGCGAAAAAATTCGCGTGATCGGACGCGACGCAACGAAACTTCAACCGTTCGTAGAGAAAGGCGCGGAGGCCGCGGTAGGCACCGTGGAAGATGCCGCGTTTCTGCGCAAAGCATTTCAGGGCGCGACAGCGGTATACCTGCTGATCCCGCCGGACATGCGGACGAACGACTATCGCGGCTACCAGGAGAAAGTCGTGGCCGCATATGCGACCGCAATCGCCGAAGCCAAAGTCCCGTACGTTGTGACTCTCAGCAGCGTCGGCGCGGACCTGACCGAAAAATCCGGCCCCATTCTCGGCCTGCACGATCTGGAAGTGAAAATGAACGCTATCAAGGGACTTAATGTCTTGCACCTACGCCCCGCCGGATTTATGGAGAATCTTTTCATGAGCGTGCAGCCGCTGCGCACTATGGGCACGCTACCAGGCCCAATGCCCGGAGACGCGTCACATGCGATGATCGCCGCGCGAGACATTGGCGCATACGCCGCAGGAAGATTGCACGCCCGCGATTTCACCGGCAGCTCGTTCCAGGAACTGCACGGCCAACGCGACGTGACGATGAAAGAGGTCGCCTCGATCGTCGGCAACGCGATCGGCAAACCAAAACTTGGCTACATGCAGGTTCCTTTCATGATGCTGGAGCCCGCGCTGGTGCAAAGCGGCTTACAAAAGTCCACCGCCGCGCTAATGATCGAAATGTGGAAATCCATGAACTCCGGCGTACTGACGCTGCACGAACCCCGAAACGCGAAAAACACGACGCCGACTTCGATCGAAACCTTCGTCGCCGAAGTTTTCGCTCCGGCATATGCAACCATGGCGGCGAAGGCATAGCGCCGGCTGTTCGCGCGCATTTATAGCGGGCTGATCTATTAACGATTCCGCATCGCCAGTGGTCTTTTGCTCCCCGTCGGCGTTAGTATCGCTTCACCCGTGCCCGACGTCCTCATCACCGGCTGCTCGCAGCTGTTGACTCTGCGCGGACCAGTTCCCCGCCGCGGTAAAGCTCTCGGCGACCTAGGCATCATTCCTAACGGCGCGATCCTAATTCACGAAGACCGCATTGCCGCAATCGGCCCGCGCCGTCGCATCGAAAAATTGCGCCAGGCGCGCCGCGTCGAAAAAATAGATCTCGCTGGACGCGTGGTTCTGCCCGGCTTCGTGGATTCGCACACGCATCTGATTTTTCCGCGCAGCCGCGCCCACGAATACGAAGAGCGCATTGCCGGAGCCAGCTACGAAGAAATCGCAAAGAGGGGCGGAGGGATACGCTCCACGGTCGAAAGCCTGCGACGCGCTACTCCCAGTGCGCTTAAAACGCGAGCGATCGCCAACTTGAATTTGTTCGCGACGCACGGGACCACGACGATCGAATCAAAAAGTGGGTATGGCCTCGACTGGAAAAGCGAACTCAAAATTCTTTCACTGCTCTCCGAACTCCATCAGGAACATCCGCTCGATATTCACGCGACGTTTCTCGGCGCGCACGTAGTTCCGGCAGAATTTCGCAACCGCCCCGAAGCCTACGTGAATCTGCTGGTGGAACGCTGGATTCCCACGGTAGCGATGGCGGGTCTCGCCGAATTCTGCGACGTGTTTTGCGACCGCGGCGCGTTCACCGTCGCGCAGTCGCGCAAAATCCTCGCCGCCGGACGCGCCGGCGGCCTGGTGCCGCGCATTCATGCCGAGCAACTGGCAAACACCGGCGCGGCGCGGCTCGCCATCGAATTGCAAGCAGCCAGCGCGGACCACCTGGAAAAGATAAATGCGGCGGACATTCGCGCGCTGGCCCTCTCGAACGTGGTCTGCACGCTGCTGCCAGGCTGCTGCTTCCATCTCGGCCTCAGCCATTTCGCCCCAGCGCGCAAACTGATTGATGCGGGGGCCATCGTCGGCATCGCCACCGATTTCAATCCCGGCACCAGTCCTACGTTGAGCATGTCCATGATTCTGTCGCTGGCGTGCACGCAGATGCGTATGACGCCCGCCGAAGCCATCGCCGCCGCCACGATCAACCCCTCTTATTCGCTGCGCGCCCACGACCGCGCCGGCTCCCTGGAAGTTGGCAAGTATGCGGACCTGGCCGCCTTTGACGTGGCCGACTACCGCGAAATCCCGTATTATTTTGGTGTGAACCTTTGCGCCTTCACGATGAAGCGCGGCATCATTATCCATTCGAAGAATCTTTAACCACATGAAACGACTCGTCGAATCAGTTCCGAATTTCTCCGAAGGGCGCGATATGGCAAAAATTGACGCCATCATCGCCGCAATGCGCGAAGTTCCCGGCGTGTATCTGCTGGACCGCGAGAGTGACGCGGACCATAACCGCAGTGTAGTCACCATCGCCGGCAAGCCTGACGCTGTCGCCGAGGCGGCGCTCCGCGGCGTAGGAAAAGCCGCCGAACTGATTGACCTGACCAAACATTCTGGCGCGCATCCACGCATGGGCGCGACCGACGTCGTGCCGTTCATTCCCGTCGAAGGCGTCAGCATCGAAGATTGCGTCGCTCTCGCGAAAAAAGTTGGCCGCGAAATCTGGGAGCGCTATCACATCCCGGTTTATTTCTACGAGGCTGCCGCGCAACGACCCGAACGCAGCAATCTGGAAAATATTCGCAAGGGCCAGTTCGAAGGCTTGCTCGCCGAAGTTCCCAGGAATCCCGATCGTGCTCCGGACATCGGCGAACAACGGCTGCATCCTACCGCCGGCGCCACAGTGGTGGGCGCGCGCAAATTCCTGGTGGCCTACAACATCAACTTGAACACGCCGGACCTGGAAATCGCGAAAAAAATCGGCAAGAACATCCGCTTCTCGAATGGCGGCTTGCGCTTCGTGAAAGCCATGGGCGTGGATTTGCGCGCGCGCAATCTCGCGCAAGTCTCTATCAACATGACGGACTTCGAGCAGACGCCGCTTCATCGCGTTTTCGAAATGGTGAAGCGCGAAGCCGAACGCTACGGCGTCTCCATCGTGGGCAGCGAAATCGTCGGCCTGATTCCCAAACGCGCCATCGAACTGACGGCCGACTTTTATCTGCAGCTCGAGAACTTTTCGCCCGCGCAAGTGTTTGAGAATCGTATCGAGGCTTCGCTTAGCGGCAACGCCACTCCGGAAGGTCCCGGCAAGCTGGCAGCGCTCGCGCAACCTTTTCTCGATGCGGTCGCAGAGCCGACAGCCACTCCTGGCGGCGGTTCCGTAGCGGCGCTAGCGGGAGCGCTCGGAGCAAGCCTCGGCCAAATGGTCGCCAGCCTCTCGCGCAAAAAGAAATCGCAAGCCGCATACGTCGACCGGCTCAGCGACGCGCTGGCCGAATTTCAGTCCGCCGCGCGCGCCCTATCGGAAGCGATCGACCGCGATGCGGCTTCGTTCAGCCACGTGATGGCTGCTTACAAGTTGCCGAAGGATACGTCTGAACTAGAGGGTCAGCGGGACGCCGCGATCCAGCAGGCGCTGCATGGCGCAGCCAGCGTTCCACTCGAGGTGGCGCGCGAAGCCGCTGAAGTATTTGACCGACTCGGGCAACTGGAAGGCATCTCCAGCCCGTCTATGTATTCAGACATCCGCGTAGGGCGATTGATGGCCGCAGCGGCGGTTCGCGGCGCTCTGGAGAATGTCGCCATCAATCTGGAGTCCATTACCGACAGCGAATTCGCTTCGAGGCTGCGCGCGGAGTCCGCGACTCTTGCGGCACGCGTCGCCGAAAGTCCCGTCGGCATCAGCCGTTAAATCTTATAATCGAAGGACAGCTATCAAGGATTGAACTGAGGGGTACCCAATGAAAAAACCAGTCATAAGCGGCGTAATTTCAGGCCTTCTGGCATTTGCCCTGGTGTTCGGCACCATCACCATCGCTCCCACGCGCAGCTCCGCAGCTTCGCTCAGCACGTCCATCATCGGCATGTTCCCAAAATCGGTGGGCGAATTTTCCTACGCTGACCTGAAAGCAGCGCGGAAATTTCCCTGGTTCTCGCAACTCTACGGCCAGGTGCTGCCGCCGAAATTCCGGCAGTTCGAACAGTTTCTAGGTTCTTCCGGCGTGGACCCGAATTCCCAGGTGGAAGAAATCGCCTGGGCCAACGTCAGCAACGCCAGCGGAGACGACGTTGTCGGCATCGCGCTGGGCCAATTCGATCCTTCGACGGTTGAGACCAAACTCAAAGCGCAGAAAGTTCCCTCCTTCGAAGTCCAGGGCTACCATCTCTACGCTTTCGGCAGCGGAGCCGGTGCCAGCGATATTCTGTTCGTCTTTTTCGATTCCAGCACGGCTGCTTTTGGCAACCGCACGGTTCTCGAGCATCTGATCAACGTCCGCATGGGCGGCGAAGAAACGCTTCTGACCGGCAAACTTTTCCCGTTGATCTCCGAAGCCAACGGCAACGGCATCATCTGGGCCGTCCTGGACAAAGACCATACGCATCTCGCCATGCAACAACTCGTTCCGCAAGCCGGACAATTTCCGCAGGCCGCCGCCATCATCGGGCGCCTGCACGCGATGATCATCAACATCAATGCGGATAGCGGCGTGGACGCGCACTTCCAGGCCGTCTGCGATTCCGTGGACGATGCAAACTTGTTGGGCGCGGCGATGCAGGCTGGCATCATGTACCGCCGGTATCAGGAAGCGCAGGGCAATCCTTCGCTGGCGAAAACACTGGATCAAGTAAAAGTCACGCCGTCGGGTGACCGCCTGAAAATCGAAGCGCCGGTGAGCCAGGACGAATTACTGTCGCTGATTCAGACCAAGGCCTTCGCAGCACCTATGTGAGCGTGAAGTCTTGATTCGGCAGCGGCGGGTCAGAGGGCTCGCCGCTGCGTCTCCTGCTCCTTCCAGCAATTCTGAATTCTTCCCCGATACAAAATTGACGCGGGGAAATCCACGCGTGCACGCTTACCAGCAGCTCGAATAGTCATTTGAATTTGCTGAAAGAAGTGAAATGAAGAATTAAGCGTTCGCCTTGCGCCCACCATCACAATACTTGATCAGCGTCATGCGCGAGATGCCGCCGCTGGTCGCATACTGCACGCGGTCCACCTTGGTCATCTGCAGCGCCCTGCTCAAACCCGCTCCGGGGTCCGCAGCCGCGTCACCAATAAACGTGTCGAGCCCCGCGGTAGGCAGCGCCGCTCCCGTGTGTTCGATGGCGACTTCCACGCGATCCGGATAATCCGAAATGATCACTCTGACCGTGGGTTCGCCATTCCCGTGGCCTTCCAGCAGCGGAAAAGTCTCGCGGCACGCTTCCTCCACCGCAGCGGTCAGTCCCTGCTGGCCCGCTTCCGACAATCCGCAGCGTAACGACGCATGCTGCACCACTGCGCCGATCGCTCCGAAAAAACGGGTATCTTCGTGCAGCAGTAGTTCGGTGTGCGCCGGTTCGTTGCTCATTCTGGATTACTCATGGATTAGTGCTGTTCGGCGTCGGCCACGCGGACGTCGCAGGCCTCGCGGCAGTCTGGACAATAGTACATGCCATCCACCGCTAACCGTATATTGTATTGCGACTGGCAGAAACAGCAGAATTTCTCGCAGGTGCACTGCGATTCCGGCTTGTCACATTGCGAACATACTGTAAGCACTGTTGCCGCCTCTGGGTTGAATACGCGCCTGTTTCGCTTAGCTCATAGTAGGACATGCGCGACGCAGCCACAAGCGCCTTGCGCCGCGTGATTCCCTGCTGCGCAAACATCCCATGCGCCGAACTGGCGCCGGGCGCGGCGAAAATGACCAGTGGTCGCCTTCCTTGACACTCCAAAACACGCATGCTACGTTCGGTATTTCGCCGCGCATATGGGAAACCCTCTGTGAACACATCGGCAGCCGTGGAATTGCGCAAGACCGCACTGAATTCCGTCCATCGCCGGCTGGGCGCGAAGATGGTCAACTTCGGCGGTTGGGATATGCCATTGGAATATTCCGGAATCATCGCCGAGCATCAGGCCGTGCGCACCCGCGCCGGTCTGTTCGACGTCAGCCACATGGGCGAGCTGGAAATTCGCGGTCCCGGTGCATTGCAGTTGGTGCAGTGGGTCAGTTGCAACGACGTCGCAAGATTGAATGTTGGCCAAGCGCACTATTCGGGGCTGATGACTTCCCGCGGCACGTTCGTGGACGACCTGCTGGTCCACAAATTCTCGGATACGCACTATTTGCTCTGCGTCAATGCCGGAAATCAGGACGACGATTATCAGCACATCATCGCCAACAACCAATTCGACGCAGAGGTGGAAAACTCCGGCCCGCGTTATTCGCAGCTCGCGATTCAAGGCCCCCGCGCCGCGGAAATTCTGCAGAAGCTGACGCCCGCGCCGCTCGATTCGATCCGCTACTACCATTTTACGTTTGGCGAGGTGAGCAACGTGGATTGCCTGATCGCGCGCACCGGATACACCGGCGAAGACGGCTTCGAAATTTACTTCGCGCCGGAACATTCCGAAAAACTTTGGAGCGATCTAATGCAAGCCGGCGAATCCGCCGGAATGATTCCCTGCGGCCTGGGCGCGCGCAACACTCTGCGCCTGGAAGCGGGCATGTGCCTCTACGGCCATGAAATCGACGACACCACCACGCCTTGGGAAGCGGGACTTGCCTGGATCTGTAAAATGGAAAAAGCTCCCTTCCTCGGCAGCGAGTCACTCGCACACCAGAAACAGACGGGGCTACCGCGAAAATTAATCGGATTCGAAATGCTCGATAAACGCATCGGGCGCGATGGCTACCCGGTCATGATCGGCGGTCACGAAGCCGGGCGAGTGACCAGCGGCTGCCCTGCGCCGTTTCTGAAGAAAAATATCGGGATGGCGTACGTTCCGCCGAACTCAACAACGGCAGGCACCGAAATCGAAATCAGCATTCGCGGACAAGCGGCGCCGGCGCGCATCGTCGCGCTGCCGTTTTACAAGCGTCCGCAATAGCGCGACGCATCCAATCGAAAGGGGCGACATGTATCCAGCCGACTATCGGTACACGAAGCAACACGAATGGATCAAGGTTCAAGGTGACACCGGCACCATCGGCATCACGGATTACGCGCAGCAGGAATTGGGCGACGTAGTGTTCGTGGACCTGCCCAAGGTCGGCGCTAAGATTTCCGGCGGAAAGTCTTTGGGCAGCGTGGAATCGGTAAAAGCCGTCAGCGAAATCTACAGTCCCGTTTCCGGCGAAGTCACCGAAACGAATCCTGTGCTGATTGATGCGCCGGAAAAAATCAATACGGACCCGCACAACACCGCGTGGCTAATCAAACTGAAGCTCGCGGACCCGAAAGAAGTCGCCAGCCTGATGGACGCCGCCGCCTACGAAGCCTATATCTCCGAGCAAGCTAAGGAACACTCCGCCTGATGCGCTATCTCCCTAAAAGTCCCTCCGAACGCCAGGAAATGTTGGCGGCGATCGGCACGCGATCCATCGAAGACCTTTTCACATCCATTCCGGAAAAATTCCGGTTGCGCGCTCCGCTCGATTTGCCGGGACCGCTTTCCGAATCCGAGATCATTCAATATTTTCAGGCGCGCGCTGCGGAAAATGCGCGCGGCTACGTTTCTTTTCTGGGCGCCGGCGTGTACCAGCACTTGCGCTCCGTGGCCGCCGATGCGCTGATCCAGCGCGGCGAATTCCTTACTTCTTACACGCCGTATCAAGCCGAATTCGCACAAGGTACGCTCACCGCCATTTTCGAATTCCAAACCTTGATGTCCCAGATCACCGGCCAGGAAGTCGCTAACGCCTCGATGTACGACGGCTCGACCGCGCTCACCGAAGCGGTCCTGATGGCCGAAAGGCTGACCACTCGCCGACACGTGCTCGTCGCGCGCTCCCTCCATCCCGAATATCGCCAGGTTCTGAATACCTACGCGAAAAATCTCGGCTTAGAAGTCGAAGAAATTGGCTACACCGCCTCCGGCCAGCTCGACCGCGCCGCGCTGAAATCCGAAACGCTCGCACGCACGGCAGCCGTCGTTGTGCAGTCGCCAAACTTTTTCGGCGTTCTCGAGGATGTTCCGGCGCTGGCCGAAGTTGCGCATACCTCTGGCGCGCTGCTCGTGACCGCCATCACCGAAGCGGTTTCGCTCGGTATCGTGCGCCCACCCGCCGAGGCCGATATCGTCGCCATGGAAGGCCAAGCTTTCGGCATCCCGTCCAGTTACGGTGGCCCCTACGTCGGCGTAATCGCCACACGCGAAAAATTCGTGCGCCAGATGCCCGGCCGCCTCGCCGGGCAAACAACAGACGCAGCAGGCAATCGCGGGTTCGTCCTCACGCTCGCCACGCGCGAACAGCACATCCGCCGCGAGAAGGCCACGTCCAACATCTGCACCAACGAAGCGCTCTATGCTCTCGCCGCCACCATTCATCTCTGCCTCATCGGGAAAGAAGGTTTGCGCGAACAGGCATTGCAGAATCTCGCGAAAGCTCGCTTCGCCCAGGCCGAGCTGGAAAAAATTCCCGGCGTGCGCCGCGTTTTCACAGGCCCCACGTTCAACGAATTCTCGCTGGAATTCCCGCGCTCGGTAAAAATGATCAACGCCGACCTGCTGCGGGAGAAAATCATCGGCCCATTCGCGCTCGGCACGCACTATCCGGAGCTCACCAAGCGCGCCGTCGTCTGCGTCACCGAAACCACGCCGCGCGCCGAAATCGAACGCTTCGCCGCCGCCGTACGCCGCATTCTGGAAAGACCCGTTTAAGGAGCTGTAGGATTTGAATCCTAAAATCACCGATCTCGAAACGCCCATCCGCAACGTAGGCAAGGCGCGCACGCACGTCAGCCAGAACGAAGGCTTGATATTCGAGCAATCCGCGCCGGGCAAGCGCGGCATGGAACTGCCTCCGCTAGACGTCCCGGCCGTTGATCCCACTAAAGCGCTCGGCTCCGAATTCACGCGCGCTGCCATCGAAGGTTTCCCCGAAGTCAGCGAAATCGAAGTCATCCGCCACTTCACGCGCCTTTCCACCTGGAATTACGCCATTGATCTCGGCATGTATCCGCTCGGCTCCTGCACCATGAAATACAATCCGCGCGTGAATGAATTCGTCGCGCGCCTCGATGGCCTGGCGAACGAACATCCCGAGCAGCCCGTGGAAGTCTCCCAAGGTTGCCTGCGCATCTTGCACGATTTGCAGAAATGCTTGCTGTCCATCACTGGAATGGACGCGGCTACGCTGCAACCCGCCGCCGGAGCGCAGGGCGAACTCACGGGCCTGCTGATGATTCGCGCCTACCTGGAAAGTCAGGGCAACCCGCGCCACAAAGTTCTGATCCCCGATTCCGCGCACGGCACAAATCCAGCTTCAGTCGTGATCGCCGGATACGAAGTACAGAACATCAAATCCAACAGCCGCGGCCAGCTCGACACCGATCACCTGCGCGAATTTGTCACCGATGATGTCGCGGCGTTGATGATCACCAATCCCAGCACTCTCGGCGTCTTCGAAGAGCGCATCGCGGAAATTGCCGCGATCCTGCACGAACGCGGTGCCCTGCTTTACATGGACGGCGCCAATATGAACGCGCTGGCCGGCGTCACGCGACCCGGCGATTTCGGCGTCGACGTGATGCACCTGAACCTCCACAAAACTTTCGCGACGCCGCATGGCGGCGGAGGCCCCGGCGCCGGCCCAGTGCTGGTGAAAAAAATTCTCGAGCCATTCCTGCCGGTTCCAGTGGTCGTACAGAAACCCGATGGCACATACGCCCTCGATCACAATCGTCCGAAATCCGTAGGACGCGTCCGCGCTTTCGCCGGAAATTTCGGCGTGCTGTTGCGCGCGCTGGCTTACACGCTCGCGTACGGCCCGGGAATTCGCCAGGCCACCGAAGATGCCGTGCTCAACGCCAATTACATTCGCAAAAATCTCGAGCCCTATTTCGATCTCCCGTACAATCTGCCCTCCATGCACGAAGTCGTCTTCAGCGACGCGCGCCAAAAAGTGAAAGGCGTGAACACCATGGACATCGCCAAGCGCCTGATTGATTACGGATTCCACCCGTACACCACCGCCTTCCCGCTGATCGTTCCGGGAGCGATGATGATCGAACCCACGGAATCCGAATCGAAGCAGGAATGTGATTTGTTCATTGACGCGATGCGCTCCATCGCCGCCGAAGCCGATGCCGCGCCCGATCTCGTTAAGACTGCTCCGCACTCCACACGAGTCGGCCGCCTCGACGAAGTAGCCGCCGCCCGCAAACCAATCCTGCGCTGGAAGCCCGCGTAGCATCCACTAGCGTCGACGTTCGATGCCAGAAGCACGACTGCAACTCTCGCGCGCGCAGCCCGTTTACTGGCATAATGTAAGTGACCTTCGAATTATTGAGGTTTCCCCAAAGGACAACGAATCGCAACAGAAAGAGGGCCAAAGTGACACCGGAACAAGCCGCATTTTTCGTCGAAATGCTTTTGCCGCAAGTACAGAAGGAATATCTAACCACTCGCCGCGTTCTAAAAGCGATTCCCATCGCCAAAGAAAGCTACCGCCCGCACCCGGACTCGCGCAGCGCCTTCGAACTCGCCTGGCACATTGCTTCATCCGACATCTGGTTCCTCGACGGCTTCCTCACCGGCAAATTTGAAATGGACGACGACTCCATCCCGGCGGATCTAGGTAATACCGAAGACATCGTCGCTCTCTACGAAGACGGCTTCGAAACAAAATTCCCCGAAGTCAAAAAGCTCACTCCGGAATTTTGGGCCACGCCACGCCCCTTCTTCGGAATCTACAATAATCCCATGGCGCTCTATCTTCAGTTTATGCTGCACCACATGATTCACCATCGCGGCCAGCTCACCACCTACCTCCGTCCCATGGGCGCCAAAGTCCCCAATATCTACGGCGGCAGCTTCGACGAACCCTGGACCGAACCGGAAGCATAAGCAGCGATTTTAGATTGCTGGGAACCGGCGAGAGGGAGCCGCTCAACGCGCGGGATTGCGTGACGAGCTTTCTGTTTCAGGAACCATGGACCAAAAAACAAATCGCGGCGAGCCACGTGGAATCCCACGATACCCGCCGCGCAGAATTGAAAATCCGCAGTTTTACTTCTTGTCGACCTTGGCCTTTTCGATGGGCAGTCCGCGCGTCGCCGCTGGTGTCACTCTCTGCGTCGACGTGAGCTCCGCTGCCGCAATCGCCGCCGGAAACAGCGCGGTGCGGCCGTCCGAACTCGCCGCCGCCGCTTCCGTGAGGCGATCGGTCGCCGGAGAAGCCATCGGCACGAGCGCGCCTTCGGCTTCTTTCAAGAACGTCAGGCCGAGTTCGCCGCCGTGCCAATCAATCGAAATCACGTCGCCCAACGACACCTGTTCTGTCGCCAGCAAACTCGCCAGCGGATACACCACGTGCCGCTCGATCGCGCGCTTCAGGTGTCGCGCGCCGTATTTCATGTCCGTGCCTTCCTTCAGCAAAAAGTCCCGCGCCGGTTGCGTCACGCGGAAAAGGAACCGGCCCTTTGCCGTCTCCAGCACCCGCTGCTGCACCATCCCAAGTTCAATTTCCAGAATCTGCTCCAACTGCGCCGAACGCAAAGGATGGAACACCACGGTCTTGTCAATCCGGTTCATGAATTCCGGAGCGAACTTCCGCTTCGCGGCTTCCGAAGCAGTCTTCTCGACCTTCTCGTCGAGGCCCGCTTTGGTCTCCGCGCGCTGCACCGGCGCAAATCCCAATCCGCCGGTCATCAGCTCGGTAATCTCCACGCCGCCAAGGTTCGAAGTCATGAAAATCATCGTCTGCGACAAATCCACCCGCCGGTTGTCGCCCAGCGTCAGAGTGGCCTTGTCCAAAATTCCCAGCAGCAATTGCCACAGCGCATCCGAAGCCTTCTCGATTTCGTCAAACAGCAAGAACGAAATCTTCAGCTTCTCGGTGTGGTATTGCGCGAGGGCTTCCTGCGTGATCAAAGGATGCGTTTCGCGGTGCCCTAAATATCCCGGAGGCGAGCCAATCAATTTTGCGATCTCGTGCGAGTGCTGAAATTCCGCGCAGTCCACCTTGATCACCGCGCGCGGATCTCCAAACAGCACTTCGGCGGTAGCCTCGACGACGCGCGTCTTGCCCGCGCCCGTCGGCCCCAAGAACAACAGATTCCCCACCGGACGCCCCGGCGAATTCAACCCGGCGCGAAACACTTGGTACAAGTCCACTACGGCCTGCACCGCTTCATCCTGCCCCACGATCTTCCGTCGCAGCCCGGCTTCAAAATCCCGAGATTCCACGCTGCGTTGGGTCGGGTCCAATTGTAGTGCCTGCGCGCCCACGGTTTTGCTCCCTACCGGAACTTCCTGCCGCTTTCCGGATTGCGCGGTTCCGTGCGCTCGAATTGATCCAACTTCACATCGAGCGTTGACCGCAACAACCGTAATTGCGTGACCAGTTCACGGCTTGAATTGGCTCGATCTGCCAAAAGCAACATTGGCGGTGACAGGTCGGCCAGGTCCAGGTTAAGGTTTCGCAACGAATGCATCAGGTTCTGCACATACGGCGACCGAATATCAAACAGCTCGATCCGGCCATTTACCTGCTCCCGCAGGTGCGACCAGTCCAGATCGAGGAAGGGGTGATTGCGCGATACTTTGCGAACCACGTCATCCGTTATGCGCGGCCGTTCCCCCAACCGCGCTAGATGCAACTGCTGCACCTTGCCCTGCTTGCGCACGTTGTGCACCAGAAAGTAGGTGTTGCCTTTGCGTCGAACAAAAGCCACAACACCTCCTTTTCGAGCGGCGCACGTTTCCAGCGCGAAGCACGGATACAAGCTTAGATGCTGATACGTAGTGTATTGGTGGTCCACTACGAGAGCAATAGTACGAATGGTTGGACTTCTCAGCACTGTATCGTATCCGTCATTACTTGTTGCAGCGTGCGCAGCGCCCGCTTGACGCTGGTAGCGCTCGTTTCCAGTGTGCCCATCAATTATTTGACTCCGTTGCATCAGGATTTCGTCAATTCCACAGCCCATCTGCGGGCTCGTTGCGTAGCGCAAATCCGCTGCGCGCGTTGGTGGCGCGGTGCCGCGGCATTTCGATTACACTGTCAGCAGAGGTGAAGAATGTCCTGGGATCCCGTCTACCGGCTCGTGAAACGAATTCCGCGCGGCCGGGTTACTACCTATGGCGAGCTCGCTAAAGCTCTGCGCCTGCGCGGCGGAGCTCGCGCTGTCGGTTACGCTATGGCCGCGACTCCGAACGGCCGCGGCATTCCCTGGCATCGCGTCATTGGCGCTGGCGGTAAGGTAACCATGCCCGAGCCGCACGCCAGCTTGCAGCGCCGCCTGCTGGCCACCGAAGGTGTGCCCATCGAAGGCACCAGAATTGACATGAAGCTGTACGCCTGGTCGCCCAAATCGCGCGCCAAATCTCGCGCGAAATCTCGCAAACCAAAACGCAAGCCTGCCCGGCGAGTCGCGCCGAAATCACGAGTGTGATATAGAAGATAGCTCCACAAACACTGAGGACATCGTTCGTGCCGGAACCCATCATCGCCGTCGAAGGCCTGTTCAAAACCTACCAATCCAGCGGCGTGGCCGTCGAAGCCGTCCGCGGCCTCAGCTTTTCCGTCGAGGAAGGTGAGGTGTTCGGCCTGCTCGGTCCCAACGGCGCGGGAAAGACCACCACCGTCGAAATCCTGGAAGGCATGCGCACGCCCGACCGCGGCACCGCCCGCGTCTGCGGCCTGGATCCCGAAAGGGCCGGCTCCGCGTTCAAACAGAAAATCGGCGCCGTGCTGCAGTCTACTTCGCTACCAGACAAGCTGCGCGTCAAGGAAGCCCTCGATCTATTCGCGAACTTCTACACCAACCGGGCCGACACACAATCGCTGCTGAAACGCTTCCAGCTGGAGGAAAAACGCGACGCTTTCTACAGTCAGCTTTCCGGTGGCCAAAAACAGCGCCTCGCGCTGGCCATGGCGCTCGTCAATAATCCGCAGGTCGTTTTTCTGGACGAGCCGACCGCTGGCCTCGACCCGCAAGTCCGCCGCGAGATTTACGACATCATTGAGGAATTGCGCAAAGACAAGAAGACCGTGCTGATCACTACGCATTACATCGAGGAAGCCGAGCGCCTCTGCGATCGCGTCGCCATCGTGGATTACGGCCGCATCATCAAAACCGGCACGCCGCGCGAGCTGAAACATTCATCCGCTGGCACCACGCGCATCGAAGTGCGCCTCGCCCGGCCCCTCAACAACGGCGTTCTAAACACACTCGAAGGCGTCGCCGATTGCCGCGATTTCGACGGCACTTACGTCATGCACTCCACGCTTCCGCCGCGCACCATTGTCGCGCTGGTGAAGCAACTGGAAGCGGAAAACAACGAACTGCAAAGCCTGGAAATGTTCTCGCCCTCTCTCGAAGACGTCTTCATCGAGCTGACCGGCCGCAGGCTAAGGGATTAATCTAAAAATGGCCGCGAACCCCATCACCAACACCTGGACGCTCACGAAAATCCGCGTGCGCCTCGCCATGCGCAATCGCACATTTCTATTTTTCAGCCTGATCATGCCGCTCGGCTTCCTGTTTTTCTTCGTGCTGGTTTTCAGCAAGGGCTCTACCGGATGGATTGGTTACATTCTCGGCGCGGTCCTCACCCTCACGGTGATGGGCAGCTTCTGGGGGCTCAGCGTGCAACTGGTGATGTTCCGCGAAGCGGGAATCCTGCGCCGTTTTCGGCTCGCGCCGCTGGGCGCCGGACCCATGCTCGCCTCCAGCATCCTCGCAAATTACCTGCTGGTCGTCCCTTCGGTGATCATCGAGATTCTAGCCTGCAAATGGGCTCTGCACATGCCCGGCTGGGGGAATCTGTGGGCCGTGTTTCTGCTCATCACCGTTGGCTCGGCGGCTTTCTCCGCTTTCGGGCTGATCGTCGCCAGCGTTACCAACACCATGCAGGAAACCCAGGTCATCAACCAACTGATCTGGACCGGCTTCCTGTTTCTCTCAGGCGCCAGCGTCCCGCTCGCTATCTTCCCGCACTGGATTCAACGCGCAGCTCTCTTCATGCCAGCCACTTACCTTGCGAACGGCCTGGAAGCTGCCACCACCAATGCCTCCACACCCGTCGAAGTCCTCACGGATTTCATCGCGCTCACTCTGGGACTGCTGGTGGCCTTCGAAATCTCACGCAGGCTTTTCCGCTGGGAGCCTGAAGCAAAATTCCCCAATAGCGCCAAGCTTTGGGCCCTCGCCGCTTTGGTGCCCTTCATAGCTTTCGGCATCTATGAGAACGTCGCCGGCAATCGCCTCCAGCGTATCCAGCAAAATTTTCATTCGCTCAGCACCCGCGAAGCCCCTCCGCCGCCGTCTGACGCGCACTGAAATCGAAAACGCTCTCGGATGGCCACCACCATCGTATAAATCTAAATCCATCTCGTACGATCGCACATCCAACAAGAACGTCGCTCCTAGTCTCCGTATCAGCGAAACCGCCGATACGTCGAGCCCATGTACCGGGCGGCTTTTCGTATAAACATGGAAGCTTCCCGCTCGCGCGAAGGCTGGATTTCGCAGCGTCGCAAGAGTAAAACAGTTCCTGGCATTCAGGCCGAAAGCCGCATGCCGGCCGCAAGAAATCCGTCGCGCAGAATAAAAATCTCGAAGTCCACAGGAGAGCCACATGCAGCGAACAGCCTCAGCAATCTGGAACGGCACATTGAAAGACGGCCACGGCAGCATCAGCACCGCCAGTGGCATTCTCGCGAACGCGCCCTATTCTTTCCTCACGCGTTTTGAAAACGGCAAAGGCACGAACCCTGAAGAGCTGATTGGCGCCGCCCACGCCGGCTGCTTCGCCATGGCACTTTCGGCCCAGCTCAGCACTATGAATTTCACTCCGGAAAGCATCAAAGTCTCCGCCACCGTCTCACTCGAAAAGCTCGACGCCGGCTGGACCATCGACAAAATTCATCTGGACCTGGCCGCGCGCATCCCCGGAATTTCGCAGTCCGCCTTCGAATCCGCAGCCGCCAGCGCCAAAGCCAATTGCCCGGTCTCGCGCCTCTTCAAAGCCGAAATCACCCTAACGTCCGTGCTGGAGCAGGCTGCATGATCGTTCCGGTTTTAATCGGCCTAGGCATTATCTCGGTCATCCTGCTCGAAGCGTTTGAGACCATCATTCTGCCCCGGCGCGTCACACGGCGCTTCCGTCTCACGCGTGCGTTCTACGTTTCTCTGTGGGTGCCCACCAAAGCCATCGCGCGATTGATCCGTTCCGGAAAGGCGCGCGAATCGTTCCTCAGTTTCTTCGGTCCGCTCTCCCTGCTGGTTCTCTTCGCGCTCTGGGCCGCCAGCTTGATTATCGGTTTCGGATTTTTGTACTACGGCAACACTCCGCACGACCCCACTCGCCCCTCGCTGCAAACCTGCTTCTATCTCAGCGGCACCACCTTCTTCACCCTTGGCCTCGGCGACGTCACTCCGCACACTTCTCCCGAGCGCGTCCTCGCCATCTTCGAAAGCGGCCTCGGCTTTGGGTTTCTCGCGCTGATCATCAGTTATTTGCCGGTCATCTATCAGGCTTTCTCCAAACGTGAAGTCACCATCGTTCTGCTGGATGCTCGCGCCGGCTCGCCGCCCACCGCCTCCGAACTGCTACTGCGCCACGCCGGCCCGCATGGGCTGGACGCGCTGCTGATCCTTTTCCGTGATTGGGAGCACTGGTCCGCCGAGCTGCTGGAAAGCCACATCTCCTATCCGGTCGTCAGCTATTTCCGCTCGCAACACACCAATGAATCCTGGCTGGCAGCTCTCGCGGCGATTCTCGATTCCACCGCGCTGCTGATCGCTACATCCGATAACCCCTGCTCGCGTCAAGCGCGCCTCACCTTTGCCATGTGCCGCCACACCGTCGCCGATCTCGCGCAGGTATTCTTCGCCAAGCCGCGTCCCGATGGCCCGGACCGCTTGCCTCCTGATCAACTCGCGCGCTTGTACACCAGCCTGGAGCAGGCCGGCTATCAGCTTCGCAAGGATGAGGATTCCAAGAACAAACTGAAAGAATTGCGCGCGATGTACGAACCCTATCTACATGCTCTCGCGAACTTCCTCTTTGTGGAGCTGCCGCCATGGATTCTCTCTAGCGAGGTCACTGAAAACTGGAAAACCAGCGCCTGGGGCCGCATCTCGGGCCATTCCGGCCACAGGCACGCCGCCCAGGACATCGAAGAACATTTTTAATGTCCCGCCGGAACATTCGCCGGCATCTTTCCTGCTCTGCGGGACTCTAATCTTTCAGGCCAGGACGATTATTTCTCTCCGGAGGAACATCCCGTGACCGAACGACTGGAAAATCTTGAGCGCATGATCCGCGGTGAGGTCCCGGCTCCCCCGATTGCGCAACTCATCGGCTTCCGCCTAGTCGCGGTAAAGCCCGGCGAAGCTGTCTTCGATTTCGAGTCCAGCGAAAAACACTACAACCCCATGGGCACTCTCCACGGCGGCGTTCTCTGCGACGTCGCCGATGCCGCCATGGGCGTCGCCTTCGCTGCCACTCTCGAAGACGGCGAATCCTTCACCACGCTCGAACTGAAAATCAATTTCCTCCGCCCCGTCTGGAGTGAAAAATTGCGCGCCGTCGGCAAAGTCGTCAAGCGCGGCAACACCGTCGGCCTCGTTGAATGTGACGTTACAAGTCCCTCCGGAGTGTTGGTCGCGCGCGCGTCCTCAACCTGTATGGTTCTGCGCGGCGCACAGGCGTCCGGCCGCTGACCATTCCACCGCAAAGAGCTCGCCGAGCCAGCCAAACACCGCTCCGCCTTTCTGACGCGCAAACCTGTCTCATTTAGGGACGCACGTCCCACCACCGAACGCTCCACACAGCACCGAACACACCTCCGCCGCTCACCCGCAACAAATTCTCATCCCGCTGCTAACACAAAAATACGTTGCCACGTCTTACTCCACGAACCGCACCGGGCCCATCCACGTCGCGCTAAAGAGGAGCCAAAATGGCCTCATTCTTCAGAGACGTCCGCTTTGCGTGGCGCATGCTCGCCAAAAATCCCGGCTTCACCATCGTTGCGATTCTCACGCTGGCGCTCGGCATCGGCGCGAACGTCGCCACGTTCAGCATCGTTTACGCGATACTGCTTCGTCCGCTGCCGTTCGCGCACCAGGAACGACTCGTGCGCGTATTCGACGATCTTCGCGGTTCCAACGTACAAAATGTCGGCATGTCCGTCCCTGAAATGTGGGATTTCCAGCGGCGGTCCGGTGTTTTCGAAGACATCTCCGCGGTCTGGCCCATCAACGCAGACCTGACCGGCGGCGATCGCCCCGAACGCATCGAAGCCCTCGCCACCAGCCCGAATTATTTCACGCTCCTCGGTGCGCAGCCGCGCATCGGCCGCGTGTACACCCAGGCGGAGACCGTTCCCGGATTTCTCGACGCGGTCGTTCTCAGCGATGGCTTCTGGCGCCGCGAATTCGGTGCGGATCCCAACATACTCGGCAAGAAAGTTCGCCTGGATAACGATCCGTACACTGTCGTCGCCGTCATGCCGCCGGACTTCCGGCATCCGGGACGAACTCTGGAAACCGACGTGGACGCCTGGATCGCCGCGGGCTACGACGCCGATCCGTTCCCTCATCCAGCCCAGCGCTCCATCCGCATGATTCCCGGAGCGGTCGCCCGTTTGAAACCGGGCCTCACCGTCGCGGAAGCGCAAGCTCGTCTTGAAACCTATTCGGCACAACTGAGCGCGGAATATCCCACTGACTACCCGCCCGCCGTGCGTTGGGCTCCGCGCCTCGTCTCCATCCAGGAGGATCTGGTCGGCAAAGTCCGTACGGAATTGTTCGTGCTTTTCGGCGCCGTGGCTTGCGTGCTGCTGATTGCGTGCGTGAACCTCGCGAACCTGCTGTTGTCTCGCTCCGCCGGTCGACAACGTGAAATTGCCGTACGCCTGGCGCTCGGCGCTGGACGCAAGCGCCTGCTGCTGCAGATGCTCACCGAAAGCATGCTGCTATCCATCATCGCCGGCGCCATCGCGCTCGTCACCGTCGTCTCGCTGAAAGCCTCTCTGCTGCGGCTCGCTCCCGCAAATCTCCCGCGCCTAAGCGAAGTCAATCTCAGCGGTGGCGTCCTGCTATTTGCCGTCGTCGTGTCCATCTCCACCGGAATATTGTTTGGCCTCGTTCCGGCCTTGCAAGCCTCGAACGCGAATCAAATTTCCAGCCTGCGCGAAGGAAGCCGCGGGTCAGGTTCCAGCCGCAGTCATACTCTGATTTCGCGCGGCTTGGTCATTTCCGAAATCGCGCTCTCGCTCATCTTGCTCGTCGGTGCGGGCTTGTTGCTGCGCAGCTTCTGGCGCTTGCTGGAGGTTCAACCGGGCTTCAATCCTCACGGCATCGTCACTGCTCAGATCTGGATGCCAGTTCCCAATAACCCCAGCACCGATCCGTATCGCGCGCCGGAGAAGCGCACGGCATTCCTGCGTGAAGTGGTTCGCCGCGTAGGCACAATTCCCGGTGTCGAAGCTGTCGCCATTGGAGGCAGCAATAGTTTGCCCATGGGGGCGGCACGCAATGCTTTCCCGTTCGTGATTGAAGGCCGCCCGCTAGATTCCGAGCGCGCCCCGGTGGCGGAGTTCGCCGGCGTCAGTCCCAATTACTTCGACGTTCTCGGTACCCCCTTGATTCAGGGTCGCGTCTTTTTGGACTCCGATGAACCCGCATCCGAACAAGTCGCGATTATTGACCAGACCCTCGCGAACCGCTATTGGCCCGGAGAGAATCCGCTCGGGAAGCACATTCAGTTCTTCCGGCTCAATTTAAAAAATCCGTGGACGACAATCGTCGGCGTCGTCGGAGACATGAAGTCGGATGGTTTCGACGCTCCCATCGCCCCGCACATTTATATTCCCGCTTTTCAGGGCCCGCCCTACGCTTCGGTGCTGTTTCTGCGCACCCATGCCAATACCGGAATGCTGGGCGATCAGATTCGCGCCGCCGTTCAGTCCGTTGACTCCAATCTTCCGCTGTTCGGCGTGCGCACCATGGACGAAGTGATCACGCGCTCGATGGCTGAACGCCGCTTCGCGCTAGAAATTCTCGCAATCTTTGCCGGAGTCGCGCTGCTGCTCGCCGCCATCGGCATTTACGGTGTGATGTCCTACACCTTCAGCCGCAGAATCCACGAAATCGGCATTCGCGTCGCGCTCGGCGCCCAGCGCGTGGATATTCTGCGCATGGCGCTTGGCGAAGGAATGCGCCTGGTCGTGCTAGGTCTAATTGCCGGCCTGATCGGCGCTGCGGCCCTAACGCGCTTCCTTCGCTCGCTGCTCTTCAACGTAACTGCGACAGACCCCGTGGTATTCGTAGCCATCGCCACGCTGCTAGCAGCGGTAGCATTACTGGCCTGCTACATCCCATCCCGCCGCGCCACCCGCGTAGATCCCCTCGTAGCCCTGCGCGAAGAGTAATTCCGTATTTCTGTTTCTGTCTTTGTTTTTGTTCCTGTTTTCGTATTTTTTAATTCCGTTTCTGTTTTAGTTTTTGAATCTATCGGTGCCGTCATCAGTACTCTCTGCGTTCATCAGTGCTGCCTTTGAACTTCGCTTCCCCGTCCAAATTGGAGCATCCCACCAAGACACAACCGCGCCACCACAGATTGACACCGCAACCCTCCCTGCTCTACTCTGCCGTTGCACTCATTTTTCACGAGTTTTTTGTGTGCGGAGCGACCCGATGCCCATCCCCAAGACAGAAAAGATCTGGCACGACGGCAAGTTCATCCATTGGGACGACGCGAAAATTCATGTCCTCTCCCACGTCGTGAGCTACGGTTCCGCCGTCTTCGAAGGCATCCGCTGCTACGAAACCGAACAAGGCCCGGCCGTATTCCGCCTGAAAGAACACATGCAGCGCCTGCTGAATTCCGCCTACATCTATCGCATGGAAGTTCCCTACAATCTCGAAGATCTCTGCAACGCCAATCTCGAACTGCTGCGCGTGAACAAAATCGGCGCCTGTTACATCCGCCCGGTGGTTCTCCGCGGCTATGGCGAAGCTGGAGTGGACCCCGTCGGCTGCCCCATCGAGGTATACGTGGCCTGTTATCCCTGGGGGAAATATCTAGGTGAAGAAGGCCTGCGCAACGGCGTGGATGTTTGCGTCAGCTCCTGGAATCGCCCCGCGCCCAATACCCTGCCGCAAATGGCCAAGTGCGCCGCCAATTACATGAATTCGCAGCTGATTCGCATGGAAGCCCGCGCCAATGGCTACGTCGAAGGCATCGCCCTCGACACCAACGGCTACGTCAGCGAAGGCTCCGGCGAAAATATTTTCATCGTCTCCGGCGACACCGTAATCACCCCGCCGCTTTCAAATTCCGCGCTGCCAGGAATCACGCGCCACTCCATCATGACCATCTGCAAAGACCTCGGCATTCCCGTCTCCGAACAAATCATCCCACGCGAAATGCTCTACATCGCCGATGAAGTCTTCTTCTGCGGCACCGCCGTAGAGGTCACCCCGATTCGCTCCATTGATCGCGTAAAAATCGGCATAGGTTCCCGCGGTCCCATCACCAAGCGCATCCAGGACGAATTTTTCGCCCTGGCCGAAGGCAAAAAACCCGACCGCCACAATTGGCTAACCCCAGTGGGCGTCCCAGCCGCCGCCGTCCGCTGATACAGGTCATTGCGCGCGTGCCCAGTTGCGCACTCCGCAATTGACAAGCTGGTCGCTCGTCTGTCCCGCGCCTATGGACCAGACCCGGCACCTCTCTTGGCAGTCGGTCGCCCCGCTCGGCAACGGTTTGCGCTCCCGACGAACATGCCCATCGCGCGCCGCGGAACCGCTTCACACTCCTGCACCTCAAGACAATCGATCCGCCCATACCCTGATATAGAATAGCGCCAACAGATCGCGGCCCGAACGCCATCCTCATAATCAGGCGGGAGAATCACATTGCACGACTGGGAAAATTCGCTGAAGGGTGTTCTGATCGGCGGGCTCACTGGCGCCGCAGTCGGGCTCGCGGGTTTCCTCATCGCCGAGATACCCGCAACTCACGCAATGGGACCGGTCACGTTCCTGCTCGTACCGTTTGCCGCCGGATTCGCCATCACCCTTGTTTCGCGAGATCTGCAAACCGTATCCGCTGCTGCGATTTTGGCAGCCATCGCATCGCTCGCTCTACTGATCGCGATGCGTATGGAAACTCCGGTCTGTGCCCTTCTCGCGTTTCCCTTGCTTTTCGTCGGCATCATGTTAGGCGTCACTCTCGGATTAATTTTTCACTCGCTGCGGGCCATATTCACCGGCAAAGCAGGCCCTACATTCACTTCCATCGTCCTGCTTTCCATACCGCTGCTCATTCTCACCGGCCACCGGATTGAGGTTTCCGCGCTCACGCATCCGCGCCAGGAAGTCGTCACCTCCACGATTCGACTCTCGGCCGACCCCACGCACGTTTGGAACGACCTCCGCTCATTCGACAGCCTCCAAGGGAAAAAACCCCTGCTGATGTACATAGGGCTCCCGGTCCCGATGCGCTGCGAAATGCAGGGCACCGGCCGCGGCGCCAAAAGGACTTGTTACTTCGATCACGGCTCCATCGAAGAGACCGTCATCGATTGGCAGCCGCCAAATGTCATGCGCCTCGCAATCGATCGCACCAACATGCCCGGACGCCGTTGGCTCGGCTTCGAATATGCCGAATACACGCTGCAGCAGGACGGCAACGGCACAATTCTGACGCGCAACACCACAATCATTTCCAATCTCTACCCCGCGTGGTACTGGCGCCCCTTCGAGCGCTGGGGCGTAAGCAGCGAACACAACTACATTTTCAGCGACCTGGCTCGCCGCACGCAGCGCTAGTCGTCGCCTGTGCGCCGCGCCGCTGCCATCTTTTGACCTATCACCTTTAATTCAGTAGAATCGCGCGCGGCGCATCGCACTTCATTTCACACGCGTCGCGCCGTGTTTTTTCCCAGGAGCAACGCTTGTACAGCCTCACCCAAAAATTGCTCGCAGAATTCTTCGGCACTTTCGCCATCGTTTTCTTCGCGGCCGGAGCTCTCTGCGCCGACCAATATCTCCGCTCCTCCGGACAAGGCAGCATCACCATTCTCGGCCTAGCGCTGGCTTATGGCCTCGCCGTCGGCATCATGGTCACCGCCATCGGACACATTTCCGGCGGCCACTTGAATCCCGCAGTCACTGTCGGTTTCTGGGTCAGCCGCCGCCTCAGCACCATCCAAACCCTGCTTTACTGGGTTGCGCAACTTCTCGGCGCCATCGCCGCCGCTTACGCGCTAGTCGTCATCATCCCCGATTCCAGTTGGCGCCCCGAAGCCCTAGGCTCCATCACTCCCGCGCTAGCGCCCGATTTCACGCGTCTGCACGGCATGCTCCTCGAAGGCGTGATGACCTTCTTCCTGGTCTTCGTATTTTTCGCCACCAACGTTGACGCCAAAGGCGCCTTCAACAAAGTGGCCGGTCTCGCCATTGGCCTCGCTGTCACCGTGGACGCCCTCTGCGGCCTCCCGTTCACCGGCGCCGCCGTCAATCCCGCCCGCGCCTTCGGCCCTGCCCTCGTAACCCGCAATCACTGGACCAACCACGGCGTTTACTGGGTCGGCCCCTTGCTAGGCGGGGTGCTAGCCGGCGTAATTTACGACCGCATCTTCCTCCCCGACCAACCCCCGATCTAGCGCGCGCCCCACCTGTCCCAAAGTTCAGGTTGTCCATTTCGCACCATCCCCAACCTGCTCTCCTTGCCGCCTCCACAATCCATGCTAGTTTGGCTAGACGCTTCTCGAAGCCCAGGACGAAAAATGGCCATCAATATTGACGATCTGCTGCGCCGCGCTGTCGAAAGCCGCGCCTCCGACTTGCACCTGAAAGTCGGCAACCACCCCTATCTTCGTGTTGACGGAATCCTGAACCCGCTCAGCGACGTGCCGCGCATCACCCCTGAAGAAATGCTCTCCATGGCCTTCAGCATGATGACCAATCGCCAGAAGCAAAAGTTCAAGGAAACCGCCGAGCTGGACATGGCGTACGGCGTCGCCGGCCTCGGCCGTTTCCGCGTCAACGTTTTCCAGCAGCGCGGCAATGTCGGCATGGTCCTCCGCGTCATCCCCACAAAAATTCGCACCATTGAAGAACTCGAACTCCCGCGCATCCTCTCCACCGTTTGCGAAGAGCAGCGCGGATTGATTCTCACCACCGGCACGACTGGTTCCGGCAAATCCACCACACTCGCCGCCATGATCGACCGGATCAACTCCCTCCGCTCCGAGCACATCATCACCATCGAAGACCCGATCGAATATCTGCACCGCGATAAAAAAGGGTTCATCAACCAGCGCGAAGTGGAAGTGGACACCGCATCTTTCTCCACCGCGTTGCGCGCTGCGTTGCGCCAAGACCCGGACGTCGTCCTGGTCGGCGAAATGCGCGACCTGGAAACCATCTCCACCGCCATTCTCGCTGCCGAAACCGGCCACCTGGTGCTGTCCACCCTGCATACTCTCGACGCGACGGAAACCATTCAGCGCATCATCGCCGTCTTTCCGCCGCCCGAACAAAAACAAATTCGCTTGCAGCTCGCCGGCACTCTAAAAGCCGTCATCAGCCAGCGCTTGGTGCGCAAAGCCGATGGCTCCGGCCGCGTGCCCGCCGTCGAAGTGATGATCTCCACCGGATACATCCGGGATTGCATCATCAATCCCGACAAGACGCGCATGATCCGCGACGCCATCGCCGCCGGCGTCAGCCAGTACGGCATGCAAACGTTCGATCAATCGCTCTTCGATCTTTACTCACGCAACTTGATCACGTTCGAGGAAGCCATTCTACGCGCGTCCAATCCGGACGATTTCCGCCTGCGCGTCCAGGGCGTCCGCTCCAGCGCCGATTCCGCCCGCGAAGACATGGAACGCGCGATGTCCGAATTCGACAGCACGAACGCCCCCCGCCGCTAAGATTTTCACGGCGTGCATCGATCGCAGGGGCACGGCAGGCCGTGCCCGCACTACGCCTCCTGTGCTTCTTTCACCGCCTATACTTCCTCCACCTCCTGCACTATGCTCAACTGATGCGCTCCCGCACTCCTACCCGCAAACTCCTCACCGAAACTCAACTCTACATGTCCGCGCAACGCGCCCTCATGCGCCGCGCCCACTCCATCTCCGAAATGAAAAAGCATCTCGAGCGTCGCGCCGAAAATAAAGATCTGATTCCCGCCGTCCTCGCGCGCCTCCGCGATCTAAATTATCTCGACGACGCCAAATACGCTCTGAACTTCGCAGCCCAACACGCCAAGCTGCGCCGCCAGGGACGCTTCCGCATCGCCCGCGAACTGCGCGCCCGCGGCGTCCCCGATCGCTACATCGAATCCGCCGTGGACGCCGTCTTCGCCGAAACCGACGAAGCGAGTCTGGTCCGCGCGCGCCTGACCCGCCGCCTCGCCCATCTCCGCGGCCCTCTCGACCAAAAAAAGATCGCCTCCCTCTATCGCAATCTCCTGGGCGCAGGCTTCTCTTCAGACATAATCCGCGCCGAACTCAAAGGCATCACTCACGGCGACCTGCCCGAACTTCCCGACGCCGACGACGCTTCCTCCGAGCTTTCCGAGTCATAATTCGCAGCAGCGTCGCCGCCCTCCGCGAAAAAAATCGCCATCGTCATGAGATTTTTCCCAACGTCCTCCGTCTAAGCCCCACAGCAACCCACGGGGATGTTCATGAAAGCAAATATCACTGCAGACTCCGAAAAATTGGAGCGTGGCCAAACGCGCAATCCGCAATCCGGTTGCACCATCTCGACTCCGGACACCGCGCCACAAGCTTTGCCGATTTCGGACAGTGTGCCGCTCCGCGGGATGCACGACTAAATTCGCAGCATCCGCTTCTAAAGGAGAACCACAGATGAAGAAACTCTTGATGTCTGCAACGGCTCTGGCTCTGCTGCTCGGCGTCAGCGCGTCCCGCACATCGGCGCTGTCTGGGCCGGCCGCGCAGTCTGCTCCCGCGACGCAAGCGAAGGACACGACTCCGCCCAGCTACGACATGAAACCGCAGGCCCTGCTCGACCTCGACGGCATGCACAAGAAATTTGTGGACCTGGCCACCGCCGTCCCCGCCGACAAATACAGCTGGCGCCCCGCGGAAGGTGTTCGCTCCATCGGCGAAGTCTTTCTGCACATCTCCGCTGCGAATTACACCATTCCGAACTATATGGGCGTGCCGCTCCCGGCCGGCTTCGATCCAAAAACTTTCGAAAAGTCCACTACCGACAAAGCGCAAATCATTGACGCGCTCAATAAATCCTTCGCCAGCGCCCACGCCGCCATCGAAGCAATGACCAACGCCGATTTCAATAAGCCCCTGCCCAAACTCGGCCCCGACGCCAACTACGGCGACGTGATCTACATTCTCGTCACTCACGCGCACGAACATCTCGGCCAGTCTATCGCCTACGCCCGAGTGAACGGCATCGTCCCGCCATGGACCGCCGCCGCTGAAGCAGAAGCCGCAGCCAAGAAAAAAGCCGCGCCAGAGAACTAGCGCAGCGCCCTGGCATTTCAGTGCGTCAACTTCGTCGCGGACTGTAGGGGCGGATCTCAAAGCCGCCCCTTTTTTTAGTGTGGATGAGGGAACCGACGCGCCACAGATCTCTGTTTTTTACCAGATCCGAATCAGGGAAATTAGATCCCAAACTTCGTGCGCCACGATTACCGGAAGCGCGCGCCGGTACCGCGCGTAATACAAAGCGAACACCAGGAACGGGAACGCGAGTCAAGCGGCCCCATACCATCCGTAATAAAGGTGATACGAGGTTTGCACAAGCACGTTGGTGACAATCGCCAGCGCTGAAGACCCGGTGAGTTCCAAGATCTCCGTCATCAAATACGCGCTCACAATCAGCTCTTCGAAGACCGGCCCTACCAGAACAAGAGGCACCATCCCCCAGCCCACGTGCGCCCAATAGCTCTGTGTCGAGATTCCCTTCGACATCGGGCCAGCCAGTGCGTAATGAATCGTCCGGAGCAGTACTGCACCGGCAATGTACGCAACCCAGGAAACTACTGTGACGAGCAGACCGACGCCACAATCCCGCACAGACCACCGCAAGCCCAGATCGCGAACGCGTCGTCCAGTTCGCGCCAGTACATATCCCAACAGCAAGAGCGCAACTATTTCATGCACGAATCCATTTACCGATCGAAACGACGAGACCGGCCTCGCCTCCGACGGCCCGTGAACGAGGATATACACACTCGTAACCAGCGACGTCGAGATCGCTACCAGCAACACGAGGCACAGCTCAAAGTAACGAAGGCGCTTGTTTTCAACCGGTTTCGCCGCCGCATTCTCGGGCGGCCGGGTATCCGTCATCGCATGTGGAATACTAGTCATCACCAACTTATACCGTGCCCGCCCTCCCCCCGTCGTTCCGAAAACTCCCAACTCGTGCCGAAACGACACCGTGCAATCCGCCCACCTGCGTGATGTCTGTGTTAAAAACATTGCATTTACCCGTCGCCTGCCGCACGCCCTGAGGTACCTCTTGAGTTATCATAACGACTGTGTTATCATCACTCGGGCGCATTTACCGCCCACGCGAGGGGCTCGCATGCACCACGTTGCTTGCGCCACAACGACTCACGTGCCACCCCCTCGCCAGTTCGCCATCAGGACCTGCCGCCTTCAAGGTCCTAGTCCCTGGCTCACTCGTCACTCATCGCTTATCAGTCATCACTTTCTAATCGCTAGTCGCCAAATATTAGAATTCCGCCTAACCTGCTCACAACAAAGGAGAAAACTTTTTCTAATCGCTAGTTTTTCTGCCTGTTTGGATCATGTGCGTGCGCTTTCCCGTCGCCGGCATCGTAAGTATCAGAATGACCCCCAAATGTTTCGTCTTCATCAGTGCCTTTATCTGTGTTTATCTGCGTTCATCAGTGGCGCCTTTGACGTTCTGCAACCGCATCAAGATCACCTCGACGTCTCCCCCGCCGTTGCGAGCACACAAACCCTCTGCGATAATGAACCGTTTCGACAGAGGGCATCCTTGACTGACAAGCAGTGGACCGGCAACGAAGTCCGCAAAACATTTCTGAAATTCTTCGAAGAGCGCGGGCATCGCGTGGTGCGTAGCTCTTCGCTCGTGCCGACGAACGATCCCACGCTGCTTTTCACCAATGCCGGGATGAACCAGTTCAAGGACGTCTTCCTGGGCCTGGAAAAGCGCGATTACAACCGCGCCACCACCTGCCAGAAATGCGTGCGCGCCGGCGGTAAGCACAACGACCTGGAAAATGTCGGCTTCACCAACCGCCATCACACCTTTTTCGAAATGCTGGGGAATTTTTCCTTCGGCGATTATTTCAAGAAGGATGCGATTGCTTTCGCGATGGAGCTGATCACTTCGCCGGATTGGTACGGCATTCCGCTGGAAAAACTCTACTTCACGGTATTCGGCGGCGCGGAAGTTGCGCCCGGCAACACGCTCGGTACTGATACTGAGGCGGCTGACTTTTGGCTCGGTGCGGGCGCTGCGAAGGATCGCGTCTTTGCAATCCCAGGCCTGAAAGACAATTTCTGGGCGATGGGCGATACAGGCCCCTGCGGTCCCTGCAGCGAGATTTTCTACGACATGGGCCGCGCAGCCGTTGACGACCCGCGAACGCCAGAATGCGCATCAGGAAAGTGTACATTCCCCTGCGACTGCGGCCGCTACGTCGAAATCTGGAACCTCGTCTTCATGCAGTTCAATCGCGACGCTTCCGGCAACCTCAATCCCCTGCCGAAGCCATCTGTGGATACTGGCATGGGCCTCGAACGCACCACCGCCGTCCTTGAACACGTCATCTCGAATTACGACACGGATTTATTCGTTCCGCTTACGAGACGCGCTGCAGAACTTTGCGGCGTCGATCTAAAGAAAGAAGAATCGCTTGAGGAGGGTCGCGGCGGCGCTGCTTCACTGCGAGTCGTAGCCGATCACGCTCGTGCAACTACCTTTCTACTAAACGACGGCGTCGTTCCCTCCAACGAAGGTCGCGGGTACGTGCTGCGGAAAATTATTCGGCGCGCGATTCATCACGGCCGTTTGCTCGGGCAGGAACAGCCGTTTCTCTACCAGATGGTGTCCGCGGTCCGGGACGAGATGAAGGATGCATACCCCGAACTCATCGAAAGCGCTGAGCGAGTTTCCGGTGTCGTGAAAGCCGAAGAAACAAGATTCACGCGAACGCTCGATGCTGGTCTGGGCCCCCTCGAAGACGACATCTACAACTTCGCGCTTCAATCGGTTCGACCGGGGCCGGGAGACAAGCTTGAGCGGAACAAGACGCTTCGCGAAGCGGAGCGCGCCGACCTATTCAGAAAAATAAGCGAAGCGAGCCAGGCGGGAAGACGCCTCACCTACCCTGGCAAGAACGCGTTCAAGTTCTACGATACATTCGGTTTACCGTTGGACTTCATTCAGGACGCGGTCCGCGATTTCGGATTGGATTTCGAGCAGGAAGGTTTCGAACGCGCCATGGACGAACAGCGCACGCGCGCGCGCGCCTCATGGAAAGGTTCACACAAAGACGCGGCGAATCCTGTCTATTCGAAGCTGGCGCAGACGAACAAGACCGAGCAGGATTTCTACTTCGGCACGAAGACGCGCGACGCGCGGATCGAAGCGATCATCACCAAAGACGGCACGGTAAATGAGATCAAAGCCGGCACGGAGGCCGAAGTGGTGCTCGACCGCACTTCGATCTACTCCGAATCCGGCGGGCAGGTGGCCGATACCGGCGGGCTCTACGATAATTCCGGCGCGCTGGAAGTTGCCGAAGTGCGCGGGGCGTACTATCCCGTCACCGGGTTGATCGCGCATCGCATCGTCGCGAAAGAAGACTTGCATGTGGGCGATCACGTCGCGACCATCGCGGATCCCGAACGGCGCGTGCGCGACATGCGCAACCACACCGCGACACACCTGCTGAACGCCGCGCTGCGCAACATCCTGGGCACGCACGTGAAGCAGGCCGGCTCGCTGGTTGCACCCGATCATCTAAGGTTTGATTTTTCGCATTTCGCACAAGTGGATCCCAGCGAACTCGGTGAAATCGAGCAGCAAGTAAATGAAGAAATCAGGAAAAATCTGGAAATGCGCACAGACATCATGAATATTGACGACGCGCTCGCGTCCGGCGCTCTGGCTTTCTTCGGCGACAAGTATCCGGAAGCGAATGTTCGCGTCGTCACCATTCCGGACGCCAACGCGCCGCGCGGTTTCTACAGTAAGGAGCTTTGTGGTGGCACGCACGTGATTCGCACCGGTGACATCGGCGTTTTCAAAATCATCGGCGAGCAATCCGTAGCCGCGGGCGTGCGCCGCATTGAAGCAATTTCCGGCGATCGCGCTCTAGCGGAATATCAGAAATCGCTCGCGACCCTGCGCACCGTCGCCGGAATGTTGAACTCGGGCGAAGACGAGATCGTCGCCGCGCTCGAGCGTCAGTTCGAAGCCACCAAGCAGCTGGAAAAGCAGTTGGAAGTCCTGAAACGCAAAGCGGCGGGCTCGCTAGCCGGCGATTTGATCGAACAGGCTCGCACGGTGAAGAATGTTCGCCTGATTGCCGCCCAGGTGAACGGATTCGACCGCGAAGCCCTGCGCCAACTCGTCGACGCGCTGCGCCAGAAATTAGGCTCCGGCGTGGTGGTCTTGGCCTCGGCCGATGACGGTAAAGTTGCTCTAATCACAGCAGTTACCAAAGATCTGATCCCGAAGCTCCATGCCGGTAAAATCGTCCAGGAACTAGCCAAGCTAGTAGGCGGTTCTGGCGGCGGCCGGCCCGATTTGGCGGAGGCTGGCGGAAAAGACACATCAGGCATACAAAACGCCCTAGACCAGGTTTACCCCCTACTCGACCGATTGCTATAATTGCTGTCGTGCCAGATGCTTACGACGGAGAAGCCTCCTTCTTCGCCGTATGTGTGTCTTTCGTTTGCAACTTGCCAGTGGTCGCTCGTGTTCGAAAGTTAAGCGCTCTGCCTTCCCCGAGGCTCGCTGTAGGGTCGTGCGTCAACGCCATGATAAGGCGATGGCGAAAACTATAACCATGAACAAGAACTGCATCCCAGTTGCAGTGCTGGCCGCGGGCGCGCTTTTCGCGCTCTCCTCGCCGTTGCGCGCCCAGATTGCAACCCAAGTGGACGAGCACGGTAAGCTCGTCTTCGTGAATGGGGATTCCCCGAACAGCCGTCGTGGGAGTACTATCAGTTCTGCCACGGGCAGTCCCACGTCAGGCGCGCCACATTCCCGGTATGGGATTTCGACCGGTACTGCGGCGGAGGCACTCGGTGCCAATGACGGACGGCTGGATCGCATTGTTCGCGATGCAGCTGCGCGTCATCAGGTGGATCCCGCGCTGGTGAAAGCCGTAATCAGCACGGAATCGGGATGGAATCCGCAAGCGGTGTCTCGCAAGGGCGCCGTGGGGTTGATGCAGTTGATCCCCGGGACGGCACAACGCTTTGGCGTCGGCAATCCCTTCGATCCCGCGCAGAATGTGGAAGGCGGGACGACGTACCTGAAATCTCTGTTGGATCGTTATAACGGCGACCTGGACAAGACGCTCGCGGCTTACAATGCCGGCGCGCACGCCGTGGATGCCAATAGAGGCGTTCCACCGTATTTTGAAACACAAAGGTACGTACATAAGGTGCAAGACGCATACTTTCGCCCCGGCTCGGGCCGCGATTCGACGCTCTGGACTCCGCCAAGAAATCCAGTGCGAAAAGAAGTGGACTCGAACGGCCGGGTAATTTTCACGAACGAATGACGCAAGTGGTATCCGCTAGAATATTGCCGGCTCGATGGCTCCTCCTAGCCCTGACGCTAGCCGTTCCCCTTTGTTCGTTCGCAAGAACCGATCACAAGATGGATGCGCGCGAGCAGTTTGAACGCGCAGTGCGGATGCGAACCGTTCTGGAAGGCACCCCGCAGAAAGATCGCTCCCTGGTTGATTATCGCGCGGCTGTCGCTGCTTATCACAAGGTTTATCTGATTTCAGCGCAGGCGGAAGAAGTGACGCCGTCGTTGATCGCTGAGGCGGAGTTGTACGAAGAAATGGGGCGCTTGTATGACGCCAAGTATTTTCAGTCCGCGATTGATTCTTACAATTTTTTGCTGAAGCAATATCCGGGCAGCCGCTATCGACAGCAGGCGCTGTATGCGATTGGCTTGGTGCAAAAAGATGGGTTGCATCAGCCGGATGTGGCCGAGGCCACGCTGAAAGGTTACATAAAGCTCTACCCCAAGTCCGACCTGGCGAGCGATGCGCGTGTGGCGTTGAAGGATATTGCCGATACGCGCGAAAAAGCCGAGGCACAAGCCAAAGCACAAGCGTTGGCGCAGGCCCAAGCAGCGGCGCAGGCGCAAGCTGCGGCACAGGCTAGACTTCAGTCCCAAGCTAAAGTTCAGGCGACGGCTGCGGATGCTTTGCCGGAACTGAAAGGCAAAGTGGTGGAGCAGCGCGAGAGCGAGAACGGAACGCCGCGCGTACGGGACGTCAAGACATGGAACTCGGACACGTCGGCGCGGATTATCGTGACTTTGGACGACACGATTGCTTTTAATGCGGCGCGGATTGCGGCCCCGGATCGGGTTTATTTCGATTTGCACCGGGCGAAGCTTACGCCGGACATCGCCAAGAAAAACTGGGACGTTAAAGATGGGCTGCTGAAGTCCTTGCGGTTGGGGCAGAACAAGGACGGCGTGGTGCGGCTGGTGCTGGATGTGAACGGAGCGCGCGATTATTCCGCTTATCTGCTGGCGAATCCGTATCGACTGGTGATTGATGTTCACGCGAAGCCACTAGCTTCTTCCGCGAGTGAGGTCGCGAATGCTGCAGCGCCCGCGCCTAGCGCCACGACAAAGAGCACGAAGGCGGATTCAGAAAATCCTGATTCACGGTCGAGTGCCGTCGCAGGAGAAACGGTTTCCGTGAGCGTCGAAAGCAAGGGAACGCCCGCAACCGCAAAGGCAGCGGCTGCTACTGCTACTCCTGCTGCTGCGAAATCGAAGGCAGATAACTCCAAGACCGTCGCGCTTACGCCGCCACCGGAATCGAAACCCACTCGTGATGGGCAGCGCTCTCTGACGCGCGCACTGGGTTTGAAAATCAGCCGGATCGTGATTGATCCGGGCCACGGTGGACACGACACTGGAACGATTGGGCCGCACGGACTAATGGAAAAAGACCTGTGCCTGGATGTGGCGTTGCGACTGGGCCACGAGATCGAAGAAAAACTGCCCGGTGCGGAAGTGATCTACACGCGCAAGGACGACACTTTCGTTCCGCTAGAAGAGCGCACCGCGATTGCGAACGAGGCGAAGGCGGACCTATTTATTTCCGTGCATGCCAATTCCAGCCACGACGCGGCCGCGCGCGGAATCGAAACATATTATTTGAACTTTGCTACTTCGGAAGAATCCATGGCGGTGGCGGCCCGCGAAAATGCGCTGGCGCAGTCGTCGCTGCACGATTTGCAGGACATCATCAAGAAAATCGCGCGCAACGAAAAGGTGGAAGAGTCGAAGGAGCTGGCGAGTGACATTCAGGATTCGCTGACGCACCGGCTGCAGCTGGTAAGCCAGGACGAGCGCAACCGCGGCGTGAAGAAGGCTCCTTTTGTGGTGCTGATCGGCGCCAATATGCCTTCGGTGCTCTCGGAAATTTCTTTCATCAGCAATCCCAGCGACGAAAAGCTGCTGCGCAAGACTGACCAGCGGCAGCGCGTCGCCGACGGGCTTTATCGCGGCATCGCTTCTTACCTCGAGAGCCTTAACAGTCTCTCCTACGATAAGTCCAAGCTGGTCAGCGCTAACCGTCCTTCGGGCGGCGGGTCTGCCACAGTAGCTTCCGATGGGAACCCTAAGTAGAATAGTGGCGTCTAATGAAGGGACACTATGCGCCACGCCATGCCTTTGGTTATCCTAGTTGTACTTCTAGCCGCCATTCCTGCGTCCGCGCAGGGCATCTTGCCGAGCTCTTTCGCCGGGTGGACTGCGACCAACCGCGGTCCGTTTGACGGCAGTGGCCTGCCGGTGATCAATGACGACACGACCGTGCCAGCGCCATTGTCCGTGGCTGCAGCGCGGGAGTACGGATTTCTCTCCGGAGAGAAGGCGACATACGCTCGGGGTAGTGATGAGACGTTGTACGTCGAGCTTTTTCGAATGAAGGATCCCAGCGGAGCGTATGGGGAGTACTCGTACCTCCGCAAGCCGGATATGTCACGACCGGGACCGACCGATCACTCCGCGATGTCTCCCGCGGAAGCGGTCGCGCTGGTGGGAAACTTGGTGCTGTTCATTCAAGGCAGCGAACTGGTGAAGGATGCGAAGGATTTGAGCGTCTTGGTGACCGAGGTTTCAGCCAAGGCGCAGCAAGGCCCACTGCCGACGCTCACCGAACACTTGCCGACGAAAGGATTCATCGATCGTTCCGACAAATACATTCTGGGGCCTGTGACGCTGAACCAATTTTTCCCGGTATCGCAGAACGACTGGCTGGGATTTGCGACTGGCGCCGAAGCAGAGGTCGCCAGATATCACGTGGACGGACGCGAATTGAATCTGCTGATCGCGGACTTCCCTACTCCGCAAACGGCGCAGAAGAAATTGAACGAGCTGCAACAGATTTATCACGTGAATGAAGACAGTACTGTCCCCAATAATTCGCCCGTATTCGGCAAGCGCTCGATCACGCTGCTGGCGATTGTGTTCGGCGCGCGCACGCAAGCAGAAGCGGATAAATTGCTGGATCAGGTTCAATCTGGAGCAGAGGTCACCTGGAACGAGCCGACATTTCAATTCAAAGAGCCGCCAATCACTACGATGATTGTCGGAGCGATCATCGGCACTGGCATCATCTGCTGCTTTGCGCTGATCTCGGGGATCGCATTCGGCGGATTCCGGATTGTGGTGAAGCGATTGTTGCCGGATAAGGTATTTGATCGCAGCAGCACGATGCAAGTGCTACAGTTAGGGCTGGGCAGTAAGCCCATCAATTCAGAGGACTTCTACGGCATCGAGCGAAAACCGCCGAAGTGAGCACCCGGTGGAAAAGCCCTGCTTTCGCAACTAAGGTTATTATTTGCAGTAGTTTAACGAAGAGTCAAAAAGTGCCCTTTCCTGCTTGACTGATTTCCGCACCTCGTACTAGACTGCGACCGAGGAAAGAGTTCTGCCGCCCACCGCGCAGTGGCCGTGGAGCTTTCTCCCCTCGAAGGCCCGCCGCGAGGTGGGCCTTCTGCTTTTTGGGCGTGTTTTTGTTGGTGCAGTGCCGCGCACTTTCTTACTTCGGTACATTCAAATTAATACAACATCAGTATTGGAATGGCGGACGCTTGCTGAGGCATAATCGAACGCCGGTATGGATCAGAGTTACGAGAAATTCCGCGGCGTGCGGTTCTTCGGCTCTCTGGATGGCTTGAGAGCGCTGAGCATCGTCGCAGTCATGTGGCTTCACGCCTGGTGGGAAACTCCTTATTACCCGCGACTGGAAGCAATGCCAGTGCTGCGCCAAGGGTTCTACGGAGTGCAAGTATTCTTCGTGGTGAGCGGATTCCTGATCACGACACTGCTGTTGCGAGAGATGGAGCGTTACGGCACGATTTCGCTGCGAGATTTCTACATTCGGCGAGCGCTACGCATCTGGCCTCTGTATTACGCGGTGGTGGCGATCTACGTGGTGAACGCGCTGGTTCTGGAGCGCGGCACGGTGCGTGCTGCCAGCTTCCTGCACTACCTTCCAAGCTTCGCGACGTTCACATATACCTGGTTCATTTCGGCAAATTGGCCCGGGGGGATGTTCAATCTGGCATGGACGCTGTCAACGGAGGAGCAGTTTTACTTTTTTTGGCCGGTCGTGCTGCGGTTTTTGCGCGGGGTTTGGTCCTCGGTGCTTCTGATCGGAATAATCGCGCTGAAATTGGCGACGGATTATCACCTCACCGAACGCGTGCTGCCGCCGGGCTGGCTGCCGACGCGAATCGTGCAGAGCGTCGCGATCGCTATCTGCCTGGGTGTGCTGCTGGCTCAGGCGCTGCACCGGGAACGCGGATTCCGACTGCTTTATCGCGTGCTGGGACGGAAGTGGTCGGCTCCGGTGATGATGATCGCTGTGCTTGTGTGTCTTGCGCCAGCGCGTCCGCCGTGGCTGGTGGCATTTATATCAACGACGGCGCTCGTCGGAGCATGCGTGGTGCGCGAAGACAACGGCCTCGCGTGGCTGCTGCGGCTGAAGCCGGTGGCATTCGTTGGGACGGTGAGCTATGGAATGTATTTACTCAATAGCTTGTGCGTGCATGGAGTGCGAGCAGTGCTGCATCCAATTGGATTGGCATACCCGCCAATGATTTTCGTAATCACGCTAGGAGTGACAGTGGCAGCCGCGTACCTGAGTTATCGTTTTTATGAATCGCGGTTTCTGGCGTTGAAAGAAAGGTTTTCGCGGCTGCGTAAAGTTCCCGCGCACCAAACTCGAGTTGAAATTGGCGCCCACGACGTATCAGCTCCCATGCATCCGTAATTCGGCGGTGACCAAATATGAAAGAACCAAGCGGCGTGGCGGGGCGAGGCCTCGCGCGATTCCGTAGGAACGTGCAACGTTTTCCAGGCGCGGTGATTCCTAGTCAACTTGGAGGAGCTACGGAATGCTCCGCAATTTCCTGGGTGTGACGCAGGCTGATATCGCAGTGTGGTTCGCACCGTTCGGGGTGCCGAGCGACGTGTTGTGGGGGTACATCTCAGGATGCGTGCTGCTGGTCATCGGCCTGATCAAAATAAGCGAAGACGAGCTGCCGCAAGCTCGTGGAATCGAGAAGATCATGCCGTTCGGGCGTTTGTTTCTGGCGATTCCGATGGCAGTTTTCGGAACGGAGCATCTTACTGATACTGCGGACATAGCAAGCATCGTTCCGAAATGGATGCCAGCGCATACATTCTGGGCCTATCTGGTGGGTTTCGCTCTGATTGCAGCTGCGCTGAGCATCACGCTGAAAATACAGGCGCGACTGGTGGCGACGCTTTTGGGAGCTATGTTCTGCTGCTTCGTGCTGATGATCCATATTCCCAACATAGTGGCCAGCAAGGGCGATCGATTTTTGTGGGCGGTCGGGTTGCGGGACATTGCGTTCGCGGGCGGCGCTTTTGCGTTTGCCGCATCTCAGATGAGCGCGACGAATACAGGCCGCGGACGAGGCTTGGCGACGGTCGCGCGGTTCTTCATTGGAATTCCAGCATTGTTCTTCGGCGTCGAACATTTCTTGCACCCGACGTTCGCGACCGGCGTTCCGCTACAAAAAGTAATGCCCGAGTGGATTCCCGGGCGGCTGTTCTGGGCTTACCTGACAGGCGCAGTGCTGATTGTGAGCGGCGGGTGCCTGGTAGCGAACAAGAAAACGCGGGAGGCGGCAACGCATCTGGGGCTGATGATTCTGCTGCTGGTGCTGCTTGAGTATTTGCCCATGCTGATCGCAAACCCTAAGGACATCGTTAGCTTGAACTATTTTTTTGATACGTTGTTTTTCAGCGGCGCTGTGCTGGTCTTGGCCGCCGCGTGTCGTGAACGGACTTCGGCACGCTCTTGATTCGTTTGGTTGTCGTTGCAGTTGCGATAGTTATGCCACGGGCTCGGCCCGACGTAGCAGATTGTAAACAATCGCAACAGCAGGAGTCGCCGCAGAGCGATTCTGGTATGCTGGGAGCTACATCCCATTCAATCGGAATGCACCGCAAGTCGACACGGCGCGCACCTTCACGCGTTCCAACCGCTGGCGAGCGGATTATGGAACTTAAAAGCTCTTGGTTGTGAATTCCTAATGCTACCGGCAAAGATGGATGGTATGGAAGCGATGAAACTGTCGCTGCGCGAGCGGGCACGAACAAGTTCTCAGATAGCGGCTCAGAGCCGGGAGAATATAGATTTACATGACGAACAGATGTCGGCGACCCCTTGTTGCCTTTTCGGCCTCGCTTGCGATTGCGCTGCTCTCGATAGCTCCGAGCAGCTATGCGCGGCCGCAGGCTGAGGCTCCGCCCTCTGAGCAGCCACAAACGCAGCAGCAGACACCTGCGAAGCAGCCACAACCTACGGCACCGAATGCCACGCCAGCATCCGGACCAGCGGCCAGCACACAGCCGGCTCCCGATCCCAACAATCCACCAAGCCAGACTGCCGGCGACGCCGGATCGAAAGACCGGCTCTTTTTCGCGTTGCCGAATTTCCTGACGCTGGAAAATTCCGCGCACGTGCCGCCCATGACCGCAGCTCAAAAATACAAAGTAGCAGTGCGGTCCTCGTTCGACTACGTGCAATTCCCATGGTATGCGGCACTAGCGGGAATCAGCCAGGCGCAGAACAGCGAACCGGGTTATGGCCAGGGCGCCGAAGGGTACGCAAAGAGATTTGGAGCGGCATTCGCGGACGGCACGATCGAGAATTTCATGGTGAACGCGGTGGTGCCGTCGGTATTGCACACGGATCCGCGTTACTACCAGCTGGGCAAAGGCGGACTCGTGCGCCGCACCGGTTACGCGCTGAGCAGGCTGTTCATCACGAGAACGGATTCCGGACACAATACTTTTAACTTTGGTGAGATCGGGGGCAGCTTCGCGGCCGCGGCAATTTCCACTTACAGTTATCACCCGGAGGCCGACAAGACGCTGTCAAACACCGCGTCAGTATGGGGCACGCAAGTGGGGTATGACGCGATACGAATCGTGCTAAACGAGTTCTGGCCGGACATCCGACGCAAATTTCATAAAGGCAAAAACGAGCCGCAGCCGTAGTTGTCATGATCGGCTGAGTCTAGGCATTAACCTTGCTCGCTGCTTCAGCGGGCCTTTGACCCCGATTCAATCAGGCCTCGGGGTAAATTGACGCCACTCTAATTTTCCCGTGTTCATCTCGTGGTTCTTCGATCCTGCCGCCGGCAGGCTCTCAGCATGGACTGAAGCCACGAACTGCAAAGCTACCGACCTCTCACACAGAGTCTCGCGTTCCGCGCACGGTTTCCTGATTTGGGACGTTGGAACCCCGGCGGTGGTTGACGCGTGGAAGTTGTTGTGGAAAGCACGCGAGGCAAGCCTCGCGCAAAAGCAAAGCGGCCGCACTCCACAATGGTCTGAGCGGCGATCGTTCGGCGATGCGGCGTGCGCGTCTGTTCCCTTCTCTTTCTCTTCGAACCTCGCAGTTACCGCCCGCGAGCAGTTGAATCGTTGCGGATGGTACCCGCGGACAGGACACCTAATCCGTCCCGGTGATCAGTGTCGCAACGAAATTGATATTGCTAGCCTGTCACACCAGATTCAAACCCGCGTCGGAACTGCCAGCGATATGGAACCCAGCCTTATTCGTTGGGAGAAATGCAAGCCGGTTCAAGAGCGAATTCAGGCCGTCGCCGAGGAGGATGCCGTGCGCCGCTGGAGTTTTGTCCCCTTTGTCTTGTCTCTGACAATGATGAGCGCGAGCTGCGCGCTGGCGCCGCCGGGTTTCACGCCTCCGGATTCGCAAACTTTGACGCTGTCACCTGCGGCGGCTTCGGTGCGAGTGGGGTCAGGACAGCCGTTCACACCATCAGTGGCGGGAAAGACGTGGACGTGGTCCGTCAATGGAATTGCGGGTGGAAACGCGACACTTGGGACGATTAATGTGGACGGAAATTACAACGCCCCGGCGCTGCTGCCGACGCCGAATAGCATCACGATTGCCGCGGCAGAGGCTGGGAAGCCATCGGTGACTGCGAGCAGCGCGGTGACGCTGCTTAACCCGATCCCGGTGGTGACCGGAATATCGCCGCCGCAGGTAAATATGGGGCAGTTCACATTGACGATCACGGGTAGCGAATTCGTGAATGGCGCGACAGTTTATTTCGGCGGCACGATACTTGCGACCACGTTCGTTTCCAGCACGCAGTTGACGGCGAGCGGGACGGCCATCCCCGCGCAGGTGGGAGCAGTGGCGGTGGAAGTCGTGAATCCCGAGCCCGGTTCGATCGGCTCGAATAACATGAACGCGGAGGTGGTGGGGAGCATTGTGGTGGCGGCAGATGTTGCTGATCGTTTCCTGGAGCAGACCACGTTTGGGCCTACACCGGCGTTGATCACGCAGGTGCAATACAGCGGACTGCCGGGATTTCTGACGGCGCAATTCGCGCTGCCGATTACGAAGTATCCGCTGCCGGCGCAGGGAGAGACAGGGCTGGGTGCGGTGCAGCAGAGATTTTTTGTGCAGAATCTGACCGCGCCGGATCAATTGCGCCAACGAGTGGCATTTGCGCTGAGCCAGATTTTCGTGATTGGTGGCAACAAGATTGGGGATCCGACCGGGTACACGAGCTACCTGCAACTGCTGGCAAATGATTCGTTCACAAATTACAGGCAGATCATGCAGGACGTGACGCTCTCGCCAGCGATGGGTGATTGGCTGGACATGGTGAACAACGGCAAACCCAACGTCAGCAAGGGCGATCACGCCAATGAGAATTATGCGCGCGAGTTCATGCAGCTGTTCACGGTCGGGACAGCCGAATTGAATCCGGATGGGTCTTACCAGCTGGATTCCGGCGGGAGCCAGATACCGACGTACACGCAAGATACGGTGGAGGCATTTGCACTCGCTTATACGGGCTGGACTTATCCGCTGGCTCCGGGCGCAACACAACAAACTTACAATCCCGCTTATTGGACCGGGCCAATGGCGGCGGTGGATTCCAATCACGACACGAGTGCCAAGCAGTTGCTGGTTTATCCAGGAGTGTCGGGCGGCGGGATGCTTCCCGCGGGACAATCGGCCACGCAGGATCTGCAGGGAGCGATGGACAACGTATTCAATCATCCGAATGTGGGCCCGTTCGTTTCGAGCGAATTGATTCAGCACCTGGTGACCAGCAACCCGAGCCCGGCATACATCCAGCGCGTGGCGAGTGTGTTTGACAATAATGGATCCGGCGTGCGCGGCGATATGAAGGCGGTGATCACCGCTATTCTGATGGACCCGGAGGCGCGCCGCGGAGACGATCCTGCGACGGCAGTGGGGACCGACGGACACTTGCAAGAGCCGATTCTGTACATGACCGGGTTGCTGCGGGCGTTTGGAGCGACAAGTGACGGATCCAATCTGGCTTTTTACGGCAGCGGTATGGGGCAGGAAGCGCTTTACGCGCCGAGCGTTTTCAACTTTTATTCGCCGAGCTACGTGATTCCTGGGACGACTATGTATGGTCCGGAGTTTCAGATATTGACGACCGCGACGTCTTTGAATCGCGTGAACTGGGTAAACAGTTTTGTATTGGGCTCAATCGGATCAGGAACGACGGTGGATTTTTCCAGTTATGCGACGCAGGCGGCGAATCCGAACGCGCTACTTGGATCACTCAACACGCTGCTGCTGCACGGCTCGATGTCGTCGGACATGCAAAGCGCGATCCTGACGGCGATGCAAGCGGTGCCGGCAAGCAGCAAGCAGGGGCTGCAGCAAGCGCAGGCGGCCATTTATTTGATTGGGACTTCCTCGCAGTACCAAGTGCAGCACTAGATGCGGAGCGGCGCGGCCGCGGGAGTGTGAATATGGCACGAGGAAACGGAATTTCACGCCGAGATCTTTTGCGCGCCAGCTGCTGCACGGCGGCTTCTTTTGGGATGACCGCTGCTCTGGGGCGACTGAATATGATTCACGCGCTGGCGGCGGGGCCGTCGAGCGGGTACCAGGCACTGGTGTGCATTTTTCTTTTCGGCGGGAACGATAGCAACAATTTGATGGTGCCGAACGATACGGCTGGGTATCAGAATTACGCGACGATTCGGCAAAACCTGGCGTTGGCGCAGGGATCTTTGCTGCCCATCGTGGCCAAGACGGGAAAAGTGCCTTACGGATTGCATCCGCAATTGCCGGGGCTGCAGGGCCTTTTCAACAGCGGGCAGGTTGCGGTGGTAGCTAACGTGGGCACGCTTTCGCAGCCGCTGACGCAAACGCAGTATAAGCAGGGAACCGCCACGATTCCGGTGAATTTATTTTCACATTCGGACCAGCAAGGACAGTGGCAGACGGCGCAGTTCGACGGCAGCGGCTCAACAGGATGGGCGGGGCGCACGGCGGACGTGCTGCAGCCGATGAACGCGGGAGCGCAGTATCCGCCGATTACTTCCGTCGCAGGCGGCGCAATTATCTGCACGGGGGCGCAGACGCAACCTTACGCGCTAATACCCGGTTCATCGCCAGGGTTGACCGGCTATAACGGCGGCTCCGCAGCGCAGAACGCGAGGCTGGTGGCATTCCAGCAATTGCTGACGTTTGATTCGGGGATTTCGCTAGTGCAGGACACCAGCGGGGTGATGAGCCAATCGCTGGCGCAAAGCGCGGTGCTGGCGTCGGCGCTGAAAAACGCGCCGAGTCTGCAAACACAATTCCCGAGTTCGGGACTCGGCGGACAGCTGCAACAAGTGGCGCAGATAATGCAGGCGCGCGGCGCGCTGGGGCTGCAGCGGCAAATTTTCTTTTGTTCGCTGGGCGGGTTCGATACGCATAGCGCGCAACTGCCGACGCAGCAGGCTCTGTTCTCGCAGCTGGATCCGGCGATGTCCGCATTTTACAACGCGACTGTGGAATTGGGAATTCAGCAACAGGTGACCTCGTTCACACTTTCCGATTTCAGCCGCACATTTCAGCCCGGCTCGAACGGCGGCACTGACCACGCCTGGGGCAGCCATCATTTCGTGATGGGAGGCGCGGTCGTGGGTGGCGATGTGTACGGGACGTTTCCACAATTAGCGCTGGGAGGGCCGGATGACGTCGGCAACAACGGCCGGTGGATTCCAAGCACGTCAGTGGATCAGTATGGCGCGACGCTGGCGAAGTGGTTCGGAGTGGGGTCAGCGGATTTGCCGACGGTATTTCCGAATCTGCCGAATTTCACGACGCCGACGCTCAGTTTCCTGGGGTAGGCGCTGCTGGGTCGTGCGGCAATAATTGCAGGCGCGACCTCAGCTTGCCCGCGGCAGAACTAACCGTACCACTCCACTTCACAGAGCAGGCGCATGAATTCGCGGCAATCCATTTCCAGCACCAGCTCGCAGAATCCCAGCAGGCGAAACTTATCGTTCAGGCTGCTGCTGGTGCGCAGCTGCCTTTCCAGCTCTTCCAGGGAATCCCGCGTCGCCTGATGGCGCAGCGCGTTTCGTTCAAATTCACGTGAACCACGATAGCTGCGAAAACCGGCGGCAGCCACGGGGAGAGCCGCGGCAAATCCGATCAGGATCATGGTAAAGAGCGCGTCGTCCGCCGACGCGGCGTTGGTTTGGGTCGTGTGGAGGCCATCTAAGTGCGCATCCGTTCCATGCTCTTTCGCGGCCTGAGCAGTGACTTCCCGGGCCTCACGCGTTTCGAGTAGGGCATGCATCTGGAGCACCAAGTGCGTCAGCACGAATGCGAAACTGATGAAGAAGAGCCAGCGCACGACCCTGGCGGTCCAAGCGCCCTTGCCTTCGCTCTTTTTGGCTTTTTGGGAGAGATATTCGGTTTGCGAGTGCAGACGCTTGGGCCGGTAGTAGTCGATCAATTCGTGGAGAGCATCCTCGCACGGCGTCTCGCAAGGCGGCGCACAAATCCGTGGGTGCACGCCTTCGGAGGCCCATGCCTTGGCCTTTTCGTAGTTGTGGGCTTCGAGTCTGCGCACTTCATCTTCGAGTTCCTCGCGCAGCAGTCTCATGTCAAAGGGCGGGCACCAGAGGCGCGAATCGGTGAGGGTGCGAAATTTCAGCAAGCGCAAATTTTCGGCTTTGTAGCGCGCGGTCAACCATTCTTCCTTGAACTGGAAGCCCTGGCCGATGCCGATCAGCAAGAGCGTGATGGCTGCGACGACGGCTTCCGTCCAGGTAAGCGGTATCTCACGGGACCGAAAGATGAATTCGAAAATGGCTATGAGAATGGTTAACGCGCCACCGAGGACCGCAGCGATGGAAATAAGCTGGTACCATTTTTGCTGCTGAAGGGCCTGCTTGTCGCAGCGGACGAAAGGCTGATGAATCGTTTCCTGCACCAGCGAGAGTGCGTTAAACAGCGGACGGTATTTGGCGTGATGGCCCTGGTCGATCAGGATTTCGTACTCTTTCAGCTCGGCGGCGTCGTTCATGTCGTCCTTCGCGGGGTGGCGGTGATGCGGCAGCGTGGTAACTGACGCGGACGTGGGCGCGGAGGAAGCTTTCGCGGTTTCTGGCATCCGTCACCTCTTCGTGATGCGATAACCCATGGCGATGATGGCCTTCAATGCTTCGTTGACCATGATGCGGTCGTAGTCCTTCTCGGATTCCGAAAGACTTTCGTAGGGGACAAGGCAGGGGTGGGTGCGCTTCACATCGTCGCGATGCGCGCCGTAGGTCCAGCCGTCGCGGATTCGCTGCTGTGCCCAGATGTCATGCGCATTGCGGGCGAGACTCTCGAGTAACGGTTGCAAGTCATCGAGGTTGACATGCGAGGTGTCCACGGGATGGGGGACGTAGGTTTGATCGGGCATAGCTGCTGCAATCTCCGCAGGTGACTCCGGCCATGACGACAGCGGTGCGTGGCCTCGATACGAAATCTCGACGACGTGGTCCAGAGGGCGGCAACTATAGCAGAAATAGGGCGCGGTTCAGAAGAGAGTCGCGGGCTGGACAGCGGGGCGGTGCGCGACGATCGAGACGGGGTTCGGGCGTGTGCGGGAAAATGGAAGGGGCGGCGGGCGTGTTTGTTATGTTGCGCGAGCGCCGACGCCGCCGGATTGGCAGCTAATCAACTTCCATGATTCGAGTGGCCTTGACGACTGGAGATTTCTTCTGGCGCTCGGCAAACTTCTGGGCGCGATCGCGGTCAATGTAAACGCGGGCAAATTTTTCGCCGTCGGCGTAGTAGACGGTGACCTGCCAATGGTGGTGCTTGCGGCGCTTGTCGCGCTTCATGCGGCTGGTCTTCTTGAGCTTATGCTTAGTCACTTTGGGTGGGTGCCTCCGGTGTGGGGACTATGGCAAGTTTGCAGAGGCCGCGCAAGTAACAAGTTAGGGGTTAACGTTCCTATACTTGTTGCAGCGGGAATGGCGAGTCTACGGGCCATTTTGGCTGACATAGAGTGAAAAAAACTAGAAGCTCTGCAACATTTCCACGCATCCAACCGTATAACCAAGTGGGGCAGGAAAGAATGGCGGGGGAGGAACACGGTGATGCGCTGGGAACGTGACATGCAGATTGAAGATTTGCGGGACCATCCGAGGGAATTGATCGTCGAGCTGGGGGAGTTGCTGGCTAGCGGCGCGCCGGCGATTCCCGATCCGAAACATCCCGAGTTGTACGAAATTAAAAGCGACGCACAGGTATTTTATATACACATATCTCCCGTAACGGGAAAAGTGCTGTTGGTGGCTACTTGGCCTAGCGAAGGCGTGCTGGAAGGCGCGCACGCCGCGGCCTAATCTAGCTTGGCTTGCGCGGGATGGCGGCCGTGTTTTTTGGCGGCGCTGTTCCGCGCGGGGCTAGAGAGTCAGGTCCGAGGGCTTAAAGCTTAAGTCTGTGAGAATTTGTGATTTCAATTTGTACATTGTTGGGGATTGGCTCGTTCGCGCGTAAACAAATCCGCCGGATTCCTGTGAAATTTCAATCTTCAGGATTTTTCCGTTCTTGTCGGTGAGAATCGCTTCGAATGTGGGCTTCGCTAGTGTGGCTAGGACGGCTGGTGTGGGCCTGTCGAGGACTTCGTCGGCTGTGGCTTGCTGTAGCGGAGTGAAGAGCTTGTCGAGGCTTACTTGTTTTGTCGGCTGATTGTCCTTCTGCTTTTCGTTTTGATTTTCGTCTTTCTGCGCTGTTGAGTCCAGTATCCACTCTGTTTCATTTTTGCGCGTGGCGAGGATCGTACCATTGGCGTTGTGAATTTCGGCGCGGGTAATCGTTGCCGGATCGAGATGGGCGAGTTTCTTGTCGCGCAGGTCGCTGAAATTTTCCGCGAGCTTTTTGTATAGATCCTGATTGATGCGGAAGATGGTTGGGCGCGCGGCGTCTCGCGCAATATACTCGTCGCCTTCCTTCTTTCCCACGAGCAACGTTGCGATCCCGCCTTTGGCATCGGCTGCGCTGAAAGAGATTGTTGGGGTTGCGAGGCCATACTTCGCGAGACTGTCCGCAGTTTCGCTAACGATGGCGCTGGTCTTGGCGTTAGCGACGGCGGAGAGAAGGGCGTTGATGGCGTCTCCGTCGGCGGGCGCATCTGCGGGCTTGGTGAACTTCCAGACGTCGTGATCCTTTGCAGCAGCGAGTTCGCCCGATGAATTTTTCAGGCCGAAGGACTTCACATCGTCGGTCACAATGTGCAGCACGGAGCGATCGCGCAAGTCTTGCAGAGGTTTATCCGCGCTGATCAGCAACGATTCGGGGAGCAGCGCTACGTCCTTGGCGTTGTCAACGATGGCGTAAACCGAAACGCCCGTGAAATCTTTTTTGCCCAGGCGCAGCGTATGTTTCGCGCCATTCTGCATTTGAAAATCCAGGGTAAGCGCCGGAATATCGAGGCCGAACACTTTCAGGCGGTCCGGCGTGCCGGGTTCGGTCTGCGCGACGCGAACCGACGCGAGCTGCTGCAGAATTCCCTGCAGCGATGGATCATCGGCGCCTGTGTGCAGCGGCGCGGTGATTTGCCAGACGCCATTTTGTTTTTCGAATTGGATTGACTGCGATTTCGGATCTGCCGGGTAGGAAATGGTCAGCGCAGAAATATCATCTGCTTTCAGTGAGAAAGCCAGCTTGGTGGAATCTGCCGGCGCGTTCTCGGCTTCTTTCTGGCCGCGCTTCCAATCGAAATAGTAGGCGGCGGCTCCTGCGATCACCGCGAGCAGCAGGACAATCAATGTGGATTTCTTAATCATGGCGTTCGGGAATATTCCTCATCGGCTCGGGATGTGCGCGCGTCAGCGGCGTTTCCACCAGATGTAAACACCGGAGAAAATCACCAGGCCCGGAAGAAAGACCAGGTCCACCCAGTGCAGCGCGGCGGATTGGGCTTCGGACAGGTTGACGCGGCGATTCGTAGCGCTCTTGGGCCGGATCGAGATCAGATTTTCATCCTGCATGAGCCAATCGACGGCGTTGTAGAAGAGATCGCCGTTCCTTTGCTGGGTCACAAAGGGATTGGCGGCGAATTGCGAGTTGCCGATGACTACCAGGCGCGCGTCCTTGTCCCCCACTTTGCGACTCGCCGCGACGCCCAACGAAAGTGGGCCGATCTTGTCTGTCTTAGGATCGAAGGAAATTTTCTTTTGGCCAGGCTCGAGCTTGGGAATGGTGAAGCTGCGCTCGGAGGTTTTCAGAAGCTCGACCGTCTGGGGAATTGTTTTGTTCTTGTCCGCGATTGAGACGGTGCGCGCGAGCGGGAAGAATGCCACGGAGCCTTGAAAACCTTTGGTGATTGGGCTGGAGCCAAAATCCTGGACCACCGGGATGATCGGACCGCCGCCGAAGAGCTGGCCCATGCCGCTTGCGTCCACTACGATGTCGCTGCCGGCCAGCACGTTCCATGATTGGAAGAGATCGTCGAGTTTCGGATCCGTCGCGGGATCAATCAGTATCAGCGCATCGCCGCCGGCGTCCAGAAATTTGCCGAGCATCTCGGTTTCCTGGGGATAGTAGGTTTGCTTGGGCCCGGCAATCACCACCGCACTGCAGTCTGCGGGCACGCCATTGTCCGCGATGAGATTTATAGTTTTTGTGGCGTAATTTTCTTTTTTCAGGCCGGCGTCCACCTGGGTGTAGCCGTCCTGCGAACTATCGGTTAGAGACTTTTCGCCGTGACCCGTGACGAAACAGACTTCCTTCACTTTGTCGCTGGTGACCTTCACGATGGCGCCGGTGACGTCCTCTTCCCCGGGTTCGCTTCGTTGGCCGGATTGCAAATGCTCTTTGCGCGCGCCATAGGCGACGATGACATCACCCAGGTGCGTTGCGCCGAAGTCCTGCGCGACTTCGGGCTTCTGGTTCGGGTCCACGAATTGATATTTGAAATGGGGGCTGAGGGCTTTGTATTCGGCCATCAAGTCGTCGAAGGTGGCGTTCGGAGTCTTATCGAAGCGCGCGACGGTGAGGTCTTGTTTGAGGCTGCCGACGATATTGCGAGTCTGGTCGGAGAGCGTGTACAGCTTTTCGGTGGTGAGGTCGAAGGTTTTGTGATGGCGGAAACCCACGAAGTTGAGGACGCCCAGAATCGCGATGACAGCGATGGTCAGAATCGTGGTGTTAGTTCCCTGCTGCGCGGAACGGCCGGAAAACGCTCTGATGATGGCGCGAAACCCGAGAATCACCGCGGCGAGGACGAAAATGCCGCCGGCAATCAGGAGCACTTTGCTCGTGGTGAGCAATTCTCCTTGAATGGAGTAACGCACGCCGCTGGCAATGAGCATCGCCACGCCAATCGTGCCGATGAAACTAGCTATTTCTTCGCGATCCCATTTCATACCGCAAGTTCCTCCATGAAGTGCGAGCCGCGCGCGATGGAATTAAGCGCGGCGCCAGCGCATCGAATCAATCGAGCGCACGGTCAAGAAAATGAACAGCACCATAAAGCTGAAATAATAAACGAGGCCGGAGGTATCAATGATGCCGCGAGCGAAATCGTCGTAATGGCGGCTAGCGGAAAGATACTGCAGCACGGAACCGAGACCGCCTTCCGCGGTGTGGCCCAAGTCCAAAACCCAGAGGAACAGGAAAGCTACAAAAGTGAATACGGCGGCAATCAGCTGATTTTCAGTTAGCGAGGAGATAAAAGTGCCAAGCGCGAGCAGCGAGCCACCTAGCAACAGAATTCCTGCATAGCCCGCGAGCAGCAGGCGCCACGGCGGCAGCGGTTCGCTATGAAGATACATATAAACTACGTAACCGGCCGTGGGTAAAAGCATGACGGCGAAGAGCGATAGGGACGCGAGGAATTTTCCGAGGACAACCTGAATTTCGCTGATCGGCGAAGTCATCAGCAATTCCATGGTGCCGCGTTTGCGCTCTTCGGCAAAGACGCCCATCGTAAGGAACGGCGTGATGAAGAGAATGAGCGTGGAAAGCAAGCCCAGAAAAGCGCGCATCACCTGGCCCGGAACATCAAACTGCGGCGGCATGCCGAACTGCATGCTCTGCATCTCCATTTGAAACGATTGTTGAATGACCGCTGAGAGAAAGAAATTGAAGAAAAACGCGCTGATGAGCAAAAACAAGCCGATGCAGACGTAGGCGACCGGCGAAACGAAATAGTGGCGCATTTCCTTGCGATAGATGGCGTAGAGGTTGCGCATCGTTTTTCAAACTCCTTGATAAAAGTTCCGCACTCGGGTTAGTTCGAGGATGCCTGCGCGTGCGCGGCGTCGTCGGTGGTCAATTCCAAGAAAGTTTCTTCCAGGCTGAGACTGACGCCGCGCAATTCAAAGAGCGGCCAGCCATTCTGCACGATCCTTGCGGCGATGGCGCTGCGAATGTCTGCGCCCTGCGCGGATTCGACGATGGCCACAAGATGCCCGTCGGCGGGAAGCTGTTCCGTTTCCACTCGGGTGGTGCCGGAAACTTGCGTGAGCGCGTCGCGCAGTGCTTTTTCCGGAGCTTGGACTTCGACGCGGATTTTCTGGCCGCCTTTGAGCTGCGAGGTCAGGTTTTGCGGCGTGTCCACGGCGGCGATTTTGCCTTTGTTGATGATCACCACGCGGTCGCAGGTCATGCTGACTTCGGGAAGAATGTGCGTGGAAAGAATGATGGTGTGATTTCCGGCGAGGCCCTTGATTAGGTTGCGCACTTCGATGATTTGCTTGGGATCGAGGCCGACGGTGGGCTCGTCGAGGATGATCACGTCCGGATCATGGACCAGGGCTTGCGCGATGCCTACGCGCTGCTTGTAACCGCGGGACAGGCGCTTGATCAACTGCGCGCGACGATCTTCCAAATTTGTTTTTTGCATTGCTTCGGTGACGCGGGCGGCGCGTTTATCGGCCGGGACGTTCTTGATGCGCGCGACAAAGTCCAGATAGTCTTCGACGGTCATGTCCGGATATACGGGCGGAGTTTCGGGCAGGTAGCCGATGTGGCGACGAACCTCCATGGAATCGCCGAAGACGTCGAAGCCGGCGATTTTCGCGGTGCCGGAAGTGGCGGGCATGTAGCCGGTAAGGATGCGCATGGTGGTGGTCTTGCCGGCGCCGTTCGGTCCGAGGAAACCTAGAATTTCGCCTTTATTTACGGTGAAAGAAACGTGATCCACGGCCGTGACGGCGCCGTAGGCTTTCGTCAGATCCTGAACTTCTATCAATGCATTCCTCCCGCTGAGATACGACCGGCACGAGCGCCGGGCAATTCCAAACAAATGTTTATACTAAAAAACGGCGCAAATTGAAAATCACACGGGAGATTGTGGCGAGTGATTTTGCGGCCGCGCTGAGCAGCCGCGACCTTCATTATCGGCCCATTGTTGGATGCGGACAGCTGCGAAGCAGTTGCCGAACTGGTGCGGCGGGCGGTTTCTGAGTATCATCCCCGGCAAAACTAAAAAGGAGTTTGCGCCGTGAAACGATTTCTCGCTGCATTTGTCGTCGTGCTGCTTGCTGCGCTGCTCTTTCCTCCGGCTGTGCGCGTGCGCGGGTCTTCGATGCCGTTCAATGTGGGCACCGTGAAAAAGAGCATCGTGTTTCTTTATTACCAGAAGGGGAAGGATTTTGAAGTGGGCACGGGATTTCTGGTAGACATTCCGTCGAAGGCGGATCCGAATCAGAGCTTCGTAGCGATTGTAACGGCGCGGCACATCGTGGATCCGAAGTGGGCGGGCTGCTCGTGGGCAAATCCGCAGGAGATCTACGCGCGCGTGAACGTGAAGAACTTCAAGGTTGGCCAAAAAGAGGAAGGTACGGACGACGTGCCGCTGGGCCTGGTGAATGCGGGAAAGAATGTGTGGTATGCGAGCCCGAACGACCGCGTGGACGTAGCGGTGATTCCGGTCGGCTCGACGCACGTGGAACAGCTGCTGAACAATGACGTGCGTTTTATTCCCGTGGCGGACTTTGCCACTAAAGCCGAAACGGAAAATTACAAGGTGGGAATCGGAGACCAAATTGTGACGGCTGGCCTGGTGCCGGCTTTGCTCGACGCGCAACGCAACTATCCGGCGTTCAAGTTCGGAAGGATATCGAATATTCCGGAAGAGCCGATCTACATGAAGTGCACACTGACGGAGGCCGGCAAGGCGCTGCCGCGCGACGTATGGTTGCTGGCTGGGAATTTCGTTGGCGGCAACAGCGGCTCGCCGGTTTATCTGCTGCCGCCAGTGCCTTCCGCGCTGCACCGCGTGATGCTGATTGGAATTATTGCTGGGGCTATTCCCGACGTAGACCTTGGGCAGATGGTTCCCTCTGAGTACGTGTTTGATGTAATCCAGGCTCACTACCCTACCGCCAATTTGTATCGCGGGCATAGCGAACACAGCATTATGAAGTAGCGCCACAACTTTTCGGCTCGTGGACCCTGGGGGCCGACGGCGCGCCCCGACTTTTGCACCCGCGAACGCGCCGAATGTTGTTACGCGCTTTCGTCGAAACCCGTCTCTAGATCGGGAAGTTTGTCGCCTTCGCTTGCGACCCAGACGTACAAAGTCGGCAACAGGAAGATGCTCAGCACCAAAGCTGCCACCAGGCCGCCGACGATTACTATGGCGAAGGGCCGCTGCGAGTCCGAGCCTATGCCGCGCGACAAAGCTGCGGGCAATAGGCCCAGCGTGGCGACGAGCATGGTCATCATTATGGGACGCAGGCGCAGCACGGCGCCTTCGATCGCGGCATCCATGATGGTGTGGCCGCGGGCGCGTAACTGATTGATGTATTCAAGCATGATGACACCGGTCTGAACTGAAACTCCGAACAGCGCCAAAAATCCCACGCCAGATGAGACGCTGAAGTGCGTGCCGGTGAGCAGCAGGGCCAAGAGTCCGCCAACCGGGGCCATGGCCACGTTGCCGAGAATCAGCAGCGCCCACTTCACGGAACCGAACATGGTGTACAGAATCACAAAAATTCCCAAGATGGTAAGCGGCAGGACGAGCATCAGGCGCCGCTCCGATCGTTTCTGGCTTTCATATTCGCCGGCCCAGTCAATTCTGTAACCGGTGGGAAGTTTTACCTGCGCGTTCACTTTGCGGATAGCTTCTTCGACGGCGCCGCCCAGATCGCGGCCGCGGACGCTGTATTTGATAGCGACGTAGCGTGAATTTTCCTCGCGATAAATTTCCGAGGCGCCATCGCGCACCTCGATTTTCGTAAGTTGAGCCAGGGAAACACGCGCGCCGGAGGGCGAAAGGAGCCGAATATTCTCGATGGCCTCCTGCGTATCGCGGTAGGGCGCCTGATAACGCATGACCAAGTCGTAGCGCTGCTCGCCTTGCAGAACCTGGCTGACGGCGTTGCCGCCTACGGCGGTCTGAATGGCGTCCTGAACATCCGAGACATTAATTTGGTAGCGCGCTGCTGCTTTGCGGTCCACCACGAAATTCAGGTTGGGCTGGCCGATGACGCGAAAGACGCCAAGGTCTTCGATACCGCGAACGCCGCGCATGATCGCGACGATGTCGTCGGCCTTCTTTTCGAGTAGACGGAGATCGTCGCCATAGATTTTTACAGCCAATTCGCCTTTGACGCCGCTGACAGCTTCTTCCATGTTGTCTGAAATGGGCTGCGAAAAATTCCAGAGTACACCGGGAATTTTGCTGAGTTCGCGGTCCATCGCGCCGATTAATTCGTTCTTGTCACTCTGAAAAACGGGCCGCCATTTATCCTTCGGCTTAAGATCGACGAAATATTCGGTGTTGAAGAAGCCGGTGGTGTCTGTGCCGTCGTCGGGGCGGCCGACCTGCGAGACGACCTGAGTCACCTCCGGAAAAGATGCGAAGACGATGCGCGCCTGATTCATGATGCGCGCGCCTTCGGTGGGGCCGGTGCTGGGCGCGAGAGTGCCGCGCGCCCATATGGCGCCTTCGTCCAGGTGCGGCAGGAACTCCGAGCCAATCACGCCGCCCACGGTGAGATAGGCCGCGAGGGCCACAGCGAAGCCTGCGACGGCAATGGTTACCGGACGGTGCTCGATGGCCCAGCGCGCGGCCTTGCGGTAAGAACTTTTCAGGTAATCCATTACAGGATTGCGCCATTCGTGGACGCCATTTTTGAAGAACACGCTGCAGAGCACTGGAGCGATGAGCATGGAGAATACGAGCGCGCCGAGGAGCGCGAACGCGACGGTCCAGGCCATGGGCCGGAACAGACGCCCTTCGACGCGCTGCAAAGTAAATATCGGCAAGTATGCGGTGATGATGATGGCGATGGCGTAGAAGACCGGGCGTTGCACTTCGAAGGCGGCGTCGCGAATCCGCTCGATGATGGCTTTATTGTTCGAATCTCCGTGAGTTAGATGGCGGACGATGTTTTCGACCATGACGACCGCGCCGTCAACGACCATGCCGAAGTCGAGCGCGCCGAGCGACAAGAGATTGGCTGGAATATTTTTCAAGCTCAGGCAGATGGATGCGAACAACAGGGAAAATGGAATCGTCAGGGCGACGATCAGAGAGCCGCGAAAATTGCCAAGAAATAAAAAGAGGATCACGGATACGAGAATGATTCCTTCGCTGAGATTGTGCAGAACGGTGTGGGTGGTGTAACGCACCAGGTCGCTGCGATCCAGAAACGGAACGATTTTGACGCCGGGAGGCAGAATGGAGTCGTTAAGCTCTTTGACCTTCGCGTGGATTCCCACGAGCGTTTCGTCGGAATTGGCGCCCTTGCGCAGTAGGACGATTCCCTCCACGACGTCGTCGTTATCAACAATCACGCCATCCGAGCGATGGATCGCTTTTCCAATTTGGCCGAGGCGAATTTTCGGGCCCTGGACGACCGTGGCGATGTCCTTGACGGTAAGGGGCGTGCCGTTTTTCGCGACGATGGCGGTCTGCTCGATATCTGCGACGCTGCTGAACAGGCCCACCGAGCGAACGTTGATTTGCTGCAGGCCGGCTTCGATGAAGCTGCCGCCCGCGTTTGTGTTGTTGTTGGCAAGCTGTTGTTCGACCTGGCCGATGCTCAGGCCGTAGGAAACCAGTTTGTTGGGATCCACCTGCACCTGGTACTCGCGGGTGATGCCGCCGAAGCTGGATACATCCACAACATTGGGCACGGACTTGAATTGTTTTTCCAGCGTCCAGTCCTCGATGGATTTCAACTCCATCAAGTCGTAGCGGGGATTGGTGCTCTTCAGCGTGTACCAGAAAATCTGGCCAACCGGACTCCAGTCCGTGCCCATCTGCGGCTGGAGATTTTGCGGCAGTGTGACAAGGGAAAGACGCTCGAGCGCTTTCTGGCGGTTCCAGTCGTTGGAAGATTCATCGTCGAAAATGAGCATCACGCTGGAAAGCCCGAAGAGGGAGACGGAGCGGAGATGCTCGAGATGCGGGATACCGTTCATTTGAATTTCGATCGGAATGGTGACTTGCTGTTCGACTTCTTCAGCGGCGCGCCCTGGCCATTGGGTAATGATCTGGACGTAGTTGTTGGCGACGTCGGGATAGGCCTCGACGGGGAGATTGTGGAAAGAGATCGCGCCCCAGACGAGCAGCAGGGTGGCGAGCGCGAGAATAATGAAGCGATTGTTAAGAGCGTAGTTGACGACAGCGCGAATCATGGGCCCTCCGTCGGGCTCGGTTGAAGGGGTCTCATGTGTCCTCCACGACGAACTGCGTGAGGAAAACTGATTTCTGTGTGTGCGGCCATCGCGAACTGTGCCCGGCTGCGAAAAATATCCGCACAATGCGCCGGCGTGCGAATAGACAACTGGCATGTGCCGCTGACGCTCGGGGCTTCGGCAAAATTCGCCCGAGTGCGTTGTGCAGAAGGATCAACGCGAGCGTCGCGAATCGATGCGCGCGACGAACGACGGATCCAAACCCAGCGGGTTTTTAGAGGTAAGGAACTTCGGAGGGAGGAGCGCGGCCTGGTGAAGAGATTAAGAACGGACTAGGAAGAAATCCGCGACTCGATGGCGCGATCGCGCCAGCTTGCAGCACCGAATACGGCAAGCGCGTCGTCGCTTCGTAGAATCCGCCACGCGACGACGAAGGCACGCCGAGCGAGTCCGGTATTCGATCGCTGGTGGAATCCCAGTTGGATAGGGGTGCGCGGAATGCTTCGGGAAACGCGCTCGGTTTTACGCGCGTAAAAGTTCCGTGGCCGTCGTTGATAAAAATCGCCACAGGCTCGCGGAGCCAGGTAGTGGTGAGAATCAAGTCGGGGATTTGATCGCCGTTTACATCGCGAGCAGCGATTTGCAGGCCGCCAGCCGGCGCGACGAGCAAAATCGTCTGCCGTCCAGCCGCGCTTAACTGCAGCTGAATCCAGTAATTCGTGCGGGCGACGCCGCTCTGACCGCCTTGAACGCCGACCAAGTCGGGACGATGGTCACCGTCGAAGTCCGCGACTGCGAATTGCAGGCCCGGGCCGATGGAAATGGCGGACGGCCTGGGAACATCAGCGGAGGCCGGCGTCACTGCCGCCATGGAGCCGCCAAGAAGCATGAGAGGCAGGAGTCCGCGCACGAATCCGGCGAATGCGAACGTGGCGAGCCGTCGCAAAGGAAATTTAGACATGAGCCTGAAGCAAGCTACGATCCTTAGCCTCGGAAAATGCGAGTTTACAATATGGGTTAACAATCAGCCAAGAAAAACACGCGGCACGTATTCGTGCTACTTCGCGGCGTCGCCGAACCGCGCCCGGCACGGGACCGGTGAAAAACAGCGGCAAGGGCCGGGCAACGAGGTTCGGCTGGCCTGCATCCTTATGGCTGACCGATGGGGCGCATTATCGGAAATCAAATCTGTGGTGGGTATAAGCGTTTGAGGGCGGCGGCGAGCCGAGGGTCGGCTGGAGATGTGCGTTGACACGCTGCGGCGGTTTTGTTATTCAACTAGTTTCGTTAAATGAGCCAATGGTTCGATGTGGGAGCGACTCCCTCCGTTCCGGGCGGATCCGAAATAGAAATCCAAGGTGCTATGACGACATTGAAGGTGTATGCCCGAATGAATAGTTTCTTGGCGCCGATGAAGCGAGAGAACGAAACCGCTAGAGCGCGCTGGAATCGCCCGACAGCGCTCGCGTGCGCGCTGATTGGAGTTCTGAGCGTGATGTTTATTTCGGGCTGCGGCGGCGGTAATGGCTCCATTACGCTCGCGATCACTCCCAAAACTTCCACCATGGATCAGGGGCAATCGCTGCTTTTCGTCGCGACGCTGGGCAATGACACGCGCAACCTGGGTGTGACCTGGCAGCCTCTGACGGGCTCGGGCTGCGCCGGGACCAGTTGCGGCACCTTGACCAACATCACCGCGACGTCGGTCACGTATACCGCCCCGTCGGGCCTCACGACTGGAATTAGCGTGAGTTTGGAAGCGATCGCCAAAGCGAACACCGGTGTCACCTCGACATCAACGATCACGATTGTGCTTCCGGTGACTTTCACGACCGTTACGCTGCCTAACGGTTCCAATGGCGTTGCCTACAATCAAACAATCATCACCACCGGCGGAGTTGCGCCGATAACTTACAGCGTGGGCAGCGGTACTCTACCTGCAGGCCTGAAACTGAATAACGTCGGAACGATTATCGGGACGCCCAGCAGCACTGGAACGTCCAACTTCACGATTAATGCCACGGACTTTGGGACCCCTCCTTTGACCGTGCCTTCACCGGTTTTCACAGTTACGATTAATCCACCGCCGGCGCTTTCGATCACTTCGACGGCGATGGCCAACGGCTTCACCGGCACTGCTTATGCGTCTTCGATCGCTTCCTCTGGAGGCGTTCCACCACTGACGTGGTTCGTGCCGCCGGGGACTTTGCCTCCAGGACTTGAGCTGAATACTTCCTCCGGATTAATCAGCGGTACGCCGACGACTGCCGGCGTTTACACATTTTTCCCAACGGTGTCGGATTCGGCGCTTCCTCCGCAGCACGCCGCATCGGCAGCGGGCGTAACCATTTCGATCATCGCGGTGGCTCCGCTGCAAGCGGTGACGCCGCCGCTGCCAGCCGGCGCCGTGGCCACGGGGTACACGGCCAATCTGGTGGCAAAAGGCGGTGTGACTCCCTACACCTGGAGCATAACAAGTGGCCAGCTTCCTTCCGGTCTGAAGTTGAGTCCGACCACTGGCATCATATCGGGCATACCGATTCTGACGACGACCGCGAATTTCTCGGTACAAGTGGAGGACGCGAATCTAACGAAATCCGCGGTGCAGTCCTTGAACATCGTCATTAACACCGGGACCGCGATCTCCAATACGTTGCTTAGCGGGCCTTACAGCTTCCTGTTCCATGGCTTCGATTCGGGCGGCAACGTAGAGATGGCGGGCAACTTCACGGCCAACGGCAGCGGCTCGATTCAGTCTGGGCAGCTCGACAGCAATCGTTCGGGCGGCACGCTGGGCGTGTTCACGGGGTCCTCTATTACCGGAACTTACACGATCGGCAGCGACGGCCGGGGCACGATGCAATGGATTACGACGAACAGCAAGGGTGCGATGAGCACTACGAATTACATACTGGCTGAGGATTCCGGCGGAAACTTCCACATGATCGAGAATGATCCCATCGGCACGCCACAGACGCATGGATCGGGAATCATCAAGCCGGTGGTGGGCGGGACTTTGACCGCGGCGGCGTTCAGCGGAAATTATGTGTTGGAACTCGATGGGCAGGACAACCTGGGAAAATCCGAAGTAATTGTTGGCGTCGGGCATGCTGACGGCGTTTCCCAGATAACCCCCGGCGCGTTCGACGTCAATGATGGGGGAAAGTACAGTCCCGCGGTAGCGTTTACCGCGACTTTTGAGCTAACTTCGAACAACAATAAGGGAATTTTGTTCATGACGTACCAAATTCCTGGCTCGGCACCAGTCACTACGGACTACTCGTTCTATTTCGTTTCAGCGAACGACATTTTCCTGATGAATATTCTTCCCACCGATGCCCTGGATCCCCGGCTGGGGGGCGAGATGATCCTGCAGCAGCCTGGCGCCGCGTTCGATGCGACGGCGTTGAGCGGAATCAGTGTGACCACGGACAGCGGTCTGGATGGGAGCAACGCGACGGTCCTCGCGGGCTTGTTGACGGCTGACGGCACGAGCGTCGCGAGTTTGACGTATGACCAGAATGACGGCGGGACGGTCACCGCGGCCAATACGGCTACGGGAACCTACATCGCCGACCCCAGCGGGAACGGGCGCATGGCGTTCACGGGATTGGGTGCGCGATTTGCGGCGGCATATTTGACTGGGCCGAATCAGGGAATACTGATTGGTTCGGATTCCGCGGTTAGTTACGGCCTGCTGGAAGCGCAAACGTCTACTGCGCCGTTTTCGACTACGTCCATACAAGGTGGATACACGCTGAGCGCCGAAACCACGCTGGATCCGGCGGCGCTGAATATCACCGGACAAATGAACTCACCGACGGGCAACGGAACCATGACGGGGATTCTGGATGAAGCCGACAATAATGGAACGCCGCATACGGATCAGTCGGTGGTGATTCCCAATTACGTGGTGGGCGCCAACGGCCGCGGGACGATGCAGATTGGCTCGACGATCGGTTTGCCTTCCGGGATGGTGTTCTACATCGTTTCGCCGGCTAGTTTCCGCGGGATTTCGACCGATGCAAATCCTGGGAACGAGCATCCCGAGGTGATTTACTTCAACCACTAGAACGCGCGCAGCAAGAATGCTTACTTCTCACCCTTCTTTTTTTTCCTCGAGCTTTAGCGCGGCGGAATTGATGCAGAAGCGCAGGCCGGTAGGATCCGGGCCGTCGTCGAAGACATGGCCGAGATGCGCATCGCAGCGGCTGCAGATGACTTCGGTGCACGCCATGCCGTGGCTGATGTCGCGTTTCATTTCCACGTTATCCACCGCGATCGGCTGATAGTAGCTGGGCCAACCTGAGCCGGAATGAAATTTCGCGTCGGAGGAAAACAGCGGCTGCCCGCAACAGACGCAGTTGTAAGTTCCTTCTGCTTCCTCGTTTTCGTATTCACCGGTAAAGGGCGGTTCGGTACCCTGCTGGCGCGTGACATAATATTGATTGGCGTCCAGTTTTGCGCGCCATTCCGCGTCGCTCTTGCGTATTTTTTCGGTCATGGCGACAGCTTACACGAGGTTGCTATTTTCTGTGAAGCGGGCGCGACGGCAGAAAGTGGCGCGTGGTCGGATATACTGACCAGGCGGGAACGCTGCGAGTGGCCGATAATCGCGCTCGGAGCGTTGTACTCGCGTGCTGCGCGAGGCGGTGGCGGCGAATCGAGAGCGGCCACTTCCTCATCAAACACAGCGGAGAAACCTTGTGAACGAAGTTTTCATTTGTGATGCGGTGCGCACGCCGTTTGGGCGCTACGGTGGCGCGCTCGCGACGGTTCGCACCGATGACCTTGCGGCGATTCCGATTCGCGCGTTGCAGGAGCGAAATCCGGGTGTGGACTGGACGGCGCTGGATGATGTGATCTACGGCTGCGCGAACCAGGCCGGCGAAGATAATCGCAACGTGGCGCGCATGGCTCTGCTGCTGGCTGGACTGCCGAAGGAAGTTCCGGGCGCGACGATCAACCGGTTATGCGGCTCGAGCCTGGACGCGCTGGGGATCGCGGCACGCGCGATCAAATCCGGAGAGACGGAGTTGATCATCGCCGGCGGCGTGGAGAGCATGACGCGCGCTCCGTTTGTGACCGGGAAAGCGGACAGCGCGTTCAGCCGCAACGCGGAGACATTCGATACGACGATTGGCTGGCGATTCGTCAACCCGCTGATGAAAGCAAAGTATGGCGTGGATTCGATGCCGGAAACGGCGGAGAACGTGGCGGAAGAATATCACGTGGGCCGTGCGGACCAGGATGCCTTTGCGTATCGCACGCAGCAGCGCTGGGCGCACGCGCACGCAGCCGGATTTTTCAAACAAGAGATTGTGCCGGTGCCCGTGCCGCAGAAGAAGGGCGATGCAAAGATTTTTGATACGGATGAGCATCCGCGTCCGGACGCGACTTTGGACGGGCTGGCCAAACTAAAACCGATCGTGAAGCCGAACGGCACAGTGACCGCCGGAAACGCCTCAGGAGTAAACGACGGTTCGTGCGCGTTGCTGCTTGCCTCGCAGGCAGCGGTTGCGAAGTATCGCCTGACTCCGCGCGCGCGTGTGCTGGGGACGGCGACGGCGGGAGTGGCTCCGCGGGTTATGGGGATTGCGCCCGCGCCGGCCACGCGAAAATTACTGGAAAAGACGGGCCTGAAAATTTCGCAGATGGATGTGATCGAGCTGAATGAGGCTTTCGCGGCGCAGGCGCTGGCGGTGACAAGAGAGCTGGGACTGCCGGACGACGCGGAACATGTGAATCCCAACGGCGGAGCGATTGCGATTGGGCATCCGCTGGGAGCGAGCGGAGCGCGCCTGGCGACGACGGCGATGTATCAGTTGCAGGCGACCAGAGGGCGCTACGCGCTGTGCACGATGTGCATTGGAGTGGGTCAGGGCATTGCGGCAATCATCGAGCGCTGCTGAATACGACCGGTGCCAACGCCGGCTAAGTGCGGCTGACGACCAGGCAAGTGATGTCGTCGTGCTGCGGCGCGACGCCCACGAAGTCGTCGAGACGTTTCATAATTCCTGAAAGCGTTACCGCCGCTCTTTCCTTGATTCTGGGTTGCAGCAGCGCGAGCAGGCGGTCTTCGCCGAATTGTTCGTCTCTTTCGTTCTGCGCTTCGGTGACACCATCGGTGTAAATAACCAGCACGTCGTCGAGTTCCAGGATCGTGGTGCCCGCCACAAATTTTTCGGTGAGCTCGATTCCCAGGGGCATGCTGTCGGAGTTCAGGCGCTCAATGCTGCCGTCTTGGCGAACCAGCATCGGAGGATTGTGGCCGGCCGAAAGATAGTTGAGTTCACCTGTCGCGGGATTTAGTTCAGCCAAGAACGCGGTGGTGAAGCGCCGGCCATTGAGATTGTTACCGCAGGCCAGGCGATTTAAGTCCGTGACTAATTGCGAAAGCGAACCCGGCGCACCCGCAAGTGCGCGCAGACTGGCTTGAAAATTGGCCATGAGCATGGCGGCCGGAACGCTCTTGCCGGAAACATCGGCGACGGCGATCAACAGCGGGCCGTCCACAGCGCGACGAAATGCGTCGTAGTAATCGCCAGCTACGGTGTTGGCGGGGCGCGTGGCGAAAGCCATATCAATTCCGGGAACTTCGGGAGGAACGCGCGGGACCAGCCAGCGCTGGATTTCGCGGGCAATTTCGATGTCGCGTTTCATGGCGACGTGATCGCCCAACACCATGACCAGCAGGATCAGCATGCCCGCGAATGCTGCTAGAAATTCCACCTTAGTGGTGATGAGAAGAAATTGAAAGCCGATGACGGAAAGCAACGCCAGAATCAGGGTGAATAACAACAGCACGCGGCGGGCCGGCGACAATTTTTTGAGTATTCCCGCAAAGAGCGCGGCGCCGATCTTGAATGGTTGCTTCCAGGCCTTCTGAGAGTGCACGGCCTGCCAGTCAACGTCACGCTTGTAGAGGTTGGAGCTGGCGTGCGCCTCGGCTTTGAACTGCGTCCAAAGGTCCTCGGCCTCCATGCCCGCTGTTAGCTGGCGCCAGCCGTCCTTGGAACGCCATAACGCACGCCTAGCTCTGGTTTTGGAGTCGCGCGCGAAATTCTGGACCTTCGTCCAGTTCGAGCCAATTGTTCCGCGGGGTTCGGTGGTGACAAGGGTGGCCACACCTCAACCATACGCTCTTGCACAGCGTCGCGCAGATCAGGTTTTTCAAGTATTCTTTAATAGGGATGAACCGGTTCGGGGCATCGAGGCTTTCCTGGATTGTCTGCAGGGTCACAAACGCTATATGTTTTCGCGGTTGCGATTTCGAGTAGAACTTTCCGTGACCACGAAAAAAAATCGCGGAGCAAGAATCAGGCCAAATCTGTAGGTCTTTACTTATTAGCAAGTTACGGGGAAATCGTCTTGGCAGCGGACGTGCACTCTCCGATAATGAGTTTCGCCGATAGACATGAATGAGAGGCGAGACGGCAACACTTGAGAACGGAGACCCAGTCGTGAGTACACGAGCTTTAGTTGGTCACCCAGCCGGCAAAGAAGCGAAACCCGCCGAGGATATACCAAGCCCTAGATGGGCAGAGCGCCTGCACGCGCTGAAGAACATTCCCCCTGTAATGAAATATGTTTGGGACGCCGCGCCAGGCGTGGCCGTCGCGAATCTGACGTCGCGCGTGGTGGCTGCGCTGATTCCGCTTTCCATGCTGGCGGTCACGCAGATGATCATTGCCGCAATTTACGCATTGAACGCCAAGCAAACGCCGCTGCCACATTACTTCTGGGGCCTGGTAACTCTGGAATTCATGCTGGCTGGAATCGCGGCCATTCTGATGAGGGTGATTGATTTCTGTGACACCACGCTGGCCGAACGGTTCATGAAGCACATCAGCGTGCGGCTGATGAAGCACGCGGCGAATCTTGATTTGATGTCGTACGAAGATCCGGTTTTCTACGACAAGCTGGAACGGGCTCGTGTGCAGAGTACCGACCGCGTGCAGATGATCAAAATCTCTGGCCGGCTGATTCAAGAGACCATCACGACCGTCAGCCTGGCGGCGGGAATCTTTGTTTACTCACCTTGGCTGCTGATCGCGCTGGTGGCCTGCGTCGTACCGGCGTTTCTGGGCGAAACGCACTTCGCGTTCCTTGGATATTCGCTGAGCTTTCAGCAGACTCCGGCGCGGCGCGAACTCGATTATTTGCGGTTGTTGGGCGGCACCAAGGAAGGCGCAAAAGAGTTGAAGCTGTTTGGTCTCGCTCCGTTCCTGGTGGGTCGCTATTCCGATGTTGCCACCGAGCTGCACGACCAGACGATAGGCGTGGCGCGACACCGGCTGTTTGTCGGCTCGCTGCTGGCGATGGTGGGTGTGGCGGGTTACTACGGAACTTACATATTTGTGATTTATCACACGGTGATTGGCATGATCTCGCTGGCCACGATGATTTTTCTGGCCGGCGCCATCGGCGGGGCGAGCTCCAATATTCAGGCGGTATTCACTACTTTTTCGGAGATCGCGAACCAGGCCTTGTTCATGACGGACCTGCTGGAGTTCTTCGCGGTGAAGCCGAAGATTTTCTCGAAGCCCGGTGCCTTGCCGGCGCCTAAGAAGATTCAGCAGGGCTTCGAATTCAAGAATGTCTCGTTCGCGTATCCGGGCAGCTCACGAATGATTCTGAAGAACGTCAGTTTCAAGCTGGCGCCCTCAGAGCGTATCGCCATCGTCGGCGAAAATGGCCAGGGCAAGACGACCATCGTGAAGTTACTGACGCGCTTGTACGATCCGACCGAAGGACAGATTCTTCTGGATGGCAAGGATTTGCGCGAGTACGACTTGGAGAGCTTGTGGCAGGAAATCGGCGTGATCTTTCAGGACTTTATGCGCTATGAGATGACGGCTTCGGCCAACATCGCTGTGGGCCGCATCGAGGAACGCAACAATCCGTTCCAGATTCGCGCGGCCGCCAACAAGAGCCTCGCGGAACAGGCAATTCGGCGGCTGCCCAAAGGCTTCGATCAAGTTCTCGGCTCACGTTTTGAAGGGGCTGTGGATCTCTCCGGCGGCGAATGGCAGAAGATCGCGATTGCCCGCGCTTACTTGCGCGACGCGCAGCTGCTGATTCTGGACGAGCCCACGGCGGCGCTCGATGCCCGTTCCGAGCACGAAGTTTTTCAGCGCTTTTCGGAATTGACCGAAGGCAAGATGTCGCTGCTGATCTCGCATCGCTTCTCCACCGTGAAGATGTCGAACCGCATTTTGGTCCTGAAAGACGGAGAGATTGCCGAGCAGGGCCAGCACGACCAGCTGCTCAAAATGGGCGGGCATTACGCGGGGATGTTTGAATTGCAGGCCGCGAACTACCGCTAATCTTTGCGAGAGCTGATCTTTACCGCACGCGCTGCGCGGTCGAATTGAGTATTGCGAAGCATCGCGCCCCCGCATCCCTGCCCTAATTTCTTATGGCGTCGGACGCGGGTGCATGCCGACAAGTTCCTGCGGTGCCAGCGGCTGATAGGATTTGAATCCCGCGCGTTCCATGCCCCGTTGCGCCTCCGGATTTTTCATGAAAGTGTCCCACACAAACGAAGTTCGCGCGTTTTCCGCCATCACCATCGTAATTCCGGAATCTATACCGACCACGTCGCTGTCGTACCAGTTTGTCAGCGGATTGAACGCGTCCACGAATCCGTAGCGACTCCACGTGCCGGCGCCGTAGCGATTGTCAATGTTGCGCAGCACACGCATCGTCGGGCCCGGCATGAACGGAAGCGAACCTGCAGCGGCGCACGGAACGATGGTGCCATCAATCGGGCCGGTTTCTGGCGGCCCGCCCCAGACTCGGTATCCGTTGATGGAGTCGGACGCGGTGATGCCCCACAGATCGTCGCTGTAATCGGGGAACTTGTTTGCCAGACTCAAACAAAATCGCCGGTGCACATCCGTCGCCAGGATCGAATTCTGAAAATAGTCCGCGTAGAGGTCGCGCTTGCCGCGAAAATCGAACCAGGCCTGCGAATATTGATGGACGAATAATGGCGCGTAGGAGCCGATGAACTTGATGCCGTCGAATTCAAAGATCGTGCGCTTCCAGGCGTCCCAGGTGGCGGGCGCCAGCGCGTGGGACGTCGAACCCAAACCCAGCAGGTACATCATCATCATTTCGCTGTAGCTGTCCCAGCGATACTGCAGGAACCCAGTTTCCGGGCTCCAGCCGTGCGGCAGGATGCGGGTATCTTCGGAGAGCCAGTTCCAGTCCACGCGATTGAAGATTTCGTGCGCCAACTCGCTGATTTCTGAATGCTCGAAATGTGCGCGGCAAGTGAGAATTCCACAGAGCAGTATGGCTGTGTCAATCGAGGAAAACTCGGATTGCCACAGACGCTCGCCGGTATTGATGTTGGCCCAGTGATAGAAAAAGCCGCGCTGGGTGGGCAGCTTCTTCCACAAGAACCTCAGGGTATTAATCACGCGTTCTCGGGCAAGCGTGAAGGAGACGTATCCGCGCTTTTCGCCGATGCATAGTGCCGTCAGGCCGAAGCCCGTGGCCGCGATGCTGCCCACCACGCCGCTATCGGAGGAGCGCACGTTGCAACGGTCCTTCACCATTCCGGTACTAGGATTTGTCTGGTCCCAGAAAAACTGAAAGATCGCTTTTTCAAGTTCCTCGAGGAAGGAGTCATCTCTGGGGGACAGGTAGCTGGGAGCCGGAAGCTGCGTTGACAACGGCGCTTGCTGGTTTGGAACTGGATGCTGGTGGGAAACCGAGTGCTGCGGCGAAGACCCTGCGCCGATCGGAAGCGCGCAGGCGGATAGCGCCGCCAATTCCCGCAGCCACTCGCGGCGCGACAGTTCTCGTGGTCTCAAAATGTCCCTAGTCGGCACAATTTATGTTAGACGAACCCGGCAGCGAATGTAACTGCGGATGAAATCAGGCTAATGACTGTTTCGACGATTGTAGCGGCTCCCTTGGGCAGCTTGTTGTTCGGTCTCCACGCTCATCCTAATACAATCCGCACCTGATGCACCGCGCCGTCGTCAAGCAGGTGAATCGGGGCGGAGCCGGCCAGCAGTTTTCCGTCGAGTTCGGTGAGTGCCACACCGCGCGCGACGCCGGAGGGGTTCTCCACGGTGATCTTGTAAGTCGACGAGTGATAACGGAACTCCACGCTGTATCCTGGCCAGTTGCGCGGTATGCAGGGATCGATCAAAAGCGAAGTTCCGCGCACCCGGAAACCTAGTATTTTTTCCATTCCCGCGCGATACAGCCATCCTGCCGAACCGGTGTACCAGGTCCATCCGCCGCGGCCGATGTGCGGCGCTTCCGCGTAGATGTCGCCTGCGACGACGTAAGGCTCAACTTTGTAACGCTGCACGTTGGCGCGCGTATCGGCGCGGTTGATGGGATTCATCATGCGGAATAGCTCGACGGCCTTATCGCCGTCGCCCAGCTCCGCGAACGCAATCAACGTCCATGTGGAGGCGTGGGTGTACTGTCCGCCGTTTTCACGAATGCCTGGCAAGTAGCCCTTGATGTAGCCAGGATCATGATCGGGGTGATCGAATGGCGGAGTGAGCAGCAGGATCAGCCCATCGGGGCGGCGGATGAGTTGCTGGTCCACGGCCGCCATGGCACGCACGCCGCGACCCGGTTCGGCGGCGCCGCTCAGGATGGCCCAGGACTGCGCAATAGCGTCAATGCGGCATTCAGTGTTCTGCGCGGAGCCCAGCGGCGTACCATCGTCGAAATACGCGCGGCGGTACCAGTCGCCATCCCAGCCGTCTCGTTCCAATGCGGCCTTGAGGCTGCTGACGTGAAGGCGCCAGGATTCAGCGCGCTGGTGCTCGCCGCGCCCATCGGCTAGTTTTGCGAAATCCCGCAAGACGGCTTGCAGGAACCAGCCGAGCCAGATGCTTTCGCCTTTCCCGTCCTGGCCCACGCGGTTCATTCCGTCATTCCAATCACCGGTACCCATCAGCGGCAGGCCGTGACTGCCGACGCCCAGGCTGCGGTCTATGGCGCGCGCGCAGTGTTCGAAAAGCGTGGCGCGAGTTTCCGAGACGCGCGGCTGAAAATAGGATTCTTTCTGGCCTGCCGCGAGCAAATCGCCCTCGATAAACGGTATCGACTCCTCGAGCACGGTCATGTCGCCGGTGACTTCGATGAACTGGGCCACGGCGTAGGGCAGCCACAGCAGATCGTCAGACATGCGGGTGCGAATGCCGCGGCCCGACGGCGGATGCCACCAGTGCTGGACGTCGCCTTCCGGGAATTGGTGCGCGGCCGCGCGCAGCAATTGTTCGCGGGCCACTCCGCGTTTCGAAATGCTCAGCGCCATCACATCTTGCAGTTGGTCGCGGAATCCATATGCGCCGCTCACCTGATAAAACCCCGCGCGGGCCCACACGCGGCAGGAAAGGGTTTGATAAAGAAGCCAGCGATTCAGGAGCACGTCCATGCTGGGATCGGGAGTGGAGACTTTCACGGTGTCCAGGATTTCGTCCCAGCGGCGCGTGACTTCACCGAAAACTTTATCCAGATCGGCGGTGCGGTAACGCATTAGCAAGTCGCGGGCCTGATCTCTGTTTTCGGTTTCGCCCAGGAAAAATACGATTTCGGCGCGCGCGCCAGGCCGCAGCTCGACTGTGGTCTGCAACGCGGCGCAAGGATCCAGGCCCGGACCCACTTTGCCAGAGAGCGGAACGCCGCGCTCCAGCGCCGCAGGGCGATCCGCGGTGCCATTGCGTCCGAAAAATTCCGTGCGGTCGCCGGTGAAGGAGGTTTGCTGCCCGCGCAAATCAGCGAAGGCAATACGGCCACCGAACTCGCCGCTCCAGGCACTGCGCGCGAGGATGGCCTTCGACTGCGGCTCCACTTCCGTGATGATGTAGGGCGCGGTGGCACTACGAGAGCTGCCTAGCACCCAATCGGCATAGGCTGTGACGGAAAGTCTGCGCACGCGATCTGAATCGTTGCGCAAGGTGAGCCGTGAGATTTTTATGGGATCTTCGGTGGGAACAAATTGCAAGAGTTCCAGGGCAATGCCGCGCGAACCGTGCAGGAAACGGCTGTAGCCTTGGCCGTGACGCGCTTGATAGCCCGCGGTTTCGTCTCTGACCGGGAGCGCGGTAGGCGTCCATATTTCGCCGGTGGCTTCGTCGCGAACGTAGATTGCTTCTCCGGGAGTGTCGAAAATATGGTCGTTCGACCACGGCGTGAGCTGGTTTTCATGGCTATTAAGCGACCAGGTGAAGCCCGATCCGGATTCCGAGACCAGAAATCCGAAAGAGGGATTGGCGATAACGTTGACCCACGGTTCGGGCGTGCGCAAACCTTCGTTGAGAGATATGACATATTCACGGCCGCGATCCGCAAAACCGCCCAGGCCGTTAAAGAATTGCAAAGTTTGCTGCGGCAAGCGCGCGTCCGGAGATTTAGCGGCGCGCGCGGCACGTGCCAGAGTACGCTCTACCGGTTCCGGGTATTGCGAGCGTACGATCTGCTCGGCCAGGGTGCCACGGCGGCTCAGCAGCACAGCGCGCGCCACGGCTTGCAGCTGCGTGCGCGCCTCCGGCGCGAGGAGATCGCCACGCAGCAGGAATATTTTCCCGCTTACGCCGCCGGAATCGGGAGAAAGACGCAGCTGGCTCCCGCGCACCAAGGCTTCCAATGAATCTTGCAGCTCCTGCACGTAGGAAGCGGCTTTTTCGTTGATGATGACGACGTCCGCCGACAACTGCTTCATGCGCCAGTATTCGTGCGCGCGCAACATTTGTCGGATGATGTCCACGTCGTCGGGATCGTCAATCCGCGCGAGAATTATCGGCAGATCACCGGAAATTCCCTGTGCCCACAGCGTGGAAATATCCAGCGAACTGCGAGCCAGCACGTCGGCGGTGGGGCGCAGCGATGGATCCACATACAGGACGGCGTTTGCGAGGCGCTGGAACAGCAGCGCTTCTTCAGAAGTAATGCCCAGGTGATGCAGCTGCACCTGCGCCTGCGTCCAGGCCAGCGTGTGCGTGCGTTCAAAGGTGCGGGCATCGCGATATTTGTCGGCGAGATCCAGCACCTCTTCGCGCGTGCCCGCGGCAATGGTGGAAAAAATCAAATGGACCGTACCGCCCGGGGGCACGCGCACCGTGCGGCGCAAGCTCAGGATCGGATCGAGCACCGAACCAACTGTGTTGGAGAGTGGTCGGCCATCCATCACCGATACGGGATCCCGCAGATTGCGGGCGCGGCCCACGAAGCGCGCGCGATCCGTTTCAAACTGCAATTCGCCGACGGTTTCGGCGTCCGTGACCAGCACATGGGCGACCCACACTGCGGTCTCGTCTTCAGAGCGCTTCCGGCGCGTGGCTATCAGCGCGCTCACGTCCGGCACGAATTCGGTTTCCACGAACAGTTTCGCGAAAGCCGGATGAGCGACGTCTGCTGCTTGCGGCGTGAGCGAGAGCTCCGCGTAGGAAGTGACCTGAATATCGCGCGCGCGAATGCCGACGTTGCTCAGCGAAATGCGGCGGACTTCCGCATCGTCTTCGGAGGAAACGACCACTTCCAGAGCTGTGGTGAGCGAGCGGTCGCGGCGAACGATCTCGGCATGATCCTCGAAGAAAATGGCTTCGTACTCATCGGCTTCAATTCCAGCAGGCTGAAATCCGGCGGACCAGACGTTCCCTGATTGTTCGTCGCGCAGAAAGATGTACTGGCCCCAGTTATCGAAGGTGAGGTCTTCGCGCCAGCGCGTGATGGCCAGATCGCGCCAGCGGCTGTAGCCCGAGCCGGCGGAGGTGAGCATCACGGAATAGCGTCCGTTAGAGAGCAACTGCGTGCGCGGAGTCGCATCGTGCGGCGTGCTGAAGCGGCGCACCAGCGGAGGAACCAGCTCGCGAACTTTGGATGCAGCGGTGACTTCTTCGGCGCGTGGGCGCGCGACCAGCACGTCGCGTGGAGTGCGTTCCTGTAATAGCAGCTCCGTGGCACGGACAATCGGTTCTGCATGGAAACGATCGCGCATCACGCCTGCATTCAGCACGTCTGCCAAGGCGACAATGGACATGCCCTGGTGATGGGCCATGAAAGCGCGGATCACCGCCACGTCTTTACCTTCCGGCAGACGGCTGCTGGTGTAATCGAGCGACTCGTAGAATCCGTAGCTTCCCGCAGCCCCCGCGCGCGCCAGCCTGGCAAAATTCTGTACGGCAGCTGCTGGATCGATCATCGCTGCGAGCGCCGTGGCGTAAGGCGCGATTACTAAGTCTTCACTGAGCCCGCGCTTCAGCCCCAGGCCAGGAACACCAAATCCCGAATACTGATAGGTGAAATCCATGTCGCGAGCATTGAAGGCCGATTCAGAGATTCCCCAGGGAACGCTGCGCTCTTCTCCGTATTCGATTTGCCGCACCACTACTTGCTCGTAGGTCTGGCTCAACATGCTGTTCGCCGGTGAACGCATCACCAGCGCGGGCATCAGATATTCAAACATGGAGCCTGACCAGGATATCAGGGCCAAACCGCGGCCCACCGGAGTGAGCGCGCGGCCCAGACGGAACCAATGCGACGCGGGCACATCGCCCTTGGCGATGGCGATGAAGCTGGCGAGCCGCGCTTCGGAGGCCAGGAGGTCGTAACAATTGCCGTCGAGCGTTCCGTCGGTACCGCGAAAACCGATCGAGAAGAGCTTGCGCGAATTATCGAAGAGGAAGGTGAAGTCCATCGCGTCGAACATGCTCTGGCACGAGTGCGCGATGTTGACCAAGCGGCGGGTCAGAGCTGATGCATCCCGCGCGGAACCGTCTAGTGCCAGTGTGAGAGCGTCGATACGTCGCAGAATTTCGCGATTCGTGACGGAATCCGTGGCAAGCCTTGCGCGCAGCGCCGCCAATTCGCGCACCCCGGACTCACAGCAATCCGGAACATCCACCAGCGCGGGCATGCGGCGGAAAAAAGGTTCGATGGCCACCCAGTCCGGCGCTCGCTCCTGGGGACGTTCCGCTATGGCCAGCACTTCGCTGGGCTCCAGACGCAGCCAAGGGATCATGATGCGCGCGTCGCGCGCGTGGCTTTCCAGGCCAGCCCGGGCAGCATCGGCCCAGACGCGCAATTCAGAGTCAGCTGGGGCGCCCAACTCCTGCGCCAGGGCCTGCGCGATGTCGGCAACCGTCTGGGCTTGCTCCTGAATCTCCAGAAAACGCGCAGCCCAGTCCCGCGCGCTGGCGGGAACCGGCTCGAGCAAGGCGGCCAGCGAATCCAGCGCGTTGGCCAGCTGCTTCCGCGTTACGATGTGCGTGCGTTGGGTATCGGCGATGTCTTCCAGCGCCTCGCGCAAAAGTTGAAGCGCATCTGCAACTCCAATAAACGGGCGCGACGCGGCGAACGGCTCCTGAATGATTTCGCGGCAGCCGTTTCCAAGAACGAGCAGATTGGCGGCGAGGTTCCCGCTGTCAACGCTGGAGACATACTTGGGATCGAGCGGAACCAGGCGGCGCGTGTCGTACCAATTATAAAAATGGCCGCGATACAGCTCCAGTTGACCCAGGGTTTGCATTGTCGCTTCCAGCCGGTCTGCGGCCTCCTGCACCCCCAGCCACCCCATGTCTCGCGCCGCGAGCGTCGAGAGCAGATAAAGTCCAATGTTGGTCGGAGAAGTCCGGTGGGCCACCACGGGCTTGGGATCTTCCTGAAAATTATCCGGCGGCAGGAAACGGTCGTCAGCGGTGACAAATTTTTCGAAAAACCGCCAAGTGCGCCGCGCAATGGAGCGCAGCGCCCTGGCGTCGGCCGCGGAAATTGGCTCGACATCCTCGAGCGGAGGTGGAACGCTGATCCAGTGCGCCACGGCGGGCGCAGCAATCCACAGCGCGGCAAATGGAATCGCGGCCCACAGTGCCTGCGGCCGCGCAACTGCCACGGTCAAGAGCACGGCGCAGGCCACTAGAACGCTCGCCACCATGCGGCCGTATGTGGCCAACAGCTTCAGGTCCACGGCGTGTCTGGCCTGCGCCGCCGTAACCCACTGCAGCAGATTCCTGCGCGTGAAGAGCAAACGGACCAGCGTGCGGCCGATCGCGTCGGTCATCAGCCACGCTTGGTACGCAATAAAGGTGACCGTCAAACCGATTTGCGAGGCGCCCAGCGACAGGTCGGATAGGACATCACGGAAATGGCTGCGTTTGGAAGTGCCGCTCAGCCGCGCATTCAAACCAACGAAAAAAGGGATTAACGATGGAATGGCGATGGTGGCCAGAACGAAGCGAGTCCACATCCACGGCGATACTTGCGGTATCAGCCAGCCCGCGACCATCAGCAGCAGCATGCACGGTGCTGAAAGCGTCCGGCGCAGATTGTCGAGCATCTTCCAGCGGCTGATCGCGGGAATCGAAACTTTGCGGCGTTCTTCCTTGGAGAGGCCTCCATGCCCGAAAATCCACGGCAGCAATTGCCAGTCTCCGCGAGCCCAGCGATGCTGCCGCGCCGCCGCCACTTCGTAGTGCGATGGAAATTCATCGAAGAGTTCGATATCGCTGGCGAGCGCGGCGTGCGCGAAAATGCCCTCGAACAAATCGTGGCTCAGTAGAGTGTTTTCCTTAGTCTTACCGGCCATCGCCTCTTCAAATGCGTCGAGATCGTAAATTCCCTTCCCGGTGTATGATCCCTCGTGAAACAGGTCTTGATAGACATCGGAAACTGCCGCCGAGTACGGGTCAATTCCACTGGGTCCGGAGAAAATTCGCTGGAAAAGCGAGCCTTCGCGATCCGTGGGAAGTGACGGCGTTACGCGTGGCTGGACAACGCCGTATCCGTCTACTACGCGGCCTAGTTCGGCGCTGAATTGCGGCCGGTTCAACGGGTGCGCCATCGTGCCCACCAGGCGCGCCGCAGTACCACGAGAAAGCCGCGTGTCCGCATCTAGCGTGATTACATAGCGCACGCCGGGAATGGATTCCGGGGCACGGTCCGCGACGGGAATGAAATTGGTCTGCGTGGAGCCGCGCAGCAGTTGGTTCAGTTCGTGCAGCTTGCCGCGCTTGCGTTCCCATCCCATCCATTTCTGTTCGCGTTCGTTCCAGGTGCGTTTACGGTGGAAAAGAAAGAATCGCGCGCCGCCGCCCGGGGCCGGGCCATGCGCTTTGTTCAGGCCGGCGATTCCGCTCGCCGCCGCCGCGAGCAGTTCATCATCTCCAGGCAAGGATTCCGTGACGGCGTCCACCCAATCGGTCAGCAGTGCAAAACGCAAGTCGCCGTCAATGTTTGCGAGGTAGTGGATCTCCAGGCGCTCCACCTGTTCCTTGATCGCGTCCCGCGAGGTCAAAAGAGTGGGAACCACGATAATAGTGCGCAAATCCTGTGGAACCCCGTCGCGCAATTCGAGGCGAGCCAGAGTACGTGGGCCGAATAAATCCGCCACCACGCGATTGATCAGCGCAATGGCTAAATCGGAAGCGGGCACTGAAGCCAGCAAGGCAAACAGCACCAGGATGGCTGCGCTCACGTGCAATTCGCGGGCGTGCGCCAGGGGCAGCGCTAAAATCAGCGCGGTCATTAAGGCGATGGTGCCGAGGTAGCCCGGAACGGCATGGCGAACGTATACGCGCAGCACGCCGCGCCGCCACGCTACCTGAAATCCGAGTTCGCGCTCGAACTCCAGCCGCCCGCGCGAGATCAGGTAGTAGCCAGGGTCGGCCTTGCGCTCATCGGGCGGATGCCCATCTCCGTGAAGTTCTGCACGCGAGCGCTTGGCGCGTTGCACGGCGCGCTGGGCAACTTCGATTTCGCTGTGCGCCGAGCCTCGCGAAAGATCTTCGATCGCGTGGCGGTAGTAGTCGCGCGTGGCGAAATCCATTTCGCCGAAATTGCTGCCGCTGCGCAGCACTTCATCCACCAGGCTGACGCTTTCGAAAAATTCCTCCCAGTCGAATGCCGAGGTGAGCCGCATGCTGGTGATGATGTTGCGCACCGTCACGCTCATGGCGGCCTGCTCTTGATGCTCGGCACGGACGATTTCATCCGCTGTGGTTCCCTGCGCGGCGAGACGCTCGTCGAGCCACACCAAAATCGGGCCAACTTTTGGATCGAGGTCGCGCAGGCGTTGTACCAACTGCACTGCAAACGAGCGCTCCAGCGGCTTATTTTCGAAGCGGCGCAGCACAGACGCCGGTGAGACGGCCGTCTGGCCGGCGGTTCCGAGCACGCGATCGGCGAGGATGTCGGCTTCCACGCGCGCGTTGCGGCTGCGCACGATGCGCTCGGCAACGCGCCGCAGATTTTCCACCAGCACGATGCGCAGCGTGATGGCTACGGCCCAGAGCTCCCCGATGGTCAACGGCTGCACGCGCTGGTAGGCGCTGACGAAGCGGCGCAGGACTTCGGGATCGAAGCGGCTATCGTTGTGCGCGACGAACGCCCAGGCGACGCCGAACACGCGCGGAAAACCTTCCAGGTGACCGGAAGCGAGCTTGGGCAATTTGCGGTAAAAGCCGGGAGGAAGATCGTCGCGAATTTCGCGCAGCTGCTCCTCGACGATGTAGAAATTATCTACGAACCATTCCGCTGCGGGAGTGATGGCTTGTTCATGCTGAATAGCGCGCGCGGTGGCGCGGTAATATTCCAGCAGAACGCGGCCATTCTCCAGCACGCGAGGGATCAGCGGCCGCCCTTCCTCGGGATCGGTGACAACGAGCTGTGCTGCCGCCAGGCTTTCCGCGTGCTGCTCCAAGCGCTCGACGCTGAAAAGTTCGGCGCGAATGGTCTCCTCTGGCTCGGTGAAAATCGGCGGGGGCGGTTGGGCAGGCTTTGCCATCTTCTAGCTTTGATTCTCCATTCGATTCTGCGTGCACTGCCAGAAATTCGCGACCTGCGCGTTCCGGCCGGCAGAATGAAGCAGCAAGTCCGGCGGCCATCGGGAGGGAGCAGCCACAAGACACGCGCGTCGCAACGCTGCGCGATTGAATTTTACAGGACGACGCCGGCAATAGAACGATAAATCGCGGTGCATCCGGCAAAGCAAGTATGAGCGTGATAGAAGTTGCGCGGAAGTAATGCAGGGATTCACCGATTTACAATTGAATTGAAAACTGCCTGACGGGGCGCACGCGCTAATTACGGGTTCAATCAGGATCCGCCGCAACAGCGGAGCGCAAAGAAGTGGTGAGCCGGGGAGGACTCGAACCTCCAACCCGCTGCTTAAGAGGCAGCTGCTCTACCATTGAGCTACCGGCCCACTGAAAAAATTGTAACACGAGAGAATGTAGCGCCCAACTGCCGCCGCTGACTGGAAAAACCCCACCGCCATTGCGATCTCGTATTTCCACAAGCGCAAAGAATCTACTTGTGGCGGCGCAGGGTCGTCGCAATTTCCTGCGCTACCTGCCTGGCGCGAACCAGATCGCCGGGGCCGAGCGAGATCGCGGCCACGCGCGCGTGGCCGCCGCCGCCGTATTTTTCGCACAGCGAGGCGAGATTCACATCCGCGGACGCTTCTTTCCACGGATTGGTTCCGACCGAAACCTTGGCGCGCAGCGGCGAGGAACTCACACCGACGGAATAGGTCGCGTCCGGAAACAAGAAATACGGGACAAATTTGTTGTAGCCCTCCAGGTCCAGGTCGCTAACATCAAAGAAAATCACGCCGTCGCGGAAATCGGCGCGCTCGCGAAATACGTCCAGCGACTTGCGGTGACGCTCCAGCAGGGGCCCGAGATATTTCTTCACGATGGGCAATTCCACCATTTCCGCCAGCGACAAGTACGCCAAGTTCGGTATCAGCTTGGGTACCAGGTCGGCTTCAGGGGCGGCTTCGATCACCAGCGCCAGCTGAGTGGCGGGTTCCGTGAGGCTCGTGGCGTCCGCGGGCGAAGCAAATTGCGCTCCATCAATAATATCGCCCCAGTGGATCAGATTGGCGAGCGGCTTAGCGTTGAATCCGAATTTTTCCGAAGCGATGGTCGCCAAAAATTTAGTACAGGATTTGTACATGGGATCGTAAAACTTCTTGCCGGAGTGATCCTGGCGAAAATGTTCTGCGTCGGCAGGCGTCAGAAACGCACTCTGGTGATGATCGAACCACCAAGTGAGCCGCGGCGAGCTAGAGTACTTGAAATCCACGATGGCGTTTTCGTCGCCATCAAATGTGCCGTCCTCGAAGGGCTGCGAGGCTTTGTGCGTCATCCCGGTATAGAAGAACTCGGCTGCGGGATTGATGCGCTCTTTATAAAAGCGCGTGAAAATCGCGGCGGAGGAAGCTCCGTCGAAGCATTTATCGTGGAAACAAATCCGGACCTTCAATTCCCTCTCCTGACTACCCCCGCGACACGAAACCGCGCGCAGGGGAAAGCCAACAACGATGGACGTTCAGTTGGCTAATGTCAAGAGCGAAGGAAAGCGACGGGGGTCGGAGTCGTGCTCTGAAGATTTGCGATCTTCCCGAGATGAGCACGATACGCGCCCGGCGGCGCGATAGAAAACTCGACCGGGTCGGCAGGAATTGCCTCCGAGGGTCGCTTCAGGACTTCCCGAAAATTTGGTCGGCCAGATCGGCGGCAAGTGGAATGCGAAACTTTTCGCCTTGGTAAGCCTTAATCATGAGCAGGATCCAAAGGACCACGCCGAGTATGGAGACGAGGGTGAGGAGCCCGAATCCAAGAGAAACTCCCGTCGCTCCGCCTGCGACGAATAGCATGGAAAGCACGATCCGGATAATCGTCAGACCGCCGAACACCACGATGGACTGCGCCGCGTGGAACCGCACGAACGGCCGCTTGTCGATGAAATAGAAAATCAGACCCGTGATCCAGCCCAACACGTAGCACAGGAGTCCGGCGACATTTTCGGAGAGACCCGATTGCGTGCTGGCAGCGGGAGCCACAGCCGGCGCTACTCCTGCCGCCTGCGGCGTTCCGCAACTAGGACAGAACGCCACGTTGTCGGCAACCATGGTTCCGCACTTAGTGCAATGTGGCATGAAGTTCTCCCCAAAGAGTTGGAGCCAAGGTGCGGCATTTGTCGCGCAGCCTAGCAAAAGTGCGGGGCGACGGCAAGCAGAAAGCAGAAAAACGTTGGTGGTTTGCGGAGCTTGCCACATCGCTGAAGGTGCGGCAGCGGGGACGCGTGAAATCTGGTGCAAATGTTATACTCTGGCTTCCACCGCGGAAGTGGCGGAATTGGCAGACGCGCCAGCCTTAGGAGCTGGTGGCCGAAAGGCCGTAGGGGTTCGAGTCCCTTCTTCCGCACTCTTCTTGCAGATTTTTCTTCGATGAAACGGGAACCGCTACAGCCCGATTTGCCCCAGCATGCCGCTCAGGCGGGTCAGCTCCACTTCAGCCTCCAATATCTCCTCCTTCAATTTCGCTTCGAATCCGTGGTCGAGCTTTTTCGCCTCTTCGCGCAGGGATTCTAATCTCTGCTTGGCGGCTTCGTGCTCGCGCTTCAATTGCGCGGCGGCGTCTTCGTTTGGCTGATTCATCTTTGTTCCCCCGGGTGGAAGTATAGCGCGTGTTCCCACTGCCTAGCGAAATTCACTGTCGCGTCGATCGGCGATTCTTCTGTGGCACGAGCCTTCGCCGCATCCAGCACCTGCCAAGACGAACGTAGCACGCAGATCGAACCCCTTGTTCCGACTCAATCGGCGTTGACGCGCGCTTATACTTTCTTTATACTGGAGTTTCTGATGCGGTTGCGTGTGGCCGCACTTCCCTGCCGTCCTCCCTCTCGAATTTCGAACAGGTGAAAGGCAGATTGGAAACAGGGTGTTCCGTAGTCCGTCCCCTGCAAAAAATCCCATGACCGAAACAACCTGCAAACGCGAAATCGAGCTGGAAATTCCAGCCGAAGTCGTCAGCAAAGCCAGCCAGAAAGTGGAGCGCGACTTGGCGCGCGTGGCGCGTATCCCCGGCTTCCGTCCGGGCAAGGCGCCCGTGACGCTGATCCGCCGGCGCTTCGCCGAAGATATCCAAGGCGAGGTAGTGCAATCGCTCGTGCCGGAATATCTGGAAAAAGCGCTCGACGAAAAAAAGCTGGTTCCGGTAACCCGCCCCGAAGTGGACAAGGTCGAATTTAAAGAAGGCGAGCCGCTGAAGTTTCGCGCGGTGTTCGAAGTGCTTCCGGAATTCGAGCTGGGCGAGTACAAGGGCCTGGAGGTTCAAATTGAAGATCTGGACGCTGGTGACACGAAGATTAATCAGGTAATCGAGGAAATGCGCGAGCGCGCCGCCACTTTCGTGCCGGTCGCGGGCCGCGCGGCAAAAGATGGCGACTACGCGCTGATTAAACTTTCCGGCATGCCCGAAGACGGCGGCGATCCGGTGGAAGCCGATAACATCATGTGCCACATCGGCGCCGAAGAGACGCTGGAGAGTTTCACGGAAAATCTGCGAGGCGCGAATCCCGGCGAGACCAAGAAATTCCAGGCGAAATATCCTGATGATTATCCCGACGAAAAGCTCAGGGGCAAGACCTACGATTACACCGTGGAAGTCCAAGCGATCAAGGAAAAGAAGCTTCCGGAACTGAACGACGAGTTCGCAGTGGAAGTGGCGAAAGAAGTAGGCGGCGTGACCACCGTCGCCGAGCTGCGCAAGAAAATTCAGGACAATCTGGAAGCCGAGAAGGAAGCACGGCAATCGGCCCAAGCACGCGAGAAGATTCTGGAAACGCTGGTAAAAAAGCATGATTTTCCGGTGCCCGATGCGCTCGTCGAGCATCAAATGGACGTCCGGCTGGAACGCACGGTGCGCTCACTCGCATCCCAGGGAGTGGACCCGCGCGCTGTGAATGTGGATTGGGTGTCGCTCCGGAAGGGCCAGCACGACCGCGCGGTGGACGATGTGAAGGCTGAACTGCTGATTGATCGCATCGCTGACGCGGAAAAAATCGAAGCAACCGACGAAGACGTCGAGAAGGAAATAAATGCGCTGGCGGAACACAGTGGCGAATCGGCAACGGCACTGCGGGCTCGCTTGACAAAGCAGGGAGCGCTCGATAGGATGAAATCGAAGTTGCGTAGCGACAAAACAATCGAGTGGCTCTACAGCAATACCCGAATCGAGAAGACAGCCAAACGTGAAGAGTAACAACTGGTTCGGGCTCCCTCAGCGCGCAAAGACACTTCCAATGAGACATACAGACGACGCGACTCCGTACGCCACCACGCTTGTTCCGATGGTCGTCGAACAGACGAACCGCGGTGAACGAGCGTATGACATCTATTCGCGGCTGTTGAAGGACCACATCATTTTCATCGGAACGCCGATTGACGACCACGTGGCGAACCTGGTAACCGCGCAGCTGCTGTTTCTGGCGTCGGAAGATCCCGAGAAAGATATCTCGGTGTACATCAATTCACCGGGCGGCTCGATTTCCGCCGGAATGGCGATTTACGACACGATGCAGTTCGTGCGTCCCGACGTGGTCACCTATTGCATCGGCCAATCCGCCTCGATCGCGGCGGTATTGCTGGCGTCCGGCACGCCGAAGAAGCGCTATGCGCTGCCGAATTCACGAGTGTTGATTCACCAGCCGTGGATGTCCGGGCTGTCAGGCCAGGCCACGGACATTGACATTCACGCGAAAGAGATCATTCGCACGCGCGAATCGCTCAACAAGCTGCTGGCCGGGCACACGGGCCAACCGCTGGAAAAAATCGAGCGGGACGTGGAACGCGATTTCATCATGACGGCCGAACAGGCGAAGGCGTACGGCATCGTGGACGAAATCATTACGAAGCACAGGTAACAGCCGTTCCAAAGGGTAAGTAGCCAAATAGATGATTCCCTGCCACCCGGCCGGATTCCGTTTTACAATGCGAGATACATTCGTCATGGGTGTGGTGAAATTCGAACCGAGGGAGCCTAATCAGTGAAACGGTTCACACCGGAAGAGCCGTTACGCTGTTCCTTCTGCCATAAAACGCAGGAGCAGGTGGAGAAGCTGATTAGTTCTCCATCGGAATATCCGCGCTCGTACATTTGCAACGAGTGCGTGGGCGTCTGCCAGCAGATTCTCGAAGACGAGAAGCGCGAGCAGTCCAGCCCGGCGAACCGGCGTCTGCCCCGCCCTCCCGAGATCAAGGCCTTCCTGGATGGCTATGTCATCGGGCAGGACAAGACCAAGAAGAAGCTCGCGGTCGCGGTTTACAACCACTACAAGCGCATCTTCCTGAACAAGCAGCCGGGCGACGTGGAACTGGCAAAGTCGAATATTTTGTTGGTCGGTCCTACGGGGACCGGCAAGACGCTGATGGCGCAGACGCTGTCGCGCATGCTGGACGTGCCGTTTGCCATTGTGGACGCCACGACGCTCACCGAAGCAGGCTACGTCGGCGAAGACGTCGAAAATATCATCCTGAAGCTGCTGCAGGCCGCGGATGGAGACGTCCAAAAGGCCCAGCAAGGCATCATATACATTGACGAGATTGACAAGATCTCGAAGAAAGACGAAAACCCTTCGATTACCCGCGACGTTTCCGGCGAAGGCGTGCAGCAGGCGCTGTTGAAGATTCTGGAAGGCACTGTTGCCAACGTGCCGCCGCAGGGCGGCCGCAAGCACCCGCATCAGGAATTTACGCCGGTGGACACGACCAACATCCTGTTCATCTGCGGCGGCGCTTTCGTGGGGCTCGAAAAGATTATCGAACGGCGCGTGGGGCACAAGTCGCTGGGGTTCCAGGCCGATGCTCAAGTGACCACAGCGTCACGGCGCAACATCGAAATGCTGGAACAAGCACAGCCCACCGACCTGATTCGTTACGGCTTGATTCCGGAATTTGTCGGGCGCTTGCCGGTGGTGGGAGTGCTGAGCGATCTGGATAAGTCGGCACTGGTGCGCATTCTCACCGAACCGAAGAATGCGCTGGTGCGGCAATATCAGCGCCTTTTTGAGTTTGAAAACGTGCGGCTGCGATTTACGGACGACGCGCTGGACACCGTTGCGGAACTCGCGCTACAGCGCAAAGTGGGCGCGCGCGGCCTGCGCATGATTCTGGAAGATTTGATGCTGGAAATGATGTACCACTTGCCAGCGCAGCGGAAGTTGCGCGACTTTGTAGTTACGGCAGACATGGTCAAGGGACGCGAAATCAATTGGAGCCTGCTGGAAAAAGCGGGCTAGCGTACCGGGAGAAAAAAGGACTCGATGTTCAATCGCGAAAAAGGCGAAATCAAACGCGTGCCGATGATGCCGGTCCGGGAAATGGTGATTTTCCCGGAAATGATGCACCCCTTCATCGTGGGCCGGGAAGCGTCTGTGCGTGCGCTGGAAGACGCGCTGGCCGGTGACAAGAAGATTTTCCTAGTCACGCAGCATGACGCGTCGGTGGACGACCCAAAGCCCGAAGAAATCTACCAGGTCGGCACGCTCGCGAACATCGTGCAGAGTGTGAAGCTGCCCGACGGCAATATCAAGGTGCTGGTGGAAGGCACCGAGCGCGCCAAGATCGTGCAGATTACCAGCGACGAAGGCTTTTTCCGCGCTTCGATCCGCGTTGTCACTTCCAAGACCGAGCCTTCCCCGCAGCTGCAGCAGGCTTCCGAACGCGTCACCGGTCTTTTCGAGCAGTACGTCAAGCTCTCGCAGAGCCTCAATTACGACACGATGATCGCAGCCGTGCGCGTGGAAGATGCCGGAAAGCTCTCCGATGCTATCTCCGCGAACCTGCAGATTCCCGTCGAGGAAAAGCAGGAATTGCTGGAGCTTTTCGAGCCGCTGGAGCGCTTGAACCGCATCGCGGACATTCTGGAAGTGGAAATCGAAAAACTGAACGTGGATCGCTCTATCAACACCCGCGTGAAGCGCCAGATGGAACGCGCCCAGAAAGAGTATTACCTCAACGAAAAGCTGAAGGCCATCCAGAAAGAGCTGGGTCGCGGCGAGGCCAACGAAATCGAGCAGCTGAAAAAGAAAATCGAAACTTCCGGCATGCCCGAAGGGCCGCAGGAAAAGGCGATGCAGGAACTGAAGCGGCTGGAAATGATGCCGCCGATGTCCGCCGAATCCACGGTATCGCGCAACTACCTGGACTGGCTGCTGGCGGTGCCCTGGAAGAAGCGTTCAAAAGAGATTCGCGACATCAAACGCGCCGAAGTGATTCTCTCCGAAGATCATTACGGTTTGGACAAGATTAAAGACCGCATCCTGGAATATCTCGCCGTGCGCCAGCTGGTAAAGAATCCCAAGGGTTCGATTCTGTGCTTCCTTGGACCTCCAGGCGTGGGCAAGACGTCGCTCGCGATGTCCATTGGCCGCGCCACGGGACGTAAATTCGTGCGCGTATCACTGGGTGGCGTGCGCGACGAGGCTGAAATCCGCGGCCACCGCCGCACCTATATCGGCGCCCTGCCCGGCCAGATCATCCAGATGATGCGCAAGGCCGGCACCACCAATCCAGTGTTCGTGCTGGACGAAGTGGACAAGATGTCCATGGATTTCCGAGGCGATCCGTCGGCGGCATTGATGGAAGTGCTGGACCCCGAGCTGAATCACGCCTTCACCGATCACTATCTCGACGTGGAATACGATCTCTCGAAGGTCATGTTCGTCTGCACGGCGAACGTGCTGCACACCATTCCGCAGCCCCTGCAGGACCGCATGGAAGTTCTGCGCATTCCGGGCTATACCGAACATGAAAAATATCAGATCGCCACGCGCTACCTGATTCCGAAGCAGCTCGAAGCCACGGGCCTGGCGAAAAATCAGCTGAAGATCACCGACGACGCCATCAAGAGCACCATTCGCCATTACACGCGTGAAGCGGGCGTGCGCAGCCTGAACCGCGAGTTGGCCAACATTTCGCGGAAAGTCGCGCGCAAGGTTGTCACCGAAGGCAAGGACGTCGCGGTGGAAGTCACTCCGGCGAACCTGAACGATTATCTCGGTATCCTGAAGTACCGCGATTTCCTGGCGGAAAAGAAAAACGAAATCGGCCTCACCACTGGCCTCGCCTGGACGGAAGTGGGCGGCGAAGTGCTCTCCACCGAAGCCACCTTGATGCAGGGCCGCGGCCGGCTCACTCTCACCGGTAAACTGGGCGACGTGATGCAGGAATCAGCGCAGGCCGCGATGAGCTACATTCGCTCGCGCAGCCATCTTTTCAGCCTGCCCAAGGATTTCTACCGCCACCTGGACATTCACATGCACGTGCCGGAAGGCGCGATACCGAAAGACGGTCCTTCCGCCGGCATCACAATCTGCACTTCGATCGTCAGCGCGCTTACCAAAATTCCGGTGCGCTGCGATATCGCCATGACCGGCGAAATCACCCTTCGCGGCAAGGTACTGCCCATCGGCGGGGTGAAAGAAAAGCTGCTGGCGGCGCATCGTCTGGGCTTGCGCACCATCATTTTGCCGAAGGACAATGAAAAAGATCTGGCGGATATCCCGCCGGACATCCAGTCGCAGATGTCCATTCATTTTGTCGAGTCCATGGACGACGTGCTGCAGATCGCTTTGGAGCATCCGCTGCCGATTCCCGGCCACCCGCCGGTCGCCGGTGTCGAGCCCGAGTTCGGCGCGGACGTCGCGCAGGACAATGAACTAACCAATTGAAACCCTCTGGTCCTTCCTCATTTTGATCAGCAGGCTTGGCCCGCGGCCAGAGGTTTCCGGTTGTCTGTAGGTTTTCCCGTTTTTAAAGTTGCAAAAGAGTGGCAGGTTCGAATTTGCGCCCGCCCGTAATCCATTCAGAAACCAATCTGCCTGAAAACCAGGCTTTGGAAGGAACGAAATCGATGAGCATTAGCCTTGCAGAACTGAAAGACAAGAACATCACCGACCTGGCGAAAATCGCCAAGGAGCTAAACATTCCCGGCGCCTCGGGCATGCGCAAGCAGGAGTTGATCTTCCAGATCCTCCGCGCCCAGACGGAAAAGAACGGGTTGATCTTCTCCGAAGGAGTGCTGGAATGTTTGCCGGACGGCTTCGGCTTCTTGCGCGCGCCCGAATACAACTATCTCCCGGGCCCGGACGACATCTACGTCTCGCCGTCGCAGATCCGTAAATTCGATCTGCGCACCGGCGACACGGTTTCCGGCCAGGTGCGCCCGCCGAAAGACGGCGAGCGCTACTTCGCGCTGATCAAGGTTGAAGCCGTCAACTTCGAAGACCCCGAAGTCGCGCGCAGCAAGATATTCTTCGACAACCTCACGCCGCTGTATCCCGCCGATCGCATCCGCCTTGAAACCACCAAGGAGAATCTCACCGGGCGAGTGTTGGATATGCTCTGCCCCATCGGAAAGGGCCAGCGCGGCTTGATCGTCGCTCCACCGCGCACCGGAAAGACGATGATGCTGCAGTCCATCGCCAATTCCGTCACCACCAATCATCCCGAAGTCGCCTTGATCGTGCTGCTGATTGATGAGCGGCCGGAAGAAGTCACGGACATGCAGCGCACCGTGAAGGGAGAGGTAATCAGTTCCACCTTCGACGAACCGCCGCAACGGCACATCCAAGTCGCCGAAATGGTGCTGGAAAAGGCCAAGCGTCTGGTAGAGCACAAGCGCGACGTGGTGATTCTGCTGGATTCGCTCACGCGTCTGGGGCGCGCCTACAACGCCGTCACTCCGCCTTCGGGCAAAGTCCTCTCGGGCGGTATTGACGCGAACGCTCTGCAGCGCCCTCGGCGTTTCTTTGCCGCAGCGCGCAACGTGGAAGAAGGCGGCTCACTCACCATCATCGCAACCGCGCTGATTGACACCGGCAGCCGCATGGACGACGTCATCTTCGAAGAGTTCAAAGGCACCGGCAACATGGAAATTAATCTGGACCGGCGACTGGTGGATAAGCGCGTATTCCCGACCATCGACATCAACCGTTCCGGAACCCGCAAAGACGAGCTCCTGCTGCCCGCGGACGAATTGAATCGCATCTGGGTGCTGCGCAAGGTGCTGAGCCCTCTCTCCACGGTAGAAGCGATGGAGCTTCTGCTCGGACGCCTCTCCAAAACGAAAACGAACGGCGAATTCCTCGCTTCGATGTCCAGTCCCGCGTAAGCGCAATTTTTCGCGGGGCGTGAGCCCTTGTTCCCCCTTCCCGCAATGCAGCACCCGCCCGCGGCGGGAAGGAGAAACACGTGCAACGGTTCCTCGCGCGCCAGCCGATCTTCAACGCCGCACGCGTTGTGTACGGGTACGAATTGCTGTTCCGCTCCGGCCCGGAAAATCGCTACGACGCGGTACACGAAGACATGGCGTCCGCCTCCAGCGTGGATAACATTCTGCTGTTCGGCATGGAGCGCCTGATTCCAGGATGCCGCGCTTTCCTGAATTGCACGCGCGATTTCTTGATTCGCGATTTCGCGACCATGCTGCCCAAAGACCGCGTGGTGCTGGAAATTCTGGAAACAGTTCCCATGGACGACGAAGTTCACGACGCCTGCCGGCGCCTGAAGCAAGCCGGCTACCAGCTCGCGCTGGACGATTTTGAGGAACGCCCGGATTGGAAGCCTCTAGTCGCCTTAGCGGATTATATCAAAGTGGATCTGCTGGCCACTTCGCCCGCGGATCAACTGCGCCTGGCGCAGACGTATCTCCCCATGAATATCCGCCTGGTGGCGGAAAAAGTGGAAACCTACAACGACTTCCACCGCACGCGCCGCTGGGGTTACGCTTACTTTCAGGGCTATTTTTTCAGCCGGCCCGAAATGCTCACGCGCCAGGACATCCCACCGAACCAGCTGAATTATCTGCTGGTGCTGCAGGCGGCGAACCGCGCGCAGATGGACATCGACGAAGTCAGCGCCCGGATCAAATCGGAAGCGTCCCTCAGTTTTCGCCTGCTGCGCTATCTGAATTCTCCTGCGTTCCCGCTGATCGTGGAAGTGCGCTCCATTCCCCACGCGCTCGCGCTGCTGGGCGAACGCGGCACGCGCAAGTGGGTCTCGCTGATCGCCGTCACCGGTCTCGCTAGCGGCAAACCGGCGGAGCTGGCGGCTTTGCCGCTGATACGCGCACAATTCTGTGAGCTGCTGGCGCCCTGCGCGCGGCGCGCGGAATCGGCTAACGATCTTTTCCTGCTCGGCCTGCTTTCTGCCATGGACGCGATTCTGGATATGCGCATGCCGGACGTTCTTCGCGAAATCACCATCGACCAGGAAATTCGTGATGCGCTGATGGGCAAGACAAATAAGCTGCGCGAAATTTTCGAGTTCGCGTTGAATTACGAACGAGGGCGTTGGGACGAAATCGGCCCGGCGGCCGCGCGGCTGGGAATGCAAGAAGATGTAATTCCGGCGCTCTATCTGGAGGCCGTGGAATGGGCGCGCCAGATACTTTCGCCGCAGCAGGAGATTGTGTCGCCGCGGAAGTGAATCGCGGGAAAAGATAAGCGGGGCCCTGTTTCCCGCCTGGCCAGCCGTGGCAAGCGTAGCCTGTCACAGCTCGATGTGGTGGCTTGCTAGTTTGCGTTCGCGGCAGCCTGATGCTTGGCTAGCAACACTACCACCCTCGCCACTTCCTCTGGTTCCATCGCGGTGCTGTCCACCACCACGGCATCCGCGGCCCGCACCAGCGGCGAGCTGGATCGCTGCAAGTCGCGGCGGTCGCGCTCATGAATCTCTTCCAGGGTGCGCTGCAGATTGATGTGGTCGCCCTTCTGCTCGTGCTCACGCCAGCGCCTTTCGGCGCGCGTTTCCGGTGAGGCAGTGAGGAATATCTTCAGCTGCGCGTCGGGAAACACCACGCTGCCAATGTCTCGGCCTTCCATCACCACTCCGCCTTGGTCGCCGGCGCGGCGCTGCTCCGCCACCAGCACCTGGCGCACGCCGGGATTTACGGCAATCTTCGAAGCTGCCTGGGAAACTTCCGGCGTGCGAATAGCGGTGGTCACGTCGTCGTGATCGAGGAATACCCGCTGTGTGCCGCCGTCCGCGCGTAGGTCAATACGCGTGTCGCGCGCAAGCGCGACCAAATCATCGTCATGGCCATCGAGTGCCAGGCCGTCACGCAACGCCTTGAACGCCAGCGCGCGGTACATCGCTCCTGTGTCCACGTACACGTAGCCCAGCAGCTCGGCGACGCGCCGCGCCAGCGTGCTTTTGCCGGAGCCGACGGGGCCATCAATGGCAATGATGAGTTTCTTCAAGCAGTCACTCGCGGGCCGGAGTTCGGCATCAAATTCACGCTCAAGTTCGCCCTCAAATTCTTTTGAAGGCGCGCTCAATCTCGCGCACGGAATAGCGCAGCACCACCGGCCGGCCGTGCGGACAGCTCATCGGGTATTCCGTCTTCGCCAGCTCGCCCAGCAGCCACTCCATCTTCGCCGGGTCCAGCGGAGTATTTACCTTGATCGCCGCGTGGCATGAAGTGGACGCGGCATCTTCGCTTGCAGCGAATCAATCGAGATAGCCTGATTCTCGCGCGCGATTCCGTCCAGGATTTCGTAGAGCAGGCGTTCGGCGTCTCCGCTCGTGATTCCGGCGGGCGCGGCTTGAATCGCAACGCTGCGCGCTCCCATCGGTTCCGCTTCAAAGCCATTCGCGCGCAGCTCCTCGCCAATCTGCTCGAAGATCGCCAGCTGCCGGGGATTCAACTCGACGATCAGCGGCACCAGCAGGCGCTGGCCGCCGAGTGCGCCCTCCCGGCGCGCGCGCAAGTGCTGCTCGAAGAGAACGCGCTCGTGCGCCACGTGCTGGTCAATAATCCACAATCCTTCGCCATTCACCGCGACGATGAAGCTGCTGTTCACTTGCCCTAGAGGTTTCAGGTCGGCGATATCTTCCACGCTGGGCAACGCGCCGGAAGTCTCGGCCGTGTTGATGCTTTGGCGGGCTGTGGGCGCGGCGTACTCCTGCGGGCCCAGTGAAAAATCGGTCGCACCAGTCGGATCGAATTGCAACCGCTGCGAAATCGGGCGGTCCGGCGCGCCACTTAATTCAAATCCTTCGGCGGCAGCGGCCACGTCGCCAAAGAAGCGGAAACGATCGCGTGTGGTGGTCCAGGAACGCGCGAGGCACCGCTCCGGAATTGGCTGACGAAAGAAACGCCGGATCGATCGGGGCCGCTCCGGCTGCAAACGCCGTCGAGCCGCCGTTCGTTGCTGCAGACGCCATAGTGGTTGCAGCAGCACCAGCACTGGCCGCACGCGCTGCGGGAAATCCGGGAATAGGCCGCGCGACCGAAAGCGCCTGGCGAATTGCATCGCGCGTGAAATCGGTACGAACTGCGGATGGCGAAAACGCACTTCGATTTTCGCCGGGTGGACGTTCACATCCACTTCCTCGTACGGCATGTCCAGAAATAGCAGCACCACCGGAAAAACGCCCGGCGGCACGATATTGCGGTAGGCCTCGCTGATGGCGTGCAGCAGCAAGCGGTCACGCACCAAGCGTCGATTAACAAAAATGTAGATGCCGTTGCGGTTGCTGGCGCTGCACTTCGGGACGCGATGTGAACCCGCTGACGCGCAGAGTGGCGGCGCGCTCTTCCGCTTTGAGCGGCGGCTCGGTAATGGCGCTGCGCACCGCGGCTTCTGTCGCCGGAATTTCGGTGAGCTCGTCCAGCGACTGGCGCCCGAAGATCTGGTACACGCGATCCGCCAGCTTTTCCACGGGCGGCAATTCAGAATCTCCTGCGACGGCGTCTTCAGCAAAAAATGACGGTCGGGATGCGCCAGCGCGTAATGCGTCACGAGCGATGCGATGTGGCCCAGCTCGGTGGTCTCGGATTTCAGGAATTTGCGCCGCGCCGGAACGGCATAAAAAATATCGGCCACGCTGATCGAAGTTCCGACCTGCACGGCCGCTGGCTTTACGCTTAGAAGCTTGCCGCCGGCGAATTCGATGCGCGTTCCCTCGCCTTCTTCCGCATCGCGCGTTTCCAGCAACAGCCGAGAGATGGCAGCGATGGTAGGTAGGGCCTCTCCGCGAAATCCCAGCGTGGCGATGGAGAGCAGGTCGTCCGCGGTGCGCAGCTTGGAGGTGGCGTGGCGCTCGAAAGCCAACAGCGCGTCGTCGTGATTCATGCCGCAGCCGTCGTCAATCACGCGGATCAGGCGCTTGCCACCCGACTCCGTCTCGATGAACATCGAGCGCGCGCCGGCGTCCAGCGCGTTCTCGAGCAGTTCCTTCACGACGGAGGCCGGCCGCTCGACCACCTCGCCGGCCGCAATCTTATTGGCGACGGTTTCCGGAAGTATGCGGATGCGACTCATGGGTTATGTCTCGCGGAGTGCTCATCCGCCAATCGCGGATCCTGAGAATTGCGCCGCAGTTCCGCGCGAGCGTCGTCCTCGACTTTCTTATCTTCCAGCGCCAAGCTGTGCAAAAAAATGCGCGTCCCAAACAAACTGAAAATGGAGACATATGTATACTAGCGAAGCGCCAAAACGACATCGGAAACGAACGCATTTGCACCATCACCAGAAAAATGAACCCAATCGCGACGCCCAGCACCGCCAGCAGCACGAATTGCACGCGCAAGCTCTGCCGATGCATGTGCCGCACCAGCAGGAATACCCCAAGTAACGCTGCAATTGATATGCCAATCAGCAAACGATGCGAAATCATGCATCCTTCTTGGCTGTCATCCCGCCTTCAGTCTGTTTGACCGCGATTCCCAGATCATTCAGCTGATCCGTGCCCACCGCCGACGGCGATTCGGCCATCAGGAAATCCTTGCGCCGCAGTCGTCTTCGGGAAGGCAATCACTTCGCGGATGGATTTTTCTCCCGCCAGCAGCATCACCACGCGGTCGAGTCCGAGCGCGATGCCGCCGTGCGGCGGTGTGCCGTAGGTGAGCGCGTCCAGGAAAAACCCGAATCGCTGGCGCGCGGTCTCTTCGCTAAGCCCCAGCGCCTTGAACATCTGCGCTTGCACGTCCTGGCGATGAATTCGTATGCTGCCGGAGCCCAGCTCGACGCCGTTGAGCACCAGATCGTAACCCTTCGAAGCGGCATTCCCAGGGCGCGGTTTCCAATTTATCGAGGTCTTCCTTGACGATCCCCGTGAAAGGACGCCGCGCGCTCACCCAGCTCTCCGTCTGTCCGCTCTCGCTCCATTCAAAAAGCGCGAAGCCGGTGATCCAGGCGAACTCCCATTTAGCGCGGTCGATCAAGTTGAGCTTGTCACCCAGGTACAGGCGAACTTGGCCTGCCACGTTTAAAGAAGTATCGGTGTGCGCGATTTGTTCCTTCGCGGCGACGGCGACAATCAGATCGCCGGCCTTCGCGCCGACCGCATCCGTCAGTTTTTTCAGTCCATTCGCGCCGAGAGTTTTTTCGAGCGGCGAACTATGCCCTCGGCCGTCACCTTAACGGTGTAAACACCGCGCGCGCCCGCGAATTTCGCCGCCTCGCCCAGTTCGTCGAGCTGTTTGCGCGACCAGTTGGCCGCGCCGCGCGACCAGCGCCTGCACATTCCCTTCGAAATGAATCGTCGCGCGCGCCGGCTCGAAATGCTGCGTCACGTCCTGCAAGTCCATGCCAAAACGCAATCGGTTCGTCCGACCCATAACGCTGCAGCGCTTCCTTGTAGTCGAGATGGCGAAACGGGCCCTGCGCTTTCACCCCGACGACCTCGAGCGCGCGAATCATCACGCGTTCGATCACCTCGAAATATCCTGTTGCCGCGGGAACGACCTCCAAGTCCAACTGCGTGAATTCCGGCTGGCGGTCGGCGCGCAAGTCTTCGTCGCGGAAGCAGCGCACGATCTGGAATACCGGTCCATGCCCGAAATCATCAGGATCTGTTTGAAGATTTGCGGCGATTGCGGCAGCGCATAAAATTGCCCGTGATGTACGCGGCTCGGCACCAGATAGTCGCGCGCGCCTTCGGGCGTAGAGCGCGTCAGCATCGGCGTCTCAACCTCGAAAAAGCCCAGGCTGTCGAGCGTCTTGCGCATCTCGAAAAGAATGCGGTGCCGCAACTCAATGTCAGATGCGGTCGGGGCCGGCGCAAATCCAGGTAGTGGTGGCGCAAGCGCGTCCTTCGCTGGCCGTCACTTCGTCTTCAATCTGGAATGGCGGCGTCTTGGAATTATTCAAAATGTGCAGGTGGTTGGCCATCACTTCCACTTCGCCGGACGCAA
>CAVSYZ010000003.1:0-293390 GCA_963732325.1 uncultured Acidobacteriota bacterium | reverse complement strand
AACGTGCTGCTATTTCGAGCCGACATTTCATCCGAGTTCTGGCCGCGCGATGGCTGGAGCTCGCGTGGGGTCTGGGGGAAGTATTTCTTTTCAGTACGGCAATTCGAGTGCGCTTAGTTATGAGCACAATCTCTCTCATCAAGTAATTGGGCTTTGGAATTACGATCATCATGTGGTCGCGTGACGTCGCTGACTGTTAAACGGAAGCTGTTGACTTCAAGTTATTGAGTGATGAGTTCAATTAAATTAGAAGACAAGGATTTTCAATGAGCACAAGAGTTGTTAAAACCGCAGAAGGCCTTCGGGTCTCCTAGAACGCCAGAAGAATGGCGCGTTTCGGAACTGCTCAAACAGTACGGGTGCGGCCCTATCCCATTTGTCGGCTCGGAAAACGCGCTTTACGAGCGGCATTTGGTCTTCGACTGGATTGATCGACAGGTTGCGATGGCACGAGAGCGCTTCGAGGCGGTTGCGCATTCGATTCGAGACGTCCTCGCACAACGCTGGGTGCTGACCAGGACCACGTATAACAAAGCCAATCCCAAACGCGTTTATTACCTGTCCATGGAATTTCTTCTTGGGCGCTCCCTTACCAACAACATAACCAACCTCTTGCTTAGCCCGTTGGTTCAGTACGCGGCGAAGGAGATAGGACTCGATTGGCTTAAGCTAATTGAAGAGGAACCCGACGCAGGCCTCGGCAACGGAGGTCTGGGGCGGCTCGCGGCTTGTTTTCTGGACTCGATGGCCACAATGGCATTGCCAGCCACAGGCTACGGTCTTCGGTACGAGTTCGGTATGTTCAAGCAATCGATTAGGGATGGATGGCAAGAGGAACATCCAGACAATTGGATCCGCATGGGTGACCCCGGGAGGTCGTGCGACCTCTGAGATGGTGGAAGTGAAGCTAGGATGCTCGTTCAAACTGATCGGGGGCAGCGTTCAGGTTCTACGTGGACGGCCATCAACCCTGATCGGTATTCCGTTTTACCGACCTGTCGTTGGCCACGGAGGAAAAACCATCAACACGCTCCGGCCGTGGGCCGCAGCTGCGCCAACTACTTCGATTTCCAGGAATTTGGTACCGGTGATTTTGTGGGAGCGCTGGGGGAGACGCTTGAGGCAGAGTCGCTCACGCGGGTGCTGTATCCCGACGATCAACGACGATTGGGAAGGACTACGATTCATCCAGGAATACTTCCTGGTGGCGTGCTCACTCGCGGACATCGTGCGTCGGTTCCGACGGTTCAATAAGAACTGGGAGGAGCTGCCCGAGAGGGCGGCAATCCAGCTCAATGACACGCATCCGGCGCTGGCGGTCGCTGAGTTGATGCGAATCTTACTGGATGACGCTCAGTTGGGATGGGACCTAGCGTGGAATTTGACCAAGAGAACGCTCGCTTACACAAATCACACGCTGCTGCCGGAAGCGCTTGAGAAGTGGCCCGTCGAACTGTTCGAGGATCTTATCCCTCGACACTTAGAGATCATTTACGAGATCAACCCGCGTTTCCTCGATCAGGTTCGCGTGCGGTTCCCAGGAGATGAGGGCGCGTCGAGCGTGTGAGCCTTGTGGAAGAAGGGAACCAGCGAAAAATTCGCATGGCCAACCTCGCAATCGTCGGCTCCCACAGCACCAACGGGGTGGCGGCTGTCCACTCAAAGCTGTTGCGGACCACGACGGTGAAGGATCTCGCCGAAATGTTTCCCGAGCGTTTTAGCAACAAGACGAATGGAGTCACGCCGCGACGCTGGCTGCTGGAAGCAAATCCCGAGCTTGCCGGCGCCATCACGAAGGTCATTGGAGAAGACTGGATTACCGACCTAAGCCAGCTTACCAAACTCAAGCCACTTGCCGAGGATCACAGCGCTCGTGAGCTGTTCCATGCGTCAAAGCGCAGTGCCAAAGTACGGTTTGCAAACTGGCTTAAATCGGCGTCGGGGCAGATCGTGGACCCGGACACCATCTTCGACTGCCAGGTTAAGCGCATCCATGAATATAAACGGCAACTGCTGAACACACTGCGGATCGTCGTCGTCTATAACCGGCTTCGGGAAAATCCCGACGTGGAGATGCTCCCGCGGACGTTCTTTTTCGCCGGTAAAGCGGCGCCTGCATACCGCTTGGCCAAGCTAATCATAAAGTTCATCAACAACCTCGCGGCCACGATTGACAATGACCCTGCTGTGCGCGGCAAAATCAAAGTTGTCTTCCTCCCCGAGTACAACGTCTCGCTCGCAGAACGCTTGATTCCCGCAACCGATGTTTCGAACCAAATCTCCACAGCGGGATATGAAGCCAGCGGAACAAGCAACATGAAATTCATGATGAATGGAGGCTGACCGTCGGCAGCGGGATGGCGCAACGATCGAGATGGCCGAAGAGGCCGGTGAAGAGAACTTGTTCCTATTCGGCCTCACGGTAGAGCAAGTCGTGAATAGCCACGGGTGGTACAACCCGCACTGGCACTACGACAATGAGCCGGATACGCGAGCGGCGCTGGATCTCATCTTCTCCGACTATTTCAGCCGCAACGAACCTGGCATCTTCTCTCCGATACGCGACACTCTTTTGACGAACGGCGATCACTACATGCACCTGGCGGACCTCACTTCGTATTGCCGGGCGCAAGAAGCAGTAGGCGCGTTATATGCAAATCCGGGTGAATGGGCCCGGAAAGCGATCCTGAACGTGGCGAGCTGTGGAAAATTCTCCAGCGATCGCACGATTGCTGAATACAATCGCGACATTTGGAAGGCAGAACCATGCCCAATCCCGTAGAAGCACGTTCGGCAGTACGTGTGCCGAAGCAAAACTCGGTTTCGCCACTCGCTGGCAAACCCGCACCGAAGGAACTGCTAGTGGATGTCGCTCGGCTGGAGAGGGAGTATTTCGACCGACGCCCGGACCTGCAAGACCCCAACCAGCTTGTCAGCTTTGGCACAAGTGGACACCGTGGGTCGCCCTTTCAGGGCACATTCACAGAGTCCCACATCCTTGCTATCACACAGGCAATTTGCGACTACCGGCGATCGCAAAGAACGGACGGTCCGCTTTATATGGGTAAAGACACCCACGCATGTCCGGTCCTGCACAGCGAACTGCGCTTGAGGTGCTGGCGGCGAACAACGTCGAGATCATCATTCAGCAAAACGACGGTGTGACACCTACGCCCGTCATCTCACGGGCCATTCTTGTGTACAACTGCGATCGTAAAGAACATTTGGCAGATGGCATTGTCATTACGCCTTCGCACAATCCTCCGGAGGATGGAGGCTTCAAGTACAACCCCACCAATGGCGGCCCGGCCGATACCGACGTAACCGGCTGGGTCGAAAGTCGGGCGAACGAATTGCTGCGAGCAGGAAATGCGCGGGTCAAGCGAGTGCCGTTCAGCAAAGCCTTCCAGGCATCGTCAACACATGAGGAGGACTTCGTCTTACCGTACGTTCGCGATCTCAAGAACGTTGTTGATTTGGATGCCATTCGCAGTGCCCATCTCAAGCTTGGCGTTGACCCCCTAGGTGGAGCCGCACGTCCGTATTGGGAACCGATCAACTCCATTTATGGACTCGACATCGCCGTCGTCAACCCGACGATTGACCCCACCTTCTCGTTTATGACCGTAGACCATGACGGCAAGATCCGCATGGATTGTTCCAGCCCGTATGCGATGGCCAGACTCGTCGCTCTGAAAGATCAATATCAGGTGGCTTTCGCCAACGATCCGGACTCGGACCGGCACGGTATTGTCACTCCCGTTGCGGGTTTGATGAACCCGAACCATTACCTCGCGGTGGCCATCCGATACTTGCTCACGCACCGTTCCGAATGGCACCACGAAGCCGCCGTGGGGAAAACCCTGGTGAGCAGCGGCATGATCGACAAGGTTGTTCAAAAGCTCGGGCGCGAGCTGCGCGAAGTGCCGGTGGGTTTTAAATGGTTTGTGGCAGGGCTCTTCGACGGTTCGAACTGTTTTGGGGGGGAAGAGAGTGCTGGGGCGAGTTTTCTTCGGCGTGATGGCACGGTGTGGACAACCGATAAAGACGGGCCAATCATGGACCTGCTGGCGGCTGAGATTATCGCCTGCACGGGCAAGGATCCCGCGGAGCACTATCGCGAAATGACGGCGGAATTCGGCACTCCCTACTACACACGCATCGACGCGCCCGCCACCCCCGAACAGAAAACAAAATTGCAAGCGCTCTCACCTGACGCGGTAAAGGAGTCGGATCTAGCGGGCGAGCCAATCACCGCTAAGCTGACCAGAGCTCCGGGCAATCGTGCTCCGATCGGCGGCCTGAAAGTCGTGGCAGGCAGCGGGTGGTTTGCGGCCCGACCATCCGGCACAGAGAACATCTATAAGATCTATGCCGAGAGCTTCAGGAGCGAGAAGCATCTGGACTCGATTGTGGCTGAAGCCCAGGAGATAGTGAACAACGCATTGCGTTCCTCCGCGGGGAGTTGGCAATGAGCGCCACCGGCGAGGTGCCTATGCTTTCGCCGTTTCCGTCCGAATACCGCAGCTCTGGCATTCTGCTGCACGTTACCTCTTTGCCTTCGCCTTACGGCGTCGGCGACCTGGGACCATCAGCGTTTTCGTGGATCGACCGCCTCCACGACAGTGGGCAGGGGTGGTGGCAGACATTGCCGGTTGGGCCCACCGGTTATGGAAATTCGCCGTACCAATCACTATCTTCCTTCGCGGGCAATGGCCTGCTCATCAGTCCCGAGTGCCTCATCTCGGACGGACTGCTAAAGGCGAGTGACTGCGCATCCCAGTTTTCTTCCGATCTGGTCGAATTCGATTCCGTTATTCCTTTCAAAGAGAAGCTCCTCGAAAAGGCATGGGCGACGTTCCATGCAGGCGAACGTAGGGATCTGCGTCCCGCTTATGAGGAATTCTGCGCAGTACAGGAAACCTGGCTGGAAGACTATGCGCTATTTCGAGCGCTAAAGAACAAATTCGGCGGCTCTTATTATCTGGAGTGGCCCGGCGATTTAGTCCAGCGCAATCCTGCCGCTTTAGCCAAAGCGCGGTGTGAGCTTGCCAATGAAATTGATTGGTTTCGTTTCGAACAGTTTCTGCTGCTACGGCAAGCCGATCAACTCAAGGAATACGCCCGTGCCAACGGCGTGCGCCTGATAGGCGACCTTCCATTCTTTGTTTCACTGGATTCCAGCGACGTGTGGGCGAGTCCCGAGTTGTTCCTGCTGGACCAGCAGCGGCGGCCCCGTTTCGTCGCTGGAGTACCGCCCGATTATTTCAGCGCTGATGGACAGCTATGGGGTAATCCTGTCTACAACTGGGATGCGCTTCGTTCCACGGGGTACCGATGGTGCATCGATAGGATTCGCACTTTGCTGGGTCACGTAGACGTTATTCGACTGGACCACTTCCGTGGTTTCGCGGCTGCATGGCATGTGCCAGCCGGCGCCAACACCGCGCAGTCCGGCGAATGGGTGCCAGGGCCAGGAGCCACCCTCTTTCAAGCGATCCGGCAAGAACTAGGACACTTGCCATTTATTGTGGAGGATCTGGGCATCATCACTGCGGAGGTAGCATCACTGCGGGATCAATTTCAAATACCAGGCACGCGAGTCCTGCAGTTCGCGTTCGATGGTCACCCTGACAATCCGTATCTTCCGCACAATTTTGTGAGTAACACGGTCGCGTACACCGGCACGCATGACAACCCGCCAACTCGCGAGTGGTATGAACAGTTGCCCGATTCCCAGAAACAAACTTTGTGGAGCTATCTCAACCGCCGTCTGGTGAATAGTGCGGAAGCTGCACCGGCGCTGATCGAACTAGCGTGGTCATCCGTGGCAGCTTTGACCATTGCGCTGTTACAGGACGTTTTTGACCTCGGCACAGGGGCTCGGATGAACGTACCCGGTCGGGCGAACGGCAATTGGCGCTGGCGCTTCACCGATAAAATGGTATCGACAACCGCGTTCGAATGGCTGAGCGACTTGACCGAGAGCTCGAAGCGCTGCGCGAGCGCGGGATCAAGCGCTCGTCTAGGCAAATCGCAAGGCGCCACCTTTATGTGAGCGAATTGTTCATAAGCGTCCCAACAGTGGCAGGGCGCGTGCTTCGCGTTTGCTCGTAAAGATAGCTCCAAGCACGAATGGGTGATCTGAGCCGAGAATACGATTCAGAAAATGTGAATAAGCTGAGCCATGAAGCAGTCGCTGACAAACAACCGTACATCCGATGCAGCGCCGGCGAAAAATTCATTCCCGAAGCGCCCGCAATGGGAACAAACAGAAGGGACTCCATTACCGCTGGGTGCCACGTGGATAGAAGAGGAGCGGGCCTTCAACTTTTCCGTCTATGCGGAGCATGCCGAGAACGTCACTCTGTTGCTCTATTCCGCTGACGATTTGGCAAACCCGATCCTGACGTTCCAGTTCGATTTTCTCCGTAACAAGTCAGGACGGATCTGGCATTGCAGGCTTCCGCTCAATCAAATGCGCGGTGCTCGTTATTACGCATACTCGGTCTCGGGGCAGAACGTTTCTGAGTTTCACAGGTTCGATCCTGACAAGGTATTGCTCGATCCCTATGCGAAATGCGTATTCTTCCCTCCCGAGTTTGACCGCAAGCTGGCTATTGCGCCCGGCCCCAACGCAGGTAAAGCACCGCTAGGAGTGCTCACCAGTCATCGGGTTGCCTTCGATTGGCCGGAAGGCGCTGCGCCTCACCCCGAATCAGAAGTAATCATCTACGAACTTCACGTAGCGGGCTTCACGAAAAATCCAAATTCTGGCGTACATCCTTCGCGTGCCGGCACCTACTCCGGCCTGGTGGAAAAGATCCCGTATCTAAAGGAACTCGGCATAACAGTCGTCGAACTGATGCCTATATATCAGCGTGATCCTCAAGAGGGCGACTATTGGGGCTATATGCCTTTAAACTTTTTCGCACCACATGCGCAGTATGCCTCCACTCGTGACCATGATGAGCAGCAGCTTGAATTCAGAAATATGGTCAAGGCTCTCCACAAAGCAGGCATCGCGATCGTGCTCGATGTTGTATATAACCATACTTGCGAGGGCGACCATCGCGGACCCATCTATAGCTTTAAGGGCTTCGATCCAGGTTATTACATGCTGTCTTCAGATCCGGGGAACCCTCACGCCAATTACTCGGGCACTGGTAACACGTTAAATTTCGGCCAGGCGCACGTCCGCAAAATCGTCATCGATAGCCTGCGGCATTGGAAAGTCGAAATGCACATTGATGGATTCCGTTTTGACCTGGCATCCGTGTTCAGTCGGAACGCCGACGGGTCGATCAATTGGGGAGATGCGCCGATTTTTAGCCAAATGGCCGCTGACCCGGAATTGGGCTCACTGTACCGAGTGGCGTTAATCGCAGAACCGTGGGATACCGGCGCGTATCAGCTCGGACGCGGATTTCCGGGCGCGACCTGGCTTCAATGGAACGCCAGGTTTCGTGATGATATCCGACGTTATGTCAAAGGCGACCCGGGTATGGTGCCCCAGCTTATGCAACGCATCTATGGCAGCGATGATTTATTTCCGGACGGCCGCCCCCATGCCTATCACCCCTATCAAAGCGTGAACTATATCGACTCTCACGACGGCTTTACTCTGTACGACCTCGTTTCTTACAACCAGAAACATAACTGGAAGAACGGCCAGAACAACCAAGATGGCATGCACGAGAATTACAGTTGGAACTGCGGCTACGAAGGAGATGAGGGTGCGCCAGCAGCGGTTTTGGAACTTCGCCGGAAACAGGTCAAAAACTTCTGCTGCCTGCTTCTGCTATCTAACGGCATCCCCATGTTCCGGGCTGGCGATGAGTTCCTGAACACTCAAATTGGCAATAACAATCCTTATAACCAGGACAATGAAATCAGTTGGCTCGACTGGAGCCTGCTCCAGACGAATCAGGACATTTTTCGTTTCTTCAAAAGCATGATCAACTTCCGGAAGTCGCATCGTTCTCTTTGTCGCAGCAGATTCTGGCGCGAGGACGTCTCTTGGTATGGCACTGGTCCTGCTGTCGATTTGTCGCCGGATTCGCGCAGCTTAGCGTTCTGTCTGCATGGCGCGTCACAGGCGGATGACGACATCTATGTAATGATCAATGCTTACTGGGAAGAGCTGCAGTTCCGCGTCCAGGAAGGTGCGCCGCAAGATTGGGTAAGAATCGTGGACACGTCGCTACCAACTCCGGACGACTTCGCGGAACTCGGTGAGCCCCTAAGGCATGCGACATACCAAGTGGCCCCACGATCCATTGTTGTGTTGGTTCGAGCTAGAGGGAACGGTTAAAATCGGTGCGATTCCTGTTCAAGCTGATATGGGTTATCCGGTTCGGCGGTTCCACGACCAACTCAAGTACAGTACGAGTCGAGCATACTTCACCGCCGCCGTAAACCCAGGCCCTGAAGTTGTCTTTCCAGTTCTTCAAGCGCGTGTTGTTCCGGCAGGCCGACAGGCTGATCAACGCCCCGATGCGAAATTCGGATTCGGATCAGTGCTTGCGACCGGAAATTCCCACCCGCTCCGGAAAAGAAGCTTGAATCGAACGGAATAACCTCGATGAAGCATTCGCTGGCATGCTGCGCTACAGTATCTGCGACTCCCTTTAACCGTGCGTAACCCAACGCGTAGTCGCTGGGCGGCGGTAGCTCCAGTTCGTCTTTGTTGCTTATGCCTTGAACATCAACGTCGAAGCCAGCCTGAATGATATGGCGAGTCGCCGTAGGCGAGCCATGCGCTTCCTCGACGAGTACGTGGAAAGGCGAGACCTCGTAGAATACGCGATACTTTTTGACCAACTGCTCAAAAATCTCAGTCATGGGGACTCCGTTACTGACGGCGCGCGGTGTGCCGACGTCCCGCTCGTAGCATGGCAGGTCGCGTGCCATTTCGTTGGACCGCGGTACGAAATGCAACCAGAGTGCCAAAGGAAATAGATTAGAAACACGAGCTTTCTAGACGCTGCCGCGATTCCGGTGCCCGAATGCGGGCAGCGCTTGAGTCGAAATCGTCTATCGTGATCGGTACATCCCATAACTGTATTTCAAACCAATAATTTAGAAGCAACCCTTTCGCCTCCAAGTTTGGCCGCCTCGATGCAAGGCAGGAAGTGCGAAGGGTCTAGTCCGTGACTCTCACTCGGCGTTTTTGTGATCGCGGTTCTGGTCCTTATTCGCACTACTGCCGGAGCGGGCGTGCCAGCGCGGGCCTTGGGTAAGGAGTCCGAGCCGTGATGAGCGGGCGCAACTCTGGTCGACGCACGTCAGGCCAAGGAGCTCTTGGCAGGGGGGGTCGTGTCCAAATTCAGGTTCATAATTCGGATCTCGCTTCGATTCTTTGCAGCCCTGGTGGGCCTTGGTCTCCTAGGCTACTTGGTTTTTCGAAGCGGCCCGGGGGTCGTCTGGAAACAACTCCAGGCGGTCGGCTGGGGCCTAGCTCTGATCATCATTCTGGGAGGGTTCTCTCAGTTCATCAAGACGTGCGCCTGGAGACAGGCGTTTACGTACGACATTAGTCAATTTTCGTGGCCCCGCAGCTTTGTCGCGCAGTTGATCTCTGACGCCGTCGGACAATTTGGTGTTGCTGGAAAGGTACTCGGGGAGGGAATTCGCATATCGCTGTTGGGTTCCTCAGTCCCGGTTTCTAGTGGACTATCAGCCGGCGCCATTGACGGGGCACTGCATGGCTTCGCCGCCGTAGTGATAACGGTCTTGGCCATCTCGGCCACTCTACTGCTTGGCCCGCTTTCTGCTAGCTGGCGAGTGTATGCAGTACTGCTCATTGCTGTGCTGGTCTCAGTGGTGATCTTGGCGGCTGTGGCGGTTACAAACCGCTGGCAGTTGATGGGGAACGCAGCCCGAGTGATTGGGCGATTGCCCCGCCTTCAGAACTGGGTCGGTGGCAAACAGTCGATCATTGACTCAGCCGAACACAACCTCCTCACCTTTTATCGTGAAGCGCCGGCCGCGTTCTGGGCAAATCTCATGCTCAATGTCATGTGGCATGCGCTGGCGGTCCTGGAGGTCTACGTCATCCTGCGGTTTCTGGGAACAAGGATCGCCGTAGGTGGCGCGTTCTTGGTGGAAGGCCTAACGAAGGTGATCAATCTCGTAGGCGTGCTTAATCCGGGCAACTTCGGGACCTACGAAGGTGGGAATATGCTTATTGCAAAGATGTTCGGTGTGACGAGCACCGCAGGATTGACGCTGGCATTGTGCCGACGGGCGCGCACCGTTTTCTGGGCAGCAGTTGGGGCCTTGTGCATGCTGGTGATGAAGAGGGGCGAGAGGACAACAGAAAATAGCGACAAAGCTGGATCTGACACCAAGCAGTCGTTCGCGTCCCCCTCCGCTATTTCGCGCCGCGCGCCGTCGCCTTCGAAGAACGCAGCGACGGCGTGGTGGCGTACGACACCTCTACGATTTCGGTAAGGTGGCGAGTCCATTGTTGGCCGCGGCGAAAAATGCTCTCGCGATGAAGAATCCTGACGTTTCCTGGGCCTACCGCAATGCGCTGTGGACGATGGGTACCAAGGACGTCGACGAAACCATTAAGGCATTCGCTGCTTACACTCCCGCGCCTGTCGCCGATCGCATCCGGCAAGACGTATTGATCTTGGCAGGTACGGAGGATCATTTCATTCCGTTCCACCAGACCGCGGACTTCGAGAAAGTCCTGATCAACGCGAGCAGCGTGGCCACACGGATTTTCGATCGGCCATCGGGGGGCGCTGGGTACTGCCAGATGGGCGACTTAACGCTCGTTCACGCAGTGGTTCTCGATTGGCTCCTGGAGAAGTTCCCCGCAAGTCCAAGGGGTTAATCACGCATCGAACTTCCGCGACGCGCACGAACTTAAGAACCATGCGCGTCACTGGAAAACATAAGAGGCAATTATTTTAAGGTAGGTACAAACGGGAACTTTCGACTTTATCGTGTACAAACCGGTTCAAGAAAATGTTCGATGAATCGCCCGACACGTCTTGAGTCGACAATCACTATCTGCTCTCGAGGGTATTCTTGATCGTCGTGAGCGCGTTTCGGAGACTTGAAACCGAACGACCCACGGCAGCTTCTCGAACGATTGACCCCTTGAGACCAGTCAGACCCGCCTGCTCGGAACCCATGGCCATGATCAGGTAGAAGCCCGGGTTCGTCACGTCTTCGCTCCCACGGATGCACAAGGATAGGTCCAGCGCGGTCTCGAAGTAGTGGCTCGAATAGAGCTGTTTCTCGGCAATGGCATAGGCTACTTCATCGGCAGGTTTCCCCCGCATGGTCACCACGTGCACGATCCGCAGCGTTGGCTTTAACCCGAATTTCACCCTGGCCCAATAGAATGTGTCCTCAACGTTTGCGGGCCTCGCGTTCGGATACGAGAGAAGGTATTGGTAAAATTCCGGCAACTGCTCGGGTAGGGCCTTATAGTAGCTGACCATGTAGGCGAATTGTTGCGCCACATCGACCGGCTTCTGCTTGTCATTATACGCGCCGAAGACCTGATTGCCGGCACGCTGGTAGGCAAGCAGAAACTGCAACACGGTTCGCCGCAAGAGTTCATTCACCTGTAGGTTCACATTGGAGGCGGACCAGTCGATGGACCGCTGAAACTCTTCCATGGAACTGGCGGGCCCCTGAATGAGGCAGTTGCCGGGCCTGCACCGCTCCAAAGCTCGGATGTCGTCACTGTCGAACGAAAAATCCTTCAAGTCAGAAAGCTGTGGAGGATTGCTGAACAGGCCGAGGGCCAGATAGGTGGGAAGCTTGCGAAGCCGGTCGAAATCGTTGGCAAACGAAACGTAGGCTTCAGGCGCAGCGTGGATGTAGACCGCACCGAACAAGAATATCTCATCCGGGATGCGGGAGGGCGTGGCCTTCGCGACGGCCTGCCCATTCCGGATGGCGGCGATCTGATCCTCATTCAGTCCGACGCTCTGCCGAAAAAACGCCTGCAGGTTGGGATTTGATTGTGAAAAGCCATGCCCGGGCATAACGGCGGTCATGATAAGCACCGCCACCATACTTCTAACGGTTCGCATCATGGCAATTGGCTGCCGGCAATGTATGCCGCTGTGGCATGACTTGGCGGCCTTAGTAGCGTGGGAAGCGTAGCACGCGTATATCCGAAGTCCAATCTGGAAATTCCAAGGCTAAGACGTGACCTACCCGACTTGAGGGTGGAAAGATAAACGTGACACGCCGTTGCACAGGCACACGATGTGGTCGCGAAGAATGCCGTCATTGCGCGGGCGAGTTCAGCGCGCGCACTTTCGAAGACCTGCGAGTGCATTTGGGCGTGATTGGGACAGGTTTCAGAGCTCGCTATGAGTTTCGGATGACTGGCTGCTGTTGGGCTTTGCAACCTTTCGTCTGATGAAATACTCGCCCGACGGGAAATCCCCGCCCAAGGACTTTTCTTTGTGACGTCGTTACTCGGCTTGTAGACCGGCCCACAGTGATTCGAGGTCGCGGCGACAAACGTTGCTGAACTCGCGCAGTGGGTCGTCGCCCCTGCCCGCCCTGGAGTGGAATTCCTCGGGCGTAAGATTTGGCTCTGAATATGCGTTGAGGACGACCTTAACGAGCCGTTCTGCACTTTCGACAACGGTCGGCGAGGAGCTCAAACGAATATGACCGAGCACTGCATACATTGGTATCAGCCTGCTCGGATCCTGAAATGTGTGTTGAGCAGCGTCGACTATCACCTTTGCACTCTCGCTGATGAACTCCGAGTACAACTGCTCGCGGTGAAAAATTTTCTTGGCGAGGAGGTCTCGTCGGTCTTGATGCCTCTGGCCAATCCAAGCGGTAAGAGCTGAACCAAATGCGCCGACAAGCGAGCCGAATATGGCCGCCAGCGCTGAAATCGAGGCCGGGTTCAAACCGCCACTGACCAATTCCATTGTTGTGCACCTCCAACGGGCACGTACGACAGTCGCCGGTTGTGCAGCGCCCATTAGCCAGCCGGAACATTTTCGTCAGCAGTCTACGGGCGGGTTCTTTCGAATAATGGGGTTTCTGTCGCTCGACTGATCGGTGCATTTGCATTGCCAAAGTCCTATTTCGGCAAACTCGTTAGTTCGCATCACATCACAGCTTGCGCGGCTACGCCTGCTGCCCTAATGAGGTCACTGCCGCTGAAACGGCACTGTGCTATTTGCGCCATCGCAAGAAAAACCAACCAGAACCACACATTTACCGACGACCGGATTGGCAGGCGACCTGCACATCCATAGTGAGTGCGATTTCGTCATGCCGGTGCTCAAGGCATCGCTGACGGAATGTATAGGAATGAGCAACGACCCAGGCAAAGGGAGTTCGAGATGAGCATTACGAGAAGTGAGTTCGCCACGCTGTTTGAGAAGTTCACTTCCCAACGTCGCGCTGGTTTACATGGCATCGAGCGGCGGAAGCGGTGCGCTGCCGAAACTCGACCGCGGGTTCGCATTATCAGCGATATCGGATCCGGCGGTCGGAAAGGCGTCTGCTGCAGGTGGGTTCTTAGAAACGAATGCAACCGACCACGGTTGGTTGCTGTCTGGAGTTGATTCGAACGATTGCGCGGCCAAGACAACGTTGATCGCTAGGGGAGGATCCGAAACAGACATGTCGTTCGCATCGACACGTGCGCGGTTTTCTCTGAAATCGGTGTTGGTAGCAACCGATTTTTCGGATGCATCCCGACAACCTTTGGCGCACGGACTTGCAGTTGCTCGACACCATGGAGCCAAGTTTTACCTGGCTCACGTCGTCTCGGGCTTTGGCTATACCGTTACGGGCCCGGACGCCCTGGAAGCCGCGTCCGGAGCAGCCAAAAGGGACTTGCAACAACTCGAGCAGCAATTGGTCGAGAGCGGCTCACTCGAGGGCATCGAACACGAATCGATTGTGAGCAAGGGTGTCGTGTGGGAAGAATTGCGAGCGATCATCTCGCAGAACCACATTGAACTTGTAGTCCTGGGGACACATGGCCGGCATGGCCTCGGAAGGATTGTCTTAGGATCGGTAGCGAAAGACGTTTTTCGGCACGCCAACTGCCTCGCGCTCACAGTTGGGCCGAACTCTCGTACGTTTGATTTCGGCAAGACAAATCTGAAATTTCTCTTCGCAACCGACTTCGGCGAAGGTTCTCTACGCGCTTTGTCCCATGCCATCTCATTCGCAAATCACTTACGCGCAAAACTGATTTTCTTGCACGTGGTTCCAATCGCGCCCGTCGCAGAAGATCCGTCGCGCGATGTTCTTCGCATGCGGGATGCTGCTCGAGTGGCCTACTTGCGGCGACTTGAACAATTGCTCACAAACGAGGAGGAATTGGCGCTACCGCCTGAGTATCTCGTCCACTTCGGGCGACCACCCGAGACAATCTTGCAATTAGCCTTGAAACTCGAGGCCGACCTCATCTTCATGGGCCTGCGCAGTTCGACGCACGTCGTTGCCTCCCCTCAAACGCATTGGGCAACGGCCTATGAAGTGGTGTGCGCTGCGAGCTGTCCCGTGCTGACTGTCAGGACACAATGATCGCGACGTGGACGGAGACGGAAGCACCCGAAGTAACGTAAAACGCACTTCATTGGGACCCTACGAGAAGACGAATACTCCAAGGTGGAACTTCAGGTGTGGCGGTGCTATGCTCACGGGCATCCCGGGAAAAATGGTGGACGGCTGCGAGTGGCCGACCGCAGCGAGTAGGTATAGACCCGCCGCCGAGCGGCGAGATCGCAACGATTGCGCTGGTCGTGACACTGATCACAGACCTACGTGCTGTAGTTTAATGATGCGTACATCATGAGCGCATTAAGTACTCCCAATATGAGGAGCACCGAAAATCGATATCGAACTTTGCTGAATGCGCCCAGCGCCGTGGCGGATCAGCCCACGATCCAAGCTGTCCTGCACAGCCTGCGTGACGTTCTGTCCAACACTTGTGACATCCATGGAGCCCACCTCTACATCCTGGACGGTGGCGGAGAAAGTCTGCACCTGTTGGGGTTCGATCGAGAAGCGGACGCACCTGCGATCAAGACTGGTACCAAAATTTCGTGCATTGGTGCGGCGGCGCAAGTAATTGCGGAACAGATGCCAGTTTTCCTCCCGGACGTATCGCAGGAAATGTTGAAGCATCCTGAGTTGGCTCCATTTGCACCTGAGAGTGCCGGACGAGGTACCTATGTGTTTCCAGTGTCTACCTCTCACCAGCGATACGGAATTCTTGTAGTGACAAAGGAGCGGGGGCAGGAATTTGTGCCCGAGGATGTCGAACTCCTCCGCTCTCTGGCGTCGCACATTGCGGTCGCGCTCGAGTGTGCGCTGGCGAGGGACAACGCAGAGCTTTACCAGCGTCAAGTAGTGAAAGAGCGGGATCGACTCAGGCTGTTGCTGGAGATCAACAATCACATCGTTTCCAAGCTGGACATTAACGAATTGTTCCGGTCGGCATCGGCATCCCTCCGGACTTATTTTCGAAACGACTTCACCGGATTTTGGTTGATCGATAAAACCTCGAACCAGCTTGAATGCGTCGTATTGGATTTCCCCAGCGGCAAAGGTTCCTTGACCGCGGTCCTTCAGTCTGAACTGCGCGACAGCGATCACGAAAAGCTGCGTGCCCACGTCCTTGAATTGCTGTCGATCGAAGAAATTGAGAGTCTTCCCGCGGCAATCGTTGAAAAGCTGAAAGCTGAGTCGATCACCTCGATGGCGATCGCCCCAATGGTAACGGCAAACGGCCCTCTAGGTGTGATGAGCTTGGGCAGCCGACAGCCGGACAACTTCGGTCAACAGGACCTCGACCTGTTGTCACAAATCAGCACTCAGATTGCGCTCGCGGTAGACAACGCGATTGCCCACGGACGCCTCACGGAGGCCAGGGATCGCCTGGAGGAAGAGCGTTTGTATCTCGAATCGGAGATCCGCTCCGAATACAACTTCGAGGATATTGTCGGTAAAAGTGCCGCCCTTCGCAAAGTGCTAGATCAGGTTGCGATTGTCGCCCCCACCGGCTCAACCGTGCTCCTGCACGGCGAGACCGGGACTGGCAAGGAACTGTTCGCCCGGGCGATTCATAATCTCAGCCCGCGTCGCGAGCGTACTTTCGTCCGACTAAACTGTGCCGCCATACCTTCCGGGCTGGTAGAGAGCGAGCTGTTTGGGCACGAAAAGGGCGCTTTCACCGGAGCCCTGATGCAAAAGAAAGGCCGCTTCGAGCTGGCAGATCACGGCACCCTCTTTCTGGATGAAATTGGCGATATCAGTCTTGAGCTGCAGCCAAAGCTGTTGCGTGCTCTGCAGGAACATGAATTTGAGCGACTGGGAAGTGCAAGAACGATTGCCGTGGACGTTCGCCTGATTGCTGCAACCCATCGCGATCTGAACAGCATGATCCGCAACAATCAGTTCCGCGAAGACCTTTTTTACAGGCTGAATGTCTGTCCGATTGAGATTCCTCCGCTTCGCGAAAGGCGCGAGGACATTCGGCTCCTGGTGCACTATTTTGTCTTGCGCCACTCCCGGCAAATGCAAAAGCGCGTCAAATCCGTTCCGAAGCAGGCCATGGAGGCGCTGGTGAACGCCGATTGGCCGGGCAATATTCGGCAACTGGAGAACTTCATCGAGCGTTGCGTGATCTTCACGCAAGGGGACGAATTAAATGTCCTACGTACAGAGTTGAAGAAGGCATCCGTCCGCTCCGCAGCTTCCGCCGCGCCAAGTTTCGAGCAAGCTGAGCGGCGAGCGATTATAGACGCATTGATAGCGGCCTCCGGAAGAATAGCCGGCAAGGGCGGGGCAGCAGAGCGCCTTGGTCTGAAGCGAACGACACTCCAAAACAAGATGAACAAACTGAATATCAATCGTGCTGAGTATTCCGGGTGAGAATCCGGCCGCTCTGGAAACCAGTCCTAATCCCTCACCTTCAAAGCGGCTATTGAGCTCCATCGGTTTTCTTCAAGGCAGTGGCAATAGTGCCCGCATCACGGCACTGCCCGTCGGTCGGGCACAGGCGATCCTAGGCATCCCTCGATAGTTCCTTGCACTTTCAATAACTTACGTAGACTGATTCCTGGCATTAGACCTGCAACAGATTAACGGGATTCTCTCCAGCCGACTGCCGTTGGCTGCTTAGATTCTCTTGGAGGTGCGATGCTGCGCGTTGACATACACGATTCTGCAAACGTTCTGAGCCTCAAGCTTGAAGGTCGATTCACCGCTAATGACGCAGAGAACACTTGTACGCTCATGGCGCGTTGCCACGACGGAAAGACACTGGTCGTCGATCTAACAGAAATCACGTTCATCGACGCTATGGGGGAAGAAGTACTATCGGCTTTTGGTCGGTTCGGGGCAAAATTCGTTGCCCAAACATCCTATACACTCGATATATGTGAGCGCCTGCATCTGCGCCTTGCTCGAGATGGGCCATCGGATACGAACACGTCAGGCGCTTCCCGCACAAACGGTCGCCGACGCAGGGCCCTCGCACGTGAGGCGGAAAACGAGGAAGTCTGAAAATGCTGGCAAGTACATCATTGCGAGAATCTCGATGCGCGGTTCCACGGCGATTTCGTTCGTCCCGCTGTTTCCCTGCCGCCGCAATCTGTCATCAGCTTCGCCCTGACTAAGGAATTCCCGAAATGCCCGGATGCGGGCTTCAGATGTCGTCTCAATAACACCCGTGCCCCCTCCTCCCAATGCATCAACGGTGTTGGCGCGAAAAACTTTGCACACAGACGCGAAGTGACTCACAGACGAAACTGGAAGGGGCTGAAAATGACGAATGAAACGTTAACGCAATTCATTGAAAGGAGAAGTACGATGTGGCAAAAATCTCGAAACTGGAAGGCAAGGCTCGGTCTTGCACTAGGCCTAGCGCTCGTCGCGTGCTCCGTGACGTATGCACAAGACGTGCGAACCAATTATATGCCAGGAACTGATTTTTCGAAATATCACACCTATGCATGGGTCGACGAAGTAAAGGGCGTACCCCAAGTAGGTGGCCAGCCCGACCAAATCCTGGACACCCAGGTCAAGCAAGCGGTCGATTCCCAAATGGCGGCCAAGGGCCTAACCAAGGTGGATGACAGCGATAAATCCGATTTACTCCTTGGCTACCAACCCGCTATCGATCGCGAGAAGCAAGTAAACGGCTTCGCGAACGACTGGGAGGCTGGGGCCCGTGGGGCGGCGGCCTCGATTCATTTTCGGCGACTACTTCAACCATTAACATCGGGACTTTCGTCCCTGGTATGTATGACCCTGCTAAAAAGAAACTCATTTGGATAGGTGCTGCCAAACACACGATTGATCCCAGCAAAAACCAGGAGAAAAACCAGGAGAAAAACCAGGAAAGGCTCAACAAGGGAGCACAAAAACTGCTGAAGGACTTCCCTCCGGGGCGCGGCAAATAGACCCTTCGAGTCCGACGAAGGACGAGAGCCGTATAGCTACTCTGGTCGCACGCGGCCGATGAGCTTCAATAAATGCATTGTCCGCGTGCACCGAGTTTCAGCCACGACCTGCTGATCTGACTGACCACTCCAGCCACTAACCGATACGGGAGAGAAGAGCTGGGAGATCGATCTCAGATGAGACGCAAAGTCCCATTTTCGATGAAGTGAAGGCCGCGCCCGAAGGTTTGCTAAAACCGGGCGACGCAGCAGTGTTGGGCATCGAGCGCAAGGTACAATTCCAATATCTCGCATTCGAGACGGAATACCGCAACGTCCTCAGACCTGCAGAGCGCTTGCGAATCGTCATGGCTGGCGCCTGTAGGCCAGGCGGTCGCGCTTGTCAAAACCCCGGTATCTGTCCTCAATTATCTCGCCGACTGCCTTCGTCGCATTACTTCTTCCCCCATTTACAGTCAATCGACCTCTGCGACCGGATGCCGGGCCCGCACCAACCCCCCCCGGCTTCAGGCGGCGCTCTGCCGAGGATTTCCATTTCAGCCCGCCGCCAACATCGGTTGTTTGGTGCGAATGTGTGTCTAGCGGCACTGCTCGGATACGGCTCAGAACTTTCGATGTTCGGCGCAACGTGCCCCTGCCGTGCGTCGCTGCCCGCATACCGGCAGCGCACTCGGACCTCGATCTGTCCTGCCCATGTGGATCAATCACTTGCAATGCGCGCGAATTGGCATGTGATCTGCACTACTCGCAGTCGGGCATGTGGATATCGACAACATTAGGTATTGGCACTGTCCATATTTCGGGTGGCGCGATCTTTCCATGATCACTGCAATGAACAACTCAAAACTGCGGACACACAGCCCGGATACATACCACCACGGGGACTTGCGTAGAGCGCTCATTCAGGCCGCGCTTGAGCTCGCCGCGGAAAACAAAGACTGGAGTTTTTCCCTGCGAGAAGTCGCGCGCAGGGCTGGGGTGAGTCACAACGCCCCGTATAACCATTTCCCTCACAAACGAGACCTGCTGGACGCGGCGGCCGCGGCGGGTCACGACCTGCTGCGCAGCGAATTGACGGCTGCCTCCGCGAAGTTCGCTGATCCTCGCGCAGCCTTGTCGAAAATGAGTTCAGCGTATGTCAGCTTTGGCATTAAGAATCCCGCACTATATCGCCTGATGTTCAGTGTGGCGCCGAGTGACCCTCACTGGCGTTCAGCAGAAGTTCTGCAAGAGTGGGTAGCTGCGAGTGCCGTTCTGGAGAACATTCTGCGTCGTGGCGCCCGCATCGGAGTCTTCGACCCCGCACTTACCCGAAAGTCGGAGTTGCAAACGGGGGTTCTGTTCACATGGGCCGTAGTTCACGGCCTAACCATGCTTGCGCTCGACGGTCTCGCGAACGTCGAGCGTCTGTCCACCGAGCGCGCTGCGCAAAAAGTGATCACGACGACTCTACGAGGGCTCGCCCGGACGGGAGCCTCGACAAACGGATTAACAATATGAAATACAAATCTCTCTCGGTGGTCTTCATTCTGTGTGTTTTAGCGTGGCCGTTGCCTTCCAAGGCGCAAGTTCAACCGTCGAACGCCGAGACCCAGGCGCCCGTGCTTGCCCTCGATGAGGCGGTTAGTGTGGCACTCCAGCACAACTGGGATGTGAAGAACTCTGTGCTGGAGGCTCAGAAATACGACTTCCAGGTGAGTACAGCGCGCAGCAAGCGCAAGCCCCAATTTCAATTCTCCATGCTAGGCGGAGAGTTACTGCACCCGTTTGCCTTTACCATCCCGCAAGGTTCCCTGGGCACGTATGCGGGCATTGGGCCAATCCCGTCAACGAACGCCAAAATCAACAATCCTGCGGTGTTCACCACCTACCTAACCGGCAGCATCGATCAACCGTTGACGCAACAATACAAGATCGGTCTCGGAATTCACCTGACGGAACTGGGACGTGATATCGCTCGGGAAGATGTACGTGCTGAACGCCAGAAGATCGCCGCCGAAGTCCGCGATGCATACTTCAATCTCGTCGCGACCCAAGCGAATGTGGATGCCACGCGGGACGCGGTCAAGACACTCGAAGAAGCAGAGCGAGTCGCCACGCAGTACGAGGCTGAAAAGAAAGCGCTGCGGGGCGATGTACTGGATGTCGAGGCCCGCTTAGCGAAATCACGCTATGAGTTGTCCGTCTCAGAGGATGGCTTGGCAACGCAACGTGAGGCGTTGAACCAACTGTTGGGACGAGATGTTTCCACATCCTTTCGCGTTAACTTGATTCCTGAGCAAGACAGAAGCGATCTGACTCTCGATTCAGCCCGGCAGGAGGCTTTGACGAACCGCCCCGAGTCCCGGCAAGCGCAGCTGAAAGAAAAACAAGCGGAATACGACCGGCGCCTCGCAAAAGCCGAATACATTCCGGACCTGAGTCTTGAGGTGCGCTATCAGGGAATCAACAACGTGCCAGTTCTTCCGCAAAATGTTGCCACGGCCGGCTTTTTCCTGACCTGGGAGCCGTTCGACTGGGGACGCCGCCACAATAAAGTTCTCGAGGCAAACAAGACTATCGAACAGGCTCGCAACGGAATTCAAGAGACAGAATCGCAGATCGCTGTCGAAGTGGGCGCGCAATTCCGCAAATGGCGGGAAGCCTCTTTGCTGCTTAAGGCCTCTCGGACCGCTCACGAAGCGGCTGTGGAACAGCTCCGCGTGACTAACGACAAGTATAAACAGCAGGCTTCGCTCTTGAAGGATCTTCTCGAAGCCCAGGCCCGGAGCTCGGAAACCAGTGCTCAGTATCAGGGAGCGCTGTCCTCATATTGGGGCGCCTTCGCTGAGCTGCGCAAGTCGATGGGGGAAGAGTGACCGCTGAGAACAAGAATTATTTTCGGACTAACAGTCAGCAGGGCAGAATTCGAGAAAGCGGTTGGAGAGGAGTAGACGTTATGGCGAGCAAATTCAGAAAAGGGCCCGGACCAGCATTAACGGCTGTGCTATTCGTTATGACGGCAGCTACAAATGGCTGTCATCAACCCACGCAAGTAGCCGCCAAGTCGCCCACTCCTGTTCATCTGGTGGATGTAACTTCGGATTCGTCCTCAGAAGATTTGCGCTACTCGGCTTCGGTTTTGCCATTCGCCCAAGCGAGCTTGTCGTTCAAGTCCGCAGGATACGTAACGGAGATCAAGCAGGTCGTGGGCGCAGACGGACGGCGTCGCGACATAGGCCCGGGAGATTTTGTTAGCGGCGGGTCTGTTCTCGCGCAGATTCGGCATCAGGATTTGAATAATCAGCTTGACCAGGCCGCCGCAACGCTCGTTCAAGCCCAAGCGCAGCATGTGCAAGCAACGCAGGATTACGAGCGCGCGAAGGCGCTCTATGCCACGCAGAGCTTGATCAAGCCCGATTTCGATCAAGCGCAGGCCAGATTTGATTCAACCCTTGCGGGTGTCGATCAGGCCAAGGCGAGTCTTCACCAAGCACAACTCGCACTGGAGGATGCCGATCTTAGAGCGCCGTTCTCGGGATACATCCTTGCCCGCAACATTGAACTGGGGAACCTGGCAGAACCAGGGTCCACGGCCTTTACGATCGCCGACACGAGTGCGGTCAAAATCGCCTTCGGCGTTCCCGAATACACCCTAAGGCATCTACGCCTGGGGCAACAATTCACCATTCATCTCCAGGATGATCCGAAAGAATATAGTGGGCGGGTCACGAGTATTGCCGCAAGCGCCGACGAGAAAAATCGTGTCTTTGCCATCGAGGTGACCATACCCAACCCCAACGCGCTATTGAAGCCCGGGATGATTGCTTCACTCAGTTTGACAGGCGTTCACAAAGCCCCTGCTTCCTCCGTACCCCTTAGCGCCGTTGTTGCTGACCCCGCCTCACCTGGACGCTACGCGGTTTTCGTCGCCCAAGAACAGGGCGGCAAATGGGTAGCGCATTTGCGCGAGGTCACGCTCGGTGAAACCCACGAGAGTGATGTGGCAGTTGAAGGTGTAAATCCAGGCGAGAAAGTTGTCGTCGTTGGAGCCGCTGGTCTGAAGGACGGCGATTTCATCCAGGTTATCCCATAGAGGTACAGAACAAATGGCACTCGAACACGAACAAGAGATCAGTAATCGCCGCAATATCCCGAGGTTTTTCGTCGAGCACCCGCATATATCCTGGATCCTTCTGGCCGGAGTGCTCATTTGGGGCTGGTTTGGATACACATCCATGCCGCAGCGAAAGGACCCGGACATTCCCGTGCGTCTCGGTGTGGCGGCTTGTCCATGGCCCGGAGCCACAGCGCAACAGGTCGAACAGTTTATTACCCGTCGAATTGAGGACGTGGCGGCTGAGAATAAGACCATTCATCCGGGAACCGATGCGGACTACGGTATTAAGTCCATATCTCTTCCGGGCTATTCGTTTGTGACCATTCAATTGGATGAGGGCATCACCGATACCAAGCGGCAATTCAGCGACATCAACCTCAAGCTGGATGCTCTAAATTCTCAGTTGCCTCAGGGCGCCGGCCCGATCACTTTCCAGAGCGATTTTGGAGACACCGCCGCGCTCATGCTGACGGTCGCGAGCCCGAAGGCGGACGACATCGAAATCACAGCCCGCGCCAACTCCGTCGAATCGGCAATTCGCAAAGCTCGTGATGCAAAACAGCGGAATCGAGTGGGTCAGCAGATCACGGTGGTAGATTCCTTTCCGCAATCGATTTCGGCTCGGGAGGTTCTTGACACCGTATACTTGTTTCAAAAGCAAGCGCAGAGTGCCGGAATCCTTCGAGATTCGGAAATAATACAGGGAAGCGGATTCATCGGCGTGGATGGCCTTTCCGACGCAGATGACAGCACCATTCAAACGTTCATCCGGCGATTTATCTCCGAGCGGCTTAAACTATCCGAGTTGCATCCCGACGCGTGGGCCCCAGCAATCATCCGCGATCCGAGGGAAACACGAACGAAGCTGGCCAATGTTGCCGGCGACAAATACAGCTATGCCGAACTCGACAATTTTTCTGACTTGATTGGGCGAACGGTCCAGGGTGCTCCCGAAGTTTCCAAGGTGGAGCGGCGGGGCGTTTTGTCGCAGACCGTCTATCTGGACTATTCGCAGGATCGTCTGGCGGCCTACGGACTGCGTCCTGCTGATCTCTCGAAAGTCATCTCGGCTCGGAACATCATCTCGCCAGGGGGAACTGTTGAAACCGGCGAACGCAGGGTCACGCTCATTCCCTCCGGACAATTCGATACCGCTAGAAGCATAGGTGATGTGGCCGTATCGACTACATCGGAGGGTACCCCCGTATACTTACGGGATCTCGTCCAAATCAGTCGAGGCTATCAGGCTCCTGCCCAGTATCTCAATTACTACACTTGGCGGGACAAAAGTGGGCACTGGCAGCGCAGCCGCGCGATCACCTTGGCGATCTACATGCGCGATAGAAAGCAAATCGCGCGCTTCGGCGAGTCCGTTAATTTGAAGCTTTCGGAGCTTCGCCAAATCCTTCCCGCCGACCTGATTCTGGCGCACACCTCCGATCAACCGCTACAAGTCTACGAGAATATTCACCTGTTCATGCGGGCGCTTCTCGAAGCCATCACACTCGTGGTCATCGTTTCGCTGATCGGGTTTTGGGAGTGGCGCCTGGCGCTGATTATGGCTCTGGCCATACCCATCACACTGGCGATGACCTTCGGCATCGTGTATATGTTGGGAATCGATCTTCAACAAGTCTCCATCGCATCGCTGATCATCGCGCTGGGCCTTCTCGTGGACGTGCCGGTGGTCTCAGGAGACGGCATAAAACGCCAGTTGGCGGAAGGGTTTCCGCGCAGCGTTGCCTGCTGGCTCGGCCCGACAAAGCTGACAACCGCGATTTTCTACGCGACCATCACGAATGTTATCGCCTACTTGCCATTTTTGATGCTCACCGGCAATACCGGCGAGTTCTTGAAGAGCCTCCCGGTGGTGATGACGGCTTCCCTGCTGTGCGCGTACGTTGTTGCGATGACGTTTGTTCCGTTTCTGGGCTACTACATTTTGCGTGCTCCAGCAAAACGAGAACCGACCATCGAGGAGAGGCGGCAACGGGGATTCTACGGCTTCTATAACAGACTCGTCGGCAAAGCCATAAAACACCGATGGGTTGTCCTCGCCGGGTCCTTGGTTTTCCTGATCGGAGGCGGGTTGTTCGGTTCTCGACTTAAGACCCAATTCTTTCCCGAAGATGTCCAGTATTGGTTTTATTTGGATATTTGGCTGCCGAATGACACACCCTTGAGCGTCACCAACGATGCTGCCGTGCAGGCCGAAAGAGTCGTCCGACAAGTGATTGACAATTCGCCTGACGTCACTACGAAAGAGAACCGTGGGCAGCTTCTCAAGTCACTAACGACCTTTGCCGGTGGTGGGGGACCTCGCTTCTGGTTTTCAGTCTCGCCCGAAATGCCGCAGACCAACTACGCGCAACTGATTGTTGAGGTCACGGATAAAGAGGCTTCGCCAAAGTTAGCTCGTCCGATCCAGGACGCACTGGACAAGGAAGTTCCAGGCGCGTGGATTACGGTTCGCCAGCTTCAAACCAATCCCGTGGACAACCCTGTCGAGTTGTTGATCTCCGGGCAGGAGGACGTTGACGCGAGAAATGAAGCTAGCGACATCCACAATCTTCGACAGATTGCCGCGCAGGCTCAGGACATCGTCAGGCAAGCTCAGGGCATCGCCGTTCTTCGTGATGATTGGCTCCCTGACAATGTTCAGCAGAGGATTCAGATCGATCCAGACCGCGCCAACGTGGCAGCTATTACCAACGCCGATGTGGCAGAGGCGTCGACTGCGGCCATGAGCGGCGCAACAGTGGGCGTCTTCAAGGAAGGCGACAAGAACATCCCGATTGTGGCGCGCCTACGTATGGAGGAACGTGCTCAGCTTGCGGACATCAAGAACCTCTATATTTACTCTTCACAGACCAACAACCGCGTGCCTCTGCTGTCGATCGCAACGGTCGGAAATTCTTTGGAAACGGGTCGCGTCAGGCGCCGCGAGCATTTTCGCACCATTTCCATACTGTGTTATCCCCAGCCGGGAGTTCTCGCATCTGAGGTGCTTAACCAGATCCTTCCAAAAATACAGGTATTTCAGAAAAATCTCCCGCCGGGTTATCAACTCCGGATTGGTGGCGAACGGGCCAAACAAATCGATGGATTCGACAACCTCAAACTCGTCCTGTTGATCTCTTTACTCGGGATTTATCTCGCGCTATTGATTCAATTCAATAACGCCGTAAAACCTCTTCTGGTATTCGCCGCTGCTCCCTACGGAGTGATTGGCTCTCTGATCGCCCTCTCGGTAATGCATACGCCGTTTGGATTTATGGCCTTTCTGGGTATCGCCAGCTTAATCGGAGTGATCGTAAGCCACGTCATCGTACTCTTCGATTTCATCGAAGAAATGCATGAGAAAGGGGAGCCTCTGGAGCAGGCCCTTCCGGACGCAGGCATCCAGCGTATCCGGCCCGTAATGATCACTGTACTAGCGACCATCTTGGCCCTCTTCCCACTGGCGCTTGAAGGCGGGCCCCTATGGCAGCCTCTTTGTTATGCACAGATAGGCGGACTTGCCGTGGCAACCTTTATCACGCTGCTTCTGGTGCCTGTTTTTTACAGCATCTTCGTGCTTGATCTGAAAATCATCCGATGGGATGTGAAGGTCCCCTCGCCAACACCTGCAGAATCAGCGGCCTGCTCGACTGAGTCAAGACATGCCTGACGCCAACATCCAAACTCCGGAGTGGCTTCGCCAGATGGAGAGCATCCTTGAAGAGCTCAACGAGGGAGTGGTCATTGTGGATGATCAGCTTCGTATAGTTTTCGCCAACGAAGCGCTGATCCGGATGGCACAGTACGAGCGTGGGGAGATCGAAGGCCGAACGCCTGATGCGATCTTCCCGGCGGCAGATATTCCGTACGTTATGCGACAGCGTGAATCAGGCCACCGCTACGGGCGCCATCGCTATGAGTTCTACCTGCCTCGCAAAAATGGCGAGAAGATCCCGGCGATATTCAGCGGGCGGGGGATTCAGGGGCCGGACGGACAGGGATACGACCTACTTATCTTAACTGACATCAGCGCACAGAAGCGCGTCGAGGAGCAACTTCGCGAATCCAACGCTCAACTCGAAAAGCGGCAGGTGGAAATTGAGGCCGAACTCTCACTCGCTGCGCGTGTTCAACAATCGCTCGCACCACAAAGCCTGGTTTGGAACGATGTCTCAGTAGAGACTTACTACAGCCCCGCGCGTACTATTGGCGGCGACTTCGGCGTGGTCTTCCCGCACAGCGACGAAGTTTTAACGATCCTAATGTGCGACGTGTCAGGTCATGGCATTGGTTCGGCGCTCATGGCCAACCGGATTTACTCCGAAACACTGCATCAGCTCCAACGTAAAGCTGGGCCCGGAACCATGCTGCGACGCATTCACGATTTCGTGCACGATCGCATCGCAACAGACGGCTTCTACTTCACAATGATTGCAGTTCGTTTGAGCATGCGCGGGCGCCGCGCGAGCTTTGCTGCCGCAGGGCATCCACCAGCGATGCTCGTTTCAAAGGACGGTCTCCGCCTGCTCGAGTCGCAAAACGGCATCCTCGGCTCTCTCTCCGAAACGGCGCCATCTGAGTCCGCTGACGAAATTGATCTTGAGCCTGGCGACCGCCTGGTCCTCTACACTGACGGACTCGTCGAAGTCTTCAACAGTGTTGACGACATGCTCGGCGTCGAAGGCTTTGCACGATTAGTCCGCGATTCGGCAAAGCTGCCGTTGCCGCAAATGCGGCAAGCGGTCCTCGACGGCGTGGCTGCCTGGAGGCATGGCCCCCTCGCCGACGATGTGTCTCTCGTCATCGTCGAAGTTCGCTAGCTCCGTGGTTTGGCTCCGGGCATTAGGAATGGCGCGCTGGTTCATGTCTGTTGTTGACTTCAAGGTTCAATTTGTTTTTACTACTCTTACTAAAGGTTGCCGAAACAGGGCCCTGGTCTTTCTGGAGATGTTCAAAAGCAGCTCCTATCGAGATCTTGCGCTCTCAGAATGGCTGACGCACACCCCACCGGAGCTCGTCATGGCCCACCTACGTATTGACAAGGCCACGCTCGACGCCCTGCCGAAGGAAGAGGTCGTGGTGATGCCGAAATAAATCAGCGATCGAAGACTGAGGGCTCCGGCTGGACAGTGATTACGCATGGCTGGGCATCCGCAGTGATGGCCGGGGTCTGTGCTTTGATTGCCTGAGGGAGCAAAAATGCCTTTATCAATCCGGCCGTCACGCTCGGATTCGCTATCCTCAGGTGATTACTCCAAGCTCGTTCTTTTCGTGGCGGGCCAACCACTTTTGTAGGCGCCTTACGCGCACCTTCAGGATTTTGTAGACAACGGCTATACCGATCATCCCGAATGGGGTTGGAAGGAGTGGTTTAAGGCTCGTCCGCGATTTTTCCAGTGGCCCGATAAGACTGGTTGGAATCGCAACCAGCTACTTCAATATTGTCGCGCACACGGGAGCGGCTACATACCGACAATTCCAGAACTGTACCAAGGAATGAGATTCCTTTTGGATGGACGCACGTTTTTCGCCATGAGGGAAACCTACAAACGTTCGCAGCAGTTTGAACGGGACGCCCTTCAAGAATATCGCGGCGACGAATACGTTCCACTGACATTCAGCACGGGGCAAATAGACGAAGCCAGAAAAAAATTGGGGGCGCTCATGCCAGCAGGCATGCGACCCAGCGACGAATTTGTGAAACTAGCAGCAAAGCAATTGGGCATCAGTGACGAGCTGCTATTCGCTATCAATAACCCAGGCCAACAAGTCAAAGCACAACTCGGAAACAAATCATCGGAAGATCTCAAGCGAGGGTTGGCGGCGATGCGGCCACCAGTCGAAGCGGCAAAAAGGCGACGGGGGTATTGATATGGAGTGCCCAAGATGCGGCGAGAATTATCGCTTTTCCACACTAACTAAACATCCGGATAGAAGCGACGTTGACGTTCGCAGTTGTGGCGCTTGCCATAAGGTCGTCGAGTATATTTCACGGTCTGTTGGTGAATATATTTACACTGATTCCGAAAAGCCGAAATCTCTGGGGAATGCTCCGACGCGAAAATACGAGTCGGCATCCAGGTACAACGATGAGCAATGAAACGAGCAACGGATGTCTCTATTTGGGCATTCTGTTTTGGTACAATCCCGGTCTCCGCAAAGGTGTTCTTGCAGACTTGGAAGGCACGACCTATGTTTTTCGAGATGTTGTGACACCTCACGGTGACTATATCCGCTACAGTGTTTTTCCCGATGGCTGGCAACCTGCTACTCAACCCGGCAAATTGAAAGATGGACGAGACGCCTCTTGGATTGTGACCGAACCAACTATCGTGAACTTCTCTATCTTATATTTTACATTTCGAGAAGATGGTGCCGAAGGGACGCAAATCCTTTCGGTCGCGCCTTCCGAAGATTTTGGTCAGCAAGATTACGAAGACCTAATTTCGATCCGCGAGCATTACGACGCCGAAAAACTAGCCGAGCGCAAAGCCCGCCAGGAAGCCCGCCAGGAAGCAGAAGAAACACTTTGCGGTCCAAGAACGCGTCGGTATCAGGCTAGATAATCCGCAACCGCAGCAGTCCGTAGCTTCCCCGATTCAAAACAATTTGTGGAACGAGTTTCGTACGGGTGTGTTTAGGAGCATCAATTGAAACAGCGTAAGGAAGAAGCAGAAGTCATTGTTCGGCTTGATATGCTTGACGGCTTAGCTCACATCACCGTTTCCGCGCGGACGGCGATGGCAAGAAGGATGGAGAGATTGTACGGTCGGTCTTTGGATGGGGACGCCCAGCAATCCCGCCGTTGGCGGGTGCCCCTCAATACCATCAGTTTCCGAAAACTACAAAGTGCTCTCGGTCGCAAACCTATGAGTGAGGAGCGCAGACAAGCTACAGCGGCCCGATTTGCCACAGCACGTGCCAAACGCTTTCAAAACGCCTAATTTTGCCTAATTCCGTGGATAGCCCTGTTTAGGGGCTCATACTAGCCAGGATTTGCCAGATCCTTATAGCTTATTGGCCGCCAGCGTAAGAAACGGGCAATAAAGCAGCCTTCGCCAAGATCCTTGTCTGTTGGCAGCGCGGGGATGTGGTCTTCTCCATTCTTGTCGGCAAAGCTCGTACTTGGAAGTATTTTGAGTCTGCGTGACGGGATCTAGCCACTTTGAAGCGGCTGAAGAACACGACCGTCCCAGCTCGATTAGCTCCGCTTCCGTGTAGTTCATCAACTGGCGACGAAATTGATTCGCGCTAAATGTGCCGAACGTCACTCACGGATTTTAGTGCAGACGAATAGACTGCGAAAGCCCAAACATGTGCTTTTGGCTTGATTCCAGTTGTCCGGTTTCGGCGTTAATCAGGGCCTAGCACGCGAGTTGAACGCTTCCGAAGGATTAACGCTTCTAATGCATCAGGTTTTCAAATCCAACGCATTACTTAATCCGTACGTACCTTGACGTGTACAACGCGGGATAGCACAATCTTCTCCGGAGTTTCCAATGCCAACTGCTTTTGATGATTCCTTCGTCCTTCCACAACGGTATGCAGTACCAACTTGGTCTGGAAAAAGTGGCGACGAATGCATCAAGAAGTGATTGATCCTGCATACAACGGTGGGGGGCCATGTCTTGTAAATCGTGTGGGTCGCGCAATCAGAGTAAATTTGCTGCGGAGTTAAACATTCATCATAGCGGCTTGAAAAATCTAAACAGACAGGCCGTTTTGGTATTCGCAGACCTCGTGGTCTGCCTAGATTGCGGTTGTTCGCAGTTGACCATCCCGAAGGATAAACTGGCGTTTCTTGCTGGTGGCACTTCAAAAACCAAGGGGGCCAACTCCTGATTTGTCGCGTCACAGGAGAAGTGCCGTACTAGAACTTCAAATGTACGGTAAGCGCGTTAATCAGGACTGATCAATTCTGATTTGCAGCCCAGCTTCACTTCCTTGCTTAGACCCCGGTTTGCCGACCCACATCACGCGGCAAGGCACCGTATTAGAAGTGTGCTCGTCCAAAATCAACTCGACAAATTGTCCTTGTTTGAGGCGGCACGCCCCTACTATTTTGAAACCACGCTGCGAGTCATCGAGGACGAGGCATGGAATTCGCTGCGCTTGCCGCCCGTGTTTGACGATCAGACTGGCGCGCTTTTTCAAGGCGCTTCGTTTCAATCGTCGTCGCTCAGAAATGGGGCGGCTGCGCACTACTATCCCTCCATATTCCTAGATAGTAACGCTGAATCCGCGACTCCGCATATCGAGTGGTCACGGACGTTCGTTTCAGTACCCACTTTCCGGTAAGCGCGTTTATCGGGACCTAGCCTGCAAGCGTCCATCTTCATTGATTCGTCTTACCTTACACGCCACTAGGATGTACACTCGTGCCCGTTTTTGGCGTGAACAATGGAGATTGAAATGGAAACGAAGGCATCGCGGCTTACAAGAAATGTCCTAGCGCTGGACGCCATTTCAAATGGCGTCGAAGCTGGCTGCAAGCGGATTCCATACTGGCGGTATCCACGATTGCTCATTTCGTCGCTAGGCGTTGCTATATTGGTTGCAACGGCATGGAATGCCACGAGCGCCTCCGTTGCGGGGGATGAGAAGACCGTCGCCGCGCTCGACTGGCAGTACCGAACCGCCGTGAAGCAGAATGGCGCGGGCCAGCCGCCCCAGGCAAACGACGTGGCCGACAGCCCCGATAAGGCTATGATGGCGCCGGCTACGGCACTTGCGACGTATATGGCGCAAGTGGAGGGCGCCGTCGCGCCGTCCGTATTCGTGGACGATGGACTCGTCATTGTTGAGAATTTCGCTCCATACATATTCGTTGGCAAAGACGCTGCTGGCCGGTGGGATGCCGGCTACCGACAACATGCCGGAGCGCTAAAGGACCTGAAATTTAGCTTCGGCAACGCGCACGATTTCACCCGCAGCGGTGACCGGGTCTATTTCGTCCTTCCAACCACTTGGGGTGGCATATACCCGGAAGGTCGCTTCGAGGAGCACGGTGCGTGGTCTTTCGTGCTTGAGAAATCGTCAGGCCGATGGCGTATCGCCGCTTACACGTGGGGCGTGACGGATGAGACGGATTGGCCGGCGGTGCCAACAGCGAACGAGACGAACGGGTCGGGCGCCGGCGATACGAACGAGGAAACACGCGCCCTTCTGGCCGCTGACGTGGCTTGGGAAAAAGTCTATGCCGCAAAGGACCTCGCCAAAGCGGTGGCGTTCTGCGATGAACATGGCTCCATGTTAGTACCCAACGCTCCGATTGCGACAGGGAAGGAAGCCCTTGCGCAAGCGATTGCGAGTGATTTTGCGCACGGCGACACCACCTGGCATCCGAATAAAGTCGGTGTCGCCCGTTCGGGCGAACTTGGCTATACGAGCGGCACGACCGAGCTGACATTCAAAGACGCATCGGGCAAAACTGTCACCAGCAAAGGAAATTACCTAACGGTGTGGAAAAAGGAGGCGGCCGGCTCGTGGAAGGTCTTATTCGACTCGTTTAATTTTGAATAGCCCCCGTCCTAACTCCCGTTAGTCGCGTCACCAGACATCTCACGCGAGCAAATTCACGTTTTCCGTAAGCGCGTTTAACGGGAGTTGCGTTCGATCAACAAGGTCGTCATTTAATACTGCGCCTTTAGACAGGAGACAAGTTCGACGCCGAGTAAATCACTGGCAGCGCAACACCATGTGAGTGAAGTCGAAATCGATGCGTTTTGCATGTAAGGACGCGGCACCAAGAATGCCATCCACTCCCGGAAGGTCGCCTTGACCGCCATCAATTAGAAACACAACCCTCACCTGGTCCGATCCACCGATCCGCATGCCGGGCAGTCCGACCTCGGTAGCTCGCAAGCCACTCTCTACTACCTCTTTCGGTTCGCCTTCCGTGCGCATCGTCGGCAACTGTTTCCGAACGCGGTCCCTGTATAACACGATGCCTTGAAGCCCTGTATCCACTAGCAGCTGGAGAGCCGCTCCTTGTACGACAATTGGAATTTTAAAACCTCGCAAGGGGGCTCGCTCGTCAGGGGGTCCATTCGCCACCTGGAACCGCAGAATCCTTCGATCATAATCAATACTCAAGTGCTCGCTTCTAGTTAACATATCGAGGCCGACAACGCCGTCAACGTCCTTCCCATACCGTGAATATCTGGCAAGATCAATCACCATGACCCGGAGCGCTTTAGCAACAACCGGTCCCACCCTGAACTCCGAAATTTCCATCCACTGGACGGGAATGCGTCGATCAAACGTCATAACTTTTCCGGCACTTCGTGGCAACCGTAGCCTGTCAGCGACCTTCGCATCGATCACGCTACTGGTGGCGCCGGTGTCTAAAATAAACCTCATAACTCTCTGATTTCCGATCTGCCCGTCTACGACTATCAAGAATCCCGAAATCAATTCGAAAGGCATCGTTAGTCTAACGCTGGATCCGACTACGTCTTGGGCACGGGTCGGGGAGGTGGAGATCAATCCAAGGACTAGAATGGTTCCGCCTGCAATGCGTATCCAACGATGCATCCAACACCCCTCGGCCGTAGCAGCGGCTTGGGCCAAGGGTCGAGCAGGCGAGCTGGTACCTCAATGCACCCAGCGTCTCCTCCTTGTATTGACTTTGTTAACCTCGAATGATTTGATAACGCAGCTAGTTAGGTTTAGTTGTCCCCGCACACAATTGCACCGAGGTCCCGAATCGAAAAGCGGGTAACTTGCGAGGCATTGAATGTCTGAGTCCGTTCGAGATTCCAAGATTCGATTCGGAGTCTTCGAGTTGGATATGCGATCGGGCGAGCTTCGCAAAGCGGGCACCCGGATTAGTCTGCAAGATCAACCGCTAAAGGTTCTGAACGCCCTTGTGGAACATCCAGGGGACGTGGTCACCCGCGAGGAACTGAAACGCCGAATCTGGGCGAATGACTCCTTTGGCGACTTTGATCACGCCGTAAACGTCGCGGTGGCCAAGCTCAGGGCGGCGCTGGGAGATTCCGCGGACGTCCCGCGCTATGTTGAAACCCTGCCTCGCCGCGGCTATCGATTCATCTTCCCCGTCGCCCTGCCAACGGTGCTGGACTCAGGAGGTCCAGATGGTGAGGCGGAGGCAGAGGTAAAGCCCGCCAAGAGACCTTCCGGATTTCTATGGGCGGCCGCTGGTGCAACAATTGTGATTGCCGGACTGATCGCGGGAGCCTGGTGGTTTTTCTCACACAAGACATACGCGCCAATGCAGCTCAGTGCCGAACTGCCAGTTGGCGCAGGAATTGATCGATTCTTTGGCGCTCAACTAGCGCTATCACCTGACGGCACTCGCATCGTTGTTTCCGAGGACGAGCCGGACCGCAACTGGCGCCTGGCCATGCGCACTCTGGATCAGAGTCAGTTTGTGCCGCTGTCCGGTGCCGACCACGGTTCCCGGCCCTTCTTTTCGCCTGACGGTCAGTGGCTCGCCTTCTTCGCGGATCACAAGCTCAAGAAGTTGCCAGTGCAGGGCGGCGTGCCTGTGACTTTAGTCGACGCGCCTGGATACAGCGGCGGTGCAAGTTGGGGTGACGATGGCAACATCATAGCGGCATTCAGTGGCGGCACTTCCGGCCTGGTGCGAGTTCCTTCAGGCGGAGGCGCACCCGCGCAGGTAACCCAGCTGAGCACCGACAAAGGCGAAACCGCGCACGCTTGGCCACAGGTTCTGCCGGGCAGCCAGGCGGTTCTATTCACCGCCTACGGCAGCGGCGCTTACGACGACGGAGAAATTGTTGTCTTTGACTTCAAGACTGGCGAGCGGAAGACCCTTCATGGCGGCGCCTCGTTCGGCCGGTACCTGCCAAGTGGACATCTGGTCTATCTGCATCAGAACACTCTGTGGGCCGCTCCGTTTGACCTCCGTCGGCTGGAAGTGACCGGAGCCCCGCAGCCCGTGCTCGAAGAGGTCAATAGCAACGTTAGTGGAGGCGGCGATTTCGCCTTTTCCCAAACCGGGACTATCGTGTACGTCAGCTCGAAAACTCAAATTTCGTTTCCCTATTCAGTCTGGTGGCTAGAGCGTACGGGCCAGACCAAGGTGTTACAGGCGCCCCCAGGGTTGTATGAGAATCCGCGTTTTTCACCCGACGGTAAGCGCTTGGCATTCGAGTTGGCCACTACTTCGGTGCGAGCGGACATCTGGGTGAAAGACCTCGAGCGCGACACTGTGTCGCGTCTCACAAACCTGCCGGGCCGGAACAATTTCCCCGTGTGGACTCCGGACGGCAAAAACATCGTCTTCGAATCGTGGAACTGGGCAGGTTCGGGCATGTATTGGATCCGCGCTGACGGTGTGGGCGAGGCGCAACGGCTAACCGAGGCGAACCTAAAAACTTTTCAGTCCCCGTATTCGTTCTCGCCGGACGGCAAGAGGCTCGCTTACTCTCATTATCAGGAAAGTTCCGGCTTCCGTGCGGAGATCTGGACAGCACCGATGGAAGGCGACCGAGACCATCCGCGGCTCGGAAAGGCGGAGGTGTTTCTGCGCGCATCATTTTCGCAGTCGGATCCGGCGTTCTCGCCTGATGGCCATTGGTTGGCGTATTCTTCGGATGAGTCGGGGAAAGACGAGGTGTACGTGCGACCTTTCCCAGGACCGGGGAGCAAGTCACAGATCTCAACCGGCGGCGGCGTGTACCCCCTCTGGTCGCGCGATGGGCGCAAGCTTTTTTTCCTTACTCCGGATTGGCTCATCATGGCGACTAGCTACTCCGCCAAAGGCGGCTCCTTTGCCGCCGGAAAACCCCAGGTTTGGGCCCAGGAGAACTTGCCGTATCTGGGCGGTAACTACCCTTACGACTTGGCGCCCGATGGGAAACGTTTCGCGGTGGTGCTGAATCCAGGTGGGACGGAAGTGAGGTCCACCGACAGTGTCACGGTCCTCGTGAACTTCTTCGATGAGCTGCGCCGGAAAGTGCCCCCAAGGTAAAGATTGAGAGTGTTTTCGAACGTGAGGCCTGGCATCGCGCGGTTTGAGCAAGAAAGGGGGATTCCGATTCTCCAGCTTTGTAATGATTCGATTCGGCGCGGCTCAGCGAACTTTTCAATTTCACAATCCTAATATTCGTGGTCGAGATTCAATAGATACCCATTCGTGCGGCGTTGTATATCAATCGAGTTGCACTTGACTGGTAAGCCGTGCCAGCTCAACCGGTCGATGCAACAGTATCCAGTGCATTGATTCGACAATGCTTGTGCGGGAGAACCATCTATTTGGCTGTGCTCGACTAAAACCTAGCCAGGGCAGCGTTCCGGCTGGTCCAACCCTAACCAGCAATTTAGGCATCTGTTTTCAATGCCAGGCGGGTTCTAGCTTAGTGTTGCATCGACCCATTGAGATCACCCGCGTAATCGGAAACTTGAATTCCACATGTACGACTAGGGCGTTTGTCAGGACTCTGATTTCCGAGTGGTATGTCATAGCTCTCGGGACGCCGGACTGCTCCTGTGATAACTGTGGTAGACTCCCGGCAACATCCGATTGGGGGACGCTATGCTTACCCGTCGCGATATGCTTCAGAAGTGTGCGGCCCGCGGCTCCGTCGTAATTGCCTCTCAATTTTCTTCTGAAGCGCTGCTTGCGGCTTTCCAGGAAAGCGAAAAACAGCTTCGTCAGCCCACACCGCCGAACACGATGGGACCGTTCTACAAACGGCTCGTGCCAGTTAATGACGTCCTGCGCGCTCCCGGCGACTCTGGCATTCCACTCAACCTCTCGGGACAAGTCTTCGACACGCGGGGCGATATCGTGACCGATGCCATCATCGAAATCTGGCAGACCAATCATCAGGGTTATTACGACCTGGAGGGTTATCGCTACCGCGGAAAGGCTTACGTAGGCAAATCAGGAGCATATAGTTTCGAGTCCGTCATCCCCGGACACTATCCCGACAAAAGTCGCATCTGTCAGCATGTCCATTATGCTGTAGTGGCGCCCGGGCATAAGCCGCTGGTCACGCAGCTCTATTTCGCAACCGACCCCGTATTCGAAGGCGATCCCGCCAAGAACTATACACGCGACCCACTACTCCAAACCCCAGAACTTATTCGTCCCGTTATATTGATGGGGGAGCCGAACGAAATGCACGCCAAGGTTCGATTTGAGCTGTGCCTCGAGCGCCTCTGATGCGGTCGAAGATTGCAGTTTTTCTGCTGCTCTTCTCCATACCGACGACAGTGTTGGCGCAGTCTGCTCGACAAGAGAAAACCATCGCCTTGCCGGCCGGTGTGTCAGTGGACATCGCATCCGCATCGGTTTCTCCAGCAGGCAACCTTGTCGCGGCAATTTGCAGCGACGACATGGTACGCGTTTGGTCCGCCAAATCCGGGGAACTGGTCCGGAGTCTCAAGGCGAATACTGGGGCGCACAGTGCCGTGCAATTCTCCGGCGACGGGAGGTTGCTGGCCGTTGCGTACGAGATCGTCGCGTACGAAAAGGGAACAATCCAGGTCTTCGATGTCGATTCCTGGAAGCTGGAACAGGATATAGCGTCCGTGCCCCTGTATGCGGTCATCTTTTCACCCGATGGCCGACGGCTGTCCAATGCCGGTGATCTCGGTACGGAGATCTGGGATCTAAAGGCTCAAAAGAAGGTGGCAGGTGTGTCGCCACCCTTTGGTGGTTCGGTCGCGCTTTCTTTCTCGCCGGATGGCAGATGGGTTGCGACTGCGGATCAAGACACATTCGTGCGCGTCTATGATGCAAGCACGGGAAGTTTGCATAGTTCACTGCAAGGATCTCTACTGGAGCCGACAGCAGTCGCTTTTGCGGCAGGCGGCAAATCGCTGGTCGTCGGTAGCGTCGATAGAACTGTCTCCATAATTGACCCTGATGCTGGCAAGGCTATTAGAGTGTTGCCTAAACAGCCCGGATTGGTTTGGTCGATTGATGTCGCGGCGGATGGCAAACGAGCTGTCATTGCGTACAACAGCGCCGAACGCTTTTCTGATATTCATCACCTCACCTTATGGGATCTTGAGAAGGGGACCATTCTTACCGATTTTCAAAAGCCAGGCATCACAGTAACTGGAGGCGGCTTCGTCGGCGATCATTACCTTTTCGTTGCCGCCTCCAGCAACCAACTCACAATTTGGTCCCTGCCCTAGTTCGCCTTGGTTTTAGCCGAGTAAGCCCCAGGTAATCGACCAGCCGGAGATGTAGTTGCGCTTAAAGCCTTCGCGGTTCTTCCCGAGGGACGTGTAACACGGAAGCGATGCCTCCACATTTAATTTCAATTACCTGATTAGTCGTGCCAGCTCAACCGGTCGATGCAACACCATCCAGTGCGTTGATTCGGCAATGCTTCCGCGGCAGAACTATATGTTTGGCTGAACTCGGCCAAAACCTTGCCAGGGCAGCGTTCCAGCTGCTCTGGCCCTCGCGAGCGATTTTAGTTTTTGTTTTCAATGCCAGGCGGGTTCTAGCTTAGTGTTGCATCGACCCATTGAGATCACCGCGTTTACCAGGATCTAGCAGCTAGTTGGTTGTCTAGATCGCGACAGTAGGTCGAACGAAGGCAGCTATCTCAGTGTTGATCCGAAAATTGTTTCCTAGCGGGACCAATGAAACACAATGCCAGCTCCGACCAACAAATTATTCTGGTGGTCGTTGGTGGAGTTTTGAAAAGTAGTCAAATAATAGTCAATCTGAACGATTCGCAGTGCGAACCGGGAACTCAGAGGTACGTCAATACCTCCGCCAACCCGGCTAGCGAACTGATACGAGCTATCGCCTACTCCAGCCACTCCTCCGCCTGCGTGTGTGGCGCCGAGCAACACTTGTGCAAACGGCTCTGGCTTATGTTTCCCTTCGAACCATGGTTGGGGAAGTGTGTAACGGGCGCCGGCCAAATACGATACCAACGTTAATGAGCTTCCCGCGGTGGGCGCGCCGTTCGCGTTCTGTGCGCTGATGTCCACGACCAGGGACCAGCGATCGTGGAAATTCCAGGACGCCGACAACCCTCCGCCATTCATCCCAAAACATCCGCACTGTCCGGGACCGGCATTGGCGCGAACCCATTCGTACGTTGCAGCCGCATCACCTTTGTACGATTCCTGCGCCACCGCAGCCGAACTTCCTGCCATTAAGAAAATTGTCGCCAATAAGAACGAACGCATTCGCAATTCTCCTCAAGCGCCTCGCATCAATTCGACGGCACCGAAATAGTGGCTGACACATTACTGATCACGGCCTGCTCGTATGAGCCACCCGTGGATGCGGTGATGTAGAAATAAGCCACCGGTGGAACCGTTACCGCTCCAGACATCACCTGCACGCCGTCCAGCGTCACCGTCATTTGCCCTTGCTCAATTGTTATGGTGTAGTCGTGCGAAATCGTCATACCACCCGCGACGAGCACCGGGATGCTGGTGTTGACGTTGAACCACGGCTTTTCAAATAGTGCAGTTTCGCCTCTACTCACGCCCACATAGGGAACCGGCGGGTCGCCGGCATTGTGATAAGTGTCGAAGCCAAACACAGTCCCGGGAATTCCTTTCGCGCCCAGACCCATACCCGGCGCCCCTTCGCTCGTCGGGGTTGCTCCCAAAGAAGGATCGCCGAAGACGACGGTGAAGCCGTCGGCAGGAACAGTGCTCGGATTGCTGAGCGTCATCGTGAAGCTCAGCTGGACGTCGCCACTGGAAATCAGATTCGGCCAGACCAGAACGCCGATCTGGTTGTTTGTTGCCGCGGTTAATTGGAAGCTGCATCCCGATTCCGCGATCGCATCACCCAGTGGGGACCAGTTCGAGTCACAAAGATTGGGAATGCCCTGTAATGCGCCAGCGAACAAGCCCGCGGAAACGCTCGTCACCGACGCTGTGACCCCATTGCTGACAACCACATAGAGAACGGAACCGGAATCCGTGCTAGCCGCTGGACCGGATGTGTAGGTTGGACTGGTGGCTCCCGGTATGGCCGTGAAGGTCGCGCTGCCGGGCGCGGCTTCGTACCATTGATATGTCAACGGCAGGTTGGATACTGCCGTCACCTGAAAAGTCGCGGAGGATCCCACATCCACATACTGCGTCACCGGTTGCTGGGTAATCAGAATCCCACTGCCGACTGCGAGAGTTGCGGGCTGAGAGACTGCTTGCCCATAGGCATTCGTCACAACGACGTAGTATTGATTCTGATCGTCGGTGATTGCGGTCGCTGAGCTCGGTACCGTGTAGCTGTCGGACGTGGCTCCCGCGACTGCGACTCCTGTCGTTTGCCCCGCGGGAATGACATACCACTGATAACTCAGTGCGGGCGTGCCGGAAGCCACGACGTTAAACGTGGTGGTACCGCCTGGCGCGACGCTTGCTCCAACCGGCTGGGTGATGATGGTGGGCGAAGCATTTCCCGTCGCTACCGTTAGCGTGGCGGAAGTACTGGTGAGCGGAGTGGTTCCACAGGAATCCGTAACCGTCACATAATATTGAGCGCCGTTGTAACTGGTGTCCACCGGCGGCGTAGTGTAGATGTTTGACGTTGCGCCAGGGATAGCGGAGCCGGTGGCGCTGCCGGACGGGATTTGGTACCACTGATAAGTAAACGGACTCAGTCCCTGAGCGGCCACTGAAAAACTAGCAGTCTGTGTTGGAAGTATCGTCACGCTCGAGGGGTTCGAAGTGATCTGCGACCCCACGGCAATAGTGGCAACAGATGAAGTTACGCTCGCGGCTCCATTCGTCACCGTCACGGTGTAATTTCCCGCATTAGCGGCAGCGGCCGTCGAAATGGTGTAGGTCGAGCTGGTTGCCCCCGGGATCGGTGTACCGTTGAAGCTCCATTGATAACTGGACGCATACGAAGCGGTCACGCTCAGCACAATGTTCGATCCGGTGCAGACGTGCTGGCTAAGCGGTTGGGTGGTGATCGTGGGACCGCTGATCGTACTCGTAGTTGAAACGAACACGGACGGTTCATCCACACTCGTCGCGGTGATGGTGTAAGTGCCGGGCACGGTCGGTGACGTCCAAACGTTTCCGCTGAAGGTTCCTGTGGATGCGGTCCAGGTCAAGCCATTGGTCAAGCCGCCGGTAGCCGTTGCAGTGAAGGTAAGTTGGCCCGGCGCGGTGGTCTGATTCGCCGGCACGATGGGCGTAATCATGACGGGGGTTGGCGTTACCTGGCAGGTCGTCGAAACCACAGCACCCCCCGGACCCGTTACGGTCAGCGTGTACGTTTTGGCGGAAGTCAAAGCTGGAGTCGGGTAAGAGCCTCCGCTCATAGCGGACGCCGTAATATCGGAACTCCCGACCCCCGTGGAACCGATAACACCCGTCCCGCCAGAAAACGTGGGAACCAGCATCACCGGTGAGTTGTACGGCGGGGTTGCATTGCTCGGCACCAAGCTCCCGGCGATCGGAGGTATGACTTGTACGGTGAGAGTCGCCGGTCCACTCGTTACAGTTCCGTTGGAATTCGACACGGTGACGGTATAGACCGAGCCGCTTTGGCCCGACGTGGTGGGCGGCGTCGTATAGGTGCTGGACGTCGCACCGTTGATCGGAACCCCGTTTACGTACCACTGGTAAGTCAGCGGACCCGTACCGGTGGCGGTGACGGCAAAAGTTGCGGTCTGGCCGGCATTTACTGTCTGATTGCCAGGCTGCGAGATAAGCAACGGCGGGAGCGGTTTGGCGCCTTCAAAACCGCCCGCGCAGCCCGACACATTGAGCAGTCCGAGGATTACGGCCAACATAGTGACCACACCAAGGATTCGTCCGTGAAAACGGAACCGCAAACTGTTCCGAACTGGTCCACATCCGCATCGCATGGTGAGAATCTCCTAATCTGACTATATAGAGGAGGAGTAGCGGTACTACCGCTGTGAACCCTAGGACTAGCGAAGTCGCTAATAGCGGTTTCTAGTAGTACTTTCGCGGAGCTCGTGCGGATGGATTCAGGAAGCTGCGCCTCGGCTCTATCGGTGAGGTAAGTGACCGGCAATGCGACGATTGCCGTCTTGTGCCTGGGTAGTCGCGTAACCGGACATGTTCCGGACTAGTACTCCACCTGTCCGGCAACCGCGCCAACCGGGTAGCCGATGGTCTGAAGCAGAGCGACTGATGCCGCTATAAAATTTCCCCAGAAATTCTTTTTCCGCGAATTCGCCTGTGAATGGTGCCTAAAACGGAGAATACCCCCCGGGTGGGGTCGCGAAATCCTGGAAAACAGTTTATTTTATTTTTTTTTCGCGCAGCTGAACGGATGCGATGAAAAATCATGGGAAACGCCTCCGGTCGCAGCATTGAAAAGGGTTGAGCCCGGAGGTCGACCAACCAAATCAGGAAACCGCGAGCGACTCCGAAACCAACACAATAAGGAGAAACAATCGATCAGCGGCTAGACCCAAACCGCAAAACGCAAACCACCTGAACTTGGGCCGCAATTTTCGGACCACTCATTTGCAGCGTTCAAATTCTTTGCCCGGAGGGTTTGAACCGGACGTGGTGCGCGTGTTGGAGCGATTTGCGGAACATTTCGAAGTGATTCCCGGGACATCTTCGGGTGAGTTCCCGGTGCTCGGGCGGATCGGCGAGCGAACACGGGTAGTGAAGAGTTCAAGATTTCACTACTGGGATTTGCGCGCTCATTGCAAACACGCGGTTTGCGTCTCGATGGCGTCGCGTCCAGTAGTGAAAAACTTCGGCAAATCGGCTGCGATGACCGGTTTTGCAGGCTATTTCGCAAAGTATTTTCAATCGCGTTGCATTTTGTGCTTGACATGCAGTAGTGAAATACTATAGTATTCAAGTACTGGAGGAAACACCGATGCAAACGATGAAAGTTCTAGTGAACGCAGGAGACATCGCGAAAGAGCGGTTGCTGACCGCGCAAGTGCGAGCGTTGAATCTGATGATCGCGGATCTCTATAAGAACGGAAAAACTCGGAACGTCCCAGTGCGAGCGTATTAAAAATCTCGGATAGGAGCATCACAATGTCCACAGTCTACGAAATCGTAACGCAAAACCTGATAGAGAGAATTGAGCGCGAAGGGATTCTCCCCTGGGAAAAACCTTGGATCACATCGGCACCAAGAAATCTCAAGAGCGGCAAGGAATACCGCGGATTGAACGTTTTTCTTCTTTCATCGAGCGGTTTCCCACGTCCTGAGTATTTGACCTACCGGCAAGCTGAAGCGATGGGCGCGAACGTGCGCAAGGGTGAACACGGGCAAATCATCACGTATTGGAACGTGGGCCGCGAGAAACTGAATCCGAAAAGCGGCAAGATTCAAAGGCCCTTCCTCTTGAGGTTCTATCGCGTCTTTAACGTGACTCAATGCGAGGTCGGCGGTGTTCCTCTGGTCGATGTGCTGGGTTTGGGTGGCGAGGAAAAGCGTCCGGTTGCAACTATCGACACTTGCGACGCGTTTCTTGCCGCAATCCCAAACCGATGCCCTATCAAGGCATCGGATCACGCGTGGTACTCCCCCAGCATGGATGAGATCGGCATCCCGGATAAGGCGGTTTTTCGCGATGTTGAATCTTTCTATTCGACTCTCTACCACGAGCTAATCCATTCGACGGCGCACAAGTCACGCGTGGGCCGCGAGATTGCAGACAAGCCCATTCAGTTTGGATCGCGCGACTATTCGCTCGAGGAGCTGGTCGCGGGTTGCGGACAAGCTCTGCTCTGCGGGGTTACGGGAATCTCGAATCAGACGATTGATAATGACGCGGCCTACGTCAAAAACTGGCTAATGCGGCTGAAAAACGATTCGAAGCTGATTTTTACCGCGTCCGCGGCTGCTCAAAAAGCGGCCGATTATCTGAGGGGGATTGCGAACAATTCTCCCAGCGAACCGGAAGCGGCAGCGGCGTAGGACACGGCTAGGACATCCTGCGGGGTGTCCAGTGGCGTGCCTTATAGCCAAAGGATGAAACGCAAATGGAAACGCTTTTCTCAATCGAAACGCAAACGGCGATGCAGTTCCCTGCCAGTCTAACGGATGCCTACAAGCCACAAACCTTGGATGATGTGCGGTGGTGTGGCTTGGAAAAGCAACGGAAAATACTCGCGAAGCTTGCAGCACACGTGCGCATTGGTTCTGTGGTTCTTCTGGAGGGCCCCCCAGGCGTAGGAAAGACCTCACTTGCGTTCGCGTTTGCACGCATGGCGAATTGTGAGATTTTTCACATTTCCTCGCAGCAAGCCAATATCGCCGCGTTGCAAGATGCAGAGCGCAGATTCGCTTACGTACCTATGGTGGCGAAGCATCACTGCTTGATCGTGGATGAGATTTCGGAAGCGTCCAGAGCCTTTCAGCTCGCTTGCCTATCGAAATATGATGGCACGGCGCCAATGAACTGCGTGACATTAATGACTTGCAATGATTCCTCTGGGCTCGAGCCAAAGTTTCTTTCACGGTGCGTTCGTCCCCCGGTCTGCAACGCTTACGGCGCGTCAAAGTCTCTGAAAAATCTCATGCAAGAGATCTGGAAAGAGCGTGCTGGCGATGCGCCAGAGCCCGATTGGACGCGCGTACCTACATCTTGCCCGCGTGAATCCTTGAACTGGCTAGAGTGCGAGTTGCTTTCGGTTTAACGGAGGCTTTATGTTCTTTTGGATTTTTGTAGGCATCTTGGCGTGCGGTGCCATCTTCGGTGAGCGGGATAGGCCGAAACGTGTGAAGTGGCAGAGAGGTACGAACAAATATCCGAGCAAGTCCTGATGGGTGTCGCAGCAATAAAATCTAGTTTCGGAGGTGTGGAGTGTCAAATTCAATGCACTACTTGGAACCAGAACAGCTAAAACAGTTGCTCGCGGCGGTGCAAGACTCGAAACGCAACGTCGCGATGATTTTGCTTTCGGTGCGTCACGGTCTACGAGCGTCCGAAGTTTGCGGGTTGCAGTTATCAGACATCGATGAGGCCGCGGGACAGCTGCTTGTCCATGCTCGCAAGAAAGGCAAGGCAGGTGGCGAGCGATACCGGGAAGCCTTGCGGCCAAAGGATTCTTTCGGACCGTCAGATATCGCAGCAATTCACCAATGGTTGAAAGTTCGTGAAACCTACACGTATGCCGCGAAGTCACAGGCACTATTCATTACACGCGAGAGCGGTGCGATGGCCCCGAACACCTGGACTACAGCGTTTCAAATCCTCGCCAAGAAGGCGGGTTTGCCGAAAGAGCTGCGGCACCCCCACGTCATGCGACACACGTGCGCAATGCTTGCCGTGAATAGCGGGATGCCTTTGCACATCGTCTCAGGATTATTGCGGCACGCGTCGCTCGCATCTTTGACGCCCTACGTGAAGCCCCAACAAAAAGACTTGGATGCGGCGGCGATCAAAGCGTTCTCGAAATTCTAGTCCTGCTGTTCGTCGCAGGATTCGGGCGTTGCCCTTCGGGTGCCGCCCTTCTTCATCCCGCCTGCTTGAATCGCTCTCGCTTCCATCGTTTCGGAGTCATTTCCACGCCATCATACAGGATGTTCCCGTTGGCTAGCAGCTCGCCGGCGTAATCAGTCTTGTGAAACAACTCGATAATCCGCGCATTGTCTGCGACGTCTGCTGGCGTGGGTAGGTTGCTGAAACCCCGGTCTGGTTCGTGGATCGTTGCGAGGTCGCGCTGCATCTTTGCGAAGTCCCGCGTGAAGTCGTCTGCTGGAGGGGGCTGCGCCGGCTGGTATCGGTCGGGAGCGGCGCCAGGGATGTGCTGGTAGGCGGCGATCGGGCAGGGCGACGTTGGGGCGTTGGCGGGGCCAGTCTCGACAATCTCCCGCGGATCGCCAGCGGGCAGCTTCACCGGTTTGGGTGGACGCCATCTCCAGCCGGCAGCTTTCTGGTGCTCGAATTCCCTTCGGTGGTCGGCGTCGTTTTTGATCTGGCAGGCCCACGGGTTCTGCTCCGCTTGGCGCGCGGCGAGCTCGGCTTTCAGTTCGGCCAGGGTGATGCGCTTGCGCCTGAAGCCGGGTTTCAGAACACGTGCTGCCACCTCACCCTTCCAGGTCAAAACGACGTTCGTTGTGGGGCGCTTCGAGCCTGGGGCGCGCGTCTTCTCGACCTCGAGGAGATCGTCCAGCTCGAGGAGCACTTTGTTGAGCATGGCACGGGTGAGGCGCCCGTAGAAATTCGCCCGGATCTTGGTGAGCGGCGCGGAGCCCCCGTACTTCACAAGGCTCAAAATCAAGCGGTCTGCGGGTGGAATTGCTGGTCGACTCATGTTTTGAGCCTCCTCGGTGGATTTGCAGTGCCACGGAATAGGTGTTCGTACGCGCGAAAAGTCGAACCAGCGGTTCGCTCGACGGTTCATTTCCCGCGAAAACGGCTAAAATCAACAAAAACAAGAACTTATGTGAACTAGCCTGTAATTTTCTTCAATTAAATTGAATTATTTCCCTATTTTCTTCGCGCGAAGACACGGGCAAAAGTTAAACGCGAGGTCCAATCTTCCTATATACCCAATCTGCATCACAATCGCCGTTCGCCGGGTGCAGGAGGGTGCGCTACACCGTGCTACATCCGATTGCACCACGAAAAATTTGACCGTTTTCGCCCTCATGTCGCCTACGAAAAATCGACCTCTTTTTTGGCTTCAACCTCCATGATTTCTCTTAACCCGCGGGATACCCGGAGGGTTAAGGCTTCCCACAGGAAAGGTTCCTTCACCCTCCATTTGACCCTCCGTTTTACATGGAGGGTGAGTGGAGGGTAAATAGTTAAGTACTGTATTATATTATACTTATAGACATATTCATCGCTAAAAAACACCCCTCCGCCTATCATGAGAAAGACGGAGGGTGAAGCCGGTTTTTCAGCTCGTCGAAGGGCCGAAAATGGCTTCACCCTCCACTGACCCTCCGTCCCAAATGGAGGGTGAACTGGAGGGTGAAGGACGCCTCGAAACCGCATACGAAATTTAGCTCAGAAAGCGAATAGAAGCGAAGCACAAGATCACCGCCGTTTGAGCAACCGGATCAGCCCGTGCTTCGGACGCCTGCCCGTGTAGTCCGCTGGCAGGTCATTATCGACCTTGCGCTTCCCGTCCTCGGACATGACCTTCTCAGGTATCCAAACCTCGATCGCATCCGATGTGCGCGCGAGGGCTTTCAGGCTCCGCTCGGCGACGCTGGGACCCAGTTTCTTTTCGTACGCGTGCGTCCCCTCCTTCAACCGGCTGAACGTGGCCCACTCACCTTTCGTACAGGCCGTCAGCCAGTTGACTGCCGCGTTCGCGAAGATGGCGTCTGGGTTCATGCCGGCGTTCGGGTGGTACAGAGCACGGATGGCTTTCTGGCTCGTCGCGAGGCCCCATAGGGGCTCGAGGTCTGCGCCGCCGATCACGTGACGTCCATCCATTGAGGCGTAGATGGTCGCGATGCGCGTGCAGATCTCCACGATGCGGTCGAGGGACGGGTCTTTCCGGTTCCAGTCCTTGATGACTTCGTACAGGCTCCCATGCCTTGTGACGCACATCGGCGCCGGAGCTGGGATGCGCTCTTTGAGCTCCCACGGAAACTCACGATAGTTGAATTTCCAATCCGCGGGCGCGAGACCGAACAGGAAGCGGTCGTACAACCCGCCCAAGCTGTTTGCACCGAACACAGAATCGAACTCCGTGTCCACGATGCCGCCTATGAAACTGAGTGCATTATTCAAGGTGATTTCACCGCCACGGGATATTTCAAATGTCTGCCTGCGACGATAGTATCCGCTCGTGAGCACCGATGGAAAACTCGCGTCCGGAATCGCAGCCTTCGCGAACAGGTGTGACCATTCATCAGGGTTAATGAGAATGCTGCCGTTGAGCGGGCGACCAAGGTAGCGTTTCAAGTGCTTCAACATCTGCTCCGCGGAGCCGAATTTCCCCTCCATGTAGTGTTCGGTCTTGTCACTGCGGGATGACCAGATATCCAAGACCTTCACCGCCCATTCGATGGCTTGGGACTTACCGCCACCGAACTTCGAGACGAGCGCCGTGTACAAATTTGTCATCAAATCGTCGCCCCCAATGAGGTGAGAATCCTTTGACAAATCTGGTGGAGGAAGCGCGGGCACGAGAACGGATGCCGCCGTCACGAGCGCGGGCAGTGCTATATCGAGCGGGAATCCCGCGGGCTCAAACAGATTCGTGTAGATGTCGCCCAGGTAGGTCGAAGAAAGCGCGGACTGCGGTATCACAAGAGCATTCTCCGCTTCCACTTGCTCAGCATCGACGTGGTTTTCCCCCACTTCGATACGCGATCCCGCGGGCACTTCCGCGTGTACCATTTTCACGCGCTTCACAGTCGCATTCTGTATCGCGCGAGTCATGAGCAATTTACTAAGGTAATCGTGAGCTTCTTCGGCCGGAACGTCCGTGAGGTGCTCGGCAATCGTCCCGATGGTCCGACCGTCGTACGCCGTCTTAGGTTTGGAATCATCCCGCGGCAATTGTGCGTAGATCGCACCCATCCCCGAGACACCCGCGGATACATTCCGGAACAGATCATCGCTGCTGCTTCCAAACAAAATGACGCGGTTATATGCGGGATCGAGCGGCGGTTTGAACTCGGATGCCGCGAGAGAGTTGAATCCGCCGCTGATCGCTAGCGCGCTTTCTTCCACGGTCCTGAAAACGAGCAACGATGAAGCCTTCACGTCTTCTTGCGTATCGGCGGGTGTCTGTGACGCTGCAAATGGTGCGGCCGGCCGTTCCTGAGCGGGAGCCTGCTGCGGATTGCGCACGAGGTCTATCGCGGTTTTGATCTCGGATCGTCCCAGGCGTTCCCATTTTCCGTTTGCCCACTTCGGGATTTCGGACAGGTGGGAGTCCAAATACTCCTGCTCCATCAGTTCTGGATCGCAGTCATGCTTCCGCGCAGCGCATACGAGGAACGCCGCGACTGCTTCACTCTGGCTCGCGTACTCAACCCAATTGCCGTACTTGTCAGTCACGACGAAAGGTTTTGCATCCGGTGTGTATTCTCCCGTGGCGAGAAGAGTAAGCAAATTCGTGAGGTTGTTCTCCGCGTGATGAATCTTGCTGCCCTCGCCTGACGACGCGCGTTCGTTAACCACACGCTCATGCTTCGATTCCCCGAACACGTAGGCGCGGCTGACCATCCTGTGGTAGAGGCTCGAGACGTCCACCTGGCTAAGAGTCTCGTAGCCTTCAATCGGGCAACTCGTGAAGGTGAGCGCACGCTTGTCCGTGTATATCTCCACGCTTCCGATCTTGCTCTTGTTCCCAGGTTTCGTGCCCAACCCAATGATGTGAATGCCAGTCCCCGATGGCGAGAGTTCTGCATAGGAACCGATCTCGCAAACGATAGCTGACGCCCAAGGTGTGATCTCCTTGATCTGCATGTTCACGCAACCATCGAGGTCAATAGCGATGAACGGCGAGCGTACGTAAACACCCAGGACGGTGTTCGGACTCCGTTTCGTGTACTCCAGCATCGTCGCAAAGGACTCCCCGCCCTGGTGATCGTTCGTCACGTTACCGCTGGAGTTCAAAGGCGTCTTGTCGAAATGCTCGGTCTCCGGGTTCCAAGTGACGCGGAACGCAAGCCACTGTTTCGCCTGCTTCATGGCATCCGGCACGTGGCTGTACCTTGGATCGAAGTACATTTTTGGTTCTGCGAAGAGAATGTTGTCTGCCGTGCTCACGAGCGCACCTCGGTTGCCGGTCCATCGGACGCTACGGCAGACAACAACTCGCTCTCGCGCGCGCGGAACGCCCATTGACGCTCAATCGTCGCGTCACTCGAGCTGTCGTAAGAAGCCACGATTTCTCCCGCTACCCTGCAAATAATGCCTCTGGCCGCTTTTGCTTTCTCCGCATCTTTGAACTCAATCGTTTCCATCGTGTTCTCCTTTTTGTTTCCAATTTGTAATTCCCGTGCGCGAGCAACACGGGCAACCGCCCGTGCCTGCGCAGCCGCGCGCTCTTCAATCGTTCTACGGTGAATGCTCATTCAGCCTTCCGCCGCTCCCGTGCCGGCTTGCGGTCGTGCTTACTTCGCATCGCCGTTGAAGTCTCCTTCTAGTAGAATTTTTTCTCCAAACGGAACCGCGTGTGGCTTCGTCAGAGCCCATAGGACGGGATACAGGCAACTCTTCGGAAAAGTTCCATCACCGTCCGTGAAGTACACGATGCCGTTGGGTTCATGGTTCTCCGCTTCCTTCAACGCGGGCGCGAAGTTCGTTCCGCCACCGCCCTTTAGTTCGATCGGGAAGGGCTCCCCAGGCTGCAAGACCTGGGAAACCGCCGCGTCCGCGCTTATGACAATGGCGGTGACGCCTGCGAGATCCAAGATGGCGCGGCACTCAGCCACAAAAGCATTGAGGACGGGGCCAACGATGGAGCCCGATGTATCAATGCAAACCGCGATGCGCGTTTCGATTTCCCGACTCCATCCCGGCGAGCCCGGGACGCGCCTGGAGAAACGATTCCACGTATGCGTGTCGGACTTCCTCATGGAGTGAATGAATCTCGCCAGTTCGTTTTTCCAGTCCTTCACAGATGCCGTTGCCTCTTCGATCGTTCGCGCGACGTAATCCGGAACCAAACCGTGGGATGCTGCGATCGCATCCCGCCAATCCTTTTCGGACATTGGCTTCGCGTCGTCTTCCGTCGTCGGCATCGAACCTGCTTCCCGAACATCATCAGGGAAATAAATAGCCATTTCTTCCAGTGTGATGGCTTCGTAGAGCTCCTCGGCTAATGAACCCAGAGGCCCAGGCGGCACGCCACTTTTGGGAAGCGTGATGTTCGCGGCCAGGAGAACGGCGTTCACGGCCTTGTCACAGGCAATATTCCAGCGTCTGGGTTCTCTGTATTTTCTGCGGTAGCAGTGCAGGAACGCGCAATGGGCGGTCTCGTGCATAAGCACGCCGATGCACTCCTTGTCCGTCAAGGACACGGTGAACTCGGGGTTGAAGAAGAGACGCGTCCCGTCCACGGCCATGGTGGGCACAGAATCCGTTTCGATGCGTACGAGGTTCAAAAGCAAACTGGCCCACCACGGATAAGCCATTACCATTCGGGCGGAACATCGTTCGATCTTGTCCGATGCTGCACTCATTTTCCCGCCTTGATTGCGATCTGCCGGATGCCCGTATAAAAGAATTCCAACCGCGAGCATGGAACCATCTGCGCGACGTGCTTGTAGTAATACTGCCGCTGCCACTGATTCACGAATCCGTTGTGTTGAGCGCACACAGCGTCCGTAATCGTGCTCTCGTCCAACACGGCGGCACCGGGAGCAAGCGGCGTATTCACGTAGAGGAAGTCCGCTGGAGAACTGCAAGTGTCACAGGTGATATATTTCGCCACGGGTTCTGAACCCAGTTCATGCCCGGTCTGGAAAGCGTGGTCAATCTGCTGCATGATGCGTCGGCGTTTTGCTTTACGCATCTGCGCAGCCTGTTCTTCCGCTTGGCGCTTTTGCTCGTCGCGCGCCTGCTTCTTTGCTTTTTCCGCCGCTTTCTCCTGCGCTATCACCTCGGGGGCACGTTTCGGCGCTCTCCGGTTCATCGCGCACTTCAAGACTACGTGAACGTCGAAAGCCATTTCGGCGCCCTCCACGTCCTTGAAACCCACTAACGCCCATCCAACATTCGGTTGGTAGGAATGAAGAGTGCTCAACGCTTTATCCAAGGCCTCCCTTGCGCACACATATGCGTGTGGAGACTCAATGATGGGGAGTTTGGTCTTGTTGACGGTTACATCTGCCGTGAATTTCTTCATGCCGCCACCTCCATCTCGAACAGCTTGGCGTGTTCGGAAATCCACTTCCCAATTTCCGCATCCTTCCGGATGTCGTAATGGCCGTCGCGTCGGACGTCTGAAACATAGAGCAACGCGAATTCTGCCGGCATCCTGGCGACGTACTTCATCGCGGATTTCTTGCGCTCACGGGTGTACTGCGCGAGGCTCGTCGTAAGCGCGTAGAGCTGCGCCGGGGACTTCGGCACCGCGGATCGCATCGGGGAGTCAATGATGGCTTCGATCGCTGGCAACTCGCGGGCCGTCTTCAGGTACGCGCTGAACTCGATGGTCGCGCCTTCTCCGATAGTTCCTTGGATCATTTCGCGTTCGATGTTGGCGGGCAGACCAAGCGCAAGGATGTTGGAAACGGCTTCCCACGAACGTGGAGATGGAAATGCACCCTCGCCGGGAATCTCTTTCGCCATTAACAACTCTGGTCGCCACCGCGCGAAGGCCGTGATGGTGGGCACAATGTCGTTGTCCATCGCCCATTCCGCCCACTGCTTGATATCGGGTTCCGCATTCAGGATGACCATACGATTGCGGAGAGGCGCCGACACTGCGCGATAGAGGGTCTTGTCCACGGCGCGATTTCCGGTTAACACGAGATGCCAGCCAGCGGGTAAGCTCATGTCTGAACCGGGCTCTGCGTGAACAAGATGATGGGCTGCTACCTGAACATCGGGAGCCGCGCTGGAAAGCTCATCCAATAAGAGGATGCCCTTACCATCGCGGGGTAGCGGCGAAGCCCATTGTGTGCGGCCCTTGTCCACAAAAGGAAGGCCGCGAAGATCCACGCTTTCGCACGTGGGGAGCGCGAACGTCTTGAGTTCCTTGCCCACACTGCGCGCGGCTTGGTCCACGGCTGCCGTCTTGCCGATTCCTGGCGGGCCTTGCAGAAGCACCACGATGCTGCGCTTCTCCTTTCCGAATATTGTTGTCAGTGTTTCAGAGATCTGCTGCGGGAACATTTCGGATTATTGCCTCCTTATCCGCGTCATCCTTGGCTGGACTGGTCGCGGTCGTGCATTCAGAATTTTTGTTGGATCACAGACAGGCAGGACTTGCGCGCGGACGGATTTGGACGTACCTTAACGCCAATCGCACGCATGGGTCACCACCTGTTCTGCGATAGAAGCGCGTTTGGTCCCCAGACCGGCGCGCTTCGTTTTTATGTCGTCACGTTTTCACGACTTCTCCTCTCCTTCCTTCACCGGAGGCGCGTCGCCTGCCCCGGGTTTCTTAATCATGCCCTTCTCGATCATGTATGCCTCACAGGCTTGCCGCACGATTGAGCTCACGGGGCATTTCTGACTCTTCGCATAATCCCTGAGCGGCGTCCACTCCTCCTCTGGAAAATCCAACGTGAACCGCTTCGGCCCTTCTTTCTTAACTTCCAGTTCTTTCTCAGGCTTCGGTGTATCACCCGTCTTGTCCACGAAGCACCTCACTTACAGGTAAAATCTCATAGATAGCCGTCCATGTCAAGTACTTTCTTTGCATTCTCGTGTGATATCGCTTTTCTGCGTCCGGACGAGGAATTTCCGCTTGGTATCCATTAATATGGCCGATGGTCTGGACATCTGAGAGACTGGCGACGTGCGGGCTGATGTCCGCTGAAATGTCCTCCACGCGATAGCCGCGCGACCTACGCCTGGATACGCGACCGACGCGCGGGGCGGCCCCGAATGTCCGACTGGAAGTCCGCTGCATCCACGGGGGTTACCGGAGGCAATATGAGCCTCATAGGCCCCCGGGCCAGCCTCCATACCCCTGCCGGGGCTGCAAAACGCCTGTGCGGGCGCCTTCCGCCGCGGCACGGTGCCATAGGCGCGGTTACCTGGACAACAACCGCTTGGATTCCCAGGTAATACATGGTAAGTTTAGGTCATGCTACAGAGGTTCTCGATCTGGATAGACAAAAAGACGCTCGCTACCTTGAAAGTGATCGGCAAACAGAAAGAGCGTCCCGTTGGCTGGATCATGCGCAAAGCCATCGAAGAGTTCGTTGAGAACGAGAAGAAGACGGGGCAATGAGCGGCGCCACATCGGAACGGCAGGAAGCGCTCGCGGCAACGTGGTAACGGAGGCGTCGTGAGGAAGGACTCATTCGAGTTGACCCCTCAACAGCGCGAGATAATGGAAAAGCGCGTTAGAGAAAGTGCCCAGAAAAATCCAGATTTTCTACCCTGCGCGATTCAGGATGCTCGCTGTGGTTGCGTGGACACTGCCGGAAAACCCAATAAGCTCTTTCTCACCGAACACGATGCACTTACGGCTTGTTCGTGGCTGAACAAATATCGTCCGGAGCAGCCCCCACGGATTCCGTACGCTTGCCCGGAAACCAGGTTGTGGCACTTGAAGGACATGATTTGAACAACCGTAACGGCACGATGCGGTCGTGATGGAGTGTACGCCATGAGAAAAATGATCCTAGCAGCCGCAGTTCTGATCGCGTCGTCGGTGTTCGGGAAACAGCAACATTCGAAAGAGCCCGCCACGCCCCCGACCGTAGATCAGTGTCGAGCGGACAATTCAGCGTGGCTAGATCAAGCGACTTCTGAGGATCTGGCAAAGCTGTCCGGCCAAGAAGTAATGAGACGAGCGACGGAAATGAGTCGTTGCAAGAAAGTTGATCCAAAAAACGCGAACACCTACGACGCGGTGAGTTCAACCTATGACATCGAGATGGCAGCCCGTCTCGCGGACTTCATCGAGAGACACGGGCTGACTGAACAGTTCAAAGCCGAAGACGCGGCGGGTAAGCGATAACGATCAAGCGGTGACACGGAGGCAACGCCAATGATACTTGGGCTGCTGTTGGTGCTTGCGATCTTGTGGGCTCTTGCTGAACGGCGACGCGCAAACAAGCTGAGCGAAGCCGGCGAGGAGCTTGAGAACGAACGTGACGAGCACGTCTGCGAGCCACCGCGTGACGAGTGGAGCGAAAAGATCGCACGGGATACGGACGCGATTCTTGCCGCGTGTCCTCGCATGACCCGTGAAGAAGCGAGGGTGACCGCAATTATGGATGCGCAGCCGCCGCGGATGGAGAGGTAAAGGTTGAAGCAGTTGAGATAAGAAAATAATCTCGCTCAAGCCCGCGCACAGAAGTCCGGTCGCAGCGGTGCCAGCGTAAGTGAGGCAACGTGACGGCTCCATCCCTCGACCCACGCAAGACGCCCTATAAACGTGGCGACGTTGTGACGCTGGGGTTCAAGAAAGTCGGACTCGTGCGGGAGTTTACGCCGGCATATTTAGAAGTCCGATGGAATGATGCAGGCAACGAAGGTAGCGACAAAATCGAAAGAATCCCCACGGCAGACATCGACAACCTTGTAAGAGTGGCACACGCCGATGCCCTCTCCCCTGGCGGCAGCCGAACGAACTTACAAACGCTAGAAGACATCGAATCCCTTGAACGTGTCCGCGCGCTCGCCGCGGAGAGAAAGAAGTCCATTAAGAGCCCGCGCGAGCAGGCACACGTAAACAGCCTTGTTACACGTGCGCACGCGAAGGACGGGTGTGATTGGGACAAACAACATTACGTCTTGCTTATGAAGCTGGCATTAGAACCGTGGAATGTTGGTGTCATTCCTAAACTGCAAGAGCGGTTGCACCGCGTGTTTTGCAAGCGTCACGCGATAGCACCGGGGGCGAAGTGAACAAGCTCGCGATAGGAGCGGTCTTTGTTGCAGGCTTGGCGGGATGCGCTCGACTGGTGACATCCAACCCTGAACGTCCAATATTCACGATCGTCGAACATCACACCATTCCGGCTTCCGACTCTGACGTTGAGCGTGATGAATACACCGTTCGCCACGGGAATGAAATCTTGAAAGTGCTGTACAGCGAGTCGCAGACGAGTACGGCTAAGCCGGGTGATTTCCCGGGAACTGCCCTGCATTTTCACAATTACTCTTCCTCAATGGATTTGAGTCAAATTCCAGAAGTCGGAGTGCCGATTCTGCAATGCCTCTTGAGCAAGACTCCGATGTCGGATGGGAGCCCGAGTATAGCGATTCAACCAACCCCAGCGCCCTGCATGATTGTTGTCGGAAATATTCTGCGATATGAGCCCGCACCTAACGGTCCTGTAACTTTCACGTATGTCAATTTCGACATTATCTCGGAACGAGAAGCGGACGCGCGATGAACGGCGGACAAATTCGAACTTGGCTCATGCTCGCGGCATGTGTTGTGGTCTACACAGGTGCAACGTCCGCCGGCAAACACATCGTCTCGGGCAGCGACATGCGCCGTGATTATGCGAACAGCATGAACGTTGATCCCGATACGCTGCAGCCCAGAGACACCGGGGAGGCGTACTTCGCTGCCGGACCCGCCAATCGGGATTTTGTCGTGGCCGTAGAACCCCCCGACCAAACCACATGCGACGCGTTCATGGCGTACATGGCCCAGGAACAAACATTCCTCGCGGAGCTGAACGCGCGGGGATTTCAAAACATAGGATGCGTGCGCTATCAAGACGGTAACGCTACTTGGCAGACGCGCCGCATCGTTCCGAAGCCTGCGCCAGCCGTGCCACCCGTATCCCCGGAGCCACGCGCCGTGCCGCACAAAAACGCCGCAACGACCTTGGAAGCACGAGCATAAAAGGAGAAACATGAACGCACAATTGGTAGCAAAACTCGTAAAGAAGTTCGAGGCTCCGGCTCGCGGGGCGGGAATCTCGCGATCGGAGCTTGAAAGATTCATGCACGAGTTGGTTGCCAAGGGGATCGTGGGACGCGACTGAGCGGCAGTTTGACGCCGTTAAAAGATCTCGGGATGGTACGCGAAGCTCTTCACGTCGAAATCGTTCGATAGCTTCAGGGACAAAGAGTGGAGATGCGCGAGTCCAATTACCAACACGCCGTTTTGTGAAGCAGCCATCTCCCGCACGATGTTGTCCCGCATAATACGTTCGCGTTTTTCTTGCACATTGAACGGCCCGTATTCACCAATGTTTCCCGAACTCGGGAAATCGAGCGCACGTTCGAACCCGAACGTCGCGAACTCGGCGTCGTCGGTCGTGCCGATGCTTCGCCACGGTATTCCAAGGGAATCGCTCACTGCTGCCGCGCCGGACTCTTCGAGTTGGGTGACGGACCATTCTTCGAGAACAACCTCGGGCTGCACATCGGCGAGGATCAACTCCAGCGCATCCTTGATTTCGATCGGCATGTCGCGCTTCTTCCAATGACGCGTTCCGAATATCACGAGCTTCTTCTTAACCATCGTAACTCCCGGGGAAAATTACGAAGCATTCAGCGTGACGTTTTCGAGGTTCGAAGCAAGTAGCGTCCTTCCTATTTGCTGCAACGGGCCGGTTGGGTTTTGCTCGGGCGGGAAGATAAAAATGCAGTCCACGAAGACATCATTGGAAAGCTTGACGCTGAGATCGAATCGTATGATTGAATTCCGGAAGACCATTCCGTGGACATCGTTTTTCAGAACTGCGCGAACGCCAGTAACAGGTGAGATCGCGCCAATCCGATTGGCCCCCACGTTGTCGAAGACTGACTCTCGGGCGTTCTCTAGTTTCGCAAAATCGATCTCGGTAGAAGAAGCTTTGGATAGCAGCGTGATGATCTCGAAGCTGGACGGCCAGAATCCAGCGACCTCATTCTTGGCACTCGCTAGGCTCGCACGAACCGCGTTGATTTCCCTCGATGAATCTTCAAATCGCTCTGCGGAGCATTGGCGAGTTTCTGGCTCACGAGCCGAGCTTGCAGTACTGCCAAAGAGCTTTCGATCGCGGTCAATCGACCGTCGATTGCGGTGAGCCTCGATCCGGTGTTGGCCTCGAATGTAGCCCGAGCTTCGACTTTGGTGAATGCATAATTCCAGCCGGCCCCGGCAAGAGCAAGTAGCGCAATGCCTATCGTGCAGATGGCAGCGGTGGGCAGATGGTCCCGAAGCTTCTTCCATCCTTGAGGCGCTATCTGAGATTGGACCGCTTTCGCGATTTGCTGACCAACCCAGTCGCGATCCGCGTTGTTCATCGGCATAGCGGGCATCGTACCACTTCTTACCAATCCGAGAACGTCATTAGATACGTGGTTCTTGCGTAAACGCGGCGTCCGTGATGAAGTAGGCCGCGAGAGCGCTTATCGATGATGGGTCAGATTTCACGAATCTCCGCACTTGCCGCAACTCTATGCTTGATCGGATGCCAATCCACGCCTACGAAGAGTGCAACCTCTGCGCCATCACGCGACGATGTATTCCACAAGAAGATGGAGTGCGAAAAATATTACGACAAGCTGAAAGAAAATTCCGAGCAAGACCAATACGCAAGCGAAGCGGTCTATAGAGTGTTCTACTCGCCAAATCGCAACTCCTGTTTTGCGGCACGATACACGCTATATTTCAGCAAGAACTCGTCGGACAACGAGAAGGTCTTCATTGATGACATTCTGTCGCACGAAGAGGTCTGGTCCGTGTATTACAACCAGCCGAAACAATTTCCCGTGGTCCAAGGCGAATTGGATGATCAGATCAAGCAACAGGGTCTCGAATAGGGGCTAAAGGCGTCGAGCGACTTTTGCCGTGTGCCAGCTACGTGCCGAGATAGGCTGTTTCTGTGAATTCTATTGGTACTATAGCTTCCAAAAACAAACAACTTACATGCTATCAACACTGCACGTGTGTCCGACCCCCACCCCGGGCACTTTCGGTTCGTGATGCAGCCAGTTTGGTTACGGGGTCCTCGTGCTCCGTGTACCTCTTGTGTACCTCGCCTTGGGATAGCACGATTGGGTCCCGGCTTGAGGCGCGCGCTAAATCAGCTTCTAACTGCTCTTGTCGCGCTCGTACCCACGGAGCGTAGTGCCTCTCAGTGATCCGCACGCTTTGGTGGCCAAGCAGAACTGACACTCTTTCAATTGGCACACCAGCGAGGAGTAACTCGACCGCGAACGTGTCATGGAATCGATGCGCGTGTCCGTCCTGTATTTTTGCCAGCTTGAATAGTCTGCGCAAGCGCGTCTGCCAGCTCCGCACGATGCTTTCGAGATTCCGCCCGGCACAGCGATTGTCCGAGCGAAGACGAGCTTCTTTGCTACGATGGAAGTTACGCTCGCCTTGTGCAGGGTACCGTTGTGTGCGACTACCTTCGAGTAAGGAGAAATGATGAGTGCAGCCGTTCGTTCCGCGCTGGTTCTGACTTTGCTATGTAGCGCCGCTGTCGCCCGCGCACAAACCACGCAATCCGCGCCGATGAAGATTGGCGACGACCAAATGGGGCATGAGTTTCGGCCACCGGCCGTGGAATACAACTATGACCGGCGCGTGGTCATGGTGCCCATGCGCGACGGTATCAAGCTGTTCACCGTCATTTTCGTTCCTAAGGGGGCGCATGATGCGCCGATCATGCTGACGCGTACGCCATACAACGCCGCCGCTCACGTACGCAACCACTCCGGGCCACCCGCTCGCACCCTTATGGACGAGCTTTCGCTCGGCGATGAGGGCTTTGTCGAAAACGGCTATATCCGCGTGTACCAGGATGTGCGCGGCAAGTACGGATCCGAGGGGCCGTATCTTATGACGCCGCTGCCCGTGGACTCAGGCTTCAACGACACTGGCGCCGATGACACCACCGATGCATGGGACACGATCGAGTGGCTGACAAAGAATGTGCCAGAGACCAACGGTCGCGTCGGCATGATCGGCTCTTCGTACGAAGGGTTCACGGTGGTAATGGCTCTGCTGCATCCGCACCCGGCGCTAAAGGTGGCCATCCCCGAGAGCCCGATGGTCGACGGCTGGATGGGCGATGACTGGTTCCACTACGGCGCGTTCCGCCAGGACAGCATAGGCTATGTCATCGAGCAGATGACCGCCCGCGGAGAAGGCATCGGACTATCGCGCATCGGTGACGAGTACACGAACTACCTAAACGCGGGCTCGGCCGGTGACATGGCGCGAATGGAAGGGGGCGCCGACCTGCCGTTCGTGCGTATCTTCAGAGAGCATCAGGCTTACGATGCTTTCTGGCAGGCTGGAGCACTCGACAAGCTGATCGCGAAACTTCCGATCACCGTGCCGACGATGTGGGAGCAGGGTCTCTACGATCAGGAAGACATGTGGGGCGCGATCCACTCGTATAGCGCGCTACGAGGCAAGCCAAACGCGAGCACTATGAACTTCCTGGTGATGGGGCCGTGGTTCCACTCCCAGATCAATCGCCAGGGCCGCGGATTGGGGCCATTTGTTTGGGCGACGGATACCGCCAACCAGTGGCGCCGCGAAGTGATGGTGCCCTTCTTCAACGAATACCTAAAGCCCGATGCGCCGAAAGCGGACACACCTCCGGTGTGGGTGTATGACACCGGCGCCGACCATTGGGATCGTCTCAACGCTTTCCCCACGAGTTGCGAGCAGGGATGTAGCGTGCCTTCGAAGCGGCTCTATCTCGCGCACGGTGGCAACCTTTCGTTCACTGCACCCGATCACGTAGACAACGCCGCACGCTACTCGGAATTTGTATCCGATCCCGCGAAGCCAGTGCCGTATCGTCCGCGGCCCATCTTGGAGAGGGACAGCACCGGTTGGCGTACATGGCTTGTGACCGACCAGCGCTTCGTGGATGGCCGCCCCGACGTGCTCACCTTCGTGAGCGAACCGCTCTCCGCCTCGATCAAGCTGTCCGGCGAGCCGGTCGTTCACCTGATCGCTTCCACAAGTGGCACCGACTCTGACTGGGTCGTCAAGCTGATCGACGTTTATCCGAACCGCGAGCTTGGCACCATGGACCTCACCGGCGCATTCCCCGGTCTCCTCGCGCAGCCTTGGGACATGAACGGCTACGAACTCCCCATGGCGACTGACATCTTCCGCGGCCGCTACCGCACCAGCTTCGAGCATCCTTCGGCCATCGAGCCCGACAAGCCTCTTGAATACACATTCGCGCTGCCGATGGTCGAACGCACCATCCCAGCAGGTCACCGCCTGATGGTACAGGTGCAGTGCACACTCTTTCCGCTCTACGACCGCAACCCGCAAACGTTCGTGCCCAACATCTTCGAGGCCAAAGCCGCCGACTACCAAAAAGCGACGCAGCGCATCTGGCACACAACCAACGAAGCCAGCTACATCAGCCTGCCTATCGTGCCCGTCGCGACCACGCACTGAGCCCATGTGCCGCCAGCGCAAGCCGGACATTGTTATGCAGACGCTCCACTAAGTTGTAAGGCTCGAAGGAAAACACCGAATATCACGCAAATCGGGCCAGTTCTGCCGCTGGGGATCAGACTAACGGCGCTCGTAGGCGAAGGCTGCCGCGGCCGCATCGCGATGCTTCGCACCACTGGTGGCGTGGAGCAGTTGGAGAAGCGTGCAGCCGATGCCAGCCGATCGACAGGCAAAACCCGTCAAATTTCGGCTGGTTGCCATCGCCGAGCACGGCCACGAGCTGCCGTCTTAGATTTGTTCGCTTTGATCAGCAGTTTTCGCGCGAGCGGCGGCGACAAATCGAGTCGCGATACCGTCCATTGGAACTGGAATTTCACCTCTCCGGTAAAGATCCATGCGCGCTGGCCGTCCGCCCAGAACGAAATAGTGGGTCACTTTGATTCTCAATAGTGCAACCCGCACCCGAAGGGAAACAGCGGGGACTGCGAGTCGTGCGGCAGGTCGCTTTTTTGTTGTTCCACTGCCTTCTCCGAGGACGGTAATTCGAAGGGCAGATGCCCGCCCGGCGACGCCTTGCCGGTAATCAGAGCGAGTAGAGGCTCGTCCGAGATGCCAAAGTCGCCCAGGAGCGCAGTCGCGTGTGGGCGGACGTTGGTCAGGATCAGCGGCCTCTCAAGCGTGGTCAGGAAGACGGTTGAAACCATCGGACTCACTCGCAGCAGTTCAGCGTAAGCTGCATCTTTTTCCGTAAACGCAAGTCTTCCCTCGTGCTGCCTTGACCCAAAGAAGAAGTTTGGATGCTCACTTTCGTAGGGCGCGGGGGCTCGAATGATTGCCAGGTCGGCCTTCGCGGGGTCCGTGACCACGATGAATCCAACCGCCTCTGCGGACCCGGCAGCTACGCCATACAGATAGACCTTCTTACCGTTTGGAGCGAACGGCAGCAACGGCCTTCCGGTTGCGACGACGGACTTGTTCTCCAACAGCACGACAGCGCGAGCTTGCGCAGCTCGTCCCTCGGCGGCAAAGTCTTTGTTGCCGGCAATCACAGCAGCCTTGGCCTCATCCACATAAGGCTGTTCGAAGAGACCAAGCTCGAACTTTTGCAAAAGAATGCGGCCCGCAGCCTCCCTGACCCGTGCGTCCGAAATCAATCCGTTATGGACATCCTCCACTATGAGATTCGATTCTTCCGTTCCTCCGATCTGATCCACGCCTGCGTTGATCGCCTTGGCAAAGCGTTGCGCCTTTGTCAGTTCTTCCACTCCCCACGGCATGCCGATTTCCGCCGGAGTGGGTTCGACGCCTGCGGCCGTTCCTTTGCGGCAGGCCTCGGAACAATCATTCGTAATTGCCCAGTCGCTTAGGATGACGCCGCGAAATCCGTACTGCCCGCGCAGCAACTCACTGAGCAGTTGATGATTGAATCCGGCTCCTACTGGCTCCAGCGGTTTGCCGTGGATGGCAACTTCTTGTAACACCGAATAGGTTGGCATCACGCTACCCACGTGCGCCGCGAAGGCACCGGTGAACGGAATGAGATGCTGCGGGAAGTTGTGTCCGGAAAAATCGGCGAAGCGGCCGTAGTAGTTATGACCATCCCAACCGCCCTTCGCTGCGCCGTAACCCACCCAGTGTTTCACTACTGCGACGACACTACCGGAGTTCAAGCCATCCGCGCCGTTTTGTATTCCGGCAACGTAAGCTTCGACCATGCGTTTCGCGATGTCCGCATCTTCACCAAAAGTTCCGTTGGCTCGCGCCCATCGCGGGTCAGTCGCCAGATCGGCCTGCGGCGCGAGCGATTCGCGAACACCCACAGCTTCATATTCCTGACGGACCACATCGCCGAAGCGACGAGTAAGCTCAGGGTCGTTGGCAGCCGCAAAGCCCAGCGGCTCGGGCCACACGGAGAATGCTCTGTCCTGCATCGCGGCTCCGAGCACGTGTTCAAAATGGTGCCGCGGATCCGAGGAGATGATAACCGGAATCCCCCATCGCGAGGATTCAGCAATCGCCTGAACCGCGTTGTTCTGTTCGGCGAAGGACTGAGCGCCTCCATTCAGTCGTGTGATGAACGTGTTTACACGATCTTCCTCAATCAAGTGGCGGACCTTCACCAAGTCATACTCCTTGCCGATGCCGAGCGGCGCAAGCGGCCCGGAACTCGGCAGCGTCCCGTGAACCATCAGTCCTGCCAAGTCTTCGAGACTCATGCGCTGGACCAAGTCGGCGGCTCGGACGTTTGCAGGCAGCCGCCAGTCCTCGTACGGATCAAGCTTCCCGTTCTTGTTGAGATCCTTAAACGTCAGGCCATCCACGGTGAGCAAAGGCGCGGAGCGATGTCCGAGGATGGCTTGCTCTGGTGCGCTTCCGATAGCAGCCGTTGAGCAAACGAGCAGCACTAAAGCGAAGAATCTTGAATACATTGGCGAGAGCTCCTTCCATTACACGTGGCACTCGTACGACAGGGCTTCAGCACTGAATACAGACCGTGCCAAAATGCTGCCACTCTCTTGAAACTGAAACTGAAACGCTTCGACGATATTTGCGAAAGGCTACCTCACGTCAATAACCGGACGCAGGTCCGCAGTGTCCAAGGCTCGGATCATATCAAGCTGATATGCACTGCTGCCGACTGTTGTTCCTTGGAACGCTTGCGATCTCTCCATCAGGGCGACAAGGGGAACCTGGCCCGCGATCTCTGCCAAGGCAACGACTAGCACCGTTAATGCCGAGACGAAGTTGAACAATCTGTTAGAAACGAACATTACAAGAGCAGAGACAAACTGGGAACTAGCCGTTTCGTTATGCCGCTGACCTAACCTCAACTCCTGATTAGTCGTAGGGTTCAGAGGGTCGGCGCAACTCGACTCGGCGAATTATTTTTCGGGGAGCTTGTCTTCTAATTCGCTGGCTAGTTTGTGGACGTCGGTGGCGGCGGCGAAGCTTTGCAACTCGGATTTTGAAGATGTAACGTCCACACCGATGTGGCGGCAGATCTTTTGTTGCATCTCGAGCATGGTGGTTAATTCCTGTTCGGCCAGCATGCCGACTTGGAGGTCGAGGTGGGAACGGCGCTCGGCTTGGCGGGTCATGCGATTTTGACTCATCAGGACAAAGATGGTGAGGATGACGCTTTCCGAGGAGATTACCAGAGCGAGGATGCCGAAGGGGAATGGGTCGAAGGGTTTTACGCCGGGGATCACGTTGAGGTTGATGGCGGACCAGGTGAGCACGAGAAGGATCTGCAGCAGGAGAAAAGCGACGCTGCCGATGAATTTGGCGATGGCTTCGCTGATGCGTTCGGCGAGAGTGCGGCGTTCGAGGGCGTCTTGCTCGAGTTTGGCGATGGCTTCGATGTTGTGTTGGGTGGGATTTTGTTTGGCGTGATCGGGGAGTGCGTTGGACATTTTGGGATCCGTGGTGCTCGTGGAATGAAGGCTTAACGGATATTCTGGCATGCGGGTGATAGGGACTGCAATTGGGGGGAATACGTAACGTCTTGGATTGTGGGACCAAGTGCAGCGGATCCCCGCAGAGACGCGGAGAAAGGCGAAAGATTTAACACGGAGCACACAGAGAAGACCGGAGAACACAGAGAAAGCGGGAGAGATCTCTGCCAGCGTCACGCAGTCTTCGATCGGTTGAAGGCAAAGGCGCCGACATCGCGGCGAGAAGGGGCGCAGCAAGCAGCGTCCCTACCGAGTGTGGTCGAGTGACGCTAATGCGGGTATGCGTTGTTTCCGATCACGGCTTTTGCAGGGCGGGGATTATGGCGGAGAAGTCTCGGTCGGCGTAGCCGGCAGCGATTGCTTTTTCGAAGTCGGTGATGGCTGAGGTTGCGGTGTTCATGGCGACGCCTTGGCGCTGGCCTTCTTCGCGGGCGTACGTGAGATCTTTGGCCATCAGGCGGAGTATGAAATTTGGGGTGAAGTCGTTGGCGGCGGCGCGCGTTGTTAGGAGTTTTAGCAGGGGGCTGCCGGGGGCACCGGTGGTTAGGATGGCTACGGATTTTTCTTTGTCGAGGCCGCTGGCGTCTAGTAATGCCATTGCTTCGGCTAGCGATGCGGCTTGAACGCCGCAGAGGAAATTGTTGATCAGTTTCAGGGTGGCGCCACTGCCCGTCGGACCTAGATGCACGACGTCGCGACTCATTACGGCTAGCACGGGGCGGACGGCGGCGACGGCTTCGGCGGAACCTCCTACCAGGAAAAGTAATTCGCCAGCGGCGGCTTGGGGTTTAGAGCCGGTTACGGGGGCGTCGAGTAGTTCACATTCTCTTTTTTTTGCTGCGGCGGCTAGCTCGTGAATCCACTGGACACTCGCAGTACTTGACTCGACGAGCCAGGTGCCGGGAGCGGCTGCTGCGAGGGCGCCGGTATCTTTGTCGAGCCAGACGGCGCGAGAGGCGTTGTCGTCAGCGAGCATGCTAATAATGATGTCGGCGCGGGCGGCGGCATCGCGGGGCGTGCGGGCAACGTATGCTCCGGCTTTCGCGAAGGGCGCGGTTTTTTCGGGATTGCGGTTGTACACGGCCAGGGGAAATCCGGCGGTTAGAACGCGTCCGGCCATTCCTGAGCCCATCAGTCCCAATCCTAAGGTTGCTACGCGTGGCTTAGTCATTTATTCGTTCACCCTCGTGGAATTACCCCAGTGAAATAACTTCTATTAGTGCTAGCTTGGCGGCGGCTACCTGCAGCGGATTGCGCAGCGGGCGGCCGAAGCCTGCGAATTGGACCTGCATTACGTCTCCGGCGGCCAGACGGATGCCTTCGCCGTAGCTGAGGCAATCGGCACCGAAGAAATGCACGTGAACGTCGCCTGCGCGACGATGCGTTTCGTATTTGAAGTGGTGATGCTCCATGTTGCGCAGGCTGTGGCACATTTCGCTTTCGCCGGTGCGGATTTTTTTGTGCCAGAGGGGTTTGCCGGCGCGTTCGATCGTGACTTCACCTTCGACAGAATCGAAAAGTGGATCGAGCGTGAGTTCCGGGCCCAACGATGGCGTGCGCAATTTCGAGCCGGCCAGATTGAGGTAATTCTTTTTTTCGAAAACGTGGTCGGAGAATTCGTTGCCGGTGGCCATGCCGACGCGATGTGGGCGGCCGTCGGAATCTATTATGTAAATCCCGGCGATTTCGGCTTCTTCGCCGCCGTCTTCGGCGTACGGTGGAATTTCCAGCGGCTCATTGTGCGCGCGCAGGATTGTGCCGGTGCCTTTGTAAAACCATTCTGGGGGCGTGCCGATTTGCCCTGCGGCGGGGCGGCCGCCCGCAATTCCCCAGCGAAACATTTTCATGCTGTCGGTGAGGTGTTCGCTGGCGATAGCGTGCATGTCCTGCCGATCGCGTGCGCTGCCCAGATGCGTTAGGCCCGTGCCAGAAACCAGGCAGCGGGACGGCTCTTGAGGATGATCAATGGCTGGGAGGACGCGCCACTCGGATTGGCCGGTGTAGATGGGGTCGTAGTCGAGCACGAAGTTCGAGAGTTTTTCTCGCACTAGCGCGGTGAGCTTTACGCGGTTCGCAATCGCTTCTTGAGCAAGGGAATAGATGGACGCGGTCTGGTGGAGCAGGCGGAGGCCTGGCTCTTCGACGAGGGCCACTGCGCGGTCATTCCCTTTCGCGATTTGGATTAGTCGGGTAGTTGATAGCGTCATGGGCGGCGGCTCACTCGATCACTTCGAATTTTGCCAGAGCTTTTTCGTTTACGGTGAGGCCGAGGCCGGGGAGATTGTCGTCGAGATCCACGAAACCCTCTTTGGCTTTGGGCTCGCCATCGAAGATATACCAGAAAAGTTCGTTGCCGACTTCGACGTCCACGATGGGGAAATATTCTGCCATGGGGGAATTCAGGCTGGCCATCACGACGTGATAGTTGTGCATTTGTCCGGCGTGGGGAATTACCGGAACCGAATAGGATTCTGCCAGCGCTGAGATTTTACGGGCTTGGGTGATGCCGCCGACACGGTTGGCGTCGAATTGAATGTAGTCCACGGCGCGAGCTTCGAGCAGGTCGCGGAAACCGTACTGCGTGAATTCGTGTTCGCCGCCGGCGATGGAGATGCGCGCGTAGGATTTCAGCTCTGCGTAGCCGTGGATATCGTCGGGGATTACGGGTTCTTCGAGCCAGCGAAGATTGAAGGGCTCGAGGAGCGGGAGCATGCGTTTGGCGTAGTCGAGGGTCCAGCCCATATACGCGTCGGCCATCACATCAATGCCATCGCCGACTGCTTCGCGGACGGTTTTCACGAGCGCGACATTTTGTTGCACGCCAGCGGCGCCGTCGGTAGGGCCCCAGCCGAAACGGAGTTTCATGGCTTTGTAGCCTTCTTTTTTGTAGCGCTTGGCTTCGGCGGCGAGTTCGCTGAGTTCGATGCTGTAGAGGCGGCTGGCGTAGAGGGGGATGCGCGGTTTGGTGCGGCCACCGAGGAGGCGGAAGACGGGTTGCTTTGCGGATTTGCCGAGGAGGTCCCAGAGAGCGATGTCCACTGCGCTGATCGCGGCCATGCCGATGCCTTTGCGGCCGAACGCCATCGTTTTGCGATACATGTGCTGCCAGAGGAATTCGATGTTCCAGGGATCGGCGCCGATGAGGAGCGGCTTGAGGTAAAGGTCGATCACTTGTTTGGTGATGGGGGGAGCGAGAGCGGCATTGCCGACGCCCACGTGGCCGTCGTCGGTGAAAATTTCGACGATTAGCCAGCCGTGGAAAGTGAAAGTCTGCATGGACGCTTCGGGGAGGGTGAGCAGGTCCATCGGGTTGGTGCAGAAATGCGGGGGCAAGGGGACCGTCTTGCCGCGCCAGCGGACTGCTCTCGTGCGAATTTCTTTAATTTTCATGGGGCTCCTTCATGATTGGGTTTCAGTTGCGTATTTTTGCGCCATGTTGAGCGGAGCGATTTTGGGCACCATCGCGAGTATCACCAGAAATGCGAGTACGTGGAAGGTGGCGAATAGTTTGAACACGGTTTCGTAACCGAAGCCGTGATCGAGCAGGTAGCCTGCTAATTCTCCGAATATGATTCCACCGATGGCGCCGCCGAAACCTATCAGGCCTGCAACTGACCCTACTACGCTGCTGGGAAACAGGTCGGTGGGGAGCACCATTATCAGGGTGGACCAGGATTGCTGGCCGAAATAGGCGAGGCTGAAGATGGCGATGGCCCAGGCGATGGGAGCGCGAGTGACGAGCAGGATCATCGGCATCACTGCGGCGCTGAGGCCGAGCGAGATTTTGCGAGCCGAATTCAGTGAGACTTTTCGGCGGACCAAGTGGCTGGAGAACCAGCCGCCGAGGAGGCAGCCGATGCCTGCGGCGGCGTTGGGGATCCAAGCGATGGCGCCTACCGCTTTGATGTCGAAGTGGCGCGCGTCGTAGAGGTATTTGGGAAGCCAGAAGAGATAGAAGTACCAGGCGGCATCGGTCAAGAATTTCGCGGCTACTACGCCCCAGGTTTCTTTGAAGCGGAGCAGATCGAGCCACGCGATTTTTTTTATGGCTGCCGTAACTGCTGGATCCGCGGCTGGCGGAATTTTTCCGCGCTCTTCTGCGGTGAGTAGCGGGTGCTCGGCTGGAGGGAAGTAAGCTTTGTGCCACCAGGTGGTCCAGAGGAGGCCTAACGTGCCGCTTGCGAAAAAAATCCAGCGCCAATTTGCGTACGCGAGAATTAGCGCGATTAGTGGCGGGGCGACGACTGCTCCTACCGCGCTGCCTGCGTTGATGATGCCCATGGCTGTGGCGCGTTCGTTCACAGAAAACCATTCGGCTACCGCGCGGGTGGAGGTGGGGAAGCCGCCGCCTTCGCCCATGCCTAGGGCGAAGCGGCTAACGGCCAACATGGTGAAGGTGAGGGCGAGGCCGTGGCTGGCGCAGGCTATGGACCAGAAGATCATTATTACTGTGAAGCCGCGGCGGGTGCCGAGGGCGTCGGCTAGCTTGCCGCCGCCTGCGTACATGAATGCGTAGGCGAGGAGGAAGGCGGACTGGAGGTTGGAGAATTGTTGGTTGGTTAGGGGGATGTCTTTGCTGATGGCTTTGATTGCTACGGGGAGAGTTTGGCGGTCCAGGTAGCTGATGGCGATCGCGGCGCTCAGTAGGATTGCGATTCGCCAGCGCAACATTTTGAGCTCCCTAGGATTCGTGAAACAAAGCTGGCGCACTGTAGTGCGCTGCTAAAAGGTCAACTGCTCCGATTCGCTCAGGAATTTATTGGCGCGCATTTAGTGATTGTCGCGAGCTACTGGCGCGCCGCTGCCGCCGACCAGGAAATCCAGGTCGGCGCCTTGATGAGCTTGTTGGACGTGCTCGGTGTAGAGCTTTACGTAGCCGCGGGCTGGGTTGGGCGGCGGAGTCCATTGGGCGCGGCGGGAGGCTAGCGTGGCGTCGTCCACATTCAGGCTGACGGTGCGGCCGGGAACGTCGAGTGTGATCGTGTCGCCGCTGCGCGCTAGCGCCAGCGGGCCGCCGGCTGCGGCTTCGGGTGAGGCGTGTAGGACTACTGTGCCATAGGCCGTTCCGCTCATGCGCGCGTCGGAAATGCGGACCATGTCTTTGACGCCTTTGCGCAAGATTTTTGGAGGCAGCGGCATGTTGCCGACTTCGGCCATGCCGGGATATCCGCGGGGTCCGCAATTTTGCAGGACCATCACGCAGGTTTCGTCAATGTCGAGATTTTCCTGATCAATGCGCGCGTAAAAGTCTTCGATGGAATAAAAGACGACCGCGCGGCCGGTATGTCGGAGGAGGTGCGGGCTGGCGGCGGAAAGTTTGATGACGGCGCCATCGGGGGCGAGATTGCCGCGGAGGACGGCGATGCCGGAATTTTCTTTGAAGGGCTCGGCGTAGGTGTGGATTACTTCGCGATTCCAGCACGGAGCTTCGGACACATTGTGCCAGATGGTTTGGCCGTTTACGGTGAGGGCGTCGCAATCGAGCGCGCCATTTTCGCCGAGTTCGCGGAGGACGGCGGGGAGACCTCCGGCGTAGAAAAAATCTTCCATTAGATATTTGCCGCTGGGCTGGAGATTGACGAGACACGGGAGATGCGACGCCAGCATGTCGAAATCGTTTAGCGCGAGTGGGACGCCGATGCGTCCGGCGATGGCGATCAGGTGGATAACGGCGTTGGTGGAACCGCCGATGGCGGCGTTGGCGCGGATGGCGTTTTGAAATGCGGCGCGGGTGAGAATTTGCGACATGCGCAAATCTTCTTTGACCATTTCGACGATGCGGCGTCCCGTGAATTGCGCGAGAGTGTGCCGGCGAGCGTCCACGGCGGGGATGGCAGCGTTTCCGGGCAGCGCCATGCCGAGGGCTTCGACCATGTTGGCCATGGTGGAGGCGGTGCCCATCGTCATGCAGTGGCCTTTGGAACGATGCATGCAGCTTTCGGCTTCGAAAAATTCCTCGAGCTTCATCTGGCCGGAGCGCACCTTCTCGGACATTTGCCAGACGCCGGTGCCGGAGCCGATATCGTGACCCTGAAATTTACCGTTGAGCATAGGGCCGCCGGAGAGGCCGATGGTGGGGAGATCGCAGGAGGCGGCGCCCATCAATAAAGATGGAGTGGTTTTGTCGCAGCCCATTAAGAGGACTACGCCGTCAATGGGATTGCCCCGGATGGATTCTTCCACGTCCATGCTGGCGAGATTGCGGAAGAGCATTGCGGTGGGACGCAGCATCGTTTCGCCCAGAGACATCACCGGAAATTCCAGCGGGAAACCGCCGGCTTCCCACACGCCGCGCTTTACCCATTCGGCGATTTCGCGGAAGTGCGCGTTGCAGGGCGTGAGCTCGGACCAGGTGTTGCAGATGCCGATCACCGGGCGGCCGGTGAACATGTCGTGCGGCCAACCTTGGTTTTTCATCCAGCTGCGGTAGATGAAACCGTCGCGGTCCTTGCGGCCGAACCATTCCTGGCTGCGCAGTTTTTTCGTGGTCATGGGTGGCGATCTCCGCGCCGGTTGGGGCGCAAAACATTTTGTGACTCTGCGCGCGATGCTTTGTTGGACTGAAAACGTTTACTCGCGCGCTTCTGATACTCCGGCGAAAATCATGCTCGAATGTCGTGTATTTGCAAGGCTGGTCGGCCGAGATATTTCACGAAGTAAATTCGCCGATCCACAATTTACCAGTCGCTCCACGCGAAACAAAACGTACCGATGATAGCGCAAAATGAATCGGCTCGCTGCGGCAAGTCACAGGCGCCCAGCTAAAGCTGGCCGCTACAAAGTCAACGTCTTGATTCGGGTACAGACCAGAAAGAATCCGATGCCCAGCGGCCAGCGCGCCAACATGTTTGTTGACGAAATGAGGCCATGGACTGACTATCCTTGGCGGCACGCGTGCTTTCACAAATTAGCAGCGGTGGCTCAGGAGCTTTGAAGATGACTCGTTCGCGGCGTTACGGATTCGCATTCAGAAAAACTTTTTGCGGCGTTGTTTATGCTGCGGCGGTTGTAAGTCTGGCGGCAATTGCGCTGCTGACCGTTGCGAACACAGCGCCGGCGGCGACAGATACGGCCTCGCCTGCGGCACAGAAAACCCTGCGGGTTTATTTTGTGGATGTGGAGGGCGGGCAGGCTACTTTGTTCATTACGCCGGAGGGGCAGTCTTTGCTAATTGATACGGGGTGGGATGGGAACAACGGGCGGGACGCGGACCGGATTGTGGCGGCGGCGAAGTCGGCGGGGCTTACGAAGATTGATTACGTACTGATCACGCACTTTCATGAGGATCATGTGGGCGGGGCACCGCAACTGGCCGCGCGGATTCCTATCGGGACATTCATTGACCATGGCGGGAATCGCGAGACGGGAGATGCGCCTACGGTGCAAGGATGGCAGGCCTATCAGGCTATGCTGGCGACTGGAAAATATACGCGGATTTCGGCGAAGCCGGGGGACGTGGTGCCGATTGAAGGGGTGCATGTGGATGTGATCAGTTCGGATGGGGATTTGATCGCAAAGCCGCTGCCGGGAGCGGGGCAGGATAATGCGGCTTGCAAGGAGTCGGAGACGCGTCCGGCAGACAAGACGGAGAATTTGCGATCGCTGGGGGTGTTGATCACTTTTGGGAAGCTGCGGATTTTGGATTTGGGCGATCTAACATGGGACAAGGAAATGGAATTGATGTGCCCGGTGAATAAATTGGGCCACGTGGATGTGTATATTGTGTCGCATCATGGCTGGCAGCAGAGCAGCAGTCCAGCGCTGGTGTGGGGAATCGCGCCGCGCGTGGCGATTATGGATAACGGGGCGAAGAAGGGCGGGACGCCTTCGACTTGGGACATCATTGAGAAATCGCCGCATCTGGAAGATTTGTGGCAGCTGCATTATTCGGAGGAGGGCGGGGCGGCGCACAATGTGGCGGCGGAATTTATTGCGAATCCGCAGGGAACGGACGCGGGGAATTACTTGGAGTTGATCGGGAATGCGGACGGGGGATTCGAGGTGTTTGATTCGCGGACGCAGTCGACCAAGAAGTATCCGGCGCGGTGAATCCGCGGCGCTACATCGGCTGATTAGTGATGGGCGCGGGTAGCGGCTCGGGGATCGGTTCGATGCGACCCAAGCCGAAGATGTAGCCGGCAATGCCTGCCAGCAGGAATGTGGTGGCGACCACGAAGGCCCAGGCGTATTCGTGAGTGGCCGCTACTACGTAGCCGGTGAGGATGGGCGCGACGATGGCAGATAGTTGATTTCCGAAATTTAGAATTCCACCGAGAGTGCCGACGCTTCCTTCTGGAGCGATTAGGGACGGGATGGACCAGCCCACCGGCGCAGCAGCGGAAAGACCACCGAGGGAAACACTGATCCAGAAAAGCGCGCTGGCGGGAGTGTGGGCGTGCGCGGCGCCAAAAATGCCGAGGCCGAAGGCTGTGCCGGTGACTAAAACAATTTGGCGGACGAGCGAGGCGTCGCGGCCGCGATGAATAAGCGCGTTGACGAGCCAGCCGCCGATTACCAGATCAGTGAAAGTGGCGAAGAGCCAGGGAACGCTGGAATAGAGGACGGAGTGGAGCAGATTTACGTGCAGGGCCGAAGAAAGATAGCTGGGCATCCAGGTGAGCAGCAGATAGAAAGTGTAATTGTAGGAAGCGTAGCCGAGGACGAGGCCTTGTACCTTGCGCTGGCGCAAGAGGTAGGCGATGGAACTAGCTTCCTGAATTCTGGCGTGGCCTTCGGGCTGCGCGCCGCCTTGGCGGATGAATTCGCGTTCGGCGAGTGTGACGGATTTATCTTCACTGGGATTTCGGTAGACCCAGTAGAAGAGGGCGAAATAGAGGAAACTGAGCACGCCGGTCGCAGCGAAGCTCCAGCGCCAGCCGAAATGGATGAGCAGCAGGCCAAGCAGCGGGACGCCTGCGGCGGGAGCAAATTTCGAGGCGGCGTCGAAGATGGCGGTGGCGAGGCTGCGTTCGCGTCCTGGAAACCAGTAGCCGACGGCTTTTGAATTCGCAGGGAAAGTGGGAGCTTCGCCGACGCCGAGCAGGAGGCGCGCCGCAAAAAAAGTTCCCACGCCGGTGGCGGCAGCGGCGCCGAAGGATGCGACACTCCAGAGGAAGGTGCTGACGCGGCCGACTAATTTTACGCCGAAACGGTCGAGCAGGACGCCGCAGGGAAGTTGCAGGGCGGCGTAAGGCCAGCTGTAGGCGCTGAGCAGGTAGCCGAATTGGACGGCACTGATGCCGAAGGTGGTGTGCAGGGCGTCTTGCGAGACGGAGATGTTCACGCGGTCGAAATAATTTATCAGCACGCCGAGGCCCAGGACGCAGGCGATGAACCAGCGGCGGCGAGGGATGGGGGCGGATGCGATTTGGCCGGGGATTATTTCGGGGCGAGGATGATTCATTTTGTGAGCGGCGGTCGCCGGGGAGATTGTAGACGAGGCGGCGGGTTCGCGGGGGAAAATGGTGAGCGTTATTCGGCCAGCGCTATGCGGCTCGGTTCGGCGTTTCGGCAGGTTTTGTGGTATTTATCGAAGCGGGGAAGTGAACGGATATATCATTGTAGGCGCTCGGGGTTCGACCCTGCTCCGGCACAATCAAATATGAATCGAAAAGATAGAGTTTTTTCTTCGGTGGACCTTGCGGTGGCGGATATCCCCGACGGAGCTACGATCATGTTCGGCGGATTCGGCGGCGCGGGATTTCCGAATAATTTAATTCAAGGATTGGCACGGAGAGGCGCGCGGAAGTTGAGCGTGATCAGCAATAATTGCGGGACGGGGGATGGCGAGCTAGGCATACTTTTCAAGAACCGGCAGATCCGGTACGTGGTAGCGGCGTTTCCGGGGCCGGGCGCTATTTACTTTCAGCAACAGTTTGATGCGGGCGAGGTGGAACTGGAATTGGTGCCGCAGGGAATTTTGTGCGAACGGATGCGCGCGTTTGGGGCCGGGATCCCGGCGTTTTATTCGCCGGTGGGCGTGGGGACCGACGTGGCGAAGGGCAAGGAAGAGCGCGTGATTCGTGGGAAGAGATATATTTTGGAGCAGGCTTTGGGCGCGGATTACGCTTTTATCAAGGCGCAGCGCGCGGATCGCATGGGGAATCTGGTTTACCGCAAGGCGGCGCGGAATTTTAATCCGATCATGGCGACGGCGGCGAAGATCACGATTGTCGAGGTGGATGAAGTGGTGGAGATTGGGGCGCTGGATCCGGAGACGATTGTGACGCCTTCGATTTACGTGGACCGGATTGTGGTGGCGAAGGGAATCCACAATGCCTAAGGCGCGGCTGACACGCGAGCAGATCGCCGAGCGCGCGGCGTTGGAATTGCCGGACGGAGCGTATGTGAATCTGGGTTGGGGGATTCCGAATTTGATCGCGGCTTACGTGCCGAAGGATGTGGTGATTTATTTTCACAGCGAGAATGGGATTTTGGGGATGGGGCCGCGCGCGAAGGCGGGCGAGGAAGATTACGATTTGGTGGATGCGATGAAAGTGCCGGTGACTTTAGTGCCGGGCGCGGCTTATTTTTCGCAGGTGGATGCGCATGTGATGACGCGCGGCGGGCATCTGGACATTTGTATTCTGGGCGGGTTGCAGGTTTCGGAGCGCGGGGATTTGGCGAATTGGCGGGTGCCGGGAGCCAAGGGCGCAGGCGGGATTGGCGGGGCGATGGATATTTCCGTGGGCGCTGAAAAATTGATTGTCACGATGGAGCATAATGCGAAGGACGGGCAGCGGAAAATCGTGAAGGCTTGCAGTTATCCGCTGACGGCTGTGGAATGCGTGAATACGATTATCACGGATTTGGCGGTGATTGATGTGACGGCGGAAGGATTGGTGTTGCGCGAAGTGGCTCCGGGATTTACGCCGGAGGAAGTGCAGGAGCAGACCGAGCCGAGATTGCGTTACAGCGGGAAAGTGCCGGAGATGGCTTTGCGGAAGAATTGAGCGCGGGTTTTTTGTTGCCGCGAACTCGGAGTATGATTTTCTGATTATGGATAAAGGCGCTAACGAACGGAAGAAACCGCCGACCTACTGGATCGGCGAAGGCGGCGGGTGGTTGCTGCGGCATGTCGTCAGCGGACTTGCGGCTACGGGCATTACGCCGAACATGTTCACGTTTTTGGGGCTGGCGGTGAATTCGTGGGCCGCGGCGCTTTTTGCGATGGGAATGTTCCGGCAGGCAGCGGCGGTACTTTTTCTTGCAGGCTTTTTGGATATGGCGGATGGGCAGGTGGCGCGGCGCGTGGGGCGGGTGACGGCGTTTGGCGCTTTTTTGGATTCTACGCTGGACCGTTATTCAGATTTGGCTTTGTACATGGGATTGGTGGTGCATTACACCCTGGTGGGGCGGCCCTTCTATATGGCGCTGGCGGCGGTGGCGATGGCGAGTTCGTTCATGGTGAGTTATTCGCGGGCGCGGGCGGAATCAATTATTCCTTTGTGCAAAGTGGGATTCATGGAGCGGCCGGAGCGGCTGGTGCTGCTGATCATGGGCGGTGCGTTCAATCGGATGGCGCAGGTGCTGTGGGTGATCGCAGTGGTTTCGACGATTACGGTGATTCATCGCGTTGTTTATACGTGGCAGGAGCTGCGGGCGGGGCGGTCGTTGCCGGCGGCGAGTGAGACGCAGATTTCTTAGCGCGGGGAGCGCCGTCGGGCGCGTAGGCTTTTAGTTAGAACTTCTTCACTGGATTTTCCTTCAGGGATTCTTCTACCGGGGCTGACACGATTTCCTGCACACGTTGGCGGAGCGCGTCTATGTCGGCGCGTGCGATCGTGGTGGTGTCAATTGGATCGTGCAGATAGACCGTGATTTTTTCGGGATGCAGCATCCAGTGGCCGGTTTGGAAGAATTGGTAGGAGCCGACCATGCTTATCGGGACGATTGGAATTCCGAATCTTTGCGCGAGGTTGAAGATGCCTTTTTTGAAGGGCTGCACGTGCCCGGTACGGGTGCGCGAGCCTTCGGCGAACGCAAGCAGGCTGACGCCAGAATCGAGCGCGGCTTTGGCTCGTTGCGTCATGATTTCCAGGCCTTCGCGGCTGGGTGCGTCTGGGACGGGAATATTTCCGAAGCGGCCCATCATCCAGCCGTACACCGGAACTTTGAAATGCGATTCGAGTTCGAAGCCGCGGAGGAACTGCGGGACGGCGGAGTAGATAACGAAAGGGTCGAAAAGATTTACGTGATTGCAGATGAAGATGCTGGTGCGGGTGGGGTCGAAGCCCGGGGCGCGGCGGACTTCGAGGCGGGTCCCTGCCAGTCGCAGAATATTGCGGAAGAAAAGGCGCTGAGGCCAATCGTTTTTGCGTGGATCAACGACAGCGCCCAGTGCGATGAGAATTATGCCGACTACGGCGAAATGAATGCCGCTGATTGCCCAGAGGATTGCGGAGCGGACGGTGAGGTACGCTTTTCTCATACGATCACGTCCAGCGCGGCCGGGAGAATTTCCAGGGACCGACATTCGAGGCGCATGCTCTCGCCATCTACCATCACGTTTACCGGGCCAGCTAATTCGAAATCAATGCGTTTGGTGGCGGCGCGGGAAGCTTTGCGGTGATGAATGTGCGTGCCGGTGAAGAGACGCGGCAGGGTCCAGATGAGGCCGAGGCGGCCGATGGGGCCCCAGCGCACGTATTCGATCAGGCCGTCGGTGGGATCGGCGTTGGGAGCGATCATCATGTGGCCGCCGGTGAATTTGCTGTTGTTGAACGAGAGGAAGAGGGCGGGCTCGCAATCTTGTTCTTTCTTTTCCGCGAGGCGGTGCGGGAAGGCGAGATGCTCGAGCTGCACGAGGCGGGTGAAGACGCCGAGAATGTAGCCGAGTTCGCCCCAGCGTTTGAAGCGGCGGTTGGTGGTTTCGGCTACGTCGGCGGGGAAGCCAAGAGTGAGGAGATTGAGGAAATAGAGTTCGCCTTGGGCGTGGCGGAGGCGGATTATGTCGCAGGGGCGGCGGGAATTGTTTTGCAGGGCTTCGATGGTGTGTTCGACGCCGCGCTTGGTGAAATCTTTCAGGAAGGAATTGCCGGTGCCCAGCGGAAGGAGGCCTAGCGTGGCGCGACCTTGGGTTTCGGCTTCGGGGAAAAGACCGTTGATGATTTCGAAGGAGGTGCCGTCGCCGCCGACAGCCAGGAAATTCCGCGTTCCTTGGCTGTAGGCTTGGCGCGCGATTTCGGTGGCTTCTCCGGCGCGGGTAGTGTGCGCGACGGTGAGATTGATTCCGGAGCTGCGAACTCGCTCTAACATGCTCGCCGCGAGTTGTCCGGATTTGCCGCCGCCTGCCGCGGGATTCACGATGGCGAGAAATTTTGTGCTCACTGGGGCGAGTGCTCCGGCGCAGAGATGGCGACGTGAATTATAGCGGCACCACGGCGGAACGTTCGCGATTTTGACGGATTTGTTCGGCAAGCTCGGCGCGTTTGATTTTCAGCGACGCGGTTAGCGGGAAATCGCGGTCCCAGGCGAGGTAGCCGCTGATGCGTTTGTAATTCAGGAGGCGGCGATTGCGTTCGGAGATTTCGGATTCGAGGACTTTGGTAATTTCTTGCCCGGTTTCCGGGTGCAGTACGATGATGAGTTGTTCGCCGACCATGGTGCGGGCGGCCCACAGATAATTTGCCGCGAAGACGCAGAATTCTTTTACTGGGAGACCTGCGAAATACGTTTCGACGTCCTCGGGATAGATATTTTTGCCTTCTTCGGTGACGATCATGTTTTTTTTGCGGCCGAAGAGTTGCAGATGGCCGGAGGGATCGAGGCGGCCGAGATCGCCGGTGTGCAGCCAGCCGTCGACGATCGTCTCGCCGGTCATTTCGGGATCGTCGAGATAGTGGGACATCAGTGTGCGGCTGCGCACGGTGACTTCGCCGATTCCTTCCGCACCGGGATTGGTGATTTTCACTTCCATGCCGGGAAGAGGTTTGCCGACTGTGTCTGAACGAAACGGCTTCAGATCGTTCACGGTGATAGTCGTGCCTGCTTCCGTGCAGCCGTAGCCGTTGCCGACCGGGATTCCCAAATCGTAGAAGAATTGCAGCGTTTCGGGTTCGGTGAAAGCGCCCCCCACGAAGAGGGCGCGGAGTTCGCCGCCGAAAGCTTGGTGAACTTGCGGCAGTAACGTGCGGCTGATTTTCAGATTCGGGCGGCGGCGGGTTAAGGCTCGGTTTGTGGCGATCAGCGCATTCAGGATTTTTCGCTTGCCGCTTGGCAGGTCCGCGAATCTTTGGCGCAGGCCGCGTTCTAGATTTTTGAGGATCGTGGGCACGAGCGCCATGTAGGTGATTTTGTATTTCGTGAAAGCTCCGCGGATAAATTCTGGACGCAGTGTCCGCAGATGCACGACCGTGGCACCGCAGGTGAAGGGGCCGATGAAGCCGACCATGAAATCTATCGCGTGATTCGTGGGGAGGATGCTGAGGTAGCGTACGCCGGGCCAGAAGGGATAGAGCGAGGTCAGGGCGACGCATTGTTCGAGATAATTTTCGTGCGTGAGGACGCAGCCTTTGGGGCGGCCGCCGGTACCGGATGAATAGACGATGCAGGCGGGGTCGGTGCGTTTGCGCGGCACGAATGTTGGTTCGGCTGCGGCGTGAAAATCTTCCCAGCGATGCGCGCCCGCCAGATCGGCGTTTAACGGAGCTTCGGTGACGAGCACGGTGCGGACCGAGAGGTTTTTGAATTGCTCGGATTGCGTAATGGCGCGCCAGAGGTGGTATTCGATCACGAGAAATTCGGCGTGGGAGTGGGCGAGGAGCTGCAATTGTTCGGCGGCTGTGAGTTTGTAATCGAGCGGGACGAGCACGCCGCCGCAGAAGAAAATCGCGTAAGCCGAGATCAGCCATTTCGACTGATTGGTCATTATGATGGCAGCGCGTGAGCCGTCTTTCAGTCCGGCATTTTGCAGGGCGCTCGCCAGCGGCAACGCTTGTTCTTTGAATTGGTGGTACGTGAGGCGCGCGTTTTCGCGGTCGCGATCGGCTTCGATCAGGCAGATTTCATTTGGCCAGCGATCGAGCGCGGCGCGCAGCGCTTCTCCCAGCGAATTGTATTGGCGGAGATCCAGCATTACAGGCGTGATTGAATCCGTTGGGCGAGCGTGCGGAAGTCGGTTACGCCCTGGAGTTCGTAATCAGGGAGCTCGATTTGAAAATGCTGTTCGATACGCGTGAGGAGATCGAGGGCTTGGAGGCTGTTGATGCCGAGCTTTTTGAAGAAATCGTCGTCGGGGGAGAGTTGATCGCGCTGAACTTTGAAATGTTCGGCCGCGAGGCGCAGGACTTCGTCCGTTGTTTGATCAATGGTGTTCATGTCTTTCTATCTTGCCACAATTTTGGTTGGGTCTGCACGATCGGTGCGCGGCGCTACGGGAGATAGGGGAGTGCGTCGGTGCTTTCAACGAATTTGCGCAGGCCTGCGTCCACGGCGGGACGCATGAAAAGGTCGCAAAACATGTCAATTTCTTTGCGCAGCTCGTCATAGGGGATCGGCTTGATGAATCGTTTCGCGGCGATGGCGGTGTTGCGATCGAATTTTTTCAGTTGCGCGGCGGTGGAGCGGGCTACGCGGAGGGCGTCTCCTTCGGCTGTCACTTGGCTGACGAGGCCAACGCTCTGCGCTTTTGCGGCGTTGATGCTGCGTCCGGTCAGGAGCAGGTCGCGCACGACAGCGTTGCCGAGGTCGCGTTTCAGGCGTGGGATTCCGCCGAAGCCGGGAATCAGGCCCAGGCGCAGCTCAGGGAAACAGAAGCGAGTCATTTTATCGGCGACGATCAGGTCGCAGGCTAACGCTAGTTCGAAACCTCCTCCAAAGGTGACGCCGTGAACTGCTGCGATGGTGGTAAGCGGCGCTTCGTCGAGAGTGTTCATCACGTGATGGATGCGTTCCAGGAAATCGCGCAGGGCGGCAAGGCGTTCGTCTTTCGGAAGCGATTGGGCTACGCGATAGGTTTCGCGCAGATCGGCGCCGGCGCAGAAGCCTTCGTGGCGCGTGCTGTTGATGATCAGCGCGTGGGCGTCGCGCTGCAGTGAGGGGAGCGCGGCGATGAATTTTTCCAGGTCGGCCAGCGTCGAGCGGCCTATTTCGTTACACGGGGCGCGGTCGAGAGTTAGCTCGATGGTGCCGTCGAGCACGTGCCACGAGAGTGTTTCGCCCTGGAACGTGTTCATGAGGGTTTCTTCTGGTAGAGCGCTTCGATTTCCGCGGCGAAGCGTTGGGTGATGGCGTCGCGTTTTAATTTTCCCATGGTAGTGAGCAGGCCGCTTTCCATGGTGAACGGCTCGGGGACGACGTGGAAGGCGCGAACTTGTTTGTAGTGTGGTTGCGCGGCGTTCACGGTTTCGATTGCGGACTGAATTTGTTGGTCGGTTAATTTGTTTGCGCCGTTCGCGCCGTTGGACGTGAGGAGGGCGGCTAGGAAGCTGCGTTGATTGCCGATCAGGACTATTTGCTGGGCTTCCGGCAAGTGCTGCGCTAGTTTTTCTTCGATGGGCTCAGGCGCGATGTTGTGGCCAGAATTCAGGATAATCAAGTTCTTAATACGGCCAGTGATGCGCCAGTTGCCGTTTTCGTTGGGCTCGCCTTGATCTCCGGTGTGGAACCAGCCGTCTTGCAGGGCTTTGGCGGTTTCGGCGGGGCGTTGCCAGTATCCGGAGAAAATATTGGGGCCACGGACTAGAATTTCGCCATCATCGGCGCGTTTCATTTCTACCCCGGGGATTGCTGGTCCAACAAAGCCGGGCTCGACATGGGCGGGATCGTCAGCGGTGCAGATGGCCGTGGTTTCCGTCAGGCCGTAGACCTGCAGGACGGGGATGCCGAGCATCATGAAGAAAAGTTGAGTATCAACTGCGAGCGGGGCCGAGCCGCAGATGAGGGCCTTCAAGTTGGGGCCGATGCTTTTGCGGATTGCCGGGAACATCAGCGAACTGCCGAGGGCGAGCCAGAGAGCGTCGCCGAACTTGGATTGTTTGTCGTGGCGGCGGATGAAGGCTTGCTGGGCGCGGGGGAAAATTGCCGTCGCTAGGCCGCGGCGTTCTTGCACGGTGGTTTGAATTCTGGCGCGGACGCGTTCGAGGAGCGTAGGGACGTTCAGGAAATATTCCGGGGCGGCTAGTTTTAGTTCGTCGGCGAGCTTTGTCAGGTCGGTGGAAAGTGCCAGGGTGCTGTGGCGTGAGAGCGCAGTGAGGAGGAGTATCCAGGACGCGGCAAAGCAGAATGGAGCGTAATGGAAGATGCGATCTGGTTCGGTGCGCGGGCCCATTAAATTATCGAGGCGGGAATTTGTGGCGCTGACGATGTGATTTACGTTTCCCGCGGTAAGCACGACACCCTTTGGCTCACCCGAGGTTCCGGAGGTGTAGATGATTGAAACTACGTCGGAGTCTTCATGGTGCATCGGCGGCGCGGGAGCGCTCGGTTCGCCCGCATACACGCCTTCCAGCAGCGAAATTTGCGGGGCTTGCGGCCACAACCTTTTAATTTCGGCGGCGATCGCGGCGTCCAGGCAGAAAATGCGTGACGGCGTGGAATCCTGCATCATCGCGACGAGTTCGGCGGGGGCTTGGCGGGCGTAGAGCGGGACTACGACGATGCCTTCGGCCATCAGAGCGAGGTCCAGCGCGGCCCAGCGAATGCTGTTGGGAGCCAGCAGGGCGCAGCGATCGCCTTTTTTCAGTCCGCGTGCTTGCAGGAAGGGGCGGGCTTGCTGCGTGATGGCGAGCAGTTCGCTGCCGGTGACGGAGTGAATTTTTTCGCCGTGAATTTCCCGGAGCACCGGTTCGGTGGCGGAATTTTTCAGTCGGGCGAAAATATTTTCCAGGAATGTCATGCGGCGACGGCTCCGCTGTGTTTTTCGAGCAGCTTTACGAGGCCGGGGCCGAGCGGGGGGAGATAATCTTCCCAGCCGAGGATGCCTTTGCGCACGGGGAATTGCGGATAGCGGCGGGCGACTTGTTCTTCGAAATACGTTCCCATCCGCGCCATCAATTGCAGATTGCGAGCGACAGTGCGTTCCATGGCATCGGGAATTTCTTCGGCTTCGGAATCGAGCGTGCGGAGGGCGGAGACGATTTTGTCGGCCAGGCCGGGCTCGTCCACGCGCATTAGGAGATGCTCGTGGCCGCGTTCGCGCAGGAGATTGCGGATGCGCTCGTCCATGGTGACACCGGCCGAAGGAATTCCGGCGGGCATGGTGGTGACGATGGCGTGGTAGCGCGAGGAGAGCAGGCGATAGCTGGCGCGGAGAATGCTCACGAGTTCGTACATGTTGAATTTGTCGGAAGCGAAGACTGGAGTGCCGCCTAATTTTTCCGCTACGCGTTCGCAGGCATCGCGATCGAGCATTTCCATGGCGACCATCACAGGGAAAACTTTGCGCGTTTTTTGGTAGCCGGCGACACCTGCAGCCATTTCGCTGAGATATTTCTCGTAGGCCGCATCCACGAGAGAGCCGGAGCGATGGAAATAAATCGTGCGGTAGTAACTCTTTTTGTACGCGCCTGCTAGAGAGTGCGCGAGCCATTTGGCTAGCGACGCGCTGACCGGCCACCAGAAAGGATTGATGGGGCAGACGGCGAGGATGGGAGTTGCGCCGTCCCAGCCTTTGTCGCGCAGGGCTTTGCGGCCGTATTCGGAGCCTAGCGGCTCGAAAGTCCAGGCGGTGTCGGTGCCTAGTTCCGTGGGGACACCGAGTTTGCCCAGGACGGCTTGCGATTCGACGTTGCGGGTGATGATCAAGGAATCGCGGCAATAGCGGTGCGTCATTTTTTGCAGCAGCGGGTCCATGGCGCCTGCTTCGGCGCCGTAGGCGATGCTTAATTTATTTTGCGCGGAGGCGATCCCTAGCGCGCCGATCATCATGGTCGTCAGGGCGTTAGCGAATTTACTTTTGAACATGGAGCCTTCGCAGGCTACGACTCCGTCATTCTGGCGAACGACTCGGTGCAGAAACGGCGGGAAGACATCCGGCAGATGCACTTGATGCGCGTCGCCGAAATAGCCGCGGGTGAGATCGAAATTCTGCGACATGACGCTGAGCGCGAGATTGTCGTCACCGAGGATGCGGCGGATCTGGCGGATCATTTCTTCGACTCGGACGTCGGAGCCGGTGTTGCGCGTGCCGTTGTATCCGGCGAAGAGGAGCTTCAGTTTCGTGCCAGGCTGCCAGGCGTGGCCGGCGCCGAGCATCCATTCGAACTTGTTGAGCTCGATGAGGCCGCTGACCCAGGCTTCCAAGAGCAGATCGGTCATGAGCGCGGATCCTGCGAGGCGTTTGCGGCGCGGGAGGCGGCGTGGACTGGAGCGTCCGCGGGCCATTCGCGATACTTGAAGACGAAATGATTTTCGCGGCTGAAACGGAGCAGCGGGAGGCTGTACTGCGAGAAGGGCGCGGGATGGCGGCCGATTTCTTCGACGACGCGGGTGTTGTCGAAAACCGTGTTCCACAGCAGATAAGGGAGGAAAACTTTTAGGAGCGTGGCGAGGCCGCCGATTTTTCCGGCGCGGCCTGCCAGGGCGTTGACGATTTTCTCCGTGGATTTTTCGAAGCTGGGGACGAAGACCGGGCCGCGCTTGCCTTGGGATTTGGAAAGCGCTTCGGTGAGTTCGATGAAGGTTTCGGACTCGCGGCCGGACGAGAGATGGTAAATCTCGTGCGCGGGATTTTCTCTTTGGTGCAACGTGGAGACCGCGTCAGCGACGAAATCCACGGGGACGATATCAATGCGGTCGCCAGGACGGAAGGGAAGCATCGGTAGGCCGGCGAGAAAGACGAAGGCGCGGACCATGTCGAACTGATTGGTTTCGGGGCGGCGGCTATCGCCCAGGACGATGCTGGGGCGGAAGATGGTGCGCTGAACGTCTGGCAGCAGCTGGCGAACCATGTGTTCGCAGAATTTCTTGGTGCGGGCGTAGGGATCGTAGTCGGAGCGATTCCAATCTATCGCGTTGTCTTCCTGGACTACTTCGTTGGAGCGTTGGCCGGCGACGGCGACAGTGCTGACATGGCTGAACCGGCGGAGACCGTGCTGGTCGCGGGCGCGCTGAGCTAGCTGGATGACTTCGAGCGTGCCGCGGAGATTAACGTTGAGGCAGCTTTTTTCGGATTTGCGATTCAGGGATGCGGCGCAGTGGATTACGGAGTCTGTGGAGCGGACCAGTTGCGCGTAATCGTCGTCGGAGAGGCCGAAATGCGCGTCGGTGAGATCACCGCGAAAAATTCTGATGCGCGTGTGCAGGAGTTCATCGAAGCGGGCGAAATCCAGATGCAGCTGGAGAGCGCGCCACAGACGTTCCTGCGCTTCCTGATCATTGCGCGCGCGGACGAGCAGATTCAGCGGGTCGGAATGGCCCGTGAGCAAATTCGACGCGATGTGCGCGCCGATGTATCCGGTGGAACCGGTCAGGAGGATAGCCACAGTGATTGAGTGTCAGGATGCCGTTGCCGGACCCGAGCTTGCTGATGCCGCATCCGCGGCATTTCGCGTTGCGAGCGGTACCGAGCGCCGGGGACGCGATTCCGGCTGGCGTCCTTCGATGAGAGGATAACACCACTTGCGCAGAGCGGGAATGTGGACGTTGATCCAATAATCCCACCAGTCGAGAGCGCGGGAATCGTAGCCGAAATCGGCTTGCTCGTCGGGCGGGAGCGCGGCGCTGAGGCGTTCTACGTTGGCGGCTTCGAAGACGTGATCGTTATGAAGGATGAAGGGTTCGAAGAGCGAGATGAGCTTGATCACTTTTTCGAGTTCGCGTTCCTGGCGGGCGAGCGGAGGCTTGGAGGCGAACGGTTCCGTGGCGCGATTGATGGCTTGGACGACGGCTTTTTGCGCTGGGGCGGAGATGGCTTTGTAGCGCGTTTTGGAAACGGGGATGGCGTCGAAGCGCGCGCGCATGCGCTGCTGGATGTCGGCGTGCGCGCGATAAAACTTTCGGTGGCCTAGCCCGGTGAGCTCGATCGAGCGGCGCATGTTGCAGGCGTTGGCTACGGAGGTGGCTAGTTGATAGACGCGCTGGTGGCGGCCGGTAACTAGCGCGGCGGAGATCAGAGTCATGCCGCGGCAGACGAGATCTACCGGGATCAGATCCAGACATTTCGATTCGTTTGTTGGTAGCTGGCGGAAAAATGTGCCCAGCAGGTACGAGAGGGAGGCGGAGGTGTTGATGCCTTCGTTCCAGCCCAGGAACGGTTTTTCGAGTGAGGATTCGACGATGGCGGGGCGGACTACGGCGATTGCGGCTTGCGGGTTGGCGTCGAGAAAATTGTGGATCAGGGATTCGGAGATGCTTTTGGTGAAGGTATAGGTGTTGGGCCAGCCTAGTTCGTTGGCGCGACGGGAACCCGCATCGGTAAGAGTCTGGCGCAGCCAGCGGACGCGATTCTTGCGGATTTGATTTTCTAGCGCTTGGCCTTGCAGATCTTTGGCGGCGTGTTCTTTCTTTTGCGCGGCACTGCGCAGTTCGGTCGTGACCTCTTCGGATTCGGCGCGGGTCTCTGTTTCTTTGATTAGATTTTCCAGCGATTGCCATTCCTTTACCGCATCGAAATCGGGGACGCCGCGCGGAGTGTAGTTTTGCGGCAGCTCTTCGAGGACGCGGCCGTCGCGCTCGCCTACTACGTAGCAGGTGGAAAGATGCAGGAGCGAGGCGTGACTACATTCCTTTAGAAAATCGAGGACGTAGGCTGTGGAGCGGACGTTCACGGCAAGGGCGTCTCGCAGGTCGGGATTGAAATCGGTGAGGCCGGAGCTGTTGACGATTACGTCGAGAGTGCGGGAGAGCTTTTGCTGATCTTGGGGGCTGAGGCCGAGGTTGGGCTTGCTTACGTCTCCGTCAACCACCTCGATGCGGTCCTGTAGAAATTGCGCGAATTTGTCGTCATGGCGTTCGGCTAGCTTTTCGAAGACTGGAGATTCTTCGATCACGCGCTGCAGACGTTGCAGCGACGTGTTGGCGCGATTGTGGCGTACTAGCAAGTAAACGCGGCCGATTTCGGGGAGATCGGTGAGTAGATTCGCCAGCCAAACTTTTCCGATGAAGCCGGTGGCGCCGATCAGCAGAATATTTTTTCCACGGAGCGCTGCGCGGACAGAGAAGGCTTGATGGCCGTTGCGCGATTCGTAGTGGACCACCGGGACATACACTTTGGGCGCGGCGCGTTCGGCTGGGCGGATGGCTTCGTCGAGGGCTTGGGGATTTTTTTCGAAGCCGAGAATGCTGATCAATTTTTCGCGGGGGACGCGTCCGTCGGGTTGGCTCCCTGTGAATCTAGCGAAGGCGCCGCGGGGGCGGATCACGGGGTCAAGCAGGCGTCCTGTGGCCATGCCTTCGCGGAAATCGAGGCGATTGGAAATGATGCGCGCGATGCCGAGATGATTTGCGAGCGGGCGCATGATGTGGTCTAGACCCTGGCTTACCAGGACGATTTCGCCGCCAGCGGCTGTCGCTGCTCGCAGCTTGGCGATACCTTCTTGCTTCAGGCGCGGCTTCAGAAAATATTCGAAGAATTCTTCGCCGAGGAGATCGAGGCGGTCGCGGCTGACTCCGCGGAGGACGGTGTGGAGCAGGCGCGTGGCGAAAACGCGGTTGGTGAGGTAGAGGAACGGCCGCGCAAGGGCGAGCGTGGCCATGGCGCCGCGGCGCGTCCAACGTTGCAGGAAGCTTTGCGAATTCCAGGCGAAGAAGCCGACGGGGCGGACGGCGGTGAGATTGAGCAGGCTGCCTTCGACGCGCCAGAAGACGGGTTCGCGCGGGGATGCGGAGGCGTGTCGCGCAGGCCCGGTTAATTTCGAGATTTGAGCGTTTGAATTAGACGACGACATACTTGAGTGAGCTACTGCTGGTGATTCGGAAGTAGTGAAATTATCACGGTATGCGGAGGCAAGCAAGCGGGGCGCAATCGTTGGTGCGAGCTCGGCGCTAAATTTCCCGACGACCGGCTTCAGCGGAATCTCTTTTCCAGCGCAGGCAAAGTTTCGATGAAGACGTGTCCGACAATTGCGAGGCTGCGCGGGTCAACTTTGTCCAGGGTGTCCTCTGGAGTGTGCCAGTAGGTTGACTGGACGTCGAAATCTATGATGTCGCAGCCGGGGACGCCGCGACGGATGAATGAGAAATGATCGTCGCCGCCTACCGTCGTGGTTTCGTAGACGAAGACATTCCCGTAGCCCAAATGCCCGGCGGTCGCCCAAATTAGATCCGTCAGCCACGGCGTGGAGCCGGTGTCGCGCTTTATTTTCAGATCGGACGGGCCGATCATGTCGGCGAGAATCATTGCTTTGACGTGTTTGAGGTCACCCGAGAGCGCCATGCTGGCGGCCATCTCGCGGCTGCCGAAAGTGCTGTTAGTGTTCTTCCACTGGACGCTGTTTTTGTCGGGCCAGTTTTCCTGCGCTTCTTCACCATCGAAAAACACGATCCAGGTGTTGAGTGCGCTCTTGGTCTTGCGAGCGCAGAAAATTCGCGCTAGCTCCAGCATTGTGCCGGTGCCGGAGCCGCCGTCGTCGGCGCCGACGAAGTTCGGTAAGCGCACCGTGTCGTAGTGCGTGGTGAAGAGGACGATGCCGTTGCCGGTGCCCGGAATCTTGGCGATGATATTTTTCATCGCGATGTCACCGAGAGGCGTCGAGCCGTGGAAGTCATGTTCCTCTACGGGGCAGCCGAAACTTTTTAGCTGGCTGATGATGTAAGCTTGGGCGCGATGAATTCCGTCTGAACCTGGCGGGCGGGGGCCGATTTCGACTAATTTGCGAACGTGTTCGAAGGCTTGGGCGCCGTCGAAGCCGCCGGTGACGGACGGAGCGAGAGCTGCGGGAGGATTCGCTGCTGGCGTTGGTGCTGCGGCATTCACTGTCGGGCGGTTTACGTTCAATGGCTGGGTACTGCAGGCGACGGAGCACAACAACATGAACGCCGGTACGATCGGTCCACATTTGCGCACCTTTAACCTCCGGATCCACCGCACTCGCGACGGTAACTCACTCAAAGTTCGAACGACATTCGCTTTGCCGCCTAATTTTTTGCTTCAGGCACGGCGACGCTGCGAAGGTGGACGAATCGCTCTTTTTCCCAGTTGTAGTAGTAGGTTCCACAAGCTCCCGTTCCCGCTTTCGAATCAGGATTCGCGCGGTAAGGACAGCCGTCAATCACGAGTAGCGAACTGTCTAGCCGGTACCTCAGTCCTTTGTAACTGCGTCCACTTGCAGCGCCCAACCAAGGAAATCCGATTGGTCCAAATGGGTTGTGAAACACCTTGCCCGAAATCGCATCCACCACCGCAAATGTGATGACGCTGGAACCCTCGCCCCACTCTACAATTGTGTAGTGTCCGGCGAAGTCGGGCCCTTTCCTTGCCCCTTCGCGCAATGCGGTGCGGTAGGACTTGTCCTGTGCGGTGACGAGGATCGGTTCCGCTGGCTGGCCATGGAAGACTTCACCGGCAGAGAAATCCTTATAATCGGGCAAAGAGTCGGATTTCTCCGCTTGGCTTCCATTTATAGGGGTTGATGCGAGCCACGAAATCATGAAAACAAGTAAGAAAACGGAATTCATAGAGCGCTCTCCAACTCCAACGGAGTTCGTTAACACCTCGATCCGGCGTGAATAATCGTGCGGACGAGCATCACTTTTCCAGCTTCGGATAGTTGAAGCGGAAAGTTTCTCCCGCTGGGCCTGCTACGCCTCGGGTGTTGTATTTCAGCATGTAGTCGAGGTGCTGCTGATCTTCCGGGTACGCTACGCCGTCGGGATAGGGGTACGGCGTCGTCGTGTGAAATGGCAATGGATCGACTGTGTCGCCGTGGGCGGCGTAGAAGTCCATGTCTTTAGCGAAGCCGTTGGCGTAGAGGAAATAGTCGCGGGTCCAGCCGCTGGGAAGATCGGGCAGGTGCGTGGAATCGAAATCTACCGAGACTTCGTCGCCGGAGCCAAAGATCACGTATTCGTCGTCGGTTTTCTGCATCAGGTCGGTTACGTCGCCGTAGCGAGTGTAATTTCCGATTTGACGGGCGTAGGGGCCCGTGGCGCTGACGTCTTCGTAAATGTAGGAGAGATCGTTTTTCGGATTGCCTTCGACCATGCGGGGGTAGCCGCGGAATTGCAGCTTGGCTTCGGCTAGCGGGACTTCGGTGAGTTTGAATTCCGTGTCTTCGGGTGAATTGTCCACGCGGATGCGATCCCAATAGACGCGGAGATTTGTGGAAATGCGGATGAAGCGCGCGCCCGGGGGAATTTTTCCGGTGAGGTCGGCGACCATGGTGCGGTAGAGACCGGCGGGGAAGCCCATGTCGTCGATTACTTTGACCCATTGGCCGGAACCGTCTTGGACTTCGACATAGGGCGGGACTGGCGTGATGCCTGCTTGCCAGGCGGCGTACATTGAGCTGGCGCTGAAATAATCGGTGAAACCGTCCATCAGCAGGCGGAGCGGGCGCGAGGGATCCCAATCGCCGAGGTCGAGCTCGATCATGTGCATTTCAGCGAAGCCTGCGTACGGAGCGAGCGGGAAATTCGTGACGTATTTGTGATCCTGCTCGCTGAGGAGCGGCAGGAGATCGCGGCTGTGATCATCCCATGCGCCGGCGGGGAGATGCGCGTCGCGGCTGGCGATTACCTTGAATTGAGGGAAGGGGAGTTCGCTGGCGAAATGTTCGTTGGGATAGACCTCGACGTCATTCGGATGGTCTACCGCGAGCAGGCGGGCTTGATCGAGGTAGTCCAGCTCCTCCATTGGTTCGAGCATTTTGAAACGCAGGCGGCCTTCCTGCGGTTGGGCCAGCGAGCCGGTGACTTTGAAATATTCGGCGGGGTTGGGAATGTTGCGCTGGTTGGGGCCGGTCCAGTGGCCTACGATTCCTGGGCCGATCATGTCGGCGAGAAATTCAAATTTTTGGCCGTTCCAGACGAAGACGATGGGGCAGGAGCTGCCCTTGCGATCAATTTCGGTGACGAGTTCTTCTTTGTGGGCTGGGATTTCCAGTTCGTCTTGCAGAACGCCGGTGGGCCAGAGGAGGCGGATCACGTCGGCTTGGCGCTCGGCGCCCAGTCCGGCGACGATTGGGGCGGGGCCTTGTCCTAGATAGCCGGAGGCGCCGGGAATTTCCCATTTTTGTTGCAACGCGCCCGCGTACATTTCCACTTTGGTGCCGATGGCGGACTTATTGTCGTTCTCGCCTTTCAGCGCGATTTTTATCCAGTTGTAGCGATTGCCGCCGTCGTTCTTCAGCAGAATCGGCGGGAGATTGTTTTGAGTGATCAGGAGATCGGTCGCGCCGTCGTTGTCAAAATCGAAGGCGATTATGGCGCGGGGACTTTTTAGCACGATTTTGTCGAGGCCGGTCGAGGCGGTGACGTCGCGGAAACCGGCGGCGCCTTCGTTGCGCAGCAGGATGATGTGGCCCGCGCCGGAGAAATCTTCGCCTACCGCTACCAGGTCCATCCAGCCGTCGTCATCGTAATCAATTGGCGCTAGGCCCCAGCCGCGCATCCAGTCCAGGTCGGGAAGATTCACTCGTTCGAAGGATTTCCCGTTGTTGTTGCGCCAGAGGCTCAGGCCTGGCGCGCCCCAGTGAGTGAAGGCCAGGTCCATCCAGCCGTCTTTATTGAAATCGAGCGCGACGACTCCCGCAGTGGGAGCGGGCATGTCGCTGCTCCAGGGAGTAGTGGCTTGGAAGGCGCCTTCGCGCGGATTGAGATAGGCGACGGGGGACTTTTGCCAGCCGGTTACTACGAAATCTATAGCGCGGTCGTTGTTGATATCGGTGGCGAGGGCACCTACGGACGGCGCGGTACCTGCGAGGGCTGTTTCTGTTGTCCAATTTGTGAATGTGCCGTTGCCGTTGTTGCGCCAGAGGACGTTGCCGGGGGCGGCCGCATCTGTGGGGAAGGCGAACGGCGCGGCAGTATTGTCTAACGGGAAATTGTTGAAGCGGGTGACGTAGAGATCGAGATCGCCATCGTGATCGAAGTCAATGAACGTGAGACCTAGCGCGAGCGCGCCCTCGGTGGCTTCGGTGTCTATGCCGGAATCTTGGGTGACGTCTTTAAACGTGCCGTTGCCTTCGTTGTGGAAGAGGATGATTCTTCCGTTGGTGCTTACCGCGAGGTCAGGCTTGCCATCGTTATCGTAGTCGCCGACGGCGCAGCCCATTTGCTGGCCATGGATTTCGAGGTGGGCTTCGCGGGTGACGTTTACAAATTTTCCTGCGCCGAGATTTTTGTAAAGGGCGGAATTGCCGCGGCCGTCGGCGTCTGCTAGGAAAATGTCGGGCTTGCCGTCGCCGTTGTAATCAATGATGCAGGCGCCGCTGCCTAGGAATTGGGCTAGGGGGCTGGCGGTGGATTGCGCTGCAGGCTTGGGGCTGCGAGTTTTTCGGGCGCCAATCGTGACGCTGCCGGATGCTGTCGCGCCGGTCGTCGTGTCAAGTGTGGCGTTTGCTTGCGCGGTTGCGATGCGTGATGCGGCGGACGTCGGCAGGCTGGCAGCGGCGGTCACGTTGACGAAATGGACCGGCATTGCTTGCGGCACGGGCTCGGGCGCGGGTTGCAGGATTTCTGCGAGGGAATATTTTCCTTGTTCGCCGTAGATGAAGCTTACGGGCTTGCCGAGTTTTTGCGAGGTCATGTGCTGGAAGCGGTCGAAGTGAACCTTGGCCTCTGCGGTTTTGCCGCTGCGTTGCAGGGCTTGGGCCATGCCGAATTCGGCGGAGACTTGAAAGGGATTCAGGACGAGCGCGCGCTGGAAGCAGGCGATGGCTTTGTCGTATTGCTGCTGCTGGGAATAAATCAGGCCGAGAAAATATTGGGTGTCGGCGTCGTAGGGATCGAGCGCGGCAACTTTCTGGAAATCGGCGATGGCGGCGTCGGCGTCGCCTCCGGCTTTTTCCATCAGGCCGAGGTTGAACCATGCCCAGGGATTGCGCGGGTCGCGCTCGGCGGATTTTTGCAGGATCACGCGGGCTTCGTCGAAGCGCTGCATGTTCAGGAAGGCGATACCTGAATTGAGGCAGCCGACGTCGGTTTGGGGGTCGAGGATGCAGGCGCGCTGGAATTTGCCTAGGGCTTTTTCGAATTGTTGGCGATTCATCAGCGAGACGCCGAAATTGTTTTCACGGATTACGTCGGCGCGGGGGTTTGCGGCGGGTTCTTGCGTGGTGGAATCGTCGTCGGATTTCGCGGGCGCGGGCTTTGCGTGGGTGTTGGTGTGATGTGGTGCTTGCTGCGGCTGCTGCGATTGCGGCTGGTCTTGTTGTTGCGGTTGTTGCTCTTGGCTGGCTGCGATAAGGGTGCAAGCGAACAGCGCCAGGAAAATTGTTGCGCGGGTGAAGCGGATCATTACGCTCCCTTTCTGATTGCGTGGGACATTCTACCGCGTCAAAGTCAAACGCGCACATCCCGCAATGGCGGGATGGCTGCTGCAACGTCAAGACCCTGGCTTGCGGTGGAGTGCGTGCTAGACTGGCGGGCGCGTTGGCGTGCTTTTCGGTGCGTTCACAATGAATGATTTGAATTTCCTTTCCGCTGTGGAGATGGCGGAGCAGGTTCGTGCGCGGGCGGTTTCGCCCGTGGAATTGGTGGATGCGCATCTGGGGCGGATTGCGGAATTGAACGCGCGGCGCGATCCGCAGTTGAATGCGTTTGTGTATGTGGATGTGGAGCGCGCGCGGGAACAGGCGACGATTGCGGAGGCTGCGGTCGGGCCGGGGTCGCGTGCGCATTCTGATTCGCTTGGATTGCTGCACGGCGTGCCGATTTCGGTGAAGAGTTGTGTGGATGTGGCTGGGTGGCCTTGCGAGTGTGGGAGCCGTTTGCGACGGGGTTACGTACCTGCGGAGGATGCGACGCTGGTGACGCGATTGCGCGGGGCTGGCGCGATTCTGCTGGGGAATACGAATGTGCCGGAATTTTTGATGGCTTATGAGACGGACAATGCGCTTTACGGGCGGACGAATAGCCCGTGGGATTTGCAGCGGACACCTGGCGGATCGAGCGGCGGGGAAGCGGCGGCGATTGCGGCGGGATGTTCGGCTGGAGGAGTCGGCAGCGACGGCGGCGGTTCGATACGCGTGCCGGCGCATTTTTCGGGGATTTGCGCATTGAAGCCGACGCCGGGCCGCGTGCCTTCGACAGGACATTATCCGGTGTCGGCGGGGCCGTTTTCGCAATTGGGCGTGGTGGGCCCGATGGCGCGGACGGTTGCGGACGTAGCGCGATTATTTGCGGTGATGGCGGGGCCGGACATCGGGGATCCGGCATCGGCGCCGGTGCCTTTGCGTGCGTGGAGCGACGAGGAAATTCTGAAACTTCGCGTGGCTTATTTTGAGGATGACGGCGTGACTCCTGTGACTCCGGAAACTGCTGCAGCGGTGCGGGCCGCGGCGGAGGCTTTGCGCGCGCAGGGATTTCAAGTGGAAGGTTGGCGGCCGCAGAATCTGGATCGCGTGTGGCAGCTTTGGTGGAATTTATTTGGGCGTGCGGTGCAGATGGCCTTCGCTTCGACGGTCGAGGGGCGCGAGGCGGAATTGAGTCCGATGTACCGGGATTGGCGGGAACGGGTGGCGTTGGAGCCGGCGATGGATGGGCGAGAGTGGCTGAACACTCTGGTGGGGCGCGACGCTTTGCGCGAGAGATTGCTGCGGCAGATGGAAAGTTTTCCGATTTTGATTTGTCCGGCATGCGCTGTCCCGGCGTTTCGCCATGGGGAGCGGGAATGGATGGTGCAGGGGCGCAAGGTGGAATATTTAAAGGCGATGAGTTATTCACAGTGGTTCAATTTGCTGGGGAATCCGGCGGCGGTGGTGCCGGTGGGGCGTTCGCCGGAGGGTTTGCCGATTGGAGTGCAGATTGTGGGTCGGCCTTGGGAGGATGAGGCCGTGTTGGCGGTGGCGGCGAAGATCGAGGCGGCGGTTGGTGGATTCCGTCGGCCGCCGATCTAGCCCGCCGTGTTGGCGCGGGCGATCAGAAAAATCGCGAGGAAGTAGAAGATGAACATCAGCGCGAGAAAAGCTTGCGCACGCTTGTTGGCGCCGGCGAATTCTTTCCAGACGAAAATGCCCCAAAGGGCGGCGACCATGGGAGCGGATTGGCCGATGGAATACGAGATGGCGACGCCGGTGTAGCTGGCCGCGACGAGATTGAAGACTGTGCCGGTGGTCCATATGGCGCCGCCGAGCAGGCCGAGGACGTGGCCATTCACCGGGCCGCGGAAGAAACCGCTGAATGCGACAGGCTCGCCCACCAGCGGCTTCTTCATGAAATACAAATTCCACCAGAGACAGGAAAGCAGCGCACCGCCAGTGAGGAAGACGGTGATGCTGTATGGGCCGAGGGTATTTCCGTGCGTTAGCGCGCGGGTAGAGAATGGCGCCCATAGGCCCATCAGAACGCCGGAGATTACGCAGACGATGATGCTCTTGCGCGAGGCTTCTCTGTTCGTGCCGAGTTCGCCGTAGGCTTTGCCATCGAGGATGACGGCGATGACCGCGCAGAGGACACCGGCGCCGAGCATCATTACGTTGCCGCGTTGCTGTTGGACGAAGCTGAGGACGGTGCCGACGACCAGCGCAATGCCGATGGCTACGGGGAAGGCGATGGCCAGACCGGCCATGTCAATCGCGGCGACGAGCAGGAGGTTCGCGAGGTTGAAGATTATTCCGGCGAGGAGCGCCCAGCCGATGTTGGAGAGGTCGGCGGAGCGGACATTATTAAGGAAGCTGGTGGGGCCGTCGTTTGTCGAGCCCATGGTTAGGGCGTACACCAGAGCCGCGAGGAAAATTCCGATGGCGTAGTCCCAGTAGAAAAGTTCGAAGCGATAGTTTTTTACGCCTTTGTAGGTGTTGGCCCAGGAGCCCCAGCAGGCGGCGGTGACGAACATCATTAATAGGGCGGTGCCGAAGGTTGTTGGTGTGAACATTAAGGTCCTTTCAACGGCGAGCGGTGATGGTTCGCTTGCGCCATGACGCTAAAAGGCGGCAGCACCTTTCGGGCTTTGGTGTTTGATGAATGTGATTACTTCATCGAGTTTCGCCATCGCGCGCGCACCGATTTTCGTGCAGCAGAGGGCGGCGCAGGCGTTTGCGAACAGGCCTACTTTTTGGAGATCCCAGCCTTGCAGCAGTGCGTAGGAAAGGCCGCCCATGAAGGCGTCGCCTGCGCCGGTGGTGTCCACTACGTCCACTTTGAAGGCGGGAACTTTGGCGACTGCTTTGGGCGTGGCGATCAGGCAGCCATCTGCGCCCAGTGTGATGGCGACGACCGACGGGCCCATGCGCAAGAGAGCAGTGGCGACTTTTTCGTAATCGCCTTCGCCGGTTAATTCGCGTGCAGCGGCTTTGCAGGGCTTCAGGACGTCTACCAGGCGTAGCGCGGTGCAGAGTTCGGCCTGTGTGCCGAGCTCGGACTCAGCGAAAAAGCTCGGGGAGACGTCGAGATCGAAAATCACGCGGACTTTGGCGTCGTGCGCGACTTGCATGGCTTCTTTTACGGGAGCGATGGGGAGCTGCGAAGCCTCGGTATGGAAATGTTTGGCGGCTTGAATGTGCGCCGCGAAGCGGTGCAGCACCTGGTACACCGAAATTTTTCCGGTGACGTTCGGGAACATGTAGATACAGCGTTCGCCGGCGGCGTCCACGGGAATCCAGGTGAGCGAGGAGAGTTCGCCTTTCACGATTTCGATGCCAGAAAGATCCATGTGATCTTCGGCGAAGGCTTTCTGGATGAGCAGACCGTTTTGATCATCGCCGAGCAGGCCGAGCCAGCCGGTGCTGACGCCGAGGCGGGCGACCTGCGTGAGGTTATTCGCCGTGACGCCGCCGGCGTGAATTTCCATGCGGGTAGCGTTGATTTTTTCCTCGGGGCCGAGCAGGCGCGGCACGATGGCGAAATAATCCACGGTGCAGCTGCCGATTCCAACGACGTCAACTTTTGCTGTGGTGTCTGACATGGGTTCGCGTCTCGCTACTTTGCGGCTGCATGCGCGGCGGGCGGCAGCGCCATCAGGTCAACGAACATTTTGTAGAATTTTTCTTTGTTCAGTTCTTCGGGGATGTTGACGAGCTGCTCGCCCAGGCCGGGTTGCGCGCCGTCGGTCCAGACCAGCACGTTGCCGTAGCCTGCCGTGTGTGAAATATCGATGTCCATGAAGTATTGCGTTTGCTGGGTGATGACGGTGGGGTCGAGCCACCCGGCGACGGCGAGCTCGTCCCACATGAATTCTTCGTCGGCATATTTTGCCAGATATTGCGAAGCAGGGCTGGGGGATTTCGCGATTTGGGCGATCAGTTCCTTGGTCATTTTAGTTTTGACTGAAATGTCCACGGTGGTGAGGGTGATTTTGTGCCAGGGCGCGGTGAGGACCATATGCACGGCTTCGGGGTCCCACCAGAAATTAAATTCGCGCCGATTTACGGCGATCCAGTCTTTGGGAACGATGGGGGCGATGCTGCCGCCCATGACGACGAGTTCTTGCGCGAGCTCGGAAACCTGCGGATCGAGGCTGATGGCCTGGGCGATGTCGGTCATGGGGCCGCCGGCGTAGATGGTGACTTCGTGCGGATATTTGTGGACCATGCGGATGATGAAATGCGCGGCGTCTTCACTTTGCGCTTTTAGCGTGGGATTGCCTTCCGGGAGATCGGGAACTTCGAAGGGCAAATGATACTTTCCGCGCAGGCCGTCGCCGAGATTCATGCCGGGACGGTGGCCGTTCCATGCGCCTTGATAATGTACCGTACCGTAGAGTTTCTCCCAGCGTTCGATCATTTCCATGCGATTGATCAGCGGGTAGACCGCGCCGGGATAAACCGGGATGTCGGTGTGGCCAGTGAGTTCGAGCATGCGCAGAGTGTGGGCTACTTCCTCGTCGCGCCACATATCGCCGCTGACGACGGTGATGCCGAGAGTTTCGACGTTGGGCGATTGCAGAAACATCAGGATGGATTGCTGGTCGGTCGTGGCGGCGCCGCGCGCGTCCTGGTCAATGATAACTTTGCGCTTGGTTTGCGCGGTTGCGGCGCTGGTGAACACGCAGGCGAGCGCGACGGCGGCAATGCTCGGAAAGATTCTCTTCAGGCCCATGGTGATGATTGATCCCCTTGTGTTTTTGCGGCTGAAAACTCTTGGAGGCTGGTTTCCCTTGGTTGTGTTCCGGCGCAGGACACCTGTGGCACCAACGGAGCTTATAGTTCTCTGGTTGTTGTGAGTCAAGGGAAAACAGTGGATTCGGAAGTGGAGTGGTTGTGCCAACGCTGGTCGCGTGAATTGACGTCAATAGCGGATGTTATAATTCGCGGATGTTTGTGCAATTTGGAAAAACGCGGAAATTTGGCTCTCTGCTGTTCATGGGCGTGACGCTCTGTCTTGGTTGCGCTGCGGATTGTTGCGTGTGTCTGGCGCAGACGCCCGGGCCAGTCGCGGCCGCGACATCGATTGAACAGGCACGCACCGCCGCTGCAGGCGGGCGATACGCTGAGGCGATTGCGGATTATTGCGAAGCACTGCGGATTGCGCCGAGAAATGTGGATGCGCAGATTGGTTTGGCGCAGGCGTTTCGCGCGGTGCACAATTTTGACGCGGCCACGCAGATTTTGGAGCAGGCGCGGCGCGAGCACCCTCGGAGCGCCGCGCCGCTTGTGATGTTGGGCGATTTGGACATCGAGTTGCAGACATACGACGCGGCGATCGCGCATCTGACAGCTGCGCTCGCAATTGAGCCGGCGAATTTGGACACTCGCAACCGGCTGGCGGTGGCGTACAGGGCGAAGGGCGGCGCGGCGGATGTGGCCGCAGCGTTGGAACAGATTGCCAAGGTGCTGGCGCGCGACCCGAAAAATGCGCTGGCGCTTTACACGCGTGCGGAGATTTATGCGGACCAGAACCGCGACGGCTTGGCGCTGCCGGACGCGGAGAAAGTGGTGGAGCTGCAGCCGCAGAATTCTCGGGGGCGCGTGCTGCTGGGAAAGATTTTGGTGCGTGCGCCGGCCGGAGCGTCAGCGGAGGAACTAAAATCGCGCTGCGGGCAAGCGGTTCTGGCCCTGGAGCCGTTGACGAGCGGGACTTCGGCGGGGGCAGCGGATTCCGAGACTTTGTTCTTGTTGTCGCGGGCGTATCGCTGCGCCGGGCAGGATGAAAAGGCCGGGGCGACTTTGGAGAAATTCGAGAAATCATCGCAGAACGATCGGACTACCAAGGAAAATCAGACGCAGGCGAAGCACCTGGTGCAGCAGGCGGACGAATTGGCGATGAAGAACGACTTCGCGGGATCGCTGGCTGCGCTGCAGCAGGCGATTGCGATGGACGCGACCTATCCAGCAGCTTATTCGCAACTGGCAAAACTTTATTATTCGTCGGGGGAGATTGAGAAGGCGAGTGACGCGATTGCGCTGGCGCTGGCGCGAGCGCCCTACCATCCGGAATATTTGTACGTGCAGGGAAAAATTTTGGAGAAGCAGGGGAAGCTCGACGATGCGCTGGCGGCGTTTCAGCAGACGGTGTTGGTGAATCCGAAGGAGTCAGACGCTTATTTTGAGATGGGATGGATTTACCAGCAGCGAGGGGAGCGGGAGAAGGCGCGGGCTGCGTATGCGAGGGCTGTGGAGATTTCGCCGGACGATCCGGACTACAAGCGGGCCCTGGCAGGATTGAGTGGTGGCGCGGCTGTGACGCCGTGATCGAGATTTCCCGGCAAGGCGCGGCGGCGCTTTCTCTGGCGGGGAATTTTGAATCTGGTAGAATCCGTGGCCTATGCGAATACACAAAAGCTTAGTGTTTGTGGGCGTTGCCGTCGTCGTGTGTGTGGCTGCTTCGCTTCGCGCGCAGAAACCCTCTGACAGCGTGGCGTCCCGCATCGCAACGCAGAACGCGATCTTCGAGGAGCAGTACGAATCCGACCTGCGCAATTTTCCTGAGCGCGCGACGGCTTTCGGTGATTATCGCTACAACGATAAGCTTGGCGATGAATCGCTAAACGCGATCGCGGAGCGGCACAAAACCAACGAGGCGTTTTTGGCGAGGCTGGAAGAGGTTCCCACCGCTGGTTTTCCGGATCAGGATCAGCTCTCGCACGATGTGATGGAGCGGGTTCTGCAGCAGCGCATCGCGGATTTCAATTTGAAAGAATATGAGATGCCGATAAACCAGATGAACGGCATCCACACCAGCCTGGCGGACTTGCCGCTCTCGGTGCCGCTGGATTCGGTGAAGCACTATGAGGATTATGTGGCGCGGCTGCGGCAAATTCCTCGCGTGTTGAACGAGACGAGTGACGTGATGCGCGCGGGGATGCGCGACAAGCTGATGCCGGTCCGTTTTCTGCTGGAGAAAATTCCGGTGCAGTGCGAAGGAATTATTGAAGCCGACCCGTTCCTCCTGCCGACGACAAAATATCCGACGGACATTTCGGCGGATGAGCAGAAGCGGCTGACCCAAGAGATCGCGGACGCGATCAATAAGGATGTGATTCCGGCGTATCGCACCTTTGCCGCGTTTGTGCGCACGGAATATGCGCCGCAGGGGCGGACAGCTCTGGCGGTGATTTCGCTGCCCGATGGCGAGAAGCGCTACGAGAACGACATTTATGGGCGCACGACCACGCACATGTCGCCGGAGGAAATACATCAGCTGGGGCTGCGCGAAATCACGCGCATCGAAGGCGAGATGACGGCGATTGCGAAGAAGGAAGGATTCGCCGACCTAGCTTCGTTCCGCGCATCCATCGCGGCAAATCCGAAATATAAACCGACGAGCGCAGAACAGATTCTCGACGATTTTCGGCATTACATCGCGGAGATGCAGCCGAAGCTGCCGGAGCTTTTCACTCTGCTGCCGAAATCACCGGTGACGGTGGAAGCGATCCCGCCTTTTCAAGCGGCTTCGGCGACGCATTACGTGACAGGGACTCCGGACGGGAAGCGTCCCGGGCGCGTGGTGGTGGCGACATCTGATTTTGCGAACCGGTCGCTGGTGGGCGACGAGGCGATCGCATACCACGAAGGAATTCCGGGGCATCATTTGCAGCTTTCAGTGCAGCAGCAGCTGACTGGGTTGCCGAAATTCCGGCTGCATGGGTTGGGATTCAACGCGTACATCGAAGGGTGGGCTTTGTACGCGGAGCAGCTGGGAAAGGAAGTGGGATTTTATCAGGATCCGGTGTCTGATTACGGCCGGCTGTCGTCGGAATTATTTCGCGCGGTGCGCTTGGTGGTGGACACGGGAATTCACTCGAAGGGATGGTCGCGCGAGCAAGTGGTAGAATTTTTCCGCAAGTCTGGCGCGGTGGACGAGCCGACAATTCAGTCGGAGACGGACCGGTATATTGCCTGGCCGGCGCAGGCGCTTAGTTACAAGCTGGGGCAGCTGAAATTCCGCGAACTGCGCGAGCGTGCGCGGACGGAATTGGGCGCGAAATTCGACATACGAACTTTTCACGATGAGATGATTAATGGCGGGACTTTGCCGCTGGATTTGCTGGAAGCGCGCACGGACCGCTGGATCGCTGAGCAGAAATCAAAGTGATTTCTGCTGCGCGTGGCGATTGCTAGCTTTCCTTGTTTGCTCGAGCGCCAGCGCCAGGTCTTGAACGCCGCGGCGGATTTCTTTGGCGTCAATTGCGGCGAAGCCTAGCTGCAGGCCTGTTGACGCTACATCGCCGTGGCTGTACATGCTGAGTGGGGTGACTTCCACGTTTCGTTTGGCGGCTGCTGCGGCGGCCGACTCTGCGTTGATGCCTCGTTGTAACCAGCCTACTGTTTGCAAGCCAGCTTCAATCCCTGAAATTTCAAGCAAGCCGGTGAGATTTTGCCGCGCGGAGTGCAACAGAACGTTTAGGCGCTCCGCGTAAATTTGCCTCATGCGGCGGAGGTGGCGGCCGAAGTGTCCTGCGGTGATGAAATCGCAGAGGACCGCCTGTTCCATAAGCGGGGCGTGGCGGCGAGTGATCGAGAGCGTGGCGGAAACGCGATCGGCGAAGTCCGTGGGGAGGACGAGGTAGCCGAGGCGGAGCGACGGGAAAAGAACTTTGCTGAAACTGCCGGTGAAGAGCACGAGGCCGTGGCGATCGAGGCCTTGCAACGCTGGCACTGGGCGTCCGGAATAGCAGAATTCGCTGTCGTAATCGTCTTCCAGAATCAACGCGCCGGATTTGCGAGCGGATTCGAGTAATTGCAGCCGGCGCGCAAGGCTCATGGTGATTCCCAGAGGAAACTGGTGGCCGGGCGTCACATACACGAGGCGCGCGTTGCGCAGGGTGGCTGCGCGAAGCTTCATGCCTTCTTCGTCCAGCGGGACGTGCGAAAGTTTTGCGCCGAGCGATTGGAAGACGGTGGTCGCGCCGGTGTATCCGGGATTTTCCATGCAGACGCGATCGCCGGGATTGAGAAAGAGGCGCGCGACTAGATCGAAGGCTTCCTGGGCGCCGGAGACGATGGCGACTTGATCGGCGGTGCAATTGACACCGCGAGAGGTGCTGAGGTAACCGGCGACGGCTTGGCGCAGCGGCAGATATCCGAGTGGATCGCAGCCCATCAGGAAATTTGTGGACACTTTGCGCAGGCGCCGAGCGGCGACTTGGGCCCACAGCGTGGTGGGAAACAGATCCAAGGCGGGCAGATTGGAGCGAAAAGCTCGCGTGGGGTGCGGCGCAAAATTCGGGAACAGGTGGACGCGTTTCGCGTAGGCGGAAAACTTTTGTGCGCGGCTTCCGAGCTGCTCTTGTTGCTGCTGTTCTCGCGGCGGCAATGCCGGCTTGGCGTTGCTTCGCACCTGCAGCAATTCATCGGGCAGAGTGTTGCTGACGTACGTGCCGGACCCAGTGCGGGCCTGGACGTAGCCTTCGGATTTGAGCTGTTCGATGGAGTTGACGATGGTGCCGCGCGACAAGCGATATTGCGTCGCGAGATCGCGCGTGGCTGGAAGCCGCGCGCCGGGATGCAAGCGGCCTTCGAGAATGGCAGAGCGCAGTGCCGAGTACAGCCAGCGATAGGCAGAGATGCGCAGGTCGCGCGGCGGCAGGGCGAGTTCGAAGGTGGCGGCTATTTTTGGCATAAAGTGGTACAGACAAAATACCATAAATGGACCTTGTGAGTAGACCGCTATGGATTTAAGTTCGACAGTGGGGGAGGGAGCGATGAGTTCTTACGGAATGCCAAGTAGAGTCACTGCGGCTGCTGCATGCGTCGTCGCGGCGGGGTTTTTGGGGTGGAGTCAGGCGCGCAGTGATATCCAGCACGCGGAGAAAAGTGAACGAGCGCGAATCGTGCTTTCCGAGGCGCTGCCGAAAATGGATGGCGAGCATCTGAAGGCCACGTTGGTGGAGGTGAACTACCGGCCGGGCGAATCGTCTGCGCCGCACAGTCATCCTTGCCCCGTGATCGGGTATGTGGTGGCCGGGAGGTTGCGGACGCAGGTGCGCGGCGGGGCCGAAGCTGTGTACAGCGCGGGTGAAAGTTTCTACGAGGCAGCGTATGGCGTGCACGCGGTGTCGGCGAACGCGAGCGCGACGGAGCCGGCAAAATTTGTCGCGTTTTTCGTTTGCGATCACGATGCGCCATTGAGCGTTGCAGCGGGCGACGCTGCGGGGCCGGGAGGGAAGTGATCATGCGTAAGACATCGGCGGCGGAAGAGAAAAATCCGGCGAGTGGCGCGGAAGTGACGGTGCGCGCGGTGAATCGGGAGCGGTGGGGAATTTTGTACGCACGGCTCGCGTTGGGTGCGGCTTTCTTGTCGGGTATTGCCGATCGTTTCGGGTGGTACACGGGCAGGAATGTGGGCTACGGAAACTTCGCGGGGTTCGTGAGCTATACCGCAAAGGTGAACTCGTTCATGCCGGCGTTTTCGATTCCGTTTCTGGCGTGGGCGGCGACGGCGGCGGAATTATTTTTGGGAGTCGCGTTAATACTGGGCGTGTGGCCGCGTTGGGTGGCGTTGGGGAGCGCGGCGTTGCTGGCGCTATTTGGGATTGCGATGGCGATGTCGTTTGGGATCAAGTCGCCGATGGATTATTCGGTGTTTTCGGCTTCGGCGGGAGCGGTTTTGCTCGCGCTCTACGGGGATCGGGAGGCGGTTGCGCGAGCCTGAGTTGCTTCATCGAGAATATTGTGAGCTTGGCCAAAGGAGGAATTATGGAAGAGCGATTTAATTTCATGAAGGCGGCGCCGGGTGTGTATACGGCGATGCGGGGGCTGGAAAGATATTTGCAGGAGTGCGGATTAGAGCAACCCTTGCTGCATTTGATCAAGCTGCGCGCGTCGCAGATCAACGGGTGCGCTTACTGCCTGGACATGCACTGGAAAGATCTACAGGCGATTGGGGAGAAAGAGCAGCGGATGTATTCGCTGGATGCCTGGCGCGAGTGCCCTTATTACACCGAGCGTGAACGTGCGGCGCTGGCTTGGACAGAAGCGGTGACGCTGATTACCAGCGGCCACGCGCCGGACGCGGCATATGAAGATGTGCGCGTGCAATTCAGCGAGAAGGAAATTTGCGACTTAACTTTGGCGGTTGTAGCGATCAATGCCTGGAATCGCCTGGCGATTTCTTCGCGGACCATGCCAGGTTTTTATCAAGCTCAGCCGGCGAAGCCTGCGCAGTGAAGAAGAGTGCAGTGAAGGGATGATTTTCCGCGCGTGGCGCGCAACTTTCGTTGCGCGACGAATGATTTACGGCTTGGGATTGTGTCGGGTGTACGTGTGTGTTTGAGCGTGTCGTTAAATTCAAAGGAGGAAAACATGCGTCGCAGCGTACGGATGATGATTGGGATTTGCGTTTTGGGAATGCTTGTGGGACCGGGATGCGCCCACGGCCAGGATGACCGCGGGGAAATTCTGAAGGTGCGGGAGAGCGTGTGGCGCGCGTGGTTTGCGAACGACGCGAAGGCGCTGGAGCGGCTGGTGCCGCCGGACTCGATTGTGATCAGTTCCGATGAGGCGAAGTGGAAGAACCAGGCGGATGTCTTGCGCACCGCGGCGGAGTTTCAGGCAAGCGGCGGAAAACTGCTGCGGCTGGAATTTCCGCGGACGGAGATCCAGCGGTTTGGCGACGTGGCGATTATCTGGACTTCGTATCTGGTGGAGACGGAAGAAAACGGAACGCGCACGGTGAATTCGGGGCGCGCGACGGAGATTTTTGTGCGGCGCAATGGAGAGTGGGTGAATCCGGGGTGGCACACCGACTCTTTCAAGTGAGGGCGCCGGGCGCTGATGTCGTGTGCGATACAGTGTGCTGTATCGCACATCGGCGCGGCGGGGCCGCGTGCACAGTCGAGGTCACCGCTTAGCAACAGCGGAATTCCAGATTTGGAGGACTTCTATATGCATCATACGCATCGTTACACCGCCGCGCTATTCTTGACCGTCGCTTTGGCGGCGCCCGTGTCAATGATGGCCGCGCCTGGGCCGCAAGCCGGGGTTCAGGTACGCGTCTATGACTCGGGTCACCACGATTATCACAACTGGGACGACCACGAGCGTCACGCGTGGGGGGTGTACCTGTCGGACAATCACCGCCACGATGTCGAATACGCGCACGCCAGCCATAAAGAGCAGCGAGATTACTGGAATTGGCGGCATAGCCATCCGGATTAACCGCAGAAAGCTTGACGGATCTTGTTCGGAAATTGAATGCCCAGGGACTCAGCGTCTGGTCCGTGATTTTGCGGATCGGGCCGGACGCTGTCTCGGGCTTTGGCTTCAGCAGAGATGTAAGCTTCGGAGTTGTTGTTCCCGCCGGTTTTTGTTTCGTGCTCCCAGGAAGAGGAGCGCACCCTGCGATGGTTAATGCATTCAAGTGGCGCTAGAAAGCACGCGAGGCAACCTCGCCCAAAGGCAAAGCGGCGGCAAGCCGCCGCACTCCAAAACGCGCTGAGCGGGGATCGAGTGGTGCTCTTCGCTTGCGGCGCGCGCTCGCGGTAATTGTGGCGCCCGTTGATTGAGGGGATGCGCTGGGCGTTGCGGGTTAATACATTATGGTGCGGGTCAGGTGATGGGGCCAATCAGTGGTGTGGTAGTGCGTCCAGATGCGCGCGTCGATTTGGGGGATGATGATCTGGTTGTCGGCGGCGCGGAGCTTGTTGATTTCTTCGGTCAGGAGGGCCGTGGCATAGATGCAGTGGGCGCGGATTTCGATTTCCTGCGTGCTGTCGCGCGGGATTAGCTGATGCGTGTTGATGGCTTTTTCGAGCGCGGGCGAATAGGAAGTGATGCCCATCAGGCGCAGCCCTACGGGAACGATGTAATCGGCGAAGGCGGTCATCGAGTGAACGTCTTCCAGCTGAAATTTTCCGGTATTGTGCAGGCTGGCATAGACGAGCCAGAGGCCGAGCTGGGGCAGTTTGTAGAGCTTGATTTCGTGGCCGTCGTACATGCTGACGTCGTTGAAACGCGGGAATTCTACGACGAGGCGGTCCACCATGCCGTTGCCATGATCGTAGAGGCGCGGCGAACAGCTGCGGATGAAATTGTGGAAGCGGCCGTGGTATTTCGCGGCGAGCAAGGCGCCGGCCTGGCGCCACAGCTCCATTTTTTCATCGAGCATGGGAATTTCGATATTGCCCGCGAAAATTTTTTCCATTTGCGGGCGGGTGAGCTGCGCGAGGTAGTTGCCATCGAGGATGGGGATGCCCTGGTCCATGGCGCGCTTGAGGCAGGCGAATTCGGCGTCGGAATCGGACCAGTGCTGGCCGGCGTAATCCACCTGAAATTTTACGTGAGTGGTGAAGTCGGTGAAGGCAGTGTCTATCACGTCTGCGACCATGATGAAGTCAATCGTTTCATCGGCATTGTTCGCGCCGACGCCGAGGGGCAGGGAATAGTCGGGCATGGGGAGTTCTTCGTAGGCCATCCAGCCGGCGACTTCGACGAGCTTGCCCAGGTTCGTGTGGACGTCGCGCGAATTTTCAATAACGGGAGGAAGGCTATCGAGGACGGGACTGCCGATAGGTTTGGGCCAACGCACTTTTTCAGGTGATACAGAGGTTCCGGCAGCTTGTCGGAGGGTTTTTCCGCCGGCGGCTGCCAGCATCATGAAACCGCCGACGCCCCGCAGAAAGCGCCGACGCTCACTGCGGGGCTGATGCATTTAGAACTGGAACCTCGCTCCGAATTGCGCCGCGAAAGGAGTGGCGCCCGTCGGTAGTTCGTCGAGAGTGCGGAAAGTGTTGCCCAAACCGGTGGGATCTCCGGGTTGTGGGACGTGGGTGAGCGGAGCGCAAGTGGCGAGGTTGGTTGTGACGCTGCCCGCGAACGTGGTGCACCCAGTACCGAACGGAACAAAAGCGCTGTTATCAGGATCGGACTGAAGATTGCCGCGGTTCGTCACGTTGAAGAAATCAACGCTCAGGCGGAGCTGGAAGCGCTCCTTGAAGTTGATGTCTTTGGCGATGCGCATGTCCCAAGCGAAGTAGTTCGGCTGGCGATCGGGGTAATCCTGCAGAAGCGCGAGCTTACCCGCGGCATTGGCAATGACCGGCCGGTCATTTGAGCCAATGCCCTGGTTACTGACGCCATCTCCGTTTAGATCGGTCTGAATGTAAACCGGATAGGCGAGACCGCTGTGATAGATGAAGTTGTTGCTCCATGTAAAGCCCCAGGGCAAATTGGTGACAACGCCGGAAGTGAACTGGTGAGTGATGTCGAGTTGAGAACGGCCATAATCCAAGTTGAGATTGATGGGGTCCGACGGGCCAAAGAACGAATCGGTATCGCGTTCGCTGGAGCCATTGGCATCATTCTTTGAGAAATTGTAATTCGCGAACAATTGAAAGCGATTCGAAAAGCGTTTGTTAACGCTGGCGACGAACGAATTATAGTTTGCGTGGCCGAAACTGCCTAGTTCATTGGTGCCACTGGTGGACAACGTGCAGTCGGCAGGCTCGGGCCCTGTTGGCGATGCATTCGCGCAAATCGGCACGGTGGGATCCCCGGCGTTGTTGACGGCGATTATCGAGCGGCCAAACGGATCCGTACCGATGATGTCAAAATTTCGAGCCCAGACGGTTGTGCTGAATCCGCCGGTGCGGAGATTCCAGGAATGGACCGAAAGACCGGTTAACGTGACCGTCCAGTCTCGCGCGAAGGTATGCTCGACGCTGACAGTGAGGTTGGAGACTCGCGGGTTTCTGAAATTGGGGTCCACATACGTGGGCCCCGGGCAACCTTCAGGCGACGCGCACAGGCCGTCAACGGCGATGGGAAGCGCGTTCGGGAAAAGATACGGCAGGCTGTAGCTGGTACTGGCGGTTGGCTGGCAGGAAGGGCCGCTAAAGCAAAATAGGTTGGCGGTTTTTCCACTGCCGCCGGTGGGCATGAAAATGGTCGGCGTCTGCGCGTAGTACAAACCCCAGGCCGCACGCACCACGGTAGGCGATTGCGTTGAGCCGACGTTCCAGGCAACACCGATGCGCGGTCCCCACTGTTGGAAGTCACGGGCAACGCGTTGCGGCACGGGCGCCAGATGGCTACCGGCGCCCGCGCCAACCATGACCTCATTGCCGGCGATGGGGGTTTGCGGTTGCGGGTTCAACGTGCCATCCCAGCGCAAGCCGTAAGTAAGCGTGACTCGCGACGTTAGCTGCCATTTGTCCTGCCAGTAAAGGCCGATGCCGTTCTGATAGGCCGGGAAGAGCTCCGACGCTTGGAGGAAGGGCTTGTTGTTCAAGCCAAAGCCCTGTTCAAAGCCATCCACCTGTGTGGTCCCTGACGCAGGGGGGGTTGTACCCGCGCAGGTGACCGGGTTGGGGTTGAAATCACACAGGTCAAAGAAGACAAATTCGCCCGCACTCCATCCCGCGAAGATGTCTTTGCGGTCTACGAAGGAATTTACGTCGCCGCCAAATTTCACGTCGTGCTTGCCGAAGGAATAAGAGAAGTTGTCAGCGACCACCAGTTTGCCGTTGTCGTTGTTTGCGGGGAGGTAAAAGCGCTGGCCGACGTTGCCAACTCCGGTAATTTCCAGCTCGGGCTGACCCGCGCCGATCGGGTGGCGCTTGCGGGTTTCTCCCTGGATGGTCACACGGATTTCGTTGACCTTCTTGCCCAGCACTGTATCCAATCCGAAGACGCCGCTGATGCCCTGATTAACAAAGTTCTCGGCATTGCCGATCGAGATCGAAGTCTCGGTCTGCCCGAAGCCGCCGGTGAAGCCGTTGGTATGGTTTCGGGTCCCTAAGCCGCGGATGCTGAAATGGTTCGCGGGACTGAATTGGTAATCGTAGTGGCCGAGAATCGTGAAGAAGTTCTGATACTGATTGTGCGGGCCTTCAAAGCCAGCCAGGGTAGCGACCCCGTAGCACGCCGGAAGCAGCGCTTCTCCGATGGCCGATGGCCCGCCGCAGCTCGCTGGCAAGACCGAGGTGCCGGTAGGGGAACCAATGATTGGGCCACCGCCGGCAGCGGCGAGTGTTGCCTCGCAACTTGCATTATTCGGTCCCGTCGGGCAGAAAACTGTATCCAAAGGTCCATTCTCACGTTGGATGTCAGTCGAAAGGAAGAGAAACTGGCGATTCTTGTGGATCGGGAAGCCGACCGACCCACCGAACTGATTCTGGTTGTCAATATTAGACGGGTTGCCCAGAGCATCCGTCGCGGTAAGCGAGCCGCCACGGTAATACTCGTGCGCTTCGCCGTGCAGATCGTTGGTGCCGGATTTGGTGACGACGTTGAGCAGGCCACCCGTCGCTCGCCCAAATTCGGGAGCGAAACCGTTCGTGACAACCTGAAACTCCTGCACGGCTTCCAGCGGAATCGTGAGGTTCTTGGTTTCGAGCGAACCGAAGTTTTCGCCGAAGAAGTTATTGGTCAGGTCGCCGCCATCCACGACCAAGCCGCTGTAGTCGCTCTGCTGACCGCCCAAGCGGAGGCCACCGCGAAGTCCCGGAACAACCGTCACGGAGGGAGAAAGCTGAGCGAGGTCCCGATAATCGCGACCGGGGAAGGGAAGATTCTCGACGCTGGTGGAGTTCAACAATTGCGTAACTCCCGCGGTGGAGGTATCGATGACCGCGCCGGAGTCCGCTAAGACTTCCACCGTGGCGGTTTGCGTTTTTAGCGGCATGGTGATGTCCACGTTGAGGGACGAGCCGACACTGATGTTGATTTGTTTCACGGTGGTCACGGCGAATCCGTCCGCCGTCGCCACGATCATGTAGACGCCCGGCGGAACGTTGTCGAAGGAGTAGAAGCCGTCCGCGCCGACCGCCTGGTCGCGCGTCAGGCCCGTCTCAGGGTTGCTGAGCGTCACCTTAGCCGTCGAGACAACCGCGTGTGAAGTGTCATAGACCGTGCCGCGGACCGCGCCATTCTGCAAAGTCTGCGCGCGCGTGCTGCTCGCGACAAACAGCGAAACTACAAGCGTCAGTGTTAGGAGCACACTCTTCCACATTCTCATCGTTTCTCTCCCTCTGGGTGTGGAGCGATCCACGGCGAAATTTGATTTGTTGTTGCCGCAACCAGCGAGCCGTATGTCTTGCATGTCATTTACCTGCCAGGCGCGAATTCAGCAGCTGCAGAAATTTTTCGGCGTTGACGCCCGTGCAAACCTGAACGTTGGGCTCGACGTGGTCAATGCCTTCGATGATGTAGTGATCGCCATGCAGGACGTTGCGTTCGACGGCGTTGCGGCGATTGGCGACGGTCTCGCCACGCGTGAACTCACCGCGCGATTCGACGTCTACGTGCATCGGCTGAGTCGAGACGATGGAAGGGTCAATCGCGGTGCCGACGGCGAGCGGGTCGTACATCGGCGAACCGCCGCCCGCGCCGTACTTCGCTTCCTGGCCCAGCAGGAAAGTAAGAACTTTCACGGCGAAGTCGTTTTCGGGGCCGTGGGTTTTCGAAAGTTGATCGAGATGCGCCTGGTCGTAGAGCGTTTTGTCACCGACGTCGAGACCGACCATGGTCAAGCGCCAGCCGGCGTGGAATACGATCTGCGCGGCTTCGGGATCGTTATAGATGTTGGCTTCGGCGGCGGCGTTCACGTTGCCGCCGGAAATCGAGCCGCCCATGATCACCACTTCCTTCACCAGCGGAACGATCGAAGGATCTTTCAACAGAGCCAGTGCGATGTTGGTGAGCGGGCCGACGGGGACCAGAGTGATCTCGTGCGGGGACTCGTGAATCATTTGAATGATCAGGTCGGGACCGAAGCGCGGGTCGGCTTTGCACTTGCTGGCCGGCAGGTCCACGTTGGCGAGGCCGTTCGCGCCGTGCCACAGTTCCGCGGTGATCAGTTTTTGAAATAGCGGGTGCTGGGCGCCGCCGGCGACGGGAATGTCGCAGCGATTGGTGAGGGACGCTAGTTTGAGTGCGTTTTCCAGGCCTTGCTGCGCGGTCACGTTGCCGGGGACGACGGTGAGAGCGCGCACATCCAGCTCCGGCGAATTCAGCGCCAGCAGAATGGCGAGCGCGTCGTCGGTACCGGGGTCGGTATCAATGATTACTTTTTTAGGCGTGGCGGGTGAAGAAGCGGCGCCGTTCGCGGAGCGCGCATTTCCGTCTGCGCGTGTGGCGGGCGCGCTCGGCAAAATGATGATCCCGGCGGCGAGCGCAATGCACGCAACGAGCGCCGCCCTGCGCGGCGTAGACTTGCGCGAGTTTTTACGGACAGCAAGAGAACGGAGCGAAGACTCCGCGCTCCCATAGTTCACGGACTTCGGAATTATTATGGGAATCACTTCCGGACAAGGGCCCCCCAGCCCACAGAATGGAAGCAGGCTATCCTCGGGTACGCGCGGAGTCAACACGAAACTGAGTGCGAGCGAAAGTTTTCCACAGAGTACGAATGAGTTCCATAAAAGAACTAAGCAGTACGTATGAAAACTGGGATGCGCGTTAACGGAACATGAATGAAGTGGTGCGGCATTGCTACCCGCGCGTAAAGTGGAACCGTCAAAGCTGTAGATGAAGTGTGAATCCGGCACAACGTAGCACGAGGGTTGGCGTGCTGTTAGAATCTGTTTCGCAATGACCCGGCAACGAATGCGTATTCGCACTCCTCTGCTCATTTCGCTTTCTATCCTTTTTATAGCCACTGCGGACGTGTCGGGCGCATTGCTGGGGTCTTCAGCGCGTGTGGCGTATCGCAGCTTGATTGCGGCGGGTGCCAGGCAGGCCGCGCCGGCGCCGCGCGGCGGATCCACAGGACAACAACAAGATGATGGCGTAAAATTGCGGCACCGCAGCGAGATCACCAATCCATATCACGTGGAATTTCGCGACGTGACCAGCGCGGCCGGGATTCATTTTCATCACGAGCGAGCGGCATCACCTCAACGGCTCTACCTGGAGACGATGGGCGCGGGCGTCGCTTGGATTGATTACAACCAGGATGGATATCTGGACGCGTTCTTCGTGAACAGCGGCTACACGCCGTATTATCACCCGCTGCTGCCGCCGCAGCCTGCGCTCTATCGCAATAATCGCGACGGCACGTTCACGGATGTGACCGAGCAAAGCGGAATCCGCAGCGACGGCACATTTTTTTTCGGCGTCGCAGTAGGCGATTACGATAACGACGGATTTCCGGACATTTACTTGACCGGCTACCGCCATTCGGTGCTGCTGCACAATAACCGCGACGGCACGTTCACGGACGTGACCGCGAAGGCCGGAGTGGGCGACGACGGAAACTGGGGAACGGCCGCGGGGTGGTTCGATTACGATCACGACGGAAAGCTGGATCTGCTGGTGACCAATTACGTGCAGTACGACGTGGATCATCCGGTGCTGTGCGGCGATGTGCATCCCGGATCCACCGACGTTCCGCAGGCCACCGCTTACTGCCATCCCGATAGTTTCCACGGCAGCTCGGCGAAGCTGTATCACAACAATGGCGACGGGACGTTCACGGACGTCACCGAAAAAGCGGGTTTGCTGAACACGGACGGCAAGAGCCTGGCGGTGGTGCTGGCGGATCTTAACGGAGACGGCTGGACGGACATTTTCATCGCCAACGACACGCAACGGAATTTTCTGTATTTGAATAATGGCGACGGCACGTTTCGTGACGCGACTTATAAATCGGGCGTGGGATTCAGCGAAGACGGGCGTCCGGAAGCGGGCATGAGCGCTGATGCCGCGGACGTGATGAACAATGGGCTGATGTATCTCTTCGTGAGCCACCTGGATTTCGAGTTGAACCGCATGTACCGGAATAATGGGGATGGGACGTTCACGGATTTCACGATTGCTTCAGGGATCGGGCAGACCAACATTTTACGAAGTGCTTTTGGCGCGCGGTTTTTCGATTTTGATAACGATGGCTGGCGCGACTTGTTGATAATCAACGGGCATATTCTGGACAACATTCCGATGTATCACCCGGAAGTTGCGTACGAAGAAGAAAAGATGCTTTATCGCAACCGCGGCGACGGGAATTTTGTGGACGCAACGCGAACCGAGGGCGCGGATTTTCGCAAACCGCGCGTGGGACGGGGCCTAGCGGTGGGAGATTACGACAACGATGGCTGGCAGGATTTTCTGGTGAGCAACAACGGCGAGGATGCGCAACTTTTCCGGAATGAGGGCGGCAGCTCTCCGGCGGCGCAGGGCAATCACTGGATCGCGGTGCGGTTGATCGGCGTGAAATCGAATCGCGACGGGATTGGGGCTGCATTGAAATTGACGGCGGGAGACTTCAAGAGCTACGACCAGGCGAAGGGCGGGATGAGTTATTGCTCAGCGCAGGACCCGCGGATTTATTTTGGATTGGGGAAACACGAAATGGTGGATTCGCTCGTGATTCACTGGCCGAGCGGCTACGTGCAAGAGTTGAAGGACATTCCAGCGGATGTGATAGTCACGGTGACGGAAGGCGTGGACGCGAAGGCTGCCAGGTATAGAACCCCGCCTCAGAAATAGTAAGCCCGCATTGCGAACACGAGTTCAGATGCGCGGGAATGGTGTGCGCCGATTAAGTTCCGGTCGGGACGAAGCCGGTCGCGATGATATCGTTGCCGCGGCGTTCCAGGATCACTTGCGGTAGCGGCTTTGGCGGCGGGCCGTCGAGGACTGCGCCGGTGGTAGCCGAGTAGATGCCGCCGTGGCAAGGGCAGGCGAAGATGTTTTCTTCGGAGTGATAGAAGACGGGGCAGGTGTGATGCGTGCAGAGGCGGCTGAAGGCGAGGTAGGTTTCTGCGGTCGGGCGGAGGAGGAAGCAAGGGCGGTCATCGGCGGGATATGTGAAAATTTTGGAGCCTCCGACGGGGATTTCGCCGGCTTGGGCGATGACTTTCACTGGATTACCGGCTTTGTGTTTTTCCCAATAGGCGACGAGCGCGCCCGCTATGGCTAAGACGCCGGCAGCTCCGAACCAGATGTTGAAGCCGCGGCGGGTGACGGTGGGAGTTTCTTCTCGTTGCAGGCGCTCGTAATCTGTTTCGTTAATGGGTGGCTCGCTCAAGTTTTTGGCGCTCCGGAAGAGAGCACGAAAGATCCTTCGCTCCGCTCGGGATGGCGCGCGCGATGCGTTTGCCATCAAGATGCTAGATGGCCGAGCTGCAAGCGCGTTTGCAGGACGTGCAGGATGGTGTCGCGGGCGATCATACCTACGATGGCGCCATCGGCTACGACTGGCATTTGATTGATGTCTTCGGTTTGCATGCGCTGCAGGACGCCCAGCGCAGGCTCGTCCGGCGTGGCGCAGTGGGCGCGGTCGAAGGGCATCATCACAGCCTGAATGGAAGTGTTGGCCCACTCATCGCGCGGGACTGCGCGCGCCGAGGCTAGTGTGACGAGTCCGACGGGACGTCCGGCGCCGGTGACGACGTGGCAGCGGCGCCCGGTGCGCAGCACTTCGTGGACGTAATCATCCACGGAGATGTTGCGTTCCACGGTCGGGACGTCCTGGGTCATGATGTCGCCCGCGCGGACGCCCGTGAGCGTGTTGCGCACGGCGACTTGCGTGTAACTTTCGCGCGCCGCGCTCAGCAGGAACCAGCCGATGAAGGCGGTCCAGATGCCGTTCACCAGGCTGCCGTGGAATGCCCACCACACTCCGATAAAAATCATCACGTAGGCGAAGAAGCGGCCGGCGTAAGACGCGATTTTTGTGGCGCGGTTGAAATCTCGGGTGATTCCCCAGGCGATGCTGCGCAGCACGCGCCCGCCGTCGAGCGGAAATCCGGGTATGAGATTGAATACCGCGAGCATCACGTTGATTTCCCAGAGCCATGTGCAGGAGGCGACGACCAGTTCATTGCCATGGAAATAATGCGTAACCAGCCAGAAGCAGCCGCCCAGGAACAGGCTCGAAAGCGGGCCGGCAATGGCGATATTGAATTCCTGCAGCGCGCTGGAAGGATCGCGCGAGATGCTGGAGAGCCCACCGAAGACGTACAGCGTGATGGATTGCACCGGGATGCGGTAGTGGCGCGCCACAATGCTGTGGCTGAGCTCGTGAAATAGCAGCGAGCCGAAGAAAAGGATGCTGGTGATGATGCCCAGCGCCCAGTGCTGTTGCGTGGACCATCCGGGATGCAGCGAGGTGAATTGCTGCCCGAGCGATACGGTAATCAGCAGGAAGATGATAATCCAGCTGGAGTGCAGGTAAACGGGAATGCCAAAGATGCGGAAGAGTTGAAAGCCGCCGGTGAGTTGGCCCGTGCGCGCGGGTTTGGTCGCGTCCGAGGGCGGCGCGCCCGGATGCGGCTCCGGATCGGGAGTGGAAGCGGGAGTGGGTGTCGTGGCCATGGATGCTCGTGCGCCTGAAGCAGATTCTAGCAGAGGTGGGGCGGTTACGCCTGATTTGAGGTTGCCGATGGTGGAGCGCGTCTAGCATTGAAATTCCCGCCGCATCGAAATCACTGGCGGTACGGGGATTTATCGATGGGCGGGGGTCTTAGTGGGGCCATTCTCGCGACTGCTGCTGAGCCGCCGATCGCGAGCAGAAGTAGGAACACTAGTGGCGGGTGCAAAGCCTTCCAATGAAACGCAATTCCGATCCCGAAGAATAGTCCAGCGAGAGCCCAGGAGACACCATCGGCCCATGACCAGCCCGTCTTGCTACCATCAGGAGCCTTCCTCGGACCGGTCGACAACGCCATGAAGATACTAAAAAAACCGCCCCAGATTAGTACCTCAATCCAGTCGTGAATGGTTCCCATACTGATGCCTCCGAGCTATTAGGTATCAAATACCATAATCAATCTTTTGGTACACGCGATATTTCAGGCGGCGGACGGGACCGCCCTCTGGAGGGGTGGTGCGGCCCACGTCACACCCGCCCCGTTCGCCACCCGTGTCTGAATTCGGCTGAGTGTGGAATTCCACGGCGTGTTTGTGGGGCCACGTTTGTGTGCGGGCGACGGGAAGTCTAGTTGCGGCTGAGCTTTCTGCGTTTTGGCGGCAAGGTGTTGAGAATGTTGGGTTGAGGTACCGCTGGCATATTGTCGTCGTTGTATTCCTCGATTGGCTACCTTCCTGCTTTTAGTTCGATTGCAGCCCAGCTCACACGGAGGACATGGCCATGGAAAGCGGAATTGGATTTGTGGCGGTGGCGGGAGCGATTTTCATTTCGTACGCGGTGGCGCTGGGCCTGGAGTGGTTGAGCTTGGTTTTGCTGATGCGTTTGATGCCGGCGCGTCCGGCGCCGCAGACGGTGGCGCAGCGGATGGCAGCGATCTCGCGGGACCGTAACGGCGGCGAGTCGAAGCGGCGCGCAGCATAGGCGCTTCGCGCAAAGACAGAGACGGGAGCACAGCCAAAAGTGGCTGTCACGGTGAAGGCGAAGGCAAGGGAGGTGTTCCATGCTTTTTCTGCGGATGTTGTTGTTCGTGGTGAGTTTTGGGTTTTTGGGAATGGCTGTCGCGATCGTGCTGTATGACCTCTATTTGGCGTTCGAGCTGAACCGGATTCTGCGGCTCGGCGAACGCGCGCCCAAGGATATCGCCGCCGAGCAGGATGCTGCTACATCGATCGAAGGTGGCTCGGTGCCGGGCACATCTGCGGCGGATGCGAAGAAAGCTGCGCCTGCTTCGCGTTCTGCGTTCTATTTGCCGCCACGATCGGCGGCGCCGCGGCGGGCAATACGTTGGTCTGCTGCTGCGAAACTTGTGGCGTTGGCGGCGCTTTCCAGTTTGCTGGGAAAGAGCATTCTCGTTGTGCCGGATGGGTTCGCGGCCGTGCGCGTGAGCCAGATCTCGGGCGTCCGGCCGGGAACTTTGTATGCGGGGACGCATTTGCTGATGCCGCTGGTGCAGCGCGCGCAGCTTTTTGACATCCGCGAAAAAGTTTATTCCACGGCGGCGTCGGACAATCCGCGCGACAAGGGTCTGGAGATTCTCACCGTCGAAGCGCGCGAAGGTTTGTCGGTCGGCCTAGCCGTGACGGTTCGCTATCGCCTCGATCCTCGTCATCTGGATTATGTGGACGCGAATTTGCCGCAGCCGATCGAGGACGAGATCGTCGCGCCGGTTGTCACCAGCACTTTCCGCGACCTGGCGCCGAACTACATCGTGCGCGACGTTTTTTCGACGAAGCGCGACGAATTCAAGCAGCGCGCGACGCAGGCCATCACGGCGCGGCTGGGTGAAGACCAAATCATCGTGAAGGAAGTGCTGCTGCGCAAAGTATTGCTGCCCGAGCAGTACCAGCAGGGGCTGCAAGGCCTGTTGATGAAGGAACAGGAAGACGATCAAGTGACGGTGGATCAAAGCATCGAGCAGAAAAAAGTGAAGATCGCGGAATCGCAGGCAGAGGCGCAGAAGGTGCGGCAGATCAAGCGCGCGGAGGGCGATGCGCGCACGCGTGTGTTGATGGCGCAGGCGGAATCGGACGCGATGCAATACACGTTGCCCCTGAAGCAGAAACAGATCGAGCAATCGAAGCTGGAAGCGGAGGCCCGCAAGCAGACCACCATTGAAGATGCAGACGCCGCCGCGCAAGCGCGCGTGAAGAACGCGGAAGCGGAAGCGCAGGCCAAAGTGATTGACAGCAAGGCCGAGCAACAGCGGCGCGAATTGTTTGCCGAGACGCAGAACCAGGAAACCGTGCGCGGCGCGGAGGCCGCGGCGCAAGCAAAAGTGATTGACGGGAAGGCGGAGAAGCAGCGGCAGGATTTGCTCGCGGATGCGGAAGCGAACGAGATTCGTCTGACGGCGCAGGCCGGCGCGGAGAAGATGCAGCTCGAGGCGTCGGCGCTGAAGGTGAACCCGATGCTGGTGCAATTGACGGTGGCGCAGCGGTTGAGCGACCGCGTGCAGATCATGATGGTGCCTACCGACGGGAAATTTTTCTTCACGAACGATGTGCTGAAGTCGGCGCAGGCTTTTGGAGGATTGAATGATCCGCCGGTGCGTGCTGGCGGGAAGCAGTAATGAGATTCTCCGCTTTCGTGGCACTGCGACTCTTCGCTGTGCTCTTTCTTAAGAGATTCCCAGCCGGGGTTCTCGCGGCCTGTTCCGCGAGTAGGGCAGCCCGGTTCGGGAGTGACGCCGGCAAAAACCCTTGCGGGTGGCACGGTGAGGACCAGGAGACAATGCGACGCGACCGCCGCAGCGAAGCTTTCATTCTGGATCTGAGCCGCAGCCACCCAGCCGGCGTAATTTGCGCGTCGCTTTTGAATTTGTAGCGGCCGCCTTCAGGCGGGCGTCTTTGACGTTGCATCGGCTATGCCACGATAACTGCGCGGACACTGCGTTCGGCATGAGCACAACTTTGCGGATTCGGCGGTGTGCTAAGATGACGATTCGCGAACTTGTTTCACGATTCGCGCACACTGATGCGGCCTTCCTGCCGGATTCCTCTCGCCATTCGCGTCGCAGTCTTCACAATTCTTGTCGGGCTTTTTTCTGCTATTGCACCACGAGTGAGTCACGCGCAAGCGGCGTCCACGCTGCCGAAATCTTGGAATGACGCGGTGGCTAAGCTCGGTGACGAAGTTGCCGCGGCGATGAGCCCGACCGCGGTCGCACTCAGCGTGGAAAATATTTCATCGCTCGACGCTTCGGATGTGGCGGCGATTGGCGCGGCCTTGCGAGAACAACTGCAGCATCACAGCTTCGCGCTTCCCGCGGCGAATTCCACCGCGGCGCAATCGGCGGTTCCATTGCAACTCACGCTTTCGGGATCCGCGAGCGAATATTTGTGGGTAGTTCAAATTCCCGGCGATTCGGCGGGCACGAATTCGGTTCCGGTGATGATGGTTTCAGTCTCTAAATCGAATTTCCCGGAAGCCGAACCAGGCGAGCAATCCTTGTCGCTCGAAAAGCGCTTCGTCTGGAAGCACTCGGAAAGGTTCTTGGACTTCGCCCTCCTCAAAGACTCATCTTCCGGCCAATCCTTGCTTCTGATCCTCGAAGCAAGGCGTCTTGAAATCTACAAGCCTTCTGGCGCTGGTTGGCAACTCTCGCGCAGCACGCCAATTCCGCCGATGGCGGCTCTGTCGCGCGATTCGGAAGGGAGGATCAGCCTGAAAGAGGGGAAAATTTGGTTCAAGGGATTTGAGTGCGTTGGCGATCCGGATCTCACCGGAGTCGTGCAGTGCAAGATTTCACCGCCGAACCACAACATTGTCGAGCGCATGACAATACCCGGACTACCGAACAGCCTAGGCACATTGGTATATGGAGAATGTCGAGGTGAAACGATTTCGGTCTACACCGGTGAAGGCGATTGGACGCAAACCGATTTTCTCCAGGGATACTTGATTAGTCTTGGTCCGATCTCGGCAGTTGCCGTTGGCGATGCGATCCAAGTTCGCGGTCCGGTGATATCACTCCAACCGGAACGCGACACAAGCGCGGTTCGCGCGATCATTCGCAATCTGAAAACCGAGGAATACGAGGCTTATATTGTTACGGCGACTTGCGGTAATTAGCGCGCTGGCGGCGGTGGCGTTCGCGGCCTTGCCCGCGCGCAGCGCGCGGCGACCGCGGCACGGCGGAACTTTGCGTGTGGAGATTGGCGCTTCCGTGGCATCCCTTGATCCGGACGTGGAAGCTGCGACGGCGGAAGAAGCGGCGGCGAAATGGCAGATTGATTCGCTAATCTTTGATCATCGGGATGCCGACGGGGAATTTGCTGGGGCGGCCGGGAGTGGGCCGTTTCGCGTGACGGCTTTCGAGGCGGGGAAGCGGGCGGTGCTTGCTGCGAATGAAGAGTTTCGTGAGGGGCGGCCGTTTGTGGATGCTGTGGAGATTGCGATGGGGCGGGGGGCGCACGAGCGGCTTGTTGATCTCGAGCTCAACAAGACAGACTTTGCGCAGATTCCGCCGCAGGACGCGCGGCGGGCTGCGGAGCTAGGAGTGCGGGTTAGCGCTTCGCAGCCGGATGAATTGCTGGCGCTGGTTTTCGTCAGCGGGAATGCGGCGGCCACTTCGAGCGCACGGACGACGAGTCAAGCGCCCGGACACGCCGCTGGGCAGGCGCTTTCCCTTGCGATTGACCGCGTGGCGATTGTGAATTTTATTTTGCAGAAGACTGGGGAGGCTGCGGGCGGGTTGTTGCCGCAGTGGTCGAGCGGGACGGCATTTTTGTTTCCGGCTGCCGCGCCATCGCCGGCGGATCTGGAGCACGCGAAGGAACTTTGGAAACAAATCGCGCCGTCGAGTGCTTTGGTGTTGGGATATGATTCCGCTGATCCGCTGGAGCAGAGCGTGGCGGAGCGGATTGTGGTGAACGCGAAGGAAGCGGGGATGTCGGTGCGGGCGCAGGCAATGCCGGGCGCGAGCGCCGGCGCGGATAAATCTCGCGGCGCGGCAGGGCAAGCTACGCACGTGGACGTGGAATTGGTGCGGTGGCGTATGACTTCGCCATTGCCGGGCGTCGCGCTGAAAGATTTTCTGGCGCGGATCTTTTTGGGGCCGCTCGTGGGCGTGGAGGCCGGCGCGTTTCCCGAAGCTGCTTCGCCGGAGGACATCTATAAGCAGCAGCGGGCGGTGTTGAACACCTATCGCGTGGTGCCGCTGGTTTGGTTGCCGCAAGTGTATGGTTTGAGCGCGCGCGTGCGGGATTGGAAGGCGCCGGGCCCGGGCGAGAATTGGCCACTAGCGGATGTGTGGCTGGATACGGAAACGCCGACGCCAGCGCAAACGCCACTGCCAACAGGAGTTCGATGAGCTTGTGCGACAAAACCGGCTCAAAAGCGGCGCCCCTCGCCGGGCAGCAGCTCGATGTACACACACAACCTTTTGCATTTCGCGCGCCCGAAGAGGATGATGAATCTGTGAAAATGTCGAACATCACCAACCACCGAGCCAGTGCCGCCACTCCGGCCCTCCCGGCCGCACGCCCCCAGCTAATACGCGCCCAATACAGCAATTTCTATTCAATACAAATGAACGCTTTTTTCTCGACGCCAAATTCTCAACTCACAGAAAACAAAGCACTTCCATTTTTCTATTCAGTACAAATGAACAGCCACCATTCACTACTCACCAAGCAATCACCAGTCACCAAGACACGGAGAATTCCGTGACGTTTCGCACCAGGTTATTCGTCAACTTCATGCTGGCGTTGCTGCTGGCGGTGGGATTGATCGCCGCCGGCGTGACCGTCGTGACCCGGCGGGCGTTTGACGAAATGAACCGCGAGCACACCGACGCGCTGCTGGCGCAATTTCAGCGCGAGTTTGCGCGGCGGGGCAGCGAAGTCGTCGAGAGCGTGAAGGGCATCGCCGACGCGGAGCCTACCGTGCGCATGGCGATTGATTTGAGCCGGCCGAACGCGGATGTGTCGGTTTATGTGAACGACGCGCACGGCGTATCGAAATCGCACCAGCTGGATTTGCTGGATTTCGTAAATAACGACGGCACGATTATTTCCTCGCAGGAATCTCCGGCGCGTTTCAATTACAAGATGGAGTGGGTGACGAAGCCGGAGGATTGGCCGGCGCGCGGCGCGTTCCTCACCAAACTCGATACGGAAGCGGGGCCGGTGCTGGCGCTGCTGTCGGTGGCCACGGTGCGCGTGGGCGACCGGGATTTGTACGTGGTGGGCGGCGAACGGCTGGGCAAGGAATTTCTGGCGTCGCTGGTGCTGCCGGCGAACATGCGCGCGCTGCTGTATTTGAATCTCGATCAGGATTTCCAGGAATCGAATCTGCTGGACGCGGACGGGCCAGCGCCGGATGCGAATCGCTTCGCGCCGTTGGTGGCGAAAGAAAAGGCCAGCCCGGTCGAGCAGTCCACAGAGATTCGCTGGAGCATTGATGCGGCGAGCGCGGAAATGTTCCACGCTGTGCCGCTGCAGGGGCGTTCGAAGGAATTGCTGGGCGTGTTATTTGTGGGCGTCTCGCAGCGCACTGTAGTGACTTTGGAGCGACGGATCCGCTGGTTGGCCTTGGGCGTAGTGGCAGTGGGATTGCTGTTCGGTTTGATGTTGAGCTGGTGGGGCGCGGCGCGGGTGACTCGTCCGGTGCAGAAACTGGCGGAAGGCGCGCAGGAAGTGGCGGATGGAAATTGGAGCGCGCGGGTGAACGTGCGCGGGAGCGACGAAATAGGGCAGCTGGCAGGGTCATTCAATAAGATGACTGAGCAGTTGGTGGAGCAGCGCGACAAGCTGGTGCAGGTGGAGCGCGTCGCGGCGTGGCGGGAACTGGCGCGGCGGCTGGCGCACGAACTGAAGAACCCGCTATTTCCGCTGCAGACCACCGTGGAAAACTTGCGCAAGGCGCGCGAGCAGAATTCCCCGCAGTTCGAGGAAGTGTTTCAGGAATCCACGGGAATATTGCTGGCGGAGATCGAGAATTTGAAAGCGATCGTGGGACGATTCAGCGATTTCGCGAAGATGCCGCAGCCTGAGCTGAGCTCGGTGAACCTGAACGAGATCGTGCGCACCGTGGTGAAACTGTTTGAAGGACAATTCAGCGCGGTGGGGCGTCCGGCGATTACTCCGGAGCTGCATTTGGAAGACGATTTGCCGCTGATTCAGGCGGACGCGACGCTGCTGCATCGAGCGATCGAAAATCTGGTGCTGAATGCAATGGATGCGATGCCGGCGGGCGGCGTGCTGATGCTGCGCACGGCGCATAAGGACGGCGAAGTGACGCTGGAAATTTCGGATACCGGCACGGGATTGACGCCAGAAGAATCCGAGCGGCTTTTTACGCCGTATTACACGACCAAGCAGCATGGAACTGGGCTCGGGCTCGCGATCGTCCAAGCAGTAGTGGCAGATCACGGCGGAAGAATTTCCGTTGAGAGCGAAACTGGCGTGGGAACTTCGTTTCATATTGACCTGCCGATCAAGCCGCCGCACAAGGCGCAGACTTTCCCGATGGTTTTCGAGAAAAAAGAAGACGAGGCGTAGCCTCCCGTGTCTGCAAAAGCCCACATCTTGATTATTGATGATGACGCGAACACTTTAGCGTCTTTGGCGCGAGCTTTTCGGCTGGCGGGGCATGAGGCGACCGTTTGCGATAACGCGGCGCGGGCTCTGGAACTAGCGAAGGCCGAACGCTTCGACCTGATTCTTTCCGACGTGGTGATGCCGGGACGCGACGGAATCGCGTTGCTGGAGGATTTCAAGGCGATTGGTTTGGCGTCGCCGGTGGTGATGATGTCCGGGCAAGCTTCGATTGAAATGGCGGTGAAGGCCACGCGATTGGGCGCGAGCGATTTTCTGGAGAAGCCCATCTCCAGTGAAAAGCTTTTGCTGACGGTGGAGAACGCGCTGCGCGTGCGGCATCTGGAGGAAGAAAACCGTGACTTGAAGCGGAGGCTCGGGCGGCATCACATTGTGTGGGCCAGCGCGGCGATGAAAGAAGTGATGGCGCAGGTGGAGCATGTGGCGGCGAGCGAAACGCGCGTGTGCATTCGCGGCGAGACCGGCACGGGGAAGGAATTGATCGCGCGGACGCTGCATGAAAAAAGTGGGCGGCGTGGCGGGCCGTTTATTTCGCTGAACTGCGCGGCGGTACCTTCGGAGTTGATGGAGACGGAATTGTTCGGGCACGAGAAGGGGTCCTTCACAGGGGCGGCTTCGCGGCACACCGGGAAATTCGAGCAGGCGCACCATGGCACATTGTTCCTCGATGAGATCGGCGACATGCCGATGACCATGCAGGCGAAATTGCTGCGCGTGCTGGAAGAGGGCGAGATCGAGCGCGTCGGAGGGGACAAGCCATTTTCGGTGGACGTGCGCGTGGTGGTGGCCACGCATCGCAATCTGGAAGAGCAAGTGCGGTCGGGAACTTTTCGCGAGGATTTGTATCATCGAGTATTTGTGTTCCCGATTGTGCTGCCGCCTTTGCGCGAGCGGCGCGAGGACATACGCGTGCTCGCGGAACATTTCGTGCGGCAGTTGGAGGAGCAGAATAGTTGGAAGCTGCGGAAGTTGTCGGCCGAAGCGATTGCGGAATTGGAGCGTTATTCGTGGCCGGGGAATGTGCGGGAATTGCGGAATGTGGTGGAACGCGTTTTGCTTTTGGCGCCGGGTGATTTAGTTGACGCGGCGACTGTACAGCGGGCTTTGCCCGCCGCGGCGGGCGCGGCGGGGGCTTTTGGTGGTGTTGGCGGCGGAACGGCTGCGGCGAAAATCGCGTTGGAGATGGGAACCTTGGCGCAGCGCGTGGAGGCATTCGAGCGCGAGACTTTGCTGGCCGAATTGAAATTGCATCATCATCACATGACGAATACGGCAAAAGCTTTGGGATTGGAGCGCAGTCACCTGTATAAGAAGTGCCAGCAGTTGGGAATTGATTTGCGGGCGATCCGGCAGACGGAGTAATGACTAATTCGATGGAATGCGGCTTGCCGTCTGCTACGAAGGTGTTTTTGTTTTTTTTCGCGCCTCGAGCAAGTAGCTGGAGGCGATGTACGCGACCACGGATGCGGCTAATATAATCCAGAGAAGTTTTGTGTTTAGGGTTATGGCGAAGACTGCTACGGCTACGAAAAATCCCCACATGAAGAGCTCGCCTACGAAGGCTTGTTGCCAGTGAGGTTTTAGTCCGCTGTCTGGCAGGCGAGCTTGCAGCGACGGCCACAGCCTGGGGACGCGGCGGCAGAACTCACGGTAGGACTCACCCTGCTCTTTTTGCAGGTTGGATTCTTCCAGGCCGATCAGGCGCAGACAGAAAATAAAGTTACCCACTACGATCACCACGAATCCCACGCGGCTGGCTAGCAAGCCCATCCCGAAGGCCATCAGAATATTTCCGAGGTAGAGCGGATTGCGCAAATGGCGATAGGGTCCGGAGGCGACGACTTTTTCCGCGCGCAAATCGTGGTCCTGCATTACGTCGGAGCGAAGATACGACGTGGCCCAGGTGCGCAGTAGCGCGGTGAGAAGCATAAGGAGCGTCGCGAAAGCGAGGGCGCAGCGGGCCATCAAATCGGCGCGGGCAGAATTTTCGCCAATGGTGATGTTGATCAGGTATTGAATCGCGTTGACGTGATCGAGTGCGTAGAGCCAGAATCCGACGCCGAAGATCAGGCCGAAGATCCAGAAGCGATTGCGAAATTCGAAGTCCGTGGCTTTCATAGGGCTCCTGACGCGGACAGGCGATCCATATTCTATACGCCCGAGGGTTCGGATTTGTTACCGGTCATCGCGGAGGCCATTTTGTGGCGTGCATTCAGGAGGCGGAAACAAGCGGCTGAACAACAAGTGCGTGGGGAAATAGACCACGAAGACGAGAAAAAGGAAAGTGATGGCGAGGTGCGTGGGAGCGGGGCCATAGGAGCGATGGAGGAAGGGATCTTTGACTGCGAAGTTCAGGTTTTGGTCGGGAGTGACGAAGCGCGAGGCGATCAGGACTGGTAGCAGGATGGCGGATTGCAACTTCCAGGCGCGGCGATCGTAACCGAGACGGCTGAGCGACCAGAGCAGGATGATGGGAAGCATGCTGTGGAAGAGCGAGAGCAGACGGGCCCAGAGCGGAGTAGTCGAGACGAAAAGATACTCTGTGCCGCCGATCAAGTGACGGCCGAAGATCAGTCTGGCGGCTGCGTCGAGCGTCCACACAATGTCAATAAGTACAGAGGAGACGGCTTGGCTGGAAATCAGTAGCGCGTTATTGGTATAGAGTCCGATGCAGGTGAGGATTACGGCGATGTCGCAGAGATGGAGGAAATTCGCGGGGCCCCAGGCATGCCAGTAGGCTCCGAACCAGAGTGCGAGCGAGACGAGCGCGAGGTAGCGAAGCCAATTGGGAGTTTTTTGGCGTGGTGCTGGTGAGCTGGTGGGCATTTTGTGGCTGCGAACGGGGCCATCGTAGCAAAAGGATTGGCGAAATCCCAACGTGCGTGGACGCGCTCGGGGATTTCCGCATTTAGTGGCACACTCCGCAGGCGCGTGCGAAAATTTGAGGTGGGATGACGATCAATCCAGCTTGGCTTGGGGCGGGCGGGGTTTGTGCTGCGGGTGGGTTGTTTGCGTGGGGGGCGCTGGCGCCGGGATCGCAGCTTTTCGGGCGCACGTTGCGCCGATTGAAGGATACGTCGTGCATGGCGATTACGTTTGATGACGGGCCGAATCCCGTTGTTACGCGAGGGATACTCGAGCTTCTGGAGCGATACAACGCTACGGCGACATTTTTTCTGATTGGGCAGCGCGTGCGAGCGTTTCCGGCTGTCGCACGGGAAATTGCGGAGCGCGGGCATGCGATCGGGAATCACACGGAGACGCATCCGTCGCTTACGTTTTTATCAGCGGGACGGATCGCCGACGAGCTGGACCGTTGTGAGGATGCGATTGTGGAGGCTACCGAGAAATCGCCGCGATGGATGAGGCCGCCGTACGGATATCGCAGCCCTTTGCTCGACGGAATTGTCCGGCGACGCGGCGGGGCTGGTGTGGCAATGTGGAACGTCGCCGCGAAAGATTGGCGGACGCACGCACCCGAGCCAGTCATTCAGCGCTTGCGCAAGGCGCGTGGCGGGGATATCGTCCTGTTACACGATGGAGATCATCGCGTGTTGGAAGGGAAGCGCGGTCACGTGGTGAAGGCGCTGAAATATTGGTTGCCGCGTTGGCGCGACGCGGGAATACAATTTGTTAATCTGGACGAAGCGCAACTCAAAACTCAGGCGGGCTAGAGCGCATGGACGAAAAAAGATATTACGACGAGAAGCCCGAAACGAAGCAGATGACGTTGGTGTGTCCGCATTGCCGGGAAGAGGGAGTTTATCCGGTGCGTTGGATGGCGCGGACGAAAAAGGGGGCGCTGCCTCCTGGCGGGAATGAAGACGATCGCGCGAAATTTGCGAAGGCGCGATCGTACATGGTGCGGATGGACGACATGGTGGCTTGCCGGAACATTCGTTGCCGGAAGCGATTTGATCTGACCGGGCAGACGGTGATTTTGACTTAACAATTGCGCAAAGACCATGGACTGCAGGCGTTTGCGGCCCCGAGCTATTGCTTCACTTCATACGCCATTCACAAAAGACCGACACAGCGCGTAACGCGCGCGGCCACCTTAGTTGAGGCCGCAGCAGTTGTCATGAGTACTAGACCCGGACCTCGATTTGTAAAAAGTTTGTCTCCTCGGCTTGTTCGCTTGACATCAAATCGCGGTTGCTATTAATTGCTCGTCACTACCTCGGCACATGAACCGCGAAGGGCGGGCGTGTTCCCTGGTGCAATTGGGTGCGTCTGTTCGATGACAGGAGATATTTCGATGCGAATCAAATTTACTACGGGATTTGCAGTAGTGTGCGCACTGATTTGCAGCGCGGCGGTAGTGACGATGGGGCAATCGGCAAGCGTGCAGTCACGAATCTCGCAGGCCGTAGATGAAAAAAATCTGGTGACGCTGAAGGGCAACACGCATCCGATGGCCGCGCCGCAGTTCGATATGGGAGAGGCGCCCGGTGGCCTGCCGATGAACCGCATGCTGCTGGTGCTGCAGCACGCGCCGGCGCAAGAAGCTGCGATCAAGCAGCTGTTGGCGGAACAACAGAATCAAAGTTCGTCGAACTTTCATAACTGGCTGTCGCCGCAACAATACGGGCAGATGTTTGGCCCCTCCGATCAGGATATTCAGACGATTACGACGTGGCTGCAATCGCACGGGTTCGAAGTGGCGAATGTCTCGCCCGGGCGCCACGTGATCGAATTCTCAGGGACAGCGTCGCAGGTGCAAGAAGCGTTTCACACCACGATCCATCACTATTCGGTGAACGGCGAACAGCATTGGGCCAATTCGAGCGATCCGCAGATTCCAGCGGCGCTGGCTCCGGTTGTGGTGGGCGTAAAATCGCTGCACGATTTCCGCGCCAAGCCGACGTCACACTACACGGGGCTGTACCGACGCGACAAGGGCACCGGACAAACGACGCAGATTAGCGGGCCGCAATTCACGTTCACCGGCGCCAACGGGACTCAGTTTGGGTTGGGTCCAACGGACTTCGCGACGATTTATAACGTGCTGCCTTTGTGGAACGCCGGGGTTGATGGAAGAGGCGAAACAATCGCCATCGTACAGGAATCGAACATCAACGTGTCGGACGTACACAATTTCCGCGCGCTTTTCGGCCTGCCGGTGAACGACCCGGAAGTAGTGCTGGACGGTCCGGATCCGGGGATTGTCCCGGGCATCGAGCCGGAAGCGGTGATTGACGTGACGTGGTCGGGCGCCGTGGCTAAGGCCGCCAAGATTAAGATGATCGTTTCTTCGAGCACGAATACCACGGAAGGCATCGCGCTTTCGGCGCAGTACATCGCCGACAACAACATCGCTTCGATTTCCAGCATGAGTTTCGGGCAGTGCGAGCTGCACCTGGGCACGGCGGGAAACCAGTTCTGGAACGCGGTGTGGGAACAAGCAGCTGCGGAAGGCATCAGCGCATTCGTTTCGGCGGGAGACGGCGGTTCCGCGGGATGCGACAACTTTGATACGGCGAGCAGAGCGCGTGACGGCCTGGCGATCAGCGGCGATGCGTCCACGCCGTTCGACATCGCGGTGGGCGGCACGGACTTCGGCGGAAACTTCTTCAACCCGGCGGCGTACTGGAGCGCGACCAACGATCCGACGACGCAGGCTTCGGCGCTGAGCTACATTCCGGAACTGCCGTGGAACAATAGCTGCACAAACTCCCTGTTTGCCTTCATCGGATTTTCGACGGATCCGATTGCGAATTGCAACAGCGCAAGTCTGGCGGGATTCCTCGATATCCAGGGTGGGAGCGGCGGAGCGAGCAGTTGCATTACGTCGGATGGATCGCACATCGCGAGCTGCACGGGAGGGTACGCGAAACCTTCGTGGCAGACGGGAGTGGGCGTGCCGGCAGACAGCGTGCGAGACATTCCAGACGTTTCCTTGTTTGCGAGTAACGGATTCCTGGGATCGTTCTACATCATTTGCGAAGCTGACCTGAGCCCGACGGGAATGTGCGATTTGAATCCGCCGTTCGAGGATTTCGCGGGATTTGGCGGGACGTCGGTATCCTCGCCAGCGTTCGCGGGAATTCTGGCACTGGTGAACCAGAAGACTCACGCGCGCCAGGGGAATGCGAACTTCGTGCTTTACAAATTGGCAGCGGAAGAGACCCTGGCGAATTGCAATGTGAACGGCAACGCAATACTGACGACGGCGCCAGCGGCTTCGTGCATATTTAACGACATCACGGCCGACAGGAATGCGGTTCCTTGCGCTGCGGGTTCGCCGAACTGCGGAACCGAAGGCACGTTGCCGATCGGAGCACTCACCGGGTACACGTCCGGAGTCGGATTTGATCTGACGACGGGGCTGGGTTCGGTGAACGCTGCAAACCTAGTGAGCAACTGGAAGTCGGTGACGTTCACTCCTACGGTGACGTTGCTGAAGGTGAGTCCTGAGTTCCTGGTGCACGGGCAGGCGGCGAATGTGGACGTAGCGGTAATAGCGAACGGCGGCACGCCCACCGGACAGATTTCGCTGGAAACAAATAATCAGAATCCGGCGGGCGATTTGACGCTGGGCGCCAACGGAACGATCAAGACCACGACGCATCTGTTGCCGGGCGGTCCGTCGTTCGTGACGGCGGATTACTTTGGCGACGGAACATTCGCGCACAGCGATTCGAATGCAGTGCCGATTTTTGTGTTGCCGGAGCCGAGCATTACGACCATCTCGTTCTTCTCGCTGAACGCACAGCAAACGAGCGAAGTGCCGTTTACCGGCGGCGGGTACGGCAGCATCGTGTTCCTGCGCGTGGACGTGGCGGGGAGATCCGGATTTGGAGACGCAACCGGCAGCGTGATTCTGACCGCTGACGGCAGGGGGGTCTCGGGAAATCCGTTCAAGTTGAATTCCGAGGGAGATACTCTAACGCCGAATTCGATCAACACTTTCTCGGTGGGGACGCACACGATTCGTGCGACTTACACTGGCGATTTGAGCTTCCTGCCGAACGAAGCGAAGCCCATGTCGTTCGTGATCACCAGGGGCGTAACGTCAGTCACGCTATCGGCAAGCCCTGCAACTGCAGCGGTGGGCGCGAGCGTGGCGCTGACAGCTACGATAGGCACGAGCAGCTTCGGCAATCCCCCGACGGGCAGCGTGACGTTTACAGCCGGCGGAAAGAAGCTGGGAACGGTTACCGTTACTGGCAGCAACGCTCCGAACACCGGGTTGGCCTCGGCGACCGCGACCATTTCGACGACGAGCCTGCCGGCGGGAGCGGATGCGATTACCGCGACTTACAGAGGCGATCAAAACTACGACGGGGCCGCGACGGCGATCAGCGTGACGATAACGACTCCATAGAGCTTGCGACGTTGTTTGACGGAGCAAGAGTAAAAGTAAAAGCAGAAGCCCGCTCTCCTTGGACAAGAGGGCGGGCTTTTTGTTTGCGCGCAGTGTTGAATGCGCTGGTCGATCGTCGCCCGCAAAGGCAACGGCGAGCTGTCGGCGAGGCTGACGTCCTGGCAAGTTGGGGCGCAGCAAGCAACGCCCCTACCGAGTATTCGTGTTCGGGGATTCGTTCAAGCGCGCGGCCAGGAGTGTGGCTGTGCCATGAAGGTCAAGGCTCTGGTTTTTCCGGGCAAGTTTCTAGGGTCAGGGGTTTACGGGGACGCGTTCGAGGACTTCGCGGATTTTGGCGGCCAGCGCTTTCAGGTTGAAGGGCTTTTGCATGAAGTCCATGCCGCCTTGCAGGACGCCGTGGCGGAAGACGCTGTCGTCGGTGTAGCCGGAGATATAGAGGATTTTGAGGTCGGGGCGAGTGGCGACGAGGCGCGCGGCGAGTTCGCGGCCGCTCAAGCGCGGCATGACCACGTCGGTGATGAGCAGCTGAATTTTTCCGGCGTGGGCGGCAGCGATTTCCAGGGCTTGCTGACCGTCGGCCGCGTCGAGAATCTGATAACCGCGGGCTGAGAGATATTCGCTGACGAGCTCGCGAACGCTTTGTTCGTCTTCGACGAACAAAATGGTTTCGGTGCCGGGCTCGTGGCCCTGCACGGTTTTTTCTGGCGCGGTTTTTTCCGCAGGCGCCTGCACCATCGGCAGGTACACCTTGAAAGTTGTGCCGTGGCCCAGTTCGCTATAGACCCAGACGTAGCCGCCGCTTTGCTTTACGACTCCATAAACCGTAGCGAGGCCCAAGCCCGTGCCGCGGCCCTGCGCTTTGGTGGTGAAAAACGGCTCGAAGATTCGGGCTTTGGTGGCGGCGTCCATGCCGGTGCCGGAATCGCTGACAGTGAGCATGACGTAAGGACCAGGATCCACGACAGCGTGCTGCGTGGCGTAATCGCGCTCGAGCTGGACGTTGGAAGTTTCGATAGTCAAGCGCCCGCCGTCGGGCATGGCATCGCGTGCGTTCACTACCAGGTTCAAGGCGACCTGTTCGATCTGGCTGGGGTCGGCCTTCACGCGGCCGAGATTAGCGCCGGGGATAAACGCGAGTTCAATATTGGCGCCGATGACGCGCGAAACCATTTGAATCATGCCGGCGACGACTTCGTTTAAATCCAAGACGCGCGGCTGCAATACTTGCATGCGGCTGAAGGCGAGCAGCTGGCGCGTGAGGGCCGCGGCGCGTTCGGCGGCTTGCTGAATCTGTTCGACGTTCTGCAACGCGGGGTTCTGGCGCTCGGTAGAACCGCGGGGCAGGCGATCCAGAAGCATTTCGGCGTGACCCTTCACCACCATCAGCAGATTATTGAAATCGTGGGCTACACCGCCGGCGAGTTCGCCGATGGCCTGCAGCTTCTGCGACTGGCGGAGCTGGTCCGCGAGCTGTTTGCGGTCGGTGATGTCGAGCGCGACGCCGATCACGCCGCCGATTTCACCGTCAGGCCCACGCATCGGACGCACGTGAGATTCGAAGATGCGCTTCTGCCAATGCAATTCGTAAGTAAGGGCTTCACCTGCCAGGGCGCGCCAGTGCGCGGCGATGGACGGGTGCTGGGGATCGTTGGTCTGAAAGTATTCGGAGAGTGTCTTGCCGGTGAGGCCGCCTGATTTGACGCCGAGCGAATCGAGTCCGGCGCCCATGCTGGAGGTGTAGCGCAGTTCTTTGTCCGTGGTCCAGAGGACGGCGGGCATTCGCTCGATCATCACTGCCAGGCGCGCGCGGCCTTCGTGACGTTCGATCTGAGATTTTTCGAGGTCTTCGAGCATGCCGTTGATGGCGACGCCCAGGAAAGCGAGTTCATCATGGCCGGGGACATCGAGGCGCGCGGCCAGATCGCCGCTGGCGCCGATTTGGGTGATGTTCTCGGTGAGGTTTGCGATGCGCGAGATGACGAAGCGCTCGAGCAGGTAGAGGGTGGCCGCGCCGAAAACGAAGCCCGCGGCGATCAACAAGAGCAGAAACTGGACCAGGCTGGTACGGCCCTGCTCATAAATGGTGCGGGGCAGGAGCACGCGGATGATAACCGCCGGCCGGTCGTAGATGTCATCTAGCACTTGGTAGGCGGCGAGAGATTGGCCGTCGAGCGGATGGATGAAATGGGGAGAGCCTTTGGAAATGGCGGCGGCTGCGGTACGGAAGTCCGGGCTCAAGCTAGCGGACGACAGCGTCTCTGCGTCCACGGGCATGAGCGTAAGCTCGGCCAGATGCTGGATTTCAGCGGCATCGAGCAGATGGCCCATGATCATGGTGCCTGCTATGGGTCCAGTCGCGTCGCTCGCGAGAATCGGCCGGGAATCCACCAGAGCCGGTCCGCCGGGAAGATCGAGAATTCCCGCGACTTTGCTTTGGGTATCCTGCAAGTTGAGGAGCAACGATCCGGGCTTAAGGTGATCGTCCAGGCCCGCCGGTACGGGCAATTCACCGCCTTTGGTCAGATCGAAGCCGCGAGAGAAAAGTTTGCGGCCGCGGGCGTCGAAGATGACTACGAAGCTGATCTTCAGCTCTTGAAACGTGGGGGTGGGGAACTCGGTTTTGACGTAGCTCGGACGGAGGCCCTTGGCGTATTCGTACGTCAAATCCCACGTCGCGTATTCGCTGGTGGTCTGGTCGAGCGTGTTCAGCTCGTTGGAGAGGGCGCTGGAGGCGCGAGAGATGTCCCGGCCGGCGAAATCTTCTTCCAAGCGGGCGAACCCGCGCATGAGCACGATGCGGGAGAGAGCAAAGAGACCGCCGACGAGGCCAAGCATGGTGATGCCAATGATCAGCAGGGTCTTCCGCCGAAGGGACGCCGGCGCACGAAGTTGGGCAATGTGGAGGGGCGCCACGAGAGGCCTCAAGAGCCATTATATCGGTAGTCGGGAGGGGACGGATTTGGCGGTGTCTTAGTCGTACACGGGTGCTCGGGCGGCGGGTGACGGAGCCGTCTCCGGGAAAGGAAAGCGTGGCAGCGCGAAGGCGGGAGGTTTATGCTGGGTGCATCTTGCTGGAATACATCTCGCGGGACGCGGGTCGGCATCCTTACTTGTTACGCAGCGCTTGTCGGATCACGGTGGAGAGGGGACCAATGACGAAAAGCTCGCTTCGCTTGGCGCACGCCGTTCTGTTGTCCCTCGTCGTCGGATGCGCACTTCCTTTAGCGGCGCAAGAAACGGGGCCGATGCCGCCAGCTCCGGCGCCCGCTACTACTGCTGCGAGCCAGACTGCACCACAGAAACCTGCTGACTCATCAACTGGTGCGGCTGCTTCGGGAGTAGCCGCGGCTCCGGCGCCGACGTCTGGTTCTGGGGCGAGTGCGAGCGGTTCGGCCGCTCCCGCGGCAGGTGGGGCGAATACTGCTGCAAGTGCTCCCGCTGGTGCAGGCGCGCCGGTCGTTCCGGTAGCTCCGCCTGCCGCGAAGATCATGGTGCCGTCGGGAACGCACATTCCGTTGGTGCTGCACAATGCGATATCCACGCGAAGCGCGCGGCCGGGCGATCCGGTGTATTTCGAGACTCTGTTTCCGGTAATGATTGACGGGAAAGTGGTGATCCCGGCGGGATCGTACGTGAGTGGGGAAGTGACGGAATCGAAGCGGCCAGGACGGGTGAAAGGGCGCGGCGAATTGATGATCAAATTGACCACGATGATTTTGCCGAACGCTTACATGGTGAACCTTAACGCGGTGCCCGGTGGCGTCGGTACGGGCGGAAACGAGACTACGGACAGCGAGGGGAAAATCGTCGGCGATTCAGAAAAAGGACACGACATTGGAACGATCGCGAAGACTACAGCGGCGGGCGCGGGCATCGGGGGCCTGGCGACGCAGAGCGGCAGAGGCGTGGGGATCGGAGCGGCGGCCGGAGCGGCAGTGGGTTTGGCGGCGGTGCTGCTGACGCGCGGGCCGGATGCGGAGATGCCACGGGGGTCTACGGTGGAAGCTGTCATTGATCGCTCACTTTATCTGGATGCGGATAAGGTGCAGTTCACTGGTCCGGGGCAGGCTTCGTCGCTGGCGGGGCCGTCGAATCGCGAGCCGGTGCGGAATAAGGATCCATTTTAGATTTGCGTTTGCTGTTTCAGTTTCCCGAAGCGCTGCGATTCGCGCGCAGGTGAGATTTGACTGTGGTGAAACGTAGTGGCGAAAAACTCTCCGCGTTGAAATTCGATTTTCCGGTGACAATCCAATCACGCATGATTTTTGCGGTGGCGGGGGCAAGCAGAATGCCGTTGCGGTAGTGTCCAGTGGCTAGCCAGAGGCCCGGGATATCGGTGGGACCGATGATGGGAAGAAGATCGGGCGTACCGGGGCGCAGGCCTGACCATTCTTCCACGATTTTCGCGTCGACGAGGGCTGGAGCCAGGTCGAGCGCGGCATCGAGAATCTGGCGAACGCCTTGCGGCGTGACTTGTTTTACGAAGCCGGCATTTTCGAGGGTGCTGCCGGCGATGATGCGGCCGTCGCGGCGTGGGACTAGATAGCCGTATTCCGAGCGCAGAGCTCTTTTCAGCTTCACGGTGCCTGAACGCAGCGCGAGCATTTGGCCGCGCACGGGATGGACTGGCGCGTATTGGCGTAGCTGCGCAGTGCGCTGCGAATTGGCTTCGAGCGCGGCGTCGTTTATCGTGCCGCAGGAACTTCCGGCTGCGACGATTACTTGCTTGGCTCGGATTTTCTGGCCAGCGGCAACCACACCTGTGCACGTTTTTCCCTCATGGAGCAGCCCATCCACTGCGCAATTGGCGCGAATTTCTGCGCCGCTTTCCTTTGCGGCTGCGAGGACCGATTCGATTAGCAGGCGTGGATCTACCGTTGCTTCTTCCGGGAGCCAGGTGATCGCGCCAGTGTCCGCGCCTAGAGATGGCTCGTGCTTGCGAGCGTCGTGCAGCGAGATCGCTTCGGCCGCTATTGCGAGGCGGTGAAATTCGGCGACCATTGCATTGCGCTGCGCTTCGGCTTGCGGACCACGGAACACTTCGAACGTGCCGTTGCGCGTGAAATCCGTGGACTTGCTGGACGCTTTTTCGATTGCTGCGACGAATTCAGGGTAGAGACGCAGGCTTTCTCTTCCGAGGGGAACCAAGGCCGAAGATTCGGGCGAGTCGGGTCCGGGCGCGAGCATTCCAGCGGCAGCCCAGGAGGCTTCGCGGCCGGGCTGCTGGCGATCGAGCACCGCGACGCGTAATTTTTCGGAGGAAAGCTCGAAAGCGATCGAGCTGCCAATTAGACCGCCGCCAACGATGATGACGTCGTAAGCGCTCATCAGTTAATACTATCAGGAATTGTTGCGAGGAAATTGCTTGACGAGGCAGCGGGCGAATTTCTCCGCAGCAGCGTGGGTCCCGATGCGAACTTCACATCAGAGGGAATCGACGAGTTCGACGGAGAGGAGGCGAGCTTTTTGGGCTAGGGTTTGGGCGCGGGACCAGTCGCCGGCTTTGCCGGCTTCGTCGGATTGGGCAAGGAAGCTGCGAATTTTTTCCTGCAGATCGTGCTGGGCAGCGTTCAGGACTTTGCCGTTGGCTTGTTGCAGATTTTTTTGCGCGACCTCGGCGTCCACGCCGGTGCTGCGGCGCATGGTGGCTTGATCGACGGGCGAAAGTTGCGGCGAGATCTGGGGCGGCGGTGTGCGCGCAGGCTGCTCGGCTTGAGTATCCGAGGAGGCTTCGGCGGGTTGGCGGTGCGGTGGCGGGGGCGGCTTGGTGTGCGCCGGCTCAACAGGAAGCGGCGCGGCGGCAGTGGCGGCGGGAGTCGGCGGAGGTGCGACGGCTTCGACTGGGGGCAGAAGGTCGGTGTCTGGCGCGACGTTGGTGATGGGCTTGGAATCGGCGGTGGAGGGGGCAGGGGCGGCGGCTACTGGCACGACGGCCTTCACCGACGTGCGGCTACACCCCGCCACACTGAACGACAGCCCGCTGAGAAAAAAGGCTGCCAGCAACGCGGATTCTGTTTTTCGGCTGGGCATCTATGTTCTTACGTCCTACAGCTCAGTTCCAAGTGCTGACTGCCATCTTTCAACTTCTAATCCGAGCTAAGCTTTATCGTTTCTCTTCAGCGAACGGCTGCCCGAAATCGCGATGTTTTCCCGGTGGCGCTTCAAGCGAACGCGCCAGCGGCAGCTCCAGGCGAAAGGTTGTGCCGCGCCCGGGCTCAGATTCAAATTCTATCCGACCGTTGTGCAACTGCACAAACCGAAATGTGTTTGCCAGTCCAATACCAGTACCTCCGGGGCGAGTGGTAAAAAACAGCTGGAAAATTTTCTTTTGGTTTTCGGGGGAGATGCCCGCGCCGGAATCGGCCACGGCGATGACCGCGAAGTCGCCATGGCGGCTGAGGCTGAGCGAGATGGAGCCGCCGGGACTGGTGAAGTCGCTGGCGTTCAGCAAAAGGTTGAGCACGGCTTGATGAATGAGCTGGCCATCCACTAGTACGTGGGGAAATTCCGCGGGCAAGTCCACGCGGAGTTCGATGCCGCCTTTGGTGATGGTAGGGCGAGCGGCTTCCAGCACATCGTCGAGCAATATGCGCAGGTCGGTTTCTTCGAGTTTGATTTCCAGCGGCTTGGTGAAATTTAAAAATGTTTTCACGGCGCGGTCGAGGCGATCAATTTCGCTATCGAGCATTTTCACGGCTTGCTGCGGTTCGGGCTCGACTGGCATATTGGCTTTTAGAACTTCCAGCCAGAGGCGCATGGAATTCAGGGGATTTTTTACTTCGTGCGCGACGCCCGCGGTGACGCGGCCCAGCGCGGCGAGGCGTTCGGAGACTTGGAGTTGATTGCCGATGCGTTCGAGGGATTCGACGTCGCGGAGAGTGATGAGCGCGCCCATGGCGAGGCCGTGCTCGCGGATGACTTGCGCGCTGAGGCCGATGCGCTGCGAGCCGTGAAGCCCGGCGAGCGTGATTTCGGCGTTTTCGATGTGGCCAACTTCGTCACCGTGGATGCCGAGGGCTTCGCGCGCGGGATGGCCGGGAGGGAAGATTTCGCTGACGCGCAATCCACGAAGGACTTCGGAGCGCTGGCCGAGAAATTTTTCGACGGAGGGGCTGACCAGCACGGCGTTGCCGCGCGCGTTGAACAGCAGCAGGCCGTCCTCCAAACCGCCCATCACCTGATCGAGATTTTCGCGGAGAGTGCTGAAAATTTCGCGCACGTCGCGCAACTGTTTTCCGATGCCGATAATTTTGGTGCTCACGGCGCCGAATTCGTCACTGCGTTCGACGGGCTCGAGGTCAAATTCGCCGGCGGAGATGCGATCCAACTGGGCCGAGATGCGGTCAATCGGAGCAAGCGAAGCGCGGCTGACGATGAGAGCCAGAAGCGTGGAAAGCAGGACGGAGGCCAGCGCGTAATACCCCGCCGATTCGAGGCCGGGCGAAATTTCGTTACGAATGAGCGCTGAAGATAGTCCGATGCGAATGTCGCCGAAAGGCCCATTGATGTTGAAGGGCAGCGAATCTTCGTAGACGAGCGGCGGCCCGTAAAGAGTGCGCAATTGCTGGAAGAAGCCGCCACGTTCGAGCGAATCAACGGGGGGACGCTGAGCTATTTTTTGACCGCGCAGGCTGGGGTCGCTGGAGACCAGAACGATTCCGTCGAGATCGCTAATGGTGATTTCGTAGATGGTGGGCGAATAGCCGATAGCGGATTCCATCACGGAGTTCAGGGTGCTGCTATTGTCGAGCGCGCGCTGCACGTAGGCGCGCAGATCCGCGGGACTGGAAGAAGCGGGAGACTCGCCGCGGGCTGCGGCGTCGGTTAAAGAATTTTGGCAGGCGAGATAGATTTGGCGCGCGACGAAGCGGGCGCGGTCATCGGCCTGGCGCAGCGTTTGGCGCGTAAGGCGCGCGATGTAGAGGGCGGACACCGTTGTGACGACCGCCAGGACGAGCAGGGAAGTCGCCAGCGTGAATTTAGTTTTCAGGCTGAGACGCATCTCGTCGCCCCGCCTCGTATTCTTTTAATTTATTGTGCAGAGTTTTCAGGCTGATGCCGAGAAGTTCGGCGGCGCGAGTCTTGTTCTGGCTGGTGGCACCCAGGGTTTGCAGGATCAGCTCGCGCTCGACGGCGTCCACGGTGGTGCCGATGGGGAAGCGCAGACCGCCCAGGCCGGCAGTGGTCATGGCAGTGACACGGCCGAATTCAGCGGGCAGATGCTGGCGCGCAATGGTGCCGCGATCGGAGGCGATGGCGGAACGCTCAAGGACGTTGCGCAGTTCGCGCACGTTGCCGGGCCATGGATAGGATTTGAAGAGGTCCATGACGTCGGTGCCGACGCCCGAAACTTTCTTTTCATGCTTGGTGGAGATGTCGGCGAGCAGGTGATCCACCAGGAGCGGCAAATCTTCCTTGTGCTCGCGCAGCGGAGGGAGATGGATGTTAAAAACGTTGAGGCGGAAATAGAGATCCTGGCGCAGATGTCCGTCGGCGACCGCCTGTTCGGGATTTTTGTTGGTGGCGGCAACGACGCGGACGTCCACTGGAGTTTCGACTTTGCTGCCGAGGCGGCGGACTTTGTGATCTTCCAGAACGCGGAGAAGTTTGGCCTGGGTTTGCGCGGGCATTTCGCCGATTTCGTCGAGGAGCAGCGTGCCGCCGTCGGCGAGTTCGAAGCAGCCGATTCGCCGTTCGGCGGCGCCGGTGAACGCGCCCTTCTCATGGCCGAAAATTTCGCTTTCCATCAGCGATTCGGGGATGGCGGAGCAATTGATAGCGACGAAGGGGCGATCGGCGCGCGGCGAGAGTATGTGGATCGAGCGCGCGACCATTTCTTTGCCCGAGCCGGTTTCGCCGGTGATGAGAACCGAGGCGGTGGAGGGCGCGGCAATTTCCACCTGACGCATTACGTCTTGCATCGGGGCGGAGGTGCCGACGAGGGTGCCTAGTTTCCCGGCGGTGCGCAGTTCGCGTGTGAGAGCGACGACCGCTTGCTGATTGCGCACGTGGCCGAGCGCGCGTTCGAGGAGCGCGCGCAACACCGGAGGCTTCAGCGGCTTTTCGATGTACCAGTAGGCGCCGGCTTCGATAGCTTGCACGACGCGTTCGTCGCTGCCGCGACCGGTGATAATGATGACGGGAATGCGGAGAATGTCGTCGCCAAGCTGCTTGAGCAGGTCGAGGCCGTTCATGCCGGGCAGCTCGACGTCCGCGAGAATCAGGCTGGGCTGGAATTCCTGAAATTTGGCGAGGGCTTCTTCGCCGCTGCCGACGCCGAGAATTTCCCAGTTCCATTTGCGCAGCAGGGCCTCGTAACCTTTGCGGGCGTTGTCTTCATCTTCAACGATCAGGATGCGCTGCTGGTTGGAAGTCGAGTTGGTCATCGAACCTTGAATCTACCAGCAGTATAGCGGAAATCCAAGAGAGCGTGCGGCGCTCAGCCGCGTGCGGCTTCGAGCTCTGGCACTTCGTCGGTGGTTACGCTGAATTGCAGGAGATTTGCGGTGCCGAAGGAGGTGGTAAGCGCTACGTCGGAGGCGTCGCGGCCGACGGCCATCAACACACGGCCGATGCGTGGGTGGTTATGACGAGCGTCGAACGTCCACCAGCGATCTTCCAGGTACGCTTCGAACCAGGCACTGAAATCCATGGGTACGGGGGCGGACGGTACGCCGATGTCGCCCAGGTATCCTGTGGCGTAGCGCGCCGGAATATTCAGCGCGCGGCACATGGTGATGGCCAAGTGTTGAAAATCCCTGCAAACGCCTTTGCGGTCGGCAAAAACATCGAGCGCGGTTTTGGTGGCGCTAGCGTATTCGTATCCGAACTTCACCTTATCGTGTGCCCATTGGCACACGGACTGGACGCGATTCCAACCGGGTGCGACGCCGCCAAAGAGCTCCGTTGCAATGTTCAACATCCGGTCAACTTCGCAGTACCGGCTGCTGAGCAGATAGCGGAGCGCGTCATGCGGCAAATCCTGTGGCGGCACCTCACGCGCCGACGGGGCGACTGGGTCTGGAATGCCCGTGTCATAAATCAGAGTCGAATTACGCAAGCGGATTCGGCCGGCCGGGGCAAGAAAGCGGCAACAATTATTTCCGAAGCTGTCGAGGTAGGTACTGACTTCGGTGGCGGGGTCGAGATTCAACTCATCGGGCAGGCGCAAATCATGCGCTCGGGAGGGATGAACTTTCAGAAGCGCAACGGTGGCTACGGGAACGGGAGCGTCAAAAATGATGTCATAGCCCAAGCGGATAAGCATGTGGAATTTTACGCCTTCGGGCTGGGTGAATGCGCCGCGGGTTGGGACTCGCGGCGGTCGTCGGAACTTTGAATGTAGCAGCAGTGAGGCGGGAATCCAAGGGAGCGGGGTTGAGGGGCTCGGGGCCGCTTAGAAACAGGGGATTCCTCTACTGGGAAAGAATTGCCGCGCCGCGCGAGCGATGGGCGGGGGGCACGCGACCTAACGGCTTTATTGTCAGCAGAGACGGAGGCGTGGGTCGGCCATCTTCTTGCAGCCATTTTCACGGGTGAACCATGCAAGAGAATAGGCAGGCCGTGCGCTACCATATTCATGTGCCGCTGCAGATTTGCATGGCGCAGCACTCGCCGCCAGAGTTCCATGCGGGGCAGCTGCGGGATATTTCGCGGACTGGCATTCTGTTCCACTCGGAGATCCTGTTTGAGGTTGGAACGACGCTGGAGCTGGCGTTTTGTTTGCCGGCGGAGCGGGAGCGAAATTCGTGCGTGCTGGCTCGCGCCACGGTGAAGACGCTACGCACGTGGGAACTGCCGGACGAGCCTGTGCCGCTGTATGGAATTGCAGTGACGATTGATCGGATTGATTTCGCGCAGCCTTCGACTTCTACAGCCGCTTGAGCGCTGGACGATTTACATTTCCGCTTCATCGCTTGATCGTTCTCTAATTCGAGACCGCTTCCGCAGCTCCCGCCCGCTTAAGCTCCGCCTAGATGCAGGGGACGCTCAAGGACCAGTTCGAGCTTCATGTTTTGCGGCAGGGTCAGTTCTTGGCCAAGGCCGGATGTGATCATGAAGGCGGTGGCGGCGGAAATGGCTGCGCCCATGGCTGCGTCTTGTTTGTCTTTTTTTGCGATTCCTGGTTCGGCGCCTACGAATGCGGCTTCGGCTGCGGCGAAGACGGCGGCTTCCTGTGTGTTGTTGGTAGCGCGGATTTCGCCCTCGCGATCGTAGAGGACGCGGATGGAATGAACTCCAGGAGCGTCAATCAAATCGGCTACCAGAGGTAGCCAGCCTGTGGGGCTGTGGATTTCATCGAAGGTGAGCCAGAGGCGCGCGCGGCCGACTTTTCCGGCAGGCTGAATCTTGTCAATGTGGCCGCGGATTTGGGCGCCTGCGGGCAGAGTGGCGCCTTCCGCAGTTGCCAGCGGTTCGAGGGTGCGTGCTTGGAACTGTTTTCCTACTTTGTCTTGTTTGGTAGAGATGATGGTTTGCAGGGAAACCAGGAAGCGGGTGCCGCGCGGGGCAGCGTCTGGTGGCGCGTCAGGGGCTTGGGAGGCGGAATCCTGCGATTGAGCTTGCGCTGCCACGGGAGAGAATGCCAACACAACGGCGGAAAATGCGAATATCCTCCAGCGTTTCATAAACTCCTCCAAATTTTAGTTTGGCGCTTTCAGCTGGAGGCGAAAGCGGGTACCGATTGATGTGAATATAGCAAATCGGCGGGGGTAAGGCGAGCGCGGTTTGTGGTTTGTGCTTCGTGAGTGGGCGGGACCCTGAAAATTTACGGCGGCTGTGGGCGCAGGGGCTGCGGCGGGCGAAGTTTTAGAAAAAACTGTACAGGAACAGACGGGCGTGAATTATAATCCGCGCAGTTTTGCGGGTTCTGGTAGGACACGCTCGATACTCCGTTTTTCGGCCCCCATATAAGAGTCCTGTGGTTTTTTTCACTACGCCGCCAGCGGGGGAAAGAATGGGTGGAATCGTCAGCGCGGTGCAGGAGGGCGGTAGCTGTGCTGAGGAGGCGGACTTTGAAAGTGCTAGAGCGAGCGGCGATCTTGGTTGTGGCTGGGTTATTTGTGGTGACTGCGGGATTCGCCGACGATACCAAGCCTCGTCAGCCGGACGCGCCGGCGACTACGACCGCGAAGACTGCAGCGAGTGCGCCATCCGGGGGCGACACCAGTCCTCAAACCGCTGCGGGATCAGCTGATTCCGCCCCAGCAACCGGTACGTCGGACGCAGCAGCCGCACCCGTAAGTTCGTCGGCCACAGTGCCATCGTCCTCGTCGTCATCATCGGCGGCGCCTGCTGCGCTGCCCGCACCTAATTCCGGCGCGGGGAAAGGGAACGCGGCGATGGCTGCAGACGAGGATTCCGAGCAGCCGAATTTTACGCCGATGCCTGCGCTGGACGGTAACCCCGGACTGTTCACGCTGGAAACCGGCGAGACGCTGCCCAAGCACGGCTGGTCCTTGGGCGTGGGATTGAACAAATATTCGCGCATGCCGGGGGACATTACTTCGCTGCAGCTGATTCCTTCGGTGGGTTACGGCGTCAATCACTGGCTCTCGATATTTTTTCAGATTAATTCGTACGATTACGTTCACGTCGGAGTGCCGAGCCAGTTGAGCCTGGCACCGGTGAACGCGGCGAACCCGCAATACCAGAACACGATTTACAACTCCATCATTCCTTCCTCCGGATTCCCGCCGGCTTACGTGGAAGATATGCCGTTTGCATCGCACAACGGCAGCGGCGTGGGGGAAGTGGATTTGGGATTCAAGATTGGTCTGCTTTCGGAGCGGCGCGGCAAACCGATTAGCCTTTCCATTCGCAATGATTTTTATCTTCCTACGAAGACGGGGCTCACGGACCTGCTGCAGAACCAGGTGCAGTACGGAAAATTCAATTACGGAATCGGTTTGGAGGCGAGCAAGACGTTTTTTCACGGCGGCATTACTGCGACGGCGAACTGGTCCTACCGTTTCACGCGCGATTCCAGTTACACAGCGCTCGTCGGTGGCGTGCCCGAAACCGTAGTACTGAACCTGGCGGATCAGATGCAGGTGGGCGCGGGATTTGTGATTTTTCCCACCAAGCGTTTTCAGATCATGACGGAGTACGACGGCACGGTATATATCGGCAACGGAATTCAGAACACGACTTTTGGCGCGCGCGATCCGGTGGACAACATTATTGGGTTCCGGCTGTACGCCTGGAAGTGGGCCGCGCTGGATATGGGCTACCGCTATTCGCTGGACCTGACGAATCATCGGGACCGCAACGGATTCGTGATCAAGGTGGGCGTGGCGCACTGGCCCGCGAAGCCGCTGCCTCCGGACGTGGTGACGGCGACTTGCGATGTGAACCGGTCTACGGTGCGGGAAGGATCGGAGGATTACATCACGGCGTCGGCGCATGCGACCGATGCGAACGGCTTTCCTTTGACTTACCAGTGGACGGCGACGGGCGGTTCGATTGATGGAGCGGGACCTTACGTGCGGTGGAATTCGGGCGGTGTGAGTGCGGGAAGTTACACGCTGACGGCGCGCGTGGATAATGGCGCGGGGAAGAGTGCGAGTTGTTCTGCGAACGTGAGCGTGCAGCCGAAACCGGCGCCTGCGGCACCAACAATGACTTGCACTGCGGACCGTTCGACTGTGCTGGCCGGAGAGCGCGCGGAAATTACGGCGAATGTGAACGATCCTTCGGGGACGGCCATACGATTCACGTGGCTGGCGAACGGCGGGCAGATTATCGGCAGCGGCTCGATTGTGCAATTGGATACATCGGGGCTTGCACCGGGAATCTATACTGTGACTGGGCGCGCTGAAAACGAGTTGCACAGCGCTTGCGATTGCACGGCCGCGATTACGGTGCAAGCGCCGGCTGCTGCGCCGCAAGCGAGCAAAGTGAGCGCTTGCGATTTTGCGCCGGGCAGCGCGCGCAGCGACAACGTTTGCAAACGCAATCTGGATGACGTTGCGGTGCGGTTGCAGAGCGATCCGCGATCGAAAGTGGTGCTGGTGGGTTACGCGGATCCCAAGGAAGCGCAGTCCGCGAAGCTGGCCGGCGAGCGTGGAGCGAGCGCCCAGAAATATTTGCAGGACAAGGATGTGGACGCTTCGCGCGTGGAGGTTCGGACCGCGGCAGGAGAGGCGGGAGCGGGTCAGGAGAATCGGCGGGTGGATATAATGTTTGTTCCGGATGGCGCGTCGTATTGAGTTCGCGTTAATTTCGGGTTCTTTGCGAGTGTCGAGGGAGACAGGAAGCAGCAAGACGCCCGGCGGCAATTGCGGGCGGCGGAGTTTTTGCGAGTAGTGGCTTTGACTTGGAGGTTGCGTGCGGGAAGCATCTCGCTGTTGCGCTCCGCCAGAGTTGGCGCGGCCTGATGCTTCGAATCTAAAATAATCTATGTCCTCGCGCTGATTCCGCCGCAACTTTTTTGCCGGGCGTAAACGTACCGTATACGAACATGACTTCGGGTGACAGGTCCCTCCGGTGGTTTCCCATTTTGCTGTTTGGATTGGCGTGTGTGTCGGCCGTTGCGTTGGCGGTGCCAGCGCAGGCGCAGGTTTGGCAGGCGATGGGTCCCGCGGGCGGTGATGTGCGGGCGCTCGCGACCGATCCTGCGCATCCCGAGGTGCTGCATTTGGGAACGACCGATGGCGCGATTTTCACGTCGCGCGATGCTGGGGCCGATTGGGAGCCGCTGGGGCTGATCGACGAAAATCAAAACGCGGTGGTGACGGCGATTCTGGTGGACCCGCGAAATTCGGCGCAGCTATATGCGGCGACTTGGACGCGCGAAGCTGCGGGAGAAGGCGGCGGAGTTTTCTTGAGCAGCGACGGCGGCGCGACTTGGCGCGATTCCGGGCTGGCGGGGCATGCGGTGCGGGCGCTGGCGCAGGCTGCGTCGGATCCGGCGATGCTGGTGGCTGGGGCGCTCGATGGTGTTTTCTTGTCGCGCGATTCCGGCGAGACGTGGCAGCGAGTTACGCCTGGGGGTGACTCCGAGCTGCGCAATTTTGATTCGCTGGCGATTGATCCGCGCGACCCGCAGATTATTTACGCAGGAACGTTTCATCTGCCGTGGAAGACCGTGGACGGCGGCGCGCACTGGAGCGCGATTCATGCCGGAATGATTGATGATTCCGACGTGCTCAGCCTGGTGACCGACCGGGAGAATCCGCGGCGTATTTTTGCCAGCGCGTGTTCTGGGATCTATCGCAGCGACGATGGCGGCGCGGCGTGGGAAAAACTCGAAGGCATTCCGTATTCCGCGCGGCGCACGCCGGTGATTCGGCAAGACGAGGCGCGACCGGAGATTTTGTACGCAGGGACGACCGAGGGATTATGGAAGACGGCGGATGGAGGCGCTTCCTGGCGTCGGATTTCTCCACGGAGTTGGGTGATCAATTCGATGGTGATACTGCCGGGCAATGGCGCGGGCGATTCACGCGTGTTGTTGGGAACGGAAAAACACGGAGTTCTGGCGAGTGATGACGGCGGCGCGAGTTTCCATACTTCAAACCAGGGCTTCCATCATCACCGCATTGTTTCGCTGGCTGTGGACCCGCAGGATGCCAGGCGCGCGGCGGCGGTTTTGGAAAATGCTCCGGATGCTTTGCTGTTGACCGAAGATGGCGGCGTGAACTGGGTGCCGATGAGCGCTGGGCTCGATGGGGAAGCGGTGCGGGAGATTTTTTCATCGCCGGCGGGCTGGTGGGTTGCGCTGGCATCGGGTGGGCTGGCGCGGTTTGACGCGCAACGAAACGCTTGGACGCACGTCGGAGTGTTTTCAGGACCTTCTTCTTCAGCGCTGAATTCCGGGAGCGATTTTGGCGGCGGCGCGCGCGGTGAGGTGCGCGCTTTCCGGCCCGCGGTGAACGAATTGTTTTTCGGCGAATCAGCGTGGTTCGCGGCGACCGAGCAGGGGCTTTTCGTGTCGCGCGACTCCGGCAGGTCGTGGGCGGAGCTGAGATTTGGGCCGGGCGAGTTGCCAGTGGGATCGGTCCGCGCGTCGCGTGACGGGCAGCAAATTCGGCTGGTATCTTCGGGCGGCATGATTTTCTCGGACGATGCGGGACTAACATGGGCCTGGCACGATCTGCCGCTGGACTCTGGCGGGGCGGTACGTCTGGAATGGACCAGCGACAATATCTTGCTGGCGGCGGCTCGGACAGGCCTGTACATTTCACGCGATGCCGGAATTAGCTGGACCAAAGCGCAAGCGGGATTGCCCGGAGGACTCGCGGACGGACTGCTGACCGGGCCGGAGTTCTGGCTGGCATCGGTGCGAGCGGCCGGCTTGTACATCTCGCGGGATGAAGGCGTGAGTTGGGCGCGTGTGAAACCCAGCGGTGCGGGAGTTGCAACGCACGCGGGCGATGCGCAGTTCCCGGTGCTTGTCGCGATCGGCGCAGCGGGGCGAATTTACGCCGGGTCCTCGAATGACGGTTTATATGTTCTGGATTTATCCGGAAATTCCGCGCCGAAATCGTTCGCGACGGGCGCGACAGCCGCAACTGGCGGGCACTAAGCAGATGCTGAGCGACGCGTGGCGAGGAAAATTGAACGAGATGCGGCGCCAGTTGTATGCCAGTTGTCGCGATTTTCCCTCATTGAAACTGTGCTGTTCCCAACGTTGCATCACGTACCAGAAAATAGACTTATCTGCCTGCGTACTATTACGGACTTGTTAATTGTTCCATTTCGACTCTACACTCCGCTCCTCACTCTTTGCCGAATCGACACTTAAACACTGTTAGATCCGACAGATCCGGAAACGTTCCCATTTGGCGCTTGTGTTGCAAATGATTTCGGGAACGAGACGGAAAAGGGGACCGGATACCATGGCCGTAGGACAGGTGTTTGCATCGGAGCGCCCGATATCGGCGACCGTGTTGATTGTGGATGATGAGGACGCAACCAGGAGTCTGTGCCACGACGTGGTGACGGATTCGGGGCTGCGCACGCGCACGGCTTCGACGACGGAGCAGGCGCTGGAGATTCTGGATCAGATGCCCGTGGACATTCTGATCACGGATTTGCGCGTGCCGCAGATCGGCGGGTTGGAACTGCTGAAGCGCGTGCGCACCAGCTATCCGCAGACGGCGGTGCTGGTGCTGACGCAGTACGGCACGATTGAGAGCGCGGTGGAGGCCACGCGTCTGGGGGCGGCGGATTACATCACCAAGCCATTTCACATCCCGGAATTGCGCAGCAAGTTGGACCGTATGATTCGTCTGCTGGACGTGGATCAGGAAAACCGCGTGTTGCGGGAGACGCTGCGGACGCGGCCAGGCTTCGCGGATTTGATCGGAGTGTCGGTGAAGATGCAGCGCGTGTACCGCTTGATCGAACGAGTGAGCCAGCACGCTTATCCCGTGCTGATATTGGGCGAGAGCGGCACGGGAAAGGAACTGGTGGCGCGTTCGGTGCACTATTCGGGCGTGCGGCGGAACAAACCATTCATTCCGGTGGACTGTTCGTCGCTGGTGCCCACGTTGATTGAGGCGGAATTGTTCGGCTACGTGAAAGGCGCGTTCACGGGGGCGCTGCACGCGAAGCAGGGATTGATGGAAATCGCCGACGGCGGGACTTTGTTTCTGGATGAAATCGGGGATTTGCCGTTTGATATGCAGGCCAAGTTGCTGCGCGCGCTGCAGGAGAAGGAAGTGCGTCCAGTGGGTTCGACGGACCGCATCCCGCTTTCGGCGCGCATCATCGCGGCGACCAATCGCGATCTGGACGCTTCGGTGCGGGCTGGAACCTTCCGTCAGGATCTTTTTTTCCGGTTGAACGTGGTGCAAATCAAGATCCCGCCGCTGCGTGAACGGAAGACGGACATCCCCATTCTAGTGAATTCGTTCCTCGAGAAATTCAGCGAGGCGAACGGGCGGATCCGCACGATTTCCGAAGACGCCATCGCGCGGATGATGGCGTATGACTGGCCGGGTAACGTGCGCGAGCTGGAGAACGCCATCGAGCGGGCCATCGCGCTGGGTTCCGGGCCCATTCTGCACGCGGGCGATCTGCCCACGAATATGCAGTACGGCACCGGCGAGCGGCTGCCGCAGAATGACGAACTGTTGCCACTGGATGAATTGGAGCGGCGGGCGATCTTGCGCGCGTTGCGCGAAGCGGGTGGGGATAAGCTGGCCGCGGCGCGCATGTTGGGTATCGGCAAGACGACCTTGTACCGCAAGCTGAAGCAGTATGATGCGCAGTCGCAACCGAATTGACCACCGCGCAGTCCCCGAAGAAATCGCTCGAGCCCGTTTTAGGTCCTGACGAATTGCGCCCGGCAAAAAAGTCCCTAGAGGGGACGCTGTGTATCGAAGTGGGAAGTTCTGCTGCGTTTCGTTTTGCTCCGCATCGCCACCGCACTGATGCATAAAGATTTACGCGCCGCACACTTGGTCCGAATCATGCAATGGGAGATGCATGCGAATTTTATCGCGCTTCGTGGAAGCGCCATGCAAATGAGGATCGCGGGTTGCGAAGTCAATCGCGCCGCGGCAGACGGCATGATGGTTTTTCTCTCGCAAGGCTGCACATCCCGCCGGGGAGTGTTCCGATGAAGCAGGCCGCATCGCATTGTGTGCTGGCGCGAGGGAATGCACATTCGTCGCGGGCTTCGGCAGCGGGCGAGTCCCAGGGTACAGCGCATCTGCCATTCGGAGACGCGGCGTTCGCGGCGGTGTTTGACTCGAGCGCAGAAGCGTTGCTAGTGGTTAGCGCGAAAGGAATCATTCAACGGGCCAATCCGCGGGCCAGCGAAATGCTGCATCGCCAAGAAAGCGAGCTGCTGCAGGCAGAGTTGGGGAAGTTCCTGATGAGGCCGAGCTCGGAGGAGCTTGGGCGTTTATGCGCATTACAGACCGGCTCCAGCGCTCTGTCGATGGTAGAAGGGCTCCTCGCGAGCGGTTTTCCGGTGCGCATCAGTTTCCGCGCGAGTCTCGACGGTGCGCAAAATCTGGTTTTGTGCCTCGAAGAAGGCTCGGTCGTGCAGCGCGCGGAAGCGAAATGGATGCAGGTGGAAGCGGAGCTGACCAGCGTGCTGGATTCCATCGAGACCGGGACGATCCTGCTGGACGCGGCCGGGCGAATTCGTTTCTGTAACGCGCGTTTCGGACAGCATTTCGGGATGGAGCGGCGGCAACTGCAATCGTTGGGAACCATCGAGAATTTGATCGAGCTGGTGGCGCCGCGCTTTCGCGTACCCGAAAATTTCGCCGCTCCGTGGAAAGTGTTTGCGATGGGGCAAGGTGTCCCCGGACACGACGAATTGGAAATGATGCGGCCGACGCGACGCATTCTGGAGCGGTTTGCGCGCCCGGTTCTGGACCGCGAAGGCCGTGCGGTGGGGTGGCTGGAGCTGTATTACGACGTGACCGGCGAGCGGCAGATTCAGTCGAAACTGTTGCAGACGGAAAAAATGGCGGCGGTGGGGCAATTGGTTTCGGGCATCGCGCACGAATTGAATAATCCGCTGACGGCGATCATGGGTTACGGGCAGTTGCTGCTGGGGCAAGGGCTGAAGCCGGAACAGTATTCAGAAGCGACGAAGGTGTTTCAGCAGGCGGAGCGTGCGCGGCGTATTGTGAAAAACTTGCTGTATTTTGCGCGGGAAAACGAGCCGGAGCGCACGCGGGTGGATTTGAATGAGATCGCGGAACGCACGCTGGCGCTGCGCAGCTACGAATTGCGCGTGGAAAATATTTTGGTGGAATGCGAACTGGCGAGCGGCCTGCCTGAAACGATGGCTGATCCTTATCAGTTGCAACAGGTGGTATTAAATTTGCTGATGAACGCGGAGCAGGCGTTACTGCAGGAGCGTGGGCAAGGGAAGGTGAAGATCAAGACGCGAGTGGCTGACGGCAATCGAATTGCAATGGAAATATCGGATGATGGCCCTGGAGTTCCGCGGGAAATTGCTTCGCGGATATTCGATCCGTTTTTTACCACGAAGCCTTCGGGCGTGGGGACGGGATTGGGACTCTCGATTGTTTACGGAATCGTGAAGCAGCACGGCGGGGAAGTGACGTTTGAAAACCTCAGCACCGGTGGAGCGCGCTTTGTGGTGGAGCTGCCGGTGTTACAGATTCCGGCAGATGAGCGACAGCCGGCAGTGCCGGAATTCGCTGGCGACTCGCAGCCGGCGCGCAGCGGAAAGATCCTGGTGGTGGAAGACGAGCCCAGCGTGGCGCAGTTGATTGTGGACGTGCTGCGGGAAGCAGGCCACCAAGTGGAGGCGGTGCTGGAAAGCCAGGAAGGGCTGGCGCGGCTTTCGCGCGCGCATTACGACCTGGTGGTGTGCGATTTGCGGATGCCGCGTCTGGATGGTCCGGCGTTCTACGAAGCGCTGATCCGCGCGGGAAGTCCGGTGCAGAATCAATTGTTGTTCGTCACCGGCGATACGCTGGCGCCGCGCACCATGCAATTTCTAGAGAAGAGCAAGCTGCCGTACCTGGCGAAGCCATTTCTGGTGGAAGAATTGAAGCTGGCGGTGAATCGGCGGTTGGAACGCAGCCGTCAGGGCGAGGAGAGCGCGTTGATCTCCGGTTCGGGAGCGCGCCAAGCGAAATGAGAAAGAAGCAAAACGCGATGCCCATACCTGTCGAAGAGAAAGAGATTTTGTTCGCGCGCGGCGCGCTGTTATGCGTGGCCGATACTGGCCTCGCGGAGGAACTCACGCGCGAGCTGAAGCTTTGCGTGCACGTGGGGAGTGTCCGCGTGGCGACGAACTTGCCGGATTTGATCGAGCGCATGGAGCAGGACTCGCCGTGCGTGATCTTGCTGGACGATGGAGTGTTTCAGGATGCGCCGCTTTCTGAACTGCTAGGACAATTGACTAGAACTGCGCCGGTGATTTTGCTGGCGTCTGCCGAACGGCAAGGTGAGATTCTGCGCATGGTGGCGGAGGGCGAAGTGGAGTTTGTGGCGCGCCGGGGAGACTTTGTTCAGCTGGCCGCGTGCCTGATAGAGCGGCGCTTGCGCTGGGCGCAGCGGTCGGGAATGGGCGGAGGATCACCCTGGGCGGAGATGCCCGAAGACGTGGCGGAAATTTTCCGGCACGAGATCAACAACCCGCTTACTGGAATCCTGGGTAACGCGGAGCTGCTGCTTTCTCATGGCGTGCGGCTGCCCGCGGCGGATACGCAGCGGCTGCAGACCGTGGTGGACCTGGCGGTGCGGCTGCGTGAAACCATTCGGCGCCTGAGCGATGCGTGGGACAACCAGACGCGTGTGCCGAAACCAGCGACGCCACGACCGGTTTTGGGTGTTTCACCGTTCTGAGGAATTATTATTGCGATTGCGGCGGGCCATTCTCGTGCCAAGCCGCAGCTGCTGCGCGAGATTTTTCCAGCAGCGCGTCGAGCTCTTTTCGCTGCAGGAACTGCCCGGCTAGAACTACTCCTGAAATTTTCTGCGTGTTCGCGATTTCCTGCGACGGATCCGCGTCCAGCAAGACCATATCGGCGCGGCGGCCTGCGGCGATCATTCCGGTATCTTTTCTGCTGAAGAATTCCGCGGCATTTTCCGTAGCTGTTTGCAGCGCTTCCTGCGGCGTGAGCCCTGCGGCAACCAATTCGCGCAACTCATAATGCAAGCTGCTGCCGGGGAAGACATAGCGATCGAGCGAATCGCTGCCTGCGAGCAAGCGCACTGCCGCGCGATGCATCTCGCCGGTCAGCTTGCGGTCATTTTCATACTGGCGCTGCCACCAGGCGGCGTCTGCCAATTCCTTTTGCGAAGGCGGGCCCGTTGGGCGCCACTCTTTTTGCAATGCCGACGGAACGTATGCGAGCAGCGGGTCGTTGAGAGATAGCTGGGACGATTGCTGCAGCGAGAGCGCCACAATTGAAATGGAGTAGAGCGTGGGCGTTACCCAGGTGCCATTGCGATTGAATGTGGCCCAGAGCGCGGCGGCCTTCTGGAGCGAGAAAGTTTTGTCTGCGTCGTCGTACACGGCGGCGTCAGAGCGATCTCTTTTCGCGGCGGCTTCCAGCAGGCGGCGGCGCAGATCTGCGTCTTCAGACGAGCAATCCAGCGCGAGAGAGCTATAAATAACGTGCTCGATGCTTTTCTGGCCGGCAGCGGAGGCTTCGCTGGCGGTGACGGCGATGGGAATGTGTCCGGCGAAAGAGATGCCGTCTTTCTTCGATTCTTCCGCAACTGCGAAATAGGCTTCGCGCGACAATTGAATCACTTTGATGAAATCCGCGCCTTGTTTTTGCAGCTGGTCAACTGCCGCGCGGGCTTCTCCGGGCGTTCCCACTTCCAGAACGGACGGGTCGGTGGATTTTGCTTTGCCGGGCGGATGTGCGGGCAAGAGCATCGGGCCGGCGGCGACGATTTGCGGACCCAGCAGCGCGCCCAATGCGATTTCGCGCCGCCATTCCTGCAGCGCACGGAGGTCGCCGCCCATGTCCCGTATGCCGGTGATGCCATTCGCGACCAGCAGCGGGAGCAGGACGTTTTTCGACCATGCAGGGTCGGCGCTGATTCCGGCGATGTGCGTGTGCATGTCCCACAAGCCGGGAATCAGGAATTTTCCGCGCGCATCGAATTGCAACTCGTCCTTGTGCGCGGGACGCTCGCGGTCGCTCGCAGCGCCGATCCATTCGATCACGCCGCCGGAGACGACCACTGTCATGTCCTGCTGGGACGGGCCTTGCGGATTGACGATGGTGACGTGAGTGATCGCGAGCGGAATTTTCGCCGAGGAGCTCGGTGCGGATCCGCGGGCGGCGGCGGGATGCGGATCGCGCTCGGGCGCGAACGCAAGCAGCACTACACAAATGCAGACGGCAAAACCGCGAGGCAGAATGCGCACGTTGGCACCCCTGGCTGCTTCTGCCCCGCTTAGACGCTACTTCGCGCCCTTTAGGTAGCGGTCGAACCAGTCAATCGTGCGGCGAATGGCGTCAATCTGGTTTTCGCGTTTGGCGAATCCGTGGCCTTCGTTCGGGTAGTAATGTGCGTCCACGGTTTTTCCGGAGTCTTGGAGGATTTTCACCACTTGCTCGGCTTCCTCCTTGGGCACGCGGATGTCATTGTCGCCCTGGAGCACCAGCAGCGGCGCTTTGGCGTTCTTGATGTAGGTGAGCGGAGAATCGGCGTCGTAGATGGCGCGATCTTTTTCCGGATCGCCGAGCAGCGATTTCTCATACTGCTGCAGGAAGGGGTCTTCGTGCTGGAGCATCGTGAGCCAGTTGATGATGCCGTATTCCTCGACAGCCGCAGCCCACACGTCTGGAGCCTTGCCGATGGCCATTAGGGTCATGTAGCCGCCGTAGGAGCCGCCGGTGATTCCGATTTTCTTGGAATCCACGTAGCCGGTGGCTTCCAGGAATTTCACGCCGTAGATTTCGTCCTGCAGGTCGCCGCCGCCCAGGTCTTTCACGTTGGCCTGCTGAAATGCCATGCCGTATCCGGTGGACCCGCGCACGTTGGGCGCGATGCAGATATATCCGCGCGTGGCGAGCGCGACGACGGTGCGATTGAAATAATCGGTAGTCTGGCCCGTAGGTCCGCCGTGGGGCAGGACGATTGCAGGATTCGAGCCGTCGCGCTTCAGATTGAAGGGTACCCAGACGAACGCGCTGATAATCTTTCCGTCGAAGCTTTTGTAGTGCACTAACTGCGACGGCGGAATTTTCGCGGCGGTGAGGCTGGCAATGGCGGAAAAAGTGAGCTGGCGCGGCGTGCGCTGCGCGATGTCGTAAACCCACAGATCGCCGGGCTGCGTAGAGCTCTGGTGCGAGACCAGCAGGCGCGCGCCCATACGCGCGAATGGCGAAGGATTACCGGCGTAACTGTTGAGGCCGGCGGGCAAATTAATTTTTGCGCCGTGGCGCGTGGCGCTGTCGGCGAGATAAGCATCCGTGCGGCCATCTTCGTTCACGACGTAGGTAAATTGCTTGCCGTCGGATGAAAAATCTCCCGCATTGGCTTCCCATTTCAGGTCGGTGACCCAGGTGAGTTTCTTGGTCACGACGTCAATTTCAGCAACGTTGCTGTAGCCGCCGGGGCGGTCGGAAGCGACCAGCAGCGTCGTGCCGTCGGGCGAAATGGAGGAAGCCATGGTGCGATTATCACCTTGGTGCGGCGACAAATTTTCCTGCGCGCCGGTTGCGGCATCAATGCGATAGACATCTGAATCAGTGAAGCCGGCGTTGAGGCGCGTGGCGTAGATGAATTTCCCGTCGGGACTCCAGATGGCGTTGCTCCACAGATGGTTCGCGGTTTTTTCCTGCGTCACGTTGCGCACCGCGCGCGTCTTCCAGTCCATCACGGCGATGTCGGTGGCAGAGGCGGTCTTTGGTTTGTAGTCAAAGGCGATGGACATGCCGTCGCGCGACCAAACGGCGCTGGTCTCGGAAATTTCCGGGGTGTTGGTGAGGTTCGCGACATCGCCGCCGTCGCTGGGAATCGCGAAGAGATCGTAGATTTCACCGCCGCCCTGATCGGATTGGAAGACGATCCATTTCCCGTCGGGAGACCACGTAGCACCGGACTGGCGATCGTCGGATTGGCTCAGCTGGATGGGCCAGCCGCCTGCAGCGCTGACTTTCCACAGATTGCTGCGTCCAGTGAGGTTCGTACTGAATACGATCTGCTTGCCGTCTGGCGACCAGGCGCCGCCGCCGACAGAGCGCGTGTAAAAAAGGTCGTCCACCGGGATCGGGATCGCTCCCATGGCAGGCGTCGAGACGACTGATTTCGGATCGGTAATTTTGCGCGTGTCGGGAGAATCGGAAGCAGCGAGCGCGGAGATCGAAACTATGAGCAACAGCGCAATCGGGCTGAATTTCACCAAGCGGCTCCTGAGCAACAGAATCGCGCCATCATAGGTCGTGGTCATGCAGAGGTCAATGTGGCGCGGGCGCACCTTTAGAATTGGCGGCTCCTGAGAATCCGTCACGTTGCGTTGCGTCAAGCCAAATGTGTACTGGAGGAACGCGGAGGTTTGCGTTCGCGCAAGGAGTGGCTTGGCTCTTGGAGCCAGTGCAAGATGGCTGTGCTGAATCCCGGCGTTTTTTTGAGGCTGCCGATCACTTTCGAGCCGCCGGCGCGAGGCAACGAACGTGTGCGAAGAGCATGTGCTGCCAGAATACGCGCGGAAGACTCGGTCAGTGGCCCGCGCGCCTGCGGCTGTGCGGACGCGTGGCGACGCGCCTTTGCGCGGGACGGAGCTTGCAACCATTTCAGGCATGCCGATGTGAAATCACGCCACTGGAAGTCGAACTTGATGGCGTTCCGGGTCTGATTTCGCCACACCGATAACTGTCGGGAGTGAGAATCGAGCAATGAGGCAGCGCGCGTCTGCAGTTGTTCCAGGCGAATTCGCGATGCCGATGCGATCGCAGACAGCGCGGATTTAACGTTTGTCATCACGGCGGCGTGATGGTGTTTCCAGTGCCTGCCGAAATCATTTCCTTTGTTCGCCACCGCTTTCGGCACGGCAGGACGAGGCGCAACCACCGCCGAAGCGGCAGCTCGTTCAACGATTCGCGGTTCGCTCGGCGCCGTAGCTTTGGACGCCGAAGCAACACGCGCGACAAACTCGTTCGAAACGGGAGACGACGAGTGCTGGTGGTCACTCGGTGAAGGAAACGCAATGGGCGCTCGCAAAACTCGTGGTACAGAGGGACCCGGTTCCGGAGCTGACGGGCGAGCCGTAAGATTAGCGAACGGCGTGCGTGCGGCTTCGCCCGCAGCGGCGGCCGCAGCGAGAAGCCTCGGTTCACAACTCGGGATGGTGGACGGTTTGGCATCGAGCGGCGCATCTTGGACGAGCGGAGTTGCCGCCGCGAAAATATCTGGAATTCCCGCAAAACCCGCCGAGAGTCCAAAGAGACCTGAAAAAACCCCGTCATCATTGAAAGCGGAAATCGGGACGAACGGCCCGATCTCATCGTATTGAAGTTCGTGCGCAGCTTCGGCGACCATGCGTCCGGGCACGGGACGGATTTTCTCGCGCGCGGCTCGCATCAGGGAGTGTTCGCATAGCGCATTGAGCACGCGCGGAAGTCCGCGCGAATAATGCGATAGTGCCTGCACCGCTTCCGGATGAAAGACCGCGGCACCCGAGCTGCCCGCGACGCGCAGGCGTGAGTCAACGTAACTCTGGGTTTCTTCGAGCGTCAGCGGTGTGGTGTGGCAACGCAGCGCGACGCGCTGGCGCAGCTGGCGTAGCTCGGGACGATTCAGAGTTTCGTCGAATTCGGGCTGGCCACAGAGGACGATCTGCAACAGGCTGCCTTCGGGGGTCTGAAAATTTAAAAGCATGCGAAGCTCTTCGAGTGTGCGCCGCGAGAGCCCTTGCGCTTCGTCGACGAAGAGTACCGGCGTTTGGCCCGCACAGTGACGATCCTGCAGCCAACTCTGGAGGTGGGCCAGCGGAGTTCCGCGCTGGGCGTTAAAGGGAACAGCAAAATCGGCCAGGATCAAATCGAGCAGCTCGCTAGCCTTCACATGCGAATTGAAAATGAATGCTTTGGGAATGCGCTCCTGCTCGAGCCACTCCATCAGGCGATTGAGCAAGACAGTCTTGCCCGTGCCGACTTCGCCGGTAAGCAACAGCAATCCTTTACGTCCGCGGATTCCTTCGATGATCTGGTCCAGGGTTTGCTTCGTCTGCTGAGTGAGGAACAGATAGCGCGGGTCTGGGTTGGCGCGGAAGGGGTTGTCTTGCAGATCAAAAAAGCTCGAGAACGGCCCGGACATAGGGGATCCTTAGGGGCCGGGAGATCATAATAGATGAAACTGTCCGCCGAGGCAATGCCTTTGGCGAGTCTGGCCGGGCGCAATAAATAGGGGAACGGTTTTAATTCCGGGTCAATTCGGAAGCACGGAGTATTGGGCTTCCAAGCGGGTTGCGGCTCGCTGTTTGGTCTTGCGGTAAACACGAACCAGCCATTCACCAATTACAAATGACGCGGAAATGAAGAGGGTGGCGAATAAGTATCGCCTCGTTTCTGTTTGCAGAATCATTTTGTCAAACCGTCCCCACCACGGCCCGAGAAAGCCGACCGACAATAGAATTGGGACTCCGATGGCGATAGTTAAAATGAGAAACGCTAATTGATTCCACCAAGTGCGCCCAGTTTTCAAACTTTCCCGAGAGAGCCCAACGTATCGCTGCGATTTTTCGACGAGTTGCGAATCCGTCAGCGCTTCGGCTACGGGCAACATTCCGGTTACGAGCGAAGCCACTTCTTGTATTTCTTTCGCCACGCTGGTTTCGGAATCGGACTCGCTCGTGGCATTGAAGAATGTTTCGCGATGGGCCACCAGCCAATGGCCGCCTGCCTTCAGACTGATCCCGCGAGGCCACTCGCGAGCCAAGATCGCGGCGCAGCGGCCGGGTGTAAAGAATTGCTCGAGAAGGGGGCGGTTCTCTCCCGTCAATGTGTAGCGGCTTTCGAATTCAATCTGGCCGGGCAGCGAGATTTTCCTCCACCATCCGCGACGTAAAAACGACGCGGTGCGAGTCGGTTTCAAATCGAACTTCGGAAAAGAATGGTCGATAAACCGGTAGCCTGCCCAGTAGAGGTAAGAGGTTCGGCCTTTGGAAAGGTGATGAACTTCCTGGAACGAAAAAATCTGGGCGTGCGTATTCGGCCATTGCAGCGTGTGAACGATCGAGTTTGAGGCGATGGCGAACGCGTCCGCGAGTTCGTTCTGATAGGGGTTCCCCAGCTCCCAGAATTCGCTGCCCATCGCTCTCGCCGAGCCTCGCAGTGCCGCGGCGCGCATCTCTCGCGGAGTCTTCCTGAGGATCGACGAAAACCTCCACAACCATATTGCGAAGGCTGCCAATAGCCCAAATGTGAGAAATAGGGTCGCGTCAAAGTGCATGGTTGTTACTTCGATACTATCGATTGTAGGCGAATTGGCCCAGGTGTGAGCCAACAGGATGATTGAATGTGTGGGGAATACAAACACCACATTTGACCGCAGATTCAGGCCGCGTGACGAAGCCGTGCTTAGTTGGTCTTGCCGGCGGTGTTTGCGTCTTGCAGCACCAGGATGACGATGCGGCCGTCGGAGTGAAAGCTGCCGCCGGTGGCGGTGCTGGCTGTAGTGACGGGATTGGCGGGTGTTACGTGGGTGCGCTGCGTGACGAGGCCGGTGCGCGAGAGCGTGTCGTTGACGTACTCGCGTTCGCCGTCAATCGCTGGGTCAATTTTGTGCGTCAGCTTGTCGTTGCGCTCATCACGCTCGAATCCGACGTCGTGGGTGGCGGCGACGCACCACAGTGGGCGGCCATCGACGGCATAAGGGGATTTCCAGACGCGGAGATGATTGCGCGACATGGCTACGCGCAGCGGTTCGGCATGCGCGAAGCCGTAATCTTGCGGACGGTCGAAGAGGTAGAGAGTGCTCATTGGCATGGTGAGGTAATCTTTCTTTTCGAGCGAGTCAATCACTGCGTTCACCACGGCATCTTGCACCGAACGATCCACTTGCACCCAACCGGCTCGCGCGAAAACTTGAACCACTTGCGCTTGAGTGCCTACGAGCAGGATGTTGACCATGTCTCCGGGCTTGCCCTGCGGGTCAGAAACGCGCCGCGGAATTTTTCGCAGCATTGCGGAGGTGATGGATGGCACGGGCGTTTCCGGCGGGCCGCCGATGGCTGCGGCCGCAGCGGTGCTCAGGCCTGGATTCAGCACTTCGATTTTTACCTGGAAGTTTCCCTTCGCGCCTTCAGCATCGCGCAGGCTCTGGTTGATCCCTAGAAACAGGCGCCCGGCCACTGGCGCTTCGTATTCAGTGCTCGCGCCTACTGCGAATGGTTGTGCAACATCGTCATCTCCGAGGCGCGCGATCAGCGAGCCGTGGCCTGCGTCGCTGACCGCGTACTCGTGGATCAAATCCCCGAAGCCGCGCGGGAGGCCGTCGGGGCCGAACGTGCGGCCGTAGGGATGTTTTCTATCCGCGGGGTAGGTGATGGTTCCGGTGGCAGTGAGGCGCAGTTTTTCTCCGGCGCGCAGTTCAATTTTTGTGTCCAGCCATTGTTTGGCGGCATCCAGATCAAGTTGATAGGAAGTGACGCTGGCGGGGCTTGATTGCGCTGCCACTGGCGACGCGACAGATGCAGCAAAGGCAGCGGAGAAGATTGCCGCGGCGAGGAAACGAGGCGTAAGAGTTCTGCGAAAATTCACGGCTTGCTACCGCACGTCCCGGAGGTGCGCGCAACGGGACGCGGCATCAATCCCCCGAAAGATTCTTTGGTGATTTCTGATTCAGGGTGGCGATGAGCACCCGGGCGCAATCTGGCGGTGGGACTTTGCCGAAGAGCACTACGTCGCGCGCGGCTACGGGTTTGCCGTACAGGATTGTATTCGCGCTGTTGTCCGGGCGCAGAGTGGAGCCTGCCAGCGAGATGCCCGCGAACAGGCCACGCGCGCGCGAGTAGGAAAACACTTCCGCGTGCATGGATACATCCGTTTCAGCAGTCACGTTGCGTCCCACCGGGCCAGCCGCCACGGAAGCGTCGGCGCCCAATTTCACTTTGCTGGTGAGAATGCTGCTAGCGGCGCGATTGTTCATGAGCAATAGCACAAAGTCGGTGGCCTGGCCGCCCAGTTGCACGCCGAAACTGCCGCCTTCGAGAGCCATCATGGTTGGCGCGCCCCAGGGACCTTTGAAATTCGGGCCGCTGCGGCAGGTCATCAGGCCTCGTCCGTAGCTGGCGCCGAGAACGAACGCCAATTTCACCACTGAAGGAAGCACCACGACACATTCCGCCTTGCCGATAACGCTTTTGGGAATGTCGTCGGGGATGTTCATGATCTCTTTCATCACCCGGCCGGCGTCTTCGACTCGGCCACATTCCTTTGCGGCCTCGGGCGCCGTGAGCGCAAGCGCCGCACTCAGTGCCGCGGCGGCAACAACTTTGATCATCAAGTCTCCTGATTCGTTTGCAGCGATCCGACCGGCAAAAGCGCGCCCAGCCGCTCGGCGCGAGGCCCACACGGAGAGCGAAACCGCAAAATCTGCAGACCGCAGTGAATTCTACATGGGCGGAGAAACCACGGCAACAGCGGGGCCCTGCGAGGCACCGGGAAAAAACGCGCAAATCAGCAGCAGCTATTTACTTCGGGCGCGAGTTTACCTACCATGTGCGGTGCCAGCGAGGTCGCTCCTGGGCGAGCTGTACCTTTGCGGGCGCCCCGAGAAAGCAACTAAAGCCAATGCCACGTGCCGCACGACTCGTCGTTATTGAACCGAATGGTGTTCGCAGGGAAGTGGCCATCGCCACGACGCCGTTTCGTATAGGACGGCAAGCCGGGAATGAGCTGACCCTGCGCGATAGCCGCATCAGTCGCGAGCAGGCGCAGATTCTTTCCGTGAACGGCACCATGGTGCTGGAAGACATGGGTAGCCGGCACGGGACGTTCGTCAACGGGCAGAAGGTGATCAAGCACGAACTGCAGCCGAAAGACCAAGTGGATTTCGGCATGGCGGATTCCTACAAGCTGGAATTTCTGGGCGAAGGAGCGACGATCGAGGAATTGGTGGAGCGCGTGGAAGCGCCGGCGCCGACACATTCCGGCTCGCGCGAGCTGTATCACTTGGGCGTGCTGTTGGAAGTAGCGCGCACACTGGGCACCGGACTTTCGCTGGAAGACGTGCTGACAGCCGTTGTGGATGCCGCCATTCAAGTGACACGCACTGAACGTGGCGTTTTGTTGCTGGCGAACGAATCCCACGAATTGCAGATGATTGTGGCGCGGGATGCGCAGCGGCGTACTTTGCGCCCGGACCAATTGCAGGTGTCGCAATCCGTGGTGAAGCGAGTGGCGCAGACGCGGCGCGAGCTGATCGTCAGCGACACGGGTGAAGATGGCGGGATGAGCCAGCAGGAAAGCGTGGCGCGGCTGGAGTTGCACACGGTGATTGCGATTCCCGTGGATAAGCTTCCGGTGATTGAAACGCTGGATGCCACAATTTCCACGCGGCAAGGCGAGCTGCTCGGCGTGTTGTATCTGGATAGCCATGTGCCGTCGAGCGCATTCACGGATTTGGACCGCGAGGTATTGCGCACGCTAGCGCGCGAGGCCGCGACGGTGGTTGAAAACGCGCGATTGTTTGCCGCGTCGCGCGCGAAGCAACGCCTGGACCACGAAATCGAAATTGCCAGCCAGATTCAGAAGCAGCTGCTGCCGAAATCGCTGCCGGATTTGCCAGACGTAGCGGTGGCTGGTTCGACGCTCTCTTGCCATTCGGTGGGCGGCGACTGCTTTGACGTGATCGGGCTGGGCGGCGGTCGTCACGGATTTTTTGTGGGCGATATTTCGGGGAAGGGCGTTACGGCGGCGCTGCTGGCTACTTTGCTGCAGGGCGTTTTCTTCACCACCGCGGCGATGGATATATCGCTGCCGGGTGTGTTCTCGCGCGTGAATCAATATTTGTGCGAGCGCACTGGCGAAGACCGCTACGCCACTGTGTTTTACGGGATTCTCGATAAGTTGGGGCGCTTCGAGTATGTGAATGCCGGGCACGTGCCGCCGCTGCTGAAGCGCAAGGCCGGCGGATTGGAAGGATTGGGCTCCGCGAATTTTCCGGTGGGAATGTTCTCCGAAGCCGAATACCAGAGCGCGCGCGTACAATTCGAGCCTGGCGATTTTCTAGTGATCTATACCGACGGCGTGTCCGAAGCTTGCAACACGCGCAACGAGCTGTTCGAAGAATTCCGGCTGCGCAAGATCGTGGAAGATTTTACGGGTGAAAATGTGACGCAGCTGGGCGATGCCATCCGCGAAGGCATGCGCGTATTCACTGAAGGCGCCGCGCAATCCGACGACATTACGATTCTAGTGATCCAGTACAAGGGAAACGCCGCGTGAAACGCAAATCCGCTCAGCCCAGTGAGGGCGGTCTGCCGCTTGAGACGCTCGAGCAGGTGGTGGCGACGCTCAATCCGGAAACCGAACCGGGGGAGCTCGCCGCGCAGATGGTCTGCGTGTTGGCCGCGCCTGGACGACTGGAGGGCGCGCGGCTGTGGCGAGTAGTAGGCGGATTGCCTTCAGTGTGGCAGGAAAGCGGCGAGCTTCCTAAGCCGGATGCAGCGCGGATTGAACGAATTCTGCAAGGGAAAGATTCCGGGACCAACGGCAACCACTGCACTTTCGTGCTGGGACACGGGACAAATCCTGTAGGGATCCTAGAAGCGTGGCCGAAGGGACCGCTCGATCCGCGCACGCGCGGATGGCTGGAGCTTTTCCGGCGTTATGCGGAAGTAGCGCTGGAGAGTAGCGAGCGGCGCCATGCGGTGATCGAGCTTTCCACGATTGTGGAAGCCACCAAGCGGCTGAATTCCACGCTGGATCTTGCCGAGCTTTTAAACATCATTTTGCAGTTGACCACGCGGCATACTGGCGCCGAGCGCGGCACGGTGTTTCTGGTGGACCCCGAGCGCGGTGAAATCTGGTCGCTCGTTGGGCTGGGCCTCGACACGCATGAAATTCGCCTGCCGACGAGCCGCGGGATTGCCGGTTGGGTAGCGGAACACGGCGAGACTGTGAACCTGGAAGACGCTTACGCGGATCCGCGGTTTGAATCCGAAGTGGATATACGGCTTGGGTTTCGCACCAAGTCGCTGCTGTGCTTGCCGATTCGCAGCAAGAGCGGCGAAACCATTGGCGTGCTGCAATTGCTAAACAAGAAATCCGGGCCGTTCACGCGCGCGGATGAAAATTTATTGCGCGCGATTTCAGATCACGTGGCCTTGGCGCTGGAAAACGCGCAGCTTCATCGCGACCTGCTGCACAAGCAGCGCATGGAACGCGATCTGGCGCTGGCGCGCAGCATTCAATTGGGTTTGCTGCCGGAGCGTCCTCCACTTCTTGATGGATTTGAAATTGGCGTGGCCCACCGGCCGTCGCTCGAAGTGGGTGGCGACTATTACGATTTCATCGCGCTAGCGCCGGATACGATTCTCACTGTGGTGGCGGACGTGGAAGGCAAGGGCGTCGGCTCCGCGATGGTGATGGCCAACTTGCAAGCCACGTTGCACGCGCTGCTGGCGCATCTGCATTCGCTGGAGCGCTTGGTGGAATCACTGAACGACATGATGTTGGCAGATACGCGCGGCCAGAAATTCATGACCATGTTCGTGGGCTTGCTCGATCAGCCGCGGCGGACCCTGCATTATGTTAACGCCGGACACGTGCAGCCCGCGGTGGTGCGCGTGAATGGCGACGTGGAATATCTCACTGAGGGCGGCATGGTGGTGGGACTATTCGCGGGCGTGCGCTACGAGCGCGGGCACGTGAAGCTGCATCCGGGCGATGTGGTGGTTTTCTGCACCGACGGGATCACCGAGGCGAATAACTCTTCGGAAGAAGAATTCGGCACGCAGGCGCTGGTGGACCTGGTAACCCGCGAGCGCCACCTGCCGGCGCAAGAAATCGTGCAGGCGGTGATGACCGCTGTTGATGCGTTCTCGCGCGGCGGCTCACACGAAGATGACCGCGTGATTCTGATTCTCAAGGTTACCTGATTTCGCAATGCTTCAGTGATCGCCTGGATATTTCTCGAAAAAGCTGACCACGCGATTTTCGTATTCCGCCGGGGCTTGGCCGAGGGCGGAGGCGTGTCCTGCGCCCTGGACAATCCACAACTCTTTCGGACCTATCGCTGCGCCATAGATCGCTTCTGCGTGACGGCAGGGAATTCTGTGATCGTTTGTGCCGCAAATCAGCAGCACGGGAAACGGGCGCTGGGCCGCGGCTTTTTCTGGCGAGACTTCATCGGGGCTGAAGCCGCCGGTTTTTGCTACGGCGCGCATAGCGAAGATCGAAGCGGGTCGGAAGAGCGTCTTGCCGAGGAACGGGCTGACATCCAGCCCTGCATAGTCGTAGGAGACTTCACGTAGACTGGCGAAGGGATCTTCGGCAGAGACGGCGGCGATGCGCGGCTCGACGGCGGCGGATTGTAGCGCGATTGCGGCGCCCATGGAAACCCCGTGCACGTAGAGATGTCGGACTTTTTCGGTGGTGTAGAGGGCGTCAGTGATCGCCACGGTGTCGTAGCGTTCCTTCCAGCCGTAGGTGGCCATGTCGCCGCCGCTTTTTCCGTGGGCGCGCGAATCCATCATCACGATGCTGTACCCGTGGCGCAGAAGAAATTCGGCGTGGCCTAGGTCGCCGGTGCGATTGTCGGATACGCCGTGAAACAGCAGCACCCAATCGCCATTCGCTGACGCTGGCACGACTTTCCAGCCGCTCAGTTCCACGCCGTCATTCGCGCGCACGGTGAAATCTATTTTCGCTGCGCTGGTTCGCTTAAGTGTTTGGTCAACTTCCCCGACGCGCTCCGGATTATGATTTGCGGGATGCAGCACTCCTGGACCGATGGCGTTCCCAAAATATCCGGAGGCTGCAGACAGCAGAGCGAGCGCGACGACCATGACGATTGCGATGAATGCAAGCCGACGCATGTGAGCCTCTACAGATGTTACGAAATTGAGCATTCCGGTGTTTCAGTAACGGCGAAGGTGTTACGCGGCTGACACCAAGCCTAGGTGCCGGTGGAAGAGTAGTGGTGCGTGCCAAAATTCCAGAGGGAGATTGCTATCGTGAGGAATACCACGGCAACGACCGGGACTAGCGGAGCATATTGCGGCGAGATGGTGCGGCCCAGCATGCGCACGCTGGGGTAGAACGACGCTAGGCCGAAAGGAATGATCCAGCAGAGGAAGAACTGCACTACCCCGCTATAAATCGAAAGTGGGTAGCGACCGAAGGCCATCACATTCCACACGGGTGGGTGGACGCCGATGCGATCCTCGAACCAGAACGACACTGTGCTAAGCATGAGGAAGACCGATATATAGATGATGCCGGCGCATAGCCCGAAGAAAAATAGCATGGCGACTTTCGTTGGCGTCCATGCCAGGCCCAGATGGCGCGTGGCCCACCACATGCAGAACACGCCAGTGGCGACTTCCTGGAAGGATTCGATGCGAAATGTTTCGAAGAGCACTTGGAAGAGCGAGGATATCGGCCGCAGCAGCACGCGATCGAATTTTCCTTCGATAATGTAGGTGCTCCCGAACTCGTACAGGTTCAGGCTGATGATGTTGAAGATGCCGTAGGGAATCAGCGAGAAGCCGTAGAGGAACAGCACTTCTTCAAAGCGCCATCCGGCAAGCTGCGGAACTTTCTGGAACAGCACCACGACGAAACTCAGCGCAAAGATCGTGGCGGCAAAGCTGGTCGCCAGGCTGATGAAAAAATCGCCGCGATAGCTGACGCGCACCTTGGCATATTGCGAAAAATAGTCGAAGAACAGCCCGAAATGCCGCTGCGTAGCGTCGAGGAAGCCGGCGATACCTGACCGTTCAGTGATGGGCGTTGTCGTTGGCAAAGTTTGCGGCATGAACTAGCCTCCGTGAATGGTGATCTTGCGCGCTGCACGCTCCCACCACACATGCGCGAGCCACAGCAGCGCGATCACCCACAGCCACTGAATTCCCAACGCGCGCAAAGCCGACCCGCGGTCCAGCTTGCCCAGATAAATCTGCAGCGGAGTGTAGGCGATGTGCTCGAACGGCAGCCACGCCAGCACTCTTTGTACGCGGTCAGGGAAAAATGACATGGGGATCAACAGCCCGGAGAGCAGCTCGATCAGCCAGTATTTCGCGCGAATCAGCGCGAGAATCGATTTCAGCGGAATCGCGCAGGTGCCGATCATGAAATTGATCGCGGCCATCAGAAAGAAACTGCCCAGCACCGCGATGAGGAACAGCATAAAATTTTCGCGCGACGCGGGACTCTGCACCGGGAATACCAGCGCCACTACGATGGCGGTAGGCAGCGTCAAAAGCCCCAGGCGAAACGCCGATTCGCCGATGGCGCGCGAAATCCACATCCACTGCACGGAAACGGGCTTGATCAAGTCCATGGCGATCTTGCCTTCAATCACTTCGTACGCCATTTCCTGATCAATCGTGTTCCAGTAGAACGAGCGAATCATCCAGCCGACGCTCACGTAGGTGATCATCTGCGCCAGGTTGTAGCCCGCGATGGACAGGCCGCCGCTGTACACAGCGCTCCAGATGAAGTAATACACCGTGACGTTCAGAAAATACGTAATGATGCCGGTGAAGTAGCGCAGCCGGAATGCCAGGATGTTGACGAATCCCACGCGCGAGAATTCCGCGTAGGGCACCAGCGCTTGCACCCAGCTGCTCACACACTCACCTCAAGATGCGCGTCGCCGGCGTAGATGCGTTTGATGATTTCTTCGATGGGCTCGTCTTCGATGAGCAGGTCGCGTACCTCGACGGCGTCCAGGATCTTACGGATCAGATCCGAAGTAGAAACCTTCACGCGGTCGAAGCGGATGCGATAGGTCAATTCGTCCACTTGATCCACTTCCAGGCCGTCGCGCGAGAAGGCATCGAGGCACTCGGCCTGCGTGCGATCTTTGATCGCGAATTTGATTTGCTTGGTGCGCAGCAGTTGTTGCTTCAGCTGCGCCAGCTGGCCGTCGTAGAGCACTTTGCCGTGGTCAATAATCATGATGCGGCGGCAAAGCTCCTCGATGTCGTCCAGGTCGTGCGTCGTCAGCAGGACCGTGGTGCGAAATTCGCGATTGATGGCGCGCAGAAAATGGCGGATGTGGTCTTTCGCCACCACGTCCAGGCCGATCGTCGGCTCGTCCAGAAAAAGCAGCGGGGGATTGTGCAGCAGCGCGGCGGCCAGGTCGCAGCGCATGCGTTCGCCGAGCGAAAGTTTGCGCACGGGCGTGTGCAGGTAATCGCGGATATTAAGGATGGCGTCGAAATGCTCCATGCGGGCGTCAAAATCGCGCTGCGAGACGTCGTAAATCCGCCGCAGCAGCTTGAACGATTCGATCACCGCGATGTCCCACCACAGCTGGGTGCGCTGGCCGAATACGACACCGATGGTTTTCACATACTGGCGGCGCTGACGGTAGGGAACGTAGCCGTTGATGCGAATTTCGCCGCTGGTGGGAACCAGAATCCCGGTGAGCATCTTGATGGTGGTGGATTTTCCCGCGCCGTTGGGCCCGATGTAGCCGACCATCTCGCCGCGTTCGATGGTAAATCCGACGCGGTCTACCGCTGCCACGGTGCGGTAATCGCGGACGAAGAGATTTTGAATCGAGCCCCATACGCCTTCGCGCCGCTTGAAGGTGCGGAAGTGTTTCGAGAGTTCGTGAACGTGGATTAAGGAGTCGGCGCTCATCCGATTGGTAATTCTAGCATTTACAGGGGAACAGCGCAGGCGCGGCAAACTGGCGCCCGACTGCCCACGGCGCGTCACGTGAACCGCGCCCGCTGGGAGCCCTGCCATCCCGTCTGGCGGCTTAGACGTGAGAAAGTGAAATTCGGCGCGCCAGAGGTATAAGGGATTTGAGTTTGTCGCGCGCAAGGAGGTGCCCGCAACTGTTCATTCAGCGGGGCCGGCGCTTAGCCCTTGTGGCAAACCGAGCAGTGCTTGGCTTCGTAATTTTCAATCGTCACTTCGAACATGTTGTTGCATCCAATACACACGCGATGGATTTTTGCCGGCGGCTTTTGGCCGGGCTTGGTCTCGGTGCCATGCGCGGAGTGCTGGCTATGTCGTGGCTCGCTCATGGGCGGATTCTAGCATGAAGCGAATCCCGTGGGCCGCCGCAACTACTCGTTGTTACGGAATGCTTGTCACGCACAGCCTGTCGCGCACCGCCGCATCGAGCCCCGGATTATCGTGGATTCGGCACAGCGCCCGCGGGGGGTCTATGCCGGAGCAACGTGGCGGTGTTTGCGCGGGCAACCCGGGAAGGGGTCTGCTACAATTTCACGACTTCGGGGGAAGCCTGCGCCGTAGCGGTGCGCGCTCTTACATGCCGGAAAGCAACAAGCCAAAATGGGTAATTGGCAGCGTCGCCGCGGGCTTATGCGTGGTGCTGCTGATTGTGTTGGCGGAGCGCGGTCCGGCGCCGCAAGTGCAGATCGTGAGCGTGACGCGCGAGGATCTGACAGCTTCGATCACCGGCAATGGCAAGGTCGAGCCGATCGCGCCGACGGTGGCGCGCGCGGAATTCCCCACGTTTGTAGCGGCCGTGCAAGCCACCGAAGGGCAATCCATCCGCAAGGGCCAGCTGATTTTGACATTGGATGCGGCGGATGTGCGCGCACAGCTCTCGCAAGCGCGCGCGGACTTGGTGGCAGCGCAGACGGATCTGCGCAACGCGCGCGCCGGCGGACCTCCCGACGACGTAGCGCAGCTGCAAGGGGATTTGCAGAACGCCGAAACGAAAGTGGCCAATCTTGAACGAACGCAGCAGGCGCTGGCGCAGCTGGTCACCAAGGGAGCGGCCACACAGGAAGAAGCTGCCCAGAACCAAGCGGCCTTGGCGACTGCGCGCGCCAATCTGCAAACTTTCCGGGAGAAGAAGGCCGCGCTCGAGCAGCGCGCCTCCGTGAATGTGGAGAGCGCCGGCCTGCGCGTGAAGCAGCAGCAGGATCTGGTGCAGGCTCTGGAAGAAAAAGTTCGTTCGGCCACGGTGATTGCGCCCGCCGATGGCACGCTCTATTCGCTTCCGGTGCACAAGGGCGATTTCGTGAAGCTGGGCGACGTGCTGGCGGAAATGGCGAACCTGCGCCACGTGCGCGTGCGCGCGTTTGTGGATGAACCGGATTTGGGTGCGCTTGCGCAGAACGAGGGAGTGCAAGTGCTGTGGGATGCGATGCCCAACCGCATATGGAACGGCAAGGTCGAGCAGGTGCCCAAGCAGGTGGTGGCGCGTGGCTCGCGCAGCGTGGGCGAGGTGCTTTGCTCGGTCGACAACAATGAGACTGAGCTGTTGCCAAATGTGAACGTGGAAGTGCGCGTCCTGGTTCACGAACAGCACGCGGTTCTGGTGATTCCGCGGGGCGCGGTGCGTTACGACGAGGGGCAGCATTTCGTGCTGGCCTACGATGGCGACGCCGTGCACCGGCGAGATATCAAGGTGGGAGTCGCGGGCGCCGATAAATATGAGGTGCTTTCCGGACTAGCGCTGGGGGACAAGGTGGCACTGCCGGGAGAAGCGGATTTGCGCGATGGCATGAAGGTCCGAGCTGCGGAGGCCAAATGAGAACGGGGCATGAGAATGGCGCGAGAATCGCGGAGATCGCGAAAATTGTTTGCTCGGCGGCCGTTTCCGCAGTGGCCTGCGTGGTGATAGCCGCGCCCGGGCTGCACGCCGCAGGGCGAGCCGCCCGCGCAGCATACGAACTCCCTACTTTTGCGGCTCCGGCGATGCCAGCCGACGCCTCAGCCCTGCTGCAGACGGCGCAGCGGCAATTCAACGCCGGAAACTATTCCGCGGCGATCACCACGCTGCAATCCGCCGTCACCCAAAATCCCAGCAGCGGCGAGGCTTACTACTGGTTGGGACGCACCTATTACGAAATCCGTGATTACGACAATGCGATTGCGGCGGGCGAGAAGTCCGTCGTGCTCGATCCCAAAAATTCCGTTTACCATCAATGGCTGGGGAGAATTTACGGCGGCAAGGCGGATCGAGATCGCAGTTTTTCGTACGCGCGGAAAGTAAAAAAGGAATTCGAAGCGGCGGTGGAGTTGAACCCCGACAATCTGGCGGCGCGGCGCGATCTGGAAGAATATGATTTGCAAGCGCCGTGGGTGGTGGGCGGTAATAAGGACGAAGCCAAAGCCCAAGTGGACGCCATCACCGCGCGCGATCCCGTCGCCGGGCATCTGGCGCGCGGAGTCTACGATATGGATGGCGCGAAGAAGGCGGATCTTGCCGAGAAGGAGTACCGCGAGGTTCTGGCTGCGAAGCCGGCCAAAATCGATGATTACCTGGAAGTGATCGCTTTCTTTCAGCAGCAAAATAAGCCTGCGGACATGGATACGGCGATCCAAGCGGCTGCGCTGGTGGCTCCTAACGACCCACGCCTAGGATATTGGCGGGGCGCGGCCTTGGCGCTTGCGGGCTCGGATCTGGGCGACGCCGAAAAATACCTGAAAGCGTACTTGGCCAGCACGCCCGATCGCAGCGATTGGCCTTCGCATGCGGCCGCCCGCGTGTGGCTGGGCCGGGTGTACGAAGCGCAAGGAAAACGCAGCGAGGCCGCCGAACAATATCGCTCCGCGCTGCAACTCGATCCCAGCGATAAGGACGCCAAGGCGCGGCTGGACAAGCTCGCTAAGTCCGCGCATTAAATCCGTGAAAGACTTGCTCGAAACTCGCACTCTGCCAACCGCATCTCATCCTGTGGTGATTCCCATCACGCCAACCTCGAAAGGCACGCCGATTCTCTGGGCCGAAACCTGGAGCCTGGCGCTGCAGGAGCTGCGCGGGAATAAGGTGCGTGCGATGCTCACGATGCTGGGCGTGATCATCGGCAGCGCGTGCATCGTGTTGGTGGTCACTGTCTCGTTGGTGGGAAAACGCTACGTCGTCGGACAAATTGAAGGCGTTGGCGTGAACATGATTCACGCTGAGCTGGTACACACCGGTGACACGCAGCGGATTACGTTAGGTGACGAGATTACACTCGCTGACCTGCAAGCCACCCAGGCCAGGCTTCCCCACGTAGCGGTCGTCGCGGGCTCGCACGATATGCCCATGACTTTCGTTGTCAACGGAGTGAGTCGCCCAGTCAGCATGGTGGGCGTCACCGAGGGCTTTCAGGCAATTCGTCGTTTCCTGATTCTCCGAGGCCGTTATCTCGATCAGGACGACTTCAATTCGCACAGTAAAGTGTGCGTGATCACCCGAGAACTCGCCGAGTTGGCGTTTCCGAACGAAGATCCCCTAGGCAAAGACATTCGTTTGGGCGATCTGCACTTTAACGTGATCGGCGTATTTCATGAACGAACCGCCACTTTTGGCCTGACTGAAGTCACCAAGTATTCTGTCATAGTGCCGATTGGGCTCATCAAGTACTACACCGGAGAGGAATACCTCCGCACGCTTTATGTACAAGCCGACCGTCCGGAAAATGTTCCTGAGCTGACCAAGCAGGTCGGCGAGTTATTGAGCAGCCGCCATCGTCGCGGCGCGGAGTATCTCTCGGAAAATCTGGATTCGCTGCTGGATTCCGCGCGCAGAATTTCCATGGCCCTCACGGTATTGTTGATTGTGGTGGCGACGATCGCCCTGACCATCAGCGGGATCGGCATCATGAATATCATGCTGGTAACAGTGACCGAACGCACGCGCGAGATTGGGATTCGCAAAGCGATCGGAGCGCCGCGCGTTGCCATCCTGTATCAGTTTCTGATGGAAGCATTTCTGATCAGCGGGACGGGCGCGCTGGTGGGCATTGCGATCGCCGTGGCGATTCCCGTGGTGGCGAACGTTTTCATCAGCCTCGTGCCGGAATTGGCCAGCGCGGGTGTGCACATCCCGGTGTCGTGGGTCTCGGTGGTTCTGGCATTTTTGGTATCCTGTTCCACGGGACTGCTGTTCGGATATCTTCCGGCGAATCGCGCGGCGCGGTTGCAGCCTACGGAATCGTTGCGTTATGAATAAGAGGCCATTGCGAAAATCGCGCGCGTCCCGGTTTCCGGCGCTGCAACTGGCGCTGCTGACGCTGCTCGCACTATGCGCCGCGGTTCCGGCGCGGGCGCAGGAAGATCGCAAGCTCGGCATGCGCGAGGCGGTCGCGCTGGCGCTGCAAAACAGCCGAGAACTGGCGCTAGCGCGCGTGCAGTATACGGTCGCCTTGAATCAAACTGCCGTGGATCGTTCCGCTTTCCGGCCGAATCTTTACACCGGCTCCGGCTATGCCTACACTTCCGGCTTTCCTTCCCTGGGTGGCTCGCCGCCCGCTGCTTTTCAATTGAACTACAACCAGGATATCTTCGACCCGGCGTTGAAGGCGCAGCAACAGGCTGCCGAAGAACACGCCAAATCCATGAAACTGGAAGTCGATCGCACGCACGACGACGTCATCGTGCGTGCCGCCTCCGCATTTTTGGAATTGGCCAACGTTCGCCACTCTCTCGAACTGCTCCGCGCCGAGCAAGCCAGCGCCGAAAAAATCCTGCAAGTAACCCAGGAGCGCGTGCAGGCCAATCAGGAACTCTCCATTGAAGTAACCCGCAGCCAGCTCACGGCGGCGCGCGTCCAGGAGAGGATCATCAAGCTCCAGGGCCGCGACGAAGCGTTGACCCAACAAATCCGCAACTTAACGGGCATTGCGGATGGCGAAGCCATCGCAGTGCAACCGGAAGATCCCAGCTTCGCCAGCGACCTGCAAGACGCGCAGGTTCTGGAGCTCGGCATGCAGAGCGACCGTGATATTCAGGAAGCGGAAAATGACCGACTCGCCCACCAGCGCATTCTTCACGGCGCGAAGTTGGGCTATTTTGGGACGCTCAGCGTTCTCGGCCAATATTCCGTCCTGAGCAACACCAACAATTATCTCGAGTTTTACAAAAAGTTTGAACGAAACAACGTAGCAGTGGGGATCCAGTACACCATCCCGATTTTCTCCGCGAAGACCCGTGCAGCTATTACGCTGGCCAAAAGCGAATTAAGCGCATCGGAACTCACCCTGGGGAACAAACGCCAACAAGTGCGCCTCGACCTGCAGCAGAAACAGCGCAATGTGCTGGAACTCGATGCCACCCGAGAAGTCGCGCGGCTGGATTTGAAGCTCGCCCAGGAAAACCTGCAACTGCTGCAGTCCAAGTTCGATGAGGGCCGGGCAAACCTGCGCGATATCGAAAATGCCCGGCTCGACGAAAGCGACAAGTGGGTCGCCTTCCTGGATGCGGATTTCGCGCGCCAGCGCAGCCAATTGACGCTACTGCAGGCGACCGGCCAGCTGGCCAAGGTGTTCCAATAGCACGGCGTGGGAAAAGCTTGGCTTGGGCTGGCTGTGGAAATCGAGTAAAATTGATGCTTGGTAGTTAGGCTGTAGTTCATACGTCTTTTTGGAAGCCCTGAGGGGGTCATAGTACATGGCGTCTGTAATGAAAACATTATTCTTGAATCCGCCGAGCTTTGAAAAATTTGATGGCGGCGCGGGTTCGCGTTGGCCCGCCACGCGCGAAATTGAATCCTACTGGTATCCGGTTTGGCTCACCTATCCGGCCGGAATGCTCGAGGGCAGCCGCCTGTTGGACGGCCCTCCACATCACATCACGCCCGCGGAAGTAGTGCAGATCGCGCAGGATTACGAGTTCGTCGTGCTATTCACCTCCACGGTGGGCTTCTGGAGCGACTTGAAAATGGCGCGGGCCATGAAGGAAAAAAAGCCCGGGCTGAAAATCTGTTTTGTCGGGCCCCAAGTGCAGATCAAGCCAGCAGAAAGCCTGCTGGCGAGCCCCGATATCGACTTCGTAGTGCGCGGCGAGTTCGATCTTTCCGTCGTCGAGTATGCGCAGGGCAAACCACTCTGCGAAATTCTCAGCGCAAGCTACCTTAAAGACGGGAAAGTCGTGCACAATCCGCAGCGTCCGATGCTGCAAACCGCCGAACTGGACGCGCTGCCTTTCGCCACCGAGGTTTACCAGAAACATCTCACCATCGAAAAATACAATGTCCCATTCCTGCTGAATCCCTACGTTTCTTTCTACACCACGCGTGGGTGTCCGGCGCTCTGTACGTTCTGTTTGTGGCCGCAGACGCTTTCCGGTCACGCCTGGCGCGTGCGCTCGGTGGAAAACGTCGCCCGCGAATTCAAGCAAGCGCACAAAATGTTTCCGCAAGCGAAGGAATTTTTCTTCGACGACGATACTTTTAACATCCGCAAGGATCGCGTCCTGGCGCTCTGCAAGGAATTCAAGCCGGTCGGCTTCCAGTGGTCCTGCACCGCGCGCGTGCACAGCGATTACGAGACGCTGAAGGCCATGGCCGATGCGGGCGCGCGCCTGCTGATCGTCGGCTTCGAATCCGGAGACCCGCAAATCCTGAAAAATCTGAAGAAGGGTGCGACCGTCGAAATGGGCCGCACCTTCGTGCAGAACTGCAAGAAAGTCGGCATCCACGTGCACGGCGATTTCATCATCGGACTTCCCGGCGAAACGAAAGAAACCATCGAAAAAACCATCAACTACGCCAAGGAACTCGACTGCGAGACGATTCAGGTCTCCATGGCGCACGCCTATCCCGGCACCGAGCTTTACGATCAAGGCATGCGCGAAGGTTTCCTCGCTGGTGAAGCGATCACCGACGACATGGGCCACCAGCTTCCGCACCTCGAATATCCGCACCTCTCGCGCGAATACATGGTTGAGTCCGTCAACCGCTTTTACGACGAATATTATTTCCGTCCGCGTGTGGCCTGGCGCATCGTCCGCGAAGCTCTATGGGATTCCCACGAACGCAAACGTCTGTTCCACGAAGCCGTGGATTTCATGAAGCTGCGCCACGACCGCCGCAAGGTGGCCAAGAAAGGCGTGCAGAAAAAAGCCATGGTGCAAGTACAAGCGCCTCCCATGGAGCCGCAAACTTCCGGCGCGGCAGGCGAATCGCACGGCGCATGACGTCTTCGTACGGCCTGCACCTGAAAACCTACGTTTTTCTCTTGTTCATGGTCACGTTCGGCCCATTGGGCGACGTGTTTCTGGCCGCCGGCATGAAAAAAGTAGGCGCTTTGAACATGCAGGATCCCGTCGCGATATTTCACTTTTTCGTGCGCGCATTTTCTTCTGGAACGGTTTGGCTCGGCGTGATTCTATTGCTCGCGTTTTTCATTTCCTACACGCTGGTGCTCTCTTGGGCGGATTTCAGTTTCGTGCAGCCCGCGTCTTCGCTGTCCTACGTGATCGTGGCGTTGCTGGGGCATTTTTTCTTGCGCGAATTTGTCAGCCCTTTGCGCTGGGCGGGTATAGCGCTGCTGTGCATGGGTGTTTTGATTGTGGGCTACACGCCACCGCGAACTACTGAGCGAGTCTGATGGCCTGGACGGTGGCTCGCGACGCGCTGCTGTTGCTGGCACTCGCATCGTTCGCCTATTACTTGGTGGCGATCGTCGCGGCGCTGCGGTTTTTTCGCCGTCGTGATGCCGCTGCGGTTCCTGCCGAATTCACGCCGCCCATCAGCATCCTAAAGCCAATTTACGGGCTGGATCGCGACACTTACCAGAATTACGCCAGCCTGTGCGCGCAGGATTATCCCGATTACGAAATATTATTTTGCGTCAGCGACGAGCTGGACCCCGCGATTCCGGTGATTGCAAAGCTGGCAAGCGATTTTCCGCAGCGCCGCATTAATCTCCTGATTGGTTCGGAGCCACTGGGCGTCAGCGACAAAGTAAACAAGCTGTGCCGCATGGCGCGTGAGGCCCGGCACGAAATTCTCGCGGTTAGCGACAGCGATGTTCGCGTCGAGCCCGATTATTTGCGGGCCATCGCCGCGCCTTTTCGAGATCCCTCCGTCGGTGCGGTCACCTGCCTGTATCGCGGGCTCACTGACGGTTCGCTTGCTGCAAATCTAGAAGCGATTGGAAACAGCACGGATTTCACCGCGGGAGTTTTGGTGGCGTGGCTTTTTGCTCCGGTCAATTTCACGCTTGGCGCCACCATGGCCACCACCAAGACACGCTTGGCCGAAATCGGCGGCTTCGAATCACTGGTGGACCATTTTTCCGACGATTACGAGCTGGGTAATCGCATTGCCGCGCGGGGCCATCGCGTCGAGCTCAGCACTTTTCCGGTTTCCATCGTGTACCCGCAGCAAACGCTCGCTGACGCCTTTCGCCACCAGCTGCGTTGGAACGTGAGCATTCGTTTTTCTCGTCCCACGGGACATCTTGGCCTGATTTTCACGCAAGCATTGCCCCTCGCGCTGCTGGCAGCGATTGTCGCGCCGTCGGCGGCGTGGGCGATCAGCTTGCTCGTAGGTTATCTGCTGTTGCGGGGAACTTCAGCGTGGGTCGTCGGTGTATACGGCATGCGCGACGCCGGTGTGCGGCGGCACATGGAATTGTTGCCGCTGCGCGACGCCTTCGCCTTCATCATCTGGGTCGCGAGCTTCTTCCCCCAGCGCATTCACTGGCGCGGCCGCGAGTTCTACGTCCGCGACAAGCGCTTGGTTCCAGCTGAGACGCGCGAGCCGTAGTGCGCCGTCGGCGTTGCCCCGCGCACCGATTGCCGTGAGAAGACGGCTGCGATGTGCCGCCTATTCTGCTTTCTTCAGCTGCTTGTACAACTCATTTGCCGCCAGAAATTCCTGCTCCAATTCCTTAGCAGTAAGCTGGGTGCGCAAATACTCGACCGCTTGCTCCAGGCGGTCCAGCGCCCGCGCAATGTTCTCGGTATTCGTATGCGCGACGTCGCGCCACACGCTGTAAGGGCTGCCCGCGAGGCGAAGCATGTCCTGCAATCCAGGGCCAGAAAGCGAAAGAGGCAATCCCGTCTCGTCCGTTTCGTCCTGCACTACGCGTGCCAGCGCCACGGCCAGCAATTGCGGCAAATGGGAGACGATGCCTACCGCCCAATCATGGGTTTCCGCATCAGTCCACGCGGGCTCGGCACCTAACTCGCGCACCAGCGCAGCAAATCCATGCATTCGCGGATCCGGATCGTTTTCCAAACCAATCAATGCATACCGCGCGCCGGATAATAATTCAGGATCGGCTCGCGCGATTCCCGAAGTTTCCTTACCGGCCATGGGATGTCCGCCAAGAAAACGCGCACCGCCGGCGAAAGCAGTTTTCGCCGCGCGGCAAATCATAGCTTTCGTGCTGCCCGTATCCGTCACAAGCGCGCCATCTTTCGCTGCTGCAGCGATCGCCGGAAGCGCCTCGATCGTCACGCCAATCGGCAGCGCCACATATACCAGATCCGCGCCGCGCACCGCGGCCGCAAGATCCCGCGCCGCGTCCTGCACCGCTCCGCGTGCGAGAGCCGTTTGCAGTGTCTCTTCGCGGTCGAATCCTACAATCGAAATGTCCGGGAGATGTTTACGCAGCGCCAGGCCGAACGATCCGCCGATCAGGCCGGTTCCGAGGATGGCTACGCGTGAGAAGGGAACTGCGCTATTCGTCGAAGGCACGCGATAGTTTAATGCAAATTACGGAAATTCGTCAGTCAGCAAGCCGTGGAACGCGCCGCGCGGCGTTCGCCGGCGGTTTCACCTGGCTCGACGACTTCCACTTGCGAGACGTCCTCGAGCTTTTCGATCTGCCGCACCAGCGTATTTTCAGCGCGATCGGCCTGCACGGTCATTTGTATATCGAGAAAATGTCCGTCCTCCGTGGTATCCGCGGTCAGGTGCAACAGGTCGAAACGGCGCCGGCGCGTGACTCCCAGGATGCGCACCAGCGCGCCTTCGCTGTGCTTCACGCGCAACTGTAGGGTGAATTTGTTCACCGCGCAACCTCGCGCGCCACTTCATGCTCGTGCAACATTTCCGAATTCGAGCGGCCCGGCCCAACGATCGGCCAGACGTTCGCCTCCTGATGAATCAGCACGTGCGCGAGCACCGGGCCAGGTTCCGCGAGCAGCCGGTCAATCGCGCCGGAAACGTCCGCGCGATCTTCCACGCGAAACGCGGGAATGCCCATGGATTCCGCCACCCGGCAGAAATCGGGATTGTCGGAGAGATCCACTTCGCTGTAGCGCTTGTCGTGGAACAATTCCTGCCACTGGCGCACCATGCCCAGCGCGCGATTATCGAACAGCACAATCTTCACGGGCAAATCGTAACGGCGCAGCGTCGCGAGTTCCTGCAGGTTCATCATGATCGAGCCGTCGCCGGAAACATTTATCACGCAGGCGTTCGGGAACGCGAGTTGCGCGCCAATCGCCGCGGGCAGGCCGTAGCCCATGGTGCCCAGGCCGCCGCTGCTCAGATGTTGCGATGGACGATTGAAATGAAAATGTTGCGCCACCCACATCTGGTGCTGGCCCACGTCGCAAGCCACAATGGAATCGTCGCCGGCGCGATCCGAAAGGCTCTTCAGAAACCCTGGCGCATAGACCTCGGTGCCGGGCGCGGCGTAATCCCACGCGTGCGTTTCTTTGGAGGCAGTGCACTCGCGGCGCCATGGCTCGATATTTCCGAGCTTGCACGTCAGCGCCTTCAAAGCATGACGCAGGTTGCCGATTACCGGCACGTCCGCGCGCCGCAGTTTCCCAACCTCCGCGCGGTCCACGTCCAGGTGAATCACTCTGGCATTGGGCGCGAACGCGTTGAGCCGGCCGGTGGCCCGGTCGTCGAAACGCGCGCCCACGCAGATCAGCAGGTCGCAGGTCTGTACCGCGTGGTTCGCGGTCTTCGTGCCGTGCATGCCCATCATTCCCAGCGCCAACTCGTGCGTGGTGGGCAGTGCGCCGAGGCCTTTCAGCGTGGCTACCGCTGGAATGCGCGTCGTTTCGATGAACGCGCGGAATTCATCCAGTGCGTTGCCCATGCCGATGCCGCCGCCGGCATAGACCACCGGGTTGCGGCTTTCGTGCATCAGCGTGAGCGCGCGCGTGATGGATTCCTCGGATGGCTCGGCGCTTTCTTCGCTGCTGTCATCCTCGTGGAATTCGTATGCGGCCACGGTGTTGGCGATGTCCTTCGGCAAATCAATCAGCACCGGGCCCGGACGGCCCGAACGCGCGATACGGAAAGCTTCGTGCACAATGCGCGGCAGTTCCGCCGCGGTTTTCGCGAGGAAGCTGTGCTTCACCACGGGCAGGGTGATGCCGAAAATATCCACTTCTTGAAACGCGTCGGTGCCCATAAGCGAAGTTGCTACCTGGCCGGTGATCGCGACCATGGGAACGGAATCCATATACGCGTTCGCGATCCCAGTCACCAGATTCGTTGCGCCGGGTCCGGACGTAGCCATGCACACGCCCACTTTTCCCGTGGCGCGCGCGTAACCGTCCGCGGCGAGCGCGGCGGCCTGCTCGTGACGCACCAAAATGTGCCGGATCTTCGAATCGAGCAGCGCGTCATACACCGGCATGATGGCGCCGCCGGGATACCCGAAAATTATTTCGACGCCCTCGTGTTCGAGGGCCTTCACCAAGAATTCTGCGCCCTTCATTTGGCACCTCTTGCAGTCGCCGCCGTCTCTGGCTTCAGCCAGGACATTTGCGCGCGCAATTCAGCTCCCACTTTTTCGATCGGGTGATTCTTGTCTTTCTCCAAAAGCTTGTTGTAAACCGGTCGCCCGGTTTGATTTTCGAGGATCCATTCCTTGGCGAAGGCGCCCGATTGAATTTCCGTGAGAATCTTCTTCATGCTTTCGCGCACATGTTCGTCAATCACGCGCGAGCCGCGCGTAATGTCGCCGTACTTAGCCGTCTCGCTTACGAACTGGTGCATCTTGGCGATCCCGCCTTCGTAAATCAGGTCCACGATCAATTTCAGTTCATGCAGACACTCGAAATACGCGGCCTCCGGCTGATATCCGGCTTGGACCAGCGTTTCCCAACCCGCCTGGATCAATTCGCGCGCGCCGCCGCAAAGCACAGCCTGTTCGCCGAACAAATCCGTCTCGGTTTCTTCCGCGAAAGTGGTCTGAATCACTCCGGCGCGTGTGCCACCGATGGCGCTCGCGTAAGCGAGGGTGCGATCGAACGCGTGGCCCGAATGATCCTGATGAATCGCGAGCAAGCAGGGCACGCCGCCTCCGCCTTCGTACGTTCGGCGCACCAGATTTCCCGGGCCTTTGGGCGCGACCATGGTGATGTCCACCGTCTTCGGTGGCGTGATTTGCCCGTAATGAATATTGAAGCCGTGCGAAAACAGAATCATCGCGCCTTCTTTCAAGCTCGGCGCCACTTCATTCTGATACAAGGCAGGCTGCGCCATGTCCGGCGCGAGCATCACGATTACGTCTGCCCCCTCGACCGCTTCGGCCGGACCGGTAAGCTTCCAGCCATCCTGCTCGGCCTGTTTCCATGAGGGTCCGCCGCGGCGAAGTCCTACGGCCACATTTAATTTGCTGTCGCGCAGATTCAGCGCGTGCGCGCGGCCTTGGCTGCCGTAGCCCAGCACGGCAATGCGCTTTCCCTCGAGTGCGCGCGGATTCGTGTCGGTGTCCCAGAACATTTTCGCCATGGTCATTCTCCTTGTAAGTGCAATTTCTACGCAGCGCTGGTTACGGCGCCCAGCGATGCCGATGTCACAAGCTTTGCGTACTTGGCCATCACGCCGCTCGTGTAATGCGGTGCGGGCGGTTTCCACTGCGCGCGACGCTCCTCGAGATTGGCCTGCACGTCCAAGCGTCGCGCTTTTACGTCGAGAGTAATAATGTCGCCGTCGCGCAACAGCGCGATCGGGCCGCCATTCGCTGCTTCCGGAGCGATGTGGCCAACCATCAGCCCGTGCGTCGCGCCGCTGAAACGGCCATCAGTAATCAGCGCAATGCTTCCGTCAATTCCTTGGCCGGCCAGCGCGCCAGTCACCGCCAGCATTTCGCGCATTCCCGGCCCACCCTTCGGCCCTTCGTAACGAATCACGACTACGTCTCCCGGCTGGATCTGCCGGCTCTGCACTGCGGCGAACGCGGCTTCTTCGCAATCGAACACGCGCGCCGGCCCCGTGTGCAGCACGCGTTCGTGGCCGGCAAGCTTTACGACGCAGCCTTCCGGCGCAATCGAGCCGTGCAAAATCGCCAGTCCACCGTCGACTTTCAACGGGTTTGCGAGCGGCCGGATTACTTCCTGTTCCGCCGTTTCTGTCGCGTCGTGAATTTCTTCGAACAGCTTGCGTCCCGAGGCGGTGATCCCGTCGTGCAGCAGGCCCGCTTCCAGCAAACGCTTGCCGAGCAGTCGCATGCCGCCCGCGCGGAACATATCCGGCGCCGTGAAACGTCCGCCGGGTTTCAAGTCCGCCAGAATCGGAGTCTTCGCCGAAATTTCATCGAAATCTTTCAGCGTCAGCGCAACGCCCGCGTCCGATGCAATCGCCAGAAGATGCAGGACGGCGTTCGTCGAGCCTCCCGTGGCAGCAACCGACGCGATCGCGTTGTGCAGCGATTCCCGGGTGATGATTTGCTTCGGGCGAATATCGTCCTTCAGCAGCTGCATCACCAACTTGCCGCAATCGAACGCCGCCTTGCCCTTGCGTGGATCCGTTGCCGGAATTTCGTTCGCGCCCATGGGCGAAATGCCCAGGAAAGTGATCGCGGTGGCCATGGTGTTCGCGGTAAATTGCCCCCCGCACGCGCCCGCGCCAGGACACGCCACGTCCTCCAGCTCGCCCAGCTGCTTTTCCGTCATCTTGCCCGCGGCGCACGCGCCCACTGCTTCGAACACATCCATAATCGTGACTTCGTGTCCCGCGAAATGACCCGCCAGAATTGAGCCGCCGTAAAGCGAAAGGGAAGGGAGGTTCAGCCGCGCCAGCGCCATCACCGTGGCGGGAATCGTCTTGTCGCATCCGCAAATCGCCACCACCGCATCGAACGCGTGCGCGCGCACGAAAAGCTCGATGGAATCGGCAATCACTTCGCGCGACACCAGCGATGCTTTCATCCCTTCGGTGCCCATCGTAATGCCGTCGGAAATCGTGATGGTATCGAACTCGATCGGTGTGCCACCCGCGGCGCGAACGCCGGCCTTCACGCGCTCCGCCAGTTGGCGCAAATGAAAATTGCAGGGAGTGACTTCGGTCCAGGTGTTGGCGATCGCCACGAGCGGGCGCGCCAAATCAGCGTCGGTGAGGCCTGTCGCCTTCAGCATCGCGCGGGCCGGCGCGCGGGAAATCCCCTTCTTGATGGCGTCGCTTTGCATATCGTCTTTGTCAGTAGGCGTCCAGAAGGCAGATAAGTCCAATTTGTAATTCTTGGCGAATTCATAAATGAAGCTTATATGAGGTTTCCGCACGTGGCGCTTGACGCCGCCCGCCAGCTTTCGTATAGTGAATCTTGCTGGGGATTCAAAAGGACACAAGGCGCGTGGGTAATACGTTTTATTACCGTTTCGCTTTTACTTACCGCTTCCCTTATCCGGGGAGCGGGCCGGCGAGACGCGCGCGGATCACCTAGCACTCAACTACTAGAACCGCACCAAGTCTTTCAAGCCGGCCGCGACCCCCAAGGGGAACGCGGCCTTTTTTGTTTTTGGGCACATTTTCAATGCGAGATGCAAAGGGAGAAGCGGGATGAGTGAAATCAAAATTGGCGACTGGCGCGCGAAGATTGACGCGATTGACACCACCCTGCTGCACCTGCTGAACGTGCGCGCGAGTTTCGCCCTCGAAGTGGGCCGGCTGAAAGGCGCCCGCGGCATCGCCCTGCGCGTCCCCGCGCGAGAACAGGAAATCCTCACGCGCATGAAGAAGTTGAATCCCGGGCCGCTCGATAGCGAAGCTGTCGAGAAAATCTACAGCCAGATCCTGCACGAATCCATACGCATCCAGGAAGATCACGGCCTGGGTTCCGCGCGCATTCCCAAACGCGAGAAAGCGCGCCCCGTGGACAAACGTCGCAAAGTGGCGGCGGCATGAAAAGCGTGGCCACAGCGCGCATCGCATTTCAGGGTGAACGTGGAGCATTCAGCGAAGAAGCCGCGCTGAAGCTGCTCGGCGCAGACGTCACGCTGGTGCCGTGCTCGACGTTTGACGCAACGTTTTCCGCGATTCGCAACCAGGCCGCGGATTATGTGCTCGCGCCGATGGAGAACAGTCTCGCGGGCTCCGTGCATCGCTCGTTCGATCTGCTGGTCGAGAGCGGACTGCACATCGTCGGCGAAGTGATCATTCCGATCGTGCACAACTTGATCGGCGTGCCCGGCGCGACGCTCGGAAAAATCGCGTCGGTAGAGTCGCATCCCGTGGCGCTCGCCCAGTGCGAACAATTCTTCATCGAGAATCCGCGGCTGAAGCGAATACCTGCGGAAGATACGGCCGGAAGCGTCCGCGAAGTGATGGGCGCAGGCGACGCGACCCGCGCGGCGATCGCCAGCAAGCGCGCCGCTGAGCTCTACGACGCCGTGATCCTGCAAGAGCATCTGGAAGACGATCGCGAGAATTACACGCGCTTCTTTTTACTCGCGCCATCCGCAGCGCAGCCGCCGGATCTCGCCGCTGCCGCCGACAAAATCTCGCTCGTCTTTCAGCTAGCCCACAAGCCTGGCGCGCTCCATCACGCCTTGGAGCCTTTCGCGCGACGCAATATCAACATGATGAAAATTGAAAGCCGCCCGGTGCACGGCCGCCCCTGGCAATACCGCTTCTATCTCGACCTGCAAGCCTCGGCCAGCGATCCGGAATTCGCAGCCGCGCTCGGCGAACTCGCGCATCAAGCAGTGGAACTGAAGGTTTTGGGCTCCTACAAATCGGCGGAAACAATGTCTGCCGATAAATTTATCTCCGAGGGGATGCAATGATCATCAACATGAATGTAAACGCAACGGAAGAGCAGATTGACCACGTCGTGAAGCGCATTCAGGAGTGCGGTTTTCAGGCGCATCTGAGCCGCGGGGAGGAGCGAGCCGTGATTGGAGTCGTAGGAAAAAGCGAAAAACATCGCGGAGAACTGGAAGCGCTGCAGGCCGCGCCAGGCGTCGAGGAAATCATCCGCATCACGCATCCTTTCAAGCTCGCGTCCAGAAATTTTCGCCCCGAAGGCTCGGTGGTGGAGCTCGGCAAGGGAGTTTCCATCGGCGGGACGGAAATTGTGGCCGCGGCCGGGCCGTGTGCGGTGGAATCCGCGGCGCAAATCGGCGAAATTGCCGAAAAAGTGGCGCGTGCCGGTGCGAAACTCCTGCGTGGCGGCGCATTCAAACCGCGCTCTTCACCCTATTCCTTCCAAGGCCTCGGCGAAGAGGGCCTGAAGCTGATGCGCGCCGCGGCGGACGACAACGGCTTGCTGGTGGTCAGCGAAGTGATGGATCCGTCGCAGATCGACGTGATGCTGCCCTACGTGGACGTGATGCAAGTGGGCGCGCGCAACATGCAGAATTATTATCTGCTGCGCGCTCTCGGCGAAATTCAGAAGCCGGTGCTGCTGAAGCGCGGCATGTCCGCCACCATCGAAGAATTGCTGCTCAGCGCCGAGTACATCATGGCGGGCGGAAACTACAACGTGATTTTGTGCGAGCGCGGCATACGCACGTTCGACACGTACATGCGCAACACCATGGACATCGCCGCGATCCCGGTGATCAAGCAGCTCTCGCACCTGCCGGTGGTCGCCGACCCGTCGCACGGCACCGGACGCCGCGACAAAGTCGGCGCCATGGCCCGCGCTGCAGTAGCCGCCGGCGCCGATGGCCTGCTGATCGAAGTCCACCAGGATCCCGAGCGCGCCCTCTCCGACGGCGCGCAATCTCTCTACCCCGATCAGTTCGCTCAGCTAATGGCCGAAGCCAGAATGATCGCCCCAGCAGTAGGCCGCCGGATCGCTGAGGAAAAGGCGCACCAGCGCGCCGCGGTGTGACGTGAACAGCGATTAGCAATTAGTGAAACGCACGCCGCGAGCGGTGAATCGTCGGCGCTCACTCATAATTCGCGCCTCGCGACATCACCCGCGAGAGCACAGCCAGGAATGGACCGTGCCACGGCGTCAAACGCTTCATTGCACCACCACGCTAACGGTCGTGGACGAGCGCAAGGATCCGCTGGTTCCTGTGATGGTAACGGTGTACTGGCCAGCTGGAGTGTTCTGCCGCGAAGTGCTGCCAGTGCAGCCACCCATTACTAGCGCCGCAGCACAAATGGCACAGGCAATCATCGCCACAGCCGCAAAGCGAGGCAGCCGCCGCCAGCGCGACATCGTACCCAGTAACAGCAAGCCCACACCCAACGCCGGCCACGCCGGCAACGCTGGCCATGAGGGCGCTGGCCCAGGCTGTTGCGCACCGACCGTCGCCAGTTGAATCGTCATTACCGTCTGCGCGCCCGCCGCTCCCGGCGTCACCGTCGGCGGAACGAAAGCCGCCGTTGCGCCCGGCGGTAGTCCGGTCGCAACGAGCGTCACAGTTCCAGCAAACGCGCCGCCCAGCGGTGGGACCGTCACGGTGATCTGCACCGACCCACCTTCCGGCACCGTGAACGGTGTCTGCGGCGCCATAATGGTGAACGCCGTGCCCACCGTTTCGTCCTGCGTGTCGGACGTCGAACCCGTAAACATCGTATTGCCCGAATACACCGCATAAACATTGTGATCGCCAACCGCCAAGCTTGACGTTGTAAGTGTTGCAACACCAAGCGTGGTGATAGTCACTGTGCCGAGCGGTGTATCGCCGCCGCACGGACCGCCGCCTCCGCCATCCGGCCTCACGTTCACACCGTCGCGCGCCCTCGCGGCAGACTTTCCGCCACTGATCCGATGGATAATTGCGTCGCCCCCGCCTGCGTCACAAAACGTAATGCTGCCGAGCGTTGAGCCCGTAGGAACTGGCGCTACCGTCCCGGTCAGTGTGATGGTCTGTCCCGCCACGCCAGGACTCGGTGAAACCATCAGCGTGGTTGCGGTGCTGGTGAGCGCATCGATCGTAACCGTAAGGGGAGCTGACGCGGATTGCGCAAACGCGTCGCTGCCCCCATAGATCGCCCTGATGATGTTCGCGCCCACCCCCAGGCTCGATATCGGAAACGTCGCCGTACCCAACGCGCTCACACTCACAGTTCCCAGCTGCGAGCCTCCGTCGCAGTCGGGCGTTTCTGGCGTCGCCCCCGCGCTCCTCATCCATTTAGCCCGTGGCCCAAACGTCGCTCGTTGCATCGGTTTCACCACGCCACTGGGCTCCGCGCCCAGGCAGAACTCCACGCTGCCAAGCGATCCGCCCGTCGGCGTAGGTATAACCGTCGCGGTCAACGTCACCGTCTGGCCAGTAGATGCGGGATTGGGCGACGCCGTCAGCGTGGTTACGGTTGTTGTCAGTGGGACAATACCGGTACCGCTCACGGGCACGCTTTGTATGCCCGCGGCAGCCACTACACTGAGCGCGTTGTCGTTGTCGGTCAATACCACATCCGCTTCGTAACCGCCCCCTGTCGGAGGGTCAAATACCATCCCCAGAATGCAGTCAGTCCCGATGCTTAGCGCAGAATCTGTTGAACACGATGTGTCTGGGCCGCTGAGGTTGAATCCCGTTGGCACGGTGATCGTCGAAAAAGCGAGCGGCTGGTTTCCGATGCTTGTTACAGTCACGTCCTGCGGCGCGCTCGACGTGTTGATGTCCAGCGCGGTAAAAGTGACTCCGGCGGGTATGGTGCGAGCGATAAGCGTCAGCGTCGCGTCCTCCGGGTCAATTACCCAGAAATTCCCCGATCCGTCCACTACCAAGTCCTCCGGAAAATCGGTCGGAACCTCGTAGGTCGTGATGCCAGAGTCCCCATCGACTCGCCGGATCACGCCGTTCCCGCCGTCGGAAATGAATAGCTCGCCGGCCGCATCCACGCTCACGTGATCGGGAGCGTTCAATTGTGCATTCACTGCCGGGTCGCCGTCTCCCGAATAGCCCGCGCCCAACCCAAAATCGCCCGCCACCGTCGTGATTTTCCCCGTCAGGTCCACCTTGCGCACCACGTTATTGTTGGTGTCCGCAATGAAGAGATTCCCGGCGCCATCTGCACGGACTCCGACCGGTTCGTTCAATGTCGCGCTCGTCGCCGCCCCGCCGTCGCCGCTGAAGCCCGCCGAATTCGAGCCCGCGACGGTGGTGATGATTCCGCTCAGGTCCACCTTGCGGATACGGCTGTTTTGCGTGTCGGCGATATAGAGATTGCCCGCCAAATCCACTGCGATTCCCGAGGGAAATCTCAGTTGCGCGCTCGTAGCTGGTCCGCCATCGCCGCTGAACCCCGCGCCGAGGCCAAAGTTGCCCGCCACCGTGCTGATGATTCCATTGCGGTTCACCTTGCGGATCAGGTGATTGCCAGAGTCGGCGATATACAAGTTGCCCGCGCCGTCCACCGTCACGTCCCCCGGGGTCTGTATCTCGGACGCGGTTGCAGCTCCTCCGTCCCCCGCATAACCGCATGTGCCATTGCCCGCATACACGCTGAAGCTGTCCTCCTCGCCCACGATCCAGATTACGCAGGCTCCGGAGTCGGCGATGAAGGCCGGACCAGAGCTGAAGATGCCGTCTCCGCCGGGGGCCACGGCGATCGGCGTCACAAAACCGTCGTTGCCAAATGGCGGAGAGGTGGCCGCCGGGCTGAAGCCGGCATTTGCCCCGTTACCCGTGCCATACACCGGGATGCTTGTCTCCGTGTTCTCGCACGGGTCGAGTAGCGCCACCGCGCCGGACCTCATCCCCGGCTCGCCGGGCTGAAACGTCACCTGCACCGTGCAAGGCGACGTAGCGCCGTTGCAGGTCCCGCCGGACTGCGAAAAATCCAGCTCCGCATCGCCCGCCGTGACTACCGCAACGCTCCCGATGAAACTGTCCTCACCCAGTGCGAATTGCAGAGTCGCCGTCTGGCTGCACGGCCCCGGCGCACCATCCACGCACACATTGGCGAATCCCAGCGGCACCGAAATCGTGCTGAATTCGATTACATCGCTGACACCGAGGTCCGGTATGAAAAGATCGTAGTTCGAATCCACGGCCAGATAATTCACGCTGACCAGGCCGCTCGTCGCCAGCGTGCTTTGCACACCGAGCGCGCTAATTTCCACGATCGCTGTGCCCTCTCCGCTCTCGATGACGTACACGTTGCCGGAGGCATCCAGTGCCACGCCGGAAACGCTCGTCAGTGAAGTTCCCACATTGCTGCCGGCTCCGCCCACCGCCGGAAATTTCACGATGCTTGCAAGCGTCCCATCCGCCAGGTACACATTGCCTGCCACGTCCACGGCAACGCCCAGTGGATTCGTCAATCCCATCTCGAAATTGCTGGTCACACCACCGCTCGTGATCTTCACGATGGATCCGTCCACGTTGTCCGCGACGAACACATTGCCGCTTGCGTCCACCGCCAGGCCATTCGGCGTGGGCACCGCGGCAAGTACGGTCGCTGCTCCTCCTCCGGCCGGCACCTTCACCACTCGTCCGTTACCATCGTCGCTGACGTATAAATTGCCCGCGGAGTCCACTGCCAAACCCAACGGAGCGCTCAAGGTTAATGGCGACATACTCACCAACGTCTGATTCCCCGTCGGGTCGATCTTCACGACGTGGTTGACGCCTGTGTCCGAGACGTAGAGATTCCCCGACGAATCCACCGCCGCGCCGTTTGGAGTGCCCAACCCCGTTACCGCCACGGTTCTCTGCGCTCCCAGAAACGTGACCTGTGCCGTCGCCGGCTGCGACGCAGCGCACATCACGGAGAGTCCCATCACCAGAACGAATCTGCGGCTAAGCATTCCCGAAATGATTTTGCTCGCGAACGACATCGTGGCGAATTTCACGGAGTTCCCCCATGCATGATTGGTGCGACCTAATCTTTATCGTCTCGCAGCCCATTTGCATGAGTTGTGTGAGCATTTTAGTTTCCACTGATCGCTATGCGGCCACGCGAAGCCTCTGTGAACAAGCCCAGCACCGGTTCACTCTGAAACGGTTTCAGCTTCACGCCTTCGGAAAATTTGACTCCTTCGGCAATCGCCCAAACGAGCGCGGTAAGACTCTGCGAGCGCCGCACTTTCGCTGCAGACGAAGCGTGCGGCTTTTGGTGTTCCTTTGTTGGAATCCCTGCGTGATCTCGCTTCTCTTTCGTAACTCGGATTGAAAAGACTCTCGGCGCTCTCTCCCGGTACAGCATGTCGCTCACGCTGCTACGGGCTTGTGTGTATGGTGCGGATTGGCGCTGGTGCTACTGTTTTTGCACGGAATGTAAGCAGGCCGACCAAGCCTAGTGGATGGCGATGTAAGGAGGGAGCACGCATGGCAACACGCACATTGTCTGTACCGGAGCAAACTTGGCACCCGGAGCACGAAACGAAAAACGAAGCGCACTCGTCCGGTGTGTCCTGGGCTGCCGTATTTGCCGGAGCATTCGTGGCTGCGGCTTTGTCGCTGATACTCGCGGCTCTGGGAACCGGCATCGGCCTTTCCGCGATTTCGCCGTGGGATGGCGCGGGCGCATCCGTCTCCGCCGTTGGCAAGGGAGCGATCGTCTGGCTGATCCTCACGGAATTGATTGCGTCGTCCATCGGCGGCTATCTGGCTGGGCGGCTGCGCACGAAGTGGGTGAACGTTCACACCGACGAGGTATATTTTCGCGACACCGCGCACGGTTTTTTAGTCTGGGCCGTTGGCCTGGTAGTCGCGACGGCATTTCTGGCATCCGCAGTCGCATCGGTAGGCAGAAATGCGCGCACCGGTGCAACCACGATCGAAGGTTCTAGTGCCGCGGCTTCCCGCAGCACATTCAGTCCGAATGCATATCTCGTGGACTCGCTGCTGCGGACGAGCCCGCCCAGAAGCAGCCCGGATGACGCCGCGATCCGCAGCGAGGTAGGATTGATTCTTGTAAACGGCTTGCGCGAGGGAAATATTCCGGCGACAGATAAAAGCTATCTGGTGCAAGTAGTGGCGGCGAGGACGGGAATCAGCGAACCCGACGCTGAAAAAAGAGTGGACGATACCTTTGCCCAGGCAACGCAGGCTGCCGATGCTGCGCGCAAAGCTCTGGCACACACGATGTACTGGACGTTCCTGGCGCTATTGATTGGGGCGTTTTGCGCGAGCTTGGCCGCAACCGTTGGAGGAAAGCAGCGCGACAGCGTGCTCATCGTCTAACGAATTCCATTTCCATAGGAGGCTTCGCCAATGCGTTCAATTATATTGCTGCTGCTGGGCGTGCCGATCCCCTTCATCATCTTGATCGGCCTCTTCAGCCACTTTTAATGCCAAGCCCGCACTCTCGGCCGCCGTGGCCGGCAGGCGAGGGTGCGGGTTTTGATCCAGGTGCTCCTACTGAACGTCGGTGACTTTTCCGTTTGTAAAGATCACTTTCATGTCGGCGTAGAAGTACATTTGCTTGGCGCCGAGGTTGACGATCTTTTGCGGTTGCCCGAGGATTCCGACGACTTGGTCGGTGGTTTGGCCGAGAGCAATGGTCTTCGGAGGCGCGGCTGGCGGCGCCGCGGCTTGCGGGGCTGGCGCGACATTGTCTGCTGGCGCGGCCTCCTGCGTATCGGCCTCGGCGGTGATTACTTCCTCGATGGTCTTCATTATGTCGTCGGCAGGAGGAGCGACGTTCTTCACGAAGGGAAATTTCAGCTGGCCGTAGTAGCGCACGTCGTTATAAGGATCGCTGTAAAATGTAAGAACGATGCCGTCCGGATTCAAGTTGTATTCCGTAACCCAAAACTTTTCACCCGTGACGAACTTACGCTGCGGAATGGTATTGGCCTGTTGATTGGCCGTGCCGAGCTTCATGTTCCAGGCCATCAGGGCACCGAAGCCGAAGGAGATTGAGCCGCTCTTGTAGGTGTTGGTGGGCGGAGCGACCGCTTCAGTGCTGGCCATCGTCAGGCCGTCTTTGTGCAGATCGAGGACGGAGCCGGCCGTCGCAATATCCGAGCGGTCCGCGGTCATCTTGGTGCGCTTGAATTCCGCAGCGAGGCGCTTTTGAATTTCGGCGCGCGAATCCTGACCGTGCAGCGCGGGTGCAACGCACGCAAGTGTCAGTCCCAACGCGAGTACCGGGGCCAAACAAATCACTCGGCGCATGACCTGCCTCCTCATGAGCTGCAGCGCGATTTCTATTTTGCGGTGTGGACCGACCGATAAATTACACCTGTAGCTGTTCGTGCGCAATTCCATCGTGCTTCAGTTCGGTTGCGCCGAGATTTCGGGGAGTCCGGTTTGTGCCGATGCGCGCCGGATCGCGCGTTCCGTCACTCGCCCTGATCCGCGATGAAGGCATCCACGGTGACGACGGTTGCCTGCGCGGGGAAAACTTTCTCGGTGAGGACGCGGTGAACTTCAGGATCGGCGTCAAAGCAGGCATCCTGCAGGACGACGCAGCGGTAATCCAGGTCAGCAGCGCGCCGCAGCGTGGAGAGGGTGATGCCGCTGGTGGAAATTCCGAAGAACACCAGATTTTCAATGCCGCGCGAACGCAGGATCAGGTGCAACTGGTTTTCCGAGAACGCGCCCACTCGCTGCTTGTACACGATGAGATCTTCGGGGCGCGCAAGGGCGGTGTGAAATCCGGCGGAGGGCGTTCCGATGACGAAGAGATTGTTTTCCTTCAGCCGCTTCCAGCGCGACTCCGTATCTGGCAGTTCGGGGTGGCCAGGAGCGAATCCAAGTCCCACGTGGATGATCAGAAATTGTTTCTTGCGCGCAAAATCCACGGCTTTGGCCGCGTTGGAAACAACGGCATCGGCTGCGGGGACAAACCCAAAAATTCCATTCTGCAGATCAAGGGTTAGCAAAGCTGTCTTTTTCGGCTCGAGTTTCATGGGCCTTCCTTCCTGATTATTTCGACGACACAGGATATCATTGTATTTACATCCGTCCGGAGTGCATGCCATACTTCCCGCACTGAGGGACGGAGGCACGTCCATGCGCACTAAGATGCAAGCAATATCCCTGTCCGCGGCGGTTCTCGCCGTGATTCTCTCTTCGCTTATCGCAATTCCAGCATTTGCCGCAGGTGACGACAAGCCCGGGACATCCGCGACACCTTCGGCGTCGGCGTCAACCGCAACGCCTGCGCCAACCGCGGTGCGGCCGGACCGCGAAAAGAAAGTCTATACCAACGACGACATTGACCGGATGTGGCCGAAGGAGCAAGCAGTTGCCATAGCTGGACAGGTGCCAATTGCTAGCGCCTCGAATGCGGCACAAGCGCGGAGGTCGGTTGCGGTTTCTCGCGCGGCCGGCGTCGCAACCGTGGCGCCTATTCGTGAGAATAATCCTGTCTGGTACGCATCACAGCTTGAATCGCTCTACGCGGAACTGGATAGCTTGAGCAACCGAGAAGAAAGCTTGCGCGATTTCCGCGCCACTGGATCGGCTGCCGAGGTGACCATCGGGTTGCAATTCGGCGCTCCCTGCGAAGGGATCACCACGGACAACGCCATTCAGCAACTGGCCATTCGCAGGCAGGAAATCGAACAGCAAATTAGTGATCTTCAGGAGACGGCGGAACAAAATGGCATGCCGCCCGCGGTGATTCAAGACCCGTCCGCGATTCTGCAGGCTGCGCGCAAGCCTCTAAGCCCCGGGCAGGAACGAGCGGTTCTGATCGAACGACAGAGCGACCTAATCGGCCAGTACGACGGCGTGCAGAATCAGCTGGCGGACATGTCGAACGAAGCCGCCGCCCAAGGAATCACGCTGCTGCCGGTAACGCCGAATTGGGGCGGCAACCTAACCACCAACCGGATCCAATCACTCGACGAGCGCTCCCAACAGATCCAAAACGCGCTCAGCGAAAACGAAGACGCCGCCCGTCGAGCAGGCCTCGCTCCATCCGCGCTGCCCTAGTCGCTACCGCGCGATTTGCGACTCGTCGCCAGCGCCCTGGCGCGCACGCGACGCAAAGTTTGTGCTGTTGCGAGGACCGCTATTTGCCTGGGGAATCAGCCTCACATCGCGGACTAGTACCCTACAGTACTAAGGAGAATCCCTTTACAGGAATTACCCGAGGGCACGCGGTTTTCCCCGCGACTATGATTTGCCTCGCCCGCTCAATTTCAGAGAGAGAGGTGGGTTGTGGGCAAAACTTCAGTGCCGCGCTTCACACTCTTCACACTGCTGTTTCTTTCCGGTGCCGCTTTGTTGATTGCGGGCGCACCAGCTAGCCAACTGCGGGCTTCCGCCGCACCAGCCGCGTTCGTGGGCGTGTCGCCGGGAGATGAACCAGCGACCGCGACGTTCACGGGCAAAATTGTTTCGCAGAATGGCGACCGGTTCATACTGCGCGACGAAGCGAACGAGGTCTGGTATCACTTGGACGACCAGGCCCAGGCGCAAAAATACTTTGGCAAGAACGTAGTCGTGACCGGCGTCCTAGACGGCCGCTCGGACATGATTCGCGTCCGCAGTATGGCCGAGGCAAAGTAAGAGCCCCGCATCGCTCGCAGCCAGGTGGTCCGCGCAGCCGTCCTCATTGCTCGGGAGATTTGTGCGAACTTCAAATAATTGACCTTGCGGCAGCCGTTAAGGTTCTTTCTTGTGAACTACTCAGCGCGTTTCAGCGGGGTGGGGCGCGACCGGGAGGGAAGTTGGCGGGCGCGTAGCGAGCGGATCGGGATTCGGAACCTGGTTGATGACAGTCACTCCCGAAGAGTTCCACGCCAGGCGGCCGTTGCTATTGATCACTTCGTCTACGATTTTAGTGAACAAGCGATCCTGCATTTCGCTGCGTTTGGTGTAGTCCACCACGTAGTTGACGGTAAACTCGAGCGAGGCGGCATTCACCACGAGGGCTACCACAGGCTCGATGGATGGATTTTCGCTGCGGTAGTCGTCGCTCACGGCGTTCCAGGAGTTTTGCGCCTCCACCAAATATTCGCCGATCACATCGTTCGCGACGCGGAGCAGAGTGGCTCTGGCGAGCGTGGCGTCACTGGTGATGGTAAACACGACTTTAATCTGGTCCCAGATGAAGCGAAATCCTTGCGAGTAATTAAAGACGGAACCCTTCAAGACGGCGTTATTGGGAATGCGCACGATACGTCCGCTATACAAATCTCTGCCGACCCAGCTGCCAACTTCCATCAAGGTGGTGCGCAGCAGGCCGATATCAATCACGTCCCCGCGCGTTTCGCCGATCTGAACTCTGTCTCCCACGACGTACAACTTTGAAAACCCGATAGAGAACGCGCCCGCGATGCTGGCAAGCAGATCCTGCAGCGCAACTGCCACGCCCGCGCCGGCGACGCCGAGGGCAAAACTGAGCCGGCCCAGGCGATCTTCAAAAAGCACCGCAAGGAAAAGCAGAATGACGAGGTATCCGGTAAAAGTGACAACTTTGCGAACTTTATAGCGCGCATCGACCTGGCCAAATTTCCGGGGAAGCGTTCGCTCCAGCAGGCGAAAGGCGCCGTGAATGATAAGGATTCCGATAATCGCGGCGACGCACTTCTCCACCAGCCCAAGGGACATAGCCTGTCTGAAAAGCTCGTTCATTCATTCACCATCATACTCAGATTGCTGCCGCCGGCGCAGACCACGTCAGGCCTGCGACTGGCGTTTTTCCCAAAGTTCCCAAAACAACGCGACGGTGGCCGGCGCAAAGCCCGCGTAGTGATTGTTGGCATAGGCGTACACTTTGATGCCGCGACGCGTGGTTTGGTAACAGTAGTCCACCCAGCGCGAGAGGGCGGCGCGGCGGTCCACGATGGTTTTGTCCCACACTTTCGTCTGTTCCTCAATTCCTTTGCGATCGCCCAGCCAACGGACGTAAGTAAAGTCGGCGGTGGCGGGATCGAGGCGCTGGGTCAGTTCTGCGATGTCCGGCATCCAGGCTTGATCAATCACGGCGAGGGCGACGCGGTGTTCGCGCAGCAGCTGTATGAGATGTTCGTCGAGCCAATTTTTATTGCGGATTTCCACGGCGAATTGATGGTCTTTCGGTAGTTTCTTCAAGAAGGGGCGCAGGCGCGCGAGAAATTCGGCACCGGATTTAAATTTGGTGCGATTGAAGTAGGGGAACTGCAGGAGCATGGGGCCGAGTTTGTCTTTGCCCAGGATTTCCGCAGTCTCCACGAAAGTCTTGAAATCCTCGTCGCAATCTTCCAGACATTTCTCATGGGTGATGGATTGGGGAACCTTCAGCGAGAAAACGAAACCGGGCGGAGTCTTGCTGGCCCATCCGGTGACGGTGGAGCGCGCCGGCGTGCGGTAAAAAGTGCTATCCACTTCGACGGTTTTGAATTTTGTGGCGTAGTAAGTAAGAAAATCGCGAGGCTGCATTCCGGCGGGATAGAACGCGGCTTCCCATCCCGCGGCCGTGAATGCGGATGTGCCAACTCGAATGTTGGATTCGGTTTCAGGCGCCACGATGCGCAGAGCCTAACTTAATGGCGGATTGCGCGGCAAGCGAGCATTTGCGGCGGGAGACAAGCGCGGGGGTGGTTGACGAAAAAGCGATCCGTCAGTAAAGTAGATCAGGGTCGTGCGAACGGCCCTTTTTTGTTGTCTCCCCTTCGGCTGGGAGGTCGTACAATTGGCAGTACATCAGATTCTGGATCTGATTATCCTGGTTCGAGTCCAGGCCTCCCAGCCAACTTTTCAAGCTCCGTAAAATTCCCAGCAATCCGGTGAGAAGACGGAACAACTCCAATCCAAGTTTTTTTGGCCGTTAATCCAGCTGTGTTAAAATTGAGCGTAGAGGGAAGATATGGGCTCATTTGTAAAGTTTTCGCGGGTTGCGTTGCTAGTGACGGCAGTGCTTTCGTTGATTGCGCTGAGTGGCGCGCGCGTTCAGGCAGGCGACGTGTCCTCACAGCGCGGCCAGGAACATCTGCTGCGGCTTTACAACACGCACACCGGCGAACGACTCGAGATTGTGTTCCGGCACGGGGGCGAATACGTTCCCGGCGCGCTCGCGAAGTTGGACTATTTTCTGCGCGATCATAACACCGGCGAGGTTCGGCATTTCGATCCGCGCTTGTACGATATTCTCGCTGATCTGACGGCGTCGGTGGGGCATCCTGCCGGCGAGATCGATATTGTGTGCGGCTACCGCACGCCTTCGACGAACGAATCGCTGCGCGCCCGCACCACCGGTGTCGCTAAGAACAGCCTGCACATTCAGGCGGAAGCGATTGATCTGCGCATGCCGGGAGTGAACACGCTCACGCTGCGCCGGGCGGCGCTGGCTTTGCATCGCGGCGGCGTGGGTTATTATCCGCACTCAGACTTCATTCACGTTGATACTGGCCGCGTGCGGCAGTGGTGTTTCGATTGTCCTGCCAACCTGATCACGGGTGACTAATCACCGGTAACTATCCCGGATACGGATAACCCTTATCGAGAGCCTTTTCCAGCGCAGCGTCGTGCCCGTAGATGTCGTCGTAAAAGTGCACCACTCCATCCTCCGTAACGATCACGGTGGCATAAAGAATCAAGACTGGAATCGGGCGCGCGAGATTTACTTGCTGCGGTGCGTCCCCATTCATAGCCGCGCGCACCTTGGTCATATCCCAGTTTCCGGTATTGTCGCGCAGCACCCAAACGGCGAGATCGCCCGGTTTTTCCAGGCGAATGCAGCCGTGGCTGAAATCCCGGCGCGTCTTCGAGAAAAATACCTGTTCGGGCGTGTCGTGCATGTAAATGTTGTAGCTATTCGGAAAGATAAATTTCACCAGGCCGAGTGAATTTTTGGGGCCGGGATTCTGCCGGACGAAAAGCTTGCCGCTGCGCAGTTGTTGCAGCACATCAGCCGAAACTGGTCCGGAAGTCACGACCTGCTGGCGGCTGTCCACCACCGCGAAGCCTTTCTTTTCCAGGTAGTCGGGATCACGCACAATTTTCGGAATGAATTCGGCCTTGGTGATGGAATAAGGAACGCTCCAGTACGGCCGGAATATCAAATATTGCATGCTGTCTTCGAATACTGGAGTGTTGTGGTTATAAGCCTTGCCGACGACCACATTCATGGTGAGGGCGACTTTGAAATTTTCGTCGTAAGCGCGCAGGCGAAACTCCGGAATATTCGCGACGATCGGCGCGGCGTGAAGTCCGATGGGTAACCAGCGCCAACGCTCGAGAGTGATTTGCATCTGCCGCACGCGAGCGGAGAGCGGAGTATTCAGGTCAGCCAAAGTTTGCGGCGTGATTTTGCCGTCCGCGGTGCGGCCGAACCGGTCTTGAAAGTGTTTTACGGCGTCCACGAGGGGACCTTGATACACGGTGGCGTCCGCCGGGACGTTCGCGTCCGCGGGAAGATCACCAACCAGCCGGAGAAATTGGGCCAGTTGCGGGACGCCGGGATAGCTGTCGCCTGGCGCGATCGTTTTTCCGGCCGCCGGAAGAGGCTGGCCGTTGTATTCCTTCGCGTATTTCAGATAGGCGTTCAGGGCCTGAACGGTGCGTTGGTAACCCGGGTAGGGAGGTTCCACCTGAGCGAGGGCGGCGGCAACGTCGGGGGCGTCCGCCACATCTGCTTTTAGGAATTGGGGCAAATCGTATTTCTTGGCCTGGACATCGAGATCGAAATCAAAATGCTTAGGATTGATCTTGCCGATATGCAGATCTGAGATGTAGCGCATCACACAGACGGTGAGCGCGGCGTCGAATTGCACCGCGTCTGCTTCCGATGGTTGTGATGCAGCGGGTTTGAGTTTTGCGAGGCGGTCGTTCCAACGCGGACCGTCGTAGTCTTCGGCGGACAATCCCTTTTGGTCGGCCTGCAAGAGAATTGCGATCACTTGTCGCGCTTGCGCGGTTGGTTCCATGCCCCGGACCCAGGGCAGGGAATTGCCGTACGAGTCATAAAATTCCTTTACGAGCTTGCCGTAGTCGCTGAAGTCGGGCCAGCGCAGGTCTGCGAGGTTTCCCGCGTCTATAATCGCGCGCAAGGATGCTTGGCCTTCGGGGCTGAGCTGCTGGGGCGGCACCGTGGGTTGCGTGGAAGCTTGTGATTGCGAGCGCGCGTTAGCTGCAGAGCCGGTGTTGCAGCCGTACAGCAGAGTTAATGCGATGAGGGGCAGCGCAAACAGCAGGCCCGCTGAGACGCGACGTGGCTTCAATTGATTCCTCCCAATCTGCTCGCAACTGAATACGGCGGTCCAGCCGCATTTGATACTCGACACGATATAGATGCTGCGCGAGACGTTTTTGCGTGCATGCTTCTTGTACAAATGTGCGGTGCCCTGCCGCATGGTCCGTGCGCGACGAACTTTTCTGGAGAAGCGGATTTTACATCATTCAAGGCGAACTTGTATCGGTAGAGAAGTATGCAGAGGTCTGCGTCACTCAGTGCCTTGGGAGAGCAGCCAGGCGCGCTAGGAGCCGCCGAATTGTGCTGATTTTTTTGGCGGGCATACCCCGCCTCTTTTGGCGGCCAGTTCGGATGCCCACAGCAGAATGTCGAACAGCCGAGCCCTTTCCAGATTATCCAGGCCGCGCATCGGATGAACCAATCCAGCGGCTTGCTGCGCGCAGGAATGCAGGAAGCGATCGATGGAAATGGATGCGGCCTCGTTGGGGTCGGCGAAGCAATTCGCGCTGCATACACTCAGGCGCTCATAGCATCGCGCGATGAAGTGGTCCACGCAGAAATGTTTCAGTTCCAGCGAGGACATCGCGGGGCGCCCACAATTTCCGGTGTCACAGCGAGCAGGTTTCCGTGCGGGCGATGGCCGCTCTTGTTGTCCTTCGGATGTTTGCTGTTCATCCGGGAATTGCTGCGTATCTTCGTTCATGATGTTCATGGGTCCCAAGGCCTCGAATTGCGCGCGCGTGATGCCACACACGCGGTTGATCCATTCGGCGTTTCGGTTCGGCGTTAACACATGCGCACACCAGACATCTCGCTGGTCCGCGAAGATGTCTCGGCGGATTCGGGCAGTTCCGCTTCGTAGGTGTGAACCTTCACGCGCACGTCAATCAGGGCAGCCACAAGTTTGCGCACTCTGGGCGAATCTTCCCAGTGGTTCTCCGTGGCTTGCGGCGCGGTGTCCCACAGGCTGAGCACACGAATCAGCCGCGGCTCTTTGTGGGACGTGAGCACGAAGATGCCGGCGAATCCAGTTTGCTGCTTCAGGAATTCCGCGACTTCCCTGCGCATGCAATTCCGCAGATGATGTTCTCTTCCAGCCTTGGCGATAAATTCCACCGCACGTGCATTCAAGTTAGCGGCCTCCGTGTGTTGACTCGACCGCAAGAAGAGACGCGCCAAACCAGGGCCGGGGTTGCCAATCGCGTTTGGCGGCGCGTCCAATTCCAGATATACGGGTGCACTCATCACAAAATTCCTCGCTTCCGCCCCATTGCGCTGCGGGCGCATATGGGGGAGGCGCACCCCGGTGGGGTTCCCTGACCGTCAGGGCCGGGGCGCGCCCGGGGGGATGGACATTGGCTTCACGCCATCGGAGGGATTGGGCCATCTGAGCTCCCAATCCAGTCTCAGTACAAGTACGCACAGTAGTGCGCTCGTGCGACGAAACGTTTCATTCGCGAATGAAATACTTTGTGGAGGGCCTAATCGGTGCAAGCAGCAGGGCGCGAGCTGCCTTAAGGTGTGGCAGACCTGGACAGGCGTTCGATTGCGCAGTTCATCCGGGGCAGGATATACTCTCGCTTCCCTTTCGAGGCTCGCGTGGAATTTTTCTCCTTCGATGAGGCCTACCTTAAACGTCTCCGGGAACGGGACTTCCCGACGGAGCAGCACTTCGTTGCCTACTTCCGAAAACTGCTGGTCATTAAGCTGAGGTCACGCTTGCGCGGGTCGCAGGCTGTAGAGGATATCGCGCAGGAAACGTTTCTGCGGGTATTCAAGGCGATGAGTTCTGAAACGGGAATCAGGCAGCCGGAAAGGCTCGGGGCCTTCGTTAACTCTGTTTGCAACAATGTGTTGCAGGAGTTTTACCGATCCTCGAATCACGGCACGCAGCTGGATGAAGATACAGCGGAACCCATCGACCAAGTGCTGGATCTGGATGGCTTCCTGGTAAGCAAGGAGACGCGCGAACAGGTGAGGAAGGTGCTGCAGCAGCTTCCCGAAAAGGAACGGCGCTTGCTGCGCGCTATCTTCCTGGAAGAAAAGGAGAAAGACCAGGTTTGCAGGGAATTTGGTGTGGATCGCGACTATTTGAGGGTGTTGCTGCATCGCGCTAAGAACAACTTCCGCGTTTTCTATGAGAAGAGCGGGGCGGAGGGGCCGCGGACCGCGAAACAATAGGGAAGCTGGATGAAACGATTTGGGGTCCTGGGTCACTACTGGTAGGACGGAATACATGGAACACATACAAGCTATCCAATTGAAAGCCGCTGAGCGGTACGTCCTCGGAGAGCTACCGAGCGACCTCCGCGAACAATACGAGGAGCACTTCTTCGGCTGCGCGGAATGCGCGGAAGAGCTGAGCCTGGCGGCGGCGTTCGTTGAAAATAGCCGGGCGGCTATGGGATCCGAGCCCGTGACGCCGCCCGTCCGTCTGCCGGTGAGTGCGACGAGAGAGCGTCCGGCTGCAAGCGGGTGGTTCGGCGCGTTCTTGCGGCCGAGCTTCGCGGTGCCGGTGTTCGCAGCGCTGTTGCTGCTAGTGGCGTACCAAAGTTTTTTGGTGATTCCGCGGCTCAAGGGTGCGGGGCCGCAGTCCGCTGGTGCGCTGGCGACAGCTGCACCGCAAGCGCTCGCTTCGTTCTCACTGATCACGGCGGGCTCGCGCGGTGGTGAGCCGTTGACGGTGACGGTTGCTCCGGGTCAGCCGTTCAGTTTGTATTTTGATATTCCTCCGGACGAACATTACTCCTCGTACATCTATGAAATTGTAAATTCCGCCGGCGCGGCGGAATATTCCTTGAACATTTCCACCGAACAAGCTAAGAATGCCGTGCAGTTGCTGATTCCATCTTCAAGCTTGGGGCCCGGCAAGCACGAGTTGGTTGTGCGCGGACTTGGGACGCACGGCAGCGCAACCGGCAGTGCCGCCGAAGTAGCTCGCTATCCATTCACACTTGTTGTCTCGCAATAAATAATCCATTTCTGAGGCAGGAGGTTAATTCCGATGCCGACCGACCCCATCAAGAAGATTTATCTCTACAACGCTCACGGTTACGGCTTTGGCGGACGCATTGACCGGCCGTTCCAGCATGTTTTGGATGTGCATGCGGGCGCGTCGCTGCCGACAGAAGGCGGCTACGAGGTATCGCGCCGGGAGAATTTTCGCCTGAATGAGACGATCTCGTACACCGCTGCGCACACGGAGGTGGCCGGCAGCCGGAATGAAAAGGATGGAAGCTACACGACGCTCGCGTCGTCCACGATCGAGGGCTTGAACATTCTCGACATGGTTACGGCGGACCGCATCGTGGCGCGTGTGGCGTCGAAACAACTTATAACTGACGTCGAGCCGACGATCACACCGATCGGCAGCCATTTCGAAAACCTGCGGATTGCCGGCTGCCCGATTGAGGTGGAACTGGACACCGATTTATTCAACCGCTTCGGCACGTTCGAAGCTTTCAGGAAAGCGTACAAGGGCGATCAGCAATACCGCGATCGCATGCAGTCCATTTTTCTATGGGGCAAGCCCAAGTTCGAAGTACCGGATTTCCTCCGCGAACGGTATAACTGGTTCGCGGGAGATGACTTCCCGGAGTCGAAGGGGATCGTACTTTGTTCGCTGGTAAAAGGATTCAAGACGTGTTGCGGGGAGTTCAAGGACAATTGCGGGGAGCTGAAAGTATACGGCAATGTGATCGAGGTGCCGCAGTTCGGCAAAGTCTATCTGGGCGAAGTGATGCTGCAGCAGTACGAGCGCCAAGTGACCATGCTGCGCCTGGAGCTGGGATCGCCCAGCGCCGGCGCAACCGTCGGCCCGACCACTGGCGGCGGTGGCACTACTTTTCCCTGATAGATTTAGTCTTGTTGTGCTGGGTTCTGGGAGTTTCGGGTTGCGGGGGGACGGCACTAACCCGGCAGCCCGCGGCAGTTTACCAAGATGCGCAGCAAAAGTTTCAGCACGGCGACCTCGTGGGCGCGTTCAACGAATCCGACGCCGCATACAAGCGGTTCAGCGGGCGCGACGAAGATTGGGCGTTGCGTTTTCGGATGCTTGACGCGGAAGTCCTCGTTTGGCGCGGCTTGGACAGAGACGCACTCCAACTCTTAGATCCGGAATTACCCGCGGCATTCCGCAGCGGCGACATCGCTGTGCACCGTGAGATTCTGCGAGGCCTTGCCGACTCTGCATTGCAGGAATCGGATGACGCGGATCGGCATGTTGACGAAGCGGAGCGCCTCGCGCAGTCGAGCAGGTCCGACCTGATGGGCGAAGTCGTTTTGAGCCGCGGTAACTTGGCCGTAGCACGCGGTGACCTTCCTTCCGCTGAAATTGCCTATCGCAAGTCCCTCCAACTTGCCCGAGAGAAAAATCAGACATTCCTAATGCTCAAGGCTCTTGGCAGCCTTGGGTACGTTTCCATGACCCAGCAACGCTTCGACGAATCAATTGACTGGAACATGCAAGCTCTGGATCTTTCTCATAATCTCCAAGCCCGAATTGCGACGGAAAAGGTCACTGGAAACCTGGCGCGGAGTTATTACAAGATGGGAGATTTCGAGCGAGCTCTTTCCCTGCTTGCGGATGCAAAGGCCGTTGCGATCGAATTGCACGTGGATAAAGACATTATGATCTGGCTGATGAACATCGGTTCGATTGAGTATGACCAACATTCTTACACAGCGGCAGCGCAGAATTTCAAGCAGGCCCTGGACATCGCGAAAAGACTAGAGAACAAGGCCATGACGGCAGTGTGCCTGAGCAATCTTGCAGTCGTGGACCTTACCGGCAAGCGATATGACGAAGCGGAGCAACATAATCGCGAAGCGCTGGCTTTGGAACATGCGACCGACGATCGCCTGCCAGAACTCTATTCGCTTTTCACGGAAGCCCACATCGCAACGGGAAGAGAGGACTTCCATCGAGCAGAGTCCGACTTTCTCACGGTGATTCGGGAAGACAGCGACGACCGATCCCTTCTGTGGTATGCGCAAGCGGGTCTTGCCAATGTCTTTGCGGCCGAAAATCGAGCGGCGGATGCCGAGGTACAGTTCCGAAATGCAATGGCGACGATTGAATCTTCTCGATCGTCGCTGCGGCGGGCAGATTCTCGTTTGTCAGTCCTATCTGATTCGATAGACCTCTACGGCGATTATGCCGATTTTCTGGTTTCGCATCGGAGAACAAAGGACGCGCTGCAGGTGGCCGAAGTGAGTCGAGCGCGAACTTTAGCCGAAGGGCTTGGCATCAACTCCACTTCCGCCGGCTTTCCAATAAAGGACTTCAATCCTCGCCAAATTGCGAAACGCTTGAACGCTACGATTCTCTCCTACTGGCTGGGAGGAGAACATTCGTATGTGTGGGTGATCAGGCCGGAGCGGGTGCAGCTTTTCAGTTTGCCGCCGGCGAAGGAGATTGATCCGTTGGTGCAGGCTTACCGGCAGGCGCTGCTGGGGTCGCGCGACGTGTTGGAGACGCAGAATGCGGCGGGGCGGAAGCTTTATGATTTGTTGGTGGCGCCGGCTGCGAAAATGATTCCGAAGGGGGCGCGGGTCACGATATTGCCGGATGGCAGCCTGTATGGATTGAATTTCGAGACTTTGCTGGCGCCTGCGCCGGAATTGCATTACTGGATTGAGGATGTGGACGTATCGTACGCCAATTCTTTGACGCTGCTGGCGGCTGGGGCTTCGCGGCACGCGGCTGCTGCAAAGAAACTTTTGCTAGTGGGCGATCCCGTTTCGCCGGACGCGGAATTTCCGAAATTGCCGCAGGCCGCGGCGGAAATGACGGGGATCGAGAATTATTTCCCCGCGGCCGAGCGCACGGTTTTTTCCGGCGCGGAGGCGACGCCCGATTCGTATCTGAAGAGCCAGCCCGCCGATTTTTCCAACATTCATTTTGTAGCGCACGGCACGGCGAGCCGCACCAGCCCGCTCGATTCGGCCGTAATTCTTTCCAAGCAAGGAGACGATTACAAACTCTACGCCCGCGACATCATTCAGCATCCTCTGCATGCCGACCTGGTCACGATATCCGCGTGCCACGGCGAGGGCGTGCGCACTTATTCAGGGGAGGGCCTGGTCGGTTTGTCCTGGGCATTCTTGCGCGCCGGCGCGCATGGCGTGATCGCCGCGCTATGGGAAGTGAACGATAATTCCACGCCGCAGCTGATGGACCATCTGTATTCCGAAATCGGCAAGGGTGTCCCGCCGGATGCGGCCTTGCGCGACGCGAAACTGGCGCTTCTACATTCCGGCGGCGTCTATCGTCGGCCATTCTATTGGGCGCCGTTCGAGTTGTACCGGGGATCGTAGTAGTTCGCGGAGCGGAGTGCGGCGTGATCTCGCGTCCGACATCGCGAAAAGCTGGGGCGCAGCAAGCGGCGCCCCTACCGTCAGACTAATCTCCCCACGATGTTCGTGGATGGCCTGCACGGCGTGCCGTGCGCCTACGATTTGCGTGACAAGCGAATGAAGATCAAGTATGCGACGAGCAGGATTGCGAAAATTGCGGAGATTATGGCGCCTGCGATGCGATCCCATGTGCTGGTGAACTTCACTTCGACTTGATGAGCGCCTTCCGGAAGCGCTACCAGCATTTGAGCGGTTTCTGGAGCTGCGTTAAGCCGAGCGGATTTGCCGTCCACTTGTATGTGCCATCCTGGATAATTCAGCAGGCGCAGCGCTAGCGTGACTGGCGTTGCGCTCTGCGTCGTAAGGCGCTTCTCGTTTGCGTTCCAACGCTCGATGTGCACGGTGCGCTCGGGCGCGGGTTTGAGAACGTTTGTTTCCGCGATGAACTCCTGAATGCGCGGCGCGGGCCTGCCGATTATTTCGCCTTCGGGGTCGCTGCCTGGCAATTCGTAGCGATCGCAGCCGAGCGGTTGATATTCGTCGGTGCCTTCGTAGCCGCGGCCGGTTTGAATGGACTTGGTGAGGACCGGAATATCTTCGCTATCCCACCAGCCGTCATACACCAGGGCGGCTGCCAACGTCGTCAGAACAATAGCGATCGCCAGGCCGCCAAGCCAAGGCCGCTTGGCGCGCCCGAGTGCCGCGGCGAGAAAAAACGCGAACACGAAATCCAGCACGCCGAGCCAGCGCCAGGGAAACTGAACAAATTCCAGCTTCGGCAGCACGCGCCACAAAAACATGCTGGGAGGAAACATCAGCAACACCGCTGCGGAGCCGAGAACCAGAAGCATCCACCAGATCTCCGGAAACTCCCGGCGGCGTCGCGCCACAATTACGGCGGCAATGCCGGTAAGGAGCATCACTCCCATGGCCGCGCCTGAAACCTTCCAGTTGAAGAACAGGAATTCGGGATCGATCGCGTGCGTGAACAGGAAGTTTTGGTCCGGGCTCAAGAGATCGGCGAAAACCTGACGAATTTGCACCCAGCGCTGTTCGTAAGCCGCTGGAAAAACATAGAACGCTGCGAGGCCGAAGCCCGAAGCCATGGAAGCACCGCCCAGAAGCAGGGGCCGACGGCCACGCCGCAAAATGGACGCTACGAAGCACAGCAACATCAGCGAGTAAGTTGCGAGCACCGCGGCGGGCGCGTTCGCCAGCCAGATCAGCACGAACGGAACAGCGACGAAATGCAGACCGCGCCAACCTTCGCGCAGCAAGCCCACCATGCCGCACAGTGCCAGCGGAAACAGCGCGGTTGCCAGCAGCTCGGCGAAATCGGCGCGGTAATACACAATGATCAGGTGATACGGATTTACGGCGTAGAGGACTGCGGCAGCTGCGGCCTCGCGAGGCGTGAGCCACTCGCGCGCGAATCGCCACATCGAATATCCGGCGAGCAAAAGCGCGAGCCAGATGAATGCTCCTGGTGCCATTTTCCACGGCAGCAGCGTGCCGAGAGCCGCGCCGAGCATCCAGGAGCCGGGAGGATAAAAAACGAAACGCGGCTCGCCGTAGCCCCAATTAGCCCATTCGGCCCAGCGCGGGAAAAAAAAGCCTTCGCGCCACTGGCCGGCAACATCGAGCCAGGAAGCCAGATGAAACTGGAAATCGTGGCCGGACGCGTTGCCGAGAAAAAACATGGGCGCGATCACGGCCGTGGCTGCAACGGCCACGAGCAATAGCGCCAGGCGCGGCGAGTCTGCGGATGCGCGCGACGCAGGCTGCGATGTGGGTTCGGTGATTACGCTCGAGTGAATGGTTTTCGTCCCATTGAGAATTGCCGCATCCGGAAGTGAGTCTCCACGGCGAACCGTCAGAGAATAACGAATTGAGCGCGCGTTGCGCCACTCGCACGCCTCGCGTCAGTTGGACAGTCGGCGCTTGCAACCCGGAGAGCGCAGCATCGCCTAGCAGAGTATGCGTGCAAGCGGCGCGCTTGCCAATACGCTGCCGCAACGGGTAGAGTTCTTCGGGATTGAACGCCACCGATAATGTCTGTCGCACTTTGCCTGGCAGGAATCCCGGTATCATGACTGTGCCAAACATGGCCGATAAGGGATGAGCATGGAACGCGAGTTGACAGCCGAAGAGCAGAGGCTGCGAGCCAGCGCCGAGCGCTACGCGCACTGGAAACGCTGGGGCCCTTACCTGGCGGAGCGGCAGTGGGGCACCGTGCGCGAGGATTACAGCGCGAACGGCGACGCGTGGAATTATTTTCCGCACGATCACGCGCGCTCGCGAGCCTATCGTTGGGGAGAAGATGGCATCGCCGGCTTCTGCGACCGCCACCAGCACATCTGTTTCGGCCTGGCAATGTGGAACGAAAAAGATCGCATCCTGAAGGAGCGGCTTTTCGGTCTGACCAACGCGGAAGGGAATCACGGCGAGGACGTAAAAGAGTATTACTACTATCTGGACGCGACGCCCACCAGTTCCTATCTGCAATTTCTCTACAAGTATCCGCACGCGGCGTTCCCTTATGACCAGCTGCGCGAAGAAAACGCCAAACGCACGCGGCACCAGCCCGAGTACGAGCTGATTGATACCGGGGTGTTCGCGGAGAATCGCTACTTCGACATTTTCGTGGAATACGCGAAAGTCACATTCGAAGATATTGCGATCCGCGTTACCGCATGGAATCGCGGTCCCCAAGCGGCGCGGCTGCATCTGCTGCCTACGCTGTGGTTTCGCAATCGCTGGGACTGGGGCGATCCGTACAACACGCCGCAAGCCGCGCGCGTGGCGGGATACGAAGGCGGGGAGTTATTGGAGCTGACCGAATTCCATTACAGCCAGCGCTGGCTGGTGATCGAAGGAAATCCGGAGCCGCTCTTCACAGACAACGAGACGAATATGGAGCGGCTGTTCGGGCAGAAGAGCAAGACTCCGTATGTCAAGGACGCTTTCCACCGGTACCTTATCAACGGCGAAAAAGGCGCCGTGAATCCTGCGATGACGGGGACGAAGGCCGCCGCGCATTTTGCGGCGGAAATCGCGCCGGGCCAAAGCTGGACGATCCGCGCGCGGCTGACGGACCAGAACATCGCGGAAAATCGCACTCCGGCGCGGGAACTCTTTGGCCCGGCGTTTGATGCGATCTTCGACCTGCGCAAGAAAGAGGCGGACGAATTTTACGAAAAGCGCATTGACCCGAATCTGAGCGAAGATGCACGCCGCGTGCAGCGTCAAGCGTTTGCGGGCCTGCTGTGGTGCAAACAAAGCTACCACTATGATGTCCGCCGCTGGCTGGAGGGAGATTCGACGCAGCCGAAGCCGGACGCGAGCCGCTATTTCGGCCGCAACCACGAATGGACGCACCTCTACAATTCCGATGTAATTTCCATGCCGGACACTTGGGAATACCCGTGGTACGCCTCCTGGGATCTGGCGTTCCACTGCGTTTCGATGGCGCTGATTGATCCCGAATTCGCGAAGCAGCAGCTGATTTTGTTTCATCGCGAGTGGTACATGAATCCTAGCGGGCAGGTTCCCGCGTACGAGTGGAATTTTTCCGACGTGAACCCGCCCGTACTGGCCTGGGCGGCCTGGCGCGTTTATAAAATTGCCGGCCGCGTGGAAGGCCAGCAAGATCGTAAATTTCTGGTGCGGATGTTTCACAAGCTTCTGCTCAATTTCACCTGGTGGGTGAACCGCAAGGATCCGGAAGGGAAGAACGTGTTTGAAGGTGGTTTCCTGGGTCTGGATAACATCGGTGTGTTCGACCGGTCGTCGCCACTGGGACCGGGAAATTTCATCGAACAGTCTGACGGCACCAGTTGGATGGCCATGTTTTGCCTGGACATGCTGGCGATGTCCATGGAACTGGCGCACGACGACCCGGCGTATGAGGACGTGGCCAGCAAATTTTTCGAGCACTTTGTGTACATCGCGCAGGCGATGAACGATATCGGCGGTGAAGGAATCGGCCTGTGGGACGAGAATGATGGCTTTTATTACGACGTGCTGCATCTGGGAAACACCAATCTTTTGCCAATGAAAGTTCGGTCCATCGTCGGCTTGACCTCGCTGTTTGCAGCGGAGACGTTTGAGCCCGAGGATTTGGCGCGGGTACCGGATTTCGTCAAGCGCATGGAATGGTTTCTGGCGCACAATCCGGACGTTGCGGAGCACGTGGATATGTCCCAGCGCACGGACAAAGGCGCCCGCGTGTTTTTGTGCATTGCGAATCGCAAAAAACTCGAGCGCATCTACAAATACCTTCTGGATGAGAATGAATTTCTTTCGCCGCATGGCGTCCGGGCGCTTTCCAAGTATCACAAGGACCATCCGTTCGTCCTGAATGTGAACGGAGTTTCACAGGCGGTGGATTACGAGCCCGCCGAATCAACGGGCGATTTGTTCGGCGGTAATTCCAACTGGCGTGGGCCGGTGTGGTTCCCGCTGAATTTCCTGCTGATCGAATCGTTGCAGCGCGTGCATCACTATTACGGCGATGGATTCAAGGTGGAATGTCCCACTGGGTCCGGGCAGCAGAAGGCGCTCTGGGAAGTAGCCCAGGAAGTTTCGCGCCGGCTTTCGCATATCTTTCTGCAGAAAGATGGGCGGCGCGCGGTGTACGGCGATGTGGAATTATTTCAGAAGGATCCGTTCTGGCGCGACCTGATTCTGTTCTACGAGTATTTCAACGGCGATACTGGCGCGGGATTGGGCGCGAGCCATCAGACCGGCTGGACCGCTCTGGTGGCCAAATTGATCGAGCAGAGCGGGGAATAGCAGCCAGTCTTTTGAGCGGTGCGTTGCGTTCAGAAATCCGTGACCAGCCCCAGTCCCAGCGAAACGCGGTTGATATAGTTGAAATACGCGACAGTGAGGACCGTTTCGCGCACGGCCGCGTCGTCCCAGCCGGCTTGTTTCACGGCGTCGGTATCGGATTCTTCGATGTCATCCGGATGGCGCGTCAATTTGTCCGCGAAGCGAAACAGCACCTTCACTTTGGAATCCACCGCGGCATTTTCATAGTCGGCAGTGAGTTTGCGCGCCAAAGCCTTATCCACGCCGAAGCGCCGCAGCAACTCCATGTGAAACATCACGCAGTACGTGGAAGAATTGATGCCGCTTACTACCAGGCCGATCTGTTCTTTCACGATCGTGGAGAGCGCGCTGTCGCCCATGACCGCGGCGCTCATCTGCAATTGCGCTTCGATCACTGCCGGCTTGGCGCCGAGCGTCTTGAAATAGTGCGGTAAAAATCCCAGGTTTTGTTCAATTTTTCCGTATAGCTCGCGCAGTCGTTCGTCTGCCTGGGCCTCTTCGATCTCGTTTACGAATGGCATCGTGTGGCTCCTCGCATGAAATAGACGCGGAATAAGGGCGAAATTTAGGCGTTCGCGCATTGTATCACGCACAAATGATTGGCAGGTCACAAGGGGCCATCGCCCGAATGGATGCGATGGATTGACTTGGCGGATGACGCCAGCGCGGAGAAGAGCGCCAATCTAGCGGGCGGCTTCTACCAGTTCGATGAGAACTTTTTTCGCGTCGGGCCCGGTCGCCAGAAAGAAATTGACGCGAGTGCCGTCGGCGCCGGGGCGCGTGGCGGGATAGAGGGGCGACAGCGCGAATCGCGTGCGCAGGATCTCCGTCGCGCGATCCACATCGCGAACATAGATTTCGACCTGCTGAATGCCTTCGCCGAACTTCTGCAGGAAGCGCGAAATCGCGCCGGGCCCCCCGGGCTCGCGCGTAGTGAGAATATCGAATTCGATGGAGGCATCCAGGTGCAGCTCGAATTCCTGGGCATCCTGATCTGTGGGCACCTGCGCGAGCCGCGGAGAATTATTGGCCGCGCGAATTTTCTGGAACGTATCGGGTTGCACGGCGATGCCGACGACGATGGCGGATGGCCCGAAGTGGGCGTGCGTCGCGCCAGACGGCTTGCCCGGCAAGGTCAATTCGCGGAATTCCGGATCGGAAACCCAACGAGTCAGCAGCGGCGTGCAAAGGCTGACGCCCGCGAGGTAGAGCCGCATGCCAGACTCGGCCTTGAGCCGCGCGTCCGAGCTTGCGAGTTCCTGAATCCATCGAGCGATGCTCGCGGCGTCCGTCATAAGATGCCTGGTGTCAGGGCGCCACGGTGTGTGCTGGTTTTACAGCGTTGATGTTGGTGAGGGTGAGGTAGCTCGGTTGGCCGGCGCGGACGGTTACCGGCACGTCCCAGCGTTCGCGCGCGTCGCCCGCGACGGCTTCGATATTCAGCGTGCCGAGCCAGTAATTTCCAGGAGGAATGCCACGCAGAGCGCCCTGGCCTTGCATATCCGTCTCGGCGCGAGCCACCAGATATTTTCCGCGCGCCAGATCCGCGGTTTCGCGGTTCAATTCCGCTGCGTTCTTGGCCTTCACCATGTCCCACTTGTGGCCGGGGTTCACCTCTTCCAAGCCCAGGTCCAGGCCATCCTTGCTGCCGGGGTCGGCGATAACGAACGCGCGGATGGCATCGTGGTATTCGATTACCAGGCGATCGTACTTGGCAGGATCCTTGGTGCGGTCCTCGATCTTGTATTTTGGCGTGGGGAAACCCGCGGTGTGGTCGCCGACCATTCTCTCCGTGTATGCAGCGAAAAATTCCGGAACGTTCATGATGTCGTCCGCTTTGAGCATTTTGGTGAAGTCTTCGCCGGAGAGACTGACGCGGTGGTTGGTCTTCATCCATGCTTTCAGTTCCTTGGAAACGTCCAGCGCGTCTATGAATTTATCCTGATTTGCAGCGGGCGAAGCGGCTTCAGCTTCCTTCTCAATATCGGCGTAACTTTTGCTCAGCAAATAGAAGGGAAGGGTGCGCACGGGTTCGTCTTCTCCGCCCGAAGGTGTGACGCGCGCTACAAATTGCACCGAGCCAGTCTGCGCGGCCGCACGCGGAGCTTTCGCCATCACGCCCGCAACGAGGAAGAGCACAGAAAGCGTGGAGACTGAAATCCTGGAATAAATTTTCATAGCGCCCATCGTAGCAGATGCGCTGATGCGCAGATACGGGATGGTCGTGAAGGTAAACGCCTGGGTGCGAACCAATATTGCGGACGAGAAGGGATCAGTAGAGGTGGAAAGTTACTTCGATGGTTTGACGCACCGGCGCGGGCCGGCCATTTGGTCCAGCGGCGGGCCGGAACCTCCAAGTGCGCACCGCTTCGATGGCTTTTTCGTCGAGACCCAGGCCGAGGCCCTTGAGCACCTGAATATCAGTGGCTTTACCTTCCGCCGTGATCACCGCGACCAGCGTGACCGTGCCCTGATATTTTGCTTTTACAGCTTCGTCGGAATATTGCGCCTGCGGGCAATAAATACAAGCTGGGTAGCCGTAGCCGCCTGTGCCGGCGTTGAAGACGCCGCCGCCAGTACCACCGCCTGATCCGGGACCCACGCCACCGCCCTCGCCGCTCCCCACTCCCGTGCCGTTTCCGGAGCCGATGCCATTGCCGCTGCCGGGGCCGTTCGAATCATTGATTACTTTCGAAAGCGGGTCGCCCCAGTTGTTCATGTTTGGGCTGGGCAGCTTCAGTTCTGGTGGACCCAGAACCGTGGGAGTCATTGCCAGGCGCGCGTTCGGATTCGTGACCACTTTCGGCGGAGTGAATTGCGTCATCGCGAACTTTGGCAGCTTGCCGCGGCTCGCGGGCAATGGATCGTGCGCACCACCGCCACCGCCGCCGCCGGCTTTTTTCGCGCCGGGAGGCAGCTTGGGCAAAAACGGCGAAATTGCGATGACATCAACCTGCGAATTGGCTTTGGTTGTCGAAGGAGAAGGCAACACCAGCAGCAACGGCCCGATGATCAGCACCAGAATTACGACGTGGACAGCCAAAGACAGCGCCTGCACGCGCGTAAATTGCGTGTTCTTCGACCACAGCTCGGGCACCGCGACGGGCTGGCTTGTGGTCTTCAGCGGCGCCAGCTTCGGCGGCGAGATGATGTCGCGCAAGTTCTGCCAGAAACCGCCGAACCCGGCATTCCAATTGACCAGCAGGTCGGAATTCACCGGGCCCTTCGGCGCCGGCGCCAAAAACTCGCTCAGGTTGTCGCGCAGGCTTTCGCCAAATCCGGGAGTGTTGAATACCGTGGCCTTCATCCCCTTCGTGTTTACAGGGCGTTCGAAGAGGAAATCCCTAACGTTGGAAAAGAAACTGCGTAGCTCGGAATCCGCGACGGGAGACTTGTAGCGACCGATCTGAAGGGTCGGTTCCGCCTTGGTGCCGCTTGTATCGGTGATTGGCGTTGGAATGTCTGCCATCTGAGCTGCCTGGTGTCTCCTGCCGGAGTCCTATGTAACCTTAGACGCGCCGCCACGAAAAAGGATGTCTGGCCGGGCGCGGCTGACACCATACAAAAAGCATTGTAACATACGAGTTGCAAGTTTCGTTGTGCAGCAACTCACAACTATGCTCCGCTCGAGCTGTCAAGGAGCCAGGTGTTTCAGCTGCCCCGCGCGCAACTCTATCTCGCAAGATAGAAAGGCTTCCGAACCCCTAGAGATGGCTAAACCTGTGGACCTGAAAAGCACGCTGAATCTTCCTAAGACGGATTTCCCCATGAAAGCCAAGCTGCCCGAGCGCGAGCCGGAGCAGCTCGCTGCCTGGGAGGCTCAGGGGTTGTATTACCGCATTCTGGAATCGCGCGCGGATGCGCCGCTATTTGTGCTGCACGATGGCCCGCCATATCCCACGGGCGAAATCCATCTGGGCACGGGATTGAATAAGGTCGTGAAGGACATGATCGTGAAATCCAAGACCATGTCCGGATTTCGCGCGCCTTACATTCCAGGGTGGGATTGCCACGGCTTGCCCATCGAGACGAAAGTGGAAAAAGAGCTGGGCGGGAAAACCAGCAAGGTGCCGGCCGCGGAATTTCGCCGCATGTGCCGCCAATTCGCCGCCGGGTTTGTCGAGAAGCACAAGATTGAATTCAAGCGCTTGGGAGTTCTGGGGCAGTGGGACCGGCCATATCTCACGATGGATGCGCGCGATGAGGCTTCGATTGCGGGCGCATTTCTCGATTTCTACGAGAAAGGCTACGTTTATCGCGGGCTGAAGCCGGTGTATTGGTGCATCTTTGACCGCACGGCGCTGGCTGAAGCGGAAGTGGAATATGAGGATCACACCAGCCCTTCCATCTGGGTTCGATTTCCGGTCGTTGCTGGCGAGAAAACGAAAACCCTGGGACTGGATGACGACGTCAGCGCTTTGATTTGGACCACCACGCCTTGGACTTTGCCAGCGAACCGCGCGCTGGCATTTCATCCGGAGTATGAGTACGTCGTGGCAGATACCTCCGCGGGAAAATTGCTGCTGGCCAAAGAACGCGTAAATGCGCTTGAAACCGAACTGCACATCGAAGTTCACGAAGTGCATGGCAAGTGGAAAGGCTCGGACTTCGAAGGCATAAAATTTCAGCATCCGTTTCTGGATACGCAGTCTCCCGGCGTTCTTGCGGATTATGTGACGCTCGACCAAGGCAGCGGCATCGTCCACACCGCTCCCGGGCACGGCGCGGACGACTTCCGCACCGGCCAGAAATACGGGCTGGAATCCTACGCGCCGCAGGACGACGACGGACGATTCATCGAGGGCCTGCCGGAGTACAAGGGCAGGACGGTCTTCGAAGCGAATCCCATCGTCATTGAACTGCTCAAGAAACGCGACATGCTGGTAGGCGAAAAGAAAATCACACACAGCTATCCGCATTGCTGGCGCTGCCACAATCCGGTGATCTTCCGCGCCACCGAACAGTGGTTCATCCAGATGGACTTCGGTTCGGCCGCGATTCCTGCGCCGAAAGCTCCGGCTCTGCGCCCGCGCGCGCTGGAAGAAATCGAGAAAGTGAAATGGCTCCCGGCATGGGGTCGCGAACGCATGCGCGAGATGATCGCCGGGCGTCCGGACTGGTGCATTTCGCGGCAGCGTTTCTGGGGCGTGCCGCTGATCGTTTTTTATTGCGATGCCTGCGGACTGCAACTGAAAGATCCCGTCGCGCTTCGCCACGTGCTGCCGTTTTTCGAACGCGAAGGCGCGGACGTGTGGTTCACGCGCACGGCCGAGGAGTTGCTGCCGCCAGGAACCAAGTGTTCTTGCTCCCACGGCGAGTGGCGGAAAGAAACGGATATTCTGGATGTGTGGTTCGAATCCGGCTCGACGCATCTGGCGGTGCTGACGCGCGACAATCAGCGCTGGCCGGCCGACGTTTATCTCGAAGGACCGGACCAGTATCGCGGGTGGTTCCAGAGTTCGCTGCTGGTGGGCATCGGCACGCGCGGCGGTGCGCCGTATCGTGAAGTAGTGACACACGGCTGGACGCTCGACGAAAAAGGCGCGCCGATGTCCAAGTCCCTCGGCAACGCCATCTATCCCGCGGAAATCTGTGCGAAGTGGGGCGCGGATCTCCTACGAATTTGGGTCGTCTCGCAGGACTACACCGCGGACGTGCGCATCTCCGAAGCGATGATGACGCAGCTGGCGGAAGCCTATCGCAAAATCCGCAACACTTTTCGCTTCGCGCTCAGCAACCTCTACGATTTTGATCCGGCGCGCGATTCTGTGGCCGATGCGGACCTGCTGGAAATGGACGCGTGGATGCTGCGGCGCACGGGCGCCCTGGCGCGCGAATGCCGCGAATGGTACGACAATTTCGAATTTCATCGCGTGTACCACGCGCTGCATGATTTCTGCACGGTGGACCTCAGCTCGTTTTATTTTGACGTGCTGAAAGATCGCCTGTACACGTTCGCACCGAAAAGTCGCGGGCGGCGTTCGGCGCAGACCGTTGTGTATCGCATCGCCAGCACTTTGTTGCGGCTGATCGCACCCATCACCGTTTTTACGGCGGAAGAAGTGTGGAAACATTTGCCGCGTGCTGCTGCGGAGCCAGCCAGCGTGCATATGGCTAGTTTCCCTGTCGCGGCGGAACTGGAACGCGTGCTTGACGGCGCGCGTGCGAAAAACTGGGATCGCCTGCTGCAAGTCCGCGAAGAGGTGTTGAAGGCGCTGGAGCCAGTGCGCGCCGCGAAGACGATCACTTCCGGGCTCGAAGCGCGCGTCACGATTGCGGCGAACACAGATTTAGCGGCGCTGTTGCATAAGTATGCGGCGTTTTTACCGGGCCTGTTCATCGTGTCGCAAGTGGAAATCGCAGACGGCGCAGCACAGGGCGCGCCGCCGACCGCCATCGAAGGCTTGCAGATTCACGTGGAGCGCGCGCACGGGAAAAAATGTGAGCGCTGCTGGAATTATTCCACTCACGTCGGAGAAAACACAGACTATCCAGCGGTGTGCGAGCGCTGCGTCGCTGCGCTGAATGAAATTGAATGTGATGGCAGCCTGCCTACGCCGAGTAAGCAATCCTGATGCCCGTCTCCTCGCGTTTTCGTGGCCTCGCGCTGGGAATCATTTCGCTGGGCGCGCTGGCAGCGGACCAATTCAGCAAGCACGCGGTGGAAAAACATACGGCGGTAGGCTCGCTGCGCGTCGTGATACCGGGCCTGTTGAATCTGGTGCACACCACCAATCCCGGAGTCGCGTTCGGCCTGTTCGCCGATTCCGAAAATCCCTGGAGAGGTCCGTTGCTGATCGCTTTTTCCGTGGCCGTAATCGCCATGTTGCTGTGGTTGCTCGCGACGGGCCGCGCGGGCGGGCGTTTGGGGGAGTGCGGCCTCGCGCTCATATTGGGCGGGGCACTGGGAAATGTGGCGGACCGTTTCCTGCGCCACAGCGTCACCGACTTCATTGACTTCCACATCGGCGCGCATCACTGGTACACATTCAATCTTGCGGATTCCGCCATCGTGCTCGGCGCCGCGCTGGTGGTGCTGGAACTCTTTCGCGAGCAGGCGCATCCTAATCAGGAGCCGGCATAGGCATGCATCCGATACTATTCAATTTTTTTGGCATACCGATTTATTCCTATGGTGTGCTCGTCGCGACGGGCGTGCTGATCAGTTTGTGGTACGGCCGCCGCCAGGCGCCCCGCGCCGGCATCGATCCCGACAAGCTTTGGAATATGGGGATTTATTTCGTCCTGGTAGCGCTGTTGGTGGCGAAAATCTGGCTGATTCTGAGCGCGTGGGATTTTTACATGGCGAATCCGCGCGAGATTTTCAGCGTCGCCACCTTTCAATCCGGCGGCACTTTTTACGGCGGCGTCGTCGGCGGCGTGCTAACGATATTGCTCTACACCCATTTCCAAAAGATGGCGCTGCTGCCCACGCTCGATACTTGCGCAGCCGCGCTGCCCATCGGCCACGCTATTGGACGCCTCGGATGTTTCGCGGCGGGTTGCTGCTACGGCAAGCCGACCGCAGTGGCGTGGAGCGTCGTGTTCAAGAATCCCATGGCCGAGCGGCTGGCCGGCACCCCGCTGGGAGTGCATCTTCATCCGACGCAGCTATACGAAGCGGGGTTGGAATTCCTGAATTTCCTTTTTTTGATGTGGCTGGGCAAGCGGCAGCGCTTCGTGGGCGAAATTTTCGGGACTTACCTGCTGCTGTACGGCACGGAGCGCGGCATTATCGAATTCTTTCGAGGCGATCCCGGCCGCACTATGATGTTTCATGACAACGTTTCGCTGATGCAGGTCACGAGCCTGGTGTTGATTCTGACGGGCGCGTTTCTGTGGTGGCGCGGGCTGCAAGGCAAGGCGCCGATTCAGCCGGTGACGGCAGCGCGCGCCGCAGCCGGCGATTAGGGTTGGGCAAGCTTAACTGATATCTTTCCGCGCCGCTCCTGTGTGAATCTTTAGGGGCGGGTCTCAGACCCGCCCCTGTGAAACCAATCGCGCGCGAGAATTCCTGACGGAACCAACGAATCCCTTCATGCACAATTATTCTGACACCGAAACCGACGACAATTTCGACGCGCCAGACGACTCGCTCCGTCACCATGAATTTGTGGTGTCCGAAGAAGACGCCGGCCAGCGCCTGGACCGCTTTCTGGCCGCGCAATTTCCAGACGTGAGCCGCACGCACGTGCAGTCGCTGATCGACGAAGGGCGCGTGCGCGTCAGCGGCATCGCCAAGAAACCCTCGCATCACCTCGAATCGGGTGAAACCATCACCGTGGAAATTCCCGCGCCTCCGCTGCCCGGCGTGGAACCGGAAAATATCCCCCTCAACATTCTTTACGAGGACGAAGATATCGCGATTGTTAACAAGCCAGCTGGAATGATCGTGCATCCCGGCGCGGGCGCGGATACCGGCACGATGGTCGCCGCGCTGCTGCATCGCTTTGGCGTGGAAAAAGGCGTCTCCAGCGTCGGCGGCCCGCTGCGCCCAGGAATCGTGCATCGCCTCGACAAAGGAACGTCCGGAGCGATGGTGATCGCGCGCAACGACGCGGCTCATCTGAAGCTGGTGGAAGAATTTCGCGCGCGCCGCGTGCAGAAAACCTACCTGACGCTTTTACACGGCAACGCCAAGGGTGACAAGGGGCGCATCGAATTGCCGGTAGCGCGCGATTTGCGCCGCCGTTCGCGCATGACCGCCCGCCGCAGCGAAGGCCGCGAAGCGCGCACCGATTGGCGGCTGCTTCTGCGCCTCGGCGCATTTTCACTGATCGAAGCGGACCTGCACACCGGTCGCACGCACCAGATCCGCGTGCATTTTTCCGCGCTCGCTCTGCCCGTTGTCGGCGACACTCTCTACGGAGCGCCGCATCAGGAATCCATCGGGCGCGAGCAGTTACCTTCCCTGGGACGCAACTTTCTGCATGCCGCGCGCATCGCACTAGAACATCCCCGCACGGGCCAGCGCATGGAATTTCGCGCGCCGCTGCCGCAGGAGTTGCTGACGTACCTCAGGACTCTCGGCTCGCTCACGAAATCTGCTCCGGGCGGGATTGACGCCGCATTGCGGGATTACCTATGATAATTCGCGTGAGACCACTGCGCACGATGGCCCTGCGTTTAATACTGCTGCTGTCGGCGCTGTTCCTGATTTTCCCCGACGCCTCCCGAGCGCAACAAACTCCGTCGCAAGCGCCGCCACCTCCCCGTCCCCCGGCTAGCTCCAGCGACGCGCCGGCGCAGAACCCGGAACAGAGTCCCGCGAAGCCCGCGTCACCTCAAGCGACTACCCCGCCGATCACTTCCACCACGGGACTAGTGCACCTCGTCGCCACCGTGATGGATCGCCGTCACGAATTCGTCACCGACCTGGATCAGGGTGATTTCAAAGTCCTGGAAGACGGCACACCGCAGGAAATTCGCTACTTTGGACGCGACACCGACCTGCCGTTGCGCATCGGCATCCTGCTGGATACTTCCAATAGCATCCGTCCGCGCCTGGAATTCGAAAAGGAAGCGGCCAACGATTTTCTGCAGCACGTGATCCGCAGAAACAAGGACCTGGCGTTCCTGATGACTTTCGACAACGAGCCGGAAGTCATTCAGGATTTCACGGGCGACCTCGCGCTGCTCTCCGATGCAATTCGCAAACAGCGCGCCGGTGGTGGCACGGCGCTGGACGACGCCATTTATCGCGCCGCTGAAAAGCTTTCCAATCCTCCGCTGCCCAAGGGACCGAATCCCGAAGTGCGCCGGGTGCTGGTCGTCATCAGCGACGGTGACGACAATCTAAGCGATCACGCGCTGAGTGAATCCGTGGAAGCAGCCATCCGTGCCGAGGCCGCGATTTATTGCGTCAGCACCAATACCGACTGGCTGGCCATTGACGGCGACAAGCCGCACAAGATGCACGTGGAAGGCGGCGACAAAGTTCTGGAAGAATTTGCGGATCAGAGCGGCGGGCGGGTTTTCTATCCTTATAAGGTAGACGATCTGGCGCAATCGTTCGTGGACATTGGCACGGAACTTCGCAGCCAGTATTTCATCGCGTATTCGCCTTCGAATCCGCAATCCACGGGGAAATATCGCAAGATCGAAGTGCAGACGGATCGCAAGGGCCTGAACGTGCGCACCCGCAAAGGCTATTACGCTACGTCGCCTACCGTACCACCGTCGCCGGGCAAGTAACCCTGCTCACGTTCGTGATTTTCTCTGACGATGCGACGAGCATCGTCATCCTAAGGGCGGCGTCTTTGTTTCAAGCCGGCCGAAGGATCTCTCCCGCGCTCCCGGACTGTCGCGGTTTTCTCTGCGCCTCCGCAGTAAATTCAAACCACTCACGAAGTACCGAAAACCGCCGGCTACTTGAACGGCGCGTAATATCCCTTACGCGCCAGAATCTTCACATCAGGACGCGCCACAGTCACCTGGATCTTGCGGAACGTGCCGTCGCGCTTGATGTTGGTGGGGTAATAGCCCAGCACATACTGCGAACGCAATTCTTCGGAAAGTTCGTCGAATGCCTTTTCCAGCGACTTTTCATTGTGCACGTCAATCACGCGCCCGCCGGTGTCTTCCGCCATGCGGTGCGCCACGCCGGGTCCTGTTCCGAATGTCGCCATGCGATCCGAAATTAGCAGCACGTGAATTACGGCGTCCGAGCGCTGGGCGGCCTCGATCGCGTCCTGCATGCGCAATTTGCTCCCGGTGTCTTCCGCGTCAGTCAAAATGATCACACCCTTGCGTCCCGCCTCGGTGGCCAGCTGGTCGTGGCAGGCCAGATACACTGCGTCGTAGAGGTCCGTGCCGCCGGCATTAGTGCCCCCCGGAAATGTGCCGGGCGTCACCACGCCGCCTCCACCCACCGAATTCACGCGGGTGCTGCGAATGGCACTGGCGAGCACGGAAGTGTCTTGCGTGAAATCAGCGACCAGGTCCACGTCGAAGTCGAAAGTAATCACCATCGCTTCGTCTTTCGGACGCATCACCTCCCGCAGGAATCGCGATGCGGCATCGTGTTCCGCGTCAATCATCCGGTCCATGCTGGCGCTGGTGTCAATCAGCATGCCCAGTGTGATCGGCATGTTTACTTCCTTCGAGAAAAACTCCACCTTTTGGTCGACTCCGTCCTCGGTGATCTTGAAATCTTCCTTGTTCAGGTCGTTGACGATGCCGTGCTGCTTGTTGCGCACCGTGGCGAACACGTTGACGACGTTGGTTTGAACTTTCAGAGGACCCTGCCCCTGATCCTGCTGCGGATTCTGTTGAGTGAATGGTTGGCCCGCTGGCTGGTTGGCCCGCGCGTGCGGAGCCGGCTGCGCCGCACCCTTTGCAGGCGCTTCCGTCGTAACGCCTACGTATCCCGCCAGTGCTAGTGTGAAAAAGCCCGCCGCGAGGCTGGTCAGCCGCATTGTATAATCTCCCTATAGCCGGTAGCGTTTGATACGATGCACCCAGCGCGCCAGCGGATGTTTCCGGAAAGTGCCCGCTGCGAGATGAGCACACGATTTTAAAATGGCGCCGTTCGGCCGAAACGAGAATCTCTGATGACCCGATTGATTTCGACGCTGGGTATTGTATTACTTTTCGGCGCTCTTGCGGGGGCTCGGCAACCCACCGGCCCGGGTTCGCAGCAGCAGGGATCTAAGCCTCCGGTGCAGCCGGGGCAGACAGCGCCGCCCGCGCAGCCCAGCGCTCCGCCACAAGCTCCGCCGGTACAGACGCCGCAGCCGCAGACCGGGCAGTCGCAACCAGCGGCGCCACCTCCGGCGCAGCAGCAGAATCCCAAGCAAGGGGCGGATACACGCGGGACGATCAAGATCCGCACGAACCTGGTGATCGTTCCAGTAACCGTGAAAAATCGCGACGGGCAGCTGATCGGCGATTTGCAAAAGGACGAGTTCCGCGTGTTCTGCGACAACGTTGAACAGCAAATTGTTTACTTTACCTCCGACCCGTACCCGCTCTCCGCCGTCGTGTTGATTGATGACGATCTCTCGATCAAATCTGCCGACCAAGTGCAAAAAAGCTTGACTGCAATCTCCGGTGGATTCGGGCCTAACGATGAAGTGGCGCTGGTAACCTACGATCAATTTCCCCACACCGTATCGGAATTTTCTTTCAACAACGATCTCCTCTTCACGCAACTCAAGCGCCTGGACCTCCATTCTCATTATCCCGGCTCGCCGGTCGGAGGGCCATTGACGTCTGGCGCCACTGCCAACGGACGTTCGCTGGAGACGGGAGCGCCGACGACGCTCGGCGTGCAGCAGCAAAAACAGGATAAGGACATGGACGACGCCGTGTACGCGGCGGGCGAGATGCTCAAGAGCCGTGGGCGCGATCGTCGCAAAATTATTTTCCTGATTTCGGATGGAAATAATTCCCACAGCAACGAACACACGCTGGACCAGACTTTGCAACTTCTGCAGAAGTCCGATGTTTCCGTTTATTCTATTTCAGTGGGCCACGCGCTTGGCCAGAAGGAAAGCACACGCCTCGAGAGATATGCCACCTCCACCGGCGGCGATACTTTTTACGCGGGCAAGGATCGCGGACTGGAAAATCTGTACGCTTCCGTCGCCGAACAGGCGCGCAATCAGTACACCATCACGTTCCAGCCGCAAGACACGGATCGCAGCAAAGATTTTCATAGCATCGAAGTGCGCGTGCGCCGCCCGGACCTGGACGTAACCGCGCGCCAGGGTTATTACCAAAGCGGATTGCATTAATTTTTTTGCGCGCGGCGTTTTGTGGGGCGCCGCTATTTCATAAATTGCGTTCACGCAAAAGTTTTTCCGCTTGACTTCAACGGCGGCGGCCTTTATAGATTGACGAAGCGAATCAAGCGCGCTGTGAAATTTGCGGCGCCGCTGAATCGCGGGGAGAAGTTCCACAGTAGTTCATGCGCGGAACATCCCGGGCTTGGTCAGGCAGAAAAGCCCAATCGGGAGATGAAACGGGGCGTCACGAGAAATCGCGACGCCCCGTTTTTTTTGCGCGATGCCGATTTTCACACAACGCGTCATCGCAAGCGCTGCTAGGAATCTGAATTTTCATTCGTGCCCGCTGGCTGCTGCGCCAGCCGGATCGAAATCAACTGCTCGTGGGCGGGGCACAGCGGTTTGTAATCGCAGAATCCGCAGCCAAAGCCCGGCTTCGCGGGAAATTCGCGGGCGCGAATCAGGTCGGCCACTTCCGCGATTTTCTCCTTGGTCTCTCTCAGCGCTTTGGCGTCGCGCGTCGCGGCCACCGCCTCATTGGTCATCAGGTTGTAGAACACCAGGCGCACCGGATCGAGGTCGAACACTTTTTCCGCCGCCAGCGCGTACACGCCGAGCTGCAAATCTTTCGCCGCGGCCTTCACGTCTTTCGGCCTGCCGGTTTTGTAGTCAATAATTTCGACCTGGTTTCCTTCGATGCGGTTCACCTGGTCCATCCGCCCAGTGACGATCACGTCATGCTCCAGCGGCAGCTCGAATGTTTTTTCCTGATGCAGCACCTCGGCCGGCGCGCTGCAATAGCTGCGATGAAACACTTCGAGCTGTTCGCGTCCCGCCTTCCGATATTCCTCTTCGTGATACTCATCGATGAATCCGGCGGCGCACCACTCGCGGTCGTATATCGCGCACACCTCTTCGAACGGAACCTTCTTTCGCTTGGCGTACTCCGCGACGAATTCCTTGATGGTGCGATGCATCACGTTCCCGAACGTCGCCATGGCGTGCGCACCACCGCGAATTCCCCACACGTACTGGAACATGTAGCGCATCGGGCAGCGGTCGTAGGCGTCAATCGCCGAAGCGCTCAATTGCAGCGGCTCGGGGCGCGGCGGATGAAATGCTTTGGCCCATAGCGCCACGCGCGAATACGCCTTGGATGCTTCGCTGCCGGGAGGAAAAAGTTGCGTCGGATCGCTCGAATCGGCTTCAGGTCCGGCCGTCTCCACGGCAGGCGGTACGCGCACTTGGGGCGAGAGCTGATGCGTGTCCAGCGTTTTGATCTTCGCGTTGGTCAGGAAGTCGTCGAGAAACGGAGAAGGCTTCTTGCGTTTGTTCACGAGCGTCGAAAGCGTCAACTGCCGTTCCGCGCGCGTCAACGCCACGTAAAAAAGCCGGCGCTCTTCCTGAATTTGGAAATCGCCCTTGGGCTGCTCTTCCTTCATCATCTCCGGTGGAAATTCGAAAACTACTTTGCGCGGGCCGGAAGGGAAATCGTTCTTGGAAACGCGCAGGATGAAAACGTGTGGGAATTCCAGGCCCTTCGCCGAATGGACGGTCATCAACTGCACTGCATCGTCGGAAATTTCTTCTTCGAGCGCTATGTCGCCGCCCGCTTCGTAAAAATAGGCGAGGTATTCGATGAAATGCCGCAGCTGTTTTTCTTCGCTCTTGCGCTCCCACTCCTTCACGAACTTCACGAAGCGATCGAGGTAGTAGCGATCCTGATCCGAAGGCAGCGGCGCCAGGGCCAGCGCGGCGATCAGCTCGTCCAGCAATTCCGTCGCGCTGGAACGCTTCGAGCTTTGGCGCAGTTGGTTTAGCAACTGCACCAGCTCTCCGAGCCGCCCGCGCTGGTTGAAGGGCGCTTCATTCTGCGCCGTTTCCAGTTCGTCACTAAGGGGCCGGCGGTGATTTTTTTCGGCGCGCTCCGCCAGGCGCACCAGGTCGCGCGGTTCCAGTCCCCAGTACGGCGCGGCCAGCACGCGCGCGCAAGCCACGTTGTCTCCCGGCACCACGATCAGCCGCAGCCACGCGAGCAGATCGCGCACCAGAGTGCTGGATAGAATTGATAATTTGCGAATCACAAATGGGATTTCGCGCCGGCGCAATTCATCCACCAGCTTTTCGCGGTGCGTATGTTTGCGGTACAGCACGGCGAAATGGCGCCAGGGTGCACCCGCCGCGTGCAGCCGTTCGATTTCGGAAGCGACCCAGTGGGCCTCTTCCTCGGGCATGCCAAATTCCGCGATGCGTATTTTTTCGCCTTCGCGATTTTCGGTGGTGAGCGCTTTGGGCGGCAGCAGCGGTGATTTTTCGTTGTGCCGGATCACTTCGCCGGCCACGCGCAGAATACGCTGCGTCGAACGATAATTCTGCGAAAGCGAAACCAGGAATTTCTTAGTGGCGGGACCGAGCTTCGCGTCAGTGACGCCGCAAAATCGTTTGAGGAAAATCGTGAAGCTGCCAAAGGACGCGCCGCGGAACCGATAAATCGCCTGGTCGTCGTCACCCACCGCCACGATGTTGCGCCGTTCGCCTGCCAGCATCCACAGCAGTTCGAGCTGCGCGATGTTGGTGTCCTGAAACTCGTCCACCAGAATGTAGCGATACTGCTCGTGCATCTGCTGCAGCAGGGCACGGTCGCTGCGCAACATCTGTACCGCATGCATCAGTTGTTCGCCGAATGTCAGCAAGTTGCGCGCGCGCAGTAGGCGTTCGCTGATGCGATACACTCGCGCCAGTTCCTCCTGCCGCGCCACTTCATCCTCCGCGATTTGCAGCGCGTCGGCCTCCATCAATTTCTTCCCAGCCTCATGTTTCTTGCGCAGGCCCGTGACGAATCGCTCGTAATCTTCCGGCGTCACCAGTTCGTCCTGGCAGCGCGAAAAGAATTTCACGAAGTCGCTGATGAATTCGCCCGGATCCTGCAGCCTGCGAAAATGTTTCAGGTCCAGCTCGCCGATATGCCGCCGCAGCAAAATCTTGTGATCAATTTCATCCAGCGGCTGCGAATCCGGATTCGTCGCCTGCAGGATTTTTTCCAGGCAAAATTTGTGGAAGGTACTCAGCCACACGCCCTCCGCGCGTTCACCGATCGCTTTCACTACGCGGTACTTCATCTGCCCGGCGGCTTTGTCGGTGAACGTGAGCCCCAAAATGCTCTCGCCGGCCAAATCCGGATTGGTCTCCAGCAGATTGCGAATCCGCTCGATGATTACACGCGTCTTGCCCGTGCCAGCGCCTGCCACCACCAGCAGCGGGCCATCACCGTGCTCCACCGCCGCGCGCTGGCCAGGATTCAGGCCGGCGTTTCGCTCCAGATTTTCGTTGGCTTTCATGGCGTGTAATTCTCGCACAACTATCTTAACAGAGTTTTCCGTAGGCGAATAGAAAGCGAAAGCCGGCGATTCTGCGCGCCCTGTCGCCCGGCTCCGCCATTCGCTATGATAGGGAAATGAATCGCTGGTTTCCGATCAAGACCGAACGCCTGCTGCTGCGCGAGATACGCGCGGAGGATGAAACGGACGTGCACGACTATGCGTCCGATCCCGACGTGGCGCGCCTGATGATTTGGGGGCCCAACACGCGTGAAGCAACCCGCGAATTTCTCAAGCGTGCCCTCGCAGCGCAGATGCAGTGGCCGCGCCCCAACGTAGGTCTCGCGATTGAACTGGAAAGTGAACGCCGGCTGATCGGCTCAATCGATCTTCGTATCAGCGACGAAGCGAACCGTACCGGCGACTTCGGTTACGTGTTGAATCGGAAATATTGGGGTCACGGCTACATGACCGAAGCCGCTCGCGCCGTTCTCAACGTTGCTTTCAACGAATTGAAGCTGCACCGCATCTGGGCCACCTGCCACGAGCGAAATCGCGCCTCATATCGCGTGATGGAAAAACTCGGCATGCGCCGCGAGGCGTTATTTCTGAAAAACGCCATGGAGAAGGGTGAATGGCGCGATACGTACCTCTACGCGATCCTGGCGGAAGAGTGGCAAGGCGCACCGCGGTAGACGCTGATTCACGACCGAACATTTCGCCAGTTTGCGTGCAGCTTTGATTCATGAGTCGGTTGAAGGGAGGAGATCGATGACAGACTCAAAAATTCGGCCTTTTCTGATGTTTGCAGGCAAAGCCGAGGAAGCGATGAACTTCTACGTTTCTCTGTTTTATGGCGCCGAGGTGTTAAGCATCGTTCGCCATGGCTCGAATGGGCCCGGAGTCGAAGGCTCGGTGATGAAAGCAAGCTTTCGAATTGGAAACCAGACCGTTATGTGCACCGACAGCACGGTGAAGCATGATTTTTCATTTACGCCCGCGTTCTCGTTTTTCGTCGAATGTGAATCGGAACAAGAAATTCGCAGACTGTACGGAGCCCTCGTCGCTGGCGGCAACGCGCACATGCCGATCGGCGAATACGGATTTAGTCGGATGTTCGCTTGGGTCAACGACCGCTACGGCGTTTCCTGGCAGCTGAATTTTGCATAGGCCGTCGGGTGCGCGCTGCGCTGGTGCGCTACCAGAGTGCGGACGTTCGCAAAATTGACCGCGTCTGGCGCGCCCCTTATACTTGTATTTCCGACCGACGAAGCCCGAAGGAGCAATCATCATGGAACGACCTGTCATTTTAAGCGCCGTGCGCACGCCCATCGGAAAATTCATGGGCGGGCTCGCGCCGCTCTCTGCGACGGAACTCGGCGCGAAAGTCGTCGCCGAAGTAGTGCGCCGCGCCGGCATCGAGCCGAATCAAGTGGACGAAGCGATCCTGGGCAACGTTGTGCAGGCGGGGCTGGGCCAGAACCCGGCGCGCCAGGCGGCGTTGCGCGGCGGCCTCGATCCGCGCGTCGCGGCAATGACCATCAACAAAGTTTGCGGCTCCGGTTTGAAGGCCGTCGGCCTCGCGGCGCAAGCGGTGCAGCTGGGCGAATCGGAAGTGGTCGTCGCTGGCGGCATGGAGTCCATGTCCAATTGCCCGTATCTGCTGAAAGGCGCACGCAGCGGCTTCCGCCTTGGCAATCAGGAAATGATCGATTCCATGATCAACGACGGCCTGTGGGACGTGTACGAAAATTTCCACATGGGCGTAACCGGCGAGCTGGTTGCAGAAAAATATAAAATTTCGCGCGAGGAACAGGATCAGTTCGCGTTCGAAAGTCATCAGAAGGCGATTCGCGCGATGAAATCCTGTTTCTTCAGCGCGCAGATCGTGCCCGTGGAAATCCCGCAGAAGAAGGGCGATCCGATCATTATCAAGATGGACGAATCGCCGCGCGAGGACACTTCGCTGGAAATTCTCGCCAAGCTGAAGCCCGCGTTCAAAAAAGACGGCACAGTAACGGCCGGGAACGCCCCGGGAACAAACGACGGCGCCGCCGCCGTGATCGTCACGAGCGAAAAAAATGCGGCGCGCTTCGGTAAGCAGCCTATGGCGCGCATCGTCGCGCAAGCCGTCAGCGGCGTCGAACCGAAGTGGGTGATGATGGCGCCGGTGGAAGCCGTCGAAAAACTTCTTCAGAAGACCGGCTGGGATCGCGACAAAGACGTGGACCTGTATGAACTGAACGAAGCCTTCGCGGTGGCGGCCATCGCCGTAACTCGCGTGCTGAAGCTCAATCCCGAAAAGGTAAACGTTAATGGCGGCGCGGTAGCGTTGGGCCATCCCATCGGCGCATCCGGCGCCCGCGTCCTGCTCACGCTGCTGTACGAATTGCAGCGCCGCAATTTAAAGCGCGGCATTGCAGCCCTCTGCCTCGGCGGCGGCAACGCCGTCGCGCTCGCGATCGAACTTCCGTAGCGCCAGCGTCCCGTCGGCTCGTGAGTTTGTTCCAGGAAATTTTGGAGCGCACGTAAACCCATGTTTTGCCCTGAGTGCAGAGCCGAGTACCGGCCCGGTTTCACGCGTTGCTCCGATTGCGACGTCGCGCTCGTGGAGCGTCTCGAAGAAACGAGAATTCATTCCAACAAGCCTGAAGTTGCAGGCGCGGCCGAACTGCTCTGGACTGGTACGGACGCGCCAATTCGAGACGGAATCATTGACGCGCTCGAAACTGCGAAAATTCGGTACCACGCGCGGGCCGACAAAGTCGGTTCCTTGCCCGGCTGGTCTCGCCAAGTGTTCGCAATCTTTACTCATACGCGTGATCATCAACCGGCCACCGCGGCGCTGGAAACTGCAGCTCGCCGCCGTGAAACCGCGCCCGAAGATTCAGACGAAGCGCCGCTACATTCGAATGCGCCCCTGCCGGAATCACCGGAGAGCGAAGACGAATTCGACGCTTCCGACGTTCCGCCCGATTCCGTTCCCGACGATTTCGATCCAGAGGATGCGACCGTCGAGGTCTGGTCCGGCCAGGACGCCACAACCAGAGAAAATCTGGTCACCTGTCTCACCAACATCGGCATCGGCACCGCAACCAGCGATTCCGGAGGCCAGCTGCGAATTCGGGTCACGCCCGCGTCACAAAAACGCGCGCAAGAAATGATTCGCCAGGTCATCGACGCGTCTTAACCCCGGCCACATCGCAGCCCCCGCCGCGCTGAATCTCTGCCGCGTTCTTGCAACACCACGCCGCGAGACGGCAGCACCTCACCGGGCGAAGTCCTGCCGGCTAGCTCCGTCCCGCCGTGCCGCTATTTCACGGGTACTTGAAACTCCGTCTGGATGAATGCTTTGATTCCTTCCTCGCCAGTGAGGCCCAGGCACACGAGGGTGCCTTCGCGTTCCAGATCAATGTGAAAATAAAAGAAGGGGCAGCATTTTTCTTCGGTCGTCACCCAATCCGCCAGCTCTGCAACAGAAACATCCGACGGGCTGTATTGAAACTCGTAGCCTCGCGGCGTCTCCACAATCTGCTTCCGGGCTGCGATCAGTTTTTCCGTCACACGCTGGTGCCGCGCGCGTTCGGCGGGAGTGAGCGCTTTTACATTGCAGTAGAACTTGCCCTCCGCATTCGTTTGCTGCGTCGCGCCGGCCGCAGCCGGCGAAGCCTGCAGCGATCCGCCGCCTGCGCCGCTAGCCGCCAGCAGCAGCGCCAACGCGCCAGCAGCGGCCCTGCCCTTGTTCATCCCCGTGAATCGTTTCTTGTTCATGTGTTTGCTCCTTTTGATTTGTCGTCAACCACTCGTGCATGCTAAAAGTTGAAGTCAACTTTAAGTCAAGCCCTAATTTGCGGTCTAATGGCATCGAGGGAAAAATGAAAATTGGAGAGCTTGCTGAACGTACTGGCCTCAGCGCTTCGGCAATTCGCTACTACGAACGGATAAGCCTGCTCGCGCCGGCGCACCGCGCAGGAGGGCAACGCAGATATCCCGCGGAAGCCGTTCACCGCGTGCTGCTCATCCGTTTCGCAGGCGACATGGGATTCACGCTTGCGGAGATCAAAATCTTTTTGAGCGGCTTGCGAGACAATTCTCCGGTCGGGCCCCGCTGGAGAAAACTGGCGGCTCACAAGATAACGGAGGCAGAGCGGACCATCGAACGCTCGCTGCGCTTGAAATCCCTTTTCCAGCACTTGCTCCGCTGCCACTGCGCATCGCTGCAAGATTGCGTTCAGCGCCTCAGCCTCAGCGAGAATCTCAAAAAAATCAGGGGGGACCGCGATTGAGCTAGCAGCCGAAATGCTGATGGCAGAAGCGCGGCGAACGAACCAAACGCAAATCGTCCCCGATCTAAGTCCGCCAACGCTTGACGTTGCTCCACCTCCTATGTTTTCTTTACCCCTCGACGTTCTCCGTGATGTCACGGCACTTCGTCGCTACGGAGGCCTTTTGAAATCGGCAGCGCTCGGATTCCGCGCCCACTCTGGTTGGACTGCGCTGGTCGCGCTGTGTGTCTCCAAAGGCGCGCCCTGCGTTTTGGCGCGGCAGCGAATTCACTTGGTCGAAACTTTCACCTACCGCTTTCGGCAGCCTTACCATACCGCGAAGAATATGCCACTCGACGAAGCCCGCGCCTTTGTCGCCGGCGTCCAGACTCAAGCGCGAAGCCTCGCCTATCGCGCGGTCCGCGAACTCCAGGAAAGTCTGCAGACGCAGGGCTACCTTCTTAGGCGTAGCGGTTTGGTTCTCGCGTCGGGAAGGCCGCTGCCAAACTTGCCGGATATTCTGGCGTCACACGCACTGATTCACACCGCCGATGGCGAACTCTTTCGCGAAGCGCTGCTCCACGCCTGCGCCCGCTGCGACCTCCCGAGCAAGACCGCAAAGGAACGCGAACTCCGTGACGAGGCGCCGGAAATGCTGCGCCTGCGGCGGAACGACCTAACCCGCCGCATGGCGGAGCTTGGCCGTTCCCTTGGCCCTCCGTGGTCGCAGGACGAGAAACTCGCTACGCTGGTCGCTTGGCTCGCGCTCGCGTCGAAGCCGTCGAGCCTTCGCCGCGAGCGTAGCCCTGCTTGAAACGCCGCAACTTCCTCCCCTTCCTTTGCTTTCTTTAACTCCTCAACTTCCATTATCATCAGCACCTATGTCACTCGATCAAATTAAGACTGTCGCAGTGCTGGGCGCCGGGACGATGGGCAACGGCATCGCGCACGTTTTTGCGCGCGCTGGATACAGTGTGATTTTGCGGGACGTCGAAGCGCGCTTCCTCGAACGCGGCCTGGAAACCATCGGCAAGAACCTCGATCGTGAAGTGAAGAAGGAAAAAATCGCCGCAGCCGATAAGCCGCTCACCCTCTCGCGCATCCAGCCTACTACCGAGGTCTCCGCGCTGGCGGGCGCCGATTTCGCCATTGAAGCCGTCCCCGAACAGCTTGAACTGAAAATCCGCCTGCTGAAGGATGTGGACGCAGCCCTCAAGCCCGGGGTGATCCTCGCGAGCAACACATCTTCAATTTCTATTACACAACTGGCAGCGCAAACATCGCGCCCGGATAAATTTATCGGCATGCACTTCATGAATCCTGTGCCGATAATGGCGCTGGTGGAAGTGATTCGCGGCTTGGCCACCAGCGACGATACTTTTCAGACCACAACGCTGCTGTGCGAGAAGCTCGAGAAAAAACCCGTGGCGGTGAACGACGCGCCGGGCTTCGTTTCGAATCGCGTCCTGATGCCGCTGATCAATGAAGCCGCCTTCGCCGTGATGGAAGGCGTCGCCACTCCCGAAGCAGTAGACGCCGTGATGAAAATGGGCATGAACCACCCAATGGGCCCGCTGGAACTCGCGGATTTCATCGGTCTGGACGTCTGCGTGAATATCCTCGAAGTGCTGCAGACCGGGTTCGGCGATCCCAAATATCGCGCCTGCCCACTGTTGCGCAAATACGTAGCCGCCGGCTGGCTAGGCCGCAAATCCGGCCGCGGCTTTTACAAGTATTGAACGACGCTCACCGCTGCCTGCGATATAGCAGCCACTAAGTGCGCGCCCGCAGGTATTCGCCGGGAAGCAGAATTAAAATGCCCGCGATCCGACTCCCAAAATGAAACCCGAAATGGCGCACATCGCCGGTCAAAAGGTGTGAAGCGCGTGCTTCCATAGCCGCCAGCAAAATCGGGACGTCCTTCTCCGGAAGGGAAATACCACTCGGCAAATCGCGCGCGGCCGCCTCGAATAAATGAAGGTGCTGTGAGACTGTTTCCAGCCGAGCACGCTGGTCGTCATCATCAAGGTTGAACCGCGCCTCTTCGACAGCGTACCGGGAAGAACACAGCGTGACGTTTTTCAGTTTCCAGAGGCTTAAGAGGCCGGCGTCAGGGCGATATGCCGCCGAGAACAGCACGTTCGCGTCCAGGAACAGCCGGTCCATCTATTGTGGACGCCTGTGGCGGATCGCATCCGGATCGATACCGAGTTTTTTCACTTCTTTCCGGGCGCGCTCGTAATCCTGCGCCGTCGTAGACGTGGAGAGCAGGAACTCCGCCTTGCGCTCCGGACTATAGCGTTCCACCGGCATAACGACCGCCGGGCGAATGAGTATTCCATCTTCACGTTCTTCGGCAATGACCATGGTTCCTTCTTTGATTCCGAAGCGCTTGCGCAACTTTGCAGGCACGATAATCGCGCCGCGTTTACCGACTTTTGCCGATTCCATGATCGCCCTCGCCCGTATTTCATTTTGCCTGATATTCAGGCGAAAGTCATCTGGCAATCGCGCCCAAAATACCTTTTGCTTTTTGTTCGCCTAGTGATATTATGACTCTCGAAATGGCCGAGCCGGGAACGGGCACTCAGTGTTAAACTCACTCCGCCTCGGTCTCCAGCTAAGACCAAAACAGAAAGTCCTCTTGAGGTGGCACTGTGAACGACGAAAAGTCAAAAAACCTGGATTTGGCAATCTCGCAGATTGAAAAGCAGTACGGCAAAGGCTCCATCATGCGCCTGGGGAACAAGGACGTTCTGGTTCCCGTGAACGTGATCCCCACCGGCTCGATCTCCATTGACGCCGCGCTCGGCGTGGGCGGCTTCCCGCGCGGACGCGTGATCGAAGTGTACGGCCCGGAATCCGGCGGCAAGACCACCCTCACTCTGCACGTGATTGCCGAGGCGCAAAAGCTCGGCGGCCAGGCAGCATTCATTGACGCCGAACATGCGCTGGATCCTTCCTACGCGCGCAAGTTGGGTGTGGACGTGGACAACCTACTGGTATCGCAGCCGGACAACGGCGAACAGGCGCTCGAAATCGCCGAAGCGCTGATCCGCTCGAACGCCGTGGACATTATTGTGGTGGACTCGGTGGCAGCCTTGGTGCCGCGCGCTGAACTCGAAGGCGATATGGGCGACGCGCAGATGGGCCTGCAGGCGCGCTTGATGTCGCAAGCACTGCGCAAGCTCACCGCCATCGTCTCGAAATCAAAGACCTGCCTGATTTTCATCAACCAGATCCGCGAGAAGATCGGCGTGATGTTCGGCAACCCGGAAACCACCACGGGTGGGCGCGCGCTGAAGTTTTACGCTTCGATTCGCGTGGATATACGGCGCATTCAATCCATTAAAGAAGGCGACCGCGTCATCGGCTCGCGCACCCGCGCGAAGATCGTAAAGAACAAAGTTGCTGCACCGTTCCGCGAAGCCGAGTTCGATATCATTTACGGCGAAGGCGTCTCGCGCGAAGGCGATTTGATCGACGTGGGAGTCAGCAACGGCCTGCTCGAAAAATCCGGCACCTGGATTTCATACAAGAGCGAACGCCTGGGCCAAGGCCGCGATAACGCCCGAGTTTTCCTGAAAGAAAACACGGACATCCGCGGCAAGATCGAGCACGACCTGCGCAAGGCGCTCGGCTTGCTCGCGCATCCAGCCGTTCCAGCCGACGGAAACGGTAAGCCCTCGGCCGAAGCGCAAAAGTTGGCCGCAGCAGACGCAGCTAAGCAGCCACCGAAAGCAGCCGCAGCCACCGCTTCCTCGCAGGGTCGCGCGGGCCGTTAGCCAGTCTAGCGGCGGTTTCAGAGGCCACAAGAGTTTCGCGTCGGACGCGGGGCGGCCTATTGCCGCCTCGCACTGCGCGAAGCTTTCCTTCGACGTTACACATCTGTCCCACGGTCCAGCGATGCCGGGCAGGAACGTTGCCCTCCTTAACAGTTGCACTTCCCTGCGTTCCTTCCGTAAACTGGATTCACTCGGCTTACGTACGCGCTTCGCGGGCCGATACAGGACTCGATGCAACCTAGCCCAGCCTTCAGACAATTTGTCCCGGTCATTTGCCTGTTTCTCGCGGGCACGTTTGCAGTCGCGTCCGCGGCAACGCCTAACAGTTCCACGACCCGCACGCGCCACAAAAAGTCCGGCATTTCGGCGTACGGCGATCCGACCAAGGATGACAACTCCGCGTACGATGATCCGGTAATTCGCCAGGTAGCTGTAAGCGCCTTGGGCCACGCTAACGGCTCCGTGCTCGCAATGGACCCGTCCACCGGCCGCATCCTCACCATCGTCAATCAGAAAATGGCATTTTCCTCGGGCTTCGAACCGTGTTCGACGATCAAGCCCGTGATCGCTCTCGCTGGATTGCAGGAAGGTGTCATCACTCGCGACACCATGCTCCAAGTGGGCCATCGCCGCTATATGGACCTCACCGAAGCAATGGCGCATTCCAATAATGTTTATTTCGAACAGGTCGGCACGCGCCTCGGTTTCCCGCGGGTCCACCAGTACGCGAAGTTGGTTGGCTTGGGCGATCGCGCCGGCTACGAAATCCCCGAGGAACAGCCTGGCCTGGTGCCTTCCGTTCCTCCGGCCTATGGCGGCGTCGCGCGCATGTCCAGTTTTGGCGAAGGCATCCGTCTCACGCCGCTGCAGCTCGCTTCGCTGGTCGCCACACTCGCGAACGGCGGCACGCAGTATTACTTGCAATATCCGCGCAGCGAAGAAGCGCGCCAGAATTTTCAGCCGCGCGTGCGCCAGCAACTTGACATCGCGCCGCTGCTCCCGGATTTGCGCGAAGGCATGCTGGCTGCCGTGATGTACGGCACGGCGAAGCAAAGCTACGATCCAGATGGCGAGCAGGCTCTCGGTAAAACCGGCACATGCAATGACGAATCGCTCGGCGGACGCCTTGGCTGGTTTGTTTCCTATGCCGACCAGGCGCATCCGAAAATCGTGCTCGTGGTTCTGATTCGCGGAGGCAGCCGCGCGGTGAGCGGTCCGCACGCTTCCGAAATCGCCGGACGCATTTATCACGGCCTGCGCGAACGAAATTATTTCGCCGAATCCGCGCGCCGTGCGCCGTACACCACCGCTGCGGGCGCCTCGCACTAATTTTCGGTATCGTCAGACGTCTGACTGGTTCTGCCGTTTTAGGTTTTCTCTGCGTCTCTGCGGTGCACAGCTTTTGGATTCACGCTCCGCAGCCCCAATCTCGCCTGTTACCCGATGAACAAAGTCGCAGCATTTCACTTCCTGCCCCGCAGCGCATTGCGTTATGCTCCCATCTTCGTAAACTATTCGCGGTAGGGAATTATGGGAACAACACTCAAGGTTCTAATCTGCATTTTGCTGGTCGCCGTTGCTGTGACGGGCGTCGTCGGCGTGAATTACCTGCGCACATCCGCCTCCGATTACCAAATCATGACGCAGCCGTCTCCTTCGCGCGAAGATGCGCATCGCATGCAGGAGCAGCTGGTGCTGTTCAGCGAAGCGGTAGTCCCGGCGCGCCAGCCGTTTCCAGCTTTCCTGCAGAGCATGGGGTTCACGGCGAACGCCGCCGCGCGCATGATCGCTGCCGCGCAATCGGTTTTCGATCTGCGCCATCTGCGCGCGGGCAACAGTTTCGTGGTGGGCCGCTCGGCTCTGGGCGACGTGCGCGAAGTGCGTTACCGCATTGACGCTGATCGTGTCCTTTACATACGGCCGCAAGGGGATGATTTTCACGCCGAACTGCAGACCATCCCGTCGGAAACCGAGGAAGTGGGCGTCGTCGGCCAAGTGAACGGCTCGCTCTTCAATGCCGTGCTGGACGCGGGAGAGAGGCCAGAACTGGCCATGCGTCTGGCGCAAATATTCGGCTGGGACTTGGATTTCTACACCGATCCGCGGCCAGGCGATACTTTCCGCGTTGTCGTGGAAAAGAAAACGCTCGAGAGCGGAGAAGTCGCTTCCTACGGCCGCATCCTCGCGGCGGAGTACAACAATGGCCCTCATTCTTACCGCGCGGTCTTGTTTCATGGGCCCAATGGCGAGCCTGCGTATTACACGCCGGAAGGGAAGTCTATGAAGAAGGCGTTTCTGCATTCGCCGCTGAAATTCGCCGCGGTGATCACTTCCCACTTCAGCCAGCATCGCTACCATCCCATTCTGAAAGAATACCGGCCGCACCTAGGAATTGATTATGCCGCGCCCACGGGCACGCCTGTGCAAACGATCGGCGATGGCCGCGTGATTTTCGCCGGTAGAAAGGGCGGCGCGGGTAACCTGATTGAGATTCAGCACAGCAATGGTTACACCACCTACTACATGCATCTCTCGCGCGTGCTGGTACATTCCGGCGAGCGCGTCCAGCAGGGCCAGCGGATTGGCCTGGTCGGCATGACCGGCCTCGCGACCGGCCCGCACTTGGATTTCCGCATCCAGCACGGCACAGAATTTCTGAATTTCGAGCGCTTGCCGCTGCCGCCGTCGGATCCGGTTTCGAAACACGACTGGAACGAATTCGCCGCGATGCGCGACCACGCGCTGGCGCTGATGCCGCCACTGCCGTCGCAGCAGTCCCCAACCGTCGCCAAGAATTCGCCGCCAACCGCTTTGCCGTCCCCCTCCCCTGCGGTTCCAGCGAACTAAGCGTCTAATAGGCGCGACGATAGCGTGATCCGACTGCAGCGGCGATCCGCCGCGCAGATTACGGCGTGCGGCGACGAGAAGGCTTGGGCCACCACCACCTCTCTTCGTTGACTTGCTTCTTCCTCCCACCTAAGATGTGCCCACATGCTGGACACGCCGTCTCCAATCGGGCAGGCCTTCTCACACTACCGCATCATCGAAAAGCTCGGCGGCGGAGGCATGGGTGTCGTTTACAAGGCCGAAGACTCGCGCCTGAAGCGCTTCGTCGCACTGAAATTTCTGCCGGAGGACGTCGCCGGCGATCCGCAGGCTCTCGCGCGATTCCAGCGTGAAGCCCAAGCCGCCTCCGCCCTGAACCATCCCAACATCTGCACGATTTACGATATCGGCGAGCAGGATGGCCACGCCTTCATCGCCATGGAATTTCTCGATGGGCAGACGCTTAAGCACCGCATCAACGGCCGCCCCGTGGATATCGAAGACCTCCTCACTCTCGCTATCGAAATCGCCGATGCGCTCGACGCTGCGCACGCCGAACACATCATTCACCGCGACATCAAGCCCGCGAATATTTTTGTCACCAAACGCGGCCACGCCAAAATTCTTGATTTTGGTCTCGCCAAGGTAACCTTCACCGCCGCGGGCTCTTCCGCCTCCAAAATGCCCGTGGACACCACCGAGGGCGCCACCTTGGGTGCCTCCGCCGAGCATCTCACCAGCCCCGGCAGCACCATGGGCACCGTTGCTTACATGTCGCCCGAGCAGGTTCGCGGCAAGGAACTCGATTGTCGCTCCGACCTTTTCTCCTTCGGCGCCGTGCTCTACGAAATGGCCACCGGTGCGCTGCCTTTCCGCGGCGAAACCTCCGGCGTGATTTTCAAAGCGATCCTGGATGGCGCGGTGGCGGCTCCCGTGCGGCTGAATCCCGAAACGCCGGCGGAGCTCGAGCGCATCATTAACAAGGCATTGGAGAAGGACCGTAACCTGCGCTATCAGACCGCCGCCGACGTTCGCGCGGACCTCGCGCGGCTGAAGCGCGAACAGGATTCCGGGCGCTCGACGCACGTCAGCGATGCGTCTACCGCCTTATCGGGTAGTGTGTCTGCAGCGGCTGGTGCTAGCGCCGCCAGTGCCACATCGCCAACGCAACCATCCTCCGGTTCCACGACGGTGCCCGCTGTGCATGTCGGCGCGTCGCGCAAACTTTGGATCGGCGGCGCTGTCGCTGCAGCGCTCGCTCTCGTCATCGCCGGCGGCTATTACTTCCTGCACGGCCGCTCGCCCGCCGAAAAAGTCAATTCCATCGCCGTGCTGCCATTCGTGAACGCCACCTCAGATCCCAGCAACGAATATCTAAGCGACGGCCTCACCGAAAGCCTGATCGGCACGCTTTCGCAACTGCCCGACGTCAAAGTGATGGCGCGCAGCACCGTCTTCCGCTTCAAGGGCAAGGAAGATGACCCGCAACAAATCGGCAAGGACCTCAACGTCGGCTCGGTGCTGATGGGTCGTGTCACACAGCACGGCGATACAGTCGCAGTGCAAGCGGACCTCGTCAGCACCGCCGACGGCTCGGAAATGTGGGGCAACCACTACGAACGCAAGATGGCTGACGTCACGCAGGTGCAGAGTGACATTACCCGCGACGTCGCGAAGAAATTACGCGTAAATGCGACCGGCAGCGCTGAGGTAAAAATGGGCAGCGCCGGCACCACGAACCCCGACGCCTATCGCCTCTACCTTGAGGCGCAGCAGCAATTGTACGGGCGCACGAAACCGGGAATCCTCAAGAGTGTCGAGTTATTCCGCCAGGCGGTCGCCGCCGATCCGAATTACGCGCTGGCCTGGGCAGGGCTTGCGAATAGCTATGTGGTCGCCGCGGGTTACGGCCGCTTGATTCCGCCAGACCAATCCTTGGCATTAGCGGATCAAGCCTCCCAAAAAGCGATCGAGCTGGACGATTCCAGCTCTGACGCGCACGTGGCGCGTGGCAATGCGCTGGCCGCCGCTTGGAAATGGAGCGCTGTGGGGCTGGAGTTTCGCCGCGCGATCGAACTGAGTCCAAATAACGCGAACGCTCATTATTTTTATGCGTTCAATTATCTGATGCCGATGAACCAACTCGAAGAAGCGCTCCAGCAGTTCCGCCTCGCGCTGGCTCTCGATCCGCTCGCGGCGATCGTCAAGACGAACTACGCTCTCAGCCTGATGGACGCTCACCAGTATCCCCAAGCCCAAGACCAGTTCGATCAGATCTTCCAGCGTGACCCTGGCTTTGGTCCGGGCCTCTTCTATCTATCTCAGATGCAGGCCACGCAGGGCCGGTTTGCCGAGGCCGTGAGCACGTTGCAGAAAGCGGGTCCGCCGGGCGACGCGCTGTCCACGCGTTCGTGGACCCCGGACGCGAAAGGTTATGCTGAATTCATGGATGCTATTAGCGACGGTAAGATGCCCGCGAACGCTGCCGTTGCCTATGCTCTGACAGGAAATCACGACAAGGCGTTCGAGAATCTCGAAAAAGCCTTAGCGGATCGGGACGACGAAATCACCGCGGTCATTCGCTTCCCAGCGCTTGACCACCTGAAGTCCGACTCGCGCTGGCCCGCGCTATTGCAGAAGCTCGGCCTCCCGCTATAGGTTCGGCCCGGTCACCTAGGGTCGTGCTCACAATCCATGGCCAATGCGCCGCACGGTTTTGGATGCTGACGAATTGTGCATTTTTCTCCAATCAAATTGACTTGCTTGGTGGGTCGCGAGACCACACTTGTGCTCCAAGTGAATTTCGTCCCTGCCGTAACCTCGCTGATCAGAGGTTTCGCCTCAACGTGCAGCACCGGGCGTTGTTCAGGTTTAGAATAAGCGAATTCGCCAGTTAGAACCTGCCAAGAACGCGAAACCGCGTTGGGCTTCCGCGTTGACTTGGGTTTCTGCTGCGGCCTAAGATGCTCGCTTGAGCGTTGTCCACACGTGAGCGACCAGACCGTCTCGCATTACCGAATCGTCGAAAAAGTCGGCGCCGGTGGGATGGGCGTGGTCTATCGCGCGCATGATGACCGGCTGAACCGCGATGTTGCTCTGAAATTCCTGCCTGACGAACTCAATCACGACGAAAACGCGCGCGCGCTTTTGATTCGCGAGGCGCGCACCGCTTCCGCGCTGAACCATCCCAATATTTGCACGATTTACGACGTCGGCGAAGAGGCCGGCAAAAGCTACATCGTCATGGAATTCGTCAGCGGGCGTTCTCTGGCGGAACAAATCCCGGAAGATGGGCTGCCCGTCGAGACGGTGATTCGCTACGGCGAGCAAATCGCGGACGCCATGGCGCACGCGCACGAACGCGGTGTGATTCACCGTGATTTGAAAACTCCGAACGTCATCGTGATGCCCGGAGGCCGCATCAAGGTGCTCGATTTCGGCCTGGCGAAGCACATGACTCCCGGCGAGATCACGCTCCAGACGCAATCCATCAGTACGCTCACCTCGGAAGGCGCGATTGTGGGGACGATGCATTACATGGCGCCGGAGTTATTTCGCGGCGAGCCGGCGGATGCGCGCAGCGATGTGTGGGCGCTGGGCGTGGTGCTGTATGAAATGGCGAACGGCAAGCGGCCGTTCCGCGGAAGAACTTCGTACGAATTGAGCTCGATGATTCTGCACGATTCACCGCCGCCGTTGCGGGAAAACGTGCCGCTGGGATTGCGTTCGGTGATCGAGCACTGCTTGGCGAAGGAGCCGGCACAGCGTTATCAGCACGCGAGCGAAATTCGCGCAGCATTAGAGGCCTTGCGCACGAATTCGGCTGTGATTCCGGCGAGCGCGATTCAACCGTCCGCGATCCTGGTGCCGCCAGCAGCCCGTCACTCGCGCTTCGGCCGCGCGGTGCTGGCCGCATCGGCTGTGGCGGCGTTACTGCTGATCACGGCGTTTGTGTGGAAGCTCGTCGAGGTGAAGTGGCGCGGCTCGCCGGCCGTGGGCGCGACGTCCATTCAGTCCTTGGCCGTGCTGCCGCTGGAAAATCTAACGGGCGACCCCAAGCAGGATTATTTCGCGGATGGAATGTGCGACGCGCTGATCACCGAGCTTTCGCAGATCAAGAAATTGCGGGTGATCTCGCGCACATCGGTAATGCAATACAAGGACAAGCACGAGAGCCCCGCGCAGATCGCGCAAGAATTGGGAGTCGACGCGCTCGTGGAAGGCTCGGTGCTGCGGTCCGACGATCGCGTGCGCATTTCCGCCGAATTGGTGCAGCCGCAAACAGGCCAGAATCTTTGGGCGCATAGTTACGAACGCACCGTCACGGATATTTTGGCGCTGCAAAGCGATGTGGCGCGCGACATCGTCACGCAAATTCAGATTCAGCTGACCGAGCCAGAGCAAGAGCGCCTGGCGAAAACGCGCACAGTGGTTCCAGCCGCGTATGACGCGTACCTGCAAGGGAATTACTACGTTGCGAAACGCACCGGCGAGAGTGTGACGCAAGCCGTCTCTGATTATCGCCAGGCAATTCAGCTCGATCCTACATATGCGCCGTCGTATGCGGGGCTAGCAGGAGCGCTGACGCTGGCGGCGGATTACAAGGATGTGCCGTCCTCGCAAGTGCTGCCAGAGGCCGAAGCTGCGGCGGTGAAGGCGTTGCAGTTGGACGACAATCTGGCTTCCGCACACGCCGTGCTGGGACAGATCCGTGCTTACCGGCTGGAATGGCCCGGTGTGCTGGATGAATTCAAGCGCGCGATTGAGTTGAATCCGGGTGATGCGAATAGTCACCACTGGTATGCGCTGGCGCTGGCATCCGCGGGCAGAAGCGACGAAGCGATTTCGGAAATGAAGCTGGCGCAAGAACTGGACCCGCGCTCGCTGATAATCAACGCCAACCTGTCCTGGGTCTATTATCTTGCCGGCAGGAACGACGAGGCTGTCGCGCAAGCGCAGAAGACTGTAGCGATGGATCCCAGCTTCGCGGTCGCTCACGGATGTCTCGGGCAGGCATATTTGGCGCAGCGCGAATATGCGAGTGCGCTGCGAGAATTGCAGCAGGCGCTGGCGCTTTCTGGAAACGAGACTTCATTCAAGGCCGAGCTGGGGAACGCCTACGCCGTGGCAGGAAAGAAAGTTGAGGCGCTGGGGATTTTGGACGACCTCCTGCAGCTGTCTTCGCGGCAATATGTTTCGCCTTACAGCATCGCACTCGTTTACGTGGGTTTGGACCAGAACGACGAAGCGTTCCAGTGGATGGAGAAAGCATACGACGAACGCTCGGTTCGGCTGATCAACCTTGCCGTGCATCCGCGATTTGCCAGCTTACATTCCGATCCGCGATTTGCGGCGCTGGTGCGGCGAATCGGATTGCCTTACGCGCCGGAAAATGGAAATGCGCAGCGTTAGACGCGAGAAGTTTTGGCGCACGCACTGCAAACCTCGATGCTCAATTTGGAGCGAGCGCCAGCCTGATTCCAAGAATAGAGTTGCGGTGCAATCTTTCTTGACGCTGTGACGGGCGTGAACTACACTTTCGCGGTTCCCCGTACTTCTTCCGGAATCGGCCGAGTTTACCAATTAATGAAGGTCGCAGTTCGTTGCTTGAGGAGAATCGTATGGCCAAAATCAGCTTCACGCTGAAGAACATTACCAGGGATATCGAGAAGGCGGAGAAAAAGCTGCGTGCTCTGCGCCCAAAAGTCGACAAGGCCGACGTGAAGAAGATTGATTTGAACTTGCGCGGCCTCAAGGAAGCGCGCGCGATCCTCGTGCACATTTGTCCGCCGATCTTCCACTACGGGCAATATTTCCGGACCAAATCCACGTCGAGCCGTTCGGCCGCGAGTCGCACCTAGAGGCGCGGTCATGGGCTGGTCACCGAATAGGAAGCACCGCTCGGGAGGAGAACGGAATGGCTAACGTTAAATTCACGTTGAAGAGCATTACCAGGGAAATCGACAAGGCCGAGAAAAAGCTGCGCGCGTTGCGCAGCAAGGTCGTCAAGGCCGATCTGAAGAGGATTGATCTGAATTTGCGGAGCCTTAGGCGAGCGCAGGGGATCATTGGAGTTGTCTGCCGACCAACCTTGCACTACGGGCAGACGTTCAGGACCAAATCGAAGTAACGCTTTCCGGTGAGCGCGATAAACTCTTCCGCGCCTTGACTCGTTGCATCTGGCATGGCCAAAGCGAAAAAGGTGCTGTTCCGGCGGTCTCCATTCTTGGTTTCCTACTGGAACGATGCGGAACTGATCTTCGAGAACTACGCGACAGGTGATGGCGCAACAGCCGCGCCGATCGCGACAGAAGTACTGGACTTCTTCGGCCGCTGGCGTTCTGCAGAGGCGCTTCTCCGTCACTTCCCGCAATATTCTGCTTCGTCATTGCGCGAAGCGATTAAAGAACTGGCGCGCCATTCGCTGCTGCAACGCTCCGACCGCAAGTCTCAAGCCGCCGAACGCGCGATGGACGCGTGGAAAGATTGGAATCCTGCCGCGGGGTTTTTTCACTTCACGGGGCGTGATCTTCCGTTTGAAGCTGACCTGGTGAGAATCGGCCATTACATGGAGGGGTTGACGCAGAAGGAGACGATGCCTGTGCCGGTGAAACACTATGCGCGAGCCGCGCAGACCGTATTGCCTGCGCCGCGCATGGAGGGCGAATTCGCGCGCGTGCTCACGGCGCGGAGAACGTGGCGAAGATTTGCGGCAGGGAAAGTTGCGCTTGCAGATTTGGCGACGCTGCTGGGATTGACATGGGGAGTGCGCGAGTGGGTTTCGGTGCCACCGCTCGGGCGATTCGCGGTGAAGACTTCTCCATCGGGCGGAGCTTTGCATCCGATTGAGGCTTATGTGGTGGCACGGGACGTGGAAGGAATTTCTCCGGGGATTTATCACTACGATGCGACGCGACACCGGTTGGAATTGCTGAGGCGCGGGATGACGCGTGATCGGATGTCGGATTATGTGATCGGGCAGCGGTGGTTTTCCGAAGCAGCTGCGTTTGTGTTTATGACCGGAGTGTTCACGCGGACGCAGTGGAAGTATCGCTATCCTCGGGCATATCGCGTGGTGCTCGCGGAGGCGGGACATTTGTGCCAGACGTTTTGTTTGGTCGCGACTTGGCTGGGGCTTGCGCCGTTTTGCACGATGGCGATGGCGGATTCGAAGATTGATCGCGATTTGAGGATTGATGGAGTGACGGAAGGAGTTTTGTATGTTGCGGGAGTGGGGAAGAGGCCCGCTGGCGTGGATTGGAAAACGGCTTCGTCGCCGATCGATCCAACCGGGAAAAAAAGAAAAATCCGATAACGGCGGCGAACCAGGCCGCTTACTGTTTCAGTTCCCAGGTGTCTCCGGCGCGGAGGAGTTTGGCGAGGTCGCCTTTGCCTTTTTTGGCGATCACGTCGCGGATTTGCTGTTGGATCAGGTCTTCGTAGCGCGGAACGCCTTGCAGGGCGCGGAGGACGCCGATGGGAGTGGGGAATCCGGGCATCGAATCCATGCGCGAAAGGGCGAAGGCATAGACGGGATTTGGATTGTGTTCATCGTGGACCAGCAAATCTTTTTCGGTGATGCCATTTCCCAGGGCGACTACTTCGAGATCCAGGCCTACCAGGCGAATTCCTTTGTTGCGATTCTTGCCGAAGATTAGGGGCTTGCCATGGTCGAGTTGGACTACTTGTTCACTGCGGGCTTCTTTTTCGGTGATGGTTTCCCAGGCTCCGTCGTTGAAAATATTGCAGTTTTGCAGGATTTCGATGTAGGCGGAACCTTGATGCGCCGCGGCTTTTCTGAGGGTTTCTTTCAGGTGCTGCTGGAAGACGTCCACGGAGCGCGCGATGAAGGTGGCTTCGGAACCCAGAGCGAGCGAGAGCGGGCTGAACGGGCGATCCACGGAACCGAAGGGGGTGGACTTGGCCTTTTTACCGACTTCGGAGGTGGGCGAGTATTGGCCTTTGGTGAGGCCGTAAATTTTATTGTTGAACATCAGGACTTTGAGGCCGACGTTGCGGCGCAGCATGTGAATGGTGTGGTTGCCGCCGATGGAGAGCGAGTCGCCGTCGCCGGTAGCCACCCAAACGTCGAGATCGGGACGGATTAGTTTTACGCCGGTGGCGATGGCGGGCGCGCGGCCGTGGATGGTGTGGAAACCGAAGGTGTTCATGTAATACGGGAAGCGGCTGGAGCAGCCGATGCCGGAGATGAAGACGAATTTTTCGCGGGGGACGCCGAGTTCGGCGAAGACGGCCTGGACGGCGGCGAGGATGGCGTAGTCGCCGCAGCCTGGGCACCAGCGGATTTCCTGGTCGGTTTGGAAATCTTTTTTTGTGTAAACCGGCAATGTGGCCGTGGTCATTTTTCGATCACCCCAAAGGCGCCCGCCTGAAGGCGGCCGCTACAAATTCAAACACAAACTCAAAAAACAAGTCAAAGGCTGGCGGTCTAAAGACCGCCGCTACGAAAAACTAGTCGAGCAGCTCTTCGATTTTTGCTTCGATTTCTGATTGCTTGAAGGGCTTGCCCTGGATCTTGCCGTAGCTTTCGGCGTCTACCAAGAATTTTGCGCGCAGGATCATGGACAGCTGGCCCATGTTCATTTCCGGGACGAGAACTTTTTTGTAGCGCTTCAGAATGTCGCCTAGATTGCGCGGCAGGGGATTCAGATAGCGCAGATGGACGTGGCCGATGCGATGGCCTTTTTCGCGCATGGGTTTCATCGCGGCGGTGATTGGTCCGGCCGTAGAGCCCCAGGCGACGATTAGCAAGTCGCCGGACTGATCGCCTTCGGGAACGATTTCGGGAATATCTTGCGCGATGCCTTCAACTTTTTCGGCGCGAGTGCGAACCATGTGTTCGTGGTTCAGCGGCTCATAGTTGATGTTGCCCGTGACGTCCTGCTTTTCTATGCCGCCGACGCGATGTTCCAGGCCGGGAGTGCCGGGAATAGCCCAGGGGCGCGCGAGGGTGGAAGGATTGCGCTTGTACGGGAGAAAGCCTTCAGGATTCGTTTCGAAGACGACGGGAATCTGCGGCAGCTCGGCAACCGTGGGAACTTTCCAGGGTTCCGCGCCGTTAGCCAGGTAGCCGTCTGAGAGAATAATCACGGGCACCATGTATTTGATGGCGATACGGCTGGCTTCGATAGCAATCCAGAAACAATCACCGGGAGAAGAAGGAGCGAGCACCGGGACAGGAGCTTCGGAATTGCGTCCGTATAGGGCCTGGAGAAGATCGGCTTGTTCGGTTTTAGTGGGAAGTCCGGTGGATGGGCCGCCACGCTGAATATCGCAAATCACCAGCGGCAATTCGACGGCAACAGCCAGCCCAATCGCTTCGGTTTTCAGCGCCATGCCGGGGCCGGATGTGGTGGTGATGGCCAGCGCGCCGGTGTAAGAGGCGCCGATGGCGGAAGAGACGGCGGCGATTTCGTCTTCGGCCTGGAAAGTGGTTACGCCGAAGTCCTTGTACATCGAGAGTTCGTGAAGAATGTCGGAAGCCGGTGTGATGGGATACGAGCCGAGGAATAGCGGGATTCCGGCCTGCTGCGAGGCGGCGACGAATCCGAGCGCGAGCGCGGCGTTGCCGCTGATATTGCGATAGGTGCCGGGTGACAACTTGGCCGGAGGAATTTCGTAGCTGATCTGAAATGCCTCGGTGGCTTCGCAGAAACTATAGCCCGCCTGCATGGCCAGTTTATTGGCGGTTACCAGCTGCGGCTTGCTCTTGAATTTGTCGTCTAGATAGCGGAGGGTAGGCTCCATGGAACGGTTGTAAAGCCAGTAACACATCCCCAGCGCGAAGAAATTCTTGCAGCGATCCATGCTCTTCGCGTCCAGGCCGACATCTTTTAGCGCGGCGCGGGTGAGCTTGGTGAGTTGAACAGCAAAAAGACGATAGCCATCGAGCGAATGATCCTCGAGAGGGCTGACGGTGATTTGCGCCTTGCGCAGATCGCTTTCGCCAAAGTCATCGGAATTGACGATGAGGATGCCGTTCGTTTTCAAGTCCGCCAGGTTCATTTTCAGCGCGGCGGGATTCATGGCGATCAGTACGTCCACGCTGTCTCCGGGCGTGTACACGTTGCTTGAGGAGAAATGGACCTGGAAGCCGCTGACACCAGGCAAAGTGCCGGCGGGGGCGCGGATTTCGGCGGGGTAGTCCGGGAAGGTGGCGAGGTCGTTGCCGTAGAGGGCGACGGTATTGGTAAACTGGCTGCCGGTGATTTGCATGCCGTCACCGGAGTCACCGCAGAAGCGGATGACCGCCTTGTCGATAGTTTCTCGCTTGCGACCTAGGATTTCAGAGATAGTTGTAGACATTCCTAAATGGCCCTCGCGGTAGTGGATGAAAAGAATCGCCCGAAAACCCCGGTTGTGGGACGCGAAATGCAGGGGCGGCGATGGTTGAGTACGGCTCCAAAAGTATTGAATAGAAATGGCAGTTTTGTTGGTACTGAACGAGTTACGGGATTTGTCGAGATTTCACTTGCTCCATTTGTACGGAATAGAAATGTCGGTCGCAGAACGGATTTTGACGATTTTAGGATGGGAAGCTTGCGTGAAGCAGAGGGTGGGGCGACGATGGCTTGGCGGAAACCAGAACGGGAAAAACTAATGCGAGTTTGTGAGGCGCCGTAGTCAACTGCGCGGCGCAAAGGGTTGCGCGGGTTCGCTTCTTCTCGCATAACTCCGAAGACAGAGTGCCCAAGTCCGATAATAGGCTACCACAATGAGCGTGAGTTTGCCCTGTACACACTAAGATGATGTTTCGTAAGAGTTGGGATGTCTACATGGCAAGATAGGCATGGCAGCGGGGCCGGAATTTCTGGGGAACCTTGGCGAGTGCGGCAGCGTCCTGGTGATAGGTCATGGCGTTGAGTGAGAGGGCGGCGGGGAGCGGCGTTGCGATGAAATTCGACTTCGGAAAATCGGCGATGGCCGCGCCCACTACCGCGCATGTGGTGAGGCATTGGTTTTTGACACTGGGCGGGCCGGGGTTGATTCTGCTGGGGTTGATTGACAGCTCGGTGATTCCTGTGCCTGGCAGCATGGATGCGATGACGATCGTGCTATCGGCGCATCAACGGAACTGGTGGCCTTATTACGCGGCGATGGCGACGGTAGGGTCGGTGATTGGCGCTTACGTGACGTACCGGCTGGCCCGGAATCGCGGGGAGAAAGCGCTGAACGACAGACTCTCCAAGCGGAACGCGAAGAAGGTGGTGCGCGTGTTTGAGCGGTGGGGATTCGGAGCCATCGCGCTGCCGGCGCTGCTGCCGCCGCCGATGCCGATGGTGCCATTTGTGATTGCGGCGGGAGCCTTGCAGTATTCGCAGAAGAAATTTCTGGTAGCGATGACGGTGGGGCGGTTAGTGCGGTACAGCATCCTTGGATATTTGGGAGCGGTATACGGGCGGAAGATATTTGCGGTGGTGGTGGCGCATGGTGAGGTGGCGTTGTACGTGACGATTGGGGTGGCAGCGGCGGTGACGGCGATATTGTTGTTGATGCGATACAGGCGGAAGCGGGAAGCGTTGGCGGGTAGCTGACAACGTTTCCGATTTCTGGCGACAATTGATTTGCCGACGAGCGTTTGCAGGCGCGGGCGAAGCGAAGCTTGTTCCGCACCTACGGCGCTGCGATTTATTTTTGCGAATTTTCCCAGGCCTTCCGGCCTGGGCTAACTTATGCCGCACCTACGGCGCTGGCGTGCTCGTTCGGCTAGAATGCTAACAATGATGAATCCCACGATTCAAAATACAGAGGCGTCGAAACAAACCCAGGGCCAGCAAAACGGTGGAGCGGTAATTGTGACTGGGGCGAGCCGCGGAATCGGAGCGGCCATTGCCAGGTTAGTTGGCGCGAACGGTTTCGCGGTCGCTGTTAATTTTTCGACGAATCGGGCTGGGGCCGAAGAGGTGGTTCGGGAGATTGTGGCGGGGGGCGGGCGAGCGGTCGCGATCCACGGAGACGTTAGCCGTGAGGAGGAAATTCTTCTAATGTTCGAGACGGCGGTGCGCGAACTCGGGCAGATCGGAGGGCTTGTGAATAACGCGGGCGTGACGGGTGGCTTGCACCGTGTCGATGCAGTGACAGCGCAGGCAATCACGCAGGTCTTGGCGACGAATGTCGCCGGCACGATATTGTGTTCGCGCGAAGCGGTTCGGCGGATGTCGGTGCGGCACGGTGGCGCGGGCGGTTCCATCGTAAACATTTCCTCGCTGGCCGCGAGGACGGGTGGCGCTGGGGAATGGGTGCACTATGCGGCGTCGAAAGGGGCGATCGATAGCTTTACGATCGGGTTGGCGCGAGAAGTGGCGAGTGAAGGGATTCGCGTCAACGCTGTGGCGCCTGGATTAATTGAAACCGAGCTTCACGCGGCGAATGGCGTACCGGATCGTTTGGAGCGTTTGGCACCTTCGATTCCGATGGGACGTCCGGGTACGGCGCTCGAGGTAGCACAGGGTGTACTTTGGCTGCTTTCAGCGGCGGCTTCGTACACGACTGGTACGATACTGGAAATCGGCGGAGGGCGATAGCGACGTTGACTGCTCGTCGAGTCAGTTGATTGGTGCGAGCCAGATGTCCTGATCTACGTAGGCCGTGAGCGCGGTTCCGGCGGGGATATCTACATTCTTGCCGTGCTTGATAAGGCCGATGGGGCCGAACAAGACGGTCAGTGCCACGGTTGCTCCGGTTTTGCTGTCTCCCTCTCGCCCTTTGGTACCGCGAATGTGGACGTGATTGCTGCCGGCCACCAGGTATTGCATTTGAACACTGAGTTCTCCTGGCCTTCCCATCATCCCGGCCTTCTTAGCGTCGGTTACGGTGGCCACGGCGTGGGATCCTTTCGGGACGACGATTGAAGTTCCGACTTTTAAGTCCTCGTCGAGCAGGAATTCTACGGGGTCGCCTTCGTGAGCAGTTTTTGAGTTGAGATCCGCAGCGAACTTCAGAGGAACCTGCACCCCTTCTTTCAGCAGGCAGCCGTTGTTCGCGCCGCAAACCGGCTGGGACGGGTCCGTTGATGCCCCGCCACGAACCGCTTCTACAGCGCCCGAGGGTTTCGCTGATTGTGCGGCGAGCATGGCTTCTAATACGGATTTATCTACGCCGGCATTTTTAAGATTGATGAGCGCTTGGGTGGACGTGTCGAAATCCGTGCTGCTGGATTGAATATCCTTCACGATCAGCGTGGCGTCGAACCCCTGCGCGGTCATGTTAATGACGTCTGCGTTGGTGAGCGGCTTTTGCGTCTGTGTGAAGGATGAGGAGGCTGCAAAGACGCTTAGCGCGACGAGCACAAGGATACGGGCGGGTTTCATGAAGGCGGCTCCTGAAAATTTTATCTTCCGTGAGCGTGGAGCATATTACAAATTGCGGATATCAGCAGGTTGAATTTGTTTTTAAGTACTTATGGTAACGAGGGGCGCGCGGAAAGGATCGGCGCAGCAAAAGCAAAGTACTTCTAGTCTTATTGGGATTTGATCCAGCAGAGCCAGTTTGAGAAGTCTGTGGCTTTACTTTGTCTTTTTACGAAGGTTCCTGCGGGTGAATTCCAGTCAATTGGGTCGCCATCGCGCATGGAGTCGAGGTTGGGCATCCCATCGCAGGCGCTTTTGATCAGGCAATACGTGGGAAATTCCCAGACGTGGTAGGACTTCGTTTCCGGATGGTATTCGCGGCAGGAAATGGAGCGACCGTGGACGGTATTGGTGGCCGTGAGCTGGCTGTAGTGTTCGTTCAGCGCTTTGATCTTCTCGGACATTTTCTGGAGTAGTTCCGGAGCTTCCGCTGGATTTTGCCAAGGCACGGGCGCGGAACCATTTACGGCGACGCCCTGCTTCGAGATGACGTAGGTGCGGTCGCGGAAATACCACCAGGGAGCTTCGCTGCAGCGGAAATTCGGATCCAACCTGCAAATCATATAGTTATATCCACGCCGCAATTTTCCGCAATCGGCGAGGATTTGAAACGTGAGCGTGCCGCCTCCCTCGATCAGATAACGGGCCGTGCCACTGTAGATGCAGGGGTCGCCGGCGTCGCCCTGGGGGAAATGTATGACGTAGCTGTCGCCTGTGGGATTTCCCGCGACGATGGATTGAGTGAGGCGTGGTTCCAGTTGGCGCGACTCGACTGTCATTGGGCGGCCGGTTTTATCGATGGATGTGACTATGGATATTGTGGGCGTAAAGATGCCGTCTGGGTGGCTGGGTGGCGAGTTCTGCGCAGACACGGAGAATCGGGCGCCGCTGAAGGCGACAAGGGATAACAGTGCAGCGATGTGAAAAGTGCGCTTCAAGTGGACACGCTCCCTTGCGAAGGGTGTGAATCGTGTTTGAGATTCGGCAAAGAATCGCCGGTACGGAAAAGTTTACAGCAGAGGGTTGCAAAGAACCTTCGCGACGGCGACGGAGGATTCCTGCTTATAAACATGCCGGGGTGCGGCGTGAACGGCTCGACTTTTATTCACAGCGGAGGACAGTGCCCATCGCGGTAAGTCAGGTTGCGGGAAGCTGGCCCGAACCTGTCCCAGAGTACCATTGACTTTCGCTTTTGGTTCGCCTAGTGTGTAGGCTTCACGCTGGGCCCAGAGGGGAGTGAAATGGCGCTGACGAAGAGGCAGAAAGAAGTACTGAATTACCTGGTGGGATTTATCAACAAGAATGGGTATTCGCCCAGTTTTGAGGAAATTGCGCACGCGCTGAAGCTGACGTCGCTGGCGACGGTGCACAAGCATCTTTCGACGCTGGAGAAGAAGGGCTACATACGGCGCGGGTATAACCAGAGCCGTTCGATTGAGGTGGTGCAACTGCCGAAGCCGATTCGCGAGCAGGTGCTGGACCGCCACGTGATCGAGCTGCCGCTGGCCGGGCGGATTGCGGCGGGACGTCCTTTGGAAGCGGTGGAGACGAATGAGACGATTTCGCTGGCTGATTTTGCGCGCGGGCAGAATACGTTTGTGCTGCAGGTGAAGGGCGAATCCATGCGCGAGGATCATATATTGGACGGGGATTACATCGTGGTGGAGCAGACGCAGGTGGCGAACCCAGGAGAGATTGTGGTGGCGCTGGTGGGTGAAGATGACGCCACCGTGAAGAGGTTCTACCGCGAACCGGGCGGGAAAGTGCGTTTGCAGCCGGCGAATTCGACGATGGCGCCGATTGTGGTGCAGGGCACGGACGTGAAGATTCAGGGGCGGGTTGTGGGAGTGTTGCGCAAATATTAGTATCGGCCAGAGGGTTGCGATGAACCCGTAGGCCAAACCAAAGTCAAAGACGCCCGCCTAAAGGCAGCCGCTACAGAGTCAAAATCTGCGGCGACTTGCCGAAAGATACGCCGAGACAAATCGCGCTTGCGGTTTGTGGTTTAAAGTTTTAGGATGCAGTTCCCCAGCTTGACCGGTGGAGTTATCTCGCCGGGCACACTTGTTCCATTTTGGATTTGGCATAGCTCACGGGCGGGACTACATTCAAAGACCCCGGTCCTTATTAGCGATATTGTTCGTCGTAGGGCGAAATTGGGTCCTAGGTAGGAGGGTAAATGTGGGGAGACAAGAAACCGGAGGCTCCGGGGAAGAAGGCGGTCCCGCAGCAGCCGCAACCGTCTCAGCAAGCGCAACCAGCTAGACCAACCATTCCGAGTGCAAACGCACCGGCAGTTCCTGGGGAGGCAAAAACGATGGCACCGATTGATTCGACGTATCCGAGCACGAGTTCGGGCAACACGGCACGGCTGGGTTCAAGCCTGCATGTAAAGGGCGAGATCACCGGGAATGAGGATTTGCTGATTGATGGCACGGTCGAGGGATTGGTTCAGCTGGAGGACCGCAAGCTGACGGTGGGAGCGAGCGCGAAGGTTACGGCGGATGTGATTGCCCGCGAAGTGGTGGTTTACGGCAACGTGAAGGGCAATCTGCGCGCGCGCGACCGAATTGAGATCAAGAAGGACGGGTCGGTGGTGGGCGATTTGACCACGGCGCGGATTTCGATCGAAGACGGAGCTTACTTTAAGGGCTCGATCGAGATTGACAAGACCGGCGACGCGGTGGCCGAGGAAAGCAGCAAGGCGTTTTCACGCGCGAATCGCGGCGCGGCGGCGACGACTACTTCGTAGGTTTAGTTCCTGCGTTTCGCTTTGCAAGGTGGCGGGCCGCCTACGGTGGTCCGCCGCTGACTTCGTTGTGTTGCGCTTTGTGACCTGCCTCTTTTTCCCTCGTGTGCTAGTCCTCGTTGACATAAATGGCGACGTACTTTAGACTCATTGTTTCTCCTTAGACGGAAAGGTGTGACTGCAGAGATGCCGACGTATATTCCAAGAGGCCGCGAGGCCGAAGAGTTGATGGTGGGGAAGAACTGGTTCGTGATAGACGCCGAGGGAGTGGTGTTGGGGCGGCTGGCGACGCGGATTGCGCGTTTGCTGATTGGGAAAGATAAGCCGACGTACACGCCGCATCTGGATTGCGGAGATCATGTGGTAGTGGTGAACGCGGAGAAGGTGAAGTTGACGGGCAACAAGATCGATCAGAAGTTGTATCGTCATCACAGCGGCTGGCCGGGCGGACTGAAGGAAGTGCCGATCCGCACGTTGCTGCAACGCCGGCCGGAAGAGGTTGTGCGCGAGGCGGTGCTGGGAATGCTGCCGAAGAACAAGCTGCGCGCGCGTCGAGCAAAGAAGCTGCGTGTTTATGCCGGAAGTGAAGGCCTCGCCCGCCACACCGGACAAAAGCCTCAGCCACTCTCGCTGTAACCTCGTTCACGGGAACCGAAAAAAAACCGTTCCGCGGATTAGTCCGCAGGGACGATTCAGGCTTGTCCTTGGCGGCGCTCCGTTTACGGAGTGCGCTCGGGAAAATTAGGAGGAACTTTGAGTTCAGGTGCAAGTTCACTGGAAGGAACAGCAAAACAATTTTATGGCACGGGGCGCCGGCGGGAATCCATCGCGCGCGTGTATATCAAACAGGGCGCGGCGCGGTTCACGGTGAATGGCCGGCCGGTGGATGAATATTTCCGCAACGTGGCGTGGAATACGGCGGCGGTGGAGCCGCTGAAGTTCACGCAGATGCTGGACCAGGTGGAAGTAAAGTGCATTGTGAAGGGCGGCGGCGTGGGCGGGCAATCTGGAGCGGTGCGCATGGGTCTTTCGCGCGCGCTTTCGAGGTTGAACCCGGAATTGCGCCCGGCGCTGCGCAAGAATGGATTTTTGACGCGGGATCCGCGCATGAAGGAACGCAAGAAGTACGGGCAGAAGGGCGCGCGACGGAGATTCCAGTTCAGCAAGCGGTAGATTGCGGCAGGGGCGGGTCTGAGACCCGCCCCTACAGTCCGCGATTGGAAGTGTCGGTAAGCAGTAACGGTTGGGTTCGGATCAGGCTTCGAGGAATTGGGGCTTGATTAATTCACGGCCGGGAAGGGACCGGCAAAAAAGGATGCTGCCTTAGCGATCGCACGCGGGTCGCGGGGAAATAAGCATCCCTTCACGAGAGGAGGAACTTTGGGAGTCGAAATTACGATGAAAGAACTGCTGGAGGCTGGAGTTCATTTTGGCCACCAGACGCGCCGCTGGAACCCGAAGATGAAGGAATATATTTTCGGGGAACGCAATGGAATCCACATTATTGACCTGCAGAAGACCTTGAAGATGTTCCGCGACGCCGCGCGCTACGTGGCCGAGCTGGCGGGACAAGGCAAACGAGTTCTTTTTCTCGGGACGAAGCGCCAGGCGCAGGAAGCCATCGCTGAAGAAGCGAACCGCTGCGGCATGTTCTACGTGAACCACCGCTGGCTGGGTGGCACCATGACAAACTGGGTGACGCTGCAGAAATCCATCAAGCGATTGAAGCTGCTGAAGGGCATGGTGGAAGACGGGCGGATGGCGCAGTTTTCCAAGAAGGAAGCGGCGCGGCTGGAACGCGAGCTGAAACATTTGAAGCAAAATTTTTCCGGCGTGGAGAATATGACCACGCTTCCGGATGCGCTGTTTGTGATTGATCCGAACGCGGAGCTGATCGCGGTGCACGAAGCGCGCCGCATGGGCATTCCGGTGGTGGCGATTGTGGATACGAACTGCGATCCGGATCTGGTGGATTGGGTGATTCCGGGCAACGATGATGCGTTGCGCGCGATTCGCCTGTTCACTTCGAAGATTTCGGATGCGGTGATCGTGGGCCACCAGTCCTTCGAGCAGACGCAGATCGCCGATCAGAAGGCGATTGAAGGCAGCGGCGAAGAAGGCGTGGATTACGTGGACACCAGCGCCTACGAAGTTTACGAGAAACAGGAAGGCGATTTCGTGGAAGGGGAGCCGGGCGATGTGGTGGCGGCCGAAGAAGCAGCCGCTGCAGCCGTGCCGACCGAAGACGAGACGCAGCCTCGATAGCAGCGGTCCTCGCACTTTCATTTGCAATCGCTGGAGTTGAGCGGGGCGGTCCAGCCGTGCACAGAGTGCGTCCCCAAATCATAAAAAGGAATTGAGTACAATTATGGCAACGGCAGACGGAAAACCGAATATTTCGGCGCAGCAGGTGAAGGAACTGCGCGATCGCACCGGCGTGGGTTTCGCGGCATGCCGCGAAGCGCTGGTTGAAGCAACTGGTGACATCGAGCGGGCGATTGATCTGCTGCGCAAGAAAGGGCAGGCGACGGCCGCGAAGAAGGCGCAGCGAGCGACGTCCGAGGGATTGGTGAGTTGCTACATTCACGCGGGCGGGAAAATCGGCGTATTGATCGAAGTGAACTGCGAGAGCGATTTCGTGGCGCGCACGGATGATTTTCAGCGTTTGTGCCATGACGTGGCGATGCATATTGCGGCGCTCGATCCGCGTTTTCTGCGGCGCGAGGACGTGACCCAGGAAACGCTGGACCGCGAGCGGGAAATTTACAAGGAACAGGCCAAGGCGACGGGCAAGCCGGAAGCGGTGGTCGAGAAGATCGTCAGCGGAAAGATGGAAAAATTTTACGAAGAGAATTGCTTGTACGAGCAGCACTTCATCAAGGATGAGGGGCTGACGGTGAAGGAGCTGATTGACCACACGATCGCGAAGATCGGGGAGAATATTGCGGTGCGCCGTTTTTCGAGATTCAAGGTGGGAGAGATGGATGGGGCGGGACAACGGCCAGCGGCTGGTGCTGAACCTGAGGCCCCTGTGCCGGTGCCGAGCGCGTAGTTATTGTGTGATGTGGAGGGTTTCACGGTCCGCCGCGTCTTGCGGCGGATTTTTTTTGCGCGGATGGGCCGGCGAACGGCGGGTGTGTCTGAGACCCATCCCTACAGACCGCTATTTGTTGACGCCCAGGGCGAAGCGGCCATGACGAAGGCGACATCTATGCGCGTAAGAGCAACGTTGTGTGAGGTTGCGGGGATTCTCTGCTAAAATACGCGCGGCCAGAGGGGCTGGCTCATCCGTGACCAAAAAAGCCGCACGAAGCAAGGGACAGAAGGCGCCGGCGAGCAGCGATTCCAGGGGAAAGTCTTCGATACAGACTTCTGTGACAGAAATTGCCGCCCCGAATGGCGGGCCGGTTTATCAGCGGCTCGTTTTGAAACTTTCCGGAGAATCGCTGGCGGGGCCGCAGGAATCCGGAATTCACGCCGAGACGATCCAGGGAATGGCGCATGAGGTGAAAGAGATTTGCGACTTGGGCGTGCAGGTGGCGATCGTGGTGGGCGGCGGAAATTTTTTTCGCGGCACGCGGCAGAAGGAATTGGCGATTGACCGCGCGACCGGCGATTACATGGGCATGCTGGCGACGGTGATCAATGGCCTCGCGATGCTGGACGCGCTGGAAAAAGCAGGTTGTCACACGCGGTTACTCAGCGCGATTGAAATGCACCAGGTGGCGGAGCCGTTTATCCGGCGGCGGGCGACGCGGCATCTGGAGAAGGGCCGCGTAGTGATTTTCGCGGCTGGCACCGGGAATCCCTATTTTTCGACGGACACGGCGGCGGCGTTGCGCGCGATGGAAATCAAGGCGCAGGTAATTCTGAAGGCTACTCGTGTGGACGGCGTGTATGACGCGGACCCTGAAAAAGTGAAGGGCGCGACGAAATTCGAGACGATCACCTACCTGGACGTGCTGCAAAAAGGGCTTTCGGTGATGGACGCGACGGCGATTTCGCTGTGCATGGACAACCAAATGCCGATCGTCGTGTTCAATATGACTGTTCCGGGGAATCTGAAGCGCGTGGTGCTGGGCGAGCGTGTCGGCTCAGTGGTCACGATGGCGTGAAAGACGAAGAGCGGAGGCGAACTTTTCGATGACTGTGATTGCCACTAGTAAAGACGCATTGGCGCAAGCCAAAACGCGCATGGAAAAAGCCGTGGAAGATTTCCGCAAGGAGCTGGGGAGCGTGCGCACGGGGCGCGCGAACACGGCGCTGCTGGATCACGTGCGCGTGGATTATCACGGCACGCCGATGCCGATCAATCAGCTGGGGACGTTGAATGTGCCGGACGCTTCGACGATTGTGATTTCGCCATGGGATCCGGGGGCCGTGGCACTGATTGACAAGGCGATACGGTTGACGGATCTGGGATTGAATCCTACGAATGACGGGAAAGTCGTGCGCGTGCCGATTCCGGCTTTGACCGAGGACCGGCGCAAAGACATGGTGAAGCACATTCACAAGGTGCTGGAAAATCACCGGACTGCGATACGGAATATACGGCGGGACATCAAGGAAGGCGTGGAGAAATTGGAGAAGGAAAAAAAGATCAGCGAGGATGAGCGGAAGAGATCGCTGGATGAGTTGGAGAAGGTGACACATTCGGAGACTAAGAAGATCGAGGATTTGTCGGCGGCGAAAGAGAAGGAAGTGATGGAGATTAAGTAGGGCGCGTTTTTTTTGGTGAAGTTGTGAGATTGCCTGGTTGTCGTTTATTCCTCATCTGGAATTTCTGCAGAGAAGAAATCGAGGTCAAAGTCAACGACGCCCGCCTAAAAAAGCAGGCGGCCGCTACAAAACCAAAGTCCAAAGCAATAACGCTAATCGGAAGATTGGCGTTCCCATGCAGCGGCGCTGCGTTTTAATTCAAGATGCGGACGTCTTCGGGGAGCGCCAGGGTGAAGGTGCAGCTTCCTGTTGTGGCTGCGCACGCCAGGGTGCCGCGGCGGACTAGTTTTGCGGGCGAGGCGTCGGGAAACATGGGGCCGAACTCCAGGGCGCGCAGTTTTTCTGCGAACGGGCGCAGGTCCTGACTCCCGCTGACGAATTTTACTGCTTCGACTTTCGGATTTCTTGCGCCGGGTGAGAGCAGGACGAAGAAATCGGCGCGGGCGTTTTGTTTCAAGAGATCTCCTGCTGGGAAAACGCGAGATTTCGTAAGCTCAGGTTTATTTTTCGCGACGAGTTCGTCAATTCCGGCGTTGCCACCGAGCAGAACAATCAGGCGCGCGCGCGTTTCGGGGACGGAATGCGCGGCGGCGATGGCTTCGGCGTACATGCGGGCGGCTTGTTGCTTGTCTCCGCGTTTTTCATAGATTTGCGCGAGATGGTCGCCGACTTCGCCATGCTGATTGAGCAGCCAGGCGGCACGGATGTAACGTTCGGCCTGGTCGAGATCGCCTTTGCGGAAATTGATCCAGCCGAGCGTGTCCCAGTAAACGCCGATGCTCGCGACCTGATTGAGATCGTCGAGCGAGAGGCGCGAGAGCACGATATTGCGAAGATTTGCGGTGGTGGCAGCGATTGCGGATTCCGCGTATTGCGCGGCTTTGTCGAGTTCTAGATTGTGCTCCGCGAGAGCGAACGCGACGTTGTTCCACACCACGGGCGTTTGCGATAGTTCCACACCTTTTTCGAATGCTTCCAGCGCTTTATCTTTTTCTCCGGTGTTGAGGAGGGCCTGGCCGAGGCTGACCTCAAGTTCGGCGTTGTCTGGAGCGAGGACGGTGGCTTTGTCGAGTTCCGGAATGGCTTCCGAGTATTTGTGCTGCGCGAGGAAAAGCGCGCCCAGGGCGGCGTGGGCTACGGGATCGAGCGGATTTACTGCGATCTGTTTGCGGAAGGCGTCGGCGGCTTCGGGAAATTTCTGCTGCTGCTGCAGCGTGAGGCCAAGGTAGTTGTAAACGTGTTCGTCGTAGGGATTGGCCGAAATTTGTTTCTGGAATGCGGCGGCGGCATCGTCGAATTGGCCGAGGCGCAAGTAGGCGAGGCCGAGATCGTTCCAGCCCTGCTTGCTTTTAGGATCAATCTCGACGGCGTGTTGTAGCAGCGGAATGGCTTCGCGAACATTTCCGGCGTTGAGCGCGGCGATTCCGGCTTCGAGGAGTTCGTCGGCGCTGACAGTGGTGGGAATGGTGGGCGCGCCGGTGGTGGAATTTTCTACGGTGAGTAGCTGGGTTTCGTCGGATTCGACGGCGCGGGAGAACGCGAGGTAATCACTGACGCGCGTGGCGGGGAGCTCGCGCATTTTGAAATTCAAGGAGCGTTGCGCGGTGAGCGTGTGGTTTTCGAAATGATAGATGGATTTAAAGTCGGCGTAGTCGCGTTCGACCGAGACAGCGACCGGAGCGCGCGCCGAGAAATTGTCGGGCAGCGTCATTCTCAGGTCCATGTTGACGTCGAGCGGGCTGCCGAGATGGATAGGGTCGGCGGAATCTTCGTTCGCGTCCGGCAAGCCGATGGCGAGGAGCGGGACGCCGACTTTGGATTTTTTGCTGGACCAGTCGAGGTAATTTGCTTGCGCGAAATCGAGATCGAGCTCGAAGGGTTTTTCAGTGTCGGAGGGATCGCTCGGTTTTACATTGGTGATTTCGCCTTTGATGCCATCGAGCGCGGCGATGGTCTGGCCAAGTTCTTTCCATTGCGTTTCAGGCGTGCGGCGGAACGCGACGCGCAGAGCGTACTCGTTGTCGCCGCGGAGGAAATAGCGCAGCGTGGCGGTTAGCTTGCCGAGATCGTTTACATGCGCTTCGATTTCGACGTGCTGCGTGGAGAGGAACGGGGGATCCACCGGAGTTTGGACAATTTTGCCGGCGCCATCGGGTTCGACGAGCAGAGCGGACTTACTGCGCAGCGGAGGGGAGAGCAGGCGGAAGGGCGCGACTTCGGCGGTGGAATCCATCCAGATTAATTCGTCGCCGATGGGGACGGCGGTGATCATGTGATCGAATTGCGAAGGCGAGGGAACGTCGAGATCGAGTTTGCGCGCGAAGGGGATCAAGACCGCGTCGGAAGGGATGTTCGCGGCTTGCAGCATGGCTGCGAGCAGAGTGTGCTTGTCCTTGCAATCGCCGTATTGATTTTTGAAAACATCGGCGGCGGAATGCGGCTGGTAACGGCCGAGGCCGAAGGAAAGGCTGACGTAGCGAATATTTTTTGCGACGTAATCGTAGAGCGCGGCAATTTTTTCGAGCTCGGTGGCGCGGCCTTGAATCAACTCTTGAGTCTTGATGCGGATTTCGGGGGTGGGGTCGCTGCGGCCTTTTTCAAGATTGGCGTACCAGTCGGCGACTTGAGCCCACGAGGTGAAGGTGGTGAATTGCACGTCGGGCGTAGGTTCCGCGGGCGGCAGCGATTTATTCTTGGTTTTCTGGGATTCGGATGGGCGCGTGAGATTGGCGTGCTGCCAGTGGTGAATTTCGCGATCGCCCGCGTAGTCGATCACGTCTTGCAGGTGCGCCGCGACGCGGAAATAGTGCACGCGGCCCGCCGGGAGATTGACGTCGAGACGCTCGTCGAGAACGATCGCATCTTTGACGAAGGCGTAGTCGAACCAGAAATTTCCGGGCGCGAGCGCGGTGACGGTGCGCGTTGCGATTTCGTACTCGATGGTGTCGCCGGCATGGAGCGAGGGCACGGTGACGTGCTTTTCCTTGTAGTCGGTGTATTCGGGAGCATCGCGGGCGACACTGGCGGTCATGTCTTTCACTGCGTCGGCTGAGGCGGTGACGACTGAGCCGTCTTTCTTTTTCACGCGCACGAAGCGGACGTCCATTACTTCATTCGCGGAGTTGTAACCAAAGACAAGTTCGCCGAGTTGTTGCACGCCGGCATCGCTTTGCACGCGGACGCGGACGGCGAGATCGCGTTCACTGGTGCCATCGTTTTCAAAACGCGCGCTGGTGTGGTACTGCTCGATGACGAAGGGTTCCTGGGAGTAGTCGGCTGGTGGTGGCTTTGGAGCAGGGGGTGGAGATTTATGCGGAGTTGGATTTGTGGTTAGAGGAATCTTGCGCCACTTGTCTGTGTCGGGCTGTTGCGCCGAAGCTGCAACTGAGAACAGAAGCGCGCAGAGTGCAGCGATGTAAAATCTCTTCATCGGTACTCCCTGTGGGAATTACTTAGACGTAGGCAGTGTAGGTGCGTTGTTGGGTGGGGTAAAGCGGCAGGGCTTGGTGGCGTAGGCAATGATGAAACGGCTTGCAGTCGGATCTGGCGCGGGAGAACCGCGGGAGCGGTAGCGACGCGGTACGGGCACGGCGTCGCGTTGAGGCGGCGAGGTTGATGTAAGCACCTTGTAATCTGCCGGATAGCCGTTTAATTCGCTGGACTGGCCCATATTTCCCATTTTGAGACGGCGTGACGGGGGCGATTTTGCGGCGGAGCCGAGAAATCGAAGATGAAAATTTTCGACTAGCTGGCGAGGCGGGTGCGCTGAGGATCGGCAGAAGTGCAAGCTGTGGGGAGCAAGGGATAGGCCAACCTGGCGGATTTATTTTTTGGATGGAATCGAGTTGACAAGACCCATTGATTCTCTTATACTTCCTCGGTTGTCTGAGGGTCATTGGACCCAGTGGTGATTAGGGAAGTCTTTCGTGCCCCGGAACAAAGAGCGACGGAACGGGGCAAGAAAGAGCGGCCGAAATGGGGCGCCAGCCCCGCAAAGCCGTGTGAGCCTCTCCGCAGATTAGTAGAAGATGCAGTTCACTCCTTGGGGTGACTCGTTTTCGCGGAGTACCTGGTAATTCCTTCGGGTGTGGCGCCTTTTCCGCATCATTCACTCGCCGAATTCTGCGCGGGCTTATTTGCCGTGCGCGGAAATTTGCGCGAAGTTTTTCAACTGGCGAGTTTTTCGAAGCGAGTTTTTTGGGGAACAGGGGGAAAGCGTGCCGACGTTTTCACAGCTCGTGCGTAACGGCCGGGAGAAGATCCGGGTGAAGACCAAGTCACCCGCGTTGGATGGATGTCCTGAGAAGCGCGGAGTGTGCGTTCGTGTTTACACTCAGACACCGAAGAAGCCGAACTCCGCGCTGCGCAAGGTGGCGCGCGCCCGCCTGACGAACAGCGCTGAAGTCACCACGTACATTCCCGGCATTGGCCACAATTTGCAGGAACACTCTATCGTATTGGTGCGCGGCGGCCGCGTGAAGGATCTGCCGGGCGTGCGTTATCACATCGTGCGCGGGACATTGGATGCAGCAGGCGTTGAAAATCGAAAACAAGCGCGCTCGAAGTACGGCGCCAAGCGGCCTAAAGCCGCACAGAAGTAGGAGAGCGGAACGATGCCACGTAAAGGATGGGTACTACGCCGCAAGATTCCAGGGGATCCGGTTTTCGGAAGCGACCTGGTGCAGAAGTTCATTTCCAGCATGATGTACGACGGCAAGCGCGCCACGGCGCAGTCGATTTTCTATAACGCCATGGATCAGGTGGCGAAGAAGACGAACGACGATTCCTTCAAGCTGTTCAAGAAGGCGATTGAGAATTGCAAACCGGTGCTGGAAGTGAAAACGCGGCGCGTAGGCGGCGCGAACTACCAGGTTCCGGTGGAAGTAAATCCGTTTCGCCGGCAGTCGCTGGCAATTCACTGGCTGGTGCTGTATTCGCGCACGCGCAGCGGCAAGACGATGACGGACAAGCTGGCGGAAGAGATCATGGACGCCGCAAACGGACGCGGCGGAGCGGTTAAGAAAAAGGAGGACGTGCACCGCATGGCGGAAGCGAACAAAGCGTTCGCCCACTATCGCTGGTAGCACGGGGCCAAATTTCGCATGGCACGACTGGTACAACTCGATCAGACCCGCAACATCGGGATCATGGCGCATATTGACGCAGGGAAGACCACGTCAACCGAGCGCATCCTTTTCTATACCGGTGTGACTTACAAGATCGGCGAAGTGCACGACGGCACTACGGTGATGGACTGGATGGAGCAGGAGCGCGAGCGCGGGATTACGATTACGTCTGCGGCGACGACGGCTTCCTGGGTGCGCTTTGACAAGAAATACCGGATTAACATTATTGATACTCCGGGCCACGTGGATTTCACGGTGGAAGTGGAGCGTTCGCTGCGCGTGCTGGACGGCGCGGTAGCGATTTTTGACGCTGTGGCGGGCGTGCAGCCACAGTCGGAGACGGTGTGGCGCCAGGCGGACAAGTATCGCGTGCCGCGGATTGCGTTCATAAACAAGATGGACCGGATTGGCGCGGATTTCGATCATTCGGTGCGCTCGATGCGGCAGCGGCTGTCAGCGCATCCGGTACCGCTGCAGTTTCCGATTGGGCGCGAAGAGAATTTCCTGGGCGTGATTGATTTCATCGAAGAGCGCGCGATTATCTGGAAAGACGAGACGCTGGGCGCGGAATACGAAACACTGCCGCTGGAAAAACTTTGGGATGCAGCTTATCTGAAAGAACATCCGGCGCTGGAAGTTGCGGTGAAGGCTTCGGCGCTGACTCCTGAATTCTACAAAGAGCATCGCGAAAAAGTGGTGGAGTACATTGCCGAACACGACGACGCCATTCTGACGAAATATCTGGAACAGCATAAGCTCGAGCCTGCGGAGCTGCGCGCTTCGCTGCGGCGTTCGACGATTGCGTTGAAGCTGGTTCCAGTGCTTGCTGGTTCGGCGTTCAAGAACAAGGGCATCCAGCCTTTGCTGGACGCGGTGGTGGATTATCTGCCGGCGCCGTCGGATGTGCCGCCAGTTGAGGGCACGGACCCGAACGGCGATGAGCCGATATTGCGGCGCGCTTCCGACGATCAGCCGTTTGCGGCACTGGCGTTCAAGATCATGACCGACCCGTTCGTCGGTCACGTCACTTACATTCGCGTGTATTCCGGCGTGTTGAAAGCCGGGCAGAACGTTTACAACTCGACGCGCAAGACGCGCGAGCGCATTGGACGTTTGCTGCGTATGCACGCGAACAAGCGCGAAGAGATTGAAAGCATTGAAGCGGGCGACATTGCTGCGTGCGTCGGCTTGAAGAACGTGACTACCGGCGACACCTTGTGCGACGAAGAAAAGCCGGTTCTGCTCGAGAACATTGACTTCCCGGCGCCGGTAATTTCGGTGGCCATCGAGCCGAAGACCAAGGCGGACCAGGAAAAAATGGGCACCGCCCTGGGCAAGCTGGCGCAGGAAGATCCTACATTCCGCGTGCATACGGATCACGATACGAATCAAACGTTAATTTCCGGGATGGGCGAATTGCACCTGGAAATTATCGTGGACCGCATGATGCGCGAGTTTGGCGTGCAGGCAAATGTTGGCCGGCCGCAGGTAGCGTACCGCGAGACGATTTTGAGGATGGCGGAAGGCGAAGGAAAGTACATCAAGCAGACCGGCGGGCGCGGACAGTACGGCCATGCGGTGTTGACGGTACATCCGCTCGCGAATTCCAATCACGAAGACATGCACGAGATGTCCACCGACGAAATTGACGAGCTGGCGAAGCAGGTTTCCGGCGGCAAGGGCGGCAAGTGGCATTTCGACAAGGAACATCGCCTGCTGTTTGTGGATAAGGTTGTGGGCGGAGCGATTCCCAAGGAATTCATCGCGCCTATTGAAGCGGGCGTGCGCGAGGCAATGGAGACGGGCGTTTTGGCGGGATACGAGATGGTGGATGCCGCGGTGGTGTTGACCGATGGAAGCTACCACGACGTGGACAGCTCGGAAATGGCGTTCAAGATTGCAGGGTCCATGGCCTTTAAGGATGCTTGCAAGCGCGCGAATCCGAAACTGCTTGAGCCGATCATGCGCGTGGAAGTGGTGGTGCCGGAAGATTACATGGGACCGGTGATTGCGGACCTGAACTCACGACGCGGACAGATGCAGGGACGGGAATCGCGCGGCGGGACCGAAATCATTAATGTGCGTGTACCGCTGGCGGCGATGTTCGGTTACGCCACTGAAATTCGCAGCAGGACGCAAGGCCGTGGCAGTTTTACGATGCATTTCTCGCACTACGAGCAGGTTCCGGGAAACATTGCGGAAGAGATTATTGGCAGCGCCAGCGGGGAAAAGACCAAGAAGTAGGCGCGGCCGGGAATTTAGCAGTCAGAACAGTTTGACTTGAGGAGCAGAGAGCGAAATGGCGAAAGAGAAATTCGAACGGAATAAGCCGCATGTGAATATTGGGACGATTGGTCACATTGACCACGGCAAGACGACTTCGACGGCGGCGATCACGAAAGTGTTGTCGAAGAACAATCCGAAGGTGGCGTTCCGCGCGTTCGATTCGATTGACAACGCGCCGGAAGAGCGCGAGCGCGGCATCACGATCGCGGTATCGCACGTGGAGTACGAGACGGCGAACCGCCACTACGCGCACATTGATTGCCCGGGCCACGCGGATTATGTGAAGAACATGATCACGGGAGCGGCGCAGATGGACGGCGCGATTCTGGTGGTGGCGGCGACGGACGGTCCGATGCCGCAAACGCGCGAGCACATTCTGCTGGCGCGGCAGGTCGGTGTGCCGTACATCGTGGTGTTTTTGAACAAGTGCGACATGGTGGACGATCCGGAATTGCTTGAGTTGGTCGAGCTGGAAGTGCGCGAGTTGCTGAAGAGCTATCAATATCCTGGCGACACGCTGCCGGTGATTCGCGGCTCGGCGCTGAAGGCACTGGAAGGCGATGCGAAGTGGGAGAAGTCGATCCTGGAATTGATGGAAGCGGTGGACAAGAGCATTCCGCAGCCGGTGCGGGACATTGATAAGCCGTTTGCGATGCCGATTGAAGATATTTTTTCGATTTCTGGCCGCGGCACGGTGGTGACGGGAAGCATCGAGCGCGGCAAGGTGAAGGTTGGCGAAGAAGTTGAGATTGTGGGCTTCCGTCCGACGATGAAGAAGACGGTGACGGGGATTGAAATGTTCCGCAAGCTGCTGGATGAGGGCATGGCGGGAGACAACGTCGGGTTGCTGCTGCGCGGCACGGAAAAAGATGAAGTGGAGCGCGGGCAGGTGCTGGCGAAGCCGGGATCGATCACGCCGCACACGAAGTTCAAGGCGGAAGCGTATGTGTTGACGAAGGAAGAAGGCGGGCGGCACACACCGTTTTTCACGGGATACCGGCCGCAATTTTATTTCCGCACGACGGACGTTACGGGCGATGTGAAGTTACCGGCAGGAGTGGAGATGGTGATGCCGGGCGACAACATATCGTGTGAGATTACGCTGATAACACCGGTAGCCTTGGAGAAGGGCTTGCGCTTTGCGATTCGCGAAGGCGGGCACACCGTGGGCGCCGGAGCAGTTGCCGAGATCATCGAGTAATTATGCCAAACGGAGAAAAAATTCGAATTCGTTTGAAGGCGTACGATCACCGCATTCTCGATCAATCCACGAAGGAAATTGTGGACACCGCGAAGCGCACCGGAGCGGATGTGGCCGGGCCGATTCCTCTGCCGACAGTTATTAACCGCTGGACGGTGTTGCGTTCGCCGCACGTGGACAAGAAATCGCGCGAACAGTTTGAGATGCGCACGCACAAGAGGCTGATTGATATTTTGGAGCCGACGCCGGATACGGTGGACGCGCTGATGAAGTTGGATCTGCCGCCGGGCGTGGATGTGGAGATCAAGGCGTTTGGACGCGAGCATACGGGCAAGTAAGTAGTGACTTGGTGGGTAGTGATTAGTGAAGTGGATCAAAGGCGCGTTTGAGAGTGAAAGGCGCGAGGAACGAGAGAGCGAGATGGCAGTCAACGGCATATTGGGAATCAAGCTGGGAATGACGCAAGTTTTTGCGGAAGACGGCACGGCGGTTCCGTGCACGGTCCTGCAGGCAGGGCCGTGCGTGGTGGTGCAGCGCCGCACGAAGAACACCGATGGATACGAAGCGGTGCAGCTGGGCCTGGTGGAATTCATCAAGCCACAACGCGTGAACAAGGCGCGCACCGGTCATTTCAAGAAGGCGAATGTGGCACCGCTGCGTTATTTGAAAGAGATTCGTATTGACGACGCCAAGGACGAAGCGAAGTCCGGAGATCGCGTACTGGTGGAGAATTTTAAGGTGGGCGAGCTGGTGGATGTGACCGGCGTCAGCAAGGGCAAGGGCTTTCAGGGCGGCGTGAAGCGCTGGCATTTTCGCGGTGGCGACGCGAGCCACGGGTCCATGTTTCACAGAGCGCCGGGAGGAATCGGAGCGAGCTCGTTTCCATCGCGCGTGTGGAAGGGGCAGCATTTTCCGGGGCACATGGGCAACGAGCGCAAGACTTCGAAGAATTTGCGCGTGGTGAAAGTGGATTCCGAAGAGAACCTGCTGCTGGTGCGCGGGGCTGTCGCGGGACCGCAGGGCAGCTACATTTTTATTCGCAAGGTTAAGGCGCATCTGTAAACGAAATTTGAAAGCGAGAGAGACGACACGATGCCTGTTGTGGACGTAAAGAACCTGGAAGGAAAGAAAGTTGGGCAGATTGATCTGGCCGACGACGTGTTTGCCGCGAAGGTGAACGCGAACCTGTTGCACGAGGCCGTGCGTCATCATCTGCGGGGCGAGCGCGCCGGAACGCACAAGACGAAGGACAAGAGCGAAGTTTCCGGCTCGGGCAAGAAACTTTGGAAGCAGAAGGGTACGGGTCGCGCGCGTGTCGGATCGATCCGGTCGCCTTTGTGGCGGCATGGCGGCACGGTGCACGGCCCGGTGCCGCGCAGTTACGACTACGCGCTGCCGAAGAAGATGATTTTGGGCGCGCTGCGCTCGGCGCTATCCGCGAAAGTGGCGGATCAAAAGCTGACAGTTGTAGACGGCTGGGCGCTGGATACGCACAAGACGAAGGCGTTCCGCGAAATGTTGGGTAAGTTGGACAAAGAGACCGAAACGTACTTGCTGGTGGAAAGCGGCGCGAATGTGAATTTGGAACGCGCGAGCCGCAACATAGCGGGTGTGACGCTGGTTCCGCCGACGGCGCTGGAGCCTTACGATTTGCTGCGGCACGAGCATGTGATGTTGTCGCGCGAAGCGGTGGCGAAGCTGAGCCGTGCGCTTTCGGCGACGCGTCCGGAAGTGCCGGTGCAGATCGAGCCCGCTCCCGCAGCGCCTGCGAAAAAGGCAGCGCACGAGAAGGGCGCGGACGAGAAGGCTCCGGCCAAGCACGCTGCTGCGAAAACGGGAAAGTCGGCGAAGAAGCCCGCGGCGAAAAAAGAAACGAAGGCCAAAGCCAAGCCCAAAGGGAAGAAGGGATAAGCGATGGAGAACAGGGTTTATCAAATCATTCGTCGCCCCATCATCACCGAAAAGGGTTTGGGCGTGAAGGAAACGCAGCACACGGTTGTGTTTGAGGTAGCGAAGGACGCGACCAAGACGGAAATCAAGGAAGCGGTGCAGCGCGTTTTTAAGGTGAAGGTGGATCACGTGCGCACGGCAATTTTTCACGGCAAGTTCCGCAGGCGGGGGCGCGCTGAGGGTTTCCGCAGCGATTGGAAGAAAGCGTACGTGCGGCTGAAAGAAGGCGAAAAGATGATCGAGTACGCCGAGAACATTTAGTTTTGAAGTGATTAGATTTGAGCGGACCGGAAGTTGGCGGCAGGCAAGAGCAGGCGAGCAAGTGAGCGCGCAACAGAGTTCGAGGGGAACCGGTAAGAGGCAACAATGGCAATAAAAACATTTAAACCGTATACACCGTCACGACGCTTTCTGACCATGCTCGACAAGAGCGAGATCACCAAGCAAACACCGGAAAAATCGCTGGTGGAAGTGCAGAAGCGCACCGGCGGACGAAATTCGCACGGGGAAGTGACCGCGTGGCATCGCGGCGGCGGGCACCAGCAGAAATACCGCACCGTGGATTTCCGGCGCGAGAAGACCGGGATCCCCGCGAAAGTTGCGGCGATCGAATACGACCCGAACCGCTCGGCGCGCATTGCGTTGCTACACTATGCAGACGGTGAGAAGCGCTACATTTTGCAGCCGGTGGGCCTGGAAGTCGGCATGACGGTGCAGAATGGCGCCGGCGCGGAAATTTTGCCGGGCAATGCGCTGCAGATTCGCAACATTCCTCCTGGCACAATGATTCACAACCTGGAACTGTACCCGGGCAAGGGCGGGCAAGTGGTGCGTTCGGCGGGCGGCTCGGCGCAGCTGATGAGCAAGGAAGGCGATTTCGCGCTAGTGAAGTTGCCTTCGGGCGAAGTGCGCAAGTTCAGCATTGATTGCATGGCGACGGTGGGGCAGCTGGGCAATCTGGACCACGAAAACGTGACGTACGGCAAGGCGGGCCGCACACGCTGGCACGGCAAGCGTCCTACGGTGCGCGGCGTTGCGATGAACCCGGTGGACCATCCGCACGGCGGCGGTGAAGGCCGCGTGAAGGGCAACCATCCGCAGACGCCTTGGGGATTTCCGACGCTCGGAGCGAAGACGCGCAAGAAGCGTCCGAGCGACCGGATGATTGTGGAACGGCGCAAGCCATAAATTTGGTGAAGTTGTGAGGAGCAGTAGAAAAGCAATGAACCCGGCGCGGGGGACAACAGGGAGTTACTCGATGACAGCCACACGATCATCACGTCGTGCGTCAAGTCGGGCAACCAGACGTGCAACCAAGCGTGCGGCCAGACGTGCGCCGCGACGCGCAACACGTGCGCGGAAAGCGGTTCCGCGACGAGTAGCAAAGCCAGCGGTAAAGATTGCTTCGAAGCTGGTGCCGGCGCCACAGATTCAGTACCGGCTGTGCCGGTCGGGCTGGGCGGTAATTGTGGAGAGGATTCCAAACGCGCAGGGGACCAGGTTTGTTTGTCCTTTCTGCCCGTTGTCGCACCGCGTTTCCGGCCCGGTGCGAGGATTCAAAAGAGTTCGCCGCGCGCAGTGGATAAAGCTGCGCCGCGTGGAGGAGTAGGACAAAAGATGCCGCGCTCGCTGAAAAAGGGACCATTCATTGACGGCCACCTGCGTAAGAAGGTGGAAGGTTTGAACGCCCGCAACGAAAAGAAAGTTTTGAAGACGTGGTCGCGCCGCTCGACGATTTTGCCGGACATGATCGGGCACACGCTTGCGGTGCACAACGGCAAGAAGTTCATTCCGGTGTACATCACCGAGCAGATGATCGGACACAAACTGGGCGAATTCGCGCCGACGCGCACGTTCAAAGGGCACGCGGTGAAAGCAGCGCTCGAGAGGGCCGCAGCATCGGCAGCGCCAGCGGCGGGAGCAGCACCAGCAGGCGGAGCAGCGCCGGCAGCGAAGTCTTAAAGGGAATAACAGATGGCAACGGCAATTCAGGAAACGACGGACAAGGCAGCGCAGATCGGGGGCATCGCCCAGGCGCGTTACACGCGGGTATCGCCGCAGAAGGCGCGCCTGGTGATTGACTTGATTCGCGGACGGCGCGCGGAAGAAGCGCTGCACACGCTGCAGTTCACGAAAAAGCGCGTGGCGAAGGATATCGAGAAGACTTTGCGCAGCGCCATCGCCAATGCCGAACGCAAGGCGGAAGATTCCGGCGAGACGCTGGACGTGGACGAGCTGTTTGTGACGCGCTGCTTCGTGAATGAAGGGCCGCGCTGGAAGCGGATGCGTCCGGCGCCGATGGGCCGCGGCTTCCGTTATCAGAAGCGGACGAGCCATATCGTAGTGGAAGTATCCGAGCATCACCGCGCAGTAGCCGGTCGCGTGGCGGCAGCGGCGGCGGAAGCGCAGGCGTCGAAGGGTGTGCGGGGCGCGGTACGCAAGGCTCGCAAGGCGCTGGAACAACGCGACAAGCCGGGACAGAAGAAAAAGAAGTAGGCCAGGACAGATAAGAAGAAGTAGCGGGAGGACAGTTTGGGGCAGAAAACACATCCTTACGGTTTTCGGCTGGGCTACAACAAGGTCTGGAAGTCGCGCTGGTTCGCGAAGAAGGATTATGCCGACCTGTTGCATGAAGACGTGGTCCTGCGCAAGACGCTGAAGGAAAAGCTGAAGTCCGCGGGGATCAGCGGGATTGACGTGGAGCGCGCCGCGAACAAGTTGGTGGTGCGAATTTATACCGCGCGCCCCGGAATCATCATCGGCCGCAAAGGCTCGGAAATTGACAAGCTGAAGGCCGACGTGCAGAAGCGCACCAAGCGCGAAGTGCACATTGATATACAGGAAGTGCACCGGCCGGAGCTGGACGCGCATCTGGTGGCGGAGTCCATCGCGCTGCAACTGGAAAAGCGCGTGGCGTTCCGGCGAGCGATGCGTAAAGCGGTGGATTCGGCGCTGCGATTTGGCTGCAAGGGAATTAAAGTGCGCGTTGCAGGCCGGTTGAACGGCGCCGAAATCGCGCGCAAAGAATGGTACCTGCAGGGACGGCTGCCCTTGCAAACGCTGCGCGCGGACATTGATTTTGGCACGGCCGAAGCGCACACGACGTACGGAGTCATTGGCGTGAAGTGCTGGATTTATCAGGGCGAAAAAATCCCGCAGCGCGTAAACAAGAATGCGCCAGCTGCGGCGGCAAAAGCTTAAAGCTAAAAGATTAAGGACATGGGCAAAAATTTATGTTGATGCCGAAAAAAGTAAAGTACCGCAAGCAGCAGCGCGGGCGAAGGACTGGCAAAGCGTGGCGCGGTGGAGCGCTGGCGTTTGGCGAGTATGGTCTGAAGGCTCTGGAACCGGCCTGGATTACCGACCGGCAGATTGAAGCGGCGCGCGTGGCGATTACGCGGTTCATCAAGCGCGGCGGAAAATTGTGGATCCGGATTTTTCCGGACAAGCCCTACACCAAGAAGCCTGCCGAGACTCGTATGGGGAAGGGCAAAGGTCCACCGGAGAAGTGGGTGGCGGTGGTAAAGCCGGGGCGTGTGATGTTCGAAATGGCGGGCGTGGATTTGGCGTCCGCAACCGAAGCGATGAAGCTGGCTTCGCACAAACTGCCCATCCGGACGAAGTTCGTCAGCCGGGCGGAGGAACTGTAATGGCAGAACGTAACGCGAAGCGCGCGGTGAAGTACCGCGAGATGAGCAAGGCTGAACTCGAGACCCAGCAGGGTGAGCTGGCGGAGCAGATTTTCCGGCTGCGTTTTCAGCTTTCGACCGGACAGGCCGAGGGTTTGAAGAAGCTGCGGGAAGCGAAGCGCGATTTCGCGCGGATCAAGACAGTGCTGCGCGAAACTGAATTGAGGAAGGCGTAATGGCAAACGAAGCAGCTGTGGGGACTACGCAGGAGAGCACGGCGGAGCGCGGAGTCCGGCAGGAACTGACCGGGATCGTGACTTCGACGAAGATGCAGAAGACGATTGTGGTGAAGGTGACGCGCGCGGTGCAGCACCCGCTGTATCACCGGGTCGTGCGCCACACCAAGAAATACTACGCGCACGATGAGACCGGCGAAGCAAAGGTAGGCGACACGGTGCAGATCGCTTCAACGCGGCCGCTTTCAAAATTGAAGCGCTGGCGGTTGAAGGAAGTATTACAACGCTCGACGCGCGTGGCGTAGAGAAAGCCTCGGCGATTGCGCGAGGTGCCCGGCACAAGGGCGCTGCTAAACAGGGAGCAAGATCATGGTACAGATGCGAACATGGCTGACGGTGGCGGACAATTCCGGCGCGCGCCAGCTGACCTGCATCCTTCCGTTGGGCGGAGATGCAGGATTGACGGCGGGATTGGGCGACGTCGTCACGGCGGCGGTGAAAGAAGCGCAGCCGGAAAGCCAGGTAAAGAAGGGCTCGGTGGTGAAGTGCGTGATCGTGCGCACGCGTAAAGAGCAGCGGCGCAAGGACGGGACGTACATCCGCTTTGACGATAACGCGGCAGTTTTGATTAATGATGCGAACGAGCCGATTGGAACGCGCGTCTTCGGGCCGGTAGCCCGCGAGTTGCGCGACAAGAAGTTCACCAAGATCATCTCGCTCGCTCCGGAAGTGTGGTAACCATGAGAAAAATACAGGAAAAGCCCGCAGCATTCAGCATCCGCCACGGAGACATGGTGAAGATCATGTCCGGGCGATCGAAGGGAAAGACCGGGAAAGTGCTTTCGGTGAATCCCTGGAAACTGACGGTGACGGTCGAGCACGCGAACATGATGAAGAAGCACACGCGTCCGAACCCGTCGAAGAATATTAAGGGTGGAATTCTGGAGAAAGAAGGGCCAGTGCATGTATCGAACGTGCTGCTGGTCTGCCCGGGATGCGGCAAGCACACGCGCGCGGGGCATACCACGCTGCCGGACGGAACAAAGGTGCGTTCGTGCCGGCGCTGCAACACGACTTTCGAGAACTAGATTTTTTGCGAGGTAAGGGCGAGAAATGATCACGCGTTTGCATGAAAAGTACCGCAAGGATGCAGTGCCGGCGCTCTTGAAGCGCTTCGGGCTGAAGAACACGATGGCCGTGCCACGCGTGAAGAAGGTGACGGTCAACATCGGGATGGGCGAAGCGAGCGCGAACGTGAAGCTGCTGGACACGGCCGCAGCGGAGCTGGGACAGATTACCGGGCAGAAGCCGGTGATCACGCGGGCGAAGAAGTCCATCGCGAATTTCAAGATTCGCAAGGGCATGGCCATCGGCTGCATGGTCACGCTGCGCGGCGAGCGGATGTACGAATTCCTCGACCGACTTTCGAGCATCGTGCTGCCGCGGGTACGCGATTTCAAGGGATTGCCGCCGAACTCTTTTGATGGGCGCGGCAATTACACGCTGGGGCTGAAGGACCAGCTGGTATTTCCGGAGATTGATTACACGCGCGTGGACAAAATCAAGGGCATGAACATTACGATTACGACAACCGCCCGCAACGACGAGGAAGGACGCGAGCTGCTGAAGCTGCTGGGCGTACCGTTCAGGGTCCAGAGCTAGGTTTTAAGGAGAAAGAGCGAGTATGGGACGCACCGCACAATTCGCGAAGCAGTTGAAGAAGCCGAAGTTCAAGATCCGCTGGCGCAACCGCTGCAGGGTTTGCGGACGTCCGCGCGCTTTCCTGCGCAAGTTTGAGATGTGCCGCATTTGTTTCCGCGGGTTCGCGCTGAAGGGCGAAATTCCCGGCGTGACCAAGGCGAGCTGGTAGTTTTTTCGAGAGAGATTAAGGACGAGGAAGAATGACGACTGATCCGATTGCCGATTTGCTGACCAGAATTCGCAACGCCTCGCGCGCGAAGCACTCGCGCGTGGATTTGCCCAGCTCGAAGCTGAAGGTGGAGCTGGCGCGCATCCTGAAAGAGGAAGGATACCTGGCGAATTTCAAGGTTGTGGAAGAACAGAAGCCGAAGAAGACGTTGCGCCTGTTTCTGCGTTACACGCCGGACCGCCGCAGCGTGATTACGGACCTGAAGCGCGTCTCGCGGCCGGGCTCGCGGCGCTACGTAGGCAAGACAGACATCCGGCAAGTGGTCGGCGGAATGGGAATTTCGATTGTGTCCACTGCGAAGGGATTGATGACGGGCCAAGCGGCGCGCAAGGCCGGCATCGGCGGCGAAATTATGTGCGAAGTCTGGTAAGAGTCGGCGAGAATTTCGTAAACACGAGGATCGAACAGAGCCATGTCGCGAATTGGAAATAAAATTATACCGGTGCCGTCCGGAGTGAAGATTCAGATCAAGGACGATGCCGTGGAAGTGCAAGGACCGAAGGGCAAGATGCGCGTCGCGGTGCCGAAGGGAATCAGCTTCGAGCAGAAAGACGGCATCCTGACCGCGAAGCGCGAATCGGAAGACAAGCGCGCGCTGCATGGGCTGGCGCGAGCGCTGGTGGCGAATGCGGTGACCGGCGTGACGACCGGCTTCAAGAAGGACCTGGATATTGTGGGCGTCGGCTACCGCGCTGAGGTGAAGGGCAAGAACGTGGTACTAGCGCTGGGCTATTCGCATCCAATTGAGTTTCCAATCCCCGAAGGAATCGCGATCACCATCGAGAAGCAGGTACACATGGTGGTGACCGGCGCGGACAAGAATCAGGTGGGCCAGGTGGCCGCGAATCTCCGCGCGCTGCGTCCGCCGGATCCATATAAGCAGAAGGGCGTGCGCATTACCGGCGAACGGTTGAAGAAGAAAGCCGGCAAGGCTGGCGCGAAGTCGGCAGCGGCCTAGGCCAGGAGGAGAGCGAACGTGGCAGCACCGGTTCACAAATTATCGCGGCAAGCGCATCGCCGCCGCATTCATGTGCGGACGCGCAAGACGCTGGTGGGTACGGCAGAGCGTCCACGGCTTTGCGTGCATCGCACCTCGAAGCATATACGCGCGCAGGTGGTGGACGATCAGACCAATCGCACGATCGTGTCGGCGAGCTCGCTGGACGGGGAAGTGCGCAAGTCCATCAAGGGCGGCGGCAATATTGCTGCAGCCAAAGTGGTGGGCAAGGCCATCGCGGAGCGCGCGCAAGCCAAGGGCGTGGAAAAGGTGGTTTACGATCGTGGCGGATATCAATATCACGGGCGCGTGAAGGCGCTCGCGGAAGCGGCCCGGGAGGCGGGCCTGAAGTTCTGACAATTATGTCGAAACAAGAGCTCAAAGACTCGTTAGCTGTACGCCGTCCGGTGGAAACCAACCAGGCGAACCTGAAGGATCAGGTGGTTTCGATCAACCGCTGCACCAAGGTAGTGAAGGGCGGAAAAAACCTCAGCTTCTCGGCGCTGGTGGTGGTGGGAGATCAGGGCGGCCACGCCGGATTCGGCATGGGCAAGGCGCGCGAAGTGCCCATGGCCATCCGCAAGGCGATTGAAGCGGCCAAGAAGAATATGGTGAAGCTGAACATGAAGGGCACCACGATTCCGCATCAGGTGCTGGGGCGTTTCGGCTCTGGGCAGGTGCTGCTGAAGCCCGCGCCGGAAGGAACTGGAATCATTGCGGGCGGAGCGGTGCGCGCAGTGATGGAGGTTGCGGGAATTCAGAATGTGCTCACGAAGTCGCTTGGGTACGTCGAACCCGCACAACGTGATCAAGGCGACGTTTGACGCGCTGATGCATTTGAAGGATGCGGCCAAGGTGGCGGAAGGCCGCGGGAAGATTGCGGAGGAAGCGACGGCACAGTAGTTCCTTCGCGCGAATAATTATGACAACTACGAAAGAAGCAGCGGGCAAGAAGAAAACCGGGAAGTTGAAAATCAAGTGGACGGTTAGTTTTATCGGCTGCCCACGCGATATGCGCCAGACCGTTCGCGGGCTGGGATTCCGGCGCATGCAGCAAGTGCTGGAAGTGGACGACACGCCATCTATTCGCGGCATGATCGCGCGCGTGCACCATCTCGTACAGATTGAGGGCTGAGAATGGCACAGAAACCGACATTATCGAATTTGAAACCGCCGCGCGGCTCGCGTCATCGCAAGGTGCGCGTGGGACGCGGCATGGGCTCGAAGATGGGCAAGACATCGGGCGCGGGCAACAAGGGGCAGCAGTCCCGTCGCGGATATTCGCGAAGGCCGGGGTTTGAAGGCGGGCAGATGCCGCTGCACCGGCGATTGCCGAAGCGCGGATTTTCGGCGCCGGATTCGACGACGTATGCGGTGATCAACGTGGAGAGCCTGAATGTTTTTGAGGCTGGTGAAACGATCTCGCCGGAAATTCTGTACGCGCTGGGCGTGCTACGAGTGAAGCGCGAGGGCCTGAAGATTCTGGGCAGCGGCGAATTGAAAGTGGCGTTGACGGTGCAGGCGCATGCGTTCAGCAAGTCGGCGGAGGCAAAAATCACGGCCGCCGGAGGAAAGGTCGAAGTCCTGCAATGAACAAGCTGTTCCTGGCAATTCGGAATATTTTCAGCACGCCGGATTTGCGCAACCGTGTGCTGTTTACGCTGGGCATGCTGGCGGTGTACCGCCTGGGCGGGCACATTCCGACGCCGGGAATCAATACGGCGCTTTTGCAGGACATGTTCCAGCGGGGCCAAGGCTCGGTTCTGGGGCTGATTGACCTTTTCAGCGGCGGCAATTTGCGCCGACTGACAATTTTTGCGCTGGGCATCATGCCGTACATTACGGCTTCGATTATTTTGCAGTTGATGGTGGTGGTGTGGCCTTACTTGGAGCGCTTGCAGAAAGAAGGCGAGCTAGGGCGGCGCAAGATTACGCAGTACACGCGCTACTTGACGATTATTCTGAGCGTGTTTCAATCGTTCACGATTGCCAAGACGTTGCAGCTGCAGAACATGAACGGTGAAGCGCTGGTATATCACCCGGGCGTGCGATTTACGCTGATGACGATCCTAACGCTGACCACGGGGTCGGCGTTCATCATGTGGCTGGGTGAGCAGATCAGCGAGCGCGGGATCGGGAATGGCATGTCGCTGATTATTTTCGCGGGCATCGTAGTGGGATTGCCGAACGCGGTCCACGATTTGTACTTGAAGACGACGAGCGGTGAGTGGGGATCGCTCGCTGGCGTCATTCTGGTGGGCTTGATCGTCCTGATGCTGGCGGTGGTTGCGTTCATCGTGTTCGTCGAAGGCGGCCAGCGGCGGATTCCAGTGCAGTACGCGAAGCGCGTGATGGGCCGAAAAGTGATGGGCGGGCAGATGACTTACCTGCCGCTGCGGGTGAATTCCGGGGGAGTGATCCCACCGATTTTCGCGAGTTCGTTGCTCACTTTTCCACAGACTTTGGCGCTGTTTTTTCAGAACAAGTCCACGGCGTTCGGCAAGTTCGCGAACATGATCAAGTGGGGCGAGCCGCTTTACACCGTGATCTACGTGACGCTGATCATATTTTTTGCGTTCTTTTACGTGGGGATTATTTTCAATCCGACGGAGCTGGCGGACAACATGCGGAAGTACGGCGGGTTCGTGCCGGGGATTCGTCCGGGGCGGAACACGTCCGAGTACATTAACCGCATCCTAACGCGGCTCACGTTCGTCGGCGGCGTGTATCTGGCGGTGGTCTGCTTGCTGCCGGAATGGATGATTTCGGGGATTCACCTGCAGCATCTGTGGCTCGTCGGGGATTGGTTTGACCGGCACATGTGGCGCTTCGTGCTGGATGGCTTGAACGTGCAATTCTATTTCGGCGGCACGTCGCTTTTGATCGTGGTGGGCGTGGCCATGGATACGGTGCAGCAACTGGAAGCGCAGTTGGTGATGCGGAATTATGACGGGTTCGTGCGCAAGGGCCGAGTCCGGGGCCGTCGCAGTTAATGACCGACGCATCGGCGGTGAGGATGGCGCTCAAACGGGCGTTGATTTTCTTGGGTCCGCCAGGAGCTGGAAAAGGCACCCAGGCGAAGCGCATGGCCAAGCAGTTGGGCGTGCCGCATCTTTCCACCGGTGACATGCTGCGGGACGCGGTGACGCGCCGCACCTCGGCCGGGCGGCTCGCGGAGCCGATCATGGAACGCGGCGACCTGGTGCCGGATGACATTGTGTTGGAGATGGTGGAGGACCGTCTGTCTCGCGAGGATTGCGACGAGGGATTCATCTTCGACGGTTTTCCGCGCACGATTCGGCAAGCCGAAGAGCTGGATAAGATTTTGCAGCGGCGCGGACTGGGCAAAGCGCTGGTAATTCAGTTTCTGGTGAGCCCGGAAACGTTAGTACGGCGCGTGGCTGGCCGTTGGACGTGCAGCGTGGGTGGCGAGACGTACAATATCCACGAGCGGCCGCCGAAGACGCCGGGGATTTGCGACAATGACGGCGGAAAGTTGATCCAGCGCTCGGACGATCAGCCGGAGATCGTGAAGGAACGATTTGCGGCGTATGAACGGCAGACCGAGCCGCTGGCGAATTATTACCGGACGCATGGCGTATTGGAAACTGTGGACGGAGATGCAGGGGTGGAAGAAGTGACCCGCGCCTTAAATGAAATTGTGAAGCGCGCGGAAGGGCGCGATGGTCATCTGTAAATCGCCGGCGGAGCTGGAAAAGATGTATCGCGCGGGTCAGGTCGTTTGGGGCGCGCTGGCGGAAATGCGCACGATGATCCGGCCAGGCATCTCGACGAAAGAGCTGGATGAGTTCGCCGAGGGTTACACGAAGGAACATGGCGCGCGACCGGCGTTCAAGGGCTACCGGGGATATCCGGGCTCGGTGTGCACTTCGATTAATCAGGAAGTCGTGCACGGGATTCCGTCGGCGGCGCGGAAGTTGCGCGAGGGCGACATTCTTTCGATGGATTTCGGCGTCGAGCTGGATGGCTATTTTGGCGACGCGGCGTTGACGGTGCCGGTAGGCAAGGTGACGCCAGAGCGCGAGAAGCTGTTGCGCGTGACGCGGGAATCGCTGGAGCAGGGCATCGCGAAGATCCGGGCGGGAAATCGCCTGGGCGATGTATCGGCCGCAGTGCAGCAGTGGGTGGAAAAGAACGGGTATTCGGTGGTGCGTGAGTTTGTGGGCCACGGAATCGGCACCAAGATGCACGAGGACCCCCAGCTGCCGAATTACGGTTCACCGGGTCAGGGCCCGAAGTTGCAAGAGGGCATGGTGCTGGCCATCGAGCCGATGGTGAACACGGGCGGTCCGGGCGTGCGAGTGTTGGATGATGAGTGGACCGCGGTGACGGCGGACGGCAGCGATTCCGCGCACTTCGAGCACACGGTGGCGGTGACGAAAAATGGGCCGTGGATTCTGACCCGGCCGAAAGAAGCGGCAGGGCCAGTCTGGTAAGCAGCAGGAAGCAGAAGTTGGCTGGAGTGGAACACAGGAGCGCATGCGACCAAGGCCAGAGAAGGAAAAGAAGAACCCGGGCGAGAGCGGGAAGGAAGATGCCATCGAAGTGATGGCCACCGTGATCGAGCCGCTACCGAACGCGATGTTTCGCGTGGAGCTGGAGAATAAGCACCAGGTGCTGGCGCATATTTCAGGGAAGATGCGCAAAAATTTCATCCGTATTTTGTCGGGAGATCGCGTGGCGGTGGAGCTTTCGCCTTACGATCTGACGCGCGGCCGGATCGTTTACCGTTACAAGTAGAGCGGCGGCGCGGAGCAGCAGAATTATGGGGCCCCCAAGAGGGCATGGAGTGGAAAAATGAAGGTTCGGGCATCGGTAAAGAAAATCTGCATGAAGTGCAAGATCGTTCATCGGCGCGGCGTGGTGCGCGTGATCTGTACAAACGCCAAGCACCGCCAGCGCCAGGGATAGGTTAGGCCAGAGGCCGGAGGATAGAGAATGGCTCGCATCGCAGGTGTGGATTTGCCGCCGAATAAGCGGCTTTGGATTGGGCTCACTTCGATTTACGGAATTGGGCAGGCGCGCGCGAAGTCGCTGGCCGCGAAAGCGAACGTGGACCATATGAAGAAGATCAAGGATCTGACCGAGGATGAAGCGACGCGTCTGCGCGCCGCGATCGAGGCCGAAGGCGGCATCGAAGGCGATCTGCGCAAAGAGACGCAGATGAACATCCGGCGGCTGATTGAAATTCAGGCGTACCGCGGATTGCGGCATCGGCGCAATTTGCCGGTTCGCGGCCAGCGCACGCACACCAACGCGCGTACGCGTAAGGGACCACGGAAGGGCGCGGTAGCGGCGAAGAAGATCGCGGCACGCAAGTAGTAGCTTGCGCAAAGTTTGAACGGTTTAGGACGACAGGAGAGACACGAGCGTGGCAAAAGAACCGAAAGACGCGGCAGCAGCACCTGGAGGAGCGCCGACAGCAGCGGCGAAGACCTCTAAGCGCAAGAAGGAATTTCGCAAGAAGAAGGAAAAGCGCGTGGTGCCGCACGGCGTGGTGTGCATCCAGGCGACATTCAACAACACGATTGTGACGCTGACGGATCCCGATGGCCGCGCGGTGAGCTGGTCCTCCGCAGGCTCGGTAGGGTTCAAGGGCTCGCGCAAGGGCACACCGTATGCCGCGCAGCAAGCTGCTGCAACGGCGGCGGGCGTGGCGCGCGATCAGTACGGAATGAAGTCCGTGGAAGTGCGCGTGAAGGGACCAGGCGCCGGACGCGAATCGGCAGTGCGCGCGCTGGCTTCTTCGGGTTTGCACATCAACGCGATCAAAGACGTGACGCCAGTCCCGCACAATGGTTGCCGTCCGCCCAAGCGCCGCCGCGTATAACGCGGGCGACAAAGATTCAGGGAAGTTGCAGAGTTGAGAAAAAGGAGATAGGACTTGGCAAGACATCGTGAAGCGGTTTGCCGGCTGTGCCGACGGGAAGGGCAAAAACTCTTCTTGAAAGGCCTGCGGTGTTTTACAGAAAAGTGCGCGATCGAAAAGCGCAATTTCGTTCCCGGGCAGCACGGACAAGCGCGGCGGGCGAAGATGGTGGGCTACGGCGTGCAGTTGCGTGAAAAGCAGAAGGTGAAGCGCACCTACGGGCTGCTGGAGCGCCAATTCCGCACGTATTTCGAAAAAGCGCTCCGGACCAAAGGACCGACCGGCTCGAACCTGATGGTGATGCTCGAACGGCGCCTGGACAACGTGGTTTACCGCATGGGCCTGGGCGGCTCGCGCTCGCAGGCGCGTCAACTGGTGCTGCACGGGCACATCCGGGTGAAGGGCCAGAAGGTGAACATCCCCAGCTACCTGGTGAACGTGGGGGATGAAGTCACGCTGAAGGACAAGATGCACGAAAACGTGATGATTATGGAAGCGCGCAATCTGGCGAAGAGCCAGGGCGTGGCTCCGTGGCTCGATATTGATCCAGCGAATTTCAAGGCGCGCGTGGTGGCGATGCCGCGTCGCGAAGACGTGCAGACGCCGCCGATGAACGAACAGCTGATCGTGGAACTGTATTCGAAGTAGCGCGCGGAGATTATCAACGTTTATAAGTTTGTCGGTTCGCCGCGGGCGAGCCAGGAGGAATGTCGAAGATGTGGAAGGGCTTCCAGAAACCAAAGCGGTTGGCAGCAGAACCAGAAACACTGACCGATAAGTACGGAAAATTCTCAGCGCAGCCTTTCGAGCGCGGATGGGGAACCACGGTCGGAAACTCCCTGCGGCGCGCGTTGCTGAGCTCGATTGAAGGCGCAGCGATTACCGCGGTGAAAATCGAAGGCGTTCTGCACGAGTTTTCGCCGATTCCCGGCGTCGTGGAAGACGCGACGGACATCATCCTGAACCTGAAGCAGGTTCCGCTGAAGTTGAATACGGACCAGCCGAAGACGATCACTTTGATCGTGGATACGCCGGGACCGGTGACGTCGGCGAAAATCGAAGAGGATGCGGATATCGCGGTGCTGGATAAGAATGTGTATATCGCGACCGTAAGCGAAGGCGGCAAGTTCGAGCTGGAGTTGCGGGTGAAGAATGGCCGCGGTTACGTTGCCGCGGACCGCAACTTCGACGAAGACCTGCCCATCGGCTACATCCCGATTGATTCGGTGCACTCGCCGGTACGCAAAGTGAACTACGCGGTGGAAGCGGCTCGTTTGGGACAGATGACCGATTACGAAAAGCTCACGCTGGAAGTCTGGACCAACGCGGCGATTACTCCGCAGGACGCAATTGGGTTGGCGTCGAAGCTGATGAAGGACCACATGAGCATCTTCATCAATTTCGAAGAGACGCCGGACCTGCCGGAAGAAGTTGTCGAGAACTACAGCGATCCGCGCCTGGAATTTCTGGACCGCTCGGTGGAAGAACTCGAACTTTCGGTGCGCTCCTACAATTGCCTGAAGAACGCGAACATTCAGAATCTGCGCGAGCTGGTGCAGAAGACCGAATCCGAAATGCTGAAGACCAAGAATTTCGGGCGCAAGTCGCTGAATGAGATCAAGGACATCCTGCACAAGATGGGCTTGAGCCTGGGCATGAAGTTTGACGAGCACGGCCGCATCATCTGGCCGCCGCTGCCAAGCCAGACTGCGCCTCCGCCTTCCGAGGGGGATGCCACGGCAATGTAATCGCGCGGGAAACCGCGCGAGCCACGGTAAGCGACTATGAGACACCTTAAATCAGGGTCAAAACTCGGGAAGCAGCCCGCGCACCGTCGCGCGGTCTTGCGCAACCTGGTGACGAACCTCATCGAGAAAGAACGCATCCACACCACTATTCTGCGAGCGAAAGCTACCCGCAGGCTGGCGGAGAAGATGATCACGCTGGGCAAGCGCGATTCGCTGCACGCGCGACGCCAGGCGGCGGCTTTCCTGATGACGCCGGGAGCTACGGAAAAGCTGTTCAGCGACCTCGCGCCGCGTTTTGCGGACCGTCCGGGCGGTTACACGCGCATTATCCGGGCGGGCTGGAGATTGGGCGACGGAGCGGATCTGGCGATTCTGGAGTTCATCGGCTCGGAATTGAAGAAGAAGGAAAAGAAGCCGAGCCGGAAGCAGGATGTGGAAACGCCGGAACAGGAAGAGGTACGGGAAGCGGTGGCGACGAAGTAGCGTCGTTCATTTTTTGTTGATTTGCAGAATTGAAACAGGCCCGCCCCGATTCGTCGGAGCGGGCCTTTTGTTTTTTCGGACTTGCGTGAGTCGTAACGCTACTGTTTGATTCCCAGCCACGAATTGTAGATGGCCTTCTGCTGATCCGTTGGATGCTCCATCAATTTCAGTGTGTAGGTGGGGCTGGGATTGGCCTTCAGCGTCACCGGGAAGTCTTTGAATTCGCCAAGGCGCAGGACGGTGACGCGCACAGTATCGCCCGGTTTGTGTGCGGCGACTTCCTTGGTGAAGGTGTCGAAGTCTACCGCGCGGCTGTCCACGGCGTAAATGATATCGTCGCGGTCCAGCCCTGCTGCTTCGGTGGGGCTGGCAGGAATGATGTTGCGAATTTTGGCGCGGCCATCGTCGTTTTTGATGGTATCAACGCCGATCCATGGTTTCGCCGGATCCAGCTTCTTTTCAACCGTAATCCCCGCGTAGGCGAAATACTCTTCGTACGGAATCGGATCCTTTCCGGAGATATACCGTTGGAAGAAGTCGCTAACGTCTTTCACGCTCTTGCCGGAAACCTCCGATGCGGCTTTGATGGCATCGTCGGGCTGGAAACCGGGCTTGGGGAGCGCGTAGCGGGAATAGAGCAGGCGCATCCAGTCGTCGAGGGATTTCTGATTGTTGGTATCGTGGCGGATCGCAAAGTCCATAATGTGACCCATGATTTGGCCGCCGTCGTAGTAGGAATACCATGTGTTCAAGAGGTTGTTGTCCTGGTGAATCACGCTGTCACGGGGAAACCAGGTATCCCAGCTGGTGTCTTCGATGCTGCGCTCGCTCCGGCCGGGTTGCGCTTCAAATTTTGTGATGAGCTGGCTGATGGTATCGAGATATTGCTCGGGAGTGATCAGCCCAGCGCGCTCCAGAGCCAGCGAGCCGTAATAGCTGGTGAGACCTTCGGAGATCCACAGCGACGGCGTGTGCACCATCTGCGAATAATCAAAGGGGCCTAGGGGAAGCGGGCGCAGGCGCTTGACGTTCCAGGCATGGAAGAATTCGTGCGCGGAAACGAAGAGTTTCAGATCGTAGGCATTGACGAATCTGGGGTTCGGCTCCATGGAATCCCAGTCGGCGGCGAAATCGATTTGTGTGGAATTTAGATGCTCCAGGCCGCCGCCGGTCTTGGGCCAGACGTGGAAAATAAAATAATAGTCCTTGAAAGGGGCAGCCTGTCCGGAAGTGCCCGCCACCGGTTGAAGTACGGCAACATCCTGAGCGACTATTTTTTGCAGATCATCCGTGAACTTCGCGAAATCTTTCTGGCCCATCACGTCGTGCACGATCACGTGATATTTCGTACCGAGGACTTCGAAATCTTTTTCGGCGAAATCGGAAATTTCCAGCGGGCAATCGGCAAAGGTGTCGTAGTTTGGCGCCTCAAAAGTTGTGGCCGAGGTGTGGTCCATTCCGGTGGCGACACGCCAGCCACTGGGAACTGCGATCGAAAGCGTTGCGGGCCGATCTTTTGCGCCGACCACATACATCCAGACAGAAGGGCCGCCGATGAAGGCGTGGCGCTCATTGTATTGCGCGATGTTGTTCTGCAGCGTGTTGGCGTAAACCTGGTATTCGACTGTGACGGATTTCGCGCCGGCGAGATCAATGCGCCAGGTCTGGCTGTCCGTCTTGCGCCAGGTCAATTCCTGGCCGCTGGCGGAGTGCGCGCGGAAACGCTGTACGTTGGCGGCATAGTTTTCGATGTAGTAGGAGCCGGGCGCCCAATCGGGGATGGCGAAGTCCACTGTGGCGCCGGAAAGCGCGTCCACGTGCATGGTGACATCGAGCAGATGAGAGTTGGGGCGTTCGAACTTCAATTCGTAACTGACCGGATTGGCGCCGGAAGCGGCAGCACGCGAAGGAAATGCTAGAACGCAAACCGCGGCTAGAAGCGGCAGATAACGCAAGAAACGGCTGGACATTGGTGTCTCCATTTCTATGACAGGATTTTTATGCTGTGTTGATTGGGGCTGCTCCGGCGGTTTTGCTTTCGTCCTCGTGCCGCTTTTCGCGAGCCTTTCCCAGAAGAACGAAAAGCGAAGCGACGATCTGCGCGGCGATGCCGCCCGTGGTGTCAATGAGCACGTCTCCCACGGCAGCGGTGCGACCGGGAACGAAGGACTGGTGATACTCATCGAGCGCGGCATAGCAGGCAACGATCAAGATCGTCAGCAGAGCCCAGCGCAGGTACAAGCCTTTTTCGCCGGCGCGGATTCCACGCAGGATCAGCATGCTCAGAATGAAATATTCGGTCAAGTGCCCGCATTTGCGGATGATGTGGTGGAGAAAATCGAGAGTTTCAGCGGAAGCATGGGGAAGAAAGAAGCGCAGGATGGGAATGATCACACTGCCGGTGTTATCCGACTTGAAGAGACCAGTCGAAAATATGGAGATCATGACGGCCCAAACAAGCGCTGGCCACCAGTAACGGAGCCATTTCATCCTAGCGGTCCGGTCCGGCGCAGCGGCGAATTGTACGAATTTCAATTTTCACGTGGAGCGCTCTATTCGCGGCGGTAGTTCGGAGCTTCGCGTGTGATGATCACGTCGTGCACGTGGCTTTCGAGCAAGCCTGCTGACGATATGCGGATGAACTTGCTGCGTTCCTGAAGCTCGGTGAGATTGGCAGCACCGCAGTAACCCATGCCGCTGCGCAGGCCGCCTACAAGTTGGTCCACGAGGCCCGCGAGCGGGCCTTTGTAGGGAACTTGGCCTTCGATGCCTTCGGGAACGGACTTGCCGCGTTCCACGCCTTCCTGCGCGTACCGGTCCGCCGAGCCCGCTTCCATGGCGCCGAGCGAGCCCATGCCGCGATAGGATTTGAAAGTGCGTCCTTGATACAGAATCGTTTCGCCGGGCGATTCTTCGGTGCCGGCGAAGAGGCCACCGATCATCACGGAATTGGCGCCGGCAGCGATGGCCTTGGTGATGTCACCGGAAAATTTGATGCCACCGTCGGCGATGATCGGGACGCCGGTTCCTTTCGCGGCGCGCGAAGTTTCGATGATCGCGGTGATCTGTGGCACGCCCGCGCCGGTGACCACGCGGGTGGTGCAGATGGAGCCGGGACCGATACCAATTTTGAGGCCGTCCACGCCAAGCGAAATCAAATCACGCGCGCCTTCGGCGGTGGCTACGTTGCCGGCGACTACTTGCATTTCCGGAAATTTTTGTTTCACGGCGCGAATCGCATCCATCACGCGTGAGCTGTGCCCGTGCGCGGTGTCAATCGCCAGCACATCTACTTTTTCGCGGGCCATTTCCGCGGCCCGCTCCAGGAAATCGCCCGTGGCGCCGATGGCGGCGCCGACGCGCAGGCGGCCGTGCTCGTCTTTTGTGGCGTCAGGAAACTCGATTTTTTTCTGGATGTCTTTTACGGTGATCAGGCCCTTGAGGTTGAAATCCGCGTCTACTACCAGAAGTTTTTCGATGCGATGGCGCTGCAGGATTTTTTCGGCTTCCTCGAGAGTGGTTCCCACGGGAACAGTGACAAGATTTTCCTTGGTCATCACCGAGCTGACGGGCTGATCGAGATTGCGTTCGAAACGCAAATCGCGATTAGTGAGAATGCCCACGAGGCGCGCGCCGCGTGTGACGGGCAGGCCCGACACTTTGTATTTGTTCATGATGTCGAGCGCCTGGCGGACGGAAAGCTCCGGCGCGATAGTGACGGGATCAACGATCATGCCGCTTTCCGAGCGTTTTACGCGGTCCACTTCCTCGGCCTGGCGGTCAATGGTCATGTTGCGGTGGATGAAGCCGATTCCGCCCTGACGGGCGATGGCTATGGCCAGACGCGCGTCCGTGACTGTGTCCATGGCCGCGGCGACGATAGGAATGTTGAGCGAAATTTTGCGCGAGAGACAGGTGCGCGTGTCCGCCTGCGTTGGCAGTATCGACGATTTGCCCGGCAGCAGCAGCACGTCGTCGAAAGTCAGCGCTTCGGGGATGGGTCCTTCAATCATCTATTCTCCTATGAGTCCGAAGGTCTCTATATACAGCAAAGCCCAGCGGTATGAGCTGGGCTCGAGAAAGATTCACTTGTAGCGGCAGACCTTCATTATTGAAGCATTCATTTTATGTGCATCCGCAAATGAAATCAAGCTGCGGCGGCTGGAGGAAAGGGAGGTATTGCGCTGGCTGCGAATTTCGGATACGAATCTAGCGTGGATAACTCACAAATTCACGTTCGCCGGTTAGACCAATCGGAAGGCCATTTGTATCGAGAGATTCGATTGGAGGCGCTGCGCCTGAATCCGGAGGCTTTCGGTAGCACGTTTGAAGCTGAGGGCATCCGGCCGCTTGAGCATTTTTCTGGGCGAGTGGCGAGTTGTCCGGTCTTTGGCGCTTTTCGCGGCACGGAAATTGTGGGCATGGCGGGTTTCTGGGGGCGCGAAGGCGCGAAGGATGCTCACAAGGGCTATCTTTGGGGGATGTACGTCCGATCTGACGCGCGAAACGCCGGCGTGGGGAGAAAGCTCGCAGAGGCTGTGATTGATTATGCGCGGGAGCACGTGGAGATTTTGCAGCTGGACGTGGTGAGCGAGAACGAGGCGGCGCGGCGGCTTTATGCGAGCTTGGGTTTTGTGGAATACGGGATCGAGCGCAAGGCATTGAAGCAACACGGTCGTTATTACGATGAGGTGCTGATGGCGAAAGACCTCACCGCTGATGGAACTGATTTGAAAGCTGACGCCTCGTAAGGTTGCGCGAAACCTCAGGACTCCCTACCATGTAAGGAGTGAAGGAATTCAGACCACATCCACTGCTGCGCAATCCTCATGCGATGACGATCGCGGCGAATTTCTGGCCGCGGCCTGTGCCCAGGCTGCCGGCCGGCGTGGCGCGTTCGTTTGAGACCGAACCTGGTACACAGGTTCTGGGACAGTGTCACTGGCAATCAAATCCTCGCGAACATCCCACACTTATCGTTCTGCACGGGCTGGAAGGCTCCTGCGAGTCCGGCTATATGCGCGGAACGGGCGAAAAGGCTTGGATCGCTGGGTTCAACGTCGTGCGTTTGAATCAGCGAAATTGCGGTGGCACTGAGAAGTTGAGTCCAACGCTTTACCATTCCGGGTTGAGCTGCGACATTCGCGCTGTGGTGATGGAGCTGGCTGAACGCGACGGCTTGGCCGAAATATTTTCCGCGGGATATTCTATGGGCGGCAACCTGGTGCTGAAAATGGCGGGAGAAATGGGCGAAGCGCCACCGGTGCAGCTGCGTGGCGTGGTGGCGATCGCGCCTGCGCTCGACCTGGCTGCTTGCGCGGACGCGCTGAGCAAGCCGCGCAATTTTATTTACGAGCATCATTTTGTGACGCGGCTGAAGCGGCATATGCGGCACAAGGCAAGCTTGTTTGCGGACTTGTATGCGCTGCACGCGTTGCCCGGCTTTCCGCGGATTTCCACGGTTCGGGAGTTTGATGACGTGATCACCGCGCGTTACTGCGGTTTCGCGGATGCCAGCGATTACTACGCCCGCTCCAGCGCGTCGCGAGTGGTGTCTGAGATTCACGTACCGACTCTGATCATCGCGTCGAAGGATGATCCGTTCGTGCCCTTCGGGCCATTTCAAAACCCGGCGATTCTGGGCAACCGATGGATCACCTTGCTTGCGCCGGAGCATGGCGGCCATTGCGCGTTTATTTCGCAGGAAAACGGACCGGAGAGGTTTTGGGCGGAGGCGAGGATTGTAGAGTTCTGTGCCAGCCACTCGGAATTAGCGAGGATGGCCAACGCGCTGCGTGAGAGCGGGCCGAAGCAGGCTCGCGAATCGATCTAGCGCGTAGCGATCCGGCGGATGTCCTTCGACCCTGCCTCTGGCAAGCTCTCAGGATAAACCGGCGCTATTCTAGGCGATGGGGGTTTCGAGCGACGGCTGGAATCCGGGCGTGAGCAGCTGGGCCTCGCCTGTTTCCGCAATTACCATGTCATCTTCGCAACGCATGCCGTAATCGCCTACCACATAAATTCCAGGCTCGTTCGAGAACGTCATGCCGGGTTTGAGAATCGTGGTGTTTCCATGGACGAGGTAGGGCGATTCGTGACCATCCATGCCGATGCCGTGGCCCAGGCGGTGCGAAAAATACTTGTAGCCGGGGCCGAATCCGGCCTCGACGATGACTTTGCGCGCGGCGTCATCCACCGAACCACATTCGTGACCGGCGACGGCAGCTGCGAGCGCAGCGTTCTGCGCATTTCGCACAATTTCAAATGCGTGCTGAAGTTTTTCCGGCGGCTTGCCGAGAACACCCATGCGCGTGACATCGGACTGATAGCCCTCGACTGTGGTGCCATCGTCAATCATTACGCCGACGCCTTCTCGCAGCACCTGCTCTTCCCGGGAGCCGTGGGGAAGGGCGGAGGACGGTCCGAAGAACACCGAGGCTTCACCTTGCAGGCCCATGCGAGTGTAGCCGCGCGCCGCAAGCTCGGAGACTTCGCGCTGCGTCATGCCTTCGCGCAACGAAGCGAAAACGGCCTTGTACACATCGCACGTGGCCGAGCATGCCAAGCGCATCAATTCCAGTTCGTGCGCGCTCTTTTGCGCGCGACAGCCGACTGTGATGGGGTCGCCACTCGTGTATTCCAGTGACGTCGCGGCATTGCGCAGCCCATCGAAGAAGACGTAGCGCGTGGTGGCTTCGACGCCGACTTGTCCCGTGCGGACGCCCCGTTCGAGTAGCCATTTTTCGATGATCGGGTACGGGTTTTCGTCTTCCTGCCAAACGCGGAGTTCGATCGGCCAGCGCATCTGCTCGCGCAGGCGGCCTTCTTCAAACGCCGGAGCGACCAGGAGCGGAGCTCCTTGCCGGGGAACGAGGAAAGCGAGAATGCGTTCGCTGGGCCACCAGCGGATGCCGGTGTAGTAGACCAGCGTGGTTCCAGGAGTGATGTAGAGGGCCTCAAAACGCGGCTTGGCGTCCGTCATAAGTTGCTGTGCACGAACGACGCGGGCTTGCAGTTCTTCGGTGCGGATCGGTTTCACACGATCACCTAGAGGCTTCAGGGCATCGAACGCGGGAGGCAGCGGCTCACTTGCAGATTGCACTGGGGAGCGCTGGCCGGCTGGAGGTCCATTAAATACTGTACCAGCCGCAACGGTGCCCGTAGCGACAGCCGCGGTCTTGAATAGGTCGCGCCGAGAAAACCTCATGGAGCTCCTAACTGAGGAATTAGTGAAAGTGCGAGATCAGAACGGCGTCCGTGACGGCGCGGCCATGAGCGTAGATGATCTGTTTCCCGTCCGGCGATAGAGCGTACGCGCCCCACTGAAAATCCGGGCCGAGATTCATCACCTGCTTGGCGGCGGCCTGTGCGCTGCCCTGTGGGCCGACGGGTTGGGCCCAGAGGCTAATCACGCCATCCTTGCTGACCGGGTACAAAACCGCGCGGCCGTCTTTCGTCCAGGCCAGTTTCTGCCCACCATCGCCGTTGAAGGCGCCTTGCAGTTCGGGCGGCAGATCATAGACGTTGCGAATATCTCCGCCGTTCAGGCCGACGACCGCGAGCTTTGGACGCTTGCCGGGCTCGGGCTGATAGGCGCATGCCACGGAGTTTCCATCGGGAGAAATCACGGGAGAAAACAATTCTTCTTTAGAAATTTCAGCGGGCGCGCCGCCATCAATTCCGACACGCATCAGGTGAGTGGAATTGCCGGAGACGTCAACATAGACGACGAATTTTCCGTCGGGTGAGCAATTGGGATGCACGGCGATCTTTCCGGTGCTGAGCTGGGTGAGATTGGAACCATCCATGTCCGCGCGCCAGATGGAGCTGCTGTCCTTGCCACGGCCCATGCCGAAGACAAAGTGCCGTCCGTCACCGCAACTGGAAAGCCAATTCGGACCCACGACTCCGGGTGCGATGTCGTGGACATTCGAGCCGTCGGGCGACGCGCCAGCGAGCTGGATCGTTCCCGATGTGTAATAGGTGTAAATGATCTTGTCGTCGGGCGTCCAGATGACGCCGGAAATACCATCGGCGCGGCTGATTCCGCTGGAAATTTGGCGCGGCGGCGAGAGCGAAGCCGAACTTCCGAAATTCGCGACCCACAGGTTGCCGGTGAGAGTTACCTGCGCGGTGGCGAGCGCGGAGCCGTCGGAGGTGATGCTGGTTCCGCTGTAAAAATTCAAATCGTTGGTGACGCGGCGAACTTCAGCGTCCGGATAACTGAGCGAAAAAAGTTGAGCGTTAAGGGACGTTTTGGCGACGCGCGCGTTGAAAAGGAGCGCAGAGCCGTCCGGAAGCCACGCCATTTGGTCTGGAGCAATCCAGTCCTTCGAACCCAGGCGCGTTTTAGTCTTGGAGTCCACGTCCACGATCTCGACCGCAGACTTATCGAATTCGCCGGTAGGATTGTCTGCGACGGCGATGCGCTTTCCGTCGGGAGACCATGCCGGACCGTTATCGGAAAAGCGGGGTGGATTGGTGAGAGCCACGAGGGGTTGCTCGCCGGTGCCATCTGAGCTTGCAAGCATCAAGTGCGAAGTCTTGGTCTTACTGGATTGGCGAACGAACACAAACCGCTTGCCGTTCGGAGAAAAGCTGATCGGACTATCCACATCTACAATTATCTGGCGTGGCGCTCCCCCCAGGGAAGGCGCCTGAAACAGGGTCCCAACGCCAGCGGAGTCGTCACTCTTTACGAAGTAAAGGTAATTGCCATCGAGTGAAAAATTTAATCCTTCGATTTCGCCGGGAGAACCGAGTTCGACTTGCGCGGTGCTTCCAGTGGCGAGTTGGCGAATCCAGATGCCATGGCTCCCTTTTTCGTCGGCGACGTAGGCAACCCACTTGCCGTCGGCCGAGATGGTGACGGAGTGGATGTTGCCGGTGGAGGTGATGGGCGAAATCATCATTTGTGAGAAAGATGCCGTTTGCTCGTGATGGTGTCCGAAGCGATCGTGTAGAGCGATGGCAGCTATCGCACCAACGGCGAGGAGAATAATCACGGCGGCGGTTATCCACAGGCCCAGGCGGCTGCTACTTTGCGTGAGAGCGCTCGCTGGGGCGGCTGCAGACGACGGAACTGAAGTAGCGTGGGAAGCGGTGGGCTGCGCGGCATTCGCATTCGAGTCGGGATTTGCGGTCGAGGTCGCGGCGCCCCATGCACCGGTCGAGCCACTGGGACTTCGGGAAGAGTCGGTGTCCCGTTTCAGGCGCTTCAAATCGCCGCGCAGTTCGGCGGCGGTCTGGTAGCGCAGGTCGCGGTCTTTTTCGAGGGATTTTCCGATGATTTCTTCCAGCTTCGGTGGAAGCATCGGATTGAGCGAGCTGGGCGACGCGGGGGTGCGATTCAGAATGGCATCGAAAATAACCGCCGAAGTATTGCCGTTGAATGCGGCTTGGCCCGTGGCCATCTCGTACAGCACCGCGCCAAGACTGAAGAGATCGGTGCGCGCATCGAGATCCTCACCGCGCGCTTGTTCCGGAGACATGTAGGCAACCGTGCCGATGGCCGAGCCGGGACTCGTGAGAAAGAGATTGTCTGTGGTGGGCTGAGTGACGCTGTTGCCGGTACCGACTGCTTCACCGACGCGCCGGGTTGCAGTTTGTTTAGCCAATCCAAAATCGAGAATTTTTGCCTGGCCGCGAGAGGTGATAAAAATATTCGCGGGCTTGATGTCGCGATGAATGATGCCGCGGGAATGGGCGGCGTCGAGCGCATCGGCAAGCTGCGCGCCAAAATCGAGCAGGGCATCGGTGGCCATCGCTCGGCCGCCGATGCGCTCGCGGAGGGTCTGCCCCTCGAGGACTTCCATCACCAGATAAGGGCGCCCGTTGTGTTCGCCCACATCGTAGATCGTGCAGATGGCGGGATGATTCAGCGAAGAAGCAGCGCGGGCTTCACGCTGGAAGCGTTCGAGCGCAGCGGGATCCCGTGCGAGGTCCGCGGAGAGAAATTTGAGCGCGACCTGACGGCCCAGGCGCGTATCTTCGGCGCGAAACACCTGGCCCATGCCGCCGCTGCCGAGCGGATCAAGAATGCGGTAGTGCGAAATTGTTTCGCCGATCATTGTTTAGTTTGCGCGATTTTCTTCGCAAGCCATCGTAAACAACTGTGCGCGATGGCGCAAGGAGCTAAACGAGCGTAATTTACGTGTGGCGAACAAATTGGGAAGGATGAAAGTGGCCTGGCACAGGCAGGCCAGCGCTGATTCAGCCCCAAAATTCTCGCAACTTTTGCGGAACCCGTGGGTTTCACTCCCCAGCAGCAAAAAGGGGCTCCGGCCCCCGGCCATAATCGATTTTTAATCTAAGGAGAAATTCACATGGGGAATCCTAAAGCCATGGGTGTGTTCGCAGCATTTCTTGCCGCGCTGACGCTTTCCAGTTGCGGCGGAGGCGGCGGGGTGGGAACCAGTTCGACGCAGGGCCAAGCTTCGGTTTATACCGTGGGAACTGATGCTTCCTTGCCGAGCGTCGTTTCCTGCGAAGTCAACGTAACCGGAATCACGTTGTTCAACGGCACGACGAACGTGAGCGTGCTATCGCAGCCGCAAATCGTGGATTTTGCGCAACTCAGTGGTTTACATCAGCTATTGGACCTCACCTCCGTGCCGACCGGCACTTACACTTCGGCGACCATTACGATCGCATCGCCGGTGATTGGGTACATTGATACCTCCATGAATCCGCCGGTGATCAGCACGATCAACGGAACGCTGTCGCAATCGAGCGTGACGGTGAATTTCGCAAACCCTGTAATAGTTTCCGACGCAGATTTATTCGGATTGCGCATGGAATTTGACTTGCGCCAGTCGCTGCAGACTGACGGGAACGGCCAGGTGACGGGCGCGGTGAATCCGGTGTTTGAAGTCGCGCTGCTGAATTCGACCGATTCGCAGGTGTCCATTGATGACTTTCACGGCGGCGTGGTGGGCGTGACCGGCGCGAACACGTTTACCATCCAGGGTCCGCACGGGCGTCAGTGGAATGTGACGACCAATGACAACACGATGCTCGACGATCCTAGTACCGCGGTAAGTTCGTTTACGACCAACACCATTGTGGAAGTTTCGGGCACGCTTGATCCAGTTACGCACGACATTGACGCATCTGAAGTGGAGGTCGTCTCCAACAACGGGTTCTTCATGGGTGGTTTATTCACCAGCATCCGTCCGCCATCAGGACCCGCGACGCAAGCGGATCTGTACGTTCGTGAATTGTTGCCGGCGATAAACGGAATTTCGGACGGGCAAATCGAAACGCTCGGTTTGAATGGCTCGGAAAAATACATGATCGAGCACATCAATCTGCCGTTGACGACGCTGCTCTTCAACAATTCGGAACTGGCCGCTGGGCAACGCGTGGGCATTGGAGGAGCGCTCAGTACCACCAACGGCACCACGACCCTTACGGTTCACCGCGTGGTTCTACGGCGCCAGGGACAAGCGGGCGGCTGGGTTCCCGGCAGCACGGTGGTGCAGAACAATAATGCCGGCACATTCCAGTTGAACGATCGGTGGACGGCGGGCGTATTGCTGCCGCAGCCGCTGACCGTGATGACCACGAACGAGACCAACTTCATAAATCTGAGCGGACTCGGCGCGTTGCAAGGGACGCAGCCGATTTCGATTCGCGTCGTTGGCTTCATACTGATCAATCAAGCGACGGGCCAGCCGGTGATGGTGGCGCGTTCGGTGGAGGAACTCGCATCATAACCATTCATAAAAGTCATATCCCATCATAACCGTCGGCAAGAGACGCTTGGCGACGGGCCACGGTCCTGCTTCTCACGAAGCGGGACTGTGGCATTTTTATTTTGGCTTGAAGTTGCGGATGTCAGAGCTACAATCCCCGAGATGGACAAGCCTGAGAGTTTTCCGCAGTTCTGGACGTTCTATGTGCTGGCACACCGCCAGCCGCTCACGCGAATCTTTCATACTGCCGGGACGCTGGTAGGATGGTCGCTGCTGGTTGCGGCGATTGTGTTGCGCAGGCCGTGGCTGATTTTGGCGGCGTTCGCTGTGCCCTACGCGCTG
>CAVSYZ010000002.1:0-598375 GCA_963732325.1 uncultured Acidobacteriota bacterium | reverse complement strand
TGACGTGACCGGGGTTTTTTGTACCAGCGGGAGTGAGAGAGAATTCACTCTGGAGGGAAGCTGGTATGCCGATTAGAAAATACAAGCCGGAGCAGATCGTGACACTGCTACGGCAGGTTGAAGTGGAACTGGCCAACGGGAAAACCACACCGCAAGCCTGCAAAGAAGCCGAGATCACCGCACAGACCTACTACCGCTGGCGAAAAGAATTCGGCGGATTAAAACTCGATCAAGCCAAGCGTCTCAAGGAGCTGGAGCGGGAGAATGCCAAGCTGAAGCGGCTGGTGGCGGAGCTGTCTTTGGAGAAGCAAATTCTGAAGGATGTGGCAGAGGGAAACTTCTAAGCCCTGAGCGGCGGCGTGGCGCGGTCAGGCATGCACGCGAGAGCTATCAAGTATCGGAGCGGCATGCCTGCCGGCTGCTGGGGCAGTGGAGAGGGACACAACGCTACGAAGTGTTCTACCGAACGGACGAAGATGCGTTGACACGAGAGATCGTGGCGCTGGCCAGCGAATACGGGCGCTACGGCTATCGGCGGATCACCGCTCTGCTGCGGGATCGCGGTTGGCATGTAGGCAAGGATCGAGTGCAACGGATCTGGCGACGCGAAGGGTTGAAAGTGCCGCAGAAACAAAGGCCGCGAGGCAGGTTGTGGTTGAACGATGGATCGTGCCTTCGGCTGCGACCGGAACGAGCGAACCATGTGTGGAGTTATGATTTCGTGAGCGCGATGACGCACGACGGCAGGACGCTGCGCATGCTGACGCTGATCGACGAGTACACGCGGGAGTGTTTAGCGATTCGGGTAGCAAGAAGACTGGGAAGGTACGAAGTGATCGAAGCGCTGGCGGATGTGATGCTGTACCGAGGGATCCCGGAAAACATTCGTTCGGACAATGGTCCAGAGTTCGTGGCCGAGGAACTGCGGAAGTGGCTGGCAAAGGTCGGCACGGGGACGCTGTACATCGAACCGGGGAGTCCCTGGGAGAACGGCTACTGTGAAAGCTTCAACGGGAAGCTACGAGACGAATGCCTGAACGGAGAGATTTTCTATTCGCTGAGGGAGGCCCAGGTGGTGATCGAGAAATGGCGGGTGGTCTATAACACGCTGCGTCCGCACTCGGCGCTGGGCTACAGGGCGCCGGCACCGGCGACGTTCGCGCCGCAAATGGCGGCTCTCCGGTCGCCTACGGCTCCCTGCGAGCCACCATTTGCATTATCCGATGAGGTTGTGATGTAAACTCGCTCACTCGCCGTGGTACAAAAACTCGGGCTGGTCAAGGCCTTAGCCACGTTCGCGAAAAACAGAGCGCTTGCGCACGCGGAGATATATCGGTCGCTGTGTAGCGAAGGCCATTGCGCATCGCCTGCGCACTGCGTCTCGGTGCCGAACCGGCGGCGTCACACCGATTCTGACACACAAACTGGATGTTTGCGCTCCGGCGCGGCGAGCTCGTCGGTTGGTGTGCGATGCGTCGCGGGGATAGAGCGACCGCGAACGGATATATGCACGCGTGAGTCAGAAACCGGGTCACCGAGTTTCGGCTTGACCGAAATGGCGTAATTCAGGTAGCTTTAGATGTCGGATTGATTATTTTCATCCGAACACGGAATCGGAGCGCGGTTGTTTGGCCGCGCTTTCACGGGACGACGCGACGCAGTCTTATTCGCGGGGTTCCGTTTTTTTTTGCACGGGCTTCGCGGCAGGGAGTTGGGCGCGCGATGCAACCGACGACTGCGGCACCCGCAGATCTCCGTGGGGCGAACCATAATCAGCGTACCGCGGACATGCCTCAGGACACGATCGCGGCGATCGATTTCGGCACCACCAGCCAGCTGTTTGACGAAATCCGCACGTTTCTCTGCCAGCATCCGGGGCTAACGAGCGACGCCGCTCTCAAACTAACCTACTTTTCTTTCGCGATTCTGTTTCCCGAATGCGCAGAAATTTGGCCGGTCGCTTCCATTGTTGCGGCCGACCCAGTAGCGTCAACGCTCCTGCTGCGATTGATTGCGTGCATCTGCGTTGCTCCGCTCCAAATTGGTGAGCCCACGCTGAACGCAATCCTAACCCTGCCACAGCAACCGCGTCCCGCCTTGCTAATTGTTGATCAGCTTGCGCCGAACAAAGAGCTCGAGCGCGTGCTGCGGGTTATGAGCCGCCCTGGCGGCCGCATACTTCGGAAAGGCAAATTTTACGATGTGTGCTTGCCGACCTTGGTCTGCACGGGCCAGCCATTGCGCGATCACTGGATCCTGAACCAGGCGCTCCAGATCGTGCTCACGCCAATTTGCGGTCCTTTGCCGAAACTCGATGCAAAATCGCTCGACGAATTCGCACGACAGCTGAGGGGAAAACTTGTTCGCTACCGCGAATTGAATTTTGCCAAGGTTCGCGATGCACATTTCGACGTGCCACAATTCACCTCGCCGACACGCGAGATCGCATCAATGCTCGGCAGGTCGATCGTAGAAGATCCCGTCCTGCAGCGATGTTTGCCGATGATCCTCGAGCCACAGGACCAAGATGTGCGCATCAGACGGACCGATTCGATCGAAGCGGTCGTAGCCGAAGCTGCGCTGTTCCTGTCCCACGAGAGCGCTCGCAGTCAGGCTCTCATCGGCGCGATCACCACGATCGCGAATGGAATTCTGAAAGGGCGCGGCGAAAATATTATTCTCGATCCGCGCGCCGTGGGCCATCACCTGCGCGCGTTAGGTTTGTTCTCAGAGCGGCTGGGCCGTGCGGGGCGCGGCATCCGGTTCACAAACGAAGTCCGCCGAAGGATCCACGCGCTGGCGCAGGCGTATGACGTGCGCACGGCGATGGACAACTCCTCGTGCGAGTTCTGCGCAGAAGCACGATCAAACGCCCGCATGTCGTCAGCGGAGCGAATTTCATAGGTGCACATGATGCACGTCGTGCACGTCTTTTCGCGACAATGATTTTGACTAACATGGGTCCATGGCAACCGTCAGGAATCGGGTGCCGCAGTCGGTTGTGGTCACATTGGTATAGGTCCGCAACGAAACGGAGAACCGTCATGAAACAAACGCCTGAACAGTGGGACAGCCTGGTCCGTCGCCTCAATGAGGGCGGCTGCCCGGTGCGCTCTGATCATGGCTATAAGATTTCTCCGGTGGGATTGGCGATTGAAAAAATTCCTGGAATGAGTTTCAACTCGATTTTCGACCTGAAGCAGGGCGGCACGGGCTATCAGATCGAGCTCACGCTCCGGAATGATGCGAGCCGCCCGATTGACATCGTGGGGTACCAGATCCAGACCACCTGGGGCGTCCCGCCACTGTCGCTCCTCCCGCCTGCGAAGAGGTCGTCCCAATGGTATGGACTTTACCGTTTTCCGGAACCCGGTCCATACTACGAAGCCGAATGGGTGCTCAACCGCTATTTCGCCCGGCGTAAGAACCGGCTGCAGCCACGCCAGGAAGTCGAAGGTGTTCTCGTGACTTCGTCGGTTGAACCGATCCCCCTGGAGATCTCTCACCTCGCCCGCATCATCGTCACGCTTTCGGTCTTCGATTCGCGCCGCAATACGTATTCCGCGCAATTTAGATTGCCGGTTGACCGTCGTGCGCGCATTGCTCGCGGGAAGATGAGCCGGGCAACGGAGGATCAGTATGTGCATTATGCTGGAACGAGTGACGATCCGACCATGGAAGAGTTGCCCATCATCGGCTCGGGAGACCGGACAAAGTGCTGAACCACAATGAATATCGTGCTCAGCCAAGGACTCGATAGATGTGATGATGCCAACGTCGAACTCGATGGCACGGGGCGTGCGCTTGCCACACGAAGCACGAGACTGATAGCAGGATATTATTCTGTCGTTAATTAACTTGTGGTTAATATTATGACCACGCGCATGACGCGCACATCAATCGAAGTCCTGACCGAAAAGTTGGAGTCCTGGTATTCGCAACCAGCAGGCGAGGAGGAAATCGATCCGTTCGCATACTGGTTTCTCCAGGTATATGGTATCCCGAAGCAGGTTTACCTCCAGGAAATGGAGCGCGACAATAAACCAACGAACGCCCTCGCGCGGCTGCTCTTCAAATTAATGAAATCGACGAGCGATTGCCAAAAAGAAGGCTGCGTTCGGAAAGCGCGGCGGAACACATTGACCGGAGAGATGCGACGGCCGTGGTTCGTCCATAGCCGTCCGGCTACGTGTGTATGGATCAGTGCTGCCGGCGCGCCCGGCGCGGACGCTTGCTGCTGCGCCGAAAGCGCTAGATCCGATGTGGCGCACCGCGATTCTAGCAGGTATTCTCATAGTGGTAGAGATCGGCATTCGCCGGCACGATGCGGTAAATCAGAATACCGAGGCGCTACCCCAGAATTTACTCGGTCCGTATCAACGGAGGAGACCACATCCTGCTGACTCCTTGCTCAAACCAAGAATGCGTTGAGTGGGTTGGGAGCGGTCGGTCTGTCAGCTTATGTGCGGAATCTGCGGCGCCATTGGATTGGACCCGAAAATAAACGGTGAGGCAGTCGTCCGCCGCATGCTCGCCGCGATCGTGCATCGCGGCCCCGATGAAGAAGGCATTCTCGTCGCCCCGCCCATCGTTGCCGGCTCGCGGCGCCTCAGCATCATTGATCTTCCCGGCGGCTCTCAGCCCATTTGGAATGAAACCGGCACGCTCGCCGTTTTCTACAACGGTGAGATTTACAATTTCCGCGAATTGCGCAAGGAACTGGAAGACAAAGGCCACACTTTCCTGACCCGCTCCGATACCGAAGTAATCGTCCACGCCTATGAGCAATGGGGCGAACAATTCGTCGCCAGACTGCGCGGCATGTTCGCGCTTGCGATCATCGAAATGCCGCAAGGTCGCGGCGGCCCAGCATCCACTGTATTTCTCGCGCGTGATCCCTTGGGCATTAAGCCTCTCTATTACGCGGCGGGCGGCGGAGGCCTGTTATTTGCATCCGAAGTGCGCGCGCTGCTCGCCAGCGGCTGCATTTCTCCGCAGCTTTCGGCCGCAGCGGTTCCTTCGTATTTACTGTTCGGCTCCGTCAGCGAACCGATGACTATGGTTGAAGGCGTCCTCTCTCTTCCGCCCGGCCATTTCGTGAAAATTCACGCGAACCACGCGCGCCGCGTGCCCGAACCAAAGCTCTACTGGAATTTCACCAAGGAGTTTTATCAGGACGAAGAGGCCAAAACCGGAACCGCGTACCAGGAGGATTTCGCCTCCGCCGCGACTACCGTTCGCTCGCTCCTCGAAGATGCCGTCCGCAGTCACCTAGTCGCGGACGTTCCCGTCGGCGTGTTTCTCAGCAGCGGCCTCGATTCCACAACCATTGCCGCGCTCGCCAGCCACGTGCAGAAAGGCATTCACACTTTTACCGTCGCATTTCCCGACGCCGAATACAGCGAAGCGGAAATCGCGCGCAAGACCGCGCAGCGCTTGGGCACCGAACATCGCGAGATGACCCTCTCGAGCGGAGAAATGGAAGCGCGCCTCGATGAGGCCGTCGCGTCCTTCGATCAGCCCAGCATGGATGGCATCAACACTTATTTTGTTTCCTGGGCCGCGCGCCAGGCGGGATTAAAAGTAGCGCTCTCCGGTCTGGGCAGCGACGAACTCTTTGGCGGTTACACGTCGTTTCGCGCCACGGCGCAGGTCACGCGGCTCACCACCATGGCCCGCTTCTTCCCGAAACTCGCGCGCGAACTTGCTAGGTCCGGCATCAAGCGCTCGAAAGCCTATCGCGGCTCCCCCGACGCATTTCGCAAAGCGTTCTCCGCATGGCTCGATCCAAACTTGCTTCCCTCGCCGTATTTTTTCACGCGCGCGCTTTTCACCCCGCAGACGGTCGTATCGCGCTTGGGCGACGACTCCGCGAAGTGGGACGGCATGCTCTGGTTGCTCTGGCTTACCGAAGCCACGCACCAATCGCGCCGCATGGACCGCTTCACGCGCATCTCCTGGCTCGAATTGCGTTCCTATCTCGTGAACACTCTGCTGCGCGACACTGATGCCATGAGCATGCATCATTCTCTCGAAGTGCGGGTGCCCTTCCTCGATGGCCCGCTCGTCGAATATGTCTTGGAGCTTCCTGAAGCGCTGAAGCGTAATCCGGCGCGTCCGAAAGCCCTGCTCGTCGCAGCGCTGAAGGACTTGCTGCCCGACGAAATTGTCAAACTGCCCAAGCGCACTTTTACTTTCCCATGGGAAACCTGGCTCCGCGGCAAATTGGGGGAACGCGTCGCGGTGCAGCTCAGCGATTGGTCGCCCGCGCTCGAATCCCGCCTCGATGGCCGTTTCGCGCAAGCCGTGTGGAAAGATTTTCTGCGCGGCCGCACCACATGGTCCCGCCCCTGGAGTCTCTACGTGTTGAATGAATGGGCCAAACGCAATCTCCGCGTCCCAGAACCGGCCGCCGAGCCCAATCGAAATGCCGCAACAGCTCACGTCGCCTGAGCCGGCAATGCTGCCCGCGCTCACATGCCCGAGCACCTTGCAATTCGGCTCGTTGCTAAACTGGAGATGCGCGCCGGAAATCCAACCGCACGTCGCCCGCAAGTTTGATACTCTTCCGTGAGTCGTCGCTCGTTCATCTTCTCGCATCGTGCACAGTAAATAATTCATCGAGGTGCGGCGCTTGTCCGACAATCTCAGAACTCCGGGTGCCGCCGTGCAGTCGGGACAAAATACCAAGCGCGACGAATTGCTGTTGCTCATCAATTCGCTGAATCCCATCATCACTGTGGAAACCACGGAAGAGGAACGCCTGGAAGGCCTGCTGCGCTCCATTTCCGTACAGCTCGTCGTGCCCCTATACACCTGGAGCGTCACAACCGGTCTCGCGAAACTGAGCGGCTCGCCACTCTACGGCACCGCCGAGCCCGAACAAGCGCTCGGTAATATCGCTCTCATCGAAGACGACGCCATCTTTCTGCTCCGCGATTTCGCGCGCTATTGCGACAACGATCGCATCAGCCGCCGCCTGCGTGATCTCGCGGACAAATTCCGCACCGCGCGCCGCTCCATCGTGATCGCCGCGGCCGCGATCGAATTGCCGCCGGAACTGAAAGGTGATTCGGTTCCGTTTCAACTGGGATTGCCCGACGCGAGCGAATTAGTCCCGTGCGTGAATCAGGTTTTGATCGAGACTAGCCGCGATCGTCGCGTGCTAATGACTCTGGACGCTCCCGCCATCGCGCAGCTCGCGCACAATTTGGTGGGCTTTACGAAAGATGACGCCACGCGAACGCTTCGCCGCTGCCTGCTGGCGCGCGGCGTGGCCGATGCCGCCCTTCTTGATGCGGTATTGGACGCCAAGCGCGCCGCGCTTCAGACCGACGGCGTGCTCGAACCGGTTCGGCGCGATACCACGTTTCTCGATGTCGCGGGACTCAAGCATTTGCGCGAGTGGGTTGATAAACGGCGCAGCGCGTTGACTCCCGAAGGACAGCGCTTTGGTCTGGTGCCTCCGAAAGGCGTGCTGATTACGGGCGTGCAAGGTTGCGGCAAAAGTATGGCGGCGCGCGCCATCGCTGGAGAATGGGGCATTGAGCTGGTGCGGCTCGATGCCGGCTCGCTGTACGACAAGTACGTCGGCGAAAGCGAAAAGCGCCTGCACAAAGCGCTGGAACTCGCGCAGAAACTGGCGCCCGTCGTGATGTGGATTGATGAAATCGAAAAAGCTTTCGCCTCGGCGGGCTCCAGCGGGGACGCCGACGCTGGCTTATCGCAGCGTCTGCTGGCCACTCTGCTGACGTGGATGCAAGATCATCAGAGCAACGTTTTTCTTGCGGCGACCTCCAACAACATTTCCAGCCTGCCGCCTGAGATGCTGCGCAAAGGCCGCTTCGATGAAATTTTCTTCGTGGATTTGCCGGACGCCGGCGTCCGTGCCGCGCTTTTCTCGATTCACCTGAAAAAATGCGGCCGCGATGCGGCTACATTCGACCTGCAGAAACTTGCCGCCGCCACCGACGGATTTTCCGGCGCCGAAATCGAGCAAGCCATCGCCTCTGGTCTCTACACCGCCTTCGGGCGAAAACAACAACTCTCGACTGACATACTGCTGGCCGAAGTTCACGCCACCCAACCCCTGAGCGTCACTCGCGCCGAAGACATCCGAGCCATAAGAGCGTGGGCGAAAGACCGCGCCGTCCCCGCCGACTGAAAAGACTCCGCGACCTGTGAGCGCACAGCCAAAAGTGGCTGCGCCACGGGTGTCCTACGAATTTCGTCCGACGCCCGGTTGCGTACGTAGAAGCCGCACGGTCGCACGGTGGTCACACTGCAGGCACGCCGAAATGCTCAAAAATAGCCGATTAGAAATGGCCGCCATTGTTTGTTTTCTTGAGGTTGCGACGTTTCTAATCGCCGTGGCGTTGATTAGAAATGTGTGCGTAGTGTTCGCAGTGAGGAAGTGGCGAGTGAACGGTGAACAGTGAAGGTAAGACGGCCGACTGTAATTGGCAATCCGCGATTCGTGAACGGCACGGGGCGTATACGGGGAGGTGAGAGGCGGCGCCAAGTGGCGGCGAGGATTGCGCGAATTTGAATTTGATTTTGATTTCATATTTTAGTTTCCATTGGAATGTAACGCAAAAGCGCGGTGAAAGCAGCTGGACGAAGATCCAGACGAAGTACAGAAAAGGTCCAGAACTAGTACGAGCTGTACCAAATCTGACCCAAGCCCGCACTAATTGCGGCGGACAGGCTTAGGACAGGTTTTTTTGGGTGCGGGCGGGCGAGCTGGCAAGGGATCAAGAATCGAAGTACGCGTTCGAAGGGCGTCTTGAACGAGGATCCGTCCAGGCCGAGCAAGACCTTAGCCGGCCAGGAGAATGCGCCGCAAGGCACGGTACACGTCAGCCGCCGTACCTCCGTGTACTGTTTCAATTTATTCGTGAGACAGCGCGGCTGAATTTCCGCCACAATATTCAGGATGATTATCCTGGGCATTAACGCGTACCACGCCAACGCATCCGCGGCAATTATTGCAGACGGCCGGCTGCTGGCGGCTGTGGAAGAAGAGCGGCTGAACCGCGTGAAGTACGCGGCGGGATTGCCCGTGCGCGCGATTCAATATTGCCTGGACCAAGCGGGCGTAAAGCTTTCCGAGGTGGACCACATCGCCATCCCGCGTAACCCGTGGGCGCGGCTGGGAACCAAGCTGCGATTTGCGATGCGCATGCCGAAGTTCGCTTTGGATCGCGCGCGGGTGATGAGGCGTTTCGCGGGAATTCAGGAGGATCTCGCCGCGGCGTTTGAGACTCCCGCGGAAAAGATCCGCGCGCAATTTCATCGCATCGAGCATCACACGGCGCATCTGGCCAGCGCCTATTTCGTCTCACCCTTTGAACGCTCCGCCGTCCTTTCCGCTGACGGCCTAGGCGATTTCGCCAGTTCGATGTGGGCACTGGGCGAAGGTCCGCGCATGAAGCCGCTCGGCGAAATCACTTTTCCACATTCGCTGGGCATGTATTACACGGCGCTTACGCAATACATCGGCTTCTGGAAATTTGGCGACGAATACAAAGTGATGGGCCTGGCGGCGTATGGTCAGCCGGAATTTCTGGATGAATTTCGCCGCATCGTGTACGTGGACGCGCCGCTTTCGTTCCGCCTGGGGCTGGAATATTTCACGCACCAATCGCAGGGCGCGGATATGACGTGGCGCGACGCCGATCGCACTCCTGTTCTCGGCCGGCTCTTTTCGTCGTATCTTGAACAGCGCCTGGGGCCGACGCGCCAGCCCGACCAACCGCTTGAACAGCGCCACCACAACCTTGCGGCCAGCATGCAAGCGGCGCTGGAAGAAGTCCTTGCGGCGCACTGGACTGCGCTCGCTGAAAAAACTGGCGAAAAATCGCTGTGCCTTGCGGGCGGCGTGGCGTTCAATTGCGTCGCGAACGGAAGAATATTCGATCACTCGCCGTTTGAGCACGTCTACGTGCAACCGGCCGCAGGCGACGCTGGGCTTTCCGTTGGCGCGGCGTTTGCGGTGAATCACATGGTGCTCGACCGGCCGCGCGAATTCGTGATGGACCACGCTGGATGGGGGCCGCAATTTTCAGGACCGGAAATCCGCGCCGCCGTGGAAACCGCTGCGGCCAACGGCAACGACCTGCAAATCGCCGAGCACCTGGACGAAGCGGCACTGCTTCGCGCCACCGCGCGGCACATCGCCGAAGGTAAAGTTCTCGGCTGGTTTCAAGGCCGCGTGGAATGGGGTCCGCGCGCGCTGGGCCAGCGCAGCATTCTCGCCGATCCGCGCCGCCCGGAGATGAAGGACGTGCTGAACCGCCGCATCAAGCACCGCGAAACTTTTCGCCCGTTTGCGCCTTCGATTCTGGAAGAGGCCACCGGCGAATATTTCGAGAAGACTCATCCTTCGCCGTTCATGACTTTCGCTTACAAAGTGCGGCCGGAAAAACGCGCTGTAATTCCCGCCCCTACGCACGTGGACGGCACTGCGCGGCTGCAAACCGTGAGCCGCACGGCGAACCCGCTCTACTGGAAACTGATTCGCGCGTTCGGGGATCTCACCGGCGTGCCGGTCGTCTTGAACACTTCGTTCAACGACAACGAGCCTATTGTGTGCCGCCCGGAAGAAGCGCTGGATTGTTTTCAGCGCACGCAGATGGACGTGCTGGTGATGGGCAATTTCGTTCTGGAAAAGAAATCCGTAGGCGCGGGCAACGGAGAATCGGCCGCGCGCGGCGCTACGCGCGCAAAATAAATCGCCCGCATGCACATCCTGCTGCTGAACGAATACTATCCGCACGACACTTCGGCCACCGCGAAAATGGTCGCGCAAGTCCCCGAAGCGCTGCCGCAGGGCTGATTCCTAGGCTTGGTGATCCGCTTCCTGGGCTCGATACTCAGGGCGGCCGCCATGGCGTGCGACTTCCTGGCTCACCGTCGACGCCGTGGGCTCCGGACCACTGGCTATATCGCGAATCGAAGAACCGGAAGCGAGCCATCTCGGCGGTAAATCGTTCTCTAACGGTCTCTACGACGAGATTCCAACCTCGATCCGAGTGACAGCAGTGTATTCTTTGCGAAGCAGAGCTGATGAGGTGGAACGATGCCCCTACGAGATCTGGTACTTGCGGGCCGAACTCTCAGGAAGAATTCCATTTTTGCACTGACCGCGATATTAACCATTATATTGGGCGTCGGCGCGAGCACAACCATATTCAGCGTTACCAATGCCGTGCTCTTGCGCCCGCTTCCCCTTAAAGATCCCCATCGCCTCGTCATCGCCTGCAGCGATATGCGCAAACGCAACGTCCGCGACTTCCCTTTCTCGAGTGCCGACTTCATCGATCTGCGCGAAGGCACGAAGAACGTATTCCAGGGCTTAGCTGGCGTCTTCACCGGTCGCGACATTCTTCCAATGCAAGATGGAACGCCCCAACAAATCCGCTACGCGGTGGTCACAACGAACTTCTTTCGCTTGGTGGGCGCTAAAGTCGCGCTCGGCCGTGATTTCAATGACGCTGACGGAATGCCGCAGGAATCCGCTCCGCCGAGCGGCGCCCAACCCGGCACACCAACTCCGCGCCTGCCTGATATGGCGATTTTGAGTTACGAATACTTCCAGCGGCGCTATGGCGGCGATACCGCCGTACTCGCCCATCCGATGATTACGAGCGAGCAATTTCACGCACAGATTGTAGGCGTATTGGCGCCACGCTTTCGCTTGTACTTTCCACCCGAAGCGGACGTGGAAGCTGAACCAGAGGTGTGGTTTGCCAACCGCTTGAACTACGATACCGCTCACCGAAACGGAGTTTCCATCCATGCGGTTGGCAGGCTCACTGATGGGGTTTCACTTCAGCGGGCACAAGCGGTGGCTGACGATGTCGCCGCAGAAGCAAGGAGAAACTTTCCGATCAGGGAGACTTCCGGCTACGCCATCCGCCTGGAGCCCATGCGGCAGTATCTTATCTCCGAGGTCAGGCCAGCCATTCTGGCGCTCATGGGGGCCGCGATTTTTCTCCTTCTCATAGCCTGCGCCAATGTCGCCAACCTTCTACTGGTGCGAGCCTCTCTGCGGGAACGCGAACTCGCTGTCCGCGCAGCACTCGGGGCGAGTTGGTGGAATCTTGCCGGTCCAATACTGGCTGAGGCGTTTCTGCTCGCTGCACTTGGCGCGATAGGCGGTCTTGCGCTTGCATGGCTGGGAATTCGCGAATTGCTCGTGATCGCCCCGGCAAATCTTCCGCGACTTGATACCATCCGAATCGATTCTGTCGCGTTGGGATTTACGACAGTCGCCGCCCTGCTGGCCGCCGCGATTACTGGCTTGGCGTCCGCATGGCGCGCTGCGCGGCCGGACGTAATGAACGTGTTGCGTGGCAGCAGCCAAAACGAAGGTCTCGACAGCGGCGGTTTATTGCGAAAGTTCGTGGTGGTGTCTGAAGTGGCCCTCTCATTCGTGCTGCTCGTCGGATCAGGATTGATGTTCCGCAGTTTCCTAGAACTGCAGCGCATCGACCCTGGTTTCAATCCACACGGCCTGCTGACGTTTCAACTTCTGGGAGACTATGGCGGAGAAACGCCACAGGAGCGCGCCGCCTTTACACGCCAGATCGAGGAACGATTGCGCACAATCACCGGGATACAGAGCGCTACCGCGTCTTTCCCTTTCCCCCTAGCTGGAGGCTTCAGCCCCATTCGTTGGGGCACCGAGGAAGCACTCTCAGATGCCAGCAAATTTCAGGCCGTGGATTTTCAAATCGTGATCCCGGGCTATTTTGAAACGATGCGCACGCCTTTGTTCGCGGGACGTACTTTCACCGATGAGGACAATGTACCCGGTCGCAACCTGGTAGTTATCGACCAACTTTTGGCTGAGAAGGCCTTCCCTAATCAATCGGCTGTCGGGAAGCGCATTCTAATCCGCATCCGCACTCCGGAACCCGAGTGGGTCGAGATTGTCGGCGTCGTCGCACACCAGCGCGATGAATCCCTCGCCGAACGCGGACGCGAGCAGGTCTACTTTGCCGACGCATTCTTGGGATCTGGAGCCGTCCAGCAATGGGCCGTGCGAACTGATGGCGATCCAGCAAAATACGCAACCGCCATCCGCGAAGCGATGAAAGGGCTAAACTCCAAACTTTTGATAACGGAAATGCAACCTGTGGAGACTCTGGTGGGACGAGCGCAAGCGCACACTCGCTTTTCGCTACTGCTCATCGGGGTATTTGCGGTGGTTGCATCGCTTCTCGCAGGCGTAGGCCTTTATGGCGTGCTTTCGACGGTCGTGCGACAGCGCAGTGGCGAGATTGGCATTCGCATGGCCCTAGGTGCGGGGCCTGTCAATATTTTTAAGCTTGTAGTGGGCCAGGGACTTCGCCTCACGGCCGTCGGCATTGGCGTCGGCCTGATTGCTGCTTTCGCTCTCACACGTTTGATGACCACAATGCTTGTGGGAGTTAAAGCAACTGATCCCGGAACCTTCGCAATGATGGTGATAGCGTTTTTCCTGATCGCCACCCTGGCTTCATGGTTCCCCGCACGCAGAGCGGCAAAGCTAGACCCTACTGCGGCTCTTCGCGAGGAGTGACGCTCTCATGATTGGCGCCTCTCGATCGTGCCCGGATCAGACTGTCTCCTCGGATCCACATGCCTGATTGATGTCATAACGACGCCGGCCTCGCGACGGCCCGAATAGACTGTTCGGTGTTCGCCCCAACAGTGCTCGGACCGAAGGAGGCCGAGATGCGAATTATAGGATGTGATTTGCACGCTCGCCAGCAAACGTTGGCGATGCTAGACCCAGCGACGGGAGAAGTCGTGCACAAGACTCTCACGCACGAAGGCAACAACGTGCGGGAGTTTTATTCCACGCTTCCCGGTCCGGTGCGCGTAGGCATCGAAGCGACTGGGTCGATGAAGTGGTTTTTGCAGCTGATGGAAGAACTGGGAATCGACTGTCAGGTCGGTCATCCAGCGACGATTCGGGCGGCCGAACCCCGCAGACAGAAACATGACCAGCGCGATGCCGAGCTACTTCTAAAGCTGCTGGTAGAAAACCGTTTTCCATCGATCTGGCAGCCGTCGCAGGAACTGCTGGATCTCCGAGGGTTACTCTTACATCGTCATCAGTGGGTGCGCCTGCGTACGCGGATACAGAACGCGTTGCAGGCCATCGCACTGGCGAATGGTTTAAGGCGAGGGAGTTCGCTGTGGAGCGAAAGCGGACAGCAAGCGATCGCGTCGCTACCGCTGACAACACACAGCGCGCAGCGGCGCAGTGAGTTGCAGGCGATGTACGCCAGGTTCGCAGCGGAGATCGAACGACTGAATCAGCAAGTTCAAAAACAAGTAGGCCAACGGCCCACGGCAGGGCTGCTGATGACTCATCCCGGCGTAGGACCGATCACAGCCCTGGCAACCGATGTCTTTCTGGGCGATCCGAAACGATTTCGCGACGGCAAGGCGCTGGCCAGCTATATCGGGATCATTCCCCGGGAACACTCCAGCGGCGGACGACAGCGGCTCGGAGGTTTGAGCAAGCAAGGTAATCCGCTTTTGCGCTTTCTCTGGTGTGAGGCGGCGGCACATGCAGTGCGCCGCGATCCGGAACTGCGTCGGTTCTATCGGCGCAAATTAGTGCAAAAGGGTTTGGGGAAAGCCCGAGTCGCCGCCGCACGAAAACTGGGGATTCGGTTGTGGATCATGTTGCGAGATCGGATTGATTATCACGAGTTCTGTCGTCGTGGACAGATGCAACAGAAAAGCGGTGGTGCCTGTGCGGGGATGCCTAGAGGGCGTTATGGTGCGAAGAGTCACCGTCTGATTGATTAGGCTACCCGCCTCCCTAGGGGGAGTTCGCATAACTCATCCTGGTCGATCGTGACCGAAGAGATGTTTGGTGGGCAACACCGGATCGATGCAGCGGAAACGGCCCGAGCTAGTTGGGGTGGCACAAGTGAAACAAAGCAGCCACAGAGCCGCGATTCGCGTGCCGTGGGAAAGGTGTGTTCGTGCACAGAAAAAATCCGAATAAAACCTCTTGAAACGGTCGGCGTCGTTAGAGATAACGCTGCCAGCTCAACCGGTCGATGCAACACCATCCGGCGCATTGACTCGACAATGCTTGTGCGGGAGAACCATCTGTTTGGCAGTACTCGGTCAAAACCCAGCCAGAGCAGCGTTCCGGCTGGTCTTACCCTACCAAGCGATTCCGGCGTTCGTTTTCAATGCCAGGCGGGTTCTAGCTTCGTGTTGCATCGACCCATTGAGATCACCGCCGTTATCGGAGAAGCGAAATCGGAGCAAAACCACTCGTACGATGACACGTGCTATCTCAACCGGCGAAACGTTGGCGCACTTCTCCCAGTAAGAATTCACTATTGAGGTGAACTGCTTGCCGAACGAGACGCGTTGAGCTTGGCTAGCTCGCTGGCGAAGAGCGGGTTTTCGGGGAATTCCGCGACGAGATCGATAAGCTGTGCGCGGGCCACTTCTGTCTTTTTCTCACGCAGGGCCGCCAGCGCCAGCAAAATTTTTGCAAACGGTCCCAGATAGTGGCCATGATCGGCGGCAATCTGAAGCTGCTGGATGCCCTTGGTCTTGTCGCCGTGGATTCCAGCGAAGCCGAGGAAAAACTTTTTTGTTCCAGGCAAACTCCCGATGAAATAATTCGCCATGCCCAAACCCAGATAGGCATCAGCAGCATCTGGCGCGACCGCTAACAGCTTCTTGGCATAGACATCCGCCTCACGGACTTTTTTTAGGCTCTCCAGCTGGTGCTTATCTATGAGGCTGGCATAGTTGGCCTGCATACCCAGGCTCAGGGTCATAGCGAACAGGGCGTTCGGGTCGTCTCCGTTTGTCTTCAATCGAAGCTGCGCCAAGTCCTGCGCCTGTTGGTCCGCCGCGAAGAATGCCGCGCGCAGCTGCGGATCGGGTTTTAGAGGGATCTTGCCCAGGAAACGTTTGTCGTCCAGGAAAAAACCCGAGGTCAGGACGCCTTGTCGATAGCACTCTTCAAAGAGATAAGCTGCCGCTTCCGAGGCGCTGCCAAGAGGGTCTTCCGGGTGGGACTTCTGCCAAAGTTCGAAGTGTGTGCGAGCTTCCTCAAACTTAAGTTCGTAAAGAAGGTGAAAACCGGCGTCGAGTTCCGGAACGTCCAAAGCCCTAGTGGGAGTCTGCCCGGAACCGGGGAGCGCGGCCTGAGCGTGAGAGACTCCTGCCATCAGGGCACTGCATAGCAGCGAACAAAGAAGCAAACGGGGCAGTGACGACCGTTTGGCATTACTGACGGCGGCCGATCCGGTCTGCGACGAAACTTTCACTGAAAGCACCGTTCGAAGCTATCGGGGCAGCGACCAAGATTTTCTTTGGCGTCGCTCTCCAAGCTCTTGACCCCTTCAAAACAAGCTGAACAGGAAAGGCCGATGAAGGCGATACATCGAACTGTGTATTTACAAAGATCGGGGGCCGGATCGGGGAGTCCCACGCACAAAGCTGGGTAGCCAAGCCCGCTCTTTATGCGCAACGCGGCGCCGTTGCGCCTTTAGGCCCTTCATCGAAGCAATCAGAGTGTTGCTGAGAACGTGCATCACGCGAACCTCGTTTGATGTTCGCTTCGATAATTCTCTTAAATTTCTGAATTGCGTTTTCGTGGCCGGATACCGTCTCTTTCCAGATACTGGCGTCATCGGGCAAAACTTCAAACAAGTCATAGTTGCGTTCCATGCGCCTCTTTTTCGGGTGGACAAAATACCACACACCCTCACTGGCAGCTGTCTAACATCGGAAATCAACGGGATCGCCGGAAGGCGCAATCAGCCCGATCTTCCATTGGTACCGGATTGGCGCGGCCTGACTTTGGAGCAAGAATGTTGTGCGCTACCGTGCCGACTTACCTGTAGTCAGGGTGTCATATGTTGAACAGGGCCAAGGTCCGTACGCCCACGCTCGCAGGACCGAATGGCTAAGAAAATCCTCATAGCCGATGACAGCCCGATCGTCAGATGGGCGCTCTGCCGAATCCTTGAAGCCCAAGACGATTATGATTTGTGCGCCGAAGCAGACAACGGCGCAGAAGCCGTCGCGTTAGCCATTAAACACCGCCCGGACCTAATCGTTCTGGATCTGGATATGCTAGTAATGAATGGGATAGATGCAGCACGCGAGATAAAAAAGATTCTGCCAGGTGTCCCTATCATTCTCTTTACGCAATATGCCGAGATCGTGACTGGACCTACGTTTACGCATTTGTCGGTGGACCGAGTCGTTTCAAAACACGACGGCGCTTCACTGTTCGGGCATATCCGCTCGTTGACTTCGGCTTAGACCTACCGACTAACCTGCTCCCTCAATCGCCCCATGAGTCGTCCGAAGCATACCTGTGCAAAAGGGAACAGTTTCAAAATGACCGCCCGTATACTCTTTCGCCTTATTTTGCGTTAGGCGGGAGGATTCGATGGGAGATATCAAGTTCGTATCCTGGGAAGAAATATTTCTCAAAACCATGAATGAAACTGACCCTCAGAAGTTAGCTCAACTTGTGCCGGAAGCTGAGTTAGCCATGTTTAAGCGGGAACTAGAACTCCATAGCTCTCCTCAGCAGACAGAAGAACTGAGCACGATGGGCGTGGCATTTGAAGCCTTGTGCATAGTTAAGCGTATGATTAAAAAACCGCGAGTCCTTGGACCGTCGAAAGGCAATCCTGCGCGATTTGCGAACTTTGTTCGACGTGCCGGGGCTGCGTAAAGCCGTGACTTCTCCGGTAAATGCGCCGCTCACCGGTCGATGCAACACCATCCAGAGCATTGATTCGGCAATGCTTCCGCGGGAGAACCAACTGTTTGGCTGCGCGCGACCAAACGCCAGCCAGGGCAGCGTTCCTGCTGGTCTAGCCTTGCCATGCGATTTTGCCTTTCGTTTTCAATGCCAGGGGTGTTCAAGCTTAGTGTTGCGTTGACCCATTGAGTCCCCGTCAATCAGGCGCGAGCACATGATCAACTCCTCTCGGATGCGCCTTGATCCGACAGCTTGGCGCAACGTGAAAGTTGGCTTACTCGTGCAGCACGACGCTCAAGAGAGAAGTGTTGATTTGCAGGCCGCCGTTGCACTTGATGAAACCGAGTTTCTTGAATTTGTTCATGAAGAAATTTACTCGCGAACGTGTGGTGCCGACCATTTCCGCCAGCACTTCTTGGGATACTTTGGGGAGCACCCCATGGGGTTTGTCTTCCTTGCCGTACCGCGCCAGCAATAACAGCGTGCGAGCCAGCCGCTTCTCGCTCGAGTTAAATAGCTGATCAACCAGGTCCTCTTCGATGCGGATATTGCGCGAAAGCATGTAAGTGATGAAGCGGTCGGAAAATGCGTGCTCACTGTGGAGGACGCGGATCATCTCCTTCTTTTCGATGACCAGTGCGGTCGTAGCCGAAATCGCAGTCGCCGTCCCGATGCGGATCGGCTGACCGGCCATGCATCCTTCGCCGAAAAAATCGCCCGGTCCCAGGACCGCCACCACCGCTTCCTTACCAGCTTCATTTATGACGGAGAGCCTCACGCCGCCCTTTTGGATGTACAACACATCCTTGGCGGGATCGCCCTGCGAGAAGATCATTTCCTTTTTCCGAAACTCCGTAACTTTTCTGGCTATGCCGGCCGAATAGAGAAAGGCTTGGGCATCGAAAGCGGGCTTCTGTGTGGATTTTCGTTGAAATTTAACGTCGCGGGAACGGATGATTTTTGGCATATCTCAACCACCGATGCACAATAAGGCTATCATAATCACGGGGTTGTATTCACGACGAGCGATTGGCGGGCTCTAACCCGGTTCGGCACGTTGGCGATGGGGTCGATTTATGCCAACAATTGTCTCATTTTGCGAAGGAACGAGCGCCGCTGTCCAGAGTTTTTCTTGGCCTTGAGCATCGAGAGGGTCTGTTCGAGCGCTCGGAGTAGTTCGGCAAATTCGTTCTCGTCCATACGGAGTGAGACCATTCCGGCCCGTTGAATTGCTCACTTCGTTGAAAGCTCGCCGTTGAAATGGCTTTCAACGTCTTCACGACTTAGCGGGTTTCTTGCCTTGGTCATGACCAGCCCGAGTTTTTGTACCACGGCGAGTGAGCGAGTTTACATCACAACCTCATCGGATAATGCAAATGGTGGCTCGCAGGGAGCCGTAGGCGACCGGAGAGCCGCCATTTGCGGCGCGAACGTCGCCGGTGCCGGCGCCCTGTAGCCCAGCGCCGAGTGCGGACGCAGCGTGTTATAGACCACCCGCCATTTCTCGATCACCACCTGGGCCTCCCTCAGCGAATAGAAAATCTCTCCGTTCAGGCATTCGTCTCGTAGCTTCCCGTTGAAGCTTTCACAGTAGCCGTTCTCCCAGGGACTCCCCGGTTCGATGTACAGCGTCCCCGTGCCGACCTTTGCCAGCCACTTCCGCAGTTCCTCGGCCACGAACTCTGGACCATTGTCCGAACGAATGTTTTCCGGGATCCCTCGGTACAGCATCACATCCGCCAGCGCTTCGATCACTTCGTACCTTCCCAGTCTTCTTGCTACCCGAATCGCTAAACACTCCCGCGTGTACTCGTCGATCAGCGTCAGCATGCGCAGCGTCCTGCCGTCGTGCGTCATCGCGCTCACGAAATCATAACTCCACACATGGTTCGCTCGTTCCGGTCGCAGCCGAAGGCACGATCCATCGTTCAACCACAACCTGCCTCGCGGCCTTTGTTTCTGCGGCACTTTCAACCCTTCGCGTCGCCAGATCCGTTGCACTCGATCCTTGCCTACATGCCAACCGCGATCCCGCAGCAGAGCGGTGATCCGCCGATAGCCGTAGCGCCCGTATTCGCTGGCCAGCGCCACGATCTCTCGTGTCAACGCATCTTCGTCCGTTCGGTAGAACACTTCGTAGCGTTGTGTCCCTCTCCACTGCCCCAGCAGCCGGCAGGCATGCCGCTCCGATACTTGATAGCTCTCGCGTGCATGCCTGACCGCGCCACGCCGCCGCTCAGGGCTTAGAAGTTTCCCTCTGCCACATCCTTCAGAATTTGCTTCTCCAAAGACAGCTCCGCCACCAGCCGCTTCAGCTTGGCATTCTCCCGCTCCAGCTCCTTGAGACGCTTGGCTTGATCGAGTTTTAATCCGCCGAATTCTTTTCGCCAGCGGTAGTAGGTCTGTGCGGTGATCTCGGCTTCTTTGCAGGCTTGCGGTGTGGTTTTCCCGTTGGCCAGTTCCACTTCAACCTGCCGTAGCAGTGTCACGATCTGCTCCGGCTTGTATTTTCTAATCGGCATACCAGCTTCCCTCCAGAGTGAATTCTCTCTCACTCCCGCTGGTACAAAAAACCCCGGTCACGTCAGCTGTCCATTCGGCTCCTGCAACACACGAAAGTTGCGGAACGAACCCAACAGCATCCGAAACGAGTGGTCCGGCAGCAACAACGGTACTGGGTAGCGACAGAGACGTTCCGCAGGGCTCCGCGCCAAGCGCGGAATCGCAGACGCCTGTCACGGGTGAAAAGAGCGAAACGAACCCACGCAAGAGCCTTGCCGACCAAGTAACGGAGGTGCTCGACGTTGACGACAGCTAATATAGAGCATCTCGTAGGCTTCGTCGGAAAACGGTCAAAAACTCTCACGGGCGCAAATCGATGCACAACGCCCTTGGTGTCCTCGGAAAGTTATGCAATGGACAAGGATTTGAGCTCTTGTGGCAGAATCAAACCCTGAAAATCGCATGCACATCCTGCTCCTGAACGAATACTATCCTCCCGACACTTCGGCCACCGCGAAAATGGCCGCGCAAGTGGCCGAAGCTTTGGCGCAGCGACATCGAGTCACCGTGACCGCCGGCCGCCCGTCCTACGATCCGGACGCGCGCTACCCCTATGCCCTGCTGCGCCGCGATACGCGTAACAAAGTGACGGTGGAGTGTGTGGGCTCGACGGCATTTCCGCGCCATCAAATGCAGCGGCGGGTTGCGAATTATCTTTCGTATCTGGCGCTCGCGGTGCCGCGCGCGCTTGCGCTTCGTCCGGATATTATTCTGGCGATGACCGACCCTCCCGTAGCGGGCATTGCTGGGGCGTTCATCGCGCGGCTCGCGGGGCGGCCATTCGTTTACAACATCCGCGACCTATACCCGGACATGGCGGTGGGCGGCAACATTGTGCGTGCCGGCAAATGGGCCACGCGCTGGGAAAACTTGCACCGCCGCGCGCTGAAGCAAGCCGCGCGCGTGATTGTGCTAGGCGACGACATGCGCGAGCGCATCCTGGCGAAAGGCGTTGCGCCCGAACGGGTGGTGGTGGTTCGCGACGGGACGACTTCTGTATCAACGCCCGCGCAAATGCCTGACCGCAGCGATCCCGTCGTACAAGAAATCCGTCACGGATTTCCGTTCGTGGTGCTGCACGCGGGAAATCTGGGATTTTACGGCGCGTGGGACACGTTGCTGCAAGCCGCAAAAATTTTAAGCAACGAAAATACTGGTTTGGTGTTCGTAGGAGATGGCGCGAACCGCGTGGCGCTGGAATCGGCGGCGTGCAATTTGCCGAATGTAAAATTCGCGCCTTTTCGGCCAGTGACGCAGATCGCGCACGTGATGATGGCCGGGGATGTGCATGTGGTCACAGTCAAACGCGGCCTGGAGGGCGTCGTGGTGCCCAGTAAACTGTACTCGATTCTCGCAGCGGGGCGTCCAATCATCGTGATCGCACCGGCGGAATGCGACGCCGCGCGCATCGTCGTCGAATCCGGCTGCGGCGTAGCAGCTGATCCGGACGATCCCACCGCGGTGGCCGCGGCGATCCGCGAACTCCGCGCGCAGCCCGTGCGCTTGGCGGAAATGGGCCGTCGCGCGCAGGAAACTGCGGCCAAATATGCTAGAGTTGATGAGCTTGAGCGGTTCGTCGCGATAGTGGAAGATGCCGCGCACGACCGCGCCAGGTGAACACGCTGCGTCAGCACCTCACGCGAACCCAGCGCGTGAAAATGTGGCGTGAACACGCTGTACGAGAACAGCGCGCAAACACATCGCATGAGAACCGCGCGCGAAAAAAATGTTCAATCACTCTGAACTAGTCGCCTTCGCCGTGGCGCTGCTGGCGTCACTGGGCCTTACCGTGCCGATTCGCCATCTGGCGCTGCGCTACGGCATGGTGGATAAGCCGGGCCCACGCAAAGTTCATCTCAATCCGATTCCGCTGCTCGGCGGGATCGCCATTTACCTGGGCTTCGTCCTAGCCGTGCTGCTGACGCGGCACGACGCGCCCTTGCAACAAATCATCGGCATCCTCGCCGGCGCTACGCTGCTGGCGATCGTTGGCTTCCTGGACGACGGCGGCCTGCTGCATCACCAGGTAAAACTTTTCGTGGGCATGCCGCTCGCCGCCGTTTTCCTGATCGCTTCCGGGATTCGCGCGCAGCTTTTTTCGCAATTCTTTCCCAGCCCGGCCGGGTTGATTCTGGATTGGTGCCTTACCGTTTTGTGGGTGGTCGGCATCACCGCCGCGTTCAGCATTCTTGATCACATGGACGGCCTGTGCGCCGGCATCGCGGCGGTGGCCGCCGGCTTCTTCACCATTTCGGCCTATGCCAACGGGCAGACCATGGTCTCCACTCTCGCCGCCGCCACACTGGGCGCTGCGCTCGGCTTCCTGCGCTGGAATTTCAATCCTGCGAAAATTTTTATGGGTGACGGCGGCGCGATGCTGCTGGGTTTTCTGATGGCGACGCTCGGGCTGAAAATTCGCCCGGACGGGGCACTTTTTCCGCACACATGGCTCGTTCCCGTACTCATTCTGGGCGTCCCAATTTTTGACACGACCCTCGTTTCCATTTCGCGCGCGCGGCGGGGCCTGCTGCCCTTTACTTCTCCTGGCAAGGACCACACGGCACACCGGCTCTCGAATCTGGGACTGGGCCATCGCGGCGCTGTGCTGGTTTTGTACGCGCTTGCAATCGTGCTGGGATCGCTGGCTCTCGTTGTGCCGAATTTTTCCGCTACGACGGTTTACACGCTGGCCGGGCTGCTGGTTGTCGGCGCGCTTGCCGCTGTATTCATCCTCGAAGCGTTGCCGTATGAACGGCAGGTCAAGCTGCATAAGCCGACTTCTGCGTCGTAAATCCCTTGAAGGATTTGTGAGTAGTGAGAGTGAGTAGTCAGTAGTGACCTGCGGTGCAGGATGCGCAGCGCTAGTCGCACGAGCTTGTCCGCAGTAGGCAATCTCGCCTCTGTTCTTTTCGTAATGCGAGAAATTTAACTCACCGGACTTCGAGCAGGACGAGGGCGTCTGGTGCGAGCCGCAATTCGATTCGACCGTTGCGGATAGGGATTGTATCGGGCTTCGGCAATTGGGCGGCTTGGCGCAGGGTCTGGATTTGGGCTGTCGTGGGATATGCGGGACTGCCCATTGATGCATAGGCTTTCAGCAGCGAGCCGTGATCCGCGTCAACTCTGTAGACTGTGGCCTTCTGCCGCCCTTTGAGTGAATTCAACTGCAGCACTATTTCTTTTGGTTCACCGCCGCCTCCAACTACTGGGGTATTCCATAGCGCGATCACGATGGCGCCATCGGCGCGGCGTGTGGCGATGATGTCGTCGGCCGTCGTGGGAATTCTTGTTTCGCCGAGGCGGTGGAGGAGTTTGAAGGCGTTGAAGGCGGGTTTGGGCAAGCCGTCTTCCGCGATGAGGCCGTAGCCGCCGTAGACGGGGCGCTTCACTACTCCTTGTTCTTCGAAGACGTCGGAAAATGTCCAGTAGCTCATCATGTCCACCAGGCCATCGCACTGGCGAATAGTGTCGGCCATCCAGGGGCCCATGTAGGTGGAGTCGGTGACGTCTGGTTCGTTTTTGTAACTAGCGTTGAATTCGCTCCAAATCAGCGGGAGGTTGGGGCGAGCGGATGCTGCGATCTGATCATGAACTTTGCGCACGGCGCGGCAGACCATTTGGGTGCGCGGGATTTCATCGCGGGTGCCAAAGACGTCGGGAGCGGAATCGTTGCCGTAAACGTGGGTGGAAACGAAATCCACGGGGACATTTTCTTTTACGGTGTGCTGGATAAAGCGATCGGCCCAGGCGGCTTGGGCTGTGGCGGGGCCGCCGACGCGCAGGCGCGGGCTGACCTGTTTTAGAGCGCGGACGGCTGAGTCGTAAAGTTCGAAGTAAGTTTGCTCTTTTGGAGCGCCGGCCCAGAAATCGAGATTGGGCTCGTTCCAGACTTCGAAATACCACTGCGAGACTTCGTCGAGGCCGTAGCGGTCCACGAGATGTTGCGCGAACTGCCGGACCAGCTCGGCCCATTTTTCGTAGCTCTTGGGGGGCGAGACGTTGGGCTTGTACCAGAAATCCTGATACTTGGGTTCGGCGGCTATCTTTTTGGGCATGAAGCTCAGCTCGACGAAGGGGCGCACGCCGGCTTGCAGCAGACCATCGTAAATCTGGTCCACGTAGGAAAAATTGTAGATGGGTTTTCCGGCGGAGTCTTCGTCGTAAACGCCTACTTCGTCGTGGAAGATTGCGTGGAAGCGGATGTATTTGAAATCTGTGGCGGTTTTTACTTCGCGCAAGTCGTCGCGATAGCTTTGGCGGAGGGAGAGGATCGCGCGGCCGGAGCCGAACATTTGTTCCCAGAAGTGGGGGAAGGGCTGACCCGGGGCGCGTGGGTCTAGTTGGATTGTCTCGGACGCGGGGTGGGAATTTAGAGGTGTGGGTAGTTGCGCGGATGCGGACAGCGCGCAAGAGGCGATGAGGGACAACGCCAGGAACGTTTGTTTCATGCGGTGAAACCTCACAGAAAATCAGCCAGCGGCAGCCCAAGGGTTAGGATGGCACAAGTTCGTGCGGCATCTCAATATTTTCTGGCTTGGGGGTGCGGGAGGCGTGTGCCAAGCGGTGCGCGTAGAGGAACACGCTCAACATAGGCCTAGTCGGGGGTATCATTAATCAGCGCGGCCCCCGGGCGCGAACGGCAGCAGAGGACAATTCGGGACAAATCGGGATATGGGCTCAACAGATCCAAGCCCTCGGGCGAATCGGCGCCTCGATACGTGGAAAGAGATTGGCGCGTTTTTTGGCCGGGATGAGCGAACCGTAAAGCGCTGGGAGACGACGCGCGGGTTGCCGGTGCATCGGGTGCCGGGAGCTGGGCGGGCGAACGTCTATGCGTACACGGAAGAACTGGCGGAATGGCTTAATGGGGCAAAGATAGGCGCGGAGAACGATGCGGATGCAAATTCTGACGCGATAAACGGAGTCGCAGCGGCGGAACTTGAGGGCGAGAGCAGCGTCGAGGAGGGTGCGCTGAGGCGCGCCGATGCCTATGGGGACGCGGGATTCGTTGACCGGCGCGTTGGGGACCGACGGAGCGCGGGGCGCTTACTAGCGCGCGGGGGCGGGTGGCCCGCAGGGCGTTATGTGGCCATGCTCGCGGCGGTGTTAGTGGGGGCGCTGATTGCGGTGACGGTGGTGCGGCGGGCCAGTTCTGAACGCGCGGTGCGAGGTGGCGCGACGAGCGCCACGAGTGCTGCGGGTGGCGCGGGCGCCGCGGCTGCGCGGCACCATGTTCCTGATCCGCAGGCGGAACAGCTTTACCTGAAGGGGATTTATTACTGGCAGAAGCGCACGCCGGAGAGTCTGAACCAAGCGGTGGATTATTTTACGCAGGCGGTGGTGCGTGATCCGCACTACGCGGAGGCGTACGCGGGGCTGGCGAATTGTTACAACCTGCTGCGCGAATATTCGCTGATGCCCCCGAACGAGGCTTACCCGCGGGCTGAAGCTGCGGCGAACCGCGCGATTGCACTGGATGATTCGCTTTCCGATGCGCATAGCGCGCTGGGGTTCGTGGATTTCTACTGGTCGTGGGACGTGGCGGGCGCGCAGCGCGAGTTTGTGCGGGCGTTGACGCTAGATCCCAATTCGGTGAACGCCCATTATTGGTACGGGACATATTTGCTGCATCTGGGGCGATTTTCGGAATCGCTGGAAGAAATTGAAAAGGCGCAGAAACTGGATCCTCATTCCACTTCCATACTGGCAGACAAGGGATTGGTGCTGTTCCACTCGGGCCAGACGCAGCAGGCGGCTGAACTATTGAAGCAGTTGGTGGCGTCCGAACCGGATTTTCTTTCTCCGCACAATTACCTGGCGACATTGCATCTAGGGCAAGGCGAATACCCGCAATACCTGGCGGAACGCAGGAAGGCGGCGACGCTGCTACATGACCAGGCGCGGCTCGATATTGTGACCGCGGGCGAGAAGGGGTTGGCGCGGGGCGGGGCGCTGGGAATGTGGAGCGCTATGTTGAAGGAGCAGCAACGGCTACGCGCCGATGGCAAGGAATCCGCTTACAATCTGGCGCGGACTTACGCGATGCTGGGACGAAAGCAAGAAGCGCTGGACGACTTACAGACAGCTTACCGTGAGCATGAGACGGAATTGGTGAGTGTGCGCATTGATGTGATGCTTACCACGCTACGTGATGAAGCTCGCTTCCGGGAAATTCTCGCCGAAGTAGGTTTGCCGCCACTGCCGTAAAGTCCTGCGCTGCGTGCGTGCCGCGAATGGCGCCTGTGGCGTCGGCTGACCTTCCTGGCGATAAGCACGAAAAAATTCACGGCGCTGTTACATCCGATCCGCGGGACCTCGCGTACAAAAGGCAGCGGAAGTTCCAATGAGCCGGAAACCTTCTTACCCGGCGCTCCCGCCGTATTTGACCTAGCAAAAAATCAGACAGGAGCGAAAACGAAAATGACCACAGAAAAGGAAAAGGGATTGGTGTGTTCGGAGACTGAACAGAATCAGATAAGCAGCCGGAGAGGCTTCTTGCAGCGGTCGGTGATCGCCGGAGCCGCCGGCGCAGCTGGACTGAGCGGTTTTTTGAGTTTGGGCTCGACCAGCGCAAAAGCGATGAGCGCTGCCGTGGGTCGTGACGATCGCGACGATGACCATGATGGCTTGAAGAAGCGCGACACGGACATCCTGATCGCCGCGGAAATTGCGGAAGCGCTGGCGGTGACGACGTACACACATATCATTGCAACGGCGCCATTTTTCGGGCGCATACCTTCCGACGATCAGGGATACCTAATCGGCGCGCGGCAAGAGGAAATGTCGCACTACCTGCTGGAGGAATCCGTTACGGGCCTGCCATCGCCGTTTACGTCTTTCTACTATCCCAAGGGAATGTTCGAAGACGCGCAGACGACTTTGAACGTGCTGGTTACGCTGGAAGATGCGTTTATCGCCGCATATCTGGTGGGCGTGCGCAATTTCAGCACGCGCGACTTGCGGGTAACAGCCGCGCGGATCATGGGGATCGAAAGCGATCACCGCACGCTGGCTCGAGTGGTGGGGCCTGATGTGGCGGCGCAAGATGGCGGACCGATTCAGAAAATCACCGGCGCGCAAGGCGTGGCGGAAAGCGTTGCTCCGCCCAACAACAACGGCTACGAGCGGACGCTGTGCTGGACAGAAATTGATCAGGCAGTGGCGGCGCTGACGCCTTTCGTGGACATTACCGCGGCGAAGGCTGCGGGATTTGACGTCTCGAAATCATTTGGTTTCGATCCGTTCACTCCGAAGCTGCCGAATGCGTTGGGGGATTTCATTTCGTTCGCGGGCTGCTGACTTGGACTGGAAAGCGGGCGGGGACGCTGATAAGTGACGAGCCTCGCCCGGATTTCCTTGCTAGAAGCGGCCTTGTGGCGTGATGCCTTTGCCTTCGACGCAGTCGTAGGTCTGGCCTGCGGCGAGATGTTTGTGTTCTTCCGTATTGCCGCTGGGCCATTCGATTACGACGCGATCAATTTTGTCGCGTTTGCCTAGGCCGAAGGTCACCGGGAGCTCGGATTGCGAGAGGTAGCTGGAGCCGCCTTTGACGAGGCGCTCTTGGGTTGAGCCTTCGTGTTCAATGCGGACCATTGCACCAATCGCGTCGCGATTTGATTTTGTGCCGGTGAGACGGAAGCGAATGCTGCGATTTCCGGCTTGCTGGTCGTTGCGGTAGAGATACGCGGGGCCGTTGTTGGTGGTCATCAATATGTCGAGATCGCCGTCGCGGTCGAAATCGGCGTAGCAGAGGCCGCGGCCGACTTTTGGTTGGATGAACGCTTCGCCGGTGGCTGCGGCCACGTCCTGAAATTTTCCCTGGCCATTGTTGAGGAAAATTTGCGGAGGTTGGGCATAGCCGACGTTGCCCCGGATGTTGCGGACGGTGTCGTCGATGTGGCCGTTGGCGACGACAAGGTCCAGGGCGCCGTCGAGGTTTGCATCGAGGAACGCGCAGCCGAAGCCGAGAGTGTTTTGTGACGCTAGGCCGACGCCGGTTTGCACCGCGACGTCGTTGTAGGTGCCATTGGCGGCGGGCCGGTAGAGGCCGATCATTTCGTTGTCGAAATTGGTGATGGCTACGCCGGGAAAACCGGAGCGGTCGAAATCGGCGGCGTCCACGCCCATTCCGGCGCGGGCTTTTCCTTCGGCGCTGAACGCGATGCCGGCTTCGACGGCGACATCTTTGAACGTGCCATTGCGTTGATTGCGGTAGAGCTTGTTGGGTTGGGTGTCGTTGGCTACTAGGAGGTCGGGCCAGCCGTCGCGATCATAGTCGAGCATGGCAACGCCTAGGGATTTTGAGCTGGTATCGAAGATGCCGCTTTTGGCGGTGACGTCTTCGAAAGTTCCGTCGCCGCGATTGTGGAAGAGCCAGCAGGTTTCGCCGCGGTAGGCTTCGGGCGTGCAGTAGGATTTATGCTTTCCGTCGAGACTGCAGAAGACATCGAGCTCGGCAGACCACTTCACATAATTGCAGACGAAAAGATCGAGCAGGCCGTCGCGATCGTAATCGAACCAGAGGGCCGAAGTGCTGAAGCCGAGGCGGTTGTCGAGCCCGCTCTTGCCGGTGACGTCGGTGAATGTGCCCTTGCCGGTGTTGCGGAAGAGGCGGTTCTGGCCGACGCAGGTGACGAGGATGTCGGGGAAGCCATCGTTGTTGTAATCGCCGACAGCGACGCCCATGCCGTACATTTCAACGTCGAGGCCGGCGCGGTGGGTGACGTCGGTGAAAGTGCCGTCGCGATTATTGCGATAGAGGCGGAGTGTGGTGCGCTGGCGTTTGTGCTGGGGCCAGTCCTTGCCATTGATTAGCAGGATGTCCTGCCAGCCGTCGGCGTCGTAATCGAGGAACGCACATCCTGAACCGAGAGTTTCCGGGAGAAGCTTGCCGCCGTAGGCGCCGCTATTGTGGCGGAACAGAATTCCCGCGGCGGTTGTGACATCAACAAGGCGGAAACCGGGAGTTGCGGCGGATTGTCCGGTGATTAACTCGCGTGCGAGCAGTTCGTGTTTGGCGCGGATGAGCGGAGTTACAGCGAGACCCGCCACTCCCAGTAGGAACGACCTGCGATTCACGAGATATTCACCAGACCGTTGCGGATGGCGTAAACGACTAGCTCGGCGGTTTTGTGAATGCCGAGCGCGTCCATAATATTGGCGCGATGGACGGCTACGGTGTTGGCGCTGAGAGAGAGGCGATCGGCGATGGCTTTATTGGAATTGCCTTCGACGATTAATTGCAGGATTTCAAGTTCGCGCGGAGTAAGGCCGGAATTGCGTTCGCCTTTTAGTGAGGGCGCGCGTGAAACTTCGGGCGCGAGGACGACTTCTCCGGCGGCGACGCGGCGGATTGCCGAGCCCAGGCCGAGATCGTCTGCATTTTTCAGGATGTAACCGCGTGCGCCGGCATCGAGCGCTTGGCGCACCAGAGTGTCCTCGGAATGCATGCTGAGCATCAGAATGGCCTGCTTGGGAAATTCTTCGAGGATCAGGCGCGCGGCGGCGAGGCCGCTCATGGCTGGGAGCGCGCAGTCCATCACAATCACGTCGGGGTGCAGCTCGCGAGCGAGGCGCACGGCGTCTTCACCGTTGCTGGCTTCGCCGGAGACTTGCAAGTCGCCTTCGTCTTCGAGCATGCGGCGGAAACCGCGGCGCACCAGACTGTGATCGTCCACGAGCAGAACGGAAATCTTATCCGACATTCGCTTCGTTGCCCTCCCGCGGAACTCTCATGCGGACCAGAGTTCCGCCTTGTGGCGGCTGCGTGAATTCGATGGTGCCGCGGAGCAGTTCGGCGCGTTCGCGCATGGCTACGAGGCCAATGCCGGAGCCCGCGGCTACTGCGACGCCGCCTTTGCCATGATCTTCCACTTCGAGGTCGAGCGCTTCAGCTGAAAACTGCAGGCGCACTTGAGCTTCGTGCGCGCCGGAGTGGCGCGCGACATTGTTCAGAGCTTCCTGCAGCACTCTGTAAATGTGAATGGCCGCGGCGCCATCGAGCGCGAAGGGCACGCCGGACTTCTGATAGCTTATGTCAATTCCAGTCTGCTTCTCTACTGTGGGAATGTACCAGTCCATGGTGCTTTCGAGGCCGGTTTCATCGAGCATCACGGGATGGAGCGCTTGGGAAAGGCTGCGTATGTTGTCGAGCGTGGTTTGCGCGATATCGCGGACTTCGCGCAGGTCGGTGTGCAGGGCCGAGCCTTCGGGGTTGCGTTTTTCGGAGCGGGTGAGCAGCGAGCCGATCGCGGTGAGGATTTGGCCGAATTCATCGTGCAGCTCGCGGGAGATGGAGCGCAGCATGGATTCTTGCGAGGAAATTAATTTTTGCGCAAGCTCGCTGCGCTGTTGAGAGAGGGCTTCGATGCGGGCAAAGAGCTGACGATTGGCGCGGATCAGGTAAAGGCTGGTGAGCAGGATCGCGGTGAGCGTGGCGGTGAGAAATAGATAGACCTGGCGTTGCACGCGGTCGTAAATCTGCGCGACTTGGGTAGCGGCTTGCTGCTCACTTTCATTGTTTTGCACGAGGAGGCGGGAGACGGCGGTGCTGAGCGTGGATTGGCGGGCTTGCAGGGAGAGACGAATTTGCGCGCGAGCTTCGGCGTCTTTGCCGGCTTGGGCGAGGGCGAAGGTGCGGTCGGCGGCGTCCCAGAATTGCGCGAGGGAGTCTTTCAGATATTGAGTTTGTTCGGGGGTGCGACGGGCGATGCTGAGCTGCTCTTCCGCTTGGAGCGCGCTATCGAGGTCGGTGCGAATGCGTTGAAATTGCGCGGACCACGCGGTGAGGGGATAAGGCTCGTCGTTATCCAGCATGTCGCGCATGGCGAGACCGAGGGAGTTCAGATCGTTCTGCACACGGAGGAGTTGGAGGGAATCGCGGCGATTGTGTTCGACGAGGTTATTTTGTAATTCGCGCAGGCGGGAAATTTGCAGCGTGATGTACCAGGAATAGGCTATGACGGCGGCGATGGTGATGATTAGGCCAAGAAGTAAGCCGGTGGTGGGGGAGCGTTGCGGCGAGCGCGCCATGGAGTGAAGGATATAACGACGTCACGCCTGGCACTATACTGAATCCCAGGCGGACTTTTGCTGTGGTCCGATGACCACCAGTCGCACGGATTGCGGGCTACCTGGTAACTGATGGACCCCCCGAATGTGTCAATACTGGATTTCCCGTACGAATTCCGGTAGGATTTCGTGGTTTTGTTCCGCCGCCATTATTCGGTAAGAGCCCAGGAGATTCGGATGCCCAAGAACGGCCATGCACCAAAGACTTTGCTGGAATCGCTCGACGCGCTGGTGGCGAAGCACCACCTGTTGAAGCACCCATTTTATAAAGCTTGGACGGAGGGGCAGCTTTCCAAGGCGGAGCTGGGGCTTTATGCGGAACAGTATTACCAGCATGTGCGGTCGTTTCCGGAGAATCTAAAGCAACTGGAGGCGCGCACGAAAAGCGACCGGAATTTAAATTCATTGGTGAATGAGAATTTGGCGGAAGAGCTGGACTCTACGGATCCGCACCCGCTGCTGTGGCGGCAGTTCGCGCAATCGCTGGGAGTGAGTGATGCTTCGTTGGAGGATGCGCGGCCGCTGCCGGGGATCGCGGCGTTGCTAGACACATATGATGAGGTGGCGGCGCAGGGATCCACAACACAGGCTGTGGCGGCGTTTTACGTTTATGAAGCGCAGGTTCCGGAAATTGCGAGCCAGAAGATTTCGGGGTTGCGGCGGTTTTATGGAATCACGGAGCCGCGCGCGCTGGCTTATTTCGCGGTGCATGAGGAAGCGGACGTGCGGCATCGCGCGGCTTGGCGGGAGTGGCTGGTGCGGCAGAAGGATGTGGATACAGTTGGGGTGCTCTGCGCGGCGGAGCGCGGGTTGAAGGCTTTGTGGGGTGCGTTGGATGCGGTTTACCCGCAGGGTTGCGTTTCGAAGAATTAGAATTCTTCTTAAAGCCGGGCGTATTTAGAGCGGTTGATGTCGTAGCTGAAGCCACGCCCTACAAAGCAACGTCAACGAGGTCCGAACCGCGAAGAGTTGACCGTTCGGCTTTTATTTTTCCTTCTGCAATACTTTCACACCGTTGGGTCCAGCGATAAAGGCTTCGGTGGCGAACTTCAGGAACAGACCGTGTTCAACGAGGCCTACTACGTGATCGAGATGGTGCGCGGTTTCTTTGGGATCGTTCATCGGGCCGAAGGCGCAATTTAGGATGTAGTGGCCTCCGTCGGTAATGTAGGGCTTTTGGTCGTCTCCGAGACGCAGCGCCGGTTTTCCTCCCAGCTCGGCTAGTCTTCTGGCTGTCACTTGCCAGCCGAAGGGCACAACTTCCACAGGAACCGAGACTAGCTCGCCCAGGAGTTTCACCAGTTTCGTGTCGTCGGCGACTACCGCCATGCGCTTGCTTGCCGAGGCCACGATTTTTTCGCGCAACAGCGCGCCGCCGTGTCCTTTAATAAGGTAGAGCGGGCCGGGGAGTACTTCATCGGCACCGTCAATGGTGAGGTCAATTTGACTGTGTTCGGCGAACGTAGTGAGCGGGATTTTTTCGGTGCGGGCCTGGTCGGCGGTGCGGTCTGAAGTCGGTATTCCGACGATACGCAGACCTTCTTCGGCCACTCTGCGTCCGATGGCTGAGATCGCAAATCGGGCGGTCGAGCCGGTGCCAAGACCGACGACCATGCCGTCTTCGACCAACCTCGCGGCAGCTTCTCCTGCTTCTTTCTTCCGTTGATCTTGTTGCGAGAGTTCCATCGGTCCTTCGCTTGTGAAGTATGCAACAGCGGACATGATAGCCGGAGACGAACGCATTGCCAATATTCGCTTAGCCGTTGCCCCGAAGCTGCATCATTTGAATCCGGCTTTGGATTCCGCGAAAGTTTCGCGAGCATGCTCGAACCCCATGGGGTTTACGTGCACAGATCCGCGAAAGGGACGGTCAATATCCGCGATGGCGACGAGGGCGAGGGCAAGCAGGAGCGAGAGCGAGAATACCTGGATGGCGTGAAGTTTGAAATTGTCTGTGCCAAATAAGCACGAAGACATGGTGGTGATCACTCCTCCGACAATCAGGACGATCCACAAGATGCCCGGGAGCTTGGAGTTGCTTTGCAATTCGCGCAGGCGGCGATATTCCGTCATGTTAGTAAGTTCGGTGAGGACATGGTTCCAGCTGGTTTGTTCGCCCAGACTCGCGGGCTTGGCTTGCATGGTGGCGGCCCACAATTGCTGGACGATGTTGTGGGCGTGCAAGCTCAAGTTGCCTTCATTCATGGCAGGCCACTCTTCGTTGATCATCGCGTCGGCATACTCGCGCGAAAGTTTCTGAATTTGGTCGCGATCGGCAGGAGCCAGGCCTTGGGAGAGGCGAAAGATGTTGACCAAAGAATTGGCTTCCGAGTCGGCGGTCATTTCGGCGGCATTGAAGTCAGTCCAAACGGCGTAGAGCATGAAGCCCATGATCACGGCATAGGTGGTGCCCAGAACGCTGACTTGCCAGCCGATTATTTCGTTGTGTTCGCGGCGCTGGCTGGAGGGCCAGAAGCGGCGCATCAACAATAAAAAGACGAGGGTGAGCACGACACAAAGCAGGACTATGAGAATGCTTTGAGTTGCACTTAACACGTTTGAATTCCTCCCTTGCAGACATACTGCCGGAAGCTGCTGGGCCAGATGTTCGATCCGCCGAGGGCGAGCTTAACAGAATAATTTTGGCGAGACGATACGGGAATGTTTCGAAAGCTGGAAAACGCAGAGCGGCGCGAGGCGAGGAGAAACGTAACGCGGGTTAGTCGTCGAGAAGACTGCCACCCGGAGTGGATGCGGCACCGGGGATATCGTTGCCGCCAAGGGAAACGAGCAGGCGGCGGAGTTTGGCGCGATCTTCCAGGTTCATGCCTACCATTTCGAATCCGGCTTGATGCGAGCGCACGAATCGCACGACGGCCTGCATGCTGATGGAGCGCAGGCCCGCGGGGATTTTCAGCGTGGCTTCGGTGCCGACGGGGAGCTGCAGTTCGCCGCTGAGAAGGCCGCCGTCCAGGCTGAGGACGCTGATGGCGGAAGAATATTTTCCTTTCGCGGAGGTGACCACGGCGGGAACGTTGCGCGGCAGGCGCACGCGCCGATAGCGGCGATGACGCACGAAATCGCGCTCGGGGATCGGATCGAGCGGCGCGAGTTGAAAGACTCTGGTATCCAGGCCCGATTGCGGTAGGAAGTCCTGAATCCATGCGGTGTCGAGTTTCACCAGTGCCTGGGCCGCGGCCATGCGAATTTCGTCGGGATAAACCCAGCCAAAAGTTTTGCGCTCTTCTACAAAACGGCGGAGGTGCCCGGCAGCGGCTGAAGCGCGCATTCGGCCCAACGCTTCGATGGCTTTCACGCGGAGGTATTCGGGGCCTTGCGGCATTATTTCGCCTTCGGCGAGACGCAGAAGCTTGGACGACGTTTCGGGGTCTCCGCACATGCCGATTTCGTCGAGCGCGAGCGGGACGATCATAACGTCGAACATTTCAAGCGAATCGGAGAGAAGCTTGCCGCGTTCGGGAGCACCGGCTGTGGAAAGCTGGCGCACGACGGCATCGTGGAAGCCGCGGCCGCCATCGCGAAGGCGTCGCGGCAAGAGCTCGTCCACAGCGACAGGATCGAGGCGACTGAGGAGGCCGATCACGGTGGCAGCTTTCGCGGGCGCGTCGTTCTTCAGCGATTCCTTGAGGTAGCGCACGCACGGAGCGCCCACGGCTTTAGCCAGGTGGACGACGCTCTCGCGCTCGGTGCGTCGCGAAGTTCGCGCGAGACGCACGGCAAGATGTTCGGCTGCGCCCTGCGGCACGCGCATCAGCACGCCGACCAAACCATCCGGCATTGCTTCGGCGACCATGGCCTCTTCGATGAATTCGGGAATGCGATTATCCACGCCGATGCGCGGACGCAGAGTTTGTACCCAGCTGGGGCGCGAGCCTTCCAAATCAGCGAGCGAGTCGAGGGCCTGTTGTACGGCGCGATAGTATCGGCGTGCGGCGGATTCCTGGCTGAGGCGGACGAAAGCGGCGCTGAGAAGAGTTTGCAGCTCAGTGTCTTTTTCCGCAGCCATGGCGAGGCCGATCTTCGAGATGGTGTCTTGCAGGCGCTGGCTGGCGGCTTTGCTGTAGAGCTCGGCGAGCTGTCCCAGACCGATTGCCGCTTTTTTGCGGGCCTCGGCGTCGGCGTTCCCGACGCAGGACGCGTAGTGCAGCAGGATGTCACCCGCGGCGTCTGATTCGCCGCGTCCCATGAGTTCTTCGACGTACTGCTGAACGTTGCGCGGCGGAATACACCAAGCTTCAGAAGACATCAGAACGGTTTTTTTGCCGGAGTCCGGGACGGCAGCCCAGAACTGGCGATCGAGAACGTCGGCATGCGATTCGACGGACATGCCGGCGTGTGCCAATTTTTCTTCGCGTGATTTCAGCAATTTGCGAAGAGTGGTGAGCTCGTTACCCATGCGGTCGAGCATCTGGCGGACCGCGTTGACTTTCACTTCGCCGCGCTGGAAGCGATCAATGGCGAAGCGGATCGCGAGATCTTCGGCGAGGCGGAGCATGGTGCTCTCGTCCATCTTCGCGTTCGGGGATTGCGCGGCGACGGTGGCGAGAGCTTGCTGGAGAGTCACTTGCGCATTTTGCGGGAGAGCCGAAATTTTTAGCCGCCACGACAACGCGTCGAGGTCGGGATTTTTGGCCGATTGAGCTTCTCCGAATTGGGCGAGCAGCCTGAGCAGGCTGTGCAGTTCTGCTTCCTCGAGCTGGCCGATACCGCCGGCTAGGCCGGATACGCCGCCTCCGCCCGTGCCAGCGTTGGAGCCAAATCCTGCTGCGCCACCGAAGGTTCCCGCGCCAGGACCTGGGCCGGTACCTGTTCCAGATCCGCCGACTGTTCCGCCGCCGAATGCAGAGCCCAGGCCGGTGCCCGAGCCTGTGCCGGTGCCGCTTCCTCCTGCGTAGAACGAGCCGGGTACGGTTCCGCCGCCGCCTCCGGTTCCGGGCACGCCTGGGCCGCCGTGCGCGCCTTCGGCGGCGGCAATTAGCTGAATCATTTTCTCGGGGCTGCGGAACCATTCCTGGATGCGGTCTGCGTCGGCGCCGAGGGTCTTGGCAGTGAGAGTGGCGGCTACGCGGGCATCGGAAAAACCGGAGTCTTCGGCGACGAAGCGAATTTCGTTGACGCGGATGCCGGAATAGCCGCGATTGGCGAAATGGACTGCGAGGCGGTCCGAAAGGGTTGCGGCCTTCGGTCCCGTTTCCATGAAGCACTTAACGAGATTCGCGAATTCCTCGCGCTCGACACGCGGGAGGAAACCGATGCTAGCCACTCCTGAAGCGTTGAGGAAGTCAGCGAAGCTGCGTTCGGCGGGGCTGGATTCCAAGGGGACACCGTCGAGGAGGAGTTGCGAGCCGGAGGCGCCCAGGAGCAGGCCGCCTGCGCCGGCAGCATTCACGGCCGCCTGGAGCTCAGACCATGCCGAGTCGAATTGGCTCAGCGAGCGGGAGTGCTCTAAACCATAGAGCCGGGCGTACTTAAGCAGAACATTCAAGCTGCGTACGAAGGCCCGGGCGTTCGGGATTGTTGGCTCGCTTTGCATCATTAACTCGCGAGAGACTGGTGCCATATGGTTAGACTCGTACTGATTGTACTAGGACCTGTGATTATGGAAATAGTACGGACGGGCTAAAGTGGCGCACTAAACAATAGGGACGGCGGGCGTTAAGAGGCTAAGCGGATCTCGATTTCGTGGCCTGCGAGTGCTGGGCGGACGCGGCGAATGACCTCGCTGGCCCAGAGCTTTTTGCTGAGGAGGACGAGCGAGCCATCTTCGAAATTGCAGATGGCGCAGAAGGCATACCTCGGGAAGGCGGTGTGGTAGGCATCCACGCCGCGCCTGGCGAGATCGCCTTCGAGAGTTGGGTCGGGTTCTGGAAGCGGGCCTGCTGCGCGAGCGCCGAAGGTTTCGCCTTGAAAACGGTCTATTAAAGGTTCGAGGACGGCGAGATCGGGAGCGGGGACGGCGAGGGAGTGTTTGGTGGCTTCGCGGAAGGGGATCTGGTGGCGGTGCAAATAATCGCGCAGACGATCGAGATGGCTGAAAAAATCGAGCGCCCAGATTTCCGGGGAGGCGATGGCGGACAACACGCGCGACCAGATTCTGGCTGCGTCGGCGCCGCGGATGGGTTCGCGATTTTCGTCCGCTTCGGTTAGTTCGAGACCCATGGCGCGTACGTCGTCACCGAGATCGAGCGGTTCAATTTCGAGGAGGTACACGGATTTATTCTTCCGTCGCGCCGGGGACGTCTTCCGCAAGCCCGGACTGGGGGAATTTATTCTTGAACTCGGGAGATTGTTTGCGAACTTCCAGCCAATCAAAGAAAGCGTCGGGCGTTTCTAGCCAGATTGCGAACCAATGGGCGATTTCTTCTTTCTGGCCGCGCTTGGTGGCATCCACTTTGTGGTTGCGCGAAATCATTTCAGCGCGGCGGCGGCCGAGGCGCGCGACTTCGCGGACGCGTTCGGCGGCGGCTTGTTCCTGTTCGAGCAGGAATTTTCTGAGAAGCTCGTCGAGGCGCACCAGGCACATCTCGGCCTCTTCGAGAGTGGAAAAATGGAGCAGGTCGGTGAATTCCTCTTCGTAACGGCCGTCGGTATCGGAGCGTGTGGACCAAACCACGCGCAAGCCGGCTTCTTCAAGCACGCTGACAATATAGTCAGGTGAAGTTTTTCCTTGCGCTCCGAGTTGAGCGATTAACTGGCGGCGAATCTGTTCGATTTCGGCGGGGGTATAGCGCGGCTTGCCGAGACCCTCCGCGACTTCGAGGATCAGCGCTTTCTTAGTGGGCGATCCGCCTTCGTGATGCGCGTCTGAGCGGACGGGACTCATGATGGTCCTCGATGCGCTGGTGGCTTCTGGTCGGCGACAGGTTGAGCATCGCGGGAAAGCAGGCTGCGATAGCGGGCGACGTTGCGATTGTGCTCGGCTAGAGTTTTGCTGAAGAAGTGTCCGCCGGAATCGTTGGCGACGAAATACATGTAGTCCGTGGTGGCAGGAGCGAGCGCGGCACGCAGCGACGCTTCGCCGGGATTGGCGATGGGCCCGGGAGGAAGGCCGGGATTTCTGTAGGTGTTGTATGGCGAATCGATCTGCAAATCCTTGGCGTGAACGATTTTTACTGGGTGGCCAGCAAGTTCCAAAGCGTAGGCGACGGTGGGATCGCACTGCAAGGGGCCGCCACGCTTGATGCGATTGTAGAAAACGCCGGCGACCAGCGGACGCTCGTCTTTGCGCGGTGTCTCGCGCTCGACGAGGGATGCGAGAGTGACGACCTGGTCAGCGGTGAGACCGTCGGGAAGATTCGCGGTGCCGGAGGAATTCAGAGATTCCCAGACGGCGCGAAAATTCTGGACCATGCGTTTGGCGGCCTGTTCGCAGGTGGTGTGATGCGTGAATTCGTAGGTGGAGGGAAAAAGAAAACCTTCGAGGTTTTGCGCTTGTGGCGCCAGATCTGAGATCAGGGTGGTGTCTTTCGCGGCGTCGAGGAAGGCATCGCGGCTACACACGCCTTCGCGATCGAGTTCGGCAGCGATATCGAACATTGTCCAGCCCTCGGGGATGGTCACGGTGTGCACAAAAATCCTGCCCTGGGCGAGTTGCCAGAAAACTTCGCGCGAAGTGACCGGGTGATCGAAATAATATTCACCTGCGTCCATGGGCGCACGAAAATGCCAGACGCTGAAGAGGGCGAAGGCCAGGCGGTTGCGGATGACGTCGTTCTGGCGAAGAATTCCGGCGATGGCCCAGCGCGATTTGCCGTGTGGGATATCCACGAAAACTTTTTCCGGGCGATGTCCGCGATACGGGCGGCTGATTTGCGAATCGAGCCAGCCGGCGCCAGCGCCGATTGCAGCAATCACCAGAAGAGCCAGGAGGCCGAGCCGTCGCATCGAGGGTTATTCCTTCTCCGCCGCTGCAGGCTGCAGGCGGCCACGGTGGCGTTCGAGGTACTCGCGCAGGAAGATGGCGGCGGCCACGTCGTCGAGCGACGAGGCTTTTCGGTGCGCGGCCGATCCGGTTTCAGCCGTCATTTGCGCGGCCTCCCAGCTGGTGAGTCTTTCATCGACCAGATCCACTTCGATTCCTAGCTCCTTGCGCAGGCGCGCGGCAAAACGCGCGGCTTCCTGCGCCATTTCGCCCGCTTCGCCGGTGATGTGCAGCGGGTGGCCCACGAGGATACGCGCGACGCCCTCTCTTCTGCAAATATCGCGGAGGTGGCGTAGATCGTCGCGGCGATTCGCGCGCTTCATCACCAGGAGCGGCTGCGCGGTCAGTTGCAATTCGTCGGAGATAGCGAGGCCGATTCGCTTGCGGCCGTAGTCGAGCGCCAGAATCCGGCAAAGCTTGGATTCGGGCGACGCAGCGGAGCTATCCCGGACACCGGAACGCGGGCTGGCAGTCATATCCTTCCGGCTAGTATACGCGATGCGCGGCGCGGCATGCACACCGTAGCAGGCGGGCGCAGGGCAAGGAAGTTGCGTTTTCGGCCGGCATGGCGTATTAGGTAGCCGACTACGAAAGTAATCAATTCCTTAAAGGAGAAACACATATGGGCGGCTTGTTGCTTTTCGCCTTCGTTGTGCTTTGTCTGTTAGGGGCGTGGCGTGTGTTTGTGGCCACCAAGGCCGGCCGTGGCGACGGTCCAATTGCCGCCAGCCTGACGCACGGCATTCCGTATTTCGTCGCGGCAGGGCTGATTTTCATTTTCTGGATGTCATTCACAACGGTGGACTCCGGCTATCGCGGCGTGGTGCTGCGTTTTGGTGCTGTAACGGGACGCACGCTGGAGCCGGGTCCGCACCTGATCATGCCATTTCTGGAAACGGTGAGGCCGATCTCGGTGCAAGTGCAGGTGGAAAAACTTGATTCGCAGGCATCCAGCCACGACTTGCAGGTGGTGCACACGCAGGTGACGCTCGCTTACTATCAAGACCCGTGCTGCGTGACGGATATATGGGCAAAGTTAAATGACGATTCGGTGGATCGGGTGGTGAAACCTGCAATTCTGGAAGCGATCAAGGCGCAGACGGCGCAGTACGATGCGGAACAACTGATCGCGCAGCGGGCAACGGTGCGAAATGGAATTGAGCAGTACGTGCGGGACCGGCTGGCGGCGCACCATATCGACGTGGATGCGGTGAGCATCACCGATTTCAATTTTTCCGAAGAATACAATCGAGCGATTGAGGCCAAGGTGACGGCGCAACAAAACGCGTTGAAGGCTGAAAACGATTTAACGCGCATCAAGATTGAAGCGGAACAGAAAGTGGCGCAGGCCGGAGCGGAAGCAAAAGCATTGGAAATACAAAAACAGCAGATCACGCCGGAGCTGCTGCAGCTGCGGACGATCGAGATGATGCAACAACACTGGGACGGCCATCTGCCCGAGGTGTATATGGGCAGCGGGCAGGGCGGGGCGCTGCCAATGATTGACGTATTGAAGGCGGCGGGCCGGAGTAAATAGGCCGCCGGCGTCGTACGGCTAGGGCTGGCGACCGCGGACGCTTTTTTCCCAGAGCGGCCAGAAGCCGGCATCCTGCATGTCCTTATCGAGCTTGGTGTCGCGCAGAAGTTGCTCGATTTCGGCGCGGGATTGGCGCGGACCGATGCGCTGTTCGGCGTCGGCGAGTGCAAATGCGGTGACGGCGGCAATTCCTGAGTGGCGCTTTAGCTCGACGATATCAACTTTGTCAAATGTGTCCGACGCAGCGTGATAGTTCAGCATGTAATTCGCGGGCTCTTGGTTGGCGACGAGGTTGGGGACGCCTTCGATCAGGAAATCGAAGTTGTCGGTGTCCATTCCGGCGTCCATGGTGAAGTCTTTTACGCCGAGAGAGGTCAGCGGCTCAAGGGCGGCGCGAACCGGCGCAACGATATCTTTGCGGCCCCCGAGCGCGTAGCCCGTCACTTTGCCGTTTCCTGAATCAAAAATGATGGCGGCGATCATGTTGTCGAGCTCGGCGCGGTGTGCGTGCGCGTAGGCTGCCGAGCCGAGCAGGCCCTGTTCTTCACCGGTGAAAAGGATGAAGCGAATGGAGCGCCGCGGAATGGTGCCGGAGGCGTGGATTACGCGGGCGGCGTCAATTGCCATGGCAACGTTGCAACCGTTGTCGAGCGCGCCTGTGCCGAGGTCCCAGGAATCCAGGTGGCCGCCGAGGACCACAAATTCATCGGGCTTTTCGCGTCCACGAATTTCCGCGACGACGTTTTCGGAATCCACCGGGCCGGTGACGCGATTGGGCATTTCGAAGTGCACGTGAACTTTTTGTCCGGCTGCGAGGAAGCGCGCAATGCGTTCGGCGTCTTCGCGGGCCACGACGGCTTGCGGCATTTTCTCCACTTCGCCATTGACGGCAAGGGTGTGGCGATACAGCAACAGATTGGGCCGCGACGACATCCACAGAACAGCGACGGCACCGGCTTTCAAAGCGCGATCAAGAATAGCAGGGCCGATGGTGTATTCGTTGGTGAGATCGTCCCAAGTGACGAGGAACTTCGAATGGACAAGGACGATCGAACCTTTTGCAGCAGCCCCTGCTTTGACGAAGCCCGCGTCATCGCCCATGCCTGCGTCCACTATGTCCGCGGTAATGCCGCCTTCGGGAGTGGGCGGTGACCAGCCAATGGAAACGAGTCGAACCGGAAAGGGCGCGGGGGAAAGAATCTCGAGGTGAGTATGGCCTTCGGTCCAACCCACAGGAACTGTGAATTTTTCGGTATGCACGTCGTCAACGCCGGCGTGACGAAAGGCTTGCACGGCCCAGTCCGCGGCGAGGTCGGCTGAAGGCGTGCCGGTGACGCGGCCGCCGATGGTGTCGCTGAGATAGCGCAGGTTTTCTTCGAGTGGCGAGGGACCCATGGCGGACTGGATCATGGTGGGTGCCAATTCGGCACAAGACTTTTGGACGGAGCAGGCACCCGATCCTTGCGGCACTTGCTGCGAGAGCGGTGCGGGTTTGACGGGAGGGATTTGGCCGCTGGCTGCGAGTGCCAAGAGCAGCAGGCTGTGGACAGTTGTTACGAACTTGATGGTCCTGTGCACGGGTTGGGCTCCGTCATTGGAATTTCCGCGTACCGATTATAAGGGAGGAGTGTAACCCGAAATCATTTTCAGCAAATTGAATCGTGATAGTGAGTGCGATCAGGCCAGGGTGGATTCTTCGTGCTTATGGTTGCGTGCAGCTGTGTATAGCTCTGGCGTTCGGAAGAATTTGCAATGCGAGGGCAGTTTCTACCTATGAATTTTGGAGTGCTGGGCATGCCTGACCGCCCATGTTTCTCATTTTGAGCCACTTAAATAAGTTCGGGTTTGGCAGAGAGCCTGCCACGGCCCAATGCGATTGGAAGGTGACCGTCACCTTCTCAGTTGGGGTTTAGGGGAGCCGGACCGTATCGGCACGGACCGGTTTTTGTAAGTGCTTTGTGCAAGTCGAGATGTAGACATACCGTCGGGCAATGAAAAATTGCAGATAGCAGGAAAATCCCAAGGCTTAGCCGCATGCAATCCTGGGCAAGCAGACGGAAGGCTCAATTGAAAAAGGTTCGCGTTTTTCCAAAGTTCGTACCTCGCGAAGAGAAGCAAGAAACCAATCACCCGAATTTGTTTCTGTTCTGTGAATCATCGAGCGGCACGGCGCAGTTTCGCGCCACAGGCGGCGGAGACCTGGAGTGCACCGTGGAGCGCATCGCGGGGCTGCTGGCGATGCAATGCCTGGTGCGCGGGCAGAGTCCGGCCGACTTTCAGGTACTGGTGCCTGCGGAGCAGACTCTTGTGGCACGGCTGATATCGCGAACGGAGGAACTGCTTAAAGAAGGGCGCGCGATTGCCTGCCCGACATCGTTGAGCGCGCGGCAGAGAGAAGTGCTGGACGCGGTGGTGAGCAATCGAGCGAATAAGGAAATCGCCTCGCGGTTGAACATAACCGTGCGCACCGTGAAATTCCATGTGTCTTCATTATTGAGCAAGTTCGGCGTGGAAACTCGCTCCGAGCTGGCACGCAGGGCTGCCGGTTTCATGCGGCCGACGCTGCTGGAAAACGAGGCGCGGACTCCGGCGCAATCGAATAAGGGAGGCCGGAATTTGGTCCCCGAGCAAGCCATGCAGAAAACGGCGCTGGCGATGGCGAACGGTTCGCGCAGCCTACGGTTCCCTGGACGCATTCTTACCGCGTAAAAAAAGACGATCGCTCAAGTAAAAATTGTTCGCTGCGTGTCGCGGCTGGGGAATTGCTCGCACGAACTAGATTGTGGGCTTTCCTCCTGAGTCCGTGATCGCGTGGAGTGAGGAGTCGCGATTCTCGTAGTATTTATGGTAGTAAATCCGGTAGTCGCCTCCGCGCACTCCTTCCAGCCACTCGGCATTATTGCGATACCATTCGATGGTCTGGCGCAGGCCGTCGTCTAACGAGATGGCGGGCTTCCAGCCAAGATCCCGCTCGATCTTGTCGCAAGTCAGCGCATAGCGGCGGTCGTGGCCGGGTCGGTCTTGCACATGCGAGATTAGGGATTGCGGTTTACCCGTGGCGCGAAGCAAACGGCGCGCCACGGCGAGATTTTCGACGACATCCGCGCCACCAATGTTGTAAATCTCGCCGACACGTCCACGCTCAAGAACCGCCAAAATTCCGCGACAATGATCCTGCACGTGTAGCCAATTGCGCTCTTGCTTGCCATCGCCGTAAATGGGCAGCGGTTTGTCGTCCAGCGCGCTCGCGATCATGAGCGGTAGAAATTTTTCTGGAAACTGAAAGGGGCCGTAATTGTTGGAGGCACGAGTGATGACCGCGGGAAAACCAAAGGTGCGAACGTAGGACCGGACAATCAAATCCGAGCTGGCTTTCGACGCGGAGTACGGGCTGCTGGGCTGCAGCGGCGAATTTTCGCTGGCAAATGTGCCGGGCGCCATGTCGCCATAGACTTCGTCCGTGGAGACATGCACAAATTTCTCGATATTGAGCTTGCGTGCGATCTGGAGAAGCACGAAGGTGCCGGTAACATTGGTTTCGATCATGGGAGCCGGATCGTAGATGCTGCGGTCCACGTGAGATTCGGCGGCGAAATGGACGACGGTCTGGCAGCCGGCCATGGCTGCTGCGACAGCGGCAGGATCGCAAATATCACCCTTGATGAAAGTGTATTGCGGATTGCTCGCGACGGAATCCAAGTTTGCGAGGTTACCGGCGTAGGTCAGTTTGTCGTAGTTGACGATGGAATAGCCCTGGGACAAGCCCAGTAGGTGAGTGATGAAGTTCGATCCGATGAAACCGGCGCCTCCGGTGACGAAGATCTTCATCGGACAGCTCGCTCGGGAACAGACGGGTTCGTCTTAGACCCGCCCCTACAAATGCGCAGAGGCGGTGCGGCGCGGGGCGAACGATTGATTTTGTTCTCAAGCATTTTCGCGTTTGCGCCTCCACGGTGACTGATTATCGCCGGGTAAGAAGCAGGATACCAGCGGTAGCGAGCAGCAAAGTTTCGGTTTGGCCAATCATGCTCGAGCACTAATGCGGATATTCCAGTCGGTTTATGCTGCATCGTGCTCGTGTGTGGATTCCTCAAGAAATCGCTCAAAAGTCTAGCACACGACGCGTTCCGTCCGTTTCGTTCGCGAGTTTGCGTTGGCACCTTCGCCAACAGTTTCAGGACGGCCAGCTGACCCGAAGCAAAACACCCTGCGTAAGTGTCTGCCAGGAAACGACTACGCCTACCTGTACGGGCGAGTGGGTCAGGTGAGTAATGGGCCGACTGAACAGGCGAAGAGACTTGAACTAACTCGGTTCCTCTGACCAGTAGTTGTGGCTCTAGTGCGGTCCCTACACTGGCCGTGACATGAGAGCCCACAGCCAAGACCACGCAGTTCGGACCACAAGATCAAGCTCGCAAGACAGAGCGACCGTGAGCCATTCATCCACACCGGCCGTTCTGATTACCACGCTAGCCATGATCCTGGCTATCGCGGGGCTTTCCAGTTGCGCCGGCTACACCAGTTCGGCGAAGACGCAGCCTTCTGATCCAGGCTCTGGCGCGGGCATACTGTCACCCAGCGTGACCAGCGTAAGCTTCGGCAGCGTTGCCGTTGGGACCACCGCGACGCAAAGCTTGACCGTAACCAATACAGGGTTGGGAACGGTGACAATTGGCTCCGCGGCCATGACGGGAGCCGGTATCACTGTGGTTGGCGGGAATCCCGCAGGAACAATCGGAGTGGGCCAGAGCAGCACGATACAGCTTCAGTTCGCGCCGACTTCCGCGGGAGCGATAAACGGAAGCCTGACAATATTAAGTGATGCTTCCAATTCACCGCTGGCGATTTCGATCACCGGAACGGGTACGCAGGCTGGTTTGACGGTTGCTCCGACCGCCTTGACGTTCGGAAATGTGATCGTAGGACAGACCGGCACGCAGAGCGTGAAGCTGACGAACAGTGGAAACTCCAGTGTGACAATTAATCTGGCGACGGTGACGGGAACCGGCTTCGGAATTAGCGGACTGTCTTTGCCGACGACGTTGACGGGCGGACAAAGCATATCGTTCAGCGCGCAATTTACACCAACAGGGGCGAGCGCTGCGTCGGGGAGCATTACGTTCACGGACAACGCACCAGGCTCACCGCAGGTTGTGAGCATGATCGGTACGGGCGTGGCTACCAATTCGAGCTTAGTCGCCACGCCGGGCAGCGTGGCGTTCGGGAATGTGTCGGTAGGCAGCAGCAACCCGCAGACAATCACTTTGAAGAACACCGGAAATATCAGCGCGACGATTTCGGCGATTAGCGCGAGCGGCTCCGGGTTCAGCGCGACGGGCCTAGCTGTTCCGTTGACGCTGGCAGCGAATCAGAGCACCACCTTTACAGCGCAATTTGCACCGACCACGGTTGGCGCAGCGTCGGGTAGCATTCAGATCACCAGCAACGCGAGCAATCCTACGGTTACGGTCGCACTCAGCGGCAGCGGTGTGCAGGGGAATTTGACCGCGAATCCAACCAGCATCAATTTTGGCAGCCTGCTGGTGGGCGCCAGCGGATCGGTGAGCGTAACTCTGAGAAACTCGGGAACGGCGAGCGTCGCAATTTCGCAGGGCAGCGCATCAGGAACCGGATTCAGTATCACCGGGCTGGCTGCACAGACGTTGACGGCGGGAGAGAGCACATCATTCACCGCAAAATTCGCACCGACTGCCGCCGGAAGCGCGACGGGGAGCGTTTCGATTACCAGCAATGCGCCGGGTTCGCCCCTGGTGATCGGCTTGTCGGGATCAGGTACGGCTTCGCAAGCGCAGTTAACTATCAGTCCTGCGAGTGTGGCGTTTGGCAGCGTATCAGTGGGAAGCACAGGGTCGCAGACCGTAACGCTGACGAACCCGGGTAACGCTGCATTGACGGTGAGCCAGGCGATACCTTCGGGAACGGGATTCAGCATGAGCGGCGCGAGCATGCCGATGACGATTAACGCCGGCGGTAGCGCGTCGTTCACCGCGAAGTTTTCACCGACTACCGTAGGAAGTAACACGGGCGGCATTTCAATCGTCAGCAACGCACCGGGCTCGCCCGCAACGATCGCATTATCCGGGACGGGAATTGAGGGCCAACTGGGTGCGAATCCATCGAGCGTGAATTTCGGATCGGTTGCGGTGAGCAGCAACGGGAGCCAGTCAATTACGTTGACGAATTCGGGATCGGGCAGTGTGACGATCACGCAAGCCGCGGCATCCGGCACGGGCTTCAGCATCAGCGGATTGAGCACGCCGCTGACGTTGGGCGCCGGGCTGAGCACCACGTTCGGCGCTCAGTTCGCGCCGACGACAGCAGGGAGCGCGAGCGGGAGCATTTCGATCGTCAACAACGGGCTAAATTCGCCGCTGACGATTCCCTTGAGCGGGACCGGGACGCAGGCGCAATTGGCTGCGACGCCTACCACCGCAGCATTCGGCAGCGTGACAACTGGGACGAATAATTCGCAAACCGTCAGCCTGACGAACGGCGGCACTGCGACGGTGACAATTTCTTCGGTAACCGTTTCAGGAGCGGGCTTCAGCACGACGGGGATTACGGCGCCGGTGACCATTGCGTCAGGCAAAGCGGCTACATTCAACGCGGTGTTTGGACCGAGCTCAGCTGGGAGCGTGACTGGGTCGGTAACTGTGGTCAGCAACGCGCCTACGTCTCCGCTGACGATTTCTCTCAGCGGAACAGGAGTAGCTGCGACTCGTGTTCTCGGACTGAGTACATCGAGCCTGGCTTTTGGCAGCGTGAACGTGGGAAGCAACAGCTCGTTGACGACGACGCTGACCAATACTGGAAATTCGAACGTCACGATTTCAGGCGTGACTGTGTCAGGAACGGGGTACAGCGACAGCGGAGTAACTTCCGGAGAAACGCTGACGCCGAATCAGTCCGTGACGATCACGGCGCAATTTACGCCGGCGGCCGCGGGGTTGGTGAACGGAAGCGTCAGCATCGCAAGCAACGCAACGAACTCGCCATCAGCCATCACGCTATCTGGCACGGGCGTTGCGGCGACTCCCCACTCGGTGGCGTTATCCTGGACCGCAAGCACGTCTACGGTGAGCGGCTACAACGTGTATCGCGGCACTACATCTAACGGGCCCTACTCGACGAAACTGAACAGCTCGCTGGTCACATCGGTGGGCTACTCGGATTCCACGGTCGCGGATGGAACGACTTACTTCTACGTGGTCACCGCGGTTGATTCCAGCAACGTGGAAAGTGTGGATTCGAACCAGGCGACTGCCGTTATTCCGTAGGCACCGCTGGATGGACGAAGATTCGGAGAGAGCAGTAAAGCTCTGGATTTAAGGCGGTTCGGAGCTAATCGGGCGACCGGATGGATGGTTTCCCGGGCGTAGAAGTGCGAAGCCTGTCCTCGCGTACAGGGTAATGCCCCTGTCCCAAGTGTGTACTCTCGGCCAGTAGTTCTGGCAATCTGCCCCATCGGACAATGCGCGTGGTGATTACACGTGCCCCCAACCTGGAGGGAGCTCGCGTGACCGGCGCAAGCCGTTCGCGGCAATTCGCTCTCGAATCCATCCTTCGCCCGCTAGCCGGAGTTGTAGCTCTGGTGGTGATCCTGGTGACTTCTGGCTGCGTCGGCGTCACCGGCAAAGGAACGACTCCCGCTGTCACGGGTGTTGCGATTGAAATATCACCGAGCTCCGTGAGTTTTGGAAACGTAGCAATGGGACAGAGTGCGACGAAGACCCTGACGCTAACCAACACCGGAACCGAAGCGCTGAGCGTTTCGGGGATTTCGGTGGCCGGCACTGGATTCACCGCTTCCGGTCCGCACTTGCCAATCTCGCTGGCCGCGGGACAGAGCACATCGATTTCTGCAGTATTTAAGCCCACCGCGGGAAACGCAGACACTGGGACGATCACGATTACGAGCAATGCCGCTGGTTCCCCGTCGCTCGTTGCGCTAAGCGGGACGGGCACGACCGCCACCACGGCGGCGGCGCTGACCGTTACACCAACTACAATCGCTTTCGGAAGCGTGGCGGTGGGTAGTGAACAGACGCAGACGGTCCACGTGGAAAACACTGGCAACGAAACGGCAACGATTTCCAAGCTGGCGATTTCCGGAACGGGTGTGAGCGTTTCGGGATTGACGGCGCCAGCGACACTGGCTGCAGGGCAAACTGCGAACTTGACAGTGGCGTACAAACCCGTAGCCGCGGGGACACTGACAGCTAGTTTGGCAATCGCCAGCAATGCAACCAATGCCAGCGTGGTGGTCGGTATAAACGCGACCGCAACATCTTCGACGCTAGCGGCCACTCCCTCCTCGGTCAGCTTTGGCAACGTGGTGGTGGGGAGCGACACCAGTCAGACGATTCGCCTGCAAAATATAGGGACATCGCAGGTGACGATTTCCAGCATCACGCCTTCCGTATCGGGCATCGTGATTTCGGGAGTTAAGACGCCTATTAATCTGGCGCCTGGCACGAGCGCGACTCTGACGGCGGCATACAAACCAACCGCGACCGGCAGCGTAGCGGGCAAGCTTACGGTGACGAGCAATGCGGTGGGTTCGCCAACGATCGTTGAGTTGAGCGCGACCGCCGCAGCCGCAGCTGTGCAACTAACGCCGAGCGCATCGAGCTTGAGTTTTGGAAGCGTCAAGGTTGGGTCGTCGGGCACGAGCCAGCTGACGGTGAAGAGCACGGGAAACACGAACGCCAGCATCTCGAAGGTGACGGTCAGCGGTACCGGATTCGTTCTGGGGAGTGCGGCAGCGAGCGTGATTCTGGATCCCAGCCAGTCCGAATCCTATACAGTGAATTTTGATCCCAAGGCGGCAGGCAGTACGAGCGGGACACTGACGATCACGAGTAACGCGGCGAACTCGCCACTTAATATTGCGCTCTCCGGGACTGGAGTAGCTGCCGCCACTACTCAGCAGCACACCGTGGCGCTCACATGGCAGCGCAGCACCTCGAGCGTGACTGGATACTTCGTATATCGCGGCACGAAACCCAGCGGGCCGTTTACCCAGCTGAACTCTTCGCCGGAGTCGAGTCCGTCTTATTCCGACGGCTCGGTTTCCAGCGGCCAGGTTTACTACTACTACGTGACCGCGGTGGACTCGAGCAACATTCAGAGCGCTGATTCGAACGAAGTCTCCGTAACGATTCCCTCGAATTAATCCCCCGCAGATTCTGTTGGGGTCCGCATTCCACCTTCGCTGAAACCACCCAATTACGGATGATGTTGGGCTCGCTGCCGCTGGACTCACCGTTTCTCGCTGAAACTTAGACATAAGTTTTGAGGCTCTGCAACGCCTCAGTCGAGAATTTCGGTGACGAGGTCCCGGACATGTTCAGCGATGGAAGGCGCGGAGGTAAGTCCGGGAGATTCGATGCCCATTAGCTGGACGACGTTTGGAAATTGCGAGTCTCGCTCAATGATAAAATCCGCGACGCGTTTTTCACCGTGCTGGCTGGGAGCGGTCAGCTTCGCGCGGATGCCCGAATAAGCTGTCACGAGATCTGAGGGCTCGAGATCGGGCAGCAGCAGTTTTGCACCGCGAACAAATGCTTCAATAGGTTCGCGATCTCGTTCGTAATTGTTTTTGTCGTCCAGGTAACGGGCCGTGGGTCCAACAAGAACATTGCCCCAAACTGTTTTTGTCAGGTGCACGCCGAGGCTTACTCCTTCGGGGTGAGGCAGGGGATAGACGAGGCCTCGAATCCAATCTTGTCTGGAGCGCACTAGCTCGCAATATTCCCCGCGTACGGGATAAATCTTGTGATTGGCCATGGGCGAGCCGAGCATGTCGGCGATTTCATCGGCGAAAAGTCCGGCGCTATTTACCAGACAGCGCGTTTCGATCTCACCTGCGGTGCTTGTGATTCGTATGCCGTCGCGCTCAGGTTCCAGGCGATCTACTTTTGCGTGCACGACGATGTGCGCCCCTTGATCAGCGGCGATGCGCGCGTAAGCCTTGACGAGTTCTTCGCTGCCAACGATGCCCGTGGAGGGAATTTCAATGGCTTGCAATCCTTCGATGTGCGGTTCGCGCGCGCGAATGGCCGCGCGATCGACGATGCGCATATTCTCCACGCCATTGGCTTTGCCGTTTTTCATCAGCGCCGCGAGTCCGTCTGCTTCGGCGTGCGATGAAGCTACTACCAGCTTGCCGGTCTTACGGTGAGGGACTCCGTGAGCAGCGCAGAATTCGTAGGTCAATTGATTGCCGCGAAGGCAATGACGAGCTTTCAAAGAGCCCGGGGAATAGTAGAGACCGGAATGGATTACGCCACTATTGCGCGAACTCGCGCCCATGCCAATTTTCGGAAGGGCTTCGAGAACGAAGACATCGGTCCAGCGGGTCGAGAGCGCGCGAGCTATCGCGCACCCGACGACGCCGCCGCCGATGATCACTATGTTGGCTTGGTCCACGGTTTAGAGTATATCCGGCGACTTCTCGTAAAGCTCCGCATGGAGCCAGTGTTGTAATCTATCAACGCTGATGCTAGTTTTCGAGATGCAATTTCCTAAACAACGAGAAAAATGATCGGCGCAAGAATCCTAGGCCTAATCTGTGTCGCTGTTTTGGTGGGTATATTGGGAGCTGGTCTCACGCCTTTCGAGCGGCCTCGCAATGCAGTCGCGTGGCTGGAGAACGAGAACGGTGTTCGCCTTGGCCTCTATGGAACCATCTGGAGCGCTGGGGCGTTTCCAAAATCAGATACGCAAAGTGAACCTTCCTGTAGTCTCGAGATTTGGCTGCAACCTGATACCACGAGCTCTTCGGGTACTCTGCTTGCGTTCTACACGCCGGAAAATCCCCTGCAGTTCTTGCTGCAACAGTATCGTGCGCTCCTCATACTGACCCGCCAAACACGACGGGACCGGCATCGGTCGCAGACAATCGGCACTGACGGAGTTTTCCGGACGATCAATCCCGTATTTGTCAGCCTAACGTCAGGTCCTGAGAATGCTGCGATGTATGTCGACGGCAAGCTCGCTCGATCGTTCCCCAATGTTCTCATCGGGGACGGATGCGCCGGCGAGCTGGTAATCGGAACCTCACCCGTTGGCGAGAGCAGCTGGTCTGGCCAGCTAAAGGGGCTCGCCTTGTACCGGCAGGAGCTCACGCCGACCGAAGTGCTTCAGCACTATCAAACCTGGAGCACACTGGGTCGGCCGAAGCTTTCGGAAAACGAGCACGCAATCGCCGTGTACTTGTTCAATGAACGCACCGGCAACACCGTTCACAACGATTTAGGCGGTGGAATCGATCTGAATATCCCCGAACGCTTCTCGCTATTGCATCAGCATTTGCTGAATCCCTTCTGGAACGAATTCAAGCCTAGCGCAAGCTATTGGAGCGATGTCCTGGTGAACATCGTTGGCTTTATTCCGCTCGGCTTCTTCTTCTATGCACACTGGTCATTGGCGCGACCGATAAAACGTCCCGCGTTGACCACTGTTGCGTTGGGGCTCGCTGTTAGTCTGACGATTGAGGTTCTGCAGTCATACCTACCGACGCGAGATTCGGGAACGACGGATCTAATCACGAATACGCTCGGAACGTTCCTGGGCGTCAGGCTCTGCGCCACGAAAGCTGCCAGAGCCTTATTCGCGAAAATCTAAGCGGCTTCATTTCCAGCGTCACTCCAAATCCTCAAGTCCACAGTACAACTTCCATTTGCGACTAAATGAGATTTTCTTGGGCTTCTCACGGTCCAGCCTGTGGAGCGAGCCTCGGAGAGACCGCGAGGCGCGTCCAGCCGGTTTGGGAATTGACCCGTCGAGGGCAGGATATACGAGTTCCGCAAGACTCCGATTGCGCTGAGTCTGCGAGCGGCGAAGTGCCTGCCCTTGTGGTAATTTTGGGGCGACCGAGTGGACTAGAAGGATCAGACCCGAGGAAGGTTTCCATCAACGACGATTTCACAAGTCCGACACGGAGCATTGAAGACTTGGCCAGGTTGCGCTCAGTTCGCATATCGCGAGCCGTTGTGCGCGGGCTTTTGATATCCGTCGTATTGATTTGGCTGGTGGCGTGCGATGGCATGTCGACGAGCACGTTGCCGCTTATTACAAATCTCGCGCCGAGTTCCGGGGCTCCCGGCACGGAGGTGACAATATCCGGAAGGAACTTCGGCGCCACGCAAGGGGCAAGTTCGGTTGTAATTGGCGGGATAGCGGCCGCCGCAACAAACTGGGCACCGACCAGCGTCACGGTGCGAGTCCCGAATGGAGTCAGGACCGGGAATGTGATTGTGACCGTTGGAAGTCACCTGAGCAACGGTCTTCTATTTGTTGGGACGGTCGCAGCGAAATATCCGATCAAGTCGAGCACAAATAAACGCTATCTGGTCGATGAAAATAATGCTCCCTTTCTAATAACAGGCGACGCTCCGCACACAATGTTCGCGAACGTCAGCACAGCTGACGCCGAAGCGTATATGACAGATCGCATGGCACACGGTATAAACACTCTGTGGTGTGAACTGCTGGTCAATGACGCAATTGGCGGAAGAAAAGACGGGAGCACGTACGACGGAATCTTGCCCTTTACAGGGAAGCTGCCGGGGGGACTCTATGATCTGACAAAACCGAACCCGGCTTATTTTGACCGCGTCGATGCGATGATAAATTTAGCGGCGAAGCATAGCATCGTAATCATGCTCGATTCTTTAGAGAATGACGGATGGATGTCAACATTTGAAGCCAACGGAAACGCTGCAGCGAACACCTGGGGGCGGTATATAGGGAATCGTTACAGGGGTTTCCCCAATTTGATCTGGATGACAGGGAACGATTTTCAGACTTGGCAGACGAGTAGCGTGGATAACACGTTGACACAGAGCGTAATGGCCGGAATTGCGGCAATCGATCCTAAGCATCTGCAAACTACGGAGTTGAACTTCAACATCAGTGGTTCGCTGGACGATCTCTTGCTCGTCCCCTACACGAATCTCGCCGCCGCCTACACGTACTATCCAACTTACTTTGAGGTATTGCAGCAGTACAACAACCCGGTGGCGACTCTGCCAGTGTTCATGGAAGAAGGGTATTACGAAGGACAAGCCTACGGGAATCTGACTCCCAAGATTGCAACTCCCCTAATGCTCAGAAAGGTTCCCTATTGGACCGTCTTATCAGGCGGTCTGGGCGGGTATATGTTCGGGACTCAATACTTTGATTTTCATGCGGGATGGCAGTCAGGAATTGCCTCGATGCCGGCGACACAAGTTGGATACTTCGCGGCATTCTTTCAATCACTACCCTGGTACGACCTAGTCCCTGACCAGAAGCACATTATTGTGACCGCGGGGTACGGCACTACCACCGGGAACGGTGGCGGCAACATCAAGACGGATGACTATGTGACCACGGCTTATTGGCCGGATGGATCCGGCTCCGTGTCTTATGCTCCGGTGAGTACCACGCTTACAGTCGCGCTAAGCCAATTTTCAAGCGCGGTATATGCCAAGTGGTACGACCCGACAAACAACACGTACAGCACTGTCAGCGGATCGCCATTTAAAAAAACCGGGACCGGCTCCATTCACACCCCGGGCAGGAATTCGGCGGGAGATTCCGACTGGGTGTTAGTGTTAGAGACAAATCAGAGCAATCCTTGACGAAGAGATTCGAGATGAATCTAACTCCGCCATCGTCATGGGACGCTATCCCCAGAATCGATCTGAGTGCGATGGGGTTAGCTAGCCTTGCGGAAATATCAACGTCACTGGCAGTTTTGCGATGCTGCGCTCTTATTGCTCCAACATGACCTGCCAGCCTCAGGGTGCTCCGACAAATTGCTTCGCATCGAATCGCTTACGTTTTGTGCGATCGCGCGACAGTCTATCGAAACGTCGTCACGATAGGAGCACAACTTGGATTGTTCAACGTCGGAGCTGGTTCCGAAGGTGATCAGAAAAAACGATGGCACGGCCGACCGGCTATTTTTTTGACGGCCTATTGTTTGACTTTAATTACCGGTATATCGCGCCCGCCTTGTTGCAGAATCAATTCAACCGTTTTTGCGTCATCCCCCGTCACAAAGTTGATCTCGGAACCTAGACCCGTTGCGAAAAAGCGAGTCGTGGATTCGGGCTGAATTTCCACTGCGCTTGGCCCTATTCCCTGAATCATCAGGCGGCTCCCTTCCCTGGTCACTATTAGCGCGGAATCCGGTGCGAGTTCGTATCGTCCTACATAGGAGTCGTAAATCGCAGGATCAAGCGTGACGCGGTGGCGCCGGACAGGCAATTCATAGTGCTGTCCGAATAAAATCGCGGCCAAGTCGTGGCTTATTTTTTCGGCATCCACAAAATCTTCATTGCTCAACACGATGACGCAGCTGTTCGCGTCGGCATACCGTCGATACGAAGACGAAATTACACGGAGTCCGGCGAGCTGCATATCGACGACAAGGTCAAATTCCCGACGGATCGCCCATCCGAACCCATTGCCATCGAAGTAGGGCTTGAACATCTCATCGACGGACCGCTTCGAGATAACTTTTCCCCCATAAAGCTCGCGATCCCAGCGAGAAAGATCCGCAACTGTGGAGTAAAGTCTGCCGTTGAAGTAGGGATATGCAACGGCGCGGTCGTCGGGTGCCGGTTCTGTTCCCGGCGATTCTTGACTATGCGCGGCAACATGGCCATGGTCTACGGGCGGGGCGTCGTCATAACCCGTGTCTTCCATGTTCAGGCGAGTGAAAATATGATTCTTGAGGTATCCAGAATATTGCTCCCCGGAAATCCGTTCGACTACAGCTTCCAGCACGGCGTACCCGGAACCACCATACTTGACCCTCTGGCCCGGCTTAAACTCAAGCGGCCGGTCGCCGAGACGGGCTAGCAAGTCCGGAGGCGCGTCTGCGGATTGCGCCGTCCCTCGCTCAAAAGGTCCGTCAACTTCGGGGATGCCGTCGGTCTGAACCAGCAAATCAAATATCTTTATCTTTTGCCATTCGGCCGGGCAATTGGGAAGATATCCGCAAACTGAATCTTGGGTTTGTAGCTTGCCTTGCTCTTGAAGCTGTAGGATTGCGGCCGCGGTAAACTGCTTGGAAATGGATCCGAGATGGTATCTTTCAGTCCCTCCAAGGGTGCGATCGGGGGCACCATTCGCTGTGCCGTAGCTCTTAGTTACCAATACTTTCCCGCCCTTTGCGACCAGGACAGCGCCCCTAAAACGATTCACCTCGACTTGTGCGTTCATGTATTCCGCAACTTTGGCGGCGACACTTTGGCCCGTCGCCGGATGAACCACGACGAACATGAACATGACTAAGGCAAAAAGATTTCTGAGCGACTTGATTTGAAGACCGGTATCGAGGACCGTCGGAATGGTTTGACAGAGAAACGGGAGCAAAGAAGAAGGGTCCGGCAATGCAGATCCGGGTCTGCTAGGGGACAATTTGGATTCCGTTGATGGGAGCCCGCGGGTAGGCATCCGTCGATGCTCCCGGCGTTGCTGATATCGTGAATCCGCTGACATTGGGGATCGTGAAAATCACGTAATTCCCTGCCGAGTTGTTCGCCTGCGTGAACGTCCCGCTGAAGTCCACTCCCGCCGCGTCCGTCAAGCTGATGCTCGTCGTCGTGATCCCCGTCCCGCTGATCGTATACACTCCGGTGCGACTGGCGCCACTGTTGGCGCCATCGGCATATACGTACACGCTGTAGCCGCTGCTGCTGCTCGGCAGCCCCGCTACCGTCACCGTCGTCGTCGTCGTGTTCCCCGTGTCCAGATACCCCTTCATCATCCGAGCGTTCCCCGGCTGATCCGCAATCGACAGTTCCCAGATATCATTCGAACTCCAGCTCACCGTCGCCGTCGTCGCCGCGCCCGTCGCATCCACCAACGCCAGCGGTGACGTGCTGCTCGCTCCGCTCGCATTGTTCCAGTTCGCCTTCGCCACCACCCCCGCAACCTCCGTCGCTGCCATCGCCACATCTTCGCCAACAAAATCGATGCTGATCGGGTTGCCCGCCGTCCCGCTGCCTGATGCAACCGTCAGACTCACCGTCGCCGTCTGCGCTCCATCGCTGCCCGTCCCCGTGATCGTCAGCGTCACCGTCCCTACCGGCGTGCTGCTCCCCGTCGCTATCGTCAAAGTCGAACTGCTCCCCGCACTCACCGTCGCCGGACTGAACGTCCCGGTTGCTCCCGTCGGCAACCCCGTTACCTTCAGGCTGATCGTGTCCGTCGAGCTCCCTACCGCCGTCGTGCTCACCGTGTACGGGACGCTGCTTCCGGGCTTCACCGTCTGCACCCCGGGCGTCGCCGACAACGTGAAATCAATCGATACTACCAGCGTCACTGTCGCCGTTTGCGTCAGCGCGCCGCTCGTCCCGCTGATCGTCAGCGTATAGGTCCCCACCGGCGTCGTGCTCCCCGCCGTGATGCTCAACGTCGCGCTGCTCCCCGCGCTCACCGATGTCGGACTAAACGTCCCGCTCGCTCCCGCCGGCAATCCCGCAACGCTCAGACCGATGGAACCTGCAAAACCATTCAGCGCGGTGGTGCTCACCGTGTACGGTGTGCTCGTGCTGCCTCCCACTGTCACCGTCTGAGTACCCGGCGTCGCTGATAGCGTGAAGCTGGGGCTCGGCGCACTCAACGGCACGATTTGGATCCCGTTGATAGGAGCCCGCGGGTAGGCATCCGTCGATGCTCCCGGCGTTGCTGATATCGTGAATCCGCTGACATTGGGGATCGTGAAAATCACGTAATTCCCTGCCGAGTTGTTCGCCTGCGTGAACGTCCCGCTGAAGTCCACTCCCGCCGCGTCCGTCAAGCTGATGCTCGTCGTCGTGATCCCCGTCCCGCTGATCGTGTACACTCCGGTGCGACTGGCGCCACTGTTGGCGCCATCGGCATATACGTACACGCTGTAGCCGCTGCTGCTGCTCGGCAGCCCCGCTACCGTCACCGTCGTCGTCGTCGTGTTCCCCGTGTCCAGATACCCCTTCATCATCCGAGCGTTCCCCGGCTGATCCGCAATCGACAGTTCCCAGATATCATTCGAACTCCAGCTCACCGTCGCCGTCGTCGCCGCGCCCGTCGCATCCACCAACGCCAGCGGTGACGTGCTGCTCGCTCCGCTCGCATTGTTCCAGTTCGCCTTCGCCACCACCCCCGCAACCTCCGTCGCTGCCATCGCCACATCTTCGCCAACAAAATCGATGCTGATCGGGTTGCCCGCCGTCCCGCTGCCTGATGCAACCGTCAGACTCACCGTCGCCGTCTGCGCTCCATCGCTGCCCGTCCCCGTGATCGTCAGCGTCACCGTCCCTACCGGCGTGCTGCTCCCCGTCGCTATCGTCAAAGTCGAACTGCTCCCCGCACTCACCGTCGCCGGACTGAACGTCCCGGTTGCTCCCGTCGGCAACCCCGTTACCTTCAGGCTGATCGTGTCCGTCGAGCTCCCTACCGCCGTCGTGCTCACCGTGTACGGGACGCTGCTCCCGGGCTTCACCGTCTGCACCCCGGGCGTCGCCGACAACGTGAAATCAATCGATACTACCAGCGTCACTGTCGCCGTTTGCGTCAGCGCGCCGCTCGTCCCGCTGATCGTCAGCGTATAGGTCCCCACCGGCGTCGTGCTCCCCGCCGTGATGCTCAACGTCGCGCTGCTCCCCGCGCTCACCGATGTCGGACTAAACGTCCCGCTCGCTCCCGCCGGCAATCCCGCAACGCTCAGACCGATGGAACCTGCAAAACCATTCAGCGCGGTGGTGCTCACCGTGTACGGCGTGCTCGTGCTGCCTCCCACTGTCACCGTCTGAGTACCCGGCGTCGCTGATAGCGTGAAGCTGGGGCTCGGCGCACTCAACGGCACGATTTGGATTCCGTTGATGGGAGCCCGCGGGTAGGCATCCGTCGATGCTCCCGGCGTTGCTGATATCGTGAATCCGCTGACATTGGGGATCGTGAAAATCACGTAATTCCCTGCCGAGTTGTTCGCCTGCGTGAACGTCCCGCTGAAGTCCACTCCCGCCGCGTCCGTCAAGCTGATGCTCGTCGTCGTGATCCCCGTCCCGCTGATCGTATACACTCCGGTGCGACTGGCGCCACTGTTGGCGCCATCGGCATATACGTACACGCTGTAGCCGCTGCTGCTGCTCGGCAGCCCCGCTACCGTCACCGTCGTCGTCGTCGTGTTCCCCGTGTCCAGATACCCCTTCATCATCCGAGCGTTCCCCGGCTGATCCGCAATCGACAGTTCCCAGATATCATTCGAACTCCAGCTCACCGTCGCCGTCGTCGCCGCGCCCGTCGCATCCACCAACGCCAGCGGTGACGTGCTGCTCGCTCCGCTCGCATTGTTCCAGTTCGCCTTCGCCACCACCCCCGCAACCTCCGTCGCTGCCATCGCCACATCTTCGCCAACAAAATCGATGCTGATCGGGTTGCCCGCCGTCCCGCTGCCTGATGCAACCGTCAGACTCACCGTCGCCGTCTGCGCTCCATCGCTGCCCGTCCCCGTGATCGTCAGCGTCACCGTCCCTACCGGCGTGCTGCTCCCCGTCGCTATCGTCAAAGTCGAACTGCTCCCCGCACTCACCGTCGCCGGACTGAACGTCCCGGTTGCTCCCGTCGGCAATCCCGTTACCTTCAGGCTGATCGTGTCCGTCGAGCTCCCTACCGCCGTCGTATTCACCGTGTACGGTACGCTGCTCCCGGGCTTCACCGTCTGCACCCCAGGCGTCGCCGACAACGTGAAATCAATCGATACCACCAGCGTCACTGTCGCCGTTTGCGTCAGCGCGCCGCTCGTCCCGCTGATCGTCAGCGTATAGGTCCCCACCGGCGTCGTGCTCCCCGCCGTGATGCTCAACGTCGCGCTGCTCCCCGCGCTCACCGATGTCGGACTAAACGTCCCGCTCGCTCCCGCCGGCAACCCTGTAACGCTCAGACCGATGGAACCAGTAAAGCCGTTGACCGCCGTCGTGTTCACCGTGTACGGTGTGCTCGTGCTGCCTCCCACTGTCACCGTCTGAGTACCCGGCGTCGCTGACAAGCCAAAACCCTGCGAAGTCAGAAGGCCGTACACGTTTACCAAATTGGAAAAAGAAGCCAGATAGACTTTGCCGTTGACAACAGTCGGCGGGCTATACTTCGCCCACATCCCAATATCGTCGCGGGAATCATTCATTGTGGAGTCCCACAACTCTGTCGTCAGGTTGTTGGCATCGAATGCCCGCAGCGCTCCTGCAACGTTTCCGTGATTCGCATTCGCATCACCTGTCGAAGCCCAAACAATACCTGTGCCCGCGGCGCTGCCGTTTGCCGAAAGGCTTAATGTACCGTCGGTGTAACCCGTCGAAGTGAGGATGGTACTCTGCGAAAGCGGTGTAGTGATGAAGCTCGAGCCAGTGAACTGCAGAGCTTGAAGCGGTTCACCATTTGCAGGCCAAACATAGAGGGTCGGCCCCGCCCCTGTGGTTCTGTTCCAGAAAACTGGACCGCCATGGATTGCGCCGCTCAGCGTGAAGTCTTGGAGAGCCGTGGTGTTCCCACTTGATTCGTGTCCCATGCCGGTGCTTTGTAGCAAGAAAAATTCGGAGGTCTTTCCTGCCGTGATTAGCATACTCGTGCCCGGGATCAGCAGGGGGCCCGATGAACCTAAGTCGAGATCGTCAGTTTGGAGCGCCGCGTAGTTGTCGGGCGTAAAGTAATCCGTCACGGCCAAGACGCCATTCGTAGTGCTCAGCTTAATGACGCTATCTCCATAGCTTGACAGGCCATCCCAATCGCCATTGCCCGTGACGTAATACAGATTTCCACTCGAATCCGCTGCCGGTCCGCGGCCCGACATCCAGATGCCGGCGTTCTGCCCGTTCGGAGTAGCGCAGTATATGCTGGACAACTGGAGCGTCTGATCGTTATAGGCCATCACCCAACCGTGCCAATCGTCCAGGTCCTCGTGGGAAGCCCACGCGAAGACGACTAAGCCGTTGACCAGCGCAAGGCTTGAGCGCTGATTCTGAAAGAATGGGCTAAAAGTCAGCGTGCCTGCAGAACTTCCTTGCCCCGAGCCTGGCACCGAACCCTGGATAACCACGGGGCCACCGAATTTCTCCGCTCCTGTGGTTATGTCGAGTGCGTGCAGCCGAGCAACATAGTTGGTGGTGGATCCGGAGACTTCCATGGTTCTAGCAACGAGATAGATAGTGTTTGAAGTTAAATCAATGACTGGTGTGCTTTCGATTCCGACGCTGCCGACGATATTAAGAGCGTTTGAGCCTACGATGTTAGCGATCGGAATCGCCGTTACGCCAGCCGATGGATTTGTGAAATTTGCGCTCCAGAGGATGCCCCCGTTAACGGCATTACTGTCCGCATTAAATGCATAAATCGAATCGTTCATCGTGGGGACGTAGAGAACGTTGTAGGTTCCCTTGCTCGGAATTACGACATTCGGTACGTATAATGGCTGGGCGTAAACCGACGCATCAACTGTATAGCTGAATAACTTTCCAAATTGACTCACATTCACGTTCGAGGTGTTGAGGATAGTTTCGTTGAGGTTCGCCCCGGTGCGGGAATTGTCGTTGCGCTCCGTGGTGACGTTTGTCTGAGCGCTAGCCAAGCTCGGGAGTAGGAGCAGGATAGCGACGGGGAGTGACCAAAGAAGGCGGTTGGGCAGACTGCAACTGCATTTAAAGGGCATGGGCTAATGACGATGGCAACTGCCATGCCATCCTGCCAGGTTGTTCGGGGAACGCTTGAGGACTTCACGCCTGAATCTAAAGGAGTTACAGCAAAGGTCGATTTCATGTGACAAAAGATGGCGGGAGCGTACGAATACTATGTGAAATCCATTGCCGGAACTAAGAAAACTTTTGGCTTGAGCCGGCGGGGTAGGAGTTGCGGGCGCTCCTTTCCAGACGGCGTGTCGAGAAGGAGGCGCTGAATTAAGGGGGAAGCGGCCGACGACACCACGCGACCGCGGCGTAGCGGTCAAAATGAATCGAGGCGCGCGCTGAAGCAAATACTGCTTGATGGATTTCGTTTTCGGACGCTAATTATGAAGATCAGCGATACGTTTCATGTCGTGCTTTGGCATTTCATTTTCAGCTTTTCTTGATTTTCCGCGATTGACGGTGACATTCTAGAATTTGTCCGGCACAGGACCAAGCTCTCAGCTTGCACGAGAAGCGCTTGGTTGGCTCGACCGCGACAAGCCATCGCAGAGTCCACACGGCAAGTCTGCGAAACAAGTACAGCGGAACGCCTGCGACAAACCACCTGGCATCGACGGGAATCCCATTCGTTTGGATGTCCGCTCGAGCCTTGTCAAACCACCAGGCCAGGAAATATTTCTTACGGACTCGGTGTGGCGGCATGGCATGGTAGACCACTGCCGAGGGTTCGTAACGCAGCATTTCTCCTGCGGCCAACAGCCGCTGTCCGAACTCGCTGTCCTCGTTCTTTTGTGGGTTTCCGCTACCCGGAAGCGGCCCGAGGTCGGTTCGGAAGCCACCATATTTTTCAAACACACGTTTCTGAAACGCCATATTTGCGCCATAAGGCGACGTGTTGAGGGGGCCAGCTTCCCGGTCAGGGTTGAAAATCGCAAGCGGCGCCAGAGCATCCCGATCCCCAAGTGGGATCCATCCTGGCGGCGAAAAGCTTTTTTCTGGAAGTATCCGTCCGGCAACGCCGGCACAGTCCTCCCGGCACAACGGCGCTGTCAGATTCTGCAGCCATGTCGGCTCGACGGTCACGTCGTCGTCGAGGAAGGCCAAGACGTTTCCACGAGATTCGCGGATGCCAGTATTCAGTGCGAAAGATTTCCCGGGCTGGGGTTCGAACATGTAACGGAATCGTCCTGGGAATCGGCTGGAAAAGTCGTGTACCACTGCCTGCGTCCGATCGGTCGAGTTGTTATCTATCACCAGCACTTCCCAATCAGCGGCATCAGGAAGAACTGACAGGGCGAGGCTATCGAGGGCTCTCGCCAGAAGCTGGCACCTATTAAATGTGCATAAAATGACGGTAACGTTCATCGTGTTTGTAACGGTGGTTATCTTGGCCTCTTGGCCCAGGAAGAATTTGCAACCGGGAATTCGTGGGGGTCGGAGCATTGCGTTCTGGGGGAACCCCACGATCCAAGAACTGACTACCGAGCGCTTACAAATGGTAGGGCTAGTTGCGCAGGAGTTGGAGCAGTCCAATTCGCCAGTTTATGCCCCAAACGGATGCCTGGACTCTCGATCAAGTGGTACAGCGCAAACGAGGCCGTCGCTGTTAAAACAACCACGAGTGAAAAGTCCACTGGTCGGGCGTAGTGCTTCAATTGCGGGAATGGATGGATCACTTTGAAGTGTGGATACCGAGGATCGTTCAAAACGAAGAGCATGATGGGAAAGTGAGTGAGATAGATGCCATAGCTGTATCGTGCAATGGTTCGCGAAATCGTGGTCACGCTGCTCCACTGAATCTCTCGAAACAGCGGGATCGCAAGCCCCAGACAGAGCCCGAACGCGGCAATCCCAAGCGGAAGATATTCTCCGGCAGCGACTATCCAGATCATGGCGATCGTGACGATCGCGAACGGCCAGAGCCAACCAGGGAACCGCGCTCTGTCGGCATCCCGAATCAGTCGCCAAGCGATCACACCCCCAAGAAAGCACGGAACGAACCTGAGGATGAGAAACCGGTCTCCCATTTGCGGCTGTATAAACGCTAACGCCGTCGAAAGGGCCCAGGTTTCCATCAGCAACCTCAACGGCCGATTGCGAAAGACCAGGAAGATTACGGGAAGCACGAGGTACATTTCCAGTTCCAGAGGCAACGACCAAAGAGGCGTGAGAATGGGCGGGAAAACCGGATGGTTTGTGAAGAATAGGTTCTGAGTGAGTGTCAGATTTTGCCAAAGGTTCACCGGCTCCCAGTGCAGGTCGACGCAGTAGGCCAGCAGTACGCATACAATGGTCAACGGGTAAAGCCGAAACGCGCGGCGAATGTAAAAAGCAGTGAATAGATGCCCTCCTTGGAGGTCGGAACGCTCCAGAGACCACATTAGTACGAGACAGGTGTGGACAAAGAACATCATCACCCCGAGTTGGCCAATGTGCCAAACGAAGCCCCAGTTCTTCCCTGTGCCAGTCGAGATGTCGTAATAGTGAACGCAGAACACCAGCAACACTGCGACAGAGCGCAGAAAGTCTAGGTTCGTCGAATCGCGGAATGAGGTCGACCTTGTGCTCATTGATGCCAAACTCCAACCGCCACGTGGAACTTCTGACGGATGCTTGTTGCAAAATCGGGGTCAAGTCCATCAATTATAGCTCGTTAGGGAAGGACTGCGCGCTCGTGGGCACCGGCGATTTCCAAGCTTGCAATCAGCATCGCGTGACCGATTCAGGAGGATCTCTGGGCCGCTGACACCGGACGATTCATTTCCTGAGTCACGCTTTCGAGCGCCATGTAGCGCTCACCGACGTACTTTCACTTCTTTTGTAGCGGAGTGGTGTGGACTGTCCGACGTCTCTGCGGAAGTCCAAAGTTGTCCGTCCGTCAGACGATGAGAAATAATCTCTTCCGTCGCACCGATGGTTTGAATTCGTTCAGTGTGCTCGTTCGTTGCAGGTTGCGTCAAATTCCAGGTGTCAGCGACCAAGTACAGCGGACGTTCCTTGCCTTCTTCGTAGACGCGCCCGACGTACTCACCTAGGATGCCTACTGAAATCATGAGGGCGGCGTTGCTCAGGCAGACGATGACCATCAGCGAGGTCCAACCTGGGACGGTTTGGCCAGAGAAGTGAACCACGAGGGCCCGAATCGTTTCTTCTAACGCTACCAAGGTCATGACGCCCGCGCCGATGAAGCTGAGACGCAGCGGCAGCGCAGAAAAAGAGAGGGTCGCGGTCCAAGCCAGCCGCAGCATTTTCATCAGCGGATATTTCGTAGTTCCCGCAGCTCGGGCGTGACGCTGGTACTGCACGCAGGTTTGCGGATACCCCACCCACGCGACCATGCCGCGCAAGAAGCGATGAAGTTCGCGCATCTCGCGCAGGCTATCGAGGCAGCGGCGAGACAGCAGGCGAAAATCGCCGACATCCTGGGGCAAGGAATTCAGGAAAAAAAAGCGCATCACGCGATAGAACAGCCACGCGCTAGCTCTTTTGAAGATCCCCTCGCCGGCGCGCGCAACGCGCTGACCGCAAACGACGTCGTAGCCGTTGCGATACTGCTCGACCATCTGGTGAATTACTTCCAAGGGGTCCTGCAGGTCCGCGTCTATCAATACAATGGCATCACCGGAGGCGTAGTCGAGCCCCGCCGTCGAAGCGTACTGGTGGCCGAAGTTCCGGGAAAGATTTACAACTTTCAGGCGCGGATCCGCTTTGCTCCATTCGACGAGGAGCTCAATGGTTCGATCCGAACTTCCATCATTCACGGCGACCACTTCGCAAGGATAGGGGGAGTGATCCAAGAACTGCGTCAGTCTGGGACGGAGAAGCGAAAACATTTCTTCTTCGTTGTAAAAAGGGATCACGATCGAAACGAGCCTCGGATCGGGCCGCGGTGAAAGGTAATTGTGGGCCATCAGAAAACCCTCCTAACCATGCCACTTTCAAACATTGGGCCCCACAGAAGTTTACTGCCGAACTGAGCATGTTTTTCCGGGGAGCAGTGTAGTGTGTTCTTTACGAACACCAGCACGTCGATCGGCGCGAATCGTCCCATGGTCAGGTGAATCGGCGCCTGGAACAGGGGATCGTGGGACAGGCGATCAGCGAACTCGGCATTGTGTTGGTTGTCCTGATCTTCTTTGATCGACGCTTCCCCGATGTAGCCCGGCGCAGTCACCACTATGTCACTCTGATCCGCGCCGGCCATGACTTTCTGCCAATCAATGCCGCCGTCCTCGTAACGCCAGAGCCACGTGGGATAGGGAAGTTGCGAGGCAAAAGTATTGGCCGACGCACCGGCCCGCACCCAGGGACTTTGCATGTGAGGTGGATCAAAAGCGCGCCCTCCGCCTAAGTATGAAATTGCCGGCGTTGCGTCACCGCAGCTCTGGCTGATATCTCGAAGCGGTTCCCAGTTCCACTGATCCAAGCGGACCATCGCTTGCCACGGAGGGGAACCGTTGACAAATCCGGGGTCCACAGCGGTTTTGTTGGGGAAAACGACTGGATATACAAGCATGGCCAATTGAACGGCGAAGAGCACGCCGGAGGCCGCGAGCAAGGGTTTGGAACGCGTCCAACCTATTTGGTCAGAAACTACCCCGAGGGAAATGGAGAATGGGATAAGAGCCGGCGAAATGTGACGCAGCAAGTGATTCGTGCCGGAAAGTTGTGCCAGGACGATCGGCAGACCTGCGCAGACGCAGACTCCAATTGCATTCTTGTGCAGCTCGTCGAGCAGCGTCTCTCGCTTGACGATAACTTTCCACAAGAACACGATCACGATCGAAACGATCAAAATGCTGACCGCATGTCCCAACAGACACTGCACGACGCTATCGAGCCATCGCGCCCACGTCGCAAGCGACGGCGAGCCCAGGGAATTTCGAACAAAACCTCGGGAATATTTCGCGTACGCCATTGCCGCGCGGATATTCAGGAGCCACCACGGAGCGCCGATCAATCCCGCAAGAAGACAAGCCTTGATAAGTGATGACACGCCAGCAAGGCTGCGATGCTTGCGAAAGCTCACGATCAGAGCGAACGCCATTGCTGGAGGCGCAATTGCGAAAAACGAAGCCTTCGACCAAAATCCGAGGCCGATCGCCAGCCCGAGGCCAATCCAAGTACTGGCCCGCTCCGAAGGGTCAGTCCAATAGACGAAAAGAAAGTACAGCATTGCGGCGGTAGCTAAATACAGGGGAGCGTCTGTACCGAAGAACATGCTGGCGGAAACAACTTCAGGCGACAATGCAAAAATAAGGACGGCGAAAGCGGCAGCCGTTTGGCTTCCGACACGGCGCACGACGAGATAGATGAACCAACAGCTGAGACCGTACCCCGCGAGCGAAGCCAGCCTTGCAGCGGTGGTATGGAATCCAAAGGGAACGAGGAATGGAAGAGCTAAGACGCGATATGCGGGAGGAATCCCTTGGCTCCCGACCAGGATGCGGCCCCCGAGTCGAAGCAGCATGCCGCTGTAGAGTCGCTGGAGGTCAAGGGCAACCCAGTTCAGATACTCAGCTTCGTCCCAATGCACGCCGTAAGGATGTGCCAGCGACCAACGGATGGCCGCTACGATAATCACGGCCACGGTGAAAGCGGCGAAGTAGGGCCACAGAGTTTTCTCTGGTTTAGGTGGCATCTTGCGCTTATTTGGTTACGGCAGGAGCTACGATGGATGGGACGGCGCCATCGAGACGATTTCGACTTGCACCAACACGGTGCTGTTTCGCTTCGTCTTGCGGTGGGTATTCTTGCTCAGGCGACGGCAGAGCGGCAGAAGCGGCCCGTTTCAGCCAGTTCTCGCGCCAGAACGGGTAAATCGCACGGGGGCAGAGCCGGTGAAAATCAGATTTGCACACGACGCCCTCTAAAACGATGCAAGGATTCTTCATGCTTACAATCTTCCCAGTCTTCTCATCAACAATCCTGTGGACTCGCCGCAACACCCTGTAAATTCCGCCGCAGTATGGGAGCATTTCGGAGTCGAACCACAGCCCCCGATTTTTCTGGGTCTTGTCGAGTGTGGCCATGATCTCTTCTTTGCTGCGGACTTCGACGAGTTCGCCGGGCTGCAAGTTGAGCACTTCGATGGCGGTCTTCGCGGCGGTGCCTTCGATGAAAGGATAACGACTCCCCTGGCGTCGCTCCTGCAATTCGTTGAAGAAACCAATGATTGTTGCTTGTAGCAAACGCGCGATGGCAAGAATCAATTCGAGTATTTTATGACCGCGAAAATTGCCCGCATGGCCGCTATTGAGATTGCCAGAACGCAAATCGCGAACATATTGACGAGGATCCCAGAAGCTCATCGCTGACGTGAATTTCGGTACGTCCGTGGCCTGGCAGCTGTAGATCGACTCCCCGTTCGAGTCGGTCGAATGGGTTGCGGCCTGGATGTTTTCGATCGTGCAAAGTCCACTGATCGTCGCCGCAGGCGGAACCGCTCGAGTAATAGTCTCCGCAGGCACAAAGTTTCCGACGGCGCGCTTGAGCCATGCCTCCTTCCAGAAAATCAGGCAACCCGCCTGGCAGCCGTCATGTCCCGATCCGTCACACCGCAGTCCCTCAAGGTGCACGGAGTTTTCCATGCGACGGATGCTCCATCCCTGGGTGTATTCGCAGGTCTTGTCCGCACGCTTGAATACTCGGAATCTGCGACCGCAGTACTGCAACATCTCCGGCATGAAAGCCAGGTTTTCCAAGCGGCCTTGCTGGTCGAGCGTCTCAAGAATTTCAGCTTGAGTGCGGACCTCCACCCAGTCTCCGGCCTTCAGGTCCAATCTGTGATTGCGGCTTGTGCTACTAGCGGGCATTGCATTCTCACTTTGTGATTGCCAAGGGCTACGCGCTGAAGCGCGCGCTGGCCTTTCTGCCTATCCATGCCTACGACTTCGCTACGCGAATCGGTTCCGGACAATTCGGTGAGCGAGTTTTCCTCGGCTCCTCGGAAGCGTCCAAGGCGAGACCATCAGGAGGCGCTGCTCTCCTGAACAATTTCTCAATTGAATCTTTGGGATTGAGCAGCGCGGAGGCAAGCTTGCCAAGAAAAGCGCGAGATAATCGCAGCCTGCTGAAACCGACGCCCGCTTCGTTCAGTTTTCTTTTGTGATAGTCCCAGAACTTAGCGTCCCGACGGCGCCTCAGGTTACGCGCCAGAAAGTCGTAGTATCTGGAAAGCAACAGATCCAGGCACGCTTCGAACTCTCGCGGGGTCAAGTAGTCACGGCCAAATGTAACTAGATCGTGCAATCGCCCGGCGATAAGCGTATTGATTTCGTAGGTGAACGAGGTGAGTGAGCCCGCACGAACCCTGGTGAAGGTGAGAACCTGATTGACGAAACCGAAGTCGCACGTTCTTAGGAGAGCGAGGCAGACTTCCGAATCGGCGTGGAGGTTTGATTCATTATAAAAAGGGTTTCGCTCCCGAACTAGACTTGAGCGGACTAGGAGCGAGGTGGCAGTCCCAAAGATGTATAGGTCCTCCAGGAACAGCTTGCGGCCCATTTCCCGTCCTGGAACCAGCGTGCTCGGATAGGGCAATCCGGTCCACATTACCTGGCGCCCCTGAAGTCCGTACGCTCCTACGATTCCCACGGAGGGTTGCTCCTCGGCAACGGCAACCATCTGTTCCAAGCATTCCGGAAATATCCAATCGTCGGCAAATACGATCTTGCAGTATTTGCTTTCAGTCGAGATCTGTCGCAAGGCGCTGTTGAAATTTGCCACGGCGCGGAGGAGTTCATTGTTCCGGCGCACGCTAATTCGCGGATCCTTTGCGGCGTACTGGCGCGCTATTTCGGCGGTTCCGTCGGTGCTGCAGTTATCGACAATTATGCATTCCCAGTTCTGATGGGTCTGCGCGAGGACGCTCTCAATGCACTCGCCGATATGTTGAGCCTCATTGTGCGCGGGAACGATCACGCTGACCATCGGCTGATGTGTGGGATTCATGCTCTCGAGCCAGTTAAACCGTCACCGGGATTTCTTCTTCGACCGTGGAGCGCCCTCGCAAGCCGCGGACGATCTCCAAATAAAAGTCCTTCTGGCCCAGTCCGTAAAGCAACATTCCCAGGTATGCGACACCGAACGCGCCAACGCCGATCACCAGCCTTCCCAATGGATGGAGCAGTCCACCAAAGGCCAATTGAAGCGCGAGGCATGCCGCTCCCGCCACGCCTCCTGCCAGCACGGGGCGCCGAATTACCAGAAGGATGTCTTTTACGGAAATTGCGGTGTCGCGCACACACCACACGATATTGGGTAGCACCCACAGAGACATTGCTACGGAATAGCCCAAGGCCACACCCGTCGGGCCGAAGGGCAATCCGATGAGGTATCCCGTGATTACCAGGGGAGCTATCACGAGGGCTATCTTAAGGCTTCGTTCGACGCGCCCGAGAGCGAACAGCAGCCACGAGAACGGATTGATCATCGCGAAGCAGACGACCGTGGGGGCAAGGAGTCGCAGAATCGGGACAGCTTGCTGCCACTTAGGGCCCAGGACGACCGCGACTGCATCCTTGGCGAATATAGCGAAGATGATGGTGATAGGAAGTGTTAACGCCAAAATAAGAGAATAAATCTTCAGAAAGGAGCTCCTAATACGTTCCGGGTCATGCTGGAGGCGTGAGAGCGCCGAAAATGCCACTCCACCAACCGATGAATTAAGATTGTCGGTCGGGATGGTAGAGAGCTGGTAGGCTCTTCCGTAAATTCCGACGGTTTCTGCGCCCCAATAGCGGCCAAGCAATATCTTTTCAAGATTGTATGCGACATATACGACCAGCCCGTTCAACGTCACGGTACCGCCGAAACGCAACATCGATCCGATGCCCACTCCGCGGCGGGGCCTACCCGGCGTCCACTTTGTGGTAAACCAGAGGCACGCGGTGTAAACGATTGGCGAAAACAGGGTCATTCCCACCAGAGCCCAATAGCCGTAACCGCGCAAGGCCATCGTGATTCCCACGCCAGTGCTGACACTCTGGGAAAGAATATCGATCACGGATAGCGACGTGAAATGCATCTCGCGCTCAAGACGCGACGAATGCTGAACCCCGGCCGCGTTGAAAATGAATCCCAATGAGAGAGCGATCGTGACCCAGACGAGGCGAGGCTCGTGATAAAACCGGGCGAGGATGGGAGCCATCGCGCTGGATAGCAGACAAAGCACCACGCCGACCAGCACGTTCACCCAGAACAAAGTTGAAGCCTGCTCTTCGGTGACGCCGACGCGCTGCACGGCGGCGGTGGACAGCCCGAAATCTCGAAAAAGATTCAACAGTCCAATTACGGCGGTAACCATCCCGACGAGCCCAAAGTCTTTGGGATCCAACAAACGGGCCAGTATCATTAGGGAGCCCACACGAATCAGAAAACCAGCTCCCTGTGCGCAGACCTTTGCGAGTCCTCCGCGTATGGCTCGCTGTTTCAAATCCTTCATCGGAATCTCACCACGTCACGGGACGCAAATTCTGCGCAAGCGCGGGGTCCGCAAGCAATCGCGCGTGATTTCTGCTGCCGCGCATTCGTGGGATATATCTTCGATTTCACAACACCAACTTGTGCCCGTAAAAGGCTTCGGCGTAGCCGCTGGGAGAGTTACATTCCATGCCACGCAATCGCATTAACGCGAGAAATGTGTCTTCCCGGAACCACCGCTTCGCGTGTTGGGATTTAAAGGCCTCCATAAGGAAACGAATTTTCGTCTGGTAGTGGTCCACCTCAAGTGGGACGAAGACATTTGGCTGTCCCATGTCACCGTCATATTTAGGAATTTCGTATTCCAAAATCGCGTGATCGCGGAAGGTATTCCACGTCAATTCCGCTATCAGCCGATGGTCTTGATGCGCATCCTTCCGGTAATGGGTGAATATCAGGTCCGGCGAGACCACCTTGAGCTCTTCAAACACCTTCTTGATCTCGGCGCCCACAAACGGCATGAATCCGTCTTGAAATGAGTGCAGCAGAGGAGGCTGGAGATGGCGATGGCCGACGAATAGTTCAGCCGCACGTTGGGCCTCCGCCAACCTGAGCCCCACCGCGCTAAACACAACCCACTGAATTCTACAGTTTGGGTATTCCTGGACCAGCCGGAGGATCGTGCCGCCACAACCAATTTCGATATCGTCGGAATGAGAGCCGAGGCACAGAATTGTTGGCCCGTCGGCACTGCCGTGCGCCAAGTTTAGGCGCATCATGGACGAACCGTTATGACCTGGGGCGCGCTCGGAACCGGACTAGCGCCCGGGCCCCAGATTTTCCACGGTGCCGCACCGGTGTTGAGTTCGTCGAGACGCTGCTTGTCTTTGAACGTGTCCATACACTGCCAGAAGCCTGTGTACTTGTAGGCCAGCAGTGCCTGCTTCTCGATCAGACGCTGGAATGGTTCGCGCACCAACTCTTCACCAGGGTGAAGATATTCGAAAATCTCCCTGCGCATCTGCAGGAAACCGCCGTTGATCCAAATGTCGCTCCGGGAGAGGGCGCAAACATCGGTGACTTTGCCTTCGGCGTTGGCGTGGACGATATCGAAACTCGCTGTAGGCTGTACCAATAGCAGGGACGCGATTGCGTTGCTCTGCTTGAATGATTCCAACATGGGTGTCAGCGGAACATCGCTCAGCCCGTCACCGTAATTTGCCAGGAACATTTCTTCGCCCTTGAGGTAGGGCTCCACTGCCTTCAGGCGTTCACCGATATTTGCATTGTCACCCGTTTCCACAAACGTGATAGTCCAGTCGTCGATGTCGCGATTCAGAAACTCGACACTTTTTCCTCCCTTTGACCAAACGAAATCATTGGATACCGATTCGTCGTAATGGAGGAAGTAATCCTTGATGTGGTTACCTTTGTATCCGAGACAAAGGATGAACTCTTTATGTCCAAAGTGCGCGTAGTACTTCATAATATGCCAAAGAATAGGGCGATTTCCGATTGCCACCATGGGCTTCGGCATGTCATCAGCATAGCCTCTGAGACGCATACCCTGCCCGCCGCAAAAGAGAACGACCTTCATTACTGACCTCCGTGCTTGCTGTTCATTCGATCGTGACTTTGGGGATCGGCACCACGAAGCGGCCGCCCCACTCGCGAATGTATTGCAACTGCTGGATGATCTCGTCTTTCAGGTTCCAGGGCAGGATCACTACGTAGTCGGGCTTCGTCTCGCGGATTCGATCTGGATGAAAAATCGGGATGCGGCTTCCCGGCAGGAATCGTCCCTGCTTATACGGACTTCGATCCACCGTGTATTCGATGAGGTCTTTTCCAATGCCGCAGTAATTCAAAAGCGTCGCGCTCTTTCCGGGCGCGCCATATCCGGCGACGCTCTTGCCCTCTTTCGCCGCAGCGAGCAGAAATTCCACCAGCGCCCATTTGGTTTGTTTTACCTGGAGCGCGAAACTGCAGTAGCCATCGAGCGAGGCCAACCCGACCTCTTCTTCAGCTGCGATCACTTTTGAAACGCTCTTCGCGACGTCATGCGTTTGCGATTCCGCGCGGCAGGCATAAACACGCAGCGAGCCTCCGTGTGTCGCGAGCTCTTCGACGTCGAACGCCCTCAAACCGTGCGCCTCTAAGATGCGGACCGTGGTGAGCATCGAGAAGTATGAGAAGTGCTCGTGATAAATCGTGTCAAACTCGTTGTGCTCGATCAGCCGCAGCAGGTGAGGGAACTCGAGCGTCAGCACTCCCTCGGGTTTGAGTAGAATCTTTAGCCCCTCCACGAAATCGTTCAGATCCGGTACCTGCGCCAGTACGTTATTTCCCAGGACAAGATCAGCGCAGCGGCCCTCCGCGGCTAGTTCGCTCGCCAGCTGAACCCCAAAGAATCGCACGAGCGTCGGAACTCCCTTTTCGACCGCCACTTTGGCCACATTCGCCGCCGGCTCAATGCCCAGCACCGGCACTTTTCGCTGCACGAAATATTGCAGCAGGTAACCATCGTTGCTGGCGACCTCGACCACGAAACTTTGTCCATCTAAGCCAAACTGCCCGGTCATTTTCTCGCAGTAATTATCAGCGTGCTTAAGCCAGGAGTCTGAGTAAGATGAGAAATAAGCATAATCGCTGAAGATATTCTCGGCGGTCTCGTATTCTTCCAGCTGCACCAAAAAGCAGCGCTCGCAAACGTAGACGTGCAGCGGATAATGAACCTCTCCGCGGTTCAAGTCGCCGGCTGACGGATAACTTTCACACAGCGGGGAGGTGCCGAGATCAACAAACGTTTGCACGAGTTCTCCACCACAGAATCGGCAAGACTTCGCCGCGGCGCTCGGTTGAGTGCTTTTCGTTAGCGTCATAGATACCATGCGTCTCTATACTCCATCGCAATCGGTGAATTTAGGTACTGTTAGATCGCAGACGAGCTACCGCCGATAAAGTCACACAGATTAAGGGCCACTTTGGGAATGAACTCGCAATTGGTCTGCCAAAGTAGGCCGGAGGCATGCGCCGGGAGTGATCGTAGAGGTTGCTGTAAGTGCATTCTCTATAATGACTTACACTGAAATCATGGGCTGCCTCAGCGGGAATTCTTCGATAAGACGGACGCATTTCCACCATTTTGGGGAAAAACCTTTCCACTAAGTGGCCAGCGCAGGGAAGAATCCAATTTTCCGTCTTTCAAAAGCGCTCGGATCTGGCGGAGCCGGACATAACGGCTGCCTGCCAGGTCATCCTGGGTGAGGCCGGCCGCACTATAAGCCTCATAGAGTTCGAGGGCCCCTTTGCGGGCAGTCCATTGTGGCCGGAAAGAAGGTAACAAGCGTGTGATTTTCTCACAGCTGATACGGTAGCAGCGAGTGTCCGGCCCCCCTCCCGGAGCATAGTCCACGTGACACCCAGGGACCGTCTCCGCGACGATCGCGGCCAACTCGCGAACCCGGTAGTTCTCCTCCTGCCGGCCAACGTTAAACGCCTCATTGTGAATCGCATCTTGCGGTGCCTCAAGGGCGGCAATTGCTGCGGCGATAATGTCGCGGATGTGCACTATGGGCCGCCAGGGAGTTCCGTCGCTCTTGATTAAGACGCTGCCAGTGGTTAGAGCCGAAGCTACGAGATCGTTCAAGACTATGTCTAGCCTTAAACGCGGGGACACGCCATACGCGGTAGCGTTCCTCATAAAGGTGGGGCTGAAATCGTCGTTCGCTAAGAGCGCAATATCGCGCTCCGCCAACACCTTGGACTCGCCGTAAGGGGTCACAGGGTTGAGGGGCGCCCTCTCGTCATGGACTGCTTCTCCCGCGGCGCCATAGGTGCTGCAAGAAGATGAAAATACAAAGCGCTTCACGCCGGCAGCTTTGGCTAGTTTAGCGAGATGCACCGAAGCCAGATGATTGATGCCGTAGGTCAGGCTCGGATCAATATCGCCTAGCGGATCGTTCGACAGCGCAGCGAAATGCAAAACGCCGTCGAAGCTATCGAGATCCGCCTGCACGAGGTCACGAAGATCCTTGCGAATTTCCGGAATCGCTTGAGGCTCTTTCCCAAAATCGCAACCCGCAAAAAGGTCGGAATCGAGCCCGACGACTTCGTGACCGGCGGAAAGCAGCATTGGTCCGGCGACCGTGCCGATATAGCCTTTGTGACCGGTCAATAGAATTCTCATATGACTCCTTTTTGAAACTGATGTGATCTCGTCATCGCGAAAAGCCGCTAGGAACGTCGCAAAGTTCCCTCAGGAGAGAGATGCTGCTTGAGGCGTCTCTGCCGTTCCTCGCCCGGAACGATAGACAATAAGTCATTTTGCAACAGCAAGTCGGCTGCCTGGTGAATCGCCGCGAACGGAACACCCGAGCGTTCCGCAATATCCAAGAGTGAGTGCTCTCCGTCGGAAAGATTCAGGACCCACAGGCGCGCACTAATCTCCGCGCCAATTGACTGGCCGCCGGTCGAACGGTATAGATTTCGGCGCCCCAATTGCGGCTCGCAGTAGGGATTCAAATTTCGATAAATTCGATTATGTTCGAGGACGTCAAAAACGGCAGCGCAGACTCGCGCCGATTCGGCGAGCTGTGCCGGCTTGATGAAGTCGAGATTGTCTGCGGAAGTGTGATATTCGGGATAACTGCCCCACACGCTGCGCATCAGGCAGCCGACGGCAAGGTTGAAACCTGGGGAGCAATATTGCCTCTCGTCATAACCGTAGGGCGAGAATTCCAAAATCTCAGGCGACTTGGCGTTATTTATTAGAACGTGTGTCATGGCCCGGTCGATTTCGGCATCGCCCCGTCGGCTCTTCTTGTAGTGGAAGGTGCCTTTGTCGCCGGTGCCAGTTAGGACCAACCCGTGGCGGACGCGCGCGACCGTTTCGCGATTGAGCGCAAGCCAAGTGATGGCGCCGATCGTGCCTGGAATAAACAGGAACCGATACGAGTAACGAAGATCTTGTCCCGACAGAAGGTGCGCCAGAAATGTCGCGACCGTCAGCCCGGAGAGATTGTCATTCGCGAGCGACGGATGGCAAGCGTGGCAAGAAATCAAAACTTCGTCGTCAGAACGCCCCGGCAAATAGCACTCGCCGTAGGTCAAGTGGCCGTCTGCGACGGTCGAGTCAATACAAACTTCGTAGTCGCCGTCTTGCAGGGCCAGCATCTGATTGTGGGGAAGGCAAAATCCCCAATCCTCTTTGTAATAAGAGGTTCGATACGGAATCCAGTCGGGATATTCGGGAATCGTGAAAAGATGCGGCTTCAGGTCGCTGAGCGACATCGTGGCGCGGATCGGCACGCTGTAATTCAAGACGTGCAGATTGCACTTCTGAAAATCCACAACGTGTTTGCCGTCCGGAGCCTTTATATATGCATTCCGGATGTTCCACTCTTTTGGCACGGTCCAGTCAAAAACCGCGGTTCCGCTGGGAACTTCGTGAATTTTCAGCGGAAGGCGATCCGCAATCATAGCCAGGCTACGCCGGATGCCGTCGCCGGTGATGCTGCGGCAGATTGGGAAGAGCTCGCGTGCGAATCGGTGTAGTTCTTCGCCGATTTCCGACGCAGGGCGCTGATCGAATTGTTTCAGCAAGCTCATCGCTTCATGCAAAGTCCGGATACGCGCGGTCTCGTTGCGAGATCATCTCGACTCTTTCGGGCCACACAATTCGGAATGCGGGATCGTCCCACCGCACTCCCCGCGCCGATTCCGGATTGTAATACTCTGACATCTGATAAAAAATCTCGGTGCGGTCTTGCAGGGTCAGAAAGCCGTGCGCACATCCTTTCGGTATGTATAACATCTTCCGGTTTTCAGCCGTCAGATTCACGGCAATCCAATCCTTAAACCTTGCCGACTGGGGCCGCAGATCGAGCACCACATCGTGTATTGCCCCCTGAGTGCACCGCACCACTTTCGCTTCCGCAAAAGGCTCCGCCTGGTAATGCATACCTCGCAGCGTTCCTTTGTGCATATTGAACGAAACATTGCACTGCACCAGATCGGAGTCCAATCCGTGATCTTCGAATTCCTTCCGGCACCAGCTCCTTGCAAAAAAACCGCGGTCGTCAGACTTGGGTTGAATGTGAATCTCGAATACGCCCGGAAGCTCAGTTTCTTGAAATATCATGACCGCTACGATTACGCGCTCCCGGCTTTGGCAGCGTTTGTTTTTTCGCCTTTCTGGAGCAAGGACAAAAGGAGGACTAGCGGGAGCAATGCGATGGCAAAAAAAACGAATCCGCCACGGCGATGGAGATTCCCATGCATGAACTCCGGGTTCACGTAAATCGCAAGGCTGGAAAGCGTCATGATCCGCAGCCCGTTCTTCAGCACCGCCAGCGGGACAACCACCGCGCACAACAGCAGCTTTCTCCAATAGCTTCTGAGGAAAAGATGTGCCGCCAGGATTGTCGTAATCAGAAGCGCGAGGCTGGAACGTATGCCGCTACACTCGTCGGCCACTCGAATTGCGAGTCCCGGCAGCACAAAAACAAAATCTTGACGGAGATACGGAATTCCTCCCAGCTTAAAGAACCATTCCGCCGCGTCCGTGCTTCCCTCCTGAAGGAAGACGACAAGTTTCGAAAGGATCGGCTCTGGAATCGGCACAGCGAACAGCAGAAAAACCAAAGGAAAGCGGGCCACCCGTAGCGCGCTGGCGCCAAAGATCAAGCCAAAAGCGCCAGCCCATACCAGCATGATTCCAAATATGAGGAGCGAACACTGATTAATTGCGCCGAGCGCCCAAGGGTTGAGCCGTGCCAGCACGACCAATATCAGACCAGGCACAATCATGACCACCGATGGAATCCAGTCGAAGGAAATCTTCGAAAAAATCGCCTTCCTGTCTGTATATATGAGGAAGGCGCTCACCAACGGGATCAGTGGTGCTTGCGAGAAGGTCCCGTCCTCGGCTACGAGCGCAACGAACGTCCGCATCGAGTCCCAGGCGAGGATCAGCGGCAGGACGCAAAGCAATAGAAAGCCGATGACCCGAGGATAGCCCACCCTGGTCTCTACGGCAGCGAAGCCGATTGTTTCGATGCTCTTGTCTTGAAGGTTCATAGTACCTGGATAACACGCTTTCCCGAACAGCCGCTTCGCTAAACTAACATAAGTGATCGTGTCGATGACGGCTTACCGGTACAGTGATCGGCACGTCAAGCAGGATCAGCAGCTCTTAAAGGCTTGGCGGGATACACCTTAGTCAGAAGAGCTGTTTTCAGCACACCAATGTCCTGTCTGCCCAGCTCGCCGACAAGTGTCAGGAGAGCCAAGTATAGAACTCCCCCGAGCACAGCACAGCCTGTGAGTGCAGCGATTCCCAAATGCGCACGGGTCGCAAGGTATGCCACAGGGGCCACTGCGCCGGCCGCCGCCAAATAAATTTTGATAGTGCTCTTCCACGGAAATTTAATCCGGATGTAGCGGACAACGTAAAACGCACCGCCAAGGACCCCTGCGATTTGAGCTGTGGAGTTGGCAACTGCGGCGCCAACCGCGCCATATCTCGGAATCAAGACGAAATCTAGCGCGACGTTCAGGACAGCTACCGCCGTCCCATACTTGGCGATGAAACTTTGCTTGTCGATTCCGTAAAGCAATGGAGAGATTACGACTCCGATGCTGGTAACGGCCGAAGCAACAAGCAGAAGCTGCAGCGGCAGCGCTACCGCGAGAAACTGCGACCCGTAGATCAATTGGGCCAGAGGCCTGGCCAGCGCGACGCCCAGCAAGCAGAGCGGTACCATCAACATTTGCAGATACTTCAGAGCGTTTACAAAAACCAGCCCTATGTCTCGAAGGCCGTCACGTCCGTAACTTTCAGAATACAGAGGCATCAGCGTCGTGGAAAAAGTGCTGGCAATATCGCCAAGTTTCGATGCGATGGAATACGCGAGAGTGTAAAACGCAATTTGGGCAATCGTCGAATATCCCTTGAGAAAAAGAACCTCTGATCTTTGCCACACGATCGCGTCCACAAGGAGGATATAGGAGACCGTGAGGGAAAACCTGCGGATGCGGCGGAAGGGATCCGGCGCCACGCGTACTGAATCTGAAGGCTGCGGTGACAGTTTCAAAAGAAACTTGTCGACGTCGCGGTAGTATAACCAGATGGACACCGCCAGACCCACAAGGGTGGCCCACAACATTCCCATGACGCCTGCGTGCAGAAGTGCTGCGACGCCTACCGCAACCACAGAAGCCAAGGCTACATAAAGACTAGTCAGCGCAAGGCGGTCAAATCTCTGAAGGCCGGCCAAGGCTGAACTCAGGCTTTGTTGGAGTGCTTGGGCGAAGAGCATGACCGCTGCAAGACCGATGACGCTGCGGTACGGACTTTTGAGAAGCATGAAGCAGGCGGTCACTCCCGACACACCGGCGGCTACTGCCAGTTGCGTGAGCAGAAGTCGTTTACCCACCTGCACCGCTGTTACGGTGTCACCACTTCCGATGTACTCGGAAAGGTACTTGGTCAGCGCGCCCGGCAGTCCGATGTTCGCCAAAATCCCCAAAGTACCGACGAGCCACATCGCATATCCGTAGACGCCCATGTTTGCGGGGCCGAGCTTTCGCGCGATGATCGCCGAAGTGCACAGGGTCGCAGCCATGCTGATTGCGAGTCGGCCGCCACTAAAGAAGAAATTCTTGACGGCCTTGTTTGCGATATCGCGGCTCATTCTTAAACCTTAATCCTTAGTTGGAGCCGTTTCGCCCGTTCGACTCTGCGGCGGCGATTGCAGTGCGATAGACCTGAAGCATGGACTTGGCTACCACAGCTCCGTGGAAATGCGATCGTGCAATCTCACGGGCGGCGCTGCCAAGCCTGACGCGCAACACATTGTCGGAGATCAACGTCTCAATAGCGGAAGCCAATGCTTCCGAATTCTCGCGCTCCGCGATCATGCCAGTTTCGCCGTCTGAAATCAGCTCGCAAAAACCGGGCAGATCTGTCGTCACAATCGCCTTTCCGCGGGCCATGGCTTCCAGGCAGACCATGGGTAGCCCCTCGTAACGCGACGGGAAGACACAGACCGTGGCCTGCCGTAGCGCCTCGTCGAGATGTGACGGTCCGAGGTGGCCGGAGAAGTCCACGCTCGCTCTCGCCTCAGGAGGCAAAAGCGCTTCCAGATAGGACTGCATTGATCTGTTTTCGGGGCCCGTAGGTGTGTCCATTCCTGCAAATCGGAACTGTACCTCCGGGTGTCTTTTCAAGATCGTCGGTATCGCGCGGACCAGCAAATCGGGGCCCTTTCGCCATTCCAGTCGACCCACAAAGAGCACAACCGGGCGGCCCGCCATTTCCCTATCCCCGCTGGCAGCGAAGGCCGAATCATTTACTGAATTCGGAATAACCTCGAAATCGCCACTGGATAAATGCAAAGCTTTTCTCGTTTCTTCCCCGATCGCCTTCGACACGGCAGTCACCTTGTCGGCGGTTACGATCGCGCGTTTCTCAGCGATATCGTTACGGTAGCAATTCAGCCGATCTCTCATCGATTCTGGGCGCCAGTTGTTCACTTGGCGGATGATTGCGGTGCAGGTGTGGAGTCTCACGACGACGCGGAGCTTTCGCGGCTTCACAAGGCTCAGAAAAGCGGTCAGCCCACCCCATTCCGGAGCTTCCAAAACGTCGAGGTTTAGCTCATCCGCGAGTCTTCCCAAATTTCGAGCGAAGACCAGGCTCGCGCCCTTCCCCACGGGCCATGGCAATTGAGAAGCCAACCCAGCAACGACGATCCTATGAATTGGAACGGGCCCATCCCAAACAAGTCCTCCATCAGAAGGAACCCATAGCAACACACAGGGAGAATGCCCCAATGCAGCAAATGATTGGGCCATCTGGCGTACGTACGAGCCGATACCCCCCGTGAATCCCTGTGTTGGATACTCGTTGGTCAGAAACCCGATTCGCAGCGGTGACTCAGTCATCATTTTTTTTGCAATGCTCACTCGGCCTGGCGGAACTATCCGTCAACTTTACAAGTCCGCCCTGCGTATTCTCTTTACGAGGGGCTCTTTACGCCGACCGCAGCACTGGAAGCCTCGCGGCTCGACGAATCGTGTAAAGGGGAAATGCCCAACAAATCTGCATACGCGTGCAGCGTTATATCGCCGACCAGATCCCAAGAGTGGCTCTTTATCGCGTTATCACGAATTTCCTGCCGTCGCATGTGCAGCCCGGTGAAAAGATCGCTCGCAAAATATCGTTCGATCGTCCGCGCCAAATCTGCGGGATCCTCCGGCTTGAAAACAAATCCCGTCCTACCTTCGATAATGTCCTCTTTCAAAGAGCCAACGTCGGCGGCGAGAACCGGAAGGCCAAAGCTGTAAGCCAAAAACATTACTCCGCTTTGGAAAATTTCGCGATACGGGAGCACAAGCGCATCCGCGGCCTTGAAATAGATCTCAGTTTCATTATCAGGTATAAATTCATCCCTGATAATGAATCGCCCACTCTCAACTTCTTCCCGAACTTGTGCGCGAATCGCTTCCCAGTACGTTTCGCAGCCCCTTTCGACTCGTCCCGCGATGATCAAGCGGTACTGGTCACTCCGTAGCGCAGGTCCTTTGAATGCGTCCATCAGATACTGGAGGCCTTTATATGGTGTGATTCTGCCAAAAAACAACACCGTCTTAGTGTTCCGGTCGATGCCAAGTAGCTCTTTTGCTTGACCGGACGACAGTTGCGTTTTGGGGATAGAATCGTTGATCCCGAATGGAATAACGATGGCTTTGTCCTGACGCACGCCGAAATTTTGCACGAGCTCCCGTTTCATTCTTTCGGTATGAACGAAGATTCGATCGGCCAGCCGATACTGAATCCGGAGACTTGCACGGTTGAGAACGGTGTCGCTCGCATCCCTCCTTCCTGCATTCACGTTGTGCGCCGTGAGCACGATCTTCTTACGGAGAAGCCGATACCACATTGTCAGTAGCGTCCGATCAAAAACCTCGAACTTGTTATTCCAGAGAATATGGAAAATCTTCGGCTTGGACGCAACCGTATAGGCAATCAGTCGCACGTAGTAATGGAGTATTCGAAGAATTTTTCTTCGGAAGCCGGCATCCGGATCTTGACTGCCCCGAAGATTGAAGAACTTGACCCCGCGAATATCGCGAATCTCGGGCGTGTCAAGCTCGTCGCTGCCGATGATATCCATGGTCACCGCGCACGCACTGAGTGTGGTACCCAGGCCGTACACATAGGACTTGTCGCTCCCGCCTGTGAGTAGGGTCACTGCCACCATAGGAGAGGTTCCTCCCGCCGTGTCCGTCGAATTTCTCATGCTTCGAAGAGCCTCTCTTCGACGAGTTCGCAAATCGCGTGATATATCGCAATATGCATTTCCTGGATTCGGGGCGTCGATTTGGAGGGAACGCATATGCACAAGTCGCACGCCGTCTTCATCTTCCCGCCCGTCCCGCCAGTCAGGCCGATCACCGCGACTTTGTTCTCTCGTGCCGCTTCAATCGCTCGCAGAATATTCGGGCTGTTGCCGCTCGTCGATAACGCAAGTAGCACGTCCCCCTCCTGTCCGTGAGCCATTACCTCTCGCGCAAACACAAACTCATATCCATAGTCATTGCCGATTGCCGACATCGCAGAACTATTCGTGTGCAAGGCCAGCGCCCTCAGTGGACGACGCTCGCGCAAGAACCGCCCGGTGAACTCCGCGACAATGTGTTGTGCATCGGCTGCCGAGCCTCCGTTACCGCAGGCCATCAACTTTCCACCGGATGCTAAGGAGGAATGAATCATATCCACGGCTGCCGATGCGTCCGCAGCCAGTGCGGGAAGCAACTTGGCAACTTCGAGATGCTCGTCCCAAATGGCCAGAATCTTATCCGTTTGTTGAGTCACGCCTTGCATACTGGCGCCTCCGGATCCTTAGCCTGATCACTATTCGTGACGATCGTTCGATCGGAGACGGCGCCCTCAGGCGAGCCTTCCAACTTGAAGATTGCTTTGTCCCAACGCCTTGCAAACGCGATCTTCGTTTCGGGTAGCACTCGCTGCGCCCATGTCGCGGCCCGCCGCCCAAAGACTGGTTCCATCCAGGCATATTTCCATCGCAAGCGCGGAGGCTCAAGGTGCCCCTGAAGTCGCGAAGCTAGATCCTGCAGTTCCGCAACAGCATCCGGCCGACTTGGGTAGAAATGATGAAACCAGTTCTGCAAATATATCAGGCAGGCTTTTCTGACTCGTTCGCTCTCTTCGAGAGAACGAAGATATTGCACGTGCAGTTTCAGCGACCGAACCAGCGAGTTCTTCTTTTTGTCTGAGCTGCCGATATAGCTGATGCGATTCGAGTCGCTGACCCGGTAGTAGACCCGACCTTCGGGCACGAAGCGCGTGCCCTCCGATGCCAGCAGGACGCGCGCGAAATATTCACCGTCTTGGTCGTAATGAAGATTTTCGTCCCAAGGGCCGGCTGCTTCGGCCAGTTCGCGGCTTACCAGCCACGTTGCGTTTTGCATGTGCAAATTCTCGCCCAGCTTCCTCAGCAGCCACTCGGCCGGCGAAAGGTCCTGCCAGAGCGAATTGTGCATAAATTGCGCTCGCTTCGTCCGATAGAAAAAGTGACCCCAGGGAGAAGAGAGCAGAACCCGCTTGCTATCCCCCGGGCGCAACGCTGCAAGCTGCCGCTCGATCTTGTCCGGAGACAGAATGTCGTCCGAATCCAACTCCTGGATGTAGTCGCCTTCGCAGAGCCGGTACGCGTGATTGATAGCCGCGCAAAGCCCACCGTTCTTCGTGGATACGACCTTCACCCCTTGCGAGGCAAACTGCCGGGCGACCTGGGCTGTCCCGTCCGTCGATCCATCGTCGAGAACGATGATTTCCTTGCGCGCCCACGTCTGTGCAACCGCCGATCGGATCGTATAGTGGATCCACCTATCGGCGTTGTACGCAGGAATTAAGATGGAAACTAACGGCTTCATGCTCATAACCTCCGAAACGCTGCTCAAAGCTTACGTCGTTGCGTCCAATCCCAAGAATAGCGATATGGGGCGGCGCAATGCATATCCTTTTGGCTTCCTACGTCACTGTCCGATTCAGGAAATCACATCTCAGACAGGTAGGCGCGACGAGGCATCACAGCCGAAGCCGACCGGCTGATATCATTACTCTTGATTGTATGGTATGCCCTGCCATTCAGAGCGGCTTTGTTCGTTTCAGTTATCCGGTGCGGTATACGGCCAGACTGGGTCCCTGAACCGGGCTGTCCTAAGACTGTCCGTCAGTACAGTGGAATTCGCTCTTGTGTGCAAGCAGTATAGTCTCTGGGACGGAAGCCCGTAGCCGGCCAAAGGATGTTTTGATGAGTGGAATGAGAGTATTCAGGCTATATGCAGTTCCATGCAACCCGCGGTATATCCCATTGAGGTCGGTGGCCAAATCATGAGGAAGCTTGGACTGTTTCTCTTGTTCTGCGCTTTTGTGCCTGCGGCACACGCGGGCTGCACCGCGTCGGGAACGGTTCTAACAGCCGCGAGCCCAAGCGAGTCAGATGTGCAAGCGTGCCTCACTGCAGCAACATCAACAACGACGCAGATCAACATCCCAGCAGGATCGGCTAGTTGGACGACGCCGATTTCATGGACGGTTCCGACCGGCAATAACAATCTTACGATTCAGGGCGCTACGGAATGCACCCCAAACGGGACGCCGGGGACTTCCGGCTATTCAGTAACGTGCGTTGACAACACCTCCATCACGGACGGCGTGACGAGCGGTAGCACGGCACAGTTTTTCGCGATCGGCGGCATAAATAGCACCACGCTGTTTCGCATCACAGGCATCACGTTCACAACTGGCCGATTGCAGTATAACGGGTTTATAGGAACGAATGGGCAGAGTCCGAACTTCCGATTTGACCACAATCACATCGTTCTGACGACGGACCAAGGTGGCCTTTCCATGGTCCGTGTATCGGGTTGCTTGAACGGTGTTGCGGACCACAATTTGCTGGTCATGCCCAACGGTTCTGGGTCTGATAACGGCATTCAGGAGTACAACGGGCAGAGTTGCTATAGCGACAGTCTTGGACTTGGGGATCAGGTATGGGCGCACGCAACATCACTCGGTGCGGCTAATTTCTTTTTTATGGAATCCAATCAGATTATCAACGGAGCCTCCAATGACTGCCTTTTTGGAGGGCGCTTCGTTATCCGTTACAACTCTATCAGCAATACTCCGAATGCTCCGCCGATACAAACCCACGCGACCACAGGAGGACGCCAGAGAGGGTGTCGCGCTTGGGAAATTTACGACAACTATATTATCAATACCAGTGCGACCGAGGCTTTCGAGACACTTCGTCTAGAGAGTGGCACTGGGGTTGTCTGGGGCAATACCGTGCCGCGAGGACCAGAGGGCACCGAGATTTTCCTTAGCTTCCACTCCGAACGTAGCGGCAATTACACATACGGCGAAGATGCCACCTCTTCTGGCTGGGGATACTGCGGAACAAACTTCAACGGAACAGGCTCAAATTGGGATGCAAATCTGAGCACGGCAGACGGCCATGAATGCTTGGATAACGTGGGCATGGGAATTGGTGACCTCTTGATCGGAGGGTTTACATCAGATGAAAGTGGTTCGAACAACGTTACCAACAGCGCCACAGGTTGCACATCGAGCCAGACATGCGCGTGGCCGCGCCAGGCGCTGGAACCTGTCCATGAATGGCTGGACACCGTAACCGTAGCAGGAGGCGGTAGCTACTGGTCCGTCACCAATCCTTCGACAACAGCCCTCGCCAACAATCGGGAATTCTACGTCTGGTGCGATGCCTCAAGCAGCAGCGGATGCACGACCTTTAATGGCACCGCGGGAACTGGAAGCGGATTGCTCTCGGCACGCCCCTCCAGCTGCACAGCGAATGTCGGATACTGGGCGACGGACACCCAGAGTCTCTACACCTGCAACTCAGGCGGCAATGCATGGACGGCATCCTACACGCCGTACACGTACCCGCATCCGCTCACGAGTGGGAGTAGCAACCCAACGTCAGGTACACCCACGGCCCCAGCGAACCTTACTGCAACCGTAGATTGATTCGTACGGCGTGATCGAAGCTGCGGTCTGCCTTCTGGAGTGTCGGTAGCTGCTATCTGATCCGAAGCGGCGTCCTCCAAAAGACCTCCAGGCTCGGATCCGCAGAGGAAGCGAGAACGGCAGAGATTTCTTCTTTTGTGAGCCACCCTTCTCGGGCCAGACCGCGCCGGCAGTCAAGCGAATAATTGAACTGACCGTCCTTAGCAAGGCGCCCGAGCACTTGTACGCATTCCAAGCCTTCTGCCCTGAATTGAGGCAAATTGACCTCAAAAGAAAGGTAAGGAACAGGCTGCCGCATCCCGCGCAACACGCTAAGTTCGTGGCCCTCTACGTCGATCTTTATGAAGAACGGCACGCCGTGTTCAGCGATCAGCGCTTCAATTGAAGTGGCCTTCACCTCTTTCCACTCCCCAAAGCCCATGTGACGACCAAAGCGGGCATCATCGTCTTTTAATGTCTCAGCCCACTTGTTGGAGAGGGTATTCAAGGCAGATCCGGGCTCATCTATCCACATTTTTTGCACCGAGCTTTCTTCGCTAATCGCCTTCCCAACGATGGTCAACCGCCTCTTTCTCAGGTGATAGCTGAGATATTTTTGCCTTAGAATTGCCTGGTTTAACTCGTCGGGTTCCGCCGCTACCACCGTAGCGCCCATTTTCAGAAACATGCCCACCTTGTAACCAACGTTGGCCCCCACGTCGAAGATCACGTCGCCGCTGCGAAATCCTTCGAGGAGATTCTGGTAGAAGCGAATTTCCTTTTGCCGGTCGTCGACAATGCGCTTATCGGCAAGACTCCAGTAAAGATCGTAGATCCATGAGGCCTTAACGCGCTCATACACACCTAGACGACCAAGAATCCTCCGGAGAGGATCTCTGTCCTTAAGGTAGGCCAACTCAGCTCGGGTGTTCATTTGTTCTCACTCGCGGCGGGTCTAAGGCACGCGCCCTTCCCGCAGGAAACGCGACTATCGGCTTGTCATGGCATTCAAGCCGACATTGCGACCGCGAAGCATAGTAGAAGACTGTCCCTGATCATCAATAAAGAGGCGCTGAATGAGTTCAAGGGTCAGCAGTTTGTGTATGGCGTTCGTGTAGTTTCGGCCCCCACTCAGATGCCCTTGCACAATCGCCTGCAATGTTTTCCTGTCGATATACGATCTGCTCAGGCTGCAAGTGTCGAGTAGCATATCTTGAACGTAGTAATCCAGGAAGTCGCGGTACCACAACCGAAAATGGAACACCTTGTGTCTTCCTAAGAAAAGCCGCTCCAAATGAAACGCGGAAAATGCATGGTCAATCCGCGCGACCCACTGGGGCATTCCCATATCGTAGGCGTATTCGGCTTTGAACGAGAATTCGAGCAAGCCGCGGGATGCCGAGCCTAGCAAGGGTCCCTGTTGGCCTGCTACGCCGCGGTCGGTCGCGATCCTGAGCAAGTCTTTGTTTCCGTCCGCAATCAGCCGCAGGCAAACATCGTCGCTTGCAAGCGCCGCCTGCGGCGCGCGAATTGCCGTCCGCACCACTTCGTTATCCAGATAGGGCGATCGCATCGATAGCTGCGTCTCCTCCAGCGCCATCACCCCGTAGTGATTCCATGGCATCTGCTTGAATACGGCAAAGGATACGGGATTCCCTCTAGAAATCTCCCCGTAGGTTTCTCGCGTTCGGCCAATGTACGGGAGAAAGCCCTGATCAAACAGGCCTGGCGGCGGGTCCGCCGGTTTGAAGGTACGTACCCGGCGCAGCACCTCTCCGCCGTAATTCCCTGTTATCCGCACCGGGGCGATCTGCCGTGCGCGCTCGTTCACATAAAGGTCGGGTGCGCGGCTCACGTCCACGCAACCGTCGCTCAAATACACCGCGCGCTCAGCATAGTGCGGAAATTGCTCCAGGAATTCTCGCCCCGTGACAATCGCTTGAAACGATTGCCCGCATGCCTTCGCAACGCTGCGAGCCACCCGAACGTCGTGGTTCTCGCGGAACATGCTGCCGAACGTGTAGCACGGGAGTGAGCCAGGTTTGGCGTGATGCCACGCAAGGATCATCCGAGTGTCCAGTCCGCCCGTCAGCGACATGGCCGTTTGTTCGGCTCCCCCGAAATAGCGGCCAACGTTTCGCGAGAAGACGCTTTGAAGTTCCTGGTAGAAGGATTCAGGCTCTAAAGGGCCTTGGTTCTCCCAATCTTGAGGTTGAAAATAGGTCTCCTTCTTCTCCAGAGAGCCACTGCGGAACACCCACTTCGAAGCGCCAGGCAGCAATCGCACTCCCTGGAAGAGGCTTCGCCCCTCCAGCGTGCATCCGCAGGAAACGAACTCTCCCATCGCTTGCGGGTCGATGGTTCTGAGCTCCGGCCGAACAGCGAGAATCGCTTTTGCCTCGGCGGCGAAGTACAATCCGTCCCGCGATTCGTGGTAATAAATCCGGTGCATCCCGTAGCGATCGTTGAAAAGTGTTGCCGTGCTGAGGTTCCGGTCGATCAGGAGACCGTGAAACCTCCCATTCAGTCCGGCTGGAAAGCAGGGATCCTCTTCATAAAGGTGGACGAGATAATCGCAGCCCGCCGCATCGAGCTCATGTCCTCTCTCCCGAAGCCGCTGCGCGGTTCCCGGCTCGGGGAACTCTTCTCCCGAAAATACCAGGGTCGCGTCGCCACGCTCGTTTCGCAGCGGCATCCCGTCGGAAAAAGAGCCCGTCCTTGCGACCCAGCCGACGTACACGCCGCTCGACTCGTCGCTCCATGTGCCGGTCTCGTAGAAATCTTCGTGACACAAAGCCTCAACCATGCAGCAAAGTTCCCGCTGCGCGCGTTCGCGCGGCATCCTTGTGATGAGTCCAACGATTCCAGGCATCAGAGTGTGTTTAGGTAACTGCCGTTTCGGTCGAGCCCTCCATTGGAGAGGCTGCAACAGATCGGTGAGATGCGGTTATCTTTCTTGAGCGTGGTTGGAGCCGGCGGGAGGATTTGAACGCTCCGTCTGCCGAATACGATTCGGCTGCTCTAGCATTGAGCTACACCGGCCTTGGAGCCTACAACATTATTCCACATCGAGCGGAGATTCAGTCCTGCGCTAATAAGACGCGGCGGAAGAATCCCGATCAGTCCCCGGTGGAGGTTGAACCTGAGGCAAACACTACCCCGTGTGGTCAGGGGAATATAGTATCGCGGTACAAGGAATTCCTCAAACCCGTTTCGCTGCTTGAATTCGAGAAGAGAACTCTGACTCTTGTTCCCGTATTTGAATTTTCCGTAAATCAGATACGAAACACCCCTCGATTCACAGATTTCGACAGCCTTGGCGATTAATACGTTAGCCGGCCTCTTGTCGTACTGGCTCGCTTTGGGCAGAAAGGTGAGTATCGAAGCAGTGTCGTTCGCATAAACAAGCTTCAGCAGGCCGATCAGTTCACTGCCCGAGTACGCGCAAATGAAGTCGCTCCGGTCGAGGTGAGTTATCTGATCCTTCTTCGTTTGCTCAAGGGTCTTACCGTAGTGAACGAATCGTTTCCCCTGGCGTACCGGAGAATCTTTGTTGAGCTCGACAATATCCGCTAGCAACGAATCGTCAAGGCGCTTGATGCTGACTTGTACGCCACGTTTTTCCGACCGTCTTACGTTCTTGCGGGAAACCTGTGGAAGTTTTTCCCACCAGTCCTTGAAGCTCACGACGTGTACCGCGGCCATGCTTTCCATTTCCGTCCGGTACGGGTATCTGGGCGATGTGGCCGGCAGCCTTTGCCCGAAGGTGAAAATATCCGCACACAGGGCGGGCGTGCGTTGCACTCTCAGGGCTTGCAGCCACGAGTCCGGGTCATCGTCTTTTGTTTCAAGCCATGCCTCGTCGTGAATCTGAGCGGTTTTCAACCACCGCCCGGTAACGATGATGTTCCTTCCGTTGACGTTCAGCGCCGGAACGGCAGACCACCTACTCCCGTCGCTGATTTCAACATTCGTGTGCGTCACCGCAGCGACCTGTTCGGGAGTGACTGTCGAAGACACTATCGTTGCCTCCTAGCAAGAGACGGATTCGACCTCTGAAACCCCATGGTTTCTGTGGCGGCTCCACGGAATGGCTTGGCGGCAGTGTTGTGCCCGATCGCGTGTCCGAACGAAGGGGCTTGACGGGGGAATTGCCCTGCTGCACTTACATTTTGCATCGTCGGGACGGTGACCGGCACTCGATCACGGTGCTTCACGGAAATCGCCACGAGCAGGAACGCGAGCCACATAAGACCGCTCCTAAAGCCTACTTCAGCGACGCAGTAGAAAAGCATAATGGTCCAAAGAGCCATGCTAAGAGAGGCGAGGCTGGAGAACGGAGCGAGCAGTTTACAAATTTTCCGGTAGCTGTCTATCACGATGGCAGCTATCAGGAGCAGACCGATGATACCGAGGTTAAGATAAACTTCGATATAGCCGTTATGCGATTCGTTAAGAGGCCCCAGTCCGGCGTTGTCCCAAATCCATTGCATCCGGGGACCCATCCAGAAGCTCTCATATCCGGTCCCAATGAGAGGGTTCGTGTGCATGCCCAGGACCATGGCCCAGATCTTGGTCCTATCGGTGAGTGTGGGGTCTTTACCGACAGCCGCGGCCATGTCGCCGCCCATCCCTAAGGCTAACGTCAGTATCAGGTAAAGACAGAAGATTCCAGGAATCAGCACCTTCAGGAAACCGGGATGACGCACGCCCCATTTGCTTTGAACTGCAATTACCACCAGGCAGCCGATGAGCATGCAAACTTTACAGGTCGCGCTGTTGGCGGTGATTAACAACGAGCCACACATGGCGAGAAACGCGAGGTTCAGCAGGATGATCCGTTTTGTGCGCGGTTCTCTTTTATTGGCCCAAAGTACTCTGGTATCCCAGAAGAAGAAGACGCCGCTGAGCAGGGCCACTAATCCGAGCAAATTCTTTCCTGTTGCAACGCCGACGTACATGCCCACGCCCGAGTACTGGTCATACATTTTGCTAATGGTAGGAAAATACTTGTCGACCAGGATTGAAAGTGGGATGAAGAGGTACGCGAGACGCCTGAACACCGTCCTCACCGCATCCAGTGGACGGGGATCGGAAAGAACAACAAGCACCATGAAGTAATTGCCGAGGTCGCGAAACCATCGTTTGAAAGCAACCAAAGGGAGATCCGACCAAAAAACACTCAACAGGGCAAAGATGATGAACAGCATCAGCGCGAAATTGCGCTTGAAAAAACTGCCCCAGGCGAAAGACCGGGAGACAAGGATCGCGATCGCCAAGCCGATCAGAACAAGGTTGATAGTTCGGTCGAGTGGATTCCCGTCCTCTAGATTCACAGCCAAATACTGGCCCGTGATTGCGCCGAGCCATTGCGAAGGCAAGCGAGACCCCGCGAAGAACATCCAAGTCACGGGAATCCACAAAGCGCCGGATGTCTCGCGAACCTTGGCGGGATCGAAACACAACAGCGCCAAAAGCAGTACAAACCAAAGAAAAAGCGCAATAAGGGGCGGCATGGCTCAGTCCAGCGCCGTCAGTCGAGAATCTGGCGTTCGAGGAAATGTGTATGGGGCTGTCAATTGAATGCCGCAACAGGCTCGTCGTGCACCCGCAGCCACTCTTCAAAAAGCACGAGGCTAAATAGAATTTTGTGATTGTCCCGCTGACCGCTTATGTGCTGCTCGCAGAGTTCACGTACGGCGGCCGGACGAAGATATTGGTATATATTCGAGCTAGTGTCGCGGAGGGCCGCTATCTTGCTGTCGGCGGAGCTTCGGAACCAGTCATCCACAACATTCACGGCAAAACCGCGTTTGGGGCGCTTCAGGATAGAGTCGGGAAGATACGTCCGGCAAACTTGGCGATGCAACCATTTCCGAGAGCCGTTCCGCACCTTCATACTCGCAGGTAATCTCTCGACATATTCAACGATCTCTTTATCAAGAAACGGCACTCGAAGCTCAAGGCTGTGCGCCATCGAAAGCTTGTCCGCGTACATCAGGAGTTCGTCAGGCAGGGTGGAGCGCACTTCGAGGAATTGCAATCCACCGAGTTCATCAGTCTCGCCCATAAGCGGGACAAGATCTTCCCAGCATTTCAGTACGGCGTCACCGGAGTCGGGTTCTAGCACTCCGTCCTGAAATAGCTCGTCAACCTGAGGGCCCGGAAGAAGAGACAGAACATTCTGGTACCGGCGCATCCGGTCTGTAAGGCCGAGGGACCAGACACCGCGCTTCAACATCTCATTTCTAGGCAACGCTGCAACAGCAGAAGCGATCGGCGCGCGCATCCAGTTCGGGAGTGCACTCCACAATGCGCCATAACGAATACCGAGATGACGATTATATCCGCCGAACAATTCATCGGGGCCTTGACCGACGAGAGCGACCTTGACATCTTGGCGAGCCCGCTCGCACACAAAGTACATTGGAACGATCGAAGAACTGGCGATTGGCTCTTCCAATGAAGCAACAATTTTCGGCAGTGCCTCCTCGAAAATCGATTTCGTAATCGTGATGCTGCTGTGCTTGGCCCCAAGTATTCGAGCGGTCTCCGCGGCGTCAGCTAACTCATCGTCGGCGAAACTCGAACCGTACCCCACCGTGTATGTTGGCCAGGAGTCGCCATTGAGGTTCATCAACCCAAGTAAGAGCGCCGAATCGAGGCCTCCACTCAAGAGCAAGCCCACAGGCACGTCACTAATCAACTGACGTCGGATCGCCCTCTTGTACAGTTCAAGCAATTCCTCTTTTGCTTCGCCGAGCGACTTTGGAGGGCAGAAAGGTGAGGGCTTAAATTGGTACCATCGGCTCACCTCCCAGTTGCCGTCTTGCACGGTGAGCTTGGTTCCCGGTGCGAGTTTGTGAATTCCCTTGAGTATCGTATAGGGGGATGGCGTGAAACGATTGCGGAGGAAAAGATTCAGCGAGGTCGGATCGATCTCGGCCCGATCCTTCATGGTTGCGCGAACCGCGCGCATTTCCGACCCGAAAGATAGGCGGCCCCCCTCGATACTGTAGTAGATCAGTTTTATCCCGAACGCATCACGTGCCAGAACGAGACGCCTTTTTCTTACGTCCCAGATTGCAAGGCCGAACATGCCGTTAAGATGATTCAGTACGTCGTCGCCCCACTCCTTGTAGCCGTGGACGATGACCTCTGTATCCGATTCTGTTCGAAAGATGTGCCCGCGTGCTTGCAGCTCCCGCTTAATCTCGATGAAGTTATAGATCTCGCCGTTGAAAATCACCCAGACGGATTCTTCGCGATCAGACATCGGCTGGTGCCCGCCGGAGAGATCGATGATGGACAGCCTGCGAAATCCGAATCCCAGTGGTCCGGATATGTAATATCCGTCGTCGTCTGGTCCGCGATGAGCGATCGATTTCGCCATCGCTTCGACATCCCGCCGCTGAACCGGCGCTTGGCTTCCGAAATTGTATTGTCCGCAAATTCCACACATAGAGGAGCCTTAACTTGCAACCTTGGAATTCGATATTAACGTAGTGCTACGAACCTTATTTTCTTGAGGTTTCTTTAGACGAGAAAGCAGGAAAGAAAGGCTGCGAAACATCTGCGACTCCGCCCAACGATGCATCGGAACATTATCCCATCCAAATAGCAGTTCACGTGACCGGAACGAGCCATTCGGTCTTTGCCATCGCGCAAACACGTCTTCAGCTGTGGTCGATAGAATCCTGTCCAAATCATCAAACTGACCCAACAGAAGCGCGCCTAAGTTGATGCATTCCGCGTAATCGTAGGCTTCTCTCTTATAGACGGTAAGCCGAGGTCGTTTCGAGAAAGGCAATGGCAACCCGTTCGCATCGACCAAGTTCTTCACGTAGTAGCTGACGCCCCGCGCGATGGCGCTCGAGTTGTGATCAGATCCGGTCAGATGGTCGATTTTTGTGAGAGCCTTCAGGACAAAACATGTGTGGAAATGGTCGATGAAATCTCTGACGCCATCCATTGCATAGTACCAGGAGCCATTCTCATTTTGTGAGGACAGCACGAAATTCAGGTTTCTTTTGGCCACCTCGAGATAGCGTGGCTCCGAAAGCTCGATCCCGGCTTTTGTCAGAAGGAACGCTCGATAGGCGCTCGCGTTGACAACGCCGCATCGGTCGTCTGGCGCAGGTGTATAGCCACAACTCGCCGCATCGGGCCCTGTTTCCATATCGCGGTAGGCCGTGAAGGCGTGGTTCGCGATCGACTGCATGATTCGGAGCCACTTCGGATTCGCATCAATCGCATAAACGGCCGAAAACGCCTCGTAAACGTAGGGCACCGTGGTTATAAGCGGCGTTCCTTCCAAGAAGGTGCCGTTCCTCGTCTCCCAGCTAAACGGATATCCCCAGCAATAGTCGTCGTAGCCCGGGCAGCGCGTCTCCGCAAGGATATCGAGGAAGTGAACGGCTCTGCGATGGTATTTGTCATCCCCGTAGATTTGCGCGAGAAGCGCAAAGCCCATTGCGTAATGCGCATCAGCAATCGGTAAGCGCTGCCGCTTCCAGAAAAGACTTCGGGCCGAGGGCACGACGGCCTCGCAAAATATCATCGGAGCCACCGCAAGCGTGCCAAGAAGGCGTCTGCGGTAGTACAGAGCTTTTGCCGCGCGCCCTACGGGGCTGGCGAAAAAGCTTTGATGGTCGTACGACGTCTCACCATAGCGATCGAGCCAATTTGTGAAGCTGCCGAGGGAGGCTTCAATCTTCGCGACTGGAATTGCATTCATGTTTTCTGTTTGACCAGACATCGCGTTCAATCTGGAAGCACTTTGAAATTATCGATGGGTTTGAACGTGAGCAAGGACTTCAGAACCGCACCCAGCTTCCGCATCTGCTCTTTGCGATGAAACGCCATAAGCTCCTTGGAAATCGGCCTCTTTTTTCGTCGCAGCATCGCGCTGGCGTAGCCCGAACTCAGACCAATCCCTTCGACAAGGTAGGGTGGCTTGGTCATCCGATACGTAACGCGAAAAAGCTCCCAGATCGGATGACCGCCAAGGTAGTAATCCTTTTCACCATAGGAAAATGCAGCAGCGAAAACGCCACGCTCAGCGGTCCCCAAATGCCTATGGTGAAAGAATGACTTCTCCCGAAAGGATCGCGTCCTCCATCCCATCATGCGGGCCGTGGTAACCGCAATCCAGTCAATACCGCCGGCTTTGTTCGCGAAGTACCCGCCGATTTCCTCGAAGCACTGGCGCCGAAACATCTGGCACTGGCCCGACACATGGTTCTCGCCTTCAAAACTGTCCTTCGCGGAGCTGTAACCGCCCTCCTCACTGAAAACGGTTCCCGCCACTCCGAGGCGGGGATCATCTTTGAACTTATTCATCAGGAATTCGAAGTGATCTGCGTCCAGCGAAACATCCGAATCTAGATTTCCTATAATTTCATATTCGATCCCCTTCAACCTCTCCTGACCCGCATTGAAGGCGTGCACTTTTGCCGCAAAATTGCGCTCCTGCCGCACGGGACGATTCACCACCTCGATCCAGCTGTATTGTGCGGCATAGCGCTCTGCAATTGCCCCTGTTGAATCCGTTGAACCATCGTTCACGATCACCCATTTCACCGGCACGACGGTCTGATGAATTACCGACTCGATGGTCTTCTCGATGAAGGCTTCTTCGTTACGAGAAGGCGTAATCAGAACATAAGGCGGGAGGGAAACCCGTTGATCCATTTTATCCTCACTCACAATCGCAACAGCAACACCGCCGTGGCCGGCGCAATCAAGCAGGGTCTGCCGCTAATCCAGTGTATTCCTGAGGAACTAGCGGCACGGTCTGCGCGTTGAATTCGTCCGCGTGCTAGTTAACCCCGGGGCGCGGCTGTTGGGCATACACTTCTGACCGCTCCGCCGTGAGCGACTCGTCATATACCTCTTCCGGTTCGTACACGACGACGTGGCTACCGCGATTCGAGAACTTCATCGGGACGCAGAGCAGGTTCTTCAGCCGCATCCGCAATTCGTTTCGGCGTTCAGGCGGCACGAAGAACAGCATGAAACCACCGCCGCCTGCTCCGAGCAGCTTGCCTCCCAGCGCGCCGGCGCTTCGTCCTGCCTCATAAATCTCATCGAGGTTGGTGTTGGTGATTTTTTGCGTCAAGGTCCTCTTAACCTGCCAGCCCTCGTGCAACAAATGCCCAAATTCATCCAGCGAACGATTCGGATTGGTGACGATGGCCTCGGCCTCGCCCACCATCTGATACATCAGGTCCAGCTCACGCTTCCGTTGCGGGGTCGATCTAATCTGCTCTTGCGCAATCTCAGAGGCCGTCCGGGAAAAGCCGGTGAAGTAAAGCGCGCAGTGTTGCTGGAGCGCCGCCAATCGGTCCGGCGACGTCAGGACCGGCTTAACCTCGAAACTGCCATCCATATTGAAGTTGATACGGTTGAATCCCCCGTAGGCGGCGCTGATCTGATCTTGTGAGCCGACCGCCTCTCGAATCACTTCCTGCTCGACTTCGAGAGCATCGGTAGCGAGTGCGTGTTTATTGCGCATCTGGTCTTTCAGCGCGTACAGAGCCAGCAACAGTCCCACGGTAAACGCCGAGCTCGTTCCCAAACCAGTCCGCGCAGGCAAATCAGCGACGTGGTGAATCTCAACCCCTTCATCCATTCCCAGGTACTTCAGGCACGCCCGCACGGATGGGTGCTCGAACGCATCGTTTTGGGTAACATTTTCAATCCGCGAATACGAGACGCGGCTGTGGTATTCGAAAAATGGCGGTAGCCGGCGACAAGTGATGTAGCAGCACTTGTCGATCGCGGTGGATAGTACGGCACCGCCGAATTCACGGTACCAGATCGGATAGTCGGTGCCGCCGCCAAAGAACGATATGCGGAGCGGAGTGCGGGTGGTTATCATGTGCTTCGTTTCCTTTTTTTTCTGATGGACGGTCGGGGCCCGCGCGGCAGACTTACGTGGCCGCGGGAGCCGTCGAAAAGGAGTCAACAGCGACCCCTTCCCGCTTCAATATCTGGCGAATCGCATCAAGAAGCGATGAGGCATTGATGCCGGCGATGATCGTCGCTTCAGAAATGCGCGCCCTTTCGCTGGAAGTTGCGTCTGTTGCGATAACTCGAGCCGTCTTGCATCCAGCGTTAACGCCAGCTTCCACATCGTTATCGGAATCGCCTATCATCCACGATGTCCGCAGGTCAATTCCGCGCAAACGTGCTGCGCTTAGCAGCATGCCTGGTGCTGGTTTCCGGCAATCGCAGTGAGGCTCGATTTCGTGCGGACAATAAAACGTGGCATCTATCTTGGCTCCGGCCCGCGCCAGGACATCAGTCATTCGCTCGTGCATTTTCTGGAGGTCGGCCTCGGTCATCAGTCCTTTAGCGACGCAGCGCTGGTTGGTGACGACGATGACGGAAAATCCTGCATGGTTCAAGAGCGCGATGCCTGCGGCGACTCCGGGAAGAATATGAAAATCTTCCCAGCGGGTTATGTATTCGCCCTCCGGAGGTCTCTGATTAATGACCCCGTCGCGATCCAAGAAAACTGCTCTGCTCATCGCGCCATACCTCTTCGACCGATGTTAGCTCCAATCACGAATTTGGCGAAGCTGCCTTATAAAGACTTTGGCAGAGCGTTTGGGCCCGGGCGTAATCCTCGGGCGTGCCGATATCAATGAACATGCCGTGCTGCTCGAGGGCATGCACGCCCTGTTCGAGCACTTGCGGAAAAACGTCCTTTTCAAAGCTCGCTGGACCCTGCGGTACCTTCTCGAGGACCGCGCGGTTGAACACATACACGCCGCCATTTATGATGCCGGGAGCTGTGGCACCGGTTTTTTCACTGAAGCCCACGACGCGATGATGGGCGTCCATGTGAACCGTTCCGTATCGCGCCGCATTCGGAACTTTACGCACCGCCATGCTGACCAATCCGCCGTGCTCACGATGAAATAGAATGAACTGGCGTAAATCGAGCTCCAAAAACGAGTCGCCGTTCATGACCAGGAAGTCGGAAGCCTGCTCAAGATGCCCTTCCGCCAGTTTCACCGCTCCTGCTGTTCCCAGCGGTTGCGATTCCTGTGAATAAACAATCGCAACGCCCCATTTCTTGCCATCGCCGAATTCCTGCTCGATCTGGCCGGCAAGGTGGCCGGTGCACATCACGATGCGCCGGATACCCTGAGAGCGCAATTGGAGAACGATCAGCTCAAGAAACGGCATGTTCCCAACCCGTGCCAGCGGTTTGGGTGTTGATGGCAGCACCGATTGCAAGCGCGTCCCGAGCCCGCCCACGAGCAGGAACGCGGGCGTATCTTGTTGCACCGTATCCAACCGCCCGGGGATATTTGCTTCAGCCCTCATGTTAGTTGCGCAATTCACTTTGGATTCCGCGAAAATCACTTCGCCGGCCTTTGAAATCAGAGCGTCGCGTCCCAGTATCGCAGCATAGATTCCAGCGTTTGCTCGATCGTATTCATCGGCTTCCATCCCGTATCCTTGCGAAACTTCCGAGTGCTGCCGAAAATAATTCTTTCGTCAGAGGGGCGCATCAAGCGCCGGACGGGCCTGATTTCCGCTTTGACTCCAGACAACCGGATCGCGGTGCGCAAAAGGTCGCCGATTTCATGCGTCTCAGTTGCGCACAAGTTATAGGACTCGCCGGGCTTTCCCTTGAGCGCCGCGAGATAAAAGCCGCGCACCGTGTCGTTGACATCCAAGAACGCCCGCCGCGGTTTCAGATTTCCTACTTCGATCACTGGCTGCTGCTGGCCCTTCTTGATGCGAACGAGTTGGCGCACGAAATCTGAGGGCGCATCGTTCGTCTTGCCTGGGCCCGTGGTGTTGAAGAGCCGAACGTTAACTGCTGGAACGTTGTAATCCAGGAAATATTCGCGCCCAAGCAGGTCCAGGCAAACCTTACTTATGCCGTATGGATGCAGCGGTCGAAGCGGCTGCTCCTCGGTGACCGGAATGGCGGATGCAGGCACGTTTCCATATTCGGCGCTGGAGCAAGCCGACACTACCACGGGCCGCCTCTTCAAATGACGCACTGCCTCGAACAGATACAATGAGCCCATGACATTGGACTCGAAAGTCTCGACGGGATTCGCCCACGACAGCGTGGGCAAGCTCTGCGCCGCGAAGTGAAATATATGCGTGGGCTGATACTGGTTCAGAACTTGCGTAACTCGCTGACCATTTCGTAGGTCACATTGCGCGAAGCGCAGATTCGGCGACCGCGGGAACGGAGCGGTGTCCTCTGACATATAGGTTCCGATAACGTTCCAACCCTTGGCTTGGAGGAACTTAACCATGTGGGATCCGATAAATCCCTCCAGCCCTGTCACCAACGCGGTCTTTTTCATCTGAGTTGTATTGTCGCCTTCATCGTCATTTCAACGGGAGATACGGGTCGCGCTTCTCGAACGCATCGCAGACCAGCGCTCACTCCGTTCCCAGCACTGCAAAGGCGATACTTAGTCGCGCTCTGCAAGTCACCGTACAGCTAACTCCAGATTTCTCCTCCTAGAGTCCTTTGCGTTGCTCTCGATGAATTCTTGGATCGCGGATATCAAGTCTGGAGAGGCTGCCTGGGCTATCCTAGTGGGTGACGAAAGGGCGTCTTCGCGCTCCAGCTTTGCGATGAGATCTTCCGCGTCTTTCGCCTCGATGATGCCCGGTTTCTGTCCGAAGTGTCTAGCAGTCGCTACCTGGTGGTCGTTACGATGTTCCCCCAAGTGAGCCCATTTGGGCATCACGATGATTGGCGTCCCCACTTCCATAGCCGTGATAATCGATCCCATGCCGGCGTGAGCTATCACGAGACGCGCAGCACGAACTCGTTCGCGAAACTCTGACGGACTTAGGAATTGGACTGCCTCAATGTGCCGAGGCTCATAGCTTGATTTCCCGATCTGCGCGAATATGTCCGATCTGCCTCGCGAGCCAGCCCACTCGTCGATCGCGCGTATCAGTCGATCGAAAGGATCCGCCGAACCCACCGTAACGAATATCACAGGACAGCTCCTCGATAATGAGGGCCGTCCGGCTTGGCAAGATCTGGCCATTGTGTCAGCCACAAGTCAGCATATCGTCCGGCCATCGCGCCTGACATGGATAGCTGCTCGGCGTTTGCTATGCTGTCCACCCAGACCGATCTCGCTCCGAAGAGCTTCCCCACACGAATCGCAAGATAGCCAGGGGCAGCGCCTGTGGAAATGACGATGTCAGGCCTCTCCTTGCAGATAATCCAAAAGACTTCCAACGTGGCTCGAACTAATCGACTCACCGTCCGGCGCGTCGCGTCGGAGATTGAGTAGAACTTATGGTCGTGAACGTCAGCGCGGTATGCTTGGTCGACCGTTACGAATACAACCTCACAATCGATGAAAGCCGGCCGGAGCCGTAGGAGCTGAACCCAGTGGCCTCCTCCAGACGCGACAGCCAATAGTTTCTTCCGCTTCCGTTCTGGACTTATCGACATAGTTCGCTCAGCGCTCAACTAAGAAGCCCTTGGTAGTATGCAGAAGCATACCGCGACGTCCCGGGGAAACACTTGACACGAAGTCTAACGCGATTCACAAGTGCACGAACGTTTCTGAGTTCCAGCAGAGGATCAGAGCCAGACGCGGAAATTGCTAATAAGCGCCATCACCGAGTACGACGGCACGTGGAGTTTGAAGTAGGATTCGCATATCGAGCCAAAAGGACCAATCGCGCGCATACTGGAGATCAAGGCGAACCATATCGTCGAAGCGTACACGACTGCGACCACTTACTTGCCAGAGGCCTGTGAGCCCTGGCTTCAATTCCAGAACGCGACGCCGGTGCCAAACGTCGTATTCCTCATATTCGTAAGCCAAAGGCGGCCGAGGTCCCACTAGCGACATGTCTCCGCGCAATACGTTGATGAATTGCGGCAGTTCGTCCAGACTCGTACGGCGGATGAATCGCCCGACGCCCGTAATACGTGGATCGTTCGTCATTTTGTAGACAGGACTGCTGCCACCGTGGGCGCGCCCATCATGAGCGCCGCTGATAACGCGCTTCATGAATTCCCGGTGAATCCTGAGGTCGTTGTTCACTCTCATTGAGCGGAATTTCAGACACGTGAACGTCTTGCCAAACTGGCCCAAACGCTCTTGCTTGAACAGCACCGGCCCCTTGGAAGTTAGCTTCACAAACATAGCGATCAGCAGGAACAGAGGGGCGAACAGAATAAGCGCCACGCTGCTGCCAATGATATCCATTGCGCGCTTTACCACCCGCGACGTTTTCTTCGAATCGTGCGGATGGAAGAGATCCGGATAAAAAGCAGGATTTGCCTGCCCGTGCTCATCCGAATCTTCGCCAAAAACATGTATAGACATGTAGATATATTTGAAGTCCTGTGCGCTCACGTTCAGCGCCAGCGCTTCGCGGACCTTATCCAGGAGCTTGCTGATCGTGGTGTCGGCTTCAGCGGCGCCGAGTTCCGTGAAGATGATCCCCAAAATGGAGTTTTGCTTATACCAGCCGGCCGGGTCTGTCTCTCTACGCGCCGTCTTGGCAGCCTTAATCACTCCATCCAGGATCTGAGCCTTACGGCCGGACTTCTCTGCACCCTCCGCATCAAGAAGCAGCAGCACAAGCTTTTTCCCGGAGCGCTCCGCCCGTTTTCGATCCAGGCAAAGCATCCCCAGAAACAACTCTTCGGACAGAATCCTCTGCATCACGTCCGTCGGATTCAAGCTCAGACGAGTGACGTCGTAGTTAGAGTTTCTAACCTCGCGAGAAACCGACTTCGCTTTCACAGTTACAACCTTTGAATTGGTCTCCATGGCTTGAATGGCAGCTCCGACGCTAGATTGCGTCTTCTCGTTATTCAATCGACAAAAAGCTTCTGGTCTCAACCCGCAGCGTGAAGAACTTACGTTCCAAACGCATCCAGCAGATCCTAGATGGGCCGTGGCGACTGCGGACCGCGCCTCGCGACACTGGGCTTGCTACCGTCCGCCGCGCCAGTCCTTTGTTGAGGGCGCACGTCGCGAATGCTGCAATTCACCAACCAACCCGAAACGATCGGCGCCAGACGCGAAACTTTCGGAATTCGCCGCTAACTCCTTCAATCTCGTACGTGAAAGTGGGTTTGCGGAACATTTACCGCGTCCATCGAGAAATTCCGCAGTGAAAACTGCGCGCCTAAGTGAAAACAAGTGCCTCAATAGTGAAATCCCATTCTGTTATCTGCTACCGGTGGGGCGCATGGAGACAAGCCATTTACAATCAGGAGATTGCAACCCACGGCCATGCCCTGGCGGCGGATCAAGCTCCCGTCTCGCTGGTCAGGCACGAGCTGGTCATCGCGGGCAAACCTAAACCTGTGACTAGCGAACCAATGAGCCGGACTTAGCGTGGGGCACGATTCACAGCTCCCACTTATCCGATATGTCTGTACAAGCGATTTCCGAGGCCTGGCAGGAGAGCCGTGGGCGAATGCGCTACGATGGTCTTGGCGACTCTTGTCTTCCAAGTCGGGCCCCGGGATTCGAACCAGTGCATCGGATCGCTCGAAGGCGCGAATCGAAAGTATGTCAAGTTTGACAATGTTGCGCCCCAGCGGCTCTTGAACATAATCAGTCCGCTTTGATCTGCGTCCGTACGACCGAGATCAAACACTTCTAAACCCAACGCCTTGGCGCGTTGGATTGCTTTCCAGTAAAGGCAGTGCATGCTTCCAAGATTATTAAATTGCGACTCAGAACCGCCGTACTTGTAAACAAGCGTGTTCTTGTGACGAAGAGTGAGCATCGCGGCAACGGGTCGCCGCCCCTTGGACGCCACGGAGATTTGCAGCGCTGAGCCAAAACACTCAATCAGATTTCGAAACCAGACCTTGGGTTGCGGAGGCACCCCGTGGCGCCGTCGCGTGACGGTCAGGAGGCGATAGAACGCGTCCAGGATTGCTTCGGTTGTGCCTTCTTGATAAATCAGGCCCTCGCGCTCTGCCCGCTTTATCTTTCGCTGAATCGAATTCTTGTGAAAGCTTCGAAAAAGCGTTGGTAGGTCTCGTCTCAGGTCCACCCGGTGCAGCGTGTACTTGGCACTCGCGTGACGCAATGGAGTGACCAGGCCAAGTGATTCCAAAGGACGCATTTCAATATAACGCCACTTTCCCGTTCGGGCCTCTTGTTGAAGTTTGCGAACAAAGACGTGTAAGTCCTCGGTTTCCTGGACCAAAGGATCACAGTGATCCGAAAACGGCAGCGAAACCAGACGTCGCCCTGTTAGCCAACTCTCAACGCGGCAGAATACGTGGCCGTCACTTAGCGGTTCACCGAGAGGAGAGGTAGTGTATGCGAAGGACTCGTAACCGTAAGTTCTCCGAAGAGCTTCTAGCCATGGCCTCGAGTGAAATACCGAAGCGCTCGGATGCCGCTGCAGCAGCGCGTCCCACCGTGGATCCTCAAGGGGCCGCAATTCGTAAACCGCGCGGTCGGTCCGGTCTGATCGTGTTGCGATCGTTGATTTCTCGGATACAGTTTCGAGCATTCGATTTTATTGGAATGGCGTGTAGGCTTGGATCAAAACGTAGTCTCGCCGTCAAACACTTGGTGAAGCCAAATGCCCTGCGTACCGATAGACACTTTGCGAATCTTTTGATTGCCGGCAAGGAAGCGAATGCTCGATTCGTCGCTAAACTGTGACGGGTAACGTCGGAAGGCGAGCCTCGGTTTTCGGCAACGGTCTCGCTACACCCGAACCTAGAGGCTGCACGAAAGCCGAATCGATTTCGACCGCTACCGACCGTTGCAGCAGGGTGACGGAAAGCACCAGCCGATGGCTGCTTTTCACTTCTATTAGGATGCCCTCAAGCCCGAGCAACGGCCCTGATTCGATTCTTACGCGTTCTCCGGTCGCCAGGAATGGCCACGGTTGGTGCGGTGCCCCTGCAGCCACAAGGGTTTGCAGCGCTAGCACTTCGGATTCATCCACAGGTGCCGGGCCGTTCCTAAAGCCGACTATCTGCATCACCCCCGGTGTCTTCAAGATAGGGAGACGATCGTGCGGATCAAACCGGCAGAATAGGTATCCGGGGAACAGTGGTACCTCGACTTCCTTAATCCGATCGGACCATCGCTTTCGCAATCGGTAAAGCGGAAGAAACCTTTCGAATCCCTGTCCGTGGAGGTGATTGGCGACACCCGCTTCGCAGCGCGAGCGCACTTGCAGAGCAAACCAAGGGAAAAGATCGCCTGTCTTGGGCTTCACGTCATAACCTCGCGAGTCATGCATCGACACCAAAACCATCCTCTGGGTAAGCTACCGCCATGAAAGTCACATTCGGACTCGTTCAAATTCCCCATTGATAAAGCACGACAGTCGCCACTGGCACGAAATCCCTATCAGTTACTAACTGTATGAACCAAAAAGACTTAAAAGTGGTATTTTGCTGGGACTTCGCTTCCTCTGGGGATCCGGACACTTCTTGTCGTGAACATTGCTATCCCAGAGTTGAAATCCTTTTCCTTACCGCAACGCAATAGAAACAAACACTATATCCGCGTCTACGTCTCAGCGGTTCGCCACCGAATGCGGGCGACGCCAAATTTTGTCACGATTAGTCGGCCTTCGCCTCAGCGCCCTCGGCATAACCGTAGCGATAACCGTATGCCGGCGAATAATAATCCCCATGGGCGTGATGCGGCCCCACGGCGTTCAGCACGACCCCTACTACATTCCGCCCTTGCAGCTCTTGGCAGGCTCTCTGTGCAGTCTCCGCCGGTGTCTTCCCCGCTCTAACTACCAGCAGAACTCCATCAACGAGATCGGCCAAGAGGCTGGAATCTGCGACGGGCAATAATGGAGCGGAGTCTAGAACGACCCAGTCGAATACGGGCGAGACGCGATCGAGCAACGTCTTTAAACGGCCGTTCGAAAGCAGCTCACTCGGATTCGTGACCTGGTTTCCGCCAGGAATGAAACAAAGGTTTCCTTCCGACCCGTGCTGGATGATCGCCATCTCGTCCACGTCGCCCCGGAGATAATCGGTCAGGCCCGGAGACGCTGGAGCACCCAGCGGGACATGCAATCGAGAGCAGCGGAGGTCCGCATCAATGATCAGCGCGCGGCGGTCCGGCTGGCGCACGATCGCCTGTGCCAGATTGTTCGTAACAAAAGTCTTTCCCTCGGCCGGAATGGAACTGGTGACCAACAGTGTGTGCAAAGGCTGAGAAGCGCGCATCTGGTATAAGCGCGAACGCAGCGTGCGAAATTGTTCTGACCCGTGCGCTGTGAGTGCGGAATTGATGAATACGTTCACGCTCGGGTCCAGATGCCATTGCGGGTGCGCACAGTGTTTTCGCAAGTCGTCGAATCGCAAATAGCCTGCGGTATGCGCAAGCAATTGTTCGGTTGGCAGAGAAGACCGCCGTGCGTCGGCATCTGGCGCGGATACTGTTGTCGCGGCGGTATCAACTGTTAATGGGCTGGTAAACACGCCGCCAGAGGCCGCTTGTACGGTGGACCTTTCCTGTTCGGCTTTCTTTAGAGCTTCATGAATGCGACTCATGGCTTCCTTTCGCGCAGGGAAGAAGACGGCACGATATTGGCCTCGCGCAACCGACCGAGCAATTCGTCAAGATTCTGGAGCAAGGCTTGTGTGTCGACACTCGGGCTAGGCCCATTCGAGCTGTGGGCCGCGAGGATCGGTTCTATTTCGTCGAGCTGGAATTCGCGCGCCACTTCTTCCACCAAGTGAGCCGGAACGGGGCGCAAGTGATCCACGTACGCGTTGATTAACGCATGTTCGCACAGCAAGTTCACTACACGGGGAATGCCGCGTGAATATAGATTCACGGTCTCAATCGCTTCCTTGGAGAAAATGGGCTCGCCGTTGGCTCCCGCGATTCGCAACCTCTCGGCGATGTATCCGAATGTTTCTTCGAGCGTCAGTGGAGAAGTACGGCACCGCAGCGTAATCCGCTGGCGGAGCTGGCGCAGTTGCGGAAGTTTGAGTTTTTCTTCCAGCTCGGGTTGACCGGTCAGCACAATCTGCAGCAGCTTTTCCGTGGACGTCTCCAAGTTGGTTAGAAGACGTATTTCCTCCAGCACTTGCAGTGACAAATTTTGGGCCTCGTCAACGATGAGGACTGCCGTCTCCCCCGCGCGATATCGTTCCAGCAGCCAGTGATTCAGTTTCAACAGCACTTGGCTCTTATGTCGCGATTCAACCGGGATTTCAAAATCGGCCATCATGAAGTCGAACAGCTGGCTCACGTTGACCTGAGAATTGAAGACAAACGCGGTTTTGACGCGCTGGCCGTGGAGCCAGTCCAGTAGCCGATTCAACAGCGTCGTCTTGCCGGTGCCCACTTCGCCCGTCAGCAGAATGAATCCTTTGCGATTTTGAATGCCGTACGTCAGGCCCGCCAGCGCTTCCTGAATTTGCTTCGTCAGGAACAGATAACGCGGGTCCGGATTGACGTTGAACGGGCTTTCCCGTAGTCCAAAAAATTTCTGGTACATGATTCCTTAGGCCCTCGCCCCGACTTCCAATTCGGAATCCGCTGAGTTTCGATTCGCGGCCACCTTTTGCTTTTTTTCAGAAGCCGGCAAGATCTCTGGCACCATAGCAAGCACTGGCAGATGCAACGCAAATTCCACATCGCGCTCGGTCTTGAACGACGAATCTTTCATTTCCAGTAGAAAAGCAATCCCGAGGCCGAGACCCAAGCCGCCAGCCAAGCCTCCCAGAGCAAACAATGGGCGGTTGGGGAACGTCGGCTTGTCCGGCAGGTTTGCCGGATCCAGCACTACGAACTGTTCGCCCTCTTGCTTACGTTCCAGGTTCACCGCCTGCTGCGAGTCGGTGAGCTTTTTCTGCAGATCGTTGAACGAGTCTGACGCCGTCTGGTAACCGCGCGTTAGTTCCTTGTATTGCTGCTCGACCGCTGGGCTTGATTGCACGCGAGCCTGATACAGACCGATCTGTTTCCGGATTTGCTCCTGCTCTTTTGTCTTCGCGGCGATCATCATGTCGTCGTTGTGAATCTGGGCGCGGAGTTGAATGATCTGGGCTGGCTCAGACATTTTTGGGCCCTTGTTCGTGACGCTTGCCTTGTCCGGACCTTCACTTTCGGCGATTTTTTTCTGCAGAACCGCAATGTCATTCTTAGCTTTGATCACATCGGGGTAGTCATCGGTATAGCTGGACTTCAGCGTCGCTAAATGCGCCTGCAATGCGATGAGTTGCTGTTCCAGTGTCTCCGGGTTGCGACCGGTCTGCGACGATTGCCATGCCGACTCCTGCTGGGACAGCAGCGACTCGTTGAACGATTTGTCCTGTTGCGCGCGCGCGAGCGCCTGGGTAGAGGCGTCCAGCTGTGACGTCAGTCCGGTCAGCAGATTGAGGTTCATCTGCTCGTTTTCAGGCAGTTCGCCGGCGTGCATGCTCTTAAATGCGGCGAGCTTCGCATCCTGCTCGTCCAGGTTGGCCTTCGCACTGGTCAATTCGGTCGATAGGAATTGCGTCGTCATTTCGGAGTGCTCTTGTCGCTGGCGCAGATTCTGCTCGATAAACATCGAGGTGATGGCGGTGCAAACTTCCTGCGCATGATGTGCATCGCCCAGCGTGACGGCAACGTAAAATCCAGGCAATTGCCCGGTACGCGTCTCCGACATCGGCGCGATCGGCGTCACTTCAATCGTTTTCTGCAGGCGCGCTACCAGCTCGTCCATGGAAAGCCGGTTGATGTCTTCCGGAAACACATTGAATTGCCGAATGATCGGTTCCAGGCGTGACCGGCTTAGGATCTGCTGCTGCATGCTGGAAAGCCGCTGATTGATATCTTGCGTGTTCAGCGATTCCACGATCCTTTCGGGGACGCTCGGCTGTTCGATGATGACCAGCGTCTGCGATTTGAATTTATTCGGAAGGAATCGCGACACCATGTACGCCAATGGCGCTCCCACCACAGCCAGCACCACTATCAGCACCCAGCGGCGCCGCAGCATCGCGACGTAGTCTGCAGGGGTCAATTCACGCGTAGCCATTCCAGCCTCTTTCGCCGAGTTTCGGCGCGATTACTACTACTCAAAATGGGATCGGTTGCTTATGCAAATTCAATCCAAATGCGATCTGATTACGAATTGTGGTTGTCGAACACGCGCTGCCCGTACAGCCGGTCGTGCTGGAGTCTTGATATTGAAACTGGTAATTGATGAACATATCGAGCGACCGGCCAAAGGGGTGACTCACATTCGCTCCGCTAAACCAATATGAGTACGATTGCGCCTCTGATGCGGCCGACCCCGCAAACCCTGCAATCCCGCGATTGCGCGAATATCCCGCATTGAGGTCGAGGTTAAACGTTCGCGAAACCCGTTGGCTGTATGTGCCCGTTGCCATGTCGGTCTCCGCTCCTGCTAATACGCCTGATCCGCCACTGACACCGTGATTGTACGTAGCACCGATTTGCGCTCGCTTAAGCTGGTATCGCAGTGAAGTAGTTAAAGTCCAATACAGCTGCGACGACGAAATCGCTGGTGAAGGTGTTGAAGAGGTTGAGGTCGTAATGGGAAAGCGAGACGACACGAATTGAGGACCTGCGGAAATCTGAAACGCCAGCCGGCCCGTAACCCGCCGTGCGTAGTTACCCTGGATCGTATTCAAATTCAGCGATTGATCGACGTTGCTATACCGAAACGCGCTGAAGTTGTACGAGACTGCGACTGTGTCCTTCCGACTGAGTAGATAGTTGTAGCCCGCTTGGAACGACGCGTCACCGTAATTCAAGAGGTTGTCGTCGAAATAGTGGAGCAGGGAATACCCGCCGACAAACGTCAGTGAGGTCCTCGACGTGAGCTTCGTGTCCAGTTCAACATCGAAAGCGTTCGAAAGATTCTGGCCCTCTGGCGTTAGAATCGATTGACCCGGCGTGAATCCGGATCCCGGGCCTGTCCCGATTCCGACACCTGGCAAGCTGCTCCCAGCCGTTCCAGCGAACCCGAACGATGACTCCGGCAAGTAATTTGCCTGGTCAAACACAGTTAGGGTCGAGCGCCGAAATAAGTACCTATCTTTGAAACTAAGCTCTTGGATCACGCCATTGGATGCATTGCTATTGCCAGTGGCGAACATGCCCCCGCCGGTGTAGCTCACGAACAGCTCGGATTGTCCTGAGATTTTGTGAATGTCTACTCCTCCCAAGAGTGAGGTCCAGGTGCCCCAAGAGCCGTTTCCTGCGGTGGTGGATCCGGGGTTGGAGTCCACCGTTTCCGAAACGACGGCACGCGGCTGCCAGTAACTGTGCTCGAGCGCCATCGTTCCAAGCGACAAGTCCTCGACGCCCGTGAGCGATCTCGTGTCGGGCAGCAATAGTTGTGGGTTGGGCGCTTCGTCTTGATCTCCATTGTCCGCTCCGGAAGCTAGCGGAGAACGAATGGCCGGGATCGGCTGGCTCGGCTGCTGCCCTTGCTGTTGATCCTGAGGGTTATCGGCGGGCTGTTGTGCACGCGCTGGAGCGCAGCTCAGAAGCACGAGCCAAACTCCGCCAATCGAAATGTATTTCAGGGTGCTCATGTGTCTCGCTACGGCACCACGATCGTGTCGCCGGCTTTCAGTAAAATATCTTGCTCGGGTTTCTTACCGCTGATCACTTCCTTGTAATTAAAGGGAAATTTCTCTTCCTTCCCGCTTTCAAGCCGGCGAACAAAAATATTCTTCACCTTCGCGAACTGGGTGAATCCGCCAGCGCTCGATAAGGCTTGCAGCACCGACATGCCAGGGAGCAGCGGGAAGGCGCCGGGACGCGCCACTTCGCCCAGAATGTACACGCGCTGGCTATTGATCGTCGATACGATCACCGTCACCTGCGGATTCGTCACATACTTCTTCAAGCTCTCCGTTATTTGAGCGGCCAATTGCGCCGGTGTAAGACCTGCGGCTTGCACGTCGTTCAACAACGGTAGCGAAATCTTTCCGTCCGGTCGCACCGGCACAATCCTTGAAACGTCCGGCTCCTTCCATACGTTGATATCCAGCACGTCTTGAGCGCCGATCAAGTAGTTAGGATCAGCCGTTGCGGATTTTTTGGCTGCGTCGTCGGGCATTGCCGGGACGGCCGATTGTGCCGTCTGGTGCGAGCCGGTCGTCTCCTGACCTTTCGCCGGGACAACAGCCAGCATCAGAAAAACCGCGAAGTAAAATTGCCTTGCTCTGAACATCTCGTCTCCTGCGTAGCTAGTCGGCTTCGGAATCCTGCACGCCGATTTGCTTCAACTTATAAAGCAATGACTTATAACTAATCTGTAATTCCTGCGCCGCTCTCTTGCGATTCCAGCGGGTGTGTCCCAGGGCCTTCAGAATCAGCTGGCGTTCCGCTTCGCGTGACGCCGCTCTGGCTGCGGCCTTCAGCGAATAACCTCGATGTTCAGGAACTTCCAGCGTCGGCGGCTCCGGAGCCGCGGCCAGTTCCGCAATCGCGAGTTGTTCATCGCCGAGGGCAACAATCTTTTTCACTACGTTTTCAAGTTCACGAATATTCCCAGGCCAAGCATGGTCCAGTAGCATTCGCAGCGTACGAGGGCTTAAAGAGGGGCGCGGACGCCCGAACTGCGCTGAATGCTTGCTCAAAAAAGATTCCACGAGTATGGGAATATCTTCCCGGCGGTCGCGCAGCGCCGGAAGGCGCAAACAGACTCCATTGATCCGGTAATAGAGCTCGGTGCGAAAACGCCCCCCGCGCATTTCATCGTCCAGGTTTCGGCGCGTAGTGGAGATTACGCGCGCGCCGATCACTCCACGCTGCGAATCGGCATGTCCATCCGGGAGCGCGTACAAAAGATTGCGCTGGCAAGCAGAGTCCAGCTCGCTGATTTCGTCGAAAATCACGCTGCCCGCGGATCCCAAACTTGAATCCTTGGCGCGGTCGGCGCCCATTCGCAATTCGGCAGACAGTTGTGCCAAGTCCATCGCGGCGCACGAGAACGTAACCAACGGTTCTTCAGAGCGTGCGGAAAGTCGGTGAAGTCTTTGGGCGAACATCGCTTTTCCCGTACCACTCTCGCCCAGAAACAGAACTGGGATATTCGTCGGCGCAATCTCGGCGACGACGCTTTCCAGAGTTTGCATCGCCGGGCACATCCCCGTGACGAAACCCCAATCCTCGCTTACCACTACGCCCGCTGTCCCATTGGTAGTCATCGATTTATGGCCTTCGCCCGTTCATCTTTCGCTAATTTGCCGCCCGGGCCGATAGTACTCCCGGACATTTAGCTGAGACTGCAATGCAGTTGCCACCCGTCCGTGCCGTCGTCGGTGTCGGCGAGTTTCTTCGTAAGTCTTTTATTTACAATGCATAGACGAACCTCTGAGAATGACATATACCCCTTTTCGTCAGATTCTTCGCCATAGAAATCCCAGCGATATTCCACGAATGAGCAAAATACTTTCCCTTTGTTCCATTGTACGGAGCGATCGCACCATCCGTCGCGAGCGCTCTTCAATGCGCGTCGCGAAATCTTCTAAGCTGCTCATAAAAAATGCCTTACTAATGTTGCTGCGCCAGCTTTGGCCCTATGCCGAATCTCGACGCTCTGCAGTTCGGGCCCGATCAAGTGCAAAGGTCCGCTAATTCTCCCAGATGTTGAGCTAAGATGCTTTGCTACAGTATTTTAAGGTCGTCCCATATCCGACAACATCTGGTCATCTCAGGGCACTGGATTGCTCCAGCTCAAAGGTGTAGGATTTGCTGATTCTCAACGGCGGTTTCCACCGAGCGAGCGTGTAATGAACCTCACGAAACACCGTTCCATTTGGCTAGCCGCACTGGTTGCGGCGACGATCTTGGCTGGCTGCACCCGGGACCCCAACGTCCTAAAGCAAAAGCACTTCGCCAGAGGTGAATCTTATTATCAACGCGCTCAATACCGCGAAGCCGCCATCGAATTTCAGAACGCCATCCAGATCGATTCCGGATACGCTGAGGCACACTACCAACTTGCGCAAACGTATTTGAAACAGTCCGACTGGATGCGCGCATATCAGGAACTGGCGAAGACCGTCGAACTTAATCCCAACAATCTCAAAGCCCAACTCGATCTGGCTGATTTGTTGCTGGCCGCCGGCAAAATTCAAGAGGCTCGCAACCACGCCGAGATCGTATTGCAGAGCGAACCGCAAAACGCGCAAGCGCAAACTATTATTTCTCGCGCGGACGCAACGCAGGGAGATCTAGCCAAGGCCGTGACTGAAGCGCAAGCGGCGGTCCAGATGGACCCGAAGCGCGCAGAAACTTTTCTGAACCTTGCCGTTATACAGGAGAAATCCAAGGACCTGAAAGGTGCCGAAGAGAGCTATCTGAAAGCCGTCTCACTGAACCCCCAATCCTTGTCCGCGCTGCTCTCTTTGGGAACTTTCTACGAACGCCAGAAGCGCTGGTCCGATGCGGAAAAACAGTTTCAAGCGGCGATTGCTGTGGATCCAAAAAGCGCCTCGCCGCGCGCATCTCTGGCCGGTCTCTATCTGAACGAAGGAAAGCCGGACGCCGCCGAGAAGACTCTGCAGGATGCCAAAAGCGCTCTCAGCGACAATCCCGCAGGCTACCGGATGCTCGCGGAAATGTATTTAGGCCAGAAGCAATGGGACAAAGCGCTTGCGGAGCTCGGATCTCTTTACTCCGAGCATCCCAAAGACCCGATCGTCAGCAAGATGTACGCCGAACTCTTGCTCCAGCAAAATCGCCTGGATGACGCGTCCAAGGTAACGGATGCGCTACTGAAAAACACACCCTCCGATCCCGGAGCATTGACGCTTCAGGGCCAGATTTTGATTCGTCAGGGAAAAGCCACGGACGCCGTTCATGTCTTGGAACAAGTCGTGAAAAATTCTCCGGACAACGCGGCGGCTCACTTTCAATTGGGAATGGCATACGCCGCCACACAGAACATGGGCCAAGCCGAATCCGAATGGAGGCAGGCGTCCAAACTCCAGCCAGGAATGGTGGAACCACTCCGTGCTCTTGCAGCCCTTGCGTTGCGCCGCGGCGATGAGTCGTTGCTCGAAGAAACCGGTGGCAAGCTTATGATGCTCGAACCGCGCTCTCCAGAAGGCTACATCCTGCACGGTGAAGCTCTGTTCATGAAGAAGGATCAGGCGGGCGCAGAAGCGGACTTGAAGCGCGCGATCAGCGTCGCCCCAGACAACGCCGCCGGCTATGCTCGAATGGGCAATCTGCGGACAGCCCAAAAGAAGTTTGACGAAGCCCAGAAATACTATTCCGAAGCGTTGCAGCGGAATCCTGCTGCAATCGATGCTCTCTTTGGTCTAGTAAACGTCGAGATCGAACAGAAACAGCCGGCGGCTGCGCTGCGCATTGTGCAGGATCAGATTGCGAAGGTCCCCGACAACAGCAACTTCTACGTCTTGCTGGGTCAAGTCGAGCTTCGCAATCAGGATTCCGCCAAAGCCGAGCAAGCATTTCAGAAAGCCGTGGACCTGGATAAGAACAACGTTAACGCATTCCTGATGCTCTCCAGCGTGCAGGTTTCTCGCGGTTCGGTGGACCAAGCCATTGCCGGTTACCGCAGCGCTCTGCAGTCCAATCCTCGCGACATTCGCATCTACGTCGCCCTGGGCAGCTTGCTCGAAACGCGCAATCAATGGGAAGAAGCCGAAGATCTGTATAAGAAAGCTCTGCAGATCCAGCCTGATTATGCGCTGGCCGCGAACAACCTTGCTTACCTGATGCTGGAACACGGCGGCAACGTCAACGTCGCGCTTTCCTTGGCGCAAATTAGCCGCAAAGGAATGCCCGATTCAGCGAATTCCGCCGACACTCTCGGTTGGGCCTACTACCAACAGGGCGTTTATAACGCCGCAATCGACCTGTTCCAGGAAGCCATCAAGGCGCAAGAGTCGATCAAGGGCAGTCCAGAAAATCCCACGTACCACTATCACCTTGGCATGGCATATCTGAAATCAAATAACTTCGACATGGCCAAAAAACAGTTCCAATACACTCTGCAAATCAGCCCGAACTACAGCCAGGCTGGCGAAATCAAGAAAATCCTCGCGCAATAGCCCGCTTGAATAACTCAAGCGTGTAGAAAATTGATGCAGTCGGTTGGGCGGCTCGCACGAACCTTGCTGCCTCTGCGCCATGATTTCAGAATTGAGACCTCGCCGAACGACGCCCCGCGACAAAACCTCCGCGCCAAATAGTGACTCTCCTGATTCGTCCACTGAAGTAAAATGCGCTCGCCATCATGGATCCCAAGATTAAGCAAAAGGTTCTGCGGCTCCTGACCAACGGCATGTATATCCTCACATCCCGCAGCGCCAAAGCATTTGGCGCTGCCACCATCACCTGGGTATCGCAAGCGTCGTTCAAACCGCCGTTGTTGATGGTCGCGTTACGAAAAGATGGCAGCGCGTTTCAGTGCGTCGTCGAAAGCCGCGCTGCCGTGCTGCACGTGCTGGACAGCGGTCAGCAGGACATCGCGCAGAAATTTTTCGCGGCGACCGAGGAATCCCACGGATCGTTGAACGGCGAGCCATACGCCGAAGGAACGATCGGCGCACCGGTCCTGAAAAACCTGGGCGCCTACTTGGAATGTAAAGCTCTTGAAATTCTCGAAAAACACGGCGACCACGCCATCGTGGTACTCGAGGTTGTGAACGCTGCGCTGCGCAGAGATGTCGAACCGCTGACGGTTTCCGATTCTCCGTGGCAATACGGGGGTTGAGCTCCGATTCAGCCCGAATCACGCGACCCCACGTCCGCACGAATCTCGTTGAGCGCTGCACGTCAACTCCATTATAATTGCATGATTTGCCGAGCTAGAGGGAGCCACAGACAGTTATGTTGAAAAGCATTCAGCAGCGGGACCTGGAACGAAATCGCTGGGTCAAGATCGGTATGAGCGTCCTGCTAGGGGTCATCTGCTTGAGCATGTTGACCTACTTGATTCCCGGCATGGGCAGCGCTGCTTTTACCAATAGTCCCGACGCCGTCGCCACCGTAGGCGGACAGAGCATCACTGCCACGGACGTGCAACGCCAGTTAAATGCCGCGCTGCACGGGCAGTCGCTCCCGGACGTTTACAAAGCGATGTATACCAAACAAGTTTTGGATCAGATGATTCTCAAGCAAGCGCTCACCGTGGAAGCGCAGCGGCTCGGCATCCGCGTCACCGACCAGGAACTCTCGGATCGAATTAAGCAGATACTCCCAGCTGCCTGGAACGGCGACACTTGGCTGAAAGACCGTTACACCACCGAGGTCCAGACCCGTACCGGCATGTCCATTCCAGAATTTGAGGACTTTCTGCGGGATCAAATGCTGCAGGAAAGGTTTCGCCAACTGGTCACCGACGCCATCACTGTTAGCCCCGCGGAAATACAGGCTGAATACCGACGTCGGAACGAAAAAGTTCAGATCGAATACGTGCTCGTAAGACCTGCGGACCTTGCGTCCACGATTCAGCCTACGGATGCGGAATTGTCGGCCTATTACACTAAGCATGCGGGGTTATATCAGATTCCGGAGAAACGCTCGGCGCGGTACGCCCTGCTTGATCTAGCGAAACTGCGGGCCACCACCACTGTTGGTGACGATGCGCTGCGTGCCTACTACAATTCCCATATCGACGAATACAAGGTCGAAAATCGTGTCCATGTCGAGCACATCTTGTTCAAGACCGTCGGCAAGACGGACGCCGAAATTGCCGAAATCCGCCAGAAGGCCGAAAACGTCCTGAAGCAAGCAAAGGGCGGCGCGAACTTCGAAGACCTCGCCAAGAAATTCTCCGAGGATGATGGGACTAAACCCAAGGGCGGCGATTTGGGCTGGATCGTTGAAGGTCAGACTGTGCCGGAATTTCAGCAAGCCGCGTTCACGCTGCCCAAGGGCTCTATCTCGGACCTAGTTAAGACTCAGTACGGTTTTCACATCATCAAGGTCCTGGATCACGAGCAAGCTCATACCAAATCGTTCGAAGAAGTCCGCAGCACCATCGAGCCGACGGTACTCGACGAAAAAGTCAGTGCTGAGGCCAATGATGCCGCCGAGAAGATCGCTGCGGCTATCCGGCAGTCGAATCACCAACCGCTGGACGATCTGGCGAAAAAGTTCAACATGACTATTGGCGAACTACCTCTTGCCTCGGCCACAGATCCGCCGGCGGCTTTCGCCAATTCTCAGGATGTGCGCACCGCGGTATTCCAGCTGCGACCGGGCGAATTGAGCCAGCCGATTCAGACTCCGCAGGGCATTGTGATTGTCACGCCCAAAGACGACCAAGCCGGCCATCAGGGCACCTTCGTGGAGGTCCGCGACCGCGTCCTTGCCGACTACCAGCAAGAGAAGTCAGTAGAGCTCGCCAAATCCAAGGCGGAAGAGCTCGCGAAGCAGGCCAAGGGCGGCGAAGCATTTGATAAGGCAGCCAAATCCCTCAATCTTGATGCGAAAACATCGGAATCTATCTCGCGCACCGCCTCAATTCCAGACGTCGGTTCGGGCCAGCTAATCGAAGCTGCGTTCACCATGCCAGTTGGCCAAGTCAGCGATCCCAAGGACGTGGCGGGAGCGTGGCTCGTTTATCGTGTGGCTGCTCACGAACCGCTCAATGACGCCGCTGTGGTGCTGCAAGCCGATCAAATCCGCCAGCAGTTGCTCCAATCCAAGCAGAACGCGGCCTTCGATGCGTTCCGCGTGGCCCTTGAGGACCGGCTGAAGAAGGAAGGCAAGTTGGTGATAAATGCTGATGCAATGAAGCGTCTAACCGGGTCCACATCGTCATAAGTATCTGAAAATACACATCTTAAATAAATATCACTCTTCTCTTGCCGTGCGCTAGCCTCTTCGCTAGACTATTTCTATCCGCAGAGCCTGCCCCGTAGCCAGCGGGGTCCTGTTCCCTGATTACTCGGGGATTATGAGCAGATGCCTTCCAGCTCAATGTCGCCTGGTGTTCAACAAAAGATGCTTCTAAGGAGCTTTCCTATGGCGCAGAGAAATACTAGGGCAGGCAGGCCGGCGGCGGTGGGTTCGGAAGCAAAGCGCGGACGTCGCTCGGCGGAAGCAGTCCCGTTTGCCGGGTCCGGTGGGAACGGGAAGTTAAGGAGCATGACGGCCATGAGGAGCAGTATTGCTGGAAACCTGTATCACTGTGCAATGGAGAGAAATCAGAACGGGAAATACAACATCCGCATCCGCGTGCAATTCGAACGCGGTGGATGGGCCCTTTCTGTCTATTTCCTGGCGTCGTCCTTCAATGCAGGCATGAAGAAGCTCGAAGAATCGCTGCAACTTCTGCAGAAAAGTGAAGAGCGCTTGCGGTTCTGGGGCGTGGAACGCACCGACGATCCGAATCTGGCCGGTGATTTGTTGCAAGAATCGGGCTTGTGGCTGGATCGCCGCCGCGAATTCCCTCGCAAAGTCGCGGAAATGAGCGTGGCGAGCGAGCGGCCCGTTGCGGCCTCGCTGCTTGCGCCAGTCCGGCGCGTCCTCGCGGACTCCGTCTCTCAGGAGCGCGAGCGCGCAGTTTCAGCTGCGGCAGGCGACTAACTCGCCGAGCTTGGTGATGCATTCGGAGAAGTGGCGCTATTTCTCGCGGACAAGCACTTCTCCCTGCGCCAGAATCACGTCATTCAGTGACAGCTTGTACTTATATGAGCCCGGGTTCAGGCCCGGGCGTAGCGGCCCGCTAACCAGCCGCACCCCAGGCGGTGCCTGAAAGACGTTCGAAGAGAACGGGCATCGTTGCGAGTCGAACTCAACCTTGATGTTCCCCGCATTCGAAATCCACTCCGCCTGATCGCCCGAATCGAGCACCACCACTTCCGGCAACACTCCAACCAGAACGCGCTTCTCCGTCAATTTATCCTCGATTCAGTTTCCCGTGGAACACCGCTCCGCTATTTAGAGCACGCCCTTTACAGCTTCCACGATGTGTCGCGCCGAGATTCCAAACGCATCCACCAACTCGTCCGGCTTGCCCGAATGAGGCATGTTATTCACGGCAACCAGCTTGAACTTTGCCGGGGGTGCGCCTGCAGCAGCTAAGGCGTGCAACACGCCTTCGCCAAGTCCACCTTCCGGCCAGTGGTCTTCCGCAGTTACCAAACGCCCACCCGTCGCAGCGACTTCGGCGGCGAGGGCCTTGCCATCCAGGGGTTTTACGCAGTACAGGTCAATCACGCGGACCGAAGTTCCTGCAGCCTTAAGCTGATCCGCCGCTTTCAGCGCTTCATGCAGCGTCACGCCTGCTCCGATTACCGTCGCCTTGTCGTCCGCGCTCTTCCGCAGCACCTTGAACCCCGGAACGGGGAATTTCTCATCTTTCGAGTACAGAATTGGCATCTTGGGCCGGGAGGTCCGCAGGTAATTGATTCCCGGCCGTCGCGCCATGATCTCCGTGATACGTTCCGTCGAAACAGCGTCGCTCGGATAAAACACGGCCGAACCATGGATCGCGCGGAACATTGCGATGTCTTCCAGCGCCATCTGCGAAGGTCCATCTTCGCCGATGGAGACTCCGCAATGCGAGCCGCACAAATTGATATTTGCGCGGCTGATTGCCGCCATCCGCACATTGTCATACGCGCGCGAGAGGAAACACGCAAACGTATCGGCAAAAGGAACCTTGCCGCGCGCTTGCAGTCCCACCGCGACGCTCACCAGGTTTTGTTCCGCGATGTAGCCCTGCCAGAAATGGTCCGGATACGCGTCGCCAAACGTTTCCGAAAACGTCGAGTTTTTCACGTCGCCCGATATCGCCACCACGTGTGGATTCACGGCGCCTAGGCGCTTCAACGCGAATCCGTACGCTTCGCGCGTGGCAATCTTGGCGTCCGCCGCATAGTCCGGCGCTGGCGGCGCAGGGAAATCCGGCGGCGTCGGCAGAGGAGTGCGCTCGTACGATTTTCCGGGATCCGGAGGAACTGTGGGCCCGCCGCCCAATTCCTGAATCGCCGCCGCGAGTTGTTCCTTGGAAAACGGCTTTCCATGCCAATTCAGTTTGTCGGCAACCAGGCTGAACCCATGTCCCTTGATTGTCCGCGCGATGATCGCTTGCGGCTTTCCCTTCACCGTCTTGGCGCGATCCAGTGCCGCCAGCACTGCGGCGACGTCGTGCCCGTCGATCACCTGCGTATCGAAACCCTCTGACTCAAACTTCAGCCGGTAGCGTTCCATGTCATGCTGGTACATCGTCGGCTCGCTCTGTCCCAGTCTGTTGATATCCGTGATCACCGTCAGATTGTCCAGGTTGTAGTGCGCCGCGAACGCCGCCGCCTCCCAAACCTGCCCTTCCGCCAATTCGCCGTCGCCGGTCAGCACGTACACACGCGTCGGACTCTTATCCATCCGCGCGCCGATCGCCAGGCCCGCGCCCACTGAAAGTCCCTGTCCGAGTGATCCGGTCGCGGCATCCACACCATGAATCTTCGGCGTCGGGTGGCCTTCGAGCTCGCTGGAAAACTGCCGCAGCGTCATCAGTCGCGAAACCGGGAACACCCCTGCTTCAGCCAGCGCGGCGTAGAGCACCGGCGCGGCATGGCCCTTGGAAAGTACGAAGCGATCATTGTCATTTGAATTCGCGTTCTTGGGATCGAACTTCATCGCATGAAAAAATACACCAGCCACCAGCTCAGCCGCCGACATGCAGGACGTCGGATGTCCTGAGCCCGCAGCCGTTGTGGCCATCATCGAATAGATACTCAGTAGTCTGGCTTTTTCCTTAACGGTGCTAATAGTTGCGGCGGAAGGTCCTGCGGAAGATGGCGCGCTCATGGCAGCTCCTTTTACAATTCATAATTCCGTTTGATTTTACCCTTTTCGCCTGCGTCTGGCGAAACTGTAATTTTTGATGCCCGCGCTCGCCAAATCGTCGCTCCTCCCAATGACACTGGGGGGAGGTCATCGCTTAGCTTGTGAATCCATCGCAGCGCTAAGGACCGGCGCTGCGTACGGTTGGCGCGTCCGCATGGGAGTCGCTAACCCGTGTCCGAAAGGTCCGCACCTTTCGCCTCCCGTCCGCTGCTCGTCACGACCACTACCAGCGCAGCAACTAGCAGCGCCGTCCACGCCAGCACCGGGGCGAAATTCCCGCTGAAGTAATGTTCCGCGAGCTTGGACTGAACCACGGAATTTCGCGAAGCGAGCAAATTCCCCAGCTGATACGCGAGCCCTGGGAACGTGCCGCGGACAGCCGACGGTGAAAGCTCGTTCAAATGCGCCGGGATCACTCCCCACGCGCCCTGCACCATGAACTGCATTAGGAAACTGCCGAGCGCGAGCATAGGCGCCGTGTGAGGGTAAACCCACAGCGGGATCATCGGGATCGTTAACACCGCGGCGATTACGATGGTTTTCCTCCGGCCGAGTCGTTCCGACCACGAGCCGAAACAGATCCCGCCCAGCAACGCGCCGATGCTGTACACAATCGCGACCAGTCCCACGATCTTCGGCGAAAAGCCGCGATTCTTCTGCAGAAACGTGGGATAAACGTCCTGCGTGCCGTGACTGTAAAGGTTGAACGCAAACATCAGCACCGTCAAAAACACGAACGTTCCCAGGTACTTCAATATATCTTTCCCCAGGTTTCGCTGCACTCCGATAGCAGCTCCACGGCCCTGCCGCCATGCCGGAGATTCTTCCACCTTCGTGCGAATGTAAATCACCAGGAAAGCCGGCAGCGCGCCGATCACAAACATTCCACGCCAACCGACGAACTGAAATACTGTGAAGTACAGCAGCGCCGCCAGCATGTAACCCACCACATATCCTTCCTGTAACAGTCCGGAGAAAAATCCGCGATTTTCTGCCGGCAAAGTCTCGAAAGCGAGAGCAGCGCCAACGCCCCATTCCCCGCCCATCGCAATACCAAAGAGCGCCCGCATGATCAGAAAAATATGCAGCGACGGCGCGAACGCGGAAGCCAGCTCGAATACCGAAAATGCGATGATATCTATCATCAGCGCCGGCCGCCGCCCGTAACGATCGGCGATCGCTCCGAAGAGAAGCGCGCCTACGGGCCGCATTGCGAGCGTCAAGAAAACTGCCTCGAATACGGCGGATACCTGCGCGTGGAATTCCGTGGCGATGGCACTGACGCAAAATGTCAGAATGAAAAAATCGAAGGCGTCCAGCGACCATCCAAGAAAACAAGCGATGAACGTGTTGCGCTGCACTACAGTTAGGCGCCGAAAATGTCCTAGAAACTCGATGATCTGCTCCCTGGCACCAGCTCAACACGTGTTTCAGTTGCACCCGCAATCTTGCGCGCGCGAAATCTCGTGAACTTAGCGACGCCCCATCGATCGTGGAGACGCCATGGCGTCCGAAACTCTCGCTACCTGCGCCATTTCCGCTACATCGTGCACCCGAACAATGTGCGCTCCCTGCAGAATACTAGCCGTGACCGTGGCTGCCGTGCCCCAGATCCGATCGGTTCCGACGGTGGGCATTTCGCTCTTCTCCAGCGCCTTACCGATGAAACTTTTTCGCGAGGTGCCCACCAAAAGTGGATAGCCCAAGCGCGCGAGCTCCGGCAAACGCGCCAACAGTTCGCAATTCTGCTCGAAGCTTTTGCCGAAGCCAATTCCGGGATCGAGCACGATTTGCGATTTCAGCACTCCCGCTCGCCGCGCCATCGTCACCGCATGCCGTAATCCCTTCGCCACGTCGCGCAACGTATCGCGCGCAAATGGGGCTTTCTGCATAGTGCGCGGCATCCCGCGCATATGCATCAGAATGAGCCCCAGCTTCCGCTGTTGCACAACTTCGGCAATTCGCGGATCGTTGCCCAGCGCCGTCACATCATTCACAACCTCGGCGCCCGCCAGCGCCGCCGCTTCCGCCACTTCTGATTTGCTGGTATCCACCGAAATGGGGATACGAATCTTGCCCCGCAGCTTTTCAATCACCGGTAGCACGCGCTCCAACTCCGTTTCCGCGGAAACGCACAGCGACCCCGGTCGCGTGGATTCTCCTCCCACATCAATGATGTCCGCGCCGGCGGCCTCCATCGCCACAGCGTGCGCCACCGCCGCGTCAACATTCAAAAATAATCCGCCGTCGAAAAAACTGTCGGGCGTCACATTGAGCACACCCATCACCAGCGTGCGTCTTCCCAGTGCCAGCGTGCGCGCGGGCAAGCGCAATTGAAATTGTTTGCGACGAAACATCGCCCGCTATTGAATCACGGTTTTCGCAAAAGCCTAAGCGCCAGCGCGCGCATCAAGCAAAAGTTGAATTATGGGATCGAAGGGCTTGCGACAACTAAGGCGTCGCGGCTACGTAATACGAGGAGCGATTCACAACCGTCGGATCTCCGTGATCAACCACTTGCACGCGCAGTTGGTGCCAGCCAGGATGCGGCGGCGCGCTGGCGTTATTCGCAGGAGCGAACCCCAGTGTGTACTCCGCGCGAATTTTCAGCGCGATCTGCCGAAACGTATCCGCAAGCGTCTCCGCTTCACGCAGGAAGTACAACTGGCCGCCCGATCTTCGCGCCAATTCCGCCAGGTACAACGTGTACGCAGGAATGCCCGACCCTTGCGCTGCGTACGTCAACAGCGTTTGGCTCGCATGCGCTTGAACCCATGCCGGCGTCATGATCTTCGGCCGACCTTCGGTCGAAACCGCAAAGACCTCAATATCTTCCGCAGCCAGTGTTCGCGTCACGTCGTCAAACGTAAGCTGATCCGCGGGCCATCCCGCGCGAGGCCCCGCCGTCTTGGGATCGAGCGTGAGTCCCAGCCCGCTGTCCTGCCCGTCCGTCAGCAAGACGATTGCTTTCCGCCCCGTCCGTCCCGCAAATAGCTCGCGCGCGGTCAGAAATACTGCCTGGTAGATATTCGAACCGCCCTTGTCGTCCAGCAAGGATCGCGCGTCCACACGTGCAACTGCTTTGCGGATCAGTCCCCAATCACTGGAAAAGGGAAGCTGCAGATAGGTATGCGCGGAGAAATCCACGATGGCGGTTCGATCCGAAGATGAAAGCGCATCCACCAGCGCGCGCGCCGCATTTCGCATTTCGTCGGACTCGCGCAGAACGCTAGGGCTCGCATCAATCACGATCGCCACACTGGCGGATTCCGTGGAAGCGTCAAAATACGTGAGGGGTTGTTGTACGCCGTCGTCGAACACCCGGAAATCCGCAATCTGCAGCCCGCGCACCACCACGCCGTCCGCGCCGATCACGCTGCACGTCACCGGAACAATCTGCGTGACCACCGAGATCGCGTGCAGGTCTGTCGACGTTCCCGCGCCGTCCGAATCCTTCGCCCCGACTCCGTTCGTCGCGCCCACCGCCAGAACCGCCTTCAACTCGCCGGTTACCGGATCGCGTTTCCAGCTGACGTCCTCGTCGAGGCGCCGCGGCCGCGGCAGTTTTGTGTTTTGTTGAGCCTGCAGGGGAATTCCCGGGCCGAAGATCGGAAAAATCGCCAACGCCAAGATCAAAGCAATGCCACGCGCCGCGAGCAGGTGAACCAGGCGGTGCATGCAGCGCTCGTGGAAAATCCCGCGCAGTGGCATGGCGCGTCTAGTCGAGGTCGAAATCGCGCAGAGGTTTTTCGATCGGGCCGTCTTTCGCCTTCTTTAATCCCTCAGCGAATTTTCGCGCCAGCACGTCTTCCTTCGATTTCTCCGCTGCCACGGATGCGCGGAATTTCGCCTCGACCGCATCCACCTGCTGCCGCAGGAGCGCTGCGGTGTCGTCCAGGTCCACCGAAGGCGGCGGTTTCGGCGGCGGAACGTGCGACAACACCACGCCAATCTCACGATCCACCGTGAGCTTCGCCTGGCAGCACGGGCAACTAACCGTAAACGTGTCCAAAGGCTTCTGAGTCATACCCGCATTTTACGCCAATTTTGACGCATCAGATATCGCCTCGGAAAGGTCCTCGGCACTGGGGTGGCCGCTCCCGTGCTAAAGATTCCCACGGAGTGGCCGATAGATTCATCACGTATAGCTGAGAGATTCCGTAAAGCGCTGTGGATTCAATGAGCAGGCAATTCACTTGTGATTGTTTGCAAATGGCACGGAAGCTCTTGCACGGCATTTTCCTTATCCATTTGATCGCGGTCCGGTCACCCGGCGAGTGAACCCACATTGAACGCACAAATCAAGCTTGTTACCGCGCTAGAGATGTCCCAGGAAGAGTCCGTCAGACATGGGCCCGAGCGCCGCAAGCGCAAGCGCGGCATGTTTTCCGTTCCGGTACAGATTCGCGGCGGAGTTGGAACACTCGAGGTCTTCGAGGATCTCGTCACCAGCCTCGACGTTTCGCGCGACGGCCTGCTCTTGTCTACCTCTCGAGGCGGATATTCAGTTGGCCAACGGTTGCACGTCTCTTGCCCTTATTGGTGTATGCCGACTGCGATTAACGTGCCGCGCAATGCGCAGGTAGTCCGCAATATTCTTCAGCCTAACTACACCCACGCCCTGGCCCTGCAATTTATGCCGGGAATATGCGAGGAGAGTTCGTGGAATAATTCAACCTCACCGTTCCCGAATCAGGTGCGTGTGCTTTGCGTCGAATCAGATGTTACAGCCTCGCTCGCGCTTTGCGCGCTACTGGAAAAGGATGGCTATCATGTGGTGGCGGTCTCCACGGCAAAAGAGGCGCTCGACATTCTGAGCAGCGAGGCTCCCGACGTAATACTCGCTGAGGCAGAGTGCCACGGCGAGGAGATATCCGGCAAGGATCTGTGCGCGATCGTGAAAACTTGCCCGCGCTTGCAGCACATTCCGGTGATTCTTCTTACCAGTTCCGCTTTGCCGTCCGATTACGCCACCAGCCATCAAATCGGCGCCGTCGTTTGCATGACGATCCCGTGCAGGCCCGAACGCCTTCGCAGCGCCATCCATCTCGTCGCGGCGCCGCCGGCACTCTGCTCCGTCTATAGCGCGCGCTTCAACGTGTCTTCTTTCGTACGCACGTCTTAGCTGTGTTTTCTTCGGACAGCTGTCTTGCGATCCCGCTCAGCGCAAAAAAAAAGGAACCTCGTCCCTTTCGATACGAGGTTCCGAAAAACCCCATCGCTGGATGAGCGATTCTAGGCCGGAGCCGGTTTTTCACCCTTGGCCAGACCCGGAATCGGCCGCGGTTCGGGTCGCAGTGAAAGCTGCGGTTCCTTGGTTGGCACTGGCGGTGCAGCCGGCGGAGGAGGCGGTATCTTCTCCGGCAGCGGCTTGCCTTCCATCAAGAGTTTCAACTCCACGGCATCCAAAACTTCGCGGTCCAGCAGTGCCTGCGCAATACGCTCGAGTTTATCGGGTTGAGTTTCAAGAATATTGCGCGCCCTGCTGTAGCCGTTCGTGACGATGCTGCGAACTTCTCCATCAATTTTGATCGCGGTGTCTTCCGAATAATCGCGGTGCTGCGCGATTTCGCGGCCCAAGAAAATCGCTTCTTCCTTCTTGCCGAAAGTGAGCGGGCCCAGAACGCTCATGCCCCATTCGCAAACCATCTGCCGCGCGATTTCGGTGGCGCGTTCGATATCGTTCCCCGCCCCTGTAGTGATGTGGTGCAGGAATATTTCTTCGGCGGCGCGACCACCCATCAGTACGGCCAGTTGCGCTTCGAGGAATTCCTTGGTGTAGGTGTGCTTGTCGTCAATCGGCAACTGCATCGTTACGCCCAGCGCCATGCCGCGCGGAATAATCGTCACCTTGTGCAGCGGATCTGCGCCCGGTGTCATGGCCGCCACCAGCGCGTGCCCGGCCTCGTGATACGCGGTGTTGCGCTTTTCCTCGTCGGACAAAATCATGGATCTTCGCTCGACGCCCATCAGGACTTTATCCTTGGACATCTCGAAATCCACCATCGCGACGAATTTGCGGTTTTGCCGCGCAGCCCACAGCGCGGATTCGTTCACCAGGTTCGCCAGATCAGCACCGGAAAATCCCGGAGTGCCGCGCGCAATCACTGAAAGATCCACGTCCTCGGACAGAGGCACTTTCCGAGTGTGTACGCGCAGAATTTCCTCCCGGCCCTTTACGTCGGGACGCGGTACCACCACTCGGCGATCGAAGCGGCCGGGCCGCAGCAGCGCCGGATCCAGCACATCAGGACGGTTCGTGGCCGCAATCAAGATCACGCCTTCGTTCGATTCAAACCCGTCCATCTCCACCAGTAGCGCGTTCAAAGTCTGTTCACGCTCGTCGTGACCGCCGCCCAGTCCCGCGCCGCGATGCCGCCCGACTGCGTCAATTTCATCGATGAAGATGATGCACGGCGCATTCTTCTTGCCCTGTTCAAATAGATCGCGCACGCGGCTCGCGCCTACGCCCACAAACATCTCGACGAAATCCGAACCCGAAATCGAAAAGAACGGCACGTTCGCTTCGCCCGCAATCGCCCGCGCCAGCAAAGTCTTGCCCGTTCCCGGAGGTCCCACCAACAGCACGCCTTTCGGAATGCGCCCACCAAGCTTTTGGAATTTCTGCGGGTCCTTCAGGAAATCAATAATTTCGTACAGCTCTTCTTTCGGCTCATCAATTCCGGCCACGTCCTTGAACGTCGCCTTCTTCTGCTGCGCCGTCAGCAAACGTGCGCGGGATTTGCCGAAGCTGAGGGCTTTGTTTCCGCCCGCCTGCATCTGCTTCATCATGAAAACCCAGAACAGAACCAGCAGCAGCAGCGGGCCGAAATTCACCAGGAACGTCAGCCAGTCCGCGTTTTTCACTTCCTTGTAGTTATAGAGAACGTTGTGATCCTGCAGCGCTTTAGTTATGTCCGGAATCGCGGTGTTGGCCACCGTCACGCCGCGGAATTTTCCGCCTTCGCGGTACTCGCCCTGCAATTCGGCGCTGTTCGGCGAAAGATAAATCGTCACGTCCTTGACGCTGTTGTTCTGCACCTTCGCCAAGAAATTCGTGTAATTGGGTTCGTCGTCGTGCGCGGACTGCCCCCCGGTCGAGGCCATCCTCCACAAGACCACCGCCAACAAAATCATCAAGAGCCAAAATAAAATTGTTCGGACTGTTGAATTCACCTTATTACCTCACCTGTTGCAGGCTAACCAAAAATGATTGCAAAAACCGCTCTCATCGGAGCTTGACCGTGCTTTAGATGCGCGGCCCCGCGTCAGGTATTCAACCCTCTTGATCGCTATGGGGGCCTTCTTCTTCAATCACAAATCCGGTCCGCGTATTATCTTTCGCGCGGAAGTCTTCGGCAACCGCCATTCCCTGGGCCCAAATCACTCGCCCGCCACTTTCCAGCACGGGCCATGCTGCACGCTCGCCACTTGGAATACGCCCGGCCAGGAACATGCGTTTCAGCTTCCGCTCGTGACGCCGACCGTGTGGCCTATAGGCGTCGCCAGGCCTCCAATTCCGCAAAATCAAAGGAGAGCGCAGGAGGTCTGCATCGAGGGCGTTGGCGTCCCTCTTAGTGTCGCTCTCTGTCACAGGCCAGTCAATCACTTTCAGCCGGAAGCACTTTCCCAGTTCCGGAATGGAAACAGTCGCCGTTCCGCGCAGCGGCAGGCTCACAATATACTCGTACGCGTTCTCTTGCATTGCGGTTCCGTCATCTGTGGGTTGCCGGATAGCTTCCGCGCAGGAAAAAATCAGTTCGCCGAAAGTCCGCCAAACGATAATCCCGCCAGGAAGTTGCACACGGTGGCCGCTGCTGGATCCGCCGGCGAGGTGCATTACTTGCTCCACGTGGTTTGCACCCAATTCCCGCCGGTCACCCCGCACCTCTTCATAAAGACGGCGAATCAACCGTTCCGTAAGCATGCGCAACGGCCCGAATTCGTTGAACTTCCGCGACGTACGATCTTGCGTATCAGCCATTTGCAGTGCGAGCGGCGTCAACACGTCGTGTACCGTGATGCGAACGTCTTTGCCGGCTTTGTGCGTCAGAGCTTGGAATCGATCCTCCACCAGTGCGTCCCAGAAATATCCTTCTTCTCGCGCCAATCGGGCCAGCTCGCCAAGGTGCCCGACAATCTCGCCGGAAAAATCGCGCTCGATCATCGGTAACAACTGCCCGCGAATGTGCGCGCGTGTCCGCCGCTCATCTCGATTCGTGGAATCTTCCCGCCATTTCTGTCCGTTCGCACGCAGATATTCACGGAGATTTTCCCGGCGCGTGCCGAGGAGTGGACGCACAACTGTCCCGGCGACAGGATAAATTCCCGCCAGGCCTGTCGGCCCAGTTCCACGCATCAGATGCGCCAGAACTGTCTCAGCTTGATCGTCCGCCGTATGCGCCACCGCAATGTGCGTGGCTTTCCCCTGGTTAATCACGCGCTCGAAAAACGCATAGCGTAGCCGGCGCGCCGCGTCTTCCAGGTTCCATCCTTGGCGCGAGGCTTCCGCTCCCACATCCTCGCGCGCTGCCAGGCATTCCAATCCGAGCGCGCCCGCCAGCTCCGCAACGAAGCCAGCATCGGCTTCGGATCCAGCTCCGCGCAGAGCGTGATTAAAGTGCACAACCGCCAGCGTGATGCCTAGTTCGTCGCGCAAACGATCCAGCAACCGCAAAAGCGCCACCGAATCGGCGCCCCCCGAAACAGCGACGCCCACACGATTGCCAGCGATCAACATTCGCGAAGTTCGAATGTTCGCCAGCACGGATTGTTCCAGCGGGGTTCGCATCGGCCGATTCTCTCGCGACCTCGGTTCAGGATCTGGTCATGGTAGCAGTGGGATTGGTCAGGGTCGAGGGCGGCGCGACTGCGAGGACACCAATCTCTTGCGGGAACGCCGGAAAATTACAGACGATCGGTGATCTGCTGTGTGAATAAATCTCGGCTGTAGGAAATGCGCCGATCGAGGGCCACAGCAGCAAAATAAGAGCAACTCTGGCGTTCCTGCTCTAACCATGCCGCGACTCGCGGAGCCACTGGGCGCGAAACACGGTTCAGCACTCCGAGCAAGCCGTAATACGTTCCTACGGCACGAATCTCTGACTGGTCGTCGCCACGTTCCGGGCACAACCGGACCAGCTGCAGTAGACGATTGAAGTCATCGGCGGCAACTTCGTGATCCGCAATACTGGTCACTTCGCGGACGCGGTCCGACAGGGCGATATTCTTGCTCGAAGCCAGGATCGATCGGCAATACGACACGAAGAACTGCAGGAAAATCGCAGCCGAGACTACGCAGATGAGTGCCGCAATCATCGCGCCCTCACCATCAATCGCGCCGGCTCCAAGCGCGCGTCCTCTTGGACGTGTGCGAACGTGTAGGCCCAGGCCACGGGCAACCACACACCCATGAGCGGCGGAATCCATCGCAAGACGTTCGCTTCGAGACCCGGGAAAAGGTTGCGCAGCGCGTAGGAACCGGCGTTCGCACTGAAGTAGATCCCCAGCGCGAGTACTAATTGGATCAGCCGTGTCCGCGTTTCGCGCAGCTTCAGGATCGCGCCCCAGAGCAAATACGTGAGGACGACCCCCACAAAGTAAACATTCTGGCTCATTTCAACAACGAAATGGGTCGCCAAATGAGCCCGATTCTCGTGTACCACTGCGTAAGAGAACACGCCCGTCAGGACGATCAGCAGCACCGCGGCTCCGCGGATGTACCGGCTCACACCCATCTCAGCGAACGTCTCTTGATAGAACTTCATAATCACGCAAAACATCAAAATGTTTAGGACGCTGTCGGTGTAATAGTAGAAGTAAGAATACGTGGTCGAATTGAACCCGAAGTGCTGCACGCAATAATACAGTCCACACGTGACCAGTGCATCGCACAACATATAGAAAACAATAGGGAAATTACGGAAGACCTGTCTGCGGGAGACCAGATACACCAACAGGCCGATTTCCGCGAGGAAACCTACCAACCACAACATGTAATCGAGTGGTCCAAGCATCTCAATTCAATTCCGATGCCGGCCCACTCAATCCCTCTACAGGGACTTCCCTGAGTTTAGTTCCAGGGTGCGGGCGGCACCGGGGCCGATGTGCTTGCCCAAGGTGCGGGCGGCACAGGAGCCGATGTGCTCGCCCAAGGTGCGGGCGGCACGGGAGCCGACGTGCTCGCCCAAGGTGCGGGCGGCACGGGAGCCGACGTACTCGCAACTGTAATACCCTTCAGACCTACGGCGCTGGCCAATACCAACATGGCCAAAACCGCTACAACTAACCACTTACTCATGGACCCCTCCGAGTAGGGAAACTACGCGGCGGAGTCTATAAGTGTTTAGTTGCCGTCAAGAGGTAAATTTTCAGGGCGTGTGTCTAAACGGTACACACCCCTGCCTCTTGGCTGTTTTCGAGCCTTTCCAGATCGTGCTCGTCAAATTAGCCGTTTGGATTGTGTACGGTCAACGGTACGTTGGTACCATCGTTTCCGCACTTTTCCCGGATCAGGAATAGTGTTCCTGCGAGCGCTATTCGAAGGCAGCCTGAAAAGCTGCGCGAATTTTGGGTCAGTTCAAAAATCCAGAGCTCATGCGTAAAACTGCGGATTTCGGAACCAATCCGAAAGCAGCAAGATCCAGGATTTTCGCTGGAGAACCATCTGACGGTGACAATGAACTCCAAGACGTGCGAGCTCAACTTAACCCCGTACATCCTTGGCCACTCTGGCCAAAACTCTTCCTGCAAGGGAAAGAGTCTGCTAACATACATGCGCAAGTAACTCGACGATTGAATCTGTCTGGAGCGACGCAACAATGGCACTAGCATGTGAACTGTGCGGCAAGAAGCCGCTATATGGAAATGCGATCAGCCACGCCCATAACGTTACACGGCGCCGCTGGAATCCCAATCTACGGCGCGTCAAAGCCGTGATTAAAGGCGCTCGCAAGCACGTCCGCGTCTGCACTTCCTGCATCCGTTCTGGCCGCGTTCAAAAGGCCGCGTGAAGTCGGCCCTCCCCTGGAAGGAGTCCTGCTTGTCACGACGAATTTTGGCACTCGCACTCCTAGCTGCGGGTGTGTGCGTGGTCGGTTGCAAGAAGGAAACCGCGCCCGGCCCGGACGTGTGGGCCGTCGTGAATGGCAAAGAGATTCAGCGCGCCGAAGTGGAGAAATATTTCCGCACGCGCGTCAACGCGGAAGGCCCCGCGCCATCTCAGGAAGAGGCTCTGTCCCTCAAGCTGAATATCCTCGATGAACTGGTGAACAACGAAATTCTGCTGGAGCGCGCCAACAAATTGAATCTGGTCGCGAGCGATGCCGAAGTAGAAGACAAATTCACCGAATCCAAGAGCCCTTTCACCGAGGAAGAATTCCAGAAAAAGCTGAAAGATTCCGAGCTTACGGTGGACGACCTAAAGGGAGACATCCGGCGCCAGCTTTCCGTGCAGAAGCTGCTGAATCGTGAAGTCGTTGCGAAGATATCGATCACCGACCAGGACGTGCTCGACTTCTACAACAAGAATCGTGCGCAATTCAATGTAGCAGAACTGCAGTTTCATGTCGCGCAGATTGTCGTTACGCCGCACCCCGACCCTGCCGTGCACAATCGCAAGAACGACAAAGCCACCAGCGAGCCCGAAGCCAAGCGAAAAATAGGCCTGATCGAGCAAAAGCTTGAAAGCGGCGCGGATTTTTCCCAGCTCGCCATGGATTATTCCGAGGATTCTACAGCGGCAACCGGCGGCGATCTCGGCTTCGTGCCCGAGTCTGCTTTGAATCAATCCGATCCGCTGTTGAAGAAAACGGTTCTGGCGATGCGGCCGGGCGACGTCACGCAACCCATCGGTGTGAAGAACGGCGGATACCGCATTCTGAAGCTAATCGCCAAAGAGCCCGCTGGTCAACGCGAGCTTTCCGATCCGCAAGTGCAGCAATCCATCCGCGACATGCTGCGTAATCGCAAGGAGCAGCTCTTGCGCTCGGCCTATATGATCGAAGCGCGAGACGATTCGCATGTCACGAATTATCTCGCTCGGCAAATTCTGGAATCTGCAGGAAAGCTTCCCGCTTCGAAATAAGTCGTATATCGTGGCAAAAAATCAGGAATGCGCGGTTCGGGGCATTCGGCGATTGTCGGAGTTTAACCGCGGCTAACGGTGTGCGCCAGGGGCCGGCCCGGACGAATCATCCGGCCGATGAAAATCGCAATCAGACCCGCAAGCGGGCTCAGAAGCAGGACAGCGACGAATCCCTTCCAGAACGTGAACCCTTCCTTTTCCATCTTCGCCGCCGTCAGCGCGCACGCCATCGTCCAAAGCAGCGCGACGATTGCGAATAACAGCCACGCGGCCGCCGTTGCGAAATGCACATGTGAAAACATTCCGAATCCCCCAAGTTTGCCTGTGCAACTAGATTCGGGACCCCTGCCCGGATTGCAATCATTTTCACCGGACCAAGGCGGCGGGCCAAGACGTGAAAATCAAAAGGGAACTTAAGCGTTACTAGTTACGAATCTGAAATCGCCGCTCAGCTGACGATCGCCACCACCTCTCCGGCGTTCACGGTTTGGCCTTCGACCACGGCCAGGCGGTCAATCGTCCCAGATTTCGGGGCGCGGATCTCGTTCTGCATCTTCATCGCCTCCACCACCAGTAGCCCTTGACCCGCCCGAACCGCATCGCCGATCTTCACCAGCACATGCACGATTTTCCCGGGCATGGGCGCCAATACCTTCTGACGACCTTCGGCTTCGACGGCGCTGCCGCGATTGCGTCGCCACTCTCGTTCGTCGATAATTGCGATTCCGAATTCCCGGCTGCCTGCGATCGCTCGCAGTTCGGCACCCGATCGCTCCAGGCGCACTTCGAACGATTTTCCGTTTATCAGAATCGAATAGATCCCCGGCGACACCTCAGTCGCATCAGCTCCCACGTGTTGGCCGTCAATCGTCCATACCGGTAGCTCGCCCGCTTGCGTCATCTCCACGTGGCGTTTCTTTCCACCGATTTCAATCTGCAATTTCACGATGGCTCCGCGCGAATTCCCGCCATGCTGTCACGGCCGTGGCTCGCGATTCACTTGCTCCCGCCGGCTCTCTGTTTTCCACCGCGATTCTGAGATGGCCGGCGTTGCGGACGCATTCTCACCGTCCAAGAGTGACGTGTGCCACAGAAACGCGGCAATCGCCGCAGCGTGCTGGGCCTCGAGCTCTTCTTCGCCGCCGGCGGCACTCTTCGCAGCTGCTTCGGTGCTCAGAAAATCGTCCAGCCAGCGCGTATAAATCGCGCCTTTCTGAAAATCGGCGCTGGCCAGAATGCGGCGGAAAAGCGACACGTTGGTCTTAATCCCGCTCGCATAATATTGCTCCAGAGCACGCTCCATTCGCGCCAGCGCTTCTTCTCGATCGCCGCCCCACGCAATCAGCTTGCCCAACATCGGGTCATACTCGTTTGGCACCGTCCAACCCGCGTAAATCCCTTCATCCAACCGAATCCCGGGACCGCTCGGAACTCTGCAATCCACGATTTTCCCCGGCGACGGGAAAAAATTATTGTCCGGATCTTCGGCATAGATGCGGCACTCGATGGCATGCCCGCGGAATGCAATTTCTTCCTGCTGGAATGGCAAGGGATCGCCGGCGGCAATGCGCAGTTGTAGCTTCACCAGGTCCAGCGACGTCACCATCTCCGTCACGGGATGCTCCACTTGCAGCCGCGTGTTCATCTCCAGGAAGTAAAAATTTCGCTGTGCGTCCACCAGGAATTCCACCGTGCCGGCATTCGTATAATTCCCCGCGCGCGCCAGCTTCACCGCCGCTTCGCCCATGGCCTTCCGCAATTCGGGCGTCATGAAGGGCGATGGCGCCTCCTCGACCACTTTCTGGTGCCGTCGTTGCACGGAACATTCGCGCTCTCCCAAATAAACAAAATGTCCGTGATGATCTGCCAGCACCTGAATCTCGATATGCCGCGGGCGTTCTAAATATTTTTCCATGTACATCCGCGCGTCGCCGAACGCGTTCTGCGCTTCGGACGCCGCATCCCGCCAAGCGGAGGCAAGCTCTCGCTCACTCGCGACGCTGCGCATCCCTTTGCCACCGCCGCCCGCCACCGCCTTCAAAATCACCGGAAAGCCAATCTCGCGCGCGATTTTCACCGCCTCGTCCACATCTTTGATGGGGTCCAGCGCGCCCGGCACGGTTGGCGCGCCTACGTCCCGCGCGATATGCCGGGCGGCGGTTTTTGATCCCAATCGCTCCATCGCGCCAGCCGACGGTCCGATGAACGTGATCCCGGCTTCCACGCAGGCGCGCGCGAGTGCAGGATTCTCCGCCAGAAAACCGTAGCCGGGATGAATTGCGTCGCACCCTGCATGACGCGCCACGCCCAGAATCTTTTCAATCACCAGATAGCTTTCGCGCGAGGGCGCCGGCCCGATCGGGTACGCCTCGTCCGTCATCCGTACGTGAAGCGATGCGCGATCTACGTCGCTATACACGGCGACGGCGCGCACACCCATCTCCCGACACGCGCGCGCGATGCGCACGGCGATCTCACCGCGATTGGCAATCAACAACTTCTTAAACATTGCAGCGCTCCACGCAAAACCGCGATTCTAGCATCTTGGCCGCCTGCCTGCCCGCACCAGCACGCCGGACCACGCCCAGAGCCGGTCGAGCATATCCAAGCACGTCCCTGTCTCGTTGACACCCGTGTGAGCCGCTGTTAGATTGCATACTTTGTGTTCATAGGCCGGCCCAATATAGTTGCCAATGTAATTTTTAGGCGCGTTGTCTGGAGGGCATCGTTGGCACTTATGCTTACGTCTGCCTTCGGTTGCGCCGTCAGTCAAAAGAAGACCGTCAAGCCGTCCCAAGCCCCGGCGCCGCTGCAGACTGCGACGAAAGAACAGCTACTCGATGCCTACAATCGCCAGGCGCAGGCGATCCAGTCTCTAAACGCTGGTGTGACCATGAAGCTCACGGCGGGCTCCGCATATTCCGGCGTCATCGAGCAGTATCACGAAGTGAACGGTTTTATTCTGGCTGCCAGGCCCGCCAGCATTCGCGTGATCGGCCAAGCCCCGGTAGTTAGCAAGAATATTTTCGACATGGTCAGCGACGGCTCGACTTTCAGCATCTACATACCGTCGAAGAATAAATTTATCGTCGGCCCTGCCAATCTGGAGCGGCGCGCCGAGAAGCCAATCGAAAATCTCCGGCCGCAACATCTGGTGGATGCGCTGTTCTGGCCGGCTATCACTGAAGGTGCGCCGGTATTATTCGAGGAAGCGAGTGAAGGCCCATCGCGATTCTACATACTAACTGTAGTTAGATTGGAACCGCAGCAATCAACCTCCGGCTCCAGCGACGCCGCGAGCCCCGCTCCGGGCCAACAAGCAAGTTCCCAGCGAGCGACGGCCAGCTGGGGAATCGCGCGGAAAATATGGTTCGATCGCGCGGATCTGCGTGTCTCAAGGATTGAGAATTTCGGCGCGGGTGGTAAGGTGGCTTCAGACGTAGCGTACGCAAATTGGGAAACCACGGCCGCTGCCACCTATCCGTGGCAGATCAACGTCACCCGGCCAAGCGACGACTATCAATTGCAGATTGCCATTAAGAAGCTTACTGTGAACGAACCGATTGCTCCAGACCGCTTCTCCCTGCCGCAGCCGCCCGGCACGGATTTGGTCAACCTCGGTGGAAATATCGGGGACGACGCGCACAAAGATCCTAGCCCCAACAACAAGGAGCAGCACCCATAGCGTTTTCGAAATTGCCTAAGCGCTACAAAAATTTATGATCCGTTACATGATTACGCAAAATGTTTTGCATCGGCCACTTCGCACCTTCATCACCGTGCTGGCCGTAGCCGTCGAGGTCACACTCGTCATCATCGTCGTGGGACTCACCAGCGGCTTGCTCTCGGAATCGGCCAAACGCATCGAAGGCGTCGGCGCGGACATCATGGTTCAGCCGCCTCAGGCTTCCTACCTGATGGCCTTTAGCGGCGCTCCCATGCCCATCGCAATCGGAGATAAACTCGCGCAACTCGAATACGTGCAGGCGGTCGCCCCGGTGCTGACGCAGTTCAATACGAGCGGCATCGAAATCGTTTATGGCATCGACAAGGACAGTTTTAACGCTGTTACCGGCGGATTCGTTTTTCACGAAGGCCATGATTTGCGGGGGCTCGACGACATCCTGGTAGACGACGTCTACGCCAAATCAAAAAAAATAAAGCTCGGCCAGACCCTGCAACTTTTCGCTCACGATTTTCACGTGGTAGGCATCGTCGAACATGGCAAGGGAGCGCGCCTCTTCGTCTTCCTCTCCACCCTCCAGGAAATTGGGGGTTCGCACGACAAGGCTTCCGTGTTTTTTATCAAGTGCGATCGCACTGATCACACTCCGGCTGTGACTGATGAAATCAAGGACCTGCTCCCTCGTTATGAGGTTCGCCCGCTGAGGGATCTCATGTCACTGATGACCTCCTCGAACCTCCCAGGCCTCGCCGCCTTCATCAATGTGATGATCGGAATTGCCGTGGTCATCGGGTTCCTGGTGATCTTTCTATCGATGTACACCACCATTATCGAACGCACTCGCGAAATCGGCGTTCTGAAAGCCTTGGGCGCGTCCAAGGGATACATTGTTCGGATCGTTCTCAGCGAGACAACGTTGCTATGTATCGGCGGAGCTGTGGCCGGCGTCGGACTCAGCTTCCTTATGAGCGCAATCTTCATCAAACTGTTCCCGACGCTCACGATCCTGATTACCCCACTGTGGGTTTTGCGCGCCGGCCTCATTGCCCTCGTCGGCGGCCTGCTCGGCGCCGCCTATCCCGCCTGGATGGCCAGCCGCAAAGATCCCGTCGAGGCTCTGGCTTACGAGTAACCTGATCTCACTTTTCCGCTGCGATTCAGGCATCCGCGCGAATTCTCGCCCGCCTGTCCGCGCTAGGCAGAAATGCTAAAGGCGACTAGAATATTTCCGTCCTCGGATTCGCTGACGCTTGAAGGGGAGCGGCTGTTGGAGCCCATACTCAAGACTGAAAACCTATGGAAAGTTTACCGTCAGGGCAAAGTCGAAGTCCCCGCCCTCCGCGGCGTCAGCATTGACATCTTTCCCGGCGAATTCGTCTCCATCATGGGCCCTTCTGGCTGCGGCAAATCAACCATGCTGCACGTGATTGGAGGCCTCGCACAGGCCACCTCCGGACGCGTGCTCCTCGATGGCAACGACCTCACTACCATGAGCGACTCCGCGCGCACTCTGCTGCGCCGCCACAAAGTCGGCTTCGTCTTTCAACGTTTCAATCTGCTTCCCACTCTCGATGCCTACCACAACATCACTCTGGCCCAGCACATTCACGGAAATGGATTCGATCCCCACCGCTTTCAGGTCGTTGCCGATCTCCTCGGCTTGAGCGGCCGTCTGAAGCACAAACCCTCCGAGCTTTCCGGCGGTGAACAACAGCGCGTAGCGTTGGCGCGCGCCATCGTCAGCGAACCAAAGATCGTCTTGGCGGATGAGCCCACCGGCAACCTCGATACGAAAAGCTCCGAAGCTGTCCTTGGTCTGCTCCGCCAGCTCAATCAAGATCTCGGCCAAACCATCGTCATGATCACGCACAATCCCGAAGCCGCCGCCTACGGCCATCGCGTCCTGCACATGCGTGACGGCGAGGTTGTGGACGGTTCCTCGGTTCACTGACATGCGCACTTTATGGCGAGCGATCGTCCGCACCATTTTCTGGTCCTATGAACGCGGCAGTTGGCCTTACGATCTGGCCGTAATCCTCATCATCATCTTCGTGCTGGTCACTCCGACACGCTGGTTCCACGATCAGCCGCAAGCTACCACTGCGTTCGGCTCCAAAGTGCAGCTTGAATCGCAAGATCCCGCCAGTCAGACGCACACCTACCGCCTTGATGCCACCGCGCTGCCCGCGGAAAAGCGCACTCCCCGCGCCACGCCCGAACTTGAGCGCGAAACTCACGATATCCTTGCGCGCACCGTTGACGAACTTAAAGACCAGACTTTCCAGGTCGTGCATATCGAGCCCGTCTCCGCTCAGGATGGTTCGATTCTTTATTACGATGTCACCGTTCACCCATCCCCGTTGATGTAACATTTTCTCCCCGCCCCGGAACTGGCGTGGAACCTGCCAAGCCACCCACCACGTCTAACCACCTGTAGTATTATGAGCGCTTCGCAAACCACCGACCACTCAGTGGGGGACTTGATTTGACCGTAAAACGTTTAGTATTGGGAATTGCGCTGGCCACCATCGTTTCGATTGCATGCGTCAGGGCTTGGCCTGCCGCTGGTCAAAACCATAGTCCTGCTACGCTGGATGGCACGCTTAGACAACTCGATCGCTCCGCAAAAGGTTTTCACAGCCTTTCGGCTGATGTCGAGCGCACCAAGGTCACCGTCGTGGTTAACGATCGCTCCACTGAGGCCGGCACCATCCTCGTTCACGACGATAAAATGCTTCTGGAGATGAAACCCCCCGACGCGCGGACGATTCTGCGCACGGGCGACAATCTCTATATCTACACTCCAGGTTTGAAACGCGTCGAGGAATACAATCTCGCGCAACATCGCGCCCAAGTGGATCAATACTTGCTGCTCGGTTTCGGAACGCAAGGGAAGGAACTGCAGAAGTCGTATCTGGTTACGCTGCTGGGCGAACCTACGCTGGATGATAAAAAGACGGTCGAACTGGAATTGACTCCAAAGTCCCAGGAAGCCCGCAATCAAATCTCCAAGATTCAGATTTGGTTCGACGAGACTTCCTGGCTTCCGGTGCAGCAGCAGTTCAACGAGACCGGTTCCGGGGACTACTTCGTTATCCGCTATTCCAGAATCGTGCGCAACCCCGACGTCGGCGATGCGCACTTCAAACCGCACTGGCCCAGGGGCACCGAAAAAGTCAAACCGCAGGGCTAGTCCCTATTTCGCCGCTTTGCGCTGTTTGTTGTCAGCGCTCCCGGCTGACTCGTGCTGCAGCAACGCAAGTTTGCGCTCCAGCCCCCAGCGATAGCCCGCCAGATTGCCGTCTTCGCGCACCACGCGATGGCATGGCACCACCACGGAGACAGGATTCGTCGCACACGCCCGCGCAACCGCTCGTATTGCCGTTGGCTTGCCAATCGCCCGCGCCACCTGACTGTACGTTCGCGTCGTGCCGTACGGAATTTTCCGCAGCTCTTCCCAAACCCTCCGTTGAAACGCCGTGGCCTGAACGTCGGTCGGCAGATCCAGATTCGGTTCACGCCCGCGCAAGTGCTCCAGTATTTTCCCCACCCATCCTTCCAGGCCATTCTTGTCGCGCTGAATCTCCGCGCGCGGATATTCCTTGCGCAGCGAACTTTCCAGCGGCCCATCATCTTTGCCCAGATACAGCGCGCTGATCCCACGGTCCGTCGCCCCAACGAGCAGTCGTCCTAGCGGCGAGCTCACGATCGTGTAATGAATTTCCATTCCCGCGCCGCCCCGCCTGTAAGTCGCGGGCGTCATTCCCAGTTGCGCTGGAGCGCGTTCGTACAATCGGCTGCTCGATCCAAATCCTGCGTCGTATAGTGCTGTAGTCACGTCGTCTCCTTTTCGCAACCGAGATTTTAGCCGCCGCATCCGCCGCGCGTCTGCATACTGCCGCGGTGAAATACCCATCACGCTGCGAAACGCGCGCTCCAGTTGATGCGCGCTCATCCCCGCAGCCGAACTCAGCGTGCCGAGCGTCATCCGTAGCTCGTGCCCCGCGCTGTCCGCAATCTTCCCGCCGTCCACGTCAATCTGCGCCTCGATCTCCCGGCACACCCGAGCCACCGCCGTTGCGCGCGGGTCACGCAACCGCGCCAATCGCGGCCGGCATCTTAGACATGCGCGGAATCCCCGCTGCTCCGCCGCTTCCGGCAGCGAAAAAAATTCTACCTGCTCGCGCCGCGGCTTTCGCGAAGCGCAAGACGGCCTGCAATAAATTCCGGTGGACCGCACCGCATACACAAACTCGCCGTCCGCGCTGCGGTCCCGCATCTGCACCGCGTGCCAAAGTTTTTCGTTCGGCCCCATCGCCTGCACTGCGCTGAAATTCGAATTAGAGGTTCTCATCATCAGTTCAATCATTGTGAGCCTCGCTCTCGCATCCAAACTAGCGAAACTCAACCGAACGCGCTATCCGTTTTTAGCGCGCGAACTTAACGCGAAGTTTTCCACACCCACGTCAACAATCGCAAATGTGCCGAAGGCGAACATCCCAACGCTTTTCGGTTGTCTTTCGCGTTCAGCGAACAAAGCACAAACATCAAAATTTCGCCTTTTAGCCGCTCTGCAGCCGCAACTCCCGCTGAATCATAGCTATTGACACGACCCTGGCTGTTGTATAATACGGCACCTGCCCATCACTTCCCTTGACGCCGTTCCAGAGTCCGCGCATATTCGGTCTACTGGCGGGGGGGAAGTTAGGCTGTTCTTGGGGGATATTACATGGGGGCTGCTCCGGATTGGAAGGGGCCGCGGTCGGTTGTGTCGCCGCTGCGTAAGGTTGAGAGCCACACAGTAAGCGTCGCATCTCCAGCAGGGAAGCCTGGGCCACAGCGGTTCGCGCGAGTTCCCACGCACGCCATTGGCGTCGCGCGCGAACGCCGCAATAATCCGCGCGCATCGCTCTCGCTGCCGCTCCGTCTCACGCGCGTCGGCGATCATCTCGAGCCCATTCCCGTCACGCTTGTAACCCGCAACATCAGCTCGAGTGGTGTTTATTTTCTAGCTCCCCGAGATTTTCAGCCCGGCACTGCCATCGAACTCGAAGTCGCGCTCATCGAACGTCCGCTGGGTCAGGGCAGCGTGCAAATGTGCACGGCAGCCCACATTGTTCGCGCCGAGGAAGTCGATATGCCCGGCTGGCGCGGTTATGCCGCCACCTTCGACGACTTCGCGCTGCGCCGCGACGACATCCTCCCGTTGCGCTATCGCAGTCACTAACGCCTGCTGCGCGATCCGCAATCCCTGATTGAAGATCGTCGGGCGTCCGTCCGCAACGTTTCTCCGCCATTTTTCCCAGTCATTGAGGTCTGATACGATTCCCTCGCCGTGAATATTGCAAAGTTCACCACGCGCGCAGTCCTTTTCGACTGGGATGGTACGCTCCTCAATTCCTACGAAGCCGACCTCCGCGCCTATCTCTCGATGTTTCATGCTCTGGGCATCAACTGGACCGAGCGCGAACTCGCGCAGCACTATTCTCCCAATTGGCTGCGCGTTTACCGCGCCGCAATGCTCCCGCGCTCCAAGTGGCTCGAAGCCGATCGCCTTTGGATGCGCGCTTACAAGCAGGAAAACCCTCCACTGCTCCCGGGCGCGCGGCGCGTTGTCCAGCTCCTCGCTCAAAAATATGACCTTGGCATCGTCACCAGCGGAAATCGCTCGCGCGTTCGCCGCCAGCTCCGCAAGCTTGAGCTCGCCAGCTATTTTTCAGCGTGTGTTTGCAGCGAAGATGCCGCAAAGAAAAAGCCGCATCCCGCCCCGCTTCAACTCGCGCTCAAACGCCTCCGCCGCGATCCGCAGCATTGCGTGTACGTTGGCGATACCGCCGAAGACATCGAGATGGCCCGCCGCGCCGGCGTGCGCACCATCGGCGTTCTTGGCCCATTTCCCACCGCAGCGCGCCTGCGCGCCGCCAAACCCGACGTGCTCCTGAACTCACTCCAGGAACTCCCCCGGTATTTGCGCACACTGTAATAAAGCCAGCCAGTCCCACCCACGTGCAGCGCTGCGGTCAGATTGCCTGCGCTGGATACAGCGGAAATTATCGTTTAGGAGAGGAAAGCGGAACGCTCGATGACGAGCTCGAATCCGCTGCAGGCGCCGCCGTAGTTGCACGGCTGGGGTCAGCCGCTGCCGTGTGCACTTTGAAGTCGGTAGAGCGCACCACCAGCCGCAACGGCATGTCTTCGTTCCCCTCGCTTTTGAAATAATCATCGGACCGCGTGTAAGTCGGCAGCCAATATTTACCCTGGAAATTTTCGCGGTACGTTTCGAACATCGTGAACGGCAGCGCCGTGCCATTCCCCTCAAGCTCGCTCACGAACTTCCCGTAACTCTTCACGATCGCGAAATCGTGATCGTCAATCCAGATCACGCCCTCGAAATACCGTTTCTTGCGGCTCAACGTCTTTGGTTTCACCTGGAAAATGTACGTGTTCAACTGGTCCAGCTTTTCTTGGCCCGCATATTTAAAATTGTAGTTCTGGATTTCCTCTGCCGTAAGCGGAAATTCCGGCATGGCGGCGATCACTCGCACGTCCTCCAGCGAAAAATGCATCAACTTCAGGCTGGATTCCACTGGTTTCGTCACGCGCATATAACGTAGGCCGTCTGCCTTCGTGTACATCTCGCCGGTCACGCTAAATTTGCCGCCCGGATCACTCAGCTCGTCCAACCGGATAGATTGCGTGAAGTCGTAGGAGTCGTAGGCCTTCTTCATCAGATCTTCATTCGCCGCGAATTTCTGGATGATTTCTTCCACCGGCAAAGGAGGCGGCCCCGGATGCGGCTCCGCCGGAATGCGCTCCACTTTAAATGTCGGCGGCGGTGCCTGCGGTCCCGAATCTTGCGCGCGCAGGGAGCTCGCGTCGCACAATAGCGCCGCAATCGCAGCTAATACCCAGGGAAGCATTCGGCATCGCGCCACCGACCAAAAATTTCGCGGTATCTCGAGATTTCTCATCATCAATTGTTGGATGCGAACCGAGGGCCCAGCGGCTAACTTCGGCCAATCTTCGCCGGCGCCCGCAATCATACCGCTCGCCATCCTCGGACAGTTTAGCGCGGTCCTCGGAATTACAGCAGCCGCATCAGTCGCAAAGCAACCGCACAAAAATCGCGCTCCTTTGCTCCCCGCGCCTCTGTTAAAATCACGCGTTTGCGGATTATGCTTCCGCATCGCTCATGCTAGACACGCCGCAACCACGCGAATCCAGGCGCTATTTCGTCAGCGGAATCGTGCAGGGTGTCGGCTACAGATATTTCGCCATGCGGATAGCGCAGCGACTTGGTCTCAGCGGCTTTGCCAGAAATTTGTCCGATGGCCGCGTCGAGGTTTACGCCGCCGGCAGCGCTTCCAAACTTGCGGAGTTTCGCAGCGAGCTGGAACGCGGCCCGCAAGGCGCCTCCGTCTCAGGCGTCGCCGAGGAAGAAGCGCCGCCAAATCCGGAATTCGCAAAAAGATTTTCGATCGAGTACTGACGTGCAATCGTCAACGCTCGTCTGCGCGCGAATAATTTGCTGAGTCAGCCCGAAATCGCAGCACGAAACGAAGGAGAAGAATGACCGACCTGAAAGCGATGATCCGCGAAATCCCCGATTATCCCAAGCCGGGCATTTTATTCTACGACCTCACCACCCTGCTGAAAGACCCGGCCGGTTTCCATTCGCTCGTCGATCAGCTCTGCGAACAATATAACGGCACCAAAGTGGACATCGTCGCCGGCATCGAAGCTCGCGGATTCATTTTCGCCCCCGCGCTGGCGTATCGCCTCGGCGCCGGCTTTGTTCCCGTGCGCAAACCAAAAAAACTTCCCGGAAAAACGACCTCGGTCACCTACCAGCTCGAATACGGCACCGATCAGCTCGAACTGCACCAGGACGCCATCAAGCCCGGCCAGACCGTCCTGATTTGCGATGACCTCCTAGCCACCGGCGGCACTGCCGCAGCCACCGTCAAGCTGATCGAGCAACTCGGCGGCAAAGTAGCCGGCGCAGCCTTCGCCGTCGAACTAACGTTCCTCAACGGCCGCGCCAAACTCCCCGGCATGCACGTCTTTTCCTTGTTGAAGTACGACAAATAGACCCGCAGCGTTAGGCGGAGAGCCAAATTGATATTCGAGCACCGAAAAAATCGAACGATTTGAGCAGTTATCTCTTTAAGGTTTTATCAGTGTTCATCTGCGTTCATTTGTGGTGGCTTTGACGTGCCTTCCCCCGCCGCTCCGCGTTTTCCCCCGCGCTGCCGCACCACCTCAAACAGCATCACCCCAGCCGCCACAGAAACGTTCAGCGAACGCACCGGCCCAGCTGTAGGCAGCGAAACTAGAAAATCGCAACGCTTGCGCGTCAATTCGTGCAATCCTTCGCCCTCACTCCCCAGCACAATTCCGATCGAGCCCTTCAGATCCACTTCCGTATAACTTTTCTCCGCGCGTTCATCCAGCCCCACCAGCCAATAACCCGCTTCCTTCATCTCTTCCATCGCGCGCACCAGATTTTTCACCCGCGCAATCGGCAAATGCGCCAGCGCTCCTGCCGACGCCCGCTCCACCGTGTCGGTCAGACCCGCAGCCCGGCGCTCCGGAATCACCACGCCGTTCGCGCCCGCGGCCAGCGCCGTTCGCACAACCGCACCCAGGTTGTGCGGATCCTCGACGCCATCCAGCAGCACCAGCAATCCCTGCGGCGTCTTCGCGGCCAACAAATCTTCAAGCCCCATCGCCGGTTTCGCCGCGCCCAACGCCGCCACGCCCTGATGCTCGCGCGTCCCTACCAGCCGGTCTATCTGCGCGCGATCTTCAAACCGCACCGGCACGCCCTTAGCCTTCGCCAATTGCACCACGGCCTCTACGCGCTCGCCGTGCCGCCCGCGCGCGATGACAATGCGGTCAAGCGCCCGCCCCGCCGCCAACGCTTCCTCTACCGCATGAAATCCAGTAAGCCAGTTCATCGCCCTCCTGAGGTTGGCGCCTTTGCTTCAAGCCGGCCGAAGGCTCTCCCTCTTCGCTTTGCGCCGACGCAACGGCAGACCGCCGCCATCGAGCATGCCAATCCTACGGTAGGGGCGCTGCTTGCTGCGCCCCAGCTTGCCACGATGTAAGCCACGTCACTCACTCGTCTCCGCGGTGACTTCAACCTTCCAGCGTTGCAATCGTGTGCGCCGCAATCGCCTCGCCCCGCCCGATCTCTCCCGTGCCCTCGTTCGTCTTCGCTTTCAGATTGATTTGCTCTTCCGCGATCCCCAGCGATTTCGCCAGCGCCGCCCGCATGGCAGGGAAGTGCGGCCCCAATTTCGGCCGCTCGCAGATGACGACCGCATCCAAATGACTGATGCGCAGCTTTCGCTCATCAAGCAGCTTCCGCGTGTGCTCCAGAAACAAAAGGCTCGCCGCGCCCTTCCACTTCGGATCCGTATCCGGGAAATGCGTCCCGATGTCCCCAAGGCTAGCCGCCCCCAGTAGCGCGTCGCACAAAGCATGCGCCAGCACATCGCCGTCCGAGTGCCCCACCGACCCTTTGTCGAACGGCACGTCGATCCCGCCGATCATCAGCTTTCGCCCCGCGGCGAGCCGATGCAAATCGTATCCAATTCCCGAGCGCGTCATTGAGCTTCCTTGATCTTGAGTTTGGAAATGCTCGTGGAATAATTCATCATCGGGGCGCCTTACGTTCCTGCTCCAGATAAAATCGCGCCAAATCCATGTCCGCCGGCCGCGTGATCTTGAAATTGCGCTCCGACCCCAGCACCACGAACACGTCGTGTCCAAATCGTTCCACCAGCGCCGATTCATCCGACGCCAGCATCTCATCCGTCTGCGCCTTGCGGAATGCGTCCCGCAGCAGCGTGTAGGAAAACGCCTGCGGCGTCTGCGCCAGGACAATCCGTTCGCGCGGAATGGTCGTTGTGATCAGCGCCATATCTTCCGGCAAAGTCGCGCGCTTCACTTCTTTTACCGTATCAATCGCCGGAATGCCCAGAATTGCCGCGCCGCGCTTGCGCGCCTCCGCGATCACCCGATCGATTTGTTCTACCGTCACAAACGGCCGCACCGCGTCGTGCACCAGCACCACTTCGGTCGCGGGGTCCACTTGTGCCAGCGCGTTTGCCACAGACTGCTGCCGCGTATCGCCGCCGTGCACCACCCGCGCCGGCCTTCCCAACGCCGCCTTTGCAACCTTGTCCTGCAGAGACACGACGTCGTCCGCGCGTGTGGAAAGGAAAAAATCGGTGATTGCGTTGCAGGCGGCCAGCCGGCGTAGCGTGAAAATTACCAGCGGCATTCCATCTAGTTCAAGGAACTGCTTCGGCATTTCGGCGCCCATGCGGGTGCCCAGTCCTGCGGCAGGAATGATGGCAGCGATTCGGCCCATAAGAGGGAAGACAGTCTATCGCAATAAAGCGGCCCAGCACAGGCACTCCTGCGTACGCAGGAAACCCGAAGGCACGGCAGGAAAAACTCGCACAACCAACGAGGGCAGTTGTAGCGGCGCACTTCGGTGCGCCATTGCTGAAACATCGCAGATTGCCAGCGTTCCAAAATCCGCCGACGCTAACCCCGCCCACTTTCAGGATAAAGCGGCCGCGCCGGACGCTCGCCCCCGGGCGTAGCACCTTCGTTCGTCCGAGGCGCAGACGGAGTTTCAGCATGCGGCGCACCCTGCGCCACCGACGCGCGGGGAATCTGTTGCTCGCCGCGCTCATCATAACGCCCGAAGATCATTTTCCCCGCAGTCGTCTGGTGAACCGAAGTCACGGTAATATCGATGGTCTTGTTGATCATCTTGCGCGCGCCGTCCACTACCACCATGGTCCCGTCATCCAGATACGCCACGCCCTGGTTGTACTCTTTCCCTTCGCGCAAAATGAATACGCGCATCGTCTCGCCCGGCAACACCACTGGCTTCAACGCATTCGCCAGCTGATTCACGTTCAAAATCTCGATGCCTTGCAGCGCCGCGACCTTGTTCAAATTGAAATCGTTGGTCACGATCTTCGCGTCATAGCGCTTCGCCAGTTCGATCAACTTCAGGTCCACTTCCGGAATCTGCAGAAAATCGTCATCTGCAATCTGCACTTCCAGATGCGCCATCTTCTGGATCCGTTGCAGCACTTCCAGCCCGCGCCGCCCCCGTTGCCGCTTCAACGGGTCAGCGGAATCCGCCACAAGCTGCAGCTCATGCAGCACGAACTGCGGAATAATCACCGTGCCATCCAGAAATTGCGCGTCAGCAATATCCGCCACGCGCCCGTCAATAATCACACTCGTATCCAGCACTTTGAACGAATGCTTCAAACTCCGTTCGCTGCCGAACAATCCACCCAGCGCCTGCAGATTGAGCATGTCGCCCTTATTCGCACCCAGAATCAGCCCGATGTAAGCCATCACCAAAAACGCCGCCAGGCTGAAAAACGACCGGGTGCTCTCCGGCATGATCGTGTGCGTCAGGATCAGCGACGTCAGGTAAGCTCCCAGCAATCCCAGGATCGATCCTATCGCCGCGCCAATTAGTCGCCGCAAACTAGCGTGCCGCAGCCTCAATTCAAATAATATGACCGCGAGGCCGAACAAGAACCCGGTCGCCGCGCCCGATGCGGGCGTCACGCTGAACGGTCGAAAATGAAATCCCGCCGCGATACACACGGCCATGAACACGATCCGTATCCCCAACATGTCCCAGAATGTGCCGACGCGATCGTGCCCAGTGATACGTGAAGACGGTGATGTCTGTTTCGGTAGGTTTTCAGGAGCTGTTACGACGGGAAGGCGATTCTGAGGCCCAGTGTTCCTCTGCATGGTTCCACCTTATAAATATGTATAAGACGAATCGCGCCCTCGTGGTCCGTCTTCAACTGTTTTTCCGGCCTATGAAATTTGGAGCGCCCTGCCGGGATAATGAGACGTGCTTTATGAAATCCTTATGAATTGGCCAGTATACCACCGCGCGGGAATCTCCAGTCAACGGCCTGTGTTCGCACCCTGTAACTCTCTCGACGATAATCAAACGCTGCAGCAAGGGCCCTTCGGGCGCCGTCGCGCTCGCTATAGGGCGGGGTCAGCTAATACATTTAGACCATCGCACGGACGAATGGTTAGAGACCATGTCTAGTCGACAGCTAGTGGGGCCAGACTCGTGAGAACCGCGCCTTGAAAGAGCGGTACCGTACAGACCGCGTACGACATAACCAGCGCAGTGCCGCATTTATTTAATCATTGCGACGCGCCCCTCAGTGGGGAACTTCTGGAACTGCAGCGCGTCGTGGCCGGGCACCACGCGGTCCACCGACCCTGCAAGCTCAATCATCCGTGCCTGTGCGGCAATATTGGCCGGATGATCGGCATCGCTGAACGTGGCGCTGGCTAGATGAGAAGACAAGTTGAGATAAAAGTAACAATTGTCTGAGGCCAGCACGAATGTCGGATTCCCCTCCACCCTCAGGTACTGCGAAGCATACGTGTGCCGCGCCCCGGTGTAAGCGCGGATCCCCGGAAAAATCTCAACGTTATCCCCATCCACCAAATGCACGCGCCCCTCGGTATTCAGTTGCACCAGTTCTTTGGCATCTTCTGGATCAATCCCTCCGTGGTCTCCACCCCGCTGCCAAGCGTCCATCGTGTAGTAACGATATTCGTCCTTCTGAATCCATACATTTGCCTTGGGAAAGAGGTCGAGCCCTCCCATATGATCCCAGTGGGCATGGCTGATCACGATATCCGTGACCTCATCCGGCTTTACTCCCGCCGTTTCGACGGCCTTATCCGGCCGCAGATAATCTTTCATCGGAAAATCTTTCAGGAATGTATCCCGATGAAATCCACTGTCGAAAAGAATCGTATGGCCGCCGCCCCGGATCAGCCAAACCACCATCGCAATTTCGATTTTCTGATCCTTAGGACCGCCCATCACCAGCTCGGACACCGGCACGTCTGGCACACTCGCGTAACGTATCGCCTGGATCGAATACTCAGGCGTCGCGGGCGCCCCAAGCAATGCAGCAAACATAGCAACGATCAGAAAAGGCTTCATGTCGGCTAGATGATACGGCGAACCGCGCGGACTTCAAGAGGGAAAAAAGTTAAACGTAGAACTTCGGCACCCGCCGCCCCAGCGCACACAACAAATCAGATGTCACCGTCCCTATCTCGTGCGCCACTTCAGAAACTTCAATCGCCGCGTCGCCATCCTTCCCGTAAATCGTCACCACATCGCCCAGCACGGCTTCCGGCACGTCAGTCAAATCCAAAGTGGTCAAATCCATGGATATCGTTCCGACCAGTGGCACGCGTTTCCCGCGCACGAGCGCCCAGCCGCGGTTTGTCCGCGCGCGCACCACGCCATCGGCATATCCCGCATTGATCACCGCAATGCGCGACGGCCGTGTAGTTACGAAACGCGCGGCATAGCCTACGCCTTCTCCCGCCGGCACATTTCGTAATGAAATAATGCGCGCTCGCAGCGAAAGACAAGGGCGCAGCGCCACCTGTCCCATCACTTCCTGCTTTTTTTGCGGCGGATCAAACGACTGGTAATATCCGTAAAGAATGGCTCCAGGACGAACCATGTCCGCCCATGTGCTCGGCCGCGCGCAAATCGCCCCGCTGTTCGCCATGTGCACGATCCCGGGCGAGATGCCCAGCGCGCGCAACCGCGCAAGGCACGCCAAAAAGACTTTCTCCTGCTCGTTCGTCTGCTGCGCCGTGAAATCTTCCGCGGATGCGAAGTGCGTGAACGTCCCTTCCAGCTCGATGTGCTTGCACCCAGCCAGTTTGCGCGCGAAACATTCCACTTCGTCCGCGCCAATCCCAAGCCGGTTCATCCCCGTATTAATTTTCAAATGAAATCGCACTCGCGATTTTCCGCCCGCCGCCTTGGCGCTGCGCTCCAGATGCTCCAGATCGTCCACGCGCGTCACTGTGGGCGTCAGATTATTTTGGATCAGCCGCTTTTCTTCTCCCGGCCAGAATCCCGTCAAAATCAAAATCCGTTTCCGAATGCCCGCCTCGCGCAGCTCGACGCCTTCGTTCGCGCAGGTTACGCCGAACCACTCCGTCCCGGCTTTCTGCAGCGCCTTCGCCACCGGCACCGCGCCCAGCCCGTAAGCGTTCGACTTCACCACCGCTAGAATCTTTCGCGATGCTCCCACCTGCTTGCGAATCGCGCGCAGGTTATGCAGGATCGCCTGCAGCGAAATTTCCGCCCACACCGGGCGTCCCGCAAACTTAATTGTTTTCGTCATCGTCGTTTAGAATGCCAGACTCCTCGCCGCCCGCGCGAACGAATTTGCCATCGGCAATTCGCTTCGCGCCGTTTAGGTAAACATCCAGATTGTATTCTTGCAGGATGCCTGCCATCGGCTTGCGCGCATTAGCGCAGTGCCCGGGTCCAACGTAAGCAACAGATTAAAATAGGGTTACGGGGAAGCCTACAAAGTGTACAAACACTTCTCAGGAGGATCACATCTCAGATCTTGCAGCCATTCCGACACGAGCGTGGGTCCGCGCGCACAATCCAACCGCCCATTACTCCTGCGGCTCTCCGCCCGCACTCCACGCATCTGGCGCGGCCTCTTCAAATCGCGTATGCCGAGCCAAAAATACGAAATTCAAATTCCCCGTCGGACCGTTGCGCTGCTTGGCGATGATCAGCTCTGCCTTCGCGCGATCTTCATCCGGCAAATCCGTCTTGTAAAAATTCGGCCGGTTGATGAACAGCACCACGTCCGCATCCTGCTCAATCGCGCCCGATTCCCGCAGGTCCGCCAATTGCGGCTTGCGCTCTTCGCGTTCCGGCGCGCGCGTCAACTGGCTCAGCACCACAATCGGCACCTTCAATTCCTTTGCCAGCCCTTTCAACGCGCGCGACATTCCAGAAACTTCTTCCTGCCGGTTGCTCTGCCGCCCCATATTCGTCGGCACCACGAGCTGCAAATAATCAACTATGATCAGCGAAAGCCCGCGGTCGCGTTTCAGTCGCCGCGCTTTTGCGCCCATCTCCATCACCGTCGAAGAAGCGGAGTCATCAATCCACAGCGGCGCCTCGGCCAGATTCGTCAGCGCTCCGGTCACTTTCCCCCAGTCGTCGCGGTTCATGTGCCCAGTGCGGAATTTGTGCGCGTCCACGCGCGCTTCGGATGCCAGCAAACGCAGCAGCAGCGATTCCTTCGACATTTCCAGGCTGAAAATCGCCACGGGCTCGCGATGCCGCACCGCCACATTTTCAGCGATGTTCAGCGCCAGCGCCGTTTTTCCCATCGATGGCCGCGCCGCCAGAATAATCAGCTCCGAAGGTTGCAGACCGGCGGTCTCGTTGTCCAGGTTCGCGTATCCGGTAGCGAGCCCGGTAATCCGCCGGCCTTCGCTGAATATTTTTTCCAGGCGTTCGAAATTGTCGCGAACCAGCTCCTTGACGCCGATCAGCCCGGCCTTCACCCGGTCTTCCGCCAGCTGAAATATCACCGACTCGGCGCGGTCCAGAATTACGTCCGCATCGTCGCCCGCCGCCAGCGCTTGCTCCTGAATCGCCGACGCCGAAAAAATCAGATTGCGCAGCACCGATTTTTCTTTCACGATTCGCGCGTAATGCTCCACGTTCGTGATGCGCGGCAACCCGTCCGCCAGTTGCGAAAGATAGGCAATCCCGCCGGCCGCTTCCAGCTCGCCGCGGCGCGACAGATCTTCCATCAGCGTCACAATATCTATCGCCTGCTGCTTTTCTCCCAGCTGTACCATGCGCTCGAAAATCTGCCGGTGCTGCGGCAAAAAGAAATCATCCGAGCGCACCTTCTCGATCGCCGCGTTCAGCGCGTGGTTATCCAGCAGAATCGCGCCTAGAATGCTGCGCTCTGCCTCCAGATTGTGTGGTAAAGGTCGTTCGAGTGTGGCGTCGCCTGGCATGGTCTGTGTTTGTGCTCGAATCCTACGGTTGCAATCTTACGCCCGCTTGGACCCCGCGACAACCGCACGCACGCAAGCACTGCGCATGGCAAAATTGTCGTTCAAGTGGAAGGCAGGATTGTGCGCATTCGTCACGGCCGCGTCAACCGTACTACCCTGTGCAATAATTCGGAAAAGTGGAAAAGCCTCGGCGCAACAAAAAAGGCGTCCCGAATTTCGAGACGCCTAGTTGTCCAGCGTTTCCTGAGTTCAATCTGCTCGCGGCTGCGTAAACCGAAAGCCGCTCTACTCTTCCTTCTTCACCGCCACCTTCACGTTCACAATCACTTCGCGGTGCAGCTTCACCGGCACCTCATACTCGCCCATCACCTTGATCGGCTCGGCCAGCACAATCTTCTTCCGGTCAATCTCAAATCCCTTGCCCGCCAGCGCTTCGGCCACGTCCAGCGACGTGACCGACCCGAACAACTGGTCGTTCTCCCCAGCCTTGCGCGTGAATTCCAGCGAAACGGCCGCGAGCTGTTCGCCTTGCTTCTGCGCCGCATCCTTCTCGGTGGCTTCCTTCTTCGCGAAGTGCGCCCGCATCCGCTCCAGGCGCTTCAAATTTCCGGCCGTAGCTTCCAGCCCCAGCTTGCGCGGCAGCAGAAAATTCCGCGCGTAACCTTCGGCAACTTCCACCAGCTCACCGCGGTTTCCCAGCTTTTCCACGTCTTCCTGCAGAATGATTTGCATAGTGTGCAGACCTCGAATCCTTTTCGTCGTTTCGCTGCTACTGCGCCTGCAATTTTCGTATTGCTGTAGGGGCGGGTCTCAGACCCGCCCTGTTTAACTGGTCGCGAACTACAATTCCGCCGCGAACGGCAACAATGCGATATTCTGCGCCCGCTTGATCGCCACGGTCAGCCATCGCTGATGCCGCGAACAAGTCCCCGTCATGCGCCGCGGCAGAATCTTCCCGCGCTCCTGAATGAACGGCGCAAGAATCTCCGCCTTCTTGTAGTCAATGAAATCGGCCTTGTCTACGCAGAACCGGCAAACCTTCTTCTTGCGCACGAAATTCCGCTTCCCGCGCTTCGCCGGTCCGCCAGGCCGCCCTCCACCTGGACCGCCCGGGCCGCCACCGCCCGGCCCTGAAGACCGCATCCCTCCCGACGAGGGGCCGTGCGATTGTTGCTGTGGTGCGTTTTCTTCTGCCATTCAAGTCTCCTGACGAATTTCTCTTCGATCTTATGCCGTTGGGTGTCATAGGAGCAGGTCTCAGACCCGCTCCTACAATCAAAAATCGCTTAAAGCCTACGCCGTTGGCGCAGACTGCTCGGTTGGCGGCGCACTCGGCGCAACAGGAGCCGCCGGCGCAGTCGCCACTTTCCGCGGACGGCGCGCCGCACGACGCTCGCGGTGCCGCTTCAACTTCTCCTGCCGCTTCAATTCTTCGTCCAGCCGCACGGTCAAGTACTTGATCACCGGATCCGCCACCTTCAACCGGCGCTCCAGCTCTTTCACCACTTCGCCGTGCGTGGTCTTGATGACCATGTACACGAAGTATCCTTCGTGCAGTTTCTGCACGCGGTACGCCATGCGCTTCCGGCCCCACTTCGCGACCGATTCGATCTTCGCGCCCTTTTCCGTCGCCGTGCTCTCCAAGGTCGCAATCACCTTATCGATGTCCGCTTCCGGCGTGTCCGGCCGGCAAATAAAAATCAGGTCGTACTGACGCTCTTCCATATGTCCTCGATTCCTCGTCTGCTCTTTCCCAACTTCTCTCAACCAACTGCCGAGCCCTAAAACGAAAAGCTGTTCACTCCGAATCTTCTTCGCCAGCCTCGACGCGCCGGTTGAACTTCGCCATCGCCTTCCCGGCGTCTTCAGCCAGAATCAATTCCACTGCTTCCGCAGCATCCACCACCATCTGCGCCGCGATTTCGCGTTCCGGCTTCCGCATCGTCGCGAGAACGTATTCCGCCATGTCCTCCAGCGGATACTCCGGCTTTACTCCCAGCCGCACGCGAATAAATTCGTTCGTCCCGACTGAAGCGATGATCGACTTCAATCCGTTGTGCCCGCCCGCGCTGCCTCGTTCCCGAATCCGCAGCATGCCCCACGGCAATGCCGCCTCGTCGCTCAGCACAATCATCTCAGCGGCCCTGCACTCGTACCGCTCCAGCAGCATCCGCACCGCCGCGCCGCTCAGATTCATCATCGTCTGCGGCTTGGCCAGCACCACTTCATTTCCCGCGATCGTTCCGAGTCCAACGTACGACTTCGCCTCAGGCCGCGTCACCCGAATTCCCGCACGCCCGCCGAGCGCATCCACAGCCAGAAAGCCCAAGTTGTGCGGCGTGAACTCGTATTCCGGGCCAGGGTTTCCGAGGCCGACGATAAGTCTCATTTTTACCCTGAGCGTCCGCCGCTAACCTCGAGCCCGCAAAACTACTTCTTCTTCTCGGACTTCTCGGCTTTCGCTGCCGGCGCTTCCGCAGCTTCGCCTTCTTCGCCTTCCACTTCCTTCTTGCCCTTCTTCATCACTTCCGGTTCCGCCGGAGCCGCATCCGCCGTCACCGCCGCATCCGCTACAGGTTCCTCTTCCTTCTTCAGCACCACCACGTGCGCGATCACGCGAACCGGATCCGTCAGCAATTTGATCTTCGCAGGATCAAACGGCAGATCAGCCGCGCGCAGCTGTTTGCCGATCAGCATCTCGGTCACATCCACTCTGAATTCTTCCGGAATATCCGCGGGCAAGCATTCGATTTCCACTTCACGCGTAACTGTTTCAAACACGCCGCCCTGCATCTTCACACCCTGCGGCTCGCCGAACGTGTGCACCGGCACCATCACGCGCATGCGCACGTCCATTGCGATCCGGTACAGATCCACGTGTAGCAATTTGCCGCTCACCGGATCCACTTGCCAATCTTTCACCATCGCCTTTTCGGCCGCGCCGGACGCCACTTGCACCGTAAAGATCGTGTTGTGCCCCGTTTCCGACCGCAAAATCCGCGCCACTTGCTTCGCGTTCACGGAAATCGAAAGCGAGTCCTTCTTCCCGCCGTACAGAATCGCCGGAACCATTCCCGTCAACCGCGTGCGCCGCGCCGGACCCTTCCCGCGCCCTTCGCGTACCTGCCCTTCGATTGTAAAAGTCTCCATAACTCCCTCGTTGCGCCGGCTGCTCTTCGCTGCTTCTCGCCGGCAATCTTGAACTCGTAAAAATCCCCCGGCGCGAAGCCGGCCGTGCCACCCGATAAATAATTAGATAAATAATTCGCTGATCGAAGTCTCTTCGTGAATGGACTGAATCCCGCGCGCCAGTAGAGGCGCCACGCTCAATGCCGTGATCTTGCCCAACTTTTGCGCCTCTTCGCTCAACGGCACCGAATCCGATACCACCACCGCCTCGATCTTCGACTTTGCAATGCGCTCCACCGCCGGCCCCGAAAGCACCGCATGCGTGCACGCCGCAAACACTCTCGTCGCGCCGTGTTCCAGCAGCGCTTCCGCCGTCTTCACCAGCGTTCCTGCCGTGTCAATAATGTCGTCGATCACTAGCGCTGGCCGTCCCTTCACATCGCCGATCAGGTGCATCACTTCGCTGACGTTCACGTCAATGCGCCGCTTATCCACGATCGCCAGCGGCGCGCCGATTCGCTTCGCGAAAAATCGCGCCCGCTCCACTCCGCCCGCATCCGGCGAAACCACCGTGATCGCGCCCAGCTGCATCTTCTGAAAATGTTCCACTAGCACCGGCGATGCAAAAAGGTGATCCACGGGAATATTGAAATATCCCTGAATCTGTGGCGCGTGCAAATCCAGCGTCAGCACCCGGCTCGCTCCAGCTGTTTCCAGCAGGTCCGCCACCAGCTTCGCCGAAATCGCCACTCGCGGCCGGTCCTTGCGATCTTGCCGCGCGTACGGGTAATACGGCACCACCGCTGTAATGCGCCACGCCGAAGCCCGCTTGAACGCATCAATCATCAGCAGCAGCTGCATCAGATTGAAATTCACCGGCGTGGAACACGGCTGCACCACGAATACATCCGCGCCGCGCACATTCTCCAAAATCTGATAACGCGTCTCGCCGTCGCTGAACTGCCCGTGCTCCGCTTCGCCCAGCGGCACGCCCACGTATTTGCAAATCGCCTTCGCCAACGCGGGATTCGCCGTACCGCAGAAAATTTTAAATTTATCGTCGGTCAAAAATGTTTCCTCAACCGTTCACACTCGGGCGCGCATGCGCATCCGCACGCCAGCCCAAAGCACGGCCATAGTCTTCCCTGGATAGGGTTTCAACGACGAAAACCGAATCTTCCGGGAACGCACGAGCGGCTCGGCGCGCACGCGCTGGGTTTCGGAATATTCCGAACACCGCCGACCCGCTACCCGCCAGCGCGGCATCTGCGGCTCCTCGCTTGAGCAATCCGTCCCGAATTTCTTCGAGTCGCGGATGACGGTGGAAGACCGGCCCCTCGAAATCATTCGAAAGGCCTGCCCCCTGCCGGCTCCAGCACAGAGCGCAGAACCCCCAAATTTTAGGGGGTTCCGGGCGATTTGTCAATTCCGCAGAAATCCACTGAAAAGCGTCCTTGGTGCTCACTCCAATATCGCGCGGAGAAACCACCACGATCGTCTGCTTCGGCGCATTCGGCAGCGGGTAAATCTCGTCCCCTCGATTCACCGCCAACGCCCGTCCGCCAAACAAAAAAAACGGCACATCCGCGCCCAGTCCCGCCGCTATCTCCATCAATCGCGCCAGCGGCACATCCGCTCCGGTCAATCGCAGCATGCCGATCATCGCCGCAGCCGCGTCGCTCGAGCCGCCACCCATTCCGCGCGCCACCGGAATTTTCTTTTCCAGATGCGCGCTCACGTCTCCGTGAAATCCGATTTCCCGCTGCATCGCAATCACCGCGCGCGCCACAAGATTCTCCGGCCCCAACAACGCCGCATCGTTCGAAGTCAGCGTGAAGTGAAATTCGGAAGATCCAGGCGTAAAAGAAAGTTCCAGCGTATCGCGCAAAGAAATAGCCTGAAAGATCGTCCGCAATTCGTGGTAGCCGTCCGGCCGCTTACCCATCACGTGTAGACACAAATTGATTTTCGCAAACGCCGGCAGGCGCACCGATTTTTTCTTGAATGTCGCGCGGGTCATGCGGGGGAGCTTACTGCGGTTTCGCCGAATCCGGCGTGGTTTTTTGCGCCGTGCGCCGTTTCAGATTCTTCAGCTGTGCGTCCAGCTCGTTCACTTTGTCCGTTTCGTAGTCCGCAGGCACGGCCTTCTGCCATTCCGCGAGCGCCCGTTCCCAGTAAATCGCGGCCTGATCGCTCTGCCCCAGCTTCGCGTACACATCGCCCAGATGCCCCAGAATCGTCGGGTCATGCTTCTGCCGATCGTTCGCCTTGCGCAAATTTTCTTCGGCTTCGGTCAGCTTGTTCTGTTTGTAATACGCCCAGCCCAGACTATCCAGATAAGCCCCATTGCTCGGCTCCTGCGTCACCGCCTGCTTGATCATCGCCGTCGCTTCTTCCAGCCGCACTCCGCGGTCCGCCAGCATGTAGCCGTAATAATTCAGCACCGAAGCATTGCCGGGATTCACTTCCAGCGCTTTGCGGAATTCCTGCTCCGCCTGATCGAATTTCTTCTGCCGCTCGTAAATCGCGCCCAGCATGAACCACGCGGTTTCTTTATCGTCATTCCCCCGCGCCATTTGTTCGGCCTTCTGCGCCGATTGCTCCGCCTCCGCGTACTTCCTGCTGCGCTCCTGCACCTGCGCCAGGTTCAAGTAAATTTCCTGGTCGCTGTCGTTTCCTCGCAACAAGCCGTCCAGCAGCTTCGTCGCCGCATCCGAATCCGATTTCTCACCGTAAAGCATCGCCAGCGTAACCGTCAAACCAGGATCATTCGGCGCAGCCTCCAAAGCCTTCTTGGTCTCGGCGATCGCATGGTCCAGGTCGCGGCTTTCCCGGTAAGTATCGATCAGCAGCATTTCCGCGCGCTTTTGCGCATCAGCGCTCAGCTTGCCCATGTCCTGGTAAGTCTGAATCGCCGCCGAATAATTTTCCTCTTCGCGGTAAGCGTGACCAAGCTGCTCGTAAAGAATCGCCAGCGCGTTCGGGCTCGACTCCGTGCCTGCCAAGTTGTCTGCGCCGTTGTCGGCAGGCGCAGCCCCGCCCGAGTTCCGCGTACTGCTCGATTGACTCTTCATCCCTGCGATCGCGTCGCTCAGCACCTTCACCGCGTCGTCGTAACGTCCCTGGTCCTCGTACAGCAGCGCTTCGTTATACAGAACTTCCAGGCTGCCCGGTGCCAACTGCTTCGCTCGCAGCAAACTGGTCTCTGCCTGATCGAATTTCCCTAGTCGCCGGTACAGCTGCGCCATCCGCAAAAAATTTTCCGATGTGCTCGGCTCGATTTCCGTCAACCGCTTGAACTGTTCCAGCGCATCCGCGTACTTGTCCTCCGCCATCAACGCCTGCGCCAGCCCATGCAGATGCCCCGGATCGTCCGGATCCTCCTCCACCGCTTTGCGGTACGCATCCTCTGCTTTCGCGTAATCCTTTGCCTGCGAATACGCGTCGCCCAGCAGGTCGTAAACTTCCGGCGAAGACGATTCCCCGGCCGTATCCGATAGCAGCTTCACCGCTTCCTGCGACCGGCCTTCGTCCATCAGCAACTGGCTCAATTGTTCCAGCGCCGGGCCGTTACTCGCATCCCGCGCCAGCAATCCGCGCAGCACCGCTTCCGCTTCTGTGTGCTTGTTTTCAAAACGATAAAGTCGCGCCAGCCACAAGGCCGAATAAACGTCATCCGGCTGAATCTTCAAAATCTCCTGGAATTGTGCGATCGCCTTTTCCAGCGTTTCCTTCTGCACTTCCCCCGCGCCAAGATCACCAAGCTCGCGGACATAAATTCGCGCCAGCAACCGGTGCGCATCCACATTGCTTGGATCGGACTTCAGTGCCGCTTGCGCTTGCTCCACGGCTTCGCGCATGCGCTGCGATTTGGCGTAGATTTCCGCCAACCGTTCCTGGATGACCGGCGAACCGGGAGCGAGTTCCAGCGCCTTCTTATAGGCCTCGATTGCTTGGGTCGCCAGCTCCGCGCGGCCCGTCAGCTCGTACTGCTGCTCGTCCACATGCCCCATTGTGAAGTAATAATAGATATCGCCGCGCGGCCCTTGCTCCCCAGGGTTCACTGGCGTTGCTGTGGCGCTCTTGCTGGAATCCGCGGTCTTAGGGGCGGAGGAACCGGACGCTGCAGGTGAGGAGTTCTGCGCGCGCGCGGCGGATGCCGTCGCGAAAAGCCAGATGATTGACGAAAGTGCGAGTCCGATTATTGTTTTCATGAGTCCGTCGCAAAAGTCCATTATCGTACAGCGGCCCGAAGCGGTCAAAGCAATACGCGGCGCCCCTTCTTCCCGGTAGCGCACACTCTTTGGACGCAATCTAGGCGCGTTAGGATACCTCCGTGATACAGTTTTTACAGAAATGGCTCGAAGCGTCGCAAAACTAAATAACGCCAGCGCGGATCCTGTGGGAAGATCTCACCCTGGCATCGCTCGGAGGCCAAGGGTGTTGTGCATCAGAACCGGTGTCGTCCGTCTGTTCGCGTTCGTCACGGCGCTCGCTTTCGCGGCCTCTTCGCCGGCGAACTCCGCGCGACAATCCGCCGGGGCAGACTCGCAACCGAAATCGATTTCGGCCGCTGGGCGCGACGCATCCGCCACGCCAACTGCGCCGCAATTTATTCCCAGCCCAAAGCTTTCGGACCTCGCTTGGCTCGAAGGCCGCTGGCGCGGGGAATGGGGCCCGCGAATTGCCGAGCAGGTCTGGATGGCACCCAAAGCCGGCATGATGCTGGGCGATTTTCGCGTCATCGAGAACGACAAGGTGCTCGCCATTGAGATTTTCACCCTCGTCGAAAAATCCGGTGGCATCAATTTCTACTTCCGGCACTTCACGCCGGAACTCGTGCCCTGGGAAAAATCAGATGGGACGCTCCTGAAGCTCGCTAGCGCCGATGCGAAGAGATTTGATTTCGAAAATCCAACGAACAACAAGCCCAAGCGCGCCATCTTGACCCGCATTGACGCCGACACTTACATCGCACGCTCCGAAATAATTCCAGAAAATGGCGATCCCCAGATCATCGAAATCACCTACCATCGCCAGCCCCTTGCCACCATCGCGCCCAATTCCGGCGCAGGCGCGCACCCTAAGAAAAAATAGAGTGTCCGACGAACACGCGCGTCAATCTTAAGGTAGGGGCGCTGCTTGTGAATCGTCCGCCGCGGCGGACGATTCATCCTGAGATCCCGCGGTGCGGGACCGAAGGGCCGCGCCCTAGCTTGCCAAGATGTCGACCGCGCCATTCGCGCGCAATTGCGTTTCGCAGGGACCTCCGCAGGACGCTCTAATGCCGGAAATGTCGCACACCCGAAAAAACCATCGCCATTCCCAGCTTGTTCGCCGCCGCAATCACGTCTGCGTCGCGCATGGACCCTCCCGGCTGTATCACCGCAGTCGCGCCCGCCTTTCCGGCTTCCTCCACTCCGTCGGGAAATGGGAAAAATGCATCCGACGCCACCACGCTGCCCTTCAGCTCCATCCCGTTCGTCGCCGCTTTGATCACCGCAATTTTCACAGAATCCACCCTGCTCATTTGTCCCGCGCCGACGCCCACCGTCTGCCCCTCGCGCGCGAACACGATTGCATTCGATTTCACGTGCTTGCAGACTTTCCACCCAAACAACAGCGCGCGCGTTTCCGCCGGCGTCGGCGCGCGCTCTGTCACTACCTTCAGATCCGTTTCCGCCAATTCGTGCCGGTCCGGTTCTTGCGCCAGCATACCGCCCGAAATCCTTTTCAGATCGAGCTCCTCTACCGCTTCGCCGCTCTGCATCTCCAGCAAACGCAGATTTTTCTTCGCGCCCAGTTTTTCCAGGGCCGCCGCCGCATAACCCGGCGCCACGATGCACTCCACGAACAATTTTGCCACTTCCTCCGCGGTAGCCGCGTCCAACGCACGATTGAACGCCAGCACCCCGCCAAACGCCGAAACCGGATCGCACTCCAGCGCCTTCAGATACGCATCGCTCAACGACTCCTGCTCCGCCGCTCCGCACGGATTGTTATGCTTGATGATCGCCACCGCCGGCCGGTGAAATTCTTTTGCCAGCGCCCAAGCCGAATCCAGATCTACCAGATTGTTGTAAGAAAGTTCCTTGCCCTGCAGCTGCTTCGCCCCCGCCAGTCCCGCCGCCGCATACCCCGCCGGAATGTACAGCGCCGCGGCCTGGTGCGGATTCTCCCCGTACCGCATGGACTGCCGCCGCTCCAGCGCGATGTGCATGCGCAGCGGCAATTTTTCCAGCGCGCCGATCACAATGCCAATTCCGCGCGCGGCTCCGTCGCTCACGCTAAGCCGCTCCAGCTCCGTCGCAATCTCTCCGTCATAACGAGCCGTCCGCGCATAAGCCTTCCGCGCCAGATTCAGCCGCGTCGCCGCACTCAGTTCGCCCCGCTCGCGCAATTCCGCCGCGACGTCCGCGTAATCGCCCGGATCAGTCACCACCCCCACGCTCTGAAAATTTTTCGCCGCCGAACGCACCATCGCCGGCCCGCCAATATCAATATTCTCGATCAATTCCTCCGGCGTCACTCCCGGCTTCGCCGCCGTCGCCGAAAATGGATACAAATTCACCACCACCAGATCAATCGGCACGATCCCGTGCTCGCCTACCTGCTTGCGGTCCTCCGCCTTCCCGCGCTGAAACAAAATCCCGCCATGCACTTTCGGATGCAATGTCTTCACGCGCCCGCCCAGCATTTCCGGCCACCCCGTCAATTCCGCCACGTCGCGCACCGCAACGCCGCCCTCGCGCAACAATCGCGCCGTGCCTCCAGTTGAAACAACCTCCACTCCCAGCGAAGCCAACTCTCGGGCGAATTCCACCAGCCCCGTCTTGTCGAACACGCTGATCAGCGCCCGCGCTATCCCACGTTCCGCCCCACGTTCTCCCGCCACGATATTTCCTCCAGTCCAGAAAGCCCCGCCAGTGTAAGCGTTCGCGCAAGAATTCGGAAGAGTATGGCATTGCCGAAAGGATTGCATTCGCAGAATCTTTCGTAGCGGAAGGCTGGGGGAGAAGAAACTTAAGCGGATCGCATCAATCTATCCCGCTGATATTAAGGGGCGTGAGTTTGCGACTCTGCACGTCGAGCAAGTAAACCTGGTTCCCGCGCAAATCTCCAAGCCAGGTCTTTCGCCAATTAAAGAAGACAGCTGTCTTGCCGTCTGCGGAAACCTTCAGATCGGTCGCATACCCGTTTGCGTTCGTGAGCTTCCCGATCGTCCCGGTGTCGGGATTCAGGCGGTACACGTCATAGTCGAAGCGACTATTAGCAGCCATGAACAGGATGTTTCCGTCCGGCAGATAGTTTGGAAACACGAAAATGGGTTTCTTGTGATCCACTTCCTTCGGAACGTGAAGCTGAAAGGTCTGTAACGCACTGCCTGGATGAGTTATTGAGTAAACCTAAATATGTTGACTGGTTTCGACGCCTTCGGTCACGATCGCCATCGTCTTGCCGTCCGGAGAGATCGAAGGGGGTGATACCGTGTAGAAACTCTCGCTCGTCAGCTGACGCACATTTGCGCCATCCAGGTCGCTTGCGAAAAAATTCCAGTTGTGTGGGCGACGCTGAGCGAAGGGCGAATCACTGCCGTAGGTTTCTGCTCGTGAGAAGATGATTGTTCTGCCGTCCGGGGAGAAAGTGGGGGACAAGTCGGCTACTCCTGCAGGCGACCACTGATGTGCGCCTGAGCCGTCGGCGTTCCAGATTATGATTCGAGAACGCGCTTCTTTACCCGGTTTGTACGCGTATGCGATTAGCTTCCCGTCCGGCGAGAACGACGGGGATGACTCCCAACCCACCTCCGCTTTGGTCAAGCGGGTTGCGTGTCCAGTGTCTACAGAAACCTTGTAAAGAAAAGCGGTATCGCCCTTTTCGTGCGTGACGGCGATTAACTTGCCGTCAGGAGACACCGCAAGTCCGTTCATCACCCCGGGTGGGCTAGCACCGCAAGTCACGGCGAGGAGAAAGAATAGAAAGTACAAGCTCGGTCTGGGACTTGTGGGGCTTCTGATCACAATGGGCAGATACTCAATTCACGGTTTGTCGCGTACTGGGATACTGGCGCACTGCGCTCAACTCGAAACTCTCGCCTTCAATTTCACGTGCCCGCCCTCAATACTGACGGTGTATTCAATCTCCCGCCCGCCCTTCTCCTTCAAATCCTTCGTCTTCTGCCGCACGAACCGCTCGAAATCCTTCAAGCTAGGCACTCCAGCCTTCTCACCCGTCTCCGTGCGCGCTTCCACCAGCCGCTGATAAAGCTTCTCCACTTTTTCCGTCTCGTGTTCCGGATCAGAAAGCGCCATAGCAAAATCAGCTGCGTGCCGTACCTCCGCAGCTCGCGTCGCCGCATCCGCAGCCGCGTGTGCAATCGCCGTTGCCGAAGACACCCCCGTGTCCTCCACTGCCGCCTTTACCGCAGCCTCCGCCGCGATCCGCGTCTTCATCGCGTCTTCCGCGGCCTTGCGCTGTCGTTCGCCTTCGATGGCCTTCGCCGCCGCGCCATAATGATGTTGCGTCGTTCCAGATTCCTTCTGGATCAGCTTCTTCCTCCACATATCCTGATACTTCGCGTACGTCGAAGCCAGATTGCTATAGCGGAATCGTTGCCCCGATGAAAGCTCCCCCGCACGGTCCGAGTAGCGCTTCAAGTTCGATTCCAGCCGCCACTGCGTATCCGTCGGAGGCCGCGAACGCCCGCCGCCGAAATATTGCTCGAACTCAATTTTCAACGTGCGGATGTCCCGCTCGATTTGTCCAAGTTCTTCGTCAATAGTCGCCATAATTTTTAAGCCGTGCAGCAACGCGGCGCAGTTACCGCGGCACAAGCCTCTCAGGCCCGTGCCCGCGGCCAGCTCCCGGCCGCCCGTATCTCCAGCCTAGAGTGCGCAATCGGCCGCGTCAATGTGACCCTCTGCCTATATGTCGCAAAGGGAAATGCCCCGCCGCAAGCCTCGGGTTGCCAGCCCTTATCACGTTGTGTTCAAATGCCTTAGCAATGAACCCCGTTCCAGAATCCGCCGCCAAATTGCAGAAGGATCCAGCCGCGCGCCTCCGCGCCATCCCTTCAGTAGACGAACTCCTCCTCCAACCGCGCCTCGTCGCACTCGCCGAAAAATCCGGTCGCGCCCTCGTCACCCAAACCGTCCGCCAAGTCCTCGCCGATTTCCGCGCGCGTCTGAAAAACGAGCCGCCGCAACGCGCTGTTCCAGATCCGGAAGCATTCGACGAGGCCCAACTGGAAGCTCGCATCGTCGCCGAAATCATCGCCGAAGTCGTTGTCGGAGTTGTCGCGAAAGTCGAAACAGCCCTGGCCCCATCTCTCCGCCGCGTCATCAACGCCACCGGCGTAGTCCTGCACACCAATCTCGGTCGCGCGCCACTTTCCAGCGCCGCCGTCGCGCAAATCACCGCAACCGCCGCCGGCTACTCGAATCTCGAATACGACACAGCACGCGGTGAACGCGGCAAGCGCGATGCCCACACGAACAAACTTCTCGCAAACCTGGTCGGCGCCGAATCCGCCATCGTCGTCAACAACAACGCCGCCGCCGTTTTTCTCGTCCTCAACACCCTCGCGAAAGCCGCCGAAGTCATCGTCTCCCGCGGCGAGCTGATCGAAATCGGTGACGGCTTCCGCATTCCAGACATCATGGCCGAAAGCGGCGCGCTGCTACGTGAAGTCGGCACCACCAATCGCACCCGCCTGCGCGATTACGAGCGCGCCATCACCGACCGCACTCGACTGCTCCTCCGCGTGCATCCTTCGAATTTCCGCATCACCGGATTCACTGAGCGCCCGTCACTCGGGGAATTGGTCGCGCTCGGCGAGCGCTTCCATCTCCCGGTTTACGAAGATCTAGGCTCCGGCTGCATCGCTGACCTTTCCGCCAGCGGAATCGCGGAGCCCGTCGCGCGCGCCAGTTGCGAAGCCGGCGCATCAGTCATTTCTATCAGCGGAGATAAATTGCTGGGCGGACCCCAGGCGGGAATTATCGCGGGCAAAAAAGAAATCGTGGAGCGCATCCGTGCCAATCCGCTCTTCCGCGCGCTCCGCGTTGACAAGCTCACCGTCGCGGCTCTGGAAGCGACGCTGCAATCCTACCTGCGCGGCGCGTTCGACGAAATTCCCACGCTGCGCATGATCCGGCTAACTCAGGAGGAAATCTCCAAACGCGCGCAAAATTTCTGCGAAAAGTTTCGCCCCGTGCTACCAGCGGATGTAAAGCTGGAAATCCACCCCGGCTTCTCAGTAATCGGCGGCGGCTCCACTCCCGATCAGCAACTCCCCACCACGCTGATCGCCATCTCCACTCCCCGCCATTCCGCCGCGCAACTAGAAGACCGCCTCCGCAAACCACGAATCAGCAACCCAGCCGGTGCAACAGCAACCGCCGCCATTCCAGTAATCGCTCGCATCGAAGAGGACCACCTACTCCTCGACCTCCGCACGGTGGACCCCAAAGAAGAACCCGAGATCGCCTCCGCGCTCGTAGCCGCCCTCCCCTAAAGCAGTCCCTATTTTCCCTTTTCTCTTTTCCGTTTTCACTTTCTCCGTGCCTCGTCGCAAATCAAAGCCTATTAATCACGCTAGCCACGCACCCAGCCCCAAACCCATTATCAATATTCACTACGCTCACATTCGAAGCGCAGCTGTTCAGCATCGCCAGCAGCGCCGTCAACCCTCCAAAACTCGATCCATAACCCGTACTCGTCGGCACGGCAATCACCGGAGCCGCCACCAAACCCGCCACCACGCTAGGCAACGCCCCCTCCATTCCCGCCACGCAAATAATCACCCGCGCCGCCGCCAATTTTTTCCGGTGCTCCAGCAACCGGTGCAATCCCGCGACGCCCACGTCATATATCGCCTCCGCGCGATTTCCCATGACTTGCGCCGTCACCAACGCCTCTTCCGCCACGGGAATATCGCTCGTCCCGGCGGTCACCACCAGAATCAAGCCCTTCCCATGATTCGCCTCGCTTCGCGAAATCGTAATCGCACCCGAAAGCTCGTGAAATCGCGCCGTCCGCGCCACTTTCTTCACCGCTGCAAAAATCTTCTTGTCCCCATGCGTGATCAAAATATTGTGCGACGCCTTTGCGCGCAGCATCCCCCGCGCAATCTCCGCCACCTGCTTCGACGTTTTCTTCCGCGCGAAAATCACTTCCGGAAATCCCTGTCGCAACGCGCGATGGTGGTCGATCTTCGCGAACCCCAAATCCTCGTAAGGCCACTGGCGCAGCTGTTCCACCGCGCGTTCCACTGGCAAACTCCCGCGCTTCACCGCCTCCAGAAATTTCCGTACGTCCCCTTCATCCACCGCGTGTCCCCGTAAAGCGCCCCGCTAGTTCTCGGCCTTTCCCGTAACGTCCACCACGCTCACCGTGCCGTATTTTTTCAGCACGCCCTCAATTTCCTTGCGGTCCCCTACGCAAATCCACTGCAGGTGATCCAGATCCACGAACTTCTTCGCCGACGCCTGCACCCCAGCCGCGTCAATCCCCGCGATGTGATCCGGATACTTATCCCAATAATCCACCGGCAACCCGTAGTACTGCACCGTCAGCCAGTCATTCAGAATTTCTCTCGGCTGCTCCAGCGAAATCGCGAAGCTCGCGATAATTGCCCGGTGCGCATCGTCCATTTCGCCTTGCGGCACCGGCTCGTTGTTGATTTTCTTAAACTCATATAGAAAACGGTCCATCGCGTCGCCCGTCACCGGCGTACGTACCGGCGCAAATGCCAGCCAGTCGCCCGGATAAATCTCCGCGTTGAACCGGCTGTAGGATCCGTATGTCAGGCTGTGCTCTTCGCGTAAATCCAGAAACAGCCGCGCCTGCGGACCGCCTCCCAGCACCTGGTTCATCACGTCCAGCGCATAATATTCTGGATCAGTCCGGCGAATCCCTCGGTCGCCTACAATGATGTACGTCTGCACCGAAGCCGGACGATCGACCAACGTAATCTTGGTGGCCTGCGGTGTCACCGCCCCAGCGAATTTCTCCGGAGCCTCTGCCGCGCCCGTCCACGCCCCGAAATATTTCTCGATCGTCGCGCGTATCTCACTCGCACTGAAATCCCCGGTCACCCCTAAAATCGCGTTCCCTGGCACGTAATGTTTCTCGTGAAATCGCTTCAAATCCTCCACGCTGATTTTCTCGATCGATGCTTTCGTCGCCGAAGCCAGCGCCATCGGCGTATCGCCATAAACCACCCGCTTGAATCCTTGCTGCCCCAGAAATTGCGGATTTGAAAGCCGCTGCTCCAGACTCGCTCCTTCGCTCTGCTTGTACTTCGCCAGCTCGCCCGTCGGAAAACTCGGATGCAGCACCACATCGCTCATCAAATCCAGAATTTTCGCTGTGTCAGTAATCAGACCAGACGCGTTCACCGACGTAAAGCTCACGCCAAACCGCGAACTCGCGTCCAGGGTCGCTCCCAGCGAATCCACTTCGCGCGCAATCTGTTCGCTCGTCCGCTTCTCCGTCCCTTCGCGCAACATGCCCGCCGTAAATGACGCCAATCCCGGCAAGTCGCCCGGATCCGCCAGCTGGCCCGGACGAATCCACATCGTGAACGCGACCGTCGGCAGCTTGTGATCTTCTTCCAGGACAATCGTCAATCCGTTCTTCAGCTTCACTACGGTCGGCCGCGGCAGTTGTACGCGCAATATCTCCTTGTTCACGGGCGCTCTGCCTAGCTTCTGCATCGAGCTGGCCGGTGCGCTCTTGTCCTGCCCTTGCGCAATCGTTGCTCCCGGCGACAGCAATCCTGCGAAAGTTACCAACGCTGCTGACGCCAAGACCGCTGTTCGTGAAACTCGCAAAAGTTCGGCGAACCTCTTCATCGCGCCCTCTCTCATTGCGCCCCCTTTGACGACGCCTTCTCATCCGCCGCCGGATAAGTGATCACCACCGCGCGCTGGTCCGTCACCAGATATTTTTTCGCCACCGCATTCACTTCTTCCACCGTCACCGCGTGTTCCTTGTCCACAATCGTGTTGATCAGATTCGGATCGTTGAAGTACACCGTGTAATTCCCAATCAAAATCGCCGTGAACAAAGCCGACCGCCGCCGCTCGATGAATTGCCGCAGCAACTGCGATTTCGCTTTCGCCAGCTCCTCGGGCGTAACTCCGCTCTTCACCACCGCCGCGATTTCCTCGTCAATCGCTTTCTCCAGGTCTTCCGCTTTCACGCCCGGCCGCGGATTCGCCGATATATAAAGCTGGCTCACGCCAATCCGCGTGTCCGCCTGTACGCTCACTTCCGAAGCCAGTTGCTTCTCCTTCACCAGCCGCTGGTAAAAACGCGAACTCTCGCCCTGTCCCAGCACATATGTCAATTGTTGCGCCGCGTAATTCTCCGGCGTGTTGCCCGCCGGAATGTGGTACGCCATATCAATTTCCGGCAAACGCGCCAGCGGGTCGTAAATCACTTCGCGCCGCTCGCCGTAATGCGGCTCCTCGTTCAAATCCACTTTCGGCGGCGCGGGCTGCGCGGGAATCGCTCCAAAATATTTTTTGACTTTCGCCAACGTCTCGTCCGGATCGAAATCGCCCACCAAAGTCAGCACCGCATTATTCGGTGCATAGTAAATTCGGAAAAAATCTTTCACATCATCCAGGCTCGCCGCGTTCAAATCAGACATGGACCCGATCGTCGAATGTTTGTACGCGAAATTGTCGTAGGAAAGATTATCCACATCCAGCTGTGCCCTCCCGTATGGCTGATTATCAATTCCTTGCCGCCGTTCTTCCTGCACCGCGTGGCGCTGATTGTCCAGCTTCTCCTGTGTCACAGTCAGCGCGCGCATGCGATCCGCTTCCAGAAACAATCCCAGATCCAGCTGGTTCTTCGGCAGCTCCTCGAAGTAGGTGGTGCGGTCTTCGTTCGTCGTGCCGTTCATTCCGCCGCCGTTGTTGAACACCAGGCTGAAGTGCTCGCCCTTTCCAACATTTTCCGAGCCTTCAAACATCATGTGCTCGAACAAGTGCGCGAATCCCGTGCGCCCCGGCCGTTCGTTGCGACTGCCCACGTTGTAGCAAACATCAATCCCGTAAACCGGCGCCGAATGGTCCGGCACCAAAATAACCCGCAATCCGTTGTCCAGCTTCACATCGCGAAATTCCAGCTTCGGCACCTTCACTCCAGCGCTCGCTGCCTGCTCTTGTCCCGGTGCTGCGCTCAACGCGCCGCCCAATCCCAGCGCGAATCCCAGCCCCGCAATCGCGGCCGCGCGCAAGTTCGCCATAACATTCATTTCGAAGCCTCCCAATAGCGGCAGGTATTCTCCACCTTTACACGATATGACGCAAACACGCCTGTTTAGATAGCCATCGCGTGAGCCGACACGCGCCGCCCCTCGCCTTGACTCCGCCGCAACCCGCCACCTAAACTCATTAATTCATCAACCACCCATGCCAAAATCCAGCGGCAAAATCATCACAGTCGGCGTCACCGGCGCCAGCGGCGCCGCTTACGCCCGATCCGTCCTCCGCCTCCTCGACGCTGACTCGCGCGTCCAACAGGTCTTTCTCGTCGCGAGCGAAGCAGGCATGCGCCTGCTGGCAACCGAACTCGCCGTGGTCCCGACGGACCCAAAGAAACTTCCATCGGTCCTAACCGGCGCCGCGGCAAAAAAAATCGAATATCTCCCCAACAAGGACATCGGCGCCAGCATCGCCTCCGGCAGCGCTATCGTGGACGCCATGGTCATAATTCCATGCTCCGCCGGCGCGCTAGGCGCAATCGCCACAGGAATCGCGAATGATCTGCTCACCCGCGCCGCCGATGTCTGCCTGAAAGAACGCCGCCCTCTCGTCCTCTGCCTGCGCGAAACTCCCCTAAACCGCATACATCTCGAAAATATGCTGCGCGTCCACGACGCCGGCGCCACCGTAATGCCCGCAATGCCCGCCTTCTATTACGCCCCAAAAAAGATAGACGACCTGATCGAACAATTCGCATTCCGCGTCCTGGCGCAGCTCGACCTGCCGCAAGAAAAACAATATCGCTGGAAAGGCGGCAATCCAGACAGGTCACCGGCGCGAGAGAAATGATATTGTCTAATCCAAGGATATAAATTGACTCGGAACAAGGTCGCAGATCGAGAATTTACAGGTCCGAATAGAGAGTGCGATGGAATCTCGCGGCTTCTATCTTTCTCTGTGTTCTCCGGTTTTCTCTGTGCCCTCTGTGTTAAATCTTTATTACAAACATGACCAAAAACCGCATCCGTATCGTGCTCGAAATGATCAAATTCGAGCACTCCATTTTCGCCCTACCCTTCGCGCTGGTAGGCGCGCTGCTCGCCGCTCGCTCCGCCGGCGCTTTTCCCACCTGGCGCCAACTCCTCTGGATCATCGTCGCCATGGTAGGCGCCCGCTCCGCCGCGATGACCATGAACCGCATCGCCGACCTGGAATTCGATCGCCGCAATCCCCGCACCGCCAATCGCGCCCTCCCCAAAGGCGAACTCTCCGTCGGTTTCGCAGCCGCGTTCACCGTCATCGCCTCCGCCGTGTTGGTCTTCGCTGCATGGCAGTTGAATCCGCTGGCGCTCAAACTCTCTCCTGTCGCGCTAGCCGTCCTCTTCTTCTACTCCTTCACAAAACGTTTCACCGCCTGGTCCCACTTTGTCCTCGGTTTCGCTCTTGGCATTTCGCCCGCAGCCGCATGGATTGCCATTCGCGGTTCGCTCGACCCGCGCATGCTGATCCTCTGCGCCGCCGTCACGCTCTGGGTCGGCGGATTCGACGTGCTCTACGCCTGCCAGGACGTCGAATTCGACCAAGTCGCCGGCCTCCACTCCATCCCAAAAAAATTCGGCATAGCCCGCGCCCTCCTCATCGCGCGCGCCATGCACTTAACAATGGTAGCGCTTCTAATTTGGCTGGCCGTCAGCTTCAACCTAGCCTGGCCCGCCTGGGTGGGCATTGCGGTGGTAGCCGCGCTGCTCGGCTACGAACACTCGCTCGTCCATCCCCACGACCTCAGCAAAATGAATGCTGCGTTTTTCACCGTGAATGGCTATATTAGTTTGTTGTTCCTGCTCTTCTGGGGCGCTGCCACATTTGTAAATCGCCCCTGAAAGCGCGGTAAAGGATTAGTGACTCGTAGATGGATCTGAAACTACACGCTCTGCAAGTAAACGACACTCGCCTGGAGCCCGTGGCCACTAAAGTCCTGGCCGGCGAACGCCTCAACGCCGAAGACGGTCTCGCGCTTTATCAATCGCACGACCTTCTCGCGGTAGGCTGGCTAGCGAACTTCGTCCGCGAAAAAAAGCACGGCAACGTCACCTATTTCAACGTCAATCGCCATATCAATCCCACAAACGTCTGCGTCGCTCACTGCAAACTCTGCGCTTTCGGCCGCTCGCCCGATTCACCGGGCGCCTACAACTTCGCTCTCGACGAAATCTATAAGCGCGCCGGTGACGGCGTCGCAGAAGGCGCCACTGAATTTCACATCGTCGGCGGCCTGCATCCTGACCTGTCCTTTGACTATTACCTCACTCTCATCCGCGGGCTGAAGGAGCGCTTCCCGCAAGTGCACCTGAAAGCCTTCACCATGGTAGAAGTCGGCTACTACTCCCGCATATCCAAGCTCTCCATCCGCGATACGCTCCTCGCCATGAAAAATGCTGGAGTGGATTCACTCCCCGGCGGCGGCGCCGAAATTTTCCACCCGCGTGTCCGCAAAATCATCTGCGATCACAAAGTCAGCGGCCAGCGCTGGCTGGAAATCGCGCGCACCGCGCATGAACTCGGCCTGCACTCCAACGCCACCATGCTCTACGGCCATATTGAAACCGACGAAGAGCGCGTGGATCACTTGCTCCAGCTGCGCGCCACGCAAGACATCACCCACGGCTTCGTCACCTTCATTCCGCTGGCGTTTCACCCGGCGAACACCGGCCTTGCCCATCTTCCGGGCCCCACTGGCATGGACGATCTGAAGGCCATCGCCGTCTCGCGCCTGCTGCTCGACAATTTCGATCACATCAAGGCTTACTGGATCATGCTCACGCCGCGCATCGCGCAAGTGGCCCTGCGCTTCGGCGCCAATGACCTCGACGGAACCGTCGTCGAGGAAAAAATCTATCACGATGCCGGCGCCACTACTCCCGAGTTCATGACTCGCGCCGAACTCGAGCGCCTCATCCGCGCCGCCGGCCGCGTCCCGGTCGAACGCGACACCCTATACAATCCCGTGGACCGCGTTAAAAATCCCATGCCACCCCCGCGCGTTTCGCCGGGGCGCACCGACGGCTTCATTCCCGAAACATCTCTAACCCTCAACCTCTAGATTCCTTCATCATGGTGCGTAACCTTCGGAGCCCCGTGGAAAGCGTTCCGAGACCGCCAGACGCCGGCGCCGCAAAAAAAGACCTCAACGCCGCGCGCCCGCCTGCCCAGCCTCCCGAACAAACCAGCCCCTCTGAAAGCGAATCGCGCCTCGAAGCTCTTATCGGTTCAATCGACGAAATCGTGTTCGAACTCGCACGCGACGGCACCTTCATCAACATCTGGACCACCAACGACGAGCTTCTCTATCGCCCGCGCCACGAACTAAAAGGCAAACGCGTCTCCGACGTGATCGGCGAAGATTTTTTCCGCCCGTTTTCCCTGATTTTTGACAGAGTTCTCGTCACCGGTCGCGGTGAAGAACTCGAATATTCCCTCGACGTTCCCGCCGGCAAGCGCTGGTTTCTCGCGCGCATGAACCGCGTCCCTTCGGCCAACAGCGAGCAGTACACCCTCTGTCTCGCCGTGCGCGACGTTACGGACCGCAAACACGCCGAAGAAAAATTGCTCGTCTCCGAAGAAAAATTCTCCAAGGCTTTTCACCTTGGCCCCGACGCTGTCACCATCACCTCCATCGCTGACGGCCGCTTCCTCGAAGTGAACGACAATTTTCTCCGCATGACCGGCTATTCCCGCGACGAAATCCTCGGCCGCACCTCCGTGGAATTACGCCTATGGGCCAATCCCAAAGACCGCCACCATATCGTCGCCCTCCTGAAACGGTCCGGCGAGGCCCGCGACTTAGAAACCCGCATGTCCATAAAATCCGGGGAAGTGCGCACCCTGCAACTGTCCGCCCACACCATCGAATTATCCGGTCAGCCCTGCATGATCGCGATCATCCGCGATGTCACCGATCGCCGCGCTCTCGAGGCCCAGCTCCGCCAAGCCCAAAAAATGGAAGCAGTCGGCCGTCTCGCCGGCGGCGTGGCCCACGATTTCAATAATTTATTGGTCGGAATTCTCGGCTACAGCGAACTGCTCAAGAAAAAACTTGCCGCGCAACCTCCGCTGCTGCGCATGGCCAACGAAATCAATTTCGCCGCCATGCGCGCCCGCGATTTAACTTCGCGTCTCCTCGCCCTCAGCCATCGCCAGGTATTGCGGCCCGCTGTTCTGGATTTGAATGTTCTGGTACGGCAATGCGAGAGGCTGTTGCGGCCCATAATCGGCGAAGACGTGCACGTAATCCTGCGCCTCGATCCAAAAACCGCGCATGTGAAAGCGGATCCCGCCCAACTCGAACAGGTCATCCTCAATCTCGCGCTTAACGCCCGCGACGCGATGCTCGGGTCCGGAACCCTCTCGATGGAAACCTGCAACATCCAGGTAGACGCCGCGCTCGCCCGCCAGCACCCCGGCCTGATTCCTGGCTACTACGTCCGCTTGTCAGTCACGGACACCGGCCACGGAATCACCCCAGATGTAATGCCGCGAATCTTCGAGCCGTTCTTCACCACCAAGGATGTCGGCAAGGGCAGCGGACTCGGCCTCTCCACGGTTTACGGCGTCGTAAAACAAACGGGCGGCTGCGTCACTGTGTCCAGCCAGCCAGGTTTGGGCGCCACGTTCGGAATCTACCTGCCGCGCGCCAGCGAACTCCCTGAACGTAGAATTCCCACGCACGCAGCCACCGCATCCAGCACTGGGACGGAAACCATTCTGCTCGTCGAAGATGAAGCGGTCGTGCGCGATTTAGTCTGTGAAATTCTGAGGGAAGGTGGATACGTCGTCTTGTCCGCAAACTCCGGAGCCGACGCCATGGAGATTACCGCCGAACACATCAAACCGATTGACCTGCTCATCACGGACGTAGTCATGCCGGAAATGAGCGGCCCGGAACTCGCCAACACCCTCCGCCGCGCCCGCGGCGAAATGCGCGTCCTATATATGTCCGGTTACACTGACGATGCCGTGCTGGTCCGCCAGGGCTTACCCGAAAACAGCGCCTTCATCCGTAAGCCCTATACCCCGCAGCAATTTCTGCAGAAAGTTCGCGAGAGCCTCGACGCCACGCCGCGCCGCGCGCATTAATTCACATCGTCAGCGGGCGCGTGCACCGCGTCAGGCATGCGGGTGGGATTTATCGTAAACCGCCATCAACTGCCGGATGCTCGTCTGCGTATAGCGTTGCGTCGTTGAAAGGGAAGCGTGGCCCAGAAGTTCTTGAATCGCGCGCAGGTCGGCTCCATCATTCAGCAAATGCGTGGCAAAAGCATGTCGCAATGAATGTGGATGCAGATCCAGATTGCTCCCCGCCAGCAAACAATATTTTTTTAGAATGTAACGAACGGCGCGATCCGTCAGTCGCCCGCCTAAAGGATTCAAGAATACCGCTTCCGCATTAGGCGTGCCCCGCGCTTCGCCCAAGATTCGGTCGCGCACCGGCCAGTAAGCCTCCAGCGCTTCCTGCGCCTTCCCGCCGTATGGCACGACGCGCTCCTTGCGCCCCTTCCCAAGTACTCGCAGCATCTGCCCGGCCCTGTCGAAACTTCCCAGGTTCAGCCCCACCAGTTCGCTCACGCGCAGCCCGCACGCGTACAGCAATTCGATCATGGCCCGGTCGCGCCGTGGCATCAGTTGCTCTTTGGCAGTGGCTCTACGCGTTCTGGTCTTTCCATTTTTCTTGCGCGCCGGCAAAGCCCTCGCAGCCACGCCACCGGGCAGGCCGTCCAGAAAATTGTTGATCTCCTCCGCCGTCTGCACCCGAGGCACCAGCTTCGGAAGTTTCGGCGTGCTCACCAGCGCCGCCGGATTCGTCCGCGTGTATTTTTCTCGAACGCAAAACTTGAAAAACGTCCGCAGCGCGGAAAGCTTCCGCGCCACCGTCACTTTCTGCAGTTTCCGGTCGTACAACCAGCTAACGAATTCGCGTATCACCCGGTGGTCTACTTCTTCCAGCGGCAGCGTTGTCCCACCCGGCGGACTCAGAAATTGCTCGAACAACCGTACGTCGCCGCCGTAGTCGTCCACAGTTTCCGGCGACGCGTTGCGCTCGTAGCGCAGATAGCCGATAAATTTTTCGATAGTCTCTTTCATGGAATCATCACGCGTTCGCGGTCATCATATTTTGCTGGCCATCACGCGCCGCGCAAATAATTCCCGCCGGGAACACTGCGAGAGAACTAGTACGCCGGTCTGTGCAATCTCAGCATCGCGGAGAATTGCGTTACTACGTCCCTAGATGAATAATTGACCACTTTAGGCTATATCGACTGAAAGGGTCAATCGAAACCAGTGCCCCGCTTTTTCGGGGTTATTTGTGCGCGAATCGCTGGCGTTGCGCGGGCTGCGCCTGGAACTCGCTGCCTTCCATCACCGGAGCCGCTGCGGTAACGTACGTCTGCGAAATCCGGTCCTGCCACGTGAAACGATCTTCGTCCCACAGCGACCACAGAAACCCCAGCATCACCGTCGCACCGGAAAGCAAATACCCAAAACTCCGCCACAAGAGCTGCCGCGTATCAGGCAGGCTGCCGTCCAGCCGCACGATCGTAAGCCCGCATAGTTGCATTCCGGGCGTAGCTCCCGCAAAAGTAGTGAACAGAAAAAAATATTGCGCGTAAAAAAGGTAAAAAGCCGCCAGATACACGATCGCGTCCACTTTTTCCAAAACCAGTTGGCCCCCCAGCGACCGGAACAATCCCAGAAAGCCCGCATACGTCAGCGTTAGAAATAGCAGATCCAAAGCGCCCGCGCGCCGCCGTTCCGCCAGGCTCGCTACTGGCACCAACGCCGTTTGTGGATGCGCCCGGTCGTCCGGAAAACTCGTGAAGTCCAGCTCAGGCTGGATGTTGATCTCCACGCGCTCGTTTTGCAGTTTCTTTTGCACCGCCCGTTGCACCGGTCGTTGCACCGCACGCGCGCGCTGCCGCTCGTAAAGCTCGATCTCTTCGCTTTCGCGCTCGTCTTCTTCCAAAGCAGTAGCTGCGCGCGAAAATGGCAGGCCGGTTTGAGAATCGTCCGGCCGCACTCGTCCGCGGCGCACCCGATACGCCTCAAGCCGCCGCGAAACTTCTCGCCGCCATTCGGGTTCAGCGGAACTGGCAGGGTCGGGATCGTCGTCCGTGTCGGTCGCACCATGAAAACCTTTTGGCGCGGACACACTGACAGCTACGGGCTCTGAATTATCGGCAGGCTCGGCGAGCGGTGCGTCACAGAACGAGCAGTTTTCGACGTCCTCGAGCAAGAGGGCGCCGCAATGCGAGCATATTTGTATCACTGGTCCGTTTTGCGCTGCGGTATTCCAGTGACGGAACACCGCCATGTTAGCACGCGGCACAAGCACCGCGCCCGCTGCGCTCTGTCTTACCTGCGCAGTGTTGCGTATCAGGCAACCCGCGAGCATGCGCCTCGCTCTGATTGAATTGGAAATGGATCCACCGTCAGCGTACGCCGGAGCGGCGCCCCGGCCGCCAATCCGGAGGTTGGCCGTCACCGCATCGTACGCCTCCGGATCCGCGCGCCCCTCGCCGCGCCTCGCTGATTGCGGCTCTGCTGCACGCGTGTTAGGCTCGAATTTCTTTTTTCATTACAGGAATGTAATTTTCACGAGGCATGCCGAAAGCAACGGTCTTGCAACCTCTGCGCAGATACGTTCTTCTCTCATTGCTGCTGCCGGTCGTGCTCGCGAACCCGTCCCCTGCGCTCGCCCAAAATTCCGCGGCCTCGTCCCAGCAATCCCCACAAAAAAAACCAACCAAACCCGCCGCCAAAAACTCTCCCGGAACTCCCGGCGAAGAAGCCACCCTCGAAGCCAGGCAACAGCGCCAGATCGGCCAAATCTACTATGCCGATGGCGACGTCGATGTCCGCTACCAGAACACGCGCCTGCGCGCCGATCACGTCGAGTACAACGAAGACACCCAAGTGGTCGTCGCGCGCGGCCACGTGCAGCTTGATTACCTGACGCAACATCTGGAAGCCAGCGACGCCCGCTACGAACTCGACACCGGACGCGGCACCTTCCACAATGTGCGCGCCACCTTCGCCGTGCAACGCCGCCCGCCCGCGCCTCCGCGTGAAGTCAACGCAATGCAGCGTCAGCCCGCGCAAACACTTCTCCTAAGCCCCAATCCAATTTATTTCGAAGCGGAAGAGGCCGAGCGAATTGACGAAAACACCTACATCGTTCACCACTCGTGGATGACGGTCTGCGATCCCGACAAACCAACTTGGAAATTCTATGCACCCAAAGCCACTGTTCACCTCAGGACCTCTATTCGCCTGGAAAACGGCAGCTTCCACGTGCTTTCCGTCCCTGTCTTGTACGTGCCGTACGCCACATTCCCTGCGGAAAAGCAGCGCTCCTCCGGCTTTTTGCTTCCTGATTCCGGCGAGAGTTCCAGCAAAGGCTATATTTTTGGCGACGGCGTCTACTGGGCTCCTACCGACTGGGCGGACCTGACTCTCGGTGCCTATTACTACAGTCGCCGCGGCTGGGCCCAGCGCGGCGAGCTGCGCATGCGCCCCTGGGAGAATGCGGTCCTGGAAGTCTCCTACTCCGAAGTGGAAGACCGTGGCCTCCCCCAGCCCTCGGGCCCTCCCATCAATCAGGGTGGCCACGAAGCGCGCCTCCTGTTCACGTCGCTGCTGCCCGACGGCTGGCGCGCCGTCGCCGATCTCGATAATTTGTCCTCGCTCACCTATCGCCTGGCCTGGAGCGAGACTTACGTCCAAGCAGTCAATTCCGAGGTCCGCAACAGCGGTTTCCTCACCAAAAATTTCCGCGGCTTCAGCCTGAATTTTGCCGCCCTCAGCTATCAGAATTATGTCAATGCCACGCCCTCGCAGTACGTTTATCTGCGCACGGCACCCGAAGTGCGTTTCGGATCGGTGGATCAGGCCCCCTGGCGGAACTTGCCGTTCTATTTCTCCTTCGAAGCATTTTCAGACGCCGCGCATAGCTCCAATACCGTCACTAATTTCAGCACACCCAATTTCGTTGAACGCAGTGAGATCGCGCCCACTGTCACCGTGCCCCTGCATTGGGGCGCCTGGCTGGACGTTACCCCCACCTTTACCTTGCGCTCTACCTACTACGGCGGACAAATTCAAAACGGTACCTTCGTCAATCAGGGTTTCTTCCGCAACACCGAAGAACTTTCCGTGGATATCCGCCCGCCTACCATCGAGCGCGTTTGGAGCTCTTCCGATTCCGGCACCAAATGGAAGCACGTCATCGAGCCGGAAATCGTCTACAACTATGTAAACGGCGTCACCGATTTCAGCCGCTTTGTGCGCTTCGATGAAGATGAAACTCTCACCAATACCAACGAGTTCGAATATGGAGTAACCCAACGCCTCTACCGCCGCAAAAAAGACGGCAGCGCCGAGGAAATTCTTAGCTGGAAGCTAGCCCAGAAATACTTCCTCGATCCCAATTTTGGCGGCGCGCTGGTCACCGGCCAACGCAACGTGTTTCAAACCACCGACGCCCTTACGCCGTTCGCCTTCGCCAGTCAGCCCTACCAGTTTTCACCCGTTGTCAGCGACCTGCGCTTCGAGCCGGGTAAACATCTCGACACTCAGTTCATCGTTAATTTCGATCCCCGCCACGGCCAACTCACTGCCGTCGGCACCCTGCTCAAACTCAAGCCCTACCGAGAATACTTTCTAACTCTCGCCCATTTTTCCGTCGTGAATCTGCCCACTCCTCCCCAGTTCAATCCCCCCGACTTCGACTTCGAGCCTCGCTCCAATCAGGTCCGCGCCCTGATCGGGTACGGCGACCTCACCCGTCGTGGGTTGAACGTCACCTTCGGCGCTAGCTATGACCTCACTGAGCATCAGTTTCAAAACCAGGTCGCCGAAGCCATCTACAACGGTTCTTGCTGCGGCGTCGGCGTCGGCTACCGCAAATTTTCCTTCGGCAACATCCGCAGTGAAAATCAATACCTCTGGGTCTTCCGCATCTCCAATCTAGGCTCCGTAGGTACCCTCCTCCGCCCGGAAAAAATATTCTGACCCACGCCGCCCCGCTCTGGTAGGGGCGCTGCTTGCCGCGCCCCAGCTTGCCAAGATGTCAGCCCCGCCGCGGACTTGCCGTCACCTTTCTCCCCGCCCTTTGCGTCGCTGCGATAACCGCCTCTGCATTTGGCCGCTCCCTCGCGGTCCATCACCCACTGTCCCACCGCCCACCCAGTCGCACCCACCACAATCCCTGCCAACACATCCGCGATGTAGTGATATCGCCCGTAAACCGTCGCCACGCACATGCTCAAAAAAAGCGGCAAATAAATCCAAAACAACCAATGCTTGTACCGCCGCGCCGCCAGCAGCGCCACCATTGACCCCGCAACGTGCGCCGAAGGAAACGCCCCGCCATGCACCCGCCCAAATCGCTCGATAAACTCGATCGTAGTAGTGAACGCGCCACCCTCGAGCGGCGCAAGACGCAACGACGCCAACGCAAAATAAGGACTCTCCACCGGAAGCAAAACCGCAATCACATACACCGAATAATGCGCGATCGCCGTCGCAACCATCACCGTCCAGAACGCCGCGCGCCTCCCCTGCGCATAAAGCATCGCCGGCAGAATCACCAGATACAAAAAATAAGTCATGTAAGAAAACTGCATGAATTCATTCAGCCCAGGTGCCGCAAACCGCGAAAACCAGGCAGCCGGATGCACGCCGCCAAAGTTGTAATCGAACAAAATCAGCCAACGGTCAAACCACCCCGGAAAAATCGCATGCACCAATCCCCGCAACTCCTCAAAAAAGAAAATGTAAAGCGCCAACGGATACCAATGCCGCGCGAATTGCAAAGCCGGATTCTCAGAACACGCGGCTACCCACGCAAGCCACAAAATTCCCGACGCAATCGCACAGTGCACTGCAAAATAACTCATAGCGTGCGGAATATTTCGGTGGCACATCGCCAGCAGCAGAAGAATCCAACCCAAATAACCAAACGTCACCCACTCAAACGCCCCGCAACCCCGCGAAACTTCCGCCAACAGCCGTGCTGCCGCCTCCGATTTAGCACCCTCCGAACCCAGGCCCAATATTTCTACGTGGCCGGCGATAGATCCGTAGCGGCGGGTCTCAGACCCGCCCCTGCAAATCAAGCCATCGCGCGACACTTTCATCGCGCCACCCTCGCCGCCAACCGCCGCGCCGCCCCATTCGGATTTTCGCCAATCGTCTTCTGCCAGGTGAACGTATGCCATCCGTGCTCCCGCGCCACCCGGGCCAACCGCCGCGTAGGATTCACCGCAACGCCATATCCCACAGCTTCCAGCATCTGCACATCGCCGACGCTGTCGCCGTACGCATAACTCCGCGCAAGATCAATCCCGTAACGCGCAGCGAGCTCCGTAACCGCCTGCAATTTCGCAGATCCGCTCATGTGCACGCCGCGGATCCATCCATCCCAAATTCGCGCAACACCGGGCGCGGTTTCCAGTTCCGTTGCGCACACCTCGATCTCCACGGAAACCAAGACACGAAGTCTCCGCGCCACCACACGCGCCAGCGGCGCCAAAGTCCCAGACACGATAAACAAACGATGACCCTGCGCGCGGTGCCACACAATCCGTTGCAACGCTTCCTTGAAGAACGCCGGCGCGTCCTCGCAGAAAAATTCCGGCCCAAGCGATTGCTCCCACTCGTCCGCCAGCGCCTCGCGGATTCCGCACAGATACCGCTTATTTCCCAGCGATGCGCCGTGCGGATCGTGCCAGAAATCCACAGCAAATCGCGCCAGCCACCGCCCCACATGCCCGCCGGAAATTTCATCGCGCTCCAGCAAATACCCAATGAACCGCCACTCCAGCGAAGGCGCCCCGAGCAGCGTCCCATCCAGATCAAAAAACGCGCCCACCGTTTCTGATCCCGCCTTCACCGCAGTCACCGTATCCCCTCAATCACTGCCGCAGCCCGTCGCCTCGGAATTTTCCGTTCCACCGCCGTAACATCAAGGTACCGCCGCCCCTCCCACATCACTGGCACCGCCCGCGCAATGCAGAAAACTCCGGCAGCATCAGCCAGAATTTGCCCCGTCAGCAAAAGCCAAGAGCGCACGCTCGCATCCAACCATCCTGCGTGCAAACGCTCGACGGGCACCAGCAACCCCAGATAACAAAAACACACGCACTTCATAATCGCATAAGCCGCGCGGCTCCCTCGCGACGCCACCAGCGCTCGCCCCCACCAAGTTTCCTGCATCGAACTGGTCCCGAATCCGCTCCGCCCGGCGCGGCTAGCCAATCCGCGCAGAAAATCGGTCACCGTCCCCCGCACAAAAAATAAAATCGGCAGCCACAGAGAAATCAACCCCGCCACCGCAAAAAATGTAAAAAACAAATTCTCCACCACGCGGTCGCCCAAAATATCCAGCTGCGCCCCCAGCGGCGTAGCCATCCCGCGCCTCCGCGCCAGATAACCATCCACCCCGTCCAAAGCAATCGCCGCAATCGTCAACGCCACCGCCGCGATATCCGCCGCCAGGACGCGACCGGAAAGAGTGAACAATCCCACCGCCGCAAACGCCGCACCCACTCGCACAGCTGTCACTTGATTGGGTGTCATCGCGCCCTCCAACCGCCGTCGCCCACCAAAATTTTTTGGGCCCGCCACCGCGATCGGCAACATTCCCGCCGCTCCCGGCTCCAGCAAGCGGGCCCATGTCATGCGTAATTGCACCCGCCCTGCCATTGCCGCGATAGTGTTTAGTCCTGTTTTATCAGATACTTAGCGCTAACGCGCAAAGCCACAGCCGTTACCAATCGCCGGGTTTCGCCGACACTTGACGGCTTTCGCATGCGCCCACCAGACTGCGAAAAAGCGCGCGCACGCATCCAAAGGATGTGGGAAAATTCTAGTTTGCAGACGTATCGTTGCCGCGTCTAACACATCCAACGTACTGGCAACTCAAGGACTCGATCTAATCGCATGGACGTCTCAATCTTTGCAGCGTTTCTCGCAGGCTTAGTTTCCTTCCTCTCCCCATGCGTCCTGCCGCTGGTGCCCGGCTACATCTCCATGCTCTCCGGCATCGGCGTCGAGCAGCTGAAAGAGGGCAAAACTCCTCGCGCCGGCCTGCTCGCCTCCGCCCTCGCATTCGTCACCGGATTTTCCGTCGTCTTCATTTCCTTCGGCGCCTCCGCCAGCGCCGTGGGCTCATTCCTCCTGCGCAATCGCGCGTCGCTCGCGCCCGTCGCCGGAGCGTTGATCGTCCTCTTCGGCCTTCATCTCACCGGCCTGCTCGCTAAAATTTCCGTCCGCACGGGACTAATCATCGGCATCGCGCTGGTCGCCGCCGGAATCGCGCTCAGCCTCCGCGCCGGCCTCCTCCCCGCGTGGCTGAAGCCCATACATTTCATCGCCATCGCGCTGATTTTTCTGCTGGGGCCATCGCTCACTCGCTGGCTCAACCGCGACGTGCGTTTTCAGAATCTCGGCGGCCAGCCGGGAGCCGCCAGCGGTTTCCTGATGGGATTCGCTTTCGCCTTCGGCTGGACGCCCTGCATCGGCCCCATCCTCGCCAGCGTTCTCGCCGTCGCCGCCACGCGCGACACGGTATGGCAGGGGATTTTTCTGCTGGCGGTTTATTCCGCAGGCCTCGCGATTCCGTTTCTCGTCACCGCTCTCGGCATCGGCGGCTTCCTGCGCTTTTATCAAAAGTTTCGCCGCCACCTTCACACTGTCGAAGTTTTCAGCGGCGTCCTGCTGCTAGCGGTCGGCGGCTTGGTTTTCCTGAACCGCCTCACCTGGCTTTCTGGCAAACTGGCATTTCTAAATAAGTTCTCTCTGTAACAGGAGTTTTGCGCATGCGCGGATCGCTGAAATTTTCCATGATCGTCATCATCCTGGCAGCCGCTGCAGCAATCGCCTTCACCGGCTGCAAATCCGGCGGCAGCCAAGCCGCAGCCCTCGGCACCGAAAAGCCGCTGCCGAACGCGCCAGACGTAACCTTCAAGGATCTCCAGGGCAAAGACGTCTCCATCGCCAGCCTCAAAGGAAAAGTGGTAGTCGTGAATTTCTGGGCCACCTGGTGCGAGCCGTGCCAGGTAGAAATCCCCTGGATGATCGGTTTCCAGAAGAAATACGCGGATAAAGGTTTCACCCTGCTAGGTGTCGCCATGGACGAAGAAGGCAAAAGCGTCGTCGAGCCCTACGTCCAAAAAACACAATTCGACGTGGACGGCCATCCCACCACCATGAATTACCCCATCGTCCTCGGCGACGACGACCTGGCCGGAAAATTCGGCGGCCTGCTCGGCCTGCCCACCACCTACGTAATCACCCGCGATGGCAAAGTCGCCAAGCGCTACATCGGCCTCGCCACCGAAGCCGACCTCGACAAACTGATCCAGTCGTTGCTCTAGCAGCGCGGCGCGCGCCTTCCTTGCTCCCGCTCGCGCAACTGCGGTAACCTGCCCATGCCATGATGAATGAACACGAATTCCAAAAAAAATGTGACGCCACCTTCGAAGCCCTGCGCAATCGCCTCCTCGAACTAGGCGACGCCAACGATTTCGAAGTGGAAGGCGGCAGCGGCAAACTCGAAATCGAATTCGACGATGAAGACGAAACCCGCTTCGTCATCAGCCCCAACAGCCCTGTGCGACAGATCTGGATTTCCGCGCTCACCACCAGCTTCAAACTCGGCTGGTCGGAATCCGCGCAAGCTTTCGTCCAGGAAAAAACCGGCGAAACCCTGAACCAAGTAATGAGCCGCATCCTCACCGAAAAACTTGGCACGCCAATCGAGGTTTAGACCAACGATGCGGATCCCACAGACAATCGCTTTCTGCGCGCTCTTGTTTATCCTAGCCGCCGGCAATTTCGCATTGCGCGAGAACACAGCCGCCGCCGCGCAAAGCTCAGCAGATGCACCAGCGGCTCCCGCTGCAATCGTAAAACCCCGCGCCTTCGTCTCCCTCGCGCCCGTCCCGCGCGGCAAAGAATTTCAAATCGCCCTCGCCGTGGAAATAGCCCGCGGCTACCATATGAATTCCAACCACCCCACTGACAAATATTTGATTCCTACGACTCTTACACCCAAACTCCCCACCGGTTTCGAGCTCCTCGACACGATCTACCCCGCCGGCCGCATCGAAAAATTCTCATTCTCGCCCAACAAAGGCCTCGACGTATATTCCGCGAGTGTAACTCTGAAACTCCGTCTCATCGCCCACAACGACGCCCCCATCGGCGCCGTAACCTTCCCCGTCACCCTCCGCTACCAGGCCTGCAACGACACCACCTGCCTCCCCCCAGTAAAAGTTCCCGTTGACGTCCGCGTCGACGTAGCCGCAGCAGGCACCACATCCCACGCCGCCCATCCCGAAATTTTCTCCGCCGCACCAATGAAGTAGTTTCCGCGAGTCCCCGCACACTTTCGCAAACGCGTCACATCAAAGGAAATAGTTTGAACAGGAAGGAAGGGATTCAAAGTCTGTGTAAGAATGAGTTGTGCGTCAGGGCACGGCTTCAGCCGTGCCGTAACCGGCGCAAATTCAGAGCGGCTTTAGCCGCTGAGGCCACGCTCTTCGATTATTTATTCCTGAATGTTCGTCGCGCAATTTTTACCGAGAGGACAAAAACGCCAACGCGCGCCGCAACCGCTCGACCACGCGCTCCTTACCCAGCACCACCATCGTGTCAAACAGCGGCGGCGCCACCGCCCGTCCCACAATCGCGACGCGCGTAGCGTTTATCAGCAACCCAGCCTTCACACCCTCAGCCGCCGCGACCCCCCGCAGAGCCGCGTCGCAAGCGTCATGATTCCACTCAGGCAAAGCCGTCAGCGCCTCAGTCAATTTCGCCAGCAGCCCCGGAACTTTCTCATCCTTCCAGAATTTCTCGCGCGCTTCCTGCTCGTATTCAAACTCATCCGTAAAAAATGCCCGCGCCCAACCCGTGAAATCCGTCAGCAAACGAGTCCGCGGCCGAATCAAATCCACCGCATGCGCGAACCAAGCCCGCTCGGTCGTAGCCCACTCATCCTTCCACAATCCCGCCCGCCGCAATTCCGCCTCCACATAAAGCAGCAGCTCCTCCACTGGCGGCTTCTGCAAATATTGCGTGTTGTACCACTCCAGCTTCGCGCGATCGAATATCGCATTCGTCCGGCTCACGCCCGAAAGCGCAAACCGCTCGATCAGTTCCGTAGTCCGCATGAATTCGCTGTCATCGCCCGTGGACCATCCCAGCAACGCCAGAAAATTCCGGAACGCCTCCGGCAAGAATCCTTCATCCGCATAAGAACCCACGCTGGTCGCCCCGTGCCGTTTCGAAAGCCGCGTGCGGTCGGGCCCCAGAATCAGCGGCACGTGCGCGAAAATCGGCGCTGTCGTCCCCAGCGCGTGATAAATCAGCACCTGCTTCGGCGTATTCGACAAATGATCCGCGCCGCGAATAATGTGCGTGATGCGCATATCAATATCATCCACCACCACGCTCAGTTGATAAGTCGGCACTCCGCTCGAGCGCAACAGCACAAAATCCTCGATGTCCGCGTTCTGTATCTCGCGCGGCCCGAAAACCGCATCCTCGAATTTCGTCACGCCCGTGCGCGGCGTCTTGAATCGGATCGCCCGCGTCGCACCTTCCTTTTCCTTCGCCGCGCGCTCCGCATCCGAAAAATCGCGGCACGGGCACGCCACGGCCTTCAAAGTCTTCGGCCCCTCGTCGTCCCCTTCGCCTTCGTGATCCTCATTCTCCGCCGCGGAATAATCTCCACCCGCATACGCTGTAGCCTTGCAGTAGCACGCGTAGCCCGCCCCGCTCGCCAGAATTCGTTCCGCCGCAGCCCGATACATTTCCCCGCGCTGCGACTGAAAAAATGGACCCTCGTCCCACTCAATCCCCAGCCACTTCAGGGCCACCAGGATTCCGTCCACCAACTCCGGCTTATTGCGCTCCACGTCCGTGTCTTCCACGCGCAGCAGCAAAGTCCCGCCCTCGTGTTTCGCGAAAAGCCAGTTGAACAAAGCAGTGCGCGCTCCGCCTACATGCAAATATCCCGTCGGAGAAGGCGCAAAACGCACACGCGGTTTTTGTTCGGCACACATTCTGTCGGATTCCTTCCTAGTATGAGAGCCATCCATCTTATCGGAACCAAGCTCCAAAATCGAGCCAGCCTAAAACCGCGCGCGGCGAAACCTGCGGAATGCCTGGAACCTTTTCCGCACCCGTGCGTATCTAAAGATGAAACCTATGCGCGCTCGATTCCATAGCCTGTGCTTTGCGTTATTGCTTGCGACCTTCGCCGCCCCTCTGCACGCTCAGGATGCCGCCAAAATCTTGAGTCAATACGTAAAAGCCTCAGGCGGCGCGCACGCTCTTTCGAAAATCCAGACAATCACGCTGGAAGGAACAGTAGCCGCCCAGAACGGCGCCAAGCCCGGCGCCTACACATTCGACGTCAAACTCCCCAACCGCTACTACTCCGAAATGGTCATGGGCGACCAAAGCTGGATCGAATCCTTCAACGGAAAGTCCGCATGGCATCAGAACGCCGCCGGAGAAATTTCCACCCTGGTCGGCCCCGATGGCCTGCAACTAGAAGCCGCCGCTCGCTATTACAATTCACGCCTCCTCGATCCGAAGAAGAACAAGCTAGTCGTCACCTACGTAGGCCCCGCGCAAGTCCGTGGCAAGGATGCTTCGCGGCTGGAAGTCACGATGCCCTCCGGCATGAAGTGGCAAGTCTACTTCGACGCCCAATCGCACCTCATCGTGAAAGAATCCGCACCAATCGCCGGCCTGAATCAGGAAATCCTCTACGACGACTACCGCCCCGAAAATGGCGTCCAGCTCCCGCACAAAATCGAACTCCACCGCGGCTCAGCAATCTATTCAATTGACGTAACTCACGCCGCGCTAAACGAACCCGTCGGCGAACGCGTCTTCGATTTCCCCAGAAAATCGCAAGTGGAACTCCCCGATCTCAAAACCCTCTTCAAACAAATTGACGCAAACCAGCAAGCCCTCGACAAAATTAAAGAAAACTACGCCGGCACCAAGATCGAGGAAGAGACCGACTACGAAGGTAGCGGCAAGCCCAAAAAGCCCGACGTCCGCGAATCCACTTTCTTCTACCTCGACGGCACCGAAGTCTCGACCCTCGTGAAAATCAACGGCCAGCCCCTCAGCCCCGAAGCCCAAAAAAAAGAAAACGCCCGAGTCCTGAAGGAAATTGACGATCTGGAAAAAAGCGCGAACAAGAAAGCCACCTCCGGCCAACGGGACAAGCAGGAACAAAAGGAGGAGGAAGACGAAGACATCTCCATAGACGCTTTCCTCCGCGCGTGCCAGTTCGTCAATCCGCGCCGCGAGCGCTTCCGCGGCCAAGACGTCCTCGTCTTCGACTTCGAGCCCAACCCCGAATTCAAAGCCCGCACCCTCGTCGAAAAAGTCATCCAAAAACTCGGCGGCGTCGTCTGGATTGACGAAAAAGCCCTCGATGTCGTCCGCCTCGACGCCTTTTTCGTCAGCAACGTGAAAATAGCCGGCGGCCTCCTGGCGGACCTCCAGAAGGGCACCCGCGTCATTCTCGAACAAACATACGTCAACAATGAGGTCTGGCTTCCAACCTACGAAGAAGTTCACATTGACGTCCGCGTCCTCCTCGTAAAAGGCATCAAAGTCGACGGCACCACCCGCTATTCCGATTACAAAAAATTTAACGTCGAAACTCTCTCGACAATCGGCAAGCCCAAAGCCGCGGACCCGAATACCAACTCCGTTCCCGCGACCTCGCCTGCAAAACCGCAGTAATAAGCCCCCAAAAAGCTACCCAAAACGCTGAGCCAAAGAGGGTTGGTACGCCGGTACTGTTGACCTCGACCTTCGCGCGTTAGATAGTCTCCTCAGGCCGCGGTATCATCGGCCTGGGCCACGCAATGTGTATTCTTGGGCGGTATTCGACCAATCCGCGCCCGCATTTTCACCATTCTCGGGCGTTGTTTAGTACAGGTGACCGCCACGAAACTCGCCTGGACACTCGCCCGAACGCCCTTCCGTTTTCTGCTATTCTCAGGGGAAATCTGCAAGGCCCTGATTACGGAGTCTTGAGTTGTTGAGCTATCTCAATACGAGTGCGGTCGTGCTCCTCGCCGGCGCCTTTCTGCTCGGTATGTTCTTCGTGTACGTCTACCAACAGAAGCGCCAGGCCTACCTCCTCGTTTGGGCCTCCGCCTGGTTCCTGCTTTCGCTTTATTTCGTGCGCCCTGCATTCGTTGGTCCGGTCGCTCCCTCGGGATGGGTTGCCGTCATCAACGATTGGGCATTGGCGCTCGCCGCTCTCGCTTTTTATTGTTCCGCTCGCTTGTACGCGCGCTTCACGCTCTCCGCGCGCCGCGTCGCTTTCGCAGCCGCCGGGGCAGCGGTTTGGTCTTTCGCCTACCCTCGTGATTGGATCGCGATTCCTCTGGCTTTCGGAGTCGCTGTCGCTTTCTTCCTCACCGCGCAAGTGTTCTGGCAGGAAGGCCGTAAACAGGAATCACGCGCGGATAAGCTGCTGGCCTGCACCTTCGTGGTAACCGGCGCCTTGCTTCTACTCTTCCACTACCAGGCGCGCCTCGGCCCGCTCGCCCATGCCAGCCTGCTGCCCTTCGCGCTGCTCGCCGAAATCATCGGCGGCGTCCTCATGTTGATGGCCGTCTACGACGAAGAGCGCCGCCGCGTCGAACGCAATATGCTGGCCCTCTCCAATCTGAATCTGGCCACCTCCAGCTTTGCCGGCGGTGAAATCCAGAAAATGCTCGCGCAAGCTCTGGATCGCGTCCTCAACGTCGTGCGCATCCCAGCCGGCGCGCTCATTCTGCATTACGGCGATGAAAATGGCCCGGCGTCAGTCGTTGTCACAGGCTTGGACGATTCCTTCTGCGCCTCCGTCCAAGAAAATAATCTGGACGATTACGTCGTCCGCCTCGTCGCCCGCCTCGGTGGGCTCGTCGTCCTCCGCGATCTCGCCCGCGACGCCAACTGGGTTGCCCTCGAAAAGGAAGAGCCCTTCCGCCACATTCGCAAAATGCTTCTTGCTCAGGGCCTCCGCACCGTGGTCGGCATCAGCCTGCAAGCCAAAGATCGCGTCTTCGGAATGTTGCTCCTCGGGACGCCGGACAATCGCAATTTCGCTCCCCCGGAATTGCGCCTGCTCCTCGCCCTGGGCCACCAGATCGGCATGGCCGTCGAAAATAGCTATCTCATCCAGCAGACCGCGCGCCGCAGTGAAGAGCTCCACATCCTAAATGAAATCGGTCGCGCCTTGAGCTCCACTCTCGAACCCGACGCGCTCTTCGAACGCATCTATTCCGAAATGCAGCGCCTGCTCGACGTCAACTGCCTCTTCATCGCCTACTACGACCGCAAATCGGAACAGATTCGCTTCGAAATCGAAGTCATCGATGGCGTGCGCCAGCCCAAACGAACTCGCCCCACCGGCAATCACCTCGCGGAACACGTGATTCGCACCGTCCAACCGCTGCTGATCCGCGAACAGTTCGCTGAAGAAACCGCGCGCTTGGGTTTCGAGCCGCAAAGGCTTACCGGCTCGATGTGCGCCGTTCCTCTCGTCCTCTACGATCAGGCAGTCGGCGTCATGGCCGTGCACAGCAAGCAGGAACGCGCTTTCGATGAAGGCCACGTCGAGCTGCTCCGTGTCCTCGCCAGCGAAGCCGCCATCGCCATCGAAAACGCTCGCCTCTTCTCCGCGGAGCAGAAAAAACAGAAGCAGCTGATGCTCATCAACAATGTCTCCAGCCACGCCATCACCACTCTGAATCCCGAAGAGATGCTTGCCAAGATCGCCGCCGAAATCGAAAACGCGCTCACCTACGATCACATCGGCATCGCCATTCTCGATTACTCCTCCAAAGAACTCGAAATCCAGGCCGAAGCCGGCGCGCGCCGCGATGCGCTCGGTCGCCGCATTCTCCTCGGTGAGGGCTTGGTAGGCCACGTAGCGCGCTCCGGTCAGATCTCCGCCGTCACCACGGTCGGCCCGGATTCACCCACTCCGGTCCTCCCCGGTACGGTCTCCGCCATCGCTCTCCCCGTCACCTACGCAGATAGCTTGCTCGGCGTTCTCTATGTTGAATCCTCCAAGCCCTGCGAATTCGCCGACGAAGAAATTCGCCTCCTCCGCACCCTCGCCGATTTATTTGCCGGCGCTCTCCACAATGCCGTCATTTTCCAGAAAGCCCAGGAACAGGCCATCACCGATGGTCTCACCGGCGTAAAAACACACCGCTTCCTGATGGAAGCGCTCTCTTCGGAATGGAAGCGCTCCACGCGCGCCAATCGCCCCTTCGCCCTGGTCCTCATGGACCTCGACCGCTTCAAATTCGTCAACGATTTCTACGGCCATCTCGAAGGCGACGTCGTCCTGCAGCGCGTTGGCCACATTCTCGAACAAAATTGCCGCCGCTCCGATGTTGTCGCCCGTTACGGCGGAGATGAATTCGTAATCCTCATGCCCGAAACCAGCGTCGAACAAGCCATCCAGCTCGCCAGCAAACTCCGCGGCTGGGTCGCTGCCGATCCGCTACTGCGCGATAAAAATATTACCGCCAGCTTCGGCATCGCAGGTTTCCCCGTGCACGGCTCCACGCCGCAGGAGCTGATTCAGGTTGCGGACTCTTCGATGTACTTGTCGAAACACCAGGGCGGGAATTCCGTTTCCAGCGCCGAACAAGGCGACCCCAAAGACACCAAGCGCTGGAAAAAAGATGTTCTCGAAGCCTATCTCGGCGTCACCCTCAAGCGCCAGTTCTCCACCGGCCCCGACGCCTTCGATGAAATCTACCGCCGCCTCGAACAGTTCACGCGTTCGCTCATCGAACATGGCGATGGCGACGCCGGCGATCCCGTTCCACCCGCGGTCGTCGACACCGTCACGTCGCTAGCACTGGCGATTGACGCGAAAGACCGCTACACCCAGGGCCACTCCCAAAAAGTTTCCGCGTATTCCGTTATGATCGCGCAAGCCCTGCGCATGAATCAGGCCGAGGTCGAGGAAATCCGTCTCGCTGGTCTGCTGCACGACATCGGCAAAGTCGGCATCCCCGAAACCATTCTGAATAAGTCCGGCCCGCTCGACGCCACCGAATGGACCACCATGAAAACCCACACCGAACTCGGTGCGAAAATTCTTGAGCCCCTCGCCGCCATGAATCGCATCCGCGAAATGGTTCGCCACCATCACGAATTTTACGATGGCACCGGCTATCCCGACCGCCTCACCGCCGATCAGATTCCCCTAGGCGCCCGCGTCATCGCCATTGCCGACGCCTATGACACCATCACGTCCGAGCGTACCTACAAAAAAGCTCGCAATCCCGAAGAAGCCTTCTCCGAACTCGAACGCTGCGCCGCCAACCAATTCGACCCCGAAATCGTCCGCGGCTTCGTAGAAGCCATGCGCCGCGCCCCCCAACAACACATCGCCGCCTCCGTGGGCGCCAGCGATTCAGACACCCTAACCTCCTAGCCGCGAACTCCTCCGCACAAGAAAGGCTCTCTCCCGAGATTGCACGAGCACCGTCTGCCGACCCCGGTATTTCCGCGGTAAGGCGCTGCTTGTGAATCGCCCTGCAGGGCGATTCATCCTGAGAACCGGCAGCGCCGGTTCGAAGGGCTGCGCCCCAGCTTGCAAAAATGTGAGCCGCGCCGAGGATCAGCCGTTGCTTTTGAATTTGTAGCGGCCGCCTGCTTTCTTTTTAGGCGGCCGTTGTTGACGTTGCCGCTGAATTTGACGTCGTCTTTGAATCCGTAGGGGCGGGTCTCAGACCCGCCCTCCTTTTCTCCGCCTTTCCTCCGTGCTATCCGTGGTAACGCCTTCGTCTTACTGTGACCGCGTCGCGCCGTCCGCCCCACCACTAGACGCCCCACACAATCCCCGATAAAGTTTAATCTGCGAATTTCACCAGGAGCCTCCCCATGCAAACCGCAACCGTAAAATGGATTGCCCGCGAAGAGTTCCAAGCCACCCTACCCTCCGGTCACACCGTCCCCTTCGACGCCGATCGCAAACACAACACAGCCCCCGGCCCCATGGAAATGCTCCTGGGCGCCCTGGGAGCCTGCACCTCAGTAGACATCGTCTCGATCCTCGAAAAAAAACGCCAGAAACTCTCCGCCCTCGAAATCGAAATCTCCGGCGAACGCGCCCAAGACCCTCCCTCGGTCTGGACCAAAATCGAGATGTTCTACCGCCTCTCCGGCCAGCTAGAAGAAAAAGCCGTCCGCGACGCCATCGAGCTAAGCCAAAACAAATACTGCTCCGTAGCTGCCATGCTCCGCAAAACCGCCACCATCACCTACCGCTTCGAAATCCGCCCCAAGCCTTCGTAGGCGCACGGCATGCCTGCCCGCCGCAGGAGGGCCTTGCCCGCCGCAGCAGAGGCGCCCCGGAATTAGTGAGCCAGCTTTCCTCCATCCACCGGAATAGACGACCCAGTCATGTACGAAGCATTCGCCGAGCCCACAAAAGCGATCACCTGAGCGATCTCGTCCGGTGTTGCGAGCCGCTTCAGCGGTACCGTCGAGACGAGCGCCGCCTTATTCTCATCCGTCGTGGTGAACCGCGTGAGCATGCCCGTATCCGTAGCGCCCACAGCGATCACGTTGATCCGAACTCCTGTCCCCGCCACTTCCAGTGCAGCGGATTTCGTCAGCCCCTCCACCGCATGTTTGCTAGCCACATAAACCGACGCTCCCGCAGCGCCCACATGCCCGTAGGTTGACGAAATATTCACAATGCTTCCGCTCCCCTGTGGCAGCATCACCCGCAATTCATGCTTCATGCTCAGCAGCACGCCCAGTACGTTGGTATCAAACGTGGCCGCATAGCTATCCGCGGTCTGTTCAGTCACCAGGCCGCGCAATCCTTCCGTCCCGGCATTGTTCACTGCAATATCCAGCCGTCCAAAACGCTTCACTGCCTGGTCCACAAGGTTGCGCACATCCTCATCCTTGCGCACGTCACTCCGAACAAAAATGGCCTCCGCTCCGAGCCCTTTCAATTCCCCCACTAGCTCTTGCCCTTCTTTCTCATGACGTCCTGACACAACCACACGTGCTCCTTCTCGTGCGAAGACCGCTGCCGCAGCGCGACCGATGCCGGTCAACGCGCCCGTGATCAAAACAACAGGTGAACTCATGGCACTACCTCCATTGATCTCGACCCATGCAGGAAGAGCATGACTGATACGTCCGTCATGCCAGCTCCGCGTAGCTCAGATCACTTCTTTAGATGAGGATCACCACCTGCGGTAGCGCCCTTGCAGCATACTTTGTTAAGCTGTGAGCGATGCTCTGCAAGCATGGGAGTAAAAATGGAACTACGCCATCTCCGCTATTTCGTCGCCGTCGCCGAGGCAGGGAGCGTCACCGTGGCGGCAGCGCGAGAACTCCACACCTCGCAGCCATCATTGAGTCGGCAGATCCGGGATCTTGAAAACGAGGTAGGCGCGCAACTCCTGACCCGCCGCGCTCGCGGCATCGAACTGACGCCGGCAGGTCGCGCCTTTCTCGACCACGCCCGCACGGTGCTCTCACAGGTTCAGGCCGCAACCGAAGCCGCTCGCCGCGCCGCTCATCCCTCCAAACCATGCTTCTCGATCGGCTTTCTCACCGGACACGAATTGACCTGGATGCCCGAAGCCCTGCGCATCTTGCGCGACGAGCTGCCCAATATCGACGTGATGATATCCAGTCAATACTCGCCTCTCCTTGCCGACGCCCTTTCGCAAGGAAAGATCGATGCCGCCTTTCTTCGCCGCGAACGCGGCGCTCCGGACTTGGCTTTCCGCCTTCTCGTCAAAGAACCTTTGATGGTGATCTTGCCCAGCAACCACCGCCTCGCTGTGCGCAAGTCGATCGCTCCCAAGGATCTAGTCGGCGAGACCTTCGTCACTGTGTCGCGCACCGCTCCGGTACTCCGCGCCATAATCGACAATTACCTGAAGCGCTCCCGAGTCAATATCGCGCCAGCCCATGAGGCGGACCATGTCACCATGGGATTGTCCTTAATCGCCTCAACCCGCGGCCTGGGCCTGCTTCCCGCTTACGCAAGGAACTTCCTCCCCGCGTCGCTCACCACTCGTCCCCTCAAGGGAGCTGCGCCCACTGTCGAGTTGCTCCTCGGCTACAAAAAGTCCAACAACTCTCCCATCTTGAAGCTGCTCCTCTCCCGATTGGACCAATTGGTCGCTCGTGTCTCGAACCGCACCGTGACGCCATCGAGCTGAACCAAAATTAATCCTGTTCAGTCGCCGCCACGCTCCGCAAAACCGCCACCATCACCTGCCGCTTCGAAATCCTCCTCAGCCCTCGTAGGGGCACGGCATGCCTGTCCGCCGCAGAAGGGTCGTGCCCGCTCCAAGTAACACCACCACCCGGGAATGCCAATCTCCCGATACGCAAACCGCTACCCGCCGATGCGAAGTGCGTCAGTTTCCGGTTACGCGACAAATCAGGACTTGACTGCTATTCCTTCGCCGTAATTTACGACTTTGGTGCCACCAGGGTACCCGAGACAGAGAATGAAGATACGCTGGTCAGTATGTCCGGACCTTGCCCATGCGTGGCGGCTTCACTGGAGCAGCCACTCCATAGATGACAGTGAAACACGATCCTCCGCCCCAAGTTGAAGTGGGGCGAGCCGGATTTTCGCTGACGTCCGCTTCGAGAAGGTTCCAATTGTTCGCGGCCCAGACGTTGCCCGCCGGGTCAATCGCCGCGTCGGTGATCATCTGGATGCTGCCGCTCTGGAACACGTGGATAACGTCACCGGTCTTCGTACCGGCCGGATGGCCCTTGGTGTTGTCGCCGGCCAGCAGCGTCACGGAGCGCGCCCACATATTGCCGACCCAAACATCATCATTGCCGTCAACGTTCACGCCCCACGGGATGTTGAGCGCCTCGCCGGTGAAACCCATCGGCGCGGGTTGAGTCCCATCCGGGCGGATCATATTGACGGCGCCAGTCGCCCGCCGCGGTGGCCCCATGATGTACTTGACCATGTGCGCTGTAACGAGCTTGAACTGCTCCATGATGGAGATGCCATCGGGAAGCTTAGGCTGTGGGGTTTGTAGGTCCATGTTGCTCACCACCCAGACATTTTCCTTCGAATCGAGCGCAAGCGCACGGACTCCGATCCCGGCTCGGAAGCTCTCCGCCTTGCTGGGATCGTTGGCAGAGAACCGGACGACCGTGTCCGACGCGGAGTTGGCGACCCAGACACGATTCTGGGAATCGATGACGATGTCGAAGGGCGATTTCAGCCCCGCGACCTTGACGATGCGGCCATCCTTGATCCGTCCACCAGGGAAGTAAAGCAACTGATTGCCCGAGCCGTCGGCGATCCACACATCACCGCTTGTCGAAACGCCGATCCCCATCAGGCCAAGAAACTTTTCTTTGAACGGGAAATCGGCTTCGCTGCCCACTACATGGCCGTCAAAGTCCATAACCAAAATCTTCCCGTTGAAGCTTGAAATCCAGACTCTGTCGTTGGTGACGGCCGTGCCCCAGCCTACGCCGTCAATCCCCATACCGGTGAAGCCGGTGATTGGTGGGGAAAGCGGGATACCGTTGGGGGTGAACTTTGCCACGCCGCCACCGGTGCTCTTGTTGACGCCGGACTGCGACCCGGCCATCCAGTTCTGTCCACTCCAGAGATTGCCGTTGGCATCAAACATGAGTCGGCCCGGTGAATAAATCCCGCCACCCGCGAAAGCCAGCGAAAGGACGAAATCGTCCGGAACGTAGACGAGATACGGTACGAAGGGCGCACTGCGCCGCCCATCGGGTGCCGGCAGCGGATAGGCCTCGTCGAACAAAGCATAGAGTTCCTTCGGGTCGGCCCACGGCTCCCGGGCAATACCAGCCATCGCTTCCAGCGTGTTCTTGGGCGTTTCTCCACCGGTCGGAGTGGAAGCTTTGTAGAAACGGGCGCGCCAATCGTCATTAGCCACCGTGACGGATGCCGTAATCAGCGAGCCAAGCGTGTCCAAGCTCGCCAGCGTCGTGGTCATTGAGCTGTTCAGCGGATCCAGCAGCACCTTGCCCCATCCGCCTGTTGACAGGTCAACGAAGTTTGGCACGTTTCCGGCAGCGATACGCAGCCCGAGCGGATTTCCCGATATTCCGCCGCTATTGATGAATCGTGCCGCAGTAAAAACCGAAGCCACAGTCGTGAGTTCGTTGACGACAACTTTTTCCGGCGGTTTGTTGCCCAGCACCAACAACAGGACCAGAGCTGGGCTATCACTTTTGCCCTTCAATGCCCCACCCGTTGAAACTAAATATAGAATCGAATCTGAGTGGGCCGATCCGCGAATTTCAAATTTTCCATCATCATTCGTTTTTGTTTCCGACAACTTCGTTGGCGCGTTCGCGCTAGCTTCCCACAACGCTACGGTTGACCTCGCGACGGGCACGCCACCCACCGTGACTTGTCCGCTCAAGTGATCAGCACCGAACGCCGAAGTGCCAAACAGCAGAGTAGCGACCCACAGCATGGCTACGAAACAAGATCGAATCCGACTGGAACTGTTCATTTCTTCCTCCGCTGTGAAGTGTGGATCAGCTTTGCCATAACGCTTCCCCTTTTTTCTTCAGTTCTTCTGTGGTTGCTCCTGATTCAACTGTTTCAGCTTTTGCTCCAGCAACCCCTTTTCCTGCTCCTTGCTGAGCTTCGGGAACAACAACACAAACTGTAAACGCATGCCCCATGGGGATGTATTCGCGGGACGAGTAGGGTTGGCGTAAAACTGAGCGGTGATGTTCACCGGCTGGAATCCAACCTTCATAATTCTTCCCACTCCTCCGCCCCAAGGCACCGTCCACACGTCGCCGCTCGGTGCTCGCCAATTGGCGGTGATGATCGGCGAGGTGGTGAGGTACCAACCCTTCTTCATGTTGTAGTTGGCGAACCACTGGATCAGGAACTGGTTCACGGGAGGCTTATTGACCGCGCCGGAGGAATTGAAATCGGACTGACCGGCTACGGACCAGACATTGTTTGCAAGAAACCCGATGGTCCAATGCGGGGGCTGCACTAACGCGACCACGGAGGGCCCCATGCTGAATTTCCCCTGCCCCAGATAGGTCGTGTTGGTTGCTGTGGGGAACACGAAAGTGGGACCGACGCCCCAGATTATCTTGTGGGGCTTGGAAGGCGAAAGGAAGAATGAAGGATTCATGTCTCCTAATCCGTAGACGCCGGTCGTTTGGAGCGCGGGCCCAGATATCTGGGATACGGGAAGCGGTTGGTAGATGATGGGTACGATCCAGCGAATGATCAGGTTCCAGTCTTTCGACACTTTGATCGGAATCACCGGCTGGATGTTCAGAACATTCTGGGTGCGGTCGGTCGGCCCGATGTTGAAATTGAAGTTGTCCTGGATGGGAACGCTAATGAGATTGGCAATCGGATTCTGCGCCGCATTTCTCAATGCTTCGGAGTTCGTCGCGGCTGCCGGAGTATCCTGCGTGGCAACCTCAGCTCCTGCCGGGCCAACTGGCGTATCCTGTGCAAGCAGCGGCCCCGATAATAATAGTAAGAATCCCAGAAAGCTCAAGGCACGGGCCGTGCTACTTACTTGCTGCATGAACGCCTCCACATAGATTTTTTCGCGTAAACGAGACGCACCGCCACCGCCCGCCTCACGAAGCGCGGCGATACGCGCGAATTCTGCGCGGAGAGTCCCCGGTCTGTAATTGTCAGAAATGACAAGTTGCTTTCAGGACCGATCACAATCGACGAAGGCTCTGCGGCTTCACGCGGGTAGATCGACGTAACCGGTGGAACAGGATGCTTTCCGCTGCTCCAAACGTTAGTGCCCGGTAAACGCGGTGATCTCAATGGGTCGACGCAACACTAAGCTCGAACCCGCCTGGCATTGAAAGCAAAAGCCAAAATCGCTAGCGAGGGCTAGACCAATGGGAACGCTGCCCTAGCTGGGTTTTAGCCGAGCGCAGACACACGGATGGTTCTCCCGCGGAAGCATTGCCGAATCAATGCTCTGGATGGTGTTGCATCGACCGCCTGAGCTGGCAGCCCTAATCGGAAACTGACTCTCATTGTCCGGTAACGCGACTTCACGGGAGTTAGAGCGGAAATGGTCCCATGCGGCGCAAATACAATTCTGCTTATTTGCTTTTCTGCGGCTTGGGGGGCAAAGCATCCGCGGCGAGCCTGCACCGTAAACCCATCCGCCCTCACCTTGACCAAGTGGGACTATTTCTTGGCTGCGTTAGCTGCCATTCGAGCGCGGAAGTTCTTTTCCTGCTGAATTTCCTCCTCGCTGAAGGCAGATGCGAATTCTTCGGGCTCAAAGACCTGGCGGATCTCTATGTCGGTCTCGCCTTCGTTGGGGCAGCGCTTGACCCACTCGATGGCCTCCTCGAGAGAGTTGACCTGCCAGAACCAGAAGCTGGCGATGACATCCTTGCTTTCGGCGAAGGGACCGTCAGTGACGATGGGGCGGTTCTTGCCGGAGAAATGGACGCGGGCGCCGTTGGAGGAGGGGTGAAGACCGTCATAGCCTATCAGGACCCCGGCTTCCAAGAGGTCGTCGTTGAATTTGTTTATGTCGGCCATGAGCTGGGGATCGGGGAGTGCGACTTCGTTCTTGGAGTCTTCCGTGCATTTGACGATGACCATGAATCGCATTGTGTTTGTCCTTTCCGGTTAAGTTGGTCCGACGTTCAAGTTCAGAGCTTAATTGCTGCTCTACCCATTTGTCGAACGAGAAGGTGCAGAATCGACACTGAGAACCGAGAAAATTCTCGGTAGCTCCTGGTAAACGCCCTAACCGGAAACTGACTCACCACCAACCGCGACAATCCCTTGTCACACCCGCGTCCGATTGCATACAATCACCAACTACTCATTTTGATTCAATTTTTTCTTTCTTCCTGGGGGAAATGAATGGGCCGACGCATCGCCGCAAAGATTACCGGAGTCGCCGGATACGTTCCGCCGCGCGTGGTCACCAATCTCGATCTCGAAAAACGAGTGGACACCAGCGACGAATGGATTCGCACCCGCACCGGAATTCGCGAGCGGCATTACGCTGACCCCGGCGTCGCCTCTTCCCATCTCGGCGCCGAAGCCGCTCGCAAACTTCTCGCCGCTCGCGGCGTCAGCCCGGACGACATCGGCCTCATCGTCGTCGCCACCGTCACTCCCGACATGCTTTTCCCCGCCACCGCCTGCCTCATCCAGGATCGCATCGGCGCGAAAAATGCCTGGGGCTTCGATCTCTCCGCCGCCTGCTCCGGCTTCTTGTACGCCCTCACCGTCGGCGCGCAATTCGTTGCCAGCGGCGCCCACAAAAAAGTCCTGGTCATCGGCAGTGACGTGATGACTTCCATTCTCGATTACACCGACCGCGCCACCTGCGTCCTCTTCGGCGACGGCGCCGGCGCCGTCCTCATCGAGCCCGCCGCCTCCGACTCTGAAGGCATCCTCGATTTCATTCACGACGTGGACGGTTCCGGCGGCTGCAACCTCTACATGCCCGGCGGCGGCTCCCTGCATCCCGCATCGCAACAAACCATAGACAACCGCATGCACTTCGTCCATCAGGAAGGCGCGCAAGTCTTCAAATATGCCGTGCGCCGCATGAGCGAGCTTGCAGTCGAAATCCTCGAGCGCAATGGCCTGACGAGCAAAGATCTCGCTCTGGTCGTCCCGCACCAGGCCAATCTGCGCATCATTCGCGGCATGCAGGAACGCCTCGGTGTGGACGATTCGAAAGTTCTAGTGAACATCGACCGCTTCGGCAACACCACCGCCGGCACCATCCCCCTCGGCATGATGGACGCCGTAGAACAAAAACGCCTCCGCAAAGGCGACCTCGTCCTCTTAATCGCCGTAGGCGCTGGCTACACCACCGGCGCAGTCCTCATGCGTTGGGCATACTAATTAAGTTGGAGTGATCTCACAGAGCGGTAGGTCATTCTCAATATCGCGCGAAATGATTCGGAGAGGCGCCGCTCGCCACGGTTTTGTCAACGCGGCGCAGGCGTAGTGAATATTGGTAGGGGCGCTGCTTGCTGCGCCCCAGCTTGCCAAGGCGTAAGCAACGTGAACGAATTGGTGTGCAATTAGCGCCGCCGAAAATCAATGCCCGACGATCACCAAAACCGGGTTCGTATCCCCCGCGGTCGTCGTGATCATCACCACCTTCGTCGGCGACACAATATAAAACGCTCTAGTAGACGCCGCCGGTGACGTCAACGTAGCCGTTCCGCTCCCGTCCGTTGCTCCAGTCCCAGAAAGCACGTACGTCCCAGTCACCGCCTCCGCCGAAGTATTCGCCGATGAAGTGCTTTCATCCTGCACTCCCGCAATCGTCGCGGGCGACACCGACCCATTAAACGTCAGGAACCCCGAAAAATCGCGGTCCGCGCTAACCGCCGGCCCCGATGTTCCCTCCACCAGCGTTCCATTGATGCTCGCCGCCGTGAACGAACTCAGCGTCTGCGGATCCAGATGTCCCGCGATCGGTCCGCCGTTCAGCATCCCCACGACGAATGCCTCCTGCGAGTTGACCAGATAGAAAACCGGCTCAAACACGCCATTAACCACAAAGCCCGAAGTATCGATGCGGCCAAACTGATCCGAAGTGTAGGTGATTGCGAACGGAGTACCGTTCGTGTTGGTGACGGTCCCTGCCGTGTTGTCCGCCAGTGAATAGTTGAAGCTCCCCAACCCCGTCGTCGGCGCCAGTTGTACCACCGACACGTACGGCTCATAGATGCTTCCGTTCAATACTGCGCCGCTCACTCCGCCGGCAATCGCCCCGTTCATCGCGCCGGTAAAGAACGGCTGTCCAAATTGCTGCTTCATCTCCGCCAGAGTGATATTCGGCGGCGTAGTCGCGCTCACCGAATCCGTCTCGATCAGGAATGCATCGCTGAAAGAAATCGGATACACGTCGTAATTCGGATTCGCCAATCCAGAAGAAGAAAGCCCAATCGTGCAATGCGTCGCGTCCGGTCCGGATTGATAAATTCCCGAAACCGACGGATCCGATAGCACATTGTCCGGCGCGTTTGAATCCATTTCCGCGCTCGCCAAGCTTCCCTGTGTCGAAGGTGAAACCGGCGGCGTCGCCGTAAACGTTCCCGCAAACGCGATCGGTCCCGCGCCCCCCGGGGCAAATTGGCTCGCAAAACCCGATCCGCCGTACGCGAACGTCCCAGAGTATGTGTTCGTCCCCGTCCCGGAAACCACGCAAGTCGTGACGCTCTGCGCCTCCAGCCGACCCGATCCTCGCGTCACCACGGGGGCCGCGTCGAACTCGATCAACCTGCCATGCCCCGATCCGCCTGTATCAATCGCAAACGCGAAAGTCGGCGTCCCTGCCACACTCGTGAACGTAATCGTTCCGCGCCCGTCCTGCCCCGCTGTGTAAGTCCCCGTGATGCTCTTGAAAAGTGTGTTCCCCTGCAAATTCGTGATGTCCGCTTCACCCGTCGTGATATTTCCATTACCGTCCGTCGTAAATGTACCCGCGGCCGCCACAAATCCCGACGCATTGTTCCCGCTGAAGCTGAACGCAAACGATCCTGTAAGCAGCGTCAAATCCTGTACCGGATTCACCACCAGCGTGAACGTGTTCGTAATCACCGCCGCCGGATTTTCGCTGTCCGTCACGCTGATGCCAAAGCTGAAGCTGCCCTCCGTCGTCGGCGTGCCCGTCAGGTCTCCCGCGTTAAGCTGCAGCCCCGGAGGCAAATTGGATCCAGTCGCCAGCGAAAACGCGTAAGGCGATGTCCCGCCGGTCGCCGCGAATTGCACGCCCGCATAAGCCACACCCACCGTCCCTGATGGCAACGGCGATGTCGTCGTGAACGCCAGACTGCTCACCACTATCTGGAACTGCGGGGAAGTGTTGGAAGCTCCGGTAGCATCCGTCACCGTCACAGTGAACGTGGACACCCCTGCCACCGTTGCCTTCCCGGTGATGTTCACCGTACCAGTCGTGCTCGAGCCCAGCGCCAATCCCTTCGGCAGCGTCCCCGACGACAAACTCCACGATAGCGGCGGCACTCCGCCCGTCGCCGTGATTGGCGCGGTATAAGCCGCGCCCAAAGTCGCATCCGGCACCGTCGTCGTCGTGATCATCGGCGGCGGCTCGATCTTCACCGTCAGCACCGCAAACTGCTTCGGAAAATCCACCGACTGCGCAGTAATCGTCACAATCGTCTCAGCTGTCACCACACCGGGTGCCGCAAAGCTCGCCGTCGTCGAACTCAGCTGCGTCAGCGTTCCCGACCCCGCCCCCACTGGCAGCAACGTAAAAGTCACCCCGCCGTTCAGCTGCGTATCATTCAATACCGTAGCGCTGATCAATGGAATCGTCCCACCCTGGCCGAGGAACATAGTCCCACTCGGAGAGATGGTCACCTTGTTGAACGTGGATGGTGTGCCGGAGCAGGCGGAGAACTGCACAAGGGCCAATATTATGAATGCAAGCAAACTAGTAAATCTGGCGCGGCTCTTCATGGCGCCTCCTTCGGTCGGCACACACCTAATGGCTGTTGGATTCACCCACATTATTTAGGCATGAAAACCCGCGCCCCTGATGGGAAATACCCGCCCTGCATGGCGTATCAGGTAACTGGCTGGAAGGACAGAACGAGGAATATTAAGCGAAGGTTAAGTAACCAAAAAATCCCATCACAACTTAGGGGCGCTTCGGCCACCACAGGATCATTAGCACAATCCCCGCAGCGTAGAACGGCACGCACAGTTGCTGCGTCCCGCCTTGGAATCGCAAGACAAACCCGTACAATACGACCACGTCGAGAAGCACGTCGCTCAATACGACGCCTTTCCTCCATTTTGCCAGCGAGGTTGGATCATCAGGCGTTGAGCGCAGCGTATCGAGCGCTGGGCCGACCATTTTCAGTCGGATGTACACCGTCGCGATGACGATCCCGATACTCAACACTAGGATCGGAGTCGCAAATGCTGAATTAAGCACCCGAGGTTGATGCGGCAAAACCTTCTCTACTGTTAGCACCTGCGTAAACATCGCAAAAAGCAGGACTCCGTGGACCGTTCTGAGAGAACGCAGTGTTCCTTCGATCGACTGGGGAGGCTGGTTCATATGCCGCGCATTTTACGCGAACTCGAACGCGCTCTGAACGGAGAAAACGAACGGATATTATTAACGGTTTGCGGAGGAGTTCAAACAGCGAGGACTAGTAAGACCGCACTTCAGCCGCCAACTCTTGATTGCTCCGCAACCGCTGCGACAGTACCGCGGCAGTGTACTGCGTACACAAAGCCATCTCGCGGCTCGTCCAGCCGCCAAATCCATTCGCGCCCGGCGCCACAATCAAATCCCCCAGCCGGCTCATAGCCTTCAAAAAGCTGTAATAAACCCGCACCGTCCGCAGGTTCACCCGCCCATTCTTCAAATCCGGGCAAAGCCCCTGCAAACTGGACACGTCAGCGAAGTCCTTTCCATTCAGCAGATTGCGGCAGATCTCCGCCGTCAGCTCGGCCTCGTCGCCCACAGGCTCGGTGGCAATCGTCCGCAACAACCCAGCCCGCCAGCTAAACACGGCGAACTGAATCATCGCTGCGATGCAGATCACGAGAATGAACGCTGATATAAACATGTTCGACCTCGTCCATTCTGCCGAACCCCTCCGTCCGCCACAATAGCCCGTCAGTACCAACAAAGGTACTCCCCACGCGCAAGCCCGCCACCGTACAGTCGAGCCAAACCTCCCATGTTGTCCCGCGCCACATTCATTGATAGCCTGTCCCCGCGAGAAATCCGAAGCTACGGCTCCTAGCACCAACGCATCCACATTCGTCCATCTCAGGAGGAACACCAAATGTCCTTAAAATCCCGCATCGCCCTGCTAGCCGTAATACTAGGCGTATTAATCTGCGCGGCCGTGCTCTCGCGACCCTCCACTGCATCCTCCGCCGATCCCTCCGACGAATCCCAAATCCGCGCCGTCCTGGACATGCAAACCACCGCTTGGAATCGCGGCGACATCGACACCTTCATGACCGGCTACTGGAATTCAGAGCAAACAGAATTTATCGGCGCGAACGGCATCGCCCATGGATGGCAAGCAGTCCTCGATCGCTACCACCACTCCTACCCCGATCGCAAAGCTATGGGTACACTCGCGTTCTCCGATCTGGAAGTTCACCTCACCTGCGCCGATGCCGCTTACGTAGTGGGAAAATTCCATCTGGTCCGTGAATCCGACCAACCCTCCGGCGTCTTCTCCCTGGACTTCAGAAAATTCCCCGAAGGCTGGCGTATCGTCCTCGATCACACCACCGCGTTTCCAGCCCCCGCCGCAGTCGTCCCAGCCGCATCCCACTGAACGGATGCGCGCCCAAATTCTGTGGTAGGGGCGCTGCTTGCTGCGCCCCAGCTTGTTAAGATGGCAGCCACGTCGCCAACTCGGTTTAGCTCTCTCAGTGTCCTCCGGTTTTCCGCTGTGTACTCTGTGTTAAATCTTTCGCCTTCATCTTCGCCCTCTGGTCTCCGAAGTGACTCCGATTTGTCGATGCGTATTCCCCCAAGACCCCATTTCATAGATAATAAAACCCATCGCGATCAAGGAGTCTTACGTGCGCGCAGCAATCACCGGCGGAGCAGGTTTTCTAGGTTCGCATCTATGCGAGTTGCTTCTAGAAAAAGGCTGGGAAGTTCTCTGCCTCGATAATCTCGTAACCGGCAGCAACTCCAACGTAGCCCATCTCCTCCCGCATCCTAAATTTCGCTTCGCGCATCAGGATGTCTCGCGCTACATCGAAGTCCCCGGCCCCCTCGACGCCGTCCTCCATTTCGCGTCGCCTGCCAGTCCGCCCGACTATCTGAAATATCCCATCCAAACTCTAAAAGTCGGCGCCCTCGGCACCCACAATTCCCTCGGCCTCGCCATGTCCAAAAAAGCTCGCTACCTCCTCGCCTCCACTTCCGAATGTTACGGCGATCCGCAAGTTAGCCCGCAGCCCGAAAGCTACTGGGGCCACGTAAATCCCGTCGGTCCGCGCGGCGTTTATGACGAATCCAAACGCTACGCCGAAGCCATGACCATGGCCTATCACCGCTATCACGGCCTCGATACCCGCATCGTCCGCATCTTTAATACCTACGGCCCGCGCATGCGCCTGAACGACGGCCGCGCCCTCCCCAATTTTCTCTACCAGGCTCTCGTCGGCGAACCCATCACCGTTTACGGCGACGGCAAACAAACCCGCAGCTTCTGCTACGTTTCCGATCTGCTAGCCGGAATCTATAAGCTCCTGGAATCAAACGAGCACGAGCCCACCAACATCGGCAATCCCCAGGAAATCACCATCCTGGAATTCGCCGAACGCGTCCGCAAACTAGTAGGCGCCACCGCGCCCATCGTCTTCCACCCCCTCCCTCAAGACGATCCCAAACAGCGCTGCCCAGACATCACCAAAGCCAAACGCATCCTGAATTGGGAACCCAAGGTAAACCTGGAAGATGGCCTGCAACGAACCTACGAATATTTCCGCGAAAAAGTAGCCCAATCCACCCCAGCAAAATAATGTGAGCCATTCACTGCCACAACGTCGTCATCCTGAGCGGAGCGAAGGATCTCTCTTCGCTTCGCGAGGCGCTTGGCACACGCGCCAGCCTGATAATTCCGCACATGCGACGGCGTCGGACGCCATCGGTCAATTCGCAGACCGAGGATCGAGGCCCTCGCTTCAGTCCCAGTAACTTTTCCCTCTTTTCAAAACAACCTTCTCGATAGCTCCGTTCGCGTACCGAAATTCTCCGTGAATTGCGTTGCCGCTGATTGTTCCGCTGAAGCGGCCAGCATGGGTGTCTCCTTCGGGCACCGTAAAACGAATCGCGTCCCCCGTGACCTCAATATTCACAACCAACAGGCTCTCCGGCTCGCCTTCCGCAAACTGCAACGCACCCTGGTACCTGCTCCCATGCGTCGCCACAATCTTTAGCTCCTCACCCAGAACGTCGCCGCCTTCCTCGTTGTAGTACATGTTGGTGTACGTCCCGGTAATTCGCGACGTGCCCTGTGCACGAATCACTTGTTTGCATCCCAGAAACAACGAGCCTGCGAGAAGCATCAGGTACAAAGCCGTACGTATTCGCATGGCGAACGTCCTCGTATCGGAATTGTTACTGCAGAAGGTCGGGGCCAACGGGTGCATCATCCGTGTCGCTTTTTAGGAAGGGTGTGGTTCTCGTCAAACGCTAATTTCCGTCATCGGCCGAACATCGCGGTTGATCTTCTCCTCCGCCTCCCGCCGCGAAACCGCCAATTCATAGTGCGCCTGCAGATTCATCCAGAATTCCGGAGTAGTCCGAAAGAACCGCCCCAACCGTAAAGCCATCTCACCGGAAATCCCGCGCTTCTCCCCAACAATCTCATAGATATTCGGCGGAGCCACCCGCAAGGCAATCGCCAGCTTGTTCGGGTTCAACCCAAACGGCGCCATAAACTCCTCGCGCAAAATCTCCCCGGGATGAATCGGCTTCAGCTTGGCCATGATTTCCCCTCAGTGATAATCCGCAATCTCCACATCGTACGCATGCCCGTCCCGCCATGTAAAACACACTCGGTACTGGTCGTTGATCCGTATCGCGTGCTGCCCATCGCGATCCCTCGTCAACTTGTGCAATTTGTTCCCAGGCGGCACCTTCAAATCGTCTAGTTTGCGCGCGGCGTGAATCATATTCAGTTTCCGCCGCGCCACGTCCTCAATAGCCCGCCACCTCCTGACGCTCTCATCATGAAACAGCCGTTCGGTATCCTCGCATTGAAACGACTGAATCACAAGGATAGCATATAATGTGTAGCATTATATGTAAAGGCGGGTGATTGCGCGCACAACCGAATTGGGTTTTACCATCATCCTTCGCCGTGTGGCCGCGGCCCCGCGCGGCGTCAGCGCCGTAGGCGCGGCAAAAGTTAGCCCAGGCCGGAAGGCCTGGGAATCGTTGCAAGAAAAATCGAGAGCGCCGTAGGTGCGACACATCCGTTGCCGGTGCCGCGACAGCTCCCCGAGCTTCCAGCGCTACTACCTGAAATCGCGCCTACTCAATCCAAAAATTAATCCGGCCTTCCCATCGAATAATACTCAAACCCATGCCCCTTCATCTCTTTCCCAGAAAGCAAATTCCGCCCATCCAGAATCAATGGCCGCACCATCGAATCGCGTACCCGCTCCCAATCCAGCTTGCGAAATTGCTCCCACTCCGTCGCGATCAACAAAGCCTCCGCGCCCTCCGCAGCTTCATAAGCGTCTTTTCCATACTCAATCTGCGGCAGCACCCCCCGCGCCTTCTCCACCGCCTCCGGATCGTACGCGCGAATACGCGCCCCCTCCTTCAACAGCGCGTGAACCAGGTCAATGGCCGGCGCAAAACGTATGTCATCCGTATTAGGCTTGAACGCCAATCCCAGCACCCCAATCTGTTTGCCTTTCACCACCCACAACGCCCGGCGAATCTTTTCCACGAAAAGATCAATGCGCCGCTTATTGATGTTTTCCGCTTCCTTTAGCATTGAAAAATCCACACCCGATTTTTCCGCCAGGTGCACGAACGCCTGCAAATCCTTCGGCAGGCAGAATCCGCCAAATCCAATCCCCGCGTGGAAGAAACTCGGTCCGATGCGCGGATCCATCCCCACCGCGCGCACCACTTCCTCAATATCCGCGCCCAGTTTTTCCGCCAGGTCAGCCACCATATTCGCGTACGAAATCTTCACCGCCAGAAATGAATTCGACGCATGCTTGATCAGCTCCGCGCTGTTAATCGTCGTCACCAGCCAAGCGGGCAGCGCCACGTCCGGGCATTTTCCCTTGTGAATCGGGCACGCAAAAGTCCGCTCCAGCACTGGCCGGTAAATTTCCTTCAACTGTTTTTCCGCCACTTCGTCCTCAACCCCCACCACGATCCGGTCGGGATGCAAAAAATCTCCCACCGCCGTCCCCTCGCGCAAAAATTCCGGATTCGATGCCACGCGAAAAGTCATCCCGGACTTGCGGCCATATACCGCCAGCGCCCGTTTCAATTCCTGTCCGGTTTGCGCCGGCACCGTGCTCTTCTCGATCACCAGCTTCGGTGTGCGCGCTTCCGTCGCCACCAGCCGCGCCACATGATCAATAGCGCTCAAGTCCGCGCTCCCGTTGGGCAGCGGCGGCGTACCCACGCAAATAAAGATCGCTTCGCCATACTGAACCGTTTCCGCCGCGTTCGCGCGGAAACTCAGCCGCCCTTCCTTGCGCGCTTGCGCTATCACCTCGTCCAGCCCTGGCTCGTAAATCGGCAGCCGGCCCGATTCCAGAACTTTCAATTTCTCCGCGTCGCTGTCCGTGCACACCACCTCATGTCCCAATCCCGCCAGACATCCGCCTGTCACCAATCCCACGTAACCCGCGCCAATGACAGAAATCTTCAATGTCCGCTCCCTGAACAAAATTGCTTTCGCCACCTAAACTCAAACCATCAATGTTATACGCGCCGTCAGGCGTGCTCATCAGAATCGCAATGCGTGTTGCCTAGGCCCAACGGTCATTGCAGATGCGGCCGCACAGGCAATCCCGACCACACATTCAGCAGTCCCAACGATTCCCGCACCACCGCCAGCACATCCTGGGTATTTCTCCACCAGTGGTCCGCATCAAACGGATCGCCCGCCGCCGCTCGCACAATTACCCGCGGATCATTACCCACCAGTTTTCTCCACAACGCCTTTACTCGGCGCGTATGCTGCGGCGAGGTAACAATGATCACCGTGTGTTTTCCGTCCCGCCGCATTTCCCGCGTGATCTCCTCCACTTCATCCTGCGTATTCGCAATGAAATCCGGAAAAATCTCTATCGCGGAATCCGGTACGCCCTCCTGCACCAGAATCTCGCGGTTATATTCTTCCTCGCCCACAAAATGAATTCCCAACGCAGCCAATTCCTCCTGCGGTCCTCCCGGCTTGCTCACCCACACCGCCGGCGCGTATCCTGATTTGAAAACGCTCGCCGCGCCCTCCGCGCGAAACGGCAACCCGCCGCTCAGCACCACAATCACATCAGCCTTTCCCAATGGATCTTCGCGCACCAGCCAGTGTCCCGCGTTGCGAAACACCGCCACGCCAATCACCGCCAACAACGCCAAAATCGCCAAAACACCAATTCCCAAACGGCGACGCCGCCCCGAACCGCGCAACGAATTATTGTCAGTATTCCGCATCATTTCCTATTCGCGTGTTCTTTGCGTCCGGCCGCGGCTTCACAGCTTGCGGAAAAAGGCGCAATACCGCAGATTTTGACTTTGTAGCGGCCAGCTTTAGCTGCGCGCCTTTGACTTTGCCGTTGTAGCGGCGCACTTTAGTGCGCCATTGATGATGCGATAACCTCCGCTACGAGGGCCTCGGGCCCTTTTCGCTAACTGTTTAGCCGCTGAGGCCATGAACTGTAACTTCCCGCTGGCACCCTATCGCTTCTCCAAAAGAAAATTTCCCGCCACCAAAGCGTCCGCTCCCGAACAGAAGTAACTCCGCACCGCATCCCGCGGCGTAACCACCAACGGCTCGCCAAATAAATTGAACGAAGTATTCACCAGCATCGGCGCCGGCGCGTTCTCCCCAGAACGATTCAGCAGCTTCCAGAAAAGTGGATTGTCTGCCGCGCGCACCACCTGCAGCCGTACCAAATCGTCCGCCAGCAAAAACCCCGGTGGCAACCCCGCCAACAATTTACGCCCAGCCGCATTGGCCTTCGCCATCGTCGTCAGGAAACGCCCATTCGCCGAGCACTCAAAATATTCCGCGCTGCGCTCTTCAGGAATCGCCAGCGCAAACGGCCGGAACGATTCCCGGTGCTTCACATAATCGTTCAAATTTTCCTTCGCATACGGCGCCCACGGCGACGCCAGCAAACTGCGATTCCCCAGCGCTCGCGGCCCGAATTCTGCCGAGCCCTGAAACCACGCCACAATTTTCCCCGTCTGCAGCAGCCGCACCGCTTCGCCAAGCTTTCGCTCGTCCGAATCGCACCAATGATACGCGGCCTTGCAATTCTCCAGCACCTTCTTGATTTCCGCGTTGCTGTACTCCGGCCCCCAACAAGGCGCAGCCATCGCCGCCAATCGCGACCGCTCCAGCTGTTGATGCCAGACCAGCCAAGCAGCTCCCAAAGCCGTGCCTTCGTTCCCAGCAGCCGGCTGCACAAAGACATTCTCGAAACCCGTACGCGCCTCAATCGCCGCAACCAGCAACGGATTCAAGAACAGTCCGCCCGCCAGGCACAACGATCGCTCCTTGAATTCCTCCCGCAGCGCCGCCAGCCATTCACACAAAATAATCTCGCAAGCTCGCTGCAACCCAGCCGCAATGCGCGCCCGCAACGCCTCCGCCACTCGCGTTTCCGGCGCATCCTCCGCTGGCTCGTGCGCAATCCCTGCCCGCCGATAAAACTCGTGCGTAAACGACAGCTCCCCCGCAAATCCGTGTCGAAAATATTTCGCGTTCAGATGCGCGGGCCCCCTCGCCTCGCGCCGCAGCATCTCCAAAAACAAATCCGTAAACTCCCCACCACTCACCGCCGCCCGGCCAGTCTCACCATCGCCCGAACGATAAATGCTCAGCCACTGCGTCTTGTGCTCATCCGCATGCGCACGAAATCCCAAAAGCTTCGTCACCTGCGAATACACCCAAGCCAGCGAATGCGGCAACGCCAGCGACGCAACTTCGCGCAACCCCGTGCCCTCGCCAATTCCCACAAAACCCGCACGCCCGTCGCCCTTCTCGTCCAGCGATACCACCAAAGCCCGCTCGTACGGCGAAGCGTAAAACGCGCTAGCCGCGTGGCACAAATGATGATCAAGCGTCGCGACACGCCCGTCCGGCGCCCCAGCCATCTGCCGCACGATGCGCACATTATTCAACTCGCGCCCCAGCTCCCCCGACGCCTTGTTCACAAAGTACCCGCTCGAAACCGGCGCCAACGGCGCCAGCCGCGCCCGAAACGCAGCCTGCCGCTGCCAAGCCCTCCAAGGACGGCTGGCAATCGCCACCTGCCCCACATCGCGCCAGCCAATTCCCGCCCGCTCCATGCAATATCGAATCGCCTCTCGCGGAATCCCTTCGATCGCCCGCGAACGCGCGAGCTTACTCTCTTCCATCGCCGCCACAATTCCAGAATCGCCCAGCAGCGCCGCCGCCGAATCGTGCCCCATCGCGGAAATTCCCAGAATGTACACGCTATAAACCTTCACGCAAAAAAATCGCAGAATGTTCGGGAACGCAAGGAACAACACAAGGAAGGGGTTTCACCAAAAAATTCACGCAAGCAACAGCCAACGCCGCCACAAATCCCTACACGCGCGACCGGCGCAAACCGCGCAACGACCGGCTATGCGTCAACAGCCCGCGCAGCCCCAGCAAAATCAACCGCGGCTGGCTCAAACAAACGCGCCACAATATTTTCCACGCCTCATCGCGCGAATATTCGCTCAACGACTGCTTCGCCGGATCATTCAGCAAATCCACCAGCTTGCTGTAATCATCCTGCTGAAATTCATGCAGCGAACGCCGCAGCCACAAATGCAGATCCAGCTCGCGCCGCAATTTCCGCAACGCGCCACTCGACCCGCCATTCAAAATCGCCTCCGCCACTCCCAAAGCCCCGCGAAATCCCGTGACGATCCCGCCCACCGTAGTCACCTTCACCTGCGCCGCCGCGTCCCCCACCAAATAAACCGACCCGTGCCCCACCTGCCGCCGCACCGGCACCCATCCCGTGTACACCGGAATGCGCGCCCCTTGAAATTCCACCGGCGTCAACCCGCGCTTCTCCAAAAAATTTTCCAGCAGCTTCCGCGTCTCCGGCCCCGTTTCGCCAATCAATCCCAAAGCCCCGCGCGTCGGCGACTCCGGAATCAGCCAGTAAAAATAAGGAGTGTCCTGCGGCACGAACCACACTCGCGCCGTATCCGGTGCCATGTCTTTCGGCAGCGGCACAATCGCCTGCACCAGCGGCGCAGTTTCCAACGGTGCCCATCCCGCCGCCCGCGCCACGCGACTCGCCGCTCCATCGCCGCCAATAATCGTGTCCGCGTGAATTTCTTCGCGGCTGCCGTCCGTGCAACGCTCCACTTCCAGCACCAGCCCGCGCCCATTCGAATGCAGCGCGTGGAATCTCCGCCCCAGTTCCAGTCCCGCGCCCGCCCGCCGCGCCTCTTCCGCCAATCCTTGTATCAACGCCCGCCGCTCGATAATCAAATCCGGCTGGTTCAACTCAAAAGTAGCCGACCGCCCATCCGTAAAAAGTTCAAATCGCCGAATTTCATTAACGATGCACCCTTCCGCCGCACGCCCCAGCAACGAGCGCATCCGGTTCGTCACAATCAGTGTGCGCGATGCCGGCTCCAGCGTCTCGATCCGCTCGAACACGCGTACTCCCACTCCCTGCCGCGCCAGCACCGAAGCGGTTAGAAGCCCCGCAGCCGATCCTCCCACCACCGCCACGTTCCGCGCCGGACTCTGCGCAAACTCGCGTAATGCGGTCCGGCTCGCCGCCTGCGTTTTGGGCGTGGAAGTATTTTTCGTTTCGCGGGAATCGAGCGCCATGTTGTGCGTGTGCAGTTAGCCTTAAGTGCGAATCGGTTTGCAAATATTTAAATGTAAAATTATCTCCGGCCACGCAGTCCGCGCGCACGCCAGGCCCATGTCCTACAGCGCCCACAGCGCACAGAACGCGTTGCCACCCACCGACCGGCCTAGAAGTATATCCCACCATCTAACCCGCGCCAAAGCACAACAGCCCACGCAGCGCAAACGTCCCGCCGCCCGCTTCGCCTCCTCGCCCGCCGTGGTGAAACCTCCATGCCACACGCCCGAGCATCTACACGGAACACCCGATGTGCATTTCCTCGCCCCAAATATAAAGTACCCCTAGTACTTCACAGTGCGAATGGAGCGCACAAACTCATGTCGGTAGTTCGCATCCTCATCGCAGACGATAGCCTAACCGTACGCACCGGCCTCAAAATGCTCCTCGAGCTTCACCCCGAATGGACCGTCTGCGGCGAAGCTGAAGACGGCCGCGACGCCGTGCAAAAAGCCGCCGAGCTTCAGCCCGACGTGATCCTCCTCGACATCTCCATGCCCGCCATGGACGGCCTCACCGCCGCCGAACTCATCCGCCGCGACGCTCCCCAAGCCGAAATCCTCATCGTCACCCACTTCGAATCCCTCGACCTAGCCCGCTACGCCGCACAAACTGGCGTCCGCGGCTACATCGCCAAATCCCGCATAGCCACCGACCTAGAACGCGCCATAAAAGCCGCCGCCCTGCATCAAGCCCCGTAACCCAGCCGCGCGCTCCGACGCAAGAATTCTGCTTTGCCACTCCCCGGCCTCTCGAGAATATTCCCAACTCGGTCAGCTGCGTCTTCCTCTCGGGTCCCGATCTGTGGCGAAAAGTTCCGGAGTCCGAGACGATTGATACGTCCTGTACAGAAAGCTCCCACCTCATATAATCAGATGTCGCCGATCGGGCCACCGCGGCCAATCCGAACGTCGCGGAGAGATCGTGCGCGTTGAGATCGTGCTCGCGCGGCGATAAGTCGATGACACAAGTAATCAGCCTCATCACTAAGGGCTATGTGTTGCTGGCGTCGGATAGACGCCTAACAATCGGAGTAGGTCCGCGGCGCGGAGACGTAGCGGATGACGACACGTGTAAATTGGTCAGCGTCTGCAACACCTTCGGCATTGGCTATTCAGGACTAGCAGAGTTCGAAGGATTGCCGACTCACAAGTGGATTGCGCAAGCGCTTGCGTCGCGAGGTTGTCGCGAGGCGCTGCCCGCGAGCGAGATATTGAAGGCTGAGGCTAGCCGCATCTTCTCGAAGCTGAAGCTCATGAGAACGATACGCCAAGAGTTCCTAATGACAGGTTGGGGACGATTTCGAGGGCTCTCGGGTCTTCAGCCATATATGCGCCTTATCTCAAATGTTCGCGATGAGTCGGGCCGAGCTCTTTCCCAACCGACAAACTCGTTCGCCAACTTGGTGAAAGTGCTGGCTAAAGACGCACCCCTGATCTGCCAGTCGCTCGGGCAGCCAGTTGGGAGAAGCCGAGGCTACCAACTCCTGAGAAATCTACGAGGCGTGGTGAGGCGGGGAATTGGACCGAGCGCGGCGCTGCGGCTACTCATCGAGGAAATCGTGAATACATCTGTGGCCGAGAAGAACTCCGCCGTGGGCTCGAAGATCCTCGCATTTTGTATTCCAAAGAGTTCCGTACAGCGACTAATCGAAACGCGGCATTCAGCCATGATCGCCAAGCAACCTGGCGGGAATAATGCAACATTCACCTATTTTGAACCAGGATTCAGCGGATTACGCCAGTATGGCCCGACCTATGTTTGCGGCGAGACCGCATACACGGACGTTCAAACTGAAAATGACCCCTCTCGCAAGTTTCAGTCTGTCCAGATTAGAATTCTTAGCTTGCCCAAAACGAAACGATAACCGCTTTACGGCTAAGGCCTTCGATGCTGCGTTGTCTTCGGCGATCACTTAACGAATACCCCTGCCTGATTACGAGGTGCTGGGAGTTGTTGCCCGAGGCCTGTTGATCCTCGAAGGCAAAAGTTCGTTACATTGGTATATAATTATTCTAGATAACACTACATGGATAAACCCGCCGAACAACTGCTGGGACTGACTCTTGACAAAGATTGGAAAGTCATCGAAAAGGTTGCGACTCCTCCAGGCGCAACGGGTGGATATTTCTCTGTTTGTTACATAGTTGAGGCCAAAGACGGCACCAAGGCTTTTTTGAAGGCACTTGATTTCTCTAAGGCACTCGAAGAAGCAGATCCGGCGAGATTTCTACAGGCGATGACCGAGGCTTATAACTTTGAACGAGACCTCCTAGCAAAATGCAATGAAAGCAAAATGGACCGAGTCCTCAAGGCAATTGGTGACGGAAGCGTACGAATACCCGAGGCTGGAGCCGTCGGCGCGGTCCAATATCTCATCTTCGAGTTGGCGGACAAGGATGTACGACTTCACCTTGCCCTTTCGAAAGCGATCGACACCGCGTGGAAACTGAGGTGTTTGCATCACGTTGCGACTGGACTACTGCAACTCCACCTCGTTGGCATAGCACACCAGGACCTCAAGCCGTCCAATGTTCTCGTGTTTGACGAAAAATCCTCGAAAGTGGGAGACTTGGGTAGGGCTGGTATGACGGGCGCAGTGGTCCGTGGGACGGATTACCCTGCGCGGGTGATCGCACGTATGCACCCCCTGAGCTGTTATACGACTATATTGACCCGAATTGGAAGAAGCGGAGATTTGGATGTGACCTTTACTTGCTCGGTAGTATGGTCACGTTTTTCTTTACTGGCTGCAGTGCGAATGCTCTCCTGACCACGGAATTGCCCGACGCATTCAGGCACGAAAACTGGGGTGGTTCCTTCGAAGACGTACTGCCTTACCTCCGGGACGCATTCGGACGATTTATAGAGTCGTTCAGCACACAGATACCTGACGCCGTTTTACGCGCCGAACTGAAGGCCGTCGTGTCACAGTTATGTGACCCGGACCCCCGCCAACGGGGAGTCCCACCTGCGAAACGAGGACTAGGGTCTCCGTATTCTCTCGAGAGGTATGTTTCTAAATTCGATCTCTTGGCACGGCGGGCTGAGATGAATTTTTATAGGAGCTAGGCTAATTTGGCTTCTTTCGTAGAGAGAAAAGACAGAAAGATAATTCCCCGATGGAGACCGTTTCGAAGTACGGCCGCGCTCGGAGAACTGGACGTAACCGCGGATGAGCCTCGTGCAAATCGGGAGGACGCCGATTTCTTGGCTGACAAGCTTCAAGACTGGCAGAACCACAAGACTCTCTGGCACGCGACCGACCTGGTCGGAGCTTCTCTCGTACTCGGCAGAGGTGCTGAGGCGAAAGAGGCCGCCGAATTTATCCTGTCGGAGGCATCAGGCGCAACGCTCCCCGCGAAAGAAGTAGCTGCAAGCATCATCGGGCCGCGCAGAGAACTTCAGCCTCCACCGCAGTTCGGCACTTCGGACGGGAAGCGCCGCGTCTACTCGTTTGTTCACGATTTGCGCCTTCGAGCGCCCGAAGAGCCACGAAATTCCATCATTTGGGTCGACCTCGCGCTGGCATACACGATATTGGGAAGGACGGAGCAGGCCGATCGTGCATTCAAGGTCGCATTAGCCTTGGATTCCACCAATCGATTCGTGCTCCGATCGGCTGCCCGCTTCTATATTCATCAGGGCGATTTTGAGAGGGCTCACAGTATTCTGGTGCGTGCTGAGTCGACGGTAACCGACCCGTGGCTCCTAGCCGCAGAGATCGCGGTAGCGTCGGCGGGAAATAGAAAACCGCTATTCGTCAAGCCGGCCAGACAGATGCTCGCGAGTGGAAATAATCCAGACCAGGAACTCAGCGAACTCGCCAGTTCTCTAGCGACACTTGAGTTCGAAAACGGAAACAGCGGGGCCGCCCGGAAGCTGTTCCGAACGGCGTTGATTGCGCCAACCGAAAACAGCGTAGCTCAGGCAGAATGGGCGTCAGTTCGTCTATCCGGTTTACAGCTCGACCCAAATCAGTTCAACATTCCACGACTCTTCGAAGCGAAAGCTTGGGACAGCTTTGTCAAAGGCGACTGGCGAGCGGCCTTACAAGACACCACCAACTGGCTCGAAGATCAGCAATTTTCGAGTCGCCCTGCGATGCTTGCTGCGTTTATCTTGACGGAAGCCTTCGAGGACTTCCAACAAGCGTCCGAATTGTTAAAAGCAAGCCTCGTCGCAAACCCCTTCGACGTCGTGCTGCTGAACGACCTCGCTTATTCCTATGCATCTCTGAATCGTCTTGACGAGGCGCAGAGCGAGCTCAACCGGATTGAACAAACAACGCTCGAACAATCTTCCCGAACACTCGTTCTCGCCACCCAAGGCCTGATTTATTTCCGCCGGGGATTCCCAGATGAGGGCCGTTCCCTGTATCTCCAAGCAATTGAGGTCGCGAGGAAGAATCAAAACAACAATTACAAGGCCATCGCTGCAATAAATCTTGCCCGCGAGGAATTGCTGGCGGAATCTCCGTCTGCAACGGAAGCTCTTCGTCGCGCCGAGAAAGAGTCGGCCGATTTTCCGAGCAAGGACGTGCTTATGTTGCTCGACCGCCTAAAAACGCGGCACGCAATGAAGATAACCAAATAATGCCCGGAGATGATGCTCGTCCGGTCTGCAGCTTCTATGTCGGTGTGCGGCGGCTGGCCGACCCTTTCGGAGATTTGCCGGTTGTTTGGAAAGGATAACCATCGAGATTAAGCGGCGTGCAACTCGGAATACAGGCACAAAATACTCTTTCTCGATATACCTCGAAAGGCGGATCGCGCTTATGCCTCAAATAGTACACTTGCACCCGATGGAGAAACTTAAATCCTTCTCGGAACTGCTCATCGAGGACCCCAGATTTTCTCAAATGATGCAATTAGCCGCAGAAGAGGGCGAACCCAGATATTCACTTGAGCGGCATTATCAGCGATACGCGATGCTGAAGTCTCCTCGCGGAGCGCCGGAGGAGATCGTAAACGGATTTGTCACGGCCCAGCACCTGGCAATTTATTCGTGGTTCGTATATCCGTTTTCGTCGGCAGCAGAGCTCCAGGCCCTAGTTACGCTAGAGCACGCGCTCAGACGGCGAATGTCAAATGAGCCTGCGAGGGGGTTGAAACAAAGACTACGTCATGCAGTCGCCGTCCAATGGGTTAGAGGAGACAAACTGCGCAAATTACACCCATACGTTTGTCCGATTGCGGAGACCGAGTTCGCACAGCGGCCGGTTGACCCAGATGGCGCTGCCAGTCTTACGGCGTTTATCGACAATCTGCCGGAACAGCGAAATTGGCTCGCCCATGGCAATTGGGTTGGCGGTGGCGATGTATTCATTCTATTAGACATCATCGTCCAATTAATTAACCAGCTATATCCATAGCGGTAGTGAAATTCTCAATGTAGGGGGCCGACCATCTTGGACCCGCGAACGAACGCCCTTGAATTGCCCGGGCCTAAACGCGAACTGTTAGCCGCTTGAACTTCGTTCCATATCAGTTCTTTTCCGTAACCTCCCCACACAATCTAAATCCCATCAACCCACCTGCGCCGGAAGTGCGGCATAAGCTAGCCCAGCGTGGAAACGCTGGGTAAAGAGGCGGCGCGGAGCGGCCTACCTTTCGCGGGCGCCTTTGCCGCGTGTTTTCGAGTTGCTCGCAGCCGACCTGCCACGATCCGGCCCCGCGAGACTCCCACCCCTCGGTTTGCACTTGAATTACCGTAACGACTGTGTTATCATCAGTCGTGCGCTAATCTTGTCACCACAAGGGGGCTACATGGTTCACGCTGCTCGCGCTTCAACCGCCAGCGCGCCAGCCCCACTCCCCACCCGCCATTTTCTAATCGGCCACTCCGCGATTAGAAACGCCCGCAACTCCCCTGAAAACAATGCGTTGCATTTTTCTTATCGGCTCAAAACAGCGATTTGCAGCGCGCGTTTTTCACGCGTTTTGCGCCCCCAGAATCACGATTCACCGCTCGCAGGACGCGAGTCGCGGATCACCGCTCACCAATCACTACTCACCAATCACGCATTTCTAATCGCTAGTCGCCAAATATTAAAAATCGCCCTAACCACCTCACAACAAACGAGAAAACATTTTCTAATCGCTAGTTTTTCGGGCAGTTTGCCCTCTGCGCCGCACTCAGCACTCGACACTCATCGCCGCCTCACCTCACTTCTATTCCGTACAAATAAACCTAACAAAATCAACGTTCTGTTGAGCGCGCCAATGAAAACAAAGGAGAAACGATTTTCTATTCAGTACAAATTTGCCCTTCACGGAACGGCCTGCCTGCCGCATGCAGGCCTGTCTATGCCACGGGTCGCGGAGCACGAGTCACGAGTCACGATTCACAAGTCACGAATCACTGCCTCACCTCACCTCTGCGCATCCACCGCCGGCGCGGGGGGCGGCACCACCGGATGGTGCCCCAGCTCATTCCCCGTAATAATCGCGTTGCGAATCTGCGCGAAAATATCCGTCAAAGTATTCGGCGTGTGCGGAATCAAAATCGTGTTCGTATGGTCGTTTGCCGCCACTTCCTTCAACGTATCGAAATACTGCGTCATCAGCACCAGCTGCATCACATCCTGCGGAGTCGAACCCGGCACCGTCTTCGCGAAATCCTCCACCGAATCCTTCAATCCCGCGATAATCGCCTTGCGCTGGTTCGCGATCCCCTCGCCCTGCAGCCGTTTCGATTCCGCCTCCGCCTCGGCCTGCTTCACCAGCAGCAATTTATTGGTTTCCGCGCGAGATACCGTCGCCTCCCGCTCCCGCTGCGCCGCATTGATATCGTTCATCGCCGCCTTCACCTTCTGGTCCGGCACAATGTCCGAAATCAAAACTTTCACGATCGAATATCCGTACTCCTTCATCGAAGCGTCCAGGTTGTCGCGCAAATCTCCCGCAATGTCCGCCTGATTCAAAAATGTATCGTCCAATTTCATTTTCGGCACATGTCCCAGCACCACGTTGTACACCATGGATTCGATCTGCTTCACCGGGTCCGACAATTTATAAAACGCCGATTCCACCGAATCCGGAATCACCTTGTACTGAATCGAAACCGGAATCTGCACGAACACGTTGTCCTGCGTCTTCGTCTCTACCTGCACCTCAAACTGCTGCACCTTCATGCTCATGCGCTGCACCACCGTCTCCAGAAACGGCGTCTTCCAATTCAATCCCGGCCCTGCGACGCGCGCAAATTTCCCCAGCCGCTGCACGATCGCCACTTGCGCCGTCTGCACCGTGAAAAACGATCCCAGGAAAATGCTCAGCACGAAAAACACAACCACCACCAGCAGCAACATAAAAAATGTCTCCACGCGCCATCTCCTTTTTCACTCGCCGCCGAACGCAATTTCATCGCGGCAGGCGCCAAACGTTATCACAAGCGCATCGTTACCGCCGTGCGAATCTCACGGCCGCATCCCCGGATTTTCCGTGATCGGCAGATTAATTTCGCGCACTGGCCGGTCCATTTCATCCGGCGCGGCCGGCAGATCCAATCCATCCGTCAGCAGCAACCCTTGCAGCGCCGCCGCGTTGATCCACGCATTCTCCAAAGTATTGATGTAGCTGGTCTCCAGTTGCACCAGCGTCCGCTGCGCGATCAGCACCTGCGGATAAGCCGCTGCGCCCTCATGATATTTCCGCAGATAAAGTTCGTAAGCCTTCCGCGCATTCGGCAGAGTCCTGTTCTTGTAGCGTTCCGCGATCGCTCGCGAACTCACATAATTCTGCACAATCGGCGCGGCCATCTGCCGCAGCACGAGGCCGACGCGTTGCACCTCCAGCTGCGCGCGCTCGCGGTCCGCGTCAGCCGCCGCAATATTTCCCTGGTTGCGGTTGAAAATCGGCAGGTTCACGCCCACTTCCGCAAACGCTTCCGAGCCTGCAGCTTTCGGCGGCACCGCTCCGTTCAGCTGCTCGAAACTATATGAATACCCGCCGCGCAAGAATAAATCCGGTATCGCCTCATGCTGCGCGCGCACGCTTTCCGCTTCCGCCCGCGTCACTCCCAACTGCGCGATCTTCACCGCCGGACTATCGCGCAAAATCGTCTGCAAAATCGCTACCGCATCCACATCCGGCAGCTTTTCCAGATCCCCTTGCAAATGCGCCAAAGCCAAATCCGGCTTGCCCACCACTGCAGCCAGCACGCTCCAGGCCCGCTGCTGCTCCTGCTCTTCGGTCACCACTGCCAATTCATCCTGATCCGCCTCCACATCCGCCTCTAATACGTCCGGCTCGTCCGCCTGCCCCACATTAAAAAGTTGCCGTGTGGTTTCAGCCGCATCTTTCGCGATATCCCGCAATTTTGCGCGCGTCTCCACCATCGCCTGCATCGCCAGCGATTGATAAAAAGCGATCCGCACTCCGTTCTCCACGCGCAAGCGCTGCTCATCCGCCTCCGCCGCGGCCTGCTTGCCCTGCGCGTCAAATATCTTCCGGTCAAGCCCCAGTTTGCCGCCGAGAATTACATTCTGTTGCACAAACACTCCCTGCTCGCCTCCGCCGTACGATCCTCCGCGAATCTCATCGCCGCTATACCCAATCGTCGGATTCGGCCACAGTCCCGCCTGCCGCGAACGCCCCGCCGCTGCACGCACTCCAGCCTTCGCCTGCGCGAGAGTCGGATTGTTCGCGAGCGCCATCTCCTGCAACTGTTCCAACGTCAACCCGCCCGCGACGTCCGTCGCGGTAGCTTCCTGCGCAGCAGCATCCTTGGCGGTTCGCGGTCCCGCAGGTTCTTGTCGCGCAGATTGTTGCGCGGATACCACAGCTGGAACATTCTGCGCCGCCACAATCGTCGGCAACATCGCGCCCACAAAAGTAATCTGCAACAAATTCCGAAATAGCTGACGTCTCATCGCGATTCTCCCGTGTGCGGCTTGAATCACATCCAACCGCTAGCGCTTCTCGCTCGAACCGTTCATCCCAGGCATCGTCGCCGAACCATTTTTCCGCCGCTCTTCGCGCAATCTCTCAATCTCGTCATAGCGCTCCGCCGGCAGCACGCGAATCAATGTCATCATCCCCTGCATGTACCCGCTCCATCCCGGACGCAGGCCGTGCGTCTCCGGCTTTTCCACCATCGCGTCCATCGCCATTGCCGGACTTTCCATGAACGCGTCCTGCGGAAATCCCGGCACCGAATTCGCATCCTTACTAACGTCCGCCTGCCCCATCTGCATCCCGCCCATCCCTGGCGCGGCGTGCTGCGAAGGAGGCGACTGCGCCGACGACTGCGACGTCATTGCGCCGTTCGAAGTCGGCTGCGTCAGTGCAGATCCAACACCCATGCCGCGGCCCATGCTCGGACCATTTTCCGCCGCCGTCGCCGCACCTCCGCTCATAATCCCCATGCCTTGCTCCATCCCCGCGCCCGCAGGCATTCCCGCGCGGCGCGTCATCGGCCCGGCCATCGATGACATCTGATTCATCATGTGATGTGGCATGTGACAATGAATCATCCAGTCGCCCGGATTCGTCGCCACAAATTCCACATTGCGCGATTGCGCCACTCCCACCAGCACCGTGTTGTTCGGCCCCCAAGTAGCACGCGGCTGTCGTCCGCCCTCCGTGCCAGTAATCACAAACTGGTGCCCGTGCATGTGAATCGGATGATGGTCCATCCCCAAATTAATGAAGCGCAGCCGCACGCGATCGCCGAGCCGCACGATCAATGGAGTATTCGCCGGCCCCGATTTTCCGTTCAACGTCAGCCAGTTGAATTCCATGCTCATCGAATTCGGCGTGGGATTGTTCGGCAGCACCGCGTACTCCTGCAAAATAATTGCGAAATCTTTTTCCGCGGGCGGATCGTAGGCTTCCGCCGGATGCATGATGAACGCGCCGATCATTCCCATCATTTCCTGCATCGCCATGTGCGAGTGATAAAACAAAGTCCCTTCCTGCTGCAGCGTGAATTCGTAGACGTACCGCCCGCCCGGCGAAATCGCGTCCTGCGAAAGCCCGGGCCCGCCGTCCATCTCAAACGGAATGTCGAACCCATGCCAGTGCATCGAAGTCGGCTCCGGCAAATGATTGTCCACAACGATCCGCACGCGCTCGCCCTGCCGCGCTTGAATCGTGGGCCCCGGCGCGGAGCCGTTGTACCCCCACAAATCCAAACTTTTCCCCGGAAAAATTTCCTGCTGCACAGGCTCCGCCACCAGATGAAACACTCTTACGTCGCCGTCCATCTCAAACGCCAAATCCGGCACGTCAGGAGTCAGCACCGCGCGAAATGCGTCGCGCGCGCTCGACAACCCGCGGCGCCTATCAGCATCCGCACGTGCACGCGCCGCTGCCAAATCGCCGGAAGCCAAAGCCCCAGCGCCGATGCCGACCGCCCCCTGCAAAAAATTCCTGCGCGTGTGCTTCATATCGCCCTCCCGCCATCCTCTATATCTGCTCAATATCGCGGCAAAAGAATCCACGAACGGTTACAAGGATCTTTGTGGGTAGCGGCTTGAGCCGCGACACGGCAGTCGCGTTCGCTCTGCAGTTTTAGCCGCTGAAACTCCGCCTTGTCAGTTGCTGCAAACATACTGGTAAGGAGCAATTACGAAATATCCAACACGAAGGAGCAAAAACGAGGAATTCAGATACGAAGAATGGAACTTTTCCGTTGCGGAGAAATCGCAGAGTCCTGCGGTGGAGCTGAATTCGATAAAGACGACGAAGCCACGTTCTCAACTTCACCGCTAACCGCGGCCACAAACAACTGGCTCGCGCTGGCCGTTGCGCTCAACTGAATCAGCGAAAGCCCGTCGCTCTGCACAGCCTCAAACCCGGAATGGTGATGCCCGGAGCAATCAGGTTTTGCAGGTGTGTGCCGCTGTGCGCCGCCGTCCGCACCCGCCGCATGCCCGCACGTCTGGCTCTGAGTCGCGGCAGCTGTCCCGGCACCAAAACAGTTCACACAAGTCGCGGAGCACGTAAACGCACACAGCAAAACCAACGACAAAATCGCCCCCACCAATCGCGCCCGCGTTGCGCCGCTCGCTCTCACAACAGAAACTATAGCACCGCGCCGCACCCGCCGAAAGCGCGCGCAATTCAACGCGGCCAAATCGGGGAACCTGAATTCTTCCGCAAGTCGCGTCAGCGAATATCGAAGTCGCGCACGATCAGCCGCGTATCAAGGGTCACGTGCGGTGTGATGGCATGAAAGCCCCACATATGCACCCACGCGTTCCCGGTGCGTATCGTGAGATACGATTTCATTATTCCGGGAGGAAAGAAGAACAGGAAGACCACAAGCACCGACAAAACAGAATTCGACGGTGAATCGTAGCGAGTCCATGATTCAAACACATGCATCGCCGGATAGCTGGCCGCTCCCAGCAAGAAGGCTGTTACGGGAGAAGCCAGGCGGGCATAACGCGGAACCAAAATGCTGTAGATAAATATCATGACGGGCAGATCGGTGCCAAACATGTGCACCACAAACGTAAGCAAGCCGCCCACGATTTGCTGATGGTGCGTCAGATTCGTAATGTTCGGGCCCAGCACCAAGTCCAGGAAACAGCCGATGGCCAGCACGACGAAAATCACAGTCACATCGCTTTTTAGATTTGCTGATTTCAGATTCAGTTGCTGATTGGAGTAGCCGCGCAACCGAAAAACGATGTAAGGGACGAGGCCGAGCAAAATCCCGTTGTAAGCCGCCCACGTGTAGACCTCATTGGGAAGCTGCACGCGCGTGGCTCCGACCAACGATCCGTTCAGGTGCATCGCAATGGCTTCGCCAAAATAATGGATCCCGATAAAGCGTCCGGCCAGCAGCACCGCTGCACCGTAGATCCACAAAGATACGGTCTCGCGCAATGCTACTCCGCGCTCCGGCGCGCGCTCTGCCAGGTCTGGCAGTGGCCGCCGCCGCGTGATTAGCGCGACCAGCGCCGCCTCCAGAACCAGGAACACGACTGCGATCGAACTGGATATCACCTGCGCAACGGGTTTATCCGGATGAGGGCCGATGGGCAGTGGCATGGTTCCATGACAAAGCCACAGCGTCCCCAAGCTAATCAGCACCCAAAGCAGCAGCACGACCTGCAAGCTGCGCTGCCGAATCAAGTAACCGAGCTTCGAACCAAACTGCGCCATCTTCGCTCTCCTTCTGAGGGCCTTCTTCTTCTCGCCTGGAAGACTGCCTAATCAATTCGACGCGCCCCGCCAGTATGCGCCTTCCGACCGCGCGCGACGAACTCTCGATATCGGGCGCCGTCGCACGGCACTCAGGTGCGTCCCAGTTGCCTTCGTCGAAACCAGGTTCCGGCGAGCGATCGACATCGAGGATGAACAGAAATTTAATTGCGAAACCCGATCGCCAATTAACGGTCGGCTTCAATCCCTGTATAATGATTTCGTGGAAGGCAGCCCAGTTCCACAGAAGTCGTCGCGCCCAGCCAGCTTGCTTCTCAGCATCACCCCAGCTCGTAACCCCCGGCTCGTTGCCGAGGCACAATTCCATCAAGCTCAGGAGACCATATTCCTCAGGCGAATTCTCACTGCACTCAGCGCACTAATTTCACGCGCCCAGGAATTCGGATGAGAGAAAAATCGATCATGCGCACGCTCACCCCGCTCCCAGAACGCCGCCGAAAAATGATCGCGGCGGCTCTACTTTGCCTGGCCGCTTTCCTAATCGGCTCGGCTGGCAAAGGCGCCTCGTCGCCCGTTGATCGCGACGCCATTCTCAATCACTTGAATGCGATTATCAGTTGGTATCGCGATTCCGGCTCCAAAATCCAATCCGTCGGCCTTCCCAGCGACGCGATCTATCAGGACACGTCGCAAAACCTGGCGCAACAAGCCGTGCGCCTGGCGTTTCAAGCTGCACAAGCAGCAGCTGTCTTAGTGAACGCCTCGGACCAGGCCAATGCTCCGGCGTCGACAGATGCTTCAGGAAGCTCCACGCAACAACAGAATCTCACGCAGACGCTCGCCACCCTGAAATCACGCATTGAGCAGGACCAATCCCAACTCGATGACCTGAATAAAAAGGTCGCCACCGCGCCGGCGAGCAAACGCCAAAGCCTCACGGCGCAAAGGGATTCGCTGCAAGCCGAGATCGCGCTGGACCAGGCGACACTGGACGCGGTGCAGAAATTGGCAACTTTCGTCGAAAACAACGAGGAGTCCGGCGCCGGCGGCTTCTCCGGCAGCATCAACGATCTCGCGCGCACCGTCCCGGAAATACTTGGCGACGCAAACGCTCAGAAAGCAGCCGCCAAACCCGCCGGCGCGCAACCCACAATTTCCAACTCTTCCGGACTAGTCGGCCACGCCCTCACCTTGTACACCGAATTGCGCACCATACATAACATTGACCAACTCGCGAACGAAACCGCGCGCGTGCATGACAATGCTGCGGCGCTCCGCAAACCGATGCGCGACACCCTCGCGGCCACCATTCAACACGGCCGCAATCTCACCAGTCAGACGCCTCCCAGCGATCTCGCGCAGGCCCAGGCCGCTCAGCAGGAATTGCGTTCGCTCACAGGCCAGTTCAAGCAAGTATCGAACGTAGTGATTCCGCTGAGCCAGGAAATGCTCGTCCTCGATCAGAGCCGCGCTAATTTCCTGAATTGGCGCAATTCCATCGCTCGCGAATCCAAAGACACGCTGCGCTCGCTGGTGACCAGCGCTCTCGGGATTCTCCTCGCTCTGGGCGTGGTCTGGGCTCTTTCGGAAATCTGGCGCCGCTGGACTTTCCGTTACATTCACGATCTGCGCCGGCGCCGCCAGTTCCAGCTTCTACGCCGATTCGTCATGGGCTTTTTGATCTGCGCGGTTCTCACTCTCGGTGTCGTCAGCGATTTCAGTTCGCTGGCCACATTCGCGGGCTTCGCCACCGCCGGCATCGCCGTCGGACTGCAAGCCGTCTTGCTCTCGGTCGCCGCTTACTTTTTTGTGATTGGGCGCTACGGAATCCGCATCGGAGATCGCGTCAGCATCGCGGGAGTCACTGGCGACGTGATTGATGTTTCGCCGGTGCGTTTCTACTTGATGGAGCTCGCGGGAAGCGACGTAAACCTGTTTCCCACTGGGCGTATCGTCGTGTTTTCGAACTCCGTTCTATTCCAGGCCACTACGCCGCTCTACAAACAAATCCCCGGCACGGAATACACCTGGCACGAAGTGGTGCTGCAATTCGTCGCCGGCGCCGATTACAATCTGGCGGAAGAAAAGCTGCTTGCCGCGGTGAATTTGGTTTACGACAAGTACAAGAAGGACATCGAGCGCCAGCACGACGACCTGGAGCGCCGCATCGAGATCCAGATGAAGGCGCCGACGCCCCAGGCAAAATTGCATTACGCCGACACCGGCCTGGAATTTCTGGTGCGTTATCCCACCGAAATCCGTACCGCCTCAGAAATAGACGAAGAAGTGATAAAAGCAGTCCTCGAGGCGATCGAAAAAGATCCGAAGCTAAAAGCCGCAGTAACCGGCTGGCCCAGAATCCGCGCTGCGGTGAAGGTCTAAGTTCGCCGCGCGCAAAGGATCGACGGAAACGTTACATCATGCGCGTCAGAGCCGGTGGTCGCTTCAATGAAATCTTCAATCAAAACTGGCGCGCTCGAATACATCCTCGACTTGCTTTCGCGTCAGCGGCGTGCGAATACTCCGCTGCACGATCATCAGGAATCTTCCGTCCGTTTTCGCCGAAATTCCCGCGACGCCATCCGATAGCTCCTTGTAAGCAAATCGCACAATTTTTCCGTCGCTCGAAGTTGTGGTCCACGACTCGTATCTCACTGCTAGCCTCCTCTATTTCGCCCTGTCGTATAGTGATGTGAAACCAGAAATCGTTTCACCACCGGGACGCGCGAGAATGCTCCGCGCCCTCCCGTGCTAAAGTGGCCCGCGAGGAGAAACGACCGTGAACGCAACGCAGCCGGCTTTGATGCCGAAAAATTTAAGGTGCAGGGTCTTGAGTTTTAGATTTACAACGGTCGCTCTAGCGCTGCTGATGCTGATTGCGCCGGGATCTCGCGCGCAACAAGCCCCGCCGCCCGTCGCGCAACCCGCTCCAGTCACCGCTTCCGCAGCGCAAACTTACAAGCCGGTCGAAGGTGATTTCGTCGCGCACGATTTCCATTTCAAATCCGGCGAAACTCTGCCTGAGTTGCACCTGCACTACCGCACCCTCGGCACTCCCACTCGCGACGCGAGCGGCCGCGTCACCAACGCGGTGCTCATCCTGCACGGCACCGGTGGCTGGGGCGGAAATTTTCTGGTTCCGCAATTTGCCGGCGTGCTGTACGGCCCCGGACAATTACTGGACATCGCGCGCTACTACATCATCCTGCCCGACGGCATCGGCCACGGAAAATCCAGCAAGCCCAGCGACGGCATGCACGCGCATTTTCCACAATACGAATACGACGACATGGTCGCCGCGCAACACCTGCTCGTTGAACAGGGCCTCGGCGTGAATCATCTCCGCCTGATCATGGGCACTTCCATGGGCTGCATGCACTCCTGGATTTGGGGCGAAACTTATCCGGATTTTATGGACGCGCTGATGCCGCTCGCGTGCCTGCCCGTGCAAATCGCCGGACGCAATCGCCTGTGGCGCAAAATGCTGACGTCTGGAATTCGCGAGGATCCCGATTGGCAAAATGGCGACTACACCACTGAACCGCGCGCTGGCCTGGAAATCGCCGCGGACCTGCTGGTGATCGCCGGCAGCGCGCCGCTCCCCATGCAGAACAGCTTGCCGACGCGCGACGCTGCCGACCGCTGGCTGCAGGACGTGATGAAACGCGAAACGGAGACCTTGGACGCGAACGATCTGCTGTACGCCGTGAACGCTTCGCGGAACTACGATCCTTCCGCCGATCTTGGGAAAATTTCCGTGCCGGTGATGTTCGTGAATTCCGCCGACGATTTCATCAATCCGCCGGAGTTGGGCATCGCCGAGCGCGAAATCCAAAAAGTGAAAAATGGGAAATTCGTGCTGCTGCCGCTTTCGGAGCAGACCCATGGCCACGGCACGCACACCTGGGCCGCCCTGTGGCAACAATACTTGAAAGAACTATTGGATGAATCGCAGCCGCCTGACGCACCGGGCGCAAAATGAGGGAGAGCATGCGCGGTGCGAACGGCTGCGCGTTTCTGTAAAATGGACTGGATATGGTTGCAGAGCGGCAACGAATATTAACGATGAACAGAGGGTCGGCGACTTTGAAGTCCACCCTTTACGAAGTGGGCGCTCGCAACGAAGTTGTGCTGGCGATCTCGGTTGCCTATAGCGGCGGCGCGGGTGCGCGCCTGAAGATTAACGATGCGGGCGGCGCCACACTGCTGGATACATCGGTAAAAGGCAGCGACTCAAATGCCGCGCTGCGGGCAGTGTTCGCATGGATGGATAAGCACGAATATCTTTCCGGACTAAGAGCCGCAGGCCACCGCCTGGTGCACGGCGGAGCGCGTTACACCGAGCCGCAGCGAATCACGCCGAGATTTCTGACGGCTCTCAAAAAACTTGTGCCGCTCGACCCGGATCATCTCCCTGCGGCGATCAAAGGAATCCAGTTTGTGGCGAAGAAATTCCCGAAACTCGCGCAAGTGGCGTGTTTCGACACGGCATTCCACAGTTCGCTGCCGACCGTAGCGAAAATGTACGCGCTGCCACGGCGATTTTACGACGAAGGCGTCCGGCGCTACGGTTTCCACGGCCTTTCTTTCGAGTACATCGTGGGCGAGCTGCGCAAGCTTGATGCGAGACTCGCCGCTGGCCGCGTGATCGTCGCGCACCTGGGCAGCGGCGCGAGCATGGTGGCGCTGCGAGACGGCAAGAGCGTGGATACCTCGATGGGATTTACGCCGCTGGAAGGACTCGTGATGAGCGCGCGGTCGGGCGATGTGGATCCGGGACTGCTGCTGTATTTGCTGGCGGAGAAAAAAATGTCCGCGAAAGACGCCGGCACGCTTCTGAACAAGCAATCCGGCCTGCTGGGAGTTTCTGGGACCACGGGTGATATGCGCGAGCTGCAAGAGAAATCAAAAAAAGACCCACACGCGGCCGAAGCGATCGATTTATTTTGTTATCGCGCGAAAAAATATATCGGCGGCTATGTTGCGGCGCTGGGTGGCTTGGACGCGCTCGTATTCACCGGGGGAATCGGAGAGCACGCTCCGGCCATTCGCGAAAACATCTGCAACGGCCTGGATTTCTTAGGGATTCGCCTCGATGGTAAAGCGAATGCTGCCAATGCGCCCGTGATTTCCGCCCGCGACAGTCGCGTTAACGTGCGCGTCATACAAACCAACGAAGATCTGATGATCGTGCAGCACGTCATAACCGTTCTCGGCGAAAAAACGCGGGGAACGCAGTGAGGATGTCATGTTCATATTTGATGCAAAGTTATCCACCGCAATAGCAGCCCCGCCGCCAAACCAGCAGCAGCCCGCACAGACACAAGCACCCACCACCACCGGCCCACTCTCCGCTGATTTGCTCGACAAAATGCAACGCTATTGGTGCGCCGCAAACTATCTGTGCGTCGGGCAAATCTACCTGCTCGATAATCCGCTGCTGCGCGAGCCGCTTACGAAAGCGAACATCAAGCCACGGCTCCTCGGCCACTGGGGCACTTCCGCCGGACAGAATTTCATCTACGTACATTTGAACCGCCTGATTCGCGAGACCGACGCCGACATCATCTATATCTCCGGCCCCGGCCACGGCGGCCCCACGCTGAACGCCTGCGCGTATCTGGAAGGCACGTACACGGACGTCCATCCGGAAATTACGCAAGATGCCGCCGGCATGCGCCTGCTTTTCCGTTCTTTCTCCACGCCGGGAGGGATTCCCAGCCACTGCGGCCCGCACACGCCGAATTCCATGCACGAAGGCGGCGAGCTAGGCTATTCCCTGGTGCACGCGTTCGGGGCGGCGTTTGATAATCCCAATCTAATTGTCGCGTGCGTGGTCGGCGATGGCGAAGCGGAAACTTGCCCGCTTGAAGGAAGCTGGAAGGGTGTGAAGTTTTTGAATCCGGCGCGCGACGGCGCCGTGCTGCCAATCCTGCATCTGAACGGCTACAAGATTTCCGGGCCCACCGTGACCGCGCGCTGGAACGATGACGAGATTTCAGCCTTCTATCGCGGCTGCGGATACACACCATACTTCGTGGAAGGCGACGATCCCTCAATCGTGCATCAACAGCTAGCCGAGGCGCTGGATCGTTGTTACGCGGAGATTCGCGCGATTCAGAAGGACGCTCGCGCGGGCGGCGCAAAGGGTAAGGCGACCCTTCGGCCGTGGCCGATGGTCATCCTGCGCACGCCGAAAGGCTGGACGTGCCCGAAAGAAGTGGACGGCATCCCCATCGAAGGCACATTCCGCGCGCACCAGGTGCCGCTCTCGAACGTCTGCGAAGAACCCGCTCACTTAAAATTGCTGGAAGAATGGATGCGAAAATATCAACCCGACAAGTTATTCGATCAGAACGGCCGTCTGATTCCAGAACTCGCAGCCCTCGCGCCCGACGGAAACAAACGCATGGGGGCAAGCCCGCACGTCAACGGCGGCCGCGTGCTGAAAGCGCTCGATCTTCCAGATTTCGCGCACTATGCGCTCGAAGTCCCGGGTCCTGGCGAAGTCGTGGCGGAAGCGCCGCGCAAGCTCGGTGAATATCTGCGCGACATCATCAAACAAAATCCGGCGAATTTCCGGCTCTTCTGTCCCGATGAAACCAACTCCAACCGCCTCAACTCCGTGTTCGAAGCGACCAATCGCTGCACCATGGAGCAAACGGTTTCGATTGACGACCATCTCGCTCCGGATGGGCGCGTAATGGAGGTCCTCAGCGAACATTTATGCGAAGGCTGGCTGGAGGGCTATCTGCTCACCGGGCGGCACGGGATGTGGTCTTCCTACGAAGCTTTCGCGCAAGTGGTGGATTCGATGGTCACGCAACATGCGAAATGGCTGGAGCAATGCATTGATTTTCCGTGGCGACGTCCGCTCGCGTCTCTAAATGTTTTTATCACGGGCCACTGCTGGCGCAACGATCACAACGGTTTCAGTCATCAAGCTCCCGGCTTCGTGGACAACGCGCTGCAACGCCGCAGCGAAGTCGCCCGCGTTTACTACCCACCCGATGCCAATTGCCTGCTCAACGTTGTCGATCACTGCCTGCGCAGCCGCAATTACGTCAACGTGGTCACCTGCGGCAAGCAGCCCCAACTGCAATGGCTCACGTTCGACGAAGCGCTGGCGCATTGCTCGCAGGGCGCGTCCATCTGGAATTTCGCGACGAACGACGGCGGCACGCAGCCGGACATCGTGCTGGCCTGCGCCGGCGACGTGCCCACCATCGAAGCTTGCGCCACTTCCTGGCTGCTACAGAAACATGTGCCGGGAGTCAAAGTGCGCGTAGTGAACGTGGTGGATCTCAACGCACTGATGAGTCCCGACGACCATCCGCACGGCATGGACAATATTTCATTCGAGGCGCTATTCACGCGCGATGTGGACGTGGTCTTCGCGTTCCACGGCTATCGCTGGATCATTCACAGCATGGTGCACGGCCGCGCGAACGAAGTCCGTTTCCACGTACGCGGATTTAACGATCGCGGGACCACCACCACCCCGTTCGATATGGTGGTGCTGAATAAAATGAGCCGGTATCACCTGGCCATTGATGCGCTAAAGCATGTGCCGCGGCTGCGCTCGCAGGCTTCCGACGCGATTGATATGTTCAACCGGAAATTATACGAACACCACGCGTACATCCGCGAACATTTCGAGGACATGCCGGAAATTCGCAATTGGCATTGGACGAAAGATTTCAGCGAGCCGAGCGCTCCGCCGCCCCTGGCGAAAGACCAGCCGCGCGGGCAATCGTTCAGCGACGCATAGGTACGAGCATTCTACTGCGCGTCGCGTTTTTGGGGGTAGCGGCGCAGCAGCCAGTTCCAGCGAATTACCAGTAGATCGCGGAACATCATCACGCTATCGCGCAGCACGTGAACTTTCGTGGCAGGGTCATGCGCCCAGCGCACCGGCACCTCGGCGATGCGCAAGCCGTGGCGCTTGGCGAGAAACAGAATTTCCGGATCGAAGCCGAAGCGTTCGATGCGCTGCTGTTCGAAGATAATGCGCGAGCGCTCTCGCCGGAAAATCTTGAATCCGCACTGGGTATCGTGAAACGGCAGGCCGGTAATCATGCGCATCAATTTGTTGAAGACGATGCCGGCAAGCTCGCGATGGCGCGACTGGTGAATCGAAATCAGCGAGCGGTCCAACGCGCGCGAGCCAATTGCGATGTCGTTTCCGGCAGCGATCGCCGCCAGCAGCTTTTCGATCTCCTCAATTGGCGAAGACAAATCCGCGTCGGTAAAGAGCGCCAGGCGGCCGCGCGCTTCGAGCATCCCGTGCCGCACGCTGTAGCCTTTCCCGCGGTTCTCTCGATTCGAAACGAACCGCACGCTCGGCATCTCTTGCGACCATTCTTCGGCAATTCGCGCAGTGCCGTCCTTCGACCCGTCATCCACAATCAGAATTTCCAGCTGGTTCAAGCTGATTTCCGGCGCGACGCCAGGCGGCACGCGGCGTCCCGCAAAATATTCGCGAATGCGCGAAAGTGTGCGCCCGAGCCGGCCCTCTTCGTTGTAGGCGGGAATGATGATGGAAAGTTCAGGCGCAGAGACCGGGGCGTTCATCGCGCCGCGGATCCCAGGACTGCATTCGGAAGACTGTCCGGCCAGCCGTGCCGCCCCAGCAGTGGCACGAAGCGGCAAGCCAGCAGTGATTCCTGCGCCAGGCCGCCGGCGCGCTTTACGATTCGCAACATGCTTTGCCTTTCGGAATCGCCCACGGGAATTACCAGGCGGCCACCTTCGGCGAGCTGTTCGACGAGCGGAGGGGGAATTGCCGGCGCCGCGGCTGACACAAGAATGGCATCATACGGCGCGCACGCGAGCCAGCCAGGGGAGCCATCCGCTTCTTCGATGCGCACATTGGCGTAACCCAGGCGCGCCAAGCGCTCGCGAGATGCCTCGGCAAGCGACGGCCGCAATTCGACCACGACTACATCTCGCGCTAGCAACGACAGCACCGCCGCTTGATATCCACAGCCGCCGCCAATTTCCAGCACGTGCTCACCGCCGCTGAGTTGCAGAGCGTTGGCCGCCGCCGCGACGATGAAAGGCTGCGAAATTGTCTGCCCGGCGCCGATGGGCAGCGCCTCATCTGCATAGGCTGAAGATTGTGCCGCAAGCGGAACGAATTCGTGACGCGGGACCGCGGCCATCGCGTCCAGCACGCGCGCGGAAATGATGCCACGCGCGCGAATCTGCCGCGCCACCATTTCGTTGCGTGCCGCCGCGAAATCCGGAATCGCGCCGGAGGAAGAAATGCCTGTAGCGGTCATCGGCGCGAGATCCTGGTGACGCCGCCGCGCACCGCGCTTCGCGTGACGCTACCAACGTAAGCATGCGCCGCATTTTTCATGGCAGCGCTGCGTAAGAGAATGTTCACCTTTGAAAAGTTATCACAGCCGGCGGCGGACCTGCCACCGCCGCGCCAACCGCGCATCGCGCCGGCGAATTGCATCTGCCGCCCACGTTCGATACGATTCCTAGATTCGCATGCGAGGCCAGAAACGATAGAGAGCCTGCGGCGAACAACAGGAGAATTCCATGAAGCTACTTACAGCCGTGATCGCCGGCCTGTTATGTGCGGCGGGACCGGCGCTGGCGCAAGCACCCGCGTCCAGCACACCACCAACAGCGACGCCGCACGCTACACCGGGACAGGCGGCTCCCGCGAAGCCGGCCGCGCAGACACCAGCGGCGCAAACTCCGCCCGCGCCAGCCGAAAAAATAGATCCCGCAAAAGACGCTGCTATCCGGCATTTGATGGACATTACCGAAAGCTCGAAAATGGGTGAAAACATCGCGAACTACATAACCACTCAGGTGCACAACGGCGCGGGCCGCGCGATTCCGGCGGACCAATTGCCGAAATTCATGGCCACGTTCTCGCAGAAATTCACCGCCGACCTTCCGCCCACCGCTGTTAATGACGCGATTGTATCCATATACGCGAAGCACTTTTCTCTAGACGACATTCAGGTGTTGACCAAGTTCTACGAATCGCCCGTCGGCCAGCGCATCGTGAAGGAAATGCCGGATGTGGACCAGCAGATGCGCGTCGCCGGCCAGCAGATTGAAACCATTGCGGCGCTCGGCGCGCTGCGCAGCATGCTGGACGAGTATCCGCAATTGAAGCAGATGCTACCGGCGGATAGCTCGGCACCTGCGCCGTCGGGCGGGCCGGCGCCCGCTCCAGCGACGCCAGGTCAGGGAACGAAGGCTCCATCGTCGTCGTCACCGCCACCGCCTTCGACTCTGAAGCCGGCAGCGCCTGAACGGTAGAATATCTATAAGCACCGGGCTAGGTACGGAGGAGGTCCGACGATTTTGCGAGACGAAACCAGATCGATCGAGAGGAGGCTCTTCGTTGTGAGCCTCCTCTTTTTATTTGTTGTGGGGACGGCGGGGAGTTTCGCGCTGGGTGCTGCGCCGCAACAATCGTCATCCATCACAGTTTCCGCTGCGATCAGCCTGAAGGATGCGCTGGACGAACTCGGCCCCATCTTCCAAGTACAGCAACATCGCAAGGACGGCGGCAGCGGTACGGCCGTCACCTATAACTATGGCGGCTCCGGAACACTGGCGCGGCAAATCGAGCAGGGCGCTCCGGTGGACGTTTTCTTCTCAGCTGCCGAAAAACAAATGGACGAGCTGGCCGCGCAGGGTTTGATTGTGGCGGATACGCGGCGCGACTTGGTGGGCAACGCGCTGGTGCTGATTGTGCCGTCGCAGGCCACGCCGGTGGTGCACAATTTTCAGGAGCTCGCTGGCTCGGCCGTGAAGACGATCGCGCTTGGCGAGACCAGCACGGTGCCGGCGGGAATGTACGCGCGGCAGACGCTGGAGCACCTGGGCCTGTTCGCAGCAGTGGAAAAGAAAATTGTGTACGCGAAAGATGTTCGCGCCGTGCTCACCTACGTGGAAACGGGGAACGCGGATGCGGGCTTGGTCTATCAAACCGACGCGAACACGTCGACGAAAGTGCGCGTGATCGCTGTAGCGCCTGCGGATTCGCACGATCCGATTCTGTATCCCGCGGCGGTGTTGCGCGACGCAAAAGACAAAACCGCGGCGCGCGCATTCGTGGAATTTCTGCAAGGACCCGACGCGCGCGCGGTCTTCCAGAAATACGGCTTTACCTCCGCGGAAAAATCAACCGTAAAGAACTGATACAGCTACAATCCTCTCGCGATGGATTGGTCTCCTTTGTTGATCTCGCTGGCCACCAGCCTGGTGGCGACGGCCGTTACGCTAGTGGCAGGATTGGCCGCGGCTGCATGGCGCCAGAATCGCGCGGGCGCCGGAGCGGCGCTGATTGACGGAATTTTTATTCTTCCGCTGGTGCTGCCGCCGACCGTGGTGGGATTTCTGCTGCTGCTGCTTTTCGGGCACAACGGCCCGCTGGGCAAACTCCTGCTGCAGTTTGGCGCGAGCGTGGTGTTTTCGTGGCCTGCCACGGTGATCGCCGCAACTGTGGTGGCCTTTCCGTTGATGTACATCACCGCGCGCGCGGCCCTGGAACAAGTGGACCCGCATCTGCTGCAGGCGGCACGCACGCTGGGCGCGTCCGAGGCCCGCATTTTTCGCGAGGTGGCGCTGCCGCTCGCGTGGCCCGGAGTGCTGGCCGGCACGATTCTCTCTTTTGCGCGCGCGCTGGGAGAATTCGGCGCTACTCTGATGCTCGCGGGAAATATTCCGGGGAAAACCGAAACCATTCCTATTGCGATTTATTTTGCAGTGGAAGCCGATGAAATTCAGCGCGCCATGGCGTGGTGCGCAGTGGACGTGGGCATCTCCATCATCCTGCTGGGAGGGCTTTACTACTGGACGCACGCGCAGCGACTGCGCCGCGAGCGCTGGGGGCAACACTGACGTGACTCTGGAAGTCCAGATCGAAAAGAAGCTGGCGGAATTCACGCTGGACGTAGCGTTCCGCGCAACGGAAGCTCCGCTGAGCGTGCTGGGCGCGTCGGGCGCGGGAAAATCCATGCTGTTGCGCTGCATTGCCGGCCTGGAAAAACCGGGCCGCGGACGCATCACTCTGAATGACCGGATACTTTACGATTCGACGCAGCGGGTGGGGATTCCGGCGCGTGAGCGGCGCATCGGCATGCTGTTTCAGCATTACGCGCTGTTTCCGCATCGCACCGTCGCACAGAACATTGCCTTCGGGCTGCACGATTTGCCGCACGACGAGCAGTCCACGCGAACCGCTGCGCTGGTTTCGCGCACGCACCTCGCGGGGCTTGAGCAGCGTTACCCGCGCGAATTATCAGGCGGCGAACAGCAGCGCGCAGCACTGGCGCGCGCGTTGGCGATTCAGCCGGAAGCGCTGCTGCTCGATGAGCCGCTCTCAGCTCTGGATACGCACCTGCGCGGGCAGGTGGAAGCGCAGCTCCAGGAAACATTCGCGACCTTCCGCCGGCCGGCGCTGCTGGTGACGCACAACATGGAAGAAGCGTATCGCCTGGGCGAACAATTACTCGTGCTGGCGCGCGGGCGTGTCGCGGCGTTTGGCTCGAAGGAAGAGATTTTTCGCCGCCCGCCGAGCTCCGAAGTCGCGCGGCTGACAGGCTGCAAAAATATCTCGCGTGCCCGCGCAAATCCAGACGGCACCGTCGAGGCGCTTGAATGGGCTTGTCGCCTGCGCCTCGCACAAATGCCGGCCACGCCGCCGAACTTCATCGGCATTCGCGCGCACCACATCGATTTTCTGGAAAGCGCCACCGAAGCGGCAACCGAACCCAATGTTCTTCGCTGCTGGATTGCGCGCACATCAGAAACGCCCTTCCGCATCACGCTGTTCTTGAGTCTGGATCCCGCGCGCGCCGAGGCAGGCGAGGCCCACCTGCAAGCAGAAGTGTTCAAAGAAAAATGGGAACGTTTTCGCGACCGACCGCAACCGTGGCGCGTACGCCTGGCGCCGGAATCGCTTTTCACAATGGCGGAGTGATTTAATTCGTCAGTGGAAGTGCTTCACGAACTTGACGTCCAGGCCATAGGTGCCGTTGATGTCGCGCAGAAACACAATCGAAAGATCGCGCTTCACGTGGTATTCCACTTGGATCAACTGTTCCTGGTCAGACGCGGCATTGGAAGAATAAGTGACCGTGAGATCCCGCGTGATCTGCTGCTCAATCGTGACGCGCGCGGAAGCGTTCGACTCCGTAGCCGTGCCGGCGAGGAACGGATCAATCCGAAAATGGCTGATGCCGAAAAGATGTTCGATGCGCCCGCCGACGCCGCTGGAAACCGCTTCGGACAGCAGGGCAGTGGCTCCGTAGTTCGAGCCCGCCGCCGTGGAGCGAAGGGCGCTTTCCTGCCCGGTGCTGCCCAGCGCGAGCAAAGCGATAATGTCTGTGTCCGGCAACGGCGGGTCGGAGCGATAGCTGAGCGAAAGTTTGCTGGCGCGGCCTGAGAAATTGATGGTCACCAGGTACTGGCTGATCGTGGATGTCGCTTCAATGTTCAGTTCCGGGTCCAGCTGAAATGGGTTGGCGAAATTCACGTCGCCGCGCGTCAGCGTGAAAGTATTTCCGCGAAACGACATCTCACCGCCGAGCAAGTGAATGTGCCCCAGCAAAATGGGCCGATCCCAGGTGCCGCGCAAATGCAAATCGCTGTCAATTTCCACCTGCGCGCCGGTCCATTCGATGCGCGCGCCCGGACTGGTGTGCGCCGCCACATCAAACGTAAGATTTCGCATGAACGCCGAAGACGCGGCACCGACAGCGGAAGCATCGGGCGACGCGCCAAAAAACGAAGTAATGTCCGCGCCCGGCGCAAAGAGCAGCCGCTTCAGCTCCACGTTTCCGCTGAGCACGGCGCGCTCGGTGGTCCCCACCAGCTGCAACGTGCCGCCTGTCAGCCAGCTCATCCCCGCCGGATAACGAATGCGTACCTGCGGCGTCCGCGCATAAATTTCGTAGCGCGTGGGCCCTTCTTCGCCGTACGTCACGCTGCCGTTCAAGGTCAGCTGCCCGCCGCCGGAATCCGCGGTGACATTTTCAAAAAGCAGCCGGCTGCGATCGAAAACCAGGTCACCATTCAAGTGGCTCAGTCCCACGGGAAAATCGGAGTAGTTCGCGGAAGCATCGCGCACCGTCGTTCGCCCGGTGATGCGCGGCTTGGACATCGTGCCTTCAACCGCCACGTTCACGTTGGCTTCGCCCGTTGCGTGCAGCTCCGGCATCAGTCCTTTCAGCAGGCCCAGGTTTACCGCGCCGGTGACGCTCACGTGCACCGGCCGTTCGCGGTCAAACCGCGCCGAGCCGCTGATCTGAAAATTCGAATCCGGCCCGCGCAAATGCGCCTGTGCGATGCGAATTTCGTTCCGGTGATACGTGAATTGCAGCGGCCCATCGTTCTGCAAGGAAATAAACAGGTAGCTCAACGAGATCTGCGAGATGTCCGCATTCACCTCGATGGAATCCGGCTTGCGCAACGCGCCCGCCAGTGTGAAATTTCCGTCCACCACGCTGTGGCCCGTCAGGTTTTTCAAGTGGAAGCCGGCCGTAAAGAGCGGATCCAGATCGAACTGCACCACCGAAAGCTTCCCGGAAATATCCTCGTCGCCCGAAAATCCCACGCTGAGCTCGCCCCGTAATTGTCCATGCGAGCCTTCCGAATTGAGCGCCACGCGAACGTTGTGTCCGTCCGAATCCAGCTGCCCATGGAAATCGCCTTCCTCGTCCGTGCCGATTTTCAAACCCAGCACGTGAAAATCGCCTTTTCCCAAGGGCGCGCGCACAGGTCCGCTGCCATGCAGGGCAAAATCAAGCCGCCCTGCAAGCGGCAACGCGGTATTTTGCAGCGCCTGAATCTTGTCCAGCTGAATCCCGGCGCCGGCCAGATTGAATTCGATGTTTTCTTCCTTCGGATGATAGAAAATATCTCCCGCGACGCGCCCGGTATCGCGCCGCAACTCCGCGTGCGAGAGCCGCACCTCGTCGCGCGCAAAATGCAAGGCGCCGCCGAACCGGTCGAAGTGCAGTCCTTTGGTTTGAATATCTTCTAGAGTGAAATTGCCATCCAGTACGGGCTCAGCGCTGGTTCCGCTGCCGTTCAACGTCGTGGAGATTGAAGCGGTGAAAGGGTAGCTGGTGCCCAGCATGGACTGCACGTCGTCGCTCGGTGCGTGCTCCGTCTGCACCGCAAGCGACCAAGTGCTATGCGGAACAAAACTCCAGTCGCTATCCAGCTGCATGGAAAGATCCAGATTGAAGGAAGCCTGCCCGCGCCGCACCACGGCCTTGGTCAGCTTGAAATCATCCAGCGAATAATCCAGGTCGCCGTAAATCTCATCCCATTGATACGTGGCGTAATGCGCGTTTGCCGCGCGAATGTGTCCGGAAAAGGTAGGCCCGGCAATAGGACCGAGGATGCGGCCGCGAAACTTGACGCTGCCCGCGATGCGAGTGGGCACCGCATCCACGCCGCGCAGGCGGTTGATAAAATCGTCCCACTCCACCAGGTTCTCCGCTTCCAGTTTCAATTCCAGCGCGGTGTCGCGGCCGCTGAGCGGCCCGCTAAATTCGATTTGCGTATTCGGCGTGGTGATTTCGCTGTCGGTGAGCGCGAAAGTTTCGGAATCTTCCGAGTAGTCGTAAAAAATCCGCGCTGTCACCGGAATCATTCCCGGCGTCAGCACCGCGGGCGGCGACCAGCGCGATTCGCCCTTGGTAGTAAAATGTTTGAAATTGGCCGTCCAGGTGTTGTACGAATCCACATCAATGCCGCCGTCCCAGTGCAGGGTATCAATCGGGAAATCCGTGTTATTCACCGCATGAATGGCTTCTGCCAAGCTCGCGTGATGAAAATGCGTTTGCGTGCGGAATGCCAACGTAGGTAAATCCATTTCCAGATGGCCGTCCAGCGAGCCTTCCAGCGCCCGAATCGCCAGATTTTCCACTACCAGTTTTTTTTTCGCGATAACGTAATTCCCGGTGGTTTCGATATTCGTCGCATGGAACCACTCATATGGCATTTTCACGTCGTGGCCATCGAAGTGGCCGCTGCCGCTCCAATCACCCGAAGCGTAGCGAGCGTCACCGGAAAAATCGGCAATCAGGTCCGGGGTGAGCGGCTCACGAAATATTTTCCGCACATCCTCCAGGGACAGCCGGCCGCGATAGTGCATATTCCATTCCGCGCGCGCAAAACTGGGCAGCTCGGCGCGCAGATTCAATTCGGAGTGCAGGGTTTTCCAAACCAGTTCGTCCAGTTCAAAGGAATCATGGTGCAATACAAATTTCGTGGATAGATCGAAGCGCAAGGGCACGTCTTTCTGTAAATCCAATTCCACCTGGTTCCACGTCAAGTTTCCGACGTACGCCGCATTGCCCTCGGCAGGCATCACGTATTGCAATCGAAACGCTAGATTCTGCCCCTTGATCTCCAAGGGAACTTTGCGGTCGTTGACATTCGCGCTGCCGTCGCGCAATTCGACCTTGCCGATGCGCAAATTGAACAGCGTGTCCTGCCAGGGACCCGTATCCCGATGCACTTTCGGAGTGGGGACATTGCTGTGGCCGTCTTTTTCATAGCGCACGGCTATTTCGGGGCGCTCCACCAGCAGTTCGTCTATCTTAAATTGCCGGTGCAGAAACGAGAGCACGGTGATGCTTACCTGCACGCGGTCCGCGTGGAACAGCGGGGGCTCGCTGGAAGTTTCCAGGCCGTGCAGCGTCAGGTTAACGAGTTCCGCGTGCAGGCGCCACGCGTGCAGATGAAATCCACCCAGTTCCACGCGCGCGCCGGTTCGCTCCTCGAGCTGCTGGACCAGCACATCACGCGCCCAGCGCTGCGCGATTCCAAACTCGACAATGCAAAACACTATCGCGGCTGCGGCGCCGATCAATAGCACCACCGCTGCCAGCCCATGTGGCCAGCGAAGCTTCATGAGCCGCTCCCCGGCGCCACAATGTCAATCTTCAGTTTGTCTCGCGATTCGCTCAGCCATTTCGCGGCGCGATCGCTGATTGCACGCTGAATCAGCACTTCGCGAATGGTCTCGTCCACGTCATCCAGCGGCGGCACCGGCTCGTCGCGCGCTTTCAATTGCGGCGAGAATTCGTCTCGGTAATAAGTCTCCACTTGCTCGTCGCTCACCTGCGCTTCCGGCCGAAAACGGTAGTCAATGAACCGCGAAAGATATAGCTGCTGGGAGACCATGCGACGCACGGCTGCTTCCGTCAGCCCGGCGCTCGCGCAGCGTTTCTGAAAATCCTCCGGCGATGGGAACTGTTTCACGAATTCCGCGTAGGCGCGATCCACGTCCGCCGCCGGAGGTTGTGCGTACTTCGTCGCGGTCGCCTCGCTGCGGATCAGCCATTGGTCGCTGAGCTCGCGAATCAATTCCGCGCGCGGTTTCGATTTTCCGTCCACCAGCAGCTGGAATGCGGCGAGTTCGCGCACCTCGCTTTCGGTGATGATGTCGTCCTCAATGCGCGCCGCCACGCCATCCACTTGCTGCGTATCCGGAGAGCCTGACGAAGCCGAGGAATTTGACGAGCCCGTCACCCCTGGCGCCGGGGTCATTTCCGAATTGGTGCCGGTCTGCGCGCTGGCGCGATTTGCAGCGAATCCCAGCAGCCACGCCAACAACCCGCAAATGAAAATCGCGCTTCGCATCAGAACACCGGGCCGATATTGAATGAAAAACCAAAATGAGAAACGCGAAAATTCGTCGTTGGAGGAATCGTCGGCGGTTGTGGCGTCACCGAATATTCCGCGGGATTCAGCAGGTAGCCAAAATCCACACGCACCGGGCCGATAGGAGTCGCATAGCGCACGCCAAATCCTATCGTGTGCGAAAAGTAATTCAGCTCGTTGGGTGAAGCGGATTTCCACGACAAATTAATGTGATCCACGTCGCTGTACACGTTACCGCCGTCGTAAAACAGCGTTCCGCCCAGGCGGTTGCCGATGAACGGCAGCCTCATCGGAAAACGCAATTCCTGGTTGAATATCAGTATCGCCAGGCCTCCGATGGGAAAACCGGTGCAAGGATCGCGCGGTCCGGCTTCGTTCAGGCTGAAGCCTCGCAACGATTGCGCGCCACCGGCAAAAAAACGTTCCGGCAGCGGAATGATCTCCCCCGTCGTGGTCGTGACGGCGCAATTCGTGGGCGCGTTCCCGGTAGTCGTGCCGGTGGGTACCTCCACGCCGAAGCGCGTCGCACGGGCGAACACGAAGGCCCGGCCGAAGGGATGGTAGGAAGAATTCTGCACGAAGATACGGAAAAAACTCGCGCTGGAGCCGAGGTCCTTGGCAGCATAACTCACGTCCGCGGTATTGAAGTTCCCGGTTTTTGGGTCCGCGGGATTATCGCGCCGGTCGCGCGCATAGGTGATGCCCACTCCAGAGACCAGCGTCGGCTGGCTGTACAGCGGAATCTGGTCCTCGGAAATTGTGCCGTTCAGGTTGGTGGCGACTACGCGCCGAAAGAAATACCGGTACTGCAGTGAACTCGATGGCGAAAGCTTCTCCGAGATTTGAAATTGCGCCTCGTAGCGGACGGAGGTGAAAGTCGCCACATCCAGCGTCTTGTCCGCAAAGACCGTCAGCGCCGCGCTTAGATACTTCTTCGCGAGAAAATTGTCCGCCGTGTACGACGCCAAAGCGCGATACTGCAGCGTGCTGGCTCGCACCTTAAACGTGAGCGTTTGCGCCCGTCCGAACATATTCGCTCGCGAAATTTCGAAAATGCCTCGCGGGCTCGCCGCGATGCTCGTAGAGTTTGGATTGCACGGCGGCGAATTCGGCGGCGGGCTGCTGGGGCAGGGGTTGCCGATTTTCAGAATTTCGAATCCGAATCCGTAACCGATGGTGTAGCGCCCGCCTTCCCGCACATCCACCACCATCACTTTTTGCGGATCGCTTCCCGCAGGATTTTGCGGCGCGATCTGCACCCGCGTGAAAACTCCCAGATTGTAAAGTTGCCGCTGTGTCTCTACCACGTCGCCTTCGCGCAACGGCCCATCCGGCTGAATCACCACTTGCCGCCGGATAATCCCGGGCCGAGTGAATTGATAACCGGTAATCAGAACTTGCGACACTTCAATGCGCGTGCCTTCGGTGATCTTATAGGTCAGCTTTATTCGGTAGGGGGCGCTGCCCGGCACAGCCGTGTCGTCAAAATGCGCTTCCGGAAATCCGTCGTTGTAGTACATCGCCAGAATATTGTTGCGGTCGCTCGCCACCGCCGCGGCGGAATAAGGCTGGCCCGGAGAAGAACCCACCACGTTGAGCACTGCATCCTTGCTCATGGCGTGCACGCCATCAACCTGCAAGGCCTCCACCAGCGTCTGCGGTCCTTCCACGATCTGGAAAGTGACGAACAGGTCTTGCTTCTTCCCCTGATAATTATTGTCCACGCTGGAAGTGACCTTCACATCCAGAAAACCGTTGGAAAGATACAGCCCGCGAACCGAATCCGTATCGTCGCGCACCAGCGTCTGGCTGAACCGCCCGCTCGAGGCAAACGATGCAGGCTGTAGCGACAACCGTCCATCCAGCAGTTCCTTGCTGAAATATTTGTTGCCGTGAAATGCAATGCCTACCAGCCGCGAACGGTCACCGCGCGTAACTTCGTAGCTGATCAGCCGCACGCCCGCTTTGGGATCGTCGCGGGAACTCACCTCGACGTCCGCATCGAAATATCCCTGGCGCTGAAAATAATCCCGGATGTTGCGGCGGCCTTCTTGCAACAAATCTTCGTCCACCGCGCCTTCCGCATAGATCGGCAGGAGTTGCCGCAGTTTGCCCTGGCTGATGTGCGCGCCGCCCACCGCCACGCTGACGCGCGGGCCAGTGGTCACTTCGTAGTTCAACACCACCAGATTGGTGGTCGCATCATAATTTCCAGCGGTGATCAAAATGCCGGCGCCCAGGTACCCTTGATTCACCAGATATTTTTTCAAACGCTGCGAAGCCCGCGTCACTCGCGCCGAAGTAAACGGTTTCTGCAGCTTCATCTTCGAGCGGGTGATCAGCTCGGCATCGGGGAAAGGCGTCTGGTTCTTCACCACAAACTTGCCCACCACCGCGCGCGGACCCGGCTGCACTGTCACCGTCACATCCATTTGGCGCGTCGCCTCGTGCGGCGTCAGACTCCATTTCACATCGGCTTCATAAAGGCCTTCGCTGCTCAACGTGTCCTTCAGCCGGTCAATGGCCTCGCGGACTGAACTTTCGCGGAACGGTTCTCCCAGCGTCAGTCGCATCGAAGCCAGCGCGGCGGCTTCCGTCGGCGGCTCTTTCAGACCCTCGACGCGGACCACGTTGTTGTAGAAATTCCGCTGCACCACGAACTCGACGCGCACGCCGTCTGTGGCGGACACAGCCGTCACGCGAATGTCCGCGAAATCGCCGGTGCGATAGAGCACGCGCAGGCTTTCGCGTTCCGCGCCAAAATCAAAAGCTTTGCCAATTTCCAGCGGGAGAGGGGTAGCGGGAGCCCGCACCGGCTTTCCGGTGTCGTCTACGATGCGAATTTCAGCAACGTTTTGGCCTTCGATCTGCGCTTCCTGCGCGCGTACCGATGTACCGGCAAGGAGGCTGCAGAGCAGCGCGCCGAGACTCAAAATCGTTCCCCAAGTCCCGGACCGCTGAAAGCCACAGGCTTGCGGGCTTAGCTGATTCCACGAAATTCTCATTCGCCTTGGAGGTAAGAGCAAAGGTTAGCACGGCCGCGTTGCCTGCCGGATGTGAAAAGGCGCTATGATATTGAATTGAGAACAGTTCCTCCGCCCCAATAGACTACAAGAATGAACAGCGAACAGCGCGAAAAATACTCACGGCAGATACTCTTCGCCGGAATCGGCGCGGAGGGTCAGGAGAAGCTGCTGGGCGCGAGCGCGGTGCTTGCAGGCTGCGGCGCGTTGGGAACCGTGGTGGCCAATCTGCTGGTGCGCGCAGGAATCGGCCGCGTGCGCATTATTGACCGCGATTTCGTCGAACCTTCGAACCTGCAGCGCCAGACTCTTTTTGAGGAAGCCGACGCGCGTGAGGCTTTGCCAAAAGCAGTGGCGGCCGAACGCCGTCTGCGCGCCATCAATTCCGACGTGCACGTGGAAGGAATGGTCGCGGACCTGACCGCTGAAAATTGCGCGGAACTCCTCAGCGGATTCCAGCTGATCCTCGATGGCACGGATAATTTTCAAACGCGCTTGCTGCTGAACGATGCCGCGATTTCGCTCGGCGTTCCCTGGATTTACGCCGCAGCAGTCGGCAGCTACGGCGTCACCATGACGGTTCGTCCAGGTGAAACCGCGTGCCTGGCTTGCTTGCTGGAAGGTGATGAAAAATCCGCGGCGATGGGCGCCGACGCCACTTGCGACACCGCGGGCGTGCTAAACGCCGCCGTGGGCGTGATCGCGTCGGTCGAAGCCGCCGAAGCTACCAAAATTCTTGTTGGAAAACCGGAGGCTTTGCACGGGCGCTTGGTTTCCACCGACGTCTGGAGCGGGCGCTTCCAATCCATCCGTGTGGCGCGCCAGCCCGATTGCCGCGCGTGCGTACGCCGCGAGTTCATGTATCTCGAAGGAGAAGCGCAACCGCACATCACGATGTGCGGCCGCGATTCCGTGCAGATTCACGAACGCGGGCGCAGACTCGATCTCGACGAGCTCGGCCGCCGCATCACCCAAGCCTCCGCTGATACCGGCGCAGTGCAGCACAACGAATTCCTGCTGCGCTTTCGCGTTTCCAGCTATGTGATGACCGTATTCGCTGACGGTCGCGCCATCGTCAAAGGCACAAAAGATCCCGCCATCGCACGCTCCCTTTACGCGCGCTACGTGGGCGCTTAGACCGCTTCACTTTTTGTTTGGATTGAAAGCGAAAGGATCAGCCGACAAACCGACGCAGCGCGGACTGCCGCATCGCTGCGCGGTCCATATTTTCCCGCGTGTTCATCAAGGTGAGCAAAGTGCTCAGCACCCGCGCCTTCAGCTCATCAGACATCGGAAATCCGCTGGTGGCCACATGCACGAGCGCTTCGCCGCGCCCGGAAATTTTGGTGATGAATTCCATCTGACGTTCGTGATTGGTGTTGCCGAGGGCTGTTTCCCGACGCATCTCCGCGCATTCATTTTCAATGAATAGCGTGAAGTGCATGATGCACAGATGCTCCGCCGCTAACCCTGCGGGCACGTTGACCTTACAGCCTTTGGCACTGCAATTTTCAGCCACGGACACACCTGTTCACAGTCTTGTTGTTTTGTAGCATCTTGACCGCGCGAATTCCAGTGCACCTAAGCGTGGTGCGCTCAATTAGATAGCAGGCGGCTCGACACAAGTTACTGTAAAGCAATTGGCGTAACCGGCAGCAATCGAACCTTGAATCCCAGTACCAAAATGGGTCGCGGCTCCGCCGAAATTCGTTGCATGACCGGTGCTGCATTCTGTTGCGATACGCGCGAGCCCATGTTACACACGAACGCGACGCATTTTTCGCGGGTTTGGGGGCGTTACCGCATGCCGCATCTCGCTCCACACGACATAATGCACATGTTTATCGCCCTGGCCGTCCTGCTGGGCGCGGCCAAACTCGCCGGTGAGCTGATGCAAAAGCTCGACCAGCCCTCGGTGCTGGGCGAGATCATGGCCGGAATTCTGCTGGGTCCGACGCTGTTGGGCCATTTCAGACCGGATCTCTACGCATTTATTTTTCCCAGCACTGGTAATCTTCCCATTGCCCTCGAGACTGTTACCACCTTGGGCGTGGTATTTTTCCTGCTCATCGCCGGACTCGAAATTGACCTGCGCAGCATTTTCCGCCAAGGCAAAAGTGCCCTACTGGTAAGTTTCTTCGGCGTAACCATACCGTTCGCGTTCGGTTTTGGCGCCGCAGTATTATTCCCTCGCTTCCTGGGCGCCGCCCCCGGCGCGGACCGCCTGATTTTCTCGCTCTTCGTCGGCACCGCGCTTTCCATCTCCGCGTTGCCCGTGATCGCCAAAATCCTGATGGATCTGAATCTGCTGCGCAGCGAAATGGGCACCGTGGTCATGTCGTCGGCGATGTTCGACGACCTTGTTGGCTGGATTCTCTTCTCGATGATCCTGGGCATGATGAGCGGCGGCGGCACATCCATGGACGGTGTGAAGCGCACCATTATGCTGGTGATCGCCTTCGTGGTGCTCGCGCTCACCGTGGTCCGTTGGCTGATTGACAAGCTCTTGCCGCACATTCAGGCGCACACCAGCTGGCCCGGAGGCGTCCTCGGCTTCATCTTCACGCTTACGCTGGCCGCGGCTGCCTTCGCAGAATACGCTGGCATTCACGCGGTCTTTGGCGCGTTCATCATCGGCATCGCGGTGGGCGAATCCACGCACTTACGGAGACGCACGTCCGAGCTGATCCACGGGATCGTCACCAACGTCTTCGCTCCCTTCTTTTTTGCCAGCATCGGCCTGCGCACCAATTTCGTCGCGAACTTCAATCTGCCCATTACCGCCACCGTTATCGGGGTAGCCTGCGTCGGCAAACTGCTCGGCGCCGGGCTGGGCGCGCGGCTGGGCGGCATGGACCGCCGCACTTCCTGGGGTGTGGGCCTGGCCATGAACGCGCGCGGCGCGATGGAAATGATTCTGGGTCTTCTGGCGTTGCAGCTTGGCCTGATTCGCGAAACTATGTTCGTGGCACTGGTGATCATGGCCCTCTTTACGTCGCTGGTTTCCGCGCCGGCTATTAAATTCCTAATCCGCCGCCGCCGCACGATCACCCTGAAAGAAACCGTCAACGCCAAACTGTTCTTTCCGGAGCTGCAATCTCGCACGAAGGAACAAGTCCTGCACGAAATGTGCATCGCCGCGGCCGATGCCGCCAGCAACTCCCCAGAAAGATTCCTGCGCCTCGTTCGCGAACGCGAGCGCGTAACCACCAGCGGGTGGGAAAATGGCCTCGCGGTGCCACACGCTCGCGTCAACGGGTTGCTTGAGCCTTTAGTAGTGGTGGGCCGTGTAGCCCAAGGAATAGATTTCGACGCGCGCGACGGAAAACCTGCGAGGCTAATTATTTTGATTCTTACCGGAGACAATCAGTCCCAACACGATCTGCTGCTCGATGCCGGAGAATTATTCAGCCGCAAGGAAGCAATCGAGCAAGCCTTGCACGCCGAAACTTTCGTCGAACTAGTGGCCGCCCTGAACGCGCCAGTGCACTGAGCTCTCACTCTTTGGCTGGGGTAGCGTCGGGTGCTGGTTCCGGCGCGTGTTCCCCCGCGTGATACGCAGTCCACGGTCCGGCATTCATGTCTTCGAGCACCGGCGCCTGCCAGCTGTAATCCGAGTGCTGATCGAGAAACGGCTGCGATTTGAAATCCGTGCCGCAGGGATGTCCGATGCGGGCGGCGAAGCTCATCGTCTCCGCCATGTGCGTGTCCATCACTTTGCCTTCCACCGCGCCAAACGGGTTGTACGGCTTTGCCGCGTAACCGGGATCGCCGGGCGTGGCCACATCGCCATGTCCACAAAGCGTGCGCCGGTTCGCGCCAGTCTGCTTCGTGTAACTGTCGTAATGGTCGGCCAGAAATCCTTCGGCCAGGGTCGTATCAATTTTCCCCATGTTCGCCGCCATCAATTCATCCCAGCGGACGTGCCGCGCGTTCGCCGAGGCCGCCAGATTCGTTGGATCAAAAGTAGTCTCGTCCTTCAACACAGCTGGATCGCTCGCGAAATTCGAGCCCACGAAATATCCGTCTTTGGTGCGCCACACTTTGCTGTGTTTCAAGCCCAATTCAAAACGCGCGATCTCGTTGGTCTTGCGATCCGCCAGCAGCCAATCGTTCGCGTAGCCGCCATTGTTTCCATCCAGCATGATTTTCACGTATTCATCAATTGAGCCCGCATACTGGAACGCCTTGCGCGCGCGCACGAATTCCGCTTTGCCGCTGGGATCCCAGCCGTGGAAATCGGTGATGGTGGTTTCGGTCACCATCAATCCGCCGGAGTTCACGCCGAAATCATCGTCGCTGACAATCACTCCGGGGTAGCCGTCCATCAGCATGGCGTAGCCTGTCTGCGGCACGATGTCGAAAATAATTTTCCAGCGCGCGCCTTCCATATAGCTGGTCCAATTATTGTGCGCGATCACGACCTGGTGATCTTTGGTATAGCTTCCAGTGGCAACGAACGCGCTGCAGTGCCCTTCGTGCGTGGTCGGCGCCGCAGATTGTTTGTTTTGCCCACTGGTCTGCTTGTCGAGCCACGGAACGTAGTAATCGCCCAATTCCATGAACGCGTTCAAGGCCACGATATCATACAGGTCCAGGTTCACTTTTCGCGCTCGCAGCCCTTCCACGATGCCCTGCAGCTCCGCCTGATATTCCGGATCAATCTTCGGCCAAAGCATTTCACGCGCCGCCCGCCGGAAAAAATCCCAATTGCGATTGCTGTTATGCGTCATCTCCAGACTGGCCGCCGCAAACCCGTCCGCAATCTCATTCGCCAGCAAAAATCCATGCTGATAGCCAATATCGTGCGGCGCCCCTTCCAAGTGCACGTAAATCCACCCTCCGCGCTCAAACCGGTAAGCCTTTGCCAGGATCGGATTATCCGACCCACGCTGCGCCACCGCCGCGGTGGTGGCCGCACTCGCGGGAAGCATCCTGAAAGCAGCCGATGTCGCGTACGCCGAAGACGCCACGCCCGCAGCTTTTTCACCGCGCGCGGCAAGTGCCGGATGTGATGCGTGAACCTCGCCAAGCGCTACGAACTGCGCGCCCAGCAAAGCGAATCCTGCCCCGATCATCACCACAACCAGCAACGCAAACGGCAAACGGTTCCTAGAAACATTCATCGGAGAGGATCTCCTGGGCCAAGCCAAACTTCGACGCAGCGCAACCGCAGCCATGGTAAGAGCGCGGCCATGCATGTGTCAACGCGCGCTGCCTTTTACAAACGGTCTTTGAGGAGTCCTGCCACGTCCCGGCGTCCGTGAAGAATGGAAGCGATTTGCAGGGGTTTCGTCGTAGGCCTATAAACGATCAAATAAGAGTAAACCGGGAAAAACTTCACGTCCTCGCCCGTCAAATCTTTGCGGTAGTGTCCGGCCTCGGGGGATGCCGCTAGAAAAGCGATTCTTTCTCGGATTGCCAATTCAACGTGGTCTGCTGTCGTTACACCGGCTTGGTCTTTAACGTATTCCCAAATTTCAAAGAGATCCAGCGCGGCCAACGACGCTAGAACGAAACGCCCGCCCATTTAGCCCTGGCTTTTCAGTTTCGCCAGATAAGCCGTCAATTGATCGTCAGGGATCACATCGCCGCGGTCGAGTTGCTCAATGCCGCGTCGGATCTTCGTGTTGATCGTGTCGCGGTTTTCCAGAAGCCAGCGATCCTGCTCTTCCTGGGTCTCCAACAAGCGCAACAATACTTCCTCGACGCTGCCGGAGCCGGTCGCCTCAAGCTGCTTTCGGAGTCTGGCCTCAAGGGCCGGATCGCGGATTTCGATGTTCACGGCTCAATCCTCCAGGAGGCGAGCGGATTCTGTTTTCATCGTAGCGGAGGGGCCGCAAATGTCAAGAAAACGTGGCGCCGCGGAGGACCAGCATCACCGCCGCGGCAACATTAACCTCGTTGACACTGCGCCTTACCACCGTATAATCATGTGCTTAGCTTGTGGATACCCCAGCAATCCCAGGCCGTTCCAGCGTTGTCACGTTTTGGCGTTCTACTCGTCGTTGGCCCCGGAGGTATGTGCGCAGTGATCTGGCTTCACAACGCGGCGTCACAAGCGGTGTGTTCAGCGCTCACTTGGACGTCGGCCGCTGCCGGCAATCCTCTCTCTGACTACTGGCGCCGCAACACCGATGCGCAGCTGAATCCGTTTCGCGGCCTCTACCAGCTGAATACTTTCGATTTCGCGATCATGCTGCCGTACTTTTTCGTGATGAGCATTCTCGCGATGTACGGCATTCATCGTTACGCGCTGGTTTACAACTATTACAAGAATCGCAAGCGCGTCGCAGGTCCGCCGCCGCAAATCACGCAGTGGCCGCGCGTCACCGTACAGCTTCCGATTTACAACGAGCGCTACGTCATCGAGCGACTCGTCGAAGCGGTCGCGGCGTTCGATTATCCGCACGAGCTGCTCGATATTCAGGTGCTCGATGATTCCACCGACGAAACGCAGGAAGTTGCGCGCAATTGCGTCGAGCGCTACCAGGGCCTAGGCCTGCCGATCAGCTACATTCACCGCGATAACCGCGAAGGATTCAAAGCCGGAGCACTGCAGGAAGGATTGAACACCGCGCTGGGCGAATTTGTCGCCGTTTTCGACGCCGATTTTATTCCGCCGGCGGATTTTCTGCGACGCACGGTGCCGTATTTCGCCGATCTGAAACTGGCCATGGCGCAAACCCGCTGGAGCTACATCAACCGGAATTATTCGGCGCTCACCGAAGTGGAAGCGATCCTGCTCGATGGGCATTTCGTCATCGAACATTCTTCGCGCTTCCGGACAGGCTTGTTCTTCAATTTCAATGGCACCGCGGGCATCTGGCGGCGGGCCGCGATTGAAGATGCCGGCGGCTGGCAGCACGACACGCTCACCGAAGACACCGATCTTTCCTATCGCGCGCAGCTACGTGGCTGGCATTTCGTTTATTTGCCGGAGATTGAATGTCCGTCTGAGCTTCCGGTGGAAATGAACGCATTCAAATCGCAGCAAGCGCGCTGGGCCAAGGGCCTGATGCAGACAGCCAGAAAAATCCTGCCGCGGGTGATGCGCGCCGACGTTCCGGGCAGCGTGAAGGCCGAAGCGTTCTTCCATCTCACCGCGAATATCAGCTACCCGCTGATGGTTTTCATGTCCATCATTTTGTTGCCGGCGATGATTGTGCGGTTCTACCAAGGCTGGTTTCAGGTGCTGGTGATTGATCTGCCGCTGTTTCTGGCATCCACCTGCTCGATTTCGTCTTTCTATTTGGCTGCCGAGCGCGCGCTTTACCCAAAGACATGGAAGCGCACGTTTTTGTATTTGCCGTTCGTGATGGCGGTGGGCATTGGCCTATCCGTGCGCAACGCCCTCGCGGTGATCGAAGCGATCGTGGGCGTGAAATCGGAATTTGTGCGCACGCCGAAATACAGCGTGCAAGCGGGCGCGCACGGCGATGGCGTGTGGGCCAAGAAAAAATATCACAAGAGCGCCGGATGGATGCCCTTCGCGGAAGTGCTGCTGGGATTGTATTTCGCCGCCGCCGTGGTTTATGCGCTGCAAAATGAAAACTACGCCACCGTACCGTTCCTGCTGCTTTTCGTATGGGGCTACCTCTATACCGGCCTGATGTCGCTAGCGCAGACCTACTTCGAGCGCATGCGCTTCGGCGTCGAGTCTGGCGAAGTCCGCCCCGCCTCCACCGGCGCGCCCGGTTTTTAGTCGCGTAAAAATAAAAACGGCGGGCCCGTTCTGTGGGCCCGCCGTCTCTTCCTGCTTTCTGTCTGCAACTTTCTAAATCAAAACCTTGCTTTGTCTCCGGACGCAGCCGCGTTTTGCAACGCCGCGCTGCTCACCGATTTGGGGCCGGTATTACACCTGCGCTTGCAGGATTTCTCCTGGAAGCTGGCCGATGCGTGACTTGGTGTTGGACTGAAAACGTTCTAGCGCGCTCTTCACCGCGGGTGGCTGCTTCTCTCCCGGGTCGCCTTCCGCGCGCATGCGCTCCATCTTGATGCCTAGTGTGCGTTCCAGAGCCATCAGCTCGGAGCGCTGCTCGCGGCCGAAAAGAGTGGACGCGACGCCGTGCCCGCCCGCGCGGCCAGTACGTCCGACGCGGTGGATGAAGTTCTCGGCGATGTCCGGCAAGTCGTAGTTAATCACGTGCGCGATGTCTTGCACGTGAATTCCGCGCGATGCCAGGTCGGTTGCCACCAGGACGCGTATCCGTCCCTGCTGGAATCCCGTCAAGGCCGCGGTGCGCTGCGACTGCGTGCGCCCGCCATGAATCGTGGATGCGGCGAAACCGTCGCGGCTCAAAGTGATGGACAGGCGCTCGGCTCCACGCTTGGTGCGCGTGAAGATCAGGCAGCGGCCGGTTTCCTTCGAGAGCAAACGATGCAGCAACGGCAGCTTGCGATCGCTCGCAACTTCAAAAGCTTGCACGCGGACATTCTCGGACGGCTTCAGCACGGAGCCGAATGCGAGTCGCACCGGGTTCCGCATGTAATCCTTCACGAGATGCACGACGGAAGCTTCCAGCGTCGCGGAAAAGCACAGCGTCTGCCGTTCTTTTGGCAGCACCGATGCGATTCTGCGGATCGCGGGAAGAAATCCCATGTCCAGCATGCGATCGGCTTCATCGAGAATCAGCACGCGCAGATCGCGGAAATGCACGAGCTTGCGCGAGAGGAAATCTTCCAATCGTCCGGGAGTTGCAACCACCAGCCGCGCGCCTTTGCGCAGATTGCTGAGTTGCAGCCCTTCGGACAATCCGCCGACGACCAGTGCCGCGGGGCCCAGCAGCTTGCCGCGCAACGCGTTGTACTGCTCGACGACTTGCATGGCGAGTTCGCGCGTAGGAACGAGCGCGAGCGCCGCGATTCCCGGAGTCTTTTCCTGGAGCATGCGCTCCATCACTGGAATCAAGAACGCGAGCGTCTTGCCAGTGCCGGTCTGCGCTGTTGCCAGCACATCTTTCCCGGCCAGCGCTTGCGGGATTGCCGCAGTCTGCACCGGCGTGGGAATCGAGAACTTGGCGAAAGCCAGCCGCTCTTTGGTGTAAGCGGAGATCGCCATTTGTGAAAATGTTTCGGTAATACTATCCATCTGGATGTTGCCTTCTATCTGGCGGAAGCCGTCGCGGCGCGCACACACGTATTGCACACATCGGGTGCGGGCACAGCAAACTGGACTTGCCAGTCTTTGTTTTAAATTACGCTGAAGACGTACGGAGAGAACTGAAGGGCGGGTAATCTCAGATCAACTGCTCACCAGAGGCCGCACAACACAACCGAGGTATTAAGCGCAAAAGAAGAATAACACAGTTGCGGGGGAAGTGCACGGAAAAAGCGACAATTCGCAGTATTCGCAGGGCAAGCGTCTATCTAGTCAACAGCCTAGCGAAGGCGAAATGGACGCCCGAACGCGGGCGTTTACGCGATATTTGCAGCGTCGGTCTGATTAGGGCCTCGCGCGCGGCGCGAAAATAGGATGCGACCGGCGCGTGATCGAAGCGCGCACCTGGCCGCACGGACGGCGCCGCTTTTTTGTTCTGTCTAATTGAAGAGGTAGAATGATGCGCGTTGGGGTGCCGGAATAAGAGTTAGACGCGGGAAATATTGAGTCTGTCAAACCCTTGGAGGGCAACTTGAACGCCGCAAGTAGCGCGAGTTGGAGGAGCAGCAAATCCGCATTCATCGCATCCCGATCGGCATTTTTATTTGCGGCGATCGGCGTCTGTTTGCCGATAAACGCCCAGACCGCTTCCTTCCACGGCGCGCCGGCAGCCGCCGCACAAACGAAGAACCCGTCCGCTGGCAAGCACGCGGCGGCACAAGCCGGCGCAAATTTGTTCGCGCGACATTGTGCAGCGTGCCACGGATCGACGGGGGGCGGGACTGGCAATATCCCAGCGCTGGCCACGGGGCCGACGCAGAGCGCGGCCGACGGGGCAATCTTCTGGTTCATTACGCAGGGCGATCCGAACAACGGAATGCCGTCATGGTCGAGTTTGAGCGAACAGCAGCGCTGGCAGATCGTCACGTATCTGAAAGCGCTCGGCGGCGCGAACCCACCGTTGCCGACAGCAAAAGCCAGCGCTGCTCCTGCGAGCAGCAACGCAAAAGCTGCGGCGCCTCCGAACGCTCCATTCACAGACTATCGTTTCGAGCAGCCCGGCACCGTTCGCAAAATCACGGTGCAAGATTTGCCGCAGCCTTTTGCGACGAAGTCGTCGGACAACAGTCCGAGAGTGGTGGCGCGTCCGAGCGACGCATGGCCGAAAGTACTTCCCGGTTTCAGCGTGCAGCAATATGCGAGCGGGCTGAAAAATCCGCGGCTGATTGTGACGGCGCCGAACGGCGATTTCTTCGTGGCGGAAAGCCGTCCAGGAGATATCAAAGTTTTTCGCGGAATCACGACAGACGGTAAGCCGCAGCAGGTGGAAACTTTCGCAACGGGCCTGAAGCGGCCGTACGGAATTGCGTTTTATCCTCTGGGGCCCGATCCGCAATGGGTTTATGTGGGCAACGTCAATTCGGTGGTCCGCTTTCCGTATCAGAACGGCGATTTGAAAGCGCGCGGACCGCAGCAGCACATCGTGGATGTTCCGGAGGGCGGGGGACATTGGACGCGGTCGGTGCAATTCACGCCGGACGGAAAGAAAATGCTAGTTGCGGTGGGATCGGGCTCGAACGTGGACGATCCGGACACGACTCCGGCGGAAAAAAATCGCGCTGACATTCTGGAATTTAATCCCGACGGCAGCGACCTGAGCATCTACGCTTACGGCATACGCAATGCGGGCGGCGGAATTGCGTTTAGTCCCGAGACAGGTGAGCTGTGGTGCTCCGTGAATGAGCGCGACGGGCTGGGCGACAATCTTGTACCGGACTACATCACGCACGTGCAGAAGGGCGGATTTTACGGCTGGCCGTGGTGGTACATGGGCGGCAATCAGGATCCGCGGCATAAGGGCAAACATCCAGAGCTGAAGGACAAAGTGATCACGCCGGACGTGTTGCTGCAGCCGCACAACGCTTCGCTGGAATTCACATTTTACGAAGGCCAACAATTCCCGGCGGAATATAAGGGAGATATTTTTGCGTCGCAACACGGATCGTGGAACAAAGCGTCGCGCGCCGGTTACGAGGTAATTAGCGTGCCACTGCACCAGACCGGACACGCGAGCGGAGAGTACGAAGATTTCGTTACAGGGTTCGTGACGCCAGACGGAAACGTCTGGGGACGTCCGGTGGGCATCACCGTGGCGCCGGATGGATCGCTATTGGTAACCGACGACGGGTCGAACACGATCTGGCGGGTCGTGTACACCGGAAAGTGATTATCCGACCGTAACGGCACTGCTTGAATTTGACGCACTGCCGTCCGGGAATTGCTTCTCGTGGTCTCGGCGCGACCGAATTAGTTCGCCTAGTCGTTGGACTGCGGCGAACTTTGTGGCTTGGGCGTAGCGCCTTGACCGTCCGCCCCCCTGCGTCCCGCCCCATCTGCACCCGGGCGGCCACGACCATCGCGCTGCCAGCGCTCGCGCATCAATTGCTGGAGCTTCTCACGTTGCGCAGGAGTGATCGCGTCGCGCATGGTCAAGCGGTAGTCAATCGCGGATTTCTGCAGGGACAATTGCGCGGCGCTGATTTCCTGCAGCTTGGCGTTAATTGCGGCGTGATCCGGCTTATCAGCGGCGAGCAGGTTCTTCAATTCCACACGCCTTATCGCGACATCGGCGCGGTCGCGAATTTCCGTCTTGCGGAAGTCTAACTGCTGCTTGCGAATCGTGGCGGCCTGTTCGTCCGTGATGCCGGCTTGCTGCCGGACAGCTGGGTCGTTCAGCAGCCGCGCGAATCCGGAATGGCGATTTCCTCGGCGGCCGCCCCGTTCGAAACCACCGTGCCGATGGCCCCATCCGCCTCGATCCTTGCCCCAGTCCATCTGACGGCGCGACCCGAACCCGTCTCGCGCGCCTTGATGCGCGGGCGTTGGATCTGTTGAGGCATCCTGCGCCAGAAGCGGCGTGCAGCTAAACGCTAGAGCCAATGCAGCCAAAGCAGTCTTGGAATAAATTCCCATTTTCTATTCTCCTAACCACTGTTCATCAGCTGCCAATTAGAATTTCGCGCGGCCTGCGAAAGGTTCCCAAACACGCCGGCGCGTGACTAACTTGCGTGCCTGGCGGCGGTGAATTCGCGGGTGTACTGTCCGCCGCCCATGGTGCCCTTCAGCGTGTCGCCATCCAGCGTGGCCTTGAATTCGATCTTCATGGTGTTGCCGTCGCGTCCCTGGCGCTGCTCGCTCCAGGAAATGGTGTTGCCCGAAACTGTGGCGTCAGCGGTGTTGTCGCCGCGCTGCGTCTTGTGGGTGACCTTGAATTTATCGCCGTCTTTCGCGATGGTGAGCGATTGCGGGCCGCCGCGACCGCCGTGGTGCCCGCCGCCGGCCTGACCATCACTTTGACCACCGCTCTGACCATCGGCCTGGCCACTACCCTGGCCGCCGCGACCGCCGCCGGTAACGGTCATGTCCCAAGTGCCCACAAAATTGGCGTCCTGCGCCGCGGCCTGGAATGCCGTCATGGAAAGCAACAAGGCGACGAGATAGAAAACTGCGAATCCCAATCGAAGTTTTTTCATGGCACGATCTCCCTTATGTTTATGCCGGTTCCAGGCTGAGGCTGCTGAAGTAAGCGCGGCGTGATCCGCAACGAGCCGGCGTTCGTATGAACTGTGATCTCCCACGCTATTGATTCAGTGCAAGCGCGCGCAAAGTTCCATAATTTCACCGGGCCACGCTGCAACGAACTGCCGCATGCGGGTGGATGAGCGCGCTGCTGCGTTTGCTGCGCGGCTTATACAAAGAAAGTGGGCAACCTACGCTGAGATGCACTCATCAAGGCACGGTGCCCTGTGCACGGCGCAAGCAGAGCAAAGTGGAGACGCACAAATCGTGCAGAGGACAGCGATGAGTTTGCGGATTATGAATTTCTTGCAGCGAAGCTTGGTACCCGTCGTCTTGATCGCGGCGATCGCCGCGACGCCGATTTTTGGCAGCGACAAGAGCCAAACATTCAAGATCCCGCCGGTAAAGATTCCGCTGAACATCAAAACCCAGCAGATCACAATCATCGCGTCGGGATTGATCACCATGGGCGCGAAGGATCATGGCGTCAACACGCTAAGCGTGGACCTGACGGCCGATCTTGCGGATCTGCAACAGAACTTTACCGCCTTGCTGGCTTCCGAACTCGACAAAGACGAGCGATGCGGCGACCGCATTCGAATTGAGGATGCCAAGCTTACGCCCGCCGAGCCGGCGAGCTTCGCGGTGGTGCAGCTACATTACGAGCGCTGGGGTTGCGCGAAATTGCTGGGGAAGCAGGAGGTCAAGCGGCTGATTGGCGGCGATGCCCTCGTGCAGATGAAGCTGACGCCTTCGGTGGGCGAGAACCATACCGACCTGCGGCTGGCGGCGGAGCTAGGGTCGATCGAAGCAGCGGGATCGTTGGGCGAACTGCTGCGTACCGGAACCTTGGGCGAGATGCTGCGCGAAAAGATTCAGGCTGCGATTCTCTCCGCGCTGCAAAAAGGTTTGGACCTGGGCGCAATTCTTCCGCCGGTCTTGCAGGACAGCGTGACGATTCAGGATGCACGCTTCAGGGATGCGGGGTCAGGGCAGCTGGTCGTCCGTCTGGCTGGGCAGGTTCGAATCACGGACGAGCAGCTGGGAGCCCTTGCGAAAGAGTTAAAAGGCCGCGTCCCAGCGCACTGAAGTGCAACTCGGCTGCGCGATGATCCTCCACGTGCGCCGGTTTGACCGTGTGTGGCACGGGCCGCTATAATGTTCGTTTCGGCGGGGCGCAAAACGCCCGCTGAGGGAGCGCTCGGCGATTGTGCCGAGCGAATGCCTGGCGCGTGACACCGTGCGCCGGGCGCGTCGTACCTACCAAGCCCGGTCGCAACCAGGTAGCGGAGTAAAAGCGAGACGCGGGCGGGGAATTCCAGACCAGAATTCAGGAGCAGGAAATGATTAAGGCAACCCAACTACGCCCGGGAATGATCATCAAGCACGAGGGCGACCTGTGCGTGGTGTATAGCGTGGACCACCGCACGCCGGGAAATAAGCGCGGCTCGATGCAGACCAAGATGCGGAACCTGCGCAATGGAAACATGATGGATTTCCGGTTCCGCGCGGAAGAGACGCTGGAAAAAGTGGTGGTGGACGAAATTCAGTTCGAGTATCTGTACAGCGATGGGGATACACATCACTTCATGAACACGGAAAATTACGAGCAACTCGCATTGCAGAACGATATCGTGGGCGACACTCGAGATTATCTGATTCCCAACCTCCCCGTGAAAATCGAATATTACGACGACAAGCCGATTGGCGTTTTACTGCCGGACACGGTGGATCTGACCGTGGTGGAGACCGAGCAGAGCATCCAGAAAGCGACAGCCAGCGCAGTGATGAAGCCCGCGAAGCTGGAGACGGGGTTGATCGTCAACGTTCCGCCGTTCGTTGGAAATGGCGACAAGATCAAGGTGGATACTTCCGAGGCGCGGTACATCCAGAGAGTGCAGTAGCTTCCCGCGGGCGGCGCGAGCCGCCGCTCACTGAGCCGGTCAGACAGATTCGGGCCGGCTCTTGCGTTTTCCGGAACACGCATCGATGTGAGGACCCGAGCTTCTCCAGCGCATGCCCACCTGCCCAAGTTGCGGCAAATCATTCAGCGGATTTTCTATCGGGTCGAGTTCCGCGTCCGAGTGCCGCGACTGCCGGGCGGCGAGAGCAGGTACAGCCACGAATACAATCGTTCAACATCCGCGCGGCCAGAACAGTTTCTGGAGTTTGATCCAGACGATGCCGCCGGTGACGCGCATCATCATTGCGGTGAATGTGCTGGTCTATGTGGCGATGGGTTTGTCCGGTGTTTCCTGGACGGATCCGAGCGTGCTGCAGGCGATCCGATGGGGCGCGGATTTCGGACCACTAACGTTGAGCGGCCAATGGTGGCGGCTGTTCACTTCCATGTTCGTCCACTTCGGTTTTTTTCACATCCTGCTGAACATGTGGTGCTTGCGGAATTTGGCGGTCGCTCTGGAACCTATGATGGGCCGTCTGGCGTTCAGCATTACGTATCTGTTCAGCGGCCTCGCGGCCAGCGCCGTCAGCACGGCGTGGAATCCGTGGCGCGCGTCGGCGGGAGCTTCCGGCGCGATTTTCGGAATCGCGGGCGCGTTTGTTTCCTACCTGGTACTGAAGAAGGCGGCGATTCCTGCGAGCCTGGTGCGGCAAAATCTGCAGAGCCTGGCGATTTTTATTTTGCTGAATCTTTCGATTGGGGCGGCGAGCGGGCATATTGACAACTCCGCGCACTTGGGCGGACTGGCGGCAGGATTGGTGATCGGCGCGGTGATTCCGAAGTTTCGAAGAAATGCAGTTGATGTTAGCGGGCCGGATTTTGGACTGACTACCACGTCGATGGACCAGGCTAACGGTGAAAATTCGCGAAGCATGAAGTTGATTTGGATCGCGGCGGGCTGTGTGATCGCTTTGCTTGCTGGGTTGCAACAAGTGCACGCGAGAAATCTCTCCGCCGCGCAGTACGGCAACGCTGTCTCGTATGCAACATCGGGGCACCTGGACGAGGCGATCACGGAAATGCGCGAGGCCGTGCAAATGCAACCTGACAATTGGCTGGCGCAGGCGTTGCTCGGCGGCTGGCTGCTGGAGCAGAACGATCCGGCTGGCGCAATTCCGCCGCTTGAACAGGCTTTGTTGTATGAACCCGATGCGAACGCGATTGCGCAGAATTTAGCCCTCGCCTATCTGGGCGCCGGAAGGCCGCAGCAGGCGATAATCGCAATGAGGCAGGCTGCGAGTCAGAATAAAAGACAGACGTGGAAAGAATATTTTGTCCTGGGGCTTGCGGCCGACGAAATTGGCGATACGCAGTCCGCGTTACAAAATTTGCGTTCGTCCATTCAGTTGAATCCGAATTTTCCAGAAGCGCAGCTGGCGCTCACGCGAGTGAACGCCAAAGCTGGCGAGAAGCCCCCTGCCGGTGCTATTCCCTACGCACAATTAATTATTAAGTCCCAGGCTTGGCCTTACTACCCGTAGCACGCGATCGATAATCCCGGGGAAAGTTTCCATTCCGGCCGCGATGATTAGACCGCGACGGCGGATTTCGTGCCGAAAACGCGCAGGAAAATGGCATCCACGGCGCGCAGCTGGCGATGCAGGCTGAAGGTGTGCGCAAGCGCTTGCTGGTCGAGGAATTTGCGGATGTTCGGATCGGCCGCGACGCGGTCTTGGAAGCTGGTTTCGGATTCCCATGCGGCCAGGGCGTGGGCCTGGACCCATTTGTAAGCGTCTTCGCGGGGTGCGCCGTGCTCGACCAAATCCTGCAGAAGCTGGCCGGAAAAAACCAGGCCTTGCGTGGAATTAAGATTGCGCAACATGCGTTCGGGAAACACTTTCATATTGGCGACAATTTCCGTCGAGCGATGCAGCAGGTAATCCACCAGGATCGTCGAGTCGGGAAGAATGACGCGCTCGACGGAACTGTGCGAGATATCGCGTTCGTGCCACAGCGCAACATTTTCCAGGGCGGCGAGCGAATTCGCGCGCACCACGCGGGCCAAGCCGCAGATTTGTTCGCTCGAGACGGGATTGCGTTTGTGCGGCATGGCGGAACTGCCGCGTTGTTCGCCGCCGAACGGCTCCTCCACTTCACGCACTTCGGTGCGCTGCAGATGGCGAATTTCCTGTGCAATGCGTTCCAGAGATGCGGCGACGACTGCGAGCGTCGTGAGATATTGCGCGTGGCGGTCGCGTTCAATTACCTGCGAAGTGATTGGCGCGGTGGCGAGGCCGAGGCGCTGGCAGATTTTCTGTTCGATCTCCGGACCCAGATGCGTACAGGTGCCTACCGCACCGGAAACTTTCCCGACAGCGATTTGTTGCGCGGCAATCTGAAAGCGCGCGAGATCGCGGCGATTTTCCGCGTACCAGTTGGCGATTTTCAGGCCGAAGGTAATCGGCTCGGCGTGAATGCCGTGGGTGCGGCCAATTTCCGGCGTGTCTTTAAATTCCCAGGCGCGGCGCTCCAGAACTTCACCCAGCGCTTCGATTCTTTTCTCGATCAGATGGGACGCTTCGCGGATGAGCAGCGCTTGCGCAGTGTCCACCACATCATTGGAAGTGAGTCCGTAATGCAGCCAGCGCGCGGCTTCGGGATCGGCGACCGATTCTTGCACGGCGATGGTGAATGCGATCACGTCGTGGCGAACTTTAGCTTCGATTTCGTTGATGCGGGCCACGTCCACGCGGGCGCGCTGGCGTAGTTTCGCGGCGGCTTCGCGCGGCACCACACCGGCTTCGGCAAGAGTTTCGCTGGCGGCCAACTCGACTTCCAGCCACTTCTGAAAGCGATTTTCGTCGCTCCAGACGCGGCCCATTTCCGGGCGGGTGTAGCGTGCGATCAAATCCAACTCCTTCGGCCATTCCGCGCTGGCGAGATTCTGCAGAGTACGAAGCCTATGACGAACTCCAGAAAACGGCGGAAAGAATTCCCTGTGCCATCATACCCGATTTTGCAGGGGAGAGCGAAGAGCCGCGCCCGCCCGTTTTTGGGAAGGCAAGTTGCTTAGTTTCAGAGTTTTGGCGGAAATGTACGCGCGGGACGACTTAATACATAGCAGGCCAAATTCAATCGGAGGAGCAAAACAATGAAAGTGATGGTTTCCTGGTTCAGCGTGAACGATTTTGAAGGCGCAAAGAAGTTCTACGGCAACGTGCTCGGTCTGAAGAAAACGTTTGACGCGCCGGAGTGGGCGGAGTTCGCAGGTGCGGAAGGCGAAGAGAGCATCGGCGTCGCCGTCAATCCGCGTGCCGGAAAGGAGCCGGGAGCTACGATCGTGTTGCAAGTGGAGAACATCGAGCACGAACGCAAGCGCTTGGAAACGGCTGGCGTGAAGTTCGAGGGCAAGATCGAAGAAATTCCGGGCATCGTGAGGCTGACGACGTTTCGCGATCCTTCGGGCAACCGGCTGCAGCTAGCGCAACAGCTGATGCAGTCTTAGCTCGTCGCGGCAGTGCAAGGAGCCGCGTCAGCTTCGCTTCTCGTTGTAAACTGGCGCGGCTCAATCATTTCTTAGGAGAGAAGATATGGCGGTGCATCCGTTGCCGGAAATCGCGCTGCAGGAAGAAGTGCAGCTGGTGGAAAAAGCGCAGCAGGGAGACAGTCTGGCGTTCGGATCGCTGGTGGAGCCGTGGCGCAAACCGCTTTTCGGCTACATCTACCGGATGGTGATGCTGCGGCAGGACGCTGAAGACTTGATGCAGGACGTGCTGGTGCGCGTGCTGGAAGGAATACGAACGTATCGCGGCGAAGCGCGGTTCAAGAGCTGGCTCTTCGGCATTGCGACGCATGTTTGTCTGGATCATTTGCGGGCGAAGAAGCGCTGGCGGGTGGAAGCCCAATTGATCGGCGAGAAGGAAGCCACGGCTGATCCGGAGAAGGTTGCGGGGCTTACCGCAATTATGCAGCAGCCCGGATTCAGCTTCGAAATCCGCGAACACATCGCGTTTTGTTTTTCGTGCATTGCGCGCACGTTGCCGCCGGAAGAACAAGCCGCGTTGATGCTGAAGGAAGTCCTGGGATTTACCGGAGAGGAAGCGGCGGCGATCCTGGGCGTTTCCGAGCCGGTCTTTCGCCACCGGCTTTCGGCGGCGCGGGCACAAATGATTGGGGATTACGACGGCCTTTGCGCGCTGATCAACAAGTCGGGTTTGTGTTATCAGTGCAGCGCTTTGCGGCAAATAGCCGCCGAAGGGCACCGCGGCGCGGACCTGGTGCAGATCGAGGTTGCGCCGGGCGTGGCGATGAGCGCCGAGAGCTTATTCGACGCGCGGCTCGAAATCGTGAGCGGTGCGGACCTGGCGACGGGACGAACGCGCGTCGTGCACGATTTGTTCTACAGCAGTTTGGCGCAGCGCGAAGAATCGCGCTAGGCGGGGGAACCGCGCAGTCAAAATGCAAAGGCTAGAGGTCGAACGGGCCGAGCGGAATGCGTTGCGAAGCGACGTGCAGCGTGCCGCGAAAGGCGAATTCGCCGGGCCGGCGCCCGAGGGCTTCTTCGGCGCAGATGCGGGCGAGATCGGGAGTGTTGTTCTGCTCGGACACGTGCGCGAGGACCAAGTGGCGCGCACGCCCATCGAAAACCTCGGAATCGGCGAGAAATTCGCTGACGATCGTATTGGAAAGATGCCCGGTGCGACTCATCACGCGCTGCTTGATGTACCAGGGGTAAGGGCCAACCTTCAGCATTTCCAGGTCGTGATTGGATTCCAGGATCAGGAAGTCGGCTTCGCGCAGGTGATGCTTTACCAGTTCGGGCATGTAGCCGAGGTCGGTGACGATCGCGACTTTTTTTCCGTTGGCGCAGAAAGCATACCCGACTGGGTCCGCGGCATCGTGCGGAATCGTGAACGCGGTGATTTCGATATCGCCGATTACGAATTTAATTCCGGGGCGGATGTATTTCACTGATTCGATTTTGGTTTTTGGGCCGTCGCCATACATTTTGCGGATTTCGCGGTGCGTCGGCTCGGTCAAGTAGGCGGTGCATTTCCAGTCGCGGGACATCTGCGCGAGAGCGGTGCAGTGGTCGCTGTGTTCGTGGGTGACGAGGATACCGTCAACTTTTTCGGGGCGCGTGCGGCCGAGCGTTTCAAAGCGCCGCAACATTTCTTTTTTGCCGATGCCGGCGTCAATCAGGAGAGTGGTGCACCCCGATTCGAGCAACGTGGAGTTGCCCGTGCTGCCCGACGCCAGAATGGATACGCGAAACGAGATACGCTTCCCCCGCGAATCGCGCCAACAAAGGCAAATGGTTGCGCGCGACACCGCACTGGGATGATGGCAAAGTGCTGAGCCGGCGTCAATACGAAGTCGCGCAAGCCTCACTAGCCGCGGCAATTACTCGAGCGCGAATATGGCCCGAACGTAGCCGGATTTTTCGATTTTTTGCGGCAGCAGCCTGGTGTCAGGTCTTTTCGCGTAGTTCTTCTTCACCCTGAGGGAAGTCGCTTCAGCGTTCACGGTGGTCAAAAAACGGGAAGCTCTCGATTCATTACTGGCATAAAGCAAAGCTCCCGTTTTTGCGCCGAACGATTTGGCCATTTGATCGGCGATGGCGCGCGCCTTTTCGAGGGCCGAGGCGTACGCTTGTGCTTCGGCCGCATCTGGATCAGCCAAGTTCCACTCCGGATCTTCAATGTCGTTGGCGCCCGCGTCCACGGCGATATCGAGAAGTTTTTCGGCGACTTCGATCTTTTCCGTAATTTTCCAGGATTGCGCCACTTCGTACAGTTTTTGTTTGCGGTCGGCCGGGGTCATATCTTTCAAGTCATCCTCAGACGTCGCGTGTGAGTTCAGCGCATTTGTCGAAATACTCTTCTGTGCGACGCCGGCGTCCGTCCAAGCCTTCAGGATCTGTGCGGCCACGCGCGCATTGTCTGCAAAGGCGGCCTCATGGGTGGAGGCGTAACTGTGATAACCGGCGGTTATGGTTACACGGTCCGCGGTGATTTCAATCGAACTGGTGGCGGCAATTTCGATGGTGCGATTTTGCTGATTCACCTGAACGCTTTGCGCTCCGACAATGGCCGGGAAAACGAGTAAGACAGCGGCTAGAGAGTATCTGCGCAGCTTCATGCTTCCTCCGCGTGATGCGAGAAAAACTAAGACATCATAAGGCAAGTGTGAGTTTATGACCGTGCGGAAAGCGAGAACGATTTAGATGGCTAGCTGGTCTTGGGTGAGCGCGAAACCGTTGAGATTGCCGACTACTGAGGCTGCCATGCGGCCGGGCTGGAAGAATTCGCGGGCGAGCTGCTGGACGTCTTCTACGGTGACGCTTTCGAGCAGAGCGATCAGATCTTGCGCGGTGAAGTGGCGTTTGAAATACATGTGATAGCGGGCGAGGCTGTTCATGCGCTGGCCGCTGCCTTCGAGGGCCAGCAACGTGGCGCCTTTCAGGTGATCTTTTGCGCGGCGCAGTTCCTCGACGCTGAGCGGTTCATCGCGCAGGCGGCGGAATTCATCGAGCACCGAGCGCACCAGCTGCGAAGCGGTGTCCAGCGAAGTGCCGGCGTAAACCGAAAGCGCGCCGGCATCGCGATAGGAATTCAGTTCGCTGAAAATCGCGTAGGCCAAGCCCTGGCGCTCGCGAATATTCTGGAAGAGGCGCGAAGACATTCCACCGCCGAGAACGTTGTTGAGCACCGCGACGCCGAAGCGGCGGCGATCGGTCATGGGCAGCGCCGGAACGCCCATGCAGATGTGAACTTGCTCGAGCTCGTGCTTGGTGCGCAGCGTGACGTGCGAAGCAGCCTGCGGCGCGGCTTCGGCAGCATCTGCGCCAGCCGAAGTGCCTTTTGCGAAACGTTCCGAAACCAGGTCCACGAGTTGAGCGTGCGTCAGATGACCCGCGGCGGTGATGACCATATTGTTTGGCGCGTAGCGCTGCTTGAACCAACTGCGCAAAGTATCGCGCGAAAATGCGGAGACAGTTTCCGGAGTTCCCAGAATTGGCTTGCCGAGCGCGTGCGGCGCCCAGAAATTTTGCGTGAATAGCTCGTGGACCAAATCTTCGGGATTGTCCTGGGTCATGCGAATTTCTTCCAGGATGACGGATTTTTCTCGGTCAATTTCATCTTCTGCAAATTTCGGATCGAGGACCATGTCCGCAAGGACGTCGAAAGCTTTGGGCAGATGTTCATCGAGGACGCGAGTATTGAAGCAGACCATTTCTTTGGAAGTGAAGGCATCGAGCATGCCGCCAACACTGTCCACTTCGCGCGCGATATCCTCGGCAGTGCGCCGCGTGGTGCCTTTGAAAACCATGTGCTCGATGAAATGCGAAATACCGTTCAGGCCGGGCGGTTCGCAGCGCGAGCCGGTGCGCAACCAGATGCCCACGGAGACGGAGTGCACGTGCTCCATCGGCTCGGTGATGACGACGAGCCCGTTCGGAAGGGCTTCCGTCTGGACTCTATGATTTGTGTCGGACATGTTGTTGTCTGATTCCATTGTGGCACGTTGGGCCCATAAATGTCATGGATACGACGATTGTTTTATTGCGCAATGTGAACCATGCGGAAGTGAACGGATCAGCGCGAAACTTGGCTCGTATGTGTTGAAACCTTTGGCTCGCGTCGCCCGCCTAGGTTAGCTTTTCATCTGGCGAGAGCTTGCCGTATTCGCTGGAGTAATGCAGCGGGACGTCGGCGTACGCGCCTTTATCCATGGAATACACTTCGCAGGAATCGTACGGATACGAATAAATGTGCACGCTGGTGGCAGGCTGATTGTATTCCTGCAAATTCTGCACCTGGTGCACGGGCTCTTCAGGGCGCACCACGGCGGGATGAGTTGCGTCCATGATGTAAGAATCGGAAGGGATCAGTTTGCAGCTGCCGTGCGCGGCGTCTTGATTTTCCACGCGGAAATTCTGCACGCGCAGGCGCCCGATGGGCGTGACCATCCAGCAATTCTGGCCGCGATGATTGTGAATGCGGCTGACTTGGCCGACATTCCAGCAGATCGCGAGGATTTCGAAAAGCTCGCACTTGTGGATCAGGTTTCGCGTGTAGTGGCTGTTGGCATAAAAAATGTAGGGCGCGAGAGTTTCAGGCTGAATGGCTTTCTGCTGGGTGAATTCCAGCACATGAGGAATCGTGAAATCTTTTTCGGGAATGCCGCCGAGCTGCTTCACCCATTCATCAATGGTGAGCGATTCCATCGGCTTTTTATTTTGCGCTGAGGTCAGTGTGCTCATCGGCGCGCCTCCTGGTGCGTGTACGCACGATTCTCAAACACTTCATTATATCGCCGCGCGACCGCAGCGGCGGCAGAAAATACGACTGCGGCCGCGTGTTATCATGAATGTAAGATGCCTGTGAATAACATCCGCCTTCCGTTAAACCTGCTGGGCCAGTCAGCGGGTGAACTGCGCGTGTTCATGCAGTCGCTGGGCGAGCCGGCTTATCGCGGCGGACAGATTTACCGAGCGCTTTATGCCGAGCGGCGGTTTGACATCGCGAAGATGAGCAACTTGCCGCTGGCGCTGCGCGAGCGGTTGGCGCGCGAGGCGTCCATTGCGTTGCCGCAGATCGTGCGGCGATACCGGTCGGGCGATGGCACTGTGCGTTACGTGCTCGCGCTGCCAGCAGCGACGGAAGCCGGCGGCGAGGTGAAGGCCGCAAAGCCTGCGACCGTCGAAGCGGTTTTCATGCCGGAAGACAATCGCCAGACGATTTGCATTTCCACGCAGGCGGGCTGCGCGGTGGATTGCCATTTTTGCCTGACGGCGACGCTGGGGCTGATTCGAAATTTGTCAGCGGGAGAAATTGTCGGGCAAGTGCTGATTGCGCTGGAGGATAATCGCGCCACGTTGAAGCCACAGACGAACGTGGTGCTGATGGGCCAGGGCGAACCTTTATTGAATTACGAGCCGGTAATGGCGGCGCTGCAAATTTTGCTGGATCCGAACGGCATGGCGATCACGCCGAAGCACACCACGTTATCTACCAGCGGAATTATTCCGGGGATCGAAAGGCTGGCGTGCGAAAAAGTGCGGCCGAAGCTCGCGATCTCGCTGAATGCATCGTCAAACGAGCAGCGCGACAAGATTATGCCGATCAATCACAAGTATCCTATTGAAGACTTGCTGGCGGCGTGCGCGCGTTATCCGCTGCGTCCGTGGGAGCATTTGACGTTCGAATACGTGCTGCTGGGAGGATTTAACGATGCGCCGGAAGATGCGCGGCGCGTGGCGAAACTGCTCGCGAATTTGCGCGCGAAAGTGAACTTGATTCCGTGGAATCCAGGGGAGCTGCCGTACAAGAAGCCGGACGAGGCGCGCATTGAAGAATTCCGGCGCATCCTTGACGAGAAAGGCGTGCGAGCGTTTGTGCGCTACTCGCGCGGGCAGGATGTGATGGCTGCTTGCGGGCAGCTGGCGTTGCTGGAATCAGCCGCGCTATCTGCTGCTTCGCCATTCGAACAGATTTCTCCCGCGCAGTAATCCCTTCGGTTTGCGGGTCGGTTGCAAATCAAGCTCGAATGCCAATTGCGGCCATCATCCGGCCCGTAGTCTGTTCGCGACGATAACTAAAGAAAAGATCTGTGCGACACGCGGTGCAGAATCCGGAAGAAGAAATATTTTTGGATGAGATTCCGGCGCCTTCGAGAATGGCGCGATTCGCAGCGATCAAGTCGAGATGCGCGCGGGGAGCGGGTGGCGCGTGTCCCGGCGGGCGCATGGTGAGCCATGGCAGCCAGTTCGGGTCGTTGTCGCCATTTTCGAGCGCGTCGAACGGGCCTGTGAACCATTCGCTTGCGTTCGCGAACTTTGCAGTGAATTCCTTCACTACTTCGTGGCCGACTTCGTAGCAGCAGCCGCCAATGCCTGCTCCCAGCGCGGCGATTACGTCCTGCGAGCGGGTGCCAAATTCCATTTGCATGCGGCCGAGGGTTTTTTCGGCGATGCGCTGCGCGGTGCCGCGCCAGCCGGAATGAATCGCGGCCACCGCGCGGTGCTTGGTATCGGCAAGCAGGATGGGAATACAGTCGGCGGTTTGGATGGTCAGCAAGACGCCGGGCTCGCGAGTGATCAGGGCGTCGCCTTTGGGCGCTTCTTCGCCTTGCGGAAATTCAGCGGCACCTACTGCGTGAATGATGTCGGAATGAATTTGGCGCAACGCTGCGACGCGCATTTTGCCGGCGCCGAGCGCTGCGAAGAATTTCGCGCGGTTTTCCAGGACGCGTTCGCGTGAATCCCATTCCGTGAATCCGAGGTTCAGGACTTTTTCCGCCGTGCCTTGTTTCTTCACTTGCGAAGCATTGCGGTCCGCGGCCAGTTCGCTCGCGCCTCCGGGGCGCGTGCTGAAACCGTGGGTTAGCCATGCGAGGCGCGCGAGCGATGGCGCTTCGAGGATGTGCAGGCCGTCGCGACGGAGCAATTTCCACTGCGCCGGACGATTTAGCGTCTTCAGCCTGATTTTACGCGGCGAAGCTTTTTTCTTCGCAAGACGAGTGGGCATATTCGATTGTTCAGACCTCGGGCCAAATCGCGGCACGCATTTAATCTAGGTATAATCGCATTGCGGCGCAGAATTTGCATTCTCCCGCACGATTTGAAAGCGAGGCGCCTGTGATTGTAGGCTTGGGATTGGATATCGCGGAGATTGACCGCATCGAAGCGGCGCTGTCGCGGCACGGCGCGCCGATTCTGGAGCGGCTGTACACGCCGGCAGAAGTTGCGTACTGCGAAAGTTTCCGCGGCAAATTCGAGCGCTACGCGGGACGATTCGCAGCGAAAGAGGCGGCGATGAAGGCGCTGGGAACGGGCTGGCGTTCGGGCATACGCTGGCGGGATATCGAAGTGATGCGCGAAGCGAGTGGCAAACCGTCGCTGCGTCTGCACGGAGTGGCAGGTCAAGTGGCCGAGCGGCTTGGCGTGAAGAATATTTCGCTTACGATTACGCATAGCGGGAACCTGGCGCTTGCCGAGGTTATCTTCGAGAACTGAGGACTGCTTCAGGCTCTGTCGCTTCCCGCGCTGAGCTGATGCGCGCTTCGCACCAAAGATTTGCAGCCCGGCGACCCTCCACACGCACTTTCAAGTAATTCCCCGTTAAGGCTTCGGTCCAAGTGTCGCCGCCACGCGCCAGCGTGAGAGCGCGCACTGTCCGTCCTGCCTGCGATTCGCGGAAGGCCGCGGATTTCTGCTGGCCGAGCGCACGCAACGCGCGGGCACGGTCGCGAGTAACTGCCAGCGAAACTGGTGAACCAAGACCTGCTGCTTTCGTGCCGGGACGCGCGGAAAAAGAGAACACGTGCAAATAGGTGAAGGGCAGGCGCGTGATGAAATCAAATGTAGCGTTGAAATCTTCATCCGTTTCGCCAGGGAAGCCGGCGATTACGTCCGCGCCGATGGCCGCATCCGGCAGCGCGCTGCGAATCAGTTGGATGCGTTCGGCGTAGTGCGCTGCGCGGTACCAGCGATGCATCGCGCGTAGCATGCGGTCCGAGCCCGATTGCAACGGCACGTGAAAATGCGGAGCGATGCGCGGCGACTCCGCGACAAGCGCGACGAAATCTTCGGTGACGTCCTGCGGCTCGATGGAACTGAAGCGCAGCTGTTCCAACGCCGTTTCATTCAGAATGCGCTGCACCAAATGGGCCAACTCCACACGCCGTGTCAGATCGCGCCCGTACGAACCAAGATTGATTCCGCTCAGCACGATTTCCTTCGCGCCTGACGCAACGAGCTTTCGGGTTTCTCCCAACACTTCGTTTGGCGGCAGGCTGCGGCTGCGTCCGCGCACGAACGGGATCACGCAGTACGAGCAACGATTATTGCAGCCATCTTGAATTTTCAGGATGGGCCGGGTGCGATCGGCCGGGACCCCGGCGCTGTCTTCCAGGGGACTTACCTGCATCGCGGTCTGCGCGAAGATATCACCCGTGAGAATTTTGGCCGGGCCGCGCGCCAGAGACATGGGTTCAGTATCGAGGATGGCGAGAGGAACAAAATCTTGCGCCAGCGGACGGTGCGAGGATTCGCTGAAGGTATCCGCAACAGCGGTGGCCGCGGCCGTCATCGCGCCAGAAGCAAACAACTCTCGCAGCAGTTGCGGAATCTCTGTCTGATGCGAATTTCCCACCACCCAAGAGACGCCGGGAAGGCGCGCCAGGTCTTCCGGAGCGCGTTGCGCATAACAACCAGTGACCAGGATGCGCGCGGCGGGATTCGCGCGATGGATTTTACGCACGGCATCGCGCGCTTGCGAATCAGCCGCGGACGTTACGGTGCAGGTATTGAGCACCACGACGTCAGCCGAAGCGTGCTGATCGAGCATGGTCCATCCAGCGCTGCGCAGAGCGCGACGCATCGCCGCCGCGTCTGCTTCGGTAGCGCGGCAGCCAAAATTTTCCAGGGAAAAGGTAGCCATGAGAAAGCAGCAAACTCCACACAGGGAGGGTGCAGGAGGAAGATTATAGCAGCGAAATGAAAGTTAGGGCGCGAGGCGCAAGAGCGTAACGAAGAGAAAGGTTGGTTTGCTAGACGCCGGCGCCGCGGCGCTGGTAGCAGAGCAAGATCAGGTCTGCGCGGCGGCGAACGCCGAATTTCGCGAGCAGGTTCGAAACGTGGAACTTCACGGTGCGCTCGGAAATGTGCAGGCGATCCGCGACTTCTTTATTGGCCAAATTTTCCAGCAGGCCGGCGAGGACTTCCTGTTCGCGGCGGCTCAATTCAGCCGGGGAATCGCCACGCAACCGGCGCCCTTGGGTGGTGCTCAGAATTGAATCAACGAAGCGAGAAAGGACTTCGCGGGGCACCCAGAAACCACCCGAAGCAACCAGCGGAAGCGCGCGCGGAAGCTGCTCGCGTGCTTCTTTATAATTCAGAATGCCTTTCACACCCTGGCGCAGCAGCGTGTAGCTATCGGATTCCTTCAGATTGTCGCCCACCACCAGCAGGCGGGCGGCAGCATTATGGTCCAGGATATTGCCCAGCAATGCGCCGGTGGCTTGCCGCGCCGCGTGCGCGTCAATCACGTACACCGAGGCGCGCGGAACTTCCAGGTTGCGGAGGTCCGGCGCGAGCATGGAATCGAGCTGGCGGATCACCAGCTGAAAACTGGATTCCTCGAGCAAACGGCGAAATTCCTCCAGCACCATGGGGTGCGGGGAAAGAATACAGACTTTTAGTAATTTGGAATTAACGGTCGCCTTAACCATCGTAGCTTAGGCTAGCGGAATTGGCGCGCAGGGGCAAGAAGGATGCGGGAGTGGATTTCATACCAGACACGGGTGCGCACCGTGCGAATTTCGAGGGGTTCAATGCCGAGAACGCCCCTAAGGTAGTGCGAACCCCGTATGCCAGGCGCAGCAAACCCATTTAAAACTGTAGATTTACACGGCCGGTCGCAGGCTATTCGCTTAACGAGGTTTCCGAGAGACCATCGGCCGAGGTGTCCATCTTGCGCGCAGGCCGCTTGGCGGGCAGGCCGGCCTGGCGAACCTTATAGAGCAGCGCGCGGTAGCTGATTTTCAGAACTTCGGCAGTTCTGCGCCGGTTCCAATGGTTGGCCTGCAAGACTTTCAGAATGACGTCATGTTCCATGCGGCGCGTGACTTGCTGCGCGATACTCTTGAGCGGAATATTTCCTTCTTCATTCATCTCGTAGGAAATATGCAGCGGTTTTTTCTCGGCGGACGCATCGCGATCAGAATGGAATGCTTCCTCCGAGCCGAGGATCACGTAGCGCGCCATGCAGTTTTCGAGTTCGCGGATATTTCCCGGCCATTCGCGCTGCTGCAGCAGCTGCACCACTTCGCGGGAGACAGGCGCAGCATCGCGCTGGAAACGGCGATTGTAAAGCAGCCGAAGATAGTCAACGAGGTACGGAATGTCGTCGCGGCGGTTGCGCAGTGAGGGCAGCGTGATGGTGATCACATTGATGCGGTAGAAAAGATCGGCGCGGAAACCTCCGCGGGCAATTTCCTGATGCAGCAGGCGATTGGTGGCGCAGATGACCCGCGCGTCCATGCGTCTTTCTTCATGATCGCCAATGCGCGTGAAGTGCCCATCCTGCAGGACGTGCAGCAATTTTGCCTGGAGGCTGGAATCGATCTCGGCAATTTCGTCGAGGAATAGCGTTCCGCCCTGCGCCAGCTCCATGCGACCCGGCTTCGCGGCGTGCGCGCCGGTGAACGCGCCTTTCTGAAAACCGAACAGTTCGCTTTCGATCAGGGTAGCCGGAATCGCTGGGCAATTCACTTTGACGAAGGGACCCTGGTTCCAAGGCGAGCGTTCGTGGATAAAACGGGCCAGAACTTCTTTCCCGGTGCCGCTTTCACCCAGCACCAGGATAGGCACGTTGAGTCCCGCGGCGCGTTCGACGCGTTGCCGAACGGCCTGCATCGCCTCGGACGGGCCAAAATAGATGTGTGCGGGGGGTAGTTCGACTGTTTGGGTAAGTGGAACGAGCTTTGCTTCGGCGGCGGATGCCATTGATTTCCAGTGAGCTTGAGTAGGGCTTATGCCGCGCCCCCGACAGGAATAATGCACACTGAGCGCCAAACGTGTGAAAAGCGTTGGTACTCCAGCGATGGGGACGGAAATGTGGAAAACTCTGTAATTCATTGTTTCTTAGGCAGATAAGTTCACTCGCAGGGTTTCTCGCACTAGTACCAAACGGCCACGCAGAAGGGAATTACAGTACTATCGTCAGAAAATGCTAGGCACTTTCGGGAAGTGCTGTTCCCTGCTTGCCCTAGCTGCGATTTTCGGAAATTCCTGAAATGGACCGGGCACGGAGCGCGGCTGGCGAGCGGCTCGGTAGCTGGCGCGGAATTCGACCGGAGCCTTCGGCTTCAACGTTGCGGGAAGATCAACGCCTCCAGCATGTCCGCACGGGCCTTTTGGTCCGAAGCGAATAGCCGCAGCAAGTCCGACACGGAAATCATGCCGCGGAAGCCTTTCGCGTGATCCATTACCACCAGATGATAGATGCCGTGCTCCTCCATCAGCCGCAGGCAATCTTCGAGTGAGGTGTCCGGCGTGGCGCTCACCAGATGCCGGGTCATGATTTCTGAAACGCGCATCCAGGCAGGACACTTGTTCTCGGCGGCGACCTTATCGGAGACGTCGCTTTGCGAGACGACGCCCAGGAGCACGCCGTGCTGGTCGCACACGCCGACGGCGCGCACTTGTTTGTCGCGCAGATAGCGAGCCGCATCATGCACAGTGGTCTCTTCGGCGATGAAAAAGACATCGCGGCGGGAAGCAATCAAGTCCGCAACTTTCATAGGATCCTCCTGGCGGCTGGGCTGGAGCGGATGGTAGGTCCATCGAAGCGGAGAATGCAATGGAAATTCAGCGAGTGCGGGGTAGCGGCGCAAAACACCCGCGAGCACGCCGTTGAGGCGTGCGCGCGGAATCGCGAATTTGCATGCAACACAAAAAACATGGAGAACAAAAGCAAACAGCCGGCATTGTTGCTGGAGCGGAGAAAAACCCTAAATGGGCGATGCCTCTCCGCGAATAATATCGTAGCGCTCAATTACGGCTGCCACTCCGATGGTTTCAGGCGCGTCGTCGTCCTGTTTATCCACGCGCACCACTCGTCCGTGAGCGCGAACGAAGACTTCGGTGCCGCGTGTAATTTCCGCCGGCAGCGTGAGCGTGAAATCAACTTCGGTGCCGGGAGCGAGATCTTTCTGCATCATAAAGTAAACGCCGCGCGTCGAGATATCGCGTGTCTGACCGTTGTGCGTACCCGGCTCTCGATTGATCGGCAGGCGAACGTTTACCGGTAGTGACAAGTCATACCGGCGTGCCATACGACGCTCCGTCATCCCCACTGACCCTCCGTCCCAAGATTGACGTGCAACACTTCCCCGCAACTTGAAGCAGCAATCGCTCTTCCAAAGGTGACGTGCACTTCGCAGGGCTGCCGCTTGCGCGTGGCCAGGCTTTTTCCCCAGCTCCCGGCAATCACAAAGCCTGGGGCAGGTGGCAAACCCTTTGAAAACAGTGACAAGCGTTGATATGAATTTCAGAACGGGAGGCTCGAATGCAAACCGCCCACGCAGGGCATCGCCGATGCCCGGTTTCGGAGCGAATACTAGACCATGCCGAGGGTAGAAGGGTAGTGCTATTTCGCTGAATGTGCTCTAGATATGCAACTCTTTGCAACAGTAGCAGGACTAGTACGTTTGCGTACCATGTGTCGTATTTTGAGAATCACACCCGCGAAAAAACGGCTGCCGGACCTCGCTAATCTTCAGCGCAGGAACGGCAGCCGTTTGCTGATTTCGTCGGCTTATCGCCGCGTCACTACGAACCGCGAATGGCTGGAGCGGACTCTTTCGTTGCGGCTTCTTTTGCTTCTAATTCTTTCGCGGTGGCTTCCTTCGCGGCAGCTTCGCGCGCCGCTTTCGCCGCCGCCGAACGAGCGCCGCGGCCGGAATCGAGATTGAATTGGCGCATCTTGTAGAGCAGCGCTTTGTAACTGATGCCCAGCATCTTCGCCGCGTCTTTGCGGCACCAGTTTGTTTTCTCCAGCGCGTCGGCGATGGCTTCCATCTCCGCTTCGTCTTTCAATCCGCGTACCAGAGCTTTCAGGCCCTGCTCTTTCTGCGGAGGAGCTTCTTCGCGCGGCGCGGTGCGATGTTGCTGCCCGGTCATTTCCAGAAGTTCGCGGAAACTTCCTTCGTCGTCTTCCAGAATCACGTAGCGCTTCACGAAATTCTCGAGTTCGCGCAAATTTCCGGGCCAGGGATAGCGCAGTGCCGCTTCGAGCAAATGCTTCGAAGGATCGGGGGCCGGTTTGGCGTACTTCTCGCTGTACTTCGCCAGAAAATGGCGGAAGAGCAAGGGAATTTCCGTGGTGCGTTCGCGCAGCGGCGGAATGTGAATGGATAACACATTCAGACGATAGTAGAGGTCTTCGCGGAAGCGCCCGGAGCGCATGGCGTCTTTCACGTCCACGTTGGTGGCGGCGAGAACACGAACGTCAACGTTCACGACCGCGCGGGCGCCGAGACGCGAGAACTGGCCGTCTTGCAGGACGTGGAGGAGTTTGGCCTGAAGGTGCGGACTCATCTCCGCGATTTCGTCCAGGAAAATTGTGCCTTTGTTCGCCAGTTCGAATTTGCCGGGCTTGGCGCGAACCGCTCCGGTGAATGCGCCTTGCTCGTAGCCAAAGAGTTCGGATTCCAGCAGCTCGCCAGGCAAAGCCGCGCAATTCACTTTGATGAAGGGTTGCACGCGGCGCGTGGAACGAAGATGAATCATCCGCGCGATGACTTCCTTGCCCACTCCGCTTTCGCCGCTGATGAAAACCGGAACGTCCACCGGAGCAATCTGCAGGACCTGCTGGCGGATCTTCAGCATTTGCGGGCTGGCGGCGAGGAAGGAAAGGTCTTCCGTAAGCGCTTCGCAGTATTCGCGCAGCGATTTGTTTTCCGAGCGCAGTTCCTTCTTCTGACGGCATTTCAAGAACGCCGCGTCCAGCTCCGGCTTTTCAAACGGCTTCGTCAGATAATCGAGTGCGCCGATGCGAATGGCCTCGACCACGGTGGTGACTTCGTTCGAGCAGGAAAGCATGATCACGTTGAGGCTGCGGTCAATCTGCATCAATTGGCCCAGCGTCTCCAGCCCATCCATCTCCGGCATCAGCACGTCCAGCACAATGTAATCAGGACGCTCGCCGCCGCCAATGCGCTCCAGGGCTTCTTTGCCGCTGGAGACTGCGCCCACGTTGTATCCATCCACTTCCAAAAGTGTCTGCAGGTACTTTCGAATACTCGGTTCGTCGTCTACGACCAGGATACTTTCTTTGTCAGCCATCGTTTTTCCTAAGGAGCCGAAAAATGCGGTTCCGATTCATCTACTATCTTATTCTGCGTTGGTCGGAAGCAGAAATGAGAAAGAGCTGCCGTGTCCAACCACGCTATCCACCCAAACCTTGCCGCGATGCGCCTGGATCAACCGTTTGGTGATAGCCAGCCCTAAACCCATCCCTGAAGAAGAAGGATCGACGCGCACAAACTCTTCGAAAATTTCCTGGTGAAACTCCGCGGCGATTCCGGTGCCGGTGTCTGACACGGAGACCAGCACGCTATTGGGCTTGTTGCGACCGCCGCGGCGGCGGTCCGAAGAAGGCGCCGCTTCCGAAATGCGCCTTTCCCAGAAGTGCGGTTCGGCGACCAAGGTCACACAGCCTTGCGCCGGCGTGTGCTTCAGCGCGTTATCCAGAAAATTCGCCACGCACTGCTGCACTTTTTGATAGTCGAATTTGAAAGGCCCTAGCTCGGGATGAATTTGAATATCCAGGCGGACCTTAGCGCGCTGGAAGGCGTCCTGCCAGCGGCAAGTGAGATCTTTGATGCAATCGCGCAGATCATTTTCCCGCAGTTGCAAAATCAGCTTGCCGCTTTCCAGCGCCGAGTAATTCAGGAACATGGAAACCAGCCGGATCAAGCGGTCGCAGCTTTCCTTGGATTCCAGCAGGATATCCCGCTGGCGGTCGTCGAGTTTTCCCAGAGAGCCCGTGAGCAGTAAATCGTAATAGCCCTTCATGACTGCGAGCGGCGTCTTTAGCTCATGCGCGGCCGACGCCAGGAACACAGTCTTTTGTCGGTTTACTTCCTGCAACCGAAGATAAGCAGCCAGCAGGTTCCGGTACGTGATCTCCCGCTCCTGCATCAATTCTTGAACGGTCTGCCGCATCTCGGCTTCGTCCGCCGGAGTCTCCGTCGGAGCAGGCTCGAGGTACGTGACCAGCCAATCAGGCTCCGGCAGCCAACGAACCCGCGCGCGATGGACGTCGGGCGCGAAATCAATCGGCATATTGAGTTCTTGTTCGCCGGCTTCCAGCTGCTTGAGAATTTCCTGGCGATCCGTGCGCAGTATGTCAGCGAACAAGTTCAAATCAGGCTTGGCGTGCAGGCCTTTGGCGTTCAAATGTTCTTGCGCGTGGAAATTTGTGAAGAGAATCCTGCCGGAGCGGTCCGTAACGACCAACGGGCGTTCAAAAGCATCCAAAAGGCTGGAGACAAGCTGCAGCACCTGTTGGTTGCTGGCCTGTTGCTCGGCTGTGGCGCTTTTCGACAAATTGCTCTCCCAGCACTATTGCGAAATGAGTGCAAACACACCACATTCGCGTACGAGTCGGCATTACCCGGAGACGAGGTCGTGGACGCTAATGCTCGCAAAGCCCCCAAATAGTGTCAATGGTAAATGCGTCCTACTTTGCACAATGTCGGAAATATTAGGGAGTTAATTTACACATACGACTTGCGGTCATATTGACGTGTATCAATAGACACTTTGTAAAGCGCTGTCGCTAAACACCTTATATAAAATAAAATTCACAAGCACACTTGCATTCAAATTGCGATTCAAAGGACGAGTACTAAAACTGGGGTACCAATGGCCATCCGAGAAGGCGCGATCCAACACCGGGCGGGATTATCGCCGCTGTACGACGAGCGCCGGAGATTTCAGCGAATCAACCTGCAGGTGCCGCTGTTTGTACGCGGCAAAGATGCTCACGGCGAGCAATTTCTAGAGCTTGCTAAGACACTTGATATCAGTGCGTTAGGGGCTTTCATCACGTGTCCAAGGCCGCTGGTAGTTAGTGAAGTTGTGACCCTCACGATTCCCGCGCCCTCGATTACTTCCTCAGCTTTGGTGCCCGCAGGCATGCCTCCGATTCAAGCTAGGGTAAAGCGTCAGCAGGAAGCTGGCGATGTACACTTGGTGGGCGTGGAGTTCCTGAAGCCGATCGGGTAGCCTCGTTGCCCGGCTTGCAACTCTTCACCGGGTGGAGAGCAGGCGGAAAGTGGAATCGTTTTGCCACCCTGGTACCTTTTCGGAATTGCTTCTCCGAGAGCGCTAGGTTCGTGCACTGTAAGTCATTTATTCGCGGCAGGTTGCGTCCGCTGTCTTGACCTCCGACCACACTCCTGATTGGACTTTCTCGTGCTAGTACTTTTCTGCCCCCGCAGTGTCCCTGTTCACAGGGAACAATAAAACTATTGCGGAACCCATTGATGTCTCAGACCGGCGACGCTTCTCAGCCGCAGCCTTCGGCCGAAGACTCGTTCCTGGATCTCCTAGTGGAGACTCTGGACGGGCTCGACGAATCGGTTCGCGGCCAATTCTTACGACAATTCTTTCGCACCATCGCGCAAATCGATTTCACCGATGCGCAGAGTAATGACTATTGGGAGCGCATCCTGCTGCGCCGGCGAGAACTCGCCGAGAATCTGGGCAAACGCGTATCGCTGAAGACGGCTCTGGTGGATGTGCTGGCCTCGACGAATTTTCTGCGCGTTCCCATCCTGATGGAGTACGACGAATTCAAGAAGCTGCAGATCAACGCCGCCACGGATGCGCTCACCGGCCTCTACAATCGCCGCCTCTTCGACGAATATTGCGACAAAGAATTGAATCGCGCGAAACGCTACGGTCATCAACTGGCGATCGTAATCCTCGACCTGCACAAGCTTAAAGAAGTGAACGATCGGCACGGCCACTTGCAGGGCGATCAAGTGCTGCAACTCGCTGCCGCTACGTTGCGCAAGACGATGCGCGCGTCGGATTTCGCATTCCGCATCGGTGGCGATGAATTCGCTTTGCTGCTGCCGCAGACTGATCCCGAACAGGCCATCACTCTCTGCCGCCGCATCCGCAGCCAATACGAAATCGACATTCGGCCCCTTAAAATGGACATTGGCGTCACGCTGGATTTTGGCGTCGCGGTACACCCGCACGACGGAGAGACGAAGAGCGCGCTGATGAACCTGGCCGACCAGCGGCTTTATCAACTCAAGAATGCTGGACACGCCGCGCCCCAAGTGGTGCCGCCCCAAACGCAAGCGACACGCGAAATTCCCGCTTCGTCTCAGCCGGCGCAGCGCGAGGCTCCCGCACCCGCGGCGCCACAAACGATTCGTCCGCCTGTCACGATGCCGCCGGCCAAAACCGAGGTTGCGCCGCCACAAACGCCATTACAGACGCCACCGCAGGCTCCATCGGAAGCCGCGCGCCCCGCTGCCACATACGCTGAGGCGCGCAAATGGGAGCGCGTCTCGCTGGCCGGCACCAAAGCCTACGCAATTCTCACCGACGTGAATCAGAAGACGGCGGCGGTGCTGGACCTGAGTTATGGCGGGGTTGCGCTGCTGATGGAGAATCCCGAAGACGTTCCCAATCAATTCCACGCAGTCCTGCATGTGCCGATTCTGCCGCCGGTCCGCGTGGTGCTGCGCAAGACCAATACCCAACGGATCGAAGGCGGCCGCGCGCGCGTGGGCTGTTCGTTCGTGTCCTAGCTGGTTCCCGCGCATATGTGGGGGCGCGTCTAAGACCCGCCCTCGCCCGTTCGCTGACGTTGTCCGCTCACTTGGAAAATCGCCACACCTGCCGTATAATCGAGGTTTCCCGCTAGCCTAGCGACGCGACTGCGCAGCCTCGTTCCAAGCAATCGCGCAGACCGGCTGGCCACGAGGAGCATTATGAAAGAAGGAATCCATCCCGATTATCACGTCGTGAAGGTGCATTGCGCCTGCGGCAATCAGTTTGACACGCGTTCCACGTTCAAGGGTCAAATGATCCGCGTGGAAATTTGCTCGAATTGCCATCCGTTCTTCACCGGCAAGCAGAAGCTGGTGGATACCGCGGGCCGCGTCGAGCGCTTCACGAAGAAGTACGCTGATAAAGCGGCGGCGATGAAGAAGTAACGAATCGCTTGCGGCGCTAAAACAAAAATCCAATGGGCCCCGAGTTTAGCGACTCGGGGCTTTTTTTGTGCGCCAGGCGTCTGCTACGGTGAAACGCCTGCGCGCACGGTGTACAATGCCGCATAGAAATGGCCACGCAATTGTCCCATTCATCCGATGCTCCACTCGGTTCGCAGGTGGAAACAGCACCGCCGCGCGTCACGCTGCGCAATCATTTCGCGCACGCATTCGATTCAGCGATAGCGGCGGCGCGCACCTGCTATGCGCCGCGGCTGATCGGTCCCGAGGAAGTCACCGATAAGCAGCGGGTGATGATCGGCTCAGCGACTTATTTCGGTGGACATCACACCGTTTACCAGCACGCGCATTTCGAATTTGGACTGGAAAATATCAGCCGGCAATTTGTGTGGTCTTTCCTGCACGCGCATCCCTTCTACAATTCGGAGCAGCAGAGCCAGCGGTACGTTCGCCTGGATCGCGCGCAGGCTTACGTTCCGCCGGAAATCGGCGCATTTGGCGCAGCCGAGCGCGCCATTTACGAAAAGGCCGTGGCGCGCGCGTGGGAACATTATCGCGAGCTGACGCTGCTGCTGGAGCCGACGGCGCGCGAGATTCTGGCGGACATCTGGCACATCAGCTCGATGTCTCACACGAAGCGCGTGCAGAAAGTGGAGCGGCAATCCGAAAAACGCGCGATCGAAGTGGCTCGCTACGTTTTGCCGGTTGCGGCTTTCACCACCATGGTGCACACGATTTCGGGCATCGTGCTGCACCGGCTGTATCGCATGCAGGCGGCGAGCGATACGCCGAGCGAGGCGCGCCATGTGATCGGCGAAATGGTGGCGCGGGTCCGCGAAGTGGATCCGCAATTCTTCGATCGCTTCGACAACGCACCGATGGACGAGCCGCCCGAATGGCACCACACTGCCCGAAACGGCGAGGCCGTTGCGGCCGGGTTCGCGCGCGAATTCGACGCCAAGCTTTCCGGGTTTACATCCAAGCTGGTGGATTATTCGGCAGGAGCGCTTCCCGTGATGGCGGATGCCTACCGGGCCGTGGTGGGCTTGACGGCTGCGGAATGTCCGGACGCCGAAGCGCTGGACCGCATGTTGAATCCAGCGCGGAATCCTTACCGGCGCGAAACTTTGAACATCGGCGTGCATGCGCCGCTGATGCGCCCGCTGCAACATGCAAACTTTACATTCGCGAAAAAAATCAGCCACACCGCCGACAGTCAAGACCAGCGGCACCGCATGGTGCCCGGCTCGCGGCCGCTGCTCACTCTTGCGGATACGCGCTCGCCGGATTACATCACACCCATGCTGATTCGAGATAACCCGCGCGCGCTGGAAATTTACCAGTTGGCGATGGAAGAAGCGTGGGCCGCAAAAAACGAACTCCTCGACCGCGGAGTGGCGCCGGAATTCGCGCTGTACTTGCTGCCGAACGCCAAAGCGATTCGCCTGGTGGAATCGGGATCTCTGCTGCATCTGCTGCACAAATGGACCATGCGCACGTGCTTCAACGCGCAGGAAGAGATCTATCAATCCTCGATCGAAGAAGTGCAACAACTTCGCGCGATTTTTCCTGAGCTCGCCCGATACATCGGGCCTCCCTGCCATCTTCGCGCCGGAATTTCCACGCCCATCTGCACGGAAGGCTCGCATTTCTGCGGCGTGAAAGTCTGGCTCGATTTCCCGAATATTCAGCGGCGCATATGACGCGCCGCGGCAGCCTGGTTTATTACCTGGCGGCTTGGGCGCTGGGCTGCTTCTTCATGGTACTGGCGGTGTGGTGCGAGAATATGATCCTCACATCGTCGCAAGACTTGATGCGGGAAGCGACCGAAGGCTTTCTGGCCTTGATTTTCTACGGGTACTTGTTCGGCGCACCGACCGCGCTGCTTTTTGGTCTGCTGTTGCGGCGAATCATGTTGGCGTTGAAATGCAAGACACCAATGCACTGGGCAGTAGCCGGCGGGATTCTTGCGCCGGTAGTAGTTGTGGCGCTAGGAATTGGCAGTCGCCGCGCTGCGCATTTGCTGCCGTCGGATTATGCGGCGATATTGTTTCCGCTGGTCGGCGCAGAGAACGTTTTGCGTGCGGGATGGTGGCTCACAATTCCGGCAGGGTTCGCGACCGGCTATTACCTGGGCCGCATTCAGCGCGCGTTCGCGCCGGTAGCCGAAACAGCGCCGAGCCTCAGCGTTTAATGATGCGCGTCATGTTAGGCGACACCAACTCGTAACGGATGCCGCGCCAGCGGATGCTCTTGGTCAGCAGCGAGGCGATAAAATTCCACGAAAACAAAAATGGCACCACCGGCGCGAGCACCGGGCACACCCAGCTCCATTCCTGCAGCTTCGCTTTCGATTCCGGCATCGCTTCGCTCACCGCAATCGTCCGCATCGCGCCCTTCATTGCCGCGAGCAACGGAATCGCCAGCGTGAGTAGCAGCAGCTGGCCCCAGGGATCCACGTCCACCATGCTGTAAAGGATCACGTACACTGCGTAGAGCAGCGTCAGCGAATAGCTCAAATGCGCGACGGCTCCCAATTGCCAGCGCCGCGGCGAATAGATACGCGTGATCAGAATCTGGCGATTAGTGAATTCCAGCAACTCCGCGCCGGTCCAGGGATGCAGCGTCGCGGCTAAACATTCGGCACAGAAAATGATCGGTTTGCCGGACTGTTCGAGCGCGTAGGTCATCGCAAAATCATCGCTCACCGCGCCTTTCCACGTCTCCAGCACGTTCACGTCATCAAAAGTCTTGCGGCGAATCGCCGTGCCGCCTCCCCAGCAGAAATTTCCGTTGGGCTTGCCCAGCATGGTCGCAACCGCGCCATTCCACGCCGACGCGAAGCAGCTCGCCAGCGATTCCATTCCCGACCCGCTGGGAATGATCCAGCGATACGCGGTGGTGGCGCCTATGCGGCCGTCATTCAGCGGCGCGATCAACTTGGTGAGCCAGCTGCGCGGCAAGCGCACGTCGGAATCCGTAAACACGAGCATTTCAAACTTGTCGGCGGGCAAAGATTCGACGGCGCGCTGCAGGTTGTAAACTTTTTCTCCGCAGTCCGTCGGCGGTCCAGCAATCACGATGTGCACGGCCTTCTGGCTTGCGGCCTTCACGCGCTCGATTACTTTCAGCGCGGGATCCAGGCTGGTGGCCAGCGTGAAATATATTTCGTAATTTGGATAATCGAAACGCGTCAGCGCCAGCAGATTTTCTTCCAGCCCGCGCTCGTTGCCCTTGCAAGGACAGATCAGCGCCGTCGCCGGCGTATAGAATCCCGCATGCGACGCCAGTCGCTGCCGCACCATCTGGAACCACGCAAAGCCTTCCCACAGCGAATACAGCCCGATGGCTACCTGCGCGACGACCAAAATGTAGAAGAGGATCTGCACGGGCGCGAGAATAACAAAATCGCAGCAGGAGTGGCACAACCATCCGCAATTGACTTGCCCTACACGCAACGATAGACTCGCCGCAATTCGCGAGACGTTCCCCAGCCTACGCCCACGCTCACGCAGGAGGTACGTTCATGCACGCTACCGCACCACAAGCAGTCAACGAAGCAAAGTTGCACGAATTCATGATGAAGGCCGTCGGCGAGATGGGCGCAGCCATTAACACTGCGCTCATAGTGATCGGCGACAAACTGGGTCTCTACAAAGCCATGGCCGGCGCGGGACCGATCACGTCGGCGGAACTCGCTTCCAAAACGAACACTACCGAGCGCTATGTGAGGGAATGGCTTTCAGCGCAGGCTGCCGGCGGATTTATCACCTACGACGCCGCCACCCGCCGCTTCACTTTGCCTCCCGAGCAAGCGCTGGCGTTGGCCGATGAAAGCAGCCCTGTTTTCCTGCCCGGCTTTTTTCAGGCTGTGGAAGCCACGATCAAGGGCATTCCGAAAATCACATCCGCATTCCAGACTGGCAAAGGAGTGGGCTGGCACGAGCACGACGCCTGCCTCTTTGTCGGCACGGAACGATTCTTCCGTCCGAACTACCGGGGCCATTTGATCAATGAATGGATTCCAGCGCTGGGCGACACCGAAGCAAAACTGAAATCGGGAGCGCGCGTCGCCGATGTCGGCTGCGGATTGGGAACGTCAACGATTTTGATGGCGCAGGCGTATCCCAAATCCAACTTCGTTGGTTTCGACTACCACTCCGGCTCAATCGAATTAGCGCGAGAGGCTGCGGCCAAAGCAGGCGTTTCCGATCGCGTGAAATTCGAGGTGGCATCCGCGAAACAGTATCCCGGTAAGGGATACGACTTCGTGGCGTTCTTTGATTGTCTGCACGACATGGGCGATCCCGAAGGCGCCGCGCGGCACGTGTTGGAGACGCTCGACCCCAACGGAACGTGGATGATCGTCGAACCGTTCGCGAACGATAAGCTCGAAGACAATCTGAATCCGATCGGACGCGTTTTTTATTCCGCTTCCACCATGTTGTGCACTCCTGCTTCACTTTCGCAGGAGGTTGGTTTGGGTCTGGGAGCTCAAGCGGGTGAGGGCCGGCTTGCAAAGGTGCTGCATTCGGCAGGATTCACGCGGGTGCGCCGCGCGACAGAAACGCCCTTCAACATCGTGCTCGAAGCGCGACCGTAGATTCGCGCGCATTGCCCTGATTACGCCGGCGCGATCATTCATCGTGATTAGCCGGCGTGATCAGCCAACAGGATCAATTCGTTCGGCGGCGCGAGAACACGCCACGCAGCACACGATCAGCAGCGGCGTTCAGTTCCATCTGAAACTTTCCGGCGGCGCGGCGGGCCTGCTCCATCAGAGAGGGATCCAGCAGCAGCGCGGTGCGATCCACAAAAGGTCCGGAGGCGATGGCGCGTCTCGCGTCGCGTCGCGGCTCGCTAGCCGCGAGGCTTTCATACAACTCCAGGTCGTGCCAGAAAGCCTGCGCGTCTTCATCGGTCCAGCGCAGCGCCTGGCCCAGCGCCACGAAAAATTCCTCGCGGAAGAGGTCGAGCAACGGGATCGCCAAGTCCATCCCTGGCTTTCGCGGGTTCTTCTTTTTTGCGCGCTTGGCCTTCGCGGATTTTTTCTCTTTTTTTGGTTTCACCCGCCGCTTCGTTTCGCGCACCGTCACATGCACTTTCAAACGAGTGGGCAATGCCGCTTCCGCGCGCAGCACCATTGCCAGCAACGATTCGCGGCGGATCGTCTCGAGTTGTTCGCGGTAGTGCGCAGGTTGATCAGCGCGTCCCGGGCGGCGATTTTCCGCGGCGTACATATCCAGAAAACGCTGGACCATCTCGTTGTGGTCCAGCGTCGCGAGCAATCGCGCCGCAGCTTCGCGCGCGCGCACCACGAGTTCTCTTGGACGATAGGGCATTGGAACTTTTCAAGCTGTACGCGATTGCGCCGCTTGCCGCAAGGGGAATCACTTTTTGTGCGCGAAAAAGAAAAGGCCCGGGAAGGAATATTCCCGGGCCTTTCGTTGGCTGTCTCTTATCGCTTCCTGGGGGATTTAGTGAAGCGGATTAGTGAATCGGTCCAGCAAGCGGCGGCCGATCTTCGCCGACCGGGCCGCCAGTCACGGGCCGCACCTTCTTCTCGAATTTGCCCAGTGCAATTTCGAGAGCTTGTTCCGCCGTGCGCACGAAGTGCACCTTCATGCCTTCCAGCATTTCCTCCGGCAAATCTTCCAGCACATTCGGCTCGTTCTCCGAAGGCAGAATGACTTCCCGAATTCCGGCGCGCTTCGCTCCCAGCACTTTTTCCTTGATTCCGCCCACCGGCAGCACGATCCCGGAGAGAGAAATTTCTCCAGTCATCGCCACTCGCGGACGAATGGCCCTGCCCGTCAGCAGGCTTACCAGTGCCGTGACCATCGCCACTCCCGCAGAAGGCCCATCCTTTGGCACCGCGCCCGACGGCACGTGAATATGGATGTCCTGCTTGCGGAAGAAGTCCGGGTCAATTCCGTACCGCTCGGTATTGGCGCGAACCCACGTGAGCGCTGCTCGCATGGATTCCTGCATCACGTCGCCCAGATGGCCGGTCATCGTGAACGTCTTCCCGCCGCGCATTTTGCTCGCTTCGATAAAGACGATGTCTCCGCCCACCGGTGTCCAAACCAAGCCCACGGAAACTCCCGGCTTCTGCACTCGCTCTTCCACTTCTTTTTCCAGATGCACCTTGGGAATGCCTAGCACTTCGCGAATCACTTCGGGCGTGACGAGCAACTTGTCCGTCTTGCCCTCCGCCAGACGCCGCGCTTGCTTGCGCACCAGAGTACCGATTTCGCGCTCCAGGTTACGCACGCCCGCTTCCCGCGTGTAGTGGCGGATGAGTTCGTGCAAAGCCTCATCGGTGAATTCGATCTGCTCGCCGAGCGCCAATCCGTTCTCTTTGGCTTGACGGGCGATCAGGAACATTTTCGCGATGTGGACTTTTTCCTCCTCGGTGTAGCCGGAGAGCTCGATGATCTCCATGCGGTCGCGCAAAGGCTCCGGAATCGGATCGAGCCAGTTCGCCGTCGCGATGAAGAGCACTTTCGAGAGATCAAACGGCACGTCGAGATAGTGATCGCGGAACGTCGCGTTCTGTTCCGGGTCGAGCACTTCCATCAGCGCCGCCGAAGGATCGCCGCGGAAATCACGCCCGAGCTTATCCACCTCGTCCAGCATCAGCACGGGGTCCATCGTCTCTGCGCGGCGAATGCCCTGAATGATCTGGCCGGGCAATGCGCCGATGTAGGTCCGCCGGTGTCCGCGAATTTCCGCTTCGTCGTGCATGCCACCCAGCGAAATACGCACGAATTTGCGGCCCAGCGCGCGAGCGATAGATTTTCCGAGCGACGTCTTGCCGACGCCCGGAGGCCCGATGAAGCACAGGATCGGTCCCTTCATGCCCGGCTGCAATTTCTTCACAGCCAGGTAATCCAGAATGCGTTCCTTGATCTTCACCAGGTCGTAGTGATCTTCATCCAGAATGGCCTGCGCGTTAGGAATGTTGATGTCCTCGGTCCCGGAAGTTTTGTTCCAGGGCAGCGAGGTCATCCATTCCAGATACGTGCGCGCCACCATGTATTCCGCGGACGCTGGAGTCATCTTCGCCAAGCGCTTCAGCTCGCGCTCACATTCCTTCTTGGCTTCCGCGGACATGCCGGACGCTTCGACCTTCTTGCGCAGTTCATCAATTTCAGCTTGCCCGTCGTCGGACTCGCCGAGTTCCTTCTGAATTGCTTTCATCTGTTCGCGCAGCAGGAATTCACGCTGGCTCTGGTTCACCTGCTCCTGCACCTGATCGTGAATCTTGTTGCGCAGATCCAGCACTTCGCGTTCTTTTGTCAATTCGCTGATCAACGCTTCCAGGCGCTTGCGCACGCTGAAAGTTTCCAGCAATTCCTGGCGGATCATGGTGCTCAGCGAGGGAAGCGTGGACGTAACGAAATCCGCCAGGCGTCCCGGCGAATCGATACCCATCACTTCCGTTTGCAGGTCGTCGGAAAGCTGCGGCGAACGCGCCACAACTTCGCGGAACAGTTCCTGCACGTTGCGTTCGAGCGCCGTCAATTCGGCGTCGCGTTGATCTTCCAGGTCTGGCTGCGATTCCACGCGCGCCTTGATGAACGGCGTGAATCCCAGGACTTCCATCACGCGGATGCGTTCAATTCCCTCCAGAAACGCGACTACGTTTCCATTGGGCATGCGCACCATCTTGTGGACTTTCGCCAGCGTCCCGACGCTGTGCAGGTCGGTACCGGTGGGCGCCTCCACACGAGGGTCCAGTTGCGCCACCACGCCCAGAATCTTCTCGGTTCCTTCGAGCGAGTTCAGCAACGCCAGCGAGCTCTCGCGGCCTACCGGCAGCGGCAGTACCGCTCCCGGAAACAGGACCGTGTCGCGGACCGGAAGAATTGGAAGTTCTTGCGGTATAACCCTATTAGATTTAGTCACCATATTTCTCCCTGGGACCTCAGATTCATAAGACCCATCAGGCAGCTAATCGGCTGCTAACAACGTTAGATGCGGAAAGCTGGAAAAAGATTTCCCTAAGTTACGTTATGCTCTAGCAGACAACCTTATAATACCACACTAAGCTTTCAATGCAAGTCAATCCTTCCTCCTGATTCCATATCCATATGACTGATTAAAATAGGCTTAAGCTAGAATCACTGTGCCTGATAGTGCTTCCTTAACCATATCATCGCATCATCGTGGGTACGGATACCGCCGTCAAGTTGCGCGTCTTCTGCGGCATGCAGGATCTCCTTGAATTCTGGCCCCGGCCTGAACCCCATGCCTATCAGGTCATCGCCGTTTAGCAGCCGGACCGGGCGTACCTCGTCCGGAGGAGTTTCCGCCAGGAAACGCCTCATGAACTCATAGTTGTCTAGGTTGCGGTGACTGGAGGAGCAGTCCAACCGGTGCAGCTCCATGTGCTCGTCAAAGCGATCGAGCCGTACAAAGCGCTTCAGGGTCGAGCGCTTCATCTGCGGCACGTCCTTGAATCGCAGGTGATTGGCCACCAGCGATGCAATTTGCGCTGTATCGTCGTTGGAAAAGCGCAGGCGCGCGCAGATTTCTTCAGCCATGACGGTGCCTACTTCCACGTGACGATCGAAACGGATGCGGCCGTTTGGTCCAGTCGGCGGCGTAAACGTCGGCGGCTTGCCCACGTCGTGCAACAGCACGCCCCACGCTAGAGTCGGCGAAGTTCCTGGTCTCAGACCTTCCAGCATGAGCAGCGTGTGAATCCACACGTCCCCCTCGGGATGGAATTGCGGCGGCTGCTCCACTCCCTTCATGCGCGAAATTTCGGGAAGGAGCTCGGGCAGCAATCCCGTTTCATCAAGTAGCTCAAATCCGCGCCGCGCGGCGCCTTCAGTGAGCAGCTTGGTCAATTCGTCGCGCAAACGCTCGGCGGAAACCTGGCCGATTTCGCGGGCGAGCTTCTGGATTGCGCGTAGAGTTTCCGGCTCGATGGTGTAGCCGAATCGCGCCGCGAAGCGCACGGCGCGAAGCATGCGCAACTTGTCTTCGCGGAAGCGCGCTTCGGGCTGGCCAATGGCGCGAATAATTCCGGCGCGCAGATCGTCGCGTCCGCCGACGAAGTCGAGGACTTCGTTGGTTTCCGGATCAAGCAGCAGGCCATTGATCGTGAAGTCGCGCCGCTGGACGTCTTCCTGCGGAGTCGAGGAATACACAACGTTGTCGGGATGCCGCCCGTCGCTATATCCCACATCCGAACGAAAAGTCGCCACTTCCACCGTCGCGGAGGCGCTTTCGGCTTGTGCGCTCGGCTCTGGTTCCTGTACCACCACAACGACGCCAAACTTTGCGCCCACCGTCAGGCTACGCGGGAAAATCTGCTCGACGCGCTCGGGAGTAGCGTCGGTAGCCACATCGTAATCGGCGGGCTCGCGGTGCAGCAGTATGTCGCGCACACACCCGCCGACGAAATAGGCCTGGTGGCCCTTGGAGCGCAACGTCCGGCAGATGTGCTCCGCAAATGCGCGCGCGTTCATGCCGCGATTATGAGGGAATCGCAGCTGGGTTGGAAGATTTGAGATTGGCCCTTGCGCGGATGCGGAGCGAAATCCGGATGCGAACCCTGAGCCAGCTTACGGGACGATCCGCAGAACCAACGCGGTGATATCGTCATGCTGCCGCGCATACCCGACGAAAGTGTTTACGTCGCTCATCACGCGATTCAGAACGGCGGCGGCGGTGCCACCCCGCACCGAAAAAATCGCGGGAACGATCCGCGACTCGCCGAACTCCTCGCCCTTGTCGTTGACCGCTTCAGCGACGCCGTCGGTGAAAATGAAAAGCAAGTCGCCGGGTTCCAGTTGGACTAGGCCCACGCCGTAGGGCATCTCGTTGTCCGTAAATAACGGCACGCCAAACGGTGGACCACCAATTTCCAGCCGCTCGACGGCGCCCGATGCGCGCCGCAGAATCGGATAGTTGTGCCCGGCATTGATGTAACGCATCGCACGCGTTTGCGGATCAATTTCCGCCAGAAACGCAGTGGTGAAGCGGCGGCCCTCCAGGCTGTGAGCGCGCGCATAGCGCTCCAAACCCAAGACGATCTCATCGAGCGTCGCAGGAGTTGCGGAAAGCGCGCGCAGTCCGGACTGAAATGTCGCCATCAGCAGCGCGGCCGGCACGCTTTTCCCTGCGACGTCGGCGACCACCACCAAGAGCGCTGGCGTCCCTGCGCCGGCTTCCGGCACCGGCCGCAAGAATGCGTCGTAATAATCGCCCGCAACGGTATTTTGCGGGCGCGTGGCAAATGCAATATCCATGCCCGGAATCTGCGGCGGCTCGCTGGGCACCAGCCACTGCTGAATCTCGCGCGCGATTTCCAGATCGCGTTTCATCGTCACGCGATCTCCTAATTCCAGCGCCAGCAGCACGAACAGAATCACCGTTGCGATCCAGGCAAGTCCCAGATCAACCTCGCCGCCGTTTTTCAGCGGCACTTGAGGATTAAAGACAAACAAGATTACCGCGACGAGCAACAACACGCGGCGCGCAGGCGAGAGCTTCATCAGCATCGCCTGAAACAGCGCCCACGCGGAGCGCAGGATGCGCTTGAATCGCGATTTTTCTTTGCCGATGGCCTCCCAGTCCACGTCCTTCGAATACAGGACGTAGCCCGCCTGCGCTTCCGATTTGAATTGTCCCCAGAGCTGCTCGAGCTGGAAACCTTCGGTGACCCGGATCCAGAACGCGCGCAAGCGCTGGAAGCGGCCTTGTTTCGGTTCTTGCGGGTGCGGCGGGGTGGTTGGCATGCGAACGCGATTATAAGGCAAGAAACGGAATGTGATTGAGCGATCCCACTGATTCACCCAGCCCCGCACGTGCTCGTGAAGTTGGCAGCCGCTTTTTATTCGGCATCATCGCGAATGGGCAGCGAACCGCCGAACTGTACTTTGGAAAATCCAAAGCGGTCGCGCAGCTTGTCCGTAGCCCGCGCCAGGCGCTCGAGTTTTTCGCGGCGTTCCGGATCGAGCAAATCGAATTGCGCCGAGCCTGCTGAGAACGACGTCAGCGCCACACCCACCAGCCGCAGCAGCGCCTTGCCGTTCCACGTGTGCTGAAAAAGCTCGCGCACGGCCTTCAGAAAAACTGTGTCGAGGTCGGAAGGTTCAGGCAGCGTGTGGCTGCGCGTGATCGTCGTGAAATCGGCGAAACGCACCGTCAGCGTAACGGTTCGCGCGTGCAGCGCGGCGTCGCGCAGGCGTTTCGCTGCTTTCTGGCACAAATAACTGAGCGTCGATTCCAGCAACTCGCGGTCGCGCGTGTCTTCGCCGAATGTTTGATTGTGCGAAAGCGATTTCGGCTCCGCATCAATAAAAAATTCGTAGGAATCGATTCCGCGCGCTTTGCGAAACAACGCCGTGCCCCATTGCCCGAAAGTTTCTTCCAGACGTTCGAGCGGAACATTCTGCAATTGCGCGATGGTTTCGATTCCCAGCCCCCGCAAAGCCTCGTCCGTGACTTTCCCGATTCCGGGGACGCGGCGCACCGCGAGCGGCGCCAGAAATGCTGCTTCACTGCCGGACGGAATCCACACCAAGCCGCGCGGCTTAGCCTGCTCACTCGCGATTTTTGCCACCAGGCGCGTCGCTCCCAATCCACCCGAGCAAGGCAGGCCCGTGGTCGCGGTAATTTCTTGCAGAAGTTTGTGGGCTGCGGCGAGCGGCGGGCCGTGCAAGCGTTCTGTTCCGGCGAGATCGAGATAGGCTTCATCAATCGAGGCCATTTCGACGATCGGCGAATATTTCCCCAGGATGGCGGCGACGCGATTGCTCCATTGGCCGTAAAGTTCGTGATGACGATCGAGAAAGACGGCATGCGGGCACAATTGCGCCGCGGTGCGCAGCGCCATTGCGGAATGTACGCCAAATTTTCGCGCTTCGTAGCTCGCGGACGTGACCACGCCGCGTTGGTCGCGCTGCCCGCCGACGATCACCGCCTTCCCGCGCAATTCCGGCCGCGCCAGCAGCTCTACGGAAACGAAAAACGCATCCATATCAACGTGCAAGATCGACGCGGCGCCATCCGCTGTGATTTCGAGCGGCGCATCGTGCTTCGCGCGGTATTGGGCCAGCTTGGTCAAGGCGGCAACGCCCAGCTTAAATCACTGCGCGTCTGGGGTGGGCAATAATGTTTTTGCCGGGGCTAGCGGGCGCGCTCGGCCGCGAGCACGCGCGGAATGCCGGCAAGATCCATGGTGACCGCAACTTTGGTCCATGCCGGCTGCGCGTCGAAAATCCCGCGCACGTGTTCCGCGGAATCGTGGCCGAGTTCCAGGACCAGAATGCCGCGATCGCGCAGAAGTTCGCGCGCCTGGTCAATCAAGCGCTCGTACATTTCGACGCCCGTTGGTCCGCCGAAGAGCGCGGCGTGTGGTTCGTAGTCGCGCACTTCGCGTTGCAATTGGGCGGCTTCTTCGCGTGCGATGTAGGGAGGATTGCTGACGATTAGATCGAAGAGCGGTCCATTTTGTGTTGACGCGGGCAAGGCCTGCCGTGCCCCTACGCTGCTTGGATCGGTCTTCTCTAAACCAGTGAGCAGATCGCATTGCACGAGGTGAATACGATCGGCAACTCCGTTGCGCGCAGCGTTGCGGCGCGCAACTTCGAGCGCCGGCGCAGAAATATCCGTGGCGAACACTTCGGCGTGCGGCAATTCCCAGGCCAGCGCGACTGCCAGGCAGCCGGAGCCTGTGCCAACGTCCGCGACGCGCAGAGTTTCGCGTGGCGCGCCGGTGTCCATGTGAATTTTTATTCCGCGCTCGCCTAGGCGCGCGAGAGCCACTTCCATGACGTGCTCGGTTTCCGGGCGGGGAATCAGCACGGCGGGCGTGACTTCGAATTCGAGGCCCCAGAATTCCTGCTTGCCGGTGAGATATTGCACCGGCTCGCCCGCTACGCGCCGCGCGATCAGCGCTAGAAACTTTTCCGCCGTCGGCGAGTCCAGGAATTCTTCGGGGTGGCCATAAATCCAGGCGCGATCGCGGTCTAGCGCGTGCATCAGCAACATCTCAGCAGCGAGCGTGTGCGATGGAATCTGCGCCGCGCGCAATCGCGCCATGCCTTCTTTCAGCGCCGCGCGTATGTCCATTGGATTTGAATTTGCCACGGTGGTTGGGACGCAATCGCTGCAGGCGGCACACAAAAACCGCACAGGCGAGATTGCCTGCCGCAGGCAGGCCTTTGCTACCTGTGCTTACGCTTCCACCAGTTCCTGCTTCAGCCGCTCGGATTCGTAATGGGTCGAGAGCGCGTCCACAATCGGCCCCAGCTTGCCTTCCATCACTTGATCGAGCTGGTGCAGCGTCAAACCAATACGATGGTCCGACACGCGATTCTGCGGAAAATTGTAGGTGCGGATTTTCTCCGAGCGATCACCGGTCTTGATCTGGTCGCGCCGTTCGGCAGCAATGGCTTCATGCTGCTTGTTCTGCTCCATTTCATACAGGCGCGCGCGCAACACGCGCATGGCCTTGGCGCGATTCTTGATTTGCGATTTTTCATCCTGCTGCGAAACCACCAGCCCGCTGGGAATGTGCGTGATGCGCACGGCGGAATAAGTGGTGTTCACGGATTGCCCACCGGGACCTGACGAGCAGAAAGTATCAATGCGCAGATCCTTCGCCTCGATCTTGATGTCAATTTCATCTGCCTCGGGCAGCACGGCTACGGTGGCGGCGGAAGTGTGAATGCGCCCCTGCTGTTCGGTGGCTGGGACGCGCTGCACGCGATGCACGCCGCTTTCATATTTCAGTTTCGAATACACTTTTTTGCCCTGAATCGCGGCCACCACGTCCTTCATTCCGCCAATGGACGACGGCGAGCTTTCCAGAATTTCCAGTTTCCAGCCTTGCGATTCCGCGTAGCGCGAATACATGCGGAAAAGTTCGCCGGCGAAAAGGGAAGCCTCATCGCCGCCCGTGCCCGCGCGAATTTCCAGGATCACGTTCTTGTCGTCGTTGGGATCTTTGGGCAGCATCAGGAATTTCAGCTCGCGCTCCACGATTTCGCGGCGCGCTGTCAGCTCGTGCTCTTCGTCGTGCGCCATCTGCTTCAATTCGGCGTCTTCCGCTTCCACCAGCATTTGCTTCGTGCCCAGCAAGCCTTTCTCAATTTCTTTCCACTCGCGGTATTTGGCCACCATTTCGGCCATGTCCGCGTGCGTTTTCGCGAGCTTCTGGAAACGCGCCGAATCGTTGTGCACTTCGGGCGAGGAAAGCTGCTGGGTCAGCTCTTCATACCTCGACTCGATATTTTCGAGTTTTTGGAACAACGTCAAATTCGCCATGGCGATACCTCAAAGATGCAGAAAATCGAAAAGGGAAATCGGAAAATGGACACAGCTACGTGGAAACATGGCCCCGGACGGGGTCGAGAGGTATCGCTAATAGAACGCAGCGAACATTGCAGTCATCACTGGCACAAGAATAGCGGCAAAATAGCCACTAGTCAAACAAGCTGCGCAGGCGTTTTCGGTAACGGCATTGACCAAACGTGGGAGGGAAAAGTGCCCGGTTTCGGAGGACACAGATTTGAGTTCGTGGACCGGGAGCCGCTGGTCTTTCGGGTCGTCGTCGTGCTGTTCTTGCTGAATACGTTTCTCGGCTTGCTGTTCGAATTCGGCGCCAAGTATTTTTTCCAGGGAGCCTCGATAAGTTTGCCTCCCTGCGAAGCTCTAGCAGGAGGGCAGTATCATGCTCCACAGATTATTTGCTGGTTTGAGAGTCGATGGATCGCCATTCAGTTCATTTTCGTGGGGTTGATCGCAGCGATCTTGGTAATCTTGCGAAAACGTGTTCGTTACATTGGGAGGAGGTAGTGCGTCAACTCAAGAGTCTCACGCAACAACGGCCCACTCCAGCTGATCCTTGAGTGCTACAAAGCAGGACGCACAAATCCAGTAGTAATCCTGGCCTTTTTCACACTCAGCTGTTACCGCGTAACCGCTCTGTTCAATCTCAGGCCCGTCGACGTCCATGAACTTTGCAAAGCACCCGGCGCAATGATCGTGATCCCATTCCGGTCTCGGCGGCACGTACCGCTTAAAACGAAACTTCTGGCCTCTTAGGAACTCAGCATTAAGAAAGCGCCAATCATTTTCTGAAATCGCCACAGATTGAAAATACTCTGCCCGACCCACACGCGACAAGAATTCTCCGCATACTTTGTTCCGGCAGCACTATGTACTAGGATGAATCGCGAAATGTCAGATTCGAATCTTTCTCGCCCGGGCGCGCGCTCGAGCGACATGTTGTGGGGCTTCTGGTATCCCGCGCTGCGCAGCGAACAGGTGCGGCGGCACAAGCTGGTGCGCGCGATGCTGCTGGACGTGCCGCTGGTGCTGGGCCGCGACGCCGCCGGAAAACCATTCGCGTTGCGCGACGTCTGCCCGCACCGCGCGTTTCCACTTTCCTTCGGCCAGTTCGACGGCAAGACGGTTGAGTGCGCCTACCACGGCTGGCAATTCGACGCGCACACCGGCCAATGCCGCACGATTCCTTCGCTCACCGAAGATTCGAAATTAAAGTGCGAACGAATTTACGCCGGCAGCTTTCCCTGCGAAGAGCGCGACGGCTACGTCTGGGCATTCATGACCAATCCCGAAGGCCGCGCCGTCAACGACCCGCCGCCAGCGCCGCCCGAATTGCCGACTTTCAGCCCCGGGTACAAACTTGCGCACCTCTACGCCGACCTGCCGTGCGGCGTTGACCAGGCCATCATCGGCTTGATGGACCCGGCGCATGGCCCGTTCGTGCATCAAGCGTGGTGGTGGCGCTCCCGCCGCAGCATTCGCAACAAAGAAAAATCTTTCGAGCCAATTCCTAACGGTTTTCGCATGAGCCCGCACGCGCCTTCAGCGAACAGCGCGCCGTACAAGATTCTGAAGCTGCTCACCGGCGAACCGGCTACCACGATGATTGATTTCGTGCTGCCCAACCAGCGCTTCGAACAAATTCGCGCCGGCCGTTACTGGCTTTCCAGCCGCACCACGGTCACGCCCATCCGCCGCGATTTTTGCCGCCTGGACTTCTGCGCCGCATGGAATATCCTGCCGTGGTTTCCCGTCGTCTCCTTCATCATTAATGTGTTTGGCCCGCGCTTCATCCGCCAGGACACCGAAGTAATCAAGAAGCAAGCGATGGGATTGCAATACGAGGACCGCATGATGTTGATTGACGATGCCGATCGCCAGGCGCGCTGGTATTTCGAGCTGAAAGCCGCCTATCAGGAAGCCCAACGCACCGGCGCGCCGCTGCGTCATCCCATGAACGGGCCCGTCACGCTGCGCTGGCGATCGTAATCCTCCTCTGCTCGGAAGAAAATCGCAAAGCCCTCGCTAGTTGAGTGTCGGAATGGCGCGGTGGTGCTGCGCTTAGCGCAGACGGCCCAGATCGAACGTTGTTCCGATGTCCTGACCATCCGGCGTATGCACCTCGAAGGTCACTTCGTCGTCCGGATCGATCTTTTCCGGGTCATATCTATATTCAATGATCGCGCCGGAGACTTGGTAGGTGTCGCCGACCCCGTCAGAGTAGAGCAAATACACTTGGGTTGATTGCACAGCAATTTCCTGGCCGTCTTGAACCAGTCGCGCGGGAAAGTCCCGTTGAAAATCGGGCAGCGGAACGCCGAGCGCCGCGGTATCCGAAGGAGACGTGCCGGGATACGTCGCCGCCCGGTCCACGCCGACTTGCACCAGAAACGGCAACTTTCTGGTCGCGTATTCCTCTTCAGCGCCCTGCACGTCGGCGTTCAAAGCCGATTGACCGAGTTCAACCAGTTGCTCGTAAGGCGTCTTGAGCGTAATCGTCGAGATGTACGGGCCCGATTCAGGCGTCGGGAACTGCCGCGCGTACGGAGCGAAAAAACTAGTCGTGTTCTGATCCTTCGCGTAGCCCAGCAGATAGGCATTGCGAATGTCGGACGAGGAAAGTGGATATTGATACGCGAAAGTGGGAAGTGCGATCAGCAACACGACAATGAATAGCGCCAAAAGTACGACTGGACCGGAGCGAGCGGCTGGTTTCATGGCGGTCTCCAGTGCTGTTAGTTAGGACGCGCCTACGTAATCGAAGGGTACAGATTTCTTCAATTCCCGATGCTGCTTAGGAACGGGTAATGTTCCGCCGCGCCCATGAAAAAAAGCATGGGGAATGACAGCCAGAAGCCCACGCGCGAGGCGAGGAATCCCCAGCGCGCCAGGCGCGCCGCCTCTGCCGGCATCGGCGTGCCTTGTTCGGCGCTGGCGCGCGTCCAAGCAATCAGCTTTTTCTGCACGCGCCACACCACGCCCCAGGCATTCAACAGCATCAGAAAACCCAGCCCGCCGCCCACGCTGATGCACAGATGCGCGTTCGAAACCATCGGTCCGCTATTCAGATAAAGGACGATCCACGAAGCCGCAATCACAATCGCGGCAATCGCAATCGTGCGCAGCCACGGGTTATCAAGCAGCCCCTTGGCCGGTAACTGAAACGGATAAATCAGCGCGAAGGCCACGAGCCACACCAGCAGCCACCATCCGAACCAGCGCAGCGTCAGCCCGGAATTGCCGGAATTGTGCGCGTCGGCGGAAAGGATTATGAAGTAGTAGCGCAGCCCCACCACCACGGTGATCAGCGCGGACCAGCGAAACCAGCTCATCGCGCGCGACATCAACACTGGAAACACTTTGCCACGCACCGCCGCGTCCAGTTGCTTCATGGTCGGGAATCCCACCAGATTGAAAAAATACAGCAGGCCGATCCAGATAATCCCGAAAATGAAGTGCAGCCAGCGCAGCATGATCAATTCGATCGCGGGCCCTTGCGGAAAATTGAATTGCGGCGCCAGAGCGTGAAGGAAAAATGCCACGTGAGAAAAATTCATGCGACGGCCTCCTGCGCGGTTTTCGAACGCGCGCTGCGGCGTGCGCCGCTACGCTAGCGGAATCCGCAGCGGTAAGTCAATCGGAGCTGCGCGGCGGATGATGCGCCATCCCGAGACGCCCCAACGCCCAGCGCGCGTGCTCGGCAAGCAGCGAATCGTCGGATGCGGCGAGCCGATCGAGCAGCGCCACAATGCGCGCATAGGCTTCAGAACCTCGAGCTATGCGCGAATTCCCCAGCGCGACGCAAGCATTGCGCACCACACCGCGCCACTTCGCGCGTTTCACCGCGCTGCCGCGAAAAATCCGGCTGAATTCTTCCTGCGATAACGACGCCAGCCATTCCAGCGCCGGCGCGTAAAGCGTCGCGCCATTTTCCATTTTCTCTTTTCCATTTTCACTTTTCGCGTGGCCTGGCAGTTCAATCGCGCGCGGCTGAAACGCCGTCAGCTGCGTCACCGGCGACTTGCGATTCCACGGACACACATCCTGGCAAATATCGCAGCCGATCACGGCATTCCCCATCGCCGGCCGCAGCGCTTCAGGAATCGCCCCGCGCAGCTCAATCGTCAGGTAAGAAATGCAGCGCCGCGCATCCAGCACGTACGGCGCGGCGAACGCTTGCGTGGGGCAGGCATCAAGACACAGCGTGCAATTCCCACAAACATCAGCGGCAGGCGGCTCACCCGGTCCAAGCGACGGTTCCAGCTCCAACGTCGTAAGGATCACGCCGAGAAACAGCCACGAGCCGAGCTGCTCATTGATCAGGCAGGTATTTTTCGCGAGCCACCCCAGCCCCGCATATTTTGCCGCCACCCGCTCGACCACCGGCCCCGTATCCGCGTGAGCGCGCGCCTCAAAAGGTTCAGGCCACTGTGCGCGCATCCGCGCGACAAGCACATTCAGCTTTTCGCGGAGCACTTCGTGGTAGTCGTCGCCCCAGGCATAGCGCGAAATCCATCCGCGCGGGGAATCATCATTCTGAACGCCGGCCTGCTCGGTGGAATAAGGCTGCGGCGCGTTGTAATTCAACGCCACCACGATCACACTGCGCGCGCCAGCAAGCGCCAGTCGCGGATCCACGCGACGCTCATCGCGCAGGTAATTCATCTCGCCAGCATGGCCGCTCTCAAGCCACGTGGGAACTTTCGCGAGCTCCGGAAAAGCATCCGCGGGCGCTACGCCACAGAGATCAAACCCCACCCCGCGCGCCTGCTCGCAAATCCAGCGTGTCCGCCCAGCCAAATCCATGGCGCTATCATGCCATCACCGGAACCCATCGCACCGCAAGGATGCTTGTAGCGCGCCGTGGGAGCATATTGGCTTCCAAACCAGACACTCGGTGGCGGGCCGGTTTCCGGTTCCGCAGTTTCTCTCAGGAGGAGATCGCGTCCGACGCCGCGGGAAGGCCGACGCGCCGCAGCAAATCCTGGAAACGAGAATCGCCCCGCAAATCGTCCACGCTCGGGTCTATATGAAGATAGATAAGCCAGTGGCAGTGCTCCGCGCAGGATTTCTCTAAATATTCAATCGCGCGGTCGTGCTCGCCCAAGCCCGCATAAATTCCGGCGAAGAAATGCGGCGCCACGTACCTTTCCTTTGCGAGTTCGTTCAGCTCATCCACAATTCGAATTGCTTTCTCCGCCGCACCAGCCTTTGCGAAAGTCTGCGCCAGCGCCGCGCGCATCAGCGGACTGCCGCCTGAGAGACTCACGCCCTTCTCACCCGCGCTGATCGCCAAATCGTAGCGAGAGGTTTCCCGATAAATCAGCCCGAGAATCCAATAAGTCATGGGATAGTTCGGATCCAATTCCGCGGTGCGCAGCAGTTGCGCGGCGGCCTCTTCGTACTGCCGCGCATGATAGTGGGCCCATCCGATCGCCGCATTAATAATGAGCGACAAAGGGTCCAGCTCCAGGCTTTTTTTCATCCGTGTGAGAGCTTCCGCGTTGCGGCCCATAGTCATCAGGCATTCGGCGTAATAATGATTGGCAGTTGGATAGCACGGATTTAATGCCAGGCTGCGTTGAAATTCTTTCTGAGCTTCCGGCCACTGCCAATCGTGCAGCCACAACACCGCCGCCAAATCCGTATGCGCCTCGCCAAGATCAGGAGCGATTTCGAGCGCCGCCATTGCAGCCGCTTTGGCTTTTGGGAACGCATCCTTCGGCCGCAGATAACTGTTCCATCCCAGCAGCACGTAGCAATCGGCAACGCCATCGTGCGCGAGAGCGTAGCTGGGATCCTTCGCGATCGCCTGCTGAAAGTATCCGATCGCCTTGTAGAATCCTTCTTCCGTCCAGCGGTTCCAATGATGGCGACCTTGCAAATAGAGCCGGTAAGCTTCGGCGTCTTCCGTGTGGCGCTTTACGAGCCGCTTTTTTTCCGCGTGCGTCAGCTGCAAGCGCAATTTACCGGATATCTCGCTCGAAATTTCATCCTGGATCACGAAAATGTCGCCGGGCTTGCGATCGAATTGCGCGCCCCAGAGTAGCGATCCGGTCGCCACATCCACTAGCTCGGTCCCGATGCGCAACGAGCCGCCGCTTTGCATCATTCTTCCCGTCAGCACGGCGCGCACATTCAATTCGCGGCCGATGGCTTGCGGATCAATCTCGCGGCCTTTGTAACGAAACACCGTGCTCTGCGCCATCACACGCAGTTTTGGAACCGTCGCCAGGTTATTGATCAGGCTTCGCGTGATTCCGTCGCTGAGGTAATCGTTCTCCGGGTCGCGACTCACGTTTTCGAAGGGCAAAACGGCCAGCGAGCCGATCGTCTTTGCGACTCGCGGCGCCCGGTAGCTCCCACTTTGTTGTGTTGAAGCGCGCGACCTCGAAGCGTCGGTAGATGATGCGGGATCTGCAGTTGATGCGAGGAGTGACGCCGAATCTCCTGCGTGAAGTTTGTAACCCGAATCGAAATCTCGCTTCAGCCGTTGCAGGTCCGCGACCAGATCAGCCGCGTGTTGGTAACGATGATCCCGATCTTTGTGCAGGGCCTTGTTGATGATTGCTTCCAGCGCCAACGGAATATCGGGATTCACGCTCCGCGCCGAAACAGGCGCCCGCGTCAGCACCGCCTCGATAATCGCGCCGCCAGTGCCGCCACCAAATGCCTGCCGGCCTGTAGCCATTTCGTACAACACCAGCCCGAGCGAGAAGATGTCCGTGCGCGCGTCCAAAGCGTCTCCGCGCACTTGCTCCGGTGACATGTACGAAGGAGTGCCGCTGATGATTCCAGCGATCGAAGTGGAGGTCGAAGTCGAGCTCGAGGTGTCGCCGCCGGAATCCGCGTCCGCAATCGCCACCCCTTTAGGCACGAGCTTGGCCAGCCCAAAATCGAGCACTTTCGCTCGCCCGCGCTTGGTCACGAAAATATTCGCGGGTTTGATATCACGGTGAATGATTCCTTCGCTGTGCGCCGCATCCAGAGCCTCCGCTATCTGGATGCCGAGCTCCAGCAATTCTTCCACCGGAAGCGCCTTCCCATGGATGTGATTGCGCAGCGTTTCGCCGTCAATGAACTCCATGGCGATAAACGCGCGGCCGTCTTGCTCGCCGATGTCATAGATCGTGCAAATGCCCGGATGGTTCAGTGCGGATGCGGCGCGCGCTTCGCGGCGAAACCGCTCCAGCGCCTGCGGCTGCTGCGCGAGTTTTTCAGGCAGGAATTTCAGTGCTACCGCGCGTTCCAGCCGGCTGTCCTGCGCCTTGAATACCACGCCCATCCCGCCCGCGCCGAGTTGCTCCACGATGCGATAGTGCGAAATAGTCTGGCCAATCATGCGCAGGCAAACTTCCAAGGGAGCGGCATTCCAGGCTACAGCGTTGGATCGTCGGGACTAGCTTCGCTAAACGATTTTCTTCGTTCCGTCTTCGGTGGTTTAGGCGAGCCAATCAGACTCAGAATGTTCGAGCCTTCACCGAATTTGCCGGCAGCTTCAAGAGGCTCTGGTTCGAGCGTAACGTTCTTGTTGCAGACTGTACAAACCAGGGCCGCGTAACTTCCTCCATCCGCCTGCCGGAACATATTGCAGCGCATCACGCGCTCGCAGCATACCGGAACCCACATCGTGGAAGTACTATTCGAAGACTTGTCCGAAGCCATGACCCGCCTCGCAGGACGCGAATGCGGCGGATTATACACTGGAATCCGTTGGCGTCAGAGCCGGAAGCATTGCGTTCCCGCCAGTGACTTGGTTTATAGTCCGTCCATGCGGCGAATCATCCAGTTCGCTTGCTGCGTGCTGATCCTCGTCACGGCCGCCGCAAGCAGTCTGTCCGCCCAAGCCGATCCTCAATGGACCGAACCGTTCCCTCCGTTTCATATCGCAGGCAATTTGTATTACGTCGGAAGCAGAGGGCTGGCGAATTATCTGATCGTGACGCCGCGCGGGAACATCCTGATCAATAGCGATCTGGAAGCGAATGTGCCGCTGATCGAGGCAAGCATCGAAAAACTCGGCTTCAAGTTCAAGGACACCAAGATTCTACTGATCAGCCACGCGCACTTTGACCACGACGCCGGCAGCGCGAAGATCAAGCAACTGACCGGTGCGCGTTACATGGTGATGGATGCCGACGTTCCCGTGGTCGAATCCGGCGGCAAGAAAGATTTTCAGTACGGCGCCACTCCTGATGATCTTTATCCACCCGCCAAAGTAGATCGCGTGCTCCACGATGGCGACGAAGTAAAGCTTGGCGGCACGGTGCTCGTCGCCCACCTCACTCCAGGCCACACCAAAGGCTGCACCACCTGGACCATGAAGGTGACCGAGGCCGGAAAAACCTACGACGTCGTGATCGTTGGCAGCCCCAACGTAAACCCAGGCTACAAGCTCGTGCACAACGAAAATTACCCCCAGATCGCCGCGGACTACCAGCGCATGTTCGACGTCCTGAAATCATTGCCATGTGATATTTTCCTCGGTGCCCACGGCGCGTACTTCGGCATGGAAGAAAAGTATGCGCAGATGAAAGCCGGGGGCGCGAACCCGTTCATCGACCCCAGCGGCTACAAAGATTTTGTCGCCCAAAGGGAACAGGACTTCCGCACGGAATTGGCAAGGCAAACGCTCGCCGCCAAATAAAACGCGCGGCCAAAGCCAGAACCCGCCCGCACCCTTGCCTATCGACGACGGGCTGACCGCAAGCAAGCGACGCGCCTGACAAACCAATTCATCGGTAACCGAACCCCCACCGAACACTGCTTTCATTGGCCTATCCCCGAATCGGCTGCTACAATGCCGCCATGGCTGATTGGCGGCAAATTCAGGCGCGTATTCGCAAAGCGAAGAACAGCGCCGACGCACCGACGAAACTTTCCGAGCTCTACCAGCGCACACACGACGCAATGGTGGCCTGGGAGCTGGGAGCCGTAGCAGAAAAAGCCGAACGAAATGAGGACGCCGTGAAGTGGTACACAATTGCAGCGGAAAGATTCCGCCGCGCTGATTGGAAGAAAAAAGCCGAGGAAGCTCTGGCGCGATTGGGCGCGCCGATTCCCGTGGCGGGTGCTAAACCCAGTCCCGAACCCGTATTTGCCGCAGCAAACGCCGCCGAAACTGAATCGGGCCACCACGAAGAGCATGGCGCGAGCGACTCCGAAGAGTCACAACCGCGCCTGGCGCTAGGTGAGATCCCGGAAGACGGCGTGGACTATGCCGGAGATGCGATCGAAGTCGAGACCGTGCATCTCTCCGATGCCACGCCTCCCACAGGCGCAGGCGTCGCCGATACAGACGCCAACGGCAAGAAGAAGCGCCGCCGCGGACGCCGTGGTGGCCGAGGCCGTCGTCGCAAAGGCGCTCCGGCTGCGCCCGGACTCCCTTCGCAGGCATTCGCGGAGTCGGGCGCGACTCACGTACCATCGTCCGCCGCCCCACAAGCGCGCGTGCCTGCCCCACGATTTCAACCTTCGCGGCCTGCTCCACACGCGGAAACCTACGAGCGCGTTCCCGCCGCTGCAGTCGTTGCGTCGCACGAATCCCATGAATCCGAAGACCGCGCGCACAGCGAGCAGTCTGCGCCGATGCTGCCTTCAGAGCGCACCGCGCACGGTCGCGCAGGCGATCCGGCCCTCGCTTCGCGCATGTCCAAACTGGAATCCATGTTGCGCCGCCTGGTCTCCAGCCCGCTGCATCGTCTGGACGAATCCGATTCGGCTCCGGCTGGCCCGGGCGTGTTCCTGCTTTCGGACTCCGACCAGATAACCTCCTACTACATCGAGGCCTGCCAGACCCTGCGCGTCGGCCTGGGAAATCTCGCCCGCGGCAGCGGACGCAGCACCACCAAGCCCGTTCGCGGCGGACGTCCGGCTTTCGACAGCGGCCTGAAAACCAAGCTTGCCGAGCATTTGGGTATCGGCGAAGCGAAAGTCTCGCAATATCTGAAGGACCACTGCGTCGTCCGCTGGATCCAGTTGGACGACGACGCCCCGCACCTGGCGCATTTCGCCATCGGCGTCCTGCGCACACCCCTCAACCTGGACTGAAGACTTGGACCGAAAATCGGGCTAAATACTAGTCCGGACTGGTACTTCGGTCTCCCCATTGGCTGCTCCTGGGCGCCATTCAGCCCCCGAATTGCACCTTTAGACGCACCTTCCTAGACGCCCAGCTTGAAACCGGGCAAACTCTGGTACCGTAACCGGTTACGGATGAGGATCATCCGTAGGGGCATTCCTGCGGGGGATTTAAAGGGCAGGTTGGGGTTGGTTTGAAAGGGAGAGGTGGAATTATGGCGAACGCAGTTAGCACAAAACTTTGGAAAACTTTCGATTGGGCGCTGTGTAAGACCGCCGGCGTCACTTACAACACGATTCAGTACTTCAATAAATTCAATCCCAATCCTTCTTTTACGCCCAAGTGGTCTGATAAGCCGTTGCTGAAGTCCTGGGAGAAATCCAAGCCGACCCTCGGTTGGCCGCGCACCACGGATTCCCTGTGTCCCGATTGCGTGCGTGAAGCGCGCGATCTGATCATCAACGGGAAAAAAGACTGGACCGATCTGGTGCACGAAAAAGTTGGCGAAATCAAAGCCCAGATTATCGAGCGCGATGGCCAGGTCTGGATGGTGAAGGAATGCGCCATTCACGGAAAATATGAAGACTTGATGGCCGTTGACGCCAAGTTCCTCGAGTGGATCGAGAAGAATTTCCCCGGCCGCGATATTCCGGCGCACAACGACGAAAAGCTGCATCGCCACGGTTCCAGCACGGTTCGCCACGGCCGCGGATCCGTTCTTACCGTGGACCTCACCAATCGCTGCAACATGATGTGCGACCCCTGCTTCATGGACGCGAACCAGGTAGGCTACGTCCACGAACTCAGCTGGGAAGAAATCCAGGAAATTCTGGAGAACGCCACCAAGATCAAGCCGCGCCGGCAGATGTCCGTGCAATTCTCCGGCGGCGAACCCACCATGCACCCGCGCTTTATTGACGCGGTGCGTTACGCCCGCAAAGTGGGCTACAACAGCGTGCAAGCCGCGACCAACGGCATCGAGTTCGCCAAGAGCAAGGAATTCTGCAAGGCAGCTTTCGAAGCAGGCATGCGCTACGCCTACCTGCAATTCGACGGCATCGGTAACGACGCCAACAGTCACCGCCAGGTGGGCAATCTCTTCGACGTGAAACTCCGCGCCATTGAGAACATGCACGAAGCCGGCATCGAGATCGTGCTGGTCACCACCATCGTCAACAACGTGAACAACGATCAGGTAGGCCCGATCGTGAAGTTCGCGATGGAAAACCCCAAGAAAATCTCCTTCGTATCGTTCCAGCCGGTATCTTTCACCGGGCGCGACGAAGAAATCACTCCGGAACGCCGCATTCGCCAGCGCTACACGCTTTCGCACTTGGCGAAAGACGTCAGCGCGCAAGTGGGCAAAGTCGAGCCTACGCGCGACTGGTTCCCGATTTCCTTCATCAGCACGTTCGCGGGCTTTTCGGACCTGGTGCACGGTCCCGATTCGCAGTGGGGCTCGCTCTCTTGCGGCTGCCACCCGAACTGCGGCGTCGGCACGGCGCTGATGATCAACAAGGAAACCAAAGAGTGGGCGCCGGTTCCGCGCTTCCTCAATGCGCAGGGGCTCACCCGGGATGTCGCCGCCATCACCGATGCGGCGCGCAGCAAGAACTTCTCCAACTTCATGATGGCCATGGCGCTGCTCAAGAATTACAGCCCGTTCCAGGCGCCTCCCAGCTTGCGGCTTAAGGACCTGTGGAGAAAGTTCGACAAGACCTGGGCGCTTTCCAAGAATACCGACAAGAAATACGGCAAGGTAACTCCCGACCGCACCTACGAAGACGCCATGAAGCGCCGCACCGAAGATCCTTGGAACTTCCTGTTCATCGCCGGTATGTGGTTCCAGGACCTCTTCAACTACGATTTCCGCCGCACTGAAATGTGCATCATTCCTTACGCCACGCAGCAGGGCGAAATTTCTTTCTGCGCCTACAACACCGGCGTGGGCTGGCGCAAAATCATCGAGAACATGCACAAGAACGCGACCGTCGCCCAGTGGTACAAGGAACACGGCAAACACGACGTCTTCGCCAAAGGCAAGAAGGTCAATCTGGAGAGCTACGAGCACTCGCTCCGCATTGACGCCGAAGATGCTTCGCGCGTTCGCGAACTCGAGCACGACATTCCGCAGACCGCGGCCGAAGAAGACCGCATCCGCCGCAAGAAGGCCTTCGAAGAGGCTGCCAAAGTCCGCCGCATTTACGAAGAGCTCGTGCTGAAGAAGTCCACCGAGCCGGTTGTGCAGATTGGCTCGATGCAACAGATCCTCAGCGCGGTTCCCGGCGTAACTGTGAAGCCCGTGCAGATCGCCCCGGCAAACGGCAATGGCAACGGCCACGCGCACGGCAACGGCTCAGCCAAGGTCGAAACGACCGAGGCAGAAACCGCAGTAGCCGGCGACTAACTCAACGGAAGAACTAAACCATCTCCGCAGGGTAAGCAAGCCCAACAGCCCCGGCGCAATCCGGGGCTGTTGTTTTTTGATTTACACACGCGATTCGTCTACATTGCGTCTTAGGACGTTCCAATGTGTGCTTCGGCGTCACGGCCTCCCCGGCGCAGCAGCCTGCGCCTGAAGAACTTCGATTACTCTACTGCCGCGGTGTATTTCCTCACGGTCTGTACCAGCGAACGGAAAACGATCCTCGGCGCGTCTTTAGAAGGGAAAGTTCGGGCTAGTGCGATGGGCCGCATTGTCTCGGAATGTTGGTTCGAACTTCCTTATCACTACGCCCATTTGGAATTGGGCGCGTTTATAGTGATGCCGAACCACGTCCACGGCCTGATTTCACTACGCGACCCCGTAGGGGCGGGTCTAAGACCCGCCCCTACAACTGCAACCCTATCGGAGATTGTGGGCGTGTTTAAGAGCTTCTCGTCGCGGCGAATCCACGCGGCAAATGCGTCATCCCCGAAAAAGATATGGCAGCGTGGCTACTATGAGCACATCGTCAGGAACCCTGAAGAATGCGAGCGAATCAAACGGTACATCCTTAAGAATCCCGCGCGATGGGCGTTCGACCGTGAAAACCCTCAGTCCCAAAACGTCGAGGACCCCGATGCCTGGGAATACTAGTCTCCGCCACCTTTCTGACCGACTGTAGGGGCGGGTCTCAGACCCGCCCTTTCTACCGAGGCGTTCACTTGTGGATCAGCCTGCGGCGCTCCGCACAACGAATCAGATCAGGCATCCGACTCAAGTAGCAATCCAAAGAGCGAGAGCTGCGCGCGCGCATCCCTCCAGCGTCTTTCGGTCCACATCTGAAAACGCATTCGCCTTCTCACTCTCCACGTCAATTGTGCCGATCACACGCGAATCTCGCGGATCCAGAATAGGAATAATGATCTCCGAAAGCGTGCTGCCAAATGCAGTCAAGTAACGTGGATCGTTGCGCACGTCCCCTACAACCACGCTCGATTTCTCCCGAATTGCTGAACTGGTCAGCCCCTTGGTCACCGGAAACGTGGGATAAGCAGGCGCGGATGGGCCGCTCCAAGCAATAATCGAAACCAGCTCGGCACTGACGTCGTAAACTCCGACCCAGCGATACGCGCCAAACGCACGAATCGCATCGGCAATTTTCTGCGCTCGCTCAGCACGCGCTCCTGCGTGCGACGCAGCGGAACGAATCTTACTTAGCGTCTCGTCCATCGCCAGTGCGCGAATACCTCATCACATTCTGCGGCGGCTCCAAACCCGCATTCAATCGAGGATCGGGAATCGGCGCGCCCGGCACCACCGGCAAGGGCAGCACCCCCGCCCAGATTGGCAACGCATAATCCGCCTCGTCATCTTTCGGCGGTCCGGTGCGCACTTTCGCGGACACTTCCTCCAGCGGCAGCGCCAGCACCGACGTCGCTTTCAATTCCATCTCCGTCGGTGGCCGCACGTCGTTCCACCGCCCCCTCACAATGTGGTTCGTAAACGCTTCCAGCACGCGATTTTTCTCGCCGCTATCTTCCACCGGCATCCCGCGCCCCAGCATCACCACCGACCGGTAATTCGCCGAATGATGAAACGCGGAACGCGCCAGCACCAATCCATCCACCAGCGTCACCGTCACGCACATTTGCACACCGCCGGCGAGCGTCCGCAACATGCGGCTGGCCGACGAACCGTGCACATACAACGTGTCGCCGATACGCGCGTAGTTGGTGGGAATCACGAATGGCTGGCCATCCACCACGAATCCCACGTGACACACAAATCCTTCGTCGAGGATTCGATACACCGTTTCGCGATCGTATTTGCCGCGGTCGGGCAGGCGTTGAACTTTCGTGCGCGATGTAGGGCTGAATGGCTCGGTCATGCATCGAGCGTAAAACGCCGCAGGGTTAGCCGCAAGTGCCAATCTGGATGGCCGCAGTTCGCGCGCGAGGAGGTTTGGTAGCGGCGGTCTTCAGACCGCCATCAATCGGTAGCGCAACACCGATGGCGTCCGCAAGATCGTAGCCGTCGCGTTACTATCGCGGCGGTTCCCCGGACGCCGCTGGCTTGGGCGGCGGTGCAATATGCACCACGCGAAATCCCGTGTACGCCGGATCAGCAGCACGGTACTGCGCTTTCCCATCCGCGGGACGATCGGCGCTGCCACCCAGCGTTTTTCCCGAACCGTCGGTAGCGATCACCCACTCCGTCACATTGCCGCCGAGGTCGAACACCAGTTCCTCGCCTTCATCTCCCTCTGCCGCAAAACTTCCCACCTCGCGCAGCAGTGGCGCGCCTCCCGGCAATTCCTTGATCTTGACGTCGAGCCTCTGCGCGTCTTCGGGATTCAGTGCGTAGCCCGCCCAGTAATCCAAAGTATTCTCGCCGCTGCGCACTTTGTACCAATCAACGGTCTCGCTTTCGTTCGGAAGCCGGTAGGTCTCCGCAGTCAGCTCGCTTAGCCATTTGCAATAAGCCTGCGCCTGCTCCAGCGTGATGCTATTCGCCGGATAATTTTCCGTGCCCGCGTCGAACTTGTAATCCTTGTCGAATGCCGCGAACTGCGCCCGCGTAATTTCAAACCGCCCAATTTCGATCGCGCCGCGCTTCACCGTTTCCGGGATCAGCACATCCGGCGCAGGATTGTCCGTCGATGCAGGCGGATGAAACGCCGCGCCGTACGAAGCTCCGACCCTCTGCACCGTAGCGCGCTTCAACGCGACGTCCAGCGGCGAGCCCGTTTTCAGCGCTTCGTTCTCCGGCGGCTTGGTTTTGAACAAGTACGTATCGAACCAAGCCTCTTCCTCATTCACCTTTCGCAACTGGTGCGTCAACTTCCGCGGCCCGTGCGCTTCGCCCGGAAACAGAATAAATTTCACCGGAGCCTTGCCGATCGTGTACAGCGCGCGGTAGTGCGTCCAGCCTTCTTCCGTGGGAACCTGCCGGTCAATGGTGCCGAAAAAAATCAGCGTCGGCGTCCTCACCTTATCCATTTTAAATAGCGGCGATTTCTCGATGTAAAGCTGCGGATCTTCCAGCGGGGTCTTCCCAAAATAATAGTGGTCGAAGGATTCGCCGAAATCCACGTTAGCCCAATCGCTCAGCCATTCCACGTCGCCCGCGCCCACCACGGCTGCCTTGTACCGGTCGGGATTGGTCACGGTCAGTTGAATCGAAAGAATCGAGCCATTAGACCAGCCCGCCGCGCCGATCTGGTCGGGGTCCACCAGGCCTTTAGTGATTAAATTGTCCACGCCGCGCTCAATATCCGGAATTTCCAGCTCGTAATATTTTCCGCAGCAGATGGCTTCCACGAATTTCAGCCCGTAGCCCGTGCTCCCGTGATAATTCGTCTTCAGCACAAACGCGCCCTTCTGCGTCATCAGATTCGGCGCGTACGCCCAGCGCTCGGCCCATTGATCGAGATCCGCGCTGGCCGGGCCGCCATGCGTCGCGACAATCAACGGGTAGGCCTTGCCCGCCTTGTAATCGTCCGGGTAGTAGAGGATGCCTTCCACGTCGTCGTCATTCGCGCCTTTCCACTGCAAAACTTCCGATTTCGCGATGGGCTTGCTCTTGAACGCCGGATTTAAATTCGTGATCTGCAGGGGCGAGATAATTTTCGTGCCCTCCAGCTTCGCGCGAAAGAATTGCGTGGGCACGCTGGCTGTCGAGCGATCGTAAATCAACGTCTTGCCGTCTTCGCCCAGCACGAAACTGAAATAGTGTTTTTCATCCTCGCTCGAAATGGTTTTCCGCGACCATGTGCCGCCGTGCCGTGTAAAGCGCACCGGCTTGGTGTACACGCCATCGGCCAGCAGCGCGATAAATCCGTCGTTCGTCGCTTCCAGCGAACGCGAGAAGCCGCGGTCCCAATCCAGATTCACTTCGCTCGATTTGCCCGCCGCCAGATCGTAGAAATAAATCCTTTCGACGGTCGCTACCAGAAACCGTGGATCATCGGAATAGGGCGCGACCACGTAAAACCCTGAATTGTCGCGCGCCCAGGTGATCTCCCTCGGTTGGATTCGCTCGCCCGCGAAGACCTGCGTGCGCGCTCCGGTCGTGAGGTCCACGAGGTACGTTACAGGTGGTATTTTCTGGTCCCATGCAAAACTTAATTCCCTCCGCGCCACGGCGACCGCCTTTTTCTTGTCGTGCGAAATTTCAAAGTTCTGGATCCAATCGTCATTGTCCGTCAGCCGCGTGACTTTCTTGTCCTTCACAGAAAATTTGTACAGCCGCACTGGCGCGCTGTGCGCCGTATCGTCCACCACGTTCGAATCGTCCTTGTGCTCCTTCGTTTGCCGCTCATACAGCGTGGGATCTTCTTCCGCGCTGAAAATAACGGTGTCGTTGTCCACCCACTCGAATTGCTGTATGCCGCGCTCGAAATCCGTCACCGCCCAAGGCTCACCGCCCGCGGCATTCATCAACCACAATTGCGTCGGCGCCAAATCTGGTTTCGGCTTGGGCAGCGCGTGCGTGCTCAGAAAAGCAATCGTATCCCCCGAAGGTGACCACCGCGGATGCGAAACCTCGTCCGTCCCCCGCGTGAGCTGCACTTCCTTCCCATCATTCAAATTCGAAAGATACAAATTGCTGACGCGCAGATCCTTCTCCTTATCCGCCGTCCCCTTAATCCACAAAGCAAGTCGCCCATCCGGCGAAATCCGAAACTGCCCCGCATCCTCCTGATAGACCACATCCTCCGCAGTCCAATGATTCTTCTTCGCAGCATCGGGCTTAGCCGCGCTCGCACCCGCCTCCGCAGCAGCCTGCGCCATAGCAACGGGCGCGAGCAGGAGCAGCATTCCTGCGAGAAGTGCGGGCACTTTCCAGAGATGTGCAGCGATCGTCTTCATGCGTTCCTCATATTTCAATAGGCTCAAACGTGTCTGAATTGGACAGCCGGAAAACTATCACAGTCTCCCAGCCCGCGGGTAGTTGCGTCGGCGCGCCTTAAGCCATGCCACCGGCATTCGTCCCGCCGCGCGAATTCAGCTAGAATGTTTTGGTTAGCGTATCGGAGCCCACGCCATGGCCATCAGCCGCGAACAAGCGCGCACAGAACACACCGCCAGCACCTCGCACGATCAATTCAGCGAGACGATTTACGGCGTGGTGTGCTCCACATGCCACAACTACACTTTGATCGATAAGACGAACTGCCCGCCGTCCTGCCGCGAACACGAAACCTGCCGCGCCGCTTACGCTTAGATTTCACCAAGCCTCCCGCCCGATTTCGACAAAGGGTTCAGATGGTGTTAGTGGCACAGGGAATCTTGCCTGTGCTGAAAAGGCGACACTTGTCCGTGCCTCGCCTTCAGAAACGGCAACGCACTCGACGTTTTCCGCAAACGCAAAACTGTTGATCCGCTGAGGTTTAGATTTTGAGGTTTTCACACCGGCTAAAAACCGGAGCCCGCCGCCAACCGGCACTGCCTGTACACACACAGCCTTTTGCATTTCGCTTACCACAAGAGGATGATGAATCTGTGAAAATGTCGAACACCACCCGCTGCCGCGCCAGTACGCCCTCCCCGACGCCGACAGCCACCCGCCTCCGCACTGCTCGCCTCCAAAATCGCCAATTTCTATTCCGTACAAATGAACCCTTTTCTCGAAGCGCAAATTTCGCAACTCACACACAACAAAGCACTTCCTTTTTTCTATTCAATACAAATGAACGGTCACTAATCACAACTGACCAATCACTATTCACTAAGCTTTGCGAGCTTTTCGGCAGCGCTGAAGACCCGCTCTTCCAGCCTCGCCCTGTCCGCATGCCTTCCAGATTGACGCCTCTCTCGCCGTTGCGTACGATGCGCCGCAGGCCGCAACAACGCTGTCCAGGAGCGCGCGCCAAAAGATGAAATCAATCCTCAAAATAATTCTGTGGACGGCCATCGCGCTAGTCGGGGCCGGCGCGCTCGCCGCCATCGCCTTCGAACGCCGCGAGCCGCTCAACGCCGTCTGGTTCGTCGTCGCCGCGCTCTGCACCTATCTCGTCGCCTACCGCATCTATTCCAAGTTCATCGCAGCGAAAGTTCTCGCCCTCGACGATACCCGCGCGACCCCGGCCGAGCGTCTGGAAGACGGCCACGATTTCGTTCCCACCAGCAAATGGGTTCTCATCGGCCACCATTTCGCCGCAATCGCCGGCCCCGGCCCGCTCGTCGGCCCCACGCTAGCCGCGCAATTCGGTTATCTCCCCGGAACTCTTTGGATCATCGTCGGCGCAGCCCTCGGCGGCTGCGTCCAGGATTTCATCATTCTTTTCTGCTCCATCCGTCGCGACGGAAAATCGCTGGGCCAGATGGCGCGCGAAGAAGTTTCCAAGCGCGGCGGCATGATCGCCCTGCTCGCCGTCCTGGCCATCATGATTATTCTTCTCGCGGTCGTCGCGCTGGTGATCGTCAAAGCCCTGAAAGAATCGCCGTGGGGCACTTTCACCCTGGCAATGACCATTCCCATCGCGCTGCTCATGGGAATTTATCTGCGCTACGTGCGCCCCGGCCGCGTCTTGGAAGCCTCGCTCGGCGGCGTCGCGCTGGTGATGCTCGCCGTCGTCTCCGGCCAGTGGGTGAACGCCTCGCCCGCCTGGTCTAGCGCCTTCACATTTTCCGGTCCCGCGCTGGCCATCGCCATCATCGCCTACGGCTACGCCGCGTCCGCGTTGCCTGTCTGGCTGCTGCTCGCGCCGCGCGATTATCTCAGCGCGTTCATCAAAGTCGGCGCCATCGCCGCGCTGGCTATCGGCGTAATCTTCGTGCGGCCCACTCTTGAAATGCCGGCGCTAACTCGCTTCGTGGACGGCAACGGCCCAGTCTTCGCCGGAAAAATTTTCCCCTTCTGCTTCATCACCATTGCCTGCGGCGCCATCAGCGGCTTCCACGCGCTGATTTCTTCCGGCACCACGCCGAAAATGATTCTGCGCGAAAGCCACGCGCGCACCATCGGCTACGGCGCGATGCTCATGGAATCTTTCGTCGGCGTGATGGCCATGATCGCCGCCTGTGCGCTGCAACCCGGAGTCTATTTCGCGATCAATAGTCCCGCGGGAGTCGTCGGCAAAACGGCCGACGCCGCGGCCGCGACGATTCGCGGCTGGGGTTATGCGCTCGACCCGCAAACCATGTCCGCGCTCGCGCAACGCGTGGGCGAACACACCTTGCTCGACCGCACCGGTGGCGCGCCCTCCCTAGCCGTTGGCATGGCCCAGATTTTCAGCGGGACGATCGGCGGCGAACGCCTGCTCAGCATCTGGTATCACTTCGCGATTATGTTCGAAGCGCTCTTCATCCTCACCGTGCTCGACGCCGGCACGCGCGTCGGCCGCTTCATGGTGCAGGAACTCGGCGGACACGTCTGGAAGCCGCTCGGAAAATCCGGTTCCACGCCCGGAATACTCGCCACTAGCGCCGTGATGGTCGGCGCATGGGGTTACTTCTTGTGGCAGGGTGTGCAGGACCCTCTCGGCGGAATTAATTCGCTCTGGCCGCTCTTCGGCATCTCCAATCAACTGCTCGCGTGCGTCGCGCTGGTGGTGGCCACCAGCATCCTGCTGAAAATGGGCCGCGCGCGCTGGATTTGGGTGACGCTCGCGCCCATGGTCTGGCTCGTCGCCATCACCATGACCGCCAGCTACCAGAAAATTTTCTCGGCGAACCCGCGCATTGGCTTTCTGTCGCAAGCCAATGTCCTCGCCGCACAGATTTCCTCCGGCGCAGTGCCCGCTGAAAAGATCGCGAGCACCCAGCGGCTGATTTTCAATAATCGCCTCGACGCCGCCGTCACCGCCGTTCTAGCCGCGATGATTCTGGTGCTGATCGTCGAAGCCATCGGCGAATGGATCGCGATTCTCAGCGGACGGAAAGCGGCGGTGCTGCACGAATCAAGCTACGTCGCGACGCGTTGGGCCGAAGAAGGGGACTAAAATGAAAATCGTGCGGAGTTGGTCGCGAAATGCGTGGGTCTGGATCCGCCAGGTCAGCGGCGATGCAGCCTATGAAAATTATCTGCGCTCCACGCGCCGCGTCGCGCGAGCGGGAGAGGAAGTGGCGCGCGTTGATTCCCGCACAGCGCAAGCAGGCTGCCGCTCGGCGCATGCCACATCCGCTCAACCACTCACACGTGAAGAGTTTTATCTTCACGCGCTGCGACGCCGTTACTCCACCGTCTCCCGCTGCTGCTGACCCGCGTCTATGTCGAATATGTTGCCAATCCGGAACGCAATAAGGCTACGTACTTCGTTGACGGAACCGCCCGCCGCCACGTATAATTGGGGTTTGTCACTAGCTTCAGGAGGCAGCATGTACGCCGTAATTCGCACTGGTGGAAAGCAATACCGCGTCGAGCCCGGTAAGACCATTCGCATCGAACGGCTCGAAGGCAAAGTCGGCGGCAAGGTCACTTTTGACGAAGTTCTCGCCGTGCGCAACGACGACAAGAAATTCGCTTCCAACTCCGACATCGCCAAGGCCAAAGTCATCGGCAAGATCGTGGCCCAGGATCGCGGCCCGAAAATGCTCACTTTGAAGTACAAGACGGGCGGTCAGTACAATATCAAGCGCGGCCACCGGCAGAATTACACCTCTGTCGAAGTCAGCGACATCCAAATTTCGTAGGGGTTTGTCATGGCACATAAAAAGGGCGGCGGCTCATCAACAAACGGACGTGATTCGCACGGACAGCGGCTGGGCATCAAGCGCTTCGGCGGCCAGCTCGTTACGGGCGGCAGCATTCTCATTCGCCAGCGCGGCACGCGTTACAAGGCCGGTAGGAACGTCAGCCGCGCCAAGGACGATAGCCTCTTCGCCACCATTACTGGCGTGGTGCGCTTCGAAGACAAAGGCGCGCACGGCAAGTTCATCAGCGTCTTCCCGGCGGAAGAATCCGCGGTCGGTGGCGCGGACCGCGCTGCGTCCGCGGCAGAAACAGCGGCAGCCAACTAAGGTTCCGTTCTCCGATACGCGCTCGGTCTCCAGGGCGCGTATTTTTTTCTTTGCTCCCAACCCTGGCGTATGCTTTCTTCGAGTGGTTCCAAATCAGGTGACTCGTGTTTGCGGATGAAGCCAAAATTTCCATCAAAGCCGGCGACGGTGGTGACGGTTGCGTCGCCTTTCGCAGGGAGAAGTACGTCCCGCGCGGCGGCCCTTCGGGCGGGGATGGCGGCAAGGGCGGCGACATCTACATCGAAGCCAATCCGCACGACAACACGCTGCTGCGCTATCGCTATAATCGCGAATTCAAAGCCGTCCGCGGCGGCCACGGCGAAGGCTCGAACTGTTCCGGCAAATCCGCTGACGATCTGGTGCTCAAAGTTCCCGTCGGCACCGTCATTTTCGACCTAAATTCCGGCGAGCAGCTGTTCGATTTGACTCAGCCGGGCCAGCGTTATCTCGCGGCCAAGGGTGGGCACGGTGGCCGCGGCAATGGCAATCCTCATTTCGTCCGGCCCTGGCATCAAGCCCCGCGCGAACACGAAGACGGCAAACCCGGTGAAGAACGCACGCTGCGTCTTGAATTGAAACTGCTGGCGGATGTAGGGCTGGTCGGTTTCCCGAACGCTGGAAAATCCACGCTGATTTCGCGCATCTCGGCGGCGCGACCTAAAATCGCGGCGTATCCCTTCACCACGCTGGAACCGCATCTCGGCGTTGTTTCCGCCGACCCCGATGCCGCGCCTGGTCATGGCCGCTCTTTTGTCGTGGCCGATGTTCCCGGACTGATCGAAGGCGCGCATGAAGGCGTCGGCCTCGGCACGCGCTTCCTGAAACATTTGGAGCGCACGCGCCTTATCGCACATCTAGTAGATACCAGCGATGCCAACGACCGCGACCCCATCCGCGATTACGAAATCATCATGAACGAGTTAGCTTCGTTCAGCCCGGAGCTGGCGGAGAAGCCCATGATTGTGGTGGCCACGAAGCTCGACGCCACCACCAACCTCGACCATCTCGAGGAATTGCGCGCGTTCGCCGCCGAGCGTGGGCTGGAATTTCATGCGGTTTCTTCGGCAACGGGCGAAGGCATCGTCGAACTGGTGCGCGCGATGGCCGATGCGCTCGACAAGCTTCCCAAACCCGGTGTGCCGATTGAAACCCAAGAATCGCGCGACGGTTCGAAATTCACCACGCATGTTTCATCGCCAGACTCGTCTGACCACGAGCCCGAAGCAGAATCAGAAGAAGCCCACGCCGCGCCGCCCCGGGAGGAGAGTTGAGCCCGCACGCCGCGCATAAACCGCACGGCTCTGCGCATCGCCGCTCCGTCGCGCTTTTTGGCGGCACGTTTGATCCGGTCCACTCCGGACACATCGCCGTGGCGCAGGCAGCGGAGAAGCGCTTCCATCTGGACGCGGTTTATTTCGTGCCTTCTTCGCGCCCGCCGCATAAAGCGAAGCCCGCGCTTACTCCTTTCCTGCATCGCTACACCATGGTCGCGCTGGCCTGCTCGAATCAGCCGGATTTCCAACCTTCGCTCGCCGAAGCGCCTTCAGACGGCGCTGCGCCGCACGTTTTCTACACCTTTGATACTGTCCGCCGCTATCGCCGCGAACATCCCGACGATCAGCTTTACTTCATCGTCGGCGCGGACCAGTTTCTGGAAATTCCCACCTGGAAGAATTACGAGGGCCTGCTGGATACTTGCGATTTCATCATTGCCAGCCGCCCCGGCTTCCGGCTCGAGGCTTTGCGGCTGGTAATTCCCCCAGAAAAATTGGGCCGCTCGAGATCCGACGATCCCAATAAAATCGTGCTGCGCAAATCCACCATTCATTTGCTCACCACAGTATCCAGCCACATCTCCTCCACAGAAATTCGCATGCGCCTGGGCCGCGGCCAATCCATACACGGGCTTGTGCCCGCGCCCGTGGAGGGTTACATTCTGGGACAGGCCCTTTACCGGTGACACTTAACTCTCTCGATCCCGAAATCCTGCTGGCCGTAGAAGCCGCTCAGGAAAAACAGGCTCTGGACGTTTCCGTCTTGAACCTTTCCGGCTCCGGCGCGTTCGCCGATTATTTCCTGCTTTGCTCGGGCTCGAGCCAGCCGCAGATTCAGGCGATTGGCGAGGCCATTGAAGAGAAGCTGCATCGCCACGGGCGGCGCGCCGCGCATCGCGAAGGCAAATCCAGCGCCGAATGGGTGCTGCTCGATTATGGATTTTTCGTCGTGCACATTTTCAGCGAACGCGCCCGCCAGTATTACGACCTGGAGCGCCTGTGGCGCAACGCCGAGCGCATCGAGTTTCACGAGCCTGCCGGTGGCCCTTCGGCAGCGCGCCCCAAATCCCACGATGAGCCCCACAACGAATCCGAAGGCAACGCCACGCAGCAGTGAGCGCGTCACAGAGGTTGTGTCACAGCTACTCCCAAATCCGCCCTCTGCTTTTTTCGTGGAAGCCCACAATCGAAAATCTGAGACTCGTGCTCTACAGATTTCCATTTGCCGTGAGTAAGAACCGATGAGCGCCGCGGCCGCCATCCCCTGGATTGCGTTGGACCCCGCTTCCCGGCGCGTTCTCGATCTCGCCGAAAAGGTTGCCGGCGCATCCACCACCGTGTTGATCACCGGCGAGAGCGGCACGGGCAAAGATCAGCTCGCGCGCTGGATCCATCAGCGCAGCCCAAGGCACGACGCCCCGCTCCTGAAAATTGATTGCGCCAGCTTGCCTTCCGAGCTCGTCGAATCCGAACTGTTCGGCCATGAACGCGGCGCATTCACGGGCGCCGTGGCGCGCAAGCCCGGCCGCCTGGAAATGGCGCAGACCGGAACCATCGTCCTCGACGAAGTCGCCGCGCTCGCCCCCGGCATGCAGGCAAAACTCCTGCGCGTTCTCGAAGAACGCACCTTCGAGCGCCTGGGCGGCACCGAGACCCTGCACATGGAAGCGCGCCTGATGGCACTGACTAATACGGACCTGACAAAAGCTGTCTCCGCCGGACGTTTCCGCGAGGATCTTTTCTTTCGCCTCAACGTGCTTTCCATCATCGTTCCGCCGCTGCGCGAACGCCGCACCGACATTCCCGAACTGGCCGCGCATTTCCTGGCGCGCCTTGCCCCGGTGCACGGCCATCCCGAAGCCGCGTTCGATCCCTCCGCGCTCCGCCTGCTGGAATCCTACGATTGGCCGGGAAATATTCGCGAGCTGAAGAACGCCGTGGAACACGCGCTGGTATTCACGAAGCAGCCCGAGTTGCGCCCCGAGGATTTTCCGGAAATTGTGCGCGCGGGCAACAGTGGCAAGGGCCTCGGCGGTCCGCTGCGTTCCCTGGAAGATCTCGAACGCGAAGCCATCAAAGCCACGCTAGATGCCACGCACTACAAAATCGGGCGCGCCGCCGATATCCTGGGCATCAGCCGCAAGACGCTGCTCGAAAAGCGCAAGAAGTTCGGCCTGCTGTAACGTGATGCGTCGTTAGGAAATGAAAATCCGCCTAATCATGCTCGGCAAGACCCGCCGCGAAGAAGCCCGCGCCATGGTGAACGACTACGTCCAGCGCATCCAGCACTACTCCGAAATCGAAATCAGCGAACTGCGCGACGCCGGCCCCGCCGCCCTGCGTAAATTGAAGATCGATCCGGCCGCCACGGTCGTCCTGCTCGACGCCGCTGGAAAGCAATTCACTTCGCAGCAATTCGCGCGCTGGTTGGGCGATCTGCGCGACCGCGGCGCGCGCGAAATCGTCTTCCTCTGCGGCGACGCCGAAGGTTTCCCCGCCGAACTGCGCTCCAGCGCCAAACAAAAAATCTCCCTATCCACGCTAACCATGCCCCACGAATTCGCGCGCGTCATCCTGGCCGAGCAAATCTATCGCGCCTTCGCCATCCTCGCCGGTCATCCTTATCCAAAATAACCTCGCACCGGATCTGTCAGCCCTTGGTACCCGCACGACGCGCCGCATATTTCGGAGGGGCGGGTCTGAGACCCGCCTGTCAATGGCATAACGCACACTTTGGAATGGTCCGCGCACCAGACTGTGGGAGAATACTCAAACCATGGCAATCAAAATCACGCACGATGCCGGCGCGCCAACCGCTTCCATCGAATTCATGATCACGCGCCCGCTGCCGGATTACGATCTCGAAGAAGTCGAAGCTCCCATCCCGCGCGACGTGGACCCCATGCTCGCCTCGCAAGGATTCAAAGACCTGCTCGACGAGACGCGCACGATCCTCGATCGCGAGCTGCCCGCCGCCAATCTTGAAATTGCCCAGCTGACCGGCGCGATCTGCCACGACAAATCCGTGCATCGCCCCGGAATCTGGCTGGTCCTGCGCGAACGCAACGCGCAAAAAGAAATGTCCCCTGCCGCAATAAAACAAGTAGCCCACATCGCGGAAACAATCCGCTCCACCTTCAATCTTTCCTAATCGCTCAAAAAACAAACCGCAGAGACGCAGCGCGCGCTGAGAAACTTTGCCCATCAGTTGTCGGGCATTCTCCGCGCACCCTGCGTCTCTGCGGTAAATGTTGCTCCAGGCCGAAATCCTGCCGCTACTTCGCCTCCGAAATCTCCACCGAAGCCCGCGTCTTCTCCCAATCCATCCGCAACGACGCTCCGTTCCCTGCCTTGTCCAATGCAATCGTGAAATTTTCCACTGGCGCCGGCAGCGACGAAACCTTCATATCCGTGCGAGCCAGATCCTGCCCTTCGCCGGCGTAGTTCGTGCCCCACAGCGGCCCGCCCTTGTCGTTCTTTGTCGTCTTGCTGATGATCAGAGTCCACTTATCCGCATTCGGAATCGTGAACAGCGTATAAGTTCCCGCCGGCACGTTCTTGCCGCCCACGGTCAATGCCGTGTCGGTCGTAATCGTAGTCGCTTCGTTCGCCCCAGCGCGCCACACTTGTCCGTAAGGAACCAGCTCGCCGAAAATTTTGCGCCCTTTGGCGCGCGGGCTCGAATAATCCAGCGTCACCGTCTTGCCATCCGCAAAATGAAACACCGCCTGCGCCGGCGGACTGGGCCGCTGGCTCTTGTCTTGCGCGCTGCCGCGTAGAGCCACCACACCCAAACTCAACAAAATCGCACTACAAAACACCAAATATTTCCGCATCACATTTCCTCCTGATCAATCGTTACCGGTTTTTCTGCGATCCTTTGGACCTCGCACATCATATCTGAATTTCCGCCGAACCGGCATCGTGAGCGGGTCTGCATGCCCCCCTGCGTCAGGCCGATACACCATGTTATTTTGACGCGTCAATTTGAGACGCCTCATCGTTTTCCACTACAAAATACCGCAATTCCCCTTGTTTTTGGTGCATTCCACCCCTGCTTACTAACGCTGTGAATCCCGCCGGGTATTACAGAAGTATTACAAACACGCTCGCCGTCGCCTGCTAGTCTAAGGAGGTTGTGAACACCACAAAGAACGGATCAGAGGCCCCCATGACCCAGTCACTCGAAATCTTGAAGAAAACATCCAAGAACGATGGCGAAATTAATTGGGTCACTTCCACATTCATGGGCCTGTTCCACGTGGGCGCCATCGTCGCGCTGTTTTTCTTTTCCTGGAAAGCGTTTCTCGTCGCCATTTTTCTCTGGTGGATCGCCACCAGCCTGGGCATCGGCATGTGCTATCACCGCCTGCTCACGCACCGCGGCTACAAGGTTCCAAAATGGCTGGAATATACCCTGACGGTTTTCGCGACGCTCGCCCTCGAGGGCGGCCCGATTTTCTGGGTGGCCACGCACCGCATCCATCACCAATTTTCTGACCAGGAAGGCGATCCGCACTCACCCGTGGACGGCACCTGGTGGGCGCACATGGGCTGGATCCTCACCGGCAAGTCGATGCATCACGACACCACCACGCTCTCGCGATACGTTCCTGACCTGGCCGAAGACAAATTCCACGTCTGGATCACCAAGTATCATTACGTGCCGATGATCGTTCTCGGCCTGATTCTGCTCGCTGTCGGCGGCATCAAGTTCGTCCTCTGGGGAATTTTTCTGCGCACGGTGATTGGCCTGCACTTCACCTGGCTGGTGAATTCGGCCACGCACAGCTGGGGCACGCGCCGTTTTCAGACTCGCGATCTATCTACCAATAGCTGGTGGGTCGCGCTGGTGACCTGGGGCGAAGGCTGGCACAACAATCATCACGCGCATCCCGTCTCCGCGCGCCACGGCCTCACCTGGTACGAGGTTGACTTCAACTGGTACATCATCTGGGCGCTGGAAAAAATCGGCATCGCCAAGAAAGTCTACACCGCGAAAATTTCCGAAATTAAGCGCGCCAATCAAGCCGTCGTGGCCAAAACCCTCACGCGTGAGAACCCGCGCGCCCTGGCACCAGCCGAGCTGTAACGCACGTCGCAAGAGTATCGTTCCTCCACCAGGTCTATGCTTGCTCTCTTGCAGGTAGGGGCGCTGCTTGCTGCGCCCCAGCTTGGCGCGGTGTAAACCTCGCGACGCGGCTTCACGCCACGCCATGTCGCGCCTCCGCTCTCCTTCGCGGTACAATCGCCGTCAGACACCGTGCACATCGCGAGCCGCAGAAAAACGATCGCTTTCTTCGTCGTGCTGGGCTGTTCCCTGGTGGCCCTGGCCATCGCGCTCACCGTTGGCTGGACGATTCTCAACTGGCGCGAAGGCGTCCTGCTATTTTTCGGCGTGATATTTTTCGCAGCGATCATTGCCGGAATGATTCTGAACACGATCTTCCTGGTGCGCGAAATTCGCCGCAACGAACAGCACGATGGCTTCATCAACGCCGTCACCCACGAGCTGAAAACTCCCATCACCTCCATCCGCCTGTACCTGGAAACCATGCAACGCCGCGAAGTGGACGAGCCGCAGCGCCAACAATTTTATAACTTGATGTTGCTCGATACCGATCGCCTGCTCGGAACCGTCGAACAGGTGCTCAAAGCCGGCGAGGCGAGTTATCGCCGCGGCAAACGCCACCACGTCGAACTGGATTTCACAGAATTGGTCCGCGAATCCATCGAACTCGCGCGCATTCGCCATCACCTCGCGCCTGGCGTGCTGCATTTCGATCCCGTCTCTGCCAACGCGCCTCCCGTCATTCTGCGTGGCGACCCCGTGGAATTGCGCACCGCCGTCTCCAACTTGCTCGATAACGCCGTGAAATATTCCCGCGACCAAGTGGACGTCGCCGTGCGCATCGAAATTCCTGACGATGAGCACGTCGCGTTGCGCGTTACCGATCGCGGCATCGGTATTCCCGCGCCCGAGCTGAAACGCATCTTCAAGCGTTTCTATCGCGTTCCCGGCCGCCCCAGTTTCCAGGTGAAGGGCACCGGCCTGGGCCTGTTCATCGTGCGCGCCGTCGCCCGCGCGCACGGCGGAAAAGTATACGCCGTCAGCGAAGGCGAGGGCCGCGGCTCGACTATCTCGCTGGAATTGCCGAGGAATATCGCATGAGCCGCGTGCTGGTGGTGGAAGACGAAGCGCACTTGGCCAAGGGCTTGCGCTTCAATCTTGAAGCTGAGGGCCACTCCGTGGAAGTTTCCGGCGACGGCGAATCCGCGCTCGAACGCCTGGTCGCAAAGCACGAAGAATTCGACGTCGTCGTGCTGGACGTGATGCTTCCCGGCAAAGATGGCTTCGCCGTCGTATCCGGCTTGCGCAAGGTCCACAATTACGTTCCGGTGCTGATTCTCACCGCACGCGGACGACCGGAAGACGTCTTGCAAGGATTTGCAGCTGGCGCCGACGACTATCTTCCCAAACCTTTTCAGCTGCCGATATTTTTGGCCCGGCTGCAAGGCCTGCTGCGCCGCAGCCAGTGGCTCGTCGCCGAAAAGTCTGGCGCAAAAGGGCGCACCGGCAATGGAAAAGATATGGCCGCGATTTCCGGCGCCGCTGCGGCAAATTCCGGGGCCGATTCCGAAGTTTTTTCCTTCGACGGCAAGACCATTGACTTCGGCACGCTCGAATTGCGCGTCAACGGCACCACGATTCAGCTCACGCTCATGGAAGCCAAGCTTCTGCGCCACTTGATCCGTAGCAAAGGCCGCACCGTCTCCCGCAAATCCATCCTCGAAGACGTCTGGGGCCTCCACGAAGACACCGACACCCGCGCCATAGACAACTTCATCGTCCGCCTCCGCCGCTACATCGAAAAAGACCCCTCCAAGCCCAAGCATCTCCTAACCGTCCGCGGCGTCGGCTACCGCTTCCTCGCGTGAACGCCACGTTGCTTGACGTTTTCGTAACCTACGCTCACTATTCTGGACTGCACTTCTGAGGAACACACTGCATGCCCGAAGGGAAAGGATTGCTGATCGTTTACACCGGGCCGGGCAAGGGCAAGACCACTTGCGCGCTGGGCACTGCTTTTCGCGCGGTTGGCCAGGGGATGCGCGTGATGATGGTGCAGTTCATCAAGGGCTCGTGGCACTATGGCGAGCTGGACGCCGCGAAAATGCTGGGCGACGACAAATTCGAAATTCGGCCCATGGGCCGCGGCTTCGTGAAGATTGGCGGCGCCGAAACCGATCCCGAAGACGTAAAAATGTGCGAAGAGGCCTGGGAATTCGGCCGCGCGCAGATTTACAGCGACAAATATGATCTGGTCGTGCTCGATGAAATCAATTACGTGATTGGATACAAGATGCTGGACGTTGAGCGCGTCGTCGAAGCACTTACGCAGCGTCCGGAGCGCGTCCACGTCATCTGCACGGGCCGCAGCGCGCATCCCAAACTGGTCGAAGCCGCCGATCTGGTCACCGAAATGCGCGAGATAAAGCACCCGTACACGAAAGGCATCCTCGCGCAGCGCGGAATTGATTACTGATGCCGGCGGCGCAGCGGCGGCATTTTTTAACTTTCAACTTTTAACTCTGAACTGTTAACTTCTTAAGGGGCCTTCCAGCCCGAAACACCTCGACCCATGGCCTGGTTCAAGCGCGAAAAAAAACCGATCGAAAATCCCACCCCGGCCGAACAGCGCCGCGTCCACACCGAAGGCATGTGGACCAAGTGCAATTCCTGCCGCGCGATCATCTGGAAAAAAGATCTCGAAGCGAATTGGGAAGTCTGCACCAAGTGCGACCACCATTTCCGCCTCAGTTCCCGCCGGCGCCTGGAAATGCTTCTGGACGAAGAGCCCTGGACGGAGCTGGATCCCGACCTCGCCTCCAGCGACCCGCTGCAATTTACAGATACCAAACCCTACGCGCAGCGCCTGAAAGAAGCGCAGCGCAAGCTCAACATGAAAGACGCCATCATCACCGCCGAAGGCCGCTTGAACGGCCGCCCCGTCGTCTGCTGTGCGATGGAATTCGGATTTATCGGCGGCTCGATGGGCGCGGTGGTCGGTGAAAAGGTCGCGCGCGCGATAGACCGCTCTCTCGATCAGAAAGAACCTCTTATCGTCGTTTCATGCTCGGGCGGCGCCCGCATGATGGAAGGCGTCGTCAGCCTGATGCAGCTCGCAAAGGTTTCCGCGGCGCTCGGCCGGATGGACGAAGCCAAGCTCCCTTTTATTTCCATCCTCACCGATCCCACCACCGGCGGCGTCACTGCCAGCTACGCGATGCTCGGCGATCTGAATATTGCGGAGCCTGGCGCGCTCATCGGTTTCGCCGGTCCGCGCGTGATCGAACAAACCATCCGCCAGAAACTCCCCGAAGGTTTTCAGACCGCCGAATTCCTGCTCGAGCACGGCTTCCTCGACGCCGTCGTCCCGCGCAAGGAATTGAAACCGTACATCGCCCAAGCCCTCGACTTCTTCGTCGGCTAGTTGCATGACGTACGAAGAGTCCGTCCGCGCACTGTTTTCGTTGGGAAGGGAACTCGCCGCTCCGCAACAAGCTCGCGTGCAGAAATTCGGCCTCGCGAATATCACGATTCTCGCGGAAGATCTCGGCCAACCTCAGCGATCCTCCCCCAGCGTCCACATTGCCGGGACCAACGGCAAAGGTTCCACCGCCGCGATGCTCGAATCCATCCTGCGCAGCGCTGGATTGCGCACTGGCCTGTACACCTCGCCGCACCTGGAAAGCATCAACGAACGCATCCGCATCGACGGCGAAAATATTTCGGACCACGATTTCGCAGCCGCCTGGTCTCGCGTTCATGCCTCGATCGAATCGCTGATGGCCTCGGGGAAGCTTGCGGCGCATCCCACGTTCTTCGAATGCGTCACGGCCATGGCCTTTCTGGCTTTCGCGCAGCACCACGTGGATTTCGTCATTTACGAAGTGGGCCTCGGCGGCCGCCTCGATGCCACCAACATCGTCGAGCCGGAAGTGGCCATCATTACGCCGATTGATTTCGATCACGAAAATTTTCTCGGCCATTCCATCGAAGAAATCGCCGCGGAAAAAGCCGGCATTATCAAGCCCAGCGCATGGGTGGTCAGCGCCAGCGAACGCCTGGAAGCTCGCGCCGTGATTGCCCGGCGCTGCACCGAAATGGACGCGCGCCTGGTGGAGGTGGACGCAGCCGCGCGCGCGGACGATGTGCAGGATTCCGGCGGCCTGTATCGCGCCGTCACGGCATTCAAGCATTCGCGCAAACAACTCGTCCTCGCTCCATCCTTGCCCGGCCGTTTTCAGATTCGCAACGCGCTCACCGCTGCAGTCGCCGCCCGCCTGCTCGCCGAGCGCGGTTTCCCCGTACCGGACAGCGCAATCGAGCAAGGCGTCGCCACCGCGAATTGGCCCGGGCGCCTGGAGCGTCTCTCGACCCAGCCCGATCTTTACCTCGATGGCGCGCACAACCCCGCGGGCGCCCGCGAATTGCTAAAATTTTGGCAGGAAAATTACACCGGTCGCCGCATCTTTCTCGTTTACGGAGCGATGCGCGACAAAGCAGTGGACGAAATCTCCGGCCTGCTTTTCCCGCACGCTGCCGCCGTCATACTCACAGAGCCTCGCCAGCCACGAGCCATTTCCGCGCCGTTGCTCGCCGAAATGACCAGCCACGACGCCAAAGAGACGCTGGTGGTCCGCGATCCCACCGAAGCCCTGGAAGCTGCCCTAAAATTGGCCCACGCGCAGGACGCTGTGTTCGTGACCGGCTCGTTGTACCTGGTCGGAGAATTGCGTGGCTATTGGAGCCAACGCGCGGCGAACCGCGGTTCCGTCGGCGGCAGCAAGTAATCCTCCGGGACTTTGGAGTTTTCTCCCGAAGCGCATAGCCTTGCTCCAACAATTAGTAACATTCTCTTAAAAAACGCAGATTTGCCTCTTTCAAATCCTGCACGCTCCCAAGAACGCCCACCATTTCCACTTGCGAACCCCCCTCGCGTCCCATCGTCGAACAGAGATTCCCACTCGCGCACGCTTGAAATTCCGTATATGAGAAATTGATTGTTTTCTGGAACAAATTGCCCATTTTCTTCGTTTATCTATCTGTTAACGCGAGGCAAATTCGCACTTCATACGTCTAAGCAAGGTTAGTGGGAGGGTCCTATGCGGCAAGATTCAAGAAGGCAAAAACTGGAATCCTTTGGTCGCGCACCGGCTTTGTTGTCCGCCGCGCTCCGGCAGTTTCCCAAAAAAATGTGGATTTATAAACCGGCCAATGAGCGCTGGAGCATCCACGAAATCATCCTGCATCTCGCCGATAGCGAGGCCAGCGCCTATGTGCGTTGCCGCGCTTACATCGCCGAGCCCGCGGCCGGCGATGCCGCAAAATTCAACGCTTCGCGCTGGGCTGGTTCGCTCGGCTACTTTCACCAAAGCACTCGCGAAGCCCTGGAAATTATCCGCCGCCTCAGAAAAATGACCTATCAATTGCTCGTCGCTCTGCCCGAGGAAGTTTGGGACGGCACCGTCACGCATCCGCGCGATGGCGCCATCAGTCTCGAACGTTGGGTGGATTTGCAGGAACGGCACATCCCGCACCACATCGAGCATATGCGCCAGAATTATGAGACCTGGCTCAAAACGCATCCCCCGCGGCGCCGTCCATCAACATCGCGCGCTTCGGGAATTTCGTCAGGCCTGGTTTCCATGAGCGCCGGCATCTGCTAGCAACAAACGGCGAGGCGTATCGTCACTCGCAGAGCGGCTCGACCGCGCGATACGCCTCGCCGTCCCCTCCTGCCATCCGTCATCGCCCTAATTCCTTCCTGGCCCTTGCCCCTGCTCGGCCAACGAGAGAGAATGAACTACTCTGTGGTGTTCGGCTCTTAGCTGTACCCAGCCTAAGTCGGGGGAGGATTGCCGTGGCGGAAAACCAGATCGCGGAACAGAAAAACAATTTAATCATTCGCGTGCCGTTGTCGTCGGATGGCTACGTCTCGATTTATTTTTCGAGCAACGATGGCCACATGATGTCCGAGCGCGAATGGTGGCACCTGAAACAAGTCATCGAACTGGCCAGCAAAGCTTTCGTGAAGCCCGAAGAGCGCGAGCGCGCCCAGGCCGCGGCAGCCGGCGCATAACTGACTTCGCGTGAGGCGGCGCTCGGCAAGCTGCGGTCGTGACGCGCCGCTCTGTTCATAATTCGCACATAAGAATCGATCAAGGAGTTGCGATGTTTCCTGATGAATTTGTTCGGCCCATGCGCGAAGAACTCACTCGCGTAGGTTTTCAAGAATTGCGCACGCCCCAGGCTGTTGACGCCGCTCTGCAGCAAGAGAAGCGCACCGTCCTCGTCGTGGTGAACTCCGTCTGCGGATGCGCCGCGGGGAAAGCTCGTCCCGCGGTCGCCATGGCTCTGGCGAATCAGGCGCGCCCGGAAGTTCTCACCACTGTTTTCGCCGGTCAAGATCTCGCCGCAACAGAGCGCGCCCGCGGCTATTTCACCGGCTACGCTCCGTCATCCCCTTCCATCGCTCTGCTGCGCGATGGCAAGCTGGTCTTTATGATGGAGCGATCAAGCATCGAAAGCCGCGACGCGCAGGCCATCGCCGCCGATCTTACCCGCGCCTTCGATCGCTTCTGCGCCCCAGCGACCGCGCGCGCAAACCAATAGCCAGATCGAGCTCCGGAGTCGCGAGTTCCTGGTTGCGATCCGCTGCTACCGCGCAGGCGCCGTGCTACGGAAGTTCCGCGAGATAGGCTCGCGGCGCAAAAGCCTTCTCGCCGACGAACTGCCCCCCAAGGATTCGGACCTTGCAGCCGAGGTCCGCGTTGCTCGCGTCCAGAATTTGCGCCCTCGTTCCGCAGTTGATCAACAGAAGTTTTTCAGAAGCCACCAGAAGTGAAATCCCCAGATCGTCCTTGGCCTTTTCGCAGGCGCGCATTTCATGAAAGATTTCTTCGCTCGCGGGGAGCAACACGAAGTTCCGGCCTGTCTCGTCGCGAATAGTGGCAATCTGTCCCACCCATTCGAATCGAGCTGCGCCCGATGGTGCGGCTGACGGTGCGACTGACGCTGCGCCATACGCCGCGGCAGACGCGGCAACAGCGAGCGGCGCGGACTGCTCGGCCGGTGCGGCTCCCGCAGGCCTGTCGCCGGCTTGCATACCTTCCACGGTGGCGATGAACCGGTAGCCCCGGCGCGGAAGCGTTTCTATAAATCTCGGATTCTTGTGCGAATCGCAAAGCGCGCGCCGCAGCGTCTGGATCGCTGCGTTCACGCCGTGCTCGAAATCCACAAAGGTATCGGCAGACCACAGCCGTTCCTGCAATTCCTTGCGCGTGAGCAATTCGCCCGGACGTTCCAGCAGCAACGCGAGAATCTGGAAGGGGCGCCCGGCCAAACGAATTTTCCGGCCGTGCTTGCGCAGCTCACCGGTGCGGAGGTCAACCTGGTAGGCGTCGAAGCGCAGCCCACTCGCGGACGGAATGTCGTAGCCCATGGCAGTAGCCAACGAGCGGATATTACTGCGCGCGCCCTGCGAACTCAAGCGGAGACGCCCAAACCACAATAAACACCACAGAATGAATCAGTTACGACTTTACCTCCCTTTTGCCCACAAAGGACCCTCCGTGCATTGAACGAATTGTGATTTGGGACGAAACTGCGCGGCATGAGGAACGACATCAACCCGAAGTCAAAGATTCGAACGAAAAAGGAGACGACGATGAAAATGACGACCTTGGTGAAAGCCTCAATATTTGCCGCAACACTGGGATTTATTTCCATGCTGGCGCCCGCCGCGCGCGCGCAGGCTGACGCGATGCCCAACGCCGACGAATTCCCGTTCGAAGCACCGCAAGCCACCGCCGCCCAGCCCGCGCAGCTTGCCGCCGCGAATGTAGCAAACGCCGATTTTGAGGGCAAAGTCTCGCTGCCGTTCAACGTCAAGTGCGGCGCCACGAATTTGAAGGCAGGACAGTACCTGCTTTCGGTGAAGTCGCAAGGATCCAGCCGCGTGGTCACCCTCCGCGGCACCGACCAGAACATGACGATGCGCGTGCACGAAGTCTCCGCACATCGCGGCACGAGCCAGAGCGCATTGCTGGTGCGCAAGTCCGGTGAAGGCCGCAGGCTCGAAGCAGTGTACGTGGCAGGACTCAGCGCTACGCTTTACCTGAACACCAGCTCCGATGAACCCCACACCCGCATGGAATACCTACCTATTTCCTAAGCCCAGCCTAGCCCAGCCACTGCGCCACGCCCCGTCGGCACCCTGCCGGCGGGGCGTTTGTATTTATAGAGGTGGTTACCCCCTCTGGGAGTTCCGGCTCTGCCGCAAAGATCAGAGGATTGCCGCACCCGCCACTCAATGGTAGGATGGCATTTCATGAGCCCCGCCCCAGCCCCCAAAATTCGCATCGGCATCCCTTATCGCACTAAAAAAGAAGAACTTAGCAACAAGCGCGATGCCTACGAAAAATATCTACGGGCGGTGCAATCCACCGGCGCCGAGCCCGTAGAGATCTCGCTGGGCCTCACTCCTGAAGAATTGCAGAATCTCGCACTCACGCTGGATGCAGTCGTCCTGACCGGCAGCCCTGCGGACGTCGAGCCGTCGCTCTTCCACGCCGCGCGTCATCTGAAAACCGCCGAACCCGACGCTGCCCGCGAGCGCACCGATTTCGCGCTTCTCGATCACGCCGTCACCGAACACAAGCCAGTCCTCGCAATCTGCTACGGCGTGCAAAGTTTGAACGTCTTCCTGGGTGGTCCGCTGGTCCAGGATATTCCCAGCGAAATTCACACGAAAATCCAGCATGAATGGACCGGTCACGAAGGTCCCGAACCACATCACGACGTAAATTTGGACCCCGGTTCCCGTCTCGCGCAAATGGCCGGCGGAAATCGCGCGCGGGTGAATAGCTCGCATCACCAATCGGTGCTCCAGCCGGGCAGAAATCTTCGCGTCGTGGCCCACGCTCCTGATGGAGTGATTGAAGCTGTCGAATGGACGGGCGACGCCAACTGGATCGTAGGCGTGCAGTGGCATCCCGAGCGCATGGTCGCGGCAGACGAGTTTGCGCAGTCGCTATTTCGCGAGCTAGCCGCGGCCGCCGTAGCCCGCAAAGCGCCCGTACATTCGTAGGCGTGTAAAGCCAAGCGGCGCCGCGGCGAGTCTAAGTTTATGCAGGGACCAAGATTTTCAGTTTCTAACTCTCAACTGTGCACACTTAACTTTTAACTCTGAACGCGTCTCGACACGCCACTCATCGGGGGAAAAATGATTTCGCTCGCAGGCAAGGCCGCACTGGTTACCGGAGGCTCCCGCGGCATCGGAGCCGCCACCGTAAAGCTCTTCGCGCAGGCGGGCGCAGACGTCGTCTTCAATTACCATCGCAGCAAGGAAGCGGCCGCCCAAGTGGAGCAGGAAGCCCGCAAGCACGGCACGCGCATCGAATCCCTGAAAGCCGACCTAGGCAAAATGGCCGATGCCAAAAAGCTGGTGGACTTCACCCGCGATCGCCTCGGCCACATTGACATTCTCGTCGCCAACGCTGGCATCTGGAACGAGCAGGATGCTCCCATCGAAAAAATGACCGAACGCGAATGGGACGAAATGGTTCAAGTCAACCTGAAGAGCGTGTACACCGTAATTCATTTTGTGACGCCACATATGATTGCGCAAAAAAGCGGGAAAATCGTGGCCATCAGTTCCACGGCCGGCCAACGCGGCGAGGCGTTTCACACTCATTACGGCGCCACGAAGGGCGCCATCATCAGCTTCGTGAAAGGCCTCGCCAGCGAACTGGGCCCTCGCAACATTCTCGTGAACTGCGTCGCGCCCGGGTGGGTGGACACCGATATGTCGGCCTCAGTCCTGCGCACCAAGAACGGATTGAAATCTGCGATCGCGCCCATCGCGCTCAAGCGCGTGGGCACCGCCGAAGAAATCGCCGGTCCCATCCTGTTTGCTGCTTCCGACCTGGCAACCTTTATCACCGGAGAAGTGATCAACGTTAATGGAGGTTCGGTGCTTTGCGGATGATGATCCGGGCGATGCTCTCACCCAAAATGAATTCGCGCCCCACTGCCGATCGCTCCGCCGCATGCCGCAATATCGTGCTGGCGTTATCGCTCGCTTGCGCCTGCCTCGCCACTTCGCCGCGTGTCCGCGCGCAAGACGATAATACCGTCCTGCTCCCCGAGCAGAGCGCCGCGAAAGCCAAAGCGCTCCTCGAGCAAGCCATTAACGCGCTCGGCGGCCCCACGTACCTCAACGTCCACGATGTCACCTGCATCGGGCGCCTTAGCCAATTCGGACACTCCGGCGAACTCAACGGCTTCGAGCATTTCATTGACTACGCCCAGCCGCCCTTCAAAGACCGCACCGAAAATCTTCCCAAGCGCAACATCATCTCCGTTTTCAACGGCGACAAAGGCTGGGAACTCGATCGCGGCGGCGTCTCCGAAGCCACCATTACGGATCTCGCCACCTTTCAGGAGGACACCAAGAAAGACATCGACAATATTCTTCGCCATCGCATTCACGAGGCCGGTATGATTTTCCGTTACGGCGGTCTCGACGTGGTGGACTACCAGGAATCCGACTGGGTCGAACTGGTGGACAGTGACAATCGCACCTTCCGCATCGCCATCGCCCGCACCACCCACTTGCCCGTGCGCAAAGTCGTGGACACGCGCAACGCCAACACGCGCATGCGCAACGAGGAAATCGAATACTACTCGAATTACCACCCCATCAACGGCATCCAGACGCCCTATCAAATCACGCGCGAACGAAACGGCATCAAGGTCTATCAGGTTTTCTTCGATAAATACGAATACAACACCACCGTCCCCGACTCCCTCTTCACCAAGGAATCCCTGGACGAACGCTGGGAAAAAGTCGGCAAAAAAGACAAAAAGTCCAAAGACAATTCCAGCAACAAAAATAACAACGACAAAAACTGACGATGCGACGAGCATCGTCATCCTGCCTGCCCCGCCTTTGACCTGAATCCAGCCGCTCCGCGACTCAGTGGCCCATTCCCGCGCGAGCGCGGTATAATCGTCGGATGCCAATAACGCACAAAAGTGAACAGATGCACGGCACCACGGTCCTGTGCGTGCGCAAAGACAATAAAGTCGTGCTCACCGCTGACGGCCAGGTCACCCTGGGCGACGGCGTGATCAAGCACAGCGCGCGCAAGACCCGCCGCCTCTACAGCGATAAAATTATCGCGGGCTTCGCCGGCAGCACCGCCGACGCGCTCTCGCTCTTCGGCCGGTTCGAAGGAAAATTGCAGGAATTTCACGGTAACCTTGCGCGCGCCGCCGTCGAACTCGCCAAGGAATGGCGCACCGACCGCTCCCTGCGCCACCTGGACGCGCTGCTGATCGTCGCCGACGCCAAATCCACGTTCCTGCTTTCCGGCAATGGCGACGTGATCGAACCGGACGACGGCATCTGCGCCATCGGCTCCGGCGGCTCCTACGCCCTGGCCGCCGCGCGCGCTCTTTCCAAGTTCACCAAGCTCAGCGCCAAGGATATCGCCGCCGAAGCCATGCGCATCGCCAGCGAAATCTGCATCTACACAAACGACAATTTCAGCGTGGAAGAGCTATGACGGAGAAATCGGAGAAAGACATGGTCATCTACCTGTCCGGAAACGAATCGCAAGCGCCTGAGCCGGAACCGCTCCCGTCGTTCGACGAGCTTACCCCGCGCGAAATCGTCGTCGAGCTGGATAAATATATCGTCGGCCAGAATCTCGCCAAAAAAGCCGTAGCCATCGCTCTGCGCAATCGGGTCCGCCGGCAGAAACTTCCACCCGAGCTCGCCGAAGATATTCTGCCGAAAAATATTCTGATGATCGGCCCCACTGGCGTCGGCAAGACGGAAATCGCCCGCCGCCTCGCGCGCCTGGCAGGTTGCCCCTTCGTCAAAGTGGAAGCCTCGAAATACACCGAAGTCGGCTACGTCGGCCGCGACGTGGAATCCATGGTCCGCGATCTCGTCGAAACCGCGATTGATATGGTCCGTGAAGAAAAGCTCGACGAAGTCGCCGAGCGCGCCGAGCAATCCGCCGAAGACCGCCTGCTCGACCTGCTCCTCCCGCCGTCGCCCATTCCTTCGGACACTACGCCCGCCGCGGAAATTCAGCGCCGCGAACAGGTAGCTCGCACGCGGGAAAAACTTCGCGCCCAGTTGCGCGAAGGCAAGCTCGACACGCGCATGGTCGAAGTCGAAGTTCGCGAGCGCCAGATGCCTTCCTTCGAAATCATCACCAATCAGGGCGTCGAGGAAATGGACATCAATGTAAAAGACATGCTCTCCGGCATGTTCGGCCAGCAAAAAAAGAAGCGCAAAATGACGGTCGCCGAAGCCTTTGACTATCTCATCCAGGAAGAAGAAAACCGCCTGATTGATATGGACCAGGTCACGCGCATCGCCGTGGACCGCGTCGAGCAGATGGGCATCCTCTTCATCGACGAAGTGGACAAAATCGCCGGCCGCGAGTCCGGCCACGGCCCGGACGTCTCCCGCGAAGGCGTGCAGCGCGACATTCTGCCCATTGTCGAAGGCACCACCGTCAACACTCGCTATGGCATGGTCCGCACCGACCACATTTTATTTATCGCCGCCGGCGCGTTTCACACCACCAAGCCCTCGGACTTGATCCCCGAGCTGCAAGGCCGCTTCCCCATTCGCGTCGAGCTCACCTCGCTCACCGAAGCCGATTTCATTCGCATTCTCACCGAACCCAAGAACGCGCTGATCAAGCAGTACGTCGCGCTGCTCGATACCGAACCTTTTAAACTCACCTTCACCGACGACGCTATCGCCGCCATCGCGAAATTCGCCGCCAAAGTGAACGAGCACACCGAAAACATCGGCGCGCGCCGCCTGCACACGATCCTGGAAAAAGTGCTCGAGGACATTTCCTTCGAAGCCCCGGAAATGAAAAAGAAATCCTTCAAGGTAGACGCGGCCTACGTGCAAAAGCAGCTCGCCAATATCGTGAAGGACCAGGACCTAAGCCGTTACATCCTATAGAAATTAGAAAACAGAAAATGGAAAATCGAAAAGAGGCGCGCTGGTCTCAGCGTGCGCAGCGTTCACCAGTGCCGGCCTCCATTTTCCATTTTCTCTTTTCCATTTTCGCTTCTATCGCCCTTCTCGCCGGCTGCGGCGTTCCTGGCGAACCAGTCGAACGCAAAGCGCCAATTCCCATCGCCGTCACCGACCTCGCCGCCACCCAGCAGGGTGACAACGTGATCCTCACCTTTACGCTTCCCAAAGAGTCCGTCGAGGGTCGCGAGCTCAAGCAGCTGCCCGCAATCGAAATCTTTCGCGATTTCCAAAATATTCCCGCGAGTCCCACGCAATCGTCCGGTTCCGCAGTTCCCGCCAATCCTACGCTTCTCGTAACCATCCCGTCGGCGATGGTGGATCAATTCGACACGCGACGCGAAATTCGCTACGAAGACGCGCTCAAACCCGGCGATTTCACTCAGCACCCCAACAGCCAGGCTGTTTACATCGTGCGCACTCGCACCTCACCGACGAAAGTCTCCGCGAATTCCAATGCCGCTGCGTTGCGCGTAGAACCCGCCGCCGATCAAATCACAGATCTCAAAGCCGAAATCACTCACCAAGGCGTAATCCTCACCTGGACCCCGCCGCAAAAAACCGCCGTCGGTCCCGCGCCGCCCGTCGCCAGCTATCGAATCTTCCGCCGCGAAATTCCGCAAACCACCGCACCTGCGCCCACCGCCGGTCCGCAGCCCCCACGATCGCCAAACTCGGCTGTTCTCATCGGCGAAAGTACAGTGCCACCCTTCCGCGACATCCAAATTCAATTCGGAAAGACCTACCGCTACAGCGTTCGCAGCGTGGCGCAATACCCGGATCTGCAAGTCGAATCACTCGACTCACCCGTCATCGAAGTCACTCCGCTCGATACTTTCCCTCCCGCCGCGCCGCAAGGACTCGTCGTCGTGCTGGTTCCCGCGCAGGGCGCCGCGCCCGCTTATCTCGACCTCTCCTGGTCCATCAGCGCGGAAAACGATATCGCCGGTTACAACATCTATAGAAGTGAGCAGGAAGGCGCCGCCGGACAGAAACAAAATCCGGAACTGTTGCGTACTCCCGCGTTTCGCGATATGAATATCATACCGGGCCACCGCTACCGCTACACCGTCACGGCGGTGGATCGCGTCGGCAACGAAAGCCCCGCCAGCCCAGCCGCATCCGGCGAAGTCCCGGTCGACGCGCCAGTGGACCAGCAGCCAAATCAATGACCGATCCAGCCACCACCGCCCATCCCATTCCCGCTCACGCGGAAGCTACTCTGAAGGCGTTCAGCTCGACGATTCGCGTCGGCCTCTACACCGGCGCGCTGCTTACCATCGTGATGGTCGGCTCGCTCGTCGCCGCAAATCGCTTGTCCTGGCTCGATAATCGCGCTCTCGAACGCAATGGCGCCTCCTACGGCCTGTTCCTCGCGATCATGCTGATTCCGATTTTCCGTTTTCTCAATCGCCCGCTGAAAATGTTCTATTCGGCCCTGCTTGCCTGGGGAATTTTCGTAATCGCCTACGACATTGCCGGAATGTTCTTCCACAGTCTCTTCCAGGCGCTGCGCTCGCCTTTCGAAGCGTTCCTCGAAGGCGCCATCGTGTACGGCGTATGCGCGGTGGGCTCCTGGGTCGGCGGCATGATCCTGACGACGCGCCAGCACCGCATCGCCCCGCGCCGCCGCAGCTCCGATTTTTTCAGCACTCACCAGCGATGAAGCTCTGCCGATTTCAGCCCCAGGAATTCGACGCGAAAGATCTCAGCCGTGCCGCGCGCGAGTCCCATCCGCATCCGTGCGCCGGAATCGTCGAAGGCGATAAAATCCACGAAGTTCGCGGCGAACTCCACGGCCTGCGCGAACGCACCGGAAAAAGCTGGCCCCTCGACCAGATAAAATTCCTGCCACCTTCCGCGCCCAGCAAAATTGTCTGCGTCGGTCGCAATTATCTCGAACACGCCAAGGAATTAGGTAACGACGCCCCTGCCCAACCATTGATCTTTCTGAAGCCTCCGTCATCCGTCATCGCTCCCGAGGAACCCATCGTCCATCCGCGCATCTCTAACCGCGTGGACCACGAAGGCGAGCTGGCCGTCATCATCGCCCGCCGCTGCTATCACCTGCAAGAAACTGAAAGCATCGCGCCGTACATCCTCGGCTACACTTGCCTCAACGACGTCACCGCCCGCGACCTGCAGAAACTCGACGTCCAATTCACCCGCGGCAAAGGCTTCGACACGTTCTGCCCCTTCGGTCCCGTCCTCGAAACGCAGCTCCCCCCTTCCGGCGTCACCGTCGAAACCTTCGTGAATGGAATCAGGAAACAGTCTGGACACACGTCGGAAATGATCTTTTCCGTTGATGCTATAATCCGCTTCATCGCGCAGGTGATGACGCTTGAGCCGGGTGACGTGATCGCTACCGGCACGCCCTCGGGTGTGGGCCCGCTCGCCGCCGGCGATGTTGTCGAAGTCAGCGTCGGCGGAATCGGCACGCTCAGAAATCCCGTCATCGCCGCGCAGGATTAACCCGCACCGGAAAAGGCACGCGTTGAAAGAACTCCTGAATGATTGGCATGATTGGCTTCCGCTCGCCGGAGTCGCCGTGGTCGTCCTCATCGGCCTCGTGCTCTGGCTCCGCCGCAAGCCCGAAGATGCCGGCGACGTCGAACGTCAGCGCCGCGCGTATCTCAATCGTGTCGGCCGCATCGTCGAAGGCCAGGTTCTGGAAATTGTCGAACACGCGCGCGACGCGAACGACCCCTCCGCGAAATCGCTCGGCATGTTTCAAAAACGCGCCGCCCCATCCGCCTTCACCAACGGCACGCAAAAACTCCTCTACTACACTTACTCGATCTCCGGCGTCACCTACGAAACCGCGCAAGATATCACCGGCCTGGACGAAGCCAAACACCTGAGCCGCGTAGCCGCCGGCCAAACCGCCAGCGTGAAATACGACCCCTCCAATCCCAGCAATTCCATCCTCCTCGCTGACGATTGGTCCGGACTTCACTAACGCATCGCGAGGCCCACGCAAACGTTCGCGCAGTGGTAAACTTTTCTGCCTTCCGGAGAACTACGTTGCTTCGCTCTCAGCGCCTGCTTGCCGCGGTTTTGCTCATCAGCGCCGTCGCGGCCGCCACCTCTCTCGATGCCCAACAAACTTCCGCGCCGCCATCTTCGGCAACGCCGCCCGTCCTAGATGCGGAAATCACCAGTTACAATGCGTATTTGCTGAAGCCCGCAAACGCCGTCCGCACTCCCCACCACGACCGGGAAGCTCCGCAGCCGCCTGAAGGACCCGCCGCGAAAAATCCGCCCGATGGCGCCATTATTTATTACTACCTGAAATCCGTTCCCAGCAATCCGCTCAGTCTTGAAATCCACGACGCGCAAGGAAAAATAGTGCGGCGCTTCAACAGCCTTACTCCTGCCGCCGATTCCACGTCGAAAAACCGCCTCTCGAAAGAAGTCGGGCTGAATCGTTTCGCGTGGGATCTGCGCTACGAACCACCGCAGGTTTTGAACGACAGCTCCTCTGGCGGCCCGCAAGAGCACGTCGAGCACACCAACTCCGGCCGCGAGGCTCCGGCCGACGCGGCGCGCGAACAGCTTCTTGGCCCGCTCGCCGTTCCCGGTCAATACGAACTATTTTTTATCGGCAACGGCATGGTAATGAAGCAGCCGCTCACCATCACGCTTGATCCGCGCGTCCACGTTTCCCAGGCCGACCTCGAAGCGCAGTTCCTCGCCCTGAAACGCATCGATTCCGGCCTGGCCGCCAGCGCCAGGGCCTTCCAATCCATCACGAACCTCCGCGCCGCCGTCGCCGACCGCTTGAACACTCTCGGCAGCACAGCCGCCAATCCGCAAACCAAGGGTTCCGCCGAGGCTCTGAACGAATTAGACAAGAAAGCCGCCGCAATCCTGGAAGGCACCTTTGAAGCCCCCGGCTTAGTCCCCATCAATCGCGACCTCGCCCGCACAGGCTTTCTCATTCAATCACGCGATGCCGCACCCAACGAAACAGCGAACGCCACCCTGGAACATTCCTGCAGCCAGCTCAACAAAAACCTGGCTAACTGGCGCAATCTGGACTCCCAATCCGTCCCAGCCACCAACACGATCATCGCCAATTCCGGTTTGGCCGCCCTCCCCACGGCAACAGTAATGTCCATCACAAGCGCATCTCATGACGTGGTCCCAGCCGACGCCTGTGCGCCCTAGCCGCGCGCCGAAACATTATCGGCACTTAGCGAATGTACACACCGCACGGTTCGCATTTTCCCGGGCAACGTGCTACCGTGTCCTGTGGTTCACCAACAAAATTCGCGAACGACTCACGGAATGAACCAGCCGCCTCTGTCCACCGCGCAATTTCTATTCAATACAAATGAAAACTCACTCAATTACTTAACTCCTTCAAAACAAAGGCGAATAGCAATCACTATTCGACGCAAATTTCTAACTCCTTCAAAACAAAGGCTTAGAAAATTTTCTATTCGATACAAATTTCGCGTTTTTGCTCTGTCCCTGTTTCGTAGCTCCTTCGCCCGCCGCGCGGCGTCTGCCGTCCACGAATCACAAGTCACGAATCACCAGTCACGGCTCACTAATCACTGCTCACCAATCACTACTCACAAGCCTCTCCCATGACCACTCACCGCAAACACCACGATCGCCTCGAAGAGCTTCGCAAGCTCAACGCCGAAGCCGAAGCTGGCGGCGGCGCGGAACGCCGCGAGCGCGAACACAAACAAGGCAAGCTCAGCGCCCGCGAGCGCGTGGACCTGCTGCTCGATGAAGGCAGCTTTGAAGAGCTCGACAAATTCGTTCGCCATCAATCCCACGATTTTGGAATGGAATCCCAGCGCCCGCCCGGCGATGGGTTCATCACCGGCTACGGCCGCATCAGCGGCCGGCTGGTGTACGTCTTCGCGCAGGACTTTACCGTTTTCGGCGGCTCGCTTTCCGAAGCCAATGCTTCCAAAATCATCAAGATCATGGACCTGGCCATGCGTGCTGGCGCGCCTCTGATCGGCCTGAACGATTCCGGCGGCGCGCGCATTCAGGAAGGCGTCAAATCCTTGGCAGGCTATGCCGAGATTTTTCTGCGCAATACGCTTGCCAGCGGCGTGATCCCCCAGATCAGCGCAATCATGGGTCCCTGCGCGGGCGGCGCGGTTTATTCCCCGGCCATCACCGATTTTATTTTTATGACCCGCGACACGTCCTACATGTTCGTCACCGGGCCGGACGTGATCAAGACCGTCACCCATGAAGAAGTCACCAAGCAGGAACTGGGCGGCGCCATGACGCACAACGCCACCAGCGGCGTGGCGCATTTTATCTCCCGCGACGATGCCGAATGTCTGGCCATGATCCGCGAGCTTTTCAGCTACCTGCCGTCTAATAATCTGGACGACGCGCCGCGAAAAGCCACCAGCGATCCTTGGGATCGCGTCACGCCCTCGCTGAACGCGCTCGTTCCCGAAAATCCGCAGCAACCCTATGACATCAAAGACGTAATCCACGCCCTCGCCGACGATTCCGAATTCTTCGAAGTCCACGAGCACTACGCGAAAAATATCGTCGTCGGCTTCGCTCGCTTCGATGGCCGCTCCGTAGGCATCGTCGCGAACCAGCCAGCCTTCCTCGCCGGCGTTCTGGACATCAACGCCTCCGTAAAAGGCGCCCGCTTCGTGCGCTTCTGCGACTGCTTCAACATCCCGCTGATTACTTTCGAAGACGTGCCGGGCTTTCTTCCCGGCACGCAGCAGGAATTCGGCGGCATCATCCGCCACGGTGCGAAATTGCTCTTCGCTTTCGCCGAAGCCACGGTTCCGAAGATTACCGTCATCACCCGCAAAGCCTATGGCGGCGCCTACTGCGTCATGGCCTCCAAACACATTCGTACCGACATTAATTTCGCCTGGCCAACTGCCGAAATCGCCGTGATGGGCCCCGAAGGCGCCGTCAACATCGTTTACAAACGCGAACTCGATCGCGCCCCCGAATCCGAACGCGAAGCCCTGCGCCAGGAAAAAATCGCCGACTTCCGCGAACGTTTCGCCAACCCCTATGTAGCCGCCGAGCGCGGCTACATTGACGCGGTCATCGAGCCAGCCCACACCCGCGCCAAATTAATCACAGCCCTACGCTCCCTGGAAAATAAACGCGACACCAACCCCCACAAAAAGCACGGCAACATCCCGCTATGAGCGCACAACACAAAGATCCAGTTCGGCATCTTGACACTGCGCGCAGCGAACCTTTAGCATCGAGGATTGTGTTTGGGCCGGTTTAGCTCAGAGGTAGAGCGAGGGTCTCATAATCCCTAGGTCGTGGGTTCGAGTCCCACAGCCGGCACCATAAGTTTGTGCGTTAAGCCGTGGAAAAAATGCCGCCGCATTGCGAAACTCTGTGCGGCGTCTCTGCTTCAGCTCCTCCAAATCACCACAAGCAAACTACTGAGCCGCGGTCGCGTTCGGCGGCAAATGTTCCTCGAGATAGCGCAGCAGCAAGCTGTAGAGATGCAGCGTGGTTCCGGAACCTTCGTTGATGGCGTGCGTGCGATTCGGGTACTCCATGAAGTCAACGGGCTTATCCAGCTCGATCAGGCGATTGAGCAGCAGTTCGGTGCCGGAATAATGCACGTTGTCATCGCCCGAGCCGTGAACGACAAGCAAATGGCCGCGCAAACCGTCGGCGAAATTGATGGCGGAACTGCTGCGATACCCTTCGACGTTCTGCAGCGGCAACCCCATGTAGCGTTCCTGGTAAATCGTATCGTACAGGCGCAGATCCGGCACCGGCGCAACCGACATTCCCACCTGATACAGATTCGGTGACCGAAACATCAGGTTCAAGGTGCTGGAACCTCCGCCGCTCCAGCCCCACACGGCGACGCGCGATGAATCTGCAAAGAGATGCGACTGCAAAAAGACTTTCAGCGCAGCGCTCTGGTCGTGAACAATTACGGGATGGATCGCGCCGTACACGGCTTTTCGCCAGGCGCGGCCTTTCGGGGCGGGCGTACCGCGATTGTCGAAGCTGACGACGATGTAACCGGCCTGTGCGACGGCACGACTGTAATCGTTGTTCCACGCGCCCCACTCGTCCAGCACGGTCTGCGCGGCAGGCTCTCCGTACACATAAACGAGCACGGGATATTTCTTCGCTGGGTCGAAATGAGGAGGCTTCAGCATCGAGGCGTCGAGCGTGGTCCGTTCGCCGATGTCCACTTTGAAGAATTCCGTGGGCGAAGCAAGCAGCGGTGCGGCGTTCGCGCGCAGCGCAGCATTGTCTTCGAGCACGCGCGCGGAGCGATGCGCTGGAAGTTCCACAAGATCGGTTACAGGTGTGACGTCTGCGCGCGAGTAAGTGTGAAATGCCCAACGCGCATCGGGCGACATATCGTAACGATGAGTTCCGGGAGCAGCAGCGGGACTGATGCGCTGGGCGCCTTGCGAACCGTCGAGAGGCACGCGGTATAGGTAACGCTGCGTGGCGATTTCTGGCGATGCGATGAAGTACAGCGCGTCGCCTTTTTCGTCCACGCCGACGAGTTCGATCACATCGTATGCGCCCGGAGTGATCAGCTGCGCGCGCTTTCCGTCGCGTGAAACAAGATAAGCATGGCGCCAACCGTCGCGCTCGCTCAACCACAAAAGGTCCTGGCCGTTGTGGACCCAATGAATTTCGTCCATCACGTCCACCCACGCGGAATCCTGATCGCGGAAAATCTGGCGGACAGCGCCGGTGGAGGCATCGGCGAGCAACACATCCTCGGTATTCTGCAGGCGATTCAAATGCTCGATCGCGAGATCGCTGGAATTCCCAGCCCATTCGAGGCGCGCAATATAATTTTCACGCGGATCTCCGGGCACCTGCATCCACTGCGTGCCTCCGCCATCCACACTGACGACCCCGGCGCGGACAGCGGAATTGGCGGTGCCGGGGATCGGAATTGGAATGTTCAGAACCGTGGGATACACGCCCAATCCGGGATAAGGAAATCCAGTGATAATTTCCTTGGGCGGGCCGAGGTTGTAGAGCAACTTAAAGATTTCCACGCCGCTCGTGTCGAATTGCCAGTAGGCGATGCGACGGCCGTCAGGGCTCCAGCGAAAGGCGTCGCGAACATCCAATTCCTCTTCGTAAACCCAATCGGAAGTGCCGTTGATAATCGTTTGTGAGCCATCGTGGGTGAGCTGAGCGATGCGTCCGGTGGAAATCTCCTGAACGTAGATATTATTGCCGCGGACGTAGGCAACTTTCGTGCCGTCCGGAGAGAACTTGGCGAACATCAGCGAAGACGTGGGAGCGTCGCCGCCAAGTTTACGCAGCGCGCCAGACTGCAGATCCAATACCCAATAATCGCCGCGGGTGCGCAGCCGCCAGACCGGCGCTGAATTGGTGTAAAGAAGCAGGCGAGATTTGTCCTTGGACCACGCATAATTTTCAAAGGCGAGGGGAACTTTGTCGCCGGCGGGGATAAGTTTGGCCGCCGAAACGAGAACTTCGCGTTTTCCGTTGGCGGTCTGGTAGCGGACGATGTCTTGCGCGTCTTTCACAGCGGCGGAGGGTTCGACGGTGGTATAGAACGCTCCGTCGTCCAGCCAGCGCGCCGGGCCGAAATACTTGACCTCGAAATCCTCCGACGCATACATGCGATGTAGCAACTGATCTGATTCTGGCGATATCTGCGCGTGCAGCGGAATAGAGGCGAGGCACACGGCGAAGAAGAAAGCGAGTATGGGAAGAATTCGTGGCAATAAAATGCGTGCAGCAAAAGCCGAGGGCCTTGGGACTTCGCCATTCATGCAGTCTCCCGCGCAGCGTGGAGTGAACCAGCAGTGTCTGCTGAAGCTATTCATCACAAAACTGATTTTCCATCAATGGAAGTTGCTTTCGTGAATCTCTCGGCCATTCGTAGGCTGAATCGGGCGAGCATTGGTCGGATAATATTTTGCAAACGCCGCGATCTGCGCGGGAGAGGCTTCAATGGGGGTCTTCATGACGAACCACTTGATGCCCTCCTTGCAGGGAGGAATCGTCAGCGAGCCATCAAAGGTGTAATAGTTTTGATCCGCGGGCAAAAGATCAGCGGCGTTGATGACCACCTTCTTGTACTCCACTTCTTTGCCCATATCGTGAGGAATGTGGCTCCACAGATCGCGTAACGCGGCGTTTTCAGCGCCGCTCTTGATGAATACGGCGACGACGGCAGTGCGATTAGCCGCGGAATCCACGTGGACGAAGTGAAGTTCCATGTCGTACTTCTTGCCGTCAACTTCGTTTTCGCTGACGTGGTGAAAATGAAATTGCACCAGAGGCAGCGCCGTTCCATTGATAGTGATGCTGCTACCGGCCTCGTAATTGAACTGGATAGTGTAGCCGTTGTTGATCACTTTCAGCGGCTCAAGCTTGTAATCAAAATGGATGGGCGCAAGATCCGCAGGCTGCGCACCGACGATATCAATGGGCGACTCGCGGTGACCCGACTTGCACTCGGCATAATCAGACTCGAGGTCCCCCCAGTGATCCGGGCCGTCGGCACCGTTGTAACTCCAATGCGGCGGATTCGCAGGATGCGCCTGGGCGATCGCCGAGTGCGCGAAAAAGAGGACGGCGCAGAAGGCGAGAATCGTTGCTGTGGCGCGGGCCAAACGATTGGTCATGGGAAGCCTCCGTGGCGAAGAAGGAAAAACAGCATCTCACTTTGCGGGCGAATCTTCAAATATTCGGTGTGGAAAATCGGAAACGTGCGCGTATATTCGCAATGGCCGAACGACAGAGAAGATGAGAACGGAAGCGGCACTTTCCGAAGTGACCGCGCATAAAAAAACACAATAGAGGAATCCACAAATATGAAAACGGCACTGAGCGTGGCGCTCCTGATTGGTGTGTTCTGCGGCGCAGCTGAAATTGCGCAGCCACAAGCCACCGCGCAAGCGGCAAAAGCGCAACCCGCCGAGGCCGCGGAGCAATTCGCGGCTCTGGGCGACCTGAAACTGCGCAGTGGCGCCGTGATTCGCGATTTTCGCCTGGGCTATCGCACGTTCGGGCAGCTGAACGCGGCAAAGTCGAATGCGATTTTGTGGCCTACTTGGCTGGGCGGCACGACGCAAGAACTGCTGCAGTTCGTTGGTCCGGACAAAGTGGTGGATAGCACGAAATATTTTGTGGTGCTGGTGGACGCGCTCGGCAACGGCGTTTCGACTTCACCATCGAACAGCGAAACCCAGGCACGCTTGACGTTTCCGGAGTTTACGATTCGCGACATGGTGGAGTCCGAGCATCGCTTCGCGACCGAGGTGCTGCACCTGACGCACTTGCACGCGGTGATGGGAATTTCGATGGGTGGAATGCAAACGTTCGAATGGGTGGTGGCTTATCCGGATTTCATGGACGTAGCGGTTCCGATGGCAGGTTCGCCGCAGTCGACTTCTTACGACAAGCTGTTGTGGACCGCGGAAATGGACGCGCTGCGCCTGGACCCGGAATGGAAGGACGGACAGGGTACCAAGCCGATGACGGGCGGCTTCGCGGTGTACAACGAAATCGGCAACATGAACGTGACTTCGCCAGCCTATCGCGTGGCAAAGACCAGCCCGCAGGATTTTCCACAGTTCATCGAGCAAACGCGGAAGGAACTTACGATAGATGCCGCGACGGCGTGCGATGCCATCCGACAACGCCAGGCGATTAACGCGCTGGATATTCCGGGGGAGTTTGGAGAGACGATGGAGGAGGCGGCAAAGAGCGTGCGCGCCAAATTGCTGGTGGTGATCTCGCCGGAAGATCACATGGTGAATCCAGCGCCGGCGATCGCGTTTGCGGGCATGATGGGCGCGCCGGTGCTCACACTGGATTCTCCTTGCGGTCACTCGAGTCTCGAGTGCATTTCCGCTGGGCCCATCGTGGCGAAATTCCTGGCGGATCCCGCGTCCGTGCAGAGCATGACGCTACGTGCGGCGGCCAGCCACTAGAGAAGTCCATGAATCCGCTGGAGAAAACGAGCGCCGGCACGGCGATATTGTCTTTGGAATGAAATTCGACACATTGGTGATCGTGAATCCCGTATCGGGCGGAGGGCGAGCGCTGCGCGCCGAGCCGGAAGTGGCGAGTTTGCTCGCGTCGCGCGGATGTCACGTGAAGTTCGTACATTCGAAAAGCTCGGAAGACATCCGCGAACTGGCAGCGCGCGCGGCGGCTGATGGATTTCGAGTTGTGGTGGCGCTGGGTGGCGACGGCGCATTTCATCATTTGGTGGAAGGCGTTCGCGGCACTGATGTGGTAGCGGGATTTTTTCCGGCGGGGAATGGGAACGACATCGCTCGGTCGCTGGGGATTCCGCGCGATCCGGTGGAGGCCGCGAACGATTTCTTGCATGGAGAGCCGCGAGAGGTGGATCTGGTGCGCGTGCGATTCGGCGACGGCCGCCTGGCGCATTATATGGGTGCTGGAGGCATGGGGCTGGACGCAGAGGCTGCGCATCTGGCCAACACTCGATTCCAGACGTGGCCGGGAGTGACGCGTTATCTTGCGGGCGCATTCACGGTTTTTTTTCGCGAGCCGCTCTTGGATGTGACGGCGGAGATGGACGGCGCGAATTGGTCCGGCCGCGCACTATTCGTGGCGGTGGCGAATGCGACCAGCTACGGGTCGGGCGTGCGCATCGCACCGCAGGCGGAGATGGATGATGGTTTGCTCGACGTGGTGATTGTGGGTGATGTGGGATTGCTGCGTTTGCTGGAAGCGCTGCCGATCGTGCTGACAAGTGGGGATCTACGCGGATTTCCAGAGGTTACGCGGTATCGCTGCCGCCGGGTTTCATTGCGCGCGGACCGGACGGCGCGGGTGCATGGGGATGGGGAGGCGCTGGGAGTGGCGCCGGCGGAGTTCGAGATTTTGCCGGGGGCGGTTCGAGTGATGGCGGGGAGAAAAATCACCACTGATGAACGCTGATAAAACTGATAAAAGCAAACCCTGATGAAGATAAATGCAGATAACGGCAACGACGAAGACGCATGACCAGCGGTGGAACCGGATTGGTTCAAATTCCGCTGGCGGTGATCGCGGCTTGCGCGATTAGCTCTTTTTCTTGGAAAGTTTCAGAGTGACTTCGATATCGCGGCGGCTATCGAAGCTGGAAACGGTGCGGATGGAGGAAGTCATATCGTCATGCTCGGCGTGGATCTCGTAATCCACGTTGGGGTCGAGGCCGCTGAAACGATAATTGCCGGACTCGTCCGCGATATAGGTTTTTACCGCCTGGGATTTCACGTTTTTCAGGTAAATCACGCTGGCAGGCATTGGATTTTCACTCTTATCAATCACGCTGCCATGCACGACCTTTAATTGCGCCTCCGCTTTTTTCTGCGCTTTGGATTCGTCTTGCGCGCGGGCGGGAATCATCACCAGAAGACTCACGAACAGCACTGCTAGAACCTGAAACCAGCTGTAATTTTTCACGGGGTCCTGTTCTTTCCAGCGCTTGCCGCTGGAAATGGAAAACGTGCGGCCGAATTTGGCGACAACTGCAGTACGAGACGGCCGGCATTCCGGCTTACAACCAGTAAGATGACGCGGCAGGCGCAAAAGATGCGAGGATGAAGCGAGAGGCGGAAACTAGCTGGCCTCTTCTTCGTCTTCGTCATCGTCCTCTTCATCTTCCTTGACGCTGGACTTTTCCTCTTCTTCTTCGTCGTCATCATCTTCGTCTTCGGAGATGACGATGAGATGCACGGGATGCGTTTGGGTCACCTCCAACTCGACGTCGCACTCCGGGCAGCTGAGGATTTCGCCTTCCTCGACTTCGTCTTCGTCCAAATCAATTTCGGTGTCGCATTCCGGACATCGGGTCACGAGATTTCTCTCCTTCCTGGGTGTACTTCCACTGGCGGGCTATTATATACCGCAGGTGTCAAGCGTTGGCGAGAGGGGATGCGTAAAGGTGACGGTACAACGCGAATATCCGGAGCGGCCGTTGGTGGGAGTGGGCGGCGTGGTGATTGCAGACGGGCGAGCGCTGCTGATTCGGCGCGGCGGTCCGCCGTTGGAGGGAGAATGGTCGATCCCCGGAGGCATGCTGGAGTTGGGCGAGACGTTCGAGGAAGGTGTGCGGCGCGAATTGGCGGAAGAGACTGGCTTGCAAGTGCGGATCGTGGAATTCATCGAGGTGTTCGAGCGGATTTTTCCTGGTGTGGATGGAAGAACGCGGTATCACTTTGTGATTCTGGATTATTTGTGCGCGGTGGAGAGTGGCGAGGCGCAGGCAGCGAGTGATGTGACGGATGTGGCTTGGGCGCGGGAAGAGGAACTTGAAGGGTATTCGCTAACTCCTACGGCGACGCGGGTGATCAAGCGAGCATTTCAAATGTGGCGCGCGCGGACTGCCGAGAAATAGCGATGTTCAGCTTGCGGCGGCTTCAGGAAGGCGGCCGAAACGACGTTCGCGGCCGCGAAAATCTTCTACCGCCGCAGCGAGGTCGGCGGCATCGAATTCCGGCCACATGCGCGGCGTGAAAAGCAGCTCCGCGTAGGCGCACTCCCATAACATGAAATCGCTGAGGCGGCGGTCGCCACCGGTGCGAATGAGCAGGTCCACATCCAGCGCGGGGCCGCTAGAGTGGGTGACCTCGCCCAGGCGCTTGGCGAATTCACGCTGCGAAACTTCCAGGCTGGAAAGCATCCAGCAGGCGGCGCGGAGTATGGCGTCGCGCGCGGAATAATCCACGGCGATGCGCAATTCCAGGGCGCGTCCGGCGGAGGTGAACTTTTCGGCAGCGTCGATGGCCTGCGCGAGGGACGGCGGAATGCGGTCGCGGCGGCCGATGACGCGCAAGCGGACACCTGCAGCGGCGCATGCGGCGGCTTCGGTGCAAAAATATTGTTCGAGAAGCGCGAGCAGGGCGACGACCTCGCTCATCGGGCGTTCCCAATTGTCGGAGGAAAATGCGTACAGCGTCAGGGTGTTGATGCCCAGGCCGGGAGCGGCGCGCACGACACGGCGAACGGATTCGACTCCAGCGCGATGACCTTCGGAGCGGGCGAGGCCGCGCGAAGAAGCCCAGCGGCCGTTGCCGTCGAGGAGGATGGCGACGTGGAGTTGCGATTGGGGGACTAACTTCAAAGTACTTTTGTTCATAGAGTATCCCGGCAAAATTTTTTGCGACTTAGCCCTCGCGCGTGACGCGAATCAGCGCTTCCATGTGGTTCAGATATTTTTCCAGCGCGCGGCGGCCAGCGGCCGTCAGGCGATATTCCGTTTTCGGCATGCGCCCGTCGAAGGATTTCGCGCAACCCAAGTAGCCTGCGTCTTCCAGCTTGCGAGCGTGGACGCTCAAGTTGCCGTCTGTGGCGCGCAGCAGTTCCTTCAATTCATTGAAGGTAAGCGATTCGTTCACGGCGAGCGCGCTGACGATCGCCAGACGCGTGCGCTCGTGAATCAGGCGGTCCAGATTTGTCGCCGTATTTTCCGCGGGCCGCGTTGCCGAGGTATTTCGTTTGCCGCGCTCATCGGATTCGGCACGCTCGCGACGATACGCTCCTGATTTAGCCACCATATTTCCTCGCGATGACGGCTCCAAAAATAATGTGTAAGCCGCCGAAGCCCGCCGCCAGCAGCGCGTTCTGCCAGTTCCACGGCGAGAATAGTGCGACAGCACCCAAAACCATGAAGCACAGGCCCATCAAGGGAACGATGCGAATGGAAAACGCGCCACCGGTGACGACTCCCGTTCCGTACAGCAGAAGCCATTGGCCGGGAATCGGACCGATTTCACCGGAACGCAAATGCAAGACGGTGAGCAGCGCGCCCACAAAAAGCGGCGGCGCGAAACTATACACGAAGCGCCGGCCGGGCCCGCTGAACAAGGATGATCCGGCCAGGCGGGCTTTGGAATAGGTGGTCCAGCCGGCGATGATGATGGCGATGAAAGCTTCAGCTATCCATGTGAGCAGCCAGGGCAGAGACGAAACCTGGCGCGAGGCGATGGCGGCGGCTCCGAGCGCGGTGATGCCCATGGCCACGCCGCCCCAGCCGGGAACGGCGGTAAAAGATGCGGCGCGCTCCATGGTTTCGCGAATGAAACGAAGATTGTCGCGCGCGTGGTCGGCGATGGCGACGGGAGCGGGAGAGCGGAAAGGTTCAGGACCAGCCATACGACAAACGTAGCAGACCGGTCGCAGTTGTCAAGTACTTTGTGTTCCAAAGTACTGGCGCTGACTTGTCGTGCGCGCCGGGCGCGACTATGCTGGTGCCGGTGGAATTTCATTGGAGGTACAGGATATGAACAGAATTCTGCTCTCTTTTGCGTTGCTCGGCATTTCGCCACTCGTCGCTGTTGCGCAGCAGGCTCCCGCGCCCGCGACCGCTCTGATCGCCAATCCTGTCGCAACCGCCGTTCGCAGCAGCCTGGAACGGCAGTCGAAAAACATAATTGCGGCCACGGAGGAAATGCCTACGGACAAATACGGTTATCAGCCCACGCCCGCGCAGATCACTTTCGGACACCTGGTGATGCACATGGCGAACTCGAATTTTCACTTGTGCGCGATGATTTCCGGTGTGGAAGCTCCGAAGATGGACGAACTCAAAGAAACGGACGGGAAAGATAAATTGACTGGAGCGCTGAAGGCTTCTTTTGATTTCTGCACGCAGTCGCTGGCCAAAGTGGATGATTCGAAGCTGGGCGAAGTGGTGTTTACACGCGGCACGTTCACGTTGACGCGCGCGGCCGCCATGATCGCGCTGACGAACGATTTCGCGGATCATTACAGCGGAGCTGCGATGTATCTGCGGCTGAATGGATTGCTGCCTCCAACGGCGCAGCAGCCGCATAAGGAATAGCGGTGCTGCGCGGCGCGCCAATTGCCGGTAGTTGTACGGAAAATTGAGTAACATGCAAACGCTCGATGATGACGACTGCCACCCCTGCTTCCTCACAGCCTGACCATTCAGAATCTGCACAGACGCCACGCGCATTCGGCGCTCTCACCACGATCGGCGTGCTGTTATTCCTAGCTGGGGCAATCCTTCCGTTTATGTTTGCTCCCTACGGGTGGTTCACAGTTGCTCGGTGGGCCGGGCTGGCCGTGATCGCGGCCGGGGGATGGCGCAGACCGTCGCTGACTTATTGGATTTTTTTCGCGATGCTGCTGGGCGGAGAAATCGGGCTGGACCGGCCGCAGTTCGCCGAGCATTTGCGGGTGTTCAGCGATATTTTCCTGCGGTTGATCAAGGTGATTGTGGCGCCATTGATTTTCGGCACGCTGGTGACCGGGATCGCGGGGCATGGCAATTTGCGGAGCGTCGGGCGGATCGGGGTGAAGAGCCTGATCTATTTTGAGATTGTGACGACGCTGGCGCTGTTCATCGGCTTGGGTGCGATCAATCTCAGCTGGGCGGGTGAGGGGTTAAGCGCCACGATGTTGACGGCGGCGACGGAGCCTGTGCCCAGCGCGGCTCCCTTGCACTGGGACGATTTCCTGCTGCACATTTTTCCCGAAAATCTGGCGAAGTCTGTGGCGGAAAACCAGATTCTCCAGGTTGCGGTATTTTCGGTACTTTTTGGAATTGCGCTGGGCCGCATTTCGGAGGCGAAGCGCGCACCGATGCTCAGTTTCTGCGAGTCGCTCACTGCGACGATGTTTGCGTTCACGAAGCTGGTGATGTATTTCGCGCCGGTGGGTGTGGGCGCGGCGATGGCTTATACCATCGGGCACATGGGGATTGGCGTGCTACTTCCGCTGGGGAAATTGCTGCTGACGGGTTACGGTGCGCTGGGCTTTTTCCTGTTAGCGGTGCTGTTGCCGATCGCATTGTTTGCGCGCCTGCCGGTCGGGAGATTTGTGCGCGCGGTGGCGGAGCCGGCCACAATCGCTTTTGCGACGAGTACCTCCGAAGCGGCGTTGCCGCGCGCGATGGAATGCATGGAAGAGTTCGGCGTGCCGCGGCGCATTGTGGCGTTCGTGATTCCGGCCGGGTATAGCTTCAACCTGGATGGGTCAACGTTGTATCTGGCGGTGGCGTCAATTTTCGTGGCGCAGGTGGCGCGGATTCATTTGACGTGGCTGCAGCAACTTTTCATGGTGTTCACGCTGATGGTGACGAGCAAAGGCGTCGCCGGAGTGCCGCGGGCTGTGCTGGTGGTGCTGCTGGCTACGGCCGCGACTTTTCATCTGCCGACCGAGCCGATTTTCATCATTCTGGGGATTGATGCGCTGATGGACATGGCGCGGACCGCGGTGAACGTGATCGGAAACTGCCTGGCATGCGCGGTAATTGCGCGGTGGGAAGGCGAACTCGAAACTTCCTCGGCGTCAGCTGCTTTGCCAATCTAGCAAGGCTCTATTTCGATGGCGGCGGGAACATGCGCGCGCGTCACAATTGCGCTTATTTTGGGCGTCTCACGGAACGATTACCGCGGCGCCGTTCACCGTTTCGTGCTTGATCGCCTGTAGGGCTTCGTTGGCTTGGGCGAGCGGGAAGACTGTGACTTGCGGGCGGATGCCGATCTCGTGCGCGATTTTCAGGAAGTCGCGGGCGTCGGCGCGGGTCATATTGGCCACGCTGCGAATTACACGCTCGCCCCAGAGTAGTTTGTCGTAATCAAATTGCGGCACGTGATCGAGATGAATGGCGTTGATGGCCACCACGCCGCCTTTGCGGAGGCTCGCCAGCGCGCTCACGACGACGTCACCGCTGGGAGCGAAGGTGACGGCGCGATCGAGCTCGACGGGCGGCTTTTCATTTTCATTCCCGACCCAGGTGGCGCCGAGCGACGTTGCCAGCTTGCGATGCGACTCTCCCCTAGTGGAAACATACACTTCGCATTCCCAGGACTGTAGAACCGCGATCGTGAGGCTAGCCGAGGAACCGAAGCCGAAAAGACCGACGCGTTCGCCCGGCTCGACGCCCGCGACGCGCAAGCTGCGGAATCCGATGATGCCAGCGCAGAGCAGCGGAGCGACGTGAATGTCGTCCAAGCCGCCGGGCAGAGGGTATGTGAAGTCCGCGCGTGCCAGCGCGTATTCGGCATAACCGCCGTCCACGGTGTATCCGGTAAAAATTGGCCGGTCGCACAGATTTTCCATTTTGTGGCGGCAGTACCAGCAATCGCCATCCACTCCACCCATCCAGGAAACACCCACGCGAGAGCCGATCGGCGATTTTGTACTCTCGCCTGCGACCACTTCGCCGACAATTTGATGGCCGGGAATCAGTTGCGGACGAAGCGGAGGCAGATCGCGTTCCACAATGTGCAGATCGGTGCGGCACACGCCGCAGGCGAGGACGCGAAGGAGCAGATGGCCGGGGACAAGCTCGGGACGCGGAATTTCTTCGATAATCAGCGGCGTCGCTGAAACTGGTTGCGCCGATTTTAGAATGGCGGCTTTCATGGGGCGCTCTGTTCCGCGGCCATGCAAATTATGGCACCACCGTCATCGAGCGCCAACAAGCGTTTGCCGGTTCGCATACTCCAGTCCGAAGTGAACCGCTTCGCCGTGAAGCGTTTAGTGGCCGCCGGAGGGCGCGACTGGCTTGAATTTTTTGATGAGCAACACTAATGGGACGCCCATCAGCACAAACCAGCCGAGCGCGGTGAAGCAATCCAGAAACGCCAGAAAGGAAGCCTGGCGTTCCAGGAAAGCGAAGGCTTGCGCCTGTGCGTGAATCACGGCATCAGCATGCGAGAAGCCATGAGTGGAAAAATAATCGGTGAGGTTGCCCAGAAGCCGTCGGTAGTGTTGATCGGAAGGAACGGCGTGCGCTACCAGCACGCTCTGATGATATTGCGCGCGGCGCGCCAGCAGCGTGGTGACGAAAGCGATCCCGAAGCTGCCTCCTTGATTGCGGAATAGATTGGTGAGGCTGGACGCCTTGTTGTTCTTGTCCTTCGGCAAATTGGAATACGCCAGCTGGCTGACGGGCACGAAGAGCGTCGCGATCCCCAGCCCTTGCATGACGCGCGCCAGTGCTTCGTGGCGGTAGTCGGTAGCGAGCGTAAAGCTGGCGAAGTACCACATGGCGCACGCAAAAACGAAATAGCCGAAGGCGAGCAGCCGCTTTACGCCTACTTTGGGAAGAATTCTTACCACCACCGGCGCCAGCAGCACGATCACAAATGCGCCAGGACCTAAGACCAGCCCCGCATCGGTTGCGGTGTACCCGTAGAGCCTTTGCAGCATTTGCGGAATCAGCACGGTAGATCCGTACAACGTGAATCCAAAGAGAAAATAGAAAATATTTGCCAGCGCGAAATTTCGATCGCGCAGCAGGCGGATTTCTACCACTGGATCCGGGTGACGCCACTCCCAGATAATGGCGAAGAGCAGCGCCACGATAGCGATTGTAAAAAAGCACACGATGAAGTTGCTTTCGAACCAGTCTTCGGTTTGGCCGCGGTCCAGAACTACTTCCAGGCACGCGAAAGCCATCGCCACGGAAAAAATTCCCCAACCGTCTATCTTCAGCTTGCCATCCTTGCGCGCCGCTTCGACTTCGCGCTTGAATTCCGGCGGATCGGAAAGCAAACGGCTGGTGAGGATCAGCGAGATGATGCCGATCGGGATGTTGATGAAGAAAATCCAGCGCCAGCTCCAGTGGTCCGTAATCCAGCCGCCGAGTGGCGGACCGATCGCCGGCGCCGTGACGATAGCCATGCTGTAGAGCGCGAAAGCCGCCGCGCGTTTGGCGGCCGGGAAAGTATCCACGAGGATAGCCTGCTCGACTGGAGCCAGCCCTCCGCCGCCGATTCCTTGCAGGACTCGAAAAAATATCAGCGCGCCCAGGCTTGGCGCAAAACCGCAGAGTAGCGAACTGACGGTGAAGGTTGCGACGCAAATCATGTAGTAGCGTTTGCGCCCGAAAAGGCGGCTGAGCCACGCGGAGAGCGGGAGCACTACGGCGTTGGAGACAAGGTAGCTGGTGAGCACCCAGGTACTCTCGTCCGAACTGACGGCCAGGCCGCCGGCGATGTGAGGAAGCGACACGTTCGCGATGGCGGTGTCGAGAAGCTCCATGAAAGTCGCCAGAGTGACGGTGATGGCGATGAACCATGGATTGATGCCCACACGGGGTGCGGGAAGAGTTAGGGGGAAGGCTGGTGCCAACGCCTCGCTCATGGGTCCTCTATCCGATTCGATGCATAAGAGACCGTTCGGTCTCATTCATTTTATGCTAGAATTACATAAAAGACCAGTCGGTCTCAGAATGGGCCGCGGGAGCCAACGATGACCAAGGGCGAACAAACCAGGCGCGATATCGTGGAGAAGGCCGCGCCGCTGTTTAACCAGAAGGGCTTTGAGGGAACGTCGCTTGCCGACCTGATGCAAGCCACCGGATTGCAGAAGGGCGGGATCTATCGCCATTTCTCGGGCAAGAAAGAACTGGCGGCCGAGGCTTTCGATTATGCGTGGGAAAAAGCGGTTCGGGGCAGACTGGACGGAGTCGCGGAAGTCCCCGACTGCGTGGATCGGCTGAAGAAGACGATCGACAATTTTGTAGAGCGGCGCGCGGGACTGGTTCCCGGCGGTTGCCCGCTAATGAATACCGCCGTCGAAGCCGATGACGGAAATCCCATGCTGCGTGCGCGCGCCAGAAAAGCGCTGCAGGGGTGGGCGGAGCGATTGTCGCGCATCACCACAGAGGGCATTAAGAAACAGCAGATTGACCGCCGCGTCTCGGCGCGTCAGCTGTCCCAGTTGATTATCGGATCGCTGGAAGGCGCGTTGCTGATCAGCCGCTTGCAGAACGATGATGCACCGCTGCGCGCGATGAGGCAGCACCTCGATGAATACCTCGAAGAAAGCGTTCGCGCAATACGCGAGCCAAATCGTTAGGCAGTTCGCAGGCCGCGTGACCCCCAATTTCTAAAGTTTGCTCCCCAATTAGCGAAATCGGGTCCCCTAAAAATATCGCTTGACATATTCCCATATAGGAATGTATTGTTGACCCATGGCACGAGCTTCCACAACCTCTGACGCTTTCAATGCGGTGGCCGAGCCCCGGCGCCGGGACATCCTGAACTACCTGGCGCTGCAGGAACGTTCGGTGGGCGAGATCGTGGCGACGCTGGAGATGGAACAGCCTTCGGTGTCAAAGCATCTACGCGTGCTGCTGGACGTTGGCCTGGTGAATGTACGCCGGGAGGGACGCAGGATGCTCTACCGAGTGAACGCGGAGGCGATCCGTCCGCTGCACGAGTGGACCAGCACGTTCGAGCGGTTCTGGCAGCATCAGCTGAGCCGCGTGAAGGAACATGCAGAGCGGAAGAGTAGTTCGTGGCAGGGCTCGATTCCAGCCGCAGGGAAAGACAAATTCTGATTAAAGGAGAAACAATGACTTCTACGGCGATTAAGCTGAATCGGACGATTGAGGACTTGACGTTAAACGTAACGCAGGAAATTCATGTGCGCGCATCTCTGAAAGTAACATTCGACGCGTTGCTCGAACAGCTCGGGCCGTTGAATGAAACGCCTGACGGCAAACCAATGTCGCTGAAGATCGAGCCGTGGCCGGGCGGACGTTGGTACCGCGACTTGGGCGGTGAGAATGGTCACTTGTGGGGCCATGTGCAGTCGATCAAGCGGCCCACGCTGCTGGAGTTTTATGGGCCACTGTTCATGTCGTATCCGGTTGCGTCAAACGTGCAGTACCGGCTAAGCGAAGAAGAGGGTGGAACGCTGATCAAGTTCCAGCACACGGCATTCGGACTGGTTACAGACGAACATCGCGAGGGCGTTGTGAAGGGTTGGGGGTTCATGAACGACAACGTTCGCAAGCTCGCGGAAGCGAAACACCGGCCACAGTAGGCGCGAAGGCTGCGGGAGGAGAAGCGTATGTGCCCAGTATGCATTGCGAGCGCCGCGTTGATGATCACTGGGATCATGTCCACAGGCGGATTGGCGGCGCTCGCCGCGAAGAAGTTGCATGCGAAGAGTAGCGCGGACGACAGGGGCTCGTTCGATTCTCAAAGTCGTAGAGATGCGAACACAAAATCTGACACGCAGGGAAAGGAGCAGCTATGAGCCTTGGAGAAGCACTTCTAATGGAGTTCGACCAGGAAGCACAAACGACCAAGCGCGTGCTGGAACGCGTTCCAGATGAAAAGCTCGCTTGGAAACCACACCCGACATCGTTTTCGCTGGGGCAGCTCGCGCTGCACATCGCGGCCGGCCCGGGCCAGATCGTCGCAGCAGCCGCGCAGGACACTGCGGAAGCTCCGAACTTCTCGCAGCCAGAGGCCAAGAGCCGGCAGGAGATTCTGGAAACTTACTCCAAGAGCATGGCGAGCGCGCGGGCCATGCTAAAAAGCATGGATGACGCCCGGCTCACGTCCACATGGCGCTTGGTGAGAAACGGAAAACCCGTGATGGAGATTCCCCGGATCGCATTCCTGCGCTCCATCCTCATGAATCATACCTATCATCATCGCGGGCAACTGTCCGTCTATCTGCGGCTGCTGGAAGTGCCAGTGCCCTCGATTTACGGGCCCAGCGCGGACGAAAATCCGTTCGCATAAGTACGAGAGTTCGAAATCCTAACACGAAGGAGACGACGATGGAGACGACAGTAGAGAAGAGCAGGATGGATCACCCGAATATCGTGTCGCATGCGGAATGGATTGCAGCGCGCACAGAGCTGTTGAACAAGGAGAAGGAGTTCACGCGGCTGCGTGACGAACTGAGCCGGCAGCGGCGGGAATTGCCTTGGGAAAAAGTGAAGAAGGAATACGTGTTTGACGGGCCCACGGGCAAAGAGACACTCGCCGATCTCTTTGGCGGCAAAAGCCAGCTGCTGATTTATCACTTCATGCTCGGTCCGGGATGGGTGGAAGGCTGCCCAAGCTGCTCGTTTCTGGCGGATCATTTTGACGGCAGCATTCCGCACCTGGGAGCACGAGACGCGCGGCTGGTAGTGGTTTCACGAGCGCCGCTCGATCAGATCGGCGCATTCAAGATGCGCATGGGTTGGCGGTTCAAGTGGGTATCGTCTTTCGCGAACGACTTCAATCGCGACTATAACGTGTCGTTCTCGAAGGAAGAGATGGCCAACGGACAGATGTATTACAACTACGCGATGCAGGAATTCCCGAGCGAGGAAGGCCCCGGGGCGAGCGCGTTCTATAAGGACGAGGATGGGAACATCTTCCACACGTATTCAACATTCGGTCGCGGGCTGGACATATTTCTGGGAGCGTATAACTGGCTGGATATAGCTCCGAAGGGACGCGACGAAGATGGACTGGCGTATTCGATGGCATGGGTGAAGCACCACGACAAGTATGTTGACGGCCAGGCGGCGGATCCTCTGAAGACGTACGCGCAGCCGAAAAGCTCGGACGCGAAATGTTGTTCCGCCGAGAACGACTAGCGGTGGTTGCGCTGTACCGCATCGGGGAGGCGCCAGTGCGTGGGTACTGAACACCCTGGCGCCTTTGCGGGCTGAATTTTCGTGATGCGATCAGGCGGCGGCTGCGCTTAAGAGGGCTTCGACCTTGTTGTCTAAAGCTTCCGCCACTTTCGACGCTTCGGGACTGTGGTAGGTGGCGAGGAAGCTGGCCATCTTGTCGTAAGTGAGATGCACTCCGTCGGGGCGCTCGTCCACCAAGATTGTGACGGGTGCATAGGAGCCGGCGTCTGGCACATGTTCGACCATTTGCGCCATGATGAGCGGGTTGCCGACTACCAGGCGCACACTTTTTGGCGCGCGTTCACCTAGTTTTCTGCGCAAGACCTCGCCCAAGTCGTAGCGTGCGAATTCCATCAAGCCTGCCGTTCCGATGACTTTCTGCACGGCAGCTTCTAGCTCCGCAAAAGTTTTCGCCGACGTCATATCGTTGCGAAAGGTTGCCATATTGGGGTGGCCAATGGCGGCGTCGAGCCTCGCGAGAACATCCTGGAATGACTTGGACGAAACCACAGTAAACCGCTGCACTTCAATCCGCTTGGTGGTCACTTTGTTGCTCCTGTCGCGTTAGCTTGCGCCCGCACTGTTGCCAGGAATTGGATGAATTTCGCTAAGCACCGGATACGGCTTTTGTCCGAAATAATTTGCAGCCCGCGGATTGGCCGTCAGAATATAATCCCGCTAAGGTGAAGGGCGATGGCGCGAAATTCCGCGCGTCGCGATGGGAGACTGCAAAATGGATGGTCCCATGGCAGTTGATCATCACGCTGCCCTTAGCGATTACCTGGCGGCCGAGCGCACTGCGCTTGCATGGATTCGCACGGGACTAGCTTTGATGGGCTTCGGCTTCGTCGTGGCGCGCTTCGGACTTTTCCTGCAGGAGCTCCAAGCCGCACAGAACAGTCCGTCGGCCCAGGCGTACGGGCTCTCGCTGTGGTTTGGCACTGCGCTGATCGCCGTCGGAGTGTTCGTAAATCTATTTGCGGGATGGCAGCACGCGCGGTTGGTCCGGCTGCTGGATCGCGGCGATGCAGTGCGCACGCGTCCCGCGGGAGCAGCTGTTGCGATCGCGATTTTTCTGGCATTGGTCGGATTGGCGATGACGGTCTACCTGATTTCGGTGCGCGGTTCGGCACATGCAACGACCGGGAATAACCCCGGAATAACGAGGAGGAGCCCATGACATCAATAGCACCCATGGCAGACAACGGAATTATCAGTCAGGCCAGCAACCATTCGGTGGACGAGACGGTGGAAAAGCTCAAGGGCATTCTGCAAGCGAAGGGAGTGACGCTGTTCGCTCTGGTGGACCACAGCGGCGAAGCGGAGAAGGTTGGGATGAAAATGCGCCCCACGAAGCTGCTGATTTTCGGAAATCCCAAGGGCGGCACTCCGATCATGCTGGCAGCTCCCAGCGCGGCGATTGACTTGCCGCTAAAGATTTTGGTTTGGGAAGATGCGCAGGGGAAGGTTTGGGCCTCCTACAATAGTCCGGCGTATTTGCAGCAGCGGCACGGCATACCGCAAGATTTGCTGCCGAACATCGCGGTGGTGGAAGCGCTAGCGGCCAAGGCGGCGGAGTAAATCGCGGAGCCGTAGTAGCACAGCAAGCATTCACGACGCATCATACGTGTTCTGCCCGTCGGAGCCGCCTACTGCACACCGGCGTTCGCGAAATCTTGTGCTCCGGGAAGCGTGCCGCGCAGATAGGTGGCATCCCAAGTGAATTGCCACCGGCCTTTCTCCCGTGCGAAGCGCAACGGACCCGGTGTGAAATCCACCCACTGGCTCCATTGGCCGCTGTGTTTGCTGACGACCACGTTCGACATGCCGTCCAAAACCATCCCCGGCTGCCCGCCGCCCTCGCGACAGGACGTGGGCTGGAATTCCGCTCGGCCGACCCACTCGAAGCCGTTCAGTTTGTCGGACTCACTGAGGTCCTGCGGCACTATCGCCTTGATCGTCAATGCGCGGCACTGGCGCAGAAAATGATCGGGCGCGTACGGACTGCCGGAGACTATGGCGGTCGTCCATCCATCGGATCCTTTGCGCCAGTGGCGCTGCAGTTCCGCCATGGCAGCGCTTTGCGCTTCGCGGTCCGCGCTGGTGAGCCCGGGAATGCCTTCGTCCGCAGAGCTATCGGAACTGGAGTGGCCGCAGCCAGTTGGCCCGAGCAGCACCACCAGCACGAGTGCCAGCGAGATGGGTGAAGTGGCGCGATAGACTCTCATCACGAGCTTCCTTTCTTTGCGAAACTTCGCGCGAAGAATCGCAATCGTTTATTTCACTTTCTCGAGTCGGGGAATCATGGTGTCGCGTGGCCCATCAATCGTGCCGTCTTTGTTCACGGTGAAGATCAGCGGGCTGGGCAGCATGGGCCCGAAATCGCCGCGCGCGACGATCTTGTTGCCGTCAATTTTGTAGGTGCCGTCAACCGCGTACGCGCCGAGCGCTACGTAGGCCTTGCCGTCTTTGAATTCGGCGTTGATTGTGCCGCTAGGGTCCCGGTATTTGCCTTCGGCGCCGCCGCCGCACCCCACGGCCAGAGCTGCCGAAGCCAAGACGAAGACCAGAAGCGCATTGCGGATGGATCTACAGTTCATGAGACTCTCCTGAGCAGACATTCGAATTTTTGATTAGAAATAGCGCGCAGGCCTCTCTGGCTGGACTTCGAGAGGCCGGCACGCAAATGCCATCCGTTGCCGTATGGCCGCTTACGGTGCTACAGTTCCGCTCATAGACGGGACCTGCAGCCAGCGATAGACGGGTTCCCCGGTATGACCCTTCACTACGCTATGCGCGAAAGCGAAAGAAAAACCGTCACGGCGGCGAAGCCTTCTCAGGATGCTGGCAAATTCGGAGCCGAGCAAACTGGCGCGACCGCCACGAAGAGACAAGCGCTGGACCAACTGTTCAGCGTCACATATGAAGAACTGCGCAGGTTGGCGTCGAGCGTCCGGCGCGGCGACCCCAGCGCGACGCTCAGCCCCACCGCACTGGTGAATGAAGCCTGGCTGAAGCTGGCGAAGTCCCCTGATGTTGGCGTGACGTCCAGACTTCATTTCAAGCGCATCGCGGCGCGCGCGATGCGGCAGCTCCTCGTGGAAGCGGCGCGGCGGCGAAATTCCGGGAAGCGTGGCGGCGGCGCGAAAATTACCGTGACCTTTGACAGCGAATTTCAGCCTAAGCCCTCCGGCGAAGACGAGTTGCTGGCGCTGAACACCGCGCTGGAAGAGCTGGCGCGCATGAATCCGCGACAGGCGATGATGGTGGAAAGCCGCTTCTTCGGCGGGCTGGATATTCCAGAAACCGCAGCGCTCCTCAACGTATCCGAAGCCACTGTTCTTCGCGATTGGCGAGCTGCGAAGGCTTGGCTGACTCACGAACTTCGCCGGGCGTAACGGCCGATCGCTGCGCCGTTTCCTTGTCATTTCAGCCGGAGAGTAAATATGGAAGGCACTCGCTGGCAGAAAGTCCAAACTCTTTTTCACGAAGCCGCAGACATGCCACCGGCGGAACAGCGCGTTTTTCTGGAAACGCGATGCGGTGACGATGCCGCGCTGGTCAGCGAGGTCTTGATACTTTTGGAGGAAGACGCGCGCGGCGGATCGTTGCTCGATGGCGACGTGGCTGAAGTTGCCAGCCAGATATTCAACGATTCGTCTTCGGGGCCGCTTCCGTTCAAGGAATTCGGGCCGTACCGCATTAAACAGGCGCTGGGTGAGGGCGGCATGGGAGTGGTTTACCTGGCCGAGCGCGAGGATCTTGGCAATGAAGTTGCCATCAAGATCTTGCGCGACGCTTGGGTTTCGCCCGCGCGCCGCGAACGTTTCAATGCCGAACAGCGAACTCTCGCGCAGTTGAATCATCCCTCCATCGCCCGGCTTTACGACGCGGATACGTCGCCGGACGGAACTCCGTTCTTCGTGATGGAGTATGTGGAAGGCATACCGCTCACCGATTACTGCAAGACGAAGAAATGCACGATTCCGGAGCGATTACAATTGTTCCGAGCGGTTTGCGAAGCGGTACTGTACGCGCATCAACACGCAGTGATTCACCGCGATTTGAAACCTTCCAACATCCTCGTGAAAGAGGATGGCAGCATTCGGCTGCTTGATTTCGGAATCTCCAAGCATCTGGAAAATCTGGGCGAGTTGGTGGACCAAACCATCACAGGCCTGCGCCTGATGACGCCGGCCTACGCCGCGCCCGAACAGATTCGGGGCGAGCAGGTGGGGATACACAGCGACGTCTATTCGCTCGGAGTGGTGTTGTACGAATTGCTTGCCGGGCGGCTGCCGTACGATTTGTCGAGTTGTACGCCGGCACAAGCTGAAAAGGTTTTGACCGAGCAGGAGGCTGCGAAGCCGTCGGACGCTGCCGCCAAATCTGCCGCGGCTGCGTCGTCGGCAGCGTCCGCAGAAACGAACGGCAGCGCGGTGACTGCGAGCAGGGCAGCGTGGGCTGATCTGGACGTGCTTTGCCTCACGGCGATGCACAAGGATCCGCAGCGCCGCTACCAATCGGTGGAAGCGCTCATCCGTGATGTGGATCACTATTTGAATGCTGAGCCGCTGGAGGCGCGGCCTGACACGTGGCACTACGCGCTGGGCAAATTCGTTCGCCGGCACTGGCAGTGGGTTTCCGCAGCGGCTGTGATGTTCACGCTGCTGGTGGGCCTGGTGATTTTCTACACCGTGAGATTAGCCAGGGCGCGCAACGCGGCTCTGATGCAAGCTGCGCGAACCCAGCGCATCCAGCGGTTTATGCTGAATCTCTTTCAGGGCGGGGATCCCTCCGCGGGACCCGCGGATGATTTGCGCGTGGTGACGCTGCTGGATCGCGGCGTGCAGGAAGCGCGCAGTCTGGATACTGAGCCTGCGGTGCAGGCGGAACTTTTCGAGACGCTGGGCGGCATTTACCAGAAGCTCGGCAAGCTCGAACAAGCGGACGCGCTGATGGAATCGGCGTTGGCGAAACGCGAAGCGCTTTACGGACCGGACAGCACCGAGACGGCGAAGGGCCTGCTGGCGCTCGGATCGCTGCGTGACGCGGAGGCAAGGTATCCCGATGCCGAGCGGCTGATACGACAGGCGCTCGATCGAGACCGGCGCCACTTGCCGGCAAATGATCCGGCGGTGGCGAAGGCCATGCTCGCGCTGGGAGGAGTGCTGGAAGATCGCGGGGCTTACGATCAATCCATCGCGATATTGGAGCAGACCGTGCAAGTTTATTCTGCTCCAGGATCGGAGCCTGCCGATCTGGCGGATAGTTTGTACGAGCTGGGCAACGCGGAATTTTATGCGGGCCACTATGAAAAGTCCGAAGAGATTAACCGGCGCGCGCTGGCAATCTACAAACAGATTTACGGCGAACGGCATCCGCGCGTGGCCGATGTGTTGATCAATCTGGGCGCGATCCGGCTGGACACCGGGCGCTACCGCGAGGCCGAACAATATGACCGCCAGGCTTTGGACATCGTGCAAGCCTGGTACGGCAAAGATAATCCGGAGACGGCGACCGATTTGACGATTCTGGCGCGGTCGTTGGTTTACCAGAAGCGTTACGACGAAGCATCGGACCTGCTGCGGCAATCGCTGGCGATCAAGGAGCGCACGTTTGGAAAGGTGCATCCCAGTGTGGCTTCGACGCTGAACGAGCTGGGGTCCGTTGCGCTGCAGGAGGACAAGTACGATGCCGCGGAGCAATACTTCGAGCGGATGGCGGACATTTATCGGACGGACTACGGAGAGCAGCACTATTTGTACGCCACGGCGCTTTCGAATCTAGCCAGCGTGTACACGGCACAACACCAATGGACGCGCGCCGAGAAACTCTACCGCCAGGCAATTCCCATTTATGTGGAGTCGCAATCGCCCACGCACATTAATACGGGCATTGCGCGAATTAAGCTGGGCAGAACTTTATTGCGCCAGCGACGCTATGCAGAAGCAGAAGCGGAGACCCACGCCGGGTACGATATTCTGAGCCCGCAGATGGATCCAAAAGTGAGCTGGTTGATGAACGCGCGCAAAGACCTGGCGGAAGAATACGACGGGATGAAACAGCCAGAGCAGGCGGCAAAGTATCGGGCGGAGATTGCAGCGACCGCGGCTACGCCTCCAGCAAACTCCGCGAAGAAGTAATCGCCGCCGCTCGCGCCACGCCGAGCGATGTAACGAGTGATCTCATGGCGCGCCGCTGTCGGCTGCATTATAGACCCAGATCGCTGAGTCCCGGATGATCCGCGGGGCGCGCTCCGAGCGGCCAATGAAACAGGCGCTCGGTCGGCTTGATGGGAAGATCGTTAATGCATGCATAGCGGTGATGCATGACGCCCTCGGTGTTGAATTCCCAGTTTTCGTTGCCGTAGGAGCGAAACCATTGCCCGGAATCGTCGTGCGATTCGTAGGCGAAGCGCACGGCAATCCTTGCGCCGTCGAACGCCCAGAGTTCCTTGATCAGGCGATATTCCAGCTCGCGATTCCATTTGCGCGTGAGGAACTGAATGATTTCCTCGCGGCCATTGACGAATTCCGCGCGATTGCGCCAGCGGCAGTCCACTGTGTAACCCAGCGCAACGCGTTGTGGATCGCGCGAATTCCAGTTGTCTTCGGCTTTGCGTACTTTTTGCGCGGCGGTCTCGCGGGTGAAGGGTGGCACCAATCCAACTTGAGGTTGACTAGCCATTTCGTTCCTCCTTTACAACGTCTTCGAATGGGACGTGGGCCGGTGTGGTTCGGCGGAACTGCTGGCCGCCAGGGAGTTGGATGAACAAGGCAGCGAAACGGATACATTTTTCGCTGGCAAGAATTGGGGAGCGAACTGTGTGCGCTCCGGATGAACGATTACGACACCGTGCGCCGGACTTCGGCTTGCCCAGGCAAAATCGTGAACCCAAGCGCTTGCAAGTCAGCGCGCAGTTGATCCACCGACTGGAAACGGATTGTATGGATCCCGGCGGCGCGCGCCTGCTCCAGATTTATCTCCCGGTCATCAATAAACAGCGCTTCGAGGGGCCGCACCCCCAGAGCGTCGATGCAATGCTGATAGATCGCAGGCTCGGGCTTGACGCTGCGCACTTCGCCGGAAAAGATGTGGTGATCGAAATGGCTGAGCCACGCGAAGTTTTTTCGCATGTGCGTGGCCATATCGGCCGGCATGTTGGATAGAATCGCGGTCTTGAATCCAGCCGCGTGCAGCTGCTGCACCCAGAGGATCATGGCGTCGTTGAGATCGCTCCACAGCTCCAGATCCAGTTGGCCCGCTTGTTCAATAGCATCCGCGCCGACTCTCACGCCTGCCTGCGTCGCGAATTGCTGCCAATACTCACTGGAGAGCAAATCTCCGCGATCGTATGCAACGCGGGTCTGCAAATAAATCGGCAGAAAAGTTCTCGGATCCATCTGAAACATAGCAGCGAGGCGTTCGATCGTAGCGGTGGAGGGTGTATGGCACAGAACTTCACCGTAATCGAGTATCACCGCGCGGATTTCGGTGAGTTTACCGGCTGGAATGTGACCATTGACAGGCATACAGGGCCTCGCCCTTCATGTTGAATCAGCCACGCGCGTTCGTCAAATGCGATTGTGCCGTGCGGCGTACGGTGATTCCTCAGGTGATCTCAACGTGGCGTGAAGTCATTCCAGGCACGATGAAAATTGCCAACGTGTTTTTATGTCAAGGCGCGGGGACGACACGCAGCGCCAGATCTTCGCTCGCCAGATGCAAATAATCCTGCAACACGGCCACGACGAGATTGTGATCGTCGCGCTGCGGCAGCCCGGAAACGGTAATCGTACCCACGCATCCCGTGCCCGCAAGAATTATCGGGAAGCAGCCGCCGTGCGGAGCGTAGTCTTTGGGATCGAGCCCCGTTTTTGCCTGCAACGTGGTCTGAGCGCGCTGGTGCGTCAAGCCGATAGCGTAAGAACTGCGGTGATAGCGCTCGACGACATTGCGTTTGCGGCGAATCCAGTCCGCGTTGTCCGGCGTGGTTCCCGGCATGGCGTACGAAAATAGTTGATGTCCATTGAGATGGATATCAATGGCCACCGCGACGCCGCGTTTTTCGGCTGCAGCCTTGAGAGCGCTGCCTACGGCCCATGCCGCTTCGGAATCGAATTGCTTGAACTGCAGGCGTTTTTCCTGCTGCGCGATCTTTTCAAGGTCTTGATCAAGGGTCATGAGACTTCCATTTGAAGAATGTTGGATCGAACAGCTTGTGTTCGCAGCAGCGCGGCGCGACCCAGGGTCCGCGACGAATCATAACAGATTCAGAGGCCTCACAATTTGATCGGGTCGAAGGGCAATTCGGCGCGCGCCGCCGAACTTTTCATGCCGGTCTCCAGCACGTTGATCACGTCCAGCGCTTGTTCGGGAGTTACTGGATTGGGAGCGCCAAGAGCAATCGCGTCGCGAATTCCTTCGTAATAGGCGAGATAGTTCCCGGGCACATTCGGAACTTGCCGCTTATCGAAGCCATCACCTTTCTTCGTGATTAGGGTTCCTGTCTGCGGGTCTTGTCCCCATCCCGCAGCGCCCGGAATCTCTCCCTGCTTCAGAGCTTCTTCCTGCGGATCCATGCCGAATTTTGTATAGCTTCCCAGAGAGCCGTGAATCGCGAATCGCGGAGTTTCCGCGACTACGAGCGACGCGCCATGCAGAATCACGCGATTGCGGCCGTAGCGCAGTATGACGTGAAAATAGTCAGTCGCCTGGCCGCGCGGGCGCTGCATCTCCAGGTCCGCATACACACCTTCGGGACGGCCGAATAATTGCAGCGCCTGATCCACAAGATGCGGGCCGAGATCGAACCAAATGCCGCTGCCCGGTCCCGGCAGCTCGCGCCAGCGCTGACGCGGTTCAGGGCGATAGCGGTCGTAGTGCGATTCGAAATGAGCCACATCGCCGAGCGCGCCACTCGCCACAACTTGGCGCACAGTGAGAAAATCCGAGTCCCAGCGGCGATCCTGAAAAACGGAGATCACGCGCCCGCGGTTCTTCGCCAACTTGACGAGTTCCGTCGCTTCGGCGAGCGTGTTGGTGAAGGGCTTGTCCACCACAACGTGTTTGCCGGCGTTGAGGGCTTTGCTGGCGAAATCGAAATGCGTGATGTTGGGCGTCGCGATCACGATCAAATCAATTTCCGGAAGAGCGAACGCTTCTTCGGCTTTCGCGAGCACCGTGACGTCGTAATCTTTTTTGACCTTCGCGGCGTCGCTGGAAACGATATGCGTGAGGCGCAATCCGGGCACGTTTGTCAGCAGCGGCGCGTGAAAAGTTTTGCTGGCAAATCCATAGCCGATCAGCGCGACTTGCAACGGTGCTGCATCCTTCGAACGGTCAACCAAGAGGCATTCTCCTCAGGCGGCTAGAACTCGCCCAGACCCGAAAGTGCTTGCGTCACCAAACAGCATTCTCTATTCTCTAACCGCGCCGATACGGCGCTCCCAAATCGATATTCTACTTGAGGTGACGCAAACTTGCCTCTACCACTACGATTTTTTCGTTGGACTGCCCTGCTATCCTTCGTGTTTCTGATGATTCCCACACGCATTGCCGGCCAGGCGGCGTCGCGCGCGCTCGAAGCGAAGTGGGAGTTTCGCGCCGTCGGCAACACGGATCGCACGGAGTTGAAGGAATGGCACGCGGCGCAAGTCCCGGGAGTGGTTCAGACCGATCTGCTGCGTGATGGTTTGATTCCCGATCCCTTCTACCAGGACAACGACACCCGTTTGCAGTGGATTGGCCTGACGGACTGGGAATACCGGACCACTTTTCAGGCCGACGCCGCAACGCTGGCGCACGATCACGTGGATCTGATTTTTGATGGGTTGGACACCTACGCGGATGTTTATGTGAACGACCAGGCCGTGCTGCACAGCGACAACATGTTCCGCCGCTGGCGCGTCCCGGCGAAAACCTTGCTGAAGGCGGGCCCGAATACGCTGCGCGTGGTGTTTCATTCGCCGATCGAATCCATGATTCCGAAAGTCAAGGCGCTTCCGTACATTTTACCCTCGGTTACTTCGCATAACACCGGAAACGAAGAAGACATCGCCACCGCGCCGTACACGCGCAAGGCGCCGTATCAATACGGCTGGGATTGGGGGCCGCGGTACGTCACGGAGGGAATCTGGCAGCCGATTCGTCTGGAAACCTGGGACGCAGTGCGCATCGAGAATTTTCATGTGCAACAGCAGCGAGTGAGCAAGGAATTTGCCGCGCTTGCCGCTGAACTCGAAATCGAGGCGAGCCGCAGCACGGTAGCGATTGTTGAAATTAACTACGGCGAACTGAGTGGCGTTGCGGCTGCGCCCATTCGGCAGAGCGTGCAATTGGAACCGGGCGTGAATCGCATCAGCGTTCCGATTCACGTCGCCAATCCTAAGCTATGGTATCCGCTGGGCTATGGCGCGCAGGATCGCTATCGTTTCGCGGCTACGGTGCGCATCGGGCGCGACGTCGCTGCCGACGCGTCTCTGAAAACAGGGCTGCGCTCGATCGAGTTGCGCAGGGAAGTCGGCAAGACGGGCAAGAGTTTCGCGTTCGTCGTGAACGGTATTCCCGTCTTCGCCAAGGGCGCAGACGTGATTCCGTTCGATAGTTTTCCGAACCGCGTGACGCCGGAAATCCATCGCCAGATTCTGGAAGCGGCGCGCGACGCGCACATGAATATGGTGCGCGAATGGGGCGGCGGCTACTACGAGTCGGACGATTTTTACGATATCTGTGACGAACTGGGCATCATGGTGTGGCAGGAATTTATTTTCGGCGGCGATATGGTTCCGGGCGGCGCGGATTTTCAGGAGAACGTGAGGCAAGAAGCCATCGAGCAGGTCGAGCGGCTGCGGGATCATCCCAGCATCGTGCTGTGGTGCGGCAATAATGAGATTGAGACGGGCTGGGTGCACTGGGACGATCGAAAAATATTTAAGGAAGCCGTCTCGCCGGCCGACCGCGAAAAGGTGTGGACGGATTACGTGGTGCTGTTCCATAGCGTTCTCGCGGGTGTCGTCGCGCGCTACGGGAATCCCGTGCCCTATTGGGCCAGTTCACCGAGCGCAAATTTCGAAGATCCTCCCGACAGCCAAACCAACGGCGATGTGCACTACTGGCAGGTGTGGCATGCACTGGCGCCCATCGAAATGTATACGCAGCAATTCCCGCGCTTCATGTCCGAGTACGGTTTCCAATCTTTCCCGGAAATGCGCACAATTCGAACGTTTGCGCAGCCCGGCGACATGGACATCCATTCCGCGACCATGCAGGATCACCAGAAAAATCACGGTGGCAATGAACGAATCCTCAGCTACATGTTGCGCTGGTACCCGGAGCCGAAGGATTTTCCCTCGTTCGTGTACCTAAGCCAGGTGTTGCAGGCGGAGGCCATCAAAGTGGGCGCGGAACACTTGCGACGACAGATGCCCAACACGATGGGATCGCTTTATTGGCAGTTGAACGATTGCTGGCCGGTGGCTTCCTGGGCCAGTATTGATTACTACGGGCGCTGGAAGGCGCTGCAATATTACGCGCGGCGATTTTACGATGACGTGCTGGTTTCGCCGTTTGCGCATGATGGCAAGGTGGATGTGTATGTGGTGTCTGACAAGCTACAACCGCTGAGCGGCCAGATCCATTGGCGGCTGCTGGATTTTAACGGCAAGGTGCTGATGGAGAAAACACAGGACGTGCAGGTGCCCGCGCAGTCCAGCACGGTGTACTTCACATTAGATCAGAAGGAGCTGCTGGCGAACGCTGATCCGAAGAAAAGTTTTCTGGTCTTTGACCTGGCGGTTGGCGGACAAAACGTTTCGCGGAACCTGATTTTCTTCGACACGATGCACAATCTCGACCTGCCCAGATTCGGCGTGACCACCGATGTTAACGGGGCGACGCTGAAGACAACTTTTTCGAGTTCGCCTGGAATTGCCACCTCGCTGGAAAATTCGAACGGAACGTATGCGCTAACGCTCCGGTCGCGAGGCCTCGCGCGCAGCGTTTACATTTCGTTCGGGGATCTGGATGTGCAAGCCGCGGACAATTATTTTGATTTGCTGCCGGGCGAGCCGGTCACCGTAAAGCTCAAGACGCCTTCTTCGACTTCACTCGATCAGCTTCAACGCTCGCTGCAGGTGATATCGCTCACCGATGCGTTTCCGGGTTCGCCAACGATGCACTAGGGTGCTGCGGAGTCTTCGGCTCACCAAATCCTATTTATTGTTTGCCGATGCTGCAGCCACCGCCGAAAGCGTGAGGCTGCCGCGAAGTACGATGTCCTGACTCGAACGTCCCACCAGAATTTGGAATTCACCTGGATCGGCGCGCCATTGTTTCGCGTCCGCATCGTAGTAGGAAAAAGAGCGGCCACTCAAAGTTACTGTCGAGGTTTTTGTTTCACCCGGTTTCAGTTCGATTCGCGCAAAGCCCTTTAATTCTTTTACGGGCCGGGGGATTTTGGGGTGGGCTTCCGCCACGTACACCTGAGCGACATCAGCACCTGCGCGCGTCCCTGTATTCGTCACGTCGAACGAAATCTGAAACAGCGGCGCGGAAATTCCGTCATGCTTCGCGTTCGCGTCCGCTGGCTTGACGGCAACATTCGCGTACTGAAAAGAAGTGTACGAAAGCCCATAACCGAATGGAAACAAAGGCTTTGTGCCGTCGTGCTCGTAGCCCCGATAGCCCACGAACACGCCTTCTTTATAGATGACGCGTTTGGTCCCGGCTGCCGGGTAGTAGTTATCGTGCACTGGATTATCTTCCCAGTGGCGCTCAAAAGTCGCCGGCAAACGCCCCGACGGATTCACATCGCCGAAAAGAATTTCCGCGGCAACTTTGCCGCCTTCTTGCCCGGGATACCAGGCCTCAAGCAACGCCGGAACGTGGTCAATCCATGCGTTCATATCAGCGCCGCCGCCGGAAGTAAGCACGACGATGGTGTTCTTGTTCGCGGCGGACATTTCCTGGATCAATTCATCTTGCCCGGGAGGCAAACGGAAAGTGCGGTCGGCGCCTTCGCTTTCGGATTCCGGATCAAAACCTGCTGCGACCACGACGACGTCCGCCTTCGCCGCCAGCTTCTTCGCGTCCGGAAGCACGTAGCTGCCTTGACGCGCGATTCCCATGTGCAGGTGCCCACCCAGCCACCTGGATTCGCCGTGATGTTCGAGGACAATTTTATGCGCCCTGGCATCGAGAGAGAGCGTCGCGATACCCAGCAGCTCTTTGGAAATAGTCCAATCGTCGAGCACGATTTTGTCGTCAACGTAGGCGCGGTAGTAGCCGCCGTCTTCTCCCGTCGAGGTGACAAAGAGATCGTATTTTCCCGCGGCGCTCGGCGTGTAATAGCCGGTCCATCGCGAGGATAACGCCTCGGCGGGCAAACTCTTGCGGCTCGGCGGTCCGAAATCAGCGTGATCATCAGTGCGCGTGAGGAATGGCTTTCCCTGCAAATCTTCATTGGTGAAATGTTCTGCCTTTAATCCTGCAGTACCGCCCGACGGAGCGGTCGAGAACGATGTCGCGGCTGACATTTCACTTACAGTGGGAATTCCCGGGCTGTAAAAAACCTGACCGCCATTTCCTACATAGTCGCTGATGCCTTGCACGAAACTCACGGGTGCAAACGGCACTACATGAGCGCTGCCACCACCGACCGGCACGGCGGGATATGCGTCAGGCCCGACCACCAGAATGGATTTCACCACATCCTTTTTGAGCGGCAGCAAATTGCCTTCATTCTTCAGCAGCACGGCGCCTTCACGCGCGGCTTGCAGCGCGACTTGATCGCCTTCGCGGTTGTAACGCGAGATCGTCAGATCGGCTTGCTCGCGGTCCAGCCATCCGAGCTGAATCGCGACGCGCAGGATGCGGCGAATCTTGTCGTCAATGGTCGCGACGCTCACCGACCCGTTCTTAATCGCCGGAAGCAGCTTCTCGCGGTTCAGGAATTTCCCAGAAGGCATCTCGAGGTCCAGGCCGCCATTCGCAGCGCCCACTGCGTCATAGGTCGACGTCCAATCGGACATTAGGATTCCGTCGAAGCCCCACTCTTTTTTCAAAACTTCATTATTGAGGTAACCGTTCTGCGTCATGTGGGTGCCATTCGTCAAATTATAGGAATCCATCACGGAGCGCACATGGCCCTGTTTCACGGCGGTTTCGAATGCCGGCAGATAAATTTCTCGCATGGTGCGCTCATCAATGATGGAGTCCACGTTGTGGCGGTTGAAGTCGGAATTGTTTCCCATGAAATGTTTCGCTGTTGCGCTGACTCCCTGGCTTTGCATCCCCTGGATGTAGCCCACCGCGATTTGACCGGCCAGATACGGATCTTCGCCCATGTATTCGAAATTACGGCCATTCATCGGCGCGCGATAGATGTTGAAGGCCGGTCCGAGCATGAAATGCACGCCCTTCGCGCGGGCGTCGCGTGCGATTTGCGTGCCTTCTGCGGCGGCGAGCGCGGGGTCCCACGAAGCGGCGAGCGAGATTCCGCCTGCCATCGTGGTGGCAGGGCCGCCGTGGCGAACTCCAATCGGCCCGTCGGCCATGCGCAGACGAGGCAAGCCCAGGTCGGGATACGCGCGAATGTAAAAATCGTCCTGACCGCCGAGCATGTCAATCTTCTGCTCGAGTGTCATCTTGCTGAGGATCGCCTCGACGCGTTGCTCGACGTCATCGGGCGCGGCAGTAGCAAGAGGAACCAGCGCTGCAGCGGTCACAATGAACAGCAAAGCGAATATCACACCGATTTTGCGCTGCGACAGCGTGGTGTGCATGCGTGCAGGTGTCATCAACTGCCTCCTTCCAATCTTTCTTGCAATTATTTATTTCGGCGGATCGTCTGCGTGGCCCGGGTTGCCTTGCAATTTGCGAAATTCTTGCATTTCACGATCAGCGTCCGCGGTCTTGCCCTGCTTGCGATAAATGCCCGCCAGGCCAAAATGCGCTTGCGCGGCAAGCGCAGTGTCTTTCTCGATGTTCAGAACATGCAGCCACGACTTTTCGGCCACGCTGTCGTCGCCATCCAGCGCCGCGGCCTTGCCGAGCATGTAGAGAGTTTCAGGCATGTCCTCTTTCAACTGGTTGGAACGAACGAGAGCTTCGCGCGCTTCGTGGAATTTTCCCAACTGCACTTGCGCTTCGCCCAGGCGATAGAACGCTTCGGGGCTGCCCGGCTGAACTTCCGTTTCGAGCTGAAATTGATCCGCGGCCTTGTCCCATTGCTGCGCTCGGGCGTAAAGCTCACCAAACTCGAGGTGCAGGCCCGCGGTCTGCGGATGCAAGCGCAGCGCTTCCGAAAATTCGCGTTCGGCGCTGGGAACATCGCGCAACGCGGCATAATCCTGCGCCATCATCTGATGAGCGCGCGCGGAATCCGGGAATCGGTCTTCGAGTTCATCAAAAACTTGTTTGGAGAGCAGGCCAGCAGCTCTGCCGTAATAATACAAAAGGTCGGGATCATTCGGATTTTGCGCCAGGGCTTTTTGCAGAACTGGCACAGCCTCCGGCAGTTTTCCTGCTTCAAGCAGAGCGATGCCGAGCGCGTCCTCCGCGTGTGCTTTCTCCAGGTGCGGAATTGCTTCGCTGGCATAACCTTGCGCGAGCAGCGCGTATCCCAGCAACCGGTGGGCGCCTTCGAGATTGGGGCTGAGCTCGACGGCTCGCTTCAGTGGCGGAATGGCGGATGCATAATCGTGTTTCGCGATGTAGATGTCGCCCAGATCCACGAACGCGATAGCCAACTTGGGATCCACCTCGGTGGCTTTCTGAAATTCGGTCACTGCTGCGTCCAGTTGTCCGCTCTTTTCGGCCTCCACCCCGGCATGCAGATGTTGCAGAGCCGGAGACGGCGCCGCCGCTGCCTGCAGCGCGAGCAAAAGTAAAAGCAAAACGCCGCTCATGCTTTCTCCAGCTCGCGGATCTCTAGAAACTGATCGGCTTTGACGTTTTCAAGAACCTGATGGGCGCCGGAAGGCCAGTACACTTCGACCTTCGCGATTTCAGCCGCGCCGAGGCCGAAGTGCAAGCGCTTGTCGCTGGAAGAAATGTAGCTGCCCGCGGTGGTCGCGAATCGCACCTGGCCGTTCACCAGCACGCGCGCGCCCAGTCCATCGCGGTTGCTCCTTGTGCCGCGCAGAGTGATGGAAAGCCAATGCCCAGCGCCGCCGTGATTCATCAGCACCAGCGGCTCGCCGCCCAGCGAAGTAACCACCACGTCCATCCAGCCATCGTTATTCAGGTCGCCGAAGGCAGCACCGCGGCCAGCTATCGCCGATGTGATTCCGGAGTCGGCGCGTTCGAAGCGCCCATTGTGATTGAGCGCCAGCAGCGGCGGTTCTTTGTAATGCAGCATGTGATCGATCGCTTCCACATTGTCCAACACGTGGCTCTGCGCAACGAAGAGGTCTTTCCAGCCGTCATTATCGAAATCCTCGAAGCCAACGCCCCAGCCGGAGCTTGCGGCTGACAACAGGCCCAATCCGGCCTGCAGGCTGCGATAGCTGAACGAACCGTTGCCATCGTTGTGAAAGAGCGCGTAAACCTCGCGCGGCAGCACGGTTACCAAAATATCGGGCCGCCCGTCGTTGTCGTAGTCCTGAAACACCGTGCCCATGCCTGATAGCGGCTTGCCATCGGCGGTGAGCGCCGTGCCGGCTTCGAGGGCGCGTTCGGTGAACGTGCCGTCGCCATTATTGTGGAAGAGAAACTGGCGCATGCCGTCGTTCGAAACGAAAATATCGGTGAATCCGTCGCCATCGTAATCAGCAAAGCATACGCCCAGCGAGCGGCCCTTGAGAGAGGCAATACCGGAATGCTGGCTGACGTCTTCGAACGTGCCATCGCCGCGATTGCGATAAAGAATATTGGTGGTGGAGGGGAATTCGGCGGGCGGGCAGTAGGTCTGCCATTCGTTGCCGCAAATCTTGCTGTGCTGCGTGTCCCAAAGCATGTAGCGCGTCACGAACAGGTCTAGGTGGCCGTCGTTATCGTAATCGAAGAAGCCCGCGGAACAGCTCCAGCCTCCTGCTTCGACGCCTGCTTTGGCAGTTACGTCGGTGAAAGTGCCGTCGCCGTTATTGTGGTAGAGCGTATTTTTTCCGTAGTTCGTTATGTAGAGGTCGGGGAAGCCGTCGTTGTCGTAATCGCCGACCGCAACGCCCATGCCGTAGTTGCCGTCGCCGGCGCTGGCCAGGCCGGCCTCCTTGGTGACGTCTGTAAAGCTGCCATCGGGATTCTGGCGGTAGAGACGATTCCAATTGAGCGGATCGTGGCGGTCGAACGTTTCGGGTGGATGCATCGGATTCGTAAGCTGCCCGCTATTCACCAAAAAAATGTCGAGCAATCCGTCATTATTGTAATCAAAGAGCGCTACGCCGCCGCCCATGGTTTCGATCAGGTACTTCTGCGGCGTGGGAGAGTTTACGTGGTTGAAATCCAAGCCGCGCGGATGCTTCACGTCAAACATAGAAGAGGTCGCGGGCAGGGCAATACCCATGGCGGCAAACGCTTCCAGGAAATCGCGTCGCGTGATCCGGCGGTTCATTCGATGTTTTGTGGTCTCCCGTGGGGCAATTGGAAGGTTAGCAGAAGTCGCGCGCGGGTGCATGGCGGGCAGAGAACTTGCGGGCTGAGCTTCGGCCGTTGTGGTCATGGCGTTCGGCTGTGCTGCAAACTCGAAGCAGAGGGATTGCAACTGTCAGAGCCGATTGCACGAATGCTTCGCTGAGGATGTCTTCTGGAAGTTGGAAGAACGAAAGGTGGATGCCGGGGGGAGGCATCCACCTTCGTCCCACTCACGCGCTAGAACAGGAACTTCAAAGCAAGCTGAATCAAGCGCGGGCTGTTCAGCTGGCTGCTCACAATACCGAAATTGCCGCCGCCTAGAGCACTTCCTGGAGGCCCGAACTGTACGCGGTTGAACGTGTTGAAGAACTCTGTCCGGAACTGCAAACCGAGTTTGTTCTCCGGGCCGAAGTTCGTCGTCTTGAACAAGGCGAAGTCCCAGTTATTGATACCCGCGCCCCGAATTGTGGCATCCACGCGTGCCTCGTCGCCGAATCCCCATTCAGCAGGAGCTACGAAGCAGCTGGTGTTGAACCAAACGAATTGGTTACCCGAGCCCGGCACAACAGTATGCGCCGCGCCCTTGTTGCATCCGGGTACAACATTCGGACGCAGAGTAAAGTTCTGTGAGAAGCCCGCCGCCGAAATCCCGTTGGACCCAGCGAAAGAGATTGGCACAGGGAAGCCCTTTTGAAAGGTGGTGACCCCATCAACACCCCAGCCGGAAACTACCTTGCCAACTACGCCGGAAGCATCGGACATGTACCTCTGGCCGTGACCAAAGGGCAGGTCATAGACGTAGCTGATCACGAGGCGCTGGGAGACATCCTGTGAGGATAGTGACCGATCTGCCTTCAGGTTGTTCCAGTCCTGCGGCGAGCCGACGCCAGATTCCAGCCAGGTCGTCAGCGTGTCTGTGTTGCTCAGCAACTTGGCGTTGGTGTAGGCAGCCAGGAAAGTCCCACCGTCCTTGAACCGCTTCGTGGCCGTTAGCTGGAACGAGTTATAGTTGCTGCCGCAGCAACCATCCCCAACGAGGGACGTGCCGGAATATTCGGGGTAGGGGCGGTCCAACTGACCTGCGAGAATCGTAGCGTTTGATGTCGGGTTTAACCCACTGACAGTTGTGATCCCCGAGAATGGGTTCGGAATTGACGTAAGGATTGTAGGCGTGGCGTTTGGATTTGCTGCCACCTGTGCCGCTGCTTGCTGGTAAAACGAGTCGGGAATGTTGTTGATTGAAACGTTGTTGGAGCTCGACAAGTGCACGCCTCGGGAGCCGGCGTAAGCAGCATCAACGAAGATGCCCCCAGGGAGCTCTCTCTGAAGGTCCAAATTGAACTGCTGCACATAGCCCGGTGAGTAGGCTCTGTAGGGAGCTTCAAATGGGTTTCCACCAGCATTAAATTGCGAAACATTGCCTGTTCTGGGAAGCGGAGTATTGAGACCCGGCCCGAACGGCCCGTTGGTCGGGCAATTCAGCGTTCCTGACGGTGACTGCGGGCTGGCGACTCCCGGTGTGAACGCGCAGTCCGTCGCCGACAGCGTGCTATTGGGAGTGGCCCCGCCATTTGTGGTTGCGACCCACAGAGTCGAGGACGTGTTAATAGGATCGTTGCTGGGATTCAGGTTGAACAGCACCCAGTTCGGGATAAAGAAGATGCCGTAACCAGCGCGGATGACGGTCTTCTGATCCCAGCTATACGCTATGCCTATGCGCGGCATAAATTCTTTCTTGTAAAGCGGAACAGCAGTCCGCCCGGGATTAATGCCGGTACCAACGAAGAAGATATCGCCCGGGCACGGGCTGCCGGCAATGCCATCCCCATTCGCGGCCTGGCTGCAACCGGTAACCGTGCGGTTGGTCGCGGAGGGATCCCAATAGGTAGATAGGTCATGCCGGACCGACCAGTTTCCCGGCAAATCGTAACGCACGCCGTAGTTGAGCGTCAGCTTTGAGGTGACTCTCCACGTATCCCCGAAGTAAAAGCCCCGATAGGTCTCCTTCTGCGCCACCAACGCCGGAATCTGCGCTTCACCGTAATTGTGGTTGAACACGCTGCCCTGGTTCAGACCGTATCCCAATTCGAAATCGGCAAAGGAAATACCAGTGTTCGGCGTCGGATTGAATGCATTGTCAGCCGTCCAGCTGCCATTGAAAGCAAAAGCGCCGCTGGCGATGTTCGTCTGTGCATAGTTGTCGTAGGTCTCTGTGAGCTGGCCGCCAAACACCCAGGTGTGACGCCCCTTGATCCACGTAAGGCTGGGCGAGACGTTGACCTGCGTGTCGTGGTCAGCGATGAAGCTTTGGCCTTGCGAGCAAGTAATGAGCGAGTCCTGCGGAGTGAAGCACGGCGTGAACGGAGACCGCGAAGCAGAGGGAATTTCGCTGTTGTAAGCCGCGGGCCAGCCGAATTGGGTCAAATCGAAATCCGAGTTCGTAGGCGTGCGGGCGTAATGGAACCGGCTGCCGCTGGCATTGATGTTCAAGATCAAGTCAGGGCGGATTGAGTAGCTGTAATCTATGGCAAGCGCGTTGGTCTGATACGTTTCCGCGCACTTGTCAGCGCACAATCCCGTCTTGAAGGGATCGAGCGGCAGATCCAGCAGGTTAAAGAAGTTGTAGCGAGCGAAAATGTGCTGCGTCGAGGTCAGGTTCTGATCTACGCGAGCTACATATTGATTGGCGTTTCCACCGGTGGCCCCGGCGGCAGTGAAATTGTTCGTTTCATTGCCGTTCGTCGGCAAACCAATGAACTTCAGTTCTTCCAGTGCCGCCGGATTGATTACGGGAATCGTGTTGTTGGCGAACTGGGTTCGGGCACAAGTTCCGTTGCTCGGCGCTGCGACACATCCGGCGCCCACGCTGAGCGGATCGAAAATGGGAACGTCCGCCGGGAACACGCCGGCTCGCTCTCCAACGGTAGGCACCGTCGTCGTAAATACCGTGGATGCCCGCTGACGGTATCCGTCGTAGGCGAAGAAGAAGAAGGTATGGTCTTTGATTACCGGGCCACCAAACGTGCCGCCGAACTGGTTCTGCACGTACGGAGGATTTGAGGTGTCGTAAAACGGAGTGGCGTTCAAAACCTTGTTGCGGAAGAATTCGTACGCTTCACCGTGATACTGGTTCGTTCCGCCCTTGGTGCTCAGGTTCACGATACCGCCGGCGAACTTACCCCATTCGGGTCCGAGGTTGTTGTACTGCACCTTGAATTCCGAGATGGCGTCCTGGTCGGGAATCAGAACCGGCAGGTTGATGTAGCCGATGTTGACTGGTTGGCCATCGATGTACTCGGCGCTCTCATTACCGAAAGAGCCTCCCACTTGGTAGTTGCCCCAGCTGAAGGGATTCGGACCAACCTGCGACCCGCCGGTTGCCCCGCCCGAGCCGCTGCCGCCCGCGACGGCCGCTGGAGAAAGCGTGATAAGGCTGAACACGTTGCGGCCATTCAGAGGAATCTCATTGGTTTCGCGTTGGTTAATCACCTGGCCCAAGGAGGTGTCGGTGGGCGTCAGCAGCGGAGTTTCCGCGGTGACTTCCACTGTCTGGCTGACGGCGCCGACTTCCATGGCGACGTCAATGCGGACGGCCTGTTGCACTTGCACGACTACGGACTCGCGCTTGACGTGCTTGAAGCCGGCCTTCTCCACATCGAGGCGATATTCGCCAGGATTCAGGTTAACGAAAGAGTAGAGGCCGTCCCCGCTGGTGGTATAGGTCTGCTTCGCACCGGTGCCCGCGCTGGTCAGCGTGACCTGCGCGTCGGGTACAGCGGCACCTGAGGTATCCGCGACCGTTCCCGAAATGGAACCGAAGGTGGACTGTGCCGATAGTGGCGAGCCCAAGAGCATGGCGGCAAAACACAAACAAAATCCCAAAACGAGCGCAGTCAGATACCCACCACGAGACTTATTCATAAATCTTTCTCCTCCCCCAAGAGAAGCGCATTAGGCCCACCCGGCCTACGCTACAAAGTTGGTGACACCGCTACGTACGCTAACGGGAAATCAAGTTAGAGATCGCCGTGCGATGATCAACCGAGTTGCGCACACCAAGACACACCCCAACGACCGCTAGAGCCACCCGGAACAAAAAGCTCTTTATATACAACCCATCGATTTTTTCGATACCACCCAGCTGCGGAGCATTTAGCTTCAAGTGGCCTATTCTTGTCAAGCTAAAAATAACGATTTTCTAAAGACATTTCGTTAAACTACACAAATGAACCGTTGCGGACGTTTCATTTCGCAGTATTATGCAGCAGGGCAGACGTGCCCTTCATCCCCTGCGCGAATATCCTGGTTACTGACCGCGCACACAGCTCAGATTATTTTTTCTGCCGGACATTTTTAAAGAGACAGCCCATGGAAAGCCGTAGCAAGAATCAGAGCGGCCGGAAACTGCGCGTCGTCACGCTGAAGGCGGTTGCCGAGCATGTAGGACTCACGCCCGGTACTGTTTCAGCAGTATTGAACAACTCCGCAGCAGCTCGCTCCGTGCCGGAGCGCACCAAGAAACGTGTCCTGGCCGCCGCCCGCGAACTGAATTATCGCCCAAATTATTTGGCGCGCTCGCTGCGTGTGCAGCGCACTTACACCATCGGAGTGATCTCGCGGGATCTGGGCGATGCTTATGCTGCAATGATCATCAGCGGCATTGAACGCTACCTGCGGCAGCACAGTTATTTCTTTCTCACGGTCGCGCATCACAACGATAAGAAACTGCTGGATAGTTATTCGCATATTCTGTTGCAGCGCGGCGTGGAGGGACTGATTTCCGTGGACACTTTGCTGGGCGAGTCCATGTCTTTGCCCACGATTGCCATCGCCGGTCACCGCCCTCTGGAAGGTGTAACCAATATTCTTCTGGATCATCGCCGGGCGGCGCAGCTGGCGCTGCAACATCTGTTCGAACTGGGTCATCGCGAGATTGCGTATATGAAAGGGCCGCACTACAGCTCGGACTCGAACGATCGGTGGAATGCCATTTTGCACGTGGCGCAAGAACTGGGCATCGCGGTGCGTCCAGAGCTGACCATTCATCTGGAAGGTGACTTGTCCACACCGGAAGTGGCCTATCCCGCCACCAAGGCATTCCTCTGCAACCGGAAATTGCCATTCAGCGCACTGTTTGCGTTTAACGATAATTCCGCGCTGGGCGCCATCAGCGCCTTCCAGGAAGCCGGACTGCACGTCCCGAACGATATTTCCGTGGTCGGCTTCGACGACATTAAGATGGCTCCCTACAGCAATCCGCCGCTGACGACGGTGCGCCAGCCTCTTCTAAAGATGGGGGAAATCGCGGCGCGGTCGGTGCTGAATCAGATCAAAAACAGCGAGGAGTTCGTCGCGGAAATATTGATTGAGCCGGAGTTTGTGGTGCGCAGATCAACAGGGAAAGCGTCGTTGCAGATGGCACCATGCAGTAAAGAATTGCAAAACGCCTAGCAGCCGGCGGTGCACGTTCAAACGGAATTATGGGAGAGCCCTGACACGATGTCTATAGCCGATTCGAAGGTTGCCCCGGCAGCTGCAGCTGTGCCCACTTCCACTGACAAGCCAGCAATGGCGATGGTGACGACCCTCTTCTTTATGTGGGGGTTTCTGACGTGCCTCAACGATATTTTAATTCCCCACTTGAAGGCCATCTTCGATCTGAGTTACGCCAGAGCGATGCTCATACAGTTCAGCTTTTTCGGCGCGTACTTTGTTTTCGCATTGCCTTCGGGAAAATTGATCGAGTGGCTTGGCTATAAAAAAGCAATGGTCGGCGGCTTGTTGACGATGGGACTGGGCGCGCTGCTTTTCGTGCCGGCGGCGAGCGCACCTTCCTTTCCGTTGTTTCTCACCGCGCTGATCATTCTTGCGGCAGGCATCACCATTCTGCAGGTGTCTGCCAATCCCTATGTGGCCGTCTTAGGCCCTGAGAAAACGGCATCGAGCCGTCTGAATTTGACGCAGGCGTTCAATTCGCTCGGCACGACGCTGGCTCCTTGGTTCGGCAGCCTGCTGATTCTGAGCGGAGCACCTGTCGCGCTCGACGTAGTTCGCCAAATGCCGCCCGACCAGTTACAGACTTATCGTCTGGAGCAAGCCTCCTCCGTCAAACTTCCGTATCTCGGCCTGGCAATTGCGCTTTTTTTGCTTGGCCTGGTGATTGCGAAATTCAAGCTGCCGGTCATCTCCTCAGTGGAACCACACGGAAAAGTTCACGACTCAATCTGGAAATACCCGCGATTGATAATGGGGGCGGGTGCAATTTTCGTGTATGTGGGAGCGGAAGTAGCAATTGGAAGCATGCTGGTGAACTACATGAGCCAGCCGAACATTGGAAACATCTCCATCCAGCTTGCCGCGAAGTTCGTTTCGCTTTACTGGGGTGGAGCGATGATTGGCAGATTCATCGGATCCGCTGTGCTGCAGAAAATGCGCACCGGGACGGTTTTGGGATTTTCTGCGCTGATGGCCTTCTTGTTGGTCGTGCTCTCCATGGGCAGTTTCGGGCATTTAGCGATGTGGAGCATTCTCTTGGTCGGCTTCTTCAATTCGACGATGTTTCCCAGCATCTTCACTCTCTCTATCGAGGGCCTCGGACCGTTGACGGGCAAAGGCTCTGCTTTGCTGGTCTGCGCCATTGTGGGCGGCGCGATCATTCCAGAGCTGCAAGGCGTGCTCGCCGATCGCATTGGCATCCATCACGCGTTCATTTTGCCTGCGCTGTGCTACCTCTATATAGCGTCCTTTGCGTTCAAAAATAATAAGCCGCATGGTGAAGCGCCTGCACATACTTAGGCGCTAGCTGGCTGGGCCCGTGCTGGCCAACCTTCGCCTGTGGCGCGCGTCCACTGGAATTTCTGTTTTCTCGCTTCCTGATTCGTGTACATTGCTTGCCGTTGCGGGGCATTCGCATCGTGCCACAGACTGCCGCTGAACGTGGGGAGCTTAGAACTAGCGCTTCGGAACAAACGGAGCAGTTCACTCGGACATGACCTCGGATTCGTTCTCGGTCGGAATTGATTTTGGCGGCACGAACCTACGTCTGGCCGCATACACGCCGGCGGCGGGATTTCTGGAAACGATCCAGATGCCCACGCGGCTGAAGGCTGGGCGGGACGCCGTGGTCGCGGATATGTGCGCGGGAATTCGCAAGCTTCGCGACAAGTATTCCGCGAAGCTCGCATTGAAAGGCATCGCCATCGGCTCCCCGGGCCCCATCGAATTGCCCGAAGGTCGGCTGCGAAACCTGCCCAATCTTCCGGGCTTCGACGGTCTGGAATTGCGCGCGGCCGTGGAGCAGAGCGTGGGCACGCCGGTCGTCGTGGAAAATGACGCCAACGTGGCGGCCTTGGCGGAGTGCGTTGCCGGCAAAGGGAAAACTCTGGGCATCGACACACTATTATTTTTGACGCTGGGCACGGGAGTTGGCGGCGGAATCATTTTTCACGGCAAAATCTGGGACGGATTGAATGGAATGGCCGGCGAGGTGGGCCACATTAATATCTGGCCGGATGGCGCCGCGTGCGGATGCGGCGCTCGCGGCTGCCTGGAACCATTGGCGTCGGCTACGGGAGTGCGTCGCAGAGCCAAGGAATTGATAGCCGAAGGAAAATCGCCGGCGTTGGCTGCGCTGGAAAAAAGCAATCCTGATTTCACGCCGCGCGATGTCGCCGTGCTCGCCGGTGCAGGCGACCGGGACGCGCAGAAAATTTTCGACGAGGTTGGTCTTGCGTTGGGCAGAGGGCTCGCGGCGCTGGTCAACACGTTGAACTTGCCGCTGTATGTTGTTGGCGGCGGCTTGTCGAGTTCCTGGAATTTGTTTTCGCCGGCGCTGTTCGAGGAGTTGCGCTACCGCAGCTATGTATTTCGCATGACGGATCCGGAAAAATCTGACGCTGCTCGCGGGACCAAAGCGAAAACATACGTCACGCTTACCGAGCTAGGCCCAGAGGCGGGACTGCTCGGTGCGTGCATACTGCCGTTCACGGTGTCTCCGAATGGCGCGTAGGCAGAACGGTCTGATCGTTGCCGCGCAAGCGGGCGACGCCGCGCAAAATTGCGCTGAGGAAACCGCGTGAAACTGAATTCCTATCTGCTGAAAGCCAGCATCGTCGGCGCGCTCGGCGGACTGCTGTTTGGTTTCGACACCGCCGTCATCGCCGGCACCACCCATTCACTGCAGCAAGTTTTCAACCTTTCGGATTGGTCACTGGGAATCACGGTTTCGATTGCATTGTGGGGAACAGTCGTCGGCGCGTTGACGGCGGGCTCGCTCGGGCAACGCCTGGGAGGACGAAACGCGCTGCGTTTGATGGCAGTGCTTTACATCATCTCCTCCCTCGGCTGCGCGCTCGCGTGGAATTGGCCGGCGCTGGTAGTTTTCCGTTTCATCGGGGGGTTGGGCATCGGTGGTTCCTCCGTGCTGGCTCCGGTTTATATCGCGGAGTTGGCTCCAGCGACACTACGCGGACGACTCGTGGGAATGTTTCAGATCAACGTGGTCCTGGGAATTTTGCTCGCGTATTTTTCCAATTATTGCATCGCCAGGCTGGGAATGGGCGCGCTTGAATGGCGCTGGCAATTGGGCGTCGCCGCGGCGCCTGCTTTTTTATTTTTTGTGATGCTTTTCGGGATTCCGCAGAGTCCTCGCTGGCTGGCCACGCAGCATCGCACTGACGAAGCGCGCAGCGTTCTGGCGCTGTTGCGATCCTCGAATTACGAAGAGGAGCTCAAGGAAATTGTGAACTCGATTCATTTGGAGCGGTCACAAGGCTCCGAGCCGCTATTCCAGCGCAAATTCCGTTATCCCATTTTTGTAGCGATCGCTACCGGAGTGTTCAACCAGCTGGCGGGAATCAACGCGATCCTATACTACTTACCCTCGATTTTCATGGCCGCGGGATTCAGCAAATTGTCCGGAGACCTGCAGTCCGTCGCCATCGGGGCCATGAATCTATGCGCCACGCTGCTGGCCATGACGTTGATCGACAAGCTCGGGCGCAAGACGCTACTGCTAGTCGGTTCGGCAGGAACGGCGCTCTGTCTATCAGGCGTGGCCATGATTTTTTTCACGCAACGAAATCAAGACTGGCTCGTCTGGATCCTGGTGGGCTACATTTTCTTTTTCGCGCCGCTCGGCGCGGTCATATGGGTCTATATCGGCGAGATATTTCCGAATACCGTGCGGTCGAAGGGTCAGGGTTTGGGAAGCTCTTCACATTGGATCATGAACGCGATTATTTCCGCGCTCTTTCCCGTAGTCGCGAAAACCTCCGGCGCATACCCCTTCGTATTTTTTGCAGCCATGATGGTGTTGCAATTTTTCATCGTCATGTTCTTTTACCCGGAGACCAAGGGATTTACGCTGGAGGAAATGCAGCAACGTCTGGGAATCGACTAGCAATCACGCGCGGCGACGTGCAGTTACCTGCCAAATCAGTCCTAAGTAGTGCTCTCCGCCAGCGGCAACCAAACCTGAAAGCGAGTTTCGCCGGGCTTCGAACTGACTTGAATATTGCCTTGGTGCTTTTTCACGATTCGCTGCACCGTGTCCAGGCCAAGGCCCGTGCCTTGCCCTACTCCCTTGGTGGTGAAGAAAGGCTCGAACATGTGCGCCTGCACTTCCGGCGAAATTCCGGGACCATTATCGGTGATCTCTACGACGACGCAGTTGTCGTCGCGAAACGTTCGTACTTTAAGCTTGCCCTCGCCGCCCATGGCGTCAATCGCATTGTCAATGATGTTGGTCCAAACCTGATTTAGCTCGCTGCCAAAGGAATTTACGAGCAGCGGAATTTTCTGGTAATCGCGCTCGACCGTAACTCCATGCTTGAGCTTGTGATTCAAAATGGTAAGCGTTGTTTCCAGGCTTTTCACGATGTCCACGTTCTGCAGCGGCGTCTGGTCCATGTATGTGTATTCTTTAATGGCGCGGACTAGGTCGGATATGCGCGACGTGCCGCTTTCGATTTCGTTCAGCAGAGTCGCTACTTCCACGGAGGCAGCGATCCGCACCAGAGCCGCTCGGGCGGAGTCCGCGTCCAAGATCGCAAATAAGGATTCCAGCGCTTCCGGTTTGACGTTCCGGCGCGCCAAGTCCGCGGACATTTGCCACAAGTCATTCTGCCCGTGACTGCGCAACAAGGAATCGATCTGTTCTTCCAGATCGCTCATGGCTAGCGGATCCGGCGGAACAGTGTCGTTCTGGACGAACGCCGTCTCGAGCTTCTCGATTTCGGCTTTTTGTGCTGCCGTTAGATCGCGGCTTCCCAGCTCGTGGCTGGCGTCGCGGATTTTCTTTAGGACGTCTCGCAACTGGCTGGCGGCGCGCTTCGCGGCAGAGGCGGGATTGTTGAGTTCGTGTGCAAGCCCGGCGGAAAGCTTTCCCAGGGAAGCGAGTCGGTCACGCTGCTGTTCGCGCCGCGTGGTTTCGCGGATTCTGTCGGACATCATGCCAACCAACCGCTGGGTCAGCTCAGGCATTCTGTGAACAAGTTCCGGAAACTGTGACGCGGGATAGCGCAATACCCGCGAATCGGTGATGGCTTTTGCGCCGACGCTGAATTGTTTCATCCGCGAAAACGGGAGCACACCGGTTACATCACCAGGTTTCACCGGGATCACCACGGTTTCGCCGCCCAATTCGCCGCGCACCTGCAGCTGTCCTGCGAGGAAAACAAACATCGCATCCGCGGGATCGTCGGCGCGGAAAGCCGTGTCGCCCGCTTTGAGATTCAATTCCTGCGCCTGGCTGATGAACCAGGTAATCTGATCATCGGGCAAATCCGCGAAGGCCGGCACTTTCAGCAATTCAGATTTTTCAACCATTTAGACCTTGCTCAGATATTGATGGATGAATTGCACGGCAACCGAACCTTCGCCGACGCCGGAAGCCACCCTTTTCACCGAGCCATGGCGCACATCGCCGACGGCGAAAAGTCCCGGAACATTTGTCTCCAGCAAAAAGGGATCTCTGTCGAGCTGCCATCCCTTGGGATGTTCGCCATCGCGAATCAAGTCTGGCCCCGTCAAAATAAATCCGTGTTCGTCGCGCTCGATGAGACCGGCCAGCCAATCCGTTCGCGGTGACGCGCCGATAAAAATGAACATCGCACTCGCCGGGACGCGCTCCGTCTGGTTGGTGTCCGAACACAGAAATGAAATCTCTTCGAGATGAGTTTCGCCGTGCACTTCGGCGACGCTGGCGTTCGCCCACAATTGCACGTTGGGCGTCTCCTTGATTTGGTCAATCAGATATTGGGACATGGTGCTGGAGAGAGATTTTCCGCGCACAACGATTACGACGCGGTCCGCGTACTTGGCGAAATTCATCGCCGCTTGCCCCGCGGAATTCGCGCCGCCGATCACGTAAACGATTTCGCCCTTGCAGGAGAGAGCCTCCGTCGAGCCGCCGCCGTAGTACACGCCCGCGCCTTGCAGGCGGTCGATTCCGGGCGCTTCCAGGCGCCGCCACTGGACGCCGGTGGCAATCATTAGCGCGTGGCAGGAGATCTCGTTGCCATCGGCCATTTTAATCATGCGGTACGGACCTTCGATGCGCACGCTGACCGCTTCCTGAGGCGCCAAAATTTCCACGCCAAATCGCTGCGCTTGCACCACCGCACGACGGGCGAGATCGCCGCCACTAAGGCCCATGGGAAATCCCAGATAATTTTCGATACGCGAACTCATTCCCGCTTGTCCGCCCGGAGCTTCGCGCTCGATCATCACGGTGTGCAATCCCTCCGACGCGCCGTAAACGGCTGCAGCCAAGCCCGCGGGCCCTCCGCCGACGATTGCTAAATCATAAAAGTTTGTTTGCGCGCGAGTTTTCAGTCCGACTTTTTGTGCAACTTGTGATGGAACACTGTCCAGCAGCTTCGAACCATCGGGGAAGAGCACTACAGGGAGGCTGGAGACTTCCGGTCCCAGGACTTCGAGGATGCGCTTCGTTTCCGGATCACTGGCGGAGAGCTCGACATCTATCCACTGATACGGAACGCGATTACGCGCGAGGAAATCCCGCAGCTCATACGACTTGGGAGACCAGCGGGTCCCGAGCACGCGTATGCCTTCAAATTTCGGCCGGTATGATGCGCGCCAGTCGTCCAGCAGATCATCCAATTGCGGATAGAGATGCTCGGTGGGAGGATCCCACGGTTTCAGGAAGAAATAATTGATGCTGGCTTCATTGATGGCACCGATGGCGGCGTTGGTATCGGCATACGCGGTGAGCAGCGCGCGTTTGGACTCCGGGAAGATGCGCATCGCTTCCTGCAGAAACGCCACGCCGTCCATGTGCGGCATGCGTTGGTCGGCCAGGAGCAATGCCACACTGTCGTTGCGCAGCTTCAACTGTTTGAGGAGCGTGAGCGCCGCTTCGGGGGAATCGCTTCCGATTACGCGGAATTCCGCGCCGTATTTGGTGCGCAGGTCGCGCTCAATGGCGCGCAACACATCGGGGTCGTCGTCAACACTTAGCAGAATTGGCTTAGCCATGTTCGATCCAGGTTTTGCTGCGGAAAATGTATTGAGCTACTCAATCATTACAGCTAGTAGGATGACACAAGTCGCTGTTCCAAGGTACCGGTGCCGGGGCTATCAAGCTTAGATGATCGTGGGGCAAGCTGGTCGCGGAGAAAAACCGGCGCAAACTCGTGCGGCAGGAAGAATGGCTCCCCGGGCTAGATTCGAACTAGCAACCCTTCGGTTAACAGCCACTTGAGTAACTTAATCACGATTTACCGGAGCGGGAGTTTTCCGAGGAGGATCAGCGAGTTGCGATGAAACGGGACGAGTCAACTTCTCCTCTTTATTCACCTTCTGTTCGCAATTAATCGCGATTCGCCGCAACTACCGTGACATTTTCGTGACAGGCGAGCATTCGGCTAGCGACCGAGCGCTTGTGATCCAAAAAATGGACTGCGGAATTTGACGCACGCGCAATGGAACGGTGACTGCCTACTTGCAAAGCTAGGGTAACTTCAATCTAAGTCGTCGCTTTGGTTGCGCTTACCACCTTCGGACCTGCTTAGATTGCTCCAAACTTGCTCCGAACTGCACCAAGCAGCTCTCCCTAAACTGTACAGCGCTCGCAAGCCTTCAGTGCGTTAGACCGAAGAGCCACTTCTACGCATAGCGCGTTTTTCGGCCAAGTGGGCTCAAGACCCTGAATGGGCTCCACACTAGCCGACTTGTAGGTACTGATCCATGTTGCAATCTGGATTACTTCCGGGTTGCCGACAACACGGGAGTTCGGCCAGACTTCGTTCAAATGAGGTCTCTAGCGCGGGGTATCATCTCTTCAGATATATGATCGGTTAAACCGCCTACCTTTTTCAGCGATCCCAGCGGCAAGCCCCCGTAGTAAATGAAGCCCGCCAACGACTCCTAAGTAGTCAGAAGCTGCTAGTGCTTTGAGGCACTGGATCGGCCGGGTCGCTTGGAGACTGCGCTCTTCGGCAATCGCGGAACAGCCTGAACGCCCGCCCAAAGCGTGGCGATCGTTTGCTCGACCACGAGAGTCTGGTCAGGCAGGTCAGGCACAACCCCTTGGATGACCATGAGCGTGGCGAGACCGAAGATCGTGTACCACCAGGTGTGGGCTACCACCATGTCGTCCTTACTCGGTAATCCTTCATCCTTGGCAACATCGAAAAAGAGCTGTACGAAACGTTGGAACAAAGGCGTGCCGATGTCGTTGATATATTGTCCAGCGCGGATGCCGTTGCGGTTCTCCGGCCCGAAGAAGACGTTGCGGAACTGCTGTGGATGGGCAGTGCAGAACTGAATCAAGCCACGTGAAGTCGCAAAAAGACGCTCTTTCGGTGCAGGATGTTCAGCGGCAATCGCGTCGAAGTTCTGAATCAGCAGCCCGATCGTCTCCCTGCTCAACTCGGCAAGAATATGCCATTTGTCAGGAAAATGCTGGTAGATCACGGCGTGCGTGTAGCCGATCTCTTTAGCGATCGCGCGAAGCGTCACGGCTTCGTAGCCGCGATCGGCAAACATTTTGCTGGCAGCCGCAAGAATTTCGCCCCGCAACCTCTCCTTACGCTCTACCCGGCGACTTGGTGATGTGGATGTCACTTCAACAGCTTAGTCTCTTTCGACGACTCTTGCAACCGGTTGTTGATTTACAACCAGTGGTCTCTAACCGCCGATTATTTTGCAACCAATGGTTTTCCTGCGCATCCAATGACCAGGTCGCTCATTTGGATGAGTGGCCAAATACGAGGCAAAAGGAGAATGCGATGAAGGAGAAAACGACCATGTATTTAGTCATGGGAATTACTGGAAACGTTGGGGGCGCCACCGCGCGGCATCTGCTCAAGCGAGGCAAACAGGTGCGAGCACTTGTGCGCAATCGCGAGAAAGCGGCGAAGTGGGCAGACCAAGGCGTGGAGTTGGTGGACGGAGACTGGAACGATGCGACAGCCATAGCGGCGGCGCTCAAAGGTGTTGAGGGCGCGTTTGTTATGTTGCCGGCTGTCTGGGCACCATCGCCTGATTACAAAGAAGCAAAGGACGTGATTGCGAACTATGTCGAGGCGCTGACCAAGGTAGTGCCGCCGCGGGTGGTAGCGCTTTCGTCGATGGGCGCGAATAGAACAAGCGGGCTGGGGATGATCACGGCCTTATCGCTTTTGGAGCAAGCTTTTCGCAGCCTGCCGTCTCCGATCGCATTTGTGCGCGCAGGCGGATTTTTCGAAAACTTTCTTTTCGGCTTACAGGCCGCCCAAGGCGGCACACTACCGGTCTTCTACAATCCTACAAACCGGAAATCAACGATGGTTGCGACAAACGACATCGGCTCAGAGGTAGCAACGCTTTTGACTGGGCCGACGTGGTCAGGGCATCGCGTTATCGAGCTCGGTTCGATGGTGAGCGCGGATGAAGTGGCGGAACAATTGGGTGAAGTCCTAAAACGCGACGTAAAAGCCTTTGCCGTCCCGCGTGCAGGGTGGGCGGAAGCGTTCGAGCAGTTCGGCGTCCCGAAGGGCCACACTGGACCTGCCGAAGAAATGTTTGAGTGCGTGAACGCGGGATGGATGGACCTCGGAATCGCGGGTACGGAGCACATAGCGGGTACGACGTCCGCACGCGATGTATTCGCGGCTGCTCAGCAGGCCGTCAAGGCGAAAGGCCATTCCGTTTGAACGGCTGGGATGCCGCCGTCAACTGGTTGGGACCGGCCTGAGCCCGGGGGCCGTCCCGACCATGCATAGCGTTGATTCCAGTCGCGTACATGAGCCGACTTATTGCAGAACGATTCAACCATTTCAACCGCAAGAATGAGGATCACTTTTTATATGAAAGATGAACACACAATAGATAAACCGGCAGGAGGTCGAGCAACTCAAATACCCGCGATGGCAATAACCGGCCTTCTCGCCTTCGTCTGGGTGTATTTTGGAGTTTTATATCTAATTCACAATCCCGGCGAATGGAAGGTTGTCAATCAAGAGCTCGGATACCCGCTCTCTATCATCCCTCTGCTTGGCCTGACCCACATCCTTGGTGGCGTGGGCCTTCTAATTCCCAACATGCCTCGATTGACGGAGTGGGTTTATGCTGGTCTCACGTTCGATCTTTTACTGGCGGCCTATTCACAACTGAATGTCCGCGGCAGTACGTGGGATAAACTCGATCCGATTCTGGTCATGGCGCTTGTCTTCGCTTCGTATACATTAAGACGCTGCATGCGCGCAAACCGGTGGTCGATATGAAGAACACGTCCGTCCGAGCGTCCGCTGGTGGGAGCGAATAAACCGCATAAACCGTGGGTGGTGCAATTGATTTCAGAGGCCTGCAACCATCCGAATTGTTTAGTACTGCCTTTTAGCGTGGAACTGATTCGGCTCGCCGCGTAGGCGGCACCGCGAAGGTCAACGGTCATAAGCGGGCGACTCCGTGCGACCGACCAGTCCGAACTTGGCCATGCCAGTCAAGACAAGGGCGTTTTTCAGGACTGATGTCTAATGCCGGCTCAAAACCCTTGCTCGACGAGTGCATTGGCCTGTTTTCTTCAGTTGGGAACGCCTGGTCAGGCAGCCCCTTCATCGAATCGGCGCATGATCTCCATGAGCTTGCATCCCAACAGGATGAGAGAGCCCCACAATATGAAGGGGACGCCATAGAGTAGGAGATGCTTGCGCGAACGGGCTAAGTCAAACACCCGCATCTTCACGATGGCGTATACGTTCGCTGAGAGATAAGCAATCGCCAAACAGTTCACTACCAAGTTATGTATCTTGTTGCTCCTCCTTTTACCGTGGGAGTTCCGCGCCGGTCGTGATGGTCGCGCCGAACACGATGTTTCCTCTTGGGAGGAGCGCGCAGTGGCGACGACCGAGCCGCCGCCACTGGGTTCGCTATTGCATCAATTGCGCAATGGGATGCGAGTCATTGAAGGAAGACCGTTCTCGATGCCAGCTTACCCTCCCGGACGGTCCACACCTTAGAGTTGAGACCATCCTCCGTCTACCGGAAGTTCGGCGCCGGTCGTGAAGGTCGCATCGAACGCGAGGAAGAGGACGGCCTTCGCGATTTCCTCCGACTTCCCCCAGCGCTTCATCGGGACCATACCGATCATCTTCTCGCTAAGCTGGGCGGCCGCTTCTTTATCGGGGAACATCTTGCCCAAGATCGGCGTGTCGATGGGACCGGGTGTCACCGCGTTGACGCGAATCTCGCGAGGAAGCAACTCGGCGGCGAGCGTCCGAGCGAATGATCGCACCGAGGCCTTGGCCGCTCCGTATGCGGCATTGCCGGGCATTCCCTTGACGTTGGCGACCGAGGTCGTGAAGACGACAGAGCCTCCCCGGTTGATCAGCGGCGCGAGCTTCTGCACCGCGAAAAGCGGTCCCTTGGCGTTCAGGTTGAACATCTCGTCGTAGACAGCCTCGGTCATGCTCTCAAGGGGCGCTCGGATGCTGAACCCGGCGTTGACGAAGAGCAGGTCTAAGGTGTCGAACTCGGCCTTCACGCGAGAGGCGAGGGCGTCGATTTCCGCCAACGAACGCGCGTCGCTCGAAACCACGACGGCGTCATTCCCAAGCTCTTTCTGCGCCGATTCCAGGCCGGCCTTCGAGCGACCCGTTACCAGAACGCGCGCGCCCCCATCGAGGAGCATCTTCGCCGTCGCGAGCCCCATGCCGCTCGTGCCGCCGATGATTGCCACCTTTTTACCTTCGTACCGTTTCATATGAATTCTCCTTGAGAATGGTTGTTTTTCGTTCTGTCGCCGTGATTCCAAATTAGGGAAGTGGCAATGTTGTCTTGCATCCAGTGACGCGCCGATCAGCGCTCCTTCAGGACCTAGCGTTCAAGGATGCTGGGTTAAGACAAGTCCACGCCGGAGACCTTGACGACGGCCTGCCACGCGGCTTCTTGGCTGCCGCGATCGTGGAGGTGTGGGTGGCGCTGCGCCTCAATTGGGCCTGAGAACTTCCCTCGAGCCGAGGCGAAGAATTGCCCTGAGACGTCGGTTCCGAACTCCGACGCCTGGAGGTACCGACGGGCCGCGGTCTCCGGCGTCTGATTCATGCCGGGAATGAGGTTCACGATTGGGATAAACAGATACTTCAACAACGGGCCAGCGTTTCGCACCACCTTGGTGTCGGTCGCCCCACCGGGCGATACGGCGTACACGGCCATGCCGGAGGGCAGCCGGCGGGCCAGCGCCGCGGTCCACCAAGCGATGATGAGCTTCGCGTCGGCATACGCATTGTTGGGCACGTACTTCACGTTCGGCCCGTTGCGCAGCAGGGCTTCAACAGCCACGGTTTGGTCGCCCCGGTAGTATTTGGCCGCGAAGGCTGGCACGTCGGTGTACTTGAACATGGGTACGCCCCCGCGGGCAGGCTCCGCGCCGGCAATAACAATCCGCGCGTTGGGGCTAAGAAGGTTGGCGCGAAGCAACCCGACAGTCAGTTGATGATGGCCGATCAGCGGGGCCTGAGAAGCCTCAACGCCCGCCGCAGTGATCACGCGCTTATTGGTTGGGACCAATCCGGCATTGAGCAGTAGGAAATCGATCGGCCGCTCTCGCTTGACCAGCGAGGCGAGGGCGGCCTGAACGCTGGCTGGCGCGTTCAGATCCAACTCCAGCGGCGTGAAGATCTTCGTTTTGGTCTCAGCCGCGAGCTGAGCGACTGTTTCCTGGATCCGGACCAGGCTGCGCCCGGTGACGATGACCTCGCGGTAGCCCTTGGCGGCGAGCAAGCGGGCCGCCGCATAACCGAGCCCGGAGGTGGCGCCGGTGACGAGTGGGATCGAATGTTCCATGTGTGTCTCCGTGGTGAAGGGTGAAGGTCGAGTCGTGAGGCCCCGCGAGGCCGGGAACGACTTGCTAATTTCGAACTATTCAGTTATATATTGGTGCGATGACCATTGTCAATGAGTTTTGAACCAAATGATTCAAAATACAGCTAGGCCGCGGGGACGACCGCGCAGCTTCGACGAGACGGGGGCGCTGGAAAAGGCGACTCAGGTGTTCTGGTCGAAAGGCTACGACGGAGTGACGATTGACGATCTCGTCGCCGGGATGGGCGTGGGACGGCCGAGCCTGTATGCCGTCTTCGGGGACAAGCGGGCGATATTCTTGCGCGTCCTTAAGGCGTACGCAGAACGGAAGGGCGCAGCAGCCGCGAAGGCACTGCTCTCGCCACAGGGTCTTCGCGACTCGATCGCGGGCTTTCTGAGCTACGCCGTCGAAAGTGCGACCGAGAAAGGGTCCGCCCGGGGCTGCCTTATGGTGTGCGTTGCGCCGCTTGTGAACGACGCTGAGGTTCAGCGGTTCCTGCAGAGCACGGTCGCGGGCGGCGCTGCGCTGGTGGAGCGCCGTTTCCGGGACGGGATCAGCGCGGGAGACATCCCGCCTGATTTTCCGGCAGCCGTGCGCGCGATCCAAGTCACGGATTTTGCTCGTGGCCTGACCATGCGTGCGCGGATAGGCACGCCGCGCAAGACGCTCCTCAAAGATGCTGAGGAAGCGGCCGACTTGGCGCTCCTGCCGCGGCGCTGGAACAGTCGGAGCGAGTAACGGAGATCTGTTCGTATGTCCGAAGGGCCTCACCACAGCCAAGACACATCCTCTGACGTGATCGCGGCGTACGAAGCCGAGATGTTTGCCCGCATGCGGCACATGACAGAAGACACGATGGTGAATACAGAGATGTTCTACGCACCAGATGCCTCCGATCGCGTTGTGGCTCTCTTTCGCAGCGTTGGCGCAGCCGAGGCGGTTCCGCCAGCCGCAGAAGCTTGACACGAGCCGTTCATCTCAGAGGGCGGCATTTCAACAAGTTCTTGAGCGAGGCCAAACGAGATGCTCGCTTTTGCAGCGGAGCTTGTAGGAAGTGATCGATTGCATGAGACTGCGTCTAGGCTCGCGACATCAAGATGTTGCGGCGGGCGACTGTCAATTCGGATGGTCGCGAGGTGTTCGGAACCTATTGCGGCAGAATAGTTTCTGGTTGCAGAGGCCTGCAACCATCCGAATTTGTTGGTCTTGCCGTTCAGCTTTGAACTGATTCCGCTCGCGGCGTGAACCGGCCCGGAAACGCTTTCTCTTCATGGATTCATCGCTAAAGAATCTCGCGAAGTTGATATTCCATGTGGCATGGGGAATTCCAGTGCGAGATTTCGTTCATTCGATATTTATTTCTTCGAGCACGGGAGTGAAAACGAATTTCTTTGAGGCGGAAATTCGTCGCGCCTCGGTCAGGCAATAACTTGCTTTGATTGCGGGCTCTCGTTGAATCTTTCTCCACCGAAGCGTACCCGGTACTGCTTTGGTGTCAGTGTGGTTTGCTGAATGAATGCTCTACGCAGGGCCTGTTCATCGTGAAATCCTGTCAGGTGTGCCACTTTCTTGAGTGGCATGCCCCCGCTTTCAAGGTATTGCATGGCGGCTTGTACTCGAAGTGATTGCACCCAACGAGCCGGGGTTGAGTTGAACTGAGATTTGAATTGACGTGCGAATGTGCGCGGGCTCATTGCCGCGGCGTTCGCGAGCGTTTGCACATTGAGATTGCGAGTAAGGTTCGATCTGACCCACACGGGCAAGTCACGCATGCGCTCGTCAGTAATGTCCGCTTGCTGCGCCAAGAGAGTGCTGTATTGAGCCTGACCTCCGGGGCGTTTCAGAAATAAAACCAATTCTCGCGCTACTGCGGCAGCTACCGCTCTCCCAAGATCCTCCTCGACAAGCGCGAGAGCCAGATCGATGCCTGCAGTCACTCCGGCGGTGGTGTAAAACTTGCCGTCTTTTATAAAGATTGGATCGCGCTCTACTTTGAGTTGTTTGTAGCGGCTAATGAGAAGGTCACAATATCGCCAATGCGTAGCAACCCGCCGTCCATCGAGCAAGCCGGCAGCCGCGAGGATAAAAGCTCCGGTACACACGGATGCAACGCGACGAGCACGGAGCGATCGCTTGCGCAACCAGTTTAACAATTCGGGTGGCTGCGGCCCGATGGCGCCTTCCCCCCCAATTACAATCAGAGTGTCGATCGGCCCCTGATAGTCAGAAAACCCGTAATTCGCACCGAGGAAAATGCCACCGTTGGCTCTAACAAAATCACCGGGCTGCGCCGATAGAATCTGAACGGAGTAATAAGGTTTTTCATAGTTGGGGGAGTGTTGAAAAACCGATGCTGGCCCCGTTAGATCCAGAAGTTCGAAGGGGGACACCACAAGAAAAGCGATGACTGGGGCCGATCGTCCCATAACGTCCGGAGTGTAGCAGAAATTCCAGATTGGCAGAATTTGCGCCATCAATCTGATTTGCGCTTGCTTCATAAGCACCAAACTTTCTTCGACGTACGTTAGCGCCAGTGGCTTATCGAATGTGCATCTCGCTTGAGTGCATGAAGCAGCTCGACATAAGGAGTTGCGCCGTAGCTCACTCGGGAGACACCGTTATCAGCCAAGACTCGAATAGAAGTCGTGGAGTCAGCCAGAATGTTGATGGGAACAGGCGACTTTTTCGCCAGGGTCGAAATCAACGAGATCTTGGTCAGGCCCGGGACGAAGAAACCGTAAGCCCCCGCTTCCGCATACGCCTGCGCGCGTTCTATTGCTTTCGCGAGAAGCTCCTCATCGTGAGGCACAGAATCTCCCGTTTGAAAAAACAGATCGCATCTGGCGTTAATGAAAAACGACACGTTCGAAGCCTCAGCCGCTTTGCGAGCTTCCCGAACCCGCTCCATTTGTGTAGCGATATCCCGAACCGCGCCGGTCGCTGGAACACTGTCCTCTAGGTTGCAGCCTACAGCGCCCGCCTCGATCGCAAGTGAGACGCTTTTCGCAACCTGGCTCGCTTTGTCGCCATAGCCACTCTCAAGGTCTACCGTTACGGGAAGCTCAACTGCCTCAACGATTCGGCGCAGATTTTGCATGGCCAGCTCAAACGGAAAATGTTCCCCGTCTGCGAACCCATTCGCTTTCGCGACCGCCCAACTGCTCGTCGCAATTGCTTTGGCTCCGGCGTCGGCTACAATCTTTGCGCTACCGGCGTCCCAAACGTTGTAGAGAAGAACAGGATCTCCCGGCACATGTAATCTTCGAAACGTTTCGGAACTCTTCAGCTGATTTCGTCCTGCCGCGCTAGCAAGTTCTGTGGTCATTACATTTCTCCCATTACAGAGCATCCCATTTGCCACGCAAATCGCGTTGCAACTCGACGGAACGCTGAAACATAAATATTCGAACTCTTATTTTGATGCCGATCAAAAAGAAACGATCTGACAGAAAAAGGGCAAATCCTGCCATCGCATCGCCGAGCAGTATGGATTGAGAACCTACAGAATATTTTTAGGGCAATAGCCGCAATGAATACAGCGAACGTTGTTCGGATGAAGCAGCTTCGCACATCCATATAAATTCTGTCGACGTCGCCGGTTAAAAATTTCTGCGGCCATCAGCATTCCGAGAGTTGGCCCTGAGAGATAGATCCAAAGGTGCTGCCACATCAACCCGGCGACAGCAGAGGCCAGCGACCGTGCTGGATTCATGCTTGCCCCAGAAAGAGGAGCTTCGATAACAATCAGAAAAGCGACTAAACACCCAACGGCAATGCCCGTGAACCGTTTAAGACCGGTGGACGCCGTGAAAATCAAGATTGCGGCCATGAGAACAAATGAAATTAGGATTTCTGCCATAAAGGCGACGATCGCCCCAGCCGTACCTGGAACAGTAACTGCGTAGCGAACGGGTGGATCCGTGAACGGGCTTCCAACCAGGTAAGCGACCACAGAAATCCCCAAAATTCCGCCAGTCGTCTGCGCCAAGACATAGAAGAGAGCATCCCCTCGATGCATCTTCCTCAGCCGCAAGAAAGCGACTGTGATCGCAGGATTCATGTGGGCGCCCGAACGTTTCCCCCATGGCGACTGAATTAGCAAAGTGAGCGTTATTCCCACGGCGGTGGCCAGCAGCACAATCCGCAGACCGGGACTCGTCGTTCCCGTATATGCCAAAGATTTTGGAGACTCGAAAGCCGTCACGAACAAACCAACAGCGATCATGAGGCAGCCTGAAGCCCATGCTTCGATGAGGTACTCAGGCCAGTGTTCGCATATTGATGATCGTAGCGATTTGCCCATTTCTTTTGCTCAGTTTCACTAGAGGATGAGGTCTTGAGAAAAAGTTGCTTGTTAAGACTTTTCAGATCGAGGGCGCACCGATCTGATGCATCCAGACCTATTTGCCGACAGATCAGCGCTTGCCGTTCGGGTATAGGATTGCCTTGCCGTTGTATTTGGACGCTAGCGCAATCGCATCGACATACTGGTCAAGTTCAAATTCGCCGGCGACAGGAATCACGATTTTGCCGGATGCCATGAGGGGGGCAATCTCTTCAAAGGCGGCTGTAAGCCGCTCGCGATTCCCGGGAATTTTCAGCCAGTTGACAATCCAGAATCCGTGCAGAGATTTGCCCGCGAAGAGCACTGGAATTGTTGCGATTGTGGGATCTACGCCACCCATCCGGCTCCAAAGCACGATACTTCCATAGAGACCGATCGCTTCGATCAATTGCTGCGTCAGTGGGCCGCCGACGCCGTCCAGAGCAAGCTGAATGTCGGCGCCACCAGTGGCCGCAGAGATCCGCTTCGCGAGATTCGGTCCGTCAGCCAGCACGACATCGCCGCCCGCCGCTTTTATTTCATCGAGGAGATCGCGTGTGCGAACGATGTTGACGGTTTTGATGCCGCGCGCCTTTGCAATCGGGATGACCGAGCGACCGACCGCCGAATTCGCGGAGGTCGAGATCACCCAGTTGCCGGCCTTTAAAGTCTTGAATTCGGTCAACAACAGAAGTGCGGTGACAGGATTCATACCGACCTGTGCCATCTGGCTGAGGTTGCCTTCGGGCAGTGCACGCTGCCACGTCTCCCTGGTCTTGACGCGCGTCGACCAAGTCGTGTTTTGGAGTAACGGAGCGATTACTCGATCGCCGACTTTCAGGTGCCTGACGGCGCTACCGACCGCCGAGACTCGGCCAACACCCTCAGAGCCCAGACCGTGCGGTAGCGGTGGAAGTTCACCATAAATGCCGGCGATGATGTATTGATCGGTCGGCGAGACCGGTGCTGCCTCCATGTCGATGACCCATTCATCGGCCGCCAACGGACCGAACTCAGGTTGGTCGACGAGTCTGATCACGTCCTTCGGGTTGCCGTAAGCGGTGAGTTCAAGGGCTTTCATGACAAGTCCCTCTCTTGATACAAGATCCGAATCTGCGATCCGGCGCCGTTTATTTCTTCATTCGATCGGAAGATCCTTGAAATCTTCCGCGCGGCCGAGACGCTCGCCCATGTTCATTTCCATATCGCCGGGCTGCATGAATCCCATCTCAACCAACTTCCGCACCCGCGCCTGACTCTCCGGCCACGATTTCGTCCCGAGAAACGCGTGGTTGGAATTCCAGAGTTCTGCTTCCGACGGAAATCCCACATGGGCGTTCACTAGCTTCTTGGCCAGTTCGAGTGGTCGCTTCAAGAAACTCCCGACTCTCCGAGCAACCCTGTCGACAAATGCGTCGAGCTCCGCATCGGGGATCGATCGATTTACCCAACCATATTTCTCGGCGGTGTCGGCATCGAAGTCGTCGGCGCCGCAAAGGATCTCGAGAGCACGAGCTCGCCCGACCAACCGGGCGACCCATTCAGTGCCACCACCACCTGGTACAACGCCGACGCCGACTTCAGGTTGTCCGAGTATGGCCTTCTCCTTCGAAGCGAAGCGGATGTCGCACGCGAACGCAAGTTCCGAACCCTGGCCCCGTGCCCGACCACGTAGCTTTGCTATGCTTAGCACTCGAGACTGCGCGAAACGCGTCATCATACGAGGCCAAGCCGTGAATTCGGCAGCGCCTGGCTGATCGGGGATGATGTCAGCTCGAACAAAGTCGAAGTGCGCGACGAAGTAGTCTGGGTTGGCGCTTTCAAGCACGATGACACTTACGTCCTTGTCGTCGTCGAGCGTATCCAGAAGCACATTCAGCTCTGCGAACATTTCTGGGTCGTAGAGATTGATCGGCGGGTTGTTGATGGAGACATTCCAATAAGCAGGAGTAATTTTCGTGATTGTCAGTCGATTGTGCGTAGACATCAGTGTTCTCTCCAATCAGAGCTTCGTCGGTCGCCCACGGCGGATAGGCCATGCAGTGCCAGCTGAAGAGTTTTGATCGGTTTAGTGGCCAGCAGTGCGACCGCCGTCGACGTAATGGATTTCGCCGGTAACGTAGTCAGCGTCTTCGAGATAGTTCATCGCACGGACGACATCTTCGACTTTGCCGTTGCGGTTGAGCGGCGAGAATGACTTAAGGTCTTCGGGATTCGAGCCCGCGTGCAGCGGAGTCAGGACAATGCCAAGTGAAATCGCATTGACGCGGATGTTGCTCGATGCGAGTTCCATCGCTAACCCACGCGTGGCGGCTACGCAAGCGCCCTTTGAAAGTGAGGCTAGCACGGCCGGTACAGTCTGCAACGCGTGCTCCACGAGGCTCGTCGAGATCTGGACGATATGGCCGCCACCCTGCTTCTGCATGGCCGGCACAACCGCCTGAGTCGCAAAGAAAACGCTGTCCATGTTGGTCGCCATCACTCGTCTGTACAACTCTTCAGAGATTGAGGTGATCGGACCGGGACGCCAAATGCCCGCGTTATTGATGAGCGTGTCGACCCGCCCGAAGCGATCGAGCGCTGTCTGCACTACCTTCCTCGCAATGGCTGGCTCTCCGATGTCACCGGGGACTGTCAGGTAATCGGGATCACTGGACGTTGCGATCTCACGCGCGTTTCCAACCACGCGCCAACCGCGCTCCCGGTAAGCTCGCACAAATGCTTCTCCCAAACCCTGCGACGATCCTGTTACGACTAATACTTTACGATCCGCGTTCATTGAAGCTCCTTCTTCCGTGAATTGACTTGTTCTGATCGCTCTTGAGAGGTGCCCGACAATCAGCGCATTTGGAGACGCTATGCAGAAACGACGACGGAAGTTGCAGCTGCCGCCCTCATGCGCCGGACCGCCTCATCGGTAGTCCAAATCGCGTTCGCCATGAAGCGCCAGTTGACCATCGCGGCCTCGTAGCCGTCCCCTTCTTCGTTCACGCCACCGGCGACGGCGTCTCGAACCATCGCCACCTCGAAGCCTGCCTCGATGATGTCGCGCATGTGGGATTCGAGACAGATATTGGCGACGGGGCCAGCCATAATCACTTTCTGAACCCTGCGCATGTGTAGTTGCTTGATCACATCGTTCGCTACGCAGCCGAAGTGCTTGTGCGGCGACGTGTTGCACGTGTGCCCGTCCATCAGAAACCTCTTGAAGGGTTCGTAGTAGTCGGCACGGGAACCACGGAAGCCTTCAAGATCGACCGGATCTTTGCGGCCGCAGAAGCCGATGCCAATGAGATAGTCGGCGATCGCGCCAGGAGGCACGTTCCATTGGAGGTCGGTTGGGTAGTACCAGTGCGGCGAATGAATGATGTAATAGCCAAGTTCCTGGGCGGTCTTAAGAAGCTGTTCTAGATTCGCGATTACGTTACGCTTCTTGAGCGCGTCCGCAATCAGCGCGTAATAGGTGCCCTCCGGCTTTTCTTCGAGAAACTCGTTCTGCATGTCCGCCAACACCAAGGCCGTGTGTTTCTTGTCAAGTTGCATTTCCGGGTTGCGATGGGTGAATTTCAACATTTCATACCTCCTTCGAATCCTTCGTTCAGAGTCTGACTTCCTCACGCTTCATTCTATGTCCACCGAGAAGCGGAGAAGTGACAAAAAAGAGGCAAACTCAGCCACATCCGCTGCACTGATCGCCGCTTCGCGACGAAATCACTAGGCGTCTGATTTGACGCTTGCAGGAAGGGCCAGAGGCTGTAGATAGCGAAAAACGCCAGTAATAATGCGGGCGCTGGAGCTCTCATCAATCGATGGTCCACGGTTAGATATCAGGCCGGGAACTGAACTCAGGTGTCAAAGAAGACGGACAGACCCAGCAGACTCACACCATGGTTGTTTGAGCCTTCTCCAGCCGGAGCACATCGAACGGTTACGAGGGTAAAACCATATATGCCGAGGAATGCGAGATTCGGGAACATCGCAATGAAGGCGATTGAGGAACAAAATGTGGTGCAAATCGCAAAAGCGTTTTCCGATTCCGTCCGTTTCTCCATCTACAGGCACCTAAGCGAACTGAATGAGATGAGATGCAAAAATATTTGCCTGGAAACGCGTGTCGGGTCGCCCACCGTTTCCCATCATCTCAAGGTGCTTTCAGACGCCGGTCTGATCGAATCTCGGAGAGAAGGTCGAGGGGTGTACTACAGGGCGATCCCAGAAAGGCTTGAGGGATACATAAAATATTTGCGGAAAATGAAACAGCTGGGATAAGTGTTTTGGTTCGGTGATTGCGTATAAGTTGACGTTCTTCGGTCGAGAATAAGATCAGGCGCTCACGACGGGGGTCGTGCGATACTAAGGCATCATGACGCGCCGTCGGCCCGTGATCGCTTTTCTTGTAGCGTCCCCGTTCGAGATCCTCGATTTAACGGGACCCGTATCAGTTTTCGAGCGCGCTGCGACTGACGGAGAACGCTACTACTCAATTCAAATCCTATCCACCCGATCAGACGGCGCGGTTAACACTGAAGGTGGAATGGCCATCGCCAATACCTGCAAATACTCTGACTACGCCGGGCCGATCGATACCCTTATCGCGAGTGGGGGCATCGGAGCCGTCGCCCCCCAGCCACCGGAAGTCTCGAAATGGTTGCGGGAACGCGCCGCTTACACTCGACGCGTCGCCTCTACTTGTACCGGGGCGTTCTTGCTTGCCGGTGCGGGACTACTCGATGGATGTCGGGTTGCTACCCACTGGCAGTACTGCGATCTCCTGCAGTCCCGCCATAAGAATCTCAAGGTCGAACGTGATCCCATTTTCATAAAACAGGACAAGTTCTACACCACCGCTGGAGTGACTGCAGGCATCGATCTGTCTCTTGCATTTGTCGAGGAAGATCTCGGGCATGCGGTTGCCGTGGCGATTGCCCGGACGATGGTTCTATTCCTGACCCGTCCAGGGGGCCAAGCGCAATACAGCACTCTCTTGGCGCAGCAGGAAAATATAGAAGATGCGCGAATGCGCGAGCTACCTGTCTGGGTCAGAGCGCATCTGAATCGAAAACTTGATGTAGACCATCTCGCGGACGCCGCAGCGATGAGTCCACGGACATTCATGCGTCAATTCAAAGCCCAATTCAATACGACTCCCGCGCGCTGGGTGCAATCGCTTCGCGTCGAGGTCGCGATGCAACATCTCGAAGACCGGCGTACGTCGCTCAGTAAGGTCGCTAGTATCACGGGGTTTCGCGATGAACAGACTCTGCGTCGAGCGTTTCTCCAACAAATCGGAGTGACTCCCAAACAGTACCGGGAACGATTCGGTGAGTTGACCCGCCATCGCGGGCTACATCCAGTCTAGTACTCGATCTCCTCTCGTTGATTTTGATGAGCCGCCACCCCCGGCCAATTCCGATAGCGAGAATTTTTTTCTTAACTCGCCGCGTGCTTGTACCGGGCGGCAGGCAGGAAGATCCGAAGGGAATGCTTCGCCCTATATAATCTCGCTTTGACCGCGGACACAGACACACTCAAGACCTTCGCGATTTCGTCGATGGAATATTCGCGCTCTAGACGCAGATCCAAAATCAGCCGTGATATAGGGTCTAGTGACGCAATCAGGTCGGTGAGATGTCTCACAATTTCTTCGACGCGAAACAATTCCTCAGGCGACCTTCCTTGATCTGGAATTTCGAACACCAACTTGTCGCCATTCTCGCGATCCTGATCATCAATCGACAGTTCCATCTGAATTCGACGCTTTCGGACTTTCATCAGGGCACAGTTGATCGCAATTCGGCTCAGCCATGTATAGACATGGCATCGCCCTTCGAAACGAGGTAGCGCAACGTAAGCGTTACAAAATGTCTCTTGCAATGCGTCTTCGGCATCCTCGTGATGTCTTGTGATCGCGACAATCTGTTTAAACAGACGACGCGAATATTTGTTCTGCAAGGCTTCGAATGCAGCATGGCTGCCTGCTTTTGCTGATTCCAATACATCATTCACCACAATTTCAGTGTCTCGAACTTCGGCTGATTGACCCTGGTCAGACATCACGTTGTACATATGTCCCTCCACTTCAAACGATAACGAGCGCCGCAATGCCGAACCGACGATCGGACATCTCTACGAAATCGATGATCATCGAATTCTCCTCCGCCAGAGTCGGTTATCCTCGGATGTGAGAGTTGCCAATAATCCATCATTCCCTGCCAGAACGTTCCGTACCCCGGGATTAAGAGCGACGAAATCAAATTTGCAGACAAGCGTCACCAGACGATCTCGGCCCGATCTGCGGCCATGGTGAGAGTTGTAATCTCGATTGGACAGGCCAGAGGCAGAAATCCTCGCCGCCGACCTCTGCAAGGATTTCTGTCGAATCGCTTTATTTGAACCGTCGACTTTACGTGGAGTTGACGTTGCGGATGTCCGAGCGACTGACTAGGCCGTCGCTAGCTTGTCAGTTTGTTGGACCATGCTCGCCGCACTTATGCGCCAGGTCGCCATCTGTGCAATTAGCAATGCAATTGCAACGATGGATGCGCCGAGATAGCCAAGATGATGGGCACCGAATACTGGAATGCCGAGCGCACCAACTATGCCCGCGACGGTGACGCCAAGATATGTGAATGACGTGTTCAGCCCGAGCACGACAGGTGCGGTTTGGGGCGCGAGTTGGACCAGCCGTCGTTGCTGGGGGGCGAGAAGTCCCCAGGAAACGATGCCGTAGATGATGAGCGCGGGTACCTGCTGCCCTTCCTTGAAGCGGAGCAAGGGCCCGGGGAATTGCCCGTTGTACGAAGCCGCTGAGATGATTCGCTTGGGTGCAATCTCGATGGGAGATTCTTTGATGTGCAATGTACAGTCGGCGACGCTTGGCTCATTTTGCGCTGAGGCGGATTCAACGTGCGAAGCGACCATAGCCGCGTGAGCACGGGCGCTGCTGGGTGACACGAGTGCCGCACCGGCCGCGAGGCCCGTGATCTTTAGAAATTCACGCCTCGATTTCTCAGATTCACTCATAGCTCTCCGAGGTGCGCCGCGCGTCGAGCGACCAGGCACCGCCTCCCACGAAAATGAGGAAAAACAGCGAGCAGAACATCGCAAAATCAGTGCGCGCGTCGCTCACCATGTACCAGAATCCTTGATTCGCGCGAAACACCTCCGGAATTTTCGTCGTCGCAATTGCTGTGGATATCACGATCAGTAGCGGAACGCCAGCTGCCTCGGTCCAAAATCTGACCAATACCAGAAGGCCGCACACGATCTCAAACGTCCCGACGAAATGCACAGTGAAGTACGGATGCGGAAATCCAATCTTAGTGAAACGAACCACACCCATGTTGGGATCGACAAACTTGAGAATGCCCTGCGTGGAAAAGATCATCCCCACAGCCAGCCGAATCAGCACGATGCTCGCGGGACGTGTAGTTGGCTTGAAGAAAAACAGAAAGGCTGAATTCATGGGGCTAGCTCGCCTAGATATAGAAGCGCGTTCACATGCCAGGGGATTATCTCGAACTACGCGCGCGCGACGGCCAATGCCCAGTGGCGAAGAATTTGAATGCTCAACCAACAACCCAAAAACTCAAGCGTGAATAGCAGCACCGCGCTGATCCGAAAAGCAGAGGTCAACTCCCCCGGCGCCATCCGGAAGATGTTATCCGAACCAGGACTCACAAAATGGGAGTACCCGCCGATCGCGAGCGGCACGGCCAAAAACAGAAGGAGCCAGGCACCGGCCTTGGGAAAATGGGTCCACAACGAAAGCAAGGCAATCAGGGGGATTATATTCGCGAGGCTAGCAAAAAGAGGGACTTGGTCCGGCTTGAGGACGCCACCCAGCCTTGTGAGAAGTTCGAGGTGCCAAAAAACGACCACGGCATGCGCCAGCACCACCAGCGTCGCGTACCAATATAATTTCCTCATCGGACGATCTCCGTCCTCCGATTCCGCACAAGTCTTCCCTATGCTACCCTGATTTGAGTGGCACGGTAACTTATGAATGAGCGCCAACGGCGCTGATTTTTTGGATTTAACGTCAAGACACGCTGTTTCGCTCGCGTTAAGGACACCTTCGCGGCCCAGCGGCATCGTCCCGTTGCGCGCATCCATGCCCATACTTGAAAGAGTACCGCTCAGGTATTTCGTTGTGGCGGAATGGGCCGGTTATTTGGGCCACGGTTCTAACGGTTTCGCTAACATCATCGGAGGGTTGTTGTGCTGATCCAGGAGCTAACTAGGCAGGCGAGTCTGGACTTCCTGGCCCGTACGCATCTCGGTGGATTGGGGTGCACTCAAGCAGCCCAACCCTACGTCGTGCCAATCTATTTCTCCTACCACAACAATTGCCTTTACAGCTTTTCCACCGTTGGGCAAAAAATCAACTGGATGCGCGCCAGCCCGTTAGTCTGCGTCCAAGCAGACGAGGTGGCAAACTCAGAGCAGTGGATAAGTGTCATAGTCTTCGGCCGCTTCGAGGAGCTTCCGGACCTGCCCGAGTGGCGTAGCGAGCGGTCACTAGCGCACGAACTGCTGCAAAGGAAAGCAATGTGGTGGGAGCCGGGTTACGTTAAAACAATCCTCCACGGCACAGAGCGACCGGTGGTGCCGGTGTTCTACCGCATCCACATTACGCAGATTACGGGCCACCGTGGCAGTCCTGAGGCTGGCAACGCCGCGTGACTTATTCGTCGCTCGCTTGCGAGACCGTATGGGGAGGATCCAGAACGGATGGCCAAGACGTTCAAACGCGGCGACCATGTCGAATGGAACTCGGAAGCAGGCCGAGTTCGGGGCGTTATCACGAAGAAAGTTGTTTGCGACCTTCGGCTCAAGGGCTATGTTCACCACGCCACGAAAGAAGACCCCCAGTATTTCATCAAGATCGATAAGACGGACCACATCGCCATTCACAAAGGCTCGGCTCTTCGGCTTCTGAAGTCGCGGCCCAAAAAGAACGGGAACAGATCACCGAGAAGGCGAAGGACGAAACGGTGAGCCGGGCGCGCGTCGTTCGGCTCTCTTCGCTACCTCCGCGTTCCACAATCGCTATTCGGTTGTCATGGTTAGGGGAGAGGTGACAACAACGGGAGGACCGGCGAACCTCGCAATCAGGTTGACCGCGAACAGCGTTACTGCCGTGAGTTCGATAAGCGCAGAAACCGGCAGAATATTCCACGCCCACTTCGCGTAATCCTGATAGGCAAGGATTTCCGATGTGACGCGCAGCGTGCGTCCGCTCATCAACAAGACCAGAATTACCAGCATACACGTCGGTTCGCGTGTCGTTTTGCTCTACCAAGCCGCCTCTCCTTACCGAGTTTGCGGGGCGAATTGCCGGGTCTGGGAAGCATGGTGAGCGTCCCATCCGTCGCTGGATGGTGTTAAGAGTGACAGGCAGGTACCGAACATGATGGTCGAGTAGCCGGGCGCCATTGCTGGCGCCCAGCCCTCTAAGAACCGGACGCGAGAGACTGTCAAGCACGGTTCTGTGAGAGGCTCGGGGTGAAATTCCCCGGGCCCACTCGGCCGTCCAAGTGGAAGCGGGTTATCGAAACCAGAATCGCACCAAGCTCGTCGCTGCCCGCTACGGTGGGAGGTTTGAGTTCTCCCGACGCGCCTGAGATGCGCCGCTCGCACGTTGCCCATTCCTTAATGGTGCACTGCTGTTCGCGGCAGTCAAATTCGCAGAGCGCGATGTCGCCAGGAACCTCTTGGATCACCTGGTTTGTGACCCATCGCCGCAATCTCCGAAAAGGATTAGCTGGTTTGCTTCCGTGCGCCAACATGTGCCGGGCCTCCCTCAATGCCTTTGCGGCTCATTGCGCTCGGGCAACGTGGGAATGAAGTTAAACCACAAATTCCGAATTCAGTTCGCGACCGACCGAAAATTCGTAGCATATCTGACCATCTGCGAACGCGATTCCCGAACCTCATATCCTCCGGGCCAAAAGGTGTTGAGTGAATCCACGAGTTGCACGGCCTCTTCAAGTTCATCGCGGGACGCCACCTGTACGAACTCGCCATTCTCAAGCTGCTTAAACGCTGTATACATCGGACCAGCACCCCCTTCGTCTTAGTTGAACCCGTTCGGCTCAAAAAAAGTAGCGCTCCTCGCGGTAGGTAGCTGTGATGGAGATCACGGTTCAATGTGACATAGGAACACGTCGGCGTGACACGAGCCTCGTTTTGCGACGGGGTCGGCCGACCGACAAACCGGAGATGTTCGGTAGCGCGGCTTCATGGGAGTCATCGGTGCGCAGTCGCGCGACTTCGTGATTTGATTTTTCTTCGTCCGGGTTAGCTGCGAGTCGTACTCTGCGGAGAGTCAGTCCTGATAAACGTTAATCGGGACTTAGGCTTTCTGATCATCGCGAGCGATGGCCTTGGGCGCTACTTCAGGCTGACGACGTATGCGACGAGCGCTTTCATCTCGTCTGGCGACAACTGCGGCGTGGGCATGCCTCCGGCTTTCATCTTGGCGGTCGGATGGCGCAAGAGCTCCGTGATCTGATCGGTCGAGAACTTCGTGCCCACTCCGATGAGGGCGGGCCCCGCGGCCGTGCCTACTCCGCCATCGCCATGGCACGCGGTGCAGTAGTGCGACTCGAAAATTGCTTTCCCTTTCGCAGCAAGCGGGTCGGCCAGCGCCACGTTGGCCGCGGCAAGTGAAGCAGCGGAAAGCTCGGGCTCGAATGGCTTGGCCATGTAGTCAGCTTCTTCTGTTTTTTGCTTGGCGAGTTGCTGCGCCACTTCGGGGTCGTGCTGGTCCAGATATTTGCTGCGCAGTCCCAGACCCAGTAGTGCAGACATTACGAAGAAGTAGGCGGCCATTGCGACTGGTCGTTTCCAGGGACGGCGCTCGATACCACGATCGAGAAACGGCAAAGCAATAACGCCGAGAGCCAGGATCGTGGGTATCACCAGCACGCCGATCACGGACGCGGCACCGTGCCAATACTTGAGCCACTGAAAGATGGGCAAGTAATACCACTCCGGCCGCGGGATGAATTGCGCGTCCGCTGGATTCGCGGGCGGGCCAAGCTGGACCGGAACGAAGAATGCGAGGCATCCCAGGCCGATGATCAGCAGCGCGGTCAAGGACAGGTCCATTACGATCTGGCGGGGATAGAAAAGCTCTGATTTCTGCTTGGGTTCAAGGGGATCCTCCGTGAACGGCCCAGCGGCCCCGGCTTTGCGAAAAAGAAAAAGGTGCGCGGCGACCAGTGCGAAGATGCATGCCGGAATCAAAAACACGTGCGCCACAAAAAAGCGTGAGATGGTCAGCGTGCCCATGTCCGTGCCGCCGCGCATCAGGCGTTTTACACTCTCGCCAATCAAAGGTATTTCGCTAGCGGCGTTTGTGCCTACGGCCGTGGCGAAGTAGGCCTTCTGGTCCCAGGGGAGTAAGTAGCCGGTGAAAGCCATACCTAGAACGAGCGCGAACAGCACGCAACCGGAGAACCACAACAATTCGCGGCGGCCCTTGTACGCGCCGTACAGGTACGTTTGGGAAATATGCAACAGCAGCACGATAATCATCGCGCTCGCGCCATAGGAGTGCAGTCCGCGAAGAAAGGAACCGGCAGTGACGGATTTCGTGATGTACGCGACCGTGGTATGCGCGTGATCCGCCGAGGGAACGTAATACAGCGCCAGGAACACTCCCGTGATGATTTGCGAAAGGAATACGAACAAGAGGCCAGAGCCAAAAATGTAAGCGAGCCGCGCTCCACCGGGAATGGGCTCGTCCAATGCGCTGCGCAGCACGGAATCCAGGCCGGTGCGATGATTCAGCCAGCCGCGAAAACCTGTAGTCACTTCCTGTGTCGCGTTTTCTTTTTTCCCGTCAGCCGGTTGCACTTGCCGAGCGACTCCTTGACGTTTTGCTAGCCTATGACTTCCTTGTCCGCCACCAGTTGCCGGAAATATTGGAATCGCACCAGAAGCTGGCCATTCTGCTCGACTGTTTCGAGCGTATCCATTCCGCGCAGACACGGGCCGCTGATCCGGCTACCATCCAGCGCGTAGACGGCCCCGTGGCACGGGCATACAAATTCCTGCTTGGCGCTCACCCAGGGCACCGTGCAACCCAGGTGCGGGCAAATCGATGAGAGCACCAGCAACTGGCCCTGGTTGTTCTTAGTTATGTACACCGCTTTTTCGGATATTGCCTTGCGCCAGCCGTCCACCTGTTCGATCTGAATCGTCCGCTCCACCGGCTCGCTCAACGAGGAAAATTCGCTCAACAATCCGACGGGAGACGCCTTCAGTTCGGTCGTGCGGCGCAAGAGGGGAAAAAGTGCGAAACGGATCAACGGCACGGCGAGCAGTGCGCCAACGCACAACGAACCCAGCGCAAGTAGAGTTCCCAGAAACGATCGCCTCTGCTCATCAAAGGGTTGCGTCGTGGAAAATTTCCAGCGTGGCGTGTTTCCGGCGTCGTCCGCACCTATCTTCATTGCATCCCCCCCACAGATATGTGTTTCCCTGCGAACGTCGAATGCCATGTTAGCGGCCAACCGCGTCACAGAGACGTTTTCATTTCTTGGGGAGTTGCCGAATGTAGGCCACGAGCGACTTGATCAAATCCGGAGAAAACTTCGAGCCGAACGCGGGCATCTTGCCGCTCCCTTTGGTGATGACGGCGGTCAGCTGCGCATCGGTTTGTTTTTGCACGTCGTCCGATCGCAGGTCTCTGGCCTTCAGAGCCTTGCCGGTGGGTGTATTGGCGCTGCCATCTTCGCCGTGGCACAACGTGCAGTTGGCCTTGAAGGTTTTGGCAGCGTCGTTCTGCGCTCGCAGGTCTGAGGGGAAAGCCAGAGTCGCCACAAAAATGAAAATCGCCGCGGTTGCCGTACGACCGATGATTTGCTGCATCTAGTTTCTCTCTTTCGCTCGGGAAGGATTTCGCAGAAAGGCTCCGGGACGATTCCGCAGCCCCACCCGTCCGAAGCGCGACGACGAACTGGAAAGGAGTTTACCGCAGCAGTGTCATCGCGTCGTGTTCTTTTCTCCTGGGTTTCGCGCACGCACGGGCCAGCCTTAACGGCGGCGCACGCGGAAACAGAGCTCGGGTATCGGACAATGATTTTCCTCGCATTTTTGCATATCATGCTCTCCAGCGTCCTCGACCGAAGAGGTTCCCAGAGTGCCCATTGGCAAGAACGAGCGACACCGCACCGAACGCATCGGCTGGTTGCGTGCGGCGGTCCTTGGTGCGAATGACGGAATTCTTTCCACATCGAGTCTGGTGCTCGGGGTGGCGGCCTCGCGTGCCACTCACAGCAGCGTCGTGGTCGCGGGGATTGCCGGGCTGGTGGCGGGGGCCATGTCGATGGCGGCTGGTGAATACGTGTCTGTCCACTCGCAGGCAGACACTGAAGAGGCCGAACTCGAAGCGGAGCGTGCGGAACTCAAAGCAGACGACAAAGGCGAGCACAAGGAATTGACGGCGATCTATGTCGCCCGCGGACTCGATCCGACGCTCGCAAAGCAAGTGGCCGACCAGTTAATGGCCCATGACGCGCTCGGCGCGCATGCTCGCGACGAACTCGGGATCTCAGACACTCTCCGTGCGCGGCCAATTCAGGCTGCGTTCGCATCGGCCAGCAGCTTCGCTGTTGGAGCGGGGTTGCCCCTTCTGGTTACTGCCGTCGGCCCGGCGGCGGCCCTGATTCCTCTTGTTGCCGGAACTTCACTGGGTTTCCTCGCGATTCTAGGGGGAGTGGCCGCGTACGCCGGTGGCGCAGGTATAGCTGCGGGCGCAATTCGCGTTACGTTCTGGGGTGCATTAGCAATGACGTTAACCTCGGGCGTCGGGTTGCTGTTCGGAACGGTCGCCACGGGTTAACTCCTGGTAAGTCGCGTGACCGCAAGCTAACCTTCGCCCCCTTCTTCGCCCGGATCGACGACGCAGATGTGCCAGGTCTCATCTTTGGCATGGACGGCGCAAAACCACCGCCCGCAGATACCGCAATGGACGGTAGCAGCGGTGTCGCAAGGTTCAGCCATCGGCGAGACGGCCTCACATGACCACTCGAGGTCTCGGGTTTCTGTTTGATTCACCTGTTGCAACATATTCCCTCCTCGTGCGCGCAGTATACACCTGGCGGCCGCCGCGGGGTTGCCAGGGAGCGGTTGTCCGAAGACCTGTGCAGTCGGGTAATCGGGAGCTAGAGACAAGAAAAAGAGAGACGTGCTCTGAGGCGATCCAAGCAGCGCAACACAGTACAATTGAACGGCCGAATACACGCTTCGACATCTGCGGGATCACTAGCGATGTTCTCAACCCGAACGAGGAGTCATATCAACATGGGATACGACAATCACGGCAAACCAGAACGCAAATCAGGTCGAGCTGGATTTGTGGATGCCCGACTCGAAGAGCTGCGACGTCGGTGGGAAAATGCGACGGACGAACGCGAGAAGAGTGAGGTATCCGAACAAATCCGCGAGTGGCAATCATTTAGGCCAGAACGATCCGCACCTTCCGGCGGTAGACGATAGGAGCGCCTGTAGTCCCACGTCACGATAGGTGCCGATTAGTCGCGTAGCCGGACACATCTTTCCTAGTGCCGCACTCGTCCGGATAGCCGCGTTAACAAGGCATGCGGTTTCTTGTCGGTTGCTTCTTCAGCAGATTATTTCGCGGAATGAATAGCTGCGACGTCGCACACTGTCTCGCATGCTCCGCAATCGGTGCAGTCGTCGACTCTGACGACGAGAGAGCCGTTCTCTTTCTTTTCGATAGCCTCAACTGGGCATGCCTCAAGGCAGTGATCGTCTTTATCGCATTTTTCCTGGTCGATGATATACGCCATACAGCCTCCGTAGGATCTGGCACGCTCCACCCACCGCAATCACATTCGCAGGGTACCGTCGCGGCGTAGATCGGTATGTGACGTGCATCACACGGGCTTGTGCCACAGCTCACAACAGGCTGCTAGCCAAGGCGTTCAGTCTTTGCCAGCTCAACGGGTAATGCCCGATAAGTCGTAACCGGAAACTTGAAATTTCATATCATGGTAAATGCGTTAAGCAGGCCTACTTGCAAAATTCTCTGCACCGCCTAAGAATTCGAGAGAATACGACTCGAGCCCGAGCCGCAGCACGCTGCTTGCATCTCTTCACTCCGCAGGGGGAGAATTACACGTGGAGGTGACCACCGATGGTACACACAACCGTAGATGGAACGTTTCGGCAAACCAATTTGACCAACGAATCTTCTGAGTATTTGCGCAAACGCGAAGAGCTTCGCCTCGCCGAAATCGAGCTCATGCGCCAACGCGAACGCGTCGCTGAGCTGCGCCGCCATCTTCCGCAGGGCGCTCCTATTCAGGATTATCAATTTGAAGAAGTCCCGCGCGATCTCAACGCAGGTGACGCTCCCCTGCACATCGTCCGCCTCAGCGAACTTTTCACCAATCCCAATCGCTCCCTCATCATCTATCACTTCATGTACGGAAAGAAGCAGACCAAGGCTTGCCCGATGTGCACTGCGTGGCTCGACGGAGCCAACGGAGTGGCCCATCACCTCGCCCAGAATCTCGATTTCGCAGTCGTCGCGGCCGCGGACGTCGCCACTTTGCGCGCCTACGGTCGCGCACGCGGGTGGGACAAGTTGCGTCTCCTTAGCGCCGGCAACAGCACCTTCAAATACGACTTAGGCAGCGAAGACCCCGAAGGGCATCAGGACTCCACAATTTCCGTTTTCACCCGCGACGCCGAGGGCAAGGTGCGCCACTTCTACACGGCGCATCCTCGGATGGCCACCGAGATCTCCGAGCGCGGCATCGACCTGCTCGCTCCCGTATGGCACTTCATGGACCTCACTCCTCAAGGCCGCGGCAACTGGTACGCAAACCTCGCTTACGGCACAAAAGCCCAGGCCGCCTCCACGTAGGTCACTCTTGAGGGCGTCGAGCATCACTCGCCGCTATCGGTATCGTTGCGGGAGAAGGAACTGGTCCAAATGTGAACTAACGCTGTAGTTGATGCAAGGATGCGTCCGCGCCGACCACCCTTCCAGCAGCCCTTAGTTGTTGAATGAAGCTATTAATGCCAGCGGCCTGAATCGTAGCGCGAACCGCTCGCCCGCCCCGAGTTCGCTGGCGCGAACTCGGGGCGGCCGTTTGCTGCAATCGAACGCGGACTGATTCACGTCCTACGTTGCAGTCATGCGCGTGCGGAATTGCGACGCGCTTCAGTTGCCTGGCCGCGGACAGTCAGGACCGGGCATGGCGCGCGAGAGATTACCTTGTGAGCGATAGCGATCGGCAGATGAGTGTCTGCTCCCGGGAAACCGCTGGGTTTGTGCATACCGAGAACGATCAGGTCGGCGCTGTGGTGCTTGGCGACTTCCAGAATCTTCTCGGCGGGTGAACCTTGTTCGACCACGAAACGCGGCTCGCACCAGAGTTCGGCTTCCGGTGGAACGAGGTTGCGCAGGTGTTGCTCGGTGGCCTTGACCAGTTCTCCGGGGAGCAGCAAATCGCCCGGCGCTTCGTTCGCGATGACGTGCATTAGTGTGAGACGCGCCTGGAATTCCTGCGCCAGAGAAATGGCGTGGGCCGCGGCAGCCACCGATTCAGGGCTGAAATCCGTGGCATAAACGATTTCAGTGATCGCGCCGCCCCAGGCTGGACCTCCCGGAGTAAATGGGCCAACCGTCAACACCGGGCAGGGAGCTTGCCGGAAAATTTCTTCGGCGACCGAGCCCAGGAAAAACTTCGCGACGCCGGAACGGCCGCGAGTGCCGAGCACGATCAGATCAATCTTGCTTTTTTCGACGATGTCGAGCAGCGTGGAATAAAAGTCGCCTTCCTCAATGAGCACTTGCGGTTCGAGTCCTGCGAACGACTTGCGCAGAGTTTCGCGCTGGCTCTTTGCTTCGGCTTCAGCGGCTTCTTCCAAGCCGGCCCAGGTGGCAGGTTCGGTCATTGGATTAACGACCGGAGTGCGCATGTGCAACGCAAAGACCTTGGCGCCGAAGCGCTTGGCTACTTCTGCCGCGTAGGGGATTGCGGCATTCGCGGCTGGTGAAAAATCGCTAAGGAAAAGGACATTCCGCAACTGAATTCGAGTGGTAGTGTCGAGCATTTTCATTTTGTGCCTCCTTGCTGCCTAATTTCGACTTCTGTTTAGCCTGATCCCGATCGCAGTCTCGCAAGAAAGCGGTGGGGCCGATGTGACAGCCGTCACATTTGCATGTGCGATGGGTCACCGCCGGCAAATGCGGGATAGCGCATGGTGCAGGCGGGAGGTGCATCATGGCGACCGCGGGAACCAAGACAGGGACCAAGTTCCGGAATATTCTGTTTCTCACGGATTTTTCCGGCCCGTCGGAGGCGGCGCTGTCGTTTGTGACCACGCTTGGCCGCGCGTATGGCGCGAAGGTGCATGCGCTGCATATTTTGCTGCCAACACCCTATCCTTACGCTTACGCTGCGCCTGGGTTTACCGCAGCCGCGCTGGAAGCCGAGGAGGAGAATGCGCAGGCGGAAATGCAGAAGGTGGAGTCGCAACTGGAAGGCGTGGATCACGCAACGAATGTGCGGAGAGGAATCAACCTCTGGCCCGGAGTGGAGCAGGCGATTCGGGACGGCGCGATAGACCTAATCATCGTGGGAACTCACGGCCGCACGGGTGCGGATAAGCTCATGCTGGGTTCCGTTGCGGAAGAGATCTTTCGGCGATCGTCGGTGCCGGTGCTAACCATTGGTCCCGGCGCGCGCAGCAGCGCGCACAAGGGCGCGCGGTTCCGCCGCGTGTTGTTTGCGACGGATCTGACGCCAGAGTCGCTCGCGAGAGCGCCGTACGCCGTGTCGCTGGCGCAAGAAAATCAGGCGCACCTGTTATTGCTGCTGGTGATGCCGAAGCAAGAACATCCCAGTGCTGACGACAGTAAGCGTGTTGAAGTGTGCGCAGCAAAGGCTATGCAGCGTCTTTACCAGATCGTCCCGGACGATGCGAAGTTGGAATTCTCGCCGGAAGCGGTTCTAGAATACGGCGAGCCGGCGGAGCGGATCGTGGAACTCAGCAAGCTGAGAGAAGTGGATTTGATCGTGCTCGGCGTTCGCAACGCCAATCATATTGGCGCGGCAACACATTTGGAAGGCGCTGTCGCGCATAAGGTGGTGGCGCATGCGCCGTGCCCAGTCCTTACGGTGCGAGGTTAGGCGGTCCGTCGACGCGACGGTATGAAAGGCCGGCGGGCGCTTCTGCGACTTGCGTGCGAAAGGCGGGGCCCTTGCGATGAGCGAGGGTCGAAGTTATCGTAGCGCGTCGCGGAACGCCAGCGAGCAGAAGAGATACGCCGAACGCACGCACGCGCGGCAGAGCGTCCTTCATTAGCACAGGCACTTTTTCGGAATTCGCTGAGGTTTATGCCGGGAAAATGAATGTCACGATAATTAATCGCAGCGAGCTTCCCCTTTTGTGGCGGCCCCGTACCGACCTTCAGATATAGGGGCGGAGGTTACGTAATGATGGCTTTCCCAGAGACCCTGGTAATCAACGCCTTATTTTGCTTGAGCTGACTTGATGTAATCTTTCAGGTTTGTGATCCGCAATGTTACTTGAGTCTCGTCCAACCCTTCGCCGGCCCTAAATTCCGGGCCCCAGTCCGGCATCTCGGCGGGACCATGGGCGGGCAGCACCACCCCATGCCGCAGCACGTTGATGACATAGACGTCTGGGAAGTTACCACCGTTCCGTTGCGCCAGCTTGGTCAGGTCGGGCGGCTCGTCTTGGAACGGCGGTGGAGCAGGTCCGTTACCTTTTAGATCGTTACCGTGGCATACGGCGCAATATCTCCTGAATAGCTTCTCACCGGATGAGGAACTCTCGGCCAATGTCTTCTTGGCTGGCTCTTTTTCGGAGGGTTGGATTGACTGCAGTGATTCCAAGTACTTCACAAGATTATCCAGCCTGACATTTCCTCGGTCCACGTCGTCTTCGATTTGATGAAAGATAGGACCCCATACAGGCATCTCTCGCGACCCGTGCGACGCAATCATCCCCTCGCCCAGAATAATCCTCTGCACGCGTGCAACCGGAAACTTTCCTCCGTTATCTTTCGCAATAACCGTCAAGTCCGGTACAGTCGCTTTCATCGCCGCCGCCGCTGGCCCGTTCCCTTTGCCCTCTTGACCGTGGCACGACGCGCAGTACGCCCGGTACAAGTCCGCCCCATCTACCGAACGAATCAGCGGTGGCAACTGCTTCTCGGAATCCTGATGAGCCTGAGCAATTGGCGAATCCGTCTGTGTTTGTGCTGCGATCCCGCTAGCCGCGGCCGCAATCACCGTGACGTTTAAACACCACAAAGCGGCTCGAATTTTCATCACAGTCCTCCCACTAAAATCGACTCCTGGCAGATTTGGCTGAGCGCTTCGCTTCGTGCCGCTAAACCTAGAGCGGGCTGAGAGACTTCGAACTGACTTGCGTTCAAGTGCTTGGTTTGTCCTGTCAGCGGAAATGTCCTTTCCCAGTGCTTCAAGAGTCCGATACGGCGCTTATGGGATGGGGTGAGGAGGCATTTGCATAGACGCGCGACGACTCACCGAATCCTATTCGTCACGGTTTGATGGCAATTTTAATTACTCCGTCTCGCCGCTCTCCGAAAAGCTTGTAAGCCTTGGTAATCTCGCCGAGAGAGAAAGTGTGCGTTAGAAGCGGCGTCAAGTCCAGTTTTCCGTGACGCACCAATTCCATCAAGCGTCGCATGCGTTCTTTACCGCCCGGACAAAGCGTGGTGATGATCTTCTGGTCGCCCAAGCCAGCGGCAAAGGGCTCGACCGGCACCGACAACTTGCCCGAATACACTCCCAAGCTCGATAGCGTCCCGCCCGCACGAAGAACGCGCAAAGCACTCTCGAACGTTGCTTGCGTTCCAAGCGCTTCAATAGCCACATCCACTCCCTCGCCGCCTGTGAGGCGCCGGATTTCGGCTATCGCGTCCATCTTGAGGTGATTGATAACCACGTCTGCGCCCATGCGCTTGGCCATCTCCATGCGCACGGGATCGGATTCAACCGCGATGATCAGCGACGCACCCTTCAGCTTAGCGCCCGCCGTTGCGCAAAGGCCGATCGGCCCTTGGGCAAAGACAGCCACCGTGTCACCGATCTGCACGTCCGCGCTTTCCGCTGCAGAAATGCCCGTAGAGGCAATGTCCGCCAAGAGCACGACCTGCTCATCGCGCAGTTCATCAGGGATTTTCGCCAGGTTAGCCTGAGCATGCGGCACCAGCAGATATTCGGCTTGCGCGCCGTTGATGCTATTGCCAAATTTCCAGCCGCCGATGGGGCCGCCGCATTGCGACCAGCGTCCCCTGAGGCAAAAACCGCACTGGCCGCAGGGGGTAATCGCACCGACCAGCACACGGTCGCCAATCTGGTAGCCGCTGACTCCAACGCCTAATTCGTGGATGACTCCCACTGGCTCGTGTCCGATGGTGAGGCCCGGCTTCACCGGATACTCGCCCTTGAGGATGTGGAGATCGGTCCCGCAAATCGTGGTTAGCGTCACACGAATTACCGCTTCGCCGGGTCCGGCCTTGGGAATCGGGACCTGCTCAATACTAATTTGACCCGTGCCGCGAAACACCAAAGCCTTCATCGTTGAAATAATCGGATTGGCCCGCGGAATGATTTCCTGAACTGTGCTGGACACGAAAACCTCCCGAGTTGCGTTCCTACTGCAACCATGAATACCTCGTGGGTGGGTGGCTGGGATGTGACTCCAAATACCGACGACTGTGACACGCATCACACAAACCCGCTGTCGCATGGGGGGACTAAAGGCTCAGAACGGCGACAATCATTTCGAGGTCCTTACTGTCGTGAATCTTGAAGCCGAATCTGTCGGCGAGAGCGCGCAGCGCCAGATTTTCAGGAAGCAGATGGGCGACAATCTTCGTAAGTTTTTCGTCACGAGCTACCTGAATCAGCCGCCGCACCAGTTCCGTGCCCAATCCGTGGCGTTGGTAGCGATCGCTGACCAGCGCGGCCAGCTCCGCTTGGCCCGTGGCACGTGACTTGGTGAGGCGGCCAACCGCAAGAATCTCGCGCTCGCCCGTGATGGGCGAAACGCGCTCCACCACCAGGGCCATCTCTCGGTCATAGTCAATAAAACAATTACGAATCAATCGCTCGTGGGCCACACGCGCACTCAGGCTTTCCAGATGAAAGTAGCGCAGGAATACGCTCTCGTCAGAAAGTGTCTCGTGAAATTTCGCCATCATCGGTTCGTCTTCCGGCCGAATCGGACGTATGAGCAGCTCGAGTCCGTCTTTTGTCTTCCAACGCGAGACGTATTGTGCCGGATACGGCCGGATCGCCGAATGGGGAAGGTCGTCGTCAACAACTTCTTGCGGGTAAACGACGATACGCGCATCCAGACCCAGTATGCCGGTCTGCGACGCGAGAAGAGGATTGATGTCCAGTTCCTTGATCCGCCGCTGTTCCACCACCAGGCAGCTGAAGCGCACGAGTATTTCTTCAAGCAGCTGCATGTTCACGGCAGCGCGTCCGCGAACGCCTTGGAGCGCTTCAAAGACGCGTGTTTGCTCCATCAGGCGTTGCGCCAGAGTGGTGTTGAGCGGTGGAAGTGCCAGAGCGCGGTCGCGATACACTTCCACGAGTTGCCCGCCAGAGCCGAACAGAATAACCGGGCCGAATTGCGGGTCGACGGAACTTCCCAGGATCAATTCGTAACCATCGAGGCGCACCATCGGCTGGACCGTTACGCCCAGGAAGGCTCCCGCGCCGACCTTCAACGTTACCGAAGACTGAATGGCTTGGAAGGCGATGCGAACCGCATCTTCATTCTCGAGGTTCAACTGCACACCGCCAACATCCGTTTTGTGCGTGATCGTTTCCGAGTGGACTTTCAGCACTACCGGAAAACTCAGCCTCTGCGCCGCGGCCACAGCCTCTTCTGAGCTTCGCGCCAATTCGGTTGGAACCGTGGGAATACCGTACAGCATGAGTACTTCTTTCGATTCGATTTCCGATAAAAGCGTGCGGCCCGAATTCGCCGCGCGACGCAAAATCTCATCCACTTTCAGGCGGGTGGGCTCCCCCGTCTCTGGCTGGTCGGTTGCCACAGGAGTTTCATACAGGCCACGAATGTTATAGCTGTAGCGCCACATGTAGTTGAATGCGCGAGCCGCGGTGTCCGGATATGCAAATGTAGGAATTCCGGCGCTGTTGAGAATGGCTTCGCCTTCCGCAACGCTCTTTCCGCCCATCCAGCTCGCAAGCAGCGGCTTGTACTTGCTCTGCGCAAAAGGTTTCAAGCGCTCGGCGACCTGCGCTGGGTCGGTCATCCCTTGCGGAGCCAGTATTACCAGAAGGCCATCGCTATCGGGATTTTCCAACGCAATCTTGATTGCTTCGGAAAAGCGCTCCGGCTCCGCGTCGCCCAGGATATCGATGGGATTGTTATGGCTCCAATGCGGGGGCAGGATCTTATTCAGGGCATCCATGGATGATTGCGACAGAGGGGCAAGTTTGCCGCCGGTCGCGATCAATGCATCTGTGGCCAACACTCCGGGGCCGCCCGCATTCGTCAGGATCGTAAGCCGCGGCCCGCTGGGGCGCGGCTGCTTGCTAAGAACTTCGGCCATGTAAAACAAGTCCGATATGTTCTGCACGCGCAAGATGCCACAGCGGCGGAAGGCGGCGTCGAACACCGCATCGCTGCCGGTGAGCGCGCCGGTGTGCGAACTGGCTGCGCGAGCCGCCGCCTCCGAGTGTCCGGCCTTGATGACGATGACCGGTTTTCGCAGGGCGACTTCGCGGACCGCGGAAAGAAAACCGCGTGCGTCGCCAATCGATTCCATGTACAGAAGGATGCTCTGCGTCTCCGGATCTTCGCCGAAGAATGAGATTAAATCGCCCCAACTCAGATCGAGCATCGAGCCAGTCGAAACAATCGCGCTGAAACCGACTTCCTCCTCAAGACTCCAATCAAGAATCGCGGTGAGCAACGCCCCGCTTTGGCTGAGGAAAGCCACATTTCCGCGTCGCGCGATATCTCTCGCGAAGGTTGCGTTCAATCCGTAGGCTGGATTCATCATGCCCAGGCAGTTGGGACCGAGCAGTCGCAACGAACCTCGGCGCAATTCGGCTTGGATCTGCCTTTCCAACTCGATGCCTTCGGCTCCGCGTTCTTTGAAGCCAGCCGAAATCACGATGGCCGAGCGTGCTCCCGCATCCACACACTCGCGGATTACACCGGGAACAGTTGGCGCGGGTGTAACCACAATGGCCAGGTCTACTTTCTCTGGAATAGCGGCGATATTCGCATGACAGCGAATGCCAACGACTTCGGAGCGATGCGGATTGACAGCGTAAAGCTTGCCGGGGAACTTTCCGCCTGTGAGATTGGACAGAACGGTGCGCCCGACACTTCCATCGCGATCAGTCGCACCGATCAGAGCTACAGAGTTGGGCCTAAAGAAGTAATCGAGCGCGGTCCGGGCGGTCACTTTTTTTGAGCACCTTAACCTAATTATAGGCGTCGTGCTGGGCGAATCTTACGAGAGACTGCCCCGCATTGCACGCGAACCTGATAATTCTACTTGCTGCGCACATACCTTTGCCTGTCCGCAGCCCAAAAACGAAGCGGCTCCGCGTGGGCGGAGCCGCTCGTCGGTACGACTTTGAGCGATGTTACGCGCAGATATCAATCATGTTTTCCACGTTGGCCACGCCCGGTGCGGCCCAGGCAGCTCGCTCGGCTGCGTCCCGCTCAACCCTGGATCTTACCGCACCGCTCAATACAATCGTGGTGCCGCGGACTTCGACGGAAATCCTCTTGGCGTCCACTTCCGCGGTGCGCTCCAGCGCTTTAGTGATTTGATTCTTGACGTCCGCCGGTACAATGATTGGCTTCACGGCGATCCGATTCACAACACCTTTCACTCCGAGCAGTTTGCGAACAACTATTTCGGCCTCCGATTTTTGAAAGTAGCGCTCTACCGTCCCATCGAGGGTGATCCATCCGTTCTCCACCAGAACCTTGAGCTGACCATGCGGCACCGACGCATTCCATTCCAGAGTGTTCAGGGCGGCTCGTGCGATGTCTGCGTCGTCACGCTGGAAGGTTCCCGGGAGTTTCACCACGATCTCATCTGCAACGGCTCGCACTCCCTTGACGCGTTCGGCCGCACGCTCAGCTGACCACTTCTCTGGGAAGCTCCGCACTGTACCACTGAGCATTACCACGCCGGAGTCAACAGATGCGCCGATCTCCGCAGCATCAATGCTCGGTTCCCATGCAAGCTCGTCCATAACCTGTTGCTGCAATTCTTTGTCGATTTTCATTGTCGTAACCTCCTCATTCATCGATTGCCCTGCTAAAGATTTCGTGCACACGCTGCTTACACCTTTGCCACTCACCACAGATCCGGGAGCGTACGCGCCGCCCACCACAGCAAGAAGATTGCGGTGACGATCGACGCCGCCATCAATCCAGCAACGACATCGGAGACAGTCCGCTGGAACAGCGCTCGGACTGTCATGACGGCCGCAACGATGACGCAGATAAAACCGAGATTGCGCGACACCAAATAGAAGAACCAGAGACCCGATTTGAAATAGGGCGCACCTCCTGCCAGGCCGGCGGCCCCGAGGAATGCAAATAGAGCGGGCAATCCCAACAGCAGGGTAGTCAGAAACCATCCCAAGTCCGCCTTCTGAGGATGCTCGATCGCTGCGTGGGTTCGCATTTTTCCCTCCCTTGCTACTGAAAGTACGTCCCAGAGCAATGTTGCAAGCGAAGGATCCCGCGAAAAGAGAAACTACGATGTGATTGCGATCACACGTCGCTGTGACATGCGAAACCGAATCGAGCGGATGGCACAGCTGGCGAACTCGCGGTGGGAGTCATGCGAATCGCCCTCGGTGATAAGAGTTTTGTGACAGCGGTCACAATACTTCGTGGTGCCCGCCATACGCAGCCGGGATTTTGGTGTTGCTCCGAGGTTAGAAGGGATGGTTTAGCCGCCGGCCATCTTCTCAAGGCCGGATTTGTTGCAGACGATGAGAGTTGAGCCCTTAACCTGCACGATTTCTTTTCTCTTGAAATCGGCGAAAAGTCTGCTGACCGTCTCGCGAGTTGCGCCGATTATCTGAGCGATTTCCTCATGAGTTAAGGTCAATTTTGCCTTGATCTGGGCGCTTCCGTCGCCGTGGCTGGTGCACCAGTCGAGCAGAAACCGCGCCAGTTTTTCGGCAGCGGAATGCGACAGGCCGATGGAGCGCATTTCCGCCACGGCAGCATGGTAGGTTTCGCCCAATTGTTGGGCTACGCGCAGGGAAACCTCGCCATGCTCACGGAGAAAGTTCAGAAAATCCGCACGCGTAATAAAATTCGCCTGCGTGGGCTCAAGCACTTCCGCCGTGAGTTCATACGGTGTCCCGGTGACCGTGGCCGGCAATCCCAGTACTTCTCCGGTTTCCGATATGCGCACGATCAGTGTGCGTCCATCAATCGAGGTCGTCGAAAGTTTCACGCGTCCGGCGCACAGAATGAAGACCCCTCGCGGAGCTTGCGCTTCGACAAATAGCGTCGCTCCTTTGGGATAAGAAGCGGCCGACGTAATCGCTGCGAGACGCTGCAGGGCAGCTGGAGGGAGATTGCAGAAGAGCCGGTCCTCGCGGTGCGGGCAAGTAACGCAGTTCTCGATTATTTCGAGGCCGTAGGGTGCGCGCATAAATTCTGTCTGGCGGCGATTGTACTCCGCTTTTCCACGCGCAACAATTCTGAACTGGCTGGTCATAGGTCGAGCGGTTCGCTGTCTCTCTCCACGCTTTTCTGCGCTAGTGTGGCTCGACTCTGCCGACCTGCGAGTGACCGTTGTCACATTGGTACGTGACCGGCGTCACCGCATGGCCCGCCGGCTTCGTGGATAGTCGAAGCTGCGGGAGGCGGTCATGCACACAGACGAACGAGATCTTTTGGATGTTTTGAAATTTGAACTGGAATTCCTGGAAAAGGGTGGATACGGGCGTTCGCCGCGCGAAGCGTGGCGGCCCCAGTTTATCTTCGAGGATTCTCCCACCTGCATGAACTACGACAGCAAGGAGAGCCCGCAGCCGTGCAGTCATTGCGTCTTGATGCAACTGGTGCCACCCGAGTTCCGTTCTGCGAAAACTCCCTGCCGCCACATTCCGCTGAACGAAGCGGGAGAAGCCTTGGACACGTTGTACCGCTACGATGATCAACCAGAGATCGAAGAGTCGGTGGGAGACTGGCTACGGCGGACAATTGCGAAGCTACAAGAAACTCGCAGGGTCGCTCAGCTCGAATCCAATCGGCATGTTCCTGCGCCCGACGGCGCCGAAATGCAGGGCACTCCGCTGTTTCAGAAGTTTCATCCCAAATGCGCCAACCCGGCGTGCCCAACGGCTTTTCACTGGCTCGGCGGTGGCAAATTCTTCCGCTTCCGGCCCGGTGAAGTTCTTGAAGCCACGGATCGTTGTGCACAGGATGCTTCGGGGAATCTGCACGGCGTGAAGCATTTCTGGTTGTGCGAACGATGCTCCCACATCTTCACCTTGGTACACGACACGCAGCGCGGAATATTCCTCCAGCTACAACGCCTAGAACTGCCTCTGGCCGACGCTCGCAAAGAGTTGCCTGCAACATTTCACGTCTGACGCCTGCCTAATTGTCGGACACCAGAGACTGACGACGTTCAGGCAGCCGAACTGCCTTCCATCCACGCGAAGTTAAGCGGTGATTTTTTCCACACAGTGTACTTCAGCGTCGTCAATGCGCCTGCGGCATAGGGGCTGCCAAGCTCTTGGCATTCGCGGGCGGCTCCTGTCGGGCAGGAAAGACGCCATTCACACGCACAAATGGCGGCCGGCATAACGCCGTGTGATATCCCGCGCATCCGCGTCAGTGAGATTCAGGACCGCCGTTAACGCCGTGGGGTCGCTGCTCGTCCGGAGTTGGAAGCCGAAGCGATTTGCCAGAGCGCGCATCCCAAAATTCTCAGGGAGAAAGTTGGCAATGATTTCTTCCATGTCTTCGTCGCGAGCCACCTGAATCAACCGCCGAACCAGTTCGGTGCCCAGTCCGAGCCGCTGGTAGGAATCACTCACCAAAACGGCCATCTCGGCTTTCCTGCCAGTTGGCATGTTGCTCAGGCGCCCGATCGCGAGAATCTCGTGTTGGCCAGTGTCCGGGTCCGTGAGAACGGCAACCAGTGCCATCCCTTCGCTGGAGTCAATGCAACATCTCCGGATCAACCGTTCGTGCGCTATCCGCGTGCGCAGACTTTCCGGCCGACGATAGCGTAGATAGACGCTTTGTTCCGAAAGAGTTTTGTGAAACTCCACCATCAACGGTTCGTCCTCGGGACGAATCGGCCGAAACAAAATCTCCTCACCGTTTTTCATCCTCCATCGCGAAACGTATTGCGCTGCGTAAGTATGGCTACCCCAATGGGGAATGCGATATCCTGCAGCCTCTCGGCGATAAATTGCAATCCGCGCATCAAGCGCCAAGGGGTGGTCAAGTAGCCGTGAGTAAATATGCATTTTTTCACCCTCCCATCCGAATTTTCCCGCCGGTGCTCAGCCGCGCACCGTAAGAACCGGGCATTCTGCGTGAGCGACGATCTTATGCGCGGTCGCCACCGGCAGATGCGTCGCCGCGCCGGGGAATCCGCTCGGACAACGCACTCCCAGCACGATGAGGTCCGCCTTTCTCTGCTTGGCAACTTCCAAAATCGTCTCGGCCGCTGGCCCGCGTTCCACCGCAAAATGCGGCTCACACCACATTTCGGCTTCCGGCGGGACAAACTTACGCAAAAGGCGCCCGGCCGATCCCACCAGTTCCGCCGCATGGACTAGATCACCGGGTTTTTCTTCTGCGATGACGTGCAAGAGCGTCAAACGTGCCTGAAATTCTTGCGCCAGAGAGACAGCGAACGCGGCCGCACCTGCGGAGGCGGGGCTGAAATCGGTGGCGTAAAGGATCTCGGTAAACTCTCCTCGCTGCGGCTTTGCATGCGAATGCGGGCCGATGGTCAGTACCGCGCACGGAGCTTCACGAAAAATCTCTTCCGCCTTGGAACCCAGAAAAAATTTCGCTGCGCCGGACCGCCCCCGCGTACCAAGCACGATCAAATCGATTGCCTGCTTCTCGATAGTGGATTTCAAGATTTGCCAGAAGTCGCCCTCTCCGATCATCACTTCCGTCTTGATTCCTGGGAAAGCCGCAAGCAATGCTTGTCTCTGAGCACCTGCTTCGGCCATCGCAGCCCTTTCAAGCACCGGCCAGGTGGCCGGCTCGGTCATGGGATTAACGACTGGCGGCCTCACGTGCAAGGCGTGCAATCGAGCGCCGAAGCGCCGCACAATCTCCGCTACGTAAGGAATGGCGGCGTCCGCCTCTCGAGAAAAATCCGTAGGAAAAAGCACATTTTTGATCTCAACTTGGGCTCGGGTTTCAAGGGCTTTCATGGTCCACCTCCTGCACTTACGTAGTTAGCTCGTGCCACCCTCGCGCCGCTGTGATGGTGGTCACACTCTATGGTGCCGGCGGTCACCGCGTATCGAGCTCGCGTGGCTTATCCTTCGCCCCAAGGAGGATTGACATGTCAACTACCGTTAGCGCACCGTCGAAAGTGAGAAACATTCTCTATCTGACTGATTTTTCAGAGCCTTCCGAAGCAGCGCTTTCATTTGCCACCATGCTGGGCCGTGGCTACGCAGCTAAGGTTCACGCGCTGCACGTATTGATGCCTGCACCCTTCGGGTATATGACACCTGGGCTGACGACTGTGGCGCTCGAAGCCGAGGAGGAAAATGCGCAGGCAGAAATGCAAAAGGTAGAGTCCGGGCTGGCAGGTTTGGAGCACAAGACTTTGGTGGAAAGAGGAATCGAGATTTGGCCCGCGGTGCGGAGAGCGATCGAAGATGACGATGTTGATCTGATTGTTCTGGGAACGCATGGCCGTACCGGAGCAGAAAAGCTGCTTCTTGGTTCCGTCGCCGAGGAAATCTTCCGGCGCTCGCCCGTTCCGGTACTCACCATCGGTCCCGGCGTGCGCAGGAGCGTCCACAACGGCGGCCGGTTCCGTCGCGTGCTCTTCGCTACAGATTTTAGTCCCGAGTCGCTCGCCGGAGCGCCCTACGCCGTCACTCTCGCGCAGGAAAACCAGGCTCGGCTGCTCTTACTGCTTGTCATGCGCAAGCCCTCGCCTGCCAATGTGGATGACACGAGGCTCTTCGAGCTGTCTGCGGCCGAGGCCATGCATCGCCTCTACGAGATCGTTCCAAAGGACGCACACCTCGATCGCCCGCCGGAAGTCGCTGTTGAATATGGTGAGGCAGCGGACCGCGTGGTCGAATTCGCCAGACAGCGCGGTGCCGATTTGATCGTGATGGGTGTTCGCAGCGCCGCGGGACGCATCGGCGCCGCCACTCACCTGGAGCGAGCGACCGCACATAAGATTGTCGCGCACGCGCCATGCCCAGTCCTCACCGTGCGTGGCTAGCGAACGAACGGGGCTGGACCAGTGCATCCTGGCGCGGAGATGATCCTGAAGAAAATGGTCAAGCCTCACCTATGCGCCTTTGCACCGTGTGACGCAGGCACGCGGCTGGGCGGGGGCATTCCGCCTTCAGAGCCCCACGAATATCGGATGGATGCTCACATTCCGCGGATGTTTCACTCCTGAGAGAGCGCTCACTACCGATCGAATCCTGCTCATCTCGACCTCAGCGCAGGGCGTAAGAACTCAAGACTTTCATGTAGTTGACTCGCTCGAAAACATCCGGGCGGGACGCAGAGCGGTGGCTCATGCTGCCGCGCATTTGGCGGATCGATTCGTACTCGTGTTCTTCCATCCACCTTCTGAGATCTCCGAGCACGAGGGCGGCGTGCTCTATCCCGTGCCGCAGAAGCGCTGAAGTCATCATCGCCACATTCGCTCCAGCCATGATGGCCTTCAGCACGTCTCCGGCGTTATGCACTCCGCCTGTGACGGCCAAACTGGACCGGACCCGACCGTAGAGCAGCGCGATCCAGTGGATACGCAGCAGCAACTCTTGCGAATTGCTGAGCGTCAGACAGGGCACAACCTCAAGCGACTCCAGGTCGAATTCCGGCTGGTAAAACCGGTTGAACAATACGAGTGCGTCCGCGCCGGCCTCATCCAAGCGTTGCGCCACATAGGGAATGGCGGTGAAAAACTGGGAGAGCTTTACGGCCACCGGAATCGTCACACTCGCCTTTACGCTGCTGACGAGTTCGCAATAACTCTGCTCCACTTGTGAACTGCTGACCTTGGGATCTGTCACCAGACCGTAGAGGTTCAATTCGATGGCATCCGCTCCGGCTTCTTGCATGAGGCCAGCGTAGCGGACCCATCCACCTTCAGAAACGCCATTCAGGCTGGCGATCACGGGAATCGCAAGAGCTTTCTTACTTCGGCGGATCAGCTCGAGGTAGCCTTCGGGCCCGAGGTTGTAGGTTTGCAGTGACGGGAAATAATTCAGGGATTCCGCGAAACTTTCATCTCCGCGCGAAAGATCCGAATCGAGCGCTTGGCTATCCAGCTGCAATTGCTCCTCAAAAAGGGATGGAAGCACGACAGCCGCGATTCCGGCATCCTCCATTCGTCGAAGATTGTCTACCGACTCACAAAGAGGCGAAGCGGATGCTACGATCGGCGATTTGAGGGTCAAACCGAGATAACGAGTGCTGATGTCTATCATTCTTCGGCTCCTTTCCCGGAGATCGGCGAAGGGGCCGTTTTGATTTCACTTTGGGATGTCACCGGCGGTTCAGTGGTTCCTGCCATCGCGGCCCGATTCGAGTAAATTCGCCATTGTCTGTCCACATCGTCCTGCGCCAATTTCAACAGGTCCTTGGCTACTTCCGGATTGCTGCGTGCGAGCATCGTGTATCGCGCTTCCTGCGAGGTGTACTGCTTCAGAGGAATCTGCGGCGCTTTGGAATCGAGCAAAAAGGGATTCTTGCCTTCCAAACGCAGCGCGGGATTGTACCGAATCAGCGGCCAGTAGCCGGAATTCACGGCGGCCTTCTGCTGTTCCAGACCAAACGCCATGTCGTACCCGTGGGCGATGCAATGGCTATAGGCGATGATCAGCGAAGGTCCATCGTAGGCTTCCGCCTCGAGGAAAGCCTTGACCGTGTGCGTGTCGCTGCCGCCCATGGCCACACGAGCAACATAAACGGATCCATAGCTGATGGCTTCCATCGCCAAATCTTTCTTCGAGGTCTTCTTGCCGCCCGTCGCGAACTTCGCAATCGCAGCACGTGGAGTGGCTTTGGACATTTGTCCGCCGGTGTTCGAGTAAACCTCGGTATCGAGCACCAGTACGTTCACGTTCGCGCCAGAACTGAGAACGTGGTCGAGGCCGCCGAATCCAATGTCGTATGCCCAACCGTCGCCTCCCACCATCCAAACACTTTTCCGTACCAGCGCGTCGGCGACAGCCAGCAGATTACGGGCAAGCGGCGACTGCAAGTTCGCGAGTCTGGTCTTGAGTTCAGCGACACGAACGCGCTGCTCCGCAATTTCCCGCTCGCTGGTTTGATTGGGGATTAACAAGCCGCTGACCAGAGTCTCTCCTAAATGTGGTGCGAACTCACGCACGAGTTCGCGCGCGTATTCAGCCTGTTTGTCTACGGCGAGCCGCAATCCGAGCCCGAATTCAGCGTTGTCCTCAAAAAGGGAGTTAGACCATGCCGGCCCTCGGCCCTGTGGATTCACCGTGTAGGGAGTTGTCGGCAAATTGCCACCGTAAATCGAGGAGCATCCGGTGGCGTTCGCAATAAGAAGCCGATCGCCGAATAGCTGGGTGAGGAGCTTGATGTACGGCGTTTCGCCACAGCCGGAACAGGCGCCCGAAAATTCGAACAGAGGCTCGAGGAGCTGCGCGTCTTTCACTTGGCCGTGCGAGAGACGATCGCGATCGAACTCCGGCAGGCCAAGGAAAAACTTCCAATTGATACTTTCGGATTCGCGCAGCGGCGGCTGAGCTTCCATATTGATGGCCTTGTGCTTTGACTCGCTCTTGCTCTTGGCCGGACACGCTTCGACGCACAGCCGGCATCCCGTGCAGTCTTCGGGCGAAACCTGCAATGTGTAGCGGAAAGTCTCGAAGTCACGCCATCGCGGCTTCGCCGATTTGAACGAAGCGGGCGCACTCGAAAGGCTCGAGAAATCGTAAACTTTTGCGCGGATTACGGCATGAGGACAAACCAGCACACATTTTCCACATTGAATGCACAGATCTTGATCCCACACCGGAATTTGTTGCGCGATGTTGCGCTTCTCCCACTTCGCCGTCCCTGTCGGAAAGGTGCCGTCCACCGGCAGCGCGCTGACGGGCAAATTGTCACCACGCCCCGAGATGATCGTGCCGAGAACGTCGCGAACGAACCTGGGAGCACTATGCGGCACCGCCGGAAGCACATTGAATTTGCTAGTGACCTGATTCGGAGCTATGACGGGATGCAAATGAGCCAAGGCATGATCGACCGCCGCAAAATTCTTCTCGACCACCGCATCTCCGCGCTTGCCGTAAGTTTCGCGGATCGCTTTTTTGATCGCATCAATCGCCTGGTCTCGCGGCAGTACGCCGCTGATCGCAAAAAAACAAGTTTGCATGATGGTGTTGATTCGACTTCCCATGTCCGTATCGCGAGCCACCGCATAACCGTCAATGACAAAAAACTTCAGTTGCTTCTGGATGATCGTTTGCTGCACCGCCCGCGGCAGGTGATTCCAAACCTCTCCCGGGCCAAAAGGAGAGTTCAGCAGGAACGTGGCGCCGGGCTCCGCCGCAGCGAGGACTTCCATACGCTCCAAGAACTGGAACTGGTGGCATGCGACGAAGGTGGCCTTGCTGATTAGATATGACGACCGGATGGGCTGCAGCCCGAAACGAAGGTGCGAAACAGTGACCGAACCGGCCTTCTTCGAGTCGTAAACAAAGTAGCCCTGCGCGTAATTGTCGGTGTTTTTCCCAATGATCTTGATGGAGTTCTTGTTTGCACCGACGGTACCGTCCGAGCCGAGGCCATAGAAAAGCGCCCGGACGGTTCGCGGATCTTCGGTGGAAAACTCGGGATCGTATTGCAGACTGGTGTGCGTGACGTCGTCGTGAATGCCGATTGTGAAATGGTTCTTGGGAACAGCTTCTTTCATCTCATCGAAGACACTTTTTGCCATCGCCGGCGTGAACTCCTTGGACGAAAGGCCATAACGACCGCCGATTATGCGTGGGCTGCGCTGTCCGTTCTCGGGCCCAGATTCGTGGAGAGCCGTCAAAACGTCGAGATAGAGAGGCTCACCCAAACTGCCAGGCTCCTTCGTGCGGTCGAGCACGGCGATCTGGGCCGTCGTTTTCGGCAGGGCTGCCACAAAGGCTCCCGCGTGGAACGGTCGGAAGAGCCGGACCTTGAGCAAACCAACCTTCTCTCTTTTCTGGAACGGGTACTCCACTGTTTCTTCTACGGCGCCGGCGCCGGAGCCCATCATGACGATGACGCGTTGGGCGTCTGGCGCGCCTACGTAATCGAAAAGGTGATAGCTTCTGCCCGTTCTTGCGGCGAACCGGCTCATCACGTCCTGCACGATTGTGGGGCAGGCCTGATAGAAGGGATTGCTGGCCTCGCGCGCCTGAAAAAACACGTCGGGGTTCTGCGCGGTTCCGCGAAGAACGGGGCGGTCGGGCGACAAAGCGCGTTCGCGATGTTGCAGAACGTATTTCTCGTCAATCATCGCTCGCAGGTCCTCGTCGCCAAGTGGCGTAATCTTGTTCACTTCGTGCGACGTGCGGAATCCGTCGAAAAAGTGTAGAAAGGGAATCCGCGATTCCAAGGTGGCGGCCTGCGCAATGAGCGCAAAATCAGAAGCTTCCTGAACGGAATTGGAAGCAAGCATCGCAAAACCGGTGGCGCGCGTGGCCATCACGTCGCTGTGATCGCCAAATATGGAAAGCGCGTGCGTGGCCACCGTGCGGGCCGCAACATGAATCACGGCCGGGGTGAGCTCCCCCGCGATCTTGTACATATTGGGGATCATCAGGAGAAGGCCTTGCGATGAGGTAAATGTCGTTCCCAGAGCCCCTGCTTGAAGCGCTCCGTGCAAGGCTCCGGCGGCGCCCCCCTCGCTTTGCATCTCAACGACTGTCGGGACTGTGCCCCAGATGTTCTTTCGGCCCTCTTGCTGCCATTGATCGGCCCATTCGCCCATAGCCGAGGAAGGTGTAATCGGATAGATCGCGATCACTTCATTGAGTCGATATGCAACGGATGCAGCACCTTCGTTTCCGTCCAGAATTGCCGTGGGCTATTGTCATGTCCGCTCTCTCGCAAGACAAGAAAATGTCCCACCTTCAAGTCACGCGCGCACTCCTGAGCCACGTCACTGCAAGTTGAAATGAACTTTTACGTGCATCTCGACTGAAACGGGTTCACCGTTCAGACGGGTCGGTTCATATTTCCATTTCCCGACAGAGTCGAGTGCCGCGCCGATCAGCAGTCCGGGTCCGCTCACAACGTGGGCTTGCACGACATTTCCCTGTTCGTCGATGATGGCATCAATGACGACGACGCCTTCGACCTTCGCCACCCTGGCGATGGCCGGATATCTCACCTCTGCTGAATATGTTTGTCTGGGAGGGTCTACCTTGCCGCCCACGCGAATAACTCGCTTTGCCGGAGGCGGAGGCGGAACAACCGAAACCACCGGGCTCGCACTACCGCCGATGATACCTCCGAGAACTCCGCCGAGTGTGCCGCCGGGGACGCCGCCTGGCACCCCACCTACGACTCCGCCTTCCGCCTCGGGCGGGAGGGGCGCTTCCTTTATGATCGCGATGTTCTTCGGAATCACGCTGGGCGCCATCATTTTTCCTCCCTGAACCAGGCGGGTCACGGACTTCATCGCCCGCTGTACTTGGGGAGCAGCAGGTGGAGGAGGCGGGCCCGGAGGCGCCGGTTCGGCGAGCCATGTATTCTGAAATGCCTTCAAGTCGATGGCCTCGGTGAAATACAACGGCGCAATGATCAGAGCTGCAATCACAACGGCATGAAGCAGTACAGCACAAACCCATTCCAGAGGATTCCGGTGCTTGTATTCCGAGGGGAGCTCGAGCAAAGCCTTCATGAACGTATCCGCTGCTTGCGGCCGAGGTGCCAGTTTGAAGCGTGCAGGCCTCCAGTCGTCTTTCGGGTACGCGATGGGGATTGGTAGTGAGTGAGTGACCATGGCGCTCACCTCCTTCTGGCATCAACAGACCCTTCTCGTACTAAGTCCTTCCAACCCTTTTGTAGCGCGGCAACGATCTGCGATGCTGCGACGTGCGTCACGACATCTTGTGACGAGCGTCACACTTCAATGGAGAGTCGCGAATTGCCCACAACAGAGAGCAAGCACGCTACGTAGGCGACAGACGCCAATTCTTCGATGGATGTGTTCACCAGGTTGTACTATCGAGCCTCGCTCGTATTCCGAAGCGTACTGAAACCCGTGTTGACGTTCGAGTTCGTCAGCTTGGCGGCGATTAGCCCGACAACTAAAGGAGGATGCATAACATGTTGATGAGTGAAATGACCAGCCAGGAGTGCCGTGACCTGGTGGCGCGGCTAGGGTTTCGGCAGGCTCGCCTGTGCTCACCAAAACCAGCCCTACATTATCCCGATCTACTTCGCTTATGAGCCCGACCACCTTTACGGCTTTGCGACCTTGGGACGGAAGATCGAGTGGATGCGTTCGAATCCCCTGGTATGTGTGGAGGTCGACGAAGTCCTCAGCCATTTCCGCTGGTCGAGCGTCGTTGTGCTTGGACGCTACGAGGAACTTCCGGACACCCCCGAATACGCCAGCGTGCGACTCCAAGCCCAGGTTCGGCTCGAAAGAAGGTCCTTATGGTGGCAAACAGCGTATGCGGCAAGTCAAGTCCGCGGCGAACCCGACTCGGCCAAGGCAGTCTTCTATTGTATTCACGTCGAGGAGATGACCGGACGGAGGGCTACCTCCGATCCCGTGGAATCGGCAATCGGACTTTCGGGCGCGGCACGACCGGCGCGCGAGGAATAATCAAGACGGGTGCGAGGAACACGACCGTATCGCCGAGCTCAGCTTCGGTGACCGCGCACGAGCGCGGAGTAACACAAAACCATGCTGAGGACATAAACTCCAATTCCTGCGATCAAGCCGACTGGCACACTAACCGCATGGCCAATCCACACCGCGGCCACGGCGCCAATGAGGATCGAGATCAACACGGAAAAGTTGATCGCGAGGTAGTCGATGATATCGCTGGCTTCGTGCTTCATTCCGAAGAACGCGAACTTGAAGGCCGTCTCTGGGAATTTCATCGCCGCCCTCCCTTATGCCCCTTATAAGAACAACGCCGTTGGAGAGGGGATCAAATACATCCCCTCTCCAAAAGGGCGTTGACACACCTTAACGCGCCGCTACCGTGGCGAACTTCTGGAATGCTGGGAAGCGTTGCGTACTTCACTTCATACGTCTTCACCACCGGTGAACCCTCGACGTACTTGTTCAGGATCCTGACGACTTCGGGATAGAACTCGCGGTTGTAAATCTCAGCGAATTCCTTGTTCTCCCACAGGCTGATCGCGACGATTTCCGCCTTTTCGGGGGTGGCGAACAGCAGCTCATCGAGGAAACCCTTCTGTCTGCGAAGCAGGGGAAGAACTTCCTTTTCGAATACTTGCGGAATCTCTGACATCCAAGTCTTCTTGATCTGTACGGTAATGTGCCGGCTATACATAAAGCCTCCTTGCTGAGCGTAGCCGGATTCCTTGCGATCCTTCATGGTTTCGTGGGAATCCGCTTTCTCGCGCTCTGCAGGAGTCATTTGTAGGTGATCCCGCGGGAGTTCGCCGTGACCTATGTCACGGTTCATTGTGACCGCGGATACGGAGTGCGGACTCAGATCTCGAAGCGAGCGTCACGCGGAGGAAACGCCGGAGTCAAAGACGGTGGCGACGTGGAGCTTGCACTGCATGGAACGCTTCTTCTCCTCGGCAACTTTTCGAAGCCCTCGCGCGTCTCGATCTTGAGAATGATGCCGAGCGTTGCGCCACCGCGGAACCGGACGAATAGCCCACGCTATATCTTCACGTCGCGTCCCACCCAATACGGATCGCGCAGAACTCGCTTGAGCGTTTTGCCCGCTGTGCTGCGAGGGAAGTCCTCTACGATCACAACCGCATGGACGCGCTGATGTTTGGCGTCCACGCGCTCGTTGATCCAATCGCGCAGCGCTTCCGCGGTCACGTCTGCCGGCTGCCGCAGAATGACCGCAGCCAGCGGCGTCTCTCCCCACTTTTCGCTGGGAACTCCAAACACCGCCGCCTCTTGCACCGCTGGATGCCGTACGATAATCTCTTCGATATCCTTCGGGAATACATTCGTGCCACCGCTGATGATCATGTCCTTTTTTCTGTCCACCAGATAAAGAAACCCATCCTCGTCCACGTAGCCGAGATCCCCCGTGTGCAGCCAGCCATCCACAATCGCTTGAGCGGTCAGATCAGGGCGCTTGTAGTAGCCCGGCATCAGCGCCGGTCCGCGCCCGATGATCTCCCCGATCTCTCCGGGAACCAGGTCCTTTCCCTGGTCATTTACGATCCGCATCTCAAAAAACGGCTGCGGGGGGCCGACCGAATTCGGCTTCGATACGTACTGAGTTTTGTCGAGGACCGTAATGAATCCTTCCGTTAGACCGTAGAGTTCGTAACAGCTGATCCGGCAGGCAGCGATGCAACTTCCGTTTGTGCTCCCAGATGCAGCGGGGCGCCCACGGTGCATATCATCTCAAGGCTCTGCAGTGCCTCAGAGGAAAAGTAACGCGAGCCCAGTAGAGCGACAACCTGCGATGGCACCAGCATCACGTGCGTCACTCTTTCGCGTTCCACTGTTTCCACAAATGCTCGCGGATCAAAGCTCTCGTGCAAAACATACTTTGTGCCCAGATACATCGCCGGCATCAGCGTGACGAAAGCCCCATTGAAAACGATTGACCCGCAATGCAGCACCACGCTCTCGGGCCGCATGCGGAACGTCGCAGCAAACATCAGGCAATAAACAGAGCGCACGTAGTGCGTATGTACGATTCCCTTGGGCGTCCCGGTCGTTCCGCTGCTATAAATAATGTTGTAAGGATCACTGTCCAGGATTTCTATCGAGGGAGGCTCGGACGCGCTCGCCTCCGCCGTCAACTCATCATAGCTTTGAAATCCCGGAGCCCGCGACGAACCAGCCAGGATGTAGCGAGTGTCCGGGATTCCTGGCAGCTCGTGCCGGATGTCGTCGAGCGCCTCGGCAAAATCGGGACTCGCGATGATTGTCCCCGTGTCGGAATCCCGAAGCAGCGCTGCGAGGGCCCGCCCTCGCAGGAGGGGACTGAGTGGCACGACTACGGCGCCCATTTTTGCTACAGCCCAGTACGTTTCCAGCAAGTTGAGACAATTCGGCAAGATTGTGGCGACTTTGTCCGCTTTCTTCACGTGCAAACTGCAAAGAGCGTTGGCAAGCCGGTTGACTCGAACGTTGAATTCGCGGAAATTCAGCCTGCGGTCTTCCAGAACTATGGCAGTGTGCTCCGGACGATGGCGGGCATGGCCAGGAAGGAGCGAGCCAATATTCATTTTGCTCGTCTCACCGCTAACTTCTTGTTGCCCCGAACTTGAGGACCTCAAAGAACTCACTCGGTCCGATCCAACTTCGCAGAAGAAGCGCCAGATTTCCGCGCTGGCGTTGGGGCCTTGGGGATCACCGTACTTGCTCGCCCTGGGCGAGCCGGACCAGGCGTGGCCCAGGCCCTGGACGAGCCACTTCTCCATCAGCAAGCTCGCATCGGGCTCCCTGTAGATGTGCCTTCGATAGGTGTAACCTTTCGGCGCTTCACCGGAGACGATTTTCTCTGACAGGGCGAAACCTGTTCTCGGAATGCTCGGCCGCGAGACATGCATTCGTCTTGCTCCACTGGGCAATGACCTGATCCGCATTCACGATATTGACGCGGGTATCCACAGTGCCGTGAAACACAATCACAGGCATGCGCCGCCTTTTCTTGCGTGCCAGCCCGCTGCTCATGGCTTCAAAGGCAAGTTGTCCTTGCCGTGCCGGATCCGGGCCGCCTCGCTCCATCACAGCGAGCCCCTCGGAAACGCTGGTGGCGGCCCTGAATTCTGCGCCAGCGAAAATCGCGACAGCTGCGAAAAGTTCCGGGTAGGTCGCTGCTAGAATGGAGGCCATCGCGCCACCGGCTGAAACGCCTGCAAGGTAAACTCGCTCTGCATCGATATTTTGCGTTGCGCGAACTTGTTCGACCACGGCCGCAAGAATCGAGGGTTCACCAGCATCACGAGTCTGATGCTTCGGGTCAAACCAATTCCAGCACTTCATCAAATTGGCCAGGCGCGACTGTTCGGGATATACGGTCAAGAACCCATTTGCTTCGGCAATGTCATTTATCCCGGAGATTTCTGCCATATCTTGCGCGTCATGCGTACAACCGTGCAACAACACGACGAGGGGCCAAGCGGAATTTCTTTCCCGCGTTTCTGTCATCCAGAGTTTGAAATTGCGTGAGCCTCCAGGGCCGCGAGCGGTCCCGGCGCTCCATCTCCATTCCGGCATGACGGTAAGCTTCCTCCGTAAGCATGTTCCCCGTTTTCGGACTGCCACTCAAGAGCGGCGCTCGGCCGGCCAGTTCACAGACCAGACTAGCAACTTTCGTCGCCGCCCGTTCGCCCAGTGCGATCGTGTAATGCGTGGCGCCGGCAAATTTGTGATCTTCGATTGCGGGGACGTATTCTCGAATTTGCGCGGCGACCGCGTCTGAAAGTAATGGCGGCTGTCCTGGTAGGAAGCCGCTTTCCGCGCGGAGCAATAGCGTCGGCACGCGAATCGATTTCAATCTCGCAATGATCGGCTCGCGTTGAAAAACTTCTCCCAGATCGGCGACCACTCCTGCCTCGGACGCTTTCGGCTGCACGGGCGAGTCACCGCCGACTTCATAATCCAGAAACGCTTCCACCCAGGGATTCCATTCCTCGGGAGGAAAATGTGGCTGCGTTCGCCAGAACTCCCGATAGGAGCGCCGGGAATCGTAGGTTTGGCGCAATTGCGCGATGCGTTGCGCCAGCGCGGCGTTGGGTTTCTCCCCGAGACGATCCCCTGCGGCCGCGTCAGGCAAATATCCTCCGTCGATCAGGACCAGCCCGGACACGAGACTCGGCTCCTGAGCCGCGAGTGCAGTCGCCACGAAAGCCCCCATCGAATGTCCCATGATGATGCTCGGACCGAGTCCCATGGCCCGCATCGCCTCGGCCACATCGCGGGCGTGTTGAGCGATGCCATACGGGCCTGCTGGCTTGTCTGAATCTCCGCGACCTCTCAGATCCAGCGCAAAGACCGCGCATCGGCCTGCCAGACGTTCGGCAATGCCCACGAAATTCATATGCGAAGCCGTTAGCCCGTGAAGGGCAACTACCGGCATGCCGCGGCCTGGCCAATAGCCAAACGCCAATTCTACGCCGTCCCCTGATACACGGCCCCGAGCCGAACGAGTCACTTTTATCAAACCTTGCCCGAGAAAACTTTTCGAAACTCATCGCACTCCTGTGGACCGAATGGTTTGGCGAATCATACATTGAGGTCGGCGCCCGCCACCATTCCCACGCTTTCGTTCGAGCCGGAAAGACTGCACGTGTCTCGGATCCCCGGCTCCTCGTGTCAGAAATTGAACTTCAGCGCGAACTGAATGACGCGGGGACCCGTCGTTGTCGAGACGATCTGTCCCACAGGCACCGATTCGACAATGTTGATCGGATTGGCGAAACTAACGATGTTGAACGCGTTGAAGAACTCCGAGCGGAACTCAAATTTCATCCGCTCGGTAAGCGGAAAGAACTTGATGAGCGAGATATCCACGTTTTCCTGATTGGGCCCACGCAGAATATTGCGCCCGGTAGTGCCGAAGTCTCCGACCGCGGTTGCCGGCGTAAAACACGCCGTGTTGAAGTACTCATTCAGGCGGGATTCCACGCTGCCGCTAAGAGTAGGATTGCACCCTGCCACGAAGTCGGCGCGCGCCTGCACATAAGCAGTTTCGTTGGTCAGCACGGAGAATGGCGTGCCGCTCTGCAGTGTAAGAACGGTGGCAAGTTCCCAGCCATTCACCGCTTGACCCGCAAAGTGTGATTCTCCTTTATAAAATTTAGGCAGGTCATAGATACCGCTGAAGACGAAGCGGTGCCGACGATCAAAGTCCGAACTCGCGTAGTTATTCAGGAACCCAGGTGCCTGATTGCCGGGAACGACAGTGACGTCGCTCGTGCCGGTCGGATCGCCGGAGTAGTCATCGAGCGAGTGGCTGTAGGTGTAGGAAGCGAGGAATTGCAGCCCGTACGAGAATCGCTTGGTCACCCCGACCTGCAGAGAGTTATAGCTCGAATTGGATGAGCTTTGCATCTCGTGGACACCAAAGCCCTGCACGACGAGACTCGATAAACCCGGACTCAACGGGCCGGGATAAGAATGGCACCGGGGCTAGGGCCTGGTTGAGATCGACTAGGCGATACGATTTACGTCCGGCCGAGCCCACATAGCTCACCTCCAGCATCCAGTTGTTCGCGAACTCATTCTGAATGCCTAGACTGTATTGCTGGATATAAGGCGTGCGGAAGTCGTGAATGTCCGGGTAAATTCCATTGGCAGGAACCACCGCAACTCCTGCCGGAGAAAGAGGTGTCGGCGCTTGCGGCAGAATTGCTGGCGGCCCACCGAACGGAAACAGCGCCGGGTTATTGAAAGTCAGCGGAAAGCTGCTCGGTTGTGGAACTTGAACGAATGGTGTCGCGATGGGCGTTTCAACCGCTTGTGCCAGTGTGTAGTAGGGGAAGTTGAGGATCTGATTATTGAGGAGACTGAGAATTTGCCCTGTCGTAATAGATGCCATAGCCGCCGCGCACCACCAAGCGATTCGAGTCGACAAGCGGTTGCCAGGCAAAGCCGACGCGCGGCGCGAAATTGTTCTTGTCGGGAGGAACTAGCGACGGTTGAACTTCCGGAACTCCCGGCAAGGGAGTCTTGGCATTGGATGCTTGAACGAATCCCCCGGTAACGGCTACTCCGCCGCCGTCGGCCGCGGGTATCGGAACGGTTACGAGCCTGGTCGGATCAAATCCGACGAAGCGTCCCTGCGCTTCTGTGAACGGACCGAAGTATTCATAGCGGAGTCCTAACGTGAGAGTAAGCCTGTCCGTCAAATGCCAATTATCATTGACGAAGCCGGCCCAATCGTGCGCACTGACATTCCGATTGTTTACGCCGGAGCCCATGATGGTCAGTCCGGTGGAGTCGAATAATCCGCCGAGAAAATCGTAAAAGCCATTTCCTGCGAACGGCCCGCTGGGCAATAGTCCGAGGAAGAAAATCTGGCCGCTCGTATAGAGATTGAAATCCTCGTTCAAATTGTGATGTTTGTACTCGACTCCAAAGCTCAAGCTGTGGCGGCCTTTCTGCCAGCTTAATGAGTCCCCCACCGTATAGGTCTTCTCGATCCCATTGTTATCGGAGAAAGGATTGGCGCCTAGATCGAAATAGTTGGCGACCGAGATTTCCGGCATACCCGGAAAGAGGTTCCCCAGTGGCGAGGAGATTCCTACCTGCGCTGCCGTGAACGGCACCTGAGGAGTAGAACCCGTCGTGATAATGCTTAGGCCAAACCGGAAGTCATTCACCAAATGTGGATTGATAGCGTCCGTGTCTTCGAGCGCTAACACCCTTTGATTCAAATCTGCGGTGCCTCCAAAGCCCGGGACAGGGAGCGCATTCGAAAGGCCGAACAAATTGAATAAGCCCTGAAGCTCAGGATTATCCGCCGCGAAGAATTTGGCGGAAAATCGATTCTCCGCCGATAGCTTAAAGTCCAGATTCGTATTGAACTGGTTTTCGCGGAATATCGAGTTAGCCACGACCGGTACGGCAACCGGCTGGGGGACCGCGCCGGGAGCTACGACCGTAGGATGCGGAGCCGAGGGGATCACATAGGATCCATTGGGCAACTTCGCTTGTAACAGAAACTGGGCTGTTGGATCGAAACAGGCGGGGAGAGTAAAGCTCGTTGGAGGGGTAGCACACGGCGCCAAACCATAAGAGGCCGCGAATGCATCGAGTCCCGCCGTCGAGCGGTCATTCGAAAGGTTTTGGGGAACGAAGACCGTGCCGATTGAATTCGTGAGCGATACATCGTTCTTCTCGCGGCTTCCCTGGTAGGACAGGAAGAACCATACACGGTCTTTGCGGATGGGTCCGCCAAATGTGCCTCCGAATTGATTGCGTTCGTAAGGCGGGCGCGGAACGCCGGAGCGGTTCAGGAAGAAATTGTTGGCGTCGAGCACAGTGTTCCGGAAGAACTCATAAAGGTTTCCGTGAAATTCGTCCGTCCCGGACTTTGTTACTGCCGCTACGATGCCCCCGGCAACCCGTCCTTGCGACGCGTCGTACTGGCTGGTCTGGATGACAAATTCCTGCAGAGTATCTGTGGCTGGGATGGCAAGATTGGGGGTGGAACCCGTTCCAATGGAGTTCGCGTCGATACCGTTGATGATCACCGAATTCGACGTGCCCCGGAGGCCATCGACGTAGATCGGGGCATCCCCGCGGCCCAAATCGGATGAGTTCTGAACCGGACCTGATGTCCCGGGTGTGAGAGTTAGCAGTTGCTGGAAATTCCTTGTCGGCAGCGGTAACTGGCGGATTTGATCCTGTTGGATGACCGTGCCGCGAGTTGCATTGTCGGCTTGTACCAGGGGTGTTTCACTCGGTGACTTCAACGACGGCCTTCTGCGTCGCCAGTTCAAGGCGGATGTCAAGCCGGGTTATCTCGGTGATGCGGACAGTGACGCCTTCTGTAGTAGCCTTGCCGAATCCTGGCTTTTCCGTTTCCATCCGATAGTTCCCGGGAGGGACAAGGGAAAGAGTGTAATGACCGGTCGCATCGCTGCTGATCTCGCGCTGCACTCCCGCGTCGCTGGTCAAAGTGATTTTCGCGTCGGCGATGACCGCACCACTTGGATCTTTCACAACTCCCGTGATCTGTCCCGTCGTGGTGGACTGCGCTCCCGCCTTGCCAACGGCGAACAACAAAAGCCCTCCCAAAATGGAAAGTGCCGTCACCCGCCGCAGTTCTCGCATGGCTTTCTCCTTTTTCCCAGCTCTCAAATCCGTCGGCCCGGAACAATTCGTCCCCCCGTGTAGAGAAGCACGAGTTGATCGATGGCCTCTTCGTCGCTCATGCCCAGGTGCCGTTTTGCTCCAAAAAGCTCCTCGGCTAAGAAATAAGTGAAGAATTGTAGGTAAATGGCGGTATAGGCGAGCGAGGGGTCGACTCCGAGTGGAAATTTGACCTTCGATTCCCGAATCACCGCATTTGCATAGGTACGAAGTCCCCCCGCTATTTCCCGGAAGCTATGAATGAAGTGCTTATGTCGAAACTCAACGACATCGATGTACATCAAGCGCCAATAATCCAGGTTCTGCGAGACAACCCGCCCGATCGCTTTCGCCAGTTCTTTGAGTGAATCGGGATCCAGCGATGCCATCAAGGGGATGAGTTCCTTCTGGCGAATGACTTCCATCTTGTGGCCCAAGTGCTGCACCAAATCGATGAAGATATCTTCTTTAGTGTCGTAGTAAATGTAGAGTTTCCCCATCGATACGCCTGCCTTCTTGGCAATTTCGCGCACTGTAGTGCCGTGGAATCCTTTGCGCGTGAACAGTTGCAGGGCCGCTCGCGCGATCTTCCGTTTGTTCTTCTCGATCGTGTTGTCCAGAAGTTTAGGCACCTGTTTGGTTCCGCTCCGAGTTGGTTCGGTTCATCCAATCAAAGCGAGCGCTCGCTCTCTTTGATGAGCAGGGCTTTTACTCCCAGGCAGGGGACCTTGTCAAGAAAAATCCGCGAGGCCTTGCGGACTGCGATCCACCAGGAGGTCCAGGGCACCTGCGAAACAATGAGACTAAGTGACTCAACTTCTCCTCTTGATTCACGTTCCATTCGCATTTCCTCACCATTTGCTGCGACGAACGCTATATTTTCATGACGGGCGAACATTCAGCGGTGAACGGCCGCTCAGTTACTTGAATCAAGATTTGCCGAAGCGGGAGTTTTCCGAGGACAATCAGCAAGCTGCGATGAAATTCGATGAGCCAACTTCTCTTCGCTATTCACCATTTGGTTGCAATGAATCACGGATTGCCGCAACCCACGTGACTTTATCGTGACAGCCGAGCAATCGGCTAAGGCCGAATGTTCGGTCCGGGGGGACGCCTCCGCGTCGTGACGACCGCCTCACCTTTTTCGCTTGGATCTCGCCTGACGCGATGCCAAACATATAGAATCTTGTTGAGGAGGACTTCCAATGATCATCCAACCTACGCGCTGGGTCCTCATGTGCGCAGTACTGTTTTCGGTTGTTGCCTTCGCTACAACCGCGGCGGCCCAAGACCAGAAAGCCGCACACTTACCGGGATCGAATCCGGTTTCCGGTGCGCGTCTCTACCAGCAATACTGCGCTGTTTGCCATGGAATTGATCTAAGAGGGCACGGCCCGCTAGCTACCGAACTAAAGACTCCGCCTCCGGACTTGACCACACTCGCGCAGCGGCACGGTGGAAAGTTTCCGGACTCATACGTCGAGGAGGTACTCCGAAGTGGCGTGAAAAATCCGGCTCATGGAGACTCGGATATGCCTATATGGGGACCGCTCTTCGCGTCGATTCGCGGAACGGATCCTGCGCTCGTTAATATTCGAATCACGAACCTCGCAGCCTATATCAAGTCCATGCAGGCAAAATAGGCAGAGTCGTATTTCCGGACGCAGTTCCAAGTGCGCTTAGAGTCAGAATTCTAGGCACTCTTTTACGTGCATTTATATCGTGGCTCTAGGTGGAATCCGGCTTCGCCGCGTCCCTCGGGACATTTACACTCGGTTCAAAGTCGCGACCTCAATCGCGGCGACGGACGACGTCTATGCCAGCCGTGACTGCGCCCTGACGGAGGGCGGTTTCTTCGCGCACCGTTGCTGCTATTTATCCTGCAGCGATTTGAGGTAGTTCGTCAGGTTTGAAATCCGCATGTTGACGATGGCCTGATCATGGGAACTGACGGTTTGGAACAACGGGCCCCACGTCGGCATGTCCGAAGTTCCGTGCGCGGGAGCTTTCACGCCATTGCGCAGGACGGCCATCACGTGTTCGGTCGGAAACGTGCCACCGTTTCGCTTCGCCAAAGTGGTGAGGTCGGCAGGAGCGGTCTTCAGTTCGGAAGCCGCAGGTCCATCTCCCTTTCCATCTTTTCCGTGGCAGGCTGCGCAGTATTGCTTGTACATCTCTGCTCCGGAGGAGGGATTGGATGATTGAATCGGTGCTCGCTTGACTTGGTCTTCTTGAGCAGTTGCGAGACCGACGATCAGGAACACAGTTACGAACGAGATTGCCAACCTGCAAATTGTCCGCGACATGGCGGTCCTCCTAATTCGGCTTGTTGGTTTGGGCTCCGATGCAAACGCCAGCCGAGCACCGCATCGAATTTTGCGCTCCGCCTCACGAATCTGAACGTACGAACGACAAGACCCCGAAATCGCGAACGATGGCCTCCGCAGCCGTCCACGAACCGAGGAAGTGGAGGTCTGCAACCCCTAATAAGAAAGGCCCGGAGCTAGGTCAACCCCGGGCCCGAGAGATACATACCTACGCCGCCACTTGCTTGCCGATGGGAGCAGTCTTGACTTCCTTCACTTCGATTTTGCGCGGCAGGGCCGCGACGGCCACGGGCGCCGTGATTTCGAGCACGCCGTTGTGGAACTCAGCAACGAGCTTCTCCGCTGTGATGCCCTCGGGCAGCGTCAATGTCCGCTCGAAAGCGCCGTACAGAAATTCGGAGTGCTTCACTTCCGCTTCCTTCAAGGTCTTTGCGGTTCTCTTTTCGCCCTTGATGCTGAGCACGTTACCCTGCAGATTGATCTCGATCTCTTTCGGATCGACGCCGGGCAAAGAAACTCGGCAAATGTACTTCCTTGCTTCCATGTCCACATACGCCTCAACTGCCGGGACGAATGGGACGAAATTGAAAGCTCTTTCAAGCGGAAGTTGCTCGGTCACAAATGGCTTGAAAGTGAGCATCTGATTGAAGATCTCGTCGAAATCACGACGGAATTCAAAGAGATCACTGTAGAAATTGTCGCGAAGCATCAATTTTGTCATTGTAATTCTCCTCATGCCGGTAATTCTTCCGGCCTAATAACATCGATTACCTGCCGGGCAGCGGCTGACGCGGAGTTCTTCTGACCCGAGCGGGTCGCAGCCATTGCGAACTGGCTTTTTTCTTTGCAGCTCAGCGTCGAGCCGCTGCCACGGAAGGAAGGAAAGAGGGCTTCCAGGTTTATCCCCGGTTGTTCGATGTCTTCGGGCAGGAGAGGAGGAGTCCGGAACTTTCTCCGGCTGCTTGCCGGATCGCTTTGGGGGCTCTCTTCCATGGTTGCCTCTCAATCCTTCAGCCACTGTTTAACCCTATTCTCAATTCAATGAAGTGACCGCGGTCACGGTTCAGCGTGCGCGTTATCACATGGCGATGCATGGTGGGAGAACCATCGGTGAGGTCAACGCAATGCGTAGGAGCTCAGAACTTTCATGTAATTCAGGCGCTCGAACGCGTCGCGGCGAGATGCGGATTGGTGGCTCACGCTGCCCCGGAATTCTCGTACTTTTCTCGAAACTCGGACGGATTCGAGCATAGACCTGCGGATCGAACGGGATGTTACGCTTGGATTTCATGTTCGGAGTCTTCGGAAGTGATAACAGCTTGAAATCGCACGGGGAAATCTCTCCAAACGGTTCTGACCGTGCCCGACGGCCGCTCGTTCGGGGAACCCCATTCGGCTCTGGCTTGGAGCTGGATATTACGCAGTGTGCGATAGTCCGTGGTCACGAAACGTGTCAATCCGTTTCTAATAATCGGCCCGCGCTGAATTTCGAATCGATGAGGAAAGTGCAAGAAACGAAGCGCGACGGCCTCGGACCCTGATGACGTGATCCACGCTTACTTCGAGAACAGTTTCGCCCGGAGCGCGGCCAGAATGCCTTGCACAGAGTGTTTGCTCGCTTGTTCGTGCGGCGATGGTTTTACGTTAACCCCTCCGGCGGAGTCCGGTGCACTGTGGTGTCCCGTTATCCGCGCGATCTGAATTCGGAAATAGACCGGCAGCAGAGCTCGTTCAGTCCCTTCGATGATGGTTTTCGCGTAGCCTGGTTCCCACCAGATTGCTTTTTGTTGGAGCAGCCTGTACGCCAAATCGCGTTCCGCCTTCAACTCCGGCGTGTCTGTCAACTCCTGATAGCGGCCAAAGATAACAATACTTACCCACTCCTGCGAGCTCACGATCTCATCGACTTCGACGCAGACCAGCGGATTGGCTCGCATCCATCTGATCTTTTGACCGACCGTTGAAAAGCTGTAGAGGTAGCCGTCGTGATAGGCGAAATAGAATGGGACCACATACGGTTGAGCCCCTTCCGCACACGCGACTCTGCCGAGACGCAGGTGAGCGAGCAGGTTTAGGGCGTCTTCGCGACTGACTTCCTGAATCAACATCCCGAGCCTCCGAGGCCTTGTTGCATGCTCGTGTCCATCTAGGTTCGAATGATTCGCCATGCATTCGGTTATAGCACACAAGACGCGTGGTGAAGCCGATGGTCAAGCGCATGGTAAAGGACAGCCGTCAAGATTCTTCTTGCCTCGGGCATGTCGATGTCACAACTCGGTGAACTTGCTGCAAAGCATCGCTTGGGCCATCTCCCGTAGCGAGTTTTAGATTTCAGCTGGGACGGTGTGCGCTGCCACGAGCGCCTGTCCCAGGCTCAAACCACCGTCGCCCGTGGGAACCTCGGAATGAGTAAAAACCTCAAAATGCCGAAATTGCAGTTCGCGAATTAAGTTTTCGAACACCAGCATGTTGTTGAATGTGCCGCCACTCAAGCAGATCCGATTAAGCGAGGATTCCTCGCGCAGCAAGCACGCGAGGCGAGAGAGAGTTTCGACCAGCCCGTTGTGGAATCGCCGACTGATTGTTTCTGTGCACACTTTCCGGCGGAGATCCTCGACGATGGCGCCGAATAATGAGGAGGGATCAATCTGCCAGCACTCGTCCCGACAACAAATTTCCAGGGGATAACCACCGGTCGCGCGCGACGACCGTCCCGACATTTCCAGTTCCATCGCGGCCTGCGCTTCGTAACTCACTTCTTGCCGAATCCCGATCAACGCCGCGACGGCATCGAACAAACGTCCGCAGCTCGACGTCAAGGGAGAATTCACCCGCTGGTCCATCATGCGCAGAATCAGCTCCGCCCTCCCGCGCTCCAGTCGCTCGAGGAAAGCAATGTCCAGGCCAAGGAAATCCTCGCCAAAAGCCTGCGCCAAATAACTCACCGCCATCCGCCACGGTTCACGGATCGCTGCGGCACCCCCGGGCATCGGCACGTACGCGAAATGAGCGGCCCGTTCAAAGCGTCCGTAATCGGCAATCAGCGCTTCGCCGCCCCAGATATTGCCGTCTGTCCCGTAGCCCGTGCCATCGAGCACGAGTCCGATGACCCGCCCCTCGACGCCATTTTCCGCCAGGCAGGATGCGATGTGCGCATGGTGGTGCTGAACACCCACGACCCGGACGCCCTTCTGTCCAAGCGCCCATTTCGTCGACAAATAATCGGGGTGAAGATCGTGCGCGATGATTTCCGGTTCGATTTCGAGGATCCTCGAAAGATGGCAGATGGCATCGTGGAAGAAATCGAGACTCTCGACGTTTTCCAGGTCGCCGATATGCTGGCTCAGGAGCGCCAGGTTGCCGCGCGTCAGGCAGATCGTATTCTTCATCTCTCCGCCGACCGCAAGAATTTGCGGGAGTTCTTTGTGCAGTCGAACCGGCGCCGGCACGTAGCCCCGCGATCTCCGTATCTGTCGCAACCTGCCAGCCGAATGACGAACCACAGAATCGTCGCAACGGAGGAGAATTTCGCGGTCGTGCACAAGAAAGAAATCCGCGATGCCCCCTAGCCGATCCACCGCCTCGCGGTTGCCGGTCGCAATCGGTTCTTCGCTCAGGTTTCCGCTGGTCATGACCAACGCCTCAAATTTGCCTGTTGCCAAGAGCAGATGGTGCATCGGGGTGTACGGCAGGAAAATCCCGAGGTCGCGCTGGTTTGGCGCTACGCTTTCAGCAATCGCAGCGCCTTCAATTTTGGGCGACAGCACGATGGGTCGCTGCCGGCTGGTCAGAAGTCTTCCTGCTTCAGCATCGATATCGCAAAATCGCGCCGCAGCTTCCAGATTCCGCACCATCACGGCAAACGGCTTCGCAACGCGCCGTTTGCGCTCGCGCAGCCGTTCCACGGCGCCCGCGGTTTACGGCATCTGCCGCGAGGTGAAATCCCCCGAGTCCCTTGACGGCGAGTACCTCGCCCAATCGAAGGTGCTCCACCGCCGCTTCGATGGGATCGCTGGCCGCGACCGCGTGGCCTTGGCCGCTCCAGAATTCGAGTTGCGGGCCGCATTTCCAGCAGGCATTCGGCTGCGCGTGGAAACGTCGGTCTTCCGGGTCCTCATATTCCGCGCGGCATTGCTCGCACATCGGGAACCCCGACATCGAGGTGCGCGGGCGGTCGTAGGGTACATCCCGCAGGATTGTGAAGCGTGGTCCGCAATTTGTGCAGTTGATAAAAGGATAGTGATACCGGCGGTCGTGAAGGTCGAACAGCTCCCGAAGACAGTCTTCGCACGTTGCCACGTCCGGAGAGATCAGCGCACTCACGTGCTGGCCGGTATGACTGGAGCTTATTTCAAAACCCAGATCCGGCCGGCACGGCGTCTCGCGAACGGATAGCTGGGTAATCTGTGCTAGCGCTGGCGCATCCTTCGGAAGGCGCGAGACGAAATCCTCAACCAAGTCCTGCGGGCCCTGAATTTCAATCAAAACTCCTGCCGCCGTATTGCGGATGTTCCCGCCGAGGTTGCGATCAGTTGCAAGACGATAGACGTACGGCCGGAACCCGACTCCTTGCACGATACCGGCGACCTCGATTTCCTTGCGGACTTGCATGATGCTTCAAGATGCTGCGGCCGCAGCGCGCGAGACTTTCCGATTGCGATCCAGCCAAGAGAGCCATTCCGCCATTCCCTCGCGGGTCTGGCAGGACACCCGAACGATGTCCATATCGCGGTGGATACTCCTCGCGTTCGCTTCGGCAGCAACGACATCGAATGGCACGTAGGGCAGAAGGTCGATCTTGTTCAGGATCAGCAGTTCCGACTTATGAAAGATCGAGGGATATTTGAGCGGCTTGTCTTCTCCCTCCGTCACGCTGAGAAGGACGATTTTCGCCGCTTCGCCCAGGTCATAGCTCGAAGGACACACCAGGTTTCCCACGTTTTCGATCAATAGCAGGTCGATATCTTCCAAACGCCAAGCGAGAAGCGCCCGTTCGATCATCCGAGCGTCCAGATGGCATGTCCCGCCCGTGGTAATTTGCTTCACTGGAAACCCAAAGCGGGCCAACCGTTTCGCGTCGTTTTCCGTCTGAATGTCTCCGGTAAGAACTGCCACTCGTTCGCGGCGGTCGAAACTTTCCAGAGTGCATTCGAGTAGGCTGGTCTTCCCGGACCCCGGTGAACTAATCAAGTTCAGGCACAGAATATTGGCTGCTGCAAAGCGCGCCCTCAAACCGGCGGCAATGCGGTCATTCTCGCTCAAGACTTTACGCTCGAGTGGCACGCGCTCCATCTTCGACCTCCAGATAGGCGAGCTCCAGTTCGTCGCCTCCCAAGAATTGAGAATCCCACACGCCGCAGTCCGGACATGCCAAATCTTCCTTCGGTGCAGCATAGGAGCGCCCACAGGATCGACACTGATAACGGCGCGCACAGTATTCAATTTCGAGTGCCAGCGGCTCAAGTTCCGTCCCACGTACCAGAGCTTCAAAACAAAAGCTCATCGCGTCCGGGTCCACTCCTGCGAGTTCGCCGATCCGGACGCCCACCTTGTAGATGTGACCGGCCGGGAAGCGCCGTCTTTCCGCGCGAACCGCATCCAGCACCGAATTGGCAATACCTATCTCGTGCATCAACCGACCCTCAACAGATTCTTGGCAATTGATCGCCGGAGAGCAGATCGACGATCCGCGATGTACCCAGCCGCGTGCGCAGCGTAACCATCCCTCGATGGGAGTCCGTCACCGTTCCAATGATCCTGGCGTCGCGGCCCAGCGGATGCTGGTGCATGGCTTCGAGAATGGATTCCGCAGCGGCGGGCTCGACTACCGCCACCAGCTTGCCTTCGTTCGCCACATACAGGGGATCAAGACCCAGCATCTCGCAGGCGCCTTGGACTTCATCGCGGATGGGAATTGCACTTTCCTGCAGCTCGATGCTCACGTTCGATCGCTCTGCAATTTCGTTCAGCGAACTCGAAAGTCCGCCCCGCGTCGGATCCCGCAGACAACGGATAGCGCCGCTCGCCCGAAGCATATCTGCTACCAGACCGTGCAGCGCCGCCGTATCGCTGTGAACCGCGCTTTCGAATTCGAGGCCTTCCCGTTGGGACAGAATCGTGATCCCGTGTTCTCCGATGGTCCCGCTCAACAGCACGAGATCTCCGGGGCGCGCCCGATCGGCGGAAAGTCGCACGCCGGATGAGACCAGTCCGATTCCCGAGGTATTCACAAACAATCCATCGCCGCTCCCTTTTTCGACTACCTTCGTGTCTCCCGTGACGACGACAACGCCCGCAAGCGCAGAGGCGACGCGAATCGACTCCATGACCCGGCGCAGGGTATCGATCGGAAGCCCTTCTTCGAGGATGAGTGCGAGACTCAGGAAAAGAGGTTTCGCGCCGCCCATCGCGAGGTCATTCACGGTACCGTTCACCGCCAGCGTTCCGATATCGCCACCGGGGAAAAATAGCGGCTTCACGACAAAGGTGTCCGTGGAAAACGCAATTCGCGATCCCCCGACATCTACAATGGCCTGGTCATCCAGGCGATTGAGGACGGGATTTTGCAGAGCCGGAAGAAGGATCTCGCGCAGGAGCTTCGCGCTCATTCGCCCCCCGCTTCCATGGCCCAGCAGAGATGGATTCCGTGGCCGCGAACGGAACCGGACAACTCAAAGCAACATCGAGTTTCGTTTCCTGACGCATCAGTGATTCGCCTTCGCCGTTAGTGCATGTCGCCGATATCGGTAATAAGCCGCGCAGGCACCTTCGGAGGACACCATCGGAGCGCCCAGAGGATTTTCCGGAGTGCAACGCGTCCCGAACGCGGAACAATCCATCGGTTTCTTGAGTCCCTGAAGCACTTCCGCACTAATGCACTCCGCAGGCTCGTCCGCGGTCACACCTTCTGTGCCAAAAATACGATCCGCGTCGAATGCGGAATACTCTTCGCGGAGATTAAGACCACTCTCCGGAATTCCGCCGATTCCGCGCCATTTGCGATCGCAGACTTCGAACACTTCTCGCAGTACCTTCTGAGCGAGGAGATTCCCTTCGTAGGTCACGGAGCGCACGTACTGGTTTTCGACCTCCGCGCGCCCTTCTTCCAGCTGTTTCACTAGCATCAGGATCGCTTCCAGAAGATCGAGCGGCTCGAATCCGCCCACAACAATCGGCATGCGGAACTCCCGGATGAGTTCTTCATATTCGCGATAGCCCATGACCGTGCAGACGTGGCCCGGACCAATGAAGCCTTGCACCCGATTGCGCCGTGAACTCAACAGCGCTCGAATCGCGGGCGGCACCAGGACGTGGGAGGCCAGCATCGAAAAGTTCTCAAGCCCTTCTCGCTTGGCTTGCCAGACGGCCATAGCGTTCGCGGGAGCGGTCGTTTCGAAGCCGACAGCGAAGAAGACCACTTTGCGCGCGGGATGGGCGCGCGCGAACTTGAGAGCTTCGGTCGGAGAATAAACCACGCGCACGTCTCCGCCCTGCGCCTTCACATGAAACAGGTCGGTGCGTGAACCCGGTACGCGCAGCATGTCTCCATAAGAAATTAAAGTCACATCAGGACGCGAAGCGATCTCAATCGCCTTGTCGATCGTTTCCAGAGAGGTCACGCACACCGGGCATCCCGGCCCATGAACGAGTTCAATCCCGGCGGGCAGCAGCTCATCGATGCCATAACGCATCAGGGTATGGGTTTGCCCGCCGCAAATCTCCATGAGTACCCAGGGCCTAGTCGCGCGACGGCCCAGCTCGGCCACAATTCCGCGCGCAATTTTCTCATCCCGGTATTCGTCCAAATACTTCATACGCTCCTTCGGAACTTAGGCAGCGCTGCCTTAAAGGCTTGCTTACGACTCTTCCAGCTCCGACTCCAGTTCGCTCTTGAGCAATCCCATGGATTCGAGCGCCTCATAACTCCGCTCCGCCTCTTCCCGATCCACAAGACTGATGGCGAATCCTACGTGCACAATCACGAAGTCTCCGATCGACGCTTCCGGAACAAAGTCCAGGCAGGTCTCCCGCGTGATTCCGCCAAACTGAACGCGTCCCACGCGAATTCCGTTCTGCAGTTCGCTACTAACGATCTTTCCAGGGATGGCGAGGCACACGTTAGGTACTTCCTTTTTCGCATGGCTCGGAAACGATCCGGTCCGAGCGTTGGCCGGGCGACAAGGCTGATGGTTGGAAGTTCAAACCACGATCCGGTGATTCCCTCCAGAGATTCAACTGCGCCACCGCTGCATCCACCAAGAGCACAAGGGCAGCCTCGACTTCGGGAGACAGGGTTGTGCCCCAATCGGTATTGGCGGGTTGCACGCCCAGGACAACAATCTCCTGAGGAGCGCTCGACACCAGGAACAGAGCCGCGATCAGATCGGCAACACCCAGCTGATGAACGCTTCTTCCCGCCGTCGTGCCGAGCAAATCTTTTCCAGTCATTCGCGCAAGCGTTCCAGGAGCATCGTCCGAATTCATGGCATCGAGGAGCAGTACTCGGGAGGCATCGGAAGCGTATGGAATCAGCTCGAGACCGAGTGTGCCGCCGTCCAGAATCGTCACACCCGCCGGTACTCGCGGATCACTCTCAAGCAGCCTTGCGGCATGCACGCCGACACCCTCGTCCGAGAGGATCGTGTTGCCAACGCCTATAACCACTATGTTGGAGGCCCCTGAGTCGTCCATGTCACGCTCTGGTTTGGGAATTTTGTTGACCGACCGAACTGGCGCTGAGTTCTTCCGGGCGAACCTCTCCGGCCTGCTCGCTCTCTTCGGCGATCGCCGCCCGCAGTTCATGCTCGGGAACAAACTTGTAGCCGCTGAAGATGCTTTCCATCACCCCATTCTCCTCTTCAATCGAAACTAGGATGGCTGTGTAGAGATGGTGAATGAAGAACATCCAGAACACGAACATCACCAGGAAATGAATTTCGCGAAGCCACTGAATGTCAACCAAGTGCGGAATCCATCCGAAGAAGAAACTGACGACTCGATTGCCTAAAATCCGCGAGAAGAGCGCGAGTCCGGTTAGTATCTCAACCACTGCCAATCCATACATAACGGCATAGGAAGCGCCGGCCAGTGCGTTGTGACCGATGTGGGGAGTTGGCGACCAGACCATAAAGCCGTAATACTTCCCGGTCTCAGCGATATCCTTCAGGCGTTTTTTGGTTACCGGGACGAACTGATCCCAATGTGACCAGCGATTTCCGATAAACATCCAAACGATCCGTATCAGAACCGCGCCAAGAAACGCGAAACCGGAGAGCAGATGGACGAACCGCATCGTTCCCATCACGTAGGAGGTTCTTCCATGGGGAACGACAAACGGGGAATGCATGTAATAGCCGGTGATCGACAGCGAGACAATCGTGGTAAAAATGATCCAGTGCGCAAATCGCACCGGCCATTCCCAGACGTACACCCTCACTTGCCCGTGCGCCGGCCTCTTCCATTCCGCCTCTTGGCCATGTCGCCTTTGTGTCTTTTTCATACGCAGCCCTCTGCCCGATCAGGCTTCTGCGCGTGCGAGCACATGCCCTCGAGCGTCAACCACGTGAACGGCGCAAGCCAGGCACGGGTCGAAGGAGTGGATTGTCCGTAGAAGTTCGAGGGGGCGATCCGGCTCAGCGATCGGCGTCTCCAGGAGCGCCGATTCATACGGCCCCCGCTGCCCCCGCGCATCTCGCGGGCCCGCGTTCCAGGTGGACGGAACCACCGCTTGGTAATTCTTGATGGCCTGATCTTCGATCTCCACCCAGTGCCCGAGCGATCCGCGCGGCGCCTCAAAGAACCCGAAACCCTGCGCGGTCTTGGGCCACGAGTTTGGGTTCCACTTTTCCCCGTTGTGAATGCGCACATTGCCGCTCGCCAAGTTGTCGCCGAGCTGTTCGATCCAGCCCACCAGACGGCTCGCGAGCAGTTGCGTTTCTAGAGCGCGCGCCGCCACGCGCCCCAAAGTCGAAAACAACGCAGCGGGCGGAGCCTTGAGTTTTCCGAGCGTCGCATCGACCAGAGCCTTGACGTCCGGCTGACCCGAAGCGTACGCAACGAGCAGCCGTGCGAGCGGGCCGACCTCCATCACTTGATCTTGATACCGCGGAGCCTTCAACCAAGAATATTTTTCATTCACCTCGAGGAATTCATAAGGGGGTTTCGGTCCCGAGTATTTCGGATTGGTTTCTCCTTTATACGGGTGCTTGGCGGCTTGGTCACCGCCGGAATATTCGTACCAAGAATGGGTCACGTATTCCGTGACATTTGCGGGATCGACCGGGTGAACCTTGGAAAGATCACGGTCCAGAATGATCCCCCGCGGAAGAAAAAAGTCCGCAGGATCTTTGATGGAACCTTGGGGATAACCGCCATAGCACATGTAATTCCCAACTCCCGCGCCGAGCTTGAACCACTCGGGATAAAAACTCGCCACGGCAAGAACGTCGGGAATGTACACCTGATTCACAAACCCGATCGCCGACTTGGCCACCTGCACCAGAAAATCCATTCGTTCGGGGTTGATTGTCGCGCCCGGCTCGTTCGGATCCATGGCCGTGGCCATGCCGCCGACCAGGAATGTCTGCAAGTGAGGATTCTTACCTCCAAGAACTGCGTGAATCCGGATGAATTCCTTCTGGAACTGCAGCGCTTCAAGGTAATGCGCAACGGCCATGAGGTTAGCTTCCGGCGGAAGACGGTAGGCCGGATGTCCCCAATATCCGGCGCCGAACAAGCTCAGTTGTTTGCTCGCAACCAAGGCGCTGACGCGGTCTTGTACACCCTTGAAATACTTCTCACTCGAAATAGGCCAATCGGAGATCGATTGCGCGAGCTGCGCTGTCTTTGCCGGGTCCGCCTTGAGAGCGGAGAGGATGTCGACCCAGTCCAGGGCGTGCAAATGGTAGAAGTGGATGACATGATCTTGGATCGTCTGCGTCGCGGCGATGATGTTTCGCACCAGGCGCGCGTTGTCTGGAATTTCGATGCCCAGCGCATCCTCGACCGCGTTGACCGACGCGAGCGCGTGGACCATAGTACAAACCCCGCAGATGCGCTGCGCCCAGATCCAGGCTTCGCGCGGGTCACGGCCGCGCAAGATGAGCTCGATTCCCCGGAACATCGTGCCGGAACTCCATGCGTCCGAGATCACCCCGCCTTCGACTTGCGCTTCGATGCGGAGATGTCCCTCAATTCGCGTGACCGGATCCACCACAATCCGCGCCATGGATTCCTCCTACGCGCCGCGAGACTCCGGCGGTTCGTTTGTTTCTTCTGCGGTCTTCTTCGGCCGAAGTTTGTCGCGCACGATATTGCCGGCGACCTGCGCGACCATCGCCGCGCCCACTGCCGCTGTGGCGACCCAGCCGATCTGATCAGCGGTGACATCCACTCCGAACCCGGGCACCGAAGGCAACCGCTTATAGAACGGTGATTTCGTATCCCAAAAACGGTGCGAAGCGCACGCAATGCACCCGTGGCCGGCCTTTACCGGCCAACTCGTGCCGTCATTCCAGCGGACCGTGGGACAGTTGTAAGTCGCTTCCGGGCCTTTGCAGCCCATCTTGTAAAGGCAATAGCCCTTGCGATGGCCTTCGTCGCCCCACTCCTCCACGAAACGTCCCGCATCGTAGTGTGCGCGGCGCTCGCATTGATCGTGAATGATGTCGCCGTAAGCGAAAAGCGGACGGTTGTATTCATCGAGCGCGGGCAGATCATGGAACGTCAAATAATGGACCAGGACCGCTGCGGTGTTCGCGGGGTTATGTGGGCACCCCCCCAAGTTGATGAGGTTCCTTAACCCGGGAACCGCTTCTTGCAATCCCACGGCTCCCGTCGGGTTAGGATTCGAGCGAACCAGCCCGCCGTCCCAAGCGCAGGCGCCAACAGCAATGTTCGCGGCCGCATGGCTGCAAACATGTTTGGCAATGTCGAGTGCTGTTTTTCCGCCGATAGTGCAGTAGACGCCGCCATCCGCCGTGGGAATCGCGCCTTCCACCACAGCGATATACTCGCCCGCATGTTCGCGAACTACACGTTCGAGCGCATCCTCCGCCTGCTTGCCGGCGCCGGCCATCAGGAGTTCGTGATATTCCCAAGACAGAAGATCAAGAACGAATTCCGTCACTGGTGGACTGCTGCTGCGCAACATCGATTCGGAGTTGCCGGCGCAATCTTGAAATTCCAGCCACACGAGAACGGGGCGTTCGGCCTTGGCAAGGGCCTGGGCGATGACACCGAGGTATCTTGGAGGCAAGGCCAGCGTGGCGGTCATGGAGCTGCAAAATTTAACGAAATCCCGGCGCGAGACGCCGCGAGCCTTAAGCGCTGCCGGCAACAGGTTTCTGCCTGATTTCATCTCCACTTCCGAGAAAAGCAGTTTCGATGTACACTCTGTGCGGTAGCGTACCAAACCCCGAACCAGTCAGCCTGGTAATGAGCAGCTAACGACCGCGATTTAGCCGCTCTGCGCTACTCAGAACCCCACATAACACGCGGACGTCACGTCTGTCTGTGATACAGGTCACAGTGATCCAAGAAAACTCTCTCTCTCTGGTAAAGTTCCAGTAACTGTCTTGAGACAGAACGATTTAGTTTACTTTCGGGGGCGGCATGAGAGAACAGCTAGATCAGCAACGCCCCAGCGCTGACGCACCAGGCCTTATTTCATTTCCGAATCGGATGAGTACTTATCCCGTCCTTTCGGATACTTATCTTGAGCGCTTCTTGGGAATCCAAGCAATAAACGGCCATATCGTTCGCCCCAAGGGATACACCCTGTTCTCGGAAGGGGAAGCAGTCCTCGGCGTGCATGTCATCCGGGATGGGCGTGTCAAGCTTTCGATTGGTTCGGACGAAGGCAGGTCTCTCATTCTCGGGTTAGTGGGTCGCGGAACGGTGCTTGGCCTGCCGGGCTCAGTCTTGGGTCTGCCCCATGCAGTTACCGCGCGGGTAGTAAAATCGGCTAAGTTGAGTTTTATCTGCCGTGACGATGTTCTTCGCCATCTCCACGCGACGGAGGCGGCAGCCTTCGCCGCCGCAGAAATGGTAAGCGCGATCTATTACTCCGCGATAGCTGAGCTTGCGACAATCCAGTTATCCCAGTCGGCGGAACAAAAAGTGGCCCGTTTCCTTTTGGGACTGTACGCCATGTCGGAGAGTGCCAAGCCCCAAGTGCAGGTAACGCTGGAGGCGAGCCAAGAAGAAATTGGCCAAATGGTTGGGATCTCTCGCGAGACCGTGGCAAGAGTCATGTCACGTTTCAAGAAGAGACACATAGTTGACCTTGTTTCTTCGACACTCGTGATCCACGACAAAAATGTCCTCGTAAAGCTCGCCGAGCTCTAAAAATTCCGAGAACGATCAAGATAGACGTTTAGCTTCTAATCGATCCGGAGGCTCTTCATTTCAGATTAGAACAATGGATTAATTGTGCCTTCTGTGACCCACGTCACAGCCAAAATCAGGCTTTGATTGTATTAAGGCTGCAGTGTTGGTGAGTCCTGTTGAAGCGAAAGGAATGGGGGGCCCATGGTGTCCTCGAAGACTTTGCGATGGCTGATAATTGGCGCCATTGGTTTGGCTTTCCTCCAGCCCGGTTCCACGTGGGCACAACAAGCTCCTGCCGCGAAGGATACGTCGAAGACTTCCGGAGTGGCCCCGGCCCCTTTGCCAGATTCCAGTCAGGCTACCTACGTGGAGGCGGACACTTGCAAGGCATGCCACGCGGACATTTACACCGGTTGGGAGAAAAGCCCGCATTGGCAGCAGACCTATAAGGAAGGCGGGATCGCAAAGCACGGTTGCGAAGACTGCCACGGGCCCGGTTCAGCTCACGTTGCGGGCGGCGGTGACGTCACCAAGATATTCACCTTCAAGGATGCGTCTACAAACGAAATCGACAACCGTTGCATGACCTGCCATGCGGGCGGCGCACAGCACATGAACGCGATTAATTCCGTGCATGCGAAGAACGGCGTGAGCTGCATTGCGTGCCATTCACCGCACCACGGTAAAGACTCGGATTTTTTGCTCGTAAAGACCCAGCCCGAGCTTTGCTATTCGTGCCATCTGGCGAAGAAGGCTGAATTCGACATGCCCTTCCATCATCGAGTGAACGAAGGCCTCATCCAATGTACTGACTGCCACAATCCCCACGGCACGGTCAGGCCCAAGCAAGTGCGAACCTCCTCCACGCAGGATGCGATTTGCTTCACGTGCCACACGGACAAGCAGGGACCGTTTGTATTCGAACACCAGCCGGTGAAAGTAGACGGGTGCCAGTCGTGCCATTTGGTGCATGGCGGACCGAATCCGCACATGCTGAAACTGAGCAATGTGAACTTGCTCTGTCTGCAATGCCATACAACGTCCAGCTTTAGCGGGGCGCCGGGAGCTCCTTCATTCCACAATCAGGCGAGCTTTTTCCAGTCTTGCGTGCTGTGCCATTCGCAAATTCACGGCTCGAACTTCGATCCTACGTTCTTTAAATGATGCAGGCAGCGCGGTTCGCTGCGATCAGCGGACGGGCTGAAAGCGAAACAGACGGTAGTCCGGGACTGAGACTTTCGCGGGGAGAAAAAAGCCATGAACGGTCGCCTGGGAGTTCACGCAATTCCTACCGTCATCTTTATCGTGGCGTTCTTGCTTTCGCCCGCTGCTCGCGCCCAGAGCGGCTCCGGAGAATCGCCAGGGATTAATTCGGGCGATTACAATATTCATTCGACCATCGAATTCGGCTATCGCTTGAACGAAGTTACCGGCAACCAGAACACCTATGACACGTTTGAGAATCTTGGTTCCGGCTGGCGTCTTTTCAATTTCAGTTTCGACATGCGCTCGCTCGATCACCATGGATTCTTTTTCGACAACCTGAGTCTCAGCAGCTTCGGATATGGCGGCGATCCGAACGACGTCACCCGCCTGCGCATCGAAAAAAATAAGTGGTACGACTTTCGGATGCTGTTCCGCCGCGACAAGAACTTCTGGGACTATAATCTTTCTGCCAATCCATATAACCCGGCCGCATTGAATCCGCCAGGGTCTTTGACGACGGGATGCTTCGTCGGTCCACCTACAGCCGCTTTCCCGCAGGGCGCTCCGGGTTTCTGTTCGAGCCCCGCCGTAGCGCAAAACAATTCACTCCATGATATGGATCTGGTGCGCCGCATGCAGGACTACGACCTTACTCTGTTGCCCCTCTCGAAGATTCGGTTTCGGCTCGGCTATTCGCGGAACCGCGACGAAGGTCCCGGTTCCTTCACCACTGATGGCGGGACCATTTCGCAATTTGCCGAGAACTATAGTTATACGACCAACGCTTATCGCGCTGGAGTCGATTTCCGGATCCTGCCTCGCACAACCCTTTCTTACGACCAATTCCTGAGTTACTACCAACAGAACAACGTCATTACGGATAACCCCGCCGTCAATCCTGGGAATTTCGGATTCGTGCTCGGTACCGTCCCGGGGCAGGCTACGCCGGCCGGCACGCCAGTAGATTTGGGAAACATTTGGAGCACGCAAACTCCCGCCGAGACCTTCCCCTGCGCGGCGCCGACCGTGGCCGGAACCACCAACACGGCCACGCCCACCTGCAACGGATACTTGTCCTATAGCCAAGTGGGCGACCCGCGGAACTTTATGCCCACCGAGCGCTTCCGCTTTCAATCGAACTATTTCAAGAACTTTGAGACGTCGGGCTCAATCGGCTACAGCAGCAGTGACTACCACTTCTCGGACCTTGCCGAGGTTGTGAACGGCTGGACCGCGCGGACAGCGGAGCGGGGATCGACGGCCGGAGGGCCGATAAAAACCAAACGCGTTTCCGTGAATGCGAATTGGTCGGGCGTCTATTCCATCAATGAAAAATTCCGGATCCTCGATCAATTCCAGTATGACAACTGGCGCATTCCCGGCGTGTGGGATACGGACGACACCACTGTGTTCGGGACTCCCTCACCGGCACCGGGCGTTGTCGGCATGTTGCTCTCACCCGGGGTGTTTAACTCGACGAACTGCCCAGTGGCTCCCTACAACCAGGCAAATTGTCCGCAACACACCGCCAGCTCCGCCGCCGATGTGACCAACGAGATTGCCACGCAGTTCCTGGGGCAGAACATCAAATCGAATACACTCGAGGCGCAATACGATTTCAACCGGCGATACAGCGCCAGCATCGGCTATCTCTACACCAACCGGACGATCGCCAGCATGGACGCGACTTTTGATACCGGGGAGTTTTATTTTCCGGGGGGCACCACCGGCACGGCAGCGAACCTTTTTCTTGCGGCGCGGGGAGATTGCGCGTTGGTGGGCGGCGCTCTGCCCGCCGGTTGCACACTGATTACGACGGGAACTTTGGCTGGCGCTGTTGTGGAAGGCTCGCCCACCAATCTTGTTCCAGAGGCGGGGAACGACACGTCCCGCAACATCACGACAATCAACGAAAATGCGCTGCTCTTGGGTATCGTGGCGCGACCGATCGATGCTCTGCGCATCACTGGTGATTTTAAGTTCGGCTACAACGACCAATCCTTTACGCGGATCGATCCCCGGCAAGTGCAGTCTTATAAGATCCAAGTGAGTTACAAGCCGCGCCCGTGGGCGAATCTGGCGGGCGCTCTTGAGATTCATAATAACCGCGACAACGTCACAACCGTGAACAACATAGAGCACGACCATTCCTATAGCGTCTCCGCGATGTTGATGCCGAATCAGCGCCTGTCCGTCGATCTCGGCTTCAACTACTGGAACGTCTATACACAGTCGTTGATCTGTTTCGCGTATTCCATTACCGCAGCAAACCCTGCGCCCCCGCCTACCAACGTAACTGTGTCCGCATTTCCCCCGGGCGTCCCACAGCTGCCCACCGGAACGGCGTGTCCGATTGCGGGCTCACCTTCGCCCCTCGGCGCGCTCTCGACCTACAACAGCACCGATTATTTTGCTCACGCCGCGGTAATGTGGAAGCCAATGCAGCGGGTGACGGTGGCGGTCGGATATGGCGCGAGCTTTGTTCGAGGGAACACGATCTTTCTGAATCCACTTATGCCCTCCGGTACGCTTGATTTCAACTATCAAAGACCCTATGCGACGCTGACGATTAACGTCTATCGTGGGTTCAGCTATATCACCTCCTGGAATTATTACGGATTCAACCAGACGGGAAACACAAGTCCGTTCGGACTCGCAGCGATTCAGTCGCCGGACTTTAACGGCAACAACGCTACATTCTCACTGCGCTATTCGTTTTAGGCCGCTGGACTTGGCCAGATTAAGACAGGGCAGGCCACCGACCCACGGGAGGAGGAACGCTTCGATGAATTGTTCAATGATTCGAATCAGCCAAATTTTGTTCGCTGGATGTGCACTGGTTTTTCTTTTGTCCATTTGCACTCGCGCCGACGATTCGGCAAGCGTCTACAGTACCAAGTGCGCGATGTGTCATGCAGCGGACGGCAGCGGGAATACACCGGCCGGAAAGGCTACGAAGGCCCGGGATTTCGCCTCGCCCGAAGTGCAGAGCCTAACCGACGCCCAGCTCAGCGAAATTATAACGAACGGCAAGGACAAGATGCCGGCCTACAAAGGCAAGCTGACGGATGATCAGATCAAGGGGCTCGTCACCTACATACGCGAACTCGCGAAGAAGAAGTAAAGTCTTGAGGGTCCGAGCCCACGGCACGGCTCGTCGACTCGTGCGATTGCATGATCCGGAGGACTTGTGATCGGGATTCTCATTTCTCAAATCGTCCTGAGCATCGTGCTTGCCTCCATCTTCTTGGTTCGTCCCTCTCTGACAACTGGCACGGCGTGGAAGATCGTGGCCTTCATTGGGTTGTGTATTCTTCCGGCTCTCTGCATTCTCGGGGGGATGAACACCCACATGCAGCGCTCCGAACAGACCAAATTCTGCACTTCGTGCCACGCCATGGAAAATTATGGAAAAAGTCTGCACCTGGACGATCCCAAATACATACCGGCGCAACACTTCCAGAATCATCGCGTGCCGCCAGACATGGCCTGCTACTCCTGCCACACTGACTACACGATCTACGGTCCCGCCAAGGATAAGCTCAAGGGCCTGACCCGCATTTACCTGCAGTACGTCAGCACTCCGCCAAACCCGATTACCATACCCGGCGGATTCAAGAACGCCCAGTGCTTGCACTGCCACGCCGGCGCCAGGGGCTTCGAGGAAAACCCCGTCCACTCGGCGATGATGAGCACGCTGACTTCGAACCAGTTGTCCTGCATTTCAAGTGGTTGCCACGATTCGACGCATGACGCATCCGAACTAGATCATCTGAAAATGTGGAGTCCCGGCCAATGAAACTGAGCCAAATTGGAATCCAGCGGTTGCTGCGCATCGCGAGTGTTCTGGTCATTTTGGGCTTGGGTCTGGAAATCATCAGCCTCCTCTGGTTCCATCCCCTGTCGTTCGTGCTCTTTGCTTTCGTCGCCGCCTCGCTCATCGGTTTGGGGATTCTGGTCTACTTGGCGTCGCTCGTCTTTGCGGTTTCCCCCCTTGGCGAGAACCGCGGATGATCTGCGAGGACCAACAACTCACTTCGAATATCGACAGCTCCCGGTTCTGGAGTCCGCTCAATCCAGAACTCCCGCCGGATATTTTTCATGATCCCCGTCTTCGCGCGGTCGGATGGCGCGACCTGGTTTCCGTTACTCCGTTCGAGATTCTGTGGGAACCCGTGTTCCCGGCGGAGTGGCTGGCCGCGTCCCTTCTGGCAGCCGGGTACGGCCACCCAATAATCGCCCTCGGTTTCTCATTCCTGTTTTTCCTCTCAGCGCACCTCGCTCGGAAGCACGCACCTCTCCCCGGGTGGTCACTGTACTTACATTTGTGATGATGGTCGGTGGTGGCATGTCGATCCTTTTCCGAAAAGACCCTGTGATTCACGTCACACGGAACTGTGCCGATTGGTACATAAAGCTGCTTCGAGCGGCGTTACCCTACTCACAGTTCGCGCAGCAAGGAGCTGAGAAATGGTAAACAAGAAAACCATGAAAGCCGCGGTCGTCGAAAAATTTGGCAAGCCGTTAGTCGTGCAAGAGGTTCCCATCCCATCGCCGGGCCCAGGCCAGGTGCTCGTAGAGATTTTTGCGTCCGGAGTGTGTCACACGGATTTGCACGCCGCGGACGGCGATTGGCCCATCAAGCCCACGCCACCCTTTATCCCCGGCCACGAAGGAGCAGGAGTCGTCGTGGCTCTCGGCCCCGGCGTCACGCACCTGAAGGAAGGCGACCGAGTCGGAACCGCATGGCTGTTCAGTGCCTGCGGCCATTGCGATTACTGCCTCGCCGGATGGGAAACCCTGTGTCGCGAGCAGCAGAACTCCGGATACTCCGTGAACGGAAGTTTTGCGGAGTACGCCTTGGGCCAAGCAGATTATTTGGGACGGCTTCCCAAGAATGTTTCGTTCGTGGACGCCGCGCCCATTCTCTGCGCGGGCGTCACCACTTATAAAGGATTGAAAATGACCGAGGCTCGGCCCGGCGAATGGGTGGTCATCTCGGGAGTAGGCGGATTGGGCCACATCGCCATCCAGTACGCGAAGGCCATGGGACTACATGTCGCAGCCGTGGACTTGGGTCCGGAAAAGATGGCTCTCGCGCGCAAGCTCGGCGCCGAAATCACCATTGATGCGAAAACTCAGGATCCGCCAAAGGAAATCCAGAAGCAAATTGGCGGAGCGCACGGAGTGCTGGTCACCGCCGTTTCACCGATCGCCTTCAAACAAGCGGTCGGCATGCTTCGTCGCGGCGGCACGTGCGTCCTTAATGGTCTGCCACCCGGGGAATTTCCGGTTTCGATTTTCGACGTCGTGCTGAACGGCTATACGATCCGCGGCTCCATCGTCGGCACCCGCTTGGACCTCGAACAGTCGCTCGCGTTCGCAGCAGAGGGCAAAGTGAAAGCAACCATCGAGACCTTGCCCCTGGAAACAATCAACGACGTGTTCAGCCGCCTCAAGAAGGGACAAGTGAATGGGCGGGTTGTGCTCAGCCTCAAGGAGGAAGCGCTCAGCAACGTGGTGATGGGACGGCTCGCGAGTTGATCCGGACTGCACCGAGCATCAAAGTGAACGATCAAACGTATTCCGAAACCTGGATGCGGCATTGCGACTCCCGGAGGTGCGTAATAAGAAACACATCAGCAATTTGATGCCGCTCAACGCTGTATTGGAACACACTAGATCAGCCGAACTCTGCCGAAAGTTCCCCTCTCGGATTTTCGTCTATTTGTGGCAAAGGTCTCAAGAGCCCGACTCAGTTGGGACTGTCGAAATACGTAACCATTTGCTCGTTTTCGTTTTCTCCGCTCCCTCCTTCCGTACAAGTTTTGCATAACGAGGTTCAGCAAGTGCAAGATAAGCAAAACATTGATTCCTCCGCGGTCGACCTGAGTCATAGTGAAGTCGACCTTGAATTGCGGGCTGCGGCGGTGGAGGCGACAGCTAATGCCGTTGTGATCACTGACCTGAACGGAACGGTGGTCTGGGTCAATCCTGCCTTCGAACGACTAACTGGCTATACAGAGGCGGAAATGGCGGGGCAAAGCACACGCGTGCTCAACTCGGGCCAGAACCCCCGGACGTTGTACGAAGAGATGTGGCGAACTATTACCGAAGAAAGGGCGTGGCATGGAGAACTGATAAATCGGCGCAAGGACGGCAGCCTGTACGACGAAGAGATGACCATTACACCGATGCGAGATAGCAGCGGTAAATTCAGTCACTTCATCGCCGTGAAACAGGACATCACCAGCCGTAGGCGAACCGACGAACGGCTCTCGCTCCTTTCTCAAGCGAAGGAGAATACCTCGGAGTTCATCGGGTTGGGCGACACGAATTCAAACATCACGTTCGCCAATCAAGCGTGGCTGCGCGCGCTGGGATATTCCGAGCAGGAGCTTGTTGGGCAAAACTTCCATTTCGTTCTCTCCCCCAATAATACTGCGAACATCGTCGGGGAGATTGACGCGAAGACATTTCAAGGCGGATGGAAGGGCGAATGCCTGCAGCGTCGCAAGGATGGAACCGATCTACCCGTACTGCTGAGCACGGGCCGATTGACGAATCGCGAAGGCCATTTTGCAGGAGTTTTCGGCATCGCCAGAGACATCTCAGAGCGCAAAGCTGTCGAGCAGGAGATTCTGTTCAAGAATACTCTTCTCGAAGCGCAGGCCGAGACCACGATTGACGGCATTATGGCAGCGGATGAGGCTAACAAGGTCATCTTGTCGAACCGGCAGTTTGCCATCATGTGGGATGTGCCGCCAATGCTACTTCACACCGGAAACGACAATCTGTTGCTTCAATACGTGACAAATCAAATCGAGAACCCCGAGCAATTTCTGGAAAGAGTAAAGTATCTCTATGACCATCGGGAAGAAAAGGCCAAGGATGAGATCCGTTTGAAGGACGGAAGAATCCTTGATCGATACTCGTCGCCGCTCATCGATTCGGCGGCCAAATACCGTGGCCGGATCTGGTACTTTCGCGACATCACCGAACGCATCAAAGCCGAAGAGCGGGTGAATTTGTGGTCCCGAGTTCTTGACCAGAGTACAGAGGGCATCTTCGTTTGCGATCCGCAGGAGCGCATTTTACTGGTAAACAAGGCCTTCGAGAAGTTGACGGGCTTCTCGGCAGACGAAGCGGTCAGTAAAACACCACGAATCGTTCAGTCGGGACGACAGGACCGCGCCTTCTATACAGACATGTGGAAGAGTGTGTCGGAGACGGGGACGTGGAGCGGCGAGATGTGGAATCGTCGCAAGAACGGCGAGTTCTATGTCGAGTGGCTGTCGATCAGCGCTGTCTACGATCACAAAGGCGCTGTGACGCATTACGTCGGGATCTTTTCTGACGTCACAGTCCGCAAGCAGGCCGAAGAGCGAATCGTACATCTGGCCAACTATGACGCGCTGACGGATTTGCCCAACCGGGTTCTCCTCATGGACCGGCTTAGTCAGCTTACTAAGGCCGCCCAACGCAGGAAATCCAAGGTCGCGGTTGTTTTTATCGATCTCGACCGGTTCAAGGAAGTGAACGATTCCTTGGGCCACAACGCCGGTGACCTCCTCCTCCAGAAGCTGGCGAAGCGGCTTTCTGACGCGGTGCGAGATGAGGACACCGTGGCCCGATTGGGGGGCGACGAGTTTGTAGTGGTTTTTCAAGGACTGCACGAGGCGCACGAGGTCACTGTGCTTGCGCAAAAGCTGCTTTCTTGCCTCGCACTTCCTGTAACACTGAACGGATATGAGCTCACAGTTACGGCGAGTTTGGGCATCTCGCTTTATCCGGACGACGCGGCCGATGGACAAGAGCTGATACGCAACGCCGATGCCGCGATGTACCAGGCGAAGGGCGCTGGGCGCAATGCCCTTCACTTCTACACGAGCGACCTGAACGATCACGCTCTAGAAATACTGTCGATGGAGAACGCTTTACGCCGAGCGATTGAGCGCCAAGAGTTCGTGCTGCACTATCAACCCCAGATCAACATCAGTTCCGGTGCTGTCGTTGGGGCTGAGGCACTAATCCGGTGGAACCATCCTGAGCTGGGTCTGGTCATGCCGGGAAAATTCATCTCCATCGCCGAGGAGCGCGGACTAATTGTTCCCATTGGCAGCTGGGTCATCGAGGAAGCGACGCGTCAAGCTGGTGTCTGGCAAAACGCTGGGATATCCATCCCCATAGCCGTGAACGTTTCTGCGATCCAATTCCGCCAAAAGAATTTTGTGGAGCACCTCGCGAACAGTGTGAGAAAGCATGGAATCACACCGAGCCGCATCGAGCTCGAACTGACCGAGGGCATCATCATGCGCGATGCAGAAGCGACGATCGATATACTCGGGAGACTGCATGAGATGGGATTTCAGTTGTCCATCGATGACTTCGGCACTGGATTTTCTTCCCTGAACTATCTCCGTCGATTCCCCATAGACAAGATCAAGGTCGATCAATCATTTGTGTCCGACGTGACAACGAGCGAGAGCGCTGCGAGCCTCGTAACCGCCATCGTCAGCCTCGCGCAAAGTCTAAAGCTCAAGGTGATCGCCGAAGGAGTGCAGACGAAAGAGCAATTGGAATTACTTCGGGGTCTGCGTTGTGATGAGGCGCAGGGATTCTTATTCAGTCACGCGCTGGCTTCTGAGGAGTTCGAGAGACTCGTTCGTGACTGGAAACCAAAGTATCTGGGACCTTAAGAAGCGAGAAGAAGCTGACCGTGCAACTTGGAAACGATCGAAAACGGCTGCCGTAAGATTCTGACACACACATCTCTGTTGGCAGACTAGGGTGTTAGCGACTCGACGAAGACGTCAAGCAATCACAGCTCGGGTCGGATTCATCGGTAGGCAGTCAGCCTTTGATGCTCGGTTGCCGGCGGGGTATGATTTCGCGCGGAGGATTTGAATGATCATTGGCGAAAAGGTGAGAGTCTTGAGGGAGCAGAAAAATATGTCCCAGGGCGACATCGAAAAGCGTACGGGACTTCTGCGCTGCTACATATCAAGAGTCGAGAACGGGCACACAGTACCTTCAATTGACACGTTGGAAAAATGGGCCCGAGCGTTGGAAGTCCCGATGTACCGCCTCTTCACGGACGAGGACCACGTGAAGACGCCGAATATACCTGCAGAAACCATACAGAGTCGGAGGGCGAACGCGAAACAGAACCGTGAGCTTCAGACTTTCGCCAAGTACCTTTCACGTATGGACGATAAGGACCGCGGGCTTCTGATTCACATGGCTTCGAAAATGGCGAGCCGGACTTAGAAGTCACACCGACAACAGAACAACAGAACCGAAGGATGCTGCTGCTAACTCGGTTTCAGAAACGAACACTCGCAATGCAAATGAATCCTTGGTACGTTTCGCCTGAATTTTCCTGCGCACCGCCGCAATCTCTGTCGCAAACACGACTATAATCGTTCGGGCCACTGTCTGGTAAGGATCGTGTTCGATTCATGACTCTCAAAAAGCCCGTTTCGCTCGACAATGCCTATCCTGAATTCGTATCGCAGCTCGTCGGTTTGCTCGAGCAAGCACGGCGGAATTCGGCGCGCTCTGTCAACTCCATCATGACGGCGACCTATTGGGAGATTGGGCGCCGGATTGTAGAGCAGGAGCAGCGCGGACAAAAGCGGGCGCAGTACGGAAGGGCTTTGCTTCACCGCTTGGCGGCGGATCTCACCTCGCGGTTTGGAAAAGGCTTTTCCGAGCGGAACTTGCTCGCTATGCGAGAGTTCTTCCTGGCCTGGTCAATTCCGCAGACAGTGTCTGCGGAATTGAACGAACCGGGCGGGACCCGGGATTCACAGGAGAATCCGCTGACGGCGTCTGCGAAATCCGCAGGCTTCGCTTGGCCGGCCCAGTTTCCCCTGCCTTGGTCCCATTACGTACGGCTCCTCTCGGTCAACAACCGGCAAGCCCGCACGTTCTACGAAAAAGAAGTTTTGCGGGGAGGCTGGTCCGTCCGTCATCTCGACCGCCAGATCGCGACGCAATTCTTCGAGCGCACCCAGTTGTCGCGAAACAAGGCAGCGCTGCTCCGCCGGGCTCAGCCTGCTGATCCAACCGAGCAGTTGACCCCGGAACAGGAAATCAAGGATCCCTTCATTCTGGAATTTTTGGGTCTCAAAGATGAATATTCAGAAAACGCCCTGGAAGAAGCATTGATCCACCGGCTGCAGGAGTTTCTCCTGGAACTGGGCAGCGAATTCGCCTTCCTGGCACGGCAAAGACGGCTGCGCGTCGGCGATGACTGGTATCGCATCGATCTGCTGTTTTTCCATCGCCGGCTGCGCTGCCTGGTCATTATCGATTTGAAGATCGGAAAATTCACCCACGCCGATGCCGGACAGATGAATCTTTATCTGAACTACGCTAGGGAACACTGGACGCTGCCCGACGAGAATCCGCCGCTCGGATTAATTCTGTGCTCGGAAAAGAACGAAGCGGTCGCGCACTACGCCCTTGGGAACCTCCATAACAAGGTTCACTCCAGCCAGTACAAGCTTGCCCTGCCCGGTGAGAAGGAACTTGCCCGGGAGATCGCGAACACCCGGAAAGCATTGCTCGAGCAAACGCGGCGAACCACGTAATCAGTACAGTGCTTCGCTCCACTCCTCCTCAAGAATTCCTTCCTGGCTCTCGCTAGAAAACAAGTTCACCTGCCCTTCCTGGCCAAACCCTGCGCCTGTCCGCCCGCTTCTTCTGTCAAGGCTCTCCGCTGCGCTCCGATGAACGCCTACCCCGCGGCCTTGACAGCGCGGGCGGACAGGCGCGTTCCCCCGCCATGAAGGGCATTTGCTTTCGAATGCGCGGCTTGCCGCCGCGCCTTTCGGAAGCAAAGGCCAAATCCCGAAAAGGAGAAATCAAGTCATGCAAAGAATCACGAACAAACCCCTGTTTGACCTCGGCCGCCTCGTCGCCACGGCAGGCGCTCTCGCGGCGCTGGAAAAGACCGGACAGAACGCGGTGGAATTCCTCGCGCGCCATGTGACCGGCGACTGGGGCGAACTCCCCGTGGAAGATAGGGCCGAAAATTGTCTCAGCTTGCAACACGGCTTCCGTCTTCTCAGCAGCTACCGCACGGCGGCGGGCGAGACGACATTATTAACGGCACTAGGAAAGTTCATTCCCCCGGATGAACGCATCCTGCTCATTGAGGACACCGCGGAGATCCAACTGCACCATGAAAATCTCGTCCGTTTCGAGGCACGCCGGGAGCAGAACGGCACCCCCGCCGTCTCGATTCGCGACCTTCTCAAAGCCGCTCTCCGCCATCGCCCCGACAGGATTCTGTTGGGAGAAATCCGATCCGGCGAAGCATTCGATCTTTTGCAACTCCTGAACACCGGACACTCGGGAACTCTCTCCACGATACACGCGAGTTCCGCGAAACAGGGACTCGCGCGCTTCACAAGTTGTGTCCTGCAGAGCGGCGTTGAACTGCCGTACCGCGCCGTGAAGAGCAACATTGGAGATTCCCTAAATGTGGTAGTACAAATCGAGCGGCGCCCAGGACGACGGTTCATCTCGGAAGTACTGGAAATCAAGAGCTACGATCCCGACGCTGATCTGTTCGACTTCTGCGCGATCTACCTCGCGCCGCGGGACAACTCATGACGAATTCGGCGCCATTCTTTCCGCGGATGCTTTCTGCGTCGGAATACATCCTTGCGCTCCATGCGCCGGAAGACCGCGTCGCCGTTCTCGTGCGGAACCGCACTCGCAAGCAAACCCTGCAACGCATCCTCGCCGCAGAGGCAATCGCGAGCCCCGTGTTTCTGTACTGGCTCATCGAACAGAACGACGCCGGCGCTGACATCTTCATCGGAATGAATCCTATCAAGGAGAACTCCTACAACAGAACGAAGGAGAACGTCCGCGAGATTCGTCATGTGTATCTTGACCTGGATGAAGGCGCCACTGCGTCACTCCAAGCCATACGAATGTCCGGAGACATCCCCACGCCCAATTTCGTACTGGACACCTCCCTGGAGAAACATCAAGTCATTTGGCGGGTAGAAGGACTCGATCAACACGAAGCCGAGTCGCTTTTACACTCTCTGGCAACGCAGTTCCGGGGCGACATCGCCGCAACGGACATATCCCGTGTGCTCCGCCTACCAGGATTCGCAAATCGAAAGTACAACGAGCAATTTCTGGTGCGTGCAATTCAGGAGACGGACCAGATTCACCATCTTCGGGACTTCGCGGTGCAGGACGACTCGCCGGGTGCGCCCCGGCACCTGGAGGGCGACCACGGACCGACACGAAGATTGCCGCTCGGACACCGGAGCAAGTCCGAAGCGGATTGGGCCTACGCAAACCGCGCCCTCGCGCGTGGTGATGCCGCCGAGGAAGTAATCCGGAAAATTGCCGACTATCGCGCCGAGGATAAGGCCGATCCGGAGTATTACGCTCGTCTCACGGTCACGAAGGCGCAGGCACAACTGCAGAGGCACGAATCCGGTGTCACTGAGAGAGCCAAAACGCGCGGCCCCAGTCCCTCGTCGCACTCTCCCGGATTCGAAGTACCTGAGCGTGACCGAACAAGGCTGTGAGGCAACCATGGAAACATCCCCCAACCCGCCTACCGCGAGCGATCGAGAAAGGCGACTCGCAAGCGATCCGCAAGCCTATGCTTACGTCGTCGTCATTCCCACGACTGACCGGCCGATCGTCGAAGCGCTGCAGAAACTGATAACCACGCTTTCGTCGCAGGAACCCGTCGTTCGCCCAATAGACTGCCAGAAGCCGTCGCTGGAAATCATGGACTCCTGGCTGGAACACACGGCTGCGGCCGAATATCTGGGGATCGGCCGCAGCACTCTCTATCGCTATTCCGAACATCACGAAATCGAGTCCCGTAAATTCTGCGGCCGACTCCAGTATCGCCTTTCGAGTCTCGATGAATTCAAGACTCGACACGTGCGACCCGCACGTCCGTTTCACTCTGATCGCAGTATAATTCCGTCGGCGCCCCGCTCCGGTAAGTCAGAGGAGCGCTGATGGGACTCTATCAGAGACACGGTTCACGCTTCTGGTGGATGACATACACAATGAATGAAGAGCGGTACTTTGAATCGACCAAGACGACCAGCAAACAACTCGCCAAGAAGATCTGGAAGCGAAGGGAAGGCGAGATTGCGCTGGGGCTGTTCAAGGTCGGTTGGCCGGGGGAAAGGATGATGTTCGGGCCGTTGTGTGAAGAGTTCGAACGTTCACACTTCGCCGGGCTCTCGGAAAACACGGTCAGAGGTCATCGCTCATATATGAACAATCTGAAGCTGTTTTTCGGCGATCGCAAGCTGGATAACATCACAGCTGCCATGGTTGAGGCGTACCGCGACCAACGTCGGCAACAGCCGTCGAAACACCACCCTAACCAGAAGGTCAAAGGAGCATCGGTCAATCGTGAACTCGAGTGCTTGAAGTGCATGCTCGACTTTGCCACGAAGCGGAGGTACATCCCAGAAAACCCCGCTGCGGAGGTCAAACACTTCAATGAGCTACGCGAAAGGCCGACACGAAGGATGCTCACGCTCGAAGAGGAACGGCGAATTCTCGACGCAGCGCCCGTTTATCTTCGCGTCGCGATCATTCTGCTCGCTCAGACCGGAGGAAGAACCTACAGCGAGGGCTTTTCGCTGCGCTGGTCTCAAGTGGATTTTGATGCCAAATTGATCCGCTTGAACAACAACGTGAAAACCCCCGGTTCGGCGGAGCCCATTCCTTTGTCTCAATACGCCTGCGACGTCTTGCAGGCATGGAAAAAGGAACAGGCTGCAAAGAGCGAGTATGTCTTCCCGAGCCCGGTTCTGCCAAACCGGTCCATCTCGACGGTAAAAACCGCTTGGAAAACAACGTTGAAACGAGCGGGCGTGCCGGCGTTTCCGATTTACAACCTCCGACACGTTTTTTGTACTCGTCTCAGCGAAGCGGCACCGGATGCGGTCGTGCAGCGCGCCATGCGCCACACGAGTCCGGAAACCAAGCGTCATTACCAGTTGGGAATGGCCGACCAAGTTCGCAATGCGGTTGATAAAGCGAACAAACGACTGTACGGAAAACGAGTGGCGTTACATTTTCGTGACAGTCAGGCCCCCAAAAGCGAGGAGGTGAAAATCGCCGTCTGTAACTGATTGAAGAAGAAGGAGAAGTTGGCTCCCCGGGCTAGATTCGAACTAGCAACCCTTCGGTTAACAGCCGAATGCTCTACCATTGAGCTACCGGGGAACTGATTTGTTGCCGGCCAAGACTCAACATCTTACGACAGCGGTGCTTGTTGCGCAAATCACGAGTGCAAGTTTGAAGATCGCCGTTCGGCGGGAATTGTCGGACGTAGGGCGACTATCGCGCCGGACGGTCTCGATCACGACTGCGGGTACGAAGCTCGCCGCACAGCGCTGGTTCAGATCCGAGGTGGTGAGTGAACGTGCTCGCTGCCGCGACCTCGGCGACCGCTCGATTTCTTAAAGTCCACTCCCAAAATCGGGTTGCGTACGAGACAATTATGCGTGGCGCACGAGGAAGTACTTCGCAATTAGTGCAAACTTTTCGGCGGCCACCGCTGCGCTTCCTGGTTGCATGATTGGTCTCACGCAACGTTGATTGTGCGTGGATTGCGACCGCGGAACGTGTACGATTCATTCCTTCAACGCGCGGGACCTGCTGGCTTCGCTCCGATTCTGCCTGAAGGGATTCACGGCGGGACAATAGCATCGCTAGAAGAGCGCAACGACCCGGCGACAACCACGAGGTGCAAGATTTGATGGCTGAAATTTCAGACCCTGCTCAACAGTTCCCGAATCTTCCGGTGCGCATTCGCGGGCTGGCGCGCCTTTCTTACAATGTGTGGTGGAGCTGGCATCGCGAGGCCCGCGAGCTGTTCCCGTCACTGGATCAACAAGCCTGGCGCGAGAGCGACCACAATCCGCTGCGAATGCTCGCGCTCGTACCGCAGCAAACGCTGGACAATGCCGCGCGCGATCCTGAGTTTCTGAAACGTTACGATGCCGTGATGGCCGAGTTTGACGCCAACATCGCATCGCAAACCGGCTGGTTTACGACGGAGTACGGAGCCCCGCAAGCTCCTTTAGCATATTTTTCAGCTGAGTATGCGTTTCATCATTCGCTGCCTCTATACGCCGGCGGCCTGGGTGTGCTGGCGGGAGATTACGTCAAGGAGTGCAGCGACCTCGCCATTCCCATGGTCGCGGTCGGCCTGATTTATTCGCGCGGCTATCTTTCGCAAAAAATCCGCGATGACGGCTGGCAAGAGGATGACGAAAAGACGCTGGACCGCACATATGATCCCGTCAAGCTGGTGCTCAACGGAAATAATGAACCTCTCAGAGTGCAGGTTCCGTTCTTCGAACCTCCGGTTCACGTGCTGGTGTGGCGCGCCGATATCGGCCGCGTGCCCGTCTATCTGCTGGATACGGAAGTGGAAACCAATCAGCCTTGGGACCGCGCCATCGCGCACCGGCTGTACACCAATGACCCGGAGCAGCGGTTGCGCCAGGAAATCGTGCTGGGAATCGGCGGAATGTGCGTCCTGAAAGCACTGGGCATTCATCCCGCAGCCGTGCACATCAACGAAGGGCATCCGGCGTTCGCGTTCTTGGAACGCGCGCGCGGGCTGGTGGAGACCGGATTAACGTTTGAAGCCGCCGTCGCGAAAATCCGGGAAACTTCGGTTTTTACCACGCATACGCCGCTTTCCGCCGGCACGGACGTCTTCCCGTTTCCGCTGTTCGAAAAATATTTCAGCAGCCATTACGATAAGTTCGGCACGGACCGTAATGGTTTGCTGCAACTGGGGACGAATCCCGCCAATCCCGACGCCGGGTTTAACATGACCGTCTTCGCGCTGCGCATGTCCAACTTTTGCAACGCAGTCAGCAAGAAGCACGGCGAAGTAGCCAGGGAAATGTGGAAAGACATCTGGCCGGACAAGAAAGTGGAGGACGTGCCGATTACGGCGATCACCAACGGCGTCCATCTGCTTACTTGGATGGACCCCGAGTGGCTGCAGCCTCTTTTTGCGAAACACGTGGGCCCCGGTTGGATCCGCGATCAGGATCAACCGAAGATGTGGGAAGCAGCTGACAAGATTCCTGACGAGGAATTGTGGTCGTCGCACAACCGCCTGAAGGTTTTGTTGATTGACGAAATCAACGAGCGCGCCCGCGAAGAATGGCAGAAAAAGCGGGTGCGCGCCGAAAGCGTGATTGCGTTTGGCGCTTTGCTCGATCCTGAGATTCTAACGATCGGTTTTGCGCGCCGGTTCACCAGCTACAAGCGTCCGGACTTGATCCTGCATGATTTGGATCGGCTGAAGCTGATTCTGACCAATCCCTTGCAGCCGGTGCAGATTATTTTCGCGGGGAAGGCGCATCCCTCTGACATTGCGGGAGCGCAGCTGATCCAAAGAGTTTTCCAACTGGCCCGCGATCCGAATTTCGCGGCGCGTATCGCTTTCGTGGAAAATTACGATCAGCATCTGGCGGCGCGCATGGTGCGTGGCGTGGATATGTGGCTGAATAATCCGCTGCCTCCTCTGGAAGCCAGCGGCACCAGCGGCATGAAGGCCGGCGCGAACGGCGTGCCGAGTATTTCCATTCTCGACGGCTGGTGGCTGGAAGGCTACAACGGCAAGAACGGCTGGGCTTTCGGTGACGATGCTGCGGAAGGAGATCGCACCGCCGCGGATGCCGACGCGCTCTATCGGCTGCTCGAGGAAAATATCATCCCGCTTTACTACCGGCGACCGGACGACGAGATTCCGCACGAATATGTGCGCGTGATGAAAGCGGCCATCAAGAGCGTGGCGCCGCAATTCAGCTCGCGGCGCATGCTGAAGGAATACGTGCGGCAGTTCTATGTGAAGGCGCTGGGCGTGAAGAAATCTTAGGACGAGAGAAAGTTGCGCGGCGAATGCGATGCCGTCTTTACTCGAGTGAGCGCCCGGCAACTGTTCCCAGCCATACTGCTGCGAATCCCAGCGTCACACTGAGAATCACGTTCAGCGCCGCTACCAATATGTTCCCGTCCTGCACGCTGCGCAGAGTTTCATACTCGAATGCGGAAAAAGTGGTGTATCCGCCGATGAAACCGATCGGAATCAAATAGCGCCAATTCGGATCCCAATTCGCCTTACTCGCCAGCAGCGTGACGATGAACCCAATCAAGAAAGATCCGGTGATATTCACAGCGAACGTTCCGTAAGGAAAGCGGGTGCCGATTCGTTCGCCCAGGTGGCTGCTCACCCAGAAACGCAGTACAGAACCGACCGCGCCGCCAATGCCGACCATCACATATTTCATCATGATGTAGGGTTGCTCTCCCTTTAGTGCGCGCAAGATCGCAGTCCCGAATCACGGGCATACGCATCCGCGCTTACACTTTTTTTCTGGGAACCTTGCCGGCGACATGACTCCGCGACAAGGTTCTTGTCAGGAGTCATCATCTGCCCCGGCACAAAAGGGACAGCGGTTAAGGGCGAACTCCTTCGCCACTTTATTCATCATACTTGCGCACGCACAAATGTCAAACGAGGGTGTCGCGGAGAGGCTGTTTCAGTAACGAGGGCTACTGCAGTTTCTGGGTAGCGGCGTCGTGGCAGATCAAATTTTCGAAAATGGCCAGCACATGCTGCCGGTATTGCACGATCCGTTCCAACATCGGCCGAAGCTGCGGCGCACGCACGGTTTCCTTGTCCCATTTCGCCAAAACCATCGCGGGAACCTGGATGTCTTTGCGCAGTTCCTCAGCCGAATGGCCGCGGAGAAAGAGGCCGTAGAAAAAGGCCGCCTCGCGCTGCGGATATTCGAATTCCTGCAGCGGGTCTTCGATCGGGTTTGCCAGCGTCGCCATAATGGAAAACCGCAGTTTACAGATTTCAATGCTGCCGTCAAGAGTCCACGGCGCGAAATAGCAAATAAACTTCTCAACGCGTTCCAGCATTGGACGGTGGTTGTGGAACGAAAGTTGCTTCCGGTTCAATGTGGTGTTTCAAATAGCTCGGGAAACGGTGCCGGGCAGACGCACCATTGGATGCGGCACGGCAGTGAACGATGCCGCCATCCTGCAAGCGTAACAGAATCAATGCGCGGTCGGCCGAAACGGGCTTGGGGTTGAGGCCGGCCCGTCATCCGCGCAACTTTCCGTGATTTTTGGGGTTACATTCTTGTGACCGATAGCCTAGCGTGCCGTTTGGGACACACATTGGCTCTCGCGCCACGTCTGTCTCAAGACGGCCCCCACTAGAAGGCTCGGGCACCCGAGCCTTCTTTCTTCTGCTCCGAATGTACGCCGAGCGCTGTTGTTCATTCGCGTCACCACGCGATTCGGATGAAATTTTCCGCCGGCTACAACGTTATCATTAATAGGAGCCAAGCGATGAGCAACCAAATGACTGGCAAGATCGGCGGTTCAATCATGAGCAAGAAAATCGCAATTGTTCTGCCGGCGGCCGCGGCGCTGTTGTTGGCGCCGTTGTTCGTGCCTTCTCCGTTCGCCCAGCAATCCCCGAGTTCGCAATCTTCTCCGGCACAAGCGCACGATTCCATGCCCGGAATGGACATGGGGCAGCACGATTCAGAGAAAAACCCCGATGCCACCAAGGCCGCGAATGACGCCATGTCTGATCACGATATGGACATGAGCGCGCACATGTATATGACGTCATTGCGCCCCGCGAACCCAGCCGACGAGAGGCGCGCCGAAGAAATACTGGCGCAGCTGCGGCCCGCGATCGAAAAATACAAGGACTATCGCGTCGCACTCGCTGATGGCTTCAAGATTTTCGGGCCCAACGTGCCGCAGCCGCAATATCACTTCACGAATTACAAGTACGCTTTTGCAGCCAGCTTTGAGTTCGACCCGACGCGTCCGACGTCGTTGCTGTACAAGAAAACAAATGACGGCTACGAGCTGGTAGGCGCGATGTACACCGCGCGCAAATTGGCCACGGAAGACGATTTGAACTCGCGCGTGCCGCTGAGCGTGGCGCGCTGGCATAAACACACGAATCTATGTCTTCCTCCGAGGGGCACTTCCCTGCAGAACGCGAATTTCAAGGAATTCGGACTGCATGGTTCGATCGCAACCGAGGAAGCGTGCGAGCAGGCCGGAGGGCGCTGGTTCCCGCAGATCTTCGGCTGGATGGTGCACGTCTATCCTTACGAAACCGACCCGGCGAAGATCTGGGCGCATTAATTTCTACGCTGCGCTATCGCCGCCAGCCCGTGTGCGAGCGAACCGTTGCGGAAATCTGGCCTTGTGATTGACTGGCGGTTTGTGTAGCCTACTGGCTGTGAAGGTTCACACCCAATCCGCGAATGCTGCGTGCGTCTGTACATGTTGTTGTACAGCGATGCACACATGCGTCTGCCGAGCGGGTGGGTAACCCAGAAATCTAAGTAAGCGCAATACCAGGATTTAATCAACCCACCGCCGGAAGACCCGGTCGGTGGGTTTTTTGTTTTTACGGCGAAAAAAATGAGCTTTGCATCAGAAGAAGTCTTGCAACAGCCGGAACGGCCGGCGGTCTCGCGTCTGCAGAGCGCGCGTGTGGCGCCTGCCGCTCTGAGCCATCTGAAAGCGCTCGAGGCGGAGAGCATCTACATTCTGCGCGAGGCGGCGGCGGAGTTTGCGCGACCGGTGATGCTTTATTCCATCGGGAAAGATTCTTCGGTGATGCTGCGGTTGGCGCAGAAAGCATTTTTTCCGGGGAAGATTCCATTTCCACTGCTGCACATTGATACCAGCTACAAATTTCCAGAGATGATCCAGTTTCGCGATTGGTATGCGCGGCAGATCGGTGCGGAACTGATTGTGCATCAGAACCGCGAGGCGCTCGCGGCGGGCGCCAACCCATTTTCACTAGGCACGCAGAAGTGTTGCGGTCTGCTGAAAACGAAATCTCTGCTGGATGCGCTGGCCGAAGGCGGTTTCGATGCCGCGTTTGGCGGCGCGCGTCGCGACGAGGAAAAATCGCGCGCGAAGGAACGGATTTATTCGTTCCGCGACGCGCAAGGGCAGTGGGACCCCAAGAACCAGCGCCCCGAGCTGTGGAATATCTTCAATTCGCGCATAGACAAAGGCGAGAGCATTCGCGTGTTTCCGCTCTCGAACTGGACGGAGCTGGATATTTGGCTCTACATCCACGCTGAACAGATCCCAATCGTTCCGCTGTATTTCGCGCGCGAGCATGAAGTTGTGATTCGCGGCGGCTCGATCGTCGTGCGCTATCCGGGCGACCGACTGCTGCTGGGCGAACACACTGAGATCGTGAAATGCCGCATGCGCTCACTAGGCTGCGTTCCCTGCACCGGTGCGATTCGCTCCGAGGCTGATACCGTTCCGAAAATTATCGAGGAGATGGTTTCGTTCCGGCGCTCGGAGCGCGAGAACCGCGTGATTGACCACGATGAAGAAGGTTCAATGGAACTGAAAAAGCGGGAGGGCTACTTCTAGTGACGCCCGCCGCCCATCAGGAACTGCGTGGGGAATTCGCGGCTTTTCTTGAACGCGATTTGCAGAAGGACTTGCTGCGTTTCACTACCGCCGGCAGCGTGGACGACGGCAAGTCCACGCTGATCGGGCGTCTGTTGCACGATTCCAAATCCGTTTATGAAGATCAGCTCTCGGCTGTGAAGAAAAGCCGCATCAATCGCGCCGCTGGGCCGATTGATTTTTCGCTGCTTACTGATGGGCTGCGCGCCGAGCGCGAGCAGGGCATCACCATTGATGTCGCGTACCGCTATTTCGCCACTGCGCGCCGCAAATTCATCATTGCCGATACGCCGGGGCATGAGCAGTACACACGCAATATGGCCACCGGCGCTTCCACCGCTGATCTGGCTATTGTGCTGATTGACGCAACGAAGGGTTTACTTCCGCAGACTCGCCGCCACGCTTACATCGCGTCGCTGCTGGGAATTCCGAACGTGCTGGCCGCTGTGAACAAAATGGACCTGGTGGATTACCGCGAGGATATTTTTCTCCAGCTGCAGAGTGATTTTTTTGCGCTGGCAAAGCGGTTGGGGATTCGGAATGTGTTAAGCGTTCCCATCAGCGCGCTTGAGGGAGATAACGTCGTCAACGCCGGCGCGCGAACGCCTTGGTACAACGGCCCGACGCTGCTAGAGCATCTCGAAACTGTACCGGTGCGTCCTGAGGTGAGTGTCGACGCGGTGCGGTTTTCGATTCAGTACGTGATCCGGCCGGACTCCACGTTTCGGGGATTTGCCGGGCAGGTTGCCAGCGGCGTGATTCGTCCTGGCGATCCGGTGATCGCGCTTCCTTCGGGACAGAAGACGCGAGTACATTCAATCGTCACGTTTGATGGCGAAATTCCGGAGGCATCGAATCCGATGTCCGTGACGCTGCGGCTCGCGGATGAAATTGATCTGAGCCGCGGGGATATGCTGGTTTCGTCGCATGGCTTGCCGCACATTTCGCGTAATTTTCAAGCGATGGTTGTGTGGCTTCATCCGCAACCGCTGGAGCTCGGCAAAAGCTATTTTCTGAAGCATGCGGTGCGAACTACGCGCGCGCGAGCTGTGGCGATTCATCACCGCGTGAACGTCCATACGTTTGCGCACGAGCCCGCGCAGCGGCTGGAGATGAACGATATCGCTTTGGTCGAGTTCGAGTCCGCCAGCGCGCTATTTTTCGATCCTTATGAACGCAACCGCGCCACCGGCAGCTTCATCCTGATCGATCCGCTCTCGAACGCCACGGTGGGGGCGGCCATGCTCGGCGAAAACCAGCCGGAAACGGCGCCACGCTCGTCGAATCGTGAATCTAGCCCGCAAACCCTTGCGCAAACTCCCGTAACCGCCGCCGAAAGATTCGCACGCCACGGCCATCGTCCCGCGATCGTTCTCACGGAAGGGCGTGGCGCGCTGGCCGCACTGCTCGAACGCGCTCTTTTTCAGCGCGGATATGAAGTTCTGTTGGCAACGCCCGCGGAGGTTTCTTCGCTGGAGCAATTCCTGGCGCTTGCAAACGGAACGCACGCCGCGGGCCTCGTCTTGATTTATTCCGCGGTTCGGTTTGATCATCCGGCCAAGCATGCCTCAAGCGCACTCGCGGCTGATGGTTTCTTCGATCTCTCCGGGGAACAATTGCCTGCTGACGACCACGCCGCGCTGGAAATCATCCTGCCGCGGTTCGAAGCGCTCCGCCTGCGCGGCGCGTCCGGCGATCCGGACAAGGGGAACTAGATGGAGCTCGAACACATTTCCCAAGGATTGGAATCGTTGCCGCTTGGTCAGGCTCTGAGAACCCTGCTCTCCGCCGCCAATCGCCGCAAGGCTTGCCTCACATGCAGCTTTCAAGCCGAGGATATGATCGTCCTACACCTGCTGCGCCAGGAAATTCCGGATATTCCGGTGCTGTTTCTCGACACCGGGTATCACTTCGCGGAGACCTACGAGTATCGCGACCGCATCGCGCGCGAATGGCAGCTGCAGCTCGTGAACGTGCTGCCGCAGCAGACCGTCGCGCAACAGGAATCGCAGTTCGGGGTTCTCTACCAGTCCAATCCCACGCAATGCTGCCAACTGCGCAAGGTCGAGCCGCTGATGGGATCGCTGGAACCTTACGAAATCTGGTTCACTGGATTGCGCCGCGAACAATCGCCTTCGCGAAAAAATCTGAAAATAGTGGAGCAGCATCGCCTGCCCAGCGGCAAAACACTTTTGAAAGTGAGCCTGCTGGCCGATTGGAGCTGGAAGCAAGTTTGGAATTACGTGGGCGCGCATCAGCTGAGCTATCTGCCGCAATACGACGAAGGCTACCTGAGCATCGGCTGCCAACCTTGCACTGCCATACCCGAAGATCCCAATAATCCGCGTTCGGGCCGCTGGGGCGGCAAGAAACTGGAATGCGGCATTCACACGTTTTCGGAAAAGGCGGAGTGATGAATTTTCTGATCGGATTCCTGATCGCGGCCGCGGTGGGATTGACCGGAATCGGCGGCGGCAGCTTCACGGTGCCGGCGCTGGTGCTGCTGGTGGGATTGCCGGCCAATGCCGCCGTGGGCACCGCGTTCGTTTTCGCCGGAATTTTGCGTTTAATCGCCGGGCCGTTTTATCTTTTCGGCAAACAGATCCATTTCCGTTATTTCTGGCTGCTGGTGCAAGGCGCTGTGCCCGGCTTGCTGTTGGGCACTTATGTGTTGCATCTGCTGAGCCACGATTCGGGAAGCCCGATCGTCGTGATCCTGCTGGGTCTGATCCTGGCGGCATCGTCGAGCATCACTTTCGCGCCGCGCGTTCAGAATCCCGAATTCGCGCGCAAGAATTCCCGCTGGCTTCCCTGGCTGGCGCTTCCCATCGGCGTCGAAGCGGGTTTCTCTTCCGCCGGCGCTGGCGCGCTGGGCACCGTGCTGTTGCTGAATTATTCCGAAATGACTCCGCCGCAGGTTGTCGGCACGGACATTCTTTTCGGCCTGGTGCTGGCGGTGATTGGCAGCGCGTTCCACTGGAAATTCGGCGCGATCAACGGCCCGGTGCTCACGCAATTTCTGGCCGGTGGAATTCCCGGCGTGCTGGTGGGCTGCGCGCTGGCTCGCAAAGTACCCGCGCGAAAACTGAAACTGGCCGTAGCTACGATTGCGATCGTCGCGGGGTTGCAACTGATCTGGAGCGGCGCCCACACGCTGATCGTGAATCGTGCGGTGAGCGCGACGAAAATAGCGGCTGCCACGACGCTGCCGGCGCGCAACGCTGATTGACGCACCAGGACATTGTCGAGTGCAACGCGCTAAAAGGAACTCTGCGTTCGGTTTCCAATTACTTTCCCTCGAAAAAAGCGACACCTCCGCGGGTGTGTTTTGGCGTTTACTCAAAAGATGGGCGCGGTATAGTTGCTGCATATGCCCGTGACGTTCGCCGCCATCCGCAAGTTTGCTCTTTCTCTCGAAAATGTCGAAGAGGGCATGTCCTACGGCACGCCGGGATTTCGCGTTGGCGGCGTCTTGTTCTTGCGGTTTCATCAGGACGGGGAATCGCTGGTGGTGCGGACCGATTTTGAACAGCGCGAGGAATTACTGGCTGCCGACCCTGACTCGTACTACATCACCGATCACTACGTTAAATACGAATGGATACTGGTGCGTGTCGCTCGCGTTCAAGCTGAAGCTTTGCGCGATCTGATTCGCTGGGCGCATAAATCCGCCGCTGCTGAAAAGCATCGCGCGCCACGCCGCAAGAAACGCGCCGGCCGCTGAAACCGCGAATGCTACTGTTGCTCGCCTGCTTCGCGCAAACGCCCCGCTGCCTCTTCGGGAGTTATGTCCCGCTGCGGTGTGCCTAGAAGTTCGTAGCCGACCATAAATTTTCGCACCACAGCCGAACGCAGCAGCGGCGGATAGAAATGCGCGTGAAAATGCCACTCGGGATGAGCTTCGCCGTCCGTGGGACGCTGGTGAAATCCCATGGAGTAGGGAAAAGAGGTTGCGAACAGATTGTCGTAGCGCGCCGTGACGCGATGCAGGATGTCCGCCAGCGCGTCGCGTCCGGCTTGCGAAAATTGCTCCAAAGAGCCCGTGTGCCGCTTGCTGAGGAGCATCGTTTCAAAGGGCCAGACTGCCCAGAACGGCACGACCACCGCGAATTCGTCATTTTCGCAGACGAGGCGGTCCTTCTTTTCTTCTTCGATTTTCAAGTACTCGCACAGCAAACAGGCTGCATGTTGGCGCTGGTACGCCACGAATGACGCTTGTTCCTTCGCAGGTTCGTTCGGCAGCGTGGCGTTCGCCCAAATCTGACCGTGCGGGTGCGGATTGCTTGCGCCCATCATCGCGCCACGGTTTTCAAAAATCAGGACGGAATTGATACCGTTTTCGGCTCCCAGCAGCTGATACTGCCCGGCCCACACATCCACCACCGCGCGAAGTTCGGCATCGGACATTTTCGCGAGCGTCAGATCGTGCCGCGGCGAAAAACAAACCACGCGACAGTTGCCCTGTTCCGCGCGCGCCACCAGCAATCCTGAAACATTTTCTTCGTGCGCGGTGCCGCCGGGCTCCAGCGCCGCGTAATCATTTTCAAAAACGAACGTCCCGGTGTAACTCGGATTGTGCTTTCCGCTCGCTCGTTTGTTTCCGGGACACATGTAGCACTGCGGATCGTAGGCCGGGACGTTTTCCGGCGCCGCCGTTTCGGTTTGGCCCTTCCACGGACGCGCTGTTCGTCCGGGCGAAACCAGCACCCAATCTCCCGTCAGCGGATTCAAGCGGCGGTGCGACTGCTTTTCGAAATCAAACGACGCCACAACACTCTCCTTGAAAATGAATATACAGTCGCGCGCGTCCGGTTATTCGAGGATTTCGCGCACGCCGTCTGAGGCGCGCACTATGTAGATGTCCGGCTTGCGGCCGGTCGCTCGTTGGTAGCCGCGCGCGACGGCGGTTTCGAATTCCTCTACCACCTCGCTGCGGACCAGGCTGATGGTGCAGCCGCCGAATCCGCCGCCCGTCATGCGCGAGCCGTACACACCCGCGATTTCTCCGGCAATTTCCACCAGCAAGTCCAGCTCCGTGCTGCTCACTTCATAATCTTCCCGCAGACTGCGATGCGATTCGCGCATCAATCTCCCGAACGAATTCGGGTCGCCGCGTTCCAGCGCCTCGCGCGCTGCCAGCACGCGCGCATTTTCACTGATCACGTGGCGGCTGCGCCGGTACACCACTTCCGGCAACAATTTTGCGTAACGCTCCAGGTCCGCGAGCGACACATCGCGCAACGCTCGCACTCCGGGCATCTGCTCGGCCAGAATGCGCGTGGCCGTCTCGCAATCAGCGCGCCGCGCATTGTATTCGCCCGCAGCGTGATCGTGTTTTACCATGCTGTTGCACACCACGAATCGCGCGTCCGCGAACAACGGCAGCAGCTTGAATCCCAGCGTGCGGCAATCCAGCAGCAACGCATAGTTCGCACGCCCGCAGCAGGCGATCATCTGGTCCATGATGCCGCAGCGCGCTCCCGCGAATTCATTTTCCGCACGCTGGCATATCTTCGCCAGCTCCACGGGACTGCGCGAAAGGCCGGAACTTTCCAGCAGCGCGTAACCCGCGGCCACTTCCACCGACGCCGAAGAAGAAAGCCCTGCGCCCATCGGAACTTTTCCCTCCACCAGCAGATTCGCGCCGCCGATTTCCGCGCCGGAGATGTGCAAACTCGCCGCCACTCCCAGAACGTACGCGCTCCAGTGCCGCTGCACCTGCAAATTCAAATGCTGCAAATCCATTTCGGCGCGCTCGCGTAAATTCTGCGAGAAAACATGCACGCGCGCGTCTTTCCGCGCCGCAGCGGCCACCCAGGTGTACAAATCCATGGCGACGGGCATCACGAATCCTTCGTTGTAATCCGTGTGCTCGCCGATCAGGTTCACGCGGCCGGGCGCGCGAAATATCCGCGCCTCCTGCGCGTACAATTTCTGGAACTCCTCGCGCAAGCGCTGCGCTTCGCGCTGCACCAGGCTTGCTGACGACACCTCTTGCCCCGCCAGTTTTTCGGTCATCGATCTTAATTTATCCCGAGCGCCAACATCGGAAAATGACAATCCTGGAAATTCCGGCCAAATGACGGCCCGCGAACGTCCTGGCCCAGACTCGCAATGGTGGCGGAAACATATTGCCCGTCGGGTGAGGCTTGCGACACAAGAGCAGGTCCGCGCACAGCGGAAACCATACCACGCAAACTCTGTTCTGGGCGGCAGGAGTTCGCGCCGGGCGGATCGTCGGTACCAAGTTGCCGGGTCAGGAAAGGAGCGTCAATCGAGGCGCGAATTATGCGAAAAATACGCGATTAGAATTGGGAGTTGGTGATTGTTTTCAGTTGTTTACGGTGATTTCTAATCGCTGGGCCGTTGATTAGAAACTTTTCGATTGCTACTACTGGCGCGCGTAGAACTTCGTCGCGTGGGGATGTTTGGGGCGCGGCTGGGAGCGTTGGTGCGGAGTTGCGGCGGGCGCTGAACGGAGCTTGTTGCCGCGGCGCCGGTGCGAATGCGGCGGCGATTGGAGTTTGTTGCTGCGACGGCGGTGCGGGGCTGGCGGCATCGCGCGAATTTTTGTGATGCTTCATTTTTTTGAGTCCTACGTGACGTTATCATGCGCGGGTCGAGAGCACAGCTGTACGTTCGTACAGAACTGGTACAGAACTAGTACTCGCTGGCCGAAATGATTTGGGATGCGCTTTGCTGTGGTGATCGAAAGTGTAGCGTCTAAACCTGCACCCTTCGAAAGCCGAAGGGTCCGGCACCCGCCGTCATCTATCCAGTCGGCTTGCTTGGCCCTTTATGGCGCATGAAAGGATGTTTGTATATTTCCTCCAAAGTCAGATTCTCACCCAAGAGTTCAAATATTTCGTAAATGTAAATGTCACGGGCGTCAGGATAGCGGGTGTAGAACGTAGTTAAGGATTGCACATAGAATTGAGTATCCTTCGACAAATCGAGAGGCTGAATACCGCAGTCGGCCGTGGAGGAATTGTGCCGTTTTGCTGCATCCTCACAACCCTTCTCATGTCCTCGCGAATAGCCGAGGAAGTAGCCATCAACATAGCGTTCGCGAGAACTCTGGTCGAACTTCAGCCAAAGATCGCCCTGGCAGCACTGCCGTTGAGCTGCCAGCGGTCGAACTACTAGGACTATCGCGAGTAATATCGCAATACACGAGATCAGTCCAAGACTCGCCGTGCGCATTGTCATATTCCGCTCCAAAACTACGCTCGCGATTGTTACTGGTGCTGGGGATTGTCTTTATAGCTAAATACAAATCCGCTTTCACAGATGCATCCACTCTTGTGTAATCATGCGTGGTTCGAGTTGCCGGATCGTAAACTTTGGGCGGGTGGGCCACCCGCCAAGAATAAAGAACCCCTAGTGCAACAGTCTCGAAACCAGATAAGACCAAACGACAGTACATAGCACCGCAACTCCCGCAAAGATATATACAGGAAGTGTGTCGTGATAGCCGTGAAGACCGTCCTGGTACAAGTAAAAGAACGAAGCTCCTGCCACCGGGACCAACGCGGCTCCGATGATCCACATAAGAGGCGGTCCTTTCCTTCGTGCTTTGGAATCTTTAGCTTCGGCGCTCGTCATCGCCGGAGACGGCCGCGTCGGAACATTCGAGATCCGGATCAGGTAGACGCTGGCGATGCACGCCACAAGACCGAGGGACCGAAACCCAAAGTTTTTCATTCCGATGAAAAGAGCCGCGCCCCCTGTAAGGAGCAGAAGGGTGGCTAGGGCAAATAGGCCGTACCTCTTTCTCCGGACATCCTGCTGGGGCACGCTCATTGGGTGCATGCCTCCGCAGCATTCGTGGACATATCGCGACCTTGCTCGGCCAGCTCGCCAATAGTCTCTGGCGGGTGGCCCACCCTTTCACGATGTGTCACGCTCTGTACTTCCGCTGGATGCGATTGGTGCATGGCGAGAGCGGATGATACCACTACGGTAGTTAACGCAGAAGTTGATCGGCTGTTGGTTTGCCGTTGCATTCGTTTGGTGGTGGGGGGGATTGTCATTTCTACGGCTGCTGGCCTGTTGGCGATCGAGAATGAATCCGGAGAGCTCGACATCTATGGCCTGCCGGGGTTTGAAAAGCGTACACAACTCAATTTTTCGTCGAAGATCTCAGTCGTAAGCTTCAGCGAAGCCGGGGGCCGCGTTTTTGCCTCATGTCGGACCAGAGAGCGTACATGCGCACCTGCCCGCGGTGAAGCGACGCAGGCGGCCGCGCGCTAGGGATGAGAAAGTTGGCGTAGCGGACGCCGGTTTTCCAAATCTGTGAATGTTCTTGGCCGATGTAAATCAGATGACGCGGGGTCAGCTCTTTGGATGGAAGGGCATGCCGGGGTGGCCTTCGCTGGCTGGCTCAGGGGTTTCTACGTCGAGATTTACGACGATGGGTTCGCGGCCGTTGCGGACGACGACTGCTTCGCAAATCTCGTCGGGGCTGGCGTTGATTTCTTGGTGCGGGACGTAGGGCGGCACGTAGATGAAATCTCCTGCTCGCGCTTCCGCGCTTAGTTCCAGGTGATCACCCCAGCGCATTCGCGCGCGACCGCGGACAATATAGAGCACGGTTTCCAGCGCGCCGTGATGGTGCGGTCCGGTTTTGGCTTCGGGCCGCACGACGACGGTGCCAGCCCACATTTGGTTTGCGCCGGTGCGTGCATGGGTGATGGCCGCGGCGCGCGTCATGCCCGGCGTTTGCGGCGTGTTGGTGTCGAGTTCGCCGGCATGCACGATCTTGACACCGTGTTCCTTCCAATCCATGGGCTGCACCTCGAAGGATCCCGACCGAGCATACCACTAGTGGAATGTCAGATTGTGTTCGAGGGCGCGGGGCTAAATCGGGTTATTGGCCGGCGCCAATTCCAGTCCGTTTCTTATCCGCAGAATCCAGATGCGCTTGCTTTTCCATTTGTAGAATCACGGCGGAGAAGTCTTGCTCAATTCCCGGGGTCAATTGCGCAGAGTTGACCTCCAGCGCCGCTTGTGCCGCGGGCATCTGAGCGCCGACGGCAGCAGCAAGTTTGATTATCAGTCCGAAATCCTTATTCATCAGGCGCAGCGGAAATTGCGGGCTGTAATCGTTATTCATCGCTCGCTGGAATTTGCCCACGTGCGCCGGAGCAACGACTGCGGTCTGGGAGAGCACTTCAAGCAAACGATTGCGCTCGAGGCCCGCCTTTTCGCCGAGTGCAACGGCCTCGGCGATCGCTTGCATTCCAATTCCCAGCAGGCTGTTCACCACCAGCTTCATCGTCGCTCCTGATCCGCTGGGCCCTACATGGAAATACTTCCGGGCGATTGCGCGGAAGATTGGCTCCGCGGCGTCGAATCTTTCGCGGTCTCCGCCTCCGAACAAGACCAGTGTGCCCTGTTCAGCGAACGGAGTGCTGCCCGAGATCGTCACATCCAGGACGTCCACTCCGGGCTTGGCACCTAGCTCTGCGAGTTTTTTGGACGTCTCCGGATAAACGGTGCTCATGTCTATGCACAGCGCGCCGCGACGCGCGCCAGCGAAAGCGCCGTCGGCCCCGTTATAGACGCTCATGACAACTTCGTCATTTGGAAGGCAGGACAGCAGCACGTCGCAACCGGACGCAAGCTGAGCAATGCTATCCGCTACAGTGCCGCCATACTGGACTAGTTCCTGCGCTTTGCTGCGATCCCGGTCGTACGCGGTCAGCTGGAAGCCGGCTTGAAGTAATCGCTGCGCAATGGGCCGGCCCATGTAGCCGATTCCGATGAATCCGAGCTTATCTTTTCCTGGGGTAATTGCGTTCATGTCGAATCTACCTTTGGTCGCGGGCCGGCGAAACCGACTTGGTATGACCGGTATTATTATCAGTTCTCGCCGGCCAGCGGCAGTCTTTTCTATGGCTTCACTTTCCGATACCAAGCGAGTGCAAATTCCGTGCCATAAACAGGAGTTGTGCGAAACGAGAGGCGCCTATCTTCTAAGTTAGTGAATCCATGAGGGGTAAGGGCGTGACGAGACGATCGCAGCACATGATGGACCCCCCTCGCGTGTCGCAAGACTGCGGCAGATTTCGACACGCTGTCCAACCGTCGGACACCTGCATCGAGTACCGAGGCTGGCTTTGCCCGTGCTTTGTTAGAAGCGATACGTAAATCCGGCATTGCCGAAGATAGGGGCGGCGTTGTTGGTCAGCATGTGGAAAAAAGTTCCCGGCTCAAAACCGGCGAGGTTGAACGCAAGGATGACATGTGGCACTGGAGACCAGCGAATCTCGAGATCTCCTTGATTGCCCAGATAGCGCGCGGCGCTGGCGCTCGCTGGATCAATCAGGACTCCGCTTCCAAAGGCGTAGATCCCGTCGTGCGTTGATTCTCTCCAGAACCAGTCCCAGGCAAAGGCGCCCGTGATGTTCGCGCGCAGCTGGAATTGAACCAGCGGGTGCAAATCGATCAGATTCTGAGGTCCAAACGTGGGCACCATCTTGGGCGTGAAGTAACAGCCGCGGGGGAAGAGGGAGTTGAAAGTTCCGAGAGACTGATTCGCGGGATTACCGTCGCCGCTATAAACGTCTGCGCGTAACGTGGGGCGAAGATGGAAGCGCACACGATCAAAGGTATATCCCGTTTCCGTGGACACGCTCCAAGCGCGAATCGAGGCGCTGCCGAAACTTCCCCATTGAAGATTCGGCTCCCAGTTGTAGTCCAGACCTTTTCCAATCGGCCGGAAAATTCTGGTTCCGAGCGTGTGGCGAACTTCGGGGGCGGTGCCTCGGTTATAGGTGGCTGATTTGGTGTCTGCTTCGATGTAATAGACGTCGGCTTTCCCGCCGTTCATGATGGGTGCCGGGACAGTGAGATAACTTCCCCACAGGCTTTCGGCGTGATTCGGCACATCGTCGAAAAAACCGAGATTATTTAAGACGGGTTTGACGGCGAAGAGATCCAGCCTCACTTTTGCGTTCTCCGCGATCACACGAAATCCGTCGAAACTCAGTTTTACGTTGGGACCTTCGTTGTTGTCGAGCAAGCGGCCCATGCCAAGAACGATTTCCTGACGGCCCGCACGGAGACTGATTCCGTGCGAACTGCTCACGTGCGAACCGATCTCGACAAACGCCTGATGAACATCGCCGCGGTCTTCATCAATCTGGGGTCGTGGGCCGCCGTTCCTCCCGTCTTCAAAATCAAACTCGAACTCGGAGAAAACGCGGAAATAGGGGCCGGCATGGAAATCGAAATGGGGCATCGCCCGGTTCATGACGTATCCGTTGTGGTCTTGCGGTCCGGCGCCGAACATCCAGTTGTCGAAATATTCATATTCGACGCGGTATTCGAGGCCCAGGGAGAGGTACAGCTGCGGGTTTTCGCCAAACGCAATGTACTTTACCGGGTCGAAGAAATCCGTGCGCTTCGAAGAGTCTGCGAGAAAACTCCAATTCTGTTCGGCGGGAAATGGGTTTAATGGTGGACGCGCGGGGTCGGGAGGCGGACCGGGCCACTGAGGGTCCGGAGTCTGCGCCGTGGCAGGCAGCGCCGCGAGCGCGATGAGAAAACCGATCAGGATAAGCCAGCAACTGCTCCGCCACTCGCCCCTGCGGTGCACGACTGGCATCAAAGCGAATACCGGCTGACCGAGGCACGCAGGGAGATATCCATCCGGCCCTCGCGCAACTCCCATTTTTTGAGCTCGAAGGTGCGCAGCCCTCGCTTGATGAGCGGCTCGTCTTCCATGGCCTGGCGCGCTTCGTCGATCGTGTCGGTAGAAAGAATCGTCAGCCCATCCCCAACGAGGACACCTTCCTCGACGAACGGGCCGGACGCCCAAAGGCGCCCCGCAGCTTCGAGGGAGTTCATGTAGGCGAGGTGCTCGGAGACGAAGGGCTCAATCTCATTGGCTGAGGCGGCGACGCGGTTGATGGCGACGAAGAGCGTCTTCTTCAACATCGGTGCAAGCAGTTCCGCGACGGCGTTTCTGGTGTTGTTGGGCACGTTGGCCTCCGATCAGCATTCGAAAAAGTGTGTCTGCCAGATAGTGATGTCACGGAATGCATGTTCGGACGCTGCCGCGGATTTTCACGTTAGTCGAGATTTTCAGCCACTTTCATCCCGCTAGTCGAAACTGAGCACTTGTTTCACTTTCGCTTGGCCGGCAGCCATCCGGCTGTATGCGTCGACGGCTTTTTCAAACGGGGCAATTTCGATCGGTGGCGGTGTCAAAACTCCCGTTTCGAAACCGGACTGGAGCTCGCTCTCGATTTCCGCTATCTGTCGCGAGGTTAAGGCGTAACTGTCCACTCCGAGCAGCCGGGAGGAATTATGATAGAAGTCCGTCAGATTGAAACTGACCCGCGAATCCCTGCTGGAGATCGCCACTTGTCGCCCTCCAACGCTGAGTGATCGCAAGGCCGGCTCGAACATCGGGCCACCCACGGTGTCGAGGACTGCGTTAGCTCCTTTTCCGGCCGTCAGCTCGAAGACGCGCTCACGAAGATCTTCGGTCTTGGTATTAATGACCGACTCCGTGCCCGGAATCGGGTCGGACGAAGTGTCAGCTCCGATAACGCGCACCCGTTTCCAATTCGCGATCTGTGTGGCTGCTTGACCCACCGCGCCCGCGACTCCGACAATCAGAATTGTTTCACCCGGTTGGATTTGAGCTGCGCGAATCACAGATGCCCATGCCGTGATGTACGGAACGCCGATCGCCGCCGCTTGCGCCATGCTCAGCGACTGCGGTTTGCGTGACAGAGTCTCCGCTGGGACAACGACATATTCCGCGTGAGATCCATCACGGACGATGCCGAGCACCGGGCAACTTCCCCATACCTCCTCACCTTTGGGACGGCTGCCAGCTATAACCGTGCCTGCAAAGTCGCGACCTGGGGTCCGCGGCAGAGTCGTAGTTTTGAATCGCCCCGCGACATTCCCAATATCGCTGGGATTGATCGCGGCAGCCTTCACTTGAATGAGTGCTTCGCCGTCGCCGGGCTCTGGAATCGCGATTTCCTGGATTTGCAAAACCGACGGCGGTCCAAACTCGGCAAAGCGCAGCGCTTTCATTATTTTGGAACTCATGGCTCCCTTATGCCGGTTTTTCTGAATGACGCCGCGGGCGATCGGCGGGCCAGAGCTACCCGCCGATCAGTTTTACAATCGGTTCGGCGTCAGAGACCCTGCACGATTTCGGACAGGAACCAGGTGCGCCGCTCGGTTTGGTCAATCCAGACTTCGATTTCGCTGGCGGTAGCCACGTCATTGTATTTATCGCAAGTTTCGTGCGCAACGCGGAAATATTTTGTCAGCGCTAGGTTATCGGCGCTAAGCTCGGCGAGCATGTCTTTCGGGGAGACGCTCTCATCGTTGTTGTCCTGCAGGCGTTGATGGCGCGAGATATCGCTGATGGAGCGCAACGTGGTTCCTCCAATTTTGCGGGCGCGCTCGGCGATATCGTCTGTCATATCGAAGATCTGTTCACCTTGCTCGTCGAGCAGCAGGTGATAATCGCGGAAGTGGGCCCCGGTCATGTGCCAGTGGAAATTCTTGGTCTTCAAGTACAGCGCGAATGTATCGGCCAGCAATTGGCGCAGCGCGGCAGAGATTTCGGTGACGCCTTCGCGGCTGAGGTCGGTGGGTGTTTCGTGCGTTGCTTGCGGTTTTTGCTTGGCCTGAGCTGCGGCTTGATTTGCCATTGTTTGTTTCTCCTTTTTCTTAATTTGAAGTGCAACCTTGCCTGTCGAGTCTTAACACCCGGGGCGAATCTCACGCAGCAGCGGCGCCGGCCAGAATCTTCTGTAAGATATTTACCTCGAACGGACCCTGTAGTAATTCACCGAGGCGTTGCTGCAAGTTTTTAAAGTGAGCGCTTGCCACGTGTCGATCGAGAGCGGTTTGGCTCTCCCATATTTCGTAAAAATAAAAGCGCCCCTTCGAATCAGACTCATAGAGTTCATATAATTTACAGCCCACTTCGGCTCGGGTTGGAATTAACATGCCCCGCAGGAGCTCTCTGAGTTCGTTCTCCCTTCCGCTGCGCGCTACCGATCTTGCAATCACATACACTTCAGCCATAATCGCTTTCCTCCTCGATTCATAGTTGCTTTGCAATCGCGATTCATCGCGTTGCTACTTCAATGCTGGGTCAATCAGCGTGAGATCGGTCGCGGGATCAAAACGCTTCTGCATCGCTACCGGATCGACGGTGACCATTGCTTCTACTGTTGGTGATGCGAATGCCTCCAGAACATGGCCGGCACGCGTTGTTCCGTCTGGGCTCCCCACCACCATGTGCGTATGGACTACGGGCCTGCCTTGGTAGAGTGCGATGTCGCCGCTCATCCCGATCAATTCGTGCTGACCATTGATGGCAATCTTCTTGTACATTTTGCGCTGGGGATCGAACCAGCCCACCGTCGCGTCGTCCAGCGCACCGATAGCTGTGAAATGCGCGCTGGTGACGTGATACTTCTCGGCAAACTCCTGCAACCCGGAATAAACCTCGTCGCCCTGATAGAAGATGACGGCAAATTGTTTCGTCGCTTCACCAGGATTCAGCAATCGGACCTGCATCTTGGGAGCTCTGCCCGTCGGAACGGCCTCCGCCGGCTTCACATATTCGCCTGCCGTATCTTGCGAACGCACCATCACGGCGGTAAGCCCAATCAATATCAGTGCGCACCCCATTCGTTTTATTTTGCTCATCGCTTTGCTCTCCTTCGCTCGAAATCCTTCCCAAAGGGCCTTATGCCCTAGGCAGCGGCGGTGTTTCTTGCCGGCGGCGCCATGAATTCGGGACCGACCGGATTAGCGATCGTCTGCCGCAAAATCTGATCGATCGCCGCGAGTGCGTCCGCGTCCAGCTTCCAGTCGAGGGCGCCCGCCACAGCTTCCAGTTCCTCGGGATGTCGCGCGCCCCACAACGCCGCGGTGATTCCGGGCTGGTCCAGCACCCAACGCACGGCGAGATCCATCACGTTTTTTCCGTATCTTTTCTGCGCCAAATCATCCAGTTGTTGCACCGCATTCAGATATTGCGCGAAGCGCGGCGGCTGGAATTTCGGATCAGACAGGCGGAGATCATCGCCGGTGAACTTCGTGTCCGGCCGCATCGTGCCGGTCAACAGCCCGCGGCAGAGAGGCCCATAAGCGAAAGCACTCAGATTCGCTTCGCGCGCGTAAGGCAGCACGTCGCGCTCAATTTCCCGTTCGAAGAGGTTGTAAGGAGGCTGGACAGTGTGTAACGGACAGACGGACATGAATTGGATCATCTGCTCCGGTGAATAATTGCTTACCCCAATCGCGCGGATCACGCCTTCCTTAAAGAGGGCTTGCATGGCATGGGCGGTTTCCTCAATGGGGACGGCCAAATCCGGCCAATGGACTTGATAGATGTCAATGTAGTCGGTGCGGAGGCGACGGAGGGAATCCTGGACCTCCGTGCGGATGCGAGTGGGCGAAGAATTTCTCGTAACTGAGCCGTCGTGCCACTCGAGCCCAACTTTGGTCGCGATGAACACCTTTTCCCGATGTCCTCTTTCCTCGATTGCCTTTCCCACGATTTCTTCGGAAACTCCGAAGCCGTAAACCGGCGCCGTATCAATCAGATTGATGCCTTTGTCGAGGGCTGCGTGAATGGTGCGAATCGATTCTCTTTCGTCTGTGCCTCCCCACATCCAACCGCCGATGGCCCACGTGCCTTGCGCAACGCGTGAAACATTCATTTCCGTCCCAGAGATCAGCGTGTATTCCATGTGCCTTATCCTTTTTTTTATGAAATGAGCGCTACAAATTTTCAGTTGGCCTTAGCGGCGCGGGTTCGAATGGTGAGATGCGCTGCGCATCGGAAAATCCGTTGACTCCGGTTGCCAGGGCGTTCTTGCGCGCTTAGGCCGGCGATGCGTATAGGAGCGCACGATTTAGAGTTCCGCATAACTCCCGGCGACCGCGACAAACGCGTGATTTCACGGCGGAAACGGAAGTATCGAGCAGCTGGGCGGTTTCTTCGACGGAGCGCTCCTCGACCATGCGAAGCCACATCGTTTTTCGAATCGTCGGGCCCAGCCGATTGATCGCGTCCGTCAAGAGTTCCGAATGTTCGCGCCGCCGGCAAGATTCTTCAGGATTGGGTTTCTGGTCAACAAACGCCTCGGGGACGAAGCTGACATTGTCATCGGGCGTCAACGGCAGGACTTCGGGAACTCTGCGCCTACGGCGCAGCAACATGTAGGCTTCATTGCAGGTGATGCGAGTGAGCCAAGTGCAGAACTGTGACGCTTGCTGAAAGCCACCAAGGTGCAGAAACGCTTTGTGAAAACTTTCCTGCATCACGTCTTCGGCGTCTTCCCGGTTCTTGGTTATTCGCAGCGCAATCGCGAAGACTTTCCGTTTGTGGCGCAACATTAGTTTCTCGAATGCGTGCGTTTCTCCGCGTTTAGCGGCGGTTACGAGTGAGTGATCCGGATCTTTTTCGATATTAGTTACGAGAGACGTATCCATGATTCCGTTTCTCCTCGGCAGATTATTTAGCGATGCCCGATGGTCTGGTGAGCAATAGCGAAGCCAAATCCGATACGGGCGACGGCGGCGCGGAAGTGACTGAAAGGATGGAGGATACGTAATGCTACAAGAGTCCTTGCGGCCGGAGTCCAAGTGTATATCTGTCCGAATGCTGGCACGATGTCCAGCCGGTTGAACCGGGCCCGCGCCGCCAGCTTCGTGAGAACAAGAGCGAAAAGGAGCAGCGACAAAGGCATGAGCGAAAGCGTCGAAATCAAATCAGGAAGGCTTTTGGATTCTCCAAGCGCAGGAAGTACGGAGCTAAATTCGTTGCAAAGCCCCCGTGCGGCGGCAGAGAATCATCACGCTCGGTGGGGTAGTTGCGTGGAGCGAGGCTTCAAATAGCGGGGGCAGAAGTATGTCCAAGTTCCATCCTCTTCTGTGGTTCAAGCCGTCTGTGATTCGGCGTTATGGGATTGCCATTCTATTGGTTGGGGCAGCGGTGTTCATGTCCCAGTGGCCGGCATTGCACGTGAGGACGGCTCCGTCGGCACTGTTTCTTTGCGCGATCATGATTAGCGCGTGGTTAGGGGGAATCGGGCCGGGACTGCTCGCGGTCGTTCTCTGCTGTGTCGCGTTCGATTATTACATCATGCCACCGCTGCATTCGTTCGCCATAAAGTCCGAAGAGCTACCGCGCTTTGTGGTTTTCAGCGTGTCGGCGACGGTCGCGGCATCGCTGAGCGCTGCGCAAAGGAGCGCCACGGAATCGCTGCGGCGCGCGCGCGATATCCTGACAGAAACTGTGAAGGAGCTGCAGAGAACCAACGACGCGTTGCAAGCGGAAAGCCGCGAGCGGATGCAAATCGAGGACCGATTGCGCCGCAGCGAAGGCTATTTGGCTGAAGCGCAAAGACTGACCCACATGGGCAGCTTTGGATGGCGGGTACCGAGCGGCGAAATCCACTGGTCCGACGAAACGTATCGAATCTTCGGATGGGACCCTCAGACAAAGCCCACGATGGAAGTGATATTGCGGGAGACTCATCCGGATGATGTCGTTTTCGTAAAAGAGACAGTAAGGCGCGTTTCACAGGAGCAGAAGGATTTGGATTTTGAGCACCGCTTGCTTATGCAGGACGGTTCCGTGAAGCACATAAAGGTGGTGGCTCACGCCGTAAGGGATAAATCGGGCGAGGTTGAATTTGTGGGCGCGGTGATGGACATAACGTCCGCGAAGGAAACGGAAGATCGGACCCGACTGATTATAGACACCGTGCCGGCGCAACTCTGGACGGAAACTCCCGAGGGCGTTGTTGATTATGTGAGTCGCCGCTGGATTGATTACACGGGAATGACGCTACAAGAAGCAGTGGGATCGGGCTGGAACCGCATGGTGCATCCCGATGATCTTGAAGGTGTGTTGACAAAGTGGCGAAGACTTGTGGCGGAAGGGAAGCCGCGCGAGATCGAGTCACGCCTGCGAAGATACGATGGAGAGTACCGCTGGTTCCTCAGTCGCTGCTATCCGTTGGTGGACCGCTCCGGGCACATCCAGGGATGGTACGGCACCGATACCGATATCCACGATTTGAAAATGGCTGAAGAAACTCTGCGGCGAAGCGAGGGTTATCTAGCGGAGGCGCAGAGGCTGAGCCACACCGGAAGCTGGGCGCGTGATGCCGCGACCGACGACTTCAAGTACTCATCCGAAGAATTCTACCGCGTGCTAGGTTTTGATCCGCGTGATGGGCAACCGCGATACCAAACGTTCTTGCGACGCATCCACCCGGATGATCAAGCCAGAGCCAGGGAAATAATAGAGAAGGCACGCCGCGAGAAGGCGGAGTACGAGCTGGATTACCGGCTCATTCATCCTGGCGGCGAGGTTAGAGACATCCACGTGATCGCTCACCCCGTTCTCGGTCCGACCGGCGAGCTCGTGGAATTCGTCGGCACCGTGATGGACATCACCGAACGTAAGCGGGCGGAGGACGAGCGCGAGAGATTGCGCCAGGCACAAGCGGATCTCGCGCGCGTCAACCGCGTGACCACCATGGGAGAACTGACGGCCTCCCTGGCGCACGAAGTGAATCAGCCCATCGGCGCTGCCGTCACCAATGCGAGTACTTGCTTGCGTTGGCTGGCGGGCGACACGCCAAATCTGGAAGAAGCGCGCGCGGCGGCCATGAGGGTGGTGACCGACGGAAAGCGCGCAGCGGAAATTATCAGCCGGGTACGCCAGCTCTTCAAGAAGGGCAGCATGGAACGGGAGTTGGTTGATGTGAACGAAGTCGCTCGAGAGATGATCGTCTTGCTGCAAGGCGAAGCGGAGCGGCACAGCATCTTCGTTACGGCGCACTTGGCCGGAGACATCCCCCAGCTAATGGGAGATCGCGTGCAATTGCAGCAGGTGATGATGAACCTGATCATGAACAGCATTGATGCGATGAAGAGCGTGGATGGGACACGGGAGCTCGCCATCATTTCTCGGCCCCTGGAAAACGAGGAGATTCTGGTGTCCGTCAGCGACACCGGCGTGGGGCTGCCCCTGCAGCAGGCGGATCAAATCTTCAATGCGTTCTTTACCACCAAGCTCCACGGCACCGGCATGGGCCTTCGGATCAGCGGAACCATTGTGGAATCGCATGGAGGCCGCTTGTGGGCTGAGCGCAATTCTCCGCGCGGCGCAATTTTTCACTTCACTTTGCCGACCAAAATCGAGGCTCATGAATGACGCCCGCAGGCCCAGCCACCGTGTTCGTCGTTGATGACGATGCCGGCATGCGCGCGTCCATCGCAGGCCTGCTGAAATCCGCAGGCTTACGCTCGGAGTGCTTCGGCGCGGCGGAAGAGTTTCTGCGCACAAACCGCCCAGACATGCCTAGTTGCCTGGTGCTGGATGTGGGCCTTCCAGGAATCAACGGCCTGGAGTTTCAACACAAGCTGGCTGACGCGGGCGTGCAGATTCCCATCATCTTCATCACCGGTCATGGAGATATTCCGATGACGGTGAAGGCCATGAAATCTGGAGCGGTGGAGTTTCTGACCAAGCCGTTCGACGATCAGGATTTGCTGAAGGCGATCCAGCAGGCGCTGGAGCGCGACCGAGCAAGACGCAAACAGCAGAGCGGGCTTGCAGAGCTGCGAAAAAGTTATGAGACGCTGACCGCACGCGAGCGCGAGGTGATGGCCCTGGTAGTTTCAGGTATGTTGAATAAGCAGATTGCCGGCGAACTCGGGACCAGCGAAATCACGGTGAAGGTGCATCGGGGCCACGTGATGCGAAAGATGCAGGCTCAATCGCTGGCAGAATTAGTGAGAATGGCGGAGAAGCTCGGCGCTCCCAAGAAGTAGCCGAGCGTTGCACCATTCGTGCACGCCGATTTGCCAGTTAGCGTACTTCTGGTTTTGACTCGCGGTTTTTCCGGATGCTCTCCCTAAATCCGGCACCTGCCCATACGCCCGGATCGACAATTGATTTGTTATACAAAGGTATAATTGCGCCACTTCAGGCGAGCTTGTAATTTGTTGGTATGATCACACAGCCCAAGACTAAACCAGTCGCTGTCGTGGATGATGACGACTTGATGCGCGGAGCATTGCTCGGCCTGCTGAAAGCGGTTGGCCTGCCGGCGCGAGAATTTGCCTCGGCGGAGGAATTTCTAAACTCCGGCCTGCAGCATGAGGCCGGATGCCTGATCGCGGACATCCGCATGCCGGGAATCTCCGGCCTCGAGCTGCAGGCGAAACTCAACGCGGAACATTGCAGGATTCCGATCATCTTTATCACGGCCCATGGCGATGAAAAAATGCGGCTGCATGCATTGCGAGCAGGCGCGGTGGAGTTTCTGGCAAAGCCCTTCGACGACGAAGCCCTGCTCGTAAGTGTGCGAGCCGCTCTGGCAAGTTAACCCGGAAAGAGAAATGTGCGCGCGGGCACCCGGAGGTGCTCTATGGCAGCATTAGCGATAGTCGGGTCTGGTCAGCAGCATAATCAACGCAGATTCGAGCAATTGATAGGCAATAGTCCTGCACTGGAAGCAGTGCTCGGAGACGTCGAACGGGTGGCACCGACGAATGCCACCGTTCTGCTGCAGGGTGAAACCGGCACCGGCAAGGAACTGATCGCGCGCGCGATTCACAATATCAGCGCGCGTTGTGGACGCCCTTACATAAAACTGAATTGCGCTGCGATTCCGTTCGATCTGCTGGAAAGCGAACTTTTTGGCCATGAGCGGGGCGCATTCACGGGCGCCATCGCACAAAAGGTGGGCCGGTTCGAATTGGCGGACAAGGGCACGCTCTTCCTGGATGAGGTCGGCGATATTCCCTTGGCACTGCAGGCTAAACTTCTGCGGGTATTGCAGGAGCAGGAATTTGAGCGCTTGGGCAGCGCGCGCACTCACCAGGTGGATGTTCGGCTGGTGGCTGCGACCAATCGAGACCTGGCGGAGATGGTGAAGAGGGGCGAATTCCGCAGCGACCTCTACTATCGCTTAAACGTATTTCCAATTACGCTGCCACCGTTGCGCGCCCGCCGCGAAGACATTCCGGACCTGGTACAACATTTTGTGGAGATTTACGGCCGCCGGATGGGCAAGCAAATCGAACGCGTCACTCCGGAAACGATGTCTGCGTTCACTTCGTACGAGTGGCCGGGGAATGTTCGCGAGCTGCAGAATTTCATCGAGCGCAGCGTCATCTTAAGCGATGGGACGGCCCTGTGTCCTCCCCTCGCGGAGCTAAGACATTCCGCCGCTGCTGAATCGCCGGAAGCAACAACTCTGCAAGACGCGGAGCGGGACCACATTCTGAAGATTCTCAGGCAAACTCGCTGGGTGGTCGCCGGTCCTAGCGGCGCGGCGGCGCGCCTGGGGATGAAGAGATCGACCCTTTACTTCCGCATGCAAAAGCTGGGAATTTCACGCGTCAGCAACGACCTGCTTCCCGCGTGACGGACGCGCAATGAAGTGTACGCATCCCGACGCCCCGAGTGACGCAGCCGAGCATCACAACGAGCCGCGATTCCTTAGAGCAATGGCAGAATCCCAGAAGGTTCTGGATGGCACACCTTCCACGTCCGAGCCCTCTCACGCGCGCGGCCGCGTTACAAATGCCTTGCGGGCCTGTGCTACAGCCTTCCCTGTATTGTTAGCGGCAGGCTCGTTCTGGATACTCTGCCAGCAGTTAATCTCCGAAACGCAGGTGCATTATGTCCACTCCAGCCCGTTCGCCGCGAGCAAATTCGCCAGCCTCGAAGCCCCAGTTTTTTCCGGGGATTGAAAAGCCAAGTTTTCTGCGGAGCGTAACGCAGAGGAAAATACACTTGGTCGAAATTCACTCGTAATGTTCGCGTCAGCAGCGAGCGCGAAACCATGAAATACGTTTGCATTCACGGACATTTCTATCAGCCTCCAAGAGAAAATCCCTCGCTTGAAGCGATAGAGCTTCAGGACTCCGCATACCCTTATCACGATTGGAACGAGCGAATCACGGCCGAGTGTTATGCGCCGAATGGAACTTCGCGTTTGCTTGATGATCAACAGCGCATCGTGAAGCTGGTGAACAATTACGGGCAAATCAGCTTCAACTTTGGCCCAACGCTGCTGCTGTGGATGGAGCAGAAATCGCCGGAAGTGCTGGAATCGATCAAGCGAGCGGACAGAGAAAGTCAGGAGCGATTCGGCGGCCATGGATCGGCGATGGCTCAAGTCTACAACCACATGATCATGCCGCTGGCGCATCCCCGTGACCAAGCAACGCAGGTGATCTGGGGAATTCGCGATTTCGTGTATCGTTTCGGTCGCCAGCCCGAAGGCATGTGGCTGCCCGAAACTGCAGTAGACATCCCCACGCTTGAAGTCCTCGCAGCCCAGGGAGTCCGGTTCACGATCCTGGCACCGCGACAGGCGAAGCGTGTTCGTGCGCACTCGGGACGTTCTTGGAAAGATGTGTCCGGCGACCGCATCGATCCCAGTCGCGCGTATCAGGTCCGGTTGCCTTCAAAGAAAACGATAGCGCTCTTCTTTTACGATGGGCCGATTTCTCAGGGAGTGGCGTTCGAGGGCCTGCTAAGCGACGGCAAAAGATTTGCGGACCGCCTGATGAGCGGATTCTCGGATGAGCGCACCTGGCCGCAGCTTTCGCATATCGCAACGGACGGCGAGAGCTACGGCCACCATCATCACTACGGCGAAATGGCGTTGACGTATGCATTGAACAGCATTGAAAACGGCGGCGTCGCGAAGCTGATTAATTATGGACAATTCGTTGAATTGCATCCGCCGGATCACTGGGTCGAGATTTCCGAAAATACATCCTGGAGCTGCGCGCACGGCGTTGAACGCTGGAAAATGAACTGCGGGTGTAACTCCGGCGGACATGGCGACTGGAACCAGGAGTGGCGCGCCCCGCTGAGATCCGCGTTGGATTGGTTGCGGGACACGCTGGCTGAAACTTTCGAGAAAGAGGCCGAGTCGTTGCTGCGCGAGCCGTGGGGGGCGCGCAACGATTACATTGATGTGGTCTTAGACCGTGCGGACGAAAACGTAGCCATGTTCCTGAAGAAACACGCGACCCATGATCTCGACGCGGCGGAACGAGTCCGTGCGCTCAAGCTTCTTGAACTGCAACGCCACGCCATGCTGATGTACACCAGCTGTGGCTGGTTCTTCGATGAGCTTTCCGGTCTCGAAACCGTTCAGGTATTGCACTATGCGGGCCGGGCGATTCAATTGACGCGCGAGGCCGTGGGACAGGACGTCGAAGCGCCGTTTTGCGAACGGCTGCGCAACGCGAAAAGCAATATTCCAGAGTACGGAGACGGCGAAAAGATTTTCAAGAAATGGGTCGCTCCGGCGGTCATCACAGCGGACAAAGTCGCAGGCCACTACGCGGTCAGCTCACTCTTTGAAACGTACGGCGAAAAGACGCGCATATATTGCTACACGGTAGAGCGCCAGGCATATGGCGTGGAGACGGAAGGTCGCATCCGCCTTGCGGTCGGCCGCGGCCGCATTCGTTCGGAGATTACAACTGAGGAGCTGGCGCTCAGCTTTGCCATTTTGCACCTTGGCGACCACAACATTACAGGCGGCGTGCGTGAGTTTCACGACGAGCAGCGATTCAGCGAGCTGCGAACCAAATTAAACGATGCCTTCATGAAGGCGGACACTGCCGAGGTGATCCACATTCTCGATGAACAATTCCATCGAAGCACCTTCTCGCTCAGTTCACTCTTCCGGGATGAACAGAGGCGCATCATCGGCATAATTCTCAAAGATACTGTCGCATCGCTTTCAGGTTCCTTCCGAAAAATGTATGAAGACCAGGCGCCGCTGATTCGTTTCTTGAATTCTCTCGCAGTCCCCGTTCCCGACACGCTGCGATCAGTTGCTGCGATCGCGCTAAATAGCCAGCTGCAACAGGCGCTGGAAAAGCCCGATATAGATGTTGCCGGCATCCGTTGCCTGCTGCGCGAAGCGAGGCTGAATAACGTCCAACTCGACGTCACGACTCTGGAATTCATCATGCGGCACCGACTGGAAATACAAGCGACCGCGTTCCACGACGGCCCGGAAGATTTGGATTCGCTGAAGCGTCTGCACGTGCTTCTGGATGTTGCGGGCGACTTGCCGTTTCCTGTGGGAATGTGGACGGCTCAGAACCTTGCGTTCCAGCGGCTGACGACGAATCACAATGGCTCCAACGGGAATGCGTCTGACGACCCCGCGCATCAGGAATGGGTGCGGGAGCTTGCGGCCGTTTCCGAAAAGCTACATATTCACGGACCGCAGTGACGGTTCCGCCGGCGACTGATCGCCCGCAGTTCAATTCAAATACTGGGTTGCTTCGCATGACTCGCTGAGTTCGTGCAGTCGTGAGGCACGTTAAGTCTTGCGGAGAATCGCGACATAGCTGCGCTCCTGCTACGTTTGGCAATACTCAGCGTCTCCAGCTACAGTTCCAATACATTCGATTCTTGTGGGAAGCGACGAAGAAAACCGCGTCAGTCCCGATTTGCGGCGCTGTATTTCGCGAAAGGCGCTGCCTGCCCTGCGAGACGCGGAGGGAGATGTTCAAAACGTGAGGCGCTCGCCCCTGTGAGCGCGGTTCAGCCACGGCAAGTTTTGTCGCCAAGGTGCAACCTGGTCAAATCAGATGAAGACGCGTTGGCAGGGTAAATCATCTCTGAAGAGAGAATCCATTGTTTTTCTTGATTGTGCATGGTATTTTCTTGTTCATGCACGGTTCATCAGGGGCGATAAGAAAAAGCGAAATTGAAAGTCGACTGCTGCGCGGCCTTCCCGTCAACGCCACTGCCCTCGCGAAGGAGTTTCTGGTATCCGAGGACGCTATCCGTCGGGACCTGCGGGCGTTAGCCGCCGAGGGCAAATGCAAGCGGGTTTACGGTGGCGGGCTCCCGATATCGCCGGAAGGAGTCCCGTTTGAACTCAGACTCCTGAACGACTCGAAAGAGAAACGCGCCTTGGCCTTGGCCGCCGTGACCTTAGTCTCTGAAGCTTCGACGGTGTTCCTCGACAGCGGCAGTACCAACTTGGCGTTGGCCAGAGAGATGCCGCCCAATCGCTCTCTTACAATCGCCACAAATTCGGTCTCAATCGCAAGCGCCCTCCTCGGTCGAAAGAATTTCAAAGTGATTGTTCTGGGAGGAGAGATCGATCGTGAAACCGGCGCGGCCATTGGGCTTTCTGCGATCCGCGAAGCTGAACGCTTGAGTTTTGATCTGTGTTTCCTCGGAGCTTGCGCCGTTTCCGTTTCTCTTGGAATTGGCGCGTTCCACATGGCAGATGCCGAATTCAAACGCGCATTGATTGCGAGAAGTGATCGCACCGCAGCGCTTGTCACGATGGATAAAGTTGAGACTCGGGCGCCGTTTCAGGTGGCCGCACTGGCAGTCCTCGACCATGTTGTTCTTGAGTCCGGTACATCGGAGGAGATTGTCTCGACCTTTTCCAATGCCGGCCCCGAAGTCGTCCTTGCGCAATCGTAGGTTGTGTCTCGTTCGACACAATCGAGAGCGGGAATTTTCATGACAGACGGTTCGCATCTATCGCGCGCGAAGCTATCGACCAGGCTGGCGTTCATTGCCGCAGGTTTCGGCGCAGCTTGCTGGGCTCCCTTAGTGCCTTTCGCAAAGACTCGCTGCCATCTCGGCGACGACACCATGGGGTTGGTTCTTCTGCTGATGGGCGCCGGTTCCGTGGTTGCGATGCCGCTTGCTGCGAACCTAAGCGCGCGTTTCAGTAGTAAGCCGGTCGTACTGTCAGGTGGAGTAGGACTGGCACTCATGTTGCCGCTCTTGAGCATCCTATCGTCGCCGATCGCGCTTGGAGTCGCGCTGTTCGCCTTCGGGGCTTCTCTGGGATCGTTAGATGTTGCGATGAACCTGCATGCTGTGGATGTTGAGCGTGTCGCTGAGAAGCCGTTGATGTCTGGATTCCACGCACTCTTCAGTGTTGGTGGATTTCTGGGGTCGGGAATCGTGACAGCTCTTCTCTCTCGAGGCATGGCACTCAGTTCCAGCACAATTCTCAGCTCCATTATTCTCATTACACTGATTGTTGTGGCTCTTCCGCGCATGCTCTCGAATCGGGAGGGAACTAAGCAGCCCCTCTTTGCAATCCCCAGAGGCATCGTGCTCATCATCGCTATCTTCGCGGCAATTTCATTCCTGGTTGAGGGAGCTCTGCTCGACTGGAGTGCGCTTTTGCTTGTCGGCGAACACCTTGTCTCTGCGGCGCACGGAGGGCTGGGATACATGCTCTTCTCCATCGCGATGACGTTCAGCCGTTTCCTCGGCGATGGCATCGTGGCGCGATTCGGGAACCGCATTGTGCTGACACTTGGTGGGATGATAGCCGTTCTAGGGTTGTGCGGCGTCCTTCTCGCGCCGGTCGCGTGGATCGGGCTGGTCAGTTTTGTCTTTGTGGGCCTTGGAGCCGCAAACATCGTGCCAATCTTGTTCAGACTCGCGGGTACGCAACACCAAATGCCAAAGGGATTGGCTGTTGCCGCCCTCACTACGGCAGGTTACGCGGGCATGCTGACGGGTCCGGCCGTCATTGGCTTCTTGTCCAAGGGGATTGGCCTGCACAACGCGTTCTGGTTTCTGGCGGCCCTTCTGGCGTGCGTGCCGATTTTCTGCAAATATGTGACGGCAACAAACTTCTCACTGAACGAGCGGGCATGAGTCCCGTCGGGAGACAAATGCACAATCGCAAGTTTGGTTTTTACTTCCTTTGCGGCGTCATCGCAGCCTTGGCAACAATCATCTCAACCTCCGGTGCTGCCGCTCAGGTCGCAGACCGGCCGTGGATGAATCCCAAACTCTCTCCGGAAGAACGTGCCGATATGGTTCTCAAGCAGCTCACCCTCGACGAGAAGCTGGCTTTATTGCACGGGAACGGAATGGCTCACGCGCCCCAGTGGCAGATGCCCCTGTCACACCTTGCCAACGGCGGTGCGGGATACGTTGAGGGAGTCAAGCGCTTAGGAATTCCTCCCCTGCTAATTTCCGATGCGGGCTATGGAGTGAGAGACAGCGGGGCGAACGGAAGGTATTCGACAGCTATGCCTTCGAGCTTGGGCGCTGCGGCAAGCTGGGATCAAGACTCTGCTTGCGAGTTCGGCACCGTGATTGGCCAGGAACTCCGAGCGCAAGGGTTCAACATGACGTTAGGAGGCGGGGTAGATTTAGCCCGCGAGCCACGGAATGGACGCACCTTCGAGTATGCGGGTGAAGATCCACTCCTCGCGGGCACCGTCGTCGGCAACCTTATGAAGTGTGAACAGGCGCAACATGTGGTCGGCGACGTGAAGCACTATGTGATGAATGATCAGGAGACGGGGCGTTTCTTTGTGAACGCCGTCATCTCGAAGCGGGCGATGCAGGAATCTGATTTACTCGCATTTCATATCGCCATTTCCATCGCGAATCCCGGTGCAGTGATGTGTTCCTACAACCGGATCAATGGCGACTTCGGTTGTGAGAACTCCTACACGCTGCGCGATGTGCTCGAGAATGAATGGGGCTTCAGGGGATTTGTCATTTCCGACTGGGGTGGAACACACAGTACGGAAAAGGCATCCGCGGCAGGTCTGGATCAGGAACAGCCAATGGCCGACTTCTTCGGTCCAAAGCTGAAAGAAGCAGTTGAAGCCGGCAAAGTTCCGCTGTCGGAAATTGACGACCATGTACGCCGAATTCTGTATGCCGAGTTTCTATCGGGAATAATAGACGATCCTCCGCAGCCAGGAGTGGTGGATGTCGAGAAAGGATTTGCAGTTTCACAGCGAATAGAAGAAAAGAGCATCGTGCTGCTGAAGAACAGCCCGACGGTGCTTCCGATCGATCCATCCAAGGTCCACACCATTGCGATTATTGGCGGGCATGCCGACGTCGGGATGATCTCCGGTGGAGGATCGGCGCAAGTGGATCCTCCCGGCGGCAATGCCATCATGCCTCCTGGCAAAGGCGCGACGATCTGGCAGAAGCCCGTTTGGTTCCCAACCTCGCCCTTAAAGGCGCTTCAGACGAAGCTGCCGAACGCAAGGATTGATTTCGATCCGGGAACCGATCCGAAGTCGGCTGCGAATCTCGCCAAGTCTGCTGATCTTGCGATTGTCTTTGCGTATCAGTGGCTGGCAGAAGACATGGACGTGCCGAGCCTTTCGCTTCCGAACAACCAGGACGCATTGATCGAGCAGGTAGCGGCAGCGAACCCTCACACCATCGTCGTGCTCGAAACTGGCACCGCCGTCACGATGCCATGGATCGACAAAGTAGCGGGCGTAGTCGAGGCTTGGTACGCCGGAAGTTCAGGACACAAGGCGCTGGCTAACGTGCTCGTTGGAGACGTCAATCCGGCGGGCAAGCTCCCGCTCTCTTTCCCGAAAAGCGAAGCGGATCTCCCGCATCCTGATGCGCCGAAGATTCCAGCCGAGAGCCAGGTACGCGCTGGAGATGTTGCCGACAACGGCGCGCCTACGGCGAATGCTTCGGCTCGCGCTGGTTACGCTGTCCACTACGATGAGGGACCTGAGGTTGGCTACAAGTGGTATGAAGCGCAGAATAAGAAGCCACTGTTTCCCTTCGGGTTCGGTTTGTCTTACACCACCTACGCATACTCCGGCCTGTCTGTCGATTCAACCAACAAGACTGCGAGCTTCAATGTGACGAACACCGGCACGCGAACCGGCACCGAGATTGCTCAGGTCTATGGGCGGCTTCCGAAAGGTTCAGACGAATCCTTCAAGAGGCTTGTCGGGTGGAAGCGAATCACACTTGCTCCTGGCGAATCTCAGACAGTTACGGTTGCGATCGATGACCGGGTGTTGAAGACGTTTGATGAAGCGAAGAACGCTTGGAACCTGCCCCCGGGCGAATATGAAGTGCTGGCCGGGAGTTCTTCGGACAACACGCCTCTGACCGCAAGTCTTGTGCTTCGCTGAAACAGCCGTCGCTGCAAAGCGCGCATTGAGATCGGCACGGAGCCTGAATTGCGGAGAGCTGTCCGATGAATGTTGCCATTACTGTCGACCGTACCAGCAGTGGAAAAGAACACTTTGAAGTGCTGGATGGCTTGCGAGGATCCGCGGCCTTTCTGATCGTGCTCTTTCACGCATTCAACTACCCATTTGGCTTTAGCCCTCCTCTTCACTTAATGCACCATGCCTATTTGGCGGTCGACTTTTTCTTCGGGCTGTCCGGCTTTGTGGTCGCGTATGCATACGACGATCGCTGGACACGGATGACGATGCTTCAATTCTTCCGCATCCGCCTTATCCGGCTTCACCCTCTGGTTCTGATCGGAGCCACTCTGGGCGTGCTGGGTTACATTTTCGATCCCTTCAGCAAGGCGACGAATCATACTGCCGCTCCGATGCTGCTGCTGGCATATATCACCTCATTGCTCCTGCTGCCGTCACCTCCGGTTGGAGGGAGAGTACACGAGACTCAGGCACTTAATGGGCCCGCCTGGTCACTGATGCAGGAGTACCTTGGGAACATCGCATACGCTCTGATTCTGCGCAGGCTGCGCACGATCACGCTGGCAATGATCTTTGGATTGTCAGGGCTGCTTCTCATCTGGACCGCGAATACGAAAGGATCGCTAGACGGAGGTTGGGGTTATCCGGAGATCTGGATGGCGCCGCTCCGCCTCACGGTCTCCTTCGTGATCGGTCTGTGGCTTTATCGAATTCATGACCGCATTCGGTTTCCCAAGGTCGGACTGCTCCTACTTTCGATTGCTCTTGTGGTGTGCTTTCAGATGCCACAGTTCTCGACGGTGAGTGGTCTCTCGTTAAACGGTCTTTATGACGCGGCAAGCGTGCTCTTCCTGTTCCCGCTCGTCATCCTTTGTGGGGCGCACTCGAATGCAGGGACAGGCATGATCAGGCTCTGCAAGTTCAGCGGCCGACTTTCCTATCCCCTCTATATCACTCACATTCCGTTCGTGTATATCCTTGAAGGCTACTCTTCTACGAGGCATCCGAGCATGGATGTAAAGCTGATATTGATTTTCTTGCTAATTCCATTTGTGATCTTTGTGGCTTGGATTGCTCTGAAGTACTTCGACGAGCCCGTTCGCGCTTGGCTGACCCGCCGTTACGGCATCAAGCGGAGTTCCAGCATCAGGCCAGTGACTGCTTAATCGCAGGGCAGAGAGGCCATCGTCGAACCGCGAGGCTCACAGCGATTTCCGGCTGATCGTGGGAACGAATCGCAACTTGCTTTCCGCAGCCCGCGAGGGCCGCTTTCGCCAAGATTCGCTGGCACGTATAGACTTATGGACATTCACGTTGCCGGGATTGCGATCCCACGCGCGGGACCGCGACGATTCGGATGGCTGGCAGTTGAAGAGTCGTTGCCGCTCAGAAATGCAACAGGTGCACCAAAAGGCCCGCGAGGCTCGCGCCGATAAAAGGGCCAAATACAGGAATACCAGCATAGCCCCAATCGGAGCTTCCCTTACCTGCAATAGGTAGAACCGCATGAGCGATGCGCGGACCAAGATCGCGCGCTGGATTGATCGCATATCCCGTCGTGCCGCCGAGCGAGAGTCCAATGGCCCAGACCACGACGCCTGCAAGATAGGGGCCGAGGCCGGCAGCGGGGCCATCCTTCATTACGATCTTCGAGAACATCGCGGCGGTGACAAAGACCAGAAAGAATGTCCCGATAATTTCGCTGATCAGGTTGGCGCCAAAACTTCGGATGGCCGGCGCGGTGCAAAACACACCCAATTTGAAAGAGGCATCCGGAGTTTCTTTCCAGTGCGGCAGATAGTGCACCCAAACCAGAACTGCGCCGACAAATGCTCCGGCCAGTTGAGCCAGGGCGAAAGGAAGAAACTTCGTATAATCGCCTGAAGAGATTGCAATTCCGAGGGTAAATGCAGGATTGATGAAGGCGTCCTTGCTGCCACAGGCGATGGCGGCGAAGACTCCACCAACCACAGCGAAAGCCCACCCCGCCGCGATCACCATCCAGCCGCTCGCTTCCGCTTTGGATTTTTTCAGGAGCACACCGGCAACTACGCCGTCACCGAGCACAATCAACACCATGGTCCCGATAAACTCTCCAAATACGGGTGAATTCATGATCGTTCTTCCTCCATGAAAGAGCTTCAGGATACCCAGTCAAACGACCGCGTTACGGCCTTCTTCCAATCCTTGTAGAGACGTTCGCGCTCCGCGTCTTCCATCTGCGGCTTCCATGTGCGGTCCACTCCCCAGTTGGCGCGGAGTTCGTCGAGATCTTTGTAGTATCCAACCGCCAATCCGGCGGCATACGCCGATCCCAACGCCGTGGTTTCCACGGTTAGCGGACGAATGACGCTGCGATTGAGAATGTCGGACTGGAATTGCATCAAGAGATCATCCGCGACCATTCCGCCGTCCACGCGAAGTTCTTCGAGGTGGACTTTAGAGTCCAGCTCCATCGCTTCGACGACTTCGCGAGTCTGGTAAGCTGCCGCCTCCAAAACCGCGCGCGCCAGGTGGCCCTTGTTGGCATAGCGCGTGAGGCCGGCGATCACACCGCGAGCAGTCGTCTTCCAATACGGCGCGTACAAACCGGAAAACGCCGGAACAAAATAGACGCCGCCGTTATCATTTACCGTGCGCGCCAAAGTCTCGATATCGGCGCTTTTCTCGATCATGCCGAGGTTGTCCCGCAGCCACTGCACCAGCGCACCGGTAATGGCGATACTTCCTTCCAGCGCGTACTGCGCGGGCTTGTCTCCCAGTTTGAATGCAACCGTGGTGATCAGGCCGTACTTGGAGAGCACTGGCTCCGAGCCGGTGTTCATCAGCAGGAAGCAGCCGGTGCCGTAGGTGTTCTTCGCTTCACCGGTATTGAAGCAGGTTTGACCCACCAGTGCTGCCTGCTGATCGCCCAGAATTCCGGCGACAGGCACGCCTTGCACCGAGGGAATCGTCGCGACCTTTCCGTACACTTCGCTGCTGGAAGCGATCCGCGGCAGAACTCTTTTTGGAATGCCGAATAATTTGAGCTGCTCATCATCCCAATTCAGCGTGTGCAAGTCGATCAATTGCGTGCGGCTGGCATTGGTAACGTCCGTCAAGTGAATGCCGCCTTTCGTCCCGCCGGTTAGCTTCCACACCAGAAAGGAATCGATGTTTCCGAAAAGCAGGTCACCTGACTCCGCGGCTTCCCGCGCGCCCTTGACGTTATTGAGAATCCAGCGAATCTTGAGCCCGCTGAAGTACGCCGCCAAGGGCAAGCCGGTCTTTGCTCGAAATCGGTCTTGCCCTCCGTCGCGGGAAAATTCCGCGACATAATCCTCCACGCGCGTGTCCTGCCACACGATGGCGTTGTAAACGGCTGATCCAGTCTTGCGGTTCCACACGATTGTGGTCTCCCGCTGATTGGTGATCCCGATGCCGGCCAAATCGCTGGGTTGAAAGCCTCCTTTTTGCATGGCCTCGCAGATCACATCCTGGGTGCGCCGCCAAATTTCTTCGGGATCGTGTTCCACCCATCCCGGCTTCGGATAAATCTGTTCATGCTCTTTTTGAGCGACCGAGACAATTCTTCCGCTGCGATCGAAGACGATGAACCTCGTGCTCGTTGTTCCCTGATCGATGGCCCCTAAGTACGCGGTCATGGCAGTTCTCCTTTAATTTCAATTCGCCGGTGCGCGGCTCGCGGAAGTGCCAGAGACTTTTTCGGGTTCGAGTCCTGCGTGTTGCAAAAATCGGTTGATCTTGCTGACGTACTTCGCGGTTTCCAATTTGGCTTGATCGTTTGACCACTGCAGCTCTTGAGCCATCAGCGATGCCACGACTGGCGCCGAGCGGATGGCCTCTCTCCATGAGAAGAACTGCACGCCGAGCCTGCGGGCGAGAATATCCTCCAAGGTGGCGGCGAGCTCATGACGAATGGAATAAACGACCTCAGCCTGAATGGGAGGACTGCCGGCCAGAATTGGCTCGGCGAGATTGCGATTCTGCTTGGTGAGTTCCAAAACCTCCCACGCAGTGGTTCCGAATTTTGAGGCGAGGTGGTGACCGGTCTCTTTCGAAATGGGAAAAGCGGCCGCGAGCTTTTCCCAAAGATCACCGGTAAACCCGTCTCCACCGTAGAGCACATGCGCCCTGGTAAGGCTCTCGGTCACGGATACACCGAGAGCCTTTTGCGCAGCATTGATGGTGTCCTCAGCCATTGCGCGATGGGTGGTCCACTTTCCACCCATGATGCTGATCAATCCACTAGCAGTGTCGATTTCGATGACGTCGTCGCGTGCAATTTTCTTCGTGTCGCCGCCCTCGCCCGCGCTCACCAGAGGGCGAGCCCCCGCGAACCCGGCCACGATTTGCGAAGCAGACACAGGGTGTTCCAGATATTTGTTCAGCTGGCCGAGCATGAAGCTGACATCTTCGCGGCTGACAAAAAATTCGTCCTCCGGCGAAACCTCCTGCTCGGTTGTGCCGACAAGAAGGCGCCCGCCCCAGGGCACGGCGAATAGGACGCGGCCATCGTCCGTTTTCGGAATCAACATCGCGTCGTGCGTTGGGAAAACATCGAGCGGCAGCAAGATATGAGCGCCCTTGCTAAGTCGCATTCGCTTGGGCACTGACGCGGTCGCCATAGTTCGAATCGCGTCGGTGAAGGGACCGGTTGCGTTTACGAAGACTTTGGCTTGCACCGAAAACGGCTTGCCGCCAAGCTGATCCGTCACCGAAACTCCTGACAACTTTCCATCGGGGGCGCGCTCAAAGGCCGCCACGCGCGCGTAGTTCAGTGCGCTTCCGCCTGCGTGCGAAAAGGTCTGAACCAGGGCCATGTCATATCTCGAGTCGTCGAATTGGCCATCCGCATACTGCACCGCCCCGATCAATCCCTCCTGCTTTAATTCCGGCATGCGCTCGAGCGTTTCTTTGCGCGAGACATATTTGCTGGGAGAAATGCGGCCGGAGCCGGCAAGCCAGTCGTAAATCTTGAGGCCGATATCGAGATATGCGACGTTGAGCCAATCGTAGCTCGGAACCATAAACTGGAGCGTTCGCGTGAGATGCGGCGCGTTGTTGAGCATGCGAATGCGCTCGTGCAGCGCGCGCACCACAACGTGGTATTCCTTCGGATCCACATCCTTAATGGCTTCTTCGAGATAACGCACGCCGCCATGAATGATCTTTGTGGCCGCGCTCGAGGTAGCACCGGCAAAATCTCCGGCATCGAGCATGACGGTGCGTAGCCCGCGAAGCTGGGCGTCGAGTGCACATCCGGCGCCAGTGGCCCCGCCACCAATCACGCAAACGTCGAAAGCCTTTCCCGCGATTCCCTGTAGTTCTTCAGCTCGCTGTTTCATCGATCACACCCTTCCCCATCAAAATTAAAAGTCCACTTTTACTCGGAATCCGAAGATGGCGGCGTTTGGAACGCGGGAGTTCGCGCCAACGTCCCAGTAATACTGAAATACCGGCTGCCAAAGCAAGTACGGTTTGAACCAGAGGGCATAGTTCAGCTCGAGGGCTTTCTCCGAACCCACCCTCCTCGGCAAGAGCTGTTCGTTCGCCACCCCAATCGCCGAACAGATGCTGCATGGGTTGGGGAACAGGGGCGTTATCGGACGGAGCCGTTGTCGTTTGCGCGAGGACCTTGGGCGGCGAGCACAATAGAAATACTACTGCCAGGCAGCATGCATTTCGTATGCCCTTCGAAGGCCCATGACGAAAAAAAGAACGCGACGAGATGCGCGCTTTCTTTGCACGACCTTTACTTCACGATTCTTAGTTCGTGTTTCCGTCAAAAATTCGGGGCACGCGGCTTTGTACCTTTACCGCGATGAGCCGGAGGCCGCAGACGCCTCGTCGGTGGATCCGAGGCGTCCAACATGGTATCCAAGCCTGGTTTCCACATCGCCCGGTTTGTGAAAGCCACGCTCAAAGAGAGTTCGAATGCGGGCTTGTGCTGCGGGGCGGGCCAGTGACGCAATAAAGGCGTCCCACTCGGGTGCGATTTCCTCGTCAGAAGGCAAACTGTTGAGGTTGACCAGGCGTTTCGTCTCGGCAATTGCCTGTTTGTCGAACGACGCGATTCTGGTGGCAAGGCGATCGACAAACGCGTCAAGCTCCGCGTCAGGCAACGAGCGATTGACGTAGCCATACAACTCCGCCAGCTCGCCGTTGATATCATCCGCTCCCAATAACACTTCCAAAGCTCTCCCCCGGCCGATCAAACGTGGCAATCGAGCCATAGGTCCGCCACCGGGGACCAGGCCTGCTCCAACCTCCCATTGCGAGAGGATTGCTTTTTCACGGCTGGCAAAGCGCATGTCGCTGGCAAGGGCGAGCTCGCTGCCGACACCCGTCGCGCGCCCGCGAATTAATGCAATGGATACGACGGGTGCCCGGCTGATGCGGGCCAGCATGTCAGGCAATGCCTGTAATCCCGTGCGGCCAACTGGAAACTTTGCCGAATCTTCGTGCTTGGCCAGAAAATCGTAGTGGGTTAAGAAGAATCCTTCGACCGCACTGTCAAACACCACTACCTTGACGCGGTCATCGGTTTCGAGTGACGACACAACTTCTTCAAGCTGTGGAATATTCGCGGGTCCGAAAATGTTGAGCGGTGGAAGATCAAACGTGACTCGCCAAAGCGCATCTGAATGCCGAACCAGACGGATTTTGCCCGTATTAAGTATCTCGCTCATGTATTCCTCCTGATCTTTCGTTTCTGGCCGTAGTACTTGCCGAATGCCTCTGTGAGTTTTCGGAAAGGCCGTGCTCAGGGTTCTGCTTGAGTCTCTCGCGAAGCTTGCTTCGCTCGCGGCTTACTCCGGATTTCACCGCAGCGTCTGAGATTCCAAGCGTTCGAGCTATTGCTCTGGCCGACCACTCGTTCAGTTCGCAAAAATTGGGGTGCGATCCGAATCCTCAACATTAGCCCACATATGGCCGGGAAGAGAAGTCGGTACGAGGCAACTTCGACGCATTCCAAAAATATTCACGGATGAAGCTGGAGATGAAACGGGAAGCGCTGCCTTTAGGGGTTCACTCCACTTTGTGGATCGAAAAAATCGCTCCAGCTATTCCCAGGTCCCAATGGGGCAGGCCGAGCCAGGCCGCGCGATTTCAAAGAAAGGAAGGCTCGTCACCATCTGCATTACGTTTGTTGTCGCGCATCGGCTAACTCTCAATCCCCAGAGCCGCTGAAATGAAGACTCGCCCAGCAATTGCCTCCCGGATGGCAGGCTCCAGGTCAATGGAAAGTCGAGCTTTTGTGACATACCCCAACGCCCCGGTGGCCATGCAGGTGGTGATAATGTCGGGATCCGAAAGACCCGTCAAGAATACGACCTTCGACATACTTCCTGCTTCACGCAATCGCCTGGCAGCCTCGATGCCGTTGAGAATCGGCATGCTGATATCCGTAACGATCACGTCAGGCTTCAGCTTGAGGGCGGCCTCCACAAGAGCTTGGCCATTTTGCGCTTCGCCGACAATTTCGAACCCAGGCCCAAGCAGGCTCGAAACGTTTTCCAGGATAGGACGATAATCGTCCGCCAATAGTACTCGTATTTCGCTCATCGGGCCCACGCCCAAGACGCAAGGCCGCTCGGTGAGCATTCGAATTGCGGGTCGGGCACTTCGTATGACTTCTGACAAATCTGTGTCAGATCTTCAGCGGCGGTCGGGGCTCCCATTCTACGAAGGCGTAGTTTGTGGACCTTTCGGCTGTGCAACCGATAAATTCGTTCAAACGCGACGGTATCGCCCTGTTGAGCGAGTCGCAAGACGTCCGCGTCAGTCAAGTCTGGTAGTTCGTCTTGTCTCGGTGTGCTCACGATATTATGCCTCAGATCATTGCCTGCTCGTCCTGCATGCAGCTCGTCAAAGACGCATAGCCCGTTAGAATCCATGCTGTGCTTCGAAACGTCTGCGCCAACTCGGCCGGCGGCGCTAGAATTTCGCCGCCGATCAGTTGATGCCCTACATCGCCGCTGCGTTATTTCCCCGCCATCACGTTGACCAACTTGACGCTCGCAAGTTCCTTCTCCACCTGCTTCGGGTACAGGAATCGATGGCCGGTCGTCTCACCTGGATAGAACCAAGTCACGATCGCCTGAGGCTGCGCGGACCCACGCTCCGCCAGACCAAACACAGTGCGGTCGGTTGCTGTCGCGCGCTCGTAGTTAGACGCGAAAAGCGTCGCGTACAGCACGCTTCGGTCGGCGCTGTAAATCCGCACCAAGTAATGCTCGCTGATGTCTTGCGGCAGCTCGAACCAGTAGGTTCCGGCAGGTAGCACGCATCCGGGAATCTGCACGGGCTGACTAAAAGTGACTTTGTTGGCCTGATTCGACTGATCTGCTCGTGCGGCGGGCAAGGCGACCAGGACTGCAAGCAAGAACAAAATGGGGACAAAATTCCTTACGACGACGACACTCTTCATAAAGCTCCTTTTTCCGTGACGAATTGATGCTTCGTCGCTTCAGTAAGATTGGCGGATGGGAAGAAAGTTACACAGTTTGCCCGGCTGAGCAGTCCAATGCCGAAATGGTTTATGGAATTGTATCTTTTCGAGTGTTGGAGCATCTCAGACGGCAGGCGTTTCCTTGACTGCCATAAGCGAGCGCAGATTCGAGGCGCGCCGTGCGGAGCGATGTTGAGGCGATATAAGTCGCGCGTTGTTGCAAATCTCACCGAGAAAAGGAGCACGGAATGGCAAACGTGAAACTTGTTGTGATGTATCCACGTCCCAAAGACATTGATGCCTTCGAGAAGATTTATCAAAACGAGCATGTACCTCTGGCCGTAGCAAAACTGGAGGGCAAGACCAAGATTGTCGGGACCAAGGTACTGGCTTCACCGCAAGGTACCGCTCCTTTCTATCGCATCGCAGAGATTCATTTCCGGTCGATGGCGGATCTGGAGGCATGCGCCGCGTCAGATGGTGGGAAGGAGGCGCTTGCCCATGCCGTGACGATTTCTTCTGGCGGGCCGCCGATTTTCTTAGTAGCTGAGGAAGAAACCTTTACGTTCGCTCACGTGTCAGGTGCTTCGGTCTGAGATCCACGCGGTCCGGTACTCAGCAGTGCATGCCTTTTAATGATCGGCTGGGGGCCGGGCAGGTCAAGAGTCCAGCAGTGAGGTTTCGGGGTTACGGCGCTGCCACGCTAGCAGCTGCACGGCCCCCCGAAGTGATGTTGGACGAAGACGCAGGAATGCGCCACAGATATGAAAATCTATTTTGGGTTCACCGTAGCGGGGGACCGCTCCTCCGTGGTGGCAGCCACAAAGATCGTTGAGCTGTTGGAGGAACTGGGCCACGACGTGCTCACCCGTCATTTAATCCGCGAGGATGCCTGGCAGGCGGACCGGTCTATTTCGCCTCAGGAAGTTTACCGGCGGGACATGGCGTGGCTTCAGCAGTGTGATCTGTTTGTGGCTGAAGTTTCGGGCTCCTCATTCGGCTTGGGTTTTGAGACAGGCTACCTGCTGGGAGCCACAGACAAGAAAGTGGTTTTATTCTATCGGCGGGCTGTAGAGACGAAGATATCGCTCTTGATCACTGGCATCACGCACCCGAATTGCAAGTTGGTACCGTATTCGCAGCTTGAGGAAGTAGAGGACTGGATCAGATACACGCTGTTCTGAAAAAGCCTGTACAACCTAGTGGGCCCAGTCTTGATTGACGAGTCCGTGGGAGGTTCCGTCAAACAAAGCGCCAATAGCAATTGCGTTCAAAGGGCATCTCATCCAGCGCCTTGTCCAATCGAACGCAGCTGAACGGGTCGTCCTCATCCGAATGGAGCATTTGAAGCGTACTACTAACGAGAGGTTTCGGGCTAAATACGGGAACTCTGTAACTAATCCCGGATCACGACTCTGGGGTTGTGAAGGACCGCAGCATGTTGCTGTATCTTTCCGACTTTGTATGCAGCCTGCTGCGGTTGCGGTCGCGAGCGAATAAAGTCAATCGCTGGAGGTCCATATGTTTTCATTGAATCGAAAAGAGGATCAGCTTCCAAGGGCGATGGGTCGTCGCTCATTCTTGATCGGTGCTAGTGCAGCGGCCGCCGCACTTGCCTACGGCTATGTTCGATGCAGTCAGCCAGTCTCATAGATTCTCCACGCCAGGTCGCCGGACAGTTCGCCAACGAAAAGGCCTTCCCGGTGCTTGCGGCCGGATTTCCCACGGAAGCGGGCGAGGTTACCGCCATCAAGAAGAAGTTCACTCAGCGAACCAGCCATTTTCCTCGAGTGAAGTCCATCCACGCGCTATGGAAGCTTCTCCCTTGTGTTGGCATCTACAGTGGTTTCTGCTACAAAATCTTTTCTGCGAATTAGAGGGAGTGATCCATGTCCGTTCCGTATCTGCGAGAGGCCGCCGCCCAGGACGATCTCGGAAAGCTAGTGCGATTCGCTCGCTTGCACCTTGGCGACGGCAACGAAGCCGTAGGCAAGGAAGAGATCGACCGTTCGTGGGCCGAAGCCCTAAAAATCCTGCTTCGCGACGAACCGGTGGACCGCGAATTCATCGCCCGGATTCTGGAGGCGAACGAATCAACTCTGGCCCTCCTTTGCTTTCATCTGCATTTTTATTTCATCCGCAGGTCCGGGAGGTGGATTCATGACGGCAGCCGATAAGAACACTTTGTCCGCAGCCGACCCGCGCGAGGCTGGGACACAGCTGCGACCGGGCCTCTGGCAGACCATCAACGAGCGCTACCCCGGCTCCATGATTCGCAAAGAAAGCTTCGTGCCTCAGGCGCGATTGGGAAAGCCGCTGGCAGCATGCCGGCTGACGCTGGTGAGTTCCTGCGGCGTGCATCTGAAGACCGAACAGCCTCTGGATGTCTGCCATCCCTTCGGCGACTTCCGTTTTATGCGCGTGCCTTCCGGGGCGAAGCACGATGAGCTGATCATTCATCAGTTGAAATACCCTCACGACGATGCAGACCTCGACATTAACGTGATCTTTCCGATCGAACGGCTTCAGGAACTCCGCGAGGAAGGGTGCCTAGGCGGCTTGACTCCGAATTTCTTCAGTTTCATCGGCTACAACATGGACCCCGAGAAGTTCGAGCGAACCGTTGCTGGGGGTATTGCGGAAGCGGTCGTGCAAGAGGAGCGCGCCGATTGTGCGTTACTGGCGCCCGCTTGACCGATTTGTCATCAGTCCGTCGGACTGATCCAGAGAGCCATTGAAGCGCGCGGTGTGCCCACGGTATCCATCACGGTAGCGCGCGACGTTACAGAGGCAATCAAAGTTCCGCGTGCATTGTTTCTTCCCTGGCCGATGGGACATCACTTTGGCGCGCCCTTTCATCGCGAGCTGCAGCGCCGCGTTGTGCTGGCCGCGTTGAGTATGCTGGAGTCCAGCGAAGAACCGGGTACGATACGGGATCTCCCGATCAAGTGGGCAGACGTTCGCCGTGAGGCCAAAACACTCACCGAGCAAGGGCGGAAGCTCTAGCGTCGCGTGCCGCGCCATTCCGGATCGCTAAGAACGGCGAGGGATTCCACCGTCGGCGTGACGGATTTTTTTGCACGGTGCCTGCGCAAGTACTTCGCCGAAAAGCGCCGAACACCGGCAGCGCCAAACCGATGATTACCAAGAGAAGCCGACACAAGACTGCAGGCAGCCATTTTTTCGAGAAGCAGCTCGTTTTTGGATGATTCCTCGAAGCCCGAATTCTTCCTTTCCGGTGTCGCACCCTGTTCCAAGCGGCTTGCAAAGCGCTGCCCGCAATCTTCGATGATCGGCCTGGAGAATTGTTTCAGCGAAACACACATGGGGCCGAAACGGGCGCAAACCCGCTAGCCGATTTGAAGCCGAAGAATTACTGTAACCTTATTCCCCGTGCCTAATCCAACTCGTCGGGGCGCAAAGCTTCATCCAGGGACTTTGTCAACAAGGAGAGCCACATGCCACGTGTCAGATTTGTGTTTGCGGGAATAGCCGCGATGCTGCTTCTAGGCATATTCCTACTGCCCCGAGTACAAGCCACCGGCGGAGCCGGACGCCCGGCGAATGACAGTGCGCAGCGCACTCCAGTACTTGTGGAACTGTTTACCTCGGAAGGATGTTCGGATTGCCCGCCTGCTGATGCGCTCCTCGAAAGATTAGACCGATCCCAACCTGTGAGCGGCGCCGAGCTGATCGTTCTTAGCGAACACGTGGACTACTGGAACAACATCGGATGGAAGGATCCCTTCTCTAGTCACGAATACAGCGAAAGGCAAGGCAATTACGCGGGGCAGTTTGGCCTGGGGAGCGTCTATACGCCGCAGATGGTGGTGGACGGGCGCATCCAGCTTATAGGCAGCGACGAGAGAGGGGCGATCGAGGCGATCGAAAACGCAACCAAGGCGGAAAAGATACCCGTGAGTCTTTCTTCGGTCCATTTCGACGGGCAGAAGATTCTCTTGCACATTGAGACCGGCCCGTCGCCTTCCTCAATCTCGGAGAGGTTCGCGAACGTCTTGCTCGCGATAGCCGACGAGAGCGATCAATCGAGCGTGAGCCGCGGAGAGAACGCCGGGAGGACGCTCCGGCACGTCGCGGTGCTGCGAGACCTTGTCCGAGTTGGAGCGTTGGATCGGTCCGGCAAATTTTCTCAGAATGTCGCCATCAATTCCAATCACGGCAACAAGGGGAACTTGAGGATCGTCGCGATCGTTCAGGAACCGACAGCGGGAAGAGTATTAGGAGTGGGCTCGGCGCGGCTTTCGAACTAGCCTCGACTGTGCTCCCTAACGTTATTGGTCAAGCTGTTACGACGGTACTTCTGATTTCGAATTGCGAGGGAGAATGCGATTGAGCGTGGCAGTTTTATTGATTTTTGGTTTCTTCGTCTTCGGAAAAAAGCAGGACGACGCATCGAGCAAACAGGCCGTTGCGCCCGCTGTCGGAGCGCAGGTTGGGCAGCCGGCGCCGACCTTCACAGCGCACGATCAGTTTGGCCATGCCGTCTCCAACGAGACATTGCGCGGAAGCAACGGAACGATACTTCTTTTCTTCCGGTCCGCGGATTGGTGACCCTTCTGCAAAGCGCAGCTGGTGCAGCTGCAAAATGCGAAACAAAGATTCGAGCAGCAGGGGATCAAGCTGGCTGCGATCAGCTACGATAGTCCTGCCATACTAAAGGACTTCGCCGAGCGCCATAAGATCGAGTTCCCACTATTGGCCGACCCCGATTCCGAGATCATTCGGAAGTTCAACGTCTTAAATACCGAGGCGTCCGGAATGACGAAGGGAATGGCGCACCCTGGGTACTTCTATATAGACTCGAGCGGCGTGGTTCGTGAGAAATACTTTGAAGCGAAGTATACCGATCGATTCACACCCAACAACGTAATCGGCAAGCTGTTCCCCGAACTAAGCGAGGAAGTCAGCCGGGACGTCGACGCGCCACATCTTCGGCTCACGCTGGAGCAATCGGACAAGGAAGTGATCTCGGGTAGCCGGGTGAGCTTCGTCGCACAAATTGAGCTTCCACCCAACGTCCATGTCTATTCTCCGGGAGTGCAAGGCTACAAGCCGATTCAGCTAACCTTGAATCCAGTGGCCGGAATTGAATTTGCACCCGTCGCGTATCCAGCCTCTAAGACGCTCTACCTGGAAGCCATTCAGGAGCATGTCCCAGTGTTCGAGGGAAAATTTCGGATCACGCAAGATGCGACGGTAACCGTTTCAAAGGTGCAAGATGTCGCCCGCGCGCTGGCCTCTGCCGGGAAGACGATTTCGATCAACGGGGAACTAAAGTATCAGGCATGTGACGACAGGGTTTGCTATCCACCCACATCTGTGCCGGTAATGTGGAGCTTGCAGGTTCTCCCGCTCGATCTCAAACGATCGCCTGAGGAGATTCGGCACAAGTAAAATTGGATCAGGCCTTGCACTCGAATGGCGATCGATACCAGAAACCGAAACGCGATAGTCCTCGCGGCGCTGCGAATCTCCGTCGGAGCGCTCTTTCTGATTTTTGGCGAGTACAAAGTCCTTGGCACCCACTTCACCTTGGGTGGCGGCTTCCAATTCTGGATCAACCAGTTCCTGGTGGAAGGCGCGTACCCATTTATGGTTCCCGTGCTTCAGAAATTTGTATTGCCTCACGCCACCGCCATAGCATTTCTCGTCGCTTATGGAGAGTTGGCGATTGGTCTCGCTCTCATTTGCGGCATTCTCGTCCGTCCGGCCAGCATTTGCGGGCTCGTCTATATGGTGAGCTTGCTGTTTTCTTCAAACTACCCTGGACCAGGAGCTGCCTTCTGGCAATATTTCGGGGCCTCTCTTGACCATTCTGTGCTCGCTCTTTGCTTTGCTGTATTCATTTTCGGAGAAGCAGATCGAGTCCTATCGATTCGCTCTTACTTGCCAATGATCGTCAGAGAGCGAAAAACTTGAGCCACCGACTCTTGCCCGGAAAGTTCCCGGAATGGAGCGACGAAGTAGCTGACCCTTAAAGGAGAAGAGCATGAGCGATGTCGTGTACATCTCAAAGTCACGTATCGAACGGAAGCGGGGACCCCTGCGTATCGCGCATCTGCCTGGCGAGGCCCAGCCGGTGATTTATAGCGTCCATGGAGCCATCGCTGAACACTACAAGATGAATCCTGCGATGCTGACGGAGTCGCATTCATCGACGATCGACTATGTCATTTCCGCAACCGCTGGCTGAATGCTGGGCACATTCGGAGGTGCGCTGGAAGCGCGCCACATCGATGCGAGTGATGGAAAACTGACGGCAGAGGTGAGGGGAGAGGTGGAAACGGAAGAAGGCGTCCTGGTGATCCGCCGGATCCGTGTGACGATGCGGCTGGTAGCGCCCGAAGATGTGAAAGAGACGGTGGAGCGCGTGCATGCCGTTTACGCGATGCACTGCCCTCTCTATCGCACGTTGCACAACGCGATCCAACTCACTTCCTCTTTCGAACTGGTCGCGCCGGCGTCAACTTCCTGAGGGATGTTGCTGCATGCGATTGAGCAAGTGATTCGCGCCCCTAGGGGCCTCGGCGCGATTTGTTGTAGAGCATTGCCTTCTAGCCCTGATCTGGCAGGCGCTGCCCTGAACTTTGAGTGCCCACCTCCGCTTCGTAGGCCCCAAATCAACCTCAGTTAGGCCTAGATTGCCGAATAAATATTTCGAGTCCGACGAAACTTTGCGATGGGTACGGAATCATACGACACGAGGCCGCAAGTCGGTCTGTGATCTCAAGTACCTTCTGGATTATCCGGGCGACGAACTAGCTTCGGGCTCGGAACGAGAAGGTCCATTTGAATCTTGCAGAACCTTCACGCTTGCATTTCCGTGTGAAGGGCGTGTTGTAGATCACATTCTTTCAAACAGGAGGAAATTCAGCAAAATGACAAAGTCAAAGAAGGCCCTCATCGCTGGCGCAGCGCTCGCAGGTTTGCTGGCCGGTACCACCACAACGATCCAGGCGTCCAACCTTCTCTCCGGCGTGCATTCCGCGGCCCAGTCGGACCAGTCAGACAATCAGGTGAAGGAAAAGCATGCTTGCAAGGGTCAGAACTCCTGCAAGGGCAAGGGTGGATGTAAAGCGAGCGACAATGGCTGCAAAGGCAAGAACTCTTGCAAGGGCAAGGGCGGCTGCGCAACCGACGGCTCGAAGAAGCCCGAGTAACACTCGCCGCATCTGCGACTGCACCAAGTATCAAGCACCAACGGTCTGGTGTTGAGGGCCGGGCGAAAGCGGCCGGTCCTCAACACCTTTCCGTGTCATCTCTTCGCGTCACCCAGCGGAGTCAGGAAATGCCTGCCAATCGCTTTAACGGCCACACGGATTACGGGATCGGAATCGGTCTGCGCTCGCCGCATTACCATCACATTCTTACGCGCAAGCCCGTCGTGGATTGGTTCGAAATCATATCTGAAAATTTCATGATTGATGGCGGACGCCCGCTGCGCATCCTCGATCAGATTCTGGAACAATATAAAGTCGTGCAGCACGGCGTCTCGATGTACTTCGGCTCGGCCGAGCGCCCCAATCGCGAGCACTTAAAGCGCCTGAAAACGTTAGTCCAGCGCACCAAGACTCCTTGGCTTTCCGATCACCTCTGCTGGGGCAGCGTGGACGGCCGTTACACGCACGACCTGCTGCCCATGCCCTACACTTTCGAAGCCGCGCGCATCACCGCGCAGAAGATCCGCGAAGTGCGCGATTACATCGAAATTCCCGTGGCCGTCGAAAACGTCAGCAGCTACGCCGAATTTCACGTCTCGGAAATGACCGAGTGGGAATTCCTGAACGAAGTCGCCGAGCGCGCCGATTGCGGCATCCTGCTCGACGTCAACAATATTTACGTTTCCGCGCAGAATCACAGCTTCGACCCGTTCACCTACGTCAATAGCGTGCCTCCGGAACGCGTCGCGCAAATCCACATCGCCGGGCACTCGAAATATCGCAAGTACATTCTCGATACCCACGACCACCCCGTGATCGATCCGGTCTGGAAACTCTACGCGCGCGCCATCGAACGCGTAGGCCACACCGCCACGCTCCTCGAGTGGGACGACAGCATCCCTTCCTTCGACGAAGTGCACGACGAAGCTCTGAAGGCCAATCGTTTCCTCGCGAGCGCCTCGCTCGCTACTGCCGTATGAAACTCCTTAACCTGCAACGCCGTATGGCTCGCGCCGTCATGACTCCGCTGACGCGCTCCGAACGCATGCGCGCCGTCGCGCCCGATGGCCGCTCGATGCGTGCCGTGGCCAATCAAATTATCAAGCCCAACGACCGCCTCACTTCTTTCGAGCGCCTGGAAATTTACAATCGCCAGTACTGGTTCCGCGTCCTCTCCGCCTTCGCCGAGGATTTTCCCGGCGTGCGCGCCGTGCTCGGAGGCCGCCGCTTCGATGCCATGGCCAAGGCGTATCTGATCGATTGCCCATCGCGGTCCTTCACGTTGCGCAATCTCGGCTCGCGCCTGGTGAGCTGGCTGGAAAAACATCCTGCATGGGCCGGTGAACGCCAGAATCTCGCCGTGGATATGGCGCGCCTGGAATGGGCCGATATCGAAGCATTCGACGGCCTCAGGGAGCCATCGCTCAAGCCAGAGCATCTGGCACTCGTAAATCCCGCCAAGCTGCGCCTGCGTTTGCAGCCCTACGTCACGCTTCTCGCTCTGCGCTATCCCGTGGACGAGTTGCTGCTTGAGGTTCGCAAAGATTCCGATGACCTCGACGTCGCGAGCAATACCTTCAACGAACGTCACAAACGCAAACGCGTCAGCGCGGTCGCCAAGCTCAAACCCAGCCCCATTTTCCTCGCCGTGTATCGCCTGGACGAAGACGTCTATTTCCGCCGCCTGGACCGCGAAGAGTTCGCCATCCTGTCCGCGCTGCACGCCGGGAAACCGCTCAACGCCGCGATCGAATCAGCCTTGCATCACTCGCCAATCGCTGCAGCAGACCGCGCAGCTCACGTTGAAAAATGGTTTCACACCTGGTCGGCGCTCGGCTGGTTCTGCCGGCCACAGAAGTATGTTCTTACATTCCACGGCCAAACTGAATCATTCGGGAAGGCGAAAATTTATGAATAGCATATTGGCTCCAATGCAAAAGCTGTATGGCCTACTCGTTCGGGTTGCTTCCGGACTGCAGTCCCCTTTTCTTGCGATCGTCCGCCTTTACTGGGGCTGGCAAATCGCTCAGAACGGCTGGGGGAAACTTCACAATCTCGCGCACGTGACCGAATTTTTCGCCAGCCTGGGACTGCCGGCGCCGGGATTCACGGCCACCTTCGTCTCATCTTTCGAATTCGTGTGCGGAATTCTGCTGGCGCTGGGCTTGCTCTCACGCATTGCTGCGCTGGGTCTGGTGATCGACATGACGATGGCCTACATCACGGCTGACCGGGAAGCGTTCTTTTCGTTCTTCACTGACCCGGGCAAGTTCTATAGCGCCGATCCCTTTATCTTTCTTTTCGTGGGAATGGTGATTCTGATTTTTGGGCCGGGCAAGTTTTCTCTCGACGCACTGGTTCAGGGATTCGTCAAACATCCGAAAGTCCGAGAGGCGACGATGTCCGGGATCTGAGTTGCCCGCAGCCGTATGTGCATTCAGCGCTTCGACTGCAGATTCGATTTAGACGGAGAGGCACCGCAGCTTCATTTCTCCTATCCGGCAAACCGCGCGACCATAACGCGCGTATCTAAATAGATGCACCCACTATTCAGGAGAATCTTAATTGGGATGCTGGCGGGCGCAACGGCCAGCTTGGCGTTGGTGCCTGCCCTCGGCCGTCCGCTATTGAGTGTTGTCTGGGGGATCGCTGTAGGCGGGGTCTATTCTGCGAGCTTGCGCCCTACGCCTCGCGCCTATGTAGATTACCTTTTAACGGGGGCCGCTTTGGGAATCCCGCTGTGGGGATTGATCAGTGTAATCGCGGTTCCGTTACTTTCCGGACAGATGCCTGAGTGGAGCGCCGAACAGATGCGCTCGCATTTTCCCGCGCTGGTTGCGTGGGTGCTGTATGGCGCTGTGCTGGGCCTGATCACCCAGGGTTTGACCGATATTACCGAGAGAGTGCTGGGTCCCGAGATCGAGAACATATCGCCCGCGCCTCGAGAAAAGAAACAGATCGTGATCCTGGGTGGCGGCTTCGCCGGCATGCGGACGGCAGAATGCCTGGAGCAGCAGCTCCGGCGTGACCCCGCGGTTTCGATTGCTCTGGTGAGCGAGACGAACGCGCTTCTATTTACGCCCATGCTCGCCGAAGTCGCTGGTGGCAGCCTGGAACCGAGTCATATCAGCACACCGTTGCGCAGCAGCCTGCATCGGACAGAGTTCATCCGAGGACGCGTCGCCACAGTTGATCTGGAAGCGCGCCGGGTGATCTTGGACAACGATCACGCTACCAGCGGGAGCACCTCGCGGCGCGAAATTCCTTACGACCAATTGGTCCTGGCTCTTGGCTCCGTTTCAAATTATTTGGGCATGGCGAATATCGAGAAGCTCGCGTTCAACTTCAAGAGTCTCCTGGACGCCATCCGAATCCGCAATCACGTCATCGAGATGTTTGAACGCGCCGACCGCGAGCCCGATTTCATCCGTGGACAGACTCTTCTCACCTTTGTAATCGCGGGCGGAGGTTTCGCGGGCGTCGAGCTCGCGGGGGCTTTGAACGACTTTGCGCATGGGATTCTGGCCGATTATCCCAAATTGCATCGAGAAGACTTGAGCGTGGTGCTGGTTCATGCGGGCGGCCGCATCCTGCCAGAACTAAGCGAGTCATTGGCACGTTATGCACAGGGCAGGATGGAAGCGCGCGGAGTTACTTTCCGCCTGAATACACGCCTGACCGATGTGAATCCCGGAGTCGTGTCCGTAAGCAACGGTGAGATCCGCGCGCAGACGCTAGTGTGGACGGCAGGAACAGGTCCGAATCCGCTGCTGAAGTCGCTTCCTGTGGAAAAAGACAAGCGCGGCGCCGTGGTTGTTGGGAACACGCTCGAGTTGCACGGTTGTCCAGGGGTGTGGGCCTTGGGTGATTGTGCCGCACTTACCGATGCGAAGTCAGGAAAGCCCTGTCCGCCTACTGCTCAATTTGCTGTGCGGGAGGCGGAACTACTTGCGAGAAATATTTGCGCGGAACTTCGGGGCGAACCCAAAGAGAGCTTTCATTTCGACTCGCTGGGAGCGCTCTGCGTCGTGGGGCACCAGTCGGCCTGTGCTGAACTGGCAATTCCGTTCGTGAGGAACAAGTCTGTGCGCTTTTCCGGACTGTTCGCTTGGCTCCTATGGAGAGGAATATACCTTTCGAAATTGCCAGGTCTGGAAAGAAAGATTCGGGTGCTGGTCGATTGGACGATCGAGCTTTTCTTCCCGCGCGATATCGTTCAAACCATCGATTTACAGTGAGGAGCGTTCGATGTCTTCGGTTTCAGGAGTAGCCACGCAGCGGGATGACCGCGGCAAATCGTTCCATTGGGTAGACCCCCTTTGGGGTCTCGCGGTCGGCGGTGCGGGCGGCGCACTCGGAAGTGCGCTTCTTGCTACATCACCCGCTCGTGGGATGATGCTTGGCTCCCTTTTCGGGCTCGCCTTTGGCCTTCTCTTCGCGTATCGCGCTACCAGCTCGGGTGCGGGATTGATCTGGGGACTTGGCGCCGCTTTTCTCCTGTGGTTGGTTCTTCCGGCTGGGATCTTGCCCTTGTTGGCTAGTTCTGGCCGCTCTATGGCCAAGCTCGCGGATGCCCGCGACCAATTTCCTGAACTCGTTGCCTATTTGATCTGTCTGGGAATGCCCGTGGGCGTGACGCTGGGATTTCGCGGTAGTCTGCGGAGGAAACGAGAAATGCCGCCGTTCCTCTGGTGGCGCGCGATCATCGTTGGCGGATTTGCAGGCGTGCTTGGTGGAATGATTTTTGGACGCTGGTCGTCTGCAGGCGACTTCTTCCCTTTAATCGCTGGGCTGGGCGAGTTTCACTCTCGCATGGCGACTGTGGGTCTGCAGTTTGGCGTGGCCACGATCATTGGTTCCAGCTTTGGGCTGCTCTTCCAGCGTGACGTCCGGGGCTACGGTTCGTCCATGGGCTGGGGGCTGGGCTTTGGGATTTTCTGGTGGTTCCTGGGGCCGCTCACTCTTTTCCCGCTCATCGCCCGGACACCTCTGGACTGGTCGGCAGATCATGGAGGCGAACTATTCGGTTCGCTGGTAGGGCATATCCTCTACGGATTGATTCTGGGCATTGCGTACGCCGCGATCGACCGCTCTTGGGTAAAGTTGTTCATCGAGTCCGATCCGCTGAATCGGGAAGCCGAAGGCCCTGGCCTTCTGGTGTTGCATTCTCTTGGGTGGGGAGCGCTTGCCGGTCTCGCTGGGGGACTTGTTTCGAGCCCGGTGATGATCGCTACAGGTGTATTGCCCAAAATTGCTGGCCTTGACACTCCTCTGTCGATTTTTCGCGCGCTGCTTCTCCATCTCTTGGTGAGCGCACTGATCGGCATGACATTTGGTGTGCTGTTTCGACGCGAATCCTCGAGCATCGGGCTCGGCGTGATGTGGGGATGGCTGTTCGGAGTCATCTGGTGGTATCTCGGACCGATGACGTTCCTGCCGCTACTGCTCACTGGCGAGATTGACTGGCGGGCGAGCACAGCGTCTGCATTGCTTCCCTCGCTGATGGCGCACTTGATTTATGGCGCTACGACGGCGCTTGTATTTCTGCTTCTCGAACGCCGCTACACTCAGGAACTGCTCCTCAATCCGCGCACCGCCGCGTCCGAACTCCGCCGTGTCCGCCCCGTGGGAACTCCAGCGCCTGCGCTGTGGTTTTTCGCGCTGGGTATGGGCGTGTTGCTGCCCATTCTTCTCGGGTAATGAATTAAACCTGCGGCGCGCCGCTGCGGCGCGGATCGAAGTCGAATGGTTTAGAGCGATCCCACAATCTCCAGGGCGCGCAAGCAGGATCCGCATTCTTGAAAGCCGGTTCAAGCCAATTCCAGAAATTCTTGGCCATCATGGAACCTTGTCGCTCCTTCGTCATCACACTTGCCGGTGGATGTTGATATTCAAGTACGCGGACCGAACAGCTCGCCGTTCGGAAGTCTCGATTGGACGGCAGACAGAGTGATACCGGCCAGGATGGCCACATTCGAGGAAATATAACTCGGGTATTCAGCCCAGAGGAGGGTACCTATGAGCACGCGGGCAAGAAGCAAGACAGGTAATCAACCTGCTCCGGACGCAATCGAAAAGCAGTCTGGATCTGTCAATTCATCCGCAGGCGACGCGCCGGCGCACGTCGAGATTCAGCTACGCGCCTACCGCATTCATGTGGAACGTGGGAGGCGACACGGCTGCGACCTTGAAGATTGGCTCCAGGCGGAACGAGAGCTAACGGAGGAGCACCCTGAAGGTCCGGGCGGCAATGAGGGAGCCCGATGAGTTTGGATTACCAGTTTGGGTGGCGATGATTGACTGGGCAGAACCACGCTGTTGCCCAGGGCGAGCGGGTTCGGCGAGATTCAAGAGCTGTATGAATTTTTTTCCGAGGAACTTATGAGAGCACCACAGTACAGAGTACCGGCCTCCGCCAAAGCGCGGGCCGACCTTCCAAGCACACTCCTGACCGGAATTCGATCCGTTTCTTGCGCAGAAGTGATACAGGCGGGGCTCATAATCCTTAATCAAACAATCATTCTCGCGTCGAGTATCTTCGGTCGCTAGAGTCTGTTCCTGCGTGCCGCTGCCCGGCATGCGCTCGAGTTGAAATGTCTTATAACGGAGGATGCAATGGGCCCGACGGAGCCAGTCAAGGTGCTCGTGGTGGACGAAAAACTTCAGGAGGCTTGCGCCTATCGTCGAATTCTAGGGCGAAACGACTGCCAATGCTTTTTCGCGAGTTCTCAAAAGGACGTCGCGCTGATGCCGGAACTTGGCACCGTCGACATCGTCCTCAGTTCGCTCAAGATCCCCGGAAAGAGCATTCATTGGTTAATCGCTCTGTTATCAGGTTCACGCGCCAGCGCGTTTTACTCATTACGCCTCGAAGAGAGTTACTGGTGGGTGCCTGTTCTCAAACTCGGAAACGAGTGCCTTGGAACGGCGGCCTTCCCGCCGAGCGGCTTCGCAAGTGTCTTTGACCAACTGGTGAAGGAGATCCGGAGCAAAACGATGGCGCTGTCGCAAGTCAACTGTGAAACCTTTGACTTCCTTCCGAATCCGACAAACGTGAAGTTGCTGTTCGAAAGGGAGGGGATCCATGATTTCAAGCGTAAATCCGTGGATTGTGGCGACGCAGCGATCCGCGAACGTGCAGTGGAGATTGGAGACGCTGGGCGTCCGGATAACACGGTACGGATTGGTTGTGGTTCTCCTGCTCATCGGGTTCTTAAAGTTCACAGCAGCGGAGGCGGCGGGGATACAGCCATTGGTCGCGCACAGCCCGCTCCTCTCCTGGATTTATCTGTTCTTGAGCGTGCAAGGCGTGTCGAGTCTTATCGGGGCGATTGAGATTGCGCTTGCCGCGATGCTGGCGCTCCGGCCGATTTCTGCGAAAGCGTCCTTCGTGGGAAGCTTGGGGAGCATCGCGACGTTTCTGCTGACAACTAGCTTTCTGTTCTCAACTCGAGGCGCCGTGCAGCTGAGTCACGGGCTGCCGGTATTGAGTGGCGTGGGGCAGTTCTTGATTACTGATGTCGTCCTACTCGGGGTGTCGTTCCGGACTGCCGCAGAGGCGCTCGGGGCTGTGTAGAAATGGGAGATCTGGCGGTTTCGGCAGCGAAATCATCCCCAGTAGCAATCCGGTACATCGTTTCGCGAATTTCACCCAATTACCCTTCGTTTTTATTGCTCGTCCCGGCGACCGCCGCACTCTTTGTAACTTTCTCCGCGTGTCGGCATCACACTGCCAGGAACATTATTTTTTTTCGTGTCGGGACGAACATGGCGCATCCGCAATTAGAATCCACCGAGGCAGAGCTAATCAGGCGTGTTTGCGGAGGAGAACCGCAGGCGTTTGAAGAATTGCTTCGCCCCTATGAGCGCTTGGTCTATGCGACTGCTATTTCGATATTGCGAAACCCAGCCGACGCTGAGGAAGTCGCCCAGGAGGCGGTGCTGAAGGCATTCTCGAAACTCTCAAGCTTCCGCGGAGAATCTAGGTTTAGTACTTGGCTCGTGCAAATCACCTATAACGAGGCAAAGATGAAGTTGCGAAAGGAGCGTCAGCATCTTTACGAGTCGATTGACCGCGCGCAGCAAGACCAAGAAGGCGAGTATTGGCCGAGGGACTTTGCGGATTGGCGCCCTATTCCTTCCGAGCTGCTCGAAAGAGAAGAGCTTCGCGAGGCCTTGCAGAATGGAATCAATTCTCTCAGCCCGATGTATCGGGAGATCATAATCTTGAGGGATGTCCAGAGTTTGAGTCTCAGGGACACGGCGGCAGTTCTTGGAATTCCGGAAGGAAGAGTGAAAACGCGGCTTCATCGCGCGAGGTTGCAATTGAGGGACTTTCTAGCGCCAGGCATCGATGGTAGCTGGAGCTCGGGGCAGAATTACCGGAAAGTCAGGGCCTGGTAAAAAGGGAAGGTTGCTATGAGCACCATTGAAATCAGTTGCGTCGAAGTCTGGCGGGAAATTTCCAATTATCTTGACGGGGAAATTTCGGTCGAACTACGCGAAAGGATGCGCACTCACTTTGAGGTCTGCGAGCACTGCACGGCGGTGCTTGATGGGACGCGAAACATCGTACAACTGGTCGGAGATGGGAGGATCTTTCAAATGCCAGATGGATTCAGTGAACGGTTGTACAAGAAGATTCGCGAGCTCCCGTCGCCGTAGGCTGATTCGAAGGAACCCGGTCGGGCTGGAACGGATCACGGACATCCTGGTTATCCATGTACATCCATAATTTCCAGTTCCCCTCTGGATTCTTCCGCCAGATATCCACATAGCGGTCCCGGCGATGAATGGGTGTACCTCCGTTCTTGGGCGTGAGCGTTAAATCATGCCACCCATAATCGTGGGCGACATCCCCTTGAATGCGGATCTCGACCACAATCACCGCCAGCTTCACCGCAAATTGCTCGAAAAGATTCTGCAAGCGAATCGCGAAATCATCCAAATCGCTTTTGCCAAATCCGCTTGGCTGCTCGCTCGAAAAGTTAACCAAGTCCGGATCCACAATCGCCAGAATCCGGGCCGCTTCGCCAAGATTGAAACCCTCCCGAAATTCGGTCTTGGCGACATTGATCGCATACAAATCGTCCATGTCAACTCCATCTGAATTGGAAGCCGTATTGCATCTCTCGGGGCCTGGAAGTCGTCGGATTAAACCGGCGGCAGGCAGCCTCTGAACAGACTCGATTTTCGAGACTACTCGCCAGCAGTGTGGCTTTTCGGCTTTGCACTTTTATCGGATGATTGTACGCACGATTTGAAAGTTAACATCCGTACGTGTGATGTGATTGAAATGGTTCGTTCCTTTCAGATTTCAGATGAACGGCCCAGCACTCCTACCGGCTGAACGTTGTGGATGCCGGCCGCTTTCGATACGGACCTCGCGAGATGAGACGGTGGAGAAACGAAAAAGATGCGAAAAATCTGCTTTGCCCGCGGGGAGGCAGCCTAAGGTTGCGCGCAGGCAAACCAGAGACGTAAACTTGGTGATCGTGGATCGGCGCCATCTGATGGTGGGCGAATGAGCTTTCTCAGCGAAGTTCAACTCAAAGACAAATTCGCGCCTTTTGTTGCGTTTGAGGCGGGGCTGGGATTCGTCCCGAATCTCGTTCAAGCACAAACGCTGCTGCCTAGGCTTATCGAGGCCCAGGCGATACTCGAAAGTGCCGTGCGCTTGCGGGAAGGAGCGATTCACCGAGTCCAGAAGGAACGAATCCTTCTAATTGTTGCAGCGGAGCGGCAAGACACGTATTGCGTAGCCTTGGATAGCAAGATCTTGTCTTCGCTTGGCCTCTCGGATGTTCAAATCGATGGTCTCTTGGCGGACTACCGGAACGTGGATCTCTCGGAATCTGAGTTAGCTTGCCTACAATTTTGTCTCAAACTAAGCCGGCACGCCCCCTCCCTGTGTTCGGGAGACATTGATGCGTTGCGGGCATGCGGATTCGGGGACGAATCAATATTCGAAGCCGTCGTCGTGACGGCCTTAGCCGTTTACCGCTGCACGCTCTCGCTGGGGTTGGGCCCGGAGCCGGATTTCGGACCGCGAAAGCTCCGGTCGACGAGAATCGATCAGCAGCTTGGCCCAGCGCCCCACGGCTTGTTGTCCGACTCTCATGAGGCGGCGCACCGAAAAGGGCCCTATGTGCGCGCTCCCTACCTTAGTCCCAAGGCGTTTTCACCTTTTGCCATCGTTCAGAAGAGCCATGGATTCATACCGAACTTTTTCCGCGCTCAGACTTTACGGCCCGACTTGCTCGAAGCGGAGCTAGAAGCAGTGGACAGGATTCTGCTTCCCGAGGAAGCTCTGACCCGAGTGCAAAAGGAATCCATTCTGCTTGCGGTGTCGGCAGCGAATCTCAACTCTTATTGTGTAGCCATGCATTGCAACCTGTTACGCGGCATGGGTATGCCCACGGAGGAGGGCGACCAGATCGCCGTGGACCATCATGAGGCGAACCTTTCGGTCGCCGACAAGGCGCTGCTGGATTTCGCTGTCAAATTGGGAACGCGCGGTCCGGAGTTTTCTGGTCGGGACGTTGTCAAGCTCCAAGCGCTTGGTTTCACCGAAGAACAGATTTTGGAATGCGTGGTGGTAACCGCTCTCAATAATTTTGCTAACACCCTCCAAATGGGGCTCGGAATCGAACCGGATTTTGCGCCCCCTCCGGTCTTTGAAGAAAATAAAGTGCATCTCGCGGACGCAGTCGCCACTCCTATTGGTCGCGAGGGCGGAGTGTATCGCGGCGACGTACTTCAGGACTTGGACGCTGAACTAGTCGCCCAGGCGCAGGATGGCAAGTTGCAGGCCTTTGAAGCGTTGGTTCGCCGCCATACCCAGTTGATTTATCGCATACTGATGGCGATTTTGGGAAACCCTGCCGATGCCCAGGATAGCCTGCAGGATACCCTCTTGAGTGCATTCAAGCACATCGGCGGATTTCAGGGGCGGTCGAAGTTTTCCACCTGGCTGGTCAGTATTGCCAGGAATACGGCGCTGCAGCGGTTACGGGGCAGAAAAAACGTAGAAAGCCTGGATGAGCCTGAGCGCGAGGAAGAGGGCGACTTTCGCCCTCGTCAAGTGCGGTCTTGGGCGGACAACCCTGAACAATTGCATTCTAAATCGGAAATCCAGCAACTCGTTGAGGCGGGCATCTTGGGGCTTCCCGCCAAGTACCGCGTTGTAGTGGTCCTCCGCGATATCGAGCAGCTTTCAACGGATGAAGTTGCCCGGGAGTTGGGGCTAAGCGTGCCAGCCGTGAAGACGCGTCTGCTCAGGGGACGGCTCATGCTGCGAGAGTGGCTTTCGCCTCACTTCACAGCCAGCACCAAGGGAGCAGTTAAATGATCACATGCGAGGAATTCTTCGCGGAGTTCGCTGACTACATGGAGAACCAAGTATCACCGGAGATCCGCAAGGAACTCAATCTGCACTTGTTCCAGTGCCGCGCTTGCCAAGTACTCTACGATACCAGCCTTAAGACCGTCAAAATCGTAACTGAAAGTGGTTCATTCGAACTGCCTCACAGTGTCTCCGACCCTATCATCGACCGGGTCATGGCGAAGCTGCGAAAAGAACGCGGTTAAGACGATCCAAACGGACTTCGGCACGATACGTTCCAGACGGACGCAGTTCTCATCCCTCCAGCTGGCGCAGAATGAAAAAACTCTGATCATCGTCCCTTAGTAAGCTTGCGCGAAAATCTTTGATCGCACAGAGCAAACGGTCTGCCATGAAAGCCGGGAGGTCCGCGGGGATATTTCGGACGATGTCCATCAGGCCATCTTGTCCGAGCATGTGCCCGTCCTTGTCTCGAGCTTCGGTGATTCCATCGGTGTAAAGAATCAGAACGTCGTCTCTATGTAGCCGGACCGCTATCTGGACGTAATCTGTTCCCGGAATTAGTCCGAGTGGTAGGCCCTCGAGTGATGTTGCGAACGGCGTGGCGGGCTCCAGCCAGTCCCATGTTTTTGTCTTTGCGTGATACCAGAGTGGTGGCGGATGACCGGCGTTCGTGAAAACCAGTTCGCGTGTAGGCCGATAATAGGCGAAAAGCAAAGCCGTCGCGTATTGCTCTCCATCGTTTTTGCCGCTACGCAACGACTCGTTCAACTCGCGCATGAGTTCCGACTGGTCCCATGTATCGATGTGTTTGTGGATCAGTTTTCGAAGAAATTGAGCGAGGACGCTGCTCGACCGGCCGTGGCCCGAGACATCGGCGATAGCAATGCGCGAAATAATTCCTTTAGAACACACCGAGATGTAGTGTACGTCGCCTCCACGGTTTTCCGTTTCGACTGGATCGGAATAAATCCATCCAACCAAGCCGGGGAGTTCGACGGGGTGATTCGCACTCCTGTTTCCGCCCCACACCTCCAGGCACGCCAATCGGGCTATATCTTTGAACTCCGGGGGAGCAATATTGGGCAAGTGATTCGTCATAATTTTCCTATCTTCCAAGTCTGTGTACACTTGTGCAGCGTGGTGTGATGCGCAGGGACAAACAAGGTTTCGAAAGGCGGCGAACAAGCATTTCGATTCCGGTGAAATTTTACGACAGGCTTTGGATCGCACCGCAGGAAACCGGGCGTTCAGGTGAACCAGACCACTTCGGGGGCGGGCGCGGTAAACTTTACTGTCGCGACGGAAGGAACTTGCGAGTTCCTTGCTGAAGTGAAAGGGCGTGGCGACCAGTTCCAGAGGTTACTGGCAGTCAACAATGGACTTGGTCAGGTCGCGCTTCGCCACGGGAGCCTGCCCCCCGGTCCAACCGACCGGGCAAGGATTTGGACATCGGTCTTTAGCCTGTGTACCGCCAACATCTCGTCTGCGTAGGAAATGCTGCGATTCCTCTTATGCTTCGGATTGAAAAGAGAGCCTGGATGCGGGTAAGTGTTGCTTTGAGAAGCGCGAAGGTTTTCATTAGGCGAGGAGTTGGGCACATCCGGCATGCATAGATAAGGATCGGTAAAAAGTTGGTCTAGGTCAGGCAGCCCGATCGTAACGATGATGCAGCCTGCCCAGTCGATCCTGAGAAAGAACCCGCCCGGAGGGGGTGGAGCCTATTCTGTAGTCCGGGGTTGCCTTCCGCAACCCAAGATGCGTGCGGTCTTCGTGGTAGCAGCGGACGTATTCAGAGAGCAATCGTTTCAGATGACGTTCATTCACGGCAATGACGTGATCCAGCAGATCTCATCGGCAGCTTTCGACCCAACGCTCTGCTACACTATTCTGCCAAGAGCTTTCGAAGGACGTTCGTATGGAGCAGGCTAGGAGGCGGGACGGAGGTGGAAATCTTGCGTTCCGATCCATATCATCAACGTTGCCGATGTCCATAGATAATCCTATCCGAAAGTTGATCCTTCCTAATTACGTCTAATTGCACGGTCGGAGCTTCGAGGTTTTCAACCCGAATGCCAACCCTTCTGCCGCATAGCGAGAGTTGCTACAAGTCCTGATTAACTCGCAAACCGGAAAAGTGAAATCTCGTTGACTTTCCAGAAGTCCCGTTGTGGGGAGTCTAACCAGATAGGTGACGAGAAATGTGCATGTGTTACCTACACAGTTTCACTTGGACGAAAAGTCGGCTTTGCGTACATGTGGCCCAAGAAATCTTGAGACGACGGATTCAGAGACCGCTGTTCCGGACAGCAGACGTGGAACGTCTGCTCAACGGGCAGGTGCTCTCACTCTCGTGAACGATGCTCTGACAGTTCCTATGTTTCCATACCTTCCAAGGCTTCAGCACGAGGCTCTCGACAAGACGAACCTCATTGCCCTCTCCTTCGATGATGCTGGGCCTGCGCACTGCCTCAATCTCTGCCGCAAACACGACTGTAATCGTTCCGACTACAGTCTTGCCGAAAAGAATCGCGTTCGATTTATGACACCCAAGTAGCCCGTTCTTCTCGACAAGGCTTACCTTGAATTCATAGCGCAGCGCGTCGGCGACGAGTGGTATCGCATCGACTTGCTGTTCTTTCATCGACGCCTGCGCTGTCTGGTCATTATCGATTTGAAGATCGGAAAATTCACGCATGCCGATGCAGGACGGATGAATCTCTATCTGAACCACGCCCGCGAGCACTGGGCGCTGCCCGATGAGAACCCACCCCTGAGATTGATCCTTTGCTCGGAGAAGAACGAAGCCGTCGCTCACTACGCGCTCGGAAATCTGCATAACGAGGTACTGTCCAGCCAGTCCAAGCTCGCTTTGCCCGGCGAGAAGGAACTCGCCCAAGAGATCGCTGAGACTCGAAAAGCGCTCTTGCAGCAAACACAAAGAACCAAGTAATCGTCACACTGCTCGGCTCGCTTGACTCGAGCTCCGAAGCTACCTCGTGCCGCGCTAGAACACTGGTTCACCAGGCCTTGCTAGCTAACCGCGTGCCCGATCCGCCCGCTACTTCTGTCAAGTGGCGGAAAAATTCGGGCGGATTGCTCATTCTAGCAATGGGAATATCAACGCGCCTGTACGACTTCCAGACGAATCGCAAGGGAACATGCGGCGTCGACGCGAAGCGGGTTTATAATGCGCGCGGCGCGAACGCCGGATGCGAAGAGGACTATGCCTAGGCTGGATTCACCGCATGTAGTGAATATCGAGGATCTGAGGCGGCTGGCGCAGCGGCGGCTGCCCAGGGCGGTGTTTGACTACATGGACGGGGGCGCGGCGGATGAAGTGACACTGCGGGAGAATTGCCGCGCGTTTCAGGAAGTGATGCTGCGCCCTCAACACGCGGTGGCCAACGAGAAGTGCGATTTGCGCACGCGCGTGGTGGGGTGCGATATCTCTTTTCCTGCGATGCTGGCGCCCGTTGGCTACAGCCGGTTGATGCATCCCGGCGGAGAAGTGGCTGCGGCGCGCGCGGCCGGGGAGAGCGGGACGGGATTTATCCTCTCGACGATTTCCGGCCACAAGATGGAAAAGGTGAAGGAGGCGTCCAGCGGGCCGGTCTGGTATCAGCTCTACGCGGTGGGGGGGCGCGCGGCGACGGAGGCGGCGATTGAACGAGCGCGCGTGGCGCGATTTTCCGCACTCGTAGTCACGATTGATACGCCGGTGGCGGGGCTGCGCGAGCGCGACGTGCGGAACGGCGTGAAAGAGTTGATGGGCAACTCGCTGCTGGCAAAGATTCCGTTCCTGCCAAATCTGCTCGCGCACCCCGGATGGCTCGCGGCGTTTCTGGCGGACGGCGGCGTGCCGAAACTGGAGAACATTGTTACGGTCACCGGCGGGGCCATGCCGATGACCGACGTGGCCGCAGCGCTGGCGAGCGCGGTGGTCACGTGGAACGATTTACGTTGGCTGCGCAAGGCTTGGCGCGCCCCGATCCTAGTGAAAGGCGTGCTCACGGGCGACGATGCGCGGCGTGCGATTGATGAGGGCGCCGAAGGCGTGGTGGTATCCAACCACGGCGGGCGTCAGCTGGACGGCGTGTCGGCTACGTTGCGAGCGCTGCCGGAAATTGTGGCGGCGGTGAACGGCCAAGCCGAAGTATTAATGGATGGAGGGATACGGCGCGGCTCCGACATTGTGAAAGCAATTTGCATGGGAGCGCGAGCGGTGCTGGTGGGGCGCGCATACGCGTACGGGCTGGGCGCGGCGGGGCAGCCGGGGGTGAGTCGAGCGCTCGAGATCTTGCGGACGGAAATGGAGCGAGCGATGAGGTTGTTGGGTTGCGCGTCGGTGGCGGAACTGAATCCGTCGCTGGTAGAAGTACCGAAAGGATGGCTAGCAGGACCGCGCGGTTAGTGCTGCGGGCGTTCTGCGATGCGAGTAGTGACGTTAAGCGATACATCTGGTCTTGCGCGCAGGAGAGGGTTTCGGGAAAGGGACCGCGGACGATTCGATACGGCGGCTTCTAGCGATTTGGACCCAGTGTGTACAAACCCCCGTCAACAAGAATCGTTTGGCCGGTAACTGCAGTGGCGGCAGAAGCCAGGAAAAATGCGGCTTCGGCGCACTCGGCGACGGTGGCGAGTTTCTTTAACGGCGTAACGCCCTCTTCGGCTTGAAACGCAGAGTCAGAATCAGGGCGCCCGGCGAATTGGGTGCGAATTAAACCGGGAGAAATTGCGTTGACACGAATTTCGGGCGCGAGTGCGCGCGCGAGCGATTTGGTCAAGGTAAGAACGCCGGCTTTGGCGGCGGCGTAGGCGATCGAACTTCCCACGCCGGTAGAGCCGGCAACGGATGCGACGTTTACGATTGCAGCACCCGGTTGCTTGCGCAAGAGCGGCACGGCGGCTCGCACACAGTAGAAAACAGATCGCAGATTAATGTCGAACGTCTTGTCCCAGATGTCGTCGGTGAGTTGATCCAGGTTGCGGTGCGGCACGCGCGTGCTCCAGCCGGCGTTGTTGACGAGGATATCGAGGTGTCCGAATTCGCGCGCGACTTGCGCGAGCATAATTTGAACTTCGACATCTTTGGAAACGTCGGCCTGAATCGAAATCGCGACGCCTCCGGCGGAGCGGATCCGTGAGACGAGATCTTCTGCCGGATCGCGCGACGAGCGGTAGCTCACCGCGATCTTGGCGCCAGCGCGCGCGAATCGCTCCGCGATGGCGCGTCCAATGCCGGTGCCAGCGCCGGTTACGAGCGCCACTCGTCCTTCAACCGTCATTGTCGTCAGGCTCCGTGCCACAGTTGCGATTACTTCTTTTCGATTTCACCGGCAAATTTGCCGGCATCCCTGTACTTCACCGTCTGCAGATGCTCGCAGTACAAGACCAACTCGCCGGGCATCTTGAAAACCTCGTACGACACTTTGACCATTCCCATGGTGGGATACTTCGGCCGTTTTTCAAGATTGGTGCGGATGGTGTAAATGGTGTCACCGATGAATACCGGTTTGATGAAACGCAACTTGTCATAGCCGTAGCTGAAGGTATGAATATTATTGTGGGCCATCAGACCGAGACCCACGCTGAACACCATGGCGCCGGCAACGAGGCGTTTGCCGAAGATGCCTTCTTCTTTGGCGAAGATTTCGTCAGCGACGTACGGGTGCATGTCCAGCACGAGAGCATTGAAGGCCATGCTCTCGCCTTCCGAAATGGTGCGCCGGATGGAGCGGGCGCGCAGGCCAACTTCGAAATCCTCGTAGAGCCAATCTTCCTGATTCCAAATGCGAATGGCGTCGTGCGTGAGGGGATCGGGGTTAGGGTTCGTCATGTTGATTCCTCTCTTGCGGGCGATCGAATTTGTTCATGCGAATTTCTTTATGCGCGGGTAGCCACCAATGCAAGACGTTCAGAAAACTTCTTGTTGAGCGAGTCAATCAGTTGCAGATCGGTGGTTTCGCCCTTCAGACAGCGATTGATCTCGATGCCAGCGGCTTCGAAAAAGCGCACGAATCCATTGAAGCGCGGGCGTACGTAGGAACTTCGCAGAGTCTCGAGCGTGTCCGAAAAAAAATCGCAGGCGGCGGCATTAACTTCCAGATCGAGCCAAGCGGAGAGGCTAGCAGGTTGGCCGCCATCCTTCACGTAGCTGCCGCGCTGGTGTTCGGGACTTGCAAGCCATTTCGCGTAGGCCACAGCGTGGTCGCGCTGAGGACTCTGTTGGCTGACAGCCACGCCCGTGCCGCCCAGTTGCGTGCCGGCGCAGCCGATTGCGCCGGCCGCAGGAGCGTTGGTGAATTGTAAGCGTACGGAATTTTCACGGCGAGAATAGTTGGAATAGCCGTAAGCCCACGGGCAATACACTGCGTCGGATTCAGCGACCATGTGGTCGTACATCTGGATCGGATTCCAGGTTGTAGACAGGGGATGCGCGATGGCGATTAGCGCGTGCAGGCAATCGAGAGCTTCGCGCGCGACGACCTGCTCCACGAATGGATCGGCATTTTCGGCGATGGGATGGCCCAGGTTGGCAGTCAGCGTGAAAAAAAGACTGATCGCGTCAATTGGGCACGCTGCGACGGCTATGAATTTGCCTTTCGCGCGCGCCTTTTGCCCCAACTGAAGAACTTCGTCGAAAGTTTTTGGTGGCTTCGAGACGAGCTGTCGCAGAAGGTCAGGGCAATAGGAGGCGACCTGCGTTGCCGCATCTACCGGCAAAGCCCAGAGGCCGCCCGCATACCGGTAGGATTCCGCGGAAGGGCCGACAGAATCACTCGCGAGGGTGACGCTCTCAGCGGCGCTGAGAAACGGGTTCAGGTCAACGAGGACATCGTGGGCGGCGGCAAATCCTACGAACGGATGATCCATAATGATCAGATCGTAGCGGTCTAGATATTGTTCGATCGGAGCTTCGCCGAATTCGCGCAGCGTCCGGCGATCCCATTGGACATTAATTCCGGCATGAGATTTCTGATACTCGGGCGCGCCTTTTATCAGCGGCGCATAGCCACGCGGATGGTCCCAGGTGAGACCTCTTAAAGTTACTTCCATATTTGCCTCATGAGCGCGCGTTCTGACTTCCGCGTTAACCTTTGCCCGACACCGGCTTCATTTGCACGACGAGAATGTGTTCGCAATACAGGACGACTTCGCCGCGCTGGTTAAGCACCTCGCACGCTTCGATCACGCGGCCGAAATCCGGGCGCTTGGCGTCCGGCTGCTTTTCTTTGATCGTGGCGCGCGTGTGAATCGTGTCACCGATGAAAACGGGCTTCGGAAAACGCAGGCGGTCGTATCCGTACGTGAAAGCGACGGGGTTGATCTGGCCGGCGGTGAGGCCAATGCCGATGGCAAACGTCATGGTGCCGTGCGCGATGCGTTGGCCGAAGGAAGTTTCGCGTGCGAATTCGGCGTCCACGTGATGTGGAAAGTAGTCTCCGGTGTGGCCGGCGTGGATCACTACATCGGCTTCGGTAATCGTGCGGCCGGAAGTATTTCGCTGCGCGCCGACTGCGTAATCCTCGAAGTATTCTGTTTTCGTCATGGCTCAACCTCCAGTGCCCGTGAGCTGTGCTTTACGGGCGCCAATTGCGATGGATAACGCCCTGCTCGCTGCCTGGAGCGCGGCTTTCACTTGCGGAGGGCCAACTCGGTCTCCGATCCGCGGCAGAAACGGCACGGAGAGAGCTGCGATCGCTTCCTGATGCTGATTTAGAACTGGAAAACTGAAATTCACGACTCCTTCGACCTGGTAGCTTGGCATTTCTTCATGGCCGCGCTCTCGAATGCGCGTCAAGTGTTCCTCTAGATCCGCGGGAAGTGGCTGGTCGGTGCGCCGTCGCCACGCTGCGAGCGAGCGTGCGCGCATTTCAGCGCTCTGAAAGGCCAGGATGAGGTGGCCGGAAGCGGTGTTCAGGAGGTCAATTCTCGCGCCAAGCTTTAACGCGAAGCCCGCTGTGCCGGGGGCATCTACTTGAGTGATGACCACGACCTCTCCGTTGCTGGGCATGGCGAGGTGACAGGATTGGCGCGTTTTGTGCGCTACCTCTTCCATCAGCGGACGCGCCTTGGCAACGAATCGCTGGAGCGGATGGTGCCGGTGCGCCAGCTCAAAGAGTTTCAGCGTGAGTTGAAAACGCTCGTCGGGCAGCACTTGAGAAATGTAGCCGCGCTCAGCCAGGCAAACGAGCATGCGGAAAATTTCGCCGACGGTACGACCGAGACGGCGAGCCACCTGGCTGGTGGTGAGGCCCTCCGGCTCGGAAGCAAAAAGCTCCAGGATGTCCAAGCCCTTGTCGAGTGCCGGAGCAGTGTAGCGGACACCGGCAGGATGCGCTGGGGAGTGGGCCCTGCGTTTGAGTCGTGCGGCTCGCATAGGACTGAACGGCAGTGTACACGATAATTTCTCTAATGAAAATGGCATTTCACATGTGCAATACTCAGCAAAGCGCTACGCTGCACTTGAGGTCACGCCAATGACGACAACTCGATCCTCGACCGATCTCAATATAGATCGGCCCTTGCAGGGCCTGCTGGTCCTGGACTTCAGTCAATTTCTCTCTGGGCCGCTGGCTACCTTGCGGCTCGCGGATTTGGGCGCGCGCGTGATCAAGATCGAGCGGCCGGGACAAGGCGATCTGGGGCGAACGCTCTATTTGAGCGACACGGACATCAATGGCGAAAACACGCTGTTCCATGCCATCAATCGGAACAAGGAAAGTTTTGCTGCGGACCTGAAGGATCCCCGCGACATTGAAAAGCTGCGCCGCATGATCGCCCGCGCGGACGTGATGGTGCAGAATTTTCGTCCCGGCGTGATCGAGCGGCTGAAGCTGGACTACGAAACGGTGGCGCAAACGAATCCGCGCATCGTGTATGGATCGGTCAGCGGATACGGCGATGCCGGGGCATGGCGCGATCGCCCGGGCCAGGATCTGCTGGCACAGGCGCGATCGGGGATTATGTGGTTGAGCGGCGATGAAGGCGACCCGCCGACTCCCTTCTCACTGGCGATCGCGGACATGCTGACGGGACACAATCTCTGCCAGGGAATTCTTGCGTGCCTGGTGCGGCGCGGAATCACGGGACGAGGCGGGCTTGTGGAAGTCAGCCTGCTGGAATCTTTGATAGATTTTCAGTTCGAAGTTCTCACCACGTACATGAATGATGGAAGGCGGCCGCCGCGGCGAGGCGCGTTTCGCAATGCACACAGTTATCTCGCGGCGCCGTACGGAGTATATGACACGAGAAACGGGCATCTGGCTCTGGCCATGACGCATCTTCCAACGCTCGGAACGCTGCTGAGAATTCCCGAACTGACGCAAATCAAAAACTCCGCGGAAGGATTCCAACGGCGAGATGAAATCAAGCGCCTGATCGCAGAGCGGCTGCGCGCAGACTCCACCGAGCATTGGCTGGAAATCTTGGACGCCGCGGATATCTGGTGCTCTGAGGTGTTGGACTGGCCGAAACTTCTCGCGAGCGAAGCGTTCCAACAGCTCGACATGCTGCAAACTCTTGCGAACGGAAGGGGCCTGGAAATTCTTACGACGCGCTGCCCATTTCGTTTGGATGGCAAGGTACTGAAAAACGCGAAGGTTGCGCCAAAAGTGGGCGAGCACACCGAACTGATTGCGCAAGAATTTGCGCTGTAGGTCGCTAGAATCGTCCGAATTGCCGGAAGGCTTCGAGGGGATGCCTGCCCTGCAGGATTGATTTGCGCACGAGATTCTCGGTTTGCACGACTTCTTCGGCTTTAGACACGACGTCTGCCGCGATGGATTGGGGAATAACCAGCACGCCGTCGCGGTCACCGAGGATGTAATCACCCGGGGCGATGTGGACGCGGCCGATAACGATGGGGACGTTGTGAGCAACGAGCCGCCAGCGGCCGACAATATCGACGGGGGTTTTGTAGCGAGCAAATACCGGGAAGCCGAGCTTCAGGATATAGTCCGTGTCGCGAGCGCCGCCATCAATCACGGCACCACGGGCTCCGCGATATTGCGCTGTCTCCGTGGAGAGTTCGCCGAGATGAGCGGCGAGATTGTCTTGAGGCTGGTTCACTAGAACGTCGTCAGGCTTCACGTCACCCAACATCTTTAGAAACGGGACAAAAATCACCTCCGGATCTTCGCTGGCGGTGGGTTCGCCGAGGATCGTCAGCGCCTTGCCTACAACGACGTGACCGGGATGAAGCGACTGTATTTCGTGCGGCAGCACCTGATCGTGGAATCCCATTTCATCCAGAATGTCGCTGACGGCACCGGTGTAGGGGATCTTGGAGAGTCTTTCCACAAGCCCGGCTGCTTTCTGTTCGCTCATAAGAGTTAGTGACCTTTCGCTGCTTGCGGCGGCTGCGTTCAGCTGAGCCGATAGATTCGGATTGCGTTATCGTGGAAAAGCTTTCTTTGGTTTGCTTCGCCAGCGGCGTCTGTGAGGGATAACAGCGTCGCGACCCACCGTTGGTAATTGGCAGTGAGGTTGCACACTGGCCAGTCACTTCCAAACATCACGCGGTCCCAGCCAAACGATGCGATCACGTGATCCACGAACGGGCGGAGATCTCCGCTCTGCCAGTTTGCGGGGTTCGCGTATGCGACGAGGCCGGAGATTTTGCAGGAAACGTTGGGAAGCTTGGAAAGTTCGCTGATATGCGCGCGCCAGGGGTCGAGGGCGTGGCCCTTTACGTCCGGAACTCCGCAGTGATCGAGTACGAATGCAACACCGGGGCAGCGCGTCGCCAGGTTGAGCGCGACGGGAAGCTGGCGCGCGAGCAGGCATAGGTCGAAAGAGAGGCCATAGGTTGCGAGCCGCGCCACATTTTCGACAAACAGCTTTCCCTGGCCGAGCTCGTCGGGATGGGTGTGAAAAATTCGTCGAATGCCTTTCAGTTGCGGATGCGCGGAAACTTTGTCGAGATATGCCTTGAAGCCATCCTTTTCGGGGCGACCGGAGGCCACGACACCGGCGATGCAATTGCCCGGGTCGTTCGCCAGGCGCAGGACGTGCAAGGCTTCATCCAGTACTTGGGCTTCATCCACATCGCACTCGACAAATACGGTTTTGGCGATTTCCAGCCCGCGAGTAGCTTCGGAATAATCGCTGAGGCGGAACGAGCGGTCGAGGAGCGGCAACGGTGCGAGCCAGGCATAGTGAAACAGGTCTTTGTCCCAAAGGTGCTGGTGGGTATCAACGATTTTCATAGGTCTTCAAGGCACCCGGCGAGACGCGGCTGAATCTATCGAAATGCGCGCGGCGCGTCAATAAACTCCGCGCACTTCGTTGAAGTTTCTAGGATTTCAATACTCAAAATATGACGAATTCCGCGCAGCGACCCGCGGAACGATCTAATCCATGTGAAATACTTCCTCCATCTCGGCCCACCACTCTCCCTCTTTACGCGTGGGCAACGGCTGCTGCATCGGCATCATCACGGCCCACCATTCTTGGGTCCTGGGATCGGCCGCCATTTTAGCCATGTCCGCCTGATAGTCGGTGCCGTGATACTCAAAATAACCAAATAGGAAGTCGTCCTTGAGATAGATGGAATAGTTTCGAACGTTGCATTTTCGAATCATATCGAGAATGCCGGGCCACACGGCCGCGTGGTACCGCTTGTATTCGGCGATCGCTTCGGGCTTTATATGGATGACTGAGCCATAGCGCTTCATGAGAGTGGACCCTTTCCGGCGGCGAAATTCTCTCTACAGGGAACCGCCGGGATTGTGAGTTGTGAGATTGTTTGCGGGCGTCTTATTCTTAATATGGATGCTCCTACTGATCGAGTTATGCAGTGATCTCTGCGGGGCGCACCGCACGTCGTTCCGCCATCGATTTGTATTCCGCGAACACGATTTGTAGAGTGCGGAGATTGTCCCGGCCGCTGGTTTCCGGCTCGGAATCATCCTCGACCGCACGCATCAGGGACGCCATGGGGCCGACGAATGCATCAGGGATCCACATGCTTTCGAGCCGCGCGGAAAACCAGTAACCCGGGTTGCGTTTGGACATGAATTCAAGCGTGTCCGGACGTCCGGCCGGATAGTTGTACATCAATCCGATCGTTCCCTTGATCACACCTTCGGTTCCCTCGATCCTGAAAATGGCGTAGGGGTCGTCCGTCCAGGTAGAATGGCAAACATCAATCAGCACCTGAAGGCCGGAATCGTACTCCCAAGTTGTGAGAGTTTTCGTTTCCGCGGAAGTTTCCTCGCCGGGAGCGCGGCTGCCACTGGTAAATACGAAGGCCGGCTCGCCGAGTAGATAACGCAGTGAATCGATGTAATGAATGCTGTGGAACATCACTTCGAGGCGCTTGCCTGAATAGATCCAGGGCCACAAGCTCCAGTCGGTCTTGCAGTGAACCTGAATCGTGGCGTAGAAAGGAGCGCCCACCCATCCGTCATCCATCAGTAATCGCGTGCAGCGGATGCCGGCGTCCCAGCGCATCTGCTGGTTTACGGCAATTTTGACGTTGGCTTTTCGCGCCAGCTCAACACAACGAACTGCTTTGGCATACTCGTCCGCAAACGGCTTCTGGCAGAGCAAATGTTTTTTCGCGGCGGTAACCTGCTCGACAATTTCGGGTTGAACGTCTGGGTAGACCGCCACGTCCACAATCTGAACATCCGGGTCGGCGAGCAATTCGTCCGCGCTCGCGTAAACTTTTGGAATTCCATGCTCGCGCGCGGTTTTCTCAGCCTGGGCACGATTCTTGTCGGTGACGCCTACCACTTTGAAGCCGGCCTTTTTGTAAGCGGGTAGATGGGCGTAATTGACGATTCCACCCGTGCCGATGATCCCGATGCCTTGGCCGAGGTTGCGTGGCAGTTTCGGTTTGTAGTCGAGATGCGGGAAAACGTCGGTCATTATCGGTCACCCTTTGCGAAACAGAATCATGGCGTTTGCTGCGCGCGGGCTTTCTGGATCGCGGCCAGAGCCAGCTTGGCGTCGGCGTCACTGGGATTCAAATCGAGAGCGATTCCCAGCTCTTTTTCGGCTTCTTCCAATTTTCCGGTGCGAAAGTACATCCATCCGAGGTTCTTGTGCAGATGCGCGGCTTCGGGACACGCGCCACAGAGTTGCACGGCTTCTTGCATTTGGGCGAATGCCTGCGGCCAGTTTTGAGCGTTGGAGGCCGCGAGCGCGAAATTTCCGAGTTGTTGCACGCGGTCGGAGATTTGCTGATCTTTCTGAAGCTGGTCGTAGCGATCCTGATACTTCTGCGCTTCGGGATCATTGGCCTTTTTCAAGGCTCGCGCCAGATTGTACAGGGCCTGCGAATAGTTGGGGTCCGCCTGCAGAGCCAATTTCCAATGGGCCATCGCCTCGCTGATGTTTCCCTGATGATCAAGATTTTGGCCGAGGAGGAATTGCGCGTCCGGATTTTCCGGTTGGAGCGCGAGCAGCTTTTCGAAGAGCTCGGTGGAGCGGGCGAGATCGTTGTCTTGTTTCGCGGCAAGGGCGAGGAAATAAAGCGCCGGCGCGTACTTGGGATCAAGCCGTACGGCTTCCTCAAGCTCCTTACGCGCATCTTCATACTTGGCGGTTTCGAAAAAGAAGCGGCCCAAGTTGTAGTGAACGGCGGGGGATTGAGGCGCGAGGCCTGCAGCGTGCTGAAATTCCTTGAACCCGCCGGCGCGGTCATACTGATCCACTAACGCAATACCCAGGTTCAAATGCGCGTCCGCTGATTCAGGCTGGAGCGCGACGACCTTGCGAAAGCTCTCCACCGCCTCGCCGCCTCGCCCGGTCTTGCCCTGGATCATGCCGAGTGCTGTGTAAGCTCCCGGATCGCCGGGGTCAATCTGGATAGCTGCGCGCAATTGCTGTTCGCCGCGCGCGACTTGGCCGTGCTGGGCGAGCAGCAGGCCCAAATTTACGAAGGCTTTTATGTATTTTGGATCGCTATCAATCGCCTGTTGGTAGAGCGTAGCCGCTTTTTGATCCTGGCCCTCACGGCTATAAAGGACGCCGAGATTGTTCTGCGCCTCCGCATAGCGCGGATCGCCGGCGATGGCTTTCTTGAATTCTCGATCGGCTTCGGACGTGCGATTCGCCTGAAGCGCCAGCACGCCTAACTGATTGTGAGCGACGGCGAGGTCTGGATCGAGCTGTATGGCTTTTTCGAGTTCTTGCTCTTCCGCGTCGCGATCGCCGAGTTTATCGAGCGCCAGTGACAAGTTGTAGTGCAACTGTGGGTTCTTGGGATCAACGCGCAGGGCTTCGCGGTATGCATCCGCCGCGGCACGAGCTTTCCCTGCGGCCAGCAGCTGATTCGCCTGCGCGTTGAGCTTACCCGCGGCACCCGGATCACCGCGCGAAACAAGGGCAGCATATTGCGCATGTTCTTTCCGTGCGAGTTCGTCCTGCCCGGTTTTCGTGAGTAACCGAGCCAACTGATCGTGGGGGTCGGGCGTGGAAGGCCGGATTTTTTCCGCCACCTGCAATTCGCGAATGGCGCGTTCGGTTTGACCGGCTGCGGCGAGCGCCGAGCCGAGTTCGTAGCGAACTTCGTAACTCCCAGGAGAAAACCGCGCGGCCTTTTGCAGCATTTCGATCGCAGGATCCGATTGCCGGAGCCCTTGGTAGGCCAGGCCCGAGGCGTAATAGCCCTGATAATCGCGCGGCTGGCGCTCGACGTACTCCCGCAGCGGAGCCAGTGCATCGGAAAACTTACGCTGCGAGATCAGCAGATGGCCAAGCGCAAGCCGTGCTTCGTCCTTGCCCGGATCGAGCCGCAAGGCTTCGCGAAACTCAGCGATGGCGTCTTCCGGAGTCGCAGGTTGCGCCTCGGCATAGATTGTTCCGAGCCCCATATGAGCGTCCGCGGAATCCGGGTGAGTTGCCGCGAGTTGTTGTAACGTCCGCAAGCCTTTAGCGGCGTCCCCATTTTGTGAGTACGCCAATCCTAGCGCGACTGTGACCGGTATGAGTTGCTCGCCGGGAGGGGGTTGCGTGAGCGCGTTTTCCAGCAAGGCAACGGCCGCTGTTGGGTTCCCCTGCGCGATGAGTACCTGTGCACGACTGATGACCGCGCCGGGGAAATTTGGATCAATGTTGATTACGGCGTCGAATTCGGCTGCGGCTGGTGCGAGTTTTTTTTCGTTGTAGAGCAGCGTGCCCAGCGCGAAATGCGAACTCGCCGAATCCGGCTTTGCGGCGATAGCGGCACGAAATTCGATGGCGGCGCGGGCGGGATCGTGATCGGTTAGAAGCGCGAGGGCCAGGTTGTAATGCGCTTCCCAGTTCTGACGATCCATTTGCACCGACTGCTGGAATGCTGGAATGGCACATTTGACTTGCCCTGCCGCCGCATAGAGCGCGCCCAGGGTGTTGTATGCGCCGGCGGTAGGATGATCCTTGACCGTTTCGAGCAAGGCCGTGATCTGCTCGGAAGCATGCGCTGGCATCAGGCAAGGTTTCGGCAACAAGCTTGGTGCGGCCTCGCGATGCTGCGCGGTGGCTTGGCCGGCTGGCACGGGCGATTGAGCGACGCACAGCCGCGCCGCTGCGAGCTCGGCTACGAAGCCGAGCGCCAAGATTCCCACTCGCGCCATCGGAAAGCGCGATCTTCCGCCGCGGAACATTCGAGCTCGCCTGAAGCGTACCGTGCCACGCCCAATTTTTTCACCATTATATTCCGCGCCCTTTCGCCACGCTACCAGAACGGGTGCAAGTGACGGAACGCAGGAGGGGACGGGCTCGATGACCTGATTATGGGCGCCCACACGGATTCCGCAGTCCTTGTGTAACGCGACGTTGATACCAGCGCCCGAGCGCCGGGAGCGACGCAGCAGGGGGTTCCTTGACGCACGTTCGGTTCGCCGTACGCGACGCGCAAGCTGCGACTGCCACTCCCGGACCTTCGCGTGAGCACCCGATCGGCGCCCCGCGCGGGGTATCTCGCACGAGCTAGAAGTAAAACTTTACGCCGTACTGCAATTGCCTGGCGGCGACGTTTCTAGTAGATGAGATCGTGTTGAAATTCTTATCCTGAATATTTTGGTCCGGGAAGCCCCAGGTCGGCGTATTGAACAGATTGAACGTCTCGAAGCGAAATTCGACGCGATAACGTTCGGTAATGGGGAATTGTTTGAATAACGAGAAGTCCAAGTTCTTGAAATTATCACCGCGCAGTGCATCGCGACCCAAGTCGCCGAACGAACCGAGCGCTGTCGGCGGAGTCGAGAACGCGTTGGGATTTAGCCACTCGGCAGGTCCTTTGTTGGGTGCATAGAACGGTTGGCCGCTCACAACATTCAACCGGTCATAGTAGCCGTTGCAGCATCCGAAGTTCTGCGTGAGAGCGGGATCGCCGCCGACGCCCACATCGAATGGAGCGCCGGAAGTGAGGGTCAGGATTCCGTTGATCCCCCAACCTCCCAGCACATAGTTCAATGCTTTGTTGCCCGAGGAAAACTGCTGTCCAGTTCCGAAGGGAATCTGATAGGTCCAGGAAGCCACAAAGATTTGCGGCAGGTCAATTGCGGAAGGACCCTCATTCGCGTTGACGTTGTAGGGATTCTCGATGCCGCAGCCCTCGACACCGTACCAACCCGTGCAGCCAATATCCACGCTCTTGGACCAGGTGTAGGAAATCAGGTAGGTGAGCCCCTTATACTGCTTGCCGTTTAAGGAAACCTGCAGAGCGTTGTAGTGGCTTCTGCCACCGCTGTAGTCCCAAGCGGTCGGAGTGATGAAAGAGAACGGTTTTTGGCCCGTTGCGGGATTCACGGTGTTGGCGTACGGACCGAGATCGAGTCGCCCGCCGTGGGAGCCGACGTAGTTCGCCGTCAGCACCGTGTGAGTTCCTAGTTCCTGCTGCACGCCCAGGTTCCACTGATCGGCGTAAGGCCGCTTCAGGTAAGGATCTGCAAACCACGTGGACTGGTTAAACGGGGTGGGGCCGGTAACCGGAGGCGTGGTCCCCTGGCTGAGCGGGTCTTCTGCAAAAACATTCGGCAAACCCGTAATCGGGTTGGTGTTGCTGGCGCCGAGCTGGTCCAAGCTGGGCCAAGTACCTTCGAAGTTTTGAGCGGTCTGAGTGATGGCAGCCCAGTTGTCGTAAAACCTTCCGTACCCGGCACGCAGCACGGTTTTTTCACCAAGCTGATACGCAAGACCGATGCGCGGCTGAAAGTTCGTCAAATCGTTGTGATAGATGCCTCCGTTGCTGACCGGGGTGATGGAAACGTTTGCCGGAAGCACTCCGCCGGGAATACACGGAGCGCCTACGGTAGGGGGATCGCAGGCGGGAGCGTTGCGTTCTATGTAGTAAATCCCATGCCGGGCATCCAGGTCGCCCACAAAATTGTTAGCTGCGCCATTATTGCCGTAAATCGGCATGAGCGTCAGATCATAACGAAGACCCAGGTTCACAGTGAGCTTGCTGGTGGCCTTCCATTGATCCATGAAATAGGCGCCGTCAACCCAGCCGCCGTGTTCTGTCTCGACAACATTGCGCCGGGTGGCGTTGTTGGGGAGGCCGAGTAAGAAGGAGGCGAGCGCGTCTCCCGTAGCAGCACCGATTTGGGTATTGGTGTTCGCCGCCGATGTGTTGGCCGCCGCAAAGACGACGCCGGAGTTCAAGTACACGGCGTCAGCATTGTTGCTGGCGAAGTCCACACCCATCTTGAAGGTATGACGTTGATAGATTTTCGTGTACGCTCCGCCACCTTCCCAGATGTCGGACGCCTTGGTGTAGTCAAACTGCGCGGCATTGTGGGCGCTGGCGTTCGAATTGCCAATGTAGCCCAGAATGGCGACCTCTGGAACCATCTCGGCACCACCCCTGAAATTGCCGGCATAGTTTGGATTGAAAATCGTCGGGCCGAAACTGGGAGGCGCACCTGAGGGGTTCGAGTTTTGATTGATTGACAGAACTACGCGGCCGAACCTGGCTTCAATCAAACTGCTGCTGGAGAAAGCATGGCTGTATCCAACGCCGAGATTGAAACCATCGGTCTTTTGCGAATGCGGGAGGCCGACGAACCCTCCCGAGTCCGTGACAGGTTGCCAAAATCCCACGTAGCGCGCCCAGAGGTTATCGCGCTCAGTAAACTGGTGATCGATGCGCAGTGTCCCCGTGTCCTGGCGGACATTCGAAGGAGTCGTGTCCACGCCGTTAAACTGCGCGTTGCCAGTCAGGTTAGGAGCGGGAAAGATCTTTTGCGCGTAAGTGACCATGTTCGGATCAATCAGCGCCGCGGGGATCATATTGCAGGGCGTGCCGGATGCCTGGGTCTTGTTCGGCTGCAGCGGAGAAGGGGCACCACCGGTGCACAGAAAGGGAGAGTTGGTGAAACCGGAAGGGCTGGTGGCATCTGGGACAACGCTATAAGGGTTGTAAATCTGGTTGGCGACGGAGGAAAGGTCGCCGCCCAGTTCGCTTGTCACATTGGGCGTGGTGTAGAGAGCGCTCGCGGATTGTGTATAGCGATATCCCTCATAAGCGGTGTAGAAAAACGTCTTGGGCACGGATGAGCTATGCCCGGGAATGACTACCGGGCCTCCCCCCGCACCGCCAAACTGGTTTTGGGTAAATTGATAAGGAGTGCCGGGCTGGTGAAATGTCGGCAACGCGTCTGAGCCGGCGCCTCGGTAAAATTCCCAGGCCGAGCCGTGATATTGCTGGGTTCCCGATTTAGTGACGACGTTGATGATCCCGCCCAAGGCGCCGCCGAAGGAAGCGTCATCGTTGTGTGATTGAACCTTGAACTCCTGGACGTCATCAAGAATCGGGGCGACGGCGTAGGTGCTGCCGAATGACCCCTGATTGTTCACGCCATCGAGCAGGAAAAAATCGCTGCGGTTGGTCTGACCATTAATCGAAGGATAGCTGAATGACCCTACGGGGTTCGACCACACACCTCCGAGGCTGCCATTTTGCGAGACGTTGATCGTGCTAACTCCCGGGGTCAGATCCAGCAGCTGAGTAAAGTTTCGTCCGTTCAGCGGGAGGTTGTTTACCTCTTGCCTGACGATGGCGACTCCCAATTCGGAAGTGGACGTCTCGAGCGCCACGGTGGTCGCCTGCACAGTCACCGTTTGCTGCACGGTGCCGGGATCGAGCGAGTAGTCAATGGTCGAAGTCTGGTTCACATCAACGGTGACATCTGAGCGCTTGGACGTCTTGAATCCGTCCTTGCTGACGGTCAGATCATATTCGCCCGGCTGAATATTAGTAAGCGCGTAGAAACCGGCGCTATTCGTGGCCGCGTTGCGATCCAGGTTCGTCGCCCGATTGTGCAAGATGACGGTCGCGTCCGGGATCACTCCGCCGCTAGAGTCGCGCACGGTCCCATTGATCGCGCCGCCGGCCTGGGCGCGGGCAGTGCCCGGTAACAGCAGGGCCAGACCAGCGAAGAGCAAAACGAGCGAACCCAAAGAGCAAAGGTTCGAAAACCGGGGCTTCCTCTTAGATGTCATCATCGCTTCTCCCAGCCGCAGGTGAGCAAGATCGAGCCACAGCAGTTGCTCCCGTGAGTTTGGAGAGGGTCAACAAACGCAAGGTTAGGTCGGGAAATCCCCATCCCACGCCAAACGGACGCCCCCCAATGCTCACGTCTGATAGCAACAAATCTGAATGGTGTCAATCAAAAACTTTTATTCTTTCGAACGGCGTTTCAACATATGATACGCACAGTTATGCGGTTTTAGGCCGTACCGGCATTGGATTGGGGAATTACGAGGCTGATATTGCATCGGAGCAAGCGACTGTTTCATATTTTGGAACGAGATGTCAGTCTGTTATAGTGTGGAATCGTGCCGGTCCGATATACATCGGGGGTCAATGCACCGTGGCAGTAGGAGTGATTTCAAAAGTATTTCGCATTCTTGAAGCGATTGAGGCGGCGCCTTCGGGGCTGGGCCTCAAGTCCATCTGCGATGTAACTCGCCTGAACAAAAGCACAGCGCATCGGTTTCTGAAGCACCTGGAGCGGGAAGGATATCTGATTCGCGCCGAGGGCAGCAAATATTTGATCGGACCGAAGCTCTCGCAAATGGGGGCGCGCGCGGACCACCGCGCCACGTTGCAGGCTGTCTCGCGGCCGATCCTTGCCGAATTGTGGAAATCAACTCGTGAAACGGTGAATCTGGCGGCGCTGGATCAAGGCAGCGTGTTGTACATCGAGGTGCTCGAGAGCCCGCACGAATTCCGGCTCTCTTCGCGCGTGGGAAGCCGGCGTTCGCTGCACGCGACTGCCTTGGGGAAAGCGCTGGCGGCTTTCCTGGACGAAAAGCATCGGGAACGAATCCTCAGTGGATTGAATTTTCAGGCGTTGACGCCGAATACGATTATGAATCTGGTGCAATTTCGCCAGGAACTCGAGAAAGTCCGGCGGCAGGGATATGCGGTTGACGACGAGGAAGTGACGCTCGGAGCGCGTTGCGTCAGCGCGCCAATTCTAGGTTCGGACGGTGAGGCGATCGGCGCTATCAGCGTCTCCGGACCGGTCACGCGAGTAGGAAGGGAACAGGTGGGGGCCCTATCCGCGGCGGTCGTTGGGGCAGCCAAGGCGATCTCCAGCGCGATGGGATTTCACCAGGAGGCGCCCGCGATCGAAATGCCGCGGCAGATTCATTCGGTGCGTTCCTGAATGACCACGCTCCTGGAAGACACGCTCGCCTGCCGATGAGCCAGGCTCGCTCAGGGTGCGATCTCGGTTGGAACTATTCCTTCGGAATCCTGCAAAAGTTTTCGCAAGACCGCATCCTGCGGAAAAACTTGCACCGCTTGCTGCAGCAGTGCAGCGGCTTGTGAATTTTTATGCAACGAGAGGTAGCCCTCTGCCAAGAGCTTGTAAAGCAAGGCGTCGTAGGGCGTCTGTTTAATGGCGCGCTCCAGCACGTCGACGGCTTCCTGATAGCGCGCTTGTTGGACCAAGAGACTGGACAATCGTTCGTAGGATGACGGCGAGGTGGCGCCGTGTTTCACGGCGCTATCCAGAAATCGGATTGCCGCTTCGTCGTCCTTCTGTTCGATAGACAGCGCCGCCAATGCCTCCAGCACGTCCGCGTTGTCGGGCTGGGCGGCCTCGAGCTTTTTCGCGAGCGCGAAGTATCGTCCGCGATATTCAGGATTCGGAGTCATTAACTGGCGGTACGCCTGCAAGAGCACCAGCGGCGCGACGGGCTCGTCGCGTTTGCTGGGGATCGCGCTGAGGTGAACCAAATCGGGCAGTTGTGGGGTAGTCATGTGAAACGCCGCGTCCGGGTAGGGCTCTTCGGCTTGCGCGACGATTCGATGGTTCGTCAGAACCGCATGCGCAATTACTGGTACGTCGCGTTTGGGCATGTGGCATCCGGCGCAATCGTCGGCAGGAGTTTTGCGCTGGCGGATTCCGAGTGGCAGTGCGCAACTGTTTTCAGTGTGGCACGCGAGGCATTTCTGCCGGTAATAGGCGGGAACGTCTTGCGCGACAGGCTGCACGTGGGGATCGTGGCAGGTAATGCAACTCAATTTCCCGCCGCTGCCGCGATAGCATTTGCTCAGCGTCATCGAAAAGTAGTGTTCCAGAAGATCGGTCTGCGGTGAATCGCGCCGCGGAGGGACCATGAAAATTCCGAGCGTGTCATCGAGCGGTGTTCCGGGCTTGAAGTCGCGATAGTCCTTTCCGGGTTTCAGAACGATCGCGTCGCCGGTCTGGTGGCAAGACATGCAAATGTTGTCGGCGAGCCACGGTTCGAGCTTTGCAGGATTGACGATGGAATGGGTGTTGCGTTCGGCGCTCGAATCGCCTTCGTGCATTTCGCGCACATGCGCTTCTCCCGGCCCGTGGCAGTTTTCACAACCAATCGCCAATTCATGGAATGGCGGATCGAGAAATCTGCCGTTTCCGCCCAACACCGCTTGCGGGCGCCCGCTGTGACACGCGATGCAGCCAGGAAGAATCGGGCGATTGAAACCATAGTCGCCAAACTCATAACCGGGCGAGAGGGCCCACGCTTTACTTTTTGAATAGAAGGAAAGCGGCGCTTCAAAAATAAATTCACCGCGCTTTATGAGCGCGCCGAAACCGTTGGCGCCCGAGCCGATGATCCATTCTATCGGATGCGTTTCTCGAAACACTTCCTTGCCGTCGTTGCTGATTTGATATTCGCTTTGCAAAAGCTTTCCATCTTCGGCGCGAACAGCAAAGTGGCGATGGAGGCGGTCGTCCACGACGGAAGCGGCGGTGGGAATTTTTTCAAGCAGCGCAGGTGTGATCTCGGACATCGAGCGTCCCATGTCCGTTCGCGAGTACTTGCTGGCGATCGGGGCGTGGCACTGCGCACAGACCTTCGAACCCACGTAGCCAGTGGTGCTTGGCGCGATTGGTGAAACGGCGGTCACCGAAAGTAGTGCGCCAGCTTTATCCGGCTCGCCCGTGGAATTCTTGCGGCTTCGGGGAAACGATGCCGCCGCCAGCAAGAATACCATCACGCAAAGATAAACGGCCGAACACGCGCCGCGGTTGAGCTTATTGGAAATTGGTGCGTGCCGCTTCGCTAGCCGGATGTACACGTCAATCCGCTGCTTTCCAGCCGGAGATTTGTTGTCTCACCCACTGCGCCGTTTTTTCCGCATGGCAGAGGAGGCATGCATTGGGGCTTTCGGACTGCCCAAAACGCTGAGTCATATCCGGATTCGGAATATCATCAATCTGGTGGGTTCGCGCGCGGAACAAAAGCGCGTCCATGATGCGCGGCATGTGGCAGGAAACGCACTGGCTTCCTTCGGAACCGGAAGAATGATGCGAATGCGCGACCAGCTTCGATGTGTCCTGGAATTGCGTGTGGCATCCGGTGCACATCTGGTTGGGATCGTCGCGAAACTTCAGAGCGGTGGGGTTTTCCGATTCATCGTGGGAGTGCGGATTGTGGCAGGTTCCACAGCTCACCTGCCCTTTTTGAAAGCATTGCGAGCGCTCCAGCGCTTCGACGATGAAGGTCGTCTGGCGGAAACGGCCATCCTTGTAGAAGCCTTTCCTTGAAAATTCGCTGAATGGAATCATCGGATTGCGCATGAAGAAGCCGCCGGTGGTGGAGTAGTTCAACTCGCCATGCGGCCCCGGCGAGCGAATTGCGGACTGCATATGGCACTGCGAGCAGATCGCCACAAAATCCCGGTTGCTGATTTTCCGGAACTCCACAGGCGGATCCAGAGGCTCCTTTTTATACTCATCCTCACTGTCCATGGCAGCCACGTGCCGGGAGGACGGGCCATGGCACATTTCGCAATCAATTCCCGGTTCGCGAAAGTCCAGATTCTCGGACGCGAAGGCTCCGCCCTCAACGTTGCGCAATTGGCTCGTGTGGCACACTGCGCAGACCGCCTGATAGCTCGTCGTCGCGTCAAGTTTTTGCCAGGACTGCAAATCGGCGCGCGCGCTTCCGGGCGAGTCAATCAGCTTCCAGAAATTCAGCCATTGCTTCTCGCGGGCGTTGTATTGGATGGGGAACACATGAATCTGGCCGTTCGGCAATTTTGTCGCGTAGGCTTGCTGCCACTTTGAACCGATGGTGTAGTCAACCGGGTAGCTGCGCCACTGGCCATCGGACTGCAAGATATCAAAATAGTGTTTGCCGTCTCTGATTTGCATCCGGGCAAACGGCGAACGATTCGCGCCGCGAACGACTTTCAGTTTCCCATCTTTATACTCGGCGTCGTCTCCCCGATAAAATTCATTGTTCTGGGTGAAATCACCGATCACGTTCTCTGGCGCGTAGGGGCGCAGCATCCTGGACATGCCTGAATGCGACCAGTTGCGGTAGAACCCACCGTGGCAAGTGCGGCAGGAATCCGAGCCAGCGTATGCGGGCATGCCCTCTGGCATGGCGGATTTCTCGGGTGGCAACTGCTTGGATTCCACGGGATTCGAACGCGCGGCTTGTTGAACGAAAGATTCGAAGTCTCCTTTGGAATTCGCAGGGAGCGTCTTATAAATCGCGCGCAAATGCTCGAGCGCCTTTGGCGCGAGTTCCCCTTTTTGCTGGTACACCTGGGCAAAAGCACCCGCGGCCGCAGGAAAATCGCCTGAAGAGAGCCGCACCAAGCCGAGAACGTACATAATTTCCCAATCATCGGGATTCAAAATCCGCGCTTGAGAAAGAGCCTGCTGAGATTGCTTTAATAGCGTGATTCTTTTCTCACCCGCAGGCGCGTCCACCGCTTCTTGCAGAAGCGCCCTGCCCAAAGCGAAATTGGCCGAAGCTTGCAGGCGGCGTTTCGTCGCTGGCCACTGGCTCTCTTGAATCGTTGCCGACCGGCCAAACCTATCGAGATAATCCAGCGCAACTCGCGCACTCGCAATCGCCTCATCGTTCCGATGCTCGCGCGCCTGGACGTCCGCAACGGCCACGAGCAACTGTGGATTCTCCGGCAAATAGGTGAGGGCCTTTTTCGCAAAGTCCAACCCGGCGGAATATTCGTGCTGATCAAAGCTGCTGTCGGCGGCAACTTCGTAAGCCTGCGCAAGAAATGCGGATTGCGGGAAGTCCTGCAGGAACAATTTGGCCGCCTGTAACATTTCCGCCGGATTCCGGTGCTGGTAGAGGCGGAGAAATGCTGCTTTCTCGGCGGGATCAGCAATCTGGTCTGCCACTGTGGAGGGATTGCGGTTGGTGGTGGTGACAACCGTATCAATGTCTTGCGCTGCCGAGGCCGCACCCACACTCAGCAGCATCCCGCAGAGAATCGCCGGCAAAAATCGGCTGCGCATTGTCTGCATCCTGGACCCAAGGACCGAGACTCGCAAGAAGAATTCCTCGCCCGCCGGAATCGTTGATGAAAAACTCTCGGTTTACAGAGTTTTCGTGGTGCACTTCTCGATAAAATCCCAATCCCAATCCACGCCGATTCCAGCGGATTCCGGGGGATGGGCATAGCCTGCGGCATCAATGTCAATCGGCGTCTTCATCGCGAAGTCCATGTACGACGGCGGGTAGAGCACTTCGAAGAATTCGCAATTCGAAATCGCGGCGCAACAGTGGAGATTGACGATCTCGAGCGGATGATAAATCGTGGTGTGCAGTTCGCAACGCACGCCAAACGATTCGGCCAGATGCGCCGTCTTCATCACCGGCGTCACGCCACCTTTCCAGGAAACGTCGGTGCGCACGATGTCCACCACGCGGCTGGCGAGACACTCCGCCGTCGAGTAGTGCGAGCCGGCCAGAACTTCCGTCCCACAGATAGGAATGTCGAGCTTGTCGGTCAGCTTGCGCAGGCCGCTGAAATCCACATCGAAGAGCGGCTCCTCGAACCAGTAGTAATTCAGCCGCTCAAGTTCGCGGCCCACCCGCAGCGCTTCCTCGTGGGAGTACGCGGCCACCGGATCGGCCATCAGCTTGAAATCCGGCCCGACGGCTTCGCGACATGCGCGATACGCTTCCAAATCAAACGCCAGCTTCCCCGGCGGATGAAGTTTATAGGCGTGCCACCCGCGACTTTTCACTTCGACCGCTTGCTTGGCGTAATCCTCCGGGGCGGAGAGCACAAACGAACTGGCGTAAATCGGAACCTTGTCGCGGTATGCGCCCAGCAGCTTGTAAAGCGGCTGCCCCGCCTTCTTCGCGGCAATGTCGTAGAGGCAGATGTCAAAGGGACCGTACGAATAAATAGGAACGTGATTCCACCAGCGATCGTAGGTGCGAAAATCCTGCCAGTGCTTTTCGCGCAGGAGCGGGTCCTTGCCCAGGAAAAAGGGTTTGAGCACAGAGGCGGCGATGACGCCGGCCATGTCCGCACCGCGGCCGGCAAAACCGAAGGAACATCCTTCGATCCCTTCGTCCGTCTTCATGGTAATCACGAGGAAATCGAAAGTGGACTTGCCGCCCGAGCGCATTTCTGAATCTGACATCGCCGCGCGAGTGTTCTGGCAAACGCGAATCTCGATTGAAGTTATTCGCATCGGCGGCCCGTGCTCTTGCGAGTTGTCATCGGATTTCCTAGGCTAGCTTCTGTGAAACGCACGGCCAATCTAACGAAAGGCCGCAGAATCGTCAATGAACTCCGAATTTCAACTTATGAAACAGCGCCGGGCGCACGCGTATTTACCTTGACGCGCGCATTCGCATGGCTCATTTTGTGCGCGCTTCCGCTTTCGAGATGCCCGTGGCGCACGCTGGGAGGCCTGATGTCTGAACAGCTGCTGGTGGGAATCGGACTGGTGATCGTCGCCGGACTTCTGAACGGCAGTTTCGCTGCGCCGATGAAGCGGATGGCGGCCTGGCGCTGGGAAAATAGCTGGCTGATTTTTGCGACAACGGGCCTGATCATTTTTCCGTGGATCATTACGTTATTGACGGTGCCGCATGTTGGCGTCGTTTATTCTGGATCGTCCTCCGCAACGTTGTGGAAGGTGGTGCTTTTCGGCATCGCGTGGGGAGTGGGCGCGACACTTTTCGGAATTGGAATCAGCCGAGTGGGCATGGCGCTGGGGTTTGCAATCATTCTTGGAATTACGGCGTCTTTTGGTTCTCTATTCCCCCTAGCGGTGTTGCATCCCGAAGAACTTCATAGCCGGCGCGGGGAAGCGCTCATGCTCGGAACAGCGATCATGATCGGCGGCTTGCTTCTGCTGGCGCTCGCGGGCAAGCGCCGCGAACACGACCTGGGTGCGAGCGGGACGGCGCGCTCGGGTTTTTTCCTGGGCCTCGTAATCTGCGTCTTTTCAGGACTCTTTTCTTCGATGCTGAACTTCAGCTTCGTTTTCGGCGACGAGATTCGCGTGCGTGCTCTGGCGGCTGGAGCGAGTAATTCGATGGCTGCGAATCCCATCTGGTCCTTGACGGTTACGGGTGGTTTTCTTTCGAATCTGATCTACTGCGTGTACCTGCTCAATAAAAACAAGAGTTGGGGCGTTTACCGCGAGGGAAACTCATCCGCGTACTTGCTGCTCGGTGGACTGATGGGCTTTCTTTGGTATGGGGGAACGGTAACGTATGGGATGGGCGCCGCTTCGCTGGGCAAGCTGGGCGGAATTGTGGGCTGGCCCGTCTTCATGACGCTCGACATCATCGTCGGAATTTTCTGGGGCGCGGTTAGCGGCGAATGGAAGCAGGCGAGCCACCGCGCAGTGGCGTATTGCTGGGTTGGAGTCGGCGTCCTGGTGCTGGCAATCGTGCTGATTTCAATCGGAAATGCGTCCTGAAGGACTCAGTTCGATCCGCTCCCGGCGCTCTTGATTGCGACGGCGCTTACTCCGTGCGTGAGCCTCGCATCCACACCGCTGCCCTCCCTCACCACGTAGTATTGATTGGCCGGTAGATCTTGCAAGGTTTCCACTAGCCCGCTCGGCCAGCGGATCACGAACTTTTCCGCCTTTGCCGCGTGGCCCAGTCCGAAATGCAATCTCAAGTCGCTCTGCGAAATATAGCCATCACCGCTGCGAATTTCTCGCTCACGCTTGTCCGCGCCTTGCTCGAGCGTTACCGCTGCTCCCAGCGCGGCACGATTCGATTTCACGCCGATCAGTTGCAGGCTGATGAAATTGCCGACGAGCGCAGTGTTGTAATAAAGCGATGGCCGTTCGTTCATGTTGTTCACCACCGCTTCCTCACGCCCGTTGTTGAAGAGATCGCCGAGCGCCATGCCCCGGCCGGAATGCATTTCGCTGAGCACCGCGCCGGCCTGCGCCGTAATATCGGCGAATTTTCCGTTGTGCAGATTGTAGTAAGCCACTTTGGGTTCGCGATAGCTGGTGCCCAGCCCCCTGCCGTCAACTTCAGGATAGACGTGTCCGTTCGCAATCAGAATTCCCGGCCAGCCATTGTTGTCAAAGTCGAAAAACTGCACTCCCCACCCCAGCAGGCGCGTGATCTTGGCTAGGCCGGCAGATTGCGTAACGTCGTCGAACAGATTGCTGCCGCGATTCAGATAGAGTGTCGAAGTATCGTCGCTGAAATTGGTTTTGACGATGTCCTGCATACCGGAATGCGTGAAGTCGTCCGCGGATACGCCCATGCTTCCTTGTAACGTGCCATCTTCGTTGTAGGCCACTCCGGCAGCCTTGGCCATTTCTGTGAAGGTTCCATCGCGGTTGTTGTGGTAGAGCAGGCTGGGTGTCGAGTCGCAGGCGACATAGATGTCCGGCCAGTCATCGTGATCGAAATCCGCGGTGAGAGAGGTAAATCCATAGCAGCCGGAGGTGGTGGTGATTCCTGATTTCTTGGAGACATCGCTGAAAGTTCCGTCGCCGTTGTTGTGGTAGAGCGCGTTGACCGGAATCTTCAGGCCGCGCGGCCCGCACATCACGTTCAAGCCCTTCCATTGGCACCATTGTCCCTCGCCGGGGCGGGGCACCGAATCGTAGGAGAAATCCACGTAACGCGCGACAAACAGGTCAATCTTTCCGTCGCGGTCATAATCCACAAAACTGCAGCCCGTGTTCCACTGGTCGCGCGCAGTCTTGAGACCGGCCTTTTCCGTCACGTCAGTAAATGTGCCGTCGCCATTGTTGCGATACAGAACGTTCTGGCCCCAGAACGTCAAGAACAAGTCCAATTTGCCATCGTTATCAAAATCACCCACGCAGCCACCCTGGCCCCAACCCGCGCGCGCGAGGCCAGCTTTTTCAGTGACGTCGGTAAACGTCCCGTCGTGGTTGTTGTGATACAGATGCCCGGTTGGTTCCTTGCCTTTCCGGAAGCCTTCGACGGCGGAGCCATTCGCAAGAAAAATATCCGGCCAGCCGTCGTTGTCGTAGTCGAAAATAATGCTGCCGTTCCCGGTTGTCTCAATGATGAATTCCTTGTGGGTATCGCTGCCGTAGAAATTTTTCATGGTGATGCCAGCGCGTTGCGCGATGTCTTCAAATTGCACCACGCCCGGTTGTACAGCTGCCGGAGCGGGCGATTGACTGGGTTGCGAAGAGCCTCCCGCGCCGAGGCCAGCGAGATTGCCGACTAAAATCGCCGCAGAAAGCAGCAGCCGGAGTGCTATTCGACTCATAGGCGCCCTGTGGAGTTTGAAAACATCTGCGGCGGTCGAAAGCTCGAACAACCGCAGAGGTGGAACGTCGGAATCTTCATTCCTGGTGGGCCACGACCTCTTGCTGCGATTCGCCGAGGCTCTGAATCCCCAAAGTCACAACGTCGCCGGGCTTCAGGTAAACCGGCGGTTTCATCCCCAGCGCCACTCCGGGCGGGGTTCCGGTGCTGATCACATCACCAGGAAGTAGGGTCATGAATTGGCTCACGTAGGCCACCAGATCGGCAACGCCAAACACCATTTGTTCCGTATTGCTCTTTTGCCGCGTCACGCCGTTCACCTTCAGCCACAGGTCCAAATGTTCGGGGTCGGTAATTTCATCGCGCGTCGCAAGAAAGGGTCCCAGCGGCGCGAACGTGTCCGCGCTCTTGCCCTTCACCCACTGGCCGCCGCGCTCGAGTTGGAAAGCTCGCTCGGAATAATCATTGTGCAGCACGTAGCCGGCGACATGATCGAGAGCGTCGCGCTGCGCGACATAGCGAGCTTCCTGGCCGATGACGAACGCAAGCTCGACTTCCCAATCGAGTTTCGTGGAGTCTTTCGGTATCACCACCTTGTCGTTCGGACCGGACAACGAACTGGTTGCCTTGAAAAAAATCACCGGTTCCTTGGGGACTTCCTGCCCGGTCTCCGCCGCGTGATCCCGGTAATTCAAGCCGATGCAAACAATCTTGCTGGGACGGCAGACGCAAGCACCGAGCCGCACCTCTGGGCCCACGCGGGGCAGGTTTCCAGCATTCTTTTCCACCCACTGCCGCAATCTCTCGAGTCCGTCGGTTGCAAAAAACTGTTCGTCATAGTCCGCCACAGCGGCGGAGACATCCACGCGAATTCCGTCCTGCAGAACAAGGCCGGGCTTTTCTTTACCGCGATCGCCGAATCGGATAAGTTTCATGGAGTTGGGCGGCGCATCACGCGCGCCGAAATGTCCTCAGGGATGCGATTTTGTTAGTGGGCAGCGTCGGCAAATTCCATCTCCATAAATGCGGACGAATCCAATCGCGCAGAGATGGCCTTCGCGCTGGCCATCACCGCTTTCGCAAGAAAAGGGATCTTGTCGCGGCCGATGCGCGTCACCGGCCCTGCCACGCTGATCGCCGCGGCAACTTTTCCTTGATCCGTTACGATGGGAGCGCTGATGCAGCGCGCGCCCAGAATGGCTTCTTCGTCGTCCAACCCATATCCTCGCTGGCGGATGCTTTCGAGTTCGCGTCTCAGCCGCAACGGTTGGGTGATCGTGTGCGGAGTCAATCGTTCAAATTTCAGCGACCCGATGACGTGCTCCTTTTCTTCCATCGGCAAAAACGCAGCCAGCGCTTTTCCCATCGCGGTGCAATAAATCGGCCGCCAAGTCCCCACGGGCGATGCCATACGAAACGGGTGCGGACTTTGCAGAACGTCCAAATAGAAAACATCCTGACCGTCCAGCGTTCCCAGGTTGACGGTTTCGCCGGTTACTTTCCACAAGTCCTGCAGCACGGGGCGGCTGATCTTTCGCAGCGACGTTTGATAGCTGATCCCAGAGCCCAAGCGCACCAGCCTTGGGCCAACCAGGTAAGCGCCCGTATCGTCACGGAAAAGGTAGCCCTCGAACTCCAAATGGGCGAGGAATCGGTATGCGGTGCTTTTGTTGATCCCAGTTCGCAGCGCAACATCCTTCAGAGGCAGACCCTCCGGCGCAGCGCTCAGAGCTTCGAAGACTCGCAAGACTTTAGTGACGACTCCCACCGGAGCTGATTTCGCTTGGCGTGCACGGATCATGCGCTCCCCCACGTAAAAACTTGTGATGCGCGCCCTGGAAACGGATGCTCTTTCCAAGCCACCCTTCTTGTGAGCACTATATACCGGAGATTTTGCGATGTGAAAAGTGAATTTTTTATCTTGAATATTCCGGAAGCACTTGCTATATGGCTTGGCGCGACCGTTCAACGGGTCGCGACAACTATCGGCTCTTTCAGGTACCTTGGAATGACGATGTCAGGTAGCAGCAAACACATTGGCGTGATCCAGCTAACTCCCACAGACAATGTTCTGGTGGCCCTAAAGGACTTGCGCAAGGGCGACCAGCTGACGTTCTCCGGCGCTACATACACGCTGGCAACGGACGTGCCGGCCAAACACAAGTTCGCCACGGTGCCGCTGGCGCCAGGTGGCGACGTCTTCATGTACGGCGTGCTTGTCGGAAAGGCCATGCGGCCCATCGTGCAAGGTGAAGTCTTGACGCCACTCAATCTTCATCACCAGGCTGCACCGTTCCACGAAAAAACCATGGAGTATTCGTGGACGCCTCCCGCCATCGCGCGATGGCGAGACAAAACGTTCCTGGGATATCACCGCGCGGACGGTCAAGTTGGGACGCGGAATTATTGGCTCGTGGTTCCGCTGGTGTTCTGCGAAAACCGCAATATCGCCGTGCTGAAGCAGGCGTTTGAAGAAGAGTTAGGGTTTGCCGCGCCGCAAATATACCGTCAGCAGGTCGCGGAATTCGTCCGGCTGTATCAAGCGGGCCGGTCCAATGAAATCGCAGGCCATGACGCCGTGGTCGCCGATGGTCGTCCGCCGGCTCCGCGAGTGTTCGAGAATGTAGACGGGATCAAGTTTCTGATGCACGAAGGTGGTTGCGGCGGGACGCGCGAGGATTCCGATAATCTCTGTTCTCTGATTGCCGGATACATCCACCACCCTAACGTAGCGGGCGCCACCGTTCTGAGCCTCGGCTGCCAACACTCGCAGGTGGCGATACTCCTGGAACAGGTCAAGAAGCGCGACGCAAAATTCTCGAAGCCTCTTCTCGTGTTCGAGCAGCAACACAGCGGGTCGGAACTGGCGATGATGTCAGAAGCAATTCGCAAGACCTTTCTCCAGCTGATGGAGATGAACGAAAGCTGCAGACGCACGCCGGCGCCGCTTTCGCAATTATGCGTCGGACTGAAGTGCGGCGGCTCCGACGGTTTTTCCGGGATTTCGGCGAATCCTGCCATCGGTCACGTTTCTGACATTGTCGCCGCGCTGGGTGGCCGCACCATCTTGTCAGAATTTCCCGAGCTTTGCGGCGTCGAACAGGAACTGATCGAGCGCAGCACCCGCAAGGAAGTTGGTGATCGCTTCATCCAACTGATGCGCGATTACGCTGCCAGAGCGAAAGCGGTTCGCTCCGGGTTCGACATGAATCCCTCGCCCGGAAATATTCGCGACGGCCTCGTTACCGATGCAATGAAATCGGCCGGCGCCGCAAAGAAAGGTGGAACATCCCCCGTCACGGCCGTGCTTGATTATCCCCAATATTCAACTGAACCGGGACTGAATCTGCAATGCACTCCGGGGAATGACGTGGAGTGCGTCACCGCGCAAGTGGGTGCAGGAGCGAACGTGGTGCTTTTTACCACCGGACTGGGTACGCCCACCGGAAACCCAATTGCGCCGGTTGTAAAGATCTCGACCAATTCGACCTTGGCGCGGCGCATGGCGGATATCGTGGATTTTGACACGGGTCCGATCATTGATGGAGAAGTGACGATCGAGCAGATGGGGGAAGCAATTCTGGAGAGGGTGATCGAGATAGCCAGCGGCCAGGTCCGGACCAAAGCAGAGGTACTGGGCCAAAATGACTTCATTCCGTGGAAACGAGGAGTCTCACTCTGATCAACCCCGTCAAGAATTCGAATGGGTTTCGCCTCGACGGCAAATCGGTCATCGTTACGGGCGGTGCGAGCGGCATCGGCAGAGCCATCGCGCACCTTTTTGCGACGAACGGAGCGCGCGTGTGTGTGCTGGATATTCATTCCAAAGAAGCGCGGCAGACAGTGCAGGAGATTCTCGATGGCGGCGGTGAAGCTTCCGCTCATGAATGCGATGTCACTAACCAGGAGGAAGTGCGGGCGGTATTTCAAGAACTTGCGCAGCGCGGCGGAATCGACACCTTGGTGAACAATGCAGGTATCTCTCACGTTGGCAAACTTGAATCCACCACGGAGCGCGACTTCGATCGAGTTTTTCAGGTGAACGTCAAAGGCATTTATCACTGCATGCTCGCCGCCGTCGCACACATGAAAGTGAACGGCGGCGGCGTAATTCTCAATATGGCTTCCATCGCGGGCTCGTCCGGTCTGGCGGACCGCTTTGCTTATTCAACGAGCAAGGGTGCGGTGATTGCCATGACCTATTCCGTCGCCAGGGATTACCTCGCCTGCAACATTCGCTGCAATTGCATCTCGCCTGCTCGAGTCCATACGCCATTTGTAGATGGATACCTGCGGCAGCACTATCCGGGCCGCGAGGAAGAAATGTTCGGTAAATTGGCCCATTCGCAGCCTATCGGCCGCATGGCGGAGCCGGACGAGGTCGCAGCCCTTGCGCTTTATCTTTGTTCCGACGCGGCCTCCTTCGTAACGGGTGTGGACTTTCCTTTCGATGGCGGATTCTTCAACCTCCGTGGATAGCAGTTTTCATTGGCCCGCACTGGTCCGGGAGTAGTGCATGGATCTACAGCTAAAAGACAAAGTCGTGGTCGTCACCGGAGGCGCGAAGGGCATCGGCGCGGCGATTACCAAAGCCTCGGTGCGTGAAGGCGCGATCCCCGTGATCGTAGATCGCGACAAGGAAGCCTGCGACAAACTTTTTAGCGAACTGCTGCTCGATCGCGACCGCGGCCTCCGCGTCGTCGCGGATCTGCAACCATGGGAGAATTGCGCGCGAGCCGTCGCGGAAACGATTAGCGCGTTCGGCCGAATTGACGCGCTCATCAACAACGCAGGCGTGAACGACGGAGTCGGACTGGAGCTCGGCAGTCCTGAAACATTTGTAGGCTCGCTGAAACTCAATCTTTTGCACTACTACAATATGACGCACTTCGCCGTTCCCCATTTGAAGCACACGCGTGGATCCGTCGTCAGCATCAGTTCCAAGACCGCGGTGACGGGGCAAGGAAATACTTCGGGGTACGTGGCGTCGAAGGGCGCGATCCTGGCGCTTACGCGAGAGTGGGCGGTGGAACTTCTGCCCCATGGCATCCGCGTCAACGCGGTAGTTCCGGCCGAGGTCATGACGCCCCTCTACCAGCAGTGGCTCGGCAAATTTCCTGACCCAGAGGCGAAGCTCAAAACCATCACGGCCAGAATTCCGTTCGAAAAAAGAATGACGACACCGGATGAGATCGCTGCGATGGTTGTGTTCCTGATCTCCGCCCAGGCTTCGCATATCACCGGACAACACATGTATGTGGATGGCGGTTACGTGCACCTCGACCGAGCCTTGGCGTAACGGAGACGCATGGGAAGACTTTCCGCGCCACTTACAGAGCGAAAGTATGTGCTTCCTTTCGTGCTGGTCACGAGCCTATTTTTTCTTTGGGCGCTTGGGGTCAACCTCAACGACATACTCATCCCGCATTTAAAGAAGACTTTCAATCTTAGCGATTTTCAGTCGTCGCTGATTCAAACTGCTTTTTTTGGCGGTTATTTCCTGGCGGCGCTGCCGGCGGGATGGCTGATGGAGCGCATCGGCTACCGTAAGGGTATTCTGGTTGGGTTGGGAACCTGTGCTGTTGGCGCGCTCCTCTTCATCCCCGCCGCTTCGATCCGGACGTACGGATTTTTCCTGTTCGCGCTGTTTATGATGGCCTGCGGACAAGGAATTCTGGAAGTCGCAGCCAATCCGTACGTCACGATTCTCGGTCCGCCCGAATCATCCGAACGTCGCCTGAACCTCGCGCAATCTTTCAACGCCGTGGGTGCTTGGGTAACTCCGTTCATCGGCAGAGCTTTCATTCTTTCGGGGATCGAGTACTCCGCTGCCAAACTCGCGGCAATGACTCCGGACCAGTGGCAGGCTTATTCAGCTTCGGAAGCAAATCGGGTCAGAGGCACGTATCTTGTAATCGCCGGAATTTTTCTGTTTGTCGCGGCGCTGATCTATTTTGCTCATCTGCCGGAAGTGCGCGAATCGAGCGGCGAGGCGCTGGCGGCGACAGAGGCCGCGCCAAAGACGCACAAAGGCATCTGGCAGTACAAACATCTGATTCGCGGCATGATCACAGAATTTTTCTACATCGGCGCGCAGGTAGGCGTCACCAGCTTCGTGATTCGGTTTACGCAGCACGCGCTTCCCGGCACTCCGGAAAAAACCGCGACGGATTACCTGAAATGGCACCTGTTTGGATTCATGATCGGGCGCTTCGCCGGTTCGGCGATCATGAAACGCGTTGCGCCACCCCGGCTACTAGGCCTTTTCTCGACGGCTGCTGCCCTGTGCACAATCGTCGCGATTTTCGCGGTCGGAATCGCGCCCGTATGGGCTGTCGTGTTGCTTGGCTTCTTTGATTCGATCATGTTCCCGACGATTTTTGCTTTGAGCATCAAGAACCTCGGCGTGTACACAAAGCTCGGCTCTTCTCTTCTGGTGATGTCCATCATCGGTGGCGCGATCGTCCCAGCCTTCATGGGATATATTTCAGACCGTAGCTCGATCCAGGCGGCCTTTGCAGTTCCCCTGTTCTGTTACGCCGTCGTGATTTATTTTTCTTTCGTCGGTTATAAGCCATCGCTGCTAACGATAGATGAGTAGGCGACTAACCCCATGAGCGAACGTGCGAAGTTCCTGGTAACGGGTGGCTTGGGCTTCATCGGCCAATCGGTCGTCCGCAATCTCCTAGAGCGCGGCATTCCCAGCGTGGCCGCCGATCGATCCGCGGACGCGGAAGCACTCGCGGGCCTGCGCACCGTGGCCGGCCGTACCGGTGCTGCCTTCGATTCGGTTCCCATGGACGTCAGCGACTTCCGCGATGTGATGGCAGTATTTCACAAGCATCCTAATATCACTCACACGATTCACTTGGCCTACGTGATGGGGCCGCTGGTGGATGAAAATACTTCCCTCTCGACGCGCGTCAACATCCTCGGGATGACCCACATGTTTGAGGCGGCAGTACACTACAAACTTTCCCGCCTGCTCTTCACGAGCAGTGAAACCGTAGCAGGTCCGTCGCAACAGGCTTATGGCGACCGGCCCGTGACCGAAGGCGATTTTTGTGATCCGGTATCTCACGCGTTCACCTATGCGGTGATGAAGCTGCTGAACGAACACATGGGCCGGCGATATGTTGAGCGATGTCAAGCGAACATCGCGTGTACGCGGCCGCCTGTAGTTTTTGGTCACGGCCGCAAGCGCAGCGCCGTCATGTGGGCCGAGCATTTCGCTTCCAAGCCCGCCATCGGCGAATCCGTCACGCTGCCGTTCGGCTCGCAAACGCGTGACACCTGGATCTATAAGAACGACTGCGCGGAACAACTCGTTAGGCTCGCCCTGAAGCCGAAGCTCGCCCACTTCGTTTACAATAATGGCGGTCACTGCGTCACAGCCGCTCAACTCGCGGCGATTGTGAAAAAGTGGATTCCCGACGCGCGGATCGCCTTTACGGAAGGCGCCGGCACGCCTCTGATTGATCATCAAGACGGTACCCGTTTGATTCGTGAGATTGATTTTGCACCTGGCCCCTTGGAAGAGGGCGTGAGAGCGCACATTAACGAGGCTCGCGCAAGCGCGGGTTTAATGGCGGTCTAGGACACTGGCCAACACCAAATGCCACCATTCGCCAGCACCGTAGTAGGCAGCTACCCACGAAATAGCAGCGTGGAAGATACGATGAAGAAACCCTCGCTCAGCCGCACGGAAACCGACGAACTGATCCAATGGGCGGCGCGCGATCAGGCGGAGCTCGGACTTGACGTCATCACGGACGGTGAGGGGTACCGCGAAAATATGTATTATTTTTATCAGAAGCGGCTCGAGGGAATCACGTTCGAAGGAATGGTGAAGCAATCCTTCGGCATTGCGGGATTCGGAATCGAATGCGCCCGGGTGATCGGCGAAATCAAAAATTCGCGCTTCGAACTGGCGCGCAACTGGAGGCTGGCGCGCGACGCCGCTCCTCCCCGCTGCCGCGTTAAACAGACTGTGACCGGCCCGCATGTACTTACGCGCTTCAGTGTGAATCAGCGCCCGGATCTCTATCCGCAGGAGCAAAGTCTGTGCCGCGCGTACGCGCAGGTCTTGGCGGCGGAGTTGCGCGAGGTGATTGCCGAAGGATGCGATTATATTCAGTTCGATGAACCGATGTGGACCGAGTCGCCCGAAGATAGTTTGTGGGCCGCGGAAATACTAAATGAACTGATCGATTCGCTACCGAGAGTCAGGTTCGGGTTGCACGTCTGCGGCGGTAACCCCAGGCGAAAACGGATTTATTTCACGAAATATACCGACATCGTGCCGGCGTTCCACACCGTCCACATTGATGAAGTCTCTCTAGAGCACTGTACGCTAGGCTACGATTTGATGGAGCTTTGGAAGCAGTGGCCTTTCCAAGGCGATCTGGCGCTCGGCGTGATTGACCAGCGCAGCGATGCGATTGAAACCCCCGAAATCATCCGTGAACGCCTGAAGCCAGCGCTCGCGTATTTTTCACCCGATCGGCTGCTGCTCACGAGCGAGTGCGGATTTGGACATGTGCCGCTCGAGATCACGCGCAACAAACTTCGCGCTCTCACCGAGACCTGCCGCGAACTCAGAAAATCGTAAGCATATTACCTTTAGGAATGAATGCGCTTGAAGTCGTGGTCTCTGTTTTCAATCGTGGTGGAGAGCCGCATATTCTCGTCACGCCCAACTTCTGATAAATCTGAAGTTGGCAAAAGCACCTACCTTCCAAGAGCGTTCGGGCACACCAAAAACTCCATCCTTTGCCTTGGGGTTTTCAATGTAATCATAAATCGGGCATCAAAATTAAGGGTTAGCTGAGCTTCGGTTCCGAGCGCAACTGCTCACTAGGCAGGTGCTCATCTGACGGTGAGATTTCTCTGGATCCTTCGGCGGGGAACAGAATGTTGTACAATTGCGGCACAGCCCCGCCATGTACGAAGCCTATGCCCATCGAAGTTTCTTCAAACGATTACTCGACGCCGCGTTCCACCGGCGTTAGGGCCCGTGCTGTTTGCACACTCATTGACACCCGTTACGATCCCGCCAATTCACGGGAGGTGCTTATGAAAAGTTTAGCAGTTCTGGTTTTCATCCTGTTGCTACCAAACATTGGTTCCGCTCAAAAAACAACAACCTCATATCAGGTTGGTAGTGCTTTGGTTGACAGTTGTAAAGACTATCCAGTCATCGACAAAACCTCGATGCCCGAAGAACTGGCGAAGGCAGAAGTCAAACTTGGATTTTGCGAGGGTTATATCGAAGCGCACGCCGAAGCTCTCACGTATGAAGGAAAAGCCTGCATCGGAGCAGATATCGCTCCCGCCCAATTGATAGCAATCGTGAACAAGTATTTAACAACTCATCCGGAATTGTGGAATAGAGGAGCGTCGTGGTTAGTTCGAAACGCCCTAATTCAAGCGTTTCCGTGTTCGAAGTAGCGCCTGCGTCATTGGCAATCAAGATGCGTAATCATCAAGGCCGAGATCAACGTTGGGCCTGAATAAGCAACTGAGGAGGCCAGACGTGACACCCCTCGAATTGTTCAGGATGAAGGGCGGCGAGAGGAGCGGGCCCGCTCTCCAAAACACTCATCGGTATTGATATCCGCCTTTGAGCTCACACCGGTAGTCCTTTACTTGATTTTTTTCTACCCGGACATTGCAATCGGCCCAGCTGAGAACGGGAGTCGGACCCAACGGAAAGACAATGCGAGATCCGTTCATTTCAGCTTCGATACTCGGGCCTTCCGCCTTAGCCGGCAAAGTGAAATTCATTGCTCGGCCGAAAATCACAGGAGAAGACTCGCGAACGATATCGCCGACCTGCGTGCGAGATACGTCGGCCTGTAGAACAAAAGTGGCCGTATCGGACCAATCACGAATTGACACCTTAATGTTGTGCCCACCGAGTGAAAACCCATCAGAATCAACCCGGGTGAAAGGACATGGCCCTCCGATGCAAGTCACCCTTGCATTGCGGAATACATTGCCTTCGCCGGCGTCGAGAGAGGCACCGCCCACCTGAGCCTTCCATTTTCCGTCGGGCGAGCACGGAGAATGTCTGTGGCAGGGAACGTTTCCCGTATTCAATACTTGAAAAACTTTCACTGCGCTTCCAACGTGCTCTGTTGTCGTCGTCTCCGTGGAATATCTCACCAAGACGTTACCAACCGCGACCGTCGGCTCATTGAGCCCTGCTTCAGCTTCCCCATGAAGCGGCGCCATACGAATGACGTACAGATTGTCACTGATGAGTTCCTTCACAGTGAGGGGTTGATAATCCGGATGCCTAAAGGTGAGCGTGATCGGTTGCCCCCGGCGTGATCCCGGACGCAAACCTAGCGTGAAGGCACCGGAAAAATCAGACTTGGAATCAAGGACGGCCAATCCATCGGCCGCACTCACCTCCACATCGGCAATGGGCGATTGATTTCTAGTGTCGACATTTTGTTTGACAACGGCGCCCCTCAACATGATCGATCGGTGCCGCCTGTACAGGCGAACCGCGATACGTGTTGCAACTAGAAATCCACCGAGAGCTATGATCACAGCGGACCAGATGGCAATTTTTCGCCAGGATGTCGCGGCCATTTCCCTTTCAACTTAGCTCTCCCGCAGACTCAAATCAAGATGGATACGGTTCGCTCCCGGGGCCTCAGCTCCCACAATCGAGTTGGTCAATTCGATGCAAGCCTTTCACTCCGCGTCATCTCAGTGCTTCCTCTATGCCGAAGGCGTTTATAATTATGCGGATGAACGTTATAGATATCGGGAAGGCTAGGATATCCCGCCGGGAATTGTTGAAGAAGATCGCCAGCGCAGGAGCTTGTGTCCCATTTGCGCACTTAGGCGCTCTGTCTGAGCCACGGGCGTTGCAGAAACAGACTACTCCGTCGGCTGTGCCTCCTACCAACCCGCCTTTCTCCAGCGCCGACGACGCGTTTCTCGAGGAACTGGAGAAGGCCAATTTCCAATACTTTTGGGGGCAGGCGCATCCGGAAACCGGCATTGTGCAGGATCGATGTCATGCACGCAGCCCCGTCACAAGCGATCTGGGAAGCATCGCGGCGACTGGCTTCGGGCTGACCGCACTTTGCATTGGAGAAAAACGCGGCTTTGTGTTGCGTGCTGAGGCTCAGTTGCGTGTTTTGAATACGTTGCGCTTCTTGTGGAAAAAATTGCCCAACCATCGAGGATTTTTCTACCACTGGGCCAATATTAGTACGGGCGAAAGAATATGGGATTCAGAAGCTTCCTCCGTCGACACCGCCATCCTGCTCTGCGGGGTTATCACTTGCAAGGAACATTTCATACATTCCGAGATCAGTGAATTGGCTCTCGAAATCTTTAACCGGGTGGACTGGAAGTGGCTTTCGGAAGACACGCCCATACTCCCGCACGGATGGACCCCCGAAAATGGCTTTCTGCAGTACCGCTGGGGCGACTACAGCGAAATGATGATGATGTATCTCCTGGGATTGGGCTCGGCTACGCATCCGCTGCCCGCCGAAGCATGGAACACTTGGAAGCGAACTATTTTCGAGTACGACGGCATTCGTTACATCGGGTCCTTCGCACCTCTGTTCATTCATCAGTATTCGCAGGCCTGGTTTGATTTCCGTGGCAAGCGTGACCGGTACGCAGACTATTTTCAGAATTCAATTCTGGCCACTGACGTCCACCGGCGTTTTTGCCTCGATCTGGGAACCCAGTTCCCCGACTATAGTGATGACTTATGGGGAATTACAGCCTCGGATTCGGTGAAAGGCTATGTAGTGTGGGGTGGCCCCCCTGCGACCGGACCGATCGATGGCAGCGTGGTTCCTTGCGCGGCAGGCGGTTCTTTACCCTTTCTGCCGGCGGCGGCCATGCGTGTCTTGCGAACGATGAAGGATCGATATGGGAAGAACGCTTGGACCCAATACGGGTTCGTGGATGCATTCAACCCGCTGAATGATTGGTACGATATCGATGTGGTCGGGATCGACACAGGAATCACCATGGTGATGGCGGAGAACGCGCGCACGTCCTTCGTGTGGGATACGTTTATGAAGAATCCTGAGGCTCGACGCGGCATGGAACGCGCCGGATTCAAGGCCTATCGACCTTCACCGACTCAGCAAACGGAAGGGTGATGGTTTACAAAATGGCAGCACCTCGAAGGGCAAAAACGTAGATCGTCCTGCATTATTTCTTTTCGCTCTGCAAGCGTGCTCGGCGAATCACGTGGGGCCACGATTAGCACTTCCATTGCGGGCATCGTCCGACACCACAATGAACTGAGCGGAAAGCTAGATCATTCATGCAACGACGCCATTACGATGCTCAAGAAGCGCCCTAGTATTGCGACTTTCGAGTTCGAAGAAGGCCGCCAATGCAGCATCGCCGGTCAACGAGGGATCGGGATCGAGACCATCCGCTAGTCGCTCGATCTGCAAAGAGTTCCAACGCAACACGGCTAGTGAACCCAACGCGATATTGGCCGGCATGGCAATATCCGGCTGAAGGAGCTTATCTATCTGACCGGTGAGCAAGCGTCTGGGCGACTCGGGATCGGCAGTGAAGGGCCGTCCTAAGCCCAGGACATCCGCTTCCTGCCTCTCCAGGGCCTCAACCATCGCCGCGCGTGTCCGAAATCCGCCCGTCACCATTACCGGCATGTTCGCAACAGCCCGAATGGGGGCGGCAAACGGCAAAATTAAAGCCTCGCGGGTTATCGCGTCAGCTCTCAGTGCATCGTCGCTGTTTTCGCTGCCAGGGGCTGTTGTCAATCGATACGTGCCCGCTAGCTCTATGAGATCTACGCTGGTGCCGTTGAGGATCTTTGCCAACTCAACGGATTCGGCGCTGGTGAACCCGCCTTTTTGGTATTCAAAGACGTTGAGTTTGACGCCAATCGGAAATCTTGGCCCCACCGCGCCGCGGATCGCGGCGATCACATCCACCAGGAACCTTGAGCGGTTCCCCAGCGAGCCACCCCAACGGTCGGTCCGCAGGTTCGATAGTGGGCTCAAGAACTGGGCGATCAGGTACGCGCTTGCCGCGTGAAGTGACACGCCAGTAAATCCAGCGTCCTGTACCGCTTTTGCTGCGCTGCCAAATTGTTTAATCGCGTGACCGATATCGTCCTCGGTCATTGGTCTTGGTGTGGGAAAACTGACCATCGGGCCCATGTCGAGAGCGATGGCGGATGGCGCGAGAGGCGCCGAATTGATGTTGCTGAATACCTTTCGCCCGGTATGGCTGAGTTGGGCCCAGAATTCTGCGCCGCCAGACGTGCCGGCGCTGGCCAGCCTCGCCAGTTGTTCTTTTCCGCCGTCATCATGGATCACGATGTTGAGCGGGCGTTCCAGGTGATTGGGATCAACCTGGATGTTGCCCGTAAACAGCAGCCCTGCACCGGACTTAGCCCAACGCCGGTAGAGGGTCTCAAGTCGCGCAGTCGAATGGTTATCGAGGTCGGCAATTCCCTCGCTCATTGCGCTTTTGGCAATGCGATTGGTGAGTTTGGCGCCACAAGGCAAGGTCAGTGACTCGGAAAGAGTCGCGCCTTTCATCGCGGGCGTGAACAGCCAGCTCTTCAACGAAAGAATCGACCTGCGCGATCTGTGCTCTGCCATAAGTCCCCCTCAAACTCTCGACAACCCGCGAGAAACAAAGGCAATCGAGCAGCCAATGCAACGGTATTGAATTCACGGCACTTGCCGCGGAAGATCGTGCCGGAAATTCTGAAATGCCGAAATTTCAGAAGGAACGAACCAGAACGCGAAGGACTAGGCTTGGCTTGTGGTCCAGATCAAAATGACTCTACGCGCACGCCAAAAATGGATGGGACTCGAATTATCACTAAAGAAGATCACGAAATTACAGGAATGTTTGGGCATGATCCCGAGAACTTTCAAAAAGAGGTCAGAGAGAATGGCGAGCAGCTAATACAGCTACTGTCCCTCACCAGAGGTTGAAGACATTGCACTCGATGTCGCGAGCAACCGAGAGTAGCGAGTTAATTTTTGGAAACACCGTTTATCCACGCCCAGGCTTGCGATTTTCGAATCCAGTGTCTGTCGCGGAATTCCCAACTTTGCGGCTGCTCCCTTGGGGCCGGCAACCCGTCCGCCGCTCTACGCGAAGAAATCGATAAGGCCTCGATGTTTGAAGAGATTGTTGGAACCTCTCCAGTTTCGAAAGCTGCACTCTCACGCATCTCCAAAGTCAGGCCGACTGGGTCTACGGTTCTCATCACGGGTGAAACGGGAGCAGGCAAAGAGCGGAATGGGTACGGCTCATGATGCGATGCCTGTCCTTCTGAATCACCCCTTTTGCGCGGCGATGAATTCGTCCGTCGCGGCGACCCAGGCCTGCACGGGAAAAACCTTTTCGGTCAAAACGCGGTGAACATCCTGATCGGCATCGAAGCAGGCGTCCTTGAGAACGACACTGCGGAAATCCAGGTCAAAGGCGCGGCTCAGCGTGGAGAGAACAATCCCGCTCGTCGCGATGCCGAAAAAAACGAGGTGCTCGATGCGGCGGGACCGAAGGACAAGCTCAAGATGATTGTCCGAAAACGCCCCCACTCTCTGCTTGTAGATCACCAGGTCGTCCGGATGAAAAATATCGCCGTGAAATTCCACGGAGGGAGTGCCCTTGACGAAAAGATTGTTTCGTTTGACCAGCAAAAACGGGGATTCAAAATCCAGAATCTCCGGGTGCCCCTCGGAAAACCCAAGCCCTACATGTATGATGCGGAACTGATTTTCCCGCGCAAACGCGACGGCTTTCGCGGCCACGCTCATCACGCGTTCGGAATCCGGCACGAGGCCGAAGACTCCTTTTTGAAGATCCAGAGTCAGAAACGCCGTTTTTGGGGGATCGAGTTTCATGCGTTGTTCTTTTGTGTATTTGGGCGGCAAGTTGTCATGACGTTTCCGCTATGCGCTTGATGAGTTCACCGGCCTTGAAGAGTGTTGTTTGTTCCTGCCTGTCGAGTCCCGCGATGGCCCGCGAGAGCCAGGCGTACGTCGCCTCCTTGGTGTTCCTCCGCAGGGTGATTCCCCGGGCCGTCAGTTTGATATTGATCTGGCGGCCGTCCGTGGGGTGGGCCTTGCGCTCGACCAACCCCATTTTCTCGAGCAACCCCAGGGCCGTGCCCATGGATTGCGGCTTGACGCCTTCGGCACGGGCGAGGTCCGCGGCGGTCGCCGGGCCGTGCTTTTCCAGGCGGCGGAGGACCGCTTTTTGTGTCCAGGAGAATTCCTTCAATTCCGGCGGCACGTCGGCGAGAAGGCGGCGCACGAGCAAACCCAACGCCATGGCAAAATCTTCAACCGCGACTTCACTGTTTTTCTGAGCGATCATAATTAAGCAGTATCACTTATCAGTTTAACTATCAAGTTAGCGCCCGAGGGGGCGCGATCAAGTCCTGAGTTAAATTTGCGGTTTTGCTGGTCGTGAGATTTATCGAAGCTGAAGCGGCGGGCCGGTTGCGCGTCCTACCGCGCCGCTTGTACCGCCCACACTCCTCTCTAGGAGATGCCGTCACCATTGGACTGGCCCGGGCGCGCTCACCTCGATTTCCGCGCGGTCGGCGGCGCTTAGCGTGATACTACCCGCCGCCGCGTTTTGCACGACTTGCTCGGCGCTTGTCGCACCGCCTACGACCACGGGTGACCCCTTGGAATTGGTCATCTAGTGGAGCGGGACCACGAAGGTGCGGCCGCAGGCGAGGAAGATCATGATCAGCGCGACGGACGGGGCGGCGACCGTGGCGAGAGTCTCTTTCCGGGACACATGGAACGCTGTCGCCCCGACCATCACCACAGCGAGACCGAGCGCAGCCAGCGGCGTGAGCCATGCGGCGATGCTGACCGCGCCCGGAAGGATCAGTCCGAGCGATCCCACGACCTCCGCCCACGTGGCGATCGTCCGTTTGACCGGAATGTTCTGCTCGGCGAGTATCCTTTTCAATCGGGGAGGGGGGAACAGATGCAGCACCGCATGCAGCATGAAGAGCGCGGCAAACAGGATTTGCAGGACCCACAGAGTAATGTTCATCGTATCATCGCCTTCTTAGCGTCGCGCAGCAGGATGCTGCACTTGGCATCCATGGTGGCAAAGGGCGCCAGGCCATTAGCGGTGGCAAGATTAAACAGTATCGCTTATCAGTGTAACTGTCAAGTTAGCGATCAACGGGGCGCCATTAAGTCCTGACTACCGGCGCAGGAAAAGGTAAATAGCGAAGGAGACTCGGAATTCCCGCGCGACTTTGTGCGACACTTGACGCAGGGGAATGTAAGGATGCGCTCTTCGTTACCGAATCAGTCGTTAGACTCCCAGGAGTCGCCAAGCGCAAGACCGGAACCGCAACGCGAAAGCGACCGCCTGAAGTTACTGCTGGACATCACGAACGCTTTGGTTTCGAATTTGGAGCCTCGCGATCTGATTCGCGCGATCTCGACGAGCATCAGGCAAGTTATGCACTGCGACGCCGTCGGAGTGTGGCTGCCGGATGGGGATGAGCGTCAATTGCGCCAACGCGTCATGGATTTTCCGGAGAGTAAGGGATTCGCAAGAGAGGACTTCGTGCAACCTGTCGAGGGGTCCTTCGTAGGCAGTGCATTCAAGACCGGTAAGGCTGTGATCAGAACAGCAGCGGATTTTGCAGATAACCAGGCAACCGCGGACGCGGCTCGCATATAAGGCATCGAGTCTGCTCTCGCGTTGCCGCTAATCAGCCGAAACCGTACGCTCGGGGTTCTGACACTCGCCAGCCGGGTCCAGAACTCGTTCAGACCGGAAGACGTTGATTTCCTGATGCGAGCGGCGGGGCAAGTCGCGATCGCCATCGAGAACGCGTTGGCCTATCGCGAGATCGCCGAATTAAAAGACAAGCTCGCACAAGAAAAGCTCTATTTGGAAGAGGAGATTCGTAGCACGTCGGATTTTGAAGGAATCATTGGGCAGAGCTCGGCGCTACGGCAGGCGCTGCAACTGGCCGAAACGGTTGCCACGACTGATTCGACCGTGCTTCTGCTGGGAGAAACAGGCACCGGTAAGGAACTTGTCGCGCGCGCCATTCATGAGCGCGGCCGCCGCAACGCGCGAACATTTGTCGAACTAAACTGTGCAGCGATTCCCACTGGATTGCTCGAAAGTGAGCTCTTTGGCCACGAGCGAGGCGCCTTTACTGGCGCGGTCACACAGAAGATTGGCCGACTAGAACTGGCTGACCAAGGCACGTTGTTTCTGGATGAAGTCGGCGATATCCCACTGGAACTCCAGCCCAAGCTTCTGCGCGTTTTGCAGGATAGAGAATTCGAACGTCTGGGGAGCACACGCACGAAGAAAGTCGACATTCGGCTGATCGCTGCAACCAATCGTGAGCTGGATCGGATGATTGAAGAAAAGGAATTTCGCAGCGATCTCTATTACCGCCTCAACGTTTTTCCCATTCGCCTTCCTCCCTTGCGCGAGCGCCCGGAAGACATTCCCTTGCTGGTGCGATACTTCAGCCAGAAGTACGCGCGCCGCATGCAAAAGCGAATCGAAAATATCCCGGCCGCAGCCCTGCGGAAGCTGGCACGCTGGCATTGGCCTGGGAACGTTCGTGAGCTTCAGAATCTTGTGGAACGTGCTGTGATCCTGACGCGCAGCAGTACACTAGCGATCTGTGTACCCGAAATGGCAAACAGCAGCGCGAACTTGGCTCCGGCAAAAGCGCGAAACTTCGACGAACAAGATAGGATTGTGCGAATTCTGCGAGAGACCAAAGGACGCGTCGGAGGTTCCGATGGCGCCGCGGCCCGCTTGGGACTCAAGCGGACCACGTTGCTCACACGGATGAAGAAGTTAGGGATTGATCCGCGAAAGATTTCGTGAGCCGCTCTTCAGCGCACTTCAACGAGAACCAGTGACACGTCGTCGGTCGGCGGGCCCGATTCCGACGATTGAGGGTGCTCTTCGCAAGCATATCTATCCTGTCATCGGCGACTTGCCTTTGGCACAAGTGAACAACAAGAGTTGCAAACCGTTGGTCGAGACAATGTTCAACGCAGGGTTGAGCGTTTGCTCGGTAAACAACTATATGCGGCTCGTCCTGCAACTCGTCCGTTCCGTTAAAGACCCGGAAACGGGCGAGCCAATCCACCGTCTGAAATGGAACCGTGAATACCTCGGACTTCCCAAGATAGTCAAGGACGAGCAGCACGTCCCGGCCCTGACGGCGGAGCAGGTTGACAAACTCGTGTCGGAAAGCAAGGGCGATGAACATGCGTTATATGTAATCGCCGCTGCAACCGGAATGCGGATTGCAGAAATCCTCGGTCTCGAAGCACGGCACATTGTCAACAATGGCCGCACTCTCGCGGTCGAGCAATCGGTTAATCGTTTCGGTCGTCTTTCAGGCCTCAAGACACGGGCAGCAAAGCGCAACGTCGATGTGAGTAAAGCAGTCGGAGATTACTTACTTTCCTTCATCGAGGGCAAAAGCGGTTTGCTGTTCAAGACGAAGAAAGGAACTCCGCTTCGTGCCGGGAATCTACGCCGTCGTTGGCTGGATAAGCGGCTCGACGATTACGGCTTTCACAGCTTCCGCCGTTTCCGCATCACGCATTTGGAAGCGGTGCGAGCGCACGGACACCTGACCAAAATATGGGCAGGACATTCTCTTGGGAACGACATCACGTCGGAATATGCCAAGTCGCTCAAAGAGAATTTGCCCTTGCGGCTCGAAGAAACTGAGAAGGTTGGCACTGGATTTGCGGTACCTGCTCCAAGTTGCTCCAAGATTTCGGGGGCACAAGCGGTTGCGGTGGCGGCGTAAGTGATGGAAAATGATTGGAGTAGCCGACTCTGGGCGTGTAGCTCAGCTGGGAGAGCACCTGCTTTGCAAGCAGGGGGTCACCGGTTCGATCCCGGTCACGTCCACCAAATCTTTATTTTCAATAAGATACCGTCGGAGTTTCTCACGTCTACCACCTGCTATTCAGGCAGGGGCACATCCGCATGGATGGAAAGTCCTTGAATTTGGTGGTTCATGTTGTTTCCTTCTTTAGCCGCGCTGATACGTGTGCGCAATTCGATGATCGGGAGGTCGTCTATTCGGAAAATGGTGCATTCGCGACGACATCGGCGAAGTTGGGGGATGTGTACCCCTCGACATATCGAACGCCGAAATCCCGGACGATGTTGTCAAAGGTGGACTCCGGCTTCCGACGAGCGATGTTGCAAAGGCACTCTTTGAGTCCGTTTTTAAGTGCCAGGCGCGGAAACTCGGCTAGGATCGCGCCTTGTTTGCCCCGCGGAATTCGATCAAGTCCTGCCCCCAGAACATCCGCCGTTATTCCCGCATGTGTCATAACCACTTCGGGCTCTTTGTGAAGAGCGATGGATCGTGTGGTATGAAGTGCGATGGCATCCCAAACAACTTGCGTCTGCTGCGTCGAGATGCCTCGCCCCTTCAGAAACGAGCGCGCCGCGTTGGCGCCATCCACCTCGAAACGATTTTCCGCCGTATAGCGGTCAGTCAAGCCCAGATCATGCAGAATCGTGGCTATTGCCAGCAACTCGGCATCCGGAGCACGTTCAGCGCTTTCTGAAAGCAATACGCCGAATAGCCAGGAGCGCATCACATGGTTGAAGAGAAATGGCTCTGACGCGCTCCGTGACAAATCAATCGCGTCGCGAACCAGAACTGTGTCGGGCACTTTGATTCCTGCTAAAACCATTCCCTACCTCTCTCGCTTTCAGATAGTCCGTAGTCGGCGATTGGCTTAGTCCGCCTTTCAGTTCTCCCTTTTGTTGTGGTCTTAGTGGCCTAGTATTCAAACCACTGGCTGAGCGCCTTGACCTTTTCCTCCGTGTAGGGCGGGAACAAATGTTCGATGGCCACGTCAGGCGGCGAGATGAGAACCGATTTCGCGTGCGTGAGAGCGTCAAAACCGGCCTTACCGTAGTAGTGGCCGATGCCGGAGAATCCGACGCCCCCGAAAGGCATGCTTTCGATGAAAAGATGAATGTTCACTTGGTTGATCGCGCCGCCGCCGAAGGACAAGCTCGAGAGGAAGTGGTCGATCGCCTTCTGGTCACGGCTGAAAAGGAAACCGGAAAGGGGTTTTGGATGCTTCTTCACCTCACGAATGGCCCCATCCATGTCTTTATACGTAAGGATTGGGAGAATCGGCCCGAAGATTTCGTCCTCCATGATCGGGTCGTCCCACGTGACCGGATACAAGATCGTGGGATCGAGGTAGCGCGCTTCGCGGTCGGCAGAACCTCCGGCCACAACCTTGCTCTGATCAATTAGTGATACGAACCGGTCAACGGCTTTCGGGCTGATAATCCGCGAGTAATCCTCCGACCTGCTCTTCGGGTCGGTTCCGTACAACTCGATCACGGCCTTCTTGGATTCTCTTACAAACTCCTTAGCAATCGATTCGTGCACATAGGCGTACCCGGGAGAGGTGCACCACTGCCCACCCCAGGCTGTTGCGCCCCAGACAATTTTCTTGGCCGCATCCGGGATGTTCGCGGTCGGATCAACGAAAGCAGGATTCTGTCCGCCAAGCTCCAGAAGAATGGGAGTCAGGTTCTTTGCAGCAGCCGCCATGACGATCTTGCCCACCTTGACGCTGCCGGTGAAAAAAATGAAGTCGAAGGGTAGCTTGAGCAGTTCCGTCACCCCGTCCTTACTTCCCGTGACGGCAGTAACGGCCCGAGGATCGAAATATTTCGGAATGACATCCAGTAAGACCTTGCTAGTAGCGGGCAAACCCTCGGAGAGTTTGAGAATGCACGGATTGCCCGCCGCAAGAACTTGGCACGCCGGGTCGAAAAGCAGCGTCAATGGCCCATTGAATGGACCAATCACCAAAGTGACACCGTACGGTTCTCGATAGATCTTGGCAGTATGCCCGCTCTCCCGAAGGGCTTTCGGCACGACGACATCTACCGGCTTCATCCACTCTTTCAGCTCTTGCTTCGCGAAGGTGGCGGTTCCAACCGGCGCCATAATCTCGAAGACTTTTTCCTGACTGGCGGTCTTGAAGTCACTGCTCATCGCGGCCTCTAGAGCCTCGGCGTTCTCATTGCACAAATTCTCAAGGCGTGTCAGCTGATCGATGCGCCACTCATACGATTTGGTCGCGTCCGAATCGAAGTACGCCTTCTGTTTGCTAAAGATTTCCTGGAATGAATTCATCCAAGTCTCCCTCTGGGACGTTCGGTTTGTGCTCCGTCTTGGCGCAGGCCTTTAAGCCTGTTTAGCTCATAGTGAGCACGACTCGGAAGCGTGCCGTGCCATCCATCATTCGTTTGTATGCTTCCTCGGCTTTTGCAAGCGGAAGTGTTTCGATCATTGGATGGACATCTGTGAGTACGCTGAAATCAAGCGTGTCTTGAGTCTCGATCGCTCTTCCGGTGAGACTTCCGACAACTGACCGTCCCCCGAAGATAAGCGGCACGCCGTTGACTGGGATGGCATCACCTGAGACTCCGACAACCGCAAGTTTGCCCCGAGTCTTAAGGCCGGGAAGCAAGCTACCGATTGCGGCCCCACTTGGCGCGGTCGCAAGGATTACATCTGCGCCTCCGAGTTTTTGCAGAGCTGCCCCCGCGTCTTCTGCCTTGGCATCGATGTAAATGTGCGCGCCCAATTTCTGCGCCAGGTGCTCTTTGTCGGGTCCCCCGCCAATCGCCACGGTGCGCAGGCCCATTTTTCGCGCAAACTGCACGCCAAGGTGGCCAAGCCCGCCTACTCCCTGTATAGCGACGGTGTCGCCGGCGCGCGCAGCGTTACGAAGCGCGTTGAAGGTTGTTACGCCGGCACATACCAAGGGGGCCGCATCTTCTGACTTGAGCGCATCCGGTATCAAAGCAAGCGCGCGCGCCTCCGAAATCATCGACTCCGCGTAGCCACCGTCAGTAGTGATGCCGGTCATAATTGCATTCTGGCAATAGGCGGTTTCACCGCGGCGGCAGGCCTCGCAGGTTCCGTCTTCACCTCCGAAAAATCCAACTCCGACACGCTGGTCGACCTTCCACGCTGTCACGCCAGGACCCACTTCCTCTATTCGTCCAATGACCTCGTGGCCAGGCACGCGCGGATAAGCAAGGTTGGGGAATTGCGCTTCCACAGTTGCCGCATCCGAATGGCATACACCGCAAGCCTCGACGCGGATACGCACCTGTCCAGGGCCGGGGAAGGCAACCTTTCTTTCGACCAAGGAGAAAACGCCCGGTGAAGAAATCTCGACGGCCCTGTATGTGCTCGCCATCCTTATCCTCCAACTTCACATTCCGCCCAACAGAAATGACCCGAGAGCTCAATGGCTTTATATGTTGTGTTCATGGAAGCCTTCGCATTCGAACTAACGGTAGGGGTTGGCCGGACTGGCTGCAATGACATATAATCCACTTTTCCGGCCATTGTGAATATCATGCCTGGGCTGACAATGAAACCGATACTGGCAAGCAGGCGACCCCCCATATCGGTGGTTATCCTTGCGGTACCTCCCGTGGAGGAGCTCGATCTGATTGGTCCACTTGAGGTTTTTGCCGGCGCGAACATCGTACTCGGCGCGCGGGGCCCAGCTTACGACGTTCGAGTCGTAAGCTCCCAACCTGAACCGATCATTGCAGGCGAATGCGGAGTTGCTTTGTTAGCGCATGGCTATTACGGGAGACTGCGCGAGCCCATAGACACACTGGTCGTAGTTTGCGGACCGACCTCGAAAGACACACGTGACAGCCGCTTTTCTCTCTGGCTACAAAAGACTGCGGGCCGCGCACGACGAGTGGCATCCGTGTGCGTCGCGGCCTTTGTCTTGGCTGAAGCGGGTTTACTCCATAACAAGCGAGCAACAACTCACTGGGCCTTTGCTGCCGATTTGCAGAAGAAATATCCAGATGTCAAAGTCGATGCGAATCCGATCTGGATACAAGATGGGAATATCTATACCTCTGCCGGAATCACGGCTGGCATCGATCTCGCTCTGGCGATGGTAGAAGAGGACCACGGTGCGTCCGTGGCATTGGATGTAGCGCGCAACCTCATCGTGTTTCTGCGCAGACCTGGCGGTCAGGCGCAATTCAGCGTTTCCCTATCAACGCAAGCTTCGGGACGTAAGGTGCTACAGGACCTTCAGGTGTGGATGGCGGAAAACCTGAATAAGAATCTCTCTGTTGATGTACTCGCCAGGCGTGCTGCTATGAGCCCGCGGAACTTCAGTCGCGTCTTCAAAAAGGAAACTGGCATTACACCCTCTAAATTCGCGGAACGCTTGCGCGTGGAGTCTGCACGCCGACAGCTAGAACAAACCGTTAAGGCCGTCAAGGAAATCGCTGCTTCGTGTGGTTTCAGCGGCTCTGAGATCATGAGACGTACTTTTCTCTCACAACTGCAGGTTACACCCAGCGCTTACCGGCTCCGTTTTCAGCGCCGTAGTACACCTGGGACAAGCCGCTCGTAGCGATATCGGAGTACGAGCGAGCGCGGCAAGCCGAAGGTCAACTGCTCCTTTTGATTCGGAGCAACGTTGGAGCAATCTAAGTATGCCCGAAGGTGATAAGCGCAACCAAAGCGACGACTTAGATTGAGATTACCCTAGCTTTGCAAGCAGGGGGTCGCCGGTTCGATCCCGGTCACGTCCACCATTTTTCTCTTTTGTTTCTGTATACTTAGCGGCCGCGGTGCAACGCCTTTCAACCCTCGCAGATTGCGGTTGTGACCAATTTTGTGCCCATCCAGCTTTGCCATGGCTGCCAGCACTATGTCTTCAGAAGGGTGAACGTAGCGCGACGTAGGCGGTCGCATGCGTCTGGACAGATTTCAGCGAGAACTGTACGCTCCAAATTGCCTGCAGAAGATCCCCGGCTCTCGCGACGCTGAAATAATGAGAGAATTGCCGCGTCGTTCGCGGAGGCTTCCATGATCAAAGAACTCGTGATGAGCTGGCCTGTCATCAAACAAATCCTGAATCGCGCCGACGGCACGGGTGTGGAAGCCATGAGCGAGCATACGCTACACATGCGCCCGAAAAACGATGGCGCGGAGGTGGCGCACTCGGTTTGTCCTTATTGCGCCGTGGGCTGCGGCCAACTCGTGTTTCACAAAGGCAACAAGCTCATTTCAATCGAAGGTAATCCTGCTTCACCACTCTCGCGCGGGCGGCTGTGCCCCAAGGGCTCAGACAGCTTCGAACTTACCACGCACTCCGAACGCCTCACGAAAATGAAGTACCGCCGGCCGAAGTCCGCGCAGTGGGAAGACCTGGACCTCGAAACAGCGATGGACATGATCGCCGACCGCCTGTGGGAAAGTCGGAACAAGAATTTCGCTGAAACGCAAGACGGCCAGAGCCTGATGCAGAACAAAACCGTCGCTCATTTGGGTGGTGCTACGCTCGACAACGAAGAAAATTACCTGATTAAAAAGGTGTTCACCGCTGGCCTCGGCATGGTGTGCATCAGCAATCAAGCCAGAATATGACATAGCTCGACGGTGCCCGGTCTGGGTACCACCTACGGCAGGGGCGGAGCAACTACGGCACCGAGTGACCTGGTGAACTCGGACGTCATCCTTATTATGGGATCGAACATGGCCGGAAATCATCCCGTCGGATTCCAGTGGGTGATCGAGGCCAAGGAACATCACGGCGCGCACCTGATCCACGTGGACCCGCGCTTCAGCCGCACATCCGCCGTCGCGAACACCTGGGTTCCGCTGCGCGCGGGCTCCGACATTCTGTTCCTCGGTGGCCTGATTAATCACATTCTGCAGAACGAATTGGACTTCCGCGAATACGTGGTCCATTACACAAATGCGTCCGTAATTATTCCTGAATCTTTTAAGGACACCGAAGAGCTCGGCGGGACCTTTTCAGGTTGGGACCCCGAGAAGAAGCAGTACGACACCACGTCGTGGCTCTATCAAGGAGTGCAAAACGCCAGCCATTCGAGCGATCAACAACCGAGCGAAATGTCCGGCGGCCACTCGATGCATGGCGTTGATTCCAGCACCGACCTGAGCACCTACGAACAGGACTTGACGCTCCAACATCCGCGCTGCGTGTATCAGATCATGAAGCGCCATTTCGCCCGCTATACTCCGGAAATCGTGGAGCGTTACTGCGGCGTTGCCAAGGAAGCGTTCCTCAATGTCGCGAACCTTTATTGCGGCGCGTCCGGTCCCGAAAAAACTGCGGCCATCTGCTATGCCCTTGGCTGGACGCAACATTCCAGCGGCGTTCAGATGATCCGCTGCGCCGCGATTCTGCAATTGCTTCTGGGCAACATGGGCCGTCCGGGCGGCGGCATCCTCGCATTGCGCGGGCACGCCTCCATTCAGGGTTCCACGGATGTACCGACGCTCTTCGATTCGTTGCCGGGCTATTTGAGCATGCCCAAGTTCGGCCCTACATCAAAAGATCTCGCCAGTTTCATCAAAGCCAACAAACCGCGCACCGGCTTCTGGAACAATTTCGACAAATACATAGTGAGCCAGCTCCGCGCCTTCTACGGCGACGCGGCCACGAAGGAAAACGATTTCGGATTCAACTGGTTGCCACGCGTCACCGGCGATCACTCGCATCAAGCCTACTGGTTGGACATGATAGACGGAAAAATGGACGGTCTCTTCGAGATCGGCCAAACTCCCGCCGTCGCCGGACCCAACTCCGGCATGGAGCGTCGCGGACTTGCGAAGCTCAAATGCCAGGTCGTCCGCGAAATGGTCGAAACAGAGACGGCATCGTTCTGGTATGCATCGCCGGAGGTTCAGAGCGGCGATCTGCGAACCGAAGACATCGAGACGGAAGTCTTTCTCATGCCCGCTGCCGGCCACGTGGAAAAAGAAGGCACGTTCACCAACACACAGCGTCTACTGCAGTGGCGCGAGAAAGCGATAGATCCTCCCGGCGATGCGCGCAGCGAGAACTGGTTCATGTACCACATATGGCGCCGCGTGGTGGAAAAGGCGAAGCTTGATCCCAGTTTGCGCAACCAAGGCCTGCTGGCGTTGACCATGAACTACACCCTCGAAGGGGACCACCGCGAACCAGCGTCGCCGGAAATTCTGCAGGGGATTAATGGCTGGACGGCCGCGGATCACAAACTCCTTTCTAGTTTCGGCGAACTGAAGGCCGACAGTTCCACCGTCTGCGGCTGCTGGATTTATACCGGCGTATACCCCTCCGAAGGCCGCAACCGCGCCAACGAACGCGACCCAAAAGACGAATACGGCCATGGATGGGGATGGGCATGGCCGGCGAATCGCCGCGTCATCTACAACCGAGCCTCCGCGCGTCCCGATGGTTCGCCGTGGAGCGAGCGCAAAAAATTGGTCTGGTGGGACGAGGCCGCGAAAAAATGGACGGGCAAGGATGTTCCCGATTTCACCGCAACAACACCTCCAAATTACGTCCCACCGCCCGGCGCTGAAGGCGATGCCGCGCTTGCCGGCGACAAACCCTACATCTTGCACGCCGATGGTTTCGGCTGGCTTTGGGTTCCCGTCGGGCTGAACGATGGTCCACTCCCTACGCACTACGAACCGCTGGAGTCTCCCATTTCGAATCCCATGTATCCGCAGCGCCAGTCAAATCCCGTGGGGCTGAATCGCGCACGCCCCGCTCCATGACGGAAAATCTGGCTGGACCATGCGCATCGCCGGCGCGCTCGAAGGCCCCATCGCACTGATTATTCGCGTTTTTTGGCACGCCTCGCCCAACGGCCGCCACGCCGCGGCGATATGCTTCCTGGTCGGCTCTGTCTCCAGCCGCTACGCATGGATATGGGCTGGACGCGCGTCGGCGCACGATCCCCAGGCGTTGTTTGAAGACCAACGCAAATCATAGTTGGAATTTGTTTCAGGTACTCGTTCCGTCAAGCTTACGTTCCGGCACAGGAGGCGATTTTGAAAACCTGGTATTTGTATTCCGTGTTGACCGTGGTCACTTGGGGATTGTGGGGCGTCTTCAGCAAGCTCGCTTCTAACTATTCGAAACCGAAGCAAGCGCTCCTGTTTCAGACGGCAGGAGTATTGGCGTTCGCTGCCGTTGTGTTATTCATGGAAAAATTTCATTTTGAATGGTCGCTGCCGGGGTTCAGTTGGGCCGCGTTGGGCGGCTTTTTCGCCTTCGTTGGATTTTTGACATTCTTCGCGGCGTTGGACCAGGGCAAAGCGTCAACCATCGTTACACTGTCAGCGTTGTATCCTCTCGTAACGATTCTGCTTAGCATCACTTTTCTTCACGAAAAGCTGACGCCGCGTCAGGGCGCCGGAATTGTGTTTGCGTTAATAGCCAGTGTGTTGCTCGCGAGCTAGAAACGGCGCCCGCCTATCGCGAAGCGAAACCGACACGAGGTTCCGCGGCTAGTGTTTCGGGGTCAAGTCGTTAATGTGCAATGCGACAGTCTTGAGATGCGTCATATCGTCGAAAGTGAAGCGGCCGCCGAGCCGTCCATAGCCACTCTTGGTTCCACCACCTCCTCCAAACGGTTCATGAGCTTCCCAATAGTCCGTGGTGTCATTGATCACCACGTTGCCACTGCGCAGCCGATCGGCAAAATAAAAAGCCTTGTCAATATCCTGCGTAAAAATCGCCATCTGTAAACCGTAGCCCGTCGCATTGGCGAGTTCGATCGCCTTTTCATAACCGTCCACTGTGATGACGGGAACCACAGGACCGAAAGTTTCTTCGTTATTGAGCAACATCTCGGGACTCACATTGTCGATCACCGTCGGCTCGAAAAAGTAATCTGTGGGCTGTTTCGCCAGGCGCTTCCCGCCGACAATCACCCTCGCCCCTTTCTGCACTGCGTCCGCCAGATGGCGTTCCGTTTTTTCGATTACCGGAAGATTATTCATCGGTCCCATTAGCACGCCTTCCTGAAACGGATCGCCCACCCGAACCAGCTTTGCCTGCTGCACCACGAGCTCGAGAAAATCTTTGTGCACGCGGCGATCCACCAGCACTCGTTCCGTCGCGCAGCAAACCTGCCCCGCATTGAAATACGCACCGAACGCCGCGGCCTTCGCCGCGCGCGAGAGATCAGCATCCTCTAGAACGATTTGCGGGCCGTTGCCGCCAAGCTCCATGAGAAGTTTCTTTACGCCGGCGCGCCGCTGGATGGTGTCGCCGGTATGCGTTTCACCGGTCAATCCGATGCCGTCAATCCCGGGATGACTGACGAGAGCATCACCCGTACTAGGGCCCAAGCCGGTAATCAGATTGAAGACGCCCGGCGGCAGATCCGCTTCCGCCATGCACTGTGCCAGAAATAAGCCGGAGAGTGGCGTCTGCTCGGCCGGCTTGAATACGATCGTATTGCCCGCGGCGATGCCCGGACCAAAATATTCCGAGGGGATCACGGTCGGAAAATTCCAGGGAGTAATAATTCCCCAAGTTCCAATGGCGACTTTGAATGTGAACAATCGTTTGTTGGGATCGCGCGCGGGAATAATCGGAGTTTCCAGCCGTTTCACATCTTCGGCCGCGATGCGAAAATTTTCAGCGGTTTCATCAACTTCCGGCAACGCTTCCGCGAAGTAAGGCTTGCCTTGTTCCAGTGAGATGATCGCGGCGATCTGTTCCCTGTGCGCGAGGATGCGGTCGGCGATTCGATGGCAAGCAGCAGCGCGTTCGAAAGGCGGCGTCAGCCGCCACGCGTCTCTCGCTCCGCGCGCCGATTGCACCGCGTGGTCCACATCTTTCGCCGATGCGTGCGGAACCTTCGCCAGCAGTTTTCCGGTGGACGGGCTGCGAACTTCCAGAAGCTCGGCGCTGTCGCTGTCCACCCACTTGCCGCCGATAAAAAGTTTTTGCGGAGGAAGCGCCGCCAGTACGTGGTCTGCCGTTTTCGGAGCCGCACTCATTTGATCCCTCGCGTTGACTGAACTTGTATTTCCAAACCATCACGGGACGACCGCGTTGCCAGAATGAACGTACTAAAAAGCCGGAAGCAATCGCGATGCTACAGCTCAGCCGACAGTCAGCAATTCCTCGTAAAATCCGCCAATTTGCCGCGCTCGATCAACGAAGTGAATCTCCAGAATCCAGTGGCGCGCCTGGCCGTTCGCGTCGAGGCCGCGCATCCGCCGCGGATTGTCCGGATGGACGTAGAGTGTGACCTTATCTCCGGGAATCCGTTCATGGGGAAATTGCCCGATCAGGTGCCCGGCGATCGCGCCGCCAAATTCCCAGCCATACTGTTCGGCTAGATTCTCCGCGTACTTGAAAAGCTCCACGCCGGTGACGTCCGGATGCTCCTGGAAATATTTCTTTCCGTCGGCAAATGCTTTGCCGATGTCGTCGCGCAGCTTCAGCTTCACGGGGTCGGTACCGATCACGAAAGTCCTTCCAAAATCTGCTTCCCACTCTTCAAACACGGGTCCTAAATCCAAAAAAATGATGTCGTCCTCTCCCGCCATCAGATCAGGAGGATTTTCGTCGTACGGAGCGAGTGTATTGCGGCCGGCGCGAACGATGCGTTTGTGCCAGTAGGTCGAAATCCCAAACATTCGTTCTGCCAGGTCGTAAATATCCCGGTTGATCTGGCTTTCCAGAACGTGCGCGCGAATGATCCCCTCGCTTTCAACTGCCCTGAAAAGTTGGTCCGCTTTTCGCTGCGCTTGCAACAACGCCGTGGTGCGATTGGCTTCGACTTTTTCCATTGCGTCAGGTTACCACAAGGACGGAACCACTAGAATCGCCTGGAGGACCACCCAAGCTTGCGGCACGGCACAGTCACAACGCAGCCGTGGGCTTGCCTTCGCACTCCTTTTCCGGCGACTTCCGGAATGGTATAGTCCCCGAGCGTAACGCTACTCGGGGGCGCGCGGTGGCTGCGTTCTTTCGCGAATTAGACAGCGAAACCAACACGAGAGACTCCTGGCGGCCGGCGCGTAGCCCGCTTTTCTGGCTGGTATTGTTGGCGCTGTTAATTTCGGCGGCGAACAGCGTCGCAAAGGGCGCGGCAATCCAGAACGGAGCCGCCGCTTCCACCGGGCCGGGTCTAACAATCGCATTGCTGATTTTGACGGCGATCTTCGCCCGGACCTCGCCATCATCCAAGACGGACACAGCGCCTCCGACACAAGCACCTATTGGATTCACTTTCAGTTCTCCACCGCGGGGCAGCAATCCATTCAACTTGTCGCGCCTCCCGGCGGCCTGCGGATCGAGGCGCGCGACGTCAATGGAGATCACGTCGTTGACTTGGTTTTTACTACCGCATGGTTCAGACAGCCCGTAGCGATTCTTCTGAATGACGGCCACGGCAGCTTTTCGCGCGCCGAACCAACTGCATTCCCCGCCGCATTCAGCGAGTCGCAAAAACTTTGGGCTGCTGGCACGCATCTCTTGGCGGCTGCGGTTGCTTTGCCGCCACAGTCGCGCGCCCGCGTTGACGAAGCAGAAATAGCTCCGCTACATCAGCGCTCGCCCATTCGACTGATTCTCCCATCTGGGCCGAATGTTCCAGCCGATACGTTCTTATTCCTTTCCGCAGGACGCGCACCGCCACCGGCAGTTTCCCTCCGATAAATACTCGATTCGTCGCCTGGTAAGTCGCCCAGTAAGTCGATCACCAATCGGAGCAGTCAGTTTCGCGATCGGATTTGAGTCGCTGAGTATCCAGACGCAATCGAGCTGTTGAGACGGCGTGTCGATTCAAGAGTATGAGTTTTCTCCCAGTGCTGATTGGCCGCGCCTTTTTTGATTTCCGATTCACATTCAAGCTCGCAACAAACTTCGACTAGAGCAATGGAGGACACGATGCCGTACCGGAGTGGCGAAGCCCCTAAGACCGGCGATTACGTCAAAAATGATTGGGAACAGCCTGGGACGGTGACTGCGGTTGTCGCGGCACAAGCTGGCCACGAACTCGTAAGTATCAGGTGGGATGACGGCGGAGTTGAGGTTCCCCTGAAGTCCGCCGACGACTTCACGCTCCTCTGGCGGAGAACTTAGTGATTGCCGCCAGGGGCGTGGCGCATACGGCACCGCTCCGCTAGTTCCAGGCTCAGTGGATTTCTGGAAGTGATAAAAACAAACGAGTAGTCTTGTCAGCAGCAGTACCTGGGATCACCTTCGATTCGGCGCGCTGTATAGGCCTGCTACGGCGCTCGATCATCCCAAGCCGTACCCCCTTCGACGATATGTGAATCCGTGCGCCCCTCTCTGTGCATGGTGTCTCCAAATTCATTCTTACGGCGGTTATTCGCGCTTCCGGCGCGCCAAGCCACGTGCTGCGCCACACGGAAGAGCGTCGTGCTTTTTGTCG
>CAVSYZ010000001.1:0-1468697 GCA_963732325.1 uncultured Acidobacteriota bacterium | reverse complement strand
CATCCGAAAAATCGGTTGCTACCAACACCGATTTCACAGAGAAACCGCGCACGTGTCGATGCGAACGACATGTCTGTTTCGGATCCTCCCTTAGCGATCAACGTTGTCTTGGCCGCGCAATCGTTCGAATCAACTCCAGACAGCAACCAACCGTGGTCGGCTGCATTGCGTTTCTAAGAACCCACCTGCAGCAGACGCCTTTCCGACCGCCGGATCCGATATCGCTGATAATGCGAACCCGCGGTCGAGTTTCGGCAGCGCACCGCTTCCGCCGCTCGATGCCATGTAAACCAGCGCGACGTTGGGAAGTGAACTTCTCAAACAGCGTGGCGAACTCACTTCTCGTAATGCTCATCTCGAACTCCCTTTGCCTGGGTCGTTGCTCATTCCTATTCATTTCCGTCAGCGATGCCTTGAGCACCGGCATGACGAAATCGCACTCACTATGGATGTGCAGGTCGCCTGCCAATCCGGTCGTCGGTAAATGTGTGGTTCTGGTTGGTTTTTCTTGCGATGGCGCAAATAGCACAGTGCCGTTTCAGCGGCAGTGACCTCATTGGGGCAGCAGGCGTAGCCGCGCAAGCTGTGATGTGATGCGAACTAACGAGTTTGCCGAAATAGGACTTTGGCAATGCAAATGCACCGATCAGTCGAGCGACAGAAACCCCATTTATGGAAAGAACCCGCCCGTAGACTGCTGACGAAAATGTTCCGGCTGGCTAATGGGCGCTGCACAACCGGCGACTGTCGTACGTGCCCGTTGGAGGTGCACAACAATGGAATTGGTCAGTGGCGGTTTGAACCCGGCCTCGATTTCAGCGCTGGCGGCCATATTCGGCTCGCTTGTCGGCGCATTTGGTTCAGCTCTTACCGCTTGGGTCGGCAGGAGGCATCAAGACCGACGAGACCTCCTCGCCAAGAAAATTTTTCACCGCGAGCAGTTGTACTCGGAGTTCATCAGCAAGATGCAAAGGTGATAGTCGACGCTGCTCAACACACATTTCAGGATCCCAGCAGGCTGATACCAATGTATGCAGTGCTCGGTCATATTCGTTTGAGCTCCTCGCCGACCCATATAGAAAGTGCAGAACGGCTCGTTAAGGTCGTCCTCAACGCATATTCAGAGCCAAATCTTACGCCCGAGGAATTCCACTCCAGGGCGGGCAGGGGCGACGACCCACTGCGCGAGTTCAGCAACGTTTGTCGCCGCGACCTCGAATCACTGTGGGCCGGTCTACAAGCCGAGTAACGACGTCACAAAGAAAAGTCCTTGGGCGGGGATTTCCCGTCGGGCGAGTATTTCATCAGACGAAAGGTTGCAAAGCCCAACAGCAGCCAGTCATCCGAAACTCATAGCGAGCTCTGAAACCTGTCCCAATCACGCCCAAATGCACTCGCAGGTCTTCGAAAGTGCGCGCGCTGAACTCGCCCGCGCAATGACGGCATTCTTCGCGACCACATCGTGTGCCTGTGCAACGGCGTGTCACGTTTATCTTTCCACCCTCAAGTCGGGTAGGTCACGTCTTAGCCTTGGAATTTCCAGATTGGACTTCGGATATACGCGTGCTACGCTTCCCACGCTACTAAGGCCGCCAAGTCATGCCACAGCGGCATACATTGCCGGCAGCCAATTGCCATGATGCGAACCGTTAGAAGTATGGTGGCGGTGCTTATCATGACCGCCGTTATGCCCGGGCATGGCTTTTCACAATCAAATCCCAACCTGCAGGCGTTTTTTCGGCAGAGCGTCGGACTGAATGAGGATCAGATCGCCGCCATCCGGAATGGGCAGGCCGTCGCGAAGGCCACGCCCTCCCGCATCCCGGATGAGATATTCTTGTTCGGTGCGGTCTACATCCACGCTGCGCCTGAAGCCTACGTTTCGTTTGCCAACGATTTCGACCGGCTTCGCAAGCTTCCCACCTATCTGGCCCTCGGCCTGTTCAGCAATCCTCCACAGCTTTCTGACTTGAAGGATTTTTCGTTCGACAGTGACGACATCCGAGCTTTGGAGCGGTGCAGGCCCGGCAACTGCCTCATTCAGGGGCCCGCCAGTTCCATGGAAGAGTTTCAGCGGTCCATCGACTGGTCCGCCTCCAATGTGAACCTACAGGTGAATGAACTCTTGCGGCGAACCGTGTTGCAGTTTCTGCTTGCCTACCAGCGTGCCGGCAATCAGGTCTTCGGCGCGTATAATGACAAGCAGAAGCCGGTCGATGTGGCGCAACAATTCGCCTACATGGTCAGCTACTATAAGGCCCTACCCGAGCAGTTGCCGGAATTTTACCAATACCTTCTCTCGTATCCGAACGCGAGGCCCGCAAACGTTGAGGACACATTCTATTGGGCCAGGGTGAAATTCGGGTTAAAGCCAACGCTGCGGATCGTGCACGTGGTGACCATGCGGGGGAAACCTGCCGATGAAGTAGCCTATGCCATTGCCGAGAAACAGCTCTATTCGAGCCACTACTTCGAGACCGCGCTGGACCTATCCTTGTGCATCCGTGGGAGCGAAGACGTGACGAACCCGGGCTTCTACCTGATCATGGCCATGGGTTCCGAGCAGGCGGGTCTGACTGGTCTCAAGGGGTCAATCGTTCGAGAAGCTGCCGTGGGTCGTTCGGTTTCAAGTCTCCGAAACGCGCTCACGACGATCAAGAATACCCTCGAGAGCAGATAGTGATTGTCGACTCAAGACGTGTCGGGCGATTCATCGAACATTTTCTTGAACCGGTTTGTACACGATAAAGTCGAAAGTTCCCGTTTGTACCTACCTTAAAATAATTGCCTCTTATGTTTTCCAGTGACGCGCATGGTTCTTAAGTTCGTGCGCGTCGCGGAAGTTCGATGCGTGATTAACCCCTTGGACTTGCGGGGAACTTCTCCAGGAGCCAATCGAGAACCACTGCGTGAACGAGCGTTAAGTCGCCCATCTGGCAGTACCCAGCGCCCCCCGATGGCCGATCGAAAATCCGTGTGGCCACGCTGCTCGCGTTGATCAGGACTTTCTCGAAGTCCGCGGTCTGGTGGAACGGAATGAAATGATCCTCCGTACCTGCCAAGATCAATACGTCTTGCCGGATGCGATCGGCGACAGGCGCGGGAGTGTAAGCAGCGAATGCCTTAATGGTTTCGTCGACGTCCTTGGTACCCATCGTCCACAGCGCATTGCGGTAGGCCCAGGAAACGTCAGGATTCTTCATCGCGAGAGCATTTTTCGCCGCGGCCAACAATGGACTCGCCACCTTACCGAAATCGTAGAGGTGTCGTACGCCACCACGCCGTCGCTGCGTTCTTCGAAGGCGACGGCGCGCGGCGCGAAATAGCGGAGGGGGACGCGAACGACTGCTTGGTGTCAGATCCAGCTTTGTCGCTATTTTCTGTTGTCCTCTCGCCCCTCTTCATCACCAGCATGCACAAGGCCCCAACTGCTGCCCAGAAAACGGTGCGCGCCCGTCGGCACAATGCCAGCGTCAATCCTGCGGTGCTCGTCACACCGAACATCTTTGCAATAAGCATATTCCCACCTTCGTAGGTCCCGAAGTTGCCCGGATTAAGCACGCCTACGAGATTGATCACCTTCGTTAGGCCTTCCACCAAGAACGCGCCACCTACGGCGATCCTTGTTCCCAGAAACCGCAGGATGACGTAGACCTCCAGGACCGCCAGCGCATGCCACATGACATTGAGCATGAGATTTGCCCAGAACGCGGCCGGCGCTTCACGATAAAAGGTGAGGAGGTTGTGTTCGGCTGAGTCAATGATCGACTGTTTGCCACCGACCCAGTTCTGAAGGCGGGGCAATCGCCCAATCACTCGGGCTGCGTTCCCCATCAACTGCCAGCGGTTTGTAACCGCCACAGCCGCCAAGATCACCACTGAGACCAGCACAGCAATGAGCAGTACTGCATACACTCGCCAGCTAGCAGAAAGCGGGCCAAGCAGTAGAGTGGCCGAGATGGCCAAGACCGTTATCACTACGGCGGCGAAGCCATGCAGTGCCCCGTCAATGGCGCCGGCTGATAGTCCACTAGAAACCGGGACTGAGGAACCCAACAGCGATATGCGAATTCCCTCCCCGAGTACCTTTCCAGCAACACCAAATTGTCCGACGGCGTCAGAGATCAACTGCGCGACAAAGCTGCGGGGCCACGAAAATTGACTAATGTCGTACGTAAACGCCTGTCTCCAGGCGCACGTCTTGATGAACTGAGAGAACCCTCCCAGAATGATGATCAGAGCTAGGCCCCAGCCGACCGCCTGGAGTTGTTTCCAGACGACCCCCGGGCCGCTTCGAAAAACCAAGTAGCCTAGGAGACCAAGGCCCACCAGGGCTGCAAAGAATCGAAGCGAGATCCGAATTATGAACCTGAATTTGGACACGACCCCCCCTGCCAAGAGCTCCTTGGCCTGACGTGCGTCGACCAGAGTTGCGCCCGCTCATCACGGCTCGGACTCCTTACCCAAGGCCCGCGCTGGCACGCCCGCTCCGGCAGTAGTGCGAATAAGGACCAGAACCGCGATCACAAAAACGCCGAGTGAGAGTCACGGACTAGACCCTTCGCACTTCCTGCCTTGCATCGAGGCGGCCAAACTTGGAGGCGAAAGGGTTGCTTCTAAATTATTGGTTTGAAATACAGTTATGGGATGTACCGATCACGATAGACGATTTCGACTCAAGCGCTGCCCGCATTCGGGCACCGGAATCGCGGCAGCGTCTAGAAAGCTCGTGTTTCTAATCTATTTCCTTTGGCACTCTGGTTGCATTTCGTACCGCGGTCCAACGAAATGGCACGCGACCTGCCATGCTACGAGCGGGACGTCGGCACACCGCGCGCCGTCAGTAACGGAGTCCCCATGACTGAGATTTTTGAGCAGTTGGTCAAAAAGTATCGCGTATTCTACGAGGTCTCGCCTTTCCACGTACTCGTCGAGGAAGCGCATGGCTCGCCTACGGCGACTCGCCATATCATTCAGGCTGGCTTCGACGTTGATGTTCAAGGCATAAGCAACAAAGACGAACTGGAGCTACCGCCGCCCAGCGACTACGCGTTGGGTTACGCACGGTTAAAGGGAGTCGCAGATACTGTAGCGCAGCATGCCAGCGAATGCTTCATCGAGGTTATTCCGTTCGATTCAAGCTTCTTTTCCGGAGCGGGTGGGAATTTCCGGTCGCAAGCACTGATCCGAATCCGAATTTCGCATCGGGGCGTTGATCAGCCTGTCGGCCTGCCGGAACAACACGCGCTTGAAGAACTGGAAAGACAACTTCAGGGCCTGGGTTTACGGCGGCGGTGAAGTATGCTCGACTCGTACTGTACTTGAGTTGGTCGTGGAACCGCCGAACCGGATAACCCATATCAGCTTGAACAGGAATCGCACCGATTTTAACCGTTCCCTCTAGCTCGAACCAACACAACAATGGATCGTGGGGCCACTTGGTATGTCGCATGCCTTAGGGGCTCACCGAGTTCCGCGAAGTCGTCCGGAGTTGGTAGCGACGTGTCCACGATTCTTACCCAATCTTGCGGCGCACCTTCCTGGACGCGGAACTGCAGCTCTTCCCAGTAAGCATTGATCATTACATAGATGTCGTCATCCGCCTGTGACGCGCCATGCAGACAGAACGCTAAGCTGCGCGAATCCGGCGACAAATCGACAGCAGGACCAGTGCCATACCAAGAGACGTCCTCGCGCCAGAATCTGCTGCGACAAAGAGAACGATGCGACTTCCGGAAGTTGATCATGCTTTTGAAGAAACGAAAAATGTCCTGATTCGTCTGGAGCAGGCTCCAGTCGAGCCAACTGATTTCATTGTCCTGGTTATAAGGATTGTTATTGCCAATTTGAGTGTTCAGGAACTCATCGCCAGCCCGGAACATGGGGATGCCGTTAGATAGCAGAAGCAGGCAGCAGAAGTTTTTGACCTGTTTCCGGCGAAGTTCCAAAACCGCTGCTGGCGCACCCTCATCTCCTTCGTAGCCGCAGTTCCAACTGTAATTCTCGTGCATGCCATCTTGGTTGTTCTGGCCGTTCTTCCAGTTATGTTTCTGGTTGTAAGAAACGAGGTCGTACAGAGTAAAGCCGTCGTGAGAGTCGATATAGTTCACGCTTTGATAGGGGTGATAGGCATGGGGGCGGCCGTCCGGAAATAAATCATCGCTGCCATAGATGCGTTGCATAAGCTGGGGCACCATACCCGGGTCGCCTTTGACATAACGTCGGATATCATCACGAAACCTGGCGTTCCATTGAAGCCAGGTCGCGCCCGGAAATCCGCGTCCGAGCTGATACGCGCCGGTATCCCACGGTTCTGCGATTAACGCCACTCGGTACAGTGAGCCCAATTCCGGGTCAGCGGCCATTTGGCTAAAAATCGGCGCATCTCCCCAATTGATCGACCCGTCGGCGTTCCGACTGAACACGGATGCCAGGTCAAAACGGAATCCATCAATGTGCATTTCGACTTTCCAATGCCGCAGGCTATCGATGACGATTTTGCGGACGTGCGCCTGGCCGAAATTTAACGTGTTACCAGTGCCCGAGTAATTGGCGTGAGGGTTCCCCGGATCTGAAGACAGCATGTAATAACCTGGATCGAAGCCCTTAAAGCTATAGATGGGTCCGCGATGGTCGCCCTCGCAAGTATGGTTATATACAACATCGAGCACGATCGCGATGCCTGCTTTGTGGAGAGCCTTGACCATATTTCTGAATTCAAGCTGCTGCTCATCATGGTCACGAGTGGAGGCATACTGCGCATGTGGTGCGAAAAAGTTTAAAGGCATATAGCCCCAATAGTCGCCCTCTTGAGGATCACGCTGATATATAGGCATCAGTTCGACGACTGTTATGCCGAGTTCCTTTAGATACGGGATCTTTTCCACCAGGCCGGAGTAGGTGCCGGCACGCGAAGGATGTACGCCAGAATTTGGATTTTTCGTGAAGCCCGCTACGTGAAGTTCGTAGATGATTACTTCTGATTCGGGGTGAGGCGCAGCGCCTTCCGGCCAATCGAAGGCAACCCGATGACTGGTGAGCACTCCTAGCGGTGCTTTACCTGCGTTGGGGCCGGGCGCAATAGCCAGCTTGCGGTCAAACTCGGGAGGGAAGAATACGCATTTCGCATAGGGATCGAGCAATACCTTGTCAGGATCGAACCTGTGAAACTCAGAAACGTTCTGCCCCGAGACCGAGTATGCGTAATAACGAGCACCGCGCATTTGATTGAGCGGAAGCCTGCAATGCCAGATCCGTCCTGACTTGTTACGGAGAAAATCGAACTGGAACGTCAGGATCGGGTTTGCCAAATCGTCAGCGGAATAGAGCAACAGAGTGACGTTCTCGGCATGCTCCGCATAGACGGAAAAGTTGAAGGCCCGCTCCTCTTCTATCCACGTGGCACCCAGCGGTAATGGAGTCCCTTCTGTTTGTTCCCATTGCGGGCGCTTCGGGAATGAATTTTTCGCCGGCGCTGCATCGGATGTACGGTTGTTTGTCAGCGACTGCTTCATGGCTCAGCTTATTCACATTTTCTGAATCGTATTCTCGGCTCAGATCACCCATTCGTGCTTGGAGCTATCTTTACGAGCAAACGCGAAGCACGCGCCCTGCCACTGTTGGGACGCTTATGAACAATTCGCTCACATAAAGGTGGCGCCTTGCGATTTGCCTAGACGAGCGCTTGATCCCGCGCTCGCGCAGCGCTTCGAGCTCTCGGTCAAGTCGCTCAGCCATTCGAACGCGGTTGTCGATACCATTTTATCGGTGAAGCGCCAGCGCCAATTGCCGTTCGCCCGACCGGGTACGTTCATCCGAGCCCCTGTGCCGAGGTCAAAAACGTCCTGTAACAGCGCAATGGTCAAAGCTGCCACGGATGACCACGCTAGTTCGATCAGCGCCGGTGCAGCTTCCGCACTATTCACCAGACGGCGGTTGAGATAGCTCCACAAAGTTTGTTTCTGGGAATCGGGCAACTGTTCATACCACTCGCGAGTTGGCGGGTTGTCATGCGTGCCGGTGTACGCGACCGTGTTACTCACAAAATTGTGCGGAAGATACGGATTGTCAGGGTGACCATCGAACGCGAACTGCAGGACTCGCGTGCCTGGTATTTGAAATTGATCCCGCAGTGATGCTACCTCCGCAGTGATGATGCCCAGATCCTCCACAATAAATGGCAAGTGTCCTAGTTCTTGCCGGATCGCTTGAAAGAGGGTGGCTCCTGGCCCTGGCACCCATTCGCCGGACTGCGCGGTGTTGGCGCCGGCTGGCACATGCCATGCAGCCGCGAAACCACGGAAGTGGTCCAGTCGAATAACGTCTACGTGACCCAGCAAAGTGCGAATCCTATCGATGCACCATCGGTACCCCGTGGAACGAAGCGCATCCCAGTTGTAGACAGGATTACCCCATAGCTGTCCATCAGCGCTGAAATAATCGGGCGGTACTCCAGCGACGAAACGGGGCCGCCGCTGCTGGTCCAGCAGGAACAACTCGGGACTCGCCCACACGTCGCTGGAATCCAGTGAAACAAAGAATGGAAGGTCGCCTATCAGGCGCACGCCGTTGGCACGGGCGTATTCCTTGAGTTGATCGGCTTGCCGTAGCAGCAGAAACTGTTCGAAACGAAACCAATCAATTTCATTGGCAAGCTCACACCGCGCTTTGGCTAAAGCGGCAGGATTGCGCTGGACTAAATCGCCGGGCCACTCCAGATAATAAGAGCCGCCGAATTTGTTCTTTAGCGCTCGAAATAGCGCATAGTCTTCCAGCCAGGTTTCCTGTACTGCGCAGAATTCCTCATAAGCGGGACGCAGATCCCTACGTTCGCCTGCATGGAACGTCGCCCATGCCTTTTCGAGGAGCTTCTCTTTGAAAGGAATAACGGAATCGAATTCGACCAGATCGGAAGAAAACTGGGATGCGCAGTCACTCGCCTTTAGCAGTCCGTCCGAGATGAGGCACTCGGGACTGATGAGCAGGCCATTGCCCGCGAAGGAAGATAGTGATTGGTACGGCGAATTTCCATAACCGGTGGGCCCAACCGGCAATGTCTGCCACCACCCCTGCCCACTGTCGTGGAGGCGGTCGATCCACGAAAACGCTGATGGTCCCAGGTCGCCGACGCCGTAAGGCGAAGGCAAAGAGGTAACGTGCAGCAGAATGCCAGAGCTGCGGTATTCGGACGGAAACGGCGAAAGCATAGGCACCTCGCCGGTGGCGCTCATTGCCAACTCCCCGCGGAGGAACGCAATGCGTTGTTCACTATCTCCTGGGCTTCAGCCACAATCGAGTCCAGATGCTTCTCGCTCCTGAAGCTCTCGGCATAGATCTTATAGATGTTCTCTGTGCCGGATGGTCGGGCCGCAAACCACCCGCTGCCTGCCACGACTTTCAGGCCGCCGATCGGAGCACGATTGCCCGGAGCTCTGGTCAGCTTAGCGGTGATTGGCTCGCCCGCTAGATCCGACTCCTTTACCGCGTCAGGTGAGAGCGCTTGCAATTTTGTTTTCTGTTCGGGGGTGGCGGGCGCGTCGATGCGTGTGTAGTAGGGAGTGCCGAATTCCGCCGTCATTTCGCGATAGTGCTCCGCGGGATCCTTGCCCGTGCAGGCGATAATCTCAGCCGCCAGCAGGTCCATGATTGGCCCGTCTTTATCGGTTGTCCACACCGTGCCATCACGCCGAAGAAAACTCGCCCCAGCACTCTCTTCCCCCCAAAACAGTTCGAACCGTCGAAGAGCCCTGCCACAAACCATTTAAAACCCACCGGCACTTCGCGCAGCTCGCGCCCGAGCTTTTGAACAACCTTGTCGATCATGCCGCTGCTCACCAGGGTTTTCCCCACGGCGGCTTCGTGGTGCCATTCGGAACGGTGCGTGAGCAAGTATCGGATGGCCACCGCGAGGTAATGGTTCGGGTTCATCAAACCCGCAACGGGAGTGACAATACCGTGCCGGTCCGAGTCCGGATCGTTGGCGAAAGCCACCTGATATTGATCTTTCAGAGCGACGAGTCTGGCCATCGCATACGGGCTGGAACAATCCATGCGGATCTTGCCGTCATGGTCTACGGTCATAAACGAGAAGGTGGGGTCAATCGTCGGGTTGACGACGGCGATGTCGAGTCCATAAATGGAGTTGATCGGTTCCCAATACGGACGTGCGGCTCCACCTAGGGGGTCAACGCCAAGCTTGAGATGGGCACTGCGAATGGCATCCAAATCAACAACGTTCTTGAGATCGCGAACGTACGGTAAGACGAAGTCCTCCTCATGTGTTGACGATGCCTGGAAGGCTTTGCTGAACGGCACTCGCTTGACCCGCGCATTTCCTGCTCGCAGCAATTCGTTCGCCCGACTTTCGACCCAGCCGGTTACGTCGGTATCGGCCGGGCCGCCATTGGTGGGGTTGTACTTGAAGCCTCCATCCTCCGGAGGATTGTGCGAAGGCGTAATGACAATGCCATCTGCCAAATGTTCTTTACGATCGCAGTTGTACACAAGAATGGCCCGTGAGATGACGGGCGTAGGTGTCACACCGTCGTTTTGCTGAATGATGATCTCGACGTTGTTCGCCGCCAGCACCTCAAGCGCAGTTCGCTGTGCAGGACCGGACAGTGCGTGGGTGTCTTTACCCATATAAAGCGGACCGTCCGTTCTTTGCGATCGCCGGTAGTCGCAAATTGCCTGTGTGATAGCAAGGATGTGGGACTCTGTGAATGTGCCCTGAAAGGGCGACCCACGGTGTCCACTTGTGCCAAAGCTGACAAGCTGGTTGGGGTCTTGCAGGTCCGGGCGTCGGTCGAAATACTCCCTCTCCAGCCGAGCGACATCCACTAGCAGTTCCTTCGGTGCGGGTTTGCCAGCGAGTGGCGAAACCGAGTTTTGCTTCGGCACACGTACTGCCGAACGTGCTTCTACGGGATTGGGCATGGTTCTGCCTTCCAAATGTCGCGATTGTATTCAGCAATCGTGCGATCGCTGGAGAATTTTCCACAGCTCGCCACGTTCAGGATCGCTTTCCGGGCCCATTCACCCGGATTTGCATATAACGCGCCTACTGCTTCTTGCGCCCGGCAATACGAAGTGAGGTCCGCCAGGTGCATGTAGTGATCGCCGTTCGTCAAAAGAGTGTCGCGTATCGGAGAGAAGATGCCAGGTTCGTTGCGGCTGAAATAGTCGGAGAAGATGAGATCCAGCGCCGCTCGCGTATCCGGCTCATTGTCGTAGTGCCAGTGCGGGTTGTACCACCCGTGGCTATTCACGACTTGCTCTACCGTGAGGCCGAATAGGAACAAGTTCTCTTCACCGGCCTCTTCGGCCATCTCGATCGTTGCGCCATCCCGCGTGCCGACGGTCAGCGCTCCATTCATCATGAATTTCATGTTGCTTGTTCCGCTGGCTTCATATCCCGCTGTGGAGATTTGGTTCGAAACATCGGTTGCGGGAATCAAGCGTTCTGCGAGCGAGACGTTGTACTCGGGGAGGAAGACAACTTTGATTTTGCCGCGCACAGCAGGGTCATTGTCAATCGTGGCCGCGAGGTTGTTGATGAACTTTATGATTAGCTTGGCCAAGCGGTATGCAGGCGCCGCTTTACCGGCGAAAAAGAACGTCCGCGGGAGCATCTCCACGTCGGGATTTTCCCGAAGCCGGTTATAGACGACGACGATCCGCAGTGTGTTCAGCAGTTGCCGTTTATATTCATGGATGCGCTTAACCTGGCAGTCGAAGATGGTGTCCGGGTCCACGATCTGCCCCGACGCCGATTTAAGCCAGTTTGCAAACCGTACTTTGGCACTGCGCTTTGACGCATGGAACAGCTCACGAGCGCTGTGATCCTCGGCAAGTGGCTTGAGTTTGGTAAGCTGGCTTAGGTCGGTAATCCAGTCTTCTCCAATGACCTTCGTGATGGCGCCGGCAAGCTCGGGATTTGCTTCCAGCAGCCAGCGTCGCGGCGTGACTCCATTCGTCTTGTTGCTAAAACGCTCGGGAAACATTTCGGCGAGATCCTTCACCGTCGTGGTCCGCAACAGCTTTGAGTGGACAGCCGCCACCCCGTTGGTGCTGTGGGAGCCGACGATTGCGAGGTTGGCCATGCGAATTTTTCGCTGGTTCCCTTCTTCCACAAGGCTCACACGCTCGACGCGCCCCTCATCTCCTGGGAACCGCACGCGAACCTGATCGAGGAAACGCCGGTTGATCTCGTAAATGATCTCTAAGTGTCGAGGGATAAGATCCTCGAACAGTTCGACGGGCCACTTCTCAAGCGCTTCCGGCAGCAGCGTGTGATTTGTGTAAGCGAGCGTTCTCTTGGTCAAATTCCACGCTAGGTCCCATCCCAACTGAGCGTCATCCAGTAAGATTCGCATCAACTCAGCGACCGCCAGCGCCGGATGCGTGTCATTGAGCTGGATTGCCGCCCTCTCGGGCAGCTCCTCCCAGTTCTTATTGAACCGTCGGAACCGACGCACGATGTCCGCGAGTGAGCACGCCACCAGGAAGTATTCCTGGATGAATCGTAGTCCTTGCCCAATCGTCGTTGAGTCGTCGGGATACAGCACCCGCGTGAGCGACTCTGCCTCAAGCGTCTCCCCCAGCGCTCCCACAAAATCACCGGTACCAAATTCCTGGAAATCGAAGTAGTTCGGCGCAGCTGCGGCCCACAGCCGGAGCGTGTTGATGGTTTTTCCTCCGTGGCCAACGACAGGTCGGTCAAACGGAATGCCGATCAGGGTTGATGGCCGTCCACGTAGAACCTGAACGCTGCCCCCGATCAGTTTGAACGAGCATCCTAGCTTCACTTCCACCATCTCAGGAGGTCGCACGACCTCCCAGGGGTCACCCATGCGGATCCAATTGTCTGGATGTTCCTCTTGCCATCCATCCCTAATCGATTGCTTGAACATACCGAACTCGTACCGAAGACCGTAGCCTGTGGCTGGCAATGCCATTGTGGCCATCGAGTCCAGAAAACAAGCCGCGAGCCGCCCCAGACCTCCGTTGCCGAGGCCTGCGTCGGGTTCCTCTTCAATTAGCTTAAGCCAATCGAGTCCTATCTCCTTCGCCGCGTACTGAACCAACGGGCTAAGCAAGAGGTTGGTTATGTTGTTGGTAAGGGAGCGCCCAAGAAGAAATTCCATGGACAGGTAATAAACGCGTTTGGGATTGGCTTTGTTATACGTGGTCCTGGTCAGCACCCAGCGTTGTGCGAGGACGTCTCGAATCGAATGCGCAACCGCCTCGAAGCGCTCTCGTGCCATCGCGACCTGTGGATCAATGACGCGGTCGAAGACCAAATGCCGCTCGTAAAGCGCGTTTTCCGAGCCGACAAATGGGATAGGGCCGCACCCGTACTGTTTGAGCAGTTCCGAAACGCGCCATTCTTCTGGCGTTCTAGGAGGGACCCGAAGGCCTTCTGCGGTTTTAACAACTCTTGTGCTCATTGAAAATCCTTGTCTTCTAATTTAATTGAACTCATCACTCAATAACTTGAAGTCAACAGCTTCCGTTTAACAGTCAGCGACGTCACGCGACCACATGATGATCGTCATTCCAAAGCCGAATTACTGGATGAGAGAGATTGTGCTCATAACTAAGCGCACTCAGACTTGCCGTACTGAGAAGAAAATACTTGCCCGCAGACCCCACGCCGAGCTCCAGCCATCGCGCAGCCAGAACTCGGATGAAATGTCCGCTCGAAAATAGCAGCACGTTACCCAGCACTGTCCGGATACGCTGCACGACTCGGTCCGCCCTCTCCTCAACTTGCTGGGGTGATTCGCCTCCCGGGCATCCGTCCCGGAATAGTTGCCCGTCTGGGCGTTCCGCAAATATCTCGGCCGAGCGCCGCCCTCCATATCGACCGTAGTCCCATTCCACTAGGTCGCGATCGATCTCGGCCGCGCTTCCAAATCCCGCCAGCTTGCACGTTCTGGACGCGCTGCAAAGGGCTGGTAAACACTTTCGTAAATGTCAGCCCTTTTAGGCGTTCTCCAAGCCGCTTGGCGTTGCGTTCGCCATTTGGAGTCAGAGGAAAGTCGGTAAGGCCAGTATGCTGGCCCGAGAGACTCCATGCCGTTTCGCCGTGACGTGCCACATACAATACTGGAACTACTTCGCCCATGCTGGTTCTGTCCTTTTTCTGACTTAATTAATGCCCGATTCGCTTGCCGCTCTCTCGCCTTGTCGGAGGGACTCTTTCTGGGCAACACTCGCGATTGTTGTCCCCGCTAGTGTGCCTGCCTGCGCCAGCTTCCAACATTCTTTAGCGATAGCCCAATCTTCCTCAGCCCGAATCACCAGGACGTGCACGCTTGAATCTGCCGTAGAGATTTCCTGATCGAGAGAAGGCCGGGCATTCGCTTTGCTATCAAGTTTGAGGCCGAGAAATTCCAATCCCCTGCAAGCCGCGGCCCGCACCTCGGAAGAGTTTTCGCCCACGCCTGCGGTAAAGACCACTGCGTCGACTCCTCCCAAGACGGCGGCCATTCCACCGATCGCCGCTCGCAGACGATGCACATAGATGTCGAACGCCAGCTTCGCTCGCTCGTGACCTTGCTGAATACCGGTCAAGATGTCGCGCATGTCGCTTGAGAGGCCCGAAACTCCGAGCAGCCCTGATTTTTCGTTCAACACCTTGTCGATACATTGCGCGTCCAGCTGGCCCTGGCGCATAAGATAAGTCAAAATTCCTGGATCCACCGACCCGGAGCGTGTCCCCATCATCAGACCCTCCAACGGTGTGAAGCCCATTGTCGTATCAAAGCTCTGGCCGTCGCGGATTGCGGTGACTGAACAACCGTTCCCAAGGTGGCAACTCACAATTCTTAGCGCTTTCACATCCGCTCCGAGCATCTGCGCCGCCCGCTCGGCACAGTGCTGATGATTGATCCCGTGGAATCCGTAGCGGCGAATCCCGCTCTCGAACCACTCATAGGGGCCAGGGTAGATTGCCGCCGATAGCGGCATTTGGCGATGAAAGCCCGTATCGAAGACCGCTATCTGCGGAACATCGCCACGAAGACTCCCCACAATCTTCATGCCCTCCAACTCGGCGCGAATGTGCAATGGCGCAAATTCGGAGACGTCCGCAATCGCGGAGTACACCTGAGGTGTGACCACTACTGGATCCTCGAAATTTGGGCCACCATGGACTACGCGGTGCCCCACCGCATCAATGTCGGAGGCGGAATCTATGGCACGCACGCTCCCGCTTACCAGCGTCCTCAGTAAATGCCGGATAGCCTGCTCGCGCGATGTGGACCTCAGTTGTTCCTTTTGGACGATTCCTTCCGAGCTCTTCACCGTAATAGCGGCGCTATCGCCGCCCAGCTCGATCCTCCCCTCCCATAGGCAGGCCGGTGCATGAGTCGGAAGAGTCTCGCCAATTTCGTACAGGCAGGCTTTCTGGCTGCTGGAACCCGAGTTGAGCACGAGAATTTTCATAAGTTGATAGGCCAGTTCAGTTTTTTTCACGCCACTGTTTGGGTCACCTTGGAGAGCGCATAGTTTTCCAGGTGGCGGGAGTCGCTGTTGAACTTACGGATGCCTTCGGCGAGTTTTTCCGTCGCCATCGCGTCCTCGTTGTGCAACCAGCGGAAGGTCTTCTCGTCCAGGTGAATGCGTTCTTCCTTGCTCGCCTGCGCTTTTGCCGGGTCGAGTTTACGCTCCGTAGTGCCCTCGGCTTGCTCCAACTGGTCAAGAAGGTCCGGACTGATGGTGAGCAAATCGCATCCGGCCAGGCGGACGATCTGATTCACATTCCGGAAACTTGCTCCCATCACCTGGGTCTTGTAACCGAATTTCTTGTAGTAGTTGTAGATGCGAGTGACGGACGCAACGCCGGGATCTTGGTCCGCTGGAATCTCCGCCCCGCCGCGCTCTTTCTTGTACCAGTCGTAAATGCGGCCGACGAAAGGCGAAATCAAGGTTACTCCGGCTTCGGCACACGCGACCGCTTGAGCAAAGCTGAACAGAAGCGTGAGATTGCAGTGGATGCCTTCTTTCTCAAGAAGCTCGGCTGCCCGGATGCCCTCCCAGGTGCTGGCGATCTTGATCAGGATGCGTTCGCGCGCCACGCCCTTTTTCTCATATAGCGAGATAAGCTTTCGCGCCTTGGCGATCGTCGCCGTCGTATCGAAGCTCAAGCTCGCGGCGACCTCCGTGGAGACACGGCCGGGCACCACTTTGAGAATTTCACATCCGAACAAGACAAAAAGACGATCAATGAAATCTTCCGCCATCTCCTCATGGCGGCCGCCGATATTGAGTGCAAGTTCGGCAGCCTCTTCCACCAAGTGCCTGTAGACCGGCATCTGCGCGGCGTGGAAGAGAAGCGAAGGATTGGTGGTAGCGTCCTGCGGCCTGTGTCGGGCAATGGCCTCAATATCACCGGTATCCGCTACAACGGTCGTGTATTTCTTCAGGGATTCAAACAATGTCATTGTTCTCTCCTATCGCTCAGATCTGAAACTTTGGATTTACCTGCCATCGCATGATGCCGCCAGCTTGCAAGCTTCAACCTGAGCGACCTTGGCCAGCCGTCGACAATGCCGATCGGCACCACTGAACCTGGCATCGAGGAAATTTTTCGTGCAGTCCCATGCGACCGCGATACCCATGGAGCGGCCTCTGAGGCAGAGGATATTCAGGTCATCATCCTCCACCCCCTGGCGCGCCGAGAAGTCATCGTGACAGAGCGCCGCACGTGCGCCGGTCACTTTATTGGCCGCGACCGACGCGCCCACGCCGCTGCCGCACACCAGAATGCCGCGGTCCACTTCTTTACTGGCCACAGCCCGAGCGAGGGGGAGTGCAAAGTCCGGGTAGTCATCGTCCTTGTTATAGACTTTGTTGCCAAAATCGACGACCTCGGGGCCTTCCTTCGCAAGCAACCTGGCGAGTTGCTGCTTCATTTCGAATCCGCCGTAATCTGCGCCTATGCCCACTTTCATGTGGTGCTCCTGTTCAGCTCTGAGCTCGCTGTTGAGCAATCTGGATCTTCGCCGCAGCTATAATTCTTTCCGCGCTAAAACCGAACTTCTTCAACAACTGCTTAAGAGGTGCCGAGGCTCCAAAGCTTTCGATACAGACGTTGTGCCCCTCGGCGCCGGTGTATTTGCTCCAGCCAAAATCGGATGCCTCCTCCACCGAAACCCGTGCCTTCACGTGTGGGGGCAGAACAGATTCCCGGTAATTCCTGTCCTGATCGTCAAACAATTCCCACGACGGCATACTGACCACGCGTGCCCGCACGCCCTCCTTGCTTAATTGCTCGTGGGCTTGCAGGCAGAGAGCCACCTCGCTGCCGGTGGCGATGAGGATGACCTCAGGGTTGCCGCCCGGGGCATCCGCGAGAATGTAGGCCCCGCGGGCCAGGCCCGAGGCCGGGCCGTACTTCGCCCGGTCTATTGTCGGTACGGCTTGGCGAGTGAGCACCAACACCGCCGGCTCGTGATGCAGTTGTAGAATGACCTTCCAAGCCTCTCTCACCTCGTTCGCGTCCGCCGGCCGGATCACAATCAGGCCAGGCATGGACCGCATGTGGGCAAGCTGTTCAATGGGCTGGTGCGTGGGGCCGTCCTCGCCAACTCCAATGGAGTCGTGAGTGAACACATAAATCACGGGGAGCTCCATCAGGGCGCTCAAGCGCATGGAGCCCCGCATGTAATCGACGAAAATGAAAAATCCCGAGCCGAAAGGCCTGACTTTCACCAGGCTCAGTCCATTTAGTATGGCGCCCATGGCGTGTTCACGGATTCCGAAGTGAAAATTGCGTCCGGCATAGTTCTCCGCCGAGAAATCGCCGGCGCCCTCCTGCGTGATGCGAGTCTTGGTGGAGGGTGCGAGATCTGCCGATCCTCCGATCAACCAAGGAATGTTTTTGGCGGCCGCGTTCAGCACTGTAGCCGAGGACTCGCGAGTCGCCAGTCCTTTCGGGTCCGCAGGAAATTCGGGCAATTCGCGGTCCCAACCCTCCGGGAGTTGGCGGTGTTGCATGCGGGATAGTTCTTCGGCGAGTTCGGGATACTGCTTGCGATACTCCCCGATTCGGGCGAACCACGCATCGCGTAACTGCTTGCCGCGCTTCCCGATACCTTGACGGAAATGGTCGTAGACGCCTTCCGGCACAAAGAATTTCTTGTCTTCCGGCCAGCCGTAGTTTCGCTTGGCGAGCCGGATCTCATCCTCGCCCAAAGGTTCGCCGTGCGCCCCGCTGGTATCCTGTTTGTGAGGTGCGCCATATCCGATATGGCTGTCCACAATTATAAATGTCGGGCGATCTTTGCAGTTCTGAAAAGTACGGAAAGCACGGGCCAGCATATCCAGGTCGTTTGCGTCCCCCACCCGGGTCACATTCCAGCCGTAGCCTATGAAACGCGTGGCCACGTCTTCCGTAAACGCCAGGGAAGTGTTGCCTTCGATCGTGATGTGGTTGTTGTCGTAGATCCAGCAGAGATTCGAAAGTCGCAGGTGTCCAGCAAGAGAGGCAGCTTCGCTTGAGATGCCTTCCATCATGCATCCATCTCCGCAAAGCGCGTAAACGTTGAAGTCGAAAATATCCTCGAAGCCTGCACGGTTGTAACGCGCGGCCAGCCATTGCCTGGCTATCGCAATGCCGACGCTGGTGGCGACACCTTGGCCAAGCGGCCCTGTGGTGGTCTCCACTCCCGAAGTCCAGCGGTACTCCGGATGTCCCGGGCAGCGGCTATCCAATTGCCGAAACGCTTTGATGGCGTCCAGTGGAACTGACACTTCACCGAGAGTTTCGTAGTCTTTGCTGACAGCGCGCACTTCGGTCAAGTGCAGCAGGGAATAGAGCAGCATGGACGCGTGCCCGATCGACAGCACGAAGCGGTCACGGTTCGGCCACACGGGATCTTGGGGATCGAAGCGAAGGAACTGCTGCCAGAGACAGTAAGCCACCGGCGCCAAGGCCATGGGAGTCCCGGGATGCCCCGAATTAGCGGCCTGGACCCCATCCATGGAGAGCGTACGAATGGTGTTGACACAAGCCAGATCCATTGTTTGCAGCACGGGAGAACTGGAGGGAACAGTTGCTATGCTCATTGAGAATCAGAATCCTTTCGCCGCCTCTCTCGGGCGGCCCACTCTGCACCACATCCAAGGTGACCGGTTCGCTCGTGCGCAGCCGTCCCTTACATTCGATCCGGTTAGGCTGACTGTTGGGGCCAGCGCCATCCGGTAATCTCAGGGCTGTCGATGCCATGCTTGTAGGCATAGGCCTGGCAAGCGATCTGTTGGTTGCGGAATTTTTCTTTAGCGTGCCCACCGACTGTCTGGAGCCGGGCAAGGCGGTCAATGGCATCAATAGCCAGGCTGAAACGATCCACCTGGTTGTTAATTGCCAGCTCCATTGGTGTGTTGATGTTGCCCTTCTCCTTGTACCCGCGCACGTGTATGGCCTTGTTCTTACGTCCGTAAGTCAGGCGATGGATCAGCCATGGATAACCGTGAAAGTTGAAAATGATCGGTTTATCGCAGGTGAAAAGAGAGTTGAAGTCCGCGTCGGTCAAACCGTGCGGATGCTCGGCGCTCGGTTGCAACTTGAAAAGATCGACAACGTTAATGAAACGGACCTTGATATCAGGAAATTCCTGGCGCAGCAGCACCGTTGCAGCCAAGGCTTCCTGCGTCGGGATATCTCCAGCGGAAGCCATCACCAGGTCGGGTTCGCTTCCCTGGTCGTTACTGGCCCAGTCCCAGATGCCGATGCCCTTGGTGCAGTGCTCGATCGCAGCATTCATGTTCAGGTACTGAAGATGCAGCTGCTTGTCGGAAACGATCACGTTGATGTAATTCTCGCTCCGAAGACAGTGATTGGCCACCGACAACAGGCAGTTGATGTCCGGTGGGAGGTAAATGCGCGTGACCGCGGCGCTCTTGTTCAGCACCACGTCCAGGAACCCCGGATCCTGGTGCGTGAAACCGTTGTGGTCCTGCCGCCAAACTGTCGAAGTGATCAGTAGGTTCAGGGACGCGATCTTCTGACGCCAGGACAGATGGTTGCAGATGGACAGCCACTTGGCGTGCTGGTTGAACATGGAATCGATGACGTGGACAAAGGCTTCATAGGAAGAGAAAAAGCCGTTGCGGCCAGTTAGCAGGTACCCCTCGAGCATACCTTCCATGGTGTGCTCGCTGAGCATTTCGATAACGCGTCCGTCCGTGGCCAGTTCGCCGCCATCCTCATCCTCAGGAAAATATTCAGCAATCCAAAATTTCTTGGAAGCCTCGTACACTGCCTGTAGTTTGTTGGAGGTTGTTTCGTCCGGGCCGAACACGCGGAAGTTGTTCATGTTCGACTTCATCACGTCGCGCAGGAAGTTTCCCAAGGGTGGGACATTCTCGGCTTCGATGCTTCCCGGCTGATCCACCTTGAGCGCGTAATCGCAAAAGTCAGGCAAGCGCAGCGCCTTCTTGAGGACTCCGCCATTGGCATGCGGGTTCGCACTCATTCGGCGGTTTCCCTTGGGCGCAAGCTCTTTCAGTTCCGGAATCAACCTGCCGTTCTCGTCAAATAACTCTTCAGGCCTTTGGTCGCGCATCCACTTCTCCAGGATGCGCAACTGTTCGGGGTTCTTCTTCACCTCGGTCAACGGCACCTGATGCGCACGCCAGAAGCCTTCAAGCCGGTGACCGCCTACCTCCTGCGGTGCGCCCCAGCCTTTCGGAGAGCGCAACACGATCATGGGCCAGCGTGGCCGCTTGGCTACGCCGGTCTCCCGGCATTCCTGCTGCTGCTTTCGAATATCCTGAATGCAATGTTCCACCGTGGCCGCCATGGCCTGGTGCATGGTGTCGGGATCCGACCCCTCCACGAAGTGGGGCGTCCAGCCGTATCCTCGCAGGAGGTTCTCCAACTCTTCGTGGGTAATGCGCGCCAGAAGCGTGGGGTTATTGATCTTATAGCCGTTCAAGTGGAGGATGGGCAGAACCGCGCCATCTCGAATGGGGTTCAGGAACTTGCTGATGTGCCAGGAAGTGGCCAGCGGCCCTGTCTCGGACTCGCCGTCCCCGACAACCGCGGCGACGATCAGGTCCGGATTATCGAACGCAGCGCCGCATGCATGCGAAAGCACGTACCCCAATTCGCCGCCTTCGTGGATCGAACCGGGAGTCTCCGGCGTGCAGTGACTTCCGATGCCGCCGGGAAAGGAGAACTGTTTTAAGAACTCACGCAGGCCGAGTTCATCCTCACTCTTTTCGGGATAGATCTCCGAGTACGTTCCCTCGAGATACGCCGGGCCCAAGACGCCGGGCGCGCCATGCCCAGGCCCGGCCATGAAAATCATGTCGAGATCCAATTTCCTGATCAGACGATTCAGGTGAATATAGATGAAAGCCAGCCCTGGGCTGGAACCCCAGTGTCCGAGGAGGCGGTTCTTGATATGGTCGGGTCTCAACGGCTCTTTTAACAACGGATTCGATTGGAGATAGATCATCCCGAGCGCCAAATAATTGCACGCCCGCCAGTATGCGTGAGTCTTTCTCAATTCCTCTGAGCTCAACGGTGAACCTTGGACCGTGGATCGCGCTTTCCCATATGCACACAGCGAGCGCGGTGTGGGTTCTTCAACTAGTACTCTCGACGTCATTTTTAGTGCTCCTTACGTTTCCACTCTGCGTGAGGCAGGCTCCCTTCGCGATTCTTGCGAAAGCACCGTCATCACTGGTAAAGGTCGGTTTGGAATATAGGCCCTGCCGATCTTTGCTCAGTGTTACTTACGCAAGCAGGGTGCCATTCGCGAACAACGAGAAAACAGGGGCTTCCTGCACTGTGCGGGGATTCGAGTGCCCGAATGCAGGCAATTGCCACTGGCAGTCCCTCATGCCCATTCCTCAAAAGCTGTTCCAGTAGCCATCGCGCTGAGCGCTTTCTTGACGCAGCTGATACATCGGCACGCGTTTTAGCGGTTGTTTGCCGCTTTCGGAAGTTTGATCTCTAGGAGTCCGTTCTTGAGCGTGGCTATGGCTCTCGTGCTATCGATTTCCGACGGCAAATCGATAACCCGCAGGAGTTCGTTGGTGGATTGCTCTTGATAAGTCGTCTGGCCTTTCTTTTGTTCTTCCTTGGTATCCTTCTTACCACTGATCGTAAGCCGGCACGGTTCGAGGCTGACTTCCAGGTCCTTGGCGCTGAAACCGGGTGTCTCTGCTTCGATGGTTAGAGAATCTTCCTTTTCCTTTATTCGGAGCTGCAAGGGAGGAAGAATTTCGGATTCCGCCTTAAACCAATCCTCGAGGTCACGACCGAACACCTTTCCGTTCTCTTCAAAAATCTCGTAGGCACGACGAGATATCTGTTCCGTAAGCTTATTTAGTCGCTCCCCCAAAGTCTGCGGTTCAACGATTTTCACTTGTGTGGGTACTGATGCCGTTTGAGTGACCGACATTTTCTTGCTCCTCTGGCGACCGATCCCCTGTGTGAACCTACATTCCCCTGACCGATCCCGCGTCAGCATAGGTCTACTAAAGCACTCATTCAGTGCTGCTGGTCACATGCCCATGTGATTCGGGTCACAAATTAGCCAGCCTTGAGCTGTGAGAGCAGTAGGAACTCCTCGGCTAGGTCAGACCGTCCCACTTCGGCTTGCCCCTGGCGCGGCAACGTTTCGGTAACGGCACTCCCCCCTTCACTGTGGGCCTATCGACTCTATGAAAATATCAGGACCCCAGATTCAAAGAGAAGGCGGGACATCCACCATGGAGTACCTGACGCACTGGCGAATGCTGCTGGCCGGGGACATGCCGGTGAATTCCAGCGATTCCATCTCTACCATTGCCCTGTCGCTCGGCTACGAATCCGAAACCGCTTTCAGCCAAGCCTTCAAAAGGACCGCGGGCAGTTCGCCACGCCAACACAGCTGCAGCCGCAACTTGGCTTCCTCTCCCGATAGCGAGAGGAATTCCACCCGCGCCAATTAGGTCGTACCTATAGCAGATTGATGCGCACGATTCGCGAACTGGGATTTGTGGATTGAGGTGGGAATCGGAGTTGTCCGTGTCACGTCGGATAATTCTTCAGAAAAGAATGGCGGGGACGACGAGACTCGAACTCGCGGCCTCTGCAGTGACAGCTACCAACGGCGCACGCAAAATCAACAGGCTAGATGTGCGGTTGTCGGCAACCATCGGCTTCATCGGGCACGGTAGGACGGCTCTTGTTCAACCATTTGTGGTCATAATTCCATCTGGTAAATTCAAACCGCTGCCGTAGGACTGCTTGTTCTTGCACAAAAAGAGGCAGGCCCGAACTGGCACCTGCCCCGCAAACCAATGGAAGGCACCGTTAGCGTACCAGTACTCCACATGTCCGGTTTGGGCGGTGGTCTCAATGGGTCGACGCAACACTTTCTTGAAGTTTACTCGCAGGAGTGTGAAAACCCAAAGTTTGTCGTGGGCGTTGATTTAAGCGCTGCGCTACTTTGTTCAGATCCGACTGGGAATAGTCGGTTAGGTCTGTGTTCTTCGGGAAGTATTGTCGTAAGAGCCCGTTTGTGTTTTCGTTCGAGCCGCGTTGCCAGGGACTCTGCGGATCACAGAAGTAGACTTTCACATCCGTGGCCACCGTAAAGTCCTTGTGTTTGGCCATCTCCAGTCCCCGGTCCCAGGTCAACGAGCGTCGCAGGGTAGCGGGAAGTTTACGAACGTGTTTACTCAAGGCCCCCACCACCTCCGCCGTATCTTTGCTGCGTACCTTGATCAGCAGGACAAAGCGCGAATGGCGTTCCACCAAGGTCGCGATGTGACTGTTCCCTGAGCCGCGCAGCAGATCGCCCTCCCAGTGACCCGGAATGGCACGGTCCTCCACTTCCGCGGGCCTTTCGCGGATCGAGATGGCCTCCGGGATTTGACCGCGCTGGTCTTTAAAGATACGAGAGTGCTGCGACCGCCGTATGCGGCGCTTGGATCGCAAGTGGTCCAGCAGCTCCTTCTTCAGCGCTCCACGGGCTTGAATGAACAGGCTTCGGTAAATGGTTTCGTGGGACACACGCAGGCTCTCCTCATCGGGATACTGAGTTTTCAGCCAGCCGGAAATCTGCTTCGGCGACCAGTCCAGAATCAGTTTACTCGCAACGATGTTCCGCAACTTCAGGTTGACGGAAAGAAGGCAGCGCTTGGGCCGCAAGGCCGACTGCCAGGCTTCGCCATCCGCTTGACTGGCTCGATACTCCGGACGGCCACCATGACGTGCCACCTCCCGGCTCACGGTTGATACCGCTCGCTCCAAACATTTGGCAATCGCACGCATCGACGAACCGGAAGCCAGCCCGCGAGAGATTTCCTCGCGCTCACGCAGCGTGAGCGCGAGGAGCGCACGCCGCCGCACGGCCGGAGCAATCCCACCGTGACGCGACACCAGACAACGAATAGAGGAATGTTCTTTGCCAAAGGCACGACCGATCTCATGCAACGTCTGACCCGCCTTCCAACGACGCCACAGGTCAAGTTTCTGCTCCGCGGAAAGCCCAAACCGTTTCCCTGGCTTCATAAACACCACCTTTAAAAACAGCTTTATATCAGATGGTGTTGCATCGACCGTTTGAACCGGCACGCGTTACCGGAGATGTGAAGTAACATTTCATTTGGACGGTAACGGCGTTAATCAGGAGTTGAGCTACATATTCAACTGCTTGGCTCGAATCGAGTTTAGGGACGCGCGTCCTGTGGTTCGCCGGGCACCAGCCGAATCGAAATCTCGTTAGCCTCGATTGCACCAGCAATCCCGTAGCAAGCACCGAGAGTTAGCCGGAATCCGGAAGCCATTTTTTCCACCGCAAGTTCAGAAAGAACGTTTTGATGGTTGAAGCCCCTTAGGTTAAGCCCGGAAATACCATTCAACAAGAATTCAACAACAACGTGCTTCGCCAGAACATAATGGCCGCGCAGGTCCACTTCGCTCGTCATTTCCCACGTGTGAATCACTATTGAGGAAGAAGAACTGCGGCTGCGGTGCATTTCAACTACCTCGGCATCGTGGAAAGTAGGCCAGTATCCGAACCACGCGTGGAGCTCTTCGGCTCCCTCAACTGCTTTCAACTCAATTGGCAGTTCCATCGATGTTCTCCGCCTCAGTTGCTCAGAAAACCGCGCTGCATTATACGACGCCGTAACGCAACATGCGGATGTTCTGAGGCCGGAACGGCATTAACTCCTGATTAGCCCTGACTGCGTCTTCGACGCGTCGCTAGTGCCAGAAACTTGTGTAGAGCTCCCCTCTTTGCCAATGTGTTTCCGGGATTCGATTCGGCGAGCTAAGGCCGACATGCGACATGGCGCTTTGTGCCCGACGATTAGCATGGCTCCGGTACTGGCGATCACTTGTTTGGTGGCAAGGAGGATGTTCACGGTCCTTTGACCCCGTTGGAGAGTTTCTTAAACCGTTCGTCACCGGGCCGAACCGAATCCCTATTTCCATCAAGGAGAATGGGGATGAGAACGGACAACAAGCTGTGGCGGAACCGAAAAGCAAAGAAGGAGCTAGCGCGGCAGCTGCAATCGGAGAACCCCGGTCTGGAAGTGGTCCATCCACAAGCTGCAGGGATCGATGTGGGCAACGGTGCGCATTACGCGGCCGTGAGACCGGATCGTGATTCGCAACCGGTACGCCGATTCGAGTGCTTCACCGCGGATCTGTATCGCTTAGCCGGCTGGTTGCAGAACTGTGGTGTGAAGACCGTGGCTTTGCAGTCGACAGGCGTGTATTGGATTCCCCTGTACGACATTTTGGAAGAATGCGGGTTCCAGGTTTATCTGGTCAACGCGCGGCACACCAAGAATCTGCCGGGACGCAAGAGCGATGTGCAGGAAAGCCAGTGGCTGCTGAAGCTTCACACCTACGGATTGTTGAATAACTCGTTTCAACCACCTTCCAAGATCCGGATCCTGCGTACCTACTGGCGGCAGCGGTTACAACACGTCACGGGAGCGGCGACCTGTGTGCAACGAATGCAGAAAGCCCTGACGCAGATGAACATTCAGTTAGCGAATGTGATCAGCGATCTGAGCGGAGTGACCGGGCAGCTGATCGTGCGGGCCATCGTCGGTGGGGAACGTGACCCGCGGAAGCTGGCCGAACTCAGTCATCCCCGGATTCAGGCCAGCCGCGAAGAAATTGCCAAGAGTCTGGAAGGCAACTGGCGCCAGGAGTTGATCTTTGTGCTGCAACAAGAAATGGAGATGTATGACACCTATCAGCGACGAGTTGCTGAATGCGACCAGGAATTGCAGAAGCACCTGAGCGCTTTTGCCGATACGGTCTCGTCGCCAGTGAAGGAAGGACTACCCCCGAAAAAGAAGAAGAAACAAAACAAGAATAATCCGCACTTCCACCTCGCCGCTGAACTGCAGCGCATCACGGGCGTGGATCTGACGCGCATCGACGGCGTCGATGTGATAGTCGCGCAAACGCTGGTTAGTGAAGTGGGACTGGACATGAGCCGATGGAAAACCGAGGCACACTTTGCTTCCTGGTTGGGGCTCTGCCCAGACAATCGAATCAGCGGAGACAAAGTGCTCAGTCGAGGTACTCGCCATGTGCTCAACCGTGCGGCCACGGCACTTCGGCTGGGGGCCTCGACCCTCCTGAAAAGCCAAACCTACCTCGGGGCGCAGTATCGGCGCTTGCGTAGCAGGCTCGGCGCCCCAAAAGCCATCACCGCTATGGCTCATCGGCTCGCTCGACTGGTCTATCGAATGTTGAAGTATGGTCAGCAGTACGTCGACAAAGGTGCAGAGTATTACGAGCGAGGGAACCGCCAACAACAGATCGAGTTTGTCAGAAAGAAGGCTGCCCAACTCGGCCTACAGATCACACCAGCCCATGCGTGAACCTATCAATCAAGAAGTTTCTGGAGAGTCACGTTGCCAGACAGGTCCCGTACTAGAACTTCACTTCTCCGGTAACGGCGTTTACCAGGCCATTACTGGTGACAACGCCCTGTTATCGACATTTATCTGGATCTGAATCAGGCGGGATGAAAACAGGACCTCGGTTAAGGCTGTTTCGAGGTCTTCAGCCAGCACTATATGGGTCTTTATAATTCCTTATACTCCGAGCCCGCAAAATGAATTACCATCCAGAAATATTCTCCAGGCTGACAATCTCATCATTTCACTGGTTGGGGTGATCGATGTGATCGACCGGGCACGGCGGTTGCAGAACAAGGCTGCACATCTCAACGAGAGCATGACGAATGAAATCATCACCAACTTGAAATATGCCCGCGAAGAAGGCACGGGCCATCCCGAGATCAGCAACTCGACCTCGCCGGGATGATGCGGCCCTCTTTCGAGGTTCGCATGCAATCGTGCTGACTTGAAGATGTTTGGCGATGGCTGAAAAAGCGATCAACGATGACGGCGATTATTTTCGGGTGCCCGCCAACGAGGCGTGGACTCTTCTGCAGTCCCTCACGGTGCTGTATTACTTGCACGAAACCAATCCAGACAACCTACTGGTCCGCGACAAGACTGAGCCGACGGCCCCGGTAAGTATTGCGGCCGTCGGCATGCAATTGGCCACGCTCCCGGTGGTTGTCGAGCGCGGCATCCTCATCCGAGATTTCGCGGTCAAGCACACCTTGAAACAACTGCGATACCTGCTGCAATGCCCGCAGGGTCCCGAGCCCGAGGCCTCCGGCTACAAGGGCTTCTTCTATCATTTTCTGGACATTGAAACAGGCCGGCGCGTTTGGCAGTGCGAGCTGTCGACCATCGATTCGGCCTTTCTGTTCGCGGGCGCGTTGACGGTCGCCACCTATTTTGACCGCGACACCGCCCACGAGGCCGAGATCCGCACCCTCGCCGACGCGCTCTACCAGCGCGCCGATTGGAACTGGGCTCGCGATGGCGCAGCCACACTCACGCACGGCTGGCGACCGGAGAGCGGATTCATCCCATACCGGTGGCAAGGCTACGACGAAGGCCTGCTGCTCTACATCTTGGGGCTGGGCTCGCCCACACATCCATTGCCGCCGGAGAGTTATCGCGCCTACTGCGCAACCTACGATTGGAAAAGCATCTACGCCCGCGAGTTGCTCTACTCGGGCCCGCTATTTACCCATCAACTGTCACACATGTGGATCGACTTTCGCGACATTCGTGACGAATTCATGAGACAGCATAGCAGCGACTACTTCGAGAACAGCCGTCAGGCGACCTTTGTGCAGCAGGAGTACGCAATTCGCAACCCCATGAACTTCGCCGGCTACGGGAAAGATTGCTGGGGATTCACGGCATGCGATGGACCGGGAGGGATCAAACGAGTCGTCAACGGTGTTGAGCGCCAGTTCTTCGACTACACCGCTCGCGGCGCCCCCTTCGGTCCCGATGACGGCACCGTCGCACCCTGGGTGGTCGTCGCCTCCCTGCCTTTCGCTCCGGAGATTGTCATACCGGCTGTGCGCCATTTTGCCCAACTGGATTTGGGCATGACAAGAAAATACGGGTTCTTGCCTTCTTTCAATCAATCCTTCGCAGTGGAAGGCAGTCCGACCGGCTGGTGGGTTTCGCCTTATCACTTCGGCATCGATCAAGGGCCGGTGGTGCTGATGATCGAGAATTACCGCACCGGGTTGCTGTGGGACATCATGCGCCATTGTTCGCCGGTCGTGACCGGTTTGCGTCGGGCGGGCTTTACCGGAGGCTGGTTGTAGCCTCGGCGAATCGGCGGCGACATGGCAAATCCCCACAAGAACCGCGACGGATTTCATTCTGCTCCTGCTCATGTCCTTGCCTCGCCCCAGATTATTCCCGGCAGTATGACCTGTCATCCAGAATCTGCTGACTGCCCGACGACAAATATCTCCTTCCCTGCGATGCAGGCCGCGAATTAAATTGCTCTCTCTCTTTCTTGGCTAACTCCTGATTTGTCGCGTACTCGGACATATACCGGGCTAGTACCTCATCCGATCAGTCTGCCGATGTATCGAATAGGAATGAACGCTCTTTAGTTTGAAGTAAGAGGGACTTGAGGATTATTATTTCCGCGTTCTTGGCCTTCACCCACGAACGCCGAAGTCACGTCTCGGAGGGAAATCCATGAGTTCTCCCGAAAATTTCATTGAGCATATCCCTTGGACGCCAATCGAAAAAAAAGTCGCACGGAAAGCATTCGATCAGGCTTTTGAAAGGCAGTGCGCGTCCATCAAAGCCGAAGCAGTGAACATGATCGCAAATGCTGCGGCTCCGTCCGACATTTGGAGAGTGCATGATTATCTCTCTCAGCGTAGGCGAACCGTAGATGCGCTCTATGATTACAGATATTCGGTACTTCTCAACGTATTCGCGAGGTTGCTTTCCGACGGATGGCTAGTTGAAGCCGACTTGGCTGGGTTAGCTGAAGACAAGATTGATCGGATTAAACGCGGCGCGAGTTTTTGGTCGACTTAGCCGTCCAATATCTGAAGTCTCGTTTCGTCAGAGGCCGCACCTCGCCGCCATCCCAAATTACTAAGGGCAGGCGCAATCTCATGGCAACCGCTCGGAGGCGGCCAACCATGAGAAAAACCAACCGGCGAAAAATTGCTCGCCTGAAAGCTAAGCTTGGGCTTCCCGATCTCGAACAAGCCAAATCAGCAGTACTCGCCAGTCTGCGGTCCCCTGAATCGCAGCGCAGTTATCGACACGCAATTGATGAATTTGTTCTCTGGTACTGCTCTGAACCTCGGCTCTCCTTCAACAAAACTGTCGTCACACGCTACAGAATCCATCTTGAAGATCGTCAATTGGCTCCGGGCACGGTCAACGTCAGGCTCGCCGCGGTGCGCAGATTAGCTTACGAGGCGGCAGATACGGGTTTATTGAGCCCCGAACTAGCAGCAGGTATCCGCCGGGTCAAGGGGTCGAAGAAATTGGGCATCCGTTTAGGAAATTGGTTGACCGTGAACGAAGCACGCTCTCTCTGGCAAATTCCCGACACACGCACGCTGAAGGGCAAGAGGGACCGAGCCATGTTGGCGGTTCTGCTGGGTTGTGGATTGCGAAGAAGTGAACTGACGGATTTGACGCTCGATCACCTCCAGCGACGCGAGGAGCACTGGGCGATAGTTGATTTGGTTGGAAAGGGAGGCCACATCCGAACCGTCCCTGTTCCCGATTGGGTCAAGCGGGCGATCGATGATTGGCTGCGGGCATCTCGCGTGACGGAGGGAAGAGTTTTTCGCCGCGTCTGTCGAACGGGGATGGCATGGGGTACCGAAATGACCGAGAAGGTCGTATGGCACGTTGTAAAACAATATGCCGGACAATTGGGGATTTCAAAGCTTGCGCCTCATGATTTGCGAAGATCTTGCGCTCGGCTTTGTCACAGCGCCGGTGGCGAACTGGAGCAGATCCAGTTCTTACTCGGGCACGTTTCGGTGCAGACGACTGAGAAATATCTAGGATGTAAACAGCGATTCCGAGAGGCCGTGAACGACGTGATTGGAATCGAGCCCGGTCCCTAAAGCGGAACCGGCATCTCTTCGACAGGCGGAGTACTGGGAGGGTATATGTCCGAGAACGCGACTAACCGGGAGTTAGCCTGCCGCTGCTGGGGCCGATTGCTGGTTACAAGGCGATTTAAGAGCAATTATCGAGCCCGGAGAAGCCCGACCACCATATACGACTTAGTTTCCGATTAGCAGACAGACCTTCCAGTTGCATAGATCGGCGGAATTGAGGGAGTGCAGACCTAGAGAATGCGGAGAGGCTTATTCGTGCCGCAGCGCCACCATTGGATCGACGCGCATTGCCCGCCGAGCGGGAAGAAAGCAGGCTGCAAATGCCACGGTGGCAACAAGGAGCACGACGACCGCGAGGGTGAGTGGATCGTTCGCGCTGACATCAAACAGAAGACTACGAATGAGACGGCCCGCAAAAATTGAGGTGACCACCCCTGCAGCCAGACCTACCATGGCTGGCGTCATGCCCTGACGAAGCACCATGCGAAGCAAATCTTGCCGCTCGGCGCCGAGTGCCATGCGAATGCCCAATTCCTGGCGACGCCGCTCGACCGAGTATCCGACCACGCCGAAGATCCCCAGCGAGGCGAGCAGAAGCGAGGACAGCGCAAACGACATCGACAGAAACATCGGAAAGCGACGAGGGTCAAGCGAGTGTGAAACGATTTGCGACATGGGGCGGAGGCCGGTGATGGGCACGTCCGCGTCAATGTTGTGAATCAGCTCGCGGACCACGCCGGCATCACCAGCGGGATCGCTCGCTGTGCGAAGGACGATGGATGCGGATGTAGGGACAGAAATCGAGTTGAACCATGAAGGTACGTAAACCATCATAAGTGGAGGCTCATCGAGCTGCACGGTGCGAATGTCGCCAACAACACCGACCACTTCGGCAGGAACATCTGGGCCCCACTGCGTGGTGCACATTTGGCCGATAGGATTCTTCCCGGGCCAGAAGCGCTGGGCGAGACTTTGTGAAACCACGACGATCTTTCGATCGCGGTCCGCGGGTCCAAAAACCCTGCCTTGCAATAATGGGATTCCCATTGCCGAGAAATAATCCGGGCTGACAGGGCGATAGTTGGCCACGGGCGTTTCGGCCTGCGTGGACGGAGCGCCGGGAATGGTAATGCCGGTCACGCTACCTTCGCCTCCTAGCGGAGGAATGCTAACCCAGCCGGAGGCACGAAAACCGGGAAGCGATTGAAGGCCCGCCAGGACTCTGTCGTAAAAATGCAGGCGATCCGCGTCTTGTGGGTAACTCCGCGATGGTAAGTCAACGCCAAGAACAAGGACGTTATCCGCCGCGAAGCCTGTGTGAACCTGGAGGAGTCTCCCGAGGCTAGCCACCAACAGTCCCGCAAGAATCAAAAGTAAGGTGGTAACTCCGACCTCGAAGCCAACCAGAGTTTCGCGCAGGCGGCGAGTTCGAGAGCTTTCCGTTGTGGTCGTGCCGCTGGACTTGAGAGCGTCAACAGGCTGGGAGCGAGCAATGCGCAAGGCGGGGAAGATTCCGAAAAAAGAGCCGGTGGCAATGGAGATAGCCAGAGCAAATAGCAGTGCACGCGCATCCATATGCACTTCGTCTAGACGAGGAATACCTGCTGGCGCCAAATGTACGAGCCAATTCACAGCGAAGCTAGCGATCCAAATGGCGAGCACGCCACCGGCGAAGCTCAGCAGGAGAGTCTCCGTCAGCATCTGGCGAATGAGGCGCGCGTAAGTTGCCCCCAAGGCCGTGCGAATTGCAGCCTCGCGCATGCGGCCGGGAACGCGCGCGAGCAACAAGCTCGCGAGATTGGCACACACGATAAGGAGCACAGCCACAACCGCGGCAAGCAGAAAGATCAGTCCATGGCGCGCTGGTCCGACGACTTCCGCTTCCAGCGGCTGGAGCGCGCCCAGGAGATCGACACCCGCACTCGCCTGTTTCGCAATTTGTGACTGGACCACGTTCAGTTCAGCGCGCGCCTGATCCTGAGTTACGCCGGGTTTGAGGCGCGCCACGGCGCCGAAATCGAATTCACCGACGAGGCCCTGCTCGTAGGACTCCGGGCCATTCAGGGGTTTGAAAAAGGCCAGGCGAGCGTAGCTGTCAGCACCTCCCAAGACTGAAGGAAATCGAAACGACGCGGGCAGGATGCCGACGACTTCGTGGGGGACACCGTCGAGCGTGATGCTTTTCCCGATTGCGGACGGATCACTTTGGAAGCGGTCGCGCCAGAATGCGGCGGTAAGGATTAGGACGTGGCCGTGACCGGACTCGTCCTCCTCACGGGTAAACGTCCTGCCGAGCGCAGGCCGCGCTCCGAGCACAGAGAAAATATTTGCGGAGGCGCGGACGCCGCGAATCACTTCGGGTTCGCCTTGACCAGTCAGATCGGCGGTTGTTGATTCGGCAACGGCCACATCCTCGAAGGCATGAACCTGCTTTTGCCAAATACGGAAATCAGGCAGGTTTGCGCCGAGAGTCGGATAAAACTTCGCGAGCTGCGGCACAATTTCGCGCACGAGGTAAAGCTGCTGCGGTTCACGATACGCGAGAGGACGAAGCAGCGCGCTGTTCACGACCGAGAAGATGGCAGTGGTTGCGCCGATGCCGAGGGCGAGGGTGAGCACGGCAACGATCGTGAAGCCCGGCGCCCTCGCGAGCATTCGCAATCCGTAGCGCAGGTCCTGCCAAAGTGTTTGCATGGTGCACCCCGGGGTGTCTGCTGAAGGAAGCGCAGATATCCTTCCGAACGCGCTCTTTATTAAGTCCCTGTGTTCTCTGAGTTTGCGAGCTTCTCATCAGGGAGGTGCGGTTCGGAATTGTCCGCTTGCGGGAAAAGCTGTCGCGGAACTGGACTGCGAATGATGAGATTGTGGGCGAGTCGTCGGCTACTCGGAACTAATGGGTAACGCACTTACCGTACATGTGAAGTTCTAGTACGGAAGGTGTGAAGAAACTTCGATGTAGAGAGAGATTGCGGATTGGGTCTGAGTTTTCTGAAATGTTGACTTGCTATTTTGAGAGATGGTCGCTGTTCTTCTCGCTGTTCTCTTTCTCTGTCAGGTGACGGCTGGTGTGGCGTTGAGCTTTTGCAAGCGGATCCAGTGCTGCAGGTTGTAGGTGAGGCAAGCCCACAGCATTTCCATCTGGACCTTCGCCAGGCCCCGCACATGGAACTGCCGCAGCCCCAGCTTGCTCTTGATCCAGGCGTGACAAAACTCCACGATTCGTCCACGACGACGATATCGCTCCTGGACTTCCTCGCTGGCCATCTTCTTGCGAAACGCCACCACCACCGGGCTTTCTTCCAGTTGCGCTACGGAACGGCCGTTCTTCTTGTTGTCCGGACAACACTCCGGTTTGCGAGGACAGCTTCGGCAATCCTCCAACCGGGCTTCGTAGAGGTGGTAAGTCATCCCTGCTCCTACCTTGCGTCGTGCCTGCGGAAGCAGGACTTTGCCCTCTGGACAAATACACCGGTTCCTCTCCGGCTGATAGAGGAATGCACTCGGTGGAAACCGGTTCCCGAGGTTCGCGCCACGCGGCACATCTTCGTGTCGCATGGTCCCCAAAAAATCGACCCCTCGCCCGGCCATCTTCTCGATATTCTCTCGTGTGGTGTAACCGCTGTCGGCCACCATCTGTTGAGGCCTTTTCTCCAGCCGTTGCTCCACGCGGTCCACCGCCGGCAATAACTGTGCCATGTCGTTGGCCTCCTGTGTCACCGCCACTCCCACAATCAATCCATGCGCTGCATCGGTGGAAATCTGCGCGTTGTAGCTGAGCGCGAATCCCTTATCAGGATGCTTCATCACCCGCGCTTGCGGATCGCTGGTGCTTACCCGTGTCTCCCTCTTGGCCTTTTCTCCGCTCTTGCGTGCCTGCCACTTCTTTAACTCTTCCAGCGCACCCTCCAACCGTTCTTGTTGCTCGCGTCGCGCGCGCACCCGGGCTTGCTTTACTTTCGAACTGCTCTCCTCGTTCCTGGGATCACCCATCTCCGTTACGCGCCGTCGCGCTTTCTCCAGATGCTCGCGAATCGTCTCCTCCTGGAGATAACTTCTACTGCTCGCCAGGGCCTTAATCTTCGTGCCGTCTTGCATCACTTGCTCCAGCGTGATCAGCCCTTCTTTGCTGAGCGCCCCCAACACCTGCGTGAACAGTTCATCGAGTTCCTGCTGCTTCTCGACACGGAAGTCCGCCAGCGTGTGGTAGTTCACTTCCTGCAATCCCGTCAGCCACTGGAAGGCCGGATCGTACTCACAGCGCCGCGCCACTTCTCGTGCCGAACCAATCCCCTGGCTATAGGCATACACCCACATACTGATCAGCAGTTGCGGATCGATCGCCGGCCGCCCCCCTTCCTCCGTGCTGCTCTCGATGGCTTGATAAAAGGCGCTCAGGTTCAGGCGCCCTACCAATGTCCAAATGGCTCTCGCTGGATGGTCTTCGCTGATGAGGTGTTCTACATCCACGGCCCGCCAACTCATCTGCTGTCTGTTTACGTGGCGAATCAGAGGCTGCTTGCTGATCGGATTTTCTTGGCTCATGCCGCGAGCTTAAGGCAGGCTTCTTTTTTTGCAAGATGGAAATTCAGAGGGTTTCTTCACAGCTTCTACGGCAGATGTCCGGTAACGCGACGCAATATAAAAGGGCGCCCCTTTTGGAGTAGGGTTTTGAGTGCTGAGCTCAACCGCTCCAGAGGAGGAACGCCCTTATGACCAGCACCAAATATATCGGCATGGATGTGCACAAGGAAAGTATTTCGATTGCGGTGAGGAATGCTGCCGGCAAGGTGGTAATGGAGTGCGTGATCGAGACGAAAGCGAGCACGATTCTGCAGTTTATCGAAGGGCTGCGTGGAGACGTTCATGTCACGTTTGAGGAAGGAACCTGGGCTGCCTGGTTGTACGACCTGCTGAAGCCCCGCGTCACGAAACTGCTGGTCTGCGATCCCCGCCGCAATGCTTTGTTGCAGGAGGGCAACCAGAATGACCGCGTCGATGCGCGGAAGTTGGCCGAACTGCTGCACAACAACCAACTGCGCTCGGTCTATCACGGAGACCACGGCCTGCGAACCTTAAAGGAACTGGTGCGCAGTTATCTGACCATCACCCAAGATCTCAGCCGGGTGATGACTCGGGTGAAAGCCATCTATCGCAGTTGGGCCATCGCTTGTACCGGCAAGCAGGTCTATGCACCGCGCCATCGTGCGGAGTGGCTGGCGAAAATCAACGAACCAGGAGTGCGCCGGCGAGCGGAATTTTACTACCGGCAACTCGACGCGCTGCGCTGCCTGCGCCAGGAGGTGCGGCGGGATCTACTGACGGAGAGCAAGAAGCACCAAGCCTGGAAAAAACTCTGCGGGATCCCCTCGATCGGTCCGATCCGGGCGGCCGAGCTGCTGGGAATTTTACAGACTCCGCACCGGTTCCGCACCAAGCGGCAGCTATGGACCTATAGCGGTGTCGGCATCGAGACCAGCAGCAGCGCGGATCACCAGGTTGTGAAAGGACAGCTGGAACGGAAGAAGAAGCACGTCGAGATTCGCGGACTAAACAGAAATTACAATCATGATCTGAAAAATCTTTTCAAGGGTGCAGCGATCGTCGCCGCGACCAAGCCCGGTCCTTTCGCCGAGTTCTATGCGGGATTGTTGGCTAAGGGCCTGCGGCCGGAAATGGCGCGGCTGACCCTGGCCAGGAAGATTGCCACCATTGTGTTGATCGTGTGGAAGAGAGGAGTGAGCTTCGACGCCCAACATCTGAAACCACAAACAGCTTGAGTGTTTCTGAGCGCTTCCGCTCCCTCCCGGGGATCTTCTCTGGCGGTGGCCGCGGGGTTCTCGAGACACTCTGGTTCGAGAGCGAGTCTCAGCTGATTAGTTAGGCGCTGCGTGCTTCGGGCACCGAGTCTCCCACGCGACCCTAGGCCCTCTCGGATAACCAGAAAAAGCTATGGGCCACGAGTCCCGGATAGAACTATGGTCGCCAAATTTGACCGCCGTTCTGCTTTGCTGGTTTCGGAACTGACAGGCTTCGTCGCGAAGAAGCGATGAAAACCGCTGGTAGAGGAAACCCAAACCGCAGGGCCATAGTGCCCCGCAACCGAGCACCTGGCGCGGTAGGTCAGAACAGATCTTGCTCGATCGAGTGGGCTGAGAAGCAAGAAAAATTCCAGCCGAAGGGGACGTGTTTTTTCTTGACTTCTACCTTTATAGAACTTATCAGGAGATGAGATTTTATCGCAGGCTCTTTAGGGTAAACCCCCATTCGCGTGGTGTTTGCTTGGCCTCGCTCAGATTGGTGTCTAGGGGTGCTTCAAGAGGACGAGCGGCGGCTGGTGAAACCAAGCGGTTTCGCCGATTATTAGCCAACGAATTGGAAATCCACCCTCATGAGTTATCGAGGCGAATGTATTTGTGGAGTCTCCAGGAAGCCGAAAAGTTCGCTTGACGATGACAGAGTCGCCCGGGTTTAGAAGAACGTTGAAAGGCACGTCAGCAGCATTGAGGATTGCGTCGAAACGTCTGTGCTTGTCATCCGTTAGATACATCACCAGATTCCGTTCGCGCTCGGCGGCGCCGCGAGCCTGGTTTGAGATTCGCGCGCTAACTTCGTACACCGAGGCCGCACCTTCCGTCCGGCGCGAAAATCCGTCAATTGCGATGCAGATGTCATCGAAGCATTGGTTTTCTCCAAGGCTCCCAATCTGGCGAGGCAAGCAAAGGGACACAAGCACAATCGTCGCGAAGTAAACCACCGTACCGATGAACAATCCGCCGAGAACCCGCCGCGAGTACCCAAACTGACGTCGTGCCGCTAGCGAAGCCGCCGTAACGAGTGAGACGACGGTAGCGAAAACCAGAACAAGAAAAAGCAAATCGAAAATCGTCACTACTGCTTTGTAATACAAAGTACTTCTCATGTCAAGGGGTCAAGTGAACTGTCGTATTCCCCGAAGCAAGCATCAGGGATTAGCGTGCCAAGCAGGTTTGCCTGCCAATGCTGCGCGGCGTACAACCCTAAAGTCCTGGTAAACGCTCTTACCGGACATCTCTAACAATGTCGGCCCTGTCAAACACTTTTTGAGCAGACCTATCCATTTCACTTAAAAGAGTTTTTCTTCCGCTTCCTGGGAGATCTTTCTTGTCAGCCTTGACGACTTCGGCTCGCTCGTAATCTAGCGGTCGGCTTCAGTCCGACCCATACATCTCTTCGATCGTAAACTTCAGACCATGATTAGTTATTCGAACTCCCTCTCGCGAGGGAGCGGGATGCCCATTCAAGTGCGCGGCGTTCTAATTCACGCCATGTCCGGTACCGAGCTGTCCCGCGTGCGAACCGAATTCCGGCTCCGTCTTCCCGACCCTATCAACAAAAGCCCACTCGAGTCGAGGGGGCCGACATTGTTATGCAATCAAGTGAATTTTTGACCTGAGCATCTCCAAGTTTTGCATCAAGTCGGGAAAAGCCCGATTCGGCTTGGGTTTCAATTCTTTTGTTGCGAATAAGAGCGATTGCCCACAAACACATGATTCCGGGCAGCGAGGTTGAAGCATAAGCCCTTCAGTTTTTCCGCTGACTTTTTTCAGTGGCAGAACTTTGGGACCAAACCGGACTCGTCAATTCGGTGCGCCAAACGGGGCCGCCGTCATACATTGGACCCTCTGACTTGATGACTACTGGGGCTTCGCCTTCAACGAGCCAAACGTGAGTGTCCGGTGGCTGTTTTCCTACAAGCGGTGCCACTACTCCGGCGGCGCCTCCAATCTCAATTTTCACAACGTAGCGTGTTGCCTTGCGTTCGGAGCTGACTACGAAAAATGGATCTTGCCCCTCTGGAGTAATCACAAGTTTTACGATACGTGGTTTTGGAGTGGCTACAACCATGGACACCGTCGTTTTCGGTGTATCGGATTTGATGTTCTGGAGCACCGAGAACAGGAAACCGTTAGAGACGTCCGGCGGCAGTTTCAGGCGTTGGGTCACGACTTTCTCTTTGCCATCGTCGTCCGTGTAACGGACGGTGACCTGGCCATTCAAACCATTGACCGAGATGTCGGTCGGACGTTTGAATGAAGGCCCTTTCTGCACCAGATGGTCGCTCACAAGCCGGAACGTGCCGCGCTGAGTAAATACGGTAGTTTCCTCATTGATCGATCCGTCCTTGAAGCGATACATGAGGCGTGTTGTCACGCGATCTCCGTGAGTTACTTGAGCGAGGTCACCTTCGGCTATCGCATCACCGTCCACGGTACGAAGTACAAGGAAGCCATGAAGCTCGCCCTGTGTGTGGAGAGCGGTTACCTGGTCCGCCGGTACTAGTCGGATCGGAAATAAAACACCACACATCAGCATCAAGATAGCTCGTGTGAAGCTCGGACGTTTTAATCGTTGCATCATAAGGGGCTCATTAGTTTCCAACTACGTCATCTGTTATTGTGTTTTGAAGATTCTGCAAATACTCCGAGTCTGTATAAAGTTTGGAAGCGGGCCCTCAATGACTACATCTGTTAGAGCTTCGAACTCAAAGTATTAGCTCGACGGTCTAAAAGTGGCTGAAGAGCCCGATCAAAATGATGATTGGAATCGGTACACCGAGCACCAGAAGTAATATCGAGCGCATCTGTCCGTCCTCCTATTTGAAATTAGTTGCTTCATACGACGATGACGCGATCGCGTTGTCGGCCCCCGATCGTTGCGGCAAAGCTCGCGCAGAAGGCCCCAATCAAGAGCGCGAGAAACGCCCAATACATTGCATGCGCGGTAGCCTTGCGAGCTTTGTCAGCGGCTTGCCGAGCCTGGGTAAAAACGTCATCGACTCGCTTCTCCGCATCGGTTTCACTAACTCCGGTCCGCGCCGATACGACCTGAGCAAGATACGTCTTGTCAGCGGGAGGTATTTCTCCCGCCCGAAGGGCGTTTGTGAGAATGAGGCCAATCTCTCCGGCTATCGCACTATTGTCCTGGGCAGAAGTTGGAGAACTCGGCCGCAACAGCGCATCCACGAAGTAGTTGCCCGGGCCGCTCCTTGAGGGGGCTCCGGCGGCCTCCACTGACACGACACCCGCTCGGGCACTGCCACCTACCATCGACGCTGCTGCAGAGGTCAGAAAGGCGGCCGTTACGACAAGGCCGACGGCCCAAACAAGAAAGCCATGTGCGGTGTCGCGGAAATACACCTCGTGCGAATGAACATTGACCCACTTAGTACGCAGTCGGCCGGCTAGGTAGCCTCCGATCGACGAAGCAATTAGCTGCACAAGGACGAGCCACATTATGGCCGAAATGCCGATCGTCGAGGCCGACGCGCCGGCGTTCGCCCACGGTGAACTCAACGAGAGGCCGATTCCGGTTCCCAGCGCGAGAAGTATGAGCGAGAGGGCTGCGGTTACAACCGCGCCTGCGAACACAGCTGACCAAGACACGCCCGAGGTGACGTCCTCGTTCTTGACTGGAAATTCGCCCCTGTCGCCGGACGCCCACGTATGATGCTGAAGTGAAGAAGTCGAGGCTGCCATCTCAGTTCCTCCAGAATTCGTCGAGCAAGTTAAACGATGACGCTCGATTTACATCGCAGAGGATAGCAATCCCGCGAAATAGCTCCATACCGTCAAGAGGGTACTGTGGGCGCGAACATGCTGTACTGGGAGTGCTTACTTGGAAAAATGATAATCGAGAATCCAGAAGCCGGTTTTCTCATCCCTCCACATTTTCTTAAACGCGGCCTCGCGAGTAAGCGGAGCGTCCAGGAACAATCCAAATCGCTCTTCGATTTGTGAGCGAATCTCGTTTTCGAAGGTCTTCCATGCTTCCTCTGGAGTTGTGCCTCGCACTTCTCCTCCCAAGCCGCCCATGTCAGCTGGCCTTGCGCTGTTGGCGCGGCGCGCTGACCGCTGCGATCTTCGGTGACTTGGAGGGTTGTCGCGCGGCGAGACTCTTTTTCAGTGCTTGCATCATATCAATGACGGGCGCCTTGCCGCTTGTAGGCGCAACCGTCACGGTCTTGCCCTTCAGCTTCGCTTCGATCAACTGATTGAGGCGTTCTTGGAATTCGTCCTTGTACGCTTCGGGCTTGAAGGGAGCCGACAGATTTTCTACAAGTTGATCGGCGAGTTTCACTTCGTCGGGCTTTAGCTTGATGTCATATTTCTTGCCGTAACCTTCAACTGCGGCGATTTCGTTTTGGTAATACATGGTGTGTAGAGTCAGGCCGTTGTGCCGGGCACGAATGAAGATGGTGTACTCGCGCTGATGCATGCTGACCTTTGCGACGCCCATTTTCTTGGTGTCCTGCAGAGCTTTCAGCAGCAGGAGGTAAGGCTTTTCGGCGTGGGCTTCGGGCAGCGCCACAAACGAGGAGTCGAAGTAGATGGGATCAACGTCCGACTGGTCCAGAAAAGTTATGATCTCCATGGTCTTGCCGGAAGGCGGCGTGATTTTCTTGATCTCCTCGCCGTCCACCAGAACGTACTGGCCGGTTTCATATTCGTATCCCTTAATGACTTCCGAACGATCGACCATACGATCGCAGGTGGGGCAGAAGAGAGGCTGCTTCAAGCGCGTGTTGCATGCGTTATGAATCTGATGCAGGTACGTGCGCTTACTCCTCGCAGCCGCAAAAAGGCGAATCGGAATCGTTACCAGACCAAACGAGATCATGCCTTTCCAGACGGAAGCAGCCATGAGTGTTCTCCTCCCTTTGAGAATAGCGAGGCCCGCAAAGCGGGCAATCCGTGGAATACCCTAGAAACGCACCGTGAAATCCGGACTCCGCTCCATTTGGGTTGAAGACAGCGCAAGACTTCGGACACCAAGGGGCCTTGCATCGCGCTTACGAGTAGTACGGACGCGGCAGCCACATATTCCTGACCCTATACTTCATAGGATTATGCGAGCGCTCCGCGACTACCAGAAAAAACGAGACTTTCGCACGACCAAAGAACCCAAGGGCAGACGCCTCGCGTCCGAAAAGGCGCCGATCTTCGTTGTTCAGCGACATGCGGCGCGCCGGCTGCACTTTGACTTCCGCCTCCAGGTTGGCGGAACACTCGCCTCCTGGGCCGTGCCAAAAGGTCCTCCAGAAGCGATAGGGGAAAAGCGGCTAGCGATACATGTGGAGGATCATCCGATCGAATACGCGAAATTCGAGGGCGACATTCCCGCGGGAAATTACGGTGCGGGGCACGTAGATATATGGGATGACGGGACATTTCGAGTGGAGGGACCGATTCCCGCAGCGGAGCAGATCGAAAAAGGGGAAATCAAATTCCGCCTGATGGGAAAGCGTTTGAATGGCCTTTTTGTGCTGGTGAAGATGCAGCGGTCTTCGCGGGGCAACGAGTGGCTTTTCATTCGGAGAAGTGGTTCGGGAAGCGCGGCGGACCTAGAACCGCAGAAATACGCCCGCGAAGCAGGGGCGACCGGCGGGAGTAGTTCTGCCGTTGACGCCAAAAACTTGGACCTCGCAAGAAAAAGCGATATGCCGAGCAGTATCCCTGTGGCGCTCGCGCAGCTTGCCGATGAAGTGTTTGCAAGCCCGGAATGGCTGTTTGAAATCAAATGGGACGGCGAACGCGCGCTGTCATTCATCCAGGACGGGAAGGTCGAGTTCCGCTCTCGTTCCGGCAGAAACATCACGCCAGAATATCCGGAGCTCACGACTGTAGTGAAACAGCTAAATGCTCGCAAAGCGATCGTGGATGGCGAAATCGTGGCCCTCGATGACGAAGGACGTTCGGACTTCACGAAAATACAGCCGCGATTTGGAGTAGCGCATCCTCCGCTGTCTTTGCAGCAGAAAAATCCTGTTACTTATTACCTTTTCGACTTGCTGTACTGTGACGGGTTCGATCTGCGCAATTCTCCACTGGAAAAACGCAAGGAACTGCTGCAGAAGCTGCTGCGGCCTTCCGACAAGATTCGCTACTCGGATCACGCTGTCGAAAACGGAATTGAGCTGTTTAAGATCGCCAACGAACGAAGGCTGGAAGGAATCATCGCGAAACGACGCGATAGCCCGTACATCGGGAAGCGGACTTCTTCGTGGCTGAAGTTCAAGATTGTGCACGATCTAGACGTGGTGATCGGCGGCTGGAGCGAACCGCGCAAGAGCCGCGACCATTTTGGCGCGCTCTTAATGGGAATATACTTCGGAAAGACGCTGAAATATATCGGGAGCGTAGGCACAGGTTTCGATCGAGCCATGCTGGAGCGCACTCGCAAGACTCTCGACAGGCTCACCGCCTCGGAGTCGCCGTTCGACACGATTCCACGCTTGCGGGAGATAGCGCACTGGGTAAAGCCTGAGCTGGTGGCCAGAGTTAAGTACGGACAGTGGACTAAGGATAAGAAACTCAGGCAGCCTGTGTTCCTAGGATTTCAAGAGGACAGGAGCGCGAGGGATTGCCGAGTAGAGGCCGAAGTTTCGCAGAGTGGGACATCATCCATCACTCCCGTAAGCGTGCACCGACGCCGCATCAAGAGTGCCCAACCGGGTTCTGTTTCCTCTCGGCAGACTAGTGCGAAACAATTGCAGCGGGAGCTTTCCGAGGGGAGCGGAGAAACGCTCAACATGGAACTGGAGGGCAAGAAGCTTTCGCTGACGCACCTGAACAAGATCTACTTCAAGCGACCGAGTCTGCGAAAGCGCGATGTATTGCTGTACTACCTGCGTATCGCGCCGAATATCTTGCCATTCTTGAAAGACCGGCCGATGGTCTTGAAACGTTATCCGAATGGGATTGACGGAGAATTTTTCTTCCAGAAGGAAGCGCCGAAGTCTCGTCCTGAATGGGTGCAGACAGTTGAAATTTTCTCGAAGGAACGAGGGAGCGAGATACCGTACTTGCTGGCAAACGACCTGGCAACTCTTCTTTACATCACCAATCTCGGGTGTATTGACCACAATCCTTGGTCAAGCCGTTTTGATGATGAGGAACACCCGGATTATCTGTTTTTTGATCTCGACCCGACGGAGGGCGCAACTTTCGCCGAAGTCTTGCAGGTTGCGAGGGCCATCCACTTACAGCTAGAAGCGCTTAAGATCCATTCCTTCTTGAAAACCTCGGGCGCCTCCGGCTTCCACATTTATGTTCCGATCGAACGGATTTACTCGTATGAAGAGGCTAGGCTTTTCGCTGGGGGCGTGGGTCAGCGAGTGCAAGCTGAACTGCCGAAGATCGTGACGTTCGAGCGGACAGTGATCAAGCGGCGCAAGGGCACGGTGCTCGTTGACGCTGTGCAGAATGCCAAAGGCAAGCCACTGGCGGCGCCCTATTCACTTCGGCCTTTTGCTGGCGCGCCGGTTTCCGCTCCCGTAACCGCGGCCGAAATCAGAAGGACGTTCCGGCCCGAAGACATGAACATCAGCACAATCTTCAATAAATTGAGCAAGCAGGGGGACTTGTGGAAGGAATTTTGGGCCTCGGCGCAAACACTCGAAGGGGCCGTCGAGCGAGCGACTTAAAAAATAAAGACTGATCTTCGAGCTACAGCGTTCACCCGATTGTTCCCGTCGCCGAGACTCGCGACTATCGGAGCGTACCGCCGATCGCCGCTCCCGGCTTAGTGCTCGTTACCGGAGATCCGGGAGCCCCGGGACCCTGGGAGAGAGAAGTTATGGCCCGACGCGGGATTTCAAGAGTTTCGTTTGGACAATCTGTGCACTGGAGGACATCTTGCGATCCGGACCATTCTTAGCCTTGGCGCTATTTTTGTTCTTTCTTTGGATCGGCGGTTTTGTATTTTTTCACGTCGCTGGTTTTCTAATCCACTTGCTTCTAGTTTTCGCGGTGGTGTCTCTGGTTATTCACCTCTTCACAGGCACTAAGACCGCGTAGGACAGCCTCCAAACTGTCGCCAACCGCCGAGGACCCACTCGGGGCCCGTCTTGTACAAGCTTAAATGATCTGCAGTACTCAGTTCGCTGTATGGCACACATCCGGAAAATGTCGTTTATAGAACTCATTGCGTTGGTCCCGCTTAACAGGGTGGTTCGTATTACCTGGAAGCATTTCCGGCGGGACGAATGAAAAGAGGAGAATGCGATGCGAGTGAAAAGGTTCCTGTGGTTTGTTGCGGCATCCGCGCTTTTTGTTGGTTCCGTTATGGCAGCACCGATTCAGCAGGATCAACAGCCGGCGCCAGACAACACCAAAACCAACCAAGGTGATGCCAGCAAGGGCGCCACAACCGCGGATCAGCAGAAGATGAATCCTGCCGATCGCGCAACAACGAAGCAAATCCGCAGCGCGCTCGTGCAAGACAAAACTCTGTCCACGTACGCGCACAACATTAAGATCATCACCCAGGATGGGCATGTAACTCTAAAAGGACCCGTCCGTACGGAAGATGAAAAGACGGCCATCGGTGAGAAAGCCACACAAGTTGCGGGGGCCGGGAACGTGACAAACCACTTAAGGGTCGCGCCGCCGACACAATAGTGGACATGCTCTGCCTTCAAAATTGCAACGAACAGGAGATTCAAAATGGAAAACAAGAAAACGGCAGTGTTTGGTATCTTCACGACGGTGGCCGCTGCGGATTTAGCCACCGACAAGCTGGTAAAGGCTGGGTTTTCCGCTTCCAATATTTCCGCTCTTCTCCCTGAGAACCTCGGTCCGAAACCGATCGCGACCGAAAAGGCGACCAAGGCTCCGGAGGGTGCGACAGCGGGCGCTAGCACCGGCGCGGTCCTTGGTGGGGCGCTTGGTTTGCTGGCGGGCGTAGGGCTGCTCGCAATCCCTGGGCTTGGTCCTTTCATAGCAGCTGGCCCAATCATGGCGGGACTTGCGGGGCTGGGAGTTGGAGGAGCCGTTGGCGGAGTCACCGGCGCTCTGATCGGCCTGGGCATTCCCGAGTATGAAGCGAAGCGTTACGAAGGACGCCTGCAGAAGGGCGGTATTCTTCTCTCGGTTCACTGTGACACCTCGGACGAAATCAAGCGAGCCAAGGAAATCCTAAAGAACACGAATGCAGAGGATATCTCCTCGACGGGTGAGTCTTCGGCTGATGTTAAAGCAAATGATCCGCAGGTTCGCCATACAACGTCCGGCGGCAGGGTTTAGATTCGCGGGGAGGGAGCTCTCGTCGAGCTTCCTCTTCGACTTTCTTCCGAAACGGAGGGGGCAATGAACCACAGAATGAGATGGACCGATTCGATTTCAGCATTCGTTGTCGGGCTCGGCGCGGGCGCTGCCCTTGGAGTACTCTTTGCTCCTCGATCCGGCGACGATACACGCGAATACATTCTAGAGAGTGCGAAAGACGGTGTGGATGGGGCGGTTGCGGTCGGTCAGAAACTTACGCGGCACGCGCAGCAAGGTATTGACGAAGCAAAAGGACGAGTGCGCCAGGCGAAGGAAGTCGGGGAACAGGCTTTTCGTGAAGCAAAGAACTCGTCGTCTTAGCGACCCGCCCGCGCAGGAGCCCTTCAGGAGACGAAAATGAAAATTAGCAAACGTAAGCCAGCCGCGAAGGGCGAGGATATCCTCACCACGGTTGCGCGATCGATTGGCTCGACGCTCGGAACGGTGGCGCGGACAGTACGGCCATCGCCCCGCAAGTCAAACTGGCGGCGGTCAAGACGCAAAAGTCCTCCCAAGCCAGGGGCTGCTTCCAAGAGCCACCGACAAGGCATCGCCAAAGGCTCGAAGCGACGCGGCAATCCTGCTGTGATCAAGCGCCGGAAGAGAAAAAAGTCCGCAAAGTAACCTATGTCGCTCCTGGCAGAGTACGCAGCTGCGTATTTCCGCACTAAGACGTAACTTTAGTTACGAGGAGGCTCTCAATGTTGTTAATTATATTGATCTTGGTACTCCTATTTGCTGGTGGCGGCGGTTATTACGGATATTCTAGATGGGGTGCCGGCGGCGGACTCGGTATCGTCGGCACGGTTCTCCTGATTGTGTTGGTTCTCTATTTCCTCGGCGCCTTGCATTGAGCGCCGAGCAAACGTTACCCCCCATGAAATCCGGACCGGTGACTCGCGTTTCTACCGCGCTTGGGCTTCTGCTTGTCATCTCGATGACGTATGGGTGCGCCTCGAACGAAACGACGCAGCAGCGGAAAGAACGTGAAGACAAAACTCGGGACGAAGTTGCGAAGGCGACGAATCGCGCGAAGCCAGAAATCCAGGCGGCGGGACGCGAGCTCGGTCGAGCAGCAGATGAAGCCGCAAGAGAAGCGCGCGCTTTCGCAGAAGGCGTACGACAGGGTTGGGTACAGGGCGGGCACCATGTCGTAAATCTAAATTCCGCGTCGGAGAGCGAACTCACGGAATTGCCGGACATTTCTAGCGTGACCGCTCGACGAATTATTAGGAACCGGCCTTATCATGAGCCGGCTGATCTGATCACAAAGCATGTCGTGTCGGACGGACAGTACACGAAAATCAAAGATATCGTCACGACCGAATAAGAATCCAGACTGTCTGAATGAGCTCGCTGTACATTCCCTGGGTTTGGAGCGGAACAAGGTGAAACGGCATGGCCAAGAAAAAAGTCAGGAGTAATGGTCTAGCCGATCCGTCACGGCTGAGTCCCATCGATGCGGATGACAAGCAGACAATCCAAGTTATTATCGAAACGCCTAAAGGAAGCCGGAACAAGTACGCATTCGACCCTGAGCAGAAGATTTTCCAGCTGATGAAAGTGTTACCCGCCGGAATGGCGTTTCCTTATGATTTTGGCTTTATCCCCTCAACTCTCGCCGAGGATGGCGATCCCACAGACGTGCTCGTTCTGATGGATGAGCCGGCCTTCCCTGGATGTCTCTTGAAATGCCGGGTTGTGGGCGTGATTGAGGGCGAGCAAGGAAAGAAAAAGAAAAAAGAGCGCAATGACCGTATCGTTGCGGTCGAGCAGGAAAATCACAGCTATGCGTTTGTAAAGCACGTAGACGACTTGGGGAAAAAGTTTGTTCGTGAGCTGGAAAAATTCTTTGTGAACTACCACAAGATGCTGGGCAAGACGTATTCGATCATCCGCGTAAAGGGCCCCGGCGAAGCACGGCGCCGTATTAAAGATGGCATGCGAGCGAATGCACGTAAGTAAGGGTTAGCGTGTTGAATGCCTTTTACTCGCCTGCCAGAGTAGAACCGACACGCCGAGCCACAGACTCAGTGCCACCAAGAGCACGACTCCGGCGTTCCATACGGGAAGCAATTTCCAAACAAGCAAAGCGAAACAGGCGAGGCCAATACTGCCGATGGCGGCGCCCCGAGCGTCCAGCGCTGCGGCTTGTCGGCCCCGCGAGGTGTTCGTAATTCCTGCCTTCCGCTTCTTTTTCCGTTCGTGTTCTTCAACGAGCGTGGCGCTGGCTGGAAAGATAGCCGGGAATGCGAGGAAAAGGCCGCCGAATACGGGCCCGAACCGTTTGGCCAGCAAACCTGCGATTACCGTGATGGCGCCACCAAACAAGAATCGGACGCCGTATTCATACCATCTAGTTCCTGCGAGAGCTGACAGATCGACGGTTACTCTCATCGCTTGCTATCGCAAAACGATAGCCCAAACTCCTAGGGCGCAAACCAGCCACAGGGCGAGCGCAGAAATCGACGCCAATGCCGAATGTATTCGATTCCTCATCATCAACCGGCTACAGAATGCGGCGTACACGCAGAATGCGATTGCGCCAACAACCATCGAGCGGGCCTCTGCCGCAGCATAGGGCTTGCCGTCCGCCGCGATTGTCAATCCGAGTGTAGCGAGCGCGACAGACGGCGCAGCCCCGAACAGGCCTGCAAAACTTTTGGGTTTAAGGACGTCGCCGAGAGCAGCGAAGAATGTGACGACGAAGCCGCCCACGGCGAAACGGAAAATGAGGTGCGCGATTAACAATTTTGCTCCCAAGCTTTGAGCAAAGAGATCTGCCGCGGACCCCGCACTTCTCCGGTTTCCGCGGCAGTACGTCTTGCGATGGCGATCTAACAGGATTACGCCCGAGCGACCTTACCCTTTGCCTTTCGAGTCGCCGACTGTTCTTCGCGTTCGTTTTCGCCGGCCTCTTCGACCGTCATTTTGTCCGCGACTTTGGACAGTTTAACGTCTGTATCTTTTTCTTCCTGCAGAGTCTGGCTAAGAAGGTTTACGGCTTTGCTTTCGCCAAGTTTCTCGGCCATAGCTCGCACGGTCCCGTACGCCGCGATTTCATAATGCTCGACGCGTTGCGCTGCGCCGATCAATGCTGCGTCCTTAGCGTCACGTTCATAGTCTTCCTCGGCAGCTTCGCCGCCTTCTTTAATTAGACCCTCCATACCCTTGCAATGCTTGCCCGTTGGTGTTTCGTCGAGGTCGTCGAAGATCTGCTCCAGCCGCGAGACGTGCTCCCTAGTTTGTTCCAAGTGCTCTACAAATCCATTGCGCAGTTCTGCAGAAACCGCAGCCTTGGCCATTTTCGGCAGCGCCTTCACTAGCTGCGTTTCCGCACTGTAGATGTCCTTCAGTTCGTCAACGTAAAGCTCTTTCAGTTCTGATTGCTGCACGGTACACCTCCGGAGAATTTTTGAATCGTTTAAGTATGGGGGAGTGAATCGCCATCAACTATCGAGCCGAGACTGTATACTGGGGTTACGAACGCTGTACGGCGACGCCTTCGATCTTGCCATCCACGCGGACCCGCTCTAGGCCGAACGGGCGCACCCCCGTGGGCGAGCCCGGATGCCGGCCCTTTGAACCCTCACGACTCTCCGGAAACTTGTTTATTAAATTCCCTGGAATCAATAAATCCGTTTGAGCAAGTTCCTGGCACTAGCGACGCGTCGAAGACGCAGTCGGGGCTTATCGGACATTGAAGGAGCGCGAGCTATGAATGTGAGGGGGAAAACCTAAAGTTGCATGAATTTGACGGTTGTGCGAGGCGATCATGCGACGCTGTGTCGCGAAATACGACCCTGTTCCTGCGCCGCGGGTTTCTTGGCCGGAAAAATAGCGGTGATCGTTGTACCCAAAGCATTCGAATCCACAGTCAATTCGCCATGAGCCTGCCGCACGCGCTCTCGCATTCCCCTGATCCCGACGCCCACCCCGGCACCGTGGGATTGAACCTCTGCGAATCGTTCCGGCGACATTCCCCTCCCATGATCCTGGACCTTGGCATAAATCTTGTCGGGCGCACGATTGATACGGATAACCGCAGTTTTGCTTCCTGAATGGCGATGAATGTTTGTCAGGCATTCCTGCACCAGGCGAAATATGGCGAGTTCTACCTCCGGGGCGAGCCTTCCGAAGTCGGCCGGAATGCTCAGCTCAATACTAAGTCCGCTGCGCTTCTCGAGTCCCTCCAGGTACATGCCAAGTGCGGACGAAAGTCCGAATTCGTCCAGCATGGGTGGGTGCAGAAGATAGGAAGTAGTGCGTATCTCTTGGGACAGACCCTCAATTAAATCCCGGGCCTCTTCGACGGTTTGGGACAGTTGCGCAGGGTCGTGCTTCGCCTCATCCTCGATTCGCGCAAGAGTCATCGCCAGGACAGCCAGATTCTGGCCAGCGCTGTCGTGCAAATCACGGGCAATTCGCCGGCGTTCCTCGTCCTGAATAGACATCAATCTTCCTGAAAGCTCTCGAAGCTGATCCGACTGCCGAAGAATCTCAGCGTTTCGCCGCTGCAACTCTTGCGTCCGAATTTGCACTTGAGTATCGAGCGCATCAGCGAGCGTGCGAAAACGTTGTTCGCTCTCACGCAATTCGCGTTCCACTCGCTTGCGCGCACTGATATCGCGCGCTATTTTCGAAGCGCCAATGATTTGTCCTGCGACGTCTCTGACGGGGGAGATTGTCAGTGATACCTCAAGCGGAGTGCCATCTTTTCGCACGCGAACGGTGTCGAAGTGATCGATGCGCTCGCCGCGCCTCAGGCGCGCCAGAATTTCCGTCTCTTCGTACCTACGGTCGTACGGAATGATCAATGTAATATTTTGGCCTACTGCTTCCTCAGCGGCGTATCCAAAAACTCGCTCCGCAGCCTTGTTCCAGCTCGTGATTACGCCATCGAGATTCTTGGTAATGATGGCATCGTCTGAGGAATTCACAACGGCGGCCATCCTGAATCGAGCTTCGAACCCGCGTCGGCTCGACTCCCCCAGAGCGATAATCACGCCCGAAAAGGCCAAGAATCCAACTATTCCGAACACCTCGGTTCGATCCTGCAGGGCGAATGAATGGAAGGGAGGGAGAAACCAATACCACACTCCGAGTGCCCCCACCAGCGCCGTGACGACGGACGGTCCAACTCCGCAGTACCACGCCGAGAAAGCAACCGCCAGCCAGGCAGTATGATAGGGGTTGTCAAATCCGAGTAGCGGTATGAGCAGGTGCCGGAGGGACAACGCGACTAGAGCCGCGAGTATCGCCAAGGCGTACCGAGATGCGAGCCCGGCCTTCCCCATAACCTCATCCCTAAAAGCGCTTGCATGCCTTCGACGAGAAGACGAAAGAGACTCGTCTGCTCGGATCGAGTGCCACGCGGACGATCGATCGGAACGGGCGAGGCTGCCTTATTAGATTCTGCCAACGGAATCCCAAGGCTCTCGTTGTAACCGGCCAAGCATATAGGCGACTTCACCGTCCGCAATACAGGAATCGCTGTATTAGGTGGAATGGGGCGTTTATGAACTGGAAAATTCGCGCCTAGTGATTGCATAACTATGTCGGGTCCTTGGACCCTCGAGAATCTGGTTTGTCGACGGCCACAGCGAATGCGCAAAGAAGTCGTCACACGCATACCGAGAATAGCGTATTGCGAATGATTGCAGTGATCGGTACGGTATCGTACTGAACTGGGTGCCCTACGGCGAATTGGCTGTCACACCTGGGAAGGTGCGTCATGCCAAACCGCGTTCTCGTGGTTGATGACAATGCCACCATTCGAAATACGCTTCGTGTGCACCTGGAAAAACACGGCCTTGCGGTTGATGATGCCGTAGATGGAATTGACGCGATCGAGAAAGCTTCAGCAGCATGTCCCCGCCTGATTGTTTTGGACCTTTCGATGCCTCGCATGAACGGCTTAGACTCAGCGCCGAAGCTTCGTCAGATTTGCCCCAACGCGCCGATAATACTGCACACGCTGCATGCTGCCTTGATTAGGCGGGATCCAAACCTGCCGCCCGGTGTGACAGAAGTTGTAGGCAAGAATGAGAACCTTATGAACCGCGTTCTAGAGTTGCTCCAAGAAGACTGATTAAGCAATCCATGCCGGATCTTAGGCGGCACATCGATCCGATCCTCTTGACAAGAAATCGCCACTTTGATTATTTTTTGTTGGAGAGGTGTTTAATCCCAAATAGGAGAGTGCTATGTCCGACTCCTATAACAGCAACCAACAAGAATCGCCCGCAACATCGCAAGATCCGGGTTATGCGCATGACCCTCAGTCCGGTGATCGCTGGCTAACCCTTTACCAAAACGCCGTCCTTGAAACCGACTCCAACAAACTTCCCGCTCGCATTAAGGCTGCGGAGGACGCAATTCGGGAACGTTCATCGCTCGATGGCCAGGTTTCACGTGAGGAACGGACGGCCCTTGAAAACGCGTCGTACGCTCTGGGTGTTCTGAAACGCGAGCGCTTCGAGAATCGATGACCGGGGAGCTCGGGCTTTGATAGGCGTGATCACGCGGGTGGGCGTCGATGAGGCAGCAAAAATCGCTGCCGCGTTGCCCAAGGCCGGGGCAGCGGTGAGTGGTTGAACGGATAAGCACCAACCGGCACACACCTGAGCAGCAACATGCAAGATGCAATAACCTTGCCTTCAGATCGCGAGAAGCCGACCGAAGAAGGAGCGGTATCGTTGCAGCGCAAGCCGGAAATCCTCGGTTGAAATATTCTCGCTGCGATCCCACTGTTGTTCCAGTTTTTGGCGCTCATTGGCGAAGATCTCCGCGAGCCGTTTGATTGTCGCGGAAACGAGCGCATCCGCCTCTTCCACGGCCTTACGCGGCTCATCAACGAATCCCACTTGAATACTGTCCCAACGAGCACGGAGCTCGTTCGACTCGTTCGCCACAAACAGGGCGACCTTTTCTCCCTCCTGTGCGCGTGCCACGGCGGCGCCCGTTCCCGACTCGCTCGCGACGTTCGTGGGCTGAAAGTTTGCGGGAGGCTGCGTGTTCAAAGCGTGAGCGTTGGACTCACGCTCCAGCGTTCGTTCGGTGATTGTTTCTGTCGAGTTCGAATCCACAACTCTTCCCGGTTCCGAGATGAAGCTCGCATCCTTGTGAAGATATTCGGTCATGAACAATCTCCTTTGTTTTAAGGATTTGGAGAATTCAATTGGTAGTGGGCTCGCCGCATGCCCGCACCCGGCTAGGTGCGACCAACGGCACGCGCACGTAGTGGGACTTGCTCTTCGGCCATCAATTCGTCGAACAAGGCACGGTAATGAATCATGCCTTTTCGGAGATCTTCGGTCGTGGCCTGGCGCTGCGACTGGAGCACCGCTATATCGTGTCCGGCGCGGTAGTTCTCCACTACGGTTGCGTGGTCAACAGAAATTTCCGCGGCACGGTTTTCAAAATCGCTGGGCGGATAGCCGCGTGCTACCATCACCGTTGCCAAAAGTTGATCCGCTTCCGCGAGTGCTCGGGCCGGATCATTCACGAACTCAGACTGGATCTTCCGCCACGTCTGTTGAAACCGGTCGCGATCGACGGCGCTCAGCGACGTGAGTGAATAGCTCTTTACTCGTTTTTCAACGCTCTCTAGTTTGGCTTCGGCCTTGAATCGGTTGCCCGCTTCGGCGACCGCGCGATCATACTCGGGGCCAAATCGTGCGCGTAGGGTTTTGGTTCGCTTCTGCAAAATGAGCAATAGAACGAGGCCGATAACTGCGATGACGACGATAACGATCACTGCCAACTGGATCGGTGTCATTGGGTCAACCCCCGACCCTACCAATAACGAAGTTTGACCCACTCTGGAATAGGGATTTGGATGTAAAGCAAGGTTGGTGGACGCTGTATGACAGAGAAGCTTTCTGCTTGCAGTGCCGAAATGTAGTCGTCAACTGGCTTTTTTGTGATAGGTCTGGCCCGTCATTGGGGCATTCGTGTGCGGGCGCTTCTTCTGGGTCAGCCATCGGTACGGGTTTTTGCGGATATTCAAACGGCACTTCGAGCAACCCCACCGAAGCTAGATAGCCTAGATGTCTCCGTTCAAGAGGCACGTTTTTTCCTCGTTCCCAAGCACTCATCACAGCGTGTTTGCTTCTCCACGCCGTAGAAGTCGCCGCCACATTTCTTGCACTCTTTTAAGAACAGATGTTTTCCGTCAACGATCACCGACTGGGCGCGTTGCACTTTTGCGAAGACGGGCCGGTTTTTCGGAGTATGCATGAGCGGGAGTGTATCACTGAGCCCCGACGCGTTTGCAATGTCTAACCTTAGACAGCGCCAGCACGCCAATTCCGGCAGTCTGGTGGTCCCGCTCTCGAAGGAGACACATGGACCGCGACTACGACCTGTTCGAGCACTTCCCTGATGGCACTCTTTTATGGCGGGAAACAGTTTCCGGCCACGAAGCCGCAATCCGCAAACTGCTGGAAATAGCAGCAAAAACGAAGAACGAAGTTCGTGTGATGCATATCCTCACGAACACACTTATTGCTGTAATGAACCAGACGGAGGGGAAATAAGGCGGGTGGGGCTGGGCACCCGGCCTTGAATAAGTTTAGGCGGTTGCCGACTTGGATTTTCCGTGGTCTTCGATATGCGCCTTCGCCGCTTCCGCTGCGTGATGCATTGCGTGTGTTTGATGACCGTGCGCCAGGTGCGCGTGGTGAGCTGCGGTTTCATGTTTGCCTGCTTCGTGGTGCCTCGCGGCTTCCTTGTGGTGTCGCGCGGCGTGTTCGTGATGCTCTGCTGCCTTGTGATGATGTTCTGCGGCCTGCTTTGACATAAGTCTCCTTCCACCGATTGCATGAGCGCAATTCGGTGAAACTTACTCAATCCCCACAAGTCTACGCTCAATTGTTACGGATATGTGATCCAGGTATGAATTACCGGTGGGGGTCAGCCGCGCCGACAGAAATCAACGCGCGTCTAGCGGATGCTCAAGTTTCTCGCCACGAGCGAAGGGAGATGGGCGCCGCACCATCGGCTTTGCGTGGATTGAAGCGCCTGCGAGACTAAATTTCATTCTCAAAAGTAAGTCTTCTAAGCCCGGCCCGCCATCTTAGCCGCCATGTGAAACAGAAGCCCACGGTTCCGAGTATTCATGCGAGAGAGTAATTTGGCGAAGGCTCGAATTTCGCTCTCCTGCTTCGAGTTTGCCGCTCGATTCCGAGTAGCTTCAGCCGGTATATTCGGCGCCTTCACGTGTTCTTCATCCGTGAAAAGCCGGTACATCGGTACATCGAGAGCGCGCGCCATCTTCTCCAGCGTGTCCACACCGGGAACAGTGTGACCGTTCTCCACCCGTGAAATGTAACAACGGAGGAGGCCCGTCCGTTTTTCGATGTCGCCCTGAGACAAGCCCTTCTGCTCTCTTAAAGCCTTCAATTGTTCGCCGGTGACCATTCGAATCCTCCGAGCGAAATCACACGCCGCGCGCGGCGACATTATCACGCAGAGTGAAGGTACTTCAAGATAAAGCCAGCGGAGCGGGCAGGTTTTGCTCACACCTCGATCGTTGAAAATCCCGTTGTTCGTTCTGATGTTCCGTCGTAACATGCGCCGTATGAACACCCACCAGATCCTTTCGAATTTGCGCAAACAAAAGAAAAAGATAGACAGCGAAAGAGAACGTCTCCATCACGCAATCGTGGCCTTCGAGAGATTAGCTGGCAAGGCGATTGAGGCGGGAAAGAAGAAATACAGAATGAGCCGCACAGCAAGAAAAAAGATCGCGGCTGGCCAGAAGAAACGCTGGGCAAAATTCAGGATCGAGAAAACTGCGAAATCCTAGTTTATACGCAGACAGTTGCCACGGTGCGCTGCGCCCAGAGGCCGCAACGATGACGGCTTTTCACGGACATGACGACGACTTCTTGTACGAACACCAACGAGAAGCCCAAGGATCCGGGCTTCGGCTCAGCGCTGCTCAATCGCGGCGCCTCCATAATCTACTGAGACCCCTAAGATCAGCGATTTGGCAGGCTCGGTGGATTTTCAGACGGATCATTGAAGATCGTCGCTGACGTACCGGTGCTTGCGAACCACGTCCGATTCCCACAAGGTGAAATTAGTTAGGGTTCCGATGCGGGCGCATGTCGATGTCCGATTGATGATCCAGATACACGACCACCGTGCGGCATTTGTCGCACAACGTGATGTGGTCAAAGACCTCTTCACTGACACATTCCTGAATGTCGCCTTTGGATGGCCTATATCGATCGGTTAACTAATTCATTCCGTGATATTGTGCCGCCAACCATGGGCAAACACAAGAAAGACCGCAACAAGAAACCGGCTCCGGCCCCTCTTCCGCAAGTCCCGCTGAAAGCTCGAATGAAGCCCTTCTTCAATTTTCTCAAAGGCGCCATCGCCCTTTTTCTCGCTTTAGTAATATTCTGGCCCCGTCCAACTGTTGAATTGATTCCTGCCACAGATCCTCAGAATCCTGCGTCGGCCTCGTTCATCATCACAAACAGCACGTTCTTGGTACCGCTGGACAACGTAACTGTAGGTATGGGAATTTGCCAAAGCGTGACCGAACCTTCAATATTTCATCTTGATTTTCACTGTACGACAGATGACTTAACAACATTCACCACGAACGAGTGGTCCCATTTGCATCTTGGGCCGGATGAGAAATTTGGCCTTTCATTCGGTCAAGTAATTCATTTAGCGGGAGGCGCGAAGTTTGCAGGCGCTGATCTTGCGGCCATTGTGAAATATCACTGGTGGTTCGTTCCATATGAGTTCCACAAAACATTCAGATTCGTTACAAAAAGGGAAGAGGATGGAACGACGCGGTGGTACTCACGCCCGTCGGACCACGCTGCAAAGTCCGCCGCTTACTAAATATGGCTGAGGCGTGGGGTCTTGTGAGCGATCGCAGCAGCCGCAGCAGGCATGCAAGACATTTTAAGAGTCGCTATTCGGCCGCGGCGTAATCGCTCGCATTCGGTTCGTAAAGTGGGTCTGGGGTTGAGGCCGCCGTTGCTTCCGCGTTTCGGCCGCGCTAGACTCCGCGCGATGCAGCACAAAGCGCACCCAACGCTAACCCGCCGCGAAGCCGTAGCACGAGCCCGCCTTTCCCCAAAGTTCCGACGATGGGCGCGCGGTCGTGTCCTCGTCCACGTGAAGTATCACGAAGTTTCCCCTTTGAAGCATCGCGATTCCTCTCCGCTGAAATCGCCCGCCGTAGAAAGACACTATTCGCCCACGGAACTAGCGAGCACGTGGGGTTTGAGCCCGGAGACGATCCGGCAGCTTTTCGAGAATGAGTCCGGCGTCATCGTGCTCGGAAACACGGAATCCCGCCGCAAACGCCGATATCGCACCTTCCGAATTCCTGAGAGCGTCGTGTTCCGCGTACACAAGAAGATTGCGACACCCTGATGCTCATACTATTCCGACGACACAGGAAGTCCTGCCGCCACCGAAAGAAGGGCCGCAGCTACCGAAATTGCCAATGTCCTATTTGGATTGACGGCACTCTCGGCGGAAAGCGCGTGCGCGACTCCTTGAATATGCGCGATTGGCAGCGCGCGAACGAGAAAATGATACGCTGGGAAGCCGAGGGGAAAATTTCCGAGGACTCCAGGAAGACCGTCGAGGACGCGTGGCGCGATTTCCTGATTACCGCTGACACCCGCAAGCTCAGTCACGAAACGATTCGTAAGTACAAGCATCTCCGCAAGCAAATGACTGCGTTCGCGGAAGACGCGGGCTTGCGGTTTCTCTCCCAAATCGACCTTGAAACTCTCGACGCGTTTCGCGCTACGTGGAACGACGGTGTGCGCTCTGCCGCGAAGAAACTAGAACGAGTGAAGGCTTTCTTCCGGTTCGCTACTGAAAGGAAATGGATTCCCGAAAGTCCGGCGCACGAACTGAAAGCCGCGAAAATTACGCTTGCGCCCACGATGCCCTACACTCGTGACGAGATGAAAACGATTCTCGCCGCCTGCGATACCTACGCGAAGAACGTCAAAGCGCAAGGGAAAGAGAACGCGCGCCGTTTGCACGCTCTGGTGCTATTGCTGCGTTACAGCGGCTTGAGAATCGGAGATGCCGTCACCCTGTCCTGCGACAGGCTCAAGGGGAACAGGCTGTTTCTCTACACGCAAAAGACGAATGTGCCGGTGAATTTGATCCTCCCGCCAGTTGTACTTCGCGCGCTTGCCGATACGCGGAAGGCGAGCGCCAACCATTGGTTCTGGACAGGCGTTGGGAAGAAAGAATCATGCTCCAAGGAGTGGCAGGACAGGCTTTCCAAAATGTTCGCGACCACGGAAATCGAGGACGGGCACGCTCATCGCTTCCGGGATACCTTCGCGGTGGAGCTGTTGCTCGCGGGCGTGCCGATGGAACAGGTTTCGATACTTCTAGGACACCAAAGCATCCGCATCACCGAGCGCCACTATTCTCCCTGGGTCATATCGCGCCAAACGCAGCTTGAGGACAGCCTCAAATCCGCATGGGCGAAGGATTCCTACGCGTCGAAATCCTCGTAGGCACGGTACGCAGTTGGCACGCAGGATTTTTCTATGCTGGAAACGCACGCCCGCTTGACGATTATAGAGTGCCCGGGGTGGGGGTCGAACCCACACGCCCCGTAAAGGGCAAAGGATTTTAAGTCCTCCGCGTATGCCATTCCGCCACCCGGGCAAGGTTGCGAGAAGAACAGCGCAAAAACTCACCAAAGATTAGCACGAGCCCACGGCACGAAGCACCTGTCCGCGCCGCCAGAAATTCTACGCCGCAATTGCCGCCAGCAGCCGAATTTGTAGTAGCCTTTCTCCGCGAACTCTGCGCCTCTGCGGTAAAAAAATTTCTGCCGCGCGCGAATCCGCGAGTCGCAAACCACAAGGCGCCCAAAAAATATGCGCAAACCAATCGTAGTCGTAGGCAGCATCAATCTCGACCTCGTCGCCACCGCCGATCACGTTCCCCTCCCCGGCGAAACCATCATCGGCAAGGATTTTCACACCTTCCATGGCGGTAAAGGCGCAAATCAAGCCGTAGGCGTCGCGAAACTAGGCTACCCAGTCGGCATGCTAGGCAACGTCGGCGACGATGACTTCGGCGCCGCGCTGAAAACCGCCCTCCGCCAAGCAGGCGTCGCCGTAAATTCCGTCCGCACCGTAAAAGGTTCCTCCGGCGTCGCGCTCATCAACATCGGTAGTGACGGCCAGAACAACATCGTCGTAGTCCCCGGCGCCAATGGAAAACTTCTCCCTAAAGACATCGCCGCGCACTCCGCACTCCTCCGCAAAGCCGGCATGATCCTCGCGCAATTAGAAATCCCGCTCATCACTCTGGAAACCGTAGCTGCCTTCGCGCATCGCCACAAAATTCCGCTGATGCTCGATCCGGCTCCGGCCCGCGAATTGCCCTCAGGCTTACTTCAGGTCGTAGCCTGGATCACTCCCAACGAAAGTGAGACCCGTATCCTCTGCGGCCTGCCACCAACCGAACCGGTCACGCCCGCCACAGCCGCCCGCTGCGCCAATCTCCTCCTCGAACGCGGCCCCAAAAATGTCGTGATCAAAATGGGCGCGCAAGGCGCCTTCCTCGCCACCGCCGACGGCCTCCGCGAAATGATCCCATCCTTCGCCGTAAAAGCCGTGGACTCCACCGCCGCGGGCGACGCCTTCAACGCTGGCCTCGCCGTGAGCCTCCTCTCCGGCAAAAATCCGCGCGAAGCCGCCCGCTACGCCTCCGCCGTCGCCGCCATCTCCGTAACCCGCAACGGCGCCCAACCCTCCATGCCCACCGCCCGCGAAGTAACAAAATTTCTAACCTCGCAAAAATAATCGCTCACTGCACCTTCGGCTCAACGCTAAGTTCCGGCGACGGCAAAGCCCCCTCATTCAATTCATTGTGCCGCCGCTCCCGACTAGCATTCAGCAAAGCAGTAGCCGCCTCTAATTCCTTCTGCGCTTCGTCCGCCTTCCCCAACCGCATCAAAATCTGTCCCTTCAAATTGTGATAATTCGCATTATCACCATCCGTCCGCAAAGCCGCATCCACCGCCTCAAGCGCCAAAGAAAATTTCCCTTCGCGCTGATAAACCCGCGCGAGCCCAAAATGAGAACTCGACAAATGCGCATCCAGCTTAAGCGCTTCCTTAAAACTCCCCTCCGCCTTCGCGTCCTCCTGCAAATACGAATAAACCACCCCCAGCCGGTCGTAATCAAAAGCCACATCCGGCTCGATCTCCGCATCCCGCAAAAATTCATCCCGTGCCTTCTCAAAATCCGCGCGTGCCAGGTAAGCGAGCCCCAAATTGAAATGCACAAATGGCAAACGCGCATCCAACTCCGCCGCCTGCTGCAATTCCGCGATCGCCTTGTCATTCTCCTCGCGATTCAACGCCGCCTTCCCCATTAACAAATGATATTCCGCCGTATCCTTCCCCAATTCCACAAATCGCGTCAGCGCCCGCTCCTCCACGTCGCTCTGTCCCGCCTTGTTCGCCGCGTTCCCCAGCACATACAGATAATTCAAATCCCCCGACTCCGCCGGCCAGATCGGATCCAGCGCCGTCACCGCGTCCCCATACCTCTCCGTAAAAAAATAGCAAAGCCCCAGCAGATAACGCGCCTGCACCGACTCCGGCTGATCCCGAACCACCGATTCAAACGGCGCAATCGCCGCGTGAAAATCGTTGTGCCGGTAATAAACCAATCCAATATTCAAACGAATCCCCGCCACATCCGGAGCCAGCCGCTGCGCCTTCTGCAACAACTCCAAAGCCTGCCCCCACTGCTGCCGCCGCATCGCAATCACGCCCAAATTCGCATAAGCCCCCGCCGCGTTCGGGTCCGCGGCTAAAACTTTCTTGAACGCCACCGCCGCTCGATCCAATTCCCCAGCCCGCAAAGCCGCTTGCCCCTCCGCAAACAGCCCCGCCACATCCGGTGCCGCCGCTCGTCCCGTGCCTGACTGCGCAGCTTGTCCCTGCACCAGCCGCGCCATCACGCGCGCACCAAAGCTCCACGGCGCTGCCAGCCCCAACGCAAGCACGACGATCGCGAACCCCACAGCTACACGCAATTTGTCCAAGCAATTCACGCCCAAAACCTAACACACTTCCACTCCGCCAGCCCGCCCCTGGGAACGCCAATCTCCTTTTTGGCGCCGGGTCAACCCCATCGCACGTTGTAGGGGCGGGTCCTAGACGCGCCCCTCGTTCCCATCTCGCCGCCCGTCTCCAACCCCAAAATGACCCCACGTTTTTCGCTTGACATCTCCCCGCTCCCGTATATAAATCTGTTTTAATAAATTTAATAAAACGTCAGGGGTGGCGTCTTTTACGTTTCTTATGCTGACTTGCCGGGATATCTGTACCCGCGCTCGTCCCAGCGCAGCCTGCCAGCTGCTCTGTCACCACCTCCGCGCGTCGCAGCAAACCAGCAGCTTCGGGTTTTGAGATTGGGGCCGCAAAATCCGCGCGAACTCCGCGCTATCTGGAGATGTACATGAAATTTCTTCGCCAAGCTTGCTGCCTGTTCGCGCTTCTCCTCTGCGCATCCATCGCCGCAGCGCAAGATACCGCCACCTTCACCGGAACGGTGCGCGACACCTCTGGCGCCATCGTTGCCGGCGCCGACGTGACCATCACCAACGCCACCATCGGAGTCGCTCGCGTCACTGTTTCCAATAATGACGGCGAATGGGTCGTCACCGCCCTTCCCATCGGCGCCTACAACATCGCCGTCTCTGCCAAGGGCTTCAAAAAATATGAGGCCAACGGCGTGGTCATCCGCGTCGGCCAAAAATTGCGTGTGGACGTCAACCTCGAAGTCGGCTCCCTCTCCAGTGAGGTCGTCGTAGCCGGCACTGAGGTCGCCCAGGTTGAAACGCAATCTTCCGAAATTGCCGGCACCGTCACCTCCCAGGAAATGACCCAGCTCCAGCTCAACGGACGCAATTTCACCCAGCTCATCAATCTCACTCCCGGCGTCAACAATCAGTCCGGCCAGGACGAAGGCACGGTCGGCATCAACGGCAACGTGGTCTACAGCATCAATGGCGGCCGCGGCGAAAACAACAACTGGGAAGTGGACGGCGGCGACAACATGGACAACGGCAGCAACAATTCCCTCAACGTCTATCCCAGTATTGACGCCATTCAGGAAGTCCGCGTCCTTACCTCCAACTACGGCGCCCAGTACGGCCGCAACGCCTCCGGCACCATCGAGGCTGAAACCAAGTCCGGCACCAGCTCCTTCCACGGCGACGTTTACGAATTCAATCGCAACAACATATTCAACGACCGGAGCTATTTCGATCTCAGCTCGCCCAACGCTCCCGAATACAAGAAAAACGACTTCGGCTACACCATCGGCGGCCCCGTTTACATTCCCGGCCACTACAACACCGACAAATCCAAAACGTTCTTTTTCTTCTCCCAGGAATGGCGCAAGGAAATCATCCCCAATACCTTCGCCATTTCCGTTCCTTCCAACGCCGAACGCGCCGGTAACTTCAACGACATCTGTTCGCTCGGTCCCACCGATTGCCCCGTAAATAATCCCGCTCTACCAGTGCAAATTGTCGGCAATCAAATCGTCGGCGTGAATCCTGCCACCGACCCCAACGTCTCCGCGCTTCTCGCCTCCATTCCCCAGGCCAATAGCACCGTCGGCTGCTCCTCGCCAACACAATCTTGCTACGACACTTCCCAGCCCACGCCCACCCAATGGCGCGAAGAGCTGGTGCGCATTGATCACAACATCACTCCCAAGCTGCGCGTTTCGTTCCACTATATTCACGACTCCTGGTCCACCGTCGTCACGCCCACCCTCTGGTCCAACGCTACTCTGCCCAACATTCAAACCAATTTCGTCGGCCCCGGGACCAGCGCCGTCGCGCGCCTCACCTATACGGCTTCACCCTCGCTGCTCAACGAATTCGTTTTCAGCTATACCGCCGATCACATCAGCTTGACCAACCTCGGCCCGTTCGAGCGTCCGTCATCCATGACCATGACTTCGTTCTTCGACAACGGTTTTGGCGGCAAGCTGCCTGCTATCAATGTCAGCGGAAATAATGCCTACGCCTTCCAGACCGACCCGTCCTATGAGCCTTGGAACAACGCCAACCCCACCTACACTCTGCGCGACAACGTCACCAAAATTACCGGCAAGCATACCTTTCAATTCGGCGCCTACGCCGTCATCGCCCAGAAAAATCAGGAGAATTCGCCGCAAATCGAAGGCGCTCTCACCTTCGACGCCACCAACACTTCCGTCAGCACCGGCAACGCCTTCGCCGATCTCTTGCTCGGCAACGTCGCCAGCTACTCCCAGACCAACAACCAGATCAAGTACTATGATCGCTACCAGATCCTCGAGCCTTACATCAACGACGACTTCCACGTCACTTCGCGCCTCACCTTGAATCTCGGTATACGTTTCAGTTTCTTCGGCACCTATCACGAAAAATTCAATCGTGAATATAACTTCGACCCGGCGGTTTGGACTCCAGCCAACGCTCCGGCCCTCGATCCCAATACGGTCGCCTTGCTCAATCCCGCTACCAGCGTGCCGCTCTCTTACTCCAATCCCGGTGACGCGCAGTTCCTTTTCAACGGCATCGTGCAATGCGGTGGACCCGGCGAGCCCCGCGGATGCCTGCAGCAGCACTGGCTCAATCCCGCTCCCCGCGTCGGTTTTGCCTGGGACCCTTGGGGCAACGGAAAAACCGCGATTCGCGGCGGCTACGGCATTTTCTTCGACCACGGCAACGGCAACGAGGCCAACGCCGAAAGTCTCGAAGGCAGCGCGCCTCTCGTCCTAACTCCCGGCCAGTCCAATATCACGGGCTCCAGCTGCGGACAGACCACCGGCTACACCTGCCTGGGCAATGCGAGCGGTCCGCCGATGGCCTTCCCCTTGTCCGTCACTTCCATTCCCAATAAAGCCATCTGGCCCTACGCGCAGCAATGGAACATCAGCATTCAGCATGAGTTCTTCAAGAACACCATCGGCTCCATCGCCTACGTTGGCAGCAAGGGCACAAATCTCTCCGATCAGCGTGACCTCAACCAGCTGTTCCCCACTCCCGCTGGCCAGAATCCCTACACCGCGGGCGTTCCGCTGAACTCTAACGACTGCCAGAACGGCGTGGCCAATGGAACTCCCGTCGCCTCCTTGCCGCAATCAGTCCAGAATAATTTCAACGTGGCCTGCGGCAACATTGATCCCAATCTCGTCCGCCCCAACTTCCCCGGCTTTGGCGATGTCACTGGAAAAGAATATCGCGCCAGCTCCAATTACAATTCGCTGCAGGTTTCCGTGCGCCGCACCATCGCTCCTCTCACCGTCGCCGTCGCCTACACCTACTCGCATTCACTCGACGATGAATCCGATTGGGCGGATGTCAATTTCGTCAACTCCTACAACCTCAAAGGCAACTACGCCAGCTCCAATTTCGATGAGCGCCACATTCTCACCGTTAGCTACATTTACGATATCCCTTCCGGCCATCGCGAAGGCATTTCCAGAATCCTGCTCGCCAACTGGGAATATTCCGGCATCACCACTTTCTATACCGGCACGCCCTTCAGCGTCACCAACGCCGTTTTCGGCGACAACGCCGGCGTCGCCAACGGCGTCGGAACCAACGGCTCCTACCCGGACGCTATCGGCAATCCTCATTCCGCGCCGCCCTCTGCGATCTTGGCGTCCCTCAACCAAAGCTCCGGGCCATTGCTCTTCAACCCGGCCGCCTACGCCGCCCCGCAAGGTCTCACCTTCGGCGACGTCGGACGCAACACCCTGAACATTCCCAGCCGCTTGAATTTTGACATGGCGCTCTACAAGAATTTTCCAATCAAAGAATCCTACTCGTTCCAGTTCCGCGCCGAGGCTTTCAACATTTTCAATCACACCCAGTGGAACGGCGTCAACGACTCCATCGGCTGTTACGGTGGCGCCAATAATTCCGCCGGCGATCCATCCTGCACCGCCGGCGGCTGGGCCGGCTTCCTGCAACCCTCCGGCGCCCACCTGGGCCGCATCTTCCAGTTCGGTTTGAAGTTCCTGTTCTAACCCAACGGTATTGGCTGCACGGCAAGCCAAGCCACACGAACCGCACGGCAAAAAAAAGGGCGCTGCAAGAAATCGCAGCGCCCTTTTTTAATTTCCTGGCAACATCTCAGGCGTTAGCCTCGGTAGGGGCGCTGTTTGCTGCGCCCCAGCTTGCCCGAGTGTCGGAACCTCCACGGATCGCTTGCTAGGAACTCCAATCTGCCGATTGACGTACCGCACTACGGCACCTGGAGCGCCGCCGTCCCCCGTATCCCGTGCCCCTCGACCAAATTATAAATATGATCCGCCTCAACATTCACAAACTTCTCCACCCCCCCGCTAGGCCACAAAACTTCCACCGAATCGATCATTGCCGCCTTCCCTAATCCAAAATGCACCCGCAAATCATTCTGCGAAAGATAACTAGCCCCTCCGCGCACCTCATCAAACTGCACCAATTTCCCCGCCCGCACCGTTACCCGCGCCCCAATCGCCGCACGATTGCTCTTCGTCCCCATCAATCGAAATTCCACCCGATGATTCCCAGCCACTCCATGATTCATCAACAACGTCGGCGGCCCGTCCACATTCAGCAACAGCGCGTCCACGTTCCCGTCGTTCCCGACGTCCCCAAACGCCGCCCCTCGCCATGACGCCACCGGCACCTCATTCAATCCCGCCGACGCTGCCGATTCCGTGAACGTCCCGTCATGATTATTCATGTACAGCAGCAAAGGCTCCTTGTACCGCGCGCCGCCTTGCAGCTGATCCATCTGTGGGTAGACATGCCCGGTCGCCTCAAATAAATCCACCCAGCCATCATTATCAAAATCGAAAAATCCCGTTCCCCATTTCACATAAGGGTAGCTCGCCTTCGCCACTCCCGCTTTCCAGCTCACATCGTCAAATCCCTTCGCGCCCAGATTGTGATAAAGGTTGTCTTCCTGGTCCGCAAAATTCGTCACGAAAATATCCAGCCGCCCGTCGTGATCGTAATCCCCGAAATCCACCCCCATCGAACCGCCCGCGTCGCCCTCGCTGCTCAGCGCCGCACCCGCCAGCATCCCTTGATCCGTAAAAGTCCCGTCGTGATTGTTGTGATAAAGAAAATTCGGCCCCGTATCGTTCGCCACATACAAATCCGGCCAGCCGTCGTTATCGTAATCGCCCCACACCACTCCCAATCCGTAATATCCGTTCGGATCGCTCACGCCCGCCTTCTTCGCGACGTCCTCAAACGTCCCGTCCCCGCGATTGTGATACAGCAAATCCGTCTCGCCCGTCATTCCCCAAGGCCCGCACTGCACCACGATGCCGCGAAACTTGCACGTCCCGAACGCCGCCACATTATCCAGATCCACATGCACGTACCGCGACACAAAAATATCCACGAATCCATCCTTGTCGTAGTCTGCCCACGCCGCCCCCGTCATGAATCCGCTGCCGCGCACCCCAGCCTTCTCCGTCACATCCTCAAACTTGCAATTCCCCAGCCCGCGATACAATGCGTTCCCCCCATACCCCGTAACAAAAATGTCCAGCACTCCATCATTATCAAAATCCGCTACCGCCACGCCCATCCCCCAGCCCTTGCGCGTCAATCCCGCCGCCTGCGTCGCATCTTCGAATTTCACCGGCGCCACGCCGCCCGCGCGATTCCCCACCTGCCGGTACAAAGTAACCATCAAATCCCCGCCGTTCTTGTAGCGGTCAACCGTAGATCCATTCACGACCAGCGCCGCGAGCACCCCACTGCCATCGCAATCAATAAATCCCACACCCCCGCTCATAGACTCCACGATATATTTTTTCTCAGGCGAAGCGATGTGCGCCACAGTAAGCCCCGCCCGCGCGGAAACATCCTCAAATGTGGGAACCGCAGATGAACTGCCAGAGGAAGCGGAAGTGTGTTGCGTCTCGCCGAAAGTGGAAATCCTGCTATCTTGTGCCCCAAGCTCCATGCACAGGAACACAAACACCACGAGCGCCGGGAGCGCGATTATTCGTTTGCCGTTGGAGCCTGGTCCCAATGCGCAACTACTCTAGCCGCGCATCATCCCGTTGTCCATTCTTGCCGCGTTGCCCTTGCCAAAACCTCGGCGAACGTGTGTAGGGGCGGGTCTCAGAGCCGCCCCCTGCCGCCATTCGCAGCCTCTATCAACGCTCGTGCGGACTATCGCTTTCGCGCTAGCCGTGCCACGCCCCATTTATTTCGCCGGCAAATAACTCAAATCCGGACGAAACTGAATCAGCTCATCATAAGTGCTCTCCACCGAGCTGTTGATCCTCTCAATCACCGACATCGCTTCCTGTTCCCCAAACGCCTCTCGCAGAACGTCGCGCAAAGGCTTAATCGCCGGATCATCTTCAAACGAACCCCAGTTCGCATGCTCGATCGTCAACACATATGTCCCGCCCGGCCCGCCCGTCACCAGGTGGTACCAGTTGTAATGCGCCGGCGATTTCACCTGCGTCCGCGCATCGTGCACCCGCGCAATCGCGCTGCGGAAATCATCGTTATGCCCGTAACGAACGTGAAAGGTAATCACCTCGGTGTATTTCCCGTTCATATCCGTCGGCGGATTGCTCACTTTCGGCAAGTACTCGTAATAAGCCGTCACGAGCCTGTCCACCAACGCCCCCACCGCCTTCTGATATTCCGCCAGGTCCGCCGCATCCGTCACCGAAGGCGTATCCATATCCGACCAATGCTGCCCCAGCCGCCCAACGATATAGGTGCCGGTGCGTTCGCCGGTCAGCGTTTCAAACACATACAAAGGCTGCGTGTCCTTCTGCTGCTTGTGCCATTCCACTTTCTGTTTCCGACCCGCCTCATACTGCTGCACCATCCCGTTCTTCGGCGTCTGAAATTCCAGCGCAGCAATCTCCGCCTTCCGTGCTGGTTCCTGTCCCTGTGCCACCACCACCGTCATCGCGCCAAGCAAACACACACCCACACCCGCCGTCAGCTTCTTCAGTCTCACAAGTTCCTCCTGGATTTAATACGCAGTGGGCCCGAACCGCGCGAGACTACACCCCGCCCCGGGCGGAGTCAATCCGTATCTCCACGCAAGCAACCGCGCCGTTCTGAATCGCGCCACAGCGCGATTCATCCTGAGAACCGGCAGCGCCAGTTCGAAGGACTGCCGCTACAGCGCAATTCATCCTGAGATCCCGCGCCGCACCAAATGCTCCGCCACCCTCCGCCCGAACGCGATCTACGCTGGTGCCGCAGTCCTAATTAATTACCGCAACGGCCACCTCGCCCGTCGCATCGTTTACGGCGATTGCGCCACACTCGGTCGGATTGCCGTCCGCATCGAACTTGCAACCGTACGCGCCCGCCTTCTTCGCGGCGCACTGTCCCGCATTCAGGCTCACAATGTAATATCCCGAGCCCACCGGGTGACCGGCTTTGTTGCCCGAGACGTAGACCGCCTCCAGGATACCGGCCTTCTCCGGTTTGCCATTCGCACACGTAAAATCATCCTGTCCGTAAGCGTAGAGGATTCCCTTTTTCGCGTCGCTCAGAAATTCCGTAGTCTCCACGCTGCCGTCATCGTGCACGTCAACTTCTTCCGTCCAGTATGCCGATGGCGCGGAGGCCTTTGCAGTGGCGTGGCTTTTGCCAATGGACGTTTTTTGGGCCTGATTCTTGGCCGTCGCGGACGGCGCGGGGGCTGCTGCCTTGGCCTTCAATGCCGCGCCCGTCTTCACCGTCGGCGCGCCTTGTTGTGCGGCCGTCGTTTGTGCCGCGGCATTCATATTCAAACTGAACGCAGCTGCCAGTCCCACAAACAGAATCTTACTCTTCATAATTTTTCTCCCCTTTACTTCATTCTCACTCACAAGAAAAACGACAAGCCATTCAGGCATCTGGCCACGCGATACTGCCCGTCACCGTTCTACGTCGCAATTGTCAGAAGTGACAGCATCGCCTGGCATGATTCAGACCGTCTCTTCCTCCTGCCCGCTAAATCGCATCAGCGCAAGGATGGATTCGCGCCGATTTCAGCTCTCGGCTGAGCGCGTGGATCAGCAGAACACTGTTAGTTTTGACAGTTGCCCGCCACAACCGCTGTGCGTAGCATCCACACCCGAAGCTACAAGAGCGGCTCTCAAGACCCGTGTAACCCGCTCCGGCATTAGTCACGCGATACTCCCGAACGAAACAACGCAAAAGTGAGGTTACCTATGGATGCCGGCGATCTCTCCACTTGGGGTGCGGATTGGGCGTGGGGGCTGCCACTAATCGTATTAACCGTCGTCTTGCACGCTTACGGTCTCGGCCTGGTCAACAAAGAGGTGATCTCCAGGTTGCGTGGCAGGCAACGCTCCCAGTATTCTTCGTCTCTCGCGAACTTGATCATCGGTGCCACAGCACTTTCGGCAACAATCCTGCACGCGATTGAAGGCGCCATCTGGGCCATCGCCTACAGGTTTCTGGGCGCCTCCGCGGACAACAAGTCCGCGATGCTCTATTCGCTCAATGCCATGACCAGCTACGGCCACACGAATCTCCAACTGCCATTACGATGGGAAATGATGGGCGCCCTGGAAGCATTGAACGGGTGGATTCTGTTTGGACTCACCACCGCATTTCTTTTCACGGTAGTCCAGAAAGTCTGGCCACTCGCCAAAGCCGAGGGCTAGCCAGATCCAATCGTCTCTCGCCTCGCCGTTGCCAGTGTAGCGTTGTAGCTACCCGGGAACGCCAATATCTGAATCGCGAATTAGCGCGATTCATCCTTCGATCCCGCGGTGCCGGATCGAAGTGCCTGCCTGCCGCAGGCAGGCTGCGTCCAGCTTCGCGTATCAAATGCCAAAAAAACAATTTCCAGCTAATCTAGAACGCCCATGCCAACAGAAAAAGCCGCAATCGCCGTCGGCCGCCACATCTACGCCCTGGGCGTAATGGCAATAGCCACGTGCTCCCTTGCCTTTGGTGCCTTCGACCCAGGCCAGCCGGTTCCCGAGCACTTCCCCGCGCGCACCGCGCTAGCCTACGCCGCCAGCTCGTTCATGCTCCTCGCCGCTGTGGCCATCAACTGGCGCCGAACTGCACGATGGGCGGCCGCCGCGCTCACGATCTACTACACGCTCTTCGTCGTCATCCTCATGAACGGCCGCCTGCTGCTCACCGATTACGCCGTATACGTCACCTACGAAAACATCGCCATGCAACTCGCCATCGCCGCCGGCGCGCTGCTCATCTACGCCACCACTGCCAAGCTCGACACGGCACTAGCCGCACGCCTTACGCGCCTCGGCCGCCTGGCGTTCGGCGTCTGTGCGGTGATATTCGGCGGAGCGCATTTCGTCTATATGAACTACACCGCGCCGCTCGTCCCCAAATGGCTGCCGCCGTCGCAAGTTTTCTGGGGTTATGCCACCGGCATTGCCTTCGTCGCGGCCGGCGTTGCGTTCCTCACCGGCGTACAGGCCCGCCTCGCTGCGAACCTGCTTTCCGTCATGCTCGCCTCCTTCGGCCTGCTCGCGAACCTGCCAATGCTCCTCGCCGATCACGCCAGCCACTTCAACTGGACCGAGAGCGCCGTGAATCTGGCTGTAGTCGGCGCCGCCTGGGCGCTCGCCGACTCGCTCGCGCCCGAAAACGGCCGAAAAACTAGCGATTAACCTGAGTAGCTGAGTATTGTTTTCAGTGGTTTACGCCGATTTCTAATATTTGGGCGACTAGCGATTAGGATTTCCTCGTCCGCCGGCCTATTCGGCAGGCAGACCCCGGCGGACAGGCTCGGCTGCGCGGCAGGCAGGCCTGCCCCGGCAGGTAAACCTGCCTGACCGGCAGGCAGGCGCTGGACGGAATACATGACTTCGGATTTGCTGGTGGGATGGATCCAGCGGCCGTCTGCGGTGAGGTGAGCGAGGGCGCGGACGGCGTCGAGTATTTCGGCGCCGGTGAAGCTGTGCCTGTCAATATCCTCGACGACGTTACTGAGGGCGGACTGGAGATTGCGGTTGCGGAGTGCGAAAAAATTGAAGGCGTGGGCGTGGTGGTAGATGGTGGTTTCATTTTCGATGCCAAAGCAATGCATGATCGTCGCGGGGCTGCGCCAGTGAAGAAAGGATTCGTCTATCTGCTGGCGCTGAGGATGGCGGCAGATGGAACACTTGCGCGAGTGGCGTTCGAGGAAGGTGGGTTCGGGTGATCTGTCTTTGGATTTGCGACGCGACTTTGTTTTCGCTTTGCGGTGAGGTTTTGGGGTGGGGGGCGGCGAAAGTTCGTCGTCGCTCGCGGGCGACGAAGGGAGGAAAGGGAGCGCGGTACCTGCGGTTGCAACGTCAGCGACAAGAGACTCCAGGATTTGCTGCGCGTCATCGTTCGTGGAATTGGGGCTAGTGAAATCGGGGTTTCCTGCGTCGGAGTTCGCAGAATCGAGAGGCGCGGGGGCGGCGGGGGCGGGTTCCGGCGGCGCGGACGCCACATTTTCACAGAATGCAGCGGAGGGAATCGAATCCGGGGCGGCCGGGGTGGCGGGCGGTTGCGTCTCGGGGATTCCGAGGGCGGTGGGTTGCCATTCGCGCTCTTGCTGCGCGGCTTGGACGAGTTCGGCGTAGGTGCGGACTTCGAGGTTGGGATTTTGCAGGGTGGTGAGGGCGAAGCGATCGTCGCGATATCTTTGAAAGTATCGTTTCATATTTCCCTCCTGGCCCAACGTACCACTCGGGAAACGAAAAAACAGCTGTACGAAAGTACGGTCGAAGGACAGCTGTAATAATTGCTGGACGAAGATGATTTGGGGGTTGTAGTTCGTTGGGTTGGTCGGAGGCGGAGCGTCTAAACCCGCACCCTTCAAAAACCGAAGGGATGCGGCCTGCCAGATGGCAGCGGGCGGGCACCCGGAAATTCAGCGGCGTTCGTTTGGGTGGCGCGGAAGGGTGGGCCACCTGCCCGCCCGCGAGGTTGTCGCCGATGCTGCGAATATAACCAGTATGGGTAATGCTTTTCTCGATACTCGCATCCATTTGCAGTATTTGAATAGGCCGTGCCAACAAGTGGTTTCGTTTCAGCAGAGCGAGATCGGCAGTGACCGTGCAGCGAAAATGACTCTGGGGCAAAACGTCTACAAAGGAGGCTTCACCATGATTCGCACGCTCGCCGCGACCTTATTCGGCCTCTTCCTGATGGGCGGTCTCGCCGTTCCGGCTCAGGCCGATTCAACTCCCACATCGGGGACACTCACAGGAAACACCACCCTGACGGCTACTGGTGACCTCTTTGTTTATGACTCGAGCTTTACGGGATCCGGAGTCGACACGGCGGCCGGTGCATTCACCACGACGAACATGGGGACCATCCTATTCACTAGTTTGGTGACATTCGAGTCAAGCGGGACGTTCGAGGACGTCTTTCCCGGAGGGACCCTGTTCGGCACCTTCACCGGGAATGGTTTTTTCATCGGAATAGGTTCCGAAACCATTACGGTCGACTTGATCACCGGTGGAACAGGCATTTTCCTGGGGGACACTGGCGAATCCACCGTCATCGGTACGACCGACCTTGCCGGCGCATTTACAGGCACTTACACTGGGTTCATTAACGCCCCAGAACCGAGTTCGTTGGCTCTCATGCTCGCCGGAATCGGGTTGCTTCCGTTGATGCGGAAACGTTTAGCCCGAGGCTAACAGGCCACTTAAACGCATCGCCTACAATTACATCCCGCACGCCACTGGCCCGCTGATGCCGCGTCTAAACCCGCACCCTTCAAAAACCGAAGGGATGCGGCCTGCCTGCGGCAGGCAGGCATCCGAAATTCAACAGCGTTTGTTTGGGTGGTGCGGACGGGTGCGCCAGTCGCCCACCCACCGGATAAGGGTCGACGAGAGACAAGACGTTCTAGTTCCCAATCGGCTCCAAAGTTAAACCGTTCGCGATTTCCTCGAAGGTCGCCGCCTTTTTAAAGTCCGAACTCAACGTGTACCTAACGAGTTTGAAACCGAAGTTTGCGGCTTCGCGTACCGCGCCCTTGCCAAAATCGGCAGCAATTAGTATTCCGGTTGGACAATCGCCGCGAAGTTCATCCATGTATGCTCGGAGCTGAGCAAGGTCCTTCGGTTGAGTCTTTTTTGTTTTCACCTCAATTGGGATTTTTAAAGTGGTCCCTAGCGGCACCCGCTGCTTGATTAGCAAGTCAATGTGCCCCTGCGGCAGCGCCTTCTCACCGAGGATTTCTAGTGCATTCGCCAGGTCAGTCCCTAAATCCAGCCGTTCCAGAAACACACGAAGATTACCAACGTCCGTCAAGTAACGGCGGATGGCAGTTTGAAGAATTGGCTCCTTGAAGCGACAGATCTCTGGTGTATTCAGGAGTTCCCGGTTGCGGGTAAATCGAAGAGCGAACGTGGTGTAATCGGGCAGGTGAAGTGGTGTGGCTGCACCGCTAGCTCGGCTCCCCATTTCCGAAACGCTTTGCAATGTTGTTTGGTCGGCTTGGAAGTGAGTCTTGCGATATCCTCCACGCAACAAGAGATTTTCCCCGACGTAAGCGAATTCGGGCCTGATAAGCGATTCACTGAACCTTCGGGCCGGCTCAAGGTGAAGCCTAAAAGGAAAAGAATAGGGTTTCGAAGTTTCCCGAAGTTTAAGGGGTTCCCAAGGGCCAATGTTTTCAGCATTACTGATTGCCTCTCGATTGGCAACTCGATACAGATTGAAGACTCTGGCACCGTAAAGGAACGAAACAAAGTCTCCGGCTTGGATTTCGCAAAACGTCCATGCGCCATTTTCGCCGCTTAGGAAACCGGCTAATCCGTACTTGATGCACAAATCGAGGTTTTCGCGGTTCGAGACCGAAATTAGGAAATAAGAAGGATGACGTGTCTCGTTTTGGCCTTCGATCAGCATGCGCGAATTAGATCACGGTTGGTATGAGGGAAGAAAGAGGTCAGACGAAAGAGAGGCAGCAACCGAAAGCCTTCTTAGACGAGATAGATTTCTGTTTGGGTTTTGACGATAAAGAAGAGGTTGGAGTCGGAGAGGCCCGAGGCGAGAAATTTTTGGCGCGCTTCGTCGAGGGATTCGGCTAGGACGGAGAAAATAACTTCGCGTTTGGTGCCTCCTATGAAATGGAAGCGAAGCTCTTTGTGGACGAGTTGGAATTGACTAGACATTCTTGCTGCGCGATCTTGTGTGCATCTGGATCGATCCATAGATCGCGAGACAAGATCAACAGAGATCTGCAAGCTGGACACAGAAATCTCGACTTGTACCAATTCGGAACAGATGCGGCGGAGAGAAAGATTCAAGGATTGAAACTCGAATTCGCAACCGTAAGCACCGCGACGCAGGCGAAGAGCACTTACTAATGTTGTCCCGCTGCCCATGAACGGGTCGAGGACGAGATCGCCCTCGTTGGAGGAGGCGAGGATGATGCGTTCGAGGAGCGCGACGGGCTTTTGGGCTGGGTGCTTGCCGAAAAGTTTTTCTTCGCGGCCGGGCGGGAGGACTTCCCAGACGCTTTTCATTTGCTTGCCGTGATTGGTTTCCTTCATCAGCTTGTAGTTGAAGGCGTGGCGACTCTTTTTGTTTTTGGCGGCCCAGATAATTGTTTCGGTGGCGTGGGTGAAATAGCGGCAGGAGAGATTGGGCGGTGGGTTGGGCTTGATCCAGGAAATGTCGTTCAAAAGTTTGAAATCGAGCTGCTGCATGGCGAAGCCGACGGAATGGATTACGTGGCTGGTGCCGCTAACCCAAATCGTTCCGTTGGGCTTGAGGACGCGCTGGCAGGCGGCGAGCCATGCGCGGTTGAATTCGTGGTTGGCGTCGGCGCCGCGCGAACGGTCCCAGTCGCCTTTATTGACGCTGACCATGCGTCCGGCGTGGCAGGTGATTCCGTTGTTGGAGAGAAAATAGGGCGGGTCGGCGAAAATCAGGTCCACGCAGGCTTCGGGAATTTTTGCGAGGATTTCAAGGCAATCGCCCTGGAAGATTTTGATGTGATGTTTTGGGTCGTGGAAGACGGGCGCGGGCAGATGCGAATCAGCATTTGAATCGGGAGGTGCCGGATTAAGTTGTGCAGATTTGCGCATTCTGGCGGATTGGGACGCGAAAAGGGCGACCTTCCGGATCGTTGATCGAATGGTAATCGGTGTCAAGGTGGATCAAAGCGTACCCGGAAAAGAAAAAGCAGGTCCCTGTGTGCGACAGGCAGGCCTGGAACGGTGTGCGGCGTCCGTGAGATTCCTACGCAGTTTGATAGGGACGCGGCGGCGCGACGCATCACCGGCACGACGCATCACCGGCGGGCACGGCACGCCGTGCCCCTACGAAGGCAACGGCCACGTCAACGGCGTCCACGCGGGCCGCCGATTCCTAAAATCGCTTCGCGCGGATGATTTACCTTGTGTCCGGCGGCCGTCGCGCCCTAATCTAGTTTCGGTGGCCCAGCCCCTCCCACGGAGGGAATTTCGGATGAGCACTCCCGAACAAGAATCGACCCCGGGCTCAACGTTGTCCATCACAGCGCGACTGGAAGCCTCCACCGGCGAGTTACACGAACTGGAAGACCTGGTAAAAACTGGCAAGCTTGACTCGCGCGTCCTGGCTGAATTCCGAAATGCCGTGGACCACATTCGCAACACTACTTGGGCGGTACAAAAATGGATTGGCCTGAGCGACCAATCCGGCGGCGACCCCTTTTCCGTGCTGCCGATAATGTCGGCGGAGCGCGTCAAACGCGCCACCCAGATTTCGACAGACCTTTCTCTCGACCTGCAATCCATTGAAGTGGGCATTGATACGCCCGGCATCGTGGATCTCTTCAACGCAGTTGATGATTTACATCGTCGTCTGGCCGCGCTCCTGAAACGCGGAAGCTAACCATCATAGGCTACTAGGCCGGCGGGACGGCGACGCTACGAGAGTCAAAGGCGAGAGCACAGGCAAGATTGCCCTCCTGCGGCGGGCAGGCCTATGCTACCTTGCGCTTAGCTGACCATTTCTACCTGCGCCGCGGGGCGATCCTGCAGGCAATACAGCACCAACTCGACGCGCGTCGAGACGCCTAATTTGTCAAAAATGCGAAAAAGATAATTGCGGACTGTGTGTTCACTCAGGCCGAGGTCGCTGGAGATTTGGCGATTGGTGAGGCCTTCGGAGACGAGGCGGACGACGTTTTCCTCGCGCTTGGAGAGGAGGTTGAGACCGCGGGCGTCCTGCAGGTGCAGGGGTTTGGCGTGGCCGAGCGCGTCAAGCAGATAGCCGAGGTGCTCGCTATTGGCCCACACCTGGCCCTGATGCACGGCGTGAATGCATTTCGAAAGAGTTTCCAGAGGCTCGTCGCGGAAGATGACGCCGTGGGCGCCGCAGCGGAAGGCGTCAATCACCAGGTCGCGTTCGCGCGAGGCCAGCAGCATCACCGCGCGGGTGCGTGATTGCAGCGCGCGCAGCTCGCGCAGCACGCGAAAACCTTCGAGCGGACCTTCGTGCAATTGCGCGCTGATGATGGCGACGTCCGGCTGGCGCTCTTTCAGCAGCGCCACCGTCTGCGAAGACTGCACCGCGCTGGCCACCACCGCCACGCGAAAACGCTTGGGCCGAAAAGCGCTTTGCACCAGCTGGCAATTCATTTCGTTGGCTTCCGCGACCGTGGCGGCGTCACATTCGCATCGCGTCAGCGGGTATCGGACGGTCGCGGCGAAGCGGGAGCGTCCGAACTTCTCGTTTTATGGGCTGGGCAGTTTGGTTTCCGGATATGTCTCGTGCGACGCGGAGAGAGAAGGACTGATTGTGGTGGCGGGGCTAAACGCGAGTGGCGCGCTGGTTCGGTTGGAAGTGCGCCCTGTGTGGCTGGATGAGAGCGGATTCGGGAGCGTCCCCGGCGCAGCGGCAAAACAGGAAATTCTGGAGCGCTTTCGCGCGCTTTCGGCGGAGATTGACGATGGTAGTTACGAGAGACTGTTCTACCATGACGTGTCGCAAGGATTGACACGACTTTACTTGCGCGATGCGCGGGCGGCATTTCGCGCGGCGGGAATTCGCGGGCTGGCGAGCAAAGCACGGCGGATGAGAGTGCGACACGTGAAGCGTCTGGTGCACAAGGTGATCGGTTGATAGAAACGGGCGGAATGGCGGAAACAGCGGCGTGCGCGGTGGCGCTCGGGTCTGTGGTGCTACTCGTGCCGTTGGTCCGGCGTTTATGCTTTCGCTGGGGACTTTTCGATGCGCCGGGACATTTGAAAATTCATAGCGAACCGATTCCACGACTGGGGGGCGTAGCGATCGCGTTCGCGTTGGTTGCAGGCATTGCGGCGGCGGTGCGCGGCACGGACGGTGGTGCGCTATTTTTTGCTGTGGCGCTCGGATTGGTGTGGCTCGCGGGATTTATTGATGACTTGCGAGGGCTGGCGCCAGTTTTTCGGCTGCTGGCGCAGATTGCCGGCGCGGCGCTGCTGTATGCGGGTGGCTGGCGGATCGCGGCGTTTTCATCGAGCACATTCGGGATCTTCGCGGAGTGCCTGTTCGTGATTCTGTTTGTGAACGCTTTCAACTTTTTGGACGGCATGGACGGTCTGGCTGCGGGGATTACCGCGGTAATTGCCCTGGGGTATGCGCTCATTCCCGGCGCGGCGCTGAGCCCGTTTGGATATGCGGTGGCGTGGAGTTTGCTGGGAGCTTGCGTGGGATTTCTATTTTTCAATTTTCCGCCGGCGAAGATATTTATGGGGGATTCGGGGAGCACGGTGCTGGGTTTCTGCGCGGCGTTTCTGGCGCTGGATTTCATCGGGGCGAGGCGTGCGGGCGGCGCGGCGGGTTCACTGCTCTTCCCTTTCGTGATTGCGGCTTTGCCGATTTTGGACGCGTTGCTGGTAGTGACGAGGAGAGTGGCGCGAGGCCGATCTCCGTTTCGCGGCGATCGCGGGCATTTTTATGACTGCTTATTGGCTGGGGGATGGACGGCGCGAAGAGTGGCGATCAGTTGTTATTTCTTGACGGCGTGTTTGGGAATGCTGGCGTGGTTTGGGATGTTGGGCGGGATTCGGACGTCATTGATTTTGGGAGCGGGAATTTTTGGCGGGTTGTCGGTTGGCGCGTGGTGGCTGGGGACAGCGCGGCTGGGGGCGATGAAACATTCGCGGTATCGGGCGGAGCTTTAGGTTGGTTCGACGAACCTGAGCGCGACAGGAAATTCAAGGGCAAAGTCAACGACGCCCGCCTTAAAATAAAGCAGGCGGCCGCTACAAATTCAACTACAGAGCGTGAGAACGGCAGGCATCACCTTGCACAGGCAGGATTGCCTGTGACACTTACGTTGTTGATGGGGTGATGAAGGTGCGGGCGCCACGGCGGGCGCGTGCTTTAGGCGAGGTTTGCTTCATTACGTTGCCCAAGCTAACGAGCAGTTTGCGGAGCTTGGAGCGCTCTTCGAGTTCCATATCCACAACTTCGAACGCGCGAGCCTGAGTGTTGGCGTCGCGGACGATTGCCAACACTTTCACCGATTTCGTCGCGGTGTTCAGTTTCAGATTCACCAGACTTCCAGGGTGCAAACTTTGCTCGCATACGGCCACGCCGCCGCCCAAAGTGAGTTCGGGAATATCGAGGTGGCAGTTTTCTTTCAGATTGGTGGTGATGGCGGAGACGGGACGCTCAAGACGCAGGCGCGGATAACGACGCTGGCGGATAGCGGAGGATTCGGGATCGAGATCGAGCGGCTCGATGGAAAATTCGGCGATGCTGAGGCCGCTGCGCGGCACGAAGTCGCGCACCCATTCGGGATCGATTTTCTCCATCGCCTGCGAAGCGACCAGGCGCAACTCACTGGGACTGGCCCAGCGGAAGGCGCGGCGCGTATCGGCGATTTTGCGCAGGATGGATTCGGCGCCAGCGGTCCGCAGACGGCCGAGAGCCTCGATGGCTTTCAGTTGTAAATAACTGGTGGCGTCTTTGGGCAAATCGCCTTCAGCGATGCGCAACAAGCGCATATCGGCGACCTGATCTCCGGCCATGCCGATTTCGTCCACGGCGAGCGGCCGGATGAGCGGATCGAGAAAATCAAAAAGATTCAGCAGCAGGCGGCCGCGGTCCGGTGCGCCGCTGGAAGCGATTTGGCGCACGACGCGGTCTTGCGCGGTGCGTTTCCAATCGATGATCCGCTCGGGGAGAACCTGTTCGACGAGATCCGGATCCAAGCGCGCGAGCAGGCCGAGAGTTTCGATGGCTTCGGTGGGGCCGCCATTGCGGAGAAGCTGGCGCAAATTTTCCAGACCCTCGATGTCCAGAACCTGCATCATCGAAACCAAGAGGTCGCAATCTTCGCGGAAGCCGGAGCGGCTGAATCGCCCGGCCAGGTGGCTGGAAGCCGCGACGGGCATGCGGCGCAAGAGATCTTTCAAGCCGGAGGGAGCCTCGCCGCTCTTCAGAGCTTCTTCGATGAATTCAGGCAGGCGATCCTCGACGCCTATTCTGGGGCGAAGATTCTTGGCGAGGCCGGGGCGTTCTGCTTCGACGTATTCGATAAGTTCCACGGAGCGCTGAATGGCCGGAAAGGAACGGGACTTAGTGGCTTCCTGCGATAAGCGCACGAAGGCCGCGCCGACTAAACTTTCAAGTTCGGAGTCGCGCTCTTCGGCGAGTTGCACACCGACCAAACGGATGGTGCTGAGCAGCAGGCGCTCGTCTTGTTTGGCGTAAGTGCTGGCGAGTTCGGCTAGGCCCATCGCGGTCTGACGGCGCGTCTCTGCCGATTTGTGTGTGATGCAATTCGCATAGTTCGTGAGAACTTTTTCGGCTTCGGCTTTTTCGCCGTTGGCGACAAGACTGTCAACGTAGTCGCGTATCTGGGCGGGCGGTACGCACCAGGCTTCGGCCGATTCCAGGACGGCCTTTCTCTTCTCTGGCGGCACTTGCGCCCAGAATTGCTGGGCCAGCATGTCTGTGTGCGACTGAACTTCGATCCCATGGCGCGCCATTTTTTCTTCGTACACGCCCATGATTTTGCGGAGGCTGTCGAGTTCCTGGCTCATTTCGTCCAGAACCTGGCGGACGGCGTTGACTTCGATGTCGCCGCGCTCGTAGCTTTCCATGGCGAAGCGAATGGCGATGTGCTCCGCGAGCTTCAGCAGGGTGGGCTTGTCGGATGAATCGGAGGGCGCCTGCGCGGCGAGGGCGGAGAGCGCCTGGCTGACGGTGAAGCGCGCGCGCCGTGGCAGCGTGGAAAGCCGCGACTGGAAGGGTTGCGAATCGAGCTTCTGGTCAGAGCCCTCGCTGGTGCGGGCGATCTGCGCGAGCATTTGCATGATGCCCTTCAGTTCATCCTCGTGCAGAGTCATCAATCCAGTTTCAACCGCCATGGAGCCGGCGGCTGCGCGGGCAGAACGGCTGCCGCGAATGCCGGCGGTGGCGTTGCCCCAACGGCTGGGCTTGCTGGCTTCGACGCTTTCGCTTACGGCATCGGCTAGATTCCATCCGCGCGGGCCGGCGTTGCCGCCGCCTGCGGGGCCTGAACCTTTCCCGCTTCCTGAGCCGGGACCGTTGCCGCGGCCGGTGCCTTGGCCACGTCCGGAACCTTTGCCGGAACCTCGACCGGAACCGCTGCCTGAACCGGGGCCGGAGCCTGTGCCGGGACCGCCACCGGGACCTTGCACGGCGGAAATATCGTTGAGCGCGCTGCTGTTGCCGGAGCGCGCGCCCGGGCCCGATGCTGCGTCGGTGGCGGCGTCTTTGTTGAACCAGAATCCTGGTGTTTCGGGCGCGAGAGGCGTACCGCCGCCGCTGCCGCCGACGATGTTCCATGGGCTGGGGCCGGAGCCGACGCTCGCGAGGTTGCCGCCTTCGGATCCCGTGCCGGAACCTTGACCCGGATCCGATGAGCCTGCCACTCCTTTGTTGAGCCAAAAGCCCGGTGCGTCTGGCGCGAGTGGCGAACCGCCGCTGGCGCTGCCGCCGACGATGTTCCAAGTGCTGGGCGCAGAACCGCCGCCGGGTGCGCCGCCTCCGGATGATGTGCCGGGAGCTTGGCCGGGTTCGGTCGCGCCTGCGACGTAAATGGGGCTGTCGCCGCCGGGCACGCCGCCGACGTGAGGAAGATCGCGAGTTATTTCTGCTGATTCGGGCGCGTAGTGGAATCCGCCGCCGGGGCCACTTCCGGAGCCCGGAGCGTAGCCGCCGGGTCCGCTGCCACCTGGGCCGGGTTCGCCGGAGCCGGGTCCGGCATTTCCTGAGCCGTAACCACCAGAGCCGCCAGAGCCGGGACCGTAACCGCCGCCGGCGCCGGGACCAAAACCAGAACTCGAACCGGAGCCTGAGCCGCCGGAGCCGTACCCAGAACCTACGCCACTGCCACTACCTCCGTTTCCTCCGCCGCCGTATCCACTACCGCTGCCACTTCCGTTTCCATTTCCCTCACCATTGCCGTCGCCATCGCCGTCGCCACTCCCGTCACCCGAACCACCACCGCTGCCAGAACCCTTGCTGCCACCACCTTTGCTCCCCTCGGCGGCCACGATCAATTGCAGCAGGCGTTCGGGATCCGCGAACAATTCATCGGTTGCTTGCGAATTCAGGCCCAGGGTGTGCGCGGCCAATTGCTGTGCGACAGTGGAACGCGCGACAGCAGAATCAGCTGGCACAAAGCAGACTTCGTTGACGTGAATGTGCGGATCGCCCTGCAGAGCGGTTTTCAATTGTTCGGCGAGCTGCACCGGTTTGGAACCGGTGCTGGTGGGAAAACCACGCACGAACCGCGCGAGGCTGGCTTGCGTGACTTTAGGCGAAAAGTGAATGCTGGCGATGCCGGCGGCGGAGAGCATGCGCGCGAAGCTTTTTTCGGCGGCGGCGGATTCCAGAGGCGTGCCATCCAGCAAGAGTTGATCACCGGAAACGGCGAGGAGCACGCCGGCTTCATTTTCAGTGCCAGTGCCAAGAGCGGTGCGAAGCTCGGACCAGGCGGTCTCGTACTGTTTTTTGGTGCGCGGATGGCCAAAGTCGTACATTCGCGCGAATTTGAGCAGGATGTTGAGGCTGCGGATGAAGGCGCGAGCCGCAGCGGGTCGGATGTTGGGGTTCGTCACGTATATGTGGGGCTACGCTAAGCCCCGCCTCTACATACAAGTGTGAGGTGAAGAGGCGGCGGGAACAATGGTACCGGTGTCGTGTTTGGTACTAACGAATATCCTACAGAGCTGGTGGGAGGGAGGTACTGGAACGAAATCAGGGGATTTTGGGGCTGCGCAGCCACGGCTCTAGTTGACTGATATCACTGAGGATATCGAGGGCGCCCAGCTCGCGCAGGCGGGTACTACGCTGGCGGCGTTCCTCGCCGGTTTTGGGGAGAATTGCGAGAAAAGGAACTTGGGCGGACTGCGCGGCGAGCGCGTCGTCAATATTGTCGCCAACGTAGAGGGCGGAGCTGGGTGCGCGGCCGTTCAGAATCTTTATCAGGCCGTCGGGAGCGGGTTTAGGATTGGCGACCTCTTCGACGGTGATGATGGTTTTGAAGCTGCGGCGGACGCCGTTGCGATCGAGCGTGTAATCTAGTTCGTGCCAGTTGCGTCCGGTGAAAATGGCTAGCTCGGATTTTTGCGCGAGGCGCGCGAGAGTGGGTTTGCGCAGGAGCCATTTTTCCTTGCGCACGTTTCCCCGGTTATTTTCGCCCCAGTAAATCTCCTGGAATTTCTTTTTTACCTCGTCATAGGCGAAATTGTGCCCGAGCTCGTTTACCCAGGCGGTGGAAAGCTTCCAATCGTCGTTAAAGCCGGGGCGATTTTTCCAGGCGTGGAGCTCGCGCAGAGTGACGTTCTGTTTGGTAAAAAATTTCACGGTTTGCAGGGTGGTGAGCTGGTAAGAGCCGCGCGTGTTCACCAGCACCCCATCCACGTCGAAAATTATGACGGTGGGATAGTGATTCGCGGATGAGCTGCGCGAGGAATTGGTGGATTTGCGGCGGCGAGGGGAATCAGGAATGGGAGCCGCTCGATTCTTCGCTGGAGTCAGAAGCATCGGAAGTGTCGGAGGCGTCGGTGGCTTCGGGAGCGCCGTCAGAGGTGGCGGCGTCGGATTCGAGTTCGAGCGAATCAGAGGACCAGGCTTCGCCGGGAGCCGCGACGGGCGTCGAATCCAGCGCGGAGGCGGATTTTTCCGGCGACGGAGTTGCATTTCGCCCCGCGGCAGCTGCGGCCGCTACCGGCGGAGGCGCTTGCGCGGCTTCGGTCGCTTGCAGAGTCTTTAGGCGCGCTTCGAGCACTTCCGCGAGGAGGTCAATAATCAATTTCGCGCCGCTTCCGTCGGGATCTTTCACCGGATTGTAGGCAGTGACTTCGATCGCGGCGAGTTCCGGTTGCTGCGCGAAAACCAGAAGCGCTTCGCGGACCTCGGCGAGAGAGAGGCCGCCAGTGCCGGGATAATTCGTGGCCGAAAAATCGGCTATTACATCCACATCGAAATGCAGGACGAATTGGTAGCCATTGCCGCGGACGCGATCTATTGCGGCGTGGGCGGCGGCTGCGGCTCCCATGCGCTGGACGTCGGTTGCGAGATAACGGCGGAGCGGAGAGTTTGCCAGAAGCCGCTCTTCGGGTGGATCGAGGCGCGCGACACCGAAAAGCGCGAGATCGGGCTCGCGAACCAGTGGCGGCTCGCCCCAGAAGCGCACCAGTTCGGCGGCGCCGCGTCCGGCGAGATGCGAAACGACCATGCCATCCACGCAGCCGGTCGCGGTGGTAGCGGGAGTATTGAGATCGGCGTCGCGATCCATGTAAATCATACTGACTTTGCGGAAATAACGGCGCGCGCCCGCGACGGTAGCGAGCGCGACGGTGCAGTCGCCCGCGAGAATCAAAGGTAACGCGGCGGATTTGACGGCTTGTTCGACGCGCGGCTTCAAGGATTCGAGCGAGGCGAGCACGCGCGTGAGATTACGGGCGCGCGGGCTTTCTTCGTCTGGCTTGTAGAGCTGAACGGGATCGTCACCGAGGTCGGTGACGGCGTAACCGATGGTTTTCAGGCGTTCGACCAGGCCAGCGGCGCGTAGCGCGGTGGGAGCGCCTTCGTGCCCGGCGGACATTGCGGCCGCGCTGGTGGGTGCGCCCAGCAGTGCAATCTTGTTTGTCTGCCGGACAATCTTTACCGCCACGCAATGGCTCCTTAAGTTGATTTGAATCGAGCCGGGCCCGCGCGGGAAAGCTGGCGTAACCGCGCCGACGGAAAAATATTAGTGCGCGGCCTGCCGCGCGGCGAGCTCTGGCGGCAAAGTGAAGCGCACATCTTCGCGGATCAGATCCAGATCGCGCTGATTCGTAAAGCCGAGGCTGGCGAGGCGCTGGCTGACCTGTTCGACCAAAATTTCAGGGGCCGATGCGCCGGCGGTGAGGCCGAGAATTTTTACGCCATCGAGCCAGGAACCATCCACATCGTTCGCGTCTTCGATCAGGCGCGCGGCGACTCCAGCGCGCTTAGCGACTTCGACGAGGCGATTGGAATTCGAGCTATTGGCTGAGCCGACCACCAGGATCAATTGCACTTCGCGAGTAAGAGCTTCGACCGCTTCCTGGCGATTCTGCGTGGCGTAGCAAATGTCGTCGGACGCGGGCCCGACAATCGTGGGGAAGCGATGGCGGAGCTGCGCGACGATTTCCTGAGTATCGTAAAGCGAAAGAGTGGTTTGCGTGAGAAACGCGAGACGATCCGGATCAGGGACAACGAGCTGGTCTACTTCTTCGACGCTGCCGACAACGATGGTCTGATCGGGCGCTTCGCCGGAGGTGCCGACAATTTCCTGGTGGTCGCGATGGCCGATGAGGAGCAGAGTGCGGCCTTCGCGCGCGAATTTTAGGGCTTCCAGGTGGACTTTCGTCACGAGAGGGCAGGTGGCATCAATCACTCGCAACTGGCGTTCCTGCGCTTCGGTGCGTACACGCGGCGGTACGCCGTGGGCGCTGAAGACGAGCACGGCGCCGACGGGAACTTCTTCAATGGATTCCACGAAAATGGCGCCACGGCGGCGCAGTTGATCAACCACGTAGCGGTTGTGCACGATTTCGTGATGAACGTACACCGGATTGCCGTAGGCCTCCAGCGCGAGTTCGACGATGTCCACGGCGCGGACTACACCGGCGCAAAAGCCTCGGGGGCGAACGCGTACGAGCGTCTTGGCTCCGTGATTGGTGCCGTTGATTTGAGTCAGAGTCAATTCGATCTCCGTAAAGCTCTTTTATTTTACCTGAACGGGCGATTCCCTGCTACTTCGTTCGCGGGCCGTGTGCTGCTAGAGCGGCGACGGAATATCGCAGAGATAGAGAGAAAGGCGACTGCGAGGGCAAAGGCTGCCGGTTCTGCTGCAAGGGCGACGGTGACCTTAGCGGCGGCGATGAATTATCGGTCACTTGTGGTGGTGAAATGGAGATTGAACGAGAGGCCCGGTAGCTTTACCGGCTCGGTGTAGTCGGCAGCTAGATAAATCACGGCGCTTACGCCGGCGCCGGTGCGTCGCACGGTCACCTGGTTTGGCGCGAGCACAATGTCGTGCTGTTTGGCGCTGCGGATGACGCCGTCCCGGAAATCATCGATGCTGCTTAGCTCCAACAGGCCGATTCGCGCGCCGGCTTGCGAGGCCATGTCCCGCAAGTCCTCTCGCAATTGACGATCGGCGATGTGAGCGGCAGCGACTTGCCATCCCGCGCTTACAATTAGTGCAAGAACGACCAATCCGGCGAACCATGCAAGTTTTTTCATCGGTCCGGGCTCCCAAGGCCCGGCGTGGAAAGCGAGCGGTACAGAAATCTTGCCATCCAGTGGATTTGAACAGTCGCAGCGGATACGCGGCGCCTATCAAGCGACCGACGTAACGCGTGGACTTAACGCATATGTTACGATGCGGGCGAACGTTTCCGAACACACGGAGGCGAGGAATGTTGCTGAAAGGGCAAGTGGCCATTGTGACAGGTGGGGGCCGGGGGATCGGCCGGGCCATCGCGAAGAAATTCGCGGCGACGGGCGCGTCGGTGGTCGTAAGCGCGCGGACGGAGAAAGAGATCGAGCAAGTGGCGCTGGAGATTCAGGATGCAGGCGGAAAGGCAGCTAGCGTTGCAGGAGACGTCGGGCGCGAGGCGGATTGCGAGAAAATTGTGCGCGAGGCGCGCAACGCTTTCGGCGCGATTCACATTCTGGTTAACAACGCGGGAGTGCTGGGGCCAGTGGCGCCGCTGGAACAGGTGAGTGCGCGCGCCTGGGACGAAGTGATCGCGGTGAATTTGCGCGGCCCGTTTCTGCTTTCGCGGCTGGTGCTGGCGGAAATGTACGCGCGCGGGTCCGGAAATATCCTGAACATCGTGAGTATTGCGGCCAAGGCGGCATTCCAATTGAACGGCGCGTACGCCGCATCGAAAGCAGGGCTGATGGGATTAACGCGCACGTTAGCCGCTGAGAGCGCCCGCAAAGGGGTGCGCGTGAACGCGCTGAGCCCCGGGCCGGTACCGGAAACTTTGATGTCGCAGGAATTGGGGCGCGGCCTAGCCGAATATTTTCAGGCGGACAGCGAGAAATTATTCAAGCAGATGTGCCAGGGGATTTTGCAGGGACGGCCGCAAACGGCTGAGGAGATAGCCGCCGCGGCCCTGTTTCTGGTGTCCGATCACGCCAGCGCGATTACTGGGCAGACTCTGAACGTGGATGGCGGAATGGCTTTCTACTGAGTTCTTCCAGACCCGCATAGCCGCGACGTGCTACCGTGCCGGTGATTTGAACGCCAGCTGCCGCCCAATCCAGCCCGCGTTCACCAATGGCACCGACGAGATAGACAATCCCGCCCAAGACCATCAGGACCGCGAAGCCCAGTCCAAAGAGCAACTCCGCAGCGATTAATTCCCGTACGAAATAGACCTGGAGAATGAAGAAGATTCCCAAAATGAGAAAGAGGCCCTTGCGTACTTTCGCCTTTTCGATCAGCCCCGCCAACATTGTCTGCAACTTGGTGAGATGCGTTTTCATGTTCCTCCGACCCTCACTTGAATAGATGCACGGAGGTGTCCAAACAATGCACACGTAAGTTATTGAAAAATCGAAGGTCGTCGAGAGACCTGGCGAGGTAAATCAGCTAAAAGCGGAAAACCGTTTCTTCGCCGGGGCGGGCGTCGTTCCGGAACGGGAGAAAACGGTGTAGACTTTTTTTGTCACTTGTTTTCGCCTACGCCGGATATTACTGATGCGTTAACTGAAAAAGTGAGGCCAAAACCGCCGGACAATGTCCGGCGGTTCAGGCGATCGCTTAGCGATTTTCAAAGGGATAGCGATCTTGCGTGAGCACCGCTTCGGCGACGCGGCGGCGAATGGCGATCGTGTCGAGTGGAGCGTGCTTGGAGAAGCGGCGCAGGACCGCGAGTTGCGTGACGAGCGTATCACCTTCGGCAGTCGCGGTGAGCGCTGTACGGGCATCTTTTTCGACGCGGTCCATGGCGTCGTAGATGAACGCGCGGGCGGCGTCGCCCATCACGCTGGCGGCTTCGCCGCGAACGGCCGAGGCTTTTTGCGCGCGGCGCAGCGTGGATTCCATGGCGTAAACGTCCATGACGATATTGGCGAGGGCGGCGACGATTTCCTGCTGCTCGGCGAGCTGCTCGCGGAACTTTTGCATCGCGGTTCCGGAAGCCAGCAGGAAAATCTTCTTGGCCTGCTCGAGTGATTTTTCTTCTTCGGCGAAGGGGCCGGTGGGAGCTTCTTCGAAGGACGGGCCGGCGAGGACTTCTTCACCGAGCTTCATGGCGGCGGGAATCAGCGGCAGAACGCCGCCGAGAGCGCGCTTCATGAGCATCTGAATGATGAGCATGCGATTGATTTCATTGGTGCCTTCGAAAATGCGATTGACGCGGGAATCGCGATAGGCGCGCGCGACCGGATAATCTTCGTGAAAGCCGTAGCCGCCGAAAATTTGCACGCCTTCGTCCACCACGTAATCCACCATTTCGCTGCCGGCCACTTTGCTGATGGAGCTTTCGATGGCGTATTCCTCGAGGACCTGCATGGCCTGCTTGGTTTTGTCGTTGCCCGCGTCGGGGCTGGAGACGGCGGCCTCGATGATGCCGGCGGTGCGATAAACTTCCGATTCGATGGCGTAAATCTGGATGGCCATTTCGCCAAGCTTGGCTTTGATGAGGCCGAAATCGCAGAGGCGTTTTCCGAAGGCGGTGCGTTCCTTGGAATATTTCGAGGAAGCTTCCAGAATTTTCTTGGCGCCGCCGATGCAGTAGGCGCCCAGGCTGAAGCGGCCGGCGTTCAGGGTATTGAAAGCGACCACGTGGCCGCGGCCTGCTTCGTGCAGGAGATTTTCCTTGGGGACCGGGGAATTTTCGAAAAAGATGGGCGTGGTGGAGCTGCCTTTGATGCCCATTTTCTTTTCTTCGGCGCCGGCGGTGAATCCGGGGGTGCCGCGTTCGACGATGAAGCAGGAAAATTTCTCGCCATCAATCTTGGCGAAGACGACGTAGACGTCGGCGAATCCGCCGTTGGTGATCCACATTTTCTGGCCGTTCAGAATGTAATTCTTGCCGTCGGGGGAAAGTACGGCGCGGGTGCGCGAGGCTTGCGAGTCGGAGCCGGCTTGCGGTTCGGAAAGGCAATAGCAGGAAAGCAATTCACCGGTAGCGATTTTCGGGAGATATTTCTTCTTTTGTTCTTCGGTGCCGAAATAAACGATGGGCACGGTGCCGATGCCGGAGTGTCCGCCATGGGAAACGGCGAAGGAGCCGTAGCCGGCGAGTTTTTCGGCGAGGATCGCGGCGGAAATTTTGTCGAGACCGGAACCCCCGTAAGCTTCCGGGATGCCGCCGCCGAGCAGGCCGATTTCGCCGGCCTTCTTCAGCATCTGGGCCATCAGATGTTCATCTTTGTGCGCTTCCAGCTCGGGGACCGCGGGCATCACTTCTTTCTGCACGAATTCTTCGGCGGTTTGGCCGATGAGGCGCTGGTCATCGGAAAAATCCGCGGGAGTGAAGACGTCTTCGGGGCGGCAGGATGTGATGAGGAATGCGCCGCCGCGATTGAGGACCTGAGAAACGGGTGCCGTGGCCATAATGTGCCTCCGAGGGATTGGATGAGCCTCTGGGATTCTCTCGCGCATTTTCGATTTGCACAATAGGCTTGCGGTTATCGGACGGATAGTTGGCGGAGAGCGAAAAGTTTGGCTTCCCGAGTTGAAGCCCGTCCGCAGCGGGGCGCGAGGACCGGGTGTCAGTGTATCGGACCGCGTGATAGAGCGAAATGGACTACAGTGCAATTCATGAAGCTGAAGAAACGCCACGCGCACAAGGCAAAGAACCAAACACAGCGCGCGCTGCATCTTGCGGCGGAAAATTGCCTGGGAACTTTCGCAGGCGGAAATCCGCACCGCGCGGAAACGGCTCGCAAGACGATTCGGCGCCGGCTGCAATCGAAAGAACGGAGATTGGGCGGCTGAAACCGCAGCGCTCTTGTTGTGGTTAATGTCGTGGCCAAAGCCACGAGCTACAAACATCCCTTTGTTTTCAGCCAACTCTCCCCTGGCCTTCCTGCCCTCATTGGCATCTTATTGACAATATAATTTTTCTTGACATGTTGAATGTTCCATGGTGGAATGCGCGCATGAATGTGGCGGCTAACGCGACGACGGGGCATTCTGCCGCGTGGGACTTGGTGGCGGATATGAATCGGGCTAGCGCTTTGCTTCATCCTTTGCGGTTGCGGATTCTGGATGCTTTGCGCGAGCCGGACTCTGCTTCGGGCCTGGCGCGGAGGTTTCGCCTGCCGCGGCAGAAAATGAATTATCACGTGCGCGAACTGGCGCGGACGCATTTTCTGGAGCGCGCGGGGCAGCGGCGGCGGCGCAACATGATCGAGCGGCGGTATCGCACCACGGCGCTGGGATATGTGCTGTCGCCGGAATTGCTGGGGAGGATGGGGCTGCCGCGCGAGCACGCTGAGGATGTTTTCAGCGCCGCGTATTTGCTGGGCGTAATGGCCGTGGCGCAGGCGGAGCTGGCGCGGGCGTCCCGCGAGGCGGCGGCGCAGCGGAAAAGGCTGACTACGCTGTCGGTGAGTTCGGAATTGCGATTTGAAAGCGCAGAGCAGCGCGGGAAATTTGCCGCGGAACTGCGGCGCAGCGTGATTGAGGTGATCGCGCGTTACGCTTCGCCGCACACGATGGCGGATGGCTCGGCGGGCGCGGGGCGGCCTTATCGTTTGATACTTGGCTGTTATCCGATCCCGCCGAAAATCGCGCCGGACGATTCGCTAGGAGGCGGATGACCGTGGCCGACTCCACCAGCTTCGAACACCAAGGACGTATGATTCGCGCGGAGGTGAAAACTTCGGCGACGCCCGAGCAGGCGTGGGAAGCGTGGGCGGACCCGGAAAAGATTGCGCAGTGGTTTGTGGATCGCGCGACGGGCGAAGCGAAACCTGGCGGGACGATGACCTGGTTTTTCGACAAATTCGGATACGTGATTCCTTACAGGATTCTGGACGCGGTGCCGGGCGAGTTGATTGTTTACAAATGGGTGCCGCCGGCGGGGCTTCCGGGGATCTTGGAAGTGCGCATCGCACGAGAGGGCGGCGCGACGGCGGTGCGCATCATTCAGTCCGGGTTTCGCGACGGCGCGGAATGGGACGACGAATACGAAGGCGTGTCTTCCGGATGGAAAGTCGCGCTGGGAATTCTGAAGTTTTATCTGGAAAATCATTTCTCGCGCGGGAAGACGATGACGCTTGTTTTTCGGCCGGCGAAATTCGCGTACGAGCAAGTGCTGAAATATTTTCTGGAGCCGGCGAAGCTTGCAGAGTGGCTCACCGTTTCCGGTGCGATTGGTCAGGCCGGAGAGAAATGCGAGCTGGTGCTGCGCGACGCGGGCAAGCTGACGGGCCGCGTGCTGGCGATTACGGACCGCGAAGTGATGCTTTCGTGGGATGAAGTTGGCGGCGTGCTGGAATTGAAAGCTTTTCCGATGGGGCCGCGGCGCGTGGTGGCCGTGCGGGCGATGAGCTGGGGATTGAATGCTGAGCAGATCTCGGAGCTTGAGAAGAAAATGAGCGCGGCGGTGGAGCGGCTGGCGACACTTTTCCTTTGAATGCGGTGGCTGGAGACGCTACCCTTCCCGCGTAATTGTGGCGGCGGGCCGAACGTTGGAAACGCAGTTGTGATTTTCCACGTACGGATTGCCTCAGGAACGCGTAACGCAGCTGGAAACGCAGTGGGCGGCCCAATCGAAGAGGTTTTTGATGCAATAGGAGAGCACACATGGCAAACCCGGTAGTGCATTTCGAAATTGGATGCAAGGCTGCAAGGCGACACAGGGTTTCTACACGAAACTATTTGATTGGAAGATTGCAGAAGCCGGGCCGGCTGCGATGATTGATGCTGGGAAGGGACCGACCGGACATATCACCGAGCTGGGGCACGAGCCGCATCACTACACGATTTTTTATGTGGAAGTGGACGACGTGCAGGCGTATATCGACAAAGCCACAAAGCTTGGAGGAAAAATGCTGGTGCCGCCGGTTCCGATTCCCAGCGGAACTTTCGCCTGGATACAGGATCCAGCGGGAAACACTGTTGGCCTGTGGAAACCCGCCGCGAAGTAGATTCACGAGGAGGTATTTGCACATGTTCAAAGCTGGAGTGATGCTGTGGTTCGCCGTGCTCGTGGCTACAGCTGGAATCAGTTTGCGGGCGCAGCAGTCTTCGACGGAAAAACCGGCCACACCGCCGGCGATGCAGGCGCCGCAGCCTGGGCCGGAAATGCAGCGGTTGAATTTTTTGGTTGGCGACTGGACGATGGACGGTGAGTATTTGAAATCGCCGATGACTGGAAATGGCGCGAAGCAAACAGGGTGGTACAAGGCGCATTTGGGGCCCGGCGGGTTTTCGATCATCGCGGATTTTGAAGCAGACAGCACACTGGATAGCGAGATCGGGCACGAAGTGCTGACGTGGGATCCGAAGAAGGATGCGTACACCACCGTGACGGTGGGGAATGGTTTCCCGGGAGCGATTATCGGGAGTGCGAAATGGGAAGGCGACCAATTGGTGATACAGACTGAATTCGGGAAAACGCATATGCGGGCGGCGTATTCGCACGTTGGGGATAAGACCATTCAGATTGAGGAGTCCTACCAGACTGGTGATGCGCCGTATCAATTGATATGGAAAGCTAGCGCGACCAGGAAATAGTGTTGCGTTTTGCTTTGTGTTGCGCGGGCGCAAGAAGCAAATCCCTCCCCCGCTGCGTGGGATCGGGATGACAGCTATTTTGGTTTTTCCGCAGATTCTTCAGTCGCTGCAAGGGCGTTCTTTCCTGTTGTGCCGCGAACTCATGCGTCTTGGTCTTCCTCGCAAACATCTTGCGTTCGCGGCGGAGTGCCGCTAGCATCAAGCGCTTTAATTTCCGTTGTGGGTGCGTATCGTTGGCCTGCAGATTTGGCAATTTTCTAGAAAATCTGAGGTGTGAAATGAATCGTAGATTGGCTCGCCGTTCGATGCCGGTGGTTCTGCTGGCCCTGTCCGCTGCGGTGGTGATTGGCTGGGCGTATACGGCCCGGGGCGAAGGCGGAGAGCCGCGCTATTTCGCCGTGAAGAATGCGCGGATCGTTACGGTGTCTGGTGCGGTGATTGAGAACGGCACGGTAGTGATCGCCAAAGGATTGATCCAGGCCGTTGGAACGAATGTGACGATTCCGCCTGAAGCTTGGGTGATTGATGGCGCGGGACTGACAGTGTATCCGGGGCTGATTGACGCCGGAACAAACATCGGGCTGGCGCAGGACGACGACGGTAAGAAGCCCGGGAGAAGTGCGGGCGCTTCGGGACCCGAAGACCGCCCGGCGACGACACCGTGGCGCGTGGCAGCTGACGAATTGAGGACGGACGACAAGCGCATCGAATCGTGGCGCAACGCGGGATTCACGACGGCGCTCACCGTGCCGGACGGCGGAATTTTTCCGGGGCAGGCCACGGTGATCGATCTGGGCGGCGAGCGCGCGGGAGATTACGTGGTGCGTCCGCGAGCATCGGTGCAGGTTTCGTTCAAGCCGGTGGGCGGATTTTTCAGTTTTCCGGATTCGCTGATGGGCACGATCGCTTACGTGCGTCAGGTGCTCGACGACACGGCGTGGTATGCGCAGGCCGAGCCAATATATCAGGCGAATCCCACAAAAACGGAGCGAGTGCCGTACGATCGCACCGAAGTTGTGCTGAACCGCGCGCTGCACAACAACGAAACCGTGCTGCTGCCGGCGAACAATACAATTCAGATCTTGCGCGCGATCCGCCTGGCCGACGAATGGAAAGTGCGCGCGGTTTTGTATGGAGGACAGCAAGGTTACGAAGTGGCCACTGCGCTAGCCGCGAGCAAGCTCCCGGTGTTGGTGAATCTTAAATGGCCGGAGCGCGCGAAAGACGGTGATCCGGAAGCAGAACAAACCTTGCGCGAGCTGCGTTTTCGCGATCACGCGCCGGGAACGCCCGCGGCTCTGGCAAAGGCCGGAGTGAAATTTGCGTTGTACTCCGGTGGACTCGACGGGCCAAAGGACATTTTCAAAAGCGTGAAGAGGGCGACAGACGCCGGCCTGACGCCGGACGCGGCTTTGCGGGCGATGACTCTGGACGCCGCGGATATTTTGGGATTGAGCGACCGGCTGGGGAGCATCACACCGGGAAAAATCGCGAATCTGGTGGTGACCGATGGCGACATCTTCAGCGAAAAGACAAAAGTGAAGCACGTATTTGTGGACGGACGCTGGTTTGAGGTGCACGAAGAGCCGGCGCCGGAAAAACCGGGCGAGAAAAAGCCGGAAGATGATGACGGCGCGAGCGCGAAGCAAGCAAAGGGCGTCGAGGGGGTGGGCCGATGAAGCTACGAATTTTCTGCGCTGCTGCGCTGTTCTTCATGGCTTGCACACCGGTGGCTACACGCGCGCAAAATCCCGGAACCATTTTTATTCAGAACGCCACGGTGCTGACCGTGACGCACGGAAATATCGAACACGGCTCGATTCTGATTCGCGACGGAAAAATCGCAGCAGTGGGCGCTGACCTGAAAGCTCCCGAGGGCGCAGCGATTATTGATGCGACTGGCCAGTACGTGATGCCGGGAATCATAGATTGCCATTCGCACATTGCGGTGGATGGCAGCGTGAATGAAGCTGGGCCGGCCGTTTCTTCGATGGCAAATATCGCCGATGTGCTGAATCCGGATGATATCAATATCTATCGCGATCTGGCGGGCGGCGTGACCACCGCGAATATTCTGCACGGCAGCGCGAATCCGATCGGCGGGCAGACCGTGGTAATCAAGCTGCGCTGGGGCAAGCCTGCGAGCGAACTGCCGTTTCAGGGCGCGCTGCCCGGAATTAAATTCGCGCTGGGCGAAAATCCCAAGCACTCGAATTTCCCAACGCCGCCGGGGGTGACGCCGCGTTATCCAGGAACCAGGCTGGGAGTGGAAGAAGTGATCCGGCAGGCTTTCATCGAAGCGCGCGAATATAAAAAGCAGTGGGACGATTACAACCAGCGCAAAGCCGCCGGCGAGCAAAATCTGATTCCGCCCCGGCGCAATGTGCAGTTGGACCCGCTGGTGGAAGTGATGGAAGGCAAACGCTACGTGCACGCGCACTGTTATCGCGCGGACGAAATTTTGATGCTGATTCGCGTGGCGAACGAATTTGGATTCAAGGTGCGCACATTCCAGCACGTGCTGGAAGGCTACAAGATCGCGGACGAAATCGCGGCATCCGGCGCGGGCGGTTCTACTTTTTCGGATTGGTGGGCTTACAAAATGGAGGCGTTCGACGCAATCCCTTACAACGCGGCGCTGATGGCTGATCGCGGCGTGATCGTGTCAGTGAATTCCGATGACGCACAAGAAGCGCGCCAGCTGAATCAAGAAGCGGCGAAGAGCATGAAGAATGGCGGGCTTTCGGCGAACGACGCGCTGAAGCTGATCACGTTGAATCCCGCGATTCAATTGGGGATTGACGCGCGTGCCGGTTCGATTGACGTCGGCAAGGACGCCGACCTGGCGATTTACAATCACGATCCGCTGAGCGTGTACGCGGTGGTGCAGAAAACTTTGATTGATGGGCAGGTTTATTTCGACCGGCAGAAGGACATCGCAGGCCGCGCGACGCTGACCGCGGAAAAGCAAACGCTGCTGGATAAGGAAAAGAAAGCCGCGGAGGCGCAGAAGGCTGAGGAAAAGTCCGAGAAGAAGCCGGAGACAAAGCCAGACAAGAAGAAGAAACCGCCGCAGGACGGCGGTGGCGCTGTCGAGAGTGCTGTCGCCGGAGGCAAGCGGTGAAAATTCTAAATTTCAGCTCACGCGCATTGGCTCTGGTCCTGGGAGCTTCGCTGGCAGTTCCGACGTGGACGCAGACTGCGACCCCGGCTTCCTATGCGATCAAAGGCGGGAAAGTTTTCACCTTGGCCGGACCTGCGATTGAAAATGGCACGGTGCTGATCCGCGACGGGAAAATCGCAGCGGTGGGCGCCGGCATTGCTATTCCCGCCGATGCGCAGGTGATTGACGCGAGCGGGCTGGAAGTTTATCCGGGAATGTTCGACCCAGTCACGCAGATAGGATTGAACGAAGTGAGCGCGGTGAGCGCGACGCTGGACGTGAGCGAGTTGGGTGATTACAACCCGGAACTGGTCGCTGCGACCGCCGTGAATCCCGCGAGCGCGCACATCCCGATAACACGCGCGAACGGGATCACCGAAGTGATCGCCGCGCCCGGCACCACCGGATTCGATTTGCAAAGTGGCGGACTGATCGCAGGGCAAGCTTCGGCTTTTAATCTGGCGGGCTGGACGATGGACGAGATGCAGATCAATCGTTCGGTGGCAATGGTGATCAATTGGCCGTCGATCCAGACGCGGACTTTCGATTTCGCCACTTTCAGCATTAAGGAAAAGCCGTACGCCGACGTGAAGAAGGAATACGACAAGTCGGTGAACGCGCTGGGAGACTGGATGGATCGCGCGCGGCACTACGCGCAGGCGAAAGAAAAGGGATCGCCGGCGCTGTATGAGAGGGACTTGAAACTGGAAGCATTGGTTCCGGTGGTGCAGGGCAAACTCCCGGTGCTGGTGGTCGCCGACGAAGCGCGCGACATTCGCAACGCGGTGGATTTCTGCACGAAGCAGAATCTGCGGATGATTCTGGGCAGCGGGGCAGAAGCTTGGAAGGTGAAAGAACTGCTGAAGGAGAAAAAAATTCCGGTCGTGCTGGCGCCGACGAATCGTTTGCCGGAGCAGGAAGACACGCCTTACGACAAGCCGTACACGGAGCCGTCGGAATTATTTGCCGCGGGAATTCCGATCGCGTTTTCGAGTTTCGGCACGTCGTTTTCGCGACGGCTGCCGCAGTATGCCGGGACGGCGGTGGCTTACGGCTTGCCGCATGGCGAGGCGTTAAAAGCAGTGATGCTGAATGCGGCGCAGATTTTTGGCTTGGCGGATCAGCTGGGCACGCTGGAGCCGGGGAAAATTGCGAATGTTATTGTGACGAACGGCGATCCGCTCGAATTGCAAACGCAAGTGCGCTATCTCTTCATCAAGGGACAGCCGACCAGCACGGATAATAAGCATCGCGAGCTTTACGAGCAGTATCGCAAGAGGCCGCAGCCCGCGCGTTGAGCGGTTGCCAGGATGCTTCGAACGCGAGCGGAGTGTGTTGTAATCTGCGCGTGTCGAGTTCCGGAAACTGAAATCCAATTTTGCCCCACGCACGCAAAGGAGAAGCTGTGCAATTCTTCCTCAGCCGTTCTGGCGTTTTAGCGATCCTACTTTTTGCCGTGTTCGGATTCACCGGCTGCGATGGGCAAGCAAACCATCCGGACAATGCCGCGAAGAAGACAGCCGCTCGGCCCATGATCGTTTTCATGACGGACTTCGGCACGGCGAACGACGCGGTGGCAATTTGCAAGGCGGTGATGATCGGCATCGCGCCGGACGCGCGCATTATGGACATCACACATCAGGTGACGCCGTTTCAGATCGGCGAGGCTTCGCGAATTCTTTCCGGCGTGACGCCGTATTATCCGGCGGGCACGGTGTTTGTGGTGGTGGTGGATCCGGGCGTGGGGACCTCGCGCAAAGCGGTGATCGTGAAGACGAAGAAGGGGCAATACTTCGTGGTGCCGGACAACGGATTGATGACGCCGATCGTGGATGCGGATGGGCTGGAGGGAGCGCGGGAAATCACCAATCCTGCGTGGATGATCGGCGACAAGATTTCATCGACGTTTCACGGGCGCGATATTTTTTCACCGGCGGGCGCGCATCTGGCGCTGGGGGAAGATTGGACGCAGGCCGGTCCGGCGGTGGATGTGCTGGTGCGGTTAAATCCGCCCACCGCGACTGAGGATGCGAAAGGGATCACGGGCGAAGTGATTGGCCTGGACGATCCGTTCGGCAGCTTGATCACGAATATTTCCGGCGACGATTTTAAAAAATTGGGTTACGCGGTGGAAGACAAAGTCACCGTGAAGATCGGTAACAAGCCCTTCGCGGTGCCTTACGAAAAAACGTTCATGGGTGTGGCCGTAGGCCAGCCGCTGCTTTACGTAGATTCACGCGGGCGCGTGGGAATTGCGGTGAACCAGGGGGATTTTTCGAAGGTTTACAAAATTACGCCGCCGATCGCAATTTTCATTCCCGTCAAGGGGAAATAATCATTCGCTTGTGCTGATGCGCGCTGGATTCTTTGCGCCTTGCTGCCATGTGCGCGTGAACTTTTCGCAGATTGTTCGCCTAAGCGCTGGTCGCCGCGCGTTTTGAGTGCATGCGGCGTTTGAAATTTTTTCGCCATTAGAGAATCGCACTTTCGCCTCCTGTTCCCTGCCCTCGTTGGTGCCTAAAACGCTCTCCCCCAAGTACCAAAGTACTATGGCGCGATTTGGCACAGCCCGCGAAAATTCACTGATTGCGCGGCTTTACGTTTTAGTTCCGGGGGACGGCGTACTACTGCCGTTGAGGAATATGGCGCCACTTATCAAAGATTCTGTTGAAGTTGCAAACCCGACTACTGCTGCGCCGAGCGCGCAAACCAGCGCTGCGCCGAAGCCGGCCGCGGCTGGCGGCACTTTGCGCGCCGACGCGCTCTCGCTCGAAGTCCCCGTAAAAGTTCATGGCTCGCGCGTCACTGAAGTAGCGCGCGGAGTTGCACCGCACACCGAACCTTTCGAGGAAGAAACCGGCACGATGATTGTGTTTCCGCACGGCGGCGTGTTGCGCATGTCCACCGCGGTAACCGCGAGCCAAATGCTGGTGGTGACGAATTTAAAGACGCGCCAGGACGCGATTTGCCGCGTGATAAAAGTGCGCACGTTTTCGAATATGCAGGGGTACGTGGAAGTGGAATTCACGCACCAGCAGCCGGGATATTGGGGCGTTCATTTTCCGTCGGAGGGTCCAGCTCCGGCGGCGACGAATGAAACTGCGCCGATGATTTCAGCTGCGGCTCCTGTGGTGATTCCGGAAGCTCCGCTGAAAGCTGCGCCGGTGCAAAATGTTTCCGCGCCAGTTGCGCCGCCCGTTGTGGTGATACTGCCGCCTGCCGCGCCCGTTTCGTTTGTCGCGCCAGCGCCGCCGGCGGTTGTGCCGCCACCTGCCGTGCCAGCTGCTCCGGCCGCGTTTACTCCTCCGCTGCCACCGCCTCCGGTGATTCCGGCCGCGCCGAGCAAACCGGAACCAACTTTCATTTCGCTGGGCACGCAGGAAAAAGTGCAGCCTGCGGCTTCGTCCACTTCGCCCGCGCGGCCGGAACCGATCGCGCCGGCCTCGCACATCGCGCCCACACCCACGCGGCTGGAGAGCGCGCTGCCGACATTCACATCTTCCGAACCTCTTTCAGCACCCCCGGGAACGAGCGTTGCACATGACGCGCTGGCGAGCACGACCGTGGACTTTCCGGCTGCGCCGCAGGCCGCACCGCCGGCGTCGTTGACCATGACGGAGCTGCGCGGAGATCAGCGCGGAACTGTGGCGATTGCGCCAGCCGACGCTTTAAGTGCGATTGCGGGCGCCGAGCAACACGCTGCGGAGGCCGCCGAGGCTCCGGCGCAGAGTTCACGCGCTGTTTTTGGAAGTTTCAGCGGCGGCGCATCTCTGAGTGGCGGTCATGGCGTGCCAGTGGACGCGTTCGGCGCGCGGCTGGATTCGGGCAGCGAAGCGGGCGCGGAGCATGCTGGCGCGCCGCGCGGCAACAATTGGATTTTGATCGCCGCCTGCGTAACTTTGTTGTTTGCCACCGTGGTGGGCGGCGTACTTTATTTCCGGCCGCATGTGGCCAGTTCCGCGCGCAACGCCGCGAGCAATTCGAATACACCCGCGATTCCGCAGCCGCTGGCGTTTCAGACTCCCGCTGCCACTCCGGACGGCCGCACGCCGGACGTGGCGACCACGCATAATTCCGCGATGCATCCCGTGCCGGTGATTGCACAGGCGCCAGGAGTGGCGCCTTCCATCGTAGTGAATGGGAATGATGCGAATGGCGAAGGTCCCAGAGTTGTTCCGAAGCCGGCGTCGAACCTGGCGCCGGGGATGCTGAACAACGCAGGACAGGACCACCCGGTGGCCACGCAAAGAAGCGATGCGGACCAGGTGGTGTCCGCGCCGTCGTTGGACGCCGCGCCCGCGGGAGATTCAGCGAACGGCAGCGCGCTCTCGGGAGTCGTTTCGTCCAGCGCGGCGGCCGTCCCGGCGGCACCCGAGTTACAGCCGGAAGGTCCCGTGAAGGTGGGCGGCATCGTGAAGGAGCCGCGGTTGTTGTCGCGCGTGCTGCCGGATTATCCGCTGGTGGCGAAGCAAGCTGGAATCCAAGGCGACGTGGTGGTGAAAACCACGATCGATGCGAAGGGCAACCCTGTGAATTTGCAGGTGGTGTCTGGTCCGGCAATGCTGCGCGGCCCGGCGCTGGCAGCGTTGCGGCGCTGGAAATACGAGCCCTCGACGTTGAATGGCCAGCCGATCGCGGTCCAGATGCTTGTGACCATCAAGTTCAGCGGAACGCGCTAGAGAATTTCACATTTCACAGATTCCACATGTGTTGTTGTGCAATTTCAAGGCGCAGAACGCGCGCCATTCCCCGCTGTTGCTTTTTCCCTGCTGCTGCATCCAATATAGAGTTCATCAGCAAGAATAAGTCTGCTTGGTTCGAGGTGAAAGATGCGTGAAGCCGTCATTGTTAGTTCCGTGCGCACTGCCGTCGGCAAGGCCGGCAAGGGGACGTTGCGCGCCACTCGTCCGGACGATTTGGCCGCGGCGGCGATCAAGGATGCGATCGGGCGCGCGAATGGATTGGATCCAGCGGAAATTGAAGATGTGATTCTGGGCTGCGCGACGCCGGAAGCCGAACAGGGCATGAACGTGGCGCGTATCGCGTCTCTACGCGCGGGCTTGCCAGTGACCGTCTCCGCGATGACCATCAACCGGTTCTGTTCTTCGGGGCTGCAGGCGATCGCTTTGGGAGCGGAACGTATCATCGCCGGCGGTGCTGAGGTCGTGGTCGCGGGCGGCACTGAATCCATGTCCATGATTCCCATGGGCGGCAACAAGATCGCGCCGAATCCCTGGCTGACGGACAATCATCCCGACACTTATTTGAACATGGGGCTGACCGCGGAAAATGTGGCGAAGAAATATGGGATTACGCGCGAGCAGGCCGACGAATTTTCGCTGGCGAGCCATCAGAAAGCGCTGGCGGCGATCGCTGCGGGAAAGTTCAAGGATGAAATCGTCCCCGTGGACGCGAGCTACACAGTGCTGGAAGCCGCGGCGGCGGGCGGGAGCAGTTCCGCAAAGCCCCGGACGGTGAAAGTTTCGTTCGATACCGATGAGGGGCCGCGCGCGGACACTTCTCTGGAAGCGCTGGGGAAGTTGAAGCCGGCATTTCACACGCACGGCGTGGTGACGGCGGGAAACAGCTCGCAGACCAGCGACGGCGCCGCAGCCTCCGTGGTGATGAGCGCAGAACGCGCCCGCGCCCTGGGATTGAAGCCGATGGCGCGGTTCGTCGCGTTCGCGACCGCGGGATACTTGCCGGAAGAAATGGGCATCGGCCCGGTGTTTGCGATTCCCAAGGCGCTGAAGCTGGCGGGGCTGCGGCTGGATCAGATTGACGTGATCGAGCTGAACGAAGCATTCGCAGCACAGGCTCTGAGCGTGATTAAGCTTTTGGGAATTGATCCCACGCGCGTGAACGTGAATGGCGGCGCGATCGCGCTCGGCCATCCGCTGGGTTGCACGGGCGCGAAGCTCACGGCCACGATCCTGCGCGAAATGGAGCGCCGCAACGCGCGCTACGGCATGGTGACGATGTGCGTTGGCGGCGGGATGGGCGCGGCAGGGATTTTCGAGCGAGCCGCGTAGAGCGTAGTGGATAACGCCACGACCTGCAAAGATTAGCGCGCTTTCACACGGACTGTGTAGCTCCGCCCTTCCAACTTAGCCATCTATAAGGCGTTTTCTGGCGAGGATAGTCCCCGGCTGGGCCGCCGCTATGCCACTGCGGCGACCTGCCGGAGAGAAACGGACTTCGCGCACCGCGTACCCGCTTAGAACTGGCGAAGGAGCATGCCAGAGGCGACGCGGTTCTTATCGACATCGAGCAGCAATTCCGTATTACTGTCGATTTGATAATAGACCAGGCTGAAATTCGCTGTAACGCCGCCGCCTGAAGAGTTCACCGTCGCGGTACCGCGACCGTTAGCGGTAGGCGCGTTCAGGATGCTGGTGGAATTCACCGGCAGGCCCAGGATTGGTCCGCCGTTGTTGATATCCAGAGTTCCCGTCAGCGTGGTGCTGTTGTTGACCAAGCCGAGTTGGCCATTGATATCCTGCTCGAATGCTTGCTGATTTTTCGCCGAACCGATGCCGGAAAGATTCAGTGCGAAGCTGCCTTGGACGGTGCTGACCGAGCCACGCTGGTAAGCAGTGCCGGTGGCGCCTTGCACGCCGTTATTGGTATCGATTTCCACCAACTCAGCGCCAGTGGTGCCCGACGCCGTGACGAAGGTGTAGGCCGCGAATTCCACAGTGCCCTTGCTCGTCGTGAGGTCCAGGGTGAAGCGAGCGGGAACATTCGCCTCGCTCAAAACATTGGCATAGCTTCCGCCGGTGATCGTGCTGTTGATCTGCGTGCCGGCGCCACCGCTGTTATTGATGTCGAGCGCGCCGCCGCTGTTGATGGTGGCGGCGTTGATGGCAAATACAGCGCCACCGGCGTAGGGAGCGTTGTTAGCCGCGCCCCCAAAGGTGAACGCGACTCCGCCGTTGAGCGGAGTGGTAGCGGTGGGAGAAGCAAATGCCTCGCCGTAGAGAATGAACGGCTGCGCCGGATCGATTTCGATGAGTTTGAAGTGGGTCTGATCGATCACATAGTAGGCAAAATTGATGGTGCCCAAGTCCGTGGAGTTCATGCTGATGGTGCCGCGTCCGAAAGTGGCGTCCGAAGTGGTGCACAAGGCGCTGAGGGTAATGTCGTTGGTGACCACGGTCAGCGTGTTCGTGTTGATCGGCACGTAGGTGAAATCTTGAACGTTTACGGGCGAATTAGGATTGTTCACCTGGCAGCCCCCGTTGCTGGCGAGAAAAGTACCGGCCACTGTCACCGGATTCGCGAATGAATCGATGCCGAAGTATTGCAATGCGAATCTGCTGTTGAGTGGCGTGTTGAACGAGCTGATTTTTTGCGCGTCCAGAGTGCCGCTGCCGGTGTCGGACGTGTCAAAATCGATCAGCAATGCATGCTGATTCGTGGCCAGCGTGGCCTGCAAGTTGAGGGATGCAGCGAATGAATTCGTGGCCAGGGTCACGACGATGGATGTGCGTCCGTCCAAGGGACCGACCTGGAAGGTGCCACCGGATACTTGGACGCCGAACGACGGTCCAAACGTTGCAGTGTTGATGTCCACTTCTCCGCCGGTGATCGTGCCGGACGCAGAGCCCGCGGACCCGCTCGTGAGAATGCTGCCGACAACATCGACCGGCAACCCTTGCGAAAAATCGATTCCACTAAATGCCAAGGCGTATTGCCCCGTTCCGATGGTGCTGGTGGTAAGCGACGCGGACGAATACAGAACGGTGACCGTGGACGTGCCGGAATTGGCACCCGCGGAAGCGCCGATCGTTACGGTGCCGCCCGTGGGAGGCGAAAGCGGCGCAGCGTAATTGCCGTTGCCGTCAATCGTGCCGTGGCATTGCGTGGTGGTGCCAACCGGAGGCGCGACGCAATCGCCGAACTCAGTTCCGTTCACAGTCCACACTACCCCTGCGCTGGGAGCGGCGGCGAAGGACTGCAGGCCGCCGGCGAGAATAGTGAGCGCGGCGGGATTTACAACCAAGGCCGGCGCGGCAACGACATTCACTGTGGTCGTGCCAGTGTTCTGGCCGGACGTAGCGGTGATGGTGACAGAGCCTGGCGCCGTAGGCGCGGTGAAGAGTCCGGTGCCGTCAATGGTGCCGCCGCTGGCGCTCCAGGTTACCGAAGTGCTGACGCCACCCAGAAATGCCGAGAACTGAGCGGTTTGGCTAGCGCCGACGCTGACGGAGCCGGGAAGGACCACGAGATCATTGATTGTAGGATGACTGCCGCCACCGCCACCGCCGCAGGCCGACAGCGTGAACATTCCCGCGACGACAATTGCCAATAACGTAAAAAATTGAACCCTCTTTCGCATCAGAAGTCTCCCGTTGGCGTCATCCTGTGATGACCGGCTAGGCTCAGTTTCGGAGCCGGTTTATTATCACGAACAATTTCATTTGCGGAGAGCGCGGACAGATCGCCCGCCGCGACACGGCATTGCTTGCACGGCATTGCTTGAATTGACCAGCAAATTTCACTGCAGCTAGTTGCAGACTTTCTCCGCCTCCGCCGCGGCCACGATGCTTCCGGACCAGCTGCGCCCAACACGCGGACTACGGACATTGTGCTTCACCAAAACGATGGAAAAAGTTCCATCAGCTGACACGCCACCCCGATTCACCAAAATACGCGGAATTCCCAGACTTAGATACAATTCGGCGCAAATAGGTTTCTCCGCTGGTAAACAACCCGCCACGGGCGTGAAAGTTGCGCGGCGGGCGCGGGCGTAGGCATGAATTCGAGAAAGATCAATTGCGCAGCGGTTTTCCGGTCTTCAAGGTGTGCGCGATGCGCTCCTGGGTCTTGCGTTCGCCGCACAGGCTGACGAAAGCTTCACGCTCCAAATCCAGCACGTACTGCTCCGGGACGAGCTGGGGCGCAGTGATGGCGCCGCCCGCGAGAATGTTCCCGAGCTTGCGGCCGACGACGCCGTCGTATTCTGAGGCGTAGCCGCCGCGAATCATCATATGTATCGCGAGCTTCGCGCCCGTGAGGAATTCTTCGCCGAGCACGCGGATCTGCGCGGGAGCAGGCGGATGGTAACCGGCACGAAGCAACGCGAGAGCGGTTTGCTTGGCGTCGGCGATCTGGCGGTCGCGATTCATGGCGATCAGATCGGATGGACGCAGGAAGCCGAGCGTGCGCGCTTCTTCACCGCTGGTGGAAACTTGGGCCATGGCGATATTTTGGAATACGGGCTTAAGCGCGTGGAAGAGGTCGAGGTCTTCGCCGCCGGCAGAATGCTCGTTCGCGCGGATCAGCATTTCTTTGGTGCCACCACCACCCGGAATCAGGCCGACGCCGGTTTCCACCAGGCCCATGTAGGTTTCCGCTGCGGCGTGAATGCGCGCGGCGTGCAGCGGGACTTCGCAGCCACCGCCCAGAGCCATGCCCTGCGGCGCGGCGACGATGGGGCGCGGCGCATATTTAATCGCCATGTTCACGCGCTGAAATTGGCGCACGGCCATGTGGATATCGTCCCATTCGCCTTCTTGCGCACTGATCAGCACCAGCATCAGGTTCGCGCCGACCGAAAAGTTGCTGGCTTGATTGCCGATCACCATCGCGTCGAAATCTGAACTGAGGCGGGCAATGCCGGCGTGAATCATGGCGACCAGGTCGCCGCCGATGGAATTCATCTTGGAGTGAAATTCGCAGCAGACGACGCCGTCTCCCAGATCAATCAGACTGGCGCCGGCATTTTTCTGCACCACGCCGCTGCGATCTTTCAGCGATTTCAGGATGATGATGCCGGGCGGTTCGGGAACGGGCTGCAGTGCTTGTGATTTTAAATCGAAATAGCGCGTAGTGCCCTTCTCCGACTGGTAGAAAGATTTACTGGGCGAATCCAGAACTTTGCGCACCAGCGGCGGCAGTTCCTGGCCGTCGCGTTCCAGCGCTTTGGCCATGCGTTCGACGCCAACTGCGTCCCAAACTTCGAATGGGCCGAGTTCCCAGGCGAACCCCCAGCGGGCGGCGCGATCGAGGTCCACGACATTGTGAGAAATTTCCGGCATCAGGCGCGCTGCGTAGAGGCAGGTCTGGCTGAGGCTGGACCACAGGAAGCGATTGGCTTTGTCGCCGCCTTTGCCATCGAGTGCGGGAGCGAGCAGCGCGCGCAGACGGTCGCGCGTGTCTTCAATGGCTTTGCCAGCTTCGATCGAGGGAAATTTCGCCTTCAGGCGCGGGCGATATTCCATCTTCTGCCAGTCGAGCGTGAGGATTTCGGAATCGCCGCCTTTTTTTACTTTTTTGTAGAACCCGCCGCCGGTTTTGTCGCCCAGCCAGCCGCGTTTCAGCATTTCCTCCATGAAGGGAGGGACTTTGTAGATGTCGCGCGATCCATCGCTGGTCGCGTTTTCGTAGATATTGCGAATGACGTGAACGAGGATGTCGAGGCCAACTAAATCTGCCGTGCGAAACGTCGCGGATTTCGGCTGGCCGATGGCCGGTCCGGTGCAGGCGTCCACTTCCTCAATGGTCATTTCCAGCGCCAGCATCTGCCGGACCGCATTGAGCATGGAAAACGTGCCGATGCGATTGGCGATGAAGTTCGGGGTATCCTTTGCGGGGACTACGCCTTTGCCGAGGCGCAGATCGCAGATTTCGTCGAGCGACTGCAAAACTTCCGGAAGCGTCTTCGGGCCGGGTATGAGCTCCACCAATTTCATGTAGCGCGGCGGATTGAAGAAATGCGTGCCAGCCCAGTGCTGCTGAAAATCCTCGGAGCGGCCTTCGGCGATCAAGTGAATCGGCAGGCCGGAAGTGTTGGAGGTGACGATGGTGCCGGGTTTGCGCACTGCTTCGACGCGGCTAAAGAGGCTGCGCTTGATTTCCAGATTTTCAGCGACCGCTTCGATGATCCAGTCCACCTGGCCGCACCAAGCGATGTTGTCTTCAAGATTGCCCGGAGTCACGAGGCGCGCGTTATCCGGCGTGAAGAATGCGGCGGGTCGCGATTTCCTGGCCGCTTCAAATCCGGCCACCACGATGCGATTGCGCACCGCGGGGCTTTCCAGCGTCAAGCCTTTGCTCTGCTCCGAGGGCGTGAGGCTGGTGGGAACGATATCCAGCAGGTAACAAGGGATGCCGGCGTTGGCCAGATGCGCGGCAATGCGCGCGCCCATGGTGCCTGCTCCCAATACTGCTGCACGTTCGATGCGTCGTTTCACTGGTGTTCCTTTCGGCATTTAGCCAGTCAGTGAGGTTACAAAAGCAGTACGGAGCGGTCAACCGGAAAGACCCGCAAGCGCGAAATGAGTTAAAGTGTGATGCAGGGACCAGCATGTCTGACATGGGACAGACCACAAAATGGCTGGGGAAAGCCATCCGGGGCTTGCGCACTTTTGCCTACGGGAATACGGGCGAACGGCCGAAGGTGGGCCTTGCGCTGGGCGGAGGATTCGCGCGCGGCGTGGCGCACGTGGGAGTGTTGCGCGTCCTGGAAGAGCACGAAATTCCGATTGATTTTATCGCTGGTACTTCGGTGGGCGCTTTGATCGCCGCGGCATATGCCAGCGGCGCGACTCTCGATCACATGGCGCAGCAGGCCGCGATTACTCGTTTCCGCGACTTCGGGCGCTGGACGCTTTCGCGCATGGGCATGGCTTCGAATGAACCTCTGGTGGATTTTCTGCACCGGCTGACGCCCGCGAAATATTTTAAACAGATGCGCATTCCGCTGGCGATTGTGGCCACGGACCTGTTGAAAGGCACCTCGATTCATTTCACCGAGGGAGAGATTGGGCCGGCGCTGCGGGCTTCTTGCGCGTATCCGGGGCTGTTTCTGCCAGTGGAACACCAGGATCATTATCTTGTAGATGGATTTCTGACCGAGCAGGTGCCCTCGCCGGCGGTGAGGAAGATGGGCGCGGAGCTGGTGATCGGGATTCATCTGGAACCTGGCCTGCTGGAATCCAAGCCGCGCAACACGATTGAAGTGATCAGCCGTTCGTTCTCGATTATCCAGTCGGTCGCTGTTCAGCCTTGGCGCGGCATGACGGATGTGTTGATCGAGCCGAACGTGCATCACATTTTGTGGGATGAATTTGTGAAGACGCCGCAGCTGATCGCCGCAGGGGAAGAGGCCACGCGCGCGGCAATGCCACAGATTAAGGCCCTGCTGCATCGCGGGACGGGCGGTCCAGACGGTAACGCTGGGGAAAACGACGGGGTCTTCGAGGCTGCCGAGTAAAGCGCTGCTAACTATACTTCGCGGCCCGCGTCGAATTGGATGTGAGGAGCCGAACTCCTCCTGCGATGACCGCTGCAACGCCCCAATCATACGCAGGAAGTGTTCGGCTCTTCTTTTTCCTCCGCTCTGTAATTCCGTAGATACGATATCCGAAATTCCGTAGGTTTTTTGGCTTGGGTCGCGTGAAGTAATGCGGCATGCAATTACAATTCCGAGCGCTTACTTCGGGGAATCGACTTCGCGTAGTTCGATTGTCACCGGTTGACCGTTGCCCTTCCCGCGTTTTGTGAACCATTCGCTCATCGCTTGCGCCAAGCGCTGCGGATCTACAGCCAAGCCGGCTTCCAGGCAGCCTTCGCCCGTGGGCAGCGTGTCGTCAAATTCCGCCGACCCAGTGAAGTTGCGCATACAAAAACTGTCGAGCCATTCGAGCGGCGCGGGACGCCTCTCGTCGCCGATTACCAGATATGCCTGCAACTTGCGCGCGTACATGATTCCGGGAGTATAGCATTCGGCCGAATGTCCATTTGCAGAACGAGACGACCGAAGGACTCCGTAAGCTGCCGCAATTCCCGCGCAAACAATCCTCCAGTTGATGTAGGATTTGCGGGTCAGCGAGTTTGGCGCCGCGCTTCGCGCGATTGCGCCGGATTCGTCGGAATGAAGTAATCGCCCGAATCGTGACCCTTACCGGACCTGTCTAGTTTCGTCAACCGGACAAGGAGAGCGCCAGCATGGCAAACTTCCTGCGTGACACCCGCTTTGGTTTTCGCCTGCTTCGCAAGAATCCTGGATTTGCTGTCGTGGCAATTTTCGCCCTGGCGCTGGGCATCGGCGCGAACACCGCGATCTTCAGCATCTTTTACGCCACGCTGCTCGCGCCGTTTCCCTACCCGCAACCCGATCAATTGGTAGTGGTGTGGTCCAGCATGGGCGGCCACCGGAACGGAGTTTCGGCCGGCGACTATCTGGATTGGAAGCGCGACAACAAAGTTTTCCAGATCTTGGGAGCCGTCACCGGCGATCAGTTCAACGTCTCCGCCGGCGTCGAACGCGCGGAACAAGTGGAAGGCGACTACTTGACGCCGGGGTTTCTGGACCAGTTAATCGGCGACAAACCGTTCATGGGACGCTATCTGTTGCCCGACGACGCCGTGCCGGGCAAAGATCATGTGGTTATCATCACACACAAGCTGTGGGAAAAGCATTTCGGCGCGGATCCGAACATTATCGGCAGGCAAATCCACCTCAATGGCGAGCTCTACACAGTGATCGGAGTGCAACCGCCCGGGCAGCCGGATCGCTTGGGCAGGCAATTGGTGGTGCCGCTGGTATTCACGCCGGATCAAACGAACCACGATTTTCGCTGGCTAGTTATCCTGGGACGGATGAAGCCCGGAGTCACGCTCGCGCAAGCGAACGCTGATATGGATACGGTGGCGCGCCACCTCGCCGAGGATTATCCGAAATCGAACAAAGGTTGGGGCGTAAGCGTTGTGCCACTCACCAACGAATTCCTGAATCCCGACACAAAAAAGGGATTACCGCTGCTGCTGGGAGCGGTGGGTTTCGTGCTGCTGATCGCCTGCGCCAACGTGGCGAACCTGCTGCTGGCGCGGGGCGCGGCGCGGCAACGAGAAGTGGCCGTACGAGCTTCGGTGGGTGCTTCGCGCCGACAGATATTCACGCAGTTCCTGATCGAGAGCCTGGCGCTCGCGTCCGTTGGGGGCGTGCTGGGGGTTGGCCTGGCGTGGGTGTTGACGAAGGCAATCGTGGCTTCTATGCCGCCGTACACATTGCTTTCGGAAGCGGACGTCCGCATGAGCGTTCCGGTGCTTCTGTTTACGGTGGTCACCGTGATGCTCGCCGGCGTGTTGTTCGGTTGCGCGCCCGCGTGGCGAGCGGCGCGGATGAATTTGAACGAGGTGCTGAAGGAAGGCGGAGGCTCGGCACGCAGCACGGGACGGCACGGCCTGCGTCGCGCGCTGGTGATTGCGGAGTTTGCATTGGCGCTGAGCTTGTTGGCCGGCGGCGGCCTGGCGATCCACAGTCTCTGGAACCTCGCGCACGTGGACCTGGGCTTCCGCAGCGATCACTTGCTCACGTTCGACCTGCCTGTAACCAAGGGCCGCTTGACGGACACGGTGCAAATCACGACCTTCTATCGCCAATTGCTGGAGAAAATTCAAGCGCTGCCCGGTGTCACCTCTGTCTCGGCCTGCGAGGGCGGGCCGCTGCAGGGCGTAAGATTCGGAATGCCCTTCCAAATCGCCAGCAAAGAAGTTACGGATATGTCGCAGCGGCCAGTAGCGGGCTTCAACATGGTGACTCCAGATTTTTTCAAAGTTTTCGGGATCCGCATGGCGCAGGGGCGCGCGTTAAACGATCAGGACATCGCCGGCGGCGTGCAAGTAGCCATCGTGAATGAAGATTTCGCTAAGAAATTCTTCGCGGGCGTCGATCCCTTATCTCAACGCGTCCTCGTCGAACAACTGGTTCCCGGCGTAACAAAATTTGGTCCCCCGGTCGCCTGGCAAATCGTGGGCGTCTACAAAGAAGTCCGCAACGGCCGTCGGGAAAAAGACTTCCCCGAAATCGACGTGCCTTTCTGGCAGAGCCCGTGGCCGCAAGCGCGCATCGCGGTGCGCGCGGCCGTGGAACCCGAGAATCTGACGCGGAGCATCGCTGGAATCGTGCAGTCCATGGATCCCGACCTGCCGTTGGGTACGCCTCGCACGATGGATCAAATCATGGACGAATCGTTGTCCCCGCAGCGCTTCACCGCGGGTTTGTTTGCAGGCTTCGCGGCGATCGCGCTCTTACTCGCGGCAGTGGGAATTTACGGCGTGATGTCTTTCGCCGTCGCGCAACGCACGCACGAGATCGGCCTGCGCATGGCGCTCGGCGCTGGTCAGGGACGCGTGCTCGCGCTCATCCTGAAAGAAGGAATGACTCTGGCAGGCGTTGGCCTCGCGCTGGGCCTCTTCGGAGCTTACGGCGTAGGCAAGGTGATGCACGGCCTGCTCTACAACGTCGCGGTATTTGATTTTGCAGCGTTCGGCGCAGTAGCCGCGGCTCTGTTGCTTGCGGGGCTGCTGGCCTGCTTCATCCCGGCGCATCGCGCGACGCTCGTGGACCCGATGCAAGCTCTGCGCCAAGAATGAAGACTCCCAAGCGCGCTTCTGCTAATCACGCCGGCGCACCCATGCTTGCAATTCGCCGAATCGTGGCCTAGACTTTTCTGGTATAGAGCATTTATACACGAGGTCGCGATCGGCCCGGCCCGCTAGCCGAGCAACGTCCCACGCGCCCGCATCCCGGAGACCAGGTGTCCACACCACTCGAACAATGGGTTGAGGAATCCGCGCGCCTGACGCAGCCGGACAAAATAGTCTGGTGCGATGGCTCGGAAGCTGAAAACGAGCAGATGCTCGGCGGCTTGCAGCATGACCGCATCATCACCGAACTGAACCCTGCGACTTATCCGCACTCGTACCTGAATCGTCGCAATCCCAACGACGTCGCCCGCACCGAAAGCGTCACGTTTATTTGTACGCGCACGAAGGATGAAGCGGGCCCCACGAATAATTGGATGTCTCCTGAAGATGGCAAGGCCCGCGTGCGGCCGATACTGGAAGGCTCGATGAAGGGCCGCACGATGTATGTGGCGCCTTACCTCATGGGACCGCAGAATTCTCCTTATAGCCGCGCCGGCGTCGAGATCACGGACAGCCGCTACGTGGTGGCCAGCATGCGCATCATGTCGCGCATGGGCAAAGCGGCGCAGGACCGCATCGGCAATACTGACAATTTTGTGCCGGGGCTGCATGCACTAGCCGGCGTGAATCCTGAACGCAGATTCGTGATGCACTTCCCCGAGGAAAAACTAATCTGGAGCGTAGGCTCGGGTTACGGCGGGAACGCGCTGCTGGGGAAAAAATGTTTTGCGCTGCGTATCGCCAGTTGGATGGCGCGGTCGGAAGGCTGGATGGCCGAGCACATGCTTATTCTCGGCCTGGAAGATCCCTCCGGCAAAGTAACCTACATGGCCGCGGCATTTCCCAGCGCTTGCGGCAAGACCAACCTGGCAATGATGGTTTCGGCGCTGGAATCGCAGGGCTATCGCGTATGGACCGTGGGCGACGACATTGCGTGGATGCACATCGGTGCGGACGGCACGCTGCGCGCGATCAATCCCGAGAACGGATTTTTCGGCGTGGCGCCGGGAACGAATGCGCAGACCAATCCCAACGTGATGGCGGCTTTGCGCCGCAACACGATTTTTACGAACGTGGCCATCAGCGGCGCGCGCGAGCCGTGGTGGGAAGGCATCGGCACTCCTCCGCCTCCGGGATTGATTGATTGGAAGGGCGAGCCGTGGTCGCCGGAGAAAGGCCCTGCAGCGCATCCGAATTCGCGCTACACCGTGCCCGCGCGGCAGTCGCCTTCGATATCCGCGCATTGGGAAGATCCCGAAGGTGTGCCAATCTCCGCGATTATTTTTGGCGGCAGGCGTGAGCGGCTGGCGCCGCTGGTGTATGAATCGCGCAACTGGCAGCACGGAGTTTTTGTCGGCGCGACGATGGCTTCGGAAACGACTGCCGCCGCCACCGGCGCAGTCGGCGTGCCGCGGCGCGATCCGATGGCCATGATTCCCTTCTGTGGTTACAACATGGCGGATTATTTCCAGCACTGGCTGGACATTGGCCCTCGCATCAAGCACGCGCCGAAGATTTTTCACGTGAACTGGTTCCGCAAGGATGCCAACGGAAAATTCCTGTGGCCCGGCTACGGCGACAACGTGCGCGTGCTGAAGTGGATGCTGGACCGCATCGAAGGCCGGGCCGCGGCGACGGATACGCCGATCGGTTACGTTCCGACGCCGGGATCGCTTACCCTGGATGGAATGGCGATTTCGCGCGACGTGGTAGACGAATTGCTGCGCGTGGATGCGCGTGATTGGTCGGAAGAAGCCGATGCCACCGCGAAATTCTTCGAAATATTCGGCGACCGCTTGCCGGCGGAGATTCGCAGCGAGAACAAGGCGCTGCAGGATCGCCTGCATCGCACCACCGTCACCGCCAGATAAAACCCATCGGCCGTCATCCTGCCTGCCCTGAGTGATTTTGCGAAGGGAGCGAAGCTTGCCTGCCGCAGGCAGGGATCTCTCTGGGATTTGCGTGCTTTGCTTCACGTTAGGGTGAACCATCTCTCTTCGACTGTGTGTCCCGCTCGATCAAGACGCTAACGTGCCGCGCTGGTAGCGTACGGGCTTGTCGCACGATATCTCTTCTCAAATTCTTCCCGCGTGCACAGCGTGTGCATGTCCGTGATGCGATCGACGGCCAGGATTCCGTCGAGGTGATCGATTTCGTGCTGCAGCAGCTCCGCTAGATCCATCTCCCCGCCGGCCTGAATTTCCCGCCATTCGCCTTGCAGATCCTGATAGCGCACTTTGATTTCGCGGTGCCTTTCCACCTGCATGAAAATGGAAAGAAAACTCAGGCAGGCGTCCCACACCACGATTTTTTCCGCGCTTCGTTCGATGATCGCGGGATTCACCAGCGGCCACGGTTCCGCTCCAGACAGTTGCAGGAAAATTACGCGCTGGGCCACGCCAATTTGCGGCGCTGCGATGCCTCGGCCGTAGCCCGTGGTCGCGCGCCAGTGCGCGAGCGTGTCGGCGAGGTCGCGCACCAAGGCTGCGATTTCGGGCGCGCAAGGATTCGCGACGGGCGCGGCGATTTCTCTTAACCGCGGGTCGCCCAGTTGCAGCACGCTTTGAATGGCCACGAATTCCCTCCTGTCGCAGCGGCGCATCGGGCGCGTCACGCTTTCTGCTGGTAGCCCGCGCAGCGCAGCACGGGCAGCGCCGGATATTTTCGATACGCCGGATCTACCGCCGCCAGCTCGCACAGATAAAATATCGCGCCGCGATCGGATTCGATCCGCCGCGCATGCGTGCAATCAGCGCACAGGCCCGCGCGGACCCGCTCCTGTTGCGCTTCTTGTGGCGTTCCCACGCGATGAGCATAGCACCACACGCTGCGCGGTCGCACCGTCGCACAACCATCGTGGCACGGCACATCTGCGCCGATTTTTGCTGTGGACTTCGCCGCCGATGAGAAATATCCTCGCGTGCACAATCCACCCGCAAGGAGATTTCATGAAGCCGCTCACCGGGAAGCTCGCGCTCTACACGCTGCTGGCGCTGACCATCGGCGCACTTGCCGCCAGCGCTCAAATCAGCACGCAAATTGTTTTCAGGATGTCGCGTCCGTTTGTGGTGGGTAACACAACTTTTCCGGAGGGCAACTTCGTCATTAAGGAAGTTCCGGGCGCCGGCAAATTAACTCTGGAATTCAGCAACCCGCGCGGCGGCGCGTCCACGAAGGTCGAAGCGCAGTCCATCCCGGCCGACCCGACAATTCATGCGGCGGAAATTGCCTTTAATAAATACACAAATCTGATGGCGCTCTCGCAGGTGTTTCCAGGCCCGGGAAAACACGGATACCAGCTCGTTCCCGGACAAGCCGAACGAGACGCCGCCAAGACCGAAAAGCCGCTGCGCCAAACCGTCCCTGCTCACGGCAGCTGACGCGGCGCGACTGCCAATTTGGCGCTGCACAACATCGTTTGCAACTCTATTTCGCTTGCAGCTTCCTCGCGCTAAGCGTCTAAGATAGCCGATTCGTGAGAGGTGGTCATGCATTGCCCCCACGCTTGGTTGCGGATTCCATTTATATTTTGGATTGTTGCGCTCACGCTGCCAGCGGCGTGCGCGGCGCAGCAACTGCCGGCGCCTCGCGTGGTGGCTTTGACCGCGACAGGCGGCGTAATTCTGAAGGCCACTTATTTCGCCGCTGCGCAGCCCGGTCCGGGCGTTCTGTTACTGCATCAATGCAATCGCCAGCGCAAAGTTTGGGACGATCTCGCCGAACGCCTCGCCGCTTCGGGGCTCAACGTCTTGACTGTAGATTTCCGCGGCTTCGGCGAGAGCGGCGGTAAACGTCCGGACCAAATGTCGTCGCAGCAGGAAGCCGATCAATTCGTGCGCGAGCAGTGGCCGAAGGACGTGGACGTCGCGTTTCGCTATTTGCAGTCGCAGCCGGGAGTGAATCGCGGCGTGATCGGCGCTGGTGGTGCGAGTTGCGGCGTGGATCAGGCGGTGCAACTCGCGCGGCGGCATCCGGAAGTGAAGTCTCTAGCGCTGCTTTCCGAAAGCACCGATCGCGCGGGGCGTCAATTTCTGCACAACTCGCCGAACTTGCCACTGTTTCTTGCTGCCGCGGATGACGACCCTGATGATCCCAACGTGGTCGAGATTATGCAGTGGCTCTACAATGTGTCGCCCGATCCTGCGAGCAAGTTTGTGCGTTACGCCGTCGGCGGGCACGGCGTGGATATGTTCGCGGCACACCAGGAATTGCCGGGCATGATCGTTGCGTGGTTCAACGCGACGCTCCGCAATTCGCCCGCTCCGCCGGCGACTCATGCGCTTACTCCGCCGTCCGCGCAATCGCGTTTCCTGGCGCTGGTGGACGCATCCGACGGCTTGCACGAGGCCGAGGAGATGTTTGCGAACGCGCGGCGTGATAATCCGACGGTCGTGCTTTTTCCGGAGGCTGTGCTCAACCGTTTCGGAAATGAACGTCTGGAGCTGGGCGACACCAAAGCGGCCATCGCGCTTTTTCAGATGAATGTGACGGCTTACCCCAACTCGCCGAATGTTTACGATAGCTTGGGTGACGCCTACCTGGCCGATGGCCAAAGAGCTCTGGCGCGAGCGAACGCGAAGAAAGCGCTGGAGCTTTTGGCGTCGGATACGAAGGACAGCGCGCAACGCCGCGACGACATCAGGCAGAGTGCAGAGGAGAAGCTCAAGAAGCTGGACACCTCCACTCAGTAACTCCTGTGAATCGCCCTGCAGGGCGATTCACCCTGAGAACCGGCAGCGCCGGTTCGAAGGGCAGGCCCAACAGGGCGTTTCATGCTTCGATCTCGCTGTGCGGGATCGAAGGGCTTGTCCCGGCTCGCCTGGGTGTTCACATTCCCGCGGCGCCGCAGCAGAGCCGTGATCCCGCATCCTCTGTTTACTCTCGTTCTAACGTACCGAATGTGTTATCATCAGTCGTGGGCTAATTACGCCCGGGTAAGCAGGACGCATGTGCGCCGCTGCTCGCGCTTCAACCGCCGGCGCCCCTCACAAGCGTCCGTTTCTAATCGACTGCTCGGCCATTAGAAATGCCTGTAACTTCCATAAAAACAATGCGTTGGCTTTTTCTAATCGGCTAAAATGTGCGTGTTCCGGCGCGGTTTCTTCACCGCACCAGCCGCTTGCCGCAAATCGCACCCCACTCGCCCACCCATTTCTATTCAATACAAATGAACGAACACGAAGAAAAAACCTAACTTATTCACAACAAACAAGAAAAGAGTCTCTACTCGATACAAATGAACAAACGCGAAAAAACCTAACCTATTCACAACAAAGGAGAAAACAGTTTCTATTCAATACTTTTCAGCGCTCTACGGGCTTTCTATTCGATACTTTTGAACGTTCCTTGCCCTGCCCGCACCATTTCGAGATTCTCCAGTACCCACCCGCCACGGTAGAATTGCGACCCTATGACTAAGAATCGTGTTCTCAGCTTGTTGCTGCCGCTGGCGGGTGCCGCCGTCGCCGTCGCGACACTTTGCCCACTCGCGGCAAACCAGCGCGCCGCTGCGGAGGCGCAGCCTGACGCTGCGACGACTCCGAAGTCGGCGTCGCCCTCGAGGCCGTATGTGGTGCCGGATCTGGCTGAGCGGGTGGCGAAATTCAAACTGGTGCACATGCCTTTCAATTCCGCGGGGCTTAGCGCGCGCGAGAAGGAAATGGTTGCGAAGCTGGTGGATGCTTCCGGGCTGCTCGATTGCATCTACTGGCGGCAGAACGATCCGGAAGGATTGAAATTGTATCTTTCACTCGCGCACAGCAAGGATCCGCAGGATGTGTTACTACGGCGCTATTTGAAGATCAACGGCAGCCGCTTCGATCTGATTGACGACGACAAACCATTCGTCGGCACTGAACCGATGTCTCCGGGCCGGGGCTTTTATCCCGCAGGCATGACCAAAGAGAAGTTCGAAGCTTATGTGGCGGCCCACCCAGAGCAAAAGACGGCATTGTACGCACCGCTTACCTTGGTCCGAAACAAACCACAATCTGGCGGGTCCGAATTGGTCGCGGTTCCCTACCATGTCGAGTTCCGTGGATTTCTGGAGCCGATGGCGAAGGACCTGCGCGAGGCTGCGGCGCTGAGCGACGATCCGGCGTTTTCGAAGTTTCTACGGCTGCGGGCTGATGCGCTGCTGACCGACGACTACTACGCGAGCGACATTGCGTGGCTCGATTTGGAAAATCCGAAATTCGATGTCGTGTTTGCACCTTACGAGGTTTATGACGATTCGCTGCTCGGCGTGAAAACCACTTACGGCGCTTCGGTGATGATTCGCAATGACGCGGAAAGCGAAAAGCTGGCGCTTTATCAAAAATATGTGCCGGATTTGCAGGAAGCGCTGCCCTTGCCCGCCGCCGATCTGCCTTCGAAGCGCGGCAAGCAATCGCCTATGGAAGTGGTGGACTCACCTTTTCGTGCGGGGGATTTGCTGCACGGCTATCAGGCCGTGGCGGACAATTTGCCGAACGACCCGCGCATCCACGAAGAAAAAGGCTCGAAGAAAATGTTCTGGAAGAATTTCATGGATGCGCGCGTGAACTACATCATTCTGCCGCTGGCGCAGCGCACCATGCGCTCGGATCAGGCCGCGATGGCCAGCGGCGAAGGATACCTGGCCGATACGATCATGCACGAAATTTCGCACGGGCTGGGGCCGGCCTTCGCGCACACCGCGCAGGGCAAGGTGCAGATCAACGAAGCGATCGGGTCTTCGTATTCCGCGCTGGAGGAATCGAAGGCCGACGTAGTGGGTGAATTCTGTTACGGCTGGCTGATTGACCACGGCGTGCTGCCCAAGGAGCGGCGCAACGTCACCTACGCCTCTTACGTTGCGGGCATTTTTCGCACCGTGCGGTTCGGCGTGGCGGAGGCACATGGGGCGGGCGAAATCATGCAGTTCAATTATTACACGGAGCAGGGCGCGATTCGGCGCGACCCGGCCAGCGGATCGTACGTGATTGATTTCGAAAAAATGCCCGCGGCCATTGCTTCGCTCGCGAAGGAGCTGCTGGAGCAGGAAGCGACCGGGGATCGCGCGCGCACGGATGCTTGGTTCAAAAAATATGGCGGGATGCCGCCGGAGTTGAGCGCGCTGCTGGCGAAGACCAGCGACATTCCCGTGGATATTGATCCGGAATTCGATTTCCATCCGGTGGTGAAGTGAGCGGTTTTGTAGCGGCCGCCTTCAGGCGGGCGCCGTTGACTTTTTTTGCGCGGGAGAGCAGCCTACAAAATTTCCTGAATTTCGGCATCGATCGAAATGTGGGTTTGGGCGAAGCCGCTGATTTGGAACGATTGCCCCGCGGCTTTGCTGAAATGAAAGAAGCGGCTGATATGATAATCCTCGTCGAGCATGTCGAAAATCCGCTCGGTTTCTTCGTGCGACAGGTCCAGGGATGAGATCGGCACGGACTTCCCGTAGCCGCCCGCCGCGTGCACGTATTTTTCCACGAGTTCGCGCAAGTTCATGTTCAGATCCAGACGTATGCGCCAGATTCTCCGTATGGCAAATTCATGTAGAACACATTCGCTTCCGCGAAGCGCTCGAATGCCGCGAGCAGGTTGCGCGCTCCGTGCCTGGCGCAAAACAAAGTGCCGGGCTCGTTGGCGACAAGCTCCACTTCATCGAGGCTCGCGATCCGCTGGTGCGAAAACCACACCCAGCTCGCGGCGAATCCACATTCCGCGCACGCGCCGCCGGGTTGCGCCAGCCGCTTGGCAATCGCCTCGGATACTTCCGGTCGCAATCCTACCGGTTCGAAGTCCGGTTGCGCCACGAAAAAATACTGGGTGAAAATCTCGGGGTCTGGCTCGAAGGCTACCACGCGGCCCGGATACGATTCCAGCTCGCTGGCGAAGGCTGCTTTCAGACATTCGAGGCAGAGCGTAATTTCCGGGCGCGGCGGCTCGCGTTTGGTACTGCGCTTTCCGCGGAGATACAGCGTGTCCGGCAACAGCGTCGCGATCCAATCACATTCTTCGCCCAAGTGAATACATTCGGGCGGCGTACCTTTCAGCCACGCCCACCAATTGTGGCTGCGCGGCAACAGCTCGATTGTGGGATACGCTTCGTCGTACGAAATGCGCGCCAAGTGTCCGGTTCCGATTCCTGGTTACAAATCGGTATGTTAGCAGATTGCCAGGCGGAAATGCCCGTGCGGTGCGTGCGGTCGTTTGTCCGCACCGAAGGCATCGGCTATGATGGATAGTGCGCAACGTCGCACTCGCAATATTCAATTTGTTCGTTTAGCGAACAGGGAGGATCTCGCATGGCAATCTCGGTAGGGGCGGCTGCTCCGGACTTCGTGTTGAAGGATCAGAGCCAGAAGGAAGTGAAACTTTCGGATTTTCAGGGAAAGAAAAACGTGGTGATTGTGTTCTACCCGCTGGATTGGAGCCCGGTGTGCACGAACGAGCACGCGTGCTTCGTGAATGACATGAAGCGATTCGAGCAGCTGGACGCGCAGGTGCTGGGGATCAGCGTGGACAGCGCGTGGTCGCACAAAGCGTTCGCGGAAAAAATGGGGATTCACTACCCGTTGCTGGCGGATTTTCAGCCGCGCGGCGCGGTGGGCGAAAAATTCGGCGTGTACCTGGCCGAAAAAGGGATTACCGGACGCGCGATTTTGATAGTGGATCGCTCCGGGAAGGTTGCATGGTTCAAGAATTACGACATTCCCACGCTTCCGGATATGAAGGAAGTTGCGGACGCGCTGGCGAAGGTGAATTAGTTTCACGCCGCGCGCCGGTGCGTGCGGACGCCGCTGCAGGCGCTGCGCTTTTATTTGGGCGGAGCGTCTTTGTTGGGCGGAAGCGTTCGGGATTCCGCGGGCGGGTCCACCAGTGGCTGCGAAAATGTGCGGATGTAATCCACGAGTTGCCAGCGTTCTTCTTCGCTCAGCTTGCCTTTGAAAGCCGGCATGGGGCGATGCCCTTCGGAAATTTTCCAAAAAAGTTCGCCGTCTGTCATGCGGGTCATCGCGTGCGCATCGGTGAAATCAGTCGGCGCGACGGACAATTTTTCGGCGCGCTTGCCTTTTCCGTTGCCGTCTTCCCCGTGACAGCTCTCGCAGTGATCCGAGTAGGTGCTCATGCCCATGCCAATGGTTTGCGGCGTGGAAGGAAAGGGATTGCGCAGCTGGCGGGCTTGTTCTGGCGCGGTCCAGTCGCTGAGGGAATAGACAACGACGCTTCCCGCGACGGCGACGATCACGAATGCCACTAAGATGCCGAGCAGGTTCGGTCTGAATTTGGAGTTGGGCTTGCGGTCAGCGGGATTGTTGGACGCCATGGTTTGCGGGTTTGCCTGTGGAACCCTTCTTCGCCGGGAAAATCTTCGCACTCCGCTGGGGGATTTTCAACTGTTGGGCCGCCGCTTGCGGCTGATTTAACGCGCGGCGTGAATCGCTTGATAGACGGAGATGAGCACTATGACCAGCATGGCTACAACGTAAATGCGCAACGCCCAGAGCAGCGCCTTCGTCCCCGTCGAAAGATTCTTGCGGCCGAAATGAGTGCGGCGCTTGGCGGCGACGACTTGGTCGGCTTCGAGCAACGAAAGAACGGCGCGAGGATCGCGCAAGCTGAGCTGTTCGGACTTGACGTCAACGGAAACGTCAGGCGAAGCGAGCGCGGCTGGATTTTCCGGAACATCCGCGAAGTGTGGATCCAATTTACTTCCTCCCTTGCATGATGCTGCTTTCTTGCGAACTATTCCACGCGTAAAAGGATTTAGCCACCTAGCCATTTCGGAAACACGGTCGCGAGGCCGAAGCCCAGCCCGGCAATGATCAGCAGGATGGTGACCGTGACGCCGGCGACGTTGGCCCAGAAACCGTTCACGTGCTCGCCCATTACTTCCGGATCGTTCACGAGCAACAACAGGAATGCGAGCGCCGGAGGCATGGCGAGTACGGCGATCACGTTGACCGTGAGCACTACAAACTCGAGCGGGAAACGCGGGATTAGCACGAGCGCGGCCGCGGCGCAGGCCGAGCCGAACAGCGTCAGGTAAAAGGGCCACGCTTCGCGCAGCGGGCGGTTCAAGCTGTGGCCGGTCTGCATGACTTCACCGAACGCATAGGCGGACGACGTGGAGATGGCGATCGCGGCGACGATGCCGGCTTCGAAAATACCGAGGGCGAAGAGCGCGGCACCGGTGTGGCCGATCAACGGCTCGAGCGCTTCGGCAAACTGCGCGGCTTGGAAATCGGCAGCGTTGATGCCGTGATGAAACAGCGGGACGGTGGCGAGAATCGCGGCGATTGCGAATATGGAAGCGAGCACAGCGCCGAGCAGAGTATCGAAGCGGCCGGCATTGATGTCGCGCGGCTGCATGCCTTTATCCACGACGGCGCTTTGCTGGAAGAAAAGCATCCAGGGCGTGACAGTGGCGCCAATGGTGGCGAGGATCAGCAGAAGAATTTCGTAGCGGCTGCCGCCGGGAAACGGCATCCAGGTGAGCATGGCGTGGCCAACGGAGTGCCAATCGGGGCGCGCGAGAATTGCGGCGGGAATGAACAGGCCGTTGAAGATTGCGAGGCTGAGCGTGATTCGTTCCCAGGTCCAGTAGCGCCCGGTGGTGATGGCGGCGACGACAATGACGAGCGCTCCCCCCACGGCGATCGCAGGGCGCACGCCGAAAAAGCCGAGGCCAGCGCGCACGCCGATGAATTCCGTGACCAGGGTGAGAAAATTTCCGAAAATCAAATCGCCCATGGCGAAGAAGCCCCAGAATTTTCCGAAGCGATCGAAGATGAGCTCAGCGTGGCCGCGATGGGTGACGGCGCCGAGGCGCACCGTCATTTCCTGGACGATGAAACCCATGATGAAGGTGAGTACGACGAAGGGAATAAAGAAGCCGACGCCGTAGCGCGAGCCGTCGGCAGAGTAGGAAAGCATGCTGGGGGCGTCGTTTTCGCCGAGGAAGACGAGAACTCCGGGGCCGACTAAAAGCCACAGCAGGCGGAAGCCGCCGAAAGTTTTGGTGCGCCCTTTCGAACGCGCGCGAGCCACTTCCCAGCGGTCACGAGCGCGATCCACGTCCTCGTGGGTGACGAGGCCGATTAGTTCCGGAGCTGCGGCAGAGGCGACCGCAGATTCCGTGGTGGGATGGGCCGTCTGGCCGGCGAGTTGGCTGGGACTTTTGTCGGGAGCATCCATGGGTTAACCTAGCTAAACTCTGGATATAAACTACGCTTAACAAAAGCGGAGGTCAATGGGCCTGGTAGAATGCGTGGGTAAAAACTAATCCGGCGCGATTCCCTGCTCTGCTATAGTGAGCGAGGAATCTTCCGAGGAGCAGCCGAATGAGCGAGCCAGCGAGCCAGCAACAGAAGCAACAAGTGCAGATCAAAGCGGATGAAAAGGAACTGCTTGGGCAATATTCCAATCTGGCGGTGATTCATCACAATGGCGAAGAGTTCACGCTCAATTTCATATATCTGTTTCCCAGCGTGCCGCAGGGGAAGCTGGTTTCCAGCGTGATTTTGAGCCCGGCGCACGCGAAGCGGCTGCTGCAGGCGCTGAAGGAAAATGTGGCGCGGTTTGAAGCGCAGTTTGGGACATTACCGGAGGGCTCTGGGCCAGCGCCGGAGACGAATTTCGGATTCGTGCAGTAGGGAGTGCATCCCCTCAGTTACGGCACGGCTAAAGCCGTGCCCTGACGCCAACCGGTATTCCGCACACTTACACTGCGGCCCTCCGCGGCGAGTTCGATAGTTTTGAAATGAGGATTGGTGGGGCGGGCGGCTAGACTGCGTAGGACTCTGCGACTACCCAGTTACCGGTGGGTTTGACGAATTCCAGGCCGATGGCGAAACCGGAATGCGGAGTGGTCTGGCAGTAGGCGACGCGCGCGATGGCGCGAAACGCGCCGGTGAGTGTGGAGATGGTCAGTCGGTCACCCGTGTTCCAGCGGCGATTGCTCAGGACGCGCGCGCCGTGCGGGCTGACGTTTTCTGTGAACGTGGTTTCGGTGCCGGGCATGGCGGGATGACCGGTGATTTGCACACCTACTTCCATCGGGACGCGCGTCTCGCGACGCGGTCCGACGAAGTTTTTTGGGATCCCCATCCCAAAGCGCATTTGCAATGCCCCCTCTTTCTACAAACAGGCCGCTACATGTCCGAGACGAAATTTTTTGTGGCCCTTGCCCTTCATGCGGTAGAGCGCGCGATCGGCAGCGCCGAGAAGCTTTTCAATGGTCGCGCCATCGTCGGGATAGACGGCGACGCCGACGCTGACGCTGATTGGGGGCTGCTGGCCGTCGCACTTCAATTGTTCGCAGATGCGCGCAGCTGCTTGGGTGGCGTCTGCTTCGCTGGATTCCGGAAGGATCAGGGCAAATTCGTCGCCACCATAGCGCGCCGGCGTATCGATCGCGCGGCTGCCGTCGGACAAAGCGGTGCCGAGGCGTTTGATCGCGCGGCTGCCGGTGAGGTGGCCGAAGCGGTCATTGATTTTCTTGAGGTCGTCAAGATCAAACAGCAGGACGGCGAAGTTGCGGCCGGTACGGCGGGAGCGTTGAATTTCGGTTTCGAGGACTTCGATCAGGCGGCGGTGATTTGCGAGGCCGGTGAGCGGATCGGAGGCGGCGAGCTGGCTGACCTGGTCGAAGAGTTGGGCGTTGTCGAGCAAAGTTCCGCCAAGGACGATGACGTAGCTCATGACCATCATGAAATGAGCGAGGGTGTACGGAGCGTCGAGATGGTGCTGCGACTGGCTCATGGTGACGTGACAGAGGACGTTGAGCGCCGCGGCGAGAAATAACGCGCGGTCGAGATAGGCGCCGGCGCGATTGAGGCGGCGGGCATACCCGATGGTCGCCGCGAGATAAATTGCAGCGGGCAGAAGATCGGCGGGCCGCGGAATGATCGCGCTGGGATGAATTTTCGGCGCATGGGGCAGCATGAAATAGAAGACGCTGGTGAGATACGCGACGCCGCCGACCATCAGAGTAGCGGCGGCCATTTCCTTGGCCGGTTCGCGAGCGATTGGAATGCGGCGCTCTACTGCCAGAGCGGCAAGCAGCAGAACTCCGAGCAGGGTGCGGCCGGCCAGCCAACCGTAGGAGATCGAATCGCCTGCGTTGGCCGAGACCAGTGCACCGCGATAGAACGTCATACTAGTGCCGGCTTCGATCAAACCGGCGAGGACAAAACCGAACGCGAGGATGAGAGAAATGCGGTCGTGGGTGCCGCGGAAGCGAACCAGGGCGTTGGCGGCGAAGGTGAAGCCGATGAGGCTGCCCGCCATCTGCAAGTAGGTATCGAGGAGCGGGTCAGCCTGGTACGGAGAATTGCGCAGAATCCAGAGGGAAACCAAGAACGCGCATCCGGCGATCGTCCATAGCAGAACGAGACGGAAGCGATGAACGAGACTCCAAAAACCGCCCGAACGAGCCACAAAATCCCCCAAGAAGACGACACCTGCCCGCGAAATACGGAGCAAGTGGGATGCCGTTCGTCCTATTGGTTCTAGTACTATATAAGTGTATCTTAATGAATAGGATGTGTCGAGGTGTGTGCCGGGTGAAGCTGCGCCGGACGCGCAGCTTCACCTGACGTGGGGTAGAAACGTTACACTCTATTACCCGGACTACCCAGGAGCGAGTGGTTTAGGACTTGGCCGGCGGAGGGGGCAGCTCGTGGGCTTGGACGACGCTTTGGAAGGTGGAGCGTTTGTGAGAGCCGTCGCAGAAGGGCTTGCGTTCCGAGAAGCCGCAGCGGCAGAGGCCGATCTTGGTGCGTCCGCCTAGACCGTAGGCGTGGCCTTCCTGGTCTACTACTTCGACTTCGCCGTCAATCAGCAACGGGCCATTATTCACGACTGTAACTTTTACGTCTGGCATTCGATCCTCCGATCGAGATACGGAAAATTTTCGCCGCGGGTGCGCACCGAGTGCGCATGGTGTTCAGCACAAATTAATATTTGGGCACCGAGGGGTCCACATCATCGGACCACGCAAGGATACCACCCTTTAGGTTCAGGACCTTGCGAAAGCCGGCACGCTGCAGGAACTCGACGGCTTCGGCGGAGCGCTTTCCGCTGCGGCAATGGGCGACGATTTCGCGGGAGCTATCGAGTTCGCTGACGCGTTTGGAGAGATCGCCGAGCGGGATGAGGTGGCCGCCGAGATTGCAGATTTGATATTCGTGCGGTTCACGCACGTCGAGGATATAGAGATCGTCGCCGCGATCCAGGCGCGCTTTCAGATCGCGCGGAGTGATTTCGGGGACGGAGGTCTGCGGGGCGGGGGCTTCTTCGCCGCGAATGCCGCAGAACTCGGCGTAATCAATTAATTTTGTGATGGTGGGATGAGTGCCGCAGAGCGGGCAATCGGGATTTTTGCGGAGCTTGAGCTCGCGGAAGCGCATGGCGAGCGCGTCGAAGAGCAACAGACGGCCGACGAGGGGTTCACCGACGCCGATGATGAGTTTCAGAGTTTCGGCTGCTTGGATCGAGCCGACGATTCCGGGAAGCACGCCGAGCACGCCGCCTTCGGCGCAAGAGGGCACCAGGCCTGGAGGAGGCGGTTCGGGATACAGGCAGCGATAGCAGGGGCCGTCGGGATAACCGAAGACGGTTACCTGGCCTTCGAAACGGAAAATGGAGCCGTACACGTTGGGCTTGCCGAGGAGGACGCTCGCGTCGTTGACGAGATAGCGCGTGGGGAAATTGTCGGTGCCGTCCACGATGAAGTCGTAGTCTTTCAGAATGTCGAGCGCGTTCTCGCTGGAGAGATGCGTCTCGAAAGTGTCAATTTGAATATCGGGGTTCAAGTCGCGCAGGCGATCGCTGGCTGCAGCGATTTTGGGGCGGCCTACGTCTTTGGTGCCGAAGAGAATCTGGCGCTGCAGGTTGGTGGAATCTACCGTGTCGAAATCAACCAGGCCGATGCGGCCGACTCCGGCCGCGGCGAGATAGAGGCCGAGCGGCGCGCCGAGCCCGCCAGTGCCGATGCACAAAACCTTGGCCTGCTTGAGCTTCAGCTGACCTTCCATGCCGACTTCGGGCATGATCAGGTGGCGGCTGTAGCGCAGGACTTCTTCTTTGGAAAGCGAGACGGGCGCGGTGGCACTCGCCGGATTCGCTGAAATTTCAGATTTAGTGGCCATTACAAAATTCTCCCGTTTGTCTCCCGTTTAATTGGGCGCGCCGCCCGCGATTGAAGGCACGATGCTGACGATATCGCCATCGCGGAGTGGCGTCTGATCTTTTTGCAGGTAGCGGATGTCTTCATCGTTCACGTAGACGTTCACGAAGCTGCGCAGCTTGCCGTCGTCGGAGTAGAGATGTTTTTTCAGGTCGCCGAAGCGCAGCGTCAAACCGTTTAGAGCTTCGGCCACATTGTTGGCCTGCAATTCGACGCTATCCTGTTTGCCCGCGTACGCGCGGAGCGGCGTGGGGATGATCACTTTTACAGCCATTCGCATTCCTCCTGGGGCCTGTGCTGATGTTATCCAACCGTGAAGCAGCGGATCGGGATTGGCGGAATACTTTAACTTAGATGCTGGCAGAGTGGGCGGAAGATTCAATGGGCTCGGCGTCGTAGGCGGAGCGGTCGTCGCGCAAGCGCCAGGAATTCATATCGCGGGGCTGGCCGGATTGCACGCTGACGATGATGTAGCTGTACCAGGGCCAGGCGTGTTCGCGATCGAATTCGCTGGGGCGCGCGGGAGCATCGGGATGCGAATGATACCAGCCGATTAGTTCGATATTTTTTTCGCGCGCGGTTTTCTCGGCCAGTTGCACGTCGCCGGGAGTGACTTCGAAGCGATTGCGCGGCGAATCATTGCGGCGATTGGCTAACGGCAGCAGGGCTAGCACTTCGCGCGAGGCATCGCCATCGCGATCGCGGCCGAGGATCGCGCCGCAACATTCGTAGGGATAGGTTTCGACGCCGTGGGCGCGGATCTGGTCTGCGAGTTCTTCGCGGATTTTCAGCAGCGGGGCGCTCATGCTTCACTCCAAAATTGTTCAGTGAGATATTTTTCGCCGGAATCGGGGAATATGGTGACGATCACGGCGCGTTCGCCGGCGGGCAATCGGCGGGCTACGTCCATGCAGGCCCATAGAGCCGCGCCGGAACTGACGCCGCCGAGGATGCCTTCTTCGCGGGCTAGACGCCGCACCAGATGGTGAGCGTCTTCTGTGCGCACAGCGATGTCTTCGTCGGCTAGTTTTGGGTCGTAAATGCGCGGCACGATCGCCGTGGCTAGGTGCTTTAAGCCTTCGAGGCCGTGAAAGCCGGAGTCGGGTTGAAAACTGATGCAGCGGATTGCGGGGTTCAATTCTTTCAGGCGGCGCGTGGTGCCGACGAATGTGCCAGTGGTGCCTAGGCCGGCTACGAAATGGGTGATGGTGCCGTTGGTTTGGCGCCAGATTTCCGGGGCGGTGGTGGCGTAGTGGGCGGCGGGATTTGCAGGATTGCTGTACTGGTCCGGATAAAAATATTTTTCGCGATCGGATTCGTAGATTTCGCGGACGCGGCGGATGGCGCCGTCGGTGCCTTCGTCTCCCGGCGTATAGACGATTTCGACGCCGTAGGCCGCGAGGATGTGTTTGCGTTCGGGCGAGGCGCTGGTGGGAAGGCAGAGTTTCACGCGGTAACCGAGTGCGGCGCCGATCATGGCGTAGGCGATGCCGGTGTTGCCACTGGTTGCGTCGAGGATTATTTTGTCGGGGCGCAGGTCGCCGGAGCGTTCGCCGGCACGGATCATGGAATAGCCAGCGCGGTCTTTCACGGAGCCGCCGGGATTGAACCATTCTGCCTTGGCGTAAAATTCGACGTTGGGGAAGCCGGTGACGATGCGTTCCAGGCGCAGGAGCGGAGTGTTGCCGATGCGGTCGAGGAGATGCTCGCCGATTTTGGGTTTGGCGGCGCTGGTTGCGTCGCGTGAAGCGACTGTCGGTTTATTGGTTGCGTTCACGGTGCGTGGTTCCTGTTTGTACTGGAGGCTCGGGCGAGCGATTTGATGCGAGTTGATGCAATTCGCGCGAGCCTGCTCGTTAGATGCTGCTCAAAACGCGTGATATTCAGGTATCTGCTGCCAGTTTAGCAGAACGCGGGCGCGGTTCAGGTTGAAACCGGGCGAGCAATATTCCCATACCGGAGTGGCGGAGGCAAACGGTCTGGCAGGAACGGCTAGCGAACGCTTGTAGTGACGGCGATTTTTGTCTTTACAGGCGGGGCGGCTAATCCCTATGCTGTGATGGCCATGTGGTACGTGAACAAATTATTCGATCAGCCCACCGTGGAGTCGCTTTCGGCGAAGGGCTTCCTGGTGCGCAATTCCGGTGGGGTGGTGCGCATTGAGAAATATAATTGCGGCGCGGAGCTGCGCAAGACGCCGGAGAGCCGTTTTCAGATGACGGAGATTCCCTGCGTCATGATGCAGGGGCAATTCACGTCCTTGTGGGATGCCGGGTATCAGAAATTTTTGATTGGGCATGAAGGCAAGAAATTTCCGGTGCAGGTGCATCAGCTCGGTGATTTGCGGCGGTTCAACGAGGAATTGCGCACGGCGTTGGGCGTGCCGACTTATTACAATGAGGCGCTGGGTTCGACATGCGCTTTTAGTGTGTACGACCGGGTGAAGGGACGTCCGGGCGATGTGCCGGATGAGAGTGTTGGGGCGCAGGAAGACGTAGAGCACTAAACCTCGTTTGGATTTTTCCGCGAAATATTTGAAGGCAAAAACGCACGCCTAAAAAGCAAAAGCGGGCGGCCGCTACAAATTCAAAGGCGACGTCAAAACCTTTTGCTGCGTGCATTTTTCTGCAAACTTCCGAAGCAATGCTGACTGAATTCGCTGACGTTCTGAAACCAATTAAATCTTTGCGTTTTCGAGGTGGCGGCGGAGGCGTGCTGCGTCAATGCGATGCTGCGAGAAAAAGTGTGGGCCAATGAAAATTACCGGGACGTCGTTGGTGTAGCGGGCGCGCAGCACCGGGTCGTCGTCAATGTCCACTTCCTGCAGGCGGGCACCTAGTGCCGCTAGGACTGGGGCCATTGCAGCTTTGGCTTCTTCGCAGAGATGGCAGCCTTCGCGCATGTACATGGTTACGTCGCGGGGAGCGGCGAGGGCTAAGCGGCCTTCTTCGGTGCGGCGGTAGAAGTCGCCGCCGCCTTCGGAGGTAAGCAGGCCTTGCTTGACGAGATCGGCCACTGCATCCAGGACAGCTTCGCGATCGCTGGGGGCGTTGCCGCCGACGAATTCGAAGAGAGTGTGCAGGTCGAGCGTGGGGCGTTCGAGTTGGTCGAAGGTGGTGAGTATCCGCTGCGCGATGGTTGGCATTTGGATCCCTTGCGCTCGCCTGAGAAGCGTGTCTGACAACCGCAATGGCGGAACTTCAGCGGCTAAAGCCGCCCACTTTTGCGGACTTGATGTCGTGGCTAAAGCCACGACCCACAAAGAAACTTCCGAGCACGATCGCCCTTGCATTCAAACAATCATCAAACGGTCGTTACGGCTTGATGGTGTAGAACTGCTGGAATGAGCCCATGTAAGGGAAAAATGCGCGCGAGCGATAGAGTTCGGCGATCTGGCGGATGTGGCCCAGGTCGTGGAACGCCCACTCGTTCATCAGTTGGCCGACGGTGATCGGGCCGATTTTGGCGTGCTGGCCGGGGCGCGCGAGAACACCGGGCGGCACGTAGCGCAATGCGGAAAGGCTGCGGTCGCGCTCGTGGCAGAATTTTTTCAGATTTTCACGGGGTTTGGCGGCGGAGTAGCGGCCCGAGGCGTAGGCGGCGTTCTGATCGTAGGCATCGAGCTGCGGATTTTTCTGTTCGAGCATCTTTTGGATGCGTTCGCGGAAGCCGACGACTTCGACTTCGGCCAAGTGCGCGAGTACTTCGCTGATGGACCAGCGATCGGGGGCGGGTTTCCAGTGCAATTGCTCGTCACTGGCGGCCCAGACGATTTTTTCAATTATGATTGGAGTTTGCTCCAGGACGGCCAGGCCCGGCAACGCGTCTGGACTTGGAGTAGCGGCCATCGAATCCTCCTGAACAGTGGCGACGAAATTCTTTTATACCGCAATGGACGGAGGTTGTCGAAGGGGCGCTTGTGCGGGGCGGTGGCGCGTGGTACACCGAAGAGCGGCGATTCGCGCAGAAGCGCGCGGCGGATTGCGAGGCGCGACGGCGTACGAGGTGCGGAAGCATGGCTCAGGTTCTAGCTCTGGTGGATGATTTATTTTTTCAGGCGAAGATCCTGGAGACCGCGAAGCAATTGGGAATCACGGTGCGCACCAGCACTACGGGCGACGCGCTGCTCGCGGAGATTGCGAAGGAAGCGCCGAAGCTGGTGATTGTGGACCTGAATGCGCGCGGCGCGCCGGTGCAGGCGATTGAGCGTGTGTGCACGACGGCACCGGGCCTGCCGATGATCGCATTTCTTTCGCACGTACAAACGGATTTAGCGCAACAGGCGCGAGCCGCCGGATGCACGCAAGTGATGCCGCGGTCGCAATTCACGCGCGACCTTGCAACCATACTGGGGCAGGCAAACTCTTAGTCCTGATGATGAATCCACGCTTTCGATCGCGGTGCGGTGTTCTGGGCACAATCGTTGCAGCATCGCTGCTGATCGCGGCCGCGAGTGCAGCACTGCCCGCAACAGCCGGCGCGCAGGAATCTGGCGACGCCGCGGACCCTGCCACTGCTCTAGCGGACACGTTGGTGGCCGCTTGCCGCGCGAACGAAGCGGATTTCGCGAGCCACCTGACTACAGCAAACGCCGCGGCGTTTCGCGCGCTGCCTGCGGCGCAACGCAGCGAATTGATGAAGCGGCTTTCGCTTTCGGATGACGCAGGCAAACCGCTGCTTTCCGCCGACGCTGAAAAGCACATCGTGCTGCGCTGCCGGGCCGAGAACAACACGGTGGAATACCGGTTCGGCATCACGCGCGTGCAAGAAAATCTGGCGTTCATTCCGGTGGCGGTGGTGAACAGCCAACAGGCGGACTTCGGAATGGTGCGCGAGGGCGGGAGCTGGCGGCTGCTTTCGCTGGGATTGGTGCTGTTCGACGTGCCGCAACTGGCGAAACAATGGGCGGCGGCGGATCTAGCGACGCAGGAAGATACGGCGATTGCCGATCTGCGCGCGTTGGCCGAAGCAATACAGACTTACCGGCGCGCCTTTGGAAAATTGCCGGAATCGCTGGAACAGCTGGGCCCCGCGCCTAAAGATCAGATTTCGCCCGAGCAAGCCGCGCTGGTGCCAGCAGACATGGCGGCGGGAAAACATGACGGCTATGTCTTCCGCTACCGCATTTCTCCGGACCCGAATGGAAACGACAATAATTTCGAACTGGCGGCCACTCCCGAGGCCTACCCGAAACCCGGAAAGCGATCTTTCTTCCTGGACACTGCGGGAAAAGTTCACGGCGACGACAAACACGGAAAGGTGGCGACCGTGGATGATCCGCTGATAGCCAGTGAAAAGGCCGCGGACGAAAAGTGAACGTGACATTCGGCGGCCTCAGGTATAATGCCTGCCAGTTTTGGTAATATTTGAGACGGTTGCGGCCCGGTTGCGGTGCCGTCTGACGCTGAAACGCGAAGAGGAATGCGGATGTCACAAGCGAAAGTTCTAGCCGACCGAATTTATTCCGGCGAAGGGATCGCGGCGGACGCGGTGCGCATCGCCGCGGCAAATATTCTGCTGGTGTTGTGCGCGCACATCGTAATTCCGCTGCCTTGGACGCCGGTGCCGATCACTGGACAGACGTTTGGCGTGCTGCTGGTGGCGGTTTTGCTGGGAGCGCGGCGCGGCGCGATCACTTTGATTTTGTATTTGCTGGAGGGCGCGGCGGGATTGCCGGTGTTTCAGCCGCTGGGGCTGCCGGGGCTGGCGCGTTTTGCGGGGCCGACGGCTGGATATTTGTTTTCATACCCAGTTGCGGCGTTTGTGACTGGGTGGCTGGTTGAGCGCGGGGCGAAGATTGCGAGCTCGCGCGAAGGCGGGTCGCGGCTTGCAGGGTTGTCGCTGATCGGCGCGCTGATTTCGGGCGAAGCGATTATTTTCGCGTTTGGCTGCGCGTGGCTGGCGTTATTTTTGGGAATGGGATGGGGCTTGGCGCTGCAGCAGGGCGCGCTGCCCTTTGTCCCTGGCGAGATTATCAAGATGGCGCTGATCGTTGTTGCGGCCGGTGGATTGCAATTGGCGCGACGAGAAGCGTAAGAAAGCGACGTACGGAAGCAGCGTAAGCAAGCAGGCCTCAGCCCTGGCGTAAACTTTTTGTAATTTCATTTTCCGGACTGCCAATCATGCCCACCCAGACGGTTCCACAAAAGCAAAGCCCCGAAGACGCGCTGCGCGCCGCGAACACAAAATTTTACGCGGCATTCGAATCGCTGGACCTGGCGGAGATGGAAGCGGTGTGGTCGCACGACGATGGCGTAACCTGCGTGCATCCAGGCTGGGATTTGCTACTGGGGTGGGACGAAGTGCGCGAGCGCTGGGCGCGGCTTTTCGTGCATGCTAAGCGCGTGCGCATCGCGTTGAGTGGCGTGTGGGTGCGCGTGGAAGGTGACGTCGGGTGGGTTTCCTGCACGCAGCACGTGACCACGGCGTTTGCGGATGGATTCGACGATGCCATGGTGCAAACGACCAATATTTTTCTGCGCCGCGACGAGGAGTGGGTCTTAGTGGCGCATCATGCCTCGCCTTTGCCAGCCTCTCCGCGTTCGCCGGTGCAATAATTACGGCCGCGATGCGGGATGCTCGGCGAGGGATTTGTAAACCCTGCCCGTCATATAATGGATTGGCGCAATTATGCGCAGGAGATGCCGCGTGAAAATTAGTTTGTTCACACTGATCCTATTCTTACTGGCGATGCCTGGGGTGGCGCTACGCGTCTCTGCTCAGGAAGCTGCACAAGATTCGCCGTCCGCTGTCGCTGCGAAACAAATCATTCAGGAACTGGTGTCCGGACAATTCGAGAAAGTGGAAGCGATTTACGATGCGCGCATGGCGCAAGCGCTGCCGCCGGGAAAGCTCGCGGACGGCTGGCGCGATTTGAACAAGCAGGCAGGTGCGTTTCAGGCGATCACCAATACGCAGGCCTCGCAGGTGCAGGGACTGCAGGTGGTGAAGATGCAGTGCAAGTTTGAGAATTCGCTGTTGGACGCGACGGTGGTTTTCAATTCTGACGGGAAACTGGGAGGTTTGAGTTTCCAACCGCACCAGGCGCCGCTAACGCCGTGGACTCCGGCGGCGTACGTGAAACAGGATTCGTTCAGCGAGCAACCGCTCACTTTGGTGAATGGAAAATTCGAATTGCCTGGGACTCTGACAGTGCCGGTGGGCAATGGGCCTTTTCCGGCCGTGGTGCTGGTGCAGGGTTCCGGTCCGGAAGATCAGGACGAAACGATTGGACCGAACAAGCCGTTCAAGGATTTGGCGTGGGGACTTGCGAGCCGGGGCATCGTGGTGTTCCGTTACACCAAGCGCACGCAAAAATATGGCGTGCAGAGCAGCGACGATCCGGTGAGGCTGACGGTGGAGGATGAAACGATCAGCGACGCGCGGGCAGCGGTGGCGCTGGTGGTGCAGCAGCCGAAAGTTGAACCCAAGCAGGTTTTTCTGCTGGGGCACAGCCTGGGCGCGTACCTGGCGCCGCGGATTGCAACGGGCGACGCGCAAATCGCGGGAATCGTGATGCTGGCGGCGAACGCGCGTCCGCTGGAAAAGATAGTGCTGGAGCAGATTCATAATCTGGCGGCGATGAGCGGCCCGCCGACGGAAGCGGAACAAAAACGCATAGCCGCGGCGGAAGACGGCGCGAAGCAAATTGAAAGCCCCAGCCTGAAGCCCGATGACAAGATCGATTTCCTCGGAGCGAAGATGTATGGCGCTTATTGGCTGGACCTGCGCGCCTACGATCCACTGAAAACCGCAGCAAAGTTGAAGATTCCGATTCTGGTCTTGCAGGGCGGGCGGGATTATCAGGTGACTCCTTCGAATTTCCAGGCTTGGTCTGATGCGCTGGCCAATAACAAAAATGTGACGCTGCGCACATATCCGGATATGGATCACCTTTTCATTCATGGCACCGGGGCGTCGAAGCCGTCGGATTATGCGCGGCTGGGCCATGTGTCGGCGGAAGTGGTGGAAGACATCGCGACGTTCATTTTGCCGAGTGAGAAGCCGGGTTCGCTGGCTAAGCCGAACTGAGTCGCATCGGGGTTTGACGGCCGCATGAGAATGAAAAGCGAATCTCAGGAACGGTTGGAATTCGAGGCGGGCTCCGGGCTCTGACAGGCTTGGCGCGGCATCTGTACCTTCTAGCACGGCGTATGGTATTCTTGGGTCGCTCATTCGGCGCTATCGCCGGAAGACGCACACAGCTTGGTTTCTTTCACTGCGACGGGTAAGACGACTGGGGCATCATAGTCTTCACAGCGTCTTCACGAGTCGGCCGGGGTGAGTGACGATTTCGCGCCAGGGCCAGGACGGACCCAGCATGTCCACACCAGCCATTTCACCAAAAGTAGCAGAGATTCGCCTGGCACATTCGCCGGATAGCGACGACGCGTTCATGTTCTACGCGCTCGCGACGGGGAAAGTGCGCCTGCCGGGCGTGAAGTTCACACATATTTTGTCGGACATTGAGTCGCTGAACCAGGCGGCGAAAAAAGAAGTGTACGACGTGACAGCGATCAGTTTTTACGCCTACCCGTTTGTGGCGGATAAATACGTGCTGATGGATTGCGGCGCGAGTTTCGGCGAAGGTTATGGGCCGATCGTCGTTTCCGGGCATCCGATCAAGAAAAATGACTTGGCCGGGCGCAAGATTGCAATTCCGGGGCTGCTGACGACTTCTTATCTGGCGCTGAAACTTTTCGAGCCGAATGTCGAGACGGTGACGATGCCCTTCGACAAGATTCTGGATGCGGTGCAGAACAAGGAAGTCGAAGCGGGGCTGCTGATTCACGAAGGGCAACTGCTTTTCTCGCAGATGGGATTGCACCGCGTGGTGGACCTGGGGCAATGGTGGCAGGAACAAACCGGGCTGCCGCTCCCGCTGGGCGCAAATGCGATTCGCCGGAAGCTGGGCGACGATTTGGGACGGCAGGTATCGCGCGTGATTCGCGACAGCGTTTCGTACGCGCTGGATCATCGCGAGCCGGCGTTGAATTACGCGCTGCAATTTGCGCGCGACATGGATCCTACGCTGGCCGATAAATTCGTGGGAATGTATGTGAACCGCTGGACGCTGGATTACGGTGAAGAAGGGCGCCGGGCCGTGCGCGAATTGCTGGCGCGCGGAGCTGCGGCGGGTCTGCTTCCCGGCGACGTGCCAGTGGAATTTCTGAGCAGCACGGTGAGCGAAACGCCTTCACGATCCGCCTAACACTGAAAAAATCGAATTGCAGCGCGGGTGACCGCCGTTGTTGTGCTTCAGGCGCGCGGAGAAATGCTGCCGCCCTTCTTGCCCGCCACCTTCAGGTAAAATTAATGAACCCATGACCAACCTGATCCAACAGGGCCTGGCCCTACGCGAATTGCTTCGTGAACGCATCCTGATTCTGGATGGCGCGATGGGGACAATGCTGCAGCAAGCCAACTTGACAGCCGAGGATTTCGGCGGGCCGGATCTGGAAGGCTGCAACGAGAATCTAGTGATGACCCGGCCGGACGTGGTGCTGGAAATCCACCGCAAATATCTGCATGCAGGCTCGGACATCATCGAGACAAATTCATTTGGCAGCACGCCGGTGGTGCTGGCGGAATACGGATTGGGCGAGGAGGCTCGTCGAATCAGCCGGGTGGCTGCGGAACTGGCGCGCAAAGCCGCGGATGGATTTTCGCGACCCGGGAAGCCGCGATTTGTAGCTGGTTCGATGGGGCCGACCACGCGAGCGATTAGCGTGACCGGCGGAATTACCTTCGAGCAGCTGCGCAATAATTATTACGAGCAAGCCAGCGGATTGATGGAAGGCGGCGCGGACATCTTGCTGCTGGAGACTTGCCAGGATACGCGCAATATCAAGGCGGGTTTGCTGGCGATACGGGAATTGGCGCGGGAACTGGGCGCACCGATTCCTCTGATGGTTTCGGTGACGATCGAGGCGATGGGCACGATGCTGGCTGGGCAAGGCATCGAGGCGTTGTGGGCTTCGCTCGATCACGTGGACTTGATTTCGCTGGGATTGAATTGCGCTACTGGGCCGGAATTCATGACGGACCATGTGCGCACACTGCAGTCGCTGACGAATCGCGCGGTTTCCTGCTATCCGAACGCGGGGCTGCCCAACGAGGAAGGCTTGTATCAGGAGACGCCGACTACTTTGGCGGAGCAGATCGAGCGATTTATTGACCGCGGGTGGCTGAATATTGTGGGCGGCTGTTGCGGGACCACTGAGAAACATATCCGGGCGATCGCGCAGATGACCGACGGCAAAAAACCGCGGCACACGCCAGAACCCAACCATCGGGCGGTTTATTCCGGGATTGAAATTATCGAAGCGGAAGACAGCACGCGGCCTTTGATTGTGGGCGAACGCACCAACGTAATAGGTTCGCGGCTGTTCAAGAGTTTGGTGGCAGCCGAACAGTGGGAAGAGGCTACCGAGATTGCGCGGCGGCAGGTGAAAAGTGGCGCGCACATTGTGGACGTCTGCCTGCAGAGCACGGACCGCGAGGAATTGAACGACATTCCGCCGTTCTACGAGCAGCTGATCCGCAAGATCAAAGCTCCGATCATGATTGACACTACGGATCCGCGCGGCGTGGAGCTGGCGCTGACGTATTGCCAGGGCAAGAGCATCATCAATTCGATCAACCTGGAAGACGGCGAGGAAAAATTCGAAAAGATCTGCCCACTGGCGCGGACGTACGGCGCGGCCGTGATTGTGGGCTGCATTGACGAGGATCCGGTGCAGGCGCAGGCGTTCTCACGCGAGCGCAAGCTGGAGGTGGCGCAGCGCTCGCACAAACTGCTGACCGAGAAATTCGGCATCCACCCTGAAAACATCATTTTCGACCCGCTGGTATTTCCATGCGCAACCGGTGATGAGAATTATATCGGCGGCGCGGTGGAAACCATCGAAGGCATTCGCCTGGTGAAGCAGCACATTCCGTACGTGCGGACGGTGCTGGGGATTTCGAACGTGTCGTTTGGGTTGCCGGCGGGCGCACGCGAAGTGGTGAACTCAGTTTTTCTGTATCACTGCACGAAGGCGGGGCTGGACCTGGCGATTGTGAATGCGGAGCGTATTGAACGCTTTGGTTCGATTCCTGAGCGGGAACGCAAGCTGGCTGAGGATTTGCTGTTCAACAAGCCGCCTACGGAGATTCCGGACGGCGCAGCCGATGCGGAATTGCTGCGTGGAGCGCCTGCTGATTGGCGCGCGCAAACCAAGGAGCAGAAGGCGGCGATCAATCAGTTTCACATCGCCGCGATTGCGGAACATTTTCGCGGAACCGGAGCGCGCAAGAAAGAACGCGCGGCGGATCTGCCTCTGGACCAGCGGCTGGCGAATTACATCATCGAAGGATCGAAAGACGGGCTGGTGGACGATTTAACTCGCAAGATGGCGGAGAATGTTGCGCCTCTGGACATCATCAACGGGCCGCTGATGGCGGGAATGGGTGAAGTGGGGCGCCTGTTCAACAACAATGAGCTAATTGTCGCTGAGGTTTTGCAATCCGCCGAAGCCATGAAGGCCGCCGTGGGACATCTGGAACAATTCATGGAAAAAGCGGACACGGAAAAACGCGCGAAGGTGATGCTGGCGACGGTGAAGGGCGATGTGCACGACATCGGGAAAAATCTCGTCGAGATTATTCTGAAAAATAACGGCTACGACGTGATCAACCTGGGAATCAAGGTGCCGCCCGAGGAATTGATCCGCGCGCATCGGGAGCATCGGCCGGATGCCATCGGACTTTCTGGGTTGCTGGTGAAAAGCGCGCAGCAAATGGTGATTACCGCGAGCGATTTGCGCGAAGCTGGGATCACCGTGCCGCTGCTGGTGGGAGGCGCGGCGCTTTCCGATAAATTCACGCGGCTGAAAATCGCGCCGCAGTATAGCCAGGCGGTTTGCTACGCGAAGGACGCGATGACCGGGCTGCGTTTGATGAACGAACTCAGCGATCCGGGGCGGCGCGAAAACGTATTGCAGCAGCACACGCACGTGGGGGCTGCCGTGCTGGAGGAACCGGCGCCGGAACCGCTCGCGGCTGCGGGCGAAGAGCGCTCACCGCACATTCGCATTGATTTGCCGATTCCTGCTGTTGCGTATGTTGATCGAAAAGTCCGCAGCGTGCCGGATTTGAACGAAGTGTGGAGCTATATCAATCCGTTCATGCTGTTCGGGCGCCATTTGGGTTTTCGTGGAAATTTTGAGAAGGCGCTGGCGGAACGTGACACGCGCGCGGTGGAGCTGCACCAGAACATGGAAGAAGTGAAGCAGCAGGCCACCGATTTCATGAAGATCGGCGCGGTGTGGCAATTTTTCGAAGCGGAAAGGCGCGGCAATTCCATCGCGCTTTTTGCGCCGGGAGAGGCATCACCCACGCACACGTTTCATTTTCAGCGGCAGCGGCTGGGCGACAAACTTTGCCTGAGCGATTACGTGCTGCCGCCGGCGAACGGCACACGCGACCACGTGGCGCTGTTCGTGGTCACGGCGGGCGCGGGCATTCGCGAAAAATCGGAAGGAGCAAAGGCTGCCGGGAGCTATCTTTATTCGCACGGTTTGCAGGCTTTGGCGATTGAGACGGCGGAGGCTTGCGCGGAATGGCTGCACCGGCGCATCCGCGAAGATTGGGGATTTCCTGATCCGCCCACGATGAGCATGCCGGACCGGTTTACTTCGCGGTATCGCGGCAAACGATACAGCTTTGGCTATCCGGCTTGTCCGAATCTGGAGGATCAGGCTGGGATATGGATGCTTTTGCGCCCGGAAGCGATCGGCGTGCACTTGACCGAAGGAATGATGATGGATCCGGAGGCCAGCGTTAGCGCGCTGGTGTTTCATCATCCGGATTGCAATTATTTTTCGGTTGGCGAATGATTCGCCAGCTTTGCGGCTGACTTTCCGCGCTGCTCTTGACGCCTTTCGGCGTTTCGACTAAGTTTCTTCCAGTTTCTTGCGCTGATTCCGAGGTTCCCGCTATGAGCAGCGTCTCTCCAGGCCTGTATCTTTCGAGCACGGGAAGTTATCCGCGCGTGGGCGATGCTCCCGATTTGCAGCTTCTGCAGCGCACCATCGCCGCGCTGGACCGCGGCGAACGCACGACCGCGGATTTGCTGGATGCGCAGAATACCGTGACGCGCGGCGCCATCGCCGACCAGGTGAAGGCCGGTCTGGATATTGTGACCGACGGACAAATTCGCTGGAACGATCCGATCTCTTATTTGGCGGCAAAACTGGACAATATCGAATTGCAGGGCACCGTGCCATTTTTCGACACAGAAAAATTGTGCCGGCAGCCGCTGTTTACCGGCGCCCCACTGCGGCGCGGAAATCTGGTGGTGGCGGAATATAGTTTTGCGCGGAATGCGCTGGGCCATTTGCCCACGCCCGCCAACAAAGCCGGAAAACTGGCGATTAAGCCAGTGTTGACTGGGCCGTACACGCTCGCGAAGTTTTCGCTGTCTGGAAGCACTGAGAACGGCGGCTCCGCCACTCCCGCGACGCTGGAAGCTCGCGCCATCGCTTACGGCGAGATTCTGGCTCCGGAAATCGAAGCGCTCTCGCAATGCGGTGCGGAAATGATTCAGATTGACGAGCCGGCGATTCTACAGAATCCGGGCGAGTGGTCCATTTTTGCGCGTGCGCTGGAGCCGCTGCTGCACGCGCGCGACAAGGCGAAAAAGACCAATCGCAGGCTGGAGCTGGCGCTGTATGTGTATTTCGACGACTGCGCGCCTTTGTACGAGAAGCTGCTGGAACTGCCGGTGGACATCGTCGGCTTCGATTTCATTTCCAGCCCCAAGCTTGGCGAAATGATCGCGTCCAGCGGCTCGCCGAAGCCGCTGGCGCTGGGCCTGCTCGATGGCCGCAATCAACAGATCGAAAAGGCGGCGGATATTGCGCGGCAGGTGCAGCGCTTGTTTCCGCGAATTCAGGGAGGGCGTGCTTACCTGGGACCTTCGTGCGGATTGGAATATTTGAGCAGCGAGGCGGCGCTGGCGAAATTTTCTTTGCTTCCCAAAATACTCGCGGAATTAAACGGCTGAAGCGCGGGGTGGTGTAAGCCGGGCACGAGCGCCGGCGGCAGAGACTTGTGCCGAAGCGATACAGTGTTCCCAAAGTGATAACTCTGGACGCATCCGCTCTCAAACAGTACCGCAGCGTCATTTTCTCGAAACAGCAATACCTGTTTGGCCCAGCCATCGCTTCTTCGCATGGTCGTGCAAATTGCCGGTGATAATATCGGCAGCATGAAACGCCACAATCCCCATCCAGTTTCCGAGCTAGTGACGGGACCCGCTGAAATCGTGGAGTTCGATGCGCTTCGAGAACAATCCGCGCGCAACATTTATGCTGCGCCTGGCCTTTCCGCCCACGTTCGGCAGCTGCGAAATCGGAACCAAGGCATCTCGCGGTGGCTGGTGCTGGCGATCTTCGCGGGAGCCGTCGTCGCACTGATGATGGTTCAATTCGCGATTCATTGAGCGGCTGAGTACCCATTGTCGCGTGACGCGTTGTTTCACCTGAGAACAGTACAAAATCGTAAACTCATTTGAAATTTTGTTTCTGCGCGGCGGAGTTGGTGCTAGTATCCGGCGATGCCCAGCCAAACTGCCGAAGGTGCACGCGGAATTTCCACCGAGCGAAGGCCGGCGACGACGGAAGTACTCTCTGCGGCGCAACGCGCGGCCGGCGCGAAAATTCTCCACGGGCAAGATCCCTCGGTTCATTTGCTCGGCCTGCCGAAATCGCATCCGCGGCTGGGGCGATGGGTGGCGCTGGCAATCCTCGCCGGGGCAATCGTGGCATTCACGCTGATTGGAATTTTGGCGCGCTAGCGCGCGATGCGCACACGGCGCGGTCTCTCGCAGCAATTCGTCGTTGACTGAAGCGAGATGGCCTTCCCGGATGCTTCTGTGATGGACGATTCCTTGCCGCCCGCTTTTTTTCGGTGCTAGCATCGTTGCCGTGCCCCGCAAATTCAGCGACGACCCCCACGAACCGGCCAACACGCCGACGTCCGGTGCTGGTGAACGCCGTCGCGCCGAAGACAACGAAGCGGAGTCGCTCGATTTTGCGCGGCAAAACGAGCCGCCGCGCGGATTGATGCGCAAGCGCCCGCCGGTGGTGCTGTGGATACTCGCCGCCCTGTTCCTGGGCGGACTAATCGCTCTCATCCTCGTAGGACTTGCGTCCGGCTGACGGTGTTTTCCACTCGAATACAATTCGGCTCTGCCAGCGCCGCGCGCTATTGACGGAATCGTGTTTTCCATTGACCATAGTTTCCGCCGTTGAGGGCTGAATGCAGCGCATCCTTTCCACATATCGATTTGTGAATCAGCCGCTGGGCGCGGCGCTGCTGGCGGAAATCGCGCAGGCAGGATTCTCGGCGGTGGAGATTTTCTGCGCTTCACAGCATTTCAGTTATCGCGATGCGCAACGAGTGCGCGAATTGGGCGACGCTCTGGGCGAGTACCGCCTGGCGCTGCACTCGGTACATTCACCGACCGACCGTGACCGATCACCGGGCCGGGAAAGCGGCGTGGTGATTTCCATATCCGATCCGGAACGGATCCGCCGCCTGGACGCGGTGGACGAAATCAAGCGCGTGCTGGACATCGCGGAGCAAGTGCCGTTCCAATATTTGATCCAGCATATCGGGCACGGACGGCAGGCGGCGGACGCGCGCAAGCTGGACGCGGCTTTCACGTCGCTGGAAAGTCTTTCGATGTTCGCCAAGGCGCGCGGCGTGACGATTGCGCTGGAAAATACGCCGGATGAGCTGGGAGCGCCGGCTTCGCTACAACATTTCATCACCGATACGCACTTGCACGATTTGAAATTGTGCTTCGACATCGGCCACGCGCACATCGAAGAAGGCGTGCAGGCCAGCTTTGATGCGATGCGCGAGCGCGTGGTGAGCACGCACATCCACGATAATCACGGCGATAAGGACGAGCATCTGCTGCCGTTCGAGGGAACCATAGATTGGGATGCGGCGCTGGAGGGATTCGCCGATGCGCCGGTAGAGCTGCCGTTTGTTTTCGAAATCAAGGCGCAGGCGGGGGCGGCGGGGCCGTCGCTGGAGCAGATTCGCGAAGCCTGCGACAAGCTGGAAGAGAAATTCGAGGCGCAGAAGTAGGGCGCGTGGCTGACGGCGAACTACAGACCATGAAGTACGTGCCCGGATGTACATGCCATAATGGTTCGCGGCAACTAATCCAACGGAAAAACTACATGACCCAGGAAGCGCAGGCAGCGGTTCCAATTATCACGATTGAGCAGGCGGGGGCGCACGCCGGCGGCAGCGTCACGATTCGCGGCTGGCTTTACAATTTGCGCGAATCGGGAAAATTGCTATTTCCGATTTTCCGCGACGGCACAGGAATCATGCAGGGAGTGGTTTCGCAGAAGGAACATCCCGAGGTTTTCAGCGCGCTGAAGGGGCTGCCGCAGGAATCGAGCGTAATTGCCACGGGCGCGATCCGCGCGGAACCACGGGCACCCGGCGGATTTGAAATGGGAGTGAGCGCTATCGAAGTGGTGCAGCGCGTCGCGGATGCGGAGGTTTATCCGATTCAGTTGAAGGAGCATGGCGTTGATTTTTTGCTGGACCGGCGGCATTTGTGGATTCGCACGCCGCGGCAGGCGGCGATCCTGCGCATTCGCGCGGAGGCGGAGCGCGCGGCGCGGAATTTCATGGACGCACAGGGTTACACGCTGACCGACGCGCCGATTTTCACCCCGGCGGCGTGCGAAGGCACGACGACGCTTTTCGAAGTGAATTACATTGACGAGCAGAAAGCATATCTGACGCAGTCTGGCCAACTTTACGTGGAAGCGCTGGCGGCCGCGCTGGGCAAGGTCTATACGTTTGGTCCGACATTTCGCGCGGAGAAATCGAAAACACGGCGGCACCTGACGGAATTCTGGATGCTCGAGCCGGAAGCGGCTTACGCGCATCTTGAAGACATGATCCAGCTGGCAGAAGGACTGGTGAGCGCGGTGGTGCAGTCGGTGGCGAAAAACCGCACGCGGGAGCTCGGGTTGATCGAGCGGGACGTCGCTTCGTTGCAGAAAATCACGCCGCCCTTTCCGCGCATCACCTACGACGACGCGATCAAAGTGCTGCAGAAGGCCGGGAATCCTGCAAAATGGGGCGATGATTTCGGTGGCGACGAGGAAACGATTATTTCCAAGGAATTCGACCGGCCGGTGGTGATTCACCGTTATCCGGCGGCGATGAAAGCGTTCTACATGGCGACGGATGCGGCGCGGCCGGAACTTTCGCTTAGCTTCGACATGATCGCTCCGGAAGGTTACGGCGAAATTATCGGCGGCGGCGAGCGCCTGGCGGATTACGACACGCTGGTGCGGCGTCTGCGCGAACACAATCTGCCCGAGGAATCCTTTCAGTGGTATCTGGATTTGCGGCGCTATGGGAGCGTGCCGCATTCCGGGTTCGGCCTGGGCCTGGAACGCACCGTCGCGTGGATATGCGGAACCGAGCACATTCGCGAGGTCATCCCCTTCCCACGGATGCTGTATCGAGTTTATCCTTAAGGTTCCCTCCCCCGTATTGGGGTCGCGAAAACAAAAATATGCCTGACAAAATTCGCATTATCGGTGTGCCGATGGACTTGGGCGCGAGCCGCCGCGGCGTAGATATGGGGCCGTCTGCTTTGCGCGTAGCGGGATTGCAGGCGCGCCTGAAACAACTGGGGCGGCAAGTGGAGGATATCGGCAACGTGCAGGTGCCGCAGCCCGAGGAGCAGCCGTACGGCGAGAAGCGCGCGCGTTATCTGGACGAAATTTCGCAGGCGTGCAAGGGCCTGGCGGATGCCGTGAAGAAAACTTTGGATGAGGACATGATTCCGCTGGTGCTGGGCGGCGATCATTCGATTGCTGTGGGCACGACGGCCGGAGCTGCCGCACATTTCAACAAAGATGGTAAACGCGTGGGCGTGATTTGGCTAGACGCGCACGGCGACATGAATACGCCGGATTCTTCGCCTTCGGGCAACGTGCACGGCATGCCGCTGGCGTCGATCATGGGTTACGGGCCGCCGGAGCTGACGGATTTGGCCGGTATCAAGCCGATGGTGGAGCCGCGGAACGTGGTGCTGGTGGGAATACGCGACCTGGACGCCAAAGAGCGGCGGCTGGTGAAAGATTCCGGCGTGCATATTTTCACGATGCGCGATATTGACGAGCGTGGCATGCGCGAAGTAATGGCTGAGGCCCTGCGATTTGCGGGAGACGATACGGCGGGAATCGTCGTGAGCCTGGATATGGATTTTGTGGATCCGAGTGATGCGCCGGGAGTGGGCACGCCTGTGCGCGGCGGCGTGACGTATCGCGAAGCGCATCTGGCGCTGGAGATGATCGCCGACAGCAAGCAGATGGTTTCGTTTGAAGTGGTGGAAGTGAATCCTGTGATTGATCTGCACAATACTACTGCGACGCTGGGCGTTGAACTGGTGCTTTCCGGCCTGGGGAAGAAAATCCTGTGATGCTCGCGTGCATATTTGGTCGACGCGCCGTGACTCTGCGATGAGTGCGCAGAAGCGATTGCGCATTGGCGTGCTGTTTGGCGGACGCTCCGGCGAGCATGAAGTTTCGCTTGCTTCCGCTGCTTCGGTAATCCGCGCGCTTGATCCTGAAAAATATGAAGCGGTGCCGATTGGAATTTCGAAAGATGGCCGCTGGCTGGTGGGTACCAGCTCGATAAAATTGTTGGCGGACGTGCTGAAATCGGGCGATCGCGTGGTGCTGCCGCCTGATCCGAGTGCGGCGACTTTGGTTCCGTTGGGGCCAGCGGCGGGGCAACCGAGCGTCGGTGTGGACGTGGTGTTTCCGGTCTTGCATGGCACGTTTGGCGAAGACGGCACTGTACAAGGGTTGATCGAGCTCGCGGGATTGCCGTATGTCGGCGCGGGCGTGCTGGCTTCCGCAGTGGGCATGGATAAGGACGTGCAGAAACGGCTGTTCGAGCAGGCTGGGTTGCCGATTGTGCCGTTTCTGGCTGTGCGCCGGTCGGAGTGGGAACACGAGCGCGCGAAGGTGCTGAAGGCCATCAAGAAGAAATTCCGCTTTCCGTTGTTCGTGAAGCCGGCCACGCTGGGATCGTCCGTGGGAATGACGCGGGTGAAGGCTGCGCATGAAATTTCGGCCGCGATGGATCATGCTGCGGAGTTTGCGCTGAAGATTGTGGTGGAGCGCGGCGTGGCAGGGCGCGAAATTGAGGTATCGGTGCTGGGGAATGATGATGTGAGCGCGTCCATACCGGGCGAAATCGTGCCGCATCGCGAATACTACGATTACCAGGCGAAATATCTGGAACAGGGGACGCAACTGCTGATCCCTGCAACATTGACGAAGGCGCAGGTGGCCGTGTTTCAGGATTATGCGGTGCGCTCTTTCCGCGCGATTGACGGTGCGGGCATGGCGCGCTGCGATTTCTTCCTGGAAAAGCGCACCGGCAAGATTTACGTGAACGAACTGAACACCATTCCCGGATTCACTTCCATCAGCATGTATCCGAAGCTGTGGGAGGCCTCAGGATTGCCGTATCCGAAACTGATTGACCGCCTGATCGAGCTGGCCATCGAGCTGCACGCTGAAAAGGCGCGCACCAAGTATTCCATCGAGCTGCCGGCTGGTTCCGGCGGGGCGCTGGACGCGTAGTAACAAATCCACTTCCCTGTGCGTATTAAGAAATGAGCGCAGTGCTGCGCTTGACGGCAACGATTTGAGGCATTAAACTAACTAGTTAGTTGAAGAATGCCTGCCGCAGTCAAGGGATCGTACAAGCAATGCAGCGGATTCGGGATTTCGCCCAAGGGCACCATAGCGTACTCGCGATATCCCGCCGAGTGATGCAGCGGATAGGAATGTAGGAACTAGACGATGCGACGCGGACGAAGGAAAATCGAGAATCCAGCGACGGCACGGCGCATTCTGGCGGCCGCGGAGCAGCATTTTGCCGCGCAGGGCCTCGCGGGCGCGCGCACCGAACAAATCGCCACGGCGGCGCACGCTAACAAGGCGATGCTGTACTACTATTTCGGCGATAAGCGGCATTTGCATCGCGCGGTGCTGGAAAATCTTTTTCGGCAGCTGCGCAACGGGGTCTATCAGCCGCAGCGCAAGCAAGCTTCTCCGCGCGAGAGGCTGCGCGAATTCATCACCGCTTATTTTGACTTTCTCGCCTCGCATCCGAACTATCCGCGCCTGGTGCACCGCGAAGCGATGGAATCCACGAAGGAGTTCGACTGGATCGTGCGTCAATATCTGCGTCCTTTTCACAATCAATTGGTGCGCACGCTGGAAGAAGGAATGGCCGCCGGTGAATTTCGCGCCGTGGACCCGCATGACACGGCGTTCACGATCATGGGCATGACTACTTCGTATTTCGCCGCGGCGGCGATTTTCAGCCAGGTCGCGGGACACAATCTGCTGACGCCGCACGCCCTGGTGGCGCGGAAACAGGCGCTGCTGGATTTTCTTGATCATGGACTGATTCGAACGAAAGCGAGGGCGCGATGACCGGCCGAAAATTTGCGACGTTCCTGCTGGTAATTTTCACGATCGCAGCGGTGGCGTATTACTTCACCACGCCGCACGGCACGGACATGCCGCTGATCGGAGTGGTGGACGGCAATGAGGTGATCGTGAGCCCGCAGCTGACCGGGCGCATTATCTCGCTGAATGTGGACGAAGGCAGCACGGTGAAGAAGGGCGATTTGATCGCAGTGCTGGACAGCACGGAACTGGAAGCGAACCTGGCCGCAACCAAAGCGAATGTGACGAGCCTGGAAGAACAGGTGAACGAAGCGAATCACAATTATTCGTGGACGAATGGGCAGACGGACGCGTCGCTGATCGAGGCGCATGCACGAGCCACCTACGCGGATGCACAACTCGAGCCCGCGCGCGCGCAGCTGAAGCGCGATCGGGACGATTTGCGGCGCATGCAGCAACTTTTCGACAAAGGCGAAGTTTCCGCGCAGGACCGCGATCACGCTGAAGCCGCCGTGACGATTTCGCAGGCGAACGTGACGGCGTTGGAACAAGCGACCAAGGCCGAAGCGGCGGCGGTGAATGTGGCGCAGGCGAACCGCATTCAGGTGGATGCGCGCAAGAGCGCGATTTCCACCACAATGGCACAGCTCGAACAGGCCCGCGCCAGCGAAGCGCAGATGGCGACGCAATTGGGATACACGAAAATTTATGCGCCACTGGACGGAATCGTTTCAGTGCGCGTGGCGAAGCAGGGCGAAGTGGTGGCCATCGGTGCACCGATCGTAGTGGTGGTGGACGTGGACCATTTGTGGGTGCGAGCGGACGTGGAAGAAACTTATATCGCTTCGATCGTGGTCGGGCAAAAGCTGCGCGTGCAACTGCCCGATGGAACAATCACCCAAGGGTCCGTGATTTTCCGCGGCGTGGAAAATGATTTCGCTACGCAGCGAGACGTGAGTCGCACGAAGCGCGACATCAGAACTTTCGCGGTGAAGGTGGCCATCCCGAATCCGGACCGGCAGTTATTCACGGGAATGACCGCGACGGTGCTGCTGCCGCGCGCGCCGCGCAAAAGCTGGTTCGCGAAATTGTGACGCCGATGCCCACGCCGATGGATCAATCAACCGCAAACGCGATTGATGTGCAGCACCTGACGAAAAAGTTTGGTGAGCTGGTGGCCGTGAACGACATCAGCTTCAGCGTGCGGCAGCGGGAGATTTTCGGCTTGCTGGGCCCCAATGGCGCGGGAAAAACCACGCTGATTCGCATGATGACGACTCTGACGCCCCCCACTTCGGGTACGGCGGTGATCGCAGGACACGACGTGCGCACCGATGCCGATGGCGTGCGCAATGCCATGGGCGTGATTCCGCAGGCGCTGACATCCGATCCGGAATTGACTGCCTCCGAAAATATGCTGATTCACGCCAAGCTTTATGGCGTGCCGCGGGCGACGCGCGACAAACTGATTCTCGATCTGCTGGAATCCGTGGATTTAGTGAAGTTTAAGGACGCGCTGGTGCGCACATTTTCCGGCGGCATGCGCCGGCGGCTGGAAATCGCGCGCGGGCTCGTGCACTCGCCGAAGATTTTATTTCTTGATGAGCCAACCACAGGCCTCGATCCGGTTTCGCGCTCGAATGTGTGGCAATTGATTCGCAATTTGTGCGAGCGGTCGGATCTGACGATTCTGCTGACCACGCATTACATGGATGAAGCCGACAAATTGTGCGATCGCATCGCCATCGTGGACCACGGCAAGCTGGCGGCGCTGGATACGCCGGCGAAATTAAAAGATAGCGTGCCAGGGAACGACACCGTGGAAGCGGAATTCGCAAACGCGCCCGCGGATTGGATGGATCAACTGCGCAAGCTGGCGAAGGCCGCGGACGTGTCGCAGCGAGACGATATGGTGCACATCGCTTCGCACGACGGGCCTGCGACGGTAGCAGCTTTGATGGATTTGGCGCGTGCGCGCAGCGTGCAGGTGAAACGGGTAACCGTGCAGGGCACGACGCTTGACGATGTTTTCCTGCATTACACCGGCAGCGATTTGCGGGATGCGGCAAAAGAGGGAGCGCGACTTGATATTGGCCATCTCTATCGTTAGCAGCGTGGAGTCGCGGCGCCGCATTGAAGGAGCGCGATGAATTTTAAGCGCGTCGGCGCGCTCATTGAACGCGACTTGCGGAAATTCTTCCGCAGCCCCGCGCTGATGATGGTGTCCATGGTGCTGCCGCTGGTGCAGCTGATCGTGCTGGGCTACGCGTTCGGCGGAAAAGTGACCGGCGTGGAAATTGGCTTTGTGGATCAGGACCACTCGGTGGAATCGGATAAGATCCGCGAAATGTTTGACGGCATTACAGCGGGGCCGCGCACCTTTAAGGTGATTGAATACAATTCCGTGCCGCTGGCGACGCATGACTTAGAAACAGGCAAGGTGCGCGCGCTGGTGGTGGTGCCGCGCGATTTTTCACGACGGTTCTACCAACGCGACCGGCCGCGCATCGCTTTTACGGAAGATAATACCGACCAATTTATTTCCAGCGCCATCATCGAGCGCGTGCAGCAGATGGTGGAAGAACTGAACGCGCCGGACGTGACGCCGCGCCTGGAAGGCACCGTGCAATTGAACACGGTGGAGATTTATCCGTACGTCGAGTACATCAAATATTTGCTGGCGGGCACCATCGCGCTCTCCATCTTCGTGGTGGCCATGATCGGTGGCGGAATTACTTATATTGACGACAAAGCGCGCGGGTTGCACGAAGGTTATCTGGTGACGCCGATCAAGAAATCGGAGTTGGTGTTTTCGCTGATCGGTTCGGGCGTGATCAAGGGCATGATGACCGGCATGGTGCTGACGATCATCGGTGGATTGATCGTGGGGCTGCCGGAAATCTGGAATCCTTTGCGGTTATTCTATTTAGTCCTGGTAGTGGGCGCGACGGGACTGGCAATGATGAGTTTCATGTTTTTGCTGATGGTGCGGGTGGACGATCCGCTGGTGCCGCGCGCGATTTTCGGCGTATTGAATACCCTGCTGTTCTTTCCTTCCGGCGCCGTTTATCCAATCGCGGCATTTCCGTGGTGGCTGAAATGGGTTTCGGTGATTGATCCGTTCACGTATGCGGTGCATGCGCTGCGAAACCTCACGCTGAAAAATACCGGGATTGAAGGAATCTATGTGGACGTGCTAGTTTTGCTGGGCATCGCGGCGGTGATGACTACCTTTAGCATTATGTTGTTCAAGCGGCAGCTGTAGTGCTGTCCGCTGGCGGCCCCGCGCGCGCGACGAAAAATTAGCTGAGGAGATCTCGTGGCAATCTTTGATACGTCGCAGGAGCACCCGCCGGATAAGGTTCGGCGCTACATCATCACTACCATCGTTTTTATCGCGCTGGTGGTGGGCTTTGCCTGGTATTTGCTGCGATTTCACACGGAGGTTCGCACGGCGAAGCACTTTCTGGAGACGGTCGCGAGTGGAAATCTGGAACAGGCTTACCACTTGTGGAGTCCTGGGCCGAGCTATTCGTATCAGGATTTTCTGGATGATTTTGGGCCCAATGGTTATTACGGTCCGGTGAAAAGCTATCACATCGAAAACGCGGAAGAAATTAAGCAGGGGCCGGAGCAGCCGTCCGGAACTGTTGTCACAGTGGAAGTGAGCCCGTACGCGCCGTTTCCTTCGGCGCATGATGTGTTGAAGCAGAGCAAGACGAAGGAAGTGCGGCTGCAGGTGGAGTACAAGGATCAATCCATCGGATTCGCGCCGTAGTGTGATGCATGGCGCGCTATCGTGGCGGCCGATGCGCGCGGGACGTTGGGTTCCCCGCGCGCGATTATTTTTCGGCGAGCAATTCCTCGCAATTGCGGCGGATTTCATCAGCGGAGATGGATGTAATTGGTCGGGGATTGCTCACGACGACGGCTTTGTCGCCCCGCGGATGATCGAACGTGGCGCCGGTTTGCACGATGCGATGATCCGTTTGCCACGGCCGCCACTGCACGGGATCTGTGACGCTGAATATCACGACGCTGGGGCGCTGCAACCCTGCCGCCAAATGCGCTGGGCCGGAATCGTTGCCGACGAAAATGCGCGAGGCGGCGACCAGCGCGATCAGCTCTCGAATATCGAGCTGAGAATCCAGCATGACCGCGCAATTCCCCATTGCGTTGCGCACTTCAGTTGCAATCTCATCATCGCGCGCGCCCAGATTTACCACGCTCATAATTCCATGTTTTTCGCGCAGCCAGCGCGCAGTTTCGGTAAATTTCGCTACGGGCCAGCGCATTTCTGGCAAGCGAGCGCCGGGCTGCAACACAGCGTACGGCGCACCCGCGGCAATTCCCTTCTCCGCGAGTTTGCCCGCGACTCTCGTTATCGCCTCCGGCTGCGCGAACACTTGCGCACGGGGAATCGGGCCCCGCGGCAGGCCGGTGAAATAAAGCTGCGAGATGCGATGTTCGACCGTGTGCACGGCAGGCACGCCGTAGAATTCCTGCGCGTCCGGCACAGCGACATTGTAGAGAAACGAATACTGGTATCCGGCCCAGCCAACGCGCAGCGGAGCGCCCGACGCGCCAGTGAGCATGGCGCTGCGCGGGCCGCCGTGCTGATTGAACGCGATAGGAAACTTGCGGCGAAGCAAATCGAGTGCCGTCTCGCCGAGACCGCGCGAGAAAATCAGCTCGGCGATCGCGGGATTTCCCTCGAGCACAGGCGCGAAGCGCGGCTCAACCAGCACGTTGATTCGCAAATCCGGGCGCCAGGAATGCAGCGCGGCGACGGCGGGTGTTTCCAGCACCAGGTCTCCCAGCGAACGCAGGCGAATGATCAGGATTTCGGCACCCTGCGGCAATGCAGGCAGCAGAGTCGAGGGATCATCCGAGTTCGGCGGGGCGTTCAACTTTTACGAGGCGGCGAAGTGCGCGGCTTCATTCGGCTTCAATGCGGGCTTCATCAATCAGCATTACCGGAATATCCTCGCGAATCGGATAGACGCGATGGCACGACGGGCACTTCAAGCCCCGCTGGTCGCTGGTCAACTTCACCGGCGTTTTATCCTGCGGGCAAACCAGAATATCGAGCAGCTCCTGCGAAACGGCCATGAAATTCCTCCCAGCGCACTGTAGCAGAGTGGCGCGACGGGCGGCAAGCGCGACGGCCGTCTCGCCGCGGGGCGCGATCGTCAGGTCAATCGCGCGACATTGAAATTCAGTTGGCCGCGCCATTCCGCGCCAGAGGCCAATTCCACGGGCCAGACTGCGATGATTTGCGAGCCTTGATAAATGCGCTCGAACCCCTCTTCGGATTCGGAAACCGTTTCGATGGGCGTGATCCAGAATTCCTGCGCGTGCGGAGCGGTGAGCGCCACGCTGACGCCCTGCCATTCGTCCACGACGCGCAAATTCGAACCCGGCGCGGCCGCGGACCAGCGGAGCGGTTGGCGCTCGCCGGCAGACTCAAAATAGCGATCGTGCGCGGACGGCGCGAGGAAGTTCAAAACAGCTTCGATGCCCACGTAGACAGACGCGTTTCCGGCTGCCGCACGGCGCAGGAGCACGTCGCAAAGAATGCCAAAACCCGTGGCGTTATTCGCGAACGAAAACGTTTTTTCGGCGGCCCAATCCACGCTGGCCTCCGACGCCAGAGTCGCGTGCATGGCGGATACTTTCGTGGCGCGATAGCTTCCGCCTGCGAGCGCCGGATCTTCGGACAGTTGCGCGGTGCCGCAATCGTGGTGTTTCTTCTCGCGGCTAAAAAGCAGCAAGCGGAAACTGTGGCGAGCCCAGCGGTCGTAGTTGAGCCAGCGATCCAGGCCAGTTTCTTTCGCGCGGGTTTGCTCGTGAATGGATTGCGTGCCATGCGACTCGCCGGCTTTTAAATTCTTGAGCTTCGCGTGGTAGGTCTCTGGGCGGCGCGCCAGCGAATTCACCAGCGCGGCGTTCGACTGACGGCAATCGAGCGCCGAAATCGTGCCGCCATCCGCGGGACAGAGCACAGCAGCATAGCGATCTGACGTGAAATACAGTTCGTCGCGGCCGTCGGAGTCAAAATCCATCGTGACGACATTCTGGTAGTGGCCGGCCGGGTTCGCCAGCGCGTCGGCAATTGCTTCGGCTTGAATCAACGACCGCCACAGTTCAGTGCGCAGGTGCGGCGAATAGAGGCCCCCGAACACGCCGTGCCAGTAGGGATCATTGCACTGGCCGCGTAACGTCAGCGTGTAGGCCTGCTCGCGAGCATCGCGGAAGGCTTGCACCGGGTGAGGATGTTCGAAGAGCTTGCGGACTTTTTCCGAAACGTGGAGCATTTTCTTGTGCAGCAAATTCGATTCGCGATATTTCGAGAAAAAATTGCGCCAGATCCCGCCGCGCAGAAAGGGCAGCATTTCCGTGCGCGACGCGAATTCGGTGGACAGCGAGTGATAGCGGCTGCGCGCGGCGGTGGGCAACGCCCATTCCATCATTTCGCTGTAGGAAGCGGTGGGAAGGTCGGCACGTCCGAGTGGCGGACGCGAAGAAACCGCGGACGCGGGCGTGGCGGTTTCCAGCCAATCCGAATTCTGCTCGAGCGCGATGAAAAGATTTTCCAGCCAGCCGTCGGAGTAGCAGAGTTTGTTGGTGCCGGGCCAGACGCCGAATTTTTCCAGGTCGTCGCCCATGGCCGCGAAGCCGCCGGGATGTTCTTTCGCGCAAACGCGCAGAAATTCGATGGTTTCCACAGGCGCGCGAAAAGGAATCAGGTAGCGGAAAGCCTTCAGCCCGGGAAGAACTTTTACGGAGTGGCGCTGATCCTCGGCCAGATAGTAGCCGTAGAGTTGGTCAAGTTCGAAGCCCGCGCCGAGAAAATGGTTGTCGTCGACCAGCGTGTATTCGACGCCAGAAGGCGCGAGCGACGAAGGCAATTGCGGCTCCCACACGCGTTCGGCGAGCCATGCACCACGCGGGCGCGCGCCAAAATGTCTTTCGATGTAGCCGGCGAGGCGCGTGATCTGCTCGTGGCGGTCTTCCGGCGGAATGGCTACCAAAATCGGCTCGTAGAATCCGCCGCCGGCGAGTTCCACCTGGCCGCGCCGCACCAGCGTGCGCAGCAGATCGAAATATTCGGGATGGGCGCGCTCGATCCATTCCAGCAGCGAACCGGTGTAGTGCAAACCGACGCGGATGGAAGGATGGCGCGCGAGGACTTGAACGAAAGGCAAATAGGATTGCGCGTAGGCGCGCTCAATCACGTCATCGAAGTTTCCCACTGGCTGATGCGCGTGAATGAACAGGACAAACTGAAATTTCGCCACTGAGGGCCTCGCTGAAGCATTACCAGCATAACCTGAATGCGCGAGAGTACTCAAACGCACTCGGGTGCGTGTCTCTCACAGACAATCAACGCATCGTATCGGATGGAGGTGGAGCGGCGCTGGTTTCGTCTTTCGGCCTGGCGCTTCAGGCCGCGCAAATTTCGGAGCGCACTTCAGACGCGCTTGCGAATTGCGCGAGGCGCTCCTTCAGGCGAGTCATCGCGAGGTTCAGGGAGGCGTCTGGAACGCGCGCCGGAGCGTAAATCACGATCATGATTTCCTTCGCGGATTCCGTGATCATGCTGCGCGTGGAATCGCTGATGGGGCTGCCGAAAGGGCCCGCGGGATCGGCGAGGACCGGCCGGCCCTCCAAATGCCAGGTTTGTTTACCGATGCCTTCGTATTTCTCGCCGGCAGCACCGTGACGCAATGCGACTGGCGGACTAATTTTCGAGCGGTCGTAGCAGCCATACGGCCAGCCGGTCTCGATCGAGCCGAGGTTGCCGACGTCCACGACATTGGATACGCGATAAAGGCCCTTGCCCTGCACTACGCGACGCAGCAGCGCTTCCGACGACGGGCGATACTTTGACGGATCCATACCGTATTCGCGAAACATGGCGCGCACGGCGCGAACCGGCTCCGCTTCGGCGAGACTTTCCACGGTGAATTCAGCGCGTTTGCGAGCGCAGACTTCGTCCATTAATTTCGCGAGGTCGGGGTGCACCAGGACGACACTTGCGCCACGCGCTTCCACGACGCCGAGCTTCACACCAGGCAATGCGACCTCGATTTCCATGCGGTTCGCTCTTTACTGGCTGCTATGATGACACGCAACCAGGAGAATTGAGAAAATTCTAGCGGCAAACGGACCTCTACGCGATGAATTCGAGGGAAAAACAAGAGAAGTTCGAGCGCGGGCTGGAGCATTTCAACGCGCGGCAGTTTTTCGAAGCGCACGAGGTATGGGAAGAAGTGTGGCTCACCGAGGACGAGCCGGAAAAAACGTTCCTCCAAGGAATCATTCAGATCGCCGCGGCGTTTCATCACTACCGGCGTGGAAATAGCGACGGCGCGGAAACGCTGCTTGCTGCCGGAATCGTGAAAATCTCGCGATTTCCTGCACAGCATCGCGGCCTGGCGATTCATGAGCTGCGCGAAGCAGCGAAGTTTTGGGCGCGCGCTTTGGGCGAGATGCAGCGCCCCGGCGACGAAGGGCTTCCCGCTATTCGACGTGCCGACCGCCGCGCTCCTCCGAAGCCAGCTGAACCGCGCGCTGAAACTCAGCGCAACAAAAATTGATCGGCTCGGCAAACGTTGACAGTCCGGCAAGGCTGTAGCACGCTGGTTAGGTAAAACACAGCAACGCGAGCCCGAATTGAGCATCCAAATAGAAGCAGATAGAACCGAGGGAGCCAACGAATGCCGCTTGACCGAGAACGCATCCTAGACGCTGCGCGGCAATGCTACGACCCGGAAATCCCCATCAACATCGTGGACCTGGGCCTGATTTACGACGTGCAATACGACGACGCGGGAAACGTGACCGTGAAAATGACGCTGACGACGCAGGGCTGCCCTTCCGCGCAAGCCATTCCAGAGCAGCTGCGCGCGCGCGTGGCGGCGATTGAAGAAGTGCGCGACGTGAAGGTGGAAATCGTGTGGGAGCCGGCGTGGAATCCTAGCATGATCAGCCCTAGCGGGCGCCAAGTCCTGGGAATCGAAGTATAACCGTGCCGCCACGCCACAAAAGCGGGCGCGGCGGATGACAGCAGATAGAAGTATCCGTCGCGCCGGGAAACTATCGTCGAAACCGAAGCCGCAGCGCGGAGGCCCGCGCTCGTGCGACTAGGCTTTCTTGTTGGTATACCAATCTGCGTTGATCGGCGTGAAGTTGTTCCACTTCTCCGGCAAATCTTCCAACGCGAAAATAGCCGTTACCGGGCATACCGGCACGCAAGCCCCGCAATCTATGCACTCCACTGGGCTGATGTATAGCTGCGTTTCGGCTTCGAAGTCCGCCTCATCCTTGCGCGGGTGGATGCAATCCACCGGGCAGACGTCCACGCAGGCTGTGTCTTTTGTTCCGATGCAAGGTTCGGCAATCACGTACGCCATTTCGAGTTCTCCTCGAACGAGAGGTTTTAGGACGGTTTGGCCTACGATACCGCTCCAAGACCGCACCGCAATTTTTATATCACCAAAGGCAGGCCGGGTACAAGCGGTTGCACCCCATGGCGTTCGGGCGGCTTGCGGCTGCAGCATTTCCGGGGACTCGGCGCCGCTGATTACCGCGCTGAGGCTCTTCGGCTGCCGAGTGAGTTGAAAGTCGCCAAAAGTCGCCCACTTGCCGTCTTTGTCCTTCTGCGTCATTAGCCATCGCCAGGTGTCTTTTTCCGGGGCCCACTGAAAAACGGTGTGAAACGGGCCATCGGGGTATTCGAAGACGAATCGGATGGAGTTGCCCTCGCGCACGCCGTAACCGAGCGTCTCGGAGAACCGTCCGCCGAATACGTCGAGCAGATGCAAGACGTAGCGCTCGCTGACCGGGTCGTAGCCGAGGAACCAAGTCGCTTCGTAGCGCTTCTCGGAACCAGGCGCGCCGGTTTCCGTTATTTCGTGGATGCGTAGGAACTGGTGGTTGAGCACCCACTCCGCATCAACCTCATGGTGCGCATCGCGACCCATGATCTGGCCTTGCAGTTTCCATGTGCCGGCCATGTGATCTACAAGGTCGTCGCGCCACTCGGCCGGGGATTGCGCATGTAGGCGGAGCGGACTTGTTAGCGTCACGAGCACTATGATCGGGAGTGAGTAAAACCAGGTTTTCATGGAAGACTCCTCACACTGCGGGTCGGCGTGACATCTAGAGCGCTGAGATTCTCGCACAACTGCAATCTGCCCGCGTCCGCGCGTGCGAGAAACTAAACTATCACTCCTCGGGCTTCATCGCTTATCAAAAGCTGGGATTCCGGCTGCAGGGGCGCGGGGAGCTACGGAGTTACGTGGCGTCTTTGACGTGGAACGTTTTTCGCTCGGCCGTCTTTTTTAGCTTGTAGGAGACGAAATGCAGCACGGCGGCCAAAAGAGCGAAGCAGGCGGTTGCAAGGGAGACTGTCATAGGTGCGAGCTTAGAGCGGGGCGGCTCGAGAGGCAAATCGTAAGAACGGATGGAGCCGATAGACCAATCTTAGATCAGGATCTGATCAGGCGCCTCAATGCGGTTCTTGTGGAGGCGCCGCGCAATCGGAAATTGAAGTGCTGCAGCTGCGCCCGGGAGCTGCAGCCGCCGCAGGTTGCCGCCGGTCCCGGCAAACCGATAGAATGGCAGCATGAGAGACGATAGCCATCACATGCGGCATCACGTTTGGATTCTTTTAGCTTTCACGGCCGTGCTGGTTGCGGCGCTTGTTGTGGCGCGTCCTGGGGGCGCGCAAACTGATGCGGGCAAGACTGCGCCGCACGCGGGCAAAGTGGCTGGGCCTGCTGATCCGCTGCTGGTTGATCTTGCCGGCTACCAACAGCTGCTGGCGAAATATAAGGGCAGGCCGCTGGTGGTGAATTTTTGGGCCACGTGGTGCGAGCCATGTCGTGATGAATACCCCATGATTGTGGACCTCGCGAAGGAATTCAAACCACAGGGCGTCAACGTTGTGGGCGTCGACATGGACGACGAATCGGACATGAACCTGGTGCGGCGATTCATCGCGCGCACGCAGCCGCCATTTCCTAATTACCGCCAGAAGCCGGGGATTGACCTGGACGCGTTCTATGACGGCGTGAATCCGGAGTGGAAAGGCACGATGCCGCAAACAATTTTCTACGGTCGCGACGGACAGATCTTGGGATTTTTCCTGGGCTCACGGCCGCGGCCTGAGTTCGAGCAGGCATTTCGCGCGACGCTTGGCCCGACAGGCAGCGGCGGCACGAGCCAGAGCGGCCACGGCGGCTCGAAGTAGTCCTGACAATTTTCAGCAATTCGTATTCATATCATTTGGAGGGACGGACGAATGCTACAGACACGCGGAAACAAAATCACCTGGCTGGGTCACGCGGCATTTCGCATTGACACACCGAGCGGCAAAGTAATTCTGGTGGATCCATGGATTCTGACGAACCCGCTCTGCCCCGAAGCCAGCAAGCAATTCGAGCACGTGGACACGATGCTCGTCACGCACGGGCATTTCGATCACATCGCGGACGCCGTCGAGCTGGGAAAGAAATTCAAGCCGCAAGTCGTGGGAATTTACGAGCTGTGCGCATGGCTGGAATCAAAAGGCGTGCCGAACACGAACGCGATGAATAAAGGCGGCACGCAGAAAGTCGGCGAAATCGAAGTGACCATGGTGGACGCCATACATTCCTGCGGCATTTTGGACGGCGATCACATCGTCTATGGCGGCGAAGCATGCGGCTACGTGCTGCGGCTACCCGGGGGACTGACGATTTATCATGCCGGCGACACGGCGCTCTTCAGCGATATGAAACTGATCGCGGAGCTTTACGCGCCGGACGTGGCGCTGCTGCCGATTGGCGATCACTTCACCATGGGCCCGCGCGAAGCGGCCATGGCGATCCGCTTCCTGAACGTGCGCCATGTGATTCCGATGCACTTTGGAACGTTTCCGCAGCTGGTGGGCCGGCCCGAACAGGTCCGCGAGCTCACCAAAGACATCAGCGGCCTGGAAATTCACTTGCTGAAGCCCGGTGAATCCGTCGGGGGAGCAAGCTCGCACGTCGCCGCGCAAAACTAGGAGCGAACATGCCGGGAATTCTGGAACCGGAAGTGGAAAAATACCTTTCGAATCTGCTGCCCGCGCGAGACGAAGTGCTCGCGGACATCGAACAGTATGCGAAGGAGCGCGAGATCCCGATTATCGGGCCGGATTGCGGGCGGCTGCTGTACCTGATGGCGCGGATTTCCGGTGCGAAGAGAATTTTCGAGATGGGCTCGGCGATCGGCTATTCGGCGATCTGGTTCGCGCGCGCGGCGGGACCGGGTGCGGAAATTTACTGCACGGATGGCGACCCGGCCAATGCGGAACTGGCGCGCAAGAACTTCGAACGCGCGGGCGTGAGCAAGTCCGTTCGATTCATGACCGGAGATGCCGTCGATTTGATCGACAGCGTGGATGGCACGTTCGACATCATCCTGATTGATGTCTACAAACGCCAATATCCCGCTGCGCTGAAAAAATCCTTGCCGCGGCTAACGAGCGGCGGCCTGATCATTACGGACAACGTGCTGTGGTCCGGCCTCGTCACACAAGAACCCAAGGACGACGACACGCGTGGCATCCTGGAATTCAACCGCATCGTGTACGGTTCGCCGGACATTTTCCCGGTGATCGTGCCGCTGCGCGATGGCGTCGCCATCTGCCGCAAGGCGTAGAAGGCGCTTGTCTAGCTGCCCGGCTGAATTGAAACCGGCTGCACTAATCGGAAGTGCAGCCTGGTTTCCGCCGGCAACACAATATCCTTCTTGCCCGTAAATCCGGCGGCCGCCGTGCCCGCTCCTCCGCCAGCCAATGCGCCAATCGCAGCGCCTTTGCCGCCTCCGGCCACTGCGCCGAGGATCGCGCCGAATGCCGCACCGCCTCCAGCGCCAATTGCTGTTCTCTTGCCGCGCCCTTTCCCTGCGTCTTCGAACTCGGAAGTTTGGATCGAGTAGCGCGTTCCGTTCACGCTGACGGAATCCAGGGTCAGCTGCAGCAGCGCGTTCCCTTTGAATTTCCCCGCCGATTGCGCGGTCACGATCGTCCCGCGCACTTTTGTTCCGATCGGCAACACGACGTTGGCATCAACCGTGATGGGTTCGGCGAGCGACGCAACAAACGTGTCGCCGTTATTGGCGATCTTGGAGTTGATGGTCTGATCGAGCGTCACCGTCAGCACTTTGCCGGCAGGCACCTCGATCGGAGGCGGCGCAGGTGGCGGCGTCGGAGCAGGCTGTGCAGGCGCGCCGCTCTGTCCGTTCGGCGCGGCAGAGTTCGCTGAATTGGCAGCCGAGTTATTCGCATCCGACGAATTCGTCGTCGAAGTCGCGGGCTGAGTCGGAGCGGAAGTCTTGCTGCATCCGGAGATAGTCAGGAGGAGGCCTGCGAGAAAAATCCGGCAAAGAGAGGAATGGCGCATGTGTGGTTCTCCTATGAGATCGAAAAATACGCTCGCGCGAGAGGGCTGGCCGCGAACCCAGCGATATTCTATGTCCGAAACAGCGGAATCTCAATGCTGGGGAATTCCGCGGCGTGATTTAAGGAGTTGCGGCTTTCCGTGAGGAACGCGGCAGCAGATTGCGCAGGAAGAAAGTCACATTGGCGGGCCGCTCGGCCAAGCGGCGCATGAAATACGGAAACCAATCCACGCCGAACGGGATATACACGCGCACGCGATAACCATCGCGCACCAATTTCTGCTGTAAGTCGGTACGGATGCCATACAGCATCTGGAACTCGAAGTGGTCACGCTTGACGTCTTTCTCGCGGACGAAATCAAGTGTGGCGCGAATCATGGCCGGATCGTGCGTGGCGATGCCGTGATAAATTCCGCTCGCCAGCAGAATTTGCATCAGCTTCACGTAGTTGGCGTCCACGTCGGCTTTCTTAGGGAACGCCACATCCGGCGGCTCCTGGTAAGCGCCCTTGCACAGGCGCAGGCGGCAACCGACCGCGACCAAATCCTGCACGTCCTGCTCGGTGCGATAGAGATATGCTTGCATCACGGTGCCGACGTTCGAGTACTCGGAGCGTACGCGTTTCACTATATCGACGGTCCGCTGCGTGTGCGCCGAGCCTTCCATATCCACGCGCACGAAATTCGACTGGCTGGCAGCGTGAGCGACGATTTTTTCCAGCAGTTCCTGGCACAGTTCTTCGCTCAGGTCCAGGCCCAGCTGCGTCAGCTTCAGCGAAACGTTGGCATCCAGATGTTCCTGCGCGATGCGGTCGAAGATGGCGATGTATTCGTCAGCGGCCCGCCGCGCGCCCTCTTCGTCGGAAACATTCTCACCGAGCAGGTCCAGGCTGGCGAGTTGCAGCGCGCGATTCACTTCTCGCGCCGCTTCCAGGGCGTCGTCCAGTTTTTCACCGGCCACGAAGCGGCGCGCGACGCGACGACTCACACCATTGTTCATCATCAGCGGAGCGAGTCGCTTGCTCTCGGATAGGCGCAGCAGCAGCGCGCGCATTAGATAAGTACGAGCCTCGTAAATTGGGATTGGAACAACTGGTGCAGTTGTGGCGGCATGAACTCTGAATTATGCAGCAATTGCGGCAGTGGCGTCAGCCTTTGTGCCCTTCCAGGAACCGCTCAGCTTCGATCGCGGCCATGCAACCGGAGCCGGCCGCGGTGATGGCCTGACGATAATGATGGTCCTGCACGTCACCTGCGGCGAACACGCCTTCGATGTTGGTCTTCGGGCCGTCGTGGGTGATCAGGTAGCCGTTTTCGTCCATATCAAGCTGGCCCTTGAATAGCTTTGTATTCGGGTCGTGTCCGATGGCAACGAAAACTCCAGAAGTGTCCAGTTCGCTGGTTGCGTTGGTGTCCGTGTTGCGAAGTCTCACTTTTTCCACGGACTTGCTGTTCATGTCGTGAACTTCTTCGATCACGTATGGCGTGAGAAATTCGATTTTTTCGTTAGCGCGCGCGCGGTCCAGCATGATTTTCGTGGCGCGGAATTCGTTGCGGCGATGAATCAACGTCACCTTCTTGGCGAATTTCGTCAGGAAGGTGGCTTCTTCCATCGCGGTGTCTCCGCCTCCGACTACGATAATGTCCTTCCCGCGAAAGAAGAAGCCGTCGCACGTGGCGCAGGTGGAAACGCCGTGGCCGAGCAGGTGGCGCTCCGATTCGATGCCCAGCATTCGCGCCGAGGCACCCGCCGCGACGATCAGGGTTGCGGTTTCGTACGTTTCTTTTCCGGCGACGACGGTAAACGGCCGGCGGCTGAGGTCCACAGAAGTTACCGCGCCGGACTGGAACTCCGTGCCGAAGCGCTGCGCCTGTTTGCGCGAATTTTCGATCAGTTCTGGCCCCAGAATGCCATCGGGAAAGCCCGGGAAATTTTCCACCATCGTGGTCAAGGCCAGCTGCCCGCCCGGCTCGTAGCCGTCGAGCACCAGCGGAGCCAAATCCGCGCGCGCCGCATAGATCGCCGCAGTCAACCCGGCGCAGCCACTTCCGATGATGATCACCTTATGCACTGAATTTTCTCCCGGGTATTCGATGCTGCAAACCAGCGCGGCGAACCAAACCAAACAACTCATTGTATCATTCCGCGCCCCGGCCGCCATCGCCGGTGGCCGCCTGAACGAGCATCCGGGGCCCGTTACCGGCGACCCGCGATTGCGCACGTCGGCGGCTTGTCTGATAATGGCGCGCGGGCTGGACGCGTGCATGGCGACTCCCAACAATCTGTTTCGGCTGCTCAGCGAATTCATTGTGCTGCTACTGGGCGCGTTGCTGATCTTGCTGGCTGCGACGGGGCGGATCGGTCTGCCCTCGCGCCCTGGAGGCGTGGTCGCGCTCGGGGCCATCTTCATATTTTGGGGCGTGCGCGCGGCAACTCGGCCCAGTGCAAAGGCCGCGCGCCTGGAAACCATGATTCGCGCCGGCTCGCTAGCGCTGGTGGGCGTCTTGATTCTGGCGGTGCCCTTCGTCCCTGCGCAGCGTGCGCCGCAGTTGTTCATCCTGGCCGGAGGCGTGCTGGTCTTGCGCGGAGCACTCGCTGCGGCGATTTCAGTCGCGCACCGATGATTTCGTTGCACGCCGCAAAATCGAGGACCTGCGCATTCGCTCTTGCCAGTCGCGCGCGTTCCGGATAACCTCCGCCGCAGCAGCCCAGGATGCCGAGCAGGCATGGCTCAGCCAGACGATACGTAACCGGCTGCCCTCTAGCAGGAATGCGAGGATCGGGAACATGCAAGGAGAACAACCATGCTGAAAGCGTTCAAAGAATTCGCGATGAAGGGCAACGTGCTGGATTTGGCGGTAGGCTTCATCATCGGCGCGGCGTTCGGAAAAATCGTCACGTCGCTGGTGGCGGATATCATCATGCCGCCGATCGGGCTGATCGTTGGCAAGGTGGATTTTTCCGGTTTATTCCTGAACCTCTCCGGCAAATCGTACGACACGCTCGCAGCGGCAAAAGCTGCCGGCGCGCCGACACTGAATTACGGGATCTTCCTGAACAACGTAGTGGACTTTGTGATCGTGGCGTTCGCCGTTTTCCTAATCGTGAAAATGGTGAACACCTGGAATAAACCCGCGCCGGCTCCCGCGGCCACCACCAAGGAATGTCCGTATTGCGCTTCGGCTATTCCGCTGAAGGCCACGCGCTGCCCGAACTGCACGTCGGACCTGCGCGCGCAAGCGGTTTAAGGAATTCGCTGCGAGGAAACAGAGGATCCGGCGGGTTCAGCTTCCCGGCAATTTCTTGGGAGCGTCGGGCGGTTCCAAGCGGTGGTCGCGAATTTCGTGCACGTGCTGGCGCAGCCGCTCCAGCACGGCGTCTGTTTCACCCTGCGCCATTTCCCGTTCTACTTCTCCGAGCGCGAAATGAATTATGTCGTGGTGATGGATTTCCTCGCCGGGTAGTTTGTCGCTCAATTCCAGCCAGACGCGGTGCAGCAAATCAATTTCCTTGGGCGTAAGCCGCGGCGCGTGCGGGCCCAGATAGAAAATCTGTTCCTGGCCCGAAGGCGTGAAAATTTCCAGGGTCACGCGCGGGCGCGGTTCCGGCATGCGTTCCCAGGCGAGCCCAATTTCGCGCGCCTGCTCGGTTACCGGCATCTTCGATGAACTTCCGGCCACAATGGTGCTCGATTGCAAATTCATCGAGGTGCGCAGAATGCCTTCCCACAAATCATTGGCGGCGGCCACCGCCAGGCGCACGGGTTTGCCTTCTTTTTCCGCCAGCGCTAGCACCTTCGTGAAAAGCAATTGTTCGATGGTGCTGAAAAGCTGATCGGGAGCCAGATCGTATTCACCGGACGCTGCACGCCGCAGCATGCGCACGTGCAACACCACGATCTCCGCTTCCTTCTGCCGCACGCGCCGCAGCGCTGCTTCCAGGTGGTACAGCGCGTAGTACGTGCTTACCGGCACCAGAATGTTTCCCGGCGCAACGCCGACGCTAGTGGGCGTCAATTCCGCTTCTTGCGCCAGATTAAATTGATCGAGCTCCACGTGCGCGGCGCCCGCGGCGTGCACGCGCATGCGATGCTCGGAAACTTCGAACACCGTGAATAGCAAGATCGTGAAAATGATGCCCGCGATGGTGGCTTGCGGCTTTGTAAACAAGTTGATGACCGCGATGGCCACCAGCACCAGAGTGATCAGCCCCAGTCCAATGGGAATTTCCTTGCCGAAAATCACCGGATTCAACGGCACGCGGTATTCGCGGTCCTGTGGGTGCGTGTAACGCAGCACCAGCACCGCGATGCCCTTCATCGAAAAACTCCAAATCACGCCGAAAGCGTACAGGTTGCCGAGGAACGTGACGTCGCCGCGGCTGGCGATAATCGTTACGATCTGAAACGCGACCACCAAGTTAATGATGCGGTGCGTCGTGCCAAAACGCGGATGCGGATGCCGAAACCAATCCGTGAGCACTCCATCTTCAGACACGCGATTCAGCACGCCGTTGGAACCGACAATCGCGGTGTTCACAGCCCCGGCGAGAATCAGCGTGCCAACCACTACGACAAAAACGTGAAACGCAAGCTTCACCTGAAAACTTCCGGCCAAATGCATCGCCAGGCCGCCGATCAAATTTTCGGTGAATTTTCCGCGCTCGGCATCCGGAATGAGCATCACCGCGAAAAACGAAACCATCGAGGTGAACACCAGGCTGTAAATAAAAATCACCAGCCCGGCTTTCTTCAAATTCTTCAACTTCGGATGCTCGATTTCGCGATACACCTGCGCGAGCGATTCCTCGCCGCTCATTGCCAGCACCGAATGGCCCAGGCCGACGAAAATAATGATCAGCGTGATGGTGTGCGCCCACTGATAGCGGTCCAGCCAACCGAGCGAGCCGTGATCGAGCTTCATATTCTGCGCGTTGGGCAACGGCGGCAGGCTCCAGCCGCTGCGCACCCACAGCGTGTAAAAGCACCAGCTGATCAGCACGACCACCATGATGGTGGTGAGCTGCATGATGCGCAGAGCTTTGCCGCTGGATTCCGGCACGCCTTTTATGTTTTCCCACCAGAAATAAAGCGTGATGATGATGGCGACCGTCGCGGCTGTGCCATTCACGTTCAAATACCAGGTGAGCTTGGCGTGATGGAAAAGCTCGTTGATCACGCCGACCAGATACTGCCCCGCCGAAACACCGCTGATCGGCCCGGTGAGCACGTAATCGAACATCAGCGCGGAAACGGAAAATTTCGCCAGTGTACCGCCCAGCGCTTCCTTCACCACGCGGTACACGCCGCCGCGCACGAACATGCTGCAGCTCTCCACGTAAATCGCGCGCACCGCGTAGGAGAACAGCATGATGCCCAGGATGAACCAGGGAGCCGTCTTGCCGATGAACTGCTCGGCCTCGCCGCCCGCGTAATACGCGGATGACGCCAAATCGTTCAGCACAATCGCGGCAGCGCGCCAAAACGAAATGAACGCCAGCATGGCCGTGGTGGCCACCAGGACTTTGGTTACAGGGCGGGCGCGACCCGGCGTGAATGTGGGACCTGTGGAATTGGAAACCATACGCTTTTGAGTGTGGACAGGAACTATACGTTGAAATGCGGCCAAAAAGGAAGTCTGCGCAGCGCGGCGCCCGTGCTATTGGTAACTACTCACCGGTTATTTCGCAGAGCTTCTGGGGCCGGATAGCCGCGAACAGCGCGCTAGGCGGTGGTTTCTTTCGGCGTGGAACGAAATTCGCGCGCACAGTCTTCGCAGGGGCAAATTTCGCGGAGATGCTCGAAACTGAAAATGCCCGTCGCGTGGCTATCCGAAAATTGAATCTGCAGCGCGTAGTTCCCCACCGCATTGGCGCTCTTGGCGGTGACGCGCGGCTTGTACATGGGGAGCAACGGCGAGGCGCTCGCGCCGCCGCCCTTGGATTTCTTCTCGCGCTCGTCGTTGCACAGCGCGCACGGGCAATGATCGCGCAAGTACGGAAAATCGTAGCGACTGGCGTGCTGGTCCGACCAGGTGATCTCCACGCCTTCACCCGTCGAGACGTGCACCTTGATAATTAGCGGTTTTTTTCGCGTGTCTTGTGCGATTGGCATTGGAAGTCTAGCCCGCGATTTGGAAATCTACTTTCTTGGCTTCCGTGACGCGCCGCGAGGCATCTAGGATTTCCATCGAAACCAGAGCTCCCTGACCATCATAGTCAAGTATGATCCCCGGCTTTTCCTCATCGCTCTCGATGACGGAGGCATTTTCCTTATGGATGAAACTTAGCGTGTCGGTCTTTGGGTCGTAAGTGACTTTCACAGGTTTTACCTCCAATACTTCGAAACTTTGCTGGTGCGATATGCCCTGACAACTTCCTGTGGGTCTCGATCCACATCCACGAAAACCCTTGTCAGGTAAGTCTTCGGCGGAGCGCTCATTTTTACCTGCGACTGCACGACTACGCGGCCGGGCCGAATCTCAATTTGCTGATCTGGGGCTGCGAGCACGAAACGAACAATTTCTTCCGAGAGGCCGCGACGCGTCATCTCAAACCGCGCATGCTCACCGATGACATAGTGTGCCATATTTGCGCCCGCTCACGGTGTCACGCTAGCTCAGGTTTCAACGACGACGCTGCCGCTTGCACCAGATGCCCGTGCGCGAATTCAATGCGGCGGTCGGCGAGGCGGCCGATCGTAGCAGCGTGCGTCACCATCAGGATCGTGTGGCCTTCAGTGTGCAGTTCGCGCAGCAGACTGAGCACGATTTCCTCGTTGGCTTCGTCGAGATTTCCCGTGGGCTCGTCCGCCAAAATCAGTTTCGGATGATTGATCAGCGCGCGCGCCACCGCCACGCGCTGCTGTTCGCCGCCGGAAAGCTGCGCAGGTAGGTGCTCGATGCGATCGCCCAGGCCCACGCGCTCCAGCGCTTGCTGCGCTTCCTTCTCATCGGTGGTGCTGTGAAAATACTGCGCGAGCATAACGTTTTCCACCGCGGTGAGATACGGCACCAGATGGAATTGCTGAAAAATGAAGCCGATTTTCTCGGCGCGGAAACGCGTTAGGCCGGCCTCGTCGAGGCGCGCGACGTCCGTGCCATCCACGATCGCTTGCCCCGCAGTTGGCGTATCCAGTCCGCCCAGAATATTGATGAGCGTCGTCTTGCCCGAGCCGGAAGGCCCCATGATGGCGATCCATTCGCCTGCATCCACGCCGAAGGAAACTCCGTCGAGCGCGCGCACATTTCCAAACTCCTTGCGCAGATTCTCGACTTGGACGACGGTTGCCACGAACTCTTATGCCCCTCGCAAAATTTCGGCGGGCTTGACGTTACCCAGCATGCGCAATGGCAGCGCGCCGGCCAGAGTCACCAAGATCATCAGCGCGATAGTCACCGGAAAAACTTCCCAGCGCGGCGCGATCGCCGTGCCAAACACGCGCAGGCCCATCCAGTACGATAGCGCCGCGCCTAAAATCGTCCCCAGCAATCCACCCGCCGCGCCCAGCACGCCCACCTCGGCGAGAAATATTCCCACAATGCGCGAAATCGAGCCACCGAGCGATTTCATCAGGCCCACATCTTTGCGCCTTTCCATCGCCAGCGCGGCCATGGTTCCGAGCACGCACAGTGCAGTGAGAATCAGGATCAGCAGCACCATGGAAACAATCAGCAGGCGAATGCGCCCGAGCAGCGCGCCTTCCGCTTCGGCCACTTGGCGAATGGGGCGCACTTGATACTGTGGCAGAGTGGCGGCCAAGCGTGCCGCGTAATCAGCAATCACTTGTGAGGAGCCAGTAACGCTCAGTTGCGCGACGCCGATCTGACCCGGCAGGTTTGCCAGCGCCTGCACTGCGCGGAGGCTCGCGAAAATCTGATTATCTTCTGTGCCACCCGCGTCCACTATTCCAGCCACGCTGCATTGCGCGCTGCGATCCAGATAATGCAAATCGAGCAGATTCCCCAGCGCCAGATGCAATCTCCGTGAGACGTTGCGGCCCACCAGGCAGTGCGAATCGTCCGTACGTGAGGCGACCCAGTTCCCTTCCAGTTTCCAGGTGGCGTCGAGCTTCTGCGCCTGATCGAGCCAAGTGCCCGCCACGACGACGGGAATATTTTGCGCGCGTGCCACAATATACAGGTACGGCGCCGCAGCGGACACTTGCGCCGATGGCAAGTCTTGCAGCGCCGCCAGCACATCGCGCTGCGGCATCAAGCTGGGCACTTCGGCGCCACTGATCTGCGCCGGGGCGCCGTTTGCAGGCGAAATCACGATGTTCGCGCCGAGCGTGCGGAACTCCTGCGTCAATTTATTCTGCACGCCGAGATCGAGATTCAGCAGTGCGGAAATCACAGCTGCGCCGCTCACAATCGCAAGTATTGCGACGGCCAATCGCCCGCGGCTTCCGCGCAAAAGTTGAAACACCAGCCGCCAGAACATCATTCGCCCCTCAGAATCACAGCCGGACGAAAATGCGCAGCGCGCCGCAGCGGAATCAGGCTTCCAACCATCGCGATGATCGCTGCGAGAGCCAGCACTACTGGAAACAAAATCAATCGCGGCGACGCAGGCGTCCCGAAAACGCTCTCGCCCAAAAATCGCGCGAGCCCCGCGCCCACGAAAAATCCAAGCGCGCCTCCGGCGATCGCCAGCAGAACTTGCTCAGTCAGAAAAATGCCGCCCACCAGAGCGTTGCTCGCGCCCAGCGCCTTCATCACGCCGATTTCCGCTCGCCGTTCCAGAACCGTGGTTGCAGACGTAGCCGCAACGGCCAGCGCAGCCGCGCCCAGCGCCGCGAGCGTCACGATCCACAGCAGCGTGCCCACACGCGTAAGAATGCGGCCCTCAGTTTCCGCCACGCGACGAATGGCGTGAACTTCGGTTCCGGGCAGCACGGTTCTAATCTGGTAGCCGATTGACGAAATGTAAGGCGAGCAGAACCAGCGGTCGTACTCGGTGGGCGTGAGCTGAATATTTTTGTCGGTCTGCGCGCGCTCGCCACGTTCGGCCAGCGCATCGGCTGGCTTGGTCAACGCACTCACAAAAAGTTGGCGGAACTTGCCGGGACGACCCGAAATTTCCTGAGCGACGGACAGCGGCACCAGCACCGCATTGTCTTCCGCATCGCCCGTGGAAATAATTCCCGTCACAAGCAGCGCGCGGCCGACGCCGGAAGGTCCGCTAGCAGCTACGTGTATGGTTTTCCCGAGCGAAAAGGCCGCAGGATACTTCTCTGCAAGCGTCGAGCCGACGACGCATTCATCAACGTCATCACGGAACCACCGGCCGCCCACTTTCCACCAAGGATGCGTGGCACTCGCGCCGGTCTCGAACTTCGTCCCATCCGGCACCGGGACTTCATGCTGGTACCACGTGCCGATCAAAGTAGTAGCGCCGCCGGTTTCCGAAACATACGCCGGAACATCCAGAAACGGGGTAAATCCCAAGATATTATGCCGCCAAAAAATTGTTTTCAGTTTGCCCAGATCCGCTTCGTTCAGGTAGGCGCCTTCATCCACCGGACGATAATCCACCCCGCCGATTTCCACCGGCAAAGTATCCGATTCCGGCGTGACCAGCAGATTCGCGCCCAAGCTGCGAAATTCGCGCGCCAAGCGGTCGCCCACTTCCAAAGCAATTGTGAGCGTGGCAGTGGCGACGGCCATGCCGATGACCAATGCCGCAGCCGTCAGCACTTTTCGCCGCGGATTGCGCGCGAAGGATTCTCCTAGCAGGCGGGCAAACATTGCGTCAGGAGTGAATCTTGGAGGCGGCCTCGCCCAGCGCCGAGAGGTCCACGATCACTTCGCCTCCTTCCACGCGGGACTTCACGCTGATGGGATTGCAGCCGCCGGATTGGCCGATGGAAGGAATATAAATCGCCGCACCGCAATTCCGGCAGATCACGCTCTGGCCTTCCTGGCGATAGCCGGCGGTGCCGCAAATCTGGCAAGCGTCGAGCGCGACCGCGTAATCGCCGTTCAGCTTGTGGATAACCAGAAAGCGAATCACGCTGCCGTCCACATCCGCCGTGTAGAAATGCAGGCTGGAATCGGTAAGCTCGGAGAGCGGGATGCGCACTAGATTATCCTGGGCGGTCAGCGTGCGCGCCGGCGAAGGCGCCGCGGCCACGCGCCCGTACACATAGTCCCCGGCGAATGAAATCACCACCGCGACGCACAAAATCGCCGCCGCAAAACTCCAGCGCCGCTGGCGACGAAATTCATATTCGCGCATGCGACGCGCCGCGGGATTTGCAGCTTCATCGGTCACTGGCTGCTTCGCGCTGAACCATTCGCGCAGCACCACCAGCGCCGCCGCGCCCAAAATCAAAACAAAAAAGAAAACTTCGTTGCGCACAATCGGACCGATGGTGGACATTTCCAATTTGCTGGAAGGAATCCACATCGCTTCGCTGAGCTCGTGCACGCCGGTGAGCGCCAGCTGAAACGCCACGACCATCAGGATCACGCTGGTCGCCTTGAAAAACCGCTGCAAAGGAATGCGCAACGTGCCTTGAAAGAAGAACAACCCCACGGCCACGGCAATCGCAATCCCAATCGCGGTGCCGATCCAAACCTGCACTCCGGCGCTGGAAAGTTCCACGGCGCGCAGCACCAGCACGAGCTCCGCACCTTCGCGCACCACCATCATAAAAACAAACGCGCCAATCGCCCAGCCGCCGGCGCGCGTGGATTTCTGCGCGTACGCTTCGACTCGGTCTTCGATGTGCTTCTTCAAATGGCGCGCCACGCGGTTCATCCACACAATCATGGAAATCACCAGCGCCGACGCCACCAGCATCAAGAGGCCCTCGAATCCGTCCTCGCTGACCTTCCAGCGATCCAGCAGCACCGCGGCCGCGAAGCTGGCGAGCACAGCCAGCGTCACTCCGCCCCAGACGTAGCTGATGAGCGCACGCCGGCCGGTGCGATTCAAATACACCAAGACGATGCCGACGACGAGCGCAGCTTCGACACCTTCGCGCAGAGCCAGGAGGAGAGCGGAGAGCATAAGTTTTCCAGTTGTAAACCAGTTTCAACTGGAAATTTAAGTCTAGCGCTGGGGTGCCCTAAAATCAAGCAAATTCAATGCCCTTAATCGCTTGCTCACGTTTCCCTGTAGAATAACATCTTATAACTGATGACTTCGCTGCACCAATCCCCCATGCCCGCCAGAACTCGCCAGAAGAGCGGCCCAACTGCGGCACGCAGCCGCGCGATTTTCACCGCCTTGTTTTTTTCCCTGGTAGCGACGCTGTCTGTACCATCATTGAACGCTATACAGCAATCCGGGGCGGATCCCTCCTCCGCCGCTGGCACTGGAACTGGCGCGCAACAATCGCACGCTCCTGCAGCGTCGCAAAATATCACCCCAGCTGTCGAGCAGAAGCTTCCCGCGCCTCCTCGCAAACAAGACGTGAAGAAGGGCAAGGAAGCCTACAAGCAAGGCCTGAAGCTGGAGCAGAACGGCGACTGGCAAGCGGCTTACGACGCCTACTCCGACGCCGTGGATTGGGACGCCAGCAACCGCGAATACTTGGTGCGGCAAGCCGTCGCCAAAGGCCAGCTGGTACAAATGAAAGTGGACCTCGCCGAACGCGAGGCGGTCTCCGGACATTTTTCAACCGCGCTGCACGCCTTGCGCGACGCGATGCAACTCGATCCTTCGAACCGCACGATCCGCGAACGGCTCACCGAAATGGAGGCGCTCGATCCCGCCCGCGCCAGGCAAATCATTGCCGAGCCTGTGATGATGCCCGCAGTGCGGCTCGAACATCGGCCCGGCAAGCAATCCTTTCACTTGCACACACAAACGGAAGCGGCCTACCAGGAAATCGCGCAGCGCTTCGGCGTGGAGGTCGCCTTCGATGTGGACGTGCGCCAGGTTCCGGTGCAACTGGATCTGCAGGACATGGATTTCGCGACGGCCCTGCGCGTTCTGGGACAAGCGACCAACACGTTCTGGAGGCCGCTCACGAAGCGCCTGTTTTTTGTGGCTCCCGATACCACGCAGAAACGCAAAGACTACGACGTTTCCATCGTGCGCACCGTGCTTCTGGCTTCTACCGAAACAACCGAGCAGATGACCGAGCTATCGCGCCTGGTGCGCGAAATCGCCGGCATCGTCCGCACCGACCTGGACACGAAGAGCCGCACGCTGACCATGCGCGCTTCACCACAAGCCATTGCCGTCGCCACTGGCATTATCGAAGACCTGGAACGCCCGCCCGACGAATTGATCCTGGAACTGGAAGTGATGGAAGTGGACCGCAACAATAACCTGGACGCGGGCATCACCGGCCTACAAACGGCCACAATTTATTCGATTCCCTCGAACGCCGCGCAGTTGGTGCAACAGGGCGGCGCCACGGCACTGAACGCCCTGCTCACGCAAGTTTTTGGATCGGCTTCAGCGATTCCGCCGGTGCTGGCGTTCGGCGGCGGAAAGACGTCCTTTTTCTACACGCTGCCTGGGGCAACCGCAACGCTTTCCAATTTTCTTTCTACGGTTCACGCGGGGCGTCGCGCTCTATTGCGCGCAGAGGACGGCCAACCCGCAACATTTTTTGTCGGCGAGCGCTTTCCGGTTTCGTTGGCGCAATTTTCTTCGAGCCTGGTCGGCAACGCAACTACCACGGCTACGCAAACTCCCACAGCTTCCGCCTCCACCCCGACGTTGCCCATCTTTACGGTTCCGACGGGAACGAATCCCGACTTCGTGGTGACCGCGGACTTCAATGACGATAATTTTCAGGATTTCGCGGTAGCGAACTTCACCGACGGAACGCTCACAATCTTCGAAGGCAACCCTACTTCTCCTGGCTCATTCGGAACTGGCACCACAATCCCCGTCGGCGCTGGTCCCACCTGGATCTCTACCGGTTTTTTCAACACGAAGACAGACACTACCAATACGATCGTGGATCTCGCCGTCGCGAATCAGACGGCTGGCACGGTTTCGATTTTGCACGGAAATGGCGATGGAACATTTACTACGGAGCCGGTCCTGACACTGCCGAGCGGCGCGGGCCCCACCGCCATCGCAGTCGGCGATTTCAACAATGACGGCTTCGCAGATTTGGCCGTGGTAAACAAGAACGCCAACACGGTGAGCATCTTTCTGGGGAATGGCGATGAAACATTTCAGACGCCCATAACGACGCTCGTCACCGGCAACGCCCCCACTTCGATCGTCGCCCAGGCTTTCAATCCAAACGCGCCGGGGATTATTGACTTGGCCGTCACCAATTCCACCGACAATACGCTGCAAATTTTCCTGGGCAACGGAAAAGGCACGTTTACCAACGGCGTGACCTACAACACCGGCGTGACTCCCGTTTTTGTTGCGTCCGCCGACGTGAATTTGGACGGCAATTTGGATTTGGTGGTGGCCGATAGCGGTGCTGCCACCACCACGAACACCGTGGGCAATAGCGTTTCCGTTTTCCTCGGCAATGGCGACGGCACCTTCATCCTGCCGGGCGGCACGCGGATGGATTTCGCCGCGGGAACCACTCCCACGTCCTTCGTTATAGCCGATTTCAATGATGACGGTATTCCGGATCTGCTGGTTACCGCCAGCGGAGACGATGCCGCCGCACTGATGATCGGCGCCAGCGGTGGCTTTTTTAATGCGCCCATCGAGGTGCCGGTCGGGACCACGCCCGATGCCGTTGCCACCGCCGACTTCAATGGTGATGGCCTGCCAGACGTTGCCATTTCGAATTTCGGCTCCAACACCGCGTCGGTAATTCTGGATTCATCGTCCCTGATCGGACTTCTTTCCAGCAACGGCGTCGGCACGCAGTTCCCCAACGCAGAGTACATTGACATCGGCTTGAAAGTGAAAGCCACTCCGCGAGTGCACGAAAACGGCGACGTTTCCCTGCAATTTGAATTCACGCTGAGCAGTCTGGCGGGCAACAGCCTCAACAATATTCCGGTGGTGAATAATCAGGAAATTCATCAGAGCGTGCGCGTGCACGCCGACGAATCGGCTCTGCTGGCGGGTTACCTGGCGCCGCAGACTATCTCCACGCTGAATGGCACGCCGGGAATTGCAAATCTGCCATTGAACGGAATTGTCGGAGGCACTACTTCCACGCAATTTACGAACACGGAGATTTTGATTCTGATCACGCCGCGGATCGTGGATTCCGCCACTCGCAACAAGGAACATTTGATCTATGCCGGACGCGGCCAACTCGGCGGCCCCGGCTCCCAGGGCCCCACGATTCAAGAACGCCGCGGGGGCGGATTCGTGAATCCGGTTACGCAACCGCAAGAACCAGCCGCCGCGCCGCCGCAGCCTGAGGCAACTCCTCCGCCGCAGCCGCAAACGGCTCCGCCGCCGGCGCAGACACCGCCAGACCAGCCGCAATCCTTCCCGCCGCAGCAATCCGATTCCACACCGCGATAGTAACGCTGCACGAGGTCTTCGTTCTGCCGCCGCGGGGACGCGCAACAGATTCAAATAGGCGTTACGCCCTACGGCGCGGCTTCCAGCACCACCACCGGCTGGTACGTGCGCGGCACCACCGGCTCCGCAATCGCAATCAATTGCCCTTGTTGGCTGAAGACGCGTAGCCGCGCGGGCTTCCAATCGCCGGAATCCAGCTGGGCAGGAGCGTTCTGCGCCACATTCGTCTGCCCGGGCTGAATCTGCGCGAGCGTCAGATTAAATTTCGCGCCATGCCGCACGCGTTTTTCGATTACCGGCAGGATGGTGGCGCGCGGCAAGTCCGTAAGCAATTTCTCCAGCGGAATCACGCGCTCGAGCAAGCGTCCAGCACGCGCATCCTGCGCCAGATCAGTCAGCGAGACAGCCTGGTCCAGCGTAAATTCGCCTACGGCCGTGCGCGCAATCTCCGCCAGGTGCGCGCCGCTGCCCTGCAGCTTCCCCAATTCATACGCCAGCGAACGAATGTACGTGCCGGCGCCGCACTCCACCACAAACCGAGCGACTGAACCTTCCACGCCTGTGAGCCGGAATTCGAATACTTCCACTTCCACGGGCTCCAGATTTACCGGCTTGTTTTTCCGCGCAAGCTCGTGCGCCGGACGGCCGCGAATTTTCTTGGCCGAATACGCAGGCGGAGTCTGCTGAATCTTCCCGACGAATCGCGCCGCGTACGCCGCGAGCTCGTCAGAATTCAAAGCAGGAGCCGCGTCCGCACCCAGCGCTTCTCCATCAGCGTCGTACGTATCGGTTTCAAATCCGAAGCGCACCGCGCAGGTGTAACGCTTGCGGCGTCCGGTATAGAAACGCGCCAGGCGGGTGGCGCGGCCCAATGCCAGCACCAGCACGCCGGTGGCTTGAGGATCGAGCGTGCCCAAATGGCCGATGCCGCGAAATCCCGCGAGCTGGCGCACGGATTCGACGACGTCGTGCGAAGTCTTTCCCGACGGCTTATCTATAACCAGAATTCCGTCAACGGGTGGCTGCTTGGGTATGCGAGACATGAATGTTTTTGTGGACAGCAGGGCCGCGGCCGCTATCGCCCGTGCCCGCAGGCTTTATCGCGCGCCCATTGCGAGCGCGAAAATAAAAATGCGCCACGCGACGGCCGCGTTACGAACTGTGCTCCTCGGGATCTTTGGCTTTGCGCAGCAGGTTCTCGATGCGATTGCCGTACTCTTCCGTTTCGTCGAGAATGAACAGCACCTCGGGCGCGCGCCGCATGTGCAAGCGCTCCACCAATTCGTGGCGTACGTAACCTTTCGCGGCTTGCAAACCTTCCAGCGTGGTGGCGCGCTCCGCTTCGTCGCCCGCCAAGCTCACAAACACGCGCACCGTGCGCATGCCCGCGCCCATACGCACTTCCGTGACCATCACCGGAGCGGCCAGGCGCGGATCTTTCAACTCTCCTGCGAGCATCAGACTCACTTCGTTGCGAATTTCTTCCGCGATGCGTTCGGAGCGGTGCCCTTGAATCGTCATACGGTTTCCTCGTTCTGGTCTTCGTTCTGGTCGTCGTTCTGATCTTCAAAATATTCCACATTCTGCGAAACTAAATCGCGTCCCAACAGGCGCTCCGATTCCGCCGCGATTTCCGCCAACGTTTTTTCCAGGTACCCGCTGTCGCCGGAAATCGTTACCACGCCCACGCGCGAACGCTGCCAGGTTTCCTGGTGCTCCAGCTCCGCCACGGCCACATTGTAGTGAGCGCGCAGCCGGTCTTTCAAGCTGCGCAATACCTGCCGCTTGTCCTTGAGGGACTGCGCATCCAGTATGTGGATTTCCAGTGTAAGGAAGCCGATCGGCATTTCCGTGTGGCGCAACAACTCCTGTTGCGCTGTTGAAGCTTATACCATCAAGAAGTCATGCGCGTCTGCGCGGCGTCTGTTCCTACGCGCTCTCTTGCCGTGGCGCGCGCGGACGCGGCGGTGGCGGCGGAGGCAGCGCCGCAATCTTCTCGACCGTGAAGCACTCCAGACTGTCGCCGACCTTCACGTCCGCGAAATTCGCGATGCCGATGCCGCATTCAAATCCCTGGCGAACTTCCTTAGCGTCGTCCTTGAAGCGCTTCAGCGAATTGATCCGGCCAGTGAAAATCACCGCTGCTTCGCGAATCACGCGCACTTCGGCGTCGCGCCGGATAATTCCTTCGGTCACCGAACAGCCTGCAATCGTGCCCACGCCCTTCACGCGGAAAGTGTCGCGCACTTCGGCCCTGCCCAGATGCTGTTCCTTGATGATTGGCGCCAGCAATCCAGCCACGGCCTTCTGCAATTCGTCCAGTAACTCGTAAATGATCGTGTAGCTGCGAATGTCCACGCCTTCGCGCTGCGCCAGCTCCGCGGCTTTGCGCTCGGGCTTCACGTTGAACGCCACAATCACCGCGCCGGAAGTGGAAGCCAGCAACACGTCGCTTTCGTTCACCGCGCCAACGTTTGCTAGAATCACTTTCAGTTTTACCTGATCGTTGGAAAGCTTTGGCAGCATTTCGTTCAGCACTTCCACCGAACCTTGCACGTCTGCCTTCACCACCACCGGCAGTTCCTTCACTTCGCCGATTTTCAATTGTTCGTGCAACTGGTCCAGCGTCAAGCGGCCGCTCGAAGATTTCGCCAAAGCCGCGTCGCGCGCCTTGCCCTGGCGGTATTCGACGATGTGCCGGGCCTTCGCCTCATCTGCCACCTGGAATTGATCGCCCGCTTCCGGCACGCCCTGCAAGCCGAGGACTTCCACAGGCGTCGAAGGTCCAGCCTGCTTGATTGCGCCGCCGCGATCGTCAAACATCGCGCGCACTTTGCCATACACCGCGCCCACGATGAACACATCGCCCACATGCAAAGTGCCGTTCTGCACGATCATGGTGGCCACCGGTCCGCGGCCTTTATCCACGCGAGATTCCAGCACAGTTCCCTTCGCCGGAACGTCGGGATCGGCCTTCAGCTCTCGCATGTCGCCGACCAGCAAAATCATTTCCAGCAGCTTGGGGATATTCTTCTTGGTCTTCGCGGAAACCTCCACCATTACTGTGTCGCCGCCCCAGTCTTCCGGCATCAATCCTTTTTCGGACAGCTGGCGCTTCACGCGTTCCACCTGCGCGTCCGGCTTATCAACCTTGTTGATCGCGACGATGATCGGCACACCAGCAGCGCGCGCGTGTGAAATCGCTTCTTCGGTCTGCGGCATCACGCCGTCGTCAGCAGCTACCACCAGCACAACGATGTCCGTCACTTTCGCGCCGCGCGCCCGCATGCGAGTAAACGCTTCGTGACCTGGCGTATCCACAAACACGATGCGCTTGCCCTGCACGTGGGCTTCGTACGCGCCAATGTGTTGCGTGATTCCGCCCGCTTCGCCGCCCGCGACGTCTGCTTCGCGAATCGCGTCCAGCAAACTGGTTTTGCCGTGATCCACGTGACCCATCACGGTGACGACTGGAGCGCGCGGAACTTCGTTGCCGGTGCGCTCTTCCTTTACTTTTTCTTCCTGTACCAGTTGTTCTTCGAACGTGACGACCTGCACCACGCCGTTGAACGCTTCGGCCAAATTCGTCGCCGTCGGCACATCCAGCGCCTGATTGATGCTGGCAAATACGCCGCGGTCCAGCAAAGTCTTCAGAAGATCCTTGGCGCGGATGTCGAGCTTCTCAGCCAGCTCGCGCACCGTGATTCCTTCCGTCACAGTTAGCGCGCGCGGCTCACGCTTTACCGGCGCGACTGGTTCTACAGCCGTCGCGCGTCCGCCCGGGCCTGCGCCCGCGCGTGGACGAACTGGATGCAGCTTGCGTTCGCCTTCCGCGTAGCGCTTTTCAATCAGCGGCCGTCCGCGCGCCGCCGGCTTGCGCGCATAGAGCGGCTTGCCCGGTTCAGCCTTGGGAACTCCGGCGCCGGGGCGCTGCGTGCCTACTGGTCCTTTATTGTCGCGACCGCCTGGTCCACCGCCACTTCCAGGACGTTGCGGGAACCGCGACGGCGGTCCACCCGGACGCTGTCCTGGCGCGCCACCAGGACGGCCCTGCGGCGCACTACTCGGACGATATTGTTGAGGCGCTCCACCAGTCGGGCGCATGCCTTGCGGCGCACCGGGACGTGATTGGCCTGGTGCACCACCAGGCCCTCCCGGACGTGCCGGATAGCGCTGCAGTGTCGAAGGTGCGCCAGCTGGACGAGGAGCTCCCGGCGCTGCCGCCGCAGGACGGGCTCCCGCAGGCGCGCTTCCCGGTGCAGCGGCAGGCCGCAGGGGCACGCCAGGCCGCGGTGCGGAAGGAGCGGGCGCAACTCCAGGACGTGTAGCGGTGGTCGAAGCAGGAGCCGCTGGTGCAGCTGCTGCGGGTCTCGCAGCCGAAGGCGCTGGGCCAGTCGGATGAGTCGGAGTCGTCGGATGAGTTGCTGTCGTTCCAGCGGGTGCGGCTGGGCGTGCAGCACCCGGAGCCGTCGCAGGGCCAGTTGCGGGAGCGTGCGCCGCAACACCCGGCCTCCCGGCAGCCGTCGCCGGAGCAGCAGGCGCCACGCCACCAACGACGGGCTTCGCGCCTACAGCGGCGGGCGCAGCAGCGGGAGCCGCCGCGACAGGCTTCGGCGCCGGTTTCTTCGCCGCCGTAGCTTTCGCCGCCTTTGCCGCTTCCTCGGCTTCTTCAGCAGCCGCCAGGCCGCGGAAGTGCTTGCGCACCAGTTCCGCGTGCTTCAGGTCAATCGAGCTCGAGTGCGTCTTTTTTTCCGTGACGCCGGCTTCCGGGAGGTAATCAATCAGGACTTTCGCCTTGATCTCCAGTTCCCGCGCCAGCTCGTTAATCCGGACTTGATTAGAATCTGCCATTCGCCTCTTTTCAACAGCGCAGGCACTCGTGCCCGCACTTTCCTGCATTTACAAAATCCTGCAAACAACCAACTGCACGTACAAATGCCGTTACGTTACTGTTCGGCGCCCTTTTCCGGAGTGCCAATCTCGTCTTCGCGCACTTCTTCGGTAGCCTCTTCCGTCGCTTCGTCCACCGCTTCCGCTTCAGCTGCTACGTCCGCAGGAGCAACCTCCGCATCCGGTCCCGCTTCGCCTTCACTCGCCGCTACTTCTTCGGTAGCTTCCTCGGTGGCTTCGTCCACCAGCGCTGCTTCTTCGCCCGCGGCAGCAGCTTCTTCCGTCGCTACGCCGTCGCCTTCTGCAGCGACTGCAACGTCTGGCGCAGCAGTAGCGGCCGTTTCCAGCGCTTCGAAGTACGCGGCCACCGACTGGTGAATCTTCTCCACCATTTTCTCGCCGATGCCGGGAATTTCCACCAATTGCTCTGGCGTCATGTCCGCCAGCTTTTCAATCGAAGTAACGCCCGCGGCTTCCAGCTTCTCAATCGTCTTCGGACCGACGCCGGCTAGCTGCGTCAGCGCGGTTCCCGGAGCGGTGAGCGCGGCCATCTGCGCTTCGATCTCGCGGCGCTTTTCTTCCTCGCTCTTGATGTCGATATTCCAGCCAATCAATTTGCTGGCAAGGCGAACGTTCTGGCCTTTTTTGCCAATGGCCAAAGAAAGCTGCGTATCCTCAACAATCACTTCCAGCCGCTTTTCTTCCGGGTCAATAATCTGCACGCGCGTCACTTTCGCCGGGCTCAGAGCCTTCTGTGCAAACGCCACCGTTTCGTCGTTGAAAGGAATAATGTCAATCTTCTCGCCGCGCAGTTCGCGAATGATGGACTGCACGCGCATGCCCTTCATTCCGACGCACGCGCCCACTGGGTCCACATCCTTGTCGCGGCTTTCCACGGCGATCTTGGTGCGCTCGCCGGCTTCGCGAGCCACCGCGCGGATCTGCACCGTGCCATCGTAAATTTCAGGCACTTCCATTTCAAACAAGCGCTGCACCAGGGCGGGATCGGCGCGCGAAACCACCACCTGCGGCCCTTTCGCAGCTCGCTCCACCGCACGAATCGTCACGCGCAGGCGGTCGCCCACGTTGTACGCTTCCAGCCGCGATTGTTCGCGCTTGGGCAGCCGTGCTTCGGTGCGGCCCATGTCCACGATAATGTCCGGGCCTTCCATGCGCTTCACCACGCTGTTGATCAGCTCACCCACGCGCGTGTGGAACTCGTTGTAAATCGTGTCGCGCTCTGCTTCGCGCACCTTCTGCAAGATCACTTGCTTGGCAGTTTGCGCGGCGATGCGGCCCAGCACGTCGGTCGGCTTGGACTCGGTGACTTCGCCGCCCACTTCCACGTCCGGCTGGCGCTTGCGCGCATCATTCAACGAAATTTCGCGCACCGGGTCGGCTACTTCCTCCACGACAGTGTGCACTGAAAACACGTCCACCTGTCCGGTGGTCGGATTAAATTTCGAGCGCAGGTCTTCCTCGGTGCGGTAATACTTCCGCGCCGCAACCACCATCGCGTCCTCAATCGCCGCGATGATGATTTCCGGTTCAATATGCTTTTCCCGGCTGATCAGCTCGATCTGTTGGTACAGCTGACTCGCCATTCGCTCTCTCCCGTACATCCCAAGAAAAAATTGCCAGCGCCAAATACCAGGTGCCCGTTGCCGCCGCTACTATAGCTCCACAACCAAATTCGCTTTCTTGATGCCGGCGTACGGCACTTCGATCTCGCGATCGCGCACCGTGAACTTCACCACGCCGTCCGTGATTCCTGCCAGCCGCCCTTCGAAATACGCCTGCTTCTCCAGCGGCTCGTTCAACCAAATCTTCGCCAACCGTCCCACGAAGCGTTCGTAATCCGCGGGCTTGATCAATTTCCGGTCCAGCCCCGGCGAACTCACTTCCAGAACGTAAGCCGGCCCCGGAACCAAATCTTCCATGTCCAGAATCACGCTCAGCTGCTCGCTCACCCGCTCACAATCCTTGTGAGTGACACCCAAGCCTTCCGGGTTCTGCGGGCCGGGCAGCCGGTCAATGTACACACGCAGCATGCGCTGCTTTCCGACCTTCCATTCGATGTCGAAGATCTCGAGGCCCAGCGAGCCCGCCACCCGCTCGGCCGCCTCTCGAACCTTTTCCAGTTGCATTCTATTCCAACAACGCTATTTAGCTTCGCTGTGACAGCCAGACTGAAAACTTCCGGCGTCGCCGACAGTCCCGAACCAGGCGCGCCAGCCAGTCCCAGTACTCCCGTGCGAGCGACCTCTTACCTTAGCGCCAACTCGACTTTCGACCGCAGGCACCCCGGGCATTGACGCACCGGCATCCCGCCATCCGTCGCGTCCAACAAAAAAGTGGGCTTGCGCCCACTGGCTCTTGCGACCTGTCTGGAAGCAACCCAGTATAATTTCTCGCGGACAAAAACGCAAGAAGAGCCGCAAAGCCCCCTGGTCGGCACATTCATCGAACCAGCGAGTCATAACGAAATGTGGCCATTTCGGATCGCTGCACGAGTACGCAGCTCCCGCCCTCGCCACAGAAAAAAAGGCCTCCCGGCTGAAATTCCGGGAGGCCTTTCGTCGCTTGCCCATCGCGCAACGCAACCACAATCGCTGCGCTAGGAGATTACTGCTGCGGCGGTGTCGCTGGCTTTGCTGCCGGCGCGCGCTGCGGTGCCGGAGTACGCGGCGTGGTTGCCGCGGCCTTGGCCGGGTAGGCCTGGTCGAACAGGCGAATGATGTCCTGAGTCACGTCCACCGAATTCGCCGCGAAGATCACCGGCGAAGTCTGTCCGGAACGATCCAGAATCACGGTGAATGCGTTGTCGCGGGCGTACTTGCCGAGCACGTCGATCATGCGGCGGCCGATGCGATCCACGATCTCGCGCTGCGCTTCGTTGAAATCATCCTGCGCGTCCTGCGATCTACGTTGGAACGTGCGCTGGAGCTGTTCGCCTTCGCGTTGCAACCGCGCCTTTTCATCGTCGCTCAGCGTGGTCTGGCCGGTGCGCAGACGCGTCTGAATATCTTCCATCTGCTTCTGCATATTCGAAAGCTCAGTCTGCCGGGGTGCAAATTGCGATTGCAATTCCGCTGCAGCCTGCTTCCCTTCCGCCGTGCTGGTGATCGCTACTTGTACGTCAATGACGCCTACCTTACCTGCTACCGCGGCGGCCGAAGCGCCGCCCGTCTGCGCCCACATCGCGGGAACCATCAGGAACGCCGCCAGGGCCGGAACTGCAAATCGCATCTTCATTCTCACTCCTTAAAGTAGATAGTCTTTCGGATGCCGGTGCCAGGAACTGTGCCGCATATCATGGCGGACACAAATCGGAGATTATAGCTGTCGCCCGAGAAGCTGGTCAATCGCTTTCGTTTCGCCTGCCAGGTACGCCCGATTCCACCATTCTCTGGTGAGATGCGCGCGCGGAATGCATGGTTGGTCTTGCCCGCACGACCAAACGTGCTCGCCACGTCGTCGCGCGCCACCCTGCGAGGCGAGAGTCCGCACGCCGCTAGTGCGGCAGCGGCACCAGCAGGATGCGGTTGTTGGCCGCATCAACCGCCACCGCCAGATTCAGCCGTGGATCAATGGCGATCGAATTCGGGCCCAGCACCACAGATGACACAGCGCCCACGTCCAGCACTTCACGCACTTGCGGCGCCGGGCAACTCGATACTGCGTTAGGATTCGGCGGACAAACGTAATCGAGAATCGAAAGCGTGTTGCTCGCCGCATTCGACGTGACCAGCGTGCTGGTGTTGAAATTGTAATCCACTGACGTAGGGTTGATTCCCGTGCTGAACGACGACGTCTGCTTCGACGTCAAGGGATCGACGATATCCACAACGTTGGCCCCGCTATCCGCCACCAGGAAAACCTGGTTCAACGCATCGAACACGACGCCGGTGGGCAGGGCCATGCTGATCTTCATCGGCACGCCGGTGGGCAGAGGGATCAGATTCAGATCGTTCGTTTGCGACGCGGTGGCGACGGCGGCGACTGATTGCGTTATGTCATTGTTGATAGACGGATCGATCGCCACGCCCAAGGGCTGAAAGTCTATAGGCTCGCCCAGAGACGCTGTCGGGGTGCTCGCGCTCGAGACAACGAAGGTGGAAAGCCCTCCTGAACTATTGCCGGTGGTGACGGTGCTGTCCGTGACGGCTGCCAGCCCCGTGTACGGATCAATCGCTACTCCGAAGGGCAGTGACGCGCTGCCCAGCGACACCGTCTGCGGGCTGTTGAACACGCCGTCCAATCCTTTCTCATCCAGCACCGTGGCGTCATTGCTCGCGTTATTCACCGCCACAGCCAAACCGCTCCGCGGCAGAATAGCCACACCGTAGGGTGTTGCACCGGTAGTGAAAAAGCTCGGCGCTTGCGGCGGGATTTGCGTGCCGTCCAGCAGATTTACCACGGAGATGCTGTTGCTCCCCGAATTCGTCACCACCGCCTGATCCAGATAAGGATCCACAGCCACGCCGACCGGCGAGGTGCCGACCGTGACGGGTTGAATCACCGTGAGATCGCTGACGTTCGATATAGCCGCGCCAGTTTTCACAAACACGGCATAGCGCCGCGCGAGCGCCAGATCCGCCGCCGGAATCGCCGCGGTTAGCTGACGACTGTTCACAAAAGTGACGGGCACTGCGGTGCTATCCAGAAATACCTGCGAACCGTTGACGAATCCAGTGCCGATTATCGAGAGAGTCGCGTTCGCCGCCGGACTCTGCGCAAATATCGTCGACGGGCTCGTTTCCAAAATTTGCAGCGGGTTGGGCGCGATGGTGGCCAACGGAAAAACGGAAACAGTGTTGTTCCCCTGATTCACGATGTACGCCGTATTCGTGAGCGGGTTCACCGCCACCGCTTGCGGAGAATTGAAGCCCGCCACCGTTTGCAGAACCTGATTACTATTCAGGTCGAGGACGAAGCCGTTGTTCGCGGTGGCGTTCACTACGATTCCGATATTGGCCAGCGGGTTCACGCCTACAGCCACCAACCCCAAATTGGCGAATGCAATTCCCCCTTGCGTAAACGGAACCGACCCGACCGCTTGATTCAGCATGCTGAACGAGGAAACCGAAGGTGCCACCGGGAAATCGTTCGGACCCTGTGGATCGGCAAACACCGCCTGGTGCGTCGCGGCGTTTATGCCCACGCCCTGGACCGTGGTGGAAATCGAAACGCTCGCGACCACCACCGGAGTGCGCCCGAAGTCCGCGGGATTCACCCCGGCGCCGGGATTGCGTCCCAAATCCACAAGCGTGATCGTGCCCGCGCCTCCCGGAGTAATCACTGCCCAGTTCAATATCGGATCCACGGCCACGGCGGGTTTTGTGCCGGTGCCGATCGGCGCCAGCGCGCCACTCACCGTTTGGATGAACGTGGGAACACCGGCGGAAAAATCGACAATGGCGGCGGAGTTGGTGGATTGGAAAGCAACGAGTCCGCGATGCGTCAACGGATTAATCCCGATCCCGTATGGCACCGGCGGCCCGTTCGGCGGAGTGCTCGTATTCGGCAGCGTGAGCGTTGATGTTACTGCTTGCGTAACCAAATCAATTACCGAAAGCGTGTTGTCAGCGCTGTTGGTGACGACCGCGATGTGATCTCCCAGTGCGCCTCCCGCGGTGGTGATTTGATCGTCAATCGCAACCGCAGTCGGGGCACGGCCTACCGGAACGTTCGTCGTCGCCAGCGTCGTTAGGTTCACCACGCTGACCGAATTACCCACCGTATTCGCGATCACCGCCAGGTTCAACGCCGCATCAATGGCGATCGCCTGCGGCGACGCGCCCACTGGAAAGGTCGAGCTTACTCCGGTTGAAATGTCGCTCTGCAGCGGTTCCACCGTCAGGTTCACCGCAGACATCGCCGGATTCGGCGGCGCAACATCGCTGTTCTGCACGGTCAGCGGGTACTGTCCCGGCGCCGGCGCGCACGTTCCCGGTATGGTGACGCCCAATTGCTGCGAACTGGTCAGCGTCGCAGCTACCGTCTGCCCGTTGCATTGCACAGTCGTGCTCGGCGAGAAAAATCCGCCGATCAGATTCACGCCGGCGGTCGAAGCGTTCGGCACGATGGTATCCGGCGTTAGCGCAACCACTGCGGGACGTGACGGCATTACCGTCAGGCCGTTTGTTGGACCGGTCAGAACATTCGATAAATCTCCGTTCTGCGCCTGCACGGCCAGGGCTACCGGCCCGGCAATCGAAAGCGGGGCTGCGGGAATGGTCGCGTGCAGCAACGAGCTGCTAAGAAAAATCGTCGGCACCGGCGTGGGCGGAGTTCCCGCCAGCACCACGCTGTTCGACGTGAAATTCGCTCCCGTGAGGTACACCTCTTGCTGTGCCGAGCCTTCCCCCACGATGTTCGGCTGCGCGGAAGTCAGCGTTGGAGCAGCGGTACTGATAATCGATACCGTCGCGGTGCCAGACTCCGCCGGATCGAACCCTGAAACCGCGGTGATCGTGACGGTGGCCGGCGGGTTTTGGGTGGGCGCCGTGTAAACGGCCGTGTTGCCGTTGCCGCCACCCGGGACAATGAATCCGTCGGTCACTTCGCCGCCTGCATTTCCGTTTACTTCCCAGGTCACAGCTGTGTTCGTCGTGCCGGTCACGTTCGCGGTAAATGTAAAGGAGTCGCCCGGCGCAATGGTCGCGGTGTTGGGCGTGATGGCCACGCGAATCAAGGAATCAATGGTCACTCTGCTGATGCCGAATATTTGTGTGTTCACCGTGCTAGTAGCCACCACATAAAACGGGTTCGTTGGCGGCAGTGTCGTGGGCGCCGTGTAAAAGCCTCCAGCCGGCGTGTTGATTTGGCCCGTCGTGATCACTCCGTAGCCGCCCGCCAATTGCGTCTGTCCGGTGGTCGCCGGGCTGCAAACCGTCGGCTGAAGGTTGGTCGGAGTCGGCACGGAACAGATTTGCCACGTCACTGAGGTCGTAGGCGTTCCTGTCACCGCCGCTTGAAACTGCATCGTGCTGCCCAGCCCCACCGTCGCCGGGTTCGGGACTACTGTGACGCCCACCGGCGTGGAGTTCCCTCCGCAACCACACAGGAACGCCGATCCCGCGACGAACAGCGCCGCGCCCAACCTCAGTATCTTGTTGCCCATTTCTATCACCCTCTTATCTGAATTCGCTGCGCGCGCCGGACGCCTTGATCACGCCTTGCCCGATCGCGCGTGCAGTTCCCTGGTGCAAATTCTTAGAATGTCTTACCCACCGTGAAGCGGAAGGTATGTTGCGGCTCGATCAGGTTCGCCGGGATGTGCTGCGTATTGGTGACGATGATCTGCTGCAGCTGCGGCGCGATCTGCGTCTGCAGCACTCCGGGTGGCAGCGCGTTCTTTATCGCTTCACTCAGTGCGTAGCCACCACTCAAGCCGTTGATGGTGTCGTCCAGCCGCAAATAGTTGTACGCGTAGTAAATGCGGAATGGCGCGTTCACGATCGGCAGGATCACGTCTAGCTCCACCCCCGCCGAAGTGTGTACTTTGAAATTGGTGCCCGGATAAATCGGCAGATTGCTCGCAATCTTCAAGTTCGGGAAATCCGGATTAGGGTATTGCTGCTGGTACACGGTGACCGCCGAAGGATCCAGCGCCAGCTGCGATTTCCGCAGAATGCCGTTCACGCCGACGTCGTTGAATAAGGTCAGCGTCACCGGCCCCGCAATCGGAATGCGGTATTCAAAGTTGCCGATGTTCTGGAAATCGCCGCCCGGCCGCGTCGGCAGGAACTGGATCATCGGCACGCCGATGGATTGCAGCGTCGGTTTTCCCTGTGCGTTCAGCACCGTGGGATTTGAGAAGGTCACCGGCTGCGTTGTGGCTTCGGGAATTTCCACGAAGGGCGAAATCGTGTAGAAATCGAAGCCGCGCACATCGTTCTCGCCGCCCAGAAAGAAGCGGCTATAGGGTGGCACGTTCGTCCCGTTGTATCCGGTAATCATGCCCACCTGGTATTTCAGCCCGATCACGTTGCGGCGCTTGTTCACCGGATGAAAGTAGGTGGTCACGAACGAATTGGTAATGGTGTTAACGTTGCCTTGTAGCGGCCCGCCCTCAAAGCTGAGCCCGTAGTAGTAGCTTTTTCCGCTCGTCGGGTTTTGCGGATTGTTCACCGTGCTGTAGGAGATCGTCCCCGTGATCTTGCTGGATTCGATTCCGTTCAGCGCGGAAGGTCCCGCCAACCCCGTGAACTTGACACTGTCAAACAGCAATTGCGCCGACGTGCTGAACGTCTGAATATTCGTCGTTGAATACCCGTAGGTCAGGCCGATGCGCGTGAAGGAAAACTTCCGCAGCGGGTAACTCGCGAACACCGTCAGGCCTTTCGAGTTGGTCGTGTAGTTCTCTTGCAACGCGGGATTGATCGCGATCTCGGTGTTCTCGGCAATGCCCAGCTGCCTGGCCTGGTTGTAGTCAAACTTCGTCGAAAAGATCGTGAAGCCGGTGGAAATCGGACGATCAAACAGGTACGGCTCCGTGAATCCGAAACGCACGTCGCGCTGGAAACTGCCCACTTGCGCGGAGAGCGAAAGGGTTTCGCCCAGTCCCAGGAAATTGTTCGTAGTGTAAGAGCCGCCGATGAACGTGCCGGCGATGCCGCTGACGCCGCCGTTGAAGCTGATGGACTGTTTACCTTTTTCTTTCAGCTTGAGCTTGATGTCCACCGTTCCAGCTTTCACATTGCGTTTCAGCTCCGCGTTTTCCGGCTTGATGGTGTCGAAATAATTCAGCTGGTTCAGCCGCAACAGGCTGACTTCCCATAAACGGTTGTTGAATACCTGGCCTTCGTCCAGCAGCAATTCGCGCCGGATGACCTTGTCGCGCGTGGTGGTGTTTCCGGAAAACTCGATGCGCCGCACGAAGAATTGCTTTTGCTGGTCGAACTCCACGGTCAGATTCACGAGCTTCTTCGCGTCATCAATGTCGGTGATCGGGGTCGCCACGAAGTCAATATAGCCGTACTCCCCATAGAGCTTTTTATAGTTGTCCAGGGCTTTGCGCAGCTTGTCTGCCGCCAGAATATCGCCTTCCTTCAGCGGAAAGGCTTTCGCCAAGACTTCGGACTTGAACACAAGCCCCTGCTCCGGATCGGAGCTGCGGAACCGCAGGCTGCCCATGCGATACTGCGCGCCTTCATCAATAATGATCGTGATGTCCGCGCGCTTGCCGTTCTTTGAGCCAAACAGCGGCCAGGGTCCCGGGATTCCGCTGTGCACATCATCGGATATTTTCACCACCGGATCGCTCACCGAAACTTTGAAATATCCGTGGTCCTGGTAAATCCCGTGGATTCCCACTCCCAGGTCTTCGTCCAGCTTGTTCTTGTCATAGGTCTTGCTCAAAACCGGAATCTCCGTGATGTACAGCGGAATCGCGTAGGGCCGGTCGTTGTGCATCGAACGGATTAATTTTCGGTCGGAAAATGCCTTGGCGCCGACGAATTTGATCTCCCCCACTTTGACTTTCGGTCCTTCATCTATATTGAACACCAATTTCACGGCATTGGTGGCCGCAATGCGTTCGTAAGTGGGCTTCACCGTGGCGAATTGCCGCCCGTGCTCGGCCAATAATCCCTTGATCACCACTTCGGCGCGCTTGATTTTCGTGGGATCGAACTGGCTTTCCACCGAAAGCCCCACTTTCTTTTCCTTGAACGCATCCAGAATGTCCGATTCGGTGATGGACTTGTTCCCCTTGTACTCAATGCGGCGAATAATAGGGCGCTCCGTCACGTAGAAAACCAGGAGTTTTGCGTTGGGTGCGTTGGGGCTGTCTTCCACTTCCAGGCGGATATCTTCGAAGAACTGCGTATTCCACAGCGCCTGAAAATCGCGGCGGACTGCCTCGGGGCTGTAAGGGTCGCCGGGGCGGGAAAAAATGCGCGCCAACAAGGTGTCGCGCTGAATGCGGCGGTTACCGATGAACTCAATTTTTTCGATGATGTACTGCGGTCCGTTCGCCTCTTGCCCGCCCTGAGGCTGTTGAGCCGAAAGGGATTGCCCTGACGCCAGCGCACACAAATACACCACCACCAAAAGTTGCAATGGACGCAGAAAAATTTTCCCGCTCGCAGCCTTGGTCAAGGCCGCAGTATCCCGCCCAAAATTGTGTGCTCCCCCGCCGGACTGCTCCCGTCCGGCTTGCGCGTAGGATTCCTAGTGGGCCACTGGGGTTGCTTCAACGACAGGTCGGAACGCCAGACCATCGGTCCCGAGATAAATCTCGAGAGTCGCTGGTCTTTGCAGTCCGCCCTGAATCAAAGCTTCCGACAATGGGTCTTCGACGTACTTCTGTAACGCGCGACGAAGCGGCCGCGCGCCATAATTTCGGTCGCTGCAGGTCTTCTCGAGGATCCACTGGCGCGCTTCAGGTGTGAGTGCTATCTGCACCTGGCGATGCACCAGAGTTTCGTTGATCTGGCCCACGAGCAGGTCAATAATCCGCAACAGATCGTCATCGTTGAGCGAATTGAACAGAATTACTTCGTCCAGACGATTCAGGAACTCCGGATTGAAGACCCGCCTCACTTCACCCATCACCATGTCATCCTGGCTCTTGGCCATCGCGTCCAATTCCTTCGACGCAAAACCGAGGCCCGCCTGTTTCTGCAACTGCCGCGCCCCCAGGTTGGATGTAAGGATGATGATGGTATTGCGGAAATCCACCGTGTTGCCAAGCCCGTCGGTCAACTGACCGTCTTCAAAGACTTGCAGCAGGATGTTGTACACGTCTGGGTGAGCTTTTTCAATCTCATCCAGCAAAATTACCGAATAAGGCGTCCGCCGCACGCGCTCCGTCAATTGCCCGCCTTCTTCATATCCAACGTACCCTGGAGGCGCGCCAATCAGCTTCGACACGGAATGTTTCTCCATGTATTCGGACATATCGAAGCGGATCAGCGACTTCTCGCTGCCAAACAAGAACTCGGCCAAGCGTCGTGCCACTTCCGTCTTGCCCACGCCGGTTGGTCCCAGGAACAAGAAGCAGCCCACCGGACGGCCCGGAGCCTTCAATCCCGCGCGGCTGCGGCGAATCGCCCGTGCCAACGCGGTGATGGATTTGTCCTGGCTGATGACGCGGCGGTGCAGCTCTTCTTCGATGCGCAGCAACTTCTGCTGTTCGTCTTCCTTGATGGCCGACACTTGAATGCCGGTCCAGCGCGCCACCACTTCTTCAATGTCCTCGCGCGTCACGATACCCGTCGAGGAATCGTCAATCTTCAACTTCTCGCGCAGCACGCGCAGATGTTCCTTTTCCTTGCGCTCTTCTTCCGAATAGAAACGCGCCTTCTCGAATTCATGGTTGGCGATCGCGGTTTCCATCCGGTGCGTGATGAACTTCACGCGCTTCTGCACTTCAGAAACTTCGTCCGGCAGCATGGCTTGGCGCAACTTCACGCGCGAGCCCGCTTCGTCCAGCAGATCAATCGCCTTGTCCGGCAGAAAACGGTCCGGGATATACCGGTTCGAGAGATACACCGCGTATTGAATGGCTTCGTCGGTGTAACTGACCGCGTGGAATTTTTCATAGCGATCGCGCACGCCCTGCAGCACGCGAATCGCCTCTTCTTCATTCGGTGCGCCCACTTTCACTGCCTGGAAACGCCGCTCGAGCGAACGATCCTTTTCCACCGACTTGCGATATTCCGAAGGAGTCGTCGCGCCGATGCACTGAATTTCGCCGCGGCTCAGCGCCGGCTTCAAAATGTTCGCGGCGTCCAGCGAACCTTCCGCCGATCCCGCGCCCACCAGCGTGTGCAGCTCATCGATAAACACAATGGCGTTCTGGCTCTCCATCAATTCCTTCATGATGGTTTTCAGCCGCTCTTCAAACTGCCCGCGATATTTCGTTCCCGCCACGATCAACGAAAGATCGAGCGAAAGGATGCGCTTGTCCGCGAGAAACGGCGGCACATCTCCATCCGATATCCTCTGTGCCAGGCCTTCCACGATCGCCGTCTTGCCCACGCCTGGTTCGCCGATCAGCACAGGATTATTTTTCGTCCGCCGGCACAGAATCTGAATCGCGCGCTCCAGCTCGCGGTCTCGTCCTACCAGCGGGTCCAGCTGGCCTTCCATCGCCGCCTGCGTCAAATCCCTGCTGAATTCCGCCAACAAAGAAGCTTCTTTAGGACGGTTCACTGGCACCTTCTCTCCCGCGCTGCGTCCCAACTCCTCGCGCACGGTTGAAAGTCGCAATCCCCGCTCCAGCAAAATCTCTGCGCCGAAAGATTTCTCTTCCCGCAGCACGCCTAGCAACAGGTGTTCGGTCCCCACGTGTTTGTGGCCCAGGCGCTCTGCTTCCTCGGCCGCGAAATTCAATATGCGCTTGCACTCCTGGCTCAGCGGTACTTCCACCGAAGTCGAGATGCGTTCACGCACGGTGATGCGCGCCTCGATTTCCTTGCGGATGGATTCGATCGAGCCATGCGTGCGCAGAAAACGGTTGGCGAGCGCCTTATCCTCGCGCAACAGTCCCAGCAGCAAGTGCTCCGTCTCGATGTACGGGCTGCCGTACTGGCTCGCCTCGTACCGTGCGAAAAATATTACGCGCCTAGCCTTTTCTGTATAGCGTTCAAACACGGGTCACCCACGGTCTCCTGGAGTCGTCGCCCCAGCACTGGCGGATCGCGGGAGAGGTACCGCGGTTTCGCTCAGCGCTTCTGCGCCCGGGGCCAATGCTCCGCGTTCCAATGTCAGAACACGGTCGGCGCGCCGGGCTAATGAAAGATTGTGTGTCGCAAGGATGGATGTCAACTGCAGCGACTGGTGCAGCCGCTGCATCAATTCGAAAATATTTTCGGCGCTGCGCTGATCCAGGTCGCCGGTAGGCTCGTCGGCCAGCAGTAAGGCCGGGCCATTCACCAGCGCTCGCGCGATGGCCACACGCTGTTGTTCGCCCCCAGATAGCTGACCCCCACGCTGCTCTGCTCGATCGGCCAATCCGACTTCGCCTAGCCACTCCGCCGCGGTCCGAAGTGCTTGCGCCAAGGTGACGCCCCGCACCAGGAGAGGCATCGCGACATTTTCAGCCGCCGTAAAATCCGGCAGCAGGTGGTGACGCTGCCAGACAAAACCCACGGCGCGATTGCGATACTCCGCCAATTCCGTTTCTGAAAACGACTGGAGCGATTTCCCGGCGAAGTATACTGCACCGCTCGTTGGAGTGTCTAGAGCAGCCAGCAGATGTAGCAAAGTACTTTTACCGGTGCCGGAGGGCCCGACCACCGCAACCATCTCGCCGCGCGCAATCGTGAGGTTAATCCCCGCCAGAGGAGTCACGTCTTGCGCGCCGGAGCGGAAGGTTTTTCGCAGATTCTCGCCGCGCAGGATTTCACGCACGTCCGGCGCGGTGGTTTCACCGGGTTTATCGAGGAGAGCTGTGCTCGAATTTGCCTGCGTGTGCATCGCCTAGGCTGTATTCTCTTTCACGTTAGATGCCGAATGGACCAAACTGTATGTCCTTCCTTTACAGGCAACTAGTCATTCCCGATTTGGCGCCTCCCACCTGTAAATCCAACAAATTTCTCTTTTATGGCGGTACCGTTACCCATAGCTGCCAACGCGCCCCACACCCCGCAAAGGCACGAGCCGCCAGAACTTCGCCTCTTTTTCGATTCTAGCACGGAGCGCCGCAAATTGCAGATTGCTCCGCGCCATTTCGCGGAATGAATTGGCGCGCGGCGCGCGCCCGTGGATGCCAGCGCGTGCGTCAAAACTATTCGAAGCGGAGAATTTCCACAGGCAGGATGCGCGAAGCCGAACGCGCCGGCAGGAGAGTTGCGGCGATGCTGATAAAGAGCGCCGCTGCCGCAATCCAGATCGCGTCCAGCGCATTCGCGTGGAACGGTACGTACGGAATCGCGTAAACCTCGGGATTCAGCGGAATCAATCGCCACTTGTTTGCGATCCCTGCAAATGTATAACCGATTAGCAAGCCTGCCACGGTTCCCGCAATGCTGACGACGAGCCCCTGCAAAATAAAAATCTTGCGCAACTGTTGACGACGTGCGCCCATGGCCATCAGCACCGCGATGTCCCGGGCGCGATCGGTGACCGTCATGGTCAGCACCACCAGAATATTCAGTCCCGCAACGAAAGTGATCAGCCCGATGAACAGCGCCGTCACCAGTTTCTCCAAACTCAACGCGCGGAACAAAGCGCGATTCTCATCCATCCAAGTAGACGTCATGAATCCGGGCCCGGCGCGCCGCAATAATGCCGCAGCGATCGCAGGCGCGTCGTCCATCTGCGTTACACGCACTTCCAGCAAACTCACCACGTCGCCAATCCCCGCCAAAGATTGCGCCGAGCCCAGCGTCACGAATCCCCAATTCGCATCGTAGTCGTAAAATCCCGAGTCGAAAATTCCACTCACGTGGAAACGCCGCGAGCGCGGCAGCATCCCAAAAGGCGTCAAGCTTCCTTGCGGGCTGGTCAGCGTAATGTAATCGCCTGCTGAAATATCCAGATCGTTCGCCATGATGCGTCCCACCAGCACCGCCGGAATTCCGTCCGCATCCTGCGCAAAATCTCCGTTGCCCGCCACGATATGATGTAGCGCTTCACTCGCCCGCTGTTCCAGCTCCGGATCTACTCCCTTCAGCACGACGCCGCGCGCGCGCCCTCCTGCCGAAAGCAGCACCGTGGAATAAATCGCCGGCTCGATCGAACGCACACCCGGAGTGCCGCTGAGCTGCATCATCAGTTCACGATAATCGCGGATTCCGTTCGGGCCAATCGGCTTCAGGTTTATGTGCGCGGTAACGCTCAGCAGTCGATCGCGGATCGCCTGGCGAAATCCCGTGTTCATCGAAAGCGCGATCACCAGCGTCGTCACGCCCGCTGCCACGCCAATCACCGCCAGCAATGTGACGATGCGTAGCACCGCCGGCCGGTTCGGCGACCGCAAATACCGCAGTGCCACCAGCCATTCGAAGCTCATTTCGCTTTGCCGCCTGAATCAATTCCGCCGACAGTTCCAGAAGACGCATCATCATCAGCAACAGGATCGGGCGATTCCGCGCGCAACAATGGAAACAACACCACTTCGCGTATCGCGTGCGAATCCGTCAGCAGCATCACAAGCCGGTCGATCCCGACGCCTTCACCCGCCGTTGGGGGCAGACCGTGCGCCAGCGCGCGAATGTAATCCATGTCCACTTCTTTCGGCGCTTCCTGCCCGCCCTTTTCCACCTGCGCGCGAAAACGCCGTTCCTGGTCGAACGGATCGTTCAATTCCGAAAAACCATTAGCCAATTCCATTCCCGCCACAAAAAGTTCGAAGCGCTCTGTCAGTGACGGGTCATCCGGTTTCTGCTTCGACAACGGCGAAATCGCCGTCGGAAAATCATATATAAATGTCGGCTGTACTAAATGCACTTCAGCAATCGTCTCAAAAAGCTCGCCGGTCAATTCGCCATCCGAGAACTTCGTCACATTCGCCACAGAATCCAGCCCGTGTGCGCGCGCATAAGCGTTGAACCGCTCAGCCACCGCTCGCGCACCGCCCTCCTCGCCTAATTCCGCCACAGTAGGCGCCGTGCCCTCCGCGGCAGGCCAATACTTCACAATCGCCTCGCGCATCGAAAGCCGCTCGAACCGTCCGAAGTCAATCGTCTGCTCGCCGTACTTGATCTGCGCGCTGCCCGTCACTTTCTCCGCCAGCCCGCGAAATAATTCCTCGGTCATATCCATCAGTTCCAGGTAATCGCTGTAAGCCTGGTAGAACTCCAGCATGGTGAACTCCGGCTGGTGGATGGCGTCAATACCTTCGTTCCGGAAGTTGCGGTTGATCTCATAGACCCTGTCAATCCCGCCCACCACCAGCCGCTTCAGATAAAGCTCCGGCGCGATGCGCAAATAAAGGTCCATATCGAAAGTGTTGTGATGCGTCACGAACGGCCGCGCCGTGGCGCCTCCCAAAATGGGATGCATCATCGGCGTTTCCACTTCCGAATATCCACGTGAATCGAAAAACCGCCGTAACTCCCGAATAATCTTCGCCCGGCGAATAAATATCTCCCGCGCACCTTCATTAACAATCAAATCTAAATACCGCCGCCGGTAGCGCTGCTCGATATCCGCCAACCCATGCCATTTTTCCGGCAGAGGCAGCAACGCCTTGCTCAGTAGCTCGATTTTTTCCACCTTCACGCTGAGTTCATTCGTCTTGGTGCGGAAAAGATGCCCAGAAACGCCCACAATATCGGCCAAATCCAGCAACTTGAACAGCTTGTAGGCCTCCTCTCCCACCACGTCCTGCCGTACGTAAATTTGCAACCGCCCGCCGTCGCCGGCGATATGCGCAAATGCAGCTTTACCATGCGGCCGCAACGCAACAATCCGTCCCGCCGCGCGTACTTCTACCGGCTCAGCTGTCAGCTGCTCTGCGGCGCGCTCGCCAAACTTTTCGCCCACTTCCCGCGGTGTATGCGTCCAGGCAAATCTGCGCGGATAAGCCGCATGGCCCAACCCTTCAATTTCTCCCAGATTTTTCAGGCGCTGTTGAAACTGATCCTGCGGTTCGAATTCCAACGGGTCAACTTCCTTTCGGCGGTCACGGCCGTGCGCACCAACAATCCAGCGGGCCATTCGGAGAGCCGGGCGGCAGTATAGCGGTCGCCTTCCAGAAGCGTCAAGAAAACGCCTCCCAAAGTGGCCCCACCCAAAACCAGTGGTATACTGCCCGCTCAACTTGGGGGCAGCGTGTTCTTGAAGCGGAAGCTAGGCACTTCCTCCTCACGACGCAGCGTCTCGGATGATTGGATCGCGTGGTTACCGCGAGACAAAGTCCAGTTGTTCGATGCTGTAGTCCGTCGCTGGGAGACCTATTACGCGATGATGAGCGTTTCCCTCGATGATGCTCTATCCTTGCGCGCTCGCGGTGAATTGGTGCGCGCCCGCCAGCAGGTTTCCGTCTCCGCCGATCTTCTGGTGCGCCTGTCGGCTTCGCTTGTCGGCGCTTGCGGCGTGCTCTCCGGCCGCGGCCGTCACATCAGTAACGTTCCCAGTGTGGCGCCACTGAATACGGACAACTTCCGCGGCGAGACCGCGCAGACCGCAGCTTCTTGGAACGAATTCCTTCACCGCGTTCTCTTTGCCAGCCGCTCGCGCTATTTCCAGAAACTACGCATCTTGTCGGAAACTCTGCAGAACCTGGCGCGCGAATATAATGATGCCGCCGAAGACGTCGCCGCCGGTACCTCCGTTCAACCCGGCGACAGCTGGGACAAGCTGGAATGTCTGCACTACGATTTCGCCACCTGCCTGCGCGAAGCGGAAGTCTTGGTGAAGTCCTTCCTGCGCGTTCTGCCCGGAGAGCAACTCGCAGCCTTCGCTTCCGATCTAGATGCCGTGCCGGTTCCCGAAAAGCGTAGGACCGCCGCTCCGCGGGCGCGCATCAGCCGAGCCTCCGCTTGATTTTCTTCCAAAATTAGTAGAATTTACGAATCCACGGCTTGCCAATCTGCTCTGTCCGCGTCTAAAGTGCATGTTCCCGCGGTATTTCCCGATGGATAAGCTTGTCGCAAGCTGCGGCCAAACGAGGCTTCGAGGCTGGACGTTTCAATTGAATCCAGCCAAAATGATCCAGCGTATCCGCGAAAACCGGCTTGTTCCGCTTTTCGCCTTTCGCCCTACGTGACGAAACCCGCCACGCCCTTCAGATGGCGAATTCGTTGCGTGTATAGAACTATAAGTACAACTCACCGAGCAGGTGCCGCATCGCAGTTAAGGATGCGCCCCGACGGGTAGCGTGGCCCGAACGAGACGAATCGATACTGGGGAAATGCCGGAGGCCGAGGCCATCCGCCTCGCCCAACAGGGCGACGCGGCCGCTTTCGAGCGCCTCTACCGCCTGCATAACCGGCGGGTCTACTCGCTCTGCTTGCGGATGGTCAGTAATACCGCCGAGGCGGAGGACCTGACACAAGAGGCGTTCCTCCAGCTATTCCGGAAGATCGCCACTTTTCGCGGCGAGTCGGCGTTTTCGACCTGGCTGCATCGCCTTGCCGTAAACGTCGTGCTCATGAAGTTGCGGAAGAAATCAGGCAACGAAAGCTCGCTTGAGGAGCTTACCGAGCCGGATGAGGATTCTGGCGGTCCGCGCCGTGATTTCGGCGGTCCGGATCTGCGGCTTAGCGGCTCTATTGACCGGGTCAACCTGCAGCGCGCGGTGGACCAGCTGCCACCCGGTTACAAATCGGTGTTCGTGCTGCACGATGTGCAAGGTTACGAACACAACGAGATTGCGGAAATCATGGATTGCTCCATCGGCAACTCGAAATCGCAATTGCACAAAGCGCGCATGCGCCTCCGTGAACTGCTTCACGAAGCGCTGCGCGCCCAGGCCCGCGAAGACCGCAAGGCCGCCAGCGCCGACACTGGCGGCAAGGACTGAACCATGGCCACGATCACATGCAGGGAATTTCTGGCGTATCTGGAACCCTGGATGGAAGGCGAACGCCCGCAGGACCTGCAAGCACACCTCCGCACTTGCCGCAATTGCTCGAGCATCGTCAGCGATCTGGAATTGATTCACACCGAAGCGCGCAGCTGGAGCGCCGCGGAACAAGATGCTCCCGAGCGCGTATGGACTTCTCTCCGCGCACAACTCGAACACGAAGGCCTGATCCGCGAAACAATTCCGGCACATGAGGATGCCGCAATAGCCCAGGCGCCCCGCGCCGGCTGGTTCAGCAGTTTATTCCCGCGGCTGCCACGCCCTGTACTGGCCGGCGCGTATCTCGCGGCTCTCGTCGCCGTAGCTTTCGCGCTCAGCGGACCTGTCAACAAGCGCGTCAACGAAGCCCGCTGGCTAAAAGGCACGCAGATTTCCACATCCCCGCTCAGCGCCCAGCTCAATTTCGCGGAACAAAATTCGAACACTTACATTGCCCGTTCTAATCCCGATGTCACCGCTTCCCTGCATCAGAATCTGGCTCTGGTTGACAAGTACATCGCTTTGTGTGAAAAAAGTGTCAACGAAGAACCCCAGAACGAAGTGGCGCGGGATTATCTCTACGAAGCGTATCAGCAGAAGGCGGACCTGCTGACGCAAATGACTGAACGCGGAGAAAACGTCCAATGAGCACGTCTCACTTTGTTCCGGCGCACTGGTTTCCCAAGGTGAACTGGAAAACCGCCGGTCTTCTCGTTCCCAGCCTGCTGCTCTGCAGCGCCGTCGCTGCCGGTCCGCGCCGTCAGGAACAGCATTTCAAAGTCGCCGCGCATCCAGTCATCACCATTCACAATCCCAACGGCCTGATCACCGTTAAGGCCTGGACCAAGGCCGAAGTAATGGTCATCTCCACCCCGGCCAGCGATCGCATCGAAGTGGACGCCGAACAAATGGGCAATCGCGTGGACGTTTCCACCCGCGAGCTATCGGACTCCGTAGCGCCAGACGATATGCGCGCCGATTTTCAGATAAACGTCCCGGAAGACGCCGAGCTGCAAATTCACAACGATGCTGGCAACGTCAGCGTCGCGAACGTGCTCGGCGACATGAACGTCGAAACCGTCGCCGCCGGCGTGGACCTCGAAGACGCCGCCGGCTACCTCACCGTCAAGACCGTCGGCGGTTCGTTCACCTGCATGCGCTGCGCTGGACGCATTGAAGCTTCTTCCATCAGCGGCAATTTCCGCCTGCTCGATCTGCGCAGCTACCACGTCTGGGCGCAAACCTCCTCCGGCAATATCCTTTTCAATGGCGAATTTCTGCCCAACGGCACTTACTCTCTGAAGAACTACAGCGGCGTGATTGAAGTTCGCTTCTCGCCCGGAGATTCCTTCGACCTCAGCGCCACTTCCCTGAAAGGCAAAGTGAACAACGAAGCGAAGTTGACGCCTTCCGCCCACCAGCACCACTTCATGCCGAAATGGGGCAATGCTCTCTTTGGCACTTTCAACGAAGGCCGCGCCAAGATTGAGATGACCTCCTTCGATGGTACAATCAACATTCTCAAACGTGATTGATTGGCCCGTTCTCGACGCAAAATCTACCGATGACCACTGAGCCCCGCCCGCGCTCGCTCGTCTGCCTGATCGGTTTCATGGGCAGCGGCAAGTCCACCGTCGCGCGCCTGCTGGGCCGCCAGATCGGCTGGCAACACGTGGATCTCGATAAACGCATTGTCGAAATCGCCGAGCAAACCATCCCCGAAATATTTTCCAGGCTCGGCGAACCCGAATTCCGCAAAATCGAACACGCCCAACTCCAGCGCATCGTCGGCGAAGCTGCCGAGCAGCAGAAACCGCGCGTCGTCTCCCTGGGCGGGGGCACCACCGCGCAGCCGCAAAATCTCGCGCTGCTGCGTCACGCCGGCGCTGTTCTCGTGTGGCTGCAGTGCCCCGTCGAGGAACTGCTCAAGCGCATCGCCCATATTCAAGACCGTCCGCTCTTCCGCGACGAAGCCAGTTTTCGCACGCTCTATCAGGAACGCTTGCCTTCCTACGAGATCGCGGATTACCGTGTGGAGTCGAATATTGAGCCTCTGCGCGTCGTTGAGCAGATCGTCGCGCTGGGAATTTTCCCTAAGGTGACTGCATGATTCAAAACTCCGCACGCAGCCGAATGAATTCCTCCGCGCGTCGCCGCCGGACGAAAATCGCTCCGATGGTCACGCTGGCCGCCGCTCTCGGAATCATTGCTGCGGCGCTTCTCACGCTCCACTCCGTATCTGAAGCCAGCATGCTGCCGCCGCGAATGCATGCGCTCATCGCGCCGCTCGCCGCCGATAAAGGCACGTTCAAAATCCTGGTCAGCGGCCAGCAAATCGGCAAAGAAGAATTCAGCATCGCGCCCAACGGCGGCGATTGGTCCGCCCACGGCAGCACGGAAATTCAGTCGCCCAAGGGGAACACGCACGTAATCGGCAATCTTGTCGTGCACGCGGACGGCGTCCCAGTCCACTACGAATGGTCCACGCAAGGCTCCAAAAAAGCCTCCGCCACGATTGCTTTCACGGGTGTCACCGCGAACGTCGAACTCCACCTCGAAGGCGCGCGCCCCTTCACCCAACAATTCACTTTCGCTGCTCCGCTCGTAGTCGTCCTCGACGATAATCTCTATTACCAATACACATTCCTAGCCCGCCTCTACGACTGGGACAAAAAAGGCGAGCAAACTTTCTCCGTGCTCGTTCCGCAGGAGATGACCCCCGGCACCGTCACCGTGGATTCGATGGGCGAGCAGGTAGTGAACGGCCAGAAAGTTCAAGAGCTGCGCGTAAGAACCGAAGACAACGAAATTGATCTATACGTCGACGGCCCCAAGCTAGTTCGCCTGGTAGCTCCCGCCGCCAACGCCGAGATCATCCGCGAATAATCCCGCGCCAAAATAAAAAAGGCCCGGGAACATCTCCCGTGCCTTTTCAATCCGCAGCCTTTCCCATCAGCGTGACAGTTGGCCAGAAGCATCTTTAATAGCTACAATCGCGAATCGTTCTACGCGCTGCGCGGGGGTGAAGAAAATGAGTAGCACAAAAGTCCACTGGGGGCGGATTTTGCTCGGCGGGCTGCTCGCGGAAGTAGCTCTGATTATCGCGATTGTCCCTCTTGGTTTACATGTCGGCGGCAATTTCCTACAGTACACTGCTCCCCCCGGATCCTTCATCACGTGCTTCCTGGCAGCGCTCTGGGTGTGTCGGCGGATCGAATCCCATTTCATTCTGCATGGGACATTCGTGGGAGTTGTCGCGGCTCTGATCTACGTCGCCTTGACGCGCGCGCAGCCTGAACCTTTTGCATACATTGTGGCTCACGCGCTGAAACTCGCAGGTGGCGCTTGCGGCGGCTTCATCGCCCTACAGCGTAGGGCACAGTCTCCGCCGCAAGCCGTTCACGATTGATTCACCCGAGCTAACCGGGATCGCGGGAAGTTTTTTGAATCGTACGCCCTCGTCTCGCCTTCTAATTTGTGAGAGGTAATCGTCCGATGGCCGCACAGAATCACAAAGGCAAGATCGCTCTAATCACAGGCGCGAACAAAGGGATTGGCTACGAGTTGGCGCGTCAACTCGGCGAAGAAGGCGTTACCGTGCTGGTCGCCGCGCGCAACGCGAAGTTGGGAAACGCTGCAACAGCCAAACTAAGAGCCGAAGGCGCCGACGCACACTTTATCGAGCTCGACGTCACGAAGCCCCAGACAATTGCGAAGGCGGCGCAGACCATTCAGACGCAATACGGCCGGCTCGACATTCTGGTAAACAACGCGGCAATTGTTGATAAAGCTGACGGACCGCCCAGCACCGCTGATCCCGGCGCTGTGCGGCGTGTCCTTGATGTGAACTTTTTCGGAGTCCTGGCTGTCACCCAGGCGATGCTGCCGCTCGTGCGTAAATCGGAGGCGGGGCGCATTGTGATGCTCTCCAGCGGCCTGGGTTCGCTCACCTGGAACGCGGACCCGAAATGGCCTTTCGCCGCCGTCAAGCCGCTTGGTTACAACGGCTCGAAGGCAATCGTCAACATGATGACCGTGCAGCTTGCGTGGGAACTGCGCGACACCGCGATCAAGGTGAACACCGTAAATCCCGGTTACACGGCGACGGATATGAACGGCAACAAGGGCACGCAAACGCTCGCAGAAGGCGCTGCGGAGGCGTTGCGACAGGCGCTCGCTCCCGACGACGCTCCCACGGGCCTCTTCGTCCAGACCGGCGGCGTTGTTCCGTGGTGACGCCGATCCAAAATTCCGATCGAGTCCCTGTAGCCCCGCCTTTCGATCGTTCTTAATTTTGCTGAGTTGGCTTCTAAAGCTCCGCGCGGCGCACCACGTGGCTCGATTCACTCGGTTGCGGCCTTTCAATCCCTACCGTCACGCTCATCTCCGCAGCTTTGCGAATAATTCCCAGCGCCACCGTTTTTTGGTCGCTCTTGTCCCGCAACACCACTCGCAAATCCGCCAACGTCCGTACCGGCTTGCCGTCCACCTTGAGGATCACGTCGCCAGCCTGCAATCCCGCTTTCGCCGCAGCCGTTCCGGAACGCACTTCGCGAATCAGAATCCCCGTGCCATCCGGAGCGCCAAAATACGACCCGAGTTGTCCAGACAGATCCTCCGCATTGATGCCCAGCGCCGGTGTGCGCGAATCCGTCGGCGGTATCGCCACCGTGAAATCCTGACTCGGCATTGAGAACGCAAACGCATTATCGAAATCGCGCATCTTGCCCTTCATCCGCTTCTCGAAGAATGCGCTGCGCTCACCCAATTCCACCGAAATATTTTGCGCAGCGCCATTGCGCGAAATCACCAGCGCCACCGTCCGCCCCGTAGGCGTTTCACGCACCAGCCGCCGGAATTGCACCGTGCCCTCGACGACTTGCCCGTCATACTGGGTGATCACATCGCTTTCCTTCAACCCAGCTTTCGCCGCCGGTCCGTCCGGCTCCACGTCCATTACGATCACGCCCCGCTGCGCCGCGAGCTTCAGGTCCTTCGCTTTTTCGGCGGTCACTTCGCCGATCTCCACGCCCAGCCAGCCGCTGCCATCTTCATCGCTGCTAGCGAAGACGCTCGGTCCCTGCACTTCCTCGCTCTTTTCCTGCGCCAGTTCGGCCAATTCCGCCGCGCGCGTCGCCAGTTCGTTCGCGCTCGCCTCGAATTGTCCTTGATTGGCGCGCAACTGCACCGAGAGACTCTGCAACCGCTGCATCTCGGGCGAATTCATTTCCACCTCCTGCCGCACTCGTTCGTTCAGGCCGGCGAGGTCGTCCCGCAATTCCTGCTGCACCGCGCGGTCAATTTCCGCCCGGTCAATCCTGCTGTCTATACTACGCACCGCGTTGCCGATTTGTTCCAGGGGAAGTTCCAGCCGCCAGCACCCCTCCTCCTCATCAGGCAATGCGGGCACAACAGGCGTTGTGAGAGTTGGACGAGAAGCCGAAGGAGCTGCTGGTGCAGGATTGTTTGTGGTTTGTTGCGGAGTGCGTTCCGAAGTGCGTTCGATGGTCTGGCCTGGCAAAGCGCCAGGGGTCATTCCCATGGTCAACAGCAGTAAACTCCAACCGACAAGGTTCGTCCCTTGGAAGTGCCACATGCCATTCGTCCTCGCTTATGGGTGAATTCGCCCCGTCAGACGCCCGGACGTTGCACCACCAGGCGTATGCCGCCATTAATCGTTCGCACCGAAATTTCGCCGCCGCCGGTTCCCAGCTTCCCATGGAACGCGCGCGCCGCGGGCTTGCTCGCAGCAGAAGTCACCGGCAACTCCGAATAAAAATCCCCATTCATCGCCAGCACGTTCAAATCCGCTCGTGCGCCTTCGGGCAGTCCCAGCACCACCGAGCCGTTCACAGTTTCCAGATTCATCGGGCCGCCAGCCATCAACTGACGCAACTCCAGCCGCAAGTTTCCGTTGGTGGTTTTCTCGCTGAATCGCCCAGAGCTGTCGAACACTTCCACATTGCCATTCACCGAGCGCAATTCCCCGCCGCCCTCGACTCCCCGCACGGTCACGCTCCCATTCACTGTCTCGATGCTGCCGAGCAAAATTCTGTAGGGCACGTGCACGTGATATTCCACCGCCACCTCCGCTCCCTCGCCCTGCGGATAGCGCGTGTGCACCGCGACTTGTCCAGGGTGGCTGTCGTCCACTTCAATCTTTACTTGCGATAGGTCGCGCGAATCGCTGCGCGCGGCCGTCTTCACCGCGCTCACTTCCACTTCGTCGCGGCTCCAGCCTTCCACCTGCACCGATCCATTCACGTTTTCCAACGTGAGACTTCCGCCCGCGGCCAGTGGATAGACGTGATGAAAATTCTCGTCCGCCGCGCGCGCAGAAAATACCAGGCCGGCGAGCGCCGACAGCAGCACAAGCCCGCGCAGCATCGTTCCCGCAACTCGCGTTCGATCGTCCCAGAATGATTGGCCGGAACTTCTGCCTTCAGTTTGCGTTTGCACGGTACGCCCCCTCGAGTGAAACACCTTCGTTCACTAGAACATTCGGCCGCTTCTAGTCGGCCGGATTCCTGGTCGTCGCCTGCACTCTGCGCTCCAACGCCTCTCTCAACGAAGCGCCGTAACGAACCCGCCTACGGTGTCTGGGTCATCTGCTGCGATTGCTGCTGCAGCATGCGCAATTGCAATTGCAGATTCTGCTGCATTTGCTCCATCTGCTGCTTGTACAGCTGAACTTGCCGGTTCGTGTCGCTCACCATCACATGAATGTTGCCCGCCACCGTGCGCAGGCGAATCACTTCGCCGCCGCCATTCAACGCGCCCTCGGTGTGAACCCATTCGGCGCCGTTCGCCGCGCCCTCATGGCTGATCTTCGCCAGAAACGCCGGATCGAAAATCACGTGATGCTCATCGCCGGACTGCACCTGCGCGTCAATCGTTACCGGTAATTGACGCGGTATATACACAACGATGTCGCCTTCACCCGATTGCAGCTCGCATTTCCCAGGCATTTTTCCGGGCGTCACGAACCACGCGGTGATGGCCCCCGCTCCTGTGGACGCTTTCACCGGGCTATCCACTTCCGTCAGATAAATGCTCCCGCCGCTGGTCTCCAGATTCGTCGGTCCGGAAACGCGCACCACGCGAATTCCTCCGCCGCCCGTCTTCGCCTGCACCAGGCCCGCGGTCTCACCCACTTCGATTTGTCCGCCTACTGTCTCGGCAACGAGTTCGCTTCCTGAATGTTCCACGGAAACATTGCCACCGCCCGTCGAAACATGCGCGGCGCCTTCCACCGAAGTCACGCGGATATGCCCGCCATCCGTGTGCAAAATCGCCCCGCCGGCGATCGCGCCGGTGGTGATGTGCCCGCCGCCGGTGCTCGCGCCCAGCGCTCCCGCCACATTCTTCACAGTAATGTGTCCGCCATCGGTGGAAAGGTGAGCCGGTCCGCCCACATTTCCCATCACAATATTTCCACCCGAAGTAGCCAGCGTCGCGAAACCGATGATGTCCTCGCTCTCAATATTTCCGCCGCCCGTCAGCACGTCCAGATTGAAATTTCTCGGAACGCTCACTTCCACCGTCACCCACAAACGCCCGCTGGCGCGCCGCGTGAGGCTTTGCCCGCGAATGTAGACACCCTCGGCCGTGGGACTGGCGGTGACGATGAAATTTTTCAGGAGTTGTTTCGCGTCTTTCTGCGAGGCGTCTGCTTCCAGGCGAACTTTGTAATCGATTTTCCCGGAATTCTGCGTCTTGATAATGATGTTGCCCAGATCCGTCACCAGGTGTAGCCGCTGACCGTCGCGCGCAGCGACGCTACCTGTCAGCTCGGCCCGTATTCGCGGCCCGTAATGATTCTGCTGCTCGGTTTTCGCTTTCTCAGCGCCGTCTGCAGTAGCCGCAGCCGAACAAGCCAGCAGCAACGTTGCCGCCAGCATCGCGCGACCAATCCCCGCCGCAAAAATCCCGGCAGGCACACTGTACTTTGCCGCGATCTTCTGCCGAATTCGCGGGGTGTACAGCGCTCTACTCATGTTTAGAATTTTTGCCGCGGGCCCAGATCGCGAATCACTTCCGCGCTCTGCAACCGGATGTAGGTGTTGGGATCCTTGGCCATCCGCTCGTGCAATACCGCCAGCAGATGATCGTCAGCGTCCACTTGGCCCTTGGAGGCCATGTCGCGCAGCGCGTTGATCGCTTCCACGCGAACGCCAGGATTCTGATCGTCTACCAGCGCGTCTAGAAGAGTCTGTCGAATAATGTCCTGCGGCTCCGCGCCGTTCAAAGCCTCCAGCGCTTTCAACCGCACTGCCGCATTGTGATCGTTATGCACGGCTTGGCACAGCGACGACCGCACATCCGGATCGTTATTCCGCGTGCGCAGCAAATCCACCGCATCCAGCCGCACATCGGGGTCAAACCGCTGGCTATTGCGCAAGATATACATCAGCACAAATTTCACGTCGTCATCATTCACCGTGCCGCGCACCGTAAAGGGCTGTCGCGCGTTCAATTGCAATTGCACTTGCGGCGGCTGATTGTCCTCGGCGGGAAATACGTTGATGCCTGCGACGCTTGCGGTGTGCAAATCCAGGGAGCTAAGTCCAGCGGAAGGAGAACTTGCAGAAGCCGGGTCCGCAGTCACAACGCCCGGGACTCCAGCAGCGGTGTTGTTCGAGGCGCCCAAAGAATCCGTGCCGGGTTTGCCACCAGGATTCCGCAGCAAGCGCGGCCCCAACATTCCCACCGAAAATCCGATCAGCACCAGCAGAGCCGCGCTCCACGCCGGCTGCGGTGAAATCCAACTCGCAGGCAGCAGCGCGCCAATTGTCCGGCGCAGCCAGCTCTTCTCTTCCTGCTGATCCAAAATGTCTACTAGACCTGCCCGGCAACTCGCCAGCAGCGCCGCATCCGGTTCCGTGTGCTTCGCAGCCAGCAGCGCCAGCATTTCACTATCTTGCGTCAGCGCCAGGTTGCACCCGGAGCAATGCTGCAGATGTTCGTTCACATCCGCGATTTCCGAAGCGTCCAGTTCCCCGGCCGCAAAAAGCATCAACCGCGGCTCAAATTCCTCGCACGCCGGGCTCTTCGTCTCTTCCATTCCTGCTTCCCGCATTCTTGCCGACCTCGCTGACCTGATCCCGTCTAACGCATGCCTTCCAAGCTCGCGCGCAATTTTCGCGTCGCCCGGAATAGCGAATTCTTCACAGTCTCTTCAGACGTGCCTAGCATGTCCCCGATAGCACGCAATTTCAACCCTTGATAATGTTTCATCTCGAAGACCATCCGCTCGCGCGGTGAAAGCCGGTTCAAGGCGCTGGCGATGTGTTCACCTAGCTCCTGCCCCAGCAAATTTCTTTCCGGATTCGCCGCGGCCCTTTGCTCCGGCTGGCGATCGAAGAAATCTCTCGTCGTGCCCTCGGAATCTTCCGGCATCGGCGCCTGATCTTCGCGGCGGCTGGTGCGGCGGCGCAGATGATCCAGCGCTACGTTCGTCACAATCCGGTAGAGCCACGTATAAAAACTGCATTCGAACCGGAAGCGGTGCAGGTTCTTATAAACGCGCAGGAAACTTTCCTGATATATGTCGCGCGCGTCCTCAGGACGGTGCACCAGATTCATCGCCAGCCGCAAAACTTCGCGGTCGAAGCGCCGCACCAATCCCTCGAAAGCCACGCGGTCGCCCGCCTGCGCTTTGCGGACTAGCGCTTGCTCTTCCGCAGCCTTCACCGCCGCTGCCTGGCGCGCCTCGATGTCGAGTGCGACGCTCATCCCCATGGTGTTTATCGCCTGCCTGGTAACGTCCCGGTCCGCGCCACCCGAACCAGGAGCGTGAATCCCGCCAGTTCCGGTATCAACCCGCTCGGTCGGTACCGTAAAGATAGACGGCGGCTGTGGCCGTTGGTGAGCATCGCCGGACGTCGTTTTCCCACTATCGGACAGCTGCCCCAAGTTACACCTTCAATTTGTGATGCGCTCCCTTCTTAAAACGTTGCAAGAGAGCGGCTTACACACGAGAGGCGCGCGCCACCGAAGCGCTTATGTGCGCGCGTTTCTCAACATTTCCACAGACTGCACGGCTCTAGCCACTTCACTAGGCACGCAGCCGCGAACTCAGCCGATATTCGGCCGTCATCTACTAATACGTTCCCGATCCCCCCCTGAGTTCAATGTTTTTTCGTCTTTGCGCGCTCCGCCAAATCGCGTGCCCTCCCGCGCGAAACCCAACCGAACCTCCATAACCGCAACCGATGGTATAAAAGTGGTGCAACAGTCGTCGCAAAACCAACACACGCTCTGATGCCCATCGCTCTCACCAACTCGGTGAAATATCTCCACGGCGTAGGCCCGCAACGCGCCGCCACACTGGAAGCTCGCGGCATCATCACCGTCGGCGATCTCCTCAGTTATCTCCCCTTCCGCTACGAAGACCGCCTACGCTTCACTCCCATCGCCGAAATAATTCCCGGCCAGGTGCAAACAATTTTCGCTGAAGTGACCGGCGGCGGAGGGACCACAGTCCGCTTCCAACGCAGCCGCCGCTCCATCTTTCACGTCGCCGTCCGGGATGCATCAGGCACCGTGTACGTCCGCTTTTTCCACGGCGGCTACCTCGAAGGGAAATTAAAAGACGGCCAAAAGCTAGTCCTGCACGGAAAAGTTGAAGAAGACCGCTACCGCCCCGGCCGCCTGGAAATGGTCAACCCACAAATGGAATTAGTAGGCGCCACCGAAGGTGCCGCCGCCGATTCCACCGAAGTCGGCCGCATCGTCCCCATCTACGAAGCCATTGGCGCCATCAGCTCGCGCATGCTGCGTCGCATCATCTATAGCGTGCTCGCCAATTTCGACGGCAACATTCCCGAACCCCTACCCCAGGAAATTCTCGATCGTTATCGCTTCCCCGCGCGCCGCGAAGCGCTGCTCTACGCCCATTTCCCGCCGCAAAATCAAAGCATCGAGCTGCTCAACAACTACCGCAGCCCCGCGCAAATCCGCCTGATCTTCGAGGAATTTTTCTACTATCAGCTCGCCCTCGCCCTGCGGCGCCTGCAGGACCATTCTCGCCGCGGCATCGCCATGCGCGTGCGCGAAGAAAAAGTTCGTGCCGCCGTAAAAGCCATTCTGCCCTTCAAGCCCACAACCGCGCAGAAACGCGTCCTCGCCGAAATCGCCGCCGACCTGGAAAAGCCGTTCCCCATGAATCGCCTGCTCGAAGGGGACGTCGGCAGCGGCAAAACCATCGTCGCATTCGAAGCCGCCACCATTGTCATCGAGAACGGCTATCAAGTTGCCTTAATGGCCCCCACCGAAATTCTCGCCGCGCAACACTATCTTTCCGCGCGCCGCATCTTTCAGGCAGCAGGCTACGGCATCGAATTAATTGTCAGTGGCCGCAAACGCTCCACTAAAGATGAAGCCCTCGCCCGCGTGGAAAGCGGCGCTGCGCAAATCGTGGTCGGCACGCACGCGCTGATCGAAAATCCGGTGGCCTTCAAAAAGCTCGGTCTAGTCATCGTGGACGAACAGCACCGCTTCGGCGTCCTGCAGCGCAAACGCCTCATAGACAAAGGCGTGTCTCCTCACGTGCTCGTGATGACAGCCACGCCCATCCCGCGCACCCTCGCGCTCACCCTCTACGGCGATCTGGAAATTTCTGTCATCGACGAAATGCCGCCCGGCCGCACGCCCATCGAAACCCTCTGGAAGGAAGAAGGCCAGCTTCTGGCCGTCTGGGAACTCGTGCGCCGCGAAATCGCCGCCGGGCGACAAGCTTACGTCGTCTATCCTGTAATCGAAGAATCAAAGCAAGAACTGAAAGCCGCCACCGCCGAGTACGAGCGCCTGGCGAAACACGTCTTCCCGAACCTGCGCATCGGCCTGCTCCACGGCCGCCTGAAAAACGACGAAAAAGATTCCGTGATGGAGCAATTCCGTCGCAACGAAATCCAGATTCTCGTCGCCACCACGGTAATCGAAGTCGGCGTGGACGTCCCTAACGCCACGCTGATGGTCATCGAGCACGCCGACCGCTTCGGCCTCGCGCAACTCCACCAGCTCCGCGGCCGCATCGGGCGTGGCAGTGAAAAATCGCGCTGCATCCTCGTCGCTCGCAAAAATATAACCGGTGAAGCTCGCGCGCGCATCGAAACCATGGTCGCCACCTCCAACGGTTTCGAAATCGCGGAGCAGGACCTGAAGCAGCGCGGACCCGGCGAATTTTTCGGCACGCGCCAGCACGGCGACGCGGCCTTTTCCGTGGCCCAGCCGCTGCGCGATCACGAAATCCTGGAGCTCGCGCGCCGCGAAGCCTTTGCGCTCGCAGAAACTCCTCAGCGCGCCGCAGAAATCATCAAGCGTCTGGAATCCGTCAGCCCCAGCTGGCGCCAACGCTATCAATTAGCTTCGGTGGGATAAAAAATGCGCGCGGGAGTTCTGTTTATCGTCAGTGCACGGCTTCAGCCGTGCCGGAATCGCTCTAGAACACGGGCGGCTTTAGCCGCTGAGGTCACGACCTGTCACGCACTCGAGAGCAGAACTAACCCATGCGCGTAATCGCTGGAAAATATCGCAGCCGTACTCTAAAAGGTCCAGGCGCGCAACGCCTCCGCCCCACCAGCGATCGCCTGCGCGAAACACTCTTCAACGTCCTCGGCCCGTCCGTCGAAGACTCTCTATTCGTTGACCTCTTCGCCGGAACAGGTGCCGTAGGAATCGAAGCCATCAGCCGCGGCGCGCGTGAAACAATTTTCGTGGAATCGAGCCCCAAAGCCGCGCGCCTGATCCGCGAAAATCTCAAATCCCTCGACATCCTCGCAGCCGCCGAACTGATCGAGGCTCCGGCCCTTCGCGGCCTGGAAAAAATCACCACGCGCCGGCTCCTCGCCGATTTCATCTTCCTCGACCCACCCTACGAAAAAACCGCCGACTACGAGGAAGTCCTCGCGTTCCTTGACGGCTCGCACCTCATCGCCCCGCGCGGCATCATCATCGTCGAACACTATTGGAAAACCGAATTGCCCGAATTTCTAACCCGCCTGGAATGTACCCGGCAGCTCGAACAGGGCGACGCCATTCTTTCTTTTTACACCCTGGCAGCCGCCGCCTAGCCCGCTTGCATCCAACCCCTGCGGGCCTCTTCCTGTATAATGGCCCGGCTTATGCAACCTGTGATGCAGCGATACCCGGAGACTCCACCACCCAGCGAGCCGCCCGTCGCGCCCGAAGTAACCCCCGCGCCCGACGTCGAGCTGCCCTCGCATTCGCGGCTTCCCCGCCTCGATCTAGGTGTGGACTGGGGCTCGCCCTGGCATGATTTTCGCAGCAGCGTTCACGATTTCTTTCGCGGCCCGCGCGCGCCCGAAATTTCCGAACTGCCCGCCGATTCCGATCTGCGCGTCGAATGGATCGAGGGAAAAATTCCCGGCCGCGCCTTCACCGCTTCCGCGCTTTGGCATGCCGCCGCCATCGGACTGCTCTTCCTGCCCATCTGGCATTTCCTTGCGAGCGATCCGCCGAACCTCGCGCCCGTGCGCATCGAACTAACCTGGACAAATCCCACTGAAGATTTGCCGCCCATCTCGTTGCCCGGCCACGAACCAAAGCCCAGCCCCAAGGGCGATCCCGCGAAACCGCTTCCGCAGAAAGGCGCAGACGCATTTCATCCGCGACAAACCATTCTTTCGCAGCCGGCCGTCGTCACACACCCGCGGCAAACTTTAATTCAGCCGGACGCGCCGCCAGCTCCTCCTAAGATCGAAGTCCCGCTGCCCAATATCGTCGAATGGGCCGCGCCCAAAATGCCCGCGAGACCGCGAATGAGTACCGCATCCACAAACGCCGCTCCGCAAATACAGCATCACGCCGTGAACGACCTCGCCGCCCCCGAAATAGTTAACCAGGAAAAAACTCCCGGCCCGCTGGATATCGCCGCTTCTCCCACAATGAATCAGCAGCCGCGCATGCCGGTGGAACCGATGTCGAAAGCCGTGGCTGCCCGACGCGCGACGCAGGCCGAGACAGGCGCGGCTCCCGAAGTTGGCGCCGCAGCTTCTGGAGACGACAGCCTGCATCGCGTGATCGCGCTTTCCGCCGCGCCGGGCCCGCCAGCTCCCGAAGTGAGCGTCCCGCAAGGAAATCTAGCCGCGCGCATCGCGATTTCTCCGGAAGGAAAACAGCCGGGCGCACCCGGCGGCGCTGAAAATGGTTCGGCGGGAAATGGCGGTTCGGGTGGCGGAAGTTCCAGTAGCGGCGGACGCGGCACCAACGCAAACTCCGGCTCGAATCCCGCAGCTATCAGTGTCAGCGGCGGCAACTCGCGCGCCGGGAACGGTGGACTCGCGCCCGCTGGCCGCGCCACAACAAAACTAAATCTGAAGCCGATGCCCGCGCTCGATGCGCCGCCGGCAGCTCATCACGGCCCCGCGGTAATCGGCGCGATCGATCCCAGGCTGCCGCCCGAAGTAATTCTCTCCGGCAAGGAAATTCACACGCTGCACATCGACATGCCTAACCTCACCAGCGTCACCGGGAACTGGGTCATAAATTTCGCGGAGCTCGACGAAGGCAATCCGCCGTATCGCAAGCCAACCGGCACGCTATCCGGTCCGTCGCTCGTCAGCAAAGTGGATCCGAAATATCCTCCCACGCTAATCAAACAGCACGTGGACGGCGAAGTAGTTCTCTACGCCATCATTCGCAAAGATGGCTCGGTAGATAGCATTCAGCTGGTCCATGGAATTGATCCGGTGCTCGACAAATTTTCGATGGAAGCTCTGGCCCGCTGGACATTCCGGCCCGCCTCGCGCGAAGGTCAGCCCGTGGACCTGGAAGCCGTAGTCCACATCCCCTTCCAATTCCGTCGCCCCGAGTAACGAGGGATTTACTGCGCCACGCCAGCCGGCTGCGTCTGCTTTTCGCGCGCGGCTTTGTCCTCGATCAATTTCACCAACGCGTACAACGCAAAATTGTTGGGCGTCGCCACTCCCAGCTCAGCGCCGCGACGCACGATATATCCATTCAGCGATTCAATCTCCGTGCGTTTCCCGCGCGCCAAATCCTGCGCCGTCGATGAAAACGCGTCGCTAAGCTTCCCCAGAGCTGTCAGCCACTTTTCCGTGAAACCAGGTCCAGGAGTGCGCACGCCCGCAGCCCGCCCGACCGCAATGCACTCTTCCACAACCCTGCTCATCAAATCCCGCGACGCGCCATACTGCGCGATCTCGCCATACGTCGCTTGCGCAATCGCGGATATCGCGTTCGCGCCGCAATTCGTTATAAATTTCAGCCACATATCCGCCAAGATATCGGTAGAAATTTTGCATGGCACGTCCGCAGGCGCAAATAGCGCCGCGATTTGCTCGGTCCGCGGCGGCTGAATTTCGGCGCCTGCGCTCCGCCCCGCGAATTCGCCCACCACCAAATCTCCGCGCCCGAAATGTTTCAAGTGTCCCGGCTCGGGCATCGCCGCCGCCACGTAAACCACCGCCGGCAGCGCATCAATCCCCGCCGCGGCGCGAATCCGCTCCACGTTGTCCACGCCGTTCTGCAGGCTCACCACAATCGCATCCGCCGCAAGATGCGGCGCAATCGCGCGCGCTGCTTCTTCGTTGTCCTGCCCCTTCACGCAAAAAAGCACCACGTTCGCATCGCGCACCGCGGATGGCTGGCTCGAAACCTCCACCGCCACCAGCTCTTGAAACGTAACCGTATCCAGGAAAAGTTTGTTGCGGCGTACCGCTTCCACGTACGCGCCCCGCGCAATCATCGTCACCGGCACGCCCACGCGCGCCAGCATCCCACCAAAATAAGATCCCACCGCGCCCGCGCCCATCACCGCCACGCGCTTCGCCGCAGCGTTCACTTTCGCATCTGAGTTTGCCGGCATGAATTCCTCCCACCCTCTGCGAAATGCGCTGGACGTCGCACGCGGCAGAAACACTGAAACTATTTCAGTGGAATCGGATGCTTGGCAGGACCGCTCGGTCGCAAAATCAAAAATGTTCGCGCAAATCCCGAAAACTTGTGAGGATCAGCAGTTTGCCCGCGCCGCTTTCCAGCTCCGCGTGCTCCAGATGCCACGTATCCGTGTGCGGAATGAAAACCGCGTTCAGCCCCGTCTGCAGCGCCGGATTGATGTCGCTGCGCGGGCTGTTCCCCACCATCCATCCGTGCGTTTTCACGATCTTGAATTGCTCCACCATGCGCTCGTACACGCCCGCGTCTTTTTCCAGCACGATTTCAATTGCATCGAAATACGGCTGTAGCCCGGAGCGCTCCACCTTCGCGGCTTGCTCCGCCGGCTCGCCCTTGGTCAACAAAATCAGCCGGTGATGCTTCGCCAGATATGCGAGTGTTTCCGGCACGCCATCCAGAATGTGCGGCGGCGTAGCCTCCAGCTCGATCGCCAGGCGCGCGATTTCCTGCATCAGCTCGCGCCGCGCGGCGTTCCCCGCCAGCTTCATGTACGTCTCTTCCAGCGAGCGGCGAAAACTGCGCACGCCATACCCATGCTGCCGGATGTTGCGCTTCTCGGTTTCGTTCAGGATGTGCCGGATATATTCACGGGTGTAACCCAAATGCTCGAGCTGCGTAATGAAATGCTCGATGGTTTTCTCAAAGAAGATGTTGTTTTCCCAGAGGGTGTCGTCCGCGTCAATCAGTAAAGTGTGTCGTGCCATCCGAAATCTTGCTCTCCGACCTTGTGAGCTTCTGTAACAACCAATCTTTCGTAATAACCGCTGTGTTTCGTCAGGGCACGGCTTCAGCCGTACCGTAAACGACCCGTCGTCCGCGCGGCTTCAGCCGCTGAGGGCGCGAATTCCTTACGACGCCGAAACTTTCCGCGCTCCCACCGCCAACCGGTCTAGAATCGCGCCCGCCAACTTCTGCGCCTCACCAAATCGCGTCAAATAATCCTGGAACTCGCGGTTCAAATCCAGCGCATTCGTCGCATCCAGCTTGGTCCGCAGAATCATATCGCGCAAATGCACCGGATGCGGCAGCACCGCATCATCGCGCAATTCATCCAGCGCCACTTTCGGATCGTAGTGATACATGTGCCCTCCCCGTTAACTCGGGCAAAAAACGATTCTACTCTGTTTTGCGGATAGCGTCAGGCGGAGGCGGGAAGAAATTCATAGCGGTCGATACGCGCCGCGACTCCGCGGCGTTGGTCCTGCGGTTCCACGCGCAGCACGCGCGCGTAACAGCGTATGTGCACGTCGCCCGCGAGCGTGATTTGCTGGGGCAAAGTCAGAACAAACTCGATCGGAGTGCCCGCTTCGACGTGCGCTTCAATCAAGAAATAAAGTCCGCGAAAACTCACGTCGCGCGTTTCGCCCTGCTTTTCCAGGACGTCGTCTTCCTTGGAAAACCGCACCTTCAAAGGCAGCATCATTGAAAACCGGCGTGCCGCGCGGCGTTCTTTGGCGCTGTCCATCAACCCTCCGGCGAAGCTCGGCGATGTCGCCACGCTATCACCGCTTCCCGCCCTGTTGCAATGCCTTTTACGCTTCCAGCAAGTCACACGCGGCGAACATTCACGAAATTTTCGCATCCGCCAGGAGCGTTACGAATTAGGTGTCGAACTGACGTGTCAAGACTGTTTCGTCCAGAATGGCATGTGACGCTCAGTTCCCGATCCGTGATGCGCACTGCGTGAAAATACCCGCGGCGAAGTTTGACCTGTCTCGCACCTGCGGCTACGATAGGCGCTCATGAATCTGGCGCCTACTTTCCTGGAGTTGCGCAAGCACCCTCGCGCCCAACTAAAACTTCCCGCGCGCGTTCGTTGGCGTGGCCCGCTGGGCATGCGCATGGAATCCACGCACACGCTCGACGTTTCGCGCAACGGCATTCGCATCCAGCGCGCTGAATCCTGCGAATCGGGCTCGCGCGTCTGGGTCGTTTTTCCCTTCGACGCCGCTTCCGCTGCCGGAGTTCCGCCGGAAACTCCCGCGCGCGTTGTGCGCGTAGAATCGAGTTCCTGCGCGGGATATCAAGTGTCGTTGCAGCTGGAACTCCCCGCGCGCATCGCGTCGCGGCCCACCGATCGCGAGCGTCGCGCCTGCTCCCGAATTTCCTTCGCGCTCCCCATTTTTGTGCGTGCTATCGGTTTCCCCTGGCCCGAGGAATCCATGACCCAGAATATTTCGCGCGCCGGAGCGCGCTTCGAATCCGCGCACATTTATTCCGCGGGTGACGCCGTCCTCGCCAAAATTCCCTGGGGCGATTGGGAGCGCGCCGGCGAAATCCCCGCGCGCATCGTGCGCGTCGAAAACTCAGCGTCGCCTTCGAATGCCGCTCCGCTCTCCGATCCCCTCGCCGGAACCAGCGCCATCCTCACCAGCGTAGCCGTCCGCTGGGACGTCCCTAGAAAAGCCTGACGCGCCAACCGTCGTTTTGCGCCGCCGCAAACTCTCCGCTACACTCATGCGCTGACAAATCTCATGGCTGAAACATTCCATCGTAATTTCTTCCTCACCGGAACTGCCGGACAGCTTGAGGCTTTGCTGTGGACTGTGCCCATCGCGGATCCACCGCTGGTCGCTGTGGTGTGCCATCCGCATCCGCTTTTCGGTGGCACGATGCACAACAAGGTTGTGTATCAAGCGGCCAAAGCGCTGCACCTTCGGAATATTCCGGTGTTGCGCTTCAACTTTCGTGGCGCGGGACAAAGCGAGGGAGTCCACGATCGCGGTACCGGCGAACAAGACGACGTCCGCGCCGCGCTCGATTATCTTTCAGGGGAATTTCCGCGGCGCCCGATTCTGCTGGCGGGATTTAGTTTTGGTTCAATGGTGGGATTGCGTGTGGGCTGCGCAGACCAGCGCGTTTCAGAATTGATTGGCTTGGGGATTCCGGTGGATCAATCAGACCTGACTTACCTGCGCGACTGCGCGAAACCAAAACTGATCATCCAAGGTGGCAACGATCAATTCGGCTCGCGCGCTAATGTTGAAGCGCTTTTCGCCACTCTGCCAGCGCGAAAAAAACTCGTGTTCGTCGAAGGCGCTGACCACTTCTTCACCGGCCAACTCGACAAAGTTCGCGCAGCGATTGATGAGTGGCTCGACGAACGCCATCCGCTCGCGCCCGCCGCACCCGCACACCAACAATCCTAATTTTTCGATTCGAATAATTTCAGGAATTGCTCGCGCGATGCGGGCTCGATGCCCACCAATTCCAGATTAGCCTTCACGTGCGGCACCTGGCTCATTCCAACGAGCGCCGTAGTGAGCCCCGGCACGGAACGCGCGAATTGCAGCGCAAGTGTCGCGTTATCTTTCAATCCGAGCGCCGAATTCACAAACGACGGCAAATTTTTTGTCAGCTGTCCCTGCAGCAGCGCGGCGCTCGTCACCAGCGCGATCCCCGCATCGCGGGCCGCCTGCACCATCGGCATCGCCTTCCCGTTTATCATTTGATTCGGCCGCGTCAGCGCTTCCGGCATCGCCAAGTTGAACGGGAGCTGCACGAAACGGAAGTGGTGATCGTCGCCCTGCACATCCTTCGCGATCTTCACCATTTCCGACAGCGATAAAAATCCGGCGGCCTTGGGATCTTCGCGAAACGCGTTCCACGTGGCCATGCCGTAGGCGCGAATTTTCTTGGTGGCGACGGCTGACTCCAAAAACAAGAATGCCTCGCGAATTCGCCGCCGGAATTCGTCAGGCGGCACTTCGCTCAATTGCGTTTCTGGATTGTGAAGGTAGAAGACGTCGATCGTGTCGAGCCCCAGATTCTGCCGGCTGCGCTCCAGCTGGTCCGCCAGATAATCCGGCGCCATGCAATGGCAACCCGCGGCAATATCCTCGACGCGAAAAATGCCGCGCTCCAGAAATTCCTGCGCAAAATAAGTGTTCGGATCGGCGGGCATTTCGCCGTCCGGCGTCAAGAATCCCGCCTTGGTGCAGACCATAATTTCATCGCGCCCATAGCCTTTGTCGAAAAGTTCCCGCAGCGCCGTGCCCACTGCGCGTTCGCTGCGTTGGAAACGGTAATTGATGGCGCAGTCCACCACGTTGATCCCGCCCTGCACCGCAGCGGTCACCGCATCCACGTACGCGCCGTCCGTCGCCTCATCGGCCTCGCCCAAATAAGTTCCGATGCCGATGGAAGAGAGCACCAAGCCACCGCGAATCTCGCGGAAATGTCCGGCGGCCGCGCGTCCTTGAAATCGCGCCGCATAACGCAGAGTCCCCTCCGCCGTCGCCGAGCCGGCTTTGCGTTCGCGATTCGATGGCGCAACGGATGACATCAGTTTCCTCTTGGCAACGAATTGGGAATAAGTGATTGGTGAATAGTGATTAGTGATTGGTGGGTTGTGATTGGTGGCCTTTCATTTGTACTGAATAGAAAAAATGAAGTGCTTTGTTTTGTGTGAGTTGCGAAATCTGCGCTTAGGGAAAAGGGTTCATTTGTATTGAATAGAAATTGGCGTTTTGGCAGGCGGACGGGGCCAAAGCGGCTGGCTGTGAGCGCCGGGAGTGGGGCGCTGGGGCGGCGGCTAGTGGTGTTCGACATTTTCACAGATTCATCATCCCCTAGTGGCGCGCGAAATGCAAAAGGTCGTGTGTGTACATGAATCCTGCCCAGTGCCGCGCAGTATAGCAGAACCACCCCACGGTGGTTCGCGACCGCGGCCCGGGAAAAACCAGGGCGCATTTTATGGAACCAAGAATCATTTCTGCACGAGCTCGCTCACTTGCACGCCTTGCGCGACCAGCAACTCCCGCGCCTGCAGCCGCAGCGCAGGCCAACGCCGCACAAATGCGATCCCTCCCACGATGGCGCCCAAGCCGCCGAGCGCTACCGTCCATGGCGCGCCAATTGCGTGCGCCAACGCTCCGGAGAGCAGCGAACCAATCGGCGCCATGCCCATGAACATCATGGTGTACATGGCCATTGCGCGTCCGCGCAATTCGTCGGGCACCATCGCCTGAATCAGCGTGTTCGACCCCGACATTTCCAGCATCACCGAGTAGCCCACGGGAATCAGCAACGCCACCGATAGCCAGAATGATTTCGAAAACGAAAATAGAATCAGCGAAACGCCGAAGCCGACGGCCGAAAGACCGATGACGCGTCCCAGGCCGCGTAGGTTTTGCCGCACGGCTAAAGTGAGCGCGCCGAACAGCGCGCCAACTCCTGCCGCGCCCATCAGAATTCCCAGGCCGTGTGCGCCGCGATGCAGCACGCGATCCGCGAAAATCGGCATCAGCACGGAATAGGGCACGGCCACCAGGCTGACCAGGCCAATCAAAAGGATCAGCGCATGCAGCGGAGCGGTTCGCCAGACGTAACGGAACCCTTCGACGATATGCTCGAACGGCGACGAACCTTTGGCCGCGGTGCGCAGCGGCCCCAGCTTCATCAGCAGCAGCCCGATGATCACCGCGATATAACTCACTGCATTCGCGAAAAAACACCAGCCTTCGCCGATGCGCGCCACCAAAATCCCGGCGATCGCCGGGCCGATTATCCGCGCTCCATTGAACATCGAAGAATTGAGCGCGATCGCGTTCATCAAATCTTCGCGCACCACCATTTCGATCAAAAAAGATTGCCGCGCCGGTACGTCGAAGGCGTTCACCATTCCCAGCAGCGCCGCGAGCACCACAATTTCCCACACTTTTATTATGTGCAGCAGCGTGAGCACTGCCAGAATAAATGCCAGAATCATCGAAGCAGCCTGCGTGCTGATCACCACGCGATGGCGATTCAAGCGATCCGCCGCCAGACCTCCGAGCGGCGCAAACAAAAATATGGGTATCTGGCCCGCGAACCCAACCACGCCCAGCAGCAGCGACGAGCCCGTGATGCGATACACCAGCCAGGCCTGCGCCACCGTCTGCATCCAGGTGCCGATCAACGAAATCATTTGACCGCTGAAGAAAAGCTGGAAGTTGCGGTGGCGCAGGGAACGCACCATATCGCGAAATCGCGAGCGCACCGGCGGCGCGGCTGGCGACGAGGGCGTTGCTGTGTCCGCGGTTGCCATCACTTTAATTGTACGACGCAATCTCCCGCCGGCTCGCTGGGTTTCCTCGCGCCAGACCCTAAGCATCAGTCCATTGTGGCCGCAAAGTTGATGCACACCGCACGCGTCTATTGCTGCGGATGCGGCGCGCTCTGCGCCTGCTGCGGGCCGGCGAGCAATCGGCTGCAAGCGCGCAACATGCGGCGGTAGGGCCACACTTTCTCGCGAAACAAAATCTCGCCCTCGCGCGGCTTGGAATAAAACCAGCGCGTCAATAGCGCCAGATGGTCGTGCAGATCGGGCGACGCCGCGCGTAACCCATACCGCGCGCGCAAATTCCTTTCGCGCGCTACCTCGTCCGCTTCTTCTTCGTCGCGTTTCCGCGCGCGCGCACCGGACGCCGCTTCGGTTCCCTCGCCGTTCCAGCCCGGCTCCAGCGCATCCTTCAAAATTGCTTCCACAGAGCGGGGCTCGCTGGAAATTTGCGCAAACCGCAAAAACACCGGCTCCTGCAGCATCCCGCCACGCACCGGGTACACAGCAATCGTTTGCGGTTCGGCCGAGCGCTGCAGAATCACCAGGTCCAATTCTTCAATTCGCCGCGCCAAATCCGGCATCCCGCGCAGCACCGCCGCCACTTTATCCAGCCGTTTGTGCAGCGCCGCCGCACGCTCAAAATCAAGCTCGTCGCTGGCAGCCGCGCGCTCCTGCGCCAGTTGCTCGGTCAGGGACGTGCCGGTGGTTTCCAGCGATTCCAGCACGCGCCCGATTTCAACGTCATATTCCTCCGGCGTGCACCCCGCAAAACACGGTGCCAGGCACATTTTCATTTCCGAGTACATGCAGCCGGGATAATCGGGGTCACGGAGGATCTTGATCTGGCAGCGGCGCGTCTTGAAAAGGTCCAGGAAACTTTCGCTGAAATCTTCCGCCGAGCGCCGCGAGCCGAACGGCCCAAAATAAAATCCTTCGTCGCCGCGGATGCGCCGCGTCACATAGCAGCGAGGGTAAGCGTTGCGCAGATTCACTTTCAACATGGCGGGAGGCCGCAAACGCATCAGCTCGCGGTAACGGCTGGGAAAATACAAGCGGGCATTCTGATAGAAAGCAAGGTTCTGCTCGAATTTCGACCCGGTGACGCGATAGCGGATGCGCGCCGTCACGTCGCGTAGATTCAATTGTTTGGAAGCAACCTCGGGCACGCCCAGCAGCCGTTCCGCCGCGCGACGTATGTCCGCCGTCCGCGCCAGATAAGGCTGCGCCGCAGTCCCAGCCGCTATCTCGGCACGAGCTCCAGCCCCGCGCATCTCCAGCAGAAAAATCCCAGGCCGCGCAGGCAGGGCAGCAAAAAAATCCGTGGCGAAGTCCGCGAAGAATTCCAGTCCGCAATCAAGCTCAAGCATCCGTACGAGGATACACCGGGGGTAAATCCAGCGCGAAGCCTGTGTTTTGCTTACGGACGCAGCTGGCGCGGGTGATTAATGTCGATGGTATAGCAGGTTTCTCCCGATTTCGGTTTTCCCTTTTTGTCGGCAGTCGCGTACGGAAGACAGATGACGCGCAAGCCGTCTGCCGTGGTGAGGTAATCCCGAAAAGTGAAATGGGTATCTTTTTCTTGAACGAGGCTGGCAAGCACCGCCGGCGCGAACGCGTCATGCTGTTTGTCAATAAACCGCACAGCGAGATACATCGGGCCATCGGGCGCCAACCGGACGTAGGTCAGGTAAGAGACGGGGTTGTCAGTGCAGCTCAGCTCTCCCGCATCTGCGTCACAATCCCAGTCGTAGTGCCCGCCAATGGAATCCACGCGCCGGGTGGACACGTAATGAGTTGGCACGGCAATCGCCAGGCCCTGCTTGTCGTAGGTTTTGGCTGCTGCATCGTGCTTCTTCGCCGGCGCAGAGACGGCCAGCGAAGTGACCAATACCAAGGTAGCTGCGACCTTTCTCATGGCGTCACCTTTGTTGCGGCGGATTGGTTTGGACGTGAGCGCGCTACTCAAGGATGTCCAGCACGAACCGTTTCCGCTCTTTCATTCCCATCGCGCCCAGCAGGGTGCGGAGCGATTGAGCCGTGCGTCCCTTTCGCCCAATCACCTTTCCGACATCGTCTGGATGTACCCGCAACTCAAACACGGTCACTTGCTCGCCTTCGACCACACGGACCCGCACATCGTCCGACTTGTCCACCAGCCCCATTGCGATCGCCTCAATTAATTCCTTCATTGCTGCACCTCCGTACCCACGGCAGTACGCGCTTTCATTTTTGGACGACTCGCCCGTCATCCGGTTCAAACTGAACAGCTAAGCTTTCATGTTCCCCGCTATTTCTCATCTCAACGGTCCGCCAAGGAATTCACCCACCCGTGCCGGCGGACCGGTCTGCGGCTGCAATCTCATAAAATCGGCTTTGGGTCGGTCGCTCTTCCGATGTCCAGAAGTGATTTCAGTTCTTTTACCAACTCCCGGACTCTTTTTTCCTCAACCAAAGGGATTTGCACCAAGTGAACTTTGATCGCCAGATCTTTCAGCGTCTCTGAGAGGTCGTCTAATGGCATCCGATTCCTCCAGTCCTGTCTCGTTGGAATAACCCGCAAGCGAGACGTGAGGTCTGAAATTAGTCATCGCGCGACAGCGCACAAACTGTCGGGCAATACTCTTGCTTTTGTGGAGGCTTCCCTAGTTATCCCTAGATGCGGGGAAGCCGAAGCAATTAGGAGTGGTGAACTTCTGAAGGAGGAGCACGTCCGGCGTGCGACGTAAGGAAGGAATCGAGAGGAAATCCTGCGCTTAAAACAAAAATCAAGTTCTCTGGCGATCGGTCAATCCCTGAATCGTTTTCGTCCGCGCAAATGCCGGCACCCGGTTGTCGCGATATGCCGATAGCATCTGTCGCGGGATTCGACGCGGGCGCCAATTTCGTCTGGCATTCGCTGAATGCTCCGGGAAATGCAGCGAGCGCTGCGCGTGAAAACGTGCCGTGGCCGTTGTTAAGAAATATGGCTACGGGCTGTTTGCGCCATGCCGTGGAGACGACCAGATCGATGCTGTGATCTCCATCAACATCGCGCGCCTCGATCCGCAGTCCACCTAACGGGGCAACGAGGTCGATCGATTGTCGCTCGACCTGCGAAAGGTAAATCTGAATCGAGTAGTCGGAACTGCCAGACCTGTTTTGTCCGGCTTGAATGTTGGCGAAATCTGGACGACGGTCGCCGTCGAAATCGGCGATCGCAAATGTTAAACCGGGGCCAAGTGAAGAAGCAGGCGGATTCTCGGCTTGTGTCCGCGCGGCCGACCCGCCGAACACGAGGCCAAAAAACAGAGACAAGATTACGAATCGAAACGGCAGGCGGGGTCCTCTCGCAGTCAGGTTGCCGACCATGGAGGGAACGCCGAACTTGCGAGCTAAGTTGGACACGACTCTTACCATCGCCGTCTTCGGCTGACTGCTCGTACTCACTGCGGTTGTGCCGATTGCCTGGACGAGTCAGACTTTTGCTGCGAAGGCTTGGCTTGCGGCTTTGGTTGTGTGCTTGGTTTTGATTGTGGCGCAGGTTTTTGTTGTGGTTTCGGTTGTGGCTTCGGCTGCTGCGCTGGCTTGGGCTGTGGTTTCGTTCCAGGATTCGGCTGCGGCTTTGGTTGTGGCGCAGGCTTTGGCTGCGGTTTTGTATCAGGGTTTGGCTGAGGCCTTGGCTGTGGGTTCGGCCTTGGCGTTGGACTCGGTTTTGTGCCTGAATTCGGGTTCGTGCCCGGATTCGGCTTTGTTCCCGGAGTTGGCTTCGTACCTGGATTCGGGTTCGTGCCCGGATTCGGCTTTGTTCCCGGATTCGGTCTTGTGCCTGGGTTCGGCTTTGTACCGGGATTCGGGTTCGTACCCGGATTCGGTTTCGTGCCTGGGTTCGGGTTCGTCCCAGGAGTTGGCTTTGTGCCGGGGCTTGGCTTAGTACCCGGACTTGGCTTCGTACCTGGATTTGGTTTCGTGCCGGGATTCGGGTTCGTGCCCGGGTTTGGTTTCGTGCCCGGATTTGGCTTCGTACCCGGATTTGGCTTCGTGCCGGGGTTCGGATTCGGCCTCGTACCAGGATTCGGCTTCGGCTGCGGCTTTGGCGGATTCGGATTAGGTCTCGGCCGCGGTGGAGGATTGGTCGGTCCCCAGGGCTTGCTGTTCGGTGGCCGGTTGTACGGACGATTCGGCGGGCGGTAGTTCGGCGGGCGATAGCCCCAATTGCCGCCATATCCGGGACGGTTGTTGTAGTACACAGGACGCGGACGATACCAAGGGTGCGGCGGGTGATATGGATTTCCCCACCTCACCCACACGGTGTGATTGTAATAAGCGCGGCTCGATCCCCAATTCCATCCCCAGCCGCCCCAGCCCCATGGCTGGTTGCTGGCGATCATCGCTCCAATCGCGATTCCCGCTCCAAAAGTGATCAGCGATGCGGCGGCGACGTTCGGGCTGGGCGCGACGTAGACAACGGTGGGATCGTAAACCGGGACATAGACAACTTGCGGATTTGCCGGCTGGACGACGTAGATCGGCTGACCTGCGGGCTGCTGCACTTCCACCTGATACTGGTCGTTGCTGCGCAATGCGCCCGAAGCATAGGCTTGAGCGCGCAAACGTTGAATCGATGCGGTAACCGACGCCTGATCGGCCGTAAACGCGTCGCCGATCGCGGCGTAATCGTCAATGTTCTCCGCCATCATCGTTACGACTTGGGGAAAATTTACCAGCGCTATGAACGCAGGGTCGAATCCCGCCGCCTGCGCTGCGTCGGTGAGCGCGGTGCCGCTGAGATTGGAATTTTGCTGCAGCCAGTTATCCACATCGAGTATTTCCTGCGGATTGGTGCTGGCAGTGGTGATCTGCGCCAGCAGCGAATCAGGATAGAGCGCGACGGGCGCGAGCAACTGGTCCAGTTCTTCGGGCGTGGGGGGCGCGGAGTCCTGTGCGCGGACCAGCGGTGCAAAGTCCTGAGAAAATAAAAGTGCGATTAGCAAAACAACCGTGGTGAAGGCGCGCTTTCGTAGCATGAAATTCCTCCGTCAGCGGCGACTGGCCTGATGCGCCGCCATTGTAGCACTAGACGTGACGCCGACTTTGTCGCACAAACAAAATTTGCTCAGTCGGGCTTTGGAGGTTGTGCCGGACATGTCCGGCCGCGGCTGCCGGCCCAATTAGCTGGCGATACCCCTGGTTCTCGACACTTAGGCGGAAGTAGAGCGTATAGTCGATTAACGTATCGCGCCCGGCGAAGGCAGGCTCGTGAAATCTAACAATTCTTAATCGGAGAGCACCGCCGCCCAGGATTGCGGATGTGGCGAAATTACCGCAGCGGGCGCTGCCACGCGGGCCTGAACTGAAGGGACGCCTTATCTGCGCAATCGGGTAAATCATGTAAGGTCGGCGCGGGAATGCGGTATAGGTGCCAGTTCCGATGTGCTTTATCATAAAGCCCATTTTCATTCCTTCGGGCTTCGGCAGCGACGTCGCCTCGAGGTGCTGTGCGGTGCTTGCGTATCCTAATTGTCGAAGATCACAAATCCATCAGGCGTGGTGTTCGTTCTCTTTTGCCGGCGCGCACGGGGTAGTCCGTCTGTGCAGAGGCTGAGGATGGGGAGGCGAAGGAGTCGCGCTGTCCGACGTTTCGCCAGCCAGTCCTTCCACTTCAGAGGAAGCTGCTTTAGAGCAAGAGATTGGAGGTCGTATGAGCCAGGATAACCAGAAGCAACCGTGGTGTGGTCTGCTCGACGACGCCGCTCCGCGGGATCACATTGTTCAGCTATATCAGGACGAACAATTCCTTAGTCGAGCTGTCTGCCGCTTTGCGGTTTCGGCGATTAACCACGGCGAGGGCGTGATTTTGGTGCCCACTTCTGCGCACTGGAACGCCTTGCGCCCGCGTCTTGAGGCGGAGGGGGTGGACGCTAAGGCCGCGCAGTCTTCTGGACAGCTCACGGTGATTGATGCCGACCAGCTATTGCCGAACTTCATGCGTAACTCGATGCCTGACGCGCCGCTCTTCCTCGGACTTGCGGGCGAGGCGATCGCCCGGGCCCGCGGCGGGGACCGTTTCACGAAAGTTCGCTGGTGGGGTGAGATGGTCAATGTCCTCTGGGAACGGGGTGATGTTGCCGCCAGCATGGGCCTTGAAGACTTGTTCCACAAGCTCGCGCACGATCGGGACATTGCGATCTTTTGCTCGTTCCTGATGGACAACTTCGACGGCGACGTGCATGCCCGGATGTTGCCAAGGCTCGGACAGAATCACTCACATCTTATTCCGGTCGAGGACTACGCTCGGCTTGAGCGCGCAGTGGCCGCCGCCCTGCGCGAGGCCGTGGGTTCTGCCGACGCTGGTGTACTAGAACAGCAGCTTCTCACGCGATATCCCGCGCCTTTCAATATGCCGCGGTCGCAAGCCATGCTCCTAGCCCTGCGGGAGACGCTCCCGCTAGTTGCCGACACGGTATTGAAGCGAAGCCGTAATTTGTACGGAGGAGCAGCCCAGTCGGCATAATGAGCGTTCCTACCACACGTCCGGACGCAGGCGCGGCGGGGACTCCCGGCATCGATATCGTCGACAGCATTGACGTCCCGACTGTCGTGATTGGAGGTAACGGGGCTGTCGTCAGGTTCAATCCCGCAGCTGCAACGCTGCTGACACTCACAGCGGCAAGCCTCCGTCGGCCAGCCCGCGAGATCCCTCTATTGAAGGATGTAAAGCGGCTTGAGGAACTGTGCCAAGACGCGATTGGCAGCGGGAGCTCATCCCAGTGCGAAGTGCGGGGTGCGACAAACGAATCGTGGTTCATCGTCCGGATCGCTCCTTGCATGAGAAGCGAACAGCAGGTAGACAGCGCCGTGCTCACGTTCCAGAACGTAACCGCTTTTCGAGCGAGTTTGGACCAAGCGATATACGAACGCGAATACACGAAAGCTATCCTCAACAGTGTGATCGATTCCTTAGTTGTGCTGGATGACGATTGCAGAGTGCAGGCGGCCAACCAAGCCTTCTATACAAGGTTCCAGGTCTCGCGCGATCAAGCCCACGGCGCCAGGCTCTACGATATCGGGAGCCAGCAGTGGGAGGTTCCCCGGCTAAAGAAATTCTTGAAGGAGGCCGACGCCGAGAACCAGTCCGCCGCCGAGTTCGAGCTTGAGTTCCCGGCGATTGGACGTCGCACGGTGATGCTTAATGCCCGGCGCCTTCCCCTCAAGGCAGCCCAGCCCTCTCAGGGAAGCAATGTCCGGGAAATGACTCTCCTGGTTATCCAAGACATCACGGAGCGCAAGCAGGCGGAACTCCCAACTGCTTCGCTCGCTGCCATTGTCGATTCCTCTGAGGATGCCATCGTCAGCAAGAATCTAGACGGCGTGATTACCAGTTGGAACGCAGGCGCCGAGCGACTTTTTGGATACACAGCCAAAGAAACCGTTGGCCAACCGATCACCATGATCATTCCGCTCGAGCGGCGTTCCGAGGAAACAATAATCCTTGCGCGACTCAGGCAGGGCGAGCGTATCGAGCATTTCGACACCGTTCGCCTGCGAAAAGATGGCACGAAGCTTGAGATATCGCTGACGATTTCTCCCATCAGAAACGCCGCGGGAAAAATCATCGGCGCCTCGAAAATAGCGCGCGATATCAGTGCGCGCAAGCGGGTGGAGCGCGAATTGCACGAGAGCGAGCAACGTTTTCGCACCCTCGCCGACGCGCTCGATACTCAAGTGCAATTCCGGACGCAAGAGTTGCGGCGGCGAAACGCTGAGATCCTGCAGCAGTCGGATCAACTGCGCGACCTTTCCGGAAGATTGATGGCTACTCAGGACGAGGAACGCCGGCGAATTGCCCGCGACTTGCACGACAGCGCCGGCCAGAATCTGTCCGTGCTGGCGATGACTCTGGCGCGAATCGAGGATGAGGCGAAGCGCGAACCGGCACAACTGTCCCAAACGGTCAAAGATGCCCGGGAATTAATCGAGGCTCTTTCGCAAGAGATACGCACTACTTCCTATCTTCTGCACCCTCCGATGCTGGACGAGTTCGGACTTTCCTCCGCGCTTGGCTTGTATCTGGAAGGACTGCAGCAGCGCAGCGGACTTAGTATCGAGCTGGATATTCCTGCCGACTTCGGAAGGCTTGCCCCGGACGTGGAACTCGCCATATTTCGCCTGGTGCAGGAGTGTCTGACAAACATCCATCGCCATTCAGGAAGCAAAACTGCGGTAATCCATATTTTTCGTGAGCCCGAGAAGATTTATGCAGAGGTTCAGGATCAGGGAAAAGGAATGTCGCCGGAACGATTCGCGGAGGTGCAATCTCAAGGTGCCGGAGTGGGCGTCGGGATCAGGGGAATGCGAGAGCGCGTGCGCCAGGCCCATGGCGAATTGACTGTGGATTCCAATGCTCTGGGTACAACGATTACCGCTATTTTTCCGGCCACGAATCCCGCGGCAAAGGAACAGGATTCTATTTCGCGACACAGCGCCGCATAATTGCCTCGCACGATTGCCCCGCACAACAGTCAAATTCGCGCAACGCCGGGTTGTCCCTGCGCGAGTTCATAGCTTGCGCTCCGTGCCACGGCTAGGCGGAAAATCGAGAACGCACGCGCGCAGTGTTTATCCCGCGCGCGCTCGATTCGATTGTGGCTCAGAGTTTCTAATACCTGGAAGATGGGTCGTTCCGTTTCAGACCGGCCTTCAAGAAATCCAAGGCGGACGCAGCGTCTTGTAAGGCGATTCGCTCGTCGCTCAGGACGCTGCCATTGAGGGAAGATCGCGCGCGAATAGCCATCTCCGCTGCCTCCACGCGTTCTGCCAGCTTTTCGAGGTCGAGTTCAAGCAGCGCAGCCCGATATAGCTCCCGCCAGTTACTGCCGTCCGGAGCGGAGTCCGCCAACTGCGATGGGCCGCTGATACGCGCGTGGAATCCCGAACTGCCCCAAATCCTTTGCACTATTTCAGGCTCCGTAGTAGGAGCTGGGATGCTGCAACTTGATGTCGTCGTTGTCAGTCCGCTGGCGTACACAGCGCAGGGATTAGCAGGGCACGTGTAATCGGAAACTCGGATCCACGGGTACCATTAATGCACGTACCAGGACTGCGGCTCCGGCCGGTCTGGCGTTTGAGATTAGTTCCCGGTAGCCGCAGCGATCACGGAGCGAGCAGAGTTTTCCAGCGTTTCCAGGCGTCGTCGCGGGCCTTCTTGTTGGCATCGCTGGCGTCGGGCGCTTCGCCGGCGCGCATGAAACCGTGGCCGGCGCCGTCATAGGTCACAGGGTCGTAAGTTTTCCCCGCCGCTTTCATCTGTGAAACCGTGTCAGGAATTGTGGCGTCAATTCGGGCGTCGTTCCCGGCGTAGAAGCCGTAGACGGGCGCCTTGATACGCGTCATCGCGTCTTGGGCTGGCGGTGGACCGTAGAAAACGAAAGCTGCGGAAAGGTCGCCGCGGTTTGTGGCGAAGCGGAAGCTCTGTCCGCCGCCCCAGCAGAATCCAGTAACGTACAATTTGCCGTTCGCGGCAGGCAGCTTCAGAGCATAGTCCGCTGCGGCGTTCAGATCCGCGGTCACCTGGTCGGGATTCAATTTACTGACAGCCTCAGTGACGCCCGTGGGGAAATCCTTCGTGCGGCCGCCATTCGGCGCCATGCCGCTAAGCAGGTCTGGCGCGACGGCGATGTAACCCGCCGCGGCCACTTCGTCGGCAAGTTCCTGTGCCCAGTCGCTTAATCCGAAGATTTCGTGAATCACCAACACCACAGGACGCTTGTCTTTCGATTCGGGGTAGACCACCAGCGTCTCGACGTTGCGGCCATCGTGTTTTACCGTGACCCACTCGCTATGACGCGGCGATTTTTCGATTCGCTCTCGCGCCCAAGCCTGCGACCATTCCTGCGCGGCAATCGTTTGTGCGCCCAGCAGCATCGCCATCATCACCATTATCATTCCTGCAAATCGCATCATGGCTCACCTCGTCCTGAAATAGACCGAAGGTATATTAGTTGCGCGGCGAGACTGCAACAAGGGTATTTGGCATGAGTCCCGAAATTCAATTAACGGTTTATATTGTCGGCCGACTCGGAGCCTGGAGTTGCATCGCAAGCTTCGTAATCCTGGGGCCATTCGTTCAAGGGCGGCTCGGCAGCGGGCCGCCTTTTTAATTCTGTGAAGCGCTTCCAGAGGTATACTTCTAGTAATTCTTCAAAACCCACGCGGCGATTACCAGACGTTGAATTTCGCTGGTGCCTTCGTAAATCTCGGTGATGCGGGCGTCGCGATAGGCGCGTTCGACGGGATATTCGCTGCTGTAGCCATAGCCGCCGTGAATCTGGATCGCTTTGTGGGCAACGCGCGTGGACATTTCGCTGGCGAAAAGTTTTGCAATCGCCGCTTCCATGGAGAAGCGCGCGCCGGAATCTTGTTTCCACGCCGCGCGCCGCAGCAGCAGGCGAGCCGCGTCAATTTCCGTGGCCATGTCCGCCAGCATGAATTGAATCGCTTGAAAATCCGCGATGGGATGGCCGAACGCCTGGCGCTGCTGCGCGTAGCTCAGCGCGGCCTCGAACGCACCTTGCGCTATTCCGGTGGCTTGGGCAGCGATGCCGATGCGGCCGCCATCGAGCGTTGAAAGCGCAACCTTATATCCTTCGCCTTCTTCGCCGATGCGATTCCCGATGGGAACCTCGCAATCGCTGAATGAAAGTTCGGTGCAAGCCGTCGCGTGAATGCCCAGCTTTTTTTCTTCTTTGCCCACTGCAAATCCCGGCGTCCCTTTTTCCACCACCAGCGCCGTGATGCCCTTCTCGCCCTTCTCCGGCTGCGTATTCACGTACACGATCGCGGCATCGGCTGCTCCGCCGTTAGTGATCCACGCCTTCGTGCCGTTGATCACGTACTTGTCGCCCTTGCGCACGGCTTTGGTTGTTAGCGCTGCGGCGTTGGAACCGGCCTGTGGCTCGGTGAGCGCATAACATCCGATTTTTTCGCCGCGCGCGAAAGGCAGCAGGAATTTTTTCCTTTGTTCCTCCGTACCGAAACGATGGATCGGATCGCAATACAAGGAATTCTGCACGGACAAAATCACGCCCGTCGAAGCGCACACCCGCGAAATTTCCTCGATCACGATGGCGTAGCTGATGTGATCCATCCCCGCGCCGCCCTCCGCTTCAGGAATGGCCACACCGGTCAATCCGAGCTCTGCCGCCTTCTGAAACAGCCCGCGCGGATACTTCCCCGTCTCGTCATTTTCCTTCGCCAGCGGCTTCACTTCCGCCTCGGCGAATTCCCGCACGCTTTTCTGCAGCAGCTGCTGTTCTTCGCTTAGTTCCAGATTCACGCGCGACTCCCGATGATAGATGCGGAAATATCAACGCACCGATGCGTGATGCGTCGGACGACACTCGAAATTCTACCGCAGATTGCAGTCTATTCTAAGCCGAGGCTCTTGCGGGCTTCCTTGATCTGCAGAGCGTGGCGCGCCGGGTGCAGCGCCAGCACCAAAAACATTTCCTGGCAGTTGACTGGACCAAGCACCGGATGCAGCGTGGTTCGGTTGCGAGGGTCGTCCCGGTATTGCTCGACGTAAGCAACGGTGCGCGCCCGACGTTGGCGGAATTCCTGCAGCGCTTCCGCGAGCGACGAATAACGGCCCGTCGGCTCGGCGTGTTCGGGCGCGGCAACCTTGTGCTCCCGTTTGGTCATGCCGCGCAGGATCTGTCCTTCGCGGCGCGGCTCCACGGCAGGCGCGCCCGGTGTGGACCGTGCGCTGATGCTGGCAAACACGCCGTCTTCCACGAGAATCACATGCTCCACACATTCCAGCACTGACCAGCGCTGCGGCTCCGGTCGTCTGCGCGCACCCTCGTCGGAAACCCCGGCCGCCGCGGCCACTAGAGCCGCATCCGATTCCGCCATCAGCTGCAAAATTTGTTCGCGATCAGCGGTGTTCATCGAAGTTAACCTGCGAGGGCCTTGCGCAGTTTTTCATACGTGGTATCCAAATCTTCCGGCTCGACGCGGGTTTCGCCCACGACGGTCATGAAGTTCGAATCTCCGGACCAGCGCGGCAGGACGTGCATGTGCAGATGGTGGGTGACGCCAGCGCCCGCGGCCCTGCCCAGGTTCATCCCCAGGTTGTACCCCTGCGGATGATAAGTCGCCTCCAGCGCGGCTTGCGAGCGCTGCGAGAGAGTCATGATTTCAGCAGCGGTCTCGGCGTCGCAGGCAGACAGATCCGACGAATGCACATAAGGAACGACCATCACGTGTCCGGAGGTATAAGGATAGCGATTGAGGATAATGAAGTTCTTACGTCCGCGGAAAACGATCAGGGTCTTGGCGTCGTCCTTCGCCGCCAAAGCCGCGCAAAACACGCAGCCTTCGTCCTTCATGGCATCGGCGATGTAGCGATACCGCCAGGGCGTCCACAAATAATCCATCCGGCTCCGGCTCCGTTCGACTTTAACTACCGTGGTGGGGAGTGCCGTGCTCGCCAGCGCCGGCGCCCGCCGCGCGAGGATTATTCACGTAATCTTTCAATTCCTTGCTGGGCTTGAAGTAGGGGATCTTCTTGGGAGGCACTTCCACCTTGGCGCCGGTCTTGGGATTGCGGCCCGTGCGCCCGCGCCGTTGCCGCGTGCGAAAGCTGCCGAAGCCGCGGATTTCGATCTTATCGTCCGCCTGCAGCGCGGCGATGATGCTTTCGAAAATGGTTTCCACCACCGCTTCAGATTCCTTGCGGGGCAGTTCGGTGACGCGGGTGACCTCTTCGACGAGTTCCGCCTTCGTCATCGTATGTTCTTTGGTTCCATGCTCTCCGGCAGCTTCTGCCATGGGTGAGAGCCTCCTCGTTAAGATTTCGGTTTAAGCTCGGCCGTGTCTGCGTTAGGGAGGGGCAACGCATGTCCTTGCATATCACCAATCTACCGCAAGGTAAATGATTTTCCTGCGAGATTCAATTTAAGCCAGGCGTCGCCCCCGCGCCCCCGCCGGAACTTCAGCCGCAATTAGACTTAAGATGACTGCCGTTTCGCCATGATGGCATCGCCGATCGTCGCCGTCGGAGAAGACTTCTGCTTCTGCGGCGCCGGTGCCGCTGCTGCCCGGTACGTTTCGATCTCCTGGCGCTCCACCTGCTTCTGCGCGGCGCGATAGCTCAGGCTGATTTTGTGCTGTTCCGGCTCCAGGCGCAGGACCTTGAACTCGTATTCGTTCCCGGTGATGAGGACCGCCGTCACACGAGCGCCGCGGGCTGCCTTTTCCTTGTCCCGATCGCCCTTCGGACGCCGCTCTTCGATTTCGGAAACGTGGCAGAGCGCTTCGATGCCTTCCGCCAGTTCGACGAACGCGCCAAAATCTGTGGTTCGCGCCACCTTACCCTTCAAAATGTCGCCGATCTTGTGCGTGGTGAACCAATCCGCCCAGATATCTTTCAGCTGCTTGATGCCTAGCGACAGGCGGCGGTTCTGCGAATCTACCTTTAGCACTTTCGCTTCTACCGTGTCGCCTTTCTTGAACTTCTCGCTGGGATGCTTGATGCGCTCCGTCCAGCTCACGTCGCTGATATGAATCAAACCTTCCATGCCCTCTTCGATTTCGACGAACGCGCCAAAATCCGCGAGGTTGCGGATGCGTCCGCTAACTATCGTGCCCACCGGATATTTTTCCGCGGCCGCGTCCCAGGGATCGGGCTGCGTCTGCTTCAATCCTAATGAAATCCGGCGCTGGTCCGTCTTTACTTCGAGCACCACCACTTCCAGCTCGTCGCCTTCCTTGACGATCTTGGCAGGATGCTTGGTGCGCTTCGACCAGCTCATTTCGCTGACGTGCACCAGGCCCTCGACGCCAGGCTCAATCTGGACGAACGCGCCGTAGTCTGTCACGCCCACCACTTTTCCGTGCACGCGCGTGCCCACCGGAAACCGTTCCGGCACCGTGGCCCACGGATCGGGCAGCAGTTGCTTGCGTCCCAGAGAAATGCGCTGTTTCTCTTTGTCGAATTTCAGGATTTGCACTTGCAGGTCGTCGCCGGCTTTCACGATCGAAGAAGGATGCGGCACGCGCCCCCAAACCAGATCGCTGACGTGGAGCAGCCCATCCATTCCGCCCAGGTCCACGAATACGCCGTAGTCCGTGACGTTCTTCACTTTGCCTGTGACGATCGTGCCTTCGGCCAGCGAGCCCATCAGCGTGTCGCGCTTCGATTTCTGGTCTTCTTCCAGAATTGCGCGGCGGCTCACCACCACGTTGCCGCGCTTGCGATTCAACTTCAGCACGCGCACATCGATTTCTTTATCTTTCCACGAATCCAGATCGTGCACCGGACGCAATTCAATCTGCGAAGCCGGCAGGAACGAGCGCACACCGATATCCACCACCAGGCCGCCCTTGATGCGCTCCGTGACCTTTCCTTTGATCGTGGCGTGCTCGCGATACGATTTCTCGATGCGTTCCCAAACGCGGCGGCGATGAGCGCGCACGTGCGACAACAGCACGTAGCCGTCTTTCTGCGCGTGCAAGCGTTCGACTTCGATCGTCTGTCCTGGTCCAAATTCAATCGGGCTGCCGGAATCCACGAATTCCTGCGCGGGCACCAATCCTTCGAACTTTCCGCCGACGTCTACAATCACGCCCGCGTCCGTCACCGCCAGCACGTGCCCATCGAAAATTTCGCCCTCGGCCGCAGCAGGCTCGGGGACCGCGAATTGCTCCATCAACTGATCCATCGTTTGCGTGGTCTCGGCAGACTCGGTGGGTTCGCCAGGCGCGCTCGCGTCCACCGCGGCGTCAGCTGGGCTCGCAGTTGCCGCAGTGCTTGCATCAATCTGAATTGCCGCCGTTACTTCCGAAGTATCGGCCGACGCAGCTTGCTCAGTTACTTCTGCGGTACTACTCGCTTCCGCCATGGCTGCAGGCGCACTCGTCGGCACGGGTTCTGACGTCGCCGCGGCTTGCTCCGGCCCGTCGTTTTCCGCGGAACGCACCTCCGGCGCTCGCGCCACGGCCGCAGCCGCCCCGGTGGCGCTCACTGCGTTCAATGCGCTCGCGGTACCAACGCTCACCTGTTCAGACGCCGATTGAGACACAGCTTCGCCGGCGCTACCCTGCGGCGTCTCTGCGGACGTGTCCGCGCTGGCCGATTCAACGGTTGCGGTGGGGAGATTCAGGTCGTGTTCGGGTGACATTAGGGAGCGGCCTCCGTACGGATTCGTGCCCTGCTGCCGAGATTTCGGACTCGGCTACTCCACCCGCTGGGGTTTGGAGCAAAGAAGGGGAAAGAACGCCCACGCTAGACGTTCTTATCACGAGGATAATACCCGCCCGATTCGCGCATTGTCAACAAACCATCGCACGAGCCTCGTGCCAGCCGTGGGCGCGCCAGTTCAAATCGTTCAGACCAAATGTTACGCAATAATGAAGAGAAAATTGTGTTTCATGCGGGCGCACCGCGGGCGCAGCGTTGCGATTCCGCTTACCGAAACGGGCCCGCGTGGCGAATTTCTTTGCGGTAATCGGCGGCGTTGATTTCTACGGTGCGGCACATTTCATATAAGCGCGAACGGATTCGTTTGCCGACGCGTTCGGTGAGCGAATCTTCAATCGTCGGCGCGCGCATTCCGGCGACGCGAGCTGGCGGCGCGCCGTTCGCGGAATTCCCGGCGGCGGTGCCGGCGTCTGAATCCAAGAAATTTGTGGTCAGCAGCGTCACGCGCTTTTCGTTGTAACGCGTGTTCAGCACATGCCCCACGGTTTCGAGTGCCCACAACGAAGGCTTGCTCGAGCCCACATCGTCGAGCACCAAAATTTCCGCCTTCAGCACCGGCTCCAGCACGCTCATCTCTGTCGCCTGGCTTTCGGGATTGTAACTATCCTGAATCGCCTTCAGCAGCTCGCGATAATCGTAAAAAAGTCCGCTGTGCCCGCGCAGCACGATGGATTTCATCGCCGAAACCGCCAGATGCGTCTTACCCACGCCGCATGGCCCCATCAACAGCAGTCCGTGCTCGCTGCCGACCGGAAATTCATCGGCAAATCGCTGCACCATTAATTTCGCTTGCGCCAGGCTGCGATTCCACGCGGCCATCTGCTCGCGCGAAACGTTTTCAATATCGTTATCCGTCTCGTAATTTTCAAAATCGCAATGGCGGTAACGTTCTGGCACGCGCGCGCGCTGCAAAGCCCGCTCGGTCTTGTCGCCCGTTGTGCAGTCGCACGGCACCGCCCATACCATCTTCGGCTCGCCTGCTCCCGCGCCAGGACGATCCGCCGTCAGCGCCTGCGCGCCTTCGGTGGTGCGCTCCACAACTTTCCATCCGCTGCCTTCACAATGAGGACAATCCGCTCGCGCCATCTTGCAAGAATAAGCGCCGCGCACGTCGCGCGCAAGCACACCCATGCCTGTGGAAGTTTTCGTATCTGTGGAAAGCTTTGAGGAAAATGAAAGAGTGGACTGATTTCGGCGGGCTACTTATGCACGCGAATCGCCTGGCGGGGCGTAGTGCGCACAATCGCATTGCGATACTTCCGGTCCTCGCCGGCGTTGAAGCCGCGCGCCATTTCGCTGCGCACAAAATGGGTGAACGCTTCCATCTGCGTCTGCATCTCCGACATCTTGTCGCGCATGTTCAAAATAATTTCGATGCCGGCGAGATTCACGCCCAGTTCGCGCGTCAAATTCAAAATCACTTCCAGCCGCTCCAGGTCCTGGTCGGTGTACAGCCGCGTATTGCCCTGCGAACGCGAAGGCGTCAGCAATCCCACGCGCTCGTACAAGCGCAGCGTCTGCGGATGCAGCTTGTACAGTTCCGCTACCGCGCTGATCATGTAACCGGCTTTGGCTCTTTTCCTGGGACGCGCTGCCATGGAACTTCTCCTCAAACCGTCGCGCGCGCAAAAATCTCGCGCCGTGGATCCTCCGGATCGAGCTTGCTCAATTCCTTCAAAAGATTGCGCACGCGCTCGTCTTCCGGCTTCGGCACCACAATCTGCACTTCCACAATCTGGTCGCCGCGCTTTCCGGGCTGGCGAATCGAAGGCGCGCCCTTCTCGCGCAGGCGCAGCTTCTTGCCGCTATTGGTCGCGGGGGGAATGCGCACCTGCGCGCGCCCGTCAATCGTCGGCACTTCTACCTTCGCGCCGATGGACGCTTCCGTTACGGTGATCGGAACCACCGTATAAAGGTCGTCGCCGCGCCGCTCGAAGAACGGATGCGGTTCCACCTTCATCACAATGTAAAGATCTCCGGGGGGACCGCCGTGCAGCCCGGCATTGCCGCGTCCAGCCACACGCACGCGCGAGCCTGTCTGCGCCCCTGGCGGAATGCGCACGTCCAGCGATTCCACGCGCGGCACGCGGCCTTCGCCGCCGCAATTCTTGCACATGGTGTGCAGACGGCCTGTGCCGCCGCAGCGCGAGCAGGCAATCTGAAAACGCATCTTGCCGCTGACCTGCGTCACTTGCCCCGAGCCGCCGCACGTGGGACAAACTTTTTCATCGCCGGGCTGCACTCCCGCGCCATGACACACGCTGCATACATCGAGCCGCGTGATGCTCAGCTTCTTCACCGCGCCGCGCATGGCTTCGGCAAAGGTGATCTCGATCTGAAATTCCAGGTCGCTGCCGGGTTCACGCTCGGTGGCCTGACGCGCTGCGTTCTGCCCGCGGAATACCTGGCTGAACAGATCGCGGAAGCTCGTCCCGCCACCTCCGCCCGCGCCGCCACCGCCAAAATCAAATCCGCCGAAATCAAAATGCACATCTTCCGGTGCGCCGCCGCCACTGTAACCATATCCACTGCCCGGCGGTGGAGCTCCGCCCTGCCCCGGCTGGTTGAACCCGAACTGGTCGTACACCTGGCGCTTCTTGGTGTCTGAAAGTACTTCGTAGGCTTCCTGAATCTGCTTGAATTTCTCTTCCGCGGATTTGTCGCCGGGATTCAGGTCAGGATGGTATTTGCGCGCGAGTTTGCGATAAGCCGCGCGGATATCTTTCACCGCGGCGTTGCGCGCCACACCCAGCAATTCGTAATAATCTTGTTTGGTAGTTGTCGCCATAATAGACCGAAAATAAATTCCAATTTGTAGAGCGTACAAATGTAGGGGCGGGTCCCATTTTTGTCTCAATGGCCCCGCCCCTACGGTCGCAACACTGTTGCTGTTTTAATTCGGCTTCTTCGAGTCGTCAACGTCCACGAACTCGGCATCCACCACGTCGCCTTGTCCTGAAGCGTTGCCGCCATGCGCTCCGCCGCCACTGGCGCCGGCATCGGTGCCACCCGGAGCGCCCGCCGCGGCGCCTGCCGCCTGCTGCGCCTTGTACATCGTTTCCGCGATGTGGTGCGAAGCCTTGGTCAGGCTCTCGGCTGCTGCGTTCAACTTCTCCAGGCCACCCTCAGCTAGCGCTTTGCGCGCTTCCTCGATGGCGTCCTCGGCAGCCTTAACATCAGACTCGGCCAGCTTCTCGCGGTTGTCTTTCACCACTTTTTCCGTCTGGTAAACCAAATTGTCCAGCCGGTTGCGAGCTTCCACTTCCGAAAGCCGCGCCTTGTCCTCCGCCGCATGCGAATCCGCTTCCTTCTTCATGCGTTCGGCTTCTTCCTTGGACAAGCCTGTGGAAGCCGTGATGGTGATCTTCTGTTCCTTACCCGTCGCATTGTCTTTTGCCGAGACGTTCAAAATGCCGTTCGCGTCAATGTCGAACGTCACCTCGACTTGCGGCACTCCGCGCGGAGCGGGCGGCAATCCGACCAGGTGGAATTTACCGAGTGAACGGTTTCCACTGGCGACCGGCCGCTCGCCCTGCAGTACGTGGATTTCAACCGACGTCTGATTGTCCGCCGCGGTCGAAAACGTTTCCGACTTGCGCGTCGGAATCGTGGTGTTCCGCGGAATCAGCACGGTAGTCACTCCGCCCAGCGTCTCGACGCCGAGCGAAAGTGGCGTCACGTCGAGCAGCAGGATGTCCTTCACTTCGCCCGCCAGCACGCCGCCCTGAATGGCCGCGCCAACCGCGACGACCTCATCAGGATTCACGCCCTTGTGGCCTTCCTTGCCGAACAGGTCTTTCACCAGTTGCTGAATCATCGGCATGCGCGTCTGTCCGCCGACGAGCACCACTTCGTTGATCTTGCTCGCGTCCACGCCCGCATCCTTCATGCACTGCTTGCATGGCTCGACTGAGCGCTTCACGATGTCGTCCACCATCGCTTCCAGCTTCGCGCGAGTAAGCTTCTTCACCAGGTGCTTCGGACCGTTGGCATCCGCCGTGATGAACGGCAGATTGATTTCGGTTTCGATGGTGCTGGAAAGCTCGATCTTGGCGCGCTCTGCTGCGTCACGCAGACGTTGCAGCGCCATCTCGTTGCCCTTGCTCTTCAGGTCGAGGCCTTCGTCCTTCTTGAACTCCTCCACCAGCCAGTCCACGATGCGTTGATCAATGTTGTCGCCGCCCAAGTGCGTATCGCCATTGGTGGCCTTCACTTCGATCACGCCTTCGCCGACTTCCAGGATGGAGATGTCGAAGGTGCCGCCGCCGAAGTCGTACACGGCGATAGTCTCGTCCTTCTTCTTGTCGAGGCCGTACGCCAGCGCCGCAGCAGTCGGCTCATTGATGATGCGCTTCACATCGAGGCCCGCGATCTTGCCCGCGTCTTTCGTTGCGGTGCGTTGCGCGTCGTTGAAGTAGGCCGGCACGGTGATCACCGCGTCCGTCACTTTCTCGCCGAGAAAATCTTCCGCGGCGAGCTTCAGCTTCTGCAGAATCATCGCGGAGATTTCGGGCGGCGTGTATTCCTTGCCGTAGGCTGACACCGCGACGCCTTCGCCGTGCTTCACCACTTTGTAGGGCACCATCTTCAGTTCTTCGCTGACTTCGTCATAGCGGCGGCCCATAAACCGCTTGATCGAGTAAATCGTGTTTTCCGGGTTGGTGATCGCCTGGCGCTTGGCCACTTGGCCTACGAGGCGTTCGCCCGTCTTGGTGATGCCGACCACGGACGGGGTGGTGCGCGCGCCTTCCTGGTTCGGAATTACGGTTGGCTCGCCGCCCTGCATCACCGCTACCACCGAATTCGTCGTACCCAGGTCAATTCCTATGATCTTGCTCATGTATCTCGCTCCCTAATAACGTTCGGCGGCGCCGCTCGTGGCAGGGCCGCTCGAAAACAAGGCCATGATACACGTTGAGTGTATCATTGTCAAGTTTTCTGTGTGTCCGTATTCTACTGCAAATGCTATATTTACATCAAAGTTTCGCGCTTTTCCACTAGAATGGCCCTGCTATTCTTGCCTCGCCCGTTGCCCCTCGCCCTGTTTGCCGCTGTTTCGGTTTACCTTTGTGTCGCGGTGCCTCTGCGTCCAACTGTACGTTTTCTAACCACGGCGAACCAACTGGCCACCCGCCGCATCCCAGAACCCGCGCACCAGCCGACAGCACATCGCGCCACAACCCGGCGCTTCGTCGCCAACTTTTCGAGTTACAATGTGGTTTCAGTCCAGGCCGATATCACAAGCTCAGGAGGCAAAGTTGAGTTCTAGAATCAATCGCCCTTTCGTTCGCCGCACGGCCCCGCACATGACTTCGCGCGTGCCCTGGGCCACCGCCATGATCGCAATGATCGCGATTCTTGCCCCCGCATCGAAAGCCCAAACCGCCGCTACTCCCGCCTCCACTAAAACCACGGCGCCGTCGCACAAGCATGCCGCTGCTGCTGATCCCACTCCCTCCGCGCCCGTGAAAACGATCGGCAATCACAGCGCGCCCATCACTATGGAAGTTTTCAGCGATTATCAGTGCCCTTCTTGCGGCAATTTTTATGAGACGACGCTGCGCGCGATGATTCAGGACTACGTCGCGAGCGGGAAAGTCTATCTGGTGCATCATGATTTCCCGCTGCAGATGCACAACTATTCCGGCCAGGCCGCCCGCTGGGCCAATGCGGCCGCGATGATCGGCCAATTCCAGGATGTGGATGCCGCGCTCTTCGACAACCAGGCCAAATGGACCGCCGACGGCGACCTGGGAAAATATGTCGCGGGCGCTCTGAGCCCAGCGAATTTCAAACGCGTCGAGGCAATCCTGAAGGGCTGCACCGGCCCCGCGCCCACGTCGAAGGTAGATCGCTCCCTGCCGCAGGCCGAAGCTGGCTGCGCTGTGGATCCGTACATCATCCAGGACATTGTGCTCGGCACCCAGGTTCCGGTGCAGGCCACTCCCACCTTTGTGATTCACTACAAAGGCCAGAGTTATCCTGCGTCGTCTGGGATTATTACGTGGCCGATTCTGAAGCAATTTTTCGATACGCTCTTGAGCCAGTAGCCTGATCAATCCGCCGATGACCACCAACGAAACGCGCGGAAACCTTGCACGCACGCTGCTGATTCTGGGCCGGCTGGCTCTCGCTGCGATTTTCCTGTTCGCAGCGTATGCAAAACTGAAACCGCAAGCCGCGATGCCCTGGTCCGGCTCTTCGATCAAGACTTCGCTTTCGCTCTTCGCCATGCAGGTGGATTCTTACCAATTGCTGCCGCCGCAAATGGTCAGTCCCGCCGCGCATTTTCTTCCGCCGTTTGAATTGTTCCTTGGCCTGTGGCTGCTCAGCGGCGTGCTGCTGCGTTATTCATCACTGATCACCACGCTGCTCCTGGGCGCGTTCTTCGCGGTGATGGTTCGCACGTACATGGCCGGCTTGGAAATTAATTGTGGTTGCTTTGGCCCCGGCGAGCGCCTCGGCCCCCTGACGCTACTCCGCGATGGTTCGCTGCTGGCTCTGGCGCTGGCAGTCACCATCGGCGCGTTTCTGGGGGGACGCAAGCGCCGCGTCGAATCCGCTCCACTCGCGGGAGTTTCTGCGCCGCAGCGCGCCGACTAGTTTTCGATTGAAGAATTCTGCCCTTAAGCCATTCCGCATTCCGCACGTCAGATATAGAATGACGCGTTTCTTTCAGGAGGCATGCATGCCCCGTATTTCGCGCGCAAGCGCCAGGCTCGGCCGATTTCTCACCGCGAGCGTTTTCGCCGCATCGCTCTTCTTTCCGCTGATCTCGCAACCCGCCGCTGCACAAGCACAAGCTGGCAAAGAACTCACCGTCGAGCGGCTCTTCCGCGCGCCCTTCCTCGGCGGACGCCAGACGCAAGGAATCGAATGGGCGCCCGACGGCAAGCGCTTCTCCTATCTCGATCGCCAAGGCTCCGAGTTGCAACTCTGGATCATGGACGCCGCAACGGGCGAGCGCAAAGTGTTAGTCAACGCTGACACGCTGAAGTCCGTAATGCAGCCCGAGAAAGCCAAGACCTCGCAAGCGACCGGCCTCGGCCGCGTGCAAGCGGATAATTATTTGTGGTCGTCCGACGGCAATTCGCTGCTCTTCATCGGCAGCAACAGCCTGGTGCTGCTCGATCTGAAGACCATGACGCCCAAGCCCATCCTCAGCAGCGAAGAAGAAATCGAAGACCCCAAATTTTCGCCCGACTCCCGCTGGATCAGTTTTTCGCGCAGCGCAAATCTTTTCGTCGTCAATATTGCCAGCGGCGCCGTCACCGCGCTCACCACCGGCGGCAGTGAAGAAGTCCTGAAAGGCAAGCTCGACTGGGTTTATCCCGAAGAACTCGACGTGCGCACCGCCTACTGGTGGTCGCCCGATTCCACGAAAATCGCGTACTACGAAATGGACGAGCGCCCGGTGACGCGCTACACGATCGCGGACATGAGTTCACCGACCGGCGGCAGCGAATTCACGCGTTATCCGCAAGCCGGCGAAGCGAATCCCATCGTGCGCGTCGGAGTCGTCGAAGTAACAGGTGGTGAAAGTAAATTTATGGACACCGGCGCGAACACCGACGTCTATCTAGCGCGCGTGAACTGGCTGCCAGACAGCCGCCACGTCGCTATCCAGCGCCTCAATCGCGGGCAAAATCAGCTCGACCTGCTTTTCGCCGACGCCGCAACTGGTGCATCCAAAACCATCCTCACTGAAACAGACAAATACTGGCTCAACATCAGCGATGATTTGTATTTTTTCTCTGACAACAAACGGTTCCTTTGGTCCAGCGAGCGCACCGGCTACCGCCATTTTTATCTCTACGATAATTCCGGCAAAGAACTCGCGCAGCTCACGAGCGGCGATTGGGGGATTTCCGATCTTGGCGGCTTCGGTCCCGGCGCTGCGAATCATCCGGCGGTGGACGAGGCGCGCGGCTACGTGTACTTCATAACGAACAAGGACGATGTCCGCGAAACGCAGCTCTACCGCGTCGCAATCAGAGACAAATCCCTCACGCGCATCACCAAAGAAGCCGGCTCGCACTCCGCCCGAATCGCGCCGGATGCTTCCGCGTTTGTGGACACGTATTCCAACGCCGCAACGCCCGCGCGCCAGGATCTCTATCGCATGGATGGCACGCGCGTGGCAGTCGTCAACGAAGGCAAAGTTCCCGAGCTCGCCGAATATAAATTGTCGCCGGTCGAATTCATCGAAGTCACTGCGGACGACGGCACAAAGTTGAACGCTTCTATCATCAAACCGTTAAACTTCGATCCCGCGAAAAAATATCCGGTGCTGATCAATGTGTATGGCGGTCCGCACGTGCAGCTGGTGCGTAACAGTTGGGGCGGCCTTCGGTATCTTTTAGACCAGGTGTACGCGCAAAAGGGCTATATCCTTTTCACGCTCGATAACCGCGGCTCCTGGGGCCGCGGCCATGCTTTCGAAACGCCGCTCTACCATCACATGGGCAAAATCGAGCTGCAAGACCAGCTTGCCGGCGTGAAATATCTGAAATCGCTCGGCTACGTCGATCCTGCGCGCATCGGCATCACCGGTGGCAGCTACGGCGGCTATATGACGTTGGAAGCGCTGTTCAACGCCGCGGACGTTTTCAAATTGGGCGTCTCTGACGCGCCCGTCACCGACTGGAAGCTGTACGACACCATTTATACCGAGCGTTACATGGGCCGTCCGCAAGATAACGCTGAGGGCTACAAAGATTCTTCGCCCGTGAATCAGGCCGAAAATATCAAAGGCAAGCTGATGCTGGTGCACGGCACCGGCGATGACAACGTGCACTTCGCGAATTCCGTGGAATTGCTGAACGCCATGATTGACAGCGGCCGTTATCCTGACGAGCTCATGGTTTTCCCCGGTCGCGGGCATGGCATCAGCGATGCCGCCGCGCGCATGGTTGAAATTCAAAAGACGGTGGACTTTATTTTAGGTAATCTTTAGAGCAGACAGCCCAAAGCAACCAAGGAATTGCGGTACACTTCTAACAGAACAGAGAATGCGCGGGTCCCAACGCCTTTTCCGCCACAAGATCGCTGGGTGAAAATTTAATGCCGAGTTCATACCGAAAAAATATCGGGCGACGATTTGCCCAGAGAACTCGTCAGGTGCGCGAACTGCGCACCCACGGGCTTTGGGTCGCCGCGAGCTTGCTGCTGGCTTGCGCGTTCTCGCCGCTGGTTATTTCCGCGCAAACTGCCGGGGATGCCCCGGCTCAAGAGACGCCCCAGATTCCCGTGATGGAAGCCGATCCGTCCGCTCATTTCCTGGAAAGCGGATATCGTCATCTCTACGAACTGAATTTCGCGGAGGCCCGCGCGGATTTCACGTCCTATCAGCAAGCGCGCCCTGACGATCCGCTCGGCAAGGCCTCCGAAGCCGCAAGCTATCTTTTCGAACAGTTCCACGAGAGAGGCGTCCTCACCTCCGAGTTTTTTGTGAATGACGCGACGTTTCTGGGCGGCGTCTCTGGCACCGCGGAGCAGAACCACAATGCGGGATTCGTGGACGCGAATAATAAGGCCCGCGAGCAGGCTAAAAAACTTCTCAAGACCGATCCAAACAATATCCATGGATTGCTCGCGCTGACCATTGCCGATGGCATGGAATCCGACTACGACGCGATCATCATCAAGAAGCAGCTACCGGGGCTTTCCATGATGCGCCAGGCCGAAGCTGACGCCAAAACTTTGCTGGCCATCGCTCCCAAAGAAGAGGATGCCAACGTCGCGCTGGGCATGAGCAACTACGTGATTGGCAGCCTGCCCAGTTACAAACGCGCCTTCCTCTGGTTTGGCGGGCTGCATGGCGATAAGCAGCGCGGTATGGACCAGATGGGTTCCGCCGCCGAGCATGGCCATTACCTGAAGCCCTTTGCCAAAGTGATGCTGGCGCTGGCCTACGAACGCGAGAAAAAGCCAGAGCTGGCGCGCGCGCTGCTCGCGGAACTTGCCGTCGAGTTCCCCACGAACGCCGTCTTCGCCCGCGAACTCACCATCATTCAAAAGCAATCCAGCAATCGGTGAACCGTAAGTCGACACCCTAGCTTTTTCCTTCTAACCACTAATCACTGGTCACTCGTCACTGCCTCTTCACCACTTCACACGCACCCGATAAGTCAAAGTCGCACTGCCATCTTTTTCCACCGGAACCGAGAAACCAATCGTCGTCGAATCCAATTTCAACGGCTTAAAATTCGAGTTCAGTACTTCCCAATCCCCGCCGACCGGTTCCCGCACTTCCACCGTCACCGGCCCATCCTTGTGATTGCGCAGCGTAATCGCGTATTCCATTTCGTACAGATCGTTAGCCAGCTTCTTGTAATCTGTCTGCTTGCGCTCGCACACCACATCAAAGGCATTGCCGATGTGAATCTTCAGCGTCTCGTCTTTCGGCGTGTGCTGAATATTATCCTCGCCTACATACTGCACCCCGCCCTTGGAATCCGCCAGATACACGCGCACCGTCCCCGCCGGCAATGGCATCCCAAGGCCGCCCTTCTCCTCATTCTTGAACCGGTAATAAACTTTAACGGGTTCCGGAATCGCGTTCCCGATTCCCTGCGGGTTGCGGTAGTAATACGCCTGCCCTTCCACCATCAAATATTTTTCCACCGGCACGCCCGTGCCGTTCAGCAAACTGATCTGCTTCGATTCGTTATTCTGAATCGAAGTCCGGCGCTCGAGCGAATACAGGTGGTATTCGCCGAATGATTCTTGCGCGAACTGTTTCACATTCGCCGCTTCGGACATAACCATCACCCCTCCAGCCGCACCCCTCGCTTGCGGCTGGGTCTGATGAATATCTCCGGCGACCAACTGCAGTTTGGCGTTGCCGTACGCGACGCCGCTGTTGTTCGTCAGCGTCACCCAGCCATCCAAATCCGCGGCCTTCTCGTCGCGCGTTACGGTCAACACGTAATCCGCGCTCCAGTTCATGTTCCCCGCCAGATACGATGCTTCCACTTTCTGAGCATTCGCCCCGCGGTTATCCAGCATCCACACCAGGGTGGGCCGGCTGTAAAGGTTGTCCGGGAGCTCGGGAAAGTGAAATGTACCCACTGGCAATCCTGTAATAATCTGATTGTTCACTTTCCAGATTGGACCGTTGTTATCGGCCAGCAGCAAACCCGTCATTTCCACCCCGTTCCAGTTGAAGCCGACTTCCCGTCCCACGTATTTCTGCATCAGTTTCTGCGGATCCAGCAGATCGTATTCGTAGTTCTGCTCCAAGACGCTCAGCTTCGCGGGTTCGCTCAAAGAGCGGAAATGCACTGTCGCGGGATTGATCGAAGCCGCCACATCCTCGAAATGCAGCGGAAAAACTCCGGGAGAAAGGTGAATCTGCCGCACGTCTCGCACCAACGCCAGATTCGAGTTGTAGACCGTTACCGCCAGATCCACTTGATCTTTTTCAGTGGTCGAAAGCGTGGGCGTTTTGGTCGCCTGGTCGTCTTTCTGAGCGGGGGCCGCATGGACTCTCTGCAAATATCCCGCCAGCAGCGCGCTTGCAAAAAAAGCCGCTAAAATCGCCGTGCCAAATACCCTTCGGGTGCGCCAGAACATGGGCTTTCGCCTCCCTAAATTGTTTCTTCGCTCTTTGAACGTCGTTGCAGGATTTTCTTGCAGGGTAAAACAGGCAACAATCATCAGTGCGCAGGCCTTTATTTCACGCTGTTCCAGCTCTTGCCGCCGTCGCTCGTCGAAAATCTTCGCCCATCCAGCGTCGTCACCGTCGCCGTCAAGGCATCCGTCGCATCCACGCGCAGAAAACCCGTTTCCTCCGGCGGCTTGATCGTCTTCCAATGCGCTCCATTCGACGTGCGCAGGATCGTCCCAGCCTCCCCCACCAGCCAGCAGATTTTCGTGCTCGGCGCAGATCCCGCGATGATTCGCGCATGCGTTTCCAGATACTCCAGCTTCCACGTGGCGCCGCCATCCTCGGATTTTTCGATCGCGCCGGCTCCCGTGAGCATCCACAGAATCTTCGGGTCTGGCGTTTGAATCTGCAAATTCATCAGGTTCGACGAGATTTGCGCCTGTTGCAATCTCGCCAGCGCTGCTGCCTCCATCGTCTGGTTCGCCGCCAGATTCATCGCCTTGGCGGACTGTGGAGGCGCCGCTGTCTTCGACGCCCCCGCCGCTGAAGTCGTGGACGATCGCGTTTTCCGCGCGTTCGATTCCGGGGTCGCCTCCGACTCCACTGAAACCGCGGCGTCTCTCTTCACCGAATCCTCCTCCTTTTTTTCCGGTATCACTTTCGCCGCATCGGCCGTATCTAGCGCCGGCGCAGCTTCCGTCACCGTTACGCTCTGATCAGTCGAATTCACAGTTCCGCCGGCGACCCCTCCGCCCGATCCGCTCGCTGCACCGCCCACCGGGCTCGACGCATTGCCGCCGCTTCCCGCGCGCATCGCTCCGCGCACCATCCCCGGACTCGCCTGCGGCGCTGGCTTTGGAGTCTGCGGCTGCATCACTGGCGCCGCGGCAGATTTCGCGGCCGAACCGCCCATCACACCAACCCGCGATAATTCGCCACCACGCGTGGCAGCGTTCGCGTGCGAAACGGTGTGGGATGGCAAGCGCGCGCCAAGCTCGCGAGATGAAGTTGATTCGCTGGGCGCAACCGGCGCGCCGGCCGCGTCAGTGTGGCTCGCGTTCCGCGCGTATGACGGGGCGCTAGAAGAAGGCGCAGCCTGCGGTGACGGCGCGGAATTCGTTTGTGGCGCAGGGGCCGTGACCGGCGCAGAGCTCGCCGGCGGCAGAGCGTCACGACGCGACATCGCGATCTCGTTCGCGGGTGCCGCAGGCTTCCGCATGCGTAAAGCAATTCCAGTAATGGCCAGTAACGCCACCAGCGCCGCAGCCGCAGGCATCAACCAGCCCGCCCCCGTGAGCCATGCCCACGCGCCCGCGTTTTTTTTCTCCGCGGCACCGGTGTCACCAACGCCGCCCGCGCGCGCCATCGCCGCAAGCTGTTCCCGGCAATGCGAGCAGCGCGAAAAATGCAAATCGTAGCGCGCGGTTTCCTGCGCATCGAGTGCATGATCGAAGTACGCCGCGAGTACCTCGGGCTCCGGACAGGTTTCGTCCGAACCGGGGCCCGCAACCGCGCCCGTGTCCTGCGCCAGACTTCGCCGCAGCAACCCCGCCATCGCCTTCTCGTCTTCCCGCGCCGCCATTGCTTCTCCCGATCCCTTCTTCTCAGGTTAGAACGCGCGAATCGCCAGTTCTTGCACTAATGTGCCGCCGCTCATTCCCCCGGCGAAAGCGCCCGCGTCAAATCAAACGGCCATTCTTCTTGCGCGTACTCATAACAAAGCTGCAACTGCGCCGCGCTCAATTTCTTCTCCTGACGCAGCGCGCCTTCCACACGTTTGCGAATCTCCCGCCGCGTGCGCTCCAGTTTCCGCGAGACCGTCGCCTCGTGCTCGCCAACCAGCCGGCCAATTTCCGCCAGCGTCAGCCCCTCGACATAATAGTAAGCCAGCCGCAAACGATCGCGCGGTTCAAGTGCATCCAGCACCGCCGTCAGCGCCGCCTGCAATATCGCAAGATAGCGATTACGATCGGGCTCCGCCGAGCTTGCCACCGAATTCGCAAGCGAATTCGCCGACCCATTCCCAATCGAGCCCCCTGAGAAAGTCTGTTGCGTCGCGTAAGCCCGCTGTCCCGCCTCGCCCTCTTCCAGCGGCTCGGTCCGGCGCGACCGCCGAATCCCGTCCACATGACGCTGGGCCAAAACTGCGTGCAGCCAGGTCGTCAACTTGCTGCGTCCCAAAAAATAATCGAAAAGCGATTTTCGCTGGCCGGCCACTTCCCGCAGTCCATACAACTCCGCGTACAAAGAATCCGCCAGCTCCGGCCCTGCTGATTCTCCCGCGATCGCTCGCCCCGCGCGATAAAGTTCCGGACGATACCGCGTCATGAAAAAATCCCAGGCCGCCGCATTCCCCTCGCCGCATGCGCATGCCAGCGCTAAATCCGCCGCGTGCAAGGAATCCAGATACGCTTGCATCGTGCGCGCATCAGGCACTGTGCTGGAACGTGAATTGAGATTTGCGCCGGACGATGCGCTGAGGTTCTCGCCCGAGGATGGGTCGTGCGCTGAAGTGGAAGGCGCCGTCGAGCCCGCTTTCGATCGCGCGCTTGGGGTCGCATCGACCGACGAACTAGTGGGCGCGCCAGCAGGCGCTTTGGTAAAGCGATGCGCCACGCTGCGCTCCAGCACGCAGCGAAAACGCTCCGCCGTCAGATTCCAATCCGCCGGCGCGCCCGCCTTCCGCAGAAGGCCCCGCGCCACCTCAATCGAAACGAATTGTCCTGCCGGGCTGGACGGCATATGCGCCTGCGCAATCGCAACTTGGCCGAACCGCTACAGAAGATGATACCCGAATCCGCGCGCGAGTTGCCCAGCCCAATCGCGCTTGCCCGCGCCGCGTGCCAAACCGAAAACTGCTAAACTGTCCCGCCGATGTACTCCTGCCCCGAGTGCGAACAACCCATCAACCAGGCCAGCGAAGTTTGCCCCTACTGCGGCGCCGACCAAAAAGCTCTGGCCGACACCGAATTATTGTTAGCCGGCAAAACCCCCAAGCCAGCAAAAACTAATTACAAACGCGTCGCCGTGGTTTGTGGCGTCCTTCTCGCGACCCTCTGGGCCATCGCGTGGTTCGCCGTCCCCTGGAAATTATCAGGCTCGAAAACCGAAGCCGAAGCCCGCGCCCGAGAATCCCTGGCCACTATTCAACAAGCCATCAGCACCTACGAACAAAGTGAGGGCGGCGCTCCGCCGTCTCTAGAAACCCTAGGTGACACTGTCCGCAAAGCCGCGCAGTCCGCGCAACTGGTCCACTACACCGTGCAATATGCTCCCGGCAGACCAGACCCTGCCGGCCGCGTCACGGCCTACACCTTGACGGCCCGCGCAGGAAATTTCGGCTACCGCAGCTTCTACACCGACGAATCCGCGATCGTGCGCGCCACCACCGAAGATCGCGCTGCGACGGTACAAGACTCTCCGTTAAATGCCCAGCCCTAACGCGCGCTTACTGATGTCGCGGTCTTTCGCTCCGTGCCTCGCAGTGAATTCGCCCGCCGTGGTTCGTCATGCAAACGTTGATGCTATACTTACCGGCGCAGGCCGCCGCACGCCGAGCCATTCGTTTTTCCCGCGGAGAGGTGCTGGAGTGGCCGAACAGGGCTGCCTGCTAAGCAGTTATCCCGACAAAATCGGGATCGGGGGTTCGAATCCCCCCCTCTCCGCCATAGTTATCCCCCCATCGGGAACGTGTTGGCCGTCACCGGCGGTGCACCTGCGATCACGGCGTTCGTGTGGCCTTTTGCTGTTCCGATAATTTTTCCACCGACATCGGCTCAAGTGAGCCGCGCCCCTAATGCGATCAGCAGCAGCACTGCGCCAAGCCTGTTTGGTTTATCTGAAATGGCGGACGCAGCCATCGTTGCTCTCTTACATCCGCCGCCGGCAACTTGGCGCTTTCAACTGTTGGTGCAAAGTTCGGATTGCGAAAGACCACGGTCATCGCGCGCAATGGCTTAGCACGCGGGCTGCAGTTACATGTCACTCGGATCGCCAGATTGGGAACGTTCCAGCATGCGGCGACTCACCGCTGAAAGTTCCGATTCCAACGTGTCTGTACTTATTCCCGCCCGTGTCGCGGCTCCGATTTCAGTGCTTAACAGGGCGATCGTTGCGAAGTCGGCGCTACATTCCGAACAGAACTTCTCTAGCCGCCCTGGAAGGTCGAATAAGTCTGTGACACGACCACATAGCCCACACTGCTTCGCTACACTCCGCCCCACGTATATGTCATTTAACATTGCAGCTTCTTTCTTGGCTCTGCCGGCTGCGGCACAGGAACGAGCCAGCAACGTGCGAATTGGGTGCTTCGATCGAACGACAACGTGGTCCTGAGGCCCTTGTCGCCGCATTCCGTCGATCACGATAGCGAAGCGGTCGTCAAGAAGTCCTGAACAATCCATAAGGAATTCATAAGCGCGACGGTGTAATTTGATGGAAGAACGGAGATTGTTGGATATTTCGCGCAGGGTCGCGTCGCCCGGATCACAGGCAGCAATTTCACTGTCGACAGCGCAGAGGATCCAACCGTGTAAACAAGCGCCGCTGCCAGATTGTCCGGCGCCTTGGTAGTGTCCTACCTTTCGTTTAGTTTTTGGATCTCAAGTCTGCTGCAAAAAACGCTCTGCGCGATCTGTTCGAAAATGGAAGGATGTGGCCGGAACGACTCAGGTCCGCAGGCTTTGTCGCCGGGCCAATCCAATCACCAGGAGTTTTGCGGGTCAGAGCACGAATCCACGCTGCGGGCGATACCGAGCTTTTTCATCCGGAAGTAAAGCGTTGATCGGTTCAGTCCCAAGCGCGCTGCCGCCCCATCTGGTCCCGAGAGTATCCATCGCGTTTTTTTCAGCATGGTCAAAATATGATTGCGATCAACAGTCCAACCTTATCCATAACTCACTCCGTCGGATTCAGGGAGTTACCGCACGTCATGACACTACCAACTCGGCGTATTTTTCTGGAAGCTCATTCGGACCGCCTCATAACTGTTCATCATCCTGCATGAGCTGGCTGACTCGCGCTCGCCCTTGATCGTAACTCGTGAAACTCTCCGTCTTGTTCGTGAAGTCGTTCGCGTGGGACTTGTCACCCTCTTGGTCGGCGATTACGAGTAGCTGTTTCGTTTGCGCGTCATACACAGCGGTCGATCTGTAATTGTCCGGGATGGGGTGCTCTTTGTAGTTATAGGAAAAGTTTTTGGTGACGACCACCTCGGCGTAGCACCGGTTCGTGTCCGGGTTGTAGTGTGACGAAACTTCGGAAGTTAGAGCGACACCAACCATTCCAAGTACCTGCGCTTGTTTGTCTACCAACTCGACGCACTTCGTCCGGAGGTTAAACACTTCGGAGGCCGTCAGTCCGTTCGGATACCGCGGTCTTTCTTTTACCGGCGGTGGAACGGATTTGCACCCGCTCACAACAATGAGCGCGGCGACCGCGACGGCTAGAATTCCAATTGTGTTGGCCTGAATCCAGCTCGGGACATCGCGCATGTGCGGAGTCTATCTTGACATCCGTCCGTCTTGAAGTACTTTCATTCTACGTGATAGTGTCGCCGGCGTAATATCGTGCAGTCGCAGCCGTGGATAAACTGTGACACGCTGAAGAATCATGCCCTTCTACTGCCCTCTCCGGTTTGTAGCGACCCACTTCTACTCGATATGGGCCGTCGTCGGACCTCTCGCGGGTGTCGGCTTTGGCGCGTCGCTAACCGCACGTTGGCAGCGAAAGAAATGGGTTCTGGACAACAAGCTTGCGGAGTACCGGGGCATACTCGATGCGCTCAGTTCGTACCGTTTCGCGTTGACCGAATACTACGCAAAGTACAAATTTGCGATGGTGGCGGTTTCTGCACAGAAGAAATACGATGACGACGTAGCCTTCGCGAAGGCCCGATCCGCGGTGAACAACGCATTTGACGACAGGGTCTTCACCCGTCTCGCGGTGGAACAAAGCGGAGCACGAAAGGAATGGGGCGAACTTGCGGCTAAAATGCTTGCTGACAAGTCTACCTCGGATGAACTGCTTAAGATCATCGACAGCATTCACGACAAACTGGTGAAGGCGTTTCAGGACGACTTGAAGCTTCACGACGTTTAGGCATAAAGGGGCTCGAATCGGCAGGCATCCGACCCAAGCCCCGTTACAGCAAATGTGAACACTAATTCTCGACGACAATCTGGCCTTGGTGCCGACCTTCATTGATCGTGTACAGTTCAGGCTTATGTTCAGGGCATTCTTTCGGTAATTCGTTGCGCAGTAGCGTCACAGCTTGTTCCGCATCCTCCAGCACGACCAACAGAACGGTGTAGCGGACTTCGCAGTTTGGACATTTCTCTGGGATAAAGGCATCCATCCTGTGGCGCGCCGCTCGTACAAGTTCGGCCCATCGTGGAGAATCAATCAGATCGGTCCTGAGAGCCTTGGCCATCGGGGCGATTATACTGAAACCGACCGCTTCTGAGTTAATATCTGCGCCACTGTCCTGCGGAGGTATCATTGTTGTGCTTGCATTGTTTTGGGGTGTTATTGCTTTGATCCATCTCGCGTGGAGGAATTCCTGAAAGTCGACCTCGCGTGGGGAAACGCGAACTGATCCATCCCGCTCAGTAGTACTGATGTAAAAGCCAGCCTATGCGAACGCAACCGAGAACGAAAACAACGGCGACTTCACAGGAGCTGGCGAGGTTTTGACGGAGGACAGCCGTACAGATGATTTTCCTGCGGAAGCAATGTCGAATCGACGCACCGGATGGTGTTGCATCGACCGGTTGAGCTGGCAGCTTTAATCGGGACTTGACCTACAAGCTGCCCCTCTTCGCCCTCTTCGTTGACTTGATTCCTTGCTCGCCCTAAGATGTGCTGCACGTGCCTGCCACCGACTCGCTCATCGGCCCAACCAGCTCTCACAACCGCATCGTCGAAAAGTTCGGCGGCGGGGAATCGATAAGGAATACCGCTGGCAGACGGTAATAGCCAATGTCCGCAACTGACCAAACAGACCCGCGACAGACAACAAAACTAGAGATGGCCCATGTATTGTTTATGGACATCGTGGGCTACTCGAAACTGCCGATGGACCACCAAGAGACAGTATTACACTCGCTTCAGGTGGTTGTTTCCACAACCTCGGAGTTTCTGCGAACACAATCCAGCAACGAAATCATTAGGCTTCCTACGGGCGACGGAATGGCCCTTGTCTTTTTTGAGGACGCAGAAGCAGCGGCACGATGCGCTCTTGAAGTAGGCCGCGCGTTGAAATCACATCCTGAAATTCCGCTAAGGATGGGATTGCATAGCGGTCCCGTGTACAGGGTAACAGACATAAACGCTAATCAGAACGTCGCTGGTGGAGGCATCAACATCGCTCAGCGGGTGATGGACTGCGGCGATGCAGGGCACATCCTCACATCGCAGAGCGTTGCCGATGTGCTGGGACAGCTCAGCAGTTGGAAAGACCGCCTGCACGACTTGGGCGAAGCTGAAGTTAAACACGGCGTTCGGGTTCATCTCTACAACCTGTATACCAACGAAGCCGGTAACTCGGCACTGCCGAAGAAGGTCGCGACGTCGAAACCAGCAGCGGAGGCAGGGTTGAAGCCTGCCCAGAAATCCACGCGGCTTCGAGGGAAGTCAGCCACCGCCGCAACAATACTGGTTGTCGGACTCGCGGTGGGCGGCTGGTTGTTTTTCTCTCGGAAGGCGCACGCGTTGACGGACAGGGACACCATTGTCCTCGCCGATTTCACAAACACGACCGGCGACCCGGTGTTTGATGGCACTCTGCGGCAGGGGCTTTCCGTGCAACTGGAACAATCACCCTTCCTGAGCATAATCTCCGACCAGCAAGTCCGGCAGACCCTACAGATGATGGGCCAGAAGCCGGATGCGAAGCTGACGCCTGAAATTGCTCGGGAACTCTGCCAGCGGATGGGGAGCGCCGCTGTCCTCGACGGTTCGATAGCGCAGATTGGAAGCCAATACCTCATGACCGTCAAGGCGGTCAACTGCTCAAGCGGAGAATCGCTGGCAAGCACGGAAGCTCAGGCCAGTGACAAGAATCAAGTCCTCGATGCTCTGGGAAGGACCGCTTCAGAAATTCGGAACAAACTGGGCGAATCGCTTATCACGATTCATAAATTCGACGTGCCCATCGAGCAGGCAACTACTCCTTCACTCGAAGCCTTCAAGGCATTCACTTTAGCTCGTCGTGCTCAAATGAATGGTGACGAACGTTCATCCATCGCGCTTGGCAAACGGGCGATTGAACTCGACCCATATTTCGCAGGAGCCTATCAGATTTTGGCAAGGAGCTACAGCGTTGCAAATAATTCGGACTTAGCCATTCAGAATGAGAAGCGGGCTTATGAGCTACGCAATCGTGTGAGTGAAAGAGAGAAGTTGTCCATCGAAGCTGAATATCAGTTGGACGTCACTGGGAACCTGGAACGAGCAGCAGAAGCGTATGAATTGTTGTCGGCGACGTATTCTCGCGAGCCGGGTTCCTTCTTCGTGTTGGGGATGCTCTCTACTCGTACGGGACAGTATGATAAAGCAATCGTTCAGTTTCGCCGTGCGCTCGACCTCGACCCCACGAAGGGGGCGATTTACGCTGCGTTAGCCAGTGCCTACCAGTTCGCGAACCGCCGGGAAGATGCTCGGTCCGCAATTGAAGAAGCTCGGCGACAAAATGGTGATGCTCCAATGGTCCACTATTGGGAATACATGTTCGCGTTTCTCCAAGGGAACGTCGATGGGATGACTGAGCAAGTTTCATGGTCGGTTGGGAAGCCCGGGTTCGAGGACGTTTTCTTGTTTCTTCAAGCAAGGACTGCTGCGTACGGCGGGAAGCTCGGAAAAGCTCGGGAATTCTCGGGCCGTCTCATAGGTTCGCAAAAGGGGAGCTTGGAAACGGAGGCTGCCGCCGAGGAAGCCTCCGAAGCTTTGCGCGAAGCAGTATTTGGTAACTCGCCCAAGGCACGCAGAGAGGCTACTGCCGCTCTAGCAGCCGTTGCGAACCGCGATGTCCAGCCGATTGCGGCTTCGGCGCTGGTTTTTGCAGGCGACACAAACCGGGCACTGTCACTGGCCAATGATTTGGAAAAACGCTTCCCTGAGGACACGCTTATAAACTTTTGCTTCGTGCCCACGATTCGTGCTGCCGCAGAAGTCAATCAGGCGAACCCCATGAAAGCCATTGAGACCCTCCGGATAACAGTTCCCTTGGAGCTCGGAGCAAACTACGGGTTTTCCTTGTACCCCGTGTATGTGCGTGGTCAAGCATATTTGGCGGCAAAGCAAGGAAAGCAGGCTGCTGACGAGTTCCAGAAAATTCTCGACCATCCCGGGATTGTGCTCAACGAACCCATCGGCGCGCCAGCGCATCTCCAAATCGGTCGAGCCTACGCCATGCAAGGTGACACTACCAAGGCCAAGGCCGCGTATCAAGATTTCCTCACGCTCTGGAAAGACGCCGACCCCGATATTCCCATCCTCAAAGAAGCCAAAGCGGAGTACGCGAAGCTCCAATAATCGGGTGTCTTGTCGGGATTCAAGCCAAGACGCAGACACATATTCCGCCGACGATCTTGCGGGCCTCGACAAGCTGGTGGTCGAACGCGTTCGTCATCGCGTCTTGATTGCCGGTTTCTTCGGGTCGTCTCGCTGCCCCGAACTCCACAGTGGTTTCGATTGCGGAAACGACCGACGGAAAGATATGGCTGGGCACACGCGACAGCGGTCTCTTCTACGTGTCAAAGGGCAAGGTGTCTGCCGCGGGCAAGGAGTCGCTTGGCAGCAACATTACGTGCTTGCTTCCTTTGGAGAATGGCAAGTTGTGGATCGGAACCGAAAATGGCGTCCTGGAATGGGACGGGGCGCAACTCACTCGGGCAGCGGTGCCATCCTCCCTCCATGGCACATCGGTTCTGAGCATGATCCACGACCGCGACTCGAACATCTGGGTGGGCACCACCAACGGTCTGCTTCGCGTGAACGCACAGGGAGTGTCGTTTGACTCGGACTACCTTGGGGGCGCCCCGCCGGTTACCGCGCTTTTTGAAGATCGAGAAGGCAATATCTGGCTGGGAAGTCCAAACGGCATCGAACGCCTTCGCGACAGCGCGTTTGTCACTTATTCGTTGGCAGGCCTGCAATCGCAAAGCGGCGGCCCAATCTACGTGGACCAAGAGGGGCGTGCGTGGTTTGCTCCCATGGACGGCGGACTGCATTGGCTGAAGGATGAAAACACTGCCAGTGTAAAGGACGACCAGCTCAGTGAAGATGTGGTCTATTCCATTACGGGCCGTCAGAACGATCTTTGGATCGGCAGACAACGCGGCGGTCTGACGCACTTGTACTATCGCGATGACTCGATAACCACCAAGACGTACACGAAAGCGGATGGACTTCCGGACGATGCTATATATGCGGTTTACCAGACTCGTGATGGATCGGTGTGGGCCGCGACGCTCAACGCTGGAGTGAGCGAGTACAGCGATGGCCATTTCACAACCTATACCAACGCCACTGGTTTGGCGTCCAACACAGTTGCTGCGATTGAAGAGGGCTCCGACGGCACGATGTGGTTTGGAACCCCGAATGGTTTAAATTCACTTTCAAAAGGACAATGGCGCATTTTCACCACAGTCGACGGCATGCCTACTAACGGTATTAATTGTTTGCATTCAGATTCGACGGGAGTGCTTTGGATAGGTACGGCATCTGGCATTGCGTTTCTGAGGTCCGGCCGCGTTCAAGTGCCAACCAACGAACCAGCGTCATTGCGTGAGCAGATACTGGGAATTGCGGAAGACAAAACTGGAAGACTGTGGGTCGCAACTGCCAATCACGTGCTTTCAGTAAAACGCGATTATCTGCTCGGAAACGTTTCCGGAGGTTCCGATGTACGCGAGTACGGCTTGGAGGATGGCCTGCGCGGGACGGAAGGCGTAAGGCGGCAGCAGTCGGTCTTCGCAGATCCCTTCGGGCGGGTTTGGTTTTCGCTGAACCGTGGTGTCTCGGTTGTGGACACCACGCGCACAACGGGGAGTTCGGCTCCTGCTATTGTGCAAATCGAAGGACTTTCATCGGATGGCAACTCTATTGACCTGCGGCAGCCCGTTCTCATTCCACCCGGTACGCACAGAGTCACGTTTAGTTATTCAGGTCTGAGTCTCGCGGTTCCCGAGCGCGTGCGATTTATGTACAAACTGGATGGGTTTGACAAAGCGTGGAGCGAGCCCGTTTCCGCACACGAAGCCGTCTACACAAACCTCAGGGCGGGGTCTTACCACTTTCACGTGATGGCCAGTAATAGCGCCGGCGTCTGGAATGATCAGAGCGCAACTCTGGATTTCCGCATCGCGCCTGCGTGGTTCGAAACGGGCTGGTTTCGAGCGCTGTTCGTGTTCTCGATCGCTTCGATTGTCATAGCCTTCTATCGGCTGCGTGTGCAGAAGATTGCCAAAGCCATCAGTACCCGTTTCGATGAACGCATGGCGGAACGTACTCGCCTGGCGCGAGATCTACATGACACCTTCCTCCAGACTGTCCAAGGCAGCAAGCTGGTAGCTGACGACGCCCTGGACGATTCCTCCGATCCGGCCCGCATGCGCCACGCCATGGAGCAGTTATCTAATTGGCTCGGACAGGCAACGCAGGAGGGACGAGCGGCGCTGAACTCCTTGCGTACCTCAACCACAGAGGAGAACGACCTGGCAGAAGCGCTGAAGCGAGCGACGGAAAGCGGCTTCGTCCCATCTTCTATGACCGTGACCTTTTCCGTGGTTGGCGAGCCTAGAGAGATGCACCCAATCGTGCGCGACGAGATCTATCGAATCGGCTATGAAGCGATCCGGAATGCCTATATGCACTCGCGCGCTACTCGAGTGCAGGTCGAACTCCGATACGCGCAGAATCTCGTGGTGCGTGTGAGTGACAACGGCGTCGGGATCGACCCCGCTGTCGTAGAAGAGGGCAAAGACGGACACTTCGGGCTGCAGGGAATGCGCGAACGGGCCGCCCGCATAGCAGCCAAGCTCACGGTCGTCAGCTCCGCGACCTCCGGTACCGAGATTACCGTCATCGTCCCTGGACGTATGGTTTTTCGAAAGCGGAGCATGGCTCCGGGAGAAATGATGAAGCGACTATTCAAGAGGAAAAGTTAAACGCTCAATCCGCGTCAAATTTGAAGAGCCGAACTGAGAAAACCGAAATTTCGCCGGACGTGATCGGCACTCCTGCCGTCATTTCTGTCAGCCGTTCGCGGCGGTCGTCTCCTTCGACGTGATTTCGTACTTGAAGTTGTCCGGGTCTAGGCTGTCGAGCCGGCCTTCGGAAGTTTCCGCCTGCGGATACATGAGGAAGCCGACCGGTGCGCCGTTCGATCCCGGTAGAGCGACATCATGCGCGAAGTTATATGCCATCCAATTCATCTCCCAAGAGCCGAATAGCCGCGTCCGGGCACGCTTGACCATGTCGTCGTCCAGAGGACGACTCCCGGGCGGTTCTTCCAGCACAACTTTCCGCACGTCGGCTGGGTCAACAGGCACCCAGCCGAAGTCGTTCAGGTAAACTTCCGCGCGGCAGTGTTGCGATTTTGTGATGGTCTCTGACGAAGCGCCCAGACTCTTGTATCCCAATTCTGATTTGCCCACGCGGATGCCGTACACGTCGCGCGCGGGAAGGCCGGCGGCACGCGCGAGGCCCACATAGAGCGCGTTCAGATCCGCGCACTTCCCGCCCAGATCGCGAGACTCCAACATGAAACGAATGTCGCCCACACCGCAGCCGCGCGTTTTCGGATTGCGAAAGGTGTTGTCAACGATCCATTCGTAGATGGCACGCGCTTTCTCCACGTCGGTCTTCGAATTGCTGGTGATTTCTGTTGCTGTGGTTTTGACAATGCCGTCGGTGGGCAGAAGCTTCGTGGCCCGCAAATAATATTGCAAATCCGCGGGGGGCGCGGTCGGCGATTTGCTGGGCATGGAGAGGTCCACGACATAATTCTTGGTTGCCACGTGGCTGGTGAAGGTGAGGACCGGAGTCACACCGGACGGAAATTCTGCCGCGACGATTCCGAGTGAATCGGGTTTGATTTCGAACATTTTCGCTGCGCCGCCCTGGGGTTGGTACGTTGCAGAGAGCGTTTTCTGGAAGGGAGTTTCGGTGATCAAGGGTGCGGGAAGCCAAATGCGCGTCGTCCCGGAAGGTTTGAGGACTTGGACGCGCGTCGAGACTTCGAAGGTGCGCCACTGGTCAACTGTTGTGTCCCGCGCAAAAATTCGCCCGGCTTTCGCGAACACGAGGCTGGCTGAAAAGGCTGCTGTGGATTGCAGAAAATCGCGTCGCTTCATATCTCACCCCCTTGAATCAGTAATTCTGCTCTTACCCGCCGGCCGAAGGATAGCGTACACTCGACTCGCTCGGCAGGCAACGTGCGAGGCGGATCCTTGAATTCTGAGATCGGACTACGGGATGCTTTGCGGTTCCAGGACGCGGAAAAATACGCCGCGTATTTGAAGACGCCGCCAGGCAGGCTGCGCTCCGAGCTGGCATGGGCAAATCTGCGACACTTCCTGCCGCACGATGCAGCGAAACACCGGGCGCTCGATGCGGGCGGCGGCACGGGCTCCGCGAGTGTGCAGCTCGCTGAGCTGGGGCACGAGGTCGTCCTGCTTGATAGTTCCGACCAGATGCTCCGAATCGCCCGCCAGGACGCGGACGCCTGGAATGTGACGCCACGAATTTCCTTCTGCCACGCCGATACCGGGCAATTGCGTGAACTCTTCGCTGCCGAGTCTTTTGGCGTCGTCGTTTGCCACAACCTGCTCGAGTATTCTGAGGTTCCTTCGACGACTGTTCGCGACATGGCTCACGTTCTGAGAAACGACGGCGTACTTTCTATATTGGTGCGCAACCGCGCAGGAGAAGTACTGAAGGACGCAGCAAAATCAGGAGACTGGAAACTTGCAACTGCCAATCTCACCGCGGAAACGGTGGTGGACACTCTCTATGGGAATCGCATGCGCCTATTTGCTCCCGCGGATCTACACGAAATGCTTGCGGGCACCGGTTTGGAAATGGTCGCTGAACGTGGCGTCCGCGTATTTTTCGACTACTTGGCCCAGCAAAATCCGACGAATGAAGCTTACTCGCAGATCTTCGAGTTGGAATCGAAACTGGGAGCGCGTCCTGATTTCTTGGCGATCGCACGCTACATTCAGGTAATCGCTCGCCGCTCTCGCGCGTCCTGCAGCGAGGTAACAGTGCCGTGACGCAGCGTGGCCTTCACTCGGCTTTAGACTCTCCTATGGTTCGTCCCACGGCAACCGGAGCATTTGCTCTGGGGCTCGGACTAACCAATGAGTGCAACTTGGCCTGTTCCTTCTGCTACCGCGATCCGGCGCGGACGGACCGGCTTAGCCTCGAGCAAGTTAGATCTGTGATGGAAAGCCTCCCAGTCCGTTCCGTGAATCTCGGAACGGGCGAGAACGGAATGCACCCGCAATTCCGCGAGATTTTGTCCTACCTTCGTTCTCTCCCGGTGAAGCTCACCATCACATCGAACGGTCACAGCGCGGCCGTGCTCACTGACGACGAGCTCCGTGCCTTTCACGATATCGAGCTCTCCCTGGATTACCCCACCGAAGCCGACCAGGACGCCCAGCGTGGCAGCGGCAATTGGGGTTTGATTCATGCGCAGGCGGCGCGCTGCGTGCGACTGGGAATCCCCGTCAACTTTATCGCGGTAATGATGAAGTCGAACTACTTGGGACTGGCTGCAGTGGCGCGGGCGGTGAAGCGTTACGAGTCGCCGCTGCGCGTGAATGTTTATCAGGCTGTGCGTTCTGACTTCTATGCCTTGAGCTACGATGAGTATTGGTGTGGTTTTCGCGCGTTGTTTGCGGAGACCGACGTGATTGCCATCAGCGAACCACTGGTCCGCGCCATGGCCGGCCTGCCGGCGAGGATGGGCGGCTGCGGCGTTAGCACTGTGCGGATTACGCCCAGAGCCACTACGCAACCATGCGTGTACTGGCCGGGAGCTGGCGAGCCCCTCTCGCTTTTGTGCTCCTTAGGCTCCGCAGTTGTGCAGACTTCACCTTTTGTGGACGCGCGCAGCGTGCCCGAAGCTTGCCGCTCGTGCGCGTATCTTCAGAGCTGTTATGGCGGATGTGCCGGTCGCCGCCGCTTGCAGAATGCACTCGATCAGCCGGACTTCTATTGTCCTGTCGTCAAAGGACAAATAGAAAAACTGGAGATCCGCATGGCTGCCGCGCGCGAACTCCCCAAGATGGAAAGCGCATGCACGACGATCGTGGTCGCGCGGGATTAGTTTTTCATTTCGCCAGCAATGAAAGGTCCAGTCGCACCTCAGCACGAGAAAGTAAATTAGACCTACGGAGACGGAGAGAAAATTTATGACCAGCAGCTCTAATTCACTACGCAACAACTCCGAAGCAGTTCCGCAGCCGCAAGCCCGCTTCGGGTTGGCCATCATGCGGCTGACGATCGGCACGATGTTCGTGTGGGTCTTCTTCGAGAATCGCGGCAAAGGGCTGTACACGGCAAGCGGCTACGCCGGATTGATCAACTATTACCTTCAACATGATCACGCGCCGAGCATTTGGAAAGCCGTCATGGCGGCAGCGGCGAATCACGCCGCGATGGCTGCCCCGCTGCAAGCGATCACCGAAATCGGACTTGGGATCTTACTCGTCGTCGGTTTGCTCACGCGTCCGGTCGCCGCCGTAGCGTTTCTGTATCTGGCTAGCCTTTGGGTGTCTGAATGGGGTACAGCGTGGATTTGGGAGCTTCTAGTTCCGGTGATGGCAGCGCTTGCGCTCGCGGTGGGTCGCGCCGGCCGAACCTGGGGTATTGACGCGTTGCTAGCGCGGCGCTCGCCGTCTTCTCCCTGGTTCTGAGTTGGGCCGAGATCCGGTGCGAGTCTCCGTCGTCATTCCTACGCACAACGAAGCGCAGTCCATCGGTCGCGTATTGGCTGACCTTCCGGCGGATGTCGTCACCGAAGTGTTGGTGGTGGATAGCAATTCGACCGACGGGACTCCCGAGATCGCTGCGAAGATGGGAGCCCGCGTGTTTCGTGAATCCCGTCGCGGATACGGCCGCGCCTGCCTTACCGGTATCGCCAATGTGCAGAATCCAGACATCGTGGTGTTTTTAGATGGCGACTACAGCGATCGCCCCGCTGAACTTCCGCTGTTGCTCGCTCCGATCATTGAAGGCCGCGCGGACATTACATTAGGATCGCGTGTGGCAGCGGAACGAACCCATGCAGCGCTCCCCTGGCATCAGAGGTTCGGCAATCGCCTAGCTGCGACATTAATTGGGCTGCTGTATCGCGTGCACATCACCGATCTAGGACCGTTCCGGGCGGCACGCATTGATGCGCTTCATGCGCTGGACCTGGAACAAGCCACATATGGTTGGGCTGTGGAGATGATTCTGAAAGGTGCCAGGGCCGGTTTCCGCATTGTAGAGGTCCCCGTGAGCTATTACCCGCGGATTGGAACTTCCAAAATCAGCGGGACGGTGAGAGGCACGATTGGCGCAGGCTGGTACATACTGACGCTGATCGCGCGTTACTATTTCTGGCGGAGACGGCCCGTCCCACAGCATTCGGCATGAACTTCCGCGGAGCCAAGCAAATGCAATCTCCTATTCACCGAAATGATGCGTGCACGTTGGTGATCATGGCCAAAGCGCCGAGGCCGGGCTTGGTCAAAACACGTCTAGCGCAGAGACTCCCAGTGAAAGCGATCACCGAGCTTTATCGCTGCCTTTTGGACGACACGATGACTCTGGCGCGCTCGTTGAACAACGTGGAGGTTGCGATCATGTGCCCGGCGTCGGATGTGGAAGCGCTGACGCAGTTGGCGCACGGCGCGGTGCGCGTGGTCGCGCAGAAAGGGGACGGCCTTGCGGCAGGACTCACGTCGGTGTTCGCGCACTTCACAGCAGGTGGCCAGCAACGCGTCGTTGCCTTTAACAGCGACAGCCCACATCTGCCTGCTTCGGTTCTTGCGAGCGCGTTTGCGGCGCTCAGCGATCACGACGTGGTTGTCGGGCCGACAAATGATGGCGGATATTATCTGGTAGGGGCCCGGGCCGCTCATCCAACGCTTTTCGATGGCGACGGCATGGGCACCGAGAGCGCGCTGGAGGCGCTGCTGGCGCGCGCTCGCAGACTGCAGCTCTCCGTTGGCTTCACCGATCCCTTTTACGATATTGACGTCGAGGGCGACCTGACTCGGCTCGCCGCGGAACTGCGGCTCGCTCCGGCCAAAGCGCCACGAACTGCAGCTTGGCTGAATGAATGGGCACAGTCGGTCGCACAGTTGCGAACGGGTACGGAAGACCAGTGAAGCTCACGCCATCCCACAGGGTGTACGGACTGGCCGCTGTCATGTTTGTGGCGCTTGTAGCCTGCACCCGAATGCCGGGCGGCGTCGGGTCCACTTCCTACCTCATTACACTGGCTATTGCTGGCATCGCGTACCTGCTCGCCGTGCGTGAGATTTTCGCCACGCCGAGATTCCCGCGCCGCCTCGTCTTGATTGGGCTGGTGGCGGCTGCGTTGTGGCATGTTCCATTTCTGCTGATGCCGCCTGGATCGGATGACGATGTGCATCGATATCTCTGGGATGGCCGCGTGCAGCGGCTTGGCTACGACCCTTATATTTTGGTTCCCAGTGACCCTGCCGTCAGTGAATTGCACACACCCGAAACTCGCACGCTGAACAACCCGGAAGTGCCGAGCCCGTATCCTGCGGGTGCTCAGCTTTTCTTCCGGGCTGTGACCGCGATCCACGAATCAATCTTCGCGTTCAAAGTCGCCTTCGCGGCGTGCGAAATTGCGATCGCTCTGCTTTTGCTCGCCGAACTGCGTCGCCTGGGGCAGGGAGAACATTGGGTCCTCGTCTATGCCTGGAATCCTCTGCTGGTCACATGCGTGGCTCAAAGCGGGCACGTTGACATCCTTGGAGTCTTGCTTTTGTTGCTCTCTGCTGCGGCGCTGCAACGCCGCTGGCGAACCTTCGCCGCCGTCGCATTCGGGTTGGCCGTCGCCGTGAAGTTTTTACCTATCGTGTTGACGCCGCTGTATTGGCGGCGTGTGCGCGTTCGAGATGGATTGTTGGCGGTTCTGATCGTCGGGCTGCTGTACGTGCCCTTCTTGCATCGCGGAGCGGCTCCGACGGGATCGCTCGGTGTGTTCGTGCAACGGTTTCGCTTCAACGATCCAGTCTTCGCGACGCTGGTGCGCACCGTCAGGCCGCAAGTCGTGGCTGGTTTGGCAGTCCTGCTCGGGCTAGCTGTCTCTGTGTGGTTGCGAAGACGGCACGATGAGTACTCGCCCGACACATTTGCATGGCCGATGGCCGCATCGTTGCTATGCGCACCCGTCGTGTACCCTTGGTACCTTCTGTGGCTGCTGCCCTTCGTGCGATCCGTTTCGACGGTGCCGCTCATCATCTGGACCATTAGCATCATCCCGACTTTCTACGTCTGGCATCTGCGCACGCTTGGCGGTCAGTGGTATGTTCCTGACTGGATCATGTTTCTAGAATTTGGATCCGTTGCGGCAGCAGGTGTCATCATCGTGTTTCGGAGTTTCACGCGACTGGATGCAACTCCATCCGCACCCGACTAAGCATTCTCTGCGGCTGGAATTTGCAGGCTGTGAGCGATAAAGAATGTGGCCGCAAGCGCGCACCAGCGCACAATTACCCGAGTCGTGCGGTATAATGCGCCGCGACGGTGCTACCGAGTGCGAATGGCCGGCGCGGGTGAAAGTTGCTCTCGTTGCGTAGAATCCATGCACCTGGAAGCCCCTGCCGGACATCCAACTCCGCATCAGTTCAATTCCTAAAGGAGCAAACTTCATGACAAATGCGAAGCGCTTGGCAATATTGGGCCTTCTGGTTTTCGGAGCGCTAATCCTTGCCGCAACCTCCAATGCTCAGGCCCGTCCGCCAATTCTCGAACAGGTTGCCAAAGCCTATGGACTCGATTCTTGGGACAACATCACGGCGATCCGTTACACATGGCATGCACAGTTTCCCGGAGTGGATGTCTCGCGAAAGTGGACTTGGGAGCCCAAGACCAACAAGGTTTCCTATGAAGGGAAAGACAAAGATGGGAAGCCGGTGACGGCTACCTATCTGCGTTCCGAGCTAAGCAGCCAGCCTGAGAACGTGCAGAAAGATATCGATCCGGCTTTCAATAACGATAACTATTGGCTTCTATTCCCCTTGCATGCGTACTGGGACACCAGTGCCACCGTCACTGATGAAGGCATGAAAAAACTTCCCATCGGCGCCGGGTCGGCCACGCTGGTCGCAGTGAAGTATGGCGGAGGCGGTTACACGCCTGGCGACACATGGGACCTCTACATCGGCAAAGATAACCGTGTGGTGCAATTTGTCTATCACCGCGGCGGGCCGGTGAAGCCGAGCGTCGTGACCACAACGTGGACAGGGTACAAGAAGGCTGGTGGTTTGGACATCTCAACAGAGCACCGCGGCACCGCCGATGGCAAACCGTTCCACCTTTGGATCACTGACTTGGCCGTGAAGGTGGCAGGGTCAGACGCGTGGGTGGAGGCGAAATAAGCAACTGCCGGCCTGACTCCTTTTTAGAACTAACCAAGCAAGTGGAATTCAACCGTTAAACGCAAGTGCGTTTGTTAGGACTGACGCTAGAGGGCGGATCGTGCGCGATAGCTACAAGCAATTTCCCAATCGCGCACGTCCGCCTAGCGACGAGTGTATCGTGAAGTTGATTCCTTTTCGGGTGAATAGGACATTCTCTCTCTGAGGTGCCGGTCTTGATCCAGCTCCGTCTTCTGATCTTCTCCTCGCTGGCGTTTTCTCTGCTTGCCAATGCTGCGCAAAGCCAAACCAAGCCCATCGTGATAACGGCTGACCTTACGGACGCCCCTCGCAAACTCTTCCATGCGGAGATCGACCTGCCCGTGCAAGCGGGTCCGCTTGCGCTCATCACGCCAGAATGGATTCCGGGTGCGCATGGCCCGCGTGGTCCCGTGGCAAATATCGTCGGCGTCGTATTTACAGCTGACGGAAAGACGCTGCCGTGGCATCGCGACGATATTCACTTGTACGAATACCACCTCGAAATACCCGCGGGCGTCAGCACCTTGCATGCGCACCTTGACTGCATAAATACTCGTTCGTCTCGCTACTCTGCGGTGCTTGAGTGGGAAAGCCTGATGCTCTATCCGGCCGATACGCCTGTCCGGCAGATTGCGATTCAGCCTTCGGTCAAGGTTCTCGCCGGCTGGGGCATCGGTACTTCCCTGCAACCCCTTTCCGCTTACGATCCGGCCCACCCGGCCGGTGGAACAGCTGCGTACGCCGCGACCACCGTGGAGGTTCTGGAAGATTCGCCGATTATGACCGGCGCCAACTTCCACGAGTACACGCTTGCCTCGGAGGTGACTCCCAAACATTTTGTCGATTTTGTCGGCGCCGCGCCTGCCGATGTCAACGTGCGTCCGGAAGCAATCGCGCAGCTTTCCCGCCTGGTGCGCGAAGGGTTTGCGATGTACGGTCCGCCGCACTACACGAGCTATCACTTCCTGGTCCTTATCCCAAGCCACGGCGGCGGTGGCGGCCTGGAACACCATGAATCCTCAGACAACAGCCTGCCCCAACACTCTCTCGAACAGGATGACTTCGCGATGATCGTCGCAGATATCCTGCCGCATGAGTTCACGCACTCCTGGAACGGAAAGTACCGGCGGCCCGCCGGACTCGCTACACCGGATTACGATACGCCGATGAGGAATGAACTCTTATGGATCTATGAGGGCCTGACGGACTATATGGGCAACGTGTTGAGCGCACGCATCGGCTCGACGACTCCACAGCAATACCGCGATTACCTGGCGCTCACGGCTGCACAGATGGACACGACGAGTGGCAGGGCGTGGCGCAGCATAGAGGATACGACTTACGAGCCCGCGATGCCTCGCCCCGCCGGAAACGCCGAGGCCTGGAGCAGCTGGCGGCGAGGCGCCGACTACTATCCGGAGGGCGATCTGGTTTGGCTGGATGTTGATACGACCATCCGCAGGCTGACGAACAATCAGAAGAACCTCCGTGACTTTCTCTTGATCTTTCTGCAGAAGGGCGGATCTGGTGTGCCTACCGTGCTGCCCTACGACTTGAATGAGGTCACCGCGGATTTGAATCAGATCGTTCCGTACGATTGGGCTGCGTTTTTTAACGACCGAGTGAACCGTGTAACTCCGCACGCCAACCTGGAAGGGATCGAGCAGGGCGGCTACAAGCTGGTCTACACGGACACCCCGACCGAATTCGAAAAAGCCTACCTCAAGCACCGCAGCGCTTCGCCGGAATTCTGGTTCTCGCTTGGGCTGGCCCTCGATCAAGACGGCGTGGTAACGGACGTTCGCGTCGGCGGTGCGGCAGACAAGGCCAAAGTTAATCCGGGTCAGAAGCTCGTGGCGGTGAACGGCAAGACGTTCACCCGCGATGCTCTGCACTCCGCCGTTGCCGCCAGCAAGGGATCTGCGCAGTTGCTAGCACTCATAGTTCAAGACGACAACGATTTACTTCAGGTGACGCTGGACTATCACGGCGGCGAACAATATCCCGTGCTGGTGCGAAAGGAAGGCACCGCGGATTACCTTGCCGATATCACCAGACCTCTTACTTCGGCCGACAGCTCCCCGGCTAAATAGCGCCGCTCGTCATCCAGACTTAAATCGACCTTTCGCCCATAGTACTCAATCTCAACTGCGCAAACTTTGCTCCCCGCCACCTGCACCATGAATGGCAAAATGGAATCCCGTGAACGCCCAGGCCCCTCCCGCTAATCGTCCAACGCGCAAACCGTCCGGCATCTCCCACGCCTGGCGCGCGCTGCGTCACCGAAATTTTCGCCTCTACTTCGGCGGGCAAAGCATTTCCCTGATGGGCACCTGGATGACGCGCCTTGCGACCAGCTGGCTGGTCTATCGCCTCACCGGCTCGGCGTTCCTGCTCGGCGTCGTCGGCTTCGCCGGACAAATCCCCACATTTCTTTTCGCGCCGTTCGCCGGAGTCTGGGTGGACCGGCTGAATCGCCGCAACGTTCTGCTGGTCACGCAAGCCCTCGCGATGCTGCAATCCTTCGCTCTAGCGGCACTCGCCCTGAGCCATCACATCAACATTCACGAAATCATCTGGCTCAGCGCTTTACAAGGGACGATCAATGCCTTTGACATGCCCGGCCGCCAAGCCTTCCTCGTCGAGATGGTCGAAGACAAACAAGACCTGGGCAACGCGATCGCGCTGAATTCTTCCATGGTCAACATGGCGCGCCTGGTCGGCCCGTCGCTCGCAGGCGTGGTCATTGCAATTTCCAGCGAAGGATATTGCTTCCTCGTTGACGGCATCAGTTACCTTGCCGTGATCGCCTCGCTCTACGCCATGCGCCTGCACTCCGCCGCCATAAAACGCACCACCGATTCCGTCCTCATGCAATTGAAAGAAGGCTGGACGTACGTTTCCCGCTTCGCGCCCATCCGCACGATCCTCCTGCTTTTCGCCGTGGTGAGCCTGATGGGCTGGCCGTTCACCGTGCTCATGCCCGTTTTCGCTGGCACGATTCTGCACGGCGGACCGCACACGCTCGGTTTTCTGATGGGCGCGGTGGGTGTCGGCGCCTTAATTTCCGCGCTATCCCTCGCAGTGCGAAAGACGGTTCTGGGCCTCGGCAAAATGATTCCGATTTCCACCGCGGCCTTCGGCGCCGGCCTGATCTTGTTCGGAATGTCGCGCACTCTCTGGATTTCGCTGCTGCTGATGCTGGTCTGCGGCTTCGGCCTAATGCAACAAATGGCCGCGAGCAACACGATCATCCAGACGATCGTCGAGGAAAGTAAACGCGGCCGCGTGATGAGCTTCTACACCGTGGCTTTCGTAGGCATGGCGCCCTTTGGCAGCCTGCTAGCCGGAACTCTCGCCCACGCCATCGGCGCCCCACGCACCGTAATGCTCAGCGGGACCTGCTGCATCATCGGCGCCGCATGGTTCGCCACCCGCCTCCCCGGCATCCGTAAGCTGATCCGCCCGATCTACAGAAACCTGGGAATCCTCCCCCCAGTGAATGCAGTAATCCAAGACAGCGTCGGACACTAAGCATCCCGCACATTTTGCCTGTATCCGTTCAGCCTCCAAATCCATCTAATTTGCCGTGTCCCGTGCAATTCCTCTATAATCCTTGGGATAGCGTGCGAAGCAGAGCGGGAGCGAGCCCTTTACGCCAACCCCCTCCAGGCGCCCTGAAAAATGATTGATCTAGCTGAAAAAATTAAAAAGAAGCTCACCGACGAAATCGCCCTGCTCGAACATGAGCTGCACACCGACTTGCCCAAAGAAATCAGCGTCGCGCGCGCCCACGGCGATCTGAAAGAAAACGCCGAGTACAAATACGCCAAGGAACGCCAGTCGTTCGTCTCCGCGCGCCTCGGCCAGCTCCACCAACGCATGGCCGATCTCTCCATGCTGAATCTCAGCAATCTTCCGAAGGATCGCGCCGCATACGGCTCGCGCATTACCGTTTTGGACGTTGCGAAGCGCTCTAAAATCGAGTACAAACTGGTGACTGTCGAAGAGGCCGACGCCGCCAAAGGCCTGATTTCCACCAGCTCGCCCATTGGCCGCGCCCTGCTCGGAAAAAAAGTCGGTGACGAAGTGCAAGTCACCACTCCGGCCGGCCTGAAAGATTACGAGGTCGTGGAGCTCTTCACTATCTACGACGAGGAATAGCAGGTGAAACTTTTTTCATGCTGACGCGCACTATTGGCCGGCTTCTAGTCTGGCCTATCGAACGTCTTGCAGTCCCGGTTGCAGCTACCGGCATCCCTCCCAACGTGATTACCTGGTCGGCACTGATTCTGAATCTGTGGGCGGGAATTCTTTTTGCGGCCGGGCGTTTCGCTGCTGCAGGCGGCATGATGATTGTCGCCGGACTTTGCGATTTGCTCGATGGTCCCGTCGCGCGCCGCCAGGGCCGCGTCTCGATGTTCGGTGGTTTTCTCGATTCGATTTTCGACCGCTACGCCGACCTAATACTTTTCCTCGGCCTGCTGGTTTATTACTCGCACGTGAATCGCTTCGGTTACGCGATGCTCGCAGGCGCGGCGATGGCCGGTTCCGTAATGGTCAGCTATGCCAAAGCGCGCGCGGAATCTTTGGTGTCCGCGACGGATCTTGGCTTTTGGGAACGGCCTCTGCGTCTGGTGCTGATGATTTTGGGCGCGCTGACGAATCGCATGGGCTTCGTGCTGTGGATCCTGGCAGTTGGCCCGAACATCACCGTAATTCAGCGCATCGTGCGTACCTGGCAGCAAACGAAAGTTGACAGCCGCCCGCCCGTTTCTCCCCGGCAGTCCTCTGTGCGGCCCGGGCCGCAGCCTTCCGGTTTGCCGGCCGGTGCGCCTGCTTCGCTGCAAGCCAATATTCCCAGCGACGTCCACGAATCTTCGCCGCTGCTCACCCGCACCGCTCGCCGCGGAGGATAATCTTGCCCAAGCTTTTCGGTATCATCGGCCTGCTAGTGATCTGCGCGGGCTTGGATTTGCTGTGGCAATCGCGGCACGAAATTAAATTTTGGATGCTCGCGTATCTCACCTTCTTCCGCGCTCTGCTACACAATCGCGAATCAACCCCTCCCGTCTTCCCTTCGAAAGAGGCCGCGCAAAAACGCCAAGGCGCCGTGCGCTTCCTCCTCGGGGTCAGCTTCGCCTTCCTGCTCGGCCCGCTGTTGATCGCGATAGGTATCACCCTGATTTTCTTTCCGCATCTTTGATTGTTTCCTTTGCTAAGTCTGTCGGGGTCGAGACATGAAGATAGCGGTTGTTGGAGCGACGGGTGCGACGGGACGCAGAGTGGTGAAGCATGCGCTCGTGCAAGGACACTTCGTTACGGCCGTTGCTCGCCATCCCGAGCGACTTTCATCTGTCGACCGGCTGTCCCTCTTCCGAGGAGATGTTCTTCCCCCGGGGGGCCTGACGGGTGCTCTTGACGGCGTGGAGGCCGTCATTAGCTGCATCGGACCAGAAAAGAACCTCTCGCCAGGAACGCTCATGTCAGTCGGTGTCGCGAGCATTCTCACCGAATGCAAACGTGCGAACGTCCGACGATTCATAATGCAGAGCGGCATCGGCTTGAGCGATGGACGCGAGCTCTCCTGGCCCAACCGCTTCGTCGTCCGCGTATCGGGCCGGATATTCAATGCTGCAGTTACTGACAAGGCGGTCGCCGAGCGTATGACGCAGAAAATAGACATGGAGTGGGTCATCGTTCGCCCGGTGGTATTGGCAGATAAGCCGGCGAAGGGCCGCTACACGGCAGGTCCGTCGGCACGAGTCGCGCCACTCGTTCCGCTTTCCTTTGACGATTGCGCCGACTGCCTGCTTCGTGCAGCGACAGATGAACCAAGCTGGATCGGAAAAATTGTGAACGTGGGCTCCTGACACCGGATTGAGTCTCATGATTCATTGAGTCTCATGATTCCAGGAGAACTCCTTTCCCTCCGGTGCGTCCCTCTAATGCGAAATTACTTATGACGCTGTGTTTAGTCCGAGTCTTTTAACCTCCCATTCATATTTCTGAGATATCGTCCACCGCGGTTTTGCGTTCCCACGGCATATTTGTGATATAAGTGGCGCCCAGAAGCACAGCAACTCCTGAACCACGCACAAGCACGGAATTCGCTCGCTGCCGTCACGCCCGCATTCAGGGCGAGGAGAAAAAATGCCCACGCTGCCTGGCTCGGAACCGCACGTACCTTCCGCAAATGCTTCGGTCTGGAATCGTGTCGCGCAAACCGATGACTTCAAGAAACTCCTCGCCGCGAAAAAAGCCTTCGTCGTCCCCGCGACCATTTTCTTCGTGCTTTATTATTTTGCGCTGCCGATTTCCGTCGGCTACTTCCCCGCGTTCGTGCAACGCAAGGTCTGGGGGCCGGTGAACATCGCCTACCTCTTCGCGCTCTCGCAATTCATTGTCGCCTGGGTCATCGCCTACCTGTATGTACGCGCCGCGCGCGGATTCGATTCCCGCGCCGCTGCAGTGATCAAAGATCTCGGCAACCTCGAAGCGAAGGGAAACTAACCGATGAATACCACGCTCATTCTCTTTCTCGCGTTCATCGCCGTTACTCTGGGAATCACAGCATGGGCCTCGCGACTCTCTGGCTCTTCCGCTTCCTACTTCGCGGCCAATCGCCGTGTCAGCGCGTGGCAGAACGGCGTCGCCGTCGCCGGTGATTACATGTCCGCTGCATCGTTCCTGGGCATCGCCGGCCTGATCGCCTTCTTTGGCTACGACGGATTCATGTACTCCGTCGGATTTCTGGTCGCTTACCTCACCGTCTTGCTCATCGTGGCCGAGCCGCTGCGCAATACCGGCAAATACACTATGGCGGACATGCTCGCGTATCGCCTTCATCCTCGCCCCGTCCGCGCCATGGCTTCGCTCAGCACGATTACGGTCAGCACGTTTTATATGATTGCGCAGATGGTAGGCGCTGGAGCGCTAGTCGCGCTGCTGCTGAAAGGTTCGGGCATCAGCTTTCACGTTGCGGTCACCGGCGTCGGAATTCTGATGATTGTTTACGTGGTGTTCGGCGGAATGATTGCCACCACATGGGTGCAGATCATCAAAGCGATTCTGCTGATCTCCGGCACGATTCTGCTCAGCTTCATGGTGATGGCGCACTTCGGCTTCAGCCTCGGCGCATTCTTCACTGCTGTCAGCCAGGTTCATTACCACACGCCGGATGGCACCGAAGTGGTGAAAGATTTCCTCACGCCAGGACTGCGCTATAAACCTCCCTATGGCGCGCTCGATCTGCTTTCGCTCGGCATCGCGCTGATTTTCGGCACCGCCGGATTGCCGCACATCCTTGTGCGCTTTTACACCGTGCCCGACGCGAAAACCGCCCGCTTCTCCGTGGTTTGGGCCATGTGGCTGATCGGCATCTTCTACATCCTCACCACGTTTCTCGGTTGGGGCGCCGCCACCATCGTGGGCCGCGACTTCATCGCCAAAAACGGCGGCAATAATATGAGCGCGCCGTTGCTGGCCAACGCGCTTGGGGGCCCCATTTTCTTCGCATTCATTTCGGCCATCGCGTTTGCCACAATTCTGGCCGTCGTCGCTGGACTCACCATCAGCGCATCCACTTCTTTCGCACACGATGTGTGGACCAACATCATCCGCCACGGCCAGGAACACAATCCCGGTGAAGAACGCCGCGTGGCGCGGATCGCTGCGTTCGTCGTTGGCGCGATTTCCATCGCGATCGCCATCGTCCTAGGTCCGACGGCGAACGTCGCGTTCCTTGTCGCGCTGGCTTTCGCTGTTGCGGCTTCCGCGAATCTTCCGGTGATCCTGTTCTCGATTTTCTGGAAGCGTTTCAATACTGCGGGCGCCGTCTGCGGACTGGCCACCGGGCTGCTGGCTTCGATCGTTCTAATTTTTATCGGCCCCAGCATCATGACCGTGGACGCACCCACGGTTGCGCCGGCCGCGCGCCACGTCATCCAGCACGCTCCGATTTTCCCGCTGGAAAATCCCGGCATCCTGAGCATTCCGCTGGGATTTCTCGGCGCAATTTTTGGCACGCTGCTGAGTAAACGCGACCCAGCCGGCGAAGAAAAATTCGCCGAGCTGCAGGTCCGCGCTAACACCGGCCTGGGCGCCGAAAAAGCCGTCGCGCACTAAATCCTCTCCTAAACTATTTGCGCAGGGGCGGCTCTCAGAGCCGCCCGATTCCCGTTATTCCGCTGTTCACACATCCGTACACCGGCCGCGCCTTCATTATGGCCTGCGCCTCTCGCGGCGTTATGATGATTCGCGAACAATTTCGCGGACCCTTGAAGCCTTCTCTGATCATTCACGGCGGCGCCTGGAATATTCCCGACGAATCGGTGGAAGATTGCCGCACCGGAGTCCAACGCGCGCTCGAAGCTGGATGGAAAATTCTCTCGACGGGCGGCGCCGCGATTGACGCGGTGACCTCGGCCATCGCAATTCTGGAAGATGATCCGACGTTCGATGCCGGGTACGGTTCGCACCTGAATAGCGAAGGCCACGTGCAGCTCGACGCGATCCTGATGGACGGCAACACGTTGAAAGCCGGAGCAGTCGCTGCGGTCGAACATATTCACAATCCGATACGCCTGGCGCGCGCCATCCTGGAGCACAGCGAGCACATGATGCTGGTCGCGGGCGGCGCTGAAAAATTTGCGGAGGAGCACGGCATCGCGCTTTGTCCGCCCGAAGATCTGATCCACGAACGCGAACGCATCGCCTGGCGCCGCTGCCTCAGCGATTCGCACGCCGTCGAACATCATCTCGGGCACGAATCCGGCACCGTCGGCGCCGTCGCGCTCGACGAGGATGGGCATCTTTTTGCTGGGACTTCCACCGGCGGCACATGCTGCAAACTTCCCGGCCGCGTCGGCGACTCCCCGCTGATCGGCTGCGGCTGCTATGCAGACAGCGAAACCGGCGGCGTTTCCTGCACCGGCCACGGCGAAGGCATCATGAAAATTGTGATGGCCAAAATGGCCACCGATTTGTTGCACGATCAGCGCGTGCTGTTACCGCATCGCAAGAAGGCCGGCGCGCTCTCGCTGGCGCAAGCTGTCGCAGACGCCTGCGTGCGCAAACTCGCGCATCGCGCGCACACCACGGGCGGGCTGATACTTCTGGATCGCCAGGGCCGTCCCGCGGCGGCGTTCAATACTCCACGCATGGCATATGGTTATGTGGAAGAATCCGGCAAATTCCGCATCGCGCCGTAGCAACTTCTCGCGCTCTCGCCCGTCCAACCCTGGTTGAGGTAACATGTGCCGAACGACTTCCCCCTAAGGAGAAAACCATGGCAATACGCGATGCACTGCTTGCCGAATTCGACCACGAGATGATCAGCACACGCCAAACTTTGGAACGCGTCCCCGAAGGCAAACCCGACTGGGCGCCGCACGCGAAATCGATGAAGATGGGAAGGCTCGCCGGACACCTGGCGGAACTTTCCGGCTGGGGCGCGACCATCATTAATCAAGATGAATTGGATTTTCGTCCAGTGGGCGCGCCGCCGATGCAGCCGCTGGTGATGACCTCGCGCCAACAGTTGCTGGACACGTTCGACAAGAAAGTCGCGGAAGCGCGGGCGGCGTTGAGCGGCGCGAGCGATGAACACTTGATGAAGAACTGGAAGCTGCTGGGCGGCGGACAAACGATCATGGTGATGCCGCGTGTGGTATTTTTGCGCGGCTTCGTGATGAATCACATTGTTCATCACCGCGCGCAACTTGGCGTCTATCTGCGGATGAACGATGTGCCGGTGCCGAGCGTTTACGGGCCGTCGGCCGACGAAGGCAAAATGTAACGAAGTCGTTTCGTCAGAACGATTGCTCGCTGCGCTCAGTGGCATCGTGATCCTGAGCGCAGCGAGCCCTGCTTGCCGCGGAGCGGGAACGCCCTTCTTTTTTTTTCGCTGCCGCCAGCATCGTGCAGAGCTTCCGAGCTGCGGCGCTGACTATTTTTTCGCTGACTGCTCTAGCGCCTCGGCCATCTCCAGCAATTTTCGCACTGTATTCCAATTTCTTCCGGTGAACGAAATTTTCAGCGTGCGCTCGACCGTGGCCAAGGGCAACGTGGGCCGCGCCATCCCATCCGGAAAATAAATAAAAAGCTCGCGGCCGCTGACGCGCAATTCTTGCGGCTCGCATTTGATCTGCAGAACTTTGTCGAGCGCATCCGCGGCGGGACTGCTGGCGAGAAACGCGACCAGCAATCTGCTCGCGTCCATGCCGGAGCGCTTCGCGTACGGATTGCGCACGATTACTTCGCGCAATTCGGACGCGGTGCGCACGATCACGCTGGGACGAAATCCAAAGTTGCGCTCGATGCCCTTTTCGATGCGCGCGCATGCTGTCGCGAGATCGCGCTTGTCCGCGCGGGAGACAACATTCCCGCTCTGGATGTAGGTTTGCGCGTCGCGAAATCCGAGCGATTCGTACACGGCTCGGAGCTGGTCCATTTTGATTTTGTTGTGGCCGCCTACGTTTACGCCGCGCAACATGGAAATAATGACGCTCATCTTGCCGCGCAGTATAACGCAAGATTTCACCGGCGGATTGCGCGGTGCTGCTAAAATACACATGGCGAATAATCAGAGTGACCGCCGAAAACGGGCAAAAAGTGCCGAAAAAGTAGCGATTAGAAAATCGTTTCTCGTTTGCTGCGAGTGAGTTAGCACGATTTCTAATATTTGGGTGACTAGCGATTAGAAATGCATCCGTGGGCCGGGAGAACTGTGTGAACCGCGAAGCGAGGGACGAGATTGCGAGAACTTCGCAGCCGCTGCGCGGAGCAGGGGGCAGGTTCGTTCCCCGCGGGGTCCGCGAGTATCCGCCGCCGTCGCGCGAACATCGAAATTTATTCATTTTTTTCGTTCCCGCATCAAGCTAACACGGGAGAGTGGGGAAAACAGCTGTGCGCCCGAACAGACGTGGTACAGAAATGGGACAGGAACTAGTACTTACCGTACGAAACCTGTACTTGTAGCAGTGGTGGTTGCTTACACAGGAGGATTTGGCATGTTGTTTGACTTTGCCACGATTGATGCCCGAGAGCGGTACAAGCTGATGGTTTCGACGATTGTGCCGCGGCCGATTGCCTGGGTTGTGACGCAGGATTTGCAGGGGCAGTTGAATGCGGCGCCATTTTCGTTTTTCAATGCGCTGGCGGGCGATCCTCCGGTGGTGGGGATTGGGATTGGCAGCCACGATCCTGGGCGGCCGAAGGATACGCGGCGGAATATTCGCGATACGGGGCAATTTGTGGTGAACCTGGTGTCCGAGGAAGCCAGGGAGCGGATGAACATCACGGCGATCGAGTTCGAGCGCGAGGTGAGCGAAGCGCACGAGGCTGGACTCGCTACCGTTCCGAGCGTGCATGTGAAGCCGCCGCGGATTGCCGAAAGCCCTGTTTCGATGGAGTGCGAGCTGATGCAGATCGTGGAGCTGGGAAAGGAGAGCGGGCTGGTGTTGGGGCGCATACTGGCGATGCATGTGCGCGACGAATTTGTGCTCGATCCGGTGAAACACCATATTGATACGCCGCAGTTGAAGCTGCTCGGGCGCATGCATGGGGCGGGGTGGTACGCCCGGACATCTGATTTGTTCGAGATGAAGCGGATCCCGCGCGATGCTTGGACGTTACGGAACAAGAAGCCGGAGAACAAGTAACAAGCGCTGGCATGCAGGTTCTAGCGGTTGAATCGGCGGCGGGGCGTGTGCTAGCATCCGGGTTTCCGCAGGGTCATGTGCGCAACCGCCGGGGGGCGGCGCCGTGATGATTTACGCCTCGCATTACATGTCGGAATGGACGCCTGTTTTATCCCTTTGCGAAATGCCTATTTGGAGGGGTGTGTGCGCCAGGCTGCGAGTTTCGTTTAGTGAAGCGAAGGCGAAGGATTACCGCAGAGGCGCAGAGAGCGCGGAGAAAGGCAAGAACATTAACACAGAGGACACAGAGAAAAGCGGAGAGCACAGAGAAAGAGGCGCGCGCGGCGACAGTTTTCGGCTAGATTTTTAATTTCACCGAGGTGAACAATGAAAAACTACAACACTGAATGGATTCGAAATGTTGGCATTGTCGGCCACGGCGACACGGGGAAAACCCAGCTGGTGTCGTCGTTACTGCACACGGCGGGGATGACGCCGCGGCTGGGGAAAGTCACAGAAGGTTCGGCGACGACGGATTGGGACGAAGAAGAAGTGGCGCGGAAGATTTCGATCAATACGGGCGTGGCGCACGCGGAGTGGCAGGCTCCGGCGCAGCCTGAAAAGACCAAGATCAATCTGCTGGATACTCCCGGTTATTCGACTTTCATCAACGAAACCAAATCCTCGCTGATTGCCGCCGACGCGGCGCTGATTCTGGTGGACGCGGCCGCGGGCGTGCAGGTGGTGACGGAAAAAGTGTGGGACTACGCGACCGAGTACGATTTGCCGCGCGCATTCTTGCTGAATTGGATGGACCGGGACCTGGCGAGCTACGAGCGGGCGCTGGATTCGGTGCAACAGATTTTCGGACGCGGCGTGGTGCCGATCCAATTGCCGATCGGCTGGGAAAAAGGATTTCGCGGCGTGGTGGATTTAATCACCATGAAGGCGCTTATTTACACGCCGGACGGGAATGGCATCGCGAAGATCGAAGAGATTCCGCAGGCGCTGGCTGATGAGGCGAAGCTCGGGCATGAAACGCTGGTCGAAATGGTGGCGGAAGGCAACGACGCGTTGATGCAGGAATTTTTCGACCAGGGGACGCTGCCGGTACACGACCTGGTTATCGGTTTGCGCGAGGCCGTCCTGGCGAAGCGACTGTTCCCGGTGATGCTCAGCTCGGCGCTGCACAATATCGGGAGTGATGCGGTGCTGAATCTGATGGTGGCGATTTTTCCGTCGCCCGCGGCGCGCGGGAAGCTCGTGTGCCATAAGACGGCGGACCACAAAGGCGAGACGGTGGAGCGCGCTATCAGCGATTCGGGGCCGCTTTCCGTATTTGTGTTCAAGACGCTGGCGGACCCATTTGCGGGGCGGATTACTTATTTCAAGGTGATGGCTGGCGTACTGAAGAATGATGCGACGCTGACGAATTTCAATCGCGGGACGCAGGAACGATTTCAGCACATACAAGTGATGCAGGGAAAAACGGGGACGGAGGTGAGCGAGCTGCATGCGGGGGACATTGGCTCGATTGCGAAATTGAAGGAGACCACGACCGGAGAGACTTTGGGCGACAAGAACGCGCAAGTTTTCTGCGCTCCGGCGCGGATTCCGGAGCCTTCGATTACGTTTGCGGTGGAACCGAAGACGCGCGCGGATGAGGATCGCATTGGCGTGGCAATACACAAAATCCTGGAGGAGGATTTGGCGCTGCGGTTTGGGCGCGATCCGCAGACCAAGGAATTTCTGCTCAGCGGCGCGGGGCAGCAGCACATTGAAGTGGTAGTGGCGAAGCTGCGCAAGAGGTACCACGTGGAGTTGATGATTCATCCCCCGAAAGTTCCCTACCGCGAAACGATTCGCGCGAAGGCTGATGCGGAAGGCAAACACAAGAAGCAGACCGGCGGGCATGGACAGTTTGGTTTGTGCCGCATCAAGCTGGAACCGCTGCCGCGCGGCAAGGGGATTGAGTTTGTGGATGATGTTTTTGGTGGGGCGATTCCGAAGAACTGGATTCCGTCGGTGGAAAAGGGCGTGCGGGATTCGGCGGAGCGCGGATATCTGGCAGGATTTCCGGTGGTGGATTTCCGCGTGAGTTTGTACGACGGGAAATATCACGACGTGGATTCCAGCGATATGGCGTTCAAGATTGCGGGGTCGCTGGCGTTCAAGGAGGCGATGAAGCAGGCGCGTCCGGCGCTGCTGGAACCCATCATGCAGGTGGAGGTGTATGCGCCCGATCAGTATTCGGGAGATTTGATGGGGCATCTGAGCGGGCGGCGGGGAAAAATCAGCGGGAGTGAAGCGCGGGCGGGGAATGTGGTGATCAAGGCTTTGGTGCCGTTTTCAGAAATGTTGAGTTATGCGAATGAATTGATTTCTTTGACGCAGGGACGCGGGAGTTATGCGATGGAATTTTCGCATTACGATTATGTGCCGAATGAGATTGCGGAGAAAGTGATCGCGGCGCATAAACCGCATCATGGCGGCGAAGAAGTTGAGGAGAACGGGCGGTCGGCTTCGGCTTAGTTACCCGCGCCGGAATTTGCGCCGCTGTTGTGGTGCGGGATCAGCCGCTCGAAGAATTCACCGATTGCATGGAACGGCGAGGGTTTGGTTTCGGCGCTTGCGTTTTGTGCTGGGGCCGGTTGAGGAGTCACATCTTGCGTGTTAGAGGCCTGCGCGCTGCCCGGTTGCGCGGGTGCGGTGGGTTGAACGATGTTCGGCTGCGTCGCAGCGGAAGCGGATTGAGCTGGCGCAGCGGCGGACTTCGTTGGCGCTGGGGCCGAGGCGTTCTGGGCTTTCGGGGCTTCGCCTGGTTTGTATTGGCCATTGTGGCCTGCGGTGCCGCCGGGGCAGCCTACGCCGTAGCAAGGTCCGGCAACCCGGAGCAGGTCGCAGCCTGATAGGCACACGGTTGAGATGCAGAGAATCAGCACAAAGCTGAGCTTGTTGTGCATCGTTTCCTCTCACGAAAACTAACAAGGCGCTACAAAAGGGGCGAAACCTATACCTTGATGATGGCACGGAATGGCGTCCGGGAAGGGAAATCCAGCGAAGTACTAGGCGAAAACAGCAGCAAATAGAAGGCGAAAACGGCGGGGTGAGCGGGGAAAATCCGCGTTTTTTCAGGAAAAACGAGGCAGAAAGAAGCCGGTGTGACGGCGATGTTCCTCGAAGGCGGGCCCGAATTCGGCGGACAGGAACGATTCTTCCTTGCGGGCTTTGCGCGTGAACCCGACGACAAACATGACGACGGCCAGCAGGCCGCGATATTCGCCGATGAGGGCGGCGGTGCCGAGCGTGGCGAGTAGTAAACCGGTGTAGATCGGATGGCGGATGTGAGCGTAGGGACCGGAGCGGATCAGCTGGTGGTTTTCTTTAATTTGCACTTCGGCGCTCCAGTCTTTGCCAATGGTGCGACGGGCCCAGATGGCGAAGAGGATACCCGTGGCACAGAGAGCGCTGCCGAGCCAGGCGATCCACAATTTGTCTGGGAGGAAGCGATGATTGAGCGGGCCCCAGTTGGGGTTTTCCTGGTAGAGCAGGGCGAAGCCCGCGGCCATGAAGACGATGTAGAGCATGCGCTCGGCGGGATTTTGGCGCTTGGCGGATCGCTTTACGCCGAAAGCTGCGACGAGCCAGTAGAACGCGAAGAGGAGCCAGAAAGCGCAGAGGACTTGGGTGGGAGTTACGTGCATTGCTACAGGCTCCGCGGAATGTGAATCGGCGCGATGCTGTGATGTGCGGCGTTGCGCGAGACATTGTTACGTAATCTGGGTGGTTTGCCAACCGTGGGGTTGCGGCGCCAGTGGCGGTGGCGCCGCGCGCTGCTTTCCGCCAAATTGGAGCTTGTGATTTTCTGACCAGCTGCGGCAAGCTGGCTCGCCATGAAAAAAACTGTGCAGGGCCGCCGAATGGCGGACGCTACGACTGCCATCCACGCGGGGGAAGATAAGTTCCATTTGAGTTCGCCGGTGGGAACTTCGATTTCGCGGACGGCGAATTTCACGTTTGCGAATACTGAGGAATTGAAGCTGTGGGCGGAGGGGAAACGGCCGGCATACATCTACACGCGTTATGGGAACCCGACGCTTTCGGTGGCGGAAGCGAAAATTGCAGCGCTGGAGGGCGCGGAGGCGGCGATCGTGACGGCTTCGGGGATGGCGGCGATTTCCAGCGCGCTGCTATCGGTATTGAAGACCGGCGATGAAGTGATTGCGACGCGCGCGTTGTACGGCGGGACGTACCGGCTGATGCGCGACGTTTTTCCGCGGATGGGAATTGTAGTGCGGCATGTGGAAACGGATTTGGCGGGGATCGAGAGGTTGGTGAATCCGCGGACGAAGGTGTTGTATATCGAGACGCCAACGAATCCGACTTTGCGTCTGGTGGATTTGCACAAGGCGATTGCGTTTGCGAAGGAATGGGATCTGCTGGCGCTGATTGACAATACTTTTGCGAGCCCGGTGCTGCAGAAGCCACTGGCGATGGGATTTGATCTGGTGATGCACAGCGCGACGAAATATCTGTCGGGACATTCGGACGTAATTGCCGGGGCGGCGGCGGGAAGACATTCGCTGATCGAAAAGATTCGCGACATGATTATTTATCTGGGCGGGTCGATGGATCCGGAGGCGGCGTTTTTACTGATCCGCGGGATGAAAACTTTGGAACTGCGGGTGCGGCGGCAATGCGAGACGGCTTTAGCGGTTGCGCGATTTCTGGAGAAGCATCCGAAGGTGGCGCGGGTGCATTACCCGGGGCTCGCTTCGCATCCGGATCATGCTCTGGCGAAGCGGCAGATGAAAGGATTCGGTGGAATGATGGCTTTCGATTTGAAGGGCGGGTTGGCGGCGGCGCGGAGATTCTGCGACCGGACGCGCGTGTTCTTGCTGGCGGTGAGTTTGGGGGGAGCGGAGTCTTTGGTGGTGCTGCCGATGTATTCATCGCATTACCGGATGACGGTGGCGGAACTGCGGGCGGCGGGAATGGAGCCTGGGACGGTGCGAGTTTCGATTGGGTTAGAGGATGCGGGGGATTTGATTGAGGATTTGCGGCAGGCGCTGGCGTGAAGAGCTTTCCCCGCAGACGCACAAAAACATAGAGAAAAACAAATACTACGGCAGAGACGCTAAGCGCACAGAGAAAGGCAACGGCAGGTCTGCGACGTGGTTGAGATTGTGGCGAGTTGGGGCGCAGCCCTTCGATCCCGCACAGCGGGATCTCAAGATGAATCGCCCCGTTGGGCGATTAACTAGCAGCGCCCCTACCGGAAAGCTCGCAGCTAAAACGAATTGGCGTGGCGGTCGTGCGACCGCCGCGCCAATGGTCTGAATTCTAATCTAACCAACGAGATCAGAAGTTGAGTTTTGCGCCGATCTGGACCTGGCGAGCTCCGGTGGTGCCGTCGTTTTGGCCGACTTGCGACGTGGAGTAGCCAAAGTTGGGATCGCCGATGATATTGTCCGGCTTGTTGAATTGAGTTCGGTTGAACATGTTGTAGAACTCAAAGCGCAGCTGGAAATTCAGCCGCTCCGTGATGGCGGTGGTTTTAGCGAGATTGAAATTCCAGTTGTTGATGCCGGGGCCGTACCAGTGATTGCGTCCGACGTTGGATGGCACGTCGAAAGGAATCGGCATGATGGCGGCGTTATCGGGGTTGAAGGCCAGGGGATTTTCTCCGGTGAAAACGGCGCTGCTGGGGACGAACGCGCCCATGGACGGAACCGTTTTCAGGACGGCGGCGTTCACAACCGTGGCGCGGTCGGCGATATTGGTGTGCAGAGTATCGGCGGTGCCGAAGATGTCGTACGGCAAGCCGGTCTGAAATGCGGCAATGCCGCTGAGCTCCCAACCTGCGAGAGCGCGCCCGACAAAACCCTCGTTGAAGCGGGCCTTGCCGCGGCCAATATTGGGCTGGTAAACGAAGTTGATGACGCCGCGATGGCGGGTGTCAAAACCAGAGTTGCCCTTCTCGCGGCGCAAGTCGAAGGAATTGATGGGGAAATTGCCATTGCCGAGAGTATCGACGAGCGGGTCCGAGGAATCGTCCAGAGCGTGCGCATAGGTGTAAGAACCCTGGATCTGCAAGCCGTGGAAGTTGCGTTCGGTGACCTGAATTTGCAGGCCGTTGTACCAGGAATGGCCGCTACTCTCGTCGAAGAAGGCGTCCTCGAAGGCGTTGTTGTTGACGGCGTCGGAGGGCAAGACACCGTTTTCCTGGCCGAAGAAAAGATTGCCGAATTGAAGGGTTGATTCATCGCATTGGCCGCTCGGGGTAAGGAACCCATTATTCGCGGGATTACCTGGAACGCAGAACGCCTCAAGTTGCGAGACCAGTCCCGGTTGCGGAGGCGCGGCGTCCACGACGCGAAGAATGCGGGTGCCGTGGTTGCCGACGTAATTAGCTTCGACAGTCAGGTTCGAGGCGATTTCGCGCTGAATTCCCAGGTTCCAAGTGAGGATGAGCGGCGGCCTGATCGGCGAGCAGGTCTGACCCGCGCCGCAATTCTGCCCGGTGGAGAAAATGTCGGGAAAGTTGCCGGCTCCTTGCTGTACGACGGCGGTGGGCGTCTGGGCCGGAGGCGCGGTCTGATTCTGCAGTTGTGAACCGGCATCCAAACCAGTTGAGAACAGGGGGAAATTAACGTAGCTCGGTTGAAATGGTGGGTTGCCGCGCGAATCGCTAAAGAGGTTGCCGAAAACGCGGTCGCTGAATACACCGAAGCCGCCGCGCACAGAGGTCTTGCCGGTCTTGAAAGGATCCCACGCGAAGCCCAGACGTGGTTCGAAGTCTTTACCGTAGCCCGGGTATAGCTGGTGGCCCGTCCCAGGTCCGACCGGAGTGAACGTAAACGGAGCGGCTCCGCTGGGGTCCTCAAACAGGTTTGAAAGGTTACCGTTCCTTTCGTAGGGCACGCCATACCAATCCCAGCGTAGACCGTAGGTGATGGATAGATTCGGCTTTATTTTCCAGACGTCTTGCACGAACAAGCCGGCTTCGTGCTGGGCGAAATTGAGTTCATCGAACTTCTGACGGTCTCCCGCAAGGTTGAAAAACTGAGTTTGGTTGGCAACCGAGACCAACCCGAGCAGGCCCGAAACTTCATCTTCTAGAGTGATATTGTCCACGCCGGGGTTCAGGCCCTGGAGCACGGTGGCGCCGAAATCGGTGGCGGTGTTGAATTGAAACTGTTGGCGCGAGCTGAAATTGGTATTGTTATTGGAATAGACGTCACGGAATTCGCCGCCGAATTTGAGGGTGTGGGAACCGAGGATTTTGGTGACGTAGTCGAGAGTCTGGTAGGTTCCGGCGTGGCTTTCCTGGCTGTTGGAATCACCCAGGGATACACAACCGAAGTCCGAAGTGTTGGGAACGCTGAACCCGGGAAGGCTGAAGTCCGCGCCGCGGCCGAAAGTGTCCAGATAGCTCCCGCCGGTGCCGGTAATGGTATCGGCCAAGGCGCCATTGCAAGTGAATGGGTTGGTATTGCGATTGGCGCCGAAGCGAACTTCGTTCGAAAGCGTGGAGCCGATAGTAGACGTCAAGCCGATTGACCAGGATTGCGTCTTGGCTGATTCAGCGATGGCGCCGATTCCGCCGGGCAAGGTATCGGAATGGAACGGATCGGGGTCGCGGAACCAATTGAAAACATAGCGAACGTAGAGATTGTTGTTCTTGCCGATTTTTTGATCGACTTTGGCGGTTACGTCCTCATCCCTTTCGCGGGATTGCGTGGGGAAGAAGAGCAAGCCGGTGATGCCGTCGGAATTATTAACGTTGGGCAGAGGGTAGTGCGAGAAGACTTGCTGGACCGAGGGATCGAGGCCCACGCCCGTGGCGTTATTTCCCGCGCCGGGAACGGTGACGTTAATGCCGTTCTGTGTGACGCCGTTGCTGGGATTGGTGTAGTTGAAAATCCCCGAGTCGAAAGCGGCAGTGGGCACGGTGGCGGTGTTGGTCAACGAAGTGACGAAGCGATCGCCTTGATAGTTGATGAAGAAGAAAGTCTTGTCCTTGCGGATGGGGCCGCCCAGAGAACCACCGTAGAGATTGCGGACGTAGGGATTCTTGGCCGCGACGTCCCCGGTTGCGGGGTCTATCTGGTGATTGAAGTAGTCGCGCGCGCCGAGAGCGTCCCAGCGGCCGAAATAGAAGAGATTGCCGTGGAAGCTGTTGGTGCCGCTGCGCGTGATTACGTCAATGATGGCGCCATTGTTGCGGCCGTATTCGGGAGCGAAATTATTGGTGAGCACGCGGAATTCCTGCGTGGAATCGGGATTCTGCGAAGTGAGGCCGCCCAGAACGCCTGGAACATCGGCATCGTTGTTGTCAGTACCATCGAGGAGGAAGTTGTTGTTGCGCTCACGGCCGCCATTGACAGAGATGCCACCTAGACCGCTATCGGACTGAGTGACGCCGGGGCCGAGCAGCACGAGTTGATAAGGATCGCGCAGGATCAGTGGCAGCTCCACCATCTGAGTGTGCTCGACGACGTTGCTCAACGTGGCGGTCTCTGTATCCACGGTCGCGATAGAGCTCGAATTCACTTCCACGGTTGTGGACAACGCACCGACCTCGAATTTGCAATCCAAGGTGAGGATCTGATCGACGGTGAGAGTCGTATCAGGGAACTTCACGGTTTTGAAACCGTCCTTGGTGAAGGTAATGGTGTAGATCGCGGGAGGCAGGTTGGGGAGAGTGTAGGACCCGGTGGACGAGGTGGTAGTGGAGCGCACCACGCCGGTGGCAGCGTTCGTCGCGGTAACGGTGGCGTCGGCGACGGCTGCATTGGACGAATCAAGAGCTGTGCCGGTGACCCTAGCGGTTTGCGCGTGCAAGTTGGATGGCGCAGCCAGAATTGCTGCGAAGATGATGAAGAAAGTGCCAATGCCCCCGAACAGACGACGACCGAAGTTCATGCCGCTCCCCTCCCGCTGTCGGGCATATGCGTGTGCGACCGATTGCCTCAACATGCGACGAATGAAATGGCAAATGCAGCTGAATAGCCAGAGCGTGTCAAAGGCTTGTCACGTGTTTAAATATTTGATTACAAAGGATATAGAGCAGGGGGCGAGACGCGAAAGTAGTGGGAGTTCTATGAACTGTGGAACGGGATATGAGGCGAGGCTATTAGCATTCGGTTGCGAGGAATACGAAAAGTGGAATGTGCTGGGCAAGGCGATTCAGGCGATCTGGGGATACGAGGCAGATTTTTGCCGATGCGCTATCGTGAGGTGGTCAACGGAAGGTGATCGAAGACCGGTGATTGATGCGCGGTGTAACGGGCTGGGTCCCCTGACGATGTCCTGAGTATGACAATGGCTGGTACGGCAAGGCCATTGACCCGAGCGTGGGTAGTTCGTAAGATTCCGGTTGCCCTTTAAACGGGGGCGAACGACGCGGCGCCGCGTTGGATGAAGCTACGGACCCGAAGTTACTTCGGAGAATCCTGCGGAGAAGTATTGCGCGTCGCAAGGATGGACGAAGACCATGAAGCTGAGGGTCGTTGGCCTAGAGCAGGTGCACGGCTCGGCGAGGCGAGCGCGGCGTTTGAGTTGGTTGTGCTGCGCCGCAATTGCCGCGGTGGGAACACTCGGACTCGCGGCCTGCAACGACACGGTATCCAGCAAGCAAACGAAGGCGCGTCCGCCGGCGGCGACTCCTGCGCCAGTCCCCGAATTTGCGCGCGAAGCGCTGCCCTTCCCCGAGCACACCGTTTTCCTGACTTCCTTGTACGACACCCGGCCGAGCATCGACATCCTGATAGATAAGGTGCAGGTGATTTTCGACACCGCGCAGAAAGAATATAAGTCCGGCGATTTCGACAAGGCGCATGCGGATTACGATCGCGCGGTGGAATTGATGCTGGCGAGCGGCTTCCAGGTGGATTCGGATCCGCGACTTTCGGATCTTTTCGATCAGATTGGCGAGACGCTCCATTCTTACGAGCGCAGCGCCAAGCAAGAAGCCGACGAAGAGGAAGAGGGCACCGGCACGCCGGCGCCGATTGACGAGCTGGCGGACCTGACTTTGCCGAAGGGCGACCCGCGCCTGGCGGCGCAGGCGGAAAAAGAATTGATGCGCGTGCCGCACGATCTGCCGCTGACGGTGAACGATTCGGTGCTGCAATATTTGAGCTACTTCACGACCACGCGGGGCCGCGCGACCGTCGAGCACGGATTGGACCGTTCAGGGCGCTACAACGACATGATCCGGCGAGTGCTGAAAGAAGAAGGCGTGCCGCAGGATTTGATGTATCTGGCGCAGGCGGAATCGGCGTTTCAGCCGTCGGCGGTATCGCGCGCCGGGGCGCGAGGATTGTGGCAGTTCATGCCGTTTCGCGGCGAGGAATACGATCTGGACCGGACATATTATGTGGATGAGCGCAGCGATCCGGAGAAGGCCACGCGGGCGGCGGCGCGGCACATGCGCGATTTGTACGACATGTTCGGCGACTGGTACCTGGTGATGGCGGCGTACAATTCCGGGCCGATGAACGTGGTGAAGGCGGTGGAGCGGACCGGTTACGCGGATTTCTGGGAATTGCAGAGGCGCCACGCGCTCCCCAAGCAGACGCAGAATTATGTGCCGATCATTATTGCGCTGGCGCTGGTGGCGAAAGATCCGGTGCTGTACGGAGTGCAGGTGGCGCCGGAGAAGCCTGCCCCTGTGGACGTGATTCATCCGGCGCATGCGATTGATCTGCGGCTGGTGGCGGACGCAACTGGAGCGGACCTGGATGATCTGCGCGAGTTGAATCCGGAAATGCTGCGCAGTGTGACGCCGAGCGATCCGAGCTTTGAATTGAAGCTGCCCGCCGGATACGGCGAGAAATTGCTGAATGTGATCAGCCAGGTTCCTGAGGACAAGTGGACGACCTGGCGGCTGCACACCGTGGAGCAGGGCGAAACGCTTTCCGACATCGCGCGGCATTACCACGTGACTGTGACGGCGATTGAATCGGCGAATCATTTGGAAGCGCATGCGGTTGTCCCGGCGGGATTCATGTTGAACGTGCCGGCTGCGCCGCCGGCGGTTCGGCTGGTGCATTACCGGGTGGTGCGCGGAGATACGCTGGAAGGGATTGCGGAACGATTTGATGTGAGCGTGGCGCAATTGAAACGCTGGAACAATATTCAAGGGGCGAGCGTGCCGCGCGGTTCGCGATTGAAGATTTATGCGGGAGGCTCGGCGGATGATTCGGCGCGCTCGGCGTCTGCTGCGAAATCAGCGGTGCATCCTGCTGGCGGCAATCGCGACGGAGCGGCGGTTGCAGTGCGCAATGTTGCGGTGAGCGGCAACGGCGCCAAGCCCGCGACTGTGGAGCATCATGTGAAGCAGGGCGAGACGCTGTACTCGATTGCCCATGCTTACAAGACCAGCGTTGAGAGTATCCGGCAAGCGAATTCGTTTCTGGACGAGCGGCCGTTGAAAGCGGGCGATGTGTTGACGATACAGCGCTGACTGCGGAGGCATTCTGGTCTTGCTATAAGCTACTGATTATAGGCAGTTTATATAAGCATGTAACCTTTTGCTACATCCCTCCTGCGGCGATTTCCTCAAATATTGTTGGCGGACGAACGTTTTTGGAGCCTTGCATCTTGACAAACTTCCGGTACTCCGATTATATGCGCGCAGGGCCTAATACGATCTTTTTGAAGCCCGACACCCAGGGAGGGATCCATGTTTCACGCCAAGCAGCATGATGAGGAAGATGACGAGCTACCCCGTTACGAAGAGGAAGAGGGGGAAGAAGGCGCGGAACTCCCTCACGGAGAAGTGGTAGAGGAAGTGGAGGAGATTATCGTCGAGGAAGAGCCGGACGGGGACGAAGAGCCGGCGGCTGCTCCTAAGGCGAAGGTTGCTGCGAAGAAAAGCGCGGCAAAGAAGAGCGCGCCGAAGAAGAAGGCCGCGGCAAAGAAAAAAGCGCCGCCCAAGAAAAAAGCGGCGAAGAAAAAGGGCAAGGCTAAGAAGGCGGCTAAGCGCAAGAAACGCTGACGCGTTTTTGGCTTCAGATCAATCTTACGCGGGATCGTGCGCGCTGCTTCGGGCGCCAGCGGTTCCGCGTTTCTTTTTCCACGACACGGGCTCTTTGGATTTTTGCTTTTTTGATTGTGGCGCGGCTTGCGGAATTTGATTCCCCGCTTCCCAGCCCTGAATTTCCCTGCGCCGTTGTTTGCGAATTGCCTGTCCTGAAGCGCAGCGCGCGGGCGTGCTGAATCGAACCATGGCGCGCGGATGTTCGCGGTAGTGCACCTTTGCGGTACGTTCCCAGTTTGAAAATAATTCGCTTGCCGCGCGGCTTTATGGACCGTTAGCATGGGCGCGGGATGGCGCTGGCGGTCGAACAAGTGCGGAGAATGCGTGGCGGGGCGCAGTCGCATTTGATGCGCTGCTCGAATCAGGCGTATTACGTGGTGAAATTCCAGAACAATCCGCAGGGGCTGCGGATCCTGGCGAACGAATTGCTGGGTACGAGATTGGCGGCGAGGCTGGGGCTTTCTGTGGCGGAGCCGGAAGTGGTGGAGGTGCGGGCGGAGCTGATCGCCCACACCGAGGATCTGGTGATTCAGCTGGGGCGCGGGCGCGCTCCGTGCAAGGCGGGGAAGCAGTTTGGTTCGCGCTATCCTGGAAATCTGGCGGACGTGGCGGTGTACGATTTTCTTCCAGATGAACAACTGCGCGAAGTGACCAACATCGCGGAGTTTTGCGGGATGCTGGTGTTCGATAAGTGGACCTGCAACACCAACGGGCGGCAGGCGATATTTTTTCGCGAGGCGGATGGAGCGGGGCGCGGTGTGGGCCAAAGTGTGGATCGGGCAGCTGGGGCGGCTACCCGTTATTGCGCGCGCATGATTGATAACGGATTCTGCTTTAATGCGGCGGAGTGGAATTTCCCGGATGCGCCGTTGCGGGGATTGTATGCGCGGCACCGCGTGTATGAGGGCGTGCGGGGGATGGAATCTTTTGATGCCTGGATTGCGCGGGTGGAGAGGATTGAAGAGAAGGCGCTGGAGGAAATTTACGGGCAGATTCCGCCGGAGTGGTATGACTGCGATGCGGATGCGCTGGAGAGGATGCTGGAGCAGCTTTTGCGGCGGAGGAAGCTGGTGCGGGAATTGATTGTGTCGGCGTGGAAATCGTCGGCGCAGCCGTTTCCGAATTGGAAGTAGGGGGTGCGGAATCGGTGTTGGAGTGGAATTGTTGTAGGGCCGGGGGTTGGGACGTGAGTTCTGCGTAGGGAGGTAAGGCATGTCACCTGAAGCGACAGATGAAGTACCGAAAAATGTGTTCGCGTATCGCATCCTGCGATATATGCCCAACCGACGGCGCGACGAGTGGGTGAATATCGGTGTGCTGCTGGAGGAATCTACCGGCGCGCGGCAGGCCATGCGGTTGATCGAAGAGCCTGCGGAATTCGCGCGGGTGCGACGCGCGCATCCCGACGTTGATGAAAACTTGCTACGGTCGCTTCCTACCGAGTTCGACGCTCGGCTGCGGGAATCGGTCAAGAACGTTGAGGTTTATCTTCAAACGCTGGACCAGGGCCTCTCAAACGTGCTGCAGTTCAGCCAGAAGCAGGGGCTGTTGGCCGACAATTTCGATGCAGAGCTGGACCGCCTGTACCGCGAGCAGGTGACGCCGCCTGCGCGGCGCGCGGGCGGGTTGCTGCAGAATACGCGGGACTGGATGCGCGACAAATTGAACGATGTGTTCCGGCGGCACCGGATACTAGGAAAGCTGGAGCACCGGGTGCGCGTGGAGGGATTTACGCAGCCGGGGGACCCGATGCGTCTGGATTACGGCTACCAGAATGGGGTGCGCGGATTTATCCAGTCGGTTTCGCTGCGGCGCGATTTGCCGCAGGCGAAGGCGCTGGCTTACACGGCTGGCTGCATTCATGCGCGCGATGCGATGGCGGAGATTACCGCTATTACAGATACGGCGCCTGACGCTGAGAATCCGCGGCATGCGTTCGTGGAAAAACTTTTTGCCGGCGAAGGCATACGGATTGTAGCCATGAGCCAGGTGGAAGGATTTGCCGAAGAGCTGCGCCAGCGAATTCAGTAAAGCGAGCGGCGAATCTAGTGAGCTTGGCGCCGGGAAGATTTTTGCGGCGCTTCCCGCGGTTCCATTTCTTGCGTCTCGATCTGTTCCTTTACTATTGCGACTTTCCGGGCGCTGGGTGGCTGATGCTGTACACATAGGCCGCGAGCGCCGCTACCTGATCGCTGCTCAGTTGCGCGCCGCCCATTGCGGGCATCGGGCTGCGATATTTTTTGGGTTGCGGCACGCCGTCCGTGATCGTTTTCTGGATGCCGGCGTAGCTGCCGTCGCTCCACAGCCACTGATGCGCGGTCAGCGGAGGGCCGAGCGGCGAGCCCTGGCCGTGATCGCCGTGGCAGCCGGTACAGGGGGCACCGCCTACCTGGCCGCTATAGACACGGGCGCCGAGCGCCACCATTTTTGGCGTCGCTCCTTTCGGCACAGCACCGCCGGAGTTTGTCGCCCCACCGGCGTCGGGATGCGTGCCCTCGGGCGGCCGGGCAACAGCGTGGGCGATTTCACCGGCCGGAGCCGACTCGCTGGGACACGGAGTCACATGCCCGCCGCCGGCGCCTGAACCGCCGCTATAGATCACGCGGTAAATTCGTCCGCGCACGTCGTCGGAAATGTAAAGCGCGCCGTCGGGTCCGACCGCCAGACCGCTGGGACGATGAGCGGCTCCGTCCGGCGACTTCACTGCGCCGGCAAAGCCATCCGCGAATATTTCGCAGGGGCCGGAGGCGCGCTCGCCGTCCAGAGGCTGGTACACCACGTTGTAACCGCCCTGCGGATAGGGCGCGCGATTCCAGGAGCCATGGAAGGCGATGAACACGCCGCCCTGGTAGTGCTTGGGAAATTGTTGCGCGCCGTAATAGACCATCGCGTTCGGCGCCCAATGCGCCGGAAATGCGGCGACCGGAGCGGTCTTCTGCGCGCAGACGCCGATCTTCTTGCCGCCATCGCCACCGTATTCCGGCGCGAGGACCAGTTTTTGCTGAATGCCGTCGTAGTAGCACTCGGGCCAGCCGTAATCGCCACCTTGCTTCAGTAGCAGCAGCTCTTCGGCGGGCTGGGTGGCCTCCTGCTCGGGCTTAGAAAGAGCTGGCCAATTCGAGTGCAACTGGTCGCGGCCGTGTTGGGTGACGAACATACGGCCGCTCGAGTCGATCGCAAATCCTTCGGCGTTGCGAATCCCGGTGGCGAAGCGTTCGGCGCTGGAAAAATGCTGATCGGATTTATTCGCGTCATAACGCCAGACGCCTGCGCGCGTCTCCAGCTCCGTGCAAGGGTCGGCACCCGGGGAATCCAGCGTGCGATTTTTCAGCTGGCAGGAATTGGTGGCGCTGGCGACGTCCACGTATAGCGCACCCTGCGCGTCACTGATGAAGGGATGCATGGGATGATCGCCCGTGAGCGGCAATCCGGAGACGATGGTGGCCGGCGCTCCCTGCGGGACGATTGAACCTGCGGGCAGCGTGTAGCGCACGATGCGGTCGTTGCTCTCGGCATAGAGCGAGCCGTTATACAGGCCTATTCCCGTGCCGCCGTGGCCTCCACTCTGCACCGTTTCACCGAAACGTTCCTGCACGTCGGCTTTCCCAGCGCCCGCCTTGTCCTGCAAGGCCACCAGGAATCCGCCGGCATGCGGCGTGTCGTTTCCGTAATATTCGCCCGACCACGTATTCACATAGAGCACGCCGCCCGCCACTACCATGTGTCGCGCGTGGCCGATGCCGTCGGCGAAGATTGTCGCGCAAAAACCTGCGGGCAGCTTGAGGCCGCTGTCATCGTTGGCGCAGCCTGCCCGCGGGGCTGCCGCCAGCGCCGTGGGGCGGATATGAACCGGCAAGAATGAGAGGGCTGCGTATAACGCGACGAGCGCGAGTGCGCCTGTCAGCAGAAATCGCCGACTGCGCGAGCGGAAGAATTGCACGGAACCTCCTTCAGGAACACGATAAAAATAGCAGCGCTAACGACGGCTAAAATATAGCACGGCTTTTGGCGCGCTTCCGCGGAACGCTGCGCCGTGGCACAATCTTCGCGAGGCGCTTTGTCGAAGGCTGGCCGCGGGGACTGCCCCATGGCTTGTCCATGGGTGCGCTGCCGGAGCTGGTAATTGGAGCGACGTTTCCGTGACAACAGGCATGGACGTTCTTGGCATCGCGCTGAGAGATTAGCGCGCGGGTCTTAGGGTTTGCGCGATCCGGCTGGATTGCGGAGCGGGAATCTGCTGCGAGGCTTGCACCGCGGAGGGATGATTTACCTTTGAGAGCCTTCCTTTTTCCGACATGTGCTGTTCCGCCTGCTGCCACTCGGGGATTTCCGCGGACTCCTGAGTCCAATGCACCACGGCAGCTTCATCGCACCAGTTGAGCAGCTTGGGCATGGCTCGGCGATGGGCGCCGCTGGTGCGATAGGCGTTCATGGCCGCCTCGTCTTGCCACGCAGTCATCGTCCAAAAAACGTAGCCAGAATTGACTAACAGCCTGCCGCCGAGAAAACCGGGGCTACGCTGGACTTGGCGCACGGATTGGAACGTGTCCCAGAGAAATCCCGGGAGATAGGTCCAAGAGCGAACTCGCAAACGCGTGACGGAGATTAGCGGCATGGTTTCCTTTTACGATCCAAGCGCGCTCCAGTGCGGCAATTTTCGGCGCTCGAGCAGGACTTCGGCCGCCCAGCTTCCCAAGTACGAGGAGAGGGCGACTCCATGGCCGGCATAGGCGCCGAGAACGATTGCGTTGCGGGGCGCGTCGCCGTCATTTGATTCTCCGCGCTTCCGGGTGGCGCCGCTCGCGATGCTTTCCGGGTGCCAGTCAAAGACTGGCTTCCAGGAATCGCGGAAGAGGATGGGGCCGCCCCAACGACGCGAGAATTTTATTTTTTCCAGCGCGGGATGCAGGTGGCGGATGCGGTCTTCGAGGCGGTCAAAGGCTGCGGCCGATTCCTCGGCGCTGATGTCCACTTTTTCCAGATCGTCGGCGTCGGGGGACTGCACCAAGCCCGCGCCCCAGACGATGGAGCGGTCCGGGCGGACGCGGCCCCATAGATAGGGAAAATCCACGGTGTAGAAGGGCTTTCTTTCGGCGAGACCAATCGCGGCAAGAACTTTTTCGCTGACTGGCCTGGTGAGCACGGCGAGGGTGAGCCGTGGGTGCATGCCGGTGAGGCCTGCCTCGGGCAACGACAGAGCGTTGGTAGCGAAAAAAATTTTCGCGGCGGTGATTCTTTGTTCTGTGACTTTTTGCGCTGGGCCGCGGGCGGCGGCGAGGTGCAGTTCGGGCCTCCCGTTCCAGTAGATGTGCTGCACGCGGTGATTTTCGAAGATATGTGCGCCGAGGTGCTGGGCGGCGCGGGCCAATCCTGTGACGAGTTTGCCGGGATCGAGCGTGCCGCCGGGAACTTCATTTACTACTCTTAGGGTGCCGGAATCATTCCACGCGATTGGGGATTGCTGGGGCTTCGCTTTGCTGGAACTTTGCTTGCGTGCGATTTCCCATGCGCCATTTAGTTTCAGATCGCAGCGCACTTTTAATTTTTCGAGAATGGATTGGAAGCCCGTCAGGACGTTTCCCAGGCCGGGTTGGTCGCCGGCAGCGGTTTCGGCGAGGACCATGCCTCCGGTGCGGCCGCTGGCGCCTGCGCCGATGCGGGCGGCTTCGAGGAGGGCGACGGATTTTTCGGGGGCGAGCAGGCGGAGCCAGGCGGCGGCTGCGAGGCCGGTGAAGCCGCCGCCGATTACAGCGAAATCCACGGCGTCTGGGAGGCTGTGGCGCGTCGGGGTGAAGCTAATTTTCCAAGGCGGCGTGCCCCAGGGGTCGAGTTTCGGGGAGCGTGACATGGGATTAGATTAGGACGTTTGGAGTTGAAAGTTGATAGCAAGCAACGGCGGTGGCGCGTTGCGTTGCGAGCCCTCAGCGGCTAAAGCCGTGCCCTGACGAGAACCGATCGATCGCACCCAAACTCTGGAGCCCGGCGCTTCGGACTTTCGCCTCTAATTTTTAACTTTCAACTCTGCTGCGCCGCCGCGACTTACAGAATGCTTTCCGTCCAATTTTCTAGGGTGTGTTTCAGCTTGGCCATGAATTGGTGGGCTACGGCGCCATCCACGACCCGGTGATCGTAGGAGAGCGTCAGGTAGACCATGCTGCGGATCGCGATGGCATCGTCGATCACTACTGGGCGCTTTTCGATTGTGCCGAGGCCCAGGATGGCGACGTTCGGCTGATTGATTACCGGCAGGCCGAACAGGCCACCGAAGACGCCCGGGTTGGTGATGGCGAACGTGCCTTCGGCAACTTCCTCGGGCTTGAGTTTTTTGGCGCGGGCGCGTTCGGCGAGATCGTTCATGGTGCGGGCGATACCCAGGAAATTTTTCTCCTCGGCGTTTTTGATCACCGGAACGATCAGGCCCCAGTCGAGAGCGACAGCGATGCCGATATTGCACTCCTTGTGCAGGATGACGTTAGTGCCGTCTACCGAGGAATTCACGGTGGGAAAAGCGCGCAGGGCTTCCACGGCGGCGCGCACGAAGAAAGGCATGAAGGTGAGCTTGGTGCCGCTGGTTTCTTCGAATTTGTGCTTCATTTTGGCGCGCAGAGTGGCGATGGCGGTCATGTCCGCTTCGTCCACGGAATAGACGTGCGGAGAGACGTGCTTCGAGAGCACCATGTGCTCGGCGATGCGCTGGCGCATGACGGACATGGGCTGGACTTCGTAATGGCCGAAATACATTTTTTCGCGCGGGACGGCATTTTCTAGGACTGCCGAGGCGCTCGCGCCACCTGTGGCTGGCGGAACTCCCGCAGAGCGCGCGGGAGGTGGAGCAGCAGCCGGAGCTGCTGAGCTGGAAGAAGCTGCAGCGGCCGGACCGCCGCCTTGGACGGCGCTGAGAATGTCGCTCTTACTGACGCGGCCGCCGGCGCCGGTGCCGGGAACCTGGGAGACGTCAATATTATTTTCGCGTGCGATTTTTCGGACGAGGGGAGAGCTGCGAACTTTGTCACCGCTGGAAGCTGCCGTTTGCTGTTGCGGCGCGGCTGGCGCTGCGGCCGGAGCAGGCGCGGCGGATTTTGCAGCGGCGGGAGGCGGCGCGGGTGCGGCGGTCGCAGGCTTCGCAGGCACGGCGGCAGGTGAAGCGGCGGTGGCGGCACCATCGGCGCCAGATTCGATCACGGCGACTACCGTTTGGATCGGGACCGTTTGGCCTTCGGCGACTTTGATTTCTTTCAGCACGCCCGCGGACGGCGAGGGAATTTCCGCGTCTACTTTATCAGTGGAAATTTCGAACAGCGGTTCGTCGCGCTCGATTTTGTCTCCGGCCTTCTTCAGCCACTTGGTTATGGTGCCTTCAAAAATACTTTCGCCCATTTGGGGCATGATGACGTCAACAGCCATGGTCTTCTCCTGTAGGTATGAACGCGCGCTGCCGGACTAATTTCAACTAGTTTGAGCTGGGCACAACTAGGCGGCGCTGAGACATTCCTCGTGCCACACGCCGGGGATTCCCTGCAGCGTGTAAATCTCATCGCCGCCGGTGAAGAAATCGACGGCTTTCACTTTGGCGATTTTGCCGGCATAGGCCAGCTGCTCCGGCTCGAGCTCGTTGTGATACTGACCGGCCTCGAGAAAAGCTTCGAGGAAAGCGCGGTCGGCGATTTTCACTTCGCTGCCCACTTCAAATTCGGCGTTGTTGATGCCCTTGGTCTTTCCCATCGTCTCGGTCCTACCTTTGTCCGCTTTAGTATTTTGCCAGTTCGCGCGCGGCCGCGACCACTTTTTCCGTGTTGGGTAGAAAGCGTTCCTCGAGGGGCGGCGAATACGGCACCGGCGTATCGAGCGCGGTGACGCGGGCTACCGGACCGTCGAGGTCGTCGAATGCACCTTCGAAGACAAGAGCGGCAATTTCGCCGGCAATGCCGCCGGTGCGCGTGTCTTCGTGCACTACCAGCAGCTTGTTGGTCTTTTTTACGGACGCGAGAATCGTGTCCTTATCGAGCGGAAGCAGCGTGCGCAAATCAATCACTTCCGCTTCGATTCCTTCTTTCGCCAGTTCGACGGCAGCTTCCATGGACGTATGCGCCATGGCCGCGTAGCTGACGATCGTCAAATCGCGCCCTGGGCGGCGCACGATGGCTTTGCCGATGGGCACAGTGTAATCGCCCGGCGGCATTTCTTCCTTCAGCCGGCGGTACAGATACTTGTGCTCGAAGAACAGCACGGGATTGTTGTCGCGTATCGCGGACTTCAACAGGCCCTTGGCATCCGACGGCGTGGAAGGATAAATCACTTTCAGCCCCGGCGTATGCACGAAATACATTTCGGGATTCGCGGAATGAAATGGGCCGCCGTGCACGCCGCCGCCGGAAGGGCCACGAATGACCATAGGCACGGGCGCGCCCCAGAGGTAATGGGATTTGGCGACGAAGTTCGTGACCTGATTGAAGCAGCAGGCGATGAAATCGATAAACTGCATTTCGGCGACGGGGCGCAGGCCGAGGAAGCTCATGCCGCAGGCCGCGCCGATGATCGCGGTTTCGGCGATGGGCGTTTCGATGACGCGTTCGCGACCGAATTTCGCGAGCAGGCCGTCGGTGACTTTGAAGGCGCCGCCATAGACGCCAATATCCTCGCCGATGGCGACGACGGCGGGGTCGCGCTCCATTTCCTCGAACATGGCTTGGCGGATAGCATCCACCATAGTGATGGGGCCGGAAGTGGGGACGGTTTTGGAGGACAGGTTCGGAGCGGTGTGGGACATGGTCAGCGCCTCCCCTGTTTATCCTGCGGATTTTTCGTGAATGGCTTGCCTTGAGCGTTTTTGCCGAAGGACTTGTTGCGCGGGCTTTTGCTGAAGGATTTCTCTGGCTGAGTTCGGGCGAAGGATTTTTCTTTGGGCGCGCGGCTGTAAGCTGGTTTGTTTTGGGGATTCTCGGGGCTTTGGCGGAAAGCTTTGTCTTTCGGGCCGCGGCCGAAGGGGACGCGGGGTACGGCTGGATCCTCGGCGGCAAGGCCAGCGGCCAAATGTTCCGGCTGAGATTCGACGCGTTCGGGCGCGGGCGCCGGGGCGGACTTTTGCAGCGGCGGGGCCGTCGATGATGCCGCGGCTGGCGCGGACGCGGGCGCGGGCACCTGCGCCTGCGCGGGATTTTTCACCCCGTTGCCTCCGGTGATCGCGGCTTGGGTGTACGCGGGTAAATCTTTCAAGCGCCAAGTGGGGTCAATACTGGATTTCGGCGGCGATACTTCGGATTTTGCGCGCTTCCAGTCAGCCTCAATTTTGTGGCAGCCGTCGCAGTACACGCCTTCTTCGGCCAGTTCGGGCGGAGGGAGCGGCGAATCTTCGGCGAATTTCTGTTCGACGTCCAGCTCGCGTTCGATGCGCGCGTCAATTTCGGATTTCGCGGCGGCGTCCCAGATTTTATTTTCCGTTAGGTACTTTTCGTAGAGCGTGAGGGGATCGCGCGCTTTCCAGTAATCGAACATTTCCTTGGGAACGTATTCGGCTGGGTCGTGCTGGGCGTGGCCGCGCATGCGCATGGTTTTTACTTCGATGATGCGAGGGCCGCGGCCGGCGCGACATTCGTTGACGGCTTCTTTCGAGGCTTGATAGACGGCGACTACATCGTTGCCGTCCACGATGACGCTCGCGATACCGTAGGCCGCGCCGCGATCGGCGAGATTCTGTATGGGCACCTGGCGCGAAACGGGAGTGGAGTAGGCCCACTGATTATTTTCGATGATGAGGACAAAGGGAGCGCGCTGCGAAGCGGCGAGGCCGAGACCTTCGTGGAATGCGCCGGTGGAGCTGCCGCCGTCGCCGATCCATGTGAGCGCGACGATATTTTGTCCGAGGTAGCGGCCGGCCATGGCGACACCGGTCATGACCGGGATCAAATCGCCGAGCATCGAAATCGGAGAGACGATGTGGCGGACTTTCAGGTCGCCGAAATGGCTGGTGCCGTCTTTGCCCAGCGTGGGCGACGTGAATTTCGCCATGTGCTGGGTGAAGATGTCGCGCGGAGGGACGCCTTTTACCAGAAGCGCGCCGATATTGCGGATCATGGGCGCGATCCAGTCGCGTTTTTCCAGGGCGTAGCAGGTGCCGACGGAGACGGCTTCCTGGCCGAGGCTAGAATAGAGGCCGCCGACGATTTTATTTTGGCGGAAGAGGCGGACCATGCGCTCTTCGAGCTGGCGATTAAGCTGCATGTAGTAGTAAAGGTCGAGGTGCTGTTGGCGGGTGAGCGGCTGGGTGCTGGATTGAACCGCGGATTGAGCCACCTGTTGGGTCATGCCAGGCTCCCTTTTAGTTCCAAGAGTTCGCTGGGGCGTGGCGCGAGCGCGTGTTGGATGTGATGTTGCAATTTTTCCTCGAGTGCGGCGCGTGAGACTTGCAGCATGTTGCGCTCAAACAGTTCGCCGAAATGCGCGGCCAGTCTGGGCCGGACTTCGTCGGTGCGGACGGCGCGGTCCAGCACGCTTTCGAGAGAAGTGGCGCGCCTGCCGACAATGCCGCACGGGACGATTAGATCAAAGTATCGCAGATCGGTTGCAACATTGTACGCGAAGCCGTGCGAAGTGACCCAGCGGCTGAGGTGGACGCCCAGGGCGGCGAGTTTTTCTTCTGTCGGGGGCTGGCCGACCCAGATGCCGTGGCGGCCTTCAACTCGCGCGGCCGTGACGCTGAAATCGGCCGTGGCGCGAATCATGGTTTCTTCCAGTTGTTGGACGTACCTGCGTACGTCGCGACGGTGTTCCGTGAGATCGAGGATGGGGTAGCCGACGATTTGTCCGGGACCGTGGTAGGTGATGTCGCCGCCGCGGTTGGTTTCGTGGAAAGCGACGTTCATTTGGGATAGCAGATGATTGCTGGCGCGGAGATGTTCTTTTTTGCCGTTGCGGCCCAGGGTGATGGTGTGAGGATGCTCGCAGAAGAGCAGGACGTCGGGGATGGCGCCGGCTTTGCGGGCTTCTACGAGTTGATATTGAAGCGCGCAGGCTGGGGCGTAAGGCAGGAGGCCCGCGTTTACTTGCCAGCATATTTTTTCTGGATGCTTCACGAAACCGTAGCCGTTTCCGGCGGGATTGCCGCCGATCAGTATTGCTTTAACTGCACAGGCAAGATTGACTATGCAACCAAAACGTCTGCTACAAATTTTCCCCGCCACGCGCTAGTAATTGATGCTTAGGCCTCGCACGGAATTGAATGCGTCGCCCATTGCTTCCCAAACTGTGGGGTGGGCGTGGATTGTGGCAGCCATGTCGTCGAGCGTGGCTTCCAGGCCGAGGGCAGCGACCGGCTCGGCGATGATTTCCGTGGCTAGCGGGCCGATGGCGTGCACGCCTAGAATTTCGCCGTACTTTTCTTCGGCTACTACTTTGATGAAGCCTTCGTGGTTGCCGAGAATCGTGGCTTTGCTGTTGCCGAGGAACGGGAATTTTCCGGTCTTCACCTGGAAGCCGGCGTCGCGGGCTTGTTTTTCGGTGAGGCCGATGGAACCGATCTGCGGCTCGCAGTAGGTGCAGTTCGGGCAGCGCTTGCGATCGAAGGGCTGCACTTCTTTTCCAGCCATGCGTCCGACGGCGATGATTCCTTCCATGGAAGCGGCGTGGGCAAGTTGTGGCAGGCCGGCGACGATGTCTCCAATGGCGTAGAGGTGCGGCTCGTCGGTTTCAAGGAAGGCGTTGGTGTGAATGAACCCGCGCTCGAGTTTGGCTTTGGTTTTTTCCAGGCCGATATCTTCGGTCAGCGGCCGGCGGCCGACGGCGATTAAAACCTTTTCAGCGCTGATGGTTTGGGCTTTTCCGGTTTTGTCTTTGTAAACGACTGTGGCGCCGTTGGCATCTTTCTTCACGGACTCGACTTTGGCTTCGAGTTCGATTTTCATGCCCTTTTTCACCAGGGCTTTGTGCAACTCGGCGGAAATTTCCTCGTCTTCGAGGGGCACTACGCGCGGGAGCGCTTCGAGTAGGGTGACTTCGGAGCCGAACGTGTTGAAAATCGACGCGAATTCGACGCCTACCGCGCCGCAGCCTACTACGATCATGGATTTCGGGATCTGCTGCAGGCCGAGAATTTCGCGGTTGGTGAGGACCGTAGTGCCGTCAATTTCGACTCCTGGCAGCGAGCGCGCGGCTGAACCCGTCGCGACCAGGATGTTCGCGGTTTCGAGCTCGGTGATCTTGCCGTCTTTTTCCACGGAGACGCGGCCTGGGCCGGCGATCCTGCCCCATCCGGTGATGGACTCGACCTTATTTTTCTTGAAGAGCGCGTTGATGCCGCCGGCGTGCTTTTTTACGATTTTGTCTTTGCGCGCGAGAATGGCGGGCCAATTGATTTTTACGTTCTCGACGGAGAAGCCGAATTCTTCAGCGCGTTTGAAGTGATCGTAAATATCGGCGTGATGCAGGAACACTTTCGTGGGGATGCAGCCGACGTGCAGGCAAGTGCCGCCGAGAAATGGATCTTTTTCGACGACGGCAACTTTCAGGCCCCACTGCGCGGCGCGGATGCCGGCGACGTATCCGCCCGGCCCGCTGCCGATAATCACAACATCGTATTTAGCCAAACCAGTCCTCCCCCAAAAGCTGTGCTGCGCGCGAAATGGTTCCGTTCATGGAAGGATGTCCAGGATAGCGGATAAGGATTGCGGCTCTTCCACGCTCGCAAACGTAAGATTTTAACAGCGGCGGAGGTTGGCCGCAACCCTGACGGCGTGGAGGCGACTAAATCCCCGTCGAGATTTGTTCGGCAGCCATTTCTTCGCTGATGTTCCGCGACTCTTACTGTTCGCGGCTTACGGTCTTCAGTGACACTGCTTTTTTACGTAATCCTTGAGTTGGCCCTGGCTCTGCTTCTTCAGAAGGTCGTCAAGCGTTTTCGATCTGGCGTCGGGCTTCTGCTGCAGGATCGCCTGATAGGTTTTCAGGACGCTTTCGAGTGCGGATAGGTTCATGGCGTTCGAGTCCGCAGCTTTGTCCGTGTTTTCAATCACAAACGCGGCACTCGCAAGCATGAATTGGCGCGTGATCGCATGCGAGTAGGCGTACTTCAGCGCGTTGAACTCACTAAAAAGGGGCGCGCACAGCGGCACGTGAACGTCGTGCACGTCCTCGACGCGCTTCAAGGCCGTATCGCCTTGTTTGCTCAGGCTGTCATCGAGCGGCGCGGTTTCCAGTTTGCGGGTAGTCTGGACCCATTGGGCTCGTTCCTCGGGCGTCGAAGTGGCCTGTGCTGACGCCGCGGGTGCGGGATTAAAAAGACAAGACAGAGTAAGAGCCCAACCTATAGCTGAAAGTATTCGGTACATCACACTCCTCTTTAACGAGAATGACGCGGCTAGAATAGCGGTCCTTCCCGGAAGCGCTCTGCTACGGCGCGCCGGATAATACCACTGTGGCAGCCCAGCCGCTATGCGCCGGTGGCGGCAAAAACAGTGCGGAGTGATAACACACGTCGGCGGGAGCGCGTTGCGGCAGTTTGGCGCAGGCTGTATAATCTTCGTTGGACGCTTGGGGAATTATCGGGGTTTTTAGTTTGCGGGCCGTCCGAGGAGTGCTGGATGTCGTTTTCTGGTTTGTATTTGACGCGCGTGTGGCTGGGTAGCAATTTTTCGGAGAAATTTCTGCCTTCGAAGATCCGGCCGCTGGCGGCGCATGTGAAGCTGACCGAGAATTGCCAGGCGAAGTGCATCAGCTGCGATTATTGGAAGACGCGCTGGCACGACGGAATCAAGGCCGACCGCGCTGTGGAGCTGCTGAACGAAATCGGAGCCGCAGGAATTCGCTCGCTGCGATTTACCGGTGGCGAGCCACTGCTGCGCACCGACCTCTTTGAAATCATGCGGCGCGCAGATATGCGCCCCTTCAGTGAAGTGATTCTGCAGACCAACGGGCTGCTGATCAAGAAGATGCACAAAGAGATTAACGCTTCAGCGATCACGAAGGTTTGCATTTCCATTGATGGCTTGGAAGCGACGAACGACCTGATCCGCGGGATTGACGGCTATTTTGATCTGGCGATGCAGGGGATCAAATTGCTGCGCGGGAAAAAAGTTTCGATTGCCGTCACACTGAACCGCATTTCCGCGAAGGAGCTGGGGAAACTGGCGGAAGTGGCGCACGGAGTGGGCGCCGAGGTGCAGTACAACGTCCTGAGCCAGAGCATTTATTTTATTAAGGACGCGGACATGGATTCGATGTGGCCGGAAGGCGGCGACGTGAAGGAAATCGCGAAATTTCTGCGCGACGACCTGAAGCGGCCCGAGTACGAAGTGGAATATGTGACCAAATATTTCAAGCGGCAGCTGGTGGCGGAGCCGCCCTGCATTCTGGGTTACCTGCAGATGTTCGTGCTCTCGAATGGCGACGTGATGACCGGATGCTATCCGCTGAAACCGGTGGGAAATATTCTGAAGGATAGCCTTGCGACGATTTTAGCGTCCGAGGATTATGTGCGGCAGTGCGAGGCCATGGTGCGGCGGGAATGTCCGGGCTGCACCTGCGGCGTGGAAAGCTCGCTGGCGATGCAGAACGCGGCTTCCAGCGCGTTTTTTGAGTTGGGTAGGCTGACGCACAAGCAAATGCCGGTGAATATGGGAATGCCGGCGGAAGTAGCGTCGGCGGAAAACGCGTAGCGGGTATTGATGGCCGCTGGGACGGCTGCCTATGGTCAGGCGGGCCAGTGCAACTAACTGCCGACCGCGTCACGGGCTTGCCAACAGACCTGCTTACCTCCTAGACTCCTGCGGTGAACTTCCAGTTGCGAACTTCAGATTGGGCCACATTGATTGCTTCTGACTCTTCGACTTTCACCCGCGTGCTTGTAGTTGCGCTCGCTCCGGCTGCGCGGAGTAATTCGCAATGACGCTATTGGTTTACGTTCTGTTCATCATCGCTGCCGGCGTCACTTTGCGCGCTGATCTGCAACGCCGACGCCTTACGTTCCATAAGCGTGCTGGATGGCGGCTGCTTACGGCGCTGGACGTTGCATGCCTGGCGGCAACCGCTGGCGTGGCGTGTGGGCTGATTCCGCTGGCGGTTGTCAGCGGCAACGTGCCGCTGTATGCGCCGGAAACTTGGGGGATTGCGGCGGCTGGGCTGCTGGCGTTTTTTCTGTGGAGCGAAGGCCGGCGGCAACTGCAATTTCAGCGGCCTGCAGGAATCGTGTTTGGAGAATGGCTGATCCTTGGAGGCGCGTACCAGCTGATTGAAACCGCGGTGTTCGGCGGACGGGCGCACGTTCCGCACGGTGCGGCGGCGGTGACCGGCTGCGTCGTGGCGATTTTGGCCGGCGGAGCGGTGATTGCGGTGATCGTGCCGCGATTCGTGAAGCGTTATGAGGGGCATCACATTCTGGATCGGGTGAGCGAGCAGGAGGATTTCGTTCAGCCGGAGTACGTGGGGCCCACGCCGGAATGCCCGCATCCGGAATGGTGGCAGATGGTGGACTCGCAGAGTTCGGAATTGGAGATTTTGGATTTTCTGAAATCCATCGTGATCACCGCGAAGCCGCAATTGATTGTGGAGACCGGAACTTTTATCGGATACAGCGCGATCAAGATGGCGGAAGGGCTGAAGGCTAACGGATTCGGAAAGCTGATCACGATTGAGTTCGATCCTGATATTTTTGCCAAGGCCAAGCAGCGCATTGACCTTTCCGGGCTGCGCGATTGGATTGAGTACCGCAATGCTTCCAGCCTGGACACGCCGATTGACGGCACCATCGATCTGCTATTCAGCGACAGCCATTTGACGATCCGCGAACAGGAGATACGGCGTTTTCTACCGCAAATTGATCCGCGCGGATTGATTTTGATTCACGACGCGAGCTCGCATTTTAAGGTGGTGCGCGAAGCGGCCCTGCGTTTGGAGCAGGAGGGCTTGATTTCGGTAGTGTTGCTCTCCACGCCGCGTGGGCTGGTGATTGCGCAGAAGCGTGCGGGGCGGAAGTAGAGCCGCGCTGAGTGAGATTGAAACCATTCCGGTAGAAGTGCCGTATAGTAGGCAGGAGTTGGGAGGCACGCGATGAGTGTGGACGGGGAGACGAGCGGTTTGCCTGCTGCTGAGGAAATTCGTCCCACAGGGGAGCTGCATCCGGCGACGGAGAATTTTTTCATGGGGCCGCACGGAATCCGCGCGGGGTGGCGGCTGCTGCTGTTTATTTTTCTGATGTTCGTGTGCCTGAAGGGTGAGGGATTCGCGCTGAAACATACTCCGGGCGTGGACGCGTGGTTCAAGGCGCAAGATCCGAACGTGATGACGCCTCCGACGACGATAGCTTATGAGGCGATTCCATTATTGGCGCTGGTGATCTCGACAGCGGTGATGGCGCTGATCGAAAAGCGGACGTACGCGGATTATTATCTGCCGCTGAAGCAAGCGTTCGGGAAAAGGTTCTGGCAGGGCGTGCCGTACGGGTTCGCGATGCTGTCTTTGGCGCTGGCGCTGATTGCGGCGTTTCATGGATTTTCTTTAGGCAGCGTGGCGCTATCGGGCGCAGACGCGCTGAAATATGGGGCGCTGTACGGGATTGCGTTCCTGATGGTGGGGTTGTTCGAGGAATTTTCGTTCCGCGGTTACATGCAGTCGACTCTGGGGTCGGGGATCGGGTTCTGGCCCGCGGCGATTATCCTTTCGATTCTGTTTGGCGCGATTCATTTGAGCAATGGCGGCGAAGCGTGGTTTGGTGCGGCGATGGCGGGATCGTTTGGTGTGCTGGCGGCGTTCTGCTTGCAGCGGACTGGGAGCCTATGGTTTCCGATTGGGATGCATGCGACGTGGGATTGGTCGGAGACATTTTTTTATTCCGTGCCGGACAGCGGATTTCTGGCGAAGGGACATTTGTTGAACTCAACTTTTCATGGGCCTACGTGGCTGACGGGCGGGACGGTGGGGCCGGAGGGCAGCATCTTCGCGTTTTTGGTATTGGTGATTGGCGGCATCGGAGTGCACTTCATTTTTCCGAAGAAGCAGATCGGCTGATTGTTACGTTCGAGTACGACGAGTGATTTAACACGTGTCTCGTTGCGACAGAAAGATGCCCGCTGCGTCCTGAAAAACACGGGACAAAGCGGCCGCTACATAACCTCCTTTTGATCTGCACAATGCTAGTGCTGCGGCTGCGAGTTGGAATCCTTTTCGGGCGATGCAGCATCTATTTGAAACCGACCTGGACTTGCTTCCCGGTCAGGGTGTCAGCGTTAGCGACGCTTACTGCTGGCGCGAGCGGTGAAGTTGGACGTTTACCTTTTGTCGCTGGCTGCCGCGCGCTGATTTGACAAGGGAAGCATGTGTCGTTACACTGGGCGGCTTTGAGCGAGCTATTGGGCCTCGCATAGGACCTGAACGATGGACAAGAAACGATTGGATTATTACAAAAAGAAATTAGCCACGCGGCGCGAGGAATTAGTGCGCGGCATCGCGCGTACCGAGCAGGAAGGGCGCGAGGCGGACGAAGACCCCACCGTGGATCTAGGCGACAAGGCAGCGAATTCCTACACCAAGGAATTCCTGTTCGGCCAAACGCACAACGACCGTTCGCTGCTGGCGCTGGTGGATAACGCGCTGGCGCGGATCAAGGATGGCACGTACGGCGAGTGCAATTCGTGCCACGAAGAGCTGCAGCAGAAGAGGCTGGAAGCTGTGCCGTGGACGCGGTATTGCATTACCTGCCAGGAAAAGACGGAGCAGGGGCAGCTGTAACACGCGCGGCGGCGGTGGGAATTTGTGACGGCGGTCCCGCTTTATGGGATCGCCGTCTTTTTTTAGCGCTGCGGCGGTGGCGCACTAAGGTGCGCCGCCACAACTGCCAGGTCAACACCGGCCGCACCCTGCCAAGACGAGCCAGGGATTCCGGATGCCAGTGTGCGCGGACCATCCAGCCGTCCGTAGAACTACCATCTATCCTTCGTTGCTTTGGTGGAGTAGCGTTCGCGGTGCCCCCTCTCGCTTGCTAGCGACAACTTGATATTGCGAACCGCCATTGACGCGCTTGCCGCAGTGCTGTTCCCAGCGCCTTGCAGGATCTGTGCGACCACGCTGCTGACTGCGAGCCGCATTCCGATCTGCGAGTCATGCCTGGCGTCGTTCGAGCCGATACGGCAACCGATGTGCGAGTGTTGCGGGCGGCCGTTTCCCCCGAATATGTTGACAACCGCAACCATTGCGGAATCGGCGCGGCTGCCCTTTGCAGCGGGGATAGGTGTCGGAGCGGCGGCTGCTACGTACGTCGAGGCCGTTAAACCTTTGTGCCGGCTGTGCCGCGAAGGCAACTACGCTTTTGATCGAGCGCGAAGTTATGGGCTGTACAACGACGCTTTGCACCACGCAATTCTGCTGCTGAAATATGAGGAAGTGACGCGGCTGGGCGATTGGTTTGCGGCGCGCCTGGCGGAGATTGTAGAGCGCGAAGGCGAGGCGTTTCGCGCGGACGTGATCGTGCCGGTGCCGCTGCATCCTGACCGGCAGCGCGAACGGGGCTATAACCAGGCGGAATTGATCGCGCGGCCGCTGGCGCGCAGGCTGCATTTGAAGCAGGGCGCGTATTTGCTGATGCGCACGAAACCGCGGCCAGCGCGGCTGGTGCTCTCTCGCAAGGAGCATTGGGAATCTGTACGTGGCGCCTACGCGACCCGCAAAGGGCTGCGGGTTGACAAGTTGCGAGTTCTGCTGCTAGATGATGTATTGACGACTGGCGCGACCTTGGATTCATGCGCGCGGGCCCTGAAGCAGGCGGGCGCGGCGGCAGTGCTGGGATTGACGGTAGCGCGAGTGGTTCCAGGCTGGTCACCCACGGGTCCCCAGCAGCAGTTGCAGCGAGAAACAGAATCAAGCAGGGCAAACCAACAGGGTGCGACGAGCATCCGTAGAAGTTAAGGAGACTCGTCGAGCGACGCAAAGGCGGCGCAAATGGAATTGCGGCTCAAGCATGGCTTACGGCCCCGGCCCGCAATCGGGCTGGGCGGAGTCACGCCGGAGACTGTCACCCCGATTAAATCTGCAGCGAGCCGTCCTTCCGTGATGCAAGCTCCTGTGCTGGTGCTGAATGCGACGTTCGAGCCGATCAACGTGACGGCGGTGCGACGCGCGCTGGTGCTGATGCTGAAGGGCGTCGCGCAGGCCGAAGAAACCAACCACACGGAAGTACATTCCACGCAGAAAGCGATTCAGGTGCCGTCGGTGATTCGTCTGCTGAGTTACCGGCACATTCCGCAGCAGAGCCGGGCGCTTTCGCGGAAAAATATTTTGCTGCGCGACAGGAATACTTGCCAGTTTTGCGCGCGGGCGTTCCCTGCTTCGGAGCTGACGCTGGATCACGTGATGCCGCGTTCGCGCGGCGGGCGATCGACGTGGGAAAATCTGGTGGCGTGCTGCTACACGTGCAACAACCGCAAAGGCGATCGCACGCCGGAAGAAGCAGGAATCAAATTGCAGCGGCGGCCGCGCCCTTTTACGCTGCACACATCGCGGCAGCTGATGCGATTGATTGGACATCGTGACGAGAAGTGGCGCAAGTACCTGTTTTATTGAGGTTTGTGCTATTTTTTCGCGCGCGCAGTTTAATGCAACCTTTTCCAGCCGCAGGCGTCTAATCTTGTAATCGCTTCTAGGACACACCCCGGGAAGTGGTTCTGGCTCAACCCAGGCCGCTTCCCCTCCTTTTTTTCTGAACGCAAAAAATTCCTTCCCAAAAATTGAAAATGCTTACTGGCGGAAAATAATTTTCAGGCCGCGGCGCCAATTTTCGGCGAGGCCAATTCTGGTGACGCGAATTTCCGGCGAGAGATATTTCAGCAATGTGTCCGTGGCGGAATGAAAGCGCAGGCCGGGCGAGACGAGCCAGACCAACGGCGGTTGCGGATCGATCACGACGCCGGGGAAATATCCGTCGCGCTGAAAATCCGCTTCGCGCTGATGGCGGCGGACGCGCAGCCAATAATCCACGGCTTGCACGGGCAACTGCAGATCTTCCGAAGCTTTCAATTCGATTACTACCAGCCGGCCCTGGCGCGTGACGCCGAGCAGATCGAGCACGCCGCGATCGCCAGCTGCAAGCGCGGGAACTTGCGAATAAAAATGGCGGGAGTCGAGTTGCGCGTCGAGCTTCGCGGGATCTTCTAGCACGATCGATTCGAGCCAACGTTCTGCGGCGCCGCGATACAACGCGTGATTCGTGTCGCTGGCGAGCGGATTGCGGTGCAGATCGAGTTTGTGCAGCAGACGCTCGAGGGCGCGTTCGTTCGCGGTGGTGAATTGCTCCGTGGAATTTCCCAGGCCGAAAACAACTCCTTGTTTCGTGCAGCGCGCGAATTGCATTCCGTGAAATGTTAGCGCTACTTCGTTTGCGCCGGCGGGCACGCGGCATTGAATCGCGTCGGTATTCGCGGGCAACATCGCACGGATGCGCGCGATCGTTGCGCTAGCGGCGCGCAGCGTTGATTCGATCTGGTCGCGCGGGATCAGCCAACTTTCCAGATTTCCGGCATCGGCAGGATCAATTTTTTGCATCGCAGCGTCCGGGTCGCGCATTTCGTAGATTTCGACGCGAGTGGGTCCGGAAAGCGCGAGGAGGCGTTCGCGCAAGCGCTGGCTGGTTCCCTGCAGGACGAACAATCGCAGGCCTTCTATTGCGCGGCGCTCGGCGCGGGTGCGCGTCCAATCCAGCCACAAAATTCCAAACGCGAGAATATTTTCGATGGTTACGGCGTCTTCGCTGGGCGCGGCGGCCAGCAGCGCCCACGCGTGTGACCCTTCGTGCATGATGCCGCGAACGTAGGACCCGGAGAAGGAATTTTCCAGGTCGGGCGCGGCGGTGAGCGAATCCACCACAGCATCCGGAAATTTTTCAGCGAGGATACGTGTAAAGCGAGCGCGAAATTGTTCGCGGGTGATGCGTCCTGCGGCGCGCGGCGAATCGGTGAGCAGAAATTCCAGGCGCCCGGGTTTGGCGCGGCCAAAACGCTGCACTTCCAGGACGATGCGGTCGCCGGCGGCTTCTTTGACGCGCAGAATCCGGCGGGTGAGATTGCGCTCGTCGGACCAGAGATGCACCAGGGGATTTTTGCGCTCGACGCGGAGTTCGAAATGCAGCGTGGCGAGTTCGGCGAGCCATTCGCCGTCTTCGCGCACTTCCACGCAGCCGGATGCGGCAAGATCGCTTAGCGCGCGATCCAGGGCCGCCCAATCGTTGGCAGGCGAATTCAACGGCACACCGTCATCGGATTACTTTGCCGCTGCCGCGTCACGAAACGCCGCGCGACTATCGCAAGCTATTGCAAGTTTAGGCCAGTGACATGTATGGAAGGATACTCTTGATTCCACTCGGCGGGAACATGTTCCAGAGTGACTTGAAAATCACGGCTCAGCCCGGCATTAAGCGGCGCATCGCCCTGCGGCGCGATCACAAATTGCGAATCGCGCAGGATTACCTGATTCATGGCGTCGTGAAACTCCACAGTGACTTCCATGGCGCGGATATTTCGGTCGCCATCATTGGACATCATTCCGGTCACGTAGGTGAATTCCTGCTTGATCATATTGGTGGAGCGCGACATGTGCAGATCGCTGAAATGGACGCGCTCTGCGTAGGCTTGCTCGGCTGCGCCGAAAGGAAGTTTTACAGCTGTAGCGGCCGTGTGCGAGCTGAAGACTCGTGTGAGCAGGTAAAATCCGCCGAATAGCAGCGCCACGACTACTAGTCCAGCCAGAAATGCGACTGGAAAGCGGCGGCGCTCTGCGCTGTAGGAACTTTCGCCCGGTTCCATGAATTCCTCGCGGTCCTCAGCGGCCGAACGCCAGGCGCTGGATCAACGGCTCGGGCAGGCCGCCTGCGCCCATGCGTTTCTGAACGGTTTCGATATCGTATGGGACGCGCCAGAACTCGACGGTCTTTTGGGCGAGGTCAGCGATTACGAATGCAGCGCGCGTGTCTCCATCGCGCGGCTGGCCGATCGATCCGGGATTAAGTAGGTAGGTGGTGCCATCTTCGATGGCCAAGGTGGAGAAATGGCTTCCCGCGGCGGGTTTGAAATGCAGCACGCCGACTTGATCGTCGCGCAGCGTGAAGCCACCTTGCAAATGCGTGTGCCCGAAGAATGTGATTTGCGCGGGGGCGTCGAGCAGGCTGTCGAGGGCCTGGGCTGGCGCGAAGACATATTCGTCTTCATCGCGGAAGGCGCCGTGGACCATGACGAAACCATTTTCGTTGAGCGGGCCGGTGGGAAGCTGCTCGAGCCATTCGCGATTTTCCGGGCGGAGCTGGTCGCGAGTCCAGAGTGCAACGGCGCGCGCGACGGGATTGAAATCGTCGGCGTTGGCGATGCCAGAGCCGGCTTTATCGTGATTGCCGCGAATGGTGAGCGCGCCAATTTCGCGGATGCGATCGACCACTTCGTTGGGATCGGGGCCGTAGCCGACTACGTCGCCGAGACAGATTACTTTGTCCCAATGGCCTTTCGCGGCGGCGAGTGCGGCGTCGAGAGCTGTGAGGTTGGCGTGAATGTCGCTGAGAATCAGATAGCGCATGCAACTGCCCCCAGGGGCAGGATGCGAATTATAGACGAAGAGTGGATTGGTTGCACGAAATCGCGCGTAAGAAACCTTCGAAGCCGGCGAGCGATCGGATGGGCGGGCGTTTAGCGGATGAGCATGCAATCGCCGTAGCTGTAGAAGCGGTACTCGGCGGCGACGGCGTGGCGATAGGCGCACAGGATATTTTCTTGCCCGGCCAGCGTGGCAACGAGTGCTAGGAGACTGGATTGCGGGAGATGGAAATTGGTGAGGAGCTGGTTTACTACGCGGAGCGGCTTGCCAGGATAGAGGAAAATCGCCGCTTCGGATTTTCCGGGCGTTAGTGCGGTGCTGCCGCCGCGTTGCGCGGATTTTTCGGCGGCGTCTTCCAGGGCACGAACTACCGTGGTGCCAACGGCGAGTATGGGGCGGTGTTCGCTTTGCGCTTGTGCGATTGCTTGCGCGGTGGCTTCAGGAATTTCGTAAGATTCGATGTGGATTTTATGGTCTTCGAGGCGCTGGGTGCGGACGGGTTCGAAGGTGCCGAGGCCAACGTCGAGCGTGATTTCTGCGATTTCGATATTTCGCGCGCGGATGCGTTGCAGAATTTCGGGCGTGAAGTGCAGGCCCGCGGTGGGCGCGGCTACGGCGCTTCCCTGCCTCGCATAGATGGTTTGATAGCGCTCGCGGTCGGCGGGTTCATCGGCGCGTTTGATGTAGGGTGGGAGCGGGATGTGGCCCAGCCGATTCAGCGCTTCGTGAAAGCCGGTTTTCGAGGTGAAGCGCAAGACGCGCAGGCCGTAGTCACCCCGGCTCTCGGCTACGGCTTCCAGTTCTCCATCGCCAAAAATGATTTTTTCGCCTACGGTGATTTTTCTGCCGGGGCGGACGAGGGTTTCCCAAGTGTCTGGCGTAAGCTGGCGGACGAGTAGAACTTCGATCGGCGCTTGCAGGTGTTCGTGGCGCGCGGGATTGTGGATGCCGGGCGGCTCGGCGTGAATACCGACGCGGCGGCCGAACAGGCGAGCCGGCAGGACGCGGGCGTTATTAAGGATGATGAGTTCATTGCCGCGCAGCAGGTCGGGAAATTCGCGGAATTGGCGGTCGTCCCACGCGCCGGTTGTTTTATCGAGCAGCAGCATGCGGGAAGCGTCGCGCGATGCGAGCGGGCGCTGTGCGATGCGCTCGGGCGGCAGGTCGAAATTTAGTTCGTCGAGGTTCATACTAGCGCGTGCTGGAAACATTGTAGCGAATCGGCGGGCTAATCCTCGAACGTCTGGCGGAAACGTGGCGGAAGGTTCGGTAGTGATCAGCACGAAGGGAGTCGAGCGGTTGCGCTCCGGGCATCCCTGGGTGTATCGCAACGACGTGCGTTCGGCGCAGGCTGAAGCTGGGGCGATCGTGCGCGTTATGGACGAACGCGGACGATTTCACGGACGAGCATTTTACAGCGACAAATCGCAGATCGCGGTGCGTCTGCTGACGCGCGAAAATGTGCCGGTGGACCGGGCGTTTTTTGCCGAGCGGTTGCGGCGGGCCGCGGCTTATCGCGAGACGGTGGTGGAAAACACAGATGCGTACCGGGTGGTGCACGGCGAGGCGGACCTGCTGCCTTCGATTGTGATTGAGCGCTATGGCGATTACCTGGTCCTGCAGACTTTGAGCCAGGCGTCGGAGCGGCAGAAGGATTTGATTGTCGAGATTCTGGTGGAACAATTTTCGCCGAAGGGGATTTTGGAGCGCAACGATCCCAAGGTGCGTTTGCTGGAAGGATTGCCGCAGAGCGTGAGCGTGCTGCATGGCGAGGTGCCGGCGGAGATCCTGGCGAAGGAAAACGGGATCACTTTTGTGTATGACTTGGCCAAAGGACAAAAGACCGGGTCGTTCCTGGACCAGCGCGAAAATCATTGGGCGGCGCGGCGCTATGCGTCGGGTGAGGTGCTGGATTGCTTCAGTTATCAGGGCGGGTTCGCGCTGACGATTGCGGACGAGTGCGAACACGTGGAAGCGGTGGACATGGGAGCGGCGGCGCTGCAGGTCGCGCGGCGGAATCAGGAATTAAACTCGATCGTGAATGTGACGTTTCGCGAAGGGAACACGTTCGACCTGCTGAAGGAGTATGACGAGGTGGGGCGGCGATTTCAGATGGTGATTCTGGATCCGCCAGCGTTCGCGAAGAACCGCGACAGCCTGGAGGCGGCCGAGCGCGGGTACAAGGAGATCAATCTGCGAGCGTTGAAGATTTTGGCGCCGGGAGGATATCTGGTGACGTGTTCGTGCTCTTACCATTTGAGCGAGGCGCTCTTCCTGCAGCTGATTGCGGAGGCGGCGACCGATGCGAAGAAAAATGTGGTAGTGGTTGAGCGGAGAACGCAGGCGCAGGACCACCCGATTTTGCTGACGATGCCGGAGACGCATTATCTTAAGGCGTTAGTTCTAAAGGTATTAGAATAACCGCGACGCTGTATGTATAACACATCAAAGGATATAACAAATAGTTGACAATAACACACGCATATTTTATTATCTGTTAGAGCTAACATACCTAAAAAGCGCGATCGGACGGTGCTTGGTACTGGGTATCCACCGCCCCTCGGTTCGCGTCAAACACCGAGAAGGTTACATCATGCTGAATTTCGACAAATTGACTGTCAAGGCCCAACAGGCGCTGCAAGCGGCGCAGGAAATGGGCGGACGCGAGGGCCAACAACAAATCGAGCCATTGCACTTGCTGTGGGCACTGCTGGCGCAGGGTGACGGCGTGGTGCCGCCGCTGCTGGAGAAGCTGGGGGTGTCGCCCACCACGCTGGCTGGCGAAGTGGAAAAGCAGATTGCGCGGCTGCCGAAAGTCTCCGGAGTTTCGCAGCAATATTTGGCTCCTGCGACCAACAAGATCTTGGAGACTGCGTTTGACGAAGCGCAGCGTTTGAAGGACGAGTACGTCTCGACCGAACATATTCTGCTCGCCATTTCCGCGGCGGAAAAAGATCCCGCGGGCCAGATACTGAAGCGCGCCGGCGCGAGCCACGAAGCAATTCTGCAGGCGATGGCCACCATTCGCGGCAGCCATCGCGTGACTTCGCAAAATCCGGAATCCACCTATCGCGCGCTAGAGCAGTACGGGCGCGACCTGACCGACCTGGCGCGGCGCGGCAAGCTGGACCCGGTGATTGGGCGCGACGAGGAAATCCGGCGGGTGATGCAGATTCTGGCGCGGCGCACGAAAAACAATCCGGTGCTCATCGGCGAGCCGGGCGTGGGTAAGACTGCAATTGTCGAGGGGCTTGCGAGCCGCATTGTCGCGGGCGACGTGCCGGAAGTGTTGAAGCCGAAGCGGATTGTTTCGCTGGATCTTTCGGCGCTGGTGGCGGGTGCGAAATACCGCGGCGAATTCGAGGACCGGTTGAAAGCGGTTCTGAAAGAGGTCACCGAGTCCGACGGCCAGATTATTTTGTTCATTGACGAGCTGCACACGCTGGTGGGCGCGGGCGCCGCGGAAGGCTCGATGGACGCTTCCAACATGCTGAAGCCGGCGCTGGCGCGAGGCGAATTGCGAGCCATCGGCGCGACCACACTGAACGAATTCCGCAAGTACATCGAAAAAGATCCGGCGTTGGAGCGGCGTTTTCAGCCCGTTTATGTGGGTGAACCTTCGGTGGAAGACACCATCGCGATTCTGCGCGGGCTGAAGGAACGCTACGAAGTGCATCACGGCGTGCGCATCAAGGACGCGGCGATTGTCGCGGCGGCGATGCTTTCGCAGCGCTATATCACCGACCGTTTTCTGCCGGACAAAGCGATTGACTTGGTGGACGAAGCGGCGGCGGGGCTGCGCATGGAAATTGATTCCCTGCCCCAGGAAATTGATGTGATCGAGCGGCGCATCATGCAGCTGGAGATCGAGCGGCAGGCGATGCGCAAGGAATCAGACGCACATTCGCGCGAGCGCGTGAAGCAAGTGGAAAAAGAGCTGAGCACGCTGCGCGAGCAATCGAACGCGTTGAAGGGGCGCTGGCAGACGGAGAAGGATGCGATTGCGCGCATCCGCAAGCAGAAAGAAGAAATCGACCGGCTGAAGACGGAAGAACAGCGTTTCGAGCGCGCCGGCGATCTTTCTAAGGTCGCGGAAATCCGTTATGGCAAGCTGGCCGCGGCGGAAAAAGAATTGCAGGCCGCGCAGAACAAGCTGGCGGAACTGCAAAAAGATCACCCGATGCTGAAAGAAGAAGTCGGCGAAGAAGAGATTGCGAAAATCGTGGCCAAGTGGACGGGAATTCCCGCGGGCCGCTTGCTGGAAGGTGAAGTCCAGAAGCTGGTGCACATGGAAGAGCGGCTGCGCGAGCGCGTGGTGGGCCAGGAAGTGGCACTGCTGAGCGTAGCGAACGCGATTCGCCGCAGCCGTTCAGGGCTGAGCGATCCGAACCGGCCGATTGGCTCGTTCCTATTTCTGGGACCGACCGGCGTGGGCAAGACGGAACTGGCGCGCGCCGTGGCGGAATTTCTGTTTGATGATGAACGCGCGATTGTGCGGCTGGACATGTCCGAATACATGGAAAAACATTCGGTGTCGCGGATGATCGGCGCGCCTCCGGGCTACGTGGGCTACGACGAGGGAGGGCAGCTGACCGAGCAGGTGCGGCGGCGCCCTTATTCCGTGGTGCTGCTCGACGAAATCGAGAAGGCGCATCCGGATGTGTACAACGTGCTGCTGCAAATACTGGACGATGGCCGGCTGACCGACGGCCAAGGCCGCACCGTGGATTTTCGCAACACGGTGATCATCATGACTTCGAACGTGGGCTCGAGCGCGATTTTCGATTTGATGGAAAAGGATCCGAAGAAGGCGCGTGAGCAAGCGATGGCGGCGCTGCGGGAGATTTTCCGTCCGGAATTTCTGAACCGCATTGATGATATCGTGCTGTTCCAACCGCTGGGCAAGGAACAGATCGAGCACATCATTGACCTGCAGATGCAGCATCTGGTGAAGCGGCTGGCCGAACGGAAGATTACGTTGCACCTGACGGCGGCAGCGAAGACTCTGCTGTTCGCCGAAGGTTACGACCCCGCGTATGGCGCGCGGCCGATGAAGCGGGCCATTCAGCGGCTGATACAGGATCCGCTGGCGCTGAAGATTCTGGATGGAGAAGTGCATCCGGGCGATGATGTTAACGTGGACATAGACGCGAAGACGGGCGAGATGAAATTTACGCGGAAGGCCGCGAAGGCAGGCGCCGCCTGATTCGATTTATCCGGCGCCAAGGCTGAAGAAAATGAAAACCTTTAAGACTGCGTTTTTGCTGACGGCTTTGACGCTGCTGTTGCTGTTTCTCGGCGAAGCATTCGGCGGATCGAACGGCATGACGATCGCGCTGGTGTTTGCGGTGCTGATGAATGGCGGAGCGTACTTCTTCTCGGACAAGATTGCCTTGAAATCCAGCGGCGCGGTGCCAATCAGCCGCGAAGAATCGCCACGGCTGTATGCGGTGATGGAGCGGCTGGCGGCCAAGGCAAATTTGCCGATGCCGAAGCTCTTCATGATTCCGCAGGCGGCGCCGAACGCGTTTGCCACGGGGCGCAATCCCAGCCACGCGTCGGTGGCGGTGACGCAGGGGCTGATGGAAATCATGAATGATGACGAGCTCGAGGGTGTGATCGCGCACGAGCTTTCGCACGTCCGGAATTACGACATTCTGACATCGTCGATTGCCGCGACGCTGGCGGGCGCAATTACCTGGATTGGACACATGGGCCGCTGGGGAATGATGTTGGGCGGACTTGGCGGAGGCGGCGGGCGCAATCGTGCTGGCGGCGGGCTTGCGGCGCTGTTGATGGTAATACTGGCGCCGATTGCTGCACTTTTGCTGCAGCTAGGAATTTCGCGGCAGCGCGAATATCAGGCCGATGCTTCCGGCGTGCAGATGATTGGACATGCGAATGGATTGATCAGCGCGCTGGAAAAATTGGGAGCGTACAACCAGAAGATTCCGATGAATGTTCCGCCTTCTACTTCGGCTTTGATGATCGTGCAGCCGCTTTCGGCGGGGACATTGTTCTCGGGATTGTTCAGCACGCACCCGCCACTCTCGGATCGGATTGCGGAATTGCGGAATATGACGATTACGAGGACGTAGTTTTCATCGCCCAAATCCCCACCCTTCGAGAACCGAAGGGTGGGCCACCTCTCACAGTGATTTCACGTTAAGTTTATTCGTAAGCATGCGGTAAATCCGCGTATTCGTTGCTAGCTCTAGTACTTCGAAGGTGCCACGCGCTCCTGTAGTGTCCTGTTTCTTCCACCACGCAGAAATGTTACTGGCACGTAAAATTTGCAGGGGCGAAAGCCCGCGAAGCGCACCCATCCTGGCCTACGAATTAACATAACACGCTTATTATCAGCCGCTTACAGGCTGGCGGCGCGTCGTCCCACTTTGGTTCCTCGCTTGCACTTCCCTAACCCCGCAAGGGATTTCCGGAGGAGCAAAAAACATGAGTGACGAACGACAGGACGTAGTGATCGCAGACGAAGCCACTGCGCCGCGCTGGGTGGGAATCGTTGTGGTTGCTCTCGCGGTAGTCTCACTGGTAGCACTGGGTGCAGGCTGGACCGCGTCCACGCGCTCGAAGCAGCTCGAGCAATCCTTGTCCGCGCAGGCGCAAGTATCCAAGCAGAGCGATGACGTGATCAGCCAGCGCCTCGCGAAAGCGGAAGACACCAACGCGCAACTCGAAGGCGAATTGAGCGTGGTGACCGACAAGATGAAGTTGACCGAAGGCGAGCTATCGAAGGCGCGCTCGCAGGCCAAGAAGATCAAGGAAGACGACGCCAAGGAATTGGCGGAGATGCAGAACCAGACGAACGCGCAACTCGCGACGAAGGCGAGCGTTGACGACGTGAACAAAATCGGCACGGACGTCAACGGCGTGAAGACGGACCTCGACACCACCAAGAACAATTTGCAGATGGCCCGGGGCGAGTTCGGCACGCTGATCGCGCGCAACCACGACGAGGTGGAAGAACTTCGCCGCTTGGGCGAGCGCGATTACTACGAGTTCACGATTGATAAGAAGAACTCGCGCGAGAAAGTGGGCAATCTGATGGTGGAGCTGCACACTACGAACCTGAAGAAGAGCCAGTACGGCGTCACGATTTTTGTTGACGACCAGCGCCACGACAAGAAGAGCCTGACGGCCAACGAGCCGCTGTACTTCTTCGAAACCGGCGCACGCGCTCCGTTGGAGTTCGTGGTGAACCAAGTAGGCAAGGACAAAATCTCCGGATACCTGAGCGTGCCGAAGGCAAACTCGACGCACGCGCAGGCTGCTACCTCCGGCGGCAATTAACACGGACCGATGGAACGAGCAGCACCTTGGCGGGGCTGACTCGATTCACCGCAGCGAAAGAGGGGCGCTCCCACGGGCGCCCCTCTTTTTTTGTTTATTCGGCTTTTTTCAGCGCGCGGTTCTTGCGGCTCAGGAATTTCTTGGCCAGGGCGGGCAGCTTGTCGTGCGGCAGTTTTCCTTGCTCGTACAGCTTCACCTTGGCCTTCGCGGTCTTGCGGCGGCGGCGCTGGCGTTTCTGAGCTACATATCTTTTGTCGTAAGACATCCAATTCCTCCCAATAAGTTGTGCCCAATGATTGTAGCGGACTAGGAAAAGGATGCAAGGCTGGGCGCTGATTTTCGGGCCGAGTTCAAGTAGCATGGACGGGCTATGACGGCTACCGCAATCTACGCAGGACGCATCCTCACACCGCAGGAAGAACTGCTGAACAACGTGATCGTCGTCGAGGGCGGACGCATTACGGGCATCGGCCACCGCGACGAAGTGCATATTCCGCCGGGCGCGAAGGATTATGTGGCGGCGGAGATGACCGTGGTGCCCGGATTTGTGGATGTCCACATTCACGGGGCTGGCGGGCACGACGTGATGGAAGCGACTCCTGCGGCGTTGGACGCGATTACTTCCACGGTGGCGCGGTTTGGGACTACTTCTATCGTCGCGACTACTGTTACCGCGCCGGTGGATGAGACTTGCCGCAGTTTGGAAGGCATCGCCTCGTACGTGCGCAGCCACGAGAAGACGGACGACAATGCGCGGGCTGCGGCGGAGATTGTGGGCGTGCATCTCGAGGGGCCGTTCATCAATAAGGCGCGACGGGGGGTGCACCCGCCGGAATCTATTGCGCTGCCTTCGATTGAAATGCTGGAACAATTTCGCGCCGCCGCGGATGGATTGGTAAAGATTGTGACGGTGGCGCCGGAAATTCCGGGCGCTTTGCAATTGATTGCGCGAGCGGTGGCGGACGGACTGGTGGTGGCGGTTGGGCACACGGATGCGGATTACGACCAGGCGCGCGCCGCGTTTAAGGCGGGAGCGCGCCACGCGGTGCATGTGTACAACGCGATGCGGCCGTTTACTCATCGCGATCCCGGTGTGATCAGCGCGATTATGACTGACACGGACATAACCGCTGAAATCATCGCCGATGGCGTGCATGTGGCGGCGCCGGCTATCCAGGTGCTGCTGGGAACGAAGGGATTCGACACGGTGCTGCTGGTGAGCGACGGCACTGCTGCGACGGGCATGCGCGACGGTAACTACCGCTTGGGGAATTTTGAAGTTACGGTGAAAGGCGGCGTGGTGCGGAACTCCGAAGGCAAGCTGGCTGGTAGCACGCTGACGCTGGATCGTGCGCTGCGTTACATGGTGGAAGTGGGCGTGCCGTTTGTGGATGCGTTGCGCATGGCGACGATTCTGCCGGCACGGCGGCTGGGACTCGCAGGGAAGAAAGGAATCTTGGCGATTGGCGGCGACGCGGACCTGGTGATTTTGACGCCCGATCTGCACGTGGCGGGAGTGATGACGCGCGGGGTGGGGTTGTTGTGACGTACCGGCGCAGCTGCAGCGGGCGCGTCTGCGACGCGCCACAGGCGTGGCTCGCAAGGCTGACGCCCGCAAAACCTACGCGATGTGAAAACGATGCGCTACGAATTATTTGTTGAGCGGGATCTTCAGTTCTTCGGCGAATTTGTAGGGGTCGAAGGGGCTCAGCGAAAAGTAGCGGCCTTCGATGCCGATCATCGGCACTTTGCGCTTGCCATTATTGATCTGCAGCACGATGGCTTCGGCGGCGGCGTCATCGTCAATGTTGACTTCGCGATAGGTAATGCCGCGTTCGCGCAAGAAACTTTTGGCCCGGCGGCAATCGCAGCACCAGGAAGTTGAATACACGGTAATGTCTGACATACGCCCCTTCTAATCTTACCCTTCTACTACAGTTGTACCATAGCTATAAGATGCGCCGGCGGAGCTTGGGATTCGACGATATCCAACGGTAAACAGGGCACATAGGGGCTAGGCGGCCGCGTGCTGCACAGCACGTGGCGCTCCGCCGCCGCCTGCGGCCCCGGAACCTGAACCGGCTTTGGTGGCCGCTTGCAGGCGAGCCGTAGCGCGCTCTATTGCGGCGTTCGCGCGGTCCCAATCGGCTTCGGTGGAACCAGCCTTCGGCGTGTCGGACTTGGCGCGCTCCAGCGCGGCAGTCGCGCGCGCGACGTCAATTTCTTCGGCGCGCTCGGAAATTTCCGCGAGGACGATCACCCGATCCGGCAACACTTCGGCGAAACCATACATCACTGTGAGATAGCGCGTTTCGCCACCCTTGTGGTACGTGAGGATTCCGACGCCGAGTTCGGTGATCAGCGGCGCGTGGCCGGGGAGAATGCCCAGGTAGCCGTCTTTCCCCGGCATTTCGAGCGAGTCAACATCCTCGCTGAGAATGTGCCGCTCGGGCGTCACCACTTGCAACTCGATTTTTTCTGGTAGCGTGGCCATCTATTTTGTTTCGTCTGGTTCGGGTCGCGTGTGCTGGCGCAAACTACGCTGCTGCGCCCGCCGCCATTTTTTCTGCTTTCTCGCGTACTTCTTCAATTGTGCCGACCATGTAGAAAGCTTGCTCCGGCAAATCATCGTGCTTGCCTTCGACGATTTCCTTGAAGCCGCGGACAGTGTCTTCGATTTTCACATACTTCCCCGCCAGTCCCGTGAATTGCTCGGCGACGAACATCGGCTGCGAGAGGAACTTTTCGATTTTGCGCGCGCGGGTGACGGTTTGCTTATCGTCATCGGAAAGTTCTTCGATGCCCAGAATCGCGATGATGTCCTGCAATTCCTTGTAACGCTGCAGAACGGCTTTCACGGAGCGCGCCACGTTGTAATGTTCCTGGCCGACGATGCGCGGATCCAATATGCGCGAGAAGCTGGCCAGCGGATCTACGGCGGGATAAATGCCGCGCTCGACGATCTGACGGCTCAGGTTCGTGGTGGCGTCCAGGTGCGCGAAAGTTGCGGCTGGCGCCGGGTCGGTGTAGTCATCCGCCGGAACGTAAATGGCTTGCACGGAAGTGATCGAGCCATTTTTTGTGGACGTGATGCGCTCCTGCAGTTCGCCGATTTCAGTGTTCAGGTTCGGCTGGTAGCCGACGGCGGAGGGCATGCGTCCGAGCAACGCGGAAACTTCCGAGCCGGCCTGCACGAAGCGGAAAATATTATCAATGAAGAGCAGCACGTCGAGTTTTTCTTCGTCGCGGAAATATTCCGCCACCGTGAGACCGGTTAGTCCGACGCGGAGGCGGGCACCAGGTGGTTCGGTCATCTGCCCGTAAATTAATGCGCAGCGCGATTTTTCGGAATTCCCCGGGACGATTACGCCGGATTCCTGCATTTCGAGCCACAAGTCGTTGCCTTCGCGGGTGCGTTCGCCTACGCCAGAGAAAACCGAGACGCCGCCGTGTTTCATTGCGACGTTGTGGATCAATTCTTGAATCAGCACGGTCTTGCCAACGCCCGCGCCGCCGAACAGACCAATTTTTCCGCCCTTCAGGTAGGGCTCAGTGAGGTCCACGACTTTGATGCCGGTCTCAAACATTTCGAGCGTCGTGGACTGGTCTTCAAGCAGCGGAGCCGGGCGGTGAATCGGATATCGTTTTTCGTACTTCACGGGGCCGAGATTATCGACCGGATCGCCGAGGACGTTGAGAACACGGCCGAGAACGCCGCGGCCAACCGGGACAGAAATAGGCTCGCCAAGATCGAGCGCTTTCATGCCGCGGACCAGACCTTCAGTGGGTTTCATAGCGACGCAACGCACGCGGCCTTCGCCGAGGTGCTGCGCAACTTCGGCGACGATGTCGAGCGGCTCGGGATTGTTGAAGCCTTCGCTGGTGATACGCACCGCATTGTTAATGAAGGGAAGGTGTCCCTCTTCGAATTGGATGTCCACAACTGGGCCGATGACTTCCACAATGTGCCCGGTTTTTAGATCGTTCGTTGCCATGTTGATCGTTCTCCCTCTGAGAAACGTGATTCGTGACTTGTGACTTGTGACTCGTGACTCGTGACTCGTGAGTCGTGACCCCTACTATCCGACGACTCGCCGTTTCAACGATCGCCCTAGTGCGTTGATGAGTTGGCCTACGGAATCGCACAACACGCGGCCCTCTTCAAAGCGCGGCGCAGCAACATAGCCGAGATCGCGGCTCAAAATCAGAAAATATCGTGTTTCCTCCAGCTCACCTGCCGCTATCTGCAACGATCGCAAAAGTTCTTTTGTTGTCCGGCGGCCGAAGCCTCCGGCAATATTTGCCGGGACCGAAGCTGACGCCCTGCACAACTGCGAAACCATGCCTAATAACTCGGACCTCGGAAAACTCGCCGTCAATTTATAAACCAACAGCACCAGGTCATGCGCTCTCTGCCAAACCGTCAATTCCGTGAAGCTGTTGATTTTCACGACTCACAGCTTCCCCACCGCACGCCCTGAAATCACCGAGCACGAATCACTACTCACTTATCACGGTTCACGGTTCACGAATCACAAGTCACGAATCACGAATCACGACGTCGCCGACGCCGCACCGCTCACGATCTCGATTATTTCCTTGGTGATCGCTGCCTGGCGGATATTGTTCATCCGCAGCGTGAGCTTTTCGATCAGCTCGGATGCGTTGCGCGTCGCTGCATCCATGGCGGTCATGCGCGCGGCGTGTTCGGCCGCGGCGGATTCGAGCAGGATGCGGAAAATTTCGGCTTCGAGGTAGCGCGGAACGAGGCCTGCGAAAATTTGCTCGACCGGCTGCTCGTAGATGTAATCCACCAGGCGCCCTTGGCCGTCCGGAGCAGGCTCGGTGGGCAAGGAGCCGCCGGGGCCGGCATGAGCAGCGAGTTCCTCGCCATCCGGCGACTTCTTGATGACTTCCGGATCAACCGGCAGGAGTTTTTCCGCGCGCAGATTCTGCACCATCACGTTTTTAAATTCATTGTAGATCGCGTACACCGCGTCCACTTCGCCGCTGATGTACAGCTCGGCGACGCGCGCGGCAATTTCCTTAGCTTTCGAGAACTCCACTTTTGCCGAAACGTCGAGATATTCCGCGACGAACTTGTAGCCCCGCTTGCGCAGGGTGTCGCGGCCTTTTTTGCCGACGACGAGCAGCTCGAGCTTCTGCGCGTGGTGCGCTTGGATGAAATCCATGGCGTGGCGCAGCACGTTGGAATTGAAAGCGCCGGCGAGAGCGCGGTCGCCGGTGAGCACCATCACCAGGATTTTTTCTTCGGGACGCCGCTGTAGCAGCGGGTGCGCGGGAGATTCCATGCGCGCCGCGGCAGAGCGCAGCACGCGAATAATTTCCTTGGCGTAGGGGCGGGCGGCGAAGACGCCTTCCTGCGCGCGGCGCAGTTTTGCCGCGGAGACAAACTTCATGGCGCGTGTGATCTGCTGCGTGCTCTTTACGGAGCGAATGCGCCGCCGATAATCGAGAAGTGTGGGCATTGAGTGGGACTAGTTCGCCTGGGCCGCCGCCGCTGGAGCGGTCTTGATCGTGGTCTTGAAGCGCTCTTTGAAAGCATCGAGCGCTTTTTTCGCTTCGGCGCGGTTGGTATCGTCGAAGGCTTTCTTCTCGCGCAGCGATTTCAGCAGGCCGCTGTAATTCGTCTCGATGAAGGGATACAGCTCGAGTTCGAAACGGCGGCACTCATTGACTGGAATATCGTCGAGATATTTGTTGGAAGCGGCGAAAATAATCAGCACCTGATTTTCGACGGAAAGCGGCTGGTACTGATCCTGTTTCAAAATTTCCATCAAGCGCTGGCCGCGAGCGAGCTGCTGCTGAGTGGCCTTGTCGAGCTGCTCGGTGCCGAACTGCGCGAAGGCCGCAAGGTCGCGATATTGCGCGAGATCGAGGCGCAGAGTGCCGGCAACCTGCCGCATCGCCTTGATTTGCGCGTTGCCGCCGACGCGGCTGACGGAAATTCCGGCGTTTACGGCTGGGCGGATGCCGCTGTTGAACAGGTCGGCCTCGAGGAAAATCTGACCGTCGGTAATGGAAATCACGTTCGTGGGAATGTATGCGGAAATATCTCCGGCCTGCGTTTCGATTACCGGCAGTGCGGTGAGCGAACCTGCGCCGAGTTGGTCGTTCAGTTTCGCGGCACGTTCCAGCAAGCGCGAGTGCAGGAAGAAAACGTCTCCCGGAAAAGCTTCGCGGCCGGGCGGGCGGCGCAGCAGGAGCGAAATTTCGCGGTAGGACTGCGCGTGCTTGGAAAGATCATCGTAAAAGCAGATGGCGTGGCGTTTCGTATCGCGGAAATATTCACCGATAGCACAGGCGGCGAACGGCGCGATGTATTGCATGGACGCGGCTTCCGAAGCGGTGGCAGCGACGACGATGGTGTGCTCCATCGCGCCGTAATCGGTTAGCGTCTTGATGAGCTGCGCGACGGTGGAGCGTTTCTGACCAATGGCGCAGTAAATGCAGATCATATCGCCGCCGCGCTGGTTCAGGATCGTGTCAATGATGATGGCGGTTTTCCCGATTTGACGGTCGCCGATGATCAGTTCGCGCTGGCCGCGCCCGATGGGAATCATGGCGTCAATCGATTTGATGCCGGTCTGAATGGGTTCGCGCACGGGCTGGCGATCGATCACGCCGGGCGCGAGGCGCTCGAGCGGATTGCGCTGGCTGGACTGAATGGGACCCTTGTCGTCAATAGGATTGCCGAGCGCGTCCACAACGCGGCCAATCATGCCGTCGCCGACCGGCACAGACATGATTTTTCCCGTGCGCTTGACCGTGTCGCCTTCCCTGATTTCGGTGTAATCGCCCAGGAGCACGGCGCCGACTTGGTCCTCTTCCAGGTTCAGCGCGATACCGAAAACATCGTGCGGAAACTCGATCATTTCGCCGGCCATGCACTTATCGAGCCCGTGAATGCGCGCGATGCCGTCGCCGACGGAGATAACGGTACCGACTTCCTCGACCGCGAGGGTCTGCTGATAATTTTCGATCTGCTCGCGCAGGATCTTGGTTATTTCGTCCGCTTTGATGTTGGCCATCCTGACTCCTGTTTTCTAGTGACCGTGTGACGCCGGCACTGTAACGCGCGATGTGGCGTCGTGCTTCTATTCAGTTTCCAGCTGTTCGCGCAAGCGATTCAGTTGCTCGCGCACTGATCCGTCATAAACCGTGGATCCGACGCGCACTACGGCGCCGCCGAGCAAGTTCGCATCTTCGGCAAAGCGCGCTTCGATCTTTTTTCCGGTGCGGCGCTGCAGCACGGATAGCAAATCTTTTTTCTCTGCATCGCTCAGAGCGTGCGCGGTGGTGACTTCGGCTTCGGCGATGCCCAGGCGCTTATTCAGCTCCGTGCTGAACACCGGCAAAATCTCCTGAAACAAATGCGTGCGGCGGTGATCCACGATCAGGCAAACAAAGTTGCGCACGGCGTCGTTGAGGCCCATTTTTGCTGCCACCGCAGCGATGATTTTATTTTTCACCGCTCCATCCACTGCGGGACTTTCAAGAGCGTTGCGCAGATCAGCCGAAGCGAGAAATGTTTCGACGAACGCGGTTAGATCCTTGCGAATTGCCTCGCCGGATTTGCGTTCGAGGGCCACGTCGGCCAGCGCCGCGGCGTAACGTTCGGCTACCGCGCTCAATTGACGCTCCCTTCCAGCTCGGCGATGAATGTGCGGATCAACGTGGCTTCTGATTTGGGCGCGAGTTCCTGTCGCAGCAATACTTCTGCGCGTTCGACAGCGAGGCGCGCGCCCAACACCTTCAATTCGATGCGAGCCGCGCGGCCTGCCGCGTCGATTTCGGCGTGGGCGGCCAGTTCGATTTTTTCGGCTTCGGCGCGGCCCATATCGCGCAGGCGCTGCGCTTCGGCTTCGGCATCGCGCTTGGCGTCCACGCGCAATTGCTCAATTTCGCGCTCCAGGCCTTCGAGCTTGGTTTTAATTTCGCGGCGCTGGCGCTCGGCAGCTTCGCGGGCGCGCGCGCCTTCCGCGATTTTCCTGGAAATTTCATCGGCATTTGCGCGAAAGGCCGGCGCAGCGTATTTCACGATGCAGTAGGCGATGGCGCCGAATACCAGCGCGAAATTCAGCCAGCGAAAAACCCAGCCGGTGGTGGAATCCGCCGGCGAAGCTTCGCCCTCTTGCGCGACTACCGGCACGGCAGTCAGCATGAAGAAAATCGCCAGGAAGCCGAGCGCGCGGCCTGCGGACTTCATATGGTGGTTGAGCCGGAAAATCATTGGCGCGCGCCACCGGGCGCAGGACTCGCGCCTTCGAGGATGCTCTTCGCAATGGCACCGGCTAATTCTGGAGTTTGGCGCTCGACTTCCTTGCGTGCGTCCACCAGCTCGGCCTCGATTCTCTTCTTGGCCTCGTCCACTTCCTTGCGCGCCAGGGAGCGTTGCGCCCTCAGATTCTTGGCGCGCTCTTCGAGGACGGCCTGACGGGCCGCTTCCTGCTCCAGATAAATTTCTCCCTGCGCTTTACGCAGAGCCGCATTGTAATTTTCCAGGTCCTGCCGCGCCGCGGCTTCCACGGCCGCCGCTTCCGCGCGCGCGCCTTCGATTTTCGCGCTGCGCTCCGCCATCGCTTTCTGGATGGGCGCGAAAAAAGCCCAGCGCATGAAAAGATAAAATAGGAAAACGATGATGACCGTGGGCACAGCTTGAAGAAACAGGTCACCGAGCTGGCGAAGGATTTCCATCGTTAGGAAAGCGAACGAATACTTTTGCCCCGTATTTTTATATGCACTGTTGCCCGGAACCGCGACCAGCCGCTCCAGGACACACTTCTAGGCTCAAGCAAAGGCCGCGATTATCGCATCGAGTCCCGCTCCCGTCAACGCTTTACGGCCCTTTTTGCGTGCAAGAAGAGAGACACGGTGTAGACCATTCTACTTCGATGGACTGCCGTTATGCCAGTCGCAGCCGCGAATTCGACGGGCGGCTAGCGCGGCGCGAGCGGGTTATGTGGGTGTTCAAACGCTTGCGTGCGCCTTACCACGAACCACAATTGAATGCCGATCCATGGCAGGGAGAAAACCAGGCTGAACCACAGTGGAAACTGCAACTGCGTTGGCGGCAGGCCGAGTGAACCTTGCATCGCGGTCATGGCTTCTACGTAGCGGGCTTGCGCGCCGGGAAGGATCACGGAAATGACGGAGTTGAAAATTGCGAAATTAAAATAGTAGATGGCGAGGTTGCGGCCCCACATTTCCAGCTTCAGCAGGCCGTAAGCCATCAGCAGTTGCACCGACATGTAACCGACAACGATGAGCGAAGCTTTTCCTCCGCTAAAGAAGAAGCCCAGGAACGTGAGAGGCAGATGCAGGATATTGAGAACCGGAAACATGCAGGCGCCCACCAAGGCGAGGTACGCGATGATGGTGATGCTTACCGGCCTTTTCGGTGAGCCGGGAATTTCTGTCGGCGCGAGTACCCCGGGCGTCCAATTCGAGGATGACGTTGTTGCGGCACCGCGGAATAGTTCTCTGATCGGCCGCGTGTTGAAGAAATAAAGCCACCAGCCGCCCAATACCGCCAGCAGCGCGTAGAAGACTGCCATGACAACGCGCACCGCAGTCATTAAATGCTCCGGCGACGGCATGGCGTCACCGGGCGGGTAGGCTGACGCCGGCGGAATTGCCAGCGGCATCACCAGCATCATCAGCAGGCCCGGCACAGACATCACCAAGAGTAGGCTGCTGAAAACGATCATGGAAATTCTGGACCATTCGCGGAGTTGCAGTAGATTGATTCCAGTCGCGATTCCCCACCCCGCGAGACCCAGCATCAAGACTGACATGATCAGGCCCGCGTCGCGGGTGAATGCCGGCGTGGTTTCCGCGGCAGGCATCACGGCAAAGGCGAAAATCATGAACCCTGCGGATAGCAGCGTAAGCCCTGAACCGATGAAGACCATCACTGCTGCGATCGTCACACCTGCCGGGCGCTTCATCGTTTCTCTCTGGCCTCTCTGGCGATGCCTGCTTCTGCTTTTCGCGGAGTATATACCAGCCCGCGCAACGGCTGGCGGTTCGGTGAGTGCCGCAACGGATTAGTATGCGTAGGCCTGCAAGAGCGCGAAAACCACTACGCCGGTGACGGAGACGTACAGCCAGATGGGAAAGGTGTAGCGCGCAATGCGTTTGTGCTGCGGGAAACGGCCGCTAAGCGAAAAGAAAAAAGTGATGAGGACCAGAGGCAGCGCGACGATCGAAAGAGTTATGTGGCTGGCGAGGATCGTGAGGTAAATCGCGCGAATCGTCGCGTGGCCTGTCGGGAAGCGCGTGTCGCCATGCAGCGCGTGGTTGACGATATAGCTGACCAGGAAGAGCGACGAGAAACCGAAGGCCAGCAGCATGCTGGCGCGATGCGCTTTGCGGTCGCGTTTCTTGATGAAGTAGAAGCCAGTGCAGAGGGCGATGGCGCTGAGGCCGTTCAGCACCGCGTTCAACGCAGGGAGGAACACCAATCTGCCTGCGAATTGCGCGGGAGCGTGGTGCAGATAGAGCAGCCAAAGCAGGAATGTTACCGCGGCGGCGCTTACGACGAAGATCGAGCCGAGTACCGCGCGTTGATTAGTCTGCGTCTGCTCCATGGGACTTCAAACGATACTACAAATTTTCACGCGGGGCATCGTCACAAATTTCAAAACGTCGACACAAAAACCACGCCCGTCAATAATCGAAGTGTGGGGCGCCTGCTCACGGTGATTCGTGTCCGCGATGATTTATTTGGCGGCCGGTTCGGGTTGAACGGAGACAACCGATTCCGTGTTGAACCGCGTGCGCTGCAGGCGATAGCCGTCGCGCGTGCGAATGTGGTAGTGCTTGTGCTGGTCGCTTGCGAGCCTTACGGAGATGGTGCGCCAGCCCCGGTTGGGATTCGGTTTCGGGTAGTAGCTCAACGAATAAAGATGCGCTAGATCATCGCGGATGGAAGCGAAGGCGCTCTGTTCGTCCTTCCAGCTGTGCGCGAAATATACTTTGCCGCCGGTGGCAGCGGTCATGCGTTGAAACACGGCGTTGGAAATGGGTTCGAGGTGGGCGTCTACGGTGCTCACCATGTAGATTGTTGTGCCGGTGGATTGCGCGAGCTCCGCGACGTCCTCGGGCGGCACCATGCTGTAGTTATCGGGGCCGTTGGAGAAAACTACGATGACTTTTCTTCCGGTGAAGTGCGCAGCGTCTTGCACGGTCATCAGCAGGCAATTGTAGAGCGCGGCATCGTCTCCAGCGACGGTGGTGCGCGCGGCGCGCAGAACCTGCGAGCGGTCGGAAGTGAGCAGCGCGGCGCGGGAAAGATCGCGGCTGTAAGAGTAGAACGCCACTTTGTTCGCGCTCTCCAGCGAGCGCACGAAATCAGCGATGGCATCTTGCGCGAATACGAAGCCGCGGTACATGTAATTGCTGGTGTCGAACAGCACGAAAACGTTGGCGCCTTCGACCAACGAAGTGAGCTCGCTGGCGGAAACACGGCCACCAGAATCCTTCTGCTGGTCGCCCGCGGCGGCGGAGCCGTCGCCCGGCTTCCCGGCGGACGGCGGCGCGCCAGCGAGCGCGCGAGCGGATTCGTTGCCTTCTCCGAACGTGGCGATGTTTTCCGCGATGCCATCTTCGGCGATCACGAAATCTTCGGGGTGAAGGCCAGTGACGTACTTTCCCTTGTTATCGGTGACGGCCACGTTCAGCTGCACCAAATCCACCGTGACGTTAATGCGCGGCGCTCCGCTTTCCTGCGCGACAGGGGCAGTACGGACGAAAACGGAGAGTGCGACGACCAGAACGAGAGCGACCGCAAATCGTTTGCACATGACGAGCCTCGATGTAGTTCGTTGCTACATTTCCTTCGCCGGGCCGAACGGGCGTTTGCGAATCCGCCCGGCCAGCGCCGGAATATCTTAAGGCTTAGGGCTGCCGAAACTCGCAGGCAGCGAAGTTACTTTGCCCTGTCGGAACTCTTCTCCGGTCTCACGCATGGCGCGCAGAATCGCCGGCCAATCGTTCAAGTCCGTGGCGAAAATCTTCGCGACCATGCGCTCGGTGAGTTCGGGCGCCAGGCGATTGAGCGTCACCGGCGGATAGCCCATTTCATCGGCCAGGCGCGCCCAATACAAGTTCGTTGAATCCCACGTTTCGGCCAGCAAGCGGCTGGAATAACCCTGGAACATGGGGAACGGCCGGACGTTGAGCAGTTCACGAGCATAAGTGCGCGCGAGCACGGGATGCGGCACGCCAAAATCCTGCGACAGCCGCGCCCAGGTGATCTCCGCGGGATGATCGCGGGACAAATCCTGCAGTTCGCGGCCGGCCGTTCCCCACGCACTTGAATCGTCTGGATATCTGCGGCGAAATTCGGCGGTCAGATAGAAGGAATCGGCAGGCGTGATCTGCGAGGAGACATCTGCCAGCTGGCCCGAGCGCAGGGTGGCATCGAGCTGCGCGGCTCTTTGCGGAATCATTCGATCGGAAAGGATGCTGGTGACTTTCACCCGCAGATTTTCATTTTGCACAGCGGAAGCGAGCATTTCGTCGCCCGCGCGTTGATAGAGCGCGACGGCATGCAGTTCGTCGCGGCTTACGTTCCACCAACGCGGCAGCACGGCATTTGTCATTACAGATGGAACCAAGTCTGACCAGATCAGCGCCTGTACATTTTCCGGCGCAATAAAATCCTCTTCCATTTGCGCTAGCACGTAAGGCAAGTCGGCGAGCGAGCCCACCAAGTGAGCGCCACCGCCGGCGGGGGAGCCGGCGCCAAACAAGCGCGGCGTGAGCCACAGCGATTCTTCGGTGCCCATCACCGTCTCGCCGGAAAAATCGTGCGAGCGGATGAGCAGCGGATTATTGTGCAGCGCCTGAGAGCCAGGCGGTTCGTAATAGGCGTAACTGAAACCGACGAGCGTGTCGCGCAGGAAGGGAGCGAGCAGGCCGCGAGCTTGTTCCAGTTCCGGACCGGAAACTTGCGACTTCAAAATCTTGGCAAGATCCGTGCGCATTTCGATTTCTGTGTGGCGATTATTGTAAGAACCCGCCGTGAAAGTAGTGCGCTCGCTGTTGGTGAAAATAGGGCGCGGCATCTGGAACTCGGCGAGCTGCTCGGCGAGCGGCAGCAGACGATCGCCAGCGGGAGTTCCCTGCGGCGTCGGCGTCATGCCGTCTCCCAGCGCAAGCAGCGTGTCGAGAGAAACCAGCCGCTGATCGTCCATCACCGCGCGAATTCTTTCCGCCAACTCCCTGTGGATTCTCTGGCCTTCGGAGTTTGTCTGGCGAGGGCCGGCGATCAATTCGACGATTTCATCCTGCGAGCGCCGCGTTTCACCGGTGGCGGCGCTCAGAACGTGTCCCAGCGAGACGCGCCCCGCATCGAAAACCTGTGTGGACGAAGTGATGTGCGCAAAAGGCTTGATCATCCCCTGCCAGGAGTCGTCGCGAGCGCGTAGCGGGATTTCGCCCTGGCGAGCGAGGATTTGCCAGATCATGACGTTGGCTTCGAAGATGCCCATGGCGTTGCCGCGCAGCGTGTGATCCGAAATCTTCCACAAAGACCCGGCGGTCGTCAGGAAGGCGGTGATAGACGCGTCACTCAATTCGGGGAACTCGGAAAAGATCGAATATTGATTGCGAAATTCCGGAAACTTGCCGGCCATCAGTTCGACGGTCGGTGCGCTCAAGCCATGCCCTGCCCCGCGCTTGGCGTCAATTTCGCTGAGCACCAGGTAGGCTTCCGCCGGTGTGCCTTCCATCCCCACCCGCGAGAGAGCGAACATCGTTTCCAGCAGACCGTCCGGAGAGTTCAAGCTTCTGCTTTCCACGCTCCACGCGCGCGCCTGGTCGGTATTGCTCTTCTGCTGGAGAATCTTCTTCCACGCCTGGAGATTTCCGGGCACGTGTGGATCGCCGTTAGGCTCCCACTGCACGCGCGTAGTCAAGAGCAGAAGAGTTGGATCGGGCCGGAACACCGACGACATGGCACTGGGAGAAAGAGTTTTGCCGCGCAGCGCGTCATAGCAGCGCCGCAGCCGGGGAGTTGCGACGAAATGCGCCTGCTGCTCCGGCGGAATGCGCGAAAGCGAATCGAAATAAGCAGCCAGCCAGCCGTTGTCTTTCGAAAGTAGGCGCGGAACGAATTCCCCGGTGGAGCGAGGGCTGGCGCCAACCATTTCCTTCCATGCCGCCTCGGCGCTGGGGCCGCCGGGAACGATCACCCGGCCTGATTCGATGCGAATGTAACTGCCGTAAAAATCCAGCGATGCGGAAAGGGGTACGAGCTTTTTTAGTCCGGGTGAATGCAGCAAAGCAGCCTGCGTTTCCGGATCCACGTGGGTCCAGGCGTAGTAAAGACGAGCCAGAGCAGCATCGTGCAAAAGCGAATCAATTAGTGGCCGGCTATCCTTGTCTTTGCCGTTCTCGCCGCTGGCCTCCGACCATTCTCGTTCGCTGAGAACGATGGGGACTTGGGAATTTGGATACGGGTAAACGAAGGGTTCGCCTCCCTGCAGAGTTTTCTCCAGGTCCGGGAGCGGGAAGCCGGAATCAATAGTGAGAAATGCCCTGCGCGGATCGGCCGTCACGACGTAGGTGCTGCTCTTTCCACATTCCGCAAACGTTTTGTAGCCGAGGATATCGAGTAGTTGTTTCGCATCGGCGCAACCGGTAACGCGAATCACCCCGTCGTGCCCAGCCAGATTCGAGAGTTCCCTGGCCTGCTGCACGTAGCGCCGCAGCAAAATTAGAAATTCCGTGGGACGGCTGGACATGCCGGTGCCCTGATATCCGATTAGAAATATATTTCGGGCGAGCAGGGGCATCACTTCGTCGCTGCTGGCTTTTTGGCTGATTCCCGCGATGCGCAAGAAGGAACGCAACGGGCCGGGGATGGTGGCCGTCGCCGGCGCAGAAGGCTGCGGCTGCGCGGCCGCCTCGGGCGGTTCATGCGACTCGACGATCCGCTCTTGTGGTGCAGTCGGGCCCGGAGGAACAGCGCCGCGAACTCGAGGGACCACGCTGAAACAAACTAACGCTAGAAGTAAAACGAGGCCCGAAAAACGCAGGGGACATTTCATCGTGACACCCACCCCAACTGCCTTCGAGACGTTTCGAAAATGCCTTACGCGACCGGCGCGGATTGCGCGGCGCGCTTCGCACCGGCTGAAGGGTTAAGTCAGGATCCAAACCTGGACAGGGTGTGGACCGGCTGGTTGGAGCATCCTACGCTTCTGCGGCTACGGACGCAACGAATATGCGAACGGCTTCCGAGACATGACGAGCGCGCGAGTTGGCGAAAATTCGGTGAACGGTGTGCGGCGCATATTCAACATCCGCGCCAACTCGGGTGGCATCCAATGGGTGTTTGCCACAGAGCGACCTCAAGGGGAACAGGAGAAATACTATGTCCAAGAAACTGGAAGGGAAAATCGCACTCATTACCGGCGGCTCGCGCGGCATCGGCGCTGGAATCGCCAAGCGCCTGGCTGAAGACGGCGCAAGCGTGGCCATTACCTACACTAAAGGCGCCGATGCGGCCGCGACGGTGGTGAAGGAGATCGAACGCGCCGGAGGAAAGGCGATTGCGATTCAGGCGGACGCCACGGATGCCGCCGCTGTGATTGCCTCGGTAGAAAAGACCGCCAAGACCTTCGGCCGGATCGACATCCTGGTGAACAATGCCGGCACGGCCATTCCCAAACCATTCGAGGAGACCACGGTGGAGGATATAGACCACATGTTTGACCTCAATGTCCGCGGAACGCTGGTCGCAACGCAGGCGGCGCTGAAGCATATGAAAAACGGTGGCCGCATTATCATGATCGGCTCCTGCGTGGGCGAGCGCATGATGACGCCCGGCCTCGTCGCCTACTCCGCCACGAAGGGTGCCGTCAAGATGTTCACGCAGGGATTGTCCAGAGAAGTGGGCGCGCGGGGCATCACGGTGAATAACGTCCAGCCCGGCCCGATTGACACGGACTTGAATCCCGCGGCGGGCGATTGGGCGGTGCCGCAAAAGGCCAATACGGCGCTGAACCGCTTCGGCACTGCAGCCGAAGTCGCCGCGTTGGTAGCCTTCGTGGCTAGTCCCGATGCGTCGTACATCACCGGCGCGAATCTCACCGTTGACGGCGGCACGAACGCATAATCGAATGTAGTTCCTGATTCGTCGTGCGGCGGTACCTCTACCGTACCGCCGCTTCGCCGCGCTTGCTGGCGCTGTGTGCCGCGAATTCGATACAATCGCAGTTTGGGCTGCGCTATATATTGCTGCCTACCGATGCGCGCGGCCCATATTCAAGGAGAATTTTCATGCCATCGTTCCCCGGAGTTGACTACCTCGACTTCGATTCCCTGCTGAGCGACGAAGAAAAGCTGGCGCGCAACACCGCGCGGCAGTTTGTAGACGCGGAAATCATGCCGATCATCGAGGAATACAACCGCGAAGGAAAATTTCCCGTGCAGCTGGTGCCGCAGATGGCCGAGCTGGGGCTTTTCGGCGCGAGCTTGAAGGGCTACGGATGCGCGGGCATGTCCAACGTGGAATACGGACTGGTGACGCAGGAGCTGGAGCGCGGCGATTCCGGCCTGCGCAGCTTTGTTTCGGTGCAATCGGCGCTGGTGATGTATCCGATCCACGCGTTCGGTTCAGACGCGCAGAAAGAAAAATGGCTGCCGCTGCTGCAACAGGGAAAAGCGATCGGCTGCTTCGGCCTCACCGAGCCGCAATTCGGCTCGAATCCCGGGGGAATGTTGACGCGCGCGCTGAAGAAAGGCGATCACTACATTCTGAACGGCGAAAAAATGTGGATCACCAGCGGCTCGATTGCGGACGTCGCTGTAATTTGGGCGAAGTGCGAGGACGAAGTGATTCGCGGTTTCCTGCTGGAAAAAGGCACACCGGGATACAAGGCCTGGGACGTGCACGGAAAATATTCGCTGCGCGCTTCAGTAACCTCGGGATTGGCGATGACCGACTGCAAAATCCCAGTGACAAATCTGCTTCCCGGCGTGGAAGGACTGAAAGGCCCGCTTTCCTGCCTGAATCAGGCGCGCTACGGCATCGGCTGGGGCGGCATAGGCGCGGCGATGGCTTGTTACGATACCGCGCTGAATTACGCCAAGCAGCGCAAGCAATTTGACAACAAGCCGATCGCTTCGCATCAATTGGTGCAGGAAAAATTGGTGTGGATGGTCACCGAAATCACCAAAGCGCAATTTTTGGCGCTGCAGGTGGGCCGGCTGAAAGATGCGGGGCGCGTGCATCCGTCGCATATTTCCATGCTGAAAATGAACAACGTGTGGATGGCGCGCGAAACAGCCCGCATGGCCCGCGAAATCCTGGGCGCGAATGGGATTGTGGACGATTACTGCGTGATGCGCCACATGAACAACCTGGAATCGGTGTTCACCTACGAGGGCACGCACGACATACACAAACTGATCATCGGTGAACGTATCACCGGCATCGCGGCGTTTTCATGAGCCGCGCTCGGATTCGACGCAACGCCGCGCTGACGCTGGTCGCCGCAATCTGCGCGTTCGGAGCAATTTTCGGCGCTGCGTTTCCCGCGCGGGCGGCCGATGTGCGCTCCAAGCCAAAAGTGCGCGCGATCACCGCGTTTGTGCGCCTCGATCCCGCCCATTACCAGGAACAAATTCAAGACACGCTGAAATTTTTGCACCAGGCGAAAGCCGCGTTCGAAAAATCCGGCTACGAAGTGGAAACCATCCGCATCACCACGCAACCGTTCCCCGAATACACGCGCGGCATGACGGACGAGCAGGTGCTCGCGTTCTTCCGCGAGTACGACGCCCTCGCGGTGAAAGAGAAATTCGACGCCGCAATCGGCCCCGCCATGATGAGCGACGCGGACGACCCGCACCAAGCCGAGCTGCTCGCGAAAATTATCGCGAATTCGAAAACGCTGGAAGGCTCGGTGTTCATCGCCGGAGAAGACGGCATTCACTGGAAATCCATTCACGCCGCAGCCGGCGTCATAAAATATCTGGAAGCGAACACGCCGCACAGCCAGGGGAATTTCAGTTTTACGGCCGCGTCGCTGGTCCCTTCCGGCACGCCCTTTTATCCGGCGTCCTATTTCACCGGCGAAGGAAAACAATTCGCGATCGGTCTGGAGTCCGCGAACGTGGTAAGCGAAGTTTTCGCTTCAACGAATTCGCCCGCACTTGCCGAAGAGCGGCTGAGAAGTGTGCTGAGCGTATATGCCACGGAAATCGAAAAAACCGCCGTGGGGATGAGCGACATCAGTGGCTGGCAATACGGCGGGCTGGATCTGTCGCCCGCGCCGTTGATGGACGTTTCCATCGGCCGCGCGGTTGAAAATTTCCTCGGCGCGCCAGTTGGCTCCAGCGGAACCATGACCGCCGCGGCAATCATCACCCGCGCACTGAAGTCAATTCCAGTGAAACAGGCTGGCTATTCGGGATTGATGCTGCCGGTGATGGAGGACATCGTCCTCGCGCACCGCTGGAACGAAGGGCACCTCTCGATGGACGCGTTGCTTGCGTATTCGGCCGTGTGCGGCACAGGCCTCGATACGATTCCCATGCCCGGCGACGTCACCACCGAACAACTGGAACGCATCCTCGGCGACGTTGCCAGCCTTTCTGTGAAATGGCACAAGCCGCTCTCCGCACGCTTGCAGCCGGTCACGGGTAAGAAACCCGGCGACATGACCGAATTCGATGATCCCTTCCTGGTGAACGCCAGGATTCAGCCGTTGCCCTAGCTTCTTCCCACGCTCGATCCCTGCATTCAGTAGTTATTACGGCGTTTATTTCGTGGTGTCGTTTTGCCCGGCTGCTACCAGCTGACGGGCTTGGTCAATCCAATTCAGCGACACAGTGGGTCCAGAAGCCGCCGCAGTTCTGCCGCCCGTGAGTTGCAGCATCACGAAGTGCTGACCGTCGGGCGTCACGTCATAAGACCCTAGCGGAGCGCGCATCTCGAAACGGTCCGAGAAAAGCTCCTCGGGTTTTCCCGGTTGGAATGAGCCTTTCTCGACGGAGTAGGGCACCGCGATCAGCGCATGCCCATCCACATAGAACAGTTCGTGACCACTCTTCGACCATCGTGGGTCGAATCCAGCGCCGGTGGAGATTTGCCATTTGCCTCCCGGACCAGGAAAGGGCACCACGAAAATCTGCACGCTCCCGGATTCCGGCGAGGTATAGGCCAGCCAGTGGCCATCCGGAGAAAACGCCGGCGCAAAGCCCCTGCCCACTCCCGGAACCTGTTGCGCTTCTCCGGGTTTCCCTGCTTCGTCCACGGGGAGGCTCCATATCTCGCAACAGCTCCCATCCTTTGCCGATAGCCGTTGGAACGCCAGAATTCTGCCGTCCGGCGACCACGAGGATGGATAGGCGTTCAAAATAGTTTCCGGGGTCAAAGGCTGTTCTTCACCGGATCCATCGGCGCGTTCCCAGTAGATGGATTGCCCGGAGCCGTTCGACGTGCTGTGAGGATGCGCATAGGTGAGCCGCTGGCCGTCCGGCGTCCATTGCGGCCAGCTCGCGCCAACAGTACCAAGCATTGCGCGAGACGTAGTCTTTCGCTCCAGGTCGTATATCCAGATGTTTCCTGTCCCCTGCTGAAAGGCGAGCCGCTTGCCATCCGGAGAAAGGCGTGGCACGGCGGCGTCCGGCTGATCGCTCACCAGCACTGAGGAGTTTCCCTTGCGGTCCATCAGCACTAGATTGAGATTCTCACCCGCAGAGCCGCCGTCCAAGTGAACCGCCGTCCCATCTTTGGACACGCTCAGCTGCGCGCTGCCGTTGGAAATATCGTAATTCACGGCCTGCATCACCGGAATGGCCGTGCCGGTGACTTTCAATGCTTTTGCATCAAAGGGAGCGACGAATACGGTGCCTTGGGACACGTAGGCGAGATAGCCACCGGGAAGGTAGCGCCCAAAATACGCGTTCTCCACCAGTACTTTTGGCACGCCCGTATCGAGCGGAGCCACCTCCACACTGGCGTGCCCGAAGAAGTTATTGTCCGACGACGCGGTGAAGAGGGCAGCTTTGCCGCCTGGGAGAAATTGCGGCCAGCGGTGGGTGATTTCGGAACGCGCTGTATCCAGATGCGTGGCCGCCGCCGGCGTACCGCCGTTTGCGGAAACGCGATAGAGCGCGCTGGTAAATTGCGTCGGGAAGATAATCGTGCCGTCTTCACTCCAGTCGCCCCCGCGAGCGCCGCCCGCGTCGCACAACGCAATAGGCGCGCCGCCGCGCACCGATATTTTCTTCAATTTGCCGTCCGCGAAAAAACCGATCCATTGACCATCCGCGGAAAAAAACGCGGCTTGCGCTCCCGCCGCGCCGTCCAGCTGCACGGCCGCCACTTTGTCCAGCTCGCGCACGTAAAGCTGTCCCACACCGGAGGCGCCCGTGCGCGCAACGTATGCCAAGCGCGTGCCATCTGGAGAAATGATCACACCTGGCCCGCTGTCTAGCTGGAGCTGCTCGGTTGCGGGAATCCACAGCGAGAGTTCCACCGGCTTGCGCTCGGGAGGATGTCCGGCCTGATGCAGTGCGAACACCGCAACAAGCAATCCGGCGGCGAGGATCGTGGCAAACGCCCACGGCAGGAGCCGCTGCCAAGACGGCGTGCCAGCTCCCGACGAAAGATGTGTCGCGCCTGAGGCCGCTGCGGCTTCGGCGGCAAGTGAGATTTCGGAGAGGCGACTAGAAGATGCCTGGGCTGCCGAACCTTGCGTCAATCCCCGCGATGAACCGCCCGATGGGCCGCCCGATGCACCGCCCGATGCACCGGTTGTGGAATTCGACAGCCTTCCGGAGCCTTCTTCCGTCTGCTGCGCCGGAAAGGATGCGGAACGACCGGTGTCGCCGTCTCGTTTCACGCGCTTCAAATCGGCGCGCATGTCCGAAGCATTCTGGTAGCGCAAGTCGCGGTCTTTCTCCAGCGCCTTGTTGATGATGTCTTCGAGCTTCGCAGGAATTTCCGGATTCAGCCGCACCGGAGCCGCAGGCGCGCGATTTAGAATCGCGTCGGTGATTACGCCCGAAGTTTCACCGCGAAATGGCACAGACCCAGTAGCCATTTCGTAGAGGACGACGCCAAATGAAAAAAGATCGCTGCGCGCGTCCAGTTCCTTGCCGCGAACTTGTTCGGGAGACATGTACGCGACGGTACCCACCGCAACGCCCGGGCTGGTGAGGTCTTGCGGGTTTACTCCAGCGGTCATTTGCCCCGCGAGGACCGCATCCTGCGTAACGGTGTGCGCAACGGGGCGGCGAATCTGCTTGGCCAGCCCGAAGTCCAGAATTTTCGCGTTGCCGCGCTCCGTGACAAAAATATTCGCGGGCTTGATGTCGCGATGCACGATGCCCTTGCTGTGCGCGGCATCCAGAGCGTCAGCAATCCCGATCGCCAGGCCCAGCAGCACATCCACATCGAGCGCCTGTCCGGCGATGCGATGCTTCAGCGTCACGCCGTCCAGGTATTCCATGGCGATGAACGCTTCGCCGCTGTGATCGTCAATTTCGTAGATGGTGCAAATGTTCGGGTGATTCAGCGCGGAGGCAGCCTTGGCTTCGCGTTGGAAACGGCTGAGGGTTAGCGGATCTTTGGCGACGTCGTCCGGCAGAAACTTCAGCGCTACAAAGCGGCCGAGCTTCACATCCTCAGCCTTGTAAACCACACCCATGCCGCCACCGCCAAGTTTTTCGACGATGCGGTAGTGCGATACGACGCGACCGATCAGAGGCGGAACTTCCGGCATGAGTGGCGCTCATATTAGGATGTGCGCAAGAGCAAGTCAACGAACAGCGATTGGCTGCGTGCTGGGTGGCGGGTAGGACAGTTTCACCGCGGCGCGGGCGCCTCATCGCGCAGCAGCACTATGTCGGATTCGACGTGAGAACGCAGCACGCCGATGGCCTTGCCGTCAGGCGAGAACCGGAATGACGAAATGGTGTCGGACTTGAAATATGTAATCTGGCGGCCTCGAGAACCATCGAGCAGCTGGAACCACAGATTGTCCGCGCCATTTTCGCGGATGGGATATACGACAGCTTTTCCGTCCGGAGTGAATTGCGGCGCGTCCGCAACGCGCGGATCGGGATTAAGCATGTGCGTCAGTGGCTTCTGCCCCGCATCCAAAGGCACCAGAGCGATCTGATGGTCGATCTGGTGGAGGGTCAGAGACTCACCACCCGTCGTAAGGAATGCCAGCACCTTGCCATCGGGCGCGACGGTCAATCCATAGTGGTAGAAGCCGCCGGGTACAGTCGTTCCCGGCACAATTTCGGGCGTTCCGCCGTCCATCGACACTCGCTTGATTTGAATATCTTGCACGTCGTCATAGAACACCCACTTTCCGTCCGGTGAGCACGCCGGCTGAATGTCCTGCAGCCCATCTGTGAGCTGCTTGGGGTTCGAGCCGTCGGCGTTTACCCGCCAAATGTTCACTTTATTACCGGCGGAATGGCTAGCCCAATTGAAGACAATATAGCGGCCGTTCTGACAACTCGTCGGCTGAAGAATTTGAGCCGCGCGGTCGCTCAGAAGTGTTGTCTTGTTTGCGCCGTCGGCTGATATCCGCAGCAACGCTTCGACGTTATCGAAGTACAGGGTACCGTCACCCGCCCAATCAAAGAAAAACGCCTGCTGGACCTGCGCAGGCGCTGGATTAGGAGCACCCCCGGAGAAACCGGAGGCCGGCAAAACGTAGAACGTTTGTGTAAGTCTTTGCTGAACCGTTGCAATGGTTCTGCCGTCCGCCGAAAGACTAAGTGTCTGGTAGTTGTTCGTGTCCCTGGTAATGGGGCGTAGCTGGCCAGCGGGTTCAGACACAAACGCAACTTGACTGCGCGCGGCAAATGATGCGTTCTGTTGGTAAGTCACGATCAGTCCGCGTGCGTCGGGAAGCCAGGCCAAGTCATTGACCTGCAGGCTGTTGAACCGCGAAAGGGTTTTCACTTTGCCAGAAGGAACGTCCTGTATTTCAATCACACCTAATGCGCCGTCGGTACCAACCGTCGCGGACGCGATCTGCCTGCCGTCTGGCGACCAGGCGACGGCGCTCGGAAGCGCGTCTACGGGTCCATCCGCAAACTTCAACTCGTTCGTGCCATCCGCACTTGCCGTACGCAGTTCAAATTTTCCGGCGTCGGGATACATCCCTCGTACGAATGCAAAGCGCTGGCCATCGGGCGCAAAACTCACGCGGGTATCAATATTTCTCACGATCACCTGCGGCGTGCCCCCCAATACTGGCGCACGGAGGAGGTCGTGACTCTCACCGACCTTGTCAGCTGCCCTCAGGAAGTAGATGTAGTCACCGTTCGGCGAAAAAGCAAGGTTCTGGTAGATAGCATCGGCCGGTGCAATCACCTGCGTGTCGCTGTTCGTGGGCACGTGGCGCAGCCAGAGGCTCTGCTTGCCATTTTCGTCCAGCACGCTCAACAGATATTTCGCGTCAGGCGAAATCGCCGCTGCAATCGTTTTTCCGTTGTTGGTGATTTGCGTGATGGCGAAATTTTCGAACGGCCGATGAGCCTTGGCGCTGAGAAACGAATAAAGTCCATATCCCGCCGCCGCGATCAGCACAAGCACGATGATGGCAACCGCGGCCACGCCGAATTTGTGCTGCTTGGCCGCTTCGACCACCGCCGAGCTTTCCGACGCGCGTGAAGCAGATGAGTCTGCTGCTGGCGCCACTGACCCGGTGAGCGCGTCCCGTTGCGACTGCCCTGACGCGGTTCGTCCCGAATCTGTGTCGCGCTTCAGCCGCTGCAAATCTGCGCGCAAGTCCGACGCATGCTGGTAGCGTAGCCGCTGGTCTTTCTCCAACGCCTTTTGGATGATGCGCTCGAGTTCACCTGGCAATATGGGATTGAGCCGCGTGGGCTGCGCCGGCGCTTTGTGCAGGATCGCGTCGAAAATCGCCGCTGAAGTTGCGCCTGCGAACGGCAGCGCTCCGGTGGCCATTTCGTAGAGCACCGCACCAAACGAAAACAGGTCGGTGCGCCCGTCCAGCTCTTCCCCCATTGCTTGTTCCGGAGACATGTACAGCACGGTTCCCATGGCGGAGCCAGGGCTGCTAAGCGCCTCCTCGGCGGTGACAGTGGGAAGGGCGGACGCGGTCGCACCCGGAAGCACTCGGCGCGGCGAAAGAATCTTGGCCAGGCCGAAATCGAGCACTTTGGTTTGTCCGCTGCGCGTGCAAAAAATATTCGCGGGCTTGATGTCGCGGTGCACGATGCCTTTGGCGTGAGCGACATCGAGCGCATTCGCCGTCTGGATACCAACCTCGAGCAATTCATCGAGGGGCACGGGGCCCGCAGTGATCCGATGCTTCAGCGTTTGGCCATCCAGAAATTCCATGGCGATGAAGGCCTCGCCGCCTTGATCGTCAATTTCGTAGATCGTGCAGATGTTCGGATGATTCAGCGCGGAGGCGGCTTTGGCTTCGCGTTGGAAGCGGCTGAGGGCTTGCGGATCCTTGGCTACGTCGTCGGGAAGGAACTTGAGGGCCACAAACCGGCCCAGCTTCACATCTTCAGCTTTGTAAACCACGCCCATTCCGCCACCGCCAAGTTTTTCCACGATGCGGTAGTGCGAGACGACGCGACCGATGAGAGGCGGAACTTCCGGCATGAGTGGCGCTCATATTAGGATGTGCGCAAGAGCAAGTCAACGAAGGGAAAGGTAAGAGCGGATCCAGTTCGCGTGCGAGTGACCGATGGGAATCTGTAGGGGCGGGTCTCAGACCCGCCCCTGCAACTGCATCACACCATCCGTAGAAAGCCGAAGGGTGGAGCACCCTCTCGCGGTGATCCGACGGCGCAATAATTCACACGCCGTTTCATGAAATCGCGGATGTACTGCGCAATAGGATCTGCCGCGGTATCGAGCGCGAAGTGGAAGCGATCCACGCTACTACCGGTGGGGCTTCAGGTCGGCGCGGGGTTGATGGACTACCTTGACTTCAAAACACGGGACGCTTTAGATTCGCGTACGCGCATCATACGCATGACCCAATGGCCGTGAGAAAAGTGACCCAGAGATGGCAACGTTTCGATTCGACCCGTAAAGCGCCTCGTCAAAATCCAAGCAGGAACGGGCGGAGGCTGAGATGAAGGCAGCGTGGTACGAAAAGCAGGGGTCCCCTCGCGATGTACTGGTGGTCGGCGAGATGCCGGATCCGATTCCGGCGGCCGGGGAAGTTCGAATTCGCATTGCTAATTCGGGCATCAACCCGGGTGACACCAAGAAGCGCCAAGATGCCTTTGGCGTCGGCATGCCATATCCTCGTGTGATTCCGCACAGCGACGGCGCCGGCCGCGTGGATCAACTGGGCGCCGGCGTTTCCTCCGATTGGATGGGTCGCTCGGTGTGGTGCTACGGGGCACAATCGTATCGTCCGTTTGGCACGGCTGCTGAGTTCACAGTGGTACCCGTGGATCACGTTGCCCGTCTGCCGGAAGGCGTGACGATGGAACAAGGCGCCTGCCTCGGCATCCCCGGTATCACGGCGCATCGGGCGGTTCATGTTGCAGGTAGCGTGAATGGACGCACCGTGTTGGTGCAAGGCGCGGCAGGTTCTGTGGGTGTTGGCGCAGTTCAGCTCGCGCGTTTCGCGGGAGCCAAAGTGATCGGAACGGTGAGGTCGCCTTCGGACGAGGCCACCGCAAAGAACGCCGGCGCCCACGAAGTGGTCGTCAGCGATAAGGAACTGACTTCGCGCGTGAAAGCTCTCGCTCCCGACGGTGTGGATCACATCGTCGAAGTGGCGTTCGCGGCCAACATCGAAACAGACGTTGAACTTCTCAAGATGGGCGGTTCGATCGCGAGTTATGCCACCGATAACGCCACACCTAAGATTCCCTTCTGGCAGATGGTTTTTAAGAACGTTCGCGTGTTCTGTCTGGGAAGCGACGATTTCCCGACGGAAGCAAAATTGCAAGCGACGCGGGATTTGAATGCTGCTCTTGGAGCGGGGTGGACGGGCTTCGAGATCGGCGAGCGAATCCCGCTCGCAGATATCGCGCGCGCGCACGAGCTTGCCGAGCACCCGGTCCGGCCCGGGCGGGTCGTCGTGGTGCTCTAAGTATCTAGAGACTTCAACGACGTATGAGGTCAGATTACTAATAACGAATTCTGCTGACTCACTGCTCCCGTCTTAAATCGATTGGCTCTCCAGACCCGGCAAACCACTGGTGCTTTCGCAGTCGCTATTTCATGAATTCCCGCACGATGATCGCAATCTCATCCGCTGCAGTGTCCAGCGCGAAATGCCCGCCATCAACGATGTGCACTTCAGCCTTCGGAACGTCGCGGCGATAGGATTCCGGCTCTGAAGGGTCGAAGGAACTTTCATACTTGCCCCAAATCACCAGCAGGCGCGGCTGCTTTTCGCGCATCCATGCTTGCCACTTCGGATAATTCTCAACATTGGTACGGTAGTCGTAGAAGAGGTCGCTTTGAATATCTGCCTGCCCCGCCTGATTGAGAAAATAATATTCATCGGTCCAGAGATCGGGGTCGTGTCGCTCCAGGTTCGGATCGTCGCCCACGTGCCGCGCGCGCGTGGTCGCAAGCGAGAGCAGATTGGTGCGCAGCGCGGCTTCGTTCGCGGCGCGATCGGCCCAATAAGCACGCCGCGTCTTCCAATTCGCGCCGAGGCCTTCGTTGTGCGCCACCGCGTCCTGCACGATCAGCGCTTCGACGCGTTCCGGATGCGCCAGGATCATGCGAAAGCCCACAGGCCCGCCGTAATCCTGCATGTACAACGTGTAACGAGAGAGGCCCAGCGCTTCCGTGAAGTGATTCATGATCTCGGCAATGTGATCGAAGGTGTACGCAAATTTCTTGGGGTCGGGCCAGTCGCTGTGCCCGAAGCCTGGGTAATCCGGCGCTACTAGGTGATAGCGATCAGCAAGCCTCACAAACAGCGGATCAAACATGCACGACGAAGACGGCAAACCATGCAGCAACAAAAGGGTCGGCGCATCTTTCGGCCCGGCCTCGCGGTAGAAAATGGAGAGGCCGTCCACCTGTATCGTGCGATAAGAAATTGGATTTTCCACGGGGCGTTCCCTTTCATGGCCTTGGGCTTGGACTGGCGATGAAAATGCTGCCAGCATCACTGAGATCACGAACACCAGGCGCGAGACGCGCAAGCATGAACCCGCTAGTTTCATAAATAGTCTCCTTTTTCACTCAAGTCATGTTGGCAGTCAACAGAATTAAAACCGCGGAACTGTTCGTCAGGTTTCCCGGCCGCACGCGCAAATAACGGCTTGATTTGAATTCGGCCATTTGGATTATGATAGGCCGCCCGGAAGGACCGTCCCAGCCACCGGAAGCAAATCACAATTCAGGAGCCACCATGGAGAAAGAACTCAGCCTCGAATTTCTGCGCACTGTCGAAAACGCGGCCATCGCTTCGGCGCGCACCATGGGCCAGGGCGACCGCTCAGGCTCGGACCAGGCCGCCGTCGAAGCCATGCGCGCGGAAATGGATCGCGTGGGCATGGATGGCACCATCGTCATCGGCGAAGGCGAACGCGACGAAGCGCCCATGCTTTTCATCGGCGAAAAAGTGGGCGCCGCAGTGCGCGACAAAAGCCGCGAATATCCCAAAGTGGACATCGCGGTGGACCCGCTCGAAGGCACCAATCTTTGCGCGACGGGCGAACCCGGCGCGATCGTAGTCCTCGCAGCCAGCGAGCATGGCGGCTTGCTGCACGCGCCCGATCTCTACATGGAAAAAATCATCGTCGGCCCCCCTGCAAAGGGCGCGATCGATCTGGACGCCCCAGTGAAAGATAACCTGCGCGCCATCGCCCGCCGCTACGACCGCGACGTCGAGGACCTGGTGATCGTGGTGCTGGACCGCCCGCGGCACGAAAAGCTGATCGCGGACATACGCAAAGCCGGCGCGCGCATCCGCCTCATATCCGACGGCGACCTTTCCGCGGGTATTTCCGCCGCGGTGCGCGGCACGTCTGTGCACGCGGTGATGGGTACGGGCGGCGCGCCTGAGGGAGTGCTGACGGCGGCTGCTTTGCGCTGTTTGAACGGGCAGATCTTGGCGCGATTGGTGGTCTCCAAACCCGAGCATCTGGAACGCACCGCCGCGATGGGCATCAAAGATCCCAAGCGCATTTACGAAACCGTGGACCTTGCGCCGGGAAAGAAAATTATCTTCGCCTGCACCGGAGTCACCGGCGGCGGCCTGCTGCACGGCGTGAATTTCTTCCGCGACGGAACGCGCACTCATTCCCTGATCATGACGCTCGAGGAAGCCGAGGTGCGCTTCATTGATTCCGTGCATCTCGACCGGCATCCCGGCGTCGAAGTGCGTTTCAACTAGGCCAGCGGCCGCGCCCCGCGCGAAACATTTGCACGCTTCATTGCGTATCTATCAGCGTATAACAAGCAAGGGGTAAATTATGTCTAGCGCTTCCGGAAGGCCTCCCGTGGCTATTCCTCCGCAGCGGCCGCGGCGCAGCAACAACGCGGTGTGGTGGATCCTCGGGATTGTCGCTGGCGGCATAGTGGTAATGGTCCTCTTCGGCCTGGCGCTCGCCGGCCTCTTCATCCGCAATTTGCGCGTCCACAATCAGGGCAATAACGTCGAGATTCAGACGCCCGTAGGCGCCATAAAAGTGAACAAGGACGTGCCGCGCGCGTCCGGCCTGCCGGTTTATCCCGGGGCAAAATCCGATGGGAATGACAACAACGCGAAAGTGGAACTTTCAAACGACGATGGAGCAGTCGGGATTGCCGTCGAGCACTTCAGCACCTCAGACAGTCTCGACCGGGTAGACACCTGGTACGCGCACCGCCTCGGTCCTAACTTCCGCCGGGATCAAGACGTATCTCATCACCCGATTCACGGCGTAACAGTGGACTCCGATACTGACATCGCGTTTGTGGACGACCACGGCGAGGGCGCGCGCGTGGTGGCACTCACAAGGAAAGGCGACGGAGTGGATATCGTGCTCTTTCGAGTCGGCAAGAAAGAAGCGCAATAATTCCCATATAGGCTGGCCCCACGCAGGTTCGCTCTGCGCAGTTCGCCCTTAGAATGTCCCAGTAAATTTTTCGTGGATTAGTGCAAGCGTGGAAAAACACCGAGCGAATTGGCTCGGTCGCGTTGGCGTTCTCGCCCGAACGGATTTCGGGCCGTTCGGGAACGGGCCTGGCAGCCGGCCTAAGCAAGCGTGCCAAGCCCTACCCGGAATTCGGCCTGTCCATCAGGCGTCGTGCGCCATCGCGTGCCGCGACGACTAGCGGTGTAGCGCCGTCGCAGTATGGGGCATCTGCTGTTGCCGGCGGGGCATGTGGTGAGGCAAGCGCTCGGCAACCTGCGGCGGCAGCACACGCACCGTGTGATTGGTGCTGACGTGTTCACTGATCGCCTGCAAGCGCTTCAGAATGCCCTGCCACTGCGTCCAATCGAGCTGCCGCAGGTATGGGCGAAGTCCCTGAATGAAGGGATCTTCCAGCACCGTCTCGCCATTGGTCTCCGGCACGAAGAAGCGGTTCAGACCTACACCCAGCGCTTCGGCAATCTTTTCCAGAGTGCCGAGGCTCGGCGTCATCTGCCCACTTTCAATGCGGGACAAATAGGAGCGAGAAACGCGCGAACGTGCCTGTAGCTGGCTCTGCGTCATGCCGCGTGACTCGCGCAATTGCCTGATGCGCTGGCCGATGTTTTCCACAGTTTCGCGGTTCGGCCAGTTCTCAAACAGTTGGCGATCGTCCCCCGGCAAATCTTGGGGCGACGGCGTCGGAATGACGAACGTCACCTTCGGGGGCAGCATGCGCAGACAACGACGGCAGTTGTCCGTGCGCGTCCGGTATTGAACTAAACCGCATACCTGACATCGAAGTACTTCACGATCCAAATCCATGCTCGCTTCTAGGGCTTCTTTTTCCGCCACCGGTTCTCCTCACAGACTATTCCGGCGATGCGAAGAGGGAGGAACGTTCACAACAGGGGAAGGCAGAAACAGGCGCGGGAGCGATTCTCCACACGGTGCCATTTCTTGTCAAGCCCTATTTCGTCCTCTAGCCGGAATCAGTCTAACTCCCTCGCAGCGGATCCCACAATCAGCAGCCGTTTAGCTTCCCCCACGGCCCTGAAAGTGGTGCGATTTTTCTTCGCCCTCGCCGTTTCACGTCCGCTATCGAGATGAACACAATGCCATTCAGCGTCATCCGCTGACGATTTGTGCTTGCAATTCTGATGCCCACACTTCGCGCGTTTTTTTTGGGTTCGTTCGCCGCTTTTCTGGCTCGTTGCTCCGAATTCGCGCCCGCAAACTGTTTGTGTTCAATGAATGACGAGAACAAACACCGAATCGTCTGCGGCCACTACTTACGCGCCCGTCAAACTGTCTCAAAACTATACGTCTCATTTCTTCCAGCGCGCTCCGATTGAGACAGTTCTGCCGTAAGTCCTATTGATGGACATTGACCGTCGCCGCGTGCGGCGGACGTCCGCGCTTCTGATTGGCGTTCGCTAATAATCCCGAGTGTCGCGGCACTCGCCGTGATCCTTCCGCCGCTTTTCATGCCGCCGCGCCACAAATACTCCCCTCATCAGTGCGACTGCGGTCGCAGGAAGGCCCGTCATGGCCCGCAGCAGCCTCTGGCGGCGCGGTTCTGCTGTACGGTAAACTCCAAAGCGGGGCCAAAGAGCCGCCTACGACGGTCCAAGAGGGGAATGATGCCGAATCGGGACGAATCCTGGAGCCTGCTCTGCGAATACACGCAGGGTGAAAGCCTACGCAAACACGCACTGGCGGTGGAGGCTTGCGTGCGAGCCTATGCGCGCAAATCGGGTGCAGACGAAGAGCTATGGGGTACGACCGCGTTACTTCACGATTTCGATTACGAGCGCTGGCCCAACGCGGCTCATCACCCGACTGAAGAGCATCCCTACGAAGGATCGAAAATTCTGCGCGAACGCGGCTACCCCGAAGAAATGATCCACGCCATCCTGGGCCACGCCGATTACTGCAACGTCGCGCGCACTTCCCCGCTCGACAAGACGCTGTTCGCCTGTGACGAGCTGGCCGGCTTCCTAACCGCCTGCGCTTTAATCAAGCCCAGCAAGAGTATTCACGAGGTCGAAGCAGCTTCGGTGAAGAAAAAGCTGAAAGACAAAGCCTTCGCCCGCGGCGTCAATCGCGACGACGTGTTCAAAGGCGCCGAAGAACTCGGCGTTCCTCTCGACGAGCACATCGCCTTCTGCATCGCCGCCCTGCGCACCATCGCCCCGGACCTCGGCCTGAACGGCGTGAGCGCCGCCGCTACGCCGTAGCCGCCAACGAAAGCAATTCTCCGTCGGGCCGGGTCTTAGACCCGCCCCCTGCTGACTTGTCGGCGGTCCGTCCGACATCAACGGGCGCGTTCGATTCGAAATGTATAACAGCCTGCCGTAGTGCTGCGCACGTGAATATAGTCCACATCCGCACGCGCGAAGAGTTTTTCAACCCCAGCGTCCACGTCGCCGTCCTCAACGTATTCCGCCGCTATGAGCCGCCGTCCGCGCGCGTAGGCATTCAACGTTCGCGGGCTGCTTCGCAGCTGCGCCGGAAATCCGCTGTTCTCCGGATAGCGCGAGCATGCTTCCGCGTGAATGTAAACCGGCCCCGGCAAGGGCAACGATTCGACGCCCTCGAACGCGTCGTACGTGAACAGTGTTGCCTTCTCCACGCCGGCAGCAATGATCTGCAAGCAGTGGCGGCACGGCGCGCCTTCACCCGCAATTTCAGTGTGCGCGGCATGGCCGTAGTGCGGGTCTTTGTGCGTACGCCGAACTGCATCAGCAATTTCAGTCGGTATCGCGACCACGCGTATTGGAATCATGTATTACTCCTCGTAAAAACTGTGCGTGCTGCCTCGCTATTTCCACACTCACTCTGCCGTAGTTCGGATTTCATCGCCATCCGCTTCTCGCGGCCAAATTTCGGAAAATATTCTCACGGCATTTTGTGTGCTAGAATTCGCCCTCGATGGAACGCGCGGGAAATTTTCTAGGCGGCATGCTGCGCCAGCTGAAGCGGCCGGAAGCGGCGGTCGCCTGGCTTTCGGGCGTGTGGCCCAGCGTGGTGGGAAAAACCCTCGCGCGCCATACCCGTCCGGTGCGCTGCCACAAGGGCTGCCTGGAAGTAGCGGCTGATGGCAAGGCCTGGCAGAAACAGCTGGAAGAAATGAAAAGCGAATTCTGCGCGCAAGTAAATAAGGCCTGGGGCAGCACGCTCGTGCGCGACGTGAAATTCGTCGCCGCGAAGCCCGGCCCGCGCCACATTTCACACGAGCTGAATAACGAGCACACTCCTTTCATCCGCCGCCGCAAAGCCTGAAACAATTCGCCGCGATTTTTCCTTCGCGGGCCGGCACTTGCGCGGAACCTCTTCTGTACTAAGATGGATGCTATGAAATCCCTGCTGCTGAAAACTTATCGGGCCTCCAGACTGCGCCTTGAGCGGTGCACCTGTGAAAATTAGCCGCGAAGACGTGCTGCGCGTCGCACAACTGGCGCATCTGGAGCTGGCACCCGAGGAAGTCGAGACCTATCGCGGCCAGCTGGATGAGATCCTGTCCTATGTGGGCAAGTTGCAGGAATTGGACGTGTCGAACGTCGAGCCAATGACCCAAATGCGTCCGCGAAACGCCCACGGTGAAAGTGGCGCGAGCGTAGCAGGGGCGCGAGCGGCAGCTGAGCCTGAACTGCGCGACGACGTAGTAGTCCCGTGCGATGTTGCAAACGCAGTATTGGCCCAGGCGCCGGATGCCGCCAAGCCATTCTTCCGCGTGCCGAAGGTGATCGAGCGATGAGCGCCGCGACGCCATGGACCATCGCGACCGTGCGCGATGCTCTGCTCACCAAGAGGACTTCTGCTCGTGAGCTGACTAACGAGTTCTACGCGCGAATCGAGCGCCGCGACCCGGAGTTGAATGCGTTTCTGGCCCTGTGTCCAGAGCGTGCCTATGCCCAGGCGGACCGCGTGGACGCGGCGGTCGCCAAAGGTCAGACCTTGGCACCTCTGGCCGGGGTCCCGGTTGCCATTAAGGACGTGATCAGCACCGAAGGCGTCCGCACCACCTGTGGCTCGAAGATTCTGGAGAACTATACGCCACCGTATGACGCCGCTGCCATCGAACGCCTGGAAAAGGCCGGAGCGGTCATCCTAGGTAAGACCAACTGCGACGAATTTGCCATGGGAAGCTCGAACGAGAACTCAGCATACGGTCCAGTACGGAACCCAGTCGCCATAGATCGAGTGCCAGGAGGCTCTAGCGGCGGCTCAGCTGCGGCTGTTGCGGCGGGATTATCGGTGGTATCTCTCGGTACAGACACCGGCGGCTCGATCCGGCAGCCCGGTGCGTACTGCGGCATCCCGGCCCTGATGCCAACATACGGGCGCGTATCTAGGTACGGCTTGATCGCGTTCGCCTCGTCGCTCGACCGCATTGGCCCCTTCGCAACGAACATCGCCGATGCGGCGACCGTATTGTCCGTAATCGCCGGACACGATCCAAATGACTCGACTTCCGCAGCTGTGGCCGTGCCCGACTATCTGGCCGAGATCGAAAATCCAGTCGCAGGCCTGCGAATAGGAGTACCGGAAGACTACTTCGGAGCGGGCCTGGACTCGGAAGTGAAAGCCAAGGTACAAGCGGGCATAGCGTTGCTCGAAAAGCTCGGCTGCAAGCGCGTCCCCCTGAAAATGCCGCACACGGACTACGCAATCGCCACCTATTACATTGTCGCCACCGCGGAAGCCAGTTCAAACCTGGCTCGATACGACGGGGTGCGTTACGGACTGCGTGTCCACGGCAACACACTCATGGAAATGTATCGCAAAACCCGCGAGCGAGGTTTTGGCCCGGAGGTAAAGCGGCGCATCATGCTGGGAACCTACGCGCTTTCGTCGGGCTATTACGATGCCTACTATTTGCGCGCACAAAAGGTACGTTCCCTGATCGCACGCGATTTCTCGGATGCCTTCGAAAAGGTTGACGCGATTCTCACGCCCACCTCTCCCACCCCGCCGTTCAAGCTCGGCGAGAAAACTGCGGACCCTCTGGAGATGTATCTCGCTGATATATATACAGTTACAGGGTCACTCGCGGGCATCCCGGGGATCTCGGTACCCTGCGGCAACACGGCGGCTGGACTGCCGATCGGCATGCAGATCTTCGCCAGCCATTTCGCCGAAGCCCGCATTCTGCAACTGGCCCGCGCGTTCGAAAAAGCCGGTGGTTTCGTGATTTGAGGAGACCAGCTTCTGAAAGACCTGGCACCGATCTTCCGGCACCTGGAAAATTCACGCGCCAAATTCCTGTCTGCAGCCCAAGAGGTCAGCGATCTCCACTGGTGCGAATCGCCTGCGCCCGATTGCTGGTCGGCCGCCGAAGTGACCGCGCACGTGGGAATGGTGGAAGAAACCACAATTTTCGGGATGAAAAGGCTGTTGCGATCAACGCCCAGGCCAGTGCCGCTGCGCAAGCGTTTCCACCTGCCGCTGGCAATCGCGACTTGGCGCGGGCGCAAAGTGCGCACTCCCATACCGCTGGATGCGAAACGCGTGCGCGACAAGCAGCAATCTTTCGCGGGATTAGTCACGACGCGCGAATCTACCGTGGCATTCATCGAATCAACGCGCGGCACCGATATCAGTCTTTATCATTACCAGCATCCCTTCCTGGGCAGCCTGAACATGTACGATTGGTTCCGCACGATCGGTTACCACGAATTGCGCCACGCGAAACAAATCCGTGAACTTGTAGAAACATTCCACCATTAGACTTTCCCTTCCTCTTTGTGGCAAGAATGTGCAATCGAGGGCTTCGGAGCAAATTCGCCTGTTCCGGTGTCAAATCATAGAGAGAATGAGAGTTCGGCTAGGCCTCTCTAGTAGGGAGTTCTAGGTATCTAGAACGGAAGGACTATTGCAGAGAACATTAGCGACATTTAATTTAGTCTCAGCATCCAAGGCAGCAGGAGGTCCGGCGATGGTGCGAATCAAGTCCAGCCAGAAAATCTTCACCGAAGATGAAGTCGTCTCCCTCACGGGCATCTGCACTGACCACCTGCGCAATCTTGCGCAAAACAAGCACCTCGGAACGATCGCGCGCGCAGCGGAAGCCGCCGGCGTTGAAGCCGAAAAGTGGCTTTTTTCACATTCCGATTTGATGATCCTCACGGTTCTGCAGCCGCGCTGCGACCATTAATTACTTCGCGCCGCTAAATTCAGCGCTAAAACCTGGTCATCTCAAGGCTTTCCTGTAGGCCGGAAGGCCTTTTTTATTGCACATCTGCCGCCCGACGTTGTGCCCTGCCGCTGCTCAAGCTATCCTTACTCCGCTCAACCCCGCGTCCGAAAATTGCATCCTAGCACTGAGTCGGGCGCGCCAAGCCAGTACGGCTCCGGCAAATTGCTCGAGCATGATCTGTCGATGGGACTACAACAACAATTCGGACGATGCTCACAGCGACGGCCGACCCTGCTCGTGGTTCTGGCTTTCGCCCTGGTTTTCCTCTGCCCGGTGGTTCGCGCGCAAACTCCAACAAATCCACCGGCAGGAAAAGCCAATGCGCCAGCAGCCGCTGCGGCGTCCGCGCAAGATGCCGCGGAACCGGGGCTGCCCACCGGCAAAAAGTTGATGCTGAAGGATGGCAGCTTCCAACTGGTGCGCGAGTACGAAGTGGACGGCGACCGCGTGCGCTATTTCAGCATTGACCAGAGGGATTGGGAAGAGATTCCGGCGTCGCTGGTGGATTGGGACGCGACTAAGAAGATCGCGGCAGACGAGCAGGCACGCAAGGCTGCGCTGATCGCCAAAGTGCACACGGCAGAAGTGGCGCGGCGCGCGGACGCCATGGACATTGACGCCAGCATCGAAATCGCGCCCAAAGTATTTCTGCCGGGGGGCGATGGATTATTTGAGTTCGACGGCAAGGCCATTTATCCGCTGGCGCAAGCGGAAGCGGACATGAAGTTCAGCAAGACACAGTTGCTCAAGCAGGTGCTGATCCCTGTACCGGTTGTCCCCACGCGGCACACTATTTCGCTGCGCGGCACGCGCGCGAAATTCCGCCTCAAAAGCGCGCAGACCGAGTTCTACATGCGCACGGCTGATGGGCGCGAGCCGCAACTGGACCTGATCCGCGCGAAGGTGCACGGCGACAAACGCGACCTGGAAAATCTCGACGAGCTTTTCAAGGAACAGGCCGCCACGGGGAAAATATCGATTCCCATCCAACGCTGGGAAATCGCGCACGGCGTGTACCGCTTCACTCTGGGAGCAGCGCTCGAGCCTGGTGAATATGCGATGGCGGAAGTGGTGCAGGGCGGAGCGACCAGCCTGTATTTCTGGGATTTTGGGGTGGACGCGAATTCTGCGCCGCCCGCGAGCGGCACCACCAGCAAGCCGAAGTAACAGGAACGACGGAAGAGCTGGACGCGGGGCTACTTCGTTGCGACGGTTTGCGGCTGCAGCAGCTCGGTGAGCAGAGTGGCGAGCGCCGCGATGTGAAATGGCTTTTGCAGCACGGACGCGCCCTTCTCCGTAAAATGAGTCATCGTGGCGGAATCCAGCAGCGCTCCGCTCATGAAAACAAATTTAGGAGCCGCGGTTCCCACACGTGGTTGAATCCGCTTGAAGAATTCCTCGCCGTTCATGCCCGGCAGATTGAAATCGCAAAGCACAAAATCGTAACTGTGCGCGGCCAGGTGCGGCAGCGCCTCTTCCGAACTGGATGCTCCTTCGACGGTCATGCCCCGCGCCGAAAGCCCTTCCTGCACGATTTCGCGGATGCTTTCTTCGTCATCCACCACATACACCGAATGTCCGCGCAATGCTCCCGAACCCGCCGGAGCGGCGATCACCGGGCGCACAGCGAGAGGTGGCGCGCTGATTTCTTCGATGAACTCCGGCAGCCACACGCGAAACTCCGCGCCCTTACCGGGAGTGGACTGCACCTCAATGCTGCCGCCATGCTCTTTGAGAATGGCCGTGCAAATCGCCAGGCCCAGGCCAGTGCCGCCGCCAGGACGCTTGGTAGTAAAAAAGGGATCGAAAATTTTCCCGATGTTTTCGGGAGCGATGCCGGGGCCATCGTCCGCAAACAGGAAACCGATCTTGCCGTCAGCGCGCTCGATGGCAATTCGCAAGACGCCGCGTTCGCGCTGGCCGGTGATGGCTTGCTCCGCGTTCACGATCAAATTCACGAAAACCTGATGCAAAAGCTTGGGGTCGGCTTCCAGCGCCAGACGGCCGGGCGGCGGGCCCAGTTCGATCGAAATATTTTTCTGCGAGAGCGAAGCGCGCTGCTGGTCAATCGCCGCTTGCAGCGCCTCTTCCGGACGCATTTTCTTGCGCGCCAGCGCGGAAGGCCGCGCGTACGCCAGCAGGTTTTGCACGATCACGGCGGCGCGGCGCGCCTGCTTTAATATGATTTCCGTCTGGCGGCGCGTGGCATCGTCCGGCGCGCGTTCGCGCAGTAGATCGCTGACGCCCAGAATCGCGGTGAGCGGATTATTCAGCTCGTGCGCCACGCCAGACATCATCTCGCCCATGGCTGCGAGTTTTTCTTTCTGCAGATTCTGCTTTTCGGCGGCCTTGGCGTCGGTGACGTCGCGCGCCGAGGCCACTACACCATTTATATTTCCGGCCGCGTCGTAGAGCGGGCTGGCGCTGGCGCGCATCGAGTGCCAGGATCCGTCGGCGTGCTTGGTTCGGTATTCGAATTGGGCGTTGGCGGCGCCACCGCCGACGAGCTTCGCAAACACTTCGCGCAGTTGCGGTACTTCGTCGCGGTGAATTTGCTCGCTCAACAGTTTGCCCACCAACTCTTGCGCCGGACGCCCCAGAATATCTTCCACGCGCGGGCTGACGAAAGTGAAGCGGCCCTCGAAATCCATCACCGCGATCATGTCCGGAAAGCTGGCCACCAGCCGGCGCACGAATTCCTGTTCCTGGTGCAGGCGCGCTTCGATTTCTATGCGCTCGGTGATATCTACCAGCGTGCCCTGCATGCGAATGGTGCGGCCGAACGTATCGCGAATCGCAAAACCGGAAGCGAGGCAATGGATCAGTGATCCGTCTTTACGGCGGTAAATCACATCCACGTCCTGCACCGCGCCTTGATAGATTACCTGATGCACAAGCGCGTCGCGTTGCGCGGGGTCTGCGTATATTTCGCGAAAATTGAGCTTCTTGAGTTCTTCTTTGTTTTCGTATCCAAGCATGCGCACGAGCGCAGGGTTGGCATCAAGCAGAGTGCCTTCGGGTGTGGTGAAGAAAATTCCTTCGCGCAGCGATTCGAAGAGTTCGGTGAAGCGGATTTCGGATTCGTGCTGCGACGTCACGTCACGGACCCAGCCGCTGATGGAGGTGACGTGCTCCTCGTCCGTCAGCGCCTGCAGCCAGCAATCGTAGAAGCGGCGACGGGGATCTTTTTTCAGCTGAATTGAAATTCGTCCGGCCCAATGCCCTTTTTGCAGAAAGGCATCGCGGCTGCGGAGCGCTTCCGCCATCGTGGGCACGGCAACAAATTCATCCAGCCGGTGGCCGATGAGATCCTGAAACGAAACGCCCAGAATCTCGACGAAGCGGCGATTGGCAACGCGGATTTCACCTTCCAGTGAAATGGTAAAGACGGCGTGGTCCAGGCTGTCAATCAACTCGCGGTAATTCAGCTGTGAGCGCGAAATCACTTCGATGAGCTTTTTGAATTGCGCTTTCGTGGAAGCGGCCGGCCCGCCCGCTAGCGGCGCCTCCTGCTGCGATGCAAGCTTCGGCGCAGCTTCTGGCGCCAGTTTTGGCGCGCGTCCTGTTGCCCGTGGCGGCGTTTGACCTGAGATTCGTTTGGACATACGGATATCCGCGCGCCTTCTCCGCGGAGAAAGCCACAATGCTCCGTTCTTGCCATCAATTTTACTGAGTGCGCGCGCTGCAGAGGGAAAGAAAGACGCGGCATATGCCAAGTTGCTTAACAGGCCGGAAGGACAGGCGGACAAGTGTGCGCCACGACTGCGAGAACGGCAGTTCGCTTGTGACCGCTCATTTGTATTGAATAGAAAAAGTAAAGAGATTCGTGATGAAGTGATTTGTTTTGTGCGAATTGCAAGCCTGAAGGTGCGGGAAAGGCGTTCATTTGCATCGCATAGGAAAAATGAAGTGGTTTGTTTCGTGTGAGTTGCAAAATTGGGGAGCGGTTCATTTGTACTGAATAGAAATTGGTGGTTTTGGAGGCGCAGGGCGAGGAGAGCCGCGGGAGAGAGATCCCTGCCTGCGGCAGGCAGGCTTCGCCCGGCATGAAGGAAGGGCGCGGGGGCCGGGATGACAACGCTCGTCGTCGCGTCAGAGGGGTAGAGGACGCTGGAACGGCCACCGGTCGTGTTCGAGATTTTCACAGATTCATCATGCACGTGTGGCGCGCGAAATGCAAAACGTAATGTGTGTACATTGGAATTTCAAAGCAGGCAGAGCCAGCTCGTGTGGGGCTAATGTCGTGGCTCGAGGGTCTGCATGAGAACTGCAAAAGCGGAACTTCAGCGGCTAAAGCCGCCCTGCCAAGATTCCCGAGTTCTTGAGCAGCCGACGACGCAAAAAAAAGGGCGCCGCGAAAAATCGCAGCGCCCCTTGGTTGAAGTGTAGCTGTTGACTTGTAAATTGCGTCTAGCTTTCGGCTACAGCGTCGGTATCCTTGCGCAGGAAATCCAGCGCTGCCGCTTCTTCCGGCGTAAGCTCCGGCTCCATGTTTTCCGGCTCTTCCTTCGGGATTTCGGTAAGGAGCTGAATGTTGCGGTAACGCTCCAAACCGGTGCCCGCGGGAATCAACCGGCCCATGATCACGTTTTCCTTCAAGCCGCGCAGGTAATCCACCTTCCCGGAAATCGCCGCTTCGGTGAGAACGCGCGTCGTCTCCTGGAAGCTGGCCGCGGAGATGAACGAATCCGTGGACAGCGACGCCTTGGTGATGCCGAGGAGCAAAGGACGCCCAGTCGCAGGCCGCCCGCCATCGCGGATGATGCGATCGTTCTCCTCGCGGAAGCGGAACTTGTCCACCTGCTCCTCGAGAAGGAACGTCGTGTCGCCCACGTCCTCAACCTTCACCCAGCGCATCATCTGCCGGACGATGCACTCGATGTGCTTGTCGTTGATGTTCACGCCCTGCAACCGGTAAACCTCTTGAATCGAGTTCACCAGGTATGCCTGGGTGTACTTTTCACCGAGGACGGCGAGAATATCGTGCGGGTTCAGCGGACCGTCAATCAAAGGTTCGCCGGCCGCAACGTGTTCGCCTTCCTGCACGTTGATGTGCACGCCGCGCGAGATCGAATATTCCTTGATGGTTTGCGCGACGCCCTTCCCGTCTTCGCTTTCGACGTAAATCTTGCGCTGGCCCTTGACGATTTCGCCGTATTTCACCACGCCGTCGATTTCGCTGATGACCGCGGGATCCTTCGGCTTGCGGGTTTCGAAGAGTTCCACGACGCGCGGCAGACCACCGGTGATGTCCTTGGTCTTGGTCGTCTCGCGCGGGATCTTCGCCAGCACGTCTCCGGGTTGCACCTCGTCGCCGTCCACCACCATCAAGTGGGCGCGTGAAGGCATCAAGTATTTCTTGGTGCGGCCCTGCGCTCCGCGGATCAGGATTGTGGGCTGGTGTTTTTCATCACCCGGCGGCAGCGTCACGACCAGCTGCGACAACCCGGTGACTTCGTCCACCTGCTCTTCGATCGTGATGCCCGCTTGCAGGTCCTTGAACTGCACCGCGCCCGCGGTTTCCGTGAGAATCGAGAACGTGTAGGGATCCCACTCGACCATGGTCTGGCCCAGCGTGACCGGCTGCCCGTCTTCGACCTTCAAGCGCGCGCCATAGACCACATGGTGACGCTCTTTCTCACGGCCCTTTTCGTCAACGACCGCGATCAAGCCAGACCGGTTCATGGAAACGATCTGCTTGCCGCGGCCTTCGACCACTTTCAGGTCAATGAATTTGACGAAGCCGTTGTTGCGCGCTTCGACCTTCGATTGTTCGGTGACGCGTGTAGCCGTGCCGCCGATGTGGAAGGTGCGCATGGTCAACTGCGTGCCCGGCTCGCCGATAGACTGCGCTGCGATCACGCCGATGGCCTCGCCCATTTCCACGAAGCGTCCGGTGGCGAGGTTGCGGCCGTAGCAACGTCCGCAAACTCCGCGCCGTGATTCGCAAGTCAACACCGAGCGAATCTTCACGCGCTCAATGCCGGCTGCTTGGATCGAGTTCGCCAGTTCTTCGGTGATTTCCTGGTTGATCTCGACGATCACGTTGCCTTCGTAGTCCTTGATCTTCTCGAGTGATACGCGGCCAACCACGCGGTCGCGCAACGGTTCGACTTCGACGCCGGCTTCCAAAATCGGCTCCACGTAAATGCCGTCCGCCGTGCCGCAGTCGAACTCATTGATGATCACGTCTTGCGCCACGTCCACCAACCGCCGCGTCAGGTAGCCGGAGTCGGCCGTCTTCAGCGCCGTATCGGCCAGACCCTTACGCGCGCCGTGCGTCGAAATGAAGTACTGCAGCACGGTCAAACCTTCGCGGAAGTTGGAAGTGATTGGCGTCTCGATGACTTCGCCCGAGGGCTTGGCCATCAATCCGCGCATGCCGGAAAGCTGGCGGATCTGCTGTTTCGATCCGCGCGCTCCGGAATCAGCCATCACGTACACCGGGTTGATCACGCCCTGCTTGTCCTGCTCTTCCAGGGCCTTGAACATTTCGTCCGCCACTTTTTCGGTGACGTCCGACCAGATGGCGATGACCTTGTTGTAGCGTTCGCCGTTGGTGATCGCTCCGTCCAGATATTGCTGCTGGACTTTCACCACCTCGTGCTCCGCTGAATCCACCAGCTTGAATTTCACGCTGGGGATGACCATATCGCTGATGCCGATGGAAACTCCGGACTTCGTCGCGTACAGGAAGCCCAGTTCCTTCAGCTTATCGAGTGCCACGACCGTCTTTTCCAGGCCGAAGCGCAGGTAGCAATATTGCACCAGCGCCTGCACGCCCTTCTTCTTCAACAGGCCATTGATGAAGGGCATGTCCGTCGGCAGGTGATCGTTGAAAATCACGCGGCCAACGGTGGTGTGCAGGAACTGCTTGTTCAGATTTACCGGCTCGGTGTGCGAGACGTCCTGATCGTCATACGCGTTGGTGAGGTCAATCAATTCACCGGTGTAACGCATGCGGATCGGAGTGAGCAGTTCCACTTCGTTCGCTTCCAGAGCCATCACCACTTCTTCCGGTGAGCCGAACGCGCGACCTTCACCCTTGGCCTGCGGCTTGGACTTGGTCATGTAGTAGATGCCGAGGACCATGTCCTGCGTGGGCACTGCCAGCGGATAGCCGTTGGCCGGCGAAAGAATGTTGTGCGAGCTGAGCATCAACACCGACGCCTCGACTTGCGCTTCCGGTGACAGCGGAATGTGCACCGCCATCTGGTCGCCGTCAAAGTCCGCGTTGAACGCGGTGCAGACCAGCGGGTGAATTCGAATCGCTTTACCTTCCACCAGCACTGGCTCGAACGCCTGAATGCCCAGGCGGTGCAGCGTGGGAGCGCGGTTCAGCAGCACGGGATGCTCGCGAATCACATCTTCGAGAATGTCCCACACCACCGGTTCCTGCGCTTCCACCAATTCCTTGGCCTGCTTGATGGTGGTGCAGTGTCCCGCGGCTTCCAGCTTGTGATAGATGAACGGCTTGAAAAGCTCGAGCGCCATTTTCTTCGGCAGACCACACTGGTGCAGCTTCAGTTCGGGGCCGACGACGATGACCGAGCGTCCGGAATAGTCCACGCGCTTGCCCAGCAAGTTCTGGCGGAAACGGCCTTGCTTGCCCTTCAGCGTGTCGGACAGCGACTTCAGCGGGCGATTGTTCGTGCCGCGCAGCACGCGTCCACGGCGGCCGTTGTCAAACAGCGCGTCCACCGCTTCCTGCAGCATGCGCTTTTCGTTACGCACGATTACGTCTGGCGCGTGCAATTCCATCAGCTTCTTCAACCGGTTGTTGCGGTTGATTACGCGGCGATACAGGTCGTTCAGGTCAGAGGTGGCGAAACGGCCGCCATCCAGAGGCACCAGCGGACGCAGCTCGGGCGGCAGCACCGGAATCACGTCCAGAATCATCCACTCCGGCTTATTGCCGCTCTTGCGGAACGCTTCCAGAACCTTCAGCCGCTTGGCGAACTTGATGCGCTTCTGCAAGCTGGGGTCAATCTTCATCTTCTCGCGCAATTCTTCCGAGAGCTTGTCGACTTCGACGCGGCGCAGCAATTCCTTGATGGCTTCCGCGCCCATCCCGTAGGTGAACTTTCCGGGATATTCCTTCTGCAGCTCGCGCAGTTTGTCTTCGGGAATGATGTCCTTCTGCTTCAATCCCAGCACTTCGCCGGGATCGATGCAGACGAACGTCTCGAAGTAGAGAATGTGTTCGAGGTCGCGCATGGTGATGTCCAGCAGGTAGCCGATGCGGCTGGGCAGACCCTTGAAGAACCATACGTGCGAGCAGGGCGAAGCCAGCTCGATGTGGCCCAGGCGCTCGCGGCGCACTTTGCTCAGAGTGACTTCCACGCCGCACTTGTCGCAGATCACTCCGCGATGCTTCATGCGCTTGTATTTTCCGCACAAACATTCCCAGTCCGTGACGGGGCCGAAAATCTTGGCGCAGAACAGGCCGTCGCGTTCCGGCTTGAAGGTGCGGTAATTGATGGTCTCCGGCTTGGTCACTTCACCATGCGACCAGGAACGGATTTTTTCAGGACTCGCCAGGCTGATGCGAATGGAATCAAAATCCGCTATCTGGCTGGCGCGATCATACGGGCTCGATCGGTACAAGGGCGATCCTCCTGTCCCGCAGAGCGGGACCTAAATCCAGTAAAACAAGAACAGCTACGAAGAATGTTGCGCTCCGCGGAATTTCTCCGCGGAGCGATTGCCTGCAGTTAGTCCGCGGCTTCCACTTTTTCCAGCTGCGGTTTTTGCCGCTTCATCAATTCGATGTCCAGGCACAAGGACTGCAACTCGCGCACGAGAACGTTGAAGGATTCCGGCACGCCAGGCTCGATCCCCGGCTCACCCTTCACAATGGCCTCGTAAATTTTCGCGCGGCCATATACGTCGTCGGACTTCGCGGTGAGCAGCTCCTGGAGAATGTGCGCCGCGCCGTATGCTTCCAGCGCCCACACTTCCATTTCTCCAAATCGCTGTCCGCCGAATTGCGCCTTGCCGCCCAGCGGCTGCTGCGTGATGAGTGAGTATGGCCCGATGGAGCGAGCGTGAATCTTGTCGTCCACCAAGTGCGAGAGCTTGAGCATGTAGATGTAGCCCACGGTCACTTGCTGCGCGAACAGGTCGCCGGTCATGCCGTCGTAGAGCGAAATCTTTCCGCTTTCCGGCAGCTCGGAGAATTGCAGCAAGTGGCGGATGTCGCCCTCGCGCGCGCCGTCGAATACCGGCGTTGCGAACGGCACACCGTCGCGGAAGCTATGCGCCAGATCCAGGATCTCGTCGTCGTCCATGCCGGTGATGGTCTTCCACACCGCCGTGGGACCAAACGCATCCTTGAACCATTTGCGCACGCCCTCCGCGCGCGTTTCCTTGTCGAGCAGCTTCCCGATTTTCTCGCCGAGCTCTTTCGAAGCCCAGCCCAGGTGCGTTTCGAGAATCTGTCCGACGTTCATACGCGAAGGAACGCCCAGCGGGTTCAGCACGATTTCCACCGGCGTGCCATCCGGCATGTAGGGCATGTCTTCCTTCGGAACGATGCGCGCGATCACGCCCTTGTTACCGTGGCGTCCGGCCATCTTGTCTCCGACGGAGAGCTTGCGCTTCATGGCGATGTAGCACTTCACCAGCTTGATCACGCCCGGAGGCAGCTCGTCGCCCTTCTTCAGCTTGCCGATGCGCTCGTCGGTGATTTTGCGCAGCACATCGATTTGCCGCGAGGTCATTTCCTCGACCTCGTCGATCTTCTCGATGAGCAGCGGGTCCTTGTCGTTGAGCCGCAGGCGCTTCAAGTTGCGCGTGGAGATCTTTTCCAGAATGTCGCGCGTCAACTCGCTGCCCTTGGTCAGCAAACGCTTGTTGGTGCGCTCGTCGTGCAGGTCGGCGGTCAACGTCTGTCCGCCCAGCAAGTCGTTCAAGCGCTTCAAGCGTTCGTCGGTGAGAATGCGGATTTCATCGGCCAGGTTCTTTTCCAGCTTGGCTACCTGCGCGGCTTCGATGGCCTTGTGGCGTTCGTCCTTCTCCGCACCCTTGCGGCAGAAGATCTTCACGTCCACGATGGTGCCTTCGATGCCCGGCGGGCAATAGAGCGAAGCGTCGCGCACGTCTCCGGCTTTTTCACCGAAAATCGCGCGCAGCAGCTTTTCTTCCGGCGTCAGCGTGGTTTCGCCCTTCGGCGTTACCTTGCCCACCAGAATGTCGCCCGGCTTCACTGTCGCGCCGATGCGGATTACGCCGCTCTCGTCCAGATTGCGCAGGAAGCTCTCGTTGATGTTGGGAATGTCCCGCGTAATTTCCTCGGGACCCAGTTTCGTGTCGCGCGCTTCGATTTCATACTCTTCGATGTGAATCGAAGTGTAGTAATCCTCTTCCACCAGCTTTTCGCTGACCAGAATCGCGTCCTCGAAGTTGTACCCGCGCCATGGCACGAAGGCCACCAGCACGTTGCGGCCGAGCGCGAGCTCGCCGCGATCCGTGCAAGGACCGTCGGCCAGCACTTGACCCTGCTTCACGCGGTCGCCCGCGCGAACCAGCGGCTTCTGGCTGATGCAGGTGTTCTGGTTCGAGCGCTTAAACTTCGTGAGCAGGTAAATGTCCGAACCGACTTCGCGGCTCAGTACGCCGGACTGATCGGATTCCACGCGCACGATCACGCGTTCGGAGTCCACCTGGTCCACGATGCCATCGCGCTTGCACACGATCACGGCGCCCGAATCGCGAGCCGTGACGCGTTCCATGCCCGTGCCCACCAGAGGAGCGTCGCCACGAATCAGCGGCACAGCCTGGCGCTGCATGTTCGAGCCCATCAACGCGCGGTTCGCGTCGTCGTTCTCGAGGAACGGAATCAAGCTGGCTGCAACCGATACCAGCTGCTTCGGCGAGACGTCAATGTAATCCACTTCCTCGCGGCTCTTCAGCACGAAGTTGCCGGCCTGGCGGCAGTTCACCAGTTCGGTGGTGATGCGTTCCTTTTCATCGAGCGAAGCGTTGGCCTGCGCTACGACGTAGCGGTCTTCTTCCCAGGCCGAGAGATAGAAGCAATGCGCCGCCCACACTACGCGCCGCCGCTTCAACTCTTCGTTGGCATCCTCGACTTTTTCCTTCTCGACGATTTCCCCGGCCTTGAATTCGCTGTCGCCCGAATTCACGATCTGCACGAAGTCAATCACGCGCCCGTTCTTCACCTTGCGATACGGCGATTCGATGAAGCCGAACTCGTTGATCCGCGCGTAAGACGAAAGCGAGCTGATCAAGCCGATGTTCGGGCCTTCCGGCGTTTCAATCGGACAAATGCGGCCGTAGTGCGTCGGGTGCACGTCGCGGACTTCGAATCCCGCGCGTTCCCGCGACAAGCCGCCTGGTCCCAATGCCGAAAGACGCCGCTTGTGCGTGATTTCGCTCAGCGGATTGGTCTGGTCCATGAACTGCGAAAGCTGCGAGCTGCCGAAGAATTCGCGAATCGCCGCCATTACCGGCTTGGCGTTCACCAAATCGTGCGGCATGGCCGTGGACATTTCCTGGTACACGGACATCTTTTCCTTGATCGCGCGCTCCATGCGAACCAGGCCGATGCGGAACTGGTTCTCCAGGAGCTCGCCCACCGCGCGGACGCGGCGATTGCCCAAGTGATCGATGTCGTCCACCGAGCCCACGTTCTTGCGCAGCTTCAGCAAATACTTGATCGCCGCGACGAAGTCCGAAGGATCGAGCGTGCGCTTTTCCAGCGGAGTTTCCAGGCCCAGCTTGATGTTGAACTTCAGCCGGCCCACTTTGCTGAAATCGTACTTGCGCGCGTCGAAAAACATTCCATTGAAGAGCGCCGTCGCCGTCTCCAGCGTCGGAGGATCGCCCGGGCGCAGCTTGCGGTAAATCTCGATCAGCGCTTCTTTCGGCGAACGGATCGAGTCCTTTTCCAGCGTGCGCGTCACGATGATGCCGGTGTCGTCGCGGTCCGGGAAGCACACGTCCACTTCGGTGATTCCAGCTTCGGCGATCGAAGCCCACATTTCCGCGGTCAGCGGCTTGTTGGCTTCGAGCAAAACTTCGCCGGTCTGGCGATTCACCAGTTCGCTTACGGTGACGGCGGTTTCCAGGTCAGCCACGCCAATTTCGGCCTGGGTGACGCGCGCCTTCACCAGTTCCTTGTAGAGTGGCTCGGTGATGCGCTTGTGCGCGCCCACCAGAGTCTCACCGGATTTCGGGTGCTTGATTTCCTTGGTCAGCTTGCGGTCAATCAAGCCTTCCGAAGCGTTCCAATACAGCTCGCCATCGCGCAGCGAAATCCGCTCCACTTGATAGAACGTGCGCAGGATGTCTTCGTTCGACTTCAACCCCAGCGCGCGCAGGAAAATCGAACCCAGGAATTTGCGCTTCCGGTCAATGCGCACGTACAGGATGTTCTTGGTGTCGTACTCGAACTCCACCCAAGATCCGCGGTAAGGAATAATCTTGCCGAGGAAGTAGCTGCGGTTGTTCGACGTCTCAAAGAACACGCCCGGCGAACGGTGCAACTGGCTGACGATGACGCGCTCGGTGCCGTTGATGATGAACGTGCCGTTCTCGGTCATCAGCGGAATATCGCCGAAGAAAACTTCCTGCTCTTTGATATCGCGAATGGACTTCGCGCCCGTGTCCGGATCCTTGTCGTAAATCGTCAGGCGGATCGTCACCTTCAGCGGCGCGGAATACGTCATGCCGCGTTCCTGGCACTCGTTCACGTCGTACTTCAGCTGCAGAGTGACCGGGTCGCCGCACTTGTTGCAGAAAGTCGGCGTGTTCTTGTTGAACGTGCCGCACTTCGCGCACAGCACGTCGCCGGTCTTATAAGGATTGGTGACGACCGAGGCTCCGCAATTGCGGCAGGTGGCGCGCAAGTGATGCAGGCCGCGCAGATGGCCGCACTTGCACTCCCAGTTTCCGATCGCGTAGTCCACGAAATCCAGCTGCGACAAGCCGCGAAAATCCTGTATCGGAAACACCGACGCGAACACCGACTGCAAGCCGGAATCTTCCCGCTCGCTCGGCAACAAATCCATCTGCAAAAATCTCTGATAAGACTTCTTCTGTACGTCAATCAGGTTCGGAATCTGCACCGTGGTCTTGATTTTTGCGAAGTCCAGGCGTGCTCGTTCCCGATTGGCGCGATTACCGTTGCGATTGCTCATGGACCATCCTTAAATATAAATTCATGCCGGAAATGACGGCGCGGATAGACACCCGCCCCGTCAGTCCGGGAAGGACGTATTGTGAGGTACCAGGATCCTCAGGAGTGCGCGCGTACGCGAATTCCTTCGCAGCCCGCCGCAATTTTCGCGCGGGCCGCAACGCCAGGCGTTACTTGACTTCGACTTTCGCGCCGGCTTCTTCGAATTTCTTCTTGATGGTGGCCGCTTCTTCTTTGTTGACGCCCTCTTTCACCGTCTTGGGAGCGCCATCCACCAGGTCCTTGGCTTCTTTCAAGCCCAGGCTGGTGACTTCGCGGACCGCCTTAATCACGTTGATCTTGTTGGCGCCTACTTCGGTAAGAACGACGGCAAATTCCGTCTTCTCTTCCGCCGCTGGCGCGCCTGCGCCACCGCCGCCTGCGACCATTACGGGCGCTGCCGCTGCCGCCGATACTCCGAACGCTTCTTCCATCTTCTTTACTAGGTCAGAAGCTTCGAGCAGCGTTAGACCCTTGATTTCTTCCAAAATTGATTCGACTTTGCTGGCCATTGCTGTTTCCTATCCTCCTCCGAATTGAAAAACCGTTGCTAGAATTGCGGTGCTGCTGTGTTGCCCTGAAAACTTTAGGACTGAACCGCTTCGGGCGCCGCTTCCGGCTTGGCTGCATTGCCGCCGCCCGCAAACTTGTTGGCCTTCACTGCTTCGCTCGTCACCACCGCCAGATTGCGCGGCAATGCTGCCAGCGCCGTCGCGATTCGCTGCGCCGGAGCATTCAGCAGGAACATCACCTTGCTGATCAATTCTTCCTTGCTCGGCAGGTCCGCCAGCTGCTTGATTTCCTGAATGGAAATCACACGCCCTTCCACCCAGCCGGCGCGGAATTGAAACGCCGGAACATCTTTCGCGACCTTGGTCAGAATCTTCGCCAGCGCCACCGGATCCGTCTTGGTGTAGGCGATCGAATTCGTGCCCTTCAGGTTCTTCAGCAAACCTTCCGGAGGAGTGCCCGCACCCGCGCGCTCCGCCACCGTGTTCTTCACCACCTGATATTTTCCGCCGGCGGCTTCCACGCTGCGGCGCAGCTGCGTATCCTGCTCCACCGTGATTCCCTGGAACGTCGAGAGAATCACCGTCGAGACGGTCGCCAGCTGCTTCTTCAGCTCTTCCGACTGCGTAACTTTTTCGGACTTCTTCTTCATGCCCAGATCTCCCTGTCGCTCGCGCTGCTTACGCTGCTGCCGCTACTGCCGTATCCGCTTCCGCTTCCTCGATCAGAATTCCCGGGCCCATCGTCGAGGTCAGCGTAATTTTCTTGATGAACTTACCCTTCGCCGCCGCGGGCTTGGCCTTGATGATCGCCGCCAGCAGCGCATGGGCGTTGTCCGCCAAATTCTTCGCGGTAAAACTGATTTTGCCCACCGGCGAGTGAATCAGCCCGGTCTTGTCCAAGCGAAATTCCACTTTGCCAGCCTTGATTTCCTTGATCGCCTTAGCCACGTCCGTCGTAACCGTGCCAGTCTTCGGGATTCGGCATCAGGCCGCGCGGTCCCAGCACTTTTCCCAGTTTTCCGGCAGAGCGCATCATGTCCGGCGTCGCGATCACGGCTTCGTAATCCGTCCAGCCGCCCTGAATTTTTTCCACCATGTCTTCGCCGCCCACAAAATCCGCGCCCGCTTCTTCCGCCTCGCGAACTTTTTCGCCGCCGGCAATCACCACCACGCGCTTGGATTTTCCCAAGCCGTGCGGCAGCACCACCGTGCCGCGCACCATCTGGTCCGACTGCTTGGAATCCACGCCGAGATTCAAAACCAGTTCGACCGTCTCATCGAATTTCACGTAATGGACTTTGCGGAGTAGTTCTGCAGCTTCTTCCAGCTTGTATGGACGTGCCTCGACCTGCTTGCGCGCCCGATCGATATTTTTCCCGCCGACTTTTGCCGAACGACCCATCGTCTTTTCTCTCCTGCGCAGTCAAAAATTGCTCGCGTCCGAATTTTTCGGACTCCTGCGCGTGCTGCAAAACTACTCTGTTACTTCCACGCCCATGTTGCGCGCCGTGCCGCGTATGGATTTCACCGCGGACGCCAGGCTCATGGTGTTCAGGTCTGGCAGCTTCAGCTTGGCGATTTCTTCCACCTGCTTCGCCGTCAGCTTGCCGACTTTGTTGCGGTTCGGCTCGGGCGAGCCTTTTACGATCCCTGCCGCGCGCTTGATCAACTCGGACGCAGGCGGCGTCTTCATGATGAACGTAAACGTGCGGTCGCTGTAAATCGTCACCAGCACCGGAATGATCATGCCGTCCGGTTCTTTGGCCGTCTTGGCGTTGAACTGCTTGCAGAAATCCATGATGTTCACGCCGTGTGGGCCAAGCGCAGTACCCACGGGCGGCGCGGGAGTCGCCTTCATCGCCGGCAATTGCAGCTTTACGGTAGCCTGTACTTTCTTTGCCATCTCGGATCCCTCTTTACTCGTCTCGCTTCGTCATTCTGAGCGAAGCGAAGAATCTCTCTTCGTTGCGTCCGGCGGCCACGAAATCCCTACGCCACCTTCTCCACCTGCGCGAAATCCAATTCCACGGGCGTCGAGCGCCCGAAAATCGTCACCGAAACTTTCAGCGTCGAGCGGTCGGAATTCACTTCCTCCACCACGCCCGTAAAATTCGCAAACGGCCCTTCGCCGATCCGCACTTTCTCGCCGCGATCGAACGACAGCTTCGGCTTGGGCTTCTCCGCGGTAGTCGTCGCGCGGTTCAAAATGTTCTGCACTTCTTCTTCGGTCAGCGGCGAAGGCGTCTGCCCCGATCCGACGAATCCCGTCACCCGCGGCGTCGAACGCACCACGTGCCAGGTGTAATCGTCCATATCCATTTCCACCAGCACGTAGCCCGGATAGCACATCCGCGGCGAGATCACTTTCTTGCCGCCGCGCACTTCCACCACCGATTCCGTGGGGATGATGATTTGCCCGATCTTGTCGGTCAGCCCGAACGCCGCCACGCGGCCTTCCAGGCTTTCCTTCACTTTCTTCTCGAAGCCCGAGTAGGTGTGCACGATGTACCACTGCTTCGTCGAGGGGATTCCCCCCGCTGCGGCGGCTTCGTTGTGCTCTTCGGGCATTTCCGGCGCTGCGTTCACTTCGCTCACTTCGTTGCCTTCATTGCTCGCGTTGGTTTCTTCAGAATTTCTTGGCATATGCCATCAACCAGCCGATGATTTTCGTGAAAATCGAATCCGTGAAAAAGAAATACACGCCGAAAAACGCCACCGTCACCGTCACCACGATGGTCGTGGAAATCACTTCCGCGCGCCCCGGCCAGTTCACCTGCCGCATTTCCACGCGCACATCGTGCAGAAACGAGCGAAAACGCTTCGGATAACCGCCCAGCTTCTGCACCGGCTCCAAAAGCGCAAATCCGCTTACGCGATGGGATTCTTCGTCTCGATTCGTGCGTATCGCGTCGGCCATTTCACTCCGTATCCTAACTCCGCTGATCCTGCTACATTCCCTGCCCGTACATCACCAACAAACTGGCAGGGGAGGAGGGATTCGAACCCCCACTCTCGGTTTTGGAGACCGATGGTCTACCGTTAAACCTACTCCCCTAAATTCGAGCCTGCGGCTCGAATTTAGTTCCAGAGCCCGCAAGCCATGACGCCGGAGCATCCGCCGGCGCCTTGTGCATCCGGACTATTTTACTTCTTTGTGGCCGGTGTGCTTCCTGCACGTATTGCAGAATTTAGACGTTTCCAGCCGCTCGGTATGCTTGCGGCGGTTCTTGGTCGTCGTGTAGTTCCGGTTCTTACAATCGTTGCACTGCAATGTGATGATTTCTCTCATGGTCGTTTACTCGATGATCTCGGCAACTGCTCCGGCGCCCACGGTGTGCCCGCCTTCGCGAATCGCGAAGCGCAAGCCCTTCTCCAAGGCTACCGGTGTTATCAGCGTAATCTCACACGATATGTTGTCGCCCGGCATCACCATCTCCACTCCTGCCGGCAACTTCACATCGCCCGTCACGTCCGTCGTGCGGAAATAAAATTGCGGCCGGTATCCCGTGAAGAAAGGCGTGTGCCGCCCGCCCTCTTCCTTCGTCAACACGTACGCTTCCGCCTTGAACTTCGTGTGCGGCGTGATCGATCCCGGCTTCGCCAGCACCTGCCCGCGCTCCACTTCATCTTTTTCCGTGCCGCGCAGCAGCAACCCCACGTTGTCTCCCGCCATGCCCTCATCCAGCAGCTTGCGGAACATTTCAATCCCCGTCACCGTCTTCTTCATCGTCGGACGGAAGCCCACAATCTCAACTTCTTCGCCAACCTTCACCTTGCCGCGCTCGATTCTTCCCGTCACCACCGTGCCGCGGCCGGAAATCGAGAAAATATCTTCGATCGGCATCGCGAACGGCTTATCAATGTCCCGCACCGGCTGCGGAATGCTCTTGTCCACCGCTTCCATCAATTCCAGAATCGACTTCTCCCACTTCGCATCGCCTTCCAGAGCCTTCAGCGCCGAGCCGCGAATCACCGGCAGCGTGTCGCCAGGATATTGATAGCTCTTCAGCAACTCGCGCACTTCCAGCTCGACCAACTCCAGCAATTCCGGATCGTCCACCATGTCGCACTTGTTCAAAAACACCACGATGTACGGCACGCCCACCTGCCGCGCCAGCAGAATGTGCTCGCGCGTTTGCGGCATCGGACCATCCGTCGCCGCCACCACCAGAATCGCGCCGTCCATCTGCGCCGCGCCCGTGATCATGTTCTTCACATAATCCGCGTGGCCCGGACAATCAATGTGCGCGTAGTGCCGATTCGCCGTCTCATACTCCACGTGCGAAACCGCGATCGTGATGCCGCGCTCGCGCTCTTCCGGCGCGTTGTCAATCGAATCGAACGCGCGGAACGCCACCTTCGGATTGTTCTTCGACAGCACTTTCGTGATCGCCGCCGTCGAAGTCGTCTTGCCGTGGTCAATGTGACCAATCGTCCCGATATTTACATGCGGCTTATTCCGTTCGAATTTCTCTTTCGCCATCTGGTATCACCCTCGTATTAGAGCTTCGCGGCGAGAGGCGCGCGATAAGATTTCACTGCGGTGCTAGCTGCTGCAAAAATTCTCAGATCCTTCGCAATCGGCCGCGCCATGGAGCGGGGGACGGGACTCGAACCCGCGACCATCTGCTTGGAAGGCAGAGACTCTACCACTGAGTTACCCCCGCTCATGCCCTGCAAACTTTTCGCCAGCGCGACGATGCGAAGCCCTAATTCTGATTCCCCACGCCGCGCTGGCTCTGCTGACTGCGATCTGGAGCCTGGGACCGGGATTGAACCGGTGACCTCGTCCTTACCAAGGACGCGCTCTACCAACTGAGCTACCCAGGCTCGTACCGGTCGCCCCACTTCCCTGCGCGCTGCCTTCAGAATTGCCGCTGGGGCTGCCGCGCTTCTGAATCTCCAAATCCCACAAAATAAATTTCCGTCAGACTGTCCAACCATTCGCTTAAGTAACGTAACGCGGGTTACTGGTGGACGGGGAAGGATTCGAACCTTCGTAGCCCGCAAGGAGCGGCAGATTTACAGTCTGCTGGTTTTAGCCACTCACCCACCCGTCCCGCAAAAACTTTCGAAACGCCAAAGCCGCGTTCCGTGAAATCCTCCGGGACACAACTGCATCCCGCATCTCTCACGCAACCTGATTGAACAGCAACGTTGTACGGGGCACTCCGCAATGCAGAAAGGGCTCGTGTCGAAAGACACCAGCCCTAGCGCTTTTGTCGCGAGGAGTTTCGTCCGCAACCCTTGCCAAAATATTCCCGGTACCGCAATCTCAGCTGGCGGAGGGAGTTGAACCCCCGACCCTCTGATTACAAATCAGATGCTCTACCAACTGAGCTACGCCAGCACTGGCAAACCGAGCAAAATTATCACTCAGGCAATCAAATTGCAAGCAACTTTCTGCTCCCGGCAAAACCATTGCCAGATCGCCACTTACCGTGCCTGCCCGAGTACTAGCCGTGCCCTATCATACAGCTAATCCCATTTTTCGTCGATTGCAGTTTCCTTACTCGGGCTGTTTCTCCGCCGGCGGAGCAGGCGTATCGGCAGGTGGCTCCGCTGGGGGCTTCGCAAACTGCGCGTCCGCGAGCTGCACGTTGTGCTGCACCTCTGTGAAGTGAATCACAAACGCCGAACCGCCGCCGGATTGGCGCACCGTGAACGGCAGTTTCACTCCATCGAGAGCTGTGTAGTCCTCCACGTCCGCCTGAAATTCCGTCAAACCGTCCGGCGTGTAGCGCTGGTTCACGCTGCGCACTAGCAATCCGCTTTGCACATCGAAATACATTCTGTCCGGCGCGCCTTTTTCCCGCGCGGCTTCCAGCACGTAGGTATCATGCTCGTTCACCCTCTCGATTCCGGTGACGGTGAGCTTGCTGTAATTCTTGCGCAGATCCAGAGGATGATAGAAGTCTGCTTCTCGCCGCGCGTCGTCCAGTTCCCCGCCAGTCAGAACGCGCAAACCATCGCGCGGATTATCGGACCACGCCGTCGAACCGTCGAAGCCCTGCTCGAAAGCGCCGCCGCCCAGATTGATCACCGCCAGCATTAAATTCGGCGCTTTTTCGTGAATTTCTAACGTTCCCGTCAGATTGTCCATCGCCGGAATTTCGATGGTGCCCTTGGAGACGCGCGAATTCAGCTTCATCCAAGCCGCACGCCCGCCGATGGCTTGCGTGTAGTGATCGAGCACCTGCTCGCCCGTGGGCATTGCAGCGGCGGCTTGCGTCGCGGATGCCGGCGCCGCGGCAGGCTTCGCGGGATCCTGTGCGCGCGCCATAAATCCGCACAGCAATCCCAGCACGGAGATACCGAGCGTTTTCTTCCACGTGGGTTTCATGTTGCCAACCTCATTGCGCGAAAAAGCTAGATCCCGTTCCGCCTGCGAAGCCAGCCGCGCCACTTTCGCCCGCTGGGAGAATTATACCGCTCGATCGGCTGGAGGGTGCACGCCGGCCGCGCTGAATATTCTACGCAGCTGGATACAAAAACATTACACTAAGTCGGTACCGCAGAGCATTCATTTAACATCCATTCTAACGTGCCGCTCTCTTCCGCCAAACGCGCCTGGATCGTAATTGCCATCGTGCTGCTGTGCCTCGTCGCCGCAGGCGTCGCGTACTATTTCTGGCAAGCTCGTCCGCTGCCGCCAATCGTTTCAACCCTGCCCGGAGTTCCCGCCGCAGGCCCGCCGCCGGATATTCTCAGCCAGCTGCCCGCCGATGCGCCGGTGGTCGCGTATATAGACGCTGGAAATCTGCGCACGTTACAGAATTCTCCGCTCGCAGCCGCGCTAGGCCTCGCATCGCCCGGCCCGCAGGCCGATCGCGACTACGCCAATTTCGTCCGCGACACAGGCTTCGATTACACGCGCGACCTCGACCATGCCGCTATCGCCGTGTGGCCCGCCAGCCTCGGTACCCCCGACAACGTTCTGGGTGAAGATCGAGTCATCGCGATTGCCGATGGCCGCTTCGACCAAGAAAAAATCAAGGCCTACGCACTGCGCACCGGAAAAGAAATCGCGCATGATCAGCGGCCAGTTTACGAAGTCCCCGGAAATCCGCCGGTGTCTCTTACATTTCTGTCGCCGACGCGCATCGCCCTCGCCAGCGGCCGCAACTCAAGCGAAATGCTCGCGCGCGTCAGCCCCAATGCGTCTTCCTCTGCGTCGCGCGGCCTCGCCATGCAATCCCGCATTCAACGTGTCGCGGGCGCGCCCATGTTCGCCGTCGCCCGGGCCGATCGTCTGCCGCAAAGCATCTACGCGCCTCTACACAATTCGCCGCAGCTCGAACAGATCGCCCGCAGCGTCCAAGCGATCACGCTAGCGGGCCAGCCTGATCGCGACAATCTTAAAGTGACGCTCGACGCCGAATGTGACTCCCTGAAAAATGCCGTGCAACTTGCCTTCCTACTCGAAACCGGAAAAATGGCCGGCTCCATGGCGCTCTCCGATCCGCGCACCCGCCGCCAACTCACAAAGGAACAATTCGTCTTCCTCGAGGCACTCATCAATCGCGCCACCATCAATCACCAAAATAAGGTAGTGCGTATCACGCTGCAGATCACACCAGACATGCTGGCAGCCGCCCCGCCGCCGAAGCCCGCCGCAGGCCACATCCCAGCCACGACGCACGCACCACCACCCGCAGCATATCCGCACAGTTCTCAGTAAAGCAGGATCACGACAACGCGAAGGGCAAGCAGCAGCAGAACATCAGGAAGTCCCGCGATTTCAAACCCGAAGAACTAATCCGCAGCTGCACCCGACGTAGCGGCACTGCTGAGGTAACGCCAAGGATTCACAGGCGTATTGTAAATTCTCACTTCATAATGCAGGTGCGGCCCGGTAGAACGTCCGCTCTGGCCTTCCAATCCAATAATATCTCCGCGCTTCACATGAGTACCCACATGCGTGCTGAAAGCCGAAAGATGCCCGTACCAGGTGGAAACGCCAAATCCGTGGTCAATCACCACCAGCTTGCCGTATCCCGCGCGCTGGTCCACCACCGCGACGATTCCATCCGCCGTCGCGTGTACCGAATCGCCATAGTGCGACGCAATGTCCATCCCGGCATGGAACGCGCCCTCACCACTGAACGGATCCAGCCGCTCGCCGAAATGCCCGGTAATCTCGCCCACCACCGGCCAAAGTGTCGGCACAATTCCCAGGCTGCTCAGCTGCGAAGCAGGCAGCAGCCGCATCCCGCCGTCCGACATCGTCACCGCGGACGCATTCCGCTGCAGATAGCTAAATTCGTCGATCGATTCCTGGTACTCCACATCCGACGCGCCAGCAACCGCATCGTCGCCAAACGCGAAAGGAGTCTGCCGGAAGCGCGTAATCCCGTAAGCAATCGCTACTTCGCTAGCTAGCGATTGCAGCGAATCCAGCCGCTGGTTGGTATCCTTCACTTCGGACTGCAGCACCTTATATTGCTGCTTCAGGGTGTCCTGTTCGCGGCGCAGCGAATTGTAACTGGTCGCCTTCCACAGCATGCGCGAATACGAACCCATCCCCGCGAGCACCGTTATGCCGCCCACCGCCGCCAGAATCGCCAGCGCGTGCAGCACGTAGTACGGCACACGAACGCGCCGCATCCCCCCGGACGCGCTCGAAGCAATAAAAAACGTGTAATACTTTCCCTTCATAATGTTAATTTTTTCCGCTGTTAGTTTGAATCGGTTGATCTGAATCCGCGATTCCCCAATCGCGGCACGACGGCTCGTGACTAAGTCCAACCCGGCAAGACGGATACAAAACCCGGTGAATTGTAGTCAGCGTACCCATGATGGTCAACCTCAAACTTAAGTTTTCCACAGCGTCCCCATCTATGCAAAGGACTTATCGGCGTTTCCCTAATTTATGATTAGGGATTCCCGACTAGAAACCTTACCTTATTCTCGAAGTTTATTACAACTGTACGGAAGTTCAGGATGCCGCGCGAACGCCAACTCGTCGAGAAAATCACTCGCGCGCTGCTCCCAGCTCGGGCCGCGTCATCGCGTCTCAAGATGGGAATCGGCGACGATGCCGCGCTGGTGTCAGCCGGCGGACATGCCGAATGGGTGCTCAGCTGCGACACATTCCTGGAAAATGTCCATTTCCGGCTGAAGACTCACCCGCCCGACTCAGTCGGCTACAAAGCTCTAGCCCGCGCGACAAGCGACCTCGCCGCCATGGGCGCCACCCCGCGCTTTTTCCTTCTGACCCTCGCGCTGCCGACCGCGCGTACAGGCTCGTGGCTCGATGCGTTCCTAAAAGGGATGGCCCACGCCTCCCGCGAACTAGGCATCGCCGTGATAGGCGGTGACACCACCCAGAGCCGCACATTATTCATCAGCATCACGGTGCTCGGTGAAATCGCCCCCGGCCGCGCCCTAACTCGTTCCGGCGCCCGCCCCGGCGATATCATCTATGTCAGCGGCAAACTAGGCCGCGCCCAACTCGGCCTGGAGCTGGTCCTGCGCGGCCACGCCCGCAACCGCCAACTGCGCGCCTTGGTCCAGTCGCATCTCTGTCCCAAAATCCGAATCGAACTAGGTTCCTGGCTCGCCCGACGCCGCATAGCCACATCCGCGATGGATCTTTCCGACGGCCTCTCGACCGACCTCGCCCGCCTCTGCGCCGCCAGCCAAGTCGGCGCGAAAATCTACGCCAGCAAAATTCCCAGCGTCACAATCCCGCCAACGGCCGCGCGACACCTCGGCAAACCCAAGCTCGACCTGCTGCAGCTAGCCCTGCACGGCGGCGAAGACTACGAACTCCTCTTCACAGTCCTACCGCGCCAAGAAAAAAAACTCCGCCGCGCCCCCGGCGCATCAACTCTAACCGCGATCGGCGAAATCACGCGCAACCGCCAGGTTCTACTCGTCGCACCCGACGGAAACGCTTCGCCGCTCCACTCTCAAGGCTGGGATCCGTTCCGTTGACCGCTGTAATCTGAGGAATGAGATTTACTGTTGCAGTTGCGGGCAGGTTTGAAAATTGAATCGCAGATCAACCATGCCACGCGCTACGTTGCGGTGAAATTCGATATTTTCGGATGAGACGTCAGGGGGCAGAGACGACTTGTTCTCGGTGAGGAAGTTCGTAATCAGGTCGTTGTTGAAGATGTCGCTCGGCTTCAGCTTCGACCTCAGTAGTTCCTCCAGAGCAGGATTTAGGCCGAAGACCTCGATTTTCCCCACACGAAATTGTTTTTGCTGATCCACCTCGATCATGAGCGAGACGCGTGCCCGTTCGTCGTCGATGTACGTTATTGGTGTCGCGACAAAATCGATAAATCCATGCGATCCGTACAATCGCTTCATCGCATCGAGCGCTTCTCTGATTTTATCAACACTGAGGAGATCTCCCTCGCGCATCTGGAGAAGTTTCCGCAATTCCTCATTCGAAAAAACAAGCGGAGATGTAGGGTCGGACGATCGAAAACCAACATCACCCAGCCTGTACTGCAGACCCTCATCAAGATGAACCGTCAACGAGACATGCTGAACGGCAGGATCGGTGCTTATGACCTGCACCGTCGCGGTTGGCGCGACCTTGAAGAATCCCGCATCTAACCAGGCACTTCGAATCGACACGGCTTGTACTTCTTCCAGCCAGCCAGAGTCAGCCTCGAAGGTACGCAGTTTCAGCTCGGCCACAAGCCGCTCTCGAGTGGCGTCCGGCAAATGAGTCGGCCCATCAAATTTCACATCGTCAATGACAACGGTTCGCGGGGCTGCAGGCGCACCTGCCGTCGCGGCAATCTTTGCGCGCACTTCCTCGCGCATATCATCGATTTCGTCAGCGAGGCTGGGATACGGAAGACAGCGGTCAAGTCTGCGTGATATCTGAGCGGAAATCGGCGAACTACAAAGCAGCACACACACAGTGCACGCCAAGGTGAACAGCAGATATCCCCGACGCCACATGACGAAAATATAGTCTTGCGGCGTGTGTGGCGCAAGGGCTCGCCCAAAACATAGTTGAAAATCTGGAATTACTTCTGACTGAGGAGATAAATATCCGCATGCCCACCGGCACGCGCATAAACAACCGTCGAAAGATCACTCGAAAAATCATAAGCGTTCCCGCCGCTAACCAACGGAAAAGCAAACGGCAGCTTCAGCGCCACTTGCGGTTTACCGACGAGTTTTCCATCCTCCCAACCCTGCCGATAAATCGTCACGTCCTGCTGCGACGGGATCGCATACATGAACGACTTGCCGTCCTTGCCATTCACGATGCCAAACGTCACCGCGCCCGGCACCAGAGCCGTACAATTCTTGTCCGCGAGCGAAAGCTGGTAAATCCCAACCTTGCCCACGCCACCCCGCAGGGTAAACAGGTATTTCCCGCCCGGAGCCACTTGGAATGCAAAACCGCAACTGTCGCTGAGCATCTCCGGACCGGAACCATCCACGTTCTCCCGCGAGATTCTGATCGGGTTGGCAGTCTTTTCGATACTATTCAGATACACGGTTTTCTGGTCGGAGCTCATCAGCACATTCTGCACAGTACCGCCGGACCACGAAAACGGCTGCTGACCGGTCCCATCAACGCCGACGAAATAGGGTTTGTCTGGAGCCCCCGCTTTTTCCGCGATGAAACCAAAACGAGCACTGTCCGCGGACCACATCGCAGTGGCCAGCGATTCGCCGGTTGCAATTCTTGTTTTGTTGCCGCCGTCAATGTCCGCCACCCAAACTTCGTTATGGTCCCGCGACGGGACGGTGATGTAGATCAGTTTTTTGCCGTCCGGTGAGATCGCCGGTTGCGTGGCATTTTCCGAAGCAATGTCGGTCACTTGCTTAGAGCGCGTGTTGTAAGCGGTCAAAAATCCGGAAGACTTGCCGTTCACGAAGTACAGGCCTTTCCCTCCAGGATCGGGCATCGGCCAGGTATCCGGCCCGGTTCCCATCGTCACCTGTTCCAATTTCTTATCCGCCAGTCCGTACTTCCAAATGTTGGTCAGGCCGCTAACGGTGCGGCTGAAAAGGATGCTGTTTCCTGAATCACCCCACACCACCCCGGGCGCATCGCCTGGAATCTCGTCCAAATCAGTCGCGGTCTTTTTGGCAATATCAACTTCATGCACGCGGAATCCCTCGCGCGAAGAAACCGGGTCCGCCGTGATAACCAGCAAATGGATGCCGTCGGCATATGGCAAAATGCGGCTGACGGGAAGCGTGGCCGCGCCGAACGTATAGATTTTTTCTTCATCCAGCCCCGATTTTCCCGCGCGCAAGATCTCTCGCGCATCATTGTCGCCTGTATAGAAAAGGTAGGCGCCATCCGGCGACGGCGCCAAATGCGAACCAGAAACCACCCGGCTCGGCTTTCCGCCCAGCGTTGCCACCGACCACTCTTCGTTTCGCTCTTCAGATTTGCCATAGTAGATCTCAGCGCCGTCCGGCGAGAAGCTATCCACGATCTTCGCGCCATTGTCGCTGGTTAATTGCAACGGTTGGCCGCCCGAGGCCAGCATGACGAAAACCTGATCAACGCCATTTATGGGAGAGCTGAACGCAAACGTGTGCCCGTCCGGTGAAAGCCTCGCAAATTCAATCGACTTGTCCCACTGGCTGATTTGCGTGATCTTCGCGGGACCGCTCGGTGCGCGCGAACCGCCCCAGAAGTGATACGCGGCAAATCCAACTGCAGCGAGCAGCAATACGGCGAAAACGGCTGCGATTGCATAGTTCTTGCTCGCGCTGGCCGCCGCGGCTGGCACCACAACTGCCGACGACGAGCTGCTCGCAGCCTGCGGCGCCGAATCTTGAGTCGCGCGGCCACTCGTGGAAGAAATTCGGCCGGAATCCGTATCGCGTCGCAGCCGCTTCAAATCCGTGCGAATATCCGAAGCCGCCTGATAGCGCAGGTCGCGATCTTTTTCCAGCGCCTTGTTGATGATGTCTTCCAGCTTCGCGGGCAGCTCCGGATTCAAGCGCACCGGAGCCACCGGCGCGCGATTCAAAATTGCTTCGGTGATCACTCCGGAAGTTTCGCCGCGAAACGGCACCGCGCCAGTGGCCATCTCGTACAGCACCACACCAAACGAAAACAAATCCGTGCGCGCGTCCAGTTCCTTGCCGCGCACCTGCTCGGGAGACATGTACGCAACCGTGCCTACCGCAACGCCCGGACTCGTGAGATCTTCCGGACGTACGCCTGCAGTCATGTGCGCCGCCTGCGTTGCGTCCTGCGTCATCGCGTGCACCGCGGCAGGACGAATTTGCTTGGCCAGCCCGAAGTCCAGAATTTTGGCGTGACCGCGTTCAGTGACAAAAATATTCGCTGGCTTGATGTCGCGGTGCACGATGCCCTTGCTGTGCGCCGCATCCAGCGCGTCCGCAATCTCGATGCTCAGATCCAGCAGCAATTCCAGATCCAGCGCGCGCCCTGAAATCGAATGTTTCAGCGTTTTCCCGTCGAGGCATTCCATTGCGAGGAACGTGTGCCCGTTCTCTTCGCCAATCTCGTGGATCGTGCAGATGTTCGGATGATTCAAAGCCGAAGCAGCCCGCGCCTCTCGCCGAAATCGCTCCAGCGCCTGCGGGTCCGCCGCAAATTCATCCGGCAAAAACTTCAGCGCCACAAACCGCCCCAGGTTCGTGTCCTCAGCCCTATACACCACGCCCATTCCGCCGCCGCCGAGCCGCTCGACGACGCGGTAATGCGAGAACGATTTCCCAATCAGCGAATCGGTAGGCTCCATGTTCCGCACATATTAGGTCGCGTCGCAATCCAAGTCAACGAACGCAACTCTGCAGTGTGCGAGAAGCCGAGAATCTTGGAAGGTTGTGGCTTTGGTGTTGATTCTGTAGCGGCGGCCTTTAGGCCGGCGCCGTTGCCTTTGACTTAGCGTCGCGAGGGCCCCGCAGGCGGCTTCAGCTGTGTGGAGGACGGCGTCGCAGCAGGCGCACTTGGTTTCGGCGCCGGCGTAGGCTTCGGCTGCGTTGGAGTCGCGCGTGGCGCGGCCGTCTGCGTCAACCCCTGCTCCGCCGCATCCGCCGGAGGCGCTGTGTCCGGCACGTCCACATGCACTTCCCTGCCAGGCGCCAGTTTTTCCAGCGGCACCACGTTCGGGAAATTATCCACCGGCATCCCCTGCGTTCCCTGCTGCATGAACTCCAGCCATATCGGTAGAGCCGCGCGCGCCCCGGTCTCTTTTTTCCCCAGCGAAATCCGCTTGTCGTCGTTCCCTACCCAAACTCCTGCGGTGATCTGCGGCGTAAATCCGATGTACCACGCATCCGTAAAATCGTTCGTCGTCCCTGTCTTCCCCGCCGACGGCCTTCCCAATTCTTTCGCGCGTACGCCCGTGCCGAACTGCACCACTTCTTCCAGCATCGCCACCATCGTCCGCGCCACGTCCGGCGGAATCACATCATTCACTTTTGGACGAGGTTCTTCCAGCACCGCCCCATCATAAGAAGTCACGCGCTTGATGTAGTGCGGCTCAATGTGAATGCCGTCGTCGGGAAACACAGTGAATGCGGAAGTGTGCTCCATCAGCGTCAAATCCGCCGCGCCCAGCGCCAGCGGCAGATACGGTGGCAACGGGCTGGTGATTCCGAATTTGCGCGCCAGCTCGATCACATTCTGCACGCCCACATGATCCAGCAAACGCACCGCCGGAACGTTGCGCGAATCCGCCAGCGCGCGCCGCAGCGTGATCCGCCCTTCGAATTTCTCGTCGTAATTCCTCGGCGAATAGTTTTGCCCGCCGCTGCGAAACGTCACCGGCTCGTCCACAACTGTGTCGAACGGGTTCATCCCCATCTGCAGCGCGTCCGCATACACGTACACTTTGAACGAGCTGCCCGTCTGCCGCGATGCTTGCGTCGCGCGATCGAATTTCGATTCCTCGAAATCGTAGCCGCCCACCATCGCCTTGATTTCACCCGTGGCATTATCAATCGCGAGCAGTGCGGCCTGCGCGGCGGGCACCTGCTCCAGCTGCGCGCGCACCGTCAGTCCGGAAACTTCTTTTACCGATACGCAAACCAGGTCGCCGACCGTCAGCAGTTGCTTCGGCGACTTAATCCCGGTCCACGCAAAATCCGCCGGCGTCAGCATCGCGTGATACGTTCCGATCTTCAGCGTCGCGAACGTCGGCTCGACAGCAGTCACCAATCCGTTTACGTAGTCGCCCTTGCGCGGCGTGTTTTTCCAATCCTCGTCCTGATATTTTTCCAGCGGCCCCAGATTCTGCTCCAGAATGTTTGGCAGCTTGCCGCGCCAGCCGTGCCGACGATCGTAGGCGTGCAGACCGTCGCGCACCGCCTGGTCCGCGGCCTTCTGCATCGTCACGTTCAACGTGGTGTACACGCGCAATCCCTGCTCGTGCACCGCCGCGGTGCCGTAGGTGTGCTCCAAATACTGGCGCACCTCTTCCACGAAATATGGCGCCAGATCATTGCGCAACGATTCCACGCGCAGTCCCAGCGGTTCCTTCATCGCGGCTTGCGATTGCACCTCGGTGACCTTGCGGTCATGCGCCATCAACGCCAGCACCAGGTTGCGTCGCGCCAGCGCGCGGTCCGGATGATTGATCGGCGCGTAAATCGGCCCGCGAATAATCGCCGCGAGTGTGGCAGCTTCCGCCAGCGTCAATTGCCCCACCGGCTTGCTGAAATAATATTCCGACGCCGCCTCGAACCCGTAATTCCCCGACCCCAGATAAATCTGATTGCAGTACATCGTGAAAATTTGTTCTTTGGTGTAATGCCGCTCGATCTGGATCGCCAGAATCGTTTCCTCGATCTTGCGCCGCGCGCTGCGGTCCGAACGATTCAGGAACAATCCGCCGGCCAGCTGCATGGTCAAAGTGCTGGCGCCCTCCGCCAGACGACGTTTCGCGATGTCGTGCCACGCGGCCTGCAACACGCGCGGAATGTCCACGCCCCAATGCTCTTCGAAGTGCTGGTCTTCAGTGGTAAGAATCGCGTCTTTCAAAACTTTCGGTATCTGAGGATAAGTAAGCAGAATCCGCCGCTGCAGCGCGAACGTCCCAATGGATTGCCCATCATCCGCATACAGTTCGGTCACCACATTCGGCCGGTAATCCTGCAACGCATGAATTTCCGGCAAATCGCTCGAGTACACAAACAGCAACCCCACCGCCGCGCCAAATGCAATCGCGCACACCACCAAAAATGTAAACGCGAGGCGACCAAATACAGTGTCGCCGGTAATCTTCATGGTCGCACGGTAGAATCGTTCCATCGCCCGACCATTCTATCGCATAGTCAGCAACCCCGCCGGAGGCTACGTTGCGCGATGTTCCCAATTTGCCGCCGCACACGAAGCGCGACCCGCCTTAGTAGGGGCGCTGCTTGCTGCGCCCCTACTTGCCACGCTTTTTGCGTTGCCATGCCTCGCACCACAAAGTAAATTGTTCCCGCCCTGCCACACAACGAGGCCCCCATGGAAGCCAGTCCAGTTCTCTTTCGCGATCTTACCTTCATTTTTCTTGCCGCCGTCGTAGGGGGCCTGCTCGCCCGCAGCGTGAAGCTTCCGCTCATCCTCGGATTCGTCTTCGGCGGCATCCTCATCAGCCCGTTCACTCCCGGACTGAAAATTTCCGACCTGCATGCCTTCGAAGTCTTCGCCGAAGTCGGGGTCGTCCTGCTGATGTTTTCCATCGGCGTCGAATTTTCCATCCCCGACCTGTTACGCGTGAAGTGGATTGCCTTGGGCGGCGGCACGCTCGGCATCCTGCTCTCGATGGGCTTCGCGCTCGGCACCGCGTGGCTCGCTGGTTGGCCCATCACTCAAGGCTTCGTCATCGGCGCCACGATTTCGGTGGCCAGCACCATGGTCCTCGCGCGCCTGCTCGCCGATCGCAACGCACTGGGCACCAAGTATGGTCGCGTGATGATCGGCATCACCCTCGTGGAAGATATCGCCGTCGTCTTCATGACCATCATCATCCCCATCTTCAGCGGTCCCGCCGAAGGCCGCTTCACCAAAGCCGCATGGACCCTCGGCAAAGCCACGCTTTTACTCATCCCCCTCGCATTTCTCGCGATGACCGTCGTCCCGCGCGTGCTCCGCCGCATCGCGCGCATCAACGATTCGGAAATTTTCCTGCTGGTAGCGGTCGCCATCTGCCTGGTTTCCGCCGCCACCGCGCAGGCCGTGGGTTTTTCCGTTGCCCTCGGCGCGTTTCTCGCCGGCCTCTCGATCAGCGGCGCGGAGGATTTGCACGCCGCGCATACTACGCTCATTCCCCTGCGCGACGCGTTTGTCGCGCTGTTCTTCGTCTCGCTCGGCACACTAGTCGTGCCCTCGGTCATTCTCCACAATCTTCCGCTGCTGGGCGTGATGCTCCTGCTGATCGTCGTCGGAAAATTCGTCATTTGGCTAGCGGTAATGAAGCTGTTCCGTTACTCGCTCTGGACTTCCCTCGCCGTCGCCGCGGGCCTCACGCAAATCGGCGAGCTATCCTTTGTGCTCGTCGAAGTGGCGAAATCGTCCGGCTTGGTAGGCCAGGAAATTTTCACTGCCACTTTGGCTGCGTCGCTCATCTCCATTTTTCTGAATGTCTTCATCGTCCGCGCCGTCTTCCACTGGATTCAGCCAAAGCTTGACGCCCAGGAAGCCGCCGCAAAGGCGTAACGCCGGCGTCTCGCCGGCTCGCTGCGGTCTGCCGCGAACACGCGCGCGGTCAGACTCGGTAGGGCTCTGCCGCAACTCGGAAAGCTGCCAACACCCGTGCAGTTGAATTTGTAGCGGCCGTCTTCAGGCGGGCGGAGTTGACTTTGACTTGCGGACGTTCAATGCGGATGAATTGAGGAAGGCGGGTAAACGGTGCATCGACGAAACGCACGCACCGCCTAATTTTCTATTTTCACTTTTCCAATTTCAATAATCGAAATCTACCCCAACGCCTCTTCCGCTTCCTGCACGGTAGCGTAAGACTTGATCAGCGTCCCCACGTGCGTCATATCAATCAACGCCTTCACCTGCGTATTCATTCCCGCCACGGCCAATTTCCGCAGCGTGCGCTGCGCCGCCACGTAAGCGCCCACCAGCGCGCCCAAACCCGCCGAATCCACGTACGGCACACCGGTGAAATCCACAATCAGCTTCGACGCGGTTTCCTCGCGCGTCGCTTTCTGAAAATCGAAAATCGTCTGAATGTTCAACGAGCCCTTGAGCGTCAAAATTTTCTGCCCTTCGCGGCTCCCCGCCGATGCCACAATCTGCAAAGTGTCTCTGGCCATGGCTCGCGATTCTAGCGAATCGTCGACCTCCCCATTGTGAATATTGTGTTACAACCGCCGAACCAGCCGTTGGCGCGTAGATCGCGGGTGCACCTATCCATTGTCCACAACCGCCTCCGCCTCAATTTCCACCAGCATCTCCGGTGAAATGAACGCGCTAACTTGAATCATCGAAGTAGCCGGCAAAATCTTCCCGAAAACTTCCCCGTGCGCCCGCCCTACCTTCTCTGAATCCCCTGCGCTAATAATGTACATCCGCGTCCGCACCACGTCTGCCAATCCGGCTCCAGCTTGCAGCAATGCCCGCTCGATATTCTTCAGCGTCTGCACCGCCTGCGCGTAAGCATCCCCCACGCCGACAATCTTTCCCTGCGCATCCGTCGCCGTCGTGCCAGATACCCAAACGTTCCCGCCCAACCGCACCGCGCGCGAATACCCAATCACCGGCTCCCAAGGCGTTCCACTCGAAATATTTGTTCGAACCATTAAGTTCCTCCCAGTCGAATTTCGCCCCAATCAATTTCGTCGCTCGCGCTTTTCCATTTTCTATTTTCACTTTTCCAATTTCTGCCACTCTACGGATCAAATCGCGCCCGCAAATCCGCCGGCACAATCGGACACAAATCGTCGCGCTTGCCGAACACGCGATAACGAATCCGCGCCACAAAGTCGTACACCAAATCAAGCAGCCCCCGCGGCATAATGCTCAAAACCGACGCCAATACCCGCCATCCCCCGCCCAATCGCCGAAGAATATGCAAAAACGCCGCAGACCGCAGCAGCAATTCCCCATCCCGCGTCAATACCACCGCGCTATCCGGCAACCCAGCCCGCCGCTCCGCCGCCACCCGCGCCAAAAACGTCTCACCCTGCAGCGGCGCAAACCGAAACGCTATCCCAGTTGCATCTTCCGCCAGAATAAATCGCACCGCGCGCTGGCATAGCCCGCAATGCCCATCGTAAAACAATTCCTCAGTGCGGTCTGCGCCGAAGACCGGGACCCACGACGGATTAAAAGTGAAGAGATGAAGAATGATCATCCCCGCAGTCAAATCCGGAAAGCTGACCAGAGCAAAGAGCCCAACATGAAGCAAGACCATCGCGCACCATATCCACGGACGAACTCCACGGAACAGCGCCAGAGGAGCAAACAGCACCTCCAAGGCCAGCGCGCCCCAAGTGAATCCGTGCAAGATCGCTGGGGGAAACGATAGTAGCCAAATTCGCAGAAATCCCGGCCGGGCTAATGGGTTTTCTAACAGGCGCGCCAATGCGCTGCCGTCAACCCACGACGGGCTGCTCAGTTTCATGAAACCACTGTATGTGTACCCCAGCGCCATGAGTATCCATGCGCTCAGATATATGGACTGGGTCATGGTCCAGCCGCCGCGCGGATCTGTTCGTCCTCGCGCGGCCCACGAGCCGTACGGCGCGGACGGCAGAAATGCATGCGCCAGCAGCAGCCATCCGATATATGGCAGCGCAGGGTTAGCAATCAGCGGGTTGCGGCCAAGAAAACACGCCCCCAAATACCACAGCCCCACTGCGGCCGCTCGATCGTAAAAACCCATCGCAAACGCCACGCTCAAGGCCGCTGCAAGAGCGACCAGAAAAAAGACGAACGTCGGCGCATCAAAGGCAACCAGTATGTTCGGAAATGCATGCGCGAGGGGACTATCCGCAACTGCCGGCAACACGCCTTGCGAAGAAAAAAGCTCCCGACTCCAGGCCAGCAAGCGGAGGAAATGGAAAAAAAGGTAAGCTCCGAAAATCGCCCGGTACAAACTGTACTGTCCGCCCGTCCAGCCGTTCTTCATTGGCACGGGGACGATATCAACAGCGGCAGATGTTCGCTGTTCGTGCCGGCACGCGGTTGCAGGCGAATTGCAACACCCCCACGCACGCTAGCCGGGTCAATCCCCAGATCGCGAAGCAACGGCGCACCGTTGCACAGGCCGTAACGAGCTACGGAATTGAACATGGCCCGAGTCCGCTCATCGGACTGCAACACAGGGCCGTACGCAAGCAAGGCCCCATAAACATTTCGCCGATTATAGGGACCCCGGAGTCTGGCATAGAGCTCGGGCGTGATTTCCAACGAGTGAAAACTCCCAGCTCCGTCAGTCCATTCAATAAAAAACCGAGTGGAAAAGGTTTCCAGCCCGCGCACCGACGAGAATACCTTCGGAGCGGGCGACGCTCCGGTCGCGGCTCCAATCCCTTTCAACACGGGCCAATGAAGCACATCTCCCGCCATTTGCAGCAATCCTAACGCCAGAAGGAAAATACCAGCGCGACTCACTGCGCCTCGCCCGACGGACGCGATTTGTGAATGTCCACGCCAATCAGCATTTCAGGCAGGCGAATCTCTCCTTGCGTGCCAAAACCACACCGCGCGTCCCAGTCGCGCGGATTGCGCAGAGTGCCGAACAGCATGTCCCACAACGGCAAGTCAGAATAATTGAAAGAATGCACGCCTTCTTGATGATGAACGCAGTGACTCTCTGGCCTCTGAAAGATGTAGCCAAGCCAATGTGGCGTGCGGACGTTCCAATGGTAAACAAGCTCCGCTAGGCCGCTTAACAAAACCGCCAACGACGCCGCCCCAGAATTCAGACCCACCCCTAAATACAAAATGGCGCTGGAAAGGATGCTGTTGATCAAGATCTCAAACGGGTGTTTGTAGAAACTGGTGATGACTTCGATGCGCTGGGGACTGTGGTGCACTTGATGAATCCATCGCCACAGAAAACCCGATTCGTGCCGCCAGCGGTGCCACCAGTAATAAATGAATGTAATTGCGAAGTAGCCCAGCAGTCCCCCGCCCAGAACGCCCAGCCGATCAGCCGACCACGGCCTGTGCCGCACCATCCAGCCATTCCAGCCGACACCCGCAAGCCAGACAGCGCCGACCTGTACCGCATTGAGGAGTATTGCCCGCCACCACCACCCTTTCACCCGAGGCCAATTCCTGCCCGTGACAAGGTTCTCGATCACAATCATGACCGCTGCAAAACTGAGGACGACAAGAAATATAGTCATCGTCTCCTCGCGAGATGCCATCGCACGGCGGAGCGCTTTCCCAATCCGTTAAGCGCATCGCGCACTACAGAGCGCGCGTGTTATTCGCGAAGTCTATAGTATCGCTAGCGTCCGTCGCAATAGCCCCGCATTCACTGATTTAATACTTGAGAACTAAAAGTCCGGGCCTCAATATCGCTGCGGTTGTCCACGGAGGGCGTTCCATGAAATATCCGTTGAAGGTCACGCTGGCGATTGCCGCATTCATTTCCTTTGCTTCAGCGGCTTTCACCCAAACTTCCAAGGTCCCGGAAGATTTGCAAATCACTAAGAATGAAATCGTCGCGCTGGACCAGCAGGTGAACGACGCAGCGGTGCACGGGGACCTGCAAACCCTCGGAAAAATCATGTCCGACGATTACGTCGGCGTGGCGCCCGATGGAATGATTCTCCAAAAGGCCATGATCGCTGCACACTATCAAGCAGGAACTCTTCACTACTCGTCGGTCGTGAACTCAGACGTCGAAATCCACGTTCACGATGATTGCGCCGTATTAACGGCCATCGCCACCGTGAAGGGCCACGATGGAGATACGGATCTCCGCGGCACCTACCGCATCATGCGTGTTTTCCTCCGGCGCGCTGGCGCGTGGCAAATTGTGGCCTTTCAAGCGACCGCCATGCGCCCACCAGCGCAGAATTGACGCACCGCGCAGAACATCGCGCATCCTTGCCGCTGGACAGAAAATCAGTAAATCTCTACTCTTGGGTGGTCGGAATTTCGCAATCTCTGCAGGAGCTGATCCGCGCACATGAAGTGCAACAACATCCTCGAAGCCATCGGCCACACGCCGATCATCCGCCTGAATCGCCTGGCGAAAGATTTGCCCGCGGAAGTATGGGTCAAGGCCGACTACATGAATCCCGGCGGCTCCGTAAAAGACCGCATCGGCCTGGCCATGATTGACGAAGCCGAGCGCACCGGCAAACTAAAACCCGGCGGCACCATCATCGAAGGCACGTCTGGCAACACCGGCATGGGCCTCGCCCTCGTCGCCTGCGTACGCGGCTACAAAGTCGTCTTCACCATCACCGACAAACAATCGCGCGAAAAAATAGATCTCCTGAAAGCCTTCGGCGCCGAAGTAATTGTCTGTCCCACCGCCGTCGAGCCCGAGGACCCGCGCAGCTACTATTCTGTCGCCGCCAAACTCGCGCGCGAAATTCCCAATTCCTTCTACCCCAATCAATACGAAAATCCCATGAACCCCGAGGCGCACTACCGCACCACCGGCCCGGAAATCTGGAAAGATACCGAAGGAAAAATCACCCACTTCGTCTGCGGCGTAGGCACCGGCGGCACCATTTCCGGCGTAGGCCGCTACCTGAAAGAACAAAATCCCAACGTAAAAATTGTCGGCGTGGACCCCATCGGCTCGCTCTACTACGAAAAAGTAAAAACCGGCAAGACCGGCAAAGCCCTAACCTACGTAGTCGAAGGCATCGGCGAAGATTTTTTTCCCGGCACCATGAACCTGAAAATTCTCGACGACATCCACCAAGTCAGCGACGAAGAATGTTTCGTCTGGGCCCGCCGCCTCGCAAAACAAGAAGCCATCTTCACCGGAGGCTCCGGCGGCGGCTGCATTTCCGCAGCCCTAAAAATCGCGCGCAACGCAAAGCCGGGCGACATGATTGTAGCCTTCATGCCCGATTCCGGCTCCCGTTACATGTCCAAGGTTTTCAACGATGGCTGGATGCGCGAGCATGGCTACGTGGACGCCGAAGTCGCTCTCTGCGCCTCCGACGTCATTCGCGTCAAGCGCCAAGCCGGGAAAACGCGCGAAATGATCGTCGCCGGCCCCTACCAAACCGTCTTCCACGCCCTGCAAACCATGCAGCAGCAGGATATTTCGCAGCTCCCGATCTTCGAAGAAGGAAAATCCATCGGCACAGTCTTCGAAGATCAAATCCTGAATCTCGCCCTGCAAGGAAAAGATCTCCGCAAGCTCGTCATCCGCGAAGTGATGGGCGCCCCCCTGCCGCAAGTCCCCTCCACCGCCCCCATCGAACGCGTCACCCACATCCTCAGCCACGATAGCCCCGCCGTCTTCGTAGAAATGCCCGGCGCCAAACTCGAAGTCCTAACCAAGTTCGACCTGATGGACACCATCGCCGGCCTCGTCGGCCAAAAACGCTAACCGCAGGTCGCCGAGCCGTACATCACACGTCTGCCGCCGCACCCCGCGTACTCGCCGCGCTGAATTGTCTGTAGGGGCGGGTCTCAGACCCGCCCCTCCTTGCCCCAATCGTCAACCCGCTGTCCGGCGGCAGCTGCGCTTCCCGACCAAGTGTGTCGTCCGTCATCCTACCTGCCCTGAGTGATTCTGCGACGGGAGCGCAGCGAAGCAACGCCTGCCTGCCGCAGGCTGGGATCTCTCTTTGTCTACTCGCGGCGCGGCCGTCCAACAACTGCACGCGGCACAGATACGCAGTCCCCATCTTTTCTTACGGTTAGTTCCGTCCGTATTTCTACGAATATTTTTTCCCGCGCGTATCTGTTAGCGTGAGTCGGGGCACTATTGAGCCCCCAACAAATTTAAAAGGACGACACATGAACAAGCTTACCCGCGCTCAGAAAGCCGCCATCACCCAATGCGCTACCGAAATCCTCGAAGCCCAGGAACAAGACCTGGCCCGCCACCAACGCCTGTGCGAAGTCTGCAAACACCCCGCCTGCTTCCTGATTCAGGAAGCCTTCCTCCAATGGACCAGCCCCGAAGTCATCATGAAGAAATACGGCCTGAAATCCCGCGCCACCATTTACAACCACGCTCACGCCTTCCAGCTCTTCGCGCGGCGCGACCGCACCCTTCGCTTCGCCTTGGGTCACATCATCGAACAGGCCGACCGCGTCAACGTAACCGCTCGCGACGTCATCCAGGCTGTCTACACGTACGCCCACGTCAACGACGATGGCTTGTGGGTGCAGCCGGCTTCTCAATCTGAAATTGTGGTTTCGAAAAATGATGCCGCTTCATCCACGCTGGAATCCTCCCACGCATTGGCCTCCCCCATCGTGCGCTCAGCCTCCGAACCCACCGCCCGTAGGCGCCGCCCTAAATACACTCCACCCGCTCAGGGTCTCGCTAAATCGCCGCAAGAACTCGATGCGGAGGCTCAAGTCGCATATCTCCAGGCTGCGGCTCCCGACACGGTCGTGCCCTCTCGCTCGGTTGCGGAAGCTGTCCCGCGATCGGTCGTTCTGGTACATAACGTTCCAAGACCCAACCGAAACCCTAGCGATCCCTACGGCCCAGTTCTAATCAGTACAAATGAAGCCCATGGACCAGATACAAAATGACGCAACTCATTGAAAACAAAGGACACTCTATTGTTCTATTCAATACTTTTGGCGGGCTGCGCGCACCATCCCTTCGGCGCTCCCGCCCCGCCGCGCACGCCCGCTACTGCTCAACCCATGCCTCACAGCGTCGCTCCGGGCTTTTCGGTTCCCTGCTCCGCAGATGGTATAATTACGAACTTTTTGCCCGCCGCCGGACCTTGCGGAAGCAGCGCTTCGCTCGGCGGCAACTGCGGCGCAGGCAAAAACCAAAAACTATGCGCATCGAAGACTTCAACGAACGACTGACCCAGGCGATCCTTGTCGGCGACGGGGCCATGGGCTCACTACTGTACGAGTCTGTCGGCCCGCAGCGCTGCGTGGACGAGCTCAACGTCACCCACGGCGAAGCCGTGTTTCACGTGCACCAAACCTACATCGAAGCCGGCGCACAAATCATTGAGACCAATACCTTCAGCGCCAATCGCCACAAGCTCGGCCAATTCGGCATGGCCGATCGCGTGGCCGAACTGAATCATCGCGCGGTGAAAATCGCCCGCGAAGCGCGAGAGGCCGCGAAACACGAAGTTCTGATCGCCGGCTCCATCGGGCCGCTGGGAATTCTGCAACACGTGCGCGAGCTGCCGCACCAGGACATCGTCGCCATCTTCAAGGAGCAGGCCGGGGCGCTGGAAGAGCGCGGCGTGGATTTATTTCTCCTCGAAACTTTCAGCGACATCGAAGAACTACTCGCCGCCGTGGACGGTATTCGTTCATTCTCGCGCCTGCCCATCGTCGCGCAGTTGACCTACTCGGACGAGGGCACCACTTTCGGCGGCACGCGCCCGCAAGATGCCTGGGCCAAACTGAAAGACAAAAATATCCAGGCCATCGGCGCGAATTGCACCATCGGTCCGCAGCTTTTGCTGCCGATATTGCGCGATCTCGCCGCCAGCGCCAAGCTGCCGCTTTCCGCCATGCCCAACGCGGGATTTCCCAAGCGCGTCGGCGATCGCATCGTGTACCCGAAATCTTCACCGGAATATTTCGCGCTGTTCGCCCAGGAAGCCGCCGAAATCGGCACGCGCATCATCGGCGGATGCTGCGGCACTACGCCGGAACACATTCACGCGATTGCCGAAGCCGTAAAGAAACTACGCTCGGCGAAACCGCGCGGCACTGGGATCGCTGGCGGTAGTGGCGCCGGCGGAACGGTCGAGGTATTCGAGCCGGCCGAGCGTTTCCGCCGCATTGCTGCGCGTGAGCCGGAAAGCAAACTCTGGAAAAAAATCCAGGCTGAAGAGTTCGTCACTTCCGTCGAAATTGATCCGCCCAAGGGCGTCACTATCGACCGCATCCTGGAGCAAGTCGGGCGCGTGATGGCTTCGCCGCACGTGGATTCGATTGACATTAATAGCGGCACTCTCGCGCGCGTCGGCATGGATGCGCTGGTCCTCGCTGGAGCGCTGGAGGCGCACGGATTTGAAACCGTGCCGCACGTCACCACGCGCGACGCCAATATCATCGGCCTGCAAGCCATGCTGCTGGGCGCATGGGCCGTCGGAGGCGTGCGCAATGTGCTGGCGATTACCGGCGATCCGCCGTCACTCGGCGATCACCCGGAGACCAGCGGCGTGTATGAAGTGGATTCCATTGGCCTGGTGAAAGTTTTGTCGCGGCTGAATCAAGGCACGGACTGGGCCGGCAAGAGCCTGGGTGGCGCCACAAATTTTACGATTGGCGTCGCCGTGAATCCCGTCGCGGAAGATATTGATGAAGAGCTGCGTCGCTTCGAAGCCAAGATCGAAGCCGGCGCGCACTTCGCGATGACCCAGCCGATCTTCGATCCCGAGCACTGGCAAGCATTCCTGAAACGCCTCGGCGGAAAATCCCCTGTGCCCATTATTGTCGGCTTGTGGCCGCTCACCAGTTACAAGCAAGCGTTACGCCTGAATAACGAAGTTCCCGGAATCGTCATACCAAAAGCCACGCTGCACGAAATGGAAAACGCTGGCGACGCCGCTCGCGAACGCGGCTTCGTTCTAGCCCGCAAAATGCTCGATTGGGCCCGCGCCGCACGCAGCGAAAGCATCGCCGGCGCCTACCTGATCGCGCCCTTCAAACGTTACGAAGAAATTCTTGAGCTGTTCAGGTGATTCGCGTGATTCGCGAGGCTCAAAAAAACCAAAATCGTTTGCGCTTGCGCGGCGTGGCTCCCGGGCTCAATCCAATATCTTCATCCATCTCTGGAACCCACGGCAGCACTCGCCCCTCGAAAACCGCCAGCGGATTATCCACCAGCAACGCGCGTGCCACGTCCTCGCCGCGTTTTTTCGCAACGTGCTCAAACACTTCCTTCAACCGCAGCGGACGCGAGGTAACGTTGTGCGCGTCGCTCGCCAGAAAATGCACCGCGTTCATTCCGATCCATTCTTCCGCCACTTCCTGCGCGGCCTTCCCGAATTTCCCCAACAAGGATTGCCCGGTCACCTGCGCGTAACACCCTTGCCGCAACCAGCGGAACAACCGCTCCGGCTTCGCGCGGATTAAGGGATTGCGCTCCGGATGAGTGATGATCGGCCGCAGTCCTGCGAGTTGAAGATGATGCAGCGCCTGATCCATCGAAGGCGGAATCGAATAGTCGGCAAACTCTACCAGCAAGTAGTTCTTTTGGTTCAGCGTGAAGCGGCTGGGAATGCGCTGAATCTCCTGCAAGTTCTCAAAGCTCAAGTGAAAGTCGCATCCAGTCGCCAGAATTAAGCGTCCTTCCACTTTCGCCTGCACTTCTTCGCGCCGCAGGTTTATCAATTCCGGAACGAACGCATGCTGCGGATGCGCGTGCGGCGTGGCAATCACATGGGTAATGCCATCGCTGATGGCCATTTCCGCCATTTCCAATGACATTTCGATGGAATCAGGCCCGTCGTCGAGACCCGCTAGCAAGTGGCAGTGAATATCAATCATGTGAGCCGAGGATAACGCAGCAGATGGGAGATGACAACGGACGAGCAATCAAGCGCAACAAACGCGCGGCGAAGAAACAGCGACAAGCCACAACGCGATTGGCAGGAATCTTGCTCTCTAGCCTCGTGAAACCGACCTGAACAGTTTCATTTGCGGAAACGTGAAGGCATTTCGGTAACTCGCCGCATTCCGACATTCACGTTGTCGAAAATGACTGAAGCAACAGGCCCGCACGGTCGAATTGGTATATGTGGCGCGGAACGAAAGCCAGAACGGCCCGTTCCAGAGAGCAAACCATATGACAGTGGAATTTCCGGCACATCGAAAACGAGCGTTCATCACGGGTATCACCGGCCAAGATGGGTCGTATCTGGCCGAACTGCTGATCTCGAAGAACTACGAAGTGCACGGAATCAAGCGGCGGTCAAGCAGTTTCAATACGGAACGAGTGGACCATTTAATCTCAGATTGGCACGACCGCGAAGCCGGCTTCTTCCTCCATTTCGCCGACCTTTCTGATGCCACGAGTCTGTCCAAATTGCTTTACCGCATCGCGCCGGACGAAATCTATCACCTGGGCGCGCAGAGCCACGTGCGCGTGAGCTTCGACATTCCGGAATACACCGGGGACATCACTGCGCTGGGCACGACTCGTCTGCTGGACGCGATTCGCGAAACCGGAATTCCAGCGCGGTTTTACAACGCGGCGAGTAGCGAGATGTTCGGGCAAGCGTATGAGTGCCCGCAAACCGAGACCACGCCATTTCGCCCGCGCAGCCCATACGGATGCGCAAAGCTCTACGGTTACTGGATGACAGTGAACGCGCGCGAAGGTTACGGCCTGTACGCGGTGAACGGGATTCTGTTCAATCACGAATCACCTCGGCGGGGAGAGATTTTCGTGAGTCGCAAGATTACGCGAGCGGTTGCGCGCATTCTGCACGGCCTGCAGGAAAAACTATACCTGGGCAATCTGGATGGCGAGCGCGACTGGGGATACGCGCCGGAATTCGTCGAAGGGATCTGGAAGATGCTGCAGCAGGACGAGCCGGAAGATTTCCTGCTGGCGACGGGCGAAACACATTCGGTGCGGGAATTTGTGGAGCGCGCCTTCAGTGAAGTGGGCCTGGACTGGCGCCGACACGTGGAAGTAGACCCGCAATATTACCGGCCCACGGAAATTGACCGGCTGGAAGGCGATTCCTCCAAAGCGCGCAAGAAAATCGGCTGGGCGCCGCTGACGAAATTCCGCGACCTGGTGAAAATCATGGTCGAAGCGGATGTGCAGCTGCTGGAAGACAAACTGAGCGGCCAGATCGAGCGGCGCATGGCGATGCGAGGCGGCGAATGAGAGCCCTGAATAACGGCAGCGCGGCCATGGGCGTGTTTCACGGTCGGCGCATCGCGGTAACGGGCGGAGCCGGATTCCTGGGCCGCGTGGTGGTGCGCAAGCTGCACGAGCGCGGCTGCACGGACGTCGCGATTCCCCGCCGCGCCAGCTGCGACCTGAGCCGCTGGGATCACATCGAACAACTTTTTGACAAGTGCAGGCCACACTTGCTGCTGCATCTCGCCGCCACAGTTGACACCCCCGCCGGGCATCGTGACGTCGCGGAAAGTTTCTACAACAACGTGATGATGACGACGCAGTTGATGGAAGCTTCGAGCCGGCACGGCGTGGAGAAAATGATTTGCATTGGCAGCGCCAGCTCCTACCCGGCAAATGCGCCGGTGCCGCTGCGCGAGCGGGATTTGTTCAAGGGACTTCCGGATCCGGCGCGCGCGATTCATGGAATCGCCAAGCGCTTACCATTTATTCAAGCGCAAGCGTACCGGCGGCAATACGGATTTCACTGCGTGTTCCTGATCCCCACGAATTTCTACGGCCCGGGTGACAACTTCGAACCCAAGACCAGCTACGTGATCGCATCACTGATACGGAAATTCGTGCACGCGGTGGATACCGGCGCTGCGGAAATCGTAATCGGCGGCACGGGTTGCGCCACGCGCGATTTCATTCACGTAGAAGATTGCGCGGAAGGAATTGTGCTGGCGCTGGAGCACTACAGCGGCGGCGACGCCGTAAATCTGGGCAGCGGCATCGAAGTGCCAATCCACGAGCTGGCGCGCAGAATCGCGCACGTGACCGGTTACACCGGGCGCATTCAATGGGATCCCAGTTATCCGGAAGGAACCACGCGGCGCGTGCTGGACGTGGCGCGCGCGCAAAAAGAATTTGGTTTCCGCGCCCGCCGCGGCCTAGCGGACGGACTGGTGGAAACAGTGGAGTGGTACCGCGCGACGCTCGACCAGAGAATCGTGCAACCGCAGGCAACGGCGCTGGCGCAGAGCGTCTAGGCACTCTTAGGGAATGTCCTTGATCGAACAAATCGCCGAACTCGCATCGAAAATGTACTCAACCAAGCAGCACGCAGAAGTGAAAGTGCGGACGACCTGCCGGTCATGCGCGAGCGACCGCCTGGAAAGCGTTCTGGATCTGGGGAATTTGTACGTCTCGAATTTCGCGGATGTGCCGGATAGCGGGCGCTGGCCGCGCGTGCCGCTGGATTTGCTGCTGTGCGGCGACTGCGGCCTAGCGCAATTGCGGCATACCACGCCGCGGGAATGGCTCTATACCCATTATTGGTACAAGTCCGGAATCAGCGCGATGATGCGCGCGGCGCTGACGGATATCTCCCGACGCGCCGCGCATTTTGCGGGCCTGCATGCGGGGGACAGCGTGCTGGACATCGGTTGCAACGATGGGACGCTGCTGCGCTCCTACGACTACGATGACATTCGCCGGGTAGGTTTCGAACCCGCGGAAAATCTGGCTTGCGAAGCGGCCGCGGGAACCGATCGCATCGTGCCGCAGTTCTTCAGCGCGCAGCCCGTGGCCGGCGAACAATTTCGCGTGGTGACGTCCATCGCGATGTTTTACGACCTGGAAGATCCCAACGCGTTTGTGGCGAGCGTCGCGAGCGTACTGCTGGAGGAAGGCGTGTGGGTGATCGAGATGCACTATCTGCCGATGGTGCTGGAGTGCAATGCGTTTGACGCGATTTGCCACGAGCACATCGAATACTATTCACTCAGTTCGCTGGAGCCGTTGCTGGCGCGGCACGGTTTGGTGGTGGCGGACGTGGAGACGAACGACGTGAATGGCGGAAGTTTCCGCGTGTACGTGGTGCACCGCGATTCACCGGCCGCTTCCGTTTTAGCGCGCTGCGAACGCGTGAATGCGATGCGCGCGCGAGAACAGGCCGCGGGGTTGCTCAGCCAGGCGGCGTATCAGGAATTCGGAGCGCGGGTGCGGCTGATTGGAGTGAGATTGCGGGAATGGCTGCGCAACGAACGGCGAGAAGGGCGGGAAATTTCGGCTTACGGCGCATCCACAAAAGGAAATACGCTGTTGCAAGTGTTTGGGCTAGATCACACCATGATTCGGTCGGCGGCGGAACGCAACCCTGAAAAATGGGGGAAGTATACGGTGGGGACGTGGATACCGATCGTCTCCGAAGCAGAGGCGCGAGCGCACGCCGATGATTTTCTGGTGCTGCCGTGGCACTTCATGGACGAAATTCAAGCGCGCGAGCGCGATTTTCTGGGTCGCGGCGGAAAGCTGGTCGCGCCACTGCCGAATCTGCGCGTGATTGCTGCGAACGAATGGAGCGCGATCGCCTGATTCGCTGGATTACGCTGATAAGACTTGCCCGGGCTTGCTCCTGTTCGTCTTTCATGATGAAGAGTAGTGGTGCGAGAAAATGCCCTATTGCAGCGTGACGGAAGCATGGCAGCTTGGCGCATACGGCGCGACGTTCGCATCTCTGAAGCTTCTGAAACCCCAAAATGGATGACCGTATGGGTGCCGATCCGCAAATTTCACATTTCCGGCAACCCGACTTATCAGCAGTTAGGGTCGCGGTCACTTCCATATATGTTCCGTGCGGAACGTTGGTACGCGAAAATGCCCATCATGCAGCCTCCCGCCAATCCAGGAAGCATCCCCATTTACGCTGATACCGGTAGCGGATCACTTCGAATTTACAATTTTCGGTTGTCTGTGTGATAACTTAACAGCCATATGACAGCGGACAAATCAGTTTCGATTGATTTTCCTATGCCCATTCGCGGTCCACGTTGGCTCGCTGTCCGACTGACGCAAGCCAATTGCGGTAACTCCGAAACAGAAAGGAACCAAAATGTCTAACCAATCTCCGCAAAATGCACAGCAGCTTTCGGGAAACAGGGGCGCAGAGGCAACGGCACCGACGAAAGACAAAACGCCCTCGAAGCTGGAGCTCGATGCCCGCCTTGATCCGCGGATCAAGAAATACTTCGCGGGCATGCCGCAGGGAGCAGAAAAGCCTAACGTTTCGAGCCGCGAAGAACTGCTGGCACAAGAAAACTCCCCGGCGGCGCTGGCCGCACTGGAGCGCCAAACGGCCCTGTTCGACTCGATGGACAGCGAGGAGATAGCCCCGTCTGCCGGGCTGAGCGTACGCACTGAGACCCTCACCTCGTCGCCCGATGGAAACACCATCAATATCCAGTACATCAGGCCGGATAACGACGAGGCTTTGCCTTGCGTTTACTACATCCACGGCGGCCGCATGGAGATGAGTTCCTGCTACGAGGGCAACTACAAGACCTGGGGCCGTACGATCGCGGCGAAGGGCGTCGCCGTGGCTATGGTTGAATTCCGCAACTCGGTGCACCCCTCTTCTGTGACGGAAATCGCGCCATTTCCCGCCGGCTTGAACGATTGCGTCTCGGGTGTCAAGTGGGTACACGCGAATGCAACCAGGCTCAAGATCGATGCGAAGCGCATCGTCGTCGCTGGAGAAAGTGGCGGCGGCAACCTGGTTCTCGCCGTAGGCATGAAGCTGAAGCAGGATGGTGAAGTCGGCGTGCTCAAGGGCATCTACTCCTTGTGCCCGTACATCGCCGGTGAGTGGCCGCAGGCGCAGTACCCTTCTTCCATCGAGAATGAGGGCATCGTGCTGAGGTTCGGGGACAACCGCGCCACCATGGCCTACGGCATCGAGGCATTTAACGCCCGCAACCCTCTCGCGTGGCCCAGCTTCGCCGAGCGAGAGGATGTCGAAGGCCTGCCACCGACGGTCATCAGCGTCAACGAGTGCGATCCGTTGCGCGATGAGGGCATCGCCTTCTACCGTCTGCTGTTGGCAAGCGGCGTTTCAGCGCGTTGCCGTCAGATGATGGGTGCCTGCCACGCAATCGAGCTTTTGCCAGTCATCTGTCCCGATATCGCTCGGTCCACCGCCTGGGATATTGCAGACTTCGCGATCGGGTAGCCGGCAGAGCTGGGTAAGTAGGAATTTCTTCGCGAGCTTATTGCGTTAACTTAAGAATTCAACCAGCAGGTTGAAAGGAATCAATATGAGCTACACATATAACCTCAGCCCCGAAACCTGTTTCGAAGACCGTTACAGCCAGTTCATTGCGTTCGGCATCCCGAAAGCAGATGTCGATACGTTGCGCGCCACGATTAAGGATATGTGGGCCGATGCGCCGGGCGGGTGGGCTTATGAATGGTCCGCGTTCGCGCGAAAATATCTTGAGGCGGGAAACGCGCTTCTCGCGTCGTTCGCGTACGGTTTTGCCATATTTCCCTGCCTCGCCAACGATGCGCGGCGCAAGGCGCAGCAAAATCAGCTTGAATGCTACCTCAAGGCGGCAGCGAGCTTTCCCGTCAAATTCGAGCGCAGAATACTCGCGATCCCATATCAAAGCGGAACCGTGACCACACCGGTGCATCTGTTTTCAGTGACACGCCAGTATGCGAGCGCGCCGGTGTTGATTTACACCGGCGGCGTCGATACCTACAAAATGGGTCTGCACGCGATCTACGTGGCATTGGCCCAACGCCTCGGCATTACGATCTTGGGCTTCGACATTGCAGGCACGGGTGAAAGTACGATCCCACTTTCCGTCAAAGGTGACGAGCTCGTGCTCGGCATCGTGAATGAGGCGCGCAAGCTCGGCAACGGAAAGGTCGCGCATCTCGGATTTTCGTTCGGCGGCAACTTTTCGGCGATGACAGGGCTATCGGGCGCCGTCGATGCCGCAATCGTGCTCGGCGGTCCAGTCGATAAGGCTTGGGGGAAAGAGAACGCGCAGAACTTGCCCTTTGGCATGCCGGGCATCATCGGCAACGACATGGGATTCGACAAAGAGCCATCCTTTCCGGAATTCATGGCGGCAGTGCAACAGTTCTCGCGGCGTCCGCTGCTCGAGCAAACAAAAAACGCTCCGATGCTTGTCATCAACGGCGCAAACGATTATTTCGTCCCGCAGGCGGATACGCTCGTCTTCAAAGGACGCCCCAAAACCGAAGTCCACTTGCTACCGGACATTGGACATTGTGCTGTGTTGGGTGGCGTCTCGAAGCTGCCGGAAGTAATTGACTTAGTTACGCAATGGCTTCCGAAGCAGATCGGTTCGGACGCTCGGCCTCAGGCCACAAATCGGTAGCGTCCTCTCGCAGGAAGGTCTTTGAACAAGTTCAAAGCCTCTGCGCCTAAACGAACCAGAACGCGGACGCCAGACTTCTCGCGGGTGAATCCGATGACTGGGCGTCCTTGTCCGGTTCCGGAGGTGTGCGGAATATCGCGCTTGATTACCTACGGTGCGCTTGTCGATCCTGCGGTTTAGTGGTCATCTGTCCTGATATTCGTCACTCCACCACAGTGCGTTTTGGCGAATAGCCTTCCGATGCGTGATTAACGCTGCGGTTATCGGAAACTGACCCGCTGCGGGTGAGGGCGCTGCCTACCTGCCGATTGGTATTCTTGCTATAGTGATTTTTCGTTTTATATTGCGGCTTTAGCCCGGTCGGGGCGCGGCTGCTTTAATTCGCAGCACCGAGGGAGAGAGATGGCCGCGGATCGTCAACCGGAATTTTTTGCGGGCAAAGATATCAAGATTGGAATTATCGGGTGCGGCTACGTGGGGCTGCCGCTGGCGCTGAGATTTGCGGACGTGGGGCAGCGCGTGACGGGGTTTGATACCGATCAGGATAAAATCACCAAGCTGAACGCCGGGCAGTCGTACATCCAGCATATTTCCGCGGACAAGATCAAACAGCACGTGCAAGCAAAACGCTTCGACGCGACCACGGATTTCACGCAATTGCGCGAGATGGACGCGGTACTGATCTGCGTGCCTACGCCGCTGGATGAGCGGCGTGAACCGGATTTGAGTTACGTGGAGAAGACGGCGCAGTCCATCGCGCCCAATTTGCAACGCGGCCAGCTGATCGTGCTGGAGAGCACAACGTATCCAGGAACTACCGAGGAATTGGTGCTGCCGATTCTGGAGAAGGGCGGACTGAAGTGTCCGCTGGCGCGCGGGCCGGGCAGTGAGAATGTGGCCACGGATTTTTATTTGGTGTTTTCGCCGGAACGCGAGGATCCCGGGAATAAGCAATACGGGCTGGCGCAAATTCCGAAAGTGGTGGGCGGGATCAATCCGGCCAGCGGGCGCGCGGCGGTGGCGCTGTACGCGCAGATCGTATCGAAAGTGGTGCCGGTAAGTTCGACGCGCGCCGCGGAAATGGTGAAGCTGCTGGAGAATATTTTTCGCTGCGTGAACATTGCGCTGGTGAACGAACTCAAACAACTTTCACTGCGCATGGACCTGGATATATGGGAAGTGATTGACGGCGCCGCGACCAAACCATTTGGGTTCATGCCGTTTTATCCGGGACCGGGATTGGGAGGCCACTGCATTCCGGTGGATCCGTATTATTTATCCTGGAAAGCACGCGAATATGATTTCGCGACGCGCTTCATCGAGCTGGCGGGCGAAATCAACACCGCCATGCCTTACAACGTCGTGGACGCGCTGGTGACCGCTCTGAACAGTCATGAAAAAAGCGTGAAGGGTTCGAAGATTTTGCTGCTGGGTGTGGCTTACAAGAAGGATGTGGACGACCTGCGCGAATCGCCGTCATTGAAACTGCTGGAGCTGCTGAGCGCGCGCGGAGCGGTGCTGGATTACAACGATCCTTATTTTCCGGCGCTGCACAAAATGCGGCACTACGATTTTTCTAAGATGAGGTCCGTGGAGCTTTCGCCGGAGCGGCTGGCGAGTTACGACTGCGTGCTGATCGCGACGGACCATACCAGTTACGACTACGAAGCCATCGTGCGCAACTCCAAGCTGGTAGTGGATACGCGGAATGCGACGCGGCATGTGAAGCAACATCGCGAAAAAGTGGTGCATTGTTAGGACTTCCGCAGCCCGCCTCCCTCAGCGGCTGAAGCCGCTTTAAGTTTGTCGCGGTGACGGCACGGGTGAAGGCGTGCCCTGACGCAGAACAAGGTTTCTCCTGCCGACTCTTGTGCTACTTGATTTATTGGTGCGGCTTTTCCCGCCGGCTGTTTCGCGTCTGCGTGACATCTGCTGCGCTAATCCGTCACCAATTCCTGCGCCGGATTTTCGCCTGTACTTACGAACAGGGGAAGTTTGTGTTTTCGAACATGGGAAGATAGTTCCATTGCCGGGAGCGAAATCAAAACTTATGGTACTGGTATGCGAGCAACGACCACGAAACCGCAGAAGAATAATGAGCCGCTATTATTGGACCCAGGGCGGCGGCGCAGCATGCGCGTGCTGCTGAGCGTGCCGATTACGGTGATGGGCAAGAACACGTCTAACCAGGATTTCGAGGAAGAAACGCGCACGCTAGTGGTGAATGCACATGGCGCGCTGATATCGCTGGCCGCTCGTGTGGCCGCTGCGCAGGAAGTCACGCTGGCAAACAAGGCCACGCAACACACGCAGAAGTGCCGCATCGTGTATGTGGGGGCTGCACAGGCTGGAAAAGCGCAGATGGGCATCGAGTTCGTGAAGCCTTCGCGCACTTTCTGGCAAATTGATTTTCCGCCGGATGATTGGGTCGTTCCCGAAGATTAATCCGCAGTCCCGTTTTCTCGCCTGACCGCAATTACTTGGGCGCAGTGGCGAGTTCCACGCGAACATTTCCCACGGGCATTTCGGCGAGCACCAGCAACGGTGTACGCGCGGGGTTGTGCGCAAACCATACCAGGAAACCGGTGTGCGGAACTTCCCTGCCATACTCAAAAAGATGCAGCGAGATTTTCGTGGCTTGAAAATTGCCCGCGTCTACTGAGACTGCTTCCGACGCGGCTTCCTGTCGCGCGCGGACGTCATATAAATCGCTGCCGTCGTAAACCGGGACGTGAAACTCCGGCGTGCGCTGCCAATCCACGGCGCGCAGCGCGTAGAACGCACCGAGGGGATCGCGCGTGCCGGGCTGCACCAGCACCGGCGCGACGGCGCCGCGGCTCGATTGCCCGACGGGGATCAGGTGCAGCACTTCGTACTGCTTCGAACCCATTTCGTTCAGATACATTTCATATTGATGGCTTTCGAGCGTGGTGGTGTCCGTGTACGAATCGAATTGATCATCTACTTCGAAAAGTGTGCGCACTGGGGCCTGGGAATGAGCTGAGGCGCGAAAGTGCCAGGTCTGCCAGCCGAGAAGATTGCGGCGCTCGACCACAATCATTTGCAGCGCAGCGGCAGTCGGAAAGATCGCCCACGCGACGCGGTAATTTAGAATTTCGCCGGTGCGGAATGGCATTGCGGGTTCGGGGCTGGTGATTTTGGTCGCGGAAATTGCCTTGCGCGGGGCGACGGAGCTGGCCTGATTCGTATCGGCGCGAGGCCGCGCGGAACGAGCTGTGGGTAGAACACCGCTGCAAATGAAAATAAATGTGATCGTCGTGGCCCGGCCTGCGATGGATGCGCGATGATGCGATTTCATAAATGATGTCCGGCTAACGATCAACCATTCTTGATGCGGTTTCGTTCTGGATTTGCGCGCATTTCGTACCAGCCATCTATTGTGGTGCCGGAGGTTGCCGGTTCGCAAGCGGCGAGGATATAGTCAAACGTAGCTTAAGAATGTGTGGCGATTTATCGCGCTAGCGCTGTGCGGGAGGATTTTCAGAATGCGCTATCTGGTGACGGGCGGCGCCGGATTTATCGGTTCGAACATTGTGGACGAGCTCGTGAAGCGCGGCCGAGAAGTGGTTGTGCTCGACGATCTTTCGGCGGGCAAGGAAGCGAACTTGGCGGCGGTGCGCGAGAAGATCGATTTGCACATTGGGACGATTACAGATTTGGCCGCGGTGCAGTCGGCGTGCAAGGGAGTGCAGTATGTGATTCATCTGGCGGCGCGGACTTCGGTGCCGCGCTCGGTGCTGAATCCGCTGGAATCGAATCACGTGAATATTGATGGGACGTTGAACGTGCTGGTGGCGGCGAGGGATGCGCAGGTGCGGCGGTTTGTTCTCGCGGCGTCATCGTCGGCTTATGGTGAGACGCCGACGCTGCCGAAAGTCGAGACGATGCCGGCGCAGCCGATTTCGCCTTACGGCGTAACGAAATTTGTGGGCGAAATGTACGCGCAGGTTTTTGGGCGCGTTTATGGGCTGGAGAATGCGTGTTTGCGGTATTTCAATGTGTTTGGGCCGCGGCAAGATCCTACTTCGCAATATTCTGGGGTGCTCTCGCGATTTATGCTGGCGGTGATTGAAGGACAGGCGCCGGTGATTTATGGCGACGGCGAGCAATCGCGCGATTTCACCTATGTGGAAAATATTGTGGACGAGACGCTGCGGGCTTGCGAGGCTGACGGCGCTTCGGGATTGGTGTTTAACGGAGGGACCGGGGCGCGGATTACCTTGAACCAGGTGTTGAAAATGCTTTCGCGCATTACGGGAGAGACGATTCAGGCGAAATACGATGCGCCGCGCAATGGTGATATACGCGATTCGCAGGCGGACGTTTCGCTGGCGAGGAAAGTGTTGGGTTATGAGCCGCGGGTGTTGTTCGAAGAGGGGTTGAAGCGGACCTGGGAGTGGTACAGGAAAACCTACGCAAAGGCGTAGTGGCACCTGATCCGAAAATTTACAAATTTTAAAGCAAAAGCAAAGGCGGAACTTCAGCGGCTAAAGCCGCACCGGCTTGGCACCTCCTATGTCGTGGCTGAAGCCACGACCCACAAAGACGCTCCCGATCTCCTGCGGACTTTGTTGATTCGCATTTTTCACGCAGCAATTTATTTTAGATGCGCGGGCAGGTCGCTGAGGCTATCGAGCATTATGTCTGGCGGATGCGCGCGGAGGCTTTCGGTCCCGAAGCCGTAGGTTACGCCGCAGGAGTGCATTCCGGCGTTGCGCGCGGTTTTGATGTCCACATCGGAATCGCCCACCATGATGGCTTCGTGCGGCGCGGCTTGCAGTTCGCGCAGCAGAATTCGCGCACCCTGCGGGTCGGGCTTTTTGGTTTCGAAGCTGTTGCCTCCGTACACGTGGCGGAAATAACGCGAAAGATTCAGGCCGTCGATGATTGCGCGGCTGAAATGGACGGGCTTGTTGGTGAGCACGGCCATGGGATATTTCTGCAGCAGCGCGAGGGCTTCACGCACGCCGGGATAGACGTCGGTATTGTCGAGCATGTGCGCGCGATAGTATTGGAGAAAATAGGCGAGGCCTTTTTCGACTTCGGCTTCCGTGGCATTTTCACCCAGGGCTCGCTGCACCAGCATGGGTGCGCCATTTCCGATGAAGCTGCAGATTTTTTCGTGCACGTGAGGTTCGCGGCCCATGTGCTCGAGCATGGCGTTCACGGAGAGGACCAGATCGAGCTGGGAGTCGATCAGGGTGCCGTCGAGATCAAAGATCAGGGCGCGGACGCCGGAGAAGCGGCCGTTATTTTCCGTCATGCGTTAGGGGAACCTCGCGCGACATTTTCATTCAACACATTCATTTTATGCGGCGGGCTGAGAAATGTCACTTAGGCGTCTGCGTGAATCTTTCATGTTGCACTAGCAACATAGATATGTTGTAATGGCAACATGGAGGTGGCACATGAGCCATGTACTGGAAGCGATCCTGCAACGAAGGGCGATTAAGGTGTTCGATCCGGTGGAAATTCCGGCGGAGACGCGCGAACAGATACTGCATGCGGCGCGGGTGGCGCCTTCGAGCTTTAATATTCAGCCGTACCGATTCTATTGGGTGGAGACGCCGGAAATGAGGAGCACGGCGGCGCGGCTGTGCTTCGGGCAGAGTCCTGCAGCGACCGCGTCGGCATTGATTGTTGCGGTGGCGGACATTGGATCATGGAAGGCCACCACCGCAAGCGAGCTGGCGTGGATGCGAAGTGCGGGCTTTCCGGCGAAGAAGATCGCGGATTACGAGCGGCGGGCGAAGTTCGGGAAATGGTTTTTCATTCAGGGGTGGTTTGGCGTGTTCGGGCTGCTGAAATGGACGATTCTGCGCGTGGTGCACCTGTGGAAGACGATGGGCACGCTGCCGGTGGCGCGGGAGGGCATGTTTAAGTGGGCGACGAAGAGCGCTGCACTGGCTTGCCAGAATCTGATGATCGCGGCGGAAGCGCTGGGATTCAATACGTGTCCGATGGAGGGCTTCGACGGGCGGCGGCTGGGGAAATTGCTGGGGCTTTCCGGTAAGGATCATGAGATTGTGATGGTTATCGCCATCGGGAAAAAATCGGCGCAGCATGTGGACCAGCCGCAGTGGCGCAGGCCGCTGGAAGAGACGGTGCGCATCGTATGATCATTGTTGATAAAAAGCTGATACCGCAGGAAATTTTGAAGGATTCGGTGCTGGTCCATCTAGCTGCGGCTTATTTTGCGATTGGCAAGAGGCTCGAGCAGAAAACGAAGTGCTCGCAGACGCGGGGGTTCATCATGTCCACGCTGCGGGGCGGAGCGGCGCTGAATCAAAATCAGATCGCCACAATACTGGGATTCGACAGGACGGTGGTGCATCGGGCGATCAAGACGATGATTCACGAGGGGCTGCTTTCGGAGCGGAAGGCGGACACCGGCAGAGCGCTCTTGGTGCAACTCACCACAAAAGGAAATAAGTACAGAGAGGGACTGGTCAAGGAGCGCCGCGCAGCCGAAGACAAACTTCGCAAGGAACTGACGGCGGGCGAGGCATCCACGTTGATTCGCCTGTTACAACGGATAGCCGATCTGGAGCTTTAACGGCTAGCCAAGAAAAGCCGCTTCTGTGTCGTGAATGGCAACCAATTGCGAAGAAGACTCCAGAGCGATTCCGCCAGCCTATTCGGAGTGGAGTGTAGTGATCGGATCGAGAAGCATGGCGCGCAACGCGGGGATGTTCCCAAGGCTGCGGTAAATTCACTATCCAGTGCATACCGGGCTTCAGTGAAATTTTGGTTCACGCCAAAACGTTGAATCACTGTCCTCCGAAGTGAGGCTGCACTCACCTTCGAAGCATTCGGTCTTGCCTGCGTCGCAGTGCTCAACACCTCCTTTCTTGAAGCTCGCCTCCCCGTCATCGCTGCCCGAGACTTTGGCGGAGATCCGCCGAGAATGAGCGTCTGGAAAGCCGGCTTCGGTACAGGCAGACGTCGCTGTTTGGACTCTGGCAACGCTCGCCTCAGAGCCCGGGCGTCTTCAGGTACTTCGCGGGCAGCGTCACCCCTGGTCGCTCATGATCAAAGAGAAGGCTGGCGATCCAGAAGCGCCCGTGAGCATGCACAATCTGGAACGAATCGATGCCTCGCGAGAATGGCTGGGCGTCGTCCTTCGCATCCCGGAGTTCGGACGTGCTCCACACCTCGACAAGATTGCCAAACTCCTCGACGCGGATCGCGATGCTGCGCTCGAAGAAACCGTGCGTCTTGAAGTAGGGATCGTTTTGCTGCATGAACATGTCGGGAGTCAGGAAAACGGCATCACCCTTGCGTGCCGGTGCATCCTTTGTGGCCGCAGACTCCGGAACAATCCAGCCAAGCCGACCGTCGGGCAAAAACAATGCGCGGAAGCGGTCCCAGTCGCGCTGTCCGGCTGGGCCGGAAACCACGTCATAGAGCGAAGCGAGGAGGTGGTCCACGGTGTCCACGTCGCCGGGGTTCTTTGCCGCAGGCCAGTCTGGATGCCCTGCAAGTGTTCCCACCGGCGAAGGCGGCGCAGATGCGGCAGGGGTAGACTGCTGTGCGCTCGCACTGAGCGTCAGTCCCAAAAGAAAACAACACATTATAAGATTGCAGTTACGAATCATGAGATCATCTCCTTGTTTTATTAAGTCAACCGGTGCGCTATGCGATGAGAACCGGGCCAGAGCGCGCGCGGCGCTCCTACTTAGACCAGGGCGGAACCACGCCGTTGGTGCGCGCGTACGCGATCGACTGCCCCAAATGCTCGTGTTGATCTTCGAGAATCAGCATCAGCGCGTCCTGTTTCGTCATGTCTTCTCCGAACAGTTTCACCCGTGTCTGCAGGTCGTTGTCGGAAAGTCCCATGATCGCCTTTTGTAGATTGGCGTAAGACTCCTTAAGAGCGTCTTGCATTTTCCCCGGATCGGTAATGGGCGCGGGCTCTGCCCCCTTATTCGGTGTGCCCGAGAGAGCATCGGCGAGCAGACCATTCTCTTCAACGATCAGGTTGAACACGTCGCTGACGGAGCGAACGCCTTGGCCGGGCTTCCAGTCGTACTTGCCTGCCATCACGCGCGCGAGGCCGGTGAATTTCTTGGAAAGCGTTCCGGCATCGTCTGCGAAGGCCGCCTGGATTTTTGTCGGCTGCGCCTGCGCCAACGGCATCATCAGCGCGACCGCGAGTACATACGCTCCGTACTGCGTCAAAATCTTCTTCATGAAAAACTCCTTTACCTCAACCTGAATGGTCCTGCTCGCTGAACATATGTCGCGAAGAACCAATATTTTTAGGAAAAGTGACATGCGGTGTCCGCGATGAGGCTAGCGGCAGGAATTAGCCGTCAAAAGGCATTTGGAGCTCTCGACGGCCCTGTTCTCAGTGATTTCTGCTTCGAAGGTTCAGCTATAATCCGTCCCAGAGGTTCGACACACCCATTGCTACAAGCCACGCCAGACAGGGGACGGAGGAAATGGATTTTGATCTTGTGTGGGTGGACGACTGTGGCGCTGTTGTTTACCGCGCAACAGACCGTGGTGGAAAAGGTGCAGGGTTCGCAGGTTCACTGGGTGATCGAGGGCGCGCTCGAACTTGTTGAGTGGTACACATGGGCGGCGTTGACACCGCTTGTGATCGGTCTTGCCAAACGGTTCCCGTTGATGAGGCCGAGGCTTGCACGGCACATAGTGCTCCACACAATCGTGTCGCTCATGATGGCTCCCCTGGCATCGGTCGCCGAATACTTTCTGAGCCTTGCACTTCTCCGGTTCGCTTTTCACATCACTGGCCCTGACGTGAACCGCTTTCTCTCGTCGTTCGGAGTCGGTGTTCTTTTCATGAGCTTTACCGGCATACTCACATACTGGTTAGTGGTGGGCTTGTACCAGTCGATGCACTTTTACCAGGTTGCTATGGAGCGCCAGACGATAGCGGCGCAACTGGAGACGCAGCTCTCCCATGCAGAACTTGAGAATCTCAAGAGCCAGCTGCATCCGCACTTTTTATTCAACAGCCTTCATGCCATCGGTGTTCTGATGCAGGAAGACGTAGATGCTGCGGGCCGCCTGCTGATCAGCCTCGGCGACCTGCTGCGCATGGCCCTCGAACGCCGGGAGAACGAGATCACCTTGCAAAGCGAGCTCGAGTTCGTCGGCAAGTACCTGGAGATCGAACTGACACGCTTTCATGATCGGTTGAAAGTTCACATGAACGTGCCACCTGACCTTCTCGAAGTATATGTACCGAGTCTCGCGCTTCAGCCACTGGTTGAGAATGCCATCAAGCACGGCATCAGCCTGGATTCTGCCGCAGGCCGGCTAGAGATCACTGCCAAACTCCACAACGGCAGAGTTCGGCTCTGCGTCCGCGATGATGGCCCCGGTCCGGCACCAGGATCGCGCCTGCGCTTCGGCGTCGGACTCACCAATGTCCGGTCACGCTTGAAACAGCTCTACGGGGACGAGTCGTCGCTGGAACTTACCGGGGTCAACGGTCGAGGCTGTGAGGCCATCATCACCATTCCACTGCGGAGTTCGCATTGAAGACGCGAGTCCTCATCGTCGATGACGAACCGATCGCCCGGCGCGGTATCCGTCGCTATCTGGCCGAACACGACGGCATTGAACTTGTAGGTGAGGCGACGAACGGAATAAACGCTGTGGAGCAGATCAATGAACTTCAGCCCGACATCGTTTTTCTCGATGTGCAGATGCCTGATCTGGATGGTTTTGGAGTCATCGAGAATGTGGGACCAGTGAACGGCCCCGCTCCCATCTATGTCTTCGTCACGGCTCACGATGTGCACGCCATTCGTGCATTCGAAGTGCACGCAGTTGACTATCTCCTGAAACCGTATGACAAGGAGCGATTTGCCAAGGCCCTGGTTCACGCACGCCAGGTCCTCGAACAGCGCAGGGAAGCAAATCGAGGTCTCGAACCACTGCTCCAATCCGTCCGAAGTCTCCGCCCGTTGGAACGCTTTGTGGTGAAGGACAAGAAGCGGATTTTCTTTGTCCCCGTTTCCAACGTGCTGTGGATCGAAGCCACGGGAAACTACGCCTGCATACACACCGCTAGCGAGAGTCACCTGTTGCGGGAAACCATGGCGCACCTGGAAGAGAAGCTCGCGCCACACCACTTCATCCGCGTGCGGAAGTCGGCCATTGTGAATGGTGCCTGCATTAGCGAGATTCGTCCAATGTTCGATGGGGTTTACGACATCGTATTGGCTGGAGGAGCGGTGGTCACGTCGAGCCGCAGATACGCTCACAAGTTACGGGCACTGCTGGAATCCTAGTCTTCCACGTCAATCATGATGGTCGGTGAGTGACGACTCGCCAATGCGCAATGATGCGAACCGCGTACCGCAGGTCCTGCGCCAGGTTCTCGAAGAACGGAAGGCAGCTACGAGACGTACGTCGTGCCGCTGGAAAAAGTCCTCAGGCGCCGTACGACAAGATCACCCCGCGATGAATTTGAAGCCCGGGGACTCTAGGTGGGAATCAGCAGGGTGAAGAGTGCGGTGACGATGAGAGCTACGGCCCAGATCAGGTCTAAGTTTACCCAGCTTTTTCGCAGGACCTCGAGACCGACCTTCTCGTAAACCACGAACGCGATCAGCCCGGTGACTATGAGATATCCGAGCGTATGGACCAGCAGCGCGATGGGCGCGGTCCACGGAGTGGCGAAGCCGAGCGCGTGGAGATGGTGAGCAGAATCGGCGAGGCCGGCCGCCGCGCTGTGAAGTGCGGACATTTTCAGCAAGATTGGAAGCAGCATGAAGCCGGCGCCGTGCGCGGAGGCCATCAGGAAGGACCAGATGCACAAATCGCGAAAACCGATTTGCATTCCGCCCCAACGCGGATGGCTTTTGCGCATGAGCCGGTAAATCCCGAAAGCAAAAAGGACGCAGGCCGCGGCTATTTTCACATAGACCAACGGCAACACTGCTCCAGCGACGGTGGCTGCGGCGACTACGACACCGATCGCTACGAAGTGTCCTACAGCAATCGGAACGAGAGCTTGCCAGACGGCGGAGGCGCTCTTCTGCTGCATTCCCAGAGCGACGGCAAATAGCCAGCCCATCCCCGGATTCAAGCCATGGTAGGCGCCGAGCAGAAATAGCGCGGCCCAGGGCCAGAGCGGAAAATGGCTCATGAGTAGCAGTAGGAATCTGATGAGGCGTCGCCACCCTCCAGATGGACTTGATGGCCGCGCAGGTCGCCGAATTCGAGAAAGAATTTCGGGTCGATTGCCATGCCGCCTGCGGGCTGGGCGTCGAGCTTTACCATCCAGCTGCGGATTCCGTCGGGATAGAACTGCACGTCCCAGGGGGCGTACAGGGAATTCGTGAAATAGAAGCGACGTCCGTCGCGGCTGAGCTCGACCATTTGCGGGCCGCCGTTCAACGCGTTGCCAGGATTTTTCGGGTGCGCGGCGCGGCGCACGATGCCGCCCAGATGCACGGAGCCGGTTTTCTTGGGATGAAAGGGATCGGAAACGTCATATTGCAGGAATTCGCCGGTGCCCCAGCAGGAAACGTACAGGAAGCGATCGTCGAGCGAGAGATTGATATCGGTGACGAGCGGGGGGACAGCTTTGAATCCCTTGAGCATAGGCGGCAGCACATCGGGATCGGCGGGTTCGGCGGGAATTTCGAGCACTTTGGTGATGGCCCATTTGCCGTTGTCGCGATGCCAGACCCAGATGGAAGCGGACAAATCTTTGAGCGACACCACTACGCCGAGAAAACCGTAGGCGCTGCTGGGATCGTGCGCGGGACGAAGCTCGAGCGCCATTTGTTGTTCGGCGCCTAGATCCAAAGTTTGCAGGTGACGGCGTTTGCGCAGATCCCAGACATGCAGCGCGTGGCCGTAGCCGCCTTTCAAGAGAATATCGGGGTTGAGGCCGGTTTCCACCATGCGCGGAGTTCCCCACTCGCTGGTGATCATGGTGTCGTAGCCCAGGTGCCACCAGAAATCGTAGGCCAGATATTGCGGACCGCGGTCAATTTCCCATTTGCCGAGAATCTCAAAGCTGTCCGGATCCATTACGAAAATTCCGCCGGGGCCTTCGCCCGAAGCGGAGCCGAGCGCGCTGCAGAAAATTCCCTCGGGACCGCAGTGGACGGTGTGCGGGCTGCTGTAGCCGGCGCGTTCGGCGAGAACATTGGGCTCGATTACTTTTACGATTTTCGGGCGGCGCGGGTCGGGTTTGGTGTCAATAATATGGATGCGCGAGGACTTGATGCCCGGGACGATCAGGTAGCGGCGCTCCGTATGGGGATGCGGCATGTAGGGGCAGAGGCATGCGCTGCAGGCATTCCAGCCGAAGTGATGGAGTTCGTCGCCGGCATTAGGCATATCCACACGGCCGACAATCGTGCCGTAAGAACTGGACGCGGGGTTCACGTCCACTACGCCGAGTGCGTCGGGGCGGCCGTTATTTTGGGCGTTGAGCATGGCTACGAAGGCCACCGTTTCCGGTGGAGCTTGCATGGCCATTTTCGGCGAGGGATAAAACGTGGGATCAGGGCGCCAGAGTTCCATGGGTGTTCTCCTGTTATGAAATAAATTTTTGTGGCACGGCCGTAGCGGCTGTGCGCGGATTGATTTGATGATGCACGCGAAAACGCCGGCGACTCATTACTTCGTTACTTCGGAATACGTGAACGTGCGCGTCCAGTCCGTTGATTGCTTGCCGTCCACTTCCACGTAAATTTTCACGAGAGCATTCACGGGCCCGTCATCCTGCGGCGGCTGCATGATCAGGTCTCTTCCGGTGGACCAGGTGACGCGGCGCTCATCGAGGTTCCCGAAGTAATAATCTATTTTGGCGGGATCGAATCCCTTGTAACCGGTCGCAGTAGTGAGTTCGACGAGCTTTTGATTCTTTTCGGTCACCTGAAACTGCTTGCCGTAAATATTTGCGAGCGAAACGTCGAGAGGCAGCCAGCCGTAATTCGGCGCGTAGAAATAAATCCAGCAGTGATAGCTGCCGTCAATCTGCATGCCATTCAACGTGGGTTTCAGAAGTGAACCATAGACCATGCGCGTAGGTATGCCGGCGGACATCGCCAGTGAAGCGAAGAGCGAATGAAAATCGGTGCAGTTGCCGGTCTTGTTGGTGAGGCAATATTCGGTGCTGCCCACGGGAGAAGCTTTCAGGTGATCAGGATCCTTCACCCAGTAGTCCACGTTTTCGAGCGTCCAGTCATAGATCTTACGCGCGGCGAGAATTGGATTTGTTTCGCCTGCTGTGATGGACGCGGAGAGCGTTTTGATTTTGTCGTTGATGATGACGTGACTGGAAGGTTGAAGGAAGGCGAAAAGCGCGGCGCGTTCCTGGTCGGTGAGCGGGCGCGTCTTCGCGGGATCGATGGTGTTGCGGATTTCCGTGCGCGTCAGGCCGAACTGCTCCCGAAACGTGATGGGGCCTTCGGCCGGGGCGCTGAGTTCGGCGTAACCGACGCGGTTTCCCCAATCATCGCGGAAATAGTGAACGGGGAAATCGGCGTGGACGTTGAAATCGTGAACGGTGGATACGGCGTCTTCCTGTGGGACCGCGAACCACATGCGCACGGATTTCGCGCTCTTTGGCACTTTCACGGTGAATTCATTTTTGATTTGAAACGACGCCTCGCGCGGCTGAACGGGCTTCGTAAGATCGCCACCGAATGTGAGGGCGGATACTCCTATTACCACGGCCGCAAGCATGCAGGTCAAGATCAGATAGGTGAGTGCTGTGCGCTGAGAATTCACGACTGCCTCCGCGTTGAAGAGAGCTCTATTTGCGATGAATGTGAGAGATATTTTTGGAATTAATTAGCGCAACGACCGACCGGCGTCTAGGAATCTAGCGTCAAGTGAAGCCGCGGTTGCAGTCGGTGAGCATACGCGTCCAGGTAGCTGAGGAACCGAAGTTATAGCCCAGGGGCGGAGGTGGCGTCAAGCGAGGGCTTGGTTGGGTGGTGGATCAGTTTCCGATAAATGCTCAAGCTGGCATTAACCCGGACCTTGGTTTGGCGTGCTCTCGATACAAGCTCGTCGCCCACATACAAGAGCGGATATTCGACCCGTGAATGAGCGATGCAAATCGAGAATTTCCGCCGAATCACCGGATAAGGCCCAGTCAGCCGGATAACTCTGGCTGTTGCCATCTGGCCTCTAACAATAGTAAAAGGAGGCCAAATTTCCGGGATGGAGGCAGCTGACGATGCCGAACGAAGGGGCGATTGCAGCATTTCGGTCCAGCTTGCGCGGGGAGCTAATCGAGCCCGGCGATTCAGGCTACGAAGCTGCGCGCAAAGTGTACAACGCGATGATCGAGCGGCGCCCACGACTGATTGCGCGTTGCGCCGACGTAGCCGATGTCATGGCGGCGGTAAAGTTCGCCCGGGAGCACCGTTTGCTGGTGGCGATTCGTGGCGGCGGGCACAACGCGGGCGGCTTGGGAGTGTGCGACGACGGATTGGTGATCGATCTTTCGCAGATGAGCCACGTACATGTGGACCCAAAGAAGAGGACCGTGATGGTCGGCGCTGGCGCGCTATGGCGCCATGTGGATCATGCCACGCACGCGTTCGGTCTAGCAGTCCCATCGGGCATAATTTCGACGACCGGCGTCGCTGGATTGACGCTTGGCGGCGGGATCGGCTACTTGACGCGACGATACGGTCTGACGATCGACAATCTGCTGGCCGTCGAAATGGTGCTGGCCGACGGGCGGTTCGTCTCGGCCAATGCCAGGGAAAATGCTGACCTGTTCTGGGCGGTGCGCGGCGGCGGTGGCAACTTCGGCGTCGTGACATCGTTTCTATTCAAAGCGCAGCCGGTGGACACCGTCTATGGTGGCCCGATGCTCTGGCCGATGAAAGATGCTGCGGAGATGATGCGCTGGTACCGCAACTTCATCGTCAAGGCGCCCGATGACATTTACGGTTTTTTTGCTTTCCACACGGTGCCGCCGTGGGCGCCTTTCCCCGAGCACCTTCACAACAAAAAGATGTGTGCCATCGTTTGGTGTTACACGGGAGCAATGAAGAAGGCGGAGAAAGTATTTAGACCGATCCGGGATTTCAAGACTCCGGCACTCGATCTGGTTGGCCCAATCCCGCATCCCGCGCTACAAAGCCTTTTCGATCGTCTATATCCGCCGGGGATGCAATGGTATTGGAAGGCCGATTTCGTAAACACACTTTCCGACGAGGCTATCGCGCAACATCTAAAATACGCGGAGAAATTGCCGAGCCTGGAGTCGACGATGCACCTCTACCCGATCAATGGTGCGGTGCGACGCGTCAAGAAGCAGGCAACGCCGTGGTGGTATCGAGAGGCTACATGGTCTCAGGTGATCGTCGGAGTCGATCCGGACCCGGCGAACAAGGAAATGGTCTCCGCGTGGGCTAAAGAATATTGGAATGCGCTTCATCCGTACGCGGCTGGCGGCGCGTATATTAACTTTATGATGGAAGAGGGCGAAGACCGCATTCGGGCGACGTACGGCAAGAACTATGGGCGTCTGGTGAAGATTAAGAAACGCCGCGACCCGGCGAACTTTTTCCGAGTGAATCAGAACATCCCGCCGAAGCGAAAATCATCATCGACCTCCGAGGCGTGATTAGTCGGATGACCGGAAACTGCCCACTGCGCACGGCTGCGTGAACTTTTGGATTGTGGTGGCGCGGCTGTTACAATCGTTGTTTCTCAAGTTACTGAAACTGCCACCCGAGGCCCACATGGCTGAAATTCAACCCTTTCGCGCCTTCCGTTACGATACGAACCGCGTGCCGCTGGAGAAAGTCCTCACGCAGCCCTACGACAAGATCACGCCGGCGATGCAGGAGGCGTATTACGCGGCGAGTCCTTATAATTTGATTGCGATCGAGAAGGGGCGCGCGGTAGCGAGCGATTCGCCGCAAAATAATGTGTACACACGGGCGGGGCAGAAAGTTCGCGAATGGATTGCAGAGAAAATTCTGGTGCAGGACGCGGCGCCGGGAATTTATATCTATTCGCAGGAATATCTGGTGCCGGGAACGCACACGCGCAAGACGCGCATTGGGTTCATCGCGCTGGGGCGAGTGGAAGATTACGACGCGCAGGTGGTGTTCCGGCACGAGCGCACGCTTTCCGCGCCGAAAGCGGATCGGATTGAGCTGCTGCGGCACACGCACGCGCAAACCGGCCAGCTTTTCATGCTGTATAACGACCCAGCGCGGCTGATTGACAACTTGCTGGACGAAACAACGCAGAAATCGGCGCCGCAGGAACTGCATGATGAATTTGGGGTGACGCACCGGCTGTGGCCGGTGGCGGATGTGGCAACGATTCGGCGGATTCAGAGCGCGATGGCGGAGAAGAAGCTGATCATTGCGGACGGGCATCACCGTTATGAAACGGCTTTGAATTTTCGCAATGAATCGCGGGCGGCTGCGGGGGTGAATGATCCTTATGCGGCGGCAGAATTCGCGATGATGACGTTTGTTAACACACATTCAAAGGGATTGACGATCCTGCCGACGCATCGGGTGATCCGGAACGTGGCGAATTTTGATTTCGACAAGTTCCGCGCGAACGTGGCGCAGGCTTTCGATTGGTATTCCTACCCGTTTCAGAGTGAGGAGGAGCGCGCCGGCGCTTATGCGGAATTTCGCAAGGATTTCGAGGGAACCAATCACGGGCGGCGCGCGATTGGGGTTTATCCGGGCGGCGGCGCGTTCTATGTATTTTTGTTGCGGCGCGATGCGGACCTGGAGGCGATGCTGCCGGATGTGTCGGAGGCGCAGCGCGGACTGGATGTGGTGCTGCTGCACCGACTGATCATGGAACGCGGGCTCGGGATTAGCGCGGAAGCCGTCGCGGCGGAGAAGAACGTTGGTTATGAGCGCGAGATGGATGCGGCGCTGGCGGCGGTGGATCGCGGCGATGCGCAGCTGGCTTGTTTGTTGAATCCGGTGCGGGTGCAGCAGGTGGCGGATATTGCGCTGGGCGCGGATGTGCTGCCGCAGAAGTCCACGGATTTTTATCCGAAATTATTGAGTGGGATTGCGATTTACCAGGTGGAAGGGCATGTGATGGGGCAAGCGGACGCGCGCAGCGGGAAGTGATTCGTGTGAGTGTTGATCGTGGGGGCGGGTCTAGGTCCGAGACCCGCCCCTACACGATCGCTGACGAATAAGATCAGCGACAGAAAGAGCACAGACAAGATTGCCTGTGCCACCGTCCTGCCGCGGAAGTAGATATTACTTGGCGAAGCTGGCGACCGCGGCTGCTTCGTTGTCGTAGGTATCGAACACGGTCATCAGCTTGGTGACTTGCAGGACTTCTTTAAACTTCGAGCCGAGGTTGGCCAGCTTCAGAACGGCGCCTTGCGAGCGTGCGCTGTGGAAGGTGGCTACCAGGGTGCCGAGGCCGGCGCTATCAATGTAGCCGACCTGGGCGAGATTCAGCACGATCTGTTTCTTGCCGGCGGCGAGCAGGCTCTTGACCTTCTCACGGAAGGCATTGCTTTCTTCGCCCAGCACGATGCGGCCTTCGATCTCCAGCACCGTCACGCCATTCACTTCGTTGTCAACCATTCTGAGTGCCACGTTCGCGCCTCCTGGAAAATTCGAAATCGTATTTGGAATCGGTAGAGCTGAGAAGTCACTGCCCGGGGGCGGCGATCTTTCTCTTCAGTAAAAATCCGAGCAGGACATGTAATACCCGCAAGAGGCGCAGATCATTTTGCAACTGCGCTGCTCCAGCCGGGCCGAACATCGCGGGCAATATTGCGAAGGTTCGGGTTGCGCCCCGCGATTGCTGACTTCAGGTTCGGCTGCTTGCGGATTCGGAACTACGGCTTCCGGCTGTCCCATTTCTAGTAGTCCTTCGGACGCACGTTTATAGCACATCCGGGGTGTGGGGAAAAGCCAAGCCCAATTTGCGGGCAGGGCGCCGCGAGAGCTGCCGGTGACTCCCAGCGGCTTAGGCCATAGACACCGAAGCGAGGGAATAAGTGCCCGTCTGGTGTGTGAAAACTGAAGAATCGGCTCGCGGCGGATGGTGGTAAAGTATCGGCAACCGGCGCGTGGTTTGCAGCGTCATATGGACAGGGCGCAGCGGAGAGAATGATGAGACCGCGGTTGCTGATCGGATTGGCTGCTGTGCTGGGGCTGGCGATGCCGTCGGTCGTCATGGCGCAGCGCGGAGGCTCCGGTAGTTTCGGAGGCGGTGGCCATGTCGCAGGCGCCTCTGCAGGTACGCCGCACCCTGCCGGAATTGTGCGCACAGCTTCAGGCGTTCCTTCCGCAGTTCTCGCTGGCAACTCCTCGGTTCGAGCGCGTTCAAGTGCTCACGGCACCGACGTGCCTTCGCGGCATGCGGGATTGTCTTCTTCAGCGCTGCGAAACCAGAATACAGGCAATAGAATTTTCACACCGATCGGCACGCCATTGGGCGGCCGACGCAATCCGCCACCGGTTACTACGCCGCACGTAGTTTATCTGCTGGGAGTCGGCGGATATTATTACGCAGCGCCGGGCGATGCAGCAGTAGAGCAGTCGCAAGCAGGCGTGGAGCAAGAGGGCCAGCAGAGCGACGACCAGCAAGTCGCCGCCGACAACGCAGGCGACGACGAGCGGGACGGCGACCGCGCTTATAATCGCGATGGCGGGCGGAATGAAGGGAGTGCGGCGGCGCGGGCACCGGAGCAATACGAGGCGGCGGTCGAGGTCGGGCAACAGGAGCAGGAACCGTTGCCGGACGTGGGCACGCTGACGCTGGTGTTGCGCGATGGAAGCCATTTGGACGTGGTGGCCTTCACGATGACGCAAGGGCAGGTGGTTTACATCACGCCAGAAGGCCGGCGTCTGACCATATCGGCAGAAATTTTCGATGCGGATGCTACGCAGCGCGTGAATCAAGAGCGCGGAACACCGATGCAACTTCCTCTGTAATCGGCGCAAATCACGGCAGCGCCTTTCGCGAACCAAATCAATCCTTCACGAAATGAATTGATCTGTCCCGAGAGTGTGTGCGAATTCGGGATTCGTGCCCTCAGCGGCTGAAGCCGTGTGGAGCTTGGGACGTTCGTGGCGCGGCTGAAGCCGTGCCCTGACGCAAACCAGCAGTTCTCACGCAATCTTAGTTAGCCATCGGAACGGCGGATAGGTTCGGGCATGTAGAGGCCAGCGTCGGCGGGGAGGCCGGCGCGTTCGAATTGAATTGTTGTGTGCGTAATGCGGAAATCTTTGTCGAGGACTTCGTGGATTCTGGCGAGGACCTTTTCGCTTTCTTCCATGTGCATGTCTGGAATGCAGATGTGGCAGGAGAGCGCGTTGAGATCGGTGCCTAGCGTCCAGATGTGGATGTCGTGGACCTCCTGGACACCTTCGATTTTTAGCATGGCGCGGGCCACTTCTTCGAGGGCGATGCTGCGCGGCAGGCCTTCGAGGAGAATGTGCGTGCTTTCGCGCAAGATGCCTATGCCGGACCACAGCACCATCGCGCCGATGGCGATGCCGATGACCGGGTCTGCCCAGGTGGTGCCGGTGTAACGGATGGCGAGCGCGCCTACGACGATCGCGACATTCGAGAGCGCGTCACCCAGATTGTGAATCCACACGCTGCGCAGGTTCAGGTCGCGGCGGCCGCTGGACAGCGCGAGGGTGATGCTGCCATTGATCACCAGCGCGAAGACGGAGACCCAGAGCATCAGGCCGGTTTTCACTTCCACTGGGGTGCGCAGGCGCAGCACTGATTCGTAGATCAGGCCGAGAGACACCAGGGTAAGCAGCATGGCGTTGACGAATGCCGCGAGGATTCCGGCGCGATGATAGCCGTAGGTTTTTTGCGGGGTGGGGGGCTTGGCGGCCCAGCGCATGGCGAGCCAGGAGAGCACCAGGGTGGGCACGTCGGTGAGATTGTGGACTGCGTCGCTGACGAGAGCTATGGAATGACCCGCGTAGCCGGCTAGCAGCTCGACGGCGACCAACGCGAATGTGGCTACAACTGCGGCGCCTAATGCGAGAGTCATGCCCTCGGCAGGAAGCGAAACGTGCGAATGGCCGCCGAGGCCGTGGCTGTGACCATGATCGTGATCGTGGGCATGGTCGTGGGCATGGTCGTGGCCGTGGCTGTGGCCGTCGTGAGAATGGCCGGCGGATTTTTGGGCTTCCTGGTGCATCGGCTCGATTCTAACCGCGATTTGGGTTGGCTCACAGCGGGGATTCGCTCGGTGGGCTGGAGGAGTTAGCTGGGCGCGAGGCGAGTCTGCAGGCACGCTTGATGGTTGCGCCTGGCGCCGAAAATCATGGCCTCAGCGGCTAAAGCCGCTCGGATTTTGCGGCGATCAGGGCACGGCTGAAGCCGTGCCCTGACGCAAATCAATCGCTTACACACAGCTCCTCAACGTTGCATGAGCGAGAAACGCCACGAAGTCGTGGGATCGCCGGGAACGAACGCGTGGGCCGAAACGCAATTGACTTACCTCGGCGCACCCGCCTACCATGGCACAGTTTCGTGAACCTCAACTCTCAGAGGGGGCGCAGGCGCGCAGCGTCGCTAACCGCCCGGCGATGACGCACCAATCTGCCAAACTTGTTTTCTGGGGTGTGCGCGGTTCGACGCCGACGCTCGAGCGCGACACCTGGCGCTATGGCGGGAACACGCCTTGCCTGGAATTGACCGCACCGGACGGGACCAAATTTATCCTGGATTGCGGCACCGGGTTGCGCATGCTCGGCAACCACCTGACGGAAAAACGGCGCGGGATGGGGATCGAGGCGCACATCCTGGTGACGCATTATCATTGGGACCACATTCAGGGCATCCCGTTTTTTCATCCGTTCTTCGAATCGCAGAACCGCTTCCATTTTTATAGTTTCCAATCGAAATATCTGGGTCCGAACAGCCTGGAGCAGGTGTTCGCGGCGCAGCTTGCCAGCCCTTATTTTCCGGTGGACGTGACCATGATGACCGCGGCGCGAGATTTTCGTGAAGTGGCGGACGCGGAAACATTTGAGATTCACGGCACACATATTACCGCGCGCTATTTGAATCATCCGCAGGGATGCCTGGGCTACCGGATCGAAACGACCGGCGGGTCGATCGTATATGCCACCGACAATGAGCCTGGGGAGCACACCTGCGATCAAAATCTGCGGCAGCTGGCGCACGGCGCGGACGTGCTGATTTACGATGCGCAATATTCTCCGGAGCAGCTGGCTTCGGACCGCAGAGGTTGGGGACATTCCAGCTGGCTGGAGGGCGTGAAGATCGCACGCGACGCCAAGGTGCGGAATTTGATTTTGTTCCACCACGATCCGGATTCGCCGGACAAAGTGGTGGACGGATTTCTTTCCGCGGCGCGGCAGGAATTTCCGGCGACCTGGGCGGCTACCGAAGGAATGTCCATCAGCTTGAGCGAACGCGGCGTGAACGTGGAGATGAAGGAAACGCGGCTGGGAATTCGGAGGCGGCTGCGCTTTGCGGCGGTTGTGAGCGGGCAGACCGAGGACGGCAGGCCGTTCGAGGAAAAAGCCACGGTGCGCGATATCAGCTTGCAGGGAGCCTACCTGGCGCTGCACAGCCGGCCGCGGCTGCAGTCTGAGGTGCGCGTGGTGATTGAGGCTTCGAGCGATCCGAAGGTTTCCAGCGTGATGACGTTGCGCGGGACCGTGGTGCATTTCGAGCTGGGGCGCGAAAACAATCAGAATGGCGTGGGCGTGGTGTTTGTTGAGGATCCTGATCCGGGTAGACCGCGCGATTAAGCTGCGTTCTTTACTTACCTTACTTCTCAAACCACGTTAATTTTGCCGGGATGATTGCGCTTGTGTGTCCGGCGTGCGCACGTGCTCGGGCCGAACCCCCATTCCTACCAGGCGCGCGGGTATGCGGCGCAAGATTGGAAACATCTGCAGAAGCTTTAGCGCAAACGGCAGGCTGGTGATTGGGCGAGAGTGCCGCATTGCCGGACCGAGGAACCGTCTGTGTGCGAAGACCTGGAAGCCCTGCGTTACGCGTGTGGGGAATTCGCGGCGGCTTTGGATTTTGCGAAGATGGTCATCGCTGACGGCGCCTTTTGCGAGCGGCGCGGCGAGTTCGTTCGCGGCGGCGACCGCATCTTGAATCGCGAGATTGATTCCGACTCCACCGATTGGCGACATGGCATGCGCGGAATCGCCGATGCAGAGAAGCCCGGTGCGCGACCACTGGCGCAAGCGGTCCACGGCGACGGAAAGCAGCTTGACGTCGTTCCAATCTTTTAGTTCTGCGAGGCGTTCGCGCAGAAATGGCGCGACGTTCGAAATTTCCTGTTGAAAACTCGCGAGCCCTTTTTGGCGGATGGCATCGAAGCTGCCCTTCGGGATTACGTAGGCGCACTGCCAGTATTCGTCGCGGGGTCGAGCGTTACGAGAATCTTCCCTGCCCTGAAACGGCCGAGAGTTTGATTCGGATCGCTGGGCTGGCGCGTGACGCGCATCCAGAGCACGTCAATAGGCGCGCCGAGGTCGAGCACTTCGAAGCCGGCCTTTTCGCGAACGACCGAACGGCGGCCGTCGGCTCCGATGGTTAGCTCGGCGCGCACTTCCACAGCGCCGTTTGGTGATTTGGCGCGGACTCCTGAGACGCGGCCGTCTTCTATGAGCAAATCGGTGGCTTCAGTTTCCATGCGCAGATGAAATCCGGGATAGGCTTTGGCTTTTTCCGCGATGAAATTCAGGAATTCCCACTGCGGCATCAGACCGACGAATTTGCAGTGCGTGGGGAGATGAGAGAAATCGCCGACGATGACGGTGAAGTCGTCAACTTGAGCGCCGATCTGCGAGAGTTCCTGATGCGGGCGGCGCAGAAAGTCTTCCAGGACTCCCAGCTCGTACATCAGCTCGAGGGTGGAGGGATGAACGGTATCGCCGCGAAAATCGCGCAGGAAATCGGCGTGCTTCTCCAGCACGAATACATCGATTCCGGCGCGTGCGAGCAGATAGCCGCACATCATGCCTGCGGGACCGCCGCCCACTATGCAGCACCGCGTGGTGATCGACTCGGAAGCTGGATTTTCTTGCGGCATGACTCGGCTCCTCTTTCCATTCGCATCATGCCATGCTTGGCGCGGATGGCGTTCCACAAATGGCTGACCGGGAACCGCGAGGGATAGAGGGGGCGCGAGGTTTACTTCGTGTCGGTGGGGAGTTGCGCGAGCTGCGCATCGAGATCGGCGAGCGCGCGCTCCAATTGTTCGCGGTAACGCGGGCCCTGGCTGGCTTGCAACTGTTTTTCGACGCGCGCGCGGGATAGCAGCAGCACACCTCGCTTGCGACGGTTTTCCAGCTGGTCCTGCGAGACCTGCTTCTTGTTCTTACGGTCCTCTTTCGACTGAAATTCCTGGACCTGACCTTCTACTGCCTTGCTTTCCCATCCCCTGGCCATGGGTTCGATTCTAATTTGGAGAGGCGAAAATCGGGATGCATTTTTTAGTGAAGTTTCCTTAGCTTGATTTCGAAGAATGGGACGCCAGTGCGTGATAGCGCGGCCTTGGGAGGTTCTGCGGCTGCTCTGCGGGAGCTGCACGCGGTGCGGAAACTTGGGTACACTTGGGCGCGCGACTATCCAGGCAGCACGGAGGGAGCGAAATGAAATTCGAGGCTGTCATTATCGGCACCGGGCAGGCGGGCAAACCGCTTTCGTACGCGCTGGCAGATTTGGGCTGGAAAATCGCACTGATCGAGCGTGCGGAATTAGGCGGCTCTTGCATCAACACTGGCTGCACACCCACGAAGACGATGGTGGCGTCGGCGCAAGTGGCGCATTACGCGCGCGATGCGGTTCGCTGGGGAGTGCGGGTCAGCGGCGTCGAAGTGGATCTTCCTGCCGTGGTGGCGCGAAAGAACCAAGTGGTGCAGAACGCCCGAACGAGCATACAGAAACGCATTGATGCCAGACCGAATATAAAGCTGGTCCGCGGACCGGCGAGATTTATCGCCCCAAATCAGGTGCAGGTGGGCGCGGAAGTTTTCGAGAGCGAGAAAATTTTCATCAACACCGGAACGCGGCCCGCGATCCCACAAATTCCCGGACTGAACGCGGTTCCGTTTCTGACCAATGCTACGATCATGGAGCTGCAAGCAGTTCCGGAGCATTTGTTGGTGCTCGGTGGCGGCTACATTGGATTGGAATTCGGGCAGATGTTCCGGAGGTTCGGCAGCCGTGTGACGATTATTCACAATGGCGAACGCATCCTGCCGCGTGAGGATCCTGACATTGCGTCGGCACTGCAAACGGCGCTGGAAGCGGAAGGGATCGTGCTGCGTATGAATGTGGAGACGAAGCGCGTGGAGAATGGCGATGGCGCTATTGCGCTTACCGTGGAATCTGGTGGGAGTAGCGAAATATTGCAGGGATCGCACTTGCTGGTCGCGACCGGGCGGAAGCCGAACACGGATGACATGGGGCTGGAAACGGCGGGCATTTTGACCGGTTCGCGCGGCTACATCAAAGTGAACGGCCGGTTGGAGACGAATGTCCCAGGCATTTGGGCGTTGGGCGACGTGAAGGGTGGCCCTGCCTTTACGCACATTTCCTACAATGATTATCAAATTGCGTACGCGAATATAATCGAAGGGAAAAATCTCACCATCGAACATCGTTATCTGCCTTACGCGCTTTTCACCGACCCGCCACTGGGACGAGTGGGCATCACCGAAAGCGAGGCGCGCGCATCGGGCCGGAAATTCAAGATGGGCACGTTCCCAATGTCCAGTGTAGCGCGCGCGATTGAACGCGACGAAACCGCGGGCCTGATGAAAATCATCGTGGACGCGGAGAACGATCGCATTCTGGGCGCGGCAATTCTGGGGAGCGAAGGCGGCGAGACGGTGCAGATCCTCGGCGCGATGATTCTGGCCGGTGCGCCGTACACGGTGCTGAAAGGCGCGGTGTACATTCACCCCACGCTGGCCGAAGGACTTTTCGGGCTGCTGGAATCGGTGAAGGCCGCCAACTGACCGACCCGAAAACGCGCCAGCATCAAATGTGATCCGAGAAACTACGTATTCATTTGTGTTATCTTCCGCCGACAGAAGGCCCTGAGAATACTCGACGAAACTCACAAATTTGGGAAGGCAGAATTATGAAGCGATTGCTCTGGCTGATTGTTGCATATTCGATGTTCTTACCTCTCACCATTGCGGCTCAATCATTCAAACCAGATGCCAAGACCCCGAGCCCGGAAGCCTTAGCCGCGGCGCACAAGGTTTGCACGGACGTCTTTAGCAACCTTGCAGCGGGAAAGACCGAGGAAATCGCGACCTGGATCACAGACGAGCTAGGCTACACGAGCGATGCCGCCAGCAAGATGACGATGAAAAATAATTTCAAATCGAAGCTCGATCTCGTCATCGCGAGCCCTCCCGTAACTCCGTACGGCAAGCTTTCAGGCTACGATCTCCTGGACGAATCGTATCTTCCGAACAGCAGTCGGTACTTCCGTTTCGTGTTTATCAGCTATCACGAGGCAGCGCCGCTGATTTGGGAATTTCGCTTTTATGTAAAACCAGACGGAAAAGTGGCGTTGAATCACGTCGAGTGGAGTGAAAAGAATCCGTTCGAGTATATGTCCTGTCCCGAGATGAGATATCCACATTGACTCGGTAAACAAAAGCGGCACAGATCCTCGCTCGACAAGCTACGGCGGTAAATTGGGCGCGGGCCAGCAATGCAAGCGCGCAGGTCGTGCTCGCGTTGACTTGTTTTGGGGCGTAGCCTAACATGTGCCGCCACGAGCGCCTTCCTGTCGATGATTGACCAAACCATTTCCCATTACCGCATTGTGGAGAAGCTCGGCGGCGGCGGAATGGGTGTGGTGTACAAGGCGGAGGACATCAAACTCCACCGTTTTGTTGCCTTGAAGTTCCTCCCGGAAGATTTGGCCAAGGACGTCCAAGCCCTCGAGCGCTTCCAGCGCGAAGCACAAGCCGCTTCAGCCCTGAACCATCCCAGTATTTGCACCATCTACGAAATTGACGAATTCGACGGCCGCCGCTTCATCGCCATGGAATTTCTGGACGGGCGCACGCTGAAACACCACGTGGCGGGCGGGCCGTTGGAAGTAGAGGCGCTGCTCGATTGGAGCACGCAAATTGCAGAAGGGCTAGACGCCGCGCACGCCGCCGGCATCATTCATCGTGACATCAAGCCAGCCAATCTATTCATCACCGCCCGTGGCCACGCCAAGATTCTGGACTTTGGACTCGCCAAGCTCGCACCCGTCGAGCAGAAAGTCGCCGAAGGCGCCACGGTTTCGGCGCGACCTGCCGCCGCTGAACAGTTTCTCACTAGCCCGGGCACCGCGGTGGGCACTGTTTCGTATATGTCGCCGGAGCAGGTTCGCGGGAGCGAGTTAGATAAGCGTACCGATCTTTTCTCACTCGGTGTGGTGCTGTACGAAATGGCTACGGGCGCGATCGCTTTTCCCGGAGCGACCAGCGGAGTGATTTTCGACGCAATCTTGAACCGCCCGCCCGTTCCGCCGCTGCGATTGAATTCGGCGCTGCCCGTGGCCCTGGACCGGGTGATCAACAAGGCGCTGGAAAAGGATCGCAAGCTGCGCTACCAATCGGCCGCGGACTTGGGCGCGGATCTGCGGCGCGTGAAGCGCGAGACGGAATCCACGCGAACAGTGTTGCCTCAGGGAGCTGCGGAATCCCCGCCGCATTCCAGGCGCTGGGGCGTTTATTTGGGTGGGGTTGTCTTGCTAGCGTTGCTGGCGATCGGCGGCGTGCTCTGGTATCAAAAGCATACCGCGCCGCGCGCCGCCGTCGTCGCGGCGAAGCCGTCCGTCGCCGTTCTGCCGCTGCAAAATCTTAGCACCGATGCGGACAGCACTTACTTCACTGACGGAATGACCGATGAAATCACCACCAAGCTTTCCAAGATTCAAGGAATTGATGTGGCCGCGCATTCCACGGTCGCGGCCGTAAAAGCATCGGGTCAAAGTGCGGCGGACTTGGGCCGTCAATTGGGCGTGCGCTATTTGCTGGAAGGGACTGTGCGAAAATCCGGCAATCAAGTGCGCATCAACGTGCATTTGACCGACTCGACCACCGGATTTCAGGTATGGGCCGACGACTTCGTCGGCGAGTTGAAGGATGTATTTTCCCTGCAGGAGCAAACCGCGCTGAAGATTGCCCAGGCGCTGAATCTTAATCTCAGCCCGCAGGAGCAAAAAGCCATCCAGCACCGGTACACGCAGAACCCTCAGGCGTACGAGTCCTTCTTAGTGGGTCGCGGGCTGCTGGAAGTGGAAACGCCTGAAAAGCTGGAAGCGGCGCGCAATAATTTCGAACAGGCGCTGAAGTTCGACTCCAATTATGCGCCCGCGTTAGCCGGACTATCTCACGTGGAAGGGCTATATTATCGCGACCTCGATACCGATCCGGCTCGTCTGCAACGCGCTGAGGAATTCGCGCGGCGCGCCATTGCTATCGATCCCGATCTCGCAGAGGCGCATGTCGCGCTCGGACAGACGTATGCCCTGCACTATAACTACGCCGCCGCGGTGAGCGAGCTCCGTGAAGCCGTGCGATTGGAACCAGACAATTCGTTGGCTTGGGACCTGCTCTCCTGGGCTTTGGGATACGAGCAGACGCCGGATGCGCTGGAGGTGGAGAAGGCGGCACGGGAGGCCGTGCGGCTGCAGCCAAACTCGGCGGCCTCGCAGTATCGCCTGGGCCGCGCGCTTCTTTTGCAAGCACGCTACGCGGAAGCGGCTGCCGCGTTCCGCCACGCAGGAGAGATTGGCAGTCCGATGTACGAGAACCTCGGAATGGCCCAGCTCTCATTGGCTCGGGGGAGCTACGATCAGGCCATTGCTTATCTGCTGAAGGAAAAAAGCGAACAAAAGACCGCTATTATCCAGTATTGGCTCAGCGCGGCGTATGCCGCCAACGGCGATAAGCCCAAGGCACTAGCCTGTTTGCAGGCGGCCTTCAACCTCGGCTTCGGCGATTTCGCCGCGCTGGACGCCAGCCCGTATCTCGCATCCCTGCGTGACGACCCACGCTATCGTCAGCTCGTCCAGCAGTACCGCAAAAAGTAAAGCGTTGCGGCATGTCGGCTGCGTTGGGCTTGTGCGCGTCGCGGCAGCTGATCGCTATGAATCGTAGCCGCGGGGGTGGCGCTGATGCCAGCGCCACGCTGAGTCAATGATCGTCCGCAGATCGGATTTCGCGGGCACCCAGCCGAGGATGGATTTTGCTCTTGCGGGATCGGCGACGAGGCGCGGCGGATCGCCGGCACGCGGCGGTTCGACGCGCACGCGTATTTCGCGGCCGGTTACTTTGCGTGCGGCATCGATGACTTCCATCACGGAATAGCCGTGGCCGGTGCCGAGATTCAGGAAATCGGATGCGCCGCCGCGGCGCAAATGACCCAGCGCGCGAATGTGCGCATCGGCCAGGTCCACCACGTGAACGTAATCGCGAATGGCCGTGCCATCGGGTGTGGGATAATTATTTCCAAACACCGGGACTTCCGGCGGGACCTTCGCTGCCGCCAACAGAATGTTGGGGATGAGATGCGATTCCGGATCGTGGTGCTCGCCGCACTTTTCCGTGGCGCCGGCGGCGTTGAAGTAGCGAAGGGCAACGAATTTCAGCCCGTAGGCCACATCAAAGGAATGTAGCAACCGTTCCATGATCAATTTCGACCAACCATAGGGATTCACTGGCCACTGCCGTTCGTTTTCCGAAATGGGGTTGTGCTCAGCATCTCCGTACGTGGCGGCTGTGGACGAGAAGACCACGCGGCGCACTCCGACGTGCACCAGCGCGCTCATCATGGCGACGCCTTGTGCGACGTTGTTTTCGTAATACCAGACGGGATCCTTCACCGATTCGCCGACGTAGGCCAATGCGGCGAAATGAACGCAGGACTCGATCTCGTGCTCGGCGGCGATGCGCTCCAGCAGCGCGCGGTCGCCAATTTTCCCCTGATAAAACGGGATATCCGCGTCCAGCGCCGGCCGGTGGCCGCGCACCAGATTGTCGAGCACCACCACGCGTTCACCTGCGGCGCGTAATAGCTCCACGGTCACACTGCCGATGTAACCGGCTCCTCCCGCGACGAGAATCGCCATCAGCCATCCCTCGAAGTCTGAATTTGCGCAACGATTGCGTGAGTCTAAGCGCGCATTACTTTACTACGCAGTGCGCTGTGCGGCGTGAGGAATCACCACATGTTGAGCGAAAAAACACGAAGTCAGACCATCTGTTATCACGCATGCCGGTAGCCGCGCACTTGATGTAGCCATGCACCGAATCAAGCGCGGTTGGGATTGTAGCGGATGCAGTAGAGCAATCCGATGATAGCCAGGATTCCGCCCCACCATACGCTGGCGTGCAAGTCATAGAGGACCACTTTGACCACGGGTGGGTGGGAAATCTGGTACAGCCCCGCGCCAAAGATCAGCACGCCATTCACCAGCAGCGAAATGCCTATGAAGAACCAGATCGAAATTGTACCGTCAGCTCGCATGTGCCTCACCAGAACATTATATTGAGTGCAATAAATACGATGGCCACGATCACGGCCCAGAATGCCGGTTTGTGATAGAGCGGAACTTGTGCTTCGGTAGGAATTACCGTCGCACCGTAAACCAGGCCGACCAATTCACTTTCGGGCTTGGGTTTGGTGACCATGCTGACCGCTACCGTGACGACGACGCAGATGATCCAGGACCACAACCCGCGGTACATATTTTCCGCCATGTCCTTAGCATTGCTGGAAAGCGCCACGTAACGCAATGCGGTGGGGTCGAATTTAACCCACGCCCACATTCCCACGGAGGAGACCGTGCCCGCCAGCAAGCCCCAGAATCCGCCCGCCGCCGTGGCGCGTTTCCAGAGCATGCCCAGAATCACGGTGCCGAAAAGCGGTGCGACGAAGAAACTGAAAAGCGCCTGTACGTAATCCATGATGCTGAGGAACTGCATCACCAAGTAGGCGGTGCCGATGCTGATCAGCACTCCCAGAATTGTGGACCAGCGACCCATCAGCACGTAGTGAGCGTCGGTGGCTGTCTTCTTGATCAGCGCTTTGTAGATGTCGTAGGTCCAGACCGTCGAGAAGGCGCTGACGTTGCCCGCCATTCCGGACATGAAGCCTGCGATCAGCGCTGTGATCCCCAGACCCAGCAAACCGGGACCGCAGTAACGCGCAAGCATTAGCGGCAACACTTCGTTGTAGCTGTGGCCGCCGGTTGCGACCGCGACAGCCTCGCCGGTGAGCTTCATTGGCAGCACAGCGAGGCCCAGCAGGCCAGGGAGAATCACGATGAAGGGCACGAACATTTTGAACGCCGCGCCGATGATGGGCGCCATTTTCGCCGCGCGCAGGTCTTTGGCGGCCAGCACGCGTTGCACGACGAGGAAGTCCGTCGTCCAGTACGCGAAGGAAATCACGAAGCCCAGGCCGAAGACGATGCCCGTCCAGTGAATTCCCATCGGGTTGTCTTTGAATGACCCGAGCGTGGACCACAGGTGAGTGTATTCAACGGATGCGTTCGCCGCGACTTTGAGCTGCAGAGCTTTCCAGCCGCCCGCTTCAATCAAGCCGAGAATCGGTATCAACAGCGCGCCGGCCCAGATCAGGATGAATTGCAACACCTCGTTGAAAATTGCGGAGCGGAGGCCGCCCAGCGTCACATACACCGCGACAGTTATGGAGGAAATCCAGATGCTGAAATTGATATCCCAGCCCAGGACGACTTTCATCACCAGCGCCATCGCGTACATATTGATGCCGCTCATTAGAACGGTCATGAACGCAAAAGAAATCGCGGAAAGCGCGCGGCTGGCTTCGCCGAAACGTAATTTCAGGTAGCCCGGGACGGAGTGCGTCTTGGAAATGTAGTAGAACGGCATCATCACCAGGCCGAGAAACAGCATGGCCGGTATGGCGCCGATCCAATACCAGTGCGCCGCGAGAATGCCGTATTGATAGGAGGCGGCGGCCCAACCCATCAGCTCCAGCGCGCCAAGGTTTGCAGATAGAAAGCTGAGGCCGGCGATCCATGCAGTCATCTCGCGGCCGGCGAGGAAGAAATCTTCGCCGGTGTTCGAACGGCCCTTCAGGTAGAAACCGATGGCCAGCACGAGTACGAAGTAAAAGACCACGATTACCAGATCCACCGGCGCTAGGTGCACCAAGCGGTCTCCAGTGACCATTGCCATACCCAGATTGATCATTCGTTTTCCGCCTGTGTTTCTTTGCGTTGGCCCGGAGGCCCGGCTATTCGAACGTCGTGTACGGACACGTTAAGCCAAAGACTAACATTAACCGGCAGACTTGCCTGCGCACAGATCGCGCAAAGTATCGGAAGAGGAACTCTGTAGGCGCGCGATGAGGCATTGCGAGCGCCGTGAAAGTCCGCACGATCCGCGTTGCAAGTATACGTTTACCGGATAAAGGGATTTAGCATACAGGCTGCTGCGGCGTCAACTATGGAATGTGTCTCTGAACCGATCGGCGACGATTCTGAAACAGGTTCGAGTCCGAATCTCGGCCGCTGCCGCGCGGCGTCGCGTCACTCTTTCCGTGCTGCCTCGGATTCCGGCGCGGGTGATTTTGTGTGCCATGCTTCTGGCACACCCACTAGAGACGGATTCAGCTCGGCCACAGACTCGCAGCCCATCAGGCGAAGGACGCGCTCGACGTCGTTGCGCAAAATCTCCAGCGCTCGCACCACGCCTGTATGGCCTGCGGCGCCCAACCCGTACGCGTAGGCGCGGCCCAACAAGACTGCCTGCGCCCCCATGCAAATCGCTTTCACGATATCCGTGCCGCGGCGCACGCCGCCATCCATCAACACTTCGGCTTGGCCGTTCACCGCCGCGACGACTTCCGGCAAAGCGCGCAGCGTAGCGGACACCGTGTCGAGTTGCCGTCCGCCGTGATTCGATACCACTATGCCGTCGGCGCCGCCATCAATCGCGCGACGCGCGTCGTCACCGGTGAGCACACCCTTCACCACCAGGGGGCCGGCCCAGAGTTGGCGCAACCAACGCAGATCCTCCCAGGTGACCACGGCACTGGCCAGAGCCGCGCCTACGTGCGTCATCTTCATCGGGCCGGCGTCGCGGGTCACCACATTTTCCAGGCGCGGGACACCGCCATCGAGCAAAAATGCGGCCAGCCATCGCGGATGCATGAGCACGTCGGGCAGGAACGGAATTTTCGCGAGCAACGAACTGCCGAGCAATTCCTTGATGCCGTTGCGTACATCGCGCTCGCGCATCCCGGCGATCGCGGTATCAATCGTGATCACCAGCCCGGAAAATCCGGCCACGCGCGCGCGTTCGATCGCGGCTTCCGCGACTTCGCGCCCGCCCATCATGTACAGCTGGTACCAGACGGGGCCGGTGGAAGCGGTCTTCGCTTTTTCCAGCTTGTGGCCTGAGACCGTCGAGAGGATGAAGGCAGTGCCGAACTCGCCGGCGGCGCGCGCTGCGGCGAGTTCTCCATCGGGATGCATCAGGCGGCTGTAGCCTACCGGCGCAAGAATCGCGGGAAAAGAAATGTCGTGACCCAGGACGCGGGTGCGCAAATCGCATTTCTTGATAGCCACGGCATGACGCGGACGGAGAACGACTTCCTCGAACGCGCGGCAGTTTTCACGCAGCGTCACTTCGTCGCCCGCGCCGCCGTCCACGTAGTCGAACACCGCGCGCGGCAGCCGTTTGCGCGCCAGCCGGCGCAAATCTTCGATGTTAACGACTCGCGGAGAATCCAGTCGAGCCATCGCCCTCCCCGTTTCCTGTGATTTCGTCAAGTTCACGCTGTAATGTTGCGGCCGCAGCGCTACGCGCATTATATGCCTGCTTCGCACCGGTGCTCCATACTGGCTCGCCGCAACACTTCGGAACGATGGTCCTGTATTGTCATGCGGCCGCAGGGATCGATTCGCCGGGGTCGAACCTTTTTAGCGGCCAATCGCGAGAGCGGGCTCAGCCTCGGGTACGCGAGCTTTCGAGCCGATAAATGCGTAGTAGGCAATGAACAAGTAACAGAGGAGAGGAACGATCATCGCCGTGGCCATGCTGTGCGTCGCTTCGAAAATCCGCCCCATGATGGGCGTGAAAATAGCGCCACCGATGACGGCCATGACGATCAGCGAGCCGCCGATTTTTGTGTTCGGCCCTAGGCCCTTCAGTCCCAACGCGAAAATTGTGGGAAACATGAGCGACATGAAAAAGCTCGTCAGAAAGACGGCCCAAAGCCCGATCCATCCCGGCAGCAGCACTCCGATGGCGACCAGAATCACGTTGACGAGACTGTAGATTCCCATCAGTTTGCTCGGCGCAATGAACTTCATCAGATACGTCGCCAGGAATCTGCCGATGGTGAAGACGACCAGCGTGCCGGTGAGAAAATATCCGGCGGTCTTTTCAGGAAGGTGCGTGTAGTCCTGAACGTAGGTGATGAAGTAGCTCCACGTGCCGACCTGAGCTCCGATGTAAAAGAACTGCGCCAACACGCCCTGCACAAAGTGCGGGTATTTGAGCAGCTCGCGGAAGCTGCCCTGTGAGGCATCGCCGGCTGATTCAGACTCCTCAGCGATCTTGGGAAACTTTGTGCTCATCAGCACCACTGCGAAGAGAAAAACCACGCAGCCCAATACCAGGTAGGGTGTGACCACGCGCAGTGTTTCGTGCTGTAGGTATGCTTGATATGTGCCGGCAGTTTTCAACGCCGCAACCTGCGCCGGATTCAATTCGATCCCCGAGAAGATGAAGATCGTGCCGACGACGACTCCGGCGATACACCCCAACGGATTGAATGCCTGTGCGAGATTCAGGCGCTGCTCCGAAGTTAGGGGGTCGCCCAAGACGGAGATGAAGGGGTTCGCGCCGGTTTCCAGAAAGGACAAGCCGCCGGCGATGACGAAGAGCGCAAACAGAAAAAACCCGTAGCGCTGCACGACGGCTGCTGGCCAAAAGAGCAGCGCGCCGGTGCCAAAAAGAAGCAGCCCGATCACCAGTCCGGTCTTGTAACCGAACTTGCGCATGACGAGCGCGGCCGGCAAGGCCAGCAGAAAATAGCCCAAGTAGAACGCGGATTGAATGAGGCCGGCCTGGAAGCGATTCATCTCAAATGATTTCATGAACTGCTTGATGAGCACGTCGTTCAAGTTGCTGGGGATGCCCCAGAGGAGAAACAACGTCGTCACCAGAACAAAAGGCACCGTATTGCCTGGCGAAAACAGGCGGGGCCTTCTGAGCGATTTTCTTTCGGAATCAGGCAGAGCGGCCAACCTGAGTCCCCTTCGCGAGCGCCTCGGTGATTCCAAGCTGTGAACGCCCCAGTTCGGTCAAATCGCCAACGGTTCCACGCCCGACAAAATCGACCTCAAAATCATCAGGCGCGAAGTCCGGTGGAGTTTTTCCCGCCAGAAAGGACTCCGCTTGCTTCGGCAGGTAGGCCGAATTCTTGGCGCAACCGGGCGTCGAAGCGATATACATCACGTTGCTGTAGCCCGAGCCGCGATGTTCATTTTCGACGGCGTGCACTACATCGGAATGCCAGAAAACGGTGTCGCCGGGCTGCATCAACGGAATTGAGGAAAGAGCTTCGATCAACAAACTGTGAAACTGCGGATTCACGGAGAGCGCGCGGCCGGGTTGCGCTCCGCACAGATCCTCTTCGGCGACATCGTCTTGCAACGCGCGCAGCAAGACGTACACCATCGACTCGGCGATTGGGATCAGTTGCAGTGTGCCGTCTCCCTTTCCTTGGCGAGTCAATGCAGTCCATCCCTGAAAGGTCCGGAACATCGAGCAAACTGCCGGAGAAGGAACCTCGCGGACCTCCGGGCGGAAGGCGGCATCGAATGCGTCGTACTGCTCGACGTTGCCGGAAAAGACGTGGCGATACACTTTGCGAAAATTTTCATCAAGCCAACGCTCCACGGAGCCTCCATCAACGTGCGGGGATAGGCCCAAGGATGCGGAACCGGGTGGGCGCCGCCGGATACGATCGGCGTAGGCGGGCACCTCGTTCGGATTGAAATGCCGCCGTCCTTCGCTTTCCGCTTTCCACAAGTTATTCATGAAGACGCGGACACGGGTCAGCGATTCGGCTTGGCGAGCCTGCACCTGGGGGCGGGACCAATAAATTCCGTAAATCTGCGGTTTCGCTGACGCCAGCGTGCCGAAATATTTGTCTTCGGCGGCATTGACCAGCTTGGCGTCGAGGCCGTTTTCTTCAACGTAGGTGGTGATTTCGTCGTTCCATGCATTCGCCTGCGCCGGACTGAACGTTTCGCGAATGACGCACGCGCCGCGCTGCTTGATTTTGGCGATCATCTCGGCGGGCACGCTGCCGGCTGCGATATCCGAATAATGCACGCTGGGGACAACCGCTTGGCCCGATTCTCGTTCCTTGACGATCGCGTCCACGCGATTACGCATTTCGGATTCGACTTTCTGAAAAGCCTCGGCATAGCCCGGGAGCGCCGCGCGCAGGGATTTTTTTGTTTCGCGCACGAGCTTTGGGAGATCTGCGATTTCGAATTTCATGAAATTCTGCTCCTTGCGGAAGTCGATCTGGCGGCGCGGGCTCAGCCCAGAAACCGCGACGCCGAATCTAGCAAAACCCAGAATTCGTGCGTGATGCAGATCGGCCAACTACTGATACAATTCGGCCAGCGTAAGCTGGCTGGGATCAGGTGGCGGGATGAAGCCTCAGTTCGAATCGGTTACTTTTCCCAAAGGCTGCTCGGTGCGCGTGTACCACCGGCGCGTAGCGGAGATCCCTTTCGAGTGGCACCACCATCCGGAATACGAGCTTACGTTGACGTTGAACAGCAAAGGTTGGCGATTCATCGGTGACCACATCGGAAAATACCGGTCACCGGATCTGGCGCTCGTGCCCTCCGACATGCCACATACCTGGGCTTCGACCGCAACACTCCGTCAGAACGAGCCACATACCGCGATCGTGATTTGGTTTTCTGGGCATTGGGCGCTGCAGATGGCGGAGGTATGTCCGGAATATTTGGCAATCCGGCGGCTGCTGCGAAATGCCGCGACCGGCCTGGAATTTCCGCGGGCCACCGCCAAACGGGTACTCGGCCGTTTGGACGAGATCCTCTCGGAATCTCCGCAGTCACGCCTTCACGCTACGCTCGATCTGCTGGTGGCGCTTGCCGACGTGAACGCGGTGAGTCTTTCGAAAACGGCAATGACCGTTCCGTCTGCCGCGGACAGCGAGCCGGCGCAATTTACGCGCGTGCTGCAGTATCTTCACCGGCAGTTCCAGGAGCCGATACGGATCGCCGCGCTCTGCGATATCGGGAATTTGTCCGCGAGATCGTTGCACCGACTTTTCGTAAAACACACCGGGGACAGCGTCAGCGAATATCTGTGCAAGCTTCGCATTGGGCGCGCCTGTATGCGTTTGGCGGAAACCGAGATGCCGGTCAGCATGATCGCGTACGAAGTTGGCCTTTCTAATCTCGCCAACTTTAACCGGCAGTTCCGTCGTATCCGGCAGATGACCCCGAGTGCCTACCGCCGATCCTTTGAGCAGCACGCACTAATGCCGGAAAAGACGAGCCGCGCGGAACTGCAAATGCGTCCGAGGTCACTGGAAAGCCTGCCCACCACAGCCCCGTTGCGCAAGGCGCGATGAATAATCGTGGCCTACATGCGAGCCGCCGAAATTCGGCGCGGGCGAGCGCAAACACTTGCTGCCCGCTCGTAGGTTTCGCTATAAGATGATTCCACCAGGCCGGGCCCGTAGCTCAGCTGGTTAGAGCAGCGGACTCATAATCCGTTGGTCCTAGGTTCGAATCCTAGCGGGCCCACCAGCTTTTCCAATTCCCATTACAGTGATGCAGTCGCCGCTCCAACCGGTCAGCTTGGTGTGGGTGGAGCGTCAGCGTGGCGCAGGCTTCGCGTCTGAGTCTGTGCCGGCTGCGATGGCGCGAGGCTTGTTGAGCGGCTCGTTGGGCACGGTGTATGGGGCGCCATCGTGCATGAAGAGGCGCGCGGCCTCTTCGCGATTGAATGGGCGTGCGCCGCGACGGCCAAACACGGCGATCTGATTGCCGCTCTCGTCCACGGCGCGATCGCGATCAATTCCCTTCGACACTGCGAGGGCTGGGCCGGCGGTGCGATAGGTGGCTATTAGCTTGGGGGTGGGGCGAGGGCTGAAGCCGTAGGAGTTGGGCGAATCCTCCGGCGACAAAATTTGCAGGACGCGCAGGCCGTTGCGGCCGTCGGCGACGAATGCGAAGGCGCTGGCGTCCACCATTCCGATTTTGATGTCTTGGGCGTCGTTGATCTTTCCGTCGCCGGTAAACATTTGATCGAGGCGTGGTTGCTCCGGTTTTTCGACGTCCACGATTGCAATGCCGTCCTTGCCACCCGCGACATAGGCGTAAGTGCGCGCGACGTAGATATTTCGCGCGTCGGCGAGAGGTACGGCGGCGTTCGGAAGCAGGCGCGGATGGTCGAGTTGCGAAACGTCGAGAACTTTCAGCCCGTCGCGATCTACCACAAACGCGTAGCGAAATTGGATCGCGATTCCGCGCGGCTCGTTTAGTTGCGGCGCGCCGATTTCGGCGGCGACGCGCGGTTTTAGCGGATCATTCAGATCCACCACCACGAGGCCGCGATCGCACAGCATGTAAGCGTACGTTCCGGCGATGGTGATGCGCCGCGCGCCGTTGAGAATTCCATCGGGATTGAAGGCGAGAGCGCGCTTCAGAAAATTATTGCGCGGATCGCCATCGAGCAGGGTGCTGACTCCCGGCGATTTGCTTTTGGGATCCGGGTCGCCAACGATGACGAGGCCCTCGTACTTGTCCGCAACATACAAATAGGCGTAGAGCGGATGAATGGCCTGCTCTTCGTTCACTGGATTGCGCGAACGCGCGGGATCGAGCGCTTGCGTCGAGGGACTGGCGACCGCCGTCGCATATTTCGTGCTGACGTAAAGGCGCTGGCCGAGCGGGGAAACGGGAGCGGTGATGGTGCGCTCGGCGAAATTCTTGTTGTCCACGTTGGCGACGTCGTACACGCGGAAGCCACCCTTGCCGAGCGCGGCATAGAGATATTCGCCGCGAAGTTGCACATCCAAAACGTTTCCGATGTGGTGATAGGCTTCCTGCAGTTCGCGACCGCGCGCCACGTGCTGCTGATAGTCCTGGGGGTAAGCGACGCGCTGCAGATAGCTGCCGATGATCGCGGGCGGCTCGTCGTGCTCGGCGACGGCCACGGCATCGAAGCCCTTCGCGCCATCGGCGACATAAATATAGCGGCCCATAAAATTCAACAGGTTCGTGCCCTGCAGCAACACCTGCGCCATCCAGGCATTGTTGTCATTGCGATCGGAAATGTGGCAATCGTCGCAAGCCTTGGTTTCATTGGCGCGCACGGTGTGCGGAACAAACGTGCTAAAGGCGGTGCCGCTGAGGCCTTCGGCGGAAACTGTCTGCTGCATGTAGTAGAGCCAATCGCGATTCTGATTCTGCGAGCTGACCAGGATCGCGCAAGACGAACGCACCGGCGCGATGCGATGGCCGGTGACGGTGCCATCAATGCCGAGCATGAAGCCGTCGTCGCGCAGGACCTGAAAATTGTAAGCAGTCCAATTGCGTGTCATCAGGCCTTCGTTGTGCAGCATGGGCTTGCGCTGATTGGCGGTCATGGAAAGATGGCAGCCAAAACAATTCGGCGTCCAGGACGTGTGGCAGGCGTAGCAGGTCATGCGGCTATTGGCGTGGGCGAGCTGCGATGAATCGGAGGGCACGTCGCCCCAGGATTTGCCGTCGGTGCGAATGGTTTTGGCCCAGCGCGATTTTTCGCTGTAGTGCGAATTGCCGGGAGTGATGGTGTCGAGGGTCTGCACGACTTCCCATTCTTTGTCTTGCTCAACCATGCTGCGCTGGAAAAGTTTTCCGTCGCGGAATTCGAAGCGGCGCGTGTTCCAGGGAGTGCGCAGTGCGTCAAAGTGCGTGCCGCCCGCGGGAGACGCGGCGCCGGAGGAAACGAGAGTGGCGCGCGCGTCAATCGTGCCGTGGCAATCCACGCAGTCGAGTTCGATGGCGGCGCGCGGCTCGGCGTATAGCTTGCCGTTGCCGTGCGAATCCTGCTCGAAATGGCAATCCACGCAGTGCATTCCTTTTTCGAGGTGAATGTCCGCGAGGTGCACCGCTTTTTTGAATTTATCGGGGTCGTTGGGGCTGACGATTTTATTTTCGGCGTCGAGCAGATTACCCTGGCGGTCGCGTTTGTAAACCGCGCGAAAAACCCAGCCGTGACTGTGGAAATCGGCGAATTGCGTCTGGTCGAGCTGCGCGTTGAATTCCGGGCTGCCGAGCTTTTCCAGAAATTTCGGATCGGACCACAGGCCGCGCGCGGCTGCACCCTCTGGATTGCGCAGCGCGACCTGGTATTTTTCTTCTTCCGTTGGATTGTGCTGCTGGCGCGGGTACATCGCCGCGCCGTCGGCTTCGTTGTCCCACCAGGTGTAACCGAAATAAGTAGTTTCCATGTTCGTGCCGGGATGGACATGGCAAATCATGCATTGGCTGGACGGGATCGCGCGTGTGAAGCTGTGGCGAATCGGATGGCCCGATTCATTTTTCGGGATGGTGGGATCAGAAGTAGCGCTTAGACCTAGATGGCCGAAGCTGGCGTACGGGCCTGAATGTTGCGGAGACCGATCGTTGGCGTAAACCACGTGACAAGCGGTGCAGCCGCTGCCGCGATAATCGCCGGGCTCGTCATTCGTGCCCGGCAACGAAAGCAGCGGATCGAGCAGACGCGTTTTCTGCAGGCCTAGGAAAACGGGATCGGTGCGCAGCAGCGTGCCGAAGCCGCGCTCGCCAAGCTTGTCGTCGGGGCGACCGGATTCTTCCTCGCGATTGGGATTGCCGATCTCGCCTTTTTTTTCGCCGCCGCGTTCGAATACGCGCAGGACGTTTCCGGGCTGCGATATTTCCCAACGTTCCAGAGGCGTTAGTTCCGGGACGACGCCTTTCGTGCGCGTTTCTTCCGGCGTGGGCGCGGGCACCGTGCGGATCGTTTGCGGCTGGCCGTCTGCAGAATAACTTTCGCCGAAACGCGCATTCTTGAGGGGGAAGGAGCCGTTGTTGTAGAGCGCTGCGCCCCACAGCATGCCGCCATGCGTCATCATGCTGATTTTTACTTTCAGAACTTCTGCGGCGTGGCATCCGGCGGTGCCGCAGGTTTCCGCGGCGACGCGCAAATCGCCGGGATTGACGAAGCGCACGTAGGCGTAATTCTCGCGCAGCCATTCGGTGTAAAGGCGCGGCGGATTGGCGGAGACGTTCGCGAGTGCAGAATCGCTGGGCTGGGGATGCGCGCGATTTTTGAGTTGTGCGTATTCCGCTGAGGTGGGCTGCGTGCCGGATGGCAGAATCGCGGTCGCGTCTCCGCCGTGGCAATCCACACAAGCCAGACGAACGGTGCGGGTGGGATGCATGGAGGGCTCATCGGTGCTCGTGTGGCAGGAAACGCATCCGGTGTTTTTGCGATCCACATCGAACTGAGATTGGCCGAGCAGGCTTTGCTGCGGCTGCTGCGGCTGCTGCGAGGCTGATTGCGCGTGCGAGCGGCCTTCGAGCAGCAATGCAGCAGCGAAGGCTGCGGCGACGAACACGGAAGCGGCACAGGCGCGCCGCAGCCTGCGCTTCCGCGCAGCGGCGTCCGTGGAGCCGCGTGTAAATCGCGTTAACAATTTCGCTCGCTCAAAATTGGAACCGCAAATCGGTAAAAAGCGAAAACATCACTCGTCCCGTGTAGATGTCCCTCAAACCCTGGTCCGGAATCAGGGCGGCCGCGCCCGCCGCGATGGAGAAATTTTCGGTGAGCGGCGGCCGGTAGCGCACACCGAGGCCGGAATCAACTCCGATCGAGTGGTGAATCGGCGATTGAAAAAGAATCTGTTCGAGAGTTTCGGTGTGCTCAAAACGCAAGTAATTCACGTTGGCGAAGCCGCGCAATTTCGGCGTCAAATCGAACTCGGCGCCCAGGTTCGCGAGGAATATTCCGGGATTCACGAAATTGGCCTGGCCCTCGTCTTTATTCGACCGCAGATCCGGCAGCAGGCTATCGCCGGAATTCAGCGCGACGCCCGAGCCGGTCAAGCGAATGCTCTCGCGATTCCACAGGCTGAAAATGCCGCCGGCAAATTCGGGAAAATCGTCAATCGAATCGAACCCGCGCGCGCGGCTGCCAGACGGATTCGCCGAGCCGGAAGCGTAGAAGATGGAACTCTTGATGCGGAACCAATCCTTGTCATAAGAGAGTTCTAGGGCGGCCATCTGCGCGTTGATTGTGACAGCTCTGCCGGCGATAGCGTTGAAACTGTCGTTGCCGAAAGCCTGGTAGAAAGCGTGCGTCAGATTCAGCGGACCGATGTGACCGTCGCCGGTCCAGCCGAGGTAGGCGGCATGAACGCTGTGCGGGCGGATCATGCCGTTGGAAAAAACGGCGCCGATGGGCGCGGGACGCACCAGAAAACCGTTGTCGTCGTAATGAATCGAGGCATCGTCCTTGTTGTAGTGCACGCTCAACTGCGCGGTGTATCCCGGAAACAGAAAATCCTGGCGATACGCGTTAGCGATAATTACCTGCTGATTGCGCAGCGCCATGGAGTTCAGCCCGCTGTTCGTGTTTTTCTCCAGGAAATTAAAATAGGCGACGTTATATTGCCACCGATTGGAATCCAGGTTGCCGAAGAAACGCACGCCTGGTTGCTCTTCGACAAACAGAAAGCCGCGAAAATCGCTGTTGAACGCCTGAATGCCGGCGCGCACGGAAACGAAATCGTAATTCGGGCCCAGGTCGTGCAGTTTCACTTCGGCAAAAGCTTCCTGCAAACCGATATGCGAATCCAGGCGCGTGGTGCCCTTCGTCACGTCCACGTTGACGACGCCCAGTTCCTGTACGGCCAGGTAATTCAAGCTGACTACCGGCGTGATGCGGATGCGCCAATCCACCGGACGGAAAGAAGTGTCGCCGTGAAACAGGTCGAAGGAAAACGCGAAGGTTTGATCGAGGAAAAATTGGTTACCCTTGCCGAAAAAATCGCTGCTGCCAGGGCGCGCGGAACTTACGTCGGTAGGCGTGGGCAAGCGCCTGCCATCGATAAAAGTGTCGCTGGTGGCCGTGAGATTCAGAAAGGTTTGCTTGCCGATGACCGGCACGTCGCCTTTCAATTTGTTGCGATTAAAAGGATCCCACTTGCTGCCTTTCACGTAGGGATGTTCGCCGCCGATTCCGTAGCGATCCCAATCGGGCATGGTGATGGACCAGCGATCGGGCTCAGGATGAAAAACCTGATCAGGGGGAGGCAATGATTCCGGCGCGGGTTGCTGGCCGGTTTGCTGGAGATTGCCGTTCTGCACAGCGTTGGGAGGAACGGCAGTAGAAGGCGCGGGCTGCTGACCCGGCTGCGGATTTGTGGTTCCGGCGGGAAGTTGGGGGAACTGCGGCTGCGCGGGTGCGGTAGAGGGCATGGCGACGAGCGTAATTTCCCGGACGAGATCGTCGCCGGGTTTCAACTGCAGAGCAGCAATAGTGAATTCCTGGAAGTCTGCCGCAAGAATTTTCAGCTCGTAGCCGCCGGGAACGACGTCAATAAAACGGAAGACTCCCTGGGAACCGCTGGCTTTTTCGAACTTTTGATTCGTTGCAAGGTTGCGTAGCACGACGGATGCGCCGACAACGGGCCTCCCGTTGGAATTGCGAACCACGCCTTGCAACGCGGCATTCTTGGGAGCACTTTGGCCTGGCAGCCGCCGCTGTGCGACGGATTGTTGGAGCGCACTGCGGACGATTGTCGCGTGCGTGCTTGCTCCGGGCGCAGGGGCGGCGCACGACAGACTGAGCAGCCAGCAGAGGCTCATCGGTTGCGAAAAAAACCAGCGGGATGCGTCGCGCATTCCGTCAGGCCCCGGATGTCCGGTGAGTTTCGGGAAGAAAAAATTGAAAACGTCTGGCGATCACGGTTTCTTCCGGAGCCGGCGAGTAACCGTAATCGGCTCCGCGCACAAAAACAGGTGCCCGATTTTTGCATTATTGAATCACGATTGCACAACTGATTTGCAGAATCATTGAGAACGATGTGCGGCTGTGGTACCAATAGCTCAACGTCATGGTTCCGCCGAAAATTGGAAAGCTGCGAGGTGCGCTGCGTAAGCCTGCTGTTCTGCGGGCTTGCCTCGGCGTGGCATTTTATCTGGTTCTGGCGGCTTGCGGCGGAGGCGGCGGAAGTGGAAGCGGCAGTGGAGGAAGCGGGGGCAGCGGAAGCGCCGGCGCGTCCACAAATCCTCCGCCGGCCACGCAAACTTTATCGCAAGCGGACGTGCAGATGGTGGTGCAGGCCGCGGCGACGGCGGCGCAATCGGACGCCATGGCCATCGCCGTGGTTGACCGGATGGGGCGCATCCTCGCGGTCTACGTCGGACCTGCCGCGCCGGCCACATCTCCCGGAAATTTTGGCGCCGCGATTCCCACGGCTGATCTCGCGGTGGCGCTGGCTCGTACCGGCGCATTCTTCAGCAACGATCAGGCGCCTCTTTCTTCGCGCACGGTGCGGTTCATCAGCGGCATCCATTTTCCGCCTGGAGTTATAAATTCCTCGAGCGCTGCGCTGTACGGCATTGAAAATACCAATCGCGGCTGCAATCTGGCGACGAGTATCGATGCGATCGTGCCCCCGGCCATGACGATAGCCGGCGCTTCTCCGGGGTACGGCGTCATCACCGGCAAAGCGGATCTAAACGATAGCGACGCGACTGCTGTGAATCCCGGAGGCGTGCCGATTTTTAAGAACGGACAAGAGGTAGGCGGCATTGGCGTAGTGGCTGCGGATCCTGACACGGCGGAGTATGTGGCGTTCGCGGCAGCGGGCATGATCGCGATGAGCGGGCCGACCGCCGCGACAGATGGCGTCGGCTTCCCCGCGTTTCCTGCGCCGGGAATTGTGTCCATCAACGGCATCACGCTGCCGTTTGTGAATCAGACGACACCACCCAGCGGCGTGACCAGCGGAACTTTCGAAGCCGCATTTTTTACGGTGGGCCCGGTGGCCAGCCCTGGAGTGCCGCCCGAAGGCGCGCTGATTGCGGCGGCGGATGGGCCTGTGGGCGGCCTGACCGCGGCGCAGGTGACGCAGATCATCAACAGCGCAGTAACCACAGCGAATCTGACACGCGCGCAGATTCGCCTGCCCATCGGCGCGCGCGCAAAAATGACGATTGCAGTCAGCGACCTTGACGGAACACTGATCGGCCTGTACCGCATGACCGATGGAACCGTGTTCAGCATTGATGTGGCCGCGACGAAAGCGCGCAATGTGATTTACTTCAGCGGAATGAACCGGCAAACGGCAGATCTGAACCAGGTGCCGCTGGGAACCGCCGTGACGAACCGCACCATCGGTTTCGGCGCGCAACCTTTTTTTCCCTCGGGGATTGATGGCACGCCGCCGGGGCCGTTTTTCAATTTGTACACACAGGATACCGGGAATGCGTGCACGCAGGGCTTTCAGGTGCCCAGTGCCGCATGGCCGAAGATGAATCAAAGTGGCGTGGTATTTTTTCCCGGCTCGGAGCCGCTGTATATAGATGGCGTGCTGGTGGGTGGGCTGGGCGTCAGCGGCGATGGTGTGGATCAGGATGATTATGTGACGTCGGGGGGCGCGGCGGGATTTGAAGCTCCTGCAGATATTCGCGCGGACCAGATTGTTATTGATGGGGTGCGGCTGCCGTATTTGAAATTTCCGCGGAACCCGACCGACTGAAGGGCAGTGATTGGTGATCGGCGATTGGTGATTGGTGACGAGCGAGCTAACCCTCGCGGAGTTTGTGGCCGGAAAGATTTCCCAGGCCGTCGTAGGCTGCGTATTTATACATTTCGGAAAGCGTCGGGTAGTTGAAGACGAACTCGATGAATGCATCGAGCGTCATGCGGGACTCCAACGCCATCATTCCCAGGTGAATCAGCTCGGTGGCGCTCTCGCCGATGATTTGCACGCCGAGCAGACGCCGGTCTGATCTCGCGAAAATCAATTTCAGCAATCCGGTCAAGTCGCCCACGATCTGGCCGCGCGTGTTGTTGGGGTAGCGCGCTCGTCCCACGGCATATTCAATTCCCTTCTCTTTGCAGGTTTCTTCGGATTCACCGACGGCGGAAATTTCGGGGATGGTGTAAATGCCCATCGGCAGCATGGAAGCCAGGCGCTGCTTGTACTGAAAACCGAAAGCGTGGCAGACGGCCACGCGGCCTTGCTCCATGGAAGTGGAGGCCAGCGCGGGAAAACCGATCACGTCCCCCGCGGCATAGACGCGCGGGGCTGCTGTGCGGTAGTTTTCATTCACTTCAATGTAGCCGCGTTTATTGAGCGCCACGCCCGCTTTCTCCAGCGACAGTTTGTCCACCGCGCCGCGCCGGCCCGCCGCGAAAAGCGCTGCTTCGGTTTCGAGAGCCTTGCCGGACTGCAGCGTGATGCACACTTTGTTTTGCGCGCGCTCGATTTGCGTGGTGCGCTCGCCGAAGAAAAAGCGCACGCCCAGATCCGCCAGCCGTTCGCGGAGACACGCCGAAATTTCGGCGTCGAGAAAAGGCAGCAGGCGGTCGCGGCCATCCACCAGCGACACTTCTACGCCCAGCGCCGTGAAGATGGAAGCGTATTCGCACCCGATCACCCCGCCCCCGACTACCGCCAGGCTGCGCGGGATCGAGCCCATTTTCAGAATGGAGTCCGAATCAAAGATAGTTTCATCATCGAAGGGAATTTCCGGCGCGCGGTGCGGGACGGAGCCAGTCGCGATCAGAACGGCGTCTGCTCTCAGAGTTAGATTTTCGCCGCTGGACGTTTTGACGGAGAGTGTGCCGGCATCCTCGAAAGTGGCGAGGCCGTGGATGAGGTCAATGCCATGAGCCGAGAGATTCTTGGCCAGCTTTTCGCGTTCGGTTGCGACCACCACGTCCTTGCGATGCATGAAATTCTTGACGGTCAAGCCTTCGCGCAGCGAATAATCCACACCGTATAAGCCGCGCTGGCGTACGCCAGAAAAATACAAGGCGGATTCACGAAGAATTTTGCTGGGTATGGTGCCCGTGTTGACGCAGGCACCGCCGAGGATGTCGCTGCATTCAACGAGAGCGACGCGCTTGCCGAAGTAGGCGGCCTGAGCCGCGCCCTTTTCGCCGGCGGGACCTGAGCCAATCACTACAAGGTCATAATTTTGCACGCAAGCCCTCCCGGCGTTCTTCGCGCACATTTTTCTGGATTCGTGAAAATGTTTTCCGCGGCATCGTAGTTTACGGCAGCAGGGAGTTTACCTGGCGCAACTTGCCGGCGAAGCGCGCGGGATCGTATGCGGATGGGTCCTGCAAATCCTGGAAGAGCGCGCCGATGGCCACCCGCAGCTCGGCGGAATTCTGGAATTTTCCATTGCGCTCGTAGGCGACGAACAGTGATTGCACGGCCATGGCGGATTGTGCGGCGGCGTGTTCGCCCTGTGCAGAAATGTTATCCGCATCGCCCACAATTTTCCGCAGCAAGCGCAGCGTGGACGCTGGATCGTTCGTCATCGCGCCGACTTTCGAGGACAAATCGCCGACAAGCTTGGCGCAACTATCGGCGGAGGCCGCCACGGCGTCTCGGTCCGGATTTAATTGGCTCATCAATTGGCCGAGGTGAGTGAGTTCGGAGTCCAGCTTTCCGGCGCCATCGCCATCGGCCTGGAAAATTACTTCGTGGAAAATCGTGTAGCGCGAAGGGTTCCACGGCGGATCGCCGGGGCGTCGCCCGGGATAACCGCGCGCTTGCCGCCAGCTATTTTCCGGCGAAGTTAGGCTGTGATGGCACGAGTAGCATTGCAACTCGGAATATTCAGGCCAGTACTTGCCATGCGCGCGCGATTCCAGACGCAGCAGAGATTGCCGCAACTGCACGGCTTGGCCGGTCGTCAACTCGCGAACGTCGTACCAGGGATCGCTATTCTCCGGTTCGCCCGGCTCGCCCGGTTCTTTCCAGTGGCGCGGCATAACGGCTGAAAAAGAATCAAGCTCGAAATAAAGGTCCGGGTGACCGGCCGCGATCATTTCGTGGTCAACTGATTTTTCTTCGTTGCCCAGATGGCAGCTGAGGCATTTTTCGCTGCGTTTGGTGAGGTCGCGCGTATCGTACATGCCCGCCGCGATGGATTTTTCATGCGTCCAGTCGCGCTCGGTATGCGGACCGAGCCAAGCAGCGGCCGGACCGTGGCAGCTTTCGCAGCTCACACCTTCGCTCAGGTCGAAAGTGCGCGCGCGCTGCGTGACCGGAACGTCGAGCGCGTGACAGGCCAGGCATTTCGGCGCGGATTCTGCCTTGCCAACGCCGAGAATTGCGGCCATGCGCTCGCCGATATTTCCTTGCAGCGACGTGTAGGCTTTGGAGTGCTTATCCTTCACGATCCAGGTGCTGTATTCGTTCTGCAGCACGCGATTATCCGTGCGCGGCGTTACGCTGCCGTGGCACGTAGTGGATGCGCACGAGCCGGGACCCGTGTAGCGAGGGGCCTGAACCGCTTGGCCTGCTTGAATTGTGGAGCCGTCGAACGCGAATCGCGGCATCACCGTTTCCTGCGCCTGCGCAACTGGGCAAAACGCGATACTCGTCGTCACCGCAGCAAGAAATAAACATGCAGAAATCGCGAGCAGCCGGCGTTTGGTGGCGAGCTTCGTATCCATTGGCAATTTGGCGGAGCAGGATGCCGTGCCGCGAGGCCGGGCGAGTGTGAAAATCCTGCGAGTCAGCCAGCTTGTACTACCGGATACTATCGAAATCAAATGAATTCAGTTCGAATTATTCTCTGCCATTCGCGCAAGAATAACCGCGCGCTGGCTTTTGCGCGAAGCTCGTGCTTGTATCCCTATACGCAACACCACCGGAGACTCGTGGTTGTTTTCGGAGCCGCGAATGAATACTCTCCCCGGTGAGGATTCCTTCCCCTTGATTTTTGATGAGCTCAGGGAAATTCAACGCCAGTTCGGCTACCTGCCTGCCGATGAACTGAAAACTCTCGCCAAAAAAATTGATGTGCCGCTGTATCGGCTGCACGGTGTCGCAAGTTTTTATCCTCATTTTCATCTGACGCCGCCGCCGAAGGCTGATGTGCGCGTTTGCCAGGATATGTCTTGCCATTTGCGCGGCGCGAAATCGTTGCGCGCGGGCTTGGAAGAATCTTTCCTGCAGGCCGGGTACATGGACGCGAAGATCGGTGGAGTCTCTTGCTTGGGCCGCTGCAACGAAGCGCCAGCGATGGCGATCAACGAACACATTTATAGCGGGCTTTCGCAACATCAGATTACGGCGATGGTGGGCGACGTACTCGCAAGCGGCGCGCTGCCGGAACTGTCACAGGTGCATCGCCGGGTGCCTTGCGCGTCTGATCCCTACGGCGACGGGGACCATTACCAGACGGTGCAGCGCCTCATTGAATCCCGCGATTTCGCCGGCGCGTTTGAGACGCTGAAAGCTTCCGGTCTGCGCGGCTTGGGCGGCGCGGGCTTCCCTACCGAATCGAAATGGCAGCTGGTGCGCCAAGCGTTGGGGCCCGAAAAGTTTATTGTGTGCAACGCGGATGAAAGCGAGCCGGGCACGTTCAAAGACCGCTTCATCCTGACACATTTGCCGCACCTGGTGATCGAAGGAATGATCCTGGCCGGAGTGCTGACAGGCGCGCAAAAGGGCGTCCTTTATATACGCCACGAATATGAGGACCAGGAGAAAATCCTGCACGAAGAAATCCGGCGCTGCGCGCGGGCAGGACTGCTGGGAGCGCAGGTGCTGGGCAGCGAATTCAGCTTCGATCTGGAAATATTTGTCAGCCCCGGCGGATATATTTGCGGCGAAGAGACCGCGCTGCTGGAAGCGATCGAAGGCAAACGAGCGGAGCCGCGCAATAAACCGCCGTTTCCGGTGCAGCAAGGCCTGTGGAACAAACCGACGGTGATTAATAACGTCGAGACGTTCGCGAATGTGCCGACGATTCTTTTCCGCGGAGTGGATTGGTACAAATCGCAAGGCCTGAATGGTTCGGCTGGGCTGAAATTTATTGGAGTGAGCGGCGACGTGGTGCATCCGGGCGTATACGAAGTGCCGATGGGAACGCCGGTATCGGAGCTTATTTTCAAACACGCCGGTGGCATCGCGGACGGAAAAAAACTGAGGGGATTCGCGCCCTCCGGGCCATCTTCCGGATATTTGCCCGCGTCCATGGCGGACGTGCGGCTGGATTTCAAGTCGCTCGCGGATGCCGGCTCGATGCTCGGCTCCGGCGCGCTGGTGGTGTGCGCAGAAGACCGCTGCATGCTGGACATGGCTCTAAATTCGACACAATTCTTCCGCAACGAATCGTGCGGCAAGTGCGTGCCTTGCCGCGTGGGTTCGCAAAAATTGGTGGAGATGTTGACAGGCTGGACCGAGGGAAAAGGTTCGGCCGCGGACATCGCATTGATTGACGAACTTTCCGGGGCGTTGCGGCTGACTTCAATCTGCGGGCTGGGGCAGGTGGTGCCGGCGCCGATCGCTTCAGTGCTGAAACATTTTCGCGCGGAAGTGGAAGCGCACATTTTGCAGCGGAGTTGTCCTGCGCGCGTTTGCCCGTGTGGTGTGAGAACCAGCGAAAGAGCCGCACACAGCTTCGCCACAGCGGACCAGGGGCGCGCATGAACGACGGCCCGCTCGTAGAACTCACGATTGACGGAAAAAAAGTCGCGGTCCCTGCCGGAACGACGATTTTCGATGCGGCGCGGATGCATGACGTCGCGATCCCAACGCTTTGCCATCAACAAAACGAAAAGCCGGTCGGCGTTTGCCGCGTCTGTGTGGTGGATGTGGGCGCGCGCGTCTACACGGCGTCATGCATCCGTCCGGTGGAACCGGGAATGGTGGTGAACACCGCCGCTGAGGGAGTGAAGCGCGCGCGGCACACGCTGATCGAGTTGCTGATGTCCGATCATCCCAGCCCATGCGCGCGCGAGCGACAATCCGGCGATTGCGAGCTGGAAGCGCTGGCCAAGCATGAGCAGATCACCGCAGCGCGTTATGCGCCCCGCGCCACGCGACGCGGACTCGACGACTCCTCGATGAGCATCGCGGTGGATTTCGATGCGTGCATTTTGTGCGACCGCTGCATCCGCGGCTGCAGCGATATTCGTGAGAATTTCGTTCTGGGAAGAATGGGTAAAGGCGCCGGCACGGGAATCGCATTCGACAACAACGAACCCATGGGCGAATCTTCCTGCGTTTCTTGCGGCGAGTGCATGGTGTCCTGTCCGACGGGCGCGCTGACGAATAAAGTTGTGACGCAGACTGCAATTGCGCGTACGCCGGATTCCGAACCGGTGACGCTGGAAGAGCTGCAGGAGCTGCCGTTCTTCGGAGGCGTTTCCGGAACATTTCTAAGCCTGAACCGCAACGCCGTGGTGCGCCGCCATTTCAAACCCGGCGAAGTAATTTGCCGCGAAGGCGAATACGGGTCCACGGCGTTTTACATGCTGGAGGGCCAAGCGAAAGTTTCGCTCGCCAGTCCGATGGCGCACGTGAAGACCAAAGGCAAAGTGCGCAACTTTCTGGGAAAACTTTCCAGCAAGCTGACGCAGCGCCAGAACGACAAGCGTGAAGAAGAAACAGCGCAGCACTGGATTCACATTGACGCGCCGATGGACTTGAATTACGACAATCCGGTGGCGATGCTGGGGCCCGGCGACCTGTTCGGTGAAATGACCTGCATGAGCCTGTATCCGCGCTCGGCCACAGTGCGCGCGGAAACCGCATGCACTGCGCTCGAAATGCTGCGCAACGTGCTGGACATCATGCAGCGCAACAAAACTTTCCGGGCGAAGCTGGATCAATCGTACCGGCAGCGCGCTCTCGACTCCCATTTGCGCGCGGTTCCGGTGTTCGCGGAATTGACCGATGAATTCATCGCGGGCCTGCGCGAAAGGGTCGAACTGCTGCGCTTTACTCCGGGCCAGGTGATTTGCCGTCAGGGTGACGCAGCGGACAGTTTTTACCTGGTGCGTATCGGCTTCGTGAAAGTGTCGCAGACGCACGCCGGCGGCGAAATGGTGCTGGCATATCTTTCGCGCGGCGAATACTTCGGCGAAACGGCGCTGCTGGAAGATACGGTGCGCAGTGCGACTTGCGCGGCGCTGGACCACGTGGAAGTGGTACGCATCAGCGCGGAAGATTTTGCCAGCATGACGCGGCAGTTCCCCGGCGTTCGCCAGAAACTCGCGCAGGTGGGCCAAGAACGCGTGCAGATGAACCACGAAACTCTGGTGATGATCAACAGCACGCCGCTCGAGAGCTTTCTGAAACAGGGGCTGATGGAAGCGCAGAGCTTGTTGCTGCTCGATCTGAACGCGTGCACGCGCTGCGATGCTTGCGTGACGGCCTGCGCCGACGCGCACGACGGAGTGACGCGCCTGGTGCGCGAGGGATTGCGGTTCGATCACTACCTGGTGGCAACCTCATGTCGCCAGTGTTTGGACCCGCTGTGCATGGTGGGTTGTCCGGTGGGCTCGATTCGCCGGCGCAATTCTTTGGAAGTGATTATCGAGGATTGGTGCATCGGTTGCGGGCTGTGCGCGGGGAATTGCCCGTACGGGAATATCAACATGCACCCGTTCAATGTGTTCACCGATGTTCCAGGGATGCCCGGGCAGAAAAAGGCGCTGGTGAAGCAGAAGGCCACGTCCTGCGACCTTTGCTCGGATTTCGCGGAGCCTAGTTGCGTGTACGCTTGCCCGCACGACGCGGCGCATCGCGTGAATCCGCGTGTATTTTTCGCGAACCTCCTGAAGCAGGGCTCGAGCACGACGCCTGAAAGTTAAGAGATCTATTCAGCGGCACTGGAACGCACGAAACCTTGCGCATCGACCGCACACACCGCGCGTGGCTGATCGCTTCGCTGATTATTTTCGGCGTGGCGACGGCGATTTACGTTTTGTACGCGGCCGCTTCTCCGGCGGGCCCCAGCGGAGGGAGCGCCATCGGGTTGATGTTCGGGATTGCCGGCTCGCTGTGCATGATTTTCGCGGGATTGCTGGCGGCGCGTAAGAAAGTTCCGGTCTGGAGGCTGGGACGCGCGCAGACTTGGATGCGCGGCCACTTGTGGCTGGGCTTGCTGAGCCTGCCGCTGATTTTATTTCACGGCGGGTTCCGGTTTGGCGGGCCGCTCACCACTGTACTGATGGTGCTGCTGATCGTGGTGGTGGTCAGCGGAATATTCGGCGCGGCTTTGCAGCATTACATGCCCCCGGTGATGACGACGCGCATTCCCATGGAAACGATATTCGAGCAAATTGATCGCGTGCGCGCGCAATTGCTGGCCGAGGCGGACGAGATGGTGGAGGCTGCGTGCGGTCCGTTGAATTTTCAGAATGCGTCGCCCGCGGCAGGCTCGCGATCTAGCGTGGCGACCGCGACGATCGCGACCACCGACACACTTCCGCTGTGCAACTTCTATAGCCGCGACCTGCGGCCGTTTCTGCAACAGGGGCAGCCGCAAAACCCCGCGCTGTCGAATCGGCTGAAAGCAGCCGGTATCTTCGAAGGATTGCGCACGCTGCTGCCCGTTGCGCTGCACGACATCGTGAAAAATCTGGAAGACATCTGCGAAGAGGAACGGCAATTGCGGCGCCAGATGACTTATCACCACTGGCTGCATGGATGGCTGATGCTGCACGTTCCGCTGTCGCTGGCGCTGCTGTTGCTGGGCTGCGCGCACGCGATCATGGCATTGCGTTACTGAAGAAGCGCGTAGAGACGGGCCGAGACTGATCGAGGCGAGTACTGGTGGCACGAGCCAAGCTCACAACCAAAAACCTGGCGCAGCGGATTGACCTGGAATATTTCAAGCATCCGCACCCATTCCGGCGCTTGCGATTTATTTTGTCGGTTGCGCTTCCGTTGATCGCACTGCTGTGGCTTGGTTGGTACGCGCTGGCGCGCAACGATCGAATGTACAGCGGAGGCAGAATGTCCGCTTCGCATGCAGTGCTCACGGCACGATGCAGCGCATGCCATGTGGCGCAGGCCGGCGCGTTCAGCGCGCGAGCGAGCGATCAGGGCTGCGATTCCTGCCACGATGCGCCCGTGCATCACGCGAACCAGGTATTTACGCCGGATTGCGCTGCGTGCCATGCAGAACATCGCGGACACCCGCGCCTGGCAGTTACCGCGGACGTCAGCTGCACGCAGTGCCACGCGAACCTGCACACTACGGGCGCGGCGACGCGTTTCACGCCGGACATCACACGCTTCAACGGCGGCCACCCGGAATTTGCAGCCTTGCGTCCCGGAAGCGTTGATCCGGGCACGATCAAGCTGAACCACGCGATCCATCTAAAACACAATTTGCGCGGGCCGAATGGTCTAGTGCAACTCGATTGCGACGATTGCCACCGGACGGTGCGGCCGGAATCGCGGTTGAGGTTCGGATCGAGCGACGCGCAAGATCAGCCGGTGAATCTGAACTTGCACGCCCTTCCGCCATCCATGGATGCGGGGCGCGCCTATATGTCGCCTGTGACCTACGCGAAGCACTGCGCCGCGTGCCACGGATTGCAATTCGATCCGCGTTTCCAGGAAGGCGCGCCGCACGATACGCCGGAAGTGATCCGCACGTTCCTGGTGCAGAAATTTCAGCAATATATTCCGAGTCATCCGGCGGAATTGCGTGCGACGGCTCCAAATCGGAATCTGCCAGACCAGCCGCTCCGGCCCGCGGTGCGCGTGCTCACCGAGCAGCAATGGGTAATGCTGCGCGTTGCGGAATCGGAAGAACTTCTTTACCGTAAGACATGCGCGCAATGCCACGCGCTACAATTTGTCGCGAATGCGCCGTGGCCCATCGTCGTGAAATCCAATATTACGCAGCGCTGGTTTCAGCATGCTGTGTTTAATCACGATACCCACAAGCTCTTGAAATGCGTGGAGTGCCATGCCGCGGCGCTCACCAGCCAGGAAACCGCCGACGTGCTGTTGCCGGGGATCCAGACTTGCGAGAAGTGTCATCGCGGCGGGCGGGAAGCTGCGGAGTCGCGATGCTTCGAGTGCCACACGTACCACGATTGGAATCGTGAGAAAGGCGTGAAGGGAACATTCACGCTGTCGGCGTCGCTGCGCGGGAATTGATTGGCAGGAGCGGCCGCACGGGCCCAATTTGCAAGACCTGATGCCCGCGCGTTACTTCGTTTTCATCACGTACACGCCGTCCCACTCGCCTTCGGGCGCACTCTCCGAAAACTCCATCGCGCGTTCCAGAAAAACTTGGCTGGGGCCATCATCAGGAAACTTCAGAAGGACTTCGGTAAACTGGGCGGCCGCTTCACGCCAATTTTGTGAGCGGTAGGCCGCCATGGCCCCGTCGAATTGCTCGAGCAACTTTTCGTACTTGGTTTTTTCGGCGGCAACATCCATCAGCTCGTAGATGTTCACGGGCAGCGTCTTGCCTTTCACGCGTATTTTGTCTAGCTCGCGGCATACAAACTGGCTGGAGACTTGGCGATACGTCGCCTCGCTAATGACAATTTGCACGTGATACTGCTTGGTGATGCCTTCCAAACGCGACGCCAGGTTCACGTTGTCGCCCATCACCGTCCAGGACAAGCGGCGCGCCGAGCCCATATTGCCCACATTCACCATTCCGGTGTTCAAGCCTATGCCAATCGAAATCGGCGGGCGTCCCGCAGCCTGCCATTTGGCGTTCAGTGCCGCGAGGCCCCGCGACATGCGCAATGCGCAGGCGCAACTGCGGGCCGCGTGATCTTCCTGCGGATACGGCGAGCCCCAAAATGCCATGATGGCGTCGCCGATATATTTATCGAGCGTACCGTCAGCGGCAAACACAATTTCAGTCATTTGGCCGAGGTATTCGTTGAGCAATTGCACCAGTTGATCCGGCGTTAGGCCTTCGGAAATGGTGGTGAAACCGCGGATATCGCTGAAGAGAACGGTGAGTTCCTTCGACTCACCGCCAGGACGAATGTATTTCTCCGGATCTTTTTCGATCAGCTCGATCACACCGGGAGAAAGATACTGGGAAAAACTTTTGCGAATATTGCGCTTGGCGCGTTCCTCGCGGATCATGCGCAGGCTGGTAATGGCGGCATAGTTTGCGGCGAGAGTGCCCGCGGGAATCACGAAGCTGAGCCACTGGCCTTTGTGCACGAAGCTGAAATAGACGAACCACGCGTAGGCCGTGAGGGTCGCCAGCACGGTGATTGTTGAATATAGCGGTGTCACGCGACTGAACAAAAATCCGAAAACCAGGCCGAACAAAAGTATGAAGCCCAAGTCCACCATCTCTTCGTCGTAACCGCGCTTCAGGAAACCGCGGCCGCGCTCCGCGCTGTGCAGCAGGTTGTCTATGATGTTGGCGTGAACTTCCACCCCCATGTAAACCGAGTCCTCACCTTCGAACGGCGTGTTGCGAATATCGCCTATGGCTAGCGCGGTGGCGCCGACCAAAACGATCTTGTCGCGAAAAGTTTCCGGCGGCACAGCTCCGCTCAGGACGTCCCACATCGAATACTGCGCATACGTCTGGTACGGCCCGGTGTAATTCAGCAGCGCGCTGCCGTCGGACGCAGGCCGCAACGAGTGCTTGCCAAACTGAATCCGTTCCAGTCCGTTCGGCGCGATATACGCTGCGATGTCCTGATCCGGAATCTTCTCGAATTCGCGAACCACTTCCAGATCGAGCGACGGAAAAAAATCCTGGTCCTGGTAGCGGATCATCAGCAGGGCGTGGCGCAGCGTACCGTCGGAATCCGGAACGATATTGATAAATCCAAACGAGGCAGCGGCGTCGGCCAGCTTGGTGATGTTGGCTTCGACGCCCTTCTTCACTAATCCGCCGTTTTCACTCCACGCCAAGCCCAGGTCCACAGGGCGGCCATCCTTGAACTGCACCGGGCGAACCTGCGGGAACGCATGCGCCCAGACGATATTGAAATATTGCTCGGCCAATTTCGGATCGCGTTGCGAATCCAAAAATATGTGGCCCAGCACCACGTTGCCGCTGTTCTTGAACGCGGCAGCAAGCGTGCCATCCTGGTCGCTATCAACCTCCAGCGTTTTCAGCCGCTTCAGAAGAGCAGGAGACGCGGACGAACCGAGGCCGGCCTGCAATTTCTGCAGTGCGTCGTGCGCGGAATTGCTTTCGGGAACAGGGAAGGTGACGTCAAACGCGATTACACGCGCGCCGCCCGCGGCGAGCTTGTTTACCAGCGTCGCGTAGCTTTTTCGAGGAATCGGAAATGCGCCGATTTCTTGGAGGGTCTGCTCGTCAATGCCCACGATGACGATGCGATCGTCATGCGGGCGCGTGCCGCGCATTTCGAAGCGCAGGTCGAGCGAGCTTTGTTCAATGCTTTGCAGGAAGGCGAAACCGGCGCGCGAGTCAATCGCGCCGATCCCTGAAAATCGGAACAGGATGAGCCCCAGCAGAGTGACCGAGACGCCCAGACCCAAATCAACGTGGTCGAGCGCAAATCCTCGTAACCGTTCCCTCCAGTTGGACCATCGCTGTTCCGGCAAGCTCATAGAAATCGCGAAGCGCGATCACATCCCTAAACCATGCGACCTGGGCACATTTGCGCGGTGCTTTTTGGAATGATGGCGTGCGCCACTCAGCCTCACGGAGCCGGATTGGGGTTCCTGTCTGTTGGTGGCGGGGTCGTCCCTCCACCGCGCGTCAGGCCGACGCCGAGTCCGACACCGAGTCCCACCGCCACTGCCGTGCCAATAATAACCCAACGCAGCGTGTGGCCCTGATGCGGGATTCCGGCGTTCGTCGGTATGTCCGTATCAGTGAGGCTGGTCTGCAACGTTGCGGGCGGCGTGTTCGTGGCCTGAAACCCGGAAGGCGGAATCTCCGAAGTGATTTGCACCATTTGGCCGGCGCTGACGGTGACGGAATTCGATGCCGCGTTGGATTGCCCGGAATTGTTGCCGGTGTGCGCTCCGTTCGTTGGCGTCACTGAAACTTTGCCCTTGTAGCAGATCACCGTGGTGGTGTTCGATTCGAATCCGACATAAAAATCGGTGCCGATGACGCCGATCACGGCATTGGGCGTTTTCATTTCGAATTTTCCGCCGGGTTTATTGATCTTCACCACCTGGCTGCGAATCTTTCCGAAGTCCATTTCCAGGGAAGTCTGCTGGGAAGCGCTGTCGTGCTGCACGATGCGCAGTTCGCTGTCTGAACCCAGGCTGAGAATCGAGCCGTCCTTCAGTCCTGCACGGACGCGGCCGCTATGTTGGGTTTGCAGCAAATCGTTCCAATTCAAATCCTCTTTGACCTTCGCTGGTTGAGAATTGCGCGTGGCAGCTGGAATGAGCGCGTTGATCTCGCCCGCCGGTTGGTTGTTCGTTTGCGGCTGAGGCATGGCGGGCAGCGCCGCCAGCAAAGAGCTCAGCACGACCACAGTAATGCGCCTAAACATATTCATCCGTAACTCCTTAAATTGGTTTCGCGGCGTCCAGTGCAACAATTTTGACAGAGGCGAGATGGGAGTCAACGCGCGGGGCCTGCTGGTGCGCCAAGGTGGTTAATAGCCAGGCGGCGAAAACGAGTCCCCCGGGGCGCCCGACTGCGTGCGCGTGACCTGCGCGCAGATCACGCGCCTGCTACCCACCCCCATGACCCGCGCGGACTGGAACCTTTTCTGGCCTATAGGACAGCTTGTAGAGAGCGCGCCGGTTCCTTAACCTATTTCCACAGAAGCATTTAATCCCCAGCTCGTTGATCGGATGACCCGAGGAGAAACACCCCGCAGTCGCGCTAGTTAGGGGGCGAAGCCGATGAAGTTTGCCAACCGTTCATTCCCGATTCTTGTGCTCGGCCTTTTGTCCGGCATCCTGCTGTTGCATGCGGGCTGCGCAAGTACGGGCTACAACGGAGGTGGCGGCGGAGGCGCAAAAACGACGGTCCCGGCCGCACCGATGGGACTCACGGCCGCAGCGGGAAACGCACAGGTGACGCTGAACTGGACCGCCAGCTCCGGCTCCACGGGCTATTACGTGAAGCGCTCCACCACCAGCGGCGGACCGTACACCCAGATTTCGACGCAAGCCGCAGCAAGCGATACCGACACGGGCCTGACTAACGGCACGAAATATTATTACGTCGTCTCGGCATACAACTCCGCTGGACAAAGCGCAAACTCCGCGGAAGTGAACGCGAGGCCCGTGCTGCCTGCACCATCGGCCCCCGCGGGCCTGGCAGCCACGGCTGGAAATGCGCAGGTGAGCTTGTCGTGGGCCGCTACTTCCGGCGCGAGCAGTTATCACGTTAAGCGTTCCACCACTAGCGGCGCGGAAACGCAAATTGCCGCGCCCACTTCCAACGGCTACATCGATACGGGGCTCACCAATGGCGCGAAATACTTCTACGTGGTTTCAGCCGTGAACTCCGGCGGCGAGAGCGCCAACTCCTCCGAAGTTTCCGCGACACCTATCGCTCCTCTGACCGCTCCTGCGACGCCCACAGGCTTGCAAGCAACCGGCGGCAACGCGCAAGTGAGCCTGAGTTGGAGCGCGAGCACCGGTGCCGCCAGTTACAATGTGAAGCGCTCGACGACCAACGGCGGCCCGTATAACACGGCGGTTGCGGCACCCACTGTGACGAACTACACCGATACCACCGTGACGAACGGCACCACCTACTACTTCGTGGTCTCCGCCGTGAACACCGCGGGCCAAAGCGCCAATTCCACGCAAGCCAGCGCCACTCCCGCGAGCCCGACGGCGAACGTAACGATCACCATCAATCCGGCGCAAACCAAATCCATTTCCCCGTATATCTACGGCATCAATTTTTATTCCGGCGTTACCGGCGCTCCGCCGCAGCTCACTTTTGATCGCGCTGGCGGCAACCGCTGGACGGCTTACAATTGGGAAACAAACGCATCAAACGCTGGCAGCGATTATCTCTACGAGAACGACGACTACCTGAGCAGCAGCACAGTCCCTGCCGAAGCAGTGCGCAGCTTTATCGCCGGGGATCAATCGAACGGTTTGGCGAGTCTGATGACCGTGCAACTACAAGGCTTGGTGGCCGGTGACGAAAACGGTCCCGTAAGCGTCACCAATCCTCCGGATTTGACGCGCTTCAAGCAGGTGGTGGATCAAAAGAGCACCGTTTCCAACGCGCCCTTCACGATTAATCCGCCCACAACTGACGCGACCGTATACATGGACGAATTTGTCTGGGCGCTGGATCAGAAATTTTCAGGCATGGGAATTTTTGGCGCGAATCCCACGCATCCCACTTTCGTCAGCCTGGACAACGAGCCGGAACTTTGGAATTCGACGCATCTGGAAGTGCAGGGGCCGAATCCGGTGACGTCGGACGATTACATCGCGAAGACCATCACCATGACGGAAGCTTTGAAGAACCAGTTTCCAGACATGGTGATCTTCGGGCCGGTGCACTACGGATTTCAGGGCATCTACAATTGGCAAGGAGAGCTCAGCGCCACGCCCAACGGCGCGAATTGGTTCCCGGATAAATATCTCACCGCGCTAAGCACCGCGTCGGCGAGCTACGGCAAGCCTCTCGTGGATGTGTACGACTTCCACTGGTACGCCGAGGAATACGACCCCAACGGCAATCGCAGCATTGATCTAACCGGCACCACTCTGACCGACGCGCAGGTGCAATTAATCGTGCAGAGCCCGCGAAACCTGTGGGATCCCACGTTCACCGATTCCACCAACAGCAATCCGTGGATTTACCAGGAGCTGGGCAATACTCCGATCAATCTGCTCGGGCGCCTGCAAGCGAAGATCAACGCGGAATTTCCCGGCATGAAAATTTCGATGACCGAATACGAGAATGGCGGCTGGAATCACATCGCCGGAACCATCGCGCAGGCGGACAACCTCGGCATCTTCGGCAGCCAGGGAGTTTTCGCGGCCAATTTCTGGCCTCCGAATGGGACTTACTCCTACGCGCTCGGCGGCTTCCACGCGTTTCGTGATTTCGACGGAGCCGGCGCGAATTTCGGCGACACCTCGCTGCAGGCGACGTCCAGCAACGTGCAAAATGTGATGGTCTATGCCAGCTCGGATAGCAGCACGCCGGGACGGTTCGTATTCGTGGCCATCAATCGCTCCACCAGCTCGCAAGTGACCGCCATCAGCGGACAAGCGCTTTCCGGCACGGCCAAGCTCTATCAGATGACGGCGACTTCCGCGCAAGGACAAAACCCTGTCGAGCCAGTGTCTATCGGAACGATGACGGTGAGCGGCTCGTCATTCACAATCACACTCCCGGCATTGAGCGTAACAACAATCGAAGTGAATTAGCGCAGGCTGGCACACGACGCGACGCGCAGTCGCAGAACGAACGCGAAGCTCAGCGATTTGCCGCCGACGGCAAGAGCCTTTGCAGCGTGTCCGCTACTCCCTGAGGTTTGAACCCAAACGGGCCGGGCCGCGCTTTGTAGGCCACGCGCCCTTCGCGATCAATCACGTAAAGACGGTCGGGCCATCCGGTATAGTTGCGTTCGGTCGCGTTGTCGAAGCCGTCCACCACCGCGGGAAAGTGAATCCCCAGTTTCACCACGCACAGCTGCCCCATCTCGCTGCGCTCGCCAATATTCTTCGGGCTGGCGAAAATGACGTGATCGTCCAGATTGTCGGGATCCTGCCAGACGTCGCTGGTGTGCGCTTCGCGGATGTAAACAACGTAGAACGCGACTTGATCTTTATATTGTTCGTAAAGCTTATTGAGAGCGGGAACCTCCCGCCGGAAAGGAGGTCACGTATAGCTGCCAAAAACCAGCACCACTGGTTTCTGGCCCCGCATGGACGACAACTGAAACGTGCTTTTGTGGTCCGGACTCTCGAGCGAAAAATCCGGGGCCATGTCGCCAACGGCCAGATGGCCTTTGCGCGCCACGTTCCACAGCGGCTTGAAGGGCAGCACCACGAATGCGGGCCAGGGAACATATTTCATGGTGCCCGCGAATTTGTCCGGCTGTTGCAACATGATCGCAAAAAGCGCGGCCGTGATTACAGCGTACAAAGCGAGCACGGCTCCCAGAATTTTCACCAGTTTGCTGGCGATGGAAATCAGTTGAACGCTCAAGCCCGGCGAGTCCTTTTCATTTGCGTGTACGCCATTCGAATCTCCTCGCCCTTTATGCCTTTCGCAGCGCCACACAGTAGAACCCGTTACGCAGCGCGTGTCTCTAGTATTTTTCCATTATTGCGATTTATTGCTCACACCGTCAGATTGCAACGCAATTTCGGAACGCGAAAACGTTTTCGAATGCTAACGGAGGGTGTGGATGAAGCGAAGGCTCGTGCGCGGATTTGTGGCAATTGCAGCTCTACTGGCGGCAATGACGTTCGCAGTGAAAGCTCAGGTGCCGACCGGAACGATCAACGGCATTGTGACCGACCCGCACCAGGCGGTTGTAACTGGTGCGCACGTGACGGCCACCGAACGCACCACGGGGGTGACGCACGAGACAGTTTCGAATGGCGACGGCGTGTACTCCATTCCCAATCTCCCCACCGGCGTGTATGACGTGCGCATCACAGCCGCGGGTTTTGCCGTGAGCGAATTCCAGGGCGTGCAACTGCAAGCCGGGCGCGCTTCGACCTTCGACGCGGAACTGAAATTGGCCGAAGTCGGGCAGAGCGTGAACGTTACTGACGAGACCAGCACCGTCGAGCTGACGCAATCCATGATTCAGGGCCAGATCACTTCCTCGACGATTGAAAACATCCCGCTAAACGGCAGAAATTTCCTCGAGCTCGCCTATCTTGTTCCCGGCAATCGTCCCGCGCCCAATTTCGACCCCACGAAAACCAACACTCTGGAAGTGAGCTCCGACGGCAGCGTCGGCCGCGGCGGCAATATCACCGTGGATGGCGGCGAGAACAACGATGAAGTGGTCGGCGGCACTCTTTCCAATTTTCCGCAGGATTCGATTCAGGAATTTCAGATTGCAACCGCGCGCTTCACGGCGGAAGCAGGGCGCTCGGGAACCAGCATCATCAACATCGTCACCAAATCCGGAACGAATGAATATCACGGCTCGCTTTTCGATTACGAACGCAACGGCCACCTGCAGGCTCTGCCGTACACGTTTGACAGAGCGCTAACCCCTCCGCCTTTCAACCGGGAACAATTTGGAGGCTCGGTGGGCGGTCCCTTGAAGAAGAACAAAGCCTGGTGGTTTGCTTCCGCCGAGTACAGAGATCAGAACGCCTCCATCCAAACTGGAACGCGTCAATACGGCGCCAACCCCTCGGAAGACGCGATTCTGAACACCTTCGCAGCGGCACCGCTGCGCGAAACGTTGCTTTCCACCCGCGTCGACTACCAGCTCAATTCGAGCAACACCTTGATGGCGCGATATTCCTTCGATCGCTCCCACGATACCAACCAGGCCTCCGCAGCGACCGTCACTCCGCTGCTCACCGAGACGGAACGGCAAAATTCGCTGAATCGTTTCAATTCGGTGGTGGCCGGCTGGACGAAAACTTTTTCCTCAACTCAAGTTAATAACCTGCTCTTTCACTTCGACACGTTTCTGAACCTCATCCCCGAATTTCCCAACAGCTCGCCCAGCACCAACCCCGCAGGCCTGGCACCGACGAATGAACTGATCTATCCGGACATCGCCGACGGCGTGAACTTCAACGTGCCGCAAGCCACGCACCTGAATCGCTATCAAGTGGGAGACACCTTCACCTGGGCTTTGGGGACGCACACCTTGCATTTGGGCGGAGAGTATCAATACGCCAAAGCGTTCGGCGAGATCAACGTCTTTGGCAGCGGCAGCGTGATGCTCACGTCGGATTTCGGATTTGCAGATCTGAATGGCGACGGCGTCATCAACGATCTGGATATTCCCATCGCAGTTTCGATCCAGAGTGCCGCGCCGATACAACCCGTCCCCATTCCCAACATTCCCAATAGCTACATCGCAGTTTTCGGGCAAGACGATTGGCGCGTCACGCGCAACCTGACTCTGAACCTCGGTCTGCGCTGGGATTTTGATACCGACGCGACTGGCACCAGCAGTCCCTACGGCCCGTGCCCGAACCTTACATCAGTGCCCACCGTGCCCTGCACTTGGGTGGCGGGCGTGATTGACATTCATCATCATCCGGACAGAAAAAATTTCGGTCCGCGCGTGGGATTTGCCTATGATCCGTTCGGACACGGTAAAACCGTAATCCGCGGCGGTTTCGGCATCTACTATGACCGTATCGTTTTTGAAGTTCCCGGTTACCAGCGCGTGCAAGACGACCGCGCACTGACCATCAATGAATACGCAGGTTCCACCTGCACATTCCCGGGTAATCCGGCTCCGCCGAGTCTCAATACCTGCTTCGCGCCAATTCCCGGCGTAGCCTTTACGCCGGGCACCCCCACGCTCGCGAATCCCTTCAGCGGGCAGCGGCAGGCGGGCGGCGTGGGAATCATCGTTGACGACCAGAATACGCACCATCCGCTGTTCCAGCAGACATCCTTGGGCGTGCAGCAGCAATTCGGCTCGGCCTGGACGGTGAGCGCGGACGGGCTCTACGTCTTCGGCCAGCGCCAGCTCATCGCGCAATTTCTGCGCAGCACCACTTCGACTTCACCTTTCATTTCCTGCCCGGGAAACAACGTCCCGTGCACGGTGACCGATCCGCTCACTGGAATTTCCGACCAGGTGACCGTCGCAACCTCCAACGCACATTCCTGGTACGACGGATTGTTGATCAACGTGCAGCACCGGCCCGTGAAAGTTGGGCCCGTAACTTATCTTTTCAACGCCAGCTACACACTTTCCAAGACGCTCGATTATTCCGACGACGACCAGGTTCCTTCCTACACCACCGTCGAGAACGTCAACTTGATCGAAGGCACCGTGGGCCCGCAAACCGAAAAAGGATACGGGGCTAGCGACGAGACGCACCGCTTGACGGTGTACGGCCAACTTCAAATGCCGTGGGGTTTTTCGCTCTCGCCGCTCTACACATTCGGCTCGGGGGTTCCCGCGGACACGTATCTCCCGGACCTCAACTTGAACGGACAATCGCTTCCCGCGCGCCTGCCGATTCTGGGACGCAATTCGCTGGGCCGCAGCGTGAAGAACAGCACACAACTGAATCAGATCATTAACGAATGGAACGCCCTGCCAGCGTGTCCGGCGCCGGCCCCTTGCAATGCCGGTGGCCCGCTGGAAAATGTTCCCGACGGCATTAATTTCAGCAGTCCATTTAATTCTGTGGATTTGCGATTGATGAAAGACATCGCCATTCGCGAACGCTACCACGTGGATCTGATGGCCGAGGCTTTCAATCTCTTCAACAGCGTGAACATTCGCGGATTCACGAACACCAGCTATTCGGGGCGCAATATTTCCCTGCTGCCGGTGGGCACAAATCCGCCGAGCCCCACGAACCCCAACGGCCTCGATACAACTTTTTTTCAGCCTGTCAGCACCGCGGGCGGCTTTTTTGGTTCTGGCGGTCCACGAGCATTTCAGTTTGCGGTACGATTCACGTTCTAGGCTTCAATGAGACGCGCACTCGAGAAACCAGGAGTTAGTGGTATCCCGCGGACGAGCGCCGTTCGCGCGCGATCGCTTCCAGCAGTTTTTCGCCTGCCAAAGAATTATCCGCGGCGAGCGACAATCGCGGGCGCAAACGCGCGAGTATCTGCTCCGCCATGCGGAAACGCACCCCCGGCTCCAGCGCGTCGCGCCGGTTCAAGAACGCTTCGATCAACGAAAGATCTTCGTCGGAAATTTGCTGCGAACCGGATGAAAGCGGAGCCGCGCCCTGCGCCGGCTGCCACAACGGTTTCACATCTTGCAGCGCTCGTTCGTGGACCACAATCGTGCCGGCCACGAAATCTCCCAGCCGCTTTCCCTGTTTGCTCAGCAGCACACTGGCGATGCCCACGGCGTAGAATGCCGGAAGCTGATCGACAATTCGCAGCAGATTGCGCGCCACCGATTCCACAGGAGTGATCGGCCGGCCCGTCTCTTTGATCACGCGGATTCTCAGCAGGCGTTTACCCGGCGTCTGCCCGTTCCATATGGCTTCGAAAATCGCGTAATAACCGTAATAAACGGTAAAGAAAAAGATAACCATGATGGAAATGGTCCACACTCTCGACAAAGACGGCCCTACGCGCATTAGCCAAGCCGAACCAAAGCCCAAACCGATCAGCACGGTTGCCGATACCAGCACTTGGATCAGCGAGTCCAGGCCAAACGCCAGAAAACGGCTACCGACTCCGGCAATCGGAAATTCCAGCGCCGTTTGTTCCGGCGTTTCGATGGTAAGCTTGTCGGAATAAGCATCCGGAACGAAAGATTCGGGCGGTGAGGCCGTCATGATTTCCACTCGTTGGTTGGAAAAACGGAAACCGTACTGGGCGCGCCTGGAAGAGCTCGCGAAACGCTCCAGCCGTCGCGGACTGCGCGGTTTACAGCATGGCGAATTGCAGGAACTCGGATTGTTGTACCGCCAGACGGCATCCGACCTCGCAATCGTGCGGGAGGATAACACAAGTAATCAGCTTTCAGCCTACCTGAACTCCCTGTTGGGACGCGCGCACAATCTGATTTACATGGGCCATCGGCCGAAAATCAGCGAGCTCCGGAAATTCTATACGGAGACTTACCCGCAAGTATTTCGCGAGACATTTCCGCAGACGATGCTGGCGTTCGGAATTTTCCTGGTGACGGCCCTGGCGGCCTTTGCGCTGACGATCCACGATCCATCTTTCGCGCATCGCATGTTGGGCGCGCAGATGATGGACACCATCGAAAAACGCGAAATGTGGACTCATTCCATCGTCACCGTAAAACCGCTGGCCGCTTCCGCGATCATGACCAACAATCTTTCCGTCAGCTTCACCACGTTTGCGCTGGGCATCACCGCCGGCATCGGCACCGCGTGGATGATGGTCGTGAACGGCCTGCTGCTGGGCGTGATCGGCGCGGCCACCTGGCACGCGGGGATGGCGGAACAACTTTGGAGCTTCGTCGCGCCGCACGGAGTGCTGGAGTTGCCGGCGATTTTTATCGCGGGCGGCGCCGGCTTTGAAATTGCGCGCGGAATGCTGTTTCCGGGGCTGTTGCCACGGCGCGAATCGCTGGCCCTGGCCGGCGGACGCGCGGCGCGGCTCGTGCTGGGGACAATTCCGATGTTGATCGTGGCGGGAACGATTGAAGGATTTCTTTCCCCGTCTGATATTGCGGTGCCGTTGAAATTCTTGTTCGCCGCAGTGATGTTCGCCGCGCTAGTCGCCTACCTAAATCTCAAACCGCGGGATTCTTCCCTCGCACGAGCCGGTAATGAGCTTTCGTTGAGTCTCACCGCGCGAAGTCAAAGGTCTTAACAGAGAGCATTTGTAGCGGCGCACTTCAGTGCGCCATTGATGTTGCGCTAACAATCGATGGCAGTCTAAAGACCGCCGCCACAAAACGTGGTGTCCGAAGCAGCACACAAACGCAACGGCCTCAAATCAAACTGCGTTCCTTAATCTCCAAATATTGATTCACCAGCGAGCTGGCCAGCATATTTGGCATCAACTCCAGCGCCAGCACGCCGCGTTGCCGCAGCCCGCGCAACAACAAGTCGCGCCGTTGCGCAATCTCCAGGGCTGCCACGTGACGATACATGTCTTCCTCCGTCTTCGGCGTATCGGCGGCCACTCGATTCAAGTCCGGCTGACCCATCGCCGCGAAAACTACCAGATGCCGCGACGTCATGTGCATCGCATATTCCAAAACTTCCGGCGTCGTTGCGGTCTCAGCGAAGTCCGTGATCCAGATAATCAATCCGCGATTTTTCTGCGTCGAAAGAATGGAACGCACCGCACGCCCATGATCCGCTTCGCGCGCTTCACCACGCACCTGTGCCAGCGCTTCGACGATGGCGCGCACTTGTCGCGGCCCTCGGCCCGCGTTCAAATTCTGCTGGATGCGGCGCCCATATGCGAGCAGCCCCACGCGATCGCCGCAGTGCAGAGCGACTTGCGCGATCGATAGCGCGGCGTTCACTGCGTAATCCAGTTTCGCAAGGCGCAGCGTGCGCCCCGGTTCTTCCACCTTCGCGCGCAGCAGGCGTCCAGCGTCCAACACAATCCACACGGCCTGGCTGCGTTCGATTTGAAAAACGCGCGTGATCACTTGATGCCGCCGCGCCGTGGCCGTCCAGGAAATATCGCGAATCTCGTCGCCCTCGCGATATTCGCGCAACGTATCGAATTCGCGGCCCAAGCCGTGCTGCCGCTTCCGACGCTTCTCCATTTCGACCTGGCGGCTGCGAATCAGGTAGAGCGTGTGCTGCTTGGCTTCGTCCAGATTCGGCAGCACCGAAACAGTCTGCGCGGTTTCCGCAACGCTCCAGCGTTCGGCCATGCGCAACGCGCTCTGATAACGCACAAAAACGCGCCCCAGCCGCACGTCGCCGCGCTCCGCGGGAACAATGGAATATTTCTCGCGCGCAGCCGTCTTTACGCCTACAAGCAAATTCAACTCCGGCGGCTCCAGACGAAGTTGTAGAGGCGCTTCGTCCATCACGTGCGCGCGAATCGGAATCTTGCTGAAGTTCTTGATCTCAATGCCGATTTCGCTGGGGACCGCCAGCGCCGGCCGCGTGCGCCAGATGCGCCGGACTTCCAGCTGACCTGCAGCCGGTAGCCGCAGCAGATCCCAAACCCACACCGCCGAAATGAAAAAATCCCACACGAACATTGCCTGAATCATCCGAGGGAATCTCCACGCCGGCACCAACCAGAAAAGCCCCAGCAGAAACGCAACGTAGAACCGCGGACCAAGTCCAAATGGGATTCGCCCTAGCGCGTGCGCGCGCGCCACCGCAGTCGGCGGCACCAGTGGCTTGTCAGTGACGTCGGGTGCGGCAGCCATTTTGAGCGCAGTAGGCGCAGCGGACATTTATTTGGGAACCTCGACGGTGGCTAGAAGTTCGGTGAGCACCTGGTCCGAAGTGAGTCCCTCCAGGTCCGCTTCCGGCTTCAACAGCACGCGATGGCGCAGCACCGCGGGCACCACGGCCTTGATATCGTCGGGAATCAGAAAATCTCGGCCTTCCATTCCCGCCCACGCGCGCGCCGCCGTGAAAAGTCCAATGGCGGCGCGCGGACTTGCGCCCAGTGACAACGCCGGCCAGTCGCGGCTGCGTCGTGCCAAAGTAGCGATGTAAGAGTAAAGCGTTGGCTCCACGCGAATCTTCGTCACATCTCGCCGCGCCGCAGCCAGCAAGCCCGGCTCCAATGCCGCGATCGGAATTTCGTCCAGTCGCCGCGGATCGAAACCTTGCTCGAACCGCGAAAGAATTTCGATTTCGTCTTTTTCCGAGGGATATCCAATGCGGATTTTAAGCAGAAAGCGATCCAGCTGCGCTTCCGGCAGCGGATAGGTGCCCTCGAACTCGATCGGATTCTGCGTCGCGAAAACCGTGAAGAATTCGGAAAGCGTGTAACGCGTGCGATCGATCGTCACTTGGCGCTCTTCCATGGACTCCAGCAGAGCCGCCTGCGTGCGTGGCGAAGTGCGATTGATTTCGTCCACCAGCAACAAATCTGTAAACAACGGGCCCTGATGCAGCGAAAACGTGCTCGTCGCCAGATTAAAAACGTTGGTGCCGATCACGTCGGCAGGCATCAAGTCCGCGGTGCACTGCACGCGCTGAAACGCCAGGCCGCAGATGCGCGCGATGGTTTTCACCGCGAGCGTCTTTCCCACGCCCGGCACGCCTTCCATCAGCGCGTGGCCGCCGCACACCAGCACCAGCAACAGCTGGTCCACAATAGTGCGCTGCCCCACAATCACTTTCGAAAATTCACCGCGAACATGCGTTGCCAGGCGCGCCAGGTTTTCCACGGTCAGGGTTTCTCCTGTTTCCTTTTCTTCAGCCCCAATTGCACTTCGTATTTTTCCAACTTCTGTATCAATTCGAGCGATTCAGCCGCTGAAATCTTTTGCGCGCGGCCGGCGGCATCAGCGCGCTGCAGCGTTTCCAGAAACGAATTGTCCTTCAACCCCAGTCTTCCGCGCACTGCTTCGTCCAGCAGCGCGTTCGGTATCGTCATGGGCAAGCGCAGATGCCGCGTCAGTGTGCCGCGAAAGCGCTGGTACACCGCCTCCACCACCGCCGGTTCGGCGTGCGCGCGCTGGTACAGGCCGCCGAGTGTATCAACAAATTCGAGCGGCGCAAGGCGCGTGGCTACCGCCGGCATCATCATTGGTCCGCTGCGCCTGCTGAAAGTAAAAAGCACCGCCAGCCCCAGCACCGCAAATTGGAGCAGCCCCCAGGGCACGGGAGTTCGTTGGAAATACGCCCATAAAGTGGCGCGCTGGCCGTGGAAGTATTCATCCCAATAAATTTCCGGCTGCTGATTGGCGCGTGCCAGCGGGTCGCTCACAGCATCCAGAAGAAAATTCAGATTCCCTTCCTGCGTAATTCCGGCGTTGGTAAGCGGTGTCGGTCCGGCCCACCACAGGATGACGCCGTCGCCGACGCTCCACATCATCACCGCCGGCGAATCCGCATCGCCATACAACGCGAACGCCGCCGGATTGTTCCCTTCCCATTCACTCTGCTTCTGCAAAGAAATTTTCGCGGCGTGGCGCGTGTAGCTGCTCGGAAGATTGGCTTGATACGTGGCCCAGGGTTTCGCGAGAGGAACGTCCGAGGAGCCGGCGTCCGAGAAGAAGTCGCCAACGCGCGGGCCGGTGAAAATAATTCGTCCGCCCGACTCCGCGAATTGTAGCAGCGCTTCCTTTTCCGCTCTGCTGGGAAGCTCTTCCGGGTTCGCGAGAATCAGGATCGCGTCTGCGGAATCCGGCGGCAGATCCGTCGGAGGCCGTTCCCACGCATGTACGTTGCGATGCAAATCCTGCAACAGCAAAAAAGCCGCGTGCGCTCCGCCGGAAGCGTCCGAATAGATCGAAAGCGTGCCACCGCCCTGTTCCGCCGGCGGAGGCGAGACGACTGCCAGCGCTGCGGCGAGCACCAGCATCACTGCGCCGGCGACCAGCAGCAGCTTGCGATCCGATGGGTCTATTGCAGATGGCATCCCAGTCCTTCCGCTTGCTTCATGGAAGCATCAAAATCGCGCGCATCGGCATGGCTGCGGCCGTACCAAACGCGTTCAAAAAGCGTCGTGAGCGCGGCCAAGGAATCCCGCTGACGCGACATTTGCGGCGCTGCTGCAGCCTCCGCCACGGCCTCGGCCACCAACTGCAAGTGTTCCCGCGGCGTGCGCGTGCGATCCCCGCTGATGGTGCCGTCGTCTTCCAGATGCGCGATCCCCGCCCAGTAAACGGAATGCACCGCTTCGCGAAAATCGCCGCGCGCAGCCGCTTCCCGCGCCGCGCGAATCCATTCCTGCCAGGAACGCGCGAACGCCACTTCCCCTACGGAACGAAGTTCGTCCAATCGAGCGCGACCCAGCCAGAAACGCACCAGCATCATCGCCAGCCAGCCGACGACGGCAAACAATATCAGCCAGAAAAGCAGCTTGGCCCCCAGCGGATGCCTGCCGATATTTTCGAAGAGACGGCTCAACATGCGCATCAGCCACGCATTGATGCGCTCACGCAGTAAATCCCACTGGCTGGGAGGGCGCACCGCACCGAATTCGCGGCGCTTCAGAATTTGATCGAGCGTGGCGCGAGCGTCGGGGGCGCTGAAGCCGCCATGCGCGGCATATCCCTCCAGCTGAAGAGCAATCGCGTCCGTCCAGGATTTTGCTTGTGCAAAGCGCGATTTTCGCGCGGCTGTATCGCAATTGTTGCACTCGAGCAGTTCGCGCAGTGGCTCGCTGGAAAATTCGTAGTGCGCTTCTAACGTCGCAATCTTCCAGGACGGGGGTAGCGCCTTCTGTATCCCTTCGATAGCTTTCGTGTCACCGCTGTTTTTTTCGATCGCGGTTCCCAACCGGCGCATTTCGCCCGCGAAGCTGGCGGCCTCATAAACACCCGATTGTGCGGCCGTTGGGGCGGCCTGTGCGACTTGCGCAACTGTTAGTGAAGGCCGGGCCAACAGCGCGAGAAAAGCAAATACTGCGAGAGCCATCAAGCAGCAAAACTGTGCCAACACCGGGGGCCGATTGCCGAAGCGCGTCACGGGATAATTCTCAAGAGAACATCGTGGGCAAGCTGTTCGTAAGCGGAGCTGTGCTGCCGGTCGGGTTCATCATCAGCTGAATGTCGAATGCTTCCTTGCGCACCCGCAGGTCGTAATAAAGGATTGCGCTGGCGATCGTGAGGATCGGCGTTACGAGCACATTGGCGACGAAGGATCCTACCTGCGTTAGTTGCAGCCATAGAATCACTTGCGATGGATCTTTCTGCCCCACCACAATCATGATGGTGGCGAACGGCCACGCAAACAAACCCGCCGCGGCGATGGACACCGCAAAATAAAGCAGCAAAATCACAAACGCCCGCCCAGCATTGCCCCTGGTCAATTCAAAGCTGCGTTCCAGCGAATCGCGCGCCCCGATATTTTCCACCAGCGCCGCCGGAACGCACACGATCAACCGGCACAGCACGTAGACGCCCGGAATGAATAGGCAAATGAAACCCGCAAGCGTCGCCAGGCCATTTAGCATCACCACCCCGAACAGGTTCAGCAGCTCGCCGCTTACTCGGCGGAAGGATTCCGCGATCGTGATGGTGCGGCCCAGATAAATTTCCGACACCGCGAAAACCGTGCCGCCCTGCGACAACAAATACGCAATCAAGCTGACGATCAGCACCAACATTCCGATGATCGCGCCCGCCATAATTCCAGTGAGCGATGGCATGGCTGCTGGTGTCGTTGTGACTGCGTGCCCAGGATGCAAGGTAACCGTCGGAAGTGATGAAGCGGTAAGCGACACGCGCACCAAATTCAAAACGAGCACCAGCACGTGGGGAATCGCGGAAATGCCCAGGAACAGCAGAAAATTCCGGCGGTACAGCGTAAAGGTGCGGTCCAGAATTTCGCCCGTGGAAAGCGGCCGCAATTCCATTCCATCCATGGAAGCCTCCGGTTCACGCAGACGGCCGTTATCTCGGACGGCACTGTACCAAAAAAGTCACCCAATCCGAAAATATTGTTGTGGCGCGATTGCGGCAGTGACAACCCGGCCCGGCGGGATAATCGTGTGGCGCTGGCCCAACGATCGCCATGCTTTGTTCGCGCGACGCTTCTGCAACCCGCGGCATTCGGCCTGCGGCACAGCAACAGCTCGCGCCTCCCGCTGACTGAACTCTTGACTTCGCTGCACGCATGCGTTAGTTTCCCATTAGTCATGAAACTTCGGGCACACACCGTTCGGCACCATCATCATCACGCGAACCCGTGCCCGCGGTGGTGTGACTAGCTGAACTGAAATTAAGCTGGGCTCATCAACCCGCAGGCGCCTAACCGGCCCGCGGGTTTTTTGTTTTTAGGGAGCAAAAAATGGATCTCGACTTTGCCAAAGAAAACGGACTGATTCCCGCGATAGTGCAGGACGATGCCAGCGATGAAGTGCTGATGCTGGGGTTCATGAATCGCGAGGCGCTGGAGCAGACGCGCGCCACCGGATTCGTCACCTTCTACAGCCGCTCGCGCCAGAAATTGTGGACCAAAGGTGAAAGCAGCGGGCAAAAATTGCTGCTCCGCGAATTGCGTGTGGACTGCGATCAGGACGCTCTGCTGGTTCGCGTGGAACTTTCCGGCTCGGCCGTCTGCCATGAAGGCTATCGCAGCTGTTTTTTCCGCCGCATCGAAAAAGACGGCCAGCCCGCGGTGATCGCCGAGCGCGTCTTCTCTCCCGCGGAACTGTATGGCGAAGGAAAAAAGCCATGAGCAGCCTGAAACTGGGCATTCCCAAAGGCAGCCTGCAGGATTCCACCGTCGAGCTTTTCGCGCGCGCCGGCTGGCGCATCTCCGTGAATTCCCGCAGCTACTATCCAACGATTGACGACCCGGAAATCGAATGCATGCTGGTGCGCGCGCAGGAAATGGCGCGTTACGTCGGTAGCGGCGCGCTCGACGCCGGCATCACCGGCAAGGATTGGATTCTCGAAACCAGCGGCACCGTGGAAGAAATTGCCGAGCTGGTGTACGCGAAGACTAGCCTGGGCCGCGTGCGCTGGGTCCTCGCCGTCGCCGAAGATTCGCCGGTGACAAATGTGCGCGACCTGGAAGGAAAAGTGATCGCCACCGAAGCGGTGCATCTGACCGAGCAATATCTGCAGCGCTACGGCGTGCGCGCGCGCGTGGAATTTTCCTGGGGCGCCACGGAAGTAAAAGTTCCACAGCTGGCAGACGCCATCGTTGAAGTCACCGAGACCGGCGCCTCCCTCCGCGCCAATCATTTGCGCGTGGTTGATACGCTGCTGGAATCCGCGCCTTGGTTTATCGCCCATCGCGCCTCCTGGCAGGATCAATGGAAGCGCGAAAAAATCCAGAACATGGTTTTGCTGCTCGAAGGCGCCATCAAAGCTTACAACCGCGTGGGCTTGATGCTCAACGTTCGCCGCGAAGATCTTCCGAAAGTGCTCGCGGCGCTGCCCGCGTTGCGGAATCCCACCGTCGCGCAGCTCAGCGATCCGGATTGGGTAGCGATCAACACCATCGTCGAAGAACGTACCGTGCGGCAACTGATTCCCAAACTTAAATCCGCACGCGCGGAAGGGATTGTTGAGTATCCGCTCAACAAAATCGTGTACTGATGCGCGTACTCCGGCTCACTAGCGCGATCGAAGAGAAGATTCTGGCGCAGCGGCGCGGCCGTGACGTCGTGGCCGAACGCGCTGCCGCACGAATCATTCAAGACGTGCAGCGGCGCGGCGATGCAGCGCTGTTTTACTGGGCGAAGCGATTCGATGGACTGGCATTGCAGCGCAACAACGTCTGGGTCCCGCGCGATGAATTACACAGGGCGTCGCGCCGAGTTTCCGCCGCCTTTCTCGACGCCGTGGATCACGCCGCGCGCAATATTCGCGCCGTCGCCCGCCGCCAGAAACCGCAAGAGTGGACGCTCGAACTGGAACCGGGCGTGCGCGCGAGCCAGCGAGTGCGTCCCATCGAAACTGTGGGGTGTTATCTCCCGGGCGGCAGATTTTCGCTCGTCTCGACACTACTAATGACCGCGATTCCGGCGCAAGAAGCCGGCGTGCCTAACATTGTGATCGCCAGCCCGCAGCCCGGCGACGAACTCTTGGCCGCCGCGGAAAAACTGGGCCTGCGGCAAATTGCGCGCGTCGGAGGCGCACAAGCGATCGCTGCTCTCGCCTATGGAACGCAATCAATTCCGCGTGTGGACAAGATATTTGGGCCGGGCAATCGCTATGTAACCGCTGCGAAGCGTCTCGTCAGCGCCGACTGCGCGATTGATCTGCTCGCCGGACCCACCGAAGCGGTGGTTTTCGCGACCAGCGGAAATCCGGCCTTCATCGCCGCCGATCTTCTCGCGCAAGCGGAACACGACCCCGAGGCCGTCGCGCTGTTCGTGACCATTTCATTAAACTTTGGCCGCGCAGTAGCTGCTGAGATCACGCGACAGCTCGCGCAACTCCCGAAATCAAATCCCGCATGGCGTTCGCTCGCAAAAAGTGGCGCGGTGCTCGTCGCGCGCAACTTCCAGGCGGCCGCGCGATTCGTCAACCGCTTCGCGCCAGAACATTTGACCTTGCCCGGAATAGCCGCCAAACTCGCCGATCGCTTCGATTCGGCGGGCAGCATTTTCCTGGGCGATTGGAGCGCGCAATCGTTCGGTGACTACGCCACTGGCACCAATCACGTCTTGCCCACCGGCGGCGCAGCCCGCGCGCGCGGCGGATTATCCACCGCCGACTTTGTGAAATGCGTCAGCGTGCAGGAAGTAACGCGCGCTGGCCTCGCTCGCCTCTCGCCGGTCGTCAAACAATTTGCAAAAGCCGAAGGCTTGCTGGCGCATGCGCGTGCCATCGAGGTGCGTGAATGAAGCCGCCGATCCCCGCCCGTAAAGCCGTCGCGCGTATGCGCCCGTACCATCCGCCACTCGAAGGCCGCGACGGAAAGCTGCGCCTCGATTTCAACGAAAACACGATCGGCTGCTCGCCGAAAGCGCGCCAAGCGATTCGCAATCTCGCTTCCGCCACCGTTTCCATGTATCCAGAACAGGAAACCGTGCGCCGCGAGCTGGCCAGATTTTTCGGTGTGCACAATGATGAACTGCTGCTGACCAACGGCACCGACGAAGCTCTACATCTGATCGCGGACACATTTCTCGAGCCGCGCGGCACTGTGTTGCTCGTCGAGCCGACTTTTGCGATGTACCGCTTTTATTCAGAACTTGCGGGCGCGCGCATCCAAGCATTGCGCTATGACGCCACCATGCAATTCCCGATGAAAGCGCTCCTCGCCGCGCTGCGCAAATTGCCCCGCATTTTTTTTCTCGCCAATCCAAATAACCCCACCGGCAGCGTGCTGCGACCCGCGGAACTGCGGCGCATCCTGAAAGCCGCCACACAAACTCTGGTGGTTGTGGACGAAGCCTATTTCGAATTCTCCGGAATCACGATTCTTCCCTGGATCCGGCGCTACAACAATTTGGTCGTCACCCGCACGTTTTCCAAAGCCGCTGGTCTCGCCGGGCTGCGCCTAGGCTGCATTTTCGCGAATCGTTCCATCACCGAACATTTCCGAAAAGCGCAATCGCCTTACCCTGTGAACGTAGCGGCGCTGGCTGCAGCGCGCGCCACCGCGCGTGATCAGAATTTCTTGCGCAGCACGCTCCACGAGTTCCACCGCAGCCGCAGAGAACTCGAACGCGGACTAACAAAGTTGGGCATTCCATTTTTTCCGACCGCCGCGAATTTCGTTCTGCTCCTTCTTGGCTCGCGCGCGAAAGCAGTCGTCGCGTCACTCGCGCGCCAAGGCACGTTGATCCGCGATCGCTCCAGCGATTTCGGGGGCGCCGGTTACGTGCGCATCACTTTCGGAACACTTTCGCAAACCCGCCGCGTGTTGCGGCAATTAAAAGAGATCCTATGAGAAAAGCAGCGGTGCACCGCACCACGAACGAAACCAGCATCAAGCTGAAACTGAATCTCGACGGCCGCGGAAAAGCGCGCATTAGCACCGGCATCCGCTTTTTCGATCACATGCTCGAGCAAATCGCGCGGCACGGCGCGCTCGATCTCGATTTAATCGCTCGCGGCGACCTGGACGTGGACCAGCACCACACCGTCGAAGACGTCGGCATTGCGCTCGGCGAAGCGGTGAAGCAAGCGCTCGGCTCGAAACGCGGAATCCTGCGCGCCGGCTATTTTCTGATGCCCATGGACGAATCGCTCGCGGCCTGCGCCCTCGATTTTTCCGGCCGCGCACATTTCGTCTGCAAATGGCGCCCGCTCGCCCGCCGCGTCGGCGATTTTCAAACCGAGCTGCTCGAAGATTTTTTTCACGCCTTCGCGCAAGCAGCAGCCGCCAACGTGCATTTGCGCCACGTGTACGGCCGTTCGTCGCATCATCAGATTGAAGTCATGTTCAAAGCCTTCGCGCGCGCTCTGCGTTTCGCTGTTACGCGCGATCGCCAGCTGCGCCGCGTTTTGCCAAGCACGAAGGGGCTGCTGTGAAGATTTCGATCATTGATTATGGCGCCGGCAACCTGCCGTCAGTGGAACGCGCGTTGCGTACCCTCGGCTCCGATACAGAATGTGTGACCAGGCCCGACGAAATCGCGAAGGCCAGCACGTTGGTTCTCCCCGGCGTCGGACATTTCTCCGCCTTTGTCACTGGCCTGCGGGAGCGAAACCTCACGGCTACGCTGCGCGACGCGATTGCCCGCGGTGTTCCGATCCTCGGAATTTGCCTCGGCCTGCAAGCGATGTTCGCGGCCAGCGCGGAAGCCCCCGGTGAGCAAGGCCTCGACCTCATCCACGAAAATGTGCAAGCGCTGCCCACTAAAGTGAAATCCCCGCACATCGGCTGGAATCAGTTGCGCCGGCTGCGCGAAAGCATTCTGTTGCGCGAAATTCCGGAAGACGCCTATTTTTATTTCGCGCATTCCTATGCCGCGGCCGCCGGCGAACCGCACACCGCCGCCGCGTGCGATCACGGTTTTCCTTTCGCCGCTGTCGTGGAACAAGAAAATCTGATGGCCGTGCAATTTCACCCCGAAAAATCCGGCGAAGTCGGCTCGCATGTGCTCCGCAATTTTCTGGAGTGGGCGCGATGACGCTCGCGCGCCGCATCATTCCCTGCCTCGACGTGGACTCCGGCCGCGTCGTGAAAGGCGTCGAATTCACCGGCCTGCGCGACATGGGCGATCCCGAAGAACTCGCCGCGCGCTACAACGGCGAAGGCGCCGACGAACTGATCTTGCTGGACATCACCGCATCGCGCGATGGCCGCGCCACATTTCTCGAAACTGTAAACCGCGTCGCGCAACAGCTGAATATTCCGTTCACGGCCGGTGGCGGGATTCGCCGCCTCGAAGATGGCAACGCTGTACTGCGCGCGGGCGCCGATAAAGTCACCGTGAACACCGCCGCTGTCGCGCGCCCGGAATTAATTTCGGAACTCGCCGCGCAATTTGGCTCGCAAGCCGTGGTTCTTTCGATGGATGTGAAAAAAACGAATGCAGGCTGGGAAGTTTTCGTGCGCGGAGGCGCGGAATCCAGCGGGCGCGACGCCGTCGCCTGGGCGCGGGAAGGCGTCTCGCGCGGCGCGGGCGAAATTCTGCTGACCTCGATTGACCGCGACGGTACCTGCACAGGCTTCGATTGCGGCTTGACCGCCGCGATCGCGGCGCAAGTTTCAGTTCCGGTGATCGCCTCTGGCGGCGCGAAAACCTTCGACGATTTTCTGGCCGTCTTCAGCGAAGGCCATGCCGACGCAGCGCTGGCCGCTTCGATTTTTCACACCGCCGAACACTCGATTGGCACGCTGAAAAAATATTTGGCGGGTCGCGGCGTGCCGGTGCGCCTCAGCCCATGAGCCCGCGGCGCGGCGGTCATACAACACCATGATCATTCCCTGCATTGATTTGCAAGGCGGCAAAGCCGTGCAACTGGTTCGCGGCCGGAAGCGGGCGCTTTCCACTGACGACGTGTTGGGCCTGCTCGAGCGCTTCCGCAATTACCCGATCCTGCATGTGATTGACCTGGACGCCGCGATCGGCACCGGCTCGAACGGCCGCTGGATCAAAAGGTTAGCCAGGCGCGCAAAGATGAAGCTCCGCGTTGGCGGCGGAATCCGTAGCGTCGCGCGCGCCGAGAAAATTCTTTCCTGGGGCGCTGAGAAAGTGATCGTGGGCAGCGCGGCTTTCCGCGACGGGACAATCGCGCACGAGTTTCTGCGCAAATTGCGCGCGCGTGTGGGTCGCAGGAATGTAATTCTCGCGCTGGACACCGAGCGCGGCCAAATCGTCGTGCGCGGCTGGCGCCAGCGCCTGAAATTGCATCCGGCTGACGTGATCCCGCAACTCGAACCCTACTGCTCCGGCTTCCTTTGCACTTTTGTAGACAACGAAGGAACAATGAAGGGCACCGACCTACAGTGGTTCCGAAAACTTCGGCGAGCAACAAAAAAACCGATAACAGCGGCCGGCGGCATTCGCAGCCACAAAGAAGTTCGCGCGCTGGAAAAGCTCGGCATGCACGCAGCGGTCGGCATGGCGCTCTACTTGGGCAAACTCTCCGGCTCGTGACCGGCGATTTCTTTCAGCGTGACGCCGCTCACGCGCAACTCCATCATCTGCGCGCACAAATTCATAATGCGCGCCGCCGCTTCCTCAGCGCTCAATCCCCTGCTATGAATATTTGAAATCAGATTGCGATTGGCGTCCGAATGTGTGCGGTTCGGCTGGTAGGCCATGTAGGCCGATAAACTCTCCGCCGTCGCGAGGCCCGGCCGCTCGCCAATCAGCAGCAGCACAATCCGTGGCCGGAGCAGCTCGCCGATCTCATTCACAATCCCCACGCGGCAATGATGAATCACAAAAGTCTGTCCCACGCTCCAGCCCCGCGCCTGCACGCCCTCCATCAGCAGCGGCAGCAACCGTGGGACCTGCGCGCCACTCGCCGGAACAGATAATCCATCGCCGATAGCGATTTGCACATCGCGCTCCACCGCACACCGTTGCGCAATTTCCGCACGCGCCGCATCGCTGAACGCGCGCCCCTGCGACGGATGCTGCAAATATTCGTCCTTCGACACAGCGCGCGTGCCAACCTCGAACAACTTCCATTTTTCGATGAATCCGGCGCCGAATGCGGCGTTCACGTCGATTTCCGCCCGCACCGCGTCACGCGCTGTACCGTGATCTTCGCGCAGCTGCAACTGCGTTTCCGTACGATAGCCCGGCCCCGCACGACCCACCAAAATCCGCGCCGGCGTGCGCGCGCGAATCTTCCGCACCAGCTCCGGCCAGTCGGAATTCGCAGCCAATTTATCAGCGGCGATTTTGTTTAGATTCTCGCCCATTCAAGCCGTGCCTTCGAGCGACGATTCCAATCCATGCAGCAATTGTCCACGAGCCGGCGCATCCAACCGCGTCAGTTCACCATCGCGATAGATCCCGGCGTTCTCCAGCCACGCCAGAAATTCCGGCGCTGGTCGAAGTCCGAAAATCTTGCGCACGCCAATCGCGTCGTGATAACTCGTGGACTGATAATTCAGCATCACATCGTCACCGCACGGAACCCCCATAAAGTAGTTGCATCCCGCCGCGCCCAGCAGCAGCAAAAGATTGTCCGCGGAATTCTGATCAGCCTCCGCGTGATTCGTGTAACAAACATCGCAGCCCATCGGCAGTCCCAGCAGCTTGCCCATGAAATGATCTTCCAGACCCGCGCGAATAATTTGCCGTTCGTCGTAAAGATATTCCGGTCCGATAAATCCCACCACGCTATTCACCAGAAACGGATCGAACACACGCGCGACGCCATAGGCGCGAGCTTCCAGAGTCAGCTGGTCCACGCCGCAGTGCGCCTCCGCCGAAAGCGCGCTGCCTTGCCCAGTTTCGAAATACATCACGTTCGTCCCCTTCCACACGACGTCGTTGCGTTGGCCGTGATGCTCAATTACCTGCTCGCGGCCCTCGCGCAGCATCGCAAGCGTGATGCCGAAACTTTTGTTCGCCGCTTCCGTGCCGCTGATGGATTGAAACAACAGGTCAACGGGCGCGCCGCGGGCCAGTGCCGCAAGTTGCGTTGAAATGTGCGCCAGGCAGCAAGTTTGAGTCGGCGCTTTGCAAGCAGTCACCAGGCGATCGAGCGCATGCAGAATCGCGCCAACCGTTTCCACCGAATCCGCCGCGGGATTTACGCCGATCACCGCATCGCCGCAGCCGTACAGCAAACCTTCGAACGCGGCAAGCAAAATCGCGCCGATATCGTCCACCGGGTGATTGGGCTGCACGCGAATCCCAAGAACGCCACGCTCCCCCATCGTGTTGCGGCACCGCGTTACATTGCGAATTCGTGCCGCGGCCAGCACCAGGTCTTTGTTGCTCATTATTTTCGCCACAGCAGCGGCAATTTCCGGAATGATGGCGCGCTGGATTGTCCGCAGTTCGGCCTCGGTGGTCGCGTCGTCCAGAAGACGTTCCCGGAATTCGCCAACAGTCATACTTTTCAGCGGCTGGAACTTCTCGTGGTCGTAGGATTCTAGAATCAGGCGGCTGACGTCGTCCTGATCCGGATCAATCAGCGGATTCCGCATAATTTCGTCGAGCGTCAAATCCGCGAGTTGGCGTTTCGCGGCTACCCGTTCACGCTCCGCGCCTGCGGCAATTCCGGCCAACTGATCGCCGGACTTCACCTCGTTCGCCTTGGCAAAAAGCTCACGAAGATCGGAAAACACGAATCGCTCGGGCATAGAGGCGCATCAGAAACTCATCGTGCGAATTTCACCTGAAAATTAACATCAATTTGTAGCCAAAGGAAGGCGATCTGCCTTTGCCGAAGCATACCGAAACGCGCGGATCTCTCAAGCTTGTAACGCCGTCGCCAGCCGGGCTATAAATAAGTTTCGGCGGGAAATAGTTGTGAAGCGCGCAATCCGTATAAACGATTCATTCGCGCAACTGCAGGAACACAAGTGCACTCAAAGAAGATAATTTTCTGGGCCGTAGATGCGCAAGAGGACTTCATGACGCCCGGCGGCAAACTCTACGTCCCCGGCGCCGAAAAGTTGCTGCCCAACATCCGGCGGCTCACCGACGCCGCGCGCCGAGGCCACGTCCTCCTGGTCTCGCACGGCTGCATTCACCCTGAAGATGACCCAGAATTCGAGCAGTTCCCGCCGCATTGCGTCAGCGGAACACCGGGCGCGAAGCTGGTCCCCGATGCGCTGACCGAAAAATTTGTCACTATCCCGAACCATGCCAGCGCCAAGCTGCCCTCCGACTTGCACGAATTCCACCAAATCGTCCTGGAAAAGCAGACTCTGGACATTTTCGAAACGCGCCACGCCGAAGCGCTGCTGGAGCGTCTGTCGCGCGACGCGCAATTCATCGTGTTTGGCGTAGTGACGGAATACTGCGTGCGCCTGGCCGCCAAGGGGTTGCTGGAACGCGGGCGGCGCGTGGCCATCGTTAAGGATGCGATTGAAACGCTGAATCCGGAGGAAGCGCGCCGCACCATGGGGGAGCTGGCGGCGCTGGGGGCCGAAACGATTACGACGAACGAAGCGCTACGACGCCTCGACGCCGCTGCGTGACGGCGGCGCCACGATCAGCGAAAAAGCGGAAGCAAGCTCCTGGACTACATGACGGTGAAGTACTGCGACCTAGGACAGCGCGTTTCTCAAGCGCTTGGTGGTTTTCTGCAGGCGCTTCTTCAGCGAATCCACTTCCTTGGACAGCGCCTCCAGCTCTTTCTTCGCCAGCACGCCGGCCTTGGCAACTTTGTGCGCCGTGCGATCGGCCTTGCCGATTGCGCCCCCAATGCTTTCCGCAACTTTGGTGAGTCTGCTCTTGGCCATTTTTTCCTCCGGATAAAATCGTCGTAATCGTATACGCCGTCCGTGCCAGCGTCAATACAGGATCACCGCAGTAATGCGATTGGTAACATCCACCACGCCGCCCGGAGCTAAAGCAGGCGATACCGCGTTATCGCACAACGCAGCATTTCAATTACGAATCACGCCACCGATGCGCATCGTCAGTTCGGCACGCGAAAAACGAAGGTCACGTCTTCCTGCATTTCGACGGGTTTTCCGTTCAACAAGGTGGGACTGTAGCGCCACTCACGAACCGCAAGCATCGCGGCATGCGCCAGGGAATCAGGCCCGCTCACAGCGTGGAAGCTCTCAACTTCGCCGTTCGCGCCAACCACCACATGCAATTTCACCATGCCTTCCAGGCGTGCCTGCCGCGCATCGGGCGGATAGACCGGCTCAACCAAATTCGTCAGCTCGCCGATCCGGAGATTGCGCGCGTGTGGTCCGGACACCGCGTCTCCGGCCGGCATCGGCACCATGCTCGTCGCGCGAATGGCGATCGAACCCGAAGCGCTGATCGGCGTCTCCGGCAAACTCAACATCAGCGGCTCACCCGGTTTTGCAGCGGGCCCGGCCGTGCCGTTCGTGGAAGCGCCGTTGGATAAAGCGGCTTGCACGGAACTTTGATTGGGCGCGGGCGCTCGCGGGGCGGCAGGCGACGGCGCGCCGCCATCTGACGGCGCAGCCTCGTTCAATTGTGCCGGTCGCGTGGCGCCGGTATCAGCGCGGTTCCCTCCCGCCGCTGCCGGAATTGACCAGCGATGATTTTCCAAATCCACAATCTCGATTTGCAGCGGCTTAGCCGGCGCAGTTGAAGCCGCCGCGCTCGAACCGTTGCCGGAAGGATTCGCTGCCAGATTTCCAGACGATGGCGCAGGCGCGCTCTTGGGTTGCGCCACGTCGTCCACGTCGCCCATCATGGCGTTCAGCGCTCCGCGACGAACCGCCATGCCGGCCACAAACGAAATCGTAGCGAGCAGCAGCACCAGCGCCGCAAGAAACCATCCGCTTTGCAGTTGCACGCGGAAGCTCTTCCAGCCACTATCCGCGGAAGCCGCAGGCGTCTCGAACGGGACGTGCGGTTTCGGGAACAACGACGCTGCGGCTCGGTCAGCGGAATACCGAGCCATTGCGGGTGGCGCAGCGGCCGCTGCAAACGTCGGTGCTCCATGGGTGCCGCTAATCGGTGTATGGGGAGAAGCTGGAATTTGCGGTTTCTTTTCGAACGGCGCCGCAGGCGGCACAATCCTTTGGGCGCGCTCCTCTTCCTTGCGCGCTGTCGGCGCCGCGGCCACTAATTTTTCCGCCGCTCCAGACGAGGCTTCCATTGCAACTGCTGCGCGCTCGCCCGCTTCAGCAGGCTCGTCTCCAAATGCTTCGGAAGGCTCGTCTGCATCTTCTTCGTCCAACAGAGCCATCTCTGCGTCGAACTCGACCGGTTCCAAATACTCTTCCGTCGGCTCCTCGATCTCTCTGCTCGGGTCACCGCCCTGCGCCGCCAGTTCCTCGCCCTGAGCAGCAGGCTCATCTCGCCGCGCCGACGATTCTTCAGCGTCCACAGTTTCCGCACGCTCCTCTGCAACGCGAACGGCAGGCGCCTCGACGTCCTCCTCGCTCTCGCCCGACTCAGTTCCGGGCGATTCCTCGCGCGCCATCCACGAACGAATCCGCCTCAGCGCGTCCTCCTGCAGATCCACGAAGCGCAACCCCGCCTCTTTGCGCGATTCGCCCACCCACATGATTTCTCCGCGCACTTCCAGACGCTTGCGCGAGCGCGGGATCTCGATGCGCATGGCGATCACGCCCTCGCTCTCATCCAGCGCCTCGGCGGCCTGCACGGCGATTCCGCCTTCGCTGATGTTCAGAATGATCCCCCCGTTCCCTTCGCCCAGATGCACATACGCAAGCGAACGAATGCGCTGGCGCGGATGTGCGCGCCGGTCGCTCGCCGGAACGGAAACAGGACCCGAGTCTGAATTTTGTTCTGGTTCGTCAGTCATGCAGCATTCTTGTTGCGCCCGTGCCGCCCGCAACAACCCTCAGTACGCCCTCAGTTTCTAATTCAACGCCGCCGCGCTTGCCGGCGTCTGCAATTCCTGCCATCCGCCGGGAAGTTCGATCTGAAAATGCGTGGCCGTATCGAACATCACAAATCCGCTGAAGTTTCCGACCTCGTCCGCCACCAGCTGCCGGAATTTCAATTGGTTCACCGGGCCAATCTGTCCCCCGGGCAGGCCGGAAGGCCAGTTGAAAGGACGCGTCACCTGCAATGCGACGCGCGTGCGATTGCGAGCCGGCAAGAACACGGAATTGTTCAATTCGATTGCCTGCTCCGAACTCAGGCTGCCGTTGGATTTCAGCCGCGTCATCACCACGATGCCTGGGCCTTTCGCAAACCGGTAATCCGTGTCGGTGTTGTTGTCCAAGTCGAAGAAGAATTCCAGCCTGGCATGCGTCGGGTCCGCTTCCTGCACCTCCGCGCCCGCGAACGTGCTCTGAATCGCGCTGGAATTCCACGGCGATGGCTGCGGTTTGTGTGCCGTAGTTTCTTGCCGCGGAACTCTGGGCACGCCGAACCAGATCACCATCCCCAGAACCGCAGCAAATATCACGAAAATCAGCAGAATTTTCATCACGCGTACTCAACCCGAATCTACCACATCGCGCCGCATTCAGGGCACAACCGTATTAAAAGGGGTAACGCGCGCCGGACGCACATCTCACCCGGTGGCGCGAGTTCATTCCGCGAGGTATTTCACGAACACTACTTCGTTTTGCTTTTCGTTGTAGAGCAGCTCGTCCACATTCGCCTGCGTCAGCAGCAGACCGAATCCGCCAGGCCGCAAACCTTTGCTTTGCCGCACCTGGTCGTGCGCGGTCGGCTCATCCGGCGTATGCGAAATCGCCGCGTGATCCAACCCCGCAAACTTAAATCCCTGACCGGGATCCGCGATGCGGTACATCAGCATGCGCTTCGCGCGCAGATACGAAATCCGCACCTTGCGATTCGGATCCAGTTTCCCGCCCCACTCCACTGCGTTCAGCAGCAGCTCATGAAACGCCTGTCCCACCGCGCGGCGCACTTCTTCCGAAAGCCCGGTCTTCAAGTGCGCCATGAAAGCTTCGATGCGCTCCGCTTCCTCCAACGAGCAGGCGAGCGACAGCTCCACCCAGTTGGGACTCGCGGAAATCACTTCGATTGGCCGTTGTCCCGGCGTTTTTGAAAGCGTTTCTTTCACCAGTATCACCAGCGCGTTCGGGTCAATTGGCTTGGCAACGTAGGTGTACGCCTCTTCGCGGATCGCGCTGAGCAACGTTTGCGGCGTGTCGTCTGAAGTCATCACAATAATTTTCGGCCGCGTTTTCGCTTTGCGGAGTTTCGCCAGCACTTCCAGGCCGTTCATCTTCGGCATCCAGATGTCCAGCAGCACCAGATCGAATTTCCCAGCGTGCAATTTTTTCAGGGTTTCTGCGCCGTCAGCGGCTGCCACGATGGTGTGTTTCTGGGCCCGGAGCGTTTCAGTCAACAGCAAGCGGGTTGTGCGGTCATCATCAGCCACTAGAATGCGCGTCATCGTTTCCTCCCGGGTGCGTGGTGCGGACGGCTGGTCCGCCGCGAAGCTCTTTTTTGCGCGCCGATGGCGTGCAGCGCCGGCAGCAGCAACGCGATTTCGTCTTCCAGCGTTGCATAGAGCTCCCAGGCGCCGTCGAGTTTACCCTGTCGCGCGATTTTTTCCATCTCTCGAGTGGTGTCCAGCGCCGCCGTCGGACCGAAATTCCCCACCGAGCCTTTCAACGCGTGCGCTCCATCCGCTAGCAGGTTCGCGTCGTTCGCCGCCAGCGCGCTGCGAATCCGCGCCATCATCCGCGGGCAGTCGTCGCGAAAAGTTTTCACGATACTCCGCAGCAGCTTGCGGTTTCCGCTGAACCATTCCAGCAGTGCCTTGGCATCCAGTGAACGACGGCCATTGCCGCTTTCTCCGCGCGCCTCCGCTTCCTTCGCCATCGTCTCGCCTTGCGTCGCGCGTTGTGAGATTCCTTCCACCGTTTGCAGAAAGGATCTTGGGTCAATCGGTTTCGCCAGGTATCCATCCATTCCGGCGGCGATGCACCGTTCACGATCGCCCTGCATCGCATGCGCGGTCATCGCCAGAATTGGTAAATGCCCGCCCGTCGATTTTTCTTTTTCGCGGATTAACTGCGTGGCCTCCAGGCCGCCCATTTCCGGCATCTGCACGTCCATCAGCACCAGATCGAATTTGTGCCGCTCGATCGCCGTCAACGCCTGGCGCCCGTTTTCCGCGACGATCACCGAATGTCCGCGCCGTTCCAGCAGCCGCAAAGCCACTTCCTGGTTCACCGGATTATCTTCAGCCAATAGCACGCGCAACGGTTGCCGCGCCGCACGCGCACGCGTTTTCGCAGCGTCTGACAGTGCCGACGCGCGAGATTTCTGCCGACCCGGTACATTCAAAGCGGTGACGATCGCATCCCACAATTCTGACTGCTTCACCGGCTTGCTCAACGTCGCCGCCGCTCCCACCGTCTTCGCTCGCGCCACGTCTTCGCTGCGTCCCGCGGACGTCAGCAGGATCACTTCAGCTCCATGCAGCTGCGGGTCCTGCTTCACCCGCGCCGCTACCTCAAATCCATCCATCCCCGGCATGTGCCCATCCAGCAGCACCAGACGAAATGGCGCTCCGTTCTTGTGCGCCCGCTGCAGCGCCTCCATCGCCGCCGGGCCGTTTGCCGCCACCACCGGCTTCATCCGCCAATTACCGATCATTTCCTCCAGGATTTTCCGGTTCGTCGAGTTATCATCCACCACCAGCACCGGCAAATCCTGCAGCTTCACCGGCTCGGATTCGCCGGATTTCTTCGCGGGCGTTTCAGGGCGTCCGAAATGCGCCGTGAAATGAAAAATGCTGCCGCGCCCTTCTTCGCTTTCCACCCACATCACCCCATTCATCAATTCGCAAAGTTGCGCGGAGATCGCCAGGCCCAGCCCAGTGCCGCCGTACTTGCGCGTCGTGGACGAATCGGCCTGCGCGAACGCTTCAAAAATATGCTGCTGCTTCTCGCTGGGAATTCCGATTCCGGTGTCCGTCACCGAAAAATGCAGCAAAATGTCCGGCTCGCCGTGCGTTTCCACGTTCACCTGCACCACCACTTCCCCTTGCTCGGTAAACTTGATCGCGTTCCCCACCAGATTCACCACGATCCGCCGCAGCCGGTCCGGATCCCCGATCAAATCGTCCGGCACCTCCGGCGCAAACCGTGAAGCCAGCTCGATTTCTTTCTCCTGCGCCCGCGGCGCCAGCGATTTCAGCGTCTCCTCGATCGTCTCGCGCAGCGCAAATTCCACGTGCTCCAGTTCTTCTTTCCCTGCTTCGGCTTTCGAAAAATCCAGAATGTCGTTGATCAAATTCAGCAGCGAACCCGCCGAGCTTTTCACCGTGCCCAGAAATTCCCGCTGCTCGCTCGACATTTTCGTTTCCAGCGCCAGTTCTGTCATGCCGATGATCGCGTTCATCGGCGTGCGAATTTCGTGGCTCATGTTCGCCAGGAACTCGCTCTTCGCCCGCGTGGCTTCTTCGGCCTTTTCCTTCGCGGCTTCCAGCTCTTTCACGAGCTGAGCCAGCCGTCGCGCGTCCGCTTGCTGCGCGTTGCGCGCTGCTTCCAGGAAATCGGCGTACATCTTCAGTTCCATCTCCGCCCGGCGCCGTTCGATAAACTGCCCGATCTGACTGCCGATGGAATCGAACATCTCCATCAAATCCGGTTCGAGTTTGCGTATCTGCCGGGTCGAAAATTCGATCACGCCCGCCACGTGCTCGCCCACGCGTATCGGAAATGCAAACGAAGCATGCAACCCTTCGGCGATCGCGAACGGCACCCGTGGAAAATTTTCCGCCTGCGGCAAATCTGCCAGCCACATCGGTTGCGAAGTTTCCCAAACGTGTCCCGGCACGCCCACGGACCTCTGGTACGTGGACTCCCGCGTCGCTTTCACGAATTGCGGAAAACTCAGTTGCGGCGAATGCCACACGTTCATGCAACGCAGAACCCCTGCCATTTCGTCCACGCGCCACAGCACCCCTAAATCCCAGCTCAGACCTTCGCAAATCGCCATCAATATTAACGGTGCCGCCGCTTCCAGAGATTCTGCTTCCGCCAGTACGCGCGTCACCGCATACCCGGTCGAAAGCCTGCGCTCGGCTTCCTTGCGCTGCGTCACGTCGCGCGCCACCGCAAAAATTAATTTGTTGTCCGGGCTCGGCGTCGCGTTCCACAGCAGCCAGCGATAGCTTCCATCACCGCACCGGTAACGGTTCTCGAACGAAATTACTTGCTCGCCTTCGTCCAGCCTCTCGGACTCCGCCTCCGTTCTGTCGCGGTCGTCCGGATGCACAAATTCGTGAAACGGTTTGGCGAGCAATTCGTCGATCGGCAGGCCAAGAGTCTTTTCCCACGCCGGATTGATCCGCTTGAAATATCCGTCGAACCCCGCGATGCACAGCATGTCCAGCGAAACTGTGAATAGCTGGTCGAGCTCTTCTTCGGTCATGCGCCGCTCACGGATGGCCCGCGACAAATCCACCACGCTGCGCCGCAGCTCCATCTGCGTCACTACCAGCCGGCTCAGCGCCTTCAGCGATTCTATCTGCTCCGGCGTCAGCTCTCGCGGTACGCGATCAATTACGCACAATGTCCCTAGCGCGTACCCTTCCTGCGAAATCAGCGGCGCGCCAGCGTAAAAGCGAACGTTGGGGCTTTCCGTAACCAACGGGTTCGCTCGAAATCGCTCGTCCTCCAGCGCGTCCGGCACCACCATCACGTCCGGCTGCAGAATCGCGTGCGCGCAGAAAGCCACGTCCCGCGACGTTTCCGTTTCCTCAATCCCGATTCGTGATTTGAACCACTGCCGGTGGGAATCCACCAAACTGACCAGCGCGATCGGCGTTCCGCAAATCATCGCGGCGAGCCGCGAGAGATCGTCAAACTCCTGCTCGGGAAGTGTATCCAGGATGGCGTAACGCTGCAGTGCTGCCAGTCGTGCCGATTCGTTCTCAGGTGGCGGTGCTTTCATGGCGGGCGGGCACGATGCCGGCTGCGCGCCATCTTATGGCCGCGCCATGCTCAAGTCAACGCCAGCGCGCACCGCCAGGGCGGCACCGCCGGCCGGCATTTAGATCTGGTCGGAAAGGTAAGAGGGCGCCGACAGCGTAAAAATGCGCTTGTTCCCCTGCGCCAGCAGCGCCCATTCCATCAAACGGCCGCGCTGGTTGTGCAGAAAATATTCGAACCACTCGTTCTCGACGAGTTGCGGAATCACCACCACAATTCGCCGCTGCGGATTTTCCTTCGATAGTTTCAACACGTACTGCACCACTGGAACGATTACAAAGCGATACGGCGAAGGTAGCAACTTCAGCGTGGGTACCTGCTGGCCCGCGTCACGGAACGGCGCTTCGATGTAACGCGGCCACACTTCGCGCAACATTTCGCCGCTGTCCGACGATTCCACATGCACCGCAATGATTTCCGAAGAGATTCTGGAAGCAAACTCCAGCGCCTGCTTGGTAACGCTGCTCCAACGGTCAATTGGAACTACCGTGATCGGCGGCGACTTCTGGTTCGCCGGCTCAACCGGCGAGCAACTCCAGGTGGCCAGCGTCACAGCGTGATAGTGCCGCCGCACGATGCGAAAGAAGAAAATCAAGAAAGGAATGAAAATCACCGTGATCCACGCGCCGCTGGTAAATTTCGCCACCAGCACGATCAGCACAGTCACTCCGGTCACGAATGCTCCCAGTCCGTTGATTAGAACGTTCCGCACCCAACGCGGCCCGCGCTTTTTCATCCAATGCCGCACCATGCCGGCCTGCGAAAGCGTGAATGCCAGGAACGCTCCTACCGCGTACAGCGGAATCAGCCGGTCCGTCACTCCGCCAAAAACAATCAGCAAGAATCCCGTCGCCACGGCCAGCACCACGATCCCATACGTGTACACCAGTCGCCGCCCGCGGTACGCAAACGCATGCGGCAGATAGTTATTTTGCGCAATGGCGCGGCACAGTCGTGGAAAATCGGCAAACGCCGTATTCGCGGAGAGCGACAGCACCAGCAGAATCGCGGCGATGGTCACGTAATAGAACGCGCCCCTGCCAAATACCGCCAGCAGCAGCATCGCCAGCACGCTCTGGTAACCCGGCTGCCCAGGATCGGTGGCGGCGATTCCGTAGGCCTTCACCAAAACGGAAATTCCCGCGAGCAAAACGGCCAGCAGAAAAATGATTACGGTCAACGTGCGCTGCGCGTTCTTCTGGCCGGGCTCGCGAAAAGCTTTTACGCCGTTGCTTACGGCTTCCACGCCGGTCAGCGCCGTGCAGCCGCTCGCGAAAACTTTCAGCAGTAGCCAGAGACTCACCATCTGAGTCGCAGCTGACGGCACCGGCAATGGCGACACCGGCGCCGGATGCCCGCCGCTCAGCACTACGCGAATCACTCCTGCGGCAATCAGGATCAGCAGCGTGCCCACAAACAGGTATGTGGGAATCATGAATGCGATCCCGGTATCGTGCACTCCGCGCAAATTCAAGACCATGATCACCACAAGAATGCCCACGCACAGCAGCACCGTATGCGGTTGCAGCGACGGCACCGCCGAAACCAATGCGCCCACTCCCGCCGAAATTCCCACCGCCGCGGTAAGAATGTAATCGGTCAGCAACGCCGCTGCCGCCAACAGACTGGCCGACGCGCCCAGATTGAAACGCGCCACCGTGTATGAGCCGCCGCCCGACGGATACGCAGCGATTGTCTGCAGGTAGGAAAAATAAACGATGACCAGCAGCGTGATGATCGCCACGCTGACGGGCACGATGTAGCGCACTCCCAGAAGACCCAGCGGAATCAGCAAGCTCAAAGCTGCTTCCGGACCGTAAGCCGCGGAACTTAATCCGTCCAGGCCGAAAATCGAAATGCCAGCCGCCGGACCAATCTGCTCGGCGCGCTCGTCCGTCGTGCTGATCGGTTTCCCTAGAATTAAATCAATGATGTTCATTTGTGGCCAATCCGGGGAGATTTAAGAGGCTTACATTTGCAACGACCCGACCTCCAAAGTCAACCATCTCACGCAAACCCGGCGATTTTTCCGAGCCTGGGTCGCGCATTCACTCCGGGCTTGACGAGTAGGTGTAGAATCCCCGTCGAGCTGGGGTTAAGAGGCGCGTCTGTCCCACGGCCGGTCGCGCTCTTTCTTCCTGTGCTCTGCGACTTTCTAGGTGGGTTCTTCATCTTACATTTTGGTAAAGGACAGAATTATCAAATCCGTTGACGGGGTCTATATCGAATCACAAAGGTGATCAAAATGAGCAACGAGACAGAGAAGGACGCACCGAAGGACGAATTGACGCGCAGGGGCTTTCTGGGAGTGGGTTCGGCGGCCCTCGCTGCAGCAGGGATACTCGCCGGGGAAAAGTTGGCAGCGCAGGAACAAGCCCCTTATCAACAGAAAAGCAATCGTAGTTCCAGCGACCCAGGCCCCACCAATCCCGCGCTGGACGCGGCCAATCCCGATTCGGATAGTCCCCCTATCACCGACGCCGGTGGCGTGCAAACTTTCAAGTATCCCTTCTCACTCGCGCACAAGCGAATGCAAGAAGGCGGCTGGTCGCGCGAAGTCACCCAACGCGAACTGGCGGTCTCGAAAACTCTGGCGGGCGTGGATATGCGCCTCACCGCCGGCGGCGTCCGCGAACTGCATTGGCACACCGCGGCGGAATGGGCCTTCATGCTCTACGGCACCGCGCGCATCACCTGCGTTGACGCCGACGGCAAAAGTTTCGTCACGGACGTAAAAGAAAACGAACTCTGGTTTTTCCCTCCCGGCATTCCGCACTCTATCCAGGGACTCGCTCCTGACGGCTGCGAATTTCTGCTGGTCTTCGACGACGGCAATTTTTCGGAATATGAAACCGTACTCTTGACCGATTGGATGGCGCACACGCCCACCGACGTAGTCGCGAAAAATTTTGGAGTCAGCGAAAAAGCCCTCGCCAACATGCCCAAGAAGGAAAAGTTTATTTTTCAGACTGCAGTCCCCGGCCCGCTCGCCGAAGATAAACGCATCGCCGCGGGCGCGCTCGGCCCTTCACCCATTGATTTCGCTTTCCGCACCATGGACATGCCTCCCACCAGGAGCAACAAGAGCGGTGATGTCCGCATCATTGACTCGAAAAATTTTAAAATCACTACCACTTCGGCCGCTATCGTCACCGTCAAGCCCGGCGGCGTGCGCGAACTGCACTGGCACCCCAATGCCGACGAATGGCAATATTTCTACGCCGGCAAGGGCCGCATGACTGTTTTCACCACCGGCGGCCGCGCTCGCACCATGGATTTCGATACCGGCGACGTCGGCTACATTCAAAAGACTCTCCCGCACTACATCGAAAATACCGGCACCACCGACCTGAAGTTCCTGGAAATGTTCAAGAGCCCCTACTATCAGGATCTGGCGCTCTCCGAGTGGCTCTCGCACACTCCTCCAGAGCTCGTCGCCGCTCACCTGAATCTCGATAAAGCCACGCTCGACGCCATACCACGCGAAGAAACCATAACCATGCCCGACTAGCATGAGCCAAAAAATCGCGCCCCGCATATGTCTGGATTTTGTTGCGGCTACACTAGAAGCGCGCGAGTGAGCTTGCTAGACTCTCACGCGCTTCTCGTCCATTCGGCGCTTCGTGGGGGCGTGTTCATGCACGGAAGGCTTGCTGCGATCGTACTGATACTAGTCGTTTTTCTCGTCGCCGTGCGAACACTTCGCGCGCAACGCAAATCACCTGACGCCCTGCCGCATCCCTGGTACCAGCACGCCGTCTTCTACGAGATTTATCCGCGCAGCTTCATGGATAGCAACGGCGACGGCATCGGCGATCTGAATGGCATCGCGTCCAAACTCGATTATTTGCAGGCCCTCGGCGTGGATGCCATCTGGATCGCCCCCTGCTTCCCGTCACCGCAAGTGGACTTCGGTTACGACGTCTCCGATTACGAAAACATTGACAAGATGTACGGCACGCTCGCCGATTTCGATCGCCTGCAGAAACTCGCAGCCGATCATGGCATCAAAATCATCCTCGACTTCGTCGTGAACCACACTTCCGACCAGCATCCCTGGTTCGTTGGCTCCCGTTCTTCGCGCACTTCGCCGAAGCGCGATTGGTACATCTGGCGCGATGGCAAGGGCGACAGTAAGAACGGTGACCCGCCGAACAACTGGATCGCCGTATTCGGCGGCTCGGCCTGGCAGTGGGACAGCACCACCAAACAGTATTACTACCATTATTTCTACCCGCAGCAGCCCGACCTGAATTGGCGCAACCCTGCAGTCGTCAATGCCATGTACGGCACAACGGAGTGGTGGTATCAACGCGGCGTCGCCGGCTTTCGCCTCGACGCCGTGGACTCGCTCTTCGAAGATCCCGAGCTGAAGGACAATCCCGTTCTGCCCGGTACCAACGCTTTCGGCGATCCCAATATCGTGGACAAGTACACGCAGCGATTGCCTGAAGTGCACACTGCGCTGCAAGGTTTGCGCACTGTGGCCAACAAATACAATGCAGTACTGATCGGCGAAACCTGGACCGACGACGTCGCGCAGTTGAAACCATACTACGGCGCGGGCGACAACGAGTTGCAGATGCCCATGGATCTGCTGCTCACCAAACTGAAATTTTCCGCGCCCGTATTTCGCGAACACATTGATGCCGTCGAGTCCACGGGCGAGTGGCCGGTGTTCGTCATCGGCAATCACGATATCGTGCGTTCCTGGAATCGCTACGGCGACGGCCAGCACAACGACCAAATCGCCAAAGCCATGGCGGCGATGCAACTGACCCTGCGCGGCACGCCCATCCTGTACTACGGCGAAGAAATCGGCATGCAGAACAACGATCCCACACGCTGGGAAGATGTGCAGGACCCCATCGGCCGCCGCGGATGGCCAAAAGAAAAAGGCCGCGATGGCGAGCGCACGCCCATGCAGTGGAGCAACGATCCCAATGCAGGATTCACCACTGGCGTTCCCTGGAATCCCATTGCGCCAACCTACAAATCCTACAACGTCGCGGACGAGCTGAAAGATCCGAACTCGATCCTGAACTGGTACAAGAGCCTGCTCGCGCTGCGCCGCGCGAATCCCGCGCTCCTCGGCGGCGATTACATCGCGTTGAACGAAAACGACGCAAATGTGTTCTCGTACCTGCGAAAAACTAAAAATGACGCGGTGCTTGTCGCCATCAACATGTCCGCCGCGCCGCAGACCGTGAACTTTCAACTCTCAAAACAGCGCCTCAGCGCTCAGTCGGCGAAGACTCTACTCACCACACAGTCATCGCTGCAAAATAATTCCAACGTCGCGCAACTCTCGCTCGAGCCATTCGCGGTCTATATCGCCGCCCTGCAAAAATAGCCGCGCGAGACCTCACGCAACCACCATCTCGCGCCGCCAAACGTGCTCACCAGCGCACTCGGTGTACAATTCGTACCGGCGTGAAAACCGAACCGAAAACCCCGGCCACTGATCTCGCATCCATAATTTCTTGAGAATCACGCTCCCTTCCGTTTTGTTTCTGGTGTTCGCGACGGCGTGGCCCGCCGCGCAGCAGCAGCAAAATCAGCCCACGCCGCAGCCGCCGACCGAGCCGTCGCAGGCCTTGGTTGCCACGGCCACCTTCTATCGCGACGTTCTGCCCATCCTGCAGCAGCATTGCCAAAGCTGCCATCGCGCCGGCGAAATCGGTCCGATGCAACTCATGTCCTACGCCCAGACCCGCCCCTTCGCCCGCGCCATCGCCGATTCCGCCGCTAAACGCGAAATGCCGCCTTGGTTTGCAGATCCCGCCATCGGCCACTTTTCCAATGACCCGTCACTCACTCCGCAGGAAATAGACACGCTCGTGTCCTGGGCGAACGCGCAAGCCCCCGCCGGTGATCCCCACGCAGCGCCACCGCCGCGCCGGTGGCCGGAAGGCTGGATGATCCCGCAGCCCGACGCCATCGTGCGCATGCCCAAACCTGTCGCGCTTCCAGCCCACGGCGATATCGATTACACCTACGAAATCGTCCCTACCGGTTTCGCCGAAGATAAATGGATCCAGATGTCCGAAATCCAGCCGTCCAGCCGCGCAAACGTTCATCACGCCGTCGTGTACGTCCGCCCGCCGAATTCCAATTGGCTGCGTCACGCTCCAATCGGCGTTCCCTTCACTGGTGCGGACATGATCGACCAGCAAGACCGCGAGGACACGCACTTCACTCAAGCCGATATTCTGCTGGTGTACGCGCCGGGTAGTTCGCCTGACAATTGGCCCGAAGGCGTGGCGAAATTCATCCCCGCCGGCTCCGATCTCGTTTTCCAGATGCACTACATGGCCCATGGCCACGCCACTACGGACCAATCCAGCATCGGCATCGTCTTCGCCGCGAATCCTCCGCGGCAGCGGGTCCTTACGCTGCAACTCACCAACGATCGCTTCGTAATCCCACCCGGCGTGGACGATTATCGCGTCGAAGTCCACGGCTCGTTGCCCAACGACGCCGTCCTGCTCAGTTTTTTCCCGCACATGCACCTGCGCGGAAAACGCTTCGAATACAATATTCTGCGCCCGGACAAAACCGCCGAGCCTCTGCTCCGCGTCAATTACAATTTCTACTGGCAGCTCAGTTACCGCCTCGCCCAGCCGCTGCCATTGCCCGCCGGCACCGTGCTGCAGGCCGTCGCCTGGTACGACAATTCCAAAAATAATCCCCATAATCCCGATCCCGACGCCGCCGTCCGCTGGGGCGATCAAACCTACGACGAAATGATGGTCGGTTTCTTCGACATAGCCGTGCGCGCCGATCTCGACAAGCCCCATTACTTCATCCGCGCCAGCGATTCGCCGGAACATCAGCGCTGACGCTATCAGCACATCACCCGCGCCGGCCCGCGCACCAACTGGAATTTCTTCGCAGTTGACATTCCCGCTCCGCGCAGCGGAATATGGCTGCCGGTACCGCCAGACAGCTCAACGGCTTAACGAAACCGAATCTCCCCATTTGGCATCTCATAGACTAGGAGGGCTCACGTAATGAAGCCCGATACGAGCCTCACGAATACGAACGTCTTCAAGCTTCTCGCTTCCATCTCCACGATTCGTGCCGCCAAGCAAGGCTTGGCGTGCGTGCTGGCATTCGTCCTATTACTTCCGATGCTGCCGCAAACTCTGTCCGCTGCTCAGGAGCAGGATCAGGCTGCGCAGGCACCCGCGCAACCTTCGCAGGCTCCGCCTTATACGCAACAAACCGCTGACCAATTGCAGCAACTCGTCGCGCCCATCGCGCTGTACCCCGATTCGCTGGTGGCGCAGGTCCTCGCCGCATCCACTTTCCCTGCGGAGATTGTCGAGGCGGACCGCTGGGTGCAAGCGAATCCCGATTTGAAGGGCGACGCGCTCGCCCAGGCCGTGGACCAGCAATCCTGGGATCCCAGCGTGAAAGCCCTCACCGCGTTTCCCACTGTGCTGGGAAACATGGACAAGAATATTTCCTGGACGTCATCTCTGGGTGACGCTTATTACAACCAGGAACAAGGTGTAATGGACGCGATTCAGGTGATGCGCCAGAAAGCCCAGCAAGCCGGTAATCTGAAGGACACACCGCAGCAAACCGTGCAGACCCAAGACTCGAACATCGTCATCCAGCCGGCTCAACCCGACGTCGTGTATGTCCCCGCCTATGATCCATGGCTCGTGTACGGATACCCTGTCGTGGCGTGGCCCGGTTGGTATCCCTATCCCGGAATCTGGTGGGGCGGCCCGTCCCTTTATTGGGGAGGAGTCGGCTTCGGCATCGGCTTCTACGGCGGCTTCGGATGGGGCTGGGGCCACTGGGGCGTGGGATGGGGCGGCGGCCGCGGTGTGATTTATAACAATAACCGCTACTACTCGCGCAGCAATACATTTTACAACCGTAACAATTACTACCGAGGCGGAGGCGAACGCGGTGTCGCCAACAACGTGAACCGCGGACCCGCAAATGTTTACAACCATCCCGGCGGGAGGGACACGCCTTTCCATGGAAATACCCAAGCCGCGCGGGGATACGAGCCAGCAGGCCACGGCCAGGCCGGCGAGCCATCAGCAGCCCGCGGCCAGACCGGCACCCGCACCAGCGGCTTCAGCGGCTATGACCATGGTGGCGAGGCCCGCAGCTACTCCTCACGCGGCAGCTCCAGCTTCGGCGGGGGCGGCGGTGGATTCCACGGCGGTGGTGGTGGCGGTCACGGGGGCGGTCATCGCTAATAAAATTCCTAAAATGTTCGTGCTCTTAAAATGTTCCTAACAGCTCGCGAAATTTTGAAACGGAGAAAAGACCTATGCGGCAGACGAAGCTGAACTTTGCAGCTCGGCAGTGGGGCCATCTTCCGAAATTCGCAGCAGTCGCTATTTTATTGTTGGCTGGCATTCCTGCCATTTCCAGAGCCCAGCAGCCCGGCCAGAAAACTTTCGCCACCGCCGAGGAGGCCAGCAGCGCGCTGGTCGCAGCGACGGAAGCGAACGACGAAAAGGCCATGCTCGCTATCTTCGGTCCCGACGGCAAGCAGGTCGTTTCCTCGGGCGACGAAGTCGAGGACCGGGACATGCGCGCAAACTTCGTGAAAAAATATCTGGTCATGCATCGCCTGGTGAACGAACCCGACGGCACCACTTCGCTAATCATCGGCCCGGAAAATTGGCCCACTCCCATCCCGCTGGTGCACAAGGGCAACGTCTGGTACTTCGACACCGAGGCCGGAACCAAGGAGATTCTCTACCGCCGCGTCGGCCGCAACGAAATCACCACCATTCGCGTCTGCCAGGAACTTGTAGCCGCACAGAAGGATTACGCTTCCCAAAATCACAACGAATACACCGCGCGGTTCTTTAGCGACGCGGGCCAGCACAATGGCCTCTATTGGAAAGCCGCTGACGGCGCACCGCAAAGCCCGATCGGTCCGCTGATTGCTTCCGCCGTCAAGGAAGGTTACGAAAACATTCCGGAGGGCGGGGCCACTCCTTTCCATGGCTATTACTTCCACATCCTGACGGCCCAAGGACACCATGCCCCCGGCGGCTCCAAGAACTATATCGTGCGCGGCAAAATGACCGGCGGCTTCGCCTTCGTGGCTTATCCCGCGGAGTATCGATCGTCGGGTGTCATGACGTTCATCGTCGGCAGCAACGGAGTGGTTTACGAGAAAGATCTAGGCAAGGACACCGAATCGGTCGTCAAAGCCATGAAGAATTTCAATCCCGATTCCAGCTGGCATAAATCCGAAACCGATCAGGAACAATCCGCCAGCGAACAGAAATAACCACGTAGCGAAGGTGTTGAAGTTGTAGTGGCCACCTTCAGGAGTCTGTGTGGCAACTGCTGTTTTGCGTCAGCGCACGGCTTCAGCCGTGCCGCAACCGCCGCCGACTCAGAGCGGCTTCAGCCGCTGAGGCCATGAATTTCGAGTTGCCACACAGACTCTTCAGGTTGGCGCAATTGATCCTGACGTCAGTAGCGCCGGCGTCTCGCCGGCTCTTGGTTCGTGAATTGCCCGCGTAGCGGCCACCTGCCCTTTAGGCGAGCGTTTTTGATTGATTACCGTGCGCTGGCCACCCGCGTCTCCCCCAGCCACTCGTCAATCCGCCCCAGCGCCTTCTGCAAATGTTCCGGCTCGCCGCCGAATCCAAACCGCACGAACCCTTCCATCCCCACTTGCTCACCAGGAACCAGCAGTACGCTTTTCTTCACACGCAATTCTTCCGCCATCTGCGCGGAATTCCTGCCGCCGCGCAATCCCGCCCACGCAATCGCGCCCGCCTTCGGCGCCACGTGCGAAAATGTTTCCGCATGCGCGTCCAGCCACGCCCGCAGCGGCGGGTAATTGCGCCGCACTTGTTCCCGCGTGCGATTCAAAATCCATGCGCGCCGCTCCGGCGCCAGCGCCACCGAAGCCAGCCGGTCCGTCAACATCGAAGGCCCAATGCTGGTGTAGTCGTGATAACTCCACAGCTTCTCGATCGTTTTCGGCGCCCCGATCACCCATCCCGTGCGCAGCCCCGGCAGGCTGAACGCTTTCGAAAGCCCCGCCGTGCACAACATGCGCTCGTACCCGCCCCACATCGTCTCCGTGAGCTCACCATCGAATTCCGCGCCGCGATACACTTCGTCCGAAATAATCCACGCGCCCACTTTCTCCGCGGCCACCACCACCGCCGCGCGCATGTCGTCGCGCAACACCGCTCCCGTCGGATTGCTCGGATTGCAAATCGCGATCAATTTCGTTTTCGGCGTCACCACGCGCGGCAGATCGTCCACATTGATGCCCCAATCTAGCGCCTCGCGCAGCCACAGCGGCTTCACCGTCGCGCCCATCGCCCGCGCCACTCCCGCGATCTGCATGTAATTCGGCATCATAAAAACCACTTCGTCGCCCGGCTCGATCAGCGACCACGTCGAAACGTAATTCGCCTCCGACCCGCCGCAAGTCACCAGCACATTTTCCGCGCTAGTCCCCGGGTACAATTCCGCGATCCGCGAACGTAATTCCTCGCTCCCATTCGTCTGCGGATACAATTGCTGCACGTCCAATATCTTCCGCAGCTGCTCGGGGTCCGGCACCAACTCCGCCGTCGTCAGCGGATGCACTCCGCTCTCCGAAATATTCAGCTCGACCTTGTTCTCCCACACCGATTGCCAGCGTTCCAGCTCGAACGGCTCAATCTGCATTTCGTTCACCTCAGCTTGACCGCGAAATCGCGCGGCAACGCGCGCCAGAAATGTAGCGAACTCACCCGCATTACCCAAGCAAATTCCAAGACGCCGCCGTTGCCATCGCCATCCCGAAAAACTACAATCGCCTGTCACTTTCAGCCGGAGGCGCTCCGCCAGAGCGCGTGTCATCAGCGGAGAATCTTTGTGCGTCGCGGTTTGCGGCTTTGGAGTCTGTGCGAGAGGTCGGGAATCTTTGTGGGTTGTGGCTTTAGCCACGACATAAACGTTGCGGGCCGCGCGCAGCTTTAGCCACTGACATGTCATCTGGCTGTCGCCATATTCGTGGACATCAAATTTTAGGAGCCGCTCCCATGACCACCGGACCAGAACCAGCCAACGTCACTCCCGAACGCATCTTCGCAACTCTAAATGCTTATCAGCAGACCGCCGCGCTCAAAACCGCCATCGAGCTCGACGTCTTCTCCGCCATCGCCGACGGCGCAACAACCCACACCTCCATCGCCAAGCATTGCCAGTCCAGCGAACGCGGCATCCGCATTCTCTGCGACTATCTCACCATCAACGGATTCCTCATCAAGAACGGCCAGGAATATTCCCTCGCCGACGATTCTGCCGTATTTCTTAATCGCCGCTCGCCGGCCTACATGGGCGCCGCCGCCAACTTTCTCGCCCTACCGGAAATGATCAACCTCTATCAGGAACTCACCGCGATCGTCCGCGCTGGCACCTCTCTCAAGGGCGAGCAGTCCACCAACGAGCCGGACAGCGCCAAATGGGTCGAGTTCGCGCGTTCCATGAGCAACCTGCAGCGCATGACTGCCGTAGCCGTCGCCGAAACGATCTGCGCCAGCGCCGCCGAAAAGTGGAAAGTACTCGACGTCGCCGCAGGCCACGGCATGTACGGAGTCATGGTCGCCAAACAAAATCCCAATGCGGAAATATTCGCTCTGGATTGGCCGGAAGTTTTGAAAGTGGCCCACGAGAACGCCAAAGCCGCCGGCGTGGCCGCGCGCCATCATCACCTGCCCGGCAGCGCGTTCGAAGTGGATTTCGGGAAGGATTACGACATTGTGCTGCTAACCGGTTTCCTGCATCATTTCGATCCGCAAACGATCGAAACTATCCTGCGCAAAGTTCACGCCGCGCTGAAGCCCGGTGGCCGCGCCGTTACCGTGGAATTCGTCCCCAACGAAGATCGCGTCTCGCCGCCCGCACCCGCCGCCTTCAGCATGATCATGCTAGGCACCACGCGCGCCGGCGATGCCTACACCTATTCCGAATACGACAAAATGTTCCGCAACGCCGGCTTCGCCCTCAACGAGCTGCGCCGCAGCCCCGGCCCGCAAAGTTTTATAATTTCGAAGAAGTAATCCCGCACTGGAAAGTCGTGGATGGATCGAATTGAAGGTCAACGCTCGGGAGGGCCGTGTTTCGCAAGTCGGCAAACTTAAGAATCCCATGTCATCCCGGGAGGAGTCCCGCGCTTTTTCTTTCCTGCCGCACTTTGGCGGGCGCGGGACGGAGTGAGGGATCTGCTTTTTCGCGTTGAGGACTTCCAGAGAGAGCTGACTTCTCAGCTTTTTTCCGCGCCGCCAAACGCCAGCGTCAACAACGTATGCTGCTCCAACTCATGCGCCTTGTGCGAACCCGTCGCCGGACTCGCGCTCGCCGACCGCTTGATCGAAAGCACTCCGCGCCCCCGCGCCAATCGCTCCAGCCGCGGCAATAAAAACGCCAAAGCCCCCATATTCGCCGGCTCTTCCTGCACCCACACAAATTCCCGAGCCCGCGTGTGCCGATCCATCTCCGCCGCCAACTCCGCCTCCGGAAACGGATACAGCTGCTCCAGAAAAATAATCGCCGTTGAACTATCCTTGCGCCGCTTCCGCTCCGCCATCAATTCGTGCCCGATTTTCCCGCTGCACAACAGCACGCGCTCCGCCGACCCATCGCCGCGATCCGGTATCACCGTCTGAAATCGCGCCGTTCCCAAATCCGCCAGCGAAGAAGACGCCGCCGGATTCCGCAGCATGCTCTTCGGCGTGAAAACTACCAACGGTTTGCGCCAAGCCCGCAACGCCTGCCGCCGCAACAAATGAAAATACTGCGCCGCCGTGGTCGGCTGGCAAATCTGTATATTGTCCCGCGCCGCCAGTTGCAAAAATCTTTCAATCCGCGCGCTGGAATGTTCCGGCCCCTGCCCCTCGTAGCCATGCGGCAGCAGCAGCACCACACCCGACAGCAAATTCCACTTGTCCTCGCCCGCCGAAATAAATTGATCAATAATTATCTGCGCGCCGTTCGCGAAATCCCCGAATTGCGCTTCCCACAGCACCAGCGCCTCCGGAAAATCCCGGCTGAACCCGTATTCAAATCCCAGCACCGACGCTTCCGACAAAGTCGAATTGATCGCCTCGAACCACGCTTCGCCGCGGCCCAGATGCTCCAGCGGCACGTACTCTTCTTCCGTCTCGATATCAATCAGCGCCGCGTGCCTCTGGTTGAATGTTCCGCGCCGCGTGTCCTGCCCGCTCAAACGCACCGGCACGCGTTGTTTCAGCAGCGTCCCAAACGCCAGCGCCTCCGCCATTCCGTAATCCAGCGGCCGCTTCCCCTGCGCCATTTCCAACCGTTGCTCCAGAAGTTTTTTCACTTTCGGATGAATGTGGAATCCCTCGGGATAGCGCGTCAAAGCCTCGCCAATCGCCGCCAGCTCCCCAGTCGCCACGCCCGTATCCACTTCCATCGCCGCGTTGTACCGCCCGCCGCGGAAAGCATCCCAATAAGGCGGCAGCTTGCGCATCGGCGGATTTTTTTCCAGCTCCAGCGCCTTCTTCTGCGCCGCATCCAGTTCCGTGCGCACGCGTTGCACAATCGGCGCTGCGTCCACGCCAATTTTTTCAGAGTAAATTTCCCACAGCGGCGGATGCGCATCAATCTTTCGGTAACGCAACGGCTGCGTGATCGTCGGATCATCCACTTCGCTGTGCCCGTGCCGCCGGTAGCCGATCAGATCCACCACCACCGGCGTTCCAAACGCATAGCGATAATCCGCCGCCATCCGCCCCACACGCGCTACCGCGTCTGGATCTTCCGAATTCACGTGAAAAATCGGAATCGGCAGCCGCTTCGCCAGGTCGGAAGAAAATCGGGACGACTGCGAATCGCGCGGTATCGTCGTGAAGCCGATCAAATTGTTCACGATGATGTGCACCGACCCGCCCACCGTAAATCCCTCCACGCCCGCCATGTTCAGCGTCTCCGCCCACACTCCCTGCCCCGCGAATGCCGCGTCTCCGTGCATGATCACCGGCACCACGTGCCGCAAACCCGCATCGCCGCGCCGCATCTGCTTCGCGCGCGTCCGTCCAATCGCCACCGGGTCAACCGCTTCCAGATGGCTCGGATTCGACACCAGGTGCATGCCTACTTTTTTTCCGCCCGCGGTCGCAAATTCGCCGGTCGCGCCCATGTGATACTTCACATCGCCGCCGCCCAGCACGCTGCGCGGGTCCACGTCCTCAAATCGCGCGAAAACTTCTGCCGCATCGCGTCCCACTATTTGCACCATCACGTTCAACCGCCCGCGATGACTCATCGACAGTACCGCTTGCACCGCGCCCTGTTCCGCGGACGAGTCCAGAATCGCATCCAGCAATGGCAGCAGCGCCGCTTCTCCCTCCAGCGAATAGCGTTTCGTTCCCAGATAGCGCGTCTGCAGCACTTGCTCGAAAATTTCTGCGCGCACCAGCCAGTCCAGAATTCGCGCGCGATCCGCTTCGGGCGCCTCCGCTTCCATCCGCGCTTGAATCCACTCCCGCTTCTCGCGCTCCGGAATGTGCATGAACTCGACGCCGATCGTCCCGCAATACACTCTTCGCGCCGCTTCCGCTTCCGCGCCGCTCACTTCCAATTCCGGCATGGGCACCGGAGCCATATCGCCCAGCGGGTCCAGATTTGCCTGCAGATATCCCCAGCGGCGAAACGCGTCCCAGACGCGCTCCTGCGCGTCCTGCGTCGCCGCCGAGTCCACAATCGTTTGCTGACGGCTCATGAATCTCCCCAAATCTTCCGATCTATTTCGCACTCTCAATTATAACGATCCTATTATAACAAGGACCTGCAACGGCGCGAGAGCAGCCCCCGCACTCTTCCTACCACGCGCTCAGCAACCGCCGCACCAGCACCAACTGCCCCAAATGATATGAATTGTGGTCAACCAGCAGCAAAACCTGGCGCAGTATCGTCTGCCCCGTGCCGTGCGGAATCCGCGCAAACAGATCCGTCCGCGGATTGCTCACCAGTTTCTCCATCTCCTTCAGATCGTGGAAAAACTCCCCCACGCTCTTCTCCCACTCTGCGTCATCCGCCGGCGCCAGCGATTTCGGCCAGTATCCCGCCGGCCAATCCAGCGACACATGCTTTGGATTCACCGTGAAATCTAGAATATCCCGCTGCGCCAATCGCGCATGCTCGAGCAAATCCCATACCGAATGTGGAGATCCCGCCGGCCGCACGCCGCGATGCGCCGGATCCAGTCCAGCCAACGCCTGTTTCCAATCCGCATGCGCCTCGTGCCAATCCAGAACCTTCCGCAATTGCTCGCGCAACGCCTTGTCGTTCACTCCGCCAGCCGACCCACCAGACTTTTTCGCGGACTTGCGCTTCACCTGCTTCTTGGCTTTCTGTTTCGTCGCCATTTCCGCCTCCAGATCAATCCGACATGCTCATTCGGAAAAGCATTCAAGCCACTTATTGTTCGCGACGCTACCACGGAGTATCATCCGGCAGAATTTTCTAACACAGGAGCACCGGATGACCGTCGCCACCCATTCCCGCCGCGATTTCTCGCGCATCTTCGCAAAATCTCTAGCCGCCGCAATCGCCGCGCCCCGTCTGCCCGGCCTGAGTCTATTGGATGCGACGAAGCGCAAACCGATGCCCCCAGGCGCCATCCGCCTGAACTTCAACGAGAATCCCTACGGCCCGTCGCCCAAAGCCCGCGCCGCCCTCGCCGATTGCGGCCCTATCTCCAACCGTTACCCCGACCAAGCCTATCGCGACGTAATCACCGCGCTCGCGCAAAAATTCAAAGTGAATCCCGAAAATATTATCCTCGGCTGCGGCTCCACGGAAATTCTCCGCGCCGCCGACGATGCCTTCCTCGACCCCACGCGCAACGTCGTAGCCGCCGCGCCCACCTTCGAAGCCGTGCTGGACTATGCACGCGTGCTGAATTCCAATGCCGTGCAAATCCCGCTCACGCCCGACCATCGCCACGACCTCCCCAAAATGGCGGCGGCCTGCACCTCCAAATCCGGCGTCGCCTACATTTGCAATCCCAACAATCCCACCGGCACCATCGTCACTCGCGATGAATTCGCCGCATTCGTGCAATCCGTGCCGCCGACCACACTCATCATCGTGGACGAGGCCTACTACGATTTCGCTGACGACCCGCGCTACACCAGCGCCGTCGAATTCATTCCCGCGCACCCCAACGTCATCGTCGCGCGCACATTTTCAAAAATTTACGGCATGGCCGGAATGCGCCTGGGCTACGCCGTCGGCTCGAAGGAACCCATCGCTCGCCTCGCAGCACAGCTTCTCCAGGACAATGGCAACGCCGCCGTCCTCCAAGCCGCGCTCGCCAGCCTCGCGGACAACGAGCACGTTGCCTCCTGCCGCGCGCAACTAAACTCCACGCGCCAATGGCTCTGCGCCGAGCTAACCAAAGACTCGCGCCCGTTCATCCCGTCGCAAGCCAATTTCGTCATGTTAGACATGGGCACGGACGTAAAACCCATCATCGAACAATTCCAATCGCGCAATGTTTTCGTCGGACGCCGCTTCGCCGCCATGCCAAATTTCCTGCGCGTCACTATCGGCACCCAACCCGAGACCGAATCCTTCCTCGCCGCGCTCCGCGAAATCTCTCCCGCCAAACCAGCCAGCGCCGCCGCATAGTAAGAATCAAAATCCGACTAACACAGATTCACATCACACGCCAAAAATCAAAAGGCTCTTCCCAGCGCTTTCGCGCCAGGAAGAGCCTCTGAATATGGTTTTCCCTTTTTTCCGGGCTGGCCCCCCGCCCCGTCCTCTGTTGGCAGAACTCACGCGCCACAGAAACGGATACTACCAGGAACTTCGCTCGAATTGTTTCAAGCCACCTGTGCGACGCGCTGTTTAAGGTGCCGCGATACTCTGCGGCCCCGCCGATCGCCGCTGCTGAAAACATTCACGGCAATATACCGGGCGTCCCTGCGTTGGCTTGAACGGAACCGTAGTTTCTTTTCCGCACTGCGAGCATACCGTCTTGGTTTCGACACGCTGCACGCTGCCGGAACCCTGTGCTGTGCCCGCCGAGCGGTTGGCCTTGCACGCTTTGCACCGCTTGGGCTCATTCTTGAAGCCCTTGTCGGCGAAGAACATCTGCTCGCCGGCGGTGAAAACGAACTCAGCCGAACACTCTGCACACTTCAAAACCCGATCGTGGTATTCCATACGCTGCTCCATAGCCTTGCTGGAACAGGAGTAGCAGCGGAACAGTTCTCCCAGTCAAATTCGGGAACGTGCCCGGAAAATTCACGTTTCCCTCACCCCGACTGGTCCGAACCATTTGAATGGACCCCGGTTAATGGTCGCCTAGTCTTGCTCACGCCGTTGCTTTTTCCGGAGACGCTTACGCGAGAGGGCCTCTTTGGCACGGCGCCTTTCACCTGGTTTCATGTAGTAGCTGTGCTTTTTTATCTCTTTGATGATGTCTTCCGACTGTACCTTTCTCTTGAAGCGTCGGAGGGCATTCTCCAGAGATTCACCCTCTTGAATGACAACTTCTGCCACGCGTATTCACCCCCGTTCCCCGTTGAATGTTAGTTTGCACTGAGTGGGTTACCACCTAGTGTATCCGGTTCACACCCGAACCGGCAATTGCCAAGTTCTTCTATCGCCCGCCTGACCTTAAGTCAAGGCTTAAATTGGCAAAGCACGAAAAACTCCCGTTTGTAACTTTATAGTTATCATCACCTCGCTTACTCGTTCCCCACGCTTGCCGCGCGCCGCATTCGTCGGCGTCACGTTCTTTTGCGCCCGCCGCCAATCTACGCAACTTTTCCACGCACTCTTTCAGCGCGCTCGCACTTGCTGCTAGAATGTCCCCCGCTCGCCCAGGGCTATCACCAGGAGCGTGTCCATGCCATTGATGCGCAACGCACTTGCGGTCCTGCTGGCCGGTGGCCAGGGCGAACGTCTCTGGCCTCTCACTCGCGATCGCGCCAAGCCCGCCGTGCCTTTCGGCGGCATCTATCGCATCATTGATGTCACCCTTTCGAATTGCCTGAATAGCGATCTGCGCCGCGTCTTCGTCCTCACCCAGTACAAAGCTCTCAGCCTCAATCGCCACGTCCGCCGCGGCTGGTCGCTGCTAATGGGTCACGGCGATTTCATCGAAGTTCTCACTCCGCAGATGCGCGTCTCCCAGCACTGGTACCAAGGCACCGCCGACGCCGTTTATCAGAACATCTATTCCATCGGCTCTGAACAATCCAACTTCGTCTTCATCCTCTCCGGCGACCACATCTACAAAATGAATTACCAGAAGATGCTCGAGCAGCACGTTGAAGCCGGCGCGGATGTCACCGTCGCCACGTTCGAAGTCTCTCCCGAGGAGGCTGCCGGCAGTTTTGGCGTGCTCGAAACCGACAAGGACTGGCGCATCGTCGGTTTCGAGGAAAAACCCGCCGACCCCAAGCGCTCGCGCATCCATCCGGAAAAAGTGAACGCCTCGATGGGCGTCTATCTTTTCAATACGCAGCTGCTCGTGCCCATTTTGATCGCCGACGCCGAAGATCCAAATTCCAAACACGACTTCGGCAAAGACATCATTCCGCGCATCATCGAAAAGCATCGCGTCTTCGCTTACAATTTTCGCGACGAAAATAAAAAAGAAGAATCCTACTGGCGCGATGTCGGTACCGTCGAGGCCTACCACGAAGCCAACATGGACCTGGTCTCCGTCTCCCCGGTCTTCAACCTATACGACAAGAGCTGGCCGCTGAATACCTGGCAGCAGCAGTATCCGCCCGCGAAATTTGTTTTCGCCGATCCGTCCCGCATGGGAGTCGCGCTCGATTCCATCGTTGGCTCCGGCTCAATCGTTTCCGGCGGACGCGTCACCAAATCCGTTCTCGGCCTCGACGTGCGCGTCAACAGTTACAGCGAACTCGATCAATGCATCGTCTTCAATCACGTCAATGTCGGCCGCAGCTGCCGCATTCGCCGCGCCATAATTGACCGCCACGTCAGCCTCCCCGAAGGCACAGTAATCGGCTACGACGCCGAAGCCGACCGCGCCCGCTACTCCGTCACCGAACACGGCGTAGTAGTAGTAGTCCGCCCAGAATCCATGATCGAAGAACCCGAATAGCACCGGATCGTCAAGCCCGGAGTTGGTAGCATAGGCAATCTTGCCTGTGCTCCCAAGCTTTCGTGGCACAACAACTCTTGGTTGTGCAGTTCGGTTTTTGCGGCACAGGCAATCCCGCCTGTGCTCTTCGGTTTTTGTAGCTCCGGCGTCTCGCCGGCAAGGTTTCGATGCACCCTCTGCTAAATAAACTGTCCGGCGGCGATCGCCGCTCCATCAGCCGCTCTAATGAAGTAGCAGCCCACGTTCTCGCTCACCCCGCAAATTTTCGCCACCTCATCAAAGGTCTCGCCGCAGATGACCCCGTCGTCCGCATGCGCGCCGCCGACGCCATCGAAAAGATCACAACCCGACGCCCCGACCTTCTCCGCCCCTACAAACGAAAGCTACTCGCGATTGCCAGCAGCACCAATCAACAGGAAATCCGCTGGCACGCCGCCCTGATCATTCCTCGCCTCGAACTCACCACAAAAGAACGCGCCGTCGCCCTCGACATCCTCTTCGATTATCTGCGCGACAAGAGCAGCATCGTGAAAACTTTTGCCATGCAGGCGATCTGGGATCTGGCCGCCACCGACGCCAAACTAAAATCCCAAATCACCCCGTTGATCGAAGAACTTGCGCAGGTCGGCACCGCCGCCATGCGCGCCCGCGGCCGCAAAATCCTGCAACAGCTAAAGCACGCCCCTCCACATCGAATATAGAGCCGGACAATCGTAGCGGCATGGCATGCCGTGCCCACATGTAGCAATTCCCACGGTGCGTCGTGATACAGGGTAGGGGCGCTGCTTGCTGCGCCCCGGCTTGCCACGCTGTCAGCCGCACCGCGGAATCGATCTCACTTCCCCACCTTGTACCCCCCACCCCAAACCGTTTACGATGTTCGTCGCACAATTCGCCATCAAACAAATAATAGGAGCCCCATGTCCACGAAAATCACCAAAGTCCACGGTCGCGAAATCATCGATTCCCGCGGCAATCCCACCGTCGAAGCCGACGTCCACGTCGCAGGCGGCGCCGTCGGCCGCGCTGCCGTTCCTTCCGGCGCATCCACCGGCGAACACGAAGCCAACGAACTCCGCGACGGCGATAAATCGCGTTACCTCGGTAAAGGCGTTTTGAAAGCCGTCGGCCACGTAAACGCAGAAATCTCTAAAGCCGTGGTGGGACTCGACGCCACCGACCAGCACGGCCTCGATCGCAAAATGATCGAAGCCGATGGCACACCCAACAAATCCAATTTCGGCGCCAACGCCATCCTCGCCGTCTCCATGGCCGCTGCGCGCGCCGCCGCTGCCCAGCTCGCCCAACCGCTCTACCAATATCTCGCGCGTTATTCCAGCGACAAATCCGCCAACACGCTCCCCGTCCCCATGATGAACATCGTCAATGGCGGCGCCCACGCCGATAATTCCGTGGACGTGCAGGAATTCATGGTCATGCCGGTCGGAGCGCCCAATTTCCGCGAAGCGCTGCGCTGGGGCGTCGAGGTTTTCCACCATCTGAAATCCGTGCTGAAGAAGAATGGCTACTCCACCGCTGTCGGCGATGAAGGCGGCTTCGCGCCCAACCTGAAATCCAATGAAGAAGCTCTCGAGCGCGTCCTCGAAGCCATCACCGCCGCCGGATACAAGCCCGGCGAACAAATCGCCATCGCGCTCGATCCCGCGTCCAGCGAGTTCTACGACCGCGCCACAAAAAAATACGTCTTCAAAAAGTCCGACAAATCCGAACGCACCTCGGCAGAGATGGTGAAATTCTGGGATACCTGGGCCGCCAAATATCCCATCGTCTCCATTGAAGACGGCCTCTCCGAAGACGATTGGGACGGTTGGAAAATCATCACGCGCGATCTCGGCAAAAAAATCCAGCTGGTAGGTGACGATGTCTTCGTCACCAATCCGAAAATTTTCGCGCGCGGCATCTCCGAACACATCGGCAACGCCATCCTGATCAAGCTCAATCAGATCGGCACGGTAAGCGAAACCATCGAAGCCGTCGAAATGGCCCGCAAAGCCAATTACGCTGCCATCGTCTCCCATCGCAGCGGCGAAACCGAAGACACTTTCCTCGCTGATTTCGTCGTCGCCATGGGCACCGGCCAAATCAAAACCGGCTCCGCCTCCCGCACCGACCGCATCGCCAAATACAACCAGCTCCTCCGCATCGAGGAAGCTCTCGGCAGCGCGGCCCGCTTCCCCGGCCGCAAAGCGCTGCGCCCTTAACGGAACGCGACATGACCTCACAAAATAAACGCCCAAAACCCATCGTCCTCACCGTGCTCGACGGCTGGGGCTACCGCGCCGAAACCACCGGCAACGCCATCGCCCTCGCGCGCAAACCAAATTACGATCGCCTCCTCAAGGAATTTCCCAACACGCTCATCCACACTTCCGGCCCCGCCGTCGGCCTCCCCGAAGGACAAATGGGAAACAGCGAAGTCGGCCATCTGAATATCGGCGCCGGCCGCGTCGTGCACATGGACATCACCCGCATAGACCAGCTCATCGCCAGCGGCGAATTCCAGCGCCAGCCGCTGCTCCGCGAAGCCATGGAACGCGGCCGCGCGCGCCAACTCCATCTCCTCGGCCTGCTCAGCGACGGCGGCGTGCACTCCCACATCGAACATCTCTACGCATTGCTCCGCATGGCACGCGAAAATAAAGTCGAGCGCGTCTTCGTCCACTGCTTCACCGACGGCCGCGACACCCCACCCAACAGCGGCATCGAATTCCTTCAGGCCCTCGAAAAGAAAATGCGCGAGTACGGCGTCGGCCAGATCGCCACCATCATCGGCCGCTACTACGCCATGGACCGCGACAACCGCTGGGACCGCATCGAAAAATCCTATCGCGCCATGGCTCACGGCGAATCCGACGCAAAATTCTCCGATCCCATCGCCGCCATCCACGCCAATTACGAAAAAGGCGTCACCGACGAATTCGTCGTCCCCACCGTAATCACCACAGAAGCCGCTCCCGGAAAAGCCGCCGTCCCGCGCGGCGTAATCCGCGACGACGACGCCGTAATCTTCTTCAATTTCCGCGCTGACCGCGCCCGCGAAACCACCCGAGCCCTGGTCGAACCCGGCTTCAAGGAATTTGCCGATCCCGCGCGCCCGAAAAATCTCTTCTTCGTCGCCACCACGCAATATGACAAAGCGTGGCCCTGGCTGCGCTACCTGATCGCACCCGAAAAGCTAGAGCAAATCCTCGCCAATGTTTTTGCCGAGCAGGAGTACAAAAATCTGCGCGTCGCCGAAACCGAAAAATACGCGCACGTCACCTACTTCTTCAATGGCGGAGTCGAAAAACCGTTTCCAGGGGAAGAACGCGTGGTAGTCCCGTCGCAGAAAGTACCCACCTACGATTTAAAACCGGAAATGTCCGCTGCAGGCGTCGCCGACACCGTCATCCACGCCATCGAAAAAGGAAATTTCGACGCCATCATCATGAATTTCGCAAATGCAGACATGGTCGGCCACTCCGGCAAGCTCGAAGCCACCATCAAAGCCGTCGAAACCGTGGACGAATGTCTCGGCAGAATTTTTCAATCTCTCAAACCGCGCGGCGGAGCCTGGATCATAACCGCCGACCACGGCAACGCCGAAACCATGATCGATCCCGTCACCTGCGGCGCCCACACCTACCACACCACTAATCCCGTCCCGTTTATCCTGCTCTCAGAAAACGGCCGCACCCAACTAACCTCGGGCGGCTCCCTCCGCGACATCGCCCCCACCCTGCTCGGCGTCCTCGAAGTCCCCGAGCCCCCAGAAATGTCCGGCCGCGACCTCCGCCTCCCCAAAAAATAACGCACCGCCATCCTGAGCCTGCTTGCCGCGGGCACGGATCTCTCTTGGATCTCAGCCCCACTAAGCGCTCCGAGCGGCGACGGATGCTCAGTCGCGACGCTCGTCAGTTCCCCGTCGTCGGCTTCGGCGACGTGTACCACTCCCGCGCATTCACTGTGATCTTCTTCTTGTGCCCCTTCTTGTCCAACGTCATCATCGGATTCCCTTCGTTATCCAGCACTTCCACCTTCAGCTTATGGATCTTGCCATCCGGCGGCGTCAAAGGCGTAAATCCAATCGTGTACTGGTTGCGCAAGAAAACCGCCACCGAATTGAAAATATCGTTCATCTCCCCTTCAAACCGGGGAAACCACGCCCATCCTCCGGTCATCTCCGCAAAAGTCTTCAGCTGGTTCTCCGCCTGCAAATAATTCACGTTCGCAAATTCCGGCCCGACCAGGCTGCGTTCGTGGATTCCCATCGCATCCAGCGCCGCGCCCATCCCAATGCAGAAAATCGTCACATCGGTTTCTTTCAGTGGTTTGAACGTCTGGTCCAAAGTGTGTTTGCTGAACGTGTCATATCCCGACGCGATGATTAAAATTGACCGCTTCCCCTTCACGTCGCGCAGTTGGTCCAAAGTTTCCAGCGTCGCATCAAACAAATTCGCCTCGCTGAAATCCGGAAAATATAGCGACGCCACTTCCTGAGCCACCGCCTTCTTATCCTGCGTGAAATCCGAAACCATGTTGGTCTTCAAATCAAACGTCTTGAACGCCACCCAATCCTTCTGATTCAAATGATCCAGAAAGTTATAAGCCCACATCTTCCCGCGGTATCCAAAGTAACTTCCCATGCGCCGGCTGAATTCCATCAGCACCACAATCGTGATCGGCGCCTCGCTCGCTCCAAAGTTGCTGATCTGCTGCGGCTGGCTATCATCCAGCACGCGAAAATTCTGCTTCTGCAACCCGGTGATGATGTTCCCTTCGAAATCCGTCACCACCGCGTCAATATTCACCACGTTCGATTGCACCGCGATGGTCACCTGCGGCGCTTGCGCCTGCACTTTCCCCGCTTGCGCCGGCTGCTGCTGCCCCGTCGGCTGCTTCGGCGACGCGCCCGGCTGTTGCGCCGGCGCGGGAGTCACCGGCCCTTCCTGCTGCCTCGCGTAGGAAGTCAGCGTCCCCGGCGGCACGCCTAGCGCCACAATCAAAATACCCAGCAGCACCGCTCGCATCCATGTCTTCAATTTCGTGCTCCCCTCGTGTCGCAACGTGCCCAGTTCGGTCGCCAGCTTCGCCTCCGGCTCCGCGCGCACCTGCGCCCGCGGTCCTTGGCTTGGAGATTTGGATGCATCCCTGCGCCGGAAAGATGGTCCGCCCTCGCGGCCCGTTCCGCTATGATTGCACTTCAGAAAACGCCCCGCGCGTCGCTCTCCGAACCGCATCCGCCAGCATGATAGTATGAATTGGTCTTCTGCTCTGCGAATGAATTTCACTTTCTGGGGGAAATCCAGGATGGCGCGCACGCGCATTCCACTACCGATTCTTGTCCTTATAGCGTTCCTGTTTACTGCTGCATCAATTCAAGCACAGGCTGTTCCCACGTCGCCGCAGTATCCATCCACCGGCACGCCGTCGCTCTCCCAGATTCAACAAGACGCGCTCGGCTGGCTGCAAGGCCTGCTGCGCATTGACACCACCAATCCCCCAGGCAACGAGCTCGTAGCCGCAAAATACATCGCCGCCATACTTACAAAAGAAGGCATCCCCTCTGAAATTTTCGAAAGCACTCCCGGCCGCGGCTTCATCGTCGCCCGCCTCTCCGCCAGCGCCGTGCCTGATCCGTCGCGCGCGCTGCTTTTAATGGCTCACCTCGATGTCGTCGGCGTGGACAAATCCAAATGGACAGTAGATCCCTTCGGCGCGGTCATCAAAGACGGCTACCTCTACGGCCGCGGCGCCATTGACGACAAAGGCATGCTCGCCGCCAATCTCGCTGTCTTCGTCCAACTCAAGCGCTCCGGCGTGCGCCTAAATCGCGACGTCATTTTCCTCGCCGAGGGCGACGAAGAAGCCTACGGCGCAACCGGCATGCTCTTCGCCGTGGACAAGCATTGGGACAAAATCGCTGCGGGCTACGCCATCAACGAAGGCGGCGGCGTTTTCCTGAAAGACGGCAAGCCGCAATACATTGGCGTGCAAGTCAGCGAAAAAGTCCCCGCAAACGTGGACGTGATCGCCAAAGGCACTTCCGGCCACGCTTCCATGCCCCGCAAAGACAATCCCGTCGTCCATCTCGCCGCCGCCATAGGCAAAATCGGAAGCTACGAAGCTCCCGTGCAATTCAATTCCGTCACGCGCGCCTATTTCCAAGCCATCGCCCCGCTTCAGGACGAAGAAACTTCCAAATGGATGCGCTCACTCGACACTTCCGACCGCGGCGAACATGCCGCCCGCGTGATCTCCAATCAAAATCTCGCCTGGAACGCGATGTTGCACGATACCGTCTCGCCCACCATGCTGCGCGCCGGAATTCGCCCGAATGTAATTCCGTCGGAGGCGCGCGCCGTGCTCAACGTCCGCCTGCTCCCGGGAAACCAGCTCGCTCCTTTCATCGCCAAGCTGCAGCAACTCGTCAACGATCCCGCAATCAGCTTTGAACCCGAGTTGCCCCTGTCCGAAACCTCTCCGTCCTCTTCGCTCACTTCCGATTTCTACAACACCATCACGAGCGTCACCGCCAAAACCTATCCCGGAGCGCCGGTCGTTCCGCTCATGTCCACATATTTCACCGATTCCACCCCGCTGCGCCTGCGCAGCGTGCAAGCCTACGGCCTGGCGCCCTTCGCGCTCAGCGACGACGATCTTTCCCGCTTTCACGCCGATAACGAACGCATTCCCCTCGACGCTTTTCACAAAGGTATTGAATTTCTCTTCGCAATCGTGAATGATTTCTCGGTGAACAAATAATCGTGATAAATCCTCGTAGAGCAAAAATAGTCTGTACCCTGGGCCCGGTCACCTCCTCGTACAACATGATAGACAAGCTGGTGCACGCCGGAATGGACGTCGCCCGCTTGAATTTTTCCCACGGCACGTATGAGGACCGTGTGCGCATGGTAGCCGCCCTGCGCCGTGCCTCCGCGCACTATGAAAAACCTATCGGCGTGCTCGCTGATTTGCAGGGGCCGAAAATCCGCACCGGCAAACTCGTCAACGGCAAACCCATTCGCCTGCGCTTCGGCCAGCGTTTCGTCATCACCACGCGCAATATTCCCGGCACCGAAGAAGGCGTCAGCACCACCTTCCGCGCCCTTCCCGCGTCCGTCCACAAAGGCGATCGCATTCTCCTCAGCGACGGCGACATCGCCCTGCGGGTGATTTCTACACACGGCGAGGATGTTGTCACTCAAGTCGAAAATCCTGGGGACCTCGGCGAGCACAAAGGCATCAATCTTCCCGGCATCAAACTCGATATCCCTTCGATGACCCCGAAAGACCGCAAAGATCTGCAGTCGGCGTTGCTGATCGGCGCCGATTATCTCGCTCTCAGTTTTGTGCGCACCGCCGCGGACGTCCGCGCTGCCAAGAACGCCATCGCCCGCGCCGGTAAAGACACGCCGGTAATCGCCAAGCTTGAAAAGCCGGAAGCCATAGACAATCTCGACGAAATTCTCGAGATCGCTGATGGCGTGATGGTCGCGCGCGGTGATCTGGGCGTCGAAATGAGCCCGGAAAAAGTTCCCGTGGTGCAAAAGCAAATCATCCTGAAAGCGCGCAACGCGTTGATCCCGGTGATCACCGCCACCCAAATGCTCGATTCCATGCAAAAAAATCCGCGACCCACCCGCGCCGAAGCTTCCGACGTCGCCAACGCCATTTTCGACGGCAGCGACGCCCTCATGCTTTCCGGCGAAACCGCCGCCGGCCTCTATCCCCTGGAATCCGTCATGATGATGGACCGCATCATCCGCGAAGCCGAAGCCAGCGTTACGCAATTGCCGCGTCCCGCGCGCTCCGGCGATCTGCAAATCAACGAAGTAATCGCTGAAGCCATCTGCCACGCCGCCGAAGAATTGCACCTGAAGGTCGTCGCCGTATTCACCGAAAAGGGTTCGTCCGCGGGCTTAGTCTCCAAATATCGCCCCCGCGCTCCAATCGTCGCATTTTCTCCCGTGCAGGAAACGCGCCGCCGCCTTGCTCTGTTCTGGGGCGTCCTGCCGCGCAGCATGGGCGCCGTTCACGACATCGACAAACTAGCCGCCACTGCCGAAAAACGCCTCCTGGAAGAAAAACTGGTAAAGCGCGGCGACATAATCGGCGTAGTAGCCGGCACTCCCATCGGCACCACCGGCTCCACAAATCTAATGCGCCTGCTCCGCATCGGCGGCTGACTTCCGGTTCGGGTAGCATAGGCAATCTTGCCTGTGCGCCTTAACTCATTCGGGTCCGTCGCCGTTGTCCCGCGTCGTCATCCTGAGCTTAGCGAAGGATCTCTCTTGCCTTCTCTGTGTTCTCCGCCTTTCCTCTGTGCACTCTGTGTAAAATCTTTTGACTACCTCAGACACACCACCACACCCAGCTGCAATTCTGTTGAATCCCCGCACCCAGACGGATGCGGCCCCACCGCAGACGCTAATTCACCCAATTATCCGGATTAGAAGGCGGCTTATCCTGATGGTCCCGCACATAAACTTCAAACTTCCTCTTCAATCTCTTCCGCTTCCAATCCGAAAAATAATTCCGCAAGCTGTACCCATAAGACCCGCGCCGCAAATAAATATATCCCACCAGCATCCCGCCCAAATGGCAGACGTGGCTCACATTGTCGCCACCCGCCCCAATCGTTCCAAAAAACTCAATCGCCCCCATCACGATCACAAACACGCGCATGGAAACCGTCACTGGCAGCGGAAAAACCCACACCTGCCGGTGCGGCATGATCACCGCCACGGCTAGCAGCACGCCGTAAATCGCCCCCGACGCTCCAATCGTCGGAACCCACGCGCTACCCTGCCCGTGCGGGTCCATAATCGTCTTCACGATTACGTTGATCACTCCCGCACCGACTCCGCAAATAAAAAAGTACGTGTAAAATTTGCGGCTGCCCCACGCCCGCTCCAAATCCGCCCCGAACATGCAGAGGTAAAGCAGATTAAATAGAATGTGCCCGATACCGCCGTGCAGGAATATATAAGTGAAGAGTTGCCAGACGAATCCGTGCGTAACTTCGTGTGGAACCAGGCCGAACCATTGCAGCCAGAAGTTCCACCCTGGCGCTTTAAAAACTAGTTGCGAAAGCTCCTGCGCCAGAAACACGCTCACGCAGACAATGCAAATCCGCTTGATCGCCGGCGGGAAATAACTCCCGATGTCGAACATGTAACCACCACCGCCACGCGATATAGATCTCACAGTACCCAAGTCTAAACGCCGCCAGCGCCGGAGTCAAAGCCGCGACGAATCGGCCGGCATCAGCACCCAACAGCCGTAGGGGCGGATCTCAGACGCGCCCGCTCTTCGCGCCGCTCCAACTGCGCGGCTCGCTGCACGCATCACTGCTGCGCCGCGGATTACGTCACTCCCATCCACTGCTGCTGCTCGGCGCCCAGCTCCGCCACAATTCCCTCTCCCTGCAAGTACACAAAATATTCTCCAGGAGAAAGTTGCGCGAATCGAGCCATCCGCCTCTTGGCTTCTGTCAGTCCATCCACTGCCGTGATCCACAGCGTGTTCCCATTAGAGCGCCGCTTGAATATGTCGAATCTATAATCCATCGTCGTTACCTCGCATTACCGAAAACCATTCCGTATCAAGAACCGCATTTCCATCACCGTTTGCGCCGTGAAAAAGTTACTCCCACTCAATCAATCAGTTGCGGCCCGTAGAGCGCTTCACTGCACTTCGACTGCGTCATGCCGCAGGGTATTTTCTTCGGCTACACGAGCAAAATATTCCACCAGCGACACTTGCGCCCATAAGGTAAGTTCCCTACGTCCCTAAAGACTTCGCCGTATCGCCTCAATCCATCTGCCCGGGTAGGATTCCAAGTGTTGCAAGTTCTCTTTACGATCTTTTAACGAGGTGACGCCGATGCACACGTTCCATATTCGCCGCGCGCTCCAGTCGCTCGGACTTTCCACTTGTTCCGCACTAGCCGCACTCCTGCTCGCGATTCCCGCGACATCTTCCACCGCTTCCGCGCAGGTCGTTCTCTCCGTGACCGTCGCGCCTCCTGTGCTGCCCGTTTACGCGCAGCCAGTTTGCCCTGGCGACGGCTACCTCTGGACGCCCGGCTACTGGAGCTATAGCGATGACGGAGGATATTTCTGGGTGCCTGGCACCTGGGTTGAACCGCCGCAGGTTGGCTTTCTGTGGACGCCCGGTTATTGGGGTTGGTCGAACGGGGCCTATCTCTGGAACGCGGGCTACTGGGGACCGGAAGTCGGTTTCTACGGCGGCATCAACTATGGTTTCGGTTATGTCGGCACCGGCTATTATGGCGGCCGCTGGACTGACGGCCACTTTTACTACAACACGCGCGTGAACAATGTAAACGTGCGCGTGATCCACAACACTTATGCAAGGACCGTAGTCGTTCACGATTCCCACGTCAGCTACAACGGCGGCCACGGCGGCGTCAGCGCGCGTCCCACCGCAGCGCAAGAAAGGTTCGCGCACGAAAACCACACCGCGCCGACCGCAGTGCAGGAGCAGCATGTCTCCGCAGCACGCTCTGACCGCAGCCAATTCGCTTCCGTCAATCACGGACGCCCATCGGTTGTCGCCACGGCGAGGCCCGGTGAATTCCACGGCGCTGGCGTAGTCCAGACCAAAGCGTCCGCGTCCGATCGCATCGGCAACTCGCGCACGGAAACCAAATCCGAAGCTAGACCGCGAAGCGAAACTCCTGCGCGCAGCGAATCGAAGACCGAAGCCGAGCGGCGCACGGAATCAAAGCCCGCAACCACGCGCGAACCCAAGACTGAAGCGAGGCCCAAGACGGAATCGAAACCTGCGGCGACCCGTGAACCGAAGACCGAGACGGACGCAAAGACGGAATCGAAACCTGCGGCGACCCGTGAACCGAAGACCGAAGCAACGCCGAAGGCTGAAGCTAAACCGAGGACGGAATCGAAGCCTGCAGCCACACGTGAGCCGAAAACGGAAGCGAAGCCGAAGTCAGAGGCAACGCCGAAGACTGAGGCTAAACCGAAGACGGAATCAAAGCCTGCGGCCACGCATGAACCGAGGACCGAAGCCACACCGAAGACTGAAGCCAAGCCAAAAACAGAGTCGAAGCCAGCGGCAACGCACGAGCCGAAGGCTGAGCCGAAACCAAAGGCAGAACCGAAGCCAGCGGCAACGCACGAGCCGAAGGCCGAGTCCAAGCCGAAGGCGGAACCGAAGCCAGCGGCAACGCACGAACCTAAGGCTGAGTCCAAGCCAGCGTCACAGCCGAAACCTGCAGCACAACCGAAGGCGGAATCGAAGCCTGAATCAGCACCGAAGCCGGAAGCTACGCACGAATCAAAGCCGCCGGCGCAGCATGAATCCGCACCTGCTCATGAGGAAAAACCAAAGCAGTAACTTCTAGTTCACGCGCATTGCGGCGAGCGTACCGCAAATCGTTACGCTCGCCGTTTTTTTTAACTTTGCTCCAATTTTTTTCGCGCGGAAATAAATAGCGAGATCGCCAGCAGCACAAACAGCAGCACGCCTACTCCTGGCGCGCCGCTGATCGCCGGAAATTTTTCTCCTAGCGCGAACATTTTCGCCGGCCAAGGTAAATGCAAAATCGTCCCCAGCCAATGCGGCACGTGTTTGCTCAGCTCGGGATCTTGAAGCAGATTCAGCACGATCGCTAGCAGGCCGAAGACGCCTCCGGCTGCGATCAATCCGCTGGCGTACAGAGAACCGGGGCTTACTTCGCTTTCCGCGTCGCTCTTTTTCTCCAGGCCCTGCTCTGCCAGCCAGCGCACCAGGCCGCCGGCGAACATCGCCATCGTGGTGGCGATCGAAAGATAGGAGCCAACTGCGAACGGCAGCGAACGCACGCCCAGCAACTCCACCGCGATCACCAAGAAAACGCCCAGAAACACCAGCCGCCACGGCAGCCGCTGATTCAAGATGCCGCTGATCACCGTCGCCATCAGCCTGGCCTGCGGGGCTGCGGCTTGATCGCTGCCGATTCCCTGCACCCACTGCACTTCGATTTCGCGCGTTCCGGGATCGTACAAATATTTTCCATCCGGCACTTCGTGCGAGCCCAGCGCGTTCACCAGCGTGTAGGTTTTCCCGTTGTACGTATAGCCGCGCTCCTGCACGTCCACGCCCGGCTGCAGATGGTCAATATCCAGCGCGATCTGCACCGGCTTGTACTGCGCCAGGCCAATGTTCATCAGAATTAAAGTCCCGCCAATCGCGAATGATGAAACCATCACGCCAATCACCAGCGCCACCTGCTGCCAGTAAGGCGTTGCGCCCACCAGGTAACCCGTCTTCAAATCCTGCGATGTCGCGCCCGCGATGGCCGAAGCGATGCACACCACGCCGCCGATGGTCAGCGCCAGCACCTGGTATGGAGTTGACGTCCAGTGAATCACCAGAAACACCGCGCAGGTGGCCATCAAAGTGGCAATGGTCATGCCGCTAATCGGATTCGACGAATTTCCAATCAGTCCGCTGATGCGGGACGCCACTGTGACAAACAAGAATCCAAACACCACCACAAACAGCGCCGCCAGCAAATCCGAAAACCCGCTGGTCATCGCTCCCGGAATCGGCTTGAATTTCAGCAGCGCCCACATCATCGCCACAATCACCGCCGACCCGATCAGCACCACGCGCATGGACATGTCGCGTTCCGTGCGGTCCACGGCGGCCACCGACGCCGACGCTTGCTTCGCGCGAATATCCTTAATACCGGCTGAAAGCGCCGAAAAAATCGTCGGCAAAGTCTTGATCAACGTGATCAACCCCGAAGCTGCCACCGCCCCCGCGCCAATCGAACGAATGTAGCTGCTATAAAGTTGATCGGAGGTCATCTGCCCGATCGGAATCGTCGAGGGATACAAAGCCACGTTCCCCGAAAGCGATCCGAAAAATTTGATCGCCGGCATGATTACCAGCCAGGAAATCACGCCGCCCGCAAACAGCGTCCCGGAAACGCGCGGCCCGATGATGTATCCCACTCCTAGATACTCCGAGGTGATATTCGCGCGGAACGATGCGCCCGGCAGCCATTTCGGCTGATACTCCGGCTGGGACGGCCACATGTGCAGCGTGTTCATCGCAAATGTGTAAACGCCGCCGAGCCCCAGTCCCCAGAACACCCTCCCCGCGAATGATCCGCCGCGCTCCCCCGCCACCAGCACGTCCGCGCACGCCGTGCCCTCGGGAAAAGTCAAATTGCCGTGCTCTTTCACGATCAATTGTCGCCGCAGCGGAATCATGAACAGCACGCCCAGCCATCCGCCCATCAGCGCCAGAAAAAATATGCGCCAATATTCCGCGTTCAGCGAAAATCCCAGGAAGATCAGCGCCGGCATGGAAAAAATCACGCCCGCCGCCGCGGATTCGCCCGCAGAGCCGGTGGTCTGCACGATATTATTTTCCAGAATTGTGGAACGCCCGAACGCGCGCAAGATGCTGATGGAAAGCACGGCAATCGGTATCGAGGCCGACACGGTCAACCCGGCGCGCAATCCCACATATACCGAAACCGCGCCGAACAGCACGCCAAACAGCGACCCCAAGATCACCGCGCGGAGGCTGAATTCCGCGACGCTCTCCTGCGGCCCGACGTAGGGCTTAAATTCCCCCGGCGGTGCCGTCGAACTCCACTGTTTTGTCGCCATCATGCCCCCGTTCCCAATTGCGCAAACCAAATTGGCCCGCTCGCCGCCGGGCAACTTAGCATCACCGGCACAGCCAAGCAAGTCGCATTCGTGCAGTGAGTTGTGATTGGTGAGTCGTGATTCGTGACTTGTGAATCGTGATTCGTGCCGCGCGTCGCAGGTAGCGTAGGCCTGCATGCGGCAGGCAGGCCTATGCTAGCAACGGCAAATTTGTACGGAATAGAAAATTGTTTCTCCTTTGTTTTCAGCGGGGCTCTCAGCGGAATGGTGATTCTAGGTGGTTTATTTGTACTGATTAGAAATGGGGTAAGACGGGGATGAGTGATGCGTGACGAGTGATGGGTGAGGTGCGGGGCAGGCGCGGAAATGACCGAAAAACTAGCGATTAGAAAATGTTTTCTCGTTTGTTGTGAGCGGGTTAGCTTGATTTTTAATATTTGACGACTAGCGATTAGAAAATGGCGGGTGGGGAGTGGGGCTGGCGCGCTGGCTGTTGAAGCGCAAGCAGCGTGGACCATGTAGCCCCCTTGTGGTGATGAAATTAGCGCACGACTGATGATAACACAGTCGTTACGGTAATTCAAGTGCAAACCGAGGGGTGGGGGCTCGCGGGGCTGGATCGTGCCAAGTCGGCTACGAGCAACTCGAAAACACGCGGAAAAGGCACCCGCGAAAGGTACGGCGCTTCGCGCCGTCTTTTTTACCCGCGGCGGCGGGCTAAGTTATGTCGCGCCTACGGCGCTGGTGGGTTGGCGGGATGTCGGTCGTGCCGTGTCCTGACACAAGACAGTGGTGGCCACACAAGCTCAGAAGCGACGCTGCATCTAAACCCGGAAAATCAAATGCGTGCGTCGAGGCGGTGTGGAAGAGTAGGCCAACCGCCCATCAAATGGCAAAAGATAATGTGTTTCGATTGCCGTACCCTACTAGTTAGGTCTATCATTACCTACCACATCAGGCACGGTGCACATCGGGATATCCAAATGTTGCGAGCAAGCCAATTTGTTGCTTTCCTTCTCCTGGCGATAGCGATCACCCTTCATAACCCTCACGCCTTCGCGCAATCTCTGAGTCCCACAGGGTTGCCGAAATGGGACTCGACAAACCAGGTCTTGTTTTTCAGTGGTTCTTCTCCGGGCTCCGTTGTTCGCGCCTACGTGGACTCGCATGAACGCGGTGCGGACATTGACATCTTCAAGGACTTTCCGGGCCTTCAAGAGGTATACGCCGATAGCATCACTGCTGGACCAGACGGTTCTACTTTGATACACGCCATATTGGAGTTCGGGAATCGCAATGTTCGGGAGTTAATTCTCACTTACGATTCTGCAGGCCAGCTGGTGAAATCCTGGGACCCCGCGCCGCAATATGTTGAGGTGATAGCCTACAGCAAAGATGATGACTCTGTCTTTGTGCTCGGCGGACGTGATCTGCCACCCGGTCCTTATGCCCATAACTACCCTCTATTGATCGAGTACAATCGCGATGGCCGCGCGCTGAAAACGATGGCTCCGGCCAGCCTATTGAAGGACCGCGAGGACTCGCTCAAATCGAGCAGCCAAAACGGCCAGCCCCTGCTGAAGGTCACCAAGGACCGAATCTATTTTTACGCTCCCGCGAATGGCGAGGTCATTATGTGCGACCGCGACGGAATCGTCCTTGCATATCGTAGCTTCAGCGAATCTATTGAAAAAATCTCAACGGAAGATGGTTATCACCTAGTTCAAACTCATCAAGTGGATATCGCGGAAAATGGCGATCTGGTAGCCGAACTCCTGCTTTCGAACGAGGCCAACCACACGTATTTGGCGGAGGTCGTCCGCCTGAGCGTGGACACTGGTGAGGCCGTGTCAGTTCATAAGAATTCGAATAGTTCACGACTCTCGTTTGTGGGAATGAAAAAAGACGATCAGTACCTTTACTTGGAGAGTGGTCAGAATCTGTATACCCAATCAGCCGCTGGCGAAGAGCCGCAGCCGCTCGCTAGGCTGATTGATGCCCGGCAGCCCTAAATCTGAATTGATTTTTACGCAACCCGTCTACGTCGTGATAATTCGTGTCGCGTTACCGGAGAGTTGGCGGAAGCTCTGCCTCTTTCTTTCGATCATTCATGCATTAGGCACAAACCCATGAGCAGCGGTGTCAAAAAAAATCAGGCGAACAAAGATGCCACTTGTCGCGCCCACCGACACTGGTGTCACGGATGCGTTCGGCCAGAACAGGATCATCGGGCTCTACGCGTCGCGCCCTATCTATGGTCTGCCCTTGCGTCTCGCCCTCCGCGATGACGCATTGTTGCTGAGTGGCTTGATATGTTCCATCCGGTTGTAGTTCGAGGTAGATGTTGCTCACAAGTGCCTCAATCTAACGTTGGTTGATTGGGGGAGACGGCTTGCTTTCGAAATGAAAACCGACGCGACTGCCGGACGCACAAATGGATGAAAAATGACCCCTGCCATTAAACCTGAACTCGTCTGGCGAGACATCGATGTTGGTACCAAACGGCCCGTACAACGTCCCCAGTATTCTGAGTGTGTTTGGGTTCATAAACTGAATGTCCACCAGAATGCTCTCACCATCAAAAATCTTAAGAGAGTGGTGGTTCGGAGAGATTTCTAGGTGTGCGGCGCCCTTTACATTTGCAAAAAAGTGGTTATCAACGATCTGTGCCGCCAGCTGTCCATGAGAGTCGAACAGCTTCGCCGAGACGAGCATTCCCTGCTTTGTTTTTTGAATTGTTATCAGGTCCGTGCCGTCAACTTTCAGAGGAACGAACGGATACCCCAGGGCAACCGCGCCTGAGTTCCCGAGCAAAACCCGTGTGGCGCCCGCCGGCACATCTGCGGAGGAGCACTGATTGTCTGTAGGAGTCGGCAACGAGTCCGGCGTAAGCTGACCTTCGATGTAATCTGTAAGTTCAATTCGCGTCGCAACGTCTTGTCCGTCTACGTTGTGGTAGTACACCGTGGCGTTCTCACCGACGTTTAGGTTTCCCTTTATCGGTGTGTGCGGCGGCAGTCTAAATGTCCGCGGCACAGGCTTAGGTTCAGGCAGAGAAGGCGTAACAGTGACACTTCCCTCCGATTTGGCAGAAATAATTCCGTTGAGAATGAAGCAACACTTTGTGCAAGTGTCACTGGGCTGGGGGTACGTCGAACAGTCGCAACGTTTGCACTCGTCTGCGGACTGAAGCATGACAGGGCCGGCGAGAAGCATGACGGAAAGCAGAGTTCTAGACAACATCGAGCGTCTCTACACTTGGAGACTCGTCCGGGTGTTTGATCCAGTAAGTAAGGAAGAACACGAGCCACACCGCGAAGATTCCAAGACCCCATTCCATACTCGAAATCTGCCTGCTGGCATACCGGTTAAAACTCAGTATTGTGAGATCCCGTTGCGGATTTGGATTCATCAGGTAAGCGACGTGTGCACTTTGGACTTTCATGCCCTGGTATATCGAGAACCCCAAGAACGTCCATCCAGGAATGAACATCCAAAACGAGTGTCGAACTGGCTGGCTCGGCCTTGATTTCAAGTCTTTGAAAAGCAATGCGACAGAACCGCCCAATACGATGTACGCCCATTGGGACAAGGACTGCGAGAATGAAACGGCTGCTTCTAGTGCCTTTTCGGTTTGCGGTTGTTGCGCTGGGTCTTGCAGTGCGGCGAATAGCTGACAGAAAAAGTGGAGGCGCATATTTCGATGGATGCTAGCACTCGTTGCACTTACGTTTCAATAAAATTACACCTTTGAATAAATCGCGGGCGCGTGGCGCATCCTTCCACACCACTGAAACGCACGCCGTTGAATTTCCGGGTGGCGCATCCCTTCGGTTCTTGAGGGGTGCGGGTTTAGATGAGGCGGCGCGGGAGACGAAGGGGAGGCAAAACCTGCGCTGCTGGTGCGGCTTGCCGTTAACGACGCTCGCCGAAGCGGCTCGCTAATCCTTCTCGCCATCTCGCCATCTCGCCTTCCGCTGCCGAACCCCTCGCTCGCAGTTCTGTTGACAGCATCGTAATCTCGGGGTACCGTGGCGCTCACGTCACCGCTTGAGAACTGGGTACCCAGGCCCGCGGCTCAACGCATCCCCGCAGCCCGGCCTCCCCGTTCTCTCTAACAACTTGGGAGCGTGCTTCGCCATGAATCGAGCCCAGCGATTCCTTTGCGTCAGTGCCTTTGTGTTCCTGCTGCTGTGCGGGGCTGCGATTGCTCCGCGCCCTTCCTCTGCCGGCGACGATTGGCTGCCGATCACTCCCGCCGACCTGGCCCTGAAAGACAATCCCGCCAGCCCCGGCGCACACGCGATGATCCTGTACCGCTCCAGCGACATGGATTCCAAGGAATCATCCGTCCGCGAATACGTGCGCATCAAGATTTTCACGCAGGAAGGAGCGAACGAAGCCGACGTAGAAATACCCTTCAACAAGGCGCTGACAAACATCCTGGATATCCGCGGCCGTACGATCCATCCCGACGGCAGCATCGTGAATTTCGAGGGCAAACCCTTCGAGAAAACCATCGTGAAAGCCAGCGGCGTGAAATATCTGGCGAAAACTTTCACGCTGCCGGACGTCCACCCGGGAAGCATCATCGAATACAAGTACCGCGAGCAGAGCGACCCCCAGTACTACGTCAACGAAAGCTGGACGATCACCAGCCACCTTTACACGCGCGACGCGCACTTCACCATCCGGCCAGACAGCAGCGCCTACGCCGCGCAGCTGATGTATCGCCCGTACGGCCTGCCGGCCAGCGCCACTCCGACCAAGCAGTCCACCGGCATCTACACGATGGACATCCACGATATCGCCGGGCTGCAACAGGAAGAATATATGCCGCCGGAACGCGTGCTGGAGGTTCACGTGGACTTTTATTACCTGAATCCTTCGGACCCGCAGAAAGAGACGCAGGCGGCTTTCTGGAATCGCAAGGGCAAAGCGTGGTCCGACGAAGTGGATCATTTCATCAATAAAAAAAGCGCGCTGGAAGCGGACTTGTCGCAGACGGTGAAGGCCGATGATTCCCCGGACGTGAAAGTTCGAAAGATCTACGCGCGGGTGCAAAAAATCCGCAACCTTTCCATGGAAGACGCGAAATCGGAGAAGGAACAGAAGCAGGAGCAGCTGAAGCTGAATAACAACGTGGAAGATGTCTTGAAGCACAACTACGCCAACGTTCGCCAGCTGAACTACACGTTTGTGGGCCTGGCGCGCGCGGCGGGGTTTTCGGCTGCCGAGGTGTTCGTCGCGCCGCGCTACGTTAACTTCTTTTTTCCGGAAATGCAGGATGCTTCGCAGATCTCGGACGACATCGTTTGGGTTCATGCCGGCACGCAGGATTATTATCTCGACCCTGCCGCGAGCACTTATCCGTTTGGAGTGCTGCCCTGGTACGAAACGAACACGCGGGGCATCCGTTGCTCCAAAACCGGCGGCGAAATTGTCACCGTTCCGCCTTCGCCACCGGCTCAAGCCACCACCGTTCGCACTGCCGAACTGGAAATTGACTCCGACGGAGAAGCGACCGGAAAGCTTCGTGTGGAATTTACGGGACCATTGGCAGCCGAGCGTCGCGAAGAACACCGCCAGGCGGATGAAGCGGGACGCCGCAAATCCCTGGGCGAGGAAGTCCAGGGATGGTTGCCTGCCGGCTCCTCATTCGAAGTGACTACGCTCACCAATTGGGATGACAAGGAGGTTCCATTGGTCGTCGAAGGCACCGCCAAGGTCCCCAATTTCGGAACTGCCGCCGGACGGCGCATGCTGGTTCCCGCGTCGCCGTTTCAAGTGCGGCAGGCCACCGCGTTTCAATCCGAAAAACGCCTTTACCCCATTTATTTCAAATGCCCCTCCGAAGAAATTGATGATGTAAAACTCAGCGTTCCCACGGAGTTCAAAATCGAATCCGTTCCGCCGGCCAGGCAGGTGAAGCCGGGCGTGGTGTCTTATGAGATTTCCGCGGCCCAACAGGGCAGCGTCGTTGAGGTGAAACGATTGCTGGTCCTTGATGGTTTGGCCTTTCCCGTTACGAACTATCCAGCGCTGCGAAATTTCTTTAACGCGGTGAAAACTGATGACGACGCTCAAATCGTTCTGCAAAATGCGCAATCTACCAAAAATAACTAGACCCGTCGCGGCTGCCGCGCTCACGGGGCTCGCCGTTGTCACGCTGGCCGCAGCGCTCGGCTGGTTCTCGCCCCGCGTGTTTGCCGATACCGCCCCGGACTGGCTGCGCGCGGCCGCGCACCAGACTCTTCCGGAATATCCCAAGGACACTGTCGCCGTCGTGCTGCTCGACGAAGAACAAACCACCGTCAAGGACAATGGCGATATCGAGACCAGGCATCGCTGCGCCTACAAGCTGCTGCGCCCAGAAGCTCGCGAGAGGTATGGTTACGCCAGCGTATCGTTCGACAACCAAACCAAGCTTACTTTCTTCAAGGCTTGGACCATCACCGCCAGTGGCCAGGAAATGGAACTGAAGGAAAAGGACGCCGTCGAATTCAGCCTCACCAGCTTCGAGGTATTCACTGACGAGCGCGCCAAGGGCATCAAGTTCTCCGCCGCTGATCCCGGAAGCATCGTCGGCTATGAGTACGTCCAGAAACATCGTCCCTTCGTGTTTGAAGACGATTGGCAATTCCAAAGCGAAATTCCCACTCGCCGCGCGCGTTTTTCGCTGCAGCTGCCTCTCGGTTGGGAGTTTTCCGAATCCTGGGCCAACTTTCCAAAACAGCAGCCGCAATCCTCTGCGAATAATTTCTACGTCTGGGAAGTCGAAAACGTTCCCGCAGTGGAAGTCGAGCCCGCCATGCCGCCGTTTCTCACTGTCGCCAGCCGCATGGACATCAAATATTTTCCCCGCGATCCTGCTCTTCGCGCCAAAACCACCGGCACCTGGAACGACATCGGCGTCTGGTACGCCAACCTTACTTCTGCCAGCCGCGTTCCTTCACCCGAGCTCCAGAAAAAAGTCGCCGAGCTTACCGCCGGAATCTCCGACCCGCTCAAGAAAATGCAGGTCCTCGCTGACTACGTTCAGCAGCAAATCCGCTACGTGGCCATCGAAGTCGGAATCGGCGGATTACAGCCGCATCCCGCCGCGGACGTCTTCAAGCATCAGTACGGTGACTGCAAGGACAAAGTGACGCTGCTGAGCACCATGCTCAAGCAAGTCGGCATTGATTCGTATTACGTGATGGTTGACACCCACCGCGGCATCGTCAATCCGGATTTCCCTTCCCTGCGTGGCAACCACATGATCATGGCTATCCGGCTGCCGCAGGACGTCCCCACCAACAGTCTTTACGCCGCGATTGACGATCCGCAACTCGGCCGCCTCTTGTTTTTCGATCCCACCGATCCCTACGTGCCGCTGGGATACTTGCCTTCGGACCTGCAGCAGAATTACGGCCTGCTGATGACGGCCGATAGCGGCAAAATGATTCTGCTGCCGCTATTGCCGCCGCCCACGAATCGCTTGCTTCGTACTGCCACGCTGACTCTGGGCCCGACTGGCAATCTTGGCGGCGACGTGGACGAACTCCGCTGGGGCGCTCCGGCCGGTGACAGCCGCGCGCAGTTTATTGGCTCTTCGCCCTCGGACCGCGAGAAGATCATCGAAAAATTCCTGGGAACATTCCTGAATAATTTCACGCTCACCCACGCATCGCTTGGCAACCTCGATAAGTACGACGAGAACCTCGTGCTCCATTACCAATTCGTCGTCGAGGGCTACGCCAAGACTGCCGGGGACTTGCTGATCCTCCGTCCGCGCGTCGTCGGCGACAAAGGTTCGAGCATCCTCGCCGGAAAGGCGCGCAAATATCCCATCGAATTCGAGGGCACTACGCTGCAATCCGACGTATTTGATATCACGCTGCCCGCAGGCTACGTGGTGGACGAGCTTCCCGAGCCCGTCGAAGCCAAATGCGACTACGCCACTTACAAAAGCAACGTCGAAGTGAAGGACAACGTGCTGCACTACAAGCGCACGTACGAAATCAAAGGCGTGGTGGTCCCTACGGAGAAACTTCCTGAGGTCCGCGACTTTTTTCACCAGGTAGCCGCAGCGGAAAAATCGAGCGCCGTGCTACGCCGCGCCACTCCATAGCCGCCGCGCACGCGCTGCAATCTTTGGTGGTACAGGCAATCTTGCCTGCCTGCCGCTGGCGAGGATCTCTCTTCGATCACTCGATGCAGGGTTTCCCGCTACTGCCCCGCCGGTAAACTGTACTCAAACTCATACGAATGTTTCCCCGCGGCAATAATGATATTCATCTTCCCCGTGATGCCCGCCAGCTGCCCCGACCCCGAATCCGGCACCACCGTGATAGACAGCTGCGGCTCCCCCCGCGTCATCGTCGCAGTATGCTGCAGGACGAAGCTGCCACTCCGCCCCTTCAGAGTTCCCGTAACTCGCTCCATCGCCACATACCCCGCCGACCCCTTCACGTCGGTCCCAGCCGTCAACATCGTTCCCTTCGCCGTCCCCTCCAGATCGCCGTGATACTGCTTGTCGAGCGAATACCTTCCCAGCGTGGACCCGTCGCCCTTGTCCGCCTCCCCCTGCGCCTCGACCTTCACATCAAACGGTCCTACAGCATGTTCCGCCACAGTCTTCTCCTTTTGCGCGATAGAAGGAAGGGCCAAGCCAATCATTAGCAGCACCACCGCAAGAATCCGCGCGCAATTTTTCATGAGTGAACTCCCGCACGCATTGTGCCGTCCGCCCCCCGACATTTCAACGTTTAGAATCGGGCCCGATGCGTACACCACATCATTCGCTCAGCGCGCCGCAAACTTTTCCGCCCACTGTATGCGCGCAGTGGTCTGCATGGCGATAAACAGAGTCAGAATCGCGCCGATGGTGATCGCCAGACCCGTGAAGCCCTCAAAAAAGAAGGCGTAGGAGAACAGCACGAGATAAACAAATTGCGCCAGACCCGCCTCCAGCAACGCGGCGCGCATTCCCGCGACCAATCTGAGATAGCTCACCAGCAGCGCTATCGAGACGACTGAGCAAATTGCGAAAGCCACATGAATCGAGATGCGATCCACCAGATAAGCCATCAAGAGGTGAAACGAAAAAAACGCGCAAGCGAGAAAAAAATAATTCATGGGATGCAGTTCGATGCCGCGCGCCGTGGTCAACAGGAAGAGCGCAAAGAAGAAAAACAGCAGCGAAACCGGCGCGAAATAGCTGATGCGTCCCGCGAGCGGCCCCGGCTGCAGCTTTTGCGGCAGGGCAATACCCATATGGTAGCCGGAAACCAGGTTTTTGTAGTTCCACACTAAGTCCCATCCGTTCGCCTGGCGCACTTCCTCCGTCGGTGAAAGCGTGTTCTCCAGCAGATCGAAGCCGGCAAAATTCGTGGTAACGTGCAGCTGAAAATCCTTCACCTGCGTCACGTCGTCCCCAAACCCGTAACTCCAGTTGTCGAGGCCATGCGAACGATAACCTACGCGCAGCGCCGCCGTCTGGCGCGGCTGCAACTGCACGATCGCCACAGCGTCGTTTTTTTCATTGCTGGTGGCCACGGAAACATCGTTGACGGAGAAATTTAAATCGTCGTACACCGCCTGACTCGCCGGCAAATGCATGCGGAACGTTACCTCTTGCGCCTGATCGCTGGGATTGCTGAAACGATAAACGCCGGAAAAATCCACCTGATACGTGCTGTACCAAAGCAGCCCCTTCTTGCGGTAATCAAGCCGCAGCGCCGCGTTCGCGCGGGTTTGTTCCAGCGGCAGTGTGACCCAGGTCTTCTGCTCCACGGTGCGAACGGCAGCCGTTCCGTCCTCCGTCGTAGCTACCTGCTTCTGAGAAATAATTTGGTAACCGGCGGTTGGCGGCGTTTGCTCCTGGGCCGTTCCCCAAGCCGACGACACGCGGCCTTTCAGCTGCTCATCGCTGTAATTCGTGCGGTAAACAATGGTGCTGCCAAGGATGGCCCAGGCTATCGAGGTACAAACCACAATGAATCCGACTGCAGCGATACGTTTGAACATGTTCGATCACTCCATGAATTAAGGACTTCGTCCCCGCCGCAGACCCATTCTCCCGGATTCGATTCATTCTGTCAAGTACTTTGTATCACAAAGTAAGATAGCAATTCGTGGAGGGTCCGGACGGCGGCTTTGTTCTTACGTCGACCTTCTCTGGAATTTTATCTGCGATCCAATCTCAGCGCTGGAGCCTGCGATAGATCTGTCCTCGCGGCCCGATATCCGCAACGTAGAGGATTTCGGGATCAATCGTGAAGATAATTCGATAGTCGCCCACTCGAGCAGTTCGGCTATCTGCACCGACCAGAGGTTTCGAGAGCCGCGCGGCCTGCGGTTCCGCTGCAATAGCTTCCAGCTTTTTTTGTATGCGGGCTTGGGTATTGCGGTCAAGCGAGGAGAAATACTTTGCTGCGGTAGCACTAAGCTGAATCTTCAGACTCAATCGTCAGCGCACCTGGTCTAGATCGACAGTCTGGCCCGACTCCCTCTCGCGGCTTGCGCGAGCCAAAATCGCTGCATTTTCATCTGTTTTCAGGCTCGCATCGAGCCAATCGGCGACGTCCAAAATTCCCTCGCGACGCTCGATCAGGGATTTCAAACTTCCGGCAGTCAGAGAATTGTTGGTCAGCCCTACGCGTCTCCCGGACTCGTGAATGTAATCAATATTCCGCGCGATCATGTCCAGCGAATCAATCAGGCTTTCAATTTGTGGCCGAGTCACGGGTTCGTCCGGCGTTTCTACCGTAATTCTGCCTTCGATGATTCCGTTCACTCGTTCGAGCAGGTTTTTGATTTCCCGGTCTGCTTTCCGAAATTGCAGCGCGATCGAAATGGTATTGGAACGTCGCTTCACGGCGGCGGCGAGTGCGGAAGTGAAGGCCAGACCATCCAGCGCGCCGATGCGCAGCTCAGGTTCAATCGCGGCGAGAACTAGTGTTGCAGTGGTCATGAGATTCGATCCTATAGGTTAGAGCCGTGACACTACAATAACGTTTCCTGGGCGTCAATCGCAGCCCGACCTGCGCCCTTGTGTCCAGTTAACCGACTGGAAACCGCCGTGGCAAGGCTTCAACGCGTCTGCGAAGTCTTCGTGCTGTCCGGCTGCGCGAAATCTTCCAGGCGGCGGGCCAGCGATTCCGGCAACTCAGCTTCCAGGTGCATGTGGCCGTCGGCAACTTCGGAATGCAGCACGCGACCGGTTGCGTGGACGAGCGAGAGATTGCGACCGTCGGAAAGCGGGATGCGCAAATCCACGTGGACCAGCGGATCTACCGGGAGCGCGGCGTCCATGCGGGCCAGCAAATCTTCGAGGCCGGCGCCGGTAACAGCCGAAGTGAAAATCTTATTTTCGTTGCGTCCGTTGGCTTTCACCAGCGCCTCGAGCTCGTCGGCCGACAAGCGATCGGTCTTGTTGAAAACTTGCAGCCGCGGACGATCCTGCACGCCCAGGTCGGTCAAAACTTTGAGCACGTCCGCATCCTGCTCCGCATGATGAGGATTCGAAATATCGCTCACCTGCACGATCAACGCGGCTTCCTGCACCTCTTCCAGAGTCGCGCGAAACGCAGCAATCAAATCCGGCGGCAAGTCGCGCAAAAATCCCACGGTATCCGAGAGCAGCGCGCGGCGCCGCGAAGGCAGACGCACAGCGCGCACCGTGGGATCGAGCGTCGCGAACATTTTCGCGGAAGTGAGCACATCGGCATGAGTGAGCGCATTGAACAATGTGGATTTTCCCGCGTTGGTATAGCCCACCAGCGCGATCATGCCGAGCGGCACGGCCTGGCGCGCGCGACGCCGCGTGGTGCGCTGCCGCCGCACGGTTTCGATCGCTTCCTTAATCTTGCTCACGCGGTCACGAATCCGCCGCCGGTCGGTTTCCAGTTTTTGTTCGCCAGGCCCGCGCGTGCCGATGCCGCCGCCCAACCGCGAAAGCTCTTCGCCGCGCCCGGTGAGCCGCGGCAGCAAATAATTCAATTGCGCCAGCTCCACCTGCAGCTGGCCTTCGCGCGTGCGCGCGTGCATCGCAAAAATATCCAGAATCAGCTGCGTGCGATCAATCACGCGCGTGCCAATGCCCTTCTCCATATTGCGCAGCTGCACGGGCGTCAAATTGTGGTCCACGATCACCAGCGGCACGTGGCGCAGCTCGGCCTCCGCGCGAATTTCGTCCAGCTTGCCGCGCCCCACAAGCGTTGCGGGATCGAGCTGCTCTCGCACCTGCAGAATACTGCCGGCAATTTTCGCGCCAGCCGATTCCGCCAGCTCGTGCAGCTCTTCGAGCGAATCGCGCCCCGCCGCCGAAGGATCACCAGCACGCCCGCGCGGAGCTTTCTTCAGACTCACGCCCACAAGCAGCACGCTTTCGCGATTGTCCACCGATTGTGCGGTCTTCATGCGGATGGATTGGCCCTGGCCCCGAGCAATTTGCGGGAAATTTTATTCATTGGTAATCCAATTATACGCCGAATGTGCACGAGGAGCGAATTGCGGATGGGCCTAGCCTACGTGCAAGCAATTCAAAAGCTCGCGGGAACTACACCGCGAAAGGAAACGGCGCTGCGCGCCGGCATCTTTATGTCGTGGCTAAAGCCACGACCCACCAAGATTCCCGTGTTGAAGAACCGGCGAAAGGCGCGTCCATCTTCCGCGCAGAGGATTCAACTCGTTCTGGAGAACAGGCACACGCCGCCCCAGGGCCGCTGCGGTTGCGTCCCGTGTGAATCAGGAAGCCAGGAAATGGGAACCAGGTAAAACGGCACGCGGTTCAGCCGCGCCGCCACACGGAGCAATGAATTTGCTTCCACCACGTTCCATCCGAATTTCGCGAAAAATGCCGGGCCTTCTTCCGGGGCGAATTTAAATGGCGCGGCCTGCTTCAAATTGGAGGTCATGCGTTTTTGCAGAGTGGCCAGTAATTTTGGCGACACCATATCCAGAATCCAGGAACGAAAACTGGGCTGCGCGGCGAGATCCTGCGCCAGCAGCGCCACTTCGCCGGAGGAAAGATAAACCACGAGGCCTTCGCTGATGACCAGCGCTTTGCGGGACTGACGGCCCAGGCGCGCGAAGAGTTCGCGGCGCGCAGGAACGTCGGAAAGATTCAGGCGAACGCGTTCGAGCACGCAGACTGGTTTTTCACCGCGCAGAATTTCTTCTTTGTGCGCAAGTATTTCGGGGAGGTCCACTTCAATCCACTGCAGCGAGGGAGGCAGTTGCATGCGATACGGGCGCGTGTCCAATCCGGCGGCTAAATTGATGACCATGTCGCCGCCCTGCGCGATATGCGCCTGAATCATCTGATCAATCACATAGGTGCGCGTGACGATGGGCCAGCCGGCTGCGCTCTTGCGTGCGCCCAGCGGGTTGGACTTGGCAATCCTCGCGCCGCGCTCGCCTGCGAGCCGTCGCGCAAACGGGTCGCGGAAAAGCGCATCAGGCCGCTCGCTTTCGACGGCGCGGTCAATGGCCACCAGACGCGCGGTGTCCGAAACATTGCGAATGAGACCGTCGTCAGACGGCGCCGCTGTGGATTCCGAGGGAGCGCTGGTGCGATCGGGGAGCGGCATGCGCGGTCCTTTATGTATGCGAATCCGATTGCTGAGATTTTTAGTTTGAGCCGCCAGACAGCGGGATTGTATACCCACTTGCGATGATTTACGGCGAACTCATGCGGGGCGGCTCAGCCCGCGTGAGCAGCAGAGGAACGCGCCGATGCGGCAAGAATCAAATCGGAGAGGAACTGGCTGAGGCCGCGGCCGGAAACTTGGAACTCGAGATCGCGCGTGGCGCGGTCCAGCCAGCCGAGATACACCAGCAGGGCGACCTCAGCCCACGATTCCGCAGCTTCCGGCGTGAAACCGATGTCGCGCAGAACGCTGGAGACATGCGCGGAGCGTTTTTTCTCGATGCCGGAAATCCGCGCGGCCACACGCTCATCGCGGCGAGCCCACGCGCGCAGCGCCGCTTCCCGCCGCGCGCTGGAAAGATCAGCGCAATGCTCCACGAAGCGCGCCCACCGCGCCGCAGCCTGCGGCGTGACGACTGTATCGTCGAGCCACGTAGTCTCGTCGCCTTCCCAGCGGTCCAGCATCTTCGCCAGCAGCTCCTCGCGATCTTGAAAATGCCAGTAGAAGCTGCCTTTGCTGACGCCGAGATCGCGCGCCAGCAATTCAATGCGCACGGATTCAATTCCCTCGGTGGAAAGACGCGCAAACGCGGCGCGAATCCAATCGTCGGGCTGCAGTGGAGAAGATTTAAGCGCGGTTGCGGTAGCCATGTGGTGTTCTATGCGTGCCGCGGAACGATACCGGAGTGCAACGGGCGCGTCAAGTTACGCGATTGTTACGATTTTAAGATTGCGAGCGCGGCCGCGAAAATTTCCGGCGCGTCGCCGAAGCCGGCGAGCCAGTGCACGCCGGCTTCCTTGCGGAACCAGGTGAGCTGGCGCTTGGCGAAACGGCGCGTGGCTTGTTGGATTTGCCGCACGGCGTCGTTTTCGCTCAGTCGGCCGGCGAGATGTTCGCGCAATTGCGAATACCCGATGAACTGGAACGGTTTCGCGTCGGCGGGAACGCCGCTCGCGATGAGTGCGCGCACTTCTTCAAGCCATCCGGCTGCGAGCATCGCGTCAGTGCGTGCGTGAATGCGTGCATAGAGCGCAGCGCGCGGCGGCAGCAGGCCGATTTTGATTATTTCGTAGCCTTGCAGCGCGTCGCGGCCGCTGCGATGGATTTCACCCATCGGTTTTCCGGTGAGCAGGCGCAATTCGATGGCGCGAATTATTTTTTGCGTGTCCGGCGAAGAGATGCGAGCGGCGGATTCGGGATCGAGGCGCGCTAGCACGCGGTGCAGATGCTCGGGACCGCGCTGTTCGACCCTTTGCCGCAGGCGCGCGCGAATTTCTTCCGATCGCTGCGGCGCATCGGCCAGGCCTTCGAGCAGCGCGCGCAGATACAAGCCGGTCCCGGCGGTGAGGATTGGCAGAATCTTGCGCGCGCGCAGATCCGCCAAGGCTTCCAGAGCGCGGCGACGGTAATCTCCGGCCGTGAAAATTTCGGAAGGCTCGCAGAGATCCACCAGGTGATGCGCGATGCCGCGCTGCTCGGACGCAGGAACTTTTGCCGTGCCGATATCGAAGTGCCGGTACACCTGCGTCGAATCGCAGACCAGAATTTCGCCGCCCAGATTCTCAGCGAGCCGAATTCCCAGCGTGGATTTGCCGGAAGCAGTAGGGCCGAGGACGACGACGAGCCGCGGCAGCGCGCTCATCCGGAAAATTTCCAGTAGCGGAGCAGAAGACCGAGCAATACCAGCGCGGCCAGCAGAAGAGCGCCAATCACCTGTGTGCGATTAAGTTTCATGGGGTCGCTCCCAGCTAAGTTATCACTGCAGAGCGCTGCAAATGAAGACAACATGCGAGGGCACGAAAACTAGCTATGGTAGGGGCCGGTCTGAGACCCGCCCCTACGGATGCGTGGACAACGGAAGGCGCGCCTGCCTACGGCAGGCAGGCGCTACTGCGGCGCGCTACCAATCGGAATATTGTAGTAAAACCCGATGCGCAGATCGATGAACTGCCCTTTGAATTGCGGCGGCAGCGGCTCGAACGGACTCGTCGCGCGAATCGCGGAAGCCGCCGCGGTATCGAGCGGTTCCTTGCCGGAAGTCCGATCCAGGCTGAGGCTTTCCGCCGGAAAACTGCCATCGCGATTGATGCGGAAAGAAATAGCCACGATACCCTTGTCGCCCAAATAAAAAGATTCCGGCATCACCGTCACCCAATTCTGTTTCAACTTCGCAAGCAGCCGGTTGATGTAACTTTGAAAATCCACGCCCTCGGTGGGAGTGAGAATCGTAACGCCGTTGCCCGCCTGCGCGCCGCCGCCTCCTCTTCCACGGCCACCGCCGCTTCCCCCGCCACCGGAAACTGTGCCCTCCGAACTGTACGTGCCGCCGCTCGGGGAACGCTTAATTGCGCCCTGAATGTCATCCTGCAGGGCCTTGCCGGGCGAAGCGCTCGGCAAGTCAAGTCTCAAGTGGCTCGGCGGACCGGCCGGAAGCACTGGCAAAAGATGCGACGTAGAGTCGGGTGGGGGCGGCGGCGCCGTCGCGGTATTTGGAGTCGGGCTGGTGTTCGTCTTCGGCGTGGGCGCCGTAGGCAAATCGAGCGGCGGGCGCTCCGAAGCTACGGGAGGTGCTTCGATGCGATGCTCTTCCGGCCGCGGTGGCGCCGCTTTGGCCAATGCCTTCGGAGTGATCTTCACGACTGGCCCGGGAGGAGGCGAAGGACGCCTCGAAACTGCTCCCTCATCGGGCGGCAAATAAACGACACCGAGTTCCTTGCTCGCGAGTTCAATCTCGTCGCGCGTGGGCACGTGCTGCGGGAAAATTTTCGGCAGAAAAATCAGAAAAATGACGAACGCGATGTGCGCCGCGACGGAAATCACGCGCGTGATGGCGTCCCACTTGGCATCCCGGCGGTCTTCCGGCTCAACTAGTAAATTCGCTTCGCCGGTATTGAAAATATCCGGTGAGACAATCTCGCGCAGCTGCGCAGTCATCTGCGGCGGCTGGTCGAATTTATCAATCTCGCGCTGCTCCGGCGGCTCTACATACGCCGGAACCACCACGCGTTGGTCCAGAATTGCCAGCGGCGCGAATTCCGATGGCGGCAGAAATTGTTGGAAGGGCTTCACGCCCATTCCGCGCGGCACCAGGCTGCGCTCTATCAACACATCCAGCGGCAAATGTTCCGGAATATTGGTTTTTCCGGTAAGCGGCGGAGCGTCGGACAAATCCGAAGGGACGACCGTGCGATCGTCCATGTACGTGGTCAGGCGGCGCGGCGGCTTTTTGTCGCCGTTGTCGGTGAACGGGCGCACATCGGTCGGAACGAGAGTTCGCGGAATCATCTATTGTCCTGGGGAACGACGGCATCCAGTTGGACGCGCCGGGCGTGTTCCTGGATGCCCGCCATCACGCGATCGGCCAGCTCCAATGCAGCGCGCCCCGCGGCGCCATCCACGCGCGGAGGGCGGCGATTACGCACCGAGCGCGCGAACGCTCCCAGCTCGGCGCGCAGCGGCTCCTCCAACGCAGTCGGAACTTTTTCAAAATCAATTTTCGGCTGCGGCGAGCCGGGCTCCACGCGCACGCGCAGCAAATCCTGGCGCGTGAAATCCAGCGAGAAATATTCGTGCGCCTGAAAAAACCGCATCTTGCGCACACGCTCCGTGGAAACGCGGCTGGCGGTAACGTTCGCCACCGTGCCGGTGGAAAATTCGATGCGCGCCTGCGCGATATCCACTTTATCAGTGATCACCGGAATGCCCACGGCTTTCAGGTCCACCACCGGTGCGCCCACCAACGCCAACAGAATGTCCAGGTCATGAATCATCACGTCATACACTACGTCAATATCCAGGCTGCGCGGCGTGAAAACTCCCAGGCGGTGTACTTCGAAGAACATCGGCTTGGAGACGATTTTCAAAGCCGCGGTGACCGCCGGATTGAAGCGCTCCAGGTGCCCGATCTGCAGGATGCGATTCTTGCGTTGCGCCGTGGCAATCAGGCCGTCCGCTTCGCCCAACGAAGAAGCCATCGGCTTTTCCACCAGCACGTCCATGCCTGCGTCCAGCAAGCGGCAGCCAATGCGCGAATGATCTTTGGTGGGCACGGCGAGGCTGACCGCATCAATTTTTTCGCTCGACAGCGATTCGAAATCGCGGATCACGCGCGTTTTGAATTCCGCCGCCACCTGCGCGGCGCGTTCGGCGTTGGTATCCACCACGCCCACCAATTCCACGCCTTCCATTTCCGACCACACCCGGACGTGGTTGCGCCCGAAATCTCCGACGCCGACCACGGCAACGCGTATGGGTTTTTCAGTCACGATTTCCTTTTTTGCGCGGCCTTTCTTTGCTCCGCGAAACCATCGATGGGGCAAAAACTTAACGCCGTTGTAGCGGCGGTCTTCAGACCGCCATCGCTCGGCGCCGCCACACCGATGGCGCACTGAAGTGCGCCGCTACAAATTCAAAACCAAACTATTTCCGTGTGCTGCCACTGGCCGCGCCACGTTCCGGCGCGAAGGCCTCGATCGCGATGCCGGCGTCGTCCGCCGCGTGAATCATGGCCTCGCGATCAAACAGCAGAGTTCGCCCCGCATCAATCGCCAGCGCCGTCGCGTTCGACCGCTTCATCACTTCGATGGTCTTCAATCCCACCACCGGCACATCAAAACGCATATCCTGGCGCGGCTTGCTGACCTTCACCACCACCAGCCGCTGCCGGCCGGCAATGCGCGCGGCACGCTCGATCGTTTCGTCCGTGCCTTCCATCGCTTCGATCGCCACGCACGCGCGATCACGCACCACCACCATCTGCCCTAGATCTAATCCCGCGATCTGCGTCGCAACGCCGCGCCCGTAGGCAATGTCCGCCGCTTCGGATTCATCCGGCGCGCGACGCGTCAGCACGCCCGCGGAAGGCAGCAGCGGCCCCAGAAATTTCGTGGAATCCACCAGCTCGATGCCTTCATCTTCCAGCACGCGCGCCACCGCGCCAATCAGGGAATCCGTATTTTTCGACGGCAGCGAAAATAACAATTTCGCCAGGCGCCAATCCGGCCGTATCGAACTGAAAATTTTATTGTGCTTCACTTGCCCGGCCATCACTGCGCGCTTCACGCCTTCTTCGTGCAGCAATTCGATGGTGCGGCTCAGTTCTCCCAAGCTCACCCAGTGCAGCCGTTTCGCGACGCGCTCCAGACCCGGCGAAGCTTCTTCCTTTATCGCGATCACCGCCATTTCGATGCCGCGGCTCCGCGCGCCCTCCAGCACCAGAAACGGGAAATCCCCGTTTCCGGCGATCAATCCCCAATTCGCGGAATTCTCGGAAAGCGCGTCTGCCGCATGATTGTCCGCGCCTGGAAGCGTCATGCTATTTCGTCAGACCTCGGTCGGAGGAGGCCGCTTCGATGAACTGCACTAAAGTTAAGACGTCCTGCGAGTCTGCCAGGGTTCCACGCATCTTTTCCAGCGCCTGCGACGTATTCAACTTCGAGCGCAGCAGCAGCCGGTATGCTTTTTCAATCGCCGCAATCCGCTCGGCGGAAAATCCCTGGCGCTCCAGGCCGACGCGGTTTACGCCAAAGCAACGCGTGCCGCGCGGCGCCACAATCTTAGAAAATGGCGGCACATCCTGCGTGATCACCGTATGCGCCGCGATGTACGAGTGCTTCCCAATGCGGCAAAATTGATGCACCGGGCAGAAGGCACCGACCTGCGCATGGTCTTCGATGGTAACGTGCCCGGCGAGCGTCGCGCCATTCACCAGAATATTGAAATCCCCGAGCTGGCTATCGTGCCCCACGTGCGCGTAGGACATGATCAGGTTGTTGCTGCCGACGCGCGTGACGCCGCCGCCCTTCACCGTGCCGCGATTCACCGTGGAAAATTCGCGGAACTCGTTGTGGTCGCCCACTTCGATGGCAACGCGCTCGCCCTTGTAAGTGAGGTCCTGCGGATCGCCGCCCACCACCGCGAACGAATACACGCGATTCGCGCGGCCCAATCGCGCCGGGCCGCGCACGATGGCGTGATCATCCAGAATGCAGGCGTCGCCCAATTCGACTTCGTCGCCGACGACGGCAAAGGCGCCGATTTTTGCGTCCTTGCCGATTTTGGCGGTGGACGCAACGACAGCGCGGTGGTCAATCTCACTCATGGATTTCACTCGACATTCGGACCATAGGGCGCACCATCGGGCGCACCACCGGGCACAATATCTCCCGCATGCGGCGGCCGCTGCCGACGATTGCGCTCTGCGGCTGCGCCCAACGATTCCACCCAGCGCGCCTACTCATTCGGCTTCGTGACCACAGCCTTCGCGACGGAATTCGTCGAGCGTTCCGGCTTGCCATCGGCATTCAGGTCCACCATCGCGCACATCACCGTGGCTTCGACGGCCAGTTCCCCGTTCACGCGCGCAAAACCCGCGACTTTGCAAAATGGTCCGCGAAAAGTGAGGACGTTTACTTCCACGCGCAGTTGGTCGCCGGGAATCACGGGGCGACGAAAGCGCGCAGCGTCAACTCCCGCCATATACAGCAGCTTGTTGTCGCGATCCTCCACATCCAGCAGCAGCAGCAGTCCCCCGATTTGCGCGATGGATTCGATGATCAGCACGCCGGGCATCACCGGCTTGCCGGGGAAATGGCCTTGGAAGAAATATTCGTTGATGGTGACGTTCTTGATTCCGACGATCCGCTTCTTCGGTTCCATTTCTTCGATGGCGTCCACCAAGAGGAACGGGTAGCGGTGCGGCAGGATCTTCTGGATCGCTATGCTATCGAGGAGCATCGTGTATTAGCCTCTGCCTGCAAATTGCCTACAAGTCGCCTGCAAATTGATTGTCTAAAGATTGCGTATTGAATCGCGATAGAGTACCGATTCGTCGTCCAGCGATCGAATGCCGAGCCAAAACCACTGCTGCCCCGGGCTGTCTCCACCGTGCGCCATTTTGCCAAGCGCACAATCGAACAATTCTATACGAAACACAGGCAGGTGGGAATCGGATGAAGCCAAGCAGTCAGCGGGCGTCTTGCATCGAGATCGAAACGAGGTTGTGGACCCAGCGGGCGGGGCGCTTGTCTTCGGAGACGATCAACTGGAGTGGCCCGTTCTTGCCGAGCGGCTGGCCGTCGCGCGTATCGGCCACCAATATTTCGCCGCCATGAAAACTCGGATCCGCCTCGGCGATGGACAGCACGACGGAGTATCCATCCGAGCCTGTGGCGACGATGCAGCTCGCCAATGCCTTGCCGCGCAGATGCTCACCGAGCGGCGCATCGAGCTTCGCTAGCAGCGCAGCCAGCGGCACGCCCGAATACGTTTCATCGGCGTCGGCGTGCGCGTTATGGACCTTAACAGTGACGTGCGGCATGTCGCGGAAGTCCGCAGGTGAAATTGATATTGGAGCGTGATTCGTGCCAGCCGTCAGCAACAGCGTATCTTTCGGTTGTGCGGCGCCCGACGAGCCGGCAGCGTTTTGCTCGGCAGATAGCGCGGCATTCTTCGCGGCGCTCGCGTGCTGCGCGTGAACAGCGCCGGGAGTCAGCAGCGCGAGTGCCAGGAGCACGCTCGCAGAAATATGCAGTCGCATTGCCGCAGCATAACGCGAATGAGCATCGCTGTCAGCCTCGCGGCGAGTCTTTCGTCAGGACTTCAAAGCAAGTTTGGTTAGTGCGGCGTGGGCTCGCTCCCGGTCCGAACGGAACACCCACACTTCGTATTCGAAAGTGTTCTTCCGTGAAGTCAGCCTGATGCCCAAGAACGAAGGTTGGGGCGTGGTGTTTATGATTTCTTTGAAATATGCGGGAATGCTTTGAGCATCAAGTTCGGCCAAGATCTTGTCGAGCGAAGTTTGCCACCGCCCCTTCCGCAGCAGCTCTGAAGAAGACAGAGCTTCTTCGCGCGAGCCAACAAGCTGAACATGACAATCGCTGCATTCCGTGATGCCGTCGCGAAATTCCGATTGGCACAAGGGGCAGAACATATACGGACGTGGAGTTTACTACACGTTGCTGTCATTCGACCGCTGAGCCTGGTTCCAGAAACCACCGCACGGCGTGCGACCGGCGGGCATCTCTGCTAGCATGGCGCGGGTAAAATACAAATGGCTTCTGTGACGCGTTCAGAAAACATTTCGATGAAGCAAATCCTCCGCGAAATGCGCGGGCGGCGGGGGGAGATGGTGAAATTGCTCGGGGAATTTGTGCGTTGCGAATCGCCCAGCCACGTGAAGAGCGCTGTGGACGAGTGCGCGGCGATGGTGGCGCGCGAATGGCAGCGGCGCGGGGCGAAGGTGCGGATTTTGCGGCAGCGAGAGCGCGGGAATCATGTGCGGGCGGAGATTTGGGATGGGGAGGGGCGCGCGAGCGGGCAAATCATGGTGCTGGGGCACACGGACACGGTGTATCCGCTGGGCACGCTCGGGAAGATGCCGTTTCGCGTGGCACAAGGGCGCGCATGGGGGCCCGGAACTTTTGATATGAAGGGCGGCATCGTGCTGGCGCTGCACGCGGTGGACGCTTTGCGCGCGCTGAAAATTCAGCCGACGAAACGCTTCGTGTTTCTGTGGACTTCGGATGAAGAAATCGGAAGTGAAAGCTCGCGGCGGGCGATCGAGCAGGAGGCGCGCCGCAGCGATGCGGTGCTGGTGCTGGAGCCGTCATTCGGGAGCGAGGGGCGATTGAAGACGCAGCGGAAAGGAGTGGGCGGCGCGGAAATAATCGTGACCGGCCGCTCGGCGCACGCGGGGATTGATCCGGAGAAGGGCGTGAACGCGGTGCACGAGCTGGCGCTGCAGATTGCGCGGCTGATGGACATGAACGATCCGCGGCGCGGGATCACGGTGCAGGCTACCGTGGTGAGCGGCGGGACGATTACCAACGTAGTGCCCGAACACGCCCGCGCGATGGTGGATATTCGCTACGCGCGCGCTGCGGACATTCCGCGCATCAATCGCCGCCTGCATGCGTTGCGACCGATCTTGAAGGGCGCGCGCGTGGAAGTGCGCGGCGGAGCAGATCGTCCGCCACTCGAGCGCACTGCGGCCGTGCGTAAATTGTTTGGCGTGGCGCAATCGCTGATGCGGGAGATGGGGTTGCCGCTGGGCGAAGCTTCCACCGGTGGAGGATCGGATGGAAGTTTTACGGCTGCTTTGGGCGTGCCGACTCTCGATGGATTGGGCGCGGTGGGCGATGGCGCGCACAGCCCGCGCGAGCATGTGGCGATAAGCAAGCTGCCCGAACACGCGGCGTTGATTGCGGGGTTGCTGGCGACTTTGTAGCGGTGGGGGAAGCGAAAACTTTAACGCTGAGGACACCGACGGTGGTCCGCCCTTCACAGCGCCAACGCATTCACTGTCCGCTGAGCCACGACGCAACCGGTATCGCAATCATGCAGAGCATGACTGCGATGAAAGCGTAGAGGAATTGCCACGCCCATTTCCAAGCGTACAGTTCATCTGGATCATCAGGTCGCGGGCCCGAAAATACGCGCATCCGATCGGCAGGACTCAGGTCCAACTTACGAAGTCCACGTTGCATCAGAACCATCGACACCGCCGCCCACGCAAACGAAATGCAGAACAGCGTCTCTGCGAGCGGATAGGCGAATGTTGAAGCATGGCGCCAAGTGAACCACAGCGTAAGCGGTATAACGATCGCGAACGCCATTAGCGCGGCTAGTCCCGACCAGCCTCTGACAAGGGCTTCGGTCACGCGCTGAAATTGGCTGTCCGGTTGCCTCTCCAAGTTGGATCACCCGCTCAGGTCGTGAGGTCGGTCTGCAGATTCGTGTCTCGCGACTCGCAGAATCCTTATCGCACGTCCTGCTGGTGCAAATACGTCAGTGCTTGCTGCTGCAAATCCGCGTAATCTTCGTGCAACGCGTCGCGCAGAGCCTGTTCCGTGTTCGGCGCGCTGGAAATGGCGTCGAGCAGCCGCGTGATGTCTCCCATGCCGCTGGTCTGGATGACGGATTCGACCACGGCGAGCGACCAGGCGTAAGCGAACGATGCTTCGCCACCGCCCAGTCCCATCCATGAGCCCTCCAGTGCGGCCAGCGGCGGAAGTTCTCCTTGCGCGGAAGCATTCAGCAGAGCGCCTGCGGTGCCGCTGCTGCGCCGGCCCTCCATATATTGGGCGACGCCCTCCTGCAGCCAGGTCGGCGCGCGATTGTGCGTTTTCTGGCCGATGAAGCTGTGTGTTAACTCATGCTTTAACACGCGTGCCAGCTCGGGTGTGACGGCCGTCAGCCCCTGCACTGGAATGCGCATACGCCCGTCGTTCAACGCGCCCACCCAACTCGGCGCGCGCGTAATATCCGCAAAAGATTGCCCGGTATAAAGGATCACGCCAATCGAATCCGGCGGCGTGTAATCCAGCTGCGATTCCAGATCGCGAAAATCGTCTTCCAGGACGCGCAGGATTCCGCGGGCCAGGTCCGGCGTCGCGCTGCCGTTGTATTTCAGATTGAAATGCGCGGTTTCGCCTTCACGGTAGCTTTCTTCCTCGGCCTTATCGCGCTCGGCCTTTTCCAGCGCGCGCTCTACTTCTGGATCCGGATGCAATTTTTCCGCGCGATGCCATTCGGCCACCGCCAAATCCATTTTGTTCGCGCCGTAGTAGGCCCAGCCGTCGAGCTTGGCGACGTCCGCCGAATCCGGCGCGATCTGCCGCGCGCGCTCCAGCGGCTCCAGCGCTGCAGTGAACTGGCTCTGGTGCAGATACATCACCGCCAGATTCAGCAGCAACGCCAGATTTTCCGGCGCGAAGCTGAGCGCGTCGCGGTAATGATCGATCGCGCTGGCCATGTCGCCCTTGCTTTCCAGAAATTGTGCGGCGGCGTAATGCGCGGCAGTCACTTTTTCGACGGCCAGCGGCGCATGCGAACGGGCATCGGTCTCCAGCTGCTCGATATAGCCGAAGTCAATCGCATTGTCGTGGATTACCAGGCGCGCGATGTCGTCATAACCGCGCACCGGGTCCACATGCGGCGCGGAAACCGGCGGCTCGCTGGAAGCGCTGGAACCGGAAATGGAGCCGAAACCGTCGTGGTCAATGCGCGCGACGATGGATTTCGGGATGGACATTTCCCCGGCGGGCGTTTCGTAGCGGACGCGGTCGCCATCTTCCGTAACGCTGGACGCTACAATTCGCCGGCCATTTTTAAGCACGATGGTATCGGCGGCCGCCGAAGACACGACCAGTAGCAGTAACGACGCGATGGGCGCTGCGTGACGCACACCTGAATTTTACCAAGCGGGCCAGACACCGCGGACGCTCCTTCCCCGCTGATGCCCTAAGTAATACAACCTGTCCCAGCGAACAGGCAGCGCCTGCCGCGCAGAACACAGCGATACAACCCGCCTTTTACTCGCGGCAACCAAAGTTATACAGTGAATTACGTGCGCAGCTTCCTGCGATTTTCTCTGATAGTTCTGCTGCTGCTCGGCGCCGATTTCATGGGTAACGCTCCCCGCAGCACGGCGGCGCTGCAGGCGCCGGCCAATGCTACGCAAAGTGCTGCGCCACCACCCACCGCGACACCACAAGCCGTCGCAACCGCAGCCGTTCCCACCGATCCCCGCGCGCTTTACGACGCGCTCAACGCCCTCCGCCCCGACGGCGCGCGCGTGTACAACGTGAAGGACCTGACGCTGCGCCGCGACGTAGTCAGCTTCACATTCACCCGAGGCAAGATCGCATTTCTCGAACCTCTGGGCGGCCGCGTCACCGGCGCCGTGTTCTCCGGCCGCGGCCACGTGATCGCCACGCCACACGAACGCGGCGAGCGCCGCTCACTGGCGCAATTCATTGGCAGGCCGATCCTCGATGAACCGTTTTCAGACGCGTACATTCGCTTTTCCGACGACACCGCCGCCGAACTGCAGCGCGAACTGACGCACGACGGCGACGAACCCAGCAGCGATCCCGGTTTCACCGCGTACTGGAATTCCGTGGCCGCAAGCCTCGCACCCGCTCACTCGCTGCGCACCATGGTGGATTGGCTCGCCGCCGAACCCATTCCCTATTTTTATGTTTTGCTGGAAACGGCTACGGCCGGGGCAGTGGAAGTCTCGATGGATAACCGCCGCGACGAGCAGGTAAACATTGGACAGGCGCACTTCACCGACGGCGTCCGGTCCTACGACATGTGGGCTTCCTTCCGCACGGAAAATTCTCCAGAGGAAAAAACCGAGGCATTCCTGCCGCTGGATTATCGCGTGGACTCCACGATCGCCGAGGATCTCTCGCTGCAGGGCAAAACCACGCTGCACCTGCGCGCGGGCCGCACGGGCGAGCGTGTCGTCGCCGTGGAACTCTCGCGCCACCTGAGCGTGGACGAAATTCAGGGAGAGGACGGCCAGCCGCTCCCATACTTTCAAAATGACGAGCTCAGCCGGCGCGAAGCCGCTCGCCGCGGCAACGATTTCATTCTAGCCGTGCTGCCTGCGGGCAAACCAGCCGGCGCGGATTTTCATTTGCAGATTTCCTATCACGGTAGCGTGATCACTGACGCCGGAAACGGCGCCTTTTTCGTGGGAGAACGCGGCGCCTGGTACGCACACATCGGCGGCGAGCATTTCACGCCCTACGACCTCACCTTTCACTGGCCAAAGCGCTTAACGCTGGTCGCCACCGGCATCGAGTCCGAAACGCGCGAGGACGCCGAATCAAAATCCGGCCGTTGGCGTTCGGAAACCCCATTCCCCACCGCCGGCTTCAACCTAAGCCAATATCAGATGGCTAGCACCACGGGCCAACCGAAGATTCAAGTTTATGCAAACAGAGAACTCGAAGAGGCGATCATGGCCCGCCTGCAACCCGGCGGACCGAACGCCCTTCCGCCGCCCTCCATGCTCAATCATTTCAAGGACACCGACCATTTGTCCGGCGCCGCGGAGCCGCCTCCTGCGCCCAGTCCTTCGTCCGCTCTGAAACAACTCGGCGCGAGCGTGCAGGATTCCATCCACTTTTTCGAAAGCGTGAATGGCGCGTTTCCCTTTGATCATCTGGACGTCACGCAGATCCCCGGCTCCTTCGGCCAAGGCTGGCCCGGCCTAGTCTATCTCTCGACGCTCGCGTTTCTGCCGCCCGAAACCCAAGAGCGCGCCGGCCTGAACGAGTGGGCGCAAAGCGAAGCGCGCGACCTGATGCCGTTTCACGAAGTAGCGCACCAGTGGTGGGGCAACCTCACCGGCGCGGACAGTTATCGCGACGTGTGGATTCAGGAAGCGATGGCCAATTACTTGGCGCTTTGGTATGCGGATACCAAAAAGCCCACCCAGCACCGGCTCGCAAACTGGCTGGAACATTATCGCGCCCAACTTACTGCCAAAATCCCCGGTGCGGATCATTCCATCGAAGATGTAGGCCCGCTGGTCCTGGGGACGCGCCTCAGTTCGTTGAAAGTTCCCGACGCCTACGGCTTACTGATCTACGGCAAAGGCACATGGGTGGTGCACATGCTGCGCGAAATGATGCGCGATCCGCGTGCGGCGAGCGGCAGCGATCCCGACGCGCGCTTTCGCGAATTGCTGCGCGCGATTCTGGATGAACACCGCTTTCGCCCGCTCTCCACTGCCGATTTCCAGCATGCCGTCGAGCAGCACATGACTCCCGCGATGGACCTGGAAGGCACGCATCGCATGGACTGGTTCTTCGATCAGTGGGTGCGTGGCACGGACCTGCCGCGCTACACCGTGAAATTCGAAGTGAAGCCGCGCGGTAACGCGTTCGTCGTAACCGGCAAGCTCGAACAGTTGGGAACCGAAGCCGCTTTCATCGCGCCGGTGCCGCTCTATGCAGTGCGCGTCGCGGGAAAACCAGAACGCCTGGGAGTAGTGGTGACCACCGGCGCGGAAACGCGATTTCAGTTCGAGTCGCGTATTCGGCCCTCGCGCATCGTGGTAGATCCCAATCTCACGCTGCTGTGGAACAAGGGCTAGGGAATAACCGAGATCGCGAAACGCATCATCGAGCCGCGCGCCACAATTATCTTCGCCCAAAAAATTTTTCTTTCAACTTGCGTCAACGCGCCTCCAGTCTTATCCTATCGAGTCTTAAATCTGTTCCGGGGCGGTTGAGCTTTCTCTTCGCTCCGTGTGTGTCCCGTTTTCTTGCTACTCATAGAATCTGTCAACCGTAAATCGCTGGCGTCCTGGGGTCGAGCAACCGGCGATTTCGTAACTTTCTTGCCCCTTCTTTAAGCTCGTAAGCATCTATACGATGTTCTGAGGCGACCGCGTGGACCCGGAAGGCTCTCAAGCTCCCATCGAATCGACTTCGGCTCATCCGATTATCGAGCCGGGTTATACGCTGGGTACGGTAACCGACAAAATCAGCTCCATTGTGCTGGGGCGCGGCACGTCCAAGGGCTGGGTTTTCGGCTTCGCCATCGCCTTCTCGTTGTTGATGCTCCTGAATTTCACGATTGGCTACCTGCTGATCAAAGGTGTAGGCATCTGGGGCATTAATATCCCCGTCGGCTGGGGCTTCGCGATCGTCAATTTCGTTTGGTGGATCGGCATTGGCCACGCCGGTACGCTGATCTCTGCGATTTTGTTGCTGTTGCGGCAGCAGTGGCGCACTTCCATCAACCGTTTCGCGGAAGCCATGACGCTCTTCGCGGTCGCCTGCGCCGGCATGTTCCCCCTGCTGCACATGGGGCGTCCTTGGCTCTTCTATTGGCTGATGCCCCTTCCCAATCCCATGTGGCTGTGGCCGCAATTCCGCAGCCCGCTGGTTTGGGACGTGTTCGCGGTCTCAACATACGCCACCGTATCGTTGCTCTTCTGGTTCGTGGGATTGGTTCCAGACCTGGCCACCCTGCGCGACCGCGCCAGGAACCGCGCCGCAAAAGTTGTTTACGGCATCCTGGCAATGGGCTGGCGCGGCTCCGCCGTGCACTGGTCGCGCTACGAAACGGCATCCATCCTGCTGGCAGGCCTGGCGACGCCCCTGGTTGTTTCCGTGCACACGGTAGTCAGCTTCGACTTTTCCGTAGCGCAAGTAGCCGGCTGGCATACCACGATTTTTCCGCCCTACTTCGTCGCCGGCGCGATTTATTCCGGCTTCGCGATGGTGATGACCCTCGCCATTCCCATCCGCAAGTTCTACAACCTGGAAGATTTCATCACCATGCGCCACCTGGGCAATATGGCGAAGGTGATGCTCGCCACGGGGCTGATCGTCGCTTATGGCTACATGATGGAAACTTTCATGGCGTTCTACAGCGGCAATCCCTTCGACCGTTTCGTGGTCGTTGATCGCATGACGAGCCCGCCATACGCGTATTTCTATTGGCTGCTGATTGCCTGCAACATCGTGATTCCGCAAATCATGTGGCTGCGCAGCGTGCGCAACAACGTGGCGATGCTGTTCGTGATTTCGCTAGTGGTAAACGTAGGCATGTGGCTGGAGCGTTTCGTGATCGTGGTGATCAGCCTGCACCGCGATTTTCTGCCGTCTTCCTGGGGGATGTACTACCCAACAAGATGGGATTGGGCCACGTACGTCGGCACGATCGGGCTGTTTTTGACTTTGCTGTTCCTGTTCATCCGTTTCCTGCCAGTGATTTCGATTTACGAAATGCGCACGCTGGTGGAAGAAACGGACGGGGAGAATCCCAAGAAATAAAGGCAGGCTCGGGAACCGATGCAAATTTTTCATCACAGCACGAACACCATCTCGCGGGTGAGCATCTACGGCGCCGTCTTCATCGCGGCGCTGTTGGGTGGCGTGCTGTACGCAATCGAGCTTTCGCCCATCTATACGCGTGTGAACGAAGCACGCGAGCAACCCGTGCCCTTCAGCCACAAGCATCATGCCGGCGAGCTGGGCATAGACTGCCGCTACTGCCACACCACGGTGGAGAAATCCTCCTTCGCGGGCCTGCCGCCGACGCAAACGTGCATGACCTGCCATTCGCAGATCTGGACCAACGCGCCGATGCTCGAGCCCGTGCGCGCCAGCTATCGCAGCGACAAATCCATTTCCTGGACGCGCGTGAATGCGCTGCCTGATTTCGTTTATTTCGATCACAGCATCCACATCAGCAAAGGCGTTGGGTGCACCACCTGCCACGGACAGGTGGCCGAAATGCCGCTCACCTGGAAGGCCAACACGCTGTACATGGAGTGGTGCCTGGATTGCCATCGCGCACCGGAAAAATATGTGCGTCCGAAGTCCGAAGTGTTCGATCCGGGATACGTGACGCCCTCGAATCAGCTGGAACTCGGCGCGAAGCTGGTGAAAGAGTACAAAATTCACAGTCTGACAAATTGCTCGACGTGTCACCGCTGAAGGCGAAAAAAAGATAACGATGAGTTCCGACCTCAACCCGAAAGTTCCGCAGGCGATGGACCTGGCAGCGTTGCGCGCGAAGCTGGCGCAGGAAGACGGCAAACGCTTCTGGCAAAGCCTGGAAGAATTGTCTGAAACCAAGGAATATCGCGAGTTCCTGGAGAATGAATTCCCGCACGACCCGGCGAAAGATTCCGAGGGACTGAATCGCCGCGACGTGCTGAAGCTCGCCGCTGCTTCCGCCGCGCTGGCCGGGCTGAGCGCCTGCACCAAACTGCCTACGCAGAAAATTGTGCCGTACGTGAAGGCGCCGGAAGAAATCGTCGCAGGCAAGCCGCTCTTCTACGCTACGTCCATGCCCCTCGCGGGAGTCGCCGCGGGCCTGCTCGTCGAAAGCCACATGGGCCGCCCCACGAAGATCGAAGGCAATCCCGAGCATCCGGGCAGCCTGGGCGGCACGGACGTCTTCGCGCAAGCCGCGACGCTGGGAATGTACGACCCGGACCGCTCGCAAACAGTGGTGTTCGAAGGCCGCATCAACACCTGGGCCGCGTTCTTGACGGCGATGGGCAACGAGAAAGCGGCAATGTCCGCCGACGGCAGCGGGCTGCGGATTCTCACCGACACGGTCACATCGCCAAGTCTCGCGGCACAGATCAACGCAATCCTGAAAAAACTGCCGGCCGCGAAATGGCACCAGTACGAACCTTGCGGGCGCGACAATTCGCGCGAAGGCGCCAAGCTCGCATTTGGCAAGCCTGTGAACACCGTGTATCGCATGGACCAGGCGGACGTGATCGTCTCGCTCGACGCTGATTTCGTTTCCTCCGGCCCCGGGCACGTGCGTTACGCGCGTGAATTTGCTTCGCGTCGGATAATTGATGGCACGAATCAGAAATTGAACCGCCTGTACGTCGTCGAAAGCATGCCGAGCAGCACCGGAGCAGTCGCCGACCATCGCAAGGCGTTGCGCGCGGGCGATATCGAAGTGTTCGCGCGTGAACTGGCTTCCGCGTCAGGCGTTTCGGGCGGAGGCAGCGCCGCGGCCAGCAGCAAGGTTCCAGCCGAATGGACGCACGCCGTCGCGAAAGATTTGGCAGCACATCGCGGCGCAACGCTGGTAATCGTCGGCGAAGAACAGCCGCCCGCCGTGCACGCGCTCGCCCACGCCATGAACGCTGCGCTGGGCAACGTCGGCAAGACCGTGTACTACACCGAGCCGCTCGAAGCGAATCCCGTGAACGAAATGGAATCGCTGCGCGACCTGGTGACGGACATCAACGCGGGAAAAGTTGACCTGCTCATCATGCTCGGCGGCAATAATCCGGTGTACGACGCGCCGGTAGATTTCGATTTTGGTCCCGCGCTACTGAAAGTGAAGACGCGCGTGCATTCCGGGCTTTACTACGACGAAACCGCCGAGCTGTGCCACTGGCACGTCCCCGCGGCGCATTTCCTGGAGATGTGGGGAGACGCGCGAGCCTACGATGGCACCATCGGCGTGATTCAGCCGCTGATTCAGCCGCTCTACGACAACCACTCGGAGTACGAAATTGTGGGAGTGATCGCCGGCGACGCCGGAAAGTCCGGGCACGACATCGTGCGCGACTACTGGAAGAGCGTGCGCCCGGAAAAAGACAAAGCGTTCGACGCGTACTGGGAACGCTCGCTGCACGACGGCCTGATGGCCGGAACCGCGCTGCCCGCAATTTCCGTCGCGCCGCGCGCCGATATCGCCCAGCAGATTCAGAACGCGCCCAGCGACCAACTGCAGATCGCCTTCCGTCCGGATCCGACAATTTTCGACGGCCGCTTCGCCAATAATGGCTGGCTGCAGGAGCTGCCTAAACCCAACACGAAATTAACCTGGGACAACGCCGCGATGGTCAGTCCCGCCACAGCGCAGCACCTGGCGCTCGCCGATGGCGATTACGTGAAGCTGCAACTCGCCGGACACGAAAACAAGGCAGGCGTAGTAATCGTTCCTGGTCACGCCGACAACTGCGTCACGCTGCACCTCGGCTACGGACGCCGCCGCGCCGGCAGCGTCGGAACCGGGCCGGGCTTCAACGCCAATTTCATCCGCGCCTCCAACGCGCCGTGGATCGTCTCCGGCCTGAAAATCGAAAAGACCAGCGAAAAATATTATTTCGCGGTCACTCAGCACCAATATGTGATTGACCGGGACGGACAGCAAGAGTCGAAGGAAGGTGTCGAAGCCGCGCGCCGCGACCTGGTCCGCATCGCAACGCTGGAGGAATGGCAAAAAGACCCGAACTTCGCGAAAGATCACGAGGAAGAAGCCACCAAAGGCCTGTCGCTCTATCCCGGCTTCAAATCGGAAGGTTATGCCTGGGGCCTGACCGTTGACCTGAACAAATGCGTGGGCTGCAATGCCTGCGTCGTGGCTTGCCAAGCGGAAAATAATATCCCGGTGGTCGGCAAGGAACAGGTAATGAAAGGCCGCGCGATGCACTGGATCCGCGTGGACACCTATTTCCGCGGCGGCATAGATAATCCCGAAACGTATTACGAGCCGGTGCTCTGCATGCACTGCGAAAACGCGCCGTGCGAAGTGGTCTGCCCCGTCGGCGCCACAGTCCACAGCCCCGAAGGCCTGAACGAAATGGTTTACAACCGCTGCGTGGGCACGCGCTACTGCTCGAACAACTGTCCTTACAAGGTGCGGCGCTTCAATTTCCTGCTGTATTCGGATTACACCACGCCAAGCCTGTACGGCGTGCGCAATCCCAACGTCACCGTGCGCAGCCGCGGCGTGATGGAAAAGTGCACCTACTGCGTGCAGCGCATCAATGCCGCGAAAATCACGAGCGAAGAACAAAATCGCGAAGTGCGCGACGGCGAAATCGTCACCGCCTGCCAGGGCGCGTGCCCCGCGGAGGCGATCATCTTCGGCAATATCAACGACCCGAACAGCCGCGTCTCCAAATGGAAGGCGCAATCGCGCAACTATCATTTGCTGGACGATCTGAACACGCGCCCGCGCACCACTTACCTCGCGCGCGTGCTGAACCCGAATCCGGAGATTCACGGATAGTTTTATGAAGCGCAAACCACTTTACGGATTGCTGGCCGAGTTCGAGACGCCCGACGAACTTCTGAAAGCGGCGCAGCGCACGCACGACGCCGGCTACAAGAAGATTGACGCGTTTTCGCCGCTGCCTATCGAGGGACTGGCCGAAGCCGTCGGCTTCCACGGCACGATTCTGCCGGTGATTGTTTTTATCGGCGGGCTGCTCGGCGGCCTTACCGGCTTTTTCATGCAATATTACGCGAACGTGATCAGCTATCCGCTGAACGTTGGGGGCAAGCCCTACAACAGCTGGCCGTCGTTCATTCCGATTACCTTCGAGCTGACGGTGCTGGGTGCCGCGCTGTGCGCCGTGTTCGGTATGCTGGCGATGAACGGGCTGCCCACGCCGTACCACCCGGTGTTCAACGTGGCGCGCTTCGCCCTCGCGTCCAACGACCGCTTTTTCCTGGTAGTGAAAGTGCGCGACAAAAGTTTTGACCTGGCGAAGACCAAAAAGTTTCTGGAAGGCCTGAATCCACACGGAGTATTCGAGATTGAAGTCTAATTTCCAATCCGGCAACGCCAACCGCGCCACGGCACACCGTGCGATGACACGCGCCGCGCGCATGATTTGCCTGAGCGCCCTCGCTCTGCTGTTCGCAGGCTGCCGCATGGACATGCACGAACAGCCGAAATATTTACCCTACCAGCCCACCACGTTCTTCGACGACGGCCGCAGCGAACGCCCCGTCGTCCCCGGCACCGTGGCGCGCGGCCAGCTCCGCCTCGACGAACTCCTCTACACCGGAAAAGAAAATGGCGTCGTCTCGAACAAATTCCCCTTCCCCATCACGCGCGCAGACCTGGAACGCGGCCGCCAGCGCTACAACATCTATTGCACTCCCTGCCACGATTACACGGGCAGCGGCCGGGGCATCGTGGTGCAGCGCGGATTTCCATCGCCGACGTCCTTTCACATTGACCGCATGCGCGGGGAACCCGTCGGGCATTTCTTTGACGTGATGACCAACGGCGACGGTTCCATGTACAGCTACGCTTCGCGCATCGAGCCCGATGACCGCTGGCGCATCGCCGCGTACATTCGCGTCCTGCAGCTCAGCGAGCACTCGACGGTACAGGACGTGCCTGAATCAGAACGGCAAAAATTGACCGAGCAGAATCCGGGGCAATCGCAATGAGCTTTGGCAGCCAAATTTTGCACGCGTATCTGTTCGCCTACGTTTACTGGCTGATGATTCCGCTGGGATGCATGGCGATCCTGATGATGCATCACCTCACTGGCGGCTGGTGGGGCTATCCCATTCGCCGCCTGCTTGAGGCCGGCACGCGAACTTTTGGCGTGATGGCGCTGCTTTTCGTCCCGGTCATCATCTGGATGAAGCAGATTTATCCCTGGGTGAATCCGCCCGAAGATATGGCCAGCGATCCCAATTTCCATTTCAAGCTGGCGTATCTGAACCCGAACTTCTTCATCGTGCGCGCCATAATTTATTTCGCCATTCTGATGGGCCTGGCGCATTTACTGAATAAATGGTCGCGCGAGCAGGACTCCACGGGCGATCCGCGCCTCGCGAAATATCTGGAGGGCATCAGCGGCCCCGGCCTGATCCTCTGGGGCATGGCCGTATCGTTCGCGATGATCGACTGGGTCATGTCGCTCGAGCCCAGATGGTTCTCCACCATCTACGGGATGATTTTCATGATCGTCGGCGCGCTCACCGCGATGTCGTTCATCGTTTTCGTGCTGCGCCGCCTGGTGGACGATGAACGCGGCAGAGAGATCAAGGAAAAAGTCACGCCCGGCCAGTTCAACGACCTCGGCAACCTGATGCTGGCGTTCACCATGCTCTGGGCCTACCTCTCGTTTTCGCAGTTCCTGATCATCTGGGCCGGCAATATCAAGGACGAAATTCCCTGGTACATCACGCGCGCCTTCGGAGGCTGGGGCAAGCTAGCGGTGGTGCTGATCGTGCTGCATTTCGCGCTGCCCTTCCTGCTGCTGCTGCAACGCAACATCAAGCGCCGCGTCCATCGCCTCTCGCTCGTCGCCGGCTTGCTGCTCATACTCAGCGTGGTGGACGTGTACTGGCTCATGGTTCCCGCTTATGAAAAAGACGGCCCGCATCTCGGTTCGCTGGTGTGGGATATTTTTTATCTCGTGGTGATCGGTTTTATTTGGATCGCCACTTATTTCTGGCAGCTGGGCAAAATGCCGCTGCTGCCGCTGCACGACCCGCGGTTCGAAGGAGAGCTCCAGCATGAGCATGGAGACTAAACACGGTCCGGGCCAGCCTTCGCCGAATGGCGCGAACGAAGGCTACGAACGCAGCGACGCTAGCCCCAGCGGACTGGCGCGATGGGCTCTGTGGCTGATCGCCGTGCTCGTCGTGGTGTTCGTCTCCATGGCCGGACTCTTCGAGTTCTACGGCAAAGTGCAGAGCCTGGGCAAACCTGCTTCGCCGTTTGAGAACGCCCGCGTCCTGCCGCCGGCGCCGCGCCTGCAAGTGGAACCGCGCGCCGACCTGCACGCTTATTGCCTGCAGCAAGCCAACCTTCTGAACAATTACGGTTGGGCGGACGAACACAACGGCGTAGTGCGCATCCCGATAGATCGCGCGATGGAATTGACGCTGCAACAAGGTCTGCCTGCGCGCGCGCCCGGGGAGGTTCCCGCGGGCGTCAGCAACCCCGCGCCTTTTGTGCCCGATGTAGCCGATCAGGACCAGACTGGCCCGTGCGGCTACGTCCTGGAGCGCGACAAAGATCATGAAATGAGCCAGGAGGCGCGCCGCTAGCATGTTTGCGTCATGCATATTCGCGATGAAGCGCGCGCCGCGGGCAGCACTGGCAGCCGCTACGATTGCAGCCGCGGCATTTCTCGCGCTCGCTCCTGGCGCCGCCGCGCAATTAGCGTCAGATCCAATGCAAAGCGTCGGCGTGCGTCCCGAACTTCTGAAGCAAGTGGGCATTGACCAGAAACTGAACCAATCAATTCCGCTCGACCTCACCTTCCGCGACGAAGATGGAAGAACCGTGGCGCTCGCACAATTTTTCGGCCAGAAGCCCGTGGTCCTCACACTTGTGTATTACAACTGCCCGATGCTCTGCACGCAGGTTCTGAACGGCGTCGAATCCAGCCTGAAAGAATTGTCCACGGACATCGGCAACCAGTACGACGTGGTCACCATCAGCATTGACCCCACGGAATCGCACGTTCTGGCCAAAACAAAAAAGGAAATGTATGTCGGCATGTACGGCCGCCCCGGCGCCGCGCAAGGCTGGCATTTCCTCACTGGAGACGAGCCGCAAATCAAGCAGCTCGCCGATGCCCTGGGCTTTCGTTACGCCTACGATCCCGATACCAAGCAGTTCGCGCACGCCAGCGCCATCATGCTGCTGACGCCCGAAGGAAAAGTTTCGCGCTATTTTTACGGGATTCAATACCCGACCCGCGATTTGCGCCTGGGACTCGTCGAAGCGTCCGAAGGAAAAATCGGCTCACCCGTGGATCAAGTGCTGCTCTTCTGCTACCACTACGATCCTAAGACGGGAAAATACGGCCTGCTGATTTCGCACATAATTCAGGCTGGCGGCCTGCTGACGGTATTAATTCTGGGAATCGGGATGTTGATTCTGTTTCGCGGCGAGCATTACGCGCTGCCGCATAGAAAAGCCTAAAGCAACAGGCGCGGTGCGGACGTTCGTTCGTGAGTCCGGCAGCCGCGCACAGAAATATTAGAGGTTCATTGAGAAACTGATGATCACGGGTCTCATGCAAACGGGCTTCACCAACGTGGCTGCCGCGCTCGCTGCTGCCGCGATTCCCATTCATCCCACCTCCGCCTCCTCCATCGCGGATAGCGTGGACCATCTCTATTATTTCCTCACCGCCATCACCCTGTTCTTCACCTTCGGCATCTTCGCCACCATTTTCTACTTCATGGTGAGATTCCGCCGCCGTTCGCCCGACGAGCGCCCCGAGGACACCAAGACGCACCTGGCGCTCGAGCTGACCTGGACCATCGTGCCCACGCTTATCACGGTGGTGATTTTCGTCTGGGCTTCCAGCCTCTATTTCGAAAATTCGCGCCCGCCCGAAGCCTCCACCGAAATCTTCGTGGTCGGAAAACAGTGGATGTGGCACATCCAGCATCCCGAGGGTGTCCGCGAAATCAACGAGCTGCACGTCCCGGTGGATGCGCCCATCAAGATCACCATGACGTCCGACGACGTGATCCACGATTTCTACATTCCCGCGTTCCGCGTGAAAAAAGACGCCGTGCCCGGCCGCTACACCTCGATTTGGTTCCAGGCCACCAAAATCGGCACGTACCATATTTTCTGCGCGCAATATTGCGGCGCGGACCATGCCGAAATGATCGGTTGGGTCTATGTGATGTCCCGCTCCGACTACGCCGCGTGGCTTTCCGGCGGCGCGCGCAACGAGTCCATGGCGCAGACCGGCGAGCGCCTCTTCACGCAGCTCGGCTGCGTTACCTGCCACGTGGCAGACAACACCGGCCGCGGCCCCTCACTCGTGGGCCTTTACGGCAAACAGGAAAAATTGCGCAACGGTGACTCGAAACTCGTGGATGAGACTCTGATTCGCCAGGCGATCGTGACTCCCAATTCCATCATCCTGCCCAATTATCCGCCGATCATGCCCACCTTCCAGGGCCAGATCAACGAGGAGCAGGTGCTGCAGCTGATCGCTTACGTCAAGTCGCTCGGGACGGAAGAAAGGAAGACGAACGGGAAATGAGCACCACAGTCATTCCAGAAATGCCCGGGCAGGAAATTCCGGCCGAATCGCGCGTTAATTATTTGAACGCGAGCTACGGCGTAAAATCCTGGTTGCTTACCACTGACCACAAACGTATCGCGCTGCTCTATCTCGGCTCGATCACTTTCATGTTTTTTGTCGGCGGCACTTTCGCGGTGCTGATGCGCCTGCATCTGATTGACCCGCAGGGCGCGCTGGTCGCCCCCGAAACCTACAACAAGCTCTTCACCATGCACGGCGTGATCATGGTGTTTTTCTTCCTGGTGCCATCCATCCCGGCAACGCTGGGAAATTTCCTGGTACCCATGATGATTGGCGCGCGCGACTTGGCCTTCCCGCGCCTGAACTTGCTCAGCTGGTACATTTACATCATCGGTGCGGCTTTCACGCTCTATGCGGTCATTTCCGGCGGTGTGGATACCGGCTGGACGTTCTACACGCCCTACAGCAGCACCTTTTCGCACACCAGCGTGATCCCCACCGCGGTGGGCGTATTCATCACCGGTTTCTCGTCGATTCTCACCGGCCTGAATTTCGTCGTCACCATTCACAAGATGCGCGCCCCGGGCCTCACATGGTTCCGCTTGCCGCTCTTCATCTGGGCGATGTACGCCACGAGCATTATTTTTATTCTCGGCACACCCGTAATCGCCATCACCCTTTTCCTCCTCGGCCTGGAACGCCTGATGCACATCGGCATCTTCGATCCCGCCATCGGCGGTGATCCCATCCTGTTCCAGCACATGTTCTGGTTCTATTCCCATCCCGCTGTGTACATCATGATTCTGCCGGGCATGGGGGTGATGAGCGAGCTGATCACCTGCTTCTCGCGCAAACGCATTTTTGGATACACCTTCGTCGCGTTTTCCAGCCTGGCCATCGCGATCATCAGCTTCCTGGTGTGGGGCCATCACATGTTCGTCACCGGCCAATCCATTTACGCCGGCCTGATTTTTTCGTGCCTGAGTTTCCTCGTCGCCATTCCTTCCGCGGTGAAGGTTTTCAACTGGACCGCGACGCTCTATAAAGGTTCGATTTCCTACGACGCGCCCATGCTTTACGCTCTCGGCTTTATCGGCCTGTTCACCATGGGCGGCCTCACCGGATTGTTCCTGGCATCGCTCGCGACGGACGTGCACCTGAATGGCACCTATTTCATCGTCGCGCATTTTCACTACATCATGGTGGGCGGCGCTGTGATGGCGTACCTGGGCGGGATTCATTTCTGGTGGCCGAAAATTACTGGCCGCATGTATCCAGACGGATGGGCGCGTTTTGCCGCGCTGGTGATTTTCGTCGGTTTCAACCTCACATTCTTCCCGCAATTCGTGCTGGGCTATCTGGGCATGCCGCGCCGCTACGCCGTCTATCCCAGCGAATTCCAGGTGCTCAACGTGATGTCCTCCGCCGGCGCTTCCATTCTCGGCATCGGCTACCTGATTCCGCTGATCTATCTGCTCTGGTCCATTCGCTACGGCCCTATCGCCGGACCGAATCCATGGGGCGCGAAAGGTCTCGAGTGGGAAACGCCTTCGCCGCCGCCCACGGAAAATTTCGAGGAGATTCCAGTAGTGACCGAAGACGCCTACAACTACGCGAATGTCGGAGGGCCCCGTGTCTGACATGGCCGCGCACGCCGCGCATCCGCCGGGATTCAAACATCAATTCGAGGATATGGACCAGCAGCGTGATGCCGATAGCCTCGGCATGTGGGTTTTCCTGGTCACCGAAATCATGTTCTTCGGCGGCCTTTTCGCCACTTACATTGTTTATCGCGCGCTCTACCTGCCCGCGTTCGAAACCGGCAGCCGCCTGCTCAACGTGAAATTCGGCGCCGTCAACACCGCCGTGCTCATCGGCAGCAGCTTGACCATGGCTCTGGCCATCCACGCCGCGCAGGCCGGCAAGAAAAAATCCGAGCAGGTGATGTATCTGGTTCTCACCATGATCCTCGGCGCGATCTTCCTGTTCTTGAAATTCAACTATGAGTGGCGCGCCGATTACGCCGAACATCTGATTCCCGGCTTCGGCTTCATCATCCGCCCGGAATGGGGCGCGGCCGGCCCGCACGTCCCCCTGTTTTTCTGCTTTTACTTTTTCATGACCGGCCTGCACGCCACGCACATGATCATCGGCTTCGGCATCCTCGGCACGCTGACAGTGATGGCGCACCGCAACCGATTCAACCCCGAATATTACGCGCCGCTGGAAGTGAGCGGCCTGTACTGGCACTTCGTCGATATTGTGTGGATTTTCCTGTTCCCGCTGCTGTACTTGATCGGCGGCAGGTTTGCGATACCGGGGGTGCACTGATGTCCGCGCACGTGGTTCCGGTAAAGACTTACCTGGGAATATTTATCGCGCTACTCGTGCTCACCGGGCTCACCACCGGCGCGGCTTTCGTGGATTTCGGCGACCTGCACACAGGAATTCCCCTGCTGCACGTGATTCCGCTGAACACGATAGTAGCCCTGGCCATCGCGGTAGTGAAAATGCTGCTGGTGATCTTGTTCTTCATGCACGTGAAGTACAGCAGCGGCCTGACCAAAGTAGTAGTAATGGCGGGATTTCTATTTCTCGGGATTCTGGTGTCCCTTACCCTGGCCGACGAACTGACGCGCGCATGGTCGCCCGAACCCGGCGCCTGGAACGCTGTAGTTCCTACGATTCTTCCGCTCCTGCGCGGCCTGTTCTAGCTCCCCACCGGCTGGATCGCGCAATCTGTCGGCTTGATCTCAGCCCGCCAGCGCAAACGTAACAAACAGCGCCTCGGCCGCCGTGCAAACCAGCGAAATCAAGAAAACCATGTCTGCGGCGCGCGCCAGGCGCGTGCGTCGCGCGGCCGTGGGCGATCGCAGCGCCAAATAGGAAACAATCGTCGCAATCAGGTATCCCAAAGCAATAAACGCCAGAAAATTATCGGCCAGCGTCGTGATTTTATCGAAGCGCGTGTAGATCTTGATCAACCCGATTACGGTCAGGCACAAAACCAGCATGTTCGGCGCGTTCCCGAAAACTTTTTCCGCCACATCCACTTCCACAACCCGCTCCAGCGACGAATCTGCCATGGAAATTCCCCCTGTGCCGTGCCTGCACGAAGAACGACGCACCGCGCGATGATACTCCAGCCAGAAATGGTTTCAACGAGAGACGACGGAAGGAAAACAGAAAAGATTGCAGCGCTCTAACGCGGCGTAGCGCGGAACGCCACCACAGCATTGAGCCCGCCGAACGCAAACGAATTCGACAGCGCCGCTTCCACGCGCAAAGCCCGCGGCTGATTCGGAATGTAATCCAGATCGCATTCCGGATCGCGCTCGTTGAAATTCGCAGTAGGCGGCAAAATCCCGTGATATAGCGCCAGAATCGTGGCAATAGCTTCCAGCGCCCCGGCGGCTCCCAGCGCATGCCCGTGCATGGATTTTGTCGAGCTCACGCCAATCTTATCCGCGTGCGCTCCAAAAACTTCGCGAATCGCGCTGCTTTCCACCGGATCGTTTCCCGGCGTGCCGGTCCCATGCGCGTTGATATAGCCAATCGCTTCAGGCGCGAGTCCCGCCTCGCGCAAAGCGCCGCGCATCGCGCGCGCCGGCCCGTGCACCGCGGGCTGAGTCAGATGATGCGCGTCCGCCGTCATGCCAAATCCGCAAATCTCCGCGAAAATTTTCGCGCCACGCGCCTTCGCCGCGTCCATCGGCTCCAGCACCATCATCGCGCCGCCCTCGCCCAAAATCATTCCGCGGCGGTCTTTGCTGAACGGCCGGCAAGTATCCGGAGCAATCACGCGCATCGCTTCCCAGGCCTTCAACATCCCGATCGAGAACATCGCTTCGCTGCCGCCGGTCATCGCTACATCCGCTTCGCCATCGCGCACCAGCCGAAATGCCTGCCCAATCGCGTGATTCGCCGACGAGCAAGCGGTAGAAACGGTATAAGTCGGCCCGCTCATCCCCAAATCCATCGCGATGTGGCTCGCTCCAGCATTGGACATGGTCTTCGGAATCGTCAGCGGATGCACGCGTCCACGCCCCTCCACCCAAAGATCTTGGAACCCCGCTTCAATCGCCGCCTGCCCGCCCACCGCCGAGCCGCACACAATCGCGGAACGCTCTCGTAACTCCGGTGTTAACACTACTCCGGAGTTGCGCAGCGCCTCGCGCGCCGCCACCACTGAAAACTGCGCGAAGCGGTCAATGTACGCGTCTTTGCCGCCCTCGAAATGTTTCACGGGATCGTAGCCGGTCACTTCCGCCCCGTTCTTGAAACGCAGCGTCGAGCAGTCCGCGCCTTTGATCGGACCAATCGCAGGGCGGCCTTCGCTCAAGGATTTCCAGTTTTCTTCCAGGTTCAATCCCAGCGGGGAAATAATTCCTAATCCAGTGATGGCGACTCGGCGCGAGGCCATTCGTCAGCTCGCCGGTGTGGCCGAGCCCAGGGAAGTATCGGGCGGCGCGGCGGCAAGTATCTTCTTGATGCCATCAACCACGTCGTTCACCGTGCGCAGGGAGCGCACATCGTCGTCGGGAATGGAGATCTTGAACGCGTTTTCCAGTTCAAACAGCAACGTAAAGACGTCCAGCGAATCAATGCCCAGATCCTGCAAATTCGTGTCCAGCTTGATCGTGTCCGCCGGGATCCTTTTTACCGAAGCCAGCGTCGAGATCACTTTTTCCGCAACCGCATCAGACATCAAGCATATCCTCCGTGCATTCGATGCAACTGGTGATTGGCGAGGCGCAGCAGAATCGTGCCGTAACCGCACAAACCAATCCGTCTTCCACTCTACAAAAGCTAGCCCAAGCGCAGGGGAAAATCAAATTCTAGCAGGAGTACCGGGCGCAAAGCGGACTGTTTTTCCGCAATCCTTTCGCCCGCTGAAGTACCGGTTTTGCGGCTGACGCGCGGGCGCGTCACTTCATATGCATCGCCGATGGCGGCGCTGGCGTCATCGCCGGTGTCGCGTCCACCGCAGCACTTGGCGTCAATTCCAACTCCTTAAGAGCCGCTGGCGGCAGCTTCTGCATGTTGCTCATTAAAGTCACCAACTGCCAAGTCTGCGTTTCGTTCAGCGTGTTCTTCCAAGCCGGCATCCCCGACCAGCGAATCCCGTGCTGAATTATGTAAAAATTCTGATTCTCCGGCATGTCCGGCGCTTCCTTGAAAAATGCCGGCACCTCCGGATTAAAAGAACGCCCGAACTGGCTTTCCGGATTCGCCGGCACGCCATGGCACCCCGCGCAATGATTCAAATAAAGTTTCGCCCCCGCCACTAAATTGCCTTCGTCCGCCGCCAGCGGGTTCTTTATCTCCGGAGCGTTGCGCTCCGTCGAAGCGTCCACCGCGGACATCGCCAAATGCTCCTCCACTGCGGAGGGCTCGTCGTCGGCGCTAAAACTCACGCGCCCAGACTTGAGCAGAAAATATCCACCTGCAAGCAGAGCGAATAAAGTCAGTATCACTCCAAATAAAAATGCTTTCATCGCGGGTCTGCCTCCTCGTTATTGGGACGTTCGCCTTCAGCTACCGGTCACTTCGCTTCCGCCAACCGATTATACTTCTTCAAGACCTCGCGCAGCCGGTCATGCGGCAGCGCCTCCACGGTGTGCCCGTCCGCGCCAGTCATCGTCCGCGCCGCCACCAGCGCGTTCACCACCGCTTCCTCCGTGGCCTGCACCGTGGCTTCAAAGAGTGCGTCCATGCGATCGTTCGGCAGCATCTGCAGAGCGACAGGTTTCTTCTGCTCCAATCCCGCGCCCGCATTCGCCGTGGAAAACGCGATAAAAATATCGCCCGAGCCATCGCCCGAAATGCTACCCAGCCGCCCCAGGCCCAAAGTCACGCGCTTCGCGATCCGCTTCATCTGGCTGGGCAACAGCGGCGCATCCGTCGCCACCACCACAATGATTGACCCGGTATCATCTTCCCGCCCGAGGTTCCTCGGAATTTCGTATCCCACCGGCGCTCCCGCGATGCGCAGCAGATGTCGCGTCCCGAAATTGCACTGCACCAGCACTCCGACGGTGTAGCCGCCTAGTTTTTCCGGCAATTCGCGCGACGCCGTGCCGGTACCGCCCTTAAATTCAAAACAGATCATCCCCGTGCCGCCGCCCACGTTGCCTTCCGCGATCGGCCCGCTGTGCGCGTCGCGCATCGCCGCGTCCGCGTCCTCCGCTTTCACGTGAAATCCATTGATGTCGTTTAGATAGCCGTCCCATGTCTCGGCCACCACTGGCAGCGACCACCAGTCCTCCAGAGGCAACGAAGGAGCGTGCTGCAATTGCCAGGCGATCACCGCATCGCGCACCACGCCGACGCTGTGCGTGTTCGTGATCATCACCGGCCCGTAGAGGAATCCGGACTCCTCAACCCAGGTGGTCCCGGTCATCTCCCCGTTTCCATTTTCGGTGAACCACCCGGCGAACGCAGGATCCACAGAATTTTTCCCGCGTGGAAACACAGCCGTAACACCGGTTCGCACCGGCCCAGTCCCCACCACCAATTTTCCGTCGCCGGAAATCAAAGTCCGGTACCCAACCTCAACGCCTTTCACATCCGTAATCGCATCCAGCGGTCCCGGCGTCCCCTCAAACGGCACGCCCAGATCGCGCGCCCGCACTTCGCGCTCGGATTTCCCGCCCTGCCCGCGCGCGATCGACGCAGCCACAACCAGACACAGGGTCGCCATCACCGAAGCAAACACCACTTTTGCTCTAATGTTCTTCATCCCGTCTTCGCTTCTTCGAGAAATCACGCTCGCGAGGTAATCCCCATCACTGCGCGCTTGCCGCCGGCCGTTCCAGCAGCCCGCGGGCCTGTTTCAAAAGCTCCGTATTTTTGGCGAGTTCGCCCTCCAGAATGTTGGCCTGTTCTTCCGCTACTTTCCAATCCCCCGCCTCGCCCGCTTCCGTCAATCCCGGCAATTCCAAATGCGCATACGTATAACGCGCTGCGTACAAAGAATGTTTGAACCAAGGACGCCCCGGAATCCCGGCCGGGTTGCACCAATTCCGTTCCACCTGCATCAACCGCTGATTCACCAGCGCCGCCGCAGCCGCATCCAGCTTCCCGGAAGAAATCGCCTGCGCCACAGCCAGATTCAGATCGCGCCCCGCCTCTTGAAAATCGGTGACCCTTTGCTGCAACGCGACCACGTCAATATGCCCGCTGATGTGACTCGCTAAATTCAAATCCACCACGAACTGCCGGATATTTTCTCCGTACGAATCAAAATCGTAAGGAAGCACGTCCGCATTCGCCAAACGCAGCGCCAGCACGCCCCACAGCTGCGCCATCAAGGTGTGATAGTGATAGCCGGGATCGCCAAAATGATTCATCCAGAAAAAATCATCGTACATGGAATGATAAACGCCGTAAGGTCCCGTAAACGTCAAGCCGACGGTCGGAATCCCCAGAAAATTCAGGAACACGGTATGGTCCGACCCGCTGCCAATCCGCGTATTCGCCAGCTCCGCGTCCGGCACCGCCTGCGTCAAATTCAGCTCCGCCTTCCGGTAAATCTTCCACTCGTCATACAAACTTTTACCTGAAGGAGCAGGCAGCGCGCGGCTCACTTCCACCAGTAGCGGCGCAAGCGATCCCACCGCGTCCCCTTCGAAATTGCTTCCAGACGTGGCTTCATCCACATTCAAATACGCCACGGCCTTCTGCTTCAGTTCATCCGCGTATTGCTCGCCCCACTCCGTGGAACCGGTCAGCGCATATTCCTCGCCATCCCAACTGCAAATCACCAGCGTGCGCTTCGGACGGATCCCTCGCGCCAGCAATTGCCCCAGGCTGCGCGTCATTTCCAGCATCGCCGCCGTGCCGCTGGAAGGATCCACGCCCCCAAAAACCCAGGCGTCGCGATGATTGCCCAGAATCACCCACTCGTCCGGCGCTTCGCTTCCCCGTATGCGCGCCTCCGTCACGTAATAAGGCTGAATGCTCGTATCCATATCTACTTTCAAATGCGCTACCACGCGCTTTCCGCCCACGTGATATTTGAACAGCAAGCCGCCCTGCCACGATTCCGGCGCCGCAGGGCCATCCATTTTCCGTAGGAGAGGCTCCGCATCGTGCCAGGAAAGCGGTACACCCATAATTTTCGGCAGCGATATCGCCTGCTCCGGCGGAATCCGTTTCGCGCCCGGCACCGATGCGTAACCGGGCGTCAGCGGATCGCCCGGCTCCAGAAAATCGTAAGTGATCGCGCCACGCTGGATATGCGTTTCCGGCCCCCACGGGCCAGTGGGATACACCGGCCCCTTCACGTATCCATCTTCGGCGGGATCGGAATATATGAGGATAGCCGCCGCCCCCAGCCGTTCCGCCGTGAGCGCTTTGAATCCGCGATAGCTGTAGGGGTTCGAATAACGCACCAGAACGATTTTCCCGCGCACATCAATTCCGTGCCGCCGCAAATATTCGTAATCTTCCGGGTTGCCGCTGTGCGCGTAAACCACCGGCGCCGTCACTTCCCCCGAAGCCGAATAACCCAGATACGCGCCATCCACTTTTGGATTTTTCGTGTCAGGGTCCACGTCGTAAGCAGCTTCACGCAGTCCCGCACGATAAAAACTTGGTTTCACCATCTCCAAGGAAACTTGACGAGGCGAAGAATGCAGCACGTCGTATTGATGCACCGTGACGTCTTCAAGCCCCTGCTGCCGCCACAGCTCCGCCACCCACTGCGCCAGTTCGTTGTTGCGCGCCGAACCGGCAGGATGGGGCTCCGCCGTCAAGTAGCGATGAAACTTGATAATTTCAGGCGTGGAAATGGATGTGCGGAAGGAATTTTCAGTGATGATTTCCTGCGCGGCCGCACGCGGCGAAAATCCCGCGATCTTGGCGAGATCGGGCGCCGCCGCCACAGCAAGCGCGACGAACAACACGCTAGCACCGCACAAAGCCCAAAGCCCACGGCGCCTAGAGCGACGCAGAAGAGCCTCCCGTCGCGGCCAAATGACTCTTCTCCAGATCGCCGATGGCCTGTTCGAGTCCGCTCACGAGCATCTGAATTTGCTGCGTCGTAATGATGTAAGGCGGGGCAATCAGAATGTGATCGCCGCGCGTGCCGTCCACGCAGCCTTGAATCGGATAAGTCATCACGCCGGCCTCCAACGCATCCGCCTGCACGCGATACGCCACGCGCGCGTCCGGCGGAAATGGCGCGCGCGTCTTGGCATCGCACACGAACTCAATCGCCAGCAGCAAACCCATTCCGCGCACATCGCCCACCACGGAAAATTTCCGCAGCGGCTCGAGCGCCTCGCGCAGCTCACGGCCCGCAGGTTCCACACGAGCAAAAAGATTTTCCTGCTCGATATAGTCCATCACTGCGTTCCCCGCCGCCGCCGAAACCGGATGCGCGTTATACGTAAACCCGTGCAGAAAACTGCCACTGCCCTTCGCAATTGCCTCGGCCACGTGCCCCGCCGCGATCACCGCGCCGAGGGGCGCATAACCGCTCGCGATACCCTTCCCGACCAGAATCATGTCCGGCGTGACACCCCAATGTTCCACCGCAAAAGGCTTGCCCGTCCGCCCCATCCCGCTCATCACTTCATCGGCAATCAACAAAATCCCGTGACGCTGGCAAATCTCCGCGATCCGCTGCACGTAACCATCCGGAGGAGCCACCGCGCCCAAAGTCGCTCCCACCACCGGCTCAAAAATAAACGCGGCCACGTCCTTCGATCCGTCGCGCTCCAGCAAACGCTCCAGATCATCCGCACAATCCACATTACATTCCGGATATTTCAATCCAAAAGGACAGCGATAGCAAAAACACGGCGCGATGTGCCCCCACTCTTTCAGCAAAGGCGCGAAAGGTTCTCGCCGCCGCACATTTCCAGAAACAGACAGCGCCCCGAGCGTGCTGCCGTGGTAGCTCTGCAGCCGCGAAATCACGCGAAAGCGCCGCGCCTCACCGCGCTCAATCCAATATTGCCGCGCGAGCTTTATCGCCGTCTCGGTAGCCTCCGATCCGCCAGAAGTGAAATAGACGCGCCCGTTCCGCCGCATGCCCTGCGGCGCCAGAGCCAGTACGCGCGAGGCTAATTTTTCAGCGACAGCGGTGTGAAACTGCGAGGAATGTACGTAAGCGAGCCGCGTGGATTGTTCCGCGATGGCTTGCGCGATTTGCGCCACGCCATGCCCGATGGTCACTACTGCAGCGCCGCCCGATGCGTCCAGATAACGTCGCCCACCCACCGCGTACACAAAACAACCCTCACCCCGCAGCGCCACGGGATAAGCCTTCAAGAAATTTCGCGGGAAAATCGCTTCGTCGGTCATGGGCCGCCGGGTGACCAGGATTCCCGCGCACGCAAGAAACGCGCGGAACGATGCACTCCGATCGCATAAAGACGAGCGATTCTAGCAGAAATCCGGCCCCGAAAAAGGACAGCTCATCACCATTTCAATTTCTTCACGTCAATGGTCGGAGGCGGAAATTTCAGGTCCATTTCTTCCAGCGCCTCCACGATGATGTGCGAGACCGCCAGATTGCGAAACCATTTCTTGTCCGCCGGAATCACGTACCACGGCGCGCGCTTCGTGCTGCAGCGCTCCAGCACATCCTCGTAAGCCGAGGTATATTCATCCCAAAACTTCCGCTCGTCGAAATCCGCCTGCGAGATCTTCCAGCGCTTGTCGGGATCGTCAATCCGCTCCATGAAACGTTTCTTCTGCTCGTCCTTGCTGATGTGCAAAAAGAATTTCACGATGCGCACGTTATTCTCGTGCAGGATCTGCTCGAACCGGTTGATTTGCTCGTAGCGCGCGGACCATACGTCCTTCGGCACCAGATTGTGCACGCGCACGATCAGCACATCCTCGTAGTGCGACCGGTTGAAGATGCCGATATCGCCGCACGGCGGCACCGCTTTGTGTACGCGCCACAGAAAATCGTGCGCGGCCTCCTCCGGCGAAGGCGTCTTGAACGACGTCACGCGGCAACCCTGCGGATTCACGCCAGCCATTACATGGCGAACGGTGCCGTCTTTTCCCGCCGCATCCAGCCCCTGCACCACCACCAGCAGCGCATGTTTATGGTCCGCGTACAGCAGGTATTGCAGCTTATCGAGCCTCGCGAGTGCCTTCGCCAGGCTCGCCTTCGTAGCGTGCCCTTTGTCCCAACCTAGCGTGTCGCCAGGATCAAATTTCCGCAAATGCACTTTGTGCCCCGGCTTAACAATAAGTTCCTTCGAAAAGTTCGTAGCCATTGCGAACACGCCCCTTTTCGGCACAGCGCCACAAAACGCCCATCGAACAGGCCCAGCATACCGCGTTCTCCGGTTGTAACACTTTTTTCACATTCGCGTCCCGCGTTCCGGGATATCATGTTGGATTGGCGGCAGGATTAGCCAAACATGGGGACAGTTACGCCAGAAACTCTCGTCACAACTGAGACGCTTCCACTGAAGGAATCCGCCCCCAAGCGCCAATATCCCGGCGCGCTGGTGGTCGTCGAAGGCATTGACGGCTCCGGCAAAAGCACCCAGCTCTACCTGCTGAAACGCTGGCTGGAAATCGGCGGCTATCGCATCCACTTCACTGAATGGAATTCCTCGCCGCTGGTGAAATCCGCCACCCGCCGCGGCAAACAGCGCCGCCTGCTCACGCCCACTACATTCTCGCTGCTGCACGCCGCCGATTTCGCCGATCGCTGCGAACGCCAGATCATGCCGCTGCTCCACGGCGGCTACTTGGTTCTCGCTGACCGCTACATCTACACCGCCTTCGCGCGCGACGCCGCCCGCGGCTGTTCGCCCCACTGGCTGCGAAACCTCTACAGCTTCGCGCCCACGCCCGACATCACATTTTATTTTCGCGCGCCGCTCGACGTGGCCGTCAACCGCATCGTAGCCGGGCGCCCCAAGCTGAAATATTACGAAGCCGGCATGGACCTGGGCATTTCTCTCGACCGCGCCGAAAGTTTCCGCATCTTTCAGGAGCGCATTCTCACCAATTACGACCAGATGATCGAAACCGATCACTTCGTCCTGATGGATGGCACCGTACGCGTCAACAAGCTGCAGAAACTGATGCGCCAGATCGTGGGCGAGCGCATCTCCCTGCAGCAATTCGCGCCCAAGAAAAAATGAAACGCGCCGACAAAACAGCTATCAAAACGCATGGCTCGAACGGCCGCCCTTCGAAAAAGAAGAAGAGCGCCGCTGCGATAGAGCTGCCCTCGCGCTTCTATGGCTCGCCGCTTCCCGGCGTAAAACCCGAAGAACTGAGCGGCACTCTCGTCGTAATCGAAGGCACCGACGGTTCCGGCCGCTCGACGCAGATTTCACTGCTCACCGAATGGCTCGAATCCGAAGGCTTCGCCGTGCAGACCATGGGCCTGCGCCGCTCCTATCTCGTCGGCGAAGATATTGACGGCCTGCTCGCCGAGAATTCCGTCACGCGCATGACCCTGGCGCTGATGTACAGCACCGATTTCTTCGATCAGCTTGAGCGCCGCATTCTCCCCGCGCTGCGTTCCGGCCTGATCGTACTCGCCGACCGCTACATCTTCACCCTGATCGCGCGCGCCGCCGTCCGCGGCATCGGCCGCGATTATCTCCACGGCATTTACGAAACCGCGCTGCGTCCCGACCTTACGTTTTGGCTCAACGTGCGTCCCGAAGTCGCCTTCGACCGTGAATTCAAAAAATCCCAGATCATCAGCTACTGGGAATCCGGCCGCGATATGTCGCTCTCCAACGATCTTTTCCAGTCCTTCATCCGCTATCAATCCATGATCAAGCGCGAATTCGAATATCTTTCGAAACGCCACAGCTTCATCGAAATGGACGGCGAAAGCAGCGTCTCCGATGTGAACCGCCTTTTGCGCAAACGGATTGCCGCGCATCTGGGGATACGGAGCACGCACTACCGGCCTTCGCACGCCTTGTCGCAGCTCTGGCGATAAATCAATGGCCGCCCCGGTTCAATTGGCAGCCATTGACGCCGGGTCGAACGCGATACGTTTGGTAATCGCGCGCGCCACTTCTCCCAAACACATTGAGATGCTGGACTGCGAACGCGCTGCTGTGCGTCTGGGCCACAACGCGTTCACCCGCCGGGTGATCAGCGGCGACACAATATCCCGCGCTGCCCGCGCCTTCCGCCAATTCCGCGATCGCATGGATCAAAATAATGTCGGCGCCTATCGCGCTGTAGCCACCGCGGCCGCTCGCGAAGCGCGTAATTACCGCCGCCTGATGGATCGCGTGCAACGCAAAGCCGGAATCGAACTGGAAGTAATCAGCAGCGAGGAAGAAGCTCGCCTGGTCTGTTCCGCCGTGCAGTGGGCTCTGGGAGATCGCATCCAGCCGCGCCTGATCTTCGATCTCGGCGGCGGCAGTCTCGAGCTGAGTTTTTACCAGCGCGGCGTCCTCGAACAACGCATCGGTCTTCCCCTCGGAACCATCCGCCTGATGGAAACTTTTTCCATCGAAGGCGCGATTGATGAAGATAATGCCAACCGCCTGCGTCACCACATCCTCGCGCTCCTGCGCAGCGCCATGCCTTCTCCGCCCCACCTCAGCCGCTCCATCGCCGTCGCCTGCGGCGGAAACGCTGAAGCGCTCGTGCGCATCGCAGCGGGCCCCATGGTCGAACGCTTCCCCACGATCAATACGCGCCTGCTGCGCGATCAAACCTGGCGCATGCTCGCTCTGGACGTGCCCGGCCGCATGCGCATCTTCCGCATTCGCAAAGACCGCGCCGAAGTTATCGGCATCGCCGCAATTATTTTCAACACGCTGGCAAAATGGCTGGACCTGCGCACCATGCTCGTTCCCGGCGTCGGCGTCCGCGAAGGAATTCTGCTGGACCTCGTCGCCGAGCAATATTCCGTTCGCACCACGACCGAAGAAGAAAAAGGCCGCGCCTCCGAACTCCTCGCCAGCACGCGCTGGTTCGCCCGCCGCCTCGATTACAATCCGCAGCACGCCGAACAAGTCGCTCGCCTCGCTCTGTCGCTCTTCGATCAGCTCCGGCCCATCCATGAAATGGGCGCGGATCTGCGTCTGGTCCTGGAAATGGCCGCGCTGCTGCACGACGTTGGGCATTTCGTCTCGCGCAAATCGCACCACCGCCACGGCGAATATTTGATCCGCAACGGTGAAATCCCCGAACTGCGGGGCTGGCGGCGCGACATGGTCGCGGCCCTCGTGCGTTACCACAATTCCAAATCAGAACCGCAACTGGAGCACGCTTCCTACGCCGCGCTCGATGGCCAGCGCCGCCGCCAGACCCGCCTGCTCACCAGCCTGCTGCGCATCGCCGAAAAACTCGAATCCGAACACGCCCAGCGCATCGCCGGCGTAGACGTGCAAATCTCCGGACGGAAAGCGATCTTCATCATCCGCGCCCTCGATGGCACGCGCCTCGATCTGCTCGGCCTCGAGCGCAAATCGGGCCTTTTCGAGAAAGAATTCCAGTTGAAGCCGGAATTCCGCCGCGCGCAGGGAAAAGAAAAGGTGGCATAATAAATCATGATTCTGTATCTGGTACGTCACGGCATCGCCGTGGATCCCAACGACCCAAAATCTCCGCCGGAGCCGGAACGCCCGCTCACCGCCAAAGGCGTGCAGAAAACGCGCGTCGCTGCGCTGGGCCTGCAAGCGCTTAAGGTGAAGCCTGACGTGCTGATCACCAGCCCCTACGTGCGCGCCGCCCAAACCGCCGAAATTTTCGCCGAAACCCTGGGATTTCCGCCGCAGAAGATCCGCGCGCACGAGGCTCTGAAACCCGCCGGCAATCCCGCGGACATCATCAAAGAAGTAATTCGCCTGCGCGCCAAGGAAGTGATGTGCTTCGGCCACGCGCCGCAGCTCGACCTGATGCTCGCGCACGTCACCGGCGCCCATGGAGTTTTCACATCGCTGAAAAAAGCTGGAGTCGCTTGTCTGGAACACGCTGCGGGTCACGGCAGGTGGGAAATTCTCTGGATCCTGACGCCGAAGATGCTGCGTCAACTAGCGGATTAACTGGCGGATTAACTGGCGGATTAACTGGCCGACTGAAGCCGCAACGGTGCTGCGAGCGCCGACGGTTGCACAATGTGAATTACCTGAAACCCCGAGCGCCACACCGTCCACAGGGATCCCTTGCTTCCGACGACTGACCGGAATTTCTCCAGCCGCGCCCGACGCGCCTCTTCGATTCGCTCAAACCACTGCAGCACGTCCGCCTCCGCCAATTTCGCGCGCTGCCGCCGTATCACAGTCCGCAGAACATCCAAGTCGTGCACTTCGCCCAGCAAATCCTGAATGTGTTTCAGATCCTCGCACCAGGGTTGATAGCGCTGCGGCATGAAATTTTCAAGAGTGTAACGGAACCCCTTGAGCCCAATCCGCAACCGGTGCCACGCAATGCGGCTGCGCCCCCTGCGGGCGCGTTCGTAAAGCTCCGCGGCCTCGTTCAAGCGTGTCAAAGCCAGCCGCTGAAACACCACACTGTCGAGCGGGAAAAACTGCGCCTTGCCACGCAGCTTCTGTACAGACTTCCGCCAGTCCTTGCAGTCAAAATCCTCCAGCGCCCGCCGCGCCTTCACTTGGTGCTCTTTCCGCGCTTGCGCGAGCACCTTCAGCACGTGCTTGCGCACCGGATCACCCGGCGCAGAAAGCTTCTTCAACCACTCCTGCTCCACCTGCGTATCCCGCAGCTCCCCCAAAGCATGAAACAGCTTGCGGCTCTCTTTCTTCAGCCCTCGCCAGCCGCGGTCCGGATTCACTTCGCTCAACGCATCCGCCATCGTCCGGCAGCGCCGCAAAGCCACCCGTAAATCATGCACCTCGCGAGATTTCCACCCGTTCTGCACCTCTTCCGTCAATTGCAACGCCCGGTTCATCCACACATCGAGACCAACACGCTTGGTGGGTGCTTCGGTGGGTAACGCCACTGCATGCGCAATCATCAATACCAGCTTTCTCTGACGCCTATAGCGGAAACCCCAATCCTACACCCCCGCAGCGCAGTTTTCCAATCTGCGGCAGGCCGCATCCTCGGCCCTGTGGATATCTAGCCGAAGGAGCTCTATTCAAATCGTAACCGAATATTTGCCGAAAATTCACACGGGCTATGACTCTCCCCGCTAAATTGAATGTTCGTCAAACCCATTGGAGTTCTCTCCTCTGCCTGTTACTTTGCCTCTTAAGCCTAAAATGTCTCTAGAGTCCCATCGGCAGTCCGCAACACCTCTGTGCGCATCAATCGCCCTCGCGTCAGCCATCTTCCTGCTTTGTCTCTGCGCCGCCGTGCCCACCTCAGCCCAATCAGTAAAGCCCGAAACTTGCACGCGCCCAGCGATTGGCAGCGTAGTAGCAGAGCCTGAAGATCTCCGCAGTCAAGCCGGCGTTCTGAAAGTAGCTCTAACCCTTCGCAATGGCCCCGCCGCGAACGGTCAAATGCGCTACTGCTACGTCGGCGCCGACGGCAGCCTATCGCCCACTCTTCGATTACACCCCGGCGATCTGTTAATTCTGCATCTTAAAAACGAACTCACTGAACCGCCTACACGAACCGCAGCCATGCACCAACACGCCGTCGCGGCAGCCACAACCAATCCAACAAACGATCCCTGCCAAGGCGGCGAAATGACGGCCTTCGCCACCAACCTACACTTCCACGGCCTCGCGATCCCGCCTGTCTGCCATCAAGATGAAGTCCTAAAAACCGCGATCAACCCAACAGACGCTCCCTTCGAATACCGCATCCGCATCCCCGCGAATCAACCGCCCGGCCTCTACTGGTATCACCCGCACATCCACGGCTTCACCAACCCGCAAGTGCTAGGCGGCGCTTCCGGAGCGCTGCTAATCGAAGGAATCGAACGGGCCAATCTAGAAGTCGCGGGCCTACCGGAAAGAGTTCTAGTCATCCGCGATCAAGACCTGCTGAATCCAGACGCGCAACCCGTGCAAACCGACTCCATGCCGCCGCCCCTCGTCCTCCGCGACGCCGAGGGCGACATCCTCAACACCGGCACCGGAGGCGGCAAACCCGCAAAAGATCTCTCCATAAATTTCGTCTCAGTCGCCTATCCAAACTATCTCCCCGCCAAAATTAAAATCCGCCCACAGGAAAAGCAGCTCTGGTGCGTTCTGAACGCCTCCGCCATTACCTATCTCGACCTGCAAATGTTGGTCGAAAACAAACCGCAAATGCTAGGCGTGGTCTCTCTTGACGGCATCCCCATCAACGAAGCCGGAACACCAGGCCACAAAATAATCTGGCAGAGTCACATCTTGATGCCCCCAGCAGGCCGCGTAACAATTATCGTGAAAGGACCCGTCGCAGGCGCGCAGGCCAGCCTGATCACGCGCACAATTGACACCGGACCGGCCGGCGAAAACGATCCCACGCGCCCGCTAGCCGCAATCGTCGCAGAGTCAGACGCACCAGAACCAAGCGTGCAGCTGGAAAAAAATCCCGTCCCGCTCGCCCGCTCAAATGACGCCTGGCTAGGCGATGTAAAGCCAGTCCGAACCCGCACCCTCTACTTCACCGAAAATCCGCGCGATCCAAAAGACCCCAACAGCCGCACCGACTTTTACGTCACCGTCGAAGGCCAGCAGCCAAAACTTTTTGATCCAACAAATGCAATCCCAAACATCATCGTCCCCCAGGGCGACGTCGAAGACTGGATCATCGAAAATCGGACCCGCGAATTGCACGCCTTCCACATCCACCAAATCCATTTCATGCTGGTCGAATGGAACGGCATCCCGCTCGATGAGCCCTTCCTGCGCGACACCATCAACGTCTCCTACTGGGACGGGACCAGCCCCCAATATCCCAGTGTAAAACTGCGTATGGACTTCCGGGACCCCAGTATCGTCGGCACGTTTGCCTATCATTGCCACCTCCTCGAACACGAGGACGGCGGCATGATGGGAGTAATCCAAGTGGTCCCGAAGCACGCCGCCCCGCAGGCGCAATCCAGCGCAGCCGGCCATCACTTAACAAACTGACACAACAGTACTTATGGTACTCAGCCCATGAAATTCACCCTCCAGCTTTTAATGCGATTGTCATCTGGCAATAACACACGCCACGTATCAATGCGTGCGCCCGCTCGGTTCCGCAAACCCCTACGCAGCTCTGGGAAGCTGCCACGCACGCGCGAACCTCGCGGTCTCAGACTCGAATTTTCCACAATCTAAGGAGAACTCATGATCAGCAAGCATCTTCGCCGGATGGCAGCCATCGCGCTCGCCTCCAACCTGGTCCTGGCGATGCCCAGCAGTCTATTCGCCGCGCCAGCTCCAGGTAACGACGCCGCCTCATCAGCGCCGACCACCACGCCGATCAAACACGTAATCGTGATCTTCGGTGAAAACGAATCTTTCGACCACTACTTCGGCACCTATCCACATGCCACCAATCCGAAAGGCGAGCCGTTCTTCGAAGCCAAGTCCGAAACACCGCGCGCCAACAACCTCCTCGCCGGCGGCTTGCTGACCGAAAATCCGAACTCCACGCAGCCCTTCCGCATGGACACCGGCATTCTCTCCGTCACCTGCGACCAGAACCACAGCTATACTCCCGAACAACAAGCTCTCGACCACGGCCTGATGGACAAGTTCCCCGAATCCACCGGCTCGGGAAGTTCCACCGGCTCTCCTTGTAACGATTACGGCAAAGGCACCGGCGTCGTGATGGGCTACTTCGACGGCAACACCGTCACCGCCCTCTGGAATTACGCGCAGCACTACGCGATGAGTGACAACTCGTACGGCACCATGTTCGGTCCTTCCGCCGTCGGCGCGCTCAACCTCATCGCCGGAACCACGGCCACCGCTACTCTGTTCCCCACGAAGCCCAATGGCGCCGCGGCCAGCGCTTCCGGCAATATCGCCAACGGCTCGAACACGGGTGCCGTAATCGGCGACCCGCGTCCCGCAGGCGATGAATGCGTTCTCACCAATCCCCAACTCCAGACCACGACCATGGTCTCCATCGTCGGCACCAACGTGGGCGACCTGCTCAACGCCAAGCACATCACCTGGGGTTGGTTCCAGGGCGGCTTCGCTCCTACTGGTTTCAATGCCAAGGGTCAAGCCATCTGCGGCGCGCACCATGCGGGACTGGCCGGTGATGATGCCGTCGAAACCGTCGGCGATTACATTCCTCACCACCAGCCTTTCCAGTACTACACCAGCACGCAGAATCTCCATCACAACCTGCCGAAGAACGCCGCGCTCATCGGCACTTCCTCCGACGGCGCCAATCACCAGTACGACCTCAGCGCTTTCTGGGAAGCTCTCGGCGAAGATCGTCTTCCGGCCGTCACTTACCTCAAAGCCGCCGCGTATCAGGACGGCCACCCCGGCTACTCCGATCCCATTGACGAGCAAATCTTCGACGTCGGTGTGATCAACGCCATCGCCAACAGCCAATACTGGAAAGACACCGTGATCATCATCGCTTACGACGACTCCGACGGCTGGTACGATCACGTCCTCGGACCAGTGGTCAATCAATCCGCCGTCGCGGACGATGCTCTCGCCGGCTCCGGCGATTGCGGCGCTGCCACGGCAGCTACCGCTGGCGGCACACAAGGCCGCTGCGGTTACGGTCCGCGTCTCCCTCTGCTCGTGATTTCTCCCTTCGCGAAGCAGAATTACATTGACCACCGCGCCACCGACCAGTCCTCCATTCTCCGCTTCATCGAGGACAACTGGGATCTCGGCCGCATCGGCAACGACTCAAGCGACGTAAAAGCCGGCACACTCAATGGCTTCTTCGACTTCGAAGGCAACCAGGCCCCGAGGTTGATCCTGGATCCATCCACTGGCGTAATCCTGAAAACACTTAAGGACTAACCCGCGAACATCTTCCGCGTTCGCGTCACAGCAGCACGAAAACAGCACGACCACTGGCTCGAGCCGATTAGGCGGCTCGAGCCAGTTTTTTTTGAGCGTCAGCACAGCAGGCTGTGATTTCGCTTTTCTCTGCGGTCTCTGTGGTAAAGGGTGTTAGTCTTTCTCCGATTTACTTTCGTCTTTCCTCCGTGTCCTCCGCGTAAAATCTTTTGGTTTTATCTTTGTTCATCTGCGCTCAACTGTGGCGCCTTTGAAGTGTTGCGCGCCCCATGCATAATGGTCCGCGAAGGAGAACCGCCGTGCCCCGCACACCGCGCAGTGTGGATCTAACCCAAGTCTCCGAATGGGACGACGGCTACCTCCGCCGCAAAGACGATTACCTCGCTGCCGAAGAACCTCTGGAAATCCGCATCGGCGCGGACCCTCTCAGCGTCACCATGCGCACCCCCGGCCACGACCGCGAACTCTCTGCCGGCTTCCTTTTCACCGAAGGCCTGATCCAGCATCGCGAACAAGTCGAAAGACTCGAACTCGCCGAGCCGCAAGACGGAACAAATCGCGGCAACGTGATCGAAGCCGAGCTAGCCCCCGAAGCCACCCCAGACTTCGCCAAAATGAAGCGCCACTTCTTCGCCGCCTCCAGCTGCGGCATCTGCGGCAAAGCCTCGATAGATTCCATCCGCTCGCGCCTGCTAGCGGCTCCCAATCCGGATTTTCGGCTCGATGCGGAATTGCTGATAACGCTGCCGGACGCACTCCGCCATTCGCAAGACGTGTTCCAACGCACCGGCGGCCTGCACGCCGCCGCCCTGTTCGACCCAACGGGAAAATTGCTCGTCCTGCGTGAAGATATCGGCCGTCACAACGCGGTAGATAAAGTAATCGGCTGGGCGCTGCTAGAAGGTCGCGTGCCACTTTCGGATTCGGTTTTATTGGTCAGCGGCCGCGGAGGATTTGAAATCGTGCAGAAAGCCATAGTCGCGGGAATACCAATAGTCGCGTCAGTTTCCGCGCCATCGAGTCTCGCGGTGCAACTGGCGCGCGAACTCCGTCTGACCCTGATCGGTTTCCTACGCGGAAGGCGCTTCGTGATCTACGCAGGCGAAGAGCGCATGGCAGGAAAAACTCAAAAAGTGTGACGCGAGAAAGCGCGGCGAATCTAATTCAGAGCCTTACGAAACATATCCGGCGCCAAATCTTTGTGGTGCAACCGGATCATTTCGCGAAACGCTTCGAACAACTCCCGGTCCCACCAGCCGCGCTCCGCCTCTTCCCCCATCAAATCCAGCGCAACCTCCGGAGTGAACGCCACCTTGTAAGGCCGGTCCGTCGTCAACGCATCATACACATCCGAAAGTTGCAAAATCCGCGCGGTCAGCGGAATTTCGTCGCCCGACAAACCATCCGGATACCCGCTCCCATTGTGTTTCTCGTGATGATGTCGAATGATCGGCAGCACCAGACGAAAAGTTTTCAACGGCGCACAAATCCGCTCACCCACCACCGGATGTTTCTGCATCACCTTCGCCTCGTCCGCGGTCAACGGCCCCGGCTTCAGCAAAATCGAATCCGCCACCGCCACTTTGCCGATATCGTGCACCACTCCCGCACGCCGCAGCGCCTTGATCTGTTCTTCCGGCACGCCCAGCCGTTCGCCCATGCGCGCGGACATTTCCGCCAGCCGCTCGCAGTGCCCGTGCGTATAAGGGTCGCGCGCCTCAATGCTGTGCGCCAGGCTGAACAGCACCGCTTCCGCGTTTTCCAGCTCGTCCGTGTACTGTTTCAATCGCAGCAGCGAACGCGTGCGCGCCAGCAATTCGTTCAGATCAATCGGCTTGCTCAAAAAATCGTCCGCGCCGGCATTGATTCCCATGATCCGATCTTCGGTCGTGGTCAGCCCGGTGATCAACACCACCGGCGTCAGCCTCGTTTCCGGCGTGGCTTTGATGTGCCGGCAAACTTCAAACCCGTCCATCCCCGGCATCATGATGTCCAGCAAAATCAGGTCCGGACGGAACGTCGCGCACTCCTGTATCGCCGTCGGGCCGTCTGGCGCGTCGCGCACTTCGAATCCCTCGCGCCGCAACAAAAATTCCAGCGCCGCCCGCGCTCCCGATTCGTCATCCACAATTAGAATTCTTTCGTCCATAAATACGTGTTTAGGCCCTCAAGCTTTTCCACAGCATCAAATTTTCAAGCATTTTTGGTGACGCACACCGCAAGCCTCATCTCGCGCGGCTCACGGCGCAGTCGGAGTTTCTGGAGAGCTAAGCTCTGCAAGATTCCAATGTAACCTGTCTGCGAAATTCCAACAACCCCCACTTAATTCGATGATTCGAAACCCGCTAATGATGCCAGCCTTTATCTTTCGCGAATTTTCTCCGCTTTTTTCTGCGCCCGCTGTGTTAAATCTTTTGACTTCCTCTGCGCCCTCGGCGTCTCTGCGGTAAACCCCCGCCCTACTCCCTCCGCAACGTCGCCTCAATCAATCCGTGCGGCTCATCCGTCGGCAAAAACACCTCCGCCGGGTTATCCATCCCAAACGGCGACAAATCCACCAAATTAAAATGCTTGTTAGGAAATGAAAGATGAATCTCCCGCACCCGATCGAAATTATTCAAAGCCGCCTCGCCCATCGCATACAAAGTGTGCTGCAACGACTGGCTGTCATGCTCCGCGAATGTCTCCAGCAAAATCTGCCGCACGCCATGCCACAAAGGCCCAAACTCGATGTCACTCCCTTCATAGAGCCAGTCCGCATGAATCGAGGTCGAAAGAATCCGGTTGCGATCCTCTTTCAAAGTCGTGTAAGGATCGCGCAGAAAATTGTCAAACGCCGATTTCGTGGTCTTCAGCACTACCAATCCCGCAATCCCCGCGCGAATCGCCGTCCGCTCGCGCGTCGCATCCAACTCCGCCGTCCGCCGCTCCTGTCCGCCGCGCAAAAAGGCCGACGCGTGCGGCTTCCCGCCCAAGGCAATCCGCCCCCACACATTTTCCTCCGCGCGAATGCGCACGCGCGAGACCTGCGAGTTATAAGTCAAAAAATGTTCCACCAGGTGCGTGCAAAAATCCTCGATCGAATCGACGGGATACTGCCGCGCCAGCACGTAGACCGTATTCTTCATCGTGTCCGTCGGCAAAATCTTACGGTTGTCGCCCTTCGTGTGCGCCGCCTCGAAATCCCCCTCGAATGAAATCCCCACTGTCAGCTCGCGTATATCGTGCCGGCCATCCTGACGCACCACGCGCAACAGCCGCACGCGCGATTTGCCGTACTTATTTTTGCCGAGCTTGATGGCCATTCGTCAGCTCCCGCGATACGTCGTATATCCGTGAGGACTCAGCAGCAGCGGAATATGGTAATGCTCCTTGGCATCCGCAACCTGAAACACGATCGTCACCTGCGGGTACAAGCCGTGAGTCTTACGCGCGTGAAAATAAACGCTCGTCTCGAACGTTAACCGGTAAATCCCCGCCTTGAGCGCTCCCGGCTCGAGCAAATGCTGCAGCCGCCCGTCCGCATCCGTCGCGCCCTTGCTGATTTCCTGCCAGCCGCCAGCTCTTTGTATTTCCAAAATCACTGGCACGCCCGCGGCAGGCCGTCCCAGCGAAGTATCCAGCACGTGCGTGGTGATCTGGCTCATGATCCCAGTAATTTCTCCAGGCGCAGCCGCGTGATTTTGCGTTGCTCTTCGCCGGCTATGCGCATTTCCGTTTCCGCGTCGTGCCCCAGGCGCTCCTGCAAACTCTTCAATATCTGCTCGCTCGATTTGCCCGTGGCGCAAATTAAAAACACGTGCCCGAACGTCGCCTCGTAGGCCTCGTTCGCTGCCGCCATCACCGCCAAAGTTTCCGCCGAAGCTTTCTGCGCCAAAGATTGTTCACCTACCGACCACTCGCGCGCCTTCGCGGTCTGTCTCCCCGCGGCCTTCTTCGCGCCGATCGCCGGATGGCTGCGAAATATTATCGTCCAATCTTTTCGTCCCAACGAACCAAACGCTTCTTCCGCGGAATCGAGCAATGCTGATGCGTCGGCAAAAGGCCTTTGCGCCAACACCCACTCCACCCATTTCTTCGAGCCGCAACAATCGTACAAAGCGCTCGCAGCTTGTTTCCGTGACAAATGATTCAGCCGCGCGATGCCCGTTAACTGGTCCGCAGCCTGCGCCGCTCGCCCAAATACCCGAAAACGCGCAACCCCGCCATCCGGATAAATATTCAGTCGCACATGAGTCGCCGCGCCCACTTCGTGCAACTGCCGCCGGAACACATGCAAGCGATTTGCCTTCAAAGGCACGCGCGCCAACAGCTGCCGCCAATTCGCCGCGCGCAGCCGCGCAATTTCCGCCCCCGCTCCTTCCGCCTCGCACACCTCGATCGAACAGCTATCTGGAAAATTCCCCTTGAAATGGGCCGTGTCCACTTCCACGCGCTCAATCGTTCCCGCCATTCCCAATTTCACGATCGCCCAATCGTGTCCCGGCCCACGCCTCCGCTGCGTTTCCCAGCCGTCGCTCATAATTTTGCTGCGCCCCGGCATCAACATGTTCAGCGGGTCGCTGTAAAATTGATCGCTCGTCGCAATCACCCGCCCGCCATTTTCCACCGCCGCTAGGTCCAGCTCGCGTTTCGCGATTCCACGCGCGCTCGGCACTACCTCGCCATGCAACCGCAAACGCGCCACGCCGCCATCCGGATAAATCTTGAAACGCACGTGCGTAAATCGCCCCGCATGCGTCACCATCACCGGATTTACAGAGTTGCCCTTCAAGGCAGTCTCCGGCAAAACTTCTTCCCAATGCGTGGCGTTCGCCGCCAACTTTTTCTTTTCGTCCCTATAGGGCGCGGACTCACCGAGATCGCAACCCTCCAAAGAAAAACGCGGCGGATAATTCCCCGTAAAAAAACTCGTGTCCACCACCACGCCCCGCAAAATTCCCGGCAATCCCAGCCGCACGATGCACCAATCGCATCCCGGACTCCGCCGCCGCCGTGTCTCCCATCCGTCCATCCACTTTCCCCGGTCGTTATATTTCCCAACGATAAAAATCGGCTTCTCGCGCTTCAGTAAATTTTCTTTCGGCGCAAAAAACTCGTCGTTGGCGACCACCACGCATCCGCCCAGCCGCTCCGACGCCAAATCCACGAATTGCGTGAACTCATTCATGCCGCGCCTCGCTGCAACACGTGTCCCACCGGCCCCGCCGAAAATTCTCCGCGCTCAAATATTTTCCGCCCGCGCAAGAATGTCGCCTCGACGCGTCCCACCAGCTCGCGCCCCGCGTAAGGCGTCACCTTGTGCCGGTGATGCAGCTGCACCGGCTCCACGCGAAATTTCGCATCCGCATCCCAAATTACGAAATCAGCGTCGCATCCCACGGAAATCGCTCCCTTTTTTCCGGCCAGACCCGCCAGCCGCGCCGGCCCTTCGCATAACCATTTCGCAAGATGCGTCACAGCATAGCCGCGCCCGCGCGCTTCCGTCCACACAGCCGGCAAACTCAGTTGCAAGGAAGCGATCCCGCCCCACGCGCGCAAGAAATCGCCCTCCTCCTGCAGCTTCATCGCTGGAGGGCATGGCGAATGATCCGTCGCAATGAAATCCAGCGTCCCGTCGCCCAGCCCCTGCCACAATTTTTCGCGATTCTCCCGCTCGCGTATCGGTGGCGCGCATTTGAATTCCGTCGCCCCGTCCGCAATTTCCTCCGCCGCAAAAGTCAAATAGTGCGGGCAGGTTTCCGCAGTGGCCGCGCCACCCGCCAACTTCGCGCCGCGCAACAAAGCCAGCGCATCTGCCGAAGACACATGCACGATGTGAATCCGCGCGCCAAATTCCGCGTCCAGCCGCAGCAGCAACGCGACGGCTTCGTTCTCCGCTTCCCGCGGACGCACCGCGAGCCACGTAGCATACATTCGCGGCGACGCATTCTTTGCCAGACTCGCCACAACCTTCTCGATTGGCCCCGGCAATTCCGCGTGCGCTAGCAAAGGCGCGCGCATAGCCGCCAGTTTCGGCAACGCCACCCGCAAATCCGCCTCCGTCACGTGCGCAAACTCATCCACGCCGCTCGGCACCAGAAAACATTTGAATCCAAAGACGCCCGCGTCCCAGAGCCCCTGCAGCTCTTCGGAATTTCCCGGCACCACGCCGCCCCAGAATCCCGTGTCCACCCAAAGCTTCCCCGCCGCCGCGCCTAGTTTTTCGCGCAATGCCGCCGCGGAAATCGTTGCCGGTATAGAGTTCAGCGGCATTTCAATCAAAGTCGTAACGCCGCCCGCAGCAGCCGCGCGAGTCGCAGAAGAAAACCCCTCCCACTCCGTACGCCCCGGCTCATTAATATGCACATGCGTATCTACCACGCCCGGCATCACCACAAAATCTCCGGCATCGTGCACCGGCGTACCCTGGACAATTTCATCGAACCTGGAAACGGCCGCAATTACGCCGGCGCGCACATGAATCGCCGCCGCTCGTTCGCCTTCCGGCGTCAGCACGCGTTTCCCGCGCACAATTAAATCGGCCGCGGCCGGCACACTTCGCGAAGTTTCCGAAGAGTTTTGCATCCCGCGCTCAGCTTGCCAGAACTTCCAGAAATTCCGCGAGTAAATTCCGCGCCACGTCGTGGCGATAGCGCCCCGTCGAACGCATGTCGTCAATCGGCGCGATCTCAGCAGCGAGCGCGTCCTGCGCAGCCAGCAACAGAGCGGCATCGTCCGGCCGCTGCCCGCGCAATAATTCCTCCACCCGCACCGCACGCAGCACCGTAGGCGCCACGCTCCCCAGCGCGATCCGAACTTCCGCGATCCGTCCCACCTCCACGCGCCCCGCCCCCGCAAAACAAATCTTCGAAATTGCCTGCGCCCGCCGCGCCCCCACTTTGCGGAAATATTGTTTCCGCGCGCCGCGCGGCCGCGCCATACGAATCGCGCGAATCAATTCCCCCGCCTGCAGATTCATTATCTTGTACCCGGTGTGGAACGACGCATAAGGCACCCACCGCGCCCCGCCCGTCGAAGCAATTTCAATCTCCGCGCCATACACGATCAAAGCCGGCGGCGAATCCGCGGCCGGCGAAGCATTCGCGATATTCCCGCCCAACGTTCCGCGATTTTGCGTCGCCACACTCCCAGTCTCAGCCGCCGCCCGGCACAACAACGGAAATTCGCGCGCCAGAATTTCGTGCCGCTGCACCTCGGCGTAAGTAGTCAGGGCCCCCATCGTCAAGTGTTCCGCCGTCACCGCAATCCCGCGCAATTCGCCCAAATTCCAAATATTCAGAAATTTCCGGTGCGGCAACTTCCCCGCCTCCAGCAAAACCATCAAATCTGTCCCGCCCGCAAACGCCCGCCACGCCCCCGGCTCGCGAGCCATACGCAAAAGCGCCGCCGTCAGATCCCGCGGCGTTTCCATCTCGTACGCAGGCAGATATGCCCTCACGCGCGAGTCTCCGCGTCTCGCACCGCCGCCACCACCGATTCGAAAATCTTCATGTACCCCGTGCAACGGCACAAATTCCCCGAAAGCCCGTCGCGAATCTGCGCATCATTCGGCTGCGGATAACGCGCCAATAAATTCACCGCCGCCAAAATCATTCCCGGCGTGCAAATTCCGCACTGCGCCCCGCCGTGCGTGATAAACGCTTGCTGCACCGCATGCAGCGCCCCGCCGCAAGCCACTCCCTCAATCGTGCGAATTTTCGCGCCCTCCGCCTGCAACGCCGGTACCAAACAGCTGTTCACTAGCGCGCCATCCATTTCAATCGCGCAAGCCCCGCATTCGCCCTCGCCGCAACCTTCCTTTGTCCCGGTCAGTTTCAATTCTTCGCGCAGCACATCCAGCAACCGCGCCATCGGATACGCTTCGCAAGTCACTGCCGTGCCATTCACCACGCACGACACGCGAATTTTCCGCGCGGCCTCAGCCGGCATGCACGGCCTCCAACATTTCCAGCAACGCCTCAGCGGTAATCGGAATCTGCCGCACATCCACGCCCGTAGCGAACGCAATCGCATTCGCAATCGCCGGAGCCGTCCCATCCAGCGGCAGCTCGCCAATGCCTTTCGCACCCGCCGGCCCGCGCCCGTATGGAATTTCCTCGAAGTAAACCCGAATCAGCGGAAGATCCACGGAAGTCGGCATCACATAATTCGTCATCTGCGCGTTAACCATCCGCCCTTCCTGCCACACTACGTTTTCGTACAACGCAAACCCGATCCCCTGAGCCACACCGCCCTCGATCTGTCCCGCCGCGAGCACCGGATTGATCACCTTCCCCACTTCCTGCACCGCGACGAAATCCTCCACGCGCACCTCAGCCGTCCGCGTGTCGACGGAAACTTCCGCCACATATACCGCCCACGCATAAGCGCCGTAAGCATCGCCGGAATATTTCTGATCGTCCCAATGTAAATCGTGCGGGTGCTCGTACTTCACAAAAGATTTCAGCGCTCCACGTTTCGCCACGTACGAACCGCACGCCCGCGAAAAATCCGAAGCGTTATACCCATGCTGCAACAATCCGCTGTCATGCAATGTCCCAAGCAATCTCACAGCCGCCGCTTCCACCAGCTTCCCCACTATCATCGCCGTGCGCGAAGCCACGGTCGGCCCGCTGTTCGGCACATAGGCCGTATCCGGCTGCACGATCCTAATCTGCTCGCAATCCAACCGCAGCGCTTCCGCCGCAATCTGCGCGAAAATCGTGTTCGTGCCCTGCCCCATTTCCGTGCTGCCCGCCAAAATGTGCACGGTGCCGTCCGCCATCGCCTCCATCGCCACTTCCGAAGCCAGATATTCTTCGCCCGACCCCGTAAATCCCGCGCCGTGAAGAAACGACGCGAATCCAATCCCTCGCCGAATCGTGCCGCGCGCGGCAGAATTCTCCGCGGCACATTTCCGTCGCTTCGCGTAGTAACCGCTCAGCTCAAACGCGCGCTCCATCAATCCATTCATATCCACTTTTTCTTTCACCACCTGCCCCACCGCCAAAGTCTGCCCCTCACGGATAAAATTCCGCCGCCGCAATTCCTCCGGAGCGATTCCCACCGCCTCCGCCACGCGATCCAAATGCCGCTCCAGCGCAAACACACTCTGCGGCGCGCCAAATCCGCGAAACGCCCCATGCGGCGGAGCATTGGTCGCTACAGCCCGGCTGCATATCCGCACGTTCGGACAAGCGTAGGGCCCCGCCGCGTGAATCGTTCCGCGCGACAGCACCACAGGCGAAAGCGTTTCATAGGCCCCGCCATCAACTGTGAAATCAATGTCCATCGCCAGCAGTTTTCCGTCGCGCGTCACTGCCGTGCGATGCCGCGTTCGCGAAGGATGCCGCTTCGTCGTCGCCACCATATCTTCGGCGCGGTCGTAGATTATTTTTACCGGCCGGCCCGCTTTCCGCGCCAGCAGCGCCGCATGCGCCGCGATCATGGACGGATATTCTTCCTTCCCGCCAAATCCGCCGCCTGTTTCCGTTTGCACCACGCGCACGCGCTCGCGCGGCAGCCCAAACAAAATCATCAGCGCTTTGTGTATGTAATGCGGACACTGCAGCGAGCCCCACACCGTTACGCCGTCCGTCTCGTTCACCTGCGCGATCATTCCCTGCGGCTCGATGTAAAGCTGCTCCTGCGCCCCGGTTTCATACGATCCTTCCACCACGAACTCAGCCCCAGCCCACGCGCGCTCCACGTCGCCCTTCTCCACGTAGAACGATTTGAAAATATTGTCGCGCCCCCAAATAATTTCCTTGCCCGCCAGTGAATCCTCAATCGAAAAAATCGCCGGCAGCGGCTCGATCTCAATCCGCACCGCCCTGCGCGCCTCCTCCAGCAAATATTTATCGTGATGCGCCAGCAGCACCACGGGCTCTTCAGGATGATTCACAAATTCCGCGGCCAGGCAGGGTTGATCTTCAATTAGCAGCGCGATGCAGTTTTTTCCGGGGATGTCTTGCGCGGTAACAACGATGAACTCATGCCAAGGGATGCCATCTGCAAAATGAATCGCGCGAATCCTTCCGCGCGCCGCCGGACTGCGCACCGTCACCCCATGCAGCATGCCGGGAAAACTCAAATCATCTACATACAGCGCGCGCCCGGTGACTTTTTCGCGCCCTTCCTTGCGCGGCACCGATTTTCCAATCACACGCGTTTCCAAATCAGCCGGCCTTAGTACCGAATTTTGTCGGACTTCTCCCGCCACGCGCGAAACGCCGCCGACGCCTCGTCGTGCTTCAGCTGAATCATCGGAATCTTCCGCCCCGCATGGGCCAAGCTCAATTCCGTATAAATAAACGCGTCGTCAAACCCCGCCTGCGCCGCGTCCGCCGCCGAATTCGCGAAATAAACACGCGCCGGCCGTGCCCAGTAAATCGCCCCCAAACACATTGGGCAAGGTTCGCAGCTCGTATAAATTTCGCACTCCGCCAACTCGAAACTCTGCAATTTCCGGCAAGCCTCGCGAATCGCCACCATCTCCGCGTGCGCCGTGGGATCATTCGTGGCCGTAACGCTATTCATGCCCTCCGCAATGATCTCGCCGCCTCGAACAATCACCGCGCCAAACGGCCCGCCCCGCCCCGAACGCACGTTCTCCAGCGACAACGCCAGCGCGCGCGCCATAAAAGTGTTACACATTGGATCAAGCGTTCCGTCGGCCATCAGTTCACTTGCTACGCTTCAATTCGCTGCCCGTGATTGTAGCGCAGCGCGTCACATCTGCAGGAATGAGAATGTCACGCCATCGTGAGAGACGTACAAGGCGGGCGATACGCGCGCGTCAACCGTCGCCATCACACCATCGCATCCCGTGTGTCAGCCCGACGTAAAGCCAAATTCGCAAACGCTCGTTCCTTCCGCCGCCAAAAATAAACCAGCGCGCTCCCAATCAAAATCAGCGCCACGCTCAACCCCGCCCACATTCCCGGCGCGCCCCAACCATAATGAAAACAAAGCAGCGCCCCCAGCGGCAATCCCACCAGCCAATAAAAACACAAATGGCACAACATCGCCGTCCGCGTATCCCCAGCTCCGCGCAGAGCCCCGGTCGCCACCGTCTGCATCCCATCAAACAACTGAAAAAATGCCGCCACGAAAAGCAATTTGCTCGCAACGGGAATCAATGCAGAATCCGCCGTGTAGACCCGCACGATCTGCCGCGGCACCAGCAAGAACGCCACGGCCATGCATCCCATGAACGCTGACCCCAGCAACATCGCAGTCCATCCCGCGCGGCTCGCCGCATGCGGGTCTTCGCGTCCAAGCGCCTGCCCCACGCGCACCGCCGCCGCCGCGCTGATTCCCAGCGGCACCATGTACGTCAAGCTCACCGTATTCAGCGCTACCTGATGACTCGCCAGCGCATCCGCGCCCAGCCTGCCAATCAGCATCGTGGCTACCGCGAACACGCCCACCTCCATCCCGAATTGCGTCGCCGCCGGAAATCCCAGATACACCAAGCGCCACACGCGCGGAAAATTCGGAAGCCGCGCGGCGTTGCGCAAGCCCGTCTTATTTCGATGGTCGTAATACAACGCGGAAGCCAGCAGCACGCCCGTCATATACACGCGCGCCCCGAATGTGGACCACCCCGACCCCACCGTGCCCATCGCGCGAAACCCCAAATGTCCGTACACCAGCGCCCAATTCCCCACAAGATTCACAATGTTCGCCGAGATCAGCGCGAACATCACCGGCTTTGCCATATTCATTCCCTGCAAATATCGCCGGAAAACAAAATAAAGCAGCAGCGGCAAAGTTCCCCAGTTCAAAGTCCGCAAATACGGCAGCGCCTGATCCAAAATCGCCGGCTGAATATCCAGCGACCGCAGCACCGGCTCGAACAGCCACACCGCGCCCATCAAAATCGGGCTGATCGCCAAACTCAAGTAAACTCCGTTCACCAGCGACCGGTGGCAATCCTCCACATCTCCTGCGCCATAAGAATGTGAAACCAGCGTGTCCAGCCCCAGCATCAATCCGGTTCCAAAAATCGCGGCCGCGTTAAAAAGTATGCTGCCCAGGCTCACCGCGCCAATCGCCACCGCGCTATTCGCCTGCCGCCCCACCATCATCGTGTCCACGATGGCCATGGTCATCCAGCCGAGCTCCGCCGCCACCAGGGGCAGCGCCAAGCGCAGCATCGGACGCGCTTCTTCCGCGATATATTGTGAGAACAGCCGCTTGATCATGAAAAAAATAATCCCAGCGAATCAAACAAGAACCACTTCGGGCAGGCACAACAGAAGTCAGCTCACGCAGTGGCGCGACAATCGCCCACAAGTCTATACTCGTTGTGGGCTTCGCGTCTCCCAGAACCGAAACCGCAAATACGATTTCCCCGGCACCTATCTTCAAGCCTCTCGGCGTCTGAAATACTCAGGAGGAATTCATGCCAAAGATTGAAAAACGCATAGACCTGCCCGGCAGTGAACGCACTCTGCTCCCCGGCTCGCGCAAAATCGGACCATGCGACCCACAGGAACAGATCCAGGTAACCGTCTTCCTCCGCCGCGGCGGGTCGCCCAAACAATTTCCCGACGTCACCAAAATCGGCAAACTTCCACCCGCGCAGCGCAATCATCTTTCCCGCGCGCAATTCGCCACCCGCCATGGCGCGCGCCCCGCTGACATAAAAAAGGTTCGCGCCTTCGCCGCACAAAATAAATTGAAAGTCGTAGAAGTCAGCCGCCCGCGCCGCTCCGTGCTCCTAAGCGGCTCAATCAGCAATCTCAGCCGCGCATTCAACGTCGAACTCAACAACTATCGACACGCGACCGGTACCAGCCGCATGCGCAGCGGTGCCATCCAAATTCCCGCCGCGCTCAGCGGCATCATCGAAGGCGTTTTCGGCCTCGACAATCGCCCGCAAGCCAAACCGCATTTCCGCATCCGCAAGCAATCGCAAAACGCAACGCGCGCGAACGCCGCCAGCGCTTCCTTCAACGCCCCACAAGTCGCGCAAGCCTACGATTTTCCCGCCGGTACCACCGGCAGCGGACAAACCATCGGCATCCTGGAATTATCCGGCGGCTACAACGCAACGGATCTCGCCACCTATTTCAAGAATCTCGGCATCAAAACGCCCACCGTCACCGCTGTCTCCGTGGATGGCGCCACAAATTCTCCCACCGGCGATCCCAACGGCGCGGACGGCGAAGTCGAACTCGATATCGAAGTCTCCGGAGCCGTCGCGCCCTCCGCGCAAATCGCCATATACTTCACTCCGAACACCGACCAGGGATTTCTAGACGCGCTCACCACCGCCGTGCACGACACCAATCTTCAACCGAGCGTCGTTTCCATCAGCTGGGGCGGCCCGGAATCTTCCTGGACCCAACAGGCGCTCACCTCCTTTAATTCCGCCTGTGAAGACGCCTCGACCATCGGCGTCACCATTCTCGTAGCTTCCGGCGATGACGGTTCCACCGACGGCGCATCCAGCGGCACGCCCACCGTGGATTTTCCCGCCTCCAGTCCCTACGTCCTCGCCTGCGGCGGCACGAAACTCACGCTCTCCGGCACAAAAATTTCCAACGAACAAGCCTGGAACGAACTTTCCTCGAACGAAGGCGCCACCGGCGGCGGCGTAAGCGAAGTTTTCGCCCTTCCGAGTTATCAGCAGAGCGCGGGCGTCCCGAAAGCTCCGAACGGTTTCGTAGGCCGCGGCGTTCCAGACGTCGCCGGCGACGCCGATCCCGAAACCGGCTACAACGTTTTAGTAGATGGTCAGCAAACGGTAATCGGCGGCACCAGTGCAGTAGCCCCGCTCTGGGCGGGCCTGCTAGCGCGAATCAATCAATCGTTGGGGAAAAACGTCGGCTATCTGAATCCACTGCTCTACACGAAAAATGTCGAAGATACGCTCCACGACATCACAGTTGGCAACAACGGAACGTACTCCGCAGGACCAGGCTGGGACGCCTGCACTGGCCTAGGCACGCCAGACGGCGCAGCGCTGCTAGCAGCATTAACCACCCCAACCGCGCCCACCAAGAAAAAGAAGAAAAAATCCCCAACCAAACGCAAAGCCACTAAAGCAAAACGCCGGAGAAAATCCTGACCGTCACTACGAGGAACGGCGTGTCATCCCGAACGCAGTCCCGCGCTTTTTCTTTCCCGCCGCGTTCTGGCGGGCGCGGGACGTAGTGAGGGATCTGCTTTTTTTGCGGGAACGGCTAGGGAATCATTTTAGGTCGTGGCTTTAACGCGGAAAGAAACCGAGCAACTTCACGTCCTGAAGCCGCGCTGACGGGCACAGTCGAATCCAGAAAAAATTGCTACTTGAAGTTCGAAGGGCTCTGGTCTAAATGATCCCAAATCACATAACTCGCGCCCGCCAGAGCAGCCGTGAAAATTAAATAAAACGCCAACTTCCGCCGCCGCCTCTTCCGTGGCTGAATAATCGGATTATCTCCGCCCGTGCTGGCCGCAGGCGCCTGCTGGTCAGACTGTTCCCAATCCATGGTCACGCGATAGCTTTTCCCCGCGGGAATCGTGTGCAGCTCGCCATCATTATCAAGCACCAACGCGCCGCGATAAGCCGAAATCACCACTTCCTGCCCGCTCAAAATCGTCACCTGCCCGTAAGCGGGCTGCCCATCCGCCGCGCGCAAAATCCCTTCTGGAATTTCCAGCTCCACGTTGTCCGCGCCGTTCGAAGAAAATCCCACTGTCCCGCGCGCCACCACCGCATGCACCACTGTCGTATTTTGCGAGAGCGTCGCCGCGCTGTCCGCCAGCAAATACAGTTGGCTGCCACCCAGCTTCAACCGTAGGCCGCCGCCCGCGTCCGTCACCACCGTATCGCCGGCATACACCGTCGTGCCTACGGCCAGCTTGGCATTATCCAGCTGCGCTTCCTGCGCCTGGATCACCATCCCCAGCGGTTTTTCCGCCGCCGCGAACGCCGGAATATCCAGCAAGCTCGCCACCAGCAACACCACGAGACACAATCGCGCCATTGATCGCACAGAATCCTCCGAGAGGTACAAACTCAACGTAGGCGCTGTTAACGATGTGGTCAACGAACATGCTGCGAAGTGGTGCGTACAAATAACGCTGTAGTGTAAGCGTAGTGGAACTTTCGCCACGCAGCACGCGCGCCACAAAGCGCTTAGCTCGCGTCGCGCGAAACTTTCACGCGAACAAAAAACAAACAATTCCTGCGCTCCGCGCAAATCGCTTCTCCCGCAGCACGGAATCCCAGCGAAGGTAGTATAGTTTTTGCGGATACAGGGAGCGGGCCATGAAGTTCCGGCAGCGAACAAGCGCACAGATTTTAAGAATCGTTTTTCTTGCAACTCTATCAGCGCTGCTCGTGCCGTGCGCCCGCGCCCAATCTTCTTCCGACGCCGCCGCGCAATCAAATCCAACGAACGGCGCCAACGCAACCGCAACTTCCCCGCAATTCCCCATCAGTCTCTACGCAAATCTGCAATGGCGCTGCATCGGCCCCTTCCGCGGAGGCCGCACCGTAGCCGCCACAGGCGTCCCCAACAATCCCAATCTCTTCTACGTCGGCGTAAACAATGGCGGCGTCTGGAAGACCACCGACGCCGGCCGCACCTGGGTTCCCATTTTCGATGGCCAACCCACCGGCTCCATCGGCGCGCTAGCCGTAGCCCCATCGAATCCCGACATCATCTATGTAGGCAGCGGCGAAGGCCTCCGTCGCCCCGATCTCTCCACCGGCGACGGCATCTATAAATCCACCGACGCCGGAAATACCTGGCAACATCTCGGCCTGCGCGATGGCCAACAAATCACCAACATCATCGTTGACCCGCAAGATCCCGATCGCGTTTTCGTCGCCGTCCTTGGCCATCCCTACGGCCCCAATTCCGAACGCGGCGTCTTCCGCTCCACCGACGGCGGCGCGACTTGGCAGAAAATTCTCTACAAAGATGACGACACCGGCGCCACTGACCTCGCCTTCGATCCCAAAAATCCGCAAACTCTCTACGCGGACATGTGGTCTTCCCGCCGCCCGCCCTGGACCACCGGCGGACCACTCGAAGGCCACACCGGTGGCCTTTTCAAATCCACCGACGGCGGCAATACCTGGCACCAGCTCACCAAAGGTCTGCCAACAAACGCGCAGGGCCTCGGCCGCATCGGCTTCGGCATTTCCCCCAGCAATCCGAATCGCATCTACGCCCTGGTTGACGCCGCCCCCGAAGTCGGCGGCCTCTATCGCAGCGACGACGCCGGAGAAAGTTGGCAGCGCGTAAATCACGATGACCGCATCTGGGGCCGCGGCTTCGATTTCGCCTGGGTCCGCGTCTCCTCGGAAAATCCGGACATCATTTATATCTGCAACACTTCCACCTATCGCTCCAGCGATGCCGGCGCCACGTTCACTGCCATCAAAGGCGCTCCCGGCGGCGACGATTACCACTCCGTTTGGATTAATTCCGAAAATCCGAAAATTATTCTCCTCGCCGCCGATCAAGGCGCCACCCTCACCGTCAACGGCGGCGAGACCTGGAGCAGCTGGTACAACCAGCCAACCGCGCAGTTCTACCACGTCATCACCGACAATCAATTTCCCTACTGGGTTTACGGCGGGCAACAGGAAAGCGGCTCAGCCGGCATCGCCAGCCGCAGCGACTGGGGCGAAATCACTTTTCGCGATTGGCATCCGGTCGGCGCCGAAGAATATGGATACGTCGCGCCGGACCCGCTGCATCCCAATCTCATCTACGGCGGCAAAGTTACGCGCTTCGACACGATCACCGGTCAAACGCAAGACGTCTCGCCCGTGCTCCTGCGCACCCGAAAATTTCGATTCAATCGCACCGCCCCGCTGATTTTTTCGCCCGCCGCGCCGCATACCCTCTATCTCGGCTCCAACGTCGTGTTCAAAACCACCGACGCCGGACACAGCTGGCAAATCATCAGCCCCGATTTAACGCGCGAAGATCCCGGCGTACCCCCGAATCTAGCCGGCATGATCGCGGACGACCCAGCGCAAGGCAAACATCGCGGCGTAATTTATTCCCTCGCGCCCTCGCCGCTCGACGCCAACATCATCTGGGCCGGCACCGATGACGGCCTCATCTGGCTCACGCGCGACGGCGGCCAAAACTGGCGCGAAGTTTCTCCTCCCGACCTCACCGCCTGGAGTAAAATCGCGCAACTGGACGCTTCGCACTTCGATCCCAACGGCGTGTACGCCGCAGTCAATCGTTTCCGCCTCGACGATTTGCACCCTTACATCTATCGCACCCACGATGGCGGCCAAACCTGGGAAAAAATCACCTCCGGCCTGCCCGACGACGCTCCCGTTAACGTAGTCCGCGAAGATCCCGTCCGCCAAGGAATGCTTTTCGCTGGAACCGAACATGCCATCTACGTCTCGTTCAACGACGGCGACTCCTGGCAATCGCTCCAACTAAATCTGCCCGCCACTTCCATGCGCGACCTGGTGATCCACAATGACGACCTCGTAGTCGGTACCCACGGCCGCTCCTTTTGGATCCTCGACGACATTACTCCGCTGCGCCAAATCAACCAGGAAGTCACATCAGCCGCAGCGTTCCTCTTCCAACCCGGCACCGCCTATCGCGTCCGCCGCAACGTCAACACTGACACGCCTCTGCCTCCCGAAGAACCCGCCGGAAACAATCCGCCCGATGGCGCCATCATTGATTACAACCTGCAATCCGCCGCCAGCTCGGTGAAGCTGCAAATCCTCGATGCCAGCGGAAAAATTGTGCGCAGTTTTTCCAGCACGGACAAACCGGAAGCAAACATGGAGGAACTAGGAAAGGAATTAAACGTTCCGCTCTACTGGATTCGCCCGCCGCAAATCCTTTCAGACGCCGCGGGCCAGCATCGCTTCGTCTGGGATCTGCGCACTCCCGCGCCAGCCTCGCTCCGCCACGAATATCCCATCTCCGCCATCGTGCACGACACGCCGCGCATTCCCGTCGGCCCACTCGTCATGCCCGGCATGTACACCGTGAAACTCGACGTCGCCGGCCAAACCTTCACCCAGCCTCTCGAAATCAAAATGGATCCACGCATCACCGCGCCCGTGGATCACCTCGACCAGCAATTCCGCCTCGCCTCGCGCATTTGCGACGCCATGAATTTGACCTTCGCATCCCTTGCCCAGGTTCGCGCCGTCCGCGCGCAATTGCGTGACTTGGCCCACCAAGCCCCCAAAGGCGAAATACCTGACGCCATCCACGCCCTCGAAGAAAAAGTCGCGCCTTTCGAAGAGGCAGTCTCAGGATCCAACCTAGCCGCCCATCACGACACCTTCGCGCAACTGAACACCCAATTCGCCCAGCTCCTCAGCGTGGTTGACGGCGCCGACGCCGCCCCCACCCAAACCGCACAAGACACTACCGGCGACTTGCAGCGCTCCCTAACCGAGGTGGAAACTCAATGGGACGATACAAAGGCCCGCGACATTAACGCCCTCAACGACCAACTCCGCCGCGCCAACCTCCCCGCCATAAATCTAGCCGCCACGCTAGCCCCCGAACAAGAATCCACCGGCGACGACGAGCCATAACGGACGGGTTGCGTCAGGGCACGGCTTCAGCCGTGCCATAACCGCCGTAAACTCGAAGCGGCTTTAGCGGCTGAGGTACCGTATTTCACGGCCGCCACTCGGGCTCTAAATCCCATCAATCTTCGCCGCCAAAATAAAATCGCTCTCCGTCAATCCATTAATCTTGTGCGTCCACGTGGTAACTTCCGCCTTCCCCCACCCCAACAAAATATCCGGATGATGCCCCTGCTCCTCCGCAATCGCCCCCACCTTATTCACAAACCCCAGCGCCTGCTTAAAATCCGGAAACGTAAATGTCCGCACAATGTGATGCCCATCCACCACCTTCCAGCCGGGCACCTCTTTCGCCAGCGCCTCCAATTCCTTCCCAGCCAATGGCGGAACTCCGCCCTTGCACGGCACGCAATTCTTCTTCGCCAGCTCGCTCATAATTCGCTCCCTCCCAAAACCATCGCCACGCGCAATTCTACAAGAACCAGCCTCCTGTGCGATATCCCGCGCCGAGCGCACACAAAAAAATCCCGCGATGGCATCGCCGCGGCCCCTTCTGCTATTCTCTTGCGCGACAAATCCCCCGCGGCCCCGCCGCGACCCGTCGAAATTCCATTTCCTGTGAGGACCGCACATGCCCGATGAACTCGGCGAACTGAAAGAACGCGCGGAAGAAGCCGCCCACGAACCCAGCCTTGTGCCCGTTACCCTCACCATGGCCATCCTCGCCGTAGTCATCGCCACGGTCACCCTGCTTGGCCACCGCGCTCACACCGAGGAGGTCCTGCTGCAATCGCGCGCCGCTGATCAGTGGGCCTACTTCCAGGCCAAGGAAATTCGCCGCCGCAATTACGAGTTATTCCTCGACGAGCTTTCAATTTTTTCACTGCAGGATGCCAAGCAAGTGGACGCCGTCAGGGAAAAATACAAGAAACAGGTGGACCGCTACGCCGACGAACTGAAAGAAATCGAAACCGAAGCCCGCCAGAAGGAAGCCGAGGTAAAAGTAGAAGAAGCCCGCGCCGATCGCTACGATCTTTCCGAAGTCCTGCTAGAAGCCGCCCTGGTGATCACCTCAATCACCCTGCTGACGCGCAAAAAAATCTTCTGGCTCTTCGGCATCGTCCTGGCCGTAGCCGGAATCGCGCTGGGCATCTCCGGCCTGATGATCCATTAACGATTTACGCGGCATCACGGTAGGGGCGCTGCTTGCTGCGACCCAGCTTGCCACAATGTCAGACTCGAGCGCCTGGGAACGCCACCGTTACCTCTTCCCCAAACCCGCCGACCGCGCCTCCAGATACGCCCGCACATACTCCCCAAACGCCTTCTCCAGTTTCAAAGTAACCGCCCCCGGCGCGGCCGCAATCTTCCGCCCGTTAACCTCGCCCACTCCCAATAAATTCCGATTCGTTGAAGAAATAAAAATCTCATCCGCTGCGTACAAATCCTCCGGCCGCAACACCCGCTCTTCCACCGGCGCCCCCGCGCCAGCCCCAATCTCCAGCAACACACTCCGCGTAATCCCCTGCAAACATCCCGCCGCCACCGGAGGAGTCGCCACCCGACCATCCTTCACGCAAAAAATATTCGCCGCCGTGCATTCCGCTACTTCGCCCCGCTCGTTCAGCAGCACCACTTCATCGAATCCCGCCTGCTGCGCCTCGTAATAATTCCAAACATTATCGAGCCATGAAATCACTTTCACTCCCGCTAAAGGAGACGCCGCGTGCCGCCCGTGCTCGCGCAACCCCAAACGCGCCGGCTCGCGATAAGCAGGCAAATCCGCCGAGCACAACAGCAAATCCACGCGCGGAAAATTTTCATCGCTCCGCCAGAACCCCACCTGGTTGTAAATCACATAGACGCGCGCCGCACCCTCCCGCACCTGATTCGCGCGCAGTAACTCCGCCAATTGCCCGCGCACCACATTTTCCTCAAATGGAAACGGGCAATGCGTCCGCTCCGCGTCGCGCTGCAATCGCTTCCAATGCCGCTCGAACGCAAACGGAATCCCTTCGTAAATCCGCACCGTTGTGAACAAACCCCAGCCATTCAGCAGCCCGGCCTGCCCCGGAGACAGCCGCACCTCCGTCACCGGCAGTAAGCGGTCATTATGAAATACAAAACGGTGAATCATCCGGCCTCCAACGTGCTCCATATTCTAGCGCAGAACGCGCGCCCGGCACCGTGCTTCGGCAAATACCAAGCGAAGCCCGCGAGCCTCGCGCCAGCATTGCGCTATATCGATTCATCGTCCTTCATTTCCGGCCGATGAAGAGGTGTTCAAGTCTATTGACACCAGCTGTTTCTGCGCCTAAATTGAGTCTGTGTTTATAGGAGGCCGCCGTGCGATACATCCTTAAATCCTTCTTAGTGGCTATCCTCTCCGTCGGTTTGATCGGCATCCCTAGCTTTGCCGCAACCGAAAAGCCCCTCGGCCTTGTCACTCAGGCACAAGAAGCCCATTTGGGTTCTGCGACGGTCGCAATCGGGACCACGGTGTACCCCGGCGATACACTCGCAACCGATGAAGGCGGGACCGTGCGCCTCAAAGTCGGCGGCAGCCAGTTCTATCTGCTCTCTTCCAGCGCCGCCACGCTTTCAGCAGGTGCGAATGTCGTGAACGCATCCGTCGCGCGCGGCACGGTAGGCTTTTCCTCAAACGGCTCGGATCAGCTTTCGCTGGAAATTCCTGAAGGCACTCTGCGCGCCGCCAACGGCCAACCCGGCTACGGCCAGGTCACCATGCTCAGTTCGCGCGAAGTGATCATCTCCGCATATCGCGGCACGCTGGTGCTCGACAACGACGGCGATTTGCACGAAATTCCCGCCGGAAAATCCTATCGCGTCACCATGGACCTCGACCCCGCAGCTGAACCGCAAGGCCCGGCCGGCGCAGGCGGCAACAATAAAGTAGTAGCTCCCCGCAAGCGCCACTTGCTCTTCGACCTGATCGTTCTAGGCGCAGCCGCAGGCGCAGGTGTCGCGCTCTGGTATCACCTGAGCGAAAGCCCCTCCAACCCAAATCAATAGTTAGCTGCTTTAGAATCACACCTAGTCTGTAGTTTGTAGAGGTGTGTCAATGCGGGTAAGCCGTAGATTTTCTCTGCGCCCTCTGCGCTCCTATCTCTGCGCCCTGTGCGTTGAAGCTTTCCGCCTTTCTCTTCGCTCGCTTTCATCAATGCCTTTATCAGTGTTCATCTGCGTTCATCAGTGGTGATGTTGACGTTCTCCCAACCTGCGCACCACGTCGCCGCCGCCTCTAAATATGGCAAGCCCGATCCCCACTCTTCTCAAAATACTGTTGATGATATTCCTCCGCCCGGTAAAACTCCCCCGCCGGCACAATCTCCGTCACAATCGGCCGCTTAAAAACATGATCCTTCTCCAGCACCGACTTCGAAGCCCGCGCTTCCTCCTCCTGCTCCGCATCGTGATGAAAAATCGCCGACCGGTACTGCGTCCCCACATCCGGCCCCTGCCGGTTCATCGTCGTCGGATCATGACTCTTCCAGAAAACCGCCAGCAATTCCAAATAAGAAACCTGCTCCGGATCAAACTCCACCTCTACCGCCTCCGCATGCCCCGTCCGCCCGGTGCAAACCTCTTTGTAGTTCGGGTTCTTCGCCGTCCCGCCCGTGTAACCCACAGTAGTAGAAGTCACTCCCGCCACCTTCCGAAACGCAGCCTCCACTCCCCAAAAACACCCCGCCGCAAAAGTTCCCTTCGCCATGATCAAAAATCTCCTTCGCCACCAATTTATAACGAATTACGATTCCGCGCCCCAAATCCCAAATCATCGCATCACGAACGGCAATTGTTCGCGACACCTCTTTCACTGCTTCGCCGCCCGCGTGCGCTGATTCTGCGCCACAGGCTCCGACGAGAACAACACTCCCAGCCCCTCCGCCAGAGTCGGGTGCGTCAGCACAGCATCGCGCAGCGCCGTGTAAGGCAGCCCCGCGATCATCGCAACCTGCACCGTGGCCAACGTCTCCCCCGCGCCCACCCCCACCGCCGCAAAACCAAGAATCCGCTCGCCGTCGCTTTCCACAAGCGCCTTCATGAATCCGCGCGTTTCACCCAGCGTCCGCGCACGCAGCACCGCTTCCATCGGGATCTTGAACAACCGATATGAAATCCCCTGCGCTGCAGCTTCCTTCTCGCTCAGCCCGATGCGCGCGAATTCCGGATCCGTGAACATGCAGAACGGAACTTGCCTTCCAGTCGTCACGCGCTTGCCGGCGCCGCTCAAGTTGTCATGAACCACCCGGAAATCGTCCACGCTGATGTGCGTAAATTGCGGGCTGCCCGCAACCTCGCCAATCGCCCACACTCCCGGCGCCGTCGTCTGCAATCGCTCGTTCACCTTAATATATCCACGCTCGGTCACTTCGATCCCGGCCAATTCCAGCCCGATTCCCTCGGTGTTCGGCTGCCGCCCCGTCGCCACCAGAAGATGACTTCCCTCCAAAGTTTTCTCCACTCCACTTTGCTCGAGCACAACCTGTACAGCGACGCCTGATTTCCCCGTCACGCGCTTTAGCTTCGCGTTCAAAAATATTTCGATGCCCTCAGCCCGAAACGCCCCAAGAAGCGCTTCCGAAACATCGTCGTCCTCTCGCGACACCAACTTTTCGCTGCGCTCGATCAGCGACACCTTGCTCCCGAAGCGCCGCATCGCCTGCGCCAGCTCCAACCCGATGTAGCCCCCGCCGATCACCAGCAGGTGCTTAGGAACCTCGCCAAGCTCCAGCGTCTCAATGTGGGTCAACGGCTGCGCTTCAGCCAAGCTTGGAATCGCATCAAGTGCCGCTCGCGTCCCCGTGCTGACGATCACATTCGCCCCGCGCAACCGCCGCACCGATCCATCCGGCAGCGTCGCCTCCACAGTCTTAGGCGCAATGAACTTCCCAGTCGCCAGAATAAATTCCGCCCCGGTCTTTTCATAATTATCGAGGTATATCTCATTCATGCCTGCCACCATCCGCCGTTTACGCCCACGCACTGCGGACATATCAATGCTGAATTCTCCCGTGGTTATCCCGAACTCTTTGCTCTCGCGAACGTACGCCGCCACCTTCGCGCTGTGAATGATGTTCTTGCTCGGCAGGCACGCAATGTTCGGGCATGATCCCCCGATGTATTTCCGCTCAACCACCGCCACGCGCTGCCCTTCGCTCGCAAAAGTCCATGCCGCAAGCGTTGACCCCGTCCCGTCACCCAGAATCACCAGGTCGTACTCTTCCGGTTCCGTACCGTTAATCAATGCAGATGAAGCTACGCGTTCCTGTGTGCCCATATGAAGTCCCTCCTTCTCTGAAGTGTAAATATGAATTGAGGACAATTCAGCGTGATGATCGAGAGGCTACAAGACCTCACCAGTTACAAGCCCGGCCGCGTCCAATCAAGTCACATAATATGCCAAACCCGCGAAATTGACGACCGCCAAGCGTTTCCCATCAAACAGACCCCCCTTCCCATCCCCCATCCGAACGCATAAGATGCACCCAAGTTTCTCGCAAAAATAACCAGAGGTGCGCCGTGTACGCGCCGAGCATCGCAAAGGTCCAAAACCAACCTCATCATTCCCGCGCCGCGCGCCTCCTGCTGATCGTCCTGACTCTCTGGGCTCTCGCCATGATCGTCCCCGGCTTGCAACGCGTCTTCGATTCCCTCGATTCCTTCGGCCTCGCCGTGAACAACGACGGCGTCATCACTGGCGTCCTCGCCCCATTCGCATCACCAAACGATTCTCCCGCCGCCTCAGCCGGCATCACCCCAGGCGATCGCATTGACTTGAAATCGATGCGCTGCATTCCGGCCGACGTCAACACGCCGCAATGCGCCAGCCTGCTCGTCCTCCTCGGTGGCTTAGGCGAAACGCAAGCGGCGCTCCCTCACAGCCAGATCACCCTCACCATCCAAGCGAAATCCGGCGCCCCGCCGCGCACAATCAACCTCCACTCCGCCCCAGCTCCGCTCACTTCCGCCGAACGGCTCGTCCTCTTCGCCGACACTGTCGTCGGCATCGTCGTCATCATCATCGCCTTCTGGCTCGTCTGGACGCGCCCAAGCTGGATGACCTGGGGCCTGTTCTTCTACGTGCTCTGGTTTAATCCCGGCCAGTCCTACACGTATTACGCGTTGCTGCAACGCTCGCCCGCCGCAATCCTCGCGCAGGAAATTGCCGAATCCCTCGCGCAAGGTGCCGCCTTCGCCGGCCTGTTGCTCTTCGCGCTGCGTTTTCCCGAAGACCGCACCGAACCGCGCTGGCAAAAAGTCCAATGGGCGGTCCCGCTCCTCGCCGCTGTCATCACCGCTCTTACGCTCGCAAACTTCGCCAGTATCCTTGGCTTCCCCACCGAAAGAATCACCGAGGTCACTTTCCTCACAGGCTTCGCCATAGACGCCGCCGTGCTCTTCATTCTCCTCACGCGCCGCCGCACCCTTCCGCCGCAGGAAAAGCAGCGCATGAACTGGGTCGTCTGGGGCTGCGCCATCGGACTTCCCGCCTACATCCTCGCCGAGCTTTGCCAATCCTCCGACCTGATTACTCATCTCTGGGGCGCCGTGCCCTCGACAGCCTTCATCGGCCTTCTCTATCTTCCCAACGGCGTGCTCGCCTACTTTGCGTCGCAAGCGGTCTGGCTGCGCCGTGTGGTCAGCGTTTCCATTCCCCTCCGTCACGGCACAATATTGGTCGCACTAAGCCTCGCGCTCGGTATTCCCATCGTCCAGCTGCACGAAAAGCTGGCGCACCTCGAGGAAGATGTCCGCTTGCCCGCGTGGATCTGGGCGCTTGTCGTCGCGCCCATCGTGTTGCTCGTACTGCAGCGCCTGCACGAAATCGCCGTGGAACTGCTCGATCGCATCTTCAATCGCCAATTCCACTCCGCGCGTGAGCAGATGAAAGTCGCGAACGAAGCGCTGGCACGCGCCGAAACTCTTCCTGAAATTGATTGCCTGCTGGTGGAAAGCGCGGTCCGCGCCCTGCATCTGTCATCCGGCGCGGTTTTCCGCAATGATGGAAAGGTGTTTTGCAGAACACAGGACACCCGGGGCTGGACTGCCTCCATGAGAAAAGAACTGCTCCCCGAACAAGATGCACTTGCCTTGAGTTGTTTGAAAGACGGCGAACCGGTCCGCATCGGTCACGATCCTTGGAATTCACGGGATCTACCGCCTGACCAGCCACTCGATCTGCCGTCCGGCGTCGCCGCTCCCAGCCTCACCGTCCCGGTCCGTAGCGGCGTCCCCGAAGCCACTGCAGTAGCCCTCTTCGGCCCGCACCAATCCGGAAACGACATCACCGCTGACGAATCCGAAATGCTGGAACGCCTCGCCGCGCGCGCCGCCATGGCCTACGAACGAGTATTCACCGGCATGCTCCGCAAAGAAGTCGCCATGTTGCGGCAACAAGCAGGCACGTTGGATTAACGCCTGGGGAGAATCAACATTTGAGGGTGGACTATGGCTCAAGAAATCGTCGATCCTGAACCACACTCGCGGCGCAACTTGGGAAGCGAGTGGGAACACATCCCGCGCTGGGTACGACTCGTGCTGTGGGCAATAGCCATCGCCGCCGTGATCTCGGTTGCGTACTTCACGCGTTGACCGCGGAGCTAACCAGCCTTTGCGGCAAATGAGCGGTCAGGCCTTGACCGCGGCGTACGGCTCAACAATCTTCTCGGACTGCTCCAAAATCTGCTCCAGCATCCCCGGAATCTCAAACACGGCTCTATTCTTCAGCCCTCCAGCATTCGCCCGAAACCGCGCCAAATTTGCCGGCTCGATCATCCTCCCCACCGCCGGCACAATCTCACTAAAACTCCGCAACACCACTCCCACCTCATTTTCCAATACCCACGTCGCGTTGTAGCGTTCCTGCGGCAGAGTCCAAGCATTGCAAGACACAATCACCGGTAGCTTCATCGCCAACGCCTCGCTCACACTCCCCGGCCCCGGCTTGCCAATAAAAAAATCCGCCAGATGCATATACCGATTCACGTCCTTCGTAAATCCTTCCACGAACCGTGGCAATCTCGAACCACCCACGCGCAGCGCGGAAGCCAACTTCTCATTTCGCCCGCAAATAAAAATCAATTGCAGCTCGAGCTTCGAATCATCCAGCCGTTCCGCAATTTCCAACATCGCCTGCGATCCATAACCGCCGAATAGCACCACCGCCGTAGGCAAATCCGCGCGCAATCCCAATCGCGCCAGACCAGCAGCGCGCTCCTCTACCGGCGCCTCATAAAATCGCGGATGCAATATCATCCCCGACGCGCGAAATATCCGGTTATCCATGTACCCGTTCTCGTGCGCCTGCTCCACCGCCCGCTCCGATCCGCAAACCAAATATTGCCTCTGCCGCTCAATCCAGAAATGCGGCGGATAATCCGCGATATCAGTGAGTACTGTGACGAGTGGGCGTCCTGGATACGCGTTCGCGAAACTTTCACATAGTGCCCGGTTGAAGTGCGGAATGAATGACACAACCATGTCTGGAGCAGTTTCCCGCCAGTGCCGCTCCAGTACACGCACCGTCGCCGCATGCCGCGACCAAATCGCAAATTGCAACACTTTCATCAAATAGACGCTGCCCAGCGTCCATCCGCTGCGCAGCATCCAGTTGTACTGGTCCTCGATGCGTATCCCCGCGTATCTCTTGAGGATATCCAGCTCGTCGAGCAATTCTTGAATGTTGAGGAGGCGAACGTCCCACGAACGTTCTTGGGCTGCAATCGACATCTGCAGCGCGGTGGCTGCCGCGCGGTGTCCGCCGCCGGCGTCGAAAAAGCAAAACTCGATTCGTTGCATGCGGGCGGAGTCTCGCATCCGTAGTGCCGAGATCTGCTACGGAACTGTTAAAAGACCGTTACTGTGTCGAAAGAGTTAAATATCTGTATTTTCAGAACTTTAGCATGCATGTCATCTGCCGGTAACACGACCCCGCTATTTTTGTATTCGTGAGATGCGACCTGCATGTTCACTCGTACTTCTCCGGACCAACTACAACCCCCTTTGCCCGAAAATTTTGCCGCGAGTGTTATAGCAATCCTCACGACGTATATTCACTGCTGCAGCGCCGCGGCATGAATCTCTTCACCCTCACCGATCACGATTCCATCGAAGGCGCCGAACAATTGCGCCAGCATCCCGATTTTTTTGTCAGCGAAGAATTAACCTGCAAAATGCCCAGCGGCACCGAAGTGCACGTCGGCGTGTACGACATCACCGACCGCCAGCACCAGCAGCTGCAACAACGCCGCAACGATCTCGTCTCGCTCCTCATGTATCTCACCGAGCGCCGCCTCTTCTTCAGCATCAATCACGTTTTCTCCGCCGTCACCGGACGACGCGAACGTGAAGATTTCGCCTGGTTCCAGGAATATTTTCCCGCCGTCGAAACGCGCAACAGCCATATGCTCGAAAGCGCTAACCAACGCGCTGCGCAACTCGCCAAGCAATGGGACAAAATCGCCATCGGCGGCAGCGACGCCCACGCGCTTCCCTCCGCCGGCACCGCCTACACCGAAGTTCCCGGCGCACGCGATAAAGCGGAATTCTTCGAAGGCTTGCGCGCAGGCGTGGGCCGCGTCGCCGGAGAATCCGGCAGCTTCAGCAAACTCACCCGCGATGTTTTCTGGATTGCCTACGAAATGATGCGCGAAAAATCCTGGACCACCTTACTCTCGCCGCTCGCCGCGCTCATCCCGGTGATCACCTACTGGAATTATCACGACGAACGCGTCTTCGGCAGACGCTGGGCCGCGGAAATTCTCGGCGCTCCTGAAACGCGCAAACATCCTCGCTGGATATCGCTGCCGCAATCCGCGGCGGAGGGATCCGTATGACAGTCGGCAAAGCTGTCTGGAACCAGATTCAATCGAACGATCATCGCCTGATGCGCCGCGTGCACCGCTGGCGCGCCCCGCGCTGGTTTCGCATCCTCATGATATTGATGACGCGCATGGGCGACGGCTGGCTATGGTATTCGCTCGGCCTGATCCTGCTCATCTATGGCGGCGAACATCGTTTCCTCGCCATCGGCGCGGCCGCCTCTGCTGCGTTCGTCGGCATCCTGCTTTTCCGCGCCCTGAAAAAAACCAGCAAACGCCAGCGCCCCTGCGAAATCGAACCGCACTGCTGGTCCCTGATCCTTCCACCCGATAAATATTCTTTCCCCTCGGGCCACACCATCACAGCCTTCGCCATCGCGCTGTCGCTGGGCCTTTTCTACCCGCACATTCAAGGAGTCCTGCTAGCCGTCGCCCTGCTGATCGCGTCCTCGCGCATAATCCTCGGCATGCACTTCCTAAGCGACGTCCTGGCTGGCTCCGCCATCGGCATCGCCCTAGGCACCATCAGCTACCACATTTTCGCCACCCTCTAGCCGCATGAGACACGAGCGCTGGCGCCTCCCCGCCGCACGCTTCGCGAGATTGCGCCGTGGATTCGCACTGAAAAATTTTCTAACAGGTGTGAGAACTACGTGGAAGGCCTGGCGGCATCCTCGAAATACTCTGCAACACAACGCACGCCCAATTCATTAGCACAAATTCAAACTCGCCGCGAAAGCCCTGGGCCCGATCTTCCGCGTCACTAATCACTACTCACCACTCACTAATCACTCCTCAACCCCTCAATTCCCCGCACCATCACAATCACCGACCGGGCCCCGGCCTTCCGGTCCTTCGCAATCTCCTGATACTCCGCCGACTCCGCCCACTCCCGCAACGCCCGTTCATCCGGAAACGAAAGGACCACCACCTTGTTTCCATCCCAAGGTCCTTCCAACACCACCGGCCGTTCGTCCGCAGCCAGCACACTCCCCTTATATTTCCTGAATACTTCCATAAACCGCTCCACGTATCGCCCGTAACGCACCGGATCATGTATCCACAAATGCGCGATCGCGTAAACGCTCATCGCTCCTCCTCGCGCCAACTATTCGCGTTGCGAGCAAACGGCAAGCAAATAGCTCGCGCTTACTGCGGACAAACTCCGTAGTCCTGTTTTATTTTTTTCGTTTCCAAAGTAAATGTCGTGCTGCCGTGCGGCTTCACGCTCTTTCCCTGCAGCGACATGCGATCGCCCGGCTTGATTCCAGCCGTCTCGCCCGCCAGCAAGTAACTCCGCTTATCGCTCTCATTCGTCAGCGTCATCCCGCCTGCTCCCGCATTGACGCATCCCGTAATCGTGCGATTTCCCGCCTTACTGTGAATCACTACTACGGCCACGATCACCACCACCGCAATAACTCCGACGACGATCGCGACGGCGTCTCCGCTCGTTAGACCGGTTCCGGGAATTGTTCCGGATTTCGGTCCTACCTGCGGTTCCGCAGCTGCACACAGAGAAAAACTAAGCGCTAAGCACACAACGATATTCAGAATCACGCGCCAAAGGTAGGTTGTCATTCGGGCTCCGGTCGGAGATTTTGGCGTTCCAGTGGCATCAACCTACACCCGGATGCCCGCGATTACAAGATTTGTCGGCACTGAGGATGCAGAAAATCCCTCAATACACCTTGCAAATCATGCGAAAGCGCACCCTGCCAAAGCCATAACCTCAAAGTGACAAAAATTTTGCTTCCACGTGACAACTCTCCCGCCTCCCGCCTCCAAACTCTTCCTCAAAACGGCGCAGCCGCAGCAAGGTTTCCCAAGTTCCTCGTTGCGGATTTGCCGATTTCGCTTCATAGGATGTTTCCGGAAGGGTGCGCATCAGTTTCTTGGACGGGTTCTGAGGCGCATCTTTCCGGGAGCACTTTCAGAGAACATCAGATCCGCCCTCGGCGCAGCCACCAACACTCTAATTTCCCCCGCACGCTCCGGTTTTCACTCCCCCAGTCGCCACGCCGTACTGATTCGATCCCGCAATGCGCGTGCCTCCGCCCAAAAGCACCACGCTGTCCACCGGGCTCGGCCAATTCATCTCATACAATCCCCGAGAAGCATCCACCGTCCGCCACGTTCCGCGAAATGTCCCGCTGGTGAACGTCCCATTCGGCTCTACGTCCACGTTCCATCCGTTCGCCCAGTGCCACGTTCCCACCAGTCCCACGCTCCCCGTCACGCGCCCGCCCGATATCGGATACCCGTATTGATTTCCCCCGCTCATCGATCGCTGGTCCGCCGACACCGTCAGCGTCTCCACCATCACCGGCCACGTGAGCGTGTACGCGCGCCTCTGCGCATCCACTAATCGCCAGCGCGCCGTGAACGCCCCTCCAGTCACCGTGCCGTCCGCATGGATCGTCACCGGCGAATTGTTGAACCATTGATAGCAACCCACGATCGGATCCACATTCGCACTGAGGTTCGAGTTCGCAGATGACGACTGCCGCGCAGGCTTCTTTGTAGCAGGCGTCACAGTATTTCCCCCGCCCGCATTCGGATCGCTCGTCGCGTTTCCATCTCCCCCAGGATTCGTAACTGCCGGCGTATCCCCACCAGCCGCCGAATTCCCACCGGACGTCCCTCCCGAATTTCCACCGCTATGCGAATACATCACCACCAGAGTGAGCAGCACCACCACCGCCGCCACGCCAATCCAAATCTTCTTGGCCGACGATCCGCCCGCGGCAGCAACCGTTCCCGTCGCTGCTGTCGTCGCACCAGCCAATCCAGCACCGCCCGCCGCCGCGCTCCCCGGCACGCCGCGCTGCCACATCACAGTTCCATCCAAACTGCCAGCAGACGTACCGCCCGGAGTCGGCTCGCCCCCCTTCGCCGGGATCAACTTGTGCACCGTCGCCGCCAGGTGATCCAGATGGTTTTCCATCGGCGGCGTCATCGCATCCAGCCAATGCACCGACCCGATGAAATAATCCAGCGACTTCCCCGGCGCCACATCCTCAATCCGAAAAGGCAAAATCGCCACGCCGCTGCTCACCGCGCGTTCCACTTCTTTCGGAATGTGCCCCGAAGCGTTCGCGCTCGATGAAAACACCAGCACCATCACCTTCGCGCCGTGTATCGCCTCTATAATCGCTTCGCCGTAAGACGTCCCCGCCACTATGTCCCGCGGCGCGATCCAGCAGCGAATCCCCGCAGCCTCCAGCCGCGCGCACACCGCGTCCGCAATCAGCTTATCTTTTGACGCATAACTGATGAACACATCGAACGCCACGAGAAGGACCTCCCTGCTCCGAACCGGTCAGCGTCCCCAAATTCTCATCGCCCGCCGCCGTCGCACCTGGATCTTACCATTCGCTCTGCTAACCATTTTCCGATTTCGGCCACCATCACCGCGGCCAGCCCGCGCATCGTACGCCGCTCCGTCCCCGCGCACAACGAATTCGCCGCCAAAAACGCACCCGCGCCATATGCATTCCGCGCTTAACGCATTTACATGAATGTGCCCGAAACCTTTCAACCCCGAATTTCATCTACACATTCAGCACTCTTGAGTCTTGCGGTGTAGTCTGGCGAAAGCCCGCAGGCTTTCGCTCGGAGGGATGCAACCCATGTTCAGCAACTCACGCCTCGCCCTTATTGTTCTCGTCACTCTCCTCTGCACCGCCGCGGCTTCAGCCCAACAGGCCAGCCCGCAACCCCAGGCTGCCAGCGGCAACATCCACCTCGACGTCGTCGTCACCGCCAAATCCGGCCCACCCGTCGGCGATCTTCAGCAACAGGACTTCACCGTCACGGATAACGGCTCCCCGCGGGCCATTACCTCTTTCCAAGTCGTCAGCGGCCGCCAGGCTCCCGCCGAAGTCGTCCTGGTAATTGATGCAATCAATGTCGATGCCCAAGCCATCGGCTACGAACGCATTCAGATCGACAAGTTCCTCCATTCCGAGGGAGGTCGCCTCGCTTACCCCGTCGCCATCGCGGTCGCTACGGACACCGGCGTCAAACTTTCAGAGAATTTCTCGAGCGACGGCAACGCCCTCAGCGCCGCCATCGATCACGATCAGATCGGTCTCCGCGACATCGGACGCTCCGCCGGCTTTTACGGCGCCACCGAACGCTTGCAGTATTCCCTCCAGGCGCTGAATCAAATCGCCGCCAGCGAGGCTCCTCATCCGGGGCGCAAAATCCTCGTCTGGATTTCTCCCGGCTGGCCTATCCTTTCCGGCCCCAATGTCCAACTCGACGGCAAGCAGCAAGCAGACATCTTTGCGCAAGTCGTAAGTTTCTCCACTCAGCTCCGGCAGGCGCGCATCACCCTCTACAACGTGAATCCTATAGGCGCCGGCGAGTCTGTCTTTCGCGGCACCTACTACCAGGAGTTCCTGAAAGGTGTCAGCAAACCCAGCCAGGTAAATCTAGGCAATCTGGCTCTCCAGGTGCTCTCCACTCAGAGCGGTGGTCTCGCTCTCGAGTTCAATAACGATCTCTCCGCGATGCTGCAACAATGCCTTTCCGACATCGCGCCTTACTATGAGATCTCCTTCGTCGCAGCCGCAGCTGAGCGCCCCGACGAATATCACCGCCTTGAAGTAACAGTCGCCAAGCCCGGCCTCACCGCGCGCACCAGTCAGGGTTATTACGCGCAACCTCCAAACCACAACTAGCCGCCCAGCTCCAAGAACTGGACAGCCACCCGTCTAATTCCGCACGGTCCAGAGAGCTGTTCGCGCCGCCTGCCGTGGATATTCTCTGCGACCGCTGCGCTCCTATCTCTGCGTCCCCCGCGTTAAACCCTTCTGCATTTCTCTTCGCCATTTCACTCCCGCGAAAAACTCCAAGCGCCAGCACAGCCGGATAACTCCCAGTACATCCCTCGGCACTTGACCGAAACGCATCAACCCCGCCCCGCGTCTATGTCACCGCACGCGACCCTATCGTACACTTGGCGAAGTTTTCCGCCGCAACCCGGCAGACTTTCGCTCGAAGGAATCTAACGCATGCTCGACACCTCGCGCCTCAGCTGCCTGATTCTTGCCACTCTGCTTTTCGCCACCGCAGCCTCCGCGCAACAAACCCCGCAACCAACTCCTCTGCCACGCCCACCCGCCACAAATCAAATCCTTCTCGACGTAGTCGTCACCCCGAAATCGGGCCCGCCCGTCGCCGATCTCCAGCAACAAGACTTCACTCTGCTCGACAACAAATCTCCCCAGGCCATTACTTCCTTCAAAGTCGTCCCTGGCCGTGAAGCTCCCGCCGACGTCCTCATTGTAATTGATGCGGTCAACGTGGATTACCGCATGCTCAGCTTCCAACGTTCCCAGATCTCCAAATTCCTCCGCGCTGAAGGCGGCCATCTCGCCTACCCCATCGCCCTCGGCGTCTTCACCGATAAAGGCGTCCAGATCGTCGGAAATTTCTCCAGCGATGGTGATGAACTCAGCGCCACCCTCGATCGCCAGGACATCGGTCTTCGTGATATCGGCCGCTCCGGGGGCTTCTACGGTGCCAGCGAGCGCCTGCAACTTTCCCTGCAGGCTTTCCGTCAGCTCACCGCCAGTGAAGCCCGCAACCCAGGCCGCAAAATCATGCTCTGGGTTTCCCCCGGCTGGCCTCTTCTCTCCGGCGCACGCGTCGAAATTGATGCCAAACAGCAGTCCCAGATTTTCGCCGATATCGTCGGCTTAAATACCCAGCTCCTGCAAGCCGGCGTCACTGTTTACAACATCAATCCTCTCGGCTCCAACGAAGCCCTCCTGCGCACCTCCTACTACCAGGAGTTCGTCAAAGGCGTCAGCAAACCCAGCCAGGTCGCCGCCGGAAATCTTGGCCTGCAAGTCCTCGCCGTGCAAAGCGGCGGTCTCGTTCTCGATTTCAATAACGATGTCTCCGCGCTCCTGCAAAAATGTCTTTCCGACGTCGCCCCCTATTACGAAATTTCCTTCGTCCCCACCCCTGCGGAGCGCCCCGACGAATATCATCACCTCGAAATCAAACTTGCTAAACCAGGCCTCACTGCCCGCACGCGTCAGGGCTATTACGCGCAACCCGCTCCCCACAACTAACCGGTGGTGCTCGTGACTATCCCTGCGTGATGACCCACTACCCTGTCCGCCTACGCAACACCCCTATCCCAAATTCGACCAATCCCGAACCGACACTCACTCCTTTCGCTCCCCAACTGACTGATAATTCATCCCTTATCAACCAGTCACAAGGAACTTCACGTGCCTCGCTGGCCTGCGGATACGCGAACTCAACGCTAGTGGTGTAGAATCCCGCAATCTTGGTGGCACCAAAAGCGGGCTGGCCCAAACGCATCACCGGCAACCCGATTGGCAAGGAGGACGAACACCAATGTTCAATCTCGACCTGCTCCTCCGCGATCTAAAAGTCGCCCTGCGCTCCCTGGCCCACACCAAGGGCCTAGCCATCACCGTAGTCCTCACTCTCGCGCTAGGTATAGGCGCCAACGCCGCCATCTTCAGCGTCGTCCGCGGCGTCCTCCTCCGCCCGCTCGTAAATCGCGACGAAAACCGCCTCATTTACATTCGCCAGAGCGCTCCCGGCATCGGCGTCGAAAACGAAAACTTTTCCGTCCCTGAAATCCAGGACCTGCAGTCACGCGTAAAGACCATCAGCGAGTTCGGAGACTTCTCCACCATCGGCTTCAGCGTCATAGGACTCGGCGAGCCCCGCGAAATCCGTGGCGGAGTGGTGGACGGCTCATACTTCGACGTCATGGGCCTGCACCCAGTACTCGGCCGCCTCCTCGACGCACACGATGACGGGCCCAACGCCGCCGGCGCTGTCGTGCTCACCTATCGCTTCTGGACCACCGCCCTCCACAGCGACCCCACCGTACTCGGCAGGTCCATCAAGCTCGACACGGGCGACCCCGGCGGCGCCCGCTCCGCTACCATCGTCGGCGTTCTCGAACCGTCAGTCCCCTACCCGGCCGAAACCGAAATCATCGCTAACGTTGTCACCAGCCCGCACCATCTCTCCGCAACCATGGTCACCGGCCGCGTCCATCGCATGACCGAACTCTTCGGCCGCCTTGCCCCCGGCGCGACTCTCGAACAAGCCCGCGCCGAGTTGAACACCGATTACGGCTCGATGGTCTCTCAACATCCCGAAGCCTATCCGCACGGCGAAAATTTTCAGATCAGCGCCGTCCGCCTGCGCGATCAGATCACCTCGCGCGCGAAGACCGTCCTGCTCGTGCTGCTCGCCGCCTCCGTGCTCGTCTTCGTCATCGCCTGCTCCAATGCCGCGAATTTAATTCTCGCGCGCACCGTCCGCCGCGAAGGCGAACTCTCCATCCGCGCCGCGCTGGGCGCCACCACCAGCTCGCTCCGCCGCACACTCTTAATAGACAGCCTCCTGCTGTGCGGAGCCGGCGCTACGCTCGGCGTCTTGATCGCGCGGCCCATGGTCGCAATCCTCGCGCGCTACGCTTCCCGCTTCTCCATCCGCGCGCTCGATCTCACCGTTGACTCCAGCATGCTCTGGGTTGGCGCGCTGCTCGCAGTCGTCGCAGCGGTACTCCTCGCCTTCGTCCCGCGACTTCCTTCGGCCGACGGTTCCAACGGCATGAACCTCTCCAGCGGCGGCGTGCGCATCACCGGCAGCACCGGACGCCGCCTCCGCGTCTTCGCCGTCACGCAAATCGCCGCCTGCTTCATGCTCCTCGCGGGCGCCGGCATGCTCCTCAAAACGCTCCTCGCCCTGCAAACCGTGCACACTGGTTTCGACACGCACAACGTTCTCGCAATCAACGTCCCCGTCGTTTCCTATGGACGCACGCAGGATCAGATCCTCGATTTCTATAAAGAAACCATACGCCAGGTCGCCGCTCTCCCGGGAGTAGACCGCGTCGCCGTCGGTACCGCCGTCCCCTGGCGTGATAAAGGCATCTTCGGCCCCGGCTTCCAGTTCTCCGCCGAAGGCCACGCGCGCGCCAATGGCGAAGCAGATCCCCACGCACAATTTCGCACCATCTCGCCCGGGTTTTTCGCCGCGCTCGGCGTCCCCATCATCGAAGGACGCGATTTCAACGACCTCGATCGCAAGGACAGCGAGAAAGTCGTCATCATCAGCCAGAGCGTCGCGATAAAAATGTTCCCCAACACCGACGCGCTCAATCAGCACATCATGTGGACCGACCCGGTGATGAAATTCGTTGGCGTCAGCCCCGAGCCGCGCCGCATCGTCGGCATCTCTGCCGATGTTGACGATGAAAACGTCGTCCCCGGCGCCACTCTCACCGTTTATCATCCGCTCGATCAGGAAATCGGCGGTGGCCGCCTCTTCGTCCACACCCACAGCGATCCCTATGCGCTTGTGACTCCGGTCACCCGCATCATCCGCGATCTCTCCGCGGACCAACCAGTCGAAAAAGCCGCCACGCTGGAAGACGTCCGCGCCGAAGTCCTCACCCCCGACCGTCTGAACGCACTAGTGTTCGGCGGGTTTGCTGCAGTAGCTCTAGCGATCGCAGTGATTGGCGTAGCAGGTGTGCTGGTATTTTCAGTCAGCGGCCGCACGCGCGAGTTCGGCATCCGTCTCGCCCTGGGCGCGCAGCCGCGCAACCTGCTCACCAGCGTGATAGCCCAAGGTGCCCTGATGGCCGCGGTAGGCATAGTCGCAGGCGCCGCATTCGGCTACATGTTAGCCCGCCTCGCAAGCAGTTACATTGTAGACATGCGCATGCCCGACACAATCCCAGTGGCAGCCTCAGCCGCCGTCCTGCTAGCCGCCGCAGTAGTGGCCTCCGTGCTCCCAGCAGCCCGCGCTGCCCGCATCGACGTCATGGACGCCCTCCGCTCCGAGTGAGCCGAGCCGCGCACACACAGGTTTTGACTTTGTAGCGGCCACCTTTAGGTGGGCGCAGTTGCCCTTGCATTAGGTACTGTATTGGTAGGGGCGCTGCTTGCTGCGCCCCTGCTTGCCACAACTTCAGTGCGCCAACTCGTTGGAGTCGGAGTTACCTTTGATTTTGTCCTCACTTTTGCCTCAGGTGTTCTCTGCGCCCTCTGCGCTCCCATCTCAGCGCCCACAGCGTTAATTCTTTCCGCCTTTCTCCTCGCTCGCTTTCATCAGTGCCTTTATCAGTTTTCATCTGCGTTCATCAGTGGTGACTTTTGACTTCCCACCAGCTGCTCCCCAGCCATTACTCCACCAAACCACCCCGCAATGTTATGCTCTACCCTGCGCAGTCCTCTCACACACCACCAAGGAGCCCTCAATGAGCGCAACCTGGAAACCCCACGAAAAACACGGCCGCCTCACCAAGCAAAGCGACTTGCCCGACACCGTCTTCGCCTTTCCTAAGCAGCGGAAGGAACCGCTAACTGACGCGCGCCACGTCCGCAACGCCGTCGCGCGCTTTGATCAAGTAACCGGCGTCTCCGATGCCGATCGTGCTTCGGCCTTCGCCAACATCGAGAAAGCCGCCAAACACTACGGCATCAACCTTTCCGAAACCTCATGGCACGATCTAGGCGTTCACCCACAGCGAAATCGAAAACAGGCCGCCGCTAAAGCCGTCGCCACGCGCAAGCGGAAGAAAAAAGCGTAAAAATCAGTCGCGCGCCGTTGCAATTGCCGTCGTAGGGGCACGGCATGCCGTGCCCGCTTCATGGGAACGCCAATCTCCTGATTGGCGTTCTTGCTTAAAAGTTTTTAGAACAGTTAGTACTAGTTCTGTACCACTTCTGTCCGTTCGTACAGCTGTGCTTTTCACCCTCCCGTGTTAACCTCGGGCGAAACTAAAAAAATGATTAATTTTCCAAATTCGCGCGCCGCCAGAAAACCCGCGCCTCCATCTACAACCATAAATCCGCGCGCGGCACTCCGCATCAACAATGAGTTCCTCCCGCGCTTTCGCCGACAGTCTGCAACCGCGTGCAAATCCAACTTCTCGCAGGCAGAACTACGCGGATTTCTAATCAACGGCCAAATTATTAGAAATCACTGTAAATGACTGAAAACAATCAACCGCGCCCGTTTCTAATCGCAAATTATTCGCGAAATTTCAATATCCCGCCCCACCCATCCAAAAATCACTGCTCTTGCCCCTGCGTATTTTCTGGTACAAAATCTCCCCGTCCATGAAATCCCCTCTCGCCACAAAAACCAGGCCACACCACGCGGTCGTCAGTATCTCCAAAGCCCGTGAGAATCATGCGCCTCCTTCCCTCGAAGAGCGCATGGCCGCCGGCAAAGCTCTGCGCGAACGCGTCCCGCGCACTTCGCATGCCAAGTGGTCGCGCCCGCCGGATCGGCCCGATCCCGTCGCGGTACTGAAAGAATCCGATCGCGGCCGCTTGTCCGAACTCTTGCCGATCCGTTACGGACGCATGCGCAGCTCGCCGTTCGCTTTCTTCCGCGGCGCCGCGGCGTTGATGGCCTGGGATCTCGCGCACACTCCCACCACAAAAATTCGCGTGCAGGCCTGCGGCGATTGCCACCTGCTGAATTTCGGCGGCTATGGCTCGCCGGAGCGCCGTCTGGTTTTCGACATCAATGATTTTGACGAAACCCTTTCCGCGCCCTGGGAGTGGGACGTGAAGCGCCTTGCTGCCAGTGTCGTGCTGTCCGGACGCCAGAAAGGAATGAAGGGGGGACGATGCGGCGACGCAGCACGCGCCGTGGTGGCTTCCTACCGCCAGCACATCCGCGAATATGCGCGCATGCCTTACCTGGAAGCGTGGTATTCGCACATTGATGTGGAGCTTTTTATCGAGAAAGCGAAAACCGCGCGCGACAAAAAGTATTGGGAAAAAGTGGAACGCGCCGCGAAAATGCAAACCGCCGAATATATTCTCCCGAAAATCACGGAGGTGTCCAAAGGCAGGCGCCGCATCATTGATCATCCTCCTCTGGTTTATCATCCGCGCGACATCGCCAGAATTGACGAGCACGTCCGCGAATTATTTCACCGCTACCGCCTCACTCTGCCGGAAGAACGCCGCGTCATCCTGGACCGCTATCACATCGTGGATATCGCTCGAAAAGTTGTGGGAGTGGGAAGCGTGGGCACGCGCTGCGATGTGGCGCTGATGATGGCCGGCGAGAACGACGCGCTGGTGTTGCAGCTGAAAGAAGCTTTGCCGTCCGTGCTGGAAGCCTATGCCGGCAAAAGCCATTTTCCTAATCACGGCGAACGTGTGGTCACCGGCCAGCGCATGCTACAGGCCGCGAGCGATGTGTTCCTCGGCTGGACGCGCGCCGACGACGGGCGCGATTATTATTTCCGCCAGCTACGCGATATGAAAATGAAATTCGACACAGACAGCATGAACAAGAGCGAATGGCTGGAGTACGTCCAGATTTGCGGATGGACCCTGGCGCGCGCTCACGCCCGCACCGGTGACGCCGCGCGTATTGGCGGCTACATGGGCAAGAATTCAGCTTTCGACGACGCGATCGGAGAATTTGCGGCTGCTTATGCGGACCAGACCGAGCAAGATCACGCCGAACTGGTGAAAGCGATTCGCGCGGGGAAAATACGCGCCGCGGAAGTTCCATCACAATAATTTACAGGTCCAGAGGCAGGGGATTTTTTCCGGTGATCAATCGCGCCGAGCGATCGAAAGTAATATACAGCCACGCCCACTGCAGCATCACCAGCAGACGATTTTGAAATTGTATGATGTAAACTAGGTGTACGAATACCCACATCAGCCAGGCAGGCCAGCCTGAAAGCCGCAGCCAATTTAAATCCGCAACGGCCGCGCCACGTCCGATCGTCGCCAAATTTCCTTTGTCGAAATAATGGAACGCCGGAAGCTTTTCGCCGCGCAAACGCGCGCGAATTAATTTCGCCACATAATTTCCCTGCTGAATTGCGGGCTGTGCAACTCCCGGAAGCGGTCTTCCAGTTTGATGGCTGAAATTCGAGAGGTCGCCGATCACGAAAATCTCCGGATGCGCGGCGATGCTCATGTCCGGCTCCACGATCACCCGTTGCGCGCGATCCAGTTTCGCTCCCGCTTCCTGCGAAAGAATTACGCCGAGCGGCGAAGCCAGCACGCCCGCGGCCCACAGCACCGTCCGCGTGGGAATCGTTTCGTCGTGATCGCCTACGCGAATGGTGACGCCGTCCGCGCGAATGTCGGTGACCATCGCGCCAGTTCGAACCGTCACGCCGAGCCGCTCCAGCATCCCCTGCGCGGCTTCGGAAAGTTTCGGAGGGTACGACGGCAGTGCGCGGTCCGTGCCTTCCACCAGGATGATCCGCGTTTGCGACGGATCAATCGCGCGGAAATCGTGGCGCAACGTATCGTGCGCGATTTCGCCCAGCGCACCGGCCAGCTCTGCGCCCGTGGGCCCTGCGCCCACGATCACGAACGTCATCCACGCCTGGAGCTTTTTCGGATCGCGCTCGCGCTCCGCTGCTTCGAAAGCGAGAAGGATACGGCGTCGCATGGCAGTGGCGTCGTCCAGATTCTTCAGCCCAGGTGCAAACTGCTCCCATTCGTCATGGCCGAAATATTGATGTGTAGCGCCGGTGGCAACGATCAGCGTGTCGTAATCGAGCGCGCCGTCACTAAGGATCACGCGGCGCTTGGCGGGATCAATGTGCACCGCTTCCCCCAGCAACACCTGCGTGTTTTTTTGTTTATGAAGGATGTCGCGCAGCGGGCCCGCAACGTTCGCAGGCGAAAGGGACCCGGTCGCGACCTGGTAAAGCAGCGGCTGAAATAAATGATAGTTGCAGCGGTCCACTAGCGCCACTTGCACCGGCGCATTCTTCAGGGCCTGCGCGGCGGAAAGGCCGCCGAAACCGCCGCCAAGAATTACGACTTTGTGTGCATCAGCCATCTGTGAACGAACTCCCCGATAAGCCCACGAACACGAGCGCGATTGCGCTGGGCTGCCTCTACGCTATCAGATGCACTGACGGTAGTGAAAGACGCCGCACGACGGAATCGTGGTTGCGGCGCGGAAAATCTATCCGAGATAAACTGAACGGCGCACAAGGAGTGGGACGCAAACGGTGAAACGGGGCTTGCAGAAGGCGGCGACGTCGTTAACGCTGATTTTGGTCATTGCGCTAGGAGCACGGGCAGCATACGCCTGGAATCAGGAACGCCAAATGCGCGCCGATCTCGTGGGCCTCGTGCCGTTCCTGAACGAGACGGGGAACATAGCGTTTTCGCTCGCCAAAGGACACGGATTCAGCTCGCCGTATTGGCAGGAGACCGGGCCAACCGCGTGGTTAACTCCGGTGTATCCGGCGCTGGTTGCGGCAATTTTCAAGATATTCGGGATTCACACGCCGCACTCATTTTTTGCCATCGTTTTTCTGAACATTTTATTTTCCACAGCTACATGCGTGCCGTTATTTTACATCGGCAAACGCGTGGGCGGGCTGGCAGTAGCGAGCGGCGCGGCTTGGCTCTGGGCGATTTTTCCCAACGCGATCATGATTCCTTACCAATGGGTGTGGGACACGTCACTCGCGACCCTGTTGCTGGCGACAATCTTGTGGGCAACGCTGGAACTTGCGGATTCGCAGAGCCTGCGCGCCTGGTGCGGCTACGGCCTGCTGTGTGGATTTGCATTGATGACCAATCCCTCGCTGGGCAGCCTTTTGCCGCTGCTGCTAGGTTGGGCTGCATATCGCGCGTGGAGAAAAGGAGAATTGCATCGGAGCCGGCCATTGCTCGCCTGCGCAATTGCGATGCTGTGCTGCGTGCCCTGGACCGTGCGCAATTATCTGGCATTCCACCGGTTCATCCCGCTACGTTCGAACTTGCCTTTTGAATTGTGGCTGGGAAACAACGAACAATTTGACGAACAGTCGCAGGTCGTACCGCCGTCGGATCCGGAGCGCACCGAGATTCGAAATTATGTCCACATGGGCGAAACAGCCTTCATGCAGGACAAGTGGCAGAAAGCGGTTGGATTTATGCGCACGCACCCACGATTGGAGATCACACTGTTCACGCGGCGGTTTGTAGCGACCTGGACCGGGGTGGAAAATCCCATCGAGAGTTTTCGCGAAACTGATTCGCCGCTGGTGCGCCTGGTGATAGCCAGCAACACGCTCGCGGCGCTCGGCGCGTTGTGCGGGATTCTGGCGCTGCTGCGCTCGCGCAGCATCTACGCTTTTCCGCTGGCAGCCGGGCCGATCGTGTACCCGATCATTTACTACGTGACGCACACTTCGCTGCGCTACAGGCACCCGATTGATCCGGTACTGGTGTTGCTGGTGGCAATCGCGGTGGCGGCTGCGGTGCCAAACCGCAGCAATCGCTCCGAAACCGTCCCGTTGCCCTGCTGAAACGAAGTGGAACAGTTTTTCCATCCTACTTTTCTTTACGAAATCCTTATGCCCCGCTTACGGATTCCTAAGGCGACAGAAGTACCGTAGAACTTTCCACCCTGCAGGACATCTAAGTTTCGGGTGTGAATCAGCGGGGCGGGTGTGCGCCTGGAGAGCGAAGGCGGAGTGGCAGTCGCAACCGCGCTTCGGCCAGGTCATTTGCATTGGAGCTTGCAGTCGCGTTGAAGGACGAGTTTTATGGAAGTTTTTGTTTTTTTGGTGGTAGCGGCGGCGTGCATCTTTTTTCTGTACGCACTGGTGCAGTTCTCGCTGGAAGAAAAGCACCTGCGACGAAGGAGAGAAACGCCTCTGGGATTTCCGGTAATTTCTTCGGGACAAATCGTGATGCCACTTGAGACGCCGCGCAAGGAGCGGCGCGAAAATTCTGCTGCTCAAAAAACGCAAGGTGAAAGTAGGAACAGGAGATGACGTCCATGTTGAATATCCTAATCAAGTACAAGACGAAGATCGTTTTTGGCATGCTCGTTTTTGTGCTGGGGCAATCCCCCTGCTTCGCGCAAAGCAGCGGCGACACGGCAAACCAGCAAGCCAGCGGCACCGATCAACAAATACCCTCCGCAATCGCCAAGGAATTGGATGCGATGCGGAAGCGGATAGACGAACTGGAAGCGGAACTGAAAAATGCCAAAGCACCGGAGCGGCCGACCACATCCGCGACGACCGCGAAGGCGACCGTGCCGGTGGCGCCGGTCGTCGCCGCGCCTGCCGCGCCCGCTACTGCGACGTCTGAGTCCTCCACTTCGGCGAACACCACGGCCGAGACCGCCGCTCCCGCGAAAATCGAGCCATTTTCGGATGCGGACTGGACCTGGCTAAACGGAAATCCACGCACCAAGGAAATATACTGGGATACGAAATTCTTTACGCCGGAAATTCGTTCGGACACGGTGTACGTGTATGACTTCAACCATCCTACGGATCACTCGATGGGAGGATCGAGCGAGCTTTTCCGGTCGCAAGAGGTGCAACTGACGCAGCTCGGCGTGGGCGGCGATTTTCACTATGACAATGTGCGCGCGCGGTTGATGACGCAGTTCGGCATGTATTCCGCAACGACGCCGCGCAACGACCCGAGCCCGGGCCACGGACAATGGGATCTGGTTTCCGCGTACCGCTATTTGTCGGAAGCGTACGGCGGGTATCACTTCAACAAGATGTACGGTGTGAATGTGGACGCGGGAATTTTTCTTTCGTATATCGGATTGTTCAGCTACTACAATTTTGACAATTGGGCGTACCAACCCTCTTACGTTTCGTCGAACACGCCGTGGTTTTTCGAGGGCGTGCGCGTGCAAATTTTCCCGACGGCGCATTTGAAGATCGAGCCGTGGTTCATCAACGGATGGCAATCGTACGCATCGGCGAATCACCGGCCGGGGCTGGGCGGGCAGATCAAATGGACGCCGAAGCCATGGATCAACGTCATTTCCAACAACTACGGGTTGGGCCGCGACGATTTATTCATCCCCGATCGGCGGCGCATCCACACGGACAACAGCCTCGAGATCAAATATTTCGACCGGCCGGAGCGGACGCTCGACAAGATGGCGTTTTCGTTGACCGCCGATGCGGGCTGCGAGTACGGCGGTGGCGTGAGTTGCTATGGCGATAAAGCGGGCGGACCGAAGCAGAGTTTCCTCGGATATATGTTCTACAACCGTTTCTGGTTCCACAACGATCTGTTTGGACTGACGCTGGGCGGCGGAAAAATCAACAACCCGGGACGATACCTGGTGCTGCTGCCACCGATCAACGGAGAAAGCGCGATTACGGCGTCCACGAATTCTCCTTACTTCACGGAAAATCCCGGAGATCCGTTCAAGGCCTGGGATACCTCCATCACATTCGACTACATGCCGAAGCAATACATTACTTTCCGTTGGGAATACGACTACCGTCACGCGAACGTGCCCTACTGGACGGGCCGCGGCGGGATTACGCCTCCTGGCGGAAATACCGGCACTCCGACGGACTACGTTTGCAACAACGGCGTTTCGTCCGGGGAGGAATTGCTGGGGCCCGCGACGACTTTCTGCACCAGCGCGCCGCAGAATTCCAGCGTGTGGTTCCCGGATTTGCGAAGGGATGAGAATTTTATTGATATGTCCATCCTGGTGAAGTTCTAAGCGCGGCGGCAATCAACAGCGGTGCGTTCACGGAGGTTTGGTGTATGCAGGACATTGTGTTTGTAGTGCTGACGATTTGTTTTTTTGCAGTCGCGCTCGCGTATGTGCGCGGGTGCGACCGCCTGAAGTAAGAGGACTGACGATATGATTGGAAACATTTTCTTACTGGTGGTTTGCGTTTTGATTTTGGGTTATCTGTTCGCGGCCTTGCTGTGGCCGGAAAGGTTCTGACGATGACGGCAAATGGCTGGCTGCAAATATTTTTGTTTTTGCTGGTGATCTTCGCAGTGGCGAAACCTGCGGGGCTTTTCATGACGCGAGTGTTCGCGCGCGAGAAGACCTGGCTGGACCCGCTGCTGCGGCCGTGCGAACGGCTGCTTTATAAGCTGACGGGCGTGGATGAAAAGCGGGAGATGCGCTGGACGGAGTATGCCATCGCGATGCTGCTGTTCAGCGGCGTTTCGATGACATTGCTCTATGTGATCGAGCGGGTGCAGCAGTGGCTGCCGTGGAATCCAGCGAAGCTGGCTGCGGTGCCGACGGATCTGGCGTTCAACACGGCGGCATCGTTTACGACGAATACGAACTGGCAGGCTTACACTCCCGAAGTCACGATGACTTATTTCACGCAGATGGCGGGATTGGCCTACCACAATTTCCTATCGGCCGCGGTGGGTATCGCGCTGGCGATCGCTGTGATTCGCGGAGTCGCGCGGCGGGAGCAGGAGACCATCGGCAATTTTTGGGTGGACCTGACGCGGACGATTTTGTGGGTGCTGCTGCCGGTGTGTTTGGTGGTTGCGATGATTTTTGTGTCGCAAGGCACGATTCAGAATTTGCGGCCGTATACACACACGCAACTGGTGGATGCGCAGACGGTGACAACCACGGGCACGGACGGCAAGACGACGACGCAGGTGGTCAACGAACAGGTGATCCCGCAGGGGCCGGTGGCGTCGCAGGAAGCGATCAAGATTTTCGGCACCAATGGAGGCGGATTCTTCTACGCCAACAGCGCGCATCCTTACGAAAATCCGACGCCGTTGACGAATTTTCTGCAGCTGGTGCTGATTTTTGCGATTCCTTCTGGATTGACTTACACGCTGGGGCGGATGACGGGGTCGCAGAGGCATGGGTGGGCGGTGTGGGGCGCGATGGCTGTGCTGTTTCTTGCTGGCGTAGTTTCGGCGTACAGCGCGGAGGCGCGCGGAAATCCGTTGCTGCACGGCGTAGACCAGCGGGCCAGCGCGACGCAATCGGGCGGCAACATGGAGGGAAAAGAGGTGCGGTTCGGCATAGCGAATACGGCGCTTTATGCAACGGTGACGACCGATGCGAGCTGCGGCGCGGTGAACGGTATGCATGACTCGTTCACACCGCTGGGCGGAATGATTCCGCTGATTAATATCATGTTAGGTGAAGTGGTGTTCGGCGGCGTGGGCTCCGGGCTTTACGGAATGATCGTGTTCGTGATTCTTTCCGTGTTTATCGCCGGGTTGATGGTAGGAAGGACGCCGGAATATCTGGGGAAGAAGATCGAGGCTTACGACGTAAAGATGGCGATGCTTTCGGTGCTGATTTTCCCGCTGGTGATTCTGACGTTCACGGCGATTTCGGTGGTTGCGAAATCGTTTGGGACGCCGTCCATTTCGAATCCGGGGCCGCACGGACTTTCGCAGGTTTTGTATGCGTACACTTCCGGCACTGGAAACAACGGCTCGGCGTTCGCTGGATTCAACGCGAACACGCTTTGGTATAACACGACGATCGGATTTGCGACTCTGTTCGGGCGCTTTTTCGCGGTGATTCCGATTCTGGCGATTGCGGGAAGCCTGGCGAAGAAGAAATACGTGCCGGAATCGGCTGGAACTTTTCCGGTGACGACGCCGCTGTTCACGGTGCTGCTGGTTTCGGTGGTGCTGATTGTGAGCGCATTGACGTTTTTCCCGGCGCTGAGCCTGGGGCCGATTCTGGAACATTTGATGATGCACGCGGGAAAGGTGTTTTAAAAACACATGGCTACTAAAACCGGCAGTAAAGAAAAATCGCGGTGGGGACAGGAAATTGTGGTGCAGGCGGTGTGGGAGTCGTTCGTAAAGCTGAATCCGCGCACGCTCGCCGCAAATCCAGTGATGTTTGTGGTGGAAGTAGGCGCGACGCTGACGACGATTGACTTGATCCGCGGGGTCGTGCAGCACTCGCACGGATTCGGATTCTCGCTGCAGATTACTTTGTGGCTGTGGTTTACGGTGCTGTTTGCGAATTTCGCCGAGGCGATGGCGGAAGGGCGCGGCAAGGCGCAAGCGGAGGCGCTGCGTAAATCACGCGCGGAAACCGTGGCGCGGCGATTGAAGCAGGATGGCAGTATCGAATCGGTGCCGGGATCGCAATTGCGCTCGGGCGATTTGGTGATGGTAACAGCGGGGGAATTCGTGCCGGGCGACGGCGAAGTGATCGAGGGAGTCGCGTCGGTGGACGAATCCGCGATCACCGGGGAATCTGCGCCAGTGATTCGGGAATCGGGCGGAGATCGTTCGGCGGTGACGGGCGGGACGCGCGTACTTTCGGATGAGGTGAAGGTTCGGATCACTTCGAATCCCGGCGAAACATTTTTGGACCGGATGATCAAGCTGGTGGAAGGCGCCTCGCGGCAGAAGACGCCGAATGAAATCGCGCTGAATATTTTGCTGGCGGGGCTGACAATTATATTCTTGCTGGCGGTGGTTTCCTTGCAGCCGATGGCGATTTATTCGGGCGCGCCGCAATCGGTGTTTGTGCTGGTGGCGTTGCTGGTGTGCTTGATTCCGACAACGATTGGCGGATTGCTTTCGGCGATTGGCATCGCGGGGATGGATCGCGTGCTGCAGAAGAATGTGCTGGCGATGTCTGGGCGCGCAGTGGAAGCGGCGGGCGACGTGGATACGTTGCTGCTGGACAAGACTGGGACGATTACATTGGGGAACCGGTTCGCGACGGAATTCATTCCAGCACCGGGCGTGAGCGAAAACGAATTGGCCGATGCGGCGCAACTGGCTTCGCTGGCGGATGAGACGCCGGAGGGGCGTTCGATTGTGGTGTTGGCAAAAGATAAATATGGTTTGCGCGGGCGAGAGCTGGGATCGGTTGCGGCGACGTTTATTCCATTTTCAGCGGTGACCCGCATGTCTGGCGTGGATATGGATGGACGGAAGATTCGCAAGGGCGCGCGTGATGCGATTGTGAAATATGTGAAGGATGCCGGCGGGACCGTGCCGCAGGAAACGATGGAGGCGGTGGATCGCATATCGAATTCGGGGGGCACGCCGCTGCTGGTGGCGGAGGATGCGCGGGCGCTGGGCGTGATTCATCTGAAGGATATCGTGAAGGGCGGAATGCGCGAGCGGTTTGAACATTTGCGCGTGATGGGAATTCGCACGGTGATGATTACAGGCGACAACCCGTTGACCGCGGCGGCAATTGCGCGCGAGGCGGGCGTGGATGATTTTCTGGCGGAGGCGCGGCCGGAGGACAAGCTGGCGTTGATTCGCCGCGAGCAGGCTAAGGGAAAATTGGTGGCGATGACGGGCGACGGCACGAATGACGCGCCGGCGCTGGCGCAGGCGGACGTGGGACTGGCGATGAACGCGGGAACGCAGGCGGCGAAAGAAGCCGGGAACATGGTGGACCTGGATTCGAATCCGACGAAATTGATTGAAGTGGTGGAAATCGGCAAACAGTTGTTAATCACGCGCGGGGCGCTGACGACTTTTTCGGTGGCGAACGACGTGGCGAAATATTTCGCGATTATTCCGGCGATGTTCGCGGCGGCATTCCCGGAGCTGGAAGTTTTGAACGTGATGGGGCTGAAGAATCCACAGTCGGCGATACTTTCAGCGGTGATTTTCAACGCGCTGATTATTATCGCGCTGGTGCCGCTGGCTTTGCGCGGCGTGAAATACCGGCCGCTGGGTGCTGAGGCTTTGCTGCGGCGGAATTTGCTGGTGTACGGGCTGGGCGGAATTATCGCGCCTTTCATCGGGATTAAATTAATTGACGTGATCATCACGCACATCGGGTGGGCCTAGAGGCGAGTGACCTATGAAAAGAAATTTTCTGATTTCGATTTGGATGACGCTGGCGACGACGGTTTTGCTGGGGATTTTGTATCCGTTGGTGGTGACTTTGCTGGCGCAGTGGGCTTTTCCACGGCAGGCCAATGGAGAAATCATTCACGTTGGCGGGAAGATGGTGGGATCGAGCTTGATCGGGCAGCCGTTTACTTCGGCGGGATATTTTCATTCGCGGCCATCGGCGGCAGGAGCGGCTGGATACGATCCGGATGCGTCTAGTGGCGGAGCATCAAATTTGGGGCCGACGAATTCGGCTTTGATTACGCGTGTGAATGGCGATGTGACGAAGCTGCAGGCGGAAAATCCTGGCGCGCGGATTCCGGTGGATTTGGTTACTAGCTCGGGATCGGGGTTGGATCCGGATATTTCGCCGGCGGCGGCGGAGTTTCAGATTGCGCGAGTGGCGCGCGAGCGTGGGATGAGCGAAGGGGATGTGCGGGCGGCTGTCGCGCGGCATACGGAGGCGCGGCAGTGGGGATTTTTGGGCGAGCCGCGGGTGAACGTTTTGGAATTGAATTTGGAGTTGGATGTGGTGCATCCGTTGCATTAAAGATTGGCGCGCCAATTTTGCTGCGATCGAAAAACGCGGCTTCAGGGGCTGAAGCCCCTTTTGACACGAAGCTTGACGACGGGGCTGAAGCCCTGCCCTTCCGGGCCTGTGTGAGGCATCGCAATTCATACCTCAGCGGCTAAAGCCGCTCGATCTATTGCGACGGTTATGGCACGGCTGAAGCCGTGCGCTGACGCAAAGCGCCGGTGGGATTATTTTTACTTTTCGGGGCGGTGGGCGCGGGATTTTGGTTTGGGTGGGTCGAAGCGGTAGCCGATCCAGGGTTCGGTGTGGATGTAGCGCGGATGGCGAGGGTCGGGCTCGATTTTTCTTCGCAATTGATTGATGAAAACGCGCAGATATTCGGTTTCTTCCCCGTAGTCAGGTCCCCAGACGGCTTGCAGCAGGCGGCGGTGCGCCTGGGCTTTGCCCGAATTCGAAACCAGCTGGCGCAGGAGTTCGAATTCCTTCGGCGTGAGGCGGACGGGATTATCGTGCACCATCACGGTGCGTTTTTCGAAGTCAATTTTCAGATCATCGGAAATGAAGGGCGGGGTGGCGTCGCTGGGCGCTGCGCGGCGCAGAGATGCGCGGATGCGCGCCATCAGTTCTTCGACGCCGAAAGGCTTGACGACGTAATCATCGGCGCCGGCATCGAGAGCCTGCACTTTATCGCGTTCGGTATTGCGCACGGTGAGCATGATAATGGGCGCATCACAGGTGGTGCGAATTTCGCGGCAGGTTTCGAGTCCGGAAATTCCTGGCAAGTTCACGTCGAGCAGGATGAGATCGGGGCGCATATCACGGACTTTTTCGAGCGCTTCTTCGCCGCTGCGCACTTCAATGACTGAGTAGCCGTGCGACGCGAGGGTGGTGAGCATGACGCGGCGGATTTGCGGCTCGTCGTCCACTACCAGAATTGTGGCGGCGTTCGTCATTCTCTAGTCCTACCTCGTTCGATGGGCAGCGTGAAAGAAAACACGGAGCCTTGGCCGCGCTGGCTGGTAAGGCTCATCGAGCCGCCGTGCGCTTCAATGATGGCTTTGGCGATGGGCAGGCCCATTCCGGTGCCCTGCACCAGGTAGCGCTGATCTTTACCGCGATAGAATTTTTCGAAGATGAGGCTTTGCTCGAGATCGTCAATGCCGGCGCCGCGATCGGCGACGCTGGTGACGACGAATTCGCCGGCGAGTTCCGCGGTGATGGTGATAGGCTGCGCCGCGGGCGAATATTGATTGGCATTTTCCAGCAGATGGACGAGAGCTTCGCGGGCTCGGGAAAGATCCACGCGAACGCGCGGCAAGTTCGGTTGCACGTTTACATTCACGACGCGATCCCCCAGGGCCGGGCACTTGCTGAGCGCGGCGGCGATGACGTCTTCAATGGGGCGCGGTTCTAGTTCGAGTTCGACTTCACCGGCATCCAGGCGCGCCATTTCGCCGGCTTCGCCGACGAGGCGGTTCAGGCGATCTGTTTCTTCGTTGATGATGGTGAGAAGTTCCTGGCGCTGGCGGTCGGTGACGCTGGAGTTCGAGAGCAAATTCGTCACGGAAGCTTTGATGGAAGTGAGCGGGGTGCGCAACGCGTGCGTGACGGAATCGAGCAGCGCGGTGCGCAGGCGTTCGCCTTCGCGGGCGGCTTCGGTGAGGCCGAGTTGTTCTATGGCGCGGGCGCGTTCGATGGCGACGGCGACGAGAGTGCCGATGGCTTCGAGGGTCTGGCGCGAGAGCATCGAGCCGGAAATACCCAGGCTGCCGATGGACCGCCCGCCGAGACGCACCGGGACGAAGGAGAGGCTATTGGGAACGTCCAGCACAGGCTCTTCACGCAAAACGATGGTGTTGAGGCTTTCGAGATCGAGTGTGGCGACGACCGGACCGGAGCGGTAAATTTTTTGTTTTTCGGAGAGAAGAAGAGCGGCGGCGCCGACTTCAAAAATGTCCACAATCTGCGAAGGAATGCGGTTGAGCAGTTGGATTACGTTACCGGATTCCAGCAGGCCCTGGCTGAAGGCGTAGAGTTTTTCGATTTCGCGGCGGCGTTGCGAGGCGTCTTCGGCTTTCTGGCGGGCGCGGGTGGACAGGCTGCTGGCCAGCACAGAGACTACCAGGAAAGCGAAGAGCGCGATCCAATTCTGCGGGTCGGCGATGGTGAAGCGACCGACGGGCGGCAGGAAGTAATAGTTGAACGCGAGCATTGCCACTACGGACATGAATACAGAAACGGCGATGCCCCATACGGTGGAAACGGCTAAAATGGCGAGCAGAAAAGTGAGCGCGACGGTAGTGGGATTGACGATTAGAAGGTGGCGATAGACGAGGGAAATACCGAGTACGACAGCGAAAGCAGCCAGAAACCGCAGGAATCGAGTGAACCAGTGCACACGCACGACGTTATTCTAACGTAGCTTTCACAACCTTCGTAGAAGAGAATACACGCATGCCAAAGACTCCCGAGCAGTGGCTGGCCGCGGCGAAGCCCGCCGAAAAAACAAAAGGCGCGCTGAAACTATTTCTGGGATATGCGCCCGGAGTAGGCAAGACGTTCAGCATGTTGAGCGAGGCCATACGGCGGCACAGCCGCGGCGAAGACGTGGTGATCGGCGTGGTGGAAACGCACGGGAGAAAAGGGATCGCGGAGCTTTCGGCGCAATTGGAAACGATTCCGCGGCGGATGATTGATTACAAGGGCACGCTTTTCGCGGAGATGGACATGGACGCGATTTTGGCGCGCAAACCGCGGGTGGTGCTGGTGGACGAGCTGGCGCATACGAATATTCCCGGATCCCGGCATCGCAAGCGGTATGAGGATGTGCTGGAATTGCTGGACGCAAATATTGATGTGATCTCGACGGTAAATATCCAGCACATCGAAAGCATCGCGCCGACGGTGCGCGCGATTACGGGAGTGGTGGTGCGCGAGACGGTGCCAGACTGGGTGCTGCAAGTGTCCGATGAAACGGTGATGGTGGACCTGACTCCGGAAGCGCTGCAAAACCGGATGCGACGCGGCGACGTATACGGAAAGGAAAAAGTGGAGCAGGCGCTGAAGAATTTTTTCCGGCGCGGCAATTTGATCGCGCTGCGCGAACTGGCGCTGCGGCAGGTGGCGGAGCAGGTGGACCGCAGCCTGGAATCGTACATGGTGGAGAAGGATATACAGGAAGCATGGGCAGTGCGGGAACGGCTGGCGGTGTGCATCAGCGAAAATCCGAAGGCGCAATACCTGGTGGCGCGGGCGGCGCGCATGGCACGCCGGATGGACGCGGAGCTTTACGCGGTGCACGTGGATTTGGACAGGGATATCGAGCAGGAGGAATCGAAAACGCTGGCGTCTAATTTGCAGTTTGCGGAAAATTTGGGGGCGAAGCCGGTGCGGCTGAAGGGGCACAACGTCGCGGACGCGATGGCGCAATTCGTGCGGGAGAAACATATTACGCATGTGATTTTTGGGCGGTCGGCGACGGAGGGTTGGCGGAAACTTTTGTACATGAATGCGATTAATCGATTTTTGAATGATGCGCCGGCTGTGGATGTGCATATTGTGACGCAGGACGCGGAGTGAGGTTGCGGGAATTAGCGATCGGCGGAGTGGCGTCTAAACCCCCACATTCGAAAACCTAGGCAAACTCAAAGTCAAAGGCGCCCGCCTGAAGGCGGCCGCTACACATTCAAAAACAAATTCAAAGTCAAACCCCGGGCTGCTATGTGTTAGGCGCTGGAGACTGCCGGGACTGGTGCTTAGGCGGCTGGGGCTGGTTCTTTGGCTGCAACCAGGGCTGGATTGGGAAGCAGCATGCGGACTGGTTCGCGGATGGCCAGCTCGGCGGAAAAATTGCGCATGCGTCCGAGTAATGCGGGCGTGACTTCCTGACCGCGCGCGATAAGCAGCAGTCCTTTGCCGGATTTCAGATCTTCGCCGAAAGTCATGCCGACGGTTACGTCTTTCACCATACGCTCGAGCATCAAAGTTTTTTCCTGAGAAATTCCCCGCATTCCTGCAAGCGCTTCGAGTATTTGGGGGTCGTACCAGCCTTCGCGCCCGCGCATCACGGCCATGGGCTGCTCAGCCGGATTTCCGCCTGCTTCCAGTGAATCCAAATCGAGAGCAATTTTCAGAGCGCGAGCGCCCCAGGGAAGTTCGCCCACGATGGCGATGCCGTTGCGTTGTTTGGGATGCGCGAATTGGCAGACGGAGAGGCGCAGGATCGCAACAACGGAATCCATGCGTGGAATGCTGGCGAGACATTTTTCGACGACTGTGGGCATGCGGTCCACCATCACTTTTTCGGGGCCGGTGAGGACTTCGCCTTTGTAAAGTTTGTCGAGGGTCGCGGTGGGGAGCGTGACGCAACCGATCTGCGAGAGCATGGCGGCGACTTCGACGGGCCAGCGTTCGTGAATCTGGAAGTGGTTGATCAGTTCTTCGACGATTTTGCGGACGCGGGTGGCGCGACCGAAGGCCAACGGATTCGCGAGCGAGAGAATTTCGACGAGCGCTTTGATGCTGCCGTGCAGCGTTTGTTCGAGCAACACTTTTTCAGAAGTGACGAGAAGATATTGCTGGCAACAGGAATCCAGGGCCGCGAGCAGCAGATCGCTGGAGCAAGGCTTGGTGAGGAAGCGGAAGATGTTGCCTTCGTTTACGGCGTCTATCGCCGATTCCATATCGGCCTGACCGGTGAGCAGGACGCGCACGCTGAAGGGGGCGACCGCGCGAGCGTGGGCGAGGAATTGAGTGCCGGTCATTTGGGGCATGCGCTGATCGGACATGATGACGGCGAAAGGCTCGGCGGTCTTGAGCATTTCGATGGCGACTGTACCTTCATTGGCGGTTTCGACGACATAGTGGCCGCGCAAAGTGCGGGCCAGGCCTTCGAGGACGTTGAGGTCGTCGTCCACGCAGAGAATTCTGGGGCGGTCGGTGCTAGCCATGAGGCACCGCGGCCATTTCCTGCGCGGCGTTACGGGCTTCGACGCGCCAGTCCGGCAAGAGATCTTCCACACCGAGCCTGGCGACGATTTCCGGATTGAGCGGCGCGTTGGGGATGGTGACGACGCCGAACTGCCCGGCTTCATGATCGTGCGCAAGCCAGTTGGCAAAATAGACGCTGGAGAGCAAATCGCCTTTTTCGCAGGCCACGCGTTCGAGATGGTGGTGATGCGCGACGGCTTCGACGATCACGTAAGGAATTCCCCACATGCTTAGTAGGTAGGCGCCGACTTCGGCGTGCGAGACGCCGGTTAATTCCTCTTCGATTTCGAAGAGCGGGCGTTTTTCTCTTCGCGCGCCTTCGATGGCTCGGGCGAAATGTTCGGGAGTGGCTTCGGCTAGCACTAATTTGCCCACGTCATGCAGCAGGCCGGCGATCATGCCGAGTCTGCGGACGGTGTTGTCACCAGCGACGTAACCGGCCATTTTGGCGGTGAGCTGGGCGTGGGCGTGCAGCGCTTCGAGGGAAAAACCGGGGATGGATTTCGTGGGGCGGAAAGCGCGAAAGATTTCGACGGAGAGGACGAGATTTTCCAGAATGCTTTTGCCGAGATAAGTGATGGCGGTGTTGATGTCGCTGATGTTGCGTGCGACTCCGAAGAAAGCGGAGTTCACCAGCTGCAAGACTTTGGCGGACATGGCTGGGTCGCGTTCGACCAGGAGCGCAATGCTTTGCGAGGTGCTGTCGGGATCGGCGAGAGCTTCGCGCATCTCAATGCAGGATTTCGGAAGCGAGGGCAATTGCTGCATGGAGCCGACGATGCTTTCCAGACGCTTGTTATTAAGGATGCTGTTGAGGCTGGTGGCGCGCTCGATGGCGTATTGCAGCGTGTCTTGGTCGCAGGGTTTCACCAGAAACTGGTGAGCAACAGGGACGGCGTTAAGAGCGGCTTCCAGTTCGGTGTAGCCGGAAAGGATGATGCGCAGGACGTTGGGATATTTTTCGCGCACGGCTTTGAGGAGGGTGGCGCCATCCATTCCGGGCATGCGCATGTCGGATACGATCACGTCGAACGGAGCAGCTTCCATCATTTGCAGTGCGGCTTGGCCGCTGGGTGCGAAGGCCATTTCCCAGATATGGCGCTGGGGACGCAGCATGCGCTGCAATCCTTCAAGGATCCTGCCTTCATCATCCACAAAAATAATTCGAATCATGATGCGAGCACCTCTTTGGGAGCGGCGACGCCATGGGTTGGGAGGCGCACGCAAAATGTGGTGCCGTGGCCCATTTCCGTTTCGAAGGTGAGCGTGCCACCGTGTTTTTCGACGACGATGGCGCGCGCCAGGGCGAGGCCCTGGCCGGAACCTTTGCCGACCTCCTTGGTGGTGAAAAACGGATCGAAGATCTTTCCGCGAACGCCTTCCGGGACTCCGGTGCCGCTATCCTGCACGGTGACGATGACGGAGTCGCCGTCTTCGCGAGTGCGGACGATGATGAGGCCTTTTTCTCCGGTAACTTTCATGACGTCTCCAATGGCGTGGGCCGCGTTGACGAACAAGTTCAGGAAGACTTGATTCAGGTCGCCGAGATGACAAGAGACGGGCGGCAGAACGCCGAGATCGGTTTCGACTTCGGCTACGTATTTAGTTTCGTTGCGAGAGACGATCAGGGTGCTTTCGATGGCTTTATTTAGATCGGCGGCCACTTTGTCGGCGCTGCGATCCACGTGGGAAAATTCTTTCATGGCGCGGACGATAGTAGCGACGCGATTTACGCCGTCCATCATTTGCTCGAGAGCTTTGGGAATTTCTGTTTTGAGGAATGTCCACTCGATTTTGGTGCAAATCGCGTCGAGAGCTTGGAGCAGTTCGGCGGGCACGGCGCCGTGGCGGGCTTGCTGCGAAATTTCTTCGTAGTGGGTGATCATGGCGAGGCCGTCGCGGAAGGAATCCTGGACGAAGCGGGTGTTGTCTCCGATGAATTGAATGGGGGTGTTGATTTCGTGGGCGATTCCGGCAGCGAGGCCGCCGACGGCTTCGAGTTTCTGCGCGTGACGGAGTTCGATCTCCATCTGACGCTTTTCGGAGATGTCCGTGAAGTTGATGACCGCGCCGCTGACGTGCGCGCCTTCGAACATGGGGACGGCGGAATAGCTGACGGCGAGTTGGGAGCCGTCAATGCGGCAGAAATAATCGAGGTCGGTGGAATGGGCTTTGCCGGCTTGCAAGAGTTGGCTGAGCGGGCAATCGGATTCCGGGTACGGCGTGCCATCCTGGCGAGTGTGATGGAACAGATTGTGGGAGTTCTTGCCGACGACGCGTTCCGGCATGACGCCCAAGGTGCGGGCGGCGGAGCGATTGATGAAAGTGATGGAGCCGGCGAGATCCACGCCGTAGATGCCTTCGGAAGTGGACTCGAGGATGAGGACGAGTTCTTTGCCGATTCTTTCGCGTTCGGCCTCGGCGATTTTGCGCGCCATAAACTGGCCCATCTGGCTGCCGATGCTCATCAGAAAATTGGTGAGCTCTTCGTCCATAGTGATTCGTTCGTGGTTGAAGAAGGCCATGACGCCGAAGATGCCTTGAGAAAAACCGAGCGGCACGGCAAAGGCGCCGCGGATTCCGGCGGACGTGGCGGCGGGAATGCGGGTGAAGTAGTCGCTCGCGGTTACGTCTTCGATGGAATGCGGTGCTCGGGTTTGCCAGACGCGCCCCGGAAGGCCTTCTCCGAATTGGAAATGGATGCCGTGGCTTGCGGCCTGAAATTGCAGATTCTTGGGTGTCGGCTCGCACCAGGATTGCCCGGGGAGCAAGTGAGTAGTTGCGGCATCGAGATGCCAGATTTCGCCGAAGTCGAATTTCAGCGATTCGCAGACGACACGAAGAATTCCGTCACAGGCTTCGGGGATATTTTGCGATTCGGCCAGGACGCGCGAGACCGCGAGCTGAACGTCGGCCTGTTTGCGGACGCCGTGACGTTCGATGGCGTAGGACAGGACGCGTTCGTAGGCGGTGGAGTTCATGCGGCTCTTGACGACGTAGTCGTCCGCGCCGGCACGGACTACTTCGATGGCTTGTACGGCATCGTGAACGCTAGTGAGGATGATGACCGGCGTATTTTTGGCAGCCGCGACGAGGCGCTGCAAGCTGCGAATGCCGTCGGAATCGGGAACGGCTACGTCAATCAGGAAAACGTCGAAGGAATTTTTTGCGATTTGCTGCAAAGCTTCGGGCAGGCTCGCGACGGTGCACACGGCGAACGAATTGTTGCGGGCCTCGCCAAGCTTCTGGCGAATGTCGGCCTCGTCTTGAGCATCGGCGATGATCAAGAGAACGTGCAGGGGTCTGGGGTTCATGGTTTGAAGTGCCCTGAAATGAAACAGCCGTGTACCGCGGCGCCGCTCTCGAAAGCATGGGCATGAGAGGCGAACACGGCAAGAGCTTGCGGAAGCCTCTGTCGGAATAATCGTCCGATTTGGGTGAAAGGATTAGCGGGGCGTAAGTCGAATGTTGTTGCTGAAGAAAACGGAGCTCTAGAACGCGAAATGCGATGCCGAACGATACGAAAAATTAAGATTCGTCGGGAGGAATGTCGAAGTTGACCAGGTCGGCTTGAAAGCCGCGAGTTTTTATGGCGCCGTAAGTCATTCCGATGACCATCCAGATTGCGCCTAGCTTGAGGGCCGGGCCGCTGAGGTGGCTCCAGATGAACGCGCAGATTAGGAAGCCGAATAGCGGCGAAAGGAGATTGAGGATTTGGCGTTTTTCGGCGCGCACGTAGTAGCGGACGAGCGCGGCGACGTTGACGCCCATGAAGGCTAGGAGCGCGCCGAAGTTGAGGAGGTCCGCGCCTTGATCGTAAGTGATGATGAATGAGCCGGCGAGGGCGATGGCGCCGACGAGGATGACGTTGTTGCGCGGAATGTGATTTTTAGGATCGAGCGCGCCGAAGAATTTCTTGGGGATGCCGTTGCTGCGGCCCATGCCGTAGAGCAGGCGAGCGGCGCCTAGTTGCGAGCCGAGGCCGGAGCCGATGTTGGCGACGAGGATGGTGAAATTGACGAGTTGGAACAGGAAATAGCCACCGGCGGTTTGGGCGACGAGGGGGAAGGCGGAGGTGATCTTGTCCTCTGGAAACGGCTGATCGCGCCAGACCAACTGCGCGGCATAAACCTCGAGCGAGGCGAGCACGCCGGTGATTAGGCAGACAAGGACAGTGGCTAGCATGATGTTACGGCGAGGATTTTCGACTTCTTCGGAGAAAGTGGAGATGGCGTCGAAGCCGATGTAGGTGAGGACGGCGACCGAGGTGCCGTGGAAGACGGTTTTGAAGCTAAAGGTGGCGGGATTGTAGAACGGATGCGTGAAAAATCCCTGGCCGTATTCGTGAAGACTCCAGAGGAAATGAATCACGAAGGCGAAAAAGATCACGACGACGATGGACATTCCGGCGGCCATCACGTCGTTGATGCGGGCGGAGGTTTTTACGCCGCGGAGATTTAGCATCGTGAAGGCGCCGGCGTAGAAGACGGCGAGAGTCCAGTAGGGCATGAAGGGCAGAATATTTAGGGTGAGCTGGCTGCAGATGATGGTGCAGATTAGAGGATTGAGGATGTAATCCATGACGATGGCCCAGCCGGTGACGTAGCCGAGGGCGGGTTTGAGTTCCTGGCCGACGTAGGTGTAAGCGGAGCCGGCGGAGGGATAGGCGCGGGCCATTTTTCCGTAGCTGATTGCGGTGAAGAGCATGGCGACCATGGCGATGAGGATGGTAGTGACGACGTGGCCGCGGGCGTCGTTGCTGATGACGCCGTAGATGCCCATGGGGGCGATGGGTTGAATGATCACGATGCCGATGATGATGAGGTCCCACAGGGTTAGGACGCGGCGGAGTTTTACGGTGGGTTCGTTGGCCATTGGTCCTTTTGAGCAACAGCTGCCGGTTCGATGAGAATAAAGCGGCCGCCAGAAAATCAAGAGCAACGTCAAAGGCGCCCAGCTGAAGCTGGCCGCTACAAATACAAAGGAAAACGCAGATTCAAAGGGAACGTCAACGACGCCCGCCTGAAGGCGGCCACTACAAATTCAACGGCAGCGGCGCGGGGCGTCATTCTGTAATCACGGATTTTACTAGATTTCTGGGGCGGTCCACGTCGCAGCCGTTTAGGACTGCGTAGTGGTAGGCGAAAAGCTGAAGGGGGATTACTTCCAGGATTGGCAGGAGTAGCTCGGTGGCGGGGGGGACGAAAATGGTGCGATCGGCTACCGTAGTGACTTCGCGATCGCCTTCGGTCGCGATGGCGATGGATTTTCCGCCGCGGCTTTTGACATATTCGAGGACTGATACGGTTTTCTGGTAACGCAGGACGGAGTCGGGATCGGCGGCGTCGCGCGTGGCGAGCACGATGACCACTAGATTTTCGTCGACCAGAGCGTTGGAGCCGTGGCGCAGTTCACCGGCAGGCAGGCCTTCGGCTTGCACGTAGGAAATTTCCTTGAGCTTTAGGGCGCCTTCGCGGGCGATGGCGTAATGAACGCCGCGGCCTAGGAACATGAATTTGCTGGCCTGCTGGAAGGCGCGGGCGCAGCCGGAAGCTTGGGCGTCCCAGCTTGGCAGAAACCTTTCGATTTGCCGGGGCAGCTCGGCCAGGAAATTCAGGTGCGTCCGGGTGACTTCGGCGGTGATGCGGCCGCGCTGGCGGGCGAGAAACAGCGCCAGCAGATAGAGCATGGTGAGCTGCGAAGTGAAACTTTTCGTCGCGGGAATCGCTTTTTCCAGGCCAGCGCAGGTTTGCAGGTTGGCACTGGCTTCGCGGGAGATGGTGGAATCGGCGACGTTGGAAATGGCGACGGTTTTTGCGCCGCGATTGAGCGCTTCGCGTTGCGCGGCGGTGGTGTCCGCGGTTTCGCCAGATTGAGTGATGACGACCACGATCGGATCAGTGTCTGAATGCGTGGAGCGATAGCAATATTCGCTGGCGTACTCCACGTCCACGGCGACGCCTGCCAAGTCTTCCATCATGATTTCGCCGGCGAGGCCGGCGTTGCGGCTGGAGCCGCTGGCGGCGATGATGATTTTCTTGAAGGCGAAGAGAGCTTTTTCGATGGGCTGGAGCGAGTTCGAAAAAATCACGTCGTCCGCGACATTTTGGCGGATGGTTTCGCGAATGGCCTGCGGCTGCTCGTAAATTTCGCGCAGCATGTGATTCGGGAATTGCGTGGGGGGAATAGTCAATGGCCCGTCCTGCTCGCTGGACATCAGTGCCCTGCTCCGGTGGATGACGCGGGGACGCCGCGAGCTTCTTTCAGAGGGATCGTGGAGGGCGCGATGTTCCATCCGGAGACGCTAAGCTCCGAACCGCCGAATACTGAAGTGGATGGGAGATAGCGCGCGGTGAGTTCGCGAGATTCGCCGGGCATCAGTTCAATGTAATTGTCGTCCCAGAATACGGGGAGGATGTCTTCGGCCTGGCCGCTCTTGTGAATGCCAAGATGAATTTGAAAAGCGAGATGATCGCTGGGATTTTTCACTAGCACGTGCGCGACGGGACCGTCGGGACCGGGCAGCATGCTGGCGCTGACCTCCACGGTGACTTTTGCGAGCGATTGCAGGGCAGTCAAATCCTCGTACGAGGATACGGGCGTGAAGCGATAGGTGGTCTTGGTCCATTCGTAGGTGTTCTTTTTGGCTGAGAGCCAGTAGAAATTCTGGCTGACAATTTTTCCATCGCTGGATTGCAGCTGCAGCTGGACGAAATAGGCGGGCGAGGCAGGGCTGAAAGATTCGGCGGGTAGCGCGAAGGCTTTCTGGACGCCGTCGGGACCAACGTCAACCTGCGCTTGCTTGGAAAATCGTTCGTGGAGAGACGCGTCGTAGAGTTTCGCGGTGACGGTGAGGCCTGCGGCTTTTTCGTAGCGGCTGTTGACGACGGCGATGCTGTTGTCGTCGTAGGAATATTGCACGTGCAGCGGCTCGCAGGCTTTCTTCGTGCCGAAATATCCACCTGCGGGCTGCAGATAGTAATCGAAGAGATGCCAGATGGTGGAAGGCCAAGCGTTATTGAGCATCCACTGAATAATACCCGTGGTGGCGTACTTGTTGCGAGAGTAAGCCTCGAACATGGCGCGTTCGCCTTCGTAGGCCATGGCTTGGGATTTCACGAGGTAGTCGTCGAGGCCGGCGGACGGGCCGTAGATTGCATCCATCGCGCTATTGAAGTGCGTGAGATCTTTGAAGCCTTCGGAGCCGGCGTGAAAATTCCAAAAAGCATCCTGCGGCCACATGTGGTCGGCGGGAATAAATCTTTTCAGGCAGCTGGCGAGTGGAGGAGCAGGGCCGGGACTGGTCTCGGTGTTGAAACCGAAGGCGCCGCCGTATTTATTGGTGTCAATCAGCCAGTAATCGGGCGGGACGTAATCGTACGGGCCGGTCATTTTTACGCCGGAGGGGCCGGTGACGGTGGTGGGTGTCGCCGACGCGGAAGATATATACGGATTGGGCCAGGAGGATTCTTTCAGGACTTTGATGTAAGCGGTCTCGACGTTGGCGGGCGGAGGATTATCGCTGCCATTGAGCCACACAAGCATGCTGGGATGGCTGCGCATGCGCATGATTTGAGAATGTAGAGAGGCGGTGGCAATTTCCAGAGTTTCGGGTTGCCAGTGCTTCCACTGTTCCCAGATATCGCAGCAGCACCAGCCGGCCATGATGAGGACGCCGCGCCGGTCGGCGAGATTGTAGAAATCGTCAGATTCCAGCTTGCCTTCCAGGCGAATGGTGTTCAGGTTCATGTCGCGGACGTAGCGAAATTCGTTTTCGAGGCGGTCCATATCCTGGCGGAGGAGCATATCGGGCGACCAGCCGCCGCCACGGATTAGGATGTTTTTGCCGTTGATGGAAAATTGCAGGGCTCCAGTGGAATTCAGCGCGGCGGTGATTTCGCGGATGCCGAATTTTAGGGTTTGCGCGTCGGATTCCTGATTGTTTACTTGGAAGCGCAGGGAAAGTTCGTGCAGATCTTGCGCGCCCATGCCATAAGGCCACCAAAGCTTGGGATTTTTGATTTGCAGTTGGGGATAGGCGTCGGACAGGAAGCGGGCGGTGCGGGTCTCGTTTGGCTTCAGCGTGATGGTCTGTTTGAGTTGCACATCGTCGAATTGCGCTTCGAGTGTCCCGGTGACTTCTTCGTTCATGGCGTTGTGCAGTTCGGCTTCGACGCCGAGATTGGCTTGCGCTAGCGAAGTGGTTGGAAAGTGAGTGATGACCTGCGGGTAGCGGATGGCGACGGGCCCGCTCGCTTCGAGGTAAACCGGGCGCCAGAGGCCCATGTCTTTATCGGCGGGTGCGGGATTCCAGTCCACCCAGTTGATGCCGAGGTCTTTTTCAGTTTGCGCCAAGGTTTCGACGGCTAGTGAGTTTGATTGGCCCGGCGCGAGCTGGGCGGAAATTTCGTATTCGTAGGTGCGATAGGCGCCGGCGACGTCTTTCGCGTCGGCCATTTTGTGGCCGTTGAGCCAGATGTTGGCTCGGTTGTTGATGCCGCCGAAATCCAGCCACACTTTGCGTCCGGCGAAATTTTCGGGGAGCTTGAATTCGGTGCGATACCACCAGGAGCAGCGGAACGGGCTGTCTTGCGGCATGGGCAGGAGCGAAAAATTCTTGCCGATGGGATATTCGGTGCCGGGGATATCACGGAGATTTTTTCCGTAGTAGGGATCGGGGTAAGTTTTGTCGGCGACCAGGGCGGCTACTACCGTGGAGGGGACCGTCGTGGAATGCCAGCCGGTGGTGTTGAAACCCGTGCTGGAGATCTGTTCGGGAGTGGCATTTATCTGGCAGGAGGATTGGAGAGTCCAGTTGGAGCGCAGGAATAATTTCGCGTCGGGTTCAGGGGACGGATCGGCTCCGAGTTGGGCGGGCGCGAGTGCTAGTGCGAGGAGGATTATGGCCGCTGCGGCGCTAGTGAAGTGCGATCGAGCGATTCGATATTTGCGCAAGATGCCTTGACCTCCTGGGAAAAACACAGGGTAGTAATGGATTCATTAAAATTTATTAAAGCGAAGTATTATGCGCCGGCTGCGTGCAAGTCAAGCGCAAAACAGCCGCTCCGCTGCAAAATCAAGCGAGATTCCCCGCTCGCGCCGCAACACTAACCGAAATTCTAGGCCCAGGAAACGGCGCGGGTGGATTCGCGCACTACGAGCTCGGGGGCCAGCAGCCGGTGCACGGCTGGAGATTCGCGTTCTTCGATGGCGGCGTTGATCGCGTCCAGAATAATTGCGACGGCGGCGCTGCCCAGGGCCTCCATGGGCTGGCGAACGGTGGTGAGAGAGGGGACGGAAAGACCGGCGGGGATGACGTCGTCAAAGCCGATGACGGAGCAATCTTCGGGAACTTTAATTCCGGCGCGAGCCAGGCAGCGGATGACGCCGAAAGCGGTCATGTCGTCGAAGGCCATCACCGCGGTAAAACGCTTTTTGTGCTTCAGAAATTCTTCGGTGAGCTTCAGGCCGCCTTCGTAACTGGAATTGGGATCGAAGGAATCGGGGAGGTCGAGAACGAGCGCGGGATCAATTTCGAGATTAACGGAGCGAGCGAAGGCGCGCACGCCACGCCAGCGTGGAGAACTATCGCCGAGCATTTTGGGTCCACGGATGAAAGCGATTTTGCGATGGCCGAGCGAGTGGAGGTGTTCCATGGCGAGATGCGCGCCGGCTTCGTTATCAACCATGACGGAGCTGACCGCACCGGAACGAAGCTCGCGGCCGATCATGACCGCGGGAATGTTGCGTTTTTCCACGTCGGCGAGGAGGTCGATATCCACGAAGAGCCAGTTGGCAACGACGATGAGGGCTTCGACGGGGCGCGCGAGGAGCATTTCGAGGTAGCGCTCGAAACGGCCGCGCTGATTGTGCACGTCGGTGAGGATGGGGAGATAGGAGGCCTGATACAGAGCATTTTCGATGCCGCGGAGGATCAGCGTGCAATACGGGTCGGTGATATCGAACACCATGACGCCGACAGTGCGATTGCGTTTGGCGCTGAGGAAGCGCGAGACGACTTTGGGGCGATAGGCGAGTTTTTTGGCCGCGCGTTCGATGCGGTCTTTGGTGGTGGGCGGAATGTAGCGGGAGAGGGGCGCGTTATTGAGGACGATGGAAACGGTGGCGGGTGAAACTCCGCTTTCCAGCGCGACATCGCGCAGGGTGACGGCTGTGCTTTTAACTTTTCTACGGGTCAAGAATAACTCCGTGATTAGGAATGATGATGGTGCAAATGGAACGAACATCTTTATCACAGGCGGTGCGAGGAGGCTAGCGGTACGAGCGGCGCGCGGTGGGTTCGTTTTCTTGGCGTAGCATCTCGGCGGCCCGGTTGCGTTGTGCACACCCTGGGCATCGGCGCTCAGGGTGGGGGGTGGTAGGGGAAGGTTTCGCTGAAGGGGATTTGATTGACTAAGAGAATGAGCGCTTCGAATGGGAGTGTCTGTTCCGAACAGCACACTGCGCGGTTTGCCGCGCATGGTTGGAAAGCCCGGGAGAAGGCGTGGCCTATGAGTCGGCGTGAAAACTCGGAAATCTATCCCTCAGCGGCTAAAGCTACTCGGATTTCGTCTTGTTTATGGCACGGCTGAAGCCGTGCCCTGACCCAAACCAGTGTTTCTGGCACAGGTGCGTACTCGGATTGCCAGGACTAGGCGCGGTGCGGGCGAGACGGACGGCTGGTGACGGGAGAAGTTTTCTGCAGTTTGCGGCGGGCGCGATTTATTTCTTGTCGCCTACTTCTTACTCTTGTCGAAGCACTCAGCGGCAGCGAGTTTGCGGTCCACGTGCGGCTCCGACCGTGGGCCTCCGGAATGGAGGAGGCAGCGTTCGCCGACCCCGGCGCCACAGGTGGGACAAGCGACGGAGGACAATTGTTTGGATGTAAGTTCGTGAATTTTCATTCAGACAGGATGCCGGAACGAGCGACTGCTAAACAGTTCAATTTGGCACACTTTTTGTAAATTTTCGGTACGCCACCGTACCAAATCTTGGGGATTGGTGGGGATGAGAATTAGTCGTGCAGGACGACGCTGAGGAGCGAATTATCGATGCGGATCTTCCGGTTGGTGTATTGGATGAAGCCGAGGGTGCGGAATTTGTTCATGAAGAAATTGACGCGCGAGCGGGTGGTGCCGATCATTTCGGCCAGAGTCTCCTGCGATACCTTGGGAAGTGACTTGCGCGGATCGCCAGGGGCGCCGTAACGCGCGAGCAGGAGCAGAGTGCGCGCGAGGCGTTTTTCGCTGGAGTTAAAGAGCTGGTCGATCAGGTCTTCTTCGACGCGGATGTTGCGCGCGAGCATGTAGGCGATGAAGCGGTCGGAGAATTCGTGCTCTTCGTGGAGGACGCGAATCATTTCTTTTTTATCGATGACCAGCGCGGTGGTGGGCGCGATGGCGGTGGCGGTGGCCAGGCAGAGGGATTGGCCTCCGAGGCAGGCTTCGCCGAAAAAATCGCCCGGGCCGAGGATGGCTACTACTGCTTCTTTACCAACCTGATTGACGACCGAAAGCTTTACGCCGCCTTCTTGAATGTACATTACGTGCTTGGCGGAATCGCCCTGCGCAAAGATGGACTCTTTCCTGGTGTATTGGGCGACTTTCCTGCCCAGACCGGTGGAGTCCAGAAAGGCCTTCACGTCGAAGGCGCGGCTTCTCGATTTCGCTCTTTTTGGGGAGCGAGGAGCCTTAATAGATACACTTCGAGCGGCCGACGACGCCATAGGTAAGAATAACATGGGGCGTGGAAGGTGAATCTGTTCAAAATTGCACACTTCGGCTGGCTGACGCCGGGCCTTTCGCCTGGGTAGCGCGGGCGGCGGCTGGAGGCCAAGGGTGTAGGCGCTTGAGGCAACTGTCCGGTTTCGTTTCCTTATGCGGGTCGGGAGTGCTTTCAGAGTGATCCCTGCTAACGATGATGCGGCCAGGCACGTCCATAGAGCCACAGGGGCGTCGCGTCTTTTAGATCCATAGTTAGATCCATTGGCATATTCACAGGCAGATCAGGCGGCAAATTCGAACGTGCGTATTGGGAGGGCCCGATGGCCTCATTCTTCCAGGACCTGCGTTACGCGGTGCGAACTTTGCGGAAATCGCCGGGATTTACGATTGTTGCGGTGGTGACGCTGGCGCTGGGGATTGGCGCGAACGTCGCGATTTTCAGCGTGGTTTACGGTGTGCTGCTGCGGCCGCTGCCCTTCGCGCATCCCGAACAGCTGGTGCGCATCTTCGACGACTTGGCCGGTCCGAACAATACGGATGTAGGCATGTCCGCGCCGGAGCTATGGGATTTGGAAGAGCGCTCGGGCGCATTTCAGGAAGTTTCCGCGGTGGCACCGGGTAATTCCGCGGTGGGAGGCGGGGAGCGCACGGTGCGCGCCGAGGCACTGATCACGAGTCCTGATTACTTTGAGTTGCTGGGAGCGAAACCTGAGCTTGGGCGCGTGTACACACGGCAGGATTCGGTGCCGGGATTTCTGGAGCCGGTGCTAATCAGCGACGGATTTTGGCGGCGCAATTACGGATCGGATCCGAAGATCATTGGGCGAAAAATGTCGCTCGATCGCGATCAGTACACGATTGTGGGAGTGATGCCGCCGGGGTTCCGCCATCCCGGGCGGACTCTGGATACGGACGTGGAAGTGTGGCTGGCGACTGGCTTCAACGGACAGCCGTTTCCTGTGCCTGCGGATCGGACATTGCGATTGATTCCGGCGGCGATTGGGCGGCTAAAGCCGGGGATGACGGTGGCGCAAGCGCAGTCGCAGCTCGATGCTTATGTGGCGCAGCTCACACGCGAATATCCCGCGGCGTATCCCGCGGCAGCGAAGTGGGCGATACGGCTGGTTTCGGTGCAAGAGGACTTGGTGGGCCCACAGCGGACGGAGCTCTTCATTCTTTTTGGCGCGGTGGGATTTTTGCTGCTGATCGCCTGCGTGAACATTGCGAATTTGTTGCTAGCGCGCTCTTCGGGGCGGCGCCGCGAAATTGCGATTCGGTTGGCGATGGGCGCTAGCCGCGCGCGGCTGGCACGGCAATTGTTGACGGAAAGCACGCTGCTGGCGGTGATCTCGGGCGTCGTAGCGCTGGTGACAGTGCTGTTCTTGAAGAATGCGATCGTGAGCCTGGCACCGGCGGACATTCCGCGATTAAATGAAGTGGACGTCAGCGGCAAGGTTCTGTTTTTTGCTTTTGTGATTTCGATATGCACTGGAGTGTTGTTCGGATTGGCACCGGCACTGCAAGCCTCCAATCCCAATCAAGTGGAGAATCTACGGGAAGGCGGGCGCGGATCGGGAGCGAGCAGACGACATTCGCGACTTTCGCGGATTCTGGTGGTGTCCGAGGTGGCGCTCTCGATTATTTTGCTGGCGGGCGCGGGGTTGTTGCTGCGGAGTTTCTGGCGCGTGCTGCAGGTGCGTCCTGGATTCAACTCGAGCCATCTGACGACGGTGCAAATCTGGATTCCGCAACCGAATAATCCGGCCATCGACCCTTATGGTCCGATGGATAAACGCGCGGCTTTTCTGATGGAAATTTATCGCCGCGTAGCTACGCTGCCGGGCGTGGAAGAATCCGCGATTGCCGGCAATGACACTTTGCCGATGAATTCTGGACGAAACTATTCTCTATTTTCGATTGAAGGGCGCCCGACGGATTCCGAGCGCAACCCGGTGGCGGACATCGCCATCGTGGATACGAATTATTTTCGCACCATGGAAGTTCCTTTGATGGCTGGGCGAAATTTCAGTGCGCTGGATACGAGTTCGACCCAGGCGGTGGCGGTGATTGACCAGACGCTGGCGCGGCGTTATTGGCCGGAGCAGGATCCGCTGGGGCAACAGGTTAAATTTGGATTTGGGCCGGGGCCTAAGGGCGTAACGATTGTGGGCGTGGTGGGCGATATCAAATCAGACGGTTTTGAAGCGCCCAGCGTCCCGCATATATATGTTGCGCTGGGGCAGTTCGCGCCGATTAACGCGGTGCTGTTTTTCCGCAGCCGCGGCGACGCGGAGCGTCTGGGCGAGGCGGTGCGGCACGTGGTCGGAAGCATGGATGCGAACGTGGCGGTGCATAGCGTCAGCACGATGGACCAAATTATTGCGCGATCGGTGGCGGACCGGCGGTTTGCGCTGGAACTGCTCGGTGTTTTCGCGGCGGTGGCGCTGCTGCTCGCGGCGATTGGGATTTACGGCGTGATGTCTTACGCGTTCAGCCAGCGGACGCACGAAGTGGGAATTCGCATGGCGTTGGGAGCGCAGCGGCTGGATATTCTACACATGGCGCTGGTGGAAGGGATGCGGATTGTGGTGATTGGATTGGTGGTGGGCCTCGCGGGAGCCGCGGTGATGACGCGGTTTTTCCAGTCGATGCTTTTTAATGTGGCACCGAGTGATCCGATAACTTTTCTAACGGCTTCGGCGGTGTTGGCGGGCGTTGCGTTTTTCGCATGCTACATTCCGGCGCAGCGGGCGACGCGGGTGGATCCTCTGGTGGCTTTGCGCGAGGAATGAAACAGGCTGGTTACGGCGCAGAACAGACTGGGTCGGCAAGGCTCGTGCTTGCGGATGACAAGCCTGTCAGATGCCGGCGTACCAGGCGTAGCCTGCTTCTGGCTCCGCGGATCCAAGACCCTTGCCGAACTTCTTTATATTGTCGGTGACTGTCATGTGGGTAACGAATTTCACGCTCTTGTAGCCGACCTGGCGCGGCAGACGGAGCCGCAGAGGGCCACCGTTTCCCACGGGAAGATCGCCGCCGTTCATGCCGTAGGCTAGAAAAGTTTGCGGGTGCAGCGCATCGGCCATATCAATGCTTTCCCACCAGTCGGGATCAATCGAGATATAGACAATGTATCGGGCTTGCGGCTGGATGCCCACGGCATCGAGGACGTGGAGGAGCGGCGTGCCGATCCATTCGGCGATGTACGACCAGCCCTCTTCACATGCCAGTTGCGTGATCTGGCTGTGGCACGGATAGCTTTTCAGCTGGGCGAGTGAAAATGAAGCGGGACGGTCAACCAGACCGTCAACGGTGAGGCGCCAATCTGCGAATCCACCGGATTGAAGGTGCTTAAAAGCGTCGGTGAGGGGCGGCATTTCATTGGCGAGGGGACGCTTGGAAATCTGGTCGCGGCGGAACTCGCGGGCTAACGAATGTTTAGTGAGCAGGCGCTGGGTGGCGTAGGTGAGAGTTTCGCCGAGGCCGTAAATGCCGCCGTGATCGGGCGGGATGAGTCCATATTTTTGGGCGAGGCGGGCGGCGACGCCGAGGCTCGCTACGCCGGCCGTGGCTGCGACGCCGCTGATGAGTAGTTTGCGGCGCGAGAGATCGGTCATGAGCGCTCCTCCTTACGGGTGGCGACTGCGCCGGTGATCATCGCGCGCATGCGGCGCTTGAATCCGGCAACGCAAATCATCACGATGTGGACCAACACGAAAAGCAGCAGAGCCAGCGAGACGAAGAAGTGAATGGTGCGCGCGGATTGTTCGCCGCCCAACAAAGTGACGGTCGCGGGAAACGCGGAAACAAAGGCAAGCGACATCGCCAATCCGGACCAGATTACCAGTGGAAACAAAACGAAGATCACGAAGAGGTAGCTGAGGCGTTGCAGAGGATTGTACGACCAAGCTTCGGCTGCGCCGGGCCGGGCGAAACGCAGATGGCTAGCGATTGTGGTGGAGAGAGAGCGCCACGAGAGATCGGATTTGTTCGGGAGCAAGTCTTTGCGAAAATGGCCGGTGAACGCCCCGGAGACTAAATAGAGTAAACCGGTCAGTACCACGATCCAGGCGGTTTGAAAGTGGAGAGAGCGGCTCCAGCCGTTCTGGTCTGGAAGCACGTAGTTGTAGCCGGTCTCTACCAAGGAGCGCGAGGCAGGGATTGGAAGTTGAAATAATGGTGTGGTCAATACATTGCCCGTTTCGCCCCAATAGAAGCGCGGGTGAGAAATCACAATCTCGAATCCGCTGACGAGCAGGGCGAAAAAGCAGAGAGTGATGATCCAGTGCGTGACACGGACGAGGGCGGAGTGGCGGGGACTAGCCGTGGTGGCTGCGATGGCCGCGGCGGAAGTTGGGACGTAGTCCGGCAGCGGGACTTGCACGGATTCCAATCTCGCCATTTTCTGGCTCCAGTAGGTGCTCGGACTAGCTCTTCCAGGGTTGCGCCATATTACCACGCTGTCCGGGCGATTGTGTTTACAGGTGAGAGTTGTCGGGCTGGGGGACGTTGGCGCCGGAGAGGAGGGCGCTGTCGTTGTAGCCGGGCTTTACAACGATGTAGCTTTGCTCGCGGAGTTCGGCCAGGTAATCGCGAATGCGGGGCTGCATTTTTTGCGCGAGGATTGTGGCGCGGATGTCGGGTTCCACTTTTTCGAAGGGCTGCAATCCGGCTTGCAGGTGATCGTCGACTTTCAGGATTTCGAAATCGGTGCGAGTCTGGATCACGTCGGTGATCTGACCTTTGCTCATCTGAAAGACGGTTTGTTCGAGCTGCGGGGCGAGTTCGCCTTTTTTGAAAGTGCCGAGCTCGCCGCCGTCTTTCGCGGTGCTGCCCTGGGAATAGAGGCGCGCGACCTGATTGAAGTCGTCGCCATTCAGGACGCTGGTGCGCAGCCCTTCGACCTTATTGCGCACGGCGGCCATTTCTTCCGGGCTTTTTCCTTCAGTGCTGAGTGAAATTTCAGACAGCACGACGCGCTCGGGCAGCGTGAATTCCTGCGGGTGGGAATCGTAATATTGCTTCACTTCTTCGCGAGTCATGTCCACGTGGGAGCCGACTTCGCGGCGGACGACTTCTTTCTGCAGCAGCCCGTTGCGGATGGTGGTCTTGTAATCTTCCCAGCTGAGGCCGGAAGCTTCGACGCCTTTTTTCAGGTCCTCGAGGGTGGCGAGGCCGTTCTGCTGGCGGACTTCGTCGAGGCGCTTGTTTACGTCGGCTTCGACGCTGACGCCCATGTCTTTGGCGCGCTGCACGATCAGCGATTCGTCAATCATGCCGCGCAGCAAATCTTTCTGCTGGTCTTTGAATTGGGCGGCAATCTGGTCTGGCGAGCAGCCCTGGCAATCGCGGGTTACTTCGTCGCGCAGCGCTTGTTCGCCTTTCTGATAAGCGGCGAGGGTGATTACGTCGTTGTTCACGCGCGCGACGATTTCGGCTCCGGACGCAGGCTTGGCTAGCGTTTGGGCGTGCAGGCACGAAGGAAGCAGCGCCGCGCAGAACGCGAGAGCACTGAATGTGAAGACTGCGGTTTGGCGTAAGGTAAAAGCTAATGCGCGATTTTTCATGGCGTGCGCCGCATTGGATTCTGTCCCCACAATTGTAACTGGAAATTTGGATTCGGGCGCGTATCTCGCGGGTTGCACCGAACCGACGCGTCGGTGGCGGCCGGCGAAAAAGCTTGCCATCGCTGGGCAAGCAGAGTAAACAAGCGGGTCAAATGTCCAGTGACGTTTCGATTCCTGCGCGGGCGCTGAATCTGCACACATATGCTTGGGAAGAGGCGACGGTGGTGCGTTGCACCGGGCGGCTTACCGCCGAAACCTCGGCGCAGCTGAAGACGGAAGTGAAGGCGCTGCTGCCGAACAAGCGGCCTTTGATCCTGGACCTGAGCGAACTGGGGTACATGGATAGTTCGGGCCTGGGGACGCTGGTGGGACTTTACATTTCTGCGAAGGGCGCGAAGTGCGAATTGCAGCTGCTGAATTTGAGCCCGCGGATCCGCGAACTGCTCAGTATTACGAATGTTCTCTCTGTTTTTGAAAGCTGTGGGCGCACGGGGATGCGTTTGCCCTGAACGGCTCGATCAAATGATTGCCGCTAAAGCTAGACGTGGGGGATTTGAGAGACGTTCCAGCCGCCGCCGAGGGCTTTGATCAGGAGGACGCTGGCGGCTAGGCGACGACTGAGGATGTTGACAGCGGTGACTTCGTCGGCGAGCGCGGCACTCTGCGCGGTGGTGACTTCGAGGTAGTTGGTGACGCCGCCGCGGTAGCGAGTGAGTGAGAGCGAGACGGAGTGTTGCGCGGCCGCGACGGCTTGGGCTTCTTGATCGGCTTCGGTTTCGAGGATGCGCAGCGCGGCAAGATTATCTTCGACTTCCTGGAAGGCGACCAGCACCGTCTGGCGATAATTATCCACCGATTGATTCCACGCGGCTTTGGCTTGATCGGATGCGCCGCGGCGGGCGCCGCCGTCGAACAGAGTTTCGGCCGCCTGGCCGCCGAGCATCCAGAACCCGCTGGGTCCCTGCAACAAAGTGGTGAACACCGCGCTTTCGAAGCCGCCGGTGCCGCCGAGAGTGATCTGCGGATAGTATGCGGCGCGGGCCACGCCGATATTCGCGTTTTGTTCTTGCACGCGCCTTTCCGCGGCGGAAATATCTGGGCGGCGTTCGAGCAAATCCGACGGCAACCCTGAGGGAATTACCGGCGGCGGGGCGGTGAGCGGAATAGGCGGCAGGCTGAACTGCGAAGCAGGCTTGCCGATCAGCACGGCGATGGCGTGCTCGAAGGCGGAGCGCTGCACGCCGACGTCGGTGGCTTCGGCGCGCGTGGTGTCGAGTATGGTTTGCGCCTGGGCGACGTCCACAGCCGAAGCGAGGCCGCCGTGATAACGGCTTTCCGTCAATTCGAGCGCTTTTTGGAAGGAATCCACGGTGGAATCGAGAAGTTGCTTCTGGGCATCAAGACCTCGCAGCTGAAAATAATCGGCCGCAAGTTCGGCATGAAGGCTCAGGCTGACGTTGGCGAGATCGGCGCCGGTGGCTTGCGCTTCGGAGCGGCTGGCTTCGACGGTGCGACGCACGCGACCCCAGAGATCGGGCTCATAGGAAACATCCACGGGGATGGTGAAGGTGTTATAGTTCGTCGTTTCCGTGAAGGCGTTAAAGAGTGGTTCGTTGGAAGACAAGTGGGTGTGCGAGACAAGCGGAGTGGTGCCGACGGTCGGGAACAGGTTCGAGCGCGTGATTTTTAGAGCGGCGCGCGCCTGGGCAAATTGTTCCTGCTCGGCTTTCAGAGTTTGGTTAGAGACGTTGATCTTCTCTTCGAGTTCGTTCAGCTGCGAGTCCGAATAAATTTCCCACCATTTGCCTTTGGCGATGGCATCGCTGGGTTGCGCCTGCTTCCAATTCGCGGGAGTTTCCTTGAAATCCGTGGGGACCTCGGCGGTGGGATGGACGTAGTTGGGCCCGACGGTGCAGCCCGCGAAAAATGCGACTGCGATGGCGCAGAACGCCGCGAGACGGAATGGGCGTGGCGGATTGCAGCGCAGATTAGTGAGGTTGAGGCGACGCACTGCCGGAGCCTCCTTGCTGGTTTGGTTGCGCGATCTGCACCTGTTCACCGTCAACAAGCGAATCGGGCGGACTGACGATCACGCGGTCTGCGTCCGTGATGCCTGACACAACTTCCACGGTGGCGCCGAAATCACGGCCCAATACAATCGTCACGAGCTTGGCGCGATTGCCATTTTGGACCGTGGCAACCTGGAGGCCTTGCGCGCGGAAAATGAGCGCGTTCACCGGAAGAATGTAAGACGGGATTTCGGTCGGTATCTTCAGATGCACCTCGGTGAAGGCGCCGGGAAGCAGCTCTCCGGTGGAATTATCAACGTCCACTTCCACCAGAAGGGTGCGCGAAGCCAAGTCAATGGCGTTGGCGGTGCGGACTAGTTTCCCCTGGAACTTCCGGCCCGGAAACTGCGCGAGCGTTAAGTCCGCGAGGATACCGGGCTTGGCTGCCACGGAATATTGCTGTGGGACGTTAATGTAAACACGCAAAGTGCGGATCGCGGCAACGTGAAACAGTTCCTTGGCAACACCACCGGACGAACCCGAGTCAATCAACTGGCCCACATCGGTATTACGCGCGGTAACCACGCCGTCGAAGGGTGCGTAAACCTTCTCAAAAGATTGCAGGTCTTCGAGCCGGTTCACATTGGACCGCGCCGAATCCACGGTGGCCTTCTTCGCGGCGTAGTCTCCGGCGGCGTTGTCCACATCTTGAACGGCCACGGAATCGGTATTCTTCAAACCTTCAAATCTGTTGAAGGTGATTTGGGACAAATTCAAGTTCGCCTGTGCGGTGTTCAGATCCGCGCGCGCTTGCAGAAGTTGCTGATCCACTTCGGGCGTTTCGATCTCGGCGAGTAGCTGGCCCTTTTTCACGTGGGCGCCGATGTCGAAGTACCAGATTTTCAGATAGCCGTTGGTGCGCGCGTAGATGGGCGCGTCAATGAAGGCTTGGATGTTGCCGGGCAGGATGATTTCCTGCGCGGTGGAGCCGCGCTTGGGCTGAATTACACCGACTTCGGGAACGGCGAGCGTGTCTGTTTCTTTTTTCAGGGCGGTCTTGGCACGCAGGCGCGGCACGACTCCGGTGACTACGATCGCAATCACGACGATCACGGCGATGATGGCGATCAGTACTCCGTGGCCGGATTTTTCCGCGCCAGTGTGATGTGGATTCGGCTGCGGTGATTTATTTTCAACTGGCTCTGTCATTGCGTCCTCTTGAATTTGCGCTTTGCGATCTTTTGAGCATGCGCGGTCGTTTAGTTCGCCAGCCGTTCATCGGGTGCGGCAGCGGGTTTCTTCTCGTGCGCGCCGTGCACAATGCTGAAAGTCACCGGCACGAAAAATAGCGTTGCAACGGTGGCGAACATCAGACCGCCAATCACGGCGCGGCCCAGCGGTGCGTTCTGTTCGCCGCCCTCTCCCAAGCCCAAGGACATTGGCAACATGCCGATGATCATGGCGAGAGCAGTCATGAGCACCGGCCGGAAGCGCGTGAAGCCCGATTCGGAGGCGGCTTCCGCGGCGGTCTTTCCTTCGCCGAGGCGTTCTTTCGAAAAGCTGACAACCAGAATGCTATTGGCGGTGGCCACGCCCATGCACATGATCGCGCCGGTCAAGGCCGGCACGCTGACCGTTGTGCGCGTGATGAAAAGAAACCAGACGATTCCAGCGAGCGCGGCAGGCAGCGCCATGAGAATAATAAATGGATCGAGCCAGGATTGAAAATTAACAACGATCAGGAGATAGACCAATACGATGGAAAATGCCAGCCCCCAAAGCAATCCGGAGAAGGACGAAGCCATGGTGAGAATCTGCCCGCGGACAATTATCTGCGCGCCACGCGGCAAGTCTTTTTTGCTGCTTTCGATGATCGGCTGGATTTCGCGAGAGAGTCCGCCAAGGTCGCGGCCCTGCACCGCGCCGAAAATGTCGATCACCGGCATGATGTTGTAGTGCGAGACCACGCCCATCTCCGCGCCACGGCTGAAAGAAGCCACGCCGGCCATAATCTGGGATTGCGGCGTGCCGGGGCCGGTGACCGGAATATTCTCCAGATCCTGCAAGCTGTCAACAATGTACTGCGGCGTTTGCGCGGCGATGCTGTAGCTCACTCCGGTGCGCAGGTCGAGCCAGTAGTTGGGAGTCGTCTGAAAACTGCCGCTGAGTGAAATCAGCACGTTGTTCGCGACGTCCCGCGTTGAGTAGCCGATCTGCTGGGCTTTGGTGCGGTCCACCTCGATGTGCAATTTGGGCTGGTCGAAGGCTTGCTGGATGCGCAGGTCCACCGTGCCAGGGACGAATTTCAGGCGGTTCAGCAAGTTGTCCGCGAACACCCGGTTGGCCTGTAGATCGCGACCGAGGATTTGGATGTCAATCGGAGCGGGAAGGCCGAAATTGAGAATCTGGCTGACGATGTCCGCGGGCAAGAAATAAAAGGTGACGCCGGGAAAATCCTTGGCGAGTTCGATGCGCAAATCGTGGACGTAATCGGCGGTGGGATGATGATCCTTGGAAAGTTCGGCGAGGATGTCGGCGTCGCCGGTACCGATGGGCGCGGAATTGCTGTACGAAAGATTGATGCTGCTGTAAGGCAGCCCGATATTGTCAATCAGACTGGTCAATTCGGACTGCGGAATTTGTTTGCGGATGACTGCTTCGACTTCGTCGCAGAGCGCCGCGGTTTCTTCGATGCGCGTGCCCGTGGGGGCGCGCATGTGCAGCTTGAATTCACCGCTATCTACTGCCGGAAAAAAGTCCTGGCCGAGCAGCGGGAGCAGCGCAAAGGAAAGCACGCAGAAAGCCAAGAAGCAGATCGCGAAGATCACGCGGTGGGCGATGCAGCGCTCTAGCAAGCGGTGGTAACGATCGCGCAGGCCGTCGAAGTGAACTTCAAATGACTGTTGCATGCGCACAAAGGGATTGGAGGAGGCTTTGGCGGGCGCGCTGGGATCTTCTTCGGTGCGGGCCTCCAACAAATATTTGGCCATGGTGGGGACGAGGGTGCGGGAGAGCAAGTACGAAGCCAGCATGGCGAAACAAACCGCTTCGGCCAGCGGAACGAACAGATAGCGCGCAACGCCGGAAAGAAAAAACATGGGCACGAACACGATGCAAATGGCGAGAGTGGATACCAGAGCGGGCACGGCGATTTGCGAAGCGCCGTCCAGAATGGCCTGCACGATTTCCTTGCCTTGATCAATGTTGCGATTGATGTTTTCGATCTCCACGGTGGCGTCGTCCACCAGGATACCGACGGCGAGAGCGAGACCGCCGAGCGTCATGATGTTGATAGTTTCGCCGAGCGCGCTGAGAACGATCAACGACGTGAGGATCGAGAGCGGAATCGAGACGGCGATGATCAGCGTGCTGCGCCAGCTTCCCAGAAACACGAGGATCATGAAGCCAGTGAGGCAAGCGGCGATGATAGCTTCGCGAACCACGCCGACGATGGAGGCCTTCACGAAGATGGATTGATCGGAAAGCGGGTTGATGACCAGCGCAGGCGGCAACGTCGCCTTGATCGAGGGCAGCAGCGCTTTCACGCTGGAAATGATGTCCAGCGTAGAGGCATCGCCAGCTTTCAAGATGGTCATCAATGCGGAGCGCTGGCCGTTGACGCGGACAATGTTCGTCTGCGGCGGAAAGCCGTCGCGCACATTGGCGACGTCATGGATATAGATGGTCGTGGTCCCCACAGTTTTCACCGGGAGGTCGTTCAATTCCGGCACGGTGGCCGGCGCGCCGTTCATATCCACTTCGTATTCGAACGTGCCGATTTTCGCGGTGCCGGCGGGGAGAATCAAGTTCTGCAGGTTGATGGCGTTAACAACGTCGTTGGGCGAAAGGCCTTTCGATTGGAGCGCTGCGGTGTCAAGGTCAACTTGAACCTGACGCTGCTTGCCGCCGTAAGGGTACGGGATTGCGGCGCCGGGTACGCTGACTAATCCAGTGCGCACGAAATTCAGGCCGATGTCGCCGAGTTGCTGCTCGGAGAGTCCTTCACCGGCGAGCGCCAGCTGCAGAATGGGCACGCTTGACGCGTTGTACTGAATGATGAGCGGAGGCGTTGTTCCCTGAGGCAGCTGACGCAAGAGAGTTTGGGAAACTGCGGTGACCTGGGCTACAGCGTTGCCGATGTCCACACCGGAATGAAAAAAGATTTTGACGACGGCAATTCCATTCAAAGACTGCGATTCGATGTGTTCGATGTTGTTGACGGTGGTGGTGAGCACCCGCTCGTACTGAAAGACGATGCGGTTGGACATTTCCTCAGGCGAGAGCCCGGTGTAGTTCCAGAGGACGCTGACAACCGGGATGTCAATATTCGGGAAAATATCCGTGGGAGTGCGCAGAATCGCGACAGGGCCCAAAATCAACAGAAGTATCGACGTTACAATGAACGTGTAAGGACGGCGTAACGCAAGTCGAACAATCCACATCGATCAAAGGCTCCCAAAAGTTCCAGCAAGTACGGTGCCTCCGTAATTCGGAGATTTACGAATCCGCGTACCGGAGGTTTAGTATCGCACGCTCGAATCCACAGCTGAAGGCCGAGGAAACCGGCATCAATAATGGATTCGCGGCGAAGCAAAAGAGATTCAACACGAATTGACGGACGCAATTAGGACGTGTGGGTTGGTAATCTGGTTACGGTCGCGGAAGAAGTTGATATCACGGGTGTTGCGGCGCGGCTGGCGAATTCTTGACAGTGGGATTCTTGCCAGGAGAAATCGCGGGCGTGTCGGGCTGAACCTGGACCCACATTTGATAGAGACGTGAAGGCGAATGGATGCAATCGAGGGCTTGGCGTATGGCGAAAAAAGTCAAAAGCGGCAGTAACTTTCTGTACCCGACAGTGTTGTACATAGCATCTAAGAGGGTGGGTCTAGACGTGCTTGGATATGCGGCAAGGAGGGCTCGGCTCCAGAGCGGGAGCGAGTAAAATCAATGCCAGCCATTGTGATTGTCCTGATTTTTCTTGTACTTTTCCTATTGGCGTTTCTAATCGTGCTGATCGGACCGTTTTTGGGATTGGGTTTTGCGGTTTGGAAGCATGGCAAGGGTGAAGTTGCGCTAGGTTCGGCAGCGGGCGCTCACGAGCCATCTCCCAAATCGGACCGCTAAGCACGTCAAGAATTCCCGTTTTTTTCCGTTCCCGCAACTCTGCGCCACTGCAAATCGGGCGCCAAAATCGCCTCGAGCCTGTCAGGTACCATCAGAACGAAGGTACCACTATCGGGAAACTTTCTTCTCTCGATAGTCTCGGGCTTCTGCCTGCTTTGAAAAACCACGGATTGTTTCTTAGAGATTGTCCTTTGTTTACATAAACTTCGGAACGCTTCGTTGTTGTGGACTGAACGCGATCCTTAGCTGGGTTGGCAGGGCGATTGCGTAGTCCTCCTGCGGGGAAGACCGTCGGCAATGGGGATTGCCGAATCGTACAAGGGGAAATGGGGAAGGGCTGGACGATCGCGGCGAAATTCGCCGGAAAAATCGATCGCCGTCGCTTGGGAGCGTTGGCGGTCCTGATTCTGGAAAGCGCACTGGTATCTGTTGTCCTGCCGTCGTATAACTACGGCTGCTCGCCTCGTAATTCTACCGCCGAGAAGATCTCCGCAACAACCGCAGTAGCCGCAGGTATCACCGATAGCTATTGGTTCGCGCCAGCTCCCGTATTGGAAAAAACGGACCGCGTACTTTATCCGTATTCGGTAATTCCGGGCGGCGTGAGGAATACAGCCGAACTGCGGACGGCTGTGGCGCACGATGATACGGTGGCGCAGCACTATGCGGGTTTTAATTTGGAAGACGCGCGCGTAGTGCCATTGCGCGAAGCTCGCGCCCTGTTTGTTTCTTATCGCGTGGGCAACCGGATTTTTTGGACGAAGAATCGACTAAATCTGCCCGCTGGGGAAACAGTGGTGACGGACGGCGAGCATATGGCGAGGACCCGCTGCGGGAACCGGCTGTCCGACGTTCCGATCGGGCCGGTGCTCGCAAAGGAGCCTTTGCCGGAAGCGATGGAAATTCCCGCGGACGGCGGTCTGCTCGCTGCGCCGGAATCCTTGAGTGAATTGCCGCTGGCTGTGCCGCCCACGACCGCGATTGTAGTGCCGCCGCAAGCTCCTGCATCAATCTACATCCCGATCGTCCCGCCAATTTTCCCCGGCAGCGGGACGCCATCTACTCCGGGAATTCCGTCGGGACCAACTCCACCGCCGTCTGGCCCACCGCCGCCTCCACCACTGTCTGGTCCACCGCCACCACCTCCACCGCCAATCAGCACGCCGGAACCTGCCGGGGTTCTGATGCTCGCGGCAGGTTGCGGGTGCGTTTGGCTATTGCGAAGAAAAGCTCGCGCGTAACTGCGGACGGTTTTTTATTCAATATTTCCGACGGCCCATTCAGTAATTCCATTTCTTGACAAAATTTGTACGGCGGGATATGGAACGTCCACAAAGTCGGGCCTAGCAGCACACTCAAGCTGCCTCAAAGGGGGCCGGTATGAGTTGGACGCAAATTTATGATCCCGCCGGGATCTGGTGGGTCTCGACGCTGATCGCAGCTCTTCCGATCGTGGTTCTCTTCACCCTGCTGGCAGGTCTGAAAGTGAAACCACACTGGTGCGCGATTGCCGCTGCGTTTACGGCGGTGATGCTGGCGACTCTGGTTTTCAAAATGCCGGCGCTGCTGGCCGCATCGGCGTTTGCGTACGGCGTAGCGTACGGAATTCTGAAAATTGCGTGGATCGTGCTGGCCGCGGTTTATCTGTACGACATTTCCGTCGAGACCGGACAGTTTGAAATCATGAAGGAATCCATTGCGGGGATTACGCCGGACCGGAGGTTGCAGGTTCTGCTGGTGGCGTTTTGCTTCGGCGCCTTTATCGAAGGGGCGGCGGGTTTTGGCGCGCCGGTGGCGATCGCGGGCGCTTTCATGATCGGCCTGGGATTCCGGCCGTTTCACGCGGCGGCGCTGAATTTGATTGCGAACACGGCGCCGGTGGCGTGGGGCGCGATCGGAACTCCGGTGCACGCGCTGGCGGCGGTTTCGGGTCTGCCGGAATCGGATTTGAGCGCGATGATCGGGCGCATTCTGCCGTTTACGGCGGTGATTGTACCGTTCTGGCTGGTGCGCACGATGGTGAGCTGGTCGGAAACTTTTGAAGTGCTGCCGGCGATCGTGGTGGTGGGGATTTCTTTTGCGGGCACGCAGTATTTGTGGTCGAACTACCGCGACAGCAACCTGGTGGACATTATGGCAGCCGTGGTATCGATTCTGTGCACCGTGATCTTTCTGCGTTTTTGGAAACCGAAACGGATTTGGCGGTTCGATTACGATCGCGAAGGCGCGAAGCCGGCGGCGGTGGAAGGAAAAATTGCAGACGACATGGGCGGGGAGTGGAACGCCAAGGAATACGACGGTTACGCGGCGCCGCGAAAATATCCTGTTGGGACGGTGCTGAAAGCGTGGATGCCGTTTGCGGTACTTTCGATTTTCGTCCTGGCTTGGGGACTGCCTTCGGTGAAGCTGGCGATAAATAAAGCCACGACACCTGCGTTTATTGTGGTGCAAGCGGATGGCAAAGTTCGGCCGGGCGCCCCGGGATGGAATTGGCCGTACCTGCATAACGCGATTACGCGGGCGGCGCCGGTGGTGAGCAAGCCGACTCCAGAAGCCGCGCGTTATGATTTCAATTGGCTATCGGCGACCGGCAGTGGGTGCTTTTTGGCCGCGATTGTTTCCGGTTTGCTGCTGGGTGTGAGCCCATTGCGACTGATGAAAATATTTTGGCGCACGCTGGTGCGCATGCGCCTGGCGATGATCGCGATTTCGTTCATGCTGGGATTGGGATACGTGACGCGCTATTCGGGGTTGGATGCGGTGCTGGGGCTGGCGTTCACGCGCACGGGATGGCTCTATCCATTTTTCGGAACATTTCTGGGATGGCTGGGCGTGGCTTTGACCGGGAGCGATACTTCTTCGAACGCGCTGTTCGGAAGTTTGCAGCGTATCACGTCACAGCAATTGGGAATTGACCCGATTCTGATGTGCGCGGCCAATAGTGCGGGCGGTGTGATGGGGAAAATGGTGGACGCGCAGTCCATCACGATTGCCACTTCCGCGACGGAGCAAGTGGGCAACGAGGGAATAATTTTCCGCTTTGTGTTTTGGCATTCGATTGCGCTGGGTTCGATCGTGGGCGTGATTGTGATGCTCTACGCTTATGTGTTTCCGCACTTCGTGCCGCATGGTTTGACGTTTGTGAAGTGAATGCGAGGCGGGCGACTTCGATTCAATTCAGGCGAGGTTAGTTTTTTGCGAGCGCCTTCCCGTTCAGGCGAATTCCCTCTTGCGCTACTGTCAAATTACGGATGGTCGAGGCAAGGCCCCGGTTTGCAAATTGGTCAGCGAGCGCCTTTCCGATCTGCACTAGGTTTTTAGTGGCAAGTGCGATCACTGTGGGTCCGGCACCGCTGAGAGCTACGCCCAGAAGGCCTGGCATGCGGGGAATCGCCAGAACTTCCGCGAGCCCTGGGATGAGCGCCTGGCGATAGGATTGATGCAGGCGATCTTGCATTGCTTCCCACAGCAGGTCGTAACGCCGGTCGTCGAGCGCGGCGAGAAATAGCGCGGAGCGCTGGAGATTGTGCACGGCTGCTGCGCGTTCGATTGTTTGCGGCAGCGCTGCGCGCGAGGCGGCTGTCTGTAGCGTCATTTTTGGCGTGACGGCGACGACTTTTATTTGCTGCGGCCAATTTTTGCGCAGGGCGACGACGTTTCCATCCGCGCCTACAAACGAGACGACCAGGCCACCAAGCAGCGCGGCTCCCACGTTGTCGGTGTGTTGCTCCATCTCCGCGGCGAGGCGCAGAGCGTTTTCTTCCGTCAGTTTTTTCCCGCAGATTGCATAGCCCAGAGCGATGCCCGCCACGATTGCGGCAGCGCTGCTGCCCAAGCCTCCGGCAATTGGAATTTGGTTCCGCACGGCGAGGTGCACCGTAGGCAAACGCTCGCCGTGGCGTTGCGAGGCGTGTTGCATGGCGCGTAGGATGAGGTTTTCTTCAGGCGCGATTGGCAGGGCTTCGCTGCCGGGGATGCCCCGGCTGCGCGCTTCGCTGCGTGCGCCCGGTTCCGACTGTACCGTGGCTCGCACCGCGAGAAATAAGTTCAGCGCCAGGCCGAAACAGTCGAAGCCCGCGCCGAGGTTGGCGCTGGATGCGGGGACTCGCACTTCGTAGGAGCGGGGCTTGGACTTTTTCACGGATGCCTGGGCTGTGACTCGAGAAATTTGAAACTTTTCTTTTTTTGCTCGACTTCCCTGCGCTAGCGGCGGCTCTCCAGACTCTTGAGAATTGCTTCTTTGTTGGCGGCAACTTTTTCTGGCGCGTTGCGAAATGCGCCGGAAATCTGCACGGGCTTCAGCGTTCCTTCCGCGGTGACCGATTCGAACGACAGCGTGCCGCGGTGATAGTGGCTTACATAGTCGGGATCTTTCAGGACGTGGCCGGTCAGGACTCCCACAACGGATTCGGACGCGTGAATTTTACTTGCGGCGGTGAGCTTGCGGATGCCTGCAACCGTAGTTGCAGATGCGGGTTCGCAGCCGACGCCGTCGCGGCCGATGATAGCTTTGGCGTCGGCGATTTCCTGCTCGCTGACGGTGATGATGCAGCCGCGAGTGCGCAGGACAGCACGCAAGGCTTTCTTCCAGGAAACAGGCGCGCCAATTTTTATGGCGGTGGCGAGAGTACGCGGATGCGTAACCGGCGCGATTTCCCGTGGAAGCGCTGAGCCTGCGGCGAGTTCGGATGGCTTTAGCCCAGCGAACAAATGCGCGAGCGGAGCCGAGCCTTCTGCCTGGATGATGCTGATCTTCGGCAGGCGATCGATTAGTCCGAGGCGCAGCATTTCGTCGAAACCTTTGCCGAGCGCGGAACTATTGCCCATGTTTCCGCCGGGGACGACTACGTGGTCCGGCACGCGCCAGCCGCACTGTTCGAGCAGCTCGAAGGCGACGGTCTTTTGGCCTTCGATGCGAAATGGATTGATGGAGTTCGCGATGTAAATGGACGGCACATCGGCCAGCTCTGAAATCAGGCGCATGCAATCGTCAAAATTTCCGGCGATTTCGCAGACGACAGCGCCGTAATCCATGCTCTGCGCGAGCTTCGCTGGGCTGATCTGGCCCTGCGGCAGCAGAATGGCGCATTGCAATTGGGCGCGCGCCGCGTAGGCGGCAAGGCTTGCAGCGGTGTTGCCAGTGCTGGCGCAGACCACGGTGCGCGCGCCGAGCAATTTCGCCTGCGTGACGGCCGTGGTCATGCCGGTATCTTTGAAAGACGCGGTGGGATTGCAGCCCTGATGTTTTAGTTGCAGCGCGGTGAGGCCGGCGTATTTCGCGGAGCGCGGCGCGTCGTACAGCGGAGTGTTGCCTTCGAAAAGCGTGACGACCGGCGCGTTGTCATCAAATGGCAGCAATTCGCGGAAACGCCAGACGCCGCTGCGGTCGCGCGGCTCGTGCGAGGCAGCGCGTGCTTGCCAGCGTTCGTGGAGACCGGAGACAGACTTCAGAAGCTCGAGCGGGATTTCAATTTCCAGCGGGCCGCCACAGCGCGGGCAGACGTAAATTTGTTCGCGGATGCCAAACTGCGCGGCGCAAGCGGGCACAATGCAACGTTGCACGGCCGTGGTGCCGACCTTCTGCGCGGGTTTTGCGATGGCGTCGCTCATAATTATTGCGCGGCGGATGATGTTTCGTGCGAATTGCGCGTATCGAGTGCAAATTCCTGATGCACGGCCAGCAGCGCTCTCTTCATGTCCTGGCTGGAGACCACAAAAGAAATATTGGTTTCAGAAGAACCCTGGGCGATGGCGATTATATTTATATTTTCGCGGCCCAGCACGCTGAAGGTGCGCCCGGCCATGCCGACAGTGCCGCGCATATTTTCGCCGACGACGGCGACGATGGCGATGTTGGGGTCGAGGGTGATGTGCTCGACTTTCTGATGCATCAAGTCATGCGCGAATTGCAAGCGCAGCGCGTCCACGGTGCGTTTGGCATCGGCAGAAAAAACGATGAAGCAGATATCGTTCTGCGAAGAGGACTGCGAGATCAGCAGGACGTTCGCGCGCACACTGGCAGTGGTGGAAAATGTGCGGCCGACGACGTCGGGCAGGCCGACAATTCCGGGGCCACCCACAGCGATGAGCGAAACATCGCGAATGGCGGTGAGCGCTTTAACTCCAGCGCTGGATGCGCTGCCCTGCGGTGTGATTTTTGTGCCGGGATGCTCGGGCTCGAAGGTATTCCGAATCCACACCGGGACGCCTGATTCCGTGACCGCGCGGAGCGTCTTGGGATGAAGCACTTTGGCGCCGAAATGCGCGAGCTCCGCGGCTTCGCGATAAGAAATTTCCGGAATGGTGCGCGCGCTAGGAACGAGGCGCGGATCGGCGGTCAAAACGCCGCTGACATCGGTCCAGATGATCACTTCGTCCGCGGCGAGCGCGCCGCCGAGAATTGTGGCGGAATAATCCGAGCCGCCACGACCGAGCGTAGTGAGCACGCCTTCGGCTGTCGCGCCGATGAATCCGGTAACGACCGGGACAACTCCTTGTTGCAGCAGTGGACGCAAGCGCGCTTCGCAACGTTCCCGCGTGGGCGACATTAATGGTTCGGCGGCGCCGTGATAGGAATCGGTGACGATCAATTCTGTGGCTTCGATGGCTTCGCTGCGGACGCCGCGTTCGCTGAGGGCGCCGGCAACGATCGGCGCGGAAAGGCGTTCGCCGAGGCTGGAAACGCAATCGAGCGTGCGCACGGTGAGTTCGTGGATCAGAGCAGTGCCTTCGCAGAGGCGCTGCGCTTCACGCAGAAGTTCTTCGATGCCCGAGGCGATCACTTTTCTGCTTTCCGGATTCTGGAGCAGGGTTTTCAGCGCTTCGAAATGCTGTTGGCGCAAAACTTCAAGAAGCTCGGTGGCACGGTCGCGATCGCCTGTTTCGCTGCAGGTGGCGGCTTCAATCAGGCGGTTGGTGACGCCGCTCATGGCCGAGACTACGACAACGAGCGGACCTTGGCGTGAGGCTTTGGCGACAATTTCAGCGACGCGTGCGATGCAAGAAGCGTCGCCCACCGATGTGCCGCCAAATTTCATGACCTGCAAGTGTGGCTTCATTGGAGATAGACCTATGGCGCGCCGAATCGAAGTGGCCTGAAGCAAATGGGCTTTTGGAAACGCCGCGCCTGAGAAAACTATACACTACGGCGGAGGATTCACAGAAGACGGCGAGGCGCAGGTGTTTCGGAAGTAAAAAGAGCGGGAGCGGGGCGCGATGCGAAGCTTACTTGAAAGATCGTGCCGAGAGGGTTCGCGGTGAAGGAAAAACGAGCCGCCTCGAAAACATCGAGGCGGCTCGCGTTCAAGACCGAGCCCGAATGATTAGGGACGGCCGGCCAAGGCTGGGATCAAGACCTTGGATTGGGGCGTGCCTAGCCCCGTGACGTAGTCGTATCCGGTGAGAGCATCGCACAGTGTGCCGCAGGAACCATTGGTGCCGGTGGTGACCGCGTGAAAGTTTGTGCCGAGACTCGATTTGCCGACGGCGTATACGGAGGTGCCGGTTGCGCTCAAGTTTGCTTTGCGAGCTGCGACGCGCTGCGAATTGGTGATGGCGATCAGCGCGGCCCATTGCGGCGTGGCGGCGCTGGTTCCGCCGACTTGAAACCAACCGCTGTAGCCGCTAAGTCCGACGGAGTCGTAGACCGCATAGCCGGTACCTGGATTAGCGTTGTAGGAAACGTCTGGGACGCCGCGCAGTCCGTGAATATCGTCGGCGATCGGAAACTGCGATTGCGGGCCCGGTTCGTATTCATATTTGCTGAGGCCGCCGCCGCTGCCGCTCCAGGCTGATTCGCTGCTGTAATTCCCTGATTTGTCCAAGGTCAGCGAGGTGCCGCCGACGGCGATCACGTCCGGCGATGCCGCCGGATAGTTGACACCTGCGCCGCTATCACCTGAAGCCGCGAGGAAAGTGACGCCGGTGGAAACGAAGTGATTGTCCAGATTGCGCTCGGTGGAAAGTTCGGCGGACGTCCAGCTCATGGAAACGACCGACGCGCCGTTGCGCACGGCGAAATCCACTCCGGAAAGCAAGTCGCTCAAGTTATTCGAAGGAGCTTCGACGAGGAGGATCTTGGCTTGCGGCGCGATCGCGTGCGCCCATTCGATATCGAGCGAAATTTCGACGGCCCAGTTGGCGTTCGCGGCAGGCTTGCGGCCGCTGGAATAGAGCTGGCGGAAGCAGCCGTTGGCGGTGGTGCACGCCGGCAGATTGAACTGCTTGCTGAACACCGCGATATCGTTCGCGGCGTTGGCGTCGTCGTAGGCGTCCACGAGCGCGATGGACTGGCCTGCGCCCTGGTTGGTGACCAGGTCAAAGCCGTATGCATGGCGAATTTGCGACGGGGTGAAAGCCGTCGTTGGCGGGGTGCTTAGGCTTGCACCTGCTGTCTGATGGATGAAGTAATGCGGGCCCATGAAAGCGATGGGGCTCTGGCCGTTTTCGTCCATATGTATTGGTAAGAAAAGGATTTGTTGTGCTGCAGCCGCTTGGCTGACAGCGAGAATAGTACCGGCTACGATCAGGCCACGAACTACGTTGCGGAATCCCCCAGATTGCATCTGAACCCCCGTTTGGTGCGTCCCCCGGTTGCGGGACCGAGTAGCGTGTGCTTGCATCCAACTTAGGCAGGGTAGTGTGTGGCGGCGGGGGTGGCGATAGGCCGGGACTCTCAATCGGGTGGTACGAAGGTCAGGAGCCGATAGCTGTACCGAACTGAAACAGTGCTCAGGGCTAGTGGGTTACACTATGCTGATTATTAAGGAGTTACATACCGTACGTTGGGTCTGGCAAATTGGATTGGGATGCTATCTGCGTACAGAAGTTATTCGAGAGGTAGGCCGACATAGTTTTCGGCCAGAGACTGCGAGGCGGCGCGGGAGCTGGTAACGTAATCCAGCTCAGCGAGCTGGCGGCGGTGGTCGAAGGCGTTCTCATAGTCGAAGCGATGCAACATTGAAGTCATCCACCAAGAGAAACGCTGCACCTTCCAGACGCGGCGCAGGCAAGTCTGGGAGTAGGCGTTGAGGAGGTCGCGGCGGTCGGTGGCATAGAATTCGGCGAGGGCGCGTGCCAGGATGCGCACGTCGGCGACGGCGAGATTCAGGCCTTTGGCTCCGGTGGGCGGGACGATGTGCGCGGCGTCTCCGGCGAGGAAGAGCTTGCCGTACTGCATCGGCTCTACGACGAAGCTGCGCATGCCGGTGATTCCCTTTTGCAGCACCGGGCCTTCTTGCAACTTCCAGTTTTCCTCGCCTGCGAGCCTTGTTTGCAACTCCTGCCAGATTTTTTCGTCCGGCCAATTCAGCAGGTCTTCGTCGGGGCGGCACTGGAGATACAGGCGGCCGATGCGCGGCGACCGCATGCTGAGGAGCGCGAAGCCGCGATCATGGTAGGCGTAGATGAGTTCTTCAGAAGACGGCGGCGCTTCGACGAGAATGCCCAGCCATCCGAAGGGATAGACGCGATCGAAGGCGGTGAGAATGCCGTCCGGTATCGATGGGCGGCAGATGCCGTGATATCCGTCGCAGCCGGCGATAAAATCGCAGACCAGTTCGCGCGGCTCGCCATCCTTGCGGAAGCGGATGGTGGGCTTGGATGAATCTGTCGCGCTATCGAAATTGTGGATGCTCGTGTCCGCGACCTCGAAATGAACTTGGCCGCCGGCGGCGAGGCGCGCGTCGGTGAGATCTTTTACGACTTCATGTTGCGCGTAGATGGTGACGGCTTTCCCGCCGGTGAGGTCCGCGAAATTGATGCGATGAGTGCGTTGGTTGAAGCGCAGATTCACGCCGTAGTGCACCAAGCCTTCGCGCTGCAGGCGTTCGCCTACGCCGGTTTCTTTTAGCAGGTCAACGGTTCCCTGTTCGAGAACGCCGGCGCGCACGCGCTCTTGGACGTACTGACGGCTGCGATTTTCGAGTACGACGGATTCGACGCCGTGGAGATGCAGCAGATGGGAGAGAACCAGGCCTGCGGGCCCGGCGCCGATGATGCCAACTTGCGTGCGCATTAAGGTGCGTCCTTGGCTGAATGCTCGTAAACGATAGCAGAAGCGGCGCGCGACGCGGAACGATATCCTGATCGTGTGGCGAGGCAAATAGTTGGAGGGTCGCGGAAGTGAGTGTTACCATCTGCGCGCGCGGCTACGAATTTTTTGGGGGCGTTAGGCGATGTTCGTAAGCAAGAAGCATCTGCTGGTGGGGTGGGGGCATTGCGATCCCGCGGGAATTGTGTTCTATCCGCAGTATCTAGCGTGGTTTGACGACTGCACCACGGCGCTTTTTACGAACGCAGGCATGCCGACGCGCGCTTTGTTTCGGGCACATGCGATTTTGGGAGTTCCGCTGGTGGATGTGCGCGTGCGGTTTCTGGTGGCTTCGACATTTGGCGACGAATTGCAGGCGGAATCCACAGTGACGGAATTTCGGTGCAGCAGTTTTGTGATCCGGCATCAATTTTTCAAAGCTGGAGTGCTGGCGGTGGAAGGTTTTGAAACGCGCGTGTGGGCTGGTACGGATCCGGCGAATCCGGAGCGTATGAAATCGCGTCCGCTGCCGGCGGAAGTTATCGCGCAGCTTTCGAAGGCTGGCGGCGCGGCCGACGCAGGCCGAGCGAAGTGTTAAAAGCACCTGGCACCGAAAACGCGACAGCTTCTATGTGAATTGCAGCGGCTTTGGTTTTGCAGGATCGCTGTAATCGTAAAAACCGCGGCCAGCTTTCCTTCCATTCCATCCCATCAGGACCATGCGCTTCAGCAGCGGCGGCGGGGCGAAGCGTTGTTCCTTGAATTCATCGAACATGATATTCGCGATGTAGTAGGTGGTGTCGTGTCCGACGAAATCGAGCAGCGTGAGCGGACCCATGGGATGGCCGCAGCCGAGCTTCATGGAATTATCAATATCTTCAATGGAGCCGACGCCTTCTTCGAGCGCCCGCACGGCATCGAGCAGATACGGCACGAGCAAGCGGTTGACGATGAAGCCGGTGCGATCGGTGGTGCGCACGGGCGTCTTGCCGAAACGCGCGGCGAGAGCGACGGCTGCTTCATCCACTTTGGGATCGGTGGCGATGGTGCGGATTATTTCCACCAACTTCATGACTGGGACAGGGTTGAAAAAATGCATGCCGAGAAAGCGGTCGGGTCGCTGCGTGAACATGGCCATTTCGGTGATGGAAAGCGACGATGTGTTGCTGGCGAAGATTGTGTGCGTGGGGCAGATTTTGTCGAGCGCGGTCCAGAGCTCACGCTTTGCGGGAAGTTGTTCGATGATCGCTTCGATCACGAGGTCTGATTCTTTCAAGTCTTCGAGATTCGTCGTGCCGCGCAGGCGCGCGCGAACCTGATCGCGATCGGCGGCCGAGAGCGTACCTTTATCCACCAGGCGCTGCAGATTTTTCTCGATGGATTGCAAACCCTTATCAACGAGCGGCTGGGAGACTTCGCGGACGGTGACCTGGCAGCCCGATTGAGCCGCGACCTGCGCGATTCCCGAACCCATCAGGCCGCAGCCTACGACTGCGACTTTTTCGATCGGCATTTATGATTCCTCCTGAAATTGGCGCCGCTACGGTAAATGGAGGCGCTGGTCGATATTCCACGACGCAGAACTACGCGTAGTACCTTGGAACTATGTCAACGCTCGGAATCAATCTCCGCGAAGACTTCTTGCGCCAGATGAAACGCTTCGTTCGCCGCCGGCACGCCACAATAAATTGCGCTGTGCAGCAGCACTTCCTGAATTTCTTCGCGCGTCACTTTATTATTCAGTGCGGCCCGCACGTGCATACGAAATTCTTCGCGGCGATTGAGCGCGATCAGCATCGAAAGCGTCAACAGGCTGCGCGAATGGCGCGAAAGGCCGGGGCGCGACCAGATTTCGCCCCACGCGTAGCGCGTGATCAAATCCTGAAACGGCTCGCTGAAAGATTTCGTGGCCGCTTCGGCCCTGTCCACATGCGCGTCACCCAAAACTGCGCGGCGCACTTTCATTCCTGCGGCATGACGCTCACGCTCGTCCATTATTTCGCCTCCTGCTGCTCGAGGAAACTCAGCAGCGCTGCTGTGAAAGGTTCCGCCGCTTCGATATTCGAAAGATGCGCGGCGTTTAGTTCCAGATATTGCGCGCCGGGGATTTTTTCTGCTACGAATCGGCCGTCCGCGGGCGGCGTCGCGGCGTCGTGCGTGCCGGAAATTACCAACGTGGGCAGGCCGACGTGCGAAATTGTTTCGCGCAGGTCTTCGTCACGCAGCGCAGCGCACGTCGCGACGTACCCTTCAGGCAAGGTGTGCAGCAGCATTTGTCGCGCGGCTTCGATTTGCGCGGGCGCTCGCTTGGCGAAGTCCTCGGTGAACCAGCGGAGAACTACACCATCCGCGATTGGCGCGATCCCGCTTTCCTTGATGGCGGTTATGCGCGTGTTCCACCCGTCCATGGTGCCGATGCGCGCAGCAGTGTTACACAGCGTCAGAGTCTTGAAGCGATGTAGCGCATTGATACCCAACCACTGGCCGATTAGTCCGCCGACCGAAATCCCGCAATAGTGCGCGGTTGGAATCTGCAGCGCATCCAGCAGGCCAACTACATCTTGGGCAAGCCCGGCGATTGTGTATGGGCCCGGTGTCACTTCTGAGAGGCCGTGCCCACGGGAGTCGTAGCGCAGGACGCGAAACTTTCGCGTCAGGGCTGGAATTTGCGCGTCCCACATCGTGAGATTGGTGCCCAGCGAATCGGAAAGCACCACTACGGGAGCGTCCGCCGGACCGTCCAGCCGGTAGTGAAAGCTTGCGCCATTAATTTGAGTCAGGGCCATATCGGAACTTTTCGCGAACAATCAATTATCGGTGCTTTTTTTCGTCAGTCAATACTTGCTGGATCATGGACGCGGCCGAGCCGGTGTAATTTTTGGGATCCAGCAAAGAATCGATCTCCGCAGGCGAAAGGTGCGCGCGCACTTCCTGGTCTTCGAGCAGCAGGTCGCGCAGCGGCCTGCCGGATTCGAGGGCGCGATGCGCGGCGTGTTCGACGAGCTGATGCGCGGGCGAGCGCCCGATGCTCTTGGCTAGTGCAATCGCGACGGCCTCGCTGAGAATCAGGCCATGCGTCGCGCCGAGATTGTACGTCATGTGCTGTTCGTACACTTCCATGCCATCCACCACGTGGGCCATATGCGCCAGCGCTCCGGCGGCGAGCAGAAAAATCTCTGGCAGAGTTTCCCATTCGGCGTGCCAGCCGCCGAGGCCGCGCTCATGTTCCTGCACCATTGCTGTGAGCATCGTGGAAACGAGTGCGGGAACGCGAATCGCGGCGGCGAGAACGACCGCGGAACCTACCGGGTTGCGTTTGTGCGGCAGAGTGGAAGATCCGCCGCGGCCGGATTCAGCGGGCTCGAGAACTTCGCCGATTTCGGTTTGCGCGAGGAGCGAAATATCGCGCGCAATTTTTCCCAGCGTGCCAACCAGCAAGCCTAGCGCGGTGGCAACTTCCGCGAAACGGTCGCGATGAGTGTGCCAGGGAATGCTGGGCACCTTTAATTTTAAGTCGGAGGCCAATGCTGCGGCGACTGCTGGGCCTTTCTCACCGAGCGCCGCGAGCGTGCCTACCGCTCCGCCGAATTGCAGCGTCAAAACCTCGTTTCGCGCGTGCGCTATGCGCGCCTGGTGGCGATGAATCGCGTCGAGCCATCCGGCAACTTTCAGGCCCAGAGTTACCGGGCTTGCTTGCTGCAACCAGGTGCGGCCGGCTAAAAGAGTGGCTTGGTGCGTTTCCGCGACCCGCGCAAGCGTGGCGGAAAATTGCAAGAGCTCGCGCTGCATTAAGTCCAGAGCGTCGCGCAATTGCAGGACGAGGCCGGTGTCAATCGCGTCCTGACTGGTGGCGCCCCAGTGGACGAAGCCTGCGGCTTTGGCGTCAGATTTCGCGACCGCCGTGGTGAGCGCCTTCACCAGCGGAATCGCCAAATTTCCAGCGAGGGCTGCCTCGCGCGCCAGCACGTCCAGCGCAAAATGGTCCGCGTTGCATTGCGCGGTGATGGGTTCGACGGAGGCGGCTGGCGCTACGCCCGCGTGCGCCAGTGCCCGTGCGAGCGCGGCTTCAAAATCGAGCATGCCCTGCAGTCTGCGGCGATCCGAGAAAATTTCACGCATGGCATCCGTAGTGAACAGGGGATCGAGCAGGCGGGCTGTGTGTTTTTCGCTCAAGTGGTCCGAACCCTAGCGTAATGCCGCAGCAGCAATGCGCGGGGCGCTTTATTTCGACGGCAATATATCACTTTACGGGCGGCGGGTTTACGTGCCGCTCTGTTTACGTTGCAGCGGAGCGGCTGAAACGCGCGACCTCATTGACCGCGCGGTACGCCTGATCGATGGCGGCGTTCGTGTACGCAAAAGCTTCCGCGTCGGAATTGGCGATCGAGATGCGACCGAATGGTTGCCGACCGATGACGCAGGGCTGTTGATCCTCCGGCCAATCGGGATCGTACAGTGAATTGTATTCGTAGGCGTAGCCGTGCGGCCAGCGATTTACCGTGATGGCCTGAATATCGGCGGCAGGATCGAATCCGCCGGGGGAGAGCATGGCGCCGAGCTGCTCGCGGATATTGCGCTCGAATGTGGCGAAGCTGGTAGTGAGCAGTTCGCGCCGGCCGGCTTTTTGCTGTTCGCGTGCCGGGAGACCTGGCTTGCACGGAACTCGTTCTAAGTGCAGGATGCACGGCTCGTCGGGATTCGAGGTATATTTGTAATCGCCCATGCTGACCGGAAAATCCAGCGTGACCGTTTCAAAATAACTTCCGGGGCAGCGTGCGCCGCTCACTCCCAGTTTTTTGAACGACTGCCAATTGCGGATCAGGACGTTTGTATAGACCAACGGAACTTTCACGCCGTAGGCGAGCGCGTCCTTTTGCTTATCTGGCAGATCGGGGCACAAATACGGAATCACCATGTTCCAGCAGGCAAGGACGCAACTGGCACCACGCACGGTGCGCGCATGGCCGTCTTTTACGTAGGTGATCTCGACTTCTTTCGCGGCGCTGGCTGCGCCAACGTTGCGCGCGATGATCACCGTGCTGTTCAGCCGCAAGCGCACGGGAGAAGCGGGATCATCCAGTGTGGCGTAATCGAGTTTGGCTGTGACGATATCTTCCATGGTGTGGCCTGGAGCGGACGCGGGGATCAACGAGCGCACCAGCAGCCGCGCGATGGAAGCATTTCCGTCTGGAAAATGAAAAATGTACGGCTCGTCCGCTTCGTCTTGTTTGGTGATTTCTACTCCCAGGCCCGGGCCCGGTTTGCCGGAAAGATCCATGCCGGCAAATCCGGGATAGCCGAGGCCAGCGAGATCTCCAGCCGGAACCGCATCAACGCCCACGCCGTAGAGGCCGTACGTTTCAGTCTGCACAAAAGGAATTGCGTCGGGACTGACCTGGACGTATTTCAACAGATAATCTTTGTAACTGGTTTTGGCGAGCAGAACTTTTTTGTCCCACGAAGACATGCCCGGCAGGTAGTCCACCTTTTCAGTGTGCAGCCGCGCGAGATCTCGCTGGACTTGGGGTGATAGCGGCGTCTTGGCGAGGAATGCGGGCCAGGTAGGCTGGCCCGTGCCCGGGACCAGCCTGTCTGCGCCGAAAGTTTTCTTGTCGAAAAAAGTGGCGCGCTGCAGGCCGTGCGATTTTTCAAAATTGAGGTCGTAATATTTGTAAAAGCGCTGAACGTCGATGCCCAACTTGGCGAAGAGCTGCTTGGCTTGCTTGCTGTAAATTTTCGGGCCGGCGATAGACTGCGTGCCGCCGTAGCCGATGATCATGCGCTCACTGGTGTGAAATTCATTACGCCGCGCGTGTCCGCCGAAGTCGTCGTGGTTTTCGAGGATTAGAACTTTGGCTTTCGGGCCGGCCATCTGGCGGAAGAAATACGCGGCGGAAAGGCCGCTGATGCCGCCGCCCACGACGATTAGATCGTAGGTTTCGGAATCGGGCGCCGGATTGTTCCAGGTGTTCCCATCGCGCAGTGCGTGGCCGACTTCCATCACGGCGTCGGTGGTGCCGCGCATGCCTGTGAGCGTGGGCGGGTAGTAGGTGGAGGACTTTTCAGGTGCTAAGGGCGACTGCGGGAGGCCGAAACGTTCGAACCATTTCGTGTCCGGAAGTAACAGGGTGCCGCCGACTGCGACGCTGAAACCGTTGAGGAAATCGCGTCGGGTGATGTTGCTGCCCATGCCGATTTTTCGATCACGCTCTGCACGACTCACCTGCTCCCCCGCGGATTTGACCACCGGCAAAACGAGCGGATTGGGCTCTAACCGGCTTTAGATTTATAGGGAAGGAGCATACCGCAGTGGGCAGCGCGGCGCGTGCCTAAACTTTCGATGGAGCGGCCGATTGTATCGTGAGCGGTGGACGGAGATGCAGGCGACTTGCCTGGTAAGTTAGTGGGGGCGGATGCTGACGCGCAGAGTGGAAGTTCCAATTCGGAACTCGGTGGAGTCGTCTATCTGTGTCGCGAGTACGCGTTTGTCGGCGACGTACGTGCCGTTGGTCGAGCGCAGGTCGCGAAGGTAAACCGCGTCGTTCTTAACTTCTACGGCGCAGTGCAGCCGCGAAATCATGGGGTCGTCGATTTCAAAATCGGCGCCGCCACGCAGCCGACCAATCGTTACCAATGGCATGGTCATTCCGCGTTCGAGGCCCTGCGAAGAGCCTGCGACCACGGAGATCGCGATGGATTTGCCCTCTGGCAGGTCGAGCGTCGCGACTCTGGCGCTGTCTGATTGTTCGAGGCGGGTCGCCGTGAATGGCCGGTCTTGCTGCGCCACAGGATCAGTGATGATGGTGGAGGATTTCAAGTCCGGAGGTAGCAAGTCTACGACGGAGCTTTGCGCACACATCCAGCAACGGATCTGGGCCATTTTGCGGCCTTTAACCCGCCGGTCATCGAGTTCCACCTGTGCGGAGCAATGCAGGCATCTGACTCGCATGACTCACTTTAGCCTGTGGATGTGGGTGGCCGCGATGGTACGAAAGCGCTATTTTCTGCGCAAATGGCTTTACAAAGGAGGCGTGCAACCGGGATGAGATTAGCGCACTGGATTGGTATTATGTTGCATGCCGAAACTTACAGATGCCTGGTCTGGAGCGAGCACGTTTCTCCTTAACTTCTTTGTTATGTGCACATTATTGATGTTTTGGAATCTTAGATCGGTCTTGCTCCTTGGAAGCATTTCAAGCTGTATGATTGACTTGGCCCAGGCTGTATGTATTATAATGCATGCTGCGCGACCGCATATATTATGACGCCTGAAATGAAATCCGGAGCAGTTTTGACATTTCCACCTGCACATCCCAGCGACGAGGATTTCCTGCGGGCGTTGGGATCGAGGGTTCGCGAATTGCGAAGTCGGCGCGGGATGACGCGCAAAATGATGGCGCAGGAGTCCGACGTCTCCGAACGCCACCTGGCGCAGCTGGAGTTGGGAGATGGCAACGTGTCGATCGTGTTGCTGCGGCGAATCGCGACGGCGCTCAACGTTTCGCTGGCTGACTTGTTCACCGCGGAAGGTCCCGCTTCCGACGCGAAGCGCTCCATCCTTGACCTGCTCGGCCGGCTGCCCGCACAGCAGCTGAGTGCGATTACGGCGCGCCTCGCGAAGGAATTCGGCGCGACTTCCAAGGACCGGCACTCGCGCATTGCTCTGATCGGGCTGCGCGGCGCCGGAAAATCCACTCTGGGCGTGAAGCTGGCGCAAGCGGTGAAGGCGCCGTTCATCGAGCTGGACCGCGAGATTGCCAAAGAAGCCGGGATGGATTTGTCGGAGATTTTTTCGCTGTACGGGCAGAGCGGATATCGCCGAATCGAGCAGCGGGTGCTCGAGCGCATCCTGAGTGAGTACCCGCGCGCCGTTCTTTCCGTCGGCGGAGGCGTGGTCTCCGAAAAAGAAACGTACGACCGGCTGCTGGCAAGTTGCTACACGGTTTGGGTGAAAGCGAATCCGGAAGATTACATGGCGCGCGTGATGGCACAGGGAGATTTTCGCGCCATGGCCGAAAACGACGAGGCCATGGAAGATTTGCGCCACATTCTGGAGGCGCGAGAACCTTTTTATCGCAAAGCGGATCTCCACCTGGACACTTCCGGGGAATCCGCGGAGCAAAGTTTCCTGAAACTCAGAAAAGCACTGCAAACCGAAATCGGGTAGGAGGCACGCGTGGACGTGGCAACGACGCAAGATTCGCAAATTAAAGTGGCGCCGGTGGAGTATCAGACGGAGCCGGCGAAATACAAACATTGGCGCGTGGCCTACGACGGGCCGGTGGCGACGCTGACGATGGACGTGAACGAAGATGGCGGCTTGCGTCCGGGCTACAAGCTCAAACTGAATTCCTACGATCTCGGCGTGGACATCGAGCTGCACGACGTGCTGCAGAGAATCCGCTTCGAGCATCCGGAAATTCGCTGCGTGATGATCACCAGCGCGAAAAGCCGCGTGTTCTGTTCGGGAGCGAACATTTATATGCTGGGGCTTTCCTCGCACGCGTGGAAAGTGAATTTTTGCAAGTTCACGAATGAAACGCGCAACGGGATTGAAGATTCCAGCGCTCATTCGGGTCTGAAATTTCTGGCCGCGCTGAACGGAACCACTGCCGGCGGAGGCTACGAGTTGGCCCTAGCTTGCGATGAAATTATTCTGGTGGACGATCGGTCTTCCGCCGTGAGCCTGCCGGAAGTTCCGCTGCTGGGGGTGCTTCCTGGCACCGGCGGCCTGACGCGCGTAACGGACAAGCGCCATATGCGCCGGGACCACGCTGACATTTTCTGTACCACGGCCGATGGAGTAAAGGGTCAGCGCGCGAAAGATTGGCGGCTGGTGGATGACGTGGTGAAAACGCAGCAGTTTGCGGAGCATGTGAAGCGGCGCGCGCTGGAGCTGGCTGCGCGAAGCGATCGCCCTGCAAAAGCCCAGGGCGTGGCGCTGATACCGTTGCAAAGAACGATTGACGATTCCGGACGGCATTACGAATTTGTGGACGCGCAGGTGAATCGCGAGGCCCGCACCGTGACTCTGACGGTGCGTGCGCCGGAATCCGCGGGCGCACTTACGCTTGAGAGCGCGCTTGAGGCTGGCGCACGCTGGTGGCCGCTGCAAATGGCGCGCGAGTTGGATGATGCGATTCTTGGGTTGCGCACGAGCGAGGCGGAACTCGGTTTGTGGATTTTGAAGACCACTGGAAATCCGGATGCGGTATTGGCGTTTGATGATTTCATTCTGAAAAATCAGGGGAATTGGTTTGTGCGGGAAGTTCTAGGAATGATGCGGCGCACTTTCGCGCGGCTGGATGTTTCCTCGCGCTCGCTCTATGCGTTGGTCGAGCCTGATTCCTGTTTTGCTGGGACGCTGCTCGAGTTGGCGCTCGCGGCGGATCGCGTTTACATGCTGGACACGCAGGAAGGCGAGGCGCGAGCGGCGATGACGCTTTCGGAAATGAATTTCGGCGCGCTGCCGATGGTGAATCATCTTTCGCGTGTAGCGGCGCGTTTTTATCAGCACGAGAAGCAGATTGCGACGCTGCACGAACACGCAGGACGCTCACTGCAGGTGAAGGACGCGGTGGAGCTAGGCTTGGTGACGGCCGCGCCCGATGATCTGGACTGGCAAGACGAAGTGCGGCAGGCGATTGAATCGCGAATCGCGCTGTCGCCAGATGCGCTGACGGGAATGGAAGCGAATTTGCGATTCGGTTTGCCGGAAACCACCGAGACGCGAATTTTTGGCCGCCTTTCCGCGTGGCAGAATTGGATTTTCATCCGCCCGAACGCCGTGGGGGAAAGCGGCGCGCTGAAGATTTACGGTACGGGCGCGCCGGTGAAATTTAATTGGGAGCGAGTGTGACGCGCTCGCCTAACACCAGACATTTTGCAGTTCATAATTCTTAGGAGCTTGCCATGATTGATTACACGGAAAAAATCCCGAATAACGTGGACCTGGGCAGGGATCGCGTGCTGCAACGGGCGCTGGAACATTGGCAGCCCGCCTACATGAACTGGTGGTACGACATGGGCCCCAGCGAAAGCCACGCGCTGGAAGTGTATTTGCGCACGGCGACGAGTGTGGAGCCCGACGGCTGGGCGCAATTCGGTTACGTCCGCATGCCGGAATATCGCTGGGGAATTTTTCTACAGCCGCGCGATGCGGCCAGGCAAGTGAATTTCGGAGTGCACAAGGGGCAACCAGCGTGGCAGGAGGTTCCCGGCGAATATCGCTCGACGTTGCGGCGCGTGATCGTGACACAGGGCGATACGGAACCAGCGTCCGTGGAGCAGCAACGGCTGCTGGGCATGTGCTGCCCATCTCTGTACGATTTGCGGAATATTTTTCAGGTGAACGTGGAAGAGGGGCGGCATCTGTGGGCCATGGTCTATTTGCTGCACCGTTATTTTGGGCGCGATGGACGCGAAGAAGCGGAGGCGCTGCTGGAACGGCGCTCGGGTGACGCGGACAATCCGCGCATTCTGGGCGCGTTCAACGAGCCGACGCCGGATTGGCTGGCATTTTATATGTTTACGTTTTTCACTGACCGCGATGGAAAATTCCAGCTGTGCGCGCTGGCCGAATCCGGTTTCGATCCGCTGGCGCGGACTTGCCGGTTCATGCTCACCGAGGAAGCGCATCACATGTTCGTCGGCGAGACGGGCATCAGCCGCATATTGCAGCGCACTTGCGAGGTGATGAAGGAACACAAGGTGGAAAACGCCAGCGACGTTCGGGCGCTGGGCGTAATTGACCTGCAAACGATGCAGAAATATCTAAATTTCCATTTCAGCGTCACGATTGACCTTTTCGGCTCGGATGCGTCGTCGAACGCGGCCAGCTACTACACCACCGGGCTGAAGGGGCGTTACGAGGAAACGAAAATCGAGGACGACCACGAGCTGCAGAACGCGGAGTATCCGGTACTGGAAGTTTCAGGTAACAAAATTATTACGCGGCACGTTTCCGCTTTGACTGCTCTGAACGAACGTTTGCGTGACGATTACATTGCGGAGATCCAGGGCGGCGTGGATCGCTGGAACAAGATTATGGAGCAGGCCGGGATTTCGTTCCGGCTGACGCTGCCGCACAAGGGATTTCATCGCGCCATCGGCAATTTCGCCGGGCACTTTATCAGCCCCGAAGGCGAGGTGCTGAGCAAAGAAACCTGGGAGAATAATTGCGACAAGTGGATGCCTGGCCTGGAAGATCAGAAATTCGTGCAATCGCTGATGGCCGGGCGGGTGATCGAGCCCGGAAAATTCGCCAACTGGATCGCGCCTCCGATTCGGGGGATCAACCGCCAGCCGCTGAACTTCGAATACGTACGCTTCAACTAAGCAGCTTCGCAGGCATTTTCGCGCCGGTCCTTTAGCTCGTGAGCGTCTTGCGGGACTCTTGCGGGCATGTCACGACACGGCACCGTGCCGCGAGTTCGCCGCACATCCGCCGGCGTTTTCCATGTACTCTTGCCATGCGTGAAAAAACCGAGCGCCGCAACGGACCCATGCCAAAACTGAAGTATCTGCTCTCGCTGCCCACGGACGACAATGATTATCAGCAGGAACAAGCCACGGCGGCGAAGGAAACCGGGGCACGCCTGGGTTTGGATCTGCAAGTGGTTTATGCGAACAACGACGCGATCAAGCAGAGCGATCAAATCTTGAAAGCGATTCAATCGCCTGCTGGAGCGCGGCCCGACGCGATACTTTTCGAACCTCTGGGCGCGACGGCGCTGCCGCAGGTGGCGCGCGCGGCATCCGGAGCCGGCATCGGCTGGGTTGTTTTGAATCGCAACGCGGAGTACATTCCCGAGCTGCGCCGTGCGGGACGCGCGCCGGCTTTCGCGGTGAGTTCGGATCACGTGGAGATTGGGCGGATCCAGGGCCAGCAATTCGCGGCGTTGCTGCCGCAGGGCGGCTCGATCCTTTACATTCAGGGACCTTCGGAAAATTCCGCAGCGAAAGAGCGCACATTCGGGATGCAGCAGCTCAAGCCGGCCAACATTAAAATTAATATGTTGAAAGGCCAGTGGACGGAGGAGAGCGCTTACAAAGCGGTGAGTTCGTGGATGCGATTATCTACTTCTGGAAAACAATTTGTGGATCTGGTGGGCGCGCAAGATGATTCGATGGCCATAGGCGCCCGCAAGGCGATGCAGGAAAGTTCCGACGAGGCGCTGCGGGGAAAGTGGTTGGGCGTTCCGTTTACGGGCTGCGACGGATTGATCGCGACGGGGCAACACTATGTGCGCAGCGGATTGCTGGCCGCGACTGTCGTGGTGCCGCCCAACACGAAGCTGGCTCTGGAAATGCTGGTGGCTGCGATGCAGCAGGGTAAGAATCCTCCGGAATTGGCGCTGACGGCTCCTACTTCGTTTCCATCTGTGGAAGAATTGAAGCGTGCTACAAAGGACAAGAAGCAGCGAACCTCGTAAAGACGATTATTCCCCAACGTATTCCCGAACGGAAAGCCTCCGTAGTAAATATTTTCAGGCAGGCACTAACTGTAAATGGTGGGGCTGGTCGGAATTGAACCGACGACCTACGCGTTAGGAGTGCGTCGCTCTATCCAACTGAGCTACAGCCCCACGGACGCATTTTAACACGGCAAATGCGCTTACTAAATCGTCAGGCATTTTGTTTGTGCGCTGCCAGGACTTCGCTGGCGACGGCTTCGCCCATCTCCTTGGTTGTGGATTTGCCGCCAATATCGGGCGTGCGCACTTTGGAATTTACGAGCACGTTCGCGATTCCCTGCTCGATTGCATCGGCGGCTTCTTCTTCGCCGAGGTGGCGTAACATCATCGCGCCGGACCAGATTTGGCCGATCGGATTTGCAATTCCCCGCCCCGCAATGTCTGGCGCTGAACCGTGCACGGGCTCGAACATGGACGGAAATTCGCGCTCGGGATTTAAATTGGCTGATGGCGCGATGCCGATGGAGCCAACTACCGCCGGGCCGAGATCGGAAAGAATATCGCCGAAAAGATTCGAGCCAACCACCACGTCAAACCAATCGGGATGGCGGACAAAATGCGCGGTGAGAATGTCGATGTGGTATTGATCGGTGCGGACGTCTGGGAATTCCTGCGCGATGATGTGGAAGCGCTCGTCCCAGAACGGCATGGTGTGAATGATGCCGTTTGATTTCGTAGCGGAAGTTACGTGCGATCGGCGCGTGCGTGCCAGGCGGAAGGCGTAACGCAGAATGCGATCCACGCCGCGGCGGGTGAAGATCGTTTGCTGAATCGCCAGTTCGTCGTCTGTGCCTTCATATAATCGGCCGCCGATTTGCGAATACTCACCTTCGTTGTTTTCCCGAACGATCACCATATCAATCTGGCCAGGGCGGACATTTTTCAGCGGCGAGTCGAGTCCTGCGAGCAAAAACACGGGGCGCAAATTGACATACTGGCGAAAATGGCGGCGAATGGGAACGAGCAAACCCCAGAGGGAAATGTGGTCGGGTACATCGGGATGACCCACCGCACCGAGGAAAATTGCGTCGAAGGCGCGCAGCTGTTCGAGGCTGTCTTCCGGCATCATGCGGCCGGTGCGACGATAGGTGTCGCAGCTCCAGTCGAAATTCTGCCAGCTGCAATTGAAGCCGAAGCGCTTGCCCGCAGCATCGAGCACGCGAATTCCTTGCGGCACGACCTCAAGCCCGATTCCGTCACCGGGGATCACTGCAATCTTGTAGTTTTTCGCTCCTGCCACCGTCATCGGTCCTCCGCATGCGAATCAGCAAACACCGCGCGAGTTCGCTACGGCGTAGGCGCGATCCATCAGCGTGTTGCAGCAGCGCTGGCCGACCTTCAGCACCACTTCGCGCACGCCAGATTCGCACAAAACGGCGAACGTTCGGCAAGGATCGTGCGCGCCGGTGAGCGCCGTGGCTTCATCCAGGCTGACGAGCAGAATATCCACGCTGCGGGTCATTTGCAAAATTTTCTGGGGAATTCCTTTGCTCGGCCCCGTCCCCACGTCGAGCGGGACCCATCCGTCCGAGCGAATTCGTTTCGCCCGCCCGATTCGTTGTATAACATTTACGAGGAGAACCGATGAAATATCGCAAGCTCGGGCGCACCGGTTTCAATGTGAGTGACATTGCCCACGGACTATGGGGCATGAGCGGCTGGAGCGGTTCAGACGATCAGGAATCGCTGCAGGCGCTGCAATTGGCGATTGAGCAGGGGTCCAATTTTTTCGACACCGCTTGGGCTTACGGCGAAGGCAAGAGCGACGGCTTGCTGGGTGAAATATTGTCGCGGAATAAAGGCAAACGGTTGTACGCCGCCTCAAAGGTTCCGCCGATGAATGGACGCTGGCCGGCGCTGCCGGAATACAAATACCGTGAAGTTTTTCCTGCGGCACACGTAGTCAGCTACGCCGAGAAGATCCGCGAAAAACTGGGGACGGAATCCATTGATATTCTGCAATTCCATGTGTGGGACGACAGCTGGGCCAACGAGCCGGAATTTCGCGAGACGGTGGACAAGCTGAAGAGCGAAAAGCTGATTCGTTTTTTCGGCCTGAGCATCAATCGCTGGCAGCCTGAAAATGGAATCGCGGCACTGCGCACCGGCCTGGTGGATACCGTCCAGGTGATCTACAACATTTTCGATCAGTCGCCGGAGGACAAGCTTTTTCCGGTGTGCCGGGAGCTGAATGTGGGAGTGATCGCGCGCGTTCCGCTGGATGAAGGGAGCCTCGGCGGCAAAATGACGCGCGAGACAAGATTTCCGGCGAGTGACTGGCGTGCGAAGTATTTTGGTCCCGCGAATCTGGAGAAAACCTTGGCGCGCGTGGACGAACTGAAGAAAATCGTGCCGCCGGGGATGACGCTGGCGGATATGTCGCTGCGCTTCATTTTGTCCAACCCGGATGTGGGCACCACGATTATCGGGATGCGAAAACATGCGCACGTGAAAGAGAACATCGCGGCAAGCGATGCGGGGCCGCTCGATAAAGCTCTGCTGCAGAAGCTGAAAGCGTATCGCTGGGATCGCGTCCCGCAAGGATGGTCGGACTGAGAACGGCACGGGCCGCTGCAACACGCAGCGATTTCGGCATCGCGCCAGCGATCGGCAGCGGGACAGTTCCGTGGATATGGCATAATAGTTCAGGCGAAATCAGCTGCCTGGACCGTTACCTGGTCCGGATGCTCAGCTGATCTCCAGCAAAAGTGACCACACGCACGAAAATTCGCAGAAAGCTGCTGGCGGTTCACCGCAAACTGCGCGAGGCCCGCATGCTCGTGAAGGGCCTGGTCTCGACGCGCCATCCCGTGCTGGTGCACATCATTCCCATACGCCGCTGCAATCTGGCCTGCACCTACTGCAACGAATTTGACGACTTCTCGAAACCCGTGCCGCTGGAGGAAATGTTCCGCCGCATTGACCGGCTGGGCGCTATGGGTACTTCCATCATTACCATTAGTGGCGGCGAGCCGCTGCTGCATCCGGAGCTGGACGCGATCATCGCGCGCATTCGCAAGAACGGCATCATGGCCGGGCTGATCACCAACGGATATTTGCTGGTGGCGGATCGCATCAAGGCGCTGAATCGGGCCGGCCTGGAATATCTGCAAATCAGCATAGACAACGTGAACCCCGACGAAGTTTCGATGAAGAGCCTGAAAGTGCTGGACCAGAAATTGAAGCTACTCGCCGAGCACGCCGAATTTCAGGTGAACATCAACTCGGTGCTGGGCGGCGGGGTCGCGAATTCCGAAGATGCTTTGACCGTGGCGCACCGCGCCGTGGAGCTGGGATTCACTTCGACCGTGGGGATTTTGCACGACCATAACGGCCAGCTGCAGCCGCTGGGCCCGCGCGAGCAGGAAATTTTCGAAGAGATCATGACGCTTGGCAAGCAGTCCTTCACGCGCATCAATCAGTTCCAGCACAACATCGCCAAGGGGCTGGAGAACAACTGGCGATGTCGCGCCGGCTCGCGCTATCTGTACATCTGCGAGGACGGCTTGGTGCATTATTGCTCGCAGCAACGCGGTTACCCTGGCATTCCGCTGGCGCAATATACGGACGAGCAGCGCCACCGCGAATTTTTCACGAAGAAGGCTTGTGCTCCGCGTTGCACGGTGTCTTGCGTGCATCAAACCGCTGCGATGGATTTCTGGCGCGCGCCGCAATCGCTGGAATCCGGCCCCACGCCTCCCATAGACGCGGCGGAAAGCCTGGTACAACTGACCGGCCCTTCGAATCGCCCGTCGTAACTTCGCGTCGCATCCTCGCGTCGTAACTTCGCCTCATAACTCCGCCTGCTAAGTCCGCCGCTCCCGCGCGCAACGGTCGAAAATCCGCTCGCCGCTCCCCCGTTTCTCTTTCGCGCCGCAGCGCGCTAATTGCTTGGGCAAATGCTGTCGAAGTGATTAAAGTTTCCTATTGCAATGAGTTACACGTGAGCGTAAAAGTCGCTCATCTGTCCTTTTCTGCTCCGCGGGGTGCGGAGCGGATCCACACTAATTTTGGTGCAGACGCGAACATGCGGCTGAACGTTGGGCGAGGAATTATGCGTTCCCTTGGGGGTGTGACGATGAGCCTGCGCAAACTTCTGGTTTTGACGTCGCTGCTTTGTGCGGTGCTGTCTGTCGCGTCGCGCGGCTCCGCGCAGGTGAACACCGTGAATTTGTCCGGCACGGTGCTAGATCCGCAAAATCTTGCGGTGAAAGATGCGAAAATCACTCTGCAAAATGCGGCGAAGGGCATTGAACGCACCGCCACCAGCGAGGCCGACGGCCGATACAAATTCGTCGGCTTGCCGCCCGGAACATATACGCTGACCGTCGAAGCGCCTGGCTTCGCAATTCTCACCGACAAATCGTTCACTCTAACGCTGGGGCTCGTGGCCGAATACAACCCGCAACTCCAAGTGCAGACCACAGCGGCGTCCGTGAATGTCTCGGCCTCGCCGGACCTGGTGGAAACCAGCAAGACGGACGTCTCTATGACCGTGACGCAGAATCAGATTGATAATTTGCCGATCAACGGGCGCAATTACATCAATTTCACGCTGCTGGATTCGCGCGCGGCGCGCGATAACACGCCTTCGATCGGCGCGGCGCCCAACACGGGGTTGAATCTGGGCGGGCAGCGCGGGCGCTCCAACGAAATATCAGTGGATGGCGCGGATGCGATTGACAGTTCGGTGAACGGGGTGCGCGCGACAGTGTCGCAGGAAGGCGTGCAGGAATTTCAGGTGATCAGCAGCAGCTACATGCCGGAATACGGGCGAGCGATGGGCGGGGTAGTGAACATTGTCACCAAATCGGGATCGAACGATTACCACGGCAATGCTTTTGGTTTCCTGCGCAACGGTGCGATTCAGGCGCAGAATCCATTTTCGGTAACTGCATCGTGCGATCCGGCGACGGATCAGTGCGGCACCACGCCGGTCAAACAATCCTACACGCGCGTGCAGGCCGGCCTGACGCTTGGCGGCCCGATTCAGAAGGACAAAACGTTTTTCTTTTTCAGTTACGAACTCACGCGCCGCGAAGAAACCGGATTCACCGCAATCGGCCAGGATAATTTCGGGCTCATCAATTCCAATATCTTGCCGCCGTTTTCGGCACCATGCCCGCTGCCTGCGTATCTAGTGACGCCGACACAGGCAGCGTTCGTTGCGGCTGCCGGGCCTGCGGGGATTCCCTATCTTTGCGCAGCGGCGGCGAGTTCGTTCACGGCAATATTCGGCAACACGCAGTTCTTCCCGGGTGCCACGTTTCCCAGCACCGGAGCGCCGCTGCCTGCTTCATTCACGGGTTTGGCGTCCACCATTGGGAATTTCCCCATATCCGAAAAGGGCAGCATCTATTCACTGCGCCTGGATCACATCTGGAATGCGCGGAACAGTACATTCGTGCGCGCGTTGGTTTCGCCCGACAGCGTGGACGGAATTCAGGTAAATGCGCAGAACCAAACGTTTGGACAGAACTCCGGGAACCGCACTTCGACGCAGCAGACGCATGACTGGGCATTGATTGCGCAGCACTCGACGACCATCAGCAGCAACGTGTTCAACGAGGCTCACTTCCAGTTCGCGCGCCGCAGCCTTTTTTATGGCTTCTCGGATCTTCCGGGCGGCGGTGATCCCGCGGTGAATATCGCGGGCGCGGCGTACATCGGGCGCGAGCCCTTCTCCACGGAGGACCGGCTGGAGAAGCGCTACCAGCTCACTGACAATCTGACGTGGATCAAGGGAAAGCACTCGCTGAAGTTCGGAGTGGATTTCAACTTCATTCAACTGCAGTCGCCCTCGTCGCAGATTTTCACGCTGAATTACGGAGGCGTTTATGATTTCGGCAGCGTATCGATCGCGGCAGGCGCTCCCAGCCTGACTCCAGTGCAGGCATACGGCTTCGGTACTCCCACAATTTTCTTTCAGGGGATCGGGCAGTCGGATAGCCCTTTCAACAACAAATTGCTGGGAGTCTTTGCGCAGGATAGCTGGAAAATAAATCGCCGGCTTACTCTGAATTACGGCGTGCGCTACGACATTGGATGGCAGCCCACCTTTGCAGCCGCTACTGCTGCGAACGCGGCGGCGGAGAAAGCGTTTGGAGTGCAGGAAGGCGTGCCGATTGATTCCAACAACGTCTCGCCGCGCATCGGAATTGCGTGGGATCCGTGGGGCGACGGCAAGACCGTGATTCGCGCTGGCTACGGATTTTTCTACGACAATCCAGCTCTGGCGCTCACGTTCCTTGCGACCGCCGAAGACGGCGCGCGTTCGGCGCTGCTACAATTTCCCGGCGGCACGCCCGATGGCTCGTTGAACGCGGCTTCGATTTTTCAGGGGATATTGAATGTGCCGGACATGGGCTGTTCGACGGCCACGCCGAACATGTGCTATCAGGCCAATCAGCAGCGGTTTAATGCGTTCCAGCCCAATTCGCTTTTCATCAATCAAAATTATTTGACGGTGCCGAACCCAGATGTGCCGGGTGCGGTGGGTTATCCGCTGGTGGGCATCCCCTACACGATTCCGATCAAGAGCAATTTCCAGTTCGCTCTGGCGCAGCAGGCGAACCTCTCGATTGAACATGAACTTTCCAAAGATTGGAAAGTCAGCGCGGGCTACAACTACACGCACGGCACGCATCTGGACCGCACAATCAATATCAACGTGACGAATCCGGCGATTTTGGATTCCAATGCGACCAACGCGTTGGAGGCTGGGCTCATCACGCCTGGAACAAATCCGCTTACTGTGCAAGTTCCCACCAACGGTGGTCTGCCGGGCTGCGTGAACACCGGCACCGGCAGCGTGCTGGTCGAGGCTCCCGGGGTATTCGGGATCGGTTCTTCTGCGCCGGGATGCGGCACGCCCATCGGCGCGATTGGCACCGCGGCTGCGTTTAATTTCTTCCGTCCTTCTGGTCCGAATCCATCTTTCGCGGGACTCGTGGGCGGCTACGCGAATCTGGTTGGCCTGGCGCAAGCCGGCGGATTTCCCACTGGCTTTGCGAGTGGAGTGCAGGTGCCGTGGAGCGACGTGAACCCGCAGACTTCCACAGGCAATTCCCTTTACAACGGATTTACATTGACCGTGACGAAGCGGTTTTCGCACGGGTTTGAAATGGTTTCGGGCTGGACGTATTCGCACACGATTGACGATTCCACCGACCTTTCGACGCTGTTGAATCCGCAGGACAACAGCAATCCGAATGGCGACCGCGGAAATTCGGATTTCGATCAGCGCCATCGCTGGATTACCAGCGCGGTGTATCAGACGCCTTACCGCCAGAGCGATTCGGAGTGGTGGAAGAAATTCCTTTCGAACTTCACTGTTTCGCCGGTGATTGAGGTGGCTTCGGGCCGGCCTTACAACGTGCTGCTTGGTTACGACACGAACCTGGACTTTGGCTCTTCTACCGGCCGTCCTTCGGCCCTGCCTGCAGGCGCTGCGGTTCCTCCGGGCTTTCCTGCGGCGACGACTTCGCCCTTTATCCACAATGATGAGTTCATCCTTCCGACGAATTGTTTTGGCAGCGATGGCTCGGTAATTCCTCCGAGCGCGACCGTACCAGTGCCGCCTACCGGGTGCACGGGAGATCTGGGTCGAAATGCTTTTACCCAGCCGGGGTTTTTTGAAATTGATCTACGCATCGCCAAGCAATTTCCGATCACCGAGCGTGTAAATCTCCAGGTGATTGCCGATGGGTTCAATATGCTGAACCACTTCAACGTGAGTGGCGTGAACCCTGTGTGCGATTCCACCGCGGGCGCGACGACTTGTGCCGCCGGCCAGCCGACCTCAGCATATGATCCGCGAACGTTTCAATTTGCGTTGAAACTTAATTTCTAGTTCCGCGCGACATGCGTCCGCCCGCGGTAGGCAGGCTTGCCTGCAGTAGACAGGCAATCTTGCGTATGCGGACGCGTTCTGAAATGGCTCGACGCGTTGGAATTTTGCGCTCAGCGCGCGTTCGCGCTAAAGTGTTCATAAGCGCTCCGCTGGAGCGTTCGATTCAACGGGAACACTATTCATGAGCCCCATCGTGTGGTTGATCCTCGGCTTGGTTGCCATTGGCGTTGTCGCGGCCATCGTGTGGTCCGCCGCGCGGCGTTCGGATGCGCAGCTATCCGCGGTGCGTCAGGAAATGCAGAATTCCCTCGCGACGCAGGGCCAATCCGTAAACGCGCAAATCAATCATCTGATGCAGTCGGTTACGACGCAGCTCGGCCAGGTGCGTCAGGAATTGCAAACCGGCGTGGCATCCTCTGGCAAACTCGCCAGCGACGCGCAAATCGCGATGGCACAGCAACTGCAATCTTCGAACGAGACCATCCGCAAAATCAGCATGCAGATTGCAGAGGTGCAACAGGCGGGGCAACAGATGTCGCAATCCGCGCAGACGCTGCAAAATGTGCTGGGCGGAGCGAAAACGCGCGGCGTGCTGGGCGAAGTGGTGCTGGAACGATTGCTGCAAGATGCTTTGCCGCGCGGTGCATACGAGACGCAGTACCGCTTCGATTCCACCGGCGCGATTGTGGACGCGATCGTGCGCAGCGGCGATCGCATTCTTTCCGTTGACTCGAAATTTCCGCTGGACGCTTACCGCCGGCTTTTCGACTCGGGCGAATCCGCGCGGCGCGAATTCTCACTGGCCGTCCGCAAGCACGCCGATGCCATCGCGGAAAAATATATTTTGCCGGATGAGCACACTTTCGATTACGCGCTAATGTTCGTCCCTTCCGAAGGCGTCTATTACGAATTGCTGATGACCGAAGATTCGAAGTACGGGCAGATTGATGAATATTGCCGCGCGAAGCGCGTGTTTCCCGTCTCGCCCAACACTTTTTACGCCTGCCTCAGCGCGGTAGCCATCAGCCTGCAAGGGCAGAAAATCGAGGAGAACGCGCGGCATTTGCTGGCGGGCATGGGCGGACTGAAAAAGCAATTCGAAGCGTTCGCGGAAGTCTATGACCGGCTGGGCACGCATTTGCGCCACGCGCAGCAAAGTTACGAGGACGCCGACAGCCGCTTGAGCCGCGCGCGCAATTCGCTGGAGCAAATGGCGCAAGGCGCGTTGCCCGCCTTAGAAACGGAAGCGCCGACCAAAGCCTTGAGCGCCGCTGTCGAAAAATAGTTCCGAGGGTTCAACGATTTCGTTTCGTAGGCCGAAGTGGCGTGGCAATCACGAAATACGATTTGCGCACCTGCTCACTGCAAGGCCGCGGCCGCCGATTCCATCAGCGTGCGAAAATCTCCCGCCATCGTCGTCGAAAGGATCGCTTCCGTTTCGTGCCACACTTTTTGCGTTTCGTCCGGATGATGCGTGAGCCGGTCCGCCAGGTTTTTCATTTCGCGCTGGAGGTCTTTCGGCGCGATGCTTTCCGCAGCGGTGAAATAACGGCGCGCCACGCCCGAATCGGGCGACGCAAGAATTCGCCCGTGAAAAGAAAAATCTCCCGTGGCGATTGCTTGCACTTCAATTTCCGCTGAATTTTGTGCGCCACCAGACGTCAACACTTCCTGCCGGTCGCCGCGCAAAAACCGCAGCACGCCGGGAGTTTGATTTTCCACCCACACACGCAATGCCTGGTCCGTTCCCTGCACGTGCAAAGCGAGCTTGCTGCGTTTTTCCGGAACCAGCGGCGGCAACGGCGGATCAAAATGCAAGCTCGCCAGGGTGGTGCCGGCGGTCCACTGCGCGCCGGGTGTCTCGATGGAAAGTTTTGCGGGACCGGGCAGCGCGCGGGGGCTTGCCAGAACCACTATACATTCCGGCGAAGACGCCAGGACGAACGCGCGTTCGCTGTTGATGCTCACGCGATTCGCATCCACATCGCCGCGAAAACCCCCGCCGCAAACGGAAAACCGGTCCACCTGCGACACGACCGGCGCAACGACCGCGCCCTGCTCGCCGGAGCCCGGCGTGGGCGCGTCGATCAGCGCCGCGGCCGAATCGCCCGCCGCGGTGGCAATCAGCACCGGCGCATCGCTGGGAGCGGTGAAAAATGCGCGCCCGCTCTTGTCCGTCTTCACGCGCTGGCCTTTTCCGACGTCCACCGTGATTCCCGCGGCGAGCCGCCCGTCCACGCCGAGAACCGCGAGCGTCGCAGGCTGTCCCGCCACAAGCCTGGGAGGCAACACAATCGAAACACTCCAAGTAGTCGCAGATGTGGACTGCGCGCGCGCTGCCGAGCCATAGATCAAAAACAAACAGCCGCTTGCAATGCAAACAGCAAACGCCCCGCGGAAGAAAAGCGCAGAAATCTGCGAGCGGAGCTTCTGTATGATCCACAATCCGAAAACAGATCGTTGGCTTCGTGTCATTTGGAAGGCGGCGGCATCACGCGCTCGTACACTTTGGATTCGCGGAACAGCCGGAACAACTCGGCGTCAATTTCATTGGCCTGCACACATTCTTCCAGGACGCTCAGAGCTCGCTCGACGGGAACAGCGCGTTTGTAGGGCCGGTCCGAAGCCGTCAGAGCGTCGAAAATATCGCAGATCGTCATCATTTTCGTCTGCAGCGGAATTTGATCGCCATGCAACTTGTAGGGATAACCGGCGCCGTTCAGTTTTTCGTGATGCGCGCGCGCGATCTCCGGCACGCGGCGCAATTCTTTCGTCCACGGAATTTGGCTGAGGAAATTAAACGTGTACACCACGTGCGATTCGATTTGCTGGCGCTCGGCAGCGTCCAGGCTTCCCTTCGGGATGGACAGCAGCCGCATTTCGTCGGCATTGATGTAGGGCAACTCGCTGCCCTTGCTATCCAAGAAAAATTGCTTCGCGATTTCGTTCAGCTTGCGGAATTGTCCGTGTTCCATCAGCGTCGGCTCGTTCGCCTGCAGGATAAATTCCAGATAATCCTGAATGCGGTCGAGGCGCTGTTCGAAATCCTCGCTGAGCCGCGCGATTTCGCTGAGCGCGTCGCCGCGGTCGCGCTCCAGGAACATCTGCAGCTTGCGGCGCACCATGCCCACTTCCACTTCCTTGCGGATGTAATCGAAGCGCTGCTTCACCAGTTCCATTTGCAGCGGGTACAACTTTTTCGCTTTCACCAGCACTTCTTCGCGCACTCCAACTTTTCCGAAATCGTGCAGCAACGCGGCGTAACGAATTTCCTTCATTTGCTCGTGATCGAAATGGCTGGTGCTGTAGGGGCCGGTGGAAACCTGGTCCACAGTTTCGGCCAGGCCCTGCGTGTATGCGGCCACGCGCAGCGAATGTCCGGAGGTTGTGGGGTCGCGCTGCTCGATCGCTGTGACGGCGGCTTTTACGAAGCCTTCAAACAACGTCTGAATATCGTTGTAAAGCTTGCGGTTTTCGTAGGCTACCGCGGCTTGCGATGCCAGCGACAAAGCCAGGCGCACGGAACGTTCGTCGAACGGCAGCACGTGCGCGGCCACGTCTGCTTCGCTGCGCAAGCGCGCCGCCGGATCATTTTTTGCGTTGATCAGCTGCAGCACGCCGAGCACTTCGCCCTTGGCGTTGCGCATCGGCAAGGTGAGCAACGATTTCGTGCGGTAGCCCGATTCGCGATCGTAATGATTGTTGAAGTGAAATGGCATTTCCGGAGGGATGTGATACGCGTCCGCGAAGTTCACGACCTTGCCGCGCAGGGCTGTATAGCCCGCCATGGAATCTTCCGCCAGCGGCAGCGTGAATTCCTTGAACGGAAACACCAGGCTATCGTTCTGCGTCAGCATGAAACGCAAGTGCCGCTGGCCCTCCGCATCATCGTCAACCAGGTAGAGCGAGCCGGCATCTGCTCTGGTGATCTCCCGAGCCTTGGCGAGAATCAGATTGAGCAGCTCGCGAACGTCGCGCTGCGAAGACAGAGCGATTCCGATTTCATTCAGCTGTTCACGCTCGCGTTCGGCGGCTTCCAGTTCTTCGCGTGCATGGCGTTCACGCGCCGTCAGTTCGATATTTTCGAACGCGATCCCCAGCGTCTTCTCGACTTCCTCGCGGGAAGCTTTTGCGGAAACGAATGCGAAGATCGCCGCCGCGGTCTTGGCGCGGTGTGATTCGGCCGTCTTCACGGAGCCGATGCCCGTCGCAGGCACGACGCCGATCACACGATAATTGCTGCCCGGGCCATTCCAGGAAGCGGGCAACACGGGCACGCCATCGCGCATATCGGCGAGCACCACGCCGTAGTCTGCTGCGCATCCCGGTTCTGCTTTGGTGCTGGTGGCGCTCTGGCTTTTCGCGGAGAGGCGGCACAAATGATAATTTTCGCGCAAGGGCGCGGCGAGCTTTTCCGCCAGCGAGCCTTCGACGAACCAAATTTCTCTGTTTTCGCTCATTGGGTCTTACGCGCCGCGTCCGCGCCCCCGCGTGGCGGAGTATAGCGGAAGCAACGAGAGTGCCACAGACAGGCGATTCTATAACCTTTTTGTGCGCTAGGGGCAGGCGTCGTTCGCCCGGCACATCTTCGGCACCTCTGATGCCTTCCTGCCTTGAATCACGCGCATCCGTTTGTTAGCCTTGCGCGGATTTCAATTTCCATCCCTGCAAGCGCGGCATACGACTTTCGCGGCAAATATGGCCGAACCCAGACGCGTAATCCATCGCACCATCGGGCTGCTACGCGAATGGTGGGACCACCGAGGCTCGTTTGCCATCAGCCTGGTGGTCACGCTTTTCGCGCTGGTCACTTACTGGGTCACGTTCGTTGGCGAACGTCCCATGCCGATGGCCGATTTCGTTTCACGCATGGAATTGTCGAGCCTGGATACGCGCTACCAGTTCCGCGGGCGCACGCACACCGATCCGCGCATCATCATCGTGGACGTAGATCAGGAGTCGCAGGAACAGCTGGGCCGCTGGCCGTTTCCGCGCATCCATTTCGCGCACGTGCTGGATGCGCTGCGCGAAGATGGCGCGCGTGTTGTGGCCTTCGATATGACTTTCAGCAAGCCCGACCAAACCGTGCTGCCGCTGCAGGAACTTTCGGGCGACCTGGCGGCGGAGCAAAAAAAAGGACAAGCAATCAGCTCCACTGTGCTTTCCACGATTGAAGACAAGGAAAAGCAATACAACTACGATCAACAAGTAGCGGAGGCCATTCAGCGTTTCGGAAACGTAGTCCTTGGAAGCTATTTTCTTTACACGAAAGCGGATCTCGCTGGAGTTTCCAGCCAATCGCTCGACGAATACGCCAACCAGATCGCCTATTTTCCTTTTCCGCAGGTGCGACCGCTGCCCTCCGCCGGAGGTGAACAGGGCCGAGTGCACGTGATTCAACTTTACGAAGACTTGAATTATCTGCCGCGCGGCGCCGAAGCCAATGCGGCGATTTTCACCGAAGCGGTCGCTGCAAAAAAAGGCGTGGGCTTCTTCAACGTTTTCCTGGACGCTGACTCGGTGGTGCGCCACGTGCCGCTCGCAATTCCATACGGTCGCGACCCGGATCGCGCCAACTGGGATTTTTATGCGTCGCTCGAGGTGCAGGCCGTGCGGCTTTATCTCGGTCTGAGTGATGAACAGGTTGCGCTGACCTACGGCGGCGGCGGAATTGTCGGGGTGGAATTCGGGAAGCACAATTTCGTGCGTACGGACGACATCAGCCGTTTGCTGGTGAATTATCACGGTCCCGCGCGCACATATCCTTACGTTTCGTTCGGCAACGTCGCGCTGAGAAACTTTCCTCCCGGTACATTTAAGGACAAGATCGTGCTGGTCGGCGCCTCCGCCACGGGAATTGGTGATTTGCGCGCCACACCGTTTGGCGGCATTGATTTTCCTGGCACCGAGATTCACGCCAATGTGATTGACAATATTCTGAACCAGCAGTTCATCGTGCATCGCGGGCTGCAGGCGCTTACGGACGTGGGATTTATCTTCTTGTTTGGCATTCCGCTGGGAATCTGGCTTGCGGTTGTGCAGCCGCGCTGGATGATTCTGGGTCTCGCGTTCATTTTTCCATTTGCTGGGATTGTGTACTGGGCGTTTCTGCATGGCTGGTGGCTGAATTTCATAGTTCCGGCCGTGTTCGTGCTGATCCCCAACGTAAGCCTGGTGGCGCTGTATCGCGTCCTGATCGAAGAACAGGAAAAACGCAAAGTGCGCGGGGCGTTTCAGCAATACGTTAGCCCGGAAGTGATTCGCCGTTTGCTGAACGATCCCGGACGGGTGAAGCCGCGCAAAACGGAAGTGACTGTGCTGTTCAGCGATATTCGCGGATTCACCACGATTTCCGAATCTCTTGATGCGCAAACGCTCGCCGGCCTGCTGAACGGCTACCTGACGGAAATGACGCGGATTATTTTCCGTTACCGGGGCACGCTCGATAAATATATAGGTGACGCGGTGATGGCGATTTGGGGCGCGCCGTTCGACGAACCCAATCACGCCGAGCGCTGCTGCCTGGGCGCGGTGAGCATGCTGGCGCGCTTGGCTGAATTGCAAATGCAATGGCGCGCGGAGGGAAGTCCGGTGCTGGAAATCGGCATCGGGATCAATACCGGCATCGCTTCGGTGGGAAACATGGGCTCGTCTTTGCGTCACGGATATACGGCGTTGGGCGACGCGGTGAATCTGGCGGCGCGGCTGGAAGGCCTGAACAAGGAATATCACACGCAAATTCTGATCAGCGAATTCACGCGGCGCGCCCTTCGTAACGATCAATTTTTATTTCGCGAAATTGATTTCATTCGCGTGAAAGGCAAGCTGCAGCCCGTGACGATTTACGAACTTCTGGGGCCGGGCGCAACAGAAAACGGCGGCGCAGAGCTCGTAGCGCAATTTACCGTGGCGCGCGAAGCGTACAAGCGCCGCGACTGGCGGAGCGCGCAGGCCGGATGGGTCGCGATTCTGGACCGTTGGCCGGACGATGGGCCTTCACGCGTGTTCTTAACGCGCTGCGAAGAATATATCGCCGAAGAACCGCCCGGCGAATGGGACGGCGTGTACGCGATGAAACACAAATAGGCACGACGCAACGTACGCGAAGCGCTGCGAAAAAGATTAGTCGTCCAGACGCACGACGAACGTGGTCATCTGCTCGGCATCGTGCAGCTTATCCGCGAGAGTTTGCGCGGCGGCTTCGCTCGGCAGGCGGCCCACGCGCACGCGATAAAATGTTCCATTCGGCGAATCGTAGGTGGCGACGGTCACCGGCGGATAGGCTTCCTGCATTTGCGCTTTCAACCGCTCGGCATTTTCCTGCACTTTGAACGCGCCAATCTGCACCGCGAAAAATCCCACATTCGGATTCGGCCCTGAGAGGATTTCCAAGCGCACGTTGGCTGTTCCGGTTCCCACCATCTCGATCGCTTGTGCCGCAGAAAGCGAGAGGTCAATCACGCGATTGGCAACGAAAGGTCCGCGATCGTTGATGCGCACTTCGGTGTGCTTGCCGTTGCTCAGGTTGGTGACGCGCACCACGCAATTAAAAGGCAGCGTGCGGTGCGCCGCGGTGAATTCGTGCATGTCGTAAATTTCGCCGTTCGACGTGCGCCGGCCGTTGAATGGGACTCCGTACCAGGACGCGACGCCTTCTTCGACGTATTCGCCCGGCACTGCAGGCTGGCGTTCGATCGCAGGCGGAGGGCCGGATGGACGTGACGCGCCCGGCTGGCCTGGTTGTCCAGGTGCCGATGCTGGCGGCGCACCTGACGGTTGCGAGGCGGGAGTGTTCGCCGGCTGACGCGTGGCCACATTGTGTTTTGCGCAACCTGCAACGGCCACGAGCGCGAAGAATATTGTTAGCGTCAGGCGCGCTAAAGCGATTCGTTCACTGCGCGCGCCGCACATAAATTGTTTGGGGAATTTCTCCGGCTGGGCCGCTGGCGTCACGCAGTTTCCCGATTCACAGGTTTTCTCGCATTTCGGTATTATATGAACGCACTCACACTCTCGCAAGGAACCCTATTGGATATCTCGCCGCGCCTGCGTTGGAAGCTGGATCGATTCAAGGAACAGATGAGCGGTTTCTTTGGTGGCGGCGCGAAGGAAAACCCGCGCCCCAAACTTTGTCCCGCTTGCGGCACGCTCGTCGGAGCGACTGCCACGAAATGCCATCAGTGCGGCGCGAGCTTGACGTTTGGGATGGCTGCGGCGAGCCGCTCTCTCAGCCGTTTGTTGCCTACTACGTCGCCTGCAACGTACGGGATTTTAACTCTGAGTTGCTTGCTATATGGCGTGAGCCTGCTCGCTACGATTCGCACCAGCGGCTTTCAGGCGCCGGCGGGCGGCGGGTTTTCAGCGCTTATGAATCTTGGTGCAATCAACGGCCGGATTCTGGCGATGTTCGGCGCTTCCCTGCCCTGGCCTGGCGATCTGTTCCAGCCGTGGCGGTTGATCATGGCTACGTTTCTTCACGGCAGTATTCTGCACATCGGCTTCAACATGTGGGTGCTGATGGACGTCGGTCCGCAAATTGAGGAGATGTACGGTTCGGCGCGGTATCTTTTCATTTACGTTATCACTGGGATCGGCGCCTATCTGCTGAGCGGCTTCGTTGGCCATTTCAGCGTTGGAGGCTCTGGGGCGTTGCTCGGATTGATTGGAGTACTGATGGCCATCACGACCAACCGGCGAAGCGCTTCCATGCAGATGTTGAGGAGCCAGCTAATCCGTTGGCTGATTTACATCGCCATCATGGGATTCCTGATGTCTGGAATTGATAATTTCGCGCACTTGGGCGGATTCGTCAGCGGATTTGCTCTGGGGAAAATAATGGTGGATCGCGCGCCGTCTTCGCCGAAGGAATGGAAGCGCGCGAATTTGCTGGGCTGGGGAACCGCGCTGGTGATTGCGGCGAGCCTGGGGCTGGTAGCGTTCGGCGTGCTTCACACGACTTCGTAGCTCACAGAAAAAATGCGCTCTGCTGAAGATCTTGGCGTTGTGGCGCCGCCAACCAAGCTACCCGCCTGTATGCAGGCGCCGCGACACCACGATGCTGTAATGCACGCCTGAAATGCAGACGAAGACAGCGACGCAGTACCCGCAAATTTCTTTCACCATGTAGAGCGCATGGTTGTCCTGCAGCGCGAGCACCAGCACCAGAAAAATCATGGTGATTTCGAAGAACGTGGTGGCCTTCCCGTACAAGCTCGGCGGCAGCGACATGTAACCGACCGTAATCAGAATCACCGCGCTCGCCACCAGCAGCAGTACGTCGCGCCCCAGGACGAGAATCGTGAGCCACCACGCAATTTTTCCGTGCAGCGCGAGTTCGAAGTACGAAGATGACAGCAGCAATTTGTCGGCGATGGGATCCAGGTATGCACCGAGGGGAGTTTTTTGATTCAGCCCGCGCGCCAGAAATCCGTCGAGCGCATCGGTGAAGCCCGCGACGATCAGAATCACGAGGGCCCAGTTGTAACGCTCGTAATGAATCGCCATGATAAAAAATGGCAGGAAGGCCAAACGCAGGAAAGTGAGCTGGTTGGGGACCGTCAGGATTCGGCTGTTCATGAATGTGTTTTGTAGTAGCGCGCCGTAGACAAAGGTCTACGCAAACTGCGCCAGGTAATCCTCGAGCGAACGGCCGGTCTTTTTCGCGAACATTTCCGCAAGCGATGGAATCGAGCCGCGCGCTTCGTCCAGTGCGATGCGTTCGATGCGCAGCATGGGAAAAAAAAGCGTCGGCAGACCCATGCGGTCGCCTTCGGGATGCAGCACCTGGCTGACGAAATCGTCGAATGAGTTCAGGTCAATCCCGCGCAGGGTGACTCCGGAGCTGGAAATACCCACCAATTCGCCCCACAGTCGTTCCTTGGGCGTGTGCAGGCTGATCACCACTATCGAATGCGGCTCCATCAATTCTCCTGAATGCCCGCCCGTTTCCTGCATGGTATCGCAGTTCGCGATTTTCCGCGCACCATCAGCGCGCAATAAATAACCGCGGTCAATAGCTTTGTCGCGTGCGTTACGTGGACATCGTTTTCAAATCGGGCGCGCGCTTGAGCATCGGCTCCGTGGCTTTCTGTACTTCTTCGGGCGTCACACCGGCGGCGACTTCACGCAACAAAAGTCCTTGCGGGGTTACCTCGATCACGGCGAGTTCGGTGACGATCAGCTTCACGACGCCGACGCCGGTGAGCGGCAGGCTGCATTTTTTCACAATTTTCGGCTCGCCGTCCTTAGTGGTATGTTCCATCGCGATAATCACCCGTTTCGCGCCGGCCACCAGATCCATCGCGCCGCCCATGCCCTTCAACATTTTTCCGGGGATGGCCCAATTCGCCAGGTTTCCGGCTTCGTCCACTTGCAGCGCGCCGAGCACTGTAAGATCCACGCGCCCACCGCGAATCATGCCGAAAGATTCGGCGCTGGAAAAATAACAGCAGCCCGGGATTTCCGTGATGGTTTCCTTGCCCGCGTTGATCAGATCAGAATCTTCTTCGCCAGCGAACGGATACGGCCCAATGCCGAGCATGCCGTTCTCCGATTGTAGAATCACTTCGATTCCCGGCGGCAAATAACTCGGGATCAGCGTCGGCAGGCCGATGCCCAGATTCACGTAGTATCCGTCGTGCAATTCCTGCGCCACGCGCCGCGCGATCACTTCGCGCTTGTCAATTTCCGCGGGCATTCGCTGCTCCTAACGCTGGCGCACGGTGCGCCGCTCGATGCGTTTCTCGTACTTCTCGCCTTGAAAAATCGCGTCAACGAAAATTCCCGGCGTGTGCACGCAATCGGGATTCAGTTTCCCCAGCTCGACGATTTCCTCTACTTCGGCGATCGTGTAATCCGCCGCCGTGGCCATAACCGCGTTGTAATTCCGCGCGGTCTTGCGGTAGACCAGATTCCCCCAGCGATCGCCTTTCCAAGCTTTGATGAACGCGAAATTGCCGCGCAACGCGGGCACCAGAATGTGCGGGCGGCCGTTGAAGTCCCGCACCTCTTTGCCTTCCGCCGCGAGCGTTCCGTAGCCAGTGGGAGTGTAAAACGCCGGAATACCGGCGCCGCCACAGCGAATTCGCTCGGCTAGAGTTCCTTGTGGGTTCAGCTCGACTTCGATTTCCTTCTTCAGCGCGAGCTGCTCGAATGTTTTGTTTTCGCCCACGTAACTTGCGATCATTTTCTTCACCTGCTTGCTTTGCAGCAGCAGGCCAATGCCAAAATCGTCCACGCCGGCGTTGTTTGACGCGAGAGTGAGATTCTTCGTGCCCTTACGGCGCAACGCGGCGATTAAATTTTCCGGGATTCCGCACAGGCCGAAGCCGCCCAGCAGAATCGTCGCGCCGTCCTGTATGCCCGCGATGGCGGCGTCCGCATCGGCCACGCGCTTATCCATCTGATCTCCTCAAAACACAAATCCGGTTATTCAATGCGCATGAAGTTTACTGCAAACGGCGAAACTTTTTGCAACGATCGTTTGACCCGTGACTGGCGTTTGGTCATTTTGCGGAGGTGTTACGGGGCTTCGCTGCTGCGGCGGCTCACTCCTGTGCGCGCGGCGGATTTCAGCAGGCGGATGCGTTCGGCGACGGCTGCTGCTGCTGCGTCGGGCGATGCGGCTTTCTCAATTTCAGCCATAAGCGCCGAACCCACCACGGCAGCGTCGGCAATCCCGCCCAGCACCGTGACGTGCGTGGGCAGCGAGATGCCGAATCCGACGGCGATGGGCAGCTTGGTAAATTTTCGCGCACGGCGGATCAGCGCCGGCAATTCCGCGGGCAGCTCGGCGCGCTCACCGGTAACGCCGGCCCGCGAAATCATGTAGAGGAAGCCGCTGGAGGCGGCGCCGATTTGCGCCAAGCGCGCGTCCGTGGAAGTAGGCGCTGCAAGAAAAATCGTATCCAGCCCGTGCGCTTGCAGCGTGGCGCGATATTCCACCGCTTCTTCGGGCGTCAGATCGGTGGCCAGCACGCCATCCGCGCCAGCCGCTGCGGCCGCGGCAGCAAATTTCTCAAGGCCCATCTGCAGAATCGGATTGAAGTAGCTGAACAGCACCAGGGGAACCTCGGAATGTGCGCGGATGCGGCGGACCAACTCGATCACGCCGGCAAGGGTGGTTCCGCTGCGCAGCGCTCGATCGCTGGCGCGCTGAATCGTAGGGCCATCGGCGACGGGATCGCTGAACGGCACACCCAGCTCAATCACGTCCGCCCCGGCATTGGCGGCCGCGAGCACGATATTCTGGGTAGCCGCAAGTGAAGGATCGCCCGCCGTGATGTACGCGACCAGCCCCATCTCGCCTGCTTCCGAGAGCGCGCGGAAACGCTGCGCGATGCGACCGGCGGGCTTTGGAGCCGCCACAGCCGTTGGTGACGACGCGAAGTTTTCAGACATAGCGCGAGAGGATTTCCATGTCTTTATCGCCGCGTCCGGAAAGATTCAGTATGACCAGTTCGTCTTTTTTCATGCGCGGCGCGCGACGAATCAATTCCGCGAGCGCGTGCGCCGATTCCAGCGCGGGAATAATTCCTTCCTGGCGCGCGAGGGTGCGTGCGGCTTCGACGGCTTCCGCATCGCTCACCGCACAATATTCCGCGCGGCCCAGTTCGGCGAGCCAGGCGTGCTCCGGGCCGACGCCGGGATAATCCAAACCCGCAGACACGGAATGAGTGGTGGCAATCTGGCCGTCGGTGGTCTGCAAAACGTAGGTGTAAGTTCCCTGCAACACTCCGGGCCGCGCGCCGCTGAATCCGCTTGCTGCTGCGAGCCGCGCCGCATGTTCGCCTAGAGTCGTTCCGCGCCCGCCCGCTTCCACGCCGATCATTTTCACGGAAGTATCGCCTAAGAACGCGTGGAAGAGCCCAATGGCATTCGAGCCGCCGCCCACGCAGGCGATCAAAGTGTCCGGCAAGCGCTGTTCCGCCTGCATGATTTGCGCGCGCGCTTCTTCGCCAATCACTTTTTGAAAGTCGCGCACGATTTGCGGATAGGGATGCGCGCCGAGCACCGATCCCAGCAAATAATGCGAGCTCTCGACGTTAGTCACCCAATCGCGCATGGCTTCGTTGATCGCGTCTTTCAGCGTGCGGCCGCCGGAATCCACGCCGACCACTTCCGCGCCGAGCAAACGCATGCGAAACACATTCAGCCGCTGGCGCTCCATGTCTTCCGTGCCCATGTACACGGTGCAGGTGAGGCCGAGCTTCGCGGCAACAGTCGCGGTGGCAACGCCGTGTTGGCCGGCGCCGGTTTCCGCTATGACGCGTTTTTTGCCCATGCGCTTGACGAGCAGTCCCTGGCCCAGCGCGTTATTAATTTTGTGCGCGCCGGTGTGCAGCAAATCTTCGCGTTTGATGTAAATGCGCGGGCGGCCCAAGTGCGCGGTCAGGCGTTCGGCAAACTGCAGCGGCGTGGGGCGGCCGGCAAAATTGCGCAGCAGTGAATCGAGTTCCGTCCGGAAACTTTTGTCCGCGCATGCGGCTGCGTAGGCGCGCTCGAGTTCTTCCAGCGGTGCTACCAGAGTTTCCGGGACGTAGCGCCCGCCGTAGCGGCCGTATCTGCCGTGCGCATCCGGGACCATTTGTGCAATCGCGCTCACGATCGTCGTTTCCTCCGCGCAGGATTCGCTGGGCGCACCGAACCGGGCGGGCGCATCTTACTTACCGGGCGCACTGCTGCGACCAGCGCGCGCATCCGCGCCGCATCTTTTTTGCCGGGGCGCGATTCCACTCCGCTGCACACATCAATCGCGAAAGGCCGCGCTGCGGAAACCGCCTCCGCCGCATTTTCGGGCGTTAAACCGCCTGCCAGAAATATTTGGCGCTTGCGCCCCGCGCTTTTCGCCAGCTTCCAGTTAAATCTTTTTCCGCTGCCGCCACGCAAATGCGCATCGAAGCCATCGAGCAAAATAGACGAAGCGCCCTTGAAATTCCTGAGCTGCGAAACGCCAAAGGAATCGCGCACGCGAATCGCCTTGATCACGCGAAAGCTGCGGCGCATACGTGACACGACTTCCGCGGTTTCGTCTCCGTGCAATTGCAAGTAATCGAGTCCAACTCGGCGCGCAATTGCCAGCATCTCGGCTTCCGGCTCATTCACGAACACTCCTACCGATGCGACTGTATTGGGCAATCGTTGCACGATGCGCCGAGCGGCCGCGGGTGCGATGTAACGCGAGCTCTTGGGATAAAAGTTGAATCCCAGAAAATCTGCACCGGCTTCCACGGCGCGCCGCGCGTCGGTCCAATTCGTGATGCCGCAAATTTTCACTTTTACCATGCTGCTCCGCCGGTCATGCAACTGTGTGCCCTGCTCCCGCCGGCATGAGCAAAGCCCGCAGCGCCGCTGCCGGATCGGCGCTCTGCATCACGTGCTCGCCGATCAAGAACGCGTCGAACCCAGCGCGCTGCAGCCGCGCCAGATCGTCATAAGTACGCAAGCCAGACTCGCTGACCGCGATACATTCTTCGGGAATCACTTCGGCCAGCGACAGCGACGTTTCCAGATGCACTTGAAAATCGCGCAGGTCGCGATTATTCACACCAATGATTCGCGCGCCGGCGTCCAGCACGCGCTCCAATTCTTCCTTCGAGTGCACTTCCACCAGCGCTTCCATTTTCAGCGTGCGTCCCAGTTCTAGCAAATCTCGCAGCTCCGCGTCGTTCAGTACCGCGGCGATCAGCAAAAACGAGTCGGCACCCGCCGCGCGTGTTTCCCACACCTGCCAGGGGTCCACGATGAAATCCTTGCGCAGGATCGGAATCTTGGTCACGCGGCTAGCTTCTTTCAGGTCGCCCAGCGAGCCGGAAAAGAAATCTTCTTCGGTGAGCACGGACAAAGCAGCCGCACCCGCTTCTTCGAGGCTCGCCGCCAGCACGGCCGGAGCATATTCCTCGCGAATCACGCCGCGCGAAGGCGAAGCTTTCTTCAATTCCGAAATAATATTGATTCTGCCGGCCCGCGCGAGCGCCCCCGGGAAATCACGCGGCGGCGCGACTTTCTTTTCCACGGCCATCTTCAGCGCGACATCCGGAAGTACGCGTTTGCGGTGCGCCACCGATGCGCGGCGCGCTGCGACAATCCGGTCCAGAATATTTTGCGAACGCGAACTGCTTTCCATGGCGCAAGATCCGGCGTTACTGGCTTCGGCAGGCACACCTTCGGAGTCGCCTCCGAGGAACAATCGCTTCAACTATGCTAGCTGTGCGGAGCACGCCGTGTCAATTTAGGCCAGGTGTAGATAGAGTCGCGAGGTGCGGGCAAATTAAGAGCGAGCGGGAAATCCACCGCTAGGTTTACTCCTCGACAAGTTGGGGCGCAGCAAGCAGCGCCCCTACCGTGGCTGACGTGCAGCAGAGGTTCCAGAAATCTGCCGAATCGTCTTGTGACTCAGCGAGGCGCCTTAGCTCGCGCTGCGTTCCCACGGTGGCGGGACTTTTACCGAGGCCATTCCGGCTGCGGTTGCTGCTTGGATGCCCATGTCTGTGTCTTCGAAGACGAGACACGCCGCGGGCGCGACTCCTAGTTTGGCGGCGCCCAGCAGAAACGCTTCCGGATCGGGCTTGCTCTTCCGGTAATCGCCAGCGCAGACCAGCGTGTCGAATTTATCCAGGAGTTGGAGTGAAGCGAGCGTCGCCGTCACCGAATCGCGGGTGCTGCCAGACACTACCGCAAACGGAATGCGGCCGTGCTGCGCCTCGATATGTTCCACCACTTCGGGAATCGCTTTGAGCTGCGGCAACAGCTCCATATAGAGTTTCTCCTTGCGAGCGGAGACGCCCTCGACCGGCATGTTCAGGCCCTGTCGTTCGTTGAGCATCGAAACGATTTCCGCTACGGGAGTGCCGCCCCAGGAGTAGAAAAGCCGCTCGTCAAATGTGCAATTCCATTCCGCGAGAGTTTTCTTCCATGCAATGTAGTGCAGCGGCATCGAATCGGCGATGGTGCCGTCGCAGTCGAATAAATAAGCCGCAAACCGACCGGCGGGCAATTTTAGTTTCACGCGCTGTAATGTTCTCCTCTGAAACATTCTAACCCAGTGCCTGACGAACGCGCCCAGCGTAGAAATGCAGCGCCGGTAAGAAATATTTTGCGTTTCGCCTTGATCGATGTAATTCTCGCGCGGGGAGAAAAGCCATCCATGTGTTTTTCCGCGACCGCAAACTTTGTGGGCAGCACCGCTTTGGGCGCCGTGGGCGTCGTGACGTTGACCAAGGTGAAGCACCGCCGCGAATTGCTTTTCGCGTCGCTGCCATTGTTATTCGCGATTCATCAATTTATCGAAGGATTCGTGTGGCTGGGATTGGACGGCATTCTTTCGCCGACCATCACGCACAATATGGGCGCTGCATTCATGTTGTACGCGCAGGGGCTGCTGCCATTCCTGCTGCCGCTGAGCGTGCTGCTGTTTGAGCCGGACGGTAAAGGCCGGCGGCGCATGTTGCCATTCCTGGCGCTCGGAGTGGGGACGACGCTTTATATTTTGTGGGCATTGACGGCGTTTCCGACGCAGGTGTACGAGCGTGGAAACAGCATCGTGTACATCAATCAAGCGACGAACAATACCGCGGTTGCGATTCTGTACGTGATCGCGACTTGCGGTTCGCTGTTTTTTTCCAAGGTTCGCGCCATGGTGCTTTTCGGTTGGGCCAACCTAGTGATTCTGCTGGTGGTGATGGCGTTCAAACGCTACGCGTTCACTTCGCTGTGGTGCGCGTATGCGGCGATTGCCAGCGTGATCATCCTCGCTTACTTCTGGCGCACCAGCAAAATCCGGCCGCTGATCTACGCGTTGCCTTTGTGGACTTAATTGCCAACGGCGTGGCTCTGCACCGGAGACGGAGCAAGGCGCGCACAGCGGGCCCGGCCACATGCTCATGCCGTTACTTCGCAAGCAGAGGCTGCGAGAAGCGGATCGGAATGCCGAAGTTCGAGCCGCCGAACCCCTTCAGGATCGCCACGGTAACGCCGATGACTTTTCCATCGCGATTGAAGAGCGGCCCGCCGGAGCCGCCCGAAGTAGTTTGCGCGTCGAACACAATTTTGTCGGGCAGGATGTCGCCAATGTGCCCTTGCGTGATCAGCGGATGAATGAGATTGCGTTTGGCGAGCTCGTTGAGAACTTGCGAAACGTCGCTGCCGCTTTTCTTGATGATGTCCTGCGCGGATTCTTCATCCGTGCGCGCCAGAATGGCGGCGAGGCCCGTGGCGTAACCCATCAAGATGACGGGTTGACCGCTTAAGGCCGAATCTTTGCCGGTGTCAAGGGCGAGGACCGGGCGCTTCAGGTCCTGCAGGTCCACGCGCACGGACGCGAGATCGGTGACGTCTGAAATATCCTGAATTTCGGCGTGAAACGCGCGCGGGTCGCCGGGAAAATACGCACGGATCGCGGAAATTTGCGGCTGCAAGCCCTGGCCGGTGATTTGGGCGATCTCATCGTTTTTCCACCAGGGCTCCGCGACGTGGCGATTTGTGATTACTCTTCCATTCGGCCCGGCGACGAAGCCCGTGCCGAAAACATCCATCTTTACCTCTGGGCCTTTGCCTTCCAGCGTCAAAACCGGATTGCCTTCGCTGTCTTGTATCGGCTCGCCGTCTTCGTTGAGGCCAGCGTAACGCAAGCGGCGCCCCGATTGTTGGTCGTTGAATGCCACCGCCACATGCAGCAGGCAGACGGACTGGACGTCTAGAGGAATAATACTTTGCGCAGCCTGACCTTCTGTTTCGAGCCGTTTTAGCCGCGTATTGGTCTCTTGCAATTGTTTTTGCAGGCTGGCCGCGTCGTCGGAATTTGCGGTGGCCATTTTCGCTTTCAGATCTTCAGCCTGTTTCTTCAGGTCGTCTTTGGCGGCAGGATTCGCGCTGACAGCGCCGGCCAGATTGCCTTGTTCGGCGCGAAGCTTGCGGGCTTCGGCGATCAAATCCTGCTGGCGGACAATTCCGCCTTCCAGTTTTGCGAGAAACGAATTTGACCGCTGCGTAACTTTCTGCGCGCTGCGGGCGAACAGGAGATAAATTCCAGCCATCACTATCGCTATGGTGAGTACGGCCGCGAAACCGGTCTTGAGCTTGCGATCGAGAGAGAACGCGTCGCTCGTCATTTTCTCGGTGACGGCGAGCGCTTCGAATGCGGTGTGCGCGATCTGCTGGCCTTCTTCTGCGATGCGCATCTTTTCGCGCAGCTCATTTTCGGCGCGTTGCACGCGCAGGCGGGCGCGGACGCGCGCTAACAATTCGCGCAAATCGTAGGGGCGCGAGATAGCGTCGTTCGCGCCTAGGTCCATGGCAGCGGCGCGCTGCTCGCTTCCCCCTGCGACAAGCAGCAGGACGCGCATCGCCGCGGTCTTCGCGGAGCCCCGAATAGTGGCCAACACTTCGCTAGCGCTGGGTTCCTGCATACTCGCGTCGAACAGCAGAAGATCGGCGCCCGTCTGATGGATGGCGTCGAGTCCCTCGCGAGTCGTCGCGTACACAGCGACGTCATAGCCGGCTGACTGTAAAGCGGCACGCAGATCTTCACTGCCGTGCGGATCGGGATCGAGGATGATGATTCTTTCAGGCGTGTTGGCCATGGAGATCCGGTGACTCCCAAATGTTGTTCGCAATTCCTGCGCGGAGACCGCTGCGCGTACTACATAATAGTGCTGTTCATGTCAGCGCGAAAGTTGTGCTGAGTTATGCTTTCCCGCGGCACGAACTGAGCCATTTCTCGCTCGACCGCCTTACCGCACTGCTTGCTCATGCCCGTTAGACGCTTGCGAAGCTTCGGCGGGTGCATGATAACTTTCTATAGGGAAGCCACTTGAGAGAATTGGAAAAGCTAAACCAGGAAATCATTCAGTGCCGCGCGTGCCCGCGACTCGTACGTTATCGCGAACAGGTTGCGCAGGACAAGCGCCGGTCGTTTCTGGCGTGGGATTACTGGGGAAAGCCGGTTCCGGGATTTGGCGATCCGCGGGCGGAGCTTTTGATTCTGGGGCTTGCGCCGGCAGCGCATGGCGCGAATCGCACGGGGCGTATGTTCACCGGCGATCGCTCTGGGGATTTTCTGTACAAGGCGCTGTTTCGCGCGGGATTTGCCAATCAGCCTGCTTCGACGAATCGCGACGACGGTCTGGCGTTGAAGAATGCTTACATGGCCGCGACTTTGCGCTGTGCTCCCCCTGCCAATAAGCCGTTGCCTGCGGAGCTGGCGAATTGCCGGCACTATTTGGAGCGCGAGCTGGAGATTCTGCGGCCGCGCGCGGTGCTGGTGCTGGGAAGCATTGCGATGCGGGCTTATTTGGGATTGCTTAAGGAGCGCGGGGTCATTGCGACGCTGGCTGCGTTTCCTTTTCGGCATGGCGCGAGTTATGAATTGCCGGGAAATTTGCCGCGGCTTTTTGCTTCGTATCATCCGAGCCAGCAGAATACATTTACGGGAAAGCTCACGGACGCGATGATGCTAAAAGTCTTATGCGACGTGCGAACATTTCTGGCGCGGTGACTTACAACAGCGAGTGACGATCACCTCGATTCGCTCGGGCTGGCGCTTCGCATCAGCAACAAATAGACAAAAAAGGAGACGGCGAAACCTACGAACCAGGCGTAGGGGTAGAGGCCATGGAGCGCGGGGATTTCCAGGCCGCTTAGCGCCACGGCTACGCCCGCGACGAGTGCACCGATGGCGCGCCAGTTGAAACCGCGCGTGAATTCGTAAGCGCCATTGCGCTGGTAGAGATCGTCCGCGAGAATTACGCGTTTGTGCAGTACGTAATAATCCGCGATCATCACGCCGGCGATGGGGCCGAGAAAACTGGAATAGCCTACAAGCCAGCCCATTACATAGCTGCCGTGGCTTGCGAGCCAGCGCCAGGGCTGCATCAGCAGGCCGATGAAACAGGTGATGACGCCGCCGAGTTTGAAACTGATTTTGCGCGGATAAAGATTCGAAAAGTCGTTGGAGGGCGAGACGACGTTGGCGGCGACGTTGACGTTGAGAGTGGCGAGCAGCAGCGCGAGCATCGCGACTACCACGGCAATAGGATTTCCCAGACGGCTGAGCACCTCCACCGGATTCCAAATGGCGCGGCCGAACAAGATCACGGTTGCTGATGTCACTGCGATGCCGATGAAAGAATAAAAAGTCATCGTCGTCGGAAGGCCCAGCGCTTGGCCAAGCATTTGTTCGCGCTGGCCTTTGGCGTAACGGGTGAAGTCTGGAATATTGAGCGCGACTGTGGCCCAGAAGGCGACCACGCCGGTGAGCGATGCAATGAAGAACGCGAAAAATTCATGGAAGGTGTGAAATTGCGAGGGCGTCGAGAGCATGGGGCCGAGGCCGCCCGCTTTGGTGTAGGCCCAACCGAGCATCGCGAGACCGAGGATGAGGAGCGCAGGAGCCGTGATGCCTTGCAGGTAACGGATTGCTTCGATGCCGCGCAGAATCACGGCGAGATTCAGCAGCCAGAACAGAAAGAAACACATCCATGCGTGATTCCATCCTGGAATCATCGCCGCTAGAAGAGTGTTGATCGCTTCGCCGCCGATCCAAGTTTGAATTCCGAACCAGCCGCAGGCCACGAGAGCGCGGAGGATTGCAGGCACGTTTGCGCCGAGCACGCCGAAGGAAGCGCGTGCGAAAACTGGAAATGGGATGCCGTACTCGGCGCCGGCATGGGCATTGAGCAGCATCGGAATCAGCACGATGATGTTGCCGAGGAACACCGTGAAGATGGCCTGCTTCCAATTCATGCCGCCGGCAATCATGGCGCTGGCGAGCATGTAGGTGGGGATGTTGACGCTCATGGCGACCCAGAGCGCGGCGTAGTTGTAGGTGCCCCAGGTGCGTTGACTGCGTGGGATTGGCGCGAGGTCCTTATTCCAGAGGGAGCTGGACGCGGAGGCTGGGAGCGTGGCGACTTGCGCATTCGGGTTTGTGGTTTCGGTCATCCTAAAGCGGTTCGCATGGTTCGGCGCCCCCAAAGAATTGCGCCGCTTATACCTTTGCGGCGGGCCCGGTGCAATAGGTATTTCACCGACGAAAATGGCAGAAAAACTAGCGATTAACATGGGCTTTGCACAATTAGCCGAACCTGCACAATAACTCCCCTGTCTGCACAAAAACCCCGAAAACATCTCCCAAGGGCCTAAAACTAATAGGATGGTAAAATCGCCTTTTATTCGTAGTACTATTGACATTGGCGCTTGCATTTGGCATATTATATGTCTCGGAGGTTTTATGGCCGAATATAGACTTAAGATAAAGATTGGCGAACATGAGTTTGAAGCTGACGGCCCTGTTGATGCAGTCAAAGCCCAATTTGAGGCGTTTAAAGATTTGATTGCTGGTATTCCATCGGGAAATGCTGCCGTTGCGCAAGCTTCCAAAACAGTCGCGCAGCTTAACGTTCCGCAATTCAATATTGTGAACGCAGACAATATTTTTCGCGCCGATGGCCGCGTGATCTCTCTCGTTGTTCCACCCAATTCGGATACCGAAGCCGTCCTGCTCATTCTGTTTGGGCAGAAATATCTGCGGAAGAATGATAGCCCGACAGGTAGCGAAATAATGGATGGGATGGTTCAGTCTGGCTATCGCACGACACGCATTGACAGAATCCTTGCAAGCCTTTCCAGCGAAGGCGCGGTCATTATCACAGGAGCACATCGCGGGAAGCGTTATCGGTTGACGAATTCTGGCTATACGAAAGCAGAAGAAATTGTAAAAGAAGCGTTGCTGAAATTGCCCGGAAACATTCTCTGAAAGGGAGGAATGATTTTTGAAATGCAAGTGGGGAGCAAACGTTTGCGACGCGCCCTCCCCACTTGCACCATTGAACGGAAGAATGGGTGAGCGGTTTAAACCGCTGGTCCGCAAAACCAGTACGCCGGGGGCTGTCGTCTTGTGAGAGCCGGTGGCCCGAGGCGTCGTGGGTTCGAATCCCACTTCTTCCGCCAAACTTTTTCTAAGACCAACTGACAGGTGGTTATCCCTAATTGGTAAGGGCGTGGTCTTAAAAACCATCGTGTCTGACAGGCACTTGCGAGTTCGATTCCCGCACCACCCGTCAGTTGGTCTTAGAAAGAAATTATGACGCTTTTTGCTTGTTTTTGCGAGGTTTGTTCCAGTACGGGGATTTGCACTTGGGACAAACCCGTGGTTCTCCGACTGTGCTGTGTCGCGGAACCCATTCATGGTCGCAACGGCCACATTTGTAGCCTTTTTGTTTGATCGTGACCAATCCCATGCGGGTATCATACTAGATAAGGATATATTGTCAAGGGAAAAAAGATCAAAATAACTCTTGACAGATATACACCTAGATAGTAATATATTTCTCAGGTACAGGAGGTAGTTATGGACCTGAGAGAGCAACGCGGGATGGAACTGGCGGCAACGAGAATCATTAAGAAAAAGAAGGGTATTTGGCTCGTGCCATCCCAATCGGGCAATAACAAGTATCAGGTAAACGTCCAGATGACGACTTGTACCTGTCTTGACCATGAAACACGCGGAGTGAAGTGTAAACACATATATGCAGCATCGTTTGTCATGAAGCGCGAACAACACGCGGACGGCAGCGTGACGGTCACTGAAAGTGTCACTGTTACCGAAACAAAGGAACGCACTACTTATCCGCAAAAATGGTCTGCCTACAATGACGCGCAGACCCACGAACAAGACAAATTCCAGGTCTTGCTTGCTGACCTCTGTTCCGGCCTCATTACCACTCCACCCAAGACTGGCCGACCGCCGTTGCCATTGTCGGACGCTGTTTTCAGCATCGTTTTTAAAGTCTATTCCACGGTTTCGCAACGCCGCTTCGTTAGTGATTTGAGGGAAGCGCACAGTCGCGGATTCATTGCCAAAGTTCCGCACTTCAATAGCATCTCCAACTATCTTGAGAATCCCGATCTGACCCCCGTTCTCCGCACCCTGATTACCCAAAGCAGCCTGCCGCTCAAATCGGTTGAGACCGATTTCGCCGCCGATTCGTCCGGTTTCACTACTAGCCGTTTTACCCGTTGGTTCGATCTCAAATACGGTACGGTTAAACAAAAGCAAGATTGGGTGAAGTGCCATCTGATGTGCGGAGTCAAAACCAATATTGTGACTGCCGTTGAGATTCATGACCAGTTTGCGAGCGACGTTAAAATGCTTCCTGCCTTGGTCAACGCGACGGCGCAAAATTTTCAAGTCGCAGAAGTCTCCGCTGATAAAGCTTATGGTTCGCGGAAAAACACGGACGCAATCGCTAGCGTCGGGGCCACACCGTTTATCGCCTTCAAATCTGACGCCATCGGGAGCGGCGATGGAACGTGGTCGAAGATGTTTCATTATTTCCAATTCCGTCGTACCGAATTCATGGCGCATTACCACAAACGGTCCAACGTCGAATCCACGTTCAGCATGATGAAGCGCAAATTCGGCGACAGCCTGCGGAGCAAGACCGACGTTGCAATGGTTAATGAAACTCTCTGTAAAGTTCTGTGTCATAATCTTGTCGTTTTGATTCATGAAACGCATGAGCTAGGAATTGATCCCGATCTTTTGGCCTAGTAAAGCAGCATGACTTTTCACTTGCGAATGGATTTTTAGAACTCAAACAACACGGGTCTTCCCCTTAGAAAAGGTTTTGACCAAATGTCTTTTTAGAGACTGGCTCATCTGGATGATTTACCTGCGTTGTCGTTCGCTCCGTAGTACTGGTTGATTCTCCGGACTTGCTTGAATGTACTTTTCTAAAGCCTCATCCGTGATCTCGTTGACAACTTAATTTTGGAAATCTCCGGAGGCGGACAATAGGCATTCTGAACAGCTGCGCTCGCTGCGTATTTGGCAAGATAAAATCTGATATTGCGCTTTGATCGCCGCATCGAGTTTCTTTTCCTAGCTAAGAATTTATCCACTCGTCTCACAAGAAGCACGCAATTCAAATACACGCCGATATTAAATGGCGGGTTTGCAATTATTTTCGGGTCCGCTGTGATGTTTGAATAACGTCGTAATCATCGTGACCCGAACAGACTCCACCGTTTGGTTTCGTCTTGAATGTAGCTTCGCGGGTGGCTTCGCGCATCGTGGGGTTGTTCGGTCATAATCGCAATTACTGCCGGAATGAGTTCGTTTTCGGCGTTACGATATCTGCTATGGGCTTGTCCTGATCGCGATAAAACCCTTTTCGCCTCTCGTAATAGAGGGAATGTGTCAGAAAAACATTTTCAATCTGCTTATGAATACGAAATGTGGTGAAAAGAGCCTCGGCAGGCATAAGGTTCTGATTGTTTGTGGCTCGATTACTTTATCCCGCAACATCTTCGTTGTCGTTGGTAATGATGCGAACCAGTATTCTTGCTCTTCCGGTCGCGTTTGGCGTCCTGAGTATCTCTAGTTTTTATTAAATCTTCGGAACTTATCGATGCATTCAAAACGCGTCACATATTGAGGAGCTAAATTTACGTTCGTTTGCTCGAGCTGAAATCGTTCTCGAACGTTCTCTATATCGAATCGTTTCTTTCGTCCCCAACAAAAAATTCTGAAAGCAAAAGTCCATGTATCCTTCTGGCGTTTCAACTAATATGCGAATCTCTGTAGGAAAGAAACCATAATTACAAATTGCCATTCGCAGGATAAACTGCACAAAAACCCCCCAGTCTGCACAAAAACTACCTCTCATTATCGATTTTCTGGCTTCCTGTGCAAAGCCATTAACATGGGTCGCCGTTCTTTGTTTTCAATGATTTGCGGTGAATTCTAATATTTTGCTGACTAGCGATTAAACGGGGTAGTAGTGAGCGAGAACCGGCGAGTGATGAGTGAAGAGCCGGCGGGCGTCCTGGCTGCTGGCAAGGGATTTCGGCGGGATTGGAGGTTCGGGCACGCCAGCATGGGGTCGCGGGAGGCGGGCGAGAGGTTTGGGGACGGTGGGTTTCCCATTTTGGGCTGGGTCGAGCATGTTGCGTCCTTTGGGGGCCTCAATAGCGCCCCGACTTACGTTAACACGTTTGCGGGTTGATAACTATTCGTAGAACTACTTAGAGAGGTAACTTGCAGGTGGGATTGGAGTAGCGCGAGAGAGCTGGCGCGGGCTCGGCGCTAGAGAAGCGCAGGCAGCGAATGCCATGCCCCTACAAGTTCAACCGCATAGCGTCGACGCGAAGTCAGCGCTACGAGGGGCGGGTCTGAGACCCGCCCCTACCGGAGCTGATGATGCGCTCCGGTGGCGCGCGCGGATTGGGTTAGCGGAGGCCACCGGAGGCGAGGAGTTGTTCGCCGGTTAGCCAGGCGGAATCGTCCGAGGCTAGGAAGACGGCGACGGGAGCGATGTCACCGGGTTGCCCGGTGCGGCCTAGCGGGGTCTGTGCGACGACGCCCTTCTCGAAGTCCGAGCCAATGAAGCCGCCGCTTTGCGTGCCTTCAGTTTCGACGACTCCTGGGTTGATGCTGTTCACGCGAATCTTTTTGGGACCGAGCTCGCGAGCAAGGACGCCGGTGACGGCGTCAACCGCGCCCTTGGTGGCGGTGTACACGGCACTATTCGGCGGAGTGATGCGGCTGGCACCAGAGCCGATGTTAATGATGCTTCCGCCTGCGCCGAGATGCTTTGCCGCGGCCTGGGTGACGAGGAGGAGGCCGAGCACGTTGATATTGAACATGCGGTGGAAAGAAGCTTCGGTGACGGCTTCGAGGGGAGCGAATTCGTACACGCCGGAATTGTTGACGAGAATGTCCAGGCGGCCGTAATTTTTGATGGCTGCGGCAATGATGGCCTGCGCTTCGGAGGCTTTGGAAACGTCACCACCTACGGCGACGGCTTTGCCGCCCGCTGCGGTGATGGCCGAGACTACTTTATCCGCGCCAGCTTTGCTGGAAGCGTAGTTCACGACTACAGATGCGCCTTCTGCGGCGAGAGCCTTGGCGATGGCTGCGCCGATGCCTTTGGATGCGCCAGTTACTACTGCGACTTTACCTTTTAGCTTGCTCACTTGAGACTCCCTTGGATGTTGTTTGTGTCCGAGTGTTGCTCCCCATGAGATGAGGGTGGATGCACGCAGGATTCTTTAGTTCCGCCTTCACGTTTGACAGGGTATCTGGCGCTTGTTAGCCTGCGCGGGACGCGGCCGGCGCTTGGTGACGCAGCGTGGCGCTATAGGCCGCCGTCAACTGCATGAGCGCTGACACCGAACTTACTTCCGGGCGCGGTTCCCTTCCCGACTCTGATCCTGTAATTGAATTTCGTCATGCGGGTTACAAGCTGCCGAATGGGCGAGTGTTGTTGCGCGATCTAAACCTTGTGGTGCAGCGGGGCGAGACTTTGGTTTTGCTGGGGCGGAGTGGGGCGGGAAAATCCACCGCATTGAAATTGATCAACCGGATGCTGGAACCTACCGAAGGCGCGGTGCTGGTGGAGGGGCGAGCAACGGTGGAGAGCGATCCGATTGAGTTGCGGCGGCGGATCGGTTACGTGATTCAGGAAGTGGGATTATTTCCGCATTTCACCGTGGAGCAAAATATTTCTTTGGTGCCGCGACTTGAGCATTGGCCCGACGAACGCATTCGCGCGCGGGTCGCGGAACTTTTGCAACTGGTGGGATTGAACGAGACGGAATTTCTGCATCGTTATCCGCACCAACTTTCCGGAGGGCAGCGCCAGCGCGTGGGCGTGGCGCGAGCGCTGGCGGCCGATCCGCCCATGCTGCTGATGGATGAGCCCTTTGGGGCGCTAGATCCGCTGACGCGGGCGGAGGTGCAAGCCGAGTTTCAGGATTTGCAGCGGCGGCTGAAGAAGACGATTGTGATCGTAACGCATCACGTGGGCGAAGCGCTGCTGCTGGGGACTCGCATCGGAGTGATTGATGCTGGAGCGCTGGTCGGACTGCACACGCCCAAGGATTTTATGGAGGCGACGGAGCCGGTGACGGCGGCGTACATTGCCAATTTGCGGATGCTGGATAAGCTGGAGGAACCGGGATGAATCTGCTGGAATATTTTGCGCGACATCATCGGGAAATATTGCAGGCGACGCTTGAACACGTGTGGCTGGTGGGAATTGCGATGCTGCTGGCGGTGGCCGTAGGCGTGCCGCTCGGCGTGCTGGTGGCGCGGCGGCCATGGTTATCGAAACCGATTCTGGGCGGAGCGAATATCGCGGAAACGATTCCGAGCCTGGCGCTTTTTGGATTTCTGCTGCCGGTGCCGTGGCTGGGAGATCGCGCGGACCGGCTGGCGATTGCTGCGCTGGCGTTGTATGCGTTGCTACCAATTATTCGCAACACTGCGGCGGGAATTACCGGCGTCGATCCGGCGATTCGCAACGCGGCGCGCGGCATGGGAATGACGGAGCGGCAAATTCTGCTGCAGGTGGAACTGCCCCTTTCGTTTTCGACGATGCTGGCGGGCATACGTGTGGCTACCGTGTTGACGGTGGGAATTGCGACGATTGCGGCGGCAATTGGCGCGGGAGGCTTGGGCGAATTTATTTTTCGCGGATTAGCGATGGTGAACAACCAATTGATATTGGCTGGGGCGATTCCGGCAGCGCTGCTGGCGCTGGTTGCTGACTTTCTGCTGGGCGTTTGCGAGCGCCGGTGGCAGCCTGCCCGATCATGATTTGCTTTTCCAGGTTGCGGCTGGCGATTGTGGCGTGCGTGTTATTTGCGTGGGCTGTGGCGCTTGGATCGTGCGGCGCGGTGCGTCACGATGAAATTGTTGTGGGATCGAAGAATTTTTCCGAGCAAGCGCTGCTGGGAGAAATCGTGGCGCAGCATCTGGAGGCGCGGACGCATCGCGAGGTGACGCGGCGATTTTATCTGGCGGGATCATATATTTGCCAGCAGGCGCTGCTGTCGGGGCGGATGGATTTGTATGTGGAGTATACGGGGACGGCGCTGACGGCGATTTTGCATGATCCTTTGGAGGCTGATCCTACGGCCGTGTATGAACGCGTGCGAAGCGAGTACCAGCGGCGGTTTGGATTGGAAGTGCTGCCCTCGCTGGGGTTCAACAATACGTTTGCGATTGTGGTACGTGGGGAGGATGCGCGGCGGCTGCATCTGAAAACAATTTCGGATGCGGCGCCTTTTGCGCACGAGTGGCGCGCGGGATTTGGGTATGAATTCATGGAGCGGCCGGATGGGTTTAAGGGCTTGGCGCAAACGTACGGGCTTGCGTTTGCGGAGACGCCGCGGATTCTGGATTTGGGATTGCTCTATCGCGCGCTTTTGGAGAAGCAGGTGGATATTGTGGCGGGAAATTCGACGGACGGGTTACTTGCGGCGCGGGATTTGACGATGCTGGTCGATGATAAACATTATTTTCCGCCTTATGAGGCGGTGCCGGTGGTCCGGACGGACGCTTTGACACGATTCCCGGAGATGCGGGCGGCGCTGCTGGAATTGGCGGGGAAGATTAATGATGAGGAAATGCGGCGGATGAATTATGAGGTGGATGGAGAGCATCGGGATATTGCGGATGTGGCGCGGGAATTTCTGCGGGCGAAGGGGTTGGATTGAGGGCGTGGAGAAAATCAAAGGCGACGGATTACCGCAGGGACGCAGAGGGCGCAGAGAAAGGCAACGGCAAACTCAAAGGCAACTGCGCCCAGCTGAAGCTGGCCGCTACAAATTCAACAGCCATGCGCGGAGCCTAGAACCAGGTGCTTTTCTTGTATTGGCGATAGGCGTCGCCGAATTTTTCTTCCAGGACTTTTTCTTCCCGGCGCATGCGCACGAGCTGCAGCGGTATGAGGACGAGAAAAATCAGCAAATACCGCGGGCGCTCGAGAAATAAAATCACCCCGACGATCGACAGGCCGCCGAAGAGGTAGATGGGATTGCGAATGCGGGAGTAAAGGCCTGTGGTCACGAGGTTTCGGGCCTGCGCGCTTACAGAAAACGAGGAGCCCAATTGCACGTGGGCGACGGAAAACAGGATGAATGAGGGGACCATGAGGATTGCGCCCGTCCAGCGCATGGGATCCCACGGAGCGGAACGAAACTTCCAGAACAGGCTGGGTACGAAGATGCCGGCGATAAGAATCAGAATGAAGTGCCGTTGAAATTTCATGGAGCAGGAGTGTACACCGAAGGCAAATCCGGAAGCGAGCGGACGCTATTCGGTTTCCTGCATGGATTTGAAGTCCGCTTCCAGGGCGGCGCAGTATTGTTTTTGGGCTTCTAGTTCGGCCTGGAGTTTTTTTACCAGGAGCTCGAGGCGACGGATTTCGTGGCGCAGTTTCTGGGCGTCGGGTGATGGCGGTGCTGCGGCTGCACGTTGAGGCAGAGGTGCGGGGCGCGCGAGTGCTGGCGCGGTGCGTTGCGGCGCGAAAGTTTGCGCGGGTTCCGCGGGCCATGCGGATGTCGTGACGGGATTCGGAGGCGCGAAATTTGTTGATGCGCTGGGTTGCAGAGTTGGGGGCGGCGCGAAAAGGCCACCGAGTACGTGGTTTGCGGCTTGCGACAAATTTGCTTCTTCTTCGCGCAACGAACCGCGCTGCGCGGGACTGGCTGGATTCAGAAGACTTTTCACGCGCGCGATCAGATCCTGCGGCTGAAAAGGTTTGCGCACCAGTTCATCTGCTTTTACCTGCATGGCTTTTTCCGCGACGGTGCGATTTACCACGCCGGACATGAGGATTACGGGAGTTTTTCCGAAGCGTTCGTGTTCCTTGATGAACTGGCAGACTTCGTAGCCGTCTTTATCCGGCATGATTACATCGGTGATTACTGCGTCTGGAGCGGAATCGCCGAATTGCGCGAGAGCGGAGGCGGCGTCGGCGCAGGTGATGACGTGAATATTTTCCTTGCGGAAAGCGATCTTGATGACTTCGCGCATGGTGGCGCTGTCGTCAATGAAATAGACCGTGGGAGTGCGGGCGGCGGCGAGAGTTTGCGTATCGCTCATAGCGATTTTTTCTCCACATTGTCGAGTTGCGTGTCGAGTTCGGAGTTTTGTTCGGCGAGTTGCCCGGAGCCGTTTTGGGGACCTTCCTCGGCATCGCGTTGTGATTCATCAAATTCGCGCATGGCATCGAGGAGCAAATCGGTGGCGGAGCGCAGGACGGTGCGTTGCGCGGCGGTCGCACCGTACACAAATTTGTAAACGCCTTTGACCGCGCCCTGGCAGGTGGCGACGATTTGGGTGACGGCTTCATCGCCGAAAAGCATGCCGCATTCGGCATGGCTGATTTCCCCGCCCTCGAAGAAAATAATTCCGTCGGCATCCACGGCGTTGATGTGCAACGCGCCGGTCTGGCGGGCTTGACCGAGCATTTGGATTACGCCGGGGAGATCGAGATGCTGGAGATTGCCGCTCAAATCGGTTTCCGCGCTGGTCAGCATTTGCGTTGGCTGAAAACCGTCCTGACGGCTGACGAGAAAACTGCGGACGTGCGCGGCGATATCTGAAGGCGAGCGGCGGCGATCAACGAAATCGTCGCAGCCGGCGCGATAGGCTTCGAGCAGGGCTTGGTCGCCGGCGCCGGCGCCGCCTCCACCGATGGCAATGAGCGGGATGTGCGCGCTGTTTGGATCGGCGCGGAGGATGGGAGCCATTTCGAGCGCGCCCATTTCGCGCAGATTGGTGGCGCACAAAATGGCGGCGGGCGCGTTCCATTCGAGCATCGTGAGCGCATAGGCGGCTTGGGTGCAGGGGACGACTTCGAAACCGACCTGCTGCAGAGCTTCGCCAACGCGTTTCGCGAAGTAGACATTGCTATCTATCAGCAGGATGCGCGGAAGATTTGTGAGGGCGTTCATGGGCGCGGCTCCGCGTGGTTTCCTGTGGCGGGACTATTCATTCCGGCGCTCACTAATTCTTGCAAATCGAGGACGTCTATGTTTTCGTTTTCGGTTGCCAGGACGCCGGCGAAATACGGAGGAGCGTTTTCCTGCGGTGGCTGCATTTCGCTGGTGGCTAATTCACATTCGCCGTTTACGGGGATGGCGCTGGCTTCGCTGGCATTTCCGAAGGTTCGCTCGGCGATCAGATAGAAGCGATGCACAGATGATTCACGGCCGCAGAGGATCGGGGAGACGTCGTAAACCGGAACGATGCGGCCACGGCGGACGATCACTCCGGCGATGAGGCGCGAAGTGTGCGGAAAATTGTGCAGGCGCACGGGCGGCGCGAGTTCCATGACGGATTCGGCGGGCAGCGCGAAGCGGCGGTTGCCGACATGCAGCAGCACCCAGGATTTGCGCGCGTGATTTTCGGCGGCGCTCATGCTTGCACGGCTCCTTCGAGTTCGTTAGCGAGCTTCGATCGATTTTGCGGCGCGATCGAGGCGCGCGAATTCTTCGGGCGTGAGAAATCCGTCGGGCTTGATGACCGGGATTACGCGGTCCTCGAGATAGATGAGGCCGCGATACCACTGGCGCTCTTCGCCTTGAAAGGCTTGGGGAAGCGCGTGGACGCTCGAGACGTCCGCCATGCGTTCGATGGAGTCCACGAGAACCGCGGTGCGAATTTGGCGCAAGATCAGGACCAGCGTGGGACGCGTGACGCGCAGGCCGAAATGGGCGCACCCGCTGACGACGTAGTAGGTGCGATGGCTGCGTTCGACAAGGTGACGGACTTTGGGAACTTCGGCGAGTTCCATTTCGACGGCGGCGGTGGCAAGGCTGTCTGTGCTGCGAATTTCCTGGACTGCGTCCGCGGCGATAGCGAAAGTTTGTGTGCCGATGCAGAACAAGATTACGGCTTCGCTGGGGCGCGAGCGGCGCGACTTTGCCATATCCTGCGTGGCGATTTTCATCGCGCACCTATGGGAGCCGGCGCGAGGCGCGTGATTTTCGCGATGCGCTTTTCGATCGCGGCGCTGATTTGATCGAGAGGAAGGATTTCGTCCACTGATCCTGTCTTGATTGCTTCCGCGGGCATGCCGAATATTACGGAGGTGGCTTCGTCCTGGACGATCACGTGGCCGCCGGCGGCTTTCACGGCTTGGACGCCTTTAGAGGCGTCGTTGCCCATGCCAGTGAGAACGACGGCTAGCGTCAGCGGGCGCGCGAAGGCGGCGGCGGATTCCAGGGCGACGTCTGCGCAGGGGCGATAACCTTCGATGCGCGGTCCACCGTCCAATGTGATTTTCCCCGTGGAAGAAATCCGCAAGTGATTCGCGCCGGGGCAGAGGTAGATTACGCCGGGCTGCGGGGCTTCATGCGATTCGGCTTCTTTCACGGGCATGCGAGAGATTTCCGCGAGCTGGATAGTGAATTGGCTGGTGAATGCCGCGGGCATGTGCAACACCAGCAGGACCGCGGCCTGCAGATCTTTCGGCAAGCCTGCGACTACGCGCATAACGGCGGCTGGTCCGCCGGTGGACGCGGCGATCACGACCAGAGGAAATTTCGTGCCGTTGCTGGCGTTGTGCTGCCCGGTGCGGTCTGCGTTGTTCGACAAGGCCGATGAGAGTGGGACCGGCGCGTGAGCCGCGAGCTTCGACATAGTGGCGGTGCGCACGACGCGAACTTTTGCGGCCATTTTTAATTTGCGCGTGAGTTCTTCGCGGATATTGCGCATGTCCAGGTCAATTCCGTTGGTGGGCTTGGGTACGAAGTCTATGGCGCCGAGTTCGAGGGCGCGCAGGGTGCTGGCAGCGCCTTCGCGAGATTCGGAGCTGACGATCACGACCGGGCGCGGGTGCTGCGACATAATCAGCTCGGTGGCCTGCAGGCCATCGAGATGCGGCATGTTGATGTCCATGGTGATGACGTCAGGGCGCAGGGATTCAGCGAGGGCCACTGCTTCGCGGCCGTCGCGGGCGGTGCCGGCGACTTCGAGTTGTGCGTCGGAATTGATGATTTCCTTCAGCACCTTGCACATGAAGGCGGAATCATCAGCGACGAGCACGCGAATTTTCTTTTCGGGCGCCTTGTTCATCTCAATCCTGCCGCACCGGGATGTTTACGGTGCGCCGTTTCTCTAGTTTTTCCGCGCCGATCAATTCATCCACCGTTGCCACCAGCTGATCTTCCTGCACGGGCTTGGTTAGAAACGCGGCGGCGCCTTCTTTTATGGCGCGATCGCGATGTTTTGCGCCGGCGCGAGAGGTGACGACCAGCACAGGAATTTTTCGCGTGGCGGGATTCTGGCGCAGATGGGCCATCAGCTCGTAGCCGTTCATACGCGGCATTTCGAGGTCGGTGATGACCAGGTGGCAGCCGATCTGGGCGACGAGTTCGGAAGCTTCGAGCCCGTCGGACGCGAGCTTGACGCGATAGCCGGCTTTTTCGAGCATGCGTCCGACGAATTTGCGGACGCTGATGGAATCGTCGGCAACGACTACGACGCGATCGTTCTCGATGGAGTCCACGGCGCCTGCTGGGATGCTTCCGGCCGCGACTGCTTCCGCGCCAGGAGCGAAAACGCGGGCGGCGGGCGAAGAGGCTGGCAGCGCATTGCGCTCGGCGGTGTCCGCGGAAGCGAGACGATTCAAATCAATCAGGAGAATCAGGCTGCCATCGGGCGCGATGGTGGTGCCGGGGAACAGTTTCACGCCACGGAGATAGTCGCCGAGATTCTTGATGACGATTTCGTCTTTGCCAAGGACTTCTTCAACGACTACGCCGACCTGTTTACCGGCGACTTTCACGATGACCATGTGGAAATAGCCGTTCAGCGGTTCGAGCGGCGGGAGGGCGAGTTGGACGTCGAGACGCACGACTTCGGTGACCACGTCACGCACGCGAGTGAGAAGTTTTCCGCCGACGTCTTCGATTTCGCTGGGTTTCAGCCGGCGAATTTCTTCGACTACCGCAAGAGGCAGCGCGAAGACAGATGTGCCGCAGCGCACAAAGAGCGCCTGCGAGATGATTAACGTGAGAGGAACTTTTACGGTAAAGGTCGCGCCGTGGCCAGGCTCGGAGCGGACTTCAATTTCGCCGTTCAGCGCGTGCACGTTGGCGCGCACTACGTCGAGGCCGACGCCGCGGCCGGCAAGCTCTGTCATGGCAGCCGCCGTGGTGAAGCCAGGACGGAAAAGAAACTCTCGGAGTTCGCGTTCGGTTAGCTCGGCGGCAGCGACGGAAGACATCGCGCCCATTTCGACCACGCGGCGGCGGGCGCCATCGTAATCAATGCCGCGGCCATCGTCTTCGACTTCGATGAAAATGTGATTGCCGCGGTGATAGGCGCGGACACTGACGAGACCCTTTTCGGATTTGCCGGAGCGCTGGCGGGTGCGGCGATCTTCGACGCCATGCGCGACGGCGTTGCGCACGAGGTGAATGAGCGGATCCGAAACGTGCTGAATAATATTGTTGTCAAGCTCGGTATCCGCGCCTTCGAGAGAAAGATCAACGAGCTTGCCGGTGGCGTTGGCGGCGTCGCGCACGGTGCGGGTGAGTCGGGTGTAAAGGTTGCCGATGGGGACCATCCGCGCGGCGGTGATTTCGTCCTGAAGGTGGTGCGCGAGCTTGGTGAATTCGTCAATGTCTGAATCCACGCGGCCCATGAAACCTTCCAACTGAGTGAGGACGACGTTGACGTCCGCGGAAATCTCGGTGAGCGAGCGGGAGAGAATGTTGACGTCGTCGTAGCGGTCCATTTCCAGTTCGCTGAATTCGAGCAGATCGTTGGATGTGACCGACGGCATGCCGGAGAAATTCCCGCGGAAGGTGTCCATTTGCGGGGCGTGGCTTCCGGGGACGAGCGACGGCTGAATTTTGCTGAACTCGTGCTTTTCCTGAAATTCGGAAACTTTTCCAGAGAGGCGGCTCTTCGAGAAATTCAGGACCTCGACTAATTTTGCTAATTCTGCGAGGCGACCGACCATCCGGGTGCGGTTGATCACGAGTTCGCCGACGGCGTTCATCATGCGATCGAGGCGCTCCAGGGAAATGCGGACGGATTTCGCTTGCGGCAGAGCTTCGGGAGCGGCGCGACGCTTTTCTGGAGCTGCAATTCCTGTTTCGGTGGCTGCGGTGCCCGTTTCGCCAGCGGGCGCGGATTGGGCCGGAACCGCATCCTCATATTCTTCCGGGGCGAGCTCCGCGATCTGCGCGAGGAGCGGATCCACGGCGGCGCGCATTTCTTCGTCGCTCGACCACTGGTGATGCAGGAATTTTTTCAGGACATCCACGGACTCCAGGCAGATGTCCACGATATTGGCGCTGGGTTTCAGTACGCCATCGCGCAGGCGGCCGATGAGATCTTCGACGCGATGGGCGACGGCGGAGAGGCGATGCAAACCGACTTGCGCGGCGGAGCCTTTCACGGTGTGCATGGAACGGAAAAGGCGGTTGATATCCTCCGCATTCGGATTGGCTTCGAGTGCGAGCAGACATTCGGTGACGGCTTGCAGATGCTCTTCGGCTTCGGGAACGAAAAATTCCAGGACTTCGGACGGCACGTCGCTATCCTGAGGCAGATGGTCAACGAATGAATATGCGGGCGGCGCTTCGACGACGGGCTCCTCGGCCGCTGCTTGTTCGGCGGCTTCGCGGGCAGCGCGCGAGGCGGGCGGCGCGGGAAACGCGAAGGAATAGCGCTGTTTGAACGCCAGGATGTCGCCTTCGGTTTCGGTGCCGCTGGAGCTGATTTGCAGCAGATCGAATTCGAGAACGGAAATAGCATCGGAAATAAATTCGGTCAGCGGGCCGTGCATGTCCGCGGTGAGCGTCGCGTTCATGGCGTAATGAAAGATGTGCGCCATTTTCGCGGCGACTTCCGAAAATTGCGGGAAGCCGTAGCTGGCGGAAGTGCCGGCCAAGGTGTGCGCGGCGATATAGAGTTTTTCGAGATCTTCGGGCCTGGTCTGCGGCTCCTGCAACATGCCGGAATATTCCCGTAGATACTGGAGGTTCTCGGAAGCCTCCTGGAGGAAGAGCTCGACGGATTCCTGATTGGGCCCGTTCACAGGCTTTCCTCCACCAACACGGTTGCAGCGCGCGATTCAGCGACGACCGGCTTGCGATAAATGCGGCAATCGCCGATCACCAAAGATTCAAATTTCATTGGCACGTTGGAGAGCGTCTCCGAATGCCCCAACAGAAAATAGCCGCCCGGTTCAAGGGCGTCGTAAAAGCGGCGCAGAATCGCGAGACGGCGCGCTTCTGAAAAATACATGAGCACGTTCATGCAGAAGATGCAGTCCAGCTTGCCAACATAGACCGGCTCGACCAGATTCATTTGCGCGAACGAAATCATTTTTCTTATGCGCGGCCTAATCTGAAAGCCGTGCTTGGTGTTCGTAAAGTGCGCGTCCACCTGGCCCAACGAGACATCCTGCAGGCTGCGCTTGCTGTACAGGCCGCGTTCGGCGTGGCGCAGCGCGCGGCGGCTGATGTCCGTCGCGAGAATTTCGATTTCCCAGGCCTCCACAAATTTCAGCGCGTCGCATAGGGTGATGGCGATGGAGTAAGCCTCTTCACCGGTGGAACAGCCTGCGCTCCAGATGCGCAGCGCGCGCGGGTTCTGCCAGAATTTGCGCTCCTGCACCTCCGGCAAAATTCGCTTTTCCAGCGCATCGTAAACGGCCGGATAACGAAAGAAAGATGTTTCCTGCGTCAGCAGGCGCTCGAGCAGGGACTCGTATTCCGTGCTGGAACCCTTTACCAGTTCAAAAAGCTCTGTGCCGCCGGCTAATTCTTTTTCTTCGATGTATTCGCGGATGCGGGTGGAGAAGAACCGCTCGCGCGACGCATCGAAAAGAATGGCCGAGCGCTGCTCGATCAGCGTGCGGATATCATCGAGTTCGGACTCGCTGAGCTTCGTCGTCGTAACTGGATGTGGTTTCATGTTCGGCGCACGTTCGGGGCCGGCGGGTTGCACCGGCGCCAAGAATCACTGCGACCTAACGATGCGCACCCACGGGCGCGGCCGGACGCGGTTCTTCGGCCGCTTCGCCCGCGCGACCGGAACGGAATTGCGCGAGCGCTTCATTTAATTGTTCAGAGAGCTTGACCATGTTGCCGACCGTCGAAGCGGTTTGGCGCGCGCCTTGAGTGGTCTGGCGCGTGATGCCGGAAATAATTTGCATCGCGTTGGCCACACCTTCGGTACCGCGCACTTGCTGCTTCGAGGCCAGAGAAATTTCCTGAACCAGTTCGGCTGATTGACGCACGACGCTGGAAATTGCTTCGAGTGCTTTACCGGCTTGATCGGCAAGGCCTGCGCCGACTTCTACTTCGCGCGTGCCGTCTTCCATGACCACGACCGCTTCGTTTGTTTCGGCCTGAATGGCCTTGATGAGCGCGGCGATATCTTTGGTGGCGCTGCGGGAGTGTTCGGCGAGCTTGCGGACCTCGTCCGCGACGACGGCGAAACCGCGGCCGGCATCTCCCGCGCGGGCGGCTTCGATGGCGGCGTTCAGCGCGAGCAGGTTGGTTTGCTCGGTGATGTCGTTAATCACGTTGATGATTTCCGAAATTTCCAGGGAGCGATCGCCGAGAGATTTAATTTTCTTGGCGGTGGCTTGTACCGAGGCGCGGATGCGCTGCATGCCTTCGAGCGTATCGCGCACGGCGCGGTTGCCTTGTTCGGCGGCGTCGAGAGCGCGGCGCGCGGCTTCGGCGCTGGCTTCGGCGTTGTTGGACACTTGTTTCATGGAGACGGTGAGCTCTTCGACGGCGGACGAGGTGTTGGTGATTTCCTGGTCTTGCTGAGTGGCTCCGGCGGTCATATCGTCGGCCGCGTCGAGAATTTGATTGGCGCTGCCGCTGACGTCCACGGCGGCTTTGCGAACGCGCTCGAGAACTTTGGTGAAGTTGTCGAGCATGAAGTTCACGGAGTCCACGACATTGCCGAGAGCGTCGTTGGTAACCTTGCCGCGGATGGTCAAGTCGCCACGGGCTACCTGGTTGATCGTGTTGAGGAGGTCCGTGATGCTACGTTGCAAGGAATCCTGGGCTTGTTGATTGGTGACGGCGTGTGCAACTTTGGCGGCACTGCGATTGAAATTTTCGGCGATGAAGCCGAATTCGTCGTCGGAGCTGATTTCGACGCGCGCGCGGACGTCTCCGGAGACAACCCGCTCGGAGAATTTCGCGAGCTCATCCACGGGAGTGAGCACGCGCTTGCTGAGCACGTAGATGATGGAGATGACCGCGACGAGCGCGAGAATTATCGCGCCCAGCAGCGCGCCATTCGCTCCGCCGGGAACCGCGGCAGCGTCTGCGGCGGTGGAATGGGAGCCAGCGTAGTAGGAAAAGCCTACCGCGGCGATCAGCAACAGTGTGACCCAGAAAACCAGGAGCCAGACTGTGGAACTCAGACGAGCTTTCATGACTTCCTCCCAAGAACTTGTGCGCCCATTTACGTTCGCCCCGCCGGTCCGTGATGCGGAACGGTTCGTGCGCGCGGCCTAAAAACTTTTTTGCCCCAAACACTTTCGCCCATTTCGGGTGCTGCGCTAATCGCCGGATTTAAATTACCGGCACTGGAAAAACGTCGACCAGGCGGCGCAAGTCAACCACCAGCGCCAGGCGATCGTCGTGGCGCAACATACCGCGGCAGTGCGGCACATCGGCGGGCGCCTGATCGAGCAGCGCCTCTTCGGTGGCGGAAAATGTGCCGATGACTTCATCGGCGGCAATTCCCAGCCGCATGTCTTCGCGATGCGCATCGCCCTTCAGGAGCGCGACCACCACGTGCTTGGGCAGCAGCCCGGGGCGGCGACCTTCGGTGAAGGCGATGTCAATCAGCGGAACGATGGTGCCGCGCAGATTGAACACTCCCATGAGGAAAGCGGGAGTGAGCGGAATGCGCGTGACGATGGGCCAATCCACCACCTCTTCCACTTCGAGAACTGAAAAACAAAAACGTTCGCGGCCGGCGCGGAACACACAGTACTGGCGCTCGGGCAGACGCTCCTCGGAAAAAACTTCGCTCTCGAGGAATGCGCCGCCATCGAGTTCAGCGGAAAGCGCCGCGTTGTCGCGCTCGAGAGACATCAAGCAAACCTTTTCACCGCGTTGAGCAGCTCATCCGGGGTGAAGGGCTTGGAAACGTAGCCGTTCGCGCCCTGTTGTTCGCCCCAGTAGCGATCGCTGGGCGCGGATTTGGACGTGACCAGAATTACGGGAATGCTGGAGTAGGGCTGCTGGCTCTTCAGATCGCGGCAGGCTTGAAACCCATTGCGGAGCGGCATCACCACGTCGAGAAGGATTACGTTGGGGTGCTCTTCTTCAATGGCTTCCTCGATTCTGGTGGGATCGGAAATTCCCACAGAATGAAAACCGCCCTGCTGCAGCATGGACTGCATGAGGTGGAGTTCCGCCTGGGAATCATCCACAATTAAAACTTTTTTCGGCACGGCAGACCTCCACAGAAATACCCGCAGATAGAAGTGCAAGTGCAGGACCATGTGCAGAGCGTTTTTCGCGTTCTGCGACTAGGGAGCAACAGCTTTTTATTTCAGCTGGTTACGGGTTTGGGCGCTACCGCGCGAGGCCAGCTGGGGAAATCTGTGACGCACTGTTTGTCTCAGCTTGAGATTCTTTCTCACCGGCGCGCATCTCAGCGGCTACTGATGAGAAACGCTGCATGATTTCGTGCAGGCGCAGCGCCATGGTGTGAATAGTGCGGATTTGTTCGCGCGCGTCGGGATGAATCTGGCCGGGTTCGAGAAGCAGTAGGTCGGCGTTGCCAAGGACTGAGGTTAAGGCATTGTTTACGCTGGGGCGCATATCGAGCATGTAGCGGCCGAGGACGGCGTTGCGTTGCGCTTCGGCGGAGATGCGTTCGGCGCGTTGCGCGCGCGCTATGGCGGCGGCGCGACGCAGGGCTTCTCCGGCGACGAGGATTAGCGTTCCGATCCATCCGTCGTCGCGCGGGATTATCAATACGTGCGGATGTTCGGCGGCTAGATGCGACACATTTTTTGCTTCGGCGGAGACATATACAGCTGCCGAGGTAGGGATGGAGTTCAGCGCGGTGAGAATTGCGCTGATTTTGTTGTCGCGAACGGGGCCGACGACTACCAAGTTGTAGCCTTCGGCTGCGGACGATTGCCAGACGTCGCTGGTGGTGAGGGTGATCTCCGGGACACGGCGTTCGGCTTGCCAGCGAGCGGCAACGGTGCGCGCGAATTCAGTGTCGTCCGAGACGATCAGGACGCTGGAGTGACTCAAGAGACGACCCCCAAGGAAATTAGTCGCTTCAGGGCTGCAATTTCTCGGCTTCCTCTATGAAGGAGAGGAGGCGCTTGGTGCTGATGCCGAGATTAACCGCGGCCTCGGTGTTTTTGGCGCGCTTGGCTTGTTCGACACGGCCCTGGAAGTACGAGACTTCGGCTTTCGCCAAGGTTAGGGCGGCGGCCATCTGATTTAGATCGCCAGAGCGTTTGCGTTCTTCCATGGCCACGGCAAGAAGAGCGCGAGCGACGACGGCGCGTCTCAGATCTTCGGCCTCCTGATCACCTTCGGCGACGAAGGCGGCGACTTCCCAGGAGGACAACAGAACTTTTGTATTTTGCAGGACGATGGTGGACATGGAGCGGCCGCGCGAGGGTGGCTCGGCGATTAACTGCTCCCAAATGGATTCGAGGCATTTTTCTTTGTCGAGGGAGCCAGCTGGCGGTGCGGCTGCGTCGGAGGACAGCTGCGCTGCTTTGTCGGCTGTCGCGGCTGAGCTTGCTGCTTTCGGGGCGTCGGATTTTTGAGCGGCCGGCGCGCTGGGCTGTTTCGCTGCAGGCGGAATCGCCGGCGATACCTGGACTGCGGCGGCAGGTGGCGTGACCGGTGCTGCTGGCTTGGAAGTTTGATCCACGGTGGAGCGCTTGTCCGGCTGGCGCGTTTCGGCGCTTGGGGCGGGCGAGGACGCACCGGAGTTGCCGCGCGCCAGAGCTTCTTCGAGGTCGGCACGCAGAGCGAGCAGTTGTTCGAAGGCGTGGGTGACGGAGGTTTCGGTGTAGTCCTTGTGAAAGGGCTGCTTCCAGTTTTCGCAGTAATAACGCAGCTGGGTGGTGGTTTCAGCGGCGGAGAAACCGGCGCGGCGGCAGTCCACGGTTTTTACGCCGTTGGCGTCGAGAGTTTCGGCGGCCTGGCGCACGGCGCTCAAATCCGCGTGCAGCATGCGGATGAATGCGCGGCGGAGAAGAAAATTGAAACGGCAAAAGGCTACCAGTGCGGCGGGATCGTAAAACATGGCTCCGGCGGATTCCTTTACCAGGCGGCCTTGTTCGAGGAGGCCGAGTTCCATCATGTCGCGCAAGCTTTCGCAGTGGGCGACTTTGTCGAGGATTTGATCGAGCGGCGCGCACCAATCGAGACGTGTGGCATCCGCCGCGGTGAGCACTGGTTGCAGAACTTCCGCCACATCTTCGAGGTGAATTTCCTTGCGATAGAGTTCTTCCGGCGCGCACAAGGCGAAATATTGGACGAGAAGCAAATCAATCTTGTCGCGATCCGCAGTGGTCTTTTCGTGTTTGCGCAATTGACGCTGGAGAAAGGCGCGCAGGTTCTGTTCGCTGGCGTTCAGAGTTTCCGGCGGAAGCTGGCGGATCTGAAACGCGCGGACGCGCGCATCAACGCCATCGAGCCACTTTATTACGCTGTCAAATACTTCGCGCGTGGGACGCTGCGGCGGCAGTTCGCCAGCGGGATACGGCAGCGCGCCAAAATTAAATTGGGTGGCAAGAGCCGCATATAGAGGATACGCGTTGCGCGCTTCGGACCATTGCGCGACAAAATCCGCGGAGCCCGATTGAGCGGGGGACGGCGGCTGCAAAGTGGTGACGTCTGATTTAGGGGTCATCGTTTTATGATCCAGTTGCCCACTTCTCCCACGAACCGGGCAGCGACGGCCTTTCGTCCGTCGTGATAGCGAACGGCGACGACTGTCGCGCGAGCGTCCAGCGAACCATCAGAGTTCAGCACGCGCACGCCATCTTCAAATTCCAGCGGCAACGTGGACGCGAAGAGAACTTCCTGCGCGGTTCCAAATTCGATTACGGTTTGTTCCTGCAATGGGCGACGCGCCGTGGCGAGAGTGACGACGCGTACCGGGATGCGCATCGGCGAGGCGCTGGGAAAGAGTTGCGAAAGTTTTTCGACGCAGGTTTGGGATGTATCGAGTGCGTCTGCTACGGCTTCACTGATCACGGAGCCCCCAGGGTGACGGTCAGTCTGCAAAAAATAACGCACTAGTACGAACGCAGAAAAACATCCGGGGAGATGTTTGCACGAAGACGGCCAAAGGTTGGCTCCAGACTGGGTTGATAAGCGGCTTTTTATCTGTGACTTACGGATTGGCAGTGAGCGATGAGGTCTTCCGGGTGTCTCAGGGTGATACAGATGCGTCTCACGGTGCAATGCGAACCCCGAACGCGGAATGGGCTCGGGTCGGTGGGATTTTTCTTCAAGAGGCCATTTGCACGTCGTGTTTGTGCATGGCGCGCAGGGGGATGTTGTATTGCTTTAGCTTGCGATAGAGGGTGGCGCGGCTGATGCCTAACATTCTGCCGGCCAGGGCCTTATCGCCGCCCGCTTTTTCGAAGACGCGGAGGATGGTCATGCGTTCGAGGTCGGCGAGAGCCGTGGTGGAGAGCGACGCGGAGTCGCCGGACGCCACGTTGCTATCTTGCGGAGCGCGGATGGCGGGCGGGAGATCTTCGACGTCTACGGTATGGTGATCGCCGAGGGCCACGGCGCGCGCGATGCAATTTTCCAGCTCGCGGACATTTCCGGGCCATTCGTATTGCAGGAAACTTTTCATCGCCGAGGGCGTGACCTGAATGTTTTCACCGGCGGCATAGCGATCGAGGAAGTAATGCGCGAGCTGCGGGATGTCGGAGCGGCGTTCGCGCAGGCCGGGAACGTGTACGGTTACGACGTTAAGACGGAAATAGAGATCTTTGCGAAATGTTCCGGCGCGGTAGGCGGATTCGAGATCGCGATTGGTTGCGGCGATCACGCGGACATCCACCGGAACTTTTTCATTGCTGCCGACCGGACGGACTTCTTTTTCCTGCAGGACGCGCAGGAGCTTGGCTTGCAGTTCCAGCGGAAGCTCACCGATTTCATCGAGAAAAATCGTGCCGCCGTTGGCGGACTGGAAGAGGCCGGCTTTGGATTTTAGCGCGCCCGTGAACGACCCTTTCTCGTGGCCGAAGAGTTCGCTTTCCATGAGGGTGGGTACGAGCGAGCCGCAATCCACGGCGACGAAAGGCATTTCCGCGAGCGGGCCTCGGAAATGAATGGCGCGGGCCACGAGTTCCTTGCCGGTGCCGCTCTCTCCTGTAATCAGCACTGGGGTGCGGGTTTCTTTCAGGCGCGAGATCATGCGCAGGACGTCTTGAATTTTCGCGGAAGTGCCGACGATGCCGTCGAGATCGGTGACAGTGTTGACGCGTTCGCGAAGAAATTGATTTTCGGTTACCAAGCGAACTTTTTCGGCCATGCGTTGGAGGAGCTGGCGGAGGCGCTCGACGCGAAAGGGTTTTTCGATGTAATCGTAGGCGCCCTGACGCATGGCGTCCACGGCGGTTTCGACGGAACCGTGGCCGGTCATGATCGCAACTTCCGCGCGCGGTAATAGTTCTTTTATTTTTGTGAGCAGCTCGACGCCGGAGAGGCTGGGCAGCTTCAGGTCTGTGACCACTAGATCCGGCGCGCAGGTTTCGAGTGATTCGAGCGCGGCTTCGGCGGTCTCGGCTTCGGCGCAGATATAACCGAGCCCCTGGCCCACCGTGATGCACAGGCGGCGAATGCTTTGTTCGTCATCCACAATCAAGAAGCGAAGTTTCAATTCGTCGGTCATGGTTTTCCAATGGTCTTTTCGACCGCGTCGATTAATTGCTGAACGCGGAAGGGTTTTTCGACACAGGGAGTGCCGGCGAGCGCCAGCAGTGCGATGGTCTCGTCGCTGGCGGTGTCTCCGGTGATGAAAATAATTCGCGAAGCCATTTCGGGCCGATGACGCTGCAGCCAATCGTGCACATCAGAGCCGGTGATGCCACCGGGCGTGCGGAAATCGGAAATCACGCCGCGGAAATCATTTAGCGCGAGAAGCCGCAAGCCCTCGACCGCGGAAGAAGATGAGGTTACTTCATAGCCGTGGCGTTCGAGAGCGGCGCGCACGAAGGCCGCCACCGACGGCTCGTCTTCGATGACGAGGATGTGCGAGCGTGTGGCCGGGACGGGCGCGGGAGTGGCCGTCATTCGGCAGCCTTCGCGGCATGCATTTCGGCCGCTTTCTCCGCGATCGGCAGGCGCACGATAAACGTGGAACCGTCTCCATCGGGATTATTTTTCGCGATGATTTCGCCGCGATGCGCCTGGATGATGCCGTAACAGATGCTGAGGCCCAGACCAGTGCCTTTGCCGACTTCCTTGGTGGTGAAAAAGGGATCGAAGATGCGGTCTATTTGCGAGATCCCGGGGCCGTTATCGCGGAACATGATTTCGATCCTGTCGCCGCGATGCAGCGTCTGAACTTCTATCCTGCCGGTGCGGCGGATTTCCTGCACGGCGTCGTAGGCGTTATTCAGAATATTCAGGAAGACTTGCTGGAGCTGGTGCGGGTCACCGATGATCATGGGAAGTTCGACGGCATATTTTTCGGTGAGCTCAACTCCGTGGTTTTCCAGGTCGTAGGCGCGGAGTTTCATGGTTTGCTTCAGGATCGTGTTTACCTGCGCGGGCTCGCGCTGCGCGGGCATCTGACGCGCGAAGCTGAGTAGATTCTGCACGATGACCCGCGTGCGCTGGGCTTCCTGCAGGATCACTTGCAGTTCTTCTTTGGCGTCGTCTGGGACCGCGGGATTTTCGAGCAGCAGATCAGTGAAGCCGACGATCGCAGCGAGCGGATTATTCACCTCATGGGCCACACCGGAGACGAGCTGGCCAAGCGCGGCCATTTTTTCGGTGTGCATCAATTTTGCTTGCAGGCTAGCGGCATCTGTGATGTCCGTCATGACCACGACGACGCTATTGATTTCGCCTTGCTCATCGCGCATGGGGCTGAGGCTGATGGAAAATTGTCCGGGTGTGCCGCTGCCGCGAAAGAGCGGGATTTCCAGATTATCGAGTGCGGCACCTTGCAGGGTGCGCTCGAGCGCTTCGGCGAGCAGCGGACGGCGCGCGGGCGTGACGAGTTCGACCAACGGTTGACCTAACAAATCCTGTTCGCGGTAGCCGGCTTCGAAACAGCGGCGGTTCGCGTAACTGACCAGGCCGGCGGTATCGAGCACGAGGATCATGCTTTGCGTGTTGTTGAGAATATTTTTGTTGAAATCGCGTTCGCGGCGGTAGCGGCGTTCCGCGACGCGGCGATCGGTGATGTCTTTCATTACGTGAATCGTGCGCCAGTCGTTGCCCTGCGCGTTGTGAATGCGCGAAGCGGAAATTAGGAATGTGCGCTCGGCGGCTTCGTGGATGAATTCTTCGTGCGCGAGGCGCGGATTCCGGCAGAACGGGCAATTCCCTTCCTTGGGCGGCGAATCGAGAATTTCCAGGCGGTCGATTTCGTAGCCAATGGCTTCGGTGGGACGCAGGCCGAGCGCTTCGGCGAGGGCGCGATTCAGGCGCAGGACGCGATTTCCGGCATCGTGGACGACGATGAAGTCGGAAATCGCGTCGAAGTCTTCCACCCATTGTTTTCTGGATTGCTCGACGCGCGAAAAGAGCCGGACATTCTCAAGGGCCATCGCTGCATGGCCTGCGAGCGCTTCGACGAGCTGGCGTTCCGTGGCGGAAAGTTCACGCGAGAGATCCACGAGGCACAACACGCCCAGGAGTTCGCCTTCACTGCCGGAGAGGCGGGCGAGCACCAATTCCTCCCACACCAGAGCTTCCGCGAGGCCGCGACCGAGAAGCACTGCCGCTGAGCCTGCGCGCAATTTTTCTCCAGGAACCCGGGCTTGCTCGGCGAGAACGCCGGCGAGGTGATGCTGCGTCATGGGATCCCAGCGGTGCGCGGGTCCACTGAGCGCGGCGATTTCCCATTCGGCATCGTGCGCGAGTGCCAACACCGCGGCACGCGCACCCAACATTTCGGCGGCGCGCGCAGTGAGACGCCGTGAGAATTCGGCGGCGCCGAGGGATGGATTCAGCTCCAGCGTGGTGGCGGAGAACTGCGCGAGCAGGCTCTCGAAAGAGCCGTTGAGACGAGATGAGACATCGCGACTTCTTTTTAGTGCACGCATGGAGGTCTAGGGGGCACTGCGCGCGCTACGCCTATACGAGGAACGACGTTACGGTGTGTTCTCAATTTGAGTCAAGCGAAGGGGCTGCGGAAAGTGCCTTATCCGGCAATCTCGACTCGTCGCAACGTGAGACGCGTTGGCGGGTATTGGCGGGGATTTGAGACGATTAGGGCGGTGGAGAGTGATGAAGGCTGATGGTGAAAATTAATATAAATGCTTTGTAATCAGTTTAATACGAGACACGTTGGCGAATTCTGGCCGCCAACAAATAACAATTCCCCGATGGCATCCTCATTGCAATTTCCGATGCGGGACCTTTCCCTCGATTGAGGAGGCGTACGTATGAACGGCAAGAAACGACTGCTCGGCTTTGGATTGGCAGTGATCCTGGGGGGATCGCTGGCAGCCGGTCCGCGAGTAAACGCTCAGGAAAACTCGCAGGACAATGCCAAACGAAAAGTGAAAACGAAAACGGTGCCGGAGTATCCGGAATTGGCGCGGCGGATTAACGCGACCGGCAAAGTGAAAATCGAAGCGACCATTTCCGCGGACGGGCGAGTGACGAGCACCAAGGTGATCGGCGGCAGCCCGCTGCTGGTGGGTGCGGCGACGGACGCACTGAAGAAATGGCGATTTGAGCCGGCGACGAAGGAATCGGTGGAAGTGGTCGAGTTTGATTTTTCGGGGAACAACTGAGGGCGCGTGATTGGGGGCTTGCGGCTGCGGTCGCAGGCGGGGAGCGGAGGCATTTCTCATGACAATCGGGAAGAAACTCTATTTCGGGTTTGGCGCGATTCTGGCGATCATGCTGGCTTTGTTCTTCATCAACGTGATTACGGTGCGCCGCGAGTACAGCGCGCAGGACACGGTGAAGGCCACGCTGGCGACGAAGCAGGCGATCGACAATGCGCGCTCGCAAATGATGCAGAACCGCCTGTATCTGAGCAATTATCTGCTCAGCGGCGACCTGCGGGATGAAGACAAGACCAACAAGGGCGTCGGCGATTTGCTGGCGCTGGCGAAAGAGGCGGAAAGCAAAACGAGCGATTCCAGCCTGCGCAGCGCTTTGGCGCAAGTGGGAGACACGGAAAGCAGCTGGTCGGAAAATTTTGCGAAGCCGATGATCGCAAAGCGGCACCAAGTGGACGCGGGAGACGCCACCGTTTCGGATCTACAGATTTATTACCTGCAGCACGATCCCGCTTCGTGGGTGAACAAGTCCACGACGATGCTGGATCAGGCCGATAACACCGTGCACAAGTCGCTGGACGATTCGAACAGCTCGGCGCAAGCGGCCACAACGTGGAGCACCGGCATTACCACCGCCGGCACGCTGCTGGCGGTGCTCCTGGGACTGCTGATCGCCTTCTACACGGCGAAGTCCATCAAGGAGCCGATTTACCATCTAATCGAAGTGGCGCGGCGGATTGGGGAGACCGGCGACCTGGAACAATCGATTGATACGCGTCGCGACGACGAAGTGGGCATGCTGGCGCAAAACTTCAACAAGATGATTGTGCATTTGAAGGATATGGCGGCCGTTTCGGCGGCGATTGCGGAAGGGCAACTGTCCGTCACAGTGCAACCGAGATCGCAGCAGGACACGATGGCCAAAGCTTTCGCTTCCATGACGCGCGGATTGCGGGAACTGGTGCGGCAGGTGCGAGACAGCGCGGCGCAGGTGGCGAGCGGTTCCGGGCAGATGGCCAGCGCTTCGGACGAATCCGCGAAGGTGAGCGTGCAGGCCGCGTCTGCGATTGACGAGGTAACCAGCACGATGCACGAGATGAGCATCAACGTGCAGAACGTGGTGAAGAACACGCAGGTGCAGGCATCGAGCGTGGCGGAAACATCCGCTTCGATCGATCAGATGGTGACTTCGATCGAACGCGTGGCGGACACGGCGAAGTTGCTGGTGGATATATCGCACCGGTCGCGCGAGGAAGTCCAAACCGGCATGGTGACGATGAACAAGGCCACCGAGGGATTGAACCGCACGAGCCACGCGATTCAGTCTTCGGCGGAAATTATTGATGTCCTCGGGCGGCGCGCCGACGACATCGGCAAGATCATCGAGGTGATTGATGATCTGGCGGAGCAGACCAACCTGCTGGCTTTGAACGCGGCGATTGAAGCGGCGCGCGCGGGCGAGCACGGGTTGGGTTTCGCGGTGGTGGCCGAGGAAGTGCGCAAGCTGGCGGAAAAATCCACGCAGTCCACCAAGGAAATTTCGGAACTGATTCAGGGCATTCAGAAAGAAGCGCGGGAAGCCGTGGACAACATGGAAAAAAGCACGACCATGGTGCAGGAAGGCCTGCTGCTGAATAAGGATCTGAGCTTCGCGCTGGAGAAGATTTCGGACGTGGTGTCTGAGGTGTACAAGTTCTCGCAAGAGATTGGTGCGGCCACCACGGAACAGTCCAGCGGATCTTCACAGATTGCCAAAGCTACGAACCGGCTGACGGAAATCACGCAGGAAATCAATTCGTCGGTGGAGGAGCAGGCTTCGGGTTCGCAGGCGGTAGTGCGGGCGATGGAGAAAATGCGGGAGCTCGTGCAGCAGTCCACTTCGAGTTCGACGGAACTGGCTGCGGCCGCGGAACAGATGTCCAAGCTTTCACGCGTGCTGCTGGAGTCCATGGATCGCTTTGTGCTTGACGAAGGATCCCAAGAGGGGCGGCGCCATTTCGGACGGAGGCAGGGACCGGGCGGCGCGTTCAGCGGCAGCGGCGGTGAGCGCGATCGCAATGCTTCGGCGGAATATGAAGAAGTAGTGCGTTCGTAACACGAGTTCACGGACCACATGGACAAAGACATCCAAATCGTGGGTTTCCGGATCGGGCGGGAGACTTTTGGATTGCCGATTGCGATGGTGCGGGAAATCGTGCGCGTGCCAGAGATTACATCGGTGCCGAACGCGCCGGACTACATCGAGGGCGTGATCAATTTGCGCGGACGGATTATTCCGGTGGTGGACCTGCGAAAACGGTTTGGCGAAAAAGTGATCGAAGCGAGCAAGCGGAACAGAATTGTGGTGGTGGAGCTGGAAAGCCGGGCGATCGGGCTAATCGTGAATTCGGCGTCTGAAGTAATCAAGATTCCGCCCTCGGATATTGAAGCGCCGCACTCCGTGTTTCAGGAGGGCGAATTGAATTACATCACCGGCGTGGGGAAATTTCGCGGACGGCTGGTGATGATGCTCGATCTGAGCAAAATACTGCAACGCGGAGAGCTGCGCCGGTTAGAAGACGCGGCCGACTCCGCCGCAGCGCTGTCCACAGAAAATCTGGCACGCGTCTAGAGCTGGCCGCTGGAGCCAGCAAGACTTAGCGCGCGAACGAAAACGACGAGGAACGAATGTCCACTCTCACAGCACAGGTTCCGCTCACTGAGCCCGAATTGAAGCTCCTGCAGACGCTGGTGTACCAGGAATGCGGCATGTATTTCGATGAACGCCGCACACATTTTCTCCGCGACAGGCTGCAACGCCGCTTGAAAGCGTGCCAGATTGATTCGTTCTACTCGTATTACAGGCTGCTGACCAGCCGCGAAGGCAAACAGGAATTGGTGGCGCTGCTGGAAAATCTTACGGTGAACGAGACGAGCTTTTTTCGGATTCGCCCGCAGCTGGAGCTATTTCAGAAACACGTGTTGGAAGAGCTTTTGCGGCGGAAGCAGGAGCGGCGGGACTGGTCTTTGCGGATATGGAGCGCGGGGTGTTCGACCGGGCAGGAACCGTACACGCTGGCGATTCTGATTTGTGATGCGCTAGCTTATTACTACCTGCGAAATCCCCTGCCTTTCGAGATGCCCACGCCCAAACCGCTGATTCCTCCGCCGTGGAAAGTGGAAATTGTAGCTTCGGACATCAGCTATTCGGCTTTGCTCACCGCGCAACAAGGAATCTACACGGAAGCACAAATGGACACGGTGGACTATACGTGCCGGCTGCGCTATTTCGACAAGGTTGGTGATAAATATTCGGTGAAGCCGGCGCTGAAGAACCTGGTGCAATTCGACTTTCACAATTTGAAGACGGAATATCTGCCGCAGCGGAACGATGCGATTTTCTGCCGCAACGTGATGATTTATTTCGACGAGGCGGAGCAAAAGCGATTGATCGATAAATTCCATCGCTGCTTGAATCCGGAAGGATATTTGTTCGTGGGGCACGCGGAAAGCTTGTTTGGCCTGACGAAGCGATATCACATGATCCACCAGAACAACGCGACGGTGTACCAGCGAATCGAGGGGCCGCAGTGACGTTTTCTCCTGATGATCGGGCCTCGGAACTTCGCGATCTCTTTTTCGAGAGCGCCGAGGAAATTCTGCAGGCAATGAACGATGCGGGGCTGGCGCTCGAGGAACATCCGAGCGACAAGGAGAGTCTGCGCAGCGTGCGGAGAGCTGTGCACACGTTGAAGGGGGATTCCGCAGCGTGCGGCTATCGCGAATTGAGCGAGCTGGCGCACGAGCTGGAAGATGTCTTGACGCCCGATTTGGTGAAGGAGCATGCCGGGCTGATTGCCGAGGTAGTGCTGACGGCTGCGGACACGTTCCGCGACATGCTGGCGGCTTATCGCAGCAATCTGCAGCCGCCGGACGGCGGTGCCTTGCGCGAATATGTGCAGCGGCTGTTGCGCAAACCGGCGACGGCGCGGCGTGAAAAACCGGCGAAAGAGACGGCGGTTACATTTAATTGGACGGAATACGAGCGATTGCTGATTGCGGAGTCTTTCCGCCGCGGCGAGGCAGTTTATCAGGTGGCGATGCACCTGGCCGGCGAGGCTATTTTGCCCGCAGCTGCGTATGAATTGGCGAAGAAAGCGCTGGAGCGCGCGGGCAAGATTTTGGCGCTGCGTCCGGAGGATAGCGCCGAGGTGGTGAGCGGCGGGCTGCTGGAAGCGGCTCTGGCGAGCAGCAAGCCGGCGGAGTGGATCCGCAAACGCTGCCAAGTCCCTTCGGTGGTGGCGCAGATTTCGGTGAATCGTATCCCGTTGCTGGAGACGGGGCCGCGCGACGTGCTGGACATTCTCGTGGAGTCGGAAGCTGCGGCGGTTTCGGCGAGCGTTGGGGGAGGGGCTGCTGCCGACGCAGACGCCGGTGAGATCGATGAAGACGATGAGGCGCAATCGTCCAGCGCGCCGACGGGATTGGCGCATGCGGTAGCCGAGAACACTTTGCGCGTGGACGCGGGGCGGATTGATACCGTGATGAACCTGGTAGGCGAGCTGATAATCGGGAAATCCATGCTGCAGCGCACCATTGCGGAATTCGAGCGGCGATTCGCCAAGGATGCGCTACGCGGGAAATTCTCGGACGCGCTGGCGTTTCAATCGCGGATCCTGAACGAGCTGCAGAAATCGGTGATGAAGATTCGCATGGTGCCGGTGGAGCAGCTGTTCCGCAGATTTCCGCGGATCGTGCGCGACGTGGCCAAACACCTGAATAAAGAGATCGCGCTGGAAATCGCAGGGCAGAACACGGATTTGGACAAGAGCATCCTGGACGCGCTGGCCGAGCCGCTGGCGCACTTGATCCGCAATGCTGCGGATCACGGGATCGAGACGGCGAGCGAACGTGCGGCAGCGGGCAAGCCGGGTGGTGGCGCGGTGCGGCTCGACGCGTATCACGAAGGCGACCAGGTAGTGATCGAAGTCTCCGACGACGGCCGGGGAATTGACCGCGACAAAATAATCCGGCGCGCGATCGAACGCGGGCTGATGAGCGCGACGGAAACTTCGCGCATGAACGAAGCGGAAATCAATCATTTGATATTTACGCCGGGATTCAGCACGGCAGAAAACGTGACGGAAATTTCAGGGCGCGGCGTGGGGCTGGACGTAGTGAAGTCCGCGCTGGACAACTTGAAAGGCTCAATCGAGATTGAAACCGAGACGGGCAAAGGGACGACGTTCCGGCTGATCGTGCCGCTGACTCTCGCCAGCATACAGGCGCTGCTGTTTCACGTAGCCGGACGGTTGTACGCCGTGCCAATCGCTTCCGTAGTGGAGATCACGCGCATCAACGAAGAGGAAATCCATCGCGTGGACGATCACGAAGTGTTTCAACTGCGGCAGCAGGTACTGACGCTGGTGCGACTGGAGCGGTTGGAATCGCTGCAGGCGGCGGAGCGGTCGAAGAGAGTTTTCGTGGTGGTCATCGGCGCGGGTAGCCGGCGATTTGGACTCGCAGTAGACAAACTGATGGGCGAAGAAGAACTGGTCATCAAGGCGCTGGAGGACCAATTGGTCACCTCTCCGTTGGTGAGTGGCGCTTCGATTTTAGGCGACGGGACAATCGTGCTCATACTGAACATTCCTGCGGTGGTGTCACATCTCGCGCGGATTCTGCCAGTGGGAGCCACAGCATGAGCGAAAAGATCCGCGTCCTGGTGGTGGATGATTCCGCGCTGATGCGCAAGTTGATTCCGCAGGTGCTGCAGCGCGATCCATCCATTGAAGTGGTGGGCACGGCTATGGATGGCGAAGTGGGATTACGAAAGCTGGATGAGCTGAAGCCGCATGTGGTGACGTTGGACCTGGATATGCCGCGGATGGATGGCCTGGAAATGCTGCGGCAGATCACGCGCAAACATCGCGTGCCGGTGATCCTGGTCAGCGCGCAGACGGAGCGCGGCGCTTCGGTGACGCTGAAAGCGTTAGCGCTGGGCGCTTTTGATTTCGTTACGAAACCACCGGAAGCAGCTTCCGGACGGCTGGACCAAATTGCGGCGGAACTTGCACTGAAGATCAAGGTGGCCGCCGGTTCGGGCGCGCCGAAGATGATTATTACCGTGCCGCCGCTGAAGCAGAAGGAGCAGCGGCGGACTTCGATGCCGAATTGGCCGTCGCGGATCGTGGCCATCGGAATTTCCACGGGCGGGCCCAACGCGCTTCAGTATCTGTTTTCGCAACTGCCGCCGGATTTTCCGGGGTGCATTCTGGTGGTGCAGCACATGCCTGAAGGTTTTACAGAAATGTTTGCGCGGCGGCTTGATGAATGTTCGGCAATCGAAGTGAAGGAAGCGCAATCGGGCGATTTGCTGCTGGCGGGACGGGCGCTGGTTTGTCCCGGCAACCGGCATATTAAGGTGCGGCGCATGGAGCACGGGAACGTGGCGATTCTGGTGGACCAGCCGAGAGTGAATGGGCACCGGCCGTCGGCGAACGTGTTGTTCCATTCTGTGGCGCAGGAATTCGGCAGCAGCGCGATTGGCGTGCTGATGACCGGCATGGGCGACGATGGCGCGGAAGGCATGGGGGCGATACAGGCCGCGGGAGGAATGACGATCGCGCAAAGCCCGGACACATGCATTGTGGACAGCATGCCGCGTTCTGCGATCGAGCGAGGATTTGCGGGGCGCGTGGTATCGCTTTCCAGTCTTTCGAGTTACCTGCAGGCGAAATGCATAGCGGAGCGGCCGCTCAACGAACAGGTGAACCAGGATTCGAACGCAGACATTCTCACTACTGAATCGGGATTACGAAGGAGATCGTGATGAAACAGTTCGAAGCATTGACGCGAAAGAATGACCATCAAGCCGTGAAGTATTTGATCGTGGACGATTCCGTCTTCGCGCGCAAGAGTCTGGCGAAGATGGTGGAATCGTTCGGCGGACACGTGGTGGGAGAAGCCGGCGACGGATGCACGGCCATCACGGAGTACGCGCGAACGCGGCCGGATATCGTGCTGATGGATATCACCATGCCCCAGATGGAAGGCATCGAGGCGGTGGAGCGAATCGTGCAAGAACACGGCGAGGCGCGAATCATCATGGTCTCTTCGGTGGGCTACCAGGACAATATTCTTGCGGCGCTGCAGAAAGGCGCGCGGCATTTCGTGCAGAAGCCGGTGAAGCCTGACGCGCTGTACGAAATTATTCGTTACGTGCTGAATGATGATGGCGTGACGGCGCCGGTGGGCGCGGCCGAGGAGAGCTCGCGATGAGGATGGATCTGATCCAGCCGTTTATTGGCTCGCTCGATGCAGTGCTTGCCGAAATGATGAAGATGCCCGCGAAGATTGTGGACTTGACAATGGAAGAGGAAGGATACCGGCGTCGCGGAACGGCCGCGGCTGTTAGTTTTAAGGGACAGATTGAAGGCCGGGTGATTTTGGATATGGAACCGGGAGCAGCGGCGCAGGTGGCGAGTTTTTTGGCGGGCGCGGAGGTCGATCCTTCGGCAACGATTGTGACCGAGACGGTTTGCGAATTGGCGAACATGGTGATCGGGAACGCCGTGACGCAGCTGAACGATGCGGGGTTTCATTTTAAGGTTATGCCGCCGGAGGTTCTGACGCAGGAACAGTGCGAGAAGGCGGGGCAGGATTCGGAAGCGACGATACTCTGTTTTGAAACGCCGGGCGGGAATGTGCATTTGAATATTGCGATGCAGTATTTGCAGCGAAGGACGGGGGAGCGGACGCCGCTGGCGGTGCATTAGAGCAATTCAACACCGATTGCAACGGCTGCCCCGTTCGATGGAACTGAACCGGCCTCTACAAATTCAAGAGCAAAGTCTAAATCCACGCTACACAGAAATTATTCTTTCGCTGATTCGGGCCTGCGATATTCCACGCCGTGACGGAACAGACCTGCTTTGGGCAATTCTTCGCAATAGACCACGCGCGCGGGGATGAAGATGTTGGCTACCTCGGGTGTGTACGGAACAGCCACATCAATCGCTTCCTGCGCTTCGTAGCGGCGTTTGCAGCGGAAGCACATGCCTACGGGAGAGATATCTTCGCAGACGGCTAGCTCATCGTCGGCATTGGGCTGGCGGACGCAGGCTGTGAGCCTGGTGCGCATGCGCAGGCGCCCGCGTTCGCGTTGCTCCCCACCGGCAGGAAGTGCTGGCGGATCGGTGGGACTGACGCGGCTGCGCGTGGCGCGTGAGGCGAGTTTCTTTTCGCTTTCGTGCGGCGCCTGCGACCAGATGCTGGGAACGCTGCAGGTCTTGCAATAGCGCGCGATTCCACGCGTGCCCTCGAAGCCACGGAGTTCGAGTTCATTCAAATAAACGACTTCGCGGGAGCGGCAATAGGTACATTCCAGGAGCATGCGCGCGACGGCTTCCTGCGACTCGGCGATGTGCGGGAATTCGATAGCCCAGACGTCATTTTCGGGCTGCAGAATTTCGACTCCGTACACGAAGCCTTCTTTTTGGTGGCCGAACTGGCCGACGATGCGCACCCGGCTTTGGCGGTGCTTTTCGGACGGGGCCAGCCGCCGGATGAGAATGTGCTGATCGGCGTGCAGATCGCGGTCGAGCAGGATCACCGCGCCGGTGCGATTGATTTGCATGGTGCGGGCGGGCTGCGCGAATTCCTGGTCGTTGCCATCCTTGCCGGAAGCTTCCAGCAATAAAGTCAACGAGACACGATCACTGCGACGCTGTGACGCCGTCCCCATGCCATTCCTCCTGAAATGAAACCGGGCAGACTGTAGAACACGATAGCATAACGGCGGCGCAGGTTGGACTTCGGTACGCGGGGCGGTCTTCGATGATTTACTGTTTGTGGGCTGGGATATGATGCGCGTAGGGCGGGCTGGGTAGGCGGCGTGTATCTGCGTGGAGGCGGGGCGGGTTTGACTTTGTTCGCGAGAATTTCCCTGGAAACGACTGTGCGCGCGCTCCGCGTGTTTGCTGGTGGTGCGTTTGCGCTGATTTTGCTGGGGGCTGCGGCCGGCGGCGCGCAAAGCACTGGCGTGGCAGGGCGCGTCGAGGGTGTGGTGCGAGATTCCAGCGGTGCGGTGGTGGCCGGCGCGCAGGTGGAGATGCACGCGGGACCCTTTTCGGCCTCTGTGGTTACTGATGCCAGCGGAGCTTTCGCTTTTGAGAGCGTGGCGGGTGTGGCCGGGACTTTGTCGGTGACTGCAAAGGGATTTCAGAAAATCGAACAGGCGTGGCGGCGAGGGGACGGGCAAGCGGTGGTGCGCATGGAGATTGTACTAGCGCCGGCTGCGGTGAACCAGCAAGTGCAAGTGACAGCTTATCGCGCTTCGACGCTCGTGAGCGACGTGCCGGTGAGCGATGTGCGATTGACGCGCGAGGATTTGCAGGACACGCCGGCGTTGCAGCTGGATGACGACCTGCGGCAGGTTCCGGGGTTCAGTTTGTTTCGCCGATCGAGCAGCCGGACGGCGAATCCGACGACACAGGGCGTTTCGTTGCGCGGGCTGGGCGCGAACGGTGCGAGCCGCGCGCTCGTGCTGGAAGACGGCATTCCGCTGAACGATCCTTTTGGCGAGTGGGTTTACTGGGATCGCGTGCCGGTGGAATCCATTTCGGATGTGGAGATTTCGCAGGAAGGCGGGTCGAGCCTGTACGGCAGCGATGCGCTGGGCGGCGTGGTGCAATTCGTTTCGCGGCCGACGCAGCCAGGCGGAATTTCTCTGGATACTTCTTACGGCAACCAGACTTCGCCCGACCTTTCGCTGTGGGCCGGCGGACAGAAGGGAAAATGGGAATCGAGCGTTGCGGGCGGAGTATTTAACACGGACGGATACATTTTGACGCCGGAGGCGGAGCGGGGGACGGTTGATGTCCGAGCGGGAGTGCGGGACGGGACCGCGGACGTGATGGTGGGACGAAAAATCGGCGAGCAGAGTGAAATATTCGCGCGTGGTTGGTATCTGGACGAAACGCGCGGGAACGGCACGCCCCTGCAACGGAATGATACAAAGCTGGGACAGGGAGCGCTGGGTGCGAATCTGCAGCTGGGTGCGTTCGGGGCCCTGACGCTGCGGTTTTATGCGGACGCGCAGACTTATCACCAAACGTTTTCCGCAATAGGCCCGAACCGCGACAGCGAGACGCTGACGGATTTGCAGACGGTGCCGTCGCAGGGAGTGGGGTGGTCCGCGGTTTGGTCGCGGCAAGTGGGAAAGCGGCAGACTTTGGTGGCGGGGATCGACTACCACGAAGAGATCGGCGCGAGCCATGAAGTGCTGCTATCCGGCGGGACCACGGATTCTTCTTCCGGGGGGCGGCAGCGGACGGTGGGGATATTTGGCGAGGATTTAATTCAAATTGCGCCGCGCTGGTTTTTATCGGCGAGCGCGCGCGTGGATGTTTGGAGCAATTTCGACGCTGCCACTTTGCGCGTGCCGGTTGCGCCGCCGGGCGCGCCGACGGATACGATTTTTCCAGACCGCTCGCAGAATGCGTTCAGCCCGCGATTGACGCTGCGCAACCAGATTAATTCGCATGTGTCGTGGAATGCGTCGGTGTATCGGGCATTTCGCGCGCCTTCGCTGAATGAATTGTACCGCTCGTTCCGGCAGGGGAATACTTTCACGGAGGACAATCCATTTCTGGTCGCGGAACATTTGTCGGGCGGGGATGCGGGCGTAGCAGTAACGGGATTCAACGGGAAGCTGCAGGCGCACGGAACGGTTTTCTACAACCAGATCGTGGATCCCGTGGCGAATGTGACCTTGAATATAACGCCTGCTTTGATTACGCGACAACGGCAGAATCTGGGGCGGATTAATGCGCCGGGAGTGGAGCTGGGCGTTACGGCCAGCATCGTACGCGACTTTACAATTTCAGCCGGGTACCAGTTTGTGGATTCGAAGGTGAGTTCGTTCCCGGCGAATACGGCGCTGGTGGGACTGTGGGTGGCGCAGGTGCCGCACAATTCGTTTACGTTTCAGGCGCGATATTCGAATCCGAGGATTGTGACGGTGGAGGTCACCGGCCGGGCAATTGGAAATGCGTTTGATGACGATCAGAACCAGTTTCCGTTGGGAAGCTTTTTTGTTTTGGATGCAATGGTATCGCGGCAGGTGGGGGCGGGCGTGGAGGTTTACGCCGCGGCGGAGAATTTGTTGAATGCTACTTATTACACGGCGGCGACGCCCGTTTTTCAGTTGGGGTTGCCGATTGTGGGGCGAGTTGGGGTCAGGCTGGAGTTTCCGAAGCGGTAGATTTGTGATTAGTGCCCGGCGAGATCGGGCGGGGGATATTCTGGGAGTTTGGCGTTTTTCTTGTCCGTGCGTTTTACTTCCAGTTCGTCGAAGAGGATTGAGGGGCTGATTACGGTCGTGGGAATGCCGCCTTCGCGGTTGCTCACCAACGGGTCGTTGCCGGCGGCGACCAGATTGCTACGCAGCGTACGGGTATCGAGTTCGTTGAATACGGCGCCGCGCACGAGTTCTTCGTGGCCGTCGCTGACATATACGCGATAGAGCAGGCGCGGGTTGTATCCCGCCAACGTTTCCGCGTAGTAGCCGTAGGGTTTTCCTTCGTCTTTACACATCGCAATCATTTTCCTTTTTAGCTCTTCGGGGGAGCTGGATTCCTTCGGCTGAAGGATGAGGATCCCGATATTGGGCGCGGGCGCCTGGCCGGGAGCAGCGCGGCCGTGTCCATTCGAATCGGCGAAATCGCGAATGGGCATGCGGCCGAGAAGATATTCAACCAGGATGCCATCTTTGATCACCGGAAGCGGGGCAACGCGGACGCCTTCTTCGTCAATCTGGTAACTTCCGACTAAAGATTTACCGTCGAAAGATTTCATGGTCGGGTCGTCCACCACTGTGACAAAAGTAGGCAGCACGCGGCCCTTGTAATTCGAGGAAAACTCTCCGGTGGTGCGCGCGGAATCGCCCGGTTTAGGCCGGATGCCGAGAATATTGGCGCCGATCATGCCGTCGAGAATGTCACTGGCGGCGTCGTTCGAAAAAAGAACGGGGCCGCGATAATCCTCTTCGACCATGGGAGCGTCGCGGAGAGCTTTCAAGGTCGAGAGCATCTTGGTGGTGTCGGCGAGGAGCTTTTCCTGCGTTGGCAATTCGGCGGCTGTCGCGCCGACGTAGAACGGCGAGCGGCCAAGTTCCATGCCGTCGTCCGCCTGAGTCTCGGCGGAAAGGTTCAGGGAATATACGGTGTAACCCTGCCGGGTGCTGGTGCCTTCGGTGTTCACGAAATAATCGTTTACCGCGCGAAATCTGAGATACGCGGAAAGAGACTGAATTTTGGCATCGGTGCGATAGAGATTAGTGACTTTTTCGAGGGTTTCCTTCCAGGGCGCAGGCGAGAAATCGAGCTTGGCGATGGGAGCGAAGGATTCCACGGCGGCAGCGCGGGCGAAATCGTCGAAAGGTTGATCGGCGGTGTACTGGCTGAGTACTGCTTTCTTGGACGCGAGGGCTTCGCTGGCCATTTTGTAGGCGCGATCGGTGGCGAGCCACAATTCGCGGCGGAGGGCGACGGGGTCGTCGTCGCGCGGGGCGATATTCGCGACGCCGGTGCCGGGACCGTAGTAGCTGTCCTGCTTGTAATCGCCGACGCGGACAACGACGCGCAAGCTGCGCGCGTGGACGCGTTGATCCTGGCGCAGGGCGCCGAAGGCAGCCTCGGCAGAAAACTCTTCCACGTCAGAAAGACGATATTCGATGTAATACGGCGCGGGGACGTTGTCCATTTTCAGCTGGGATTTGGAGCGGTCCAGCTCTTCACGCATGGCCTTGAGCAGAGGATCGGATTGAACCGCAGCCGATGCTGCGGCGGGCGCTGCGCCTGCAGAAGCCGAAGATTTTTGTTGCGCGATCGTCGGCAGCGCGCCGGCAACGAGGAGCGCGAGCAGAAATGTGAATGTGAGCGCGTAGCGGCGCTGCTCTGATGCCGTGATGACCGCTCGGACCCGAAATCGTGTCAGGGCGCTTATGGCTTTGCTCCGGACGCGGCGACCTTTGTGGCGGTCGCGGGCAGCGCGGCGGATGCTGTGGATTCAAATCCGGGCGGCGGCAGGACTGGCGGCCGTTCAGAGCCGCGACGGCGTTTCTGCACTTCAATTTCGCTGAAGAGCATCGCGGGAGCCGCGGCGGCCACGGGAACCTGCCCGGATTCTGCGCCGCAGATTCCGTTGAATACTTGCAGCGTATCGGCAGTGAGCACGATATTGTTCAGCGAAAGCAACGGCGTGCCGACGATGTCCACACCGCGGACGAGTTCATCGGGGCGGCCATCCGCATAGACTCGATAGACCATCACTGGAATCACCTGGAACGCTTGTGGAGAGGCGCGCCCCGTGAGCGTGAACCCGCCCTGGATGTCGTCGAAATACAGGCCGTACGGTTTTCTCTGTTTTTTGATTTCGGCGATGAATTTCTCGCGCAGCTCGGAATCTTTCACGGTGTTGGTGGAAGTGACGATCAGATTTCCCTGCCGTCCGGTCGGCATCAGGCCGGGCTGGCGGCGTCCGTGACCGTTGGACTGGCTGAAATTTTTGATGGGCATACGGGACATCAGAAAATTTTTCAGCACGCCATCTTCCACGGCGACCACGCGCGCTGCGGGAACACCTTCGTCGTCGTAGTCATAATGTCCGGCAAGTTGCACGCCGTTGAGTTCTTTCAGGGTGGGATCGTCGGCGACGCTCAGGAACGCAGGCAGGACGAGCTGATTCACTTTTTTGGTGAAGGTCTGGCCTTCGTTCTCATCGCGCTGGCGATGGCCCTCTAGACGGTGGCCGAGAACTTCATGGAAGAAGACTGCGGCGGCGCGGCCGGAAAGCATCGCAGGACCGGCATAAGGATCCGCGGCAGGTGCAGCGCGCAGGGCTTTCAGGTCCGTGGCAATCTTGACCACTTTTGCGGCGAGTTCGGCATCGGAAGGAAGCTGGCTGGGCGACGCTGCTTGAAACGATTCCACGCGCATCAGTTCCATTCCGTCATCGGCGCGAGTTTCGGCTTGAATCACCAGGCGCGCGATGGCGCCGGGACGAATAAGCGCGGTGCCTTCACTGGTGGCTAGATAAGAGCGATCAGCGGAAACAGTGAAGGAAACGTAGGAGGAATAAACCTCGGGATATTTCAGGAAGCCGGCCGAAATTGTCCGCGTGCGCGCTTCCCATTCTTTCTGATCAGACGGAGCTCGCAACGGAGAAAGATTCAGATGATCCTGCGGAGCTTCGCTGGAGAAATCGGGCGATTTGTCTTCTTCTTCGGAGCGAACCGCGTTGCTGGTTTTGACCTTCAGAAATGCGGCGGAGGCCTGCTCGTATTCGCGGTCGGTAAGTTGCCACAGGACGCGGGCGATGGCGCTGGAATCGTCGTTCAGCGGAAGCAGGCCGGAAGTAATGCCGGAGCCGCGGCTCTGGCTATGGGTGTTGTCGAGCGCGACGGAGCCGACGCGCATCATGACGTCTGCCTGGCGGCGATCTATGCTCGCGGAAAAGATGACGCTTCCGTTGGAGGCTGCTACATCTGTCTCGTCGGTATCAGTGACTGCGTAACTCAGGTAATAAGGTGCAGGATCGGTTTTGGCCAGGGATTTTGTGGCGCGTTGCAATTCCTGTTGCATAGTGGTGAGGACTACGTTCGCGGTTGGGCTGGATGTAAACGCACCTAGCGGGAAGGCGCAGAGCGTGAGAACGAATAGAAAAGGAAACCAGGGACCGGATTTTTGCATTGGGCTGGTGGGCTCTTTCTTCAATGGACGAATCCAGCATACTCGCGGGCGATGGGTGGCGCAACTGGCGCGGCGCGGGACGATGTCTGCTTATGCACCAGTCGTAGGACGTTGCAGATGCATGGCTTCCGCTGTGACGTCGGTATATTTCAGCCCGGCGCCGGTGTTGAAGAGAACTACGCGATCGCTCCGCTTGAGGTAACCGGAGGCGAGCAGCCGATCGTAGGCAGCTGTAGCTGCGGCGCCTTCGGGGGAAAGGAAGAGGCCTTCGTTTTTCGCCCAGTCTTGCAGCGACGCGAGAATCTCCGCGTCTGGAATTGCCAGGGCGACACCGTCGGACGCGCTCAAAATTTCCAGCATGATGGAATCGCCGTACGGTTTAGGCACTCGCAGCCCGGAAGCAAAGGTTGCGGCGTTGGGCCACATTTCGCTCGCGGTCACGCCCTGATCGAATGCTTTGACGACAGGCGCGCAGCCGGAGGATTGCACGGCGATCATGCGCGGACGCTTCCCTGGTTTCACCCAACCGAGTTCTTCGAGTTCGGCGAATGCTTTCCACATGCCGATCAAGCCCACTCCGCCACCGGTGGGATAAAAAACCGCGTCGGGATACTCCCAGCCGAGCTGCTCGACCAGTTCGTACCCCATGGTCTTTTTTCCTTCGACGCGGAACGGCTCCTTCAACGTGGAAATGTCGAACCAGCCTTCGGATTTGCTGCGTTCGGCGACGATGCGGCCGCAGTCGGAGATGAGGCCGTCAACCAGTGTGACGTTGGCGCCATAGGTGATGGCTTCGACGTAATTCGCGAAGGGAACATCGCGCGGCATGAATATGTAGGCGGAGATGCCGGCGGCTGCGGCATAGGCGGCGAGCGCGCCGGCGGCGTTGCCCGCTGAAGGAACGGCGAGCGCGCGCAGGCCGTAATGACGCGCCATCGTGACGGCGAGCGCGAGGCCGCGGGCTTTGAATGAGCCAGTGGGATTCGCGCCTTCTTCTTTCAAGAATGCGTTGGGGTGGCGGCGGCTGGGGAGCATGGGAGTCCAACCCTCGCCGAGTGTGACGGGGCGGGCGTCGGGAAGCACCGAACGATAACGCCACATGCCCGGCCACGGGGACTTGGCGGCTTCGCTAGCGATAGCGTCGCGTGCGGCGATCCCGCGCAGCGGTTGCAGATCGTAGCGGACATAGAGAGAACCTTTGCATTTTGGGCAGAGAGTCTGCGCCGCCGCGGCAGAAAGCGCCGCCTGGCACCGGGAACATTCCAGATTTTTGATTGGTGGCATGAGGTAACGATAACAGATGGCGCGAGAGTGAAACAGGATGCGGGATTATCGAGTAGAAGTTGGCGCTTGGCGATTTAGTGAGACGCGCGTCGTTTTTTTGTGGCGTGCGATGCGGAGAAAATCAAGCGAGAGAGTTTGGTAGCGGTACCGGGAATCGAACCCGGGTTTTCAGGTTGAGAACCTGACGTGCTGACCCCTGCACCATACCGCCGTTTATCAGTGAAGACTGCGTCATGGGCGCATGCTAACGACGCAGCGCCTCGCCTTGTTGCAACTCTCAGATTGTAGCATCGGCATCCGCGCGCGGGGAAGTAGGTGAACGCACGGCGAGCGGGCTGAGTCAAACACAACTGCAAAGTTAGCGACGCCCGCCTGAACAGCCGGCACCGCCATCGAACATTTTCTCCACCTCACGTGTGGAAGGATTCTTGATCTCGTCGATGTACTTTTCTGCTGGTGATGACGGTAACTGACCAGCCCGAGTTTTTGTACCACGGCGAGTGAGCGAGTTTACATCACAACCTCATCGGATAATGCAAATGGTGGCTCGCAGGGAGCCGTAGGCGACCGGAGAGCCGCCATTTGCGGCGCGAACGTCGCCGGTGCCGGCGCCCTGTAGCCCAGCGCCGAGTGCGGACGCAGCGTGTTATAGACCACCCGCCATTTCTCGATCACCACCTGGGCCTCCCTCAGCGAATAGAAAATCTCTCCGTTCAGGCATTCGTCTCGTAGCTTCCCGTTGAAGCTTTCACAGTAGCCGTTCTCCCAGGGACTCCCCGGTTCGATGTACAGCGTCCCCGTGCCGACCTTTGCCAGCCACTTCCGCAGTTCCTCGGCCACGAACTCTGGACCATTGTCCGAACGAATGTTTTCCGGGATCCCTCGGTACAGCATCACATCCGCCAGCGCTTCGATCACTTCGTACCTTCCCAGTCTTCTTGCTACCCGAATCGCTAAACACTCCCGCGTGTACTCGTCGATCAGCGTCAGCATGCGCAGCGTCCTGCCGTCGTGCGTCATCGCGCTCACGAAATCATAACTCCACACATGGTTCGCTCGTTCCGGTCGCAGCCGAAGGCACGATCCATCGTTCAACCACAACCTGCCTCGCGGCCTTTGTTTCTGCGGCACTTTCAACCCTTCGCGTCGCCAGATCCGTTGCACTCGATCCTTGCCTACATGCCAACCGCGATCCCGCAGCAGAGCGGTGATCCGCCGATAGCCGTAGCGCCCGTATTCGCTGGCCAGCGCCACGATCTCTCGTGTCAACGCATCTTCGTCCGTTCGGTAGAACACTTCGTAGCGTTGTGTCCCTCTCCACTGCCCCAGCAGCCGGCAGGCATGCCGCTCCGATACTTGATAGCTCTCGCGTGCATGCCTGACCGCGCCACGCCGCCGCTCAGGGCTTAGAAGTTTCCCTCTGCCACATCCTTCAGAATTTGCTTCTCCAAAGACAGCTCCGCCACCAGCCGCTTCAGCTTGGCATTCTCCCGCTCCAGCTCCTTGAGACGCTTGGCTTGATCGAGTTTTAATCCGCCGAATTCTTTTCGCCAGCGGTAGTAGGTCTGTGCGGTGATCTCGGCTTCTTTGCAGGCTTGCGGTGTGGTTTTCCCGTTGGCCAGTTCCACTTCAACCTGCCGTAGCAGTGTCACGATCTGCTCCGGCTTGTATTTTCTAATCGGCATACCAGCTTCCCTCCAGAGTGAATTCTCTCTCACTCCCGCTGGTACAAAAAACCCCGGTCACGTCACTTACGTTCCTGAGAAACGCTTAGAGGGGGAATATATGAAGAGAATCGTATTACTTCTAGCTGTTTTCCTCGTAGCTGTCACCGTACTTCAAGCACAAAACCAAGAAAAGTCATACGCAACCAACATGCTGGACGGAACAATTTTGCCCGTTCAACTGAGTTCAACCATTTCACTAGACAAGGCCGTACCGGGCCAACCAATTTCCGCACGAATCGCACAAGATGTTCCGCTCGAGAACGGCGTCGTGCTGCGACGAGGCACGAAAGTCTTGGGCCACATCGTCAGCGTGACGCCGGGCAACCCGTCTAGGATCGTATTCACTTTTGACAAAGTCGAATATTCCAAATCCAACTCTGTTTCCGTCGCCACTAATCTTCGTGCTCTCGCTTCAACTTTGGAAATAGATAGCGCTTCGTTGCCGAACACGGGACCTGACCGCGGAACGCCATCCGTCTGGTGGAACACCACGCAAGTGGGTGGCGAGGCCCTCTATGGAAGCGGGCCATTGACGCGCGGCGAGCAAGTTGTGGGTCACTGGGTTTGGGGCGGCGGCGCGGTCGGTCAAGTTGAAGAGAACGGAAAGTGCCGCAGCGAAGTCGCCGGCAACGGGCGCGAGCAATCGCTGTGGCTATTCTCCACTGATGCTTGCGGCGTTTACGGCTATTCCGATGTTGCCGTCGAACATGCTGGTCGCACATCACCTGACGGCGAAATCACTCTGACATCAACAAACCCAAACCTGAAGATTCGTGCGGGAAGCGGCATTCTGCTGCGCGTGAACAAGAGTTCACCGACTGACGCGCACCAAATCTCGTAATTTTATTCTACGCTCTTCGGCAGAGGGCCAGACGACGATGGCCGCCTGGCCCTCCCGCCGGAACGACTCGAGTAGTTTCCACGACGTCGATTGCCGCTCCCAAGATGGCCTTATCTTCCTCCGGCTTCACCCGCTTCCGCTCCGGGCTTCATGAGCCCGTACCGCTTCGGCGGCAGCAGCCCGAACACTGGCGCTCGCTTGCGAGACCTAGAAGAAAACGTCCAGGATCAGACCCACAGCGTTCACTTGCTCATTCGGCCGCTTGCCTGTGTTGTTCTCGTGCTCATAGTATGGATCGAACTCGATGTGTTTGCTCACTGGCAGCAAGCAACCCGCGTAGAGATTAGTCGAGCTGATTTTTGCGTACTGGCTCTCGTAGAAGAGCTCGGCGCTGATGTACGGTGCGGGGTGGTAGTTGCGGATCGTGAAGCGCCGTTCGGCCGTTAGCCGGTTGCGATAGCGCCACACGAACTTGCCGGGGGACCAATCAAGATCGGCGCGGTTTCTATCGGTAATCAGAATCCGAGCCGTAATGGGAACGTGAAACGTCAGGACCGGTTCCATCCGATTTATTGTGGGCTTGCCCGGTGAAGGCACAACGCGGTATCCGACGGCCAGCACCAACGGCCTGGATTTGGCATCGTCCAAATCGAAAACAGTGACGTTTTTCAGTTTGAGCAAGGGCTTCAAATAAAATTCAATGCTGGGCCCTATTTCGGCTTGGGTAGGATCTCCCCCTTCTCTGGTGTCCTTCGCTTGAAAAACAAAACGGACATAGGAATTCAGTTTGAAATTCGCATCAATCTCGGGCAGAAATTCCGTTGTTGATGTTTGTGCGAACGCAAACGAGCACGGGAGCAGCACAAGGAAAGCTACCATCAGCCATCGTCCACCAACGGAAGGCATGTCTCGGCCTTTTCAGGAACGGGAAGGTAGGCCCGAATCGCATAGTGCGCAGCGAGCCGTCAGGTGCCGCATTGTCGCTTAGCGTTATCCGCGCGCTTGGCACAGCTCGAACGAAAGAATGTGCTCCCAGTCGTTCTCAATGATGATCACGAACCAACCGTTCTTGCTAGCTTCGGCCATCAAAGCGTCCGAAAAAGCGCCGACGTGAGTATTCGGACGACCGCTGCCTGAACCATAAGAAGTACGACCTGAGCCTTGTTACCTTGTCCCGTAAGTTCTACTGCGACTTCGATTCCACTCATTACTGGCATCGAGACGTCTAAAGCACCGTATGGAGTTTGAGCTTCAACGTTTCTTCGAGAGCCGCTCGCCACCGGAAACCGTGTCAACAACATCGAATGAATCGTGTAACAATGCTGCAACGGTGCTCAACGCGGGAGTGAGATCATCCACGAGTAACTCCCGTTTTCGAGTCATGAGCGCTCATCCCTGAGCTGTTCGCTAGTCCTACACAAAGAATTTGGAATGCAGTGCAGCGTGAAAGGCTCATCAATCTCGGCCCTGGATTTCATCTCCCTCGCCGTGGAGTTAGAATCCCCAGCCATCCTGGACGCGATTCGAGCACGCGGCTATTGGTAAAATTAACAGGGAGGAAGAGTTGGCTTCGTTAGACGGAGATAATTTTGCGTTTGATGTGGCGGCCATACCTCCTCATTCTTTGGAGGAACTGCAAAAAATCTCTCCATTTTGACGGCTTTGTCGTCTGAATCGCGGTTGGAAACACGTGGCAGAAGTGATTTTAGCGTGTTGCAATCGAATTGGATTTCCGGTATGTTTTTTGCGTGAATCGGGCATTTCCAGAAAACACGTGTTGTTCCCACTGTTGTATGGCACGGGGACGTGTGTTTTCTGGCGCAGGGAGGCCGACGAGCTAGGTATCCGGCCTTAATTCAGCAGAGCTGAATCCCACCGCCAGGGTTGTACTGGCAGGTGGGTTTTTTTTTGCTTCGACGCTCTGAAATCGGTTTCGTTGCTTGCGTGCCAGGCGAGAGCCTGGGGACGCCGGGAGGTAAGGGGATGAGCGTGACAAGCATTACGGACTGGCAGAAGGACTTAACTGCGGGCGAGGCGGAGCTGTTGCACGAAGTCGCGCTGGCGCTGCGGACGATTCGCTACGGATCGGTAGTTCTGACCGTGCATGATGGGCGGATCGTGGAGTTGAACAAGACGGAGCGAATCCGCAAGAACGGAACGTAGCAGGAAAAGAACTGCAGGGCCCTACCCCGACGCGGGGCGGAGGAAATCGAATCACGATCGCCCGACCAGTCCACTGGAGGCGCGAAGCCAAAATCTCAGGAGGCTTCCATGCCGAAACCCAGAGGACCGAAAACGAAAATCATTGCCATTGCGTTCTTCGCATTCGTGAACTCTCAAACGCTTACAAGACCAGCCTTGGCCCGCACAGCTTCCGGAGATGGCGACGACAAGACCACCGCGGCAGCGCCCACCCAGACGGCGGATTCCACGAAGGATGGATCGAACATAGCTGCGGCTGGTGCGAGCGGAACGTCCGGCGCGTCAGGTGGCAATGCGGCGTTGGCGAATGAACTTCAACAACTGAAAGACGCGGTCCAGGCGCAGGCGCAAAGGTTGATTGAGCACACGCAGGAGTTGGAGTCAGAACGAACAGCGCTTCACGAAGAGCTGGACCGCATTGCGAAACTCGAATCTGCACTGAACGTGACACCCGACAGTGCGAAGGAGAATCCCGCGGCGAGCTCCGCTACTGCGCCGCCGGATGCGCATGTGATTCGCCCGCCAGACGCGCAGGCGCCCGATAAACAGCAGGTGAGCATAACTCAAGTGGAGCATCCGCTTTCGTTCAAGATCGGAGCGGCAGACTTCACGCCCGGCGGATTCGCGGACGTTACCGGAGTTTTCCGCAGCACCAATACTGGAACGGGGCTGGGCACAAACTTTAGCAGCATTCCGTTCAACAACACGGTGCCGCAATCGCAATTGACGGAATTTCGCGTCACATCGCAGGCATCACGGCTTTCGTTGAAAGTGGATGCGAATATTGGGAATTCGACGTCGGTCACCGGCTATATCGAATCGGATTTCAACGGCTATCAACCGCCGAACGCGCAAGAGAGCACCAACAGCGACACATTCCGGCTGCGATTGTTTTATGCGGACGTCAGGCACAACAAATGGGAATTCGTGGGCGGCCAGACGTGGTCGCTGCTGACTCCCAACCGCTACGGTCTCTCGGCGGCGCCGATTGACGTCTTCAGCACGCTGCGTCTGGATACGAATTACGTTGCGGGATTGGTGTTCGCGCGGCAGGCTGGGTTTCGCGTGATATATCACGCAACCGACTGGTGGACGGTCGGCGCTTCGCTGGAAAATCCGCAGCAATTCGTTCCCAACTCGGTGGTTTTTCCGGGTGGCACGGCCGGCATTTTCCCGGGACAGTTCGACAATGGCAGCGGAAGCACCAGCGCTACCAGCGCCACCTCGAATGCGCTGACGCCGAACTTGCATCCGGATTTTGTGGTGAAGACAGCGTTCGACTGGAAAATCCGCGAACGAGCCTTTCACGTGGAGGCCGCGGGGCTGGTGCGGAGTTTCAAGGTTTACGAGAACTTGAGCACGCCGGCTGACACCAATACGATTACCGGCGGCGCTTCGCTGAATGCGAATCTGGAGCTATTCAACGGATTCCATTTGATCGCCGATTCGTTTTACGGCGACGGAGTGGGGCGCTACATCGGCGGCTTGGGACCGGATGTGATCGTCAAGCCGGATGGGACGCTTTCGGGGGTGCATGCCGGATCCGGGGTGGCCGGAGTTGAATGGCAGATGAAGCCCAACTTCATGGTAGACGGTTATTACAGCGGCGCGTACTTCCAGCGGAATTATCGGTTGCTGGCGTCCACGGCAACGCCGGCGCCAACGTGCGATGGCGTTTCCGGATTCACCTGCGTGGGATTCGGATTTCCGGGATCGGCGAACACGAACAATCGCGCGTATCAGGAGGGTACGATTGGGTTCATCCCGACGCTGTGGTCCAACCCGAACTACGGGAAGCTGCAGCTCATCAATCAGTATTCGTATGTGGAACGCAGTCCATGGTCCGTGCCGAGTGGAGCTCCGAAAAACGCTCATGTAGTGCTAGTCTATGTCGGGCTGCGCTACTTTATTCCGTAGAAGCGCGAATATACCCGCTTCGTGTCCGCTTCAAAGCAGAACATGAAAGCCTGCGAGTGGGGCGCTTCGAATTCATGGATGGCGACGAGGTGAAAGCGAACGACCCCACACTGGCGTGGCTGAAAACTAACCGAATCAATCAGAGGTTGCTGGGAAACTTCGGGTATTCGGACGTCATGAGAAGTTTTGACGGAGTCCAGTTTGGTTATTCCAACGGACCGTGGAATTTGACGGCGGTGAGCGCGGTACCGACGCGCGGCGTGTTTCAGGCAGATGGCTGGGGTTGGCTGACGACGCCGGTGACCTATGTGGCGCTAATGCGCGAAGTAGAATTGGGAAAGAGCCGCATTTCTAACGACCTGCGAGTCCTGAAGGATAGTCCGGCGAGCATTCTGCACAAGCCGCGTTTCCGCCAACGATTGGGGTGCTAGTTCTCCATTGACGTTTCGCGGCAATGGCGCACGCTCTGTAACAGCAATTAATCGTTTGCATCATCGCATCCCGAAAGCGGCACACGCGTTAATGCCGCGAGCGCTCGTCGTATAAGGAAGCGCGAGGTATCCTTACGCTATCCAATTGCGTGCGTTCTTGCTTTCTGGCCCGCAGTTACCGACAATAGAACTGCAGACGCTGGACAGTCATCGTGACTACGCCGCGACAATCCGCGAACCAGATCGGCCAAGGGGCGCAGGCGCGACGCGTCTATGTGAAGATCGGCGTGGTGATGTTGCTGCTGGCTATTGCCAGCTTTTCCACTCTCGCGAAGAATAGCCAGTACTTATCCAGGTCTAATCCGGCTCACTACATCAACATTTCCAGCAAGATGAAGGTGAGCCATCTGCCGGTGGTAATCGACCGAACTCCTCTGCGCCCCGTCGCCCGATTCATACCACCACAACCTGAAATGCGGATCGCCAGGATGGTCGAGGAAGAGATTCCGGCGCAGCCGTCCATCGGCGTCACGGTTTCTCTACAGCATCGCTCTCCTCCGCTTTCCCTTTCCTAGTTTGATCGCTCGCAGCTAAAAATTAAAATTTTCAAGCATTTTTTACGCTCCGGCTCTTTTTCGATTGGTCCACGGACACGCTCCGGGAGAGGAGTACTCATGAACGCAGAACCACTAATGCCTCCATATCTGGAGGACTTGCGAGCGCTGAGCACTTGCGTGGTCGCCAGCGCTATCGAAGGATTCGGCGTGCGCCTGCGCAACAAGGGCTTTTCCGATTCGCGGCTGCGCTGCATGTTTCCAGAGTTGCCGGCCGCGGTGGGCTACGCCGCGACGGCTCGTATACGCGCTTCCGATCCTCCCATGGAAGGGCGTGGCTATTACGATCACGGGGATTGGTGGAATTCGTTGCTCAAAATCCCGGCGCCTCGAATCGTGGTGATCGAGGACGTGGATTCCCCACCGGGCCTGGGCGCCTTCATCGGAGAGGTGCACGCAAATATTCTGCTGGCCCTGGGTTGCGTCGCCGTGGTGACGAACGGCGGCGTCCGCGATCTTCCCGATGTGCGCAAGAGCGGCCTGCAGCTGTTTGCCGGGAACGTTTCGGTGTCGCACGCCTACGCGCACGTCTTCGATTTCGGCGGCACCGTCGAGATTGCCGGCCTCACCGTGCATCCCAGCGATTTGATCCAGGGAGACCTGCACGGCGTGCAAACTATTCCACGCGAGATCGCCGCGCGCGTTCCCGAGAAAGCCCGCGAGATTATAAAGTCCAGAAAAGAACTGACCAGCCTGTGCCATTCCAGAAATTTTTCGATCGCAGAGTTCATACAGAAAGCTAAGGAGCTGGACTCGTGATGCCAAAACCCCCCATCCATCGCTGGATATTCACGATGATCATTCTCTCCGCGTTCACCGGAGGCTGCGGCGACGCGCGCAAGGCCGACGCGAGTGACGTGCCGCGCGCCGCCGTGGTGAAAGTGCAGCGCAAAAATATTTCTAGCACCCTGGAGATCGCGTCCGAGTTTCTGCCCTACCAGGAAATTGACGTGTACGCGAAAGTCTCCGGTTACATCCAGAAACTCTATGTGGATTGGGGCACGCACGTAAAACAAGGACAGCTCCTGGCCGTGCTGGAAATTCCCGAACTGCAACAGCAACTGTTGCAGGACGAAGCCTCCGTGCGCCGCGCCGATCAAGAAGTATCACGCGCCCGCGAAGAGCAATCCCGCGCGGAATCGGCCTACTCCGTCGCACACGTCACCTACCAGCGCCTCGCCGACGTACAGAAATCGCGCCCCGAGCTTGTTGCCCAGCAGGAGATTGACGTCGCGCAGGGGAAGGACCTGGAAGCCAGCGCGGGCGTCTCATCGTCGAAGGATGCCTTGGCCGCCGCCGAACAAGCCCTGCTCGCCGCGAAAGCTGCGCTGGACAAGGACAAAGCTCTGTTCGCCTACGCGCGCATGACTGCGCCCTTTGACGGAGTGGTGACACAAATTTACGCCTACACCGGCGCGCTGCTTCCCGCGGGAACTTCCGCCACCAAGGGCGATTCCGCGCTCTGCCATCTTTCACAAAATAATTTGCTGCGCCTGGTGATCCCCGTGCCGGAACGGGCCGTACCAGATATCAGCGACGGCGAGACGCTGGAAATAAATGTCTCGGCGTTGCACAAAACCTTCGCCGGAAAAATCATACGCTTTTCCGATCAGATCGATCCCGCCACGCGCACCATGCACACCGAAGTCACCGTGCCCAACGTGAATTACGAGCTGGTGCCCGGAATGTACGCGTCGGTGAAAATCCCGCTGCACACAGTTACTAACGTGCTCACCATTCCGATGCAAGCCGTGCAATCCATCGGGACCGGCGAGGGCATCGTGCTGGTGGTGAACTCCTCGAACCATCTCGAAAGGCGCGAAGTGAAGCTCGGACTGCAGTCCGCCTCAGACACCGAAGTGCTCTCCGGCGTCAACGAAAACGACACCGTCATTTTCGGCGAGCAGAATCAGTTCAAGGAAGGCCAGCAAGTCTTGCCGCAACTCGTCACCGCCCCAGGAATGGAGTAATCCGACCATGCCGACATTTGCCATCCGCCACCCGTATTTCATCATCGTGGTTTGTCTTTTTATTTGCGTGTTGGGTATCACCAGCCTGGCGCAAATGCCCGTGGACATGTTTCCGCCGATCAATATTCCCGTTGTGCTTGTGGCTACTTTTTACAACGGCATGCCGCCCGAACAGATCGAAGCAGACATTACCGACACGTTCGAACGGTTTTTCACGCTTGGCAGCGGCATTGACCACATGGAATCTCGCTCCCTGGCTGGTGTGAGCCTGATCAAAATTTTTTTCCAGCCGGGTACCGACGCCAACGCCGACGTGACTAACATTTCCAATCTCGCCATGGCCGATCTGCGGCGCTTGCCCGAAGGCACTCTGCCACCCGTGGTCTTGAAAGTCGACGCTTCCAGTCTTCCTGTTTGCTTGCTCACGGTCGAAGGTCAGGGGCTCAACGAAACACAGTTGCACGATTATCTGCAGTATCAGATCCGCAATCAGATCGCCGGAGTTCCCGGCGCCACCGTGCCACCTCCCTACGGCGGGAAGTATCGCCAGCTGATGGTGTATGTGGACCCGCTGAAATTGCAGGCGCACGACCTGAGCCCCATGGACGTGGTGCGCGCCATGAACGAGTCCAACCTAATTCTTCCGGCGGGCGATGTGCGCTTGGGCTCCTTGGATTACAACATCTATACCAATGCGCAGGTGCCCAACGCCGCAGCTCTGAACCAGATTCCACTGAAGACGGAAGGCGAGAAGTCCGTCTTCCTTTCTGACGTGGGCAACGCGGTTGACGGTTCCTATATGCAGTACAACATCGTGCGCGTCAACGGTCAAAAGTCGGTTTACGCGCCAATTCTCAAACAGGGTGGCGACACCAACACGATACTGGTCGTCAACGGCATCAAGAAGGCCATTACCACGCTGCGCGATATCCCAGCGCAACTGCATGCCCACGTCGTTTTCGACCAGTCGCTCTTCGTGAAGCAAGCCATTTCCACCGTTTTGCGCGAAGGCGGCATCGGGCTGTTCCTCACCGCCGTGATGATCCTGCTGTTCCTGGGTAGCACACGCGCGACGGCTGCGGTTTTCCTTTCCATTCCACTTTCGGTGATGATCACGTTTTTCATTCTGCATTCCCTCGACAAGACCATCAACAGCATGGTGCTCAGCGGTCTCGCGCTGGCATTTTCACGCTTGATTGATGACTCGGTTGTGGTGATCGAAAACATTTACCGGCACATTGAGCTGGGCGAGGATCCCAAAGTGGCAGCGGTGAAAGGCGCAAACGAGGTGGCGCTGGCGGTGCTGGCAATCATGCTGGTCGCAGTCGTCGTTTTCTTCCCGGTGACACTACTCTTCGGTGTCAGCAAGTATTTATTTTCCGCGCTAGCGCTCGCGGTTGTTCTCGCGCTCTGCGCCTCGTACTTCGACGCGGTCACGGTGGTTCCGCTCTTCTGCGCGTATTTCCTCAAACCCGCCCATGAACACGGCGTCGAAGGTGCGGACGTGAAAAAATCCTGGGGTGCCCGGTTTCATGCCGGCTTCAATGCCAAATTCGAAAAGATGCTGAGCGTCTATGAAAAGTACGTTCGGAAAACTCTGGAACGGCCGCGCGAAGCTCTTTTCATTTTCGCAGGCGTATTCCTGCTGAGCTTTGCGCTGATACCCTTCATCGGCGTTTCGTTTTTCCCACGCTCGGACGCCGGCCAATTTGTGATCAACGTAAAAGCGCCGACCGGTACGCGCATTGAAGTGACCAATGAGTATGTGAAGCAGGTCGAAGAGATCGTGCGCCAAGTGGTGAAGCCGGACGATTTGAACACGGTGGTATCGAATATTGGCGTGATGGCGGATTTGTCGGCGCTGTTTACGCCGAACTCCGGCATGCACACCGCGTTCGTGCAGGTGGGTTTGAAGGAAGATCATCATGTGAGCAGTTTCGTTTATATGAACGAAGTGCGGCGGCGGATCGCGGTGCAGCTGCCGCAATTGCGGACGTATTTTCAGTCAGGTGGGCTGGTGGATGCGGTTCTGAATCAAGGTAAGCCCGCGCCGATTGACGTGCAGGTGAGCGGCATGGATCTGAAGGCTGATGACCGCATCGCGCAGGATCTGGCGCGTCAGATCAGGGGCGCGCGCGGCGTTTCCGATGTGTACATCCCGCAAGACATGGATTACCCCGCGCTCGAAGTGAATGTGAATCGCGATCGCGCCGCCGAACTCGGCCTCAGCCCCAAAGAAGTGATTGATAACCTCATCACCGCGCTCACTTCGGACGTGATGATCGCCCCCAGTTACTGGGTTGATCCAAAAAACGGCAACAATTACTTCGTCACCGTGCAGTATCCGGAAAATCAGGTCAAATCCATCGAAGATCTGAAAGCGATGCCGCTGCACTCGCCCAAATTGAAAATGCCCACGTATCTCAATCAAGTCGCGGACGTCGTGCCGATACAAACTCCCACCGAAGTGGATCACTACCAGCTGCAGCGCAGCATTGACGTCTATGTCGCGCCCACAGGCGAAGATCTTGGAGGGCCGCAAAAAGAAATTTCGCGCATCATCAACCGCACACAACTTCCTCCCAACACGCGCGTCGATGTGCGCGGCCTCGTCCTGACGATGCAATCCTCATTCAAAAGCTTCGGCCTCGGACTTTTTCTCGCGGTGTTGCTGGTTTATCTCATTCTGGTCGCGCAGTTTTCCTCCTTCGTGGACCCGTTTCTCATCGTTCTGGCCGTGCCTACTGGACTGATCGGCGTCGTGCTCACGCTCGCGCTCACCGGAACCACGCTGAACATCCAGTCGCTCATGGGCGTGGTGATGCTCCAGGGCATGGTCGTCTCCAACAGCATTTTGATCGTGGATTTCGCCAACGTGCTGCGCGGCCAAGGCCACGGCCTGCGCGAAGCGGTGGTGGACGCCTGTCGCATCCGGCTGCGGCCAATTTTAATGACGTCGCTCGCCACCGTCGTCGGCTTGCTGCCCATGGCATTCAAGCTGGAAACGGGGAGCGAAGCCTACGCGCCGCTCGCGCGCGTGATCATCGGCGGCCTGCTCACTTCCATCGTTCTCACGATTTTCGTCGTACCTGCGGCTTATTTGCTGATGTACCGCCGCCGCGCCGAAGCTTCCGCTTCGCTCATCGCCGAGGAGGCTCACTAATGCGTTGTCGAAATTTTTCGTTATCTTTGATTCTGTTTCCCGCAGCAGCCTTCGTTGCCACTCCCGCGTCGGCGCAAATGCACGCGTCCGTGGGCACGCAGGCTTCTGCGCAAGCGCCGGCCACCTCCAGCGCCGCATCGCAGAGCCTCACCTTGCAAGAGGCCGAAAAAATTGCGCTCCAAAATCATCCGCAAGTGCAAGCGGCCACTTATCTGGCGGCGGCCGCGAAGGCGCAAGTCACCGAAGCTCGCTCCGCGTACTACCCGCACGCCTACGGCAGCGTCACAGGAGTAATAGCGGAAACTAACAGCCGCGTCGCTGCCGGCGCGCTGAGCAATTCGATCATATTCAGTCGCTTTGCGGATGGCGTCACAGTGCAGCAGTTGGTCACCGATTTCGGGCATACGCACGAACTGGTGAAAAGCTCGAATTTACACGCAAAGGCCCAGGAAGAAAACGTCACCACCTCGCGTGCGGATGTGCTGCTGCAAGCGGACGCCGCCTTCTACAACTGCTTGAAAGCGCAAGCCGTGCTGCAAGTGGCCGAGGAGACAGTCAAAGACCGTCGCCTCGTTTCCGATCAGGTGACGGAGCTGGAGAGAAACAAACTCAAGTCCGGACTGGACGTGAGCTTCGCGAACGTGGATCTGGCGCAAGCGCAGTTGCTGCTGGTGCAGGCGCAAAATGATTTGCAGGCATCCTACGCCGAACTTTCCGCCGCGCTGGGATTCGCGGACCAGAAGACATTTCAGCTTGCTGACCAGGCTGTGCCGCCGGCGCCGCCCGGCGATCTCTCTGTCTTGATCGCCGAAGCCATGCACAACCGCCCTGAAATTATCAGCCAGCAGCTCGACGTAAGTTCCGCGCAAAGTTACGCCACCGCTGAGCGCGATTTGTGGCTTCCCACCATCAGCGCCGTGGGCACCGCGGGCCTCACGCCCTACCGCGCGGAGGAACTCGGGTCGCGCTACGCGGCCGCCGGATTCAACGTGAATATTCCCATTTTCAACGGCCGCCAATTCAACGCGCTGCACGCCGAAGCGAAAGCCGAGTCTAACGCGCGGCAGCAGTTCCTGCGCGATCTGCAGGACGCGGTGGTTCGCGACGTGCACAAAGCGTGGCTCAACGCAAATTCCGGCTACCAGCGCCTCGCGCTCACGCAGCAATTGCTCGACGAAGCGAACCAAGCCCTCGATCTTGCCCAACAGCGCTACAAATTGGGACTGAGCTCCATCATCGAGCTGAGCCAGGCGCAATTGAACGCCACGCAGGCGCAGATATCGCAAGCGAGCGCGAAGTACGACTACGGGGCGCAGTTATCGACGCTGAATTATCAGGTTGGCTTGCTGCAATAGGCTCGTGCGGCGGGAAGTTCGCATTGCGGCGAAGCGCAGCACACCGCCGATCGCACACTCAAGCATCCGTGCGGCCTCTCGACTGAGCCCGCCGCGGAAACGATCAGAACGCGAAACGAACACCAATTGTTGGAGCAACGTTGGTGGGGTGTAGAAAGGGTACGCCGGGGCCATGAGGAATGGCGATGGCCAGACCACCGGTCACGACGGAATAAGCCGCTCCGACGTAACCGTCGAAACGCTTGGTGAAGTGATGATCCGCATAGAGCGACAGTTCATCGAGCGTGCCCGCGCAGGAACTGCGGAAACCCGCCGAGCCGCCGCATGTGGCCGGAACACGGAAAGTGTTCTGCCGCTGTTGATAGAAGGACACGGTGACGTCGGTGTTGGTGCGATAGGTGTATTTCGCGCCCGTCCACCAGATCTGCACTTTCTTCTCGGAATCAAGATTATTGTCTTCGACGCCGCTCAGGATGTACTCGCCCTGGTCGGAGGCGCCGACGCCCAGCGGCTCGTGCGGGTTGTTCTGCCAGATGAACTCGTAACCGACAAAAAACTTGAACGGGTTCCAGGCGTACTTGGCGGCGCCCATAATGGCGTCGTTGTCGGTAACGATGCCATATAAGGTGCCGTTCGGGTCGATTAGATTGACTGGATTGATCCCACCGTCGATGTAATTTGTATTGATGCTGTCGGTGGTCGACTGAAGCTGCGCACCCGGGGCCTGACTCTGAGGCCCCTGCAACGGGTTCAACACGCTGATCGCCTGGTTGTAATGTTGGCCCACGATGTCGAAGGCGAACTTGCCGTGCTCTGCGCCAATGTCGAATCCATAGGCGTTGTTGTGCGCCCTTTCCGGCGTACAGTCGGCGGCGGTCCAGCCTTGCATGCCTGAGAAGCAGCCGCCGGAGCCATTTGCGAATTTATACATCGCGCCGAAATGGACCGGACCATAGGTGAGGCGATACTTCAGTGCGTCGTCCCAACGGCTGTCGTCGGTGTCGCCGCCGCCGGCCATGGTGCCGTTGTATCCGATGTACGAAAAGCCATAGCTGCCGCCGGCCGGATCGTACCGGAGCATCGCGTCGGTGCCGAGCGAGCGTTGGCGACCGAAGGTCAGCGTCCCGAATTTCTCGGACGATATACCGCCATAATATTCGTCATTGAAGGGCTGACCCGCGCGCGCTCCGTCGATGGCTTCGGAATAGCTGGCCCTGGGAAGGCCATTGTTGACGGTGTTGGTTTTGGGCGCATCGGCGAGCAGGCCGGACTGCGGATTGATGCCGGTGGAAGCGTTGAAAACGACGGCCCAACCGGGCGCGAACTCTTCCTTGCCCCTGACGCCGAAACCGGTCTGCTGCAGGTTGTTCGGCGCGACCAGGAATCGAGATGAAGAGCCGTTTCGGTTGACCAAAGCCTCGCCTTCATAGTTATTGCCGTTTACCGGTAAGCCGTGGCTGACCCAGCCGACGCCAACGTCATACGCGCCGTACAGCGTGATGCCGTGCCAGGTCAGCGCGCAGTCGGTGGTCGCGAATTCGTGGCCGTTCGTGCAGGGGTCGGGGCCCTTCCGCTGCATTTGAATGTCAACTGTGGCGCCCTGGTCAGCCGTCAGGTAGATTCCCGCACGCGTTTCTTCGCCGAACCCTGATTTCGCCGCGCGAATCTCGAAGCGCCCCGCGGGCAGGCCGGACGTCTGATAGCGCCCCCCGGCATCGGTAGGGATTGTGCGCGTTTCGCGCGTGTCCAGGTTCTTGATGGTCACCGTGACGTTGCGAAGAGCTGCGCCGGCCTGATTCGTCACCACGCCGGAAAGGCTCGCGCCGCTTGGGTTCGTCGCAATCACGGAAAGGCTCGCTCCTGCTTGGGCGCGCGCCGCTTGAGGCACGACGAGAAACAGGGATACGGCTACAAAAGCGATTAAGAGGGGCCTCACAGGTTCTCCTTGCGTTTGCGGATGCGTAGATTTAATTCGCGCGCGAAAGACGGCGACGGCGAGCGAATCTATACGATTAGTATAAAGATGTCAAACCGATTCGATGCGATTATAAGGCCCGAGGCGCGGTACGGCGGCGAATATGGCGGCAGAAGGGGCAAACGCAATAGTGCGGAAGGGCTACAGCCGGACGATCATGACTTCGGTGGATTTCACGAGCGCGGCGACCGTCTGGCCTTTTTTTAAGCGCAGCTCGCGAACGGCGTCGGTGGTGATGATGGAGGTAATGCGCTGCCCGCCGATGGAGAGGGCCACTTGCGCGATCAGGCCGTCGACTTTGATGTCGGTGATGCGGCCGACGAGCTGGTTGCGGCCGCTGATGCGGCGAAAGTTTGTGCGTCGTTCGGCGACGTCGCCATGTTCGGTGGCACGATATAGGAAGCGGTCTACTTCTTTTTCGGGAATACGATGGTGGCCACCCGCGGTTTTCACCGTACGAATTTGCTTTTTGTAGATCCACTGTTTCAGCGTGGGATAGCTGATTCCGAGGACTTGCGCGGCGTCGCGTGGCGTGAAGAGTTTCGCAGTAGGCATTTGGATTCGCCGAAAAAAAGTGGGCGAGTGAGGATGCTAGTCTCGGCGAGGCAAGGATGTCAATGCGTTAGACCCGGTGGTAAGAAATGCGCGGTGAGAGAGGCGGTTGATGGGCCGCCTCTCTCGCCGGCATGCGTGTTCTACGGCAAGTAGTAGCGAACCGACGTAAACACCATGTTGTCCAGTCCGTGCGGCCCGACTCCCTCGCCCGTCGCGTTCACACCAGACCAGGTGTTGCGTTGGACGTAGGAGTATTGACCTCCGAACTGGAAGCGACCCTTCGGTCCGTTGTAAAAGCGGTACCAGAAGCCGAGGGTGCCTTCAAAGATGTTCCGGGTATCGCCATCGCAATTCGATAGCGCGCCAGGAATGAAACCATTGGAGCCCAGAACGGCAGTCGTATTGATGGCCGCTGCGGGCGCGGCGAGCGGCAAGGTTTCAACCGCGCAACCGTCATCGCGGCGAAGATTGCTCCCGTAACCCTCTTTACCGTCCATCCAACGGCTCGCGTATTCACCGCCGATGTAGGCGTAAATATCAAGAGCCGGCGTGGCGTGGAACACCAAGCTGCCGAGCCCCTGATAGCCGCGAAGCAATGCCATGGTGCCATCGGGGCGGGCAGTGGAATCCGGAAGCCCAGCAGTGCCATAGCGTCCTATGCCGTCGCCACCGAGGAAGTGGATGCCGACGTCCAGGTGCTTGCCAAAAGAGACGCGCCCGTTTGCACCAATGCCGCCACCGGTGCTGGAGCTATTGAACGCACCAGAAGCAGCGTTGGTGGATCCGGTGAGCGCGCAAGGATTGGCAGGAATTGCTACGGTTGGGAATGGAGTGGTGCCATCGCCCGCCAGGGTGATCGTAATGGCTCCGTTTGCTGCAAAGCACGGGAATACACGATCGCGGAACGTGCTGATGATACCGAAGGCTTCGAAGTGCCCCCACGTCGGATCAAGAGTCGCCTTGACCAAAAAGTCCGGGGTCTTGTTGTATGCATAAGTCCCGGTTTGGTTGAGCAGGCCCTGGGTGAGACCGGGGGCGCCGACCAGGAAGTTGTTGAAGGTAGTGGTGCCCAAGGTCGGAACCTCCACGCCGTTCACGGTTACAGTGGTGGACGCAGGGATCACGGAGGTTGGGTTACCGTGAACGGTGAGTGTGGTCGCTGCGTCTTCTACCGAAGCGGCCAAAGTTAACATACCGATGTTCTTGGAGACGCGAAGGGCGTACTGCCGCGCCCAGCTGAAGCCCACGTTGTACTGTGGGTCAATGGTCAGGGGACGAACTTCGCTGTTGTTATCCACACCCTTTCTATCTTCCGTGGCCAAGCTCCACATTTGGCCGCCGGTGACGGTGAAGCCGTTGTCGAACTTCGCTTGGCCCCAGCCCTGACGCAAACGGAGGACATAGCTGTTGCTCTCGTTGTTGTTGGAGCTAATGCCGGTGCCCAGGAAGTCCGTCTCGACGTAGCCGGTGAGCTTAACGGAGGCCAGCTTTCCCTCCGCTTTCAGGGTCAGTTGAGATTGGCGAGCGGTGCCGTTGAATTCGGTGGTCCGGCTTCCGGAATTCCCGGGAAGCGGAATCTGGTTGAATCCCGTATTGATGTCGGCAGACTCTGCTTTGTTCCGGAAAACTGTTTCTGCCGCCAGGAATCCACCGGGAGTGAGCGTGATCCCCTTGTAGTGAATGGCGATGGGATTATTTTCGGCGTCCGCCGCTTGCCCGTCAGCGGTTCCGATGTAGATATCGCTCAGCCTTGGACCAGTAGCCGGCGCGGAACCATCGGCGGTTTTGGGAACGCGGCTATCGGGAGCGGGTTCGTAGGAAGTATCGCGAGGAGTGGTGGCTACTTTCAGCTCCGCTTCCATGGCTTCCATGCGTTCCTGCTGTTCTCGCATTTGTTCGTTTTGGATCTGGATTTGGCGGGACTGCGCTTCGAGAAGTTCGCGAAGCTGTTGCAGTTCGCTTTCCAGACCGGACGCAGCAGCCGTCTTTCCGGGCGTTGCGGGATCGGACTTGGACGCGGAAGCGTCTTTGTCTTTGTCCGTCGCCGTAGAATTGTCCGCGGCAGCTGTGCTGCTGGATTTCGCAGCAGTGCTGTCCTTATCCTTATCACCCGACGATCCCGGCGCTGCCATTGCTGGCATCACGACGAGGCCGAGGGCTAACAGAGATGCAACCAATGCTCGCATTCCTTCCTCCTTGAAATTTGACTGCCACATTTTCCGAACGCTGAAAATCGAGAACTGAAAGCGCGGCTTGGAAAACTCCGTCACTTCCCCCACTGTTACCGGCCCAGATAACCGTGCTGTTCCGTGTCAGAAGAAAATTTACGTGCCACTGGAAGCGATTCGCTTTCAACCGGCGCGTTCTCACACCCGCAGCTTTGGAGTCGGATACCTTCAGAGTCGCTACACGCAGAGCGACGCAGGCACGTTAAGCGGCCCGCTTGAACCTACTGTGACGGGAATGTTAATTGTGCGTTACTACCAAAACGGGAAAGTTACAGCCGGATCGGGCCGGAGTCGGCGCCTATAACCATCCTGTTTTCTGTTAGTTGGCTGCGCGACGAGTTTCATTTTCAGCGAAGGAGGGCACAATGCGGCGAAACTGCAAGACGCTGAAGAAGCGGTGGCGGCAGGGATCGCAGCGGTAGGCGGGGAAACGCAGCCAGCGCTTCACAAAGATTAGGGTGCCGTCTTCGACGCGTTCGCGGGAGATATGCTCGAGATCGAAATTGCCGCAGCGCGGACAATGGGCGAAACGTTCGAGGATGGCAGCGACTCGCCACGCGTGAAATCGCCGCTCGCAGCTGTGGCATCGCCAGGGACGCAGGCCGGCTGCAGTGAGCACGAAGTCGGAAATTCCGTCGCGGTGCGATCGAAAACAGTTGTCACTGCGACACTGAGGACAAATCATCGTGACTCCGAATCCGTAGCGCAGGATACCGAAAAGCCGGTTGGCGGGCAAGCCGGAGAAAATACGGAGCGCGTAGGAAGCCGCGATTTCGCGGATTTCGTGCGGAAGTTGCGTCCCCGGGCCGGCGCGGTGTTGCGCGCCGCGAACCATCGGGGATGGACAACCCGAGGCGACTCGGCGATAATTTCGCCCAGACCATGCGGCACGCGCCGCGCCCAAGGAGGCTCAATGAGTTCGACCCCGAATACGCCCGGTGAACAGACTACGATCGTGGAATCGTCCGCTTTGCCGCGCTGGGTTACGTTGCTTTTTGCAATCGCGTTCGCGCTCGTGGCCTACTTGCTGTACGCCGGCTATGAGCAACGCGAGGCCGCGCGCAAGGGCCTGGATGATGCGGATAAGAAGACGCAGGCGCTGGCCGCAGCTCTGGACAAAACGAATTCGCGCATCGCGGATTTGAAAGGCCAGTTGGACGTGACCTCGCAGAAGCTGGGGTTGACGCAGGATGAACTGGCGCGCGCGCGCGGGCTGGCGCAATCCATCAAGAAAGATCAGCAGAAGAGCGATCAGCAACTGCGCGAGCAGATTGGCGCGGTGCAGGCGGACACCGCCACGAAATTTGGACAAGTCACGACCGACCTTTCCGGAACGAAGAGCGAAGCGGACGCGACCAAAGCGGATTTGGATGCAACCAAGGGCAAGCTGTCGAGCACCATCGGCGATTTGGGCGTGCAGAGCGGCTTGATCGCGCGCAATCACGACGAAGTAGAAGAATTGAAACGGCTGGGTGAGCGCGACATTTTTGAGTTCACCCTGAACAAATCGTCCAAGGCGCCCGAGCATGTGGGACCGATTCAGGTGGCGCTGCGCAAGGTAGACACCAAAAAGTATAAGTACACTTTGAACGTGGTGGCCGACGACAAGAGCATCGAAAAGAAGGACAAGACGGTCGGCGAGCCGATTCAGTTCTACGTGCGCGGAGCGCGAGCCCCTTACGAGATCGTTGTTTTCGATCTGGGCAAGGACACCGCGAAGGGATATTTGAGCACGCCGAAATCGGCCAGTGCGGCTCCGCCTGCGGCAGCGAAACCGCCTTCGGGCAACTAAATCGATTATTCGACCGGTTTGTCGGCCGAGACCCGGGAGCGTGCTGGGTTTATGCGCGCCCTGGTCACGGTCCGGAGCGGAATTCCACGGCGTTCAATTTGAATCTCAACTTTGGAACAGCACGTTTACCGCTTCCGTCCTATCTGCGATTTGCGTTCTCCATCATTTTATTTTGGGTGCTGCTGATTCCGGACGGAGCTGCGGCGCAACAGGCCGCGGGCGGCGAGCAACAGCCGTTGCAGGTCACCACCGAAATGGTGCAGATCGGCGTGAGCGTGCTCGCGGCCGGCGGCGATTTCGTGAGTGGGCTGCAACGCAAGAATTTTCGTGTTCTCGATGCGGGGATCGAGAGGCCGCTGGAGTTTTTTGCACCCACGGATGCGCCTGCGCAGATTCTGGTGATGGTGGAAACGAGTCCGGCGGTGTACCTGATCCAGAGCCAACATATTGCGGCGGCCTACGCACTGTTGGATGGGCTGGCTCCGGACGATCAGGTAGCGCTGGTGACCTACGATCAAGCGCCGCGCGCGGTTCTGGCATTTACTCCGGACAAAAATTCCCTACTGAACGCGCTGGGGCAAATTCAATTTTCGGTGGGCATGGGCCAGTTGAATTTCTACGACTCGGTATCCACAGCGCTGGACTGGATCGCTCCGGTAAGCGGCAAAAAAGCGCTGGTGCTGCTGACGACTGGGCTGGATTCGTCTTCGCCGGCGCGCTGGGATGCGCTGGCGCAAAAACTGCGGGCGCGCGATGTGGTGATTTTTCCGGTGGCGCTGGGAGGGTGGCTCCGGCGCGCTCCGGATAAGCCGGATAAAAAGAAGAAAGCAACCGCCGTGGCGCCAGAGGATTCTCAGGTGTTTGCCGCAGCGGACCAGGCGCTGCTTTCGCTGGCAGCGATCACGGGAGGCAGGGCGTTTTTTCCGCAATCCGCGAAGGACTTCGCGCCAATGTATCAGCAGATCGCCGCGGCGCTGCGGCATCAATATCTGCTGGGGACCGCGCCCCAGCACGATGGGCTATTCCATCCGCTGACGGTAGAGGTGCTGGACGCGAGCGGCCAGCCGTTTGCGACCGAGGGGAAAAAAGCCACGCACCGAATATTTTCGCGCGAAGGTTATCTCGCGCCGGGACCATAGCCCGTACAATCGGCGCGCGAGTTTAAATTGCGTTGGGATGATTTCGAGATCTTTGCGGATGGGACTGGAGGGATGATGAATCGGCGCGGCGCAAAATTCCTGGTTGCTTGCTGCATTTTGTTGTGCGGTTGGGCCGCGCGGCCTGCACTGCCGCAACAACAGCAGAACGCTGCGCCGCCAAAGCCGGCAGCGCCCGCCGCTGTGTCGGCGCCCGGGCCGCAAGACGTTACTTCGCCGCGCTTTTCCTACGGAGGCGACGCCTCTCAAATTCCGGCGGTGTTTCTGCGGAACTTGATATTTCTGCCAGTGCGACTTAACGGCGGCAAGCCTGGTCTTTTTGAACTGGATTCGGCTGCGGAAAAATGTGCAGTGGATCGCAAGATGGCCGGCGACCCGGCAGGCAACGAGATGCACTACGCCGTATTGGCGCTGGCCGGGTTGCAAATTCCGTTCGTGACATTGCCCGTGGTTTCGCGGGACGATTTTGCCCAACAGGTGGGGCAGCCTTATCAAGGAACGCTGGGAAGGGATTTTTTCGATCGCGTGGTTGTGCAGGTCGACTACCACCGGCAGACGGTGCAGCTCTACGACCCGAGCGCTTTTACCTACACCGGACCGGGGAAAAGCTTTCCGCTGACTTTTTCCGGGCCGGTGCCGTTGATTCGCGCGAAATTTGAAGTGCCCGGGCACCGCTCGATATCCGCGGATTTCGCGGTGGACACCGCGCTGGATTCCGGCGTGATTTTCTACCGGGGATTCATGGATTCGCAGCGCATCTCGGCGGCGCATTTCAAGAGTGAGCCGGCGTCTTATCCGGAAGTGGACGGCGGCGCCAAAATATTTTTGGGCCGGCTGAAGAGCTTTCAGATTGGGCCGTACGATGTGGAGGACATTGTCGGCGACTTCACTCAGGCAAAAACAAAGGCGGGAGCAGACAAGAATATTGCGGGAGCCATCGGCGCGAATTTCCTGCTGCGATTCACCGTGATTTATGATTTTCCACACCAGCGCGTGATTCTGGAGCCGAACATTCAGTTGAATCACGAGACCGATGAGGACATGAGCGGACTTTCGATCATAGCGAAGGGACCGAATCTGAAATTGTTCGAGGTCACGGCGGTGCAGCCGGGAACCCCAGCGGCTCACGCGGGAATCTTGCCAGGAGACGTGATCGCGGGAATTGGGGATGAGGCGGCGGCAGACCTGACGCTCTCGGCGGTGCGCGATCTTTTTCGCCAGGTAGGCTATCAATATAAAGTGCTGATTGACCGCAAGGGGCAGACGATTACGATGTCGTTGCAGATGAGGCGGCGCATTTGATTTTTTGTGACTCGCCCGGGATATGGCCGGAGCGGAATTCGATTAGGTCTTCGAGGTCTCGGTCGAAGACTGCGCACCAGCCGGCGCGGGCGCGTCGTCGGGGGCTGGCCGGGGTAAGCGGCCAGCCTCCTGCAGCGCGCGGCGGAGCAAGTATTCGATCTGCGAGTTCAAGCTGCGCAATTCATCGGCGGACCAGCGCTCGAGCGCGACGTGCGTCGCCGGATCGAGCCGTAGAAGAAATGGTTTGCGCTCCGCCATCTCGCCTCTAACTGTACAGCGAGCCCGCGTTCACCACCGGTTGCGGGCTGCGTTCACCGCACAGCACTACGAGCAGGTTGCTCACCATCGCGGCGCGACGCTCGGGATCAAGCTCTACAACTTTTCTTTCCGAAAGCTGATCGAGCGCCATTTGCACGATGCTCACCGCTCCTTCCACGATGGTCTGCCGCGCGGCGATGATCGCCGAAGCTTGCTGGCGCTGCAGCATCGCTCCGGCAATCTCCGCGGCGTAGGCCAGATGGCTGATGCGCGCTTCCACTACTTGCACGCCAGCTTTCGCCAGGCGGTCCTGGATTTCTTTCTGCAATTCGGCGGCGGTTTCCGCGATGTGGCTGCGCAGGCTCATTTGTCCGGCGACGTGTGAATCGTACGCATACGAAGTGGCCATGGTGCGCAGCGCGGATTCACTTTGCACCGCCACGAAATTTTCGTAGCTGTCCACTTGGAAGACTGCTTCCGCCGTATCCACCACCTGCCAGACAACGACCGCGGCGATTTCGATGGGATTGCCATCGAGGTCGTTCACTTTTAGTTTCGAGGTCTCGAAATTTCGCACGCGCAATGAGATGCGGCGCTTGGTGGTGAACGGATTCACCCAACGTAGTCCTTGATCGCGCAGCGTGCCCACGTAGGTCCCGAAAAGCTGCAGGACTTGGCCTTCGTTCGGGTTCACGATCAGCAGGCCCTTGAAGCAAATCACTTCCACGAAGAGCGCAAACATCGCGACTACTACGCCGACTGTGGCCTGCATCTGCGACGAGCTAATCAGAACAAAAACGGTGGCGGCGACTGCCACGATGAGCAACAAGAACATCGGGCCGCCGGGCAGCGAAAAGGCTGGTTTTTCTCGCATAGACTCCTCCTGAATTCAATATCTATATGATATCACTATGATTTCACCTGTCAAGAATATTTGGACCCAGGTAAGCTGCTGAAATTAAAGCGAATACCGGACTCTCCAACGTAATGTAAAGGCTAACGCGCGGATTTGTCGTGAGCGGAGACTTTATAATGGCTCAGGTTAGGAGGGAGAGGATTCGAAAAAAAACCTAATCGAACTTTCGTAACGTTACGGCCATTTCGTGCAGGCGAGCGTCTACTTTGCTGAAGACTGTATCGGGTTCGTGTTTTCCTGTGGCCAGGCGCTTGCCCGCGTGGCGACCGGTCAGGATCTCGATGCCTTGTTCTACGGTGGCGACGGGATAGAGATGGAACTGGCCTTTAGCCACAGCTTCGATCACTTCTTCGCGCAGCATCAGGTCGTCCACGTTTTCCGAGGGGATCAGCACACCTTGATTTCCGGTGAGGCCTTTCATTTTGCAGATGTCGTAGAAGCCTTCGATTTTCTGGTTCACGCCGCCGATCGGTTGGATATCTCCCTGCTGATTCACGGATCCGGTGACAGCGAGTTCCTGGCGGATGGGGATGCCGGAAAGCGCCGACAGAAGCGCGTAAATTTCAGTGGAGCTGGCGCTATCACCGTCCACGCCGGAATAGGACTGTTCGAAGCAGAGGCTGGCGGAAAGCGCGAGGGGCTTATCCTGCGCGAAGGTGCGGCGCATATAACCGGAAATGATGTGCACGCCCTTATCGTGGAAACGGCCGCTGAGGTTTGATTCCCTTTCGATATTGATAATGCCGACTTTTCCCGGCGAAGCGGAAGCGGTGATCCGGACGGGCTTGCCGAAGGCGTAGCCGCCGATTTCCATGACGCTGAGGCCGTTCACCTGGCCGACGCGGGTTCCGGCGGTGTCTATAAAGAGCAAATTCTGCTCGATCATCTCGCGGATTTTCGATTCGGTGAGGTTGTGACGCTCGATTTTGGAATCGAGTGCGCGGCGCACGTGCGCAGCGGTAACGACAGATTGACTTTCGTTGCGCGCGACGTAGGAAGATTCGCGCGCCAGATCGGCGAGATCGAAAAAGCGCGTGGTGATTTTTCCGCGGCGGCCGGCGAGACGCACGCCATGCTCGAGAATGGCGGCGAACGCGGTGCGATCGAATGGATAGAGCCGCTCGTCGTCGGAGATTTTGCGCAGGCGGCCGGCGTACTGGCGGATGACTTCGTCGCTCCACTTCATTTCTTCATCAAATTCCACGCGCACTTTGAAAATCTTTTTGAAGTCTTCCTCGAAATCGTAGAGCAGCTCGTACATGTCGCGGTCGCCGATCAGGATAATTTTCACGTGGACATCAATCGGTTCCGGCTTCAGAGCCGCGGGGCTGAACGGGAAGAAGACGTCCACGGGCTGAATTTCGAGCTTGCCGTGATTCAGTGTGCGCTTCAGGGTGCGCCAGACCCCCGTTTCCGTCAGTGTATCGAGCGCGTACATCACCAGGAAACCGCCGTCCGCGCGGAGAAGCGAGCCGCCGCGCAAATCCATGAAATCGGAGCTCCATCCTCCGCGCGTATCGTAGCTACGATGAATCGTGCCAAACAAATTTGCGTACGTGGGAATGGTTTCGAAGACCACCGGGCATTGTTCGCGTTCGCCGTGAGCGAGAATCACGTTCACGCCATAGACGCGGAATGGATCGCGCTCCTGACGTTCGACGCGCGGGCCGCCGCCACCTTCGGAGGGCGGCTGATCTTCTTCGCCTTCGCGCTCCTTGAATGGCTCGAGATTGTCGAGAATGTGGTGGCGGACTTCTTCGAGGTACTCCGCGATCTGCGTGCTAGGATATTTTTCTTTCAGTTCTTCGATGACGCCATCCACCAGGACGGAAGCGGCTTCCTGCTCGAGGTAACTCATTTCGCTGGCGAGCTCGCGGGAAAGCGAAAGAGTCTTGCGGTACACCACCGTGAATTCCTGACGAAACTGATCGTATTTGCGTTCGAGTTCTTCGGCGGCGACGCTTTCGAGTTTGCCTTCCTGCACCATCTTGGGAATTTCTTCGATGGGGACCATCGCGCCATCGAGCACGGGAAAAATTTCCGGCAGGGCCACGGCACCGACCTGCATGCGGCCAAGCGCGAATTGTTCGCGGGCGATGCGGCGGGTGAAATCGTCCATCAATTCCTTCTCGCGCACGGTGAAGCGCTCGACGATACGCGTCTTCTGGCGCTGGAAGGGTTCGCCCTCGAATACCTGAGGAATGCGGCGGCGGAGAAAGTCTATGCCGGACTCGACTTCTTTCTTGAAAGCGTTGGCCTGGCCGCGCGGCAGGGTGAGCAGGCGCGGGCGGTCGGCGTTTTTGAAATTATTCACGTAGGCGCGATCGGGTGCAGGTTCGCTCTGCGGGTGCAAGCCTTCGATCATGCGGACGATCATTCCGCCGCGGCTTGTGCCGGAGAGTCCGCAAACGAAAAGATTGTAGCCGGGAGCCGTTAGTTCCACGCCCATGCGCAAGGCGCGCAGAGCGCGATCCTGCCCGGGATCACCGGACGACGGCGGGACCTCGGCGGTGGTCTCAAACGGAATGGTGGCAGGATCGCAGCGCCAGCAAAGTTTTTCCGGAGGCAAGGTTGCGTGTTTCGGCCCCGCGAGTTTTGCCGCGGCGTGTTTTAGCGCCGCGTTTTTTCTTGCCCCGACTTTTGGTTTGGAATTCTTGCTCATGCGTGTGTCCGAAGGGCGCTACTCTAGCACGGCGCGCTTTTTCTTCCCATGCGTTCGCACGCCGATGTTTCCAGCGGGTGAGCTGGGCGCGTACAGGTCCAGCAGACTGGCTCCAGTGGCCACCACGATGGGCCCCACCACCACGCCGAGCAATCCGAAGACGCTGATGCCGCCCAATACGCTGATGAAAACAACCAATCCGCCCATTTCCGCGCGACCGCTGATGACCCAGGGACGCAGGAGATTGTCCACCAATCCCACGACCACGCTGCAAAACACCGCAACCATAATGCCGGCGGTGATGTGGCCTTCGGCGATCAGGCTGATGGCCGCCGGCACCCAAATGAGCGCGGAGCCCACCACTGGCACCAGCGAAAAAAATCCCATCATCACGCCCCAAAACACCGGAGCGGTGATTCCGGCGAGGCCGAAAGCGAGTCCGCCGAGAATACCGTGCGCCGCGGCCGCGACCAGGCTGGAGACCACGCTCGCGAAAATCAGATCGTTGGCTTCTTTTATCATGCGCTCGCTATGCAGCGACTCGAACGGCAAAACCTCGCGCATCCTGACCATGAAAGCCGGGCCGTCGCGGTAAAGATAAAACATGGCCAGCATCGTGACGCTGAGGTGAAACAGAAACAGCGCCGTGTTCTTCAGCAGAGTTCCGAGGCGCGCGGCGACATAGGCGGCCGCATTATCCGCGTAGCGGCCGAGAAGGGTTCCCAGACTGGTAGAGTCGTTATCGGGGAAGCGCGATTGCAATTCCAGCCACACGCGATTGACCCAATCGAAATGGCCATTGGCGATTTGCGCTTGTATGTGCTGCACGGCTTGCACGCCTTGATGCACGAACGCGGCCATGCCGAGAAGTGCCGGCACGATCAGGATCACAGTCACTCCGAGCGTGCATATCAAAGCTGCGAGCGTGGGCCGGAAGCGCTGCGCGATCCGGACATAGGCGGGATAGGAAACGACGACGATTATGATGGCCCAGCAGAGCGCCGGCAGAAAAGGCTGGAAGATCAGAAACGCGAAATACGCGAGGACGGCGACGATGCCGTAAAAAAGCACGGTGCCCAGGCGTTTCTGCGTGCTCTGTTCTGCGCTCAATGGTTCTCTCTTTTCAGCGGCCCGACCCAGGAGACTGCCAGAAGACTGATAGTGTCAATCGGCGCGTTTGTCAACCGGCGCGGGGCGTCCGCTTGCGTAAGTCGCAAGTGATATAATGCGCGGAGATTCGCGGAACGATCATGCTAATCCCCGATCCCGCCTGCCAGCACAAACGTACGCAATTGATTGCCAAGGATGAGGACGCGAAGTACGTGGAATGCCTCGACTGCGGAGAAATTCTGGAAGCGGGCGAACTTAAGAACGGCGAGCCCGGTTTCGGCGAGTCCCTCTCCGACGCCTAAGTGTGCGCTGCGCCGCCCGGTGCGAGAATGGAACCGCGCGACGAAGAAACTTTACGCCGGATTCCCGCCGCGGGAGTAGAATGCGCCTTCACCCAGTTAATGTACGCGATTGTGGAGGCCCTATGCGGATGATGGTTCGCGTTGTCTCGCTCCTCGTCCTATTGTGTTGCGCGGTTTCCGCTCGTCAAGAGCAGAAAACGCCGGCCGCGGGAGCTGCCGCTGAATATAAGATCCCACCCGAGGCGTCGAAGCTCCCGAACCCCGTGAAGGCTACGCCAGCGGCGGTGGCGGCCGGCAAAAAAACCTACGGATTTGACTGCGCGATGTGCCACGGGAAGGATGGCGACGGAAAAGGGGATCTGGCGGCGGACATGAAACTAAAGCTGTTGGATTACCGCGATCCTGTGTCTCTGAAAGACATGACGGACGGAGATCTCTTCTACATCATCAAGAATGGCAAAGGTGATATGACCGGCGAAGGCGATCGCAGCAAGCCGGACGAAATCTGGGACCTGGTGATCTACGTGCGTTCGCTGGCACAGAAAAATTTCACGGCGCCGGCGAAACAGTAAAGACGGCGTCTCGGCGGGCTCAGCGTATGCCGAGTTTCTGAATGATCCGCCCGACGTCGGCGGTGGAAACGTCGTAGAGGGCGTGCTCGTCTTCCTGTTCAAGGCGCTCGCGAAGATATTCCGCGCCCACGTAACTGGCTTCGCGATCGCTCAGGTCGCGGCCGGTGCGGCCCTGAAATTCCACGAAGCCGGGATGCGCGAGGCCGAGCACCACACCGCGGCCATCCACGAAAAATTTGCAATCCATGGTATCGGCGTGGCGCGTGGCGATGCCATTCCAGCAGTGCGAGAAACGGCAGCGATAGACGTAGTCCGTAACTTTTGATGGGACGTCGAAGGCGCCGATGAAATCGCTCATCGCACCGATATTCGGAATCCACTCAACTTCAGTCTTGGCCATACACTCCCCGGTACCGTTGTTTGGTGAGCGCTTCGATTTCAGCGCCGTGCTTATTTCCGCGCGCCCGCTACCGCGCCGCGCCCCGCGTGTTGATAGCTGCGAATCGCCGCGGCTACCCCCGCGCCGGCCGGAACGCGCAATCCCTGGTCGAGCAGAACTTTTTCGAACGCGGCCAGGAACAGCAGCACGTTAGTATTCTGGCTGGAATAGCCCATCAATCCGACGCGCCAGATTTTTGCCTTCAGCGGACCAAAACCGCCGGCGATTTCGATATTGAATTCATCGAGCAGTTGCAGACGGACCTTGCGATCGTCAATTCCCGAGGGAATCTTTACGCTGGTGACCGTGATCAAGCGATCCGCCGGATCAGCGACCAACATTTCCAGGCCCATGGCCTCGAGACCTGCGACTAACGCCTGCTGGTTGTTGTGATGGCGTTCCCAGCGCGCTTCCAGGCCCTCTTCAAGCACCAGGCGCAACGCTTCGCGCATCCCGTAAATCAAGGAGATCGGCGGAGTGTGGTGATAAGTGCGTTCGCCGCCCCACATAGTCATGATCGGCGTGAAATCGAAATACCAGCTGGCCACTGGAGTCTTGCGCGCGCGCATGAGATCTTCCACGCGCGCGTTCACGGTGATGGGCGACATTCCCGGCGGCGCGCTGATCGCTTTTTGCGAGCCGCTGAAGCAGATGTCTATTTTTTCGCGGTCAATGTCGAGCGGCATGCCCGCCAGCGTGGCGACCGCGTCCACGACGAGCAGAGCGCCCAGCTCGTCCGCCACTTTGCGGAAATCGGCAAGACGCTGCACGACGCCGCTGGAAGTCTCGCCGTGCGCAAGACCGACGAATTTGATTTTTTTGCCTTTGCCGGCGCGACGCACATCTTCCGGATCCACTGTTCTGCCGTAGGGCGCCTCGACGCGAATCACTTTCACGCCGGGGGCGCGTTCCGCAATCACGGCCATGCGTTCGGAAAACCAACCGTTGCTGCAGACGATGCACTCGTCGCCTTCTTCGAGTGGGTTTAAAACCGCTGCTTCGATGCCGCCCGAACCCGATGCGGAAATGGGAAAAGTGATGCGATTCTGCGTTTGAAAAACTCGCCGCAACAAGGCTTGCACGTCGCCCATCATTTCGATGAACCACGGATCCATGTGGCCGACGAGAGGAATGCTGAGGGCGCGGTACACACGCGGATCCATATTCGAAGGACCGGGCGTGAGCATCACGCGCGGGGGTGGGAGAAGCTCGCCGATGATTTCATTCATATTTCAATTCCTCGCATGGCGGATGTTTTCGTCGAGATGGGGAGAGCGCCATGACACCTGTTCGCGGCGGGGTGCAAGAACTAGGAGCGAGCCGCCCCGAACGTCTTAGTCTCCCTAAATAGGCGGGTTGGGGTCAACCACCAAAATGGCGCGAGGCTGGTACCAGAACCCCGACGGTTCGCGGGAGGCTGGGATGCCGTTAACCGATTGGAATCATTAGGGGGTAGCAGTTTCGCAACTGTTTTCGCGTCGAGTTGTATGGCCTATACCCGTATGCTAGATTTCTAAATTAGCCCCAAAATTACGATGAGCGACAGCAAACTAACGGCGCAGGGTAAACCGAAAATCTCACGCGTAGAGGTGTATTGGCATACCGTCACGTATAAGACCGTGGCGCTGTATGTGATCGTGATTGCGGCGATCATCGGCTCGGCGACCTACCTGGTGTTTCCGGAAACGACCGCGAGCCTGGTGCGGCATATCTCGGAATCAATCACCCCGAAGGACAACGGAGTAGCAACGATCAGCGCACGGCAGGCGCGCTTCGTGAACCTGGACGGGAAGGTGCAGGTAAAGAAAGTAAACTCCGTAACCTGGACGAGCGCGGACTACCAATTGACCCTGGACAAAGGCGACCTGGTGCAAACGGGGCCAGAGGGAGTGGCGCGCATCGCGTTTGCTGACGGAACGCAGTACACGGTAAAGGGCGACACGCTAGTGACCGTGGAAGAAAATTTAGTAGAGCACGATCGCGCGTCTTCGGTAGGCGTGCACATTTCTTCGGGTCAAGTGGACCTGGCAACCGGCACGTGGGAAGTTCCAGGCTCGAAGGCCGAAGTATCTTTTGAAAATGCGGTGGCTTCGTTGCAAGCCAATACGCGCGCGGCGGTGCGCAGCGATCCGGATACCAAGCAGCAGGAAATCACGGTGTCGTCCGGTAGCGCGGAATTGAGCCGCGGCAGCGAACACATGGACATTGGACAGTTTGAGAAAGTGACCTTCCCTACTGGCGGCGGGCAGATGTCCAAATCGCAAGTGCTGGCGCCGCCGGAGTTAGTGCAGCCGCTGAACTTGCAGCCGATCACGGTGACGGATCCAAAGCGCGATTCAGTGCATTTCGCCTGGAACACGGTGGCGACGGCAAAGCAGTACGAATTTCAGATCAGCACCACGGCGGCGTTCAACCACGTCGTGATGGATAAAAAAGTCCCGAATGAAAACGTGGACATCACTGGACTCGATCCAGGAGATTATTTCTGGCGGGTGCGGGCGATTGACGTGGACAACAAGATCAGCGACGCGAGCGATCCTTTCAAGTTCATTCTGGTGGTGCATGGCAAAGAGCAGGAAATGCTGCTAGAAGTAGATTCCACCGAGCTGAACGGAAATGTGGTGGAAGTAATAGGCAGAACTGAACCGGGCGCGGCACTGATTATTAACGGCGAGCAAGTGGCGAGCATTCAGGCCGACGGGCGTTTCCGCCATTTCTTGCCGGCGATGGTGAAAGGCAGCCATGAAATCATTCTGACGGGGCAGAACCGGCGCGGCGGAACCGCCACCAAGCGCGTCGAAGTAGTAATCCCTTAAACGAAACAAGCCTGATTGGGCCGAACGCACTGGCTGCCGGCAACAACGGAAGGACGGCAAATTAACTCGTCGCCGCTACGGCGCTCAAGTGGATCCTGGGGGAAGCAAGACGTGACGAAAAGCACTTACAACATGCGGTCGGTGTTCAGCCTGTTCTCATCCGACCTGGCGATTGATTTGGGGACGGCGAATACGCTGGTCTTCGCGCGTGGCAAAGGCATTGTGGTGAACGAGCCTTCAATCGTGGCGATCAACAAGAACAGCGGTGAAGTGGTGGCGGTGGGGCGCGAAGCGAAGGAAATGCTGGGGCGCACGCCGGGAAACGTGGTGGCCATCAAGCCGATGAAGGACGGCGTGATCGCGGACTTCAAAGTCACCGAGAAAATGCTCACCTACTTCATTCAGAAGGCGCATAACCGGCGCGTGCTGGTGCATCCACGCATCGTGATCGGCGTGCCGAGCGAAATCACGCCGGTGGAAAAGCGCGCGGTGCAGGATTCGGCGTATCGGGCGCGCGCCAGTGAAGTGTATCTAGTGGAGCAGGCGATGGCGGCAGCGATTGGCGCAGGATTACCGATCGAAGAGCCTTCGGGCAACATGGTGGTGGATATCGGCGGCGGCACAACGGACATTGCGGTGATTTCCATGAGCGGGATCGTCTATTCGCGCTCGGTGCGCGTGGCCGGAAATGAAATGGACGAAGCGGTGATGCACTACCTGAAGCGGAAGTACAATTTGCTGGTGGGCGAGCGCACCGCGGAACAAATCAAGATCGAAATTGGCTCGGCGTATCCGCTGGAAAAGCCGCTGACGCTGGAAGTAAAAGGCCGCAACCTGATTGAAGGCGTGCCGCGCACGGTGACGATTGACGACAGCGAAATTCGCGAAGCGCTTTCGGAGTGCATCTCCACAATTTTGAATGCGATTCGCGTGGCGCTGGAACGCACGCCGCCGGAACTCTCGGCGGACATCAGCGACCGCGGGATTGTGCTGACGGGCGGCGGCGCGCTCATCAAAAATCTGGATAAGCGCATTCGCGAGGAAACCGGGTTGCCGGTTTCGATTGCGGACGATCCCCTGGCGTCGGTGGTTTTGGGAACTGGAAAGATGCTGAGCGATTTCCGGTTGTTGCGGTTGGTTTCGATTGATTGAGTCGGGGCGCGGCTTGAGTGCAACTTCAAAGACGCCCGCCTGAAAAAGCAGGCGGCCGCCACAAAATCAAAGACTGCGTCAACAACGGAGCTTGAAACATTTTTCCGCGCAATGTATTGCTGCTGACTTACGGCGCATAGAAAATGATCGACACTTATTCCCGGCATCGCCCGCTCGCATTACTGGCCATCGTGGTGGTGGCGCAGGTGATGCTGCTGGCGTTTCAGATCAAGGGCGAGCACGATGTGCGGCTGATCCGCTACTGGGCCGTAGCGCTGGTGACGCCTCTGGAGCGCGCCGGAACCTGGAGTTTCTCCAAGGTAGGCGGGGCGTGGGGCGGCTACGTCGGGTTGCGCAACGCGCGCGCCGAAAACGATCGCATGCACGTCGAGCTGGATCAATTGCGCTTGCGTAATCGCGAACTGGAGAGCCAAGCTGCAGAGGCGCAGCGCTTGGCCACGGTGCTGAATTTCCGCAGCGCGCATCCCGAAGCGTCCATGCTGGCCGCGCAGGTGATTGGGTCGAGTGCGGATCCTACTTCGCACACGCTATTCATCAACCGTGGGGAGCACGATCGTCTGCGAATGAATATGGGCGTAGTGACGCCAGACGGAATCGTCGGGAAAATAGTGGAAGTGCTTCCAAATACGGCGCAGGTGCTCTTGATAAATGATAAGGACAGCGGAGTGGGCGCCCTCTTCAGCGCATCGCGCACGCATGGAGTGGTGCGAGGCAGCGGAGATCCCGAGCCGCGCATGGAATATGTGGTGAACGACGAAAAGGTGCAGAGCGGCGACGCGATCGTCACCTCCGGCGAAGATCGCATCTTCCCGAAGGACTTTCCAATCGGGACGGTGGAAAGCGCCAAGCCGGGAAATCCGTTCCAGGTGATTCACGTGCAGCCCAGCGCCCGGCTGGACCGGCTGGAAGAAGTGCTGGTGCTGCTGACGCAGCAGGAAGTAGTAATCAAGAAGCCGGAACCTGCGGCCAGCGCGCCCGCGAGTGACGGTGGGGCTACGGCGCCTGCCACGACGCCCGCAAAACCGGCGGCGAATTCTTCTGCTGGTCCTCAGTGAGATGTCCTACATGCTAAATGTCGGCGAGCGCTCGGATCCGAACGTCGAGGTGCACAAGTTTTATAGCGGCGCAGTTCTGGCCGTGTGCCTGCTGGCGCTGGTGTTCCAGGCATTTTTGCATAAATACGGACGCTGGTCCGAGCTGATTGATCTGCCGCTTCTGGTGACGATTTACTTCGGGGTGAGCCGCAGAAATCCGGTGACGGGATTATTCCTGGGAGGCACGATCGGGATTTTGCAGGACGCGTTGAGCCACGACAATCCGATCGGCATGTACGGAATCGCGAAAACCATCATCGGGTATCTGGCATCTTCGATTGGCGGACGTATCGACACGGAGCATCCGCTGAGCCGCTTCGCGCTGGTTTTCTTTTTCTTTCATTTTCACCAAATGATTCTCGCGATCACGCAGCGCGTCCTGTTGAATCATGCGGCTCCCATGTTTACGCTGCGCCTGCTGCTGGATTCGCTGGTCACCGCCGCTTTTGCCGTGCCGCTCTTTGCTTTGCTTGACCGCTTGCGCAGACCTTCCTGATTTCGTCCGCTGGAATCGCGCCGGCCTGCGAGGGCGATTCACACAGGCAACGGCAACTTCGCTGGCGAGAGCAACGCGAAAGCGAAAGCTGGGCGCATGGCCAGTTGACCGAATGGACATGCGCAGCTTGCAGGGGCTGCGGCGCGGGTGGTAGCGTAGTTAGCGCTTCGGATTGCAGCCGGATTCGTAGCACGTAAGCGCATCTGGGCCGAGCAGGACCCCGCGCGGGAGCAGGAATTTCCTTGCCATCATGGAACGTTAACGACCAGAAAATCCCCCAGAGCCGGCTTGCGCTGGTTTCCTACGTTTCGGTAATTTTCGTCGTGCTGTTGATGATCGGATTCTGGAAGCTGCAGGTGGTTCAGTCTGGGCATTTTGCGGACCTGGCCGATCGCAACCGCACACGTTCCATCCCCATCATTGCCCCGCGCGGACCGATGCTGGATCGCGAAGGCCGCGTGCTGGTAGACAGCTATCCATCCTTCAGTATTCTGCTACTGCGCGACGATCCGAAGTCGCTGGGGAAAAGCTTGCCGCAGATCGAAGAAGGGCTGGGGATCAGCCACGACGATTTGCAACAGGCGCTGGACATCGCCAAAAACGAGCCAAAATTTCAGCCGGTGGTGATCAAGCCGGCGGCCACGCAAGCGGACATTGCGTTCGTGGAGTCCCACCGTGCGGATTTGCCGCTGCTGGAATTGATGATGGTGCAGCGGCGGCGTTACCAACACGATGAAATGCTGGCGAATGCCATTGGCTACGTGGGCGAAGTTTCTGCGCAACAGTTAGAGGATAGCGACGGGCATTACCGTCCTGGCGACATCGTCGGTAAAGCGGGCCTGGAGCGCGAATACAACGACCAGCTGGAAGGCACGGACGGAATGCGACGCGTGGTAGTGAACAGCGTCGGCAAAGTGGTGCGCACGCTGGAAGACGTCGAGTCCATTCCCGGCAAGCCTATTCAGTTGACCGTTGACTACGATCTGCAAGCGATCGCCGAAACGGACATGGCAGATAAGGAAGGCGCGGTTGTGGCCATGGACGCGCGCACCGGTGAAATTCTGGCGATGGTCAGCAAGCCCACTTTTGATCCCAACGATTTTGCCGTGCGCATTCCGCAGGACGAATGGCAGAAGCTGAACACCGATAAGCATACACCCTTGCTGAATCGCGCGATTCAGGCGCAGCTTGCGCCGGGATCGGTTTTCAAGATTGTGATGGCTGCGGCGATGGTGGATTCGAAACTCATCCCGGAATCCTACAGCGTATATTGTCCGGGACACGCCAACTTCTATGGCCGCGAATTTCACTGCTGGCGGCCGCAGGGTCACGGCGAGGTGGAACTGCACAGAGCCATCGTCGATTCCTGCGACATCTTCTTCTACAACGTCGGCAAGATGCTCGGGATCGATAAAATCTCTTATTACGGTTCCGGCCTGGGACTGGGCAGGCGCACTGGAGTTGATCTGCCGAGCGAAGAGCCGGGCTTGATGCCGTCGGAAGAATGGGTGGAGCGCGTGTATCACCATAAATGGTACGCCGGCGAAACGATTTCCGTCGCGATCGGCCAGGGCGCCGTCACCGTCACGCCGATTCAACTGGCGCGCATGGCCGCGGCAGTAGCGAGCGGCGGCACGCTGGTGCAGCCGCACTTCCTGAAAGGTTACGCCAACGCAAAGATCGAACATTTTCCTTTGTCCGATGATGCTGTGGAAAAGGTTACCCAAGGGCTGTTTGGCGTGGTGAACGAAGGCGGCGGGACGGCGTATCACCTGCGGCTGGCCAACATTGATTTGTGCGGAAAGTCCGGCACGGCGCAGCTGATGAGCTATGACGCAGCGAATCGCCTGGGCACGAAGAAGATGGATGGCTGGTTCGTGGGTTTCGCGCCGCGGCGCGATCCGGAAATCGTGGTCGCAGCGATCGTGCAGGACACCATGGAGCACGGCGGCGAGGCGGCGGGCCCGGTGGTGCGTGACATTGTGAAGATGTTCTACGACAAGAAAGCAGCCCACAATCAGCAGCAGGCCGGAGGCGAACCTCCGGCGCAACCCAGCGTGAATCGCCCGCTTGTGGCGACCGTGGGAGGCCAGCACCCATGAAAGACCGGCCGCGCGTACAGGATTTCGATTGGACGTTGCTGGCGATTGTGGCGGCGATCTGCGGCTTGGGCGTGATGGAAATTTATTCTTCCACCCACGCCAGCGCCATGGCGGGCATGCAATGGAAACAACTCACCTGGCTGGGGATCGGAATCGTAGGCATGTTCGTTATTTCGCGGATTGACTACCACACCCTACTCGACCAGGCGCCTGTCCTTTACATCTGCGGAGTCGCGGGCCTGCTGGTGGTCATGGTGATCGGCTCGACGCATCTGGGCGCGAAGCGCTGGATCTCCATGGGCGGTATTTTCAATTTGCAAGTGTCAGAGCTGATGAAGTTGATTATAATCATTGTGCTGGCTCGCTTCTTCAGCGAAGTGCGCACCGACCGGCTCACTCTGGCGGATCTGGTGAAGGTCGGAGCTTTAACCATCGTTCCCGCGGCATTGATTTTGAAGCAACCGGACCTGGGAACGGCGATGGTGCTGATTCCCGTGGCTCTTGTCGGAGCCTTCATCGCCGGCATTGAATGGCGGCATATGGCCATCGGAGTGGTTCTGGTGGCGCTGTTGATCCCGGTGGGCTGGAACATGCGGCATCATTTGAAGCCGTACCAGCAGCAGCGCATTGAAACTTTCTTGCATCCCGAAGAAGATCAGCGCGGCGCCGGATATCAGATATTGCAGTCGGAAATTGCCGTAGGTTCGGGTGGGTTCTGGGGCAAGGGATTCGGCAAAGGCAGCCAGAACCAATTGGGCTTTGTGCCGGTCCGCTATTCGGATTTTATCCTGGCGGCGCTGGCCGAGGAACAAGGCTTCATCGGAGTTTGCGTGGTTTTGCTGTTGTATTTGGGTCTTATTCTGCGGCTGGTGGATAACGCGCAGAAGGCCAAAGATCGTGCGGGGATGTACGTGGTGATGGGAGTCACGGCAATTCTGGGCTTCCACGTTCTAGTAAACGCCTCAATGGTGATAGGCTACATGCCAGTGACCGGCATACCATTGCCGTTGATGAGTTACGGCGGGTCTTCCACCGCGTTTGTTTTTTTGGCATTGGGTCTGGTGATGAACGTCCGCATGCGGCGCTTTGTCAACTGAGCCCTGGCCGCTTAGAAGTGCAAAGAAATTAGCAGTATGTGTAACCGAGCCGCGGAAAATCCGCCGGCCGGTAATTTAAATTTTGAGCAAGGTAAGCATCGGGTGAGGAAAGCAAACATGCAGCGCAAGCAGTCTTTCCTGAGCGGCCCGAGGTGGCCAGCGCAAGGCAAGCCCTTGCCCCACTCCGGTCGAGCGCGCGCGGTCGCGCGCGCCGCCGCGGTCCGGTGCTCCATGAGGAGCTTCAATGTCGAAGGAAATGGTTATATCGGCGAACCCCCACGAGACACGGGTCGCCATTTTGGAAGAAGGACAGCTTTGTGAGTATTACGTCGAGCGGGAAAAAGAGTTTGCGTTAGTCGGAAGCATCTACAAAGGCAAAGTTACACGCGTGCTGCCAGGCATGCAGTCTGCCTTTGTGGAGATTGGCCTCGATAGCGACGCCTTCCTGTACGTCAGCGACTTCATGGAAGAAATTGAAGAGCTGGACCACGTCGTCACCACCGTCGAGGACAAAACCCAGAAGATGGAAGATCAGGGCGGGCAGGTTTTCCCCGCGAACACCGGGACTGCGCCGATCATCGAGCCGTTGGATGTGGAAGCGCCAGATACGGGTGCGGCTGCTGGTGCGCCGACCGTAGCGGGCACTGGGCTCGAGCCGCTGCCAGGTGAATCCATTTCGGCGGTGCGTGGGCCGTCGTCGCCTTTGTTTTCACCTGCGGTCACTCGTCCATCGAGCGGCGGGCACGGGCATGATCGCCCCCGATTTGAGAATCGTTCGCGCGGCGGCAGGCCGGGCGGAGACCGCGGCGGAAGATTTGGCCGGCGCGGCGGTAGTGGCGGCGGACGCGGGCGTAGCGGTGGCGGAAGCAGACCGGGCGGGGATCGCGGCGGGCGTTTTGGTCGCGAACTTCCCTCTTCGAAGTATGCGTCGTCACGTCCGGCCGAGGAACATACGAGTGAGCCGGGAGCGCCGGAAGGGCATATCTCAACTTTGCTGCCGGGAGAATCGCTGGCGAAGTTCCGGGAGCGAAGCCCTTCGGATGTTTCCGCGTCGGCTGCTCAGACGCAGTCGCACGCTCATGATGCTGACGCAGCGCCGAGCTTTACGCCGGGTTTTGCTGAGCACGAACCGCCTGCGCATGAATCCGAAACGCATGGAAACGTGCACGAAGAGACGCACGAAGAAGCGCATGAGGGAACGGATGAATCCGTAGCGTCGCCGCGTTTCGCGGACGAGCGCGTGGAGCGCCGTCCTGCCGCGCGCGAATCTTCAGGTCGAGGATCTTTCCCGGCGCGGGAAGGTTTTCCGCGGCGTAATGAGGGATTCCGCGCGCCGTCGTCGGGCGGCGGATTGGAACCGCTGCCGGGCGAGACGCTTTCAAAGTGGAAAGCGCATACGCATCTTCCTCCTGAACCAGAGACGCCCGAAACACAAGCGTCCGAAACGCAGGCGTCTCAGCAACAGGACAACGCGCCGGTTCCAGACGCGGTGCGTTTCGCGCCGCTCTCACCGTTAATGCCTGCAGGGCCGGAAGTGGATTCATTGCCAACCCCAGACGCGCATGTGGAAGAGCCGGCGCCACAGAATTCGCGCGACTGGAATCAGGTGGAAGCGCTCAGCCCGAATTTCGAATTGAGCGATGCTCCCGAAGTTCACGATCATCATGAAGCTAGCCATCACGACTCTGCCCATCACGAAGACGCGCACCACGAAGAACATCCCCATGTGGATTTGACCGAAGAAGAAGCGGCGGCGCTGGCGGAGCATATCGCCGACGCTCAGGATGACGACGCGGCGCGTGATGCCCAGCAACGCGTGTTTGCTGCTGCCGACGCGAGCGCGGAAGCGGCCGAGTCCGGCTTGCACGAGGAACACGAAAGCGAAGAACACGCGGAAGATTCCGAGGACGCGGAGCTGGAACAGGAAGAAGCGGCGGCCGAAGAAGAAGGCATGATCGCTCCTACCGAGTCTGAATCTGAGCACGAGCACGCGGACAGCGCCGAATCCATCGCGGCGCGGAGTGAAAATGGCGGCGCGATTTCAGCAGAAGGCGCGCAACCGGCGCCGCAGCAGCCGTTTCAGGCGCGCGTGCGCGGCGATTTCCGCTCGCGCATGCAGAATCCCGCTCGTCGTGGCGGCCGCGATCGCGGTGGCCGGCGCGATGACAGAGGGCGTCGTCCCCAGCACGGGCACAGCGGCGGACACAGCCATGGGCGCCCACAGCAGCCCCGACGTACGCAGCTGATTGCGGATATGCTCAAGCAGGGCCAGGAAATCATCGTACAGATCGCCAAGGAACCGCTGGGCAAAAAAGGCGCGCGCATCACCAGCCACGTCGCGTTGCCCGGGCGCTTCTTGGTCTATATGCCGACGCTGGATCACACCGGCGTGTCGCGCAAGATCGCTTCCGCGGAAGAGCGCGCGCGTTTGCGGCATTTAGTTACGGACGCGAAGGGATCTTCGGGCGGAGGCTTCATTGTGCGCACGGCGGCGGCGAGCGCGGCTCCCGATGAAGTCCGCGCGGACGTGGAATTCCTGACGCGCACCTGGTCTGAAATCAAAGCGCGTTCCGAAACGCGCAAGGCTCCCTCCCTGCTGCACCGCGACCTAAATCTGGTGGAACGCATTCTGCGCGATTACATCACGCCGGATTTCGGCGCGATCTGGGTGGACACCGAAGAGGAATACACCAAAGTGGTGGACTTCATGAGCCGCTTCCAGCCGCAGCTGGTGGGCCGCGTGAAGCTTTACACCAAGGAAACGCCAGTATTCGAGGAGTTCGGCATCCAGCAGGAAATTGACAAGGGCCTGCGGCCGAAAGTGTGGCTGAAATCCGGCGGCTACATCGTGATCAATCACACGGAAGCGCTGGTGGCGATTGACGTGAATACCGGAAAATTCGTAGGCAAGGGCTCGAACCGGTTGGAAGACACCATCGTGCGCACGAACCTGGAAGCTTGCAAGGAAATCGTGCGCCAGATGCGCCTGCGCGATCTGGGCGGCATCATCATTATTGACTTCATTGACATGGAAGAGCGGCGCAACCGCGAGAAAGTGATGGCCGTGCTGGAAGACGCGTTACGCGCCGACCGCGCGCCATCGAAAGTGCTGCGCTTCAATGAATTCGGCTTGGTGGCGATCACGCGCAAGCGCACCAAGCAGGCCCTGGAACGCACGCTGTGCCAGCCTTGCCCTTACTGCACCGGCTCCGGCATGGTTAAATCCATCCCCACGCTGTGCTACGAAATTCAGACCGAAGCGCGCAAGATGGCGCCGGAGATGGGGTCTGGCAGCATCACGTTGCGCGTCCATCCGGAAATTTCGAAAGCGCTGAAAACGCGGGAGTCGTCGCTAATCGAGGAACTGGAGCGCTGGACGAAGAAGAGCATCATCATCCAGGCGGACCCAACGCTGCATTGGGAGCAGTACGACATCTACTAACGCCGGAACCTAGTTTCCCTTCGTAGGGGCGGGTCTTAGACCCGCCCCTTACCCTCCACCTCGAACGAACTGCCATCGTATTGCGTTAACTCGGAAACATATTGGATTCAATTGAGGTCTAACTTTGTATAACGAGGGCTTTCGTGTGTCGCAGGCTACATGTCGTCACATTGGCACTGATTCTCGGTGGATTCGTCGGTGCGTACACGCAGACCGCCCCAGCTCCAGCCAAAAAGCTAGGCGAACTCGAAATCACCGTTTCAAAAGTCGAGCAATTCTCGATGACCGGCGATAGATTTGACGGAGGTCCGATTTCCTCCAGTCTTGTGGGCCGCATTTATTTGCGCTTTAAGAATGTGGGCGATTCTCGCGTGTGCACTTCGCTTGTGCCCTCCGTTGAAGAATACAAAGGCGCGGAATGGCAGTACACGCAGCCGATCAAAACAGGATTTGCCTACAACCCCAAAATCGAGAAGCTGACGCCAGGAGCGGAGACCTCGGGGTGCTACGATTTCCGGCCCTCGCCACAGAAGAGAGATTACGTGCTCGTCTTGCAGCAGGTCGCTCGAACGCAAGACTGTGGGAAAAGGAGCGAGAGCAAGAACGCGACAACGTCGGACGCGCCATCCGTGCGGTTCTCACTATCGGAAAGTACGAAACAGCAATGAATCCGTCGCGCGTGAGGTCACTCATCGAAGGTAAGTCGAGCGAGTTTCTTCTTCAGGCGCTGCCGTTCCGCGGGCTTTTCGGACTCGCGAAGCTCACTGGCGAGTTTGAAAAACTGCTTCGCCCGTTGGGATTTTCTGACGCCTGCAGCACCAGCCGTGAGTCTCTTAGTCACTGTAGCGCCGCTCCTTGAGCGGATCTCCGTACGTGTACGATAATGCGATTTCTTTTACATCAAATCGTACACTGATTCTATATCCGTTCACGGTCGCTGCTATATAGGCTGCGCTACCGCGTTCATTCGCGACGGATATCGCTGTGCTATTATTGCGATTCGGCGATAATTCAGCGCTGCATCGAGGAGTTTTCTTGGCCGCACGCATTCTGGATGGAAACGCAATTCGTGAGCAGATTTATGGCGATCTGGCCGGCGAAATTTCCGTGCTCGCCGCTGCGGGAATTCGCCCCGGGCTCGCGGCGGTGCTGGTGGGAGACAATCCCGCGTCAAAAGTTTACGTAAAGAGCAAGATCGCGGCGTGCGAGAAGCTGGGGCTCGCGAGCATTCAGGTGACGCCGGCGGCCACGATTTCTACCGCAGAGCTGCTGGCGATGGTGGACGATTTGAATCGCCGTGACGACGTGGACGGCATCCTGGTGCAGTTGCCGCTGCCGCCGCAAGTGGACGCGAAGAAAATTCTCGACGCGGTGGATCGGGCGAAAGACGTGGACGGCTTTCACCCAATCAATGTCGGCCATCTGGTCGCGGGACGTCCAACGCTGGTGGCGTGTACGCCGTCCGGAGTGATGGAAATTTTCCGGCGCAGCGCGATTCCACTGGAAGGTGCAAACGCCGTGGTGCTGGGCCGCAGCGATATCGTCGGCAAGCCGATGGCGCTGCTGCTGATGCACGCGAACGCCACCGTGACGATCTGCCATTCGAAGACGCGCAATTTGCCGGAAGTAGTTCGCCGCGCGGACATTGTCGTGGCCGCTTTGGGCCGCGCGGGAATGGTGACGCCGGATTTCGTGCGTCCTGGGGCGACGGTGATTGACGTCGGCATCAATCGCATCAGCGATGCCGCGCAGGCCGAAAATTTCTTCGCGCATTTTCCCGAGCGCCTGGCAGCCTTCCGCGAGAAAGGCACGGCGCTCGTGGGTGACGTGCATCCGGACGTTGCAAGCGTTGCCGGCGCGCTCACTCCGGTTCCCGGCGGAGTTGGGCCGCTGACCATCGCCATGTTGATGAGCAATACCATCAAGGCTGCGCGGCTGCGACGCGGAGCCCGTCTGACAGCGAGCCCTCCGGCAGCCGCAGCCGTGCCACGCTGATGTTGCGCGTTGGCCTCACCGGCGGCATCGCATCCGGGAAATCCACGGTCGCGGCGATGCTGCGCGAATTGGACTGTCCGGTGCTGGATGCGGACACGCTGGGGCACGAATTGCTTGAGCAGGGGCAAGAGACCTACGACGAAGTGGTCCGCGAGTTCGGCGGAGAAATCCTGGACACGCACGGCAACGTGGACCGAGGCAAGCTGGGGCATATAATTTTCGCGGATGCGGCGAAGCGCGTGCGCTTGAATCAGATTTTGCATCCGCGGATTCTAGACGTCGTGCGCAAATGGTTTGCGGCGCAGGGACATCAGGGTGGACCGGAACTTGCGGTCGTGGAAGCGGCGCTGATCATCGAGGCGGGATACAACAAGGAGCTCGACCGGGTGATCGTGTGCTGGTGCCCTGCCGAGCAGCAGTTGCAAAGGCTGGTGGAGCGCGGGTTGACGGCGGAACAAGCGAAACTGCGCATCGCGGCGCAAATGCCGATGGAAGAAAAGCGCCGGCTCGGCAATGAAACGATTGACTGTTCAGGATCGCTGGAAGAGACGGAGCGCCAGGTGATGGAAGTGGTAAAGCGACTTTCGCAGCCGACAGCTCCCGCAAGTGGAAACATTTCGTAAGGTTGCAGCGTATTAACTGCCAGAGCGAATTCGTGCGAAAATGCCGTGGCAGCGGGGAGCAAGAGTTTTCTTCATGAGTTTGATGAAAACAAGCGGAAGCGAAGGACGCGCGGTGCGGCTGCTGGCCATCGGGCTAATCATCGGGCTCGGCGCGTACTGGGCCGGATCGCGCTACGGCGAACGAAATCCTGCGGCGGTGAATGCGTTGCGCGCGCCGGATTCGAGCACCGCGATGGCAGGACTGGATCCCACAGAAGCGGAGAACGTGCGCATTTACCGGCTGGCATCGCCGGCGGTGGCGAACATCGTGACGCGCACGGTGGAGTACGATTTCTTCTACAATCCCGTCCCAGTCGAAGGCGCGGGCTCGGGATTTCTGATTGATGTGGACGGCCACATCCTGACGAACTACCACGTAGTGCAGGGCGCGCAGACGATTGAAGTGACGCTGGGCGACTTGACGCGTTACAAAGCGAAATTGATCGGTGAGGATACGCGCAATGATATCGCCCTGATTCAGATTGATACCCAAGGCCACAAGCTGACGCCTTTAACTCTGGGCGATTCGCGCAATTTGCTGGTGGGGCAGCGCGCGCTGGCGATTGGCAATCCGTTTGGATTTTCCAGCACGCTAACTACTGGAATTGTGAGCGCACTGGGCCGCACGGTGCAGACGAGCGAGAACACTTTCATTGATGAAGCCATCCAGACAGATGCTTCGATCAATCGCGGAAATTCCGGCGGCCCGCTGCTGGATTCGCACGGGCAAGTGATCGGAATCAACAGCGCGATTTACGCGCCGACCGGAACTACGGCGGGAATCGGATTCGCGATTCCGATCAATACCGCGCGACGCGTGGCGGAGGATTTAATCAAATACGGCCGGGTGCGACGCGCGACGCTGGGAGCCGAGGGGCGCGCGTTGTGGCCGGGGCTTGCGGAAGTGCTGAAACTGAATGTGCAGCAGGGGATTTTAATAGAGCGCGTGGAGCCGGGCGGCGCGGCAGCGGCGGCGGGAATTCGCGGCGGCAACAAATCCATGGTGGCGGGCTTGCAGGAAGTGCGGGTCGGTGGCGACGTGCTGATTGCGGTGGACGGTAAGGCAATCACCAACCAGATGGATCTGAATCTGATGTTGAACCGCTCGCAGCCCGGGAACTCCGTTACGTTGACGATTGTGCGCGACGGCAAGAAGATGAGTGTTCCGGTCAAGCTTGGTGAGGGATAGAAGCTTCAGGCGATTACTCACGGTCGCGCCTAATCAAGCGCGGCGATTCCACGTAGCGCGAACTTCCTTTCTTCCCTGATCACTCAGTTGAAACCACGATTCGGCGGCATCGCGCACTTTCTCAAGCGCGGCCTGCATTTCGGCTTGCTTCTGGTGCATCACTTCGCTGCCGGCATCGGTGGGAACGCGAACTGCGGGAGCGAGGAACATCACGGCGCGCGTAAAAGGAATGGGAACCTGAAACAGGTCCCAGGAATTCTTGAAGGTGTAGGCGCGCTGCAAGCCAATGTGGAAGGCCGCGATCGGGCTGCCGGTGCGGCGCGCCAGAATTATCGGGCCGGGCTTCGCGACGTAGCGCGGCCCGCGCGGGCCGTCAATCGTAAATGCCACGTGCTTACCTTCCTTGATGCGCTGCGCCATTACGCTGAGGCCTTCGATTGCGCCGCGGCTGGAGCTGCCCTGCGCGGTGCCGAACCCCAGGCGCTCGATCACGCGGCGCGTCCACTGGCCGTCGAAGTTCACCGTGTTCATCACTACCATGCCGCGATTGCGCCACACCCACGCGGCGGAAAAAATGCAGCGATGCCAGAAGGCTCCGATCCCGACTTCGCTGCCATGTTCGATGAGCACCGCGTTGTGTGCTCCGACGACATCGAGGCGCAGCGTGGGTCCGATCAGGCGAATCGCTCCATACACCAGCCAGGCAATCACGGGGATTTGCATCCGTCGCCAGCGCGAGAGCTGCGGTCCGCGCGGATCGAACGGCGAATTCGCGTTTGGAGCGCTTGCGGGAGCGGCTGATTTCGCGTCGGTATCCACTGCGGTATAGTATAGGACGGAAACTCGCGCTGGTCCCGATGTGCTCCCGACCACAATTCGCTGCGTACCACGGCCGTTGTTTGAGGCCCAGAATTGTGGCTGCGCTGTTTCTGGCGTTTGTTGCTGTGCTGGCAGATGCGCGAGTTTCGCGCGGGCAAGATGCACCGCCAGGGGCGATCGGCCGCGTCGAGGGTCATGATGTTTCCGTGGACAACGGCACGACAGCGGACAACTCGCCTGCCGCGGTGACGCCCGGAACGCCGAGTTTCGTATTTAACGGCAGCGTGCTGACGGTGCATGACGGTAAAGCGCGATTGACGTTGGTTGCGGGCGGCCAAGTGGATATTTGCGGGCCGGCGAAGTTCACTTTGTTGCAGTCTGGAGTTTCGATCACGTTGGCGCTGAACTTCGGGCGCGTTCACTTGCAGCTTCCTGCGAGCACGCCTCTGCGGATTTTCACGCCGACGATGATTGCGACGCCGCTGGACATTGGCGGAGCGAGCCGCGACATCATCGCAGGCCTGGATATGAACGACTCGTTGTGCGTAGTGGCGACGAGTGGCGCGATTCGATTGGAGCAGCAATTCAGCGGCGCGGGATTGATCGTGCCACAGAGCGGCGAATTCTTCCTCTCGGCGGGAAATCTGGTTCCGGTAGCGGGAACGCCGGGAAGTTGCGAGTGCACGCCAATGCATGTGCAGTCCTTGCCGCCACCACAAATTCCGGTGATGGGAGTTACGTCGCGGGACCAGTTGAACGTAGAGCAGTATCCTTCGGAAGCAGCGCCGACGCCGGCACCAACGCCCGCGCCGCCGACCGAGACTGCAGCGAAGGAGCCTGCGCCAGAACCGAATGTGCAGTTGAGGATTTTGGCTGGCGCGAACGAGACGCATCCGACTTTGCCTGCGCCGAAAGAAGCAGCCCCGTCACCGCCGGTTGTTTCGGTGCCAGAGTACAAGATCATTCTGCCGCCGCTGGTGTATTCGGCCTCGTCCTTGCCCGCGCCGCCGGAAGATCCAGCGATCGAAGCGGTTTTGCTGGTGCGCACCGTGCATGTGGAGCCGGATTATCAATTCACCGGGCATGTGGAAGCGCCGCATTTGGAGACGGTGGCACAGAAGACCAGTTCGTCAAGTAGTTCATCGCCAGGCAAGCAGGGCGCGGGCGCAGGGAATTCGTCTGGCGGCAAGAAGGAAGGATTTTGGGCGCGATTGAAGCGGGCGTTTGGCGGAAGCAGTTAGAATTTTTTTAAGACAAAGACATAAAAGCAAATCGCGCGGCGGGCGATTCACATTCCTTCGTAGTTTGGGCCGCCGCCACCTTCTGGCGGGACCCAGTTGATAATCTGGTAGGGGTCGGCGATGTCGCAGGTTTTGCAGTGGACGCAGTTGGACGCGTTGATCTTCAGTTTGGGCTCGCCTTTTTCCGTGACCATCTCGTAAACCGCCGCGGGGCAAAAATACTGGCAGGGATTGCCGTATTCGCGGACGCAGCGATCGCCGCAAATATTTGGTTCGAGGACGACGAGATGGCAGGGCTGGTCTTCTTCATGGCGCGTGCCGGAGTGATAGACGTCGGTAAGGCGATCGAAAGTGAGCTTGCCATCGCCTTTGAAGCGCGTAGATTGGTCCACGAGCACGCGGTCGCGATGCAATTTCGAGTATTCCTGGTAACCCGGCTTGCTGTGCATGGGATCGCTGAGGCCGCGACCGCCGGTGACGAATTGCAATCCTGCCTGCACCAGACCTGAATACAAGCCGCCGTGAAAAGCCTGGTGGAAATTGCGGACTTCCCAGAGTTCTTTCTTGATCCAGCTGGCGTCGATTTTTTGCGGGTAGGCGGCGAGAGTTTTTGCGGAAGTGTCGCCGGCGCAAAGTGCTTCGTAGATGGTTTCGGCAGCAAGCATGCCGCTTTTGATCGCGGTGTGAATTCCCTTCAGCCGTTGGGAATTCAGCAGGCTGGCGGAATCGCCGATGATCAGGCCGCCGTCCACGTAGCTGCGGGGCATGGAATACCAGCCGCCGTAGGGAACCGTTTTCGCACCATAGCGGATGAGCTTGCCGCCTTCGAGGATATTCTTGACGAAGGGATGAGTTTTATATTTCTGGAAGGCTTCGTGAGGATCGAAGAGCGGGTCGTGATATTCCAGAGCGACGACCATGCCCAGCGAGACGCGGTTATTCTGCAAGCCGTAAACCCAGCCGCCGCCGTAGAGATCTGAACCGAGCGGCCAGCCCAGCGTGTGCGCCACATATCCCGTGTCGATTTTTCCGGGCTGCACATCCCACAGTTCCTTGATACCGAGGCCGTAAACCTGCGGGTTCAGGCCGTCGAGCTTCAGCTTGTTGACGAGTTCTTTAGTCAGCGAGCCGCGCGGACCTTCGGCAAGCACGGTGACTTTCGCGCGCAGTTCATATCCCGGCGTGAAGTTGTCTTTGGGTTTGCCGTTCTTGTCCACGCCCTTGTCTTCGGTAAGGACGCCCGCGATGCCGTTTTTTTCATAGAGCAGTTCCCTGCCGGCAAATTGAGTGAAGAGATTGACGCCTTTTTTTTCGACCAGGCCGCCGAGCCATTTCACCAGCTTGTTGAGCGAGACGACGTAGTTGCCGTGATTTTGCAGCGGCGGCGGAGTGATCGGAAGTTTGTAGCTGGTGGATTCGGTGAAATAGTAGGCGGCGTCGCCGGTTACAGGCGTATCGAGAGGGGCGGTTTTTTCGAAGTCGGGGACGAGTTCGCGGAGACCGCGCGGGTCCATTATTGCGCCGGAAAGCTGGTGGGCGCCGATTTCGCGGCCTTTTTCCAGGACGTAAATATTTTCGGCGGAGAGTGGCGGGGATTTCTGTGCTTCGTTGTGCTTTTCGATCAGATTCGCGAGGTGCAGGGCGCAGGAGAGACCGCCAGGGCCGGCACCGATGATCAGGACATCGGCTTCGAGTTGTTCACGCTGGATGTTGGAAGTGTCTGTCATGGCGCCATATTAGCAGAGGAGGAAAATGGAAAAGAGAAAATGGAAAATTGGGGTGCGATGAGAGCGACGTGGCTTGAAATCGTTGGATTAGGACACCGGGCAGGATTTTTGGCGGCGCTGGGTTGATGGGCACAAAGCTTCCAAAAGTATTGAATAGAAAATTCTAAGTTGCTGATTATGCGGGATTTGAGTTTTTCGGGTATCGCCAAAAGGCTCCAAAAGTATTGAATAGAAATTCGGGTTTTGGGGGTCGGGAAGCTCGGCGAGACGTTGGGATCACGGTAGCGATGCGGAAAATTCGAGGTGAGTTTGGCGACGGAGCATGGATTGTCAAAAATATTCACGAATTACGCTAGCACGAGGCGCGCGAAATTGCGAATGGTTGTGTGTGTACATGTCGTACGTGCGACTGTGAACGAGCTGTTGTCGCCGTGCTGCAGCGGGCACGGCACGGCATGCCGTGCCCCTACGAAACCCGCGGAGCGGGGGTTGTTATTCGTAGCGGAGGGCGATCATCGGGTCAACGCGGAGTGCGCGGCGGGCTGGGATGTAGCACGCGAGGAGAGCGACGGCGACGAGGAGGACGGCTACGGCAGCGAAGGTTACGGGGTCGCTAGCGCTCACGGAGAACAGCAAGCTCGAGAGTAGGCGGGCCAGCACGGCGGCGGCTGCGAGACCGATGACTACGCCGAAAAATGCGATGCGGGCACCTTGGCCGAGGATGAGGCGCAGGACGTCTTGACGTTGCGCGCCGAGGGCCATGCGAATGCCGATTTCCTGCGTGCGTAACGCGACAGTGTACGCCATGACGCCGTAGATTCCGATGGCGGCGAGGATGAGCGCGAGCGCGCTGAAGACGCCGAGCAGAACCAGAGTGAGGCGGCGCGTGGAAATGGAATCGTCCACGAGCTGCTGCATGGTGTGGACAGCGAAAATGGGCTGGTCCTTATCAATTGCCGCAACGGCTGTGCGAATGGAGGACGTGAGGCTCGACGGATCAACAGCGAAGCGTACGACAAGGCTCATATCGCTGCTCGGCTGCTGGCGGTAAGGATAATAAATTTCCAGGCGCGCGGGATTGTCGAGGCCGTAGAGTTTGGTGTCCGCGACGACGCCGACGATGGTGACCCATTTTTCATTGTCGCCGGGATGCCCGCGCAGAATGCGTTTGCCGACGGGATCACCGTCAGTCCAGAAGCGGCGGGCCATGGTGGCGTTGACGAGGGCCACCAGCGGAGCGGTTTCGTCGTCGGAATCGGTGAAGGTGCGCCCGCGCAGTAGAGGAATGCCCATGGCGGTGGTGTAGGCGGAGCTGATGACGTGGTAATCGGGATGCGGGAATTCTCCGGGACCGGGAAGCGGCAAGCCTTCGATCGTGACGTCCGAGCGACTGTGATTGCCCGTGAGAGGAACGACAGTGCCGACGGCGGCGGATTCGACGCCGGGAATTTGGCGGACGCGATCGAGGAGTTGTTGCCAGAAATTCAGGACGGCGGGATCTTTGGAGTATTGGTCGCTGCGCAAATCCATTTCCATGGTGAGGACGCGGGCGGGCTGGAAGCCGGGGCTGACTTGAATCAGATGGTAGAGGCTCCTGAGCATCAATCCGGCGCCGACGAGAAGTACAAAAGCTAGAGCTGTTTCAGCAATGGCGAGCGCGCCGCGCAAGCGATGCTGTGCGGAGGTGGACGTGGCGCTGCGGCCACCTTCTTTCAGAGTCTCGCGCAAGTCCGGGCGCGTCGCCTGGAGCGCGGGGATGAGTCCGAAAGCAAAAGCGACCAACAGGATGATGGCGCCGGCGAAAAGGAAAACGCTGAGGTCCATGCGCACGCCCATTGTCTGGAGTGAATCAGCGGGCAGTAGGTATCGGAGCGCAGAAATTCCCCAGGCTCCGAGAAAGATGCCGAGGACGCCGCCGCAGATTGCCAGCAGGAGACTTTCCGTCAACATCTGGCGAATGACGCGTCCGCGACTGGCGCCGAAAGTCAGGCGCAGCGCGATTTCTCTGGCGCGCGCCGCGCCGCGTACCAGGAACAGATTGGCAACGTTGACGCAGGCGATCAGCAGGACGAACACTACCGCGCCGAAGAGGACGAGGACAGCGAGGCGCGTGTCTCCTGAAAACTCTTCGCGGAAGGAAGCGAGGTGAGCGCCGAAGCCGTAGTTGGATTGCGGATATTGTTGGGCGAGGCGGGCCGTAATTGTATTCATCTCCACCACGGCTTGGGAAAGCGACACCCCTGGAGAGAGGCGCCCGACCACATCCATGTCACCACGGTCGCCGCGCTCGGTTAGTTCAGAGGCGAAGACGCCGAAGGGGACGAGAACGTCGGAGCGTTCGAGGTAGCGGAATGTGGGAGGGAGTATGCCGACGATCGAAAAGCTGCGGCCGTCAAGGCTGATGGAACGGCCAAGAACGGCGGGATCGCCGCCGAGATGCGATTGCCAGAGCTGGTAACTGAGCAGGATGACGGGGGCGGTGCCCTGATTTTCTTCGGATGGAAGAAAATCGCGTCCGAGAACGGGGTGAAGGCCGAGGAGCGCGAGCAAGTTCGGCGAGACGGCGTAGCCGCCGATATTTTCTGGCTGCGCGACGCCGGAAAGATTGAAACCGCGATATTGAATCGCGGCCATGGCGGAAAAGGAATGGGCCTGCTGGCGCCAGTCGAGAAAATCTGGATAGGAAACGGAGACGTTGCCGACGCTCTTGTGGGTTTCGCGGAGGACGACGAGTTGCGAGGCGCTCTTGAATGGCAGCGGGCGGAGCAGGACGGCGTTGACGACGCTGAAGATTGCGGTATTGGCGCCGATGCCGAGGGCGAGAGTGAGGATGGCGACGAGGGTGAAGTCTGGAGATTTCACGAGCATGCGGACGGCGAATTTCAGATCTTGAGTAATAGCGTTCATTGGTCGTCTCCGCATGGAACCAGAAAGCCTATATGCATTTTACAGCGGGCGGGTCTGAGACCCGCCCCTACAGATTCAAACGGAAAAGAGGCGGCGAGATGCCGGCATCGTGGCAAGCTGGGGCGCAGCAAGCACCGCCCCTACCGCTGGATTGCACAGCCTCGCCGACGCACGATACTCATTCATGGCGGAGGGCGACCATGGGATCTACGGCGGCTGCTCTGCGCGCGGGCAGGTAACTCGCTAGCAGGATTGCGGCGCTTAAAACGATGGCTGCGCCGAGATATATCGAGGGGTCGGTGACGCTGACGCCGAAAAGCATGCCGGCGAGCATTTGCGCGAGCGCGGCTGCTCCGGCGAGGCCGAGCAGGACGCCGACAAAAGTAAGCCGGACGCTGTGCGTGAGGACGAGCCTGGTGATTTCGCGCGGAGTGGCGCCGAGGGCCATACGAATGCCGATTTCCTTGGTGCGGCCGGAGACGATGAAGGCCATCACACCGTAAATTCCGATAGCGGCAAGGAACAACGCGAGCAGTCCGAAGAAATTAGTGAACTCTGTGAAAATGCGGTACGGAGCTTCCTGGTCGTTGACCAATTGTGTGAGAGAGACGAGCTGTGAGAGGGGCTGGTACGGATCGAGCGAGGCGACGGCTTGGCGCAGACCGGCGATGAGCGGAAGGGGATCGCCATCGGAACGGAGCACGATGGTCATCGCGCGGCTGGGCGACTGTGAAAACGGAATGTAGCTTTCAGGCGACGGAGGGTGGCTGAAATCGTTGCTGAGCCGGACGTCTTTGACGATGCCGACGACGGTGAGGAAGGTCGTGCTGTCCTGGCCAAGCTGAATTTTCTGGTCGAGCGGATCCTGGCCGGAGAAATAGCGATTGGCGAGCGCCTGATTGATGACGATGACGGGTAGGGAGTCGGGGCCGTCCTGATCGGAAACGAAGCGGCCGCGAATCAGTTGCAGTCCGAGCGTGGGGAGATAGCCTGGCGTTACGGCAGTGATCGCGGTGAACGGGACGGCTGCTGGATCGGGAATTGGGCGGCCGGCGAAAAACATTTGAGCCGAAGCATAGTTGTCGCCGAATGGGATGAATTGACCTGCGGCGGCGGAGGTAACTTGAGGAAGTGCGCGTACGCGCTGAAGCAGGCCATCGTAGAAAGCGGCGGCCTGATGCAGATCGGCGTATTTGTTTTCGGGAAGAGCGATTTGGGCCGTCAGGACATGTTCGGGACGGAAGCCGAGGTCTTCGTTATTGATATTTTTCAGCCATTTGATCATCAGGCCGGCGGGGACCAGAGACATCAGCGCGAGAGAAACTTCCAGGACGATCAGAACTTTTCTCATGCGGCGGCCGCGCGAGCTGATGGAAGCGGAACTCCCGGCGTCCTTTAGCGTACCGGTAAGATTCGGATGAAAGCTTTGCAGCGCGGGCGCGAGGCCGAATGCCACGGAAGTGAAGAGCGCAATACCAACGGAGTAGGCGAGAGTGGAGAAGTCCACATATAGGCGGCCATAGTTGGGAAGGTAGCCGCGATTCGTAAACGGAATCGCCGACGTCACCCATTCGCCGCCCCAGGTGGCAAGGACGATTCCAAGCCCCGCACCGAGCAGAAACAGCCAGACATTTTCGGTGAGCAGTTGGCGAACGATGCGGAAGCGGCCAGCGCCGAGCGAAATGCGCAGCGCCATTTCTTTTTGGCGAGCGAGGGCGCGGGCGAGGAGAATTCCGCCGACGTTGGCGCAGGCAATCAGCAGGATGCAGATGCCGACGCAAAAGCTCATGTAGATGCCTTGATCGCCCACGTGTTTGCCGACTTCGTGGCGCAGGCTATTGAGAAATATGCCGCTGTTGGTGTTGCTGGCGGGATAGAGCTTTTCCAGGCGCGCGGCGATGGGATCCATTGCTTGCTGGGCTTGAGCGAGAGTCACGCCGGGCTTCAGGCGGCCCAGAACATTCAGCCAGGCGTTGAGACGGTCGCTGCGTTCTTTTTCTGTGAGCGCAAGGGGAATCCACAGATTCGCGCGGCCCATCAGCGGAAGATGGAAATCTTCGGGCATGACGCCGATGACGGTGTAGGTTTCTCCGTCCAGCGTTATTGGTTTTCCTAATTCGCTGGGGTCCGCATTGAAACGATCGTGCCAGAGCCCGTAGCCGAGGATGGCCACGTGGCTATTGCCGAATTGTTCTTCTTCCGGGCGGAACGTGCGGCCCATTGCGGGCTCGGATTGAAGAGTTTGGAAGAAATTGGTGCTGACGCGCGCGCCGAGAATTCTTTCGGGACGTTCCTTGCCGGTGAGATTGAAATTCTGAGTGGTCCAGGCGGTGAGGTTTTCGAAGACGGAGTTCTGCGCGCGCCAGTCGGTGAAATCCGGCGCGGATGCGGACATTTCCCAGCCTTTTTCGGTGTCAATCTCCCAGACGACGGTGAGTTGTTCGGAATGCGGGAAGGTGACGGCGTTGAAAAGCCATTGGCGGACCATGTTGAAGAGGAGGGTGCTGCTGCCGATACCGAGCGAGAGGGTGACGATGATGAGGATCGCGACGGCGGGCGTTTTGGCCAGCGTGCGGATGCCATAGCGCAGGTCTTGAAGTACCGAGTGCATTCGATGCGCTCCTCGCGGCAGTTGATTTGGGTTGTTGCCTTGGCGCGCTGACGTACGAGTCCCGAAGGTGATTGGCAGGTCGGCTACCAACTACCGCGCGAGATAAATCATTTACATTCAGCGGGCTGCGAGCGACGCGGCAGGCGCTCGCATGGCGCGGTGCCCGTTCGCGGGAACGGACGTCGCGAAATTGGACAATGGCGGAATGCGCAGCACAGCCACGAGCGGCTGTGCCGCGAAAATCGAAGAGCACAGGCAAGATGGCCTGCCTTCGGCAGGCAGGCCTATGCTTCCGAGGCTTATTTTGATTTTTCGAGTTCTTCGATCAGGGCGGGGACGATTTCGAAGAGGTCGCCTACGACGCCGTAGTCGGCTACTTCGAAGATGGGCGCGTTCTGATCTTTGTTGATGGCAGCGATGGTGCGGGCGCCTTTCATGCCGACGACGTGCTGGATGGCGCCGCTGATGCCGAGCGCAAAATAAAGTTTGGGCGCGACGGTTTGGCCGGAGCTGCCGATTTGGCGGTCCATCGGGAGCCAGCCTTCGTCGCAGATGGGGCGCGATGCGCAGATTTCGCCGCCCATTAATTTTGCGAGTTTTTCGGCGAGGGGAATATTTTCGGGGGCTTTGATGCCGCGGCCTACGGAGACGAGGATAGGAGCTTGAGTCAGGTCCACGGCTTGCTTGGCTTCGCGGAAGAGGTCGAGCGGCTTGGTGCGGATTTGCTCTGGTTTCAATTCGACGCTGACGAATTTTACTGGCGCTGTGCCGCTCGCGTGTTTGGTAGCGAGGTCGGCGCGGAATGCGCTGGCTTGGAACGAGGCGATCCAGGGGCCTTCACCCACGAAGACTACGTCCGCGGAGGTGCGGCCTTGAAACATTTGGCGCACGAAGATGAGTTTGCCGTTTTCGTAGCGGTAGGCGATGCAGTCGCCGATCATGCCTTTGTGGAGCGAGGCGGCTAGCTTGGGCGCGAAGTCGCGGACCTGATAGGTGTGGGGGAACAAGACCAGGTCGGGTTTTGTGGACTCGATTACCTGGCGGAGAGCGAGTGCGAAGCCGTCGGGCGTGTATTTTTCGAGTAGATCGTGTTCGACGGAGAGGACTTCGTCGAGTTGGTAGGCGGAGAGGTCGGAGGCCAGCGCTCCGATGCCTTTGCCGATGACTACGCCGGTTAGAGTGCCCTTGGTGTGCTGCACGATTTGCTGGGCGGCGGCTAGAGTTTCGAAACTGACTTTGTTCCAGGTGGCTTCGCGTTGTTCGGTGACTAGTAGAATTTTCATTTTTCGTCCGTTTTTAGGAAATGCAAAGAAAAAGCACCCCGTAAGTAAAAGAGGCCCGCCCAAAAAAGCAGGCGGCCGCTTCAAAGTCAAAAACAAAATCGAAGACGCACAGGCAAGATTGCCCTCCTGCGGCGGGCAGGCCTATGCTACCAACATTAGAGGACACGCGCTTCGTGGCGCAGTTTTTCGACCAGCTTGGCTGCGATTTCCTTGGGCTGGCCGGTTATGAATTCGGTTTTCTTGGTTTTTTGCGGCATGTAGATGCGCTCGACTTTTTGCGTGGGCGCGTCGGGTACATTTAGTGTGGCGCGATCCACCGTCGCGATTTCCTTTTTCTTGGCCGCCATGATGCCTTTTAGCGTGGCGTAGCGCGGCTTGTTGATGCCGGACTGAATCGAGAGCACAGCGGGCAGCGGCAATTCGACGTGCTGGAACCAGCCGGCTTCGAGCTCGCGCTTGAGCTTCATGTGATTTTCGACGACTTCGATGGCCATGATGATGGTGGCGTGTGGGCGGCCGAGAAGTTCGGCAAGCAGCACGCCGGTCTGGCCGAAGCCTTGATCGTCGCTTTGCAGGCCGGTGAGAATCAGGTCGAAATTTTCGGCCTGGATCGCGGCGGCGAGGGAACGCGCGGAGCCGAGCGGATCGAGTTTGAAAAAATTGGCGTCCGAGACGTGGATACCGCGATCGGCGCCTTTGGCGAGCGCTTCCTTGATGGTTTGCTTGGCGCGTTCGGGGCCCATGGAGATGGCCACGACTTCGCCGCCGTGTTTTTCTTTCAGGCGGAGGGCTTCCTCGAGCGCGAAGCTATCGGGCTCGTTAGTTTCGAAGCCGATGTCCGATTCGCGAATCCAGGAGCTGCCTTCGAGGATAGCGAGCGGCGCGTCTTTCGCGGGGACTTGTTTGATGCAGACTGCGATTTTCAAGAATGCCTCCGAAAAATGGCGGTGCGAACAATCTGATAGTTTCTATCAGAATTTGGTATTTGGGGCAACGGGACAAATCGCGAGGCGCACAGGCAAGATTGCCTGCCTGCGGCGGGCGGGCCTATGCTACCGACACCGTTACTCGACCCAGCGCTTGAAGAGGAGGGAGGCGTTGGTGCCGCCGAAGCCGAAGGAATTCGATAGCGCGTAGGTGACTTCGGCTTTGCGGGCGTGATTCGGAATGTAATCTAGGTCGCACTCGGGGTCTGGCTTTTCGTAATTCACGGTGGGCGGCATGATCTGGTCGCGCAGAGCCAGCACACTGATTCCGGCTTCCAGGCCGCCGGCGCCGCCGAGCAGATGGCCGGTCATGGATTTGGTGGAGCTGATGGGAACTCTTTTGGCGCGCGCGCCGAAAACGCGTTTCAAAGCTTCGGTTTCGATGGCGTCGCCGATGGGCGTGGAAGTTCCATGCGCGTTGACGTAGCTGACGTCGTCGGGAGAAATGTTGGCATCTTTCAGCGCGGCCATCGAGACGCGATAGCCTCCGTCACCATGCTCGGCGGGCTGGGTGATGTGATAAGCGTCGCCAGACATTCCATAGCCCACAATTTCTGCAAGGATTTTCGCGCCGCGGCGCTGCGCGTACTCCAGCGATTCCAGAATCACCATGCCGGAACCTTCGCCGACGATGAAGCCGTCGCGATCGGCGTCGAACGGGCGGCTGGCGTGTTCGGGATCGTCGTTGCGGGTGGAGAGAGCGCGCATGGCGGCGAATCCGCCGACGCTCATGGGCGTGATGGCAGCTTCAGTGCCGCCAGTGATCATCACATCAGCTGCGCCACGCTGAATAATTTTGAACGCGTCGCCAATGGCGTGCGCGGAAGCGGAGCAGGCCGTGGCGGTGGCGGAGTTAGGTCCTTTCGCGCCGTGACGAATGGAAACGTGACCGGCAGCGAGGTTGACGATGGTGGCGGGAATAAAAAATGGCGAGATCTTGCCAGGACCGCCCGCCAGGTATTTCGAATGTTCGCGTTCGATGACGTCGAATCCGCCGATGCCGGAGCCGATGTAGACGCCAGTGGAGTCCGCGATTTCCGGCGTGACCTGCAGGCCGGACATTTGCATGGCGAAATCGGCGGCGGCCAGCGCGAGCTGGATAAAGCGCCCGGTTTTCTTAAGCTCTTTTTTCTCGAGCCAGTTGAGCGGATCGAAATCGCGGACTTCTCCGGCGATGCGGCAATCGAATGCCGTGGCGTCAAAATGAGTGATGGGGCGTATGCCGCTCTTGCCGGCCAGCAGATTGCGCCAGACTTCTTCAGTGCCAATGCCGCAGCCGCAAACCAGTCCTACGCCCGTAACGACAACTCGACGATTCAAAGGGAACTTCTCCTGTACGGAATGGGACGACGGGTGAGAGCGCTACTTGCTCTTGGCGTGTTTCTCGATGTAATCCACGGCGTCTTTGACCGTAGCGATTTTTTCGGCGTCTTCGTCTGGAATTTCAATGCCGAAATTTTCTTCAAAAGCCATTACCAGCTCGACGGTATCGAGCGAATCGGCGCCCAAGTCGTCCACAAAGGAGGCGGTGGGAGTAACTTCGCCTTCATCCACACCGAGCTGCTCGACGATAATTGTTTTCACGCGTTCTTCGACGCTGGCCATTCTGATTGTTCCTCCGGTATCGGCTGTCTGGAAATCCCCTGTCCACGACAGGCTGGGGTAGCGCCTTCAATACAACCTTGCCATTCTATGCGGGGCTTAATGCTGGGTCAACCTTTGACACGGGGCCGCATCGGGTTTGGTTCGGTCTAGAGTGAATCAAAAGCTCGGAGGGAACGCGCGGCGGCACGCGCTATGGCGTCGGGTTTGATTGTTGGTGCGAGACGTTGGGGGTAAGCTTGCGGATTACGAATTCCTGCAAGAGGTTGGTGGCGGCGGTTTCGCCAATGCCGATCAGCGTGTTTTCTACGGTTAATCCAGCACCGTTGCGATTCTCGGCCGGGTAGTAAAGATTGGAAATGCCGCCGGCGGCCAGGCTGCCGAGGATGGCGGAATAGTTTGGCTGCCAGTGCCCATTGTCGCCTTTGCAGATCACTGAATTGGCTATCGCATAGAGAACGCGTGAACGCACGCTGCCGGTTCCTTTGTAGAAATAGCGCGGATCCTGTTTCAGGAGAGATGGAAGTATCGCGCCGCCGATGAACGTGCCGGTGACCAAGTCGGCGTATGACGCGCCGTAGCGCTTACCGTAGCCTTGTGCGCCCTGGCCGTATCCGCTGGGAGTGTTGGTAGCCTGCTGGGCTCCTGCGACGACTCCAGTGATTGCAAAATTGACTGGATCAATGGTGCTGCGCCAGGCGAGCTGAAATTTTTGTTTGGAGCCCAGAGGAGCGGCATCCGGAACGTAGCTGACATAGAAATTGGGAATGACGCCGAAGATGCGCTGCTTTTCTTCGACCTTGAGCTCTTCTTCGGCGACTTCGATGCGCGGGACGTTCACTTGAACCTGGGTGAGCTCTGTAGCGAGAGCGAAGATGATTTGCGGGAGAACGAGAAATTCGCCCGGATGCAGTATCGCTGCGACCTTCTGCGTGGTGAAGAGTTCCGATACGACGCTGATCTGAAACGGCCCAGGAGGAACGCCCACAAAGGAGAATTGACCTTCCTCACCGGAGAGGACTTCTTGTTTGGGGGTCTTATCGTCACGCGTGAGAACTACGTGTGCTCCGGTGACAGCCGCTCCGGACGGATCAACGACGGTACCGCTGATACTGCCCGGCGATTGCGGGTCGGCTGGTTGATTCGGTCGTTGGCCGGACTGCTGGTTCGACTGCTCGAGGGAAGGCGCGGCGGGCGAGCTGCTTGGTGCTGACGGCGAGGCGGGGCCTTGTTGAGGCTGAGCCAGTGCTGGGACCGCACAAAACAAGAGACTTAATGCGAGCCATAGCAGGTACGGGGTACCGAGAAGCAAGGTTCGCGGGTTTGTGCCGGGAGCGCTGTGACCGGAATGTATTTTCACAGGATTCACGGTAGTTAATGTGGTAGCTTTCGTTCCATTTCGGTTCAACCCAGGATTGAAGAAAGTTCCACAAACATGATACCAGCTGCGCGTCGGAATGCGTGGAAGCCGCAACGAATCAAAATCGAGTGAGTAACTCCCACACTTGACCGACCTATTTATCCTCAGTAGCATTCGCACCATTTGATAGATAGCCCGATCCAGACTGATCCCTCTGCACCCAAGCTTTCGGTTCTGCGGCGCCTCGGAAGTGAAACCCGAATAGCGACCGTGCTGCTGGCATTTGGCGCGATTCTGATGGCCAGCAACCGGTGGTTTACGCCGGTGGACGACGAAGTCGCGATCATTGACGTGGCGGCCACGCCCGCGCTCGTAACCATGAAATTGTTCCTCGGTGGCGGCAGGCAACACGCGCATCCGCCGCTCTCTGATCTGGTGCTGCACGAGTGGCTTTGGCTGACCGACGGAAATATTCATTTGCTGCGGCTCCCCTCGATTGTTTTTTATCTGCTGGGCGCGTGGTTCCTGGCCCAGGCAGCGCGCCGAGTGGCTGGGGAGCGCGCCAGAATTTACACCTTGATGCTGCTATTGCTGTGGCCCTATGGATTTCACTTCGCGCGCCTGGCTGGCTGGTATTCCTTCACGTTCCTGCTGGTGGCGTTGCTGACCCTCGCGTATCTGAGATATGTCGAGCACCCGTCGCCAAGGAATTGGATGCCGGTAGTGCTGTGCGCGTTGGCGCTGGTGTATACGAATTACTACGGATGGGCGGTGCTGGGCTGTTTGGGCCTTGATCTCTTTTTGCGATTTAAATGGAGCGCTCGGATGTGGCTGCCCCTGCTGGCAACGGGGGCGTTCCTGATGCTGGCGACCGCGCCGATCATGCGGGCGCTGGTGACGGAGGTTCGAGTCGGTGCGGATCATGTGCCGCTCGGTTCGGCGATTGCGACGGGCGTTTACAATCTCTACTGTTTGTTTGTAAGTGAGTCGGTGGCCCCGTGGTTCTGGGTGCCGGGGATCGCGGCGGGAGTCGGGATCGCGGGAACGTTGCTCATTGTGTTCGTTTGCGGCGAGGCGCCGGCGCGGCGATTCTTACTGTATTTTGCCGCGCTGCTGGCGGCGATGACTCTGTTGCAGATTGGATCCACCAAGCGAATGATGATGATCGGTCCGTGGCTGATACTTGCGATCGGGGCCACACTTGCGACCGCGACGCCGCCATCCGCTCGACGTTTGCTTGCGGGCGCGCTACTACTGGTGGGCGCGATCGGCTGGTTTGGGATTTTCTCGCGCAGACTTTACGCCGCGCCGCATTGGATTGAACCCTGGGAGCAGGTGGCGCAGCAGGCCGCGGAAGTTACCGGCAACGGCGGGACTGTCATCGGCAATAATCCGTCGTTCTTTTTCTACCTGACCTATCTACTGCCGTCCACAAATCCCATGACGAACCGATATTATGCGGGGCTTCTGCCTACTTCCGTTCGCGCGCCCAATATCTATACGCCGCAGCAGTGGATTTCGACGGGCGCCCCTGTAACGCAAACTGTTGCTGTGGTGGACGGGCTGGGTTACTGGGTGCCGGGGCCTTCGATGGAGGAGATTCGCGCGTCGTTGAAGTCCCGTTGCACGCAGGTGAGTGAGGAAGAACTGGCACGCGACACGGGAGCGAAATGGAAACAAGAATATCAGCCTTCGAGTGGACAGCGGGAGTGGCGGATTAAAGTGGCGACGTATGGATGTGCACCTCAGTGATAGTTCGCACGCCGAGATGTTAACGACGCTAACCCATGTAAAGGCCGCCGTTGACGTCGAGGACTTGGCCGGTGATGTAGGCGGCTTCGTCGCTCGAGAGGAAGACGATGGCGGCAGCGACGTCGGCTTCGGTGCCGAAGCGCGCTAGCGGGATCATGGATTTCATTTTGTCTTTCAGCTCCTGTGAGAGCGGTGCAGTCATCGGCGTGTCAATGAAGCCCGGAGCTACGGCGTTCACAGTGATGTTGCGCGAGGCAACTTCGACGGCGATGGCGCGGGTGAGGCCGATCAGGCCAGCTTTGGAGGCAACGTAATTGGCCTGGCCGGCGTTGCCGGTTTGCGCGACCACCGAGCTGATATTGATGATGCGGCCGGAGCGCTGCTTGAGCATTGCGCCGAGGGCTTGCTGAATGCAGAGGTGTGCGCCGGTGAGGTTGGTGCGAAGCACGGCGTCCCAGTCTTCGAGTTTCATGCGCAGGGCGAGAGTGTCGCGAGTGATGGCGGCGTTGTTCACCAGGATGTCTAGCTTGCCGAACTTTGCGAGAACCTGCTGGAAGCCGGTCTTTACCTGCGCTGGATCGGCTACGTCCAGTGGGACGGCTAGCGCGATGCCGCCTGCAGCTACGATTTCGGTCACGAGGGTTGCTAGTTTTTCGGCGTTGCGTGCGGCTACTGCTACTTTTGCGCCGGCGACTACGAGCGCGAGTGCGGTGGAGCGGCCGATGCCTTGAGAGGCGCCGGTGATTAGAGCGACTTTATCTTTGAGTGAGAACATAGGAATTGAAACTACCTTATGAAGAATGGTTATGGCAACTGGGCGGTGCCGCTATGGTTCGCGGACTTCGGCGCGGGCTTGGGCTAATTTTTCCATTGTGGCTTGCAGGGAGGCGGAGTCTTCCACGTTGAAGACGCGGACGGAGCGATCGATTTGGCGGAGGAGGCCGGTCAGGACTTTGCCGGGGCCGACTTCGACGAAGACGGTGACGCCGGACTCGATCATTTCGCGGACGGAATCGAGCCAGCGGACTGGGGCGGTGACCTGGCGAATGAGCGCGTCGCGGGCTTCGTCGCCGGTGGTGATGGCTTGGGCGTCCACGTTGGTGATCAGCGGAATCTTCAGCGCGTTGAATTTCGTCGCGCGCAGGTCGCGTTCGAGGCGCTGCTGCGCGGGCATCATTAGCGCGCAATGGAAGGGTGCGGAAACCGGCAGAATTACCGCGCGTTTGGCGCCACTCTGCGTAGCGATTTCGACGGCGCGTTTCACGGCTGCGGCCGAACCGGAAATGACGGTTTGTTCCGGCGAATTCAGATTGGCGGGCGAGACGACTTCATTTTCCGCGGCTTTTTTGCAAATATCCGCAACTTCCGTGGGCGAAAGGCCCAGAATCGCAGCCATGGCGCCTTGGCCGGCGGGCACGGCTTCCTGCATGTATTTTCCGCGCCCGCGGACTAATTTTACGGCTGCAGAAAAATCGAGACCGCTGGCGGCAACCAGCGCGGAGTATTCACCGAGGCTGTGGCCGGCGACGAAATCGGGAACGATTCCCTGCTTTTCCAGCACGCGATAGGCGGCGATGGAAACCGTCAGGATTCCCGGCTGGGTGTTTTCGGTGAGCTTCAGCGCTTCTTCGGTGCCTTCGAAGCAGGTGTGCGTGATCGAAAATGCCAGCGCTGCATCGGCCTCATCGAAGACGGCTTTCGATTCCGGGAAATTTGCAGCGAGATCGCGGCCCATGCCGCAATACTGCGAGGCCTGGCCGGGAAAAAGGAATGCGAGTTTGCTCATGAGGGATTGGGGGTTCCGCGCAGATCAGCCGCGCGCAGCAACGGCGGCAGCGGAAAGCTCCTGTTCGATTTTTTCGTTGAAGCGCGAGCGGCAGAGCTCGGTGGCGACGCGAATCGCGTTCTTGACGGCGACGGCGTTGGAGCGGCCGTGCCCGATGATGGTGATGCCGCGGACGCCGAGCAGCGGCGCGCCACCGTATTCGGAGGAATCGGTGCGTTTGCGGAAGCTATCGAAGGCGTCTTTGGAGAGCACGTAGCCGACTTGCGATTTCAGGCTGCTCTTGATGGCTTTTTTCAACATGGCGCCGATGTGTTCAACCAAGCCTTCGCTGATTTTCAGCGCGATGTTGCCGATGAAACCGTCGCAGACGATTACGTCCACATCGCCGCGGAATACATCGCGGCCTTCGACGTTGCCGACGAAGTTGAGCGAAAGCTGCTTCAAGCGAGCGGCGGCTTCGCGGGTCAGCTCGTTGCCCTTCATTTCTTCTTCGCCGATGGAAAGCAGGGCGACGCGCGGCCGCTTCGTTCCCCAGATCGTGCGGTAATAAATCTCGCCCATCACTGCGAATTGCTCGATCTGTTCAGCCTTGGAGTCAACGTTCGCGCCGACATCGAGGATGACGGTGACTTTTTCCTTCATGTTCGGGAAAGCGGCTGCGAGCGCGGGACGGTCCACCGCAGCGAGCGTGCCCAGCACGAAGCGGGCAACCGTCATGACCGCGCCGGTATTTCCCGCACTTACGAAAGCTTCCGCCTTGCCATCGCGCACCAGGCGCGCGGCAACGTGCACCGAGCTTTCTTTCTTGCGGCGAAACGCCTGGGAAGGAGAATCGCTCATGGTGATCACGTCGGTGGCGTTGACGATTTCGATGGGCAGGCCGCGATGGCCGTGGCGGTTGAGTTCCTGCCGCACCGTGGCTTCGATGCCCACCAGTAGAATGCGGACGCCTAGCTCACGGGCGGCGAGAATCGCGCCTTCGACTTCGGCGCGCGGCGCATGGTCGCCTCCCATGGCGTCAACGGCTATGGTGGTCATCTATACACCCATGGACACCCAGAAGCACCAATTCGAAAGGAAGGCGATGAAAACTTAGGCTGTCTTGGCAGCGGTGTCAATCACTTCCCGGCCCTTATAGAAGCCGCAATGAGGACACGCATTGTGGGGCAGCTTTTTCTCGTGGCAGTTGGGGCATTCGGCCAAGGACAAGGGCGTAAGGAAATCGTGGGCACGCCGCTTGTTCTTGCGCGCATGCGAGTGACGGCGTTTTGGATTCGGCATTGCAGCTCCTCAATTGACAGGCCGCTACTAGAGCGGCCGAAATGGAAAAGGTATTGTAGCGTCTTATTGCTTCTTGAACCAGTCCTGCTTCAAACGGGCCAACGGGGCAAGCCGGGGGTCGGATGCATGCTTTTCGCAGCGGCATTCTTCGTTATTCAGGTTGGCGCCGCAATGCGGGCAGAGGCCGCGGCAATCGCTGCGGCAAATGACCTTCATGGGAAGCGCCAGATTCACCTGTTCGGCCAGAATGTCCGCCAGGAACAGGCCGTCGCCTTCAAAGAAGGCAACTTCAGTGTCATCCAGATTCAGATGAAATTCCTCGTCCACGGCCATGGATGTCATGGGGCGGTAGAAGAGATCGAAATCGCGGCTGATCTCTTCGACCACGGTATCGAGGCAGCGGGCGCAAATCAGCTCGACGCGGGTGTGCAGATTGCCGTAGATGCGGATCTGCCCTTCGACCAGTTCGGCGGTGGCGCGGATTTCCAGCGGCTCGATCTGGTGGAATTCACCGGAATGGAAATCGAGCGTGCCGGGGGTATAGCTCTTCCGGATGCGTATCTTGCGCAGCGCGAGTTCGTTGACATCCAGAAACATTGGCTTTCCCCGTGGTTATAGAGCAATTTCAATTATAAGTCCAGTGACTCGGTTGTCAAGGAAGCGGCAAATGCAGATGGCGCGGCTGACACGTATTGGACAATGACCAATTTACGCTGAAGCGAGCGGCTGTACTTGCTTGAGTTGGATGCGGAGCGACCGGTCAGGATTCAAGTCGTGGTTTCGGCGGGTAGGCCGAGCAGATCGCGGCACTGACGCAGCAGGAAATGGTCGGTCATCCCGGCGATGTAATCACAGACGACTCGGTGCCGCGGTCTGCGCAACGCGAGTTCGGCATGCTCCGGAGGCATGCGCTCGGGATGCTCGAGGTAAAAGGAGAAAAGAGCATCGAGCGCGGCTACGGAACGGTCGCGGTCTTCAACGATCGTTGGCTGCGAATAGAGCCGGGCGAAGAGGAAACGTTTCAAGTCGCCGTTCAGCTTCGCTACCGCAGGTGAGAAGCCAGCGAGGCGATGCGGCTGGCGGCGGACGTCTTCGACGGCCTGCACACCTGAATCTTCGGTGCGGCTTCGCGTGGTTTCGATCAGGTCGGTGGCGAGAAGATCGAGCACGTGTTTCAGCGCTTCGTTGAATTTTAGCTTTTGCTTCCCCTGGGGGTAGTGGCGGTCCACGTCCTCGTAAGCTGAATTGAATATGGGAACTTCGGCGCGCAGCAGATCGAAATCAATCAGGTGGGCCTCGAAGCCGTCGTCGAGGTCGGCGGTGTTGTAGGCAATCTCATCCACGAAATCAATTAGCTGGGATTCGAGTGGGGGGCGCTGGTCGAGCAGATATTCGGCGAGCTGCGGAAATTCAACCGCCGAATAATCGCGCGAATGTTTGATGATGCCTTCGCGTACTTCGAAGGTGAGATTCAGGCCGGTGAAATCGAGATAGCTCTGCTCGAATTGTTCGAGGATGTAGAGCGCGTGAAGATTGTGATTGAAATGTTCGCCGTAGGCGCGCATACGCAGGTCGAGTTGCTTTTCGCCGGCGTGGCCGAAGGGCGGATGGCCGATATCGTGCGCGAGCGCGAGCGATTCGGCGAGATCGGTATTCAGATGCAGAGCGCCGGCAACGGTGCGGGCTACCTGCGCGACTTCGAGGGTGTGCGTGAGGCGATTGCGGAAGTGATCGGAATAGCGGGTGGTGAAGACTTGGGTTTTGGCTTCGAGGCGGCGGAAAGCGCGCGAATGGATGACGCGGTCACGATCGCGCGCGTAATCGTTGCGATAGGGATGCTGCGGCTCCGGGAAGCGCCGGCCACGAGTGCGGCGCACGTCCATGGCGTAGGATGCCAGCATGCTTTCACTCCATTCTAGCTGCTATCAGGGAAATATTCAGCCGGATTGAAAGTCGCGGCACGGTCTCATTGCGCGCGAAAAATTGCTATCATGCGCGGATGCTTTCGCAAGATGCGATCCTGAAGCGGCTGCGAAAAATCTGCCTGCGGCTCCCGTCGGCAACCGAGGGAATGACTTTTGGCCACCCGACGTTTCGCGTGGAAAAGAAAATGTTCGCGGTGCTGGAAGAGTACAAAGGCGAGCTGGGAATTTGCCTGAAAGTGGGGACACTGTTGCAGGGCGTATTTCTGGACGATTCGCGATTTTTTCGCACGCCGTATATCGGCAAGCACGGATGGGTTACATTGCGCGTGCATGCGGCGCCATTGAATTGGAACGAAATTCGGGAGCTGGTGAAAGCGAGTTACGATCTGGTGGCACCGGCGAGATCGCGATCGCGCGCGAAGAAAAAATCTAAAGACTAAAGCGACGCAGGATCAGGATTTGCCGGGCAGGAGATTCATTTCCTGGGTGGCTTGCTCGGCGATGGGTGTGTCGGGGTAGTCGGACTTGATCTGAGTGTAAAGCTTGGTGGCTTCCGCGGGATTTTTCGCGCCGTAATGCTCGGCGAGCGCCATCATCGCCACCGGTTTGGGGACGAGCACGACAGGCTTGGCAATTAATTGCTGATAAAGTTTGACGGCTTCATCGCCCTGGCCCATGCGGTCGTTCAATTGCGCAAGTTCGAAGCGCGCCATGGCGGCAAAATCCTCGACGCCGCTTTCGGACAAACCCTGCAGCCATTTTTTCGCTTCATCATTCTTGCCGAGCTTTTCATCGCTCAACGCGGCGTAATAGGCGGCGAGCTGGCCGGGACGGGTGTGGCCATATTTCGCATTGACGGCGGCGAATTTCTGCGCGGCGTCGGAATATTTATTTTTGTCGTCAACGTAGGTGGTTTCGCCGGGCTGCGCAGGCTCGGCGGCGGTGCGAATGCGCGCCTGGAAGATTTTCATGGCGTCGTCGTAGCCGGCGGTAGCTTTCACGGTCTGGCGCTCGGTGTAGGTTTGCCAGCCAAAAACGCCGAGAGCCACCAGCACCGCGGCCAGCAATATATACAGAGTCAGCTGCTTGTGGGATAGGACAGCGTCGGCGCCCTGCGCCAGCGTGTCGCGAACTTCGTCTTTTTTCAGTTCCCTGCGGGAAAGATGCTGCGCCAAGTGTGCACCCCGTGCGATTTCGTGAACGTAAATATTAACATAAAGAGGGACGCCATGCGGCAATCGCAGGAGCCCGCGCGATTGCTCGGCCGTTAGGACTTGAAGCTGCGGAGGGCGTTGCTTTCGTCGGACTGCACGTCGAAGACGGTGAAGAGGCGCGTGATTTGCAAAATGTCGTGAACGCGCTTGGTGAGATGCAGGAGCTTCAGCTCGCCGCTGGCATTCTTCACCGTGGTGTAGGCGCTGACGAGCTCGCCGATGCCCGAGCTATCAATGTAGTCCACGTCGTAAAGGCTGAGCAGGATTTTCTTGTTGCCGGAATTGACCAGCTCGCGCACGGTATTGCGCAGCATGGCACTGCCTTCGCCCAGCGTAATCTTGCCGCTGAAATCAACTATCACTACGTCGCCCAATTGGCGGCGTGTTCCTTGGAGAGCCACGGGTACCTCGTCTCTTAATTCTACTCTGGTTTGTGCTTGCCGTTATCAGAAACTGGCTGGGGCAGTTTCTTGACCATTATCAGGTGGGCGCCGCCCTCGGGCCCGCGTTCCACCCTGAAATCGTCCATGAACGCGCGCATCAGGAACAGGCCACGGCCGGAAGTGCGCAACAGGTTTTCTTCAGCCAGCGGATCGGGGATTTCGGTGAGCTCGAACCCTTTGCCCTGGTCGAGCACGCGGACGATCATGTTGTCCGGCTGCAGCTCGACGGTCATCATGATCTTCTTCTGGCGATCCTGCTGGTTGCCGTAGTTGTAGGCGTTGATCACGCCTTCGCGCACAGCCATGCCGATTTTGTGGACTTCTTCCTCGGGAAAGCCAGCGGCTTCGGCCACGCGCATGGAAATGCTTTCCGCGAGGTCCACGCTCTCGAGAAGCGTCTCGAGCATGACTTCGATCCGCTGAGTTTTGGCCGCCATCCGAGGTCGGGGAGAGTCCCTTTAATAAAAGAACGCGAGTATGGTTATCACAGCGCCGGAGTGCAAGTCAATGAACTCCGGGTACCCCGATGGTCGGCGGCGAGGCTCTGGTTAGGGATGATTGGTGCCGGCTGAGGCACGATTCCCGGATTGTGCTCAATACAATATCATCATAGTACATTCGTACTGTTCCTGCCGTAGCCGTCAATTTATAGCATCTTCCGGTTGCGCTACGATTGGGGGGATTTATGCAATTTTCACGACGTGCAGAGTTTCTACTAGTCTTGAGCCTTTGCTTGCCGGCAGTATCCTGTATGGAAGCTCAGACTGCCGCGCGGCCGCAGGTAGACAGCGCGGCGCTCATGCAGGCCGTACGGGCCTATGGCCAAAATATCCATCCAACAATGGCCGAGGTGGCTCCGCAACACGTCCAGGAACCCTGGAGCCCGGTCAATTCCGCGCGCGACAACGAGGGTGAATATGAAAGGGCGATTGCGGGAGACTTGGCCGAAAAAAACTTCAACGAATTGGACAGCAAAGCGCACGAAGCTCGCGCCGAGAGATTGAGATTTTCAGGCGGAATCTGGAAGCTAAATGACTTCTACACCGCCCTGAGCACGCCGATTATCGGACAGCAAGCCACGGACGAGGATTGGAAACTTCACATCGCAAATTTGAAGGAATGGGAGTTAGCCAAGCCGGAATCCGTCACGGCACGCGTCGCTCTTGCGGAAACCTATATCGAATACGCCGACCACGCCAGGGGTCAGGGATACGCCGATAGCGTGTCGGACACAGGCTGGAAACTCCACACGGAACGCAACGAGCTGGCGGCTTCTTCCCTGCTGGAAGCCGCCCGACTGAAAGAGAAGTGCCCATACTGGTACGAGGTAATGCAGCATGTGGCACTTGGCCAAGGATGGGATAAGTCGAGCGCGAGGGAGCTCTTTGAGCAGGCCGTTGCGTTCGAACCCGGCTACTATCACTTCTATCGCGAGTACACATACTATCTGCTACCGAAATGGTATGGAGAACCCGGTGAGGCCGAGCAGTTTGCCGCCGAGGTTTCCAGACGGGTCAGCGGCCCGGAGGGCAAATTCATTTATTTCGAAATTGCCAGCTTGATTACGTGCCAGTGCGATTCCAATGACTCCCACATGGAAAAATTATCATGGCCAACGATCAAAGAGGGCTACGCAGCACTGGGGCAGCTCTACGGGCTGTCCCCTCTGAAGACGAATCGGTTCGCCCATATGGCCTACGAGGCCGGTGATCAGACAGCCGCAAGAGAAGCGTTCGCCAAGATTGGCGACGATTGGGATCATCAGGTGTGGAGAAGCAGCGCCAATTTTGAACGTGCCAAGGTCTGGGCGTCGAATTAAACGCGCACTTTTGCGGGCTCCGCGCCAACTAAGTCGTCGGGTGCTGAGCGGCGTTAGCCGGTTTGGCGACTTTGGCGATCACGAGGCCAGCGAATAACCAGGTGAGCATGGAATCGGCCAGATTTACCGCGGTGTACGCGCCAGAGAAACCCCACCAATTCCAGTTGGGAAGGTCAACGATGACGCTGGCGGCGAGGCCAACAGCTGCGAGAAACGCTACCCGGCGCGCGTAGCTCAGCCCTGAGGTTTGCTGCAGCAGCCACGTGAGCAGAAATGCGGCGGCCATCAGGCTGAGTAGTTGAACGATCAGGCCGCGAGTGTACGAACCGAAGCCGCCGAGGCGCACGGCTGCTACCATGATGGGCCCGGCCTGAATTTTCTGCATCGCAGCGTCGAGCGTGGCTTTCTTCTGTTCCGGTGTCATGCCCGCGGTTGATGGCATGCTGGGCAAGAGGTAGGTACCGTCCTGACCGGCGTGGGAGGCGATCACTGCCGAGACTTCGTCCTCATTGTGGAATGCGACCATCGTCTTTTCGTGCCAGCCGATGAGCTCCCACGAAATCGAGCTCCATACGAAGGCCATCAAGCCGCCGAGGATAGTTCCGAGGATCAACGATTTGGTCATGGCGCCTCCTGACGTCGTACGGAACTGATTCCAGGACACACATATCAGACATGCTGGGAGAGCGAAAGGACGTTGCCGTCTGGATCTTTGAACCAAGCGACTCTGTCGCCGGAGGGCGCGGTCCAGATGCCGAGCTCTTGATCCTGAACGAACGGGTATTTCTCAAATGCTACCCCGCGTCCCTGGAGCCAGCGGGCCATCGCTTCGATGTCCTTGGCTTCCCAGCCCAGAATTGTGAACCCGGCTGGGACGAAATCTTTCGGAACTTTGGAGATCCGGAGCATGGTGTCACCCGCCATCATAACCAGGGCGAATTGGTCGTCGCTTACGAATCGAAAGCCCAGTTTGCCTTCGTAGAATTCTCTGGCTCGCTTGGAATCTAGCGTAGGGATCACTCCTACAATTTTGCTGGAAGCCAACATTTCAATCCTCCCTCAAGCTCGTGCGCGAGTGGAAGGTAGCACTTGCGGTTCGTGTTGTCTCCCGCTATGTTGACAACAAATGTCGCAGAAGTGCCAGAGCCTTTTGTTGGATCGCCGAGGGCGCCAAACGGCGCAGCTCGCCACGTTGGCCTATGATTTTCACCGCGCACATGTGATCCCCGAACATTTTCATCCTGAGGATCAATTGATTTTTGCTTCCAAGGGCGTGATGACCGTACGCACGAAGCAGGGTATTTGGGTGGTACCGCCGTTGCGCGCCGTCTGGATTCCGGCGAAGACACCGCATTCGGTGGCGATCCACGGGCCGGTTTCGATGAGAACGCTGTACTTCGCTCCCAAGCTGGTGCGCGCAGAGGCGGAGAAATGTTTTGTGATGAACGTATCGTCGCTGCTGCGCGAACTGATTCTGCACGCTTGCAAGTTTCCGAAGTTGCAGTGGGAGGAACCCGTGCAACGGCGCATCATCGAAATGATCGCCGACCAATTGGAAGCCGTGCATTCCATCCCGCTGCAGTTGCCGCATCCTACCGATCGCCGGGCGATGCGCGTTGCCCATGCGCTGCTTTCCGAGCCTGGCAGGCAAAGGACGCTGGCTGCGCTTTGCGAAGATTGCGGAGCGAGCAAGCGGACGATCGAGCGGCTGTTCCTGGCGGAAACGAGAATGACTTTCAGCCAATGGCGCCAACAACTGAGATTGCTGCACGCGATGCAACTGCTGGCATCCGGAGAAAAAGTGACCGGAGCGGCCCTGGACGCAGGGTATAGCAGCCCCAGCGCGTTTATCGCGATGTTCCGGCGGCAATTGGGACAAACACCGCGACGTTACTTTGCGCAGTGAAACTTTCCCTGGCGCGGCTGGTGCGAAAAAAGCCGGCGGGGTGCGAGCTGAGTGGTATTTAGAAAATATTGACGGCGCGCGCGGCCAGCAGCAGCACGATCGCGAGCGATATCAACGATTGCAACATCACGCCGGCTTTTGCCCAGCGCGACAGCACGGCCGTATCTGTCGGTGAAAAAGCCGTGCTGGTATTGAACGCGAGAAACAGGTAGTCCATGAATTGCGGCGACCAGTTGGGATCGCGGCCTTCTTCGTCCAACATTTGAGGAAATAAGAAGGAGCTTTTCAGTCGCCCGGTGCGCGCTTCGCGCCGCGAGGGGCCGCCGGCATCGAATTTCCAGTACCACAGCGCGAAGACCACGATGTTGGTGAACCACAGCGCCAGGGCGCCGCGCAGCAGAGCCATTGGCGAGTCGCGATGTTGCGGGATTCCCTCAATCAACCAAACGAGCGAAGTAATCATGCCCGCGGTGATGGCGCCATTGGCGATGACCACGAGAGGCCTGGTGATGTGGTATTCGCCACGACGATTCGAAACTGCGATCGGCACCATCAGGACCACAATTACTGCGAGCAATCCCCAGCCGGGGCCTACCGACAACCTTTCCGGCAGCGCGAAGTACACACCGCCCGCGGCAAGCATTGCGACGAACGCAGGCCAGCGAGGTTCGGGAGTAATTTTGAGGGCTGTAGGCATGTTGGTGTGGTGCGCGGGTGGAGTTTAGTACAGATTTTGCTCCCGCTCAAAATTCATGCGCGCTCCGCTCAGCTATCGAGATCGCAGCCCCGGGCTATGCGCATCGCTGGCCCAAGCGATTTGCTGCCCACTTAAATTAGGCGATGTTCCGTTTCGCACAGATTGTTAGTCCCCTCATCTGGTTGAATTGACTCTGCCTTCATGGAACGTGAACTTCGAGGGAAGTAGTTCAAGGCGCTGCGCGCCTTTCAGGATGGATATGAGCGCGAAAAACTTTCGAACAGCACCGGTGGACGAGCGAACCAGCGTGGACGGAAAACCGATTACGAACCGGGTATTGTTGGGCGTGCCCGACAATGAATACGAGATGCTGCGTCCGGACTTGACGCATATCGAATTGCCGGGTCACCTGAGCCTGCATGAGCCAACGCAAAATATCGAGTTCGTCTACTTCCCTAATCGCGGAATGGTTTCTCAAGTGGTAGTGACCAAAGACGGCCGAACCGTGGAAGTGGGCGTAGTGGGTAACGAGGGCTACGTGGGAGCCGGGTTGGCGGCCGGCTTAAGCAGAAGCTCGGTGCGCGAAATAATCCAAATCGCCGGCAATGGCTCGCGAGTATTGGGGAACGCGCTGCAACGCATTCTGCGGTCGGCGCCTCAGCTGCAAGTTATGTTGAACAGGCATACGGGGCTGCAAGGAATGCAAGTGGCGCAGACCGCGGCGTGCAACCGGCTGCACGATATACAGCAGCGTCTTTCCCGATGGTTGCTGATGACGCAGGATCGGGTGCATTCCGGTGTGCTGCCGATCACCCATGATTTTATAGCGACGATGATGGGTACCGATCGGTCCACGGTGAGCCTGGCGGCGTCCGTGCTGCAAAAGAAGGGCATCCTGGAATACGTGCGCGGCGCAGTGAAGATTGTGAACCGCAGGAAACTGGAAAAATCCGCTTGTGAGTGTTACGACGTCATTCGGCAGTTCGAGGACGAACTCGGATTGCGATAACAGTCCGCATAAGTGTTGGATACCCCACAGACAGAAGCCTCGCTCTCTCGTTAATGTTCGGGCCTCGAACATTCCGTCGGGTTCCGATGTGTGTTCAAAGCCAGTTGAATCCGGCGGAAGCAATACCATACCAATTCCAGAGGGGGCCATGGAGGTGAGACGTCGCAGGCTGGTGCCGGTCGAAACTAAGAATTTTCAGGGGTGGGTTTGCAGCGAATGTGCATGGGTGTTCAAACCTTCAGGGCCGCTCGGCGGCACATCAATTGACGAGATGAAAACACAATTCATGCAGCAGCGCGACAAGGAGTTCGCGGCGCATGCCTGCGAGAAGCACCCGAAACCCACGAAAAATCCTGGCTAGCCAAATCACTGGCGCGCCAATTGCGCGTGATCCACGAATCCGCGCAAGGCAAAGACCGAGCGGGCTGGCAAATTGTGCGAGTGCGTTGCGGCGACGTCACGCCCAGTAGGTGCGGTCTAGGGTGCGGTATTGGATGGCTTCGCTGAGGTGTTTGGGGGCGAGAGACGGGGCGCCTTCGAGGTCGGCGATGGTGCGCGAGACTTTCAGGATGCGGTCGTGGGCGCGGGCGGAGAGGCCGAGGCGCTGGATGGCGGTCTCCAGGATTTTTTCGCCTTCGGTGGTGATGGCGCAGTGCTTCCGGATGAGCTTGGGCGGCATCTGCGAATTGGCGTAGGTTGATTTTTCGCTGCGGTAGCGTTCCACCTGGATTTCGCGGGCGCGGACTACGCGACGGCGCACACAGGCGGAGCTTTCGATTTCCACGTCGCCGCGCAGTTCCTTGTATTGCACGGCGGGGACTTCGATGTGGATGTCAATGCGATCGAGCAGCGGGCCGGAAATTTTCGAGACGTAGCGCTGGATCTGCACGGGCGAGCAGTGACATTCGCGCTTGGCGTCGCCGAAAAATCCGCAGGGGCACGGATTCATGGCGGCTGCCAGCATGAAACGCGAAGGAAAATTCACGGAAAGTGAAGCGCGCGCGATGGTGACGTTGCCGTCTTCCAGAGGCTGGCGCATCACTTCCAGCACGTTGCGCTGAAATTCCGGCAGCTCGTCGAGAAACACCACTCCGTTGTGGCCGAGCGAAACTTCTCCGGGGCGAGGGATGGCGCCGCCGCCGATGAGGCCTGCATCGCTGATGGTGTGGTGAGGCGAGCGGTACGGACGCGTGCCGACCAGGCCGCGCGAATCTTCGAGGACTCCGGCGACGCTGTGAATGCGCGTGGTCTCGATGGCTTCTTCGAGAGACATCGGCGGCAGAATGGTGGGGATGCGTTTGGCGAGCATGGTCTTTCCGGCGCCGGGAGGGCCGATCAGCAAAATATTGTGGCTCCCGGCACAGGCGACTTCGAGGGCGCGCTTGGCGGAAAGTTGGCCGCGCACGTCGCGCAGATCCACGGAATATTGGCTGGCTTCGGTGAGCATTTGCGACGTATCCACGGTGACGGGCTGGAAGGATTCCGGCGCGTTGATCAAGTCCACGGCTTGCGGCAGAGACTTCACGCCGAAGACTTTGATGCCTTCGACCACGGCCGCTTCCCGCGCATTGGCTTCCGGCACGACTACATTCTTGATGCCGCGTTCGCGCGCTGCGAGAGCCGCGGAAAGCGCGCCGCGCACGGAACGCACTCCGCCATCGAGCGAAAGTTCGCCGAGGAATACGTGCGTATCGAGAACTTTGCCGAAGAAACTTCCCTGGCAACCGGCGAGGCCCAGCGCCATGGGCAGATCGAACGCGGAGCCTTCTTTACGGATATCCGCTGGCGCGAGATTAATGGTGACCGCGTGGCCCGACGGGAAATCGAAACCGCAATTGCGCAGAGCGGCGCGAATGCGTTCGCGGCTTTCTTTCACGGCGATGTCCGGCAGGCCGACGACGGTGAAATGGCCCTCGTACGCAGGGACGACGTCTACCTCGGTTTCGACGAGATACGCGTCAATGCCGAACACGGCTGCGCTGAATGTCTTGAAAAGCATCCCAAGATGCCTTGCAGAGCGAAATTCCAGAGGAAGGGGTCCTCTACGGTGTTGTTGCAAACAGCGTATCTTAAAACGTACCGTGATGCTAGGAATACTGCGTGGCGCGGACCGGTCGGACAGCTCTAGCCAAAGAGAGCTTCAGCTGCTGAGATTCCGCGGTTGTGGTTGACGGGGCGGTTTTCCGGTGTGTTAGGCTCGCGGGCGGAGAGGGAGGATTTGAGCGCGATGTCGGGATTTGATTGGCGACGGATCATAATTTTTGCGATTTTCATAAGCATTTTTGGAGGCTGGCGCGCTGAATGGGCGCAGAGCAAGGCGGGTGGCGCTGGCGATGCTGTGAAGCTGAACAATCAGGGCCTGGAGCGTTACAAGAAAGGAAAAGTGGATGAAGCCATCGAGTTGTTTCGCCAGGCGCTGGCGCTGAATCCGGATTTTCCGGAGGCGTTGAGCAATCTGGGGCTGGCGCTCGACGGCAAAGGGAAAGACGACGAGGCTATTTCGGATTTCGATAAAGCGCTGGCGATGAAGCCTAGCGACGCGGTGACGGAAGGTAACCTGGGTCTGGCGCTCTATCACGAGAAAAAATATTACGATTCCATTTCCGCTTACCGCAAGGCGCTGGCGCTGAATCCGAAATTTGCGCAGGCGTACAACGGCATGGGCGCGGCGCTGTTTGCTTCCGGAAATACCGCCGATGCGATCGCGGCTTACCGGCGAGCACTGGAATTGACACCGCGTTACGTGGACGCACTGAATAATCTCGCGGCGGCGCTCGATTCCACGCAGCAATGGAACGAAGCGATTCAGATTTATCAGCAAGCCATCGCGCTGGAGCCGAATTCGCTGGACCTGCAAACGAACTACGCGGCGGCGCTGGGAAATGCCGGACGCGACGAAGAAGCCATCGCGCAATACCGGAAGATTGTGGCGGAACATCCCGACGACGCGCACGGCTGGTTCGCGCTGGGGCATTTGCTCTACAAGCAGGGCCAGCTTGATGAGGCCGCTTCCAGCCTGGAAAAAACGCTGGCGTTGAAACCGGATCAGGCCGACGCGGATTTTAATCTGGCCCTGGCATATCAGGGTCAGGGGAAAATGGATCTGGCCATTGCCACGTATCAGAAAGGCCTGGCGCTGAAGCCGCAGGAAGCACATGCGCTCTACAATCTGGGAAACGCATACCTGCAGGCGAACGACGCGGCCAAAGCGGCGGAATATTTTCAGAAGGCTCTGGACCAGCAAGAGAATTTTCCCGAGGCGGAGATTGGACTGGGCGCGGCGAAAATGCAGTTGGGCGACCTGGACGCGGCGCAAACTGCCTTTGTGAAAGTGATCGCGGGCTATCCTGAGAACGCGGATGCGCGATTCAATCTGGGGAACGTGCTCTTCAACAAAGGACAGTATCAAGCTGCCGCGGACAGTTATCGCGAGGCCAACCGCTTGAACCCGAACTTGCCGCACGCGCATTACAATCTGGGAATGGCGCTGCTGCGTTTGAAGGATCCCGAAGCGGCGCAGGTGGAATTTAAAGAAGCCGCGCGGCTGGATCCGAAGCTCATCCCACCGAAGTAATCCTGTCACCTCTTGGAAGGCGAATCGGTAAACATAGCGTGGTAGATCAGGTGCGTGGCGGAATCAATCCACTGGTCGAGCTCTGCCCTGCGTAATTGCCCGGCTTGCGCGAGCAGGCTCCAGAAGAAAGTGTCCATGGCGCGCGCGAGGCCGAGAACGTCAACTTTCTCGCGCGCGCCGGGCCGCGATTGCAGGAATTGAAACACGCGCAGCACGCGACTCGTGGTCCACTTGTGAATTTCCTTTTGTTTTTTCACCAACCCCGCATCGGATAGCGCGGCTTCCTGCCAAGCACGGTATGCGCCCAGATAGCGCAGATCGTGCGAGAAAGCGCGCGAAAGCAGGCCACGCAGACCGGCACGAGCGTCCGTCGCGGCCTGCGGCTGCAAATTCAGCTGGCTTAATTTTTCGAGCAGCTCATCCATCAGGGCGAGCAGCAATTGCCGCTTAGAACGGAAGTGCTGGTAGAAGCTGCCGACCGCCAGATTGGCGCGGCGCGCGATCTCATCAATGGAGGTATTTTCGTAGCCCTTCTCACCGAACAGCGCGAGGCCCGCTGCTTTCAGGCGCGCTCTTTTGTCCAGGCTGCGTTCTTGCAGCGGCGCGGGGGGAAGATTTTCTCCGGCCAGCAAATTGGGGCGCGCGCCTACGATTTTCGCCATGGGGGAATGAGCGCTCCTACGATCGCTCCGGCGCAGCACCACAGCAGCCATCCACCGAACACGCCGGCCACCTGCGGAGCCATGTTCGGAAACAGCACCGGGAAAAATACGCACGAGAAGGGATCGAGCAGCAAAGTAGGCAACGCGACGGAGACGGCGCCGGCAATAAATTGCTGGGGCGGCAAATGCGCGACAGCGCAAAGACGGCGCACGAACCAGGCCATCAGGGGAAAACTGACGGCGAACAGAATGAACGTGCCCACTGGATCGGCGGGACGCAGCAGATGTTGGCCGGCCAAGCGCAACGCGATGGAAGCTGCGAACCAAATGACCAGGCCGGAGCGTAGCAGGTGCGTGTGCATAATATGAACCTGAATTCATATTCGTATATTGCTCGAGCAAGAGCAAGCACAAAATTGCACGCGGCTCTTGGCCCGCGTGCCTTCCGAAATCGCGCAGAAACCTTGATACACTCCGAGACATCAAAGCACCGGAGAACATCGACATGGCCACTAAGACTGCGAAGATTGTGCGTTTTCATTCTCTAGGCGGACCCGAAGTACTGAAAATCGAGGAAGAAGCAATTCCAGTGCCGGGCAAGGGTGAGGCGCTGCTCAAGGTGAAGGCCATTGGGCTGAATCGCGCCGAAGTGATGTTCCGCGAGGGACACTATCTGGAGTCCCCTATTCTGCCGTCGAAGCTGGGCTACGAGGCGGCGGGAGTGGTGGACTCCGTGGGGCCTGACGTGGACAAAAGCTGGATCGGCAAGAAGGTCAGCACGACGCCAGGCTTTTTGATGACGAATTATGGAGTCTACGGAGAAGTCGCGCTGGTGCCGGCGAGCGCGCTGGCGATGTATCCGGAGAGGCTGACGCCGGAAGAGGGCACATCCATCTGGATGCAGTATCTGACGGCTTATGGAGCATTGATCACGAATGCGCGGATCGGCAAAGGCGATTTTGTGATCATCACGGCAGCGAGCAGCAGCGTGGGAATTGCGGCGATCGAAATGGTGAAGGCCGAGGGCGCGATCAGCATCGCGACTACGCGCACGTCCAAGAAAAAAGACGTGCTGGTGGAAGTGGGAGCAACGCACGTGATTGCCACCGAGGAAGAGGATTTTCTCGCGCGCATAAAAGAAATCACCGGCGGCAAAGGTGCGCGCGTGATTTTCGATCCTATCGCCGGCAAGGGCGTGGAAGCGCTGGCGCAGGCGGCGGCGTATGAAGGAGTGATTTTTGAATATGGTGCGCTGGCGCCGGAGCCGACGCCGTTCCCTTTGTTCACCGCGCTGGGCAAAGGGCTGAGCATTCGCGGGTACACGGTGCGCGAAATACTTTCTGTGCCGCAGCGGAAGGCCGAGGCGTTGAAGTACGTTTTCGATCGCGTGGCAGCGGGCAGTTTCAAGCCGCGTATTGATAGAGTGTTTCCGCTGGCGGAAATTGTGGAAGCGCATCGTTACATGGAATCGAACCAGCAGATTGGGAAGATTGTGGTGACGGTCTGATAGCAAGTTTCAATAATTCCATATTGGAACGATAGAAACTTTGAATGGGAGTTAACGAACTCCTTATGGCCGCTTTATGACTCCCTTAGGCCCGCTTCGCTAGCTTCGTCCCCAGTTAGTTTGGGGGTGCTGCGATGAAGCGAATCGGTAGTGTTCCAGAATTGGGTTTTCCCGCCCTGGGTTTTCTCCTTCTCGCGTTTATGAGCTTAATGCCGTGGGCTCTGCGCATCGATGCGCAATCCACTTTCGGCAGCTTGCGAGGTTTGACGGTGGATGCCACCGGCTCGGCGGTGCCGCAGGCGGACATTACCGTCCACGGACTGGACGACAATAGCGACCATCAAGCGACGAGTGGCGACGATGGCGTCTTCGAGATTGAGAATCTGAAGCCCGGGCACTATCGCGTCACCGGGCACAAGCCGGGATTTGCCGACGCGCTGGTGCCGCAGCTAGCACTGGAAGCGCGGCAGGATCTTCGTTTGACGCTGACGTTCGCGGTGGCCAGCCAAAGCCAAACGGTGGAAGTGAGCGCCGTCGCCGAACAGATCAACACGGAGAATGGCACGATTGCCGGCAGCCTGCAGAATCAACAACTGACGCAGCTACCGCTGAACTCACGCGCGGTTTCGACCAGTCCGCTGGCAGCGCTTCAGCTTTCTCCGGAGGTGCAGTACGACGCGCAGGGAAATATTTCCGTGGGAGGAGCGACGTCCGCGATGGTGGGCTACTCCGTGGATGGCATCTCTACGGCCAACGTGCGGCAGAATGGCGCGCTGCAGGATGCTTATCCTTCTTCGGAAGGAATTGAGGAGCTGAAGGTGACGGCGTTCAACAACAACGCCGAATTCGCGCAGGTGGGCGATGTGACGTTCACCACCAAGAGCGGGACCAATCAGTTTCATGGCAGCCTGTTTGAATATTTGCAGAACGATGCATTCGATGCCAAGCCGCTGAATTTCAGCGAGAAGGCGCCCAAGCGCTTCAATACTTTCGGCGGGAGCCTGGGCGGCCCGTTTTCGATTCCCAAACTGTTCCACGGCAGCGACAAGACATTTTTCTTTTTCGATTACGAAGGAAACCGACGGAGCATTTCGACGACCGAGCAATATCTGGTGCCGACGCAGGCGGAACGAAATGGCGATCTGAATGGATTCATCACGGCGGGCAATCCCACGCCGTTTACGAATCCAGCGACCGGTCAGCCTAGCGCTATTTTGATCGATCCTGTCACGCATCAGCAGTTCATGGGCTGCGGCGGCGGGCAGCCAAACGTGATTTGCAATTCGGGCGCGGGCAATCGCATCAGCAGCGTGACGCAGAATTTGCTGAATTTCTATCCGCTGCCGAACGCGAACTTGAATGCGGCGAATCCCTCGTTCAATTACGAAACGCTGATGCCCACTCCGGCGGATACCAATGGTTTGGATTTGCGGCTTGATCGCACCGTCACATCGAAGCAGCAAGTGTTCGCGCGTTTCAGCTGGAAGAATTTGCTCACGGATACCGCGAACCCTCTGCTGCCCAATGATGCAGACACCGAGCACAACCGAAGCTTGCTGGTTTCTTACAATTATGCGATCAGCCCCAAGTGGATCAACGAATTCCGCTTTGGTTTCACGGATGCGCTGACCAGCGTGAATTTTCCGATCCTCGGCAGCACCGCGATTTCGCAGCTGGACTTGCAAGGAATTGATATCAGCCAGCATCCCGATGGCGAAGCCTTCCCGACTTTCAATTTCAGCGACGGCAGCGGGTTCACGCCTATCGGCAGAGATCGCGCAGGCATTACGCAATCGAAGACGCTGGAGATTACGGATAATTTGACGCGGCAAATGGGCAAGCACACTTTGCGATTCGGCGTGGATATTCGCAGGGTGAACTATCAGGACCTGATGTTCTTCGAACCGTCGGACGACTATGGACTGTTTACGTTCAACCAAGGCGTGTTCACGGGCAGCTCCTACGGCGACGCGCTTCTCGGCCTGCCAAACACTTCGTTTTTCGCAATCACGTCGCCGCAGGTGAATGCTCGCGCGATTCAATATAGCGTTTACGGGCAGGACGAGTGGCAGGTGAACGACAGGCTCACGGTGAATTTCGGGCTGCGCTGGGAAATGCTGCCGCCGTTTACGGAAGCGATTGGCGACCTGGGTAGCTTCGACCCTCGCAACAACAGCATTCTTGTTCCGGACGCGCTGCAAAAAACGCTGGCAAGTTCGCCGGCGTTTCAGCAGGTGTACACCGGATTTCTGGAATCGTTCAATGCCTGCTCGCTGGGGCACGGCGGCGCTTGCACGAATGTGCTGACGGCGAGCCAGGATCATCTGACGCAGGGGTTGCGACAACTGTATCTCCGTGACTTTGACCCGCGTATCAGCGTCGCGTTCCGTCCATTTCGCGATAACAAGACGGTGATCCGCGCGGGGTTCGGCGTGTTCACGATCTCGACGCTGGGGCCGATGTCCTTCAATAATGCCGGCAACCCGCTTTCGGTGGTGCACACTTACACGAACAACGTCGCCGGCCAGCCGCAATTTCAATTTCCGGCGACAGCGCCGCCAACCAACGTGATCGTCTTCGGCGGAGGCACGCTGGACCAAGCGAACGATCCGTTGTTCCGCGATCCGCAGGCAACTCAATGGAATTTCACGGTCGAGCGGCAGATCACCGCGAGCACGTTGCTGCGCGCGAGTTACGTGGGAATGAATTCATACCGGCTGCCGGTTACGGAGGATTTGAACCAGGTCCATCCCAGCGCGACGCCGTATTCGCCCGCGAACACGCCTTATCCCAATTGGTTTACGCTGCTTTCCACCGAGAATGCGGGCTTCGCGAACTACCAAGCAGTACAAGTGGACGCCAGTCACAGAATGTCGAATGGACTTTTCTTCCAGACAAATTACACGCTTGCGAAAAACCTCAGTGACGCGCAAGGCGACGCGCCCAGCGGTTTCACGAGCGAAGTGGCCTACGGGCTGGCGGTTTCAAATCGCTTCGATCTGCGGGCGAATCGCGGCAACGTGGCCGGAACGCCTCGCCAGCGGTTTCAGACGAACGGTATTTACCAACTTCCGTTGGGCACGGGACGCAAGTGGCTCAATAATTCCGGCTGGCAAAATCTGCTGCTCGGCGGCTGGGAAGCGAGCACCGTCACTTTGCTGCAGACGGGGCCGTGGCTCACTCCGATCATCAGCCCGACGCTGGACCAATCCAATACGGACATCGCCAACCGCGCCACGTTGTTGCGGCCGGACTGCGTGGGAAATCCGATTCCTGCGAGCCGCACGACTACACAGTATTTCAACCTGAGCGCGTTTGCTGCGACGCCGGCTGGCGCAGGCCGAATCGGAAACTGCGGCGTGGGAATTTTGGAAGGCCCGGGAACGATCGGAGTCTCCGCTGGGTTGGGAAAAACATTTTTGCTGGGCGAGAAGGCCAAGCTGCGGTTTGAATCCACTTTCACCAACGTGTTAAATCACACAAACTATGCGCCGCCTGCGGTGGACGTCAGCAGCCCGCAGACTTTTGGCGCGCTGCAATCGAATCAAACTTCGGCCAACGCAGGTCCGCGAACGGGGCAGCTCGCGCTGCGTCTGGATTTTTGAGCCGCGGAAATTTCCGAGGGCGCTGCCAGGCTCTCCTTGACAGTCGAGGAGAGTGCTGCTATTTTCTCTCCTAGACGCACAAGGAGAGGCTGTGGCGAAACCGATCGATCTGCTGCAGGGCACGCTGGACATGTTGATCCTAAAGGCCGTCTCGCTGGGCCCGTTGCATGGCTACGGCATTCTGCTGCGCATCCAGCAAATTTCAAAAGAGCGCCTGGAAATTCAGCAAGGCTCGCTCTATCCCGCGCTGTACCGGTTGGAACATCAGGGCTGGATCGCGAGCGAATGGGGTGAATCGGAGAACAAGCGCAAGGCGAAATATTACCGGCTCACGGCGGCAGGCAAGCGCCGGTTCCAGGCGGAAACCGAAAAGTGGAATCGCATGGCGGACATGATAGCCGGAATCTTGAGCACCACGCCGGAGGAAGTATGACGCTTGGAAGCCGCCTGCGTTCCTGGCAGCGCACAATTCTGCAGCGCTCTCGCACGGAGAGCGAAATGGATGCGGAGTTACGGTTCCACGTGGAATCTCGCGCCGAAGACTTAACGCGCGGCGGTGTGCCGCTGCAAGAAGCGCGGCGGCGGGCGCAACTCGAGTTTGGCGGGATCGAAACGGCCAAGGAAGAATGTCGCGAAGCGCGTGGCGCAAGTTTTATCGAAACCTTGCTTCAGGACATTCGCTTCGCCTGGCGGCTGCTGCGCAAAAGTCCGGGCTTCACCACGACTGCGGTGTTGACGCTCGCGGCCGGCATCGGCGCAAGCGCGGCAGTTTTCAGCGTGGTGAATGCAATTCTTCTGAAACCACTCCCCTACCCGGATTCCAGCCGCATCGTGTTGCCGGAGCTCGTTGCTCCCGCGGGAGTGAATCTTGGCTCCGAATATATTCCCTGGGGCCAGCTGCAATTCCGCATGCTGACCCGGGACGCACATCCCTTCCAAACGGTTGGTGCCTTCCAGAACGATTCGTTCAACCTGACGGGCGCGGGTGAACCTGCTTCCCTGGACGGATTTCGCGCGTCGCAGGAATTTTTCCCGGCGCTGGGAGTGGCGCCCGAATTGGGACGCGCTTTCACAACTGAAGAAGATCAGCCGGGCCATGAATTCGAAGTGATCCTCAGCGACCGGTTGTGGCGCGAGCGATTTTCGGCTGACCGCAATATTTTGGGGCGAACCGTAGAGTTGAACGGATCCTCCTACACGGTGGTCGGCGTGATGCCCGCGGATTTCGCATTTCCACGCGCCGAAGAAATGCCCAGCAGCTTTAATTTTCCGCGAGAACCGCAGCTGTGGGTGCCACTGGCAATTCCAGCGGAGCCGAAACCCGGCCCATCGGAACTCGCGGTGATCGGACGACTGAAACCCGGCGTGACGGTTCCGCAAGCCCAGGCTGCGGTGAATCTGATTACCGAACACGTGGAGGCGCAGGACCACCGCTATGTGGGCTGGTTCAACATGCGCGTGGTTCCGCTGCAGCGGCAAGTGGTGGGCGATACACGGCTTCCTTTACAGCTGATGCTGGGCGCGGTCTGCATCGTGTTGCTGATTGCCTGCTCGAACGTGGCGAATCTGCTGCTCACGCGCTCGCTCGCGCGTCGCCGCGAATTCACGCTGCGCGCCGCGCTGGGCGCCGGGCGCGCGCGATTGATCCGGCAACTGCTGACGGAAAGCTTGCTGATTTCAGTAACCGCGGGGGCGGTGGGAATTCTGATCGCCAACGCGGGAATTTATTTCGTAAAAACTCTGGGCCCGTCGAATATTCCACGCTTGCGCGAAGTCACCCTGGACTTGCCGGTGCTGGCGTTCGCGCTGGGAGTTTCGCTGGCTACAGGAATTCTCTTTGGGCTTGTGCCGGGGATCGCGGCCGCGCGCGAAAATCTGGTGGATTCGCTAAAAGAAGGCAGCCATAAGTCCGAGGGCAGCCGTATGAGCGCGAGGCTGCGGAATGCGTTGCTCGTTTCGCAAGTGGCGCTGGCGTTGGTGCTAGTCATCTCCGCCGGGCTGCTGACGCGGACGTTTTTTCAATTGCTTGGCGCGGATGGCGGATTCAGCGCAGAGCGGGTTCTGACGTTCCAATTGCCGCTGCCGCCTTTGAAATATGCAGAGCAGGATCGCATCGTGGCGCTTTTTGGAAATGTGCTGGAGCGTTTGCGCGCGATTCCCGGCGTGCAATCCGCGGGAATCGGCGAGACGGTTCCGTTGGGCGGCGAAGGCGAGAGCACAGTGATTCGCATGCCCGATCACCCGGCTGCGAGCCAAAAAGAAATGCCCTTCGCCAATTTCACGGTTATTTCCCCCGGATATTTCTCAGCGATTGGAACGCCGCTGCTGCGCGGGCGGGATTTTCTGGAAACGGACACCACGGATTCCATGCCCGTGGCGATTGTGAACGCAGCGATGGAGAAAAAATACTGGCCGAACGAAGGGGCCATCGGTAGGCAGGTGGGACCCGGCACCACGCGCTTTCCGTTGCTGACGATTGTAGGAGTAGTTCCGGACGTGAAGCACACCTCCCTCCGCGAAGAGACGGCTCCGGAAATGTACATGCTGTACAACCAGAAGCCGTGGCCTTCGATGCTAGAAATGCGTGTGGCGCTACGGACAAAAGCCGATCCCGCAAGCGTAACCGAAACCGTGCGCGAAAATATTCATGCGATCGATCCAGACCTGCCGCTGGCGAGGGTCGCCACACTAACGACGCTGGTGGACGATTCGATGTCGCAGCCGCGATTTTCCGTGCTCTTGCTGGGATCCTTCGGCGCGCTGGCGCTGCTGCTTGCTTCAATTGGAATGTACGGAGTGATTTCGTATTCGGTGCTGCAGCGCACGCAAGAAATCGGCATCCGCATGGCGCTGGGCGCGCAGCGGCGCAAAGTTTTCGGCATGGTGCTGGGCCAGGGCGCGCGCCTCGCAGGCTTGGGGATTGCAATTGGCCTGGTCGCGGCGCTCGGCGTGACGCGCCTGATGGCTAGCTTCTTGTATGGGGTTCGACCGACCGACCCGCTTACGTTCGCCGGCGTATCGCTGCTGTTGTTGGGAATCGCGCTGTTGGCATGTTATTTGCCGGCGCGGCGCGCGATGCGGGTTGATCCGATGGTGGCGCTGAAGTACGAATGATCGCGCGTGCGTTTGCTGGAATCGTACGAGCGAAGCAGGAGGAAGTATGACGGTCGTGAGCCGGCTACGTTCCTGGCTGCGAACAATTTTGCAGCGCTCTCGCATCGAGAGTGAAATGGACGCGGAGCTGCGATTCCACATGGAAGCTCGCGCCGAGGACTTGGTTCGCCGCGGTACTCCGCGGGAAGAAGCGTTGCGGCGCGCGCGGCTGGAATTTGGCGGGATCGAGAACGCAAAGGAAGAGTGCCGCGAAGCGCGTGGCGTGCATTTTGCCGAAACTTTGCTGCAAGATTTGCGGTACGGGCTGCGCATGATGCGACGCGCGCCGGGATTCACGCTGACCGCGGTGCTCGCACTGGCACTGGGGATCGGAGCGAACACCGCCATTTTCAGCGTAGTGAACGCGGTGCTGCTGCGACCCTTGCCGTATGATCAGCCCGACCGCCTGGTGCAGGTTTGGCACACTCCGCCGCAAAAAAGTTTTCCCGGCATGGCGATTTTCACCGTGTCACCCGCCAATTTTCTCGACTGGCGCGCGCAAAACCATTCTTTCGAGGGAATGGCGGCCTATGGATTCGGCCGCTACACGATTACCGGCAGCGGCCATCCGGAAACAATTCGCATGGTGGCGGCGACGAACGGCTTGTTGTCGATCCTGCACGCCCGGCCGCTGCTGGGCCGCGGATTTCTTGACGGCGAATATGAGCCGGGCCACGAACACGAAGTTCTGCTGAGCTACGGACTGTGGCGCAGCTACTTCGCGGGAAATCCCGACGTCGTCGGCAAAAATATTCAGCTTAACGGGCAAGCATTCACGGTGGTCGGCGTCATGGGGCCAGAATTCGACTTCCCCATTTCCAGCGATCCGGACGCTCGCGCTCAGATGTGGAAGCCCATGGCTTGGACTGATCGGGAACGCGCGATTCGCGACAACCGCAACTACGGAGTGATCGCTCGCCTGAACGATGGCGTGACTTTGAAGCAGGTGCAGGCTGAGTTGGATGCCATTTCTAACCGGCTGGCGCAGGATTTTCCCAGTGACGACAAGGGCTGGGGCGCGATTGCTATCCCGATGCGCGATGATCTGGTTAGCGACGTGCGGCCGGCTTTGCTGATTCTGCTCGGCGCCGTCGCGTTAGTATTGCTCATTGCGTGCGCGAACGTCGCAAACCTGATGTTGGCCCGGGCGCTTTCGCGGCGCAAAGAAGTGGCGGTCCGCGCTGCGCTCGGCGCCACTCGCCGCCGTTTGTTGCAGCAAGCGCTTTCGGAGACGTTGCTGCTGGCGGTCGCGGGAGGCACGCTGGGCCTGGTGTTCGCGCACTATGGCGTGATCTTGATTGTGAAATTCCTGGCGCAGCGGCTGCCGCGGTCCAACGAGATCGCGCTGGATGGTTGGGTCCTGGCGTTCACACTTTGCATTTCACTGCTCACCGGATTCGCAGTCGGTCTGCTGCCGGCACTGCGCATGTCCAAGGCGGATTTGAATGAGGCGCTGAAACAAGGCCTCGGGCGCACCGCCCTGGATTCCGGCGGCAGCCGCACGCGCAACGTGCTGGTGGTATCCGAAGTCGCACTTTCGCTGATGCTGCTGATTGGAGCGGGCCTGCTGATTCGCAGCTTGTGGGTGCTGCAGCATGTAAATCCTGGCTTCGACCCCAGTCGCGTGGTCACAATGGCGGTCTCGATTCCACCGGGAAAATTTGCCGAGCCGACGCAGCAGATCGCTTACTTCGGCCGGGTTCTCGAGCGCGTTCGCAGCTTGCCCGGTGTGCAATCCGCCGGCCTGATTGACAGCCTGCCGCTGAGCGGTGACGGGTCACACCAACCGATTTCCGTGGAAGGCCGGCCGCCTGCGCCCATGGCAGAGCTGCCCGAAGTAGATGTGCGACTCATCAGCCCCGGATATATGAGCGCGATGCATATACCGCTCTTGAATGGACGTGACGTTGCTGACTCCGACGTTGCTGGCCGGCCCGGGGCGGTGCTGATCAGCGAATCCATGGCCAAATCCTTCTGGCCGAACGAGGACGCGGTCGGCAAACATCTCACGCTGTACTTCTTTCCAGATGTGCCGCGCGTGGTGGTAGGCGTAGTGGCCGATGTGAAGATGACTGCCATGAACGAAACGCAGCCGGTGCCCACTCTATACTTCCCGTTGGCGCAACTGTCGCCAGTGAGGGGCGCAGCTTGGCGGTCAATTCCGATGAGCCTTGCGGTGCGCACGAACGCGGCGCCGCTCAGCGTGCTGCCGGCAATCACCGGCGCTGTTCGCGAAACCGATGGGGATGTGCCGCTGCTGAATATTCGCACCATGGACGATTCGGTCTCCGCGTCTTTGTCACCGGAAAGATTCACGATGCTGCTGCTTGGGTCGTTCGCCGGCCTGGCATTGCTGCTCGCGGTGGTGGGGATTTACAGCGTGATGAGTTATTCGGTTTCGCGGCGCACGAACGAGATTGGAATTCGCATTGCGTTGGGGGCGAGCCGCGCCGATGTCCTACTGTTGGTGGTGCGGCAAGCGATGTTGCTGGCGCTGATCGGGTTGGCGATCGGCATCGCCGGGGCGCTATCGCTTTCGCATCTGATGGCCAGTCAGTTGTACGGCGTACGGCCGACCGATCCGATCACTTTTGTTACGGTCGCAGCGCTGCTGATGATCGTCTCGCTCGCCGCGAGTTATATCCCTTCGCGGCGTGCGATGCGCGTGGAGCCCATGGCCGCCTTGCGCTACGAATGATCGCCGAGGCCGGCTCTCGGCTCTTTACACGGACGATGCCACCAGTTTTACCGCGGCTAAACCTTCGATGATGCGATCTAGATTGCGCTCATTTCCTACGGCCAATCGAACGTAGCGAAGCGCAGCGGGCCCGCCGTTTCCGTAACGCGCGCCGGAACCAATCAGCACGCCTTTGGATTCACATTCTGCGCAAAACGTGTTTGCGTCCGTGCTCGGCGGCAGTTCAATCCAGCAATGAAAGCCGTTGCGATGCGCACGCATGTTCAGGCCGGCGAGGGCGCCTGAAATTAGCGCTTGGCGTTCGCGTCCGAGCGCTTGTTTTTCGGCGACGAGCTTCGACACGGTGCCATCCAGAATCAACGATGTGAGAGCTTCGCCGAACAGCAGCGACGTGCCGCTGTTTAGCCTCGCGATCAGAACTTCGGCGTTTGCGCACAAGCACTCTGGAATTAAGAGGTAGGCAATCCTCAGCTCGGGAGATATTGGCTTCGAGAAACTGAAAATATAAAAGCTCAATTCCGGGACGAGGAGGGAGATCGGAGCAGGTCCGTCCGGTTCCAAAAAACGATACGCGTCGTCTTCGATGAGAAACAGAGCGTGCTGGCGAATGATATTGGCGAGAGCGAGCCTTCTGGCGGGCGACATGACCGTGCCGAGAGGATTGTGAACCGTCGGCATCAGATACACAGCCTTCACGCCATGCACGCTGGCTGCTTCGGCAAGTGCTTCGGGTAGCACGCCGTCGTCGTCACCGGCGCAGGCGATCAGCGTGATGCCGCGCTCTGCAGCCAGCGCGCGAAAATGCGGATAGGTAAGTTCGTCCACCGCGATCGCGGCGCCTTGCAGAGAGGCGCCTGCGAGTGCGATAGCTATTCCGGCATGACCACCCGCGCACAAGAAGACGCGGCTGGCGGGAACGGTGAAATCTTTCCGCGACAAGTATGAGGCTGCAACTTCACGATGTTTCGCGGTCCCGACGAAGGTCGTTTCAGGTTGCCGCGCAATCGGTTCCGCCCTGTGTTTCCGCAGCGCTGCTGAAATGAGGGCGGCCTCTGTGCCGAGTAACGGGTAGTTGAATTGAAGATCGATCACAGCGAAAAAATCCCTCCTCCGCGATGAATAATATATCAGTGGCAATGACAATCGTCGCCCACGGCTGCCGCGCAGCGTAATGTTTGGAGAGGCAAATTGGACGGGCGGGCGTGGTCTTCACAAAAAATGAAACCAGCGGCGCTGAAAGATCATCTGAAGGTATATGACTATGACAAAAGTGAAACTTGGTTCGCGGGGCGCGGTCGTCTCCCGCATGGGGCTCGGCTGCATGGGAATGAGCGACTTCTACGGCGAGCGGAACGATCAAGAGTCCGCGGCAACGATTCTGCGGGCGCTGGATTTGGGCGTCACGTTTCTGGATACGGCGGACACGTACGGAATCGGCGACAACGAGGAGCTGATCGGCAAAACCATCCGTGCGCGTCGCGATGAAGTATTTCTCGCGACGAAGTTTGCCAACATCCGGACCAAGGCGGAGCCGAATCGCTGGTCCCTCAGCGGCAAGCCGGAATATGTGCGGCAGGCGTGCGACGCTTCGCTGAAGCGTTTAGGCGTGGACCACATTGATTTGTACTACCAGCATCGCGTGGACCCGCAGACTCCGATCGAAGAAACGGTTGGCGCGATGGCGGAGCTGGTGAAGGCAGGCAAGGTGAAATATCTTGGATTGTCGGAAGCGTCGCCGGCAACGATTCGCCGCGCGCACAAAGTGCATCCGATCACGGCGCTGCAGACGGAATATTCGCTGTGGGAAAGGCACGTCGAAGCGCACATTTTGCCGACGGTGCGCGAACTGGGAATTGGCTTCGTGCCGTACAGCCCGCTGGGCCGCGGATTCCTCACCGGTGCAATCACGAAGAAGAGTGACTTGGTTGAGACGGATTCGCGCGCGACGCGCATGCCGCGGTTCGCGGGCGAAAACCTCGACAAGAATCTGGTGCTCGTCGAGCGCGTGCGCGCCATCGCGGAGCGCATGGGCGTGAAACCCGGGCAACTGGCGCTCGCGTGGGTGCTGGCAAAGGGGGAGGATCTGGTGCCGATTCCAGGAACCAAGCGCCGGAAATATCTGGAAGAGAACGCAGCGGCAGCAGACATCAAGCTGACTCCCGCCGAAGTTGCCGAGCTGGAAGCCGCCGTGCCCCACACTGAAATCGCCGGCGAACGTTATGCGACACCAGCGATGAACGCGATTGACCGCTGACGGCGGTCCTCAGCGGGAAACGTGACGCAGTTAGCTAGCGCCACCAGTGACAGCTGAACCGGCGAATTCGAGGAAGCGACAGATCACACTCCCTTGCCGACCAAGCGACTGACTCCTTCCGAGATACGGTAGGCAAAATCTGGGACGTAGAAGTCATCCGCTCCGAATCTCTAAGGAACGCATCGACCATCTAGACTTCGATGGTTAATTACAGCTCAAAGACATCTAGACAATCTTGCCGGATGGAGTCTCGTTCGGGTAGTTGAAGAAGAGCTGATTACCGTCGGGATCATCGACCACCAGGAGACGGTAGCCCCACGAACCGTCCTTGACCGCAACGCCCTTGCTCTCGAGTTCCGCGCGCAACGCGTCCAATGCGGCGACCGCAGCCTCGTGCGTCGCCGGCTCGACGTTCAGGGAAATGAACATCAGCCCGTTGCCGATCTTGTCTGGCCAGGTGTCGGCCAGGATCAGCGCGCAGCCCTGCCTATCAACCTGTGCCACGCGCGCTCTGCCGTCCTCGTCGTGGCGCCAGGGGCTGGTGAAGCCGAGCCGATCAACGTAAAAGCGGAGCGAGGCCTCAACGTCGGTCACGTGTAGGACGGGACGCGCGAACCAGTCGGTCATAAGCGATGTATCCTCGAATGAAGATGATTCCTCCCGGGTTCTGAATTCTACGGCTATGTTAGACGCAATCAGCGGCCGCGAGAAACGGGTTCTGTTTGAGTCTCACGGCAACTCCTAATAAGACGCGGCACCGTAGAAGTGGTTTTGTGCCGAGTTTCGTTTCTCCGGCTATGGCGTTAGCCAGGGACCAGCCGTGCAATCGGTCTGTCTGGCAGTCCTCTAGCGCCACATCAAAGCGCAATTTGCGTAAACTGGAGAGTATGAAACGCGCGGTCATCATAGGTCGTGGAGCGTCAGGTAAGTCGACTCTCGCAAGACGCTTGGGCGATATTACGGGGCTGCCGGTGATCGAAATGGACAAAATCTTCTGGCGACCGGGGCTGATCGCACCACCTCGCGAGCAGTGGGTTGCAACGCAAGAGAGGCTTGTTGCTGCGGACCGCTGGATCATGGATGGTGATCTCGGACCCTATGACGCCATCGAGGTCCGGCTTCGTGCGGCGGACACAATCATATTCTTGGATTTCTCGCTCGTGCGCTGCGCTTGGCGCGCAATTCGGCGGTCACACGAGAGAGCTGATTTCTGGCGTTGGCTTTTGTCATACCGGTATCAGAGCCGTCCAATTCTCAAGACAGCGATTGCCAAATACGCACCCAATGCGCGGCTCCACGTATTTCGCAGCCCGAAGGCACTCGACCGGTTCGTCGTGGATGAAGCCGCCGCTATACGAGCCGCGTAAATCAGATTGCTTAGGTTCACACTGCAATATTTCAAACAAGGAGCAGAAAATGTCCACGAAATCAAACGCGCTAGCGATTCCGGCCGACGACCCTCGACGGAATTTGGTGGTTGCAAACCCGGATAACAGCGATGCCTTGCATCTCGCAGTCGTGGGCGACACCTACACCATCCTCCTGTCCGGGATGGACACCGCAGGCCGATTTACCTTGATCGATATGCATGTTCCTCCCGGAGGCGGCCCTCCTCCGCATCGCCACGATTTCGAGGAGACCTTTATTCTTCTCGACGGTGAACTGCAGGCTACTTTCCGAGGGGAGCAGCGAATTCTGCGTTCCGGAGAAACAATCCACATACCGGCGAACGCTCCTCACCAATTCCATAACGCGTCGTCGCAGCCGGTGCGGCTGCTTTGCATTTGCTCGCCAGCCGGCCAAGAGGAGTTCTTCAAAGAGTTGGGAACAGTGGTTGCGACGCGTACCTCTCCGTCTCCCAAAGTTGATGCAGCGCAGCAAGCAGAGTTCATCAAGAAAGCAATTGAACTGGCTCCGAAGTACCGAACCGAACTGCTCAAAGAAGCGAAGTAGGGACGATTCGAGGCGAAGCATCGGCCTGACAGTTGACTGGGACTCGTGTTAGGCGTGCGGTTTATTAGCCTCGCGCGGAGCCATTCGCAGAGACGGATTTTGCGCCGGGGGCTGGCGCGGCTTTGCCTCTGATGCCGGATACGAAGGCTTGCTGAACGCGGTTAAAACTGCGGCCACGCAGCACCGCGGTAACGATCGTTCGAGTCGCCTGAGGATCGCTGAGGCGCACGTAGCGGCAGGCGGCGTTGCGATCAATAGCCATTTCAGGGACGAGCGAGACGCCGACGCCGGCCGCAACCATTCCCAGGAGACTGCTGAACTGTCCACTTTCAAACGCAATATGGGGCGTAATGCGGGCGCGCGTACAGGTGTCAATACTCAGATCCCGGAAACAGTGCCCGTCGCGCAACATAACGAACGATTCTCCGCGGAGGTCTTTAAGGGCGAGCGATCTTGCGGAGGCGCGCGGATCGTCTTTGCTCAATGCGGCAAAAAGCGGCTCGGTGCGGATGGGGAACAATTCCAATTCCTTGTGGCGCAGCGGGAGTGCAAGAATCGCCACATCGAGTGAGAGGTCGCGCAAACCTGCTACCAGGACCGAAGTGGTATCTTCAACGATGCGCAGTTTCGCGTCCGGGTATTTCTTGGCGAAACGGGCCGCATAACTCGGCATCAGATAGGGCGCGACAGTTGGTATGACGCCCACCGCGACACTGCCGCGCAGGTCCGTATTCTGATCGGCCGCAGTCGTTCGCGCTGCCTCCATCTGCTCCAAAATCGCGCGGGCGCGAGGAATGAAGGCGCGACCCGCTTCGGTGAGGCGAATGCTGCGGCCCAGGCGGTCGAAGAGCTTCGTACCCAGTTCTTCCTCGAGTTTCAGCACTTGCTGGGAGAGCGAGGGCTGGGCAACCTGGCAGCGCTCCGCGGCACGGCTGAAGTTGCCAGTGTCCGCAATGGCGCATACGTATCGAAGCTGGTGAAATTCCATAGGGTATGCCTATACCTAAAATGGGAGTAAGGTATTGGAACTATCTCCCATTTCAATGTTAATTTAATTCCGTCGAAATCGCAGCATGGATTTCGACGAGCTTACTCGGCTGAATTTAAAAGTGTGAAGGAGAATACGCATGGCTTCCGAAGCGAAGTGCCCGTTCCATCATAGCAGCGCCGCGAACCCGACAAACCGCGACTGGTGGCCGAACCAGTTGAATCTCAATCTGCTAGCTCAGCACTCATCGCTATCCGATCCGATGGGCAAGAATTTCAATTACGCAGAAGAGTTCAAGAGCCTGGACTACAACGGGCTGAAGAAGGATCTTGCGGTGTTGATGACCGATTCACAGGACTGGTGGCCTGCGGACTTCGGTCACTACGGACCGCTGTTTATTCGCATGGCGTGGCACAGCGCCGGAACGTACCGCATTGGTGACGGTCGTGGAGGCGGCGGTCGGGGTCAGCAGCGTTTCGCGCCGCTGAACAGCTGGCCGGACAACGTGAACCTGGACCGAGCGCGCCGGCTGCTCTGGCCAATCAAACAGAAATATGGCAAGAAAATTTCGTGGGCCGATCTGATGATCCTGGCGGGCAACGTCGCGCTGGAAACGATGGGCTTCAAGACTTTCGGCTTCGCGGGCGGACGTCCGGACGTGTGGGAACCAGACCTGGACGTCAACTGGGGACTGGAAACGACCTGGATGGGGACGGAGAAACGTTATTCGGGTGATCGCGAGCTCGCGGGTCCCCTGGGCGCTACCACGATGGGCCTGATTTATGTGAACCCCGAGGGTCCGGAAGGCAAGCCGGATCCGCTGGCGGCAGCCAAGGATATTCGCGAGACTTTCGCGCGCATGGCGATGAACGACGAAGAAACGGTCGCTTTGATCGCGGGCGGCCACAGCTTCGGAAAAACACACGGAGCCGGGCCCGGCGCTCACCTGGGTAAAGAGCCGGAAGGTTCGGCGATTGAGGAGCAAGGCCTGGGCTGGTCGAGCGCCTACGCCACCGGCATCGCAGGTGACGCAATTACCAGCGGGCTGGAAGTCACATGGAGCAGCACGCCCACGAAATGGAGCAACAGCTTCTTTGAGCACCTGTTCAAGTACGAGTGGGAACTGACGAAAAGCCCGGGCGGCGCACACCAGTGGAAGCCGAAAGGCACCGACGGCGCTGGCACTGTTCCGGACGCACATAATCCATCGAAGCGCCATGAACCGGCGATGCTGACGACCGATATTTCTTTGCGAGTCGATCCCGTGTACGAAAAAATCTCGCGGCGCTTCTACGAGAATCCGGCGTTGTTGGCCGATGCATTCGCGCGGGCGTGGTTCAAGCTGACGCATCGCGACATGGGGCCGCGCGCACGTTACCTTGGACCGGAAGTTCCGAAGGAAGAACTGCTGTGGCAGGATCCCGTTCCGGCGGTGAATCATGCGTTGGTTGACGACAAAGATGTGGCTGCTCTGAAGGCGAAAATCTTGGCTTCGGGTCTCACGGTCTCGCAACTGGTCTCGACCGCCTGGGCGTCGGCGTCCACCTACCGCGGGTCGGACAAGCGTGGTGGTGCAAACGGCGCGCGCATACGGCTTGCTCCACAAAGGGACTGGAAGGTCAATCAGCCCGAACAGCTGCAGAAGGTGCTGAAGGTACTGGAAAAAATTCAGACTGACTTCAACGCCTCGCAGTCTGGCGGGAAGAAGATCTCGCTGGCTGATTTGATCGTCCTGGCGGGTGGCGCAGGCGTCGAGCAGGCCGCGAAGAATGCGGGCGTCGCCGCGACCGTTCCCTTCGCACCAGGGCGCACGGACGCTTCGCAGGAGCAGACCGACGTGCAGTCTTTCGCAGTGCTCGAACCGGCCGCCGACGGCTTCCGGTCCTACCGCAACGGAAATGCCGACGCAACAGCCGAAGTCGAACTGCTCGACAAGGCGCAGCTCCTCACGCTCACCGGGCCGGAACTCACCGTGCTAATCGGCGGCATGCGGGTGCTGAACACCAACTACGGGCAGACCAAGTTCGGCGTCTTCACCAAGAAGCCAGAGGCGTTGACCAACGATTTCTTCATCAACCTGCTCGATATGCGCACGGCGTGGAAGGCCACGTCGGATGCGAACGATACGTTTGAAGGACGGGATCGCAAGACGGGCGAAGTCCGCTGGACGGCAACGCGAGCCGATCTGATCTTCGGCTCAAACGCCCAACTCCGTGCGCTGTCGGAAGTGTACGGCAGCTCCGACGCGCACAAAAAGTTCGTCCAAGACTTCGTTGCTGCCTGGACCAAAGTGATGAACCTCGATCGCTTTGATCTCGCCGCAGCCCGAAGCGCGGCGTGAGGGCGATGAATCGGCTAACGCGTACAATCTAGTTTTCGGCGCGCGCGTTGCAGCGAAAGGGTGCGCCACTCGACTTGCGCGCGTTCCTATTCGTATCGCAGGGCGATCATAGGATCGACGCGGGTGGCGCGGCGGGCTGGGAAATAGGACGCCGCGACCGCAACCGTCGTCAGAACCGCGGAAACCACGATAAACGTAACGGGATCGTACGCGCTGATGCCGAAGAGAAAGCTTTGCAGCAGGCGTGTGAGAGCAAGAGCAGCTACTAGGCCGACGCCCACACCAAGTAGCGCGAGCCGCAACCCTTCGCCAACGACGATGCGAAATACATCCTGCGGCTGCGCGCCCAGAGCCACGCGCACGCCAATTTCATTGGTGCGCTGCGTCACGGTATAAGACATCACGCCGTAAACGCCAACCGCCGCGAGCACCAAAGCAAGCATCGCAAGGATTCCGATGAGCCATGTGCGAAAACGCGGCTGCGCCACCGTAGTGGCCATGTTTTCTTCCATGGTGCGAACCTTCACCAGCGGCTGATTGGGATCAATCTCCGCGAGTGCGCTACGCAGTGCTGCGGTCTGCAGCGAGGGATCGCCTGCGGTGCGCATGACCACCGAAAGCTGGAACACCGGCAAAAGCAAATCCGCTTGGCGATAGGGCAAGTACATTTCCGCTTGCGGGTCCGTGCCCAGGCCGAAGCGAACATCGCCGACAACGCCGACGATTTCCATGGTTGGCACGTCCTGCTCGGGAAGCGCGCCGAGCTGCAGCCGCTTTCCGAGCGGATTTTCGTTGTGGAAAAAAGTGCGAGCCATCGTCGCGTTAATGATCACGACCGCGGGCGCCTTATCATTGTCGGCGCGCGTAAAAAATCTGCCCTGTAGCAGTGGCACGCCTAATGTCTCGAGATAATTCGGAGTTATGGTGCGGTACCCAGCCGCGACAAACTCGTGCGGCGATTTCGGAGGACGTCCCGTGATATTGAAATGGATGATGGAGCCGCCCCCGCTGACGGGAAGAAAAGAAGCCGCAGCGGCTGAGCGAACACCAGGGAGTGTTCTGACGCGCTCGACGAGACGATCGAAAAACTGGTAGCGATCTTGCGGCTTGGCATACGCCGTCGGCGACAGCGGAATATCAGCGACCAACAGATGATCGGGCTGAAAACCCGGCGGGACTTCTTGCAATCGGGAGAAGCTTCGCAGCAGCAGCCCAGACCCAACGAGCAGCAGCATCGCCAGGGCAATTTCCATGGCGACCAACGCGCCGCGCAGCACATGCTGGCCCGGCCCCGCCGTCGAGCCACGTGAGCCCTCATTGAGCGCCTCGCGCAAATCCAACTTTGCCGTGCGTAGTGCCGGCACAATGCCGAAGAGCAATCCGGTGCACAGCGAAACCACCGCAGTAAAAGCCAGGACCCACGGATCCAATCCAATCGGCGCGCCCGGCGGAATGCTGTCCCCTGCAATCTTAGGCAGCAGTCCAATCGCCGCCCAAGCGACAATCACGCCAACGACGCCGCCGCCCAGGGAAAGCAGCACGCTCTCGGTGAGAAGTTGCCGGATCACGCGGCCACGGCTCGCGCCCATCGCCGTGCGGATGGCGACTTCCCTGCCGCGAGAAGCTGCGCGGGCCAGCAAAAGGTTGGCGACGTTGGCACAGGCGATCAAAAGAACAAAACTCACCGCGCCCAGCAGGAGCAGCAGCGCGGGACGTGAGTTCTGCACAATCTGCTCCTGCAGCCCGACAACGTCCGCACTGGTTCCCGTGTTGTAATCCGGATATTGCTGCTCGAGCCGCTTCGTAATTCCCACCATTTCCACGCGGGCTTGTTCTCGGGATACGCCCGGCTTGAGCCGCGCGAGCGGAATGATCCCGGGATGCCAATTGCGATCATCAGGAAGCGTTTTCGCCCAAGGCATAAACGGCAAGTACACATCCGCGGGCTGCAGAATCTGGAAGCCGTTCGGCAAGATGCCAACGACGGTGTAGGGCTGCAAATCAAGGTTGATGGTTTTGCCGATTATGTCTCGCGAGCCGCCGAAGCGCCGTTGCCACAAGCCGTAGCTGAGCAACGCAACCGGCGTGCCGCCCGCGCGATCTTCCTCTGCGAGAAAAGTGCGGCCAATCTGTGCGTTGATTCCGAGCATGGGAAAAAGCCCCGCCGTGGCCATGCGGACATTGAGGCGCTCCGGCTCTCCGGCGCCAGTCAGAGTGATGGAGCCGCTACGCGTCGCTTCCATCGCTTCAAAGGAGTGGCTCTGGTCGCGCCAATCCAGATAATTTTCACGGGAGGTGGAAATTACGGGAAACGAGCTTTTTTCCGCGATCAGAACCAGCCGGGATGGATCGCGAAAAGGAAGCGGGCGCAGCAGCACGCCGTTCACGACGCTGAAAATGGCAGTGTTCGCGCCGATCCCCAATGCCAGCGTGAGCACGGCGATTGCGGTGAAGCCAGGATTCTTGCGCAGTGTGCGCAGCCCGTAGCGCAGGTCCTGAATCAGCGTTCGCATGCCACCTCCGGTGCCTCAGCCTAGATGCAGAGTGGAGTAATCGTACCGCGACTAGGACACGTTATTCCAATTCATCCGACTGCTCTGAGCAATTTTAAGCGGCTGGACTTTGCTGGCCTTATAACGCGCGAAGAAAGTCGAGCATCGCTTTGTTGACCTCGGCGGGGCGCTCCTGCTGGGTCCAGTGGCCGCAACCCGGCAGCATCAGGGTGCCGCGCAGTTGCGGCACGAAGTACTCGAGGCTGGCAATTATCTGGTTCATGCCGCGGAAGCCCACCACCAGATCGCGGTCGCCGGCAATATAGAGCGCCGGCACGCTGACGCGAGCGTCCGCGAACGCGGCCAATAGTTCCCAGCCGCGGTCAATGTTGCGGTACCAGTTCAACCCGCCGCGAAACCCCGTGCGCGTGAATTCTTCCACGTAATACGCTACGTCCGCTTCGGTGAGCCACGGTGGCAGTGACGCAGGCTCCGCCAAGCGGGAAAGAAAACCGCCCTCGCGCGGCACCATGCCGACTTGCTGGCCGGAAGCAGCCGCGTTTTCCCGGCGCGGGGAATCGCCGGACGCGGAGTAGAGCAAAGTCCGGATGCTGCGCGAAACGTCACGCTCGAGTTCCTTCTCTGCGACACCGGGAGTCTGAAAATAGAGTTGATAGAAAATTGCATCGTCGTTTTGCGGCATCAGGCTGGTAGGACGCACGGGCGATCGCGGCCAGAACGGCACGCTCAATCCGATCACCGCCGAGAAACGATCGGGACGCAGCAGCGCGGAATGCCACGCGACGGGCGCGCCCCAATCGTGACCGGCGATTACGGCGGTATCTGCGCCGAGAGGGTCTAACAGACCGACCATATCGCCTACCAAGTGAAGCAGCGTGTATTGCTCGATGGCCTCGGGGCGATCGGTCTGGCCGTAGCCGCGCATGTCTGGCGCGACCGCGCGAAAGCCAGCTTCCGCGAGCGCTTGAAGTTGGTACCGCCAGGAATACCACGATTCAGGGAATCCATGGCACAAGAGCACCAGCGGACCAGAGCCGCATTCCGCGATGTGCATGCGAATTCCGTTCGTTTCGATGAAGCGATGCTTGAGTTCAATCATCCTGCGGCCGTTCGGCGACTGGGGTTCCGTCGAGAGCGGCGCACATATTAGGATGTGCATGAAGGCAAGTCAACGAAGACAGATGGCGGCGGCTTGAGCACTGACTGAGACATTGGCCGTACATGTTCGGTAATGCGATGTATCACGCCTATCGATCCCGAAACAACAAGTTCATGTGAAGCGCGGGCTATATGTTATAGTCACGTGCCTTGTCTAGAAGCAGTTGGGGTTTTTCCAGTGCCAACTAACGTGACGCTGCCCGTTGCCAAAACCGCCCGGAAATATGGCATGTTTCTCCTCAGCAGACGATCTCGACATGTCGTCCAACTTTTTGCATTGTTACTCCTAGTCCTTGGTTTATCTTCGTGTGGGGGCGGTTCCGGTTCATCTGGCTCTGGTCCCTCTTCATCGCCAAGTTTTACGATCGGTGTAAGCCCGCAGAGCCAATCCTTTAGCCCAGGGCAGAGCGCGATCTTGAGTCTTTCTGTAAATCCCTTGAATGGATTCAACCAGACAATTGAAGTTTCCGCGGCCGGCCTCCCAAGCGGAGTCACATTATCTCCTGCGTCTCCTTTTTCCATGACGACGAGCGGAGAGTCAATCACTCTGGCGGCCTCTTCCTATGCTGCACTCGGGTCTTCGACGTTGACATTCAACGCGACGAGCGGCAGTCTGCAATCTTCGGCCCAGGCGACTATTTCGATCACGCAAGGAGCCTCAGGTCCCTCCGCGAACAGGACCACCCAAGTGCGCACGGACGACACACCGCAGGCCGTCGTCTATGACCCTGTGCACAAGTTGATTTTCGCGAGCGCGCTGGATCTCAACTGTGTTGACGTGATTCCGATGGCCACTCAACTCATCACCCAGTGCATTCCGGTGTCGGGAGCACTCGGTCTGAGTCTCAGCGCAGATGGGACGGAAGTTATTGTGGGCACAGCAATAGGAGTCGTCGTCTGGATTGACACGAGCACGCTTCAAGTCGTGAGACGCGACACCATCCCACAAATCCCGAACCCGCAATTCGGCAACGGCTTTGGGTACGTAACGGCGGCCCAAGCGTTCCAGGCCGCGAGCGGTAAGGTATTGCTTTTCTCAAGCTCCGGGTGCTGCTCCGTGGGCACCTTTAATCAATCTGTTGGCGTTGTGGAATGGGATCCGGTCGCCGGCACATCCACGGTACGAACAGATTCCGGCGGCGGCGGCATTGTTTCAACCACCTCCGATCATTCCAAGATTCTTGTCTCTGGTGGGGGACAGGCCACGATTTATGATTCCTCAACGGACCAATTCACTCTGGTGCCGGGCATTCTGTTTGAGGACGCGATCATTAGTCCTACGGGTTCGCAATTCGCTGTGGTTGGCGGAAGTCCCTTCGGCGTGCAGTTTTTCAATCTCCAGATGCAGCAATTAGGCAGTACAGTCCTGCCCTTGTGTTGCGCAATTCAAATTAATCCGTCTTTTGCCGTGTACAGCCTCGACGGAAAATATCTCTATGTGGCCTACGTTTCGCAGCCCGGCGAGCAACCTATCGTACTGACCATTGACGCCACTACCTTTCAAGTTGTGGGTTCCGCTGCGGGCTTTTCGAGCGGAGCCCTTATGGGGTTCAACCCAATGCCACAGTCTGCCGATGCTACCGGCTTGGTTCTCGAAATCGCTGACCACGGCGTCGCCATCAATGATGCAACAAGCTTTCATGACTTCAGCAACGCAGTCGCTATTTCAGGTTTCTCTCCGGCCAACCCGGCGGAAGGGCCGCTTAATGTCGCAACGTCAACGCAACTCCCCACACTGTTTACAGCCCTCCCCGAGGTCTTCTTCGGGGCTCAGCAAGCCCAAGTTTCGGGTCAACCCAGTTCGGGCTCGATTTCTGCGACCGCACCTCCGTCGGGTACGCCGGGACCGGTCAATGTGATGGCAATCGAACCCAACGGCGTCACTGCTTTCATGCCCCAGGGGTTCACATACGGCGCGGTACCTCTCCAATACGGACTCCTGGCTGGGGATCCTCGCGGCGGCGTTGTCGCCGATCTCCTTGGCTACGGCTATACGGCGGACATACCGTCGGCGTCCGTCCAAGTCAGCCTGGGTTCGTCTCAGGCCACTGTGCAATCAAAGGATTCGTTGACTGGCAGTGGCTATCCTTTCTCCCTGCAACACCTGGTAATCGCCGTCCCGTCTGGCACGCCGGGCGCGCAAGACATCAAAATCACAGCTTCCACAGGAACGGCGATCTCACCCAAGGCATTTCACTACCTCAAAGCCGTAACCGACTACCCGTCTGCGGATACGTTCTATTATCTGCTTTACGATTCGCACCGGAATCAGCTGTACCTTAGCGCTGGGGATCACATTGATGTGTTCTCTATGGCCACCAACAATTTTGTCTCGCCGATCGCCATCCCCAGCAAAAGTGGCGCCAAGCTTATTCTTGGGCTCGCGCTCACGCCGGACGGCTCCAAACTGCTGGCAGCCAATCAGAGCGACCAATCCGTAGCGATCGTCAACCCGGACAACCCCAGCTCAGGCGCCGTCGCGGTAAGTGTGCCGCCCACGCCACTTTCCGGCAATCCAGGCCCGTTTCAGATCGCCACTACCAGCACAAATCAAGCCTTCGTCACTGTAACCCAAGGCAACGTTCTCAGCGGTGGTAGCACGCCTCTCTACTCCATTGATCTGGCTTCACTACAAGTCACAACTGTCACCTTGCCCAGTCAAGTCACTCTCAACTTAAATAACAACTACATTGAGGCGTCGGCGGACGGCAACACTGTCGTCGAAGCGACTTCGAATTCCAGTGGCGGCCCGATCTTGTCTTGGGACGGAAGCACGAATACCTGGAATTATCACATTGTAGAAGGACAGTTTTGGGACGACGCGGCGATCTCTGGTGACGGCAATGCGCTTGCCGTGGATAGCTCGCCCGATAGTTTTGGCTACCCGTTTCCTTACATACTTGATCCACAGGCTAGCCTCGTCGCTCAAGTCAACTTCCTTGATCTCGAAGCCACTCAGGAAGGACCGTCTCTTCAGTTCGATCAGAGCGGGGCTCTACTCTACGCGGTTGTGAACGGCGTTGGCATTGACATCATAGATGCACGCTCTGGACAACGCCGTGAGCTTGTACGTTTGTCCGAGCAGATACTTAGCGGACCGACCGAGCAACTTCAGACTCCGTCCAAAGTCATGGCTGTTACACCTGCGGGCGATCAAGTCTTTCTGCTCACAACTGCAGGACTCACCGTCGTTCAGCTGGATGCCGTGCCACTGGGGATCGGCAGCGTCGCTCCTAGCACAGGTTCCCCGGGCACCGTTGTCACCGTGCGTGGAACTGGATTCACTAGCGGAACTTCTGCGACCGCCAACGGATCATCAGCCGGTGTCTCTTTCGTTGACGCCTCGACCCTTAAAATCACCATCCCGGCCGCGCTCAGTAATGGTCCAACTCAAATCATTCTATCGAATCCGGATGGATCCAGATTCACCCTAGATGCGGCATTTCTGGTCCAGTGAACAATCATCCGAGTGACTCCTCCCCGGATTCTTATTTGTGACAATCTGGGGAGGGCAGCGCGTCTGACATCTAATTAAGCATTTACCAGACATTGAAGCATTCGCGTTGGGACAGTCCTCTTTACACGCATCGCTGCACACCGTATGCTGTGCCGCAGATGTTGATGCTTTGCACGTTCGTTCGCGTTCCGGAGGGCCGTGATGATCCTGGCATTGGTGGCCATTTTTGTGCTGCTGGTGGTGTTCGTCATTGGGATGTACAACGGGCTGGTGCGGCTGAAGGTGCAGTGCGACAACGCGTGGTCTGACATTGATGTACAGCTGAAGCGCCGCTACGATCTGATTCCCAACCTAGTAGAAACGGTGAAGGGTTACGCCGGGCACGAGAAAAGCACGCTCGAAGGCGTGGTCGCAGCGCGAAATCAGGCGATGAACACGCAAGGCCCGGCCGCGAAGGCCGAAGCGGAAGGCGTGCTGACCACCGCGCTGCGCCAGGTATTCGCGCTGGCCGAAGCGTACCCGCAATTGAAAGCGGTGGAAAGTTTCACGCAGCTGCAACAAACACTGAGCCAGATTGAAGACAGCGTGCAGAACGCGCGGCGCTACTACAATGCCGTGGTGCGCGACCTGAACACCAAAATCGTGCAGTTCCCTTCCAACATTATCGCTGGGATGTTCAACATCACGCCGCGGCAATTTTTCGAGATCAGCGCGCCCGCAGAGCGCGATGTGCCGAAAGTCAGCTTCGGCGCCACCACCTAGCCGCGCGCGCCGCGAAATGTCCCGCCACCGCTTACGCTTTCGCCGCGTCGTTGCAATCCTTCTGCTGGCGCTTTTCGCCGCGATGCCGGCGAGCGCGCGCACGCTGGTCTTCAAGCACTTCGATGCGCAGATTCACGTGCATCCCGACGGCGCGATTGACGTCACTGAAGTGATCGAAGCGCAATTCACCGGCGCATGGCACGGCATCTACCGCACTATTCCCGTCGAATACACCAATGACGCAGGGTTGAATTACACGCTGCTGCTCGACCAGATCAGCGCGACGGATAGCGACGGGCAATCACTCAAGCTGGAACAAAATCGCGAAGGGCGCAACGTCAAATTCAAAATTTACGTGCCGGCGGCCGAAGATGCCACGCGCACCATTCTGCTGCACTATCGCGTGCTGGATGCGCTGCGATTTTTCCAGGATCACGACGAGCTGTACTGGAACGTGACCGGTAACGATTGGGAAGACCCGATCGAACTGGTGACGGCGCACATCGAACTTCCCGCGGGCGTCACCGGACTGCACGCCATCGCATTTACCGGCGTGACCGGCTCGCGCACGGAAGATGCGCGCGTCGAGATCAACAACAACGTGGTGGACATTACCAGCACGCGCAGGCTGGGTTATCGCCAAGGGCTGACGGCGGTGGTGGGCTTCGACAAAGGTTTCGTGAATCCGCCATCCGCATCCATGAAATTCGCCCGCTTCCTGAAAAGTAATTCGCCGCTGCTGATCCCGCTGATTTCGTTTTTCGTGATGTGGTGGCTGTGGTGGACGCGCGGCCGCGACCCGCAGCGCCTGGCGATTTCCGTGCAGTACGAGCCTCCGGACAAACTGACGCCCGGAGAATGCGGCACGTTGGTGGATAACGAAGCCGCGATGCGCGACATCACTGCGACGCTGGTGGATTTGGCCGTAAAAGGCTACCTCACCATCGAGCAAAAAGAGGAAAGCCACTTGCTCGGCCTGACGCACAGCAAGGACTATATTTTTCACATGAAGAAACCGCCCACGGAATGGGCCTCGGCGCGCTCACACGAGCAGGAAATGCTTTCGGCACTTTTTGATGCCGGCGCAAGCGCCGACGTGGCGCTCTCCGACTTGCAAAATCATTTCTACACACGCCTGCCGGCGATTCGTGACCGCATTTTCATGGCGCTGATGAGCGACGGCTATTACCTGCATCGTCCGGACACCGTGAAGCAAGGCTACATCGGCGCGGGATGGGTGATCGGCGGTGTGGTGGTATTCGCCGGCTCAGGATATCTCGCTAACGCCACGGGCATTGCGGTGGGCAGTTGGATTCTGGCGGGCATCGCTACGGGCCTGGTGATCTCCATTTTCGGTTGGTTCATGTCCGCGCGGACGATCACCGGGGCGCGCGCGCTGGAAAAAGTGCTGGGCTTCGAGGAATTCCTGGGCCGCGTGGAAAAGGATCAAATTGAGCGCCTGCAAAAAACACCGGAGCTCTTCGAAAAATTTCTACCGTACGCGATGGCGCTGCAGGTGGAGAAAAAATGGGTGCAGGCGTTTTCCGGAATCGCCTTGCAGCCGCCGCAATGGTATCAGGGCTCTTACGGCAGCGGCTTCACGGCGTTTTATCTGGTGAACGACCTCAACATGATGACCATGCAGGCCGGCAGCGTGATGGCTTCGGCGCCGCGGAGTTCCGGTGGCTCAGGTTTCGGCGGAGGAGGCGGCTCTGGCGGTGGGTTTGGCGGCGGTGGTGGCGGCGGATTCTAGATTCGTTTCTGCGTGGCGTGTTTCATAGCTGCTTGCGGAAGGCTTTCTGTGTTTTCACGTGCACGTAACCGTGGCGCTCGTAGAATGCGTGCGCCCGCGCGCGAATCACGTTCGAGCGCAGGCCGATTGCCTGGCAGCCAGCCCCGCGCGCCCATTCTTCCGCGCGCGCCAGCAAACGGTCGCCGACTCTCTGCGAACGGAATCGTTCATCCACAACCAGTCCGCTGACCTCAGCGCGCGCATCGGCTTCCATCGTGCGATACACGAAAACGGCAATCCAGCCCGCAATCTCGCCGGTTTCCAGCTCCGCCACAAATACCGCCGCGTCGGCCGTCCGCTGCAGGCCTTGTAGGCGATGCGCGATTTCTTCCGGCGTGGACGGATAGCTCAGCTGCCCGGCCAGTTCGGCGATTCGCGCATGGTCGGGCAGCTGCGCCGCGCGAATTGTTCCGGCGAAAGCGATGGGCGCGGGCTTCATTCGCGGTGCCACGCGTTCATTGCAAAGCCTTCTTCAGCACGGCAATCTGCCCGGCGTGATAAAGATCGTGCTGGATCGCGCCGTGCAGCATCACGTACAGCGAATGGTCCTTGCCCGGAGTGATATCATCCAACTTGTCCGGGTGCAGATTTTTCACCACCACACGAAAACGCGCGCGGCTATCCCGCAAATGCTCGAGAGAGCGTTGCCAGGTTACTTCCGTCGCTTCCCAAACCGGCGGCCAATCCATTTCAGTGCTCACTTCGACTGTTGTGCCCTCGGCGCGTCGTCGCACAATCGAATTCCACGCCGCTATGTGGTTCACCAATTCCCAGATGGAATGTGCGCCGCGCACGGGATGCTTCGAGGCGTCTTCCGCGCAGATTCCGTCCAGCAGAGATTCGAGAGAAGGGCCGTGCCAAGCGTCGCCTGCAAACGCGCGGTCCATTTGATCCAGGATGCGGTTGATTTCAGTCATAAATAGATCCCCTGGAAAAGCGTAAGACAGTGCAACGCGCTGCGCAAGGTCCACTACCAGACGTTCGCGCGCGACTGATGATGAAGGTTCTGCGCGGCGCCAAGCGCCGTGGCGTCTTTCTAGAAAAGTTTGTCGGAATCAAGCAGGATGGTGACCGGGCCGTCGTTCACGATCTCAACGGACATGTGCGTCTGAAAAACTCCAGTTGCGACGCTTACTCGCAGCGCCTGCAAGGCGCGCACAAACTCTTCATACAGCGTCTTGCCTAGCTCCGGCGGCGCTGCCTGGATGAAACTGGGCCGGCGCTGGCCGCGTGCGTCGCCATACAACGTGAATTGCGAAACAGCGAGGATCGCACCGCCTGCATCCAGCAGCGAACGATTCATTTTCCCCTGGTCATCGCCGAAGATCCGCAGGTTCGCAATTTTCTCGGCCATGGATGAGGCTGTCACCGCGGTGTCCTCCCGCCCGACGGCAATTAGCACCACGAGACCCGGGCCAATTTCGCCCGCGACGACGCCCCCCACCAATACTCGTGCGCGTGTTACGCGCTGCAGCACGGCGCGCATAGTTTCCCTTTGTGCAGTTGGCGATTCATGCGGCTAATTTCCACCCGCCGACTGCGGGGCAGGCTTGCGCGGCAGCTGCTCCGGCAACTGTGCCACGTTGTAGGCCCACACAGCCATCACTTGCGCTCCTTCGACGAGATCTGCCTCGTGCGCCTGGTCAAAGGTGTCGGCTTGAGAATGATGCGTTTCAAAATACTGCGCGGGATCTTGCACGCAGAAAAATCCCGGCACGCCGGCCTCATCGAACGAAGCGTGATCGCTGCCAGTCATCCATCGCTCGCTGAGTTCCAGAAATCCCAGCGGGCGCAAAGGCTCAACCACTTTATCCATTATTTCGCGGTCCTGATAATTGCGCATCAGGCTAATGCTGATCACGCGCCCGGTACCGACGTCGTGAATCAGCGCCGCAGAGAATTTCGGCAATTCGTCTTTATGCGCCGTCACGTAGGCGCGCGAGCCGTTCAAACCCTGCTCTTCGCCGGAAAACAGAACGAATCGAATGGTGCGCTTAGGCTGCAGGCCAGTCTTCTGCAGCGCTCGAGCAGCTTCCAGCAGGATCATCGAGCCCGTGCCGTTGTCTGTGGTCCCCGTGCCAAGATCCCAGGAATCCAGATGTGCGCCGAGCAGCACGATTTCGTCGGGTTTCTCGCTGCCGCGAATTTCCGCGACCGTGTTGTAAACTTCCACCGGCTTATCGCCGATTGAATTTGTCAGATTGAGTTCCACTTCCACGGGCCCGCGCTGCAGCAGCCGCCAGATCATTCCGTAGCTCGCCGACGAGATAAACGCCGCCGGAATCGCCGCGATGTCGTAGTTGCGTCCGCCCAGTCCCGTCATGTTGAGCAATCCATCAGGCTTGCCGGAATCCGTAAGCGTTGCCAGCACGCCTTCGCTCTTAAAAAATTCGCTTCGCGCCCGTATGAATTCCCGGTATCCGGCACCGGGGGTGACCTGCGCGCCCGGACGATGCGGCGCCACCAGCACGATCGAATCGCCGTAGGGAATGTTCACAGGATTCGGCGCGGGCTGATCGGGTGGCGGCAGCAGCGCAGGCTCCGCGGAAATCACGATCGCGCCCTTCAGCTTTCCCTTAAATTGCGCCAGATCTTCCACGGACTGCGCCTTCACGTATACCACCGGCCCGCGCACCGCGCCATTTGTGGAAGGTGCCCACGCGTAGGACGCAATCGCCAGCGGGTGCAGCGACGGGCTGATGATTCGTCCACTCGCGACGCCCCGTGCCCAGGTATGCGAGATCGTCCACGATTCCAGATGGGGATTCGCAATGCCGTAGTCTGCGAATTTCTGCCGCGTCCAGTCGTTGGCCTTCTTCAGATTTTCCGAACCGGTCAGGCGTGCACCGATCATGTCTGAAACGTACTCGAGATTGGACATGATCTCGTTATGGTCATGCACTTCGGCGAGAATTTTGTCGTCCGCTTCGGCGTTCGGGTCTTTTGCCGCGGCGGCCGGCTGCTGCGCGCGGATCACGGCCCAGCTGCTCGCCATCGCACAAATCGCTAGCATTGAAAAAACCGAAATACCTCGAGCTTTCATCTCGTTCTCCCTTTTGAACGCCGCAGCACTGTTCAGCCAGAAACGAGTGATTCTATGCGCCGCATCGGCCGAACACAATGCGCGAGAAATTGCGAATACTAGACGCGCTGGGGGCGCAGAGCGTTTCGTCGCCGCCTTTCTTAGCGCCCCGAAAATGTGTTAGAAACGGAAGCGCGACTGGCAAAAGGCAAAACATTGAAACTCGCATTGATCGGAACGCATGGAGTGGGCAAGACCACCCTGGCGTATGAAATCTGTTCGCTGCTGAAGAAGGCCCATCACAACGTCGAGCTGGTGACTGAAGTCGCACGGCAATCGCCGTTTCCGGTGAACGCCGCGACGACCATCGAGGGCCAGCTGTGGATTCTGCACGCGCAAATTGCCGCAGAGCTGGACGCCGCACGGCGCGCGCCGCACGTGATCACCGATCGCGCGGTGCTCGATAATTATTGTTACCTCGTAAGTAAATTCGGCAGGCAACCGCAGCTGGAATCGTGGCTCGCCTGGTGGATGGATACTTACTCGATTCTGATTGGCGTCCCGCCCGTCACAGCGGATATTCCCGCGGACGGATTTCGTTCCGAGGATCGCGCGTTTCAAAAGCGCATTCACGATCTGCTGATTGAATTGCTGGCGAATCCGCCTTTCAATCATTTGCGGGCACCGATCGTGTGGCTCGATCCTGCCGAGCGAAGCGGCTGGGCTGAGCGCATTTTCAACTCTGCCGCACCTTTTCTTGTTCCATCGGCCGCCGCTCGCGCCGGCGACGGGACATATCGCTGACGCATGGGTCGCAAACCATGAAAGTTTCGTCGCCAGCCTCGCCAAATCCTGCGACGCATCCGCCGCCGCAACGCTGGCTCAGGCGCGGTGTGCTGGGCATCGGGCTTGCGAGCCTGTTCTCCGATTGGGGCCACGAAGCGGCGACCGCGATTCTTCCCACATTTCTTGCGGGCCTCGGCGCGCCGGCATTTGCACTGGGCGTGATCGAAGGAGTCTCAGACGGACTTTCCAGCTTCGCGAAATTGGCTGGTGGATGGATCGCTGATCGTCCCAAGCTGCGCAAGCCAACCGGGATCATTGGATATTTCGCCACCGGGCTTTCCACATTTGCGTACGCCTTCGCGCAAACTTGGCCGGCGATTCTGCTGATGCGCGCGCTCGGTTGGGTCGGGCGCGGCAGCCGCGGCCCATCGCGCGACACGCTGCTGGCCGACTGCGTTGCGCCCGAACAGCAAGGCCGCGCGTTCGGCTTTGAACGCGCGATGGATACGATCGGCGCGGTGCTCGGCCCATTGTGCGCGACGGCGTTGCTGGGCACGCTGGGCGCACGCGGAGTCTTGCGCTGGACTCTGCTGCCCGGCCTCGCCGCTGGCCTGGCGTTCGCATTTCTCGCGCCCAAAGGAATTCCCGATGCCGGCCACCGTGCGCCGAGCTTTGCCTCCAGCTTCGCGCAACTACCAAAAACGTACCGGCATTACCTCGCCGGGGTTTTCGCGCACGGCGTCGGCGATTTTGCGCCCACGCTACTGATCCTGCGCGCGGGACAAATTCTGACACCGTATTATGGGTTCGCGCGCGCTTCGGCCATCGCGGTAGCGCTGTACACTTTTTACAATTTCGTGGATGCCGCAGCCTCGTATCCGGCCGGAGCGCTCGCCGACCGCATTGGCAAGCGCGGGCTGCTGGCCGTCGGCTATCTTTTTGCGGTAGTGGCGTTCGCGGGGTTTATTTTCGAGCCATCCACAATTCCGACGCTCGCGATTCTCTTTGGTCTGGGTGGAATTCACGGCGCGGTGCAGCAATCGGTGGAAAAATCGCTCGCGGCGGAACTGCTTCCCGCCGCCAACCGCGGCTCGGGCTTTGGCGTGCTTGCTACGGTCAACGGAGTCGGCGATCTGATTTCCAGTGTCGCCGTGGGCGCACTGTGGTCCAGCGTAAGTGCGAACGCCGGATTTATTTACGCCGGCACATTCACGCTGCTGGGCGCAATTCTGATTTATTTCTATACGGGGCGTTAGCGCTTGGCTTTGCGATGGGATCGTAACACGCGTTTGTGGCTGCGCCGCTTCGCGAGCGTGCGCGGCTTTCTTGGTTTCGGTGGCGCGGGCTGGCATTGCGGGCAGAAGTGGGTGCTGCGCCCTGCCACGATGATGCGGCGAATGATTGTGCTGCACCGAAAACATTTCTTACCATCGTGCTGGTAAGCGCGATGTTTTTGCTGAAACTCTCCGCGCCCGCCGTCCAGATCCACGTAATCCGAAATGGAAGAACCGCGCAAGCGAATCGCCTCGCGCAAAATGTGCTGCACCGCGCGATGTAGCCGGCGCAACTCGTCGTCCTGCAATCGAGCGCCGATTTTTTCGGGATGTATTTTCGCGCGCCACAAACTTTCATCGGCATAAATGTTGCCGATGCCGCGCAGCACGCTCTGGTTCAGCAGCACCGCCTTGATGCGCGACTTGCGCGCTTGGATCCGCGTGCGAAATTCTGCCTCGCTCACTTCCAGGGGTTCCACGCCTAAGCCGCCGAGGACGCGCTCGTGCGCCCCGTTCCCCAGCAGTGCCATGCGCCCGAACCTGCGCACATCGTTGTAGCGAAGTTCGCGGCCGTCATCGAGAGCGAGGAATACGTGAGTGTGCAACTCCACCGGCGTCTCTGGCGGACAGACGCTGATCTGGCCTGTCATTCCCAGATGAATCAACAGCGAACTTTCTTCTGCGGGAGTTTTCCGCGGCTCGAGGTCCAGCAGTAGGTATTTTCCCAACCGCCGGATGCGCGCAAACGTCCCTCCGGGCAAATCCTGTTCCAGCGCCGCGGGATCATCAATGAAATCCGTCTTGCCCAAACGCACGCTCAGCACGCGCCGCCCAGGCAGAACCTCCCGCAATCCGCGCGCTACAGTTTCGACTTCTGGAAGCTCTGGCATGTGTATATTCTACTGCGTTGGCAGCAAAGCGAACACCCGCACAGGGCCACCTGAGCCGCCTTCCAGTTTAATCGGCGCCGAAATCAAGAGTGCGCCGGCATCGGGCAATTGGTCCAGGTTCGCGAGGTTTTCCAGTTGGTACAGCCCGGCGGGCAGCGTCACGCGATGGACTTCAAAATCTTTCGACGGGCCGTAATCAATACTCAGCGTATCAATTCCCAATCCCACCGCGCCGCGCTCGATAAGCAGCCGCGCCGCCTCCACCGAAAAACCCGGAAAGTGCATCACCTGGGCCGCATCCATGTTGCGGTAGCGCGCCTGATCCGGCCAACGCGAAGCCCAGCCGGTGCGCAGCAGCACCACTGCTCCCGCGGGAATGCGCCCATGCAACGCTTCCCATTTTTCCACGCGCATTACACGCAGACGATAATCCGGTTCTTTGCCGACCTCGTCACGCACATCAATCACCACGGCAGGCGCGAAAAGGTGCTGCACCGGAATTTGATCCAAATATTCCTTCCCCGGAGGAAAGTGCGCGGGCGCGTCCATGTGCGTGCCGTAATGTTCGAGTGTCCAGAAACTGCGCGCGAAGTAGCCGTCCTTCTCCGGAGTAGCCTCTACCTTGGCCTCGAACGTGCGATCGGTACCCGGCCACGCGGGCAGCTTGCCGTTGATCGCATAGGTCATGTCCACCACGCGCGTGCTGCCATCGGAAACTCCGCGCAACCAAGCCTGGGGCGATATCGCCCGTTTATTCAGCGGCACCTGAGGAGACTCAGCGCGCAAGCGCACCAAGCCAAAAATCAAAAAAGCACAGGCCAGCGCCGCGCTGGAAATGATCACGAGTCGCTTCTGCATACCAAATTCCTCCCTGGGCGAACGCCAAAGTGGTTGAATTTCATTTTTCGAGCTTCGCGTTGCAATTTCTGCGGCCGGTCCATCGTCCGCGGCGACAAACTCAGGGCAAAGGGATGCCAGGGGAAGCGACGATGCCCGCCATGCGCAGAATTTCCGAGTACTCTTCGTCGGTGAGCGGACAGACGGTCAGTCGCGTGTTCTTGAGGAACTTGATCTTGCGCAGTAATTTATTTTCGCGCAGCTCGGCGAGCGTCACCTGGCGTGGTAGCCGTTCGATAGCCCGCAAATCCATCACCATTTTCTTCGGGTCGTTTTCGTGCGGGTCAGGATAAGGGTCGCGGCTCACTTCCGCCAAAGCGTAAAGCGCGTGCTCGGGCTTCCCGTGGTACGCCAGCGCACGGTCGCCTTTGTGAATTTGCTTCAGCTGGCGAATCGCATCCGGACGATGCCCAGCGTGCCGCCACATTTCCTTCCCCTTCACGAAAAGGGTATCCCAATGGTAGACGCGCGGGTCTACAGCCAGTAGCCAGCGTCTTGGTTTGTGGGGAGGTTGCGTCATCCGTCAAAAAGTGTCGGGCGAACTATACACGGAAGAGGCCAAAAATGGCGAACTTTGTAGCAGGAATTTTGCGGAAGGCGGCGGGCCGGACTGGCCGGCCAAAAAGACGCGTGTAAATCGGTAGCTAAGTCTATTGTTAACCGATATCTACGTAGATGTCGTCGCCCCGGATCTCAACTGCGTAGCACTGCACGCCTACCGTCGGATTGGTCGTCAGTTTCCCGGTCGTCACATCATATTTCCAACCGTGCCATGGACATACGACTACCTGGCCCTCCAGCTCGCCTTCACCCAAAGGGCCACCTCGATGCAAACATATGTTATTGATTGCAAATAGCTTACCGTCAACATTGGCCAGCGCGATGTTCTTGCCGTCCATGTCGAATTCGCGGATCGTTCCGGGGGGTATCTCATCCTTCTTCGCTGTCCGCAGAAAGGGCATCGCGTGATCTTCTCCAAACTGGTTTTCAGGTGGCGATTTCAGGCGCCGACTGCCGCTCGCGGTTCTTAATTCCCTACCGAGGTGCGGGCGATTGGGCCACCATCACGCCCTCTTTGAATCCTTCCACCATTTCCGGCTTCAGACGCACCGCCGTCGGACGCTTGGCCAGGGACATCTGGTCAATCTTGTCCTGCAGCTTCAGCAGCGCGTAGAACAGCCCTTCCGGCCGCGGCGGACATCCGATCACGTACACGTCCACCGGTACGATGCGGTCCACGCCTTGCAGCACGGAATACACGTTGAACGGCCCGCCGACACTCGAACACGCGCCCATCGAGATGCACCACTTCGGATCCGGCATCTGGTCCCACACGCGCTTCAGCACCGGAGACATTTTCAGCGTTACGGTACCTGCGACGATCATCAGGTCCGCCTGTCGCGGCGAAGGACGAAACACTTCGGCGCCGAATCGCGCGATATCAAAGCGCGAAGTGGTGGAAGCGATCATTTCGATGGCGCAACAGGCAAGTCCGAACGTCAGCGGCCAGATGGCGCTCTTGCGCGCCCAGTTAAAAACGTAATCAACGGTGGAAAGGACGTAACTGCGTTCAAAGCGATTGTCGAGAACCCCCATCACGTCTCCCGGACCCCGCAAACTCGGCGAGTATAGCGATGGGCGTCGCGCGAGTCAAACGGCTAGAGGCACCGGCCGTTTCTTTGTTACTTACTTCCATAAACCAGCAAACCGCCGATCGCGCGGAAGGCCGCCAGCTCCTTCGCGTCGCGAAACCAGCGACCGGTGTACTGCGCGGGATTGGGGGTCGGATCGGGGATCAGGCGATGCGCGACTTCCATGAATCCGGCGTCGCGAAACAGCGTTTCCCACTCGGCGGCGGAAAGCAGCTTCGTCGGCACGGCCAATTTTTCGCCCCACTGGTGGCAGTAGGGATTATCGCGGTAGTAGTTAATCAGAATCCACGCGGAGCCGCCTTCGGCCATCACGCGGTGAATCTCACGCAGGCCCTTGAGCGGATCAGGCCAGTAATACGACGACTCCACCGAAATCACGCGCGTGAAAAAATTCACTTCCCAAGGAATTTCGTCCACCGAGCCGACGACGAACACGAGATTCTCGTGCTTCACGCTCGCCTCGCGCGCGTGATGGATCATCTCGTCGGAAATATCCATGCCCACCACGCGCCCTTGCGGCACCCGTTGCGCCAGAATCCGCGAAAGCCATCCGGCGCCGCATCCAGCGTCCAGAATATTGTGGTCCGGCTCGATCTGCATCAGGTCCAGTGCGGGCTTGGTGATGGGCCAATGGTCGTGCTCCATCGTTTCGCCCTTGCCCGCATCGGCCCAGCGATTGAATTCTTCGCGAAGATTTTCGTCTTTCGGGGAATTGGTCACTCAGTCACTCGGGTCTAGAAGATTACAGATGTCGGCCGCAAGCCCAGCAATATTGCGCGCCGACGGGCTCCAGCACGCCGCAACGGCAGCTGTAGCGAAATGCGGCGCCAGCAGGCACCAGCAGCGTGTGTACGCGCATGTCCGATGCGCACGCCCACAGCAGCGCCACAATCCATCCAATCCCGGTCCAACCCGCCACGAGATTCAAGATGAAAATCCCCGTGGCATCGCGCTTGTTATGGCCGATGATCGCCGGCAGAAAATACAGCAAACCTGCGACTAGAAGAAACGTCATGTTCGCACCTCTAAATCGATCAATTCCGACGGGGCGGGAAATTCCGCTCTCCGTCCCACAAAGAGATACGATTCAATGGCTTGTGGGGTTCCCTGGATTTTTCGCGCGCCGAACCGCGCATGCTAGCGCGAGTGCCAGGCGCCAGGCAGCTCAGCCGCTCCGGCCGATCAGGACGTCGCTGCAGTCTTCGTTTGCGGCTGCACTTTTGCCAAAAGCTGGGTGAATTTCTGCTCGCGCTCTTTCTGGTCGAGTCCCTGGTACGCTTCGGCGATCTGCGTGGTATTCATCGAGCAGAATTTCGGGCCGCACATCGAACAGAACTTCGCTTCCTTGTAGAAATCGTCCGGCAAAGTTTCGTCGTGCATCTTGCGCGCGGTTTCGGGATCGAGCGACAACTCAAACTGCTTGTTCCAGTCAAAAAGAAAACGCGCATAGCTGAGCGCATCGTCGCGATCGCGCGCGCCCGGGCGATGCCGCGCCACGTCCGCCGCATGCGCCGCGATTTTGTAAGCAATCACGCCCTGCCGCACGTCATCCGCATTCGGCAGCCCCAGATGCTCCTTCGGGGTCACGTAGCACAGCATCGAGGCTCCGTGCCAACCGATCATCGCCGCGCCAATCGCGCTGGTGATGTGGTCGTAGCCCGGCGCAATGTCGGTGACCAGCGGGCCGAGCGTGTAAAACGGCGCCTCGTGGCACATTTCGTTTTCTTTTTTCACCTGCAGCTCAATCTGGTCCATCGGAATGTGACCCGGGCCTTCGATCATCACCTGCACGTCGTATTCCCAGGCCTTCTTGGTCAGCTCGCCCAGAACTTTCAATTCCGCGAACTGCGCTTCGTCGCTGGCATCCGCCAGGCATCCGGGCCGCAAACCATCGCCCAGCGAAAAGCTCACATCGTGCTTCTGGAATATTTTGCAGATGGCGTCGAAATTCTCGTACAGGAAATTTTGCTTCTTGTTGTAGCTCATCCACTGCCCCAGCAATGCGCCGCCACGGCTGACGATCCCCGTAATGCGGTTGCGCACCAGAGGCAGAAATTCGCGCAGCACGCCCGCGTGAATCGTCATGTAATCCACGCCCTGCTCGGCTTGCTCTTCGATCACTTCCAGGAGCAGCTCGATCGACAAATCCTCGGGCCGACGCACGCGCGAGAGCGCCTCGTAAATCGGCACGGTGCCAATCGGCACTGGCGATGCGTTGATGATCGCCTTGCGGATCATGGGAATGTCGCCGCCGGTGGAAAGGTCCATCACCGTGTCCGAGCCGTAATGAACGGAGCGATGCAGCTTCTCGAGTTCTTCATCTACGTTCGAGGTGGTGGCGGAATTCCCGATGTTGGCATTGATCTTGCAGAAAAATGCGACGCCGATGCCCATCGGCTCCAGATTGCGGTGATTAATATTCGCGGGAATAATCGCGCGGCCTCGCGCCACTTCATCGCGCACAAGCTCCGGCGTGAGCTTTTCGCGCTTGGCGACGTACTCCATCTCTTCGGTGATCACGCCCAAGCGCGCGTAATGCATCTGCGAGAAATTCCGCACGCCGCCATTCATCGCCGCAGTGCGCTTTTCAATCCATGCATCCCTCATCGCCATAAGGCCCCCGTGTGCACCAATCCTGAAACGGCATTCCCGCCGAACGCAGCATTATTACACCGCGTTGGATGCACAGCAACTTGCGAAGGTGGCGCGCGAAAGCGCTCGGATCAGGGCGCGGCCGTCGTAGCCGCAACCTCACCGAGCAGCGCTTGGAGTTTCGTGGGATCGCTCACTGGAGGATGGCACGTGGTTTCGATGCACACCAGCGCTTGCGGGTTTGCGGCATCGAGGTGCGGCAGCGTTTCACGCAGCGCAGGCGCAAGCGACACCGCTGCCAGCGTTTCCGGCGTGACGCGGAGAACCGCCTTGCCGAAACGATAGATTTCGTTCGCGGATTTCTCGAGCTCCGCTGCTCGTGGATCTCCTGATTTGCCCAGCACCACCACTTGCAAAGGATGCCGCGCGTGTAGCAGCCCTGCAAGCCCGTACGTCGCGGCATACAATCCATACTGCGGCACGAGTCCGACGAAAGCCTCCAGCGTCTTCTCCGCCCACTCGCGATAAAGTTTTTCGCCGGTGAAGGCGTACAGGCGGTCGAGCACGATCACCGCGACGGAATTCGCACCCGGCGTGGGCGAATCCTGCAGCGGCTTGCGCCGCACGTCCAGGCCGCCCATCGGCGCGGCATCTTTCGCGCGATCGAAAAATCCGCCGCCATCGGGGTCGCCGTAGCGTTCCACTGCCAGCCGCACCGCGCGTTCGGCGATGTCGAAATAGCGCCGGTCGAGCGTTGCTTCGTACGCATCCAGCAGCGCAGCGGCTGCGAAAATCTGATCGTCGAGCGAACCTTCCAGGCGTGGCCCTCCCACGCGATGGCGGAAACCCTTCGCTTCGTCCCAAGCCTCGGCCAGAATGCGCTCCAGCGTCTTCAGTGCGAACGCGCGGCAATCGTCGCGGCCCAGCACGCGCGCCGCTTCCAAATAAGCCGATACGAACATCGCGTTCCACGCCACATAGATTGTCGTGTCAATCGCCGGCGTCGGCTGTCGCAGCAGCCGCGCGGCCAGCAACTTTCCCTTCGCGCGCGCGAGAAGCAGCGAAACATCCTCTGGCGTCGTTTTCATTGATCGCGCGATTTCCTGCAAGTCCGCCGCGACCCACAGCACATTTTTCTCCGGGTTGTGGTGCATTTCACCGCGTGGGCCCACGTCGTAACGCATTTCGATCGCGCGCGATTCTTGCGGCGACAGCACCGCGCGAACTTCCGCGAGCGTCCATGTAAAATAATCGCCGTCGTCGTCCAGCGTTTGATCTGCATCCTGGCTGCCGTAAAAACCGCCGCGCTTGCGATCCGACAAAACTTCGCCGACCCATTCGATAATTCCTTCGGCGGTTTCGCGGAACAGCGGCTGGCGCGTCACCTCGTAGCCGTGCAGAAAATTCTTCAGCAATTCGGAATTGTCGTAGGTCATTTTCTCGAAGTGCGGCACGCACCAGCGCTCGTCCACCGAATAGCGGTGAAAGCCGCCGGCGAGCTGATCGTAAACGCCGCCTTCAGCCATGCCCGTAAGCGTGCGCTCGACCACGTGCAGCAATCGCGGATCGCGCGACGATTGATAACGCTCCAGCAACAAATCAATCGCGCTCGAATGCGGAAACTTCGGCGCTCCGCCGAAACCGCCGTGCGCCTCATCGAAAAGATGCAGCGCCGATTCCACGACGGAATCCACCACGCCCGCATCGAAGTCGCCGCGTGCCGTGTGAAACACTTCCGCCTTCGCCACCGCCTCTTCCAGCGCCTTTGCGGAACTATCCACTTCGGCGCGCCGGGTCTTGAACGCATCAGCGATGCCCAGCAGGATGCGCTTGAATCCCGGCCGGCCCATCGCGTCTTCCGGCGGAAAATACGTGCCGCCGAAAAATGGTTTGCCGTCGGGCGTCAGGAACGCCGTCAGCGGCCAGCCACCTTGCCCGGAAATCGCGCTGATTGCCGACTGATAGCGCGAATCCACGTCCGGCCGCTCGTCGCGGTCCACTTTCACCGGCACGTAAAATTGATTGATCATCGCCGCGATCTCGGGATTTTCGTAACTCTCGCGGTCAATCACGTGGCACCAGTGGCACCACACCGCGCCAATATCCAGCAAGATCGGCTTGCCTTCCGCGCGCGCGTGCGCAAAAGCTTCCTCGCCCCATTCGTGCCAATCCACCGGCTGATGCGCGGCAGAACGCAAATAAGGGCTGGCGGAATTCTTCAAACGGTTTTCAGTCGTGTCAGTCACAGTTCACTCTCTTCACTTTCCACCCTACCACACGCCCCGCGCCGGAAAGATTGTCTGGGGAAAAAAGAGCTTGACATATTCCTATATGGGCATATATTGGACGCATGGCCAGGGCAGCGACAACTTCAGATGCCTTCAATGCCGTGGCGGAACCACGCCGGCGAGACATCTTGAACTATCTAGCGATGCAGGAGCGGTCCGTCACCGGGATTGTGCGCGCCATGGAGATGGAGCAGCCATCAGTTTCAAAGCACCTGAAAGTTTTGAAAGATGTTGGCCTCGTGGAAGTTCGCAGGGAGGGTCGGCAGATGCTTTACAAAGTAAATGCTTCGGCGATCCGGCCGCTGCACGAATGGACCAGCACGTTCGAGCGGCTGTGGAAACACCAACTGCTGCGCATTAAGGAACGGGCCGAGGCCAGCGCTGCACCGAAATAATAGTTTTGTGAAATCTGAAAGGAGGAGGAAACCGTGAGCTCACCTGCACTGACACTGGAAGCGACAACCATCCTTATAGAGGAAGAAATCAAAGTGCGCGCATCGATCGAAGTGACGTTTGCTGCACTGCTGGCTCAGCTTGGACCGTATAACGAGACTCAAGTGGACAAGCCAATCCCGATGAAACTGGAAGCATGGCCGGGCGGCAGATGGTATCGCGACCTGGGAGACAACAACGGCCATTACTGGGGAGCGGTCCAGGCGATCAAGAAGCCCACGCTGCTGGAAATTTGCGGGCCGTTGTTTATGTCCAATCCGGTGATCAGCAATCTGCAGTACCGGTTGAAGGAATCGGGCGGCGTTACAACCATAACGTTTCGCCAGCAGTCCTTTGGTCTGGTGCTGGATGAATACAGACAGGCAAAGAATGGCTGGGCACACTTGCACGAGCTTCTGCGGCAGCGCGCGGAAGCGCCTCGGCTCCATTGAGACGGCCTAGAAGCGCAGGGAGGCAAAGATGTGCCCAGCATGCATCGCAACTGCAGCAGTGATGGCCGCCGGCGCGGGAACCACGGGCGGAATTCTGGCGGTATATATTGGCAAGTTCAGAAAATTTTTCAGAGCAAACGATCCCGGTCTATTTCAGAAAATTAAGGAGAAATAAAATGGCAACAAGCGACGAGCAAGGCACAGCGAAACAGAAAGAGCGCAAGGCGATGAAGACACCACCAATCGTCTCCCCGGAGCAATGGGAGGCGGCACGCCAGCAACTTCTGGTAAAGGAGAAAGCCTTCACCCGCTCCCGTGACGCACTGGCCGCGGAGCGCCGCCGTATGCCGTGGATGGCCGTGGAGAAGAAGTACAAGTTCGAAGGGCCTAACGGTAAGACGAGCCTGCTCGAGCTGTTCGAAGGCCGACCTCAGTTGATCGTCTACCGCGCCTTCTTCGAGCCCGGCGTGTTCGGCTGGCCCGACCACGCCTGCCGCGGCTGCTCCCTCGGTGCCGACCAGGTCGCGCACCTCGCGCATCTGAACGCCCGCGACACCACCCTGGCTTTTGCCTCGCGTGCGCCGCAGGCCGAAATCGCGCGCCTGAAGGCGCGAATGGAGTGGAAGATGCCGTGGTACACCATCACGGATAGCTTCGACACCGACTTCGGGGTAAACGAATGGCACGGCCACAACGTGTTCTTCCGCGACGGCGGACGCATATTTCGCACCTACTTCATCAACAATCGCGGCGACGAAGCGATGGGCAGCACCTGGAGCTACCTTGACATGACCGCGCTCGGGCGCCAAGAGGAGTGGGAGGACTCGCCGGAGGGCTACCCCCAGACTCCACCCTACAAATGGTGGAACTGGCACGACGAATACGCCGCCGGCGCTCCACAAGACCCGAGGTGGGTCAAAGTGGTGGAGAACGCGAGCGTGACGTTGAAGCTCAACGACTAGCAGGGCAGCCTAGGCGATCGCTCATGCCGCAGGTGCGGCGGCGCATCAGGCCCTGCTTCCATTCGTGAGGCAGGGACTGATGCACAAGCGGTCTGCACTTTAAAAGGGGCCAAGATTCAACGCGATTTATTGGCCATTGCTAAGGCCGCACGGTAGAAGCGGGAGCTGCGACAAAATTATTGTACGGGATTGTTGTAACCGGCGTCGCGAGGGTCAATCGGCTTGCGTCCGGAAAATCCTTCATCCTGGCGGTGATAAAAACGGATGCGATCTTCGCCCAGCTTCCAGCAGAGATACACTTCCTCATCGTCGATACGTGCCGGAAAATCCAGCAGGCCCACGTCGAGGTCCTTCACCACGCATCCGGTTTCTTGAATCTGGTCCAGCGCGGATTGCACGGATTCTTCCAGGCGGTTACGTTCCAGCCGCGTCTTCGCAGCGCTTTCATACGCCACAGCCAGGCCGCCGGAGCGCTGGATGCGTTCGGCGAGCGAATTGATCCGCTCGTCCACATCAATCATCTTGCGGCGCGATTCCATCGCTTCAATCAGCAGCGGCTCCAGCTGCGAACGCAGCCGCTCCGCTTCCGTCAGCGAGAAATATTTGGACTCCTCATCCGCCATGTTGCGTTGCTCCCGAAATTTGCCGCACAAAAATACTAGACGAGACGGTCCGAGCGCCCATCAGCCGCCAATATAAACCATCGTCCGCGAAGGCGGCACGAAATCCGGCTCGTTGATGCGGTGGCTCTTTTCCTTCGTCTGCACCATGGCCACTATCGCGTCGCCAATTTCCCGGTCGCCCATGCCGCTGCGCAACAAACTTTTCAAGTCGTGATCTTCCTTGCTGAAAAGGCACGTGCGCAATTTTCCATCCGCAGTCAGCCGGATGCGCGAGCAATGTCCGCAGAAAGGCTGCGTCACCGGCGCGATCAATCCAATCTCGCCGCCGCCATCCACAAAACGGTATTTCCGCGCGGTCTCACTCCGCTCGTGCACCACAGGGATCAGCGGCCAGCGCGCCGAAATCCGCCGGTGCACTTCCGCCGCGGGCACCACCATGTCGCGCGTCCATGCGCGGTCGGCGTCCAGCGGCATGAACTCGATGAAGCGCATGATGATTTCTTTCTCACGCGCGAATTCCGCGAACGCTTCCACTTCGTCGTCGTTCAATCCGCGCACCAGCACCGCGTTCACTTTCACCGGACGCAGCGGCGAATTCTGCGCCGCCTCGATCCCCGCCAGCACTTGATCGAACGTCTTGGTGCGCGTCACCTTCTCGAATTTTTCGCGATTTAGCGAATCCAGGCTGATATTGATGCGGTTCAAGCCCGCCGCCACCAGCCCATCGCAGCGCTCCGCGAGCAAGTGGCCATTGGTTGTCATCGAAAGATCTTGCACGCCGATGGCTTTCAATCGCGCCACAAAATCTTCCACGCCAGGACGCACCAGCGGCTCGCCGCCCGTCACACGGACTTTGCGAATTCCCATCCCCACCAGAATGCGCGCCAGCCGCTCGTATTCGTCCCATTCCAGCAGCGCGTGCTCCGCCATATGATTTTCCGGGTCCGCAGAACGGCAGTACACGCAGCGAAAATTGCAGCGATCCGTAACCGAAACCCGCAGGTCGGTGATCTGGCGCCCGAATTTGTCCGTCAATGCCATATCTTCTTTAGATGCAGCCTAGAATAAAATCGCCCAATCCAAATTCGGAATTGGGCGAGGACGCCAGCGCGCCGCGCGCCTGAAAATCGCGACCGCTGGATACTCTCCTTTCCAGATCCAGGAGGAGCAGGCGTTTCCACCCAATCCCTCATCTCCTGAAGAAACCAGGAGCGTCGCCCCCACGCCATGGGTTGTCTCTCCCTTAGGCTGAGTGGGTCGGAGATATCTGCCGCGATAATACGCCTAAGGTGGCACCGCTGCAAACAATCGCAACGGGAGGAAGTGGCACCAGCGAGCGGGCGCCAAATCCAGCTAATTCAGACCGCGGAGCAGACCGAAAATGTCCAATTAGTACACATATCGATACGGGGTGTACTGTATTGAACAGGTTCGCCCGCTCTGTTCCATTATGGTTGTCGTCGGTAGCTTTTGCAGGATCTCCGCGAGTCAGTTCGCGAAGGGCTGATTCTGATCTACCCCGCGGAGCTTCAGATGGCGTCAACCTCACGAGATCGCACTAAGCAGCCGGAGCCGCCTCTGGTCCTGAGCGGATCGGCAAGCAGACGACTGCCCTTGCGTATCTTATTTGTTCACAGGGATGTAGCGGACGTCGAAGATTGCGTACAAGAGCTCCGGCGGGCCAATTTCAGGGTCACTGCGGACGTAGTCCTAACGCCAGAGCAGTTTGCCGCGCGCCTGAAGGCAAAACTCTACGACGTAGTGCTGGCCGAATATCCCTCCCCGAACTGGCAAGGACGTCACGAACTCGAAACGCTGCGCCTGCGGGGAAGGCAGATACCCTGCGTTTTCCTGATTCGCACCATGCAACCGGAGACTGCAGCGGAGCTTATCACTAGTGGCGCCGCCGATTGCGTCAGCATGGATCACCTGGGGCACCTTCCCGTCGCCGTTCGTCGCGCCCTGAGTGACAACCATCTTCGTGAAGAGCGTGACCGCACCGAGAAAAGACTGCGCCATTCCGAGGCGCGTTATCGCGCTCTGGTAGGAAACCTGATCTACGGAATCTGCCGCTGCAATATCAAAGGAAAATTCCTCGACGTCAATCCTGCGCTCGCCACCATGCTGGGTTATGCGTCCCGCGAGGAACTGCTGGCGGTGAACCTGGCAGCTGATGTCCTCGGTGATCCCACGAAACGAGCACAGTTGCTGGGCCGGTCCGCGCAACTCAACGGCGGCGATCCTCTGGAAACCGAATGGAAACGGAAGAACGGCGCAACCATCAAAGTCCGCCTCAGCGGCCGCGCGGTCAAAAATGAGCGCGAGATGGAAAGTTACGAAATCATCGTCGAAAACGTCACGCAACAGCGCAAGCTCGAGGATCATCTGCGTCAACAAGCGGCCAAGGACGCGCTGACGGGCCTCGCCAACTACCGCCATCTGGTGGAAACCGTCGACGGCGAAATCATGCGCTCCGAACGCACCGCCCGCGAGTTCGCTCTGCTGTTCCTCGATTTGGACGGGTTGAAACAGATCAACGACCGCTTCGGCCACCTGGTTGGCAGTCAAGCGCTTTGCCGCCTAGCCGACGTCTTGTGCATCTGCAGCAGGAAAGTGGATACTCCGGCGCGTTTCGGCGGGGACGAATTTGCGCTGGTGCTGCCCGAAACGGGATTAATGCCGGCCAAACTCGTAGCCCAGCGCATTTGCGACAATCTTGCAAACGACGGCCGCGAACCAAAGCTGTCAGTCAGTATTGGCGTTGCGATTTACCCGGGAGACGGCGAGAACGTGGATTCTCTACTGGGCGCGGCCGACGCGGCCTTGTACGCGATGAAAACGAGCACCCACCGCCCGGATACGAGCGCCCAAAGGAAGATCGCGGATCTCCACAAAGCAGCGACAGCAGGCGGCAAGTCAGACTAGGTGACTCAACGAAGTATGGAGCCAAAGTGATCAGCATCCAGCACGCTTCCACATTCCAGTTGGACCCGTCGTTGACTGGCGAAGAAGCAATCGTACTTCGAGCCCTCGCCGGTGGGCTCACCGATCGCCAGGTGTGTAACCAACTCCGCATGCATCCGGACGTCTACCTGCGGATGATGCGCGACATGCGGGCAAAGATCGGCAAATCGGATAACGTTTCGCTGATCGCCTGGGCGAAAGAGCGGATCCAGGGCGTGGACCAGCGCATTGACTCGGCCACAGGACGCACACGATTTGCGTGAAGTGCGTTGATCAACCACAGGGCTGATCACAGAACTGAAAGACCGTCCCCAAAATGACTTCCCCCGTCATGCTAGTTTTTAGTTTGGAAAGCTCTGTTCCGGGAAGCCATTGAGCCGCACTGCGCCGCCCGGTGCACATCCGGAAAGCCGCGACGACGCCCGCGCTTCGCTGCGCGGCGAATATGATAAAGTTGCGAACCGATGCGCATCTTCGTTCTGGGAGTGGGCGGCGCCGGCTCCTTACTTGCTCAATTGCTCGCGCGCCAGGGACACACGGTCTGGTGCGGCGATCGCGACCCGGACCGCGCCCGGAAATTTCTCGGCAAGAAAAGCGCGATCGAAGTAAAAGAAGCGAACGCGCGCAATCTCTGGTCCATCGTGCGCGCCGCTCGCGGCTGCAACCTGCTGGTCAACGCCTCCCCCGCTGTGTTCAACGAAATTATTCTGCGTGCGGCTCTGCGTCTGGGCGTGCATTACCTGGACCTGAATTCGCACTTAAATCGCAATCCCTTCAAGCCCGAACAATTCCGTTTCCGCAAACGCTTCGAAGCGAAAAATCGCGCGGCGCTTATCTGCACCGGCGCGGCTCCCGGCCTCACCAATCTGCTAGCCAAGCGTGGCTCCGAACTGCTGGACGCCGTGGAATCCGTGCAGATTCGCTTGTACGAAAGCACCGAAAGCAAGGATCCCGTTTCCACTTGGTCGCCGGAAGTGATGTACGACGAAGCAATTTCCAGCCCGCGCGTCTATCGTCACGGGCGCTTTTCTCTCGCGAAGCGTTTCGCCGACCGCGAAAAATTTCGTTTCCCGCCGCCCATCGGCGAAACCACCGTGTACCTGGCCGCCCAGGATGAAGTCTGCATGCTGCCCTACGTGGTTCCCATGCGCGACATGGACGCGAAGATCGGCGGCAACGATTTCGACCGCCTGTTCCGCTGGTATCGCCAGGGACGCCTGAACCGCTCGCAGGGAATCGTGCGCAAACGCTTCCCAAAAACTCTTACGCCCAAGGGTGTCGCGGGAATGATTCGGAAAGGCGCGCTAGAAAATGCGCGCTTCGCCGCGGCCGTGCTGGTGCGCGGCGTGAAAGACGATCAACCGCTGCTGCTGCGCTACGACGCGAGCTTCCCTACGCTCCATCAGATTCGCCAGCGCGGCTTAATCTCGACGCCCATCGCCTACGCCACCGCGCATCTCGCCGCCATCTTCATCAAACATTTTCCCCGCGACATGGCCGGCGTCTTCGGCCCGTCGGAACTGCCCATCGAAACGCGCCGCGCCATCCTCGCCGAAGCCCGTTCCCGCGATTTTCGCGTCGCGTTCAAAATGACCCGCCTGAAGAAAATCGAAGACGAAGAATACTAGCTGTACCAATCTTTACAAGCTCACGGATATGCGCACTCTCGCCGCGCGAGTGCCATGACCACGAGGGGTGCCGAATCCACGAAAAAGATCCCGATCAGCAGGTATGATATGCTCTCCAAACTCAGCCTGTCGGCCGCCAATCGCGGCTTTGTAATTTCAGCGCGCACCACCAACTTCCTTCCGCGATCCATGAGGCACTCACATGCGTTGGACACCGGGCGGCACCAGCGGCGACATCGAAGATGACCGCAATTCCAGTGGCGGCGGTGGAGGAGGATTTCCCGGCGGCATACACCTCGGCATCGGCGGCCTGCTCATCCTGCTGGTATTGAGCTTTATTTTTAAGCGGGACCTGATTTCGCCCTTCCTGAACTCGGGAGCCGCAAACCCGTCAGCCGCCGTCGCGCGCCCACCCGATCCCGCGCGCGATGCCGCCGAGCAAAAAGAAGTTCAATTCGTATCCTTCGTTCTCGATGACGTGCAAAGCACCTGGCCCAAGCTAGTGCCGCAATACCGCCATGCCAAGCTGGTTTTGTTTCGCGACGACCTGGATTCCGCGTGCGGCCTCGCGCAAACTGCCACCGGCCCCTTCTACTGCCCCAGCGATGAAAAGGTTTACATAGATCTGGCGTTCTTTGACGAGCTGAAAAATCGTTTTGGCGCTTCCGGTGAGTTCGCGCAAGCCTACGTGATCGCGCATGAACTCGGCCATCACGTGCAGAAAATTCTTGGCACCGAGAGCAAAGTCCGCGTAGCCCAGCAACACTATCCGCAGCAGGCCAATGACCTTTCTGTGCGTCTGGAACTACAAGCGGACTGCTACGCAGGCGTCTGGGGCAATTCCACCGAAAAGCGAAATATCCTGGAAGAAGGTGATGTGGAATCCGGCTTGCACGCCGCCGCGGCCGTTGGCGACGATCACATTCAAAAAATGACCACCGGCGAAGTGATGCCCGAAAAGTTCACGCACGGCACATCCGCGCAGCGCGTGCACTGGTTCAAGCAAGGTCTCACGACTGGCCGTGTGGACGCGTGCGACACATTTGCGTCAACGCCCTAACGCTAGTACGGGGTCGTCAGCGGCTTCAGCAATCCAAAATCCGTCAGCCCGTTCACCACGAACTGCACGGCCAGCGCCACCAGCAGCAATCCCATTAACCGCATCAGAATGCGTATCCCGGTTTCGCCCAGATATTTGCGCACGCCATCCGCGCCCGCCAGAATCATGAAAGAAACGAACGACGTTAGCAGAATCGTCGCGTAAATAACGCCGTGCTGCCACAGCGAGTGCGATTCGCCCACCAGCACCATCACTGTCGAGATCGCACCCGGGCCCGCCAGCATCGGCATCCCCAGCGGAATAATGCTCGCGTCTTGTTTCTCCGCGCCTTCCTGCTGTTCTTCGGCCGTGGCTTTCGTGCCGGATTGCTTGGCCTGCAGCATGTCCAGCCCAATTCCCATCAGAATAATTCCACCCGCAATTTTGAAAGCCGGCAGCGTGATGCCGAACATCTTGAAAATCAGGCTGCCCGCCAGCGCAAACGAGCACAGCACAATCGCGCAAGTGAACGCCGAGCGCCGCGCCACGCCCCGCCGCTCCGATGGCGTAGAATCCGCGGTAACCGCCAGAAACAACGGGATCACCGCGAACGGGTCCACCAGAAAAAACACTGAAGTAATCGCCAGCAAGGCGAATTCGAGAACCACTTTGATCGAGTCAGGCATAAAATCCGGCGCACAACCATCGCGCCCGGGTCACGATAACATTCTCGCACAACGCCACGCTGCGGAAAAATCCGCGAAGCGCTCCGATCGTATCGCGCACAGCGTTATCGCCCTTTTCAAGTATGATGGCGCCAATCGGAGGTCATCGTTGTGACACGCACAAATACACTGGCTGGGATTTCGCTCCTGTTCCTCGTATCAGCCCTTCTTGCCCCGCGAATGGCCGCTCAGCAGCAGCCACCGGATCTAATTCTTCTGAATGGGCAAATATTCACAAGCAACGCGGCGCATCCTTACGTCCAGGCCCTGGCGATCAGCGGCGAACGCATCCTCACCACCGGCGACTCCTCGAAAATTAAAGCGCTCGCCGGACCGCACACGCGCCAGATTGACCTCGCGGGCCGTACGGTTATTCCCGGAATCAATGACGCGCACGACCACATTGACCTCGATCCGCCGCACGCCGTGCACCTCAACTTGAACACCCCAGACCCGACGTGGAGCCAATTGAAGGATGCGATTGTCGCTGCCGCCGCCAAGGCGCCGAAGGGGACGTTCATTCTCGCGGATATCGGCCCGATCGTTTTTCACGATACTGCCGTCGCGCGCAACGCGCTCGACCAAGTCGCGCCCGAAAATCCCGTGATCCTTACCACGCTCACCGGCCACGCCGCGATTCTGAACAGCGTCGCACTAGCGCGGGCTGGCATTCGCGACGACGACCAGCCCGATCCCCTCGGCGGGAGGTACGAACGATCCGTGGACGGCAAGCTCACCGGTGTTCTCCGCGAATACGCGGTCCTGCAACTAAGCCGCAAGCTCGCACTGATGCCTAGCGACGCGGAAGCCATCACTCAATTGCGCGATCTTTTTGCCCAGTGCGTGAAGTTCGGCATTACTTCGCTACAGGACATGTCCGACGCGCTTCCGCCCGAGCGCGATGTGAAATTGTTCGAAGCCGCGCAAACGCCCATCCGCATTCGCATCATGCGCATGCCAGGGACAACGCCCGCGGGACGCGACACGCTCGAAGGTCTCTCGGTGCCACGGCACCCGAGCCCGCTCATCACCGTGAGTGGCACGAAATGGATGCTCGATGGCGTGCCGCTCGAAAACACTTTCACTCCACGCCAGACCCCGTCTATGCCCGCCGGCGAATCACTCGACTACGGCGCTCGTCATCTTCCGCTCACCTTCTCCGAAAAAGAAATGCAGGCGATGCTGCACGAGTCTCTCGCAGATGGCGATCAGATGATGTTTCACGTCAGTGGCTATCTCTCGGCGGCAGCGATGTTGAACGCGATGCAGGCCACGGGCGGAGAGCAGGTGTGGGACGGCAAACGTGTACGCTTCGAGCATGGCGATGGTCTGTTCCCGGATTTGATTCCGCGCGTCAAGGATTTCGGCATCATCGTGGTACAGAATCCCACGCATTTCGATGTCGGACTGCTCTTCGGTCCCACGCCGGTAACGTACAAGGACGTCCAGCCCTTCCGCACTCTCTTGGCGGCGGGCATTCCGCTGGCACTCGGCTCGGACGGGCCGCTAAATCCATACCTTAATATCATGCTGGCGACGATGGATCCGGGTCGGCCGACCGAAGCGATCACGCGCGAGCAGGCCGTCATTGCCTACACGTTGACTTCCGCCTACGCCGAATTCGCGGAGAAGGACAAAGGCAGCCTCGAGGCAGGCAAGCTCGCCGACCTCGCCGTGCTTTCACAAAACATTTTCCAGGTGCCTGTGGCGGAATTGCCCAAAACAGAATCGGTGCTGACCATCGTGGGCGGGAAAATCGTTTTTGACTCTGGAGCGCTGGCGCACTAGCCAGCGCTGCTGATTATTCGTTGCGCAAAGCCACCATCGGATCCACGAGCATCGCCCGTCGCGCCGGGATATAGCACGCCGCGAGCGCGACGAGCGTCAGCAGCGCCGCCACGCCGACAAACGTGAGCGGATCATTCGCGCTCACGCCGTAAAGCTGGCTGGCAATCAGCCGGGTCAACCCAAGCGCCGCCGCCAATCCTATCGCGACGCCCAGCAGCGCCACGCGCATTCCGTGGCCCAGCACCAGACGCAGCACATCGCTACTCTGCGCGCCCATCGCCACGCGAATACCAATCTCCTGCGTGCGCTGCCCCGTGACGTAGGAAATCACGCCGAAAATTCCCACCGCGGACAACAGCAGCGCAAGCGCAGCAAAAACGCCGAGCAGGATCATCGTGAACCGTTGCGCACCGATCGAATCGGAAACAACCTTTACCATCGGCTGGAATTCGTACAGCACCTGCTTGCTGTCGAATTTCTGCGACGCCGCGCGCAGCGATTCGCTCACAGCCTGCGGCGTTCCCTCAGCGCGCACCACGAATGTGCACGAGCGGCCAACCAGCGGCAGCACGCGATCCGGCAATTGCGATATCGCGAAATAAAGTTGCCCGCGCTGGTCCAGGATCCCCGTCGCGCCCAGTCCCGCATGCTTCACGTGCCTCACCACGCCGACAATCTCCGCGCCTTCGACGTCAATGATCGAAATGTTGAGCCGCTTGCCAATCGGATTTTCGCCAGGGAAATACGAGCGCGCGAAACCATCATCAATTACCACGGCGAACGGCGTCGTCTCCGTGTCCTCCGCGCTCAGAAATCTTCCGCGCTGCAGCGGAATCCCCATCACTTTCAGATAATCCCGCGCAACTGCATACCACTGCGCGCGCGTCATCTCTTTCGCCGAGGAAGGCTTCGGCTGCCCCGTGATCCAGAAACCAACCAGCGAATCGCCCGTCAGCGGCAGTGCGCCGACCAACGGCGACACCGCAGCCACACCCGGAACATCCTCAAATCGCGCGGTGATTTCGCGATACGTTTCGCGAATGTGCGCCGGCGTAGTGACCCGCGCAGCCGACGGCGACACGCCGAACTCCATTACATGCTGCGGGTCAAAACCCGGATTCACGTTCGCAAGCCCCACCAGGCTGCGGACCATCAACCCCGCGCCGGCAAGCAGCACCACGGCCAACGCCATCTCCACGGCCACGAAAATATTTTGCGTGCGCGCCCGCGTTCCGCTCGATCCGCGCCCTCCCTCTTTCAGGCTCCGGTGCAAATCAGGCTGCGAGGTTTTCAACGCCGGCGCCACCCCGAACACCACGCCCACCAGAATCGAAATGACCAAAGTAAAGAAAAGAACACGGCCATCAATTCCGATCTCGTTGGTACGCGGCACAGTCTCCGGTATCACCGCAAGCGCCGCCTTCGTGGCCCACGCGGCGAACAGCAGGCCCAGCGCACTACCCGCACCCGCAAGCAGCAGACTTTCCGTGATCAGCTGCCTGACGATGCGCCGCCGCGTCGCGCCCAGCGCCATGCGGATCGCAAATTCCCGCGCCCGCGCCGCCGAACGCGCCAGCAGCAGATTCGCAACGTTCGCGCACGCAATCAGCAGCACGAATCCCACTGCGCCCAGCAACATATACAGCATCGGCGCGATGTCGCCGGTGATGTCCTCCTTCAGCGGGTTCACGAAGATGCCGGTGCCTTTGTTCGCTTCCGGATATTCAGTAGCAAGATTCCGCGCCACCGCGTCCATATCCGCGCGCGCCTGCGTCAGTGTCACGCCAGGTTTCATTCTGGCGATTCCCACCGTCCCCAGGCTGGCGCGCCGGTCGCGAAACGGTTCCTCGTTGAATTGGCCCAGCGGCGTGAAAACATCGGCGGTGGTGTAAATCGGCGATTTTTCCGGCACCACACCGACGATTCTGTAGCTCGTGCCGTCCACCGTGATGCTCTTACCCAGCGCGTCGGGCGACGAGCCAAGCTTGCGATTCCACAATCCATCGCTGATCAGCGCAACGGGCGGTGCCCAGACTTGATCTTCCTCCGGCCGGAACGATCGCCCCAGCGATGGCTTCACGCCAAGCAAATCGAAAAAGTTAGCCGAAATTTTTACACCGTCCACGCGTTCGGGCTCGCCCGCACCGGTGACGATCATGTTGTCCTGCAAGTACGCGCCCACCGCGGAAAACGCCGTGCTCTCTTTCTGCCAATCAAGAAAATTTGAATAAGGAATCGAGCTGTGCTGCCCCGGCGTGCGATCCCACCACAGTTCCACAAGTTGATTGGGCTGCGGGTAGGGCAATGGATTCAAAAGCACGCCGTTGACCACGGAAAACAGCGCCGTGTTCACCCCGATGCCGAGCGCCAGCGTCAGAATCGCCACAGCCGCGAAGCCCGGAGATTTCCGCAGCGTGCGCGCGCCATAACGCAAATCCTGCAGCAAATTCTCCAGCCAAGTCCACGCCCATTGATCGTGCGTCACGTCCTGAATCACTCCCGCGTTGCCCAACTCGCGCCGCGCCGCAGCTTCCGCGCCCGAACGCGATTCGCCGCGCGCCTCGCGATCGCGCCCAGCCATCTGCAAATGCCCGGCGATCTCCTCATTCAGCTCACGCTTGCGCCGTTCGCGCCAGCCCCACCAAGAATTCATGCCGGAGTTCCCTCGCCTTGTTCCAGACCACAACGCGCGCCGTCACCTTCACCGCCGCCATCATTCATAGCGCAAAGCCACCATAGGATCCACGCGCATCGCCCGCCGCGCCGGCAGAAAACAAGCCGCCAGCGCCACCAACATCAGCAAAATTGCCACCGCGCCGTACGTCAGCGGATCCGTCGCATGCACGCCATACAATAATCCGCTCATCAGCCGCGTCAACATCAGCCCGCCCGCGATTCCGACTGCCACTCCCGCCAGCGCCAGCTTCGCGCCCTGCCCCACCACCAACAGCAGCACTTCCTGCCGCCGCGCCCCCAGCGCCATGCGAATCCCGATTTCCCGCGTGCGCTGCGCAACGGAATAAGCAATCACGCCGTAAATTCCCACCGCGCCAAGCAAAAGCGCCAGCGCCGCAAACACCGCAAACAGCCCCGAAATCGACCGCGGTTCCGCCAGCGCCTCCGCCACCCAATTTTTCAGCGGACCAATCTGGCTCACCGGCACGTCATGATTCAGGCTCGCGACAGTGTTTTTCAAATCGCCGGCGATTTGCACTTGCTCTCCAGCTGTCTCAATCACCAGCGTCATCTCCGCGGGCGGCGCGTCCGCACCACTGCCGCGAATCGCGTGCGGCCCGTACGGCGCATACATCACACCGTCAATCCAGCTCGCGGAATCGCTCCTGATATTGTATTCGCGAACATCACCCACCACTCCCACGACAGTCCGCCAAACATTTGGCTCCCACTTCGCCCGGATGTGCTGTCCCACCGGATCCTTACCCGGCCAGAAATGTTCCGCGGTGGTTTTGCTCACGATCAATACAGCTTGCGCTTCCGGTGCCGCATCCGCCTCTGTAAATCCGCGGCCTCGCAACAGCGGAATGTTCATAATGCTCAGATAATCCGGCGTGACAATTTTTTCCCAGAACATCGGGACTTTCGCACCGTCCGGAATAGGACGCGCTTCCACCTCGATCGGAAATATTTCCGCACCGCCGCCCAGCGGCAAGCCGTTCACGGCAGCGACATTTTTCACCCCCGGCAACGCGCGCGTGCGATTCAACAATTCATCGTAGAAAGCCAAGCAGCGCCCCGGAACCTCGCAGAGCATTTCATTCGGAGTAATTCGCGCAGTTACCACGCTCTCAGCACGAAATCCCGGATTGGTGCCGGAAAGAATCCACAAACTTTTCACCAGCAGCCCCGCTGCGATCACCAGAATCATCGAAACGGCCACTTCGCCCACTACTAGCAGCTTGCTCGCCCGATGATTTCCGCCGCTCGCGTTGCGCTGTCCGCCGGATTTCAGCGTCGCCGTCATATCCACTCTCGAAGCGCCCAGCGCCGGAACCAATCCAAAAATTACGCCGGTCAAAATCGCCAGCACCGCCGTGAACGCCAATACTTGCCCGTCCAACGCTACATCCGCCAACCGCGGCGTGTCCGCGGGCAGCGCCGCTTTCAGAATGGAAAGCCCGCCCACCGCAACGCCGATTCCTAGCGCGCCGCCCAGCAACGCAAGCAGCACGCTCTCCGTGATCAGTTGCCACAGAATCCGCCAGCGGCTCGCTCCCAGCGCCACTCGCACGGCAACTTCCCTCTCCCTCGTTGTGGCGCGCGCCAGCAGCAGGTTCGCGACGTTCGCGCACGCAATCAGCAGCAACAAACTCACCGCGCCAAGCAGAATCAGCAGTTTTCCTCGCGCGTCGCCGACGATCGCGTCCTCCAGCGAAACAATGCTCGAGTTCACAAACGAGTTGTCCGGCATCCGCCACGCATACGCCGCCAGCACGATCGGCCGCATTGTTTTCAATTCCGCGCGCGCTCGCTCAAGAGTCGCGCCCGGTCGCAACCTCCCGATCAGCGCCATGTAGCTGTCGCCCCAGTAATCGCCAGTGTTTCGCGGGTCCAGATGCAACGGAACCCAGAGCTCTGTCTTGGGCGATGGAAATCGAAAATCCGCGGGCATCACGCCCACAATTTCACGATCCACTCCTTCCAGCGTGATCCACCGGCCCACAATATTTGGATCCGCCTGGAACCGGTGCTCCCACAACGCGTGGCTGAGCACCACCGACTGATCCTTGCCCGGCTGGTCTTCTCCATCGTGAAAAGTTCTACCCATCTCCGGTTGCGTGCCCAGCATCGAAAAGAAATCTGCCGACACAGAATTTCCAATCAGCCGCACCGGGTCGCCCGAGCCGGTCAAATTAAATTCCTTGTTATCCGAAACTCCCGCCAGCTGCATCGTGTGGCTTTGCTGGCGCATCACCATCAGCGGACCCTTGGGATAATACTGAGTGGTTCCGACCAATCTCTCGGGTTGCGCGTACGGCAACGGCCGCAGCAGCACACCATTCACCAGGCTGAAAATAGCGGTATTCGCGCCGATGCCCAGCGCCAGCGTCAGCGCCGCGATCATCGTGAACCCTGGATTTTTCCGCAGCGTGCGCGCGGCGTAACGCAAGTCCTGCAGCAGGTCTTCCAGCCACGTCCACGCCCACTGGTCGCGCGTCACATCCTGAATCACTCCGGTGTTGCCCAGTTCCCGACGCGCGGATTCGCCAGCCTGCGCCGGAGATTCGCCGCGTGCCTCGCGGTCCCGCGCCGCCATCTGCAAATGGCTGGCGATTTCTTCTTTCAATTCTTTCTTGCGCTGTTCGTCATCGCCCCAAGGAAATTTCATGCTTCGCTCTCCTTGCCGGCGGGCCCCAGAATCCCCGCAATCGCCTGCGAAATCTGCGCCCAGCGCGAACGCTCCGTCGCCAGCTTCTTCTTCCCCGCCGCGCTCAGCCTGTACACCCGCACGCGCTGGTTGTTCTCGGAAAGTTTCCACTCCGCCGCGATCAATTTGTGCCGCTCCAGCCTGTGCAGCGCCGGATACAGCGAGCCCGTATCCACCTGCAATATCTCGCCGGAGTTCGCGCGAATCGCCAGAGCAATCCCGTACCCGTGCTGCGCTCCCCAGCGCAACGTCTGCAAAATCAATAAATCCAGCGTTCCCTGTAGCAGCTCAATCCGGTTCTGATACCGTTGTTTCATCGCTTCCCTCGGATGTAGAGCATCTACATCCTGGCTGTAGATGGCCTACACCCCTGCCGCGCTGCAATTCCCGGGCCGATTGCGCCCGGCCGAATCTCCCTCCAGCCAAAGCTCTTAGTGAAATCACGTGCGCCGCATCCCAGCGAGCAGCTGCCCGATTCTGGGACGCCCCGTCACCAAACCGAACGCCCTTTGGCGACGCGCCACCGATTCGCTCAGCTCTCTACAAGTGTACCGTTCAGCGCGAAACGGCGCAGAACTTCGGTCTATAGTGTCTCCATGATTCCGCCTGCAACGCCCCGGCCGGCAACATCTCCGCGCGGCCTTACGGCCATGGGCATTTTCCTGGTTTTCGGAGCGTGCATGGCGTCGCTCGCCGGCTTGACGTTAGCGTTTCCAGGCACCGCGATGGACCGTATTTGGATTCTCAATTCGCGCGCCTACCAGCAGTTAGCGCCTCTCGGAAAAGAAGTCGGCATCCTGTTCCTCTTGCTTGCGGTCACGCTCGCCGTCGCTGCAGCGGGCTGGTTCTTGCGCCGGATATGGGGATGGCGACTGGCGGTCGCAATAATCGCGACCCAGATCCTCGGAGACATGGTCAACGTTTTCTCGGGACACGCGATCGAAGGTGGCATCGGCGTCATAATCGCCAGCGCGCTGCTCGTCTATCTCATGCGCACGGAAGTAAAGACCACCTTCGGAGCCGGCAAACCGATCAACTAAAAAAATCCCCAGTTTCAGCGTAATTCAATGCCTCAAACTCCGCCGCACGCTCGCGCCACTCACTCCATTCTCAGCAATCCCGTCTCGTGATGTAGTATTCTCGCGGCGAAATTAGCCTGAAGGCAGGTGGGACTATGACGTCGCGAAGTCGTTACCGCGCACTGCTGCTGGGAATTCTCGCGTTCGTTTTCACCGCAACCGCGCTGCACGCGCAGCAACCTCCGTCGTATCGTTTCGCAGTGTCGTTCCCGAGTGCCCAAAGCGCCGCACCACTCGACGGTCGCCTGCTGCTGATTCTCTCCACCGATCCCTCCGCCGAACCGCGCCTGCAAATCAGCAACTCGGTGCGCACGCAAATGATCTTCGGCCTCGATGTGGACGCGCTCCAGCCCAGCCAATCCGTCACCCTCGACGAAGCCGCTTTCGGCTATCCCGTCCGCTACCTCCACGACGTTCCCGCCGGCGACTATTTCGTCCAGGTCGTCCTGCACAAATACGAAACCTTTCACCGCGCCGACGGCACAACCGTAAAACTTCCCATGGACCGCGGCGAAGGCCAGCACTGGCAGCTCGCCCCCGGCAACCTCTACTCCACGCCGCGAAAAATCACTCTGCGTGCCGGCGGCGATCCCGTCTCCATCGTCCTCGACCAAATCATTCCGCCGATCCCCGATCCGCCTGACACGCCCTATATCCGCCACATCAAAATCCAGAGCACGCTGCTCACAAAATTCTGGGGACGCCCCATGTTCCTCAGCGCTAACGTCCTCGTGCCCGAAGGATTCGACTCTCACCCCAACGCGCATTTTCCGCTGATGATTGAAGAAGATCATTTCAACGACGACTTGCACGGCTTCCGCACCACTCCTCCCGACCCGGATCTGAAACCCGACTACAGCGAACGTTTCCACATTTCCGGCTACAACAAAATTCAGCAGGAAGAAGCCTACAAGTTCTATCAGCAGTGGATCGCGCCGAGCTTCCCGCGCTACCTGGTCGCGGAGATCAATCATGCCAATCCCTATTACGACGATTCCTACGCCGTGAATTCCGCGAACCTCGGCCCCTATGGCGACGCCATCGAAACCGAACTGATTCCCGCGATCGAAAAAAAATTCCACGCCATCGGCCAGGGTTGGGCGCGCTTCGTTTACGGCGGTTCCACCGGCGGATGGGAATCCCTCGCCGTGCAAATTTTCTATCCCGATCATTACAACGGCGCGTTCGTCGCCTGCCCCGATCCGGTGGACTTCCGCGGCTTCACCAACATCAATCTCTACTCCGATAAAAATATGTTCTTCATCGCAGGCCCGCACACGCGCGTCGAACAGCCCGGCGAACGCGATTATCTCGGCCGCACGCTCACCAGCACGAAACAGATCAACCAGTACGAACTCGCGCTCGGCTCGCACGGTCGTTCCGGCGAGCAGTTCGATATCTGGCAAGCCGTGTACGGCCCGGTGGGAAAAGATGGCTACCCGCAGACGATCTTCGACAAGGAAACCGGCGAGATTGATCCCGCGACGGCCGCGTACTGGAAGGAGCACTACGACCTGAGCGCGATCCTGCAGAAAAATTGGGCCTCACTAGGACCAATGCTCGAAGGGAAGATTCACGTCTATGTCGGCAGCGCCGACACTTATTTCCTGAACGACGGGGTGTACTACCTCGAGGACGTCTTGAACGCCACCAAAAATCCTCCCTACGGCGGCGAAGTGAAATACGGAGACCGCGCCGAGCATTGCTGGAACGGCGATCCCAGTCTGCCCAATTACCTCTCGCGCCTGCACTACAACACCATGTACCTGCCGAAAATCCTCGAACGCATTCAGAAAACCGCGCCCGCTGGAGCCGACCTCACATCCTGGCGCTACTAGAAATATCAGAACTCGGTTCGCGAAGCCGCCACAATCATCTGTTGCGAATGGATAGCGGCGAGCTGCTGATTACCGAACCAGCCGCAGCCTTCGATGTTTCCGGTGCAGACGGCTTCTGCGCTTTTGTAGAAGAAGCGGCCCCAGCAGGTGCGGTCTTCCTCGTTTCCCATGCCTTACGAAGCTTCTCGCGCTGCGCCAGCACGTAGCTCTTGGCTTCGTCAAAATTGCGGTACACACGCCGGCCCTTGATCATGTTGCACGAACGGCAGCACGCCACCAGGTTGCGCTCATCCTTCTTGCCTCTGCGAGCCCGCGGAACCACAAAATCCACCGACATCGCCAACGCGTTCTCGAAACTGGCCCCTCCATCCAATCCGCAATACTGGCAAAGGTACTGATCGCGTTCTAAAATTCGCAGGCCCTCTTCGCGCGTCACCGGCCTTTCCACCAACCGCAGGGTCATCAGGTCTAATGGCATGGCTCACCTCCCGAATCGGAAACCTGTCGGCGAGATGCGAAACGTGGATTTCCGACGTCGTTGCCCAGACCATACGGCTTCGCGTCCTCCACTGTCAAGGACTCGAAAAGGCGAACGCGCGCAGCAAACCGAGGCCGCGAATCGCGCATCCGAAAAGCACCTGTCCGGTTTCCACACTTGTCACCGAATCGTTGACGAGTATTCCCCAAACGCTCCCGGGACTTCGTGTTTGCGGAGCATTCGATAGGATGCAGCGAACTGACAGAAAACTTGCTAGTCTGATATTCGATTAATGCCATTCACCTTCGCACATCCGGCCGCGGTTCTTCCCGTTCAATCCAGATTCAAGAATTGGATCCCGTTGTCCGCTCTGGTAATCGGGAGCCTGGTCCCGGACGCTGCATACTATTTGCCGATGCCCGAGCATTTCCGAAACCAGTCCCATACGCTGCTCGGAACATTTTCCACATCGCTTCCCCTCGGCATTCTTGTGTGGCTCGTTTTCTATTGGCTCGCTCCGTCAGCGGTGTTTTTGCTGCCCAGCCCGCACCGCCAGGCTATAGAACCGCTGCTCAAGCCTCGTTTAGCTTCCATACCGCAGGCCTTAGGCGTGGCATCGGGCGTTCTGATTGGCGCATGGAGCCATGTTCTATGGGATTCGTTCACTCACACACGAGGCTGGATGGTGCGGCACGTTCCGCTGCTGCAAACACGGCTCTTCGGAAACGGGATGCCCGCGTACAAAGCCTTGCAACTATTTTCTTCGGTGCTCGGACTGTGCGTGCTGTTCTACGCGTACAACAAATGGATCAAGACTTCGGGGTATCAGCTGTGGATTTGGCGGAAACCAGGCTGGAGAGTCTATCTGTGGTTTGGCGTTGTGGTGAGCTGCTCAGTCGCCGCAGCGATCGAGGGCCACGCGATCACCGCATTCAAAAATATTTATTTTTACCACACGGGGAATCCCGCGATTTTGTTTCTCACCAGCTTCGTTAGAGATTTTCTGATTGCACTGTGTGCTGTTGCGATCGCCGCAAAGCTGTCAAAGACGCTCGGCTATGGCGCATCCCGCCAGCCACAGCCCAACACGCCTCACTGAAAGCCAGCTCAGAAATAGCACACGAGGAGGGGCGAGGCTTTAGCCCCTGAAGCCGCGCTTTTTGATCGCGCCAACTTTTCTACGAGGTCGCTTCAACACCGCAAGCCAATTGCCATCGATCCCACCCCGCGCATGATCCCTAAGCGATCTTGCCCAGCGGGTTTGATTGCGCGCGCAGCCGCATCAACTGTTGCCGTAATCTGTCAACGTCGAGCCCTGCCGACTGGCACACCTGCGGGAAATCGGAACGGTCCTGAAACAAATATTCTTCCGCGATTCGTTTGTAACGCAACGGCCCGGAAATCCATTCTTGAATCGTGCTCACGATTACGGCTTGCCACAGCCGCTTTTCCACCTGCGCATCTTGTTCGGTTATTACGGTTGTTGCGGTTGTAAAGAGGTTTGGCATTGTGGTTCCCCCAGGGTCCCCAGTGGTCTGTTGCATGGTGCGAAACCCTGCAGAGCATCGCTTCGGCCAAGCCGCACATCAAAATCGCCTCACTTGTGGATTTGTGCTCTTTCGGTAATGAGCGAACGTCCCAGAAACACAGGACTTATTTTTCACCGCAATCATTACAGCAAAAACCCTATTCCCTCCCGCGCTCGCACCCCGAACCTCCTAGGAAATTCTCCCCGGTGAAGGCAAGTTTTTCACCATGCTCGCCCCCGACTTGAAGCGTGAGTCTGAGAACCACTGATTTTCGTCTTGCCATCGCGCTACTGCTACAACCGGCGCAAAACGAGCGTAGCTTGACGAGGAATTGTCAGTTTCAATGGAAGACTGCCCGGTTTGGGCGCTACACTCTCTCGGATCATTTTCAATTTTGGTGGATTGCGAAATGGAAGAAATCTCGCGCGTCTTATTTCTCTGCGTAGCGGTACTCGCAGCCGTGTTGCTCTTCACTCCATATGAGGCCATCCTCGAAGGAGTCGTAGCGTTAGCAATCGTCGCGGCCGTCCTACTGGGTTTCTTCCTGCATCCGCGCAAAGAAGTGTATTACGTCCGCACCACCAGATTCCTGCGCGACCCCGACCGCAACCTCGCTTTGGAACACGACTACTTGGCCGTGAAGGTAGAACTCGCCAGGCTGTGGCTGCTGTTTCTCCCCACGTTTCTGGCCCTAGCGTTCCTGGTCGTTTCCTCCGCCAGGGGCCTCGCAGGGCAGTTCAGTGTGCTGAATAGAGTCTTCTCCACGGAATATGGATACATCGCGTCTCTTTTCGCGCAGTTCCTCCCAATAGTCGTCGTTTTCATGCTCGTCGCATGGATTGGCGAAAGATGGGTCATGCGCGACGCCGAAGCATGCAGTGCCCGCTCCTACTCGCTCGGGCACCGATCGGTCTCGTACCTCTTCATGGGCGAGCATGGCGAATATTACGGCGGCTACTCCTACTGCTTCGGACTCGTTCGGCCCCGTCAACTCGCAGCCATCGTCTTTTACAACGCGCGAACACCTGAACGAAACAAAATCGCCATGGGCTTCCTCTTCCATCGCGTGATCATCCTGGCCCACGGCGTAACCGAGCTGGACAAGGAAACGCTCGCCGCGCAAGCGATCATAGCTGAAATCACTTCTTAATCGCTGCTCCTGATACGCAGCGAACCAGGACCCCGCCAATCGCCGTGCCATAAGCGATGTTGCTGTGGACAGCCCCAAGAGCGGCCGCATCAGGAGGACGCGCAGGTGACGCCGCCAGGGGAGGAGTCTGCTGCGCCTGCAACAGCTGAGCCGTCGCACCTATCAAAACCGATAGACCCAAAATAACTTTTCGCACGGCGGCAAACTCCAACGCGGCGCCCCGCCGCTCGGTCAGCTTCCGATTCCCGCGTTACTCAGGAGTCACGATCGTGCAGCCGGTGTTTTCAAGTGTGTTCCTGGGTCTTGCGATGAGCGTAGATGAAGTGCGTCACCTTTGGCTTCGCGTCAAAGCGGTCAACATCCTCCTCGATCGCGCGGTCGTCCATAATCACACGCTCGTGTTGGCGTAGGTGTTCTCCCCAGGATTCGACGATGAAAGTTTCCACGTAGTGCGTTGGCTGTTCCGTATCGCGATAAATACCCCAGATATACGCGCCATCGCGCCGACGCACCCGCGATAATCTCTGAATAGCGGCGAGAAATTCCTCCGCTTGGTTCGCTTCGACCTCGTATTCCACTGTGACCAACACCGGCCCCAGGCTCAGGCCGGCGTCACCGACAAAAATCGGTTTTGGCCAATGATTCCAGGCTCCCAAATCCACGGGCGCGTCCACCAGCCGGGAAATCAAAATCAGCACAGGAGAAGCGCCCGTACCGATCGCCGCGGCCAGCAAAGAAAAATGCGTCCCTTTGTGCGCCGCGACATATCCCCAAAATGCGCTGCCGCCGGTCCACGTCCCCATGTAGACCAGCATAAAAACCGCCATTGCCCGCGCGCGGACCCAGTCGGGCGCAAGATTCTGCATCAGCGTACTCATCAGCGACATGACGATAGTCCAGGCGGCCCCGCCAAGCAGAATAGCGATGCACAACAGCGCGATCGACTTGAATGCGGCCACGCCCCACAAAGTTAGCGCAAAAACCGTGGTGCCAAGCGTCAGCATGCCGTCATTGGAGAAAGATGATCGCGTTCGCTGCAGCGCCATTGCTCCCAGCACGGCGCCGCCGCCGAAGGCAGTCAGCAGCAATCCGTAAAATGTGGCGCTCGGACGCAGTGTATGGGCGACGGTGGGCAATAGCGCCCAGAACGCGCTCGCGAAGAACATGATTGCGCCGATGCGGCCGAGCACCGTCAAAACCTTGGGTGCGTTTACTGTCCAACGAATTGCCGCGCGCATCGCGCCTGGAACTCTTTCTTGCAGGAAGCCTTGAGATTGCAGCGGCCGTTTCCATCGCGCGATTACCCAGATAACCACCAGAAACGAAAGGGCGTTCAACGTAAACGCACTGGCAACTCCGGACAGCGCAATCAAGACTCCACCGAGCGCAGGTCCCGCCGCGCGCGCCAGATTGAACTCGATGCCGTTGAGCGCAACGGCCGGCATTAAGTCATCGTGCGGCACGAGTTCAGGAAGCACGGCTCGCCACGCCGGTGATTCAAACGCATCTCCGATCGAAAGGGCAAACGTCAGAAAGAGCAGCAACCACGGAGTAATTAAATGGAAAACGGCTAGCACCGCGAGCAGCGCGGCCATGGAAAACATCCACACTTCCGTGATCAGAATCACTTTGCGCCGGTCGAAGATATCGCCCACCGCTCCGGCGGGCAGCGCCAGTAGAAAGAACGGCAGAGCCGAAGCCGTTTGAGTGAGAGCCACGAGCAGCGGACCGGCGCCTTTCGATGCCATCAGCCATGCAGCGCCCACGCCTTGCATGAATGCGCCGATGTCTGAGACGAAGCCGGCGATCAAGATATTGCGGAACAGGGGTAGGCGCAAAGGCCGCCACGTACTGAAAACTGTGGAGGCGTCGCTGAGCTGGACTGGTGCCGCTACCGTGGGATATTCGGGTGCTTCGCGCGGCTGCTGCTGTTCGTCCACTCCTGTGGTTATATCATTAACTCGTTAAAGCCAGGCTTGTAGGAGCGAGCTGGCGTTGCAAACAGGTGTCCGAGAGGTGGCGCGCGACGCAGTGGCGCGGCAAACAGCGACTAGAGCGGTGAATCCTCGCAACGTCATCTATTCAGCCCTCCGCGGGAAGCCGATTGGACCGAGATTTCTTCGATCGAGATACGGGTTCTTCAAGGGTTGCTGAATTGTTTTCTGTTACAATTCCCGCCGAAGTTACCCCGTCCAGGGAGAGTCCCTTCATGCGCAGAAGCCTCGTTCTGCTTCTGGCCTCAATAATCGTCGCCATACTAAGTTGTCTTCCGTCCGCCGTCGGTACCTTCATGCAGAAGCCGGACACGCAAATCCTGAATCTGACGCCCGCTTCCAGTCCTATCTATGCTCGGTCGGCCATGTCGGCAAAACAATTGGCTTTTGTTCCCGCTTTCACGAGCCCACAAAACGCAGCCATCCTCGGCCCTGTGCCACCACCTTCACCGACATCTCCAACAACCTTCAAAAATGGGCTTGTGATCCCTGTAACTGGAACTGCGACGGGAACCAGCTTCCAAAACTTCGTGGTGGAATGGGCTCCTGGGTTGGATGCAGCCTCAGGCTGGCAAACGACCGGCGTGACGCTTGCCGGTGCAGGTGCGACTACAGTCGCGAATGGCTCGTTAGCAAATTGGGACACCTCTTCCGTTGTCTCTGCCGGTTACTACACCATTCGCCTTACCGTAAACCTTTCCGGCTCGGCGTTTCAGGCGCTTACCACGGTCTACCTCGAGCCCGACCTGTTTTCCGTCAATTGGCCCCAATCATTGAACCTCGGCCCGGCGCTCGGAGCTGCAGTCGTCCCTGCAAGAAACATGGATGGAACGTACCGTCTACTCTTGGAAACTCCTGCGGGGCCGGGCTCCACGGGCGGAGAACTTTGGAGCCTATCCCTCGACGCGCCCGCTCAGCCCACACTCCACGCTAGCAATGGTAGTTTCATGCATCCCGCCGTAGCCGATTTTAGTGGTGCGTCTGGCGACCAAGCCATGATCATTGACTTCATCACTGGCTCGCCGGTCTCCAGCAACCTCGAGCTATTTCAGCAGGACGGCTCGTTCCAGACACTCGAGAGCAGCCCAAACCTCTGGTCTGTAGGAAGTCAGGTCGTCGTCGAGGACCTTGCTGGTGACTCACGGTGGGAGACACTGACTTACGGCATCGATTACAACACTTCGCTAGCCAGTGTTTCCGCGTGGCTGCCCGATGGCTCGCTGTTCAGCTCCAATTTCCCGCTCACGGTCACTTTCGCAAATCCCAATGATGGCCGTCTAAACCGCAACCCTATCCTGGTCGGCGACATCAATGGCGATGGAAAGAAGGAGATCGTCACGATGGCAGTCCTTTCTCCCTCTACTTTCACTTTGGCGCTGTTCGCCAATGACGGCTCGCCTTTGACCTGGCAAGTCCCCTCCTCCTTGCAGGGAGTGCCGGTGGTGATGGCTGCTGCGGACCTCGACAACAACGGCAAACTGGAAACCATTCTCGCGGCCAACACTGACACTCAGACTTTTCTCCACGTTTTTCAGCCCGACGGAACAGAACGGACTGGCTGGCCGCTCACGCTTTTCAATTCCAACGTCAATAGTCAGTCGTACTTGGCCGTTGCCGATCTGAATGTTGACGGTAACAAGGAAATCGTCTACTCGCATGAGTCCCTTCTCTACGTGCTCAAGCCTGATGGATCCAATCTTTCGTCCGCCTGGCCCCTCCAAGCCTCGCCGGTTAGCGAGAGCTTTGGCTACAATGCTGTGGCCGTGGGCGATGTGGACGGCGATGGTTTCCCGGAGATTGTCACGGTCTTAAACACTCTTTCGACAAATTCGGATCCTGTCTTTGCCTTCGGCTCCTACGCCAATCAGCAGCTTTTGGCTATTCGCAGGGACGGTACCATTTCCAGATCCTGGCAGCTCAATGCCGGCAACGGCTGTTGGCTCCAGTTTTTTCCTGCCCCGGCCATCGGAGATTTCGACGAAAACGGAATAGCCGATATCGCGGTGGCCTCCAGTATCAATGCAGGTTCTTGCCGGACTCCTGCGGGGATCGTCACGCTGCTCAGCACGGGCGCTCCGTTCAATCCCGGGCTGAATGACTGGCCGCTCGTCCGCCACGATCCCCGGCAAACCAGCGTGCTCCTTTGCTCCGATTTCTGCTTTGGTGCAGGTTCACCGCAAACAGTCACCGCCGGTTCCACTGCGAGCTACACTTTGGCCATCACTCCTAATGACTCGCCCTACCAGACCGCCATAGCTGGCTTCACTTGCGCAGGTCTGCCGACAGGAGCGTCTTGCAATTTCACCCCTTCCTCGGTGACACCAGGCATCCAGACGACAGCCTCGACGAGCCTTTCTATCTCTACTACCTCGGCCAATCTGGCAACGGCGCGGCCGATCGCCGGCGCGACGGGAGTCTTCTTCGCGGCCTTATTTGCTGCCGGAGTTCTGGGCGTGATGCCGATCTTTGCGGCGCCTCTGCGCCAGTCCCGCCGCGGATGCAAACTCTTCGGTGTCCTACTTTTATTCGGCTTTCTTGTCGGCGCTAGTTGCGGCGGCGGTTCAGGCGGAACCTCGCCAAATCCCAACGCCACTCCCGCCGGCACTTACACCATCACGGTGTCTGCCACTGGCGCCTCGAAGACGGCTAAGACCACGACGCTCAGCCTTACCGTGAACGCCTTACCGTGAACTAAGACGCGTCGCGTTGCTGCAAACTGAGAATTGGCGAATCGGCACATGGCCGATTACTGCGTTGATCATCATTGCGCCTACGACTCTGCTCGAAACACAAAAATGGTAATATCTCGCGGGAAGGAAGATGACGATGAGTGACAAGATTCCTATGTTTCCGACCGCGCAGCCTCCCAGGGCCGATGAAGACACCGCGACAATCGAGCAGGCCATGGAACAGGTCCCTGGAGAAATCGAGCTAGACAGAATCATCAAGGCTCAAACGGCCGGACCTCAGATCGCAAAGCGAATGGTGGAGCTGGAAAATTCCATCTGGTCGCTTGTCGGCGCACTTCTGCTGTTGCCGGAGGCCACACGAGCCAAGATCGGCGCGACAGAAGCAATCGAGCAAGCACGATTACTTCTTGGTCGAAGCATGGTCCTTGACCATAATTTGGAATTTCCCGCACGAAAAGTAAAAAAGTGACGCGCCCGTCGCGCTTCAAACCCCGCTGGCACTTGTCCGATCAAAGCGTCAATCAGGACTTGCCAGTTTCCGCACGGCTCTTTTCGACAAGCTGCTCGATCACTTTCTCAAGATCTGGATAACCGGCGCCGAAGCTCCGCGTGAGCCAGTTTCCGCCGCGCTCCGCAATTCTTTCGCCGTCCGCTGTCACGTCGAACTGGCCAGTCTTGCCTGGTATACAGACCGCTTCAATGTTTAGCCGCTGCTTGATCAGGGTCACGAGACTCGCGACCTTGGCGCTATTGTTCTGTCACGTTGGACAGTGAACGATTTCGACCTTCATTGTGCTCTGCATTGTACTCGTCCCAACGCCTCACCGAAACCAACTTCTCCGCTAAGAGCGTTAATCACGACCTTGGACCAAAATCGTTCCCGTACCCTTGTGGACTATTGTGCGTCCGCAATCGGTTGACTCTCGATGAGGCTGTGGCGCCTTTTCATCTTCAAAAATGGCGTCTCAAAAAAGTGATACGAGAACATCGCCATTAAGACGGTCAATCCTAAAGGCAAGAGAACTTCAATCCCTACGGCCCTAATAATTCTCAGGGGATAACTTTGAGTTGCGATGGCGCCCAAATGTCTCGCCAACTTGGAAGCGAAATACATTGCAAATTCGTGATACACGTAGAGGCCGAACGAGATGCGACCTAGGTAGATAGCCCATCTTGGAAACAATCTTGAATCCGCGCCGAGAAAAGCAAATAGCAAGATGACAGAACCAAGCGCCGCTAATCCGTATCCTGCGACGAGAGACCAACTGCCCGGGTTCTGGTCGGGACCAAAAAGGGCGTGAAATTTATAGGAGGCGAAGAACCAGGAAGTCCAGCCGGCCCCTAGCAGAATTATCCTTTGCCAAACGCTCAGTCTCGGCAATCTACTACGAAGAACGAGGCATAGCAGGATGCCTGCGGCAAATGCCTCGAATTGGACGAATGAGTTTTCCCAGATATGTTCGATGGGTGCGCGTACGCGGCCCATGTAAATAAGACAGATATTCGATACTCCGATCAAGATCCAGCAGAACCCGAATATCACTTTCCGGCTGCAAAACTTCGTCAGCCACGGTGCCACCGCATAGAACTGCTCTTCCACTGAAATGCTCCACAGCGGAAATACTGGGTTCGCAACGTAACCGCGAGCGGGAATGATCCAGGTGCTCAAAAAAATGCCAAACCAGCCTATCGCGACTATATCGCTAACATGGCCACCCGGTAGAAGTGCCACGAAGACACCGAGAGCGAGGCCAAGGTAATAGAGCGGCCAGATTCTGAGAATGCGGCGGAAATAGAACTGCTTGATCTGTACTGTGCCAGTAACCCCGCGCTCGCGCAGCAAGAGCTCGCAAATGAGAAACGCGCTAAGGGTAAAGAATAGACTGAGCCCGAAACCGCTTGCGACAACCGAGGCATAGTAAACAGGAGCAAACCCCTTGAGAAGTTGGGTTATGCGCGGCTGGGGATTGCCCCTCAAAGAATGGGTGAGAAAAACTAATAAAAATGCCACAAATCGCAACACGTCGAGTTCGGGCCGATAATACCTGTTCGTCTTTGGTTTTTCTCCGCGCCATGTCAGCTCAGGCAGCGTCCTTATGGGGGCCGGGAGAGTCTCTACGCTAGCGTTATCTCCGACGTCCAGAAGTGATTTCAGTTCTTTCACCAACTCCCGGGCTCTTTGTTCCTCACCCGAAGGGAGCTGCACCAAGTCGACCTTTATCGCCAGGTCCTTCAGCGTCTCTGAGAGGTGATCTAATGGCATCCCATTCCTCCAGTCCTGTCTCGTTGGAATGACCCACAAGCGAGACGTGAGGTCTGAAATTAGTCATCGCGCGACAGCGCACAAACTGTCGGGCAATACTCTTGCTTTTGAGGAGGCTCCCCTAGTTATCCCTAGATGCGGGGAAGCCGAAGCAATTAGGAGTGGTGAACTTCTGAAGGAGGAGCACGTCCGGCGTGCGACGTAAGGAAGGAATCGAGAGGAAATCCTGCGCTTAAAACAAAAATCAAATTCTCTGGCGATCGGTCAATCCTTGAATCGTTTTCGTCCGCGCAAATGCCGGCACCCGGTTGTGGCGATATGCCAATAGCGTCCGTCGTGGGATTTGACGCAGCAGCCAAATTCGTGTGGCATTCGCTGAATGCTCCGGGAAATGCAGCAAGCTCTGCTCGTGAAAACGCACCATGGCCGTCGTTAAGAAATATGGCTACGGGCTGTTTGCGCCATGCCGTGGAGACGACCAGATCGATGCTGTGATCTCCATCAACGTCGCGCGCCTCGATCAGCAGTCCGCCTACGGGGGCAACAAGGTTGATCGATTGTCGCTCGACCTGCGAAAGGTAAATTTGAATCGAATAGTCGGAACCGTCGGACCTGTTTTGTCCGGCTTGAATGTTGGCGAAATCTGGACGACGGTCGCCGTCGAAATCGGCGATCGCAAACGTTAAACCGGGGCCAAGTGAAGAAGCAGGCGGATTCTCGGCACGTGCCCGCGCGGCCGTCCCGCCGAACACCAGGCCAAAAAACAGAGACGAGATTATCAATCGAAACAGCAGGTGTGCTCTTTTTGCGAGCTTGTCCCTCGCCGTGCGGAGAATGGCAGGCTTCTGAGCGGAGTTGGGCATGGCTCTCATCATTGCCGTCTTCGGATTGAAGATAGCATTCGAGGATCTCTTTGGCGAACGAGAAATTCCGCGGACGTGACACAGTGAACACGTCGCATTGCCGTCCATTCGAAGTAGAACTTCATTTGTACCATTCATTCGTTTAACGGTACTTAGTGCGCGAGTCCCAATCCCAAATTGACGTGAACGGCTCCCGTCGGTTAGACTTTTGCAAATCCAGTTCCCGCGTTTTGCAGGGCTGGTAATCTCAACCTTGGAGGCGCCTGTGCGAACCACCACCAAAGTTCTCACGGGCGGGTGTGCCTCCTTCGTCGAGATCCTCCCCGCCCACATTTCCTAAACACGAAAACTAGCTCGGTCCAATTATCGGTGCCAACGGCAGCCGTGTGCCGTGTTGCGGCTGTGGGGGAATACCTCGATGTCTCTATCTCGATGGGGATGGAATTCGTATTTTGAAGCGATGTGGAACGAAACAGACCGCGAGGATGCCGTGCCCGCGCGCGTCGTCGCACAGCACCGAGAGGGTTGGCGCATCGCGGGAACATTTGGCGAATGTTTGGCAGAGCCTAGCGGCAAGCTGCGCCTTGCTGCCGAAGCAGGCGCAGACTGGCCCGCTGAGGGGGATTGGGTGTCCGTGCAGATAAATGGACCGTGCGATTTGGCGTTGGTTCGCGCCGTTTTGCCTCGCCGGAGCCAATTCATTCGCAAGGCGCCCGGCACAAGGATTGAGGGACAAGTACTCGCAGCGAACGTGGAGACGGCATTGGTGATCTCGGCGCTCGACGGTGATGTCAATCCCCGCCGCGCTGAACGCTATATCGCTCAGTGCTGGGAGTTCGGAGTGAGGCCAGTCCTCGTTTTGAATAAAGCGGACGCGTGCGAAGACGCGTGCGCGCAGGCAGTCGCAATGCAAAGCGTTGCGCTAGATCTCCCGGTGCACGTTGTTAGCGCAAGAACAGGTCAAGGAATGGAGGAAGTCGAGCGCCTATTCATACCGGGGCAGACGTTCGTGCTCCTCGGATCCTCCGGTGTCGGAAAATCGACGCTGGCGAACCGGCTCCTGGGGCAATCGCTTCAGAAAGTGAATGACGTGCGTGCGAATGATGGTCGAGGCCGACATACTACGACCACCCGTGAACTATTTGTTTTACCGGGCGGGGCGCTGCTCATAGACACACCGGGGTTGCGCGAATTGCAACTTTGGAACGGGGAGGAAGGTCTGGCACAAACCTTCGCCGATATACATTTACTGGCGGCGGGGTGTCGATTCACAAATTGCCGTCACGAGACGGAACCAGGTTGCGCGGTTCAAGCAGCAGTGCAAGTGGGGACATTGAACTTGGCGCGGCTCGAAAATCACCGAAAGCTGATTCGTGAGGAGGAATTTCTCCAACGTAAGATAGATCCCGAAGCCAGATCAGACGAAAAGCAGCGCATTAAACGCCTGACCCGAGAAGCCCGGAAAATTTACCAGCACAAAAAAACCAGTTAGCGCCTGCTCAATCGTGTAACCGAAAAAATCCCTTACCGTTACCTGCTCTTGCAGCCAACGCGTTTTCGAGACCTCCCCGCGCAAAATTGGCGCAGTTTCGGCTCGGCGGGGTTACATGTTGCGTCACGGGAACTCACGGCTCACCGCATTCGATGTTGTGGGTTCGCTACAATTGACGTGTGCCGAAGCGCCACTGCACAAGCCGCGCTGAATGGCGGCTCCAGCCGGGAAAACCGGCGGAGCCTCTCTCCGCGCATTACCGGCTCGACTGCGACTACGGAACCCCCGTCGAAACTTGCTGGCAGGACGGCGGAAGTGAGCCAATCTACGCATGTGAAACTCACGCCAAACAGCTAGGCCGCTCTCGCGCAAGTTCCTCAGACGTCCGCGTGGTACCCGCTCAATCCGACCAAAGCGACAATCCGATAAAAAACGAGGATCGAACCCAAATCCAGGAGGTCGCCGAGCCAAAACCGAACGGCTCCGCTTCATCGCAAGCTGCGCGCACCTCTGTGGAGACCGCGCCGCCAGAGGTCGCTGACACAAAGCCGAACGACTCCCCTCCATCGGAAACTGTACGCACCCCTGCGGAGACCAAGGCCGCAGCGGCGGTAGCAGATCCGCCAGTCAGATCCCCGGTCCGCGACCTTACTTTTGGAAATTCTGCCAGGGCCATGGTGGACGAAGTTATCTGGAACATGGCGACCGGAAATTACCAGGTTTACAGGACTGCGCTGCAACAAGGGAAATCCGCTACGGAGGCGGCACAAGCCGCAGGCGGGCAGCTCGCCGTGATCCATCGTAAAATCAGCGAATACACCCTCAAGCTTCAGGCTGTTCTTTCAGATTCGAAAGCAACAATCAACGTTGAAGCGGCCATAGATAAACCACTCGAACAGGCGATGCTTGAGGTCATTAGCAACGGCGCAATGACTGACTTGGAAAAAGATGCTGCCATTCAGCAACTCGGCACTCTGCAGGAAGGCCTCAAACAAGGACTGCAGGGAAATATCACCCCCCTCCAAGCGAATCAAATCATCCTGACGGTTGGTGACCGCCTCAACTGGGGCGGGGCTTCTGACGTTTCAGAGAAAATCAAGGCGGTATATCGGGCGCTATACGGCAGCCTGAAAACTTCAATTCTTACCGCGGTTCCTGAGGCGCAGAATCTTCTCGATCGACTAACCAACTTGTACGCAGCCAAATCTGAACTAGAAATTTGCTGACCACTCGTCCGTCGCAGGCTGCCTCCGGAAAACATCCGTGAACTGTCCCAACCGCGCTATCGGCCTGTCCCGTTAAAGGTCAGTGTCCCAACGTACTATTGAAGCTTGCTGATCTGTAGTCGATCCTGCCAGTTCATCCCGACCCGTGACCCATCGAAGGAGCATCGATGCATGGCAAAAACGGGGCACCAACCAGGCGCAGCAGTCGTGTGACTCTGCGCGTCCCGCTGAAAATATATGAGCCGGACACCAACAAACGCTTTCTCGTCGAACAAACCTATGCCGTGAAAGTCAGCCTCTGGGGCGGCCTGATCGCTCTCGGAGCAGCCGTGAATCGAAACCAGCAACTGGTGGCGGTCAACCATGCTACCGGAGCAACCGCCGAGTCCCGGATTGTCTATCTGGGGCCGATGCTGGCGGGCGGAAGCCCCCAAAGGCTCGTTGCCATAGAGTTCCTGCGACCGTCGCCTGGTTTTTGGGGTGTGGTCTTTCCTCAGCCCGACCCCGGCCGCCCTCAGACCAGGAATTACGCTCGATGAGCCCGTCAAGTCACAAAAACAAGCCCTCGCGAACCTCCAATAAGCGTGCCGTCCGACGCTGCGCCCTTGTGGCTTCTGTTGAGGTGACTGACCTGCGGTCCGGCACAAAGCTCTCAGCCCGCATCTCGGAACTCGGCGTCGGCGGCTGCTATGTTGACGCGCTAAATCCCTTCCCGGAGGGCGCGCTGGTCAATTTGCGGATTCTCAGAGATCAAGGCGTCTTCGAGACGCAGGCTAAGGTCGTCTACTGCGACCCGAGATTCGGCATGGGCCTGGCCTTCGTTGACATGACACCCGAGCACAGGTCACTACTAGAAACCTGGCTGGCCGAAATCGTCACCCAACTCACCCAAGTTTCATAGATTCTCCGCCTCTCTTGCCTGAATGTTACGCTGCTGCTACACTATCGCGGCAAGAGCTAGCCTGCTGCTCCTGCCATACTCCCTGAAGAAGGTTTATCCATGTCTGGACACTCTAAATGGGCCACGATCAAGCATAAGAAGGCGGCTACGGACGCTAAGCGTGGCAAAATTTTTACCAAAATTATCCGTGAATTAACCATCGCTGCGCGCACCGGCGGCGCCGACCCCATCACCAACCCGCGCCTGCGCACCGCCATTCTTTCCGCGAAGAGCGAAAATATGCCCAACGACAATATCGAGCGAGCCATTCAGCGCGGCACCGGCACGCTCGAGGGCGAAACGCTCGACGAAGTCACCTTCGAAGGCTACGGCCCCGGCGGCGTCGGCGTGCTGGTGCAGGTCGTCACCAACAATCGCAACCGCATTGTTAGCGAAGTCCGCCACATGTTCTCCAAAAACGGCGGCAACATGGCTGAAAATGGCGCGGTCGGCTGGATGTTCCACCGCAAGGGCGACATCATCGTCCCCAAGGAAGCTGCGGACGAAGAAAAAATGATGGGCATCGTGCTCGACGCTGGCGCGGAAGATCTGCGCGACGACGGTTCGGCCTGGGAAGTCACCACGCCCCCCGAAGCATTTGAAAAAGTCCGCGAGGCATTGCTCGCCGCAGGTGTCACTCCGGCCACCGCGGAAATCGCCTTCGTTCCGCAGAATTACGTCAAGCTCAGCGGCGCGCAAGCCCAGCAAATGATGCGCATGGTTGAGACTCTCGAAGATCACGACGACGTCCAGCACGTCTATGCCAACTTCGACATCGACGAAAAAGAAATGCAAGCCGCCGTAGCCAGCTAAATCCTCGAAAACGCGGCGCGCCGCTAATGCTGAGGCCTCGATCGAATCGAGGCCCAAACGGCCGCCGATTCACACCTCGCAGTCCTAGTTTCGATCCAGCCAGAATGTGTGTATTGAGTCAGTTTCAGTTTGCGGCATGAATCAGGCACGGCAACGGTTCACAAAGGTCGCCCGGAATCGGCCTCGAGTTTATAAATTTTCCAGCGGCGCAACATCGAGATACTTTATGAGCATAACGTCGTTGCCCTTCTGATCGTAAATCAGCTCATCCACAAGCTTTTGCGCGAGCAAGACGCCATAGCCGCCCGGACGCAGCCCCTTAGCTTCGCGATACGCAATGTGCCGAGCAGGGTCTTCCTGCGGATTGGCAATGGCTGCATGATCGATTTCGTCCAGAGTAAACCCTTCACCCGGATCTTTCACTCGGCACATCACCATGTGCTTGGCTCGCACGTAGGAGATTTCCACATATTGGTCAGCACGAAAGTGCCCGCCGTGCTCGATCGCGTTCATCAGGATTTCGCGAAAAGCCATTGCCACGGCGTCGGCTTCGCGCTCTGGCAAATCAGCAATCTCGTGCATGAACTGGAGTAGTCGCTCCGCAGTCTTCATGTCACATCTGGCCGCAAGACGAATCCAGTCCGGCGTCGCCGACAAAACTTCGATTCCGTCATCCCAGCACGGTCCGTCCGAGGCGGCATGCACCGCATCTGCGAGCGAGGAATGCGAGTATGGTTTTGAAAAGTAACTAAACGCGTGTTCGCGCATTGCTGCGATCACTTCCGCTGAGGTACTTTCCTCAGTGAGAATGATCAGCCGGGTGTGCGGCCGCACGTTGCGAATCCTCCGCAGTAACTCCACATCTTCCTTGCCGGATGTCTTCTCGCTCGTAAGGATGAAATCGAAATGCCCGGCTTGAGCCAGCGCCAGCGCAGCCTTGTTGTCCGCTGCATGCCGCACGTTCCACACCAGTGGATCAAGAATGTTGGCCAGCATCGCGCGAACTTCCGGGTCCGCATCGATGAAAAGAGCTTTTTTCGTTCCCGGCGTCTCGCTTGCCAGATGCGGAGAGGAGCTCATGATTCCTCCTTGATCGAAGCCATCTCGAACGGAACCCGCGTGAGTGTTGTATAGCATGTCGAAGTGCCGCACCGACTTCAACCGTTTTTAGTTTGATTAAGGCTAATCGAGCCATTCGCGCCACACAAGACCCCGCCTCACGCTTCGTCTGCCGGCCTCAACTCCGCTAGTTCTGTTCGCGTCGCCCTCCCCGAAAAAACACTACTCTCCACAACCGACGCGCACTACACTTGTGCGGGCCAAGATGACTCTCCGCTCATCCTCGATCACTGCGGCGAATTGCGCGGCGAACTCCGTGAAGAAGTCCACACGTCTTTGCGTGCTCGGCGTTGATCCAGCCGTCGCCGGCGCCACCGGCTATGGTGTCGTCGAATTCATCGGCTCCGCACCCCGCCTGCTGCGTTTCGGCGCTCTGAAACTTCCCGCGCGCGCCACTTTCGCCGCGCGCCTGCGCGAAATCCACGAGCTGATCGCCCAACTGGTTGCGGAATTCGCGCCAGATGCCGTCGCCGTCGAATCCGTCTTCACCGCCCTCAACATGCGCACCGCGCTGAAACTCGCCGAAGTGCGCGGCGTCGTGCTGCTCGCCGCCGCGCAAGCCTCCATTCCGGCGCACAGTTATTCTCCGCGCGAGGTGAAATCTAGCGTCGCCGGATACGGCGCCGCATCGAAACAGCAAATGCAGCAAATGGTTACCTCCGCGCTGGGCTTGACCGAATATCCCGAGCCCGCCGACGCCGCCGACGCCCTCGCCGTGGCGCTCTGCCACGCGCACAGCTTCCGCGCGCGCGAGCGCCTGCTAGCCTCCATCACCGCAATCCCCACAAGAGTCCGTCCAGCCTCTGCGCCCAGCGCGCCAAAAACCACTCTGCGAAACCATACCCGCGCCGCGCGCATCTCTGGGTTGTGATGCCACCGTTCATCATTCGCTGCGCTCAGCGCCACTGCGCTAGCGTTTTCGCTCGCACCTCGCTGGTTCTTTTCCTGTTCGCGGTTTTCGCCGCAGAATTATCCGCTGCGATGCCAGCCGAGCCGTCGCGTTCAACAGCGCCGCACCGCGCGTTCAGCGCTCCGAACGCTCCCCCGGAAAACGCCGCCGCCCAAATCACCTTCCGCAAAGTCTTCAAAACCAGCTATCCCGAATTCGTCGAAATCAAAATCAATCAAGCCGGCAGCGGCAGCTACGACATTCGCCAACTCGACGAAGACGCGAACCCTCAGCCGTTCGAGGTCAGCGCGCCGCTCGCACAACGCATCTTCGCGCTCGCCGCCAAGCTCAATAATTTTCAAAATGTGGATTTGGAAGTCCACCGCCGCCTCGCCAATCTCGGCGCAAAGACCCTCCTCTACGAAAAGGGCGCGGAAAAACACGAAACCGATTTCAATTACACGCTCGACGACACGGCCACTCAACTCGTCAACATCTTCGAAGGCCTGGCTCGCCAAACCACCGATCTCTCCGATCTCGTCCGCACCATGCGCTACGACCACCTCGGCGTCAACGACGTCCTGCTGCAAATCGAACGCGACTACAACAACAAGCTGCTCCCTGAGCCCGAGCGTCTGCTCCCTACCCTCGACCAGCTTGCCTCCGACGAAAAGTTAATAGACATCGCCCGCAACCGCGCCCGCGCCCTCGCCACCCGCATCCGTTCCGCGCACTAGCCCCCCACGGCGGGCGCCAACCTCCACTCCGAATCCACAGTTCCCCCAGTCAGTCGCTGGAAATCTGTCCCATCGTACAACTTGACACTTCTAACAACTCCGTTTACTCTCCCTGCCGTCCTCGCTGTCCCAAATCGGGAACCCAGGTGAACGAAACCATGCGACCCCAGTCCGCGCGTTTCCTGCGCATCCTTCTGCTTTTTGCTTTCGTTTCGCCGATGCTCCCTTTCAGCGCTGCCGCGCAAACCGCACCGGCCCCGTCGCGCATCACCCAGGCCGTGGACGAAGCCAATCTCACCCTCCTGAAGGGCAACACGTATTACCTGGCACGCGCGAAATACGACAGCGGCGCCGCTCCTTCCAGCCTCCCGATGGCCCGCATGCTTCTGGTCTTGCAGCGAAGCCCGCAACAAGAATCCGCACTCGAACAATTGCTCGACCAGCAGCAAGACCAGTCCTCGCCGAATTACCACCAATGGCTCACGCCCCAACAATTCGGCCAGCAGTTCGGCCCGTCCGATCAGGATATCCAGAAAATTACGTCCTGGCTGCAATCCCACGGATTCCAGGTCGCGCCCGTATCCAACGGCCGCACCGTGATCGAATTTTCCGGCACCGCCGGCCAAGTCCAGGAAGCCTTCCACACCGCCATCCACAAATATTCTGTCCCCACAAGATCAGGCGCCCTCGAAGACCACTGGGCCAACTCCACCGACCCCTCGATCCCCGCCGCACTCGCCCCCGTCGTCGCCGGCATCAACACCCTGCACAATTTCCCGCGCAAAGCCATGCACGTTGTGCGAGGCGCCTACACGAAAAATACGGAGACCGGAATCGTCCAGCCCCTCGGCCCTGCCAATCCCGCCACGCCCTCATGGACCATCAGCTGCGACCAAGGTCAGGCAACCTGTTTTTTCCTCGGACCCTATGACTTCGCCGCGATTTACAACGTCGCTGGGCTCTGGAACGGATCTCCGGCCATTGACGGCACCGGCCAGACCATCGCCGTAATCGGCGAGTCCGATGTGGATTTTAAAGACATAGAGGGCTTCCAGAATATGTTCGGTTTACCGACCAAGGATCCCGTCCTGGTCCTTGACGGTCCTGATCCCGGCGTCGTGCCCGGCGATGAAACCGAATCCGACCTCGACCTCGAATGGTCCGGCTCCGTCGCCAAGGGCGCTACCATTGATTTCGTCATCGCCGCCACCACCAACACTACGCTCGGCGTTGATATCGCCGCGCAACACGCAGTTGACCACAACGTCGCGCCGATCATCAGCGAAAGTTACGGGATCTGCGAACTCGGTGTCGGCACCACTGGAAATCAATTTTACAATTCCATATGGCAACAGGCCGCCGCGCAGGGCATCACGGTCTTCATCGCTGCGGGCGATAGCGGCTCGGCCGGCTGCGACAGCCAGGATAATCAATCTCCCGCACCCGCTGAATTCGGTTTGCAGGTAAGCGGTTTTGCTTCCACTCCATACAATGTCGCCGTCGGCGGCACCGATTTCAACGACCTCGCCAGTCCCTCCACCTACTGGAACGCCACCAACGCCACCACCACCCAGGCATCCGCCAAGGGATACATTCCTGAACTCCCCTGGGACGATTCCTGCACCAGCGTGGCGATCGTTTTCTTCGGCTTCAGTGCCAACCCCCTCACCAACTGCAATAATCCGCAGCTAATCGACTTTGCCGTCATTACAGTCGGCGGCAGTGGTGGCAAGAGCGCTTGCACGGTCAACGACGGCAACGACCCCTCGAGTTGTTCGGCTGGTTACGCGAAGCCTTCCTGGCAGACTGGCAAAGGTGTGCCCAGCGATGGCAAGCGAGACATACCCGACGTCGCCCTCTTCGCCAGCGCTGGTTCTATTTCCCTCAGCGCTTACATCATTTGCGAGGCCGATCAGCTTCCCGACCCGTCTTACTGCAGTGCACAGAACCCCGAATTTTTAAGTGTCGGCGGCACTTCCGCCTCCACCCCCAGTTTTGCGGGCATCATGGCCATGGTCGTTCAGAAAGCCGCTTCGCGTCAGGGCAACGCCAATTACATTCTTTATAAGCTCGCTGCGCAATCTGGCGCGAGCTGCGCTTCGTCGGGTACACCCGCCAGCACCTGCATTTTTTACGACATCACCACCGGCACAAACGCCATGCCGTGCGACGATACCGTGGCCGTGCCGGTCAATTGCGGCCCCGCCGGCTCCGAAGGAATCGGCGTTTTGACGGGCTACAATGCCACAGCCGGCTATGACCTCACCACCGGCCTCGGTTCCGTCAACGCCGCCAATCTCGTCAACAAATGGAGCAGCATCACCTCCGCTCTCAAGCCCAGCGCCACAACTTTGTCGCTCAATCCAACTTCATCAATCGTCCATGGCACTCCCGTGACCGTGCAGATCGGCGTAACGCCCGCACCTCCAGCCACTGGCACAGCCACCGGCAACGTTGCGCTGCTCTCCACCACCACCATCGACCCAGGCGTCACCGATTTTGCTCTGACCAACGGCTCGGTGAACACCACCACGGACGTCCTTCCCGGCGGCACTTACAACGTCACCGCGCACTATCCCGGTGACGGCACCTTCGCCGCCAGTGACTCCGCAGCTGTCCCCGTGACCGTCACACCGGAAGGCAGCAAAGTCGCCGTTTCATTCATCACGCAAAATGCCCAAGGCTTTCCACTTCCATTCAGCTCGGGCCCTTACGGCTCTCCGGTCTACCTCCGCGCCGACGTTAGCGGCACCTCCGGCAACGGCGTGCCCACCGGCACCGTCACCTTTAAAGACAACGGCGCGGCAATCACCGGAATCCCCGCGCTGACCCTGAACAGCCAGGGAAACGTCCTGCCCACCAATCCCACTTTCACATTCACCGCCGGAGCTCATCCCATCACCGGCGCCTACAGCGGCGATCCCAGCTTCAACCCCAGCACCTCGTCCGCCGCATCTTTCACGATCACTCAAGCTCCGACCTCTGTGATATGGACAGACATTCCCGCGTCTACTTCCCTTCTCGGAACCGGGGTATCCATGTCCGTAGCCTTGGAAGGAACGAGTTGCGGAAATCCTCCCACCGGCACGATGACATTCTTCGACGGCGCCACCCAGCTTGGAACTCCTCAGACTCTTCAAGCCACGATCCCATCGGGGACTTGCACGATCGGATCGTCCACAAGCCTTAACACCACTGCTCTTCCGCTGGGGCCGAGCACTATCACCGCCAAATATAGCGGCGATGTGAACTACGCAGCATCAGTCTCCCAGACAGAGCCGGCCGATGCGCGCATACCAACTACCACGGCTCTCACGACGTCGAATGGAACGATTCAACAGGGATCTTCGGTCACCTTCTCCGCAACCGTGACGCCAAATCAACCAGGCGGCCCGGCCCCTACCGGAACGATACAATTTTCATCACCAACCGGAGGCCCGATCGGCGGCGCCGTGACTGTCACGAACGGACAAGCACAGGTCGTGACCAAGTCGCTGCCTTCTGGTTCCCTCGCGATCATTGCGAGCTACAGCGGCGACACAGATTCCGCACCGTCGCAGGGTTCGGTGAACGAGACCGTCACACCCGGCCCCGATTTCAACATTTCATTTGCTCCTGCCTCGGTGAACGTCAGCGCCCCCGGTTCATCAGCAACCACGGTGGTCACCGTGAACGCGATGAACGGTTTCACTGCCTCGGTCAATCTCACGGGCTGCACCAATCTACCTTCGGAAAGCACTTGCAGCTTCACTCCAGCGACGGTCGCCGCGGGCGGCACCTCAACGATTATGATTTCCACCACCGCACCCAGCTCGCTCGTTCCCCTGAGCCGCCACATTCACTTCGGCGGTTGGCGCGCCACCGCTGGCGCGATTCGCGTCCTGCTTCTCTGCGCCGCGCTCCTCGCGCTCGCGATTCAAGCGCGCCGCCGCCGCTGGAATCTCGCCGGCGCCGTGCTCACGTTCACACTCTTGATCGGGATTGCCGCATGCGGAGGCGGCGGCGGAGGCGGAAGCACCGGCCCCACCGGGCCCACCAACCCCGGAACGCCCGTGGTCACGAACCAGGTCATCACCGTGACGGCCACTAGCGGCTCCATCACGCACACTTTCACTTTCACCCTCAACGTCAACTGAATCGCGCTGCAGCGCGGTTCATCCTGAGAACCGGCAGTGCCGGTTCGAAGGGCAGCGCCACCTTTTGCAGCCGCGCAATTCAGTGAGCCATCGCTGCTGTCCACCCAGCTTATGAAAGCTTGCGATAGAAAGTGTATCATTTCGCCTGTTCGCTGATTCAAAATTGCTTCGCCCGTTCGGCACGAGCTTCGTTTATGAGCCAAGCCCAATTCGTGGCGATTGAAAGGAAGAAGATCACATGAAAAATATGCGTGTTCTAACTCTGCTTTGCGCAATCCTGATGGCAAGTCCGGCGTTCGCTCAAACTGTCAAGGTCAACTGGAACCAGGCCGCCCCATTTTCCGACTACAAGACCTACGCTTGGAAGACCGGTTCATCCCAAGCCAACTCTATCTACGCCAGCTGGGTGAAGCCTGATGTGGACGCACAACTCTCCGCGAAAGGACTGACCCAGGCATCCGGCAACCAAAAGCCTGACATCTACGTTACCTATCACCTCCAGACTCAAGAAGTGCTGGACTCAGTCACCACCGACGATGGATTTGGACCCGGTTGGGGTTGGGGCGGCGGCCCGTGGGGAGCATGGGGAGGTTGGGGTGGATGGGGTGGATGGGGCGGCGGCCCTTACTCGGATACTGCGGTCACAACCCAGGAACCTCGCACGCTCGGAATACTTTCAGTTGACCTGTACGATGTGGCGCATAAGCATCTCGTCTGGCGCGGACAAGCCACCGTGGACAGCATATCCAACTCGCAAAAAGGCGACGAAAAACAAACCGAGAAATCCGTGCAAAAAATGTTCAAGCAATACCCTCCCAAGAAGTAATCCACGAACAATTGTGGGTATTGAGCTGGTATGCGTTGTGCTAAACGACTGGCCGCGGCCACATTGCGGCGATCGCATACCCCGTAGCCAGCAAGCCAGCGGCCAAGAGCCAGCAATAGGGATTGTGGAGCGCTGAACGCATGGGGGAAACAACGTCGTACCCTATTTGCCCCTGGATTCCCGATGGTTTCATCCGCCCGTAAATCAGAATTGTCGTCACCAGGACATAAAAGAACGTACCAAAAACCGATAATCCGACGCCGAATAGGGTGGCTTTCATGTTTTGCCTCCTGAAAAGGAAGAGACGAGCCCAGGATGCTCCTCTCATCCTAAACCATTTCGTCAATCGTCTTCAGTGTAAATAGCAGGACCCGGGGACGGGTGGCGCACCCGTCCACATCACCTCGACGCGCGCATTGGATTTTCCGCGCGCCCCATCCTTCGCGTCTTTGCTTCGCGCGAAGGGTGGGGTTTTTGAATTTTTCGACTTCCGTACCGCATCAACAACTGATCGCAGTCCATCCACCGCTCACCCCACGATCAACCCTGCATAACCGACCACCTCATCGTGCTCGCCGGTAATATCGCCGGACGTCGCATAACGCACCAACTCCGCGCTCTCCGCTCCCAAATCCCGCATCGCCACCAGCATCGCCGTCGTAGCCGCGTAACCGCACATCGTGATTCCCTCCGCGCGCACCGTGTCGTACAACCCGCGCGGATCGAGCCGCAAAATCTGCGAGATGGCCATCTCATCCTTCGCGCGCGTGAGCGCATCGCTCTCGTAATGATTCATGTCCGTGCTGGCAATCACCAGCACGCGTTCGCTCTGCGCCATCACCACTTTCGACACCGCGTGCCCCAACTCCTCCAGCAGGGCGTAACGATCCGCCCCGATGACAACCGGAACAAATCGAAAATCCCGCGCCAGGCGCTGCAAAAATGGAATCTGTACCTCCAGCGAATGTTCGCGCTCGTGCGCCACCGCATCCTCGCGCAATCGCGGGAATGCCTGCATCAGTTCCCCGGCCAGCTCCGCATCAATCGCCGCATCGCCCAACGGAGTTCGCCAGCTTCCTTGAGACAAAATTGCCATCGCTTCGCCGCGCGGATAATGCCGCGGCCCCAGCAAAATGCAGCGCGTAGGAATTTCCAGCGAGGAAAAAACCGCCCCAGCGACGTGCCCCGAATACATGTAGCCCGCATGAGGAACCACGCACCCGCGCGCCGCAATTCGCACCGCGCTCGACGCCGGCGCAAATTCAGCAATCTGCCGCGTAAGCTCCTTCGGTTCTGATGGGTAGAAGCGTCCAGCAACTGCAGGAGGGCGAATCATTTTGTGAAATGGCTTGTGCTGAAAATCTACAGCGCAAAACGGGGAATCAAATCGGTTTGGAAGGCCTGCCTTTAATATTCAGCGCTTCACTGCTGCCGGGAATCCACAAAACCCTCACATGATCCCCGGTCTGATACCCGCCCGCATCTTGCACTTGCTCCATTTTATCCTTGGCTCTTTCCGAGAACGTGAAGGTATGAATCTCCATTCCATTCCCTACTTCGCGCACGATCAACGTGCGCCGGTCGGAGTGGATCACTTCTGCACTCAGCCACACCGCCTTCGCGGGCTTCTGTTTCACCACGACCGGCGTGCCAGAGTCGGTGGAAATCGGTGTGCGCAACGGTTCCGTAACCACCTGCCCGCGCGCGCAGGGCGCCCCCACCGCCAGCACCGCGGCGGCGCAGAACAACACGGCCGCAATATGTTTACAGTTCTTCATCGAAGGATATCTTCAGTGACTTCAGAAATTTTATGTCTTGCGCGGTGATTTCCACCCGCGGCTCAATCGCTTCTTCTTCCATGATTTCATCGTCAACGCGTATGTGCAGCGATTCCAAAAAACGCCGGTCCTGCGTCGTCATCTTCGCATCCTGCGCCGAACGCCGTGCCAGGCCTATCGTCGCGTCCAGCTTCAGTACGATGTCGAATCCCGCCGATCTCACTCCCGATATCGCTTCCGCGATCCGGTTCGAGTCCGACACCGTATCATTAATGGCGTGTCCCAGCTCTCGCAGCAACTGCTTCATGCGGTCGTCGAGTTGCAAGGGCATCACCTCCCTTGAAAGCACCCTTCTATCCCAATTCTAGGTCCGCCGCCACCACGAAACAAGACCCAGGTGCTCCAAATGAACTCCACCAGTAAACCGCCCTCCCATTCAATTACCTACCCGCTCCCGTGAAAGTCATGCCGTCATCCTGAGCCTGCCTGCCGCAGGCAAAGATCTGTTGTTTGCGGAAAAGTCTAGCCTGCCAGGGAATCGGTGCTCGGTCAGTTTCCGATTACGCGACTGACCCTGCTTGACCGCGCGGGCCACCGGGACCCGCCGGGTTGGCGACAACATCCGACTTGGCGACAACTCGCCCGGGACTGTGAGGATGCCTTTCCGCGCCGAGCATCAACCGTACTTGAGCCCGGTGCTCTGTCCGACCTCGATAATGTAACCGTCAGGATCCCGGATGTAGCAGCGCGTCTCGCCGTACTTGGGAATCGGCTCGGTGAGGAACTCCGCTCCTCTGCTTTTCCAGAGTTCATAGCACGCTTGAATATCCGCCACGCGGAAATTCATAAAGCTGTTGATGTGATTCGGGTCGGGGACGCTGAGCGTTACCGTCGGCTTATCCGGGGTCGGCCCGCCTCCAACATTCAGAATGATCCAGATATTCGCAAGCTGAAGGTACGGAGGCGCGTTGCCGTCACCCATGGTCAGAATGCGAGCGCCGAAGACCTTTTCGTAGTAGCGCGCCGATCGCTCGACGTCGGCGACGGTGAGAAAATGCGCGACGCTGATCCCCTCTCGCGGCGGCATCTCGTAGCTCTTTTGTTCGACTTGTACAGTGCTCATTAGCATCTCCAATTCCGGCTAACGGTGGTCATCCGCCGATTCCGGATTTTTCCTGTTCATGCTCGTTGCCGATTGAACCTGAGGAAACATTCGAATCGGCATTTGATTTGGGTCATCACTGCGGAAATCCGAACATTAACCATGACTGATTGGCTACCCAACGCGGGTATAGCTTCGTCATTTCATCGAACAGCTCCTTGTCCGACGTCGCGGTTTTCTGCAGCCGATCGAAGTCCTGCAGGTAACGCTTGGTGTCCTCGATCGCCGATGGAGAGTCGGGCGCGCCAGGCTTCTTGTGACCGGCGACAACAATCTCCGGGTTCAGCGCCGCTAACCGGTCGAGCGCCGCGATCCAATTCTTTCGGCTCTCGGGAGTGGTGTCGCCCACGTACATGCGGCATTGGTTGTACACCACGTCGCCAGCGACGATCAGGCCGATCGACGGAACGTATAGAGACGTCGTATCAGCACTATCGGTGTGGCCCTGCTCGATGATCCGCAATTCGTGGCCCTCGAGAGTGAACGTGTCCTGCCCGTAGGGCTCCGGTGCAACAAACTTCGTGGCTAGTTGCACGGGAAAGAGCCGGCGGGCTAACCGCTGCACTGTGGGAGAGAGATAGATCTGCATGGCGTTCACCGTCTTGGGCGTTGCTATCGCCCGAGCGCCCAGGAAACGCTCGAGCAAAGTGCTCAGACCGTAGAAGTGGTCGAAATGGGCGTGCGTTATGTAGATGGTCTCCAAGTTGCGGTTGTGCAGCGCGATCCAATCCGCAAGAGCCTCGGCCTCAGCCACCGTCGTCATTGCGTCTACTAGCACTGCGTCGTAATCGCCAAAGATTAAAGTCGAAGTGATCGGGTCAAAGCCGAACGCTTCGCCGAAGGGCCTCGGCCGCTCGCCGACCATCGCCTTTCCCGGGGCGGTAAAAACGTTCACACTCAGCGTGTTCGAGGCGACAGGAGCGGTCACGCGCGGAGTCTCTTTCGGTCCATTCGTGCCGTCCATTTGATACTCCTCTTCGGCCTCGGAGCGGGTGACTGTGCAACGCAAGATTCGCAGAAGCGCGACAAAGAATCAATTGGACGAAGGTATCAATCCATACCGAAGCATCGGTCGGACGTCGTGGTCAGGGGCGGTGCATCCTTACATTCCAACGGGCCCCGCTCGATCTGCTGTGGAGGAATTCTACGCAGAAGCTGATGGCTCCGATTCCTCAGCTCCTGGTTAACGCCGAAACCGGACTTGTGGAGTACTAGAACAGAACTTGTTCTGTCCCGGAGCCGCTGCGCTACACTGCCATCCCCTCGGGAAAAAACCGTGAAAAGAAAAATGGGAGAAACGGTTATTCGCGCCGCGTGCGGGTTTCTGCGCTCGTTCACGCAACGCTCGACGCCACTGCCTCTCGTTTTGCCGGCAGAAGTGCTAGCAAGACGCCTCCGATCACAATGAAAAAGACCACATCGGTAAAGTCCCTGTGGACGCCGTGAATCCGAGCTTCTACGGTTTGAATAGCCATCACCAGGCCATGGGCGATGTTCCACCAAGCTGCTAGAGCAATCATCGAGCGATGCTCAGATGGTCTCCTTGCAGCCATCAGTAGAAAGACCCCGGCCGGAATAAAGAAGCTCAGAAACATCGGCTCGCACTCGTTCTTCTGCTCCAAAAGCCAGCTGGAATGCCGCAGATCCATATATAGAAAATAAATCAGGGACAGATTGAGCAGCCCCACGATCACCAGGACGATCTGTGTTAGGCGTTCTCTTTTCACATTGACCTCCTTTGAGCGAATTTTGTATGAGCGCCGCTAGATAGCCTAATTTCGGACTAGCGATAACCTTTCCGAACTAACCGGTGGCTTCAACCCCTGACCAAGTCCACGCCCGCCAGATGATGACCGAGGTGCATATAGTTTCGATCGTCGCAAAGAACACGTATGCTGGAAAAGTGGGGTCCCGAAAGTCTCCGTTAGTCAGAGGCAGAACGAAGGTCAGGAAACCGTTTACAAGGGTCATAATGAGTCCCGCGATGATATTCGCCAGCCGGTTCGTGCTAAACGGAAGTAGTCGAGACGCGAGAATCATGGCGATGGGTATTTCCATCAAGAGCGCTGAACCCAGCAGAGCCCATGGTGGGAGATGTGGGGCTGTATTCGGCGAGCCAACGAAAGCGAACAGGGCAAGCACGTCCGCGTACAGGTAGTTTAATAACGCGAAGAGCCAGAATAGAGACAACCGCTCCTTTGTGTCATGCATGTCAACCTCCTCCGGAAAGGCAATGCAAGATAAGAGGCCTCTCATATCCGTACTACGAATGACCCCCGGAAAAGGACTCATCCCTGGAACGTCAAACTGATTACAACTCAGGTGTCTGGGAAGAAGCGATCCGGAAAATCCCGGTCTGAAGCCAGCCAAAAGGAAGAACGTCAAGTTGCTGCAACGAATGAACTTCGAGTCCTACCCTCGAGCGAGGATTCCTAACTGTTGCTATCAGAGATTATCACCACCTAAATCGACCAGTGCCCGATTAACGCTGCCAGTTCGCCTTTAACAGTCGAATTATTTCGTCAGCTTGCCCTTTTCATTCTGCGCTGCAAGCCCATGCCGTATTGCCGCTTCAAGCGTATCGATGTTTATATCCTTTAGTACTTTAAACCGAATGCAATATCCGGTCACGCTCGCCTTGCCTAGTTTTTTTCCATACGTTTTGGCCAAGTACTTCTTGTCTTTGAGGCCAAGAATATAGACAGAGATTCCGGTTTTGTTTCCGCTCACACCAATTTGAAAAAACTCTCTAGTTTTTCCATTGGCGTATTTTATTGTGTGAAATCCATATCCAATCGTAGGGTTGGAAACAGTATGATTTTTGCTGTCTTTGCCATCGAAGAACCATAATTTGCATTCTGGTGACGCTTGAAGTGTGAGCCGATGCAACTCTCGCATGTCACTTCGTTTTGGCTCCGGTTGGCTGGTAATATGCTTCTTGATTTGTTCTTGTACGTTCATCTGTTCTGCTCCCCAGTCGCGCGCACCAGATTATGTGTAGTCAGACACCAGATCAAGAGAAAGCCCCTCCTGTGCATGGCATTCTGAATGAACTGCCCGGAACGGAGATTATCACCGCGTAATCGGCTAATATCTGATTAACGCCGTACGCATACATGTGAAATTCAAGTTTCCGGTTGCGCGTGCGGGTTCAAAGGGTCGGCGTCAGCATCTACGCTTATTTCAACAATCACTATGCAGGCTTCGGTCCTGCCAGCATTCACCAACGTTCAATTGTTTCGTAATCTGGCTGCGGAAACGGGACTGGAGATTCCGCTGCATTCCCCGCGCCGCACCCGCCAACTCAACCATCGCTGTTTTGACCAGCAGATCAGGTTCCCGCGATGAGTACTTGGCCAGTCCCGCGTGATATTTCAACGGCCGTTGAAAAACTCAACACGATCGTTGTGGCTTCGTTCCGGCTCACCGCGCTATATCTCCTAAAATGAGTGCCATGTGCCCGCGACAGCTATCCTGGACTTTGGCAGCGAATTTGCATATTCTCCGCCGTACGTAGCACGGGCCAATTGGATTGAAATCCAATCACAAGGGAGGTCACGATGGGCGCCATTAAGAAAGGAAAGGCTGTAAAGCATCTTCGCAAGGGCAAAAAAATGGAAGAGCAAAAACCGCTTTCAATCGCGAAGCTTGTTGACAAGTCCTCTTCAATCCTACCTAACGTGTGCGTTACGGGGAAGTAAGCTCCGAGGCACGCCGCGCCGCGATCGAGCGAGAACATTCAATTCAACATTTCCGCCGATCGCGGCAGCTTGTTCTTCTTTTGGCCCGTCGAACGTGGGTTCGATCCCCACCGCCCCTGCCAACCATCCTGCTTCCCGGTCGGTACTTAGCAAAACACGCGGCTGGCAGAAAGGGGCGGATAAGGCCGATGATGATGCTCCGGTGCCGTTTTTCTTTTCAGCGGCACCGGTGACGACCGGATGCGCCAGTTTCAGAGTTCAGTCGATATTCCCTCGGACGCCGTTTTCTAGCCAGCTTGAGGCACTTGTCCGGCAACGCAACCAATCGCCACCGCGTCTCCGCGCATTCTGTACTAGAATTGTTCTATGGCCACGGGCTTCTACCCCACTCTCTGGAGCTCCACCAAAATCACTCTGCGCGTAGTGTGGCGCGCCATCCGCCAGCTCTTTCACGAAACCACCGGCGCAATCTTCGCCCTCTTCGCTTTGTATGGCGGCATCTCCGCCTGGCGCCAATGGCACACCCGCCCCGCCGCGTGGCTCTTGGGCTTCACCATTGTTTACGCCATCACCATGGTTTGTTTCGCATTCACATCGTTTCGTCGCGCCCGCCACGTGCGTTAACGCGGATATTGGAAAAGGGAAAATGGAAAATCCTAAACCCCGCGAAATAACTGAACACTGCGCTCCGATCCCCGTGGGTGAGTCCGCAAGCGCTGTTCGACTCTCAAGCGTTGCATCAAAACAAATTGCTGCCACGGGCCATTTTCTATTTTCTCTTTTCCAATATCACTCCCTATGACCCGCGACGAAAAAAAATCCTCCGCCACCGCAGAACTCCGCGCCGCATCTCCCTCCGGCCTGCCCATTGAAGCCGTCGTCACCGCAAACGACCTCCACGATTGGGACGCCGAACGCGACCTCGGCTATCCCGGCCAATTCCCTTTCACCCGCGGCGTCTATCCCACCATGTATCGCGGCCGCCTCTGGACCACCCGCCAATACGCCGGCTTCGGCAGCGCTGTCGAATCCAATCAACGCTACCGCTATCTGCTCGCGCAAGGCGTCAAAGGCCTCTCCGTCGCATTCGATCTTCCCACCCAGATCGGCATGGATTCCGATCACACTCTCGCCCTCGGCGAAGTCGGCAAAGTCGGCGTCGCCATCGATTCCCTCGAAGACATGCAAACGCTCTTCGACGGCATTCCTCTCGAAACCGTCTCCACCTCGATGACCATCAATTCCACCGCCGCAATCCTCCTCGCGCTCTACGTCGCCGTCGCCAAACAACAAGGCGCGGACCTCCAGCGCCTCGCCGGCACCGTGCAGAACGACATCCTCAAGGAATATATCGCCCGCGGCACTTACATCTATCCGCTGCGCCCCGCCATGCGGATCGTCACCGATATTTTCGCCTGGTGCCGCCACGAACTCCCCAACTGGAACGCAATCTCCATCTCCGGTTATCACATCCGCGAAGCCGGCTCCACCGACGTGCAGGAAGTCGCCTTCACCCTGGCGAACGGCATCGCCTACGTCGAAGCCGCCATCACCGCCGGCCTCGCTGTGGACGATTTCGCGCCCCAACTTTCCTTCTTCTTCAATTCGCACAACGAGCTGCTCATGCAAATCGCGAAATTCCGCGCCGCCCGCCGCCTCTGGGCCCGCACCATGCGCGAACGCTTCGGCGCACGCGACTCCCGCTCCCTGATGCTCCGCTTCCACGCCCAAACCGCCGGCTCGTCGCTCACCGCGCAGCAACCGGAAAATAATCTGGTGCGTGTCGCCCTGCAATCGCTCGCGGCAGTTCTCGGCGGCTGCCAATCCCTGCACGCCAACGCGCTCGACGAAGCTCTCGCCCTCCCCACCGAACAATCCGCGCTGCTGGCATTGCGAACCCAGCAAATCATCGCGCAGGAAACAGGCGTAGTGAACACCACCGACCCGGTCGCGGGCTCCTACGCCATAGAAAAATTAACCGACGAAATCGAAGCCGGCGCGCAGGAATACATTTCGAAAATTGACGCTATGGGAGGAGTACTGCGCGCCGTAGAAACCGGCTACATCCAGCAGGAAATTCAGAAATCCGCGTTCGAATACCAAAATGCCGTGGACAGCGGCGAACAAGTAGTAGTCGGCGTAAACCGCTTCCAAACCGAAGACGAAAAACCCATCCCCACCCTGCGCATCGACCCAGAAATTGAACGCACCCAGATCGAGCGCCTCAATTCACTGCGCGCCCGCCGCGACACCAAGAAAGCCCAAGCCGCGCTAGTAGAAATCGAGCGCCGCGCCCGCACCACAGAAAATCTAATGCCCGCAATCCTAATCGCCGTCGAAGCCTACGCCACAGTAGGCGAAATCTCCGACGCCCTCCGCCGCGCTTTCGGCGAATACCAGGAGTCCGTCGTAATTTGAATCACGCCGGCTCGCCTAGCGTCGCGCGGCATTCTTATGGTTCGGCCGGAACGATCGCCCCGCCGCATTTTCCACCAATGTCTCAAACGCTGCGACGCACGCGTGCCTCAGCTCCCGCGAAATTCGCTCCGGCACTCCCTTCGTAAGCAACAACGTCGCGGTTCCATGCGCCAGCGCCGCCAGCGCCAGCGCCAATCCCGCATGCTGCTCCGGCGTTCCCCCCAATCGGTCCGCCAGACTCTTCTTCAGCAAGTCAAACGACGGCCGCGGTTCTTCTTTCGCCAGGCGCACCGCCCAGTCCGCATGAATCAGCTCGTACTCGTTCGAATGTTTCAACGCGAACTCGAAATACCGCAAACAAAACTCTTCCGCTGTATGCGCCCGCCGCATATACGAAAACATGATCTCCTGCGCCCGCTTGCGCAGCAGCTCCAGAATATCTTTCTTATCGCGGAACCGCTCGTACAACGTAGGAGTCGTCGTCCGCGCCGTGCGTGCCACCGCGCGCATCGTCAGCGCTTTTTCTCCGCCTCTGCTCCACAATTGATAAGCGGCATCCAAAACGCGCCCCTCTAAACCCGCATCGGCTGTTCGCGGCATCTTCGCTCCCTGCGCTCCCGGCTGACGGCCCTCGAATCACAAATAACCTTTACATCGTATAACAAACGGTGTATAAGTTATTCAGGCGCGCAGTATACCCCGTTTCATACCCCGGTGTTGTAAAAAATCCGAAGTGCGCTACGAGGAACGCGATGTACACGTTTGAGTATGCCGTCACCACCAAGGCCAGCCCTGCCCTGACTTGGGAGATCTACACCAATTGGAAAATGTGGCACACCTTCGCCAATATTTACGGCCGCATGCACTGGCAACACGGCGAGCCCTGGAGTATCGGCAGCAGAATGGAAATCGAAATTCTCAAGCCCGTGAAGGTCGTCGTTGACCACCTGATCGTCAATTGCCGCCCCGGCCGCGAACTCGGTTGGATTGACCGCGCCCTCGGCATCACCCTGCACCAATGGGTCGAATTTGAGGAGCACCGTTCCGGCGGAACGCACGTTCGCACCTGGGGAGAAATCAAGCCGGCTCGCGCGGCAGTGGCCGGACGCACCGCGGAATATCTGGTCGGAGTCTTTACCGAAACCTGGTACGAAAACTTCCGCTCGCTCTGCGACGAGTTCGCCGAAGTCGGAGTTTGAAATAAGTCAGGAATCTTTGCAGGTCATGCCTTTGGAGTGCGAGTGAAAACTCGTGAGTCTTTGTGGGTCGTGGCTTTAGCCACGATATAAACCGTGCCGAATCCAAGCGGCTTTAGCCGCTGAAGTTCCGCTTTTGCTGAATCGCGCCAGAGCGCGGCAAAAAATTAGTCGGTCGCAGCTGCCGACGAAGTCGCCTTCTTCTCGCCGCCCGCATCTTCCAACGCATTCGCGCGCAACACCAGCACGGGGCAGCTCGCCTGCTTCACCACTTTTTCCGCCACCGAGCCAAACGCGATCTTGTGCCAGCCAGTCATCCCATGCGTCGCGATGATGATCATATCCGCGTGCTCGTGCTCGGCGATGCGCACCAGCTCCATTCCAACATCGTTCGCCGTCCCCATTTCCGTGCGCGCCTTCACATTTTTCTGCGCCAGCGTCGCGGCCAGATCAGCCAGCCGTTTCGCGGCCGCGTCGTCCAAGCTCTGGTCGTACTCGCCTTCCTTGAAGACGGACACCTTTTCCGGCAAGTCCTGAATCGCCGGCATCACGTGAACCAGCAGCAGTTCCGCTCCGAAGCGCGCTGCGAAATCCGCGGCAACATCCAGCGCACCGTGCGATGAATCGCTGAAATCAATCGGGGAAAGTATCAGTTTAGGAGGCAGCATGGGTCGTTTCCTTTGTGCCGGTGTCCAGACGATGGAAGGGGCAGCCGCGCCATCCTACCAAACCAATTTTCCGCCACGTTACGCTTCTGTTGCTGCCACGTTAATTTCGTGCGTCTGAATCATAATGTCCTAGAATAAGCGCTCATGAATTCCTCGCCCCTCATGGACAATCTCCGCATCGTGCTCGTCGCCACGCGCAATCCTCTAAACATCGGCGCCGCCGCCCGCGCCATGAGCAATTTCGGCTGCACGCATCTGCGCCTGGTAAATCCCTACGACCCCGCATACCGCGAAGCGCGTTCCGCCGTGGGCGCCGCGCCAGTTCTCGCGAGCGCCGAACAGTTCAGCACCGTTGCCGAAGCCATCGCCGACTGCGCGCTCGTCGTCGGCACCACCGCCGCCGGCCGCCGCGAACTTCATCATCAGCTCTGCACGCTCGAAGCCGGCGCGCGCATCATTCTGCAACGCCTCGCACGCAAGCGCCCCGCACGCGGAAAAAAAACGCCCGTCGCGCTCCTCTTCGGCTCGGAAAAAACCGGCTTGTCCAACGAAGATCTCAGCCACTGCCACTGGCTCCTGCGCATCCCCACCCGCGCCGAGCATCGCTCGATGAACCTCGGCCAAGCCGTCGCCGTCTGCCTCTACGAACTGGTCCGCGACCCCAAAGCCGCCGCCAAATTCACCCGCGCGCTAGAAAAAGCCGAGCCCGCCACAGCCGCCGAAATCGAACGCTTCACCGCCATCCTCACCCATGCCCTCAGCTCCAGCGGCTTCCTCGATCGCCGCACCGTCGCCGACGCCGACGATCGCATCCGCCGCCTCGTCCGCCGCCTAAATCTCCCCTCCTGCGACGCCACCATGTGGACCGCCATCATGCGCCAAATCCTCTGGAAGCTGAACGCCACCGATAACCCGCAGCCGCCCCCGCGCAAGAACCCCACCACAAAAAAATTTCCTTCGACGCCGAATTCCTAACGCTCCTGAAAAAACGCAACATTCCCTTCGACCCAGAATTCGCCCTAGCGTAAACAACACCTGTGTCGCAATGACGGCGCCCAAAATCCCCTCCGCAAAAATTCCCATCGCCCCCGCGCTGCGCTAACTTGCGCTGCACTTATGGCGCTACACCGCCAAAACAACCCTAAGATTTCGATTGCATAAGGAAATCCATATGTGCATAATCATGGCGTTATGGAGGACGCCATGGACACCTGCAGGTTACGCGTCAAGATCGGCCCGTACGAGATGGAGGCGGAAGGTCCGAGAGACTTTGTGGAAAAGCATTACGGTTCGTTCTCCGAGCGGATCCCGGTAAACACCCAGTTGGCAACCATGCCGGAATCCCCTTCCGCTGTCGGTCCAACTGGGCTGGCCAGCTTAGAGGATTCGCCCTACACGGCGATATTTAGGGCGGAAGGAAAGTTTGTAACTCTAACTGCTCGCCCAAGTGGCAAGGACGCAGAACTCGAAGGAATGCTTTTGATATTGCTGGGAAACAAGGAACTATCCGGAACCGACCTAGTGTCGGCTGATGGGCTCTTATACGGCTTGAAGCAGTCCGGTTTCGCGATTGACCGGACCGACCGCCTAGCGGCTCGTGCGGAGGAGCAGGGTCTAATCACGAAAACCGGAATCCGGCGTGGCACGCGGTACCGCTTGACGAATCCCGGAACTGAACGGGCCAAAGCTATAGCAGGCGGGTTAATGCTTAATCTCGCCTGAACATGCAAAGCGCCGGGGATGCACCCCCAGCGCTTTGCGAACCTAAACCATTCCGTGGACGGAAAGGACAGACGCAATGCGCCTGCGGTTCGTTGTGTATATACCACGCCCGCCACCAAGAATCAATTGGTCGCCCGGCTTAACGTTGTACTTAACACCACCAAGCGCTTGCGGTGTGCCTTCAGTATTGAAGCCTAGCCCCGCCAGATCGTCGACCCTGGCGGGGCTAAATTCCGGCAAGCTGCAGGAGAATGAGCCCCTCACGCGTATTCGACGGAACTCGACGAACTCTTTGAAGCGTTCCTGGCGTCCTTGCCGATTAATCCGGGCGGTCGGCCGCCGGCAGCCCGACAACCTACGTTCTCACGGTTCAGAGGTGTGGAAGGGTGAGCCGCTCGTCACCAAAACCAATCAACTTCACCGCTAGCTACTGAAGTGGTACTATCCGACTTCGTAACATGCTACGCAGAGGCACGCGGGTTCAAAAACACGATCCGTGCGAAGGACTCGAACGCCTCGGAGGAAGCTGCCAAAGTGGTTCAACTTTCTGATGACGACATTCTCAACAGGATAATCTCCAGCGAGATAACACTCGCAAAAGGTATCGCCGCACTTTGCGACCGAGACTCAGGTCGATTCAGGCCGCCTGAAGGGCAGCTGCACGACTACAAGGAAATTATTCGTGTCGAACAAATCTCCTCGATGGCGGAAATTGCACGCGACATCTTAGCTTTTTCGAACAGCGACGGTGGCCTGCTGATCGCAGGAGTCAGAGACGACCGGATGCCCGTCGGCCACACCCCAGTAGACTTCAGGCGTGTTCGTGACGCACTCGGAATTTTTATGGGCACGCGCGTCGATTTCGATTTAGAGGAGGTTCTCGTAACAGTACGGGGGAAAACCTACCGACTGCTCGCCGTGCTGGTTCGTCGCTCCCGTACCGCGTACCCCAGCCTCCTCCGGAAGGATATCGAGATAGGGTCCGGCAGCGTTAGAAAGATGAAATATATCAAGGGAACTCTTTTTTACCGCAAAGGACACGAAACCCTAGCCGAATCGCCCTATGGCGACATCGAATCCAGGGCAAGGGAACTGCGGTTTTCTGAAGCTGCGCCCAGAACTCGCACTTCTTTCCTTCTTCAAGAGGATAAACCTGGATTGAGACTATATGCCCCGATTAATGATCGATTCTACGGGCGCGAAGCTGAGTTGGCTGAGTTGATCTCAAAATTCGATGACCCACGCGGGCGCGGTGTTTCCGTCGCTGGCTTCGGCGGAATGGGTAAGACCGAACTAGGAATCCGTCTGGTAGGCGAACTCTATCGCCGTGGGAAATTTCGAACGGTCTATTCCGGTTCCGCGAAGCAAACCCTACTGGGTCCTGGTGGCGTGCAGCAGGTCGATCCGGTTTTTATGGACCTCCCGACGTTCCTAAACGATTTGGCGGGCTGGTTGGGTTTCAATCCACTAAAGATGCAAATCCACGAATTAGCGTCCGCCTGTTTGGAAGAACTCGCTAAGTTGAAAAGAGTGCTCCTGTTTGTCGACAATCTCGAAACAGTTACCGATACAAAACTGCTTTCCTTCCTTGACGACAGGCTTCCTCCCAACTGTTGGTTAGTCGCAACAGCTCGCGTCCACAAAATACGCAGTTTTGTTTATCCAAAGGAATTACGGGAAATGGAGGAAAATGATGCGGCTCATCTTCTTCGACACGAACTAAAACGCCAAGGTTTAGACACGCTAGCCTCTACTGCGATAGAAGAATTGGAGGCGAAGGCAAAATATCTTTTCTGTCATCCACTCGCGATCCGGTGGTTTGCATGGGCCTGCCGGAATGATTTGACTGTCTGGACTATAGGTATTGGCAGAACCGATATTCGTGAGCTTGAGAATTTTTGTGTCGCGCATACGCTGGGAAGTCTGGATCCGCAGACTCAACGCGTACTCGGCGCGACCCTCGCGATCTCGGGCGTCGCCGAGGCGACCTACGAATGCATCCAACAAACGAGCGGTCTTAATGAGTCGGTCGTCGAACACAGCCTCTGGGAGCTGGAGTGTTCGGGAATGGTCTACGGGGTTACCGACGAAAATGGCCTTACAACTTTCTCCGTGGCTCCGCTTGCTGAACGTCCGACGGCCGAATTGTCGCAGAAGCAGCGCTGGGAAGGGGAATTCGTACATAATTTAAGTTCATACGTGAAGCTCCGCCGCGACTCGCCACCCGACTCCCCTCTAGTTCGTGACTTACTCAGGCTAGACCCCAGGCGGATTCAGGACTACACGCCTGAAGAGAAACAGGAACTCGTTGCCCGGATCGAGCGAGCGTTGCCCCGCTGTCCAGAAAAATTTAAGCTCAAGTTGATGTGGTTGAAAGCCGAATGCCATCGGCACATGGAGTCTCCTGTTTCTGCCGACAATGTGTACGAAGAATGCGCCAAAATGGTTTTGGCACAAGGCCCAGTCGGGCTTCGCTCGTTCGACAATATTCGCATCCTCTTAGAGGCGGCGACTGTCGCGAAAATACGAGCACAAACTGAGCCTCAGTTGAGGCGCGCGCTTTCGTACCTTAAGGTGATAGAAGCTGATTCGTCGTTTCCTTTGAGGGTTCTCGGGACGTCGACGGAACTGCACGCGCTGCTTGGCGATAGAGCAAACTACGAAGCTTATCTGAAGCGAGTAACGAATTATCGGGAATCGCATGGTGACCTACGAGATTCCCATCTGGACGCGTTGGATGACGCCCTTGAGAGGGCGAAGGGTCACCTAGAACGGATCGAGCGATCGCGCGAACAATCGCGCCATCATTGACGATACTGTGGCCAGGTCGTCAACATTTACCCACGGGCAGGTAGCCCACCCGCCCTCCGGTTGATGGTATAAACTCTTTCACGTTGATTCGCGCCCGAAAGAAAAGCTGCGTGGCTGATCTATCGAAATACCGCGTACTCGTTGCCGGAATCCTTTCACCGTTGCTCGCATTGCTGTTGAACGTCATCTTTATTCAGACTCTACTTGCACTGAGTCCTAATCCTGAAAGCAACTGGCGATTTCGACTGATCGTCTCCAGTCTCGCGTTGCCGGTTCCCTTTCTTGCAACTCTGATCCTCGCCTTGAGAGATCGGCGCCAGGGCGCTCTTTCTCTTTCCGCGAAAATAGGTTTGGGAATCGCGGTATGTTCGCTGCTGCTGATCACCAAGCCCGTGATGGACGGCCTTGCCCGCTCGAAACAGTCACGCAACATGGCCATGCACGATGTGCCAGCTCCGCTGTTTGACACTCTGGACATCCAAGGTAAGCCGCAGCAATTGGCAGACTACAAGGGCAAAGTAGTGCTGGTAAACCTCTGGGCGACATGGTGTGAGCCCTGCCGTACCGAGATGCCTCAACTCGACAAACTCTACCGCTCCCGCAAAGCAGACGGTTTCGTCGCGTTGGGCATTTCGGATGAATCCATCGAGCAGCAGCAAGCCTATTTAACTCAAGTTCCGATTACCTATCCGCTCCTAATAACCACCCCCGGTGTGCCGCCCTTTTACCGCGAAATAGCAAAGTATCCGACAATCTTTCTGATCGACCGCGAAGGAAATCTAAAGCCCACGCCCAACCAGAGTCAGGGGTTCGAGAAGCTGGAAGAAGCTGTGGCAGCTCTGCTTAGCGAAGGCCAATGAAAAAGCATTTCCGTCGGCGGCGGGTGGCGCACCCTTCTACGTTGAGTATTTCCCGCGACGTTGCTTTCTTCATGCAAAGTTGACTTCTTCACGCAAAGTTGACTTTTTCACGCACCGTTGATTTATTCAGCATACTTCTACTGCCGCCCCGAGGGGTCCAGCCATCGTATCCCACACATTCGCACGCACATACCGTGCGCTCTCCTTCGTCTGGACATTTGGGCCTCGATTTGCATATAAAGACGCGAGCGCCCACCGGCGCAGTCCGCCAGAAGGAGACAAACCATGCCAGCAAAGAAACCATCCAAGAAACTCAAGAAGGCCAAGAAAATGGAACCGACCAAGCCGCTCTCGCTCAATTTCACGAAGATAAATTACACCTACAAGAGTATCTCCTAGGTAAGCCGACATCCTGAAAGCCGGTGAATCGCGCTACAGCGCGATTCAGCCTGAGAATCCGCCTGTGGCGGATTCGAAGGGTAGGCGCCACAGCGCGGTTCAGCCGCACAATCCGCCTGTGTTGGATTCAAGGGGGGGTGCCTTTCCCGCGGGTTTTCGAATTGCTCGCAGCCAATCTGGCACGATCCCGCCCCGCGAAGGTGCGGGTTTAGGCTCAACGTCGCAGCGCGACTGACTTCGCGCCACCCCACCAGCGCCGGAGGCGCGGCATAACTTAGCCCGCCGCGGCGGGTAAAAGAGACGGCGCGAAGCGCCTACCTTTCGCGGCGCCTTTGCCGCGTGTTTTCGAGTTGCTCGCAGCCAACCTGGCACGATCCGGCCGCGCGAGGCCCCAACCCCGCAATTTGCACTTGAATTACCGTAACCACTGTGTTATCATCAGTCGTGCGCTAATCACGTCACCACAAGGGGGCTACATGGTTCACGCTGCTCGCGCCTCAACCGCCAGCGCCCCACCCCCACTCCCCATCCGTCATTTTCTAATCGCTAGTCGTCAAATATTAAAAATCGCGCTAACCCGCTCACAACAAACGAGAAAACATTTTCTAATCGCAAGTTTTTCGGCCATTTCGGCGCCTGCCCGCCGAGGCGGGCCTGCGCCGCACCTCACCCATCACCCGTCAGTCATCACTCATCACCGCCGCACCCCATTTCTATTCAGTACAAATAAACCTCGCAAAATCATCACTCTGGCAATAGGTCTGTTGAAAACAAAGGAGAAACAATTTTCTATTCCGCACAAATTTGCCTTTCGTGGCACAGGATTGCCTGAGCCACCTAGCTCGCGCCAACCCCGCCGCTTCCATCGGCGCCCCGCACGACGCGTCACGAATCACGATTCACAAGCCACGAATCACGCCTTCCCGCCTCCCCGCTTTTCACTTCGTCCCCGATTCATGTATTCTGCTGGGCCTATGCTGGACTTGGGATATGTGCGCGAACACCTCGATGTGATTGAAAAGATGGCGCGGGACCGCGGCGCCACGCTGGACCTTGCGCCTTTTCGCTCGATTGATACCGACCGGCGGATGGTGATCACTTCCGCGGAGCGCCTAAAGGCCGAGCGCAACAAAGCCAGCGAAGAAATCGCGCGCATGAAGAAGTGCGGCGAAGACTGCACCGCGCTGCTGGCCCTGATGAAGCAGGTCTCCGACAAAATCAAGCGCGACGACGAAACCATCACCGTGCTCGACGAGCAACTCAAGCAATTCCTGCTGACCGTGCCCAATATTCCGCACGCGAGCGTGCCAGTCGGCAAATCCGCGGCAGATAATGTGGAAGTGCGCCGCTGGGGCGCGCCTCCTGCCTTCGATTTCAAGCCGAAAGCGCACTGGGAACTGGGCGAAGGCGCCGGCATTCTGGATTTTGACGCTGCGATAAAAATCGCGGGCTCGCGCTTTGCCGTGTACAAAGGCCTGGGCGCGCGGCTCGAACGGGCCCTCGCCAATTTTTTCCTGGACGTGCACACCCGCGAGCACGGCTACACCGAAATTCTCCCGCCCTTTCTGGTGAACACCGCTTCGCTCACCGGCGTGGGCCAGCTGCCGAAATTCGCGGCAGACATGTTTCACCTGGAAGGCACCGACCTGTGGCTGACCCCAACTTCCGAAGTGGAATTAACCAGCCTGTATCGCGATACCACGCTCGAGCCCGACGCGCTGCCGATCAAAGTGTGCGCCTGGACGGCCTGCTTCCGCTCCGAAGCAGGCGCCGCAGGACGCGACACCCGCGGCCTGAAGCGCCAGCACCAATTTCAAAAAGTGGAAATGTTCAAATTCACGCGCCCCGAGCAAAGCTACGACGAGCTGGAAGCGCTGGTGGCGAACGCCGAAGCAATTTTGCAGCGCCTGGGCCTGCACTACCGCGTGATGCTGCTGAGCACGGCGGACATGGGATTCGCGTCAGCGAAAACCTACGATATCGAAGTATGGCTCCCCTCCGCCGGCGAGTTCATGGAAATTTCTTCCTGCTCAAACACCGAATCGTTCCAAGCGCGCCGCTCCGGCATCCGTTTCAAGCCGCCCGGAGGCAAAAAATCAGAGTTCGTGCACACGCTGAATGGCTCCGGCCTAGCAGTAGGACGCACGTGGATCGCCCTGCTGGAAAATTTTCAACGCGCAGACGGCTCGGTCGCCATACCAGAAGCGCTGCGCAGTTACATGGGCGTGGACGTCATCCCGAGCGCAGCGAAATCCTGAAATTTTTCTCGTGCGAAATCTCGCGCGCGGCGGATCAGGAGATGGGACCAACGAGGATCATGGGGCCGGTGGGATGCGGCATGCCGCCGACAGGCTCGAGCGAAACTGCAAATTCTTTCGCGGTGACGCCCGCCGGAAGCTTCATCATCATGTGGCTCATCTCGCCATTCTTCGGATTGAAGACGCCGGCGCTGATCGGCGCACCACTCATCGGCACAAGCCACAACTGATAACTTTTGTCCGCCGGCGCCGATGGCAGCCATCCGTCGTAAGTCATCATTCCTTCCTTCGAATTGTAAAGCACCCGCGCATGCCCTTCGCCGTGCGCATCCGGCATACCTTTCTGCGACCACAGCGGCACCACAAGCGTCTCGCGCTGGGCGATCAGGTCAGCTTGATGGCGCGTTTCGGCGAGCTCCTGCTTCTGCTGCTCAATAGTGTTGCGCAGTTCAGCGAGCTGGCGATCGAGCTGCTCGTTGTGCAACCACAGCAAAACGGTGGCGAGAGCGAACGCGCCCGCAACGGGAAGCAGCACAGCCCACCAGCGCGCGAACATTCCGCCGTCCGCGGATTCAGGCTTCACACGCGCGACGCTGCTGCCGGGGCCTTCGGCCGAAGCGATCACCTGGCGCATCAAGGTTTCTTTCACGCCGGGCGAGGGAGCCACGGGCGGCGCGGCGAACGCGAGGATCGCGATGCGTCCGCGCGCGGCTGCGAGTTTTTCGGCGCAGTCCGCGCAGGAAGCCACGTGCGATTCGAACTCTTTACGTTCGGCGTCGTCCAGCGCGCCTAACGCGTAGAGATCGAAATCTTCCGCCCGAGTTGGATGTTCGCTGCTCATGAATGCAGATCCCGTTTCAGAGTTTCTACCGCCGAGCGCAGGCGCGTTTTCACGGTGCCGAGTGGCTCGCCGGTACGCTGCGCGATTTCACTGTGCGTCAGTCCTTCGAAGTACGCGAGTTCGATTGCAGCGCGCTGTTCTTTCGGCAGATTGTCCAACGCGCTTTTTACTCTGGTCATCAATTGCTGCTGCGCGACGGAGCTTTCGAGATTGGATGCAACGACGACCGTGTTCTCGCTGAGCTCATCGCCGCTGGCGGGATTGTGCCGCCGCAAACGGGAGATGGCGCGATTGCGGGCAATCACCAGCAGCCAGCCCGAAAGCGAACCGCGAGACGCATCAAATTGCCCAGCATTGCGCCACAACTGGTAGAAAATATCCTGCAGAATTTCCTCGGCGGCCTGCGTGTCGCGCAAAATCCGGTTCAAGACGGATGAAAGCATTCCGGCGTAACGGTCGTATAGCGCCGCGAGCGCTGACTCGTCACGCTGAACGATCCGGTCAATGAGCGACGCGTCCGTGGCCTTCACCTCCGCTCGCTTCTCCGCCGTCACCAAGTAAATGCTTCTCCTTTAGATACGCGCGCGAAGGGATTCCGGATTGCGCCGCGCGACGGACTTGCAAAGTCGCACCGGTGGCTGCGTCGCTGTGGAGGGAGCGTAACTTGTTGGTGTGGTGGGGTCAACGGGGTTCTGGAGCGATTTCGCAGGCGCTGGGAACGGTGAAAATACGCGCGCGGCGCGAAGATTGCTATGCGTATAAGTGCTTACTGAACATATGCTTACGGAGAGACCTGCGGCAGTTATGCGGACGAATTGCGGTGAACACGGATACGGACATTTACTGCGGTCCCATTGGTTTCCATTGACATCCTGTACGGCTTGACTAAACTTCGACTCGCGCAAGACCTACGGCCCTTATCGTGTAGTTGCTCGCCACGTCAGGAAGGAACATCGAATGGCAACCGTTGCCAAACCCGCTAGCACTCAGCCTATCCCGCGCATCGCGCCGCGGGAGGACCTGAATCCTTACCGTATCTCGCAAATTCAATTCGATATCGCGGCTGAATATTTGAAGCTCGATCCGGGAATGCGCCAGATTCTGCGCACGCCGAAACGCGTGCTGGAAGTTTCCATCCCAACGAAGATGGACAACGGGCAGATTAAGGTGTTCACCGGCTTTCGCGTGCAGCACAACGTGGCGCGCGGGCCGGCAAAGGGCGGGATTCGCTATCATCCGGCGGTGACGCTGGATGAAGTGAAGGCGCTAGCGATGTGGATGACCTGGAAAACCGCGACGGTGAATATTCCGTTTGGTGGCGCGAAGGGCGGAGTGATCTGCGATCCGAAACGGATGAGCAAATCCGAGCTGGAGCGCATGACGCGGCGGTTCGCAGCGGAAATTCTGCCGATCATCGGACCAGAGCAGGATATTCCCGCGCCGGATGTGTACACGGATTCGCAGACGATGGCTTGGATCATGGATACCTATTCCATGACGAAGGGACATTCGTCGCTGGGAGTGGTAACCGGGAAGCCGATTTCGATTGGCGGATCGGAAGGACGCAATGAGGCTACAGCGCGCGGGTGCGTGATCGCGGTGGAAGAAGCGTGCAAGGTGAAGAAGATTTCCTTGCGCGGGGCGAGCGTCGCGATTCAAGGATTTGGAAACGCGGGTTCGATCGCCGCGAAATTATTTGCTGAGAAAAAAGCGCGAGTGATTGCAATCAGCGATTCCCGCGGGGGAGTTTTTAATTCGCGGGGGATCGATCCGCTGAAAGCGATGCGTTACAAGGAACGTTCTGGAACGGTGGTTGGGATGCCGGGGACTTCGCGGATATCGAATGATGATTTGTTGACGATGAAGTGCGACATTCTGGTGCCGGCGGCTTTGGAGAATTCCATCACGCTGAATAATGCCGATCAGATCAAGGCGAAAATCGTGGCGGAAGCGGCGAACGGGCCGACCACTCCCCATGCGGATGAAGTTCTGGCGCGCAAGGGCACGCTGGTGATTCCGGATGTGCTGGCGAATGCCGGCGGTGTGACGGTGAGCTACTTCGAATGGGTGCAGGACCTCCAGAGCTTCTTCTGGTCGGAAGCGGAAGTGAACGCGAAGCTGGATCTAGTGATGCGGCGCGCGTTTCACGAAGTGCACGAGATGGCGCGGAAGCATCGCGCGCACCTGCGCACCGGAGCTTACGTGCTGGCGGTGGGCCGAGTTGCAGACGCCACGCTGGTGCGCGGACTTTTCCCGTGAGAATTGCTCGCGGATAAGAGTTCACTTATTTTTTTCTCGCATATTTTTCACTGAGCTTCTCGCACGCCGCACACTCCCCGGTGATTTTCAAATATTGTTCTTGCGCGACGCACAAGAACGCGCGTACATTTTTGGTAGCCGGTGCGCCAATGCGAAAAATGGCGGCGCCGGCATAGTTGTCTGCAGGCACCGCGCGGAGGACATTCGCAATTGACCACTCACAACGGACAAACGGGCCACGCACCACCGATCCTGCTGACGATTGCGGGGTTTGATCCTTCTTGCGGCGCGGGCACAGCGGCCGACCTGAAAACTTTTGCGGCGCACAATTGTTATGGTGTGGCTGCGGTGACGGCGCTTACGGTGCAATCCACGCAGGGAGTTGTGTCAGTGCATGCGACGCCTTCGGCCACGCTGCGCGCGCAGCTGGATACGCTGGTGGAAGATATCGAGATCGCGGGCGTGAAAATTGGAATGCTGGCGAACCGCGCGAATGCTTCGGTGGTGACCGAATTTCTGGACAAGCACAAATTCGCGCACGTGGTGCTGGATCCAGTGTTTCGTCCGACGGCGGGCAACGCGGAATTGCTGGATACTTCCGGGCTGAAATTCGTGCGCGACGAATTACTGAAGCGCGTGAGCGTAATCACACCCAACGTGCCCGAGGCGGAATTTTTGACCGGCCTGGAAGTGAAAGACCTCGCGGGGATGAAGGTTGCGGGGCTGAAGCTGGTGGAAATGGGCGCGCGGGCCGTGGTGGTAACCGGCGGGCATCTGGAAAAACCGATTGACGTGCTGTGCATCGGCACGGAAGTGGAAACGTTCGGCGGCGATCACGTGAAAAGCCCGAACACGCACGGCTCAGGTTGCACATTTTCGTCGGCAATTCTGGCGCAACTGGCGAGCGGGTTGCAGTTGCGCGAAGCCGTGATTCTGGCGAAAGCTTACGTGACCAAGGCAATCGAGAAATCCTACGCGATCGGCAAAGGCGCCGGACCGCTGAATCAACTTTTCAGGTTTCATCAGGAACAGCCGCTGCGCGGAGTGCACGAAGTGCCGCAGCACGGCATGCACCCCGCCGCAGAACCTACCGCGCACTAAACCTGTCGCGCGACGCAGTTTCCGTCGAAACGATGTTCGAATTGCCGGTATTCCGCAACCGTTCCCTGCGAACTTTCCGATAGTGGGTCAGTTTCCGATAAGCGCGTTAATCAGGCATTGGGACCATGAGCCGCCAGGAATCATCGTAGCAGGTTAGATTCTGTGCCTGTTGGATATACGACTCGGGTTAGGATGGCCAACCGCGGATTACCTGCGAAATATCGTTATTACTCCTGGTCTCCGTCGTTCATATCTAGGTGGGAAAATAGCTGTGACCAACTGGGCTGCCACCGGGAGTCCCGGAAAAACGAAAAATATGAACATCACCGGAGAAACATTTAGATTCCTTGTTATGAGCGCGGGTCCTGCCCACGACAGAACCGCGGCGAGTAGGACGACCAACAGGCGCTGAACAGCGCTGATTACGAGTTCGTCGCCGCAGGATGGGCACTGGACAACCAGGACCGCCGCTGTTCGCTCCAGTCTCGCCCCGCAAGATGGGCACTCCCGAGGGGTGGACGTTACCTCTAACAACTTTTCCTCCATCACAGTAGCTTCCGACAGCGCTCAACACCGTTAGACGGAACAGGCCTGAACCGCTCTGTTGCCAATCTACCCATCCAAATGCCAGCGGCCATACGCTCCTCAGGACAGAACAGAAAATCTCGTGCCGGGTCAAAGCGTGTTAGACAGTCCGCCCGCGCTCTTGAATCGTTTTACCCATATGCGCAGCTTCATTCATTTTCGGTCTGCAATCGCGGCGAAATAGATTAACGCCAAGAAAATGGCTGAGATGACCACAAGCCCAACAATACTGAAGCGTGGAAGCCTACGAAATGAAAAGGGCACGTCTACTCCAAAACTCAAAGCTACGAAGCCGAATCTATCACGATTTCAGGATAGTGCCCGATTAGTTGGGTGGTCTCAATGGGTCGACGCAACACTTTCTTGAAGTTTACTCGCAGGAGTCTGAAAACCTAAAGTTTCTCGTGGGCGTTGATTTAAGCGCTGCGCTACTTTGTTCAGATCCGACTGGGAATAGTCGGTTAGGTCTGTGTTCTTCGGGAAGTATTGTCGTAAGAGCCCGTTTGTGTTTTCGTTCGAGCCGCGTTGCCAGGGACTCTGCGGATCACAGAAATAGACTTTCACATCCGTAGCCACCGTAAAGTCCTTGTGTTTGGCCAGCTCCAGTCCCCGGTCCCAGGTCAGCGAGCGTCGCAGGGTAGCGGGAAGTTTACGAACGTGTTTACTCAAGGCCCCCACCACCTCCGCCGTATCTCGGCTGCGTACCTTGATCAGCAGGACAAAGCGCGAATGGCGTTCCACCAAGGTGGCGATGTGACTGTTCCCTGAGCCGCGCAGCAGATCGCCCTCCCAGTGACCCGGAATGGCCCGGTCCTCCACTTCCGCGGGCCTTTCGCGGATCGAGATGGCCTCCGGGATTTGACCGCGTCGGTCTTTAAAGATACGACAGTGCTGCGACCGCCGTATGCGGCGCTTGGATCGCAAGTGGTCCAGCAGCTCCTTTTTCAGCGCTCCACGGGCTTGAATGAACAGGCTTCGGTAAATGGTTTCGTGGGACACACGCATGCTCTCATCATCGGGATACTGGGTTTTCAGCCAGCCGGAAATCTGCTTCGGCGACCAGTCCAGAATCAGTTTACGCGTAACGATGTTCCGCAACTTCAGGTTGATGGAAAGAAGGCAGCGCTTGGGCCGCAAGGCCGACTGCCAGGCTTCGCCGTCCGCTGGACTGGCTCGATACGCAGGACGGCCACCATGACGTGCGACCTCCCGGCTCACGGTTGATACCGCTCGCTCCAAACATTTGGCAATCTCACGCATCGACGAACCGGAAGCCAGCCCGCGAGAAATTTCCTCGCGCTCACGCAGCGTGAGCGCGAGGAGCGCACGCCGTCGTACCGCCGGAGCAATCCCACCGTGACGCGACACCAAACAACGAATAGAGGAATGTTCTTTGCCAAAAGCACGACCGATCTCATGCAACGTCTGACCCGCCTTCCAACGACGCCACACATCGATCTTCTGCTCCGTGGAAAGCCCAAACCGTTTCCCTGGCTTCATAAACACCACCTTTAAAAACAGCTTTATACCAGATGGTGTTGCAGCGACCGTTTGAACCGGCATGCGTTACCAGACATGTTCCGGGCTGGTACTCCACTTGTGCGGTTTGGGTGTTTATCAGGAGTTGACATATGCTTGAGCACAATTTAAGAGATTCGATAATTTGGGCTTCAGAATTGGTATTATTGCGAACGTGATGAAGCTTCTCGTCGTTGCGGCGATGCTTCTCGGCACCGTAGCTCAGTCGGCTCAACCCGTTGATGAAACCTTTGAGCGTCTGGCCAAGGTCGAAATATTTGCATTCGGCCCTGTGGGTTACGCGGGAACCACTTCGACTGGCGAAAAAGATTACAAGGTGGTCCTGTCTCGGCCTACGGCGCTTGCAGATTTCGAGCGCCTTTATTCATCGGGCAACGCAATGGCCAAAGCCTATGCGCTTGTGGGAATTCGCAACTTGAGCCCTGAACGATTCAGAGTGCTGGCTGAGCCCATGCGTAATTCGAAAGAGCAAGTCGCGACGATGCATGGATGTATTGTGTCGCGAGAAAGCTTCGGAGCTGTCGTAAAGCAAATCGAGTCCGGTCGATATCCCCACCGAGACCCGCCAACTCCTGGTTAGTCGCGTAACCGGAAACTTGAAATCCACATGTCCGGTTTGGGCGTTAATCAGGACTTTAGTCGCTTGCTCCCATCAGTCGCTCAGTTATGCATCTCTGAATCCCACGGAGCGCCTTGTGCACGGACCGAGACTGCTGTTTGCGGCAGCTGGTTGCGTGTCGGTGCTAGTTGACCAAGGGCCAATCGCAGGGGGCAGCGGACGATTCGCACGCGGGCACTACGGGATCGTCCATCGTTGCCGGCCGGGGCTCTGGAGTTCCATGCACCGCGCCCGTCTCGTCCATCAGATAGCTTCGGACACAGTTCATCGCATAGTTTGTGCATCGTCCTGACCCGGATATTTTCAGCGCCGGTTGCCCGCCCGTCAGAACCAGGTGAATTTCCAAGACGTACCCGGTATTACCTGCCATTCGGAACACAACGACTCCACCCTGGTTTTCCCATTGACCGGGTCGATAAGGACACCTGTTTTGAAGATCCCGAACGATCCGATCGGCGTCAAGATTCTGCTCCGCGGATGCAGGTCTCTCCACGCAGCGCCGAACCTCGGGAAGCACCATCGCCCCCTCCGAGCCGCCCATGGCTCGCACTGCGAACTGGGTGTGCCCGTAAATGATTCCCGAGGAATCGGCAATATACGGGTCAGCATGTTGGAACCACCCTCCCTCTGAGCGCGCCTCCAACTGGAATGATTCCGCCTTCCCACGGGCCGGACCGATTGGTCCGTAGCTTAGGGTGTAGCCCACTACTTTCCCCGGATTCGCATCAAGCGAACTGCATCCCGGCACGCTGGCAGTCGCCGCGAGGTTATCCGGGTAGCTGGATTTTTCCAATTTGTATCTTTGCAGACACGCAAGCACATGGTTCATCACTTGGATGAGTTGAGTTTCGTTGAGCATTGAGTTGAGCCGCTGTATCCTCCGGCTCTCGTCGTACTTACCGTGTGCCCAGACTCCCAGGACAATCAGAACGAACGCGCCGGCTGTCTTCAGAATCGGATACACGATGCGCTGCGCGAGGGATCCCCCCGGGCGCACCGCGATGGCCGCGAAAGCCACGTAAAGGTTCACAGGGATCAACCCAATAAGGCTGACTACCTGCACCCACTTGCCTGGATAGTTGCTAAAGCCCAAACCGATGCTGTAAGCAACAATAACAGGGGCGGAAAGCACTGTGTAGAGGACTCCGAGCCCAAATGCGACCCTGGCCCAGAACTGCATCCGTTTGGTATCGGCCACAGAGATCAGCAGCATGACCAGGACTAGCAGATAAGGAGCCTCCGCAACGCAGAACGCGAGAATTGGCGGATTCGATGTGTGGGGAAGGCACAGTACTGCAGCAAACAGAACTTCAACAACGATTCCAAAGGCGACCGGTCCGGCCGACACTCGCCGCTGTATTTGCTTTTGGGGCGATTGCACTAAGATTCCTGCCTTGGTTCTGTGTGCATGTGGCACTGTCCTGGAACAACTCTAAATGTCGCACAAATTCAACGCAATGAGTTGGCCTAACTCCTGGTAAGTCGCGTAACCGGACATTGCGGCTCAGGTTCCGATTAGAGAGGTCATCAGGCCCTGGCGCGCAGCGGCTGCGCGTAGGGTGAACTTGAGCGTCAGACTTTTGTACGATGCGCTACTGGAAGTACGGCTTGATCGACTCGTTCAGCATCAGCAGTCTGCCATCGAGCGCCTCGGCCCATTCACGAGTTGCTGGGACACCGATGGGCGGACAGCGATCGTCAGGGACCGGTTCTCGTCCTTCGCGCGCGACCGCGACCCACCTTTTGATGCCGTCAACGTACGTCTCGAATGCTCGCAGTTTAGAGGGAGCGTCCTTGAGCGGTAGATAGGCTGATGGGACATCTCCCACGAAAATCCATTCCCATGAGTCCACGTCAGGATTCGGAGAGGTTATTTGAAATAGAAAAATGGCGAAGATTCTTCCAACTCCACCCGCAAAATACGACCCGGTGATTGAATCGCACCAAGAAAAAGAGCGGATGTAGTTGGTTGCCTCCTCAAACATCGCCCGAAGAAAGACCGTGTCCTCATCGTCCTCGCCGGACATCCGTTCAATGGGCACGACATCGTGCACTGGAACAATCTCGTTAGTTCCTGAGTTAGAGGGAAGCGCCATCGCGTCGTGATTCTACAACACGCCGGATCTCAGTGCCTGGTTAGTCGCGTAACCGGAAACTGACCCGCTACCAACATTCTGGATTCGTTGACATCCCTTCCGGCTCAACCTAGGATAGGCGCCAGATACCGGACTTCTCGTCTCTGATTGACCAGACAATCTAACACCACAGAACTGCAGAAATGCTCGGCGGAGACGAAATCCATTCATGATTGCGGCGAAAGAGGGGCGTATGAGGCGAATCGCAAAATTGGCGCTGGTCGCGCTGTTGGTTGGCTGCATCGGGTTCGCGACAACAAGAAGCAAAGTTTCGGCCGGCTCGCATTTTGTGGCGCCGGTCCTCACCGCGGCGAGCGACATTCCCTATCCTTTTGACAACATCGCGTCCGGGTTGGTGTCACTCGCGGTGAATGTGGACCCGGGAGGTCACGTGCAAAGCGTGCAGGCGGTGCGCGGCATCCCGGGCTTGACGGCGGCAGCGACGAACGCCGTGAATACGTGGAGCTTCTCGCCCGGCAAGATGGATGGGAACCAAGTCGCGTCCACGATCAATGTTCAAGTAGTCTTCAACCCTGGAACGCTCCAAACCCAGGGTCTGCAACTGCCGCCTGGGGCGCTGGTTACGCCGCCGCTTCCTGCGGGATACATGCCGCCGCAGATGGCTCAGGCGTTTTACGCTGTTTATCCTCCAAACAGTGTGGCGACGGGGGCCGTAGTGCTCGACCTGCTGATAAACAAGTACAGCGAAGTGAAAAAGGTGACGCCGATTCGCTCGGTGCCGTCTTTAACGGAACAGGCAATCGCTTCGGTGAAGACCTGGACGGTGAATCCAGCGACGATGAATGAAAAGAAAATGGATGTGGATCTGGTCGTCGCGTTTGTGTTCCGTTCGCCGAGCAATTCGACGCCGTAGGAATTGTCTGGGGTTGATGATTGTGGCATTAAAGTTCTTGCCGGACGAAGTGGCGCGCGATCCACAGTCGGCGGGACGATTCCGACGGAGAACGCAGGCGACGTCGAAGGGGAAGGTGCTATTATTCCGCCAATTCCGCCGAGGAGGTTGGCGCTGATCTCAGTCGCGGTTTAGATGGCCAATCTCACAAGGACTTGGCGGGAAAAGGAGGAGCGCCATGTCTCATCACCTGGATTCGCCCATCGCACGTCAAGATATACGCCTCGACATCACGGACCTGTACGTATTCCGCGGAGAGACAGGGACGGTATTCGCAATCAATGTGTGCCACTCCATTTTCGGACCCATCCCTGCGCCGGGCTACCATCCGGAGGGAATGTACGAATTCAAAATTGATTTGAACGGCGACGCGATCGAAGAACTTACCTACCGGTTTAATTTCAGCGAACGTGATAAGGATGGGAAGCAGAAATACACTGTGCGGCGCATTACCGGCGCGGACGCTACCAATCCGCATGCGGAGGGCACGGTGGTGGCGCAGGGCGTAACCGGAGAAATCGTCAAGACGGCGACGGGAGTGCGCGTGTGGGCAGGCAAGGCTGGCGATCCTTTTTGGATCGAGCCGGATGTGCTGCACGCGGTGGGGCACGCATTTCAGGACGGCACGACGATAAATCTATCCGGATGGGATCCCAGCCGCGCAAAGAATCTGTTCGCGGGACACACCGTGCATTCGATGGTGCTGGAAGTCCCGGATGAGGAGGTGCTCGCCGATGCGGGAGGCAGGCATCGGATCGGCGTGTGGGCGGTGTCAACGCTGGCGACTGACGCAGGCGGTTGGCGCTCGATCAACCGCGTAGGGCTGCCGATGATTCATCCGCTGTTTACGCAGTTCAATGAAGATCTCGGCAATCGCCTGAATGCCGGGACGCCCAGCGAAGACCTGACGACGCACGGAAAAACCGTGGCGCAAGCAATCGCAGGTGTGGTGGCAGCAAATGGAACGGTCGAAGATGCGCGCGCGTATGGGGAGAAAGTCGCGCGGCGATTTTGCCCCAACATTCTGCCGTATTCGGTAGGCACAGCGGCCTCGTTTGGATTCCTGGAGTGGAACGGGCGCTCGCTGACGGACAATGCGCCGGATGTGATGTTCTCGATTGCGGCGAACGCGCCGGTGCATCTGGGGATTGGCAAGGAATCGGTTACCTCGAAACCTTCTAAGACATTTCCGTATGTTCCTGCTGCGGGTGAGAGCCGGACGGTTGTGGCAGGGGCGTCCGGACCTGCGTAGTCAATGTAGCGAACTTTTGTACAGATGGAACTCCGCTCATGGCGTGATGGTGTGCGCTAACACGAAGGCGACGATTTAGGGCAGAGTGCGCGGAGAAAGTCCGAGGCAAGAACGCCCGCCTGAAGGCGGCCGCTACAAATTCCAGTGCAAAATGTGGTGCACGGAGCCGGCAGTGCGCCGGTGCTTGGAAAACCCAAGAGCACAGGCAAGATTGCCTATGCTACCTGCGAGCGTCAATTGGTGGATTCGAAGGCGCGGAAGCGGCGTTCTAGTTCCCATTGCTGCTGGGCTTTTTCGCTGGATTTGAGGAAGGCGGCGCAATTGGGTGAGGGCCTTTCGGCGCCTAGGAATTCGCTGGAGCACGCGGCTACCGGGCGAGTGAAGACATCTTGCTCTCGCCACAGGCTGGGGCCGGGCAGGAAATCGTGCTCGAGGCCGGTGCGGACCATTTGCTTTAGATCCGCGTAGCTGAGCGAGTAGGTTTCCACCGCACGGACAAATTCGTGGGTTAGGTCGATGCGCGAGACGCCTTCGTCGTCTGTAGAGAGCGCAACCGGCACGCCGAATTTTCGATAGATCGGGAACGGGTGATTCTTACCGCTGATGCCGAGGATCAGATCGTTGCTGCTGAGATTAATTTCGACCATGATGTGTTTTGCCGCCATTTCCTTCAGCAAATCGTAGGGCCGATCCTCATACATGATGGAAACGCCATGGCCGATGCGTTCGGCGTGAGCAATTAAGACAGCCTGGCGCACGTGAAAGGAAAGGCCACCGTAGGTGACGAGGCCGGGAGCGAGTTCACCGGCGTGCAGAGCGATGTGAACTTTGGGGTACACGCCGTGGAGATAGCCCACCATGCGCATTTGCAGCGCGTAGTCCGACATGGAGACGTAGCCATCTTCCGGCATCACGAGATTGATGCCGACGACGCGCGGGTCGGCGGAGGCGACTTCGAAACCGAGCAGAGTTTGCGCGAAGACCTGCTCGGGAGGAAATCCGCGCAGAACCTGGTAGATATAACGCAGCTGCACGGCGCAGGCGGCGGCTGGATTGGGCTGGTCGCAGCGCTCGGCCTGGCGGCGGACGGATTCGGCTTCATCGAAATGCGCGCGCGCCACGGCGACGTCGTCACGCAAGCCTTTGGCAAAAAGCTGGTCGCGGAAATCGGCGAAGCTGCGATTGGCGTGCCAGCCTAGTTCTTTGGCGATGGCTGCAGTGTGCTCGAAAGGAGGAGTTTCCATCAGTTCGAGATATTGCTCGTTCTGCGCGGCGGCGCGCGTGGCCACTTCGTCGAGGAATTCTCCGGTATGGGTGTGCGATACGCCGTGGAATTTCGCGAAGGCATCGAAGAAATGATCGTGGCCGCTGACGCCGGTAGTGGGAACGAAACTGCGCATGGAGAAAGCGTCAATGAGCGCGTCGTAGAGATGCTGATCGGAATAGGCGTGAGCGGCGGGGAGATTGCCGTCGCCGCAGACAGGCTGCGGCGGGAGGTTATCCGTCATAGCGCGCGACTGGAAAAAAGAGTGAGTCACGAGATCCACGCAGAGATTGTCATCGGCGGCGGCGCGAATCCAGGACTCGGCGTACACCGCACCGGAGAGATGGTTGTGCAGGTCCGCGCCCTTGGGCATGCGGACTAAAAACGCGTAGAGGTTGAGCGGATCGGCGCGCGCAAGATCGAGCGCGTGCGCGGTGCGAGTTTCGGTAGCGGATGCCCTGGATGGCGAGGTCGCGGCCGATTTCTGGGCGATGGCAGAGGCTGCACCGGCCAACAGAACTGCGAGGATGATGAAATGAAATATACGGATCGAAAGCGTCTTGCGAGTTTCCATCTCTGCAGACCCTCAGAATGATTTTCTTATGGCGAAGAATGTATCACAGGCGGTTTGCTGGAGCGCAGGCATGGCGCGGTACAGGATTTCACGGCCGATTGGGATGCCGGCGGGGCAGCTAAGGGAATACGGAAGTCGCGCGACCGCAAGGTTTGTGCAGTCCGTTCAGTGAGTGCAGGCGTTTGGTGTCGAATGAATACATGGATTGCGTGCGCTAATGGAACGAAAAACCTGTAAGTTGCGGACGCGACGGTAGTAATAGGGCAATTGGTACTACCCGGCTATTGCGGCGGACGGGCTCGGAGGGCACGATAATGGCATAGCCTGTCCGCAGAACGGCCGCCGGAAACACGATCGGCGCCCGGGTATTCGTGCGGACAACAGTCGCGATTCAATGCCGGGGGGCACAGCGGCAATGCAACAAATTCCATTTAATGGTGTGAAGAGTAATGGCTGATTCCGCCGGACACGATAACGCGAACGTGCTGGAAGTCCCGGTGACGGTTCAAGGGGCGAAGCACGTCGAGGGATCGGAGCAGCGCCAGATATTCACGGAGGCGACCAAGACGACGATCGTCTTCGGCAACGGCGCGGTGGTGAATCTGAGTTCGAAGGTGGCGCAGGGGCAGTGCGTTTTTCTGCGCAACGATCGCACCGGAAGAGAAATTCTATGCAAGGTGCTGGAGTGGCGGCAAGTGGCCGAGTCGGGCTACGTGGACCTGGAATTTACGACGCGCGATCCAAATTTTTGGGATGCCCCGGTGATGCAAGCGCCTGTGGTTGCGGCTCCCCAAGTTGTGGCTCCTATGGTTCCCGCTCCTACGGCGAAACCCACAGACGCGCAAGAAAAAGTGCTGGGGGTTTCCGACCCTACTCCGGACGCCGCGCCGGTTGTGCAGAGCAGCGCGCCGGCAAGCGAGGAGACTTCTGGTGTTTCGCCGGCAACTGCCGCTGCTGCGGAAGCGGCTGCGGTGGAGCGCTCCGCGCGGCTGAATGAAATGCTGGAGGAGGCGCCGGAGTCTGAGGATGAAGCGGCGCAAAACGATACGAAAGACGCGGAGCTGCTGGCCGCGCTGATAGCCAAAGATCCCAAACGAAAACCGAAGCGCGAAGCCGCGCCCGCGGAAGCGAAAGATTCCGAATTCGATGCGATGTCCGAGGATGCGCCGGAGCAGGGCGAGGCGAGCGCGCACGCCGCAGACGAAAGTGACGCTGACAGCGAGGGCGGCGGCAAAGCGAAGCTAATTGCGATGCTGCGGCCGTTGGCTCACCGGCTGCACAGATTTACGTACGGGAAGGGCGCGATTCAAGTGGGAATCGCGGCATCGTTCTTGCTTGTGGTGTTGCTGGGAATGGCGTGGCATTCGCACCGCGTTAAGGTTCGCGGCAACCAGCAAGCGGTGGCGGCGGCTCTGGCTCAAGCAAAACGGGACGCGAAGGCATCGCCGACGACTGCAATGGCGGGAAACTCCAATGGCGAGATCGAAGCGCCGGCGCACGGGAACAATTCGGGAGCGACGCCAGCTCAGGCCGCGCAGAAGATTCAGCAGCAGACTGGCGCGTCTGCGGCGAGTGCCGCCAATACGAATAGCGCTACCGCTTATTCCGCACCTTCGGGCGTAATTTCGAGAGCGGCGTCATCGACACCGTCGGTTGCCCCCGATTTGCAAGTACGTGAGAGCGCGCCTGAGGCTGAACTGGATGCGTCGGGGCAGCCGAAACATCGCCACACGAAAGGGCCGAACGGCGGGGAAACGATTCCGCCAAGAATTGTGGCGCAACCTCCGCCGGCCATTCCCTCGTGGGCGAAGGGGCTGGACACTGACGGCGTGGTGAAAGTGGACGCATTGATTGATGAGAAGGGGAACTTGCGGGCGACGAAAGCGCTCTCTGGTCCGCGCGCGCTGCAGCACGAAGCCGAACGCGCTGTGGCGCTATGGATATTCGAACCGGCGCTCACCGACGGGAAACCTACGGCGACACACATGGTCCTCACAGTTCAATTCCAGAGATAACGACGCGGCGCTCTGTCAGTCCTACACAGTCCACGAACTTTCCGAAAACAATAAAGCTGTCATTCCGAGGGCGCAGGTGGCCCGAGGAATCTGCTTTTTCTTCAGCATTATCGTGAAAAGCAGATCCCTTTCTACGTCCCGCGCCCGCCAAACTGCGGAGGGAAACAAAAAAGCGCGGGACTCCGTTCGGGATGACACTCACTCAATTATTTCCGCGGGGATTGCTAGGCGGTGGCGCCGAGTTCGCGGCGATAGACGATTTGGCCGGCTACGATTGTGGCTACTGGGGCGCCGCGGAAGGTGCGGCCATCGAAGGGGGTGTTGCGGGATTTGCTGGGGGATTCGGATGCGCGATAGGTCCAGGAAAGATCGGGCGAAAAAATCGTGACATCGGCGGCGCCGCCGACGGCGATTTTTCGTTCGATGCCCAGGACGCGCGCGGGGCCGGTGGTGAAAAGCTCCACGAGGCGTGAAAGCGAAATTTTTCCCGTGTGCACGAGCTCGCCGAGCGTGAGGGCGAGCGCGGTTTCGAAGCCGATGATGCCGAAGGGCGCGCGATCGAATTCCACGTCTTTGCTGGCGGGATGATGGGGGGCGTGGTCGGTGGCGATGGCGTCCACAGTGCCGTCGGTGAGGCCCGCAATCAGCGCGGTGCGGTCGGCGCGCGAGGCGAGCGGCGGATTCATTTTGTAGTTCGTGTCGTAACGCACTTCTTCATCGCATAGCGTGAAATGATGCGGCGTGACTTCGCAGGTGACGCGCATGCCCAGTTTTTTGGCGTGGCGCACGTATTCCAACGCGCCGGTGGTGGACATGTGGGCGATGTGCAGTCGGGAGCGTGTGAGAATGGCGAGCTCGACGTCGCGTCCAGCGCAGATGGATTCCGATTCCGCGGGGATGCCTTTCAGGCCGAGGCGGATGGAGCGCGGGCCTTCGCGCATCACGCCGCCGGCGAAGAGTGAGGGATCTTCGCAGTGATCAATCACCGGCAGATCGAGTGAATTGCAGTAGTCCATCACCTGGCGCATCAGGCGCGCGGTGGCGACGGGCTTGCCGTCGTCGCTGACTGCGACGATTCCGGCATCTTTCATCGCGGCGATTTCGGCGAGGGCTTCGCCTTTGCTGCCGACCGAGGCTGCGCCGATGGGCCAGACGCGCACGGCGCCAGTAGCGGCGGCGCGATCAACGATGGAACGGGTGAGGGAGGCGTTGTCATTTACCGGCTGGGTGTTCGGCATGCAGCAGACGGCTGTGAATCCGCCGCGGGCGGCTGAGCGCGTGCCGGTTTCGATGGTTTCAGACATTTCCTGGCCCGGCTCGCGCAGATGGCAGTGCAGATCAATGAAGCCGGGGGCGACGATCATGTCGGTGGCGTCGAATATCTGGGCGTCCGGCGCAGATAAATTCGCGCCAATTTTGGCGACGCGGGCGCCATCGAGCAGCACATCGTTTGTAGCATCGGTTTTCGTCGCGGGATCGAGCACGCGGCCATTTTTGATTAGCAGCATTCGGTCATTCCTTCTTGTACTTGATGAACCTCAAGCAACAACTTCAAAAACGGAACTTCAGCGGCTAAAGCCGGACTCAATTCGGACCGATTATGTCGTGGCTAAAGCCACGACCCACAAAGCTTCCCGTCTCGATGTGTACGTCATCATTGGGCTTTGTCCGAAACTTTGGCCGGAGGCGGTGGTTCCACGGCGGCGCCACCGACGAGATGGTAGAGCAGTGCCATGCGAATGGCGAGGCCGTTGGTGACCTGTTCGAGGACGCAGGATTGCGGGCCGTCGGCGACGGCATCGTCAATTTCCAGGCCGCGAATCATGGGTCCGGGATGCAGGACGAGCGCGCCGGGGCGCGCGAGCCGCAGGCGCTGCGGCGTGAGCTGATAGCGCAGGATGTATTCCTCGGCGGCGAGCGCCGGTTCGTGCAGGCGTTCGGTTTGCACGCGCAGCGCGATGATTGCGTCCGCGCCGTCGAGCGCTTCTTCGATGCGCGTGACGCGGCGCACATTGGGCGCGAGAGTTTCCAGCTCGCGGGGAATCCACATCGCAGGTCCGCACAGCGTGGTGCGCACGCCAAATTTGCTGAGCAAGTGAATATTGGAGCGGGCGACGCGGCTGTGCAGCACGTCACCAAGGATGGTGAGGTTCCAGCCTTCGAGCTGGCCTTTGCGATCGCGAATGGTGAGCGCATCGAGGAGGGCCTGTGTGGGATGTTCGTGCGTGCCGTCTCCTGCATTGATGACGGGGACGCCCAGCCGTTTGGCGACAAATTCCGGCGCGCCGGAGGAACTGTGGCGGATGACGAGGCCGTCTGGGCGCATGGCTTCGAGCGTGCGCACGGTGTCGAGAAGCGATTCGCCCTTTTTCAGGCTGGACGATTCGGCTTGGAGGTTCATGGTGTCCGCGCCGAGCCGGGCGGCGGCGGTGGCAAAGCTAATGCGCGTGCGCGTGGAATTTTCGAAAAAGGCAATCGCCACGGTCTTGCCGCGCAGCGTGGCTAACTTTTTCAGGGGATGACGCTGAAATTCCTGGAAAGGCTTGGCTTGATCGAGAATAAAAGAAATTTGTTCGCGGGTGAGGTCTTCGATTCCGAGCAGGTGTTCCAGGCGCTGCAGCACTTTTTCCCTTTAGATACGGTTGTTTCCAGGCCTCCGCGAGGATTGCCAGGTTTCAGGGAACGCGATCGACGAGCACGACGCGTTCATCGCCATCAATTTCCTTCAAGTGTACTTCCACGATTTCGCTGTCGCTGGTCTGCACCGAATTGCCAATGAACGTGGCCTCGATGGGCATTTCGCGGTGGCCGCGGTCGATCAGCACACACAGGCGGATGCGCTTGGGACGGCCCAGGTCGAAAAGGCCGTTCATGGCGGCGCGAATGGTGCGGCCGGTATAAAGCACGTCGTCCACGATAACGAGGTCGCGATCATCCACGCTGAAACTGATTTCGTTCGAGTGGACCACCGGTTGCGGGCCGACGGTGGAGAGATCGTCGCGGTAGAGCGTGATGTCGATGGTGCCAACCGGGATTTCCACGCCGGAGAAATCTTTGACGGTTTTCGCGAGGCGTTCGGAGAGTGGAACGCCGCGGCGACGGACTCCGATCAGAGCGAGGTCCTTTGTGCCGCCGCTTTTTTCGACGATTTCATGGGCTAAACGGTTGAGGGTGCGGCTGATTTCTTCCGCGGAGAGGAGCTGTCTTTTTTCTACGACGCGCATCTGGCGCATCATCCTAGCACAGACAGCGCAAAGTTCGCAGCGCTGGAATCCCGTCGGAATTTGGATGGGACGGATTCGGGCTCTTAGCTAGTCGCAGACCGAATGTTTTGAGCCTTGCTCCTCAGAGGCTGAAGCAGCTTCCGAGCATACGGCCAACCGCGCTTTTCCGCAGAGGACGACCAGCCGACGGCGGCGCGTGGTAGTGGGTCAGTTTCCGACGACGGCGTTACTCAGAACTTAGCCCCAACAGTCGGGCACTTGTTCTCATTCTCACTCCCGATCATGGTAGAACATACGTAAGCTAGGCGATATATTGGCAAGTTAACCGAAGGATAGGGAGGAAACGATGCGTAAATGCGCATTCATTTTATCGCTGGTTCTGCTGGGTGGACACACATGCCACGCTCAAGGCAGCGACGCACCGTCAAAGCAGGAAATCGTGGAGCTGGCGCACAAAGCTGACGCGAAGGTTACCGATTTCGAGCAAGCGAATCAATTAGCTCAGTCTTACATTTCGCAAGCGGAGTTCGACAAGGGCGTGAGGTACGCCGCGACCGCTCATAAGGCGGTCGCCGCGCTCTCAAAGAATCCCTCTTCGGCTTATTCCTCAACTGAGTTATTGATTGCGCTCAACGAACTCGCACTAGATGCAGCCAGCCACGCTCGGGTCATTTATGCAAAGGCGATGAGCTATGCAACCACGGGACGGACCATAGACATGAGTGAGTTGGCAGCAGCCGAGTCGTTTACCAAGGCCCAATCGGCCCTAGCGGAGGTCTGTGAGTTGCTCGGGCACTCTACACTCCGTTTGATCGCCACTGACGAAAAATCGAACACGAAATAGCGCGGCTGGCCACCGATAAGCCCCGATAAGTTGCGTAATCGGAAGCTGACCTAGCAGGCGCGCGGAAAGATTGACCGACGTGATAGACTGAGCCCGTTATGAGTTCGCCGGCGCCGGCACGCATTCCTCAACGGCCCGCTTCAGTTGACCTTCGGGTCAATATTGGTACCCTTACCCTAAAAAACCCGATCATCGCCGCCAGCGGCACTTTTGCTTATGGAATGGAGTTCACGCATCTGGTGGACTTGAACCGCCTGGGCGGATTCGTGGTGAAGGGGCTTTCGGCGCAGCCGATGGAGGGTGCGGCAGCACCCCGGATCTGCGAGACGGCCAGCGGGATGGTGAACGCCATCGGGCTGCAGAATATCGGGGTGCGTGCGTTTGTCGCTGAGAAGCTGCCACTGTTGCGCCGTTACAACACTGCGGTGATTGCCAACGTCTTCGGGCATACGATCGCGGACTACGTGGAAGTGATACGGGTTCTGGAAGATACCGAGGGGCTGGCCGCTTACGAATTAAACATCTCCTGCCCCAATGTGGAGCGCGGGGGGATCGAATATAGTACTGACCCCTCCCTGACAGCTGCCGTAGTGGGGGCCGCACGGGCTGCGGCGAAGCGGCCTCTGTGGGTGAAGCTCTCACCGAATGTTAATATGATTGGAGTTAGCGCGAAGGTCTCCGAATCAGAAGGAGCAGATGCTGTAGTAATAGCGAACACCTACCCTGCACTGTGTATAGACGCACACAGCCGGAGGTCCCGTCTCGGTAGTACGACGGGAGGGTTGTCGGGCGCGGCCATAAAACCTATAACCATGAGGCTGGTTTACGAGGCGTGCCGAGTCGTAAAGATCCCGGTGATCGGACTCGGCGGCATTGAAAAACCGGCAGATATCGCTGAGTACGTGCTGGCAGGCGCCTCAGCGGTGGAAGTAGGTACGGCCCACTTTGTGGACCCGCGGGCTTCTGAACGGCTCGTAAGCGGTCTGGAAATGTGGTGCCGGGACGAAAATACATTTGAAATCAGCAAGTTACGGGGCGCTCTACAGCGATAAACTGATTGCCACTGTACCCCCGGACAGGTAGAATTTAGACTGGTTTCAAACAAGGTTAGGTGACCATGAAGGGCAAGATATTCGTGATTCTGCAGTCGGTGTTTTTAGGATTGGGTCTGCTCGCGGTTACCGTGCCCGTGAATCCAGCGGCGCCGGGAAAACCGGGCAACCCTTCCCCTGCAGAGGTCGCGCTTGGCATTACTCCAGTTGCACAGAACCCCCTTATCAAGGCGACTCATCAGGAGAAGCCGCTAGCCGTGTGGGAATGCACCACCAGCTGGTACGGAGACGATTTCGACGGTCAGCCGACCGCTAACGGCGAGACCTACGATATGTACGCGGACACTGCCGCCCACCCCACGCTTCCGCTGGGGTCCATCGTGCGCGTTGTGAACATGCGGAACCACCGCAGCCAGGTGGTCCGGATCAACGACCGGGGACCGTACGTGGAAGGACGCGAATTAGATGTTTCCTACGAAGTGGCACGTAAGTTAGGATTCGACCAGCACGGGCTTGCGAAAGTCCGGCTCGAACTCCTAAAGGTGCCAACACGCCCAGCAACAGCGCATCCCGGAAACTGATCGTCGCACTCGACCTGGACCGGCTTGGTCCAGCGACTGCTTTGGCGCGGAAACTGCGCGGTGCGGCCGGGATGTTTAAAGTTGGAGCGCAACTCTTCACGTCCGAGGGTCCGCGAGCGGTTACTAAGCTTGCGGACCTCGGGTACGACATCTTCCTCGACCTGAAATTCCACGACATTCCGAATACTGTGGCGCATGCGGTGGCTGCGGCGGTGCGCCTGACACGCGTGCGCTTGATGACTTTGCATGCCGCCGGCGGGCTAGCCATGATGAAGGCGGCGCGCGAGGCTGCGGGGACTAAGAAAAACCGTCCGGCGCTGCTGGCGGTGACGGTGCTGACAAGCTTCGACGAGCCGACGCTGCGGGAAATTGGTATGGAAGGTTCGCTGGGATCGCGGGTGGTGGCGCTGGCGCGGCTGGCGAGGACGGCTGGGATGGATGGGGTCGTTTGTTCAGCACTGGAAGCTCCGGCGGTGCGGCGCGAGTTTGGGCCTGACTTCAAGATTTTAGTGCCGGGAGTGCGTCCGGCTTCGTCTGCTACGAACGATCAATCGCGCATAGCGACTCCGGGAGATGCGGTTCGCGCTGGGGCTGATTACCTGGTGGTGGGCCGGCCGATTACCGCAGCGGCGAATCCGCGCGCGGCTGCGCTAGAGATTGCGGCGGAGATTGCGGGTGCTGAACGGCAAAGGGCAGTGGCCTAGCTACGCGACTAGCACACCGGAGGCTCCGTTAGTTGGGTCATTTTCCGGTTGAACTTGCAGCGTTAATTGTGAGTGACGTGAATCTGGCCTAGCACCTGCCGCCCTCTCCAAAACATGCTTTATCCCTTGAGATTGTTCAAGAGAATACAAGCGTGTGGTATCCTCCAGCCAAAATATGAAGAAGATTTCATCGGAAGACGTTAGCAAGGAAGTCCATCGCTTCTGGGCCATCTTGTCGGGGAACTTGGCGGACAAGCTTGAAGAGATGTACTCGCCTACCGCCATCGTTTTCACGGGCAAAGCTAAACGTAGCGAGTCGGCGAAATTGATGGCAGCGCGGAGATCTCGCCACCGCCCCGCACCCGGTCTCTCTTCCAGAGCAGAAGTAGGCTCAATAGATGTCCAGATTGTGGGCCAGGACGTCGCTATTGCCGCGTACACGTACAGCTTCAACACGCAGAAAATTCTCGCCAACGGCGGCAAAGTGCAAATCAACACGTCCTTCGGACGAGCAACGCAGATTTTCCAGCGCAACGAGGATGGCGCACTGCGAATCGTTCATGAGCATCTGAGTGCTGCGGCGCCTCCCGCTACGGAGAAAACGGGCGAATGACAGAACCAGGAGCACTGGCGGACAGAGCGTCGCGCGGCTCGGGCTGAGCAAGGACTTCGGCGGTTCCAAAGCTTCTGCCGTACTGTGCGCAATTATGAGCAACATTTCATCTGACGATGTCCGGGCTGAAGTGAAAAAGTTCTGGGACTTCCTTTCCCGAAAACTGAAATCTCAATTTGGGGAGATGTATCTTTCCTCGGCGACCGTTTTTGCGGCCGACGCGCGGCGGATGGAACCGGCGCGCCTGATGCTGGTGCGGCGTGAACGCGAGCTATTGGGTCCTGCATCGTTCGTGGCCACGAAGCTCGGCTCGATTGACGTGCAGGCTCTCGGAGCGGACCTGGCCATAGCTTCCTACCCATTCCATTTGTCAATCACTCGGACGCGCGCGAATGGCAAGCGCTATCAATCGGAAGTTCCCCACGGGCGCGCCACGCAAGTCTTCCAGCGTGATGAAAAGGGCGTGCTGCGAATTACTCACGAACACATGAGCTCGGCCGAGCCTGTTTCCACGAAAGAGTTGCCGCCAACGGATCCGCCCAAGCAGGCCTGATCAACATCCGAACGTTGTTCACACCACTGACCCGCCGCTGGCTAATGTGCGGCGGGGCTCGGGGCGTATCCCGTGACGCCGAGTTGCCAGAACAGGAAAGCGAGTTCGTCGGCTAGTTCGATGTCGTGCTGGGATTTGGTGGAGCCCATTCCGTGGCCGGCGTCGTAATCTACGCGGAGCAGGACGGGCTTGCCGCTGCTGGTATCGGCTTGCAGGCGGGCCGCCATTTTTGCGGCTTCCCAAGGCGCGACGCGCGGGTCGTTGACGCCGGTCGTCAGAAGCACGGCGGGATAGGGCGTATTGGCGGTAACGTGCTGGTACGCGTCCATCGCAAACAGCGCTTTGAATCCGTCCGGCTCCGTCACTGTGCCAAACTCCGGAATATTTGCTGGACCGCTGACCTGGGTTTCGGCGCGCAGCGCATTCGAATCACCGACGCGGATCAGTGCGGCTCCGAACAGCTCGGGGCGTTCGGTGATAGCGCGGCCGATGGTGATTCCTCCTGCACTGGTTCCCTCGCCTGCCAGGTGAACTGCGGAAGTGTATTTGTGCTCGATCAGGTATTCTCCGCCGGCGATAAAATCGTCAATGGTGTGCTGTTTGGTCAGCTTTTGTCCGGCTTGGTGCCAATCTTCACCGTATTCGCCGCCGCCACGCACGTGCGCGAATGCGCGCACGCCTCCACGTTCCAGAAACGCCAGAATTGTGGGATCGAAGTACGGATCGTAAGTGATGCCATATGCGCCGTAGCCCGTGAGCCATGTGGGATGCGAACCATCGAGAGCGATGCCGCGCTTGTGGATGATTGAAAGCGGAATCATGGTGCCGTCGGCGCTCTTGGCTTTTACTTCTTCGGACTCGATCTGCGAATAATCAACCGGCGAGGGCGGGACGAGCGCGGTGTCCGTGAGCTTGCCGGTTTTCGCATCCAGCGAATACCACAGCGGCGATTTGGTCCAGGAAGTGAGCTCTAGCCATGCGCCGGCTCTGGTGGGATTGGTGACGAGCGATTGGATCGCGCCGTAGAATGGCAGGTTTACGGACTGAATGTTGCCGCCGCTATATGGCAAGCGGCGCAAACGGCCGATTCCGCCATCGAGATCCCGGACGTAGAGCGCATCTTCGGCAGCGGAAATGCCGGTGATGACCACTTCACTGGCCGGCACCGCAACGGCGGCGTGAGCCAGATCTGGTGAGTTCAAGCTGGTGCGCAGAACTTTGAAGCGGGAAGCGTTCTTGTGCGAGAGCAGATAGAGTTCCCCACCGTGCACATCCAGGCCAGTGACTTCGTCGGACTGATCCGCGATCTTCTTCCAAACAGTTTTCGCGCCGGGATTGGCGTCGAACGGTATCGTGTAAACATCGAACTCGTTCTTCACGCCGTGGATGACCAGCCCCACCAAGAATTCCGGTGCGCCCGGCGAAAATTGCACAATTGAAAAATCATTATCGTCCACTTTCACGCCTGGATTTGCGCCGAAACCAAAGACGAGTGGCTCGGTGTCTGGATCGCCGCCCAACGTGTGCCGATATACCTTCAGCTTCTGATATTTCGCGGTGGGGGGCGCGTCGGATGGAAGTTTTTGCGCCCGCGTATAAAAAAAAGATTTGCCGTCGGGCAGCCAGGTGGGGGAACCAAACTGGGCGCGATCAATGCTATCCGGCAGAACTGTGCCGGTCGAGCTCTGCAAGATGTGCAGCACACTGTCTTCGGAGCCGCCCAGCGAAATTCCGTAGCCAACGTAAACGCCATCGAGCGAGGGCTGGAAATAATCAATGGAATAGTGCTTGCCGTCTGCGGTGGTCATCTTTTCGGTATCCACCAGCAGGCGCTCGGGCGAGGTGAGGGTGTCGCGCACGAAGAGCTTGCGATTGTCGGAGCCCGGCGCCGTCTTGTAATAAAAATAATGGCCGCCCCAGACTTGCAGGCCTGAAACTGTGTCGCCGGCGTTATCGAGCGACTTGATACGCGCGAGCAATTCATCGCGGCCCGGAATGCGGGCCAGCACGGCGCGCGTGTAATCGTTCTGCGCTTTCATCCAGGCGGCGACTTCGGGGTCAGAGGTGTTCTCCAGCCAACGGTAGGGATCGACAACTTTCGTGCCAAAGTAATCTTCAGTTACCGGGCGTACCGGAGTATTCGGCAATTGCGATTGCGCCGTAGCAACAGCTGGAATGAGCAGCAAGAGTGCAAGCGCGGGGCCGATCTGTCGTCGCATCAGATTATCCTTGGCAGTAGTTGGATTATTGACAGCGTAAGACCATAGCTCTTAATAGCGGATCGGCTCAAGTTGTTTATTGCAGCCTCAGGCGAACGTCTGATGCTGACTCGCGCGTGGCTACTCGTAGCGCAGCGCGACCATGGGGTCGAGTTTCATGGCGCGGCGCGCAGGCGCGTAGCAGGCCCAGAAGCCAATGGCAGCGAGCAGCAGAATCGCGATCGAGTAGGTGAGCGCGTCGGTGGGGCTCACTCCCACCAGAATCGTGGCCATCGAGCGCGTGAGCGCCCAGGCCAGCACCGCGCCAGACAGCACGCCTGCGATCACCAGCATCAATCCCTGCTGCAAAACCAGCTGCAAAATATCGCGCCGGCCTGCGCCGAGCGCCATACGGATGCCGATCTCGTGAGTGCGCTGGCTCGCTGCGAACGAGACGACGCCATAGACGCCGACCACTGCGAGTGCGAGTCCAAGAAATCCCATCGACGCGGCTAGAATAGCGCCGACCTGGAAAATGAAAAATCCATTTCCGCCGGAGAGCGACTGCCGCATGGTCTGGACGTCGGTGACCGGCATGTTGGGGTCGAGCGCACGGACTTCGTTCTGCATCTGCGCAATCATGCTTTCCGGCGGCAGCGAGGAGCGCACCTGCAAGGTGCGGTACGCTGTGTAATTCTGCGCGAGAGGGACAAAGAAATAGGGTTTTTTATCAAAGCCGATGAAGATAAATTTGCCATCAGCTGCCAATCCCACGACCTCAATGAAGGGCCCGGTGGCGCTCTTCAGGCTGAAGCGCTTCCCGAGCGGGTCCTGGTTGGGCCAAAATTGTTGCGCCATGGTCTGATTCACGATGGCGACGAGGGGAGCTTTGTCGTCGTCATTTTCCCTGAATACCCGGCCGCGCAGCAATGGGACTCGCATCGTGTCGAAATAGGGTTCGTCCACATGGTTGTAAATCACCACCGGTGGCGGCTGGCCGGGAGTGGGCGGTTGTCCTTCGACGTAAATCACGCTCCCATCTTGTACGCCGCCCATGGGCAGACTAAAGGCGAGACTGGCCGACTGCACGCCGGGCAAGGCGCGGACTCTGGCTTCGAGGTCGTGATAGAACGACTTGGTGCGCGCGTCGTCGTAACCAACTTCGCGCGGGTCGAGGGTCAGATTCAGCACGTGGTCAGCGTCGAATCCCAGGTAGGCGTGCTGCGCGCGCATGAGGCTACGCATGAACAGGCCCGCGACGATCAGTAGCACCAGAGAGCCCGCCACTTGCGCCACCACTACCACGCTGCGGAGACGGTGGCTGCCAGCTCCCGCGGTATCGCTTCTACCGCTGCTTTGCAGCACGCTGTTCACGTCCGCACGAGCCGCGCGCAATGCCGGCCACAAACCAACGACGGTGCCAGTGAAAAGAGCGGCGGCCATCGCGTAAGCAAATACGCGCCAATCGAAACCGAAATCGATGTGGATGGGAATTCTGCCAGCCGGGAGGATCGAAACGACCGCGCTGCTGGCCCACACACCAAGCGTCAGGCCGCCAACACCGCCGAAAAGCGAGAGCAGGATGCTCTCCGTGAGCATCTGACGAATCAGCCGCCAGCGATTCGCACCCATCGCCGCGCGGATGGCCATTTCGCGTTGCCGCATGGTGGCGCGGACCAGCAGAATATTTGCCACGTTCATGCAGGCCAGCAGCAGAACCAGCCCCGCCAGGGCCAGAAATATGCCGGCGATAAAAGGAACGATATTGTTCGGGAATGGCTGCGGCCGCGCCAGTCTTTCCAGAACGAGGTGAACCGATATTCCCTTGTCCGTTGCGGGATACTGTTCGGCCAACCGCGCTGTGACCACATTCATCGAACTTTGAGCCTGCTGCAGGCTTATGCCCGGCTTCAGTCTTCCCAGCACAGTCAACGAGCGGGCGGTGCGGTCGCTCCAGAACGTGGCCGCATCCTGCGCGGGCATCATGTTCAGCGGGATGTAACCGTCCAAGTCCAGGGGGAATTGTGTGCCTTGAAATCCCTTCGGCGTCACTCCGATAATCGTGGCCTCTTGGCCGTCAATTAGCGCTTGCTTGCCAACGACGCCGGAATCTCCGCCAAACTTTTTTTGCCAGAAGTCATATCCAAGCACGATGTAGGGATCTTTGCCGCCTGACTCTCCCTCGGCCGGAAAGAACAGCCGACCCAGCGCTGGCTGCACGCCCAAGCTCGAAAAATAATTTCCGGTCACATAGCTATAGACGAATTGATTTGCTTTGCCGCCGAAGCTAAGGCCGCCGAAATTGACTTGTGAGCCAAACACATCGGAAAAGGCATCGGACTGCTTGCGAAGATCTACCAGTTCGGAATAGGAAAGCGTGAAGATTCCCAGAGTGTCGCCCTGCACCTGCGCGGCCAGCACCATGAGCTGGTCGGGTGATTTCACCGGCAGAGGCCGCAGCAGTAGACCATTCACGAGGCCAAAGATCGCGGTGTTGGCGCCGATGCCCAAAGTGAGCGTAAGGATCACGATCACGGTGAGCATGGGCGATTTCCCGAGCATCCTGAAGGCGTAGCGGACGTCTTGCCAGAGCGTGGCCATGAAGGTGTCCTCCCCTTTCGTTTATTTAGATATGCACGTGTCTGCCCCTACGTGACGCGCGCCATCTATAGGTTGGCACATGACTTACGGCGATTGATGCGCCGGTTTTGGCACGCAGCATGAGCGATTCCGAAACGCGGCGTCGCGAAAACGGACATCTGGACAATTAAGCCGGCATGCTTTGCTGACATGCGATTTAACGGCCGGCGGTTTCCTGCTAGCATGGCTGGGTTTGCGCGCACGCCATGGAATCCACCAAACACGTTATCGTCGGGACCGCCGGGCACATCGACCACGGCAAATCCTCGCTTGTGGAGGCGCTGACTGGCACGAATCCCGACCGGCTGGAGGAAGAAAAGCGCCGGGGTATCACGCTGGATTTGGGTTTTGCGTTTCTGGAGCTCGATGGAGTGCGGCTGGGCCTGGTGGATGTGCCGGGGCATGAGCGGTTCGTGCGCAACATGCTGGCGGGGGCAGGCGGGATTGACCTGGCGTTGCTGGTGATTGCGGCGGATGAAGGGATCAAGCCGCAGACGCGCGAGCATTTTGAAATTTGCAGCTTGCTGGGAATTCCGCGCGGAATTATCGCTATTACGAAATCCGATCTCGTGGATGACGACACGTTGGGACTGGTGCGCCTGGAGATTGAAGAATTCATGCGCGGATCGTTTTTGGAAAGCGCGCCGATTGTGCCGGTGAGCTCGCGCAGCGGCGCTGGGTTGGATGAGTTGAAGGCTTCAATGCGGAGCGCTGCGCAAGCGGTGGCGGCGAAAGATGCCACGCAGAATTTTCGTTTGCCGATTGACCGTTCGTTCGCGATGAAAGGATTTGGCACGGTGGTGACCGGGACGCTGATTTCCGGCGCGGTGAAAGTGGAGGACGAAGTAGAGCTGTACCCAACGCGGAAGCGGTTGCGAGTGCGCGGGCTGCATTCCGGCGGGAAGCAGATCGAACGCGCCGTGGCCGGGCAGCGCACGGCGGTGAACCTGGCGGGAATCGAGCACGAAGAAATCACGCGCGGCATGGTGTTGGCGTCGGCCGCGCTATTCGAAGCGACGCAGCGCGTGGATGCGCGCGTCACGCTGCTGGCTTCCGCGCCGCCGCTGAAAAATCGTGCGCGGGTCCATTTTCATCAGGGCACGGCGGAAGCGATTGCGGAAGTGATTTTGCTGAATGAAGGCGGCGATGAACTAGCGGCGGGCGTCTCGGTGTTCGCGCAATTGCGGCTCGACAAGCCCTTGCTGTTGCTTCCGGGCGACCGCTTCATCTTGCGGCGGTTTTCGCCGGTAGTGACGATTGGCGGCGGCACGGTGCTGGACGCGCGCGCGTCGCGGCACAAACGCAAAGATGCCGCGGTGGCCCCGTTTCTCGGCGTGATGGAGCACGGCACGCGGGAAGAAATTCTCAGCGCGCTGGTGGAAGCGGCGCCTCGCGGCATGACACTGCCGGAAATCGTCGCGCGTACAGGATGGATCGAAGCGGAGACGCGCGCGGCGGCCGACAAACTCGCGGTCGCGAAACGCGTGAGGATTCTGGGAGGCGCGCCGATTGTGGTGGCACCGGCGAAAGCTGTCACAGCTTGTGCCGCGGCGATCCGCAAGGCTGTCGAAACTTTTCATCGCGCAAATCCCCTGCTGCAGGGGATCCCGAAACAGGAATTGCGCGCGCGGGCAGGGCGTGCGCGCGTGGAAATATTCGAGGCGGCGCTGAACGATCTGGTGACGGCGCGGGCGCTGGTGGTGACTGGCGACCTGGTGGGCCAAGCCGGGCGCGAAATTTCGCTTTCGACGGAAGAGACGCGCGCGAAGGAATCGATCGAGCGCGAATTCGAAAGCGCCGGGCTGACCGTGCCGGGATTTGCCAGCGTCCTGGCGAAGCTGCCGGTGGACGCAGCGCGCGCGCAGAAAATTCTGCAGATTCTGCTGCGCGAAAAAGTGCTGGTGAAGATCTCCAGCGACCTGGTGTTTCACCGCAACACGCTGCTGAAGCTGCGCGAAATGCTGGCAAAATACCGCAAGGAGCGTGGCGCGCGCCTGCCTATCACTGCATTTAAGGAACTTACGGGCATCACGCGGAAGTACGCCATCCCGCTGCTGGAGCACCTGGACCGCGAACAGGTTACGCGGCGGGCCGGCGACGAGCGTGTTATACTTTGACAGATTGGGGTCTGAAAGGCGCATCAGAGGCAGCCGCGGGGTCGTGAGCTGCGATTTGGCATCCAGAGAAGTCTGGAAGGCAGGTGATTCATGGAAGCATTAAGTCCGTTTCATTTGATTATTATTCTGGCGGTGATCGTGCTGCTGTTTGGCGGCAAGAAGATTCCTGAAGTGATGCGCGGACTGGGCGAAGGCATCCGCAACTTTAAAGATGGCATGAACTCGCCGCATCCGAGTTCGCCGAGCGCGAACCCGCCGGCGGCTCCCCCGGCCGCTGCGCCCACGGCGCCGCCTCCGTCAACGGGAACTGAAGAGAAGAAGTAGCGGCGCGACGGCTGAGCTGCGTTGCGCGAGATTTGAGGCGAGAGGTTTTCTCGAGAAGTTTTCTGACGGCGGTCCTGCTTTGCGGGGCCGCCGTTTTCTTTTGGGCTCGCGCCAGCTACGTTGCGCCGGCTTCTTTCCAGCCGAGCGCTTGCAGTGTGGTCCAGAGACGCGAGAGGGGCAGGCCCAGCACGTTGAAATAGCAGCCTTCGATGCGCGTAGCGAACCTTCCGGCGATGCCCTGAATGCCGTACGCGCCGGCTTTATCGAATGGCTCGCCGGTCTGAATGTAGCTTTCGATTTCCTCTGCAGACATTTTCAGGAATTCCACGCGCGTTTTTTCTACGTGGAGTGCTTCCTTGGCGGCAGGAATGTTTATCACGCAGAGGGCCGTCAGGACTTCATGAGTCTTGCCGCTGAACAGCCGCAGCATGCGGCGCGCGTCGTCGGCATCCTTTGGCTTGCCGAGGATTTGACCCTCCGCCAGAACGACCGTGTCCGCAGCAATCACAATGGCGCGTTCACCGGCGGCGCGCGCTGGATCGGCAACGGCACGCGCCTTGGCTTGCGCCACTCGCCGAACGTAATCCTCGGCGGCTTCGTGCGGCTGTCGAGTCTCGTCCACGTCTGCGGGGCGGACCTCGAACACGAATCCCGCATCGCGGAGAACTTCCGCGCGGCGCGGCGACGAGGATGCGAGGATCAGATTCATCGCGGGCCTTTGATTTTGATCGCTCGCTTCGCGGCGCACGGCACCGATGCGCACGCGGCTACGGCTTCAACTTTCGTCCAGCCGAACAGACGCGCGAGGTGCGTGGGCGACGCACGCGGCTGCCATTCGCGAAATTTCGCGGCGAGTTTATTGCGCGCGTCCTTCGGCGAAATGTGCCGGGCCGCCGCCGTCTGCTGCGGAAAAGCGCGGCGTGTCAACTCGTAGCGGCCGGAAGCCCATGCCTTGGTTTCCTGCTCAGCGCCGAAATGAACCACGATCAGCATGCGCTGCAGGTCCAGAATGGCGCGCTTGAAGCGAATGTTGCCCGCCTTCGTGTCCATCTTGCAAGCGTTGCGCAGCTCCAGAGTGGCGAGCGGCCCGTGTTCTTCCAGCGCTTCCCAGATGATTCGCGCGTCATCGCGGATGCGCCCCGCCGAATAAAACCGCGCGGAATCACCCGGCGCGACCGCGGATTCACGCATGGCCAGAAAGTGCGGCAGGAGTGGCAGCGAAATGAAGGTGCCTCGGCCGCGAAAATATTTCGCGTAGAAGGCGCGGTGGCGGCGCGGCAGCTCGTCTTTCCATCGCCATACCATACTTGAATATTTGTCCCACTTCCATTTGTCGTGCAGGCCGCGGCGCGTGACGGCGTAGTACAGGGACGCCAGAGGGACGCTTTTTACGGGGAACAACATGCAATAGCCGGCGGCGTCTATGAACTTCACTGCCTCGGCGAACGTGAGTACACGCCGCGGCCAGCGGATTTCGTTTTCGAGCGTGGCGTGTTGACGCATTTCGGCAGTGAAAAACGTAACACAAGACTGCGCCCGCCATCGGCAACAAACGCGCCCCTGACCGGCGGCGAGATCCCGTCGACGTAAGGACCGCGCCGGACCGCCACGAGGCCTGTACGAACGTACAGGTTGCAACTGTGCAACGGGGCCGTGGCGGATTGTACGCAGGCAAACGTGTCCGGCGTGGCGGCGGGTAGCGAGATAGTCTAGGCTCATAGAGCTGATTGTGCGGCGCGGGATTGCGCGGCGATGCACGGGCAACGGGATTTGAGCGTCTGGAGGCGGAATTCCTGCAACGGAGTGAGAGCAGCGGACATGGGATTCTTGTTCTACGCAAACTTTGTGAGATTTGTCCTGGAAGGCGGCTACGGCCACGTGCTGGCGGAGCGTGCGCGCGTGTGGATGAAGGCTGCCGGCATCGTGCCACCGGGAGAATAGACACGCCTTAGAATTTCGAACCACAACAGATGCAGCTGCAGAAAGACCGAGGGCCAAAACGATGCCGATGACCAGAGAAGCGCGCGGGGGACGGGGGGTGGACGTGCGGACGCCGGAAATGCTCGGCACGCTGGCCACGCGCGCGCCGCTGATCGAGGATTTTCAGTTTGTGAAATTCCGCGTGGAGGGCGAAGTGGCCCACCTGCGCTTGGATCGTCCCGACCAGAATCTGCTGAACGAGCGGATGCTGATGGAAATCGCGGCGGGCATCAATTCCGTCAGCGAGAAGCGCCAGGTAAAATTGGTGCTGCTGGACTCGGCGGGCAAAACATTTTCCGGCGGAATCGAGCTGGGCGAGTATACGCAGCGGCGCGTGTTTCAATTGCTGGACGCTTTTCACAGCGCGTTTGCGGCGATGATGGACACATCGAAACCGGTGATCGTGGTAGTGAATGGACCCGCGTACGGCGGCGGCGCGGAGCTGGCAGCGCTGGGCGACCTGGTGATCGCCACACCCAACGCGCGGTTCGCGCAGCCGGAGATTAAATTGGGAGCGTTTCCTCCGCTCGCGGCGGCCGTGCTGCCCTACATTCTGGGTCCAAAGATGGCGATGGAACTGGTGCTGACCGGCGAAGCGATGACCGCGGAACGCGCGCGTGAAGTGGGCTTGGTGAATTTTCTGGTGCCGGAAGACAAACTGGTGGAGAAGGTAGACGAGATCATCGGGCGCGTGACGGCGCAGTCGGGTCCGGTGCTGACCATGGCGAAGAAAGCGATTCTGGGCAGCCTGGGCTTGCCGCTGCGCGATGGCGTGCGCAATTCCATGAAAGTTTTCCTGAACGAGCTGGCCGACCTGGAAGATTCCCAGGAAGGTTTGCGCGCGCTGGTGGAAAAACGCGCGCCGAAGTGGAAGAACCGATAACAATTGGTGCGCCGATATTGAAGTGTGTGCCGTACGACTCATCGTCTTTCGTTTTTATCCCCGATAGAAATCACAGCAGCTCGCACAATGGGATCCGGCGCGCGGACAGCCGCCGGATTGACAGCAAAAGCGCTCGCGCATACACTCGCCGAGGACAACTTAACTGGCTCGGGTTAGCCTTGCTGGCGCGATCGTTGCGCTCGCAGGTAAAAACTGAAATCGTTCTGGATGGATTTCAGTTTTTAGGGAAGGCCGTGAAAATCGGCCACGGTCCCGCCACTGTAATCGGCTGTCGCTGGGATGCGCGCTTCTTCTTTGGTGGCGCGATCGGCGGACAAGCTGAAAGTCAGGGAACCTACCCGAACTGGTCGAAGCTGACACTCTCCGCGCGAGAGAGTGTGGCGAGACGCCTCGCTCTGTTCGCGAGGCTTTTTTATTGCGCGAGGGAATATTTTGGCGGCGATTGAAGCGAGACGACGGTTTTTTGTAATGGCGCTCACGTTGGCTTGTGGTGTGTTCGCGTGCAGCTCACGTGACGCTCGCGGCGCCGAAACGCATTTGCAACAAAGCGCCACCGCGCCCACGCCCGCGGATCCCGCGGCGCAAACCGCGGCAAACAAACGCGCGACGAAATTGGTGACGGATGAAACCGGCAGGCGCATGGCGATTCCGTTGAACGTGCAGCGCGTCGTGAGTCTGGCGCCGAATCTAACGGAAACGATATACGCGCTGGGCCTGGACGCGAAGCTCGCGGGCGACACAACGTATTGCGACATTCCGCCCGCGGCGAAAGAAAAGCCGCACGTCGGCGCGCCGCAAGATCCCAGCCTGGAAGCAATCGTCGCACTGCATCCCGATCTGGTGCTGGCGACCACGTCCATCAACCGCGCCCAAACGGCGGACGCACTGCTGAAGATCGGCGTGCCGGTATACACGAGCGACCCCCACACCATGAGTGGAATGCTGATTTCCACAGCGACGATAGCGGATCTGCTCGGCGCAAGCGAGCAGGGCGCGACGTTGGTGGCGCAGCTGCAGCAACGCCTCGATACATTGCACGTGGCGTTGCGAGACCGGCCAATGGCGCACGTGCTATTTGTGGTGTGGGAAGATCCGCTGATTTCGATTGGGCAAAATACTTTTATCGCAGACGCGCTGCGCTGGGCGGGTGCGGAATCCATTATCGTGGCCAATCAAAATTGGCCGCAGGTGAGCATGGAAGAAGTAGTGCGCTTGCAGCCGGACTACATCGTGCTGACCGCCGACCATCTGGCGGCGGAGACGCACGAGCACGTGAACAATTTGCGCGAGCGGCCCACGTGGCGCGAGCTGCGCGCCGTGGAACTGGGACACGTGGTGATGGCCAGCGATGAATTCACGCGGCCTTCGCCGGGCCTGGTGGATGCAATCGAAGCGCTGGCGCATGCATTGCATCCGGAAGCTTTTAGCACTTCCGCAGCGGAACTCGCGCCCAATTTCTCCCAGTGGATCGTAGGAGCGGGTCTTAGACCCGCCCCTACAACCGCAAATGCGCCCGCGTTTGCACAGTTCGCGTTGGCACAGTCGCGCACGGAGGCTTCCGTATGCGCCCGCTGACGCCGCGACGAATCCTCGCGATTTGCGGGATGCTGGCGGCGGTTCTTTTCGTTGTGGTCGTGATTTCGCTGCGCGTGGGCGCTTATCCCATCAGCATGCGGGACATCGTGGTTACCTTGTACAACGGCGCCGTCGGCAACGGCGACGCTTCGGAATTCAGCCAGGTGATTTTTGGATTGCGGCTGCCGCGCATCGCCTTGGGAATTCTGGTGGGCGCGGCGCTCTCCACTTCCGGCGCCGGATTTCAGGCGCTGCTGCGTAACCCGCTCGCCGATCCCTACGTGCTGGGAGTTTCCAGCGGCGCGGCGCTGGGCGCGATGCTCAGCCTGATCATTGCGCCGCACATGGTGGGTGCGATTCAGTTGGCCGCGTTTATCGGAGCAGCGGCAACCATCGCGGCTGTTTATTTTCTGGGCCGGCGCGGCGGGCAACTGGATAGCGCGACGCTGCTGCTGGCGGGCATCGTAGCGGCGTCGTTTCTTTCCGCGATCATCATTTTTCTGCTGACGCTAGTGAATGGCCCGGGACTGCGCAGCATGACGTTCTGGCTGATGGGCGACTTGACCGCGCCTCCGCCGACGCAGAATGTGCTGGGCTGGTTTGGTTTTCTGTATTTTATTTTTATCGTGGCGGCGGGAGCGATGTACACCACGTCCTCCGACCTGAATCTGATTCTCACCGGCGAGCAGGAAGCGGGGCATCTGGGCGTGAACGTGACGCGTGTGAAGCTGGTGGTGTACGTGGCCGCTTCGGTGCTCACTGGCCTCGCGGTTTCCGTCAGCGGGACGATCGGGTACGTGGGCTTGCTGGTGCCGCACGTGATGCGCATGCTTTTCGGCACGGATTACCGGCTGCTGATTCCGACGTCTGCAATCGGCGGCGCGATTGTGATCGTGCTGGCGGATACGCTGGGGCGCACGATCGTGGCGCCGACGGAATTGCCGGTTGGCGCGATGACGGCTCTGGCGGGCGCGCCGGTATTTATTTATCTGATGCGCAGGAGAATTCGATGACCGCCGGCGCGGAAAACGGGACTGCCGCAGCGCGGGAACCGATCCCGTTCGCACCGCCGAAGCATCCGCGCCTGAAAGTCGAACAGGCCAGCTACGCGTATTCGGCCACGGATCGGTCGGCGCCGAAATTCACGCTTGGCCCGGTGAGTTTCGAAGCGCAGCAGCGCGAGTTAGTGGCGATTCTGGGGCCGAACGCCAGCGGAAAATCCACGCTGCTGAAATTGCTGGCGGGTTTGATCAAGCCGCTCTCGGGCCGCGTGGAAGTGGACGGCACGGAAGTGAGCGAACTGGAATTGCGCACGCGGGCGCAGCAGATTGCGTTGGTGGCGCAGGAAAGCGAGCTGCTCTTTCCGCTGCGCGTGTGGGAATACGTGCTGCAGGGGCGCTATCCCTACGGAAAAAGATTGCGCTTCGAATCCGACGAAGATTGCCTGATGGCGGGCAACGCGTTGGCACAAGTGGGCGCCGATGCTTTGCGCGACCGTTGGATGGGGGAGCTTTCCGGCGGCGAAAAGCAGCGCGTGATTCTGGCGCGGGCTCTGGCGCAGCAGCCTTCCCTGCTGCTGCTCGATGAACCCACGCAACATCTAGATATCGGCGGCAAAGTGGAATTGCTGCGGCGGCTGCGGCGGCTGGCCGATGAAAATCGCTACACCGTGGTGGTGGTGACGCACGAATTGAATTTAGCTGCGGAATTTTCCGACCGCATCGCCCTGCTGCACAAGGGCAAGTGCCTGCGCATCGGAGAACCTGCGGAAGTGTATCAGCAGGATGTGCTGGAAGAAGTGTTCGAAGCGCCGCTGGAAGTGGAGATGCGCTCGAACGGGCGTCCGCGCGTGATTCTGCGCGGCAGCCACTAGTTTCTTTGCAATAAGCGGCACGGGTGGAATTTTCACCACGCCGTACACAATCACCAGAGACTCCGCGCACGGGAAGACGGTGAAAAACCGTCGCCGCCGCGCGACTGTAAGGCGGAAATTTTCAGCGCGCACCACTGTCTGAAGCGACGAATCGCATCAAGTCCGCGATTCCGAGTGGAAGATGGGAAGGCCGCGCTGCTGCCGGGATTTCATCTTTCTGCATTGCGATGAAATCACGGCAAGCCGCCAAGCCAGGAGACCGGCGGAGTCTCAATCCGGATACGCAAGCGCCTGAGGAGGCGCGTGCGTCGTTTGGACAACCTTCAACTCCCGCGCGAGAGGGAGAGGGGGAAAAATGAGACTACGCTCCGCCGTTTGGTATTTCACCTCCTTATTTTTGTTTTTGGCCTGCAGCGCCCACGCACAAACTCCGACCACTTCCCCCGGCGGTTCCGCGCATGATTCGCAGGACGCCGCAATTTCCGGCACGGTTTTCGATCCTGCCGGGCAAGTTGTGCCCGGAGCTCGCGTCACCCTGCTCTACGCGATGGCCGAACTGGAAACGCGAGAGACGAATGCGCAAGGTCGATACAGCTTTGTGCGTTTGCGCGAAGGAAAATACCAAATCGTGGCCACGAGTTCGGGCTTCGAGCAACTGCCGGTGGATATCGAGCTGGCGGCCGGTGAAAAACGCGTTAGCGATCTCCATTTGCAGTTGAGCGCCTTGCGCAACGAGGTGGTCGTCTCGGCCGCCCCCGGCGGTGCGTTAACTTCGCAAATTGCGTCCTCGGTAAGCGTTGTCTCCGCGGAGGAGATTGAAGATCGCGGCGCGCAGGTTGCTTCGGACGTGCTGCGCGGATTGCCGGGAACGGAAATCAACCAGTCCGGAGGCCGCGGCACGATTACCAGCGCTTTCATTCGCGGCGGAGATTCCGATTACAACCTGATAATGATTGATGGAATTGAACTGAACGATTTCGGCGGCGCGTTCGATCTGTCGCCACTGCCCGCGGAAGGCGTCGAGCAAGTCGAAGTGATACGCGGCCCGGAGAGCGCGCTTTACGGATCAAATGCCGTGGCTGGAGTGATCAACCTTGAGACAATTCACGGAGATGGCCCGCCGCATTTTTCTTTCGTGGGAGAGGGCGGCAGTCTGTATACGTGGCGGTTGGGGACGACTGGCGCGGGACTGAACAAGGGATTCAGCTGGGCGTACAGCCTGTCGCGCCTGCAAACCGACGGCCAAGTCCCGAATGATGCTTACCGCGGTCAGACTTCGACGGTGAGCCTGGGGTACTCGCGCTCGCCGCGCCGCAAATTCGATGTGAACTTTTTCGGTTACGCTGGCCTCCTCGGACTCCCGGGGCCCTATGGTTCGAACCCCGACGGCCTATTTCCGGGCCTTGATCCGTCCACCCACCAGAACCAGAATCTTTTTGGCTACCAGGCGCAGGAAACCGAGCAGTTCTCTTCACGCTTCCAGCAGGTCACCACGGTTAGCGTTTCGACGGACCGGATTACATTCATTTCGCCGTCGGAAGGAAATTCATTTACGAACAATTTGCGGATCGTCGCCAATACCAGGAGCGAGATTGCTGTTTCGTCAAAAGACACTCTCGTAGCCGGCTTCGAATATGACCGCGACACATACAAGAATTTGTTTGTCGAAGGGGCCGGCGACTTGCCGTTTCTGCTGGGGCGCAATAGCTATGCGTTCTTCGCGGAAAACCGCTGGACACCCTCCGATCGCTGGTTCATCAATGTGGGACTGCGCGTGGACGACCTCCAAACCGGTTCGGTTCCGCTCAACAACGACACAGGCCAGCCTGGGATTCCCGCCAATACCCTTGCCAAGGTCACTCCGCGAATTTCCGCCGCGTATCTTGTCCGGGAATCGGATGCCGACGGATTTTTCGGCGCCACGCGCCTGCACGCCAGTTTTGGAACCGGCTTCCGCGCGCCAGACGGATTCGAACTCGCGTTTACGAATAATCCGGCGCTGAAGCCTGAGGAAAGCATCAGCTACGATGCGGGCGTAGAGCAACGCATGGCGCAGGGACGCGCGATTCTGGACGTCACTTACTTCTATAACTACTTCAAGGATCAAATCGTCTCCACCGGCAACCTTCCCACCAACTTTGATTCCGAGAACATCGGAAGGTCACGAGCCTGGGGCGTGGAAACAACCATTCGCATCCATCCCTTTCGCTCGTTCGAATTTTCAGGCTCGTACACGTGGCTGAATACCGCGATCCTGGCGCTGGGCGGCTTTACGGAGCCAATCGATCCCTTCTCCGTGGGAGAACCGCTGCTTCGCCGCCCGCGCAACGCCGCTGGATTCAACGCGACCTGGACGAAAAAGCGATTGATGCTCAATATGAACGGGACGATTCGCGGCGCGGTGCTGGACGTCGAGCCGAACGATGGGACTTTTGCTTGCGAGTTAATAAATCCGATAACCAACCTGCCATTTCAGTGTCTCTTCCGGAATCACGGATATGAACTGATGAACGCAGGCTTCGCCTACCAGCTGCCCAAGGGCATCGAAATCTACGGGCGGCTTAATAACTTCCTGAACCAGAAATACGAGGAGGCTTTTGGCTTTCCGTCGTTGCGGCTGAATTTCATGGCGGGAATCAAATTTCAAATCCCGACTGCCGGGAGCCACGGGGGATAATTGAGAAGGCAGGCATCTGACGACGAGGGACGATTGAAAGTTTCAGCGTCGGATTTTCTGAAACAGCATAGCGAGAGCTGGACCGCGCAGCGGGCGCCGGAATTTACCGTTGTGAATATTCACGCGCTGGAGATTCCGGCACCGCGCGAGCGGATTTTTGCGGAGTTGGGCGCGCGCGAACTTCTGATGCCCTCATGGCGGTGGAAGGTCTTGTTCGGCGTCCGGATTCTAATTGGGAAGATCTTCCGCTGGGATCGGGGCCTGGCGTCGCACGCTCCGGAACCGCTGGAAGCCGGAAAGCACTACGGCTTTTTTGCCATCGAATGGGCGGACCCGCCGCACGAAGCGGGGATGGGCGTAACGAATCAGTTGACGTCGGGGCTGCTGTGCTGGCTGCTGGAAGAAACTCCCGGCGCGACAAAAGTGTTCAACGTCACCCTGGCCAATTTTGCGGGCTGGCAGGGCCGGAATTATTGGCGCATCATACGCCCTTTTCACAATGCCTTGGTCGAGGATTCACTGGCGGAATTGGCGCGGCGGGTCGCGTCCCGAGCGGCTGTTCGGCGGGCCTGAAAGAGGGTTTTTCTCCGGAGCGACCCCAACGATTGTGACGGATGCTATAATTCTGGATTCGCGGCGCGCCGAGCACTGCAGCGTACGCCGCGCCATCTAACATGACCCGAGACACTCAGGAAGCAAATCGCGTGACACCCGAAATCATGGCCAAGTACGAAGCTGTGATCGGGCTCGAGGTGCACGCGCAGCTGAAGACCCAGACGAAAGCGTTCTGTGGCTGCTCGACGCGCTATGGCGACCCACCGAATTCCAATACTTGTCCGGTGTGTTTGGGATTGCCCGGGGCGCTGCCGGTGCTGAATCGCCGCGCGCGCGAACTGGCGATACGAGCGGCGCTGGCGCTGGAATGTAAAATTCAGGAGCGCTCCGTTTTCGCGCGCAAAAATTATTTCTATCCGGACCTGCCGAAGGGCTACCAAATTTCGCAGTACGAGCTGCCGCTGGCTCTGGCGGGTTCGCTCGCGATCGAAGCCGAAGGCTCCGCCAAGCGCGTTGGAATCACGCGCGTGCATATGGAGGAAGACGCGGCCAAGAACCTGCACGAAGGCTTCGCCGATTCCGACCGCTGGAGCTACATTGATTACAATCGCTGTGGCACTCCGCTGATAGAAATTGTTTCCGAGCCTGATATTCGCACGGCCGCTGAAGCGTATTCATATTTGACGACCTTGAAGCAGGTGCTGGACTACACGGAAGTGAGCGATTGCAACATGGAAGAAGGTTCGTTGCGCTGCGACGCCAACGTGAGCGTGCGCTTGCGCGGCGCGCCGAAATTTGGAACGAAAGTGGAGGCGAAGAACTTGAATTCGTTCCGCTATCTGGCGCACGCGCTGGAATACGAAATCGAGCGGCAAGTTGGCGTGATCGAAGCGGGCGGCACCGTGACGCAGGAAACGCGGCTGTGGAATGTCGCGGCGGGGCGCACGGAAGCGATGCGCTCCAAGGAATTTGCACACGACTATCGCTATTTCCCTGACCCGGATTTGCTGCCGCTGACGGCTTCGGCGATGCTGGTGGCGCAGGTGCGAAGCGAGATGCCGGAATTGCCGGGCGCCAAGCTCGCGCGATTCGTCAGCGAATATGGAATTGCTGCGTACGATGCGGGCGTGCTGACGGCCACGCGTGCGCTGGCCGACTATTTTGAAGCAGTCGCGCGCGCGGGCGCCCCGGCGCGTGCCGCGGCGAGTTGGATTTCGGTAGAATTGCTGCGGCGGCTGAAAGATGCGGGAAAAGAGATCGAGGATTGTCCGGTGGCGCCGGCGGCGCTGGCGGAATTGCTGGCGATTGTGGAGCGCGGCGAGATTACCGCGGCCAGCGGCAAGAAAGTATTCGCCACCATGTTCGACACAGGGAGAAAAGCCGCGGAAATTATCGCGGCGGAAGGCATGGCGCAAATTTCCGATACCGTTGCGATTGAGAAGGTTGCGCGCGCCGTGATTGCGAAAAGCCCGGACAACTTGGCGAAGTATCGCGCGGGAAGCGAAGGCGTATTCAAGTTTTTCGTCGGCCAGGTGATGAAGGAAACACGCGGGCAGGCCAATCCGCAGGTCGTCAACGAAATTCTGAAGCGGGTGCTGGCGGAGACGTAGCAGCGGCCGCAACGCGCGTCACGAAGTAGCGTGGCAAAGCAGCAAACTGATGCAAAGCGTCTAGGGCGGAAGGAGAAACATCGTGCTGAAGGAAGGCGATCAGGCACCGCATTTTGAAGTGCTGGCGGACGATGGGCGCAAAGTGACGCTCGCCGACTATCGCGGCAAGCATCTGATTCTGTATTTTTATCCTAAGGCGAATACGCCGGGGTGCATTCACGAAGCGAACGGCTTCCGCAATATGTTCGCGGATTTTCAGGCGCAAAACGCGGAGGTCGCCGGAGTGAGCGCGGACGATGTGGAGGCGCAAGCGAAATTCAGCAAGAAGCTGAACTTGAATTTTCCGCTGCTGGCGGACACGGAATTCGAACTGATCGAAGCGTACGGCGCGCGGCGCATGAAGAGCTTTCTGGGGAAGACGTTCATGGGAATCGTGAGGACGACTTTCTGGATCGGCCCGGACGGCAAGATCGTGAAGATTTGGAATGGCGTGGTCCCGAGAGGCCACGCCGCCGACGTGCTGACTGCGCTGCGTGGCGGGCAGCCGGCCGGCGACGGTGCATCGGCCGCCGCTCCGTCACGCGATTCGTAAACGCAATTCAGCGGCGCGCATTGGCGGAATCCCGGCACGCACCCCGCCCGGAGAATATAGATGCTCAAAGTAGGCGACAAAGCTCCGGACTTCGCCGTGACCGACGACAGCGGCGCCACAGTTTCGCTGCAGGATTATCGCGGCAAAAACCTGATCCTCTATTTCTATCCGAAAGCGAATACCCCCGGCTGAATTAACGAAGCGTCCGAGTTTCGCGACGCCCTCAAGCAGTTCGATAAACTGAACACCGCCATCGTCGGCTGCAGCGGCGATTCCGTCGAATCGCAGAAAAAATTCAAGCTGAAGCACAAATTGACTTTTCCGCTTCTGGCGGACACGAAATTCGAAGTGATCGAACCGTATGGCGCGCGCCGCATGAAAAGTTTCCTGGGTAAATCATTTCTGGGAATCGTGCGCATGACCTATTGGATCGGTCCCGACGGAAAAATCCGCGCCATCTGGGACAAAGTGACGCCCAAAGGCCACGCCGCGGAAGTGCTGGCAGCCATGAAAGGGCAATCGTAGCGGGTTTATCTCGCGGACATAGTGGCGCGCTAGACCGAAACCCTGAAGTTTTCGCCGTCTGGTTCGATCAGCGCGTTGTCAATCAGGCGCGTGTCTCCCACTTTGGCGGCGAGCAGGACGTAGCAGGTGCCGCGCAGAATCGGGATCGGCTCGAGCGTTTCGTTATCCACAATTTCCGCGTAGTCGAGTGCGACGCGCGGTTCCAGCGCCAGCACTTGGCGCAGCGCGGCCAGCAAGCGGCCAGCGTCGCGTTCGCCTTTCGCGACTTCGTCGCGCACCGCCGCCAGCGAGCGTGAGAGTACTGCGGCCGCGCGGCGATCAGCGGCTTTCAGATACACGTTCCGCGACGAAAGCGCCAGACCATCCGCTTCGCGCACGATCGGACACACCACCACGCTGGTATCGAGATTCAGGTCCGCGGACATCTGGCGGATCAAGCGCGCCTGCTGCGCGTCTTTGCGGCCGAAGTAAGCAAAGCGCGGCTGCACGATTTCGAAAAGTTTCAGCACCACGGTGGTGACGCCGCGAAAATGTCCGGGGCGCGAGCGGCCTTCGAGGCGATCACTCAAGCCCTCCACCACGACTGAGGTGCGAAAACCCGCCGGATACATATCCTGCGGCGAGGGCGCAAAGAGAAAATCCACGCCCAGGGCTTCCAGCGCGGCGCGATCTTGCTCCAACGTGCGCGGATATTTGCCGAAATCCTCCGCCGGGCCGAACTGCTTGGGATTGACGAAGAGCGATACGACCAGTGGCGCACATTCACGCTGCGCCGCGCGGATCAGCGAGAAATGGCCTTCGTGCAGCGCGCCCATAGTGGGGACGAGGCCGAGAATGCGTTCGTGCGCGCGGGCTTCGTGCGCGATTTGCTTCATCCATTCGATGGTGTGGATGGTTTCCATGGGAGTGGGCGGCCGCGCGGGCTTAAGCGAAATGCAAACGAGATTCTCGCACGCAGCAGCAGTAGCGCGAGCGCGTCATGCTTTGGCGGCCACCTGCGCGGCGCGTTCGCGATAGAACGTAATCAGATCCGTGCCGGTAGCTTTTGCGCCCAATTGACGCAGCAGAGTGGTTATCTGGCCGCGATGGTAGGTGCCATGATTCGCGAGGTGCTGCAACATTTGCCAGAGCGGGGCTGCTTGTGGCACGCCGGCTGTAGTTGTGTGCTGCACCACGCGCTGCACTTCTTCCGGCGTCAGTGAAGCGATGTAATCGAGCAAGTCGGTATCGATTTCTGCCCAGCGGGCGCGCACGGAATTCAGATTTGGAAATTCCGAAGTGGGAGCGTAGGAATTCGGCGACCGGCCGTGCCAACGCTCCAGCCACAGCCACTCCACCAGCATAATGTGCACCAGCGTGTCGCGCACGGAGCGATAGCTCGAACCCATGTCCCGCGTGAATTGCTCATCGTTCAGCTGCGAGCATGTATCGAGCGTGCGATGATTGGCCCAGGAATTGTATTCGTACAGCAGGCGAAAATCTTCCGCGTTCATGGAGATCCCTCCCGATGGATTGAGTTGGCGCCGAGCGGGCGGCGCACGGCATGCGTCAGGTCCGCTGGCGCGTCAGCAGCTGCTCGCGCAACTGCGCGGGCGAGTGAAACGATTCGGCATCCGATGGAAAATCTCCGCGGCGGACGTCGTCGCAATAGCTGGTGACCGCGCGGGAAATTTCCGCGCCGAGGTCCACATATTGCCGCGCGAATTTCGGCTTGTGGCCCGGCGTCAGTCCGACCAGATCGTGGAACACCAGCACCTGGCCGTCGCAATCGGGGCCTGCACCGATGCCGATAGTGGGAATGTGCAGCTTTTCAGTGATGCGGGCCGCGATGTCGCGCGGCACGGATTCCAGCACTACCGCGAACGCTCCAGCGGCTTCCACCGCGCGCGCATCGCGTTCAAGCTGGCGCACGGCGTCGGCCGTCTTCCCCTGCACGTGAAATCCGCCCAGCGAGTGAATGGATTGCGGCGTGAGTCCAACGTGGCCCATCACCGGAATTTCGGATTCGACCAGGCGGACGATCAATTCAATGCGGCGCTCGCCGCCTTCGACCTTCACTGCTTCAGCGCCGCCTTCTTTCACCAGCCGCACGGCGTTGCGCACCGATTCATCCAGCGAAACGTGAAAACTGCCGTACGGCATATCCGCGACCAGCAGCGCGCGCTGCGTGCCGCGCCGAACCGCGCGCGTATGATGCACCATTTCATCGAGCGTCACCGGCAGCGTGTTCTCGTAGCCGAGCACGACCATGCCCAGCGAATCGCCGACCAGCAGAATATCCACGCCGGCTTGATCGAGCAGCAGCGCGGTGGAATAGTCGTACGCCGTCAGACAGGTAATTTTTTGCTTGGTTTCGAAATGGCCTGCGAGGGAACGCGTCTTACGGGAAAGTATGTCAGGCACGGTAACTTTACCGTTGCCCGCACGCGGTGCAACACTCATTTGTTCCTCCGGTGCCGCTCCTGGAAATCCGGATGCAGCCCATCAACATCTTGGATGCTAGCAGAACCTGGGCGGTTACCGCAAAGCTATTGTGCGGGAGGGCGCGAATCCGCCGTGTATGAAGTGGTTACGATGCTTCCATACCTGGTGATTGGCCCCCACGGCAGTAAGTAGCCGCGAACGAAACGATTCATCGCAAAGAGAGCTGCGCCACTCGCCGCAGCGGGCGGCGCAGCCCCGAGGCGCTCCATCACTCGCGTAATTTAGTGATCGTGCTCGTCCCAATCGTGGTCGGTGTGCCAGCGATGCGCATCTTCGTCCCACCACTTGTGCTCGGAATTCCAGCAACGCTCGCGCTGGGCTGCGAGTTCGCTGCGCCAGTGAGCGGCTTCCTTGCTATCCGGGCCATGCTTGGCGATGGCATCGTGCAGGTTATGGTCAATCTTAATGGTTTCGCGCTGGCAACTATCGTCCGCGCGAACTTGCGCGGGTGAAAACGCCAGGAAACCGGCCACCGCGGCCATCCCCATCGCTAGCTTTGCGCTGTTCCAAATCTTTTCACGATTTTGCATCGACGATACTTCCTCCTGATGGATTAAGTTCATGTCGCTCGCGCCACAATTTCGCCTATGGCATCAAGCACGTTGGGCGATGCTGAGACCGGCCTCGATAAAAAAACTACAACGCGACGAGGAAGTTTCCAATCAGGTATTCGCCGTAGAGGATTCGTTGTAGCGCTATTGAGGAATATAAGTCAGGAATTGCGCTCGCGAATTTCTTGCTTCCTACTTCGTTTTTTACGCCTCGCGTTTCACGCTGGATGCCGCCGGGACCGGCACGGGAGGGTGCTGCTCGACGCCGCGCCATCCCACCGGCCTTCCCTGCACTGCTTCCTTCAGCGCGCGGAACAAAACCACGTACATCATTTGCCGGTAGTAGAAGCGCTGCAGAATGAGCGGTGCAAGCAAAGTCCAATCCTCGTGCCTTTCCAGCGCAAACGCCACGACGCAAGTGAACAGGTCAATCAGCATGAAGAGCGCAAAGAAAATCAACGAGCGCTCCACGTCCTGCAGCGTCCACAATTGCGGCAGTTGCGCGATGCGCAATTGCGCGATGCCCCACAACGCGATCGAGAGTAGGAAGAGCAGATCAATCAGCGGAGAGACCAGCGGCAGAATAATCTGGAACATCACAATGTTGGGAATGGCGATCCAGCCCAGCGTGCCGTAACGCGGCTTGCCGACTGCGTCGCGGTGCTTCCAGACGGCCTGCATGGTGCCAAACGTCCAGCGAAAGCGCTGGCGAATCAGCGCCTCCACAGTTTCGGGGACTTCTGTGCGGCCGATGGCGTCTTCATCATAAAGAATTTTCCAGCCGTTGCGGCGGATGGTGAGCGTGAGGTCGGTATCTTCCGCAACCGTGTCGCCGGAAAATCCATTATTCGCGCGAAGCAGTTCCGTGCGCCACGCGCCCACGGCCCCCGGCACCACTGGAATGCAATTCAGCAGATCGAACGCGCGCTTTTCCAGGTTTTGGCTGGTGATGTATTCCAGCGCCTGCCAGCGCGTGAGCCACCGATTGCGATTCATCACTTTCACGTTGCCGGCCACGGCGCCCACTTTTGGATCCGCGAAATGGCGCACCAGCCGCGGAATCGCTTCGGGATCAACGATGGTATCGCCATCAATTGAAACAATAATTTCGCCAGTGGCTTCGGCGAGGCCGTGATTCAGCGCGGCGGGCTTGCCGCGATTCGGCTGGCTGATCAGGCGCACCCGCGGTTCGCGCGAGAAATTCGCATTCACCAGTTCGGCGGTGCGGTCCGTAGACCCGTCGTTCACCACCAGAACTTCGAGCTTGGGGTAGTCGCAAGCGAGAGCCGATTGCACCGTACTGACGATGGCGGCTTCTTCGTTGTACGCGGGAATCAAGACGGTGACGTTCGGTTTGTATTCAGGATGATCGGCGGGAGCGGGACGCAATTTTTCGATCAGCGCCAGCAAGCCGATGATGAGCGCGCGGCTGCTGACCAGCAGAATCCCCGCGATGAAGATGAACGCGATGCCCGTGCGGAACCAGCGGAACACTTCAAAAATAAAAGCGTCGGCGCGCACCAGCAGCCATTCCTGGTGCGAGAGCGGCGGCATCACCTGCGCGCGCGATTGGCCGAGCAGATCGGAAACGGAAACGAAGTCGTAGCCCTTGGCGCGCAGCCCGTCAATGATTTGGGGCAGCGCCGCAACGGTGTTGGAGCGATTCCCGCCGCCATCGTGCATCAGGATGATGTTGCCGCGGCCGAGCGTGGCGTCGTGCAGCACGCGCTGCACGATTAAATCAGTTGTCGGCGGAGCGCCGCCATTCGGCTCGCCCCAATCGTGCGGGTCAATCTGCGCCCCCACAATGATATAACCCATGGCCTGCGGAATCGGCAGCATCTGAATTTCGCTGGCGGTTTCAGGCTGGTGATCGATTCCGTAGGGCGGGCGGAACAGCAGCGTCTTCACGCCGAGATTGCTCTCTATGAGCAGCTCGGTGAGATTCAGCTCAATCTGCAACTGCGACTTCGAAATGGTTTCAAAATCCGGATGCGTGAAAGTGTGATTGCCGATTTCGTTGCCTTGCTGGTAGGCACGCTTCACCAGTTGGGGATATTGATTTGCGGATTCGCCAATGGCGAAAAATGCGGCCGGAGCATGCTTCTGCTCGAGGATATCGAGGATTTTCGGCGTCCACGTCTCGTCGGGACCGTCGTCGAAAGTCAGCGCCACTTTGTGCGGCGCTGCGCCCATCTGCTCGATGCGCCACGAAAGCGGATAGCTCTGATACGATTCGTCGTCGAACACATCGCTCGAAGCATCGTAATCGAAAGTGCGGCGGCCGCTCTGCGGCGTCGCGGTGATGCGCCAGATGTCTCCGGCGCCTTCCAGAATCAAATCATAGCCCGGCGGAACTTCCTCGATTTTGGCGCGAATCGCGTCGGTGGAATGCGTGGCGTCCCAGATGAACCAGATCGAGGGATCTTCCATGCCCAGGCGCCACAGGGCCGTGCCGCGCACACCGGCGCGCTCGGCGGCGCGCAGTTGATTGTAAGCAGTGACCCCGTCGAGCATCCAGACGTTGTGGACCTGATTTTGCTCGTCCTCGTAGGAATAGTGCGGGTTCAGAGAGTCGGGATCGAAGGTCACGTCCGATTCGGATTCGACGGCGGTGATAATTCCCTGCTGGAAGGTAAGCGCCTGCGCGATGGGATGCGGCACCGCTTTAGATTTTGCCGGCCAGTCGTAGCCGTAGTTCGCAATGCCCATCACGATCTTTTCCGCCGGCACAATTTTCACGATGTTGTCTATGTTGCGTTCGAACCAGTCTTGCGGCGCGATGGGCCCGGCATCCGATGTCGGATAGTGCAGGTCGTAATTCATCAGGATCACGGCGTCGGCCTGCGCCGCCAGATATTTGTAGTCGTAGCTCCAATCCGCGGCGGGCAGCGCGACCATCAGTTTCAGATTGGTGGCGTGCATGGCGGCCGCAAGATCATGGATGAAACGCGCGAAGTCCGGCTGGCTGCTTTGCGGCACCAGCTCAAAATCCACCACGATGCCGGACTGGTGCTGCGCGCTGGCAAAATCGGCCAGGGATTTCGACAAATGTTCGCGCGCCGTGGGGTTCGCAAGCATCTCCGCCATTTCTTTGGTAACCCAGGTTTTTCCGTCGTAATTGTTCACCATGGACATGATCGGCAGCTCGATCGTATTGGTCTGAATCCACGTCAGTAGCTTGGGATCCTGTTCGATATCGAGGCGGCCATCCGCTGAAGAGGCGTGTAGAGCTTCCGGAATCAGCAAATCAATATCGTGGTAATGCAATTTCAGCGAAGCGAGGCTGGTGGGATCGTCGGCCACGTAAAATGCCGCGCGCAGGGGATCGTAATTCTGCGGCAGCTTGCCCAGCGCTGCAACCTTACGTTTGCGGCCGCGCAGCGCGATTTTGGATTTCAGTTTCGCGGGAACGGCGTGAATATTCCAGTGCGTTGCCGCCGCAAGAATGTCCGGCAGCTCGGGCTTGCGAAAAACGTTGACGACAAAGACGACCAGAATCAGCGTGAACAGCCCGCCGGTGATTTCCAGCACGCGCCTCGTGCGGCGCCAGCGGCGGCGTTCCTGATCGTAGAAAATTGGCTTGCGTTCAGGCATTCAGACAATCCAAGCTAGCTGGCCCTTGAGACGGTGTCAATGACTCCAAGCAATAAGATGCGAGCAAACGTCGCCGCAGCAGTATTTGCTGGACTGGCGCTGCGGGTTTACCTGGTGCTGAAGTTTCCGGTAACCGATACGGGCGACGCTCCATTTTACATCGAGTTGGCGTGGAATTGGCTGAAGAACGGGGTGTACGGGTTCGCGGTGCACGGGCAGCTCACGGCCGTGGATATGCGCGTTCCGGGGTATCCGGCGTTTCTGGCTGCGGTGTTTGCGGTGGCGGGGCAGTCGCCGCGGGCTGCAATGCTGGCACAGGTAGTGGTGGATTTGGCGACGTGCTTTGTGATCGCGCTGGTTGCGGCGCGGTTGGCGCCGGATAATTCGCGGCGGCGCGTGGCGCTCGCGGGATTGTGGCTGGCGGCGCTATGTCCTTTTACGGCGAATTACACGGCCGTGGTGCTCACTGAGACTTTGGTGATCTTTCTTACTGCGCTTGGGATTTTAGTGTTGCTGCAGACGGATGTGGGCGGCAAGCACGTCGCGCGGGCTACGGCGTTTCTCGCGAATCCGTGGTTACTTGCTGGGATCGTGGTGGGATTCGGGACCTTGGTGCGGCCAGAAACTCCGCTGGTTCTGGTTGCTGCGGGCTTAGTGCTGGTGGCCAAGTGGTGGCGGCCGGCGGATTGGATGAAGCTTTTGCGCGCGGGGCTGCTGATGGGGCTCGGACTGCTGCTGCCGCTGGTGCCTTGGGTTGCGCGCAACTGGAACACGCTGCACGATGTGCAGTTTCTCGCGCCACGGTATAGCGAATTGCCGGGCGAATACACGCCGCTGGGATTTACGGCTTGGACGAACACCTGGATGTGGCGTTTTCGCGATGTGTACCTGACGCAGTGGAAAGTGAATGAAGAAGAGATCGCGATTGACGAGCTTCCGGCGTATGCGTTTGATTCGCAGGATGAGAAAGAGCGCATGGCGGACTTGCTCGATGAATACAACGAAGCGCTGACGATTGATCCGCCGCTGGACCAGGGATTTCGCGAGATCGCGCGCGAACGAACCGCGCGGCATCCGCTGCGGACCTACGTGACGGTCCCGCTACTGCGTACTTTGACGCTGTGGTTTACGCCGCGTGTTGAATTGCTGCCTTCTTCGGGGCATTTGTGGCCGTTGCGCGAAGAGTGGCAGGACGACCGGCCGGATTTTCTGGTTACTCTGGGGCTGAGCGTGGTGAACATCATTTATATCGCTCTCGCGCTGGCTGGAGCGTGGCTGGCACGGCGGCGTCCCGGCTGGGCACTGCTGATTTTATTCTGCGTGGTGCGCACGCTATTTTTCGTGAAGTTTGTGGAAACGCCGGAGCCGCGGTATGTGCTGGAATGTTTTCCCGCGGTGATCGCGCTAGCGGCGCAGGTTTTTGCATCGCGCGCGTGATTCGGATATCAACTTTCCTCTACAGGTTCGGGATGGATGGTCAGGCGGAAAATTTGGGGGAAGCGTTCTTTCACGCGGTCTTCCAGGGCCGCGGTGATGTCGTGGACTTCGGTAATCGGTAGGCTGCCGTCCATGGCGCAGTGGCAGGAGACCAGGATTTTGTGATCCACGCTGCGGACATGCACTTCGTGGCAATCCGTGAGCTCGTGGTATTCCGACTGCAATGAATTCAGAAAATCCTGCACCGTGCGCGCCAGTTCTTTCATCTCTTCGGCGCCGCCTATTTTCACGCCGAGCGGCTCGATGTGAATATTCACCAGGGCGCGCGGATCGGTTTCCTTCAGGATGTCCTCTTCCAGTTCGGAAGCGCGCCGGTGCGCTTCGCGCAGGCTGGCGCCTTCGTCCACTTCCAGATGCAGCTCGATGAACAGGCGGTGATCAAACTGGTGCGCGGAAAGCTCGTGCACGGCGAGGCCGCGGCGCTGCGCGATGGCGCGAATAGTTTCGAATAAATTCTCATCAGTCTTGGCGCGCGGCTCGACGTGCACCACCACATCCGCGGGAACAATCTGAGCGATCCGTTTTTCCACGGCGTCGCTGGCGGCGTGGGCTTGCTCCAGGCTCGCGGTGCGCGGAACGCTGATGGTCACATCCACGAAATAGCGCTGCCCGGCGCGGCGCACGCGCACGCGTTCGGATTGCAGCACGCCTTCGGTTTTGTCCACGGCGGATTCGATGCGTTCGCGCAGGCCGTGCGGGGCGACGTCGAGAAGCGCGTCGGCGGTGCGCTTACCGAGCTGCGAGCCGATCCAGATAATCACGCCGGCGACGCCGAGAGCTGCGACCGCGTCCAGCTTACCCAGCCAGCCGATGCCGTAACGTTCGCCCAGCCACGCGCCGCTGATTCCGAGGATGACGACGAAGGTGCTCCATACGTCGGTGGAAAAATGCAGCGCGTCTGCCTCGAGCGCTTCGCTGGGATATTTTTGCGCCACACGATTCAAACCGCGCGCACGGACGAAATCAATGCCCATGCACAGCCCCAGAACCAGGATCGCCTGCAAGCTGGGACGTATATGCGTGCCGTGGAAGAGCAGCCGCTGGAACGCCTCCCAGATAATGTACACGGCGGTGAACAGCAGCAACGCGGTTTCGACGAATGCGGAGAAACTTTCCACTTTTCCGTGGCCGTAAAGATGATCCGCATCAGCGGGCTTGTCTGCGACGCGCACCGAAAGATAAGTAATGACCGCGGCTATAAAATCCAGGCTGGAATGCAGCGCTTCGGACAACACGCCCAAGCTGCCGGTGCGCACCACCAGAAATATTTTCAGCGAGATCAGCAGAACGGCCGAGCCCACCGAGGCCAGCGCGGCCAGCCGCTTTTCGTGGGATGCGCGTTCCAGTGCGTCCAAAGCCATCGGGGGATTATACGCTGTGAGTGTGATTTGGCCGCGCATGCAACGATGCGTTTTTTGTCAATCAGGAGGAACTGCGGTGGCGTGCTTTGAGCGACTTACTTCGCGCGCTTGATCGTTCCGTCTGTATTGACCACGTATGTGCCGTTCTTGGTGCCGATGTATTCTGGCAGGGGCGGCGATTGCATTAAAACGTGAAACACGTCGGTATCTTCCGGCACGTCGGTTATTACATGCGTGTGGTAACCAGCCGCTGTTTTATTATCAGATGGCGCCGCATGTTTCGCCTCCAATATGGTCCTGTGAAGTTGACGTGTTTCGCTGATTCTGGAGCCATCCGCAGACAGCAAATAGCGCGTGTCGCCGCCGAGGGGATAGACATCCGCCGTCGTCTGCGCTGGAAGAACGTAGACATAAAACTGGCCGGAGTCTAATGGTAGAACGTACGTGTTATATGGCCGATTTTCGAGGTGAGTGCTTTGCAGCGAGATTTGAATCCCCTGCGCAGCAGCACAGAAGAATCCTGTGTCCTGCTGTGGCGGGTGGTATGTCTTAACGCCAAACTCTTCAGGAGTGCTTCCTTGCGTTGCTTCATACGCAATCAGGAATGCATCTTTCGTCTCATTTAATTTTCCAAATACGACTACCCAGCGCCCATCAATCTTTCGAGCAATATATCTGGCCACAATTCCCTGTGCGGGCTTTAGCGCAACCACTGCATCGGTAGCGTGCCGGGATGCGACGTCGTACTCGGCCAGCATTCGTCCTCGCGCGGTGATTGCCGCCAGTTCCGAATCAGAAAGTGATTTACCTTGCTGCGCCAAAAGTGATGAAGAGCACAGGACTAGCATGAGTGCCAAGTTCAGAAAGGTTCGCATATTCTCGCATTCAAACAGGTGCGGCCATTGCTAAACAGAAGAGGCACAGTTCTCCGCGACATCGAGGCTTGGCGCGGAGAATTGGATACCTCCCGAAAATCAGATGGTAACTGATAATCGCGTTTACCGGACGGGTAATTCCTAATTCGCTTATGGAGAATTCGACGAGAGACCCTTCGCTGCACGCCCTTCACAAGCTCGCCAGGGCCAGACACGAGCGGCGGTGTCACGAAGACAGGGCGCAGCCCTTCGATCCCGCACAGCGGGATCTCAGGATGAATCGCGCTGCTGTAGCGCGATTCACAAGCAGCGCCCCTACCGAACACTACTTCAGAGCTGGGGCGGGCACCAAGGGGAGGCGGCGGGGTTCGCCGTGGAAGCCGCGGAATTCGATTTCGTCCAGGAGCAGGGATGGAGTGACTACGGTGCTCGGGATGCCGCCATTGGCTGAGCCGAAGGCGCCGAGCGCGGTACCCGCGAATCCGCCCTGGGTATTTTGCATGTAGGGGAAAACGGTTTCATCGTCGCCGATGCCGAGGATGTTGCGGATGGCGCGCAGCTGCAGGCCTTCGATGTGGCCGCCGCGGACCATTTCTTCGTGGCCGTCTGAAACGTACACGCGATAGACGACCAGCGGAATGCGCAAGCCGCTGGCGACGCCGCCAGCAATACCGCCGAGAAAATCGCTGAAATCTTCCTGGCGAATGGACGAGAGCGCCGGATTGTCCATTTTCTTCACTTCCAGGCACCATTCGTGGCCGTCGTCGCGGCAGGCGTCGAGAAATTTTCTTTTCAGGGCGGCTTGGTCCAGGCCGCCATTGGATTGCAGAAACAGATTGCTGGCGAGCGGGCGCGTATCCGAAAGCAAAGCCGAGCGCGCGTGGCCGTTGGAAGCGGAAAAATCGGGGCCGGGACGGCGGGACATCAGCAAATTTTTCAGCGAGCCATTCTCGACGACTGCTACGCGCTGAGCTTTTACGCCTTCGTCGTCAATTTCGTAACTTCCCAGCAGCGGCTGACCGTTGAATTCTTTCAGCGTGGGATCATCTATCAGCGACACATTCGCTGGAAGCACGCGCGTATTCACGCGGCCGGACCATTCGCTGCGGCCGCCCATGCGTTCCATAATTTCATCGAAAGCGGGCATGGTGGAAAGCGGCGGACGCGCGCCGGAAAGCGAAGGCGCGAGAGCTTGCGCGAGCAGCGAGCCGGCGGCTGGCGGATCAAAGAGCACGGGGCCGGTGAAATCCTGCATCAGCGGGCTTTGACGCATGGTCATCAATTCGGTGCCGGTCTGCGTGAGCGAAGCGCCGACTGCAGACGGATCAGGAAGATCGGCGGGCTTGGCGACGTACACGGCGTAGTAATCGTGCAGAGTCATGCCGTCGTCGGCGGTGGTGTCTAGCGCGGCTTCAACGGCGGCGAGGCTGCGCGAACTGCGAATGGTGGTGCCTTCGCTGTTCATCAGATAGTAGGTGACGTAAATCATGTAGTAATTCACGCGCGCGCCGCTGAGGTGCGGAAAATTCGTGAGCGCCAGCGAGGCCGCGCGGGATTCATCTTCCCAGTTGCGGCTGGTCCAGTCCGGCTCGGCGTGCGGATCAATTTTCACTAGCGGCGCGGCCTGCGAAAAGTCATCAATTTCGGGCGGCTTGGTGAGGCTGCGCAGGAAAGATTGCTTCAGCGACATCTGCGTGACGGCTTGCTTGTAGGCCTGGTCCGTCGCGAGCCACAAATCCTGGCGCAGCGAATTGTAATCGCGGTCAATGCCGACTTCGCCGGTGGAACCGAGGAATCCCTGGAAGCCGTCTTCACTGATGAAGTTCGAGCTGTCCAGGTGATAATCGCCGACGCGCACGTCCACGCTCATGAAACGATTGCGCGTGGTGGACGTGGAAATCAGCGCGCCGAAGGAGGAAGTGACGGCGCGCACGTCCAGATCCATCAGGCGATATTCCAGGTAAAAGGGTTTTTCGACGCCGGGAAGCTGCAAACGCGTGCGGTTGCGTTCCAGCTCGTCGTGCATGGCGTGCAGGGTTTTGTCGCTCTCGGATTCGGGGACGGCTGCTTGCGATGCTGCGGCTGAATCTGGCGCAGCGGGCATGGCCAGTGACTCTGGCATGACCGGCACAATATTTTTCGGTTGCGTGGTGGTGCCGGCGGAAAGCGGAAGCGCGCACGCGCAGGCCGCGAGGAATCCAATCGTTGCGAAGATCTTCACTGAGCTTGCCCCTTTGCTTGCGGATCGTGCGCGGGCGGCGGCAGGATCGGCGGCTTGTCGGTGGAAGTTTCTTTCTTCTGCACTTCCATTTCAGAAATCAGGATGGCAGGCGCGACAGCGGAAACCGGCACAGAGCCGGATTCGGCGCCGCAGTAACCGTTGAAAATGTCCGGCGTGTCTCCCGTCGCAACGATTTTCGTGAGCGAGACGAGCGGCGTGCCGACAATGTCCACACCACGCACCAGCTGGTCGGGACGGCCATCGGGAAAGACTTTGTAAACGACCAGCGGCAGAACTTGGAACGCTTGGGGCTGCTGGCGGCCGGTGAAGGTGAAGCCGCCGGCGATGTCGTCAATCAACAGGCCGAAGGGCTTGTTCTGCTGCTTCACCAGGGCGATGAGCTGCTGGCGAAGTTGATCGTTCGTTACGGTGTGCGAGCTCGAGACGATCAGGTTTCCCTGGCGCGCTACCGGAACGAAGCCGAGTTGGCGGCGGCCGTGCCCATTCGACTGCGGAATGGTAACGAGCGGCGAGCGCGACATCAGGAAAGTTTTCAGTACGCCATGATCTACCAGCTGCACGTCTTCAGCCGGAACGCCTTCGTCATCGAACGCGTAATTTCCCAGCAGCATTTGCCCGTCGAGCGCTGCTTCGGTGGGATCGTCCTTGATGGAAATGAAGGAAGGCAAAATCTGTTCGCCGACTTTGCTGGTGAAGGTCTGGCCTTCGTTGATGTCCTTCTGGCGGAAACCTTCGGCGCGATGGCCGAAAACTTCGTGGAAGAAGACGGCGGCGGCGCGTCCGGTAAGCAGCGCGGGGCCGGCATAAGGATCCACGAGCGGAGCTTTATCGAGCGCTTCCGTCTCCTGAATCATTACTTGAATGCGATCGAAGACGATTTTGTCGGACGGCGCGTCTTTGGGATCCAGCCAATCAAAATTGGCGTAGCGGTTGATATCCATGCCGTCGGGAGCTTTGCTTTGCACGTAGAGCTCGAGGCGGTAATGGACCTGGCCAAAGGCGAGCTTGGTGCCTTCGGTATTCACTTGATATTGATTCATGCCCAGCGCGGTGAAAGTGGCGATGGAATTCAGCACTTCGGGCGATTTGCTGAATGCGGCAGTGTATTTGCGGACGCGTTCCTCCCAGGGCTTGCGGTCCACTTTAATTTCCACGCGTGGGCCGACGGAGGTGTGCGGGGCTTCGCGCGAAAAATCCGGCGCGCTGCCTTCGGCGGTTTGCACCTGAACTTCCTGGCTCGTCTTTACTTTGATCAGCGCCTGCGTGGCGGCGCGGTATTGGCGGTCGGTCTCGCGCCAGATTTCGCGGCGCAGCACGGGGATGTCGTCATCCACAGTGACGGACCCGCCCGGGCTGGTCCAGCTGGGCTGGCGGTCGGCGAGCTTGTGCGTGTCGTCCAGCTGATAGGTGCCGACGCGCGTCTGGACTTCGAGCCAGCGCGCGCGCGTCTCACCGCTGGTGAGCAGCGCGCCATTGGAGCCGGAGACTTCGGAGTATTCGCGGTCCGCGACGGTGTAGCTGATGAAATAGTCCGCTGGATCGCCCTTGGACATGGCGGCCATCGAGCGGTCAAGCTCGTCCTGCATGGCCGTGAGTACCGAGGGCGTTGGCGCTTGCGTGGGTTTCGCGGCTGCCAATGTGGCAAATGCCGCTGCGAAGATCGTGATGCCGGTAAAGAGGACTCGTGGTCTATGTGTGGTTTTCATCGTTGCACAGAATCTAACAGTTTAAGATAGGATGCCTTTGAAACCAAAGTTAAAAGCCTGGAGCGGATGGAGCTTGGGACAGCGGTGCAGCATCGAAATGCCAGTGTGTGATAGGTTCATCAGCGATTGAGCTGCATCCGGCAGAAGGAGACTTAGATGCGTGCGATGGTCGTAAAGAGGTACGGGCCTCCGGACGTATTTGAGGTGCGCGAAATCCCGGACCCGCAGCCGAAGCCCGGCGAAGTGGTGATCCGGGTGAAGGCCGTGGGCGTGAATTTTGCCGACTTGCTGCAGCGCATGGGCATTTACCCCGGCACGCCGAAGCCGCCTTTCGTTCCGGGATTCGAAGTTTCCGGCGTGGTAGAGAAAGTTGCCGAAGGAGGCAAGGCCAGCGACGGCGAGCCTTTGCGTGTGGGCGACGCGGTAGCTGCGCTTACTCAATTCAATGCGTACGCCGAATGGGTGGCAGCTCCGGCGGGGCGCGTTTTTCGTCTGCCGTCGGGAATGCCATTCGACGACGCTGCGGCGATTCCGGTGAACTACCTCACCGCTTATCACTCGATGTTCGCGATGGGCAATCTGCAGGGCGGCGACCGGATACTGATTCACGGCGCGGCAGGCGGCGTCGGCATTGCCGCGGTGCAACTGGCGCGGGCGCGCGGCCTGGAAATCTACGGTACTGCCGGCCCGACAAAGCAGGAATATTTGCGCAAAATCGGCGTGGACCACGCGATTGATTACGAGAAAAACAATTTCGTGGACGTGGTGCAGAAATTCGCGCCCGACGGAATCGAAATGGTGATGGACGCGATCGGCGGGAAATCTTTTGCCGACAGCTACAAGTGCTTGGGGCCCACGGGAAGGCTGGTGGTGTACGGATTCTCGGCTGCGGCAGGCGCCGACGGAAAGAAGAATGCGATTCGCGGGGCGAAAGCCTTGCTGCAGACGCCGCGATTTCATCCGCTGAAGCTGATGGCGCGGAATATTTCGATCATTGGTGTGAATCTCGGGCGCATGCCCGCGCGCGGCGCGCTGTTGCGCGGCGAGCTCGACGAAATTTTCAAGATGTACAGCGCGGGAAAAGTGAAGCCGGTGATCGGCAAGACGTTTCCGCTGGCCGATGCGGCTTCGGCGCACAAATATATTCATGCGCGAAAAAATATCGGCAAGGTGATCCTGACGGTGAAGTGAGCTGCGGTCGATCATTTGGGCGCGGAGCCCGGAGCGGGCGCAGGGCTCGGCGCTGCTGCAGGCGACGCGGCTTCCGGCTTCGCGAATAGTGCATCGTCCAATTTAGGATTGATTTGGACGGCCTGCACGGTGGAATCGAACAGCTTTGCGCCGTCGCGATACGTGTCCGTGGCGAAAGCGAACTGGCGGCCCTCCACGTTGCGATAGTCGCTCCAGTGCTGCTCGTTGTCGCTGAGCCCGTGGTCCGTGGCGGACTGATAGCGCGCCGCCGCGAGCAAATGTGTAGTGGGATCGAAATACAGCTTCACCGCGCCAAACGCACCCGTGACCGCAACACCCAGAGTCTTCTTCCCGGCGATTTCCTCTTCGCCGATGGCTTGGCCGGTGATTTTTCCTGCGAGCGCTTGCTGATAGATCCCCCAGCCGCCGCCGAAAAGCATGATCCCGCGTTTGAATTCATCGATCATGTTGGTGGTGTCGTGAATCCCGTCCGGAAATTTCAGCCAGGATGATGTTCCGTCGCAGACTTGCACGATCGTTGCGGAGCCCAAATCTACTTCGCCGTAGGAGCGATCTGGGTAAGAGACCTGCCAGGTTACGCCGAGATGCCGGTCGGCGCGCGGATTGTGTAGGGTGCCGCTCTCGCTGAAGCCCAGCGTGGCGACGGATTGCAGCGCATCGCCACCCGCGGCTTGTGCGCCAGCCAACAGGATTTGTTTGCCCTGCTCGAGCGATTCGGGCGTGGCGGGTGGAGCAGCTGCGGCGGCTGCGCCGTGCTTGGACGCGCGCAACGCTGGCGAAAGAACGTCCACTTCGCCGAAAGGAATCTCGGTGATTTCCGCGCCGGCAAATTGCTTTTTCAGCGCGTCGCGGAATGCGCTGACTTTTCCTACCAGCACGATATCCAAATCGCCCGTGGTGAAATATTTGCGCGCGGTAGCTTGCACCTGATCCAGCGAAGTGGCGCGTACTCTTACAGGGTAGGTCTGATTGTAATCCGCAGGCAGATCGAACGCCGCGACGGTGAGCACGCGGTCGACGACCTGCTCGGCGGTTTCTGTCTCGATGGGATACACGCCCGCAAGATAGTCGCGCGCGAAATCGAGTTCCTTTTGCGAGATTTTTCCTTGAGACATTCCGGTCAGCAGGTTCATCACCAGCTTGGTGGCGTCCACGGTCGCTTCGGTGCGCGTGTAGGTTTCCACGGCAAGCGAGCCGCTGAAGCGATGCGGAGTGAACGCGGATGACGCGCCGTAGGTGAGACCCTTCTTGATACGCACCTCGGTGTTCAGGCGGCTGTTGTAGCTCCCGCCGAATATGTGATTGGTCACATCCAGCGGCAGAAAATCCGGATCGGCGCGGCGAATGGCGATTCTGCCGACGCGAATCTGGGTTTGCACCGCGTCGGGCTTGTCAATCAGCCACACGTGGGTGGCTGTCGCGTTCGCAGGCGCCTGCGGCGCGGCGGCTGCAACGTCGAGCTTCGGCCAGCTGCCGAAATATTTCTCGGCGATCGCGAAGGCGTCTTCGGGCGTGATATCTCCCGCGAAACCCAGCAGCGCTTGATTCGGCGCGTAGTTCGTGTCGTGAAATTTCACGAAATCTTCGCGCTGCAGTTTTTTTATCGTGGCTGGAGTGCCTTGTTCGGGCAAACCGTAGGGCGAATCGCCGTACAACGTGCGCGCGAACGCGAGCGTCGCCAGATAATTCGGGTCGGAGTACTGCACTTCCAGATCGGAGAGAAGCTGCTGGCGCTGGCGGTCGAGCTCTTCGCCGCGAAACGATGGATGCAATGTGACGTCCGAGAGCAAATCCATCCCTACGCCCAAATCTTTTTTCACAACGTCGAGCGTCACGGTGGTGGCATCGCGTCCGGCTTTTGCTTCCAGGGTGCCGCCCACGAAATCAATCGCTTCAGCAATTTCCTTCGCGGAGCGCTTCGCGGTTCCTTGCGTTAACAGACCGGCCGTCATTCCGGCGACGCCCGGCATCCCCGCCGGATCCTGAATGCTGCCGGCGGAAAGAATGACGAGGCGCGCCGCGACGGCCGGTTCGCGATGATCTGTGACCACGAAAACGCGCAAGCCGTTCGGCAGAGTTTTGGTGGCTGCTGCGGGAAATTCAAATGGCCTGGGCGCGCCCGGTGCGGGCATTTCCGGCGCGAGCTTGACGCCAGGCGGAACGATTCCGGAAGCTTTCTGTGGTCCCTGTGATGTGGAGGGTTCTGATTCACCGCGCGACACCGGTGCTGATGCTTGCGGCCACGCGAACACGGTCGGCGCAAACGCAGCGACCGCTGCCGCGAATAGGATGGCTGCAATCAGAAAATTCGACCGGCTGTTAGCCCGCTTCATCGTTGCTCCTGAATTTTTCTTGCGCATCGCGCCGCTGAAATCATTGTTGTGCGGGCCCAGCAGGCGCTCCGGGCGCCGCCGGCGTGACGATCAGCACCGTGGCGCGCGTGGATTGGAAATAATCTTTGGCGACGCGCTGGATGTCCGCGGAAGTAGCGGTGAGGTAATGATCCAGCTCGGTATTCGCGAGGCCGGGATCTTTTCCGATTACCGCGGCGGACGCCAGCGCCACCGCCTTCTCTTCATCCGTGTCGCGGCCCAGCACGAACCCGGCGATTTCCTGGTTCTTGGCTTTTTCCAGTTCGCGTGTTTCCACCGGCGCGGCTTTTAATCCGTCCAGCACGTCCACCAGCGATTTTTCGCCTTCTTCGGCGCTGTGGCCCTGATTCATGATCGCATAGGCCCAGAAAAGATTGGGATCTTCGGAGAATGCGCCGAATCCCGCCGCTTGCACCGCGATCTGCTCTTTGTAAACCAGCGTCTGGTACAGACGACTACTCTCCCCGCCTGCCAAAATATTCGAAGCAAGGTCCAGCGAATACGAATCCGGAGCATAGCGCGCGGGAATTTTGTAGCCGATCACTACGGCGGGCAGCGGAGAATTGGAATACGACTTCTTCGCGACGCGCTCGGCGGTCTGCGGTGGCTCTGGGTTATTCAGGCGCGGAATCGGTTTCGCGGAGGCAGGAATGCCGTCGAAATATTTGTTGGTCCACGTCAGAGCCTGCGCGGAATCGAAATCGCCGACGATCACCAGTGTCGCGTTATTTGGTTTGTAGAATGTGTTGAAAAAATCGCGCACATCTTGAATGGTGGCCTTGTCCAGGTCCGCCATGCTGCCGATGGGCGTGTGGTGGTAGCCGTGCACGGTGAAGGCGGCAGCGCGCAAATCTTCCTGCAGGTAGCCGTAGGGCTGATTCTCGATGCGCACGCGGCGCTCTTCTTTCACCACTTCGCGCTCGGATTTGAAATTTTCCTCGCTGACGTTGAGGCTGCCCATGCGGTCGGCCTCAAGCCACAGGACGCGTTCGAGATAATTACTGGGAAAAGTTTCGAAGAAATTAGTGGTGTCGTCGGAGGTTTCGGCGTTGTCGAATCCGCCGACGGCTTCGATGATCCGCGAATGTTCCTCGGCGGGAACGTGGGCGGAACCTTTGAACATCAGGTGCTCGAACAGGTGCGCAAAGCCGGTGCGTCCGGGGCGCTCGTCTTTTCCGCCGACGTGATACCAGACTTGCAAATTGATGATCGGGACTTCGTGGTCTTCGAGCAGAATCACTTGCAGGCCGTTCGGCAGAGTGTGTGTAGTGTAGTTCAGCTTGGGCGGGCGGACCTGCGCGCTGTTTTCTTGCGCGGCGTTTTCTTGAGCGAAGAGCGGCGCGCTGCAGATCGTGCCGAACATTATCACGCAGAGGGCGGCGCACATCGCCAGGGCTGCGAGTGCGCGCACGCTCACACGGAAACCACGGCGTATCGTCATTCTCAATTGCTCCCGTCGAGGGAATTTACCGCGCGAAGCCTGGCCGGTTGGCAGCGATGGGTTAGTATCAATGACCCTGCGCATCAGAGTCAAACCTGCGGCCCAGCGAGTTCGCGATGCTTCGTTTTCCATTTGCTGTGGTTCAGGCGGTGCAAAAAACCCGGGGATTCCGAAGGCTTTCGCTCGCACTTCAACACGCACCCCGGTTAGACGCACGCCGTAGCAAAAGGATTACACGCGGTTGCGAGGCGCCTTGCGCGGATGTAAGCTGATTTTCAGCGGGCAAAATCGCGGTGCCCCGAGGTGCCCGAGGTGATTGATGAAAAGCTTGGCCGGACTTCTGATCGTCGCGCTGCTGGCGGCGCTGGTTTACAAATATTATTTTTCCAGCCTGCAATCCGCCGGAACTGGTACACCGGCGCAGACGATTGACATCGTCGGCGTGAAAAATGATTTGATTGGTATCGCGCAGGCCGAGCGCGCGCACCAGGCCATGCAAGGCTCCTACACTTCGCTGGATGCATTGATTTCCAGCGGTGAGCTGACCATGAAGCAAACCGGCCGCAACGGCTACACCTATTCCGTCGAAACTACGGATCAAAGCTTCCGCGCCATCGCGCACTGCCCTACTGCGACTTTCCCCGGCTGCAACAACTACGCCGTGGATCAATCCATGGAAGTGCAGGCCACGCAGTAGCGCGACCTTCAGTGCCCGACAGTTCGGCCCACTCCAGTACTCCGTAGTGGCGGGTCTCAGACCCGCCATTACAACTGCAAGAGAGACTGAATCGAGCGGTGGTCGGCAATGCTCCCGGGCCTTTCGCGCGGAACTTCTTCGCGCCGCCTTGCGTATCTTCAACCGAAGCTGAAATCGAAACTAAAAACGCTTCGGGGCCCCGCTGCATCTGCAACGTTGAATTCACGAGAGGAGAAATAACATGGAGCCTATCGGTTTGGTCGCAGTGATTTTGTCGTTCTCGGTTCCGCTCGCCGCGATTTATGCTTGGTACCGCGTGCGCAAATTGCGCACGGAAGAACGCCTGGCCGCCATCGCCAAGGGAGTTGCGGTGCCAATGGCCGATGAATTGCCGCCGCACGCGCGTTCGCGCAAGTCCGCAATTCTGCTGACCGCCGGAGGCCTGGGGTATCTGATTACGTTCATGTTGCTCGCGCGATACGAATCGGACGCGATGCAAGCGGCGGTGTTCGGCGTGATTCCGATCTGCGTCGGTATCGGTTATTTTATTGATGCCACGCTGGTGCGGCGCGACATGCATCCTTCGGCGTAAGCGCCGCGGGACTGCGTAACCGAGGCAGGGCGAGACCAATTGGGGGGCGCGGGCCGCTACTCCGTAGGGTCGGGTCTCAGACCCGCCCCTACAATCGCACAAGAAAGCCAGCCTGACGGCAGCCGGGAGCTTTCCGGAGCATATCAACGTCCGTTAAGGCGTGCGCTTTTGGTCCGCGACCGTCACGCCCGCCTCGGCGTAATCTGTCGGCGGCAGGTCCACGAACGTCACCTGAATATTTTCGCGTTTGGCGCGGCCATCTTCGATCAGCGCGAGCGTGATGCGCTCAGCTAATTTGCGTTTCTGCTCGGGTGTCCGACCGGCCACCCACGTCACTTGCACGTAAGGCATCGCAATCCTCCTTACAACTCGCAGACATTCTACCGGGATACGATGCGAAAAGTGCAACGGCAGCTACGCCGCGCGCGGTGTTGGCGATGGCAGCTTGGTACCGCACTGCGGACAATTCGCCCATCCCAATTCCACGCCGCGGCCGCAATTCGGGCAGGTGGGCAGCAGCGAAGTGCCGCAGTAAGGGCAGAACGTGTACCCGGATTTCAGAACCTGCGAGCATCCGGGGCAAGGCCTCATCAGCGGATCGCGCAGGATGAAATAGATGATGATCCCTATCGCGTCCGGAATGAAAATCGCCAGCAGAGTCCACATCACGTAGCGCATGCCACGGCGCTTCGCATCGGCATACACATAGCCGATCAGTAGCACCCAAATCGCGGGCACGACTCCCGCGCACAAAATCAGCAGAAGCTTGCCCACCTGCGGCGTATTGGCGAGGCCCTGATCGTGCGAAAATGCCACGAACAGCGCGAAAGCCGTTGCGGCCACGACGTAAACGAGTGCCGCGATTAAACGCGCCGTCCCCGGAATAACCTTCAATTCCTGTTTGAATCGGCTCATGCCAATCTCCTTTCGCGCCGCTGCTGCAGGGAGAGCAGCACTGCCGCCGCGCCGCCTGCCAGCCATACCGTCGTCGTAAACACGCCAAACACAATCCACGCGTGGTTGAATCTAGGGTCCAGCATTCCCAGCACGCCGCCGGTGAACAGGCGCACCAGCGGCCAACTCAGCAGCGTCAAAATCCAAGCGAACACCAGCAGGCCGATGATCACGCTGCGATTCCAGCGATGCTCGGTTTCTTCGGTCAAGCGAATCTGCGCCTGCGCGCGCGCGCGCTCCACCACAATCGAGCGCGGCTGCGGAGTCGGCAGCCGGCGCAGACCGCCCGCCAGCAGTTTCCACTTTTCGAGTTCCACACCGCACGAATCGCAGCCGCGCAGATGATCCATTAATTGTTTTTCTTCGCCGGGATCGAGCACGTCTGCCGCAGCCAGTGACAACAACGCCCGGAACTTGTCGTGTTCGTTCATTGCCAGTTTTCTCCGGGATAGCTGGTCTCCATAATCACGCGCAGGCGTTCGAGGGCGCGGCGCAAACGAGTTTTCACCGTGGAAAGCGGCGCGCCCAGCACTTCGGCGATTTCTTCGATCTTCATTTCTTCCTCGAAGCGCAGGGTCAGGACTTCGCGCTGTACCACTGGAAGCATTTCGAGCACCACGCCCAGGCGCTGCGTGCGTTCACGCGCGAGGATTCCTTCGATCGGCGGCCGCTCGTGCGACGGCAAACGCGTCGCCGCGGTTTCCCCAGCAGCGGAATCGCCGATCGGCTCGTCCAAGCTTTCAGGGCGCATGCGGCGCAGATGATCGATCGCCAGATTGCGCGCCAGCGTAAACAGCCACGCCTCAAAACTGCGCCGCGGATCGTAATGCTGAATTTTTTCCGCGACGCGCAGCCAGGTTTGCTGGAACAGGTCTTCCGCCTCGGCCGGCTGGCGCACCATGCGCAGCAGATAACGATACAGGCGATTCTGATAGCGCGTCAGCAGCGTGGACAGCGCATCGAGGTCGCCGCGCCGAAGTTGCGCTACGTCGCTATCCAGAGCCACCCGCTCCTCCCAGTACGCTGCTGCTGCGTCCGCGCGGCCCGTTCCCGTTCCCGCTACGCCGCGTATCATCGCACCGTAAAGTGTTGCTGCGGCCGTCATATTCATACTACGGATGACGCGCGGAAAAGGACTCATGGCCATCCAGCGCTGTGCCCATTGGACTTACGGCCAGATTCACGACAGGCCGAACGGCGGGGAACTGTAATTTGCACCATTCCATCGGCCCGCGGCAGCGTCTAAGCGATCAGCGTGAATCTCGATAGCACTTGCCAGGAGCTTGACGACCCATGAACCGCCGCTGCGAAGACCACGACTTCGATCTGATTTGGACAATCATTAATGATGGCGCGCAGGCTTACAAAGGAATCATCCCCGCGGACCGCTGGACAGAACCGTATATGTCCCGCGAGAAGCTGCAGCATGAAATAGCCGACGGCATTGTGTTTTGGGGCTATGAGGAGGGCGGGACGCTGGCAGGGGTGATGGGCATACAGGACGTGCAGGACGTGACGCTGATTCGGCACGCGTATGTTCGCAGCAGCAGCCAGAAGCGAGGAATTGGAGCGCGGCTATTGGGCCACCTGCGGACGTTGACGAGCCGGCCGGTTTTGATCGGCACGTGGGCCGATGCGGCGTGGGCGATTCGCTTCTACGAGAGGTACGGTTTTCGGGTGGTCGGCCGCGAAGAGAAAAACCGGCTGCTCAAGAAGTATTGGACGATTCCGGAACGCCAGGTCGAAACCTCAGTCGTGCTGGCGGATGCGAATTGGCGGGAGCTCAACCATAAGGCGTAGCTTTTTTCCGATTCGCAGTATGACCGCTGGGCCGGACCCCGGCACACCGTGTGCTATAAATAGCTAATGACGTTTCACGGAAGGCGTTCCGCGCGTTGAGTGCTTCGGCAGCCGGTGTTCCTCGTTTCGAGATTTCACCCAATCCCGCTTTTGTGGATGAAGATGTGCGGGTTTGCGTGCGCGGGCTGGTCGCTGGGGTGCTGATTTCCATTCGGGCTGCGACGGAGGATGACCAGGGGCGGCGCTGGAGTTCACTGAGCCGATTTCGGGCTGATTCGAATGGCGTGATTGACGCTTCGCTGCACGAATCTTTGGACGGCAGCTACCGTGGCATTTCGCCGATGGGGCTTTTCTGGTCCATGGAATCTGCTGCAGCGAGCGCTGATGGCAATTCGAGCTTCGCGAAGAATAATAGTTTGCCGGACCGTGTGGACTTCGAAGCGCTGACTGATGGGTGCGTGGTCGTCCGCGCCAGCCTCGTGCGAAATTTTCTGGCCCCGGGAACCATGATGCGCGATTTGAAAATCCCGAGCGAGGCGGAAGGCTCAAGCACGGGCGAAGCAACGGTGGGGAGATTATTTATTCCACCGGGCCGCGGACCGCATCCGGTGGTGATCGTTCTGAGCGGCTCCGGCGGCGGATTTGATCTGGACAAAGCTGCGGTTCTGTCGCGCCACGGTTGCGCCACGCTCGCGCTGGCATATTTTGGCATCGCGCCGTTGCCCACATGGCTGCATCGCATCCCGCTGGAATATTTCGAGGCCGTGCTGGCGTGGCTGGACGTACAGCCGGAGATTAATTCGCAACGCGTCGGAATTCTGGGCGTGTCGCGTGGCGCGGAACTCGCGCTGCTGCTGGGCTCCACGTTGCCGCAGATTCGCGCGATCGTCGCATATGCACCCAGTAGCGTGGCTTGGGCAGCCAGCGGCCGCGATAAATCCACCGGCGAAATAATTCCCTGCTGGACCTGGCGCGGAAAACCGGTCCCATTCGCGCCGTTGCCGCTGCGCGGGTTCATGTGGCGCTCGGCATTTCCGGTGGTGGCATTGAAGCGGCCGGTAATGTTCCGCAATCTGTTTCGCGCCGGGCTGCGTAATCGCGAAGCGGTGGAGCGCGCCGCGATCCCCGTGGAAAAAATTCGCGGGCCGATCCTGCTGATTTCCGGTGGAGACGATCACCTGTGGCCCGCGGCACAGATGAGCGAAGCGATCATCGCGCGCCTGAAGCGCAACGGCCGCGCTCACGCCGCCGAACATTTGCACTTCGCCCATGCCGGCCACATGCTGCGCTATCCCCACCTGCCAGTCACCGCTCGCGATTCGCGCAACAAGCATCTCCGCGGCGCGCGATTTTCATTCGGTGGCACGCCCAGCGCCGACGCCGAAGCACAAACGCAGGCCTGGCATCGCGCCATCGCCTTCCTGCGCGCGAACCTGTAGCCGCGCTGAATTCGCATAGCCCTACACCCATCGCGAAAGCCATGCCCGGAGATGAGAATCAACAGTATGCTAAAATAGTGGCATAGTGCTGAAGGTCCTACAGAACCTGCTCGACCTGCAGAGCGTGGACACGCGCCTGCAAATTGTCCGCGCGCGCCTGGCAGCCCTGCCCAAAAAAATCGCGGAAGTGGACGGCCACGTCGCCGCCGCGAAAGCAGAGCTCGATAAGAGCAAGGCCGCGCAGCTGGCCACCGTAAAAGACCGCAAGAAATACGAATTGGACGTGGAGCAGTGGAAAGACCGCGTGCGCAAGTACAAGGACCAAACGTCGCAGGTAAAAACCAACGAAGCATATAAGGCGCTGCAGCACGAAGTGCAAAACGCCGAAGACGAAATCTCCAAAGCAGAAGACCGGCTGCTCGAGCAAATGGTGGCCGGCGAAGAATATGACCGCAGAATCAAAGCCGCGGAAAAATCCCTGAAGGAAGTGGAAGAGGTCGCTCGCGGCGAGCGCGCCGAGATCGAAAAGGAAAAAGCGGCTGCGGAAAAAGAGCTGGCCGAAGGCAATACCGAGCGCGCCCGCGCCACAGCCGAAATTCCCGAAGACATGATGGACCACTACGACCGCATCATGAAAAAGCACGACAATGTGGCGCTGGCCGAAGTGCGCGACGAAAAATGCAGCGCCTGCGGCATGCGCATTCGCCCGCACGTGTTTCAGGAGATGCGCCGCAGCACCAGCCACGAAATGTTCCACTGCGAGACCTGCACGCGCATTCTCTATTACTTGGAACCCGCTGCCTCGGCAGCTGCAGCCGGACCTGCGGGCGATCCTTCCAGTTCCACACCTTCCCACAGTGAAAATTAGGAAGAAATTGTTGATGATCCGTCACGCCGCGCGCTGCTCGCTCGCGGAAAATTCTCGCAGAAAGTTGGCGGTCCTGTGAGTCCCACCGGAAAAATTCCTCCGCCGGGAAGCGCGCGCCTGTTCGCGGATTCGCATGCGCCGGCGCCGCCTGCCGGAGTGTACGTCGCAAACATAGATGGCGCGTCGCGCGGCAATCCCGGCCCTGCTTCCTACGCCGTGGTGCTACGCGATCCCGAAGGAAAAATCGCCCTGGAGCTTGCTAAAAATATCGGACGCGAAACCAACAACGTAGCTGAATATTTCGCGCTGCTGGCGGCGCTGGATTATGCCGCCAGCCACAATATCGCCGCGCTCCGCATACGCAGCGATTCCGAGCTGCTGGTGCGCCAGATGCAAGGCCGATACAAAGTGAAAAGCCCGGACCTGAAGCCGCTGCACGAACGCGCCTCCAAGCTCAGCCGCCAGTTGCAATATTTCGCGATCGAGCACGTTCGCCGCGAGCTGAATACCGACGCCGACGCGCTGGCTAACGTCGCCCTCGATTCAGCGGGCGTCCCGAAATTCGAAGATCGCAAATCGCGCATTGCAGAAGGAATCGCCCCGGCCACCGCGCGTGACAGCCGCCCGCCAGCACCGTCACTGGCCCCCGTGCGCGCGAATCCCGCACGGACCATCCGCGCGCGATTCGTCCGGGGCGCCTTCATTCCCGTCGAACCCGTCGACCTACCTGAAGACTGCGAAGTCACCTTGGACTTCCGTATACCATTGAAACAATAGGGCTTGCCTAGCACGCCGCGCAATTCCCGAACTGGAACCACCGCGGAGTTTGGTACCGTCGTTCTATTGTTGCTCCTGCCCGCGAACCGTAGCCTTGGTACTCCCGGCTAGAGGCAACCAGTGAACTCATTGCTCGACAAGCTTCCCACGATTCTCGTCCTGTTCGTCCTCGTTGGGATTTTTCTATCGCTCCGCAAGCATGCGCCTTCTGCGCGAATCCGCCTCTGGACATACGCTTGGGCCCTGATCTTCCTGCACTTTTTCATTCAGGCATTCGAAACCCACACCGGCACCCTGGAAAACATTCTGGAGTCAATTGACATCGGTTCACTGGAGCTTTCCGGCGTGGTGTTCGTGGTTTCGATGACGCTGGCGGTGGAAGACCGCAGGAAACGGCTGATGATGCTGGCGGTTCTCGCCGTGCCCACTGCGTTCCACGCCGTCGCGGCCGTCTTCGACTGGCACGTTTATGGATTGATGACCCTCGCGCTGGCAACGATTTTCTTCGGCGGCGCGGCTTTCGCGCTGCGCAGCTTTCCGCGCACCAAACCTTACGCCATCGGCATCGCCATCATTTTGGCGATCACCGGAATCTGGACGATGCACGACCAGCTTCTCGGCAGCGCCGATCTCGGTATCAACGCGATCCTGACGCTCACCTTCGGCCTCTGCGGCATCCTCTATTGGAAACGCTTTCCGCGGCCTTCGCCGGGCGTGATCAGCGTCACCGGAGGATTTGTGGCCTGGGGCGCGGTGTTTCCTGCCGGCACGCTGCTGGCGCACTATGCGCCGAAGCTGCAGGTGAATCCCGAACTCTGGAACGTGCCGAAATTCTTCGTCGCGTTCGGGATGATTCTGGCGCTGATCGAAGATAAATCCGGCGTGATCGAACGCGCGAATGAACGCGAGCGCGCCGCGAACAGGCTTTTGCTGCAGCTTTCGCAGATCACTTCGCGCCTGCTGGCCGGCAGCGATCCCGCGGACCTGTGCGGCGAAATCACGGCGGCCGTCACCGGAGCCACCAGTTTCCCGCGCGCGGCGTTGTTTTTGGCGCGCGACGATCGTTCCCTCCGCTTAGGCGGCTCGACGGGATTTTCACCGGCGGAAAAATTGCGCTTCGAAGAACGCAGCAAAGCCTGGACCATCGAGAAAGTGAAGGACCTATGCAAGCAAGGCACGCAGCTGGGTAACAATTCTTTCTTGATCCGCCCGACGGAAGTTGGCGCGGATTCCCGCGCAACGGGCGAGGGCGCGGCTGCCGCGGAGCATGAAGTGCTCGTCCCGCTGGTTTCCTGGCGCGGCTCGCACCTGGGCTGCCTGTGCCTGAGCGCCGCGCAGACCACGGAAGAAAGTGCAGTCAACGAGACCGCCGAAATCATGAAGCTCGAAGTGCTGGCTTCCGATCTTGCCGTGACCATCGAAAATTCGCGACTCCATCATCAATTGGTGCGCTCGGAAAAATTGGCGGCGCTGGGCCAGCTGGTGGCCGGCGTAGCGCACGAATTGAATAATCCTCTCACCGGCATCATGGGTTACGCGGATTTGTTGAGCGAGGAAGTGGAAGGCCAGAAGGCAGCGAAGCGCGTGGAGAAACTTGGCGCCGAAGCGCGCCGCATGAAGCGCATCGTGGATGGCCTGCTGCGTTTTGCGCGCCAGAATAATCCCGCCGCGCGCGCCGCGGATTTCGAAACCGCGCTGCACGACGTGATCCAGCTGCGCGAATTCCACATTCGCAAGCTCGGCATAAAAATGGACGTGCATGTGGCGCCGGATCTGCCGCGCATTTCCATCGGCGAAGACGAGCTGAAGCAGGTGCTGCTGAATATTTTGAATAACGCGATTGACGCGGTGGAAGAAAGCGCGCAACGCTCCATTTCCATTTCCGCCACGCGCCAGGGCGATCGCGTCTTCATCCGGTTCGACGATTCCGGCCCGGGCTTCAGCGACCTGAACCGCGCCTTCGATCCGTTCTTCACCACCAAGCCCGTGGGCAAAGGTACCGGCCTCGGCCTCAGCATCTGCTACGGCATCATCCAGGAAGCCGGCGGCGAAATCGTCTTGAGCAACAAGCAGCCCTTCGGCGCCAGCATCAGTCTGGAGTTCCCCGCCACCGTCACGGAACCGGCTGTAATTCTTTCCGCGTAAGCGTTCGCAGAAATCCGAAAGTCTGGGGCAGCGCTGGCATGCTTACGCCTGAGCGCAGTTTGCTTGTGGCTTCAGTGAGTACGAACGATAGAGGGTGTCGCGTTGCGCAGGCATGTAACCAGCGTCGGAAATGATCCGGCGCAGCTCTGCTTCGTTAGTGCGGTTGCGCACGCCGGCGGCATAGACGACGTTCTCTTCGATCAGGATGCTGCCCACGTCGTCCGCACCAAACTGCAAGCCCACCTGGCAGATTTTAATCCCCGGAGTGAGCCAACTGGATTGGATATGATCAATATTGTCGAGGTACAGACGGCTGATCGCGAGCGTCTTCAGGTAATCGAACGCCGTCGCTTCGGGAATTTTCTTACCCAGCGGCGTATTTTCCGGGGCAAAAATCCAGGGGATAAAAGCGGTGAACCCGCCGGTATCTTCCTGAAGCTGCCGGATCGTCTCCAGGTGATTCACGCGGTGGCGGTATTCCTCGCCGCAGCCGAACATCATGGTGGCCGTGGTGCGCATGCCCAGCGCGTGCGCGTCGCGGTGCATGCTCACCCATTCGTCGGAGCGGCACTTCAACCGCGAAATCTTAGCGCGAATTTCATCGTCCAGAATTTCCGCGCCGCCGCCGGGAATTGAATCCAGGCCGGCATCGCGCAGCCGCGCAATGGTGTCGCGCACCGATAATCCGGAAACTTCCGCGATGCAGCCGATTTCAGGCGCCGAAAAGCAGTGCAGATGTACCTGCGGAAATTTCTGTTTGATCGAGCGCAGCATGTTTTCGTAGAACTCGATGCGCAAATCCGGATGCAGGCCGCCCTGCATCAGCACGCCGGTGCCGCCTAGCTCGATCATCTCTTCGATTTTTTCGTAAATGGATTCCAGCGGCAGGATGTATCCGTCTTTCGCGCCCAGCGGGCGGTAGAACGCGCAGAACGAGCAATATTCCGTGCAGAAATTGGTGTAGTTGATGTTGCGGTCGATTTGGTAGGTGGCCACGCGCGGGTCCGTCTTCGCGCGGCGCACTTCGTTCGCGGCCATCCCGATGCCGATCAGGTCATCGGAATTGAAAAGCTCCAGCGCTTCCTGTTGTGTTATCCGCATGTCTTCCGTCGGGGCACGGCATGCCGTACCCGCTGTTGCCTTGCTTTTGTAGCGGCCGCCTTTAGGCGGGCGCGGTTGCCTTTGATCTTCGCTCAAACCAAGTATACAGGAATGGCTGCGCGCGCGAATCCATCACCCTCCGTGATGGGCCGTCGACGACGACGCAGAGGCGGCGCGCGTGGCCGCGAATTCCAGTGGACGATGGCGGGGAATCAATCCCGCTGCCGCCGCTTTTTCGTAATAAAGATTCAGGCCGCCGAGGTAATCGGGCTCGAGCCCGTAGTGAATGTTGTCCGCAAGGTAGCGCTCGAGCGCGCGGGGCGGCATGTCCAGCTTGATCGCCGCCGCTTCGGAAATTTCGCGCAGGCGTTCCAGGCCATACGCTTTCGACGCCTGAAAATCCGCCACTACGTCCGGCGTAATCGCGTCGCGACGACCGGCCCAAATCGCCAGCACGCAGGGTTTGCCGGTCAGCTCGCGCCACTGGTACGCCACATCGTAAACAAAAATTGTTTCGAATCCCGGCACCGGCATATCTTCCGGATCGCCTTTGCAGCAATCACCGCCGCTGGCAACTTTTACGGAAAGCGCTTCCATTTTCAGGGCGATGCGTAGCGCCGGATCGCCGATCACCAGCGCGGCATCGGCATTTTTCAGCATCTCGGAAGCGTCCGGCGCGGTTTCCACAAATTCCGGCTGGATGTTCCAGTGTTCCGCGGCGAGAATTCGCACCAGGGCTTGTGAACTGCGCGAGCTGGCGTCCAACGCAATGCGCTTGGCGAGGTGGATCGGTTTTTTGGAGACTACAAGGATGCTGCGCACTTCGCCTTTCGCCGCCACCGACATTCCCGGCAGCGCCACCACATTTTCGGTGCGCTGGTATTCGATCGAAGGGATGATCGCCACGTCCGCGGCGCCGCTGCGCAACGCTTCCGCGCACTGCGACGGCCACGTGAACGACAAGTCGTACTTCCCCGTCAGCGGCCCATCCGTAAATCCCCACACCAGCGGCGCGGTATTCAAATACTCGACAATCGAAATGCGAAGTTTGCTCATTCTGCAGCTCGCGACATACGACTGGTCAATATAGCATAAACCTCGGCATGGTCCTGTGGCACACCACCAAATGACAGCACTCCGGCTGTCATCGTGGTTGCGTTCTGGGGGCTTACTGTTATCCTATGCTTAGGATGACTAAGAAAAAGAAGCTCTCGGTCAACGAAGCAGCTGCCAAACTGGCAGCGATTGCCGAGAAGAGCCTGTCACGATTTTCAGAGAAAGAGCAAGACGCGCGCGTGGAAGCGTTCGCGCAAAGAGATTTTAGCGGCGCCCGCGAAATTCGCGCCAAATCTTCAAGGAGTTCGCGTACTCGGCGCTGCCAGGCAGCTGGCCGAGGTCGTTGACGATTGTATCAATGAAAGCTGCCTCGTCGTCACCCTGTAAGGCCTCTTTGAATTTTCTTCGCAGCACCGCTCGTCGTCGCATCCCCGAAATGCTGACAGGCTGCCGTTTTCCTCGCTGCAGTTCCTGGTCCCGAACATCCTCGATTTCCTGATCGTCGGACATACGCTAGTGCATCGCCTTTCATCGCTGCTAGGTTTCAGGGGCGTTCGGAAAATCGCACGATTTCGTCTTCCGTGGGAATTTCCATCTCATGTTTCACCGGGCCGCCTGGGAACAATGACAGCTTGTCTTCACCGGCTTTGCCCTGCACCTCGAATGATGCGAACGCGTACGGCAAGCCCTCCGATCCCAATTCAGAATTGGCGCTGCAGATTTGAAAATGCAGATGCGGCTCCGATGAATTTCCAGTGTTGCCGAGCAGCCCCAGCACCTGGCCGCGCCTAACCTTGTCTCCCACTTTCACGCGCAGCGAACCCGGCTGCATGTGCGCGTAAAACGCAAACAGCCCGTTGCCAATTTCCATGATCACGTGATTTCCGCCCACCGTCTCCAGCGTGATCGGCACGGCCAATGATTTCGCCCCCGGCGTATTCTGCGGAATGCCATCTCCAACTTGCGTCACCACGCCGTCCGCCACCGCGTGAATTTCCGCTCCATACGCGCGATAATTTTTGTTGTCGCTGGGGTCGCCCTTGTACATCTTGCCGTCCGGATACGCCTGCACCCAATCAATCGCGAAGCGCTGCGCAATATACGCGTGCCCATTGATGGGAATCAGCGAGCGGCGATGCACCGAAGTATTCGACGGCCCATTCCCGGCCACCCAGTCTTCCCCCACCAGCGGGGCTGAGATCACGACCACAGGAATCTTCTCCACGCGGGTCGGCGGCGTCACGACGGAAAGCGCCTCCGGGTAGTCGCCGATTTTCACGCTGATGCGCTCGGCGATCGTCACGGGTACATCCTCGAGCTTGTCGAACGTCACCCACAGAAAAACCACCCCAAATTCCCCCGCCGCAAGCTTGGAAACTTTTTCCGCGTTGGGCAGCCCCGGGTGGATAAACATTCCGTCCAGGTCCGCACCGGAAAAAGTCGCGAGCGTTTTCTGCGGGTCATCCGCGGAGACCACTTCGATGCGCGTGAACGCGTACTCCCACTTGTCCATGTTCGAAATGTGCAGCTCGTACACCACATGCCATTTCCCGTCCGCTTTGAATGCTGTCGGCGCGATAGGAATGACGGCATTGAATCCCGGCAGCAGCGGCTTCGGCGTGTGCTCGGGCTTGGGAACCGCCTGCTCTGCGGTTCTCTCCGAAGCCCCTTCGGATGTCGCGCCGGATTCCGTGCGCCGCGCGAAATCGAGCGCCTGCGCCGGCACGCCCGTCTGCGTCCAACTGCCGGAAATGTCGCGGCCATTTTTCTTGAGCTTGCCTTCGTACACGCCGCCGACGCCGGGCACTTCGAAACGTAGCGCATCCCCATGAAACGTCACATTGCTCAGCGCGTTAACGGCGTGCTGGCCGACGCTATTCATCGTTCCGCCCAGCTCGCCGCTGCCAGACTTCGTGATCGTCAGCACCAGATGCAACTTCCCGCCCAGCACTCCAGCCCACACTCCTTCAACTTCGTTGGCGGCAATGGCGGCTTGCCCCATCGAGCCGCCAGCTAAGAGCAAAAAACCAAGCACAGCCATAGCCAGCGACACAATCTTCATTGGGATTCTCATGTGCACCCTTCGGCCAGCAGCTAAATCGAAATACTTCTGTCTCTGCGGACTCCGCGTCACTGCGGGGAGCGTCTCGGTGATCCGCACGCTTAGTGCCCCTTCTGCGCAGCCGCGTCGCTTCCCGGTCCACGCTCGTCACGAATTTGGTATTGCTCGCGATTCTTCATCTGCGCAATCGCGCCTTCGGGTCCCACGGCCCATCCGTCCCAGATGTCCAAAATGGCCAGAGCATTCAGATTCAGGGAGTCCGTGTGCTTCCAGTGGATGCCGCCGTCTTCGCTGATGTCCTCGCCGTTCGGCCCCACAGCAGCTAGCGTCACTCCGTCCACCCAAGCCACTGCGGAACGAAATCCACCAGGCTGCTGCGCCGCCAGTGTCCAGGTTTTTCCGGCGTCCTGCGAATAGGCCGCCACGCGATATGGCCGCTCAGGGTCCTTATAGTCGCCGCCCACGATGACCAATCCCTTGTCGTGAACGGCGATCGAAAAAATCCCCGAAGAAGCATTGCCGCTGACGATCGGCGTGCTGTTCACAGTCCACGAGTAGCCAGCATCGCTCGAATGAAACACGCGCGCCGCGGGTCCGCCCGTAGCGAAATAGATTTCTTGATCGTTGTCAACCGCCAGGCACGTCCCGCTGGCGGCGAAAGCTCCTTCTTTGGGAAGAGCGGCGGGCATGTGGTCGGTAGGGAGCTGCGCCCAATTTTGGCCGTCCTTGGTGTGGAGGATCACGAATTCTCCATCAATGGGATCGCCGACAGCGAAACACGCGATATCCGAAACGCAGGCTAGGCCATCGAGAAAAAATTCCTTGCGCTTGTCCGTGTACTGCATTTTCCAATTCGCGCCGCCGTCGGTCGTCTTGTAAATCCGTGATTTGTCGCCGTCTCCGCTGGACATGACGTAAGCCGTCCGCGCATCCAGCGCCTGAATGCTGCGGAAGTCCAGCGTCTCGCCGCCTTGCACGCGAAGCCGCTGCCAGGTCTTGCCCATATCTTTCGATTGCAGAATCACGCCATTCGAGCCGGAAGCCCAAACCACGGGCACGGGGGCTTGGTCAGGACCCGGGAACTCCGCAACGCTCACGCCTCGCAAGGTCGTATCGATCCCGCTGGTCTGCACAGTCCACCACGGACCATCCTTGACGCCGGCACGAACGAAAATCACCGCGGCCATAACGATAAGAACGAGAGTGAACGACTGCATCAGGTAGCGTCGCATGCCGCGCATTCTAGCAGCACTTCAGCCGGAAGGGCGCGACTATGGACGCAGAGTACAGGTCCACGACGAAGGCTTTCGCACGAACGCGTTAATTCTCCGGCAAGACCGGCAGCACCACGCTGCTTACCGCAGCAGGATCATCGCGCAGCTTGATATACAGCAGCGTGCCATTAGGTCGCGGCACGCTCAGCGTGCTGCCCACAAATCCCACTGGCACCGGCGCTGGATTCGTGAACTGCGCATTCGAAGCCACCGAATCGAGCAGAAATAAATTCGTGCCGCTCAGTTCGCATTGCTGATCCGGCGCGTCCGGGCAGCGAATTTCCTTCAGCGCAGGCAAGCGAACGACATTCGCCAGCGGCTGCCAGTCCCCTTTGGCGTTGTCTGCGCTCACTGCGCGAAATTGCAGCGGTCCGAACGCCGAAGGCCCGAAACTTTTCAACGGATCCAGCAGTGCCAGCACGCTCTGCGCATCCTGCAACACCAGGCTGCCGTCCGCCACGCTCAGCACTGCGTCAAAAGCATTATCCGCGGTGGCCACTTCGATTTTTTCCGTTCGCGGGAATTTTTCCGGCACTTCGCTCTTCACGAAGAAAAGCAGCCGTCCGTCCAGCGGCAATTCGTCGTGATTTCCCAGCCGTATCGGCGATGGCACGGGCCCGGGCTGCACGCTCTTGCTTAACAATGTCACCTTGGGCCGCGGCGCCTCGACGGTCGTCTGCAAATCCAGGACGCGTCCGTCTTTCAATCCCACATGCGCTACCACTTTTTCGTCAGGCTCCAGCGTAACGGCGGGCCCCGCACTCGAAATCGCCAGGCCCAGTTCATCTTTCTGCTGCAGGCGCGATAATTTTGCCGGAACGAAATGGACGCCGTTCAATTCGAAGCTGGAAACTTGATCCAGCCGCGTTCCATCCAGCACGCCCTGTTTGTCTCCCGCGTTGATGGTGAAGCGATCCAGATGCGCCGCTTCGGAATAGGAAAGTAACCGCAATTCGTCAGGTGCGTTCAACCCGAACTGTTTTATCGCCAGCGTTACTTCTCCCGCGTTCTTATCTTTCAGCGGCACGGTCACTTCCAATTCTTCGGGTTTGCCGAGCTTCCATGTCGCTTTCAGGTCTTTGCCGTCGTGATCCTTCACCGTCACTTTTTCCACGCAGGGCGCGCATTCGGAAGTCACGTGCAACACATCGTCGCGACCTACAATCAACGCCTGCTGATCCGCGGAAAGCACCGTCCACTTCTCCACGTGTGCCGACCGCAAAATAAAGCGCGGCCCTTCGAACTCTGCAAATCCCCAGCGCCCGCGGAGCGTTCCGGTTGCGTCGGGGCCTAATTTTCCCGCCGACGCCGGCAGCGCGTGCGCGTCAATCACGAAGCCGCCGCGTCCCGCCTCGGCCTTTGCGGGCAGATCCACGTGATTGCCCGCCGTGTCTTGCACGTGCAGCGTGAAGTCATACGCGATGTTCGTGGAAAAAACCAGCGGCGCGCCTTCGGTCGGCAGCACCAAGGGCGATTTCTCCAGACAGAAAACTTGCTTCGGGTCCACGGGACGCAGCGGCGGCAGTTGCGCTGCTTCCACAGCCGGCAGTCCCACCACGATCACCGATTTCGGATTGCGAAACGACGGAGGATTATTCAGCCGCAAATTCAGCCGGTCGTCTTTCGGCAGCGCCAGCGCCGGAATGTATTGGTATTCAGCGGTGTGAAGACTGTTCAAAATGCGCGCGATGTCTATCACCGCGCCCACGTACGCGCTGTAATATCCGCCTCCGGCCGTCGGCGTGGCGCTGGCTTGCACCATCAAATCCGAGGACGGGCCGGAGGTCAGAGCGGTGACCATGGACTGGCTGTGCCCATCATCCAAAATCATCTGATCGGTATTTTGCGTCAGGCATGGAGCTTGCTGCTCGCTCGGCTTGTCGAAACATTGCTGATCAACTTTGATGTTCAGTGTGCGCGCCAGCAACACCGAGCGCTCCTTCAACTCCGCGGGATCCTCGTTCGACGTCGCGTTCACGTCGTCCAAATACGCTTCCAGCCGCGAACGGTCCAGGCTGGCCTGATTTAGATCTTGCGACGCCCGCACGAACGCGCCCGGCCGGCCGCGCACGGCGTTGCGCAGCGTGTTGAAGTCGCCGCCCGTCTCCGGCGCCAGAAACAACAATGCCTGCTTCGCGTCCTGCGGAACGGTCACCACGATCCCTTCTTCGCGCGCCTGCTTGTTCCAGGTTTCCACGCGAGTGAACCATGATTCCGGTGGCGGATTCGTTGAACCGCGCAGGAACGCCACCACCATCAAGTAATGCACGGATTGCGTGTCGGGAAGCGCGGGATGAATCCAGAGCCGGTCACCGGGCTGCAAATTGGCTGTGCGGGAAATCGGCAACGTCTTGCCATCGCGCGTCACCCGTATTTCCACCGGAGGCCCGGCCAGATCGAATGCGGCGCCATCCGCATGCGCGAATCCGGCGTACACGAACATCAGCACCGCGAAACAAGCGAGGCTAAAGACCGCCATGCGCGTGATTGAACCTAGCTCGACGCGTTCGGCGGCATCCGCGAGTTTTCCGACTTTCTGCTTTATCATCGCCGTCTTGCTCCTCTGACAATGGAAAATAGTTCGCCATACTTATGAAGTCCCGATATTCAGAATGGTTGCGCGCGAACTGTCGGTGCGATTCGGGCTGGGATTTCGGATACTGTTCTAACTGCGCACTCCAAGCATCCGGGTAATCACAATTGCGTGGTAACGGCTGGGGGTAACCGACAAATCTATCGCTCTGCGCTAGCGTAAGTCAACGAAACGAGACGAAATTTTCCCTCGCCGCGCGTAATGTGTAATGCGGAGCACCACCCATTGCTAGTTGCTAGGGCGCGCCAATCTTTCCGCGGATTACTGTAACGGACGCGGCGGGTAAATCGAACGAAGTGTCTTTCTGCGCATTTTGGTCCGAGTGCTTGATCGGCCCATCGGGATCGGCGAAACCTTTGGTATTCACTACCACTGGACGTTCCGCCGCGTGTTCGTCATGCGCCATAAATCGCGTCTCCGCCGGTTGCCAGTGATATTGCTCGCTCCCGAAAGTGGAAATTTGCACTGGCCCTGCAAATGTACTCGCGCCATGCGCCGCCTCATCACGAAAAGAAATTCGCACGGCGTGCGCGTTTTGCTGGTCGCGGTTCACGATCAGCAGCGACCACTGCCCATCGGGCCGCTGCAATGCATAAGCTGTCACCAGCGCATGACCCGCGCCATCATCCACATCGCCCTTCGCCGCAAACATGCGATTTTCCGCGCTGCCCGGCTGCACCCATTCCAGATTAATCAGCTGCGCCACGAAAAATTGCGCCAGCGGCTGCTGAATTTTGTAATCCGCATCCACGGTGAACATCCCAAAGGTCCCCGGAGAATCGTTGCAGCCGTGCTCCATCTGCAGCGGCAAATAGTGGAAGTAATACATGCCGCTGCCGCCCGCATTCAGGAACGATCCCACGTAATCCGCCAGCCACAGCCCCGAAAAAAGATCCATGTACGTCTCGCTGGCGGCCGACGAAAGATTTCCTTCGGTGATGAACATCGGAATATTCGCCGGCACGCCATCTTCGCGCCACACTTGCATTATGTGATTCACCAGCTCCGGCTCGTCGTACAGACTGCCCCAGGGAATCCGGCACGGATCGTAGGGATAATGTTCGAAGGAAAAAAACGCGAGATCGCCTAGCCGCTGGTGCTGCTTCAAATAATTCACGAAGCGCGCGGTCCAGGATACGTTGCCGTTCGCATCCGGCCACACTTCGATATCCCTATTCACGCCCTGAAACGAAGGGCCACCTAGTTTCAGCGCGGGATTCACGCGATGCAGCGCCGTTGCCCATTGCACGTACAGCGCGGCATAATCTTCCGGCAACATGTATTGCCCGTCTGCTTCTTCGCCCATCTCGACATACGAGACGGGGTAAGCGCGTTTCTGCAAGTAAGCCATCTCGGCGGCCGCGTTGTCCGGCGTGTCGTAGAGCAGCGCTACCGGAATCATCGCCGGCAATCCGCGCGTCACTCCGCTCGTGAAAAATAAATCGAATCCCACCTGCGCTTGCTTGGTCGAACGCAAATCGGAAGGCTCGTGCCAGGGATCCACGGACGAGCAATAGGTCGTAGTCTGCTCCTGGTCCGCGGTATGCCGCACCACGTCGTGAAATTTTCCATCTGCCGTGGTTGTCCCGATGTACAGCTCGTAAATCGCATATCCCACGCAGTTCCGTGGATCGCCGGACCCGTGCGAGTCACAAGTGTTCGAAGATTCCGTCATCAGGATGCGCAGAAATCGCACCGGCAAGGGAGTCGAGCTCAGCTGCAACGTGGCCGAACCGCCGTGGCCATCCGTGATCACGCCGCCGGGAAAAGTCTGCCACACGCCGCGCGTAGCAGCTTTGATGGGATCGTCTCCCGTCCAATATTGAACAATGTAATGTACCGCATACGGCTTGGCCCATTGAATCTGGATGCTCGAAATCTGCTGCAGCTGAGCCAGGTCCACCACGATCCATTGCGGATGCAGTGAATCGCTTTCGCCCGTAAATTTCTGTGTCAGGTATGGATTACTTTTCCAGTAGCTGCGCGCGTCACCGTCGGTCAGCCGCGAAAAACCGGAATTGTCTGTTCCATCATTGCGCGTGAACCCGCGATGCGGCAGCGCGTAGCCGTACGAATAGCGCAGAAATTCGGCGGGATTTGCCGAGCCGGTGAAATATCCCTTGCCACTCGCGTCGCTCCACGTTCCCTGCGGATTCCAGTGCCACGCTTCCACGGCCAGTTCCGTGTTCTGGCGGAAACTCACCGGCTGCCAGCCCGAACTCAGCGCGCGATCGAGCGCCGGCTGCACCAGATCCTTATCAATCGCTTCCTGCGCAATGCGGTCCACACCCGCGCCGAGAGCTTGATTTGGCGCAAAATGATTCGTCGCGTGCGCCGGCGTGATATCCACTTGAATAGTTTGGGCGGTCGTCGCACCAGCTACCGCAAAAAATCCCAGAAAAATTGCCAGCAGCGAGATCGTTTTCTTCAAGGCGCGCCTCCCGCGCATTCTGTAACCGGTTCCTGCGACGCCGAGTGTACAAGAGTCGCTCATTCTTCGCCTAATCCGGGCTGCGAATCATACGAGGTGCAGCATGCGTACAAATCGCGCGGTTCCACAATGTATGAGCATATAGTTACCTTGACACCTTCTGTACTACCCACGTACGCTGGCCGCGACCTCGATGGCCCCCGACCAATACTTGGGATGGCTGGCCCTTGCTTTGACGCCCGGCCTCGGCGCGCGCATGGCTGGAAAGCTACTTCGCGCGATGGGCAGCCCCGAAGCAATTTTCAACGCCTCGCTCACCGAGTTGGAATCCCACCGGCTGCCCGCAGCCGTCGCCCAGATGATCCACACCCGCCAGCCTATGAGCGCTGCGGCGAAGGAACTGGCCCAGGCCCAAGCCGCCGAAATCCGCCTGCTTACCTGGGACGAGCCGGAGTACCCGCAGCGCCTCCGCGAAATATACGACCCGCCACCCCTCCTGTATGTCCGCGGAAACATTGAACTTCTGAACCGTCACCTGATTTCCATCGTCGGCTCGCGTCGTCCTACCCCCTACGGGAATCAAATGGCGGAGAAACTGGCCCGGGATTTGGCTGATAGGGGTTTGGTAATCGTCAGTGGGCTGGCGCGTGGCATTGATTCATGCGCGCATAAAGGCGCGCTAAGTTCGCTCACCGGGGCGACGATCGGCGTGCTGGGCTGCGGGATTGACGTGATTTATCCCAAGGAGAACAAAAAGATTTTCGCCGAGATGGAAAAGCGCGGCGCCATCATCTCTGAATTCGCGATGGGCACCTTCCCCGGCCCCCAAAACTTCCCGATTCGGAACCGGATCATTTCGGGAATGGCCGTCGGCGTCGTAGTGGTCGAAGGCGCGCAATACTCCGGCTCCCTGATCACCGCCCGGCTGGCCATGGAATTCGGGCGCGAAGTTTACGGCGTGCCGGGTAACGCCACCCAGCCCACCAGCTTTGGCCCCAACCAGCTCATCAAACAGGGCGCTAAGCTGGTTACCAGCTGGGAGGACGTGATCGAAGAGCTGCCAACTCCGATCCGCGCCGAGCTCCTGCCGGTCGAGACGGCCACGAGCGAAGAACGAGCTTTGCTGGTGGAGAAGGATTTGGCGCCTGCCGAGGGCACTCTGTACCACCTGCTCGGCCCGGATGAAGCGCGCCACGTGGACGACTTGGTAGAACTTTCGGGGCTAACATCCTCCGAAGTGCTGGCTGCGCTATTTGACCTGGAGCTCAAAGGCGTGGTACGTCAGTTGCCAGGGAAGCAATTCCTCAAAGTCCTGTTGTAACCAGCCGGGACAATTGCAGCTAGGATAGAACGTCGCCGCAAGCCTGAGAACGGCTTCGCATAAAAACGCTTGTATATAATGATAAGAAGTCCGCAAGATAGCCTGAAGCATCCAATGTGGGCATGAGGGAATAAACGACAGCATGGCAAGATCACTGGTAATCGTAGAATCGCCTGCCAAGGCGAAAACCATCAACAAGTATCTGGGCCGGAATTACCTGGTCAAGGCTTCCTATGGCCACGTAATGGACCTGCCCAAGAAAACGATCGGCATACTTCTGCCCGGGCAGGAAAACGGCAAAAAGAAGAAGAAGCGCAAGGCTAAGGCCGGCGCTCCCGAAAAGAAGGTAGTCAAGCCGGTCACCGTCACGGCCCAGAACATCTTTGAGCCGACCTACGAAGTAATTCCCGGCAAAATCAAGGTTATCCACGATCTGCAGAAAGCCGCACGCGGAGCGGACGCCATCTACCTGGCGGGCGACCCGGACCGCGAAGGTGAAGCCATCTGCGCGCACCTGGCTGAAATCCTGGGCAAGCCCAAAAAGTACGCCGATCTGGTCGTTCACGAGGAAAAAGAAGGCGAGGAGAAGCCTGCCAAGCCTGCCGCCAAGAAGGAACCGCCCAAGACGAATGGCAATGGCGCGCCTCCGAAAATTTATCGCGTGATGTTCAACGAAATCACGCAGAAAGCCATCAAGGCCGCGTTCGAGCATCCCTCCGAGGTGAATGAAAATCTGGTGGACGCGCAGCAGGCTCGCCGCGTGCTCGATCGCATCGTCGGTTACAAAGTTTCCCCGCTGCTGTGGAACAAGGTGCGCCGCGGCCTTTCCGCGGGACGCGTGCAAACCGTCGCGCTGCGCCTGATCGTCGAGCGCGAGCAGGAAATCCGCGCCTTTGTCCCCAAGGAATATTGGACCATTCACGCGCTGCTCGACGCCGGCGCGCCGCCGCTATTTGAAGCCAAGCTCAACAAATTTAAGGGCGAGGACATCGAAGTTGCGAATCAGGAAGCCGCGGACAAAGTCGTCGCCGCGGTCCAGAAAGCCAAGTGGCAAGTCGCGTCCGTCGCGCAGAAGGAAAAACGCCGCAACGCTCCGCCGCCGTTCACCACCTCGAAGTTGCAGCAGGCTGCTTACAATCGGCTGCGTTTTACCGCCAAACGCACCATGTCGCTGGCGCAAAAGCTCTATGAAGGCATCGAGCTCGGCAACGAAGGCTCGGTCGCGCTGATCACTTACATGCGTACGGATTCTGTGCGCGTCTCGAACGATGCGCTCGACCAGGTCCGCGCCATGATCCCGGAACGTTTTGGCGCGAGTTACCTGCCGGAAAAACCCAATTTCTACAAATCGAAGAAGGACGCGCAGGAAGCTCACGAAGCCGTGCGCCCCACCGACGTGCTGCGCGCGCCCGAAGACGTTCGTCCGTTTCTGGAAGACGATCTTTTCAAGCTCTATCAGCTGATCTGGCAACGCTTCGTCGCATCGCAAATGCTGCCCGCGATTTTCGATCAAACCACCATAGACATTTCCGCCGGCGATTACACTTTCCGCGCCACCGGCTCAGTCCAGAAATTCGACGGCTATCTGCGCGTTTACCAGACCCCTGTGGCCGGCGCCGATCGCGAGGACGACGAAAAAGATGACGAGGGTGAGGGCCGCTCGCTGCCGCAAGTCCGCGAAGGCCAGTCCTTGCGCCTCGACCAGATTCGCCCGGACCAGCATTTCACCGAGCCGCCGCCGCGTTACAACGACGCGACGCTGGTGAAAGAGCTGGAAGAAAAAGGCATCGGCCGCCCCTCCACCTACGCCGCGATCATTTCGACCATCGTCGAGCGCGAATACGTCACGAAAGACCAAGGCCGCTTCTCGCCGACCATGCTTGGCGAACGCGTCAGCGTCCTGCTGGTGAAAAGTTTCGAAGACATTTTCGACGTGGGTTTCACCGCGCGCCTGGAAGAAGAGCTCGACGAAATCGAAGAAGGCAAACTCCCCTGGCGCCAGGCCGTGAAAGAATTCTGGGATCCGTTCGTCGTGGATCTCGATAAGGCCGACGAGCAGATGCTGTCCTACAAGGCCGGGATTCCCACCGGGCTGAAGTGCGAAAAATGCGGCGACGGTGAATTGCTCGAGCGCATTTCGCGCCACGGATTTTTCCTGGGCTGCAATCGCTACCCCGATTGCGATTACATCAAGGATCTTTCGCCCGAGCTGCCCGCGGAAGCGGACGGCGTCGCTAAAATCGAATACTGCGATAATTGCGGCAAGGAAATGGTCATCAAGCGCGGGCGTTTCGGCGTTTTTCTCGCTTGCAAGGGCTACCCTGATTGCAAAACCACGCGCCGCTTGGTAAGTGGCACGCGCATCGCGCGCCAACCCGACGTTCCGCTCGATGAAAAATGCCCGCTCGACGACGCGCAATTGCTGCGCCGCCAGGGCCGCTTCGGCGATTTCATCGGCTGCACGAATTATCCGAAATGCAAGTACACGCGCCCCATCACGCTCGGCATCAAATGCCCGAAGTGCAACGAAGGCGAATTCGTGCGCCGCGGCATCTCGCGCGGACGCGGCGCCGGCCGCATTTTCTACGGCTGCAGCCGTTATCCCGATTGCGATTTCACCACGCCACACGAGCCGATCAACGAGCCCTGCCCGAAATGCGGCGCTCCATTCATCGTGGAAAAACGCACCAAGCAGGGGATTTTCCGCACCTGCATCAAAGAAGGGTGCGATTGGGAAATCGAAGCGCCCGCAACGACGGAAGGCGCAACTCCAGCGACCGCCGCAGCGCCGCCAGTTTCAACTTCCGCGGCGACCGCTGCCAATTTCGTTCATCCTCAGGAACCAGCGACGGTTGGAGCGCGCGATAAATCCTGATTCAGATTTTCGCCGCGCGCGGGCATCGCCCGCGTCCACGCCAGCGCGCCCAGCGCCACAATCACCGGAAAACATTCGATCACATAGCGCGGCTCCACGGTTTGCAGCTGCGTCATCGCGAGCGTCCGGATCGCCACAAACAAAAATAAGAATGTCACCGCCAATTGCGCGCGATATCGCCACCATCCCACCAGAGCCAACCCCAGATACGCGAAGCTCAAAATCCCGAATCCAAATGTGACGCCAAAATCCGCCGAATTCCCGCGCCATCGCTCAACAGGCGGCCACAATTTCCCTGAATAAGGCAGCAGTTCAATGCGCGGTGTAAACCACATCGCCGCAATCCGCCCAACGGGCACATAAATATAAGTGCGCAACGGATTCCGCGCCGTGCGCTCCGCCGCGAGATTCGCAAATTCGCGATCCAGCATTGGTGTCATGGCTAAATCGCTGTTGTAACGCCCCAGCAAACCCGCCACCCGCGCCCGCTCCGCATCCGAATCGAACGCCGAGGCCGGGATCGCTTCGATGCCGATCGGCTGATTTCCCAGACTCCACGTCACCAGATATGCCTCTCCGAATCGCGTCATCCACGTCTGCGTCCACGAAAAATAACCGCGCGGAATAAAATCTCCATAAGTCTGTGCGTAACGTGGCCCCAGAAATTCCACGCGCCCAAATGTTCGCGCATTCCGCGCCGCCCAAGGCGCCAGCGGCAGCAGCAATCCGGCGCACATCCAGCACGTCGCCAGAATCAGTCGCCGCCAATTTGCCCGACGCCACCAGCGAATGCACAACGTCATGCCAGCTGCGGCTAACACCAGCGGTGTCTCTGGCCGCACTAAAGTTCCCAGTCCTGCTATAAATCCCAGCAGCAGGAACCAACCGGCGAACGAAAATGCTTCGCCTCGCGCCGACAAGTCAACGACCGCGTCCGCTGGAAATTCCAGCGCCGGCTCAGTCAGAAAATAAACAAATACCAGCACCGCCGCAGTCGTAAAAAAAGTAGCCAGCGTTTCCGTCAGGACCACAGCCGTGTAATCCGCTGTGAACGGGCACAGTGCAGCCATCCACAGCGCCGCAGTCCCCGCCACCGCGCGCCGGGAAGCTGGAGCCAGCCGCGCCGCGATCAGCGCGGCCAGCACGCAGGTCGCAAGATCCACGAACGCCTGCGCCACCATCGCCACGCGCGCGCTGCGTCCCATCACGAAATAAATCGCCGCGAGAAATGCCGGATATCCCGGCACGCGCATGTCCACCGCCGTCAGCGCGCCGCGCACGTACAGCCCGTAAACGCCGTGGTCCATCCAATTCCGCGCCAGCTCTTCGTAGAATTTTGTATCTCCGGAATAAAACGGAAAACGCCAGATGAAGAATAAACGCAGTGCCAGACCCGCCACCAATGCCGCGCCGAGTTGTGTGTAGGAAAATGGGCGAGCGCTCATCTCAACGACTTTCACAAGAAATTGTGCGTGGAATCAACGTGTGAAAAAGCGAACCGATAGATCGGCCGGCCCGCGCGCTTTCGACATCAGTTCCGACGCGGCCGTGCGCTCGAATCGCTTCCTTCAAATTGTTCGACAAGCTTGCGTGGGGCCGTGTTCCGCCACGCCGCAACCAGCGCCTTTTGCACGCTGCCCTTCTTCGCGGCTTTCAGGTGAACGTAGGTAGCACCGCGCCGTCCCCACAAGCCGTTCACCGCCGCAAACACTTTCGGCTCGGCGCGCACGAATTCCTCTTGCTGGTCCGGGAACAATTTCACCATTCCCACGCCCTTATCCGGATACCCCAGCGTCGCGAAAATCTTTCCGCGCACACGAAAATCAGGGTGATTCATGTGCGCACCCTCCGTCGCTTCCGGAAAACGCAGCGCCATGCGCCGAAAATCCGCCGCCGTCATCGCCGCTGCCCCACTCGCGTCCAACCGCGCCCCATCATCATCACGCTAGCTTACCCGAACCAGCCCGCCGTTGCTCGCCATCTGCGAAATCCGCGCAGAGTGATCCACCCCTTACAAACTGGCACACACGCGCACAATCCGCAAAACATTCGCAGGTGGTCAGGAGTAAACTACCGGAAGGCCCAGTGAAGAATTCCGTGCGGATACCGATATCCGCAGTGCGATTTCGCAGGAAGGACATTCATGGGCTGGCGCAAATTATTTTTTCCGCGAAAAGTTGATACTCGCCGCGAACCGGCCACCGTACCCGCAGAATCAAAGCCGAACAGGCGCCGCAGCCATCGCGTCTCCGCCTTCCTGCCGGTTTTCATCTACGCCTATGCGCACGATGAACCGTTCGTCGAACACGCCGTCACGTTGAACGTCAGCGCCAACGGAGGTTTGCTCTCGCTTTCGCGCGAAGTTGCGCCGGCGCAGGAATTGTTGGTCGCCAACCTGCAGACCGATGAGGAGCTCCCCTGCCGCGTCGCCCGCGTGACAAAAACCCAAGCCGGCACGGTACTCGTCGGCTTCGAATTTCTGCGCTGCGCCCCGCGTTTCTGGTCCATCGACTTCACATCGTAATGCCGCGCGAGCCGGCGAGCCCGCACGGGTGCGATCTCACCACTACATCGCGCTGCAAAAAACTCAGCCTCTCGCCGCGGCACCCAAACACCGCGCCATCTCTTCCAGCGCACGCGCAAACTCGGCGGGCCGCAGCGCCGGCGATCCCAAACATTTTTTCCCAGCGTCAATTGCCGGCAACCAGAAGCAGCTGGTTTCCACGGGCAAGCAAAGAAACGCGGTGACCGCGAGGCCAGCCAAAATCCCTAGCAAAGCGATGCCGGTCCCGTCGGAGAGATTCATATCGCTGAGCACCACGTCTACCCGCACCGCACGCAACGTTTCGCGCGCCGCCCGCATATTTCCCGCAAAATGGCACCGGAATCCCCATCGCGCGAGCCGCTCCGTCAATCCGTGACGCGTTTGAAAACTCTGCCCGACCAAAAGCATGTTCCTTCCAGACAATGTCATTTGCCGGTCCTCAGGTCTCTAAATTTCATAAATAACCGTGCGCGTACGAATCATGCTCGCGGACAAGCTGAGCTGGGAAGGTATGGTTTGCGCTGGGGGGGCTGAGGAGCGTGAATAGCGGCGCCGATCCGCGGCACGCGATTCTTCAAGCAGATTTCTGAAACGAACAGCAATCTTTCAACAACGTCAGGTTTCTCACGCCGCCCAATTTCTGAGCCTTAATCGAATCCATGGCTAGCGTCGCCAGCTTCATCGCACGCACTTCATCGCGATAATTCGCGGGATTTTCCAGTTGCCGCCGCCGCTGCACGATGGCCATCTCTGCTTCACGAATCAGCCGTGTAAGCGTCTCGCGGTCCGGCTCGTCTACGGCTTTGATGAAAGCTTCCTGCCAAATCACAGGCCTAAGGTTTCCCATACAATTCCTCCCGCGGCACAGAGGTTGAAGGTGGGAGTGAAAAATGGGCCAAAATCATCCACCACATTTCGCGTCAAGAGCAACGATTGCCGACACTCTCTTGGATGCTTCCTTATACAATCGGTTACATCAAATAATTTATATTATTCGCCGCCTCGTTTAACGCACGAACGCGTCGATGCGTCAATTACCTGAAATTGAATCGAAACGGAACAATTCACCCGTTCCGTTTTCATCAATTCCGCGTGCCGAGAAACAGCTTGCACGCTCGTAAAAGCGGCGCACGGCACGCAAGACAGCGTTGCACGTAATTCGTGCCAATTATGAGGTCCAATATCGCGCTGAAACTCGGTGCCGAGGTCTTACGCAGAATCCGCACATTGGCGGGCGCAGAGCGCCTTTCGGTTAGCCCTTTGCTGGCTGCAGCGCTGAACATGATTGTGCTCCGGCGCACAGGATAAGGCCGCGCTCGAAGGCGCACTCTGTCGGGGCTCCGTGAAGGACTGGTTCTTGGCTGGACGCGCCCTCGTCCGTGCCACGAATCGCGCGCGACAGGGCTTCGACGATCTGCGCTGACAAACGGCTCGCCGTACTCTCCATACTCACCGGAATCTCCAACCTTTGTTCCAGGGATTAAAAACGTCTGTAACTTACAGAAAACAAACGGCTGGACTCCGTTCCAATCTTGGTAACCGGCTCTTATGCACCGGTCTCGCGCTGCACCAGTCACGGTTGCCCCCTCACGGATCACAAATCACAGGTCACGAATCACGAGTCACGGTATAATCATGCTTTCTTACGCGCGGCGGGGGAGTCCAACAGTAAGCCCGGACGCGCGGCCGGCCACAGGCAACCGGCGCAAAACGAAACCGGCTTCAGCGTGCGGTCATCTAACGTTACGGCACTAATACTGGGCACTACAAAGGACAACGCATGAGCCCGCTCGGCAAAAAGATTGTTCTGGGGATTTCACTTCTGGTGGTCGCCTACGCCGCCACCGGATACATGCTCGGCCGTTCACCGGACGACAAAGCCTTCCGCGCGCTCACCGTTTACAGCGAAGTCCTGCAACACATCCAGCGCGATTACGTGGACGAACCCAACATGCACGCCGTCACCAACGGCTCGCTGCACGGCTTGCTTGATTCGCTCGACCCGCAATCGGCCTATCTGAGCCCGCTCGAGTATAAAGACTTCAAGGAAAAGAGCGCCAGCAATCCGCCGGCGGAAACCGGCCTCGCGCTCACGCGCCGCTTTGGTTACATCGGCGTGATCGGCGTGCTGCCTGATAGCCCCGGCGCGAAAATCGGCCTGCGCATCGGCGACATCCTGGAAAAAATCGCCGGATTCACCACCGGTCAGATGGCCATTGACCAGGCGCAGCTGCTGCTGAAAGGCAATCCGGGAACCACCGTGCAGCTTTCGGTGATTCGTCGCGGCAAAGCGGAACCGCAGGAAATGAACATCACTCTCGCGAAGCTCGCGGCGCCGAAGCTGGTGGAAGACCGGCTGAATGGCGACGTCGCTTACCTGCGCGTATCGGAATTCACGCCGGGAGTTTCCAAACAGATTCGCGAAAAGCTGGTGCAGTTCCAGAAATCCGGCGCGAAGAAGTTGCTTCTCGATCTGCGCGATTCTTCGCTCGGCGACGACCAGGAAGGAGTTCAGACCGCGCAGCTTTTCGTTTCTTCCGGCACGATCGCGACGCTGAAGGGCCAGACGGTCACGGCCGTCGTCACTTCCGCTGATCCGACGAAAGTTGTTTGGACCGAACCCGTCGCCGTGTTGATTGGCAACGGCACTGCCGGGCCCGCGGAAATTCTGGCCGCGGCCATCGCTGACAACAAGCGCGGTAGCACCGTCGGCGAGCGCACCTACGGCACCGCGTCGCAGCAGAAGCTGATTGAAATGGAAGATGGCTCCGCGCTGATTCTCACCGTCGCGACTTACTTCACTCCTGGCAACAAGGACATTCCCGCCGAGGGCGTGCCGCCGACCGCGGAAGTGCATCCTTCGATCGATGATCTTATGGCGCAGGCAGATCTCACGCAGCCTGCCGCGGCTCCCAGCTCTTCGCCCGATGATCCCGTCGTGAAGAAGGCGCTGGAATTATTGCAGGGCGGGGCTGCGGTAGAGAAGAAAGCCGCCAAGCTGACGTACGACTGGCAGCAGCCGGCCGCCTAGATTTGAACTCGCGCGGCGCTGTGCGGATTTTCGCGGCATGTGCCGCTTTTGTTCTGCTGTTTTTCGCCGGCTGCGGCAAGAAGAACCTCTCGAAATCCGAGCTGCGAGCGATCACCAGCGAAATCGTCAGCGCTGCGCAGAAGATCAACGGCCACAAATCCGAAATCGCCATTCGCCCGGAGCTGCAGCCCGCGAAACGCGGTTCGTCGAGCTCTCTCGCCGCAGACAATATCTACATCTCGCTGAGCGATCCATCGCAGACCGCTGCGTTCGCGCAAGCGCTGAATTCCATCGCGCGCAAGCACGACCTTTCCATCGCTGAGACTGTTTCCAGCGGCGTGATCCGCTTCGATTACGCGTTTCACGGCGCGCGCACGCATACGGTTCACGTCGTAACGCCGCTCGCCGCTCGCGCTGCCGCGTCCCACGCTTCCACGCCATTAACAGCGCGGCAATCCGCTGGCCTCGGAAATCCGCGGCTCGCGATCATCATTGACGACCTTGGTTACGACCGCTCCGCGGCCGATGCAGTGCTCGCGCTCAGCTTTCCGCTCACCGTTTCCGTGCTGCCGCATTTGCCGCTCTCGGGCGAACTCGCCGAAGAAGCGCAGCGCCGCGGCGATCAGGTGATGCTGCACCTGCCGATGGAATCCGAAGCAGATGGCGCGAAGCCCGAAGACGTCGAGCTGCGCGTGGGCATGAGCGCCGCGCAAGTCGATGCGACTCTGACGGGAATGCTGGAAACCGTTCCGTACGCCGCGGGCGTGAACAATCATCAAGGTTCGCGCGCCACTGCCGATCCCGCTCTGATGCAGGCGCTGATGCCGGCATTGCGGCAGCGCGGCCTCTTCTTCGTGGATAGCCGCACCGACGCGAAGACTGTCGCTTGCGACATGGCCGAACGCGCCGGCGTTCCCGCGGCCTCACGCAAGGTTTTCCTCGACGACGTCGCGTCGCGCGACGCAATCCTCAGGCAACTCGACCTCGCCGCGCGCGACGCACAGCGCGACGGATTCACCATCGCGATCGGCCATCCGCGGCCCGCCACCATCGCGGCGCTCGCCGAAGGTGTTCCGCCGCTCGAAGCCCGCGGCATTCATTTAGTTTTCGCGTCTGAACTCGTGCACTAACGCGTGGAAATTCGCGCGTAAGAATGCGTGCGTGGAAGTACGCGAAAGAATTTTTTGTTAGGGGCGCGGTGCGATTGCGCACGCATAAATACGTGCGCGTGGATGAAAGCTGGCTCGCGAGAAATTTAGTAATCGCCACCGATTTCATCGAACATCGGCGTGGTGCGCACCAGCCGCGCTTTGGTGCCGTCGTGCACCGCATACTGCATCAGCCTGCCATCCTTATGTTTGCCCCAAAGGCTGCCGGCGCCGTATTCGCCGTTCTTGTTCACTGCGTAAAATTGAATATGGAATCTCTTCAGGCGGTCGGGAAACGGCTTGTAATTGCGCACCACGCGATGCAACGCTTCCATGCACGCGTCGGTGGGCGACGATCCTCTGCGCATCATTTCCACGATGGTGTGGCCGCCGCAGATCTTGATGTCTTCCTCGCCGCGGCCCGTGGAACCGGCGGCGCCGACTTCGTTGTCCACAAAAAGCCCCGCGCCGATGATGGGCGAATCGCCGACACGGCCGGCAATTTTCCAGGCGAGGCCGGACGTCGTGGTGGTGCCGGAAATTTCGCCTTTCGCGTTCACTGCCAGGCAATTAATTGTTCCGGTTGGCGGATACTTCACGACATCTTCAATGTGAGCGCGCCACGCCAGCTTTTCCGGCGTGTCCAGAAGCTGCGTAAGTTTTTCTTTCCATTCAGGACTGTCGAGCCCCGGGCGCCAATTTTCGGAAACGGAAGCTTTCCACGCGAGCCAGGCGATTCGCGAACGCTCCGTCAGAAGGTTCATGGGCGAAAAACCTTCGTCTTCCGCGAAGTGTTGCGCGCCCGAACCCACAATGAAAATGTGATTGGTTTTTTCCATCACCGTTTTCGCGACGAGCGAAGGATTTTTGATTTTCTGAATGGATCCGACGGCTCCGGCGCGGCGCGATGGTCCGTGCATTACGCAGGCGTCTAGTTCAACGACGCCGTCTTCATTGGGCAGGCCGCCGTAACCCACGGAATCGTCGTTGGGGTCGTCTTCCACTTTGGTCACCACGGCCAGCGCGGCGTCCAACGTGTCGCCGCCGGATTTAAGCAGCTCCATTCCGTCATCGAGATGCTGCAAGCCGTTGGCGGAAGAAATAATCAACGGGCGAACGCCTTGCGCTGCTGCGGCAGAGCCTGCCACATCATCGGAAGTTGCGACGGTTTTGCGTTCCGGGCCAGCCGCGCCAAAAAGCCGCCGCGTGCCAGCTGCAATTCCGCCCGTCAGCGCGGCTAAAAAGAACTTTCTGCGTGTCCATTTGTCCATTGATTAGCCTCTCGATGAATCCTACGGCTGGAAGCCGACGCTGCGCCACAGCTCCGCACAGTTGTACATGACGCCGTTGGTGATGACGAACTCAACTTTGCGAATATTGTGAATGGAATCGAGCGGATTGCCGTCGAGAATGATCACATCGGCGCGCTTGCCCGCTTCCACTGTACCAATTTCCTTGTCGAGCCCCATCACCCGCGCCGGCACAATCGTTGCGGCCTGAATCGCTTCCATCGGCGTGAATCCCGCTTGGACGTACAGTTCGATTTCGCGGTGCAGGCTGTGCCCCGGGACCGTCTGATCCGTTCCGGCGACGGTCGGAACGCCTGCCTTATGCAGCGCGCCGACGACTGCCACTTCTTTCGCGAAAACTTTTTCGTTGATATCCGCGTGAGGCGACGGCGGCCCGACGTCGGTGAGAATGGCCTGCAGTTCCGGCGCGACTTTCAGGACGCCGGGCTCGATACTGGCCGCGGGCTTGGCCGTGCTGGCTGAGAAAAACTCGAACAGCGCGAGCGTCGGGTCCACCACCGTCCCATGCTGCACCAGAAAGGCAATCGCTTTCTGCGCGGCGGCCGAATTCAGATCTAAATTTGCAGCCGCATCAGCGCGATCAAGACGGCTGGCATCCGCGGGAAGCGTCGGAACCATGATGTCCATGATATAGGGAATGTGATTGATCTGGTCTTGGCCCGCCTCAATGGTTTGATACGCGTTCAAACCGATCGGCACGTGGCCGGTGACCGTCATGCCAAGTCGGTGCGCTTCATCTGCGACATCTTTGACTTCCTCGAGCTTCACGGAGCTGTAGATCTTCATCTGCTGAAAACCGGCATCGTGGTATTTGTCCGTCCACATTTTCGCCTGTTCGGGCGTATCCACGCGCTCCACTCCGATGGCGCTCGGTCCGGTACCATCCACAATTCCGGCGAGGAGCAGACGCGGGCCGAGGCCGTGGCCACTCGCGACGGCATCGCGCACGGCAGTGATGAATTCAAATTCATTGCCGCAATCGCGCACAGTAGTGGCTCCGGCGGCCAGATAAATCGGCCCCCACTCGACCTGCTCGAAATGCGCGTGCATATCCCAGAGGCCGGGGAGTATGGTTTTTCCGCGCGCATCCACTTTTTGCGCGCCGTTGGGAATTTTCACGCGCGACTTTGGTCCGGCGTCCACGATGCGGCCTTTTTCAATGACGACAACGGAATCAGGAACCGGGTCACGGCCCGTGCCATCAATTAACGTGCCGCCGACGAGCGCAATCTTTTCCGCGCGACTGCCTGAGATGCCTTTGGAAATTTCCGCGAGCGCGGCCATGCCGTCCGAACCGGCCAGGCCGACAAATGTTCCCAAGCCGCTTTCGTAGCCTTCGCGGATCGCTTCGAAGTGGTCGAACTCAGCATCGGTGGTGACGGCGGCGACGAGATTGCGGTTCGCGTCGAACCAAAGTGTTTCGCGGCCCCAGATCAATCCCTCGATGGTGAACCGGTCGAACTTTTGCTCCTTGCCATCAATGCTGACGGCGTCTGCGCCGCGCGGCTCGATCTTCACCTGGCCTCTCGGCAGAGTGGCGAGCTGCGCGGGCGAGCCATGCGTCGCCCAGTAGCGCACCATGAGCATCTGCATGGTAGTTGGCGCGTAACCCGCGATGGTGAAAAAATGCGGCGGCTTGGTGGTTTCGGTCCACTTCTCGCGGTCGCGGAGGCGGATTTTTTCCGATTGCACTTCGACGGCTTCGTCAATGTCCGTCTCGCGGGAATTCTTGCCTTTTATTTCGAAGGAACGAGGGGTCCAATCGCCTGCGGAACTAAACGCCGCGGTGAGCGGCACAGGTGTACTGCGGTCGGTGAACTTGAAATCGACTTTTACGTTCAGCGCATCGCCGTCACGCGTGATTTGGTAGGTTTCCTCGCCGATGGGCTGCTCGAATTTGTGCAGGATGAATTTTCCTTGCTCGACAGGCGCGGGAGACTGCGCGAAAGCCGTCAGCGAAAGCGATTTCGCGAGGGCCAGCGCAAAGAAAGTTATGAACAGTGCGGCAGCAAGCGGCCTGATTCGCCATGTACGGATTAATTGCATGTCACTCCTCGAAAATCACGACGCAGCATAACCGCGACCAGGGCCCGTCGCAAGGGAGACGCAGCGCGGCGCGATTTCGTGGAGTCGTGAGTAGTGAGTAGTGATTGGTGAGTAGTGACTTGTGACCGTTCATTTGTATTGAATAGAAAAAACGAAGTGCTTTGTTTTGTGCGAGTTGCCAAATTTGGGTTTCGAGAAAGGCGTTCATTTGTATTGAATAGAAATTGGCGTTTTTGGAGGCTAGCGGCGCGCAGGCGAGTAGTTGTGAACGCCGGGGAGAGGGCGCTGGATCGGCCGTTGGTGGTGTTCGAGATTTTCACAGATTCATCATCCTCTTCGGGCGGGCGAAATGCAAAAGGTTGTGTGTGGACAGGACTCGTGCCTGGCGAAGGGCGGCGGGATGCCGGCAAAACCAACGGCAACGTCAAAAGCGGGCGCAGCCCTTCGATCCCGCACCGCGGGATCTCAGGATGAATCGTCCGCCGCGGCGGACGATTCACAAGCAGCGCCCCTACCAATTCAGCACTTGCGCCAAGAGTAATGGCTGCCCGGTTCGATGAAACTGAACCGGCCGCTGCAAATTCAAGTGCAACCGCAGGCGAGATGCCGGCGCTACGAGCGGCAAGGTCAAGAACGCCCGCCTAAAAAGCAAAAGCAGGCGGCCGCCACGAAGTCAAAAGAAACGTCAAACTCAAAGCTGTCACTTCGGAGGCTAAAGCCAATAATCACAGGGGCTTCCGGGCGCGTTCGGGGCTAAGGGATGCCTGGGTGGGACTGCTTGCCTTGCAGGAATGTTTGCCTGTCCGCAATGACAGTAAAAGGGAGTAGCCCAAAAACTGTACGGACGTTCTATTTGCGCGTGCGGAGCGCAAAGGTACTCTGCCTTCAGTCACCCTGCTGGTGCCCGCAGGGTTAAGGAAGGAGCCTATGTCCCACTGGATCGGAACCACATCCCCCTCAGATGCTGGAATGAACGATTTCAAAGAGTGTCTGAAGAACCTCCGAGACGGGCAGTCTGAAGAAGCGCTGCAACACGCCCGGCGCGCGCTTGGCATTGCTCCGAAAAACCCATTTTATCTCTCCTACACCGGCCTGCTGGCCGCGCTGGCCGAAAAACGATTCGGCGACGCGGAATCGCTGTGCCGCGAAGCGCTGGGAATGAAGCACAACCACGCCCAGCTGTACCTGAATCTGGCGGAAGTTTATTACCAGGCCGGACGCACGTCGGAGGCGATCACCACTCTGGAAAAGGGGCTGGTATCGGCGGGAAGAGATTTCCGCATCCGGCGCGCGCTGGAAAAAATCGGCGTGCGGCGGATGCCGGTGCTCACTTTCTTGCATCGCAGCCATCCGGTGAATCGCACGCTGGGAAGATTGCGTCACCGGCTGACGGGCACGCACAAAGCTGCTTAGTTTGATCGCCTGATCAGACTGACCGAGCTGTGCGGCTGGTGTTGAGCGCTGAGCTATTGAATTTGAGTTCCTCCTGTGCGCAGTGCGGGGCGGGTAGCCTGGCGGGGCCGCCCGTCCCGTCCCCCTTCCAATTTCTACGTCCGATTGTCAGCCTTGGCCGAGCGGTAGGAAATACTGCGTTCCCTTCACTGGCTGGCGTAGACGGCGGAGCAGTTCCTGCAGGTCCTGGTTGCGTTCCACGAAATCAATCTCCGAAGTATCCACCACCAGCAGATTCGCGCCTGAATAGCGGAAGAAAAAATGTTCGTACGCGTTGGCGACGGCTTCCACATATTCCGGAGAAATTTGCGTTTCCGCGGGATCGGCCTTTTTCGTGACGCGTTTGCGCAGGACTTCTGGTTTGGCTTGGAGGTAGATGACGAGATCCGGAGCGGGAACCGACGGCGCGAGCATTTCGAAATAGCGTTCGTAGAGTTTCAGTTCTTCGTCTTCGAGATTCAGGTAGGCGAAAATCTTGTCCTTTTCGAAGAGGAAATCGCTGACGATGGGCGCGGGATTGTTTTCCGGGCGAGTGTCCAGCAGGCGGCGATAGCGTTCGTAGAGAAAATACATTTGCGCGCGGAAGGCGGAGCCGGGTTTTTCGTCGTAGAAATCGCTGAGGAAGGGATTGTCGTCAGCGTCGAAGATGCGGCGCGCGTGCAATTGTTCGGCCAGGACTTTGGCCAGCGTGGATTTTCCGACGCGAATCGGGCCTTCGATGACGATGTGGCGGGGCGGTTTGAAGGCTGGGTCGCTCACGGCGCGAGATTATAGCAAAGTGTGGGCGCGGCCCAGGGATATGTACATTTATTGCTGGTGCGCCGGCTCGTCGCGCTTACCAGCTCTTGGCGATTGCCGTGATGATATGCGCGAGGGAATCCACGTCGCGGGTATCAATCACTTCGGCCGGGGAATGTGAGTAGCGCAGCGGCCAGCCGAGCGCGATGTCCACCGAGCCGTAGCGGACGAAGGCGGAGCCGTCATTGCCGCCGCCGGTGACGCCATACTGAATGGGAATTTGATTTGTGTGCGCAAGTTTGATGAGCCGCTCGACCAGAGCCGTTGGGACGATGTTGGAATTGTCCACGGCGCGAATCACGAAGCCTTTGCCGATTTCCGCATCGGCGAAGCGCTGCGATTCGATGGGTGAGTCCGCGCTGACGAAAGTGTCCACGGCGAAAACGAAATCGGGCACGTGGCCTTCGTCGGAGAGGCGCTTGGCGAGTTTTGCAGCGCCTACGAGACCTTCTTCTTCGCCGGTGGACCAGACGAAAGTGACGTCGCGATCTTTCAGCGGGGCGCCCAGCGCCCACACGGCGGAAATCAGCGCGGTGTCTCCGACGCGATCGTCGAAGCTGCGGCCATTGGCGCGCGTGCCTAGCAGCGGACGATAGGCTTTGGGGATGGTGATGGTGTCGCCGAGATTGATGCCGAGCTTCGCGACTTCTTCGGGAGTGCGCGCGCCGACATCAACGCGAACGGGATTTTTTGAGTCTGGCTCTCCGGCGTCGGTTGGCCATTTGAAATTCGCGGTGTCCCAGCCGTTGGGCAGCTCGACGATTGCGTCGAGGTCGCCCTTTGCGGTGTGCACGAGCGCGGGATGCCCGGCGAAAAAGCTGAGTTCGCCGCCGCCGCGCCATTCGATTTCGAGGCGGCCGTCCTTGGAAATGGATTTCACGGTGAAGCCGATTTCGTCCATGTGGGCTACGACGAGGATGCGCGGGGCTTTTGAGCCTGCGGGCGCGGTGCCGAGACGGAGGATGAGGTTGCCGGCGTCGTCGGTTTCGGGCTTCGCCCATGGCGGAAGCAGGCGCTCGACGGATTCACGGACAGGCGCTTCGTGATAGCTGACGCCGTAGGCTTCCACCAATTCGCGAAGGACCTCCGTGTTCGGCAAAGGCGCGTGAACGGTAAAGGCGCTTCTCGGGTCTCGCGTTTTGCTTCCTGCTGAACGCCCGGATGGCGAACCCTCTACACAGAGATCAAGTAGCTTCGTCAGGTTAAGTAGGTCACTCCAATCTAGAGTCTCCGCTGGGGTGTCTGGAAATGATGTGGCAATTCCGATGTGCGCCCATTTCGTGGGGAATTGCGGCATAGGCAGGTAGCTCCGAGGAAGAATGTTTGCGGAATAGTCGGACGCGAACGGAACATTGTTGGCGTCCGCGAGCTGCTTCAGCTCCGTTGCAAATGCAGGAAGCGAGCCGTCGGTTTGCTGCACGCCGACTAGCACACCGCCACCTGGCTCGCGGCGTGGCGCTCGATGGAGCGTCTCCATCTCCGGAATGGGGCCACCGGGGAGCAGGCGTCCAACGTAGATCATTTCGTCGGCTTGGGTTTGCGTGAGAATGCGCTGGAGGCCGCGCGCGCCGGTGCGTTGCTGGACGACGAAGGCTACGGTTAGGGTGCCTTTGATCTTTGTTGGGTCAACATGGCCCAATAGTTCCACGAGAGCGGCGACACCGAAGCGATCGCCGATGGAAGCGCCGGCCAGTTCCGCGGCGTCCAAGGCCATCAATCTGCGATTGAAGACGATGGGCTTGAGAATATCCACGCCCGCTTTGCGTACCTCGGCTGCAGAACTTGCGCCGATATCCACGTAGAGATTCTCGAGGTCCGCCGCTTTCGGCGGATTGGTGCGTCCAGGCTGCAGATGTACGGAAAGACCCGCGACGACGCCGTCTATCCACTTGCCGGCGGTGGTTTCGATTCGCACAGGCTGCGCAGAATACATTTCATTGAAGATGGGGGGCAGACCGCCTTGCGGCAGGCGCTGCACGCGCAGGTAGCCTTCGGGCGTGATTTCACTGACGACGAAGCCGGGTTCGTCAATCGGAGTGACGATGAGGCGATGCGGCGCGCCGGTGCCAATGGTGACGATCACGTCGCCGAGATTGTCCGTCAGCGGGCGGAGCTCTTTCAGGCTCGTGCGAACCTTATCTGTCAGCTGACTCTCGTACCCGGAGACGGCGGGCGTGTTGACAAGGTCTTCCAGCTCGTTCTGGAGCGCTCCGTAAGTACCTTTGGGTATTTGTGACTGCCCGACGACCGGGCCAGGATGCAGAAGGAAAACAAGAAATAGAAGCCAGAAGATACGACCGAAGCGTTGCATCATTTCGAGTTCCTTTCGGTTCTATGACATTTCGTGCGCCGGGTGAATGTATCGCAACGTGTTGCTTCGCACAAATTCAATCATGGTCTATGCGCGGCAAAGTTCGGTGATCATTGCTTCGCGGCGGCGTTGGGCGATGGCGTCTATGCGATTCAGGACGAGCGAGTAAAAGACGCCGGCGATGGCTGCGAGCGCGAGGAAAATTACGGCGGCGAGCCAGATGTGATGGTACGCGCGCGCTGCCAGGAGCGCCAGGGCGCAGAGGCCCAGCACGACGGCTTGGATTCCGAGGCTGGCAAGTGCCGTAACCTGCGAGGTGCGCTGGCGGCCCAGGGCGCCGAGATCAATTTTCTTGGGAGAGTAGACGGAGAGCAGATTGCCAACTGTCAAATTCACGATCAGCGCAAAAAAGACGCCGGTGGCCGTCGCGAGCACGATGTCCCATGGGGGCGGACGGTACATCAGGCTTGCTCCGGCATAGACCAGAACCGTTTCGAGTGCGAGCAGGAGAGCGTGCGTGAGATTTTTGCCCAGCAGGATTTCGCGGAAACGGACTGGAGAGGCAAAATAAAACTGAATTCCGCCAGCGTCGGCGCCGAAACTGTTGAAGACTAGGTTCGTCAAGATCAACACGGCGTAAGCGGCGCCCACCGGAAAAGCTAAATCCGAAGAGTGGCCGAACATGCCGGCGGGGCTATCCGACTTCCCCGGCGTGAAGCGGAAAATCAAGAGGATGACCAACGGCATCACCAGCGTAAACAACATGGGCCCGCTGCGCGAAAGATAACGAATTTCCTTTTCGACCACGGCGGAGATCGCGCCGGGAATGCCGGGAATATTCCAACCGAGGCGAATTTCCTGCTTGGCCGCGTGCACGGGCGTGGCGGTGCGCGCCACCGCTTCGCTTAGATTTTCGCCCAGATATTGCGCGCGCAATCGCACGTTCAACAGCCACAGAACCGCCAGCGTATATCCGCAGAACAGTGCGAACGAACCGAGAGCAGGCGCATATTCTCCGCGCAAAGAATGCGCGATCGCCAAGCCCGCCAGGCCCGGCGGCGTCAGCCGCTCGACGGGCAGGGACTGGCCGACGACGCGCGACAGCGCGGGCTGATGAGAGCGATTGCCGAAATGGCGGATGAGCGGCCCTAGGAATTGAAAGCCGATGACCATGAATAGAAATAACACGCCAAGGATTTCGCGAGCGCGCCGTTGCGCCAGCCAGCGCTCCACCCAAGTGAAAAGCATGCGGGCCAGCAAAATATTGAAGATTGCAAACAGCAGCAGCACCGCAGCGGCCGGCAGGAAAAGCAGCGGCGAGGCCCAGCCGATTCCGATGGCCATGCCCAGCAGCCACAGCATGCTCATCAATGTGGGAGGGTCGAGCGAGCCGTAAGCGATGCGAATCAGAAAATAAGAAGGAAAGGTGAGCGGAAAACGTAGCAGGTTGGAAGAATCCACATTTTCGGTAAAGGCGCTGGCCATCACCGGAACGAATTGCCAGAACAGGAACACGGGCCAGAGCAGCACGGGGAGCCAATCCGCTCTTCCGCTGGAAACGAAATACCACGCGGTGAAACCGATCGCGATGGAGCCCGCAAAGCCGCCCATGCCGAAGGCCAGGAACGTAAATCCGCGCGCGACGATTTCCATGCGTCCGCGAACGGTGCGCATGGAGTTGATGAAAAGCTGCCAGCGGACGCGGGCGATCGCGGCGAACTGGCCGCGCATATCGGGAGAGAAAGTCAGCCCAGCCACGAAAGTTCCTGATCGGCGCGGCGCGTGCCGCCGACGATGCGCAGGAAAATCTGTTCGAGGGTGAGCTTTTCGCCGGGTGCGGGTGCGAGGCCCGACACGCCTATCTCATGCGGTGCACCAGCGGCAGTGAGCGCAGCGGCAGCTTGCGCTTCGACTCCCGCGCGCAGTTCTTCCAGCGAACCCTGCGCGACGAGCTGGCCGCGATGAATGATGGCCACGTGGCTGCAGAGGCGTTCGACAATTTCCAGCACGTGCGAAGTAAGAAAAATCGTGGCGCCGCGAGCGATCATATTCTGCAGCATGGATTTCAGGGTGTTGGAAGCGATGGCGTCCACGCCTTCGAAGGGCTCGTCGAGGAAAAGAATCTTCGGGCCGTGGATCACCGCGGCGGCAAGCGCGAGTTTTTTCTGCATGCCGTGCGAATAATCCGTCACCAGCGCCTTGGGCTGATCCACAAGTTGCATAAAATCCAAAAGCTCCGCGGTGCGTTTCGCAGCCGTCGCGCGGTCCAGGCCGTACATGCGGCCGACAAAATTCAAATACTCGGAACCAGTGAGCCGACCGAACAGCGCCATGCCTTCAGGCACGACGCCAATCTGGCGCTTCACTTCCACGGAATCTTGCGTCAGATCGATGCCCAGAATCTGCATGCGCCCAGACGTAGGCGCCAGCAGGCCGGTGAGCATCTTGATGGTCGTGGATTTTCCCGCGCCGTTGGGGCCGAGGAATCCGAAGAACTGGCCCGGCGCGACGCGCAGGTTCACGTCTTGCACGGCCACCAGGTCGCCGAATCGGCGCGTGAGATGTTCGGTGGAAATGGCGGGCGAGGCGATTGTCGCGGAGGTGCTCATGGAATTTCAGACTCTAGCACATTCGCCATGCAGCAATAAGAATCTAGCGCGTGTTAACGGGAGCCGCGGGCAGCGTGGAAGTCTGCGGAAACACCGCGAGAATTGCCGGCAGTTCCAGGCGGAACGTGCAGCCGCCTTCGGGGCGGTTGAATCCGCTTATCCGCCCGCCGTGCTCTTCCATCACTCCGTAGCAGATGCTGAGGCCGAGGCCCGTGCCTTTGCCAACTTCCTTAGTGGTGTAGAACGGGTCGAATACTTTTTCCGGCTCCTTCATGCCCGGCCCGGTGTCTGAGAATTCGATAACCACATTGCCGCGTTCGCGCAAAGTGCGAATGAGCAACACTCCGCCGCCCGCGGATTCCATGGCATCCACCGCGTTGCTGATCAAGTGGTAGAAAACCTGCAGCAATTGATTCGGATCGCCGCGCACGGCGGGCAAGATGCTGCGATTTTCCAGCTCGATGCGGATATTTTTGCCGCGCAAATCGAGATTGCGCAGCTGCACGGCTCCGGTGAGAACGCTATTCAGATCCAGCAATTGTTTTTCAGCGGGATTCTGCCGCGCAAAACTGAGTAAATTGTTGACCAGGTCCTTGGTGCGGCGGGCCTGCTCGCGGATTTTTTCTCCCAAAGAATGCGCCCGGGTATTCGTGGCGTTTTCGATGGTGAGCACGTCGGCATAACCGAGAATCGCGGTAAGCGGATTATTGATTTCGTGCGCGGCGCCCGCGGCAAGCTGGCCGAGCGACGCCAATTTCTCAGACTGCACGAAATGAGTTTGCAGCCGCTTGACGTTTTCCAGCGACTCCCACAATTCGTGCACCAGGCCGGTGCGCTCCTGATACACGAGATACTGACGGAAAAAAACGAGAGCGGCGCCCGCGAAAATCGCTACCAGCGTGACGATCAGCCGGAAGCTCTTCACCGAATCCGGCGCGGTGCTGATAAGCACGTCCCAAGCCGCCAGCACGGGCGCCGCCAGCACGCCCCACATCGCCAGACGCGCCGGCCATTGGGTATCGCGCTGCACGGATGGCTGCTGCGCCTCCGGCTCAAACGTTAAATCACGCGCGATAATTCCCGCCGTGCCCAGCCAAACGAATGAAGCCAGCATGGGAAGCCGGATCAAGCCGCCCGCATACGGCAGGTGATGGCGCATGGCCATGACCGCCAGCGTCATTCCCGTAACATACAAAGAGGTGGCGCCGAAAAGATGGCCGTACACCGTCCGCCAGGAGCCCCGGGTGCGCAGAAACAGCAGTCCAAAACCAACCGCGACGACCAGATTTTCAATTACATAGCTGGCAAAGTCGCGCGAGTGGAATAATGCAGGATTCGGCGAGATGACTTTCCAGGGCATCGCCGCAAAAATGTAGATGTAGAGCCACAGAAAGGCCAGCAGCAGGAAATCGATCAGGCCGTAGCGCAGAGTTTCGCGCATTTTTCGCGCGTGAGGCATCAGCGCCAGCGAGGCCATGAATGGAACGGTGTGAAGAAAGAAGATCAGATCGGCGATGAACGGGACTTGGGCTTGCTGGTGCAGGCTGAACTGGGTGTAAACCATCACCAGGATTCCCGCGAGCCAAAAAGCGCATCCCAACGCCAGCAGCATCCAGAATCCATTTTGGCGGCGGTAGGGAGAGGCCGCGTTCCACAGCAGGCAGGTATTGGCGAACAACGGAACCATGCATGCGAAGAAATAACCGAAGGCCGCCACCGTCGAGTCGCGAGAGGCCAGCAGCGTGACGGCCGCATAGCCGCCGACAAAAAACACCCAAGCACAAGAGATCAGAAGCGTGGAACGAGAAACCTTCATCGAAGGGGCACCACAATAAATTTTATCGCAGGCCCGGCGGATTCGGCAGCCAACTTCCAAAATCCATACGAAAGCGTAACGTTTGCACCAGACTGCCTGATGAAATTCGGGCGGGCCGCAGCGCGGTAACTCACGAGGATGAAATGTTGCCCAATCTGAAGGCAATCTCGCCCGTGGAGGCGTCGCGGATGAAGTACTCGCCGGGCGCGGTGCCGATCAACGTTTCGAGGTGTTGCCTGCCATCGTCCAGCGTGGGCACCTGCTTGATCCATAACGGGGTTCCGTCGTCCATCGTCTTGAAGATGTCGAAACCTAATTCCATACGCACCTCTAGATTACGACGTTAAAGCAACAGTTGGCTCCCGCTGCGGCAAGAGGCTGGAGACACGACTCACCGACCGCCAATATACACGACAGGGCGGAAGTTGGATGTTCAACCTTAGACATAGCCAATCTTTTCTTGCACTTGGACAGAACGGTTGCACAATGGGACCGTACAAAACCAGGAATCGTGGTGTGAATGACGGACCTCGGCTCATCAATCCGCGGCCGCATTCGACATCCGACATTTAAGGACTAAATGACGCCCAAGAAACGAGCGGACAAAGCACAGATTCTGTTTCCAACGGGACTGCCGGTATCGAAACCCGTGCACTATGACGCGGGCGAGACGATCTTCACGCAAGGCGATGAGTGCACCGACGTTGGTTACATCGAGGAAGGCATCGTGAAGCTGATGCTGGTCTCGAAACGAGGGAGGCGCGGAATTCTAGGATTCTTGGGCCGGGGCGATTTTTTTGGCGAGAACTGCCTGAACGGCCAGGCGTTTTATTCGGCGTCGGCGGTGGCGTTGGTGCCCGGTTCAATCATGGTGATTAATCGAAAAAAGATGCTCAAGATTATCAATGAGGAGCCGGGGATCTGTTCGCGCTTCATCAATTACCTGCTGGCTCGGAATCACCGCATCGAACAGGATTTAATCGATCACCTGTTCAATTCCAGCGAAAAGCGGCTGGCGCGCACGTTATTGTTGCTGGCCGATTACGAGGCGGGAAACGCGGACATGACTTTCCTTTCCAGAATTAACCAGGACACGCTGGGCGAAATGGTGGGAACAACGCGTCCGCGCGTGAATCTCTTCATGAATAAATTTCGCAAGCTGGGCTACATCGATTACGACAAGAATGGCCGTCTGGAGGTGTTCAAGACGCTGTGTAAAGTGCTGGACGCCTAAAGATGCAACTTATCAGTGCTCAGTCGTGTTCTGACCGCGCGGTCTCCGAATACCGTATTCCCAGCGAGAACCGGGCGTTGCGGTTCTCGCTGGCGGCATACGCATTTTTCGCGCGCTAATTTGTAGAGCTGGCCTTCTGGTCCTTCACCTGCAACTCGTTCACCACCTGCTGAACGTTCGGAACTCCGGCCGCGACTTTTTCGGCGTAGGCGCGTTTGCTTTGAGAGTTCACTTCGCCGGTGAGAGTGACGACGCCGCTCTTCACGTCGTACTTCACATGCTTGTTGAGGCGGTTTTGAATCAGGGCTGCGTCCAGATTTTTTTCGATGCCCTTATCCAAATCCGAATTCACTTCCTTTGCGGCACTTTCCGCGGCGGGAGGGACTACGGCGATCTGGTCCGCCACCACTTGCCCGACGGCGATGGACTTTGCGATGGTTTCTGCCTGCGACTTGTCCATGTCGGATGGCACCTGGCCGTCCAGAGTCACTACGCCCTTGGTCCGGTCTTGGCTTACTTTCACATCTTTCAAGCCGGATTGGTCGAGTGATTTGCGGATGCTGTCGGCAACGTCCGGAGATTTTGCAGGCTCGGACAAACATCCTGCGAGGGTGCCGACGGCGAGCAACGTGAGCAATGAAATGGGCAGCATGAACTTTCGCATGTGCATTCTCCTTTGAAATGAATGGAGCTACTTTGTAGATTTCTTGAGCTTCTTTTTGGTGAGACGCGCTGCTTTATTGATCCGCTTGGAAACTGTGGCGGAGGCGCGGCGGATCTTGCGCGAAACAGAACCGTGCTTGCGAGTGCGCGTTCGTCGTGAGGGGCGACGACGCCTCGGGTGAGTTGTGGCATTGACTTTTGCGGCTACGGCGCCCAGCGTGGAGCCGATCGAGCGGGCCACAGTGGTGAGAAGATCCTCAGCTTTTTGCACGGGCTTGCGTTCAGTGATTTTCATGTTTTCTCCCTGAGTGACTGGTACTGCGATTTGTTTGGCGCTTTTCTTGCCGATTCATGCAGCATTCCAACTGCCGGATAAAACTTCCTATTCCTTTTTTTCCGCGTGGTTCGGGGGATCCTTTACCACCGGCACGTCTTCGCCCAGAGCGGTTGCCAGGGCGATCTGGTGGTCTTGCTCGTCCATCAGGATCTCGCGGATGTGTTCGGCCATTGCGTACTCACCCAGTTGCTCGCACTGGCGGACTCTTTCGCGATAGTTGCGGATGGTCTCGCCTTCATTGATGAGATCGAAGCGCAACATTTCGCGGGCTTTTTCCGAAGTGCGGACGGGTTTCGGCTGGACCGCGGGCATTCCCCCGAGATAGTCAATCTGGTTGGAGATCATCAAGGCGTGGGCGAGTTCTTCGGCCGCGTGCTTTTCCAACTCGTCCGCGATATTCATGAACTCGGCGCCCTTCAGCACCTGCGAATACACGACGTAGGAAATGATGGCCTGATATTCGCGGGCCAAGTCTTCATTCAATAGCTCGATCAACTCCTTGCGACTCACTTTGTCTGCTGCCTGCGGCGGAGCTTCTGCCTTCATCTGGGTCTCCTGTTTTAGTCTGTAGCGTCAACGCGCGACTGGGCGGAGACGGGTTTTGGCTTGAAGTGGATGAAATTTGGACGCGCGCTGCAGCGGGCGCGCCTTACGCTGGCGTATTCTTAGCCTCGCGGTAGGCGCGCTCACCGACGTCCGCGGCTTTTTGCACACGGGTCTTGACCTGATCAATGCCGTCTTGCGCGCGTTGCGTGATTTTGTGGCCGGCAGCGATTGCGCCGTCCAATTGTTCTTGCGCGCTTTCCACCAAATATTCACGGGTGTCACTGCCTGAGCGTGGGGCGAAGAGCATGCCCAGCGCCGCACCTACACCGACTCCTACTGCGAATGCCGAAATTGATTCCGTCCAGTTGTGTTTCGTCGTCATGATGTCCTCCGTTTTTTGCGAATTACGCGTTTCTAAATTGGTTTCCCGGTCACATTCTTTAGTGCTGGAAGAAAAATTGAGAGGAAGCGCCGAGCTGCACGCTTCCTCTCCCGGGGAAGCTACATGCCGCTGCCGGAAGTTGTGCTGCGCGCGCGCTGATCCTCGGCTTTGACGTCAGCAGAAGATTCGCCAGTGGACGAAATGTCCTCGGCGCTTGTGATCTTCATGATTTCCTTGGCGCGTTTCACCGCTTCGGAAGAATCGCAATGCACGGACAGCAGGATGCCGCCCTTCTGCACGCGTCCTTCGTAACGCTTCGCTTCATACTCGGGGATGCCGAGGCCGATCAGCGCACCGGTGAATCCACCGACGGCGCCGCCGACACCGACGCCCGCGAGAGCCGCCATGATTGGTCCGGCAGCGATGAGCGGGCCTACGCCCGGAATGGCCAGCGCGCCGATTCCGGCGAGCAAGCCGAGCGCGCCGCCGAGCACCGCGCCGGAGCCTGCTCCGGTGGCGGCGCCTTCCGGCGCTTTGGTGGCTTTTTCCGTCCCGATTTGCCTGGACCCGAGATTTTCGGGGAGCAGGGCGGAAATATCGCTCGGAGAAAATCCGGAGCGAACGAGCGTGTCGGTAGCGTGATCCGCGCTCGAGAGAGTGGGGTAAATTCCGAAGACTGCGGTTTTTTTGCCGGACATGTGTGATTCTCCTTTTGGTGAACTAGAGTGTGAAATTTCTACGCGCGCCTGCTGCTACTGATTTGCTGGTGCGACCTTAAGATGGTTGGTGACATTGTCAGCGCCTGCCACCGCAACGGCCTTCGCCTCGATACTGGCTTTATCATCCGCGGAACGCACCGGACCCTTCAGCGTCACTTTGCCATCCTGGGTAATGATCTTGATGTTGTGTGCGTAGGTGGAGAGTGATTTGTCCTTGTAGATCGCGCTACGGATCTGCTTGGTGATGTTTTGGTCGGCCGGATTCGTACTTTGTTGTTGGGCGGTCATTGCACCCTTGCTGGCGTCGCCCTGGTTGGTCTTGGAATTATCGGGAGCTGGTTGCTGGTCTTGCTGCGCGGCGCCTGCAATCAAGGAAGCGCTGAAGAACAGCGTGGCGCCCAGAAGCGACAAACATTTTCCGAATTTCGAGGGACGATGCATTTTTCAATCTCCTTTTTCGATTCACTTTCAGCGCCGGTTGGCTGCGCCTTTGCAGCGCCCAAAAATATTCTGCGACTCTGATAAGCAGAGACTAGTGCGGTTCACATGGCGGGGCTATACCGCGAAGCGCGTAGATTTGTGGGGAGCTTGCGGTACAGCGGAAGGGTACTCCGAGCGAAGCAGACACTGACGAGCGTCGAAAATCACTTGGCCGCTAAAGCCACTGGTTACAACAGCGAGAGTCGGCAGCTGGAGGCGTACAGTAAACTCAACGCTACTCTAGTTGAATGAGTGTATGTTGTCCCAAGGCCAAAAATCGTAAAAGAGATGACATCGCCGAGCGCCCGCTAGCTGTCAGCGAGCGCGTAAGTCATAACCATCCGGCAGATTCGTTCACGGGAGGCTTTATGCTGCGTTGGGCCGTAGTGTTCTTCGTAGTGGCGTTAATTGCAGCGGTGTTTGGATTCCTGGGGATTGCCGCCGCTGCGGTATCCATTGCCAAAATTCTGTTTTTCGTTTTTCTGGTTCTCTTCTTGGTGTCGCTGGTCGGCGGATTGATGAGCCGAGCGTGACACTTCGTCAGTCGCGCTGAATCGAGAAGTGAGGAGATTTCATGAAGACCGCAACGCTGCTGGGGTTTGTGCTCATCGTTCTGGGCGTGCTCGCGCTCGCCTATCAAGGCGTTACTTACACCACGCACAAGAAAGTGTTGGACGTTGGACCCATTCAGGCCACCAAAACGGAACACAACACGATTCCGCTGCCTCCGATTGTGGGCGGCCTCGCGCTGATTGGCGGGATCGTATTGGTTGCGGCGGGCAGTAAAGCTTAGTGGATTGAGGTTTCACACGACTGGCCTGGAGGTGACCGCACTCCGGGCCAGATCGTTCAAATGTTCAGCCGTTCGTGATTCCCCGCCTAACGCAGACCCGCTCGCGTTTCCAGCACATTCACCGTATCCACCATTGATCCACGCAGACGCGCCGCAGCGGCACGCTCGGAGAGCGTGGCTTGCAGAATCCTCTCCAGGTCGGTCTTGCGATAGGGATGGCAGATAAAATCGAACGCCCGAATATTCAGCGCGGCAAGATAATCTCGGTATTCGTTGGGGCACGCCGGCTCGCAGACGATGATCGCGGGAACTTCCATCGGCTGGCGCTTCAACAGCCGCACCACGTCGCGGTAGGTGCCGTCCACCAGCCAAAAACCGCAGAAGCACGCGGCCACATTTTCCTTCGCGAGCAGCGCGCGCACTTCGCCGACTCCTTTCGCCCAAAGCGTGCGCAGCGGATACATCTGCAGCAGAGCGCGCATGCTATCGCTGATGACCGGATCTGTCGTCGCTACCAACACCACAGGTTGCGTGGCGGACGGCTGAAATTGTGAAGCTGATTCGCTACGAAAGACGGTGGCGGGATTCTTGGTTACTGCAGCTGCCTGGTCCATGGCTGGATTCCTTTCTGGTTTGGCGCGCAAGGAGAACAAAGAGCCGGCCAGCCCTCAATATCTGGCGCAGAATTTACAGCTTTTCGTTCTCCTCCGCAGCGGCATAATCGCCCAGAGCAGCGAATCGAACAATACGGGCAACGCGTTAAGCACTCTTGGGGATTTGCTGTAGGTCGTGCGGGATTGAATGCGAATACACCGGTGCGAAGTCTCGCGCGAAGGCCAATCGCTTTCGCGGCAAGAGCAGGGCGCAGCGTGGATGCGACTAAGCCTCGACGATCTGATTGCGCACAGCGTAGCGAACCAGTTCGCTGACGGTGTGCAGCTGCAGCTTGCGCATGATATTGGCGCGATGCGTTTCAGCGGTCTTGACGCTGATGTTGAGTGACGACGCGACTTCCTTGCTGCTCTTGCCTTCCGCAAGCAGCTGCACAATTTCCCGTTCGCGCGAAGTAAGCCGGTCGCGCAGCGCCGTAGGCAGCTCGGTGCGCATCCTGCCTTCCTTGAAGCTGGAAAGCATCACTTCCGTGGCGCGGGGCGTGAGAAACGGCTTGTGATTTGCCAGTGTCTCGACGGCGACGATCAAATCGCGGTCCGAATCGGATTTCACGATGTAGCCGCGCACGCCCGCTTCCAGAATGTCGCGAATCAGCTGATCCGAATAATGCACAGAGAGAATGAGAATCTCAGTGTTAGGAGATTCCTTGCGGATTCTGCGCGCCGCATCCACGCCGTTGAGGTCCGGCATGCTGATATCCAGGATCGCAATGTCCGGGCGCAGTTCCTGGGCCTTCGAAACGGCTTCACGGCCGGTGTGGGCCTCTCCGCAAATTTCCCATCCCGCGTGCGATGTCAGCATCCCTTTGATGCCACGCCGCATGAGGTCGTGATCGTCGGCAATCAGGATACGAAGCGCCTTCATTTTTCTCTCCCGCAAGCAGGGCTTGGTGTGGTGATAGTACAGGATACGGTCCAGGCCACGCTTCCCATAGTGGGACGAGGCCAATCTGGAACCCGTTTCATCCTGAATAATGCCGCTCCCGTTCGATTTGAGAGGTCAACAAGCCGCGGACAAATTACGGTATCTCTACGGATCAGTCTATCGGAGTTGTCCTGTAGATTGCGTAGGTGTATTCCTGTAGGAGCGGCGAGCGAAGTGTAAGAAACAGCGCGGTTTAGCAATTTCAGGACTAGGTACTTTACCTTAGGGCCCGGAATGGGCGACAGGTGGCTGGGTTACTTGCGACGCTCTCAATAGCTCGATGTCGCGAACGACTTTGGCCCATTCTTTCTTGTCCTTCTTCGTGGCGAAGGGCGCGTTCAGGTCCGCGTAGTAAGCGAGCAGCGCTGTCCTTAGCCCGGGCGACACGCTGGCGAAATTGTTCTTCTGCAATCGGTCCAGCAGCGCAGCATAGGTCTTGTCCGCAAGAGGATACTGGCCCGGACCTGTAACCGTTCCGGTGTCAAAATTTTCGTCCACCAGAATTGCGTGGCCCTGGCCGGAACTCCCTTGCTCTCTCACCAGTTGCTCGTAATTCTGCAGCGCATTGCTGAAACTGGCGACAAACAGCTTCTCGGCATCAGGAGTGGGAATTTTGAACGCCAGAGCACGGAACGGCCCGACCTTGGGTATCAGTCGCAGCAAAAAACCGAGCAGCCGCGTGCCAAATCCGGGCTTCTTGTATTTGCCGGGCCACTGTTTTTCGTAAGTGGAGCGCGAAACGCGATAGAGAAATGCGGTGCGCGTAATTCCGGGAGAGTCGCGCTGAATTTCATCCTTCTTGGTCTGCCACGCGATCTTCGTGGCTTCCGGCACCAGTTGGCTGACGCCTCTGCGGTAGGAACCAATCGCCAGGTCGTAATCGGTAAGCACTGAATTCAGGTCCAGCGAATAGGTTTCTTGAAACGCGCGCGCCAGCAGTTCATCTGAAACCTGAAAACCGATGCGGTCGCGGTACGCGTCTGAGGCGTATCGTCCTTTGGCAACCTGCAACACGTCGAATCCGAATTCAGTTTTCAGATGCGCCAGGGGATTTTCATCGTAGGTGACGACATCGCCGTACTTGTGGCGCAGTTTGGGATAGAGCAGCGGCACCGCGAGGTTTGTGCCGGTGCGGTGACCTTCGTTGTCCGCGGAGTAATGCGCCAGGGCGCCAAGCGCGAACGCATACTCATTCAGATTCTGTGAATCGCGCAGCAGCGCCGCGACAAAATCTCCACTGCGCACGTAGTGAACCAGGTCGCTGAAGAATTTATTGCCGAACGGGTAGTAGCCCATGTCTTGAATCACACAGCCGCCATAGGCGAACCCGTGAGCGGCCCGCAATTCCGCGGGAGTCGCCTGCGGAAACCGCTCGAGCAGCAGCGGCTTGATCGCTTCATCCCAAGCGGCGTCTACAATCGCTTCATGAGCCAGAACGGAATAGGCGCCTGACGGGGACGGTACGACGAGCAGAACGACGATAAAAATGGCTATCGTTCTAGCCATGAAAAGCTCGCCGAACTTCACGCGTTTTCCGGACATTTGTGGGGTGTCGTGGACAATGTTCGATCACTGGTAAAAAAGAGACGAGCGCAACAACGTCGTGTAATTAAGGTAAGCGGCGATTGTTCCAAAACAATTCCAAAGCGCCGGTAGTTCGTGCGCGAATCAGCCCTATGCCGTCGCGTTATCCGCTGAAACCTGATGCCCGCGCTCCGGCGCCGTCACCGGCGGATTCCGTGACCGGCAAGGTCACAATGATCGTGGTTCCGCTGGGCCAAGACCTAATCTGCAGCCAGCCGCCGAGCTGCCGCACGCGCTCTCTCATTCCGCGGATGCCGACGCCCAGCTGCCCGCCGCTGCTATTCAAGGTTGCCAGGATCTCTTCCGGAATCCCCTTGCCATTATCCGCCACTTCCAGGCGCACGATTCCGGAACGCGCTTCGATCTGTACGCTGGCAGTGTCACTGCCCGAGTGGCGAAAAATGTTGGTCAGACTTTCCTGCACAATTCGGAACAGCGTTCTCTCCGCGATTTCGGGCAGGCGAATCGTACCGAGCGAGACATTCAGGTCCACTTTCACCTTGCTGCGTTGGGTGAATCCCTCGATGTACCATTCCAACGCGGAGCGCAATCCGGCATAGTCCAGCGTGGGTGGGTAGAGAAGGTAAGAAAGAGTGCGAGTTTCGTCCGAGGCTTTCTGCGACAGCAGGATAGCTTCGCGCAGCAATTCGGCGGCGGATGGATCCATATCGGCAATTTTCGCGCTCACTGCCGAGAGGTGAATCACCAATGCGGCCAGGCTTTGGCCGGTGCTGTCGTGCAGTTCGCGCGCGATGCGGCGGCGCTCTTCATCCTGCAATTGCAGCAGCCGCGCGGAAAGATTCCGCAGCGCTTCTTCAGCCTCTTTACGAGGAGTGACGTCGCGATTGATTTCCAGAATGCCGATCGTGCGACCGTGCGAATCGCGCTGCAAGACCTGGCGGCTCGCCACCACGATTCGCTTTCCATCGCGCGTCGAGTGGATCAACTCGCCTTCCCACGAACCGACCTTGTAGAGTTTTTCATACACTTGATCGAGGGGTTCGGGAAACTCGGTTCTGAGGAACTGATGGGTCACGTTTCCGCAGGCTTCCGCGGGAGTCCAGCCATAAGTTTTCTGTGCGCCGCCGTTCCAGTAGAGGATTACGCTGTCCACATCGCGCACGATGATGGCATCGTTAGCGAGCTCCAGTAATTCAGAGTGAAGCTTTCCGCTGGCGACGCGAGAGGCGCGACTCTGTTTTGCGCTTTTCTTCCCAGCGGCTTTAGCGGGCATGTCTCAGACTACCTTGAGCCGGGCACGAATGGTGACGGAAATCGCTCAGACTTGGGCCGCGAACAGGTGCCGTCACCGGTTGGCCGGAGATCTGCCGGTGGGTAAACTTTGCCGTGATCAACAGGAAAATGCGCGCAGCGCAAGACCTACTCGGCCTGGGGCATATTCTTGCCTTCAAAAAAGGGTTTGTGCTGGCCGATCGATTCCACCGCCGCCACCAGCCAATTGGCCTGCGACTTCAACAGATAGCCGCTGGCGCCGGCATTCTGTGCCTGGCGAACCATTTGCCTGGAATCGTGCTGCGTGAAGATCAGCACTTCGGCGCCGGGCAGCGCCTTCTTGATCTCTGGCGTGGCTTCCAAGCCGTTCATCCGCGGCATTGTAATATCCATTATCACGATATCCGGCTGCAGTTCTTGCGCCATCCCAATGGCCGCCGCGCCATCAGCAGCCTCACCGACGACCTCCCATTCCTCCCGCGTGGCTAGCAGCTTTCCCAAGGCCGAGCGCACCGCTTTTTCGTCATCCACGATCAAGATTCGAAGGGTCACGCCTATTCCTCGCATATTTTATCGTACGACCGCGAAACTACAGTCGGCTTTCGCCCGACCTGCTACGAGCAACTCGCGGCTCCCATTATTGCGTGCAACGACGCGTGCAACTTCGCGGTCCATCGGCAAATCAACCCCTGAAACCGGCCGGCGCCCCAGAAATATGTACCGGAGCGCATCCTTATTTACACATCCAACGGACCGATTTCCTGCCGCCGAAGGAATCAGGCCGTAACCTCCTTGTTTATAATGGCTTGCATGCACTTGTCCCGGCACAATTGGTAGCTGAATTGCTTTCCATACTCATCATATACAGACCTTGATGCCCTTTGGAGCAGTTTGCCCGCAGCCTGTAAGGGGGAAATATGAGCGAGAGCTACGATATCTTCAGGGATCTTGAAGAAAGCGGCCCGATTTGGATCGAAGCTGTTCACGGTTTAGAGAGTGCAAAGGCACGCGTCGCGGAATTGCTTGCCACGCGTCCTGGAAATTATTTCATCTATGATCCGCTTGCCGCCAAAGTGATTGCGTCGGCCTTCAAATCGGCGCAGATGCAAGTGCCGGTGACGCTCGCTGGCCGCTGCCATCAATACTAGGAATCTCTACAAACGGCCCATTAGAAATAGAATCAGCAAGATCACTAGCACTAAACCGATCCCGCCGCTTGGGTAATATCCCCAACCTCTGCTGTGCGGCCACGCGGGCAAACTGCCGAAGAGCGCCAGGATCAGAACGATCGTCAGAATGAGCAGCAACATGTGGTTTTCCTTTTAGCTTTCACCGAAGGGCGCGGCAACAGTCCACGCCCTTCGGAGAGCCAGCTGGCGAAACTAATTCGCGCTGCCAGCCTTTGCTGTCTTGTGACGTGGCCTGTTTTCTTGTTGCGCTTCCGCACCACTATTGAAAGCTTCGGAGTTGATCTGTTCCGAGAGCTCCGTGAGCTTCTGATCGGTTTCTTTCTCTTCGTCGAGCGTCTGCCGCAGCAATGATGCTGCTTCACTTTCGCCCATCAACTCAGCGTAGGCATGCACCGCGCCGTAGGCCGCGATTTCGTAATGCTCCACGCGCTGCGCCGCGGAAATCAAGGCCGCATCCATCAACGCGCCGTCGAAATCTTCAGACATCATTTCGCCACCTTCCGCCACGATCCCGGCCATGCCCTTGCATTTCTTGCCCTTCACCGGTTCGCCCAAGGCGCTCAGAATCTGCTCCAGGCGTGTGGCATGTTTACGGGTTTGTTCCAGGTGTTCCTCAAATCCTTTGCGGAGTTCATCCGAATTTGCGGCTTTCGCCATTTTAGGCAGCGCCTTGATTAATTGCTGCTCGGAGTTGTAGATATCTCGTAATTCATCAACGTAAAGACTCTTCAAGTTATTGTGGCTCATCAGGGGTCCCCCTATTGCTGATTGGGTCGTATCACCGACCGGATTTTCGCGATTGCATTGTCAGACTAGGCTTCCGGCACGGCCTTAGCTATCAAGCAATCCCTGTAGCCCACGATTATGGTTCCCCTAGGCGAGGTATACGCGAAAATTCCCGGGCGCTCCGAAGTTCCGTCGCGCGGCGGATATGGAACGTAAGGCGAATTGTCCCGTGCAGTTAGGTGTTGCGCTGTATTCCGAGACGGGGAGTTTGTCTCCACTATGGCAGAGCAGTCGGACATTCAATTCAGGAGGCTCAAAATGAACTGGGATCAAATCGAAGGCAAGTGGAAACAGTCGGTTGGGAAAGTGAAAGAGAAGTGGGGCAAACTCACCGACGATGATCTCACGGCCATCAACGGCCAACGAGACCAGTTGATCGGAAAAATCCAGGAGCGCTACGGCATCGCCAAGGACGTGGCACAGAAGCAGGTGGATGAATTCACGCGTGCTTACAAAACGGACGTCGTCGTCGTGCAAACCACCGCGAAGAAGGCCAAAGCCTAGGCGGTTCGTCGCAGCAGTCCCGCTGATTGAAAAAGAGGAGGTGCGTAATGGCAAGATACGGCAAAGCCGCCGCCAAGAGCGTGAAGAGCGCGATGCACCGCGAAAAGCGCGGCACGCTTCGTTCAGGCAAAGGCGGCAAGGGCGGCAAAGTGACCAGCCGCAAGCAAGCGATTGCGATTGGACTTTCCGAAGCGCGCAAGAAGGGCGCCAAAGTACCGCGGAAAAAGTCTTAACGCAATTCTCGGACGAGCCTGCAATTCTTCGTCGGCCATCAAGGCCGCAATTTTCGCGGCTTTGGTGGCCGGCGATCTCACCTGCGGATCAATATAATATCCACGGTTGTGCTGTGAAACTTCCTGAAATCCCGCCCGCGATTCGTTTCAGGCATACGCGAAACATGTGTTTGTACGTACAACGTCGCAAAAAAAACAGCGAGGGCGTCCGCCAAGTGGCGCATGCCCTCGCCGCCGAGTTGTTACTTATGCACCAGCGCTTATTTGGGCTTCGCCGCTGGAGCCGCGTGCGCAGCCGGAGGCGCCTGCCTCTGTTGCAATTGTTGCTGCTGCTGCGTGTGTTTTTGAACTAATTGCTGGGTCTGCTGCTGGTGCTTCTGCTCGACTTGCTGAGTTCGCTCATCCGTGGCTTTTTGCTTCGTCAGCTGCTGATGCTCCTTGTCTTGTTGCGCCTGCAGTTTCTGTCGATCCCTGTCCTGCTGCGCGGCAAGCTTGTTTTGTTGCTGCTGGTATTTCTGGTCCAGCTTCGCATTGCCGGTGTTAGGAGGAGCGGCCCGCTCCGCTGGCGGAAGATCTTTCGGATGTATAGCCGGGTTGCCGTGAGCGGCGGCGTTTGCCGCGCCACGATTATCAAATTCTCCCGGCCTGGCAGTAGCAGTGATAGGCGGCCTGCCGTGGTTGGCGGAATCCCGCAGCGCCGGGTTCGCACGCGCCGCGTTTATATGCGCGGTTTGCGCGGCGACGGGACCAACATGCCGCTCGTGCGCGGCAGCTTCTTCCTGGGACGTGGGGCGAGCGTCAATTCCGCCATGGCCGTTATAACTGACGTGTACATCATTTCTCACGTCCACTTTCGTTTCGTACACGTTGTGAATCACGGTGACGTTGACATTGGTCACAGCGCGGTTGTAGAAAAAGTGCCCGCCGTCCCAGCGCCCGCCTTCAAAACCATGACCGAAGTAGCCGAAGCCGTAATTAATCCCGCCGTAAAAACCGACGGTCGGCCCCCAGTAGCCGTCATACCAGACAAAACTGCTGCCGCCCCAGCCCCAGTAGCCCGGAGTCCAGAAGAAACCCACTTGCGGCGCTTCCACCCACGTGCCGGGAACCCAGAAATAACCGTCGTCGCCCCAGGCCCAATAGCCCGGCGTCCAGATGTATCCGTCGCCGGGGCACACCGGCTGTTCATAAACGGGCAGTGCCGGCGGCGCGATGGTGATCGCTACGCCGATTTGCGCGAAAGAAGCGGACGAAAGAAATAACATTGCAATTGCCAGCAGCAGCGGACGAATGAATCGGCTACGCATTAGAGATCGTCTCCTGTTGATAATTCCCCGCCGGTTGCGCGATAGCGCTTTCCCCGGTCAGTGGTGTTCAGTGAGCAGCGAGTATTTTACGAAAATTTAACAAAATTGGCCGGTGTGAGATGCCTGGCATCTCGTGCTGCCTGTAAATGTAGTCTTGTGCGCGATTTCCGCCAATAGGGATTTGCCTGTAAAACCCGGCCAAGTAGCTCGTAGTCCAGATTTGTTCATTCCGCACCAGACAGTCAGCATCGCGGGGCCTGAAACTTGCAAGCAGGCCCACCTTCCATTCCGAACCCACCTGACTTCGGAACTACGAGATCGCGCGGCTCCCCCTAGGTAATCCACTGTATTGAATGAATTCGCCAAAAACGTAGAGTAGGAGACGCGCCAACGCACTTCTGATCAGCTCGGCATTTGCTCCAGTTCCTTCCTGCCGCGAGCGCGCAGGCGCCGGTTTTTGGCAATCACCTTGGGAGGCATGCGATGTACACGTACCTTTGCTGCCGATGCACGAAATGCTCCGCACGTATTGTGCTGGAAGAATGGGCGGAGTCCATGTATTTGCTGCATCGGCCGTTGCGACCGCGTCCCCGGGAACAGAGATGTCCATTTTGCGAATCGGCATTTGCTCCGGAACGCTATTACGTGACGGAAAGCGGTGCGCCGCTGGCTGTTTCCGGACGCGCCATCGAAATGCGGGACTCTTTGCAAGCGCTCTCCAAGACGGCGTGATGCTGTGGCCAAGCTTCTGAAAGTTTTCCCCCTGTCGGACTCCTCCCAAGGGGGCTGTCGCCGAGAATCGGCAGCCCCTCCTTCCTCTTTCAGCAGTAGCTATTCAGTTTTATTCGGTCGCGTATCCATCTGCGCTCGCTGGCGATATTCACCCGTACAGCAATTCCCCCCACGCCTTAGGAATTTGTCCGTATTCCGCGGCGCGCCCTTCGCCGGCACAATGATTGCCGCAGGGGATGATAGGAGTCGGGTGCCTTGCAAAGCCAAGGCATGAGGGCTGGGCCGGCTCCCGCATCCCCTTGCCGAATGTTCTAGTTGCCAATCTCACTATCGAGGACGCCAGCGCGCCAAGAAGGCCAACAAGACAATGCCCCCAGTCCGCAACACAAGCAAAACTCGCGAAGCACTGATGGACGCATTTCTGTTTCTGAATTCCCTGATTCTGCTTTTCAGCCATTGGGCCGGGCCGCGCAAATAAATTGCATTACAGCGCGCGCGGCGATATCCGGCTCGCTGGAATTTAGCAGTGAATAGTATTGGAGGCTCGAATGAACGTCCCCTGGCAGATTGCGGTCGCTTCAGCCGACATGGAAGACCGCCGTGCGATGGTGAATATTTTGATGAAACACGGATTGGATCCGATTGTCGCGTCTAGCGTCGCCGAATGCCGGCAGAGCATGGCCCACGAAAATGTGGGATTGATCTTCTGCGCGCGCTCACTCGCCGATGGGGATTACCGCGATTTGTTGCTGGCCGCGCGTGCCAGCACACGCAGAACCCGAATCGTTCTCACTGCGCGCATCACTGATTGGGACGAGTATCTGGAAGCAATGCGGCTGGGCGCATTCGACGTCATCTCGGCTCCTTGCCGTCCAACGGACATGGAATGGATGATCCTGCAAGCGCTGCGCGACGAACACGCTCGAACCAGGCAGATCACATTTTCGCAACAGGTCGCAAGCGCGTTGCCGCAAGCCGAGGTCTGCAAGTCCGCGTGATGCCGAGTTCGCGAGCGCGCCTGAGCCACTGGCAACTTTAAGGGCGCTCGACCACGACGAAGGCACCGCGCATCTGGCGCCTACGCGAGTTGTGCTTCAAGCCGCAACAGAAAGCGAATCACTTCGCCCGGGTCCCGCACGTAATATTTCGCGGCGCTTCTTTGCGGATTTCCCACGCGTACGGTGATCTGATCGTCCAGCGCGCGAAATGCGGATTCATCCGTGCCGTCGTCGCCAATATAAATTGCCGGGGTGCCCTGCGGCAAATCGCTGAGCAGTTCGCGCACCGCGCCGCCTTTTCCACAAATCTCATTGGGCAGGACTTCCCATACCATCGCGCCGTCGAGTATTCGCAATGCCTTTTGTTCCGGCGCGACCACATTCAAGAGGAAGGATTTTGCGGCGCGCGCCACCGGAGGGCTGGCTTCGCGATAGTGAACCGCAAAACTCATCCCCTTATCTTCGATGCGCATCCCGCGCATCGAAGAAATCTGCCGGCGCGCGCCGCGTTGCGCCCGGGCCAGAACTCCGGCAGCCGCACGGCTGATTTTCATCTTCTTGTCGTCCCGCTCTGCTCCATGAAGCCCGACGAAACGCAGGGCATTTACGCCAATTCGTGTTTGCAGATCCTGGCAGCGCCTACCGCTAACGATTGCGACAAAAAGTCTAGGATGCCGCGCCAGACGTTCCAGCAGCCGCTTGGTGCGTTGCGGCACGCGCACTTCCCACGGCCTGCGCTGCAGCTTCACCAGCGTGCCGTCGAAATCCAGCAGCAACGCCCAGGTCTTCGCGTCGCGAATCCGGGCTGCAATTTCATTCCATGCGCGAAACAAATACCGCGGCGAATGAATGGCAGGATTGCTTTCCGCCGCGCCCGAAACGCCGTGAGCGCGCGAATATTCGAGCGTGCGCTTCTTTTTTGGCCTGATCTGCAATGTAGGTTTGAGCGTCGCGCGCGGTTCGTTCATCTGGTGCGGCCAAGCTCCGGCTGGACTTCGTCAATACGGATTTCGGAAAGCTCCGTGATCAAACTGCCCGCCCACGCAAACACATTATGCCGCATCACGGTGTTGCGCATCAGTTTCATGCGCGTTTGACGTTCCTCCGTATCCATTTCCAGCGCGACGCGAATCGCTTCAGCCAGCTGTTCCACATCATAAGGATTCACAATGATCGCGTCGCGCAATTCGCGGGCCGCTCCGGTGAACTGGCTCAGAATCAGTGCGCCTTCCTGGTCATCGCGCGAAGCGACAAATTCTTTTGCCACCAGGTTCATGCCATCATGCAGAGAAGTGACCATGCAGAAATCCGCCGCGCGATAATACGGCAGAATTTCCTCGTGGCTGTGGTGCCGCGTCAGCAGCGCGATAGGCTTCCAATCCGGCGTCTGCCAGCGCGCATTGATCCGCACGGCTTCCGCTTCCAGCTCCTGCAGGAAATCGTGATAGCGTTCGATCTCCGTGCGGCTGGGTGCGCCGATTTGTATAAACGTGAATTTTTCGCGATACGCCGGCCACTTCTCGAGGAATCTTTCGACGCCGCGCAGGCGTTCCAGTAATCCCTTCGTGTAGTCCACGCGGTCAACGCCCACTCCGATAAAGTTTGCCTTGATGCCCAGCTTGGCCAGCAGTTCGCTGCGCAATACGTAGGGCGACACCGTCGGATCCTGGCTTCGCTGCGCTTCGCGAAAATCCACGCTGATGGGGAACGGGCGAACGAATGTGAGATGTCCGCCGCGCTTTACTGCAAATCGTTCCCATTCGATTTGAGATTCCATGGCGGCGTCCACAGTCTCCAGAAAATTATCGCAGTGCGCCTGGATCTGGAATCCGATCAGGTCCGCGCCCAGCAGGCCGCTGACCAGCTCGCGTTGCCACGGGCAAATGCCGAAAGCTTCAGGATTTGGCCACGGAATGTGCCAGAAGATCGCCACGCGCGCATCGGGGCGCATTTCCTTCACCATGCGCGGAAGCAATGCAAAATGATAATCCTGCACCAGCACCAGCGGATTCTCGACTCCTTCTATCTCCTGCAGTACCGCTTCGGCGAATTTGCGATTCGCTTCCTGATAATTTTGCCAGTCCGAAGCGCGGAAAATTGGCCGCGTATGCGCGATGTGGCACAGCGGCCACAACCCTTCGTTCGAAAATCCGTAGTAATGCCCTTTTTCCACTTCTTTTGAGAGCCATACGCGACGCAAAGTGTAGTCTGGCTTGTCGGGCGGTACGCGAATGTGGTCCTGATAGTCCACAGTCTCGCGATCGGCATCGCCAGAGCCCGACGCAATCCAGATCCCGTCGCAGGCGCGCAAAATCGGTTCCAACGCCGTCACCAGACCGCTAGCCGGAACCAGCAGCTCGATCTCCTTCCCTTTGTGCACGTGCATGTACGGCTCGCGGTTGGACACAACCACCAGCGAACCCTGCGTAGCCTTTCCCTGAATGCTTACGCGCAGCCGCTCCGCGGTCCACACCGATTCGCCGGATTCGCGCAGGCGCGCCTCTTCCTCGGCGGCAGAGCGCGCGTCCGCCAGACTGCGCGTGAGATTCATCACCTCATTTGTAAAGGGAGCTAGAAAGCTTTCCTTCGGGCCCGGCGGACTGGGCAGCACGCGCCCGCGGCGTATATCTTTCATCCATTGCGCGGTGCGCGAAATCGGCAGTACGATCGTCCAGCGGATGATCAGCACGGTAATTAGAACTATCAGCAGTACTTCCGCAACCACGTGCCAAAAAGTCGCCCGCCACATGCGCGCGCTTTGCGTTTCGATGTAGCCCACATCGTGAAAAATCGCCAGTACGCCGACGACGGAATTCTTGTCGTGCAGCGGCATGTAGTACACATGCATCGGCTCGGTGCCGACATTTATAAATTGGCTGAGGCCGGTGTTGTTCGAAATCACGCTAGCCAGAGGAACGGGGGGAGGAACAAACCGGTTCTGCAGATTGGAGCTTTCCGCCAGCAATTGTCCGTGATTATCGTAAACCGCAACGCCCGCGAGCTGCTCCCGGTTTCCGAAGCGCTCGACGATGCGGCGCAACTGTTCGCGCGACCCCTTCTCCAGGGCCGGTTCCACAATTTCCTGCAGGCTCTCCGCCAGAATTTCGGCTCGACGGACCAGGTCCGTGCGCAGGCCGCGCTTTTCCGCGCGGACCTCATTTTTGGACACAACGAAAGTGACAATGGTGACGGCCGCAACCAGGAACAAAATCAGGCGTAAGCTCAGCTTCACGTTAACCTCTAGCTGGACGTAGAGATGTCCAAGCAAGCTTCGCTAAAACAAAAGCAGCACGAATGCTGCCAGTAGGCCCCGACTTTTGTTGTTCAAAATAGGACACTTAGGCCGACCATCGAGAATTATGCTGTGGAGATTCTCCGAGCACCCGGTAGAATCTCCAGTGGGGCAACCCCATGATTACGCGGTGGATGCGTAAACTGAATCCAGTGTTCACCTGATTTTTTTTCAGGCTGCGCCGCGATAGGATTGCACCGCACGGCGACCTGCGCACATAAGTGCGACCAAAGGATTGGATGCCTCGCGCGCCGAATTCGCGTCGTGTTCTTGCGCTTGCGGACCGATTTTCAATCTGGGCGCGCCCTGCCCTCCTGGCGCTCTTACTTTTCCTGTTCCCAGTGGCTTGGCTCGACGCGTCGTATACTGAATCTGCCTTTCAAGATCGATCCGTGAAAAATGAATCTCAACACTTCGACGACGTGCAGCAGTATATCGCAGTAGGCTGGGATCATCTCATCCGCTCTCTGGACAAATGCAAGACTTACAAAGACCAGAAAGTCGGCGACGAGCCGTATCTGTATTTCCCGGCGGACTTCCAGAGCTTGCCGGCCTTTCAGGATCTGGTGAAGGACTGCAGAGTCCGCGTCGCACGTTTGCCGGAGATCATCAGCAAACCCGACGACGTGCACCTGAACAAAATCCCTCACGCGGGGCTGCTCTATCTGCCTCACGCGTACGTCGTGCCCGGCGGCCAATTTAATGAAATGTACGGCTGGGATAGTTACTTCATTATCGTCGGCCTGCTACGGGCGCATCGCCTGGAACTTGCGAAGGGGATGGTCGAGAATTTCTTTTACGAAATTCAGCATTACGGCTCGATTCTGAATGCGAACCGCACCTACTATCTGACGCGCGCGCAACCCCCGTTTCTTACTTCCATGATCCTGGCGGTCTATGACGCGGAAGATGCTTCTTCGCAACAGAAAGATAATGCATGGCTGCAGAAAGCTTACGATTTCGCGGTGACGGACTACGAGCAATGGACTCACGCGCCGCATCTGGCCGGCGACACGGGCTTGTCCCGTTATTTCGATCATGGCGAAGGTCCTGTTCCAGAGATCATCGGCGATCCCAGCGATTATTATCGCGGCGTCGCGCAATACTTCTTGCTGCACAACGGCACGAAAGATCCTCATCTTGTGCTGGTCGACAAAGATCATCCGGTCGAATCCCTGGTCGGGCCGCTTTTCCCGGTTTTCGCTCACGATGAAAAAACAGGCCAGAATTCGCAAGACAACCAGGCGACGGCGCATTCACCGGTCGCGCAGGTTACTTTGTCCGCGGACTTCTACAAGGGGGACCGCAGCATGCGCGAATCGGGATTCGACGTTTCGTTTCGCTTTGGCCCGTTCAGCGCCGAGACACACCATTACGCGCCCGTCTGCCTGAATAGCCTGCTGTACAAAACTGAAAAGGATCTCGCGCGCATGAGTTCCCTTCTCGGGCGGCCCAAAGAAGCCGCGGAATGGAACACCCGCGCGAGCGACCGCCAAAAGCTGATACAGAAATATCTTTGGGACGAGAAGCGAGGTCTTTTCTTCGATTACGACTTCGTGAACCACACACTTTCCAGCTACGAGTACGCCACGGCTTTCTATCCGCTCTGGGCGGGATTGGCGACACCGGAGCAAGCGCAAGCGGTGGTGAAAAACCTTCCGCTCTTCGAACAGCCCGGCGGCCTGGCCATGAGCCGCGTGGAATCGCAAGCGCAGTGGGATTACCCCTACGGTTGGGCGCCGATTCAACTGCTTGCGGTAGACGGTATGCGCCGCTACGGTTACGCCGCGGAAGCCGATCGCGTCGCCTATAATTTCCTGAGCATGGTGATTGAGAATTTTGTGACCGACAAGTACATCCGCGAAAAGTACAACGTCGTCCAACGCACCTCCATCACTCATATCGTGGAGGGCTACAGCCAGAATGTGATTGGGTTTGGCTGGACGAACGGCGTTTTCCTGGAATTGCAACACGAATTGCCGCCCGCGCTTCTCGATCGCCTGAAACGCGAGTAAGACGAAAACCCTCGACCGCCTAATCCTGCGGGTGCTCGAACCGCCGTAGCACCTACCGCGCTGCGCAGACAGCGTCAGCGCACCGAATCGTTCCCTGGTCTGGTTCGAAAGGGGGGAGGGAGGATGGGGGAACATCCTCCCGCCGTGTCATGGCAAGGGGTATTGCCTGAGGAGCCTGCGTGCACTATGAACTTCTGCGCGTAGGCTCTCCATACAGTAACTATCGTATTTTTGATTCGTGCGGGGCTTTATGGCGACAGAACGGCGGGGCAGATATACCAACTGGTCAGCTATTCGGCTGGGTGTTTTTCAGAATCGCCCGGATCTGCGGTAGCGGGCTCGGAATCCGTGGGCCCCAACAGCGCCTCAATCATCCCCACCATCGGAAACGCATTTGTTTTGGACACCACCGACCGAATGCCGGCTTCACGGGCATGTTTCTCCAGGTCGGTGCTGGCGTGCTGCGTAAACAGTACGATGGGCACGGCTGGCGCAATCTCAGACATGCGCCGCGCCGCTTCGATTCCGTTGATTCCCGGCATCTGAAAATCCAGGATCACAACGTTGGGGTGCAACTCTTTGAACAGTTCGACTCCCTTCTCACCGTCGGGCGCCTCGCCGCAAATCTCCCATTCAGGATTTGCCTGCAAGACGGTGCGCAGGGATTTCCGCACCAGTTCGCTATCGTCCACAATCAGGAATCGCGTGCGCATCAACGAGCCCCCGCGGGGCTGGTGGCGCGCAATTGCACAAGCGCGAAAATCAGCCCACACATTCCCGTGGCCGCCGAAATCATATGCTTTTCACCATCGTTTTATTCACTGGGACGGCCGCGATGACCGTCGTGCCATTTACACCCGATTGAATTTCGAGCGTTCCGCCAAGTTCGCGCAGACGTTCGCGCATCCCGCTCAATCCCACGCCATGGCCTGAGCCTGACGATGTGGATGCGCCATTTGTGCCAGTCATGCCCTTGCCTTCGTCGCAGACTTGTACGCTCAGCAGTTTTTCCGCGGTGTGCAATATTTTGATTTGCGCCGTTTTACTTCCGGAATGGCGGTACACGTTCGTCAAGCACTCCTGCACGATGCGAAAAATCGAAATCTCCACATTCGGTGGCAGCCGGCCGATATCTGGCGACAATTCCACCGCGACTTTCACGCTGCTACGCTCCGCAAATCCCTCCGCGAACATTTTAATCGCCGGCAGCAGGCCGATTTCATCCAGCAGCGGCGGATGCAGCAAATGCGAAATCGTGCGCGTTTCCTTCGAAAGCTGTTCCACCAGCTGATTATTCTGCTGCAAGACTTCGGCCACCTCAGGTCCCAGTTTCTTGGTTTGCTGCGCCAGCATTCCATTATTCATGGAGAGCGCCGCGATCAAAGGTCCGATGCCATCGTGCAGATCGCGCGCGATGCGCCGGCGTTCTTCGTCCTGCATCGCCAGCAGCCGCGCGGAAAGGGAACGCAGATCACGATTCAGCATTTCCAGCTGGCGCGTCTTGCGGTGCAGGTCCGCGAATACCCGTACTTTCGCGCGCAGCAATTCCGGAACGATAGGCACGGCAATATAATCCACGGCGCCGCGTTGGTAAGCGTTGAGCCGGTCAATATCCGTCAAATGCACGGCGGAAATGAAAATGATCGCGACCTTCTGAAAACGGGGATGTTGGCGGATCATATCCGCCAGCTCGAATCCATCCAGCTCCGGCATGCTCACGTCCATCAGCACCACGGCGATGTCGGTCTTCAGTAAATGATCCAGCGCCTCTTTCCCGGAGCGGGCTTTGATCAGGTTTTCATTCAGCTCGCCGAGAATGGCTTCGTAGGTGATCAGCTTGCCGGGCTGATCATCCACCATCAGAATATTTACCTTTTCCTGCTCGTGCATTTTCTCCCTCTTGCTTCAAACCCTTCGCTGCAGAAAATATTGCGCCGCCCGCTACGATGCCCGCCGTGATGCTCGCTGCGACGGCAGTTCCATCGCCGCGAGCCGCCAATCAACTTACCGGTGGAACCACATCCGCAACGCGGAAAGCAGTTGCTCCGTGTTCACCGGCTTCGCCAAATACTCGGAAGCTCCTGCTTCCAGGCACTTCTCGCGGTCCCCTTTCATGGCTTTGGCGGTCAAAGCGATGATCGGCAAGCGCCGGAACGAAGGATTGCGGCGAATAATCTGCATCGTCTCATATCCATCCATGTCCGGCATCATGATGTCCATCAGCACGATCGCCACATCCGGAGTTGACTCCAGAGTGTTGATGGCTTCGCGGCCCGTGCCGGCGGTGAGCACCGTCATCCCGCGGCGTTCCAGCACGCTGCTGAGCGCGAAAATATTCCGCACGTCGTCGTCAACGACCAATACTTTTTTCCCCACCAGCGCTTCGTCCGAATGATGCAGCAGATCGAGCATCTTCTGCTTTTCAATCGGCAGATCGGTAACCACGCGATGCACGAACAGCGCAGTCTCATCCAACAGCCGCTCCGGCGATTCCACGCCCTTCACCACCACGCTGCGCGCCAGCAAATGCAGACGCGCATCTTCTTCGGGCGACAAATCTTTCCCCGTGAAAACCACCACCGGCAAATCGCTCAACGAAGGAGTGTCGCGGAAGCGCTCCAATATTTCAAATCCAGACATGTCCGGAAGCCGCAAGTCCAGCACCACGCAATCGAACGCCTGCTCGTCAATGGCCGCGAGTGCCTGCATCCCAGTCGCGGCGATCTCCACGTCAATATCTTCATAGCCGAGCAATTCGCGGATGCTGAGCTGCTCGGCCGGATTGTCTTCCACCACCAGCAAGCGCTTGCGCCGCGGCGCCGTGTAATCCTTCATGCGCGCGAACGCGGTCTTCAGCTGCTCGGATGTCGCCGGCTTGATCAAGTAAGAGAACGCCCCGCGCGCCAGGCCGTGCTGCCGGTCTTCATCCAGCGTCAACATCTGCACGGGAATGTGGCGCGTGCGCGGATCTTGTTTGAAGTGATTCAAAACCGTCCAGCCCAACATATCCGGCAAGAAAACATCCAGCGAAATGGCCGTCGGCTGGAATTCATGCGCCAACGCCAGCGCTTCCGAGCCGCGCGTGGCGACGAGCACCTTGAATCCATTGTCGTGAGCCAGATCGCAAAGCATAGTGGCGAAGTACGGATCATCTTCCACAATCAGCAGAATCGGATCGTCGGGCTGCAAGTTTTCGCGATCGTCCGCGATGGTGATCTGCTCGATCGCCCGCTTAGAAGCGATTGCCGCCGCCGCTTGACCAGACGCAGGTATCGCCAAGGCTTTCGCTTCAGTCCCGGCGACGCCCGTGGAAGGACCCACATACGTTTGCGGCAAATACAACGTGAACGTGCTGCCTTCATCCGGCGTGCTACGCAATTGAATTTCGCCACCCAACAGCCCGGCAAGTTCGCGGCTGATCGCCAAACCGAGTCCCGTGCCGCCGTACTTGCGGCTGGTACCGGCGTCGGCTTGCTGGAAAGCTTCGAAAATAATCCGCTGCTTTTCGGGCGGAATGCCGATGCCCGTGTCGGTAACTTCAAACGCAACCACCGAAGCTGACCTGCCCAAAAGCGGGTGGCCTTCGGTCCAGCCGCTTTCGGCGACGAATACGGACATGCGCACGCCGCCCTTTTCCGTAAATTTGAATGCGTTTGAAAGCAAATTCTTCAGCACCTGCTGCAAGCGCTTGGAATCGGTCACCAGGCTGCGCGTCAAATTAGGATCGGAGTGAACTTCAAAATTAAGGTGGCGGTTTTCCGCCTCATGACGGAACGGACGAGCAATCATGTCCAGCAAGCTGGCGAAGAACACTTCCTCGGCCTGCACCGATACCGTGCCCGATTCGATCTTCGAAAGGTCCAGAATATCCGTGATCAGGTTCAACAGGTCGGTTCCTGCGCCGTGAATGGTGCGCGCGAATTCCACCTGCTTGTTCGTCAAATTCAGGTCGGGGTTGTCCGCGAGCTGCTGGCCCAAAACCAGAATGCTGTTCAGCGGCGTGCGCAGCTCGTGAGACATGTTGGCCAAAAATTCCGACTTGTATTTCGAAGTAAGCGCCAGCTCCTTGGCTTTTTCTTCCACGGCACGCCGCGCTTGCTCGATTTCCTGGTTCTTGCGCTCCACTTCCACGTTCTGTTCGGCCAACTGCTGCGCCTTTTGCGCCAGCTGCTCGTTGGTCTGCTGCAATTCGGTCTGCTGCGTTTGCAGTTCGGTGGCCAGTTGCTGCGATTGTTTCAGCAGCCCTTCCGTCTGCATCGTGGCCTCAATGCTGTTCAGCACGATGCCGATGCTCGAAGTCAGTTGGTCCAAAAACGCCAGATGTGATGCAGTAAATACGGTGAGCGACGCCAGCTCGATCACCGCTTTCACGCGATCCTCGAAAAGAATCGGCAGCACGATCACGCTGCGCGGCACGGCCTGGAATAATCCGGAGCGGATCGGCACAGCATTCGCCGGCACATCGGTGATCAACATGCGCTGCTTCTCTGCGGCGCACTGTCCCACCAGGCCAGTACCCACGTGCAGACGGCTGGGATGCCCATCCTGATCGCTATCAGCAAAAGCCGATAGCAGCACCATGGTCCCCGATTCTTCCGACTCCATCTGATAAATCACGCCTTGCTGCGCGCTCACCAGCGGAGCCAGCTCGGACAACAGGCTGCGTCCCACCGTCGTCAAATCGCGCTGCCCCTGCAACATTCCCGTAAACCGCGCCAGGTTCGTTTTCAGCCAGTCTTGCTCGTTGTTGCGGTCGGTGGTAAGCCGCAAATTGTTAATCATCGTGTTGATGTAATCTTTCAACTCGGCGACTTCGCCGCTGGCTTCCACTTGAATCGAACGAGTCAAGTCGCCTTTCGTCACCGCCGTCGTCACTTCCGCGATGGCGCGCACCTGGTTGGTCAAGTTGTCCGCCAGCAGGTTGACGTTTCCGGTCAAGTCCTTCCACGTTCCGGCGGCTCCGGGCACGTTCGCCTGGCCACCCAACCGGCCTTCCACTCCCACTTCGCGCGCGACGGTTGTCACCTGATCCGCGAAAGTCGCGAGCGTGTCGGTCATGTTGTTAATGGTGTCGGCCAGCGCGGCAACTTCGCCTTTGGCGTTCACCGTAAGTTTTTTCGTCAATTCACCGTTCGCGACCGCGGTCACGACTTTTACGATGCCGCGCACCTGCTCGGTAAGGTTCGCGGCCATCACGTTTACATTGTCCGTCAAATCTTTCCACGTGCCGGCGACGCCCGGCACTTGCGCCTGGCCGCCCAGCTTTCCGTCGGTGCCCACTTCGCGCGCCACGCGCGTCACTTCCGCGGCAAACGCGTTCAGCTGGTCCACCATCGTGTTGATCGTGTTCTTCAACTCGAGGATTTCACCCTTCACGTCCACGGTGATCTTGCGTGACAAGTCGCCGCGCGCGACTGCCGTCGTTACTTCGGCGATGTTACGCACTTGCGCCGTCAGGTTCCCGGCCATCGCGTTCACCGAATCGGTCAAATCCTTCCAGGTTCCCGCCACGCCCGTGACGTTCGCCTGGCCGCCCAGCCGCCCTTCGCTGCCCACTTCGCGCGCCACGCGCGTCACTTCGGCGGCGAACGAACGCAACTGCTCCACCATCGTGTTCAGCGTTTCCTTGAGCTGCAGAATTTCGCCGCGCACGTCCACCGTGATCTTGCGCGAAAGGTCACCGCTCGCAATCGCCGTCGCCACTTCCGCGATGTTGCGCACCTGGCCGGTCAAGTTGCTGGCCATGAAGTTCACGTTATCCGTCAAGTCTTTCCACGTGCCGCCTACTCCCGGCACTTCCGCCTGGCCACCCAACTTCCCTTCCGTGCCTACTTCGCGCGCCACGCGCGTCACTTCGCCCGCGAACGCATTCAGCTGGTCCACCATCGTGTTGATCGTGTTCTTTAATTCCAGAATTTCGCCCTTCACGTCCACCGTGATTTTGCGCGACAAGTCGCCGCGCGCCACAGCCGTCGTCACTTCCGCGATGTTACGCACCTGACCGGTCAAGTTCCCGGCCATCGAATTCACCGAGTCCGTAAGGTCCTTCCACGTTCCCGCCACACCCGGCACGTTTGCTTGGCCGCCCAGCCGCCCTTCGCTACCTACTTCGCGCGCCACGCGCGTCACCTCGCCCGCGAACGCGTTCAACTGGTCCACCATTGTATTGATGGTTTCTTTCAGCAGCAGGATTTCGCCGCTCACGTTCACGGTGATTTTCTTCGAAAGGTCGCCGCTCGCAATCGCCGTCGCCACTTCCGCGATGTTGCGCACCTGGCCCGTCAAATTGCTGGCCATCGAGTTGACCGAGTCGGTCAAGTCCTTCCAGGTTCCAGCGACTCCAGGCACTTGCGCCTGGCCACCCAGCTTTCCGTCCGTGCCCACTTCGCGCGCCACGCGCGTAACTTCGGAAGCGAACGCGCGCAGCTGATCCACCATCGTGTTCAGCGTGTCCTTGAGTTCGAGAATTTCGCCTTTCACGTCCACCGTGATTTTGCGCGACAGGTCGCCGCGTGCCACGGCCGTCGCAACTTCCGCGATGTTACGCACCTGGCCGGTCAGGTTGCTGGCCATGAAGTTCACGTTGTCGGTGAGGTCCTTCCACGTTCCTGCGCCGGGCACCTGCGCCTGGCCGCCCAATTTGCCTTCCGTGCCTACTTCGCGCGCCACGCGCGTCACTTCGCCCGCGAACGCGTTCAGCTGGTCCACCATCGTGTTGATCGTGTTCTTCAATTCCAGAATTTCGCCCTTCACGTCCACGGTGATTTTGCGCGACAAGTCGCCGCGCGCCACGGCAGTGGTCACTTCGGCGATGTTGCGCACCTGCGCCGTCAGGTTTCCGGCCATCGAATTCACGGAGTCGGTCAAGTCCTTCCAGGTTCCGGCCACGCCCGGCACGTTCGCCTGGCCGCCGAGGCGTCCCTCGCTGCCGACTTCGCGCGCCACGCGCGTCACTTCGCCGGCGAACCGGTTCAGTTGGTCCACCATGGTGTTCAGCGTTTCTTTCAGCTGCAGAATTTCGCCGCGCACGTCCACCGTGATTTTGCGCGACAAGTCGCCGCTCGCAATCGCGGTCGCCACTTCCGCGATGTTGCGCACCTGGCCCGTCAAGTTGCTGGCCATGAAATTCACGTTGTCCGTCAAGTCCTTCCACGTGCCGCCCACTCCGGGCACTTGCGCTTGGCCGCCCAACTTGCCTTCCGTTCCCACTTCGCGCGCCACGCGCGTCACTTCGCCCGCGAACGCGTTCAGCTGGTCCACCATCGTGTTGATGGTGTCTTTCAATTCCAAAATTTCGCCCTTCACGTCCACGGTGATCTTGCGCGACAGGTCGCCGCGTGCCACGGCGGTGGTCACTTCGGCGATGTTGCGCACCTGCGCCGTCAGGTTTCCGGCCATCGCGTTCACCGAGTCGGTAAGGTCCTTCCACGTTCCGGCGACGCCCGGCACGATCGCCTGTCCGCCGAGTTTGCCGTCCGTGCCCACCTCGCGCGCCACGCGCGTCACTTCCGAAGCAAACGACCGCAGCTGGTCCACCATCGTGTTGATGGCTTCCTTCAGCTGCAGAATTTCGCCGCGCACGTCCACCGTTATTTTGCGCGATAGGTCGCCGCTGGCCACCGCCGTGGCCACCTCGGCGATGTTGCGCACTTGGCCGGTCAGGTTGCTGGCCATTGAGTTGACGGAATCGGTGAGGTCCTTCCAGGTTCCTGCAACGCCGGGAACCTGCGCCTGGCCGCCCAGTTTGCCGTCGGTGCCCACTTCGCGCGCCACGCGCGTCACTTCAGCGGTAAAAACGCCGAGTTGCTGAATCATGGTGTTGACGATGGTAGCCGAGCGCAGGAATTCGCCTTCCAGCGGCCTGCCATCGACATCCAGTTGCACCGTCTGCGTCAGATTGCCCTTCGCCACCGCCGCAATCGCGCGCGTCACTTCCGTCGTCGGCCGCAGCAAATCGTCCACCAGCGTGTTGACCGAAACTTCCATCTCGCCCCAGGCCGCCTTGGGCAGGTGGAAGCGCATCCGTTCACGCGTGCGGCCTTCTTTTCCCACCACTTGCCCCACGCGTTTCAATTCCTTCGCCATCTGCTGGTTCGCCGTGACGATGTCGTTGAAGGTGTCCGCGATTTTTCCGGCCAGCCCCGTCCAGTTCCCCGGCAATCGCACGGAGAAATCGCCGTCGCGCATGGTCTGGAGGCTTGCGAGGATTACGCTCAGGTCGGCGGACACCGGCTCGGATTCCATCGCCGTTACAGTCCGGCCGTTACTCTTCGCGCTCGGTTTTGGCTCGGGAATTGTGGCGGTGCTTGTTTTGCTGGGCTCGGTTCGCTTCATTCTTCTCTCCACTATGCAGGGCCGGCGGGCGCCACCAAGTTCGCGGCTCCTGGCTCAACTAGCCGATATCTCACTTGAACTCGCAACCTGAACGAACTTGAAAAATGGGCGCGCAACATCGCCACACACATCGATTTATTGCCACTTTCATCGAAGAGGAATTCATACCATAAAGCCATCAGCCGCCATCTACAGTAATCAATGTATATGGCGCCAAACGCGAGAGTCGGTAAACACCGGCCAAAGAACAGCCTTCGCCGGTAAAATATCACGGGACGGGACTTGCGTGGATTTGCCGCCGCCGGTTCGTTAGCTTTGGAGCCGCCTAACGGCGCGAGAATTTGGATTTACACGGATGCGTGTATTCCTGGATGGCTCATTAGCGGTTATAACCTTGTTCAGGGAGACGCCCATGGACCTCCGAATTCTAGTGGTGGAAGATTCGGAAACGACGCGGCGCATCATTCGCGCGATCCTGGAAACGCGCGAGTGGAAGATTTGCGGCGAAGCCAAGAACGGGCAGGCCGCGATAAGGCAATTTCGAAAACTCCGTCCGGATGTCGTGATTTTGGATTTCACCATGCCGGAGCTCAGCGGAATTGAAGTCGCAGCTCGTTTATCGAAAATCGATCCGCTGGTGCCGCTGATTCTATTCACCATTTCCGAAGTGGACGAGCTGTACGAAGCTGCCCGCGGCGCAGGAATTTATGCCGTGGTCTCCAAGGCGCGGGCTTGGGACTTGATCGGAACCATCGAATCCGCAATCGCACACCTCAGCGACCTCGGTCAACCGATTCAATAGACGCGCAGCCGAAAAAAACCTGTACCGAACTTGTCCGTCAGAATTGGTACACGTTTCCAGCGATTCAGTACACGTGGTACTGGTTCCGCGCAGCATCTGTACTTTTTCTGTACCTTATCTGGACGTTCGTCCAGCTGCTATCGCAGCGGCTTCGCGCTATATTCCGATGGAAACTAAAATATGAAACCGCACGCACGATCGCAATGGGCCGGCCCGATTCGTCGCTCGGAGTTCGCAGGGATTCGGGGGATCCGGAGCCCGCAGCGTGGACCTCGAATCACTCGCCACTTGCCGCTCATTACTCGTCACTGCCTCATTGCGAACACTGCGCACACATTTCTAATCAACGCCGCGCCGATTAGAAACGTCTGCAACTTCATGAAAACAAACAATCGCGGCCATTTCTAATCGCGTATTTATTGACAATTTCGCCGCGCCTGCCGCACCACTGCCCCGTAGCCTTTGCTGTTGGGCACGCAGCAAAAAAAAGTTCCTTCCGAGCGCGCTGTCCCGCTCGGAAGGAACCGGATGAAACTTCGCTGCACGTTGCTTACGGCAACGCGCTTACTGCCCCGTCTGCACCACGTGTTTCGGCGTTCTCGCGTTCAGGGTCGCGATCAGTCTGTCGGCCGATGGCGGCACGGCGGTATCGTGAGCCAGTACGATGTCCTTCGCAGAAACTTTCTCACCGTAGATTCTCACATTGGCGTCGTTGTCCGGCCGGATGGTCGTTCCCTCCAGCGAAACGCCGGCGAATATTCCGCGAGCGCGGGAATAGCTCAATATTTCAGCGCGCAGCGAAACATCCGTTTCCGCCGACGCATCCCGGCCCACTGGTCCGGCCGCCACCGAAGCATCTCCGCCCAGTTTCACTTTGCTGCTCAGAATTCCGTTGGCGCCGCGGTCATTCATCACCAACAGAACGAAGTCCGTCGCTTGCCCGCCGATCTGAAAGCCCACGCTGCCGCCTTCCAGGGCCATCATCGAAGGCGCGCCCCACGGGCCGTTGAAATTTTCACCCATGCGGCAGGTCATGGCGCCGCGGCCGTAACTTGCGCCGACCACGAACGCAGCCTTCAGCACGGACGGAAACACCACAACGCAGTCGGCCTTATCCAGCAAGTCTTGCGGTATATCGTCTGGCACATTCAGAATCTCGTGCAGCACGGTGCCGGAAGTTTGCAGGCGATCCTGATCCTTTTCCGTATCGTCTGCCCAACCGCTCACCGCCAGCAACATCAAAGCGCTCATCGCGCATGCGAACATCATCTTCTTCATTTCGATCTCCTGAGACGCATGAAATTGTGCGGAAATTCCGACCGCACTTTCCGAACGAAAAACTTGGCCTTAATTACCGGTGGTGTTGCCGCGCAGAAGATGCATTAGTAGCGTGACGAGGAACACAACCAGGAACACAAAAAAGAAAATCTTGGCAACGCCCGCTGCGGCGAAGGCGATGCCTCCAAATCCTAGAAATCCCGCGACCAGCGCCACCAGCAGGAAAACCAACGCGTAGTACAGCATCTTTACCTCCTCGCGCCCTCAATCAGCGGCGCCTGCGCATACTTCTTAAGCGTTCACTTCAGTCCTGAAGTTGAATGCGCAGGTAGAGACTAGGCGAGACCCGCCAATTGAGCCATACGTCGAAACCTGTAAACACGCAGGGACTATTCCGGTACAGCGATTTGCCGCCAAATCGCGTTATTCGTATCGCAGCGCGACCATGGGATCAACCCTGGTGGCGCGGCGCGCGGGAATGTAGCAGGCGAGAAATGCGACGGCGGCCAACGCCAGCGCGACCGCGACATAGGTGATCGGATCGCTGGGCTTGACGCCGTAAAGAAATGTGGAGATCAGGCGCGCCAGACCGAGCGCCAGGGCCGCGCCGACTAGCACTCCGATGCACGTGAGCTTCAGTCCCATCTTGGTGACCAACTTCAGGACGTCGGCCGGCTGCGCGCCGAGTGCGATTCGGATTCCGATTTCGTGGGTGCGTTCGTTCACCGAATAGGACATCACGCCATAAATGCCCACGGCGGCCAGCAGGATTGCCACACTCGCGAAAATCTCGAGCAACTGCATGTAGAAACGCCAGTCGCCGAGCGATGCGCCCAGTATTTCTTCCATGGACCTGACGTTGCTGACGGGCTGATCGGGATCAATGTTAGCCACGGCCTGCTTTACACTCGCAACGAGACCCGCCTGACGTCCTAGCGATGTGCGCAAAACCAAATTCTCGTGCAAATGAGCGAGAGTTGCTCCGCCGGGAAAAATCGCCGGTTGCTGCAGGTATGAAGCGTAAACGAATGGCGGCGTCTCTCTGCCCAGGCTGCGATGTTTTACATCTCCCACCACGCCGACGATCTGCCGTGGGCGAGGCTGGTCCACGGGGTAAGGATCGTAGCGCAGCAGAATTTGCTGGCCGATGGGGTCCTCGTTCGGAAAGTATTTGCGCGCGAACGCTTGATTCACAACGATTGCCCAGGGAGAGTTCTCGGTGTCGTGTTCGTCGAGATAGCGTCCCTTCACCAGCGGAATTTTCATCGTGCTGAATAACCCGGCACTAACCTCGCTGTATCCGGCGCTCGGCCGGTCATCCGGAGGCGGCGCGGCATGCCCCAGGATTGAAAATGTGTAGTATTCCGCGCAGCAGTGCATGGGTAACGCGCCAATCAGCGCAGCGGACTCGACGCCGGGCAGCACGCGAACGCTATCGAGAAGACGCGTATAAAAATTCGTGGCCGTGGGCAGAACCTTTTCCATGTCGCCACCCGGCACGCGTTCCAGATACTGGCCGCCTTCAGGCAATCGAAAGTCCATGGTGAGCAGGTGGTTGTAATCGAATCCAGGATTCACTCGCTTCAAATGCAAGATGGTGTTGATCATCAATCCCGCGCCTACGAGCAGCACCATGGCCAGCGCTACTTCGGAAATCACCAGGGCGTGCCGCGCCAATCGGCTGGAGGCGGACATCGTTTTGCGTTCGCTTTCGCGCAACACGGCATTCAGATCAGGGCGAGAGGCGCGCAGCGCGGGCGCTAATCCAAATAGAATGGCGGTCAGCAGCGAAATTCCCAGCGTGAAGAGCAACACGCGCCCATCCAAAGTAATCAACTCCGCGTTGGGGAAATCTCCGCCAGCCAGCGCGAGAAACACTCGGATGCCCACGAGCGTCAAGACAGTGCCCAGCACGCCTCCCATGACCGCGAGCAAAACGCTTTCCGTCAGCAGTTGCTGCACCAGCCGGCGGCGTTCCGCACCTAGAGACATGCGCAAGGCATACTCCTTGCGGCGCGTTTCGGTGCGGAACTGCATCAGGTTGGCGACGTTCACGCAAGCGATCAACAGCACAAACGCAACCGCGCCGAGAAGCGGGTAGAGCGCGCTGCCGGCGTCGCGGTAAAGATCCTCGTGCAATGGAAAGACCTTAGCGCCCAGGCCTTTATTCGTCGCCGGATAATCCTGTTCCAGGCGTCGCGCGATCACGTCCATATCCGCTTGCGCTTGCTGCAGGGTCACGCCCGGTTTCAGCCGCGCCACCGGCATCAGCCAGTGGTCAAAGCGCGCATTGTAGCGGGCGTTCGCAGGATTGATCGGTTGCCAAAGATCAATTGGAAATCCATAGAACGGAGCGAATCCCGCGGGCATGACTCCTACGATCGTGGAAACGACGCCCTCAACATTGAGGGTCTTTCCCAGCACGTGCGGGTCGCCATTGTATTCGCGCTTCCAGAACGGAGTGCTGATCACGATGGCCTGCGAGAGGTCTTGTTGCTCGTCCTCCTGAAAAATGCGGCCGAGAATCGGCTTGGCACCCAGCTGGGCGAAAAAGCTGGGCGTGACGTATTGCGCGTGCAGCGGCCGCGGCTCGCCGAGACCGGAAACGATGGCCCGGTCCGTGAAGCTGCTGAGCGAAATGTCGTCGAAGACGTGGTTCTGTTTCATCCAGTCCACGTTTTCGGCGATGGGCGGCGCGTTCGTGGAATCCGGGTGAGCCTGATCGATCTGCCAGATCACGACGAGGCTTTCCGGTTGGGGATAAGGCAGAGGGCGGTACAACAGCGCGTCCATCACACTGAAAATTGTGCTGTTGGCGGCAATTCCTAACCCAAGGGACAGGACGACTACGGAGAGAAAACCGGGACTCTTGCGCAGACCGCGCGCCGCAAATCTGACGTCAGCCCAGAGAGTCTCAAGAAACTGAGGGATCTGCATGTCCGCATTACCTCCTCGGCTCAATCAGGAATTCAGAGAGGACCCCACGCGCCCAATTTTAGGAATTTTCGGAAGGCCGAATCGCCTGCTTCGACCGTGGTTGACAGTTCTGCCACATCGTCTGACGCAGTTGCAAGCGGAACGGTAGCCTCGGCGTCCGGTTCGTATTCTGATACGACCCTGGAAGCCCGATAGTTCCCCACTTTCGCGGTAACCGCCGGGGACCGTGGCCGCGTAGCCACCCAGCCGCTTCACCAGCTTTCGGCTGTGGCCGCAACGGAATGGCTCGTGGTAAATCGCGTTGCCGTGCAATTGTTTTGTCTCGATGTCATGTCTGCGGCAAATGCGTTTCTCAAGAGCTACTGACCGAAATGCTAGAATCCTCGTCCAGTTTGCTGCCGAAGGAGATTTCAGTGAGTAAAGCGATAGAAAGCTTACAAGCAGCCCAGCGGCGCGCGATAGCAGTTCGACCAAAGGTCGGCGGCTTCCCGTATCTCGCTGAAATTCTGCGACGCGCAGGTGTGACTCGCAACCTGTGGTTTCTACCAGCATGCCAGAGCATCTATTTGACTCAGGAAGGTCCGGTCGTGGAGCAAGGCACACCGCTCTTGTCCGGAAAGGCGGATGTGCCACCATTCGACAAGGAAGCGCTCATCGCAGCGCTGCGAATCGACCAGGCAGGGAAGAGCACCTTTGCCGAGTTCCTACTCGCGACCTGGCGTGCCGGAGTAATTCAGTATGAGGTCGATTTCGCGGAGCGCACCTGCAGGTATTACGGCTGCGAAGGCGAAAGCTATGTCGAAGAATATCCGACGGTCTCGATTGGTTGAGCCTATGAAGTCGCCTCCAGCGACGGCTTCGCACTTTGCTGATTCTGAACCGGCTGCTGCCGAGTCGAGATCGCGTCGGCGAATATCCAGGTGGCACCCACCAAAGCTAGATTGAATGCGTTGCCGCCCCAGGCAGCATGGTCCTTGGGATTGGCGAAAATGAACTGCGGCAATGCGAATACATTAAAAGCCAAAAACATCAGGGCAAGCAGCCGCGCTCCAAGGACGTCCCGAATCCCAGAAAGTATGGCCAGACCTGCGAGCACGAAGGAGATTCCGGTGAGGATAACCCAGAATTCCTGTCCCAAAGGCATCCACTTGGGGACATAAAAAAGATTGTCCGCAACGGCGTCCAAATGGTTTACACCAAAGTTGATTGCGCAGAGTCCAAAGATCCAGCGGGTAATAAGGATCGTTCGCGGCCATGAAGAACTTCGCGTTGCCAGCGACGCGTAGACCAGTGCTCCACCCGCCATCGCGATGAGTTCGATTCCCACTCCGGCCGTCACACCGATAATGACGGGAATTCGAAACCCGAGATAGTGGGGCGCCGTATAGGGTCGAGGGAGCCAGAATATGGTGAACACGAAATAGATGATCGCCAGCAATGCCCCGCCGACACGAGCGCTGCGGCGCAACAGGATCGCCAAGCCCCCCGCGATCATCCAGGCGGCAGTGATATAAGCCAGGATCCCAACGCCAGGAATGTGGTCACCGAAAGCCTGAATCGGTTGATGGGACGCGTCAAAATCGCCCCAGATAAGGTCCATAACGCCGCAAGCCGCTGACGCTAGGCCATACATGATTACGCCGGCTCTCATGACCGCTCCACCCTGGCAATCCGGAGAGTCGAGCCTAATGAAATGCGCCCGCTACGGTCAAGTGGCATGCCATCACGCGCATCTCCGCAGACCGGCGTTACGCGAGTCTCTACACGTTTTCGGGTATGTATGGGCTAATGCGGACGCGTTATGGTTGGCCGGGTGCCACGATGGCGCGTTGGGTTTTGAAATGCTTTGAATGTAAGTTGGAATTCACTCACTCGGCGATCCGCGATGACGGGAAGGCCAGCGATCTGTTGCGAGTACCTCTAAAACCGGACTTTCCACCGGGCGGAGCGCAAATTGCGTGCCCTCATTGCGGGGTGTCGGCGGCTTATCAGCGCAACGACCTGAATTATCGCGCTTAACTGGCGTTTTTGATTCGCGCACCCAACCGGCGGGTGACTATCGCGATTCTGACAGCTCACCGTCGTCAGCCGTCAGGCTGTCACGCGTTTTCGCCATCAAGCTCTCGCTGATCTGAGCTCTTTCACGATAAACGGCCGCCAGCAAGTGCCACTTGGCTTTTTCGTCCGCGGCCAGTTGTGCCGCGAGAATTTCAAAATGCTGTGCGGCCTCGTTCAACCACCTTCCGGTGCCTTCCGCGAATGTTAGTACTTCCTTGAGCAGGTCTTCCATATGGCTCCTCTCAAATTCCCGCTTGCTGAAAACCTCGAGAAACATTTCAGTCCGTTGCTGCTCCATCTTGTCCCTCCGTCAGTGCGCGTGATTACGAACTTGCTTCCCGCGAACCAGTGACAGGTTCTTGCGCCGGCCACCGAGCGTGCCGACAACCGATTCCTGTGCTGGTAACTTTTGATCCACGTCCGCCCGAGCTAGTTCGATGGCTGCTTCCGCGCCAGTCTCTTTGAGAATTTTCTGGACGACTGCCAGGGGAACCTGCTCGAAATGCGTTTTGTACCTGAGCATCTTCGGGCTCCTTGAACTCCTCTGCACCATATCTGGGGGGAAGTGATACGGGTGAAATCTTTTGCGAAACGATCAGTCCGCGCGTTGCGCTACGAGGGCTCGATTTGGCGATAAGGGGGCGTGCGCATCCCTGCGATGCGCGCGGCTACGTACGTTGCTACGCCCCGAATATTTCACTTGACGAGCTCGGTACGATTCGATACGTTAGGCGCACGTCAGTTTAGCGCTACGTTAGCGCTAGGGGGATGCGATGGGAAACACCACAGGCAAGAAGACCGCCATGCACTTCAAAACCATGGTGCAAGCCGACGTGCCGCAAGGCCGCAACGGCAAGCACAAGTTGATCGTCACCACCATTCTGAAGGATCTCGATAAGCTGAAGGATGGCGCCGCGATCAAGGTGCCGCTGGCCGAACTCGCGGAAGCGAAGGCTAAAGTTCGTTCCGCGCTGAATCGCGCCACTCGCAAGGCGGGAATGAAGGTCGCCACCGCGAGCGATGCGGACTACTTCTACGTATGGAACGTCAGAGAGTAGACGGATGCAGCGCAGCGGATCGCCCCTGCCAGCGCGTTCAAAACTGCAAAGGTTAGTTGGCCCGTCGCTAGACCGCTTCCAACTTCGGGGCGTCGAGTGTGCTCGCAGCGGTTCGGTTCAATTCGGCGCCGCTGGCCGGCAATTGGGCTTTGACAGGGGACAGAAGCTGAATTGTGACTATGACCGCCGGGACCAGGAAGATGATCGTTACACTGGTCCACATCAGAGCGGCGGCAAATTGCTGGTCCTCGAGCGCTGACCACCCGAACAGCCGCGGCGCTGAAAGGTAGGACGAGTACACGACGCGATCGCAGAAGACCAGAAACGCTGAAAGCGCGTCGCACGGCAACGTGGCACCGAACAGATACAACGGGATGGACCAGCGAGGCCAGCGCGCGACGCTAGGCCACGGTTGAATCACCGGCCACCAGAATAAAAGGCCCGCGCCAAGAAAACTGGCGTGCTCCAGTTCATGCAACCAGCTCCAGCGCAACGCCAGCTGAAAAACCGCCGGGACGTGCCATCCGAGCAGCGCCAACGCCGCAGCGAGCCAGCCAAATGCGGGATTCGCGATCAGTTGCCCGAGCCGCTTCACTGAATTCCAACGAAGAATTGGGCTGACAACTCCGCGAGCAAGTGGTTGTGGGAGTCCGTGAAGCAGAGGCAGCTGCGGTGCGCCGAGCAGAATTAAGGGCGGCGCGACGGACATCAGCAAGAGATGCTGCAGCATATGAACGCTGAGCGACACATCGTCAAAAGCGTTGAGTGGGGATCCAATCGCGATCCACACGAACGTGATTCCGCAGAAAAAAGCAGCGAGCCGCCAGAGCGAAATCAGATTCGGGAATGTAGAGCGCAAGCGAAACCACCCTCGCGCATAAACGAGGGCGGTCAGGCACAGCGCCAGATCAAGCCCGAGAGGATTGGACCACGATTGCAAGATCGCGTGAGCCGAAGCGTCAACATTCATAACTTTTCACAAAAGGTCTACTGGCGACTGGTATCTGGCGCCGCCGTGGCGGGGGCCAGCACGATGCCCCGCGCAGCGTCGCGCGCCGGCGCTTGTCCGGCGGGATGTAGAGATTCCAGAAACGCGACCAGCGCCGTCGTTTCGGCGGGGCTCAAATTCTTGCCGTATGCGGGCATATTCCCGCCACCTTGAATCACCTGCCGAATCAGTTGATCCTGCGTCAAGCGCACGGCAACAGCATCCAGAGCCGGACCCCGCTTCCCGCCCTGGTCATCAAGCGAGTGGCAGTTGTGGCATTGCTTCACCTGAAATACTAGCGCGCCTTGCCGCTCGAGCGCCGTACGGTTGTGCAAAAACTCGGACGGAATCGGAATTCCGCTCCACGCGTCCATAATCGGGCTCCACGGAGTATGCTCCGCGAGGCGCGTAAAAGTCGCTAACGCCACCGCGACCAACAAAACGGTCAGCACTGCCACGGGCCGTCGCCGCCAGCTCTTCTCGCCTTCGCCGAACATGAACGGCAAACAGAGCAGCCAGAGAATTGCCACTACAGGTCCAATCAGCAAGGCAGGAGTTTCCATGGACGGCGGCAAGAACGAAAGCACCGCATAGAGCCAGAGAAAGAAGAAATCCGGCTTCGGAACGGTTTGAATGATCGTGGGATTCGGCGGGCCAGACGGACCGAACGGGCCATAATAGATGGCGCACGCCGCGATCGACAACAGGATGAAGCCATCGAAAAGTAGATCTTTCCCCATGCCGTCTGGGAAGAACCGAATGCCGTCCTGCTTGACCAGCTCGTGGTATTCCTTGATATATGTCGCCTTGCGCACCAATCGCCCCGGCATCGGCCACTCGTTAATCCCCAGCTTGATCACCATTAATAGGTGCACCGAAACAAACACGATCAGCAGGCCGGGGACAATAAACACATGCAGCGCAAAGAACCGCGACAGGGTAGCTCCAGCGATAATGGGGCCGCCCAGCATCAGGTTAACGATTGAGGGTCCCATCACCGGGACGCGACTGGCAATGGAAGCCCCAATTCCCAAGCCCCAGTACGCGTCTTGGTCGAATCGCAACACCTGTCCGGTGAACGCCATGCCCAGTGTCACGATCAAGAGAAATATGCCGACGATCCAGGTCAGTTCACGCGGATATTTGTACGCCCCGAATAAAAATACCTGGACCATATGGATCAACACGATCGCCACCATAAAGTCCGAACCCCAGCCGTGCAGCGCGCGAATGAACCACCCCAGCGAGACCTGATGATTCAAAGTCTGCAGGCTGTTCCAGGCTTCGCCGGCGGACGGGACGTAAATAAACGCGAGCAGTATGCCGGTAACGATTTGCAGCATGAACACGACAAACGCGGCGCTGCCAAAAACATAAAACCAACTGGCAGTTTCGCGCGGAATGCGATGTTCGGCGGTCTCCGTGATGGTTGCGCCAATTTGCAAACGCGCATCCAACCACTCGCCGATTCTTTTGATCAGGCGCATGGCCGTATCTCGCGAACGATATTTGACGCTTGGCCGGGCGTGGGCATCTCGCCGGATTTGATCAACAGGTTTCCGTTTTCAACCTTGTAGTGGTATTCGAATAATCCGCGTTCCGGAGGTCCGGAGGCGCGAGCGCCGTCTTGGTAGTAAACACCGCCATGGCAAGGACACATGAACAGGCTGGATTGCGGGAACCAGCGAACCGGGCACCCCAGATGTGCGCAATTGATCGCGAAGACCTGAAAATTCTGCCCGTCAACATTTCGTACCCAGCACGCTATATCTGCCGTGTCTCCGTCGGTCGGAGAGACAGTAGGGTTTCGATAGGTGGCGAGACGCGTCTGACCGGAAGGAAACTGCCCAAGGTTGCCCAGCGAAACCCAGCTGTCATAGCTCCCTTTCCTCTCGTGCGCAACGGGGGAAAGCAGGTAGCGCACGACCGGCACAGCCAGAATCACACCCACGATGCTGTTCAAGAAGATTCCGATCTTCATGAAGAGATCGCGCCTGCCGAGATCCGTCGGTAACGTCATCGAACTTCTCCCGTCGATTTGGAACTAGTCGAGTAAGGTTGGCCGGGGAATTTCGCGCGCTGCGAAGCCAGCCAGGTCACGACGTCGGATACATCCTGCGGCGACATCGGCTTGCCGGGAACATTGGCGCGCCAATCGGGCGCGCCGAGTTCAGGGCGGCCCACAATCACAATCGTGCGGAGTTCCTGGTCGTTGAGAAGGGCGAGGAACGATCCATCCACGATGGAGCTGGCCCTTTGTCCGCCGCGGCCGCCGGCGCCGTGGCAGGAAGAGCAAAATTCCGCGTAGGCGGCGGAACCACGCGACGCATCGCCCGGCTCCGATGAAGAATACGGAGGTGGATTCGCGCCGCGCAGAGCATCCGGCTGGGCCCAGCGCTGGCGCATTCCCTGGACGAGCGCGTCAATCTGTTTATCGGTGAGCATGCCGCCGGCGCTTTGGGCGAATGCCGGCATGGAAGTTCCGGAAATCCCATCCGCGGTGGCATGACGTACGACCGTATCGTCGGCAATGGCCAGGTACACGGGGTCGGCGAGAGCGATGGCAGCTCCGCCCTTCCCGTCATTACCATGGCACCCAGAGCAGTTCTCGCCGAACAGTACTTTGAAGTCCGTGACTTCGCTCGGCACCACTGGGATGTCGCCCGCCACTGGGCGCCCGGGCGCATTGGCGCATCCGCACAAAAGCGCGGCAAGTCCCACGGCAGCGAGAATCGGCCCGCGGAACTTCATCGCGACTCGTCCTTCTCGTCGCGTTCTTTCATCATGCCTGGCGCTTCGAAACCGACACGCATCATAAACGGCACGAGCTGGCGCGTTCGTACCTGTTCCTGCTGCACCACGACCAATCCAGCGACGATGCCGAACGCGAACTGCGAAGCGGCGAACCATGGCCAGCTGATGAGTTGGTTCAACAGCGGATTCAGCAGTTCCAGAACGCTGTGGAGCAATCCTGTCCACAGAATTGGCGCCACTAAACCGCCCAAAAGAATGGGGCGATGCGGAATCATGGGCAGCATGGCGCCGTATAGAAGTCCTACGAGCAGCGATGTGAACAGATGAATGCCCGTTGCCACCAAAAACATGTCCAGGTGGAATGCTTTAAGTGAGGCCATGCTGAGATGCGCTGCTTGCGTGTAGACGGTCGCTGCCAGCAGATTGATCGGATACCAGATACTCCCTTCCTTCACAATGCCGAACAGACAACCGAGCACCGCCATGGCGACGCTGCCGGCGAGACCGCCTTTGATACCTGCGGAGACCGGATATGTTTGGAGCGGCAGCAGCGCGCGGGGCAGATCCGGCGCAACCGGCAGCCTGGCGACTTCGGGACGGGCGGTGGAAACCACGGCGGCTTCCACTTTTACGTCAAACGTCTCTTCCTGTTCTTGCGGGAGCACGTCCCGAAACCAGCCGATCGCGGCGGCGACGGCCAGAATTGCTCCGAGCATGCTCACCGCACTGGTGGTGACCAATCCTGCCGAGAGCAGAGTGAGGCCAAAGGCCAGGACGATGGGCCAAGCGGTCGGCGCGGGCAGATGGATGGTGCTCCGCGTGGCTTCGGGTGTTTGCGATCGCGATTCAACAGGACTCATGTGACGCCATTTTTCCTTAGCGGCCGATGATGTAAACCACGGTGAACACGATCACCCACACCGCATCGACGAAATGCCAGTACAGCGAAAAAACTTCCGCGCGCTCGCTGTGCTCAGGTTTTACTTTGCCGAACAGCGTGAGAATCATGGCCAGAGCGATCATGAGCAGACCCACGGTTACGTGAAATGCGTGCAAGCCGACGAGCGAATAGTAGGTGGTGCCAAAAAGATTCGTGCTGACGGTCAGGCCTTTGTCGTAAATCAGGTGATGCCATTCGCGGCCCGTGCTGACCAGAAAAATCGTGCCGAGCGCCATCGTTACGAACCACCACAATCCAAACGCGCCCACTTTCGCCTGGCGGAGCGCTCGCACGGCCAGATGGATTGTGAGGCTGCTAGAGAGCAGGCAGATCGTGCTGAAAATCGGAAGCTCCAGGACGTCCTTGGGAGTGGGGCCCGAAGCGCTTTTCCCGATGTAAAAAATGTAGGCGACCACGAAAATTGTGAAGATCGCGGACTCCGCGGCAATCAGGGAGAACATGCCCACGCGCCCGCGTGACGGTAGAACCCAGTCGGGTTCCGCCGTAGTTCGTGTGTATGCCGCGCTACTCAATGAAGTTCTCCTGTCTATTCATATTTCCAATCCGGATCTTCAGGGTGCTTGAGGTCCCAAAGCGGGCGCCGGCTGCGCACCACGGGTGTCGTGGCGAAGTCGTAATCGGGCGGCGGCGAACTGGTGGACCACTCGAGCGTCCACGCATCCCAGGGATCATTTCCGGCAGGTTCACCTTTCCGAAGCGACCACAGAAGATTGAAGACGAACACAAGCACGCCTGCGGCCTGAAAGAATGCGCCGATGGTGACGATCGCGTTCCAGGTTTCCCATCCGCGGCCCGGCTCGTAGGTGTAAATCCGGCGCGGCATTCCCAAGATCCCGGGGATATGCATGAAATCAAACGTGAGATGGAACCCGATTATGAATAGCCAGAAGTGCAATTTCCCGAGCGTCTCGTTGTACATCCTTCCACTCATTTTCGGATACCAGTAGTAGAACGCTCCGAACAGTGCAAAAACGATTGCCCCAACGATGACGTAATGAAAATGCGCAACGACAAAATAGGAGCCGCTGAGCTGCCAGTTGAACGGCGCCGTCCCCAACATGATTCCCGTCAAGCCCGCGATCAGGAATTGGAACAGAAAGCCAATACAGAAGAGCATTGGAACCCGGAGCTGAATTTTCCCGCCCCACATCGTCCCCAGCCAATTGAATATCTTGATCCCCGTTGGAACAGCGATAGCCACGGTCGAGAGAACGAAGAAACTATTGCCGTAAGCGCTCATCCCGATGGTGAACATATGGTGAGCCCAGACGCTAAAGCTGATAAACCCGATGGCGATTGTCGCCGCCACCATGATGGGATACCCGAAGATCGGTTTGCGAGAGAACACTGGGACAATTTCGGATACGAACGCGAAGGCCGGAACTACCAGGATGTAAACTTCCGGGTGGCCGAAAATCCAGAAGAAGTGCATCCAAAGAACGGCGGAACCCCCTGCCTGAGTATCAAAAAAGTGTCCGCCAAGATAGCGATCGATGCAGAGCATGATCTGTGCTGCAGTGAGAGGCGATATGCCAAAGAGAACCATCCAGCCCACCACGAGATTTAGCCATGCCAGCAAGGGCATTTTTCCGAGAGTCATGCCGGGGCAGCGCATGCAGAGGATTGTTGCAACGAAGTTGATTCCTGTTCCGATACTGCCGACACCCGACGTCAGTACGGCAAGAGTCCAGAAATCGGTGCTGTGCCCAACTGAGAATGCGTGCGAAGTAAGTGGTGCATAGGCCCACCATCCAACGTCGGGAGCAGTCCCCGCGCCGTAGAGCCCATTGCCGCCGATGAAACTGAAGTAAAGAAGCAGTCCTCCAAAAGCAGTCATCCAAAAACTGAAGGCGTTCAGCCGTGGAAAGGCCATGTCCCTGGCGCCAATCATCAGCGGAATCAGGTAGGTGCCGAAACCAAAAAGGATGGGCATGACCATGAAGAAAATCATGGTGGTGCCATGCATCGTCATCATGCGGTTGAAAACTTCGGGAGAAACGAAATGATTGTGAGGAACGATCAGCTGTATGCGCATGATGAGCGCTTCGACACCGCCCACGACGAAAAAGAAAAGCGCATAGAGAATGTACATAATCCCCAGCTTCTTGTGATCGACGGTGACAATCCAGTCGTGGAGCCGCTCGCCGATTGGCCGGGCATCGGGGCCGACTGTGCTGAGTGCGATGGTTTCTGAGGACATCGCTATCTCCTCGAGCTCATCGCAGCGTCACCAGGTATGCCGTGAGCGCGTCGAGATCGTGATCAGTCAGTTGCATTGCGGGCATTAAGGAACCGGGCTTAATCGAGTCGGGACTTTGGATCCACGCTCGCAGATTCTCGCGATTATTCGATGCTATGCCTGACGCGATGGTGTCGCGGCTCATCAGATGCGTGAGGTCCGGCCCGAAACGCCCGTTGGCGATGGTTCCGGAAATGGCGTGGCAGTTCACGCACGCGGTAGTTTCGAAGATGCGGCGGCCTTCCGCGACCGCGTCATTGCTAATGGCCTGCTTCTTTTGCTCCTCGACCCACTGCTTGAATTGTTCCGGCGAATCCACATAAACCCGCAAGAGCATCTTGGCATGCTGGATGCCGCAATACTGAGCGCACTGGCCCAGATAGAGTCCTGTGTCCTGAGGGTCGATCCAGGTATGATTCGGGTGGTTAGGAATCAGGTCCGTCTTTCCGGCAAGCTGCGGCACCCAAAAACTGTGATCGGTATCGGCGGAAAGCAAAGTGAGAAACGTGGGTGTGGAATTCGCAGGGTTGCTGGCTGGCACATGCAGTTCGTTTGCGGTAACTACACCTAAAGCAGGGTAACGAAATTCCCACCAGAACTGGTGACCGATGGCGGTTACTTCGATGGCCCCCGGCGGTTGGGGAGCGTCCTGGACGGAACGAATTACTCGCGCGGTGGCGAGGAACAGCACCAGCACGATGAGGATGGGAATCACCGTCCAGGCGAGCTCTATTTGATTGCTGCCGTAAACTTGCGCGGGCTCGCGGCCATCATCATTAGCGCGCTTGCGGAACTTCACGACCGAGTACGCCAGCAAGCTGAAAACAACCGCAAAAATAGCGCCGGTGATCGCCAGGACCAGCATCGACAAATGAAAGATGGAGTGCGCCGGCGTTGACTGCGGTTTGAAGATGTTGGGAAGTTGCGAAGGGTCCGTGGGAGCGCCGAAACACAACGACGCAGCCAGCAAGCCGCCCGCGAGCAACACAGCGATACCCGCTATCTTTCGCCCCAAGCTACGAGTTTGCCCGCTGGATTTCATTTGCTTCGAGCCGGTGCCCCTCCGCTCGCCGCGGCGGCCTGGTCGCGTCTTGCACGCGTGGTGAGCAGTCCTATTACCATGCTCGCATCCTCCAATTCAAGTTCTTCTATCGAGCGGTAGCCCGCTCGACGGGCGCCACCGCTGACGGCCCCCATCGAGTCCGCAACTGTTTTTGGACACTTCGCCGTAATCGCGAGGTATCCTGAGATCGCCTACGAATGATGGAGCTCCGCCCCTGCCTCAATGATGCTGAGCCGGCAAAAGAGGTCTCACCGATCTCGACGATCGGTTTAGATCGCCTCCAATGACTCGCCGGTATGTCGAATATTGCCCTCGATTGTGGCCACAACTTCGTCGATGTTGCCGGAGAGAATCATCTTTCCCATGGCCAGCGCGAAGCCCACGGCTTGCGATCGGTCGGCATGAGAAGGTATCGACAGAGCATTGGGATCAGTGATTACATCAATGAGCGCGGGCCCCTTATGCTCCAGAGCCTTCTTGAGGCCCGAGGTCACATCGGCGGGGTTTTCGACCCTCACACCCATCATGCCGATGGCTTCGGCAAGCTTCGCGAAGTTTGGATTCTTGAGGTCCGTTTGATAGTCGGGAAATCCCGCGGTTTCCATCTCGAGTTTCACCATCCCTAGAACGCCGTTGTCGAACACGAGTACCTTAATAGGGAGGTCGTACTGTGTGATCGTCAGCAAGTCACCCATGAGCATCGCGAGACCGCCGTCTCCGGACAGGGAGATCACCTGTCGTCCGGGATAGGCGCATTGCGCGCCAATCGACATGGGGAGCGCGTTGGCCATGGACCCGTGATTAAAGGAACCGATGATGCGCCGGTTCTTAGTGGGCTTAACATGCCGGGCGGACCAGACGTTGCACATGCCAGTGTCCACGGTAAAGATGGCGTCGGGAGCGGCAAGATCACTGAGCGCGGCGGCGACGGGCTCGGGATGCATGGGCGTGCGTTTTCCCACGTGGTCCACGTAGACATTCATTTTTCGAAGCTTCTCTTTGTGTTTGGCGACCGTGTTAGCCAGCCAGTCTGCGTTCTGCTTTCCATCCAACATCGGTAGCAGCGCCTTCAGCGTCTCGCGCACATCGCCCCACAATCCGAGATCGATTTTGCTGCGCCGTCCCAAATTCTCAGCCCGGATGTCAACTTGCGCGATCTTGCACTTTGTGGGCAGGAATTTGTCGTACGGAAAATCCGTGCCGAGTAGCAGCAGAAGGTCGCATTCGTGGATCGCCTCGTAGCACATCCCGAAACCAATCATGCCGGTCATTCCCATCTCATAAGGATTGTCGTATGCGACGTGCGGCTTGCCTCGGTAGGTATATCCAACCGGAGCTTTCACTTTCTCCGCGAGAGCGACCACCTCATCGTGAGTGTTTTCGCATCCGATGCCGCAGAAGAGCGCAACTTTCTTACTCGAGTTGATCAGGTCCGCCAGCTGCGCCAGGTCCTTTTCGCCGGGACGAATGCTGGGCCGTTGTTTTACCAGCGAACGCGAGCCGGCTTGCGCCGGTACTTCCAATGCAACCACGTCGCCGGGGAGTACGACCACGCCTACTCCGCCTTTTCCAATGGCACTCTGCATAGCGATGTGCAGAACGCGCTCAAACTGAGCCGGATTCGTGATCATCTCGCAATAGTGGCTGCATTCCTGAAACAGATTCTGTGGATGCGTTTCCTGAAAGTATCCCGTGCCGATCTCACTGCTGGGAATGTGCGATGCGATCGCCAGCACCGGAGCATTGCTGCGATGAGCATCGAAAAGGCCGTTGATCAGGTGCAGGTTGCCGGGACCGCAGCTCCCCGCGCAGCAAGCGAGCTTGCCGGTGAGTTGCGCCTCCGCGCCGGCCGCAAACGCGCCGGCTTCTTCGTTGCGCACATGGATCCATTTAACTTTGTTGTTCAGCCGAAGAGCATCCGTCACCGGATTCAGGCTGTCGCCCACGACACCGTAAATCCTTTCGACGCCAGCTTCGGCAAGTCTTGCGATCAACTGATCCGCTATTCGATTTCCCATCGCCTTGATCCTCCCTTGAAATTGCGTTATTTCTGCGCATCATTCAATTTCGGAAAAACGTGCAAACTTAAAACCAACCGCTGCATTACTGCAAGCTCATTTTGCCGCCGGTTGGGGCTGCGCCGCGCGTCCGGTCTCACGAAGAAAGAAGCTCACCACAATTGCGATCGCACAGCAGGCGATCCAGAACATCGCACCCCTCTGAAAGTGCACCGCCAAGTTTGGCACGTTCCCGGTGCCCCTGCCGATACGATGCGCGTAAACGGGGCCCAGGAATGCTGTGATCGCGAAAACGAGGAAATTGATGCCGCCGGTCGCGCTGCCTTTGACATTGTCCGGGTTGACTTCCTTGATGATGCTGTAGGGAATCATCGCGGCGCCGGATGCCACACCGAAGATGAACATTCCCAGCTTCGCTGAAATCGGCAAAGGGTGGAACGCGATTTGCGCGCCCGCCAGCATCATTACAGCCGCGCTCCCCACGATTACCGGCTTTCGCCGTCCGATACGGTCGGAGAGCCAGCCGAGCAGCGGACATCCGAATACCCAGCCGAGAGGAACCATGGACGCGATCACCACCGCGTTGTGGTAGGAAAACTGAAGGTCCCTTTGAAATGCTGCGACTCCCCAGATCATGTCGCCGATTGTGGTGGGTGCGAATAGCAAGCCGGCAACAATTCCGCAGAGATACGACTGAGGATTTGAAAATACAATTTCGTATGGCTTTAGCAGCGAGCCGATACCGCCTTCTTGAGCGTGCGCTCCGAGTTGTTCCTTGGGGGTAGAGATATAGAGTAGGACTGCAACAATCAGGATTATTATTCCTATTCCGATCCAAAAAGTATGAACGCTGAGACCATGCTCAATCATCGGCCCGACGACATTCTGTCCAGCCGAGCCACCGAGCATTCCGACGCATTGCGTGGCGCCAATAGCAGTAGCCAGGTAGCGCGGAGGGAATCCGCGTGCCGCCAAATAGACGGCGCCAGTGAATGCAAATGCAGAGCCCGCACCCTGGCAGAGGCGTCCAATATCGCCCGCCAGTACTGCCGGCACGCTGAACAGCAGGCACCCTAGACCCAGAATCGCCATTCCGACGGGCACAGAGCGTTTGGCTCCCAGATGATCCAACGCAGCCCCGGCGACCAGGCTCATAGAGGAATAAGTGTAGTAATACACTCCCAGAATCGTGGCGATGCCGAGCGCGCTGGTGCTGAAGTGGTCTTCCAATCCCGAAATCATTACGGAGGGCGAGGACCTCACCGCATATTCAAGGAAATAGAAAATCACGGTGAACAACCAGGCGACGATAAACGCGCGTGTTTGAGCCTGAGTCTGAGTCGAGGCCGGGGTTTGGCTTGTGGCAGCTTGAGATGCGCTCATGGCTAAATAAATCCTCCGTTCAGGGGCAGAAAGGGACGAGTCACCGGGTGTTGATAATTCCTTGCTCGCGTCTGTGAATTAGACCTGATCATTTGGATTCGGGGTACGGAACGCGGAGTATGAAGCCTGAAGTCGACGGGAAGACGTAGCGAACACCTGCATACACCATGCTGAGATGCGCATCCCTCGGATTGTCTGGAGCTATGAACCATGGAGCGCGAGTAAGGTAAGAATATTGCGTGTAATACTGGAGCGCGCCGTGCGTGTCGCTTTTCCAGAAAGTCTGCAGCCAATCGAATGTAATTTGCTGAAGGGCTCGGTTGTTGGTGTTCGGCGAGCCTGGGCCGCCGTACCCTATGATCGTCCCAGGCGCGGTGGTGTTCGTGGTGTCGGGGAAAAAATTCCGCCCGAAATAGTCAGCTCCATAATAAACGGCGAAGGCGGACTGTTGATTCGCGATCCACTCGAAGCCGACCGAACCTGCTCCAGCATGCACCAGGGAAGGAAAAATGTCGGTTCCAGCGGCGTTCGGACGAATAACCGTTTGCGGTCCGTCGGCCACCAGGTAGCGCCCACCGCCGTCGCTCCAAAACGCATTGCCCAGAAACAGGAAGTTGTGGAATAGCTCAAAGTTCCCGGCTATTGAACCGCCGCCGCCCACGGCCGAATGCTTTGAGAAAGTGGTTTCGCCGATCGGTTTGACAGCTTCGCGCACTCCCGTGACCAATCCCACAGCTTCCAAGTGGAAATGTCTGCCTGCAATTTTTGTGTCGTATGTGACCTTGGGAATGATGTCTGGAAAAAGATTCGGGGTTCCTATTTGGGATCCGTTGTCAAATTCCGGGGTACCCGTGCCGATGGAGGCGTAGGCCGAGGGAAGTGCGACGAAACTGCCTATGTATTGGTCGGGATCCTCGATGCCTATCCCAAGCGCCCAATGATCGTTCAGGTGATAAGCGACGCGCAACTCCGCAGCACGCGTATAGGGCAGGCCTACCCCGATGTTCTGATCTTCGTTGTAGGTGATCGCCAGTTCGGCGGGATTCGGGCCAATTCCGATGCGGTTGGGAGTCAGCCAACTCCAGGTTTGTCCACCGAGAATTTCCCACTTACTGCGCTGGACACGCAGAAAGCACAGGCGCATGCGAAGGGTGTGGCCGTTCACGGTCTGATAAACGTTCGTCGCATCATTGCCGCTAAAATCCGCTTCGCAGTAGCCGGCCACATCCGTGTCGCCAATTTTGTCCGTGACTCTTATGTTGAAGCGGGAAAACTGTGCAGTGAGACGATACTCGCTCAGGTTGCCCTGGGGCGTGTTGCTGAACGGTATAGCGGCGTAGTTCGTAGCGATATTGTTCTGGGTGTTGGTAGTGCGGAATATATTTTCTGCGTCTATGAAGCCACCAAGTCTAATATCTGCTGAGCCAAGTCTGAAGGTCGGGGCCCCTTCGTTTACTTGTGTTATTCCCCCAGGCGCTTGCTGCGGGCCGGGATTCGCGCCGTTAAAGCTGCTCACGGGCTGGGGACTGGGTGTAATAAGGGCCGCGTTGATTACCTGGGGCGCCCCGCTTTGGGTGCTGACGGAGGCGGGCTGAGTGGTGCCCAATTGCTGCCTCAGTGCTTCAATCTCCTGTTGTTGCGAAGCCATCTGCTTTTGCGTTTGTGATAGAGCTTCACGCAGAGCTTTCAGCTCGGTGGCCAGCTCGGCGTCATTTGAAGAGGAAGCTACCTGCGGAGCGGTCGCCTGCGCCCACAGCAGTCCGGGTGCCACCAGCACCAGCAAAAGAGTGCGTAACGGCTTCATACTAAGGACTCCTTCTCGCCAAACCGAAGTTTCCGGCTCAGCAGAGTTCATCGGCGCGTGAAGCTTTTATTGGCGACGCTCATTCTTCTGAAATCCCGGGCTGCCAGTTGGGTCCTTCACAATTCGCGCCAAGGTACTAAAGGCAATTCATCCGCCAGACGGCAGCTGGTTCAAGCTAGTGAGGAGCCGCGACTTATCCACACTTCGTGGCGTTGCGTAGGAATCAAGGTGTCAGCATTTTGACAACTGTACGGATGTTGACGCCTGAGACGAATTACGCGCTGTGGACAACGATGTATTTCAGCCGCCGGCGCTCCACGCGCAGTTCAATCGAGGGGCGTACCACGAAAGGACTATGTCGAGAGCTGCGCGGACAGGCTACTGTTGAGGGACCTTCGTTTACAGCAGCGAGGATCGGATCTCGATTCGAGATTGCAGCGTTCGGTGCACTGGGCACTTCTCTGAAATTTCAAGCAGTTTCGATCTCTGCTCCGTGCTCAGTTCGCCTGCCAGCTCCAATTCGCATTCGATGCGATCGAGAAACCCTTCCTTCGTTTCGCATGTGGCGCAATCTTCGGCGTGAATCCTCGCATGCCGCAGACGGACGACGACGCCCTGGAGCGGCCAATTCTTCCGCCGGGCATACATCCCTACAGTCATGGATGTGCATGCGCCCAAGGCCGCGAGGAGCAAGTCGTAAGGCGTTGGTCCGGAGTTTGCGCCTCCCGCACCGAAGGGTTCGTCCGCGGTCAGAAGATGCGAACCGGCAACAATATTCTGCGCATAACTCACACCATCGCCGCGGACGACCACAGTTGGTTCCGGGATAAACGAATAGGACGAGGCCTGCTTCGATACGTTCACGCAACCCTCCGCGCCGCTTAGCGGCCAACTGCCAGCATAGTCTATTGAGAAGTGAGACCGATCACCTGAGTTCCCCCGTCACGCGGCGGGTGACGAAGTGTTCCACACCACTGCAACGTACGCGTTGGGCTTAGCGGGTGCCGCGGCCTTCGGCTTTGTCTGCTTGGTGAGCAGGCGATGGCTCATGCCCTGAGATCCGCATACCTGGCTTCGATCAGCCATTGTATGAGCGCGAAAACCATGGCGGTGGATACTCCGAACAGGAGCATCCCGTTGGCCGCCTCGAGTGGACCCAGGAATCTCCAATGCGGGGTCATAACCACATCGCCGTAACCGAGCGTGGTGTAGTTGACTGCCGAGTGGTAGTAAGCGGTTCCAAAGTATTGAAATTCTCCGCAGAGCACGAACACCTCAGCCCACACAGCGATCTCAATCAGGTGGGCCGCGAGTGACGCTAGCATCGCCAGCACGACGACTGGGAAATCGATCCAGAAGCTCCTGCCGGTGCGGCCCAGTCTGCGCTCACGGCGAAGAAGGTTCAGCGACACGCTGACAGAGAGGGCGTGGATCAAGATCGTACATAGAATGACGACCGCGCCAACCGCCAGCGGAACGAAAATCGGAATTCGAAGAGATTGCGTCATGGTTTGTGGTCTGTGCCTGCAACCAGCGCCGGAGCCGCCGCTGGCTTGTTCGAATCGCCATCTATTCAGGTGTGATACCCATCGCCTGAATCACCTGATCACGCGCCTGAATGTAATCGAGCTGCGATTGGAGCAACGTGGTCTTGGCATCGAACTCCTGCGCGACGGCGCTCTGCGCCTGCGATTGCAGCGCCTCGCCTTTCTGCAGCTGTTGCGCGGAGACGCGGCTGGATTCCGCGCGCAACGCATACAATTCTTCAGAGACTTGCACCATTTCCTTAGTGCGTTGCAGTTTGTTGTAAGCAATCTGCAGTTTCAGTTCCACGTCCTCGGTTACACGCGCGAGGTTTTCTTTGGCTTCGGCTACTTCCGCGTCGCTTTCGTGCACCGCCGCGCGCCTCCGCCCGCCGTCGAACAGATCATACGTAAGCTCAAGGCCGAACACGCCGAAGTTACGCGCGAGAAAAGGAACTTGGTTCTGGTAATCGTAACGGGCAAACGCGGTCACGTCTGGCACATAATCGGCTTTGCTTAATTGCAGGCCGGCAGTGGCTTTCCGCAGTTCTTCGCGCGCCGCTACGATTTCCGGATGGGATTGCAGCGCGACTTTGATGCATTCCCCGAGCTCGCAAGTGTCATGAACCCCCGGAACGCTGGGATCGAGCTCGAGCTGGGTATTCAGTGGCAGCCCGGTGACGTCGTCCAGTTGCATGGTGAGGTCCGAGAGCTGCAACTCGGTGGTGAGCAGTTCCTGCTTGGCTTGCAGCGATTGCGCACGGCTTTCGATCACGTCCTCATCCAGCGCGCTGCCGTATTTCACTTGTTCGGTGCGCTCGCTAAGCAGGTCTTGCGCGGCTTTGATGCGGGCTTCGGTGGCGCTGTGGTGCAATTGGGTGATCAGAACGCGGTAGTAGAGCTCGTGAACCTGGAGCGCGACTTCGTTTTCAGTTTCATGCGCGTTGGCACGCGTGGCCCCCAACTCCGCGCTCGCAGCGTCGTTCTGAGGTTTGACCCTGGTGTAAAGTTGCGTAAGCGGTTGCGTCAGCCCAGTTCTGCTGGTCTCGACCGTTCTCCCGCCCTGATTGAGGGTCACCGGCGTGGTAGGAATCGCAGTTCCGGCCGCCGTGCCCAAGCTGCCCGCGGCAATCTGGATGAACTGCGTGTCAGTCAGCTTGACCACACTGCTATCGTTCTTTATCGTGGGAAAGTAACCGCTCTTGGCCACGTCCTTCGCGTGCTGCTTCGCCTCCACCTGAAATCCGGCCATGCGCACCACATGGTTGTGTTTCAGCGCGAGCTGTACTGCTTCCTGTAGAGTGAGGCGGCGAGGAGAAGTCGCCGCCTGCTCCTGCGCCCGAGCGAAAGTCAGCACGCCCAGGAATAACAGGCCGACGGTGAAAATCTTGCTAAGTGCGTTCATGATTTCGTCTCCTGAGGCGTGGGCGATCGTTCCTGAAGGGCGCTGAGGTTGCCATAGGTTAACGGCGACCCATGCATCATGGCCGTGAGCAGCATCGCGACGACGCTCGCCCAAGCCACCAGGTAGAATCCATCGTTTATGCTCAGCGTGTACGCTTGCAGCCGTAACCTGGCCTCCATGAGGTCGACCGCTCGGCCCGCGGCGGCAGGCAGACCGTAGGATTTTGCGTACACTCCCGCAGCGAGCGCCCGGAGGTTGCCGTCCGTGATCCAGTTCCCTTTTTGTACGTGCAGGCCGAGAAGGTTTGAGTGGAGCTTCTCTCGCTGCGCAACGAAGTGGCCCATATACACTGCGCCGAGTTCTCCGCCAAACAGCCGCACGGTATGAAAAAACGCTGAAAACGTCAGAATCCACTGCGGCTTCGATAATCCGCCCGAAAAAATGCCCTGCAGGATAATCGTTCCCACCAACCCGACAAACGCGAAGCATTGTCCCAGGCCCATGAGTAATTCCGTGGGGTAATAATTTGAAGCTGACCATGCGCTGGTGAGGTCCGCGTTTAAGTAACACGCAAAAGCGATGAACACGAAGCCCGAAGCCATCAGCAGGCGCGAATCAAGTCCCGACAACAGCAGAAACCCGGCGATAAAGGCGAGGAGAAGCAGCGGAATTGCACTCCAAATGATTGCCGGACCAATTTGATCTGCCTCGAACCCGTGAAGTCCCAGCGACTGCGGGATCAGGATGATGGTTGCCACCAGAGAAAAGCGAAACAAAAACAGCATGATGCCCAGCAGCATCGTGTTCCATTGGCGCAGATAAGGCATGTCAACCAAAGGATTGGGACCGCGCAGACGCCGCACCGTTGCCGCGATCAGAAGGATCAAGCCGCCGAAGAACAATGCGTTGAACACTCCGGAGCGCCACCAGTCGAGCCTTTCCCCTTGATCGAACGCGCCATACAACATCGCGAATCCCAGGCTGCCGTACAGAAACGCTATAAAACTCGGCGGCGCGCCCGATTTCTTTGGCGGAGTCGACGCGGGAATCCCGTAATAGATGCAGAGCACCATCAGCGGTGTGTTCACCGCCGAATTCCAGAACATCCAATGCCAGGATAGATTATCCCGGTACCAACCGTAGAGGGATGGCGCGATGTTTACAGCTCCATCCACGAACGTCGCATACAGCGCGATCGTGAACGGAAGGAACCGCAGAGGAATATTTCGCAGCGCGAAGGTCAGCGTAAGCGGGTAGAACGTGCCGGACGTCAACCCGGCCAAAACCAGCGCCACAATCAGCAAGCTGTAATTGTGGATCAGCGGAAGGAAAGCGCAGATCAAAGTAAACGCCGTCGCAGCGTAGAATAGAATTTTTCGCGGTCCCAGCAGCGCTCCCACAAAAACAGTAAAAGGCCCGATGAACATCAGGGCCATGTTGTAGGCGCTGCTGATCCAAGCTCCGTCGTCGAAGCTGATGCCGAGGTGGCCCTTGAGATCCGCGAGGCCGAGCGAAATCATGCGGCCGGTGAGCGTGACTATTCCGGCGCCCATGATCACTCCCAGGATTCCCAGCAACGGACTCTTCGAAAGTTCCGAAGGTGCGGCTTTCGCTAGAACTCCCGCAATTTGTTCCGGTGGTGGTAAACGTACGGCCGAGGTTGCAGCAGCCATCGTGCGCTCCGCTCAGTGACTCGTGCGCACGGTGGCGATGACGGAAAGGCCCGGACGCAAGGTGCTCGCAACGCTGGGATCATCGAGCGCGATCTTGACGGGAATTCGTTGCACCACTTTCGTGTAATTGCCGGTGGCGTTGTCCGGCGGCAGCAGCGCGAATTGCGAACCGCTGGCCGGGGCGATCTCCAGCACCTTGCCGTTAAACACCTTGCCCGGGTATTCGTCCACGGCGATCTCCGCAGCGTCGCCAACTTTCACGTTGGTGAGCTGCGTCTCGCGATAATTCGCCTGCACCCATTTGATCTTACTGACGAAGGAAATTACTTGGGTGCCGGGAGAGACCAACTGCCCGGGCCGCACTTGCCTTTCCCCAACCGTGCCATCACCCGGCGCCTCAATGGTCGTATAGCCCAAGTTTACTTGTGCATCGGTGAGCGCAGCCTGCTTGCCGTGGAGATCGGCCACCAACTGCCCGTCTTGCGATTCCAGGACGGCTTTGGTCCGGCGTTCAGCCTCTGCCGACAGCTCATTGCTGCGCAGTTGAGTTTTCGCCTCCTCCACGTCAGCCTGACGGCTCGCCAGCTGCGCCGCAAATCGTTCCTGGTCGGCCACGGCCTGTTCAACTTTCTGCTGCGTGGCTGACTTTGTCTGCAGCAGCGCTTCCTGCCGGGTGCGTTCAGCCTTGGAGCGCACTACTTCGGCTTGCGCGGCATCGATACCGGCCTGCGCTGCTGTAATCTGCGCGCGCGCTTCATCGATTCCCGCTAGAGCCTTGTCGATCTTCGCGTCTTGCAGCTCGCGCTGCCGAACATTATTCTCGATGGCAGCCTTGGCCGCTTCCACTGCCGCAACTGCCTGCGCCACCTGCGCCTTATAGTCGTCGTCATCCAACTGAACGATCAGGTCTCCTTTATGAACTTCCTGGTAGTCGGAGACTTTTACATCGCGAACGATGCCGGAAATCTTCGTGCTGAGAGGCGTCAAATCGCCTCGGACATAGGCATCGTCCGTGACTTGTTCGATTCGGCCGCCTTCCCACGCGTTCCAGTTCCGGGTGATCGTCCACACCACCGCAACTGCCAGTAGCACGACCACCAGAGGTACTCCGTACTTCTGCCACCCCGGTCGCGACTTAGGTTGTTCGGTTGCGTGTTCGGGCACCGCAGCTGGGACCGGAGCCGGCGTACTTGCGGCCGCCATAATTGATAGACCTCCTCTAGGTAGCTCGGGGCGGGATTAAAGGCAATTCCAGCGCCAATTTACCCGCAATCAGATCTTGTTCAAAAAGTTGAGCTTGATAATCCTGAGGGTATATACATCCGGCAAGCGAGTGTCAACATGTTGTCGCCTGCCCAGATGCTGTCGGTCCCGCGAGCGCGCGATTTTTGCACTCAACATGGTGCGGTACCGTACGCAACTAGCCACGCGGCATACACCCGCGAGTCGCGAAGCCTGATGCGAAAGGCACTGAAGTGTGAATATAATGCCCGCCATGGCCTCCTCGAGACCAGAATCCGAGGCGTTGAATATTCAGCTGCTGGTGGACTCGATTCCCGCATTGATACACACCTCCCTGCCTGACGGCTACCTGGATTACTTCAATAAGCCCTGGCTGGAATATTTGGGCGTGAGTTTGGAGAAAGTGGCCGGGTGGAATTGGACTTCATTCATTCACCCGGAAGACGTGGATGGAATTGTGGCCAAGTGGCGCGGCTGCCTGGCGACCGGAGAAGTCTTCGAATACGAAACGCGGGTGCGCCGGGCCGATGGAGAGTACCGCTGGATGTTCCATCGCAAGGTGCCGCTGCGGGATGAGCGCGGCAACATCGTAAAGTGGTATGGATCGAGCCTGGATATTGAAGAGCGCAAGACTACGGAAGCACAGCTGCGCAGAAATACGGATGCGCTACAACGAAGCGAGTTTTATCTGGCCGAAGGGCAGCGGCTGGGCCACATGGGTAGCTGGGCGTTCGACCCTGACGGATTCAGTTATTGGTCTCCTGAATTATTTCGAATGCACGGGCTGCAACCGGCGGGCCAAGCGCCCAGCGTTCAGGAATATTTAGGTCTGGTCCACCCACAGGACCAGCGAGCGATGGCAGATCTGATCAACCGACTGGTCGCGGATGATACGCCCTTCGACGCCACCAAGCGCATCGTGCGACCCGATGGCGAGGTCCGCTATATTCGTTGCGCCGGTGTTCCTTTTGTAGATGGCCACAGCCTGAAAAAGTATGTTGGCAGCGCCATAGATGTTACAGAACACGAACTTCTGACGGAGGAACTCCGCAGGCGCGAAGCGTATCTAACGGAAGCGCAAAGACTAAGCCATACAGGTAGCTTCGGCTGGAAGGTTTCCAGTGGGGAGCTCTTCTGGTCCGACGAAAGCTACCGTATCTTCGAGCACGACCGCGCCGTCAAGCCAACTCTAGATTCACTGGCGCAGCGCGTCCATCCTGAGGACCGCGCCGACGTCAAAGAGGTGATTAATCGCGCGTCTGCGGGAGCGTCAGAATTCGAGCACGCCTATCGATTGCTGCTGCCTGATGGGCGAGTCAAGCACGTCCACGCTTTAGCTCACGTTTTAGAAGATGCATCGGGCAATCGCGAATTTGTGGGGGCGGTGACCGATGTCACCGCGCACATGATGGCCCAAGAGGCCCTCCGCAGCAGCGAAGCGGATCTGCTGGAGGCTCAAAGATTAAGCCACACGGGCAGTTGGCGAAATGATGTGTCAACCGGGATCGTCACGGTTTCTCCGGAAGTGCATCGGATATTCGACATCAGGCCCGGGGAGGACGCATTAACCCCTGAATTCTTTTTCGGCAGGATTCATCCGGAAGATCGGCCGATTGAAGTGCAAACCTACGAACGAGCAAGTTTGGCGAAGACCGACTTCGAATCAGACTACCGAATCGTTCTCCCGGACGGATCGATCAAGTACGTCCACAACATCGGTCATCCGGTCTTGAACGAGTCGGGCGACATCAGGGGATTTGTAGGGACCGTGATCGATATCACCGAGCGACGTCGCGCTGAAGCGGTCATCAGAGAACAAGACGCAGAGCTCCGTCAAATGCTGGACCTCGCGCCTCAACACGTTCGAGTATATGGACCGGGTGGTGAACGTCTTTATGCCAACCGCATTGCGCTCGATTACTACGGCGTTACTTTTGAAGAGTGGCAGCAAACATCCGGAAATGCTTTTCGCTCCAGCTTGTTCGTTCATCCTGATGACCAGAAACGAGTGGCGCGCGAATTCGATGCGAATCGCTCCAGTGGCTCCGCTTACGAGTCGGAGGTACGTGTGCGGGGAGCGGATGGGAATTATCGCTGGTTTCTAGTTCGTTACAATCCGCTGCACGACGACAAGGGACAGGTCAAGCGTTGGTATCTTGCCTTAACGGACATCGAAGATCGCAAGCAGGCGGAAGACAGGCTTCGCCAGGAAAACGTCGCTCTGCGTGAAGAAATCGACAAAGCTTCGATGTTCGAGGAAATTGTCGGCACCTCGAGACCTCTGAGGGCCGTTCTATCGCGGATTGCCAAAGTCGCTCCGACCGACTCCACGGTTCTGATCACCGGAGAAACCGGAACGGGGAAGGAACTCGTGGCGCGTGCAATCCACAGGCGCTCCCGCCGTTCTTCCCGCGCCTTTGTCTGCGTCAACTGTGCGGCTATCCCGCGCGATTTGATTGCTTCGGAATTATTCGGTCACGAGAAAGGCTCTTTCACGGGTGCGCTGCAACGTCGGGTCGGCAAGTTCGAACTTGCCGAGGGCGGGACAATTTTCCTGGACGAAGTGGGTGAGCTTCCGACGGAAACTCAGATCGCCCTCTTGCGTGTGTTGCAAGAGCGCGAATTCGATCGCGTCGGCGGCAACCATCCTATCCGAGCCAACGTACGCGTGATCGCTGCTACCAATCGTGACCTGGAAGCCTGCGTTACCGCAGGTTCCTTTCGGAGGGACCTCTTCTACCGCATCAACGTGTTCCCCATGGAGAACCCGCCTCTGCGCCAGCGGAAGGACGACATCCCGGTACTGGTGGAGTATTTCATCGATCGCTATGCGCGAAAAGCCGGCAAGAACATCAAACGTGTTAACAAGAAGACGCTGGAATTGTTTCAGGCTTATCCTTGGCCGGGAAACATTCGCGAACTTCAGAACGTCATCGAGCGTTCGGTGATTCTTTGCGACACAGAGATTTTCTCGATCGACGAAAACTGGTTGCCGCAGCTGCCGCCGCTGACATCAAACTCGAAACAGCAAGCCGAGCTCCCGCAGACACTCCTCGCGCAAGAAAAGGAGATGATCGAGGCTGCACTGAAAGATGCCCGTGGCCGTGTGTCGGGATCCACGGGCGCTGCGGTGAAGTTGGGGATACCACGGTCCACGCTGGAATCGAAAATTCGGTCGTTAAGGATTGACAAGAATCGCTTCAGGACTATCCCGGGAACTTGAGGGGTCTCGCTTCCCAGAAAGTGCTCTTGAATGGTGCAAATCATTTTCGGAGCTTGGCGTACTCGCCTTTGGCTTGTTGATAGATGGGAATGTCGGGATCGGCATTCTTCCACAAATCCAGGAATGTCTCGTAGGACTTCTGTGCACCGGCTTCATCGCCCATCATTTTCTGCGAGCGGGCAAGCTGCAGCCAGGCCAAAGGTCCCGTGACATCTCTCACGGTAAAACCGGGATTGTCGATCAGCTTTTGGAACTGAGCCGCGGCCGATCGGCCGTCGCCGAGCTGCAGATACGCCAGTCCGCGGATGTAGACGGGATACAAATAGTCGAATCCTGTAAACGCCAGATCGTACTTGACCGTGTCGCGGAGCAGATCGATGGCTGCCGCCGGATCGTGCTGCTGCAGCTTGATCGCGGCCCGGATGGCGGGAACGAAGTAATGCTGCACAAGCGTATCCTCGGGCCTTTCCACGCTGACTTCGTCGGCGAGTCTAGCAGCTTCCGCTACTTGTCCTGAACGTGCGAGCGTTTGCGCCAACGCGATCTTGCGATTGTGATCTAGCGGGCTTCCAGCTGCCTCGGTTTCATAGCGTCGAGCCTGCGCGTCTTTCCCTACCTCTGCATCTTCCAAAGCCGAGGGGATCAGCCACGAATCAGCATTGCCGGGCTTCAAGGTTTGCCCGAAAGCTTGCACTCGCAGCCGCTCGGCGGAGTGAAAGCGGCCCTGCTGAATCTCGATCAAGGCATGTTCGCTCAGGAAGTCTTCTCGATATCTGCCTTGTTCCTCCTGCTTGAGGATTTTTGCAACGTTGTCGCGGTCGCCTGAAGCGAAGGCCACAATGAGTCGCTCCCGCCGGATCAGTAGATTGTCGAATTTAAGGGAGTCCGCTTTGGCGAGCCACGATTTCGCCTCATTGAATCTGCTTGCGAACCTGATGGACTGTATCGCGCTCCCAAAATAATATGCGCTTGGCCGCAACCGTGCCACTTCGGCCGCTTCGTCAGCGGCCTGGTCGGGCTTGCCGAGATGCACAAATGCTTCCCGGAGGTTGAAATGAGCGAACACATCCCGAGGAAATATCTCTAAGAATCGAAGCACGGAAGAGTATTCCTTCTCCCAGTCGCCGATCACATTGCTGTAATAGGTGATTTCGGCGCCCAACCGGTCCTTTTCGGTCAATCGGTTGCGCAGTTGGTATGCACGCGTGTACGCAGCCTCGGACAACTCAGTATTACCAAGGAAACGGTAGGCCGCGCCCAGGCGCAGATACGTTACGGCAAGGTTTGGATCCAGCTCGACAGCCCGCTGATAGAGTTTGAGCGATCCCTCGGCGTCGCCGGCGTGCGAGATTTTGAGCCCTTGAGTGGCGGCTTGCAACGCCTCAAGCGAAGAGCTGAGCGCCTGCTCCAGTGGCTGATTGAAGCGCGCCAGCGAATCCGCGGGTTCTCCCAGCTTCGCGCGAAGGCGCGCGGCTGTGACTCCCAATGCGTGTACGATCTCATTCCGCTTACCGACGTTCGCCTGCTCTTTGGCCAAGGTCGCTCCCGACCCGCAGTCGAGCGCCCTCATCTGTAATTGGTAGGCATTGCCCGAATCTCCGATTGATTGGGAGATCACCATCTTGCTGTTCGTCTTGCTGCAGATCTGGCGTGCCACGTCGGGCGTCAATTTTGTAGTCGGCGGGAGGTTCAGTTCGGTCAGGGTGCCGGAGACTTTATCTATTCCCAGAATGTTCAGATAGGGCGTCTGCTCCATTTCGTAGCGCAGGGCTGTATCTAATGCGTCGTCGAATACCGGATCGCCGGTGTCGTTTTTTAAATCGGCGAGAACGATGGTGTCGGTGGCGGAGAGTGTCACCCGGCGGCGGTGGTTCCAGTACAGCCAGAACGCCGCACCGACAACGACTAACAGCGCTGCCGCCGCGAACCATTCGCGCAAAGGGCGACGAGGCCGCAGTGATTTCGTAACTTGCTCGTTTGTTGGAAATTCCACGGGCCGCGCAGCGATTTCTGAGGTTTCGGGCGCAGCTGCCCGAAGCGTGGCGTGATTTGCGATATCTGCTTCCTCGGCGACAGTGACACGGGCGGTGAACTGGTATCCCTTTCGAGCAATGGTGACAATCAAGCGGGTGTCTTCGGAGTTGTCCTCAAGGGCCTTGCGTAAATGGGAGATGTATTGCGTCAGGTTCCCCTCTTCCACGAACGTGTCGCCCCACACAGCTTCCAGCAATTCCTCTTTGGTGACCAGCCGGTTGGGGTTTTGAGCTAGAAAGAGCAGCACGTCGAAAGCTTTCGGGGTTAGCGAAACGGGCGAATCCGTGCGAGCTAGCGTGCGCCTACGTGGGTCCAGTACGAACTCTCCGAAGCGGTACAAGTTATTCACAGGAATAAGCTTATAGAGAGATTCAGAGTTTTTCATCTTTTTTCAGAGTTTCCTGCAGGACTTCTCAAACCCCCCGCCCTGAGAATGTGCCCCGAAATGCCAGCGAGTAGCGCGAAGCAAGCGGCGTGCCAGTGAACTCGATCAACAGAATGTGGAATGGACCTCAGAAGCTACCACGCGTGGCAACAAGATGAGGTGGAAAATTGTTGAACGCAGGGACATTACGGAGCATTTACTGGAGAGCGAAGCGGCGCTACGTACAAGACTGCTATCTACAACAGAGCGCGCCACTGCAAAACCCCCAAGCGCGAGGCGAATTTCCTGGCGGATGTCGTGCGATATTTCGCCAATTGGCGAAACTTCGCCAGTCATGGCTCGGCTAAGTTCTGAACGATCATCTGGTTAGCATCGGGCCGCCAAATGCTAATCACGAAAGCATGCACCTGGGAAGGGGCGCGGAATGCTGAAGATCCAGAGAAAAACGAATGGGGGCGTTATTTTTACCCTAAGCGGTCGAATCGAGGCCGAGGATGTTGACGAACTGCGCAGGCTCCTTGATTTGGAAGGGGCCGACAGCAACATCGCCTTGGATTTGAAAGACGTGACGCTCGTAGACCGCGATGCAATCAAGTATCTAGCTGACTGTGAGGCGGACGGTACCAAGCTCACGAATTGTCCGCCTTACGTCCGCGAGTGGATTGGGCGAGAAGGTGGGCGGCCGCGGCGGAAAAAACAGAACGCTCGCGCGGATAAGCCGCAAAAAAGGGAGCAAAGCGATGAGCTTAAATAGTCTCATGTACCCGCTGGAGTATGAGGACCTAACGCTTCACACCGATCCAGAGATCACGCTCGATATCGACGGAATCGACGAAGCAACCAACCCGGACACCGGTTTCGAAGGGATCATTGGAAGGAGTTCAGGCCTTCGCCGCGTGCTGCAGATGGTCGAAACGGTCGCACGGGGAGATTCGACTGTGCTCTTGCTAGGCGAGACCGGCACGGGCAAAGAACTCCTCGCGCGCGCCATTCACAGTCACAGTCCTCGGCGGGTTCGACCCTTTGTAAAGCTCAACTGTGCCGCCATTCCCACCGGGCTGCTCGAAAGTGAACTTTTTGGCCACGAACGCGGCGCCTTTACCGGAGCGATCACCCAAAAAATTGGCAGGGTTGAAGTAGCGGACCAAGGCTCGCTGTTCTTGGACGAAATTGGTGATATCCCGTTGGAGCTGCAACCTAAACTCCTCCGCGTGTTGCAGGAGCGCGAGTTCGAGCGGCTGGGAAGTACGCGAACAAAGAAAATCGACGTGCGTGTGGTGGCCGCAACCCATCGCGACCTGGAGGGAATGATCCTCAAGGGAGAATTTCGCAGCGATCTCTACTACCGCTTGAATGTCTTCCCCATTTCCATCCCCCCTCTCCGCGAGCGGCGTGAAGACATTCCGCTCCTGGTCGAGCATTTTGTCCAAGAGGCCTCGCGGAAGCTGAACAAGACGATCGATGCCGTCTCATCGGACACCATGGCAGCGCTCGCCGATTACCAGTGGCCAGGCAACATTCGCGAACTAGAGAACGTGATCGAGCGAGCTGTGATTCTTTCGCGCAGTTCTGTCCTGCGCGTGCCCCATCGGGATCTTCAATCGCGCGTTGCCGCGGGGCACTCCAGCGAAAAACTGGAGACTCTGGCGGACGTCGAGCGCGAGCACATCCGCGCGGTCTTGAAACAGACCCGATGGGTTCTCTCCGGACCAACAGGGGCGGCCGCGCGACTCGGAATGAACCGCTCAACCCTGTATTTCCGCATGAAGAAGCTTGGAATTGTCCGGCCGTGCTTCTGATTCGCGTTTGCGTTTCGATTTCCAAGCTGACGCATCGAGCGGCGTGTTGATACGGCCGCAACTCGAGCCCTCTATTGTTTGCACCGCGCTGCGCACCGGTGGAATCCTCTGTCGCCGCAATCGGAACGAAATTCAATTCGAGCTTTGGCGGCGGGTGTCAGGCTGCAGACAACCGTCAGCCCGCTATCATCGCCAGGTTTCCTGATCGAGCGTCCTGAAACCTGCCCTGTTCCGTATTCCTATGGCTTCTCAGCTACTTGCGGCGTGAATGTTACGAACCACGAATCGGCACGCCAATTGCCCTTCAAACGCATGCAGGCTTCAGACTCCTGAACTTTGGATTCGAGCAGGGAAACCTGCTCACTGTGACGCTCGACGAGACCGCGATAAACGAGAAGCGGATTTAGCTGGGCCGCAGCGAATAAATCGCAGAAAACGGAGATTCTTTTTATGAATGTATTGCAGGCTTACTCATCCAGTGTTCGACCTAACGCGCGCACCAGACGGCCCCGCATCAAAATTCGGCATCGAAAAACAGAGCGGATCCGACCGTTTGCCTCAACGTCGCCAAGTTCTGAAAGAATGGCTGCATCCGCGACTGCTCAGCAGCACCCGCCACTTGTTCAGCAAGCTATTGACGGAAATTCTGATGCTCACGAACAGATATTCGCGACGCATGCCAGCAAGCTCCGCGGAACGGCGTTCGCCATTTTGCGCAACAGGGAAGACGCGGAGGACGCCGTGCAGGATGGCTTTTGCAGAGCATTCGCGAATTTGCAATCTTTTCAAGGCCGGTCTTCGTTCTCCACTTGGTTGACGCGCATCGTCATTAACTCGTCCCTCATGATTCGCCGCAGAAGAAATGGACGCTCTGAAGCTTCCTTGGACGAACTTCTCGACAATCGCCCAGAGCAATTGCAATGTAAATTTGTTGACGCGGGACCAAACCCTGAGCAGGTCTGCGCCTCCGTCGAACTACGCAACCTCGTCGAAAAACAAGTCAGCCAGCTTCCTCCTGGACTGCAAACGGCATTTCAACTCTACGCATTGGACCACCGGTCGGGCGCGGAATCGATGCAGAGGCTCGGCATCGGAACCAGCGCGTTCAAATCAAGAATTTCTCGCGCGCGACGGAAAGTCGAAAATGGCCTGCGCCAGACATTTCGTCCACCGACAAATGGACGTGCGAGTCTGGCGGGCGCCACGTCCGTGCAAACCACCCGAGCGAACGCCCTGGAATATTCGTATGCCGCACTCTCGCCTGCCTGCCCCCGGTAGGCAGCAGACGAGGGCGCTCGTTTAATCGTTGCAACTGGGAATGGCTGTTTCTCGGATGCAAAGGGGAACAGCGAGAATTTTTCCAGACTGCGTGGCGGAGGGGGTGGGATTCGAACCCACGAGACCCTTTCGGGCCTAACGGTTTTCAAGACCGCCGGAGTCAACCGCTTTCCTACCCCTCCGTTTTAACTCTTTGAAACATTGTAGCTTGGAGTCCGATTTAGTGACAGTACTGCCCTGGATTGGTGCATGTTTGGGCGGACTGTCACCAAATTGTCACCAAAACCGTCGAGTTTCTCGACCGCCGTTCGTTTGCTGTCGATATTTGTGTGTGCATAGCGCATCGTGACGCTGATGCTTGAGTGTCCTAGGAGTTCTTTCACCGTCACAATGTCAACGTCGCTGTTTACGAGACGAGAAGCAAAGGTGTGGCGTAGTGTGTGCCACGTCACATCTGTAATTCCCGCTTTTTCACAAGCAAGAGCGAATCCAGCTTTCAAATCAACAAAGGGTCTGCCGGTCTGAGGGTTGTAGAAAACATTTTCATTCTTTTTGTTTAGCTGCCAAGCCTCCAAAACTTTCCGCTATCCGAATTTATCGGAATCTCTCGAATCGTCTGGGTCTTGGACGCGAAAACAGCGAGAATTCCCGTCTGTAAATCGATGTGAGACCAGCGCAAAGAGAAAATCTCTCCAGTTCGCAATCCGGTATTCAACGCGAAACGAATTAAATCTTGGAGATACGGGATCGCATTTTGGAGAAGCTTTTTCTCTTCTTCGGGACTTAGGACGCGGAGTCGGTTTGTGATTTCTCGAAAGAATTTAACCTTACGAACCGGATTCAATCCCAAGTACAAATCCCATGCGATCGCGAGATTGAACATGCGCTTGAGCAACGCCAACTCTCGGTTAACCGTGGAGTCCGCAATTTTGCCTTGCCGCTGAATTTTGTAGCTCTCGATTTGCGTGGGAGTTACTTCAGTCAGTGGCCTGCCTTTGCCGAAAAACTCGCAAAGGTGATTGAGCATTTGTTCGTCTCGCAACCAAGACCGCTTGTTCGCCTTCGCATGTTCCATATAGCGTTCGCCGAAGTTCCCGAGCGAAATCTTGACGGGCTGTTTATAGATCCCGCGCAAGGCTTCCGATTTTCGGAGCGTATAAAGGGATTCAGCGTCCCGACGATGCGGACTTTGCGAAGACTCCTGGATTCGCTTTCGGTTTTGATCGTAAAAGTCAATCCAGTAAACCTGACCTCTTTTGTAGATACCCATACGCGACTCGCTTTTTTCCGTTTGCCAGCCGCGCGCGTATTCTAGCAAGGCTTGGCTCAATTGCTGGATAGTTTGCAGACTTATCTGGCGCGAGTCCTATTTCTCTGGATGAACGCATCGAGGTCGACCAATTCAAATCGGAGGGCGCGGCCCACCTTCACGAAAGGAATCCTGCGTTGATAAACCCATCCGTAAAGTGTTGGAACTGAAACCGCGAGATACTTGGCGGCGTCATTGACCGTCACAAGTCGCGGTGCCGGATCTTGCGCACTCTTCATTGAATTGAGCTCCTACAACTCTCTTCCCGTAGTCACAACGTGCGGATCACAACACAAGTGGCTTACTCGCGTGCCGGTGTGATTTTTTCCGAGCCGCCTTGGTTTTCTTCTGCGCTTGGTATCGTTGGTCGGCCAGCTCGCTAAACCGACTTCGTAGCCGCTCTAGTGACGCAATCTCCGGGCGAACCATTTCATCGCGGCTGGCACGGGTGCGCATGACTTCTTCATACGAGCGCTTGGGCTCGCCCTCAGCTGGAACCCAATGGATCGAAGACAATCCATCGATTCGGTCCAGTTCTCCATACAATCGCTGTCGCACCTTGTCGATCGGCCACTCAATTCTCTGTGCTTCCTCTTGCGTTAGGAGTCCTGCGTCTGCAGCCGCCTCTACCAGTTCGGGGACAGTGCAAAAGACCTGTATCAACAAGCGCTCCCAATAACCCGACTGCGCCTGAATCGCACCCTGCACTGCAAGCCTGACGAATTCGCTCTTGCTGTACCCGCTGGATCGCGCCGCTGATTCCAGCGCCGCATGAACTTCGGGACCCAGCTGTAGCAGGGCGACAGACGCAAGCTTTCGGTTTTTTGCTGGTTTCATTGCCACACCTCAAGTTCACTATATACCATCATATATACGAGCGGTCAAGGCCAGGAACCGCCCACCGCCCTTTTGACAGAGTAGTGGGTTTGTACTCCGAGCGGGTTAGTGGTGCGCTCCGCAATGAAATCTTTTGACGATCTTGGCTTTAAGAATGCAGGAACTTAGCGAAGTTCGAAGAACGTAGATAAGTACGAACGTTCGTGCTATTATGTCTAGACCGATGATCTTCAGTATCGGACGACAAAGCAAGGGCAGCCGAAGAAGCGGATCCTTCACTCAGGGTGAGCGGACTCGGCAGTCCATCCTAACCGGAACGATGAATATCGCTGCCCGTGAAGGGCTGGCCGCTGTAACCATCGGTCGTTTGGCAAAAGAACTCCGAATGAGCAAAAGTGGCTTGATCGTCCACTTCGGTTCCAAACAGGCTTTAGAGCTGGCGACTCTTGAAACAGCTAAAAGAGTTTTTGTGGATGCCGTCGTACGACGCGCCCAAGCCAAGAGGGCAGGAATCGAGCGTGTGTGGAACTTTTGCGATTTGTGGCTGCAACATATCGAACAGCACGTCTTTGCAGGACCGTATTTCTTCACCGGCGCTTTTCTGGAGTATACGGACCAGCGCGGCCCCGTAGCCAAAGCGGTCACGGCTATAGCTCAAGAATGGTTCAACGCGCTAAGTGAGGCAGTCGAGGAAGCTCAAGACAAGGGGGAGATCAACCCGAAGGCAGGCCCGAAGCAGATCACTTGGGAGCTTAACGGTCTGCTCGTAGGAGCCCATTGGGCCTACTTGCTGAGACACGGCGATTGTTGGCGCGATGCCCGGCCTGCACTGCTGCGTCAGTTGCGCACGCTGGCCACCGGCGAGATCCCACCGAGCGCCTTTACGTCCGAAGGAAATTGGAAAAAATACCTGCAAGGGAAGTCGTGACTCGCCTGGCGGCTCCTCCGCACGGCCTGTCGATAAGAGAATAATAGGTCGCATGCCGGTATTACACGGCTGTAGAATGTTGGTAGTTTGCCATCCTTCATTTAACGGCGTGCAGCAGAAAAGAGAATGTCCTCTTTCCCCGAGGCGATATTGCATTTTATAACCACTGCAGAAACAGCGATTTACGAATTATTTTCATCGAAATGTTTTCCGAAGTTAATTCGTAAAATGCCCATTTAATATGTGCAAGTCATATTTAATACGCTCGCGGGTGATTTAATTGGTAGGGATGAGCGAATTCACGCGGGATCAACCTGGTAACTTGTGTACGCGGTTCGTACGAAAAGATTCTGGTTTGATTCTTTAGTCCGGCGCCGCGACTTGCCGAGACTTTGAGGGGAGACGGTGTAGAATTTGGCGGCATGCGAGGCTAGCTGCTGTGCAGCAACCTTGCGATCTCTGCGCTCCGCGGAGCCTTCCTCTCCCGATGGCTCGCCCGCCCAGTCCCCACCAGCCCTAAGTAACTCTCTGAGGGTGACGCTCGATTGCAATGAAGGTATTGTCAAGAGATGACAGATCGCCGCCGTTCTCCTCGCGTCGTGTGGATTCCTATGGAGTCCAGGCCCACGATTTGTCTCGTGCGGATAGAGATAGCGGGTATAATCCACCACACTTTTTGCAACCAAGTCCCCGGGAAATTGACAATTGGGAGGGCTGTTGTGGGAAGCGCGCCCAGCCTACTCGCTCTGATGCAAGCGGCCGAACATGGCGGCAGACCGGCCGCCGACGCGTTGTTCGGCGCGCTTTACGCGGAACTCCACAGACTGGCGAAGCGCGAATTGGCGCGGCACGGCGCGCGCATGACCCTCAGCGCCACCACTCTCCTGCACAAGGCATACATCGAGATCGCCGGGCAGAACGGAACTTCATTCCCAGACCGTAACCGATTCATGGGCTATGCCGCTCGGGTCATGCGAGGTCTGATCATCGATCACGCTCGCAGCCGCCAAGCCCAGAAGCGGGGAGGACAATTCGAGATCACCACCCTTGGAACCGACGTCAAAAATGCGGTGGATAGCGAAAATCTGGCTCGAATTAGCGATGCGCTTGACGAACTCGCGAAGGCGGAGCCGGCGCTGGCGGAAGTGGTGGACTTGAAGTTCTTTTGCGGCTTTTCGTTTCAGGAAATTGCGGCCATGAGAGGCGTGTCTGAAAGAACCGTGCAACGCCAATGGGAAAAAGCACGTATCTATCTACATGGCACGATTCGAGCAAAATTGGAGGTTTGAGCGAGAGTGTCCGCTTTGAACCCAGAGCGATGGCAATTAATAAGCTCGCACCTCGACCAGGTACTCTCGCTGTCAGAGGAAGAGCATGCAAAGTGGCTGGCAGCGTTCCGGATTCAGCGCCCGGAGTTGGCCGATCTCCTTGAAAAACTTTTGGAAGAGCATCGCGTCCTCGCTGCGGAGCGTTTCCTGGAAAGTGAGCCGGTGCGGCCGGCGACGGAACCGTCGGTAACCGGAGATACTCTCGGCACCTACAGGCTGCTCAATCGAATCGGCGAAGGCGGAATGGGCCAAGTGTGGCTCGCGGAGCGGGTGGATGGCCGCTTCGAACGCCGGGTGGCCGTGAAGTTTCTGAGTTTTGCGGTCGCCTCGCGCACGGCAGCGGAAAGATTCAAACGCGAGGGCAGGATTCTCGGCCAGCTTGCACACCCTCACATCGCGGAACTAATTGACGCCGGCGTTACGCCACAGGGTGAGCCGTATCTCGTTCTCGAGCACGTGAGCGGGAAAGAGATCGACGAGTATTGCGACGAGCGCAAGCTCGATATCGATCAACGGATCAAATTGTTTCTGGACGTCCTGGAGGCAATCGCCCACGCGCACGCCAATCTAATCGTTCACCGCGACATCAAGCCATCGAACGTGCTGGTAACCGAGGCCGGTGAAGTGAAGCTTCTGGACTTCGGCATCGCCAAGTTGCTGGCGGATGACGCGACTCCCGCGGCAGCAACGCAACTCACCCTGGAAGGCGGGGGAGGGCTGACTCCGCAGTTCGCCGCTCCCGAACAGGTGACGGGTCATGCGATCACGACCGCGACCGACGTTTATTCGCTGGGCGTGCTGCTCTACCTGCTGCTGTCAGGAGAGCATCCGTCGGGCGCCGGGCCGCACTCGCCGGCGGAGTTGGTGAAGGCCATCACCGAAACCGAGCCACCGAGGCTATCGGATGCGCTGGGCGCGCGAGACGAAACGACCGCGATGAAACGGCGCGCGTCGGCGGAGAAATTGCGGCGCAGTGTTCGCGGCGATCTGGACACTATCGTTGGGAAGGCTCTGAAAAAGAACCCAGTAGAACGCTACGTCTCGGCCGAGACGTTTGCGGAGGATCTGCGACGATTTCTTCGACACGACCCCATCAGCGCGCGTCCCGATACGATTGGGTATCGGGCCGCAAAATTTGTGCGACGGAACTTTACCAGCGTGATGCTCACTGGTGCCGCGGTCGCGCTGGTGATCGGCAGCCTCTCGGCCGGACTTTTTGTTGCCAATCGCGAACGCAAGGTGGCGGAACGCCGTTTCGTGCAAGTGCGTCAGCTGGCCAACAAATTCATCGCACTCGATAACGATATCCGAGGGCTGCAGGGCTCGACGAAAGTCAGAATGCAAATGGTTTCGGATTCGCTACAGTATCTGACTTCGCTAAGCAGCGACATCCACGGCGACAAAGATCTGGCGCTGGAAATCGCTTACGCCTATGTACGCGTGGCTCATGCCCAGGGCGATCCCACCGCCCCGAATTTAGGGCAGTTCGCGGAGGCACAGGAAAACCTAAATCATGCGTCAAATCTGGTGGACGAAGTTCTAGCGCACGATCCAAGCAATCGGCGGGGCCTATTCATAGCCACCACAATCGCGCACGACCGCATGATTTTGGCCGATCAGGATGGGCGCCGGGACGATGCTACGGCACAGGCCGGCAAAGCAGCCGCGCTGATCGAGCGCTTCATGAGCCTGGGCAACGCCGATCCCAATGACGTGGACAGCATGGTCTATTTTTACGTGAATGTCGCGGAGGAATCCGAGAACGCCAGACGGTTTGACGACGCGATCCGAGACTGCCGGAGGGCTTTTGACATCTCTGAACCGGTGGCCGTTGCCCACGAATATCACGGTGCGCTCTACCGCGTCTTGGCCAATGCGCTGTGGCAGACCGGCAGTCTGGATGATGCGCTCAAGACGCTAAACCGAGCGATTGAACTCGAAGAGAAAGAAGCGCTGGGCGGGCACGTAGGTATTCAGATGAACCTGGCTTCAGCGAAATACATGAAGGGCATGATTCTGGGAAAGCGCGACGCCGAGCCTAGTTTTCTGCGCACCCAAGAGGGGCTCGCCGCCATCCAGGAGGCGTTGAATATTCCGGAGAAGCTGGCAAAAACGGATCCTTCTGATTTCCTGTCACGAAGCAAGATCGCCGATTTCGATTTGGAAGTAGGAAATATTCTCCGGCACAGCAAGCCGTCCGAGGCTCTGATTGCTTACGACCATGCGATTGCCGGGATACGCGAAGCCAAGGCCAGCACCGTCGCGCAAATTGACGAAGCGCGGTTGCTGGCCGCTTCCTCTTACCCTCTGCGCTGGTCGGGCCACCCGGACCAAGCGCAGCAGCGCATTGACCGCGCTTTTCAGCTGCTGACCGAAGCTCATCGACTCCCGGCAGAAAAAATCGAGCCGATGGGCGATGTGTACGACGTTCTTCGAGCCCGAGCCGATGCCTTGGCCGAAACGGGCCAACGGGTGAAGGCCCTGGAAGCCTATCAGCAGTTGCGCGATAAGCTCATGGCGTGGGGACTCGATGTGCAGAACGATCTTCGCGATGCGACCTGCATTTCGCGCACCTGGACCGCTCTCGCCCGCCTCGCAATCCGCGCCGGACACCCAGAGGAAGCCAGCCGGCTGGAGGCCCAACGCGCCGAGCTTTGGGACCACTGGAAGGCCAAGCTCGCCAACGGCGCATTTCTCCTGCGCCAATCGCTGGATCAGATCACGCCGAATACGGCGACTCCGGCTTCCGCCGGGTACTAAAACCTATACAAACGCCGCACATCCTTCCCCGCCGTAAATCATCACCGCAAAAAAATCGAGTACTCAAAACGGAATGCCTGTCGTCTTTTGCCGGCCGATTCCGATTATCTAGATAGAAAGTTCGCACCAACCGCGGTGAGTCCGACGATGCGACGGCGGAAGCGGCGCGGAATTTTGTCGATTTGAAAAAGGAAGCCCAAGCCCATGATCAAAAACCTTTTAGCGCTGCTGCTTTGCGCAATCACGCTATGTGCCGGCGTGGCTCGCGCGGACGGCACCCAATCGTATACGGGAACGCTGGCGAATCCGGACAATACCACCGGCACCTTCGATTCCAGCGATAGCTTCCTGCTTACGTTGGCGCTCTCCACCGCTTCCAACGTGACGCTGCAAACCTACGGTTTTGGAGGCGGGGTGAATGCGGCGGGCACGACGATATTGCCGGGCGGGACCGACCCGTTCGTCGGATTGTTTTCCGGCACCGGTAATGGCGCCGTCTTCCTCAACGGCACATCGCTCGACCTCACCAATTACACTCCCGGCTGCCCGAAGGCCAACAGCGTTTCCAATTTCGGCGACACCACCTGCGGCGACGTCAGCTTCTCGTTTACCGACCTGGCCGCCGGCCAATACACCGTGCTCCTCTCTGACGGTGAGTACATTCCCTGCGCGGCGGTAAGCACCGGCTGCGCCACTTTGGGCGACGGCGCATTCGACGTCACCGGCGGCGTTTTCTGTAACCTCGCCGACTCCACAACCGGCACGCCTTGTCCCAGTACGTCGGGAGCGTGGGCGCTCGATGTGACCACCAGCGCATATAAACCGGTTCCGGAGCCAGGCTCGCTCGCCCTGCTGGGAAGTGGATTATTCGCGATCGTAGGTTTGCGCAGGCGTCGCTGTTCTGAGTTCGGGCGCAAACTTTTGGGACACGTCTAACGCGAACTCGCGATGTAGCGGAGAAAGCAAATGAAGGTATTGAAACAGGCGTTGGGCGGTTTGGGAGCCCTCACGATCGTTGCAGTCATCGTCGCATTCATCGCTCCAAAGACGGCCCACGCTCTGGCGGCGGCGCTGGTACAGATTGTTCCGGGCACCACCACGCTCGTCGGCCAGAACGAGAGCCAGCTAGTGTCGTTATTTTGCGCGCCCGGCAAGGATTATTGCTCGTCGGAGGATCTCAGTGGGGCGCTATGCTCGGCTCCGTACGTGGTCCCCTCTGGTTATACGCTTATCGTGACTGACTGGGAGTGGTTCGGCGGCGGAGGCCAGACCGGAATCCTGGTCGAGGATTCCTTAGTCAATATAATAGGCGATTTCATTCTTGCCACCAGTTGGGCGCCGGCCGACGGAGCTGGTAATGCGTCCACCCACGAACGTTACGTAACTGGTATCCGGCTTAGTTCGGGGACGAGGATTTTCGACTACTTAGTTTATCAACGTGATGGGCAAGCCAGCATTCAGGGCTACTTGGTTCCAAACAACTAGGCATAGCGCGGCCGGCCAGCGAACGGCGCCAATCGATGAAATCGCGACAAACGGGATTTGCTCACGCAAAACGTGAAGTGACGCTCGTTTGGCAGCCGAAGCCGCGAGAGGGAGGAGACGGCAAATGAAACCATTGAAGCAGGCCTTGGGAAGTTTGGGCGCACTCACCGTACTTGCAGTCATGGTGGCCTTCATCGCTCCAAAAACGGCGCACGCTTTGGCGGCGGCGCTGGTGCAGATCGTGCCCGGCACCACCACGCATCTGGGCCAGAACGAAAGCCAACTCGTATCTTTGACGTGCCAACCGTTCAACAATTTCTGCAACGCGGTGGATCCTGAGGGGAATGTCTCTACCAGCCCGTATGTAGTCCCCGCCGGATACACGCTGATCATCACTGACTACCAATCAATGCTCTATTTCCCTGGCTATCCGAGCAAGGAGATCGCCGATTTTCTGGTTAACACCAGTACAAATAAGGCGCTGATACTTACTGAGGGGCTCACCGATGCGACAGCGGTTGGTTGGGGACACGAACATTTGGTGTCGGGTGTCCGGGTGGCATCGGGCGTGACTCTGGCGGACTACGATGCTATCTCTGGCGAGATCACGGCTTACGCCCAAGGTTATCTGGTTCCGAACTAGCCCGCCGGCGGTCGGGCAGCATGGGCCGCGAGCCCGGGAATTGAGAAATCGCGGCCACGAAAGATCGCTCAAGCCACCCGCGAGGGCTGCCCGTTCTGCAAAGAGAGCTCGTGAGAGAGGAGAAAGCACATGAGGCTATTGAAACAGGCTTTCGGAGGTTTAGGAGCGCTCGCGGTGCTGGCAGTGGTCGTCGCGTTCATCGCTCCAAAAACGGCCCACGCTTTGGCCGCAGCACTGGTCCAAATCGTCCCTGGCACCACCACCCACGTCGGCCAGAACGAGAGCCAGTTAGTGTCTTTGCTTTGCAATAACGAAAATGGCTGCTATTCGATCGACCCCGCCGGCGGTATTTCATCACTAACGACCTATTACACGGTGCCCACCGGTTACACGCTGATCATTACCGACTGGGAATGGGAGAGTCGTGCTATCGGCGGCTTTGCCTCGGATGGGTTACTGAATAAGGGCACCAACGCCGGACTGGTTAACAGTCAAACGATTGTTCCGAGCGGCGCGGGTGCGGGTTTTGTCCACGAACATTATCTGACGGGCATCCGCGTCGGATCGGGCGTCCAGCTTGTGGATCTATCGGCCGTGGAGGGTTTCGGGGAATCCGACGTTCAGGGCTACCTGGTTCCAAACGATTAGCCGGAGTTTGGGTGGCGCTGGCTGCCATTCCATGTGACCGCATCGCCGCGCGTGCCCTCGTGGGAAAAGTAATTTTGCCGTCCTGTCGTGTTTTGTCGGCGAATTCCGATTATCTAGATAGAGAGGCACGAACCGGTAGCAGAACACTACCCGGTAAAGGAGAGGACACGACGATGAACGCCAGCAAGCCAACCAAGAAGCTGCGGCAGGGAAAGAAGATGGCTAGGGTGAAGCCGCTCACCGAGATCGTTATCAGTAAAACGGCGGATCGATCTTCGGCCAGTTAGTGGGCGGTAGTGAGGGAGAGTCGCCTTCCGCAGCTCTTACCCAGACCTGCACGGCTTTCACAGCGGTTCAGCAGTTCCGGCCGAGACTACGCCAATGCGTGCGGCGCCCCGATGTGTCCCGGTGCCGTTACCAGCCGTCGAGACAGTTTTCTAACCTTAATCAAATGGAGGTGAGTGATGGCAACGAAACAGGCTAGCAAACCGGCGAAGGCGATCGGCTCCAAGCGCATTCCCAGCGTCAAACGTTTGGAATCCGTTCGTACTTTACAAAAATCGATCACCCCGAATTAGACGCGGTGCAGTTTTGGTTCGGTCACACACACCTCGGGCCAAAAGCAGAACGAATCTGGGAGGTAATGAACATGGCAGCAAAGGTAGCGAGCAAATCAGCGAAAGCGATCAAAAGTGGCTCAAAGCGCGTGCCCAGCGTCAAACGCTTGGAATCCGTGCGTACTTTATACAAATCGATAACTCCGAACTAGATCATCGGCTCCCGTCGGTGGGCCGTCAATTTTTGAATGAGCCGGTCAGCAAACCCGGCCTGCCAGCGTCTGGCAGCCGTGCGCAGCTTGCGCTGCGAGGAGAGCAAGCCAGCTTTCCACTGACGCGAGGCGGAATTGCGGGAGGGCAGTTGGACGGAACATTCAGCCCGCGTAGTTCAGCGTCCAAGACCAAAACCGAATAACTCTAGGAGGTAGTCAAAATGGCAGCAAAACTAGGTAGCAAACCAGCGACCTCGATCAAAGGCGGTTCCAAGCGCGTTCCCAGCGTCAAACGCTTGGAATCCGTACGCACTTTGCAGAAATCGCTAACTCCTAACTAGATCATCGGCTCCCGCGGTGAGTTCAGCCCAGTCAAGAGATCCCTTAGAGGAATTGAGGGCGCTTTACGGCTTAGGTTCTCGTGCGCTGCGCGAATTTTCGGTCGTTGCGCCAAAGTGTTCACTGGCGTTCGGTGCGTCGGGCATCGCTTATGCCCTGGCCCGTACAGCGCAGCTACGCGGCGACTGCGATCTTTTGCTGGCGGCCGATTCGTGGGTCGCAGCCGCGCAGCGGCACGCGTCCGATGAACGCGCGTTTGTTTTGCGTGCGCCGAGATTCACCCGACGAGACTTGGGATTTGCATCGTTGGTGTTCGCCGAGCCTGGTCTGCCGCACGTAAAGGCCATCGTTCGTTCGCAGATGGGAGATCGCGCCGGCGCAGACGCCGCGGCGCTGCAATTCTTGGAGATGGCTAATACCCGGCTATCGCGCATCGCGGACCTGCATCTTGGAGGACTTGGCTTGGCGTTGGGCGCGAAAAATCTGACGAGTTCCGTCTCGTCGGCGAAACTGCGCAGGGAACTGGCGAATTTCGGCCACTCGGTGGTGCGGCGCGCGTGGGCCAAAACCGGCACGAAGATTCGTCGCAACCGACCGTTTGGATTCGCGCATGGGATAGCAGGCCAGGTTTACGCCACCTATGCGTGCGGGGAGCCAAGCCTGGCAGCTCCAATCATCGAGCAGCTACGGGAGGCCGCCATTCCCCATCAGAAAATTTTGGTATGGACCGAGCGCGCCGGCGGGTCGCGTTTCTCGGCGGGCTGGTGCAACGGTCTTGCGGGCCACCTCTTGCTGTGGACGACCATATGGCGACACTCGCGCGCAGGTGCTGACCGGGAGATCGTGGACCGGCTGGCATCGGGCGTCTGGAAATGGCGAGCAAGCATGGGTAGCGTCTGTTGCGGCGGCGCAGGCCAAGCGATCACCCTGGCGGGAACCGCGGCCGCGACCGGAAATCTTAGTGGGAGGCGGAAAATTTCGGAGTGGCTAGGCTCGCTTCAGCCCCGCTGGCCAACTGATCATAACCATCGCCAAAGCCTGATCCACGGCAGACTGGGATTTCTGCTGGCGCGGATGGAATGCGAATATGCAGCGCGGCCGCAGTTTCCGGTCTATGAGCATCAGTCGCATGAGCGGGAGCGTCGAAAAATTAAGGCCAATTAGGAAAATTGTAACCGGTGGTCTGTTCAATCCGATTCAAATCAAGGAGGCGGCACAAATGCCCACGAAGACGACCAGCAAACCACAGAAGGCAGACAAGAACCGCGCGAAGCGTGTCCCCAGCGTGAAGCGTCTGGCAGCCGTGCGCACCTTGCACTGCAGCAAAAGCCAAGACGCTTTTCAGTGACCTGAGCTGGGAGCTTTAAACCGCAAATCAGCTGAATTCTCTTCAATTACAGGAGGCAATAGATATGGCAACGAAGACTAGCAGCAAACCAGTTAGAGCTGGCAAGAACGGCGCGAAGCGCATTCCCAGCGTCAAGAAGCTGGATTCCGTGCGCCCCTTGCTACGATATTGCCCCGACAGTGATCCGCACTAGCGCGGCAAGAATAGAGCGCGGACCAGCTCAATTCTGTTCAATTACAGGAGGAAATGAACATGGCAGCGAAGACTAGCAGCAAACCACAGAAGGCTAGCAAGAACCGCCCGAAGCACATCCCCAGCGTCAAGAAGCTGGGTTCCGTGCGCCCTTTGCTACGAGCATGCCCCAACAGCGATCCACACTAAGGCGACGAGAAATCGTTCATAAGAAATAAGAAGCGCGGCCCTAGCGTCAAGCGTCTGTGAAGCGTGCTCGCCCTGCGCCGCTCCAAAGGCGAACTAGCCTAACAGTGACTTCAGCTGGGAACTGCAAACGTTCGTCGATTGAATCCTACTCAATTCGGAGAGGTGAGGAACATGGCCACGGAACAAGCTGGTAAGGCAAAGAGAGCGGTTAAGAAAGGCTACAAGCACATTCCAAGCGTCAAACGGCTGGCACCCGTGCAGCCTTTGCTGGTGGCGTGCGGCCCGAGCGGTGAAACACACTAACGCGGCAACAGACCAAACGACTTCGTTTTTCGATCGGCGAGCGAAAATAATGAAACTACTAGAAACGCACCCGATTACAGATCGAGATCGTCAAGAAGCACTTCACCAGACGCAGCGAAAATATCTTCGCGGTGCGGTGCTGGATACTGAACTTCGGGCAGCGGGAGAATCGAAAATCGATGGGCTGCCCGAGTCAGCATTCGTGGGCGAGCGCGTGCGAAGTTTCATCGCAGTCTCATCCTGGTTCTGGTATTGCTACCCCTGTTCTCAGCCGCGGGATGAGAGCACGCCCGACTCGTTCTTGAAGCGCTAGCCCTACTATGTGGCCGATCGCATGCTGACCCAGCACGACGTCGTTCCCTATCTACTGTCGCGCGAATTAATCACGCCACAGTGTGTTGTCGCAGGGAACGTCGCTGTGCTCGACAACTCCCGCCGCAATCGAAACTACAGAATCATCAGTCCGGACGGTTGCTACCTGCTGAAGCAGGCTGTGGGACCCGACCGCATTGAGACGTTATCGCGCGAAGCAGCGATCTATCAGCAACTTTTCTCCTCAACCGCAAAGAACGGAATTGCGAGCCACTTCCCCGGTTTCCGCGCGTACGATTCCGAGCAGCACATCTTGATTCTGGAATTGATCCAAGACGCCGAGACTCTGCGCGAGCAGCTGCAGCGGCTTGGCCGCGTTTCCGCCGGCTCCGCCCAGAGGGCTGCTGAAGCACTGGCCGCACTGCATCAAGCGAACGCGATGCCCCAGGAAAAAAGCGCTCGGGCTATGGTTCTCTCCCTCCATCAGCCGGGCCTGGCGGTGTATCGCAACCTCAGTCGCGCCGCGCTCCAGCTCATCGAAATCATTCAAAAACAGCGTAGCCTGACCGGCCATCTCGACGAACTTCGCGAAGAATGGCAGCCTTCCGGCTTTATACACGGTGATATCAGGGCCGAAAATTTATTGATTCCCGTACGTCTGGGCCGCGGCAAGCGACCGGTGAAGATCGTGGATTTCGAATTCACGGGCGCTGGTGACACCGCTTGGGATGTCGGCTCGCTGTTTGCCGAATATCTGAGTTTTTGGCTTTCCTCCATTCCGTTGATGACCCCCAGCCAATTGGACCGGTTTATCCACCTCGCTGATTGTCCGTTGGAGAATGTTCAACCACCGGTCCGCTCGTTCTGGGTCCGATACGCGCAGTGCATGGGCCTGCAGGATTCAAATTCCGATCTCTTCCTGCTCCGCGCGGTCAAATTTTCTGCACTCCGGCTGCTGCTCACGGCCTTCGAGATCGCTCCGGCGGCCTCTTCCGCGAACACCTACATGCTTGCTTTGGTTCAAGTCGCAATGAACATCCTGGCCCAGCCGGAAAAAGCCGCCATCGAGTTGTTTGGACTTTCCTTCCGCCATGCCTGACTACCGCGAACAAATGCAGAGGGCGATCGAAGCTACCGTATTTAATTCCGGCGTCGCATATTCGTGGTTTGGAGCGCCCTCGCCGCGACTCACCGCGCACTTTGAACGTGCGCTCGGCCAAGAGGCGCTTCGAACCTGGCTGTTAGCAACTCTGCAGTCCCAGCTGTACTCCGATTTCTACTGTCAGGGAGCCGCCACGCCACCCACGAAAGAAGCGAACGCAGCGGCGCGCCACGGTGCCGGCGAGTTCATTGATGAGCTTTCCAGTTCTAACTGCGGAGCCGGCTATTTCGCGGAAGGATGGCAGGTGACGTCGCTGCCCAACAGTGAACTGATCGCCCGAAGAAACGGGCTCGCGTTTCGCGTGCAAGAAAGCGACTGCGATACGGGCAACGGTGAATTGCCTGATCCCGCAGCTCGGGTCCGCTTGCGTTTTGCCAAGGAACTACTGGGCCTTTCGCCTGGCTTCTACATGGCCGTCAGCGATGTTGAAATGCCCGATTTCCACGGCGCCGATGTCGTGCGCTTCTACTGGCACCTCCGCCCGGAAGCCGCGGTTCCGCTCATGCAGGCGCTGACCCGCGAACTCAATTGTGCTTGCCTACCATTCAGGTTCAAGGTGGTGAACGATCGCGACGCATTCAGCCGTTGCGACGCCGCAGTGCTCTACGTGCCGAAAAGCCGCTACGCGCCCGTTGCACAGATTCTTGAACGGATTTACCCGAAAATAAGCGAAAGGCTGAATGAACGGGTTCCGGCCTTCACCAAGCGCCTCGCACCCGGTCTCGGCTTCGCCGAAGATCCCGGCACGAAACACGATAGCTTTGGAACGCATCGCTGCTATTTGCTCGCCGAAGGCATGTTCCGCGCCTGGCAGGAAGGCCGCAAATCATTGCCTGATCGACTAAAGATCGTCGAAGCGCACTTCGCAGAAAATGAAATCAGCCTTGAAACGCCGCATCTGAACCCCGGTTCCGCTGATATTTATGAATTTGGAGCCAACAGCATGCCAGTACGCCGCCGCGATTCTTGTGGAACGGAGTCCGCTTCTAACTCGAAGAGCGACTACTTGGAAGTGGCTGCGCGTATCGCTTCGCGCCTCGCTCGACAAGCAATTTGGCATCGAAATCAGTGCAATTGGGTTGGTTTCCAGCCTCTCGAGCGCAGCCTCACTCCTCAGGGGAATGCCACGTTGAGTGCTCTGGGGCCTGATTTGTATTCCGGCACCAGTGGCGTCGCCTTGTTTCTCGCTGAACTATATGGCGAGACCGGAGATGCGGGCGTGCGCCGCACTGCGCTCGGCGCGATTAGGCAAGCCCTCTCGCACCTCGATGTCTTGCCTGGCGCGGCTCGCCCTGGCCTTTTTTCAGGATGGATCGGAATCGCATTTGTCACCGCGCGCGTAGGAAAAATCCTGCGGGACGACGATCTGCTTCGGTCCGCAATGCGGATCGTCCGGCGTTGCCAGCGCGAAAAACTGGAAAGCTGGGAACTTGACTTCATGTTCGGCAAGGCGGGCACCATTGTCGGCCTGCTGATACTGCGCGAGATGCTCGACGCACCCGCTCTCCTTGATTTGTGCTTGCCGCTCGCGCGAAAAATTCTTCGCAAGGCGAACAAATCGAAGGTCGGCTATTCGTGGCCCAGCTCGGCGATGCCTGCCCGCCGAAATCTGACAGGTTTTTCGCATGGAGCTGCCGGCATCGGCTACGCGCTTCTCGAGCTTTTCCTCGCCACCGGCGATTCGAAGTACCGCAGAGCGGCGGAATCAGCATTTGCCTACGAGCGCCACTGGTACGATCCCTCACAGCAGAATTGGCCTGATTTACGCGAGTGGCCTGGCCAACCTCGGCCAAATCGCAAGGCGCTTCCTTTCATGACCGCTTGGTGCCACGGCGCTGCTGGAATTGCGTTATCGCGTCTACGCGCGTACGAAATTCTTAAGGACAGCGACTGCGAGGCCGAGGCACGTGTGGCCCTCAAGACAACTCGTCTCGCCGTGGAATCTTCGTTGCATTCTCCTAACTTGAACTATTCCCTTTGCCACGGACTCGCCGGAAACGCCGAAGTGCTTCGCAGTGGATCTTCGGTCTTCGGACCGGCTGCTTCCGACGCACGTAAGGCAGCGCTGACGGTTGCCTCTAAAGGAATCGAAACTTTCGGTCGCACCGACGATGGATGGCCCTGCGGTACTCCGGCTGGTGAAAATCCAAGTCTGATGCTGGGTCTGGCAGGCATCGGCCACTTTTATCTTCGCCTTGCCGTCCCCTCGGTCCCTTCGATCCTGATCCTCCGCCGCGAAGAGTTTTCCTCAAAAAAGCTGACGCGAGGCAATTAAGAGCAAAGGGCAGATCACGCCAGAGCGGATAGCGGAACGCGCCGGCGTAAATCGACGACGACTCTCGGGTGATGACCGAGCGACACAAGAGATGCGACATGCGAACTAGAATATCCGAACACGCGGCCAACCTGCGTCTGTTACACTCAGGTGCGCAAGGCGCTAAAAAATCGCGACTGTCACCAAATTGTCACTAAGACCGGCGTAGAACGAGCAAAAACCGCGCAAATACAGGAAACTGAAAACCAAGCTATCTGACGGCTGGCAAAGGGATTTAGTTAGATTTTGTGTCAGATAGAAAACAGTAATTTAATTTTTCAAGACCGCCGGAGTCAACCGCTTTCCTACCCCTCCGTTTTTTCTTTGCTGGCTCCATCCTAACGTACGCCGCATTTGCTGACAATCAATGTCCAGCGCTGAGAGCCACTGTGCTCACGGACGCTCCCGCGTCTGGCCGCGCAACCACATGCGTCAACTGCTGCGCGATTCCTCCATTCGTTCGCGTGGCAGGAATGATAAGATTTGATCGTGAGAATTCGCTGTCGCTCGCTGCGCGGGTAATTGGGCAGTTAGGGAGAGGAGGCTCGGACAATGTTTCGTCGCGCATTGATACTGGCTGTCGTTTCCATCGTTGCGTTGGCCTCGTTTGGCGCCAGTTCCCTGCATGCGCAGAATTCTTCCACGCCGGATTCTCCAGCTGCACATAATCCGGCTGCGAAATACCTGAAAGTCCCCGTGCCGCCCTACCACGCCGAGCCTCCCAAAGATCCACTGCCCGACACGCTGGATCCCGCGCAATTTTCAGACGCGCAAACTCGCAACATCTTTACGCTCGCGGCCAAAGTGAAACCGGTCCTCTATCAGGAGCCATGCTACTGCGGCTGCGACAAGGAAGTTGGGCACAAGAGCTTACTCGATTGTTTTACCGATATGCACGGAGCGCATTGCATCCTCTGCAAAAAGGAAGCAGTGCTCACCTATAGTGAGTCGCAACAGGGAAAAACAGCGGCGGAAATTCGCAAGGAAATCATCGACGGAAAATGGAAACAGGTGGAACTCTCCGACTATGACACGCTTCCGCCCGGGAAATAACTGCCTTGCGCTTAAGGCGCTAGCAGATATGACCATTGGTCATATCTTGTTCTCATCAAATTCCACGCCACTCCCCGCACTCGCTCCATCACAGCTCCGTGCGTGATAGAACACTCCTGCGGGTCAGCGGCAACTTGGTGCCGAAGCGCATCTCAACTCTGAGGGATGAAAGCGGCTAGCGTGAAGGCTGAGCGGAAGGCCGCGCCGGCCAATCCTGCGGAGCAAAATCGACACCCCAGAAATGCGGGCTCGGTGAAAGGAATTCAACCCCGACGCGTGTGCCCTTTTCGGATGTATCGCCAAGATATACGACCCGGCATTCTTGCTCTTCTTCGGTGACCGGATTGATCAACACGAGTTCGGCGCCCAGAGCGAGCGTCTCTTGTAGATAAAGCAGGCCGCCATGCGCATTGATGACGATGGTCTGGCTGTTCTCGCGGAACTTCTTGCCATCGCTGTTTTTGGCCACCGCGCGTACGGGTATTCGCGTGAAAACGCGCGAACTGCGCCGGGTGCTGCTGCTTGTCTGCTCAGTCATGGTTATCTGGTATCCTGCATCGGGCCAGACGGCGAGTCAACCGTGCGCACTTGGAAAGTTTCCAAAAACACAGCCCGCAAAAAGCTTGCTGAAATCGCACAAGGTTCCGTAGAATCGCGAGTCTTGTTCGATGGCACAGGAGTTATTCGCATTCATGCCGCGCCGCGGAATTCGCCGACGCGGGCGTTACAATCTTATAGTTTGGGGGCCCCCTGGCAATGAACCTTATTGAGTACATCGAATCTCGGCGTGATGAAAATCTGAACGAACTGAAAGAATTCCTACGCATTCCCAGCGTCAGTACCAAAAGCGAACATAAACCCGATATTGAGCGCGCCGCACACTGGGTTGCTGAAAAATTGCGCGCCGCGGGCCTGGAAAACGTCGAAATCACTCCTACTAAAATGCATCCTCTGGTTTATGGCGAATCGCTGCACGCTCCCGGGAAACCTACCATCCTTTTTTACGGCCATTACGACGTGCAGCCGGCCGAGCCTCTCGATCTTTGGACTTCCCCGGCCTTCGAACCCACGGTTCGCGACGGCAAGCTTTTCGGCCGCGGCACCGCTGACGACAAGGGCCAGGTGCACATTCACATGAAAGCGCTCGAAGCGCTGAAGAACCAGGCAGGCAAGCTGCCCCTGAACGTGAAGGTAATGATCGAAGGCGAAGAAGAAGTGGGCAGCGTCAGCCTGTGGGATTTCGTGCAGAGCAATCGAGAGCGGCTGAAGGCCGACGCGCTGGTGGTCTCCGATACTTCCATGCTGGCGAAGGGCGTGCCTTCGGTAACGTACGGATTGCGCGGCCTGAATTATTATCAGGTGGAAATCGCGGGCCCAGCCCAGGATTTGCACTCCGGAGTTTTCGGCGGCGCAGTTCCCAACCCGATCACAATTCTTGCGGAACTGATCGCCAAGCTGCACGACAAGAATTTTCGCGTCGCGATTCCGGGTTTTTACGACGATGTCGCGACGGTCTCGCGCCAGGAACGCAAGGCGCTTAATTCCCTGCCTTGGAAAGAAAAAGAATTTCGCAAGACGGTGGGAGCGCCCGCACTCGACGGCGAAAAAGGATTCACGATTGTCGAGCGGCTGTGGATTCGGCCCACGCTCGAACTCAATGGCATCTGGGGCGGCTATCTTGGTGAAGGCGCGAAGACCGTGATTCCCGCGAAAGCGTATGCGAAACTTTCCACGCGCCTGGTTCCCAATCAAGATCCAGCGAAAATCGCGAAGCTCGTGGAGCGTCACATTCGCAAATTGCTGCCGAAGTCCGTCACTTGCACATTCCAGGTTCTCAGCACGGGCAAGCCGTGGGTCGCGCCGTACACGCATCCGATTTTTCAGACGGCGATTCACGCGCTCGAGGCCGGCTTCGGCAAGAAAGCCGTTTTCATCCGCGAAGGCGGTTCGATTCCTTTCGTCACGCAAATGCACGACACGTTTAAAGTTCCCTGCGTGCTGCTGGGTTTCGGATTGCCGGACGAAAACGCGCACGCTCCCGACGAACACATCGCTCTGGAAAATTATTTCGGCGGAATCAAGGCCGTCGCGCTCTTCTACCAGCAGCTCGCCGCGCAGTAAATTTTTCGCTCAAAAATGGCGCGCTTAGGAAAGGCCCGTTTTATCGGGCTTTTTTGAAGGTTTGACTTGCGTTCGGCCCTTTCTGCCGCTATAGTCCCCAAGGCGTCCTGCACTGCAGGCTCGCCAAGCAATTTAAACTGAGGAGGAAAACGCAACTCGATGGCAAATCCGCTGAGCAAGTCCAAGATTATTGCGCACATCACTGAGAAGGTAAGCACGCCGGAAAAGCCCATTTCCAAGAAGCAGACCGTGGCTTTCTTCGACGAACTGTTCAAGTTGGCTGTGAAAGAGGCCAAGAGCGCGGGTAAGTTCGTAATTCCCGGCATCGGCCGCGCCGTCAAGGCGCATCGCAAGGCGCGTCTGGGCCGCAATCCGGCCACAGGCGAGACCATCAAGATCAAGGCCAAGACCGTTGTGCGTCTGCGCGCAGCGAAAGCATTCAAAGACGCCGTCCTGAAGTAGTCCTTCCGGCGCAGGGATTGACGACGAACCCCCAGGCACGCCCGCTCCGGACAACGGAACGGAGGCTTGGGGGTTTTGTCTTTTCATCCGGCTCTGCTTGTGCGAGATAAACTGTCTCGTTCCTTAAACATGCGGTAAATCATCGCGGCATTCGAGGAGCACATGACCTCGAAGTATTGGGGTGCGGGTCAGGCGCACGCGTACCACGAGTTTCAGTACGACTTTCCCGAAAAGACTCTTGCCGGTAGGACCATTATCGTCGCCGGTGGCACTGGCGGCTTGGGTGTTGCCATCGTTGCATTGCTCGCGCGAGAAGGCGCTCACCTCGTCGTCGGCTACTCCGCCAATCGCGAACGAGCCGCAGCTCTGTGCCACGCAATGAAATCTACTCACGGGTGCAGCATTTCGCTGGTCGCGGGAGACGTCGGTTCCGCCGAGGTCCGCGTGGTCTATCTCGCCACCGCGCAGAAAATTGGGGCGCCGCTCGCGGGTGTTACCGTCTTTCCGCGTAACCCGGCGCGCGTGGCATTTGAAAACCTGAAATCTGAAACTCTCCTTGCTTCGCTGGAATCCAACTACGTGGGACCAATTGTGCTGGCAAAAGAATGTGGTGCGGCGAGAGACAGCAGCGCTTTTTTCTCGAACGCGACAATTACATCACCGGCCAGGCCATGGCCATTGATGGCGGCCTCACGTTCCCTCGCATTGCGAGCAGCCGCGCTGACGCAGCCTGGTAAAGGAAAATGTCAGAACACTCCGGCCTCTTAACAGATTTATACGAACTGACTATGGCCGCGGGTTACCTGCAAACCCGGTTCGAAGCTCGCGCTACGTTCGAGCTGTTCGTTCGCCATCTTCCCCCGCATCGAAATTATCTGGTCGCCGCCGGCCTCGAGCAGGCGCTCGATTTTCTTGAGAACGTGCATTTCACAGCAAAAGAAATTGACTATCTGCGCCAGCATCCTGTCTTCCGCAACATCCGCGGCGAATTTTTCGATTACCTCGCGAAATTCCGCTTCACTGGGGACGTCTGGGCTATGCCCGAAGGCTCGCTGGTATTTCCCGGCGAGCCCATGCTGCGTGTCGTTGCGCCCATCATCGAGGGGCAGATCATGGAAACGTATTTTCTCTCGACGCTCAGCTACCAGACCATGATCGCGAGCAAGGCCGCGCGCGTCGTTACCGCCGCGCAAGGACGCCAGGTCGTGGACTTCGGCGCCCGCCGCGCTCACGGCAGCCAGGCCAGCCTGCTTGCCGCGCGCGCCGCTGCGATCGGCGGATGCCAGGGCACGTCCAACGTACGTGCTGGCCAGCAATTCGGTATGGAAACATATGGCACCCAAGCGCACTCCTGGGTGATGGCGCACGAAGACGAAACCGAAGCCTTCGCGAAATTTCTGGATGTGTTTCCTGAACACGCCGTGCTGCTGCTCGATACTTACGATGTTCACACCGCGGTGAAACGAATCATCACCATGAATCGAAAGCCCGCCGGCGTGCGCCTCGATAGCGGCGACCTGGCGAAAGATAGCCAGTGGGTGCGCCGCCAGTTGGATCGCGTGGGATGGAACGATGTGAAGATTTTCGCGTCAGGCGATCTCGATGAATCGCGCATCGCCGCGCTGCTTGCGAAACACGCCGCGATTGACGCGTTCGGCGTCGGCACTGCGCTGGCCACTCCGGGTGATGCGCCGCATCTGAATTTGATTTACAAATTGGTTGAGGTGGAGCGCGGCGGAATCGTCCGCGAGGCGGCGAAACTCAGCGCCGCGAAAGTTACCTATCCGGGCCGCAAACAAGTGTTCCGCTACTCCAAGCCTTCGGGCGAATACAGCCACGACCGAATCGCGCTCGAGGGCGAGGCCGCCGATGGTGGTGAACCCATGCTGGTGGAAGTGATGCGTGCTGGCCGACGCGTCACCCCAGCGCAGCCAGTCGCCGATTTGCGTGCGCGTTGCGTCGCCGGTCTGGCACGCCTTCCGAAAACTTATCGCCAGATCAACCGCGCAGCGGTGTATCCCGTGCACTACACCAAACGCCTGGAAGCCTTGCTCGAAAAGCTTCGCCGCCGCATCCGCCGCTCGGCGCTAAAATAGCGGCGAGGCTGTGCCCCCGCAAATGACAACAGAAATCGACACTCAGTCCGAATCGTCGGAAAGTCGAAAGCGCCTGAAGGTTCTTGCTGCAGTGTTGGCGACGGGTGTAACGATTGAGGTTGCTGCAGTTGTGGCTGAACACCTACTCTTCTCAGCATTTTTAACCACGGCGCTGTGGCTCGTGGAATTGATTGTCTGCGTGTTCGTGATTGCGACAACCATCGAAGTGGCTAACGAACGTTCGCCTCGTACGCTTTTTCTATTCAGCCTTGCAATCACGGCTACTCCATTTGCGTCGGCTGCGATTCTTTCGCCATTCATATCCGGCGGTCACGATAGCGCGATGTTTACCTTTGTGCATTTCACCTTGGCCTGTGTGGTTTCGGGGCTGCCGCTTATGATTGTTGCTGGAGTACGGTTCGTAAGCGAGCGGCGCAAACCGCGACTGAGCGCAAACGAATAAATTTTGGGCGTATTTGCGGTCACTAAACTCGGCGGAGCCGATGGGAATGCTCAATAAACAAGAACAAGCCTGGGCGCTGCTGCAAGAAGCGTATCGCGCACAGATGGAGGGCGATTACGATCACGCTGTCACGCTGTACAAGAATTCTCTCGAACTGTTCCCTACCGCCGAGGCGCATACGTTCTTAGGCTGGACTTACCACTTTCAAGGAAAGATCGAAGCAGCCATCGCCGAATGTAAGCGCGCCATCGAAGTGGATCCCGAATTCGGCAATCCCTACAACGACATCGGCTCGTACCTGATTCAGCTGGAAAAATACGACGAAGCGATATCGTGGCTCGAACGCGCCGTCGCCGCTCCGCGTTACGAGCCGCGGCACTTCCCGCATTTCAATCTCGGCCGCGCTTACGTTGCGAAAGGAATGCTGGCCCGCGCGCGCGAATGTTTCAACGAATCGCTCCGGATTGAGCCGCGCTACACCCTGGCGCGCCAAGCCGTCGAAAACCTGCGCCGCATGGTCAACTAGGCCGCATCAGCGGCAACTCTTCCCGGCTGAAGAACTTTGTCGTATAGCCACGTGAGCGCCGCCGTCACCACCCCGATGGCCGCAATCACCCACCACATCTGCTGCGGCTCGTGCAGCACTTCCCCAAAATGATGAATCAGGTAACCGCCGAGCGGCCCCGCGATAAAATATCCTACCGCGATCGGAAGGAACGCGTACCCCATGTACAGCCCTTGCTGCCCCGGCGGCGCGAGTCGCGAAACATATTCGTAATAGCGCGATGCCTGCGTGATTTCGCCGATGGCCACACCGACCAGCGTTGCCACCAGCATCGACACGCTCGGATGAATCGCCAATAGAATCCAGGAAAGGCCCGTGATCAGAAATCCCAGCGCCATCGCCCGCACCGCAGGCATTTTTCGCGTCAGATATGCCGCGAGTATCTGGAAACAAATCACCACAATGGGATCCACGGAAAGCAGCAGGTCCACGTCTGCTTTCGGATTGACGTATCCGCGAATAAACAGCGGCGCGGAAATATATTGCTGCCAGAAAACGATGTAGAAGCCGGCAGAGATCGCCAGAAACAACACGAACCTCAAATTGGCCAGAACCACGATCATATTCGAGAGCGCGGTCCACACGCTCGCAACTTTCACCTCTCCGGAACGCCCGGGTTCCCGATAAAAAAATAGCGTCGTCCAGAACATCAGAAAAACCCAGAGCGCCGAGACTCGAAATACACTTTCTATGCCCCATCCCAGCTGCTTGCGCACCAACCAAGCCACGATCGGACCCAGCGCCCCGCCGATGTTCACCAAGGTGTAGTAAATCGAATATCCGAGTGACCGCACATTCTCGTTCGACGCACGCGCTGTGGTTCCGGCCACACAGGGCTTCACAACGCCGGGACCAAGTGCGGGGATCATCAGGATTGCCAGTACCAGCCATTTGTCGCCGAGCGACTGACGTAGCGATTCCATCCAAGGCGCCGCAAGCGAGCCGAGCAGATAATACCCGACCGTCATCACCAGATACGCAAACATCAGCGCGCGGCGAAATCCAAATCTGTCCGCGAGCGTGCCGCCTAGGATTGGTAGAAACCACACGACCAGGCCGAATGTCCCGACCAACCAGCCCGTCAATTCGCTAGAAAAATGCAACTGCTCTTTCAGGTAGATCGCGAGGACCGCGGTCGTCCCGTAATACGCTACCCGCTCGAAAATCTCCGTGAAGTTCGCCACCCAGAATGCCGGCTCAAACCCTGTGCGAATTTCTTCGAATCGCTGTGAAAAGCTCAACGTGCCTCCGTCGGGTTCGCTTGCGTTGTCAACCGCCGCGATTGTAACGGATGCTCCGGCCTCGCGCCCCCGATTTTTCGTTCTTCCAGCCCTATGCTAAAATCACAAGTTTGGCGGGCTGCTGCACTTCCGCCCGTACACGATGCCGACATCCACGATGAAAGCTTTGCGCAAGATGCGTCCCCAGCGCGGAGCGCAGCTCGAATCCGTTCCCATTCCAACGCCGGGCCCTGCTGAAGTTCTGGTCCGCGTGCGCGCCGCGTCCATCTGTGGCACCGATCTGCACATTTACGGCTGGGACCGCTGGTCCGCTTCGCGCATTCATCCGCCGATGACCTTCGGCCACGAATTCTGCGGCCATGTCGAAAAAGTTGGTTCCGAAGTGACTTCCGTGAAGTCCGGCGATTTCGTCAGCGCTGAAATGCACGTGAATTGCGGCCACTGTCGCCCGTGCCGCATGGGCCAGCCGCACGTTTGCCAGAATGTAAAGATCATCGGCATTGACGCTGACGGCTGCTTCGCCGAATTCGTCGTCATTCCCGTCCGCAACATCTGGAAAATTGATCCCGCGATTCCCGAGCATTATGCCGCAATTCTCGATCCGCTTGGAAACGCCGTGCACACCGTGCTTGCCGGCGAGATCGCCGCGCGAAATGTAGTGGTCACCGGCGCCGGTCCCATCGGCCTGATGGCCATCAACGTCGCACGCGCCTGTGGCGCAGCCATGATCTTCGCTACCGAAGTTAATCCACATCGCCGCGAGCTGGCCCTTAAAATGGGCGCGGACGAGGCGCTCGATCCCGCGCAGGAAGATGTCGTCGCGCGCGTCCGTGAAGCCACCGAAGGCGCGGGCGCCGACGTGCTACTGGAAATGAGCGGCCATCCCGCCGCGATTCATCAGGGCTTCGAAATGCTGCGCCAGGGCGGCCGCGCTTCTTTGTTAGGAATTCCAAAGGATCCCGTCACGTTCGATCTCGTGAACGACGTGATTTTCAAAGGCGCAACCGTGCAGGGCATCTACGGCCGCAAGATGTTCGAGACCTGGGTGCAGATGACCGAACTCTTGAAGCACCATCGCCTCAATCTCGAACCGCTCTTCAAAGAACGCGTGCCGCTCGACAATTTCGAACAAGCCTTCTCACTTCTGGAATCCGGCCTGGCCGGTAAAATCCTGTTTTATCCTAACGGCGCAAATAAATAGCGCGCCACGAATCCGCCGGAGGAATCATGAGCAGCGCCACACGTCCTCAACTTCAGTATTTGCATGACGCCATCGAGGACCTGAAAGCGAAGCATCTCTACTTCAATCTGAAAATCCTGGAAGGCGAGCAAAAACCCGCCGCGAATTTCGACGGCAAGGAAGTCATCAATCTCAGCTCGAACAATTATCTCGGCCTCACCACGCATCCCAAGCTCCGCCGCGCCGCCATCGACGCCACACGCAAATTCGGCGTCGGCTCCGGCGCCGTGCGCACCATCGCCGGCACCATGAAAATGCACATGGACCTGGAAGCACAAATCGCCAGCTTCAAGAAAGTGGAAGCGTGCGTGGTATTCCAATCCGGCTTCGCGGCCAACGCCGGCACTGTCTCCGCAATTCTTGGCAAGGAAGACCTGGTCATCTCCGACGAGCTGAATCACGCCTCCATCATTGACGGCTGCCGCCTCTCGCGCGCCACCATCAAAGTGTTCAAGCACAAGGACGCTGCCGACTGCGAGCGCGTCCTGCAGGAAACCAAAGACTGGAACGGCAAGAAGCTGCTGATCAGCGACGGCGTTTTTTCCATGGACGGCGATATCGCGAATCTCCCCGCGCTCTGTGACCTGGCCGAGAAATACAATTGCATCATGATGGTGGACGATGCTCATTCTTCTGGCGTTCTCGGCAGCCGTGGCCGCGGCACCATTGACCATCTCAATTGCCACGGCCGCGTGGATATTCAGGTGGGCACGCTCAGCAAAGCCGTCGGCTCCATCGGCGGCTACGTCTGCGGCTCGCGCGACCTGATTGATTTCCTGCACCAGCGCGCCCGGCCATTTCTATTTTCCACCTCGCATCCGCCTTCGGTCACGGCCACTTGCCAGGCCGCATTCGAGCTGCTCGATTCCGAAGCCGGAGACAAGCTCATCAAGAAACTCTGGGCGAATACAAAGTTCTTCAAACGCAAGCTGAAGAAACTGGGATTTGACACGGGTAAGAGCGAAACACCGATCACGCCCATCATGGTGGGCGAAGCAGCTAGAGCATTTCAATTTTCGCGGGAATTATTCGTCGAAGGGGTTTTCGCCGGCGCGATCGGCTTTCCCACTGTCCCTGAAGGAAAAGCGCGCCTGCGCACTATCGTAACTGCCACTCACAAACGGGCCGACCTCGAGCGCGCAGCCGAAATCATCGGGCGCGTGGGCAAGAAACTCGGAGTCGTCTTGTAGCGCGATCCAAACGCCGCCGCTACGCCGTCGCTATCGTATCAGCGCGAACTTTACACCGCCGCCACAGCAGCCGCCACCTGCGGCCGCATATTTTTGTAGCTCGCCAATGCTACCGCGCCGATTCCCCAAATCACGACGACAAACGAAATCCATCCGCCCAGAAACGGCAGCATCCCCAACGCGCGCAAAATCGCCAAGCCCAGCGCCAAACGTCCCAGCGCTGCTCCTACACCGGCGCTCGCACCCAGAATTTTTTCTCCCAGCCATGCGCCCACCAGCACTTGCGCCGCATAAATACAGATCAACCACAGCATCATCGCCGAGATTCCTACTCCCAATCCCACCACGGTGATGCACACGATGATTGCGGCAATGGGTATCGCAAACAGGAACAGCACACCGAATCCGATCGCCTGCGCCGTCTTGTTACACGCCCTCACCGCGTCAAAAAAGAAACCGGGCATCAGGAACAGCAGCACCAGCCCAAACACAAAACTCGCGCCCCACTTCAAAATCTGGTGCACGTAGTAACGCGCCGACGAATAATTGGTCTCCGAGCTGCGCTTGGTGATCTTCCAATCCAGCGGGCTGCCCAATTTCGCGCTCGATGAAACTTCGGGATCCTGTCGTAGCTCGGCAGTCGTCTGTCCTGCGATCTCGGCCCTGGAGCCGATCGTCAGGTGTCCGCTGCGAATCCTGGCGTTGCGCCCCAGTTGCCCGTTGATGTCCACATCCCCCGAATACGCGAGCAAATCTCCCACAAGTTTCCCGTTCACTTCCAGGTGGCCAGATCCCGTCGTCAAGGTGCCGTTCACGATTGCGTCCTGGTCCAGGTTCACATCGCCGGCCCACGCCAACACATTGCGCGCGACCTTGCCATAAAGCTGCAAGGTCTGCACCATCGCGCGTATGTTTCCATCCACCGGACCATTCACGCGCAACTCCTGGCTGAAAGCGATGATGTCGCCCTTGATGTGCCCGTTCACCGTAACGCTGTGCGAAAATACGATCAGGTCGCCTTCCACGTCGCCATCAATCCGGGTGGAACCCGCGGACACGATCAAATCGGTGTGAATCACTTCCCCAGCCGGCAACGTATAATTCGGATCGCCGCGCTTCAGTTCGGCGGCTCCAGCCGAAGGAGGCAGCGCCACCATCAGGGCCAGCGCGCCCATCACCACCGCCAGCGCCGTGGTGCGCCGCAGGCGGCGCCGCAACAACCACATCACCACCAGCCCCAGTGTCGCCATCGCCAGAAATTCGATCAGGCTTCGCATCGCGTCCCATCCTTTCCAGAATGCACCGCTGAAAAAAAGCATCGTCAGTAGATTTCCCGACGTGAAACCCGCTTGCGAAGCCCGCGCTTGCCACGGTTCGATGAATCCGCTCCACGCCGTGTACGCTCCGCCCGCGCTCAATCCCAACGCCGTAATCCAGCCCCACGGAGCGCCGCCGTGTTCGGGCACTTGCACCAGTCGCGCAGGAACCGATTCGTCGTCCGCTTCCAGCGATTCGCGCAGCCACACGCTTTCGGTTTGCAGCGCGCGCAGCAGCCCGCGACATTCCGCGCACCCGGCCGCATGCGTGCGCACGCCCTCGGCGTGGTCCGCATCGAGCTGCCCTTCCAGATACAGCAGCGTTGTCATTTCATCGAAATGGCTCATGGTCTTCCCCCGGCAGCCGCGCCATGCAATCCGCCGCCGCTTTCCGCCAGTACGTCGCGCAGTTGATGCCGCGCGCGCAGTAACAGCACTCCCACGAACGCGCGTCGCACTCCCAGCGTGTCCGCGATTTCGTCGTAACTCATCTCCGAGTAATAGCGCAGCACCAGCGCCATGCGCGCGCGGTCCGGCAATTTCGCCAGGCCCGCGCGAACGTGTTTGCTGTCGTGATCTATTTGTAGTTGTTCCAGCTGGCTGGGATCAGGATGTTCCAGCGGCAGCGTCTCCAGGTCTCCGGTTTCCAGATCCTGGCGAATTCGCCTGCGCCGCAGCAGGTCCCAACAATGATTGCTTGCCACTTTGTATAGCCACGCCGTGAAAGGCCGCGACGAATCGTACATCCCGAGTTTTTGCCGTACTTTCATGAATATTTCGGTTGTAGCGTCTTCCGCATCTTCGCGCGTGGGCAATGCCCGACGGCAGAACCGGAAAATCGCCGGAGCGTATTGGCGATACAAGTCGCCCCAGGCGTCTGAATCGCCCGCCCGGACCTGCGACAGCAAATCCGCTAGTTCCGCGGTGCTCATTTCGCCGATGCTCTTGCGTCGCTCCATATATGAATACGCATGATCCTATCCAAATATTTCAAATCCGTGACATATCAGTGGCTTAGGCCGCGTGGCGTGGTTTCTCCCAGCTGGGTTCTGCCCGGACGCTTCATCGTCCCGAACGAGCGAGTATATGGATTGCGAAAAAGTGGAGCGGTGTGAACCCGAGGGCGCAGCGAGGTCTTGGGCCAATCGAAGTGTGCATGAGTTGAGATTGGTGACCGCTCATTTGTACGGAATAGAAAAAATGAAGTGCTTTGTTTTGTTAGAGTTGCAAAATTAGGGCTTACAGAAAACCGTTCATTTGTATTGAATAGAAATTGGCGTCTTGGGTGGCGTTCGACCGCAGGGCAGCTGGCCGGGAACACCGACGGTAGAGCACTGGAACGGCCGCGGGCTAGGTTCGACATTTTCACAGATTCATCATCCTCTTGCGGCGCGCGAAATGCAAAACGTAGGGTGTGGACATCGCTCGAGTTCGGCGAAGGGCACCGCTCTTAGAGCCGGTGCGGCTACGGCAACCGCAAAGTCAAAGATTAGAGGCGCCCACCTAAAGCTGGACGCTGCAGATTCAAACCCCCGGAGCTACATTCGGTTTTCCGGAAACGATATTGCCGCAGCTTTGGCATGTCCTCCAGTGCCGTCCATTCCAATGGCACGCTACATCCTGAACGATCTATTGCACTTACGTTAAACGCAGCCGTGAAAGAAAAACGGCCCGGCAGCCCCAAGGTTGGCGAGCCACCGAGCCGCTTAATTCTCTGCGAATCCTGGGCAGCTACTAGAACAAAAACTTCACGGCAAACTGGATGCTACGTGCGCCACCGCCGCCCAGAACCGGATTGCCCAGGCCAACGTCGGAAGTCGCAGTAATCTGATAGAAGCCGCAACTGCGGCCGATCGTAACGGTGGGGCCGCACGTCTGGGCTGTACCGTCGCTAATGCCGTTGGGTGCGGCGTCCGCAAAAAAGGCCGGCAACAACGGGCTGGAAAAAGCCGGGTGGTTGAATAGATTGAAAATATCCGCCCGGAATTGCACCTTCAATCGCTCGTTGATGGAGGTCATTTTGCTAATAGCGAAGTCCAAGTCCCGATAGTTAGGTCCGAGAAGGGAGTTGCGGCCCTCGTCGCCGAAATGGCGTGTTCCCGGGGTGCAATTCGAGTCAGCATTTCCACCCACCAGTGTGCAGGGCACCGTGAAAGACGTGAGGTTAAGGAATTCGCTGGGATTGCCGTAGTTGTATTGGATGGGCCCCGAGATGTCAGGACGCCCAAAAAACTCTCCGCTCCCATCGTAATCGCCCTCGAAATCGTAATTGAGCGAGAACGGATGGCCGCTCATTACAGTCGCCACCCCGCTCAATGCCCAGCCGGATCCAAACTTCCCAAGCTTGTCTACGGCTGGGATGTCATACGTTGACGTGATTATGAAACGGTTGCGTACATCAAAATTCGAGTTGCCCTTGTTTCCCGCCGGATTCGTGCTGTCATTCGGCTGCGAAGCGTTCGGGACGTAGTCCTGGCCGTCGCTGGCGGTATCAATCGAATGGGACCACGTGTAGGCCACCTGATTCGTAAAATGATGCCAATTCCGCTGCGTCAGTGATACCTGCAGCGAATTGTAGTTTGAATTCGCGCTGGACTGAATCTGATTGACGTAGAACGGCGCGTTTGGCGCCAGAGAACTGAGCGGCGTAGTAAAACCGACAATCGGTGCGCCGGTGCATTGCGGGCTGCCGCGCTCAATTTCGCCCGTGAATCCGCAGAATTCGTCAATTGCGGTTATTTGCGCATGGCTGGGTTGGTTGATGTCCACAAAGTGGATCAGCTTTCGGCCAGTGGATCCCACGTAGCCGACTTCCAAAACAGTGTTCTGCGCGATTTCCTGTTGAATGTTGAAATTATAATTGTAAACGTAGGGCGTGCGCAGATTCTGAGCGACGGTGAACGCGTCCGTGGTTGAGGCGGTCGTTGGCGTCACAGAAGCTGGATCGAAAATGGGCACGTTGGGTTGAATAATCGTGTCGTTCGCGAGCGGCCCGGTTCCTGCAGGCAGGGCAGGATTCAGGTTGAAGGTGATGAAGACAGGATTGGGACCAATTGCGTTGTAAGCGGGGCCGGTATTGAACGTGTTGTAAGCAAGCTGGCCGGTGAAGAAATCCTGAGAGAAAGCGTCATAAAAAACGCCAAATCCAGTGCGCACCACCGTCTTACCCTTGCCGAAAACGTCGTAGGCGATGCTGACACGCGGGCTGAAATTATTCTTATCCTTGGGATAGAGCTGGCCGGGCCGGACGAGACCGACAGACGGGTTATAAATACTAAGCTGGTTACCATCCGTGCCGATCACACCAAAGTAATCCCAGCGAAGACCGAGGTTCACGGTGAGGCGGCTGTTGACGTGAAAGCCGTCCTGGACGTAAAAAGCCAGGAAGTTCTGGTGCGCGTCCCGTGATGTGTTGCCGAAGTTTTCGTTTCCGCCAGAGAGCCCGCCTCCCAGAAAGTCGGTAAGGCTATTGAAATCGAGCTCACTGCGCGCCAGGAGATCATTGAACGAGTTCACAGTGGTTCGGCGATACTCACCGCCAAACTTGACGTCGTGCCGATTTATCTTCCACGAGAAATTGTCGAAGAGCTGATAATTGCTGTCCACGCGGTCGCGGGGATTGGAAAACCCGGAAGAACCAAGGTGCGCCAGACCACCCACTGAAATCGTGGGTAGCCCGAAATCGCGGGGCAGCGCCGTGTTCGGGCCAAGCAGATCAAGCGTGTTGATCCCCAGCGACACATTGGGGTCGCCGAAAACCGAGGCATCTTGAGGATAAAATCCGTTGCGATAGCGGTTATATCCGAATCGCAATTCGTTCACTTTCTCCGCCGAAACTGTACTCACCCAGCTTACAGAGACCAACTGCGTGCGGATTGGCGCATTGGTATTGGTATTCGGAAGATTATTACCGCCTCCCACGCCGAGCGGAAAGCTCTGATGGCTGTTCCCGAAGAAGTAACGGCCGGAAATCTGATTGTTGGTGTTCAGGTTGTAATCAATCTTCCCGATCGCGCTGTCCAGATTGTTGGATGCGGGTCCGCCAATCGCTGAAGTTGTGGGCCAGACATCATGGAAACCGGAACAATGGCCATTGGTATTGCACAAATTGTACAGATTCAAAATCGTGGGATTGATTACGCTGGCGTTCGCGTTGACGCATGCAATTACCGTGCTTGTACATGGCACGGTGCCCCCCAAAGACTCGATCGCTTGGGTGTAATCGTTGGGGTCTCCGGGAATATTGTCATTTAGTGTGGGAACGCTGTTGAGAGAAGTGATGGCCATCCCTTCGCGCTGGCCTTCGTACGAGGCGTAGAAGAACAGTTTGTCCTTAACGATGGGGCCGCCCAGCGTTCCTCCAAATTGGTTATTCCGGAAGCCGTCTTTCGGCTGGCCTGCGTCGTTGAAGAAGTTCCGCGCGTTCAGCACCGCGTTTCTGAAATCTTCAAATGCGCTGCCGTGGAGTGTATTCGTTCCGCTCTTGGTGATGATGTTCACCACGGAACCCGAATTTCTGCCGTACTCCGCCTCGGTGTTCGAGAGCACGCTCAATTCCTGGATGGAGTCTTCCGGCAGAATCGTGCCCGGGGTGCCGAATACGCCCCCCTGGTTGATGGCCGGCAGGTTCCGGTAGCCGTCGTTCATGTCCGTGCCATCGAGAAGGTAATTGTTTGCGCGGCCGCGGCTGCCATTCACGCTGAACTGACCGTAGGAGCCGGGAGAATCTCCTCCGCCATTCGGCTCGCCGGTGGCGCCGGGAACTAAAATCAGCAGCTTGGTATAATCGCGGCCATTAATCGGCAAGCTCTCGACAGATTCGCTTTCGAAAGCGCCACCCAGCGTGTCGCTGGAGGTTTCCACCACCGGTACTTCTTCCCCAGACACCACGATCTGCTGGTTCACCTGCCCTGGCTTCAGGGTGACGTCCACGCGGCGCTCGGCTGCAACAGTAACCGCCACGCCAGTAACTTTGGCCTTTTGAAAGCCCGACATTTCCACGACGACGTCGTAAGTCCCCACCGGCAACTCTGGCATCAGGTAACCGCCATCGGTGGTGGTGTTCGTGATGCGGTCCACTCCTGTGTCTATGTTATGCACTGTTACCGTCGCGCCTATCAGCGCGGCGCCGCTGCTGTCCGTCACTGTGCCTTGAATCGTGCCGCGAAACGTCTGCGCCCATCCCGGCGCTGCTGCCAGCGTCATTGTTAAAATCGCGCACACGAGCGCAACGACTACACCCCAGCGGCCGAAACTCTTCATGGCTTTCTCCTGTTAAGGCTTATACGGCTTGCGAGGCAGGCTTGTCCTATCAAAAAAGAAAATGACCGCGATAAATCCTGCGGAAGACCCCCCGGCCCCACGAATCCACCCCTCAAAATTGCTGCAATACCTATAAGCCTCGGGGAAGGGGGAGTCAAGCAAGTTATGTCGCGGCAAACGAAAGCGCTTTTCGCCCGAGGGCATCGTCTTGCGCGCCACTGCGCCGGGCCTGTTGCGGTTGTCGCGCGAACGTCTTAGTTCTGCGCCAGCGGAGCAATGCCGTTCACTGTATCCAGGTGAAATTGCACCACCACGGTGTTGGCGATCTTGTCGAGCGGAAGGTTGTGCGTCATCCCAAAATCCCGCCGGTTGAACGAAAAGCTTCCATCGATCCAATCATGCCCGTCGTCCTGGCGCAGTAGGGTAATGGAAACCGAAACCGGCTGAGTGGTTCCTCGTATCGTCAGCTCCCCATCCATGTGAAATTTCGTGGGAGCGTCGCCAGCGGCAATGCTCTTCGAAGCGAAATGAATTTTCGGATGCTCCTGCACTGCGAAGAAATTCTTCCCCTTCAATTCTTTATCGCGTAAGCCGCTCCCCGTCGTTGCGCTCGCTGCGTCGATTTCCAGCGTCAAGGAAGCCTCTGCGAATTTGCCCGCGGGCATCTTCATATTCGCGTCCCACATATGAAACACTCCCATCACTTTCGCGAACGACGAGGTGGCGTGAAATTCAATCTTGCTACTCGTTTTCACGACGTAGCGGGTCTGTTCATCCTGCAGCGGCGCCGCCATCGAGCCTGCTGCGAAAATCAAAAGTACGCACATTCCCAGTGCGCGGATCATCAAAGCTCCTTGAAAAATGACATGCCACTCCGTTCGCCGCACATCAAATGTATGCGAACAGTCTACCAGTCACCAACATCCCTACAAGTACGGCGAGCGGCGGCCAGTTGCCCCCCGAAGTAGACCGCGTCTCCCCGTCTGCTATACTTTCTTTCCCGCGCAGACGCGCCGGAAAACCAGCATGCCACCCACAGACCGCAAGCGCCTCTTCCTGATTGACGCCATGGGCTACATCTTTCGGGCCTATTTCGCGCCGATGGACCGTCTGCAAACTTCGTCCGGCATCCCGACGAAAGTTCCCTACCTCTTCGCCACCATGATGCGCCGGCTGCTATCCAACAAGGACCGCCTGCCGGATTATGTCGCCGTCGCCTTCGACGTTAGCGCGCCTACTTTCCGTGACAAGCTTTTCGCGGCGTATAAGGCGCAGCGCCCGCCCATGCCCGACGATCTCTCCGTGCAAATTCCTTTCGTGCGCCGCTATTGCGAAGCCATGCGCTTGCCCATCCTGGAATATCCCGGCTATGAAGCGGACGACGTGATCGGCACTCTGGCGCGGCTCGCATCCAAGAAAAATCTCGACGTTTTTATCGTCACCAGCGATAAGGATCTGCTGCAGCTCGTCACCGCAAACGTCCTGGTTCTGAATCCCACCAAAGCCGACCTGCTGATTGACGAAAAAAAAGTGGAGGAACTGATGGGCGTGCCGCCTTCCAAAGTCGCGGACGTCATGGCTCTGATGGGCGATTCCATTGACAATATTCCGGGCGCGCGCGATCCCAATGAAAAGGTCGCTCCGGGTGAACGCCGCAAGCCCGGCATCGGCGAAGTGGGGGCGCGCCAGCTAATTCAGCAATTCGGCAGCGCCGAAGAGACCTTGAAGCGCGCGAGTGAGGTAAAGCGCGCGAGTTACCGCGAAGCCCTGGAGAAATGCGGCGAGTTCGTCACGCTGAGCAAGAAACTCGCGACGATTCCGACGGACGCGCCCGTCGCGCTCGACCTGGACGCGATGAAAGTCGGAGCGCCCGACACCGCCGCGCTGCGCGAGCTTTACTCCGAGCTGGGTTTCACTTCGCTCCTGCGCGAACTTGCGCCGCTCGCTGACGCCCAGCAGACCGACTACGCACCCGTTGAGACGCCCACCGCGTTCAGAAAGTTCCTCGATGCAATCCCGCCCAAGCAGGAAACAGCTGCGTGGCTTGCGCTCGAAGCACAGGATGCGGACGAAGAAGGTTTCGGCACGCGCGTTCTCGCGGTTGAAGTCTCCTCGAAAGCTGGCCAGGCGCGTATCGTCGCCAACGGCGTCGAAGACAAAACTCTCGCAGCGATGCAAGACTGGCTCGCCGATTCCAAGCAGGCGAAGATCGTTCACGACCCGAAATTATTTCAATTGCTCGCGGCTCGCTCGGATCTTCGTGATGGCGGCACAGCGAAAGCCACGCCAAAATCAGCGAAAAAATCAGCCGCTGCCGCGCCGGCGAATTCCATCGCCGGAATCCGCCACGCGACCATGCTCTATTCCTATCTGCTCCGGCCCACGACTGCGAATCACGAATTCGCCGAAGTCGTCCTGCGCCACCTGAACCGCACGCTTTCCGGCGCGCCCGGCGAACGCGCCGATTTTCTGCTGCGTGTCGCGCCGGTCCTCCGCGCCGAAGTCGAAGCGCAAGGGCTCCTGGACCTGTACGAAAAAATTGATTTGCCGCTCGCGGCCGTTCTGGCGCGCATGGAATCCGCCGGCGTGCGCGTGGATCCCGTCGAGATGGACCGCATCTCTGCCACCACGCTCGAAGAAATCGGCAAGCTGGAAAAATCCATCTACGGTCACGCTGGAGTGGAGTTCAACATCAATTCGCCGCAGCAGCTCGCCGAAATCCTCTTTGACAAACTAAAGCTGCAGCCGCCGCGCCGTAGCCGCGCCAAAGCGCGTTCCACCGCCGCCGATATTCTCGAAGAACTCGCGGCCGTCCACGAGCTGCCCAAAAAAATCATCGAATACCGCGAGCTGGCCAAACTCAAGTCCACTTATTCCGACGTGCTGCCGCGGCTGATCCATCCCGTCTCCGGCCGCCTGCACACGCGTTTCTCGCAGACCGGCACCGCAACGGGCCGCCTGAGCTCCTCCAATCCAAATCTGCAGAATATTCCCATCCGCACGGAACTTGGCCGCGAAATTCGCGCTGCTTTTGTTGCCGCACCAGGTTGCCAACTTCTTTCCGCGGATTATTCGCAAATTGAACTGCGCATCCTCGCCCATCTCTCCGGCGATCCAGTCCTCGTCGAGGCCTTCCGTCGCGGGGAAGACATCCACTCGCGCACGGCGCAGGAAGTTTTCGACGTCGCGCCCTTCGCGCAAACCCGCGAGCATCGCCGCGTCGCTAAGGTCATTAATTTCGGCGTGATTTATGGCCTTTCCGCCTTCGGCTTGGCCCAGCAGCTCAGCATTGACCAAAAAGAGGCCGCGCAATTCATCGCTAAATATTTTGAACGCTACCGCGGCGTGAAAGATTTCCTAGACCGCCAGATCGCCGAAACACGCCAAACCGGAATCACGCGCACTCTCTTCGGCCGCATCCGCCAGATCCCCGAAATCAATTCGCCGCAGCCCAACATGCGCAATTTCGCTGAGCGCACCGCCATGAACACGCCCATGCAAGGCGCCGCTGCCGACCTGATCAAGCTAGCCATGATCGAGCTTGATCGCCGCCTGCCCGCGGAAAATTTTCAATCGCAAATGATCCTGCAGGTTCACGACGAGCTGCTCTTTGAAGGCCCCGAGAAGGAAATCCCCAGCCTCACCAAGCTCGCCAAAGAAGTGATGGAAGGCATCCACAAGCTAAGCGTCCCGCTGGTAGCCGACACAAAAGTGGGCCCCAACTGGCGCGACATGAAGTGACGATGCGACGAGCATCGTGTTATGTTTTTGCCTTGGAATTGAAACGAACGACGAGGTGAACCAGTGAGCCACTCCAGTCATCCCGAAGGTTTTCTTAGATTGGTAGCCGATGCCAAAAAGCGCATCAAAGAAGAAGACGTCCAAACCACCAAGAAAAAGCTCGACGCTGGCGAGAAAATAATCCTCGTGGATACTCGCGAAGAAAGCGAATGGGCCCGCGGGCACATTCCCAACGCCGTGCACCTCGGCAAAGGCATCATCGAGCGCGACATCGAAAAAACCATCCCGGACAAATCCGCCACGATCGTACTCTACTGCGGCGGCGGCTTCCGCTCTGCGCTGGCGGCAGACAATCTGCAAAGAATGGGGTATACCAACGTCGTCTCCATGGACGGCGGCTGGCGCGGCTGGACGGAAGCCGGCTTTCCTGTCATCAAAGATTAGGGGAATCAGAACGCGGGCGGCGAGCGAACCAGCGGGAAATTCTGGCTGGGGCGGTTGGACTCGAACCAACACCGTCCTCATTAACAGTGAGGTGTCCTACCAATTGGACCACGCCCCAGCCGTTCTTTGATTGTAAACGGGAATGGAATTTTTCTTCTCACGCATTTTTTGAATGGATTGGATTTCGCAGGGAACTAAAAACACCGCTACAAAGTTGAACCACAGATGAAGACGCTCCCGCCTTTTTATGGCCGTATGAGAGTTATGAATGTGGCGAGAGAGGCCGAGGGAAGGAAGCCGGCCCAGCCCTCAATCCCCTATAGGGATCCTCGGCTTTCCTTCCCTCTGACGCACATATACATCGCACGCGGTTAACCAAAATCAAACTACTGAAAACAAAAGACTTCCTACTTTCGCCCCCAAGTAAAAAATCCAAGCCCCAGGGCAAAATTTCCCCCTAGATTCTACCATCGCAAATGGGTTCGACTTATTTTCGCACCCTCGCGCTCCTTGACCGCGCCTTGCCTCTCTTGCTATGTTGATAGATTACACTGGGCGCATTTTACCCAGTGTATGACGCTGCATCCTGTAGGGAGCATCCCAGCCCAATATGGGCCTGAAAAAAATCGTTATCCGGGGCGCCCGGCAGCACAACCTGAAAAATATTCATCTGGAAATACCCCGCAACACGCTCACGGTGATCACAGGGCTTTCCGGTTCGGGCAAATCCTCGCTCGCTTTCGATACGCTCTACGCCGAAGGACAGCGCCGCTACGTCGAGTCTCTGTCCGCCTATGCGCGCCAGTTTCTCGATCAGATGGAACGTCCCGACGTTGATTCCGTCGAAGGCCTCTCGCCTTCCATCGCCATCGAACAGAAAACCACGACGCGTTCGCCGCGCTCCACCGTCGGCACCATCACCGAAATTTATGACTATCTGCGCGTGGTTTACAGCGCCATCGGCTCGCCGCACTGCCCCAATTGCGGCAAGCCCATCACGCGCCAGTCCACCGAACAGATTGTGCAATCAGTCCTCGCGCTGAAGCCGGACGATCGCATCATGGTCCTGGCGCCCGTAGTTCGCGGGCGCAAAGGCGAATACAAAAAGGAACTGGAAAAATATGCGAAGGAGGGTTATGTCCGCGCGCGCGTGGATGGCGACCTGGTCAATCTCGACGAGCCTATCCCTCTCGACCGCCGCAAGAACCACACCATCGAAATCGTGGTGGATCGCCTGCTGCTGAAAAATGGCATCGCGCAACGCCTCGAGCAATCCGTCGAAACGGCGCTGAAGCTTACCGGAGGGCTCGTCACCATCGTGGTCGTGGGCGGTGAAGAGCACGTCTATTCCGAGAAACTCGCTTGCCCCGATTGCGGCATTTCCGTTCCGCAGCTCGAGCCGCGCTCGTTCAGTTTCAATTCGCCTTACGGCGCCTGCGCCGAATGTCACGGCCTCGGCTCAAAATACGATTTCGATCCCTCGAAAGTGATCGTGGATTGGACGAAACCGCTATTCGAAGGAGGTCTCGGCCCCGGTTCAGGTTCCACGTACTTGCAGCGCACGATGCGCCTGGCCGCCGCAGCCTACAAATTCGATCTGGATACGCCCTTCGAACAGCTTTCGCGCAAGACGCAGAACCTGATTCTGCACGGCAATCCCGCCGACGGGAAGAATGCCAAGCAGTTCAACTTTCCGGGCCTGCTGGCGCATCTGGAATCCAATCTCGAAGAATCGAAGTCGGATAATTACCGCGAATGGCTCACGCAATACATGTCGCCCGCTCCCTGCACCGCGTGCAACGAGCGTCGCCTGCGTCCCGAGAGCCTCGCCGTAAAAATCGCGGGCCTCTCGATTGCTGATTTCACCGAGCTGCCGCTTACCGCCGCGCGCGCCGCGGTGGATAAAATCCGCGCGAAGCTCACTCTGCGCCAGCACAAAATTGCAGGACGCCCGCTCGACGAAATCGCCGAACGCCTCGATTTTCTGCTCAACGTCGGCCTTGGTTATCTAACCCTAGACCGTTCCGCCGCCACACTTTCCGGCGGCGAAGCCCAGCGCATCCGCCTGGCGACTCAAATCGGCTCGCGCCTGCGCGGCGTGCTTTACGTTCTCGATGAGCCTTCCATCGGCCTGCACGCACGCGACAATGGCCGCCTGCTCAATACGCTTGAAACTTTGCGCGACCTCGGCAACACGGTCCTAGTCGTCGAGCACGACGAAGAAACCATCCGCCGCGCGAATTACGTGGTTGATCTCGGCCCCGGTGCCGGAAAAGCCGGCGGCTACCTGGTCGCAGCCGGCGCGCCCGCAGAAATCGCCGCGAATCCCGCGTCACTCACGGGCCAGTATCTCGCCGGCAAAGTGAAAATCGCCGTCCCGGAAACGCGCCGCAGCCCCAATGGAAAATCCATCGCGATTCTGGGTGCTCACAGCCACAACCTGAAAAATATTGATGTCACTCTGCCGCTCGGCCTGATGACCGTCGTCACCGGCGTATCCGGCTCCGGAAAATCCACGCTTATCAACGATATTCTCTACCGCGCCCTCGCCGCGAAACTCTACCGCTCGATGGAAAAACCCGGCGCGCATCGCGCCATCACCGGCATCGAACACATTGATAAAGTGGTCCAGATTGACCAGGCGCCCATCGGCCGCACGCCGCGCTCCAATCCCGCCACGTACACCGGAGTTTTCGCGCCGATTCGAGAACTTTACGCCATGCTTCCCGAATCCCGCGAGCGCGGCTATCGCCCCGGCCGATTCAGCTTCAACGTAAAGGGCGGACGCTGCGAAGCGTGTCAGGGCGACGGACAGCGCCGCATCGAGATGAATTTCCTGCCCGACGTGTACGTCACCTGCGAAGTGTGCCGAGGCAAGCGCTACAACGCCGAAACGCTCGCCGTGCGTTATAAAGGCCTTTCCATTTCGGATCTTCTCGATCTACCCATCGAAGAAGCTCTGAAAGTCCTGGAAAATATTCCGGCGATTCAGATCAAACTTCAGACTCTCGTGGACGTCGGCCTGGGCTACGTGCAGCTCGGCCAATCCGCCACTACCATTTCCGGCGGCGAAGCGCAGCGCACCAAACTCGCGCGCGAGCTTTCCAAGCGCCAGACCGGCCGCACGCTTTACATTCTCGACGAGCCCACCACCGGGTTGCATTTTGACGACGTAAAAAAACTTCTCGACGTGCTCAATCGCCTCGTCACGCTTGGCAATACGGTCCTGATCATCGAGCATAATCTCGACGTCATCAAACAGGCCGACTGGATCATTGATCTGGGCCCCGAAGGCGGCGAAGAGGGCGGCCGCATCGTTGCGCAAGGCTCGCCCGAACAAGTGGCGCGCGTGAAAAAATCCTACACCGGACAAATTCTCGCCCGCGCCCTGAACGGCAACGGCACAAACTCCAATGGCGGAAATGGCGCGAAGGATAAGCGATTGGCAGAACAGCAGTAGCGCGATGGCGTGCCGTTTCCGGGCATTTTCGTGGGGCAGCGATTGAAGTATAGTGAACGAGGACCAGCGATATCGCTTTCGAATGACTTTCGACGATAACAATCTCCCGCAGTCAGAACCCGCGCGCCCCGCTGAGGTGGCGTCGGAACCTCCCACTTCCCATCTCGCGGCGTCCATTACGCCCGGCTATTTGGGTCCAACTGACCCGCTGCTCCCCGAAGATCTTCGCGTGCCGTGGGGCTGGCTCGACTTGTTTTTTCTGGTCGCTGTCGCCCTCTCTGGAACATTCGTAGTGAGCCTGCTACTCATCAAAGCGTTCGCGATTTTTGGTCTCAGCTTTCGCCACGTCCAGAATGACGCCAGCGATAAGAATCTTTTCCTCATCTTGAATCAAGCGCTGCTGTCCATAGTTCTGCTGGCATATCTCGCCACGCAAATGCGCCACACGTTTCATGCGCCTTTCTGGCGCGCCATCGGCTGGCGCCCCTTGCAAACCGGCCATACACCGCGCGCAGCCGCCTATCTCGGTTTGATTTTCAGCGGCTTCATGCTGGCGATCCTCGTGACAATGTCTTCCGCGATATTCAAAGCCCCCAAGCAGACGCCCATCGAACAATTTTTCCAGGATCGCCGCAGCGCTCTGCTGCTGATGTCCATGGCAGTCCTGCTCGCGCCCGTGCTGGAGGAAACCATCTTCCGCGGCTACATCTATCCCGTGATTGCGCGCAGCTTCGGAGTGAACGCCGGCGTCGTCGTCACCGGCACGCTCTTCGGCTTGCTGCATGCATCGCAATTGTGGGGAGGCTGGGCTCAGATCGTGCTGCTGGTGCTTGTTGGGATCGTTTTCACCTACGCTCGCGCCAGGACGCACACCGTAGTCGCCAGCTACGTGTTGCACGTCAGTTACAATTCATGCCTGTTTCTCGGCTTTCTGGTAGCCTCGCACGGCTTCCGTCATTTTCCCGCTGCGCCATAATGGCGCGACCGACCGAGCGCTGCGAGCGAATCGTCCTGCAACGAGCCCCGCAAAATCAGCTACAATAGAAATTTGTGCGTAGCATCCAACGCGCGCTAGGGACGGAGATATAAGCGTTGCCAACAGTCGAACCCATTCGGTGGACACCCGCGGGAATCGTCATGCTCGATCAGCTGAAGCTGCCGACGGAAGTGGTCCATCACACCTACACGGATTACCGCGACGTCGCAAAGGCTATCAAGACGATGATCATTCGCGGCGCTCCAGCCATCGGTGTCACCGCGGCCATGGGCATCGCGCTGGGTGTGCAACGCTCCGAAGCGAAAACACTCGATGATCTGCGTGCGGAATTTCCCATCATCTGTGAAACCTTCGCGCACACCCGCCCCACCGCCGTGGACCTCTTCTGGGCGATCAATCGCTTGAAGCGCCGTTTCGAAGAACTTGCGCTCGCCGCTTCGCGGAATGGCGCTGCCGGCCTGGAAGGAATTCGCGCGGCCATGGTGGAGGAAGCGCTGCTCGTTCATAAAGAGCGCCGCGCCGGCGACCGCAGCATCGGAGAATTTGGAGCCGCGCTAATGCCGAAATCCGGCCGCGTGATGACGCAATGCAACGCCGGCGCGCTCGCCACCGCCGGAATCGGCACTGCGCTGGGCGTGATCCGCGTAGCGATTGAAGAAGGCAACCAGATCGAAGTACTCGTTCCCGAGACGCGCCCCTTTCTTCAAGGTTCGCGGCTAACCGCCTGGGAGCTCAACGAGGACGGCATTCCGCTCACGCTGATCACCGACAACATGGTGGGCCATTTCCTCAGGACCGGCGGCGTCGGTGCGGTGGTAGTCGGTGCCGACCGCATCGCCGCGAACGGCGACACCGCCAACAAGATCGGAACCTACGGAATTGCGGTGCTGGCCAAAGAAAATAACGTGCCGTTCTACGTCGCCGCCCCGATTTCCACCATTGACCTCTCGCTCGACAGCGGCGATCAAATCCCGATCGAAGAGCGTGCTCCCGCAGAAGTGACGCACGCAGCGGGCGTACGCACAGCACCAGACGTCCGCGCCGCCCACGTAGCTTTCGACGTAACTCCCCACCACTACATCACCGCGATAATCACGGAGAACGGCATAGCCCGCGCGCCGTTCAGCGACACTCTGCCAAGTTTGGCGAGCCGTGCGAAGTTCGGGGGATGAAACTCATGGCGCAATTTCGCTGCGCAGATGTTTTGCAAGCTTCTCAATCCTCTTAAGGTTTTCCACCAGGTCCTTCGGTAGTTGTCCCTTGGTCGTCTGGTCAATTTGCTGCGGCAGCTGATTGGCCAGCGCGCGCAATTCCTGCGCCTCGGAAGTCACCAGCTCGGGGTTGATTTGCCTTGACCCGCTTTTGGCCGGCGGCTCCAGGGGTTGATTGGACATCGTGTCCGCAGTCTGTATGCCAGGTGGTTTGGCGTGTCCCATTTGAGGGCTGGTAGCAATCGGGAACAGCAGCAGGGCGCATAAAAAAGGAAGGACTGAACGCATGGGAACCTCCTTACGAGGCAGACTTTGACCCGAATTGTACTCTTTTCGCTCCCCAGTGACGTTTGAAATAGAAACAGCCCAGCATGGTTCGCGAAACGACAAAGAAACGCTGGTGCAAAAAAAACGCCGGCGCCGATCTCTCGGCGCCAGCGGCGATTCTAAAACGCTCGAACAGAGCGCATTCTAAGGAGCAGGTTAGAACTGAAGCTTCAGACCCCACTCGATTGTGCGCGGTGCGCCGAAGGCAAACACGCCCGTGCCGGCTCCGATTCGGTCCGGCCGGCCCGCACTGTTCGTGCCGTTGATCGAACCCTGCCCGCCGTTGAGTTGGCCCGTGAGAGCATTCGCAGCGGAGTCAAAGTTCGAGAAGTTGAACAGGTTAAACACGCTCACGCTCGGCGTAATGGAAAGCCGCTCGTGGAATGCGTGGCCTACCCAGCTGAATTCCAGGTCGAAAGCCTTCAGCCAGCTATAGCCCACTGTCGCCGCATTCGACGGTGTTGGGACAGTAGCAGCAACTCCTCCCAACGCCTGCAAGTCAGCCAGAGTAAACAGACCGGAATTGATTAAGGCCTGTCCAGCCGGCGTCGGAAGCGTGCCGCCGATGGTCGAGTTGTAGTTGTTGACCGCGTTGGTAAGGCCGCCAGGTCCAAGTGAGCGCATGAACGCGCCAACATTATACAAGTCGTAATTGCAAGTTCCTCCAAAGTCGCCGCAGCTCGAACTTGTCTGCGATCCTGGAAGAGGATTGCCGATCTGGCCGCTGCCAATGAAGTCGGTGTTGTAAATCCCGCCGGGAGCGCCGCTCTGCGCGCCGCCCGCGACTGGCAGTACTGTCGGCGTAGCCGCGAGCGGTGACCAGAAGTGGGAGATCAGGCCGAGACGGAATCCATAGGGCAAATCCCCATATCCGCCCAGATTGATCTGATGGGTGCGGTCCAGAGAACCCGGGCCGATCAACGCCAGTGGGTTGCGATTGCTGATCGCGTTATTCACGAAATCCGAATCGCCGCCAGCAATACCCGTTCCTGATCCTGTCGAGCCGGCGTTCACGTAGCGGGAGAGAGTGTATGTCGCTTGGAAGTTCAGGTATTTCAGCCCCGGCAATGGGTTTCTTACATTCTGGGTAAACTTGATGTCCATGCCGTTATAAACCGAGCGTCCACCCGAGTGGTACTGATAGAAAGCACCAGCCGCAGGATTTTGACCGGCGAAGGCCCACGGAATAGGCGTTCCCGTTCCCGGTTGCGGTGACGTCAGTGGACCCAAGCCCTGGTCGTAAGCGGAATCAAGTCCGAAACCGGCGAAGGTCCCTATCGTAGCTGCGCCACCTGGGGCATTCGGGCAGCCACCCGGAGCGTACGTCGCCGCCACTGATCCAGCTCCACAAAAGGCCAAGGTCTGCGCAACCGCTGCTGTGGCGTTTGCCGAATTGAACAACGAAGCGTCTCCAGAATGATTGATATCGGTCCCCAGCAAGTAATGCAAACCGACGTTCCGCACGTAATCCGCGCTCAGCACCATTCCTGGACGCAACTCCCGTTGCGCGCCTATATTCATTTGTATGGAGCGTGGAGACTTGTAGTTCGGGTCGAGCAAACCTGTCTCAACTGCCCCTTGGGCGGCGAGAACTGCCGGAGCAAAGGCCCCGTTTGGACCGCTTGGATTTGCAGCCCATGAAGCTTGGTCTGCCTTCTGGAAGTTCGCCAGGCAAGTCGCGAACACCTCGCCTGTGCAATTCCCTCCACCGGCTCCGATGGTCGCGCCAATCGGCGTACCGCAAATTGCAGCGCCAGCACCGGAGGCTCCCCCGATAAACTGCGATGATACGGTGGGACCACCGAACGCTACAGGGAGGGAACCACCGAACTCGCATGCAGGGTCGACGATGTTGAAAGCGCCGGTCTGAAGACGCAGCAAACGGTCAAAAAGAACGTCGTTGAACACCGTGTTGTCGTAGTAGATCCCGACGCCACCGCGAATCACCGTCTTGTTGTCGCTTCCCGGTGACCACGCAAATCCAGCATTCGGGGCGAAATTCTTGTTCGGATTGCGGACGGCGTTTCCGGCCCCAGGGAAAAAGGCATTGACTCCAGGAAGCGGGCCCAAATCGCTGTCGGTGCGGCCAGTATCCCGGTCGTAGCGCATTGCGTAGTTGATCGTCAAATTCGACTTAATCTTCCAGCTATCGCCCGCGTACACGCCAACCCGGTTGTCTGGACCCAAACCGCCCGAGCTCTTGCCAAAACGCTGCAGCTCGGTGAATGAACCCTGGCCGTTGCCGACCAAGCCCAGATCGGGGAGGTAATTCAGCGGGCAAGCGGCGCCCGTCTCACCCCCGGGACAAGTCAGTGTGCCCGGAGCGCTCAGAGTGAGGCTTTCCGAAACTGGGGTAATGCCGAAGAAGCTGGCAAACGTCCAACCGGTGATGCGGTTGTAATCAATTCCCCAGCGAATGATGTGGTTCCCATACACTTTGCTGCCGTCGTACTTCACTTGGCGGTCGCTCTGTATGGTGGACTGCGGGGCAAGGTCGCTCGGCCCGGACGCAAATCCAGTGCCCGAGAGAACGATCGAGGTCGGCAGGCTCGCAAACGGCAAATCGCTGCCTTCTACAGCGTCCGCAATGACGTTGACGAACTTCAAATATTCAGCGCGGAAGCTGTGCGTAATGGACCCTGTGTTTATGTCCACGCCGCCTACAATCGTCTTGGTACGATCTTTATTATCGTAAACCGAATAGTTGGCTGCGCCGCCAAAGTTGCCCACGTCCGAAGCCTGCCAGTAGCTAAATCTGCCAAAGGCTCGGATGTTCTTCGCGATCTGCCAATCGAGTCTGCTAATCGTGCTGGTGTCGTGGAATGGAGCGGGGAAAGTGCCATTGAAATTGTTCAGGTTTGTGGTGTCGCCCAGAATACCGCTTGGAATGTTAGCTACCAGCACCCCACCCGCGTCATGAGCCAGCAGTCTCTCGGCGTCAACAAAGAAGAAAAGCTTATCCTTGATGATCGCACCGCCCACATCTCCGCCGTACTGGCTGCGCTGGAACTGCGCGTCGGCCGGATAACCCGCGGCCTGGGAATTATCGCGATACAGACCGAAAGCCTCTCCGTGCAGGGTGTTCGTGCCCGACTTGGTGATGACGTTCACCGAACCGCCCGAAGTCAAATCGTTCGAAACGTCCAGGTTGGACTGAGCGAGTTGGAATTCCTGAATCGCGCTGGAGGGAAGGCCCGTGGTCGTGGTACCTACGTTCTCATCGCTGACGTCCACGCCATCCACCGAAATACGCGCGCTGCGGCCAAACTTTCCGCCGAATGAGATTGACGAGAAACCAATCTTGGTCGGGTCGAAGTTGCCGCCATCCTGAATCTGTACGCCCGGCTCAAGCTGCGCCAGGTCCAAAAAGTTGCGGCCATTGATGGGGAGATTTTCGATCTGTTGCGAGGTCAATGTGCCGGCGAGCTGCGATTGCTCCGTGTTGATCGTGACTTCCTGACCGGTGACTTCGAGCACCGTGGTCGAAGAGCCGACCTCAAGCTTGGTATTTACTGTCGAAACTTGTCCTACTTCTACGACCACGCTGATCTCGGCGGTCTTGAAGTTAGGAGCCTCGACGCGCACTACATATGTTCCCGGAGACAGCGCGCTCGCGGAAAACTGACCCGACGAACTGGCTGAGCTATTGATAATTCCTCCAGTCTCCTTGTTGCTGATCGTAACTTTTGCACCGGGAACCACGCCCCCCTGAGCGTCGGTCACAATACCTTGAATACTGCCGGTGTTGATAGTCGCTTGTGCGGCAAGCCGCGTCGGCATGAACATCAATGCTACGAGGAGCGCAAACATCACTCCCAAGAACCCCTTCCAATTCATACACCCTCCTAGAAATTGTGGCGAGAAAATCGGAAAAGCTCGCAAACCCACCCCTGCCCCAGACTGTTAAACCCCTAGTCGGCGGGCTACATCGCACGTTTGTTTCCATGCAAAACCAAAAATAAGATCAATCCAATCAGTCATTTGAAAGAAATGCAAAAATGCGTAAGCTGAATGCCATACCGTTTTCCATATACACGCACGCAAATCAGTATGTTCTTCTGTACCTCAAGGACCACGTAACGGCACCGCAATTCGCCGAATTCTCGTCCGAGCGTCCGAGGCGCGTACGCGATTACTGGCGCAACCGCCTGCGAATCGCCATGTATGCGCTTCTGTTTACATTTTACGACTCGGATACATCGCCCATTTTCACATAGGGAGTAGATGTAACCTGATTATTGTCATCCAGATAGAAACCAACGGCGATGGCAGAACCGTTGTATTGCCTTCCGCTGTCACGCGAATTTGAGTGGGCCCTCCACGTTCCTTCGCGAACGCCGATCAGTGGGGCGCCGATATCTGCGGCCGATTGTGAAGGAGAGGGTCGTCGGTTATTCAAATCGCGAGGGCTTGAACCGGTTCATTCCGGCTGGCGGGACCCCATCAAGCTCCCGTCGCCAAGGTCAGCGATCCGTCATTCGGGAGTGTCGTGGCGACAGTCAACGTACTGACCACTGCGTTCGGATTTGGGCTGGGCGCCAACGCATCACCGCGCGCCATCCAAGCCAAGCCGCAGTTCAGCTTCTAGGGACCGGCGTAGCACGAGTAAACAAAAAAGGGCGGCCCCGCGACTCGGGACCGCCCTTTCTTGCGTTTACTCCCACTCCGATTCAAAGCTTTCCGTGCCGCAGCTCTGTGCTCCCGCCGTCACGCATGGTTCGCACGATACGGGCAGCCGCCCTGACCGTCTCAGCCACCGCACCGAGTGCCCGCGAACTGCCTATTGCGCGTCGGTAACCTTCCCCTTAACAAACGTTACTTTGAGATCTTTATATACGTAAATCGTCTTCGTGCCCAGGTTGATGATCTTGTCCGGCTGCCCGAGTATCGCGGTCACCTGATCCGTCGTTTGGCCAATCTCCACCGTGGCTGGGGGCGCGGCCGGCGCAGCTGGAGCCGCTGCTTCTGCAGGCGCAGCTGCCGGAGCATCCGCCGCCGCTGCTGCGGGTTGCTGATTGGCATCGCCTCCCGCTGCTTGCTGCTGGTTTCCACTGTCGTCCGACTTCGCATCGCCGGCATCCACAGTCAAGACTTCTCCGACCAGGCTCAACACTTGATCCGAGCTGAGGTTCGAACCTTTTGGGTAAACGAATTTGAGCTGCGAGTAATACCGGACATCTTGATAGGGGTCGCTGAACAAGGAGAAAAGAACACCGTCGGGCTGCACGACGATTCCCGTCACCCAGAATTTCTCGCCGGTAACAAATTGGCGCCCCTGAATGGTTTGCGGCGGCGGATGCCCAATCATGCTGCCAAAACTCTGCATCTTCTGGTGCACGCCGTACGCGCCCTCGGAGAGCCGGCCACCGCTGTAGGTGTTCACCGGCGGTACTTGGGTTGACGTGGGGTACATCAGGATCTTATCTTTCTGCAGCACCAATACCGCGCCCGCGGTGACGATGTCGCTCTTATCATCCGTCGGTTTCGTGATCTTGTATTTTGCTTCCAGCTGGCTCTGCAGCGAACCCTGCGCTCCCGCCGTAAACCATGGAAAAATTCCCGCGACCGCCAGGACGGCAATTTGCATCCGAATCGGAAGTCTGGCCTTCATTGATAACTTCTCCTTGGGCATGGCAAGCCCTGCGGTGTTTGTCGGAAATTGTGAAACCCCGTGTCCGCGTTTTTACTGCTACAGGAGCTGAATCGCGAGCACCGGTGGGTTTTACCACCGGCGCTCTGATCCCGCTTTCCGGCCCACGGTGCTGCGATGTTGCTACCATAACCGTGGGCTTCGCTTGGTATTAGTCGTTGCCCTGACCGCTTGGCGCCGCTGCTTGGTCCGATTGGACATCGGCTTCGGCCTTATCGGCATCCGCCTGCTGCGCTGCCAACTCGTCTTTCACCGATGTATCCGGCTTCACCTGGCCATCGGGATTCGGCTTCGTCTTGGTGTCGGGAGCTGCCGGCAACCCGTTCTTTCCTTGGTTGTCCGCCAGCGTCTTGAGCCCGGAATCCAGCTGCTCGCGGAAGTGGTTGTGCATTTCCTGCAGGTCGTCAACACTCACCGCGACTTGCGAACCCGACGCGCAGTCGGATTTCTGGCTCGCGCTGACCAGCACCTTCACGTTTTTGTTCGCGTCCGGAGTGTCGTCGATTCGTGTCACCACGTCTCCGGCGGACAGCGAGCAGTCTGCCCCGTCCGGCCCGGTCTCGTTCAGCACGTCGCTGACGATAAAGGTCCGGTGATTGGGATCCAGCGCCGCCGGAACTTCTTCGGGCGGGTTTGCGTCGGCGGACGTATTCGCTGCCGCTGGCGCTGCTGCCGCCGCTGCGGGCTGCGGTGCCTGCGAGGCGGCTTGTTCCGCTGCCAGCTGGGCCTTTACTTCATCCGCGATCGCCTGCTTCACTTCTGGTGTAAGCGCCGGCGCACCGCCACCGCCGCCATTACTGGCATCCTGTTGTGCTCCGCCGTCGCCTTGCCCTTGCGCAGCCGCGGCATTCGCATTGGCCGCCGCCTGCGCTTCGTACGCTGCCTGCAGGTTCTGGCTGATTACATAGTCCGTCATCCACAATGCTGCGGTGGCATAAGCCGGATACGGATTGAAATAGTACCCGTAGGCTCCGTACCACGGCGCTCCGCCCCAACCCCATGAATAAACAACCGGCGCCGCCCAAGGATTGTAGGCCCATCCGTAGAATGCCGGACCGTAGTAGTAAGCCGGCACATAGCCGTAGTAGTAGCCCCCGTGGTAGTAGCCGCCGCGGTAGCCATACGCATAATAGTGGCCGCCACGGTAGTAGGTTCGGCCCATGTACCGGCGCCCATCGCGTCCGCGGTAGCCGCGCTCGCCATAGCCGTACCCGTGGCGCCCATTGTTCACCAGTCGCCCACCACCTGGACGTGTTGATACCACCCTCGTGCTTCCGTGTGGTCCTCGAGTGATCGTCGCGCCATGTGCAGTGTGGATCGAAGTGACGTGACCGTTTGAAACGCGCGCCGTATTGCCGCTCTTGGTGGTCACAGTCTTAGCAGGCGCCGCGTGTGCTGCTCCGCCCTTGCCAGCCGTGTTCGTCGCGCCAGTCTTACCGCCCGCAGCCGTCGTGCCCTTAGCGCCAGCGGTCGTCGTCGCCCCCTTGCCTGCAGTGGTGGTGGTCGCGCCCTTCCCGGCCGTTGTAGTCGTCGCTCCTTTGCCTGCAGTCGTGGTAGTCGTTCCTTTGCCCGCAGTAGTGGTCGTCGCGCCCTTGTTGGCGGTCGTTGTTGTCGTTCCTTTATTAGCCGTCGTTGTCGTCGTGCCCTTATTCGCTGTGGTGGTCGTGGTCCCCTTGTTAGCCGTGGTTGTAGTGGCGCCGTGATTGGCAGTGGTCGTCGTTGTGCCGTGATTGGCCGTAGTCGTTGTGGTTCCATGGTTGGCAGTCGTCGTAGTGCTGTGATTGGCGGTAGTCGTGGTGCCGTGGTTGGCCGTCGAGGCGCCGCCTCCGCTGGGGTGCGAGGCAGGGGCGGATGAATGCGCTGCGGGTGCAGCAGCTTTGGGAGCTGGGGCACTAGGCTTATTCTTCTGCCCCCAAGCAAGACTGGGGACCGCGATCAGGCTCAGTATTAAAAGCCACCTTGCCACGATGCTGGTAATGGGCCGGGTCAATTTCATCGTAACTCTCCTCTGGAGATGAGAAATTTCGACTGTCATTCCGCTGCCAAGAACGTGCGCTTACTGAGAATTCCCCCGTGCTTGCCGCGTCAGACTTCCCCACCGCTGGCTTGCTGAATTCGGTCTGAGTAGACGCTGTCTTTCGCTTTCGATAACTGCTTCAAGGGTTGTGCCAGCACGATCCGGAAGGATTGCATTCTGCGACGAGAATAATCGGCTGGTCGCGCAGGACCTCCGCACCGGATCCCCCCGAAGCGGCCCTTCAATTCACATTGCGCAAAGGAGCCTGGAAAACCGTCACTCCCGGGAAAGATTTTCGCCCCAACCGCCGATTTACGGCGGCCGCTGCGCCACTGTCGCGCTCAAGCAAGTCCGTGGTACACGCCCCAGGATGGCGTCATCCGGCCGGATTAGAAGCTATGGTGGACGAAGATAGGACGGGCAGACGCCCCTGTCAAGCCCGGAAAATCGCTTTGCCGTTCAAGACGCAGCACCAATCGGCCGCTGCTCCCACCCGGCAGCGCGTTGCCGACATCCTGTGCAGCAGGCTCTTTCACTCTGGCGCAAATGTCGTATTATGTCCGCAGCTTTCGGGCCTCCTGGACCGATCGTTCTAAAACCGCAGAGGCCAAATGACTGACGACGTCACTGGCGCACGCAAAGGCGACTACCTGATCCTCGGCACCCTGGGCGCCGGAGGCATGGGCAAGGTCTATAAAGTTCGCAACACGCTTTCGGACCGGGTCGAAGCCATGAAAGTTCTGCTGCCCGATCTTTCCGAGCAGCAGGAACTCGCCGATCGTTTCTTGCGCGAAATAAAAGTTCTCGCCAGTCTGCACCATCCAAACATCGCCGAGCTGCGCACCGCGCTGACCATTGGCAATCAACTCGTCATGATCATGGAATACGTCGAGGGCACCACGCTCGCATCTCGCCTGCAACAAGGCGACGTCCGCTACGCCGACGCGCTCGTCTATTTCGATCAAGTGCTCGCCGCTCTCGCCTGCGCCCATTCGCAAAGAATCGTGCATCGCGACATCAAGCCCGCCAACATCATGCTCGCTCCCTTCGGTGTCGTGAAGTTGATGGACTTCGGCATCGCGCGCTCCGGCAACGATATGGGCCTCACCATGACCGGCACCACGCTTGGCTCCGTTGCTTACATGTCTCCGGAACAAGTTCGGTGCGAGGCGCTCGATGGCCGCTCCGATCTTTATTCTGTCGGCGTTTCGTTGTACGAGACCATCACCGGGCAGCGTCCCTACGTCAGCGATAACAACTTCGAAGTGATGCAGGCGCATCTGCAAGTGCCGCCGACCCCGCCGATAGACTTGAAGCCGGATATTCCGCCAGGTCTGAACCAACTGATCCTCATGGCGATGGCCAAAAATCCCGCGCAGCGTTTCCAGACCGCTGACGCGATGCGCGGTGCGCTGCGCAGCGTCGCGCCGGTGCTGGGTGAACCCACTCCGTTTGCGCCGATCATTCCACCCGAATCAACGCTCGATGTGGAAGCGCCGCAGACCTCGCGCCCTGCCGCGCCCAGTGCTCCGCGTGCGGTCACCGCGCGGCCACTCACTGCTCAACCGATCACTGCACGCCCAGTCACGGCGCGTCCGGTAACTGCGCAGCCGCTTCATCAGCCGCTCGCGCCTACGACTCCTGCTCCACCTCTTGCGCCAACAATTCCGATCGCTGGCCCGGCGCCGCATTACGCCCAACCACAAGCTCCAGCCGCAGCAGTCGCAACCGCGCAAACGAGTGCTGGCAATCGCAGTCCCCTTTACATCACTCTCAGTGTGGTCATCGTGATTCTGGTGTTGGTTGTAGCCGGATTTGGTGCGAAACGCTGGATGGATGCGCGCTCGTCCGAAAGTTCCACTACCACGTCGGCTGATAATCCGGCGCTCGCTGCGCCAACGCCCTCCGCAGATGCGACGGCCGCGCCAGTGATGCCTGCGATGCAGCCTTTGCCCGCGGCGAATTCCACTCCGAGCAAGCCCACCACAGTCGCGAGTGGGAAGGCGCACGGGACTGCACCGCCAGCCGTGCGGAATCCATCGCCGCAGCAGCAGCCGCAGCAACAGATTGGGCAGCAGCCAACTGCGCAGCCTGCGCCTGCCACGCAGCAACCGTCAGCCACGCAGCCGGACCACCGCGCGGCCGAGCAATCGGCGAGAAAGACCGTGGCATCTGCCGCGCAGCTCGCGGCATTGGAGCACGAGGAGTTCGACGACCTTGAGGCGCGCGACAATAAGGTGAACGCGCGCATCGCGGCGTTGCCGCAGCAGCCTGGCATGGACGTCGCTGTGCCACAGCAGATGGCGCGCAATGAATTGGTACTCGCGCAACGAGCGCTGCAGCAGGGGGACATACAAAACGCCCAGAAGTATATGGAACAAGCGGAAGCGGATATAACTAAGATCGAGAAACTGATCGGGCACTAAGATTACTTCCGTCAAACTGCGAAGCTACTCTTTTATGACGTTGACGAAATACAGATCCGTGGCCACATCGAATTCGTTTTTCTTCAACGGCGTCTTCATCGTCTGCCAGTAAGTGGTGGCCTGAATAATCTGCCAATCCGTTTTCTTTCCCACGCGAATGGGCATCGCGAAATCCGGCTCGTCCGCCTGCCAGCGATAATCCACGGTCCCATCCGCTTCATTAAATTTCAGCTCTAGAGTGGGAATCGCCGTGTGACGCAGATACTGATCGAAGAGTGGCGTCAGATACAGCTGCGTCTGCTGGTTGAAATACGCGACGACGTCCTCCGTCATGATGTTCTGATATTTAAAATGCTGGTAAAAATCGTGGATCAGCGCCCACCAGCGCGCATCGTCGTTGATCACGCTGCGTAAAGTGTTCAGGAAAAGCGCGCCCTTGAAATACATGTCCTGCGGTGGAGTGGCGGCGACGCCGCGCTCCGCAATGATCGGCTCGCGATTCTGCACCTTTGCCTTGTAACCGTTCACGTACTTCTGGGCATCTTCGTGCCCGAATGTGTATTCAACGTAGAGAACTTCCAGATAAGTAGTCCAGCCTTCGTGAATCCACATGTCCGAGCGGTCCGCCGCCGAGACAGCATTGCCGAACCACTCGTGCCCGCTTTCGTGAATGATAATGAAATCGAATTTCGGGCTGACGCCCACGCCTGTCCAGTCGCGCCCCAGGTAGCCGTTCGTGAAATGGTTTCCGTAAGCCACCGCGCTCTGATGTTCCATGCCGGCATAAGGCACTTCGACCAGCTTGTAGCCGTCCTTTTTGAATGGGTACTCACCGAAATAATGCTCGTAGGCCTCGATCATGCCCTTGGCCTGCGCGAATTGTTTTTTCGCCTTCTCCAGATCTTCCGGCAGCACGTAGAAATCCAGCGGCAGGTCGCCTGACTGATCTGAAAAGTGCACGTAGTTCCCGATGTTCAGCGCTACGTCGTAATTGTTGATGGGGTACTGCACCAGCCAGTCCCAGCGCGTGTAACCGTCGCCCAGATCCGTCTTACCCAGAAATTTTCCGTTGGAAACATCCACCAGCCCATTCGGAATCGCGACGCTGATCTGCATGTTCTCCACTTCGTCGCGCCACTGATCCTTGTTGGGCCACCAATCGCTCGCGCCGATGTCTTCGCACGCGGTGTAAATCCACGGGCGCCCCGCTGGATCTTTGCCGAAAGTGAAGCCGCCGAAACGCGCAGTCGTCAGCGGATGCCCCGAGTAATAAAAATCAATGGTGTATTCCTGCCCGGCGCGCAGCGTCTCCGGAAAATCCACGAATACCGCGCCAGAATCGCGTACATATCGCAGCTGAGTGGTGCCGAAGAGGATTTTGTCCACTCCGAGCGCCGAATGCAGGTCCAGTTGGATGCGCGTGCCATCCTGCAGCATCTTGAAGCGGATGGAATTCTTGCCGCTGATGATCTGTTTATCCGGATCAACGCGGATGTCGAGATGGTACGAGAGCAAATCGTTGTTCACGCGGTAAGGCCCATAAGCACCGCGCAAAATGTCCGCGAGCGTCACCGGAGCGGGCGTCGGCGGAGTTGTGGTGGCGGGTGGCCGTTGCCAAGCGGGAGAAGTGGCCGGAGAAGTCGCCTGCCAGGCCGCGGAGCTGTAAGTAGCAGCAGTCACAAACAGCAGAAAAACCGTAACTTGCGCCAAACGCCTGTAAAAATTCGATCCGAACATCCGGTTAGGTCTCCTGTGGGCCTGAATGGCTGCTCCCTCTAGAAAAATAGCATGGCGGCAATCTCCGTACCAGCGCGGGGAAAACCAATGGGCACCGAGAATCTGCGCCGGGCGAGCGTTACCATCTGGGGTCTGAACCGATTGTACAATTAGTTTGAGCGCGGCTATTGCTTCCTGGATGATGCTCGGCTACAACTTCTCCCGCACTGTTCAGATTTCCCGGCAAGAAGAGGAACGCGGTAAAACGCCGCACCTGATGCCGCGGAAAATTTGCGCGACGTATTGCCAGCAACTGATCGCAAGGAACCGATGAGCCGAGTTGACGACATGCACGTTACGAATCGCAATGCAGAGCTGCGCGCTGCAGGCGGAGCGCGCTTGCGCTGCGGAGGATTTCGCTTTCTTTGTGCGGCGATGGTGGCGCTGCTGTGCCTGGCGCTGGCCACTCGGCTGCGGGCGGACACGATTTCCGGCACGGTGAAGGATCCGTCCGGAGCTGTCGTGGCGGGAGCGCGCATCGAAATCAGCGGCGGCAACCTGGCGCAGCCAATCGTGCTCACGTCTGACGAAACCGGCAAATTCGGCGCGCCCAATCTGAGTCCGGGGAATTATTCCGTGCGGGTGTCGAAGGACGGCTTCGACGATGTGGTAGCCGCGGTGGAGCTGAAGGGCACGGCAGAGCTCGCGCTGAGCCTGACCATCGCGCAGCAGAAGACCAGCGTGAACGTGAGCGAGAAAAACTCGGCGTTCGCGAATTCCGATGCGGGTTACCGCCGGCTGCGAGACTTGGGCCTGGGCGACACCTACCGGCTGGAAAATTTCGCGCTGAACATGGACCTGGGAACGTTCCAATTCAAATCCGGAACCATTACGTTTTTGGCGTTGGTGGACGGTTTGGAAACTGGCGCGATTTTTGTGGGACAGGGGCACTTCACGCTGCAGCCCGCCGACGACATCAATAAGCGCGAGATGCTGCGCCGTAGCGGCACTGCGAGCGTGGAGGAAGATTTCAGCGAAGCTGTGTTTCGTTTCACCGGCAACCAGTATGTGCGATTCACTGCGGAGCTGGGCGGACGAACAGAAACGCCGCCCGAAGCGGCCGCTGCGTTTGCGCGTTGGAAGGAGAAGGTGCGCCACCGGCGCGAAATTCCCGAAGGATTCACGCAAGCAATTCTGCAGAGTGAAACGATCGATAACGTAGACGCGGACGTGCTTGCGGCGATTGACAATCCGAAACATCCCGCGTTTTTCAACGCCTACATGCACGGGACGCCGCACAAGGACCTGCGTTTTTTCATTCGCGCGCGCGTAGGAGCCATTCCGCAGATGGATTCTCCCGAGGAAGTGGCGTTAATCAATTGCAACGGCGGGGAAATGGACGACGGCGTGTGGTACTCCGCGCACTTGCTATCCGAGCAAAGAGCGCACACCGCAAATTCGCGCGAGGACAAACGGCTATTTGCCACGCACCGCTACAACATCGAAACCGTTATCGCGAAGAACGATCACCTCTTCGGGCGCGCCACAATCACGTTTGAGCCACTGATTGCCGGCGAACGCGTGATGAAATTCGGGTTGCTGCCGACGCTGCGGGTGACCCGCGTCACCGATCAGAACGGCCAGGACCTGCATTTCATCCAGGAAAACAGAAAGGAGGACGGCTCGTTCTACGCCATTCTGGATGAAGCACCGGCGATGGGACAGGAACATGCGATCAGCGTCGAGTACGTTGGCGATAAAGTGTTGGCGAATGCCGGCAACGGAAGTTATTACGTCAGCGCGCGCGATTCCTGGTATCCGAACCTGAACGGATTCGGCGAGAAGGCGTTGTACGACCTGACGTTCAAGGTGCCGCCCTCGAACGTATTGATCAGCATCGGCAAGCTGGAAGGCCAATCCACGGAAGCGGGATTTGCGGTGTCGCACTGGGTAACGCCGGTGCCGGTGGCTGTGGCGGGCTTCAACTACGGCCAATATAAAAAGATCGATTATCCGGACAACATCACACACTACAACCTTTCCGGATATTATTTGTCGGAGTTGCCGAGCAGCTTGCAGCCATACGAGCACAGCGCATTTCTAAGCTCGATGTCTCCGACGGCGATGACCAAATACGCGCTGGACCAGACACGCGCGCAGATGCAGGTGTGCACGATATTCTTCGGCAAGGCACCGTACGACAGCGTGAGCGTCACGGAGCAGCCGAATTTCAGTTTCGGGCAATCGTGGCCCGGCCTGGTGTATTTGCCGATTTCCGCGTACATCGATTCGACGCAGAGGTGGATGCTTTTCGGGCAGATCAATACGAAGTTCACGGGGTTTGTGCAGGAAGTGACGCCGCACGAGGTGGCGCATCAGTGGTTCGGGCACGGAGTGGGCTGGGCTTCGTATCACGACCAGTGGCTCTCCGAAGGATTTGCGGAATTTGCCGCAGGATTATTTCTGCAGCAAGCCACAGGCGCGAAGTGGCAGAAAGATTACATCGATTTCTGGGAGCGTCAGCGGGTGCGCATCCTGGAGAAAAATAATTTCGGCGTGGCGCCGAACGACGCCGGACCCTTGTGGCTGGGACTGCGGCTGATCGCGCCGCGCTCGCCACAAGCGTATCAGGGCGTGACGTATTCCAAGGGCGCATACGTGTTGCTGATGCTGCGGTCGCTAATGTATGACGATCACGCGACGGGCGACAAACACGAGCAAGCCTTTGTGGATATGATGCATGACTTCATGGAGAGCCACCACGACGCGCCGGCTTCCACCGAATCGTTCAAGGCCATCGCCGAAAAGCATATGACCAAGCAGATGGACATCCAGCGGAACGGCCGGCTGGATTGGTTCTTCAACGAATGGGTATATGGCACGCAGGTGCCGCGCTACAGCTTCAAATATGAATCGAAGCCGGGCGAGGGCGGCCAAATCAAAATCCACGCGGAAATCACCCAGAGTGAAGTGGATGAGCATTTCGCGATGTTCGTTCCGGTCTTCGCGGATTTTGGAAACGGCATGGTGCGCCTGGCCACGGTGGAAATTGTCGGAAATTCCACACGGACTGTGGATTTTATCCTGGACCGCCAGCCCAAGAAGGTGGCGCTGAACTTCTATAAGGACATTCTGGAACGCTGACTTGTTTCGCGGCTGGCGGTTCAGGTTTGCGGATTTCCTGAATCCAGCTGGAGCCTCCGGCGCGGCCGACTGAGCGGCGAGCGGTCCAGGCCCCGGTGAATCGCGCTACCGCAACGCCTTTGCCCACGTAGGGTGTTCCCCTGATGGTGTCATTTTCTGGAATACGGAATACTGCGCCCGCTACGTGAGTTTGCGACCGTACAAGTTGCGCGGCGTCACGTTAAGGGTTGGAGCTCCTATTGACCGGGCCTTGATGCCCAAGCGAGGAACCGCATGCGAACGATCCTATTGATAATCCTGGTGATCCTGCTCTTGGGAGCGCTGCCCACGTGGCCGTATAGCGCGGGCTGGGGCTATTACCCCAGCGGCGGGCTGGGACTGCTGTTATTGATTCTGATAATTCTGGCAGTGATGGGTAAATTGTGAGGGACAGCAGATGAATCGTCCCACGGGTGTGACCGTCGCGGCGGTGTTGACGTTTTCGGGAGCGATGATCCTCGCGCTAACCTCGTGCGCCTTGTTCGTGGTCGGCGTGATGGTCGTCACCGGAGACGAAGGACGGGCTCCGGTGTCGGAAGCGATCGCAGGAATGGCGCTTGCAGGCGCCGTCTCGTTGCTGATTTTGGCCGCGGCAGCCGGGTACATGGCGTTTAACATCGCGGAACTGCGTGATTGGGTACGCACGATGTCCGTCGCAGAAATCGCTGCGAACACCAGAGAAAGATTGCGCAGCGCTTACGCCGCGCTCGCCGAGATGCGTCGCGCCTGGTTCGCTGAATTAGCTTCCCCGCACAAAAGCCGCAGGCTCGAACACCATCCGTGGCGGCGAATTTAAATCGCTGGCGTGCCGCGGCAGAGCACTTCAAATTCTCAGGGCGTGACGGTTAGTGTGAACTGCTGGGTGTGAGTTGGCGCGTTCGTACCTGACGCGGTGATCGTCACGACGTAGGTTGACGCCGGCTGGACCGTCTTTTGGCCGCTGTATCCCGCGCAATTTGCTGTTGCCAGCAGCGCAGCGAACACGGCAGATGTCAGAAACGCCCGCGCGAGTTTCATGTCTTGCGTAGCGGACCGCTTGATTCCCGCTACTCCCACAATTCCCAGAATTGCCAGGAAGAGAATATATAGGCCTGATGTCCGGAACCCCGGAGAGAGCGTGCTCGGCGGGTCCGTAGTTCCAGCAGCCGCGGGCAGTTGCACGGTTAACGTCGTGGACACTGCACCAGCAACCGGATCAACTGTCTGAGGATTGAAAGTGCAGCCTGCGCCTGCGGGCAAACCCGAGCAAGAAAAGCTGACGGCTTGCTTAAATCCATTCTTCGGCGTCACCGTCAATGTCAAGCTGCCGGACGATCCCTGGGCAACGCTGAGTGACGAGCCGCTCATCGTCAGCGAATAGTCGGCTGCCGCAGCTGCGGTCACTGTCACCGTCGACGCGGCGGAGGTGGAAGCCGCGTAATTCGAATCACCGGAATACGCTGCCGTGATTGTGTGAGTTCCCGCGGCAAGGCTCGCAGTGCTGAATGAAGCCGCGCCGCCGTTGAGCGTGACGGCTCCCAATTGCATTTGCCCGTCAAGGAATGTGACCGAACCGGTAGGAACGCCTGTGCCAGTCTGCGGCGCGACGCCCGCGGTGAATGTCACGTTTTGCCCTGGCGTTAGCTGCGTGGCCGAAGCTGAAACAGAGGTAGTGGTTGCGATTTTCGCCGGCGCTGAAATTGTGACCGATACTGCCGCTGATGTGGACGAGGCGAAATTCGTGCCGCCAGAATATGCTGCTGAAATCGAATGTGAGCCGATCGCCAGGCTCGATGTATCAAACACCGCCGACCCGGACGAATTCAACGATGCGGTGCCGATTTGCGTGCTGCCGTCGCTAAACGACACACTGCCGGCGGGAACGCCGGTTCCCGATTTTGGTGCGACCGTCGTAGTGAACGTAACTGCTTGCCCCGAGGTCGCATGCGTTGCTGACGCGGACAAAGATGTAGCCGTGGCAACCGGAGCAGACGCCTCCGGCGTGAAAACAAAAACCGTCGCGGAGTACGCCGGGAAATTGTAATTTAGCGCACCCGAAACCACCGCCACCGGCGCGCCAGCGACAATTTGCGCCAAGTTCGCGTTGCTATAGGTGTATACAGCCGCCGTCGCGTTCGAAGTGAAATTTGCGAGCGTCAGGCTGGTCTGAATCGCGCTTGTGGTCTTGTTGATCGCAACGACGGTCAGCGCGCCGTCACTGGAACGAAGCGCGCCGTACACCGACAGCTGACCCTGGTCCGTACTGGTCGAATTCACCGAGGTATTGCCGAATTGGCTGCCCGCGCCATCGTAGTTGCGGTACAGCCGAAAACTGTATGCGACCGGGTCGGTTGGTTTTGGCACCGTCCACAAATTCGCAAAATCCAGGCTTTGCCGGCCGTAAATTCCCAGCACGTCGGCCTCGGTGAGCGCGTCCACCAGCGGATTTGTGCCGCTGCTGAAGCTGTATTCCGAAATGGAAAGCTTCGTTCCGGGATAATAAGTTTGAATCCAATTCTGGAAACGTGGGAGCAGCATCATCGGCCCATCGAAATAATATTGCTCCACCCAGCTGCCTGAATTGAACGTGGGATCCCACAATGCGCGCGTCGAGGCCAGCTCGGCCGCGTCCGTGGAGCCGCCGCCGTAATAATGTTCGTCGAAGTAATCCAGGATGCGTTGATGGTTGGCTTGATCGTAGGCTGCCATCTGCTGCAAATAATATTCGCCGGCATATAAATTGTTCTGTTGGCTGGGAGTTCCGATCCACCCGCCGAGTGTGAAATCCACGGGTCCAAAAACTTTCGCGCTCGGATCGGTTTGCTTGATCATCGCGGCATACTGCTGGCCCAGGCTGATGATCGTGTTGTAATCGGGTTGGTTCGGCTCCACGTCACGATGCGTATTGCTCCAGCCGCCCGGCTCATTGTCGAGCTGATAATAGGGAACGCCACCGTTCGCGGCTGTGCCAAAAGTCGATATGAGGTGCTGCAGCCAGCCCTGCTGCAGAGCAACGGTATTGTCGATGTGATTGGCGTAAATATTGTTGTCAATCAGCTGCACTCCAGCGGTCGTGAGGCTGTTGCCGCAGTTGTCGCCATTCGGATGCACGTAGGGGTTCGTGGATTGCTGCGCGCCGTACAGCGAAACGGGGAAACTGCAGGACCATGCGGCTGATTTGTTCACGTAAGGGATGATGGGGATCGTCAACAGGGTGTGTGCATTGGAAGCTGTTTTATAAGTGTTGATCATCAAATCGGCAGAGGCGCTCGGCGTCGCCGTCGCTTCGCCATTGCCGCCCATGAAGTACCAGTCGAATCCGGAGTTGCTGGAATCCACTTGCCAGTTGTAACGGGTTGTTCCATCTCCGCCCCAGCGGATATTGGGAACCTGGATTTCTTTCGCGAAGCCCGCGTCCAAACTATAATTTGCGATGCCGTAAACGTCGGGATTGATCGGATGAGGATTGCCTGCAGCGTCCACCGTCAGGACGGGCGTCGTTTGGGCGACGCTGGGTTGCGTTGCCGCAAGAGCTAGCATCATTGTCGCGACCGAATAACAGGCGAAGCGAAACAAAGTTCGGCGCATGAATCCTTCCTAGAGAATCCGACCGTACGAGGAATTGTTTTCGGAGACGAAACTAGCGACCGGTCGTACTACGGTCAATGGTACGCAGGGTCAGGTCGCGCAGATGACGCTGCCGGCGTGAGTTATGCGACCCGGTTCCCGGATCTCACGAACCCTTTTTCCTGTCGAACTCTGAAGACCGCCGCAATCGTGTACTCTGAGCGATGATCATCTGCGGCCAAGGAGGCCGAAAAATGACACGCACCACCGCTCTGCTCGTACTGCTCGTTGCCGCGGCTCTTGAAGCTAGCGGCGATGCAATAGTGAGGGTCGGGCTGCAGGCGAATGTGCTGTGGCAACGGGCAGCGATGTTTGCACTCGGGGCTATCGTGTTATTTGCGTATGGATGGACCGTCAATGCAGCTCCGTGGGATTTTGGAAAGCTGATCGGCGTCTATATTGTTTTCTTTTTTCTCATCGCGCAGCTCATCTCCTGGTTGATCTTCAACCGCACGCCCTCGCTCGCGGTTTTGGTAGGGGGAGCGCTGATCGTCGCAGGTGGCGTGGTCATCTCAACCGCGAAGGCTTGAGGCGCGATCTGCGAGACTCAACGGCGGCTACTTCGTCTGCTCTGCGCCGCTCTTTCTTCCGCCATGTCGGAAAGCCATCACCACGATGCCTGCTGAATCGGCATCGATCCCCGCGCGCTTTCCTGGGACGAAGCGCCACTGCCGCAGTGCCGCGAGGGTTTCAGGCGTAAGCGCTTCTGACTGACTCAACACTTTCGCGGAACTGAGCTGACCGTCGGCCGCAACAACGTCGTAGAGAATCACCCCGCCATCCCGGTCCATCGTAGATGGAAACAACGGGTCAGCTGTAACAACCGGCAACGCGGCTCGCTCGGGCCAAACTACCGAGGGTTCATCGAAATTGTGGACCGCTGGCGCCCGCCCACGCTCGTCCAATTGCAAAAATTGAAAAGTTATACCCACTCGGGCCGCAACGGGATGATCGCCAAGTCGAGCAGGATGAAAACTCCAAGTTTGCACAGCGTCGAGGGCTTTTTCCAGGAAAGGAGACGTCCCGCGCACCACGCGTATTTGCATGAGCCTTCCGTGACTGTCGATCAGGGAATCGAGAACCACCTCGCCCCCAAAAATTGCTTGCGACGGGAAAGCGCAGGCTACCAGCGAAAGCGGAGTGGGTGGCGAAAAACTTTCGGCTGGCTGCGACGGATCGCTCTCGGAATTCGCGTCTCCGGAAGTTGTGTGCCACGATATTTCTTTCTGCTTCAGAAGCGCGATTGCGTAATGCATCGGCACGGCCGCTCCGACGCCCGGCGTGCCTCGGTCCGCAGCCGCCAGCAACGAGGCGGAGGTCGGTTGCAACCATTGTCCCTCGATCAGGCCGACGACTTCGCGCGACCCGGCGGAGACCACCGGCGCGCCGCTTTGGCCCAGCCGCACTTGATGGTTGAAGAGAAACAATTCCGTGTCACTTCGCCCCTTCTCCAATTGAGAAAATCTGAAATCGAACACCTCTCCTGCGGCGCGATCATTCAGCGATCCATCCAGAGTGTAGGCGTCCAGCGGCTTGGCGGGACGCGTGGACGGAACAACGATACTTTCGCTTTCTACGACCCAGTCGGATGTCAGCGGCAGATATTTCACCGTGTGTGGACCTTCGAATGGATTCGGCGTGGCTCGCAGGATTGCCACATCGTGAGATCGATCCACGATCACCAACTCGGCTCGTACAAAGCGCGACCGTCCCGACGGATCGTGCAGCAGAACATATGCCTGGCCTCCGCGAAGTTGGCTGAGGACGTGCGCGGCCGTGATGAGATATCCCTGCTCGTTGATGAAGAAACCGTTTCCGTAGAAAAGGTAGTGGTAGCCCCGGTCGGAAGAAGCCCGGTCGGAAGAAGTTTGGTCCACGGGATAGACGATCGAGCAAACGGCATCTGACAGCAGCGCGTCGTCCGCGGGATTTTCGGTCGCTCCGTGAATCACCGGAAGCGAGAAAATGCAAGCCAGCGCGAAGAGTGCTGCGACGATCGTTCCGCTGATGAGTTTGAGTCTCATGAGGACGCTAGCAGGACGCCTCGGCCCGCTACAAATAGGGTAGCGCAGCGTCTGCGCAATACAATTGACCTTAAGGACAGCTCTACCGTGGCAGGCAACTCTTGCCACGCGCGGCGGCTGCGCTGTAGAGTCTCTCCGGTTCCCTGATTAGGAGACTCGGCCCGGTCGCGCTGCAGTTGCGGGCGAGTTCCAGGACAAAGAGGAAATTCACTATGCGAACGAACCGCTTCCCGTTGGGACTTGCCATCGCGGTATTGTCTTGTCTGGCAGCGCTGTTGATCTTTTCCGGCCACCTGAAAGCCAGAAACGCCGCGGATTCTTCCTGGGGTTTCTCGACAGCCAACCTCGATAAGACTTGCAAGCCCTGCGACAATTTCTATCAATTCGCAATGGGTGGATGGATCAAAGACAATCCCATCCCGGCGGAATATGCCGCCTGGGGCACCTTTACGCAGCTGCACGACAATAATCTCACCGCGATGCGCACGGTCCTCGACGCAGCAACCAAATCAAACGCTGCGCCCGGCTCGAATGAACAGAAGATCGGGGACTTCTATGCCAGCTGCATGGACACCAGCGCGATCGAGGCTGCCGGCCTGAAACCAATTGCCGGAGAGCTCGCGGCGATTGACGCAATAAATGACCGAAAATCGCTGGATGCGGCCATCGTTCTGCTTCAAAGGGAAGGAGCCAGCGTGCTCTTTCGCTTTTACTCCGCGCAAGACATCAAGGACAGCGCACGCGTCATTGCGACAGCCAGCCAGGGCGGCCTCGGTATGCCCGACCGCGATTACTATTTCCGCGACGATGATAAATCCAAGCAATTGCGAGCGGACTATGAGCAACACGTCGCAAAAATGCTCGAACTTGCAGGCGATGCGCCGGATCAAGCGGCTACCGAAGCCAAGACCGTAGTAACTATCGAGACAGCGCTGGCTAAGGCGTCTCGCACACGCGTGGAACTACGCGACCCCGAAAAAAATTACAACCTGATGCCGCTCGCGGAAATGAAAACCATCACCCCCGACTGGTCCTGGGAAAACTACCTGCACGCCGTCGGCGCTCCTCCGGTGGAACAAGTCAACGTGCGCCAACCCGAATTCTTCAAGGAGATGAACCAGGAACTCGCGAGCGTTTCACTGCCTGACTGGAAGATTTATCTGCGCTGGCATGTGATCCACGACAGCGCGCCGGCCCTCCCCGAGCGATTTGTCCAGGAGAATTTCGATTTCTACGATAGAAAGCTGTCCGGAACCAAGGAGATTCAGCCCCGCTGGAAGCGTTGCGTGCAGTCCACTGACCAGAACCTCGGCGAAGCTCTCGGACAAGTTTACGTGGATAAATATTTTCCGCCTGCCGCGAAAGCGCGCGCCAAAGAAATGGTCAACAACCTGATCGCCGCGCTTCGCGACGACATCCCGACGCTTTCCTGGATGGGGCCGGAAACCAAGAAGGAAGCGCTCGCCAAGCTCGAAGCCTTTAACGTGAAAATCGGCTACACCGACAAGTGGCGTGATTATTCAAAACTTTCCATCGACCGCGGTTCTTATTCGGCCAACGTGCGGCGCAGTTTCGAATTCGAATATGCCCGCCAGCTCGCCAAAATCGGCAAGCCGGTGGACCGAACCGAGTGGGTAATGACGCCTCCCACGGTGAATGCCTACTACAATTCCACGATGAACGAGATTGTTTTCCCCGCCGGCATACTGCAGCCTCCTTTCTACAATCCCAACGCCGACGACGCCGTGAATTATGGCGGCATCGGCGCGGTCATCGGGCATGAAATCAGCCACGGCTTTGACGATCAAGGTTCCAAATTTGATGGTAAAGGCAACCTGCACGAGTGGTGGACGCCGGACGATCGCAAGAACTTCACCCATCGCGCCGACTGCGTGGTGAACCAATTCAACGGCTACGAAGTGGAACCCGGCCTGCACGAAAACGGCAAGCTCGTGCTCGGCGAGAGCATTGGCGACCTGGGAGGCATCACCATCGCTTACGCTGCATACGAGAAATCCATCGAGGGCAAACGCCCGAAGGACATCGACGGCTTTACGCCAGAGCAGCGCTTCTTCCTCGGATGGGCCCAGGTGTGGGGGGAGAATCAGAGGGCGGAGTCGGCACGTCTGCAAACCAATACCGATCCGCATCCGCTTGCGCGCTTTCGCGGGAATGGTCCGCTCTCGAACATGGAAGCGTTTGCCAAGGCCTTTGGCTGCAAAAAGGGAGACGCGATGGTCCGAGAGCAGCTCTGCAAGATCTGGTAGCTGCGCTCGAATGCGCTGGCAATCGCACGACTGCAGAAGTGTGAGCCGCTGGGCGTCGTTAGGAGATACTCGTCACCATGCGTGTTGGAGTCTTCACCCCGCTACTCTCACAGCTTTCGCTGCCTGACGTCCTGAAGAAACTCGCCGCACTGCGCATCAATACCGTCGAACTCGGCACCGGAAATTATCCGGGTGATGCGCACTGCAAACTGGCGATGCTTGACGACCGCCGCGGCCTCGCGGCGTTTCAGAAAGAGCTTGCCGACCATGGGGCGCAGATCAGCGCCCTGAGTTGTCATGGGAACGCCTTGCATCCTGATAAGGCGCGGGCAGAGCAAGACCGCGCAGTGAGCCGCAAGACGATTCTGCTTGCGGAAAAACTCGGGATACCGGTGGTCATTGATTTTTCCGGATGTCCCGGCGATTCGCCGGACGCCACCGCGCCCAACTGGGTGACGTGTCCTTGGCCTCCGGAGTATCTGCAGGTTCTCGACTGGCAGTGGAACGAAGTAGTCGCTCCCTACTGGATCGAGCACGCAAAATTTGCCCAGGATCACGGCGTGAAGCTCGCCATCGAAATGCATCCTGGGTTTGTGGTTTACAGTCCGGAGACGATGCTAAAGCTGCGCGCGCTCGCCGGGCCCGCCGTGGGTTGCAACTTCGACCCCAGCCACTTGTTCTGGCAGAGCATCGATCCCGTTGTCGCCGTGCGCGTGTTGGAAGGGGCAATCTTTCACGTCCACGCTAAAGACACGCAGCTGTACCCAAGTAATCTGCAGCGCGCCGGGGTGCTGGACACCAAGCCCTACAGCGACGAGCGCGCGCGCAGTTGGATTTTTCGCACCTGCGGCTACGGTCACGGCGCCGAATGGTGGAGTGAATTCATTTCCACGCTACGGATGTTCGGCTACGATTCCGTGCTCTCCATCGAACACGAAGACAGTCTGCTCTCCGCTGAAGAGGGGCTCACCAAAGCTGCAAATTTCCTTAATGAGATCGTAATCCGCGAGCGCCCGTCGGACGCATGGTGGATGAAAACAATCCCAAAAATAAAATGAACTCCGCCGCATGCTGATTTTCTCGACCATTGTTGCGATCTTCGTTTACGGGATGCTCTCCGCCATGTTGGGCACGATTTTGCCCGACTTGTCGGATCGTTTCCGCCTCTCGCCCCGCCAGAACGGCACCATCGCCTTCGCGCAGGCACTCGGGCTGATCATCGCGTCGCTCGGCGTGGGCCCACTGCTCGATAACGAAGGAAAGAAGCTGGGAGTGATGATCGGGCTCGCGCTAATTGCGGCTGCGCTCTTTGCGCTTCCGCGCTCGTCCGGTTTTCGCAGCATTCTACTTTTGCTGTTCCTGCTCGGCGTGGGCGGAGGAATCGTCGTCACCGGCGCGAATGCGCTGGTCAGTGATGTGGGCGAAGCACATCGAGCCACGGCGCTCAATATGGTGAATTTGTTTTTCGGGCTCGGCGGACTGGCTACCCCGTTCATCGCGGCGAACCTTTTCGGACGAAACTGGGTCCGCCTTTGCTACACCATCGCCGCCCTCACCGTCGTCTCGCTCGCAATCGAAGCGTCCACCAAAATGCCGGAGCCCACTCGAGGCGGTGGATTCGTGCTGGCGGATGCGGCGCCCGTTCTCGGTCGTCCCCTGCTTTTCCTGCTCGGATTATTCCTTTTTCTTTATGTCAGCTGTGAGGTGGGAATTTGGAACTGGCTGCCCCGTCATCTGATTGCGCAGGGCATTCCTGAATCGCGCGCGCTCAACATTCTTTCGCTGGGATTCGCGCTCGGCCTGCTGATTGGCCGTGTGGGCGTTTCTCCCATCCTGATTCGCGTTCCCGCGATCACCGTCTTGCGCTTCGCATCCATCGTGATGGCGATCTCGACTTTTCTGATGCTGCGACTGAGCAATCCGCTGACCGCTGCCATTCTGGTCTTTCTCGCAGGGCTTTCCATGGCGCCAGTTTTCCCCACTACGCTCGCCATCGTTGGTGATAATTTCCCGCGCATGGCGGGAACCGCCATCGGCTTTGTGATTACCTGTGGCTGGATTGGCCTCGCCGTCAGTTCGCGCATTGTCGGTTTCATCGCGGGCGGCGATCCACGCCGGCTCAAAAGAGCTCTGCTCGTAATCCCCGCTTCTGCCGTGCTGATGGTGGTTCTGGATTTGGCCATCCAGCATGTACTGCGCTAAGGCAGCGCTGCACTCAGCGAGAAATTAGTTCGGGAAGTCCTTGCGCGTTAGACCGTCAAAGCTTTCATGTACTCGGCGTCAATCTTCAGCGCGTCCATCGGCGGCATGTCGTACTGCTCTTGCTCGACAAATGCATGCTTGATATTGGCCTTTTTTGCCGCCAGGAAAATTGGACGGTAATCAATGCTTCCCTGGCCCAACTCGGCCGACGGTGGCGGATTTGTATCCGAACCCGGCTCGCCGCTCAACTTGAAGTCCTTCACATGCAGCAGGGAAAAGCGCGTGGGATAGCGCTTCAAATAATCCACTGGATTTTTCCCGCCGACGATCACCCACCCGCAGTCCATCTCCATCGTTACCTTTTCGGGATCTGTCAGGCGTAGGAGCTCGTCGTAGATCATCACGCCGTTCACCGCGCGGAACTCAGCAGTATGGTTGTGGTATCCAAATTTGATTCCGGCCGCATTCACGCGCTCGCCCAGGTGATTGAATTGCTCCGCGTTCCACCGCCAGTCCGCGAGCGTCATAGCTTCCCTGGCCACCTTCTTATCCTCGGATTTCGCGGGCGAGCCATGCGGAAATCCGGGCGAAGCGCAGATGATGTACTCAAGGCCGAGCGCTTTTCCGAACTGGATGACGTCGTCGAGATGCGGCGCCAGGTCCGCATACGAATAGTGGGCGCTCACACAGTGCAGCCCTGCTTGCTCCATCGCCTGCTTCACGTCGCTTGCGCTGCGGCCGTAAAATCCCGCAGCCTCAACCTCTCGGTAACCCAGGGCGCTCAGCTGGCGGAGCGTTCCGTCATAATCCTGTGGCAACAAATCCCTCACGGAGTAGAGTTGCAATCCGAGCGGCAGGCCCAACGGATTCGCCATCAGCCAGGGTGCATCGGCACATGCGGCGGCGAAAGCCAGCGACGCCGACGCTGTCTTCATAAAATTTCTTCTGGAGATTCCTCGCATGGTCACCGCCCCTGTTACGAAACGACGCTCATCTGATTAATCGGCCGAACGGCGCTTAGCCATGAATCGCCTTCGCGTCCGCATTCCAGGTGGCAATCGTTTTGTTGAAGTACGCGTAGTTTGCCAGATGGCAGCCAATCGCGGTGTGATTTCCAAACACTTCATTCTCAACGGGTGTCTTGCGCGTCCGCACCGAGTTGAAAAAATTCGCCTGGTGCGCCGAAACGTCGCTGTACCCTGCCGGCGCCGTAAAAATCTCGGACTGCACCGTCGTCTGATAATCGAGCGGCGCGGGCTGCGGATTTTCCACCGCCCACTTGGCGAGATACGCATTACGAAGCCGCGCCGGCCAACCCTTGGTCGAATATGTCTCGGGCTTGGGAGTAATATCCTGCGGCGTAAATGTCAGTGTCTGATTCAGAATTTCAATCGTTCCTTTCGTGCCCTGGAATTTGATCGGTTCGCCGCCTTGATTGGCATTGTTCAGATTGCAGTATAGCGAGACGCGGAAGTTCGGATAGTCATAAACCGTCTCAATCACGTCCGGAAAGTCGCGCCCGTCTTTCCAACGAAATAATCCTCCGGTTGTTTGCGCGCGTTGCGGAACTTCGTTGATTCCCGCGATGAAGTGAATCCCTGAAAGCAAATGCACGAACAAATCCCCGGCCAGGCCCTCGCCGTAATCCGCGAAACAGCGCCAACGGAAAAAACGCGCCGCGTCAAACGGCCGCTGCGGCGCTCCTACCAGGAAAGCATTCCAGTCAATGGTCTGCTCGCTCGCGTCCGGCGGAATCGGATACACCCAGGCGCCGCTGGGCGAATTCCGGTTTGACGATCCCTCGATTAGGAACACTTCGCCGAGCGCGCCCGATGAATACAGTTCGCGCGCCTTTTCGTACACGATGGAGCTGACGCGCTGGCTGCCGACTTGCATGACGCGATTTCCTTTTCGCACCGCATCCACCATCGCGAAGCCGTCTTCCACGTTGTGGGACATCGGCTTTTCACAGTAGACGTCTTTCCCAGCCGCGCAAGCATCCACCACCACTCGGCGATGCTGATGGTCGGGCACCGCCACAATCACCGCATCCACGTCCTTGCGGTCGAGAATCTCTTTGTAATTGCGCGTTGCCGGCACCTGCTTCTGCACGGCTTCCTGCGCCGCCTGGTGCCGGCTGTCGTAAAGGTCACACACCGCGACGCATTCCACACCGGGCACCGCGAGCGATGCATCGAGCAACTCGCATCCGCGCGTGCCCGTGCCGATGGATGCGAATCGGACGCGATCGCTCGGCGCCACCGCGCGGCCTGCGCCCCATAGCGCTGCCGGCTCCAGCAGATTTATCTTGGAACTCGCTCCGGCAGCCACGGAGCCTGCGCTGATCTGCATGAATGTCCTGCGTGTTAGAGGCTTCATTCGTTGTCCTTTCTTGCACGCATCGTCCGCGCTCGACCGAATGCATTGTCAGCCGCGGTAAACGCGATGTCGAGATTTTTTTCCACAGGTGCGGTCTGTCGCGTCGGCTGCACGAGAACGGGCAACGGGAGAACAGGCGAATATCTTGGGAATCGAACGAAAACGAGAATCGCAGCGATAGTTATTTTGTCGAGGCGGGATCCGCCAATTCATAGCTCACAAATGCCAGCCGTTTGCTGTCCGGCGACCACGACGGCACATTAATCGTCCCCTGGCCGCCGAACAATTTCGCCAGAACACTAATCTTCCCATCTCGGCGGGACATCAGCCGCAGCGTAACGTCCTTATTCGGCGGATGACCGGTCACGCTTTTGTCGTAGGAAAGAATGACCATCCATCTTCCGTCCGGAGAGATATGCGGAAACCAATCGTTGAAATCATCGTGGGTGATCTGCGCCTGCTCGCTGCCATCGGGACGCATGCGCCAAATCTGCATGATGCCGGTGCGCACGGAATTGAAGTAAATATATTTTCCGTCGGGCGAATATTCAGGTCCGTCATCCAGGCCCTGGGCCGTCGTCAGCCGCGTTTCCGTGCCGCCCGCAGCGGGAATCGAGTAAATATCGAAGTTCCCGTTTCGCTCGCCGACAAATGCCAACGTACTTCCATCCGGTGACCATCCGTGCCAGTAGGACGGGGAGTTCTGCGTGATGCGCTGGGGCGTTCCGCCGCCAAACGGAACCGTGTAAATGACTGAATTATGGTCGCCCTGCGATTGATCGCTGATCGCAATGAACTTTGAGTCGGGCGAAATACCGTGATCGTTGTTGCAGCGGATAGCGAATCCGGTGTCAATCACTTCTGGCTTTCCGCCGGCAACGGGCAAGCGGTAGATTCGTCCATCTTGGTTGAACAGGAAAAATGCGCCATCGCGCGTCCAATTCGGCGCCTCGAAATGCTCCGGCGTGGCGTAAACCACCGTTCGCGTTTTTGAATCGATATCGATCGTCTCCAGCTTACTAATGAGCGTCGTCGTTGCAGCCGATGATCGCCCCGAGGCGAAATACGACAGCACGAAAACGCACAGCACCACGATTGCCGAGAAAATGTTCTTACGCATAAACTTCTCCGCCGCCGTGAAGCGCACCCTGGTTCAGTCGCCTGTGACGCGCGCTCCAAAATAGGACAAATTCCCGAATGACAGAGCGCATTCTAGCATGGCGGAATTTCAGCAACAGAAAGCAGCAAGAGGTGCTGCTTCGAACTGGCTCCCCAGAAAAATTACGGCGAAAAAGAATTCTGCGAGTGGGTGAAAAGAGTAAAGCGCCCGAGGGCGCTTTTCCCGTGATCCGAGTGATCAAGAGTTAGGCGCGTAAGTCCCACTTGCGCTCACAGTTACAGCGACGGCTGCCGAACAGGGTTTCTGATAAGCGACTCCCCCGTCCGGCAATCCGAGCATGTAGCGTTTTTAGTGCTTCTCCCCGCCACCCACGTGGCCGCGCCCATCACGCACTTCATTTCCTTTGAAGCCGGCGATCCTATCGACGGGCCTCGTGGCCTTATCTCCTGGGTGTGGCGCGGGGCCTTTATATCCGTGCTCGAGACCATAGTGGTTGTTTACGTGGCCGTGGAAGTTATCAGCGCCATGAAACCACGGGCCAGCGCCAATAAAAACACCGCCCGAAAACCATTCCGGCCCATAGTAGCCGTAGGGAGCGCAACCATACGGAGCAGCTTCATAGTAACCGTAGGGGCAGTCGGGGGCAGGTCCCACGCTGACGCCGACGCTGACTTGCGCCCCCGCTTTGGGAGCGATCGTTGCGAAGCAAAACCCAGCAATAATAACGAACCCAAAATATTTCAGCCTGATCATATATTCTCCTCACCATCTCATGCGGTCATCATCAGCGCCGCAATTCACCATCGAGGATTACACTGACGGTTGGTGTCCACAATACAGGTTTTCTTGTATGACCGATCCGAACTCGCGTGATGACACGTATCGACGGAAGTTATTGGAAATGAATTGAAGAAAGAACTGGCGCGCCCGGAGAGATTCGAACTCCCGACCCTCTGGTTCGAAGCCAGATGCTCTATCCAGCTGAGCTACGGGCGCGTGAGGCCATCTTATCAAAATTTGCGGGTGGCGCGCGGCGAGGTGCGGCGTGTGGAGTTCAGGAATCGGAAGCTGGCGCACGCGCCGGAACGAATCGCAAGAAACGCTGCGGCGCGCAGCACCAAGATTGCCGCGGTGATGAACAACGGAGAAGTGCTGGAAGAAAGCGGAAAAAATTGGTGGGCCTGGGTAGACTTGAACTACCGACCTCACCCTTATCAGGGGTGCGCTCTAGCCACCTGAGCTACAGGCCCAATTTACTGGCAGGGAATATCTTACGCGATTTGCCCCATTCGTCAAATAACGGCGCGGGGTGCGTTTCGCTCGACTACGAAGAGGGCTTATCGGGCACCGGAGCAATCGCCATAAAATCGTCGCGGAAGCGCAGAGCGTAGGAATCGAGCAATCCCTCGACGCGCTCGGGCTTCGGCGCACGCAAGATGAATCCGGCGTGATGTTTTTTCGCGATGCGCTGCGCGATTTCCGGATCGTTGTACGCCGAAGTGTCCGGCATTTCCTGACGCGCCAGCGAGAGCACCACGCCGGCATAATCGCGGCGGCGCTTCGGCAGCGTGTAGGGCGCATTGCCTGAATTGGTCTCGATGCGCGCCCATTCGCGCCACAAATTAATTCCGGTGGCGGCGTCCACAACGTCTGAAATGAAAGCGCCGCCCACCCGCGAAGCAATTTCGATGAAATAGAATTTGCCATCGGCATGCGCGCGCAGGAATTCCGCGTGGGTGACGCCGCGCACCATCCGCAGCGCCTGAATCAAATCGCGATTCATTTTACGCAGCGTTTTCGCTTCCGGAGACGTGCGCAAAAGCGTGCGCGTGGTGAACACGCCTCCCTGGTGGGACGTATCCAGCGGCGGCGCACCGTAGGCGTGCACTTCGGCGAACACCACCTTGCTTTCGGAAACGACGCTGTCCACGTGGAACACGTCGCCGGGAACGAACTGCTCCAGCAAGTAATGTGATTGCTCGTCGCCCAATTGTTCCAGGAGCGGCCACAGCTCGCTGGCGGCGTGAATTTTTTTCATGCCGATGCCGGAAGCCTGCGAGCGCGGCTTCAGCAGCCACGGCGGATCTACGCGCGACATGAAATCCTGCAAGCTGGCGTGGTTCAGCACATGAATAAATTCCGGGACGTTGATGTCTGCTTCTTTCGCGCGCCCGCGCATCGCCAGCTTGTCGCGGAAATGCCGCACGGTGGTGAGGCCCATGCCGGGGATGCGCAGGTGTTCCCGCAGCGCCGCGGCGTTTTCCATGTCGAATTCATCCAGCGCGACGATGCGGTCAATCGGCTGCCAGCGCGCCATGTAACTAACCGTATTTATGATTGCCCAGGTCGGCAGGTCCGGAGGCATATAAAACATTTCGTCAATGGATTCGCGCGGCCAGTCGCCATCTCGGAATTTTTCCACCGTCAGCAGCAGCACGCGGCAGCCCTGGTCCTTGCAGACGCGCAGAAATTCCTGGCCTTTTTCGTAGGAGGTGATGCAGAGAATCGTCAACGGGCGCGTTTCAGACACCTGTGCCCTCCGAACATTTGTCACGCGAAGGCCGGGCCCAACTTCGTCGTGAGCGCGGATTATACTGCGGACTCCCCGGCGGGAAATAAGAATTGCAGAAAAGGGCCCACGCGTTCGGCCCAGGCGGCTTCGTTGTGCTGCGCGCCGTCGATGACTTCGAAATGCATGTCGCGCCCTTCCTGCCAGCCGCGCTTCGACAACGTATCGCGCAACGCGGTAACGTTCGCGACGGTGTGGGTATCTTCCTTCGTGCCCACGTCGAGCCACACGCGCGGTCGCGCGCCAAGTAGCGCGGTCGCTGCAAAATCGAGAATCGCGCGGCGATTCCACCACACCGACGGAGACAGCACCGCGAGCTTACCGAACACCTGCGAATACTTCAGGCCGAGATAGATTGTCAGCAGGCCGCCGAGCGACGACCCTCCCAAGCCGGTGTTCATGGCGCCGCCGAGCGCGCGATATTTCGATTCGATGAACGGTTTTAACTCTTCCACCAGCAGGCGGCCGTATTTATCAGCCTTGCCGCCGCCCATCTTTTGATCGCGTGTCGGCGTGTATTCGTTGATGCGCTGTTTACCCGTGTTGTAGATGCCCACAATGATCAGAGGCTGAATCGCGCCTTGCGCGATCAACGCGTCAGCAGTTTCACCGACGCGCCAGTACATTCCAGGAATAAAAGATGTAGCGGGATCGAAAAGATTTTGGCCGTCTTCCAGATACAACACCGGAAATCGCAGGTCCGGGCGCTTTTGATAAATCCCGGGCAAATAAACGATTACGTCGCGCTTCTTGCGCAGAAAGCGCGAAGGAAAGTTTTCGTGTTTCTGCAATTGCCCCGGGCCAGCGGCGGCGAGTTCGGCGGTAAGTTCTGGGGCAAAGGGCAAATGCTCATCCTCCAGTTATTTGGCGTAAAGAGTTTTCAGCTCGCGCCGATTCGCAGCGATGTGCGTACAATCCGCGCGCGCAAGTATATTACCAGCGGTTTGCCGAAGATTCAGACCTTCAGAAAAATGCGCTTGCGCCACAGCAACCACAGCAGAATCCAGCAAAATAGCACCGCGCCCAACGAATAGATCAAAGACGCGTTCGGCGGGCTGGCTCCCAAGGACACCAGCTTGGCCTGGGCCGCATCGTGCCAGCTCAACGTAGTTCCGTCCGCGTGCTTGACAGTGAACGTGTAGCCAGGGCCGTACACCAACGAATCGGCCACGAAGCCCGCGATCGCGTTCATACCGAAAACGAGGATGGGAATGGTCCAAACGCCGCGCCAGCGCTTGATTTCGAGCACCCAATATAACAACGAGAGAAAAACCAGCGCGAAGCCGCCACTAAAAAGTACGAACGAACTGGTCCAGAGATTTTTGTTGATGGGAAACCAAATGTTCCACACTTCGCCCGCGAACAAACCGCAAACTCCTGCGAGCAGCATCACAATCGCTTTCTTTGCCGGGGATTTTTGCGAGCGCAGCCAGTGGCCCGTCAGCACGCCGAGCAGCGTGGTAGCGATAGCCGGTATGGTGCTGAGAATTCCCTCGGGGTCGCGCGTGCCATCGAAGAGATGTCCCATGAAAAGCTTTCGATCCAGCCACGCCGCGAGATTTTGATTGGGGTCCATGAAAGGAATGTCGCGGCCGGGAACGCCGAGGCCCGGCACCGGAACATACCGCAGCAGCGCCCAGTATCCGAACAGGCAGGCAGCGATGGCGATGACTTGCCCGCGCCGGTCGGACCACAATTCCAGGATTGCCGCGGCGAAGTAACACAGCGCGATGCGTTGCGTCACGCCTTCGAAGCGCAGGGCGTGAAAATCCACACCGATGAACGGCGAAGCGTTCACAAGAAGCCCGATGGCGATCAGGAGCAGGCTGCGTATGACTACGTGCAGCAGGATTCGCCGGCGCGAATCACCCTTTTCTCGACGCTTCGCAAACGAGTAAACCAGCGACACGCCCACGAGAAAAAGAAATGCTGGAAAAATGAAATCGGCCGGGGTCCACCCGTTCCATTCGGCATGCGCGATCAACCAATAAACCTTTTCATCGCTCCCGGGATTATCCACCAGAATCATGCCGGTCACCGCGAGCCCGCGAAAGATGTCCAGGCAAATTAGCCGGCCCGATGCGCCAGGGACGGCAGCTCCAAATTCGGATTGCGGCGCAGGCAGCGCGAGCGGCTCAGCATTGGACATGATGGTCGCTCACTATAGAATTAAGACAGGCCACGGTCATCTGAAAATTGCCAGCCCCACGGAGGATTCTTCCATTCCACGATCAGGCAAACGCCGTATAATATCGCGCGCTCCAGGCAATCGCCCGCGTTCTCGGCGCCCGCCTGCGCGCAGGAGCAACATGAAAAGGGAATATCACCGCTGGTATTCGCAACGCCTGGGAATGGAATTGGGCGTGGTCGTGTACGGCCACTGGGGCCCGCCGCTACTGGGATTTCCGACGAGCGCTGGCGACGAGTGGGAACTCGAGGGCCAAGGGCTCATCGGCAGCCTCGCGCCGTTGATTGACGCAGGCCGCGTGAAATTTTTCAGCGTGAATTCCGTAAACTGGGCGGGACTTTACAATAAGAGCGCGCATCCTTTCCACCGCAGTTACGTGCAATCGCAATTCGACGCCTATATCCGCGAGGAAGTGGTTCCCTTTGTCTGGGACAATTGCCAATCGCCGGGCATCGCGATTTCCACGATGGGAGCTTCGTTCGGCGCGTACCATGCCGCGAATACTTTGTTCAAGCATCCCGACGTGATCCGCCGCTGCTTCGCGCTTTCCGGCGTTTACGATATCCGAGGATTTATGAGCGGGATGTATGACGACAACACTTATTTCAACAATCCCGTAGATTATCTGGCAAATCTTTCGGACCCGTGGATTTTTGGTCAGCTCGCCCAGTGCGATATCCATATCGCCACCGGCAACGGGCAGTGGGAGAACAGCGGACCGTCGTACCGGCTCTCAAAGATTTTGGCGGATAAGGGGATTCGACACTCGCTCGATGATTGGGGGCCGCAGGGCGGGCACGACTGGCCGTTCTGGAAACATCAGATGTGGGAATACATTACGAGATTGTTCTGAGCTGGCGTTACGCGAGGCCCAGGCGCGCCAGCATGTAGCGGCCTTTTTCGATCACTTGTTCCTCATCAATCCACACGTCGCAGCGGCGCGCGAGCACGTCCACATGCGTGCGCGAACTCCACGCAGCGTGGGTTTGGCTGCCGTAGGGATCGCCAAATGCCAAATGCACGCCCGGAAGTTTTTCATCCTGCAGCAGTACGCCAATCATATCCGATAGGCTAAGGTTCGTGCCGAAAGCCAGCTCTCCGACGCGGTCGCTATTTTCATCCGTGTGGCAATAACTCCAAAATTCCTCTTCCAAATCCTTGCGCTCGCAGGTGGCTTTCTGCAAACGGCCCGCCTGAATTTCCAGCACCAACGGCGTGCGCTGCAAGTCGCCGTACTTTCCGCAGAAATGGTCGCCGGCGGTTCCGTCGCAGACAAAAGTGCCGTCCACTTTCGCGGGCGTGGTGAAAACCTCTCCGGCGGGAAGATTCGACCAGTAACGCCGGCTGATCAGCCCGCTGGTCTTCACCCAATCCAGCGCGGCATCAAAAGTAGCGACCAGCGAAGTGCCGGCCTCCGTGCGCACCGTAAGCGAACGCGCGGAATGCATGCGCTGCAGAAGTTTTTCGCTCAGGCGATCCACCATGTTGTAGTCCGCGCGCATGCCCTGCTGCATGATTTCGGGCGTCACGCCAATCATGTGCGCGTAGCGAATGTGCCGCCGCTCGACGACTCCCACAATATCTTTCCGCGCGCCAAGTTCGCCAGTCATCGGCTGCATACACAAAATCCCGGCATCAGCGCGCCCCAGCGCATCCAGCACTTGCTGCGGCGCGCGTTTCAGCGGCCGCGGCGCGAGATCTTCAAGCAGAAAGCCTTCGCAGACAGCGTCGCGTTCGTTCAGCGCGGCGGCGAGGCTAGCCGCCACAGACTTGCTCGGAAGATCGGCGATCAGCGCGACGCGTTCGCCAGGCTGAATTGCAAGGCAAGTCTCAATTGCGTTGCGCGCGCCGGGCAAAAGGTCTGGTTGTGCGGGTCCGAAATCCATCACGTTATTGTAAATAGTGTCGGCAAGTTTTGCTATTGGATTGAGCCGGTTTGATGAGGCGGCTTCGGCTCGACCACGAAGGATGGCACTTGGCCGCCGCCGGAGGTGACGTTGGCGAGGCCGGTGGAGCTTAGGCGCGTCAGGCAGCCGGCCATTTTGCCGCGAAAGATGTAGGGAGCGAAGTCCACCAACATGTCGCGCATCTGCACGCCATTTTCCGTCTGCATAGGGAAAACTTCGCGGCGAATGGCAATTCGTTCCTGCACGACCCAGGCGCTCTCGCGGTCGGCCAATGCGCGATCAAGCGCCGCATCCCACTGGCGTTCGTCATTTTCCCAACCGAGTTGCACGCCCGTGCCGCCGTACTCGTCGTTGGGCTTCAGCACGAAATTCTCGCGGCGGCGCCGCACATACTCAAGCAACCCGAAAGACTCTCCGTCGCGCGTGGTCTCGCTGTCGGCGAGCAGCCGCGTCCAGGGAATGTGGCGGCGGATCAGCTCGCGCTCGGCAGAGCTGAAGAGCGCGGAATTCTGTTCGTCAGTAAGCACAGCAAAGAAAGCCTTCTTGTGGGGAATTTTGCAGGTGAACGCATTGGCCACGCAAACCGCCCCGGAACTGTAAGCGTTCACCAAGGCCGCACACTCGGCGCTGCGCGCGACGATATCGTTGATCAAAACGCGGCGATACACCAGATCGATCCGCTTGCCATGCGCCGTGAGCCGCCCTTCCGCGAAAACCAGGTCGCGCGGATCGGCCAATACGGTAGTGACGCCTTCCTTCTGAAAATGCGCTCGGATAATTTCAAATTCGCTCCAGGTTGGAACTTCGCGCCAATCCACAATAGCAATCACCGGCGGCGAGGCGGTCCCGCCCCATTCGCGGTAACTCTCCAGCAGCGCAGCGAGCATCAACTTCATCAATGGAAATTTCCGGACGGTGAAATGCTCAGAAAATCTTTGCATCATCGGAAGCGTGAGAAAAACATCCGCAAGAATTTCTGCGTAGCCGAGGCCCGCGGGCGATTCCGCGTTGTATTCCGCAAACTGCAGCGAATCCGGCAGCAGAAAAGCATCCAGCCGCGAGGCCGTACTGGAAGTGCCGTAGCGCGGATTGATCCGCGCCAGCCGCTCCTCTTCCGGGCTCAGCGCGGATTGCGCCAGCAAACGCGGGTCAACAAGCGATTGCTTCACCACGCGTTCGCCCAAGGCGGCGATGGTTTCGGCCACCACGCGCACGCGCTGCTCGTCTTCAGCAGTAAGAAAAAACGGGCGCAAGAACGGACAATGGATGCGCTCGCCGAAAGTGAGCCGCTCGGCCCGCATCCGCGCGCTTAGCTCAGCGAGAAAAGCGGGCGCCAGCTCCACATCAGGCCGCAGCAGCCGGTGCCAAAGCTCCGCAGCCGCTTCCGAAGATCCAGGCTGCGAATGGGATGCAGGGGCCGGACCGTTCATGCAGTCTTCGCTCCCGCCGTTTTTTTCCCCGGCGTGCCGATAAATCCCGCCGCCCCCGCCCCAATTCCCAGCATTTCTTCCCAGCGCGGCCAGGGATATGTGGGGTCGCCACGCAACGCGCGCTCAATCACCAGCCGTGCCATGCGATCCACTACATGCGTGAAATAAAAATCCGTGATGCGGTCGCGCTCGAAATCCGGCGCGGGATTCAGGAAATCAATGGCGTAAGGAATGCCGTCCTTGATTGCGAATTCAATGGTATTCATTTCGTAGCCCAGCGCTTGATTAATGGTTTGCGCGTCGCGCACCACACGCGCGCCCAACTCCGGCGAAAGATAATCGTGCTCCACCAAATAGCGGCGCTCCTTGGGGTCGTAAGCCACGGGGAGAATATCTATTTTGCCGAAGGTGAAGCAGCGCACATACTGGTTGAAATCGATATTTTCCTGCAGCGTCATGCAAGTGGAGCCGGTGCCGTCGTATGCCGCGATCAGCTCCTCGCGATTGTGCACCTTGTAAACCAGCTTCCACCCGCCGCCTGAGTAAGGCTTCAGAAATGCCGGCCGCCCGACGTGATCCAGCAGCGCGTCCCAATCAATCGGATAATTCAGATTGCGCAACGATTCGGAATTGATGTCCACCGTGGGCGGATAGGATTTCTGCGGCAGCACAACCGTCTTCGGAATGGCCAGACCCAGTTTCGCAGCGACGGCATAGTTGAAAAATTTGTCGTCGGCGGTCCACCAGAAAGGATTGTTGATCACGTACGTGCCCTGCAGCACGGCGTGCTTCAAATACGCGCGATAATATTCCACCTCGTGCGAAATGCGGTCCACGATCACTTTGTATTGCGCCAGTTCGCCCATCACCGTGCCGCCGAGCTTCACGAATTCAGCGCTGATGCCGTCCTTCTTGCCCAGCTCGTTCACTTTGTCAATGAATGCCGGCGGAAAGCTGTATTCACGGCCGCAAAGTATTCCGATTTTCATGGTTTATGATTCCTCTCGTATGGATGCACAGCAAATAAAAATGCCACTTCAACCCAATCGCGTTACGAAACCTGCGGCGCGCCCGCGGCGGAGCCGGCCGGCATCGAAACACCGTCGCGTGTTTCCGCAACGATATGGCGAACGACGGCCTGCAGGTCGCCGGTCTCCTTGTACACGCGCAACTGACGCTCCGCGCTGGTGCCGTGGCGAAAAATCGCGCGAATCGGCTCGAGCGCCGCGCGGCTGCCCAGTTCGTCGAGCACGTCATCAACGAATTCGAATAACTCTTCGATCAACGCGGCCATGGGCACTTCCGCCTGCTTGCCAAAATCAATCAGCTTGCCTTCGATGCCCCAGCGCGCCGCCCGCCATTTATTTTCTTCGATCAGCGCCCGATGATACATGCGGAATCCCATGTTGCGTGTGTAGAGCCGATGCAGCTTCACCACAATGGCCTGCGTGAGCGCCGCGATGGCGATGGCCTCGTCCACGCGCGTCACCACGTCAAAGATGCGAAATTCCAGCGTGCCAAATGTGGGATGCGGCCGCACGTCCCACCAGATTTTCTTCGCGTTGTCGATGCAATGCAGCCGTACCAGCAGCTCCACATAATCCTCGTACTGATTCCACGAATTCAAATGATCCGGAATTCCGGTGCGCGGAAACCGGCGAAACACCGTGGTGCGAAATGATTTCAACCCGGTGTCACGCCCCATCCAGAATGGCGAGCTGGTGGAAAGCGCCAGCAAGTGCGGCAGAAAATAGCGCGCCATGTTCATCAGGTCGATCATGGTGGTGCGATCTGGCACCGCCACGTGCACGTGCATGCCGAAGATGAGCAGCGAGCGCGCCAGCTGGCCCATTTCCTCCACGATATTCTGGTAACGCTCGCCCGGGGAAATTACCTGGTCAATCCACGAAGAAAACGGATGCGTACCGGCGGCCGCCACCTGCAATCCTCGACTTTCCGCTGCGCGCACCAGTTCACCGCGCGTGCGACGCATGTCGGCGTCCAGCTCGTGCACATCCGCGCAGATTTTTGTGCCGATCTCGATGATGGATTGATGCATCTCGCGCTTCACTTGCTCGCCGAGACCGGGAGAGGACGCTTCCATCAATTCGCTGACGTGCGAACGCAGCTCGCCCGACGTAGGATCGACGATCTGGAATTCTTCTTCGACACCAATCGTGAACCGGTGACTCATGAAAGCCCCTTCCGGCCGGGGATGCGAGGACGTCGCGGGGGTATCATACTCCACTTGGGGCAAATTGCGCTGCGAGGGGCGAAAACCCAAAAGATTTAAGGCCGAGTGCGCAGCGAAAGGCTGAGCTTCAGCCTTACTGCGGGCAGGCCGCGCCGTTGTCCACCCAAATCTTCATAGCGGCCACAAATTCTGGACGACTGAGGGGCGGCAGCGTGCGACCATCGCCCGGATTCCATCCCCAGCCGACCAGATCATCCGACGAGACGTGTTCGATGATCTGCGCCAGAGTGCGATGGCCATTCTTCGCTGGATCTTTCAGCTGGCGGCAGAACTGTCCGGCCGTTTCGCCCTGAATCACCATCTTCATGTTCGCTGGTGGCAGCGACCATTTCGGATTCCCAGGCGGCATATTCGCACCGGGAAGATTCGACGCTTGATGGCACGTGCTGCATTTCATTCCGTACACGCCTTTGCCGTCGGAACCACGCTTCACATCCTGAATGTGCACGTGTCCATCATCGCCCTGCAAAGGCGCGTCGCCCGACGGATGGCAATTGCGGCAGCGCGGAGAATCAAAAACAGTCCACGCGCGATTGAAAGCAGCCTGCGCCGCAGCCGCGTCCGATTCATAAGCGCCGCCCGCTGCAGTAGACGGACCCAAAACTGCATGCACGGAATTCGACGGGGTCTTGAGCGAGGCTTGCTGCTGCGCGAAAGTCGGCAGGCACGCGGCCAGAATCAGCAGGAGCATCAGCACGGACGACATCAGCCATTCTCTGTTCGCAATTTTGCTCATCTTCGCAACCTCGCCGTGCATGCTCATGCGGAACGCAAATCTTCAGGTTTAATCGGCAGCCGACGCACGCGCTTGCCCGTCGCCGCAAAAATCGCGTTGGCTACCGCAGGAGCCACCGGCGGCACCCCCGGCTCGCCGACGCCCGTGGGATGCTCGGTGCTGGGAACGATGAACACTTCGATCACAGGCGATTCAAACATCCGCACCATCGGGTAATCGTTAAAATTGCGCTGCTGCACGCGCCCTTTTTCCAGCGTGATTTCGGTTTTAAGCGCAGCGGTGAGCCCAAAAACAATCCCGCCTTCGAGCTGCGCTTTCACCGTATCCGGATTCACCGTGCGCCCGCAATCCACGGCGGCGACCACGCGATGCACACGCACCGTCCCGTCTTTTTCCACCGATACTTCCGCAACCTGTGCCACATAACTATCGAACGAAAAATGCGTGGCGATTCCGCGAGCGTGGCCGGCGGGAAGCGCGCTGCCCCAATTCGCTTTTTGCGCCGCGAGGTCCAGCACTGCGAGCATCCGCGGCTGATTCGCCAGCAAACTGCGGCGCAACTGGTAGGGATCTTTGCCTCCAGCGTGAGCCACTTCATCCAGAAACGCCTCAACGGAAAATCCCGTGTGCGAGTGCCCCACCGACCGCCACCACTGCACGGGAACTTCATTCTTGGGGCTGTGCAATTCCACTTGCAGGTTGGGAATTCCGTAAAGAATGTCGGCAGCGCCCTCGACGGATGACGAGTCGATCCCCTTCTGGACGCCGAAGGATTCGAACATGGTGCCTGTCAAAATCGATTGCCCGACGATGGTATGAGTCCACGCGACGGGATTGCCGCTCGCGTCCAGTCCCGCCGCAAAATGGTCGTACCACATGGGCCGATACCATCCGCCGCGAATATCGTCTTCGCGCGTCCACACCACTTTCACCGGTGCCTTCGCGGCCTTGGCGACTTCCGTGGCTTCCGTTACGAAATCGCTCGCAACATTCGCGCGCCGGCCAAATCCTCCTCCCAGAAGCATCGTGTGCAGCGTCACCTGCTCGGGCTTCAGTCCCGCCACCCTGGCAGCAGCCGCGCGGTCGCCCGTCTGAAATTGCGAGCCGGTCCAAATCTCGCAGCGATCTTCGTGCAAATCAACCACAGTGTTCAGCGGTTCCATCATGCAGTGCGCAAGGTACGGAACCTCGTACTCGGCGGTAATCGTCTTTGCCGCGCCCGCCAGCGCAGCCGCAGGATCGCCAACTTTTCGCGCGACTAAGCCGGGAGTTTTCGACATCGCGGAATAATTCGCGCGCATTTCGACTGTGGATATGCCGGCCCCGGGCCCTTCGTCCCAGGTAATCTGCAATTTTTCGCGCCCGAGCTTCGCGGGCCAAAATCCTTTGGCGATCACCGCAACGCCCGAAGGAACCTGCACAACATTCACGACGCCGGGGATGGCCTTCGCCTGATCCGCATTGAAGCTCGCGACTTTCCCGCCGAACACCGGCGCTCGAGCCACCACCGCCGTCAGCATCCCGGGAATGTAAACGTCCAGCCCAAATTGCGCCGTGCCATTCGTCTTCGAAGGAGTATCCAGCCGATGCACCGGCTTGCCCACCAGCGTGAAATCCTTCGGATCCTTCAGCGGAATATCTTTTGGCGGCGCGATTTTCGATGCCGCTTCCGCCAGGCTGCCATACGAAGCGCGGCGGCCCGTCGGCGTGTGAATCACAAAGCTCTTTTCCGCACGGCAGGTTTGCGGATCCACACTCCACGATTGCGCCGCGGCGGCAATCAGCATGATGCGCGCCATCGCGCCCATTTTGCGGAAGCGATCGTATTCGGAATTGGTGGTGGTGCTGCCGCCGGTCATCATGATGCCGAAAACAGTGTGGTTGTAAACCGCGTCCACCGGAGAAGATTCCACGCGAACCCGCGCCCAATTCGCCTCTAGTTCTTCATTCAGCAGCATCGGCAGCGAAGTGTAAATTCCCTGCCCCATTTCCGAGTGATTGGAGATCACCGTTACGGTTTCGTCCGTGCCGATGCGCACGAACGCGTTCAGCGCCACAGGCTTCGCGGCGGAATCGGCCGCACGCGCAGCAGACACAAACTCCGGGATGTAGAGACTGATCAGCAGACCGCCGCCCAGCGCTGCGCCGGCCTTCAGAAATTCGCGGCGTTTCATTTCCGTGGCGGCGCTCACTTGCCACCTCGCTGTGCTTGAATCTCCGCGGCGCGATGAATGGCGCGGCGGATGCGCGGGTATGTACCGCAGCGGCAGATGTTGCCGGACATCGCTTCGTCAATATCCTCATCGGTAGGCGCGGACTTTTCGGCCAGCAGCACCGCGGCGCTCATGATCTGCCCTGACTGGCAGTAACCGCACTGCGGCACGTCGATTTCGATCCATGCCTGCTGCAGTGGATGCGTCAGGTCTGGAGAAATTCCTTCGATCGTGGTGACTTTCTTCCCTTCGGCGCGCGAAACAGGCGCAACGCAAGATCGCACCGCCTGTCCGTCAATATGAACCGTGCAGGCGCCGCACAGCGCCATGCCGCAGCCGAATTTCGTTCCCGTAAGATTCAGCGAATCTCGGATTACCCACAGTAAAGGTGTGGACGGAGGATCTTCCACGGTTACAGGCTTGCCATTGACGGTGAATGAGATCAAGTAGCGCCTCCTTTCTACAGAATATTATGTAAGAGGTTGGATGTGTGCAAGCCTGAGCACGATTCAGCTGAACAAGAGTGACCCCTCGCTAAAGTTTGTTCAGACCGTCCAGGGCCGCGACCTTGTACGCTTCGGCGAGCGTCGGGTAATTGAACACCGTGTCGCGGAAATATTCGATGGAGCCGCCGTAATACAGCACGGCTTGGCCAATGTGAATAATTTCTGTGGCGCGCTGGCCGATCACATGCACCCCCAGCAGCTTGCGCGTATTGCGGTCGAACAATAATTTCAGCATTCCGCTTTCATCGCCCAGCATCATGCTCTTGGCCAGCTCGTTGTACTTCGCGATTCCCACTTCATAAGGAACTTTGTTGGCGGTAAGAGTTTCTTCCGTCTGTCCCACCATCGAAATTTCCGGGATCGTGTAGATGCCGAAAGGAAAAAGCTCGGGCATGTGCTCGGAAGGTGCGCCGAACATGTGGCAACTCGCGAGCCGCCCCTGCTCCATCGAAGTGCTCGCAAGCGCTGGAAATCCGATAATGTCGCCGGCGGCATAGATGTGCGGCACATTTGTCTGGTAATGCGCGTTCACCTTAATTTTCCCGCGCTCGCCCGTGTCCAGCCCCGCCGACTCGATCCGCAGCTGATCGCCGTTCGCCTGCCTACCCACGGCGTACAGCAAGGCATCGGCCTGCACTTTCTTGCCGCTTTCCAGTTCCGCGAACACTCGATCGCGCTGCGGGTCAATCCCCACGCGCGTGACTTTCTCGCCCAGCCGGAACGTCGTCCCCATCTGCCGCAGGTGATACGCCAGCGACTCGATAATTTCGCGGTCCACAAAATCCAGCAGCGTAGGCCGTTGATCAATCAAAGTAACTTCCGTGCCCAGCGCTGCGAGGAAAGACGCGTACTCCAGCCCGACGACGCCGGCCCCCACCACGATCAGCTCGCGCGGCAAACCTTCCAGCACGGTGAGCCGGTCCGTATCCACAATGCGTTTATCATCAAAAGGAATTTCCGGATTGCGCGCCGGACGCGTGCCACAGGCGATCAGAATATGCTCGCCATGGATCACGCTTCTTTCCGTGTCGCCCTGAATTTCGATGGTGTGCGGGTCGGTGAATTGCGCGGTGCCCTGAAAAATCTGCACCCCGTTGCGCTTCAGTTGCGCGCGAATTACTTCCGTCTCGCGCGAAATAATGGAGCGCACGCGGAAGGAAAGGTCCTGCACCGAAATATCGTTCTTGCCGCGATAGTTATCGCCGTAAAAAGCCTTCACGGCGTTGCCCGTCAACTGAAAGATCGCTTCGCGGACGCTCTTGCTCGGTATCGTGCCGGTATGCACGCAAACGCCGCCGATCATGAGCGTGCGGTCAATCACCGCGACGCGCTTGCGCAGCTTCGCCGCGCAAATCGCGCCCTTCTGGCCCGCCGGGCCGCTGCCGATTACGATCAGGTCGAAATTGGTCTCAGGCATTCGCTCACCGGTAATTATTGCCGAACAGTGTTGAAAATGGAATCGCGCGCAGCATCACCATCGCGGTTGGACGACATGCGTGTTGGCTGCGTTTGCAGGACGCTGAGCAAAGTTCCAGCTTCAATCGCACGGAGGGGACCGAAGTGCGCACCAGTATGAATTTGCCGCCAAATCTTTGCACAAATATGAACGCGACTAGCATACTGAAAAACCGCGCCCTGCGCCATGCGGTGTGGACGAAGAGGTACACACATGGCGCCGGCGCAGGATGGCAGGACGATCCGGTCGCTCAGGTTCGCGACGGCGAGGCTGTGGACGAGTCCCCATACTTCTGCGTTGCATAGCCCACGATCAGGCCCACCAATCCGCCGGGCACCATGATCTGGACGTAGTAATTCCGCTGCATGTACGCGATGAAAAACGCGAACAACAATCCCACGGCCAGCCCGAACAGCACGCCTAGACCCAGCGAATGCACTTTGCGTGCGAAGATGCCGATCAATACGCCCGCCAGCAATCCTTTGAACGTGGACCCCAGCACGATGCCCATCAGCTGCGGCCGCACCGCGGGCGTAAACCAGGAAGTAAGCCCGTCGAAAATCCCCAGAATACCGCCCAAAATCAGCCCGTAAGTGATCTTGTTCATCTAATTCCTCCGGGGCGCTTGTGTGTTCCAGCCCTCGCCATTCTATTAACCGTGAATCGAAATTCCTTTAACGCCGAAACCAGAAAATCAGCAGCGCACGCACCACGAGGTACGTCAGCACCAGCACGATCGCCAGCCGATACCGTGCGGCCCAGCGCGCAATCTTCTGCAACGCATTTTCGGGGTAAGCCAGCACCGGCAGCCCATCCAGATAGCGCGCGATATCCTGGCCCAGCTCGGCGGCCGAAGCGTAGCGAGCAGCAGGGTCAGCGTCCATGGCCTTTCGCGCAATCGCGCTCACCGCGCGTGGCGTGGTTTGCGTGCCGCGCGCGTTCGCCGCAATCAGAAATTGCAGCATCGCGCCCAGCGAATAAATGTCGGCCCGCTCGTCGAGATGCTCCACGTCACCGCGCGCCTGTTCCGGCGCCATGTATCCCGGCGTTCCGAGCACCGCGCCGTGAGCCGTCTTCAACGGTGTCCGCATGGAAACCGCCGCCAGCCCGCGTGGAGTTTCACGCGGTTGGTCGGGTATCGCTTCGTTCGGCATAGAAATCCGATCAGCGCGCAGAATTTTCGCTACGCCCCAATCCATCACCAGCACTTCGCCGAACGGCCCGGTCATGATGTTTTCCGGCTTCAGGTCGCGATGCAGCACGCCACGCGTGTGCGCAAACGCGACTGTGTCGCAAATCCTCTGGAAGATGCGCAAACAGCCGGGCAATGTGCTCTCGCGCTCGGAAAAACGGTCCAGGCGCTCGCCCTCCACAAATTTCATCGCGTAGAAAACGCGGCCGTCCACCAGCGTGCCGGCGTCGTGCACCGGAACAATCCCCGGATGTTCCAGGCTCGCCAGGATGTGCGCCTCTCGCTGCAGACGGGCCGCCAAATCCCCGCTCGAATCCAGAACGTCGAGAATTTTTAGCGCCACCCGCCGGCCGAGCGTCGCATCCTCGGCCAAATACACCGAGCCCATGCCGCCGCTCCCGATGCGCTCGATCAAGCGATAGCGGGTTCCGGCAAGCTCCGGCTCGGCGCCCGCTGTACGCAGGCGCGCGACCGCCTCATCCGAAAGCCAATTCATGCCGATTCCACTCCCAGCAGCGCGCGGGCTTCGCGGCGAAATTCCGCCTCTGAATAAGTCATCTCGCGAAGTTTCTCCAGTGCGATGCGGCGAAATTCGCGGCGAGCGAACGCGAGATGATTGGTCACATCCGTGACGGCGATGCCGAATTCCTGCGCCAGGTCCGAGTAACTCGCGCGGGACGTCTCTGAGTCGCCCAGATCATAGCGCTCGAACAGCTGAAAATGCTGCAGCTTGCCGCGTGTCTCGCAAAAAGCCCGCAGCTGCGCCAGCGCCAGAGTGAATAGATTGCGCACGAACTCCTTCTCCAGATATTCGTCGAAACTTTCAGCAGATGCCGCCGCCGTCAGAGGCGATCGGCCGCGCGCGAATTCCGCCTCAGCACCTTCGAAATCGAGCGTCACGTGCAGCAGGTCGCCCCCGCGCTTCAACCGCTTCGCGGCTTTCGATTGATTGGCGACGAAATGGTCCACGCACACCCGCAGAAAAGTTCGCAGACGCGCTTTGGCCGGATCGAAATCGCTCAAATATTCCTTTTCGATCAACTGCGCCAGAAATTCCTGCGTAACGTCCTTGGCATCTTCATTGGATTTATTCCAGCGTATGCGCAGGTATTTATAAATGGGTTTCCAGTAAGCCTCAACGATCGCTCCGAACGCTCGCGACCTTTCTTGCGGATCGTCGCTGCGTGCGGCCACCACGGCGGACCAGCGCGTCGCGGGAAATTTTCCGCTGCGCCCGCCGATCCTGGTGTCTTCCTTCATCGCGCCACGCCACGCTACGTCAAGCCAGCGCGATCAAATCAATCTCCACGCGGAAATCGCGCGGCAGCCGCGCCACTTCCACTGTGGTGCGCGCCGGCGGATCCTTCGGAAAATAGCGCGCGTACACTTCGTTCACCGCGGCGAAATCGTTCATGTCCTTCAGGAACACGCCCAGGCGCACCGCGCGATCCAGCGACGATCCCGCCGCCTGCACGATGGCCTTCAAATTTTCCATGATGCATTCCGCTTGTTGCGCGGCGTCGCCCGTCAGCGCGTTGCCAGTCGTAGGGTCGAACGCCGTCTGCCCTGAAACGAATATGAATCCGTTGGCCTTGATGGCTTGCGAATACGGGCCGATAGCCTTTGGTCCTTTTTCAGTGAAAATCACTTCCCTCACAAACCCTCCTCGGACCGGAAAATGGAAAGGCAAATCGCGCTGCGCTAGCTCATTGATTCGTGCTCACTGGTCGCGCGATTTTCCATTCTCTCTTTTCCATTTTCATTTTTTATTTTTCTGAGGCGTAACGATCGCGAAACTCCTGCGGCATTCCCGTGCGATACAGCCACACGCGAAACGGCTCGGCCAAATTCTTCCCGGTAGTTTGTTCCAGCGCCGCGCGCAAGTCATTGAAGCCTACTTCCTTGCCGCGCAGCAACGCAACCACCTGCGCCAGCCCGCTGCGCACCGGCGCCGCCCCATACGCGTCTTCCAGCGCGATAAAAAACAGCGCAGCTTTGGCCGCGGCGATGCGCCGTTGCTCGAACGGGTCGTAGGCCATGGTTGTGATGATCGACTTCTCGGCGTTCGAGGTTCCAGCCGTGCGTTTCACCGCTGCTTCATACGTCTCAAGAAATCGCCGAATGCGCCGCCGGCGTGCGGCCTGTCCACCGGTAGACTCATCCACTACGATCGTGGCGTAGTTCGGCAGCCCTTCGCCGATTCCCACGGCCGCGTCCGGCTCCGGATACATCTCCACTCCGAACCAGCTGTGCGCCAGCGCCTGGTTGATGTCCTCCACCACCTCGTCGCTCTGGAACCCCAGCGCCAGCACGCTCGAATTCACCAATGCACCGCCAGGAAAAGAAGCCGCGGCGGCCTGACCTTCTTCTCCGGCCCGCGCGCGCAACTCTGGCGACTCCACAATATGCGGCCCGGAAATATTCTTATCGAGCGGTCCGAAATCCTTTTGCAGCGCGGACCACGCTGCAGCAATTCGCTGCGCCGCAGCTGCGGGATCCGACTGCAGCGGTTGCAACGTCCAGAAGGCCACCTCTGATCTATCCGCCGATTTCCCACGCGACGAAGAATCTAGATAACGCCCGGCCGCCACGTACGCCGGCAAATCATCCTTGCGCAATTCAAAGCGATACTCGACTTCGCCACCGTCTTTTTTCCGGCCGGCGAGCATCCCACCACCCAGGACCAGAAAATTCTCCGGCACGCGCACGGTGTAAAAAGTTTTCGCAGGCCGCGCCGGATAAGGAGCCAACACCCGGCCCGGCGGCTGCGGCAATGGAATCCATCCGCGCGAGCCCAGGTGGAAGTTAGCGGCGCCCAGTGTGATGCGCGCGCCCTGTTCGGCCGGCTCGACGAAGCTGTAATCAATCTGCAAGCTGCGCTGTTCCTTGCGCGCCCACGGCGGATCACACGGCAGGCGCAAAGTGTCCGGATGCTCGGCCTGGTACTCCACGGGAAGCTTTTCGGGCGTCACTTCATGCCCGTTCCATTCCACGCGCAGGTTGGTTCGCCCGTATGCCCTTTCGTCCGGAAAAATGACATCAACGAATGCCAGATCACTAAGGCCGGAATTTTGCAGAGTGTAACTCGTGCGAATCCGCAGCTCCGGCGGCGGCCCATCGCTGAAACGCACTTCGCGCGATTCCTTCAGGATTTGGTAGCCGGGAGCCAGCGGCACGGTGCAAGCGACAGTGCAAAGCAAGAGGACCACAAGCGGGAACAATGCACAAAGCGGACGCGGCGCGACGCGAGTCAAGATGCAAGGATTCTAGCTGTGACAGCAGAAAAGGGAAAATAGAAAATGGAAATGTGCCCGCGGTATTGGATGTACGAAAAGCAGGTCATTCACCCGTTGTCACGAGTTCGGGATGACACCGCTCGGCCTTATCCGCGAACTGCGACCCGTGCCTAAGAAGCGCTGAAATGGCGCAAAATTTCCGCATCCGTGGAACCGTGGCGGCGTGCCGCGATGATCTCCGCCGCCTCGGAATCCGGGATGCCGCGACGCACCAATTCCAGCAAAGTGCCATTGTCCATGCGCAGATTGCGCAGCGTGCCCAACGATGCGCCCGAAAGCGCCGGCGTACCCGCCGCGTGATGGCGCGCCACTTCCAAAACGATCGCGTCAGAAAGTCCCGCCAGGTGCATCGCTTGCAACTCGCCGTAACCCAATCCAACCTGGTCCATTCCGGCCAGAGCCAGCACTACCCCTTCGCTCATCCCCGACTGATGCAAAGACGCGACGGCATCACCAGCCACAAACGATTCGCCGCGTCCATGAAAAATCTGCAACAACGTCACGCAATCCGCATCGGAAAGCCCGGACTGCCGGACTTTGACGATTTCGCCGACTTCCGCCGCCGTGATGCGCTGCCTCTTCAATTCCTTGATTGTGCTGTAACTGATCCCGGCGTTATCGAGTGGTTTGGTGTCGAGTGGAGTCAGACTTTCGCACGCCGCTTGAAACAAGAGAACAGCGCATACGAAAAAACGCGCGAGCGAAATCCTGCGGCGCACAACGCGGCCGAATCCGCGGGCGGAACCGGCTGCCGGGACCGTCCCCATTGCTTTCATTGTACAGAGTGAACGTCTGCGTGGAACCGAGTGACGCGGAAAGATTACGGGTTTTGGAGTATCCCAGCCTGCGGAAGCGAGATGAAGGCGTGACGAAAGCCTTTAGCGTCCCAAAAACTAAACGTTGTAAACGCGCTCGATATCGAAAACGCCAGGAATCCGCTTCACCCCGGAAAGAATGCGCTCCAGCTGCTTGCGATCCTGCACATCCAACGCAACTTCGATGCGCGCCCGCAAATCCTGTCCGCCGCTTTCAAATGTGCGAATGTTCGCGCCGTTGTCGCTGATCACCGTAGTAATGCTCGCCAGCATCCCCGGACGATCCTCGGTCAGAATCCGCAAGCGCACCGGAAACGTCGCTTGCGTTTGCCCCGCCCACTCGACGGCGATGCGCCGCTCAGCGTCGTAAAGCAAGTTCTGCACGTTCGGACAATTTTTCCCGTGCACCGCGATGCCACGCCCGCGCGTGACGTACCCGATCACGTCGTCTCCCGGAATCGGATTGCAACATTTCGAGCGGTACACCATCAGATCGTCGTGCCCGCGCACCAGAATCGCGCCGTCGTTCATGCCCAGCATGCGCTTCACGGTGTCCACAATCTTCGGCTGCTTTTCTTCGGCGGGATCGGTTAGCGGCAGCCCGCTGGCTTTCGCGAGCACTTGCCGCGCGGACCATTTTCCATAGCCTAGGTCGGCATAAAGATCGTCAATGCGCCCGCATCCGTATTCCGAAGCGACGCGCTGCCAGGTTTCCGCTGGAATTTTCTTCAGGACGACGTCCGCCTGGCGCGCTTCCTTCTCCAGCAGACGCTTCCCGACGTCCTTGGCCTGCTCGCGCTCGTGCAGATTGATCCACTGCCGGATTTTGCTGCGCGCCCGCGAAGTGTGTACGAAGGAAAGCCAATCGCGCGATGGCTCATGGCCCTTCTGCGTGATGATTTCGATCACGTCGCCGTTCGCCACCGAATGCCGCAGCGGCACAATCGCGCCGTTCACCTTCGCGCCCGTACACTGGTGCCCCACCTCGGTGTGCACCGCATAAGCAAAATCAATCAGCGTCGCGCCGCGCGGCAGCACCACCACGCGCCCCATCGGCGTGAATGTGTAAACCTCTTCGGGATAGAGGTCCACGCGCAAGGTCGAGAGAAATTCGCTGGGCTCCTGCATTTCCTGCACCCACTCAATCAGCTGCCGCATCCAGACGATGCGCTGATCATCGGCGCTGGAAGTTTCGGTGCGCCCGTCTTTGTATTTCCAGTGCGCCGCGACGCCTTGCTCGGCGATGCGATGCATGTCCTGCGTGCGGATTTGCACTTCAAATGCCTGGCCGCCGTGAATCACCGTGGTATGCAGCGATTGATAGAGGTTGGGCCGCGGCATCGCGATGTAGTCTTTGAAACGCCCCGGCACCGGCGGCCAAATCTGGTGAATCACGCCAAGCGTCGCGTAACAATTTTTTACAGTGTCGGTGATCACACGGATCGCGAGCAAGTCGTAAACCTGATCCAAAGTGCGCTGCTGTTTCTGGCTCTTCAGATGCAGCGAATAGAAACGCTTCACCCGCGCCTGCACTTCCGCAGGTATGCCGGTCTCTATCATTTTGTCGCGAATGGAATCCTTCACTTCGGACAAAAATTTATCGAACACCTTTTGCTTGTTGGCGAGTTTCTTCTGCAACTCAAAAAACGCTTCGGGCTCCAGGTAGCGGAACGAAAGATCCTCCAGCTCTCCGCGAATCAAGCCCATGCCCAGCCGGTTCGCAACGGGAGCATAAATATCAATCGTCTCGCGTGCGATGCGCTGCTGTTTTTCCGAACCCAGATATTCCAGCGTGCGCATGTTGTGCAGGCGGTCGGCGAGCTTGATCACCACGACTCGCACATCGTTCACCATCGCCAGCAGCATCTTGCGGACGTTTTCTGCCTGCCGCGCTTCGGGCGCCAGCAGATCCAGGCGGCTGATCTTCGTCGCGCCTTCCACCAGCCGCGCCACATCCACGCCAAAATGTTCGGAAATTGTTTCCAGTGGAATTTTCGTGTCTTCGACTACGTCATGCAGCAGCGCGGCGCATAGCGACGTAACATCAAGCTTCATGTCCGCAAGGATGTGCGCCACTTCTACAGGGTGGGAGAGAAACGGCTCGCCGGAGAGGCGCGTCTGCGTCTTGTGCTGCTCCGCCGCGAAATCATAAGCGCGGCGCAAAAGCTCGAGGTCGTCGCCCGGGCGGTTGCGGCGCACCTTGTCCATCAATTCCACAAAGCGCAAATCCACAGTCCGCCGCGCAGCCTGCGATATGGCGGGTTTACTAGCCGGGTCCATAAACTATTATATTCGCAGCACCGCCCCACTGCGAGCCCTTCCTGCACCCTCTCGCGGGGCAGTTTCCGAATGCGCGACAAATCAGGACTTCGGGTTCAGCTTTGAGAGAATTTCTTCCTGTGGACTTACCGTGACCTCGGGTTGCACATCCTTGATTGTATGCACACTTTGAATGATGCGATTCAAATCGGGTTGTGTGATACGTGGAATCGGACCTTTTTCGGCTTGGCTGATATTAATTTCAATTTCGAGATCGTCTCCGTATAGTTCCAAGGACATTTTCTTCGGTCGTCGTATGGGGTCTCCTAACTGAAAGCCCCTCATCCCCGTGGTTTGAATGTTGTAAATCGCCCAATCCGTCGTTGGAGGCATGATGGCTTTTATTATTAGAACGGAACTGAGCCCAGCCGCCTTGCCAGAGGGAGTAAAAAGCGTGATGTCACTCGGTGTGGTCTGGAAGATTGCTTTCTTCAAGGCATAGTCCGAATCGAGGACGTTCGGGCCATACAGTCGTGTGAACAGTTCAGGGCTTCCGATTTCTTTCTGAGACATAAAGCTAATGAAATCCTTTGGTTTCTCGACGCAAAGGATAATTGAATTGCCCGAGCGCAAGAAAATAAGCGCCCAGCTCCCGACTATTCGGGATTTCTTCTCGTCGACATCATCCCACGGTATGTCGAACGCGACGCCCATGAATGATAGCTTCTGTCCTCGCTCCGTATTGATGGACAGGTCCTGGAGCTCGGCCGGAACACTTTTCACGATGGGAATTTGCCGACCCCATTTTCTGCTCTGGAGAGCGAAGAACGTTTGAGGTCCAAAAAACCATAGATAGGTCGCGCCCCCGATGACCAGAATTGCCAGTACAGTTAGAATCCGCTTCCACCTGGGCATGGCTACCTCCGCCGATAGCGTCACGGGCAGAATGCGACGCCCATACTAAGTCTGACGCCGATAGTGCGGAGAATGGAACTGACACAAAGTTCAGGTGTTTCTAGGTAACAACCGGCCCCGAACAGGTCCAATGAATAATCTGCACATTGATCGAAAACCGACCGTTACAGCAGCCAGATTGATACCCAGCCGGCGCGGAAGTACCGTCGCGCCCGGCGCGTCACTTTTGCGGCGCCGACTCCGGAATCGCCTCGCCGTCTTTTCGAGGGTCAGAGGCTCCGTAGTTCACTCCGCTAGAAATATCGCGTTGCACGGCCTGTCCGCCGCCCATGACGGCGGAGTACGCACCGTGAAGTTTGATTTGATGGCCGCGCACGGTAAGATCGTCACGAACAGCGAGCGGGACGCGATCCTCCAGATCCACATCGCAGCCCGCAAAAGTTACCTTCCTGAATCGTGCAGCCTCCAACGCTTCTTGAATGTTCATCCCGAAATCCACCACGTTGGAAACGAATTGCGCGTGCGCTTGCGCCTGGTTAAAGCCGCCCATGATTCCGAACGCAATCCGTTCCTGCCCGTTGCTCATGAAACCCGGAATGATCGTATGCAGCGGCCGCTTATGCCCCGCGAGCTTATTGGGGGAATTGGGGTCAAGACTGAAAAGCCCTCCGCGATTTTGCAGAGCGAAACCGGTCCCATCCGCGACGAGGCCCGACCCGAACCCGGAATAATTGCTCTGAATCAAGGACACCATGTTGCCGTCGCTGTCGGTGACCGTCAGATAAGTCGTATCGCCGCTCGTCGCAAGCGGCGGCTCACCGGGCAGCACATCGCAATTCGCCTTGGCCATATCCACCAGCTTAGCGCGCTGCGCAGCGTATTCCTTGGAGAGCATGCCCTGCACGGGAACCTGGCTGAACTTTTGATCCGCCACGTAACGGTACATATCCGCGTAAGCTAGCTTCTTCGCTTCGATCATGGCGTGAAGCGCGTCGGTGGAGTTATGTCCGAACTGCGAGAGAGAAAATTTCTCCATGATGTTCAGCATTTCCAGCGCGGCGATTCCCTGCCCGTTCGGCGGAATTTCATATACGGTCCACCCGTGATACGTGGTCGAAATCGGTTCGACCCACTCGCTGGAATAATCGGCCAGATCCTCCAGCGTCATCGTGCCGCCAAGCCTTTTGGATAGCGCCACAATGTTCTTCGCAGAATCTCCCCGGTAATAGGCGTCTCTGCCGCCGGAAGCAATCGCTTCAAGCGAACGCGCGAGATCAGGGTTGCGGAAAATCTCACCCACTCGCGGCGAGCGGCCATCGGGCAGATACGTCGCCGCGGCATTTTTGTCCTGCTTCAGCAGATCCACCTCGTCCGCCCAATACGCAGCATCCCATTCGGGCACAGGAAAGCCTTCGCGAGCGTAGTAGATCGCAGGGGCCAGCAGCTCGGAGAACTTCTTCGTGCCGAATCGTGCAATCAATTTTGACCAGCCATCCACCGCGCCCGGAACCGTGACCGACTGGATGCCTGCTTGCGGCATTTTTGCAATGCCCTTGGATTTCAGAAATTCGATGGAAAGTCCCGCGGGGGCCCAGCCGCTTGCATTCAGCCCATAAAGCTTCCCGGACTTCGCGTCATAAACGATCGCAAAAAGATCGCCGCCGATTCCATTCATCATCGGCTCAACGACGCCCATCACCGCATTGGTTGCGATTGCCGCATCCACCGCGTTGCCGCCGTGCGCCAGCACGCTCGCTCCAGCCTGGGCGGCCAGTGGATTTTCCGCGGACACCACTCCCCTGCGCGAGATAACCATGGAGCGGCCCTGCGTGCGGTCCTGCCCACTGGCCTGGAAAGCAGACACCGTCATCGCCAGCGGAAGAAAAATTACGCAGAGCGTCACACGCGCGAACTTTCTCATGTGTCTCCTAGGTCGAATAGCCACTGCCGGAAAAGCCCCGGGCCGCCCTTCGATCAACAATCTCCACGCAAATCCGACGAGAGCCTATTGTCAGCGGTGAAAGATGTCAAACTCGGAAAACGCCGCGCGATTGACACCCAGCCGCCGCAGAAGTACCGTGACTAGCGTAGCGCGGAGCCGTGAAATTGAACCCACCGGAATTTAAAATTGACGAGGCGCCGCGGCCGGTAGGAATCTTCGAGCGCATCCGCCTGCTCGACCAGAGCCTCACGTTTTTCCTGGCCGTCCTGATCTTGATAATTTTTGTTGTCTTTCCGCTGGCCGGCCTGGGCTGGCTCGGAAAATTCATCGTGGATCTGGTGATCTCGATTCTGCTGCTCTCCGGTGCGGTGGCGACGACCCGCAGCCGCACGCTGACGATCCTGGTGGTCTTACTGACGATCGCAGGCCTCGTGGTGCACTTGTCCGGCGCCTACGTCCCGAAGTTCGCCCATCCAATTCTCGAATCGGTTCTGCTGCTCTCTTGCCTGCTGGCGTTTGCCGTGATCACCCTCACCCAGGTCTTCAGTCCCGGCGCAATCAACTTACGTCGCGTGCTGGGAGCGATCGCGGCTTACCTGCTGATCGGCTTGATGTGGTCCTACGCCTATTTTCTGGCGGACATGATCATTCCCGGCTCGATCCATCCCACGACGACCACTCAGGAAGCGGTGTCGCCCATGGCTCGCTACGTCTATTTCAGTTTTACCACGCTGACCACGCTCGGCTACGGCGACATCGTTCCCGTGCATCCCATCGCGCGAACTCTCGCAGTTTGTGAAGGGCTGATCGGCCAGCTCTATCCTGCCGTCCTGATCGCCGGCCTGCTGGGCATGGCGCTGCAACCGCAAAAACCGCCCGGCAGCAAATCGTAAGCGAACTTAGAAACGCGTAACTACGAAGTTTGGTGCCACGACCACCGCGACTACTTCCCCTTCTCGATGGGATAGCCCTTCTGAATCCAATCCGTATTGAAATCGTTCGGCAGTATCAGTACGCGCAAATTCGTAAAACCCATATCGCGCATCGCCACAAACGCCGGCCGCAGATTCGGGCAATGCGCCATCGGACAGCATCCGCAATACAACACTACGTTCGTCGCCTTCGGAATCTTCTGCGCCCAGCTCTTCAGTTCGGCCAGTCCCGCGTCAGTGGAAGCAGCTCCGTGAAACACAGCGTGAGGAATGTGCGCGCCTTGATACAAAGGACGAAAACCCACGCACACGACGGCAGGTTCGTCAGGATGAGCCGGCGCGGCAATTTCCTTCACCAGGTCCTCTGGCTGCACCGTTTGCGAGCTGGACCAGGGATCGTCGCCATCGTCAGGGTGCGCCAACGCCGCAACGCGCGTAGCGCGAGAATTCGCCACCGCGAACGCCACGCACAGAACACAAAACACTACCGCCGCGATGCCGCGATTTATTTTTGTCTGCAAGATCCTCTCCGATTGCTGCCGCGCGCCAGCGCTGCCACGATTCTAAAACGCACCCCGAAAAAAAGAAAAGCCGGCGGGCAAAAAACCCGCCGGCTCGAAATGCTGCAACCGTGAAAAGCCGCCGCGACTAAGATGCCGGCTGCGGCGCTTCCATTTTCTTCTGTTTGATGGCCTTTACCTTGTCCACCAGGTCTTCCGCCGACTTGATATCGGCATCATGCGCCGCAGGCGTGGTTTCCATGTCCGCCTTCTGGCGGTACAGCAGGTTCAGGTAAGCCATGGCGTCGTCGTAATCCTCGCGCAGCTGAATGGCTTTCTGCAGGCTCGCGATCCCTTCGTCCACCACCGTGCCGAATTTCTGCTGGAACTGCGTCGCCAGCGCGGGAGGCATGGCGTCGGTATCCGAAATGGACTTCCTGGCGGTCTTGTTGTAATCCTCGCGCATCTCCCGGTTGCCGCGGAACGCCAGCGACCAGTCAATTACACCCACCCAATAGTAAGGCTCGGGATCGTCGGGCTTCAGCGAGATGTGTTTCTGGTGGTAGCTCTTCGATTCCTCCATCATCTTCGGATCGAACGGCGGTCCACCCGCCATATTGTAAAGAGTCGAGCCCAACCCATCGATGGCGTTAAGGTTGTCGGGATTGTTCTGCAAAATTTCCTGAAATTCCTGCGCGGCCTGCTGGCCGTTGCGAATATTTTCAGGAGAAGGAGCACCCGGAATGTATTGCGCCGAATAAGCGGTGGCCAGATAAAGCCTCGCGTTGGTCAAGCCCGGGTCCAGGTCTTTGGCTGTCTTGAAATCTTCAATGGCCAGATCGGTCTGCCCGGCCTTATAGGCTTGCACGCCCTTGTTGAGCTTGTCGCGCGCGCGCAGTTTGTCGCATCCAGCGCCTGCGCCGAGTGACGCCACTACCACGGCGAGTAAAATAACTGTGTGAGGCTTCCGCTGCATCCCTTGCTCTCCTTGATGAAGGCTGCGCCAAAAACGAAAACACCCGCAAGTTCGCGAAGCTTTCGGCGCACGCAACCGGCGATTAGGCGTTACTGCCCTGCTTCGATCTTCGCGGTAATCAGGCCGACGTTGTCAATCCCCGCGCCGCGCATGATATCTATGGCGCGAGCCACTTGCGCGAATTCCACCGCGTCGTCGCCCTTCACGAAAGCCACTTTCTCCGCGCGCTGCTTGAAAATATCTTCCAGCCGCGGACCCAGTGCGTCCCAGGTGGTGTCGTCCTGGTTGATCATGACTTTTCCGTTGGAGGTCACTTGTACCACGATGGTCTTCGCCAGCAGCGCGTCATCCTGTTTCTGGTTCGGAGGTGTCGGCTGCGGCACCAAGGCATCCAGCCCCTGAGGGACCGTGGGCGTGATCACCATGAAAATAATGATCAGCACCAAAAGCACGTCAATCAGAGGCACGATGTTCGGTTCGGACATCGAACCTTTGCTTCCACCAACTGCCATTCCCATGGGAAAAACTCCTTATTTTCTCGTGCGAAAGCTAAACCTCACGCCGAACTGCTAACTGGGCCCTAACTACCCGGCGGAGGGGCTGGAGGAGCCGCTCCACCCTTGGCTTTGATCTTTTCCGTGAGTAATCCCAGATGATCTACGCCCGCTGCGCGGACCTCGTCAACTGCCTTGACCACATCGCCGTATTTCGCGCGCGAATCGGAACGCACGAACACAGTCTTGTCCAGGCGGTTGGCGATCAGGTCCTTGATCTTCGTGGTGATGTCGTCGAGCGAGACGCTGGTACTGCCCAGGTACATCTTGCCGTCGCGTGTGACCGCCAAAATGATGGCGTCATCCTTGTCGGCATCCTGCAGGTCCCGCGCGTTGTTCACCTTCGCCATATCCACGGAGACGCCCTTCTGCAACATTGGCGTGACCACCATGAAAATAATCAGCAACACCAGCATGATGTCCGCCATCGGAATCACATTGGGCGCGGCCATCACCGGCGGTGCTTTGGGCTTGTAGGCCATGGCTTACTTCTTCCCGCCGCGGCGTGTGATGAAGTAGTTGATCAACTCCATCGAGGAGTTGTCCATCTCGACGTCGAAGGCTTCCACTTTATTCGTGAAATAATTGAACGCCCACACCGCAGGAACCGCAACGACCAAGCCCAGCGCCGTGGTCACCAACGCTTCAGCGATACCGCCGGCGACCGCCGACAAACCGGTGGCCTTCGATGCCGAAATGCCTTTGAACGCGTTGATGATGCCCATCACCGTGCCGAACAGTCCGACGAAGGGTGCCGTCGAGCCGATCGTCGCGAGACCGGAAAGGCCGCGCTTCATTTCGGCGTGTACGATCGCCACCGAGCGTTCCAGGCCGCGATTCGCCGCTTCGATCACTTCTTCATCGCCCACTTGCGCCGATGCCGCCTGGAATTCAGACAAGCCCGTGGCCACTACCTTGGCGATGTGGCTCTTCTTGTTGCGCTCGGCAATCGAGATTGCCTCGTCGAGCTTGTTGTCTTTCAGCGCGCCCGCCACTTGCTGCACGAATATCCGCGATTGCTTGCGCGCGGCGCTGTACATCAACGCGCGGTCAATCATGATGCCGATCGACCAGGCAGACATAATGAATAGAATTGCTACGACGGTTTTGGCAGGGATGCCCATGTTGTGCCACATGCTCACCAGGTCCCAGCCTACTTCACCCGTTGGTTGCTGAAACATCATCACACCGGCAAAAAGTAAATTCGCAAGCATTATCTGATCCTCCGTTCCTGTGAAACGACCTGAGCAGCAAATTTCTGCCGGTCGGATTTTATTTCCGCTCCACCCCAGCCCCGCGAAGGACTAGTAGCAAGCCTTGCTTTAACCGCCCAAAGTAAAGACGACCGAAATTGTTGTGTCTACTTCCACCGGTTCACCGTTCAGCAAGGTGGGGCTGTAGCGCCATTGACGCACCGCATCCATCGCATTCTTCATCAGCAGTGGAGGACCGGAAACATACGTCAATTCCTGAATCGTGCCATCCTTCGCAATCACGGCATGCAGCATCACGGTGCCGGAAATATGCGCTGTCTTGGCAATCGGCGGATACAACGGCGTGACTTGGCGAACCAGCTTGGCCGCCGCCACATTGCCGCCTACCCGGATGCGCGAAGGTGTCGCTTTCGGCGGGGGAGGCATGCCGCCGCCCGATCCACCGATGATGCCGCCCAGTACGCCGCCGGCCTGTCCGCCGGGTACGCCGCCCGGCACGCCGCCGACCACGCCAACCGCACCAACGTCCGGTGGCATTTCTTCTTCCTTAATCATTTGCACTTTCTTCGGGACCACCGTTGGCGCCATCATTTGTCCGTTGTGGATCAGGCGCACTACCGGCTTCACGATTCTTTGTATCGCCGCGGCAGGCGGTGGTGGCGGCGGAGGCGGAGGCGGAGGCACCAGGAAAGTCGTCAGCAACTGTTTCGGCAGCGCTTCCGTATAGATGAGCGGAATCAAAATCAAGATGCCCAGCAAACTAGCCTGAATGATGGCCGAAAGAACCACCGTCCAGGAATTGTTTGTCCGTTTCGGATTGGCACTGGAGACAACTAGATCGTCAAACATGGCACCTACCTCCTAGCAGCTGCCACCACGCGCTTGTCGGCTGCGGATCCGGCGCGTACGGCAGTTCCCTGACCGCGATACTTGTTCCAAACCACCACGATCGGCGCGGCAATACCGAAACTGGAGTATGTTCCTACCACAACTCCTACCACCATGGCAAAAGAGAAAGCGCGCAGCACCTCGCCGCCCATCAGGAAAAGTACCAGGACGGTTAGGAACGTTAATCCGCTGGTCAATATCGTCCTTGAAAGCGTTTGGTTTATCGCTTTGTTCACCACATCCGAAAACGCTTCACGCCGCATCAGCCGCTGGTCCTCGCGCACGCGATCGAAAATCACGATCGTGTCGTTCATCGAGTAGCCCACCAAAGTCAGCAAGGCCGCGATTACCGTCAGCGAAATTTCGAAATGGAATAGCGAGAAAAAACCCAAGGTGATGAGCACGTCGTGGAACACCGCGATTACCGCAGCAGCTCCGTAAACCCACTCAAACCGGAATGCAATATATATCAACATGCCGCCCAGCGCATACATCGTCGCCCAGATCGCTTGATGCCGCAGCTGTGCCCCCACTTTCGGCCCGACGATCTCCACGTTACGAATTGTAAAATTTCCCAGCACGAAATTAGTGTTCAATGAGCTGAGCACCGCCGGCGTCACGCCGTCCACGTTCTTCAACTGGTCGAAGCTGGTGACGATCCCGCTGTGATCAGTGTCGCGCGCCGCCAGCAAATGCTGCGCCAGTTGATTGTAACGGTCACCGGCAGCAGCTCCGAGCGTGAGTGGATCTTTTTCCGTCAGCTCCGCAGCCAGCGCTTCCTTGGTGATCGAATTGAAATCCAGCTTGCCGCCGGTGTCCGCAGTGCCGAATGTCTTGTGCAGCACATTCACGATTGCTTCCCGGCCGGCATCCAACGACGTTTCGTCACTCTGCCCTTTTTGCTCCAGGCCAATCACTACGTCGTTCTGCGAACCGCCGCCCAGCACGCTGTCGCTGATCGTCTGGATCGTGCTGTCGTTCAGCCCCGCCGAAGAAAGGCCCTTGCGAATCTGATCCAGCGGCGCCGGGCCCGCGAACCGCACGTACACCAGCGTGCCACCTCGGAAATCAATCCCGTACCGCATCCCGCCGTTCTTCAAAATCGAAGCCCAGCCCACCACCAGCAAAAGCAACGACAGGGCGACGAAGTATTTCGCCTTCCCCATCCAGTCAACGTTTACGCCCTTAAATAATTCCATTCCGATACCTATCCACCTTTGTTTGACACCGGACCACCCTGGTATGTTCCCGGACGCCGGTATCGCTAATCCTGTAATGGCCTGGCTGGCTTAAGTCCCGTCCCTGCAACGAGCACCGCACCCTTGCAATGCTCGCTCTCAACCGCTCCCGCGCCCCGCTGTACCGATCAAATGCTCATCAAATGCTGAGCTGCTCCTGGCGATCCATCCGCGAAAGGTGCCAATCGAAAATCGCGCGCGAAACAAAGATCGACGTAAACACGTTCGCAAGCAATCCGATAATCAATGTAATTGCAAAGCCTTGCACCGGCCCGGTTCCGAACAGGAGCAGGAATGCCGCCGAGACCAGCGTGGTCACGTGCGTGTCAATAATCGTCCGGAATGCATTATGGAAGCCCGAATCCACCGCCGTCGCCGGAGCCTTCCCGTTGCGCAATTCTTCGCGTATGCGTTCGAATACCAGCACGTTGGAATCAACGCCCATGCCGATTGTCAGCACCACGCCCGCAATCCCCGGCAGCGTCAGCACCGCCCCGGCAATCGCCATGAACGCCACCAGAATAATCAAATTCAGAATCAGGGCCACAACTGCATTGACACCGCTCAGCCGGTAATAGATCACCAAAAATATCATCACCACGATCAGGCTGCCGATGGACGCCCGCACGCCCGCGCGGATCGAATCAGCCCCCAACGATGGGCCCACAGTCCGCTCTTCCAAATACTTGATGGAAGCGGGCAGCGCTCCGGCACGCAACACCAGCGCCAGGTCGTTCGCCGACTCCTCGGTGAAATTTCCTTCGATCACGCCGGAATCATCAATACGGCTGTTCACCACTGGTGCGCTGTAAACCTGATGGTCCAGCACAATCGCCATCCGCCCCTTGGGCGACAACTGCGATTGCGCTTCCGTGAAAGGACCAAACCGTGTAGCCGCGGCTGTGGAAAGCGAGAAGCGCACTTCGTATTGCCCGGGGTTCGTTCCGTTAGGTGAGGGACTGGCAGCGCGCAGGTCCTGTCCCGTGACGATCGGCGCGCGATCTAGAATGTAATAAACCGTCTGTGAAGGAAAACCAGCTTGCGCTTCAGATTTGCCCGGCACGATCACCGTTCCCGGAGCCAGCACGCCGCCCTTCGCCGCCAGCGCCGCCACTTCCGAAGGATACGTTTGATCGTCAGCCACGCGGTTCAACGTGAGCTGTCCGCCCGCTTGAATCACGGCCTTGGCGCGGCTGGGATCACCTTCGCCGGGCAGCTGTACCAGGATTTCGTTGTCGCCGCGCCCGGTGAACGCGATGGTCGGCTCAGTCAATCCCAGCGCGTTGATGCGCCGCGTGATCGTCTCCAGTGCCTGCTCCATGGTCTCGTGTCGCAGATCAGCAATCACCGTAGGCCGCATCGTCAGCAAATAGCCGTTCACCACGCCAGCCGCCGGCGACATCGCCCAATCGCTGAATTGCGTCGTAATCACATCGCGGAACGCGCCCGAAGTGTTCGTGTCAACGTTATCCACTTCGATATGCGTGTCGTCCACGCGCCGGATATCCCCCACCACGATCTTTTTCTCGCGCAATTGCTTGGTCAGCTGATCCACCGCCTGGTCGCAGCGCTGCCCGATCGCTTCATCCACCTGCACTTGCAACACCAGGTGGCTGCCGCCCTTCAAATCCAGGCCCAACTTGATGCGATCCGCCAGGTTAGCCTTCACCTGCGTCAACGAGGTGGGAAACGTCGGCAATCCCAAAAGACCATACAAGCAAATCAAAATGACGATGAGTATAAGAATGAACTTCCATCTGATCTGGGAATTCATGCGGGCTGCCTAACTCTCCTTCGGTGGTTCTGCTTGCATTCCCGCGATTGCGTTGCGGGCTACTTTCATCTTCACTTGCTCGGCGATGCGCAGCTGCACCGTGTCGCCTTCAAGGCCGACAATCGTGCCATAGATTCCGCCGTTGGTGATGACTTTATCTCCGTTCTTCAAAGCGCTCAGCATTTCGTTCACTTTCTTCTGCCGCCGCTGCGCCGGCAGGATCATCAAAAAATAAAAAATTACCATGATCAGGATCAGCGGCAGGAACAGCGCGATCCCGCCCGGCTGCCCTTGCGCCAGTAGGCTCAGAGCCAGGTTTGCCGATGCCAAAATAGAAATGGTCACGATCATTACGCCTTTCCCTCTTGCGCCGGGTATCCGGCTGCCGAGGATAATCCCTCGCGCGCCGCACCACCCGCTCTCCAGGGCAATTCCGCCAGGACGGACAACTTGCCGGGGACGGCAAGCCGGGAAACTCGTTCGCCGAAGACGCTGCTCCGCCCTACGACCGCGCCCACCAACCACTTGGGTTTGTCTTATTTCAGACGAGCCTGAAGGTCAGAGCGGAACTTTTCGAGCTTCCCAAAACGGATAGCCTCGCGAATTTTGCGCATTATGTCAAGGTAAAAGTGGATGTTGTGGTGGGTGTTCAAAATTATCGCGAGAAATTCTCCGCTCGTTGCTAAGTGCCGTAGATACGCCCGCGAATACCGGCGGCACACCGCACATTCACACGTCTCGTCAATCGGCCGCGGATCGTTCGCGTACTTCGCATTCTTGATTAGCATCCGCCCCTGCGATGTGTAAAGGCACCCATGCCGCGCGCTGCGCGTCGGCAGCACGCAGTCCATCATGTCAATTCCCAGCGCCACGTAATCCGGAATTTGCTCCGGCTTGCCCACACCCATCAGGTACCGCGGCCGTTCCGCAGGCAAACGCTCCGCTGCGACGCCCGCCATTTCGCAAGTGCTCGCGTGCGGCTCACCCACAGCCAGTCCGCCAATCGCGTATCCCGGAAAATCCAGCGCCACCAACGCATCCGCGCTCTCACGACGCAGCGCCGCATGCGTCCCGCCCTGCACAATTCCGAAAAGCATCTGCCGCACCGCGTCTCCATGCTCCGCAAAATAATCGCGCGAGCGCCGCGCCCAACCCAGCGTCCGCTTCGCAGCGTCGCGCGCACGCTGTTCCGTCGCTGGCGCCTCGATACATTCATCGAGCACCATCACAATGTCCGCGCCCAGCGCGATCTCAATCTCCAGCGCTTTTTCCGGCGAAAGAAAATGTTCGGAGCCGTCCAGATGCGAACGAAACGTCACGCCTTCGTCCGTTACCTTGCGCAATTCGCTCAAGCTGAAAACCTGAAACCCGCCAGAATCGGTGAGAATCGCCCGCGGCCACGCCATGAATTTGTGCAAACCGCCCATCTGACGGATCAATTCATGCCCGGGACGCAAATAAAGATGGTAGGTATTTGAAAGCAGGATTTGTACGCCGAGGTCTTCCAGGTCCCGCTGCGTCTGCCCTTTCACCGTCGCCGCCGTGCCCACTGGCATGAACGCCGGCGTATCAATCACTCCGTGCGGAGTAGTAAGCCTTCCGAGGCGCGCGCCGGCGGGATCCGTCGCCAGCACCTCGAACTTGAATCCCTCGTGCTCCGTCTCCATCCGAACGAGTGTATCAGGAGAAAGCCGCGACCAACCCCACCTTCACGATCACATAAATAAGCCAAACGCCCACCACCGTGCCCAGCGCTTTACCAAACGAAATTTTCTTGGGGTCCGCGGCGCTGAATCCGAAGGCCATCAGAATCATGTTCCAAAAAACAAAAAGATCGAACGCTGTAAACAGCGTCAGCATCCATTTCGGCGCATCATCCGCCACAAATGCTCCGCCGTTCGACGCTACTAGATGATCCAGATCCACCGTGGACGGGTCTTTCAGGAAAATAATCAGAATGCCCAGCAGCGCGCCGATGATTCCCGGTACCCAGGAATACGACACGATTGCCATAGACGGCACGAATTCGATTTTTGTCCCGTGTATCAGGTTAAACGCCAGCATCAACACCGCTCCCACCACTACCACGGCGATGAACGGTCCCACGACAACCGCCACATAAGCGAAAATCGGCGCCACCTTGGTCTGCGTATCAATCAGTTTCTCGCGCTGCTCTTCGGTCATCGATTCCATCTGTTTCTGCGTCCGTGAATTTTGCTGGTCCTGCCGGATAATGAAGTTGCGCCAGCCCACGCGCTGGCTAAAGGTAAAGATGACTCCAACGGAGACCACCGCAATCAGGATCAGCGGCAAGATCCAAGTCGGCCGCCGTACGATCGATTCAAATGTCGGCTTTGGACTGAACAGCACACCGAAAATTCGCCCAAATGAACTGTCGGAGCCCTCAGTTCCGGAAGACGTGGCGGGAGACGTCGAGGGAGTGGGAGTTTCTGCGCTGGCCATGATGATTTCCTCCTGGCTCAATCGAAATGATCGGTGGCACCAGTCCTGCTTCTAGTTACGCCCGGAGTAAGCGAATGTTTCAGTCTGGAGCCAGTGTTTAACACAACCGAGAGAGGATTGTCATCACAAGGGTCACGCCCGCGCCGCCAACACGAGCGAACGCGCGCAAAATCACGAACCGGGAACTTCGGGAACAGCCGCCAGTAGCGCTTGCGTATAAGCATTCTGCGGCGACTGCAAAACCTGCTCCGCCGCACCAATCTCTACAATCCGCCCCGTCTGCATTACCGCCACGCGCGAAGCCAGCTGCGCCACCACCGGCAAACTATGCGAAATCAGCATCAAAGTAAGCGAAAATTCCCGCTGCAGTCGCGCCAGCAATTCCAAAATCTGCGCGCCCACCGAAACATCCAACGCCGAAACCGGTTCGTCCGCAATCACCAATTCCGGCCGCAAAATCAAAGCCCGCGCAATCCCGATCCGCTGCCGCTGCCCTCCGGAAAACTCGTGTGGGTAACGCGTCGTCGCATCCCGACTCAATCCCACGGCCTCCAGAATCTCCGCCGTTCGCGCCCCGCGCTCTTCGGCGGAAAGCTGTGGCTCGTGAATCGCCAGCGGCTCACCCACAATACTCCCCACCCGCATCCGCGGATTCAGCGATGCGATGGGATCCTGAAACACCATCTGCATCCGCCGCCGCAGCGCACGCAGTTCCGCGCCGCGCGCCCCCAGCCAATTTTCTCCGCGAAAAACAATCTCGCCCGAATCAGGCTCGATCAACCGCATCAACATCCGCGCCAAAGTCGTCTTGCCGCAGCCCGATTCCCCAACGATCCCCAAAGTCTCGCCGCGCTCCAGCGTGAAATTCACGCCATCCACAGCCAGCGCCCGCCGCGCCGATTGCGCGAACGCTCCAGTGGAAACGGAATACGATTTGCTCAGCGCGCGCGCTTCCAGAAGAATTTCGCCGGCCATCCTTACAATTTCTCGGCCGCGATTTGGATCCCAGTATTAATCATATACAGGCAAGGCTGCGCGCCCGGTTGGCACACGTCCGCCGGCTCCATGCGCGGATGAAAATTCGATCCATCGTCTGCAATCGACGAAACCATCAGCTCGTGCGCCTCAATGTATTCCGGATCGCTCGGCTTCCACCCCGCCACGTGCATCCAGTGCTCAAAAGTTCGCGGATGCTCCCTGGTTTCCGTCGCGGTAATTCGCAGGCCGGCGTCATTCAACATTGCCTGGAATTCCACGAGCGTCAGCGAACGGCAGTGCGAACTATCGCGAATACATTCAATCCGATGATTCAGCTCGCGCACTTTCGGATCTTCCGGCACCACAATGTCAATCAATCCCACGCGCCCGCCGCGTTTCACCACCCGCGCCATTTCGCGAATCACCTGCGCCGGATCCGAAATGTGATGCAGGCTGTAACTCGTCACCGCCAGATCCAGCGCGCCATCCGCAAACGGCAGCGTCTGCGCATCGCCAATTGCAAAACCAAGCTTCTGCAGCAATCCCTCGTAGGCCGCTTTCTGCCGCGCGCGCAACAAAATCGCTGGCGTCAAATCGTAAGCGCACATCCAGCGCACATGCTTCGCGAATCGCAACGCCAGCGTTCCAGGTCCGCATGCCAGATCCACGGCCACGTCCTCGGGACCGGCCGCCACCAACCGCGCCAGCAATTCCGCCTCGGCCACGCGCTCCGTCACCGCGTAGTCTCCGAATACTTCCGCAGTCTTCGTGAACCGTTCGCGCACCAGCGCCTTCAGTTCGTGGTCGCTAACACTCGCACGACTCCGCGGCTCGTCCGGTGACCCGTCCGGTGATTGGTCCGTCGCGCTCATGGGACGAGAATACACCTCGCTTCGTGATTTGCATTAACCGCCCGCAATTCTGGCATCGCCGCATCGCACTCCGCCACGCGATGCGGGCAACGCGGCGCGAACGCACACCCCGGCGGCAACGCGTCCAGCGACGGAACCGTCCCCGGAATCGGCACCAATTTCTCGCGCGTCAGTCGCGGAGCCGCGCGCAGCAATCCCTCCGTATAAGGATGCCGCGGCGCGCGCAACACTTCCTCCACCGGCCCTTCCTCGACGATCCGTCCCGCATACATCACCGCAACGCGCCCCGCCACCTGCGCCACCACTCCCAGATCGTGCGTGATGAAAAGCATCGAAAGCCGCAACTCGCGCCGCAATTTCGCAAGCAGCTCCAGAATCTGTTTCTGCACCGTCACGTCCAGCGCCGTAGTCGGCTCATCTGCAATTAACACGCCAGGCCCCGCAGCCAACGCCATCGCGATCATCACCCGCTGCCGCAATCCTCCCGAAAGTTGGTGCGGATATTGCCGCGCGCGCCGCTCCGGATCCGCCAACGCCGCACGTTCCAAAGCTTCCAGCGCCCGCCGATGGATTTCGCTTTCGCCAGCCCGTGGCTCATGCACGCGAATCGCTTCTTCGATTTGCGCCCCGATGCGCAACACAGGATTCAGCGCCGTCATTGGCTCCTGAAAAATCATCGCAATTTCGCGCCCGCGCAACTCGCGCATTTCATTCTGCGAAATCGCCAGCAAATTTTCGCGCCCCGCTCGCCCACCACTTTGCGCTCCAGTTCCAGTTTGAGTCCCGTCGGGTGCGCCGCCGCTGCCGTCGCCCTGACCGTTGCTCCCGCCGCGCAAATTCAACCAAGCCTCGCCCCGGTGCCGCGCCCCATGCGGTTCCAACCCCATCAACGCCAAAGAAAGCATCGTCTTGCCCGACCCCGATTCCCCCACAATCCCCAGCGTCTCGCCTTCCCCCAATGTAAACGAAACATCATTCACCGGCCGCACCCATCCACCTGGAGTCGGCAACTCCACCGTCAGTCCGCGCACCGCAAGGCTTGTTGCCATGGAAACATGATAGCCGTACGCGCTTGGCGCGGCGAAAAATTACGCTACCATTTTATATGGTTGCACCGCCCTGTCCTCTCTGCCATGGCGCGACCCGCTTTGCGGGCAATAAACCCTATTGCCCCAGTTGCGGCTGGAATCGCGACGCGGCCCTAGTCAGTGTCCGCACCGGCCTGTCCGGCTTGCCCATCGGTATTTTCATGATGGGCGGCTTCGTTTTTTTCATGATTCGCTTTTGGCATTTCCGCAATCCGTATCAAATCGCGATCTTCACCGTTTTCCCAGCTTTCGCCATTCTCATCAACTACATCGTCCTGAAGCGAAGTCGCAGCAGGCTGGAACTGGTGTCTGCGGCGATGACGCGCGCCGCCACCCTGCCAACCAATTCGTTCGCGCCTTCATCCGCCGTCGCCGCAAAATCTAGCGCGGTCGTCGAACCGACCCCGCAACAACAGGCTCTGCTCAGAACTTCACGCCCGCGCGAAATCCGCATGTCCACGCGCGGACGCGTCACTATGTCGGTGGCGCTCCTGGCCGTTCTCGGTTTTGCAGCGATGTTCGGCGTCCATGTGTACACGGTTTGGGCGCACAAGCAATCCTTCGCCGTCTTTACACCGGGTGATTGGTTCATAGCCGCCATCGTCGTGCTTCTGCTTCTTCTTCCTTACGGAATGTGGCGCCAGCAGGTGCGCGAATGCGATCTGCTGGAGAACGGCGAAGTCGCTCTCGCGACGGTGATCCGGGAGTGGAGAGGCGACAAGGACCAATCGTCCATCGAGTACGAATTCAAGGACTTTCAAGGCCAAACCCGCAGGGCTAGCGGCTTCGACTACACGCAAAAACTCCTCGAAGGCATGCCCGTCGCCGTTTTCTACGACCGCGATAATCCCAAGCGCCAACTTCCAGCCTGCGCCACATACCACGAAGTGGTCACGTAAGACGCGCGCTCCTCGCCGCCACGCTAAAACTTAACGCTTCGCAACAGGAATGCAAAAAAACGCAAAGCCGTGTGCGTCGCGGAAAAGCTGCACACTTTGTTGTCGGTAAGCCCGGCGGCTTTCCCCGCGTTAATCACATCAATCTCGCGGATGTGCTTCTGCCCCTTCGGATACACCACCCAGATCGCGCCGTTTTTCTGAATCGAACGCCCCAGCGAACTCAACTGCCGCAAGTCGGCCACCGCCTCCGCGGAAAAGAAAATCAGGTCAGCCCCGGCGACGCGCTTTCCCGCCGCATATTCCGGCACGCGCGCCGCAAGCTCCGTCAGAAATTCCGCGCTCTCCACTCCCAGCACCGCAATCTTCTGCCCCGGCTTCACTCCCAGCTTGTCAATCAACAAGCGATGCGAATAATCACGCTCCGGCTCGCGAGTCCTCGCCGAACTTTTCCGGGTCATTGCCGCTTTTCGCATCGCTGTCATGTTTCGCGCCGTCAATTTTCGCATCATCACTTCACAATCGTCACGCTCTGCCTGAATTTCGCGCCCAGCGCCTGCAGATATTCTTCCTGCGTCCGCGAATAACCCAGCACGAACCGCGACGCAAAACGGAATATCGGATTGTAGATCTCGCCATCCTCGGTAATTCGCAGCAACGAGCCCCCATCCGCCGGCGATGAAATTTCATATGTCCATGTCCCGCCGAACGGCAACTTGGGATCGGCGATCCGCGTCACCAACGCTCTCGGCGGCACCAACACCATCACTTGATATGGAATCGATCCTCCCTGTCGGCTAAATTCGCGCCACGCTGGTTTGCCGTTCACTTCGGGTAGCGCCTCCACTCGCGTCACATCCTTGCGCCAAGCAGGAAATTTCTCGTAATCCGTGATCGCCTCCCAAATCGCGTCGGGCGACTGCTGAAAGCGTGCCGCGCAAGTGGAAATGTGCTGCTGCGGCAGGAATGCGCCGATCGTCACCACCACCAGCACGATCAAAACTAGCAGCGCGACCAGCACAAAAATTACTGCCCGGATCGTGCGCATCACAATTCTCCCCCTCGCCGCGGCTTCAGATTTCGCAAATCTCGCCTCAAACGCGCGCATTATACTTCGTTTACCCCGGCGAACCTTTATCACATAATGCGCTGCTACTGCGCGCGTTCACGCAAGGAGGCACGCTGCTATGCTCCCCGGACTAAAAGCGGCCCTGAATAATCATCCGATGTTCGTGCACTTCCCCATCGTGCTGTGGCTCGCCGCGCTGCTCTTCGAAATCTTCGCGGTCTGGCGCTCGAGCGACGAATTGCAACGCACCGCTTCGCGCCTGCTCTATCTCGGCACCTTTGCGGCAATCGTCACCGTGATCACCGGCCTCGCCGCGCAAAATTCCGTTGCGCCTGGAGAAGCGCAGCGCGCCGTCGGCATTCATGAAACCCTCATGCTCACCGCCACCAGCCTCGCGATCGCACTGTGCAGCTTTGCATTTTTCATGCGTAAGGATTTCCCGCTGCATCTGCGCAAAGTGCTGCTGCTCGGCCTGGTAGTGCTCGGCATCCTCGTCACCATCGGCGCAGACCGCGGCGCGCAACTCGTCTATCAATACGGCTCAGCGGTGAATTGGTCCACCGCCCAGCAGCAGAATTAATTTCGGGAGTCGCGAAAATGACAAAACCGCGCGAAGCAAAACGCATGAGCGATGCAGCCGTGAAGGAAAGAACCGGAAAGACCTGGCCGGAGTGGTTCAAAATCCTCGACAAAGCCGGCGCCAAGAAAATGCGCCATCAGGACATTACCGCCTACCTGATCAAGGAGCACAAAGTCGGCCCGTGGTGGACGCAGATGATCGCTGTCCCCTACGAGCACAAACGCGGCCTGCGTGAAAAATTTCAAAAATGCGACGGCGAATTCGCCGCCTCCGGTAGCCGTACTCTCAGCGTCTCGCTGAGCAATTCGTACGACGCCTGGACTGACGAAAAGCTCCGGCAGCGCTGGCTGCCGGGCGCTAAAATCGAAATCACCACCGCGACAAAAAATAAATCCCTGCGCGCAAAATGGAACGGCGACGCAAGCCGGCTCAGCGTGAATTTTTACCCCAAAGGCGCCGGAAAGTGCCAGGTAGCCGTAGACCACATGAAGCTGCCAAGCTCAAGAGAATGCGCGAAAATGAAAGCTTACTGGTTCGAAGCCCTGAATCGTCTGCAGGAAATTCTCGAAGGGTAAATGTGAAGTCGTAGGGGCCGATCCCAGACCCGCCCCTGCAATCGCAGCGATTGACGCCCGCACATTTTTCTTTAGTTGCAGCCAAACGAGCGTCGCGCAAATCGCAACAAGGAGACTGGAATGATAACTCTGTGCATTCGCTACACGCTGGACATCAGCAAACTGGCCGATTTCGAGGACTACGCGCGCCGATTCCCCGAGCCGATCGAGCGCTGCGGCGGAAAGCTCGTGGGCTACTACTTGCCGACAAAAATCGCTGGACCGACGAATTTCGCTCTGGCGCTGATCGATTTTCCCACCCTGGCCGCGTACGAAATATACCGCGGCAACTTGCTGCACGACGCCGACGCACTGGAAAATGTTCGCAGGATGGAGAAATCAGGATGCGTGTTGATCGAGGACCGCTCAATTCTGCGGCAAGTGCCGCAAAAATAGCCCCGCGATGCTAGAGGCTGAATGCCAGATTCGTAATAATCGGAATACGACCCGAAAGACAAATGTGAAGTTGTAGGGGCGGGTCTCATACCCGCCCCTACAATCGCAGCGACTAGTAATCGTTCGCAGATCCTTCCAAAAACGCCCGCAACTTCCGCGAACGCGAAGGATGGCGCAATTTCCGCAAAGCCTTCGCCTCGATCTGCCGGATACGTTCGCGCGTCACAGCAAACGACTGCCCCACTTCTTCCAAAGTGTGCTCGCTGCCGTCATCCAGACCAAACCGCATCTTGATCACTTTCTCTTCGCGCGGCGTCAAAGTCTTCAGCACGGAAGAAGTCTGTTCCTTCAAGCTAAGGTTGATCACCGCGTCCGAAGGCGATACCACCGCCTTGTCCTCGATGAAATCGCCGAGATGCGAATCCTCTTCCTCGCCGATCGGCGTCTCCAGCGAAATCGGCTCCTGCGCGATTTTCAAAATCTTGCGCACCTTCGCCACAGGAATATCCATGCGCTTGGCGATTTCTTCCGAAGTCGGCTCGCGCCCCAGTTCCTGCACCAGTTGCCGCTGCGTGCGCACCAGCTTGTTGATCGTTTCGATCATGTGCACCGGAATGCGAATCGTCCGGGCCTGATCCGCAATCGCGCGCGTAATTGCCTGGCGAATCCACCACGTCGCATACGTGGAAAACTTATAACCGCGGCGCCATTCGAATTTATCCACGGCCTTCATCAACCCGATGTTGCCTTCCTGAATCAGGTCGAGGAATTGCAAGCCGCGATTGGTATATTTCTTCGCAATCGAAACCACTAAGCGCAAGTTCGCTTCTATTAATTCCTTCTTCGCCTGCTCCGCTTCCGCTTCGCCGCGAAGAATCACCTGTAAGCCGCGCTTCAATTCCGTCGGGCTTACTTCGCTCGCCAATTCAATTTCCGCCAGTTCCTGCTTGCGCGCCCGCAGATCCTTGCGCGCCTCAGCCTGCACGTCCGCCTTCGAAGCATCCACGCGCCGCTCGAGCTTCACAATCTCGCGCTCGAGGAAATGCACGCGCTCCACAGTCTGCCGGATTTTTTCGATCAGCCGCTTCTTTTCGAGAGGGTTAAATTCCAATTCGCGCATGCGGTTGGACATCTCAACGCGCGTGCGAGCCAATGCGTAGCGTGCCTTCAGGTAAGGACGCTTCTTGGACTTCGCCATGTTGCCAAGTTTCGATGCCTGCTTCAGCGCCAGCAGATAAAGCTTCGCCACGCTGTCAATCTGTTTCAGCGTTTGCTTGGTTTTGGCTTCGATCTTCTCTTCGGTCAGTTCTTCGTCGTCGAACTGAACGATTTCCTTGATCGAGCGCGATCCATTACGCAGATCCTCGCCCACCTGCAGAAGTTCCTTCAGAATCAAAGGAGCGCGCGTGATCGTCTTCAGCACCAGCAGCTGTCCGCGTTCGATGCGCTTGGCAATCGCCACTTCGCCTTCCCGCGTCAGCAGCGGCACCGTGCCCATCTCGCGCAAATACATGCGCACTGGATCGTTCGTCTTCTCCAGAGATCCCGGAGTCAGATCCAGTTCGCCGTCTTCCGAAGCAGCCGCTTCGGTGTCTTTCGCTGGCTCGGGAGAATCTGAAGCATCCGCCGCGGCCAGCGCCACTTTCGCGCTCGCCAGGTCTTCGTACACATCAATCCCATACCGCTCAAACGTCGAGAGCAAATCGTCAATTTCTTCCGAGGAGTGCACCTCGGGCGGCAAAATATCGTTCACCTCATCGTAGAGCAAGTAACCGCGTTCCTTGCCCATCGCGATGAGTTGCCGTACCTGATCGTATTTTTCCTCTAGAGCTACCGTCACACTTCCTCCCTCGCGGAGGTCAGGCGATGCGCGCAAACAGGTCCGCAAAATGCAAAGCCGCCGTGGTGAGACACCCCGGCGCACTGCAAATTAGCTGCATTTAAACGGTTTTTTAGAACGAACTTTCGAACCCGTCGCCGATTCCGCGCCCGTGCCGCCACGCCCGCGCCTGCCCTCGCACACCTATATGATGCGCGAAACGTGCCGCCCGTTTCCTCCAAAACCCTACGAATATACAATATCACCCACTCTAACGTCAACGAGCTGCCGTAAGTCATTGCTCGGGAAGGATTTTACCCGGTTCCGGCTCCCGCTCGCGCGATAGCAACCGCAGCAGCTCCATCCGCCGAATCACCAACCTTTTCAGTTCTTCCGCTGCTGGGTTCGCTTCGATCTGCCGCTGCAGGTCAGTCAATTCCTGTGCCACCGGACGGTGCCGCAGGAAGCCCAGGCAGCTTTCCGCATCCCCCCAAGCTCCCTCCGGCAGCGTCTCAAAAAGGATTTCGAAGAACAGCCGGCGGTCCTTGTCGTCAAGCGTCGCGGCCACCGCGCCCGCGTCCAGTTTTTCGCCAGATGCGATCGCCACGATCAACGCCTCGAAAATGTTTCGCGTCTCCAGACCGCGATGCAAATCACCAGACGCAATTTCCTGCGCCAGCTTCTCGCGAAATTCCACAGCTTCAAACAGCATGCGGATTAATTGGCGCTCCGCGCGTTTCACCGCCGGCGTCAGCAGCTCGGCCTTCGGCTTCACTTCGCTGCGCCGTTCATCCGCTGCGCGACGCAAAGCCGCGCGCAGCACCGGCTCATCCACGCGCAATTCCGAAGCAATGCGCGTTGCCCACTCCGAACGCAACAGCCGGTTCGGCAGCCGCTGCACATAAGGCATCAGAAAATTCAGCGCGGCCACTTTTCCCGCAGCAGTCGTCCGGTCCATCAGTCGCGCGCGCCCAATCAGATAATCCAGATACGGCGGCGCCTGCGTGAGCAATTTCTTGTAAGCCTCCACGCCCTGTTCCTTGATGAATTTATCCGGATCAGCGCCGCCCGGCAGCGCCAGCACGCGCACATCGAATTCTTTTTCCAGCAGCAGCACCAGCGAACGCTCCGTAGCGGCCTGCCCCGCCGTATCCGGATCGTAATTGACGACGATGCGACGCGTGAACCGCGAAAGCAGTTTCGTCTGCGGCTCCGCAAGGCTCGTACCGCAACTCGCCACCACATTTCCGACGCCCGCGCGCGCTACCGCAATCGCATCCATGTACCCTTCCACCAGCACTGCGAAATCGCTCTGCCGCAACGCTTCTTTCGCGCGGTCCAGGTGATACAACACGCCGCTCTTCGAATAAATCGGCGTCTCCGGCGAGTTCATGTACTTCGGCATGTCGTCGCCCATCGCCCGCCCGCCGAACGCGATCACCTTCCCCGCTTCATTCGATATTGGGAACATGATCCGCCGGCGAAAGCGATCGTAGAAACGTCCGCTCTGATCGCGCCCCACGAGGCCTGAAACTTCCAAAATATTTTCCGGATATTTCTGTTTCAGAAACCGGCACAAAGCGTCGCCCGCCGACGGCGCGAACCCCAATCCAAACCGCGTCACCGCTTCCTTATTCAGCCCGCGGTCTTCCAGGTACGCAAAAGCCACTTTCCCTTCCGGAGTTTGCAGCAAATGCCGCGCAAAGAACGCCGCCGCCTCCCGGTGCATGTCCACCAGTCCCGAACGCTGCTGATTTTCCTTGCGCTCCTCCGGCGAACGCTCCCGCGGCTTCGGAATCGCAATCCCGCACTTTTCCGCGACAGTGCGCACCGCTTCCGGAAACGGCGCCTTCTCTAACTCCATTACAAATTGAAAAACGTCCCCGCCCTTCCCGCAGCCGAAGCAGTAATACATCTGCTTCACCGCGCTCACGCTGAACGACGGCGTCTTCTCCTGATGAAACGGACACAACCCGCTGAAATTCTGCCCGCTCTTCTTCAAACGCACATATTCGCCAATCACGCGAACAATGTCCGCCTGCTGCTTCACCCGATCCGCAAATGATCCCGCTTCCGCCATTTGTCCTATCAACCCCTCACTCTACACCTCTTCGTTTTCCCGAGCTCAAGCCCGCAATTCCGCAATCGTGATGGCCTCACCGCCGCGATCCGCAGCCTCGTGGTGGATACTTTCGACGAGCGGATGCTCGGTCAGAAATTTCGCGAGCCCGCGACGCAAAGCGCCCATGCCGTGGCCGTGGATAATACGCACTGCTGGCTTGCCGGCCAGCGCAGCTTCATCGATGAACTTGTCCACGCGACTCGTAGCCTCTTCCACGGTGCACCCGATCACGTTGATCTCGTCGCCCACCGGTTCATCGCTTGGCTGCGCGTGAACCGTCACGCCAGAGCGTCGCCCTGCCCCTTCCACGCCCGACTTCGCCGCCTGCGCGACGTCCGCAATCGCCAGCACGTCGCTAAGGGGAATGCGCATCCGCAGCGGCCCCGCCTCGATCTCCGCATTGCGCCCATCGTGACGCCGAAAAACCACTGGCTGCTTGAAATTTTTCACCACGATGCGCTGCCCAGTCGAAAGCAACTCCGGCGCCACAGGTTTCCCCGCCACCGGAGGCGCAACGCCCAGATCCGCTTGCGAGCCAGCCAAAGTTTCCACCACAGCCGCATTCGTATCCGCCCGCGCATCCGCCCCAATTTTTCCCAGCCGCTTGCCAGACTGCTTTTCGATCTGCGCGCGCAGCGCACGATCGTGAATATCCGCAGTAACCCGCGCCACTTCCGCTTCCAAACGCTTCTGCGTCTCCTGAAAATTTCGCTCCAGCTCCGCGATGCGTTTCTTCTGCCGCTCCACCCACTCCGTCTGTAGCAAACGACGCTCGGCTTCCAGTTGCGTCAACTCCTCGCGCGACTGCCGCTTGATTTGCTCCATCTCATCGCGGCTGCGATGCAAATAAGCAATCAGGTCGCGAGCTTCCCGTGATTCAGGAGTCAGACTAGCCCGCGCATGCTGCACTACCCGTTCCGGCAATCCGAGTCGCCGCGCAATTTCGATCCCGCTCGATGTTCCCGGCACGCCCACCAACAACCGGTACGTAGGCCGCAAATTCTCTTCGTCAAACTCCATCGCCGCATTCACAATTCCCGGCGTAGTCGACGCGTAAGACTTCAACCGGTCGTGATGAGTGGTCGCAATCGTCAGCGCCTGTCGCGCGCGAAATTCTTCCAGCAGAGCCACCGCCAGTGCCGCGCCTTCTTCTGGCGCCGTGCCCGTGCCCATCTCATCTACCAGAATCAACGAGCGCTCCGTCGCCACATCCAGCATCGCTTTCAAATTCACAATGTGCGCGGAAAACGTGGAAAGGTCGGCAGCGATGGACTGCTCATCCCCAATATCCGCCAGCACGTGGTCGAAAATCGGCATCTCCGCGCGGTCCGCCGCCACCGGAATTCCAGATTGCGCCGAAAGCGCGGCCAGCCCGACGGATTTCAGCGCCACCGTCTTGCCCCCTGTGTTCGGCCCGCTGATCACCATCACCGTTTCATCGCCGCCCAGCTCCAGCGAAAGCGGCACAGCCTTCCGCCCCAGCGGCCGCAGCTTCGCTTCCAGCACTGGATTCCGCGCGGAATCCAGCCGCAGCAAATTTCCAGCCTGAAACACCGGCATCACGCAATCAATCTCGCGAGCAAATCGCGCGCGCGCAAAAATAGAATCCAGATGTGCAATCTGCGCGGCCGCTGCAGCCAGTGCACCGCAATCCGCGCGCAATCGCTCGGTCAACTCCGTGAGGATCCGCGAAATTTCCACCAGCTCTTCTTCGGAGAGCTGCACCAGCCGGTTATTCAGATCTATTGCTTCCAGCGGCTCGACAAACACCGTCTGCCCTGTCGCGCTCGCACCGTGCACCACTCCTGGCACGCCGCGCCGATCCGACGCCCGCACCGGAATCACGAAGCGATCATTCCGCAGCGTGACGTAATCCTCGCCGCCCGCCACACCGCCGGTCTCGCCCCGCGCGCGCAAAATACTTTCGAGCGAGCGCCGAATCGTCGCGCGCCCTTGCGCGATGCCCGTGCGAATCCGCCGCAGCTGCGGTGAAGCATCATCGCTGATTTCGCCGTTCGGCAATATCGCGCGCCGGATGGCCGTCGCCAGATGCCGAAAATCGCCCAGTGCCGCCGCCCTCACCGCAAGCTGCGGATATTCTGCCGCCTCTGTTTTAAACACTTGCCGCACCGAGCTAGCAATCTCCAGCAGCGAACTCGCATCCAAAAATTCAGCAACGGAAAGCACTGAAGCAGGAACCGCCAGCCGTGCAAGCCACTGCTCGGGATCCGCAAGCGACCCGAAGCCCAGCTCGGACCCCGCGCGCAAATATCCAGCCGCCTCGCTTACCAAAACGAATTCCGCGTCGAGCGCAGCGACATCATTCTGAAACGCCAATGCCTCAATCGCGCGACGCCCCGGCACACAAGTGGTATATCCGCCGACAATCTCCTTCAATTGGTCAAATTCCAGAACCTGCGCAACTGAACGCGACACGAATCCCTCAACGCATCATTACCAACATTAAGTTGTTCAAGTTATTGTAGCCCCGTTGCCTGTGGGAATCAGCGCGTGCAACGCGGCCATAAGAGCCGGCAAACTACAGCCGTCATTTCTTTTTCTTCTGCTGCGCCGGCGCAGGCGCTCCAAGCACCTCAACCATCGCCACAGCAATCGCATCCGCCGTCACAGTAGCATCCCGCCCGCGCTGCGGATTGTTGTTCCCGAAAATCGAAAATATCAGACGCTCGCCGCGCAACGTAGTAGCGAATCCCGAAATCGCCCGCACGTGATCCAAAGCCCCCGTCTTCGCCTCAATCCGCCCCGACGCCACCGTATCCTTCAGCCGTGTTTCCAGCGTGCCATCAACTCCAGCAATAGGAAACGTCGCGATATAATCCGCGCCCCACGGCTGCAAAGCGTCCCAGCGCAATAGCTGCACCATCGCTCGCGGCGTCACCAGATCGTCGCGCGAAAGCCCGGAACCGTCCGTGAAAACCACATCGCCATCTGCCACGCCCACCGTCTTCAGAAAATCCTGCTCAACCCAGATCCCCGCGTCCGTCACTCCAAATCCTTTTTTCTCGTGCGCCACGGCCCGCAACAACATTTCCGCGTGCAGATTCTGGCTCACCTTGTTCGTCACCCGCACGATTTCGGATAGCGGCGGAGAAATATGCACCGCGAACACGATCGTGTCCGGAGCACGGGGTACCGGGGCGGGTCCCAGCACCACCGGTGCATCCGGATAAATTTCCGGCGGCGCAGCGTGACGCGCTCGAATCGTTCCATTCACCCGCACGCCGCGCGCTTCGAAAATCTGTTTCAACGCCAGCGCCGTCGTCTCCGCCGGATCCGGCATCGCCAAATCCAGCTTCATTGGCGCGTGTCCCAGCGGTATCGTCCCGCGCAGCAACATAAATTCCGGCCCCGCCTGGCGCACCACGCCAAATTCCGGCTTGCCATCGGCCGCGCCAGTCGTAAGTTCGTGCCCGAAAGTGCCAATTGCCGCCGCCGGCTCAACCGCAACCACCGCGGGATCGCCCACGCGCAACCCAGGGCTAACGTCCACAGTTATGGAATTATCGTTGAAGGCGATGGCGCTCACCGGCGCGCCAAACGTGAAGTACAAATCCCCTACGCTCCATCCCGGCGGATAAGGATCGTAAGGATAGTAGCTGTCATCCGCGATCACATCGCCGTCAATCTCCTTCAGTCCCTTGGCGATCGCGTCATCGGCCATCTGCGCCAGCACCTTCTCCTCCGGCCCGTCGTGCTCCACTTTTCCAGCGTAAGGAAATTTCCGGTTCGAAAGATCCGGATCGCCGCGGCCCACAAAAACCAGATCGCCCTGCAAGCGGCCATCCTCTCCTAACTTGCCGGAGGATTCCAAAGTTGTGCGAAATTGGTAAGTCGGCCCAAGCGTCGCCAGTGCCAGCGACGTAGTCACAATCTTCGCGTTTGATGCCGGCGTAAAGAATCGGTCGGCGTTCAGCTCATACAATACTTCTCCGCTATCGCGATCCGTCACCAGCACGCCCCACAACGCTTTCTGCGCATGCGCTTCCGCCAGCGCGCCATCCACCCGCGCTCGAAACAGGGCCACATCCGCCCGTGGCTTCGCACCGCGCCCTCCGCTCGCTGCCTTCTTCGCAGGCCCAGGCGCCGAAGCCCGTTGGCCGATCGTCGCGACAGCGACAAAAGTGACGAGCGCGATCCCCAGCGAACTCGCGCCAAGAAACCGCTGCCACCCCGCCCGCCCGAAAACATTCCGTCGAATTTTCAAATCGACCCTCGTCATCATTCGCAAAACCAAAAACCGCCCAAATTATATGACATCCGGCAAAACCCAGCCGCCCGCTCCGGAGAATTCTTGCGATTCGTCAGCAAAATCCATATGATTGCCATCCACCCATAGGAGGGTACACCGTATGAAAAGCAAAGTTCTCTCGGCTCTGCTGATTGCCGCTCTAATCGGCCTCCCCACTCTTTTCAGCCCCGCGCTTTCACATGCGGACGATACCACCACCGAGCAAGACCGGATTCGCACCGCCGGCACAGTTCTAAAAGAAATCATGGACATCCCCGATGACATACCGCAGAGCCTCATTGACAAGGCAGACTGCGTCATCGTTTATCCCACCGTGCTCAAGGCCGCATTTATCGTCGGCGCGAGCTATGGACGTGGCGTGATGAGCTGCCGCAGCGGCGAACATTTCCGCGGCCCCTGGAGCGCCCCGTCCATGATGGCCCTGGAAGGCGCCAGCTTCGGATTTCAAGCCGGCGGCCAGGCCACCGACTTCGTCATCCTCGTGATGAACGATGCGGGCGCCAACGCTATTCTCGCCAGCAAGGTTAAGCTGGGTGGCGACGCCTCTGTCGCTGCCGGTCCCGTGGGGCGCACCGCTGCGGCGGATACCGACGTAACGCTGCGTGCCGAGATGCTCACCTACTCGCGTTCCCGCGGCCTCTTTGCCGGAATTTCCCTCGCAGGCTCTACGGTTCGCCCGGACAACGACGCCAACGAACGCATTTACGGCAAGAAAGTCTCCGCGCGCGCAATCGTCCTGCACAATGCCGTCCGTCCCACGCCCGACGCGAAACTCATGCTGGAAGTGTTGCGCACGCACAGCCCCAAGAACTTGTCGAAGTAGGCGCTCCCGCTTCGACATCCTACTTGCGCCGGAGGCCCGTGCCTCCGGCGCATTCTTTTTCGCGCTGAGTGCACTCTCCTTGCTCCGCCCTCGCTATTCCCTTCTCGATATCTAAGTGACTACAGTCCAATCTTGACCGTCGGTCGGACTTGTCTTATAGTCAATTATCGTGTCCTGATGAAAACCGCCCCACTACCTTCGCCGCCGCGCCCGGTCCATCCGGTCCCGCGCGTGGGCCGCCGCGAACGCCATCGCACCGAAACTCGCGATCGCCTCTACCGCGCCGCCCTGGCTCTCTTCGCTGAACGCGGTTTCCTGGAAACCACTGTGGAGGACATCACCGAAGCGGCCGATGTGGGTAAGGGCACCTTTTTCAATTATTTCCCCACCAAGGAGCATATCCTGGCCGAATTCGGCGGCGAGCGCACCGCTGCCCTGGAACGCGCTCTTCAGAAAGCTCGCGCGACGGAAGGACCCGTGCTGAATGTAATCCGGGAACTGGTGGGCGATTCCGCGGGCCAGGCCGATAAAAGCGCGGCCCTGCTTCGTGCGATTTTTGCCGCTCACGCCTCCTGCACTTCCGTCCGCGAGGAACTCGTGAAACGCGTCCATCTGGCCCGCCGCATTCTCGCGCAGATCTTCCTGCTGGCGCAGGAACGCGGCGAAATCCGGCGCGACGTCTCGGCCAGCGACCTCGCGCGCATGACCCAGCGAATCTTCATGGGCGTCACCATGAGCTGGGCGCTCAAGCCCGAATCCACGCTGCGCAAGACTTCCGAAGAGATTTGGGATTTGATCAAGTCCAGTCTGGTGCCCGCGGAAACACGGACCATGCGCAAGCGGCCACGGAGATCCCGCGCATGATCACCCGGTCCCCACTCAAAGCATCTGACGGAAACTTCCCTGAGTCGTGGAAACGCTCCACTTCATCCAATTTTGAACGGCCTGGGCTGGAGGAATCTGTGATAGTTCGACCGCTGCAATTTTTGTTTCTTATAACCCTGCTTTCGCTAGGGGCTGCGCAAACGCAAGCGCAGGTCAACGCCGGCCCGGCGACTCCGCCGACTGCGACTTCTTCCGGCAGCACCGCGGCGAGCAGCGCTCCCGCCGCCCCCCAGACGCAAAGTTCGTTTCAAGGCAGCGTGCCCGGAAAATTGGAACCGGGCGTGATCCAGGTTTCCCTGCAAGATGCGATTAACCGCGGCCTGAAAACCAATCTAGGCCTGCTGCTTTCGGACCAGGACATCGGTTCCGCGCGTGGCGAACGTTGGAAAAAATTGAGCTCGCTTCTTCCAAACGTCACTACTTCCAGTTACGTGGACGCTTCACAGGTGGATCTCGCGGAATTCGGGTTTAACGCGATTCCAGGGATAACTATTCCCACCATCATCGGGCCCTTCGCCTATTTCGATTCGCGCGCCTACCTGACTCAATCCATGCTCGATCTGAACGCCCTGAATAACACGCATGCGGCGACGCAAAACGTGAAAGCGGCGCAATATACCGCGAAGGACGCGCGCGACCTCGTGGTCCTCGCCGTTGGCTACAACTATTTACAAGCCATCGCGGACGCCTCGCGCATCGAATCCGTCTCCGCGCAGGTGAATACCGCGCAGGCCCTCTACAATCAGGCAGCCGATCAGGTGAACGCCGGCACTTCTCCTGCGATTGACGGCCTCCGCGCTCAAGTGGAATTGAAAACACGTCAGCAGCAGCTCATTCAGGCGAAAAATGATTTCGCGATTCAGAAACTCACTCTGGCACGCGTCATCGGCCTTGCCGCCGGCCAGCAATACGAATTGACCGACAAATCGCCCTACGAGCCGTTTACTGCAATGAATCTGGATGAAGCGCTGCAACGCGCCTACGCCTCGCGCTCCGATTTCATGGCTGCCAGCGCCACTCTGCGCGCCGCGGAATACACGAAAAAAGCAGCTCGTGCCGAAAACTATCCGACTTTGTCTTTTAGCGGCGATTACGGCCTCGCCGGCACCACTTCCACCTTGACCACGCACAGCGTCTTCGACGTGCGCGGCACGCTGAACTTCCCCATTTTTCAGGGCGGCAAAGTGCAGGGCGACGAACTGCAAGCCAACGCTCAGATCGAGCAAGCCCGCCAGCGCCTGGAAAATATTCGCGGGCAGATTGACGCGGACGTGCGCACTGCCTTCCTGAATTTGCAATCTTCCGCCGACCAGGTGGAAGTCGCGAAAAGCAACATTGACCTGGCGCAACAAACGTTAGACCAGTCGCGCGACCGCTTCGCCGCAGGCGTCGCCGACACCGTCGAAGTGGTGCAGGCCCAGGAACAAGTGGCGACCGCGAACGACAGTTATATTTCCAGCCTCTATAGCTACAACTACGCGAAAATTTCCCTGGCACGCGCGGTGGGCCAGGCGGAAGCAAGCGTAAAAGAGTACTTCAAAGGAAAATAAGCGATGCCCCAGCAAACCGAAATCTCGGCAAATCCCCCGGCGGAAGCGAAGCGTCCCGACGAAACTCATTCGGCCTCGCCTCCGCCGCCCGCTCGCTCCGAAAGTTATTTTAAACTGCATCCGCAAGCCCCGATGTATCTGGCGATCGCCGCCGTCGTGCTGCTCGTCGCCGGAGTTTTCACCTATCGCTATTTTTCCATGTACGAATCCACCGACGACGCCGAAGTGGACGGCCACCTGATGCCGCTCAGCGCGCGCATCACGGGCTACGTCATAAAAGTCAACGTGGACGACAACCAATACGTGGACGCCGGAACTGTCCTTGCGGAAATTGATCCGCGCGATTACCAGGTCGCGCTCGATCAGGCCAACGCATCGCTCGCCGATGCTCAAGCCACTGCGCAAGCCTTGAACATCAACGTCCCCATCGCCTCCGTGAATTCCGATAGCAATGTTTCTTCCACGGAAGCGGACGTCGAAAACGCCCGCGCCGGCATTTCCGTCGCCCAGGATCAATTCAGCGCCGCAAAATCCCAGCTCGATCAAGCCCAAGCTAATGACGTGAAAGCGCAAAACGATTTGTTGCGTTACAAACAGCTCGTGGACAAGCAGGAAATCTCACAGCAGCAATACGACCAGGCCGTCGCGTCGGCCAAAGCCAGCAGCGCAGCAGTTGCATCAGCCCACTCCTCGGCCACTGCGGCCGAGCAGCAAGTAACTCAAGCGCGCAGCCGCCTCGCGAACGCCGAAGCAAATTATCGCAACGCGCAAACTGGTCCGCGGCAAGTAGCTTCCACCCGCGCTCGCGCGCTTTCCGCGGACGCAACCGTGCAACAGAAACAAGCAGCGGTCGAGCAGGCGCAATTAAATCTTCAATACACGAAAATCGTCGCCCCAGTGAGCGGTGTAGTCAGCAAAAACGCGGAAGTCGGCATGAACGTGCAAATCGGCCAGCAATTATTCTCCATCGTTCCGCTCGACGAAGTCTGGGTCACGGCCAACTATAAAGAAACCCAGCTGAAATACATGCGGCCCGGCCAGCCCGCGGAGATTAAAGTGGACGCCAACGGCCGCACCTACAAAGCCCACGTGGACAGCATCGCCGGCTCTAGCGGCGCGCGCACCAGCCTGCTGCCGCCGGAAAACGCAACCGGCAACTACGTAAAAGTAGTGCAACGCATCCCGGTGAAGCTCGTCCTCGAAAAAGGCGAGAACAGCGATCACCAACTGCGCCTGGGCATGTCCGTCGAACCCAAGGTCAAAGTGCAATAAATTGAGCGCTGCCGCCATTCCGATGGATTCCGCCTGGCGCCCGCGCCCGGTCATCAATCCGTGGATCATCGCGCTCACGGTTACTCTCGCGACGTTCATGGAAGTTCTCGACACCAGCGTCGCCAACGTCGCGCTGCCGCACATCGCCGGTAGCCTCTCCGCAGGCCAGGACGAAAGCACCTGGGTGCTCACTTCCTACCTGGTTTCGAACGCCATCATTCTCCCGATGAGCGGTTGGTTTTCGCAACTCATCGGCCGCAAACGCTTTTACATGTCCTGCGTCGCGCTCTTCACCATCAGCTCGTTTCTCTGCGGCCTCGCGCCCAATCTCAGCATGCTGATTATTTTTCGTGTAATGCAAGGAATAGGCGGCGGCGGCTTGCAGCCCAGCGAACAGGCAATTCTCGCCGACACTTTCGAGCCGCGAAAACGCGGCATGGCTTTCGCCGTTTACGGCATGGCGGTAGTGCTCGCTCCGGCCATCGGCCCCACCCTCGGCGGATGGATCACCGACAATTTCAACTGGCGCTGGATTTTCTTCATCAACATTCCTGTCGGCATCATTTCGCTGATCCTCACCAATATGCTGATCAGCGATCCGCCCTACATGAAGCAGCAAAAACGTAGCGGCTTTCGCGTTGATTACATCGGCCTCGGCCTGCTCGCGCTCGGTCTCGGCGCCATGCAAGTCGTCCTCGATAAAGGCCAGCGCGACGATTGGTTCGGCTCAAACTTCATCATCGTCATGACCGTCATCTGCGTCGTCTCGCTTATCGCCGTTTGTATTTGGGAGTGGCGCCACAAAGATCCCATAATCGATTTGCACCTGTTCAAAGAACGTTCCTTCGCCATCGGCAACTTGCTCATGTTCATGGTCGGCTTCGCGCTGCTTTCCAGCACCGTGCTCTTGCCGCAATTTTCGCAGGACTTGTTGGGCTACACGGCGCAAAGGGCGGGCCTCGCCTTGATGCCAGGCGGAATCGCGATTATTTTATGCATGCCGTTCGTCGGCTATCTGCTCGGCCACACGGACGCGCGCCGCCTGCTTTTATTCGGCCTCACCATGGTTGCTTTTTCCCTGTTTCACATGACTAATTTCGACACCGCGATTGATTTCCGCACCTTGGCCACCGCGCGCGTATTCCAGGCCATGGGCCTCGCATTTCTTTTCGTGCCCATCAACACCGCCGCGTACTCCTTCATCCCGCCCGGAAAAAATAACGCGGCCTCCGGACTCATCAACCTCGCACGCAATATCGGCGGCAGCGTCGGCATTTCCTTCGTCACCACCATGCTCGCGCGGCGCGCCCAAGTGCATCAATCCAATCTCACCGCTCGCCTTAATTCTGGAAACGGCCAGTTCCAGGCCGCGATTACGAACACCACGCACACGCTGATCGCCCACGGCTCCAGCCCCACGGAAGCCGCCCGCCAGGCCTACGGCATCATTGCCTTCAATTTGAATCGCCAAGCGACGATGCTCGCCTACGTTGACAATTTCTGGATTCTCGGCTGTTGCGTCGCTGCCATGATTCCCTTCGTCTTCCTCATGAAGAAAGTAAAGCACAGTGGCGGTCCGATGGCGGCACACTAGCCCGCATCTCATCAGCCGAGGGCTCGGAAGGGCGGGCCTTCAGTTCATCCTGAGATCCTGGCAGCGCCAGGATTGCAAGGCCCCACCGTCAGACCCGGCAAGCAAAAGGGCTTTAGGACCTGAAGCCATTCGGTCACGCTTGCATACTTCTGAGATGAGTTGTAGGCTCCCACCGGCGCTAGCAATGCCTGTAAAAATCATCACCCTCGAACGTGAATACGGCAGCGGCGGCACCCTCATCGCCGAATCGCTCGCTGAACGCCTCGGCTGGAAACTCTGGGATCAGGAAATCACCGCCGAAATCGCTCGCGCCGCCAATGTCGACCAGCGCGAAGCCCAACGTTGCGACGAGCGCGTGGACCCCTTCCTCTATCGCCTCTTCAAAGTTTATGCACGCGGCAGTTATGAGCGCGCTCTCGGAATCGGTGGGTCCCGGATCTTCGACACCGATTGCATGGTCGAAATGCTGCAAAAAGTCGTTGAAGACGTCGCCTCGCGCGGCAATTGCGTCATCGTCGGCCGCGGCGCACCCTACTTCCTGCGCGATCGCCCGGACGCATTCCATGTTTTCATCTACGCTTCCGACGAAGAAAAAATCCGGCGCATCAAATCCATCGGCAAAACCGAAAAAGAAGCGCAGCAACTCGTCGCCGAAGTGGACCGCGACCGCGCCGATTTCATCCGCCACTATTTCGGCAAACAATGGCCCCACCGCCCCCTCTACAACATAATGATTAACTCAAAATTCGGCGACGAATTCGTAATCGAATCAATCCTGCAAAACATTGAAGCCCTCGAAAAACATCAAGCCCTCCGGGACGTTACCGCGTAGCGAATCTCAAGCCATCGCCCATTCGTTTCAGGGGTCTCTGCATGGCCTTGGCAGGACACATTCCACGAGGCTACAATGCCCGGCGATATTGGTTCCCCTCCAATCTTGGTTTTTTGAAGGAGCACCTCATGAGATTTCGACTTTTTCGTAATCTCTTGCTGGCGGTTTTTCTGTTTCCAACCCTTTGCCAAGGTCAAGCCCCCAATCGCGTCACGATTCTCTACGACGCATTTGGGAAGTCCCCGGCTATGACCAAAGCCTGGGGATTCTCCGCGCTGGTGGAGTATGGCGGTAAGCGGATACTTTTCGACACTGGCGGCAACGCTGAGATTCTTGAGCACAATGTCAAAGCGTTAGGCGTGGATCTCAGCAAGCTGGATTTCGTAGTGATATCCCACCGGCACGACGATCACATCAGCGGTCTGAACTATCTCCTGCGCGTCAATCCAACCGTGAAGATTTACACTGCCGCTGATCCTTGGGGCCCGTTCGGCTGGGCAGCGCCCAAAAGTCTCTACCGCGAAGACGACTCGCTCGCTGCCAACATGCGTTACTTCAATGGTGATCGGCCAGCCATGTTTTCCGCCAGCACACCCTGGCCGCAGGCTAATTTCGTCAGGGTGGATTCAACCACGGAGATCGCGCCGGGCGTCTTTCTGGTGCCAACCATCTCCCAGGTCACAGGCACGCTCGAACTTCGCGAAATCTCGCTCGCGATTCGCGGCCCACAGGGTCTCATCATCGTGGATGGATGTTCTCACGCCGGCGTCGAGAAGGTTCTCGAAGCGGCGACTAAAATAGATCCGCACGTCCGGGTGCTGTTTGGAGGCCTCCATCTTATCGCAACGCCCGATCCCGAGGTCCAGAGGATCTCCGCGGCGTTGCACGACCAATGGAAGCTGGATTACATCGCCATCGGTCACTGCACAGGCGAGCCCGCGTTCGCAGCGTTGCAAAAAACTTTTGGCGATCGCTACATTTACGCCGGCGTTGGAACAGCGGTGGATATTCCCTGAACCCATACGATTCTGGACGCGGTGTCGGCTATACAGAAGTAATCCAGTTGGGCATCGTGCGGATAAGCACCGCGAAGTCTCACGGTGTTCGCCGATGACTCTTGGCAGCAGCATTCCCCAATCTCGGCACAACTTTCGCGCACCCGAGCCGCGCCCCAGGGGGACGCTCTATTTGCGCAGTCGCCAAAAGTGGCACTGCACTTTCCCAGTGTCGTTGACTTGCACCCCCCTGCAATCTAAAATCGCCACCTCATGCCCGATAGCCCTTCCCTGATTGGCCTCACCATCTCCCATTACCGCATCGTCGAAAATCTCGGAGGCGGAGGCATGGGCGTCGTTTACAAAGCCGAAGACACCCGCCTGAAGCGATTCGTTGCCTTGAAATTTCTGCCCGAAGAGGTGGCCCGCGACCAGCAGGCCCTCGGCCGCTTCGAACGCGAGGCTCAAGCCGCCTCCGCGCTGAATCATCCCAACATTTGCACCATTCACGATATCGGTGAAGAGAACGGCAAAGCCTTCATCGCCATGGAATTTCTCGACGGCGCCACTCTAAAGCACCTGATCAACGGCCGGCCCCTCGAACTCGATCGCCTACTCGATATCGCCATCGAAATCGCCGACGCTCTCGACGCCGCGCACGCCCAAGGCATCATTCACCGCGATATCAAGCCCGCCAATCTTTTCGTCACCCGCCGCGGCCACGCGAAAATTCTCGATTTCGGCCTCGCCAAATTAATTCCCGCGCACAGCGGCACCGCGCGCGTCGGAGAGACCATCGGCGCCACGAGCCCTGCCATGAGCCATGCCACGCTCGACTCCGGCGAGATGTTTACCAGCCCGGGAACCGCCGTCGGCACCGTCGCCTACATGTCTCCCGAACAAGTTCGCGGCAAGGAACTGGACGCGCGCAGCGATCTCTTTTCTTTCGGTACCGTGCTTTACGAAATGACCACCGGCGTGCTGCCCTTCCGCGGCGAAACCACCGGCGTGATCTTCGAAGCCATTCTCAATCGCGTGCCGCCTCCCGCCCTGCGCCTCAATCCCGATATCCCTCCGAAGCTCGAGGAAATTCTGCAAAAGCTCCTCGAAAAAGATCGCGAGATGCGCTACCAAGTCGCCGCCGAAATCCGCGCCGACCTGAAACGCCTCCGCCGCGAAACAGATTCGTCCGGGCGCCTCGCCGCCAGCGGCAGTTCGCAATTGTCCGGCAGTACAGCCGTCCCGGTTTCCGGCTCCGCGCCTGCGCCGACGCTTCCCTCATCTGCGTCAACGCCGTCTGTCTCTACCAAATCCGGCTCCGCAGTACTGCAAGTCGCCGGCCAGCACAAATTCGGCACAGCGCTCACTGCCGTTATCCTCATCGCACTGGCCGCCGCCGCAGCCTTCGGCATCTATTCATTTTTCTCGCGCAAGAATGCGTCGGCCTTCGAGCACTTCACGGTTACGCCCATTACGGAAACAGGCAAAGCCTCTCTCGCCGCGCTCTCACCCGACGCCAATTACATCCTCAACGTGCAACGCGAAGCTGGCCAGCAAAGCCTCTGGCTCCGCAACGTACCCACCAAGAGCAATACGCAGATCGTCCCGCCTTCCGACGACCAGTACCACAGCCTCAGCTTTTCACCAGATGGCAATTCGATCTACTTCACCAAAGATGAAAAGACTGAAAAGAACGTTTACAGCCTGTACCGCGCGCCCGTCCTCGGCGGAACCCCGGAGCGGATCGTCCACGATATCGGCAGCGGCATTAGCTTTTCGCCCGACCGCTCCCACATCGTATTCATCCGCTTCAAGCGCAACGAAGGTGAGGGCGACCTGATCGTCGCCAATGCCGACGGCTCCGGCGAGAAACTCTTGTCCAAGCAGACCACCCGGCTGCGCTCGCCGGCATGGTCCCCCGATGGGAAATTGATCGCAGCAACGGAATTCACCGCTGATCAGGCCGGGTTGTCCTCGCTCGATCTTTTTGACGCCTCGACCGGCGCCAAGCAGACATTCAAGAAATCCGACATGATATTGGAGTCGCCCGTCTGGCTTCCCGATCAAGTCGGCATCCTCGTGGTGGCCAGCGGTCGCGAATCGAATTTCAATCGCAATCAAATCGGAGTCATTTCCTATCCCGAGGGCGTGTACCGCCCCATCACCAACGATACCAATTCCTATCCGAACATCAGTCTTTCCGCTGACGGCAAGACCATCGCCGCGGTGCAGTCTCAGTACGTCGGAACGCTTCAAACCGCTCCCTACGAAGCAAGCGGCGCGGGCAAGCCGGTCACCATTAGCACTCGTCCGCCCACCAATTGGTTTGGCTGGACGCCGGATGGAAAAATCCTCGCGGAGCAGGAAAACGGTATCTTTCAGATGAATGCGGACGGCAGCAATCGCGCTCCCTTGCTGCACGATGATTTTCCTTCCTTCGGACCGATCTCCTGCGATCACGGACGCTACGTCATGTTCGCCTCCGCTTCTCGCGGCGGCGGTAATTCCATGAATATCTGGCGCGCCGATTCCACCGGCGGCAATCTGAAACAGATCACCACCGGCACGGACGACCAACCGGCCATGTGTTCGCCTGATGGCAAGTGGCTCGTCTATGCCGGATTCGATTCTGGGAAGTTCTTGGCGAAAAAGGTTTCCGTGGATGGCGGCCCGTCCACGCAACTCTCCGAGGCTCTCCTCACCTGCGGCTGCGTCAACATCTCTCCCGACGGAAAGAACATCGCGTTCCAGACCCAGCCCACCACCGGCGGCGCCATCATCATAAAAATTCTGGATTTCGAAACGCTGCAGCCCGTGAAAGTAATTGAACGCGATCCGCGCGCCGGCGGTGAAATTCGCTACACCTCGGACGGCAAAACCATCGGCTATCCCATCCGCGAAAACGGCCTGTACGCCCTGTGGGTTTCCCCCGTGGACGGTTCACCCGGCCACCGCGTCACCGAATTCGAACCCGATCGCATCGAGGATTTTCACTGGAGCGCTGACAACAGGACGCTCGGCCTGCTGCGCACCCACAACGACAGCGACGTCGTCCTCCTGCGCCAAACCAATGCCGCACATTAAATCTGCAGCGCGTCGTAAAGTCGCCGTCCTCGATCGTCTGAGGCCCGGCGAGCGTCTCGCGCTTCCTTGCAAGTTCCGCTACTTCGTTTCGCCCGGTTTGAATTGCGGATTGTAAATAATGCCCAGCACGTTACCAAACGGATCGCGCACTTCGCCCACCAGCATCCCGCCGCCTACGTCCTGCACCGCTTCCACCGGCGTTGCTCCCAGCTCAATTAACCGTTTGTAAGCCGCGTGCGCGTCCTCCACTCCCCAATACGCAACGCCCGCGGCAGCTCGCTTCGTTTCCGCTTTCGGCTCCGGCACCAGTCCCAGATCATATCCGCCCACGTTGTATCCCACGTAAAATGCCGGCTCATCAAAGTAGGGCTGAATCCCCAATACTTTGCTGTACCACTCCTTCGCCTTGGCCATGTCCGCCACTTCATACTTCGCCGTTCGCAGTCCCAAGAACATTGCGTGCTCCTTCGCAGCGCCCTGACCGTATCCAGGCGCCGATGTCGCGGCCGAGACGTCCACCCGCCCAGCCAGATAAGCAAACAAGCACAGAAAAGCCAAGACTATCGTCGCCGTGGACACGTGCTTCAACTTCACGCCGCGCACAGGCTTCTCTTCCGCCGACGCGACAGCCGCAGACGCTCCCTCCGTCCGCGACTCAGCGGCCTTCCTGTGTCGCCGGTTCGCCGGCGTCACCATGGATCTCGAGCGGGACATGGTTCTCCTCCCTGATTGATCCCCAACCCCAGTTGCAGCTGTGGCGATTTCCAAGAGCGATTCTCACCGCGCTCCGGACGCGAGCCCAGCCCGTATTTCTGCCGCAGATTCTCCACCCGTGCCGTGATCTCCTTGCGATAAGCGTCCGGCGCGTTCCCGTGCCGTCCATACCACTCGCGATACTGCCGCGAAAGCTTCGGAAATTTCGCATCCAGAAACGGCAAAAAATGTTTCAGCGAAGCCGGCATCAAAAACAGCACGTTCCCTGCGAACCATTGCGCCTGAGCATCCCGCGCCCCCCGCGCCAAAGCATCCAAGTCTTCTGCGCGATCCGTAATTCCCGGCACGACTGGCATCGCCAATACTCCCGCCGAAATTCCCGCCTCGCGCAAAGTCCGCACAGCTTCCAGCCGCAAATCCGGCCGCGGCGCGCGCGGCTCCAGCAATCGCGCCAGCCGCGTCCGCAGCGTCGTAATGCTCAAATTCACAGAAAGCCTCGAACGCTCTGCAATCCGTTTCAGCAGATCAATATCCCGCAGCACCTGGTTCGATTTCGTAGTGATCGAAATGCTCAACCCTTCGCGCTCCGCCATCCGCTCCAAGACTGCCCGCGTCGCTCCATACTCGCGCTCCGCCGGCTGATAAGGATCGGTAGCAGTTCCGATGGCAATATGCTCGCCCCAGATTTTCTCGTTCGCCAAATCGCGCCCAGCCAAAGGCCCCGCATCCTGCTTCACATAAATCTTCGACTCAAACTCGTTCCCATCCAGCTCCATATATTCGTGCGTATAACGCGCGTAGCAGTAGTGGCACCCGAATTCGCACCCGCGATACGGGTTAACAGTCCAACGAAAGGGAACCCGCTCCGAATTGCAATAATTCAGAATCGATTTGACGGGCAGCAGAAAGTACTCCGTCCCGCGCTTGGCATCGGCGCAGGGGGAGGAAGCGGCGAGGCGTGCAATGCCGACCAGTTCCGTAGCGGGCTTCGTTCTCTGGCTTGGCGCCAGAGTGGGCGCGGAAGCTTCGCACGGTGACTCACATGTGCCGTGGCGAGCGGCTGTGGGGAAAAGGGTGAGACTGGTCTGCTTCGCACGCTTCCGAGGACGTTGGAGCGTCGCTGGTGTCGCACGAAGAATGGGAAAAGTGGCCATTGATTGCCTCGCCGCACGCCCGACAATATATTCGCCTTTTGTTCGCTTTGTCAAGGACTATTCTTCGCTTTCTATTCGCCTGCCCTACCGGCCAGCCCAACCCTGGAAACCCACCTTTCGACCAGATGCGCCCGACACCTCCCGCCTCTATAATCGTGAAGACACCTCCTGGCGGGAACTGCATTGGCAGAAGTCGGTATTCTCATTATTGACGACGATATCGTCAGCCAGCGCGCGCTGAAAAACGTCCTCGATTCAGAGGGTTGGCGCGTGCGTATCGTCCCGCTCGTCTCGGCGGCGATGCTCGAGCTGGCCAGCGGCCAGTGGAGCCTGGTAATCGTCAACGTGGCGATGACCGACGTCCGCGGTCCGCTCTTCAACATCCTGAAAGATCTGGCGCAAGGCGACGCCGACGCGCTCGAAGGCGCCGAAGTGGATGCCGCCCGTCCCAAACGCATACGCGTTCTCTTCCTGGTGCCTCTGCTCGCGGCTCGCGATGCCCAACCAATCCTCGAAAAGGAAGGCCTTCCCTACCTGCTCAAGCCCTACCATCTGCACGACTTCCTCGAAAAAGTCGGCGAACTCCTGGTCGAAGCCGGCGCCCTGGCCGACCCCATCCGCAGCATGGGCGATTTCTCCCCCACCAACCGGAAACGCCGCGGCCTCCGCTCCGCGCAACGCGGCAAGCGTAGTTCCATGTTCGCCTCCCGCGACGATTACCAAATGTCCGAAGAAGAACTCCTCGAATGGGAACGCACCGAAGAAGAAGAACGCAAGAAACGTGAAAAGGAATTAGAGGACCGCAAACACCTGTAGTTTTCGCGCGAGTTGCCAGCGATAGCGAAAGCTACCGTAACAACACCCATCGTCGCCACCCGATCCCAGCGCATCACCTCTCAGAATTCCTGCAAGGAATCGCGCCATGCCCGTTCTCACTGTGATGGCTCGCGCGCGCAACCTCATTCACGCGAGCACGCAAGGAGAACGCCATGCATCCCAGCCATAAGCGCATTTGGATTCCCGGGCTAATCATTCTCGCGGCGCTGGTCGCCGTGATCGTCTGGGCTCTCAGCACCTCGCCACGCGTATACGCCGAACTAGAGCCAGCATCAGGGCCCGATTCATCCAGCGGCTGGCGCATCGGCGAACCCATCACTTACGAAACGCTAACAGTCTTCCCGGTCCTCTCATCGCAAGAGGCCTGCACCGCCGACTTCGAGACCCTCGATGCAGCGCTCGCTTCTGGTGAAGCCATCGTCGCGGAGCAAGGCGAGTACATGCGCCGTACGCGAAATGGCGCCGAACCCGCCGTGATGAGTTCCGGCGGCGCGCAGGTAAACCAGCTCGTCCTGGTAAATCGCGGCAAGAAACCCCTGCTCCTTCTCGCTGGCGAAGTAGTTTCCGGCGGCAAGCAAGATCGCATCATCGGCAAAGACCGCATCATTCCAATCGCCGCGCAGCCGCTGCCGCTCGATGTGTTCTGCGTCGAGCACAGCCGCTGGACCGGCTCCGGCAACACCTTCGCCGCCGCGAAAACCATCGTCCATCCCACGGTGCGCGAACAAGCCGCCGTGGATCAGGACCAGAACAAAGTGTGGGCCGCAGTTCGCGGTGACTCGGTCGGATCGGGATCAGGAGGTGGAGTGGGAGGCGGGGTCGCAGCATCTCCAGCGCCAGGCGCGGCAGCCCGGGAGCGATCGGAAATGTCCTCTAGCCTCGAAGTAACCGCGCCGCGGATTTCCCCGCAGCAGCTGTCGAGCGTGATGGCGTCAGCGGCACCCACCCAAGGCTACCGCAGCATTTATCAATCGGCCGCGATCGGACCATCCGTCGAAAATTTCGCGCTCGAAGTCGAACGGCGTTTCAATCGCGCGACGTCCGGCCTGAAAGGCGAGCACGTCGTCGGTGTGATCGTAGCCTTCGGCGGCGAAGTGGCGTGGAGTGATATTTTCGCGTCCTCGCAACTTTTCGACGCGTACTGGCCGAAGCTCCTGAGCAGTTACGCTGTGGAAGCGCTCACCCGTCCCGCCACCCGCGAGAAAGTCTCGTTCGAAGACGCGCGCGACTTTCTGCGCCCCGCCACCGGCCACGTCCGCGAAGAAACCGAGCCCGGCGTCTATCGTTGGCAAGAGCGCAGCCAAGGCCGCGAAACCGAAATCCAACTGCAAGCGCTGGAGACCAAGCCTCCACTAACGCTCCACTGGCTGAAAGTTCTGCGCACAAACTAAAAACTCGCGGAGTTCATCCACCGTGAAATTGCTGCGGAGGGCTGGCGGAATGTAGGGGCGGGTCTCAGACCCGCCCCTTCTGAACGCTACGAAAACAATCTCACCTCGCTGCGATCCACCGTTTCCGCCAGCAACTCCGCGACAGTCTTCTTCAACACTGGATGCACCACACGAGCCGCAATCTCCGCCAAAGGCACCAGCACAAATCTCCGCTCCGCCATCCGCGGATGTGGAATCCTAAGCTCCGCCTCGCGCACCACACGCGAACCGTACAAAAGAATATCCATATCAATAATCCGTGGCCCCTTCGGCAACACCCGCTCCCGTCCCATCGAGCGCTCGATTTCCAGCAGCGCCCGCATCAAATCCCCAGGCGGCAACTCCGTCTCCACCTCCACCACACAATTCAAAAACCAATCCTGCGCCAAAAATTCCACCGGCTCCGTCTCGTACAGCGCGGATCGCTTCACCACCCGCACAACGAAGCACGCCAGCTCAGCAATCGCCCGCGCAATATTCTTCGCGCGCTCCCCAATATTCGATCCCAACGATAAGTAGATTCCCGTCATGTGAGCGAGAACATTCTAGCCCGAAGCGAGGAGCGTTTACCGCGGAGACGCAGAGTTCGCAGAGAAAAGCACTTCTAGTGAGGCTTCAAAGCTTATCCAGATGAACTGATACTCAGCTAAACAGCCCAGGCTGGCGCTTGGGTTCATCCAATCCAAAATGTTTATAAGCCAGCGCCGTTGCGACGCGGCCGCGCTGGGTGCGATCCAGCAAGCCGAGCTGCATCAGGTAAGGCTCGTAGATTTCTTCGATCGCATCCTCTTCCTCGCTCAACGACGCCGCAATCGTGCTCAATCCCACCGGCCCGCCCGAATATTTCTGAATGATCGTCAGCAGTAAATTACGATCAACCTCGTCCAGCCCATGATCGTCCACACCAAGCATGGCCAGCGCGTCGCGCGCCACGCCAATATCAATGTGCCCCTTCGCGCGCACCTCCGCAAAATCCCGCACACGACGCAGCAAACGGTTTGCCACGCGCGGCGTTCCGCGGCTGCGGCGTGCAATTTCCGCGGCGCCCGGCTCATCCATCGTAATCCCCAAAATCCGCGCGGAGCGCTGCACAATCAGCAGCAAATCCTCCGGCGAATAAAATTCCAGTCGGTGCACAATGCCAAAACGCGAACGCAGCGGCGCCATGATCAGCCCCGCGCGCGTGGTCGCGCCAATCAGCGTGAACTTATTCAATTGGTAGGGATGGACGCGCGCGCCAGGCCCCTGCCCGATAATCAAATCCACGCGAAAATCCTCCATCGCCGGATACAGAATTTCCTCCAGCGACGGCTGCAAGCGGTGAATCTCATCCAGAAAGAAAAAATCCTGCGGCTCCAGCGACGTAAGCACAGCAGTCAGGTCACCTTTTTTCTCCAGCAGCGGACCCGAGCTCACCTTGATCGCCGAACCCATTTCATTCGCCAGAATTTGCGCCAGCGTCGTCTTGCCCAAGCCGGGCGGTCCGTACAATAGAACGTGGTCTAACGCCTCGCCCCGCGTGCGCGCCGCCTCCACCGCAATCTGCAAATTCTCCTTCACGCGATTCTGCCCGATATAATCCGAAAGTTGCTTTGGGCGAATGCTGGCCTCCACGCGCGCGTCCTCATCGAACGCCTTCCCCGAAATAATTCGTTCCCGTCCGTCCGTCATCTTTCCCGCCACCTGATTTTCTTTGTCAACCGCCGCGCGTTCACGAGCAGCAGCCGCCGCGGCAGCACCGTCACGCTCGCTCTTCATCATCACTCACCATGACTGGCACCCTGCCCAGCCCGCTGCGATTTTTTCATCACCGCGCCGCCCAGCACCTGCAACGAAGCGCGCAGCAGCGTCTCAAAATCATTTCCCACCGTAGCCCGCGATTGCGCAATCGCCTTCTCCACCGCCCTCTCATCGTAGCCGAGATTCTCAAGCGCCGACGACACATCCGATTCCAGCTGCGAACGCGTCGCGGGCTTCCCTGCTTCCGGCACGTCCACCGCTGCAAGCTTATCGCGCAATTCCACCACCATGCGCTCCGCCGTCTTGCGTCCCACGCCGGGAATGCGCACCAACTGCGCCAGATCGCCCTTACGAATCGCGGGAACCAGTTCGTCCAGGCTCATGCCCGAAAGTATTTTCAACGCGAGCGAAGGTCCCACGCCAGATGCTGAAATCAGCAACTCGAAACACTGCTTTTCGCGCGCCGTATAAAAACCATACAGCGCCAGCTGATCTTCGCGCACATGCGTGTGAATCAGCAGCGTGTTTTCCGAGTGCATCGCGCCCAGGCTGGTGAACGTGGAAACCGGAATGATCACCTGGTAGCCTACTCCGCCGACGTCCAGCAGCACCAGGTTGGGGCGTTTATCAATCAGCTTGCCGCGGAGTGATCCAATCATGTCCAGCGATTATTGATTAGGGGCGCAAGTGTGTCAACGCGGCATCGGCCAATTTGTCTTAACCCTCTCGGTGAAACATGGCGAAACATGCTGAAACATTTTGACACGCGCTTGCGTACTAATATTCGGACACGGGGATTTTTCCGCCCATTCGCGCTCTGCGCACACTGTCCGTTTTCGCACGAACAGTGTCCGCTTCTGGTTTTTCGCTTCGCAATATTACTGTCTCGTAATTTTTTTCAAAAACATTTCGGATTTTGCTTTCACTGCGCTCACCTTCGCGTCTAAGCACGTGCGAGGGGCAAACACTTTTTCAGGAGGAACAAAATATGTCGCGTCGTTCGATGAATCGTCCAATGAATCGAGCAATGACAGTGTTCGCAGCGCTGGTACTGCTGCTGGCCATTGCCGCTACAAACGCTCCAGCAAAAGACACCAAAGCCGGTATCAACACAACCATGAGCCTGTTGAATCCCGCCACCGTCGCGGGCAAGCAATTGCAACCCGGAGACTACGCGGTGTCCGCTGATGAGACCCACGTGACGATTTCGATGAAAGGGAAGGTCGTCGCCGAAGCGCCGGTGCAGTGGAAGGACGAAAGCGGCAAGGCGAAGTATTCGGCGTTCGTCAGCGAAGGCAACAAAATCACCGAAATTCACTTCGGAGGCAAAACCCGATTCGTCACCATCGCAGAATAACAACTCCAGCTGCAGATCCGGCGGGCAGCGGTCCCGAAATGCGGGATCGTCGCCCGCCGGTTTTGCTTTTTAGCACGCGGCCCAGAGCGCAAGCCTCGCTGCAATTTCGCCTTTGATGCCGCATTGAAACGGGTTCACATTTTTTTGTTTGCCACCCTCGCCGCAGCCGTGATATCCGTTGTTCTGCCAATGAACTCGCCACAGCCACGCCGGCCTTCGATCCTCTGCGAACAGCAGAGCGCGCACTCGCTCGCTTCGCCGTCGTCGCTTGTGCGTCCCGCGTTGCATCGCGCCTGTCATTGCAACGATGCGCCTTTTATGCCCGCCGCCGGAATTCCAATAATTATTTCGACTATTAGCAGCGGTTAACGGCCGGTGCCCAGCTTCTCGTTGCAAGCGCCATCGGCCGTTACCCGGAAAGGGCAACGGCCTTTCGTTTTTTTAGGGGGCAATAAAATGAAGTCCAGCACCAAAAATGTCAAAGGGCCGTCCAAAGCACAACCCAAAGGACAAGCCAACGCACTCGCCTCGACCGTTACCCTGAAAACCATACAGCAGGCCGCCAAGCGCATTCACAGCTCGATCTACCTTTCGCCCTTCATGCGCTCCGAAACTTTTTCGCAGCTCACCGGAAACTCGCTTTTTCTGAAACTCGAAAATTTGCAGATGACCGGATCGTTCAAAGAACGCGGTGCGCTGAATAAAATTCTCCTGCTCACGCCCGACGAGCGCCGCCGCGGCGTAATTGCCGCCTCCGCAGGTAATCACGCGCAAGCCGTTGCCTATCACGCCACCAAACGCGGCATCCAGTCCCAAATCGTGATGCCGCTCACCACTCCGCTGGTGAAAGTTTCCGCCACGCGCGGCCACGGCGCCGAAGTAATCCTCTTCGGAGCGAATTACGATGAAGCCTGCCAGGAAGCCTTGCGCCGCTGCACTGCACAATCTCTCACCTTCATTCATCCCTTCGATGACGACGCGGTAATTTCCGGCCAGGGCACGCTCGGCATCGAGATGCTCGAGCAGGTGCCGGACCTGCACGCCGTGGTGATTCCGATCGGCGGTGGCGGGCTGATCGCCGGAGTGGCCTGCGCCGTGAAGGAAATAAATCCTAAAATAAAAGTGATCGGCGTGCAAACTTCCAAGCTGCCCTCCATGAAAGCAGCAGTCGAACAAAATGCCATCGTCACTTTGCCCGCTGAAAAAACCATCGCCGACGGCATCGCCGTGCGCGCCGCCGGCGTACACACTCTGCCGCTGGTCCGCAAATACGTGGACGAAATCGTTACCGTGGACGAGGAAGAAATCGCCAACGCCATCCTGCTTCTGCTGGAAAAGGAAAAGACCCTCACCGAGGGCGCCGGAGCCGTCGCCGCAGCAGCCGTGCTGAATCGCAAGACCGCGCTAGCCGGAAAAAAGGTCGGCGTGCTGATCTCCGCGGGAAATATTGACGTCACGCTGCTCGCGCGCATTATCGAACGCGGCCTGGTGAAAGATGGCCGCCTGGTCCGACTGCGCATTCATCTACCGGATCATCCCGGCGCGCTGGTGCGCCTTTCCACCGTAATCGCCGAACACAAAGTAAATATCGTGGAAACCAGCTTCAATCGTTCCTACTACGGAGTGGTCTTGGGGGATACCGCGATTGACATTACGATGGAAACGCGCGGCCCGGATCACATCGCGGAACTGAAAGCAGCGCTGGACGACGCCGGCTACTCCCACGAGCGCGTGCAATAATCCTCAGCGCAACCAAGCTTGTGTAGCAGCCGCCTTCAGGCGGGCGAAGTTGTCTTGCCCTTGCGTTGTCTCTACTGCCGCGCGCGGTCGTTCTTCACAGCTTCTTCAACCAGCGCCTCAAGCTCCCGCCGCGTCAAAGTAATCCGCTCGGTGTTCGCCGCCGTCTCCGAGGTAACCGGAAATTCCGGCCCCGCGTTCGGCGCCGTCTGCAATCCGTAACGCGCCCGCGCCGCCACCAATTTCTGCACGTCGTTGCTGGAAAGCAGCACCTGCTTGCCAAGCAGCTCCGTGACCAATGCCACGCGCGCGAAATGCTCGGTAGTCTCCATGCGGAAGAAAGCCGTCATCAAATCCTGCCCGTAACTCACCACGCCATGATTCGCCAGCAAGATCGCGTCGTAACCATCCACAAACGGCGCAATGCTGTCCGCCAATTCCGGAGTTCCCGGCGTGCCATAAGGCGCCACCGGAACGCAGCCCAGCGAAAGTATCAATTCGCACAGCAGCGCTTTATTCAGCGGCACGCCCGCGGCTGCGTAACCGGTCGCCGCCGGAGGATGCGCGTGGCACACCGCATTCACGTCCGTGCGGTGCTGATAAATCATCAAATGCATGGGCAGTTCAGAGGAGGGATTGCGCCGCCCCGACACTTTCTTTCCGTCCATGTCGGTGACCACCATATCTTCCGGCGTCATCATGCCCTTACAAATTCCGGTCGGCGACGTCAAAATGTGCTGCGTATCCAGCCGCACCGACAGATTCCCGTCCATGGACGCCACGTATCCGCGGTCGTAAATCCACCGTCCCACCGCGCACATATCGCGCCGGTGTTCGTCTTCACTCTTCAGTGCTCCGGGCAAAATCGATTCAGGAAACACGTTTCCTCCTCGACGAACTCCGGGCCGCTAGCCTGGCCTGCTAGGCGTAAATGCCGCGTAGCTTCAACGCCCGGGCCACCCGGTCAATCGCGACAATATAAGCCGCGATGCGGTTGTTCACACCGTGCGTTTCGGCGTACCTTACCACCTGTTCGAAGCTTTGGTCCATCACATCTTGCAATCTTTCGTTCACTTCGCTTTCCCGCCAGAAGAAGCCCTGGCGGTCCTGTACCCACTCAAAGTAGCTGACCGTCACCCCCCCGGCGTTGCCCAGGATGTCCGGAATGATGAAAATGCCCTTATCTTCGATGATTTTGTCGGCGTGCGAAGTCGTGGGGCCATTCGCCCCCTCACACAAAATCTTGCATTCCACGCGGTTGGCATTGCCTGAAGTGATCTGATTCTCGGTCGCGGCGGGCACCAGGATGTCTGTCGGATGGAACAGCACTTCCTGCGCGGTCTGCTTGTCGCCACCGCCGGGAAATTCGGGCAATGGCTTCCGCTGCCCGTAAACCCAGTCCACCAGTTTCGGTACGTCGAACCCCTTATCGTTATACAGGCCGCCGTGAATATCCGCGACGCCGATGATTTTGTAGCCGGCTTCGTGCATCAGAATCGCCGCCTGCGAGCCGACGTTCCCGAAGCCTTGAATAATCACGCGGCAGCCTTCGCGCTTCATAGTTAGCTTCCGCAGCGCGTTGTTGCAGCACATCATCAACCCGCGCCCCGTCGCTTCCTTGCGGCCTTGCGACCCGCCCAGCTCCAGCGGCTTGCCCGTCACCACAGCCGTAGTGGCCTGCCGCACGTGCATCGAGTAGGTGTCCATTACCCACGCCATGGTCTGCTCGTTCGTGCCAATGTCCGGGGCCGGCACGTCGCGCTCCGGGCCAAACCATTCGCTCAATTCCGCAGTGTAGCGCCGCGTGATGCGCTCCAGCTCCGTCTTGGAAAGTTTGCTGGGATCGCAAATCACTCCGCCCTTCGCGCCGCCGAACGGAATATTCACCACCGCGCATTTCCAGGTCATCCACGCAGCCAGCGCGCGCACTTCATCCAGCGAAACATCCGGCGCGAAGCGGATCCCGCCCTTGCCGGGACCGCGAATCGAAGAGTGCAACACCCGGTACCCGGTGAATACTTCGATTTTCCCGGTATCGCGCGCGATCGGAATGTAAACGGTGATTTCCTTGCTGGGATATTTCAGGTAACTGTAAACTCCCTCTTCCAGGTTCAGCTTCTTCGCGGCAATCTCAAATCGCGCTTCCGCCGACTTGTAAACGTTCAATTCATCAGACGTAACCGCAGACATGCATTCCTCCAAAAAGTGCACAACAATTCGCTAAGCGACGAGCACAGTCCGCCAAGCCACCAGCGAAGTAAATGGATTGCCTATGAATGACGGCTAAGCCCCGCGCCCCGTTCCACAATCCCAAGCGGCCAAACCGTCCAGACAGCGTCGGCCAGTATACGAACCTGCCGCCACCCGCGCAACCAAACCATTTTAAACGAAATGCTCCCGTTTCCGGCAACGCGAACGTAATTCCGATCAGCTATGAGGACCCAGCCACACGTGCCACACGAACAAACTGATATAGCTCGCCGCCAGCGCAATAAATAGCAGCGTCAGCAGGGAATGCCCCACCACAAACAACGTGCCCTTAGGCCAGTCCGTGTGCGAAAAATAAAAGAAGTCCACCACAATCCGCGTCGCCCAGTAAAGCCCGATAAAGCAGGCAAGTCCCATCGCGGCGCGATCACCCCGGAGCAGTTCAGTGTGCAACGCCAAAGTCAGCGTGCCGAATGCAATGATAGTCAAAACCGTGAATCCGCCCTGCACCCAAAGCAGTTTGCGATTGAAGGGCATTAGCTGCTGCAGGTCCATTTTCCAATTCAGCCGGTATGGCACTTGAAAGCTGGCAATCAAAATTACGAAATGCGCCGCGCCGGCAAGCCACAGGTCATAGTCGAAGAATCGCTCTGCGAATGAATTTGTCATAGCGCGTGGATCGCTTGCATGAAGGGAATTATCACACGCTGCACAAACCAGGGATGAAAAAGCCAAAAGACTGGCGCGATAATAACGGCCGCCATGAACAGCCAGCCTCGCGCTCCCTTTCCAAGTCCGAGCCGCTTTCCAAATCCGCTGTGCTCAATGGTAATTCCCGTGCCTTGCAGCAGAAAATAGGCCGTTGGAAGCCCGTAACCTGCGCGAGCGGGCAGTGAGATCACTAAGTCATGTATCAGTCCAGACGCGAGGAACACTAGCAAGCCAGCCGCCTCAACGCCCAGGGTTCTATGCAGCGGGCGGAAGATCAATTCATAAGAAAGCTGACGGAAACCCAGATTCCACCGCTTTCCCCAGAACTCCGCGAGCGACGTCGCGCGCAGCGGGGCCGACATGATGGGCTTCGCGTTAACACCCAACGTCCGCCACGCGAGAGCAATCAACTGGAACGACCCGAAGTGCAGCAGCAGGATCAATCCCAGCATGCCCGTCCATCCGCGCAGCAGCGGTTCTTCCGCGGGAACGGATCGCGCCACAATCCAAAGAAGGGCCGCACCAGCGGCCGTTTCGAGCATCGCCCAAAACCACATCGTAAATCGAGGCGAAGAAACGCGCTGCTTCGCATCCAGGAAAGCGTCGGCATCCATCCCGGGCCAAGCGAAAAGATAAGCCAGCGAACGCCAAGCCGGGTGAGCAACTCCGGTCCGCGCCCTCCACCACGTCAGCCACTTCAGGCTGAAAAAGATGGCGAACGAAAGTGTCCACATGAACACCCAAGGCGCCAGCCGATTGCGGCAAGAAATTGCCGCCAAAGGCAACACAGCGATCGGAAGCCAGCCAATCCACCGCGAACCTTGCCCCCGCACCGCGGATTCGTTTGCTTCAGGCTCGCTCTGCGACAAGATTGTCATTCTCTTCCCGTCAAGCGAACTTCATAGACGGTGGGGAGCGCCTCGGAATTCGTACGCACAAAGCTCCGCACCAGCTCGGTACGAGAGAAGTGGCCCAGGCTCAGCATCCGAATGCATTCATCAGTGGCACAAGTCTCCCACGATGTGGGGCTGCCGCAGGCCTTTCAGCCAAGACACACAAGCTTGGCACTGCCCGTCGTAAAGGACTCGATACATCCCGTTCGCCGCCAGTTGCGCCGTAGGCAATTCCGCGATCTCGGCCAGTGGATTCTCAGGCATAGAGCTGAGCCCAGTCTGCCACATGTAAGAACGTTTTGGGCCGGACGGATGCTTACTCCCCTTCTTATTGCTCTATCCGGTACTCCTGATCGTGGAAAGCCACACTGCACACACGCGGCAGTTGCTCGAGCGAGGAACGATACCGATTAGCCCGGGGATTGTTTCCTACCGCGACCAATGAAACACAATGCCGGCCGCGACCAATAAATTGTTCTGATGGTCGTTCGTGGAGTTCGCGAAAGTTGTCAAATAATAATCGACCTGAACAATTCGCAGCGCGAACCGGGAACTCAGCGGTACATCAATACCTCCGCCAATCCGGCTGGCAAACTGGTAGGATCCGTCGCCTACTCCAGCCACTCCTCCGCCGGCATGCGTCGCGCCCAGCAACACTTGCGCAAAGGGCTCTGGCTTATGTTTCCCTTCGAACCATGGTTGCGGAAGTCTGTAACGCGCTCCTGCCAAATACGATACCAAGGTCAATGAGCTTCCCGCAGTGGGGGCGCCGTTCGCGTTCTGTGCGCTGATGTCCGCAACCAGAGACCAGCGATCGTGGAAATTCCAAGACGCCGACAGCCCTCCGCCATTCATACCAAAGCATCCACACTGTCCTGGACCAGCATTGGCGCGCACCCATTCGTACGTCGCAGCGGCATCCCCTTTGTACGAATCCTGCGCCACCGCAACCGTACTTCCTGCGAATAAGAAAATTGCCGCCAATAAGAACGATCGCATTCCGAATTCTCCTCAAACAACTCTCGTCAGGCAACCCTCATCAATTCGACGGCACCGAAACGCTGGCTGACACATTGCTGATCACGGCTAGCTCGTATGAGCCACCCGTGGAAGCGGTGATGTAGAAATAAGCCACCGCAGGAACCGTTACGGCTCCAGACATCACCTGCACGCCATCCAACGTCACCACCATTTGCCCCTGCGCGATTGTTATGGTGTAGTCGTGCGAAATGGTCATGCCATCCGCGACGAGCACTGGAATGCTGGTGTTGACGTTGAACCACGGATTTTCAAATAGTGCAGCTTGTCCTCTGCCCACGCCAACATAGGGAACCGGCGGGTCGCCGCCATTGTGATAAGTGTCGAAGCCGAACACGGTCCCGGGAATTCCTTTCGCTCCTAGGCCCATGCCCTGCGCCCCTTCGCTCGTGGTGGTCGCTCCCAACGAGGGATCGCCGAAAACCACAGTGAAGCCGTCGGCAGGAAGAATGCTCGGATTGCTGAGCGTCATCGTGAAGCTGAGCTGAATGTCGCCAGTGGAAATCAGAGTCGGCCACACCAGCACGCCGATCTGGTCGCCGGTTGCGGCCGTTAATTGGTAGCTGCATCCGGCTTCCGCCACCGCATTGCCGAGCGGGGACCAGTTCGAATCACAAAGATTTGGTATGCCCTGCAATGCGCCAACGAACAGACCCGCCGACACGCTCGTGACGGACGCCGTGACCCCATTGCTGACCACCACATAAAGAACGGAACCGGAATCCGTACTAGCCGTTGGACCCGATGTGTATGTTGAACTGGTCGCTCCCGGTATGGCCGTGAAGGTTGAGCTGCCAGGTGCGGCTTCGTACCACTGGTATGTCAGGGGAAGGTTGGAAGTCGCCGTTACTTGAAAAGTCGCGGGCGATCCCACATCCACATACTGAGTCACAGGTTGCTGGGTGATCAGAATCCCGCTGCCAACTGCCAGAGTTGCCGGCTGGGAGACTGCTTGCCCGTAGGCATTGGTCACAACAACGTAGTATTGGTTCTGATCGTCGCCGATTGCGGTCGCCGAGCTGGGTACCGTGTAGCTGTCGGACGTGGCTCCCGCGACCGCGGTTCCTGTCGTTTGCCCCGCGGGAATCACATACCACTGGTAGCTGAGCGCCGGTGTGCCGGAGGCCACGACGCTAAATGTCGGAGTGCCGCCCGGTGCGACGCTTGCGCCGACCGGCTGAGTGATGATGCTAGGCGAAGTATTTCCCGTCGTTACTGTTAGCGTGGCGTCGGTGCTGGTGAGTGGAGCGGTTCCACATGAATCCGTAACCGTCGCGTAGTATTGAGCGCCGTTATAACTCGTGTCCACGGGCGGAGTCGTGTAGATGTTTGATGTTGCGCCTGGGATGGCGGAGCCGGTGGCGCTGCCCGAAGGGACTTGGTACCACTGATACGTAAACGGGTTCAGTCCTTGGGCCGCCACTGAAAAAACAGCCGTTTGTGTTGGAAGAATCGTCACGCTCGCGGGGTTCGACGTGATTTGCGATCCCACGGCAATAGTGGCGACAGCCGAAGTTACACTCGCGGCTCCGTTCGTTACGGTCACGGTGTAATTTCCCGCATTAGCTGCAGCCGCCGTCGAAATGGTGTAGGTCGAGCTGGTGGAGCCTGGGATCGGAGTGCCGTTAAAGTTCCATTGGTAACTGGCCGCGTACGAGGCGGTCACACTCAGCACGATGTTCGATCCGGTGCAAACGTGTTGGCCGACCGGTTGGGTCGTGATCGTGGGACCGCTGATCGTGCTCGTCGTTGTCACGGACACAGACGGTTCGTCCACGCTCGTCGCGGTGATCGTGTAAGTGCCGGGCGCTGTCGGTGATGTCCAAACGTTACCGCTAAAAGTTCCTGTGGATGCGGTCCACGTCAACCCATTCGTCAAACCGCCGGTAGCCGTTGCAGTGAACGTAAGTTGGCCCGGCGCGGTCGTCTGATTCGCCGGCACAATCGGCGTAATCGTGACGGGGGTTGGTGTCACCAAGCATGTCGTCGAAACCACCGTACCCTGCGGACTGATAACCGTCAGCGTGTACGTTTTGGCGGAAGTCAAAGTTGGAGTCGGATACGATCCGCCGCTTGTAGCAGATGCCGTAATATCAGAACTTCCTACGCCCGTCGAACCGATGACGGCTGTCCCTCCAGAGAACGAGGGAACCAGCATCACAGCCGAGTTATAGGGCGGGGTTGCGTTGCTCGGCACCAGGCTGCCCGCGACCGGAGGTATGACTTGTACGGTGAGCATCGCCCCGTTACTGGTTGCACTGCCCAAGGAATTCGACACGGTCACGGTATAGACTGAACCGCTTTGACTCGATGTGGTGGGCGGCGTCGTATAGGTGCTGGAAGTCGCACCGTTGATCGGAACCCCGTTTACGTACCACTGGTAACTCAGCGGACCCGTACCAGTCGCGGTTACGGCAAACGTTGCGGTCTGCCCGGCTGCTACTGTCTGGTTGCCAGGCTGCGAGATGATCAACGGCGGCTGCGGCTTGGCACCTTCAAAACCCGCGGCGCAACCCCCGACATTGAGCAGTCCGAGGATTACAGCCAACATAGTGACCACACCAAGGATTCGTCCGTGAAAACGGAACGCCAGAGTGTTCCGAACAGGTCCACATACGCATCGCATGGTGAGAATCTCCTAATCTGACTATATAGAGGAGGAAACGCGGTACCAGCACTGTGAGCCCTAGGACTAGCGAACTCGCTATTAGTGGTTTCTGGTGGTACTTTTGCGGAGCTGATGCGAATGGACGCGAGAAGCCGCGCCTTGACCTATCGGTGAGGTAAGTCACTTGTAATGCGAACCTTGTGGCTTGTGCCTGGTTAATCGTGAAACGGGCAGAGTGCCTTTAGCTGGCCAGAACTGGGGTTGCGGGAACCATAGTTACTTTCGAACCGGCTTCATGTTCGAAGGCAGAACAACTTGCGCGGATGGAGTTATTTCTCCCGGCAACTGCTGCTTCACTTGCGCATTTGGCGTTTCACGAATTCTTCCAGCAGCAGGCGCGTCAGTCGGCCTTGGTCGTGGCGCACCACTTTGTTGTGGTGCAGCAGGTCGCCGGTGACGTAGCGCAGTCCCATGCGGCGCAACTCGCCGAGCGATTGCTGCACGGGTTCGGCGCCCTGCGCGCGATAGCGCTGTGGCTTCGGCACAGGCATGCGATTCACCACCACGTAATCGAACAAGCCTTTGCGGCTGTGCTCGTAGATGGCGCGCACTCACTCACGACTTGATGGCGCGTTCGACCAGGCTCCGCAGTACGGTTTCCAGCGTCACTTTGCCCTTTTGCGAGCCGGCCTCGCCGCCCTCGAACTCGATCCAACCTTCGTTGAAGCCGTCGAGCATCCGGATGCGCGGCGTGGGATTTTTCATCCCCTGCGACAGGAACAGCGACTCCCACGTGTCGCGCGGCACAACTTCCATTTTCACCGGGCGGCCGAGCAAACGAGAAAATGTCGCGGCGATTTCGTTCGGCGTCACGCGCTGCGGCCCCTCGAGTTCGACCACTCTGTGGCCGCTCCAGGTTTCCTGCAGCAGCGCAGCGGCTACGCGCCCGACGTCCGCGGTGGCGACCATCGGCTTCGGCTTATCGAGCGGCTGCAAAAAGCTCGGAATCACGCCGCTGTTCGTAGCAGGCGCTACATCCCAGCTGGAGTTCTCCATGAACCATCCCGGCCGAAGAAAAGTAATCGGCACCGGCAAATCGCCCAGCACGCGCTCGATGATGGTGTGTTGCGTCAGCAGATTTGGTTGCGCCGCCTGCGCGCCGATCGTCGAAAGGTAAACAACCTTGCCCGGACGCGCTGTGTCGAGAGCCCCCCGCAAAATGGCAGCGATCGCCCGCGCTTCGCGAAAATCCGGCGACGGATCAAAGTTCGGCGGAACCAGCACGAAAACACCTTCGGCGCCTTTGAACGCCGCCGTGAGCGCCGCCGCATCACTAATATCCGCGCCGACAATTTCGCAACCGCGTTGCACCCATGGAGCGCATTTCCCGACGTCGCGCGCTACGCCCCGCACAGGCTGCTTCGCGGCCAAAAGGATGCGTGCCACCTCGCCGCCAACGTTCCCGGTAATTCCAGTGATCGCAAACATTGATTGTCTCCTCACCCGCACAAAGCAATTTCGCCAACAGGACTTTGCCTCAAGGTTTAAGACTGCAGGTTAACTTCGCAGAACGCCCCGAATCAAAGGGTCGTGAACTGTGTGGCGTTCGCGAATCCGCTCAGTCTCAAGTGCTTTACTTTCGGGTTTGGCGCTTTACGAATTCTTCCAGCAGCAGGCGCGTCAAGCGGGCTTGGTCGTGGCGCACCACTTTATTATGGTGCAACAAATCGCCGGTGATGTAGCGCAGTCCCATGCGGCGGAGTTCGGCCAGGGATTGCTGCACAGGTTCAGCGCCTTGTGCGCGATAGCGCTGCAGCTGCGGCGACGGCACCGGCATGCGATTCACCACCACGTAATCGAACAGGCCCTGGCGGCTGTGCTCATAGATGGCGCGCACATGATCGGCCACCGAATAGTGCTGCGTTTCGCCGGGTTGCGTCATCAGATTCGCGATGTGCACGCACACCGCGCGGGAATGCCGGATGGTCTCGCTCACTTGCTCCACCAGCAGGTTCGGAATAATGCTGGTGTAAAGCGATCCTGGTCCGATCAGCACCAGGTCAGCTTCGCGAATCGCTGCGAGCACTTCGGGCAGCGGCTTCACGCGGCGCGGCACCAGACGCACGCGATGGATTCGTTTGCGTGAGCGCGAAATTTTTGTCTCGCCGCGCACGATGGTTCCGTCTTCCAGCTCGGCTTCCAGCGTCACGTTCTGCGCGGTGGAAGGAAAAATTCGACCGCGGATCGCCAACACTTGCGAGGATACCCGCACCGCTCGCGGAAAATCGCCCGTGACATTGGTGAGCGCGGTCAGAAATAAATTGCCGAAGCTGTGCCCGGCCAGGCCACGTCCCGCGGGAAAGCGATACTGAAACAATTTTCCCAGCAGGTGCTCGTCCTTGGAGAGCGCCACCATGCAGTTGCGTATGTCGCCGGGAGGCAGCACGCGATATTCGCGGCGCAGCCGGCCGGAACTGCCGCCGTCGTCCGTGACCGTGACAACGGCAGCGAGATCGGAGATCGGCAGCGGCACGCGTTCTTTCTTGCGCCGCGCCACATATTCCTTCAGCCCGCGCAGCACCGTGGAAAGTCCGGTGCCGCCACCCAGCGCCACAATGCGCACGGGTTGAGTTCGCAGCTGCGATTTGTTTTTCACTAAACGATTTTCACCACGAGATTTTCACGCGCAACCGGCACAAAATTATTCTCACGAAGATTTGCAACGGAATGTTTCACGCCGCGAATTCCCAGTCTAAGTTCCGGGCGAACTTGCTGGCGAATTTCCGATCACACACGCGCAACTCAGCCCGCCGAACCGCCGTCTCGCTCTGGGTAGAGCAATTCGGTGAAGCGCGGGTCTTCCTGTAGAAACGCGAAATCTTCATCGTTGCGCGCGTGATAGCGATTTTCCGGGCGGAGTTGGATGGCAACTTTCAGATTTTGCATCGCCGATTCCGCTTCGCCGGTAAGGCAATCGAGAGCGGCCATGGCGTAAACGATGTGGTCCGCTTTCGGAGCGGATTTGCGCGCGCGGTCCAGATGCTCGCGGGCTTCATCCCAACGGCCCAGGTTCATCAGCGCAACTCCCTGCGTGTAGTGCTCTTCTGCGGATTTGAGTGCCGGAACGGGAGGGCGCGTAATGCGCTGCTCACAGATGCGTATGTGCATCTGGGCGCGATCGCCGAGCTCCTTGCTGGGGCCTTCCAGGACGCGTTCGAGGGACTGCTTGGCGCGCTGGAACTTCTGCTGCTGGAAGTACTTAAGGGCTTCTTCGTAGAATTTCAGCTGTGCTTGTTTGGCGGGGGCGTCCGGGTCTGGAGGCAGCGCAATGGCTTTAGCTTTCCCGCTGGCCTTTATCGTCTTCTTTTTCAGTAGTTTGTGGCTTTTGTGGGAGGCTTGGGTAGCCCGGATCGTGCGACGTTTCACGGTCACTCTCCGCGAAAAACTATAGGGAACATAGCAAAGTCGCGCAGACACGTCAATGTGGGATAGGCCTGTGAAAATTGGAAGAAACAATCCGGGTTCCGGGAGCACTAATTAGATATTCAGGGCGAGCGGGGAACGTGTCGTTCGTGGCCGGGTGCGTTTTACCGGATTTGTCATCTTCAATCTTGTGCGACTCGATTGCGATTTCCTGGCGGCGGTGCGATTATCGGCTCTCTTGCTTCGCGGCTTTGGAGGTCTTTTCGGTGCCCTATTACTTCGAGTTCGACCCGAAAAACCGAATACTGCGCGCGCGCTTCGAAGGCCCGGTGACCGACGAGCTACTGAAGGAATTCTATGGCCTTGCTGGAGGGTATTTCGAGCGAACTGGCGCGCGTGCGGGCATTACTGACTTTTCGGCCGTGACTTCCTTTGAGGTGTCACCCCAAACGATTCGGGATTTGGCAAGTTCGCCGCCGGCGATTCAGGACCGGGAGTTTCCGCGCTTCATCGTTGCGGCGTCGCCTGGGATCTTCGGGATGGCGCGCATGTTCGAATTGGCAGGGCAGGATACACGGCCCAATCTGCACGTGGTTCGCACGATAAAAGAGGTCTGCGTGATTCTGGGCATTACAGACCTCAAGTTCGAGCCGATTCCCGCCTGAAGGTTCAGCGCAAACTCAGGAATTGACTACGCGCTGCGCTTCGCGGCGCGGTGGCGCAGTCTGCCCAGGCTCTTATTCAGCACGTGGTCGCGTTTCAGGAATGGCAGCACCGGCGCCTGGCGCTTTTCGATTCTGCTGCGGGCTTTGGTGAGGCGCGCGGTGGGCCCGAAGTTTTCGATGGCGCGTTCCAGGGTGGCGATCGCGCTGGCGCGTCGGCCTGCGGCCACGTAAACCTCGGCGAGATTCAGGTGGAATTGCGGCTCTTTGCCCTTCAGTTGCAGGGCGGTCTCGCAGAGATGCGTTGCTTCGTTCCACTTTTTTTCGGCGCGCGCGACCGCGAGCCCGAAAAATGAAAGGTAGTATGGATTTTGGCTTTCGATTTCGACGGCATTGCGCAGGTGGGGGAGCGCGTCCTTCGGGTAACCGTTCTTCAGGAGTTCGACACCGTCTTTAAACTGGATCAGCGCATTACTCTCTTTCATTCTTGCACCTCCGATGAGTCCCGGTCGGCTGGAGGGGCCGGGAGGTTTGGAACGCGGCCTCGCAAAACGGCTGGCAGTCACCACTAGGGTAGAGAAAAGCGAAGACGAAAACTACTGGTCTGGCGGACAGGTAGGGGGTCCTGGCACGAATCAGAATCCGGGCGGGCGCTCGCCGATTACGTTGAAACTGCGCTCGAGGGCGAGGCCTGCGCTGGCTACTGTGCCTTCCTCGAATAGGCGTCCGATCAAGGTGACGCCGTGAGGGACGCGGCGCGGGGGCGAAAATTTGGGCAGGGGATGCTGCGGATCGGGCGCCCAGTCACTGCGCGCTTGCGCGACGTTCACAAATCCCGCGCGCAATGTGAGAGAAGGATGTCCGGTGAAATTGGTGATGGTCAGCATCTCGTCGCGCAGCGATGGCACGAGCAGCAAATCCACTTCGCTGAATACGCGCGCCATTTCTATTGCGACCTTGCGCCTTAACCGATCGGCCTGCACAAAATCCACCGCTGAAAGAAAGCGCGACTGGCGGAAAGTATTGGGCCACGCGTCGGCTACCTGCATTTTCAGCTGATCCAATTGGTGATCGAGCGTGATTTCTTCGAAGGCGGCGCCAGCTTCGGCGAACAAAATTAGTTCCAGCGAATCGTAGGGCCAATCGGGGATGGAAACTTCAACGGGAACCATGCCTAATTTTTTTACGGTATCGAGCGCGGCGCGATCCACGTCGGTTGCGCCGCGGCCACTCATCCACGCGGGAAAATAGCCGACGCGCAGGCCTTGCACGCTCGCGCCGGAATCGAAATCGAGCTTGCTGGGCACGCTGTCGAGGTCGCCGGCGTCGGGACCTGTGATTGCGTGTAGGACGAGCATCGCGTCTTCGACGCTGCGGGTCATGGGGCCGAGTTTATCGAGCGACCAGCAGAGCGTCATCGCGCCGGTGCGGGCGACGCGGCCGTAGGTGGGGCGCAATCCGGTGACGCCGCAGCGCATGCTGGGGCTGACAATGCTGCCGCCGGTTTCGCTGCCGATGGAAAAACCCACCAGAGCTGCGGCGGTTGCTGCGCCGGGACCTGCGCTGGAGCCGGACGCGCCTTCTTCGAGCAGCCAGGGATTCATGGTCTGGCCGCCGAACCATACATCGTTGAGCGCGAGTGCGCCGAGGCTGAGTTTCGCGACGAGCACCGCGCCGGCTTCGTCGAGACGCTGCACCACTGCGGAATTTCTGGTGGGGACGCGATTGCGGAAAGGCTCGGCACCGTAGGTGGTGGCGATTCCGGCAGTGTCGAGGAGATCTTTGCCGCCCCAGGGGATGCCGTGGAGGGGGCCGCGATATTTTCCTGCGGCGATTTCGGCGTCGGCTTGTTTGGCTTGGGTTAGAGCGAGGTCGCGGGTGAGGGTGATGATGCAGCGGAGTTTTGGATTGAAGCGTTCGATGCGGTCGAGATAGATTTTCGTGAGGCGCTGGGAGGTGATTTTATTGGATTCGATCCAGCGCGAGAGTTGCGTGACGGAGGCGAAGGCGATGTCTTCGTCGCGCGCGGGGAGTGGACCGGGATCATTCTTGGTGCGGATGAATTGATCGCGGTCTGGGCCTGCTTTCATGCCGGGGAGCACGGGATTCCAGTGCGTCGCGGGAGACAGTGTTGATTCGAGCGCGACTTTTTTCGGGCCGGTGCGGCGTTCGTAAAGCGCGGCCATGGCGCGGCGCCAATTGCCTGCGGCTTGAGCGCGTTCTGCTTCGGTGAGTTCGATGCGCACTAGTTTTTCGGCTTCGGCGAAAGTTTCGGGCGATACTTCGGGGCCTACTGCTGGAGCGGTGCCGAATGCGGAGGGTGTGCCGGGCTGCTCGGTTTGTGATGATGTTGCGGACTGCGATGCTGCGGCGCCTGGTGGTTTTGGTTTTTGATTTTGCGTGTGCGTTATTACTGCTGCGCCGAACAATCCTGCCGATGCGTCCGCTAGAAATTCCCTGCGTGACTTCGCCATGCTCCCTCCGCTGCGACTTTGTGCTTGATTGTGTGCACATATTTCTAACATCAGCGGAGGGCGGATAGCAAAACGGCGAAATCGTAGAACTAGGTAGCCAGCGCGTGAAACGAGTTGTGCGCTTGTTCGTCTTGCTTCCATTTTTTGCCATATAATTTGCGATTAGAAACGGGTGCGGTTGTTTGTTTTCAGGGGTTTACGGTGATTTCTAATCGCTGGCCCGTTGATTAGAAATTTGTCCGTAGTTCTACGATCAGACGGCTGGGCGCACGCGGGTTGCAGCGTGTGTTGAAGCGAGACGGGGAGCGTGGCGGGGAGCGTGTCTTCGAGCATATTGGCTGGGCTGCGGAACGGGCTGAGCGGATTTCTTGTTGGTCGCGGGGGCGCCGCGAATCGGACGGCGTCGCGCAAATTGTGAAAATTATTCATTTTTTTCAGTCCCGCACCACGCTAACACGCGCGAGCCGAAAGCACAGCTGTACGATCGAACAGAACTGGTACAGAACTAGTACTACCTGTTCAAAAGATATCGGTGGGTCAACTCTGTAGCGATCGGGATCGCAGTAACGCTCTGGCCAGCGGTGGTGAGACGTCGGGGGTAGACCCGCCGCGCTCAGGATCACGGGGACCTACAGCCCGAGCTTGTTCATGGTTTCGGGCCCGAACTTCGCACCGAGCGCGTCGATGAATGATGGTTCCACTGACCTAACGAAGGAGAGCATTCCGCGGAGGTGATCTACGTCTTCGATTGAGAGCTTGCCCGAATTGAAGCGGAACACTTGTGATTTGAGGTTGCGTTTTTTTGAGCGCCCGATCGAAAGATTCCTCGTGGACGTAAGAACAAGCCCTACTATCCGGCGCAACCGTTTCCGAGACGTAAATACGGTTTTCTTCTCGTTTAACACTAGGCGGGGTGAGCGGCGCGCTGCGATATCTTCATTAAGCTCGTGAAATACACCAGCTAGGACGTTGGGGGTATTCGTGGAAAAGCAAAGATCGTCTGCATACCGAGAGTACGACACGCCGAGTGCTCCCGATCTTGCAGCCCAATCTCGGTCAAATCCAAACATGATCAAGTTGGAGATTACAGGCGAAGTCGGGGCGCCGATCGTTAGGCGATTTTCTCGACACACGAACTGTCGAATGACATCGTAATCCGATTCGTCAGTAATGACTTCGCGCAACAATCCAGAGTTCTCACGCAGCATAGCCACGATGTCTTCGCCGCGCAACGAGGGAAAGAATTCTCGGAAATCAAGTTTGAGTAAGAAATTGTATCCTGAATGCCTGATAGCGTGAGCGGTGATGCCCAAGCCCCTTCTGTACGCACACGCAGCGTCGTGAACGGGCAAGCGACCAAATACCCTCGCTATCAGCCATCGCTGTATCAGTTTCAATTCTCTAGCCGGATGATGGATCGTACGTTTATCACCGTTCTGCTTGGGAATCGTGAATGTGTAGTACCGATGTGAGGCGGTTCTGGCGAGCCGGCTGATATAGCTGGGTGGCAAGCGTAGATCTTTTGCGATGAGCTCACCAATCACGACGCTACCTCGAGACCTTTTACGGCCTCTGAAATATCGGGACGATGCACCGAATAGTGGCTCATGGCGCGTGCCATCAGTTCCGTCACCAGATCTGCGTTCTTAAATTCCAGAAGTGAGGTTCTGCCAGCCCCGAGATAAAATAATCCGTCCCTCTCTGAAACGTAGCCGCCTCCCAATAAAATTGACACGATTGTCTGTACGGCGCTCCCGCTTGCTCTGTTAAAAACATGCTTCAGGGCATATCTAAGGTCGCGTAAGGACACCAAGCGCAAGATTCGAATCATCTCCAGGACCGCTAAGAAGCGATCGCGATAGGCGAGCTTGCCGAACGCGGCGTACTCGAATTTGGTGCGTTCGCTTCCAACCCGCTGCTCTTCGAGCCTATCTCTAATGAGCGCAAAGGCATCCAATGGATTTCTTGTGTCTATCAGAATCCGGGGCCTCAAGGTCGAAAAATCGTCAATCAGCTTGAGTGGCCCATTAATCAAGAACGACGGGCGCCCTTCATGGAGGGAATCGTTTCCAACAGGAATCTTTGTCCTTATTGCCGCTCCGCGGGAAAAATAACCGACTTCTGAGTATGAACCGGCACTCTCCGGAAAAATTAAAATAAAATCCGCAATTGATGCGATGAGGCTTTCAAATTTAGCGACATTGATGAAAGCAGAATTACGATACAGCCGTGTTTGCTTGAATGCATGTTCGGCCAGAATTAAGACAAAGTCCTTTAGATTCTCGCGTGCCCAATTCAAAAATTCCCGTCGCAGCGAGGGTTCTTTTCCTGCCTCTAACTCGACGGGCCCACCGCACACAAATAGTATTGATTTCTTACTCCTCTCGAAGACAGGGCCACGTTCAAAAGCGGACTTTATTTCGTTTAGTAGCTTTGTTCCGTCGTCATTCGCAAAGAGGTCCAAAGTGGAAGCGCCTCTTACTAGAGCGTGGCGGCAGCGCCGACGCGCTGCGTAAAGCAGCGCGGCGGCGATGCCGCCAATAGAAATGGGAGCAATCCATCCAGCCTGGCTATACACCCGGCATAGAGTCGCTGTCTTACAGCCTTAGACAGACTCAACTAAGAGGCGCACTTATATATTACTCTGTGTAGTCAGCAGTCAAGTATTCAATCTAGGCGATCGCCTCAAATCTGAACAATCCATTCTGTTACGAGGACCCGCAATAGCCCTTGGATCAATAAAACAGTGATAAACGGATTTCGTAAGGAGAGCGAAATACAATCGCCGAAAGATGTTGGTGTGGCATGAGTCGCACCTACGGCGCTGGGCGCGATTTTTGGCAAGGTACCCAGCGTTTCCACGCTGGGCTAGCTTATGCCGCGCCTACGGCGCTTGTTGGTGCTTGTCGGCGCGTCGGTGGCGTACGCGACTTACGGCGGTGCAGTTCCGGTGTCGTGTAACGCTCCACCCTTGGATTTTCGAACGCGTCGAACGGTTGCGGAACGGAGAGATACTCGCCCGAAGGCATCGAATGTCCGTTTTTGTCCGGTGTTAGGCCGATCTGGGGCTTTCGGAGGCTTGCGGCAATCGTATAGGATTGGAGCTGCGAGGAGTTGGGGAGGCTTTATATGTCCGATGTGAAGACGGCGGTGTTGGTGGTGGATGCGCAGGAATCGTTTCGGCATCGGCCTTATTGGAGTGATCGGGATGTGCCGGGATTTGTGGAGCGGGTTTCGGCGCTTACGTCGGGGGCTAAGGCGCTGGGGATTCCGGTGGTGCAAATATTTCATGTGGAGGATACGGGGGCGTTTTCGGATGCGTCTGGGCATGTGAAGACGATGGCGGGGCTTTCGTTTACGCCTGACGCGGTGTTTCGGAAGGGGCGGCATAGCGCGTTGATTGGGAGCGGGCTGGATGTGTGGCTGGTGGAACACGGGATCCGGCGAGTTATCATCTCTGGGATTCGCACGGAACAGTGCTGCGAAACTACGGCGAGACATGCTTCGGACAGCGGATATGAGGTGCTTTACGTTACGGAGGCGACACTGACATTTGCGATGCAGGATCGTCATGGGATGGAATGGAGCGCGGAGGAGATTAAGGCCCGGACGGAATTGGTGCTGGGGGGGCGGTTTGCTCGGATTGTGAGCGTGGATGAGGCGCTGGGGCGGGCGCGGGCGGGGGTTGCAGCTCGGTGACGAGTTGAGCGAGGCGGCGCTACGGCGGAGCTGAAGGGTCTGGGTTAGAACTCGAAATTCATTCCCTCAGCGGCTAAAGCCGCTTTGATTGCACGGCTTTTACGGCACGGCTGAAGCCGTGCCCTGACGAAATTCAGTGGTTCTCACACACACTCTGAAGCTACCAGCTACAAAGATTGTCGAGTTGCCGGGTGGATTGCAAAGGTCCGATTTTTTACTGGCTCGGCTGTGCTGTGAAAAGCAGATCCCTCTCTGCGTCCCGCGCCCGCCAAACTGCGGCGGGAAAGAAAAAGCGCGGGACTTCGCTCGGGATGACACGTGATTTTGTTTTGCAGCGAACAGTGAAATGTCGACCTGACGCAAAGCAGCAGTTCCCACACTGGCCCTTAGACCTGCACGTGCGAAGATTCTTGAGTTACCACGCAGATTGTGGAGCGGCTGCCCGACTGAGGCGTTCGATGGTGGAGTGTTTAAACCCCCACTCTTCTCAGGGACCAAAGGCGCGATGAATGGGGCAGCTGCCGCGGTGATTTTGAGTTTGTTAAATATTTTGTGGGGCGTCGGGGATGCGCGTGTCCACGGCGATCCAGTTTAGTTCCCAGGTTTTGCCGCCATCGTCGGAGAAGGATTGCTCGAAGCGGTAGGAATTTGCGGTGATGTCTTCGAAGACGTTGCGCACCAGGATGGTGCGGTTGTTGAAGGATTCCTGATCGTAAAATTCGCCGCGGTTATTTTTGAATTCGCCAACGGTGGGAATGCTCATGGTGCCTTGGGCGCTGTTGGCAAAATTCAGACTCCATTCATGGGATTGCGGATTGTAGAGGCGCAGCGAGAGGCCCTCGATGTGACCGGTGGGGCCGTCAACTTCGAGTTCTACCAGATTGGCGCGGCCATTCCAGATTTTGCGGATTGTGGAGGTGCCATCGTATTCGATCCACGTCGCTGAGCCTGTTAACGGATGTTGCAGGCGTTTCAGGTGGGTGTGCCAGGTGCCGATTTCGAAGTCGAAGTCGTGGCGTCCGTCGCGGTTGGTGGCGGGTGATGCGTTTGATTGCGGGGCGTTGGGATTTTGTTGCGCGTGGGCTTGAGGGGGTCGAAAGATTAGCGCCAGGCACCAGAGCAAAAGGTAAGCGTGAATATTGTTTGGTGCGTTCATCTCGTCCTCTTTGTCTGTTTCAGACTCGTGAAGCGCTACCGCAGCAGCTATTCGGTTCTCAGGCGAATTTAACGGCTGCGCGGTCCCGCCTTGCGGGACCGCGCGCTACACGGGCAAAAGCAACTGCAAATCTCCTGTGGTGAAAATCATGGCGCACAGCCTGAAGGCTGTGCCACGAAAACTGAACTGAGTGCTGCACAATCAAATGCAACTGCAACGGCTGGCGGTCTGAAGACCGCCGCTACAACTTCAACTGCAAGGAGCCGGCGAGACGCCGGCGCTACTAACGGCAACTGCGAACGCCTATGCTTATTGAGCTTTGGCGGGCGCGTCGCTGGCGCGTGTTTGGTCGGTGATCCAGTTTACTTCCCAGGTTGTGCCGCCGTCATCGGAGAAGGATTGCTCGAAGTGGGGTGTGTCGGTGTTGATCTTCGACCAATCGTAACGTACGAAGATGGTTTTGCCGTTGATCGTGTCTTGGGTGTAAAAATCGCCGTGTCCATTTTTGAATTTTCCGATCTGGGGCGGGTCGGGAATGCCAGTTTTGCTGGTGGCCCAATTCAGGCTCCACTGATGATTCTGGGGATTGTATAGGCGCACGACCAGGCCTTCGATGTGGCCGGTGGGATCGTCAGCTTCGAACGTGTCCACTTGCGCGCGGCCGCCCCAGATTCTGTGGCAGGTGCCAGTGGCTGGAAATTGGTTCCAGGTGGTGGAGCCGGTCAGCGGATGCATGAGGCGCTTTACGTGATAATTCCAGGTGCCGAGGAGGCCATCAAAACCGTGCTGTCCATCTTGGTCAGCGCTGGCCGGCGGAGCGGCTGCGGAATCCGTTTGGGCGGCCGCTGACGCTTTGGCAGATTCAGCGCCGGTGCGAGTCTGGTCGGTGATCCAGTTTACTTCCCAGGTTTTGCCGCCGTCCGTGGAGAAGGACTGCTCGAAGTGCGCGGAATTTGGCGTGATGGCGGACCAAACGTAGCGAATCAAGATCGTGCGGCCGTTGTATGTGTCCTGGCAGTAGAATTCGCCGATCCCGTTCTTGAATTCGCCGACTTGGGGCGGGCCGGAGAAGGTGCCGTCCTTGGGGTTGGCCCAATAGAGATTCCACTGGCGGGATTGCGGGTTGTAGAGACGCAGGGTGAGGCCTTCGATGTGGCCGGAGGGGCTGTCCGCTTGGAATTCATCGAAATTCGCGCGGCCATCCCAGACGGCGCGGGCTGCAATGGTGCCGTCAAATTCAATCCAGGTGGTGGAACCCGTCAGAGGATGCTGCAGTTTCTTCAGGTGGACTTTCCAGGTGCCGATCTCGAAGTCGAAATCGTGCTGGCCGTCGCGGGGCGTAGCGGCTTGCATCGCAGGAGGTGTGGGTCCGGCTGATGCTGTTTGTGCGAGCGTTGTGTCGGTAGGCAGCAGAGAGACCAGCGCGCACAGCGAGAATATTGCGCACAGTGCGAAACAAATTCGGATACGGCTTGGTGCGAGCATTATTTCCTCCACTTCCCTTTCAATTTAAAGTTCCTTGCTATAGATGATGAAGCCGGATTTCTTCGCGAGTTTGTCATAGAGCTTCATCGCGTGAGTGTTGGTTTCGTGCGTTTGCCAGTACACCTTGCCGCAGCCGGCTTGAGCTGCGCGGCGATAGACTTCTTCGATAAGCGCGCGGCCGATGCCCTGGCCTCTGACTGATTCTGCTGTGAACAAATCCTGCAGATAACAATTGCTGGTGAGGCTGGTGGAGCTGCGATGAAAGAGGTAGTGAACCAGGCCGAGCAATTTTCCGGGACGCTCTTCCGCGACGAGGGCGTGGATGGGCTCGTAGCCGTCGAAAAAGCGTGCCCAGGTGAGGTTGGTGATCTCCTCGGGCAGGGCGGTAGAGCCTTTGCGGCCGTAGAATTCGTTGTAGCCTTCCCAGAGCGGTTTCCATTCCGCAAAATCGCGGGGTCCGACGCTTCGTACTACGATTTTGTCGGTCATGACTTTGCGCGCGTGAGCGTGGCGACGAAGTTGGGCTCCCATGTTTTGCCGCCGTCGTCGGAGAAGGATTGCTCGAAGCGGTGGGAGTCTGCGGTGATATCGGACCAGACGACGCGCACGAGAATCGTTCGGCCGTTGTACGGTTCCTGGTCGTAGAATTCGCCGCGGCCATTCTTGAATTCGCCGATGGCCGGCTGAGAGACGGTGCCGTCACTGCTCTTCGAGAAAGTCTGGCTCCACTGATGGGCTTGGGGATTGTAGAGAAACAGAGTGAGGCCTTCGAAGTGGCTGGAGGCGCCGTCGGCTTCGATTTCTTCGAGTTGGGCGCGGCCGTCCCAGACTTTGCGCACGACTACGGTGCCTTGCATTTCCACCCAGGAGGTCGAACCGGTTAGCGGATGCTCGAGGCGTTTGATGTGCGTGTGCCAGGTGCCGAGGTTGAAATCGAAATCGTGCTGGCCGTCGTGCTGGGCTTCCTGCGCCGGTGGCTGCTGCTGCGATTTGGCTGAGTCGGGCGTGGCTTGCATGATTGTTGGGAGCGTTTGTAGCAGGCAGCCCAGGGCGCAGAGCGCGAAATAACTTCCGATACTCCAAAGCAATTTCATTTTCTCTTCTCCGATAATTGACCGCCGAGCGGCGAATTGCGTGCTTGCGTCGCGGCGACGTCGGCTCTTGCTGCGAACTGCGCTTTGTGCCGATATCAGATTGACGCGGCTTGTGGTATTTTGACAGAGCCACTTTTTATGCAATTGGTGATACCACTTTCGAAGCGGGGCGAGCCGTTGTACCGGCAGGTGTATCGCGGATTGCGGCAGGCTATTCTTGCGGGAACTTTTCGCGCTGGTGAGAAGCTGCCTGCGACGCGGGAGTTGGCCGACGAGCTGGGTATTTCGCGAACGGTAGTGTTGCTGGCTTACGAGCAACTGGTTGCGGAGGGATTTGCGGCGGGACGCGGCGGTTCGGGGACTTATGTATCGGCGGGATTGAACGGCGGCGTTAGTGGCGTTGGCAGGCCGAAAAAATTGGAACGCGCCGCGAAACTACACCTCTCGCGGTACGGATCGACAGTCGATGCTGTCGGCTCGAGTGTGGATTTCCCGGGGCGGCGCTCGGTTCCGATGCGCTACGATTTCGCTTATGGCGGGCGTGGCGACGTAGACAATTTTCCATTTCAGATGTGGCGGCGGATTTTGCTGCGGCACGCGCGAAAGGCGCCGATTCGTCAGCTGGATTACGGCGTGGCGGCCGGAAGCTTGGCGTTGCGCGAGGCGATTTCGGTGCATTTGCGGCGGTCACGCGCGGTGACTTGCGATGCGTCGCAGGTGATTGTGGTGAACGGGTCGCAGCAGGCTTTGGACTTAATCGCGCGCGTTTTGATCGAGCGTGGAGATGCGGTGGCGGTGGAGGATCCGCAGTATCAGGGGACACGCGAAGTGCTACGGGCCGCGGGGGCGCGGCTGCTGCCTGTGCCGGTGGATCGCGACGGGTTGCGTCCTGATGCACTGCCCAAGAATGCGCGTGTGGCTTTTGTGACGCCTTCGCATCAGTTCCCTACTGGCGCGATTTTGCCGCTGGCGCGGCGGGTGGCGCTGCTGGATTGGGCGCGGCGAAAAGATGCAGTGGTGGTGGAGGATGATTACGATGGCGAGTTTCGTTACGAGGGGCAGCCGCTGGAATCTTTGCAGGGGCTGGACAGCGAAGGGCGCGTGATATATGTGGGGACATTTTCGCGAACGATTTTTTCGGCGCTGCGGATTGGGTATTTGATCGCGCCGAAGTCGCTGGTGGCGGCGTTTACGGCGGCGAAGTGGTTGTGCGACCGACACACCGCGACTTTGGAGCAGGAAACACTGGCGGAATTTATTTCCACGGGGATGTACGAGCGGCATTTGCGGCGGATTCGGCGGAGGAACACGGCGCATCGCGCGGCACTGCTGGATGCGATTCGCGAAGATTTGGGTGGGCGCGTGGAACTGACTGGGGACGGCGCGGGGACGCACGTGGTGCTGTGGCCAGCTGACGAACGTGTGGCGGAAGCTGCGGTAATTCGGAGTGCGGCGGGGCGCGGCGTGGGGGTGTATGGGATTGCTGGATACTTTTTGGGACGGGCTTCGAGGGCTGGGTTGATGCTTGGATATTCGCGGATGAACGAGCAGCAGATTCGCGAGGGGATTCGGCTGCTGGGAGAAGCGTTCGCTGGATTGGGACACTAACTAGTTTTCTTGACCTTCTCGTTCCTCACGAGGGCCGCGTCAAGCCAAATGACGAGCGCGGTTGACAAAACGAATAGAGAGAGGACCGCAAGGTCGTGAGGCTCATGGTAATGACGCAACATCGTTATGGCCCCGAAGGCCTGCGGCACCAGAAATAACACTACGTACACAGTAACGAGCATAGCGCCGACTGAGAAAACCCAGCGCCCGAGACGAGGAACGTACGGTTGAATGATTGCACCGAGAATCAGAACAACTGGAACAAAACAAAACACTATTCCAAACACGAGAAAGCCACCGAACCCCGACAAACCTCCGGCCAGAATAGCCAGCAAACGTAGCCAGCCTGGGAGGTTGTGGGCTTTTCCCTCGAGCGGCTTATCGGTTTGCAAGGATGTCTCCGAGCTAAGGTGATATGATGAACTAAGGAATATGGAAATTACACTCAACATTCCCGACGAGCTTGCGCGGCAGGTGACTCCTGATGGGCAGGACCCGGCGCGGGTTGCACTGGAAGCGCTAGCGCTAGAGGGCTACCGTACCGAGCTGCTGTCCGAGTCCGCGGTGCGCCAGATGTTGGGCTTCGAAACTCGAATGGAAGTGCACGCCTTTCTGAAGCAGCACAACGTTTACCTGCATTACGATCTTGCCGACCTGGAGCAAGATCGAGTGACCGCACAAAGAGCTCGCGGGAAAGTGCTGGACGAGAAAACTTCCGGTAAATAACGCGTGGAATGATCGTTGTCGCCGACACCTCCCCGATCAACTACCTGATTCTCATCGAAGAGATCGAAATCCTCCCGAAGATGTACGGCACGGTCACGATTCCTCCGGCGGTCCATGACGAACTTCTGTGCCTGTCGGCACCCGCGACGGTACGGACCTGGATTGGTCAATCGGCCAGCTGGCTGAAGGTTCGCGCCCCTGCGAACACGCCCGATGAAATGCTTGCGAAGTTGGATCCTGGCGAGCGTGACGCAATCTTGCTGGCGGAAGAACTCCGAGCGGATCAGCTGATTGTTGACGACCGAGAAGGGCGACGCGAGGCTGAAAAGCGCGGTATTTCTGTGATGGGAACGCTCGGAGTATTGCAAGAAGCCGCGATCCTTCGACTGCTGGATCTTCGACTCGCTGTGAAACGTCTGCAAGGCACCAACTTCTATCTTGCGCCTGAGGTCTTGGCGCGCCTTTTGAAAGATCAGTTCTAATCTCGAAGATTGCCCACAAATTAATCCAGTTGTAGGTGTCGAATTCGTGCGTACTCCTTCGACGTATGTGCAGGGGCAGTGGCAGCGGGCCTCCGGAGGGGTTATGGCGCGGCAGGGAAGGATCTTTCGGAATTTAAGATCGGTTGTGGGAATGGGGCTTATTGGGTTTGGGATTTTTGTGCTGGGTGGGAATCTGAGTGATGCTTGCGGGCAGTTGAGCCGGCTTGTTGGTATTAGCGCCGAGGCGAGTCAGACGTTTGGCGGACTTATCGCTGTCGGGTTCGCGGCTTCGCAGGTCTGGCGGTCTTATATGTTCGAACGACGGGAGCTTTTGCTGGGCGTCTGCGGGATATTGATATCATTCTGGCCGGTGCTGCTGGTGATCGCCGGGGCGGTATTGACCGGGACGGCTTCGCGGGCGACGTCGAAGAATATGCAAAATAAAAATGCTGGAGGTGTCGAACTAACCGGGGCTCGTTCGACGCGTCAGTAGGGGCAAGGACGGGACGGTGGACACTGCGCTGTCTGAGGTCCTGACCCGGTCCAGACCGAGGAGAGAATGTGATGCGAGTTATGGTGATGGTGAAAGCGAACAAGGATTCCGAGGCGGGAGTGATGCCCAGTCCTAAGCTGCTAGCGGAGATGGGGAAATTCAACCAGGAATTGATTCAGGCTGGCGTGATGCTGGCTGCGGACGGGTTGCACGCGAGCTCCAAGGGCAAGCGGGTGAAGTTTTCGGGGGAGAAGCGCACGGTGATTGATGGGCCGTTCACGGAGACGAAGGAGCTGGTGGCTGGTTACTGGATTTGGCAGGTGCGGTCCGTGGAAGAGGCGGTGGAGTGGTTGAAGCGGGCGCCGTTTGACCGGGAGACTGAGGTGGAAATACGGCCGGTGTTTGAGATGACGGATTTTGCGCGGTGAGCGGGTGGGAAGCACCCGAGACCGAAATAGCCGAGCGGGCGGCTGAGCAACAGAACGGATGCTTTCGCACCATGGTTGCTGAAATGGAAAGTGGCCACGGCGCACCGCGGTTTGATAAAAGTTTTTGCGGTGTGTCGAATTCATGCGGGGTCGTTCGACGTGTAGGTAGAGGCAAGGTTCAGCGGCTCGGGGCAGGCTCTGGAACCTGGCACGAAATGCGAAGTCAAATGATAAAGGAGAAACGACGATGCGATTCTTGATGCTGGTGAAACACGGTGAAAACCCGGGGCCTCCGCCGCCGGAATTGCTGGAAGCGATGGCGAAGCTAGACGAAGACGCGGCCAAATCCGGGACGATGATCGTGAGCGGGGGGCTGGTGCCGATATCGAAGAGCACGCGGGTACGGCTTTCTGGAGGAAAGGTGACGGCGATTGACGGACCGTACACCGAGGCCAAGGAAGTGGTGGGCGGGTTCGCGATGTTTGAACTTAAATCGAAGGAAGAGGCGATCGAAGGTGCCAAGAGCTTTATGGAGCTGCACAAGAAGTACTGGCCGGGCTGGGAGGGCGAGACCGAAATCCGCCAGGTGTTGGGGATGGAAGCGTTCGAGCAGAAGGCGTAGCGAGATTGCTAGTACGGACGACCGAGAAGAAAGGGATTCAGCGAGCGAAGAACACAAGGAGAAGTGACGATGCGATACATGATGATCGTGAAGCATAAGGAAGCGCAAGGCATGCCGCCGAAAGAGTTGATGGATGCCATTGGCAAGCTCAGTGAAGAGGCGATCAAGAACGGCACGCTGCTGGGCAACGGCGGACTGCTGCCGACTGCGGCGGGCGCGAGCGTGCGGCTTTCCGGTGGGCGGGTCACGGTGACTGACGGGCCATTTACCGAGGCCAAAGAGATTATCGGCGGGTACGCGCTGTTTGAATTGAAATCAAAGGAAGAGGCGGTAGCGGGAGCGGTGCAGTTTATGGAGCTGCACAAGAAACACTGGCCCGGATGGGAAGGCGAGACGGAAGTTCGCGAGATGATGATGATGCAGCAGGATCTCGCCGCCAAAGCATAGAGGCGCTTTCTTTCAGCGTTGCGAAGACAGCGTGGCAGAAGAGTCTGTGTGAGAACTCACGATACATTCCCTCAGCGGCTGAACGGTTTGCGGAAAAAGTGATGCGGGCGTCATCCCGAACGGAGCGAGGGATCTGCTTTTCGCGCAAATGTTAAGGAAAAAGCAGATCCCTCCGGCAAAAGGCGCCTGCGGGATGACAATTGGAGCGGTTTTCCGCAAGTCGTAGACTCGCGGCGGGGCGCGGCTCCGCGCGATCGCTTGATTAATCGCTTGCTTGCGCGAGCGGATCGAACGTGATGTGATCGTCGGCTGTGACTGCCACCGATATACATCGCGCGATTGACGCCGTTTGGCGGATGGAATCACCGCGGATCATTGCCGGGCTTGCGCGGATAGTGCGCGACGTGGGCGTGGCGGAGGATCTGGCGCAGGACGCGTTGGTTGCGGCGCTGGAGCAGTGGCCGCGGTCAGGCGTGCCGGACAATCCGGGGGCTTGGCTGATGGCGGCGGCGAAGCATCGGGCGATCGATCATTTCCGTCGCAACGCGCGGCTGGAGCGCAAGCACGAAGAGCTGGGCCGCGAGATGGAAGAGAAAGAGATGACCGTGCCGGATTTTGCTGCGGCTCTCGATGACGATGTTGGCGACGATCTTTTGCGGCTGGTCTTCATTTCTTGCCATCCGGTGCTTCCCAGCGAAGGGCGTGTGGCGCTTACGTTGCGCCTGCTTGGCGGGTTGACCACCGAGGAAATTGCGCGGGCGTTTTTGGTGCCGGAGCCGACAGTGGCGCAACGTATTGTGAGAGCGAAGCGCACGCTGGCGGAAAAGCGCGTGCCGTTCGAGGTGCCGCGAGGCGAGGAACTGGCGGCGCGGGTTTCGTCGGTGCTTGCAGTGATTTATCTGATTTTCAATGAGGGATATTCGGCGACTGCGGGTGACGATTGGCTGCGGCCCGCGTTGTGCGAAGATGCGCTGCGGTTGGGACGCGTGCTGGCGGAGCTGGCGCCGCTGCAGCCGGAAGTGCATGGGCTGGTGGCGCTGATGGAGATACAGGCTTCACGTGCTGCGGCGCGTGTGGACGCGGCTGGCGCGCCTATTTTGTTGCTGGAGCAGAACCGGGCGGAGTGGGATCAGCTTTTGATTCGGCGCGGGTTTACGGCGCTGGCCAAGGCTTTGGAGCTTAGTGCTGCTGCGCGAGGGCCGTATGTGTTGCAGGCAGAGATTGCGGCTTGCCATGCACGGGCACGTACGGCGGAGGAAACGGATTGGGCGCGGATTGTTGCGCTGTACGAAGAGCTCGTGCGGGCCGCACCTTCTCCTGTGATCGATTTGAATCGCGCGGTGGCGGTTTCGATGGCGTTTGGCGCGGCGGCGGGGTTGGAGGTGGTGGACGCGCTTACTGCGGAGGGGGCGCTGGAGAATTATCATCTGTTGCCTAGCGTGCGCGGAGATTTGCTGCAGAAACTTGGCCGGTTGGAGGAAGCGTGCGCGGAATTTGAGCGTGCGGCGGCGCTGACGCGTAATGCGCGGGAGCGGCAACTGCTGCTGGGGCGGGCGGAATCGTGCATCGGGGGCGCAAGGTGACGCACAAATGAGGTCTGACAGGTTTATAATGGCCCGAGATCGCTGGAGGGGCTCCAATGACTATCGAAGAACAGGTTCTCGAAAAACTCCGCGATTTGCCTCCTGAGAAGCAGAAGGAAGTGCTCGACTTTGTAAACTTCCTGAAAGAGAAGAACGGCGGCGCGAAGAAGCCTCTTCGCAGTTTGCGCGGGCTGTGGGCGGACTTGAATATCGACATCACGGAAGAAGATATCGCGGACGCACGCCGCGAGATGTGGGGTAACTTCCCGCGTGACATTTCCTGATGCCTGCTGTACTCGACACGCATGCAGCCATCTGGTATCTGCTCGACGCCAAGAATCTCTCAGAGAAGGTCTTTTCACTGATTGACGGCGCAGCGAGCAGCGGCGTGCCGACCTACATTTCAGCCGTTTCGCTCGTTGACGTTGTGTACTTGGTCGAACGCGGCCGGATTGCAGCGGATGCGTTCGATAGGTTTGTGCGCGAGTTGGGCCAAGTCAGCCCCGCGTTCGAAGTTTTTCCGATGGATTACAATGTTGCTGCAGCTTTGAGGTCCATTCCCCGCGACGCTGTTCCTGACATGCCCGACCGCATCATCGCTGCGACTGCCCTGCACCTTGGCCTTCCGCTTGTAACACGCGACCGCCGACTGCAAGCTACCGGAATTCAAACGATCTGGTAACGACCGGCGCCCGGCACTTCGATCTTTGAGGGGCTGTGGAATTTACTGCTCACAAACGGAATTATTGGTGGAGGGTGCTGGCGACGCCGGGTTGCTGGTCGGCGGGCGACTCTGTGCCTGGGGGGTAGATTATGATTTGGATTTCGCCCCAGGGTGATACGGGAGCGGACGCTTTCGTTGGAGCTGGCGCGGTTGTCGCGGTGGCGGACGCTGCGGCGGTCGCGGTGATGGTGGCGGCGTCTGTTCCGGCGAGATCTCCCGCGGCGCTGACTTTTTTGCCCATGCCTAGGATTTTAAGTTGGGAGTCGTCGAAGCCGTAGTTGCCGACCAGATAGGCGCGGATTACTGCGGCGCGGGCTTGGGTTAGGACTAGATCTTTTTCGGTGTCGCCCGTGAGGCCGGTGGAGACGACTACTACTGCCACGCCGAATTCGTTTCCTGCCAGGTATTTTCCTGCTGCGCTTAGTGAGCCTTCATTCTTCAGTTTGGCTGTGTCAATTTTTTCGAAGAGAGTTTTCGGATCGTAGGTGAAAGTTTTCATCGGGCCGGCGTCTGGCAAGTTGGGGATCTGGTTTTTCGCCAGCTCGGCGGAATCTTCGTAGCCGCGTTTTTTGAAATAGCCGCGCAGCAGGAAATTTTGTTTCAGTGCTTCCATATTTTCCTGGAAGTCGGCGATGCCGGCTTGCGCGTGGACTGTGGCATCTTTCAATCCGACGGTGGTGGCTTGGAGGTCGTTATACATTTCCTTGTTGTTGACTAGCGCGCCGATGGTGCCCTGGCCGTCGTCAATTTTGGCGGTGATGGATTTCAGATTGGCAGTGGCGACCGTCGTGTTGGCGACGGCTTCTTTGGTGCTGTCCATGATGACGTTGGCTTTTTTGATGATGTCCGCGATGACCAGCGGCGGCTCGCTGGCGATGGTGTCGCCGTCGCGGACGTTCAGGGCTTGCGCGCCGCCGAACGTGATCGAGATATATTCATTGCCCAGCAAGCCTTCGGTTTGGATGGCGGCGACGGAATCCTGCTTGATGATGTCGTGCGTGGAGCGTTGCAGGTCCATCAGGACGGTGATTTTATCGCTGGGATTTTTCGGCAGATCAATGCGGCGCACGGTGCCGCTGTGCACTCCGCCGACGCGAACCTCGGCGCCTTCATTGAGGCCGACAACGTTGGCGAACTGAGCTTTCAGGCGATAGGTATTGCTGAAAAGATATTGGCGGTCGCCGATGATGAAGATGCCGATCGCCAGAATTGCCAGCGTGGCAATGATGAAGGCTCCCAACCTGGCTGCTCTGGACATATACGCTCCCTAAGAATCCCGTTTGAAAAATTCGGTGACGAATTCGTCTTTGCTTTTTTCGAGTTCCTCGTAGGTGCCTTCGATTACGGCGTTGCCTTCGTGCAGCAGGACGATGCGGTCGGCGATTACTTTGGCGCTGTGCAGGTCGTGGGTGACGACGATGGAGGCGACTTCGCGCTCTTCCTGCAGCTTCAGAATTAATTCATCAATTTCGCCGGAGGTGATGGGGTCGAGGCCTGCCGTCGGTTCATCTAGCAGCAGGATGCCGGGTTCGAGAGCGAGGGCGCGGGCCAGGCCGACGCGTTTTTGCATGCCGCCGGAGATGTCGCTGGGCATTTTCTGCAGATCGGCTTCCATGCCTACGCTGGCAAGGAGTTCTTTTACGCGTTCGGAGCGTTGTGCGGCGGTCATTTCGGTGTGGCGGCGCAGGGGGAAGGCGACGTTCTCTGCTACTGTGAGCGAATCGTAGAGCGCGGCGTGTTGGAAGAGGAAGCCCATTTTTTTTCTGATCTCGTTTAATTCTTCGAGACTGGCGTTGGTGATTTCCTGGCCTTGAATGTGGATGGTGCCGGCGTCGGGCTTTTGCAGGCCGATGACGAGGCGGAGGAGGACGCTTTTGCCCGTGCCGCTGCGACCGAGGACTGCCACGGTTTGGCCGCTGCCTACTTTTAGATTGAGGCCGTTCAGGACTTTTTGCTCGCCATAGGATTTGTGCAGGCCTTGGACGACCATGGCGGGGCCGGTGTTGGTTTGGCCTGCGTTGGCAGGCTTCGCGCCGGCCTGTTTCACGCTGATTGGCGCCGGGAGTTTTTCGCTGCGCTTACCTTCCGGCCGCGTGACTGCTGGGGCTGGTACGGGAAGTATCATGGGAAGAACACCAGGATCAACTTCACTAGAATTACGTCTGCGAGCATTACGAAGAGCGAGGAGAGCACGACGGCGCTTGTGGCTGAGCGGCCGACGCCTTCAGTGCCGCCCTGGCTGCGCATTCCCTGGAAGCAGGCGATTACGCCGATGATCAGGCCGAAGACCATGGTGCGAAAAGTGGGCGCGAGAAAATCGCTGAAGCCGGTGCCGGCAAATCCGGCATGGACGAATTTGTGAAAGGCGATCGGCTCGGCGAGAGTGTTGGCGATCCAGCCGGTGATGATGCCGCAAAAATCGGCGGCGAGGGTGAGCAGCGGCATCATGAGGACGCAGGCGACGATGCGCGTGAAGGCCAGGAGCTTGTACGCGTTCACGCCGGAGGCTTCGATCGCGTCAATTTGCTCGGTAACTTTCATGGAGCCGAGTTCGGCGCCGATGCCTGCGCCTACGCGGCCGCAGACTACCAGGGCAGTGATGACTGGGCCCGTTTCGTGAATGATGGAGAAGACGACGGCGGCGGGAAGCAGGGATTTGGCACCGAATTGGATGAGGCTGTGGCGGCTTTCTAAGGCGAGTACTGCGCCGATTGCTGCGCCGGCCATCGCGACCATGGGCAAGGATTTCGAGCCGACTTCGTCGAGCTGGCGGAGGAGTTCGAGGCCTTCGAAGGGGCGTCTGGTGGCGGAGCGGAGTACTTGCCAGATGAATATGCCTAGTTCGCCGAACCATTCGAGGAGGTTGTTGATGGGATTCCAGATTGCGGCTGCGGCGGAGCGCAGTGCTGCGGATGATTGCGGGAGGGCGTCGGTGGAGTAGCGGCGCGGGACGTTGGCGTGGGTGTTCATTATTTTGGGTCAGTCAGGAGTGCGCGGGGACGGGTTGGTTGCGAGTTGTGGGCATGGCTAAATTCTCCTGGCGCAGTGCGTCGGGCGCGCGAGTAAGGATGGCTGTGGGTACGAGCCAGAGAGGGGTCGAGACTGGCAAGCTATGAATAACATTGGAGGCGCGAGGCGTCTGTGCGAAACAGGACACTATTGGGATTGTTTCCAAGACGCACGCGATCTGGTGGAAATCCGCGCAGAGGTTGGTCAGCAAGCAGGACAGGGCAAAAGCGCGCGACCGGTGACGCGACAAACGAGTAGTTCGCGAGAACGTTGTTTTGGCGAGTCGACGGGTATACGCTGTCAACGATGCGTTCGCCGATTGACACGTTGAGATCCACTTTGGCCACTGGACTTTCTATATGGCTGGCGGCTCTTGCGTGCCTCATGGGTTGTACGGTCCCAGTCCTCGCGAGTTCTGGTGCGAGCGGCACAGCTCCGGTCCACGAGAATTCAGTGGAACAGGGTCAGCCAGACGTGATGGCAGACATGCCAAATTGCGCTCATCATTCCCGTGGTAGCGCTCCTGCGAAACCAAACAAGCCGAAGCCAGTTCGCGGCGGTGGGATGTCGTGCTGTCCGGTGGAAGTGACGGTCGCTTCGAGGCCGGACACGGTGACGATGCACATCGCCCCGGCGCGCGATTTCGTTCTGGCGTCCGATTTCACTTGGGCGAAAATTCGACCTTTTCGTTCCATGGAATTTATTTCGCCCGTCTGGCAGAGCGGCAGAGACACACTCCTCGAAACCCAGCTGCTTCGCATCTAGAAATCACACCTGGAGATTGCCATGGTGTCCCGCTGATGGCGTCGCCATCGGTCGACAAAACCACATTTGATTTCTTAAAGGAGAAAATCCATGAAGAAGATTAGAGCAATTGTGTTGATGTCAGTGATTGTGCTCGGTTTTGCAGGAGTGGTGCGGGCGGCGAATGCAGCGTGCTGCGATTCTGCCGACTGTTGTGCTTCCTGCAACGGGTGCTAGAAGCAGGCTAGGCAGTTGAACGAGGGAAGGCGCGAGCCGCTGGTTCGCGCCTTCTCTTTTTTGGAGGCGTCGCGGCGCTGATTTTCAGTGCGAGACGAGAATTAATTTGGCTGTGGCATCGAGGCGCGGGACGAGCCAGCGGAATAGCAGGGTTGCTGCGAGTGCTCCGGCGAGTTGACCCGCGATGAATAGAGGCACGTCCGTTGGGCGAATTCCCGCGAACGTGTCGGAGAGCGAACGAGCGAGGGTGACGGCTGGATTTGCGAACGAAGTCGAGGAAGTAAACCAGTAAGCCGCGGTGATGTAGGCGGCGACGGCGAACGGGACTGCGCCCGAGTACTGGCGCGAGCATCCCCAGATGACGCAAAGCAATCCGAAGGTTGCGACAAATTCGCTGAATACTTGGGCCGAACCGCTCCGCGCGTGATGGGACAGGGCAATTGCGGGCAGGCCGAACATGAGGTGCGCTGCGATTGCGCCGCAGATCGCTCCGGCGCACTGCGCGGGCACGTAGCACGCAGCCACGGTCCACGACACACCGCGCTCGATGGCGTCCACGATAGTGACGGCGGGATTCAAATGCGCACCGGAGATTGGCCCGAACGTGAAAATTAAAGCGGCGAGCGCCGCGCCGGTGGCGATGGTGTTCGCGAGAAGCGCGATCGCAACGTTGCCGCCTGCGAGTCGCTCGCCCATGATTCCAGAACCGACGACAGCGGCGACCAGGAACCCGGTGCCGAGGAACTCGGAAACGATTCTGCGCGAGAGCGTGGGCATCATTGGTGGCCTATGCGGTCGATTTCTTTTTTGATGGCGAGAGAATCGAGACTCGCGAGCGGCAGGCTGAGAAATAAAGTAATTCTGCGGCCCAGTGTAACGAAAGCGTCCCGGAACGCGCGGTCGATTTCTTCCGGCGTGCCGGTGACGGCGGCTGGGTCGGCAATTCCCCAGTGGGCCGTCACGGGCTGACCGGGCCAGATGGGGCAAACTTCTTTCGCGGCGTTGTCGCAGACGGTGAAAACGAAATTCATTTGCGGAGCGCTGGGCTTGGAGAATTCTTCCCAGCTTTTGCTGCGCGCATTTTCTGTGGGCAGATTTGCGGAGTGCAACTGCTTTAGAGCTTCGGGACGCACGGAGCCGGATGGCATGCTTCCGGCGCTGTAGGCGGCGAAATTCGGGCTGCGTTTGCCGTTGAGGATGGCTTCGGCCATTATCGAACGCGCGGAATTCCCGGTGCAGAGAAATAGCACGTTGAAGTGTTGGGACATGAAGATCTCCGCGTTCTAGCTGCAGCCGAGTTTGTCTTCAGACGCTGGTTTCGTGGCACGGATGAACGCGCTGAAGAATTTGCCGTCTACCTGCGGCGCGATGGCGTCCACATCGAAGCCCTGGCCGGAGAGAAATTCGCGAGCGTCTTCGACGTGATAGACGCGCGTGGGCTCGATTTCCGCTTCCGCAAATCCGGCGTCCTTGAGTTTGCTGAGATAGTCGTTTTCTTCGAGGGCTCCGGCGATGCATCCGACCCAGAGCAGAATACTCTTGCGAATTTCGGGAAGCATTTCACCGCGCGTCACAACGTCCGAGACGGCGAAGCGGCCGCCTGGTTTCAGCACGCGAAAAGCTTCGCGGAGGACAGCGTCTTTGTCAGACGAAAGATTGATCACGCAATTCGAGATGACGACATCGACGGAATTATCGGGCAGCGGGATGTGCTCGATTTCGCCTTTGAGAAATTCGACGTTATCGACTCCGGCTTTTTTCTTGTTCTCGTTGGCGAGAGCGAGCATTTCATCGGTCATATCGAGGCCGTAAGCTTTTCCGGTGGGACCTACGCGGCGTGCGGAGAGCAGCACGTCGATGCCGCCGCCTGACCCGAGGTCGAGAACGGTTTCGCCGGCGTTGAGTTTCGCGAGTGCGGTGGGATTTCCGCAGCCGAGCGAAGCTGACAGTGCCTCAGCGGGAATTTGGCCGGACTGCGCGGCGTCGTACAGATTCGACGTTATCGGGTCGCAGCCGCAGCTGGTCGCTGGCGCTGCTCCGCAGCACGAGCTGCCGCCGGTGGTGACGCGGAGGGCGGCGCTGCCGTACTTTTCTTTCACGGCGTCCCGGATGTTTGGATCGCTCATGTTCACTCCTATTTGCAGATCTGAATGACGTCGCGTGGAGCGACGGCTTTATTCCGCGTGCAACATTCGGCGTAGAGAAATTGCAGGACTTCTTGCAGCGCCTCGGTATTCGCGGTGTAGCGCAGGAAGGTGCTTTCGCGGCTCACGAGCACGAGGCCCTCGTTTCTGAGCTTGTCGAGGTGATGGGACAGCGTGGAATTTGGAATGTCGAGCTCGGATTGGATTTCGCCGACGACCATGCCGTCGGGATGCGCGGACAACAACAGCTGCATGATGCGCAGCCGCGGTTCGGTGCCCATCGCGGAGAACATATCGGCAAACCTAGCAACTTGTTCTGCCTTCTTCTGTGGCGCCGGCATATTTCGATACTTGCAGAAATATGAATTCACGTCAAGAACTAAAGACAGCACGAGCGCCAGTTAAACGCGTTCACGGACTTGGATTATTGGCGGCCGCAGAGGAAGGTGATTCCGGCGCTGTAGCGGAAATTGTTTTGGCGGTTATTCAGGCCGTCCGGGATTTTTGTCATAAAGTACTCGGCTTGGGCGGGGCGAACGGAGACGTGCTGAGACAGTTCGAAATCAATGCCGCCGCCTGCCGTCATTGCAAAATTGTTTTCGGTGCCCGTTGAGCGGGCGATGCCGTCCGTTGTGCGAATACCTCCGAAGAAAACTTGCGCGAACGGCGTGATTTTGCCGAGCCGGAAATTCGCGCGAGGCCCAAAGAGATAGGTGAAAGCTGCTCCGGCGAATGCGCCGTTCCCGCTGCTGGTGGCAACAAGGCCGCCCAGGTCTGCTACCGCACCGAGCCAGTGGTTGACGTTGTACTCGATCTGGCCACTGCCACCGTTTCCGTTGTAGGCAGCCGAGGGTGCGATGCCCGGGACATTGGCATTTACATTAAAGCGCGTGTAGTCGTAACCCGCGTATGCTTCAAATCTAGGAGTGACATCTTGCGCTTTCGCTCTTGGCGCGAAAGCAAGCAGCGAGAGCAACAGAACCAGCCGGGATGAACTTTTCATTTGGCGTGCGCCTCCATTTGGATTTCCACATTCTCAATTTCCCAATGGTCCCGGTGGCACAGCTTGGCCTGTTTGCGAGTTTTTGATTGTGACGAGTGGCTGCTGGCAATTCTGATGACGCTATTGGTGCAGAGGTTGGCAGTGGCGACGCCACGTTATGGTTGAGGCCGGGGCAAGGTGGGGCGCAGCAGGCAGCGCCCCTACCGAATCAAAGTCGCATAGGCAAGATTGCCCTCCTGCGGCGGGCGGGCCTGTGCCACGATCCGTGGATCGGGGTTCGATAATCGCCACACAGTGATTGCTGGCGGGTGGCCCGCGCGGCCTAGCATCAAGTTAGGCTGCGAACTGCCGGAGGTGATAATCCACGTGAATCTGCAGGAGTTTGCCCCACTCTTTTGTAGTCATGTTGCCGAACATGGGGTGGGGCTTCCAGGCATCGGCGGTTCTGGCGTTCCAGGCTGCCTCCAGGATTTTCAGCAGTTGTGCCTTTTCTTGCGCGAACTCGAATCTCTGCGCATGCGGGATTTTGAAGTCCGCAGGAAGGCGTAGGCCGACTGGTTGCTCTGGGAACCAATCGACTAGAATCCACTTAAAGATGGTCCGCGAAGTGAGGTAACTCTCGTCCGGGAGATTGTAGAAACCCAGTGAGGCTCCGCAGGCCAGGTTGAGGTGGTGAAGCATCTGGTCGGGCTCCATGGTGCCCCACTGACGCGGGGAGTTAGGCGTCACAGTTTCTACTCGACGGAAATATTCCTGGCGCTTCTGCTCCGTGAAGAAGAGATTCCCATCTATTTGCTTGACCTGGAAGGCACGAGGGATGTAGCGGACGATCGCTACTCCTGACAGCAAGAGGTTCCGCGTAAACAGGGCGCGCAACAGGTTCATGCGATGTTCTCTTTCTTACCTATCCTTGTAGAAAGCGACGGTTAGAGCCCATCTCGTAAATATTCAGCCGCAATACAAATGCGTGGCTTCAGGGGCTAAAGCCCCGCCCTTCCGGTGCAGTACCTTTTCGGGCGTAAAGGGCGGGAAAAGATGCTCTTTGGCTATGTCGGGCGACGAAACGAGGATCGATTTCGCGCGAGTCAGTGCGTCAAAGCCGTCCTTACCGTAGTAGTGACCGATGCCGGAGTATCCAACGCCTCCGAAAGGCATCGACTCCACAAATAGATGGACGTTTACTTGATTGATCGCACCGCCGCCGAAAGACAGGCTGGAGAGGAAATGCGTCAAGGGTAAACTGCGGCTTTCTGCGCCACCCAACGAGCCTGTCCCCTCACTTCGGGAACGCGTCGCCGAACATTGGGTTTCCGCTCTTGGACTGCTCCTTCGTAGCTTCGTCTTGAATCACGTCCCAGTGTTCGACGAGGATTCCGTCTTTCAAGCGGACCACGTCGGCGACGATCCAGTTCGTGGGAAGACCAATCCCGGAGAATCGGCCGTGGAGGATCACGAAATCTCCGTCGGCAACGACGACGCCCGGCTCGTATCTAAGCGTTGGCGGCAGGGTCTTGATCATCCCGAGCAATCCATCCCGACCCGGGGGGATGTGGGCACTGTGCTGAATGTAGTTTGGCGACCAGAAGCGCTCTGCAGCCTGGTAATCGCGTTTATTGAATAGGGCCTGAAAGGCCTCGAGCACGATTGCTTTGTTCTGTTCTGATGTTTTACTGCTCATCGCTTCGCCTCCGCTCGTAAGATGACAGCCTGAATCTACGCAGTTAGATTACGGTCATACTCCACACGTTGCAAGGAATTTGTGATTTCTGAAACGCGGTGATTTGCCTTCAATAGGGGAATTTTCCGAGGTATAGTCGTGCAACACTCAGCGCTAGGAGTATGACGATACTCCCAGTATATGAGCGAGACGGAAAACGAGCATGCTGGCGGCGGGTGCCTGCATGGCCTTTTGCGCCGTATACTAAGCAATATGCGAAAGAGAACAAAAACTGACACTCACGCCAAGATTCTGAAAGTCGCGGCAAAGAGGTTTCGCGAACTTGGGCTGGACGGAATTGGTGTGGCCGATGTGATGAAACAGGCTGGCGTGACTGTGGGAGCTTTTTATAAGCACTTCAAATCGCGTGACGAGCTTGTGGTGGAGGCGCTGGGCACGGCATTCAAGGATCTCGACGCTTGGGAAAAGCATGCCGAATCGCTGGGTCAGCTGCTCGAGAACTACCTCACTGAATATCACCGCGATAATCCTGGAGCAGGTTGTGCCATGGGAGCGCTGCTAGGAGATATGAGCCGCGCAAGCAAATCGGCAAAAACAGTTTACACTACCCGGTTGAAACATAGCTTGGCAGTTACCGCCGGCCTTTTGCATTCCGGAGAGCATGCGGATAAACGCGGCCGTGCATTGCTCATCCTCACCAGCCTGCTCGGGGCGCTCAATCTCTCTCGGGCCGTCTCCGACCCGAGCCTATCGCGCGAAATTCTCGAGCAGGTCCGGCAGCAGCTTGTTGAGCTGACCGCGGGAAATGCGCCATCAAAACGCGGCGCTGGGTGGAGGCGACAGCAGCGGAAGCAGTCCACTTCGTAACAGTTCGTACCGCCAGTTTCTCTGCTTTCCACGCTAGCGATCTCGCCAAGGCAGCAATCTTGTGAATTCCCGAATTTTGCGCCGCAGGCCGGGCGGGAACGTAACGGTTACGGCATGGACGATGACGGCTTCGCCTGGCTGAAGGCTGATGCGCTGTTACGATTTAGACTGGACGATGGTCACCCTTCCGATTCTGGTTGTCCTACTGGTGGATCTGGTTCTGTTCCTCGGCGGATTCTTCCGCTTTGGGGAGGCACGCCAGCCGCGCGAACGTGTGTTCCTAAGCGTGCTGTTCTTGTGTTCCGGAATGCCTGCGCTGATATATCAGATCGTGTGGCAGCGGGCGCTTTTTTCAATCTACGGGGTGAACGCGGAATCGGTGGCGGTGATCGTCGCGGCGTTCATGCTGGGCCTGGGGCTTGGGAGCCTGCTGGGCGGATGGGTCTCGTCGCGCTTTCCCGCAAAAGCGGTCGTGCTGTTCGGGTTTTCGGAGCTCGGGATCGGGGCGTTCGGGCTGGCATCGCTGCGGATATTTCATTGGGCTGCCGGATTCAGCGCTGGCGCGAGCTTGCCGGTGACGATTGTGTTTGGCTTTTTGCTGCTCATCGTTCCCACGGTACTGATGGGTGCGACGTTGCCGCTGCTGGTGCAGCATCTGGTGACGCGTTCAGGCAGCGTGGGCGCTTCGGTAGCGCTACTGTACTTCGTGAATACATTTGGCTCGGCGGTGGCGTGCTATCTATGCGCCACATTCTTGCTGCGCGACTTCGGGCAGTCCGGCGCGGTGGGTCTGGCCGCCTGCGTGAACGCGTTGGTGGGCCTCTCGGCGTTACTACTGCGGAATTACAAGCCTGCGCCGGCCGAAGAAGGCGCACGTGCGGAAGCTGTGAAGAATGACGACGCAGCGCGCGTGGCTCTAGGATATGTAATGTTGATCGCGGGAATCTCGGGCTTCATCGCGCTGGGACTTGAGATTGCGTGGTTCCGGGTGTTCGAGCTGGCGTCGCGAGACCGCGCGCCCGCCTTCGCGTTGCTTCTTTCGACGTATCTGGCGGGAATCGCGGCGGGCTCCTTCGTCGCGGAAAATCGAACGGAACATAAGTGTCCCGGCGATGTCTTGCGAATCATCGCCGCGCTTTTGCTGCTGGTTGGCGCGTGCTCCGCATATTTGCCGCCGCTGGTGGCATTGCTGCAGTGGAAAGGGATCAAGCTGTTGCAACTCGCGCCCGGCCGAATTCAGATTCAATCGATGAACATGTGGTTTTTGCTCGCCGCTCCCGCTCTGTTTCTAATCGCGGCGCTGATCGGGTCGGTGATGCCGCTGCTTTGCCATTCGGGAATCGCGGCGGGCGCGCGCGCGGGACGAGAAGTGAGTTGGACCTACGCTTCGAACATCCTGGGCTCGACGCTCGGCAGCCTCATCGTCGGATTCGTCTGGATGCACCATTTCGGATTGAAGCAGACCTCAGAGCATCTGGCGCTGCTGGCGATCTGCACAGGGATATTTGTACTGGTAATCGCACCAGGGACGCAGCGCAGCGTATTGCGTTGGGCGATTCCGCTCGCAACTGCCTCGATGATTTGTCTTGTGCTGGCGTCGGCCACCTACGGACAATTCTTCGAACGCTTGATCCTTGGCCCGGGCGCCGAGGTGCGCGGTCCGTTTGTTCATATCGTCGAGAATCGCAACGGGGTCATCGCGGTAAGTCGCGACGCGACCGTCTATGGCAACGCGGTGTACGACGGCGCCTTCAACACCGATCCGAACAACGATGTGAATCATGTGATGCGCGCCTACGCGCTAAGCCTGTTCCATCCGAATCCGAAACGCATCCTGATGATCGGGCTATCATCGGGTTCGTGGGCGCAGATATTCGCGAATCACCCCGAGGTGGAAACACTGGACGTCGTGGAAATCAACCCCGGCTACCTATCTCTGATTCAGGATTATCCGGAAGTGGAGTCATTGCTACACAATCCGAGGGTGCACATCACCGTGGACGACGGCAGGCGCTGGCTTATCTCTCATCCCGAGAACCGTTACGACGCGATCATCGCGAACACAAGTTTTTATTGGCGCGACCACTCGTCCGTGCTGCTATCCGCGGATTTTTTGGAAATCGTCCGCCCACACCTTAATCCAGGCGGGGTGTATTTCTACAACACGACGGGTTCGGATGACGTAGTTGCGACGGCCCTGCGTGTATTTCCCTACGGGCTGCGCGTACAGAACTTCGTCGCAGTGAGCGACAGCCCTATCGATTTCAACGAGACACGGTGGATGTCGGTTTTGATGCGTTACAAGATCGATGGCAAACCGGTTTTCGATCCCACGGATACAGGCTCTGGGGCGACGCTGCGGCACTACGCGGCAATGGTCGAAAATCTTGACAAGACTACACAGTTCGATGCGATCGAAACCTCGAGGTCCCTCAACGCAAGGCTGCAAAATCGCCTGATTATTACGGACGGCAACATGGGCTGGGAGTGGCGAGATCCTTAGGCCGGTGCATTGAAACGATTGGCCTCACGGCCGCCTCGAACACGCTATCGCCGTCATCATCGCAACCTTCGCACTCCAACGTTCGTCATCGTATGACTCGCCTCAACCGTTTCCCTGCTGTAACTACAGGGATTCGCGTAATGCCTGGGGTGGGTGTGCTTGCTAGGCTAGATCCGACCGTGGGCTTGGCCGTTGACCCTGGCACATACATCTACAGTGATCGGGAAAAAGCATCGCCGCGACGTCGAATCGCACGGATACGCATGGGCTCATTGGCTTTTCCTGGGGCTTACGGTTGTTCTTTTGGGTTTGGTCGCGAAGTTTGTCGATCTGAAACCGCATATTGATGAAAACTTCTTTTTCTCTTCGCACGATCCCATCGCACAGGAATCGGACAAGATTGATCGCATGTTTGGCGGAGACAGCCAGCTGATACTGGCGGTGGAAGCGCCAGATATTACCGCGCCGAGCTATCTGGAACGCCTCGATCGTATGACCGAGCAACTGGATTCGATCCCTTCCGTGGACAGCGTGGATAGCCTTGCGGACGGGCCCAAAAACGTGAAGGACGCGGAGAAAAGTCCTTTTTGGACGCGGTTGCTGATTGCGGAAAATGGGCGCTCCAGTAATGTGGTGATGTTTGTCTCCAGCCGGGATCCGCAGGAATTAATCGAGCGGATTGAAGCGGTGGTGGCGAAGTTCAATGCAAACGACTTCCGGATCGAGATTGCGGGAGCACCGTATGTATCGGAGATGATTCGGCGCAAACTGCTGCACGATTTTCAGGTGTTCAGCCTTACTGCATTTCTGCTGTTCGGGGCAGTGATGCTAGTGCTGTTTCGATCGTTGAAACTTACGCTGGGAATGTTGGTTACGTGCACGAACGCGGTGCTCGGGACTTTGCTGATTCAAGCTGCGTTTGGAGAGAAGATCGGCGTACTTACGGCGAATCTGGGGACGATCGTTTTTGTGATTGCGCTGTCTCATCTGGTCTATATGACATTTAACTGGCAGACGTTGTCTCGGGGCCACGCAGATTCCGGCCACTTGGGATCGCAGGCGCGGCAGATAACGTTGCCAGCATCGTTTTGGTCAATGGTGTGTGCTTCACTGGGATTCGCGAGCCTTCTGATCGTGCCGGCGAAGCCTTTGAAAGAGCTGGGTGTCGGAGGAACGTTGGGGGCCGTCGTGGCATTCGCGTGTGCCTACCTGATGTATCCAGCGTTTCTGGACTGGGCTGGCGCGGCGCAGAGGAAAGCGCAGCAGAAAGAAAAGGCGGGCCATTTCTGGCAGGGAAGATTCGTGTGGGTGTGCGTGATTACAATTCTGGCGAGCGCTGGGTTGAGCTTGGGAATGTGGAAATTGAATACTGATCCGAGCTTGCTGGATTATTTCAAAAAAGGCGAGCAGCCGCGCGAAGGACTTGCGTACGTGGATCGGAACGGCGGTGCTAATCCCCTGACGCTGGTGATAGCGGCCGCAGACGGCAGCAAGCTGGACAACAAGGAAGAATACGAAAAGATGTGGGATCTGCAGGATGCGCTGGAGGAGCGTAAGGGCGTCGGAACTTCAATTTCGTTGCCGGTGTTGATGGCTGAAGGGCATCGCCGACCTCTGGCTTTCCTGGTCAGCTGGAACCATCTGCTGAACATCATGAACGAACCGAAATACAATCGGGTGGCGAGTACGTTCGTGACCAAGGACCGGTCCATGGCGGCGTTCTATCTGCGCATGGACGAACACGGAAGAGAGCTGCCACGGGTGGAGGTGGTGAACCAGCTGCGCGGTGTGGTGCGGCGGAATGGCTTTCGGACTGTGCTGGTGGGGGGCGTGTACGAGCTGCAAGGACAATTGGCGCAACTGGTGGCGAAGAGCTTAGTGAAAGGTCTGCTGGGGCTGATGATGTTTTTCACCGTGGTGGCATGGATCGTGGGGAGAAGCCTGAGGACCACGGCCGCGATGATCTTCAGCTTGAGCTTGGTTCCCGTGTGCGTCCTGGGAGGGATTGGGCTGCTGAAGATTCCCGTGGACATTATTTCCGCGCCGGCGACGAATGTGTGCATCGGGATGGCAATCGATTCGATGGTGCATTTGGTATTTGCGGTGAGGAGAGCGCAACAGGCAGGGGTGCACGGGTGGCCGGCGTGGGTGAAGGGACGCGAGGAGCAATGGCGCGGAATTGTTTTCTCGGACGTGGTGATTGGGGCGGGGTTTGCGATTTTTGCGCTTTCTAGTTTTCCGCCGACGCAGCGGTTTGGGCTGGTGGTGCTGGCGGGCACGGTTATTGATATTCTGGCGAATCTTTTTGTGCTGCCTGTATTGGCTGGTGCTGAATTCGGCAAGCGAGCGGCGTACGCGAAGTGACGGCCACCGCCAGATAATCATTTAGAGCATTGACGTCACTTGCGTTGGTTCTCTTGAGGCGCCACAGGGACGCGGGTGCTATGCATGAAGACGATCTTCCAGGCGCCTGCCTGTTTCGCTAGGAATGCGGATTCCAACCAATTCTGGTTCACGGTGCCGGAAGCGTCGGTGATGCTGCCTTTATTGACGTAGGCGATCCAAGCGGTATTGCCGCTGATGTGGACGTCGGGCTCGGTCACGTTCCATTCATAGCGCTTGCCCGCGGCATGTTGCGCCTTGATGAGAGCCATGATCGCGTCTCCCTCGAATCGCGCGCCGGCATCAAATATGTAAAAGCCTGGCGCAATGACGGAGTCGAATTTCGCAAGATCGTCTGCGCGGGCGGCAGTGAATATTGTGCTCACAGTATCGACGACTTGCTGCTGGTCGGGGGTGAGGCTCTTCTGCTGGGCTGGTGCGGTAGCGGCGATTGTAGAAAAAATCAGGGCGAAGGTAACACCCAGCGCGATCGGAAATTTCGACGACATGGAAAAGCCTCCTGGTAGGTGGAACGACTAAATGCGTCGGAGCTGTGTCTGTTCCCGAACGCAAAGAAGCGCGTTGCTCCCATAACAAATACATTTATAAATCGCTCCTTCCTGTTATTTGCCGGAACACTGAATCGCTAAAACGACTCTCGGACGAGCTCTTCACTTTTCTTCCAAAGCGCCTCAGCAGTATTCGCGTCGAGCGCGTATCCGCGCACTCCTTCACTTATGGCGCTGATGGTCACGTCGTCCGGAACGATATGGCCGACATGGCAGTTCTCGCAATATCGACCCCCGATCTCGTCGGCGGGAGCAACGACTGCAGCCCACACCGAAGTTGCGGCTCCCTGAGGAATGGTCTTCCACTTGAAGGGCGGTTTACCCTCCGCCGCCAGCTGCTTGGTCATCTGGTCGATGATCCCTTGGACGCGACTCGGATCGATGTGGCGACCCAGCTCGGTATGGATTCCACCAGGATGCACGGCGGCCGCGCGCGCACCACGCTTACGGTGTCGCGAGTCAAAGGCAACGGCGAAGAGGATATTCGCCGTCTTCGATCGGCCGTAGGCAACAAAGGGTTCATAGGGCGTCCGTTCAAAGTTGGGATCCTGGAGGTCGACGTTGGAGAAGCGGTGTCCCGCGGAAGACAGATTTATCAGCCGCCCCCCTGCACGAATGAGAGACGCAATCCTGTTGACGAATACAAAGTGGCCCAGGTGATTGGTGCCGAACTGCGTTTCAAAGCCGTCGGCTGTATGGCCAAAGGGTGTGGCCATCACACCTGCATTCGCGATGACGACGTCGAAGGGTTCAGCGTTTGCCAGCAGCCGGTCGGCGCAGGCGCGCACGCTCTTAAGGTTGGCGAGATCCAGCTCAACGAGCTCGAAGCTCCCACGGTTGGCTACCGCGTCTTTTCGCACCTGCTCCGTCGCCGTCTTTGCTTTGGTCAAATCCCGTGCCGCACCGACAACATGCGCGCCGTGCGCGGCAAGAGACCGCGCAGTCTCGACACCAATCCCTGCCGAAACGCCGGTGACGAAGATCCGTTTACCGTGCAAATTCACGCCGGACAAGACGTCGTCCGTTGTTGAGGTCTCCCCGAATGTTTTCGCCATGGCCTTCCTCCCTGTGCTGTCCGGTTCGCCTTCCGTATATACACAAGTGAACTTGACGAACCGCCACGACTTTGATTAAACGGAGAGTGGCTCCGCACTAAGTTGGATAATCGGAGACAGCCTACGGTCGCAAGTATTTTTGATATTGCGAGTGGCCGAGCCTTCTGCGTCGCCAAAATGACAGTTCTTGAGATTTTGAGGGCGGGACGCCTGCGATACGAAAGTCAAAAGAAGGAGCACCGGCAGGATTGCCTATGCTACCCGGCAAGGGTCATTCGTCGCGGGGGCTTGATTGCGGCTTGCCGGTCGCCAATCACTTCTCACGAATCACCACTTACTCCTCGCAACTTCGCACCCGCCGTTGACATGAGGACGGGCGGCACCTAGAATCGCGGCCACTGAGATGGCTGCGGGTGCTGGGTGGGAGCTACGCCGCGCTATTCCTCTTGGAGATTGGTTATCACGCCTGCGGCCCTGAAACCAAAAATTGCTGTGGTGGATGATGACGCGCGGATGCGCGGGAGCATTGTTGCGGCTTTGCGTTCCACTTTTGAGGTGGTGGAGGGCGGAGATTACCCGGCGGCTTACAAGCTTTTGCAGGAAGCAGGGTTGGACGTTTTGTTGCTGGCGTTGCCAATGGAATCGGGCGGGCTGCGCGAGTGCACGGAATTGCTGAGCCGGCTGGCGGTGGGGGACATTGACACACTGGTGATCGTGCTGAGCACGGACCAGACCAAGACGACGGCGCTGAAAGTGATTGACGCGGGTTGCCACGATTATTTTATTCAGCCGATTGATACGGATGTGTTGCGATTGCTGCTGGAACGGTCGATCGAGAAGCTGCACATCCAGCGCGAGAACCGGATTCTGCGCGAGGAAATCAGCCGGAAGAATTCGCTGGGAGATTTGATTGGCGCGACGGACGCGATGCGGCATGTGTTTGATTCGATCAAGCGCATGGCGCGGGCGACGACGAACGTGATCATCCGCGGCGAGAGTGGCGTGGGAAAAGAGCTGGTGGCCAAGGCGCTGCACGAGCAGAGTCCGCGGCGGAATCGCGCGTTCGTGAGCGTGAATTGCGCGGCGCTGCCGGAAGGATTGATGGAAGCGGAGCTATTTGGGTACGAGCGCGGCGCGTTTACCGGAGCGGTGGCGACGAAGGAAGGACGGATTGAGCTGGCGCATCAGGGAACATTGTTTTTGGATGAGATTGCGACCTTGACGCCTTTGCTGCAGAGCAAATTGCTGCGGGTGCTGGAGGATCGCTCAATCAGTCGCTTGGGCGGGAAGAAATCCATTAAGGTGGATTTCCGGCTGGTGAGTGCGACGAATGAGGATCTGGAAGACATGGTGCGGCAGGGGAGGTTCCGCGAGGACCTCTATTACCGGATTCATGTGGTGCCGATTTTCGTGCCGGCATTGCGCGAGCGCGTGGAAGATATTCCGGTTCTGGCGGATTATTTCGTGAGCGTGTATTCGGCGGCGAACGGATTTCCGGCGAAGCACATTGCGGACGACGCGATAGGGGCGATGAAGCGTTATGCGTGGCCGGGAAACGTGCGCGAGTTGGAAAATGCGATTCAACGCCTGGTGATTATGACGGACGGCGATACCATCACGGCGAAGGATCTGCCGGCGGAAATGGCGCAGTCCGGCGGGCGCGACTATCGCAACCGGTTCCAACTGCCGGCGGCGGGGATCAAGCTGGATAAAGAGATGGAAGCGTTTGAGCGGCGCTGGGTGCAAGAGGCCATCGAGCAGGCCAAGCACGTGAAGGCGGATGCCGCAAAGCTGCTGGGAGTGGATCGCAACCGGCTGAATTATCTGTGCCGGAAGTACGATCTGTGATGGACCCGGATAGCGGATGGATGAGCGGCACGGCGCGGCGAAATGCGTATGGACTTTGGTGGCCGCATTGCATATAACGGCGGAGATGCCCTTGCGGGCAAATCCAGTGAGGGAGAACAACATGGCCAAGAAATTGAAGAAGGCGAAGAAGATTGAACCGACCAAGCCGCTGATGAAGCGGTAAGGACGAGTTTTGTGGTCTGGAGCGCGCGCAGACGATGCGCGGGCCGGGCCCGAGAGCAACTCGAACGGTAAAAGGGCTGCAGCCGCGGAGGCTGTGGCCCTTTTTCATGTCTGTTTGGCTCCGTGGAGTTCCCCGCAGCAGCCTTCCCAAATCGACAATGAGGGTAAAGCAATAGAGCTGGTGCGCGGGCGTGTTGAAATTTTCAACAGGCGATGATTAATTCAACACTGCGAGTGTATGGCGGAGGATGGGTGCGGCGTGGTTGTCGGAGCGAAGTGCTATGAATTGAGCAGGTTGCAGATTGGCGAATCGGCGGCGAAGTTTGGCGATTGCTTTGCATATAGACAGGCAGATGCCCAACAGGGCAAATCAAACGAGGGGGAAACAAAATGGCCAAGAAAACCTTGAAGAAGGCAAAGAAGATCGAAGCAACGAAGCCGTTGACACTGGGCAACATCCCGGGCGGACTCCGCAAGTAGCCTTATCAGGAGCGCGCCGAAACGCACGACGCGGCCTGAGACACATCTCGAATGGAAGTGGGCCGCTGCTGCGATGGCAACGGCCCTTTTCGAGACTTAGTTAGTTGAACGGGCAAGCGCGGTGGTAGGGCTGACAGGAATGATCAATTCATAGAGGGAGATTGGCGATGGAGAAGAAATCGAAGCCAGTGAAGGGCAAGAAGACAGCGCCGGTGAAACCGCTGATGAAGCGCGCGGACCTGCCGGCCGTGAAGCCCTTGATCCGATTCTAGGAACAGCACAGAGATTCTTCGGTTAGGCCCCTAGCCTTATCGGAGATTGACGTAGCAACACCCCCAAGGGCCGCCGTCCCAGGAACGGCGGCCCTTTCTCTTTTTTGGGGCGATTCCGGAGCGAGCTGCCTGGTTACCAGGCTTGGCTGTGTGCCCAGCGCCATGTAGCGCGGGAGACCTGCCAGGCCAGGGACGCGCGTTTGCCGGAAACCTTCGCGGTACCCGTCATACCTTCCCGCAGAGAGCCATCAGGGTTCGAGAATTCCATATCCACGGCGAAATAATTGGTGAGTTTTTGGCCGAGGCGCTCGAGATTCTCAGTTTCGGTTACCGGGCGATCGAGGGCGGAGGCGGGATAGATGCGTCCGACTTTGCCGGAATAGGTGCGATACGGAAAGGGAACGACTTTGACCTTGACCACGGCGCCTTGTTGAACATCCTGCAGGTCCCAATCGCGGACCAGGATGCGCGCCTTCATGGTGGAGCGATCCACGACGCGGGCGAATTCATCGCCGGCGGAGAGAAATGAGCCGGGGAGTTGATCGAGATCAGTGGTGGCGATGACGCCGTCAATGGGCGCGCGAATTTCCAAAGCGGCGGTGCGTTTTTCGGCGACGGCTAGTTCCTGCTGGAGGCGGGCGCGCTCGCGGACGGCGCTTGCGGCGGAGTCGAAATCGGAGCGGTCCTGGCCATTGCGGAGTTGACTATTGGCCAGCGCCAGTTGCTGGCGGAGGGCATCCGCCTCGGCAGTGAGCAGCGGATTGTGGAGGGTGGCGAGCAGTTGGCCAGCTTTGACGGGATCCCCGGATTTGACGTAAACAGACTGGACCTGGCCGGAAACTTCGGCGCGGATGCGGGCCGAGGCTCCGGGCTCGAGGACGAGGCCGGTGGAGACGGAAGAGGATACCGGGGGAATCAGAAGCAGAAGCGCCAAGCCGAGCGCTCCGGCTTGCTGGGTACGGGTGATTTTCCAGGCCACGTAGTCCTCCTTCTTCTGGCGGAGCCAGGCGCGCACGGTGGGCAGAGCCTGCTGAATTCCCTTCCTTGCGAAAAAATAAATGACGACGAGAGTGCCGAGGTAGCCCCATTCGTCGCCGAGTTTGCTGACCAGAACGTTCTTGACGAAGACGATGACAAAGATGAGCAAGGTATTGCTGTAAATGATGGCGGACAAGCCGAAGATAAAGAAAACGCGGCGCTGGCGTTTGCTGGCGGGGGGTAAATCAATATCGTGGCGGAGCAGATATTTCTGGGCCCAGGCACGGATGAATGCGAAGGATTCCTCGCGAAGATTATCGATATTGAGGAATTGGGAGAGAGCGTAGTAGCCATCGGCTTTAATTAAAGGATTGAGATTGACGAGCGCACCCTGAATGCCGCTGAGGAGCATCATTTTGTAGGCGATATCGTTGGCCACGGAGCCAACACGAGTGAAATACCAGAACACGCCGGAGAGCCCGCACAAGACCAGCTCGATCCAGATGCCGGCGAAGATGACCCACTGGCGCTGGGAACCGCGTTTGAAGAGGAGGATGTCTGTGGTGTCCGTGTAAAAGGCGGGAGTGAAATAGATGAGCAGGAAACCCATCTGATGAACGTCGCCGCCGAAATGCTTGCAGGTGAGTCCGTGGCCGAACTCGTGGATGCCGCCGAGAACCAGGAGCAGAATCCAGAACATCCAGATGTCGTAGGCGCTCTTGCCTGCAAAGGTATAGAGGGACGCGGTGTCTTGCTGTACGCGCGTCCAATCGGAGGCGAGTAAATAGGAGGCGACGATGAAGATACCGAGGGAGAAAACGACGAAGCCGGTGGTGAACATCCAGCTGAGGTAAGGATCGAGCCTGGTGAGGGTTTTGTTTGGGTCCCACGCTTTGAAGGACATATAGAGGACGCTGGATTGTTCGACGCGGCCTTTGCGTTCGTCGCGGATGCGCTCGAGGACGGCGAGATTTTTTTCGCCGACGGAGCGTTCCCACATGGCGGGCTCGATGCTGTCGAGAAATTCGAGGACTTCGGCTTCGCTGAGCGGGGAGTCGGGATGGAGTTCGGTGAGGGCATCGGAAATTTCGAGTGCGGTGCGGGTGCCGTCGCAGAGCTGCAGGACGCCGTATTCGGTGGCACCGTAACGATTGTAGGAATTGGTTTCGAAATTTTTGACGACATAGCTGGTTTCGCCGGAGATGACTTGTTCGCTGATGCGGAGGTCGGTGCGGAGTTTGGGGCGGCGCAAGCCTTTGGCGAGGACGCTGGAGACTTGCAGGCTGGTGGGGCCGAAGCGCATCGAGGGCTCGCTTACGGCCGCGGAGTGGCGGGAGCGGTAGTCGCACGGGCGGCGTTGGGCCAGAGGACTTTTACGGCCATGCCGGGGCGGAGGTCGGAAATGTTAGAGCTGTTGAGTTGGGCTACTACGTCGTAACTGTCGCTGGCGGCATCAATGGTGGGACTAACTTTCACGACGCGCGCGGTGAGCGGACGGCTGGAATCTTCGACGAGAGAGAGTTCGACGGGGGCGCCTGGCGCGGGGCGGCGGCCAGAAGATTCCGGGACTTGAAACTGGACTTGGAGCGGGGAGAGCTGGCTGACGCGAAAACATTTGTCGCCTTTGGCAATCGCCTGGCCTTCGCGGAGGTAGCGGCGGACGACGACGCCAGCGAAGGGAGCGTGGATGCGGGTTTGTTCTTCTTCCAATTTGAGGCGATTGATTTCGGCGTGGCCGCTTTCGACCAGGGCTTCATAACCGTGGAGATCGTACTCGGCGGCTTTGGCTTCGAATTCGGCGGCTTCGAGGTCGGCGTCGCTGGAGAGACCGAGGGCGCGCAACTGCTGCTGGCGTCGGTAGGCGGCGCTTTTAGCTTTGAGTTCGGCTTCCTTATATTTTTTGTTGTTTTCCTCGACTTGAAGATCGGAATTGGCTTTGACGATTTCCATTTGCAGACTGCGATCGTCGAGCTGGGCGAGCAGGTCGCCCGATTTCACGGTGGCGCCTTCGTCCTGATTCACTGACATTACCAAGCCGTCGCGCTGGGAAGTGATGTCCACCTGATGTTCGACGGTGAGGACGCTGAGGATGTCGGCGGCGCTGGGAGATTTTGGCGGAACATTCACGGGAGCGCCGACGGCGGGCGATGGCGCGGGATTGGGGCTGGAAGCGACCGAAGAATTATCGCAGCCCGCGGCCGCGAGCGCCAAGGCCGCTGCGAATAACAGATTTGCACTTCTGCTCATGACCATTCCTTTAGGCAACCTGCGATCTGAATCCGACATTCGAGCGGGCATCATGGCAACCAACTCCAGGCTTTTTCCCAAAACCAGCGAAAAGGCGCGCGGAGAAGAGCGTAACCGACGGGATACCATCCGCTCTGGAACCAGCCACCGACGGAGTGAATTCTGGCGCGGCCAACCATGCCATCGCGCGCGAGGCCGCGGGGATTATTGAAGATAGCGCGAATGATGAAGTATTGGTCGCCGGCCACGGCTTGAGTCTGCGCGCCGATGCGTTCGACTGTGCCCTGAAAAGTGGTGGTGGGGAAAGCGTTGAGTTTGAGGGCAACGCTGTTGCCGGGGCGCACCAACTCGAGGTCTGTTTCGGCGACGCTCATTTCGGCGGCGATGCGATCTTGCCCGACAATTTCGGCGAAGCTATCGCCGGGCTTGACCATGGTGCCTCTCTTTTCTTCGATCTTGGGTGTGACGACGACGCCGGCGATGGGCGAGCGCAGCTCCGAGGCCGCGACACGTTGCTGTTCGAGTTGCACTTCGGCTTCGTGCAGGTCCGCGCGGAGTTTGGCCTGACCTGCGGCAGAGGGATCATTGTGGAATTCGGCTTCGGCGAGTTCGCGGCGTGCCTGCGAAAGGGCGGATTCAGCTTCGGCGAGCTTGACACGATCGTCGCCGTCATCGAGCTGCGCGAGCACTTGTCCGGGCTGCACTGCGTCGCCTTCGTGGACGAAGACTCGCTGGACCACGCCACCGTCAATCGCGCTGACCATCTGGCGCGAGGCGGGGACGACGGTGGCATCGGTGCCGACGCGCATGGGCCAGGGAACGATGATTAAAAGTCCGACTACGATCGCGGTGCGGCGGGCGTAAAGCTCCCAACGGCTGCGCGGCATGGCCGCGAGAAATTTCTTTTTTCTTTGCGAGAACGGCTGGAGGAGATTGGCGAGCGGGACTTGCTGGTAGAGCTGCGCGTTGCGAATGGCGACGGTGGTCTGGTTGGCGAGAATGGCGACGGTTTCTTTGCTGTTGTCGGTGAGGAAATCGGCATCGCTACTGAGCAGGGCGAGAACGCCGAGGGTGCCTTGATCGTCGCGGAGCGGCAACGCGTAAAAGCCGTTCTCTTTGTGCTCTTCGAGGAAGGAGACGATCTGGGCGTGAGCTTCTTGCGGCTCGACGTGCCAGCCATCGTCGTACAAATCCGCTGAGACTGCACCTTCCTGATCGGCGACCCATTCGAGGCGCGTGCGCAGGTCGCTCATCTCACGTGTTTTGGGAACTTCGGTTTCGCCGGAGAGAGCGCCGATGACGAAGCGGCCACGATCGAAGAATCCGATGACGCAGCGATCGAAGGGAATTACGGACGCGGCCTGCTGTACCACCGTAGAGAGAACGTGATCGAGGTCGAGAGTGGAAGTAATTTCCTGGGAAATTTTCAGGAGAGCATCGAGGGCGTGGACCTTGCGCTCGGCGTCGAGGAGATTGGCATTGTGCAGCGCGACGGCGGCTTGTTCGCTGATGGAGGAGAGGAAGAAGAGGTCGTCTTCGTTGAAGGGAGTGCCATCGGCTTTGTTGACGAGTTCGACGAGGCCGAGGACGTCGTTTTCTTTGCGCAGCGGGGCGCACATCCAGGATTGGATTTCGAAATCTTCGCCGGCTGCTTCGATGCGTTCCGCTAAGCCGGGTTCTTCGGAAGGGTTCTCGACTAATTTTGGATTGGCGGACTGGGCGATTTCACCGAGGAGGCCTTCGGTGAGGGAGACGCGGGCTTCGTCTTCAATGGTCGGATCCACGCCGATTTTTTTGGCGAGGTAGAGGTCTTGCGAGCCAGGGTCGGCGAGCCAGACGAGGCAGACGCTGGCTCCCATGATGTCGCGAATTTTACTGGCGACGACGGGAAGGAGAACGCCGAGTTCGAGGGTGGAAGTGAAGGTACGGCCGAGATCGTAGAGAGCGGTGAGGCGTTCGAGAGTGAAAAGCTGAGTTTGCCGTTCGGTTTCGATGGCGTCGAGATTGGTAAGGGCGGAGCCGGCGAGGCGGCTGGCTTCTTCGAGAAAGTGAGCGTCTTCGGCGGTGAATTCGCCGGTGCGTTTGTTGAGAACTTCGACGACGCCTTCAGCGCGTTGGGCGCCGGGGAGGGAGACGACGATAGCGGATTTGACGCGGGCGCGGCTAGGTTCGTCGAGATGCTCGAAATCGTCCGCGGAAATTTCCTTACTGCTGACGCGGCGAGTTTCGGCGGATTCGTAGACTTCGGCGAGGAGGCCTTCGCTGACGGATTCATCTTGCGGCGCGAAACGTTCACCGGCTTCGTTCCAGCGGGTGCGGCAGACGAGGCCTTCGGCGTCTTTGGAGGATGCACCGTTGGTCCAGACGAATACGGCGCGAGCGCCAAGAGTGGCGCCGACGCGCGCGGCGAAAGTCTTCAGGAGGGTATCCTGATCACGGCACGCCAGAGACACGCTCGCAAGTTCAAAGAGCGCGGAAAATGTTTCCATGATTCTCCCAGGGGAAGGGGGACATTCACTTGCTGGCGGCGGGCGTCACCCACGCCGGCGACCGAAGTGAATGGGCGCAGCCTAGCAAATCGGGAGAGCGGACGTCAAGGAAGTGGAGTAGCGGTGACTGGTGATTAGTGAGTAGTGATTAGTGGCTGGGTGGGTTGAGTTGATGGGACGTTTTTGCGGACTTGATTGCGTTGAAGAAAAACCACGTCCTCTTGCGGAAATCGAAGAGGGTTCCCTGCCTGCGGTAGGCAGGCTTCGTCGCTGCGCGCCTCAGGATAACAGCCTGCGTGTGAGTAGTTCGCGCGAGCTGTTGGCAATTGTGCGACTCACGAAACATTTCATCGCGCGACTTCGTACCTACTACTGCACGGTGGTGACGCGCGGATTGTGTTCCGCGTCCCAATTGCGAACGGTGTGCGCGGATGGGGAGGCTTCGGTCATGGGAACGATTAGCGATCAGGTGCGGCAGGTCTTCCGACGGCTGGGGCGCGCGCCCCTGTTTACGATTGTTACGCTGATCACGCTGGGAGTGGGCGTTGGGGCGAACACCGTGATTTTCAGCGTGCTGGAGGGAGTGCTGCTGAAGCCTTTGCCTTATCCGCATCCGGAGCAATTGATCGGAGTGTGGCACACGGCACCGGGAGTGGGGATCCCGATTTTGAATATGTCGCCGTCCATTTATTTTATTGATCGCGAGCAAAACACTACGTTTCAGGATATTGGTGTTTACGACAGCGATTCGTTGAGCGTGACGGGGGCTGGGGAGCCGGAGCAGGTGCGGGGGCTGGATGTGTCGGATGGAACTTTGCCAATGCTGGGAGTGAAGCCGGCGCTGGGGAGATTGTTTACGCGGGAAGATGATTCGCCGGGATCACCGGATACGGTGCTGCTTTCGTACGGATACTGGCGGCAGAAATTTGGCGGGGCGACTTCGGTGATCGGGCGATCGATTACGGTGGATGGAAAGCCGCGGGAAATTATTGGAGTGCTGCCGCAGGGATTTCACTTTTTGGATTATGAAGATGCGGCGCTGGTGGTGCCGTTCAAATGGGACCGCAGCAAGACAAAGCTGGGGAACTTCAGCTACGAGGCGATGGCGCGCCTGAAGCCGGGAGTGACGATGGCGCAGGCGAGCGCGGACGTGGCGCGGATGCTGCCGATCGCGAACCGCAGTTTCCCCGCGCCCGAAGGATTCAGCGCGGCGCTGTTTGAGAAAGCGCAAATCGCACCGAACTTGTGGCCATTGAAGCAGGATGTGGTGGGAGATATTGGAAAGGTCTTGTGGGTGCTGATGGCGTCTATCGCGATGGTGCTGCTGATCGCGTGCGCGAACGTGGCGAATTTGCTGCTGGTGCGTGTGGATGGAAGAAGGCAGGAGCTGGCGATTCGCGCGGCGCTGGGAGCGGGATGGGGACGAATCGCGATGGAATTGATGTTTGAGAGCGTGATATTGGGATTACTGGGGAGTTTGCTCGGACTGGCGCTGGCTTATGGGGCGTTGCGGTTGTTGGTGGCGCTGGCGCCGACCGGATTGCCGCGCATTCATGAAATCGGAATCGATTTGCCAGTGCTGCTGTTTACGTTTGCGATTGCGATGTTTTCCAGCTTGCTGTTTGGATCTATTCCGATTTTCAAATACGCGGGGGCGCATTTGAACACGGGGCTGCGCGAGGGCGGACGGGCGCTGAGCCAAAGCCGGCAGCAGCATCGGGCGCGGAATGTGCTGGTGGTGGTGCAGGTGGGGTTGGCGCTGGTGCTGCTGATTTGTTCGGGGTTGATGATCCGGACGTTTCGCGCGTTGATGCACGTGCCGCCGGGATTTACGGAGCCGGATTCGCTGCAGACTTTCCGGTTCTATGTGCCGGAGACGGAGATTCCGGATAAAGACCGCGAGCGGCTGGTGCGCATGGAGCAGGAAATTGAGGGGAAGCTTGCGGCGATTCCGGGCGTTTCGTCGGTGAGTTTTTCCAGCGACATCCCGATGGATGGACGCAACTCGATGGACATTTTGTTCGCGGAAGATCGCTCATATGCGGAAGGACAGCTGCCGCCGGTGCGGCGATTCAAATTCGTTTCGCCGGGATTTTTGGCAACTGTGGGGACACCGCTGGTGGCGGGACGCGATATCACCTGGGAGGACACTTACCAGAGGATTCCGGTGGCGATGATTTCTGAAAACTTCGCGAAGGAATATTGGCACGACGCGCGGAATGCGCTGGGGAAGCGAATCCGCGTGGGAAATACGGACGACTGGCGCGAAATTGTGGGCGTGGTGGGAGATGTGTACGAGAACGGAGTGGATAAGCCGGCAAGCACCGCGGTTTATTGGCCGGTGATGATGGACCGGTTCGAGGGGCAAAAAGAGCAACTGCGGCGCGGGATTGCTTTTGCGATACGCAGCCCGCGGGCTGGGTCGCAAGCGTTTTTGAACGAGGTGCGGGAGACGGTGTGGTCGGTGGATCCGAACATCCCGATCGCGAACGCACACACGCTTGGTTATTTCTACACGCAGTCCATGGCGCGGACGTCTTTCACTCTGGTAATGCTGGGAGTGGCGGGAGGGATGGCGTTGCTGCTGGGGATTGTGGGGATTTACGGAGTGATTGCTTATTCAGTATCGCAGCGGACGCGGGAGATTGGAATTCGCATGGCGCTGGGTGCGCAGAAGAAGACGCTGGTGGGGATGTTCGTGCGGCAGGGATTGTGGCTGACGGGCGTGGGAATTTTGTGCGGGCTGGTGACGGCACTTGCAGTGATGCGGTTGATGTCGTCTCTGTTATTTAAGGTTAGCCCGGTGGATCCGGTGACTTATGGGGCGGTGACTTTGGGGGTGGTGGTGACGGCTTACTTGGCTTGTTATTTGCCGTCGCGGAGGGCGGCAGGTGTGGATCCCGTGGATGCTTTGCGGGCGGAGTAGTTTGTGCAGGCCCCTTGATTGGCGGACGCAATTCGGTTAGCTTTGCTGGGCTGAACGAGGGGCATCGTGAATATTGGGATTCGCAAAGCGGGGCGGGCGACGATTTTGGATCTGGATGGACCGCTGAAATTGGGCGACGCCGAGGAAGCGTTTCGGAATCAGGTGCAGCAATTGATCGAGGCGGGGTCGTTGCACGTGGCGGTGAATCTGGCGGGCGTGACGGAATTGGATAGCTCGGGGATTGGGGCTTTGGTGCGGGCGTTTACGACTTTGAAGAGGGCGGGGGGGAAGGCTACTTATTTCGCGGCGAACAAGCGCGTGATGATGCTTTTGAAGATGGTGCGGTTGGATTCGATTCTGGATTTGGCTGAGGATGAGGCTACGGCTTTGACACGGATTTAGATTTTCTCTTCTGTGTTTGTTGAGACCCTTCCTGTCGTGAATTCCGATTTGTTTGATTGCGCTACGTTAGCGTCTGTCCAGGGCTGGGTGGCGGACGTCGCGGCCTGCTACGAAATAGATTACGTCTTCGGCTATGTTAGTGGCGTGGTCGCCTATGCGTTCCAGGTTTTTGGCGACGAGGATTAACTCGAAGGCGGCGAAGACTTGGGCGCTGTCTTCCATCATGTAGGTCAGGAGTTCGCGGAAGAGTTGGTCGCGTAGGCGGTCAACTTGATCGTCGCGGCGGAGGACGCTTTGGGCGAGGTCTTGATCGCCACGGACCAAGGCGTTCAAGCTGTCGCGGACCATGGCTTCGGCTAGCTCGCTCATGCGCGGCAAGTCCACGTACGGTTTGACCTGCGGGTGGCGGAGGATGCGGGTAGCGGATTGGGCGATGTTGACGGCTTGGTCGCCGATGCGTTCCAGGTCACCGTTGATGCGGGAAACGGCTAGGAGGAAGCGCAGGTCCGCGGCCATGGGTTGCTGGGTGGCGAGGAGGCGCTGAACGCGCTCGTCAATTTCGATTTGCATTTCGTTGATGGCGTCTTCTTCGGAGAGGACGACTTCAGCGAGATGTTCTTCGGCGTCCAGGACGGCGTGGACCGCTTGATGGACGGCGCGCTCGGCGAGGCTGCCCATCCAGAGGAGGCGCTGTTTTAATTCTTCAAGATCGTGATCGAAATGTCTTTCCATAGTTCCTCAATTCTTGTAGACCCGCATGGCCTGGCCCCAGCGCTATCCGCTCGATTAACCGAACCGGCCGGTGATGTAGGCTTCTGTGCGCGGGTCGGTGGGCGTGGTGAAAAGCTTGGATGTTTCGCTGTGCTCGATCAGATGGCCGTCCAGCATGAAGGCTGTGAAGTCGCTGGCGCGGGCGGCTTGCTGCATGTTGTGGGTGACGATGGCCATGGTGCAGCTGTCTTTCAGCTGGAACATGAGCTCTTCGATTTTCGCGGTGGTGACGGGATCGAGAGCGGAGCACGGCTCGTCGAGTAGAAGCACTTCTGGATCTACGGCTAGCGCGCGAGCGATGCAGAGGCGCTGCTGCTGTCCGCCGGAAAGGGCGAAGGCAGACTTTTTGAGATAGTCCTTCACTTCGTCCCAGAGGGCGGCGCGGCGGAGGCTGTGTTCGACGAGATCGTCGAGGCGGCCTTTGTAGCCGTTGATGCGCAGGCCGTAGGCCACGTTGTCGTAGATTGATTTCGGAAATGGATTGGGGCGTTGAAAGACCATGCCGACGCGGCGGCGCAGGCCCACGACATCGAGGGAGTGAATGTCCTGGCCATCGAGTAGGACTTCGCCTTCGACGCGGGTGTTGCGGATGGTTTCGTTCATGCGATTCAGGGTGCGCAAGAATGTGGATTTGCCGCAGCCGGAAGGGCCGATGAGAGCGGTAACACGGTTGGTGGGAATTTTGAGGTTGAGTTTGAAGACGGCCTGCTTCGGGCCGTAGAAAAAATTCAAATTCGAAATCGTCAAGCGCTGTTTATGCTCGATCGTTGGTGACGTAGTTTTTTCCATAGGCACCGGATCTCTGAAGGCTTTGACTGATAGCGCGGGTTGAGGTGATCCACTCACAATTTTTCCTTCGTTGCTGCAAATTCCACTAAACCGCTTTGCTGCGCGCCAGGATGAAGCGGGCGCCCAGATTCGACAGCAGAACCAAAGCTAACAGAACCAACCCTGCGGCCCATGCTTGCCTATGCCAATCATCGTACGGCGCGACGGCATAGGTGTAAATCATTACCGGAAGTGAAGCGATGGGCTGACCCCAGCCCTGGCTCCAGAAGCGATTGCCGAAGGCGGTGAAGAGCAATGGGGCGGTTTCGCCAGCGACGCGCGCCAGGGCGAGCAACATTCCGGTGAGAATGCCGCCGCTGGCCGCGGGTAAAACCACGGTGGCGATAGTTTTCCATTTGCTGGCGCCGAGCGCCATGGCTGCTTCGCGCATATTGCCGGGAACCGCGCGCAAAAATTCTTCGGTACTGCGCACGGTGATAGGGATAACCATGATGCCGAGGGCGACGCCGCCGGCTAGCGCGGAGAAATGTTTGACGGGCAGGACTACGAGCGAGTAAGCGAAGATGCCGATTACGATGGAGGGGACGCCGTTGAGCAAGTCAGTGGTGTAACGCACAATGAAAGAGAAAGTTTTGCCGCCGAATTCGGCGAGGTAGACGCCGGCGAGCAAGCCGACGGGCAAGCCCATCACTGCGGCGAGAAACAGCAGCTTGAGGCTGCCGACGATAGCGTTAGCCATGCCGCCGCCGGTTTCGCCGACGGGTTTCGGAAGCTGAGTAAAGAAATTCAGGCTGAGCGACGTGCCGCCGTTCCAGATCAGGTAGCCGAGGATAAGAAATAATACCGACACGACGGCGAAGGCGGCCACGCCCGTGAGGGTGAGCATCACGTAGTTCAGGGACTTGCGCCACATAATGCGCGGAGAGCTCATGCGGGGCGGCCTCCACCACGTTCGGTGGCGACGATCAGGATGCGCGCGAGACCGTTGAGGATGAAAGTGATCAGAAAGAGGACGAGGCCCAGTTCGATAAGTGAGCTCAGGTACAAATCACCTGTGGCTTCTGTGAATTGATTGGCGATGGTGGAGGCGATCGTATCACCGGGAGCGAGCAGTGAAGCTTTGATGGCAGCAGCGTTGCCGATCACCATAGTGACGGCCATGGTTTCGCCCAGCGCGCGGGCGAGAGCGAGGAATACCGAGCCCATGATGCCGGTGCGCGCCCAGGGCACTACTACTTGCCAGGTGGATTCCCAGCGGGTGGCGCCGAGGGCCATCGCGGCTTCGCGCTGTTCGCGCGGGACGGTGAGCAGAACTTCGCGCGAGACGGAAATGATGAAAGGCACGACCATGATGGCGAGAACAATTCCGGCGGTGAGAAAGCCGACGCCGTAATTTGGTCCGCGGAATAGAGCGCCGACATAAGGAAGATTGCCGACGGTATTGATGAGCAGCGGGCCGAGGGTGGTGCGCATCAGCGGGACAACGATGAAGATGCCGAGCAGGCCGTAGATGACGCTGGGGACGGCGGCGAGAAGGTCAATCAAAAATGAGATGACGTCGCTGATATTTCGCGGAGCGAGCTCGGAGAGAAAAATGGCGCTGGCGAGGCCGAGGGGGACCGCAAGGACCAGCGCAACGGCAGAAGTGACCAGGGTTCCGTAGATGAACGGGGCCGCGCCGAAATTATCAAAGTTGGGATCCCAGACTTTGGTCCAGAAGAAGGCCCAACCGAACGCGGTGCGGGAGAGGTGCGAATTTCTCCAGAGTTCGTACACCAGCATGGAAGTGAGCAAGAGGATGACGGCCGCGAAGGTGAGGGTGATGAGATGCGCGATTTCGTCGCCTTGACGGAGGCGATGAAGAAACGCACGAGGTCCCGCCTGTGGGGGAACCTCGTGCGCGATAGTGGTGGCGGCTGCGGACATTTTGGTTACTGATTACTGGATCAGCGAAATCGCTTTGGTCTCCCTGGCGACGACTTCCTTCGGTAGCTGCGCGTAGGTCAGGCCTTCGTTGTACTTCTGGCCTTCGGTGAGCATCCACTTGAGGAAATCTTTGATCGCGTCGCGCTTGGCGGCGTCTTGAATCTGCGCGGGAATCAGTAGCCAGGTGAAGCTAGCGATGGGATAGACCTTGGGGCCCGGCGCATTGGTGATGGAGACGCGGAAATCGTCGGGGATGCTTTTGGCATCGGCGGCGGCCGCTGCGGTAACGCTAGCGAGATCTGCCTTCACGAATTTACCGGCGGCGTTCTGAACATTTCCGTACGGAATTTTGTTCTGAACCGCGTAAATCAATTCGATGTAGCCGATCGAGTTGGGCGTTTGCTTTACCAGGCCGGTGACTCCTTCGTTGCCCTTGCCGCCGAGGCCGACTGGCCAATTGACGGAGGTATTGGCTTTGCCCACTTTGTTCTTCCAGTCGTCGCTGACCTTCGAGAGAAAATCGGTAAAGATGTAGGAAGTGCCGCTGCCATCGGAACGGTGCACGACGACGATATCGGCATTCGGCAGGTTCACGCCCGGATTGGCGTGGGCGATTTCCGGATCGTTCCACTTGGTGATGCTGCCGAGGTAGATTCCCGCGAGAGCTTTCTGGGTGAAATTCAGATCTGCGGTTACGCCCGCGATGTTGTAGGTGGGCACGACGGCGCCGAGAACCGTGGGAAAGTGCAGAATTTTGAATTTTGATTGCGCGAGTTGATCGTCGCTCATGGGGCCATCGGAGGCGCCGAAATCAACGGTGCCGGACTGCAACTGACGGATGCCGCCGCCCGAACCGATGGACTGGTAATTGATTTCAATGTTGGGGTGGGCAGTGTGATAAACGTCGAACCATTTGGTGTAGATGGGAGTGGGAAACGTAGCGCCAGCGGCGTTGAGCTTTATAGAGCCGCCTTGCGCAGCGGCGTGGGGCGCGGTTACTGCTAATGTGAGCATCATGAGCCACACAACCAGTAGGGTCTTTTTCATTGTCAGGGAGTCTCCTGAGTACCATTTTTTGACTGCAATGTTACGGGCGTGTTACATGGGTGCGAATTGGGAATGAAATAAGGACGAGGAGTTTGGGAAGAGGGGAGGCGCGGCCCCGGGGGTGTGGTCGAGCCGCGCCTCGCGGGTTGGTGGCACGAGGTGTGCTGCTTCCGGCGCCAGGTACTGGAGCGCAGGAACTTGTGGGCGCTGAGTCCACCGCCGGCCGTTTTCAGGGACGCAAGAGAGCTGCAGGTGCGGCGGCGATGTAACTTGCGTTCCAGCCCGCGGGCATCCTAAATGGCACAGTTGAACTGCAGATGACCGGGCTGTGAAATATCAATTACTCCCCAGCTGACGTGGCGGCGTCGCCGACACCGCTGGGGTTGAGTTCCATTTGCTTGGCGCGGCCGTGGCGGACTTCGAGGCCGCGCACCCAGAACAAAATATCCTCGGCGATATTGGTCGCGTGGTCAGCGATGCGTTCGAGATGGCGCGAGGCGAGGACGTAGTGGAGATTGGGAGCGGCGAGCGCGGGATTGGCGGTCATGCCAGCGAGCAAAGCTTCGAAGACTTGATCGCGATATTGGTCAACTACATCATCACTTTCGAGCACCTGGGTGGCTAAATCCACGTTTTGGTAGATGAGCGCGCCGAGGCATTTGGAGACCATGGCGCGCACAGCGGTAGTCATGGGCTCGAGTTCAACGGGGATATGGACTTCGCCCATTTGAGAGAGGGAGATGGCGCGTTCGCTGAGATTGACGGCGAGATCGCCCATGCGCTCGAGGTCGTTATTGATTTTAAGGGTGGCGACGATGAGGCGGACGTCGGAATCGAGCATTTCGCCCTGGCGGAGCATGCGGATGGCGTGCTCGTCGATCAGGATTTCCATTTCGTTGATGCGCGGCTCGGTGAGGAAGACTTCGCTGGCGAGACGTTCGTTGCGTTCGAGCAGAGCCCAGAGAGCGCGATTGACCGAGGCCTCGACCGTGCGGGCTTGCGAGACCAGGTAATTCACCAGCACGCTCTGAAAGACACCTTCTGCGCTTGTTTTAGTGGATGCCACTTCGTGAAGCCTCCTGCAGGTTGTTGGCCTGCTTTAGTACCGGCGTTTACAGGATCAGTTGGGGAGATTGCAAGGGCATAAATCGCGCGTAAACAGATGAAGACAAGGCGGAAGCTCGGCGGCGGAGGGCTAGGAGTCCAGGGGGAGAGAGAAGGAGAATTTGGAGCCTTGGCCTACTGTGCTTTCTACCCAGAGTTTGCCGCCGTGGGCTTCGACGATGTGTTTGGCGATGGAGAGGCCGAGGCCGGTACCGCCGGCTTCGCGGGAGCGGGCGGCGTCCACACGATAGAAGCGTTCGAAGATGCGTTCGGAATCAGCGAGGGGGATGCCGATGCCGGTGTCGGCGACGGTGATGACGGCTTCGCGCGTGGTGGCGGAGGCGGCGACGGCGATGTGGCCGCGGGGCGGAGTGTATTGGATGGCGTTATCGAGGAGATTTTGCAGCACGTCGCGGAGCAGGGCGGCATCGCCGCGCACGGCGGGCAGTTGCGGGGGGACGGTGATCTCCAGAGTGATTTCCTTGCGATTGGCTTTGAGCAGAGTGGTTTCGGTGCAGGCTTCGATGAGTTCGAGCAGGCCGACGGAGGAAAATTCCAGTTCCATTTTTCCAGCTTCGATGCGGGCGAGTTTGAGGAGATCGTTGGTGAGGCGCGCGAGGCGCATGGCGTGATTGCGGATGATTTCCAGGAAGCGGCGATTGTTTTCGGGATCGTCGAGAGCGCCGGCGAGAAGCGTTTCCGCGAAACCCTGGATGGCGGTGAGCGGCGTCTTGAATTCGTGGGAGACGTTGGCGACAAAATCCTGGCGGACGCGCTCAAGACGGCGAAGTTCGGTGACGTCGTGAAGAACGACTACGGCGCCGGAAGGTTTTTCATTGGGCGCGCGACCGGATGCGGAGACATCCAGAGCTTTCACCGGCGCAGCGGTGATGGAGAAACTTTGAGTTTGAGTGATGCCCATGGTGATGTCGGTCTGCAGGCCTTCATCGCCGCGCAGGGCGCGACGAATGAGGCTCAAAAGGTCAGAGTTGCGGATTACTTCGATGAGCGGGCGGCCTTCGGCGCTGGCGGGATCCACGTTCAGGATTTCTGAAAACGCGCGGTTGTAGAAAACGAGACGCTCTTCGGCGTCAATCACGGCGACGCCTTCGACCATGCTGCGCAGGATGGCGCTGGAGCGATTGCGTTCGCCGCTGAGCAGGCGGATCTCGCGATCCATGCGGGCGGCGGTGAGATTGAGCGAGTCGGCGAGATCGGAAAGCTCGTCGCGAGGGCCCTCGCGGATCAAGGGACGGAAATCACCTTCAGCGATGCGTTGCGAAAAGCGCTGCAGCCTTTGCACGCGCGCAGCGAACATGCGCGCGAAGGCGAAGGCGACCAGAGCACCGATGAGCAGCACGACGAGGGTGGCGACGAGTTGCCGCTGGCGCAGCTCGACGAGCGAGAGATCAATTTGCGAAAGAGGCAAGGCCAAGCGGATTACGATCGGGGGATTTCCGGGTTGGTCGTAGCGCTGAGCGCGGTACACCAATTCGCGGCCGAGAGAAACGCTGCGATGCACGGACTGGCCTGTTCCGTGGGCCAAGGCATCTTGAAACTCGAGCCGATCTGCGTGGTTTTCCATTTTATCGGCATCGGCTTCGGAATCCACGAGGACGCGGCCGGTATTGTCAATGATGGTTACGCGGGCGCCGCTGCGAGCGGCTCGGCTGGTCCAGTTGCGTAGCTCGATGGGGTCGGTGGAGAGGGGCGGGTTGGCGAAGGCGAGACCCAGAAGGGAGGCGAGCTGGTCATTGGCGGAGCGTATGGCCTGGCTGCGGATGACGCGAGCGGAGTAAAGCTGGACAGCGAGTAGGACTACGAGAAGCAGGGCGCCATAGGTGAGCCCGAGCCTCCAGAAAAGTCTAGCTCGCACGGGTTTCGAAGAGGTATCCAGCGCCGCGGATTGTTTTCATGAAGACGGGATGCTGCGGATCGGTTTCGATTTTTTCGCGCAAGCGGCGGACGTAGACGTCCACGCTGCGCGGAGTGACGAAGCGCTCGGTGCCCCAGACGGCATCGAGCAATTGATCACGAGTGAAAACGCGATTGGGACGGGCCGCGAGGAAATAGAGCAGGCGAAATTCGAGGGTGCTCATGGGCACGGGCTTGCCGGTGCGGGTGACGCGGTATGCGGCGGGGTCGATTCGGAGGGCGCCGATTTCTACGGGCTTTTCCGACGGAGTGCCCGGCTCAGCCCGGCGGAGCAAAGCTTTCACGCGCGCGACGAGTTCGCGGGGACTGAATGGCTTGGTGACGTAATCGTCGGCGCCGAGTTCGAGGCCGACGACCCGATCGGCTTCTTCGCCCTTGGCGGTGAGAATCAGAATCGGAATGCGGTTGAGCGTCACTTCTTTGCGGACTTCCTTGCAGATTTCCAGGCCGGAAAGTTTCGGCAACATCAGGTCGAGGACGAGGAGATCGGGTGCGGCCTTGCGGATTTGCGCGAGGCCGGTGGAGCCATCGCCGCTGGAGGTGACCTGGTAGCCGTCTTTTTCCAGGTTATAGCGCACCAACTCTACGATGTCTTTGTCGTCTTCGATGACCAGAATACGTTTCATTTGGTTTCTTTCTAGAGGATCGCAGACAAGATACGGGAAAGGGGGCCTCGGAAGCAAGGAGTAGAGGAGGTGCTGTGGATTTTTTAACACAGTATTAACAACGTGTCACAGCGGTACGGTCGTCCCGGTTGAAACATTAATTCCGCTTTCGGTTTGCGGACGGCTACAGAGCAGGCCGGTCAATACGCTGATTCCAAGCGTCTTGATTTCGATTCCAGCGGCAAACTTTGGCCACGATTCTGCAATGGTTATTGGTGGAACGGTTCGAGGTGTAGAACCCGCCGTCGGGCAGTGCCGGAAGGCCGGCTGGAGGGTGAGCGAATGAACGCATCAGTGGAACGCCAGTTAGATCCGGCACGCCGGAGTATCGAGTCGCGGGATTTTGAAGCAGGGTTGCGGCGAAAGATTGTGGGGCAGGACGAAGCAGTGCAGGCGGTGGTGGACTTGTACCAAGTGTTTCGCGCCGGATTGAATTCGCCGGGGCGTCCGGTGGGGAACCTGCTGTTCCTGGGGCCGACGGGCGCGGGCAAGACGCGCGTCGTCGAAGCTACCGCCGAAGTGCTGTTTGGAGATCCGCGCGCGGTGATCAAGGTGGACTGCGCGGAATTTCAGCACTCGCACGAGATTGCGAAATTGATTGGCTCGCCTCCGGGATATTTGGGACATCGCGAAACACATCCGCTGATCACGCAGGAAGCTCTCGCGCAGTACCACACGGAGAAATTGAAGATTTCATTTTTGCTTTTCGACGAGATTGAGAAGGCTTCGGATGCGCTGTGGCAATTGCTGCTGGGGATATTGGACAAGGCCACTTTGACGCTGGGTGACAACCGGCGGGTGGACCTGTCGCAGACGATGATTTTCATGACGTCGAATCTGGGCGGCGTGGAAATTACGGAGTTGATGACTGGTGGATTGGGATTTGCGCCGCTACAGCGCGCGGAATCGAAAATGGGTCTGGACGAAAAGGTGGAGAAGACGGCGTCGGAAGCCGCGAAGCGGAAATTCGCTCCGGAATTCATGAACCGGATTGACAAGACCGTGGTGTTCCATCCTTTGCGTTCGGCGCAGTTGGAGCAGATTCTGGAAATTGAACTTGGGATGGTGCAGCAGCGCGTGCTCGAGACTGCGAAAGGACGATTCTTGTTCCGAGTGACGCAGCCGGCGCGGGATTTCCTGTTGAAAGAAGGCACGGACATGAAATACGGCGCGCGGCACCTCAAGCGCGCGATCGAGCGGTACGTGGTGTATCCGCTGGCGAGTTTGCTGGCGACCGAGCAGGTGTCGTTGGGCGACGTAATTTCGATTGACTGGCACGGCGGGGAGCTGGGATTGACGTTCTTGAAAGAAGCGGAGGGCGCGCAGATACCAATGCCCGCGCCTGCGGTAGAGCGCCCATGCGAAGCGGCGGCCGCGATTTCCGATGCGCGCTCTGTGCCGATGGCTTCGGAACGAGCGCTGGGAGAAAGATTCACGGTTCGGCCGATTCGTTGAGATTGGCGGCGAAGGGCCGAAAGCAGTCCAGCTCGACACGCTGGTGATGCCGGATTCAAACACGTGAAATTGTGGTGGAGAAAAGCTGAAATTGTTTGGCGCGAGACCGTGGATTTTTCCCAAGCTCGCGGCATCGTGATCCCGAGCGAACGCGGCGCGACGACCGCCTGAACGATGAAATCCATCCGAGTTGCGGAAGGCAGGGCCGCGCGTGAGATGACGGGAAAAACATTCCGACCGCAGGGGGAGCGACCTTACGGGCGGGATCGAAACCGCGCGTGAGGGCCTTGCAAAGCGGGCGCACCGCCTGGGGAAAACTATTGCGAGGCGACGAATCCCTGATGATTGGCAGAGCGCGATGGAATCCCTGGCGGATCGGGCCCGGTATTGTGTTTGTAGTGGTGTACGTGCTGCTGGATCGCACGACTGTTTATTTTCAGATGTGGTCTGGGGTGAGCGCGTGGTATCCGCCGGTAGGACTGGCACTAGGGATGCTAGTGGGCATGGGACTGGCGTACGCGCCGTTGATGCTAATCGCTGGGGTGATCGCCGGCATTGTGAATTACCACCAGTCACCGTACACCGCGGCCTTCTGGATTATCAATTTCGTCGTCGTGGGAGCGTACTCCGGCGCCGCGTATTTGCTGCGTCGCGTGCTGCGGGCGGAATCGCCGTTCCAGCGCTTGGGTGACGTGTTCCGGTACGTGGCGGTGGCGCTGGGTGTGGCGATTTGCGTGGCTCCTCTGGGAGCGCTCTCGCTCTTATGGACCGACTTGATCCATCCGGGCGACTACATCAAGGCGAGCCTGAACTGGTTTATCGGAGATTCGGTGGCGCTGTTGTGCGTCACACCTTTTCTACTGATCCACGTGATGCCGTGGGTGCGGGAGCGCGGAGAACGGTACGCGCGCGGGGAGCGAGGTGGCCGAGCGAAAACTCCGTCGCAACCATGGCGCGCCACGGGACGAGGCGGTGTATTGGAATCATCGGCGCAGGCCGGGAGCGTGATTCTGGCACTGGTAATCGTTTTTGCATCGAACCTGGCACAAAGCCACGAGCTATTTTACCTCCTGTTTCTGCCCACGATCTGGGTGGCGGTGCGGCATGGGATGGCGGGGGCGACATGGGTCGTGCTGGGGCTGGATATGGGCGCGATGACGATGCTGAAACTCTATCCGGAGGATTTGCACCGGCTGGGGATGCTGCAATTCCTGATGTTTATCGTGTCGTTGACCGGCTTGTGCCTGGGGGCACTGACTACCGAGCGGGAAAACAGCGAGCGAGGGCTGCGTGCGACGGAAGCGCGACTGCTGGCGATCGTGGGCGCGATTGACGAAATCGTCTTTGAATTCGACGGCGCGGGAATCTTTTGCAACGTGTGGACGACCGATGAGTCGGCGCTGGCACGGCCGAAAAAGGAGATCCTGGGCTCGAGCATCAGTAGGATTTTCGGAGACGAAATCGCGCGACCATTTGTGGAGACGGTGCGGCGCGTGATTGCGACCGGACGCGGCGAAAGTATTGAATACTCGCTGCCGTTCGGGAACGAGGTGCGCTGGTTTCTGGGACGCGTGAGCCCCATCCAGCCGCCGGGCGAAGCCGCCCGGACCGTGTGCATGACGGCGCGGGACATCACGCCGAGGAAAGAGGCGGAAGACGAGCTGCGGCGGGCGAAAGAAGCGGCGGAGGCGGGGAGCCAAGCGAAGAGTGAATTTTTGGCCAATATCAGTCATGAGTTTCGCACCCCAATGAACGGAATCCTGGGGATGACGGAATTAATTCTGGATACAGACATCAATTCGGAACAGCGCGAATACCTGGAGATGGTGAAAAGCTCCGCGGACTCGCTCTTGCGCCTGCTGAGCGACATTCTGGATTTTTCGAAAGTGGAAGCGGGCAAGGTGGAGCTGGTGGAACACGAGTTCGCGCTGGCGCAAAGCCTGGCGGAAACGCTGCAGGTGATGCGATTCCGCGCGCAGCAGAAAGGGATTGAGCTGCGCTGGCGCATCAGCCCGGAAGTACCAGAGCGAGTGATGGGAGATGCGACGCGGCTGCGGCAGGTGCTGGTGAACCTGGTGGGAAATGCGATCAAGTTCACGGAGCGGGGAGAGGTATTGGTGCAGGTGGAAACGGAAGAGCAAAGCAAGGAGCGGGTGGTGCTGCATTTTCGAGTGAAGGACAGCGGCATCGGAATACCGAAGGACAAACAGGCGATGATTTTCGAAGCGTTTACCCAAGCGGACAGCTCGACGACGCGCAAGTACGGAGGGACGGGATTGGGACTGGCTATCACCACACGCCTGGTGACGCTGATGGAAGGAAAGCTGTGGGTGGAAAGTGAATGGGGCCACGGCAGCACATTTCATTTCACGGTGACGTTCGGGCTGGTGCAGGAAGAATCGGCACTGGTCATGCGTGACCAAAATCGCGAGGGCGAGTTATGAACGAGACGAAAAACGTTCGCAAGAGAATATTGATAGCCGAGGACGATCCGGTTTCGCGGCGGCTGCTGGAATTATTTCTGGTGAAGTGGGGATTTGAAGTTTCCATCGCCACTACTGGAACGGAAGCGCTGCAGATGCTCGAGAGGCTGGACGCGCCGCGCCTGGCGATTCTGGATTGGATGATGCCGGGAATGGAAGGCGTGCAGGTTTGCCAAAAGCTGCGCGAATCGGCGGACCGGAAGTACGTTTACGTGCTGCTGCTGACGGCGCGCACCCAGAAAGAAGATTTGCTGCAGGGCCTGGAATCGGGCGCGGATGATTACTTGACGAAGCCTTTTGATGCGCAAGAACTGCGGGCGCGATTGCACGTGGGGCAAAGGATTCTGGACCTGCAGGACCAATTGATCGCGGCGGGGGAAGAACTCCTGTACCGGGCGACGCACGACAACCTGACGGGAGTGGTGAACCGTGGGGTGATTCTGGATACGCTGCGGCGGGAACGATCGCGCCAGGCGCGCGAAGGCGGGTCGTTCGGAATCGTGCTGATGGACCTGGACCATTTTAAATATGTGAACGACACGTACGGGCACCTGGCCGGCGACGATGTGTTGCGCGAAGCGGCGCAGCGCATGATGGCCTGCGTACGGCCTTACGATTCCGTGGGGCGGTACGGCGGCGAGGAATTTCTGATCGTGGTGCCCTCTTCGGACGCCATGGGCACGCTGGGACTGGCGGAAAGAATCCGGCGGGCGATTGAAGCGAAGCCAATGATGACGAATTCGATTCCGATTGCGGTCACCGCGAGTTTCGGGGTGACCGCAAGCATTGATAAGATGCCGCTGGATGCGCAGGAGATTTTGCAGCTGGCGGATGCGGCGCTGTATCGGGCGAAAGAACGTGGACGAAACCGCACGGAGCTTGCGAGTGCCACGGATTTGACGGTGAAGCATCCGACTCCTCCCGATCCTTTGGAGCAGAAAACTACCACGCGTTAGAGCGCGAACCGGAACATTCCTCGGAAGGTCCTCTGGATTTGAAGGCGAAGCGCGGCGAATGGGCTTGCGTTCGGGTTTGCGTGTGGCGCGGCGCTGCCTGTGTGTGGCACGATTTGCTTCCTTGCGTGGTGTGGATTTGCGGTAGAGCTGCGCGGGAAGGACGGCGCCGGAAAATATGTCGCGGCCGAAATTGTTTGTGGCGGCTTCGAGCATGGAAGCGTCCGCGGAGGTGCTATTTCGCTGGCACGCGGAGCCTGGAGCGCTGGAACGGTTGACTCCGCCATGGGAGCGCGTGGAGATGATCGAGCGCGCCGCGGGAATTCGTGATGGAGACCACGGGGCGATGTGGGTCTACGTGGGGCCGCTGCGTTTGCGTTGGACGTTTGAGCATACCGGCTACATCGAAGGGCGGCAGTTTCGTGATGTGCAGACTTCCGGACCATTTCGCCGTTGGGAACACACACACATGTTCATTCCCCAGGGGGCGGAGGCTTGCCGGTTGGAGGATCGGATTGAGTACGAATTGCCGTGTGGGGCGTTGGGAAATTTCTTTGGGGGTTGGGTGGTGCGGCGGAAATTGGCGCGGGTGTTTGAGTACCGGCACCGGGTAACGGCGGAAGCGATGCGAAAACCACACTCTTCGAAAATAGATGGGTGAGGCACGCTCGCGCCGTGGTTTGAGTTTGTGCACTTCTAGGGAGGGTCTGAAACCCGCCCGTACGGACCATAGCAGAGGTGAGGGGGTTTTGTGTGTGCCACTGGGCAACGTACGGCGGCGTATGGCGCTGGCTTTGTTTATTTGTAATTTGCGGAGTGAAAGCGATTCCGCGGGCAGGGGAATTTAGTGTACATTCTTAGGTGTAAGCGAACCGCGCCGAGAAACATTTGCGCCTCGAAAGGGTCCGGCCATGAATCCGACCAAACCAGGATCGGTTGTCAGCAACGAAACGGGCGCAGAAACGCGCCGCGAGACGCTGAGCGTCACCGACAACCGTACGGGCCGGCAGTTTGAACTTCCGATCACGAACGAGACAATCAAGGCGCTGGACCTGCGTCCGATGAAGTTGCAGGACGCCGATTTTGGGATGATGAGTTACGACCCGGCGTTCACGAACACGGCATCGTGCTCGAGCAAGATTACTTATATCGATGGTGACAAGGGCATTCTGCGGTATCGCGGCTATTCGATCGAAGAGCTGGCCGAAAAAAGCACATTTATCGAAACGGCCTACCTGATTTTGTACGGCGAGCTGCCCACGAAATCGCAGCTGGCTAACTGGTCGTACAACATCACGCATCACACGTTTATTCACGAGAGCATTAAGAAATTCATTGATGGATTTCATTACGACGCACACCCAATGGGGATGCTGATTTCCACGGTGGCGGCGCTTTCGACTTTCTATCCGGACGCCAAGGATATTTTTAATCCGGATTCGCGGCGCAAGCAGACGTACCGGCTAATCGGGAAGATGCCAACGCTGGCGGCGTTTGCGTACCGGCACACGCTGGGGATGCCGTTCGCGTATCCGGACAACGATTTGAGCTACTGCGGGAATTTTCTGAACATGCTGTTTCGCACGACGGAATTGAAGTACCGCGCGAACCCGACGCTGGAGCGCGCGCTGGACATTTTGTTCATTTTGCACGCGGACCACGAACAGAATTGTTCTTCGACGGCGATGCGCGTGGTGGGCAGCTCGCACGTGGATCCTTATTCGGCGACGGCGGCGGCAACGGCGGCACTGTACGGGCCGCTGCACGGTGGAGCGAATGAGGCGGTGCTGCGGATGCTGCTGGAAATCGGGTCCATCAATAATATTCCCGCGTATATCAAGAGCGTGAAGGCGGGAGAAAAGCTGCTGATGGGATTCGGACATCGCGTTTACAAGAACTACGATCCGCGGGCGCGCATCGTAAAGCACATTGCTTATGAAGTGTTCGATGTGATGGGGAAGAATCCGCTGATCGAGATTGCGCTAGAGTGCGAGCGCATTGCGCTGGAGGATGAGTATTTCGTGAAGCGCAAGCTGTATCCGAACGTGGATTTTTATACCGGGTTGATTTACCAGTCCATGGGGTTCCCAACGACGATGTTTCCAGTGCTGTTTGCGATTCCGCGGACGGCGGGCTGGATCGCGCAGTGGGAAGAGATGCTGCTGGATCCGGAGCAGAAGATTTCACGGCCGCGGCAGGTTTATTTGGGCGCGGATCTGCGCGGGTATGTTTCGCTGGATAATCGGAAGTAAGACGGGTTCGGCGATAAAGGCAGTGGCTAGTGATTGGTGGTAAGTGGCTAGAAACAGCTCCGAAGCTTGTTGCGTTCTCACCCTGTACGGCCCAACTGACAAAAATTGGCACGTTGTTACGCAGGCTTTTGCTGTATAGTGCGTTCCGCGTAACGCTTTCTGCGTACGGCTTCTCCCCGGAGCCTACAGCTTAAAAGTGATTGCATCTGGCGGGAATCTCTGGCAAAACACTCTATCGCCCCCGGGGGGCAATCCTGATGGACATTTCAACGCGCCAATCTGGAACAGCCACGATTGTGGACGTGGTTGGCGACATCACCCTTTACAATTCGCCGCAGGTGCGGAAAGTGCTGTTGGAGCTGCTGAAGGATAAGAAAGCACCGCGGGTGATCGTGAATCTGGAGAGAGTGCGGTACATAGATAGCGCCGGGGTGGCGTCGCTGGTGGAAGGATTGAAGCTATCGCGAGATTTGAAGAGCACGTTCGCATTGTACGGGTTGAGCCGGACGGCGCGGGAAGTTCTAGAGCTGACTCGGCTGATCAAAGTATTTGAGGTATATAACAACGAAGAGGAAGCCTTGCGCGGCGGTAGCACGAACGTCGCGCCCGCCCGATAGGAATTCGGGCGGTTTGCGCGGATTTAGTCATAGAGTTTCACCCGTCTCGACCCACTGATGCCACTCACAGAAACTATTGGCGCGGCCACCATAGATGGTTTGGCGTATATAGGGGGCCTGGCGCGATTGATTGGCGGCGCGATACGAGCCGTCTTCATCCTTCCTTTCCAGGGCAAGAAATTCCATATTGGCCGTGCAATCCACCAAGCGATGTCTGTCGGGGTGGAAGCGCTGCCGATTACCTCGCTGATTTCGTTTTTTGTGGGGACGATTCTGGCGGTGAACGCGGCGTACGAGCTGCGCAAGTTGGGCGCGCTGCACTTTGTGGCGAGCGGAGTGGCGATCGCGATCACGCGCGAGCTGGGACCTTTGATGACGGCGATCGTGGTGATCGGGCGGTCGGGGTCGGCGTTCGCGGCGGAAATCGGCACGATGAAGGTGAACGAAGAGATTGACGCGATGGAAACGATGGCGCTGGAGCCAGTGCAGTTTCTTGTGGCGCCGAAGTTTCTGGCGATGGTGCTGATGGTGCCGTGCCTGACATGTTGGGCGGATTTCATGGGGGTGCTGGGCGGAGGCATGTTTGGCGTTTCTAGCGCGGGGTTTACGTGGGGCACTTACATTCAGGCGACGCTGGACGCGCTGGTGCAGCGCGACATCATCACCGGGCTGATCAAGGCGGCGATGTTCGGGCTGGTAATTACGGCGGTGGGCTGCCAGGAAGGTTTCTTGACGGGATTGGGTTCGGAACAAGTGGGGCGCTCGACGACTTCGGCGGTGGTGAAATCTATTTTTATGGTAGTGATGGTGGATCTGGTTTTCACGACAATTTTCTACGTGACCTCGCCACGGTAAATTTATGAGCCCTAATCCCACGCCGAAGCCGAGCGCGACGCCTTCAGCGATATCGGTGCGCAACTTGCGCGTGAAATATGGCGAGCGCGAAATTCTGCACGGCATCAGTTTTGAAGTGCCGGCGGGTGAAACGCTGGTGATATTAGGCGGGTCGGGCTCGGGCAAGAGCACGCTGCTGCGGACGCTGGTGGGACTGGAGACGCCCGCCTCTGGAGAGATCTGGATTCAAAACAAGGATTTCGCGTCCATATCGGAAGACGAGCGCGACGAATTATTGAAAAAGATGGGAATGTCGTTCCAGGGCGGGGCGCTGTTTGGGTCGATGACGGTGGGAGAAAATGTGGCGCTGCCGCTGCAGGAACACACCAACCTGGACGAATCCACGATTGAGATCATGGTGCGATTGAAGCTGGACCAGGTGGGGCTTTCGGGTTTTGAGAGCTACATGCCCGCGCAATTGAGCGGCGGGATGAAAAAGCGCGCCGCGATCGCACGGGCGCTGGCGATGGACCCGGAGATATTGTTTTTCGACGAGCCTTCGGCCGGGCTGGATCCGATTATTGCGGCGGGAATTGACGAGCTGATATTGAAATTGAAGAAAGCGTTTCGCATCACGATCGTGGTGGTGACGCACGAGCTGGCGAGCGCATTCTTGATCGCCGACCGGATGATTTTGCTCGATAAGGGCGTGATCGTGGCGAACGATACGGTAGCAGAAATGCAGAAGAGCCAGCAGCCGCGGGTACGGCAGTTTCTGGACCGCGTGCCGGAACCGGAATTGACGGGGGAGATTGATTATCTGCAGATGTTGACTGGGGACGTACCACCGCAGCGTCAATAGAACGACGCCAGAACCGGCTTGCCGGGACTGGCGAAGTAAAGGGCCCGTGATATACTCCCCCGCAATCCAGGGGCAGCTGCGCGCTGTAGTGCGCAGAAATGGTCGAGGACACGGATGGAATCGAAGCGCGAGCAGGCATACGTCGGACTCTTCGTGTTGGTAGTGGCCGCCTTGCTCATAGCCACGGTGTTTGCGCTCTCCGGTACGCTGGATAAAGCGGACACGCCGTACCACGCGTATTTCAAGAACGCCGGCGGATTGGGGCCGGGCGCGGAAGTGCGGTATTTGAACGGCCCTCCGGTGGGACGGGTGAACAAAGTGCAGTTTGACGCGCAAGACCCCTCGCGGATGAAAGTGGATTTCACGGCGAAGCCAAATATCCCAGTGAAGACGGACAGCACGGTGGTGGTGACGAGCACGAGCCCTTTGGGAGAAAATTTCCTGGAGATTCTGGCTGGATCGGCGGCGGCGCCGCGAGCGCAGCGCGATGCCATATTGAAATCGAAAGAACCGACGAGTTTTTCGGACATTGCGGACAGCATCAACGCGCTGACGCCAAAGGCGAACGAGCTGATTGAGAACCTGAATTCGCGGGTGGTGGAGTTGAAGGTGACCCTGGCGCGGGTGAACGACCTGCTGAACGATGAGAACCGCGCGAATGTCTCGGCGAGTCTGAGCAACGTGCGCGGGATGCTGCAAGAGGATCGGCCGTTGGTGCACTCGACGCTGAATCATATCAATGACGCGACGGCCAACCTGAAGCCCGTGATTGCGAGCTTCCAGAAGACTTCGGACCAGGCGGATGAAACGCTGCAGCATCTGGACGGAATGCTGACGGAGAACCGCGCGGACATCCGGCAGGCGATCATTGATCTGCGCAAGGCGCTGGTGAACGTGGATTCGCTTGTGGCATCGCTGAATGACACGGTGACCGACAATCAGGAAAATCTGGATGAGATTATTGATAACCTGCGTCACGTCACGGAAAACCTGAATTCGTTCACGGAATCCATCAAGACGCGGCCCTATTCGATCCTGCGCGCGGCCGACCCAAAGCCGCACAAACCCGGTTCGGCGCCGCCGAAATAGCGGAACGGAAGCGACAGGAGAATTCGTTTGCAGAGACAGCCACGCAACGACGCGAAGAAACATCGCGAGAAGGAGCAAAGAGTGTTGAGCCGTCGCATGCAGTTAAGCGCACTCCTGATTCTGGCGATGCTCGTGGCCGGATGCGGCGCGGCGCGCCCGGTGAAGTATTACGTTCTGGATATGAACCCCGCGCCGGCGAATACGGCCTCGGCGCAGATCCCGGTGACGCTGCTAGTGGGCCGACTCGTGGCCTCGCAGCTGTATCACGACGACCGGTTGGTGTACGGGTCTGGTCCGGTGCAGCTGGGGACATACGAGTACGACCGCTGGGCGGAACCGGCGGCGGATATGGTGCAGAATATGTTGGTGACGATCCTGCGCAGACAGGGTCAATTCCGCGCGGTTTCGAAAGTGACGAGCAATGTGCGCGGGGAGTACGTGGTGCGCGGGCACTTGTTTGCGATGTACGGCGAGGACCAGCCGGAGCTGGTGGCGCGTTTTACGTTGCAGCTGGAATTGTACGATCCGAGCACGCGGACTATGGTGTGGAGCCAGATCTACACGCACGATGAACCGGTGCAGGGCAAGACTGTGCCGGATATTGTTATAGCCATGGATAAGAACGTGACCGCCGGATTGCTGCAGCTTTCGGCTGGGATCGAGCAGTATTTTGTGAACCATCCGCCGCAGCAGGCGCAGCCGGGGAAGTGACACGGCGGTGCGAGGTTCACAGTACCGCTGCTGAGTTCGTACCTCAGCGGCTGAAGTTGGATTGATTCTTCTGCTCTAATTTCGTGGCTCTTCGAGCCTGTCACAAACAAGCTCTGGGGACGAACTGAGCCACGACCTGCAAAGTTTCCTTCGTTCTCTAAGAGACTCCACACAAAGTCTGCAGCCTATAGATAATCGCGCTGCGTTTCATTTTGGAGCAGGGTTCAAGTTTTTTTTCATTCTTCCGATAACTCCCTCGTAGGACTCCGTGCTGGTGGTCCGTACTGATGATCCGTACTGGCGGTGCGTGCCAGCGGATGGATACGCGCTTGCTGCGTATAACTCCGAGCGGCGTACCGGGACGGGAATGGTCTGTGTTGGGGGATGTGCGGCGCGACGAGAGGGTGGGTATGGATTTTTTGCGACAGGTGTTCGGGGCGGGCGAATTCATGCCGCATGGTTATTGCTACATGTGGAATCCGGGATTGGTGTGGCTGCACGTACTATCGGACTCGCTGATTGCGCTTTCCTATTTCACGATTCCATTCACGCTGCTGTGGTTCGTGCGCAAGCGCCGGGATTTGCCGTTCAGCTGGATCTTCGTATTGTTCGGGGCGTTCATCGTGGCGTGCGGGGCGACGCACGTGATGGAAGTGTGGAACCTGTGGCACGCGCAATACTGGCTGGCGGGCGGGTTGAAGGCGGTGACGGCCCTGGCGTCTGTGGCGACGGCGATTTTGCTGGCGCGACTGGTGCCGCAGGCGCTGGATCTGCCGAACATCAGCGACTGGGCGCGAGCGAATGTGGCGCTGGAAAGTGAAATTCACGAGCGGCGCGAATTGGAAATTGATTTGCGCGTGAGCGAAAGCCGTTTTCGCGAACAGGCAGAGTTGCTTGATCTGACCCACGACGCAATCATCGTGCGCAATCTGCGCGATGAAATCACGTATTGGAATCGCGGAGCGGAGGAGCTGTACGGCCGACGCGCGGAGGAAGTCCTGGGAAAGATGCTGCACGACCTCCTGCAAACCGTGTATCCGAAATCCCTCGAGGAAATTGATGCGGAAACGCGGGAGCGGGGATCGTGGGAAGGCGAACTGACGCACAGCCGTCGCGACGGCTCGGTGGTGACGGTATCGAGCCGATGGGTGCTGCGCAGGGACGCCGAAGGAAATCCAAACGGGATACTGGAAAGCAATCGCGACATCAGCGCCAACAGAGCGGCCGAGGAATCGCGGCGGCAAAGCGAAGAGCGCAATCGCTTGAACGAGATTCGCTTCCGGCTGCTGATTGCCGCGGTGAAGGACTACGCGATCATCAGTCTGGATGCGGACGGTTTGGTAACCAGCTGGAACAGTGGCGCCGAGAGTTTGAAGGGTTATGCGGCGGAAGAAATGATTGGGCAGCACGTCTCGCGTCTGTATCGGAAGGAAGACCTGGAGCGCGGAAAGCTGGTGGAGGAATTGCGGCGGGCCGCGGCGGAAGGGCACGTGGAGGGTGAGGGCTGGCGAGTGCGCAAGGATGGTTCGCGGTTCTGGGCCGAAGTGGTTACCACCGCGCTGCGCGGCGCGGATGGAGAATTAATCGGATACGTGAAAATCGACAAAGACAAAACTTTCCGGCGTGCAGCGGAAGAGCAGATCCAAAAACTGAACGCGGAACTGACGCTGCGGGTTGACGAGCTGGGCAGCGTGAACCGCGAACTGGAGTCGTTCAGCTACTCGGTATCGCACGATTTGCGCGCGCCGCTGCGGCACGTGGACGGATTTGCGCGGATTCTGAAAGAGGAACATTCCGCGAAAATGGCGCCGGAGGCGATTCGCTACCTGGATCGCATTCTGACGGCAGCGACGCACATGGGGCAATTGATCGATGACCTGCTGAATCTGGCAAAAATCGGACGGCTGGAATTGCGGCGGGAGAGGGCACAAATTGCCGGGTTGGTGAAACAAGCGATTGCGGAGCTGCCGACGGAGGCGCAGGAACGAAATATCGAATGGTGGGTGGAACCGTTGCCGGAATTGAATTGCGACGCGCGGCTGCTGAAATTAATTTTCGCTAATCTGCTGTCGAACGCGGTGAAATTCACGCGGAACCAGGCGAATGCCGTGATTGAGGTGGGCTCGCGAATGACGGAGGGCCAGCCCACGATTTTTGTGCGTGACAACGGAGTGGGCTTCGACATGCACTATGCCGATAAGCTGTTCGGAGTGTTCCAGCGGCTGCACCGGCAGGAGGATTTCGAGGGAACGGGAATCGGACTGGCCACGGTGCAGCGAATTGTGCGGCGGCATGGCGGAGAAATCTGGGCGGAATCGCAGGTGAATTCCGGGACCACATTCTTTTTCACGCTGGGGCCGCGGCCGGAAGCGCCAGAAGAAGAGCGGGTCACGGAGATAAAACGTGCTTGAGCGCGAGACGGTAGAAATTCTGCTGGTGGAAGACAATCTGGCGGAGGCGGAACTGGCGCTGCACGCGCTGAAGAAGAGCAAGGTGGCCAATCACGTGTTGCACGTGCGGGACGGTGCGGAAGCGCTGGATTATCTTTTTTGCCGAGGCGAGTTTTCCAAGCGCGATGCGGGAGTGCGTCCGGTGCTGGTGCTGCTGGATCTGAAGCTGCCGAAGGTGGACAGGCTGCAGGTGGTGAAACAAATCAAGAGCGAGCCGCGCACCAAAGCGATTCCGGTTATTTTACTGACTTCATCGAAGGAAGAATCGGACATGGCGGCCGGATATCAGCTGGGAGTGAATAGTTATATTCAGAAACCTGTGCACTTCGGGGAATTTCAAGAAGTAGTGCGGCAACTGGGAATGTATTGGCTGCCGGTGAACAGCAAGCCACCGGCGGCGGCGTTCCAAAGCGTCTAGGAGTTAGACATTTTATGTCCGGCACGCGCACGAAAGAGGAAACGGCAGCGGCAAGACCGCTGAGGATTCTGATCGCCGAGGACAACCCGGCGGATCTGGAACTGACCATTCGTGAATTGAGAAAGTCGGCTCTGGACGTGGAAATAAATACGGTGAGTACGCGCGCAGCGTTCGCCGGCAAACTCCGCACCCATACGGTCGACATGGTTCTTTCCGACTATCGCATGCCGGGCTGGACGGGGATGGACGCGTTTTCCGAGATTGTAAGATCGGGGCAGGACATCCCGCTGATTCTGGTTACCGGCACGCTGGGGGATTTGAAGGCAGTGGAGTGCATTCAGATTGGAATGGCGGATTACGTCCTGAAGCAGCAACTGGCGCGATTGCCCATGGCGATTTTGCGGGCGCGGGAAGGAAAGCTGCTGCGTGACGCCGAGAAGGAAACGGCGGCCGCTTTGCGGGAAGGCGAAGCACGATTTCGCACGCTGGTGGAAAATGCGCCAGACGCGATTGTGGTGCTGGATACGGAGAGTGGCACGTTCAGCGACTGCAACGAGAACGCGCTGCGGCTGTTCCGGCTGACGCGCGAGGAGTTGATGAGTTGCGGACCGGGAGAATTGAGCCCGGCGTTTCAACCGGACGGGCGGGCGTCGGCGTTGGCGGAGCGTGAATGGTCGGATCGAGCGACCGGAGCGACACCCTATTTCGTGTGGACGCACCGGAATTCGCAGGGCGAAGAAATTCCATGCGAAGTGCACGTGGTGCGGCTGCCTTCGCCGGCGCGCAATCTGATCCGCGGCAGCATTCTGGATATTACGGAGCGCAAGCGCGGGGAAGAAGCGTTGCGGGAAAGCGAGGAACGCTACCGCAGCCTGGTGAACAACGCGACGTACGGGATTTATTGGGTGACACTGGACGGAGATTTGCTGGACGCGAATCCGGCGATGGTGCAGATGCTGGGGTACGAGTCCATTGCGGAGCTTTTGGATATTGATAATTGTTTGCATTTGTACCGCGATCCTGCGGTGCGCGAGGCGGTGGCGACCCGCTATCGCAATTACGATCGCGGGGACGCGACGGTGGAATGGAAACGCAAGAATGGCAAGATCATCAGCGTGCGGCTGATTGGCCGGCGAACGCGCGACGTGCGGCGCAACACGGACTGCGTGGAAGTGATAGTGGAGGATGTGACCGAACGGATCGCCCTCGAGAAGCAACTGCGGCAAGGGCAGAAATTCGAAGCGATCGGGCAGCTGGCCGGGGGAATCGCGCACGACTTCAACAACATGATCGGAGCGATTCTGGGGTGGGCGGAGATTGGGCTGGACGAAACGGGCGCGGATACGCGTTTACACCGGCATTTTGAAAAGATCCGGCACCAGGCGGTGCGCGCCGCAGCGTTGACCAAACAATTGCTGGCATTCGCACGGCGGCAGATCCTGGAGCCGCGCAACATGGATCTGAACCAGAACGTGACGGAGACGCTGAGCCTGCTGGAAAAAGTGATCGGCAGCGATATCGAGATTAAGACGAATCTGGCCGCGAACCTGACGCTGGTGCGCGCCGATCCGACGCAAGTGGATCAGGTAATCATGAACCTGTGCATCAACGCGCGCGACGCGATGCCAGGCGGCGGAAGCCTGACGATCGAAACGGGCAACGGCGTCTTCGACGAAAAATATTGCGCGATGCATACGTTCGCGCGACCCGGCCATTACACCATGTTGGCGGTGACGGACACCGGCACAGGGATGGATGCCGCCACGCTGGACCGCATCTTCGAGCCTTTTTTCACTACCAAAGAGACGGGCAAGGGGACGGGGCTGGGCCTGGCCACGGTGTATGGGATCGTCAGTCAGCATGACGGTTTTCTGCAGGTGTACAGCGAGGTGAACGTCGGCACGACGTTCCGGATTTATCTGCCAATAACGCCGACGGCGGAAAAAGCTCCTGTGGACGAAGAAGACACCGGCCCGGTGCGCGGCGGAGTGGAAACGATTCTGGTCGCCGAAGATCACGAAGGGCTGCGCGAGCTGGCGCGGGAAACGCTGACGAATCTGGGATACGACATATTGCTGGCAAACGACGGAGAAGAAGCGGTGCGCGTGTTTCAAGCGAATCGTAACCGCATTGATTTGCTGTTGCTGGACGTGGTGCTGCCGAAGATGAACGGTCCGGAAGCCTACGCGCGGATATGTGCGGAAAAGCAGGATGTTCCAGTGATTTTCGCGACGGGGTACAGTCCCGAAATGGAATTGCTCCGGAGCGCGCAGGAGCTTGGGCTGACCGTGCTGCAGAAGCCTTACGTGCCGCGAGAGCTAGCGCGGCGAGTGCGGGAGACGCTGGATCGGCAGCCGGCGAAGGTCCACCGAGGATAGATTGGCCGAATAGCGAGGCGTTGTGTTTGCGCGGACACGCTCCGCCCGAAGGACTGCCGAGGACCGCTCAACGGATCGCGAAAACCACGGATCGGCCGCCGTGAGACGGCAATTGGAGTTGACACCGTTTCTACGAGCGTGATAAGGAATTGTACAACAGTGGATTCCGGCGGAAACGTCGGATTGCCAGGGCGTCAGGCTCTCCACACGCAAGCCAGTTCTGCGACGCTCTCGCAACAACCCCACCCACCCCGGGAGGTGGATGCCACCTGGCATCTGCCTCCCGTTTTTATTTTTTCGGAATCGCTTCTCAACAGGCTTTGATTCATGGGGATACAGGACTTGGCGCGGCGCGCGTAGCACGCCTCAATAGTTGTCGAGTCCTTCATATACACGAGTCCGGCAGTCCGTGAACGGACCGGGCCGTTCCGCGAAAAGCTGATCCCTTACTATGCCCCGCGCCCGTCCCGCGACTGCGGGATGGCAGGAAAAAGCGCGGGACTGCGTGCGGGATGACAAATACTTGACGCTTTCGACGAAGCTTGAAGGTTGCCCTGACGCGGCTCAGTGGTTCTCGCGCGGACTCGAAGGCCACGACCTGTAAAGACTGCCGCGGTGCGACGTGGGAGATTTCGTGCGCTGCGGAGTGCGCAGAACTTGCTTTCGTGAGTGGCGAAAGGGTTATAATGCGGCCACTTAGCAGTGTGACGCAGAGGCAGCACGATTGCCGTGAGCTGACGGTTGACGACGGGCGGACCCTCCGTCTGGTGAACGGTGGAAAACGAGCAGGGTCGCGAGCGCGGCCTGGGAGGCGAACATGGGCCTGCAAATTTCGACGCGAAAAACCGGTAACGTCATCATTCTGGATTTGGTGGGGCGGCTGATTATCGGCACGAGCAACGACACGCTGAGCGCTGAATTGCGCAAGTTTGCGGAAGCGGGGCCGTCGGAGGTCATCGTGAATCTGGTGGCCGTCTCGCAAATGGACAGCTCGGGGATCAGCACGCTGGTGCGTTCTTTTGTGACGCTGGAGCGGCAGGGCGGCGGATTGAAATTGCTGAATCCAACCGGACATGTGCGGGAAGTTTTGGAGCTTACGCGGTTGATACAATCCATTCCAACGTTCACGGATGAAGGCAAAGCTGTCGCTGCGTTTCGCGGCGGCGTGGCGCATGCATAACAGGTGGTAGCGAAACTTTCGCGCCTTGTTGCAGTCTTTTATTTGGCAGCTGCCGCAACCTCTGCGGCTTACGCTCAGCTCCCCGCGTTGGATCCGCTCACGGCTCCCATGGCCGAAGTCCTCGTGAAGGCCAAACAGAAATCCGTAATTGTTCTAGATTTCTCCGGACCCGGCGATAAAGACACTGCTTTGGGTCAGGCCCTCGCCGAAAAATTCAGCATGGCTCTGAGCAAATCAAGCGACAAATTTTCGGTTGCAGCGCGCGGAGAAATTAACGAAAGCCTTGCGAAAAAGGCTCTGCGTCCAACCGGTTTCAACGACATCGGCCTCGCCCTTTTGGCCGCGAGCGAATTCAAGATTGAGTCCGTGATCATCGGAAAAATTACGCTGACCGGGGATAGCCTGGGAATTGCGGTCGAATGCTACCGCGTAGATTCTGGAAAGTGGCTCAATGGTTTTAAGACAACTTCGACGTTCTCCGCAGAGATGCGCGACCTGATGAATAAATTCGTTGAATATCCCGCCCCGCAGCCGGACTTGACCATTCCGGTTTCAGGAAGCAGCGGGTACAGTTACCCCACATGCGTTGAGTGTCCCCCAGCGCATTACGATGGGCACGATGCTCCGCGTCACTACGTGGGCACCGTAATACTTTCTGTCGTTATCTCCGCGGATGGGAGCGCGGACGATGTCGCGGTGCTCAAAGCTCTTCCGTACGGTCTAACGGCGAGAGCGATCGAAGCCGTCAAATCCTGGAAATTCACACCCGCGCGAGGCCCACACGGAAATCCCGCAGCTGTGCGCCAAGTTATCAGCGTTACATTTCACCTGGAGTGAAGTGCTGCAGGACGAATTTCTTCCCAGCGAGAAATGACCACGGCTTTTAAGCGTTCTTTTTTAGTTCGGCGAGGACTAGTTTGGCTACTTCTTTTAGCGTGTCGAAGACGCCTTGGCCGGTCACGGCTACGGCTTCCAGGGTGGGCTCGTTCTTTACCAGGAGATTTTTCTGCAGATCGGCGACGGAGAGAATGTTGGGGAGGTCGCGCTTGTTGAGCTGCAGAACGTAGGGGATCGTCGTGAAGTCGAGGTTGTGATCTTTCAGGTGTTCGCGCAAGTTATCGAGCGTTTCCAGGTTGGCGTCGAGACGTTCTTCCTGCGAATCGGCGACGAAGACTACACCGTCGGCGCCTTTCAAGATCAAGCGGCGGCTGGCTTCGTAGAAAACCTGTCCGGGAACGGTGTAGAGATGAAAGCGAGTGCGAAAGCCGCGCACGGTGCCCAGATCGAGCGGAAGAAAATCGAAGAAAAGAGTGCGATCGGTTTCGGTGGCCAGCGAAACCATCTTTCCCTTTTGATTCGCTCCGGTGTGTTCGTAGATCCACTGCAAGTTGGCGGTCTTTCCGCCAAGGCCAGGGCCGTAGTAAACAAGCTTGCAGTTAATTTCGCGAGCGGGAAAATTTATAAACGGCACAATTTCCTCAGAATAAGCAGACTCGTACTTATAGCATAGCCCCCTGCCAACGGCCAACGCGCGCCCGCAAAGGATGCTTCGCAACTGATAACCCGAGGAGGTGCCCCGAAAGGGGTCGGTGCGCCGGAATGCCGGCCAGGCGGCGGTTTCAGGGCCGCGAACCGCTGGGGCGGGAAGCTGCGGGAGTATGCGATTCGTGATAATTTGACCGCGGATTTCGAGGGTGCGCGTGCGCGGGCGAGAGTGATGAACAAAGGCGACAACAAGCTGCTTTTCGCGGTGGACATGGCCGGGACGCTGCTGTTCGCGATTGAGGGCGCGACGGCCGCGACTGCGGGCAACCTGGATCTGCTGGGGGTGATGGTGCTGGCGTTTGCGACGGCGCTGGCGGGCGGAATTATTCGCGATTTGCTTATTGGCGCGACGCCGCCGGCGTCGTTGCGGGACTGGCGCTATGCGGCGATGGCGTTCACGGGCGGCGCGATCGTATTTTTTCTGCATCGTTACGTGTTGGGGATTCCCGGACCGGTGCTGATAGTGCTCGATGCCGCAGCGCTGGCGCTGTTTGCGGTGGCGGGGACGGAGAAAGCGCTGGAATTCAACATACATCCGTTCATCGCGATTTTGTTAGGCGGAATGACGGCGGTAGGCGGAGGAACACTGCGCGACATTTTGCTGGCGCGAGTGCCGCTGGTGCTGCGCGCGGAAGTGTACGCGACAGCGGCGCTGGCGGGATCGGCATTGTTGATCGTCGGCAGAAAGTTGCGGCTTTCTGCAACGCAGGCCGCGGTGGTGGGCGGAACCTTTTGTTTTTTGCTTCGGCTGGTGAGCGTGTGGCAGCACTGGAATTTGCCGAAAGCCGTGGGCAACTGAGCAACGCAGAAGCGTCTGCCTTGGTGTCCGGCATCAGCCCCAAAGCCACGCTACCAAGCGCCCGGCTCTGTCAGTTTTGCCAATGGACGTGGAAGCGTCGTCTGCGCGAACCTTGTGCCACAAGGGTGGTCCGAGTTGCAGTTGAGGAGGTGTGCAATGGCAGTGACACTGGGAAAACGTGCTGCGGCGGAATTTTTCGGTACATTCTGGCTGGTTCTGGGAGGTTGTGGAAGCGCGGTAATTTCCGCGGCGTTTCCGGGGCTGGGAATCGGGTTTCTGGGAGTTGCGCTGGCTTTCGGTCTTACTGTGGTGGTGATGGTTCAGGCGCTCGGTCACATTTCGGGCGCGCATTTGAACCCGGCTATTTCGTTGGGGCTAGTTGTGGGCAAGAGGTTTCCAGCTTCGGATTTGATTCCCTACATTGTGGCGCAAGTGGTTGGCGGGATTGCCGCTGCGGGAGTGCTGTACGTGATCGCGTCAGGGAGAGACGGATTCTCGCTCGCGGGCGGGTTTGCTTCTAACGGATACGCGGAACATTCGCCCGGCGGATATTCGCTGCTCGCGTGCCTGGTTACTGAGATTGTGCTGACCTTTGTATTTTTGCTGGTGGTCATGGGAGCTACGGATCGCCGCGCATTTTCGGGATTCGCGGCGATTGCGATCGGGTTGTGTTTGACAGGGATCCATCTGGTGGGAATTCCGGTGACGAATCTTTCAGTGAATCCGGCGCGCAGCACGGGTCCGGCAATCTTCGTGGGCGGGTGGGCAGTGAGACAGCTGTGGCTTTTCTGGGTGGCGCCGTTGATTGGAGGAGCGCTTGGCGGCGGAGTTTACAGGGCGATACTTGAGGAATAGATTAGGTCGCAGGCTTGCCACGCTGCGGAAATAAGTTTCGGAACGCAGATTCGAAAAACAGGGAGCCGCCCCGGATTTTTCCGGAGCGGCTCTTTGCGTTTAACGCGCCCACTCTTCCTTTACACTTCTTCGCGATGCGCGGAAGGAAGAACGCGATTAGTGGGTGAAGCTGACGTTGATGCCAGTCGAAAAGATTACGTCGTTGGACTTTGTGCCGGCGATCGGCGGATTGGTGACGTAGCGGTCGGTGAGCGTGGACTGCCAGCCAAGCCATTTATTGATTTTAGTGACGGCAGCGGCATCGAGCGAGAAGCGATATTCGCCAGTGTCGCTGAGGTCCGGGTAAAAATAGAAGACTTCGGTGAAGGTGGTGGATTTTCCGAACTTGTGCGTGAAGTTTTCGCCGAGAGTGATGCCGGCCAAATTGCGGTCCACAGCGATGCCGACGCCATTGCCGTAATTTTCACGGGTGTAGTTCGCGCCGGCAAGAAAATCGAAGGTGGTGTTGGGACTGTTGATGATGTGCACACCCAGGCCGCCGCTGTAGATTTGGCGCAGGTTCAGGTCTTGCAGCGCGTCGTGCGCGTAATCCGCACTGACGAAGACGAAAATGCGCTTGTTCAAGTTGCGGTCGTACTTCGCGCCGCCCAGAACGGAGCTGGCGATTACGCCGCCGCCGGGAAGGTCATTGCTGGTGTACAGCGAAGATTCGTAGAGCGTGATCTCGTCATTCAAAGTCTTGCGGTCGGCGTTGAATCCCGTGGTGAGGTTGGTGGTTTCGCTGTTGCCGCGGGCGATGGCGAAGCCGAGGTTAACACCGCCTTTCCATCCTTCGATGAGGCTGGGGTGCAGGCTCTTCTCGTAGGCGGTTTCCACGTCGAAGGAACGGACGACGGTTACCTGCGCGAGCGGTACTTGAACCGTTGCGTTATTCGCGGAGTGGATTACCAGGTTTGTGCCATCAGTCGTGACTGTGCCGCTGACTGTTTTTTTATCTGGAGTCACGACGTAAACCGGCTTGTCGGTCTTCAGTTCCTGCACGGCGGACCACTGGATTTTGATTTCACCGGCGAAGTCGGTTTTCAGGGTGACGTCTTTGCCATCGGAGACTTCCACAGTTCCGGTGAGACGGTCTCCGTTTTTCAGCATGACGGTATCGGCGCGCGCCACCGAGGCCACAGCCAGAGCACCGACAAAAATTGTGACAAATTGCCTAAGCTTCATGATTTCCCCCGCCAAGATTGGGATTGGGAAGTAACCGGGAACTGCAGGGATACTGGGCGGACATATATTACGACAGAGTGGCGGAGTTGTGGCGAGGATTTGACGGGTTGGGCCAGCGATGATCGTGCAGAGGCAGACGCACCTGCCGCTTGTCCGCTTGAGCGACATAGCGGTCCCAGAACCGGGCACCTGCGGTGCTTCGAGAGACCGGCGACGCAGCCTAACCTATTGCATCACATCAGGTTTCTTTCCTTTGGCCTAGGCCCAAGAATTGCAGAATCGTGAATAATATTTCTCGGGGAAGGTGTCTTAGTGACGATAAGGTCGCGGAAGCAAACTCACGCGGTGAGATCCGAAATCGCATAGCTTGGGAGGCAGCATGGCCGAAGGCGAACGCATTCGAGAATCATTGCAGGGCTCGCTGGACGCGACATATGTGAAGCAGCGCGAGCAGGCTGGGTGGAAATTAGTTGCGGTGGAGTGGGAGCGCGCTGCGGCTGCGCCGGAAGTTCCCGCGGCGCCGGTGGAAGTGCCGCCGAGCTTGCAGGACGCGCCCTTCGGGCTGCGTGTTGCTGGAGATTGCGAGCACCTGGAGCAGAATCCCACGGAGATGGAATTTCTGCTTTCGATGATGGAATTGATTATTCAGGATATTTCGCTGGTGAAGGTAGCCGAGGAGCTGAACCGCAAAGGATTCCGCACGCGCAAGGGCGCGGAGTGGGGTCCGGTGGCGGTGTTTAATATGTTGCCGCGGCTGATTGAACTGACGCCGCAAATATTCAACAACGAAGAGTGGCTGGAGCGACGCAAGCATCTCACCTTGGTTTATTAAGTATCCCGATAATTGAGGGCGATTGAAGGACATTTCGGCCGGGGCTTGACAGACAGCGGCCGGCTCACTAGAGTTGCGGCATCTGGCGGAACTCCTGCCGTCCTGTTGATCCCACGTATGTGCGACTCCGGGCGGAAACCCTCCAGCTGAGGAGATGGCGATGCGCAAATCAATTTACGTGGTGGCAAGTGTTCTGGTGGTCGCCGCATTTTTGGCAGCGGCAGGAGCGCCGCAGGCGCAAGCTCCAGCGACTGCAACGGTAACAACGGTCGTCACGGTGCTGGGCCCGAAATTCACCGCGCCGCCGGCGATCAGCAAGGACGACATCAGCGTTTATGAAGGGAAGGAAAAGAAAGAGGTAGCGGGCTGGACTCCAGCGCAGGGCGAAAAGGCGGGGCTGCAACTGGCGATTGTGATTGACGAAACCACTTCAACCGAATTGGGCAATCAACTGAGCGACATCAAGGCGTTCATCAACGGGCAGCCCAAGAGTTCCGCTGTAGGCGTCTTTTATGCGAGCAACGGCACGGTGCAAGCGGCTTCGCAGTTCAGCACCAATCACGAAGCGGTGGCCAAGAGTTTGCGTCTGCCACTGGGAAATTTCGGCGCTTATTCCAGTATTTATCTTTCGACCATGGACCTGATCAAAGGCTGGCCGGCGACCTCGGGCGTGCGGCGCGAAATTCTGCTGATTGCTGATGGCATTGACCGCTTCCGCGGCGACCCGTTCAGCCCGGACATTCAGAACACGTATGTGGTGGCAGAGAGGGCCGGCGTGATTATTCATACGCTGTACGCCTCCGGGGTCGGTCGAGCAAGCCACAGCACGTTCCGCGTGAGTTACGGGCAGAGCAATCTGGCGCAGATCACCGATAAGACGGGTGGCTATTCTTTCTTTCAGGGATTGCAGACTCCGATCGCGTTTGCTCCGTTCCTAGAGCAACTGGATACCATCCTCAAGAATCAGTATTTCCTTAGCTGGAACACGAAGCGGCCGGCGAAAGGGAAAGGCGACCTGCGCACTTACCGCATCAAGACCGAGCTGCGCGAGATTGATATTTCCAGCTCCGACCAGGTTTGGGTGCCGGGACCTGCTGCACAGTAGAGGGCGCCGCACGGTTACTTTCACAACAGGGCATTACATGGGGCGGGGCGCAAACCCGTCCCATTTTTTTTGGATGAGATGGAGTGGCGGCGGACGCGGCGCAGCTGAAAATCGTCCTTCACTTTTCGGACGAGTTGCGCGTAAGGTGATCCCAAGCTGTCGTTCTGGCTGCGCGAGGGCAAAATGATCCGGAGCGGGATTCTTCTCGTGATGCTGTGCGCCGCAAGTTCCTGGTGCGTGGCGCAGGAGGCGGCGAAGCCAGCGCCATCACCGGCACAGCATCGCGCGGAGCGGGTGGGTGCTACGGCCGTTTGGAATCCATCGCCCGAAGCGCTCACGGCGATTCGCCAGAAATGCGGCGAAGCGGATCCTACCCACATTGAACGATGCTTTTTGAACGAGATGAAGGCCGCCGGTGCGTCGCCTGAGGCGCTGGAGTTTGCGGAAAGCCTGGCGGCATCGCTGGGAGTGGTTTACCTGCGAGCGTTCCGGCACGTGGAACGCGTGGATGTTGCGTATATCGAATATGCGTTTCGGGCGAACGAGCTGGAAGGCGTGCTGCTGGTGAACGGGACCCCATCGCCGATTGACGTGGATGATGACCGCTTCACGCAGGACGCGGAGATGAGGAAGAATGCGGCTTACGCGGCGCTCACCGAGCAGTATCCGCGCATCAGCGTTTGGCCCGGAGATCGCTTCGATGGCAAGTTGCCGACGGTGACGTCCACTGGCTGGGGAGTGCAGACATTTTTGGTGCAGTACACTTTGCGCGACGGTTGCCACGCCTGCGCCGTGGTCGGCACTGCTACGCTGGGGTTTAATTTTGACACGCAGGGAAATTTCCAGGGTGCTCGCGTGGCGAGCGTCGTATCAGCGACCGCCGCTGCACAGGCCGCTGCAATTCCGACGAATTCAACGGGCTTTGATGTGGCGGGAGGCATGGAACAAATACGCGTACTAGCCGGAAAACAATTTTCGATTACGCTGAATGCGAATCACACGACCGGATATGCTTGGCGGTTGACTAAGCCACTGGACCCGGCGATGCTGAGGCAAATCAGCGACGATTATCATGCGGCTACTTTCGATGCGGTGGGCGCGCCGGGTGAGGAAGTGTGGACGTTTGAATCGATAGCCGCAGGTAACATAGAGCTCGTTTTCGAATACGTGCGGCCATTTGAGAAGGACGCGAAGCCGGTGAAAACCGCGAAGTATTCAATCGTCATTGAGTAGGCTGCAGGCTCATTTCGTCTTGCCGCGGCGCCGATGGTTGGCCGGCCGGAAATAATTGCCGGCTGCCGGTTGTTGCATGTAGAAATTCCTTCCTAGTTGTTCACCATCGGCAGAGCTTTCTATCGATGCATGCGCGACAACTCACCTATTCTCAGCGCCGGGATAAAAATCTCTTGGAACGCCGTTCTGGCTGACGCTTTGCACATGGAGAGCCTAAGAGGGGCGGCCTACGATTTGCCTATGTTCAAGTCTGTAGCCACGCTGCCGATGAGGCTAATAGCCGCGTTACACATGCGAAATCTCTGGGACTGATCCTCGTCAACCCCCGCGGCAGCTGGACTGTATCGAAGCGGGACATCTAGGTTGCATCACAAGCTCTTCATCTGAGGTGACGCATGTCAATTTCGAGCATCGCAAATACGGCGCTGAGTTCCCTGCTGACCGCGACGCAGAGCGCGCAGAATGGCCAGGGAAATTTTCAACAGATTCAGAGTGAGTTTCAGCAGCTGGGGCTGGATCTGCAGGCCGGGAATCTGACGCAGGCGCAGCAGGATTACACAACGCTGTCACAGAACTCTCCGAACGCGCAGAGCGCGACGCCGGCGGCGACAACTTCGGCGAACAGTTCGAATCCGATCGCGCAGGCATTTGCGGCGCTATCGCAGGATCTGCAGAACGGGAATATTTCTGGTGCACAGCAGGATTACGCCACGATCCAGCAGGATTTTCAGCAGCAACAGCAGCAAGGGGCCGGGCAAGTGCATCATCACCACCATCACGGCGGCGGTGGCAGCGGGCAGCAAGGCAGCCAGGTCTCGCAGACGCTGAATTCGCTTGCGACGGCGCTGCAGGCGGGGAATCTTTCGAGCGCGCAGACGGCGTTCGCGGCGCTGCAGCAGGAGCTGGAGCAGTTTAGCACAGGCAGCAACGCAGGCTCGACATCCGCAGCGAGTTCTTCTTCGCCGCAAACGAGCGGCAGCGGGCTGAACGTCACGGCCTAGGGCTGACCCTCACCAGCAGCAAAAATTCCGCGCTAAAAACAAAAAGCCCCGCCCCGGTAAACCGGGGCGGGGCTTGCGTTTGTCTGTAGCAAACTCGTTTGACTTGATCGGATGAGACTTGTCAGAACCCGTCGGGCTTTGAGAGCCGAACCCGGTTCACTAAGGAACCGGTGGAGAGCCGTATCCGCCAAATGGCGGATCGTACTCCCTTTTCTTTTAGAAAGGAGGTGATCCAGCCGCAGGTTCTCCTACGGCTACCTTGTTACGACTTCACCCCAATCATGAGTCATACCTTGAGCGCCTGCCTCCTTGCGGTTGGCTCGGCGATTTCTAGTACAGCCCACTTTCGTGATGTGACGGGCGGTGTGTACAAGGCCCGGGAACGTATTCACGGCGCCGTTCTGATGCGCCATTACTAGCGATTCCGGCTTCATGCAGTCGAGTTGCAGACTGCAATCCGAACTGAGCGCGCTTTTGTGCGATTAGCTCCCCCTCGCGGGTTTGCAACGCTCTGTAGCGCGCATTGTAACACGTGTGTAGCCCTGGACATAAAGGCCATGCTGACTTGACCTCATCCCCACCTTCCTCTCCGTTATCCGGAGCAGTCCTCATAGAGTTCTCCCTTGCGGGTAGCAACTATGAGTAAGGGTTGCGCTCGTTGCGGGACTTAACCCAACACCTCACGGCACGAGCTGACGACAGCCATGCAGCACCTCTACACAGGTCCCTTGCGGGAAGTCTCTGTTTCCAAAGATGGTCCTGTGCGGTTCAAGCCCAGGTAAGGTTCTTCGCGTTGCGTCGAATTGAACCACATGTTCCACCGCTTGTGCGGGCCCCCGTCAATTCCTTTGAGTTTCAGCCTTGCGACCGTACTCCCCAGGCGCAGGACTTAACGCGTTAGCTACGGGACGTGCCCCGTACAGGGCACACCCCAAGTCCTGATGGTTTAGGGCTAGGACTACCAGGGTATCTAATCCTGTTTGCTCCCCTAGCTTTCGTCCCTCAGCGTCAGTTGTGATCCAGCGAGCCGCCTTCGCCTCGGATGTTCCTACGGATATCTACGCATTTCACCGCTACACCCGTAATTCCACTCGCCTCTCTCACACTCTAGCATGGCAGTTTCGGAAGCAGCCTCTGGGTTAAGCCCAGAGATTTCACTCCCGACTTGCCACACCGCCTACGGACCCTTTACGCCCAGTAATTCCGAGCAACGCTGGCCCCCTACGTATTACCGCGGCTGCTGGCACGTAGTTAGCCGGGGCTTCTTATACCCGTACCGTCAAACCCTTGCGGGCATTCTTCCGGGTCGAAAGGGGTTTACACTCCGAAAAGCTTCATCCCCCACGCGGCGTTGCTGCATCAGACTTTCGTCCATTGTGCAAGATTCCCCACTGCTGCCTCCCGTAGGAGTCTGGACCGTGTCTCAGTTCCAGTGTGGCCGGCCAACCTCTCAGTCCGGCTACCGATCAAAGCCTTGGTGAGCCATTACCTCGCCAACAAGCTAATCGGCCGCGGATCCCTCTTCTGGCGCCTTGCGGCTTTGAAGACAACACCATGTGGCATCGTCATGTTATGCGGTATTAGCCCAATTTTCACTGGGTTATTCCCCACCTGAAGGAAGGTTATCCACGTGTTACGCACCCGTTCGCCACGCGCCCACACCCTGTATTGCTACAGAATGCTGCGCGTTCGACTTGCATGTGTTAAGCACGCCGCCAGCGTTCGCTCTGAGCCAGGATCAAACTCTCGTTTGAAATCTGGTGTTTCCAGACGTGTGCATTGTCGATTCGCATCGAAATGCCACGAATGGGAACGAACTGTTTAAATCGCTCGGTTATCTCAAATGTGGTACGTACACCGGTACACCCGGCGCACGAACCGTAACCAAACGGGTTCTGGCATGTATCATCCGATTGTCAAAGAGCAGGTCAATCCAGGCCAGCTGGAAGGACTACAGACGAACCCCGATACTACCGAACAGGTATCAAACTGTCAAGCTGTAATGCAAAATTAATTGGGGCCTTAAGCTGTGGGAATCTCCGGCTCTTGTGGAATTCCTGCACGGCATTGTGATCCGTGCGGGCTGCGTATTTGTATCGAGAAGAACGCGTGAGAACCGCGGATTTACTTACGTAGTTAGCGCGCCTTTGTTTTCGTAGCGCTTCGCCGTGAGTTCATTGAGCGGAGGGAAAGATGCTGGCTCGGTCAAGGCTAGCTCGGGGGGCCGCGCAGCGCCTTCTTGCAAAGCTTTGAACGTCATTTCGACGGCAAGAATTGTGTTGGGCGGAATCACTACGGTTGCGGCGAGACCGCCGCTCGAGACTTGTTTCTTTCCCGTATTGGCAAGGCCATCACAACCAAGAAATGGCAAGCTCAGAACTTTATCGCGCACGGCGGCGTTGGATTGTTCCTGGAGCGCTTTTCTGGCGCCGAGAGCCATCGCGTCGTTCTGCGCGACCACAGCATCAATCGGCAACTTATCGGAAGTGGACAAGCGCAGCCAGGAACACACGGCGTTGAATGCGCTTTCCTGGGTCCACTGGCCCTTCATGGCGATGAGCTTAATGTTGCGCGGCATGGTTTCCTGCATACCAATGCGGCGTTGCACGGCGGCGGAAGTGTCCGACGGTCCTTGAATAAATAATGCGGCGCCGCCTTGCGGAACGAGAGCGGCGAGCTGGCGGCCTTGAATGCGTCCGACTTCCAGATGATCCGAGCTGACGCAAAAAACCGGCGCTTTGCTGGTGCGGCGAAGATCGGCGAGATAATCAGCCTGGCGGTTGAGAACTACCCACGCGATCCCCGCAGCTGCGGCGGCGCGGCCTACATGAGGCAGGGCGGTGCCGCTGACGGGTTCGAAGATGATCGCGTCGGGATGCTTCGAGGTGTCCCCTTGAATTACATTCAATAGTTGCTGACTCTGATTGATGGAGTCGTTGGCGGCGTAGACCACTTCGACGTCAACGCCGAGGTGATGCGCAGTCGCTTCTGCCGCTCGTGCTTGCTCGACTTGGAAATCATTATCGTCAGTGATCAGCGATACCAGGAACCTGAGCCTTTTCATGTCCGGCACGCCCCAAGAGAGAAGGAAACAAGTCAAACATACAGTGAATGCGGCGGCAGCAAGAAAAAGAATTACGCATAGTGTTCATATAGGAAATCTTCCGTAGCCGGATCGGCGATAACGGATGAGATACGTACAACGGCGCCTCGCTATCTTTCGCCGGGATGAAGCGGGAGTGTGCTGATCAGCATCCAAGACGCACGGCTGCGGAGTGGGGCTCTAATCGTGGCCGAAAGATTGGAAGTTGTGCGACCATTGATGGAAGACTACAGGGCGGCGAGCTTGCAGCCGCGTTCTAGATTCGACAGAGAGAACAAATGAAAGTGTTATCTGTAAATGTCGCGCTGCCCAGGCTGGTGGCGTGGAGAGGCCAGACGTTTAATACTGGCATATTCAAGAAGCCGGTTGCCGGCCCCGTGATGATGCGGAAGCTTGACTTGGATGGCGACCGGCAGGCGGATCTGTCCGTGCATGGCGGCCCCTACAAGGCGGTGTATGCGTATCCTTCGGAGCATTATGAGTTCTGGCGGAAGGAATTTCCAGACATGGAATTGCCATGGGGGCAATTCGGTGAAAATCTGACAACGGAAGGATTGAACGAAACTGATACGCACATTGGCGACGTCTTGCGGATCGGCCAGGCGACCGTGCTGGTGACGCAGCCGCGGGTACCGTGTTTCAAACTGGCGGCGAGGTTTCAGCGCGATGATATTTTGAAGCGCTTTTTGCAGAGTGGGCGCTCCGGATTTTACCTTTCGGTGATTGAAGAAGGGCTGGTGGCCGCAGGCGATGAGATTGAGCGGATTCAGGAAGACGAAAACCGCGTTGCGGTGAGCGATATCAACCAGCTTTTCAACGACGGAACGGATGCTGCGTTGATGCGGCGAGTGATTGAGCTGGAAGCGCTGCCGCTCGATTGGCGCGAACATTTTGCTGCACATCTGGCCGAGCTGGAGCGTCATTCGTGATAACCGCGAAATGAACATGCAGCGTAAAACAATTCTCCATCAAACATTCGAGGTGGGCATCTCGCTGAAGGGCGTGGGCGCGCTGTTTGAAATTGCCAGCGGCGTATTGTTGTGGGTCATAAAACCGTCGCAGATGAACGACATCGTCCGCTGGCTGGGTGAGAACGTGCTGGCCGATGCGCCGCATCACCCGTTTGCCACCCATGTGCTGAACGCTTCGCAACGGTTCGCTGATAGTGGCACCACGTTCGCGTCGTATTATTTGCTCGCGCACGGGGCCGTGAAACTCGCGCTAGTGATTTGCCTGCTATGGAACAAGATCTGGGCGTATCCACTGACGATAGCCGTTTTCGGCGCGTTCATGGTCTATCAGGTGCGCCGCTTCACGCACACGCATGCATGGGCGCTGATCTGGCTGACGGTGTTTGATGCGGTGATCGTTTATTTAACGTGGAAGGAATATCAGGAGCAGAGGGCCAAGCGGAGTGAAAAAACTGCCGCGCAATGATTGGAACTGCTAGTCGAGTGGTTCTGCATCAATGCCGATGTTCTTTTCTCCAGCGGCTTTCTTTTCGTTGTACTTCTTTACCCAGGCCGCGAAGCTCTTTCCGGCGGCAGTGTCGCGTCCCGTGAACGCCAGGGCGGCGATATCGCTATAGGCGATGGTGAGCTTTCCGGGTTGATCCTTGGGCATCACGCGGATGAAGCAATCGGAGAGCGCGGGACCTGTGATTTTGCGATCGAAGATGTATCCTTCGATTTTTTGGCCGCTTTTCAGAGTGATGGTGAGGTCGCCGCGGTAGTCGAAAGCCTTCTCGAGCGCTTCGTGAATTTCTGAAACCGACGCGAGCGCGGGAATCCAACCTTCCAGATTTTCGTGGACGAAACCGAGCCGTTCTTCAGCGGCGGCTTCAGGCGGTGTGGATAGGTGGGGATCGGACATGGCGATTGCGAGCGGCTAGGCCTTCGGCGACATCGCGATTTGCACGAGCTGGCCGGAATTTTTGCCCGCGCCATTCGCGGCGCCGCCCATGGCGTCGGGGTCTTTGTACTTGTTGAAAATCGTGGCGCGCACGGTGCTCAGAAATCCGCCGAGCGAGCCGAACATATCGTCCACGGCGCTGGCTTCGTAGCCGCTGTGCACCATGCAGTTGGCGCACTTGGGATTGCCGCTTTCGGTGCCGTAGCGGTCCCAATCGGTTTCGCGGATCAATTCTTCAAAGGTGTCGGCGTAGCCGTCTTGCAGCAGGTAGCAGGGCTTCTGCCAGCCGAAAATATTGTAAGTGGGCATGCCCCAGGGAGTGCATTTGTAATTGCGCTTGCCCATGAGAAATTCCATGAAGAGGGGGCTGAGATTGAAACGCCACTTTTCGCTGCGGTTGCTCAATATCTGGCGGAAAAGCTCGCGCGTTTTTTTTCGGCTGAGGAAATGTTCCTGGTCGGGAGCTTTATCGTAGGTGTAGCCGGGCGAGAGCATCATGCCTTCCACGCCCAAGTCCATCATATCGTCGAAGAAGTGGCGAACGCTTTGCGCGTCGGCACCATCGAAGAGCGTGGTGTTGGTTGTAACGCGAAAGCCGCGCTGCAGGGCGAGCTGAATTGCTTCGACGGCCTTGTCGTAAGTGCCTTCGCGGCAAACCGCAAAATCGTGTTCTTCTCTCTGGCCATCCATGTGAACCGAAAAGGACAAATATTTGCTGGGCGTGAAGAGGTGCAGCTTTTCTTTGAGCAGCAGCGCGTTGGTACACAGGTAGATATATTTCTTGCGTGCGACCAGCCCTTCCACAATTTCGGCGATTTGCGGGTGCATCAGAGGCTCGCCGCCGGGGATGCTGACCATGGGGGCGCCGCATTCATCGACGGCGCGGAAACATTCCTCGGGGCTCAGCTGCTTTTTCAAAACGTGGGCGGGATACTGGATTTTGCCGCAGCCGGCGCAGGCGAGATTGCAGCGAAGCAGCGGCTCCAGCATGAGGACGAACGGGTAATGCTTGCGGCCCTTCAGCCGTTGGCCGATGACGTAGGAGGCCGTCGTCCACATTTGTGAAACTGGAACTGCCATCTCGCTTTTCCCTCAGTGACGCCGATGCAGACAGCTGTTTGTGCGCCTTCTACTTAGACTCTAATGGTACCGGATTCGATGCCTGCTGTGAACCCCTGGACTCATGGAGGGGTTATAGATACGCAAGCGTTTGGCTTGAGCGAACGGGGCTGCTGGGGCGCGTCCGAGCTCGGGGGTGGTTACGCTTGAGGTTCGCCCGACGATCCCGGGCGCGAGCCGCAAGATTCGCCTGGTAGTCAAATCGCTCGCGAATGTTTGCCGAACAGTACGCGGCGCGGCAACTGAACAATCTTCAGAATCGAAGTGCGCGTGCATTTGAGCCTTTTGCAGGTGGCCCCGCATCGAATATTCGTGTAAATTTTCTTATCGTGACGACACAAACAAAATTTGGCGTCGGCCTGGTGCAAATGGCCGTGAGTCGCAATCCGCAGGAGAACCTCGCACGCGCGAGTGCAAAAATCGAAGAGGCGGGGCGCAACGGTGCGCAGGTGGTGTGCCTGCCGGAATTATTTCAATCGCAATATTTCTGCCAGCGGGAAGATACGGCCAATTTTGATTTAGCGGAAGCGGTGCCCGGGCCGACGACCGAAGCGCTGAGCCGCGTGGCGCAGAAGGCGAAGGTGGTGGTGGTGGCGCCGCTATTCGAACGGCGCGCGGCGGGCGTGTATCACAATACGGCGGCGATCATTGATGCGGACGGCAAGATCGCGGGCGTTTATCGCAAAATGCACATTCCCGACGATCCCGCATATTACGAGAAATTTTATTTCACTCCGGGAGATCTGGGATTTCGTGCATTTACGACGCAGGCCGGAAAAATCGCGACGTTGATCTGCTGGGACCAGTGGTATCCAGAGGGGGCGCGGTTGGCGGCGTTGAACGGCGCATGCATTCTGTTTTATCCGACGGCGATTGGCTGGCATCCCAGCGAAAAAGAAGCGAATGGCGCGGCGCAACGCGATTCCTGGCGCACAGTGCAGCGCGGGCACGCCATCGCGAACGGAATTTATGTGGCGGCGGTGAATCGCGTGGGCCACGAAATTCCCGCGGCGGGCGGCGACGGCCTGGAATTCTGGGGCGGATCATTTTTGTGCGACCCGCAGGGAGTAGTGATCGCCGAAGCTTCCACGGATCGCGAAGAAATCTTGTACGGCACGGTGGACCTGGCGCACCTGGAAGATGTGCGCCGCAACTGGCCTTTTTTGCGCGACCGGCGCATTGATGCCTATCACGGCATCGAGCAGCGATTCCTCGACGACAAACCTTGAAACGGCCGCGCCCCACACACCTCATGAATCCTACGCATGAACAAACCACTCCGGCTGCGCTGGGTTTTTCCATGCCCGCGGAATGGGAGAAGCACGAAGCCACGTGGATCGGCTGGCCACACAATCCCACCGACTGGCCGGACAAGCTCGAACCGATTCAATGGGTGTATGGCGAAATCGTGCGCAGGATTGCGCCGGGCGAGATTGTTCGCATCCTGGTGAATTCCGCCGCGCATGAAAAGCAAGTGCGCGGGATTTTGAAAAGGGTTGGCGTAGGCTTGCAGCGCGTGCAATTTTTTCGCCTTGCGACGAATCGCGGGTGGACGCGCGATTTCGGCCCGATTTTTGTGAGGCGCGTCAAGCCGCGGCGCGAAGTGGCGATCGCGCGATTCCGGTTCAACGCCTGGGCGCGCTATCCCGATTGGCAGAAAGATGTTGCGATTCCGGGGCAAGTGGCGCGGCGCTTGAAATATCCACTTTTGCCGGTGCGCTATGCCGGGCGCGACGTGGTGCTGGAAGGCGGAAGCATTGACGTGAACGGCCGTGGCACGGTGCTGACAACCGAAGAATGTTTGCTCGATCAAAAACGGCAGGTGCGCAATCCGGGATTTAGCCGCGCGGACACGGAAGCGGTGCTGCGCGTGAGCCTTGGCGTGAAAAATATTGTGTGGTTCGGCAAAGGAATCGCGGGCGACGACACGCATGGCCATGTGGACGATCTTTGCCGGTTCGTAAATGCGCGGACGGTGGTTCTGGTGCGCGAGAAAAACCGGCGTGATGCGAATTACCGGCCGCTGGAGGAGAACTGGGAGCGTTTGCGAGGTGCGCGGCTGGAGGATGGCAGCAAGATCGAGGCCATCGAGTTGCCCATGCCAGCACCACTGTATTTCGAAGGTGTGCGGCTGCCGGCGAGTTATGCGAATTTTTATATTACGAATTCTGCGGTCATGGTTCCCACTTTCAATGATCCGAATGATCGCGTCGCACTCGGGATTCTCGGCGAATTGTTTCCGGGGCGTGATGTTGTTGGCATCCACGCGGTGGATCTGGTGTGGGGATTCGGCACGCTGCATTGTTTGACGCAGCAGCAGCCTGCCCGATAAATTCTGTCGACCTCTTGAAATGGATCCCGTGACGAGCGCGCGCGGTGGCGTTCCGAAGCGAAACAGCGCGGATGAAATGCGAGAGTGCGCGCGTCCGGATTAACGAAAATTAATGATTGCGTAGAGCTGTAGAAATTGCGCTCGCGCAATTCCCTCTGTGCCCGACACTGTGGGAGTTTTTCGCTCACTCTGAATCCCACATATACGTCGTTCCGAGAAATTCATCATTCCTGACGCGCGTGTGCTGAATCGGCAGCGCAATTGCCTGATCGCTTGCGCAGTCTGATGCGCACCAGTGTGCGTTGCGGTCCTGCAAAACGCTTCCGGAGAGCATATCGCGATGGCAGTCCCGATGGATGAGCGGCATGCAACCCAAATCGTTGGCAACGCCGGCAATGACAGCACCGCACGGCCGCTGACGATTTTGGTGATACACGAAATGTTGCCGCATCCGGATCGTCATGGGGCGGACGTTCAATGGATGCAAATGTTGCGCGAATTGCGCGCGCAAGGGCACAGCGTGGTGCACGTTGCGCGCAGTGGCGTGAATCGCGAGCGCTACGCCGCGGGCGTGGAGGCGCTGGGGATACCGGTGTACGCGCCTGACGCCGAGCGCATGCGATTTCTGGGCTTCGATTTACCGGTCGAATGGACTCTTGAGCAGCTGCTGCGCGAGAACCAGTTCGATCTGGCGATTCTCTTTCATTGGTTCTGGAACGGAATTTCGATTCCGGAACATTACATGGAGGAAATACGGCGCAGCTCTCCTGGAACATTTATCGCGGTGCTGACGGACGATCAGCAAGGCGTGCGCGAAAAGCAGATGGCGGCATTGACCGGGCAGTGGTCGGATTATGAACGGTCGCGGGATTTCACTGACCGCGAATTTCAGGTGTACCGGCGAGCGGATTTGGTTTTGACCATTTCAGAAGATGACCGCAACGCTTTGTTGCGCGTGGCACCGGAACTTGTCACCGGACGCATGCCTATGATCGCGACGGTCGCCTCGGAAGGGGGCACCTATTCGGAGCGCTCCGGCATGCTTTTTCTTGCGAATTTCGATAATCCCGCAAATCGTGATGCGAGTGATTGGATGCTGGCGGAAATCTGGCCGCGTATTCGGGCGCAGATTCCGACTGCGGAGCTGGCGCTGGTGGGAAACAATCTGCCTGCCGGTCTGGGCGCCAGCGAAGCGCGAGTGCTGCGCGTTGGGTACGTTGCGGACTTGGATCCGGTTTTTGCGAAGTGTCGCGTCGCGCTCTCGCCAGTCCGATTTGGCACTGGGATCAAAACGAAGAACCTTTCCGCTCTGGCGCATGGCGTTCCGCTGGTGACGACTACTATCGGCGCGGATGGCATGGAGTTGCAACACAACGAAACTGCACTGATTGCCGACATGCCGCAGGAATTCGCCGATGCCGCGTCGCGAATTTACAGTGACGAAACCTTGTGGTGCGAGCTCGCGCGACGGGGACGCGAACACATTCTCGAATATTTCAGCGAGCAGCGGATGCAGGAGGCGGTGCGGATCGTGATCGAGCACGCGCGGCATACGAAACCGAAAACGCACGAGCCTGATTTTGAGTGGCCGTACTTGATCGTAGAAAAGCGTTTTCCAGAAGTGGTGAGCGGCGAGCCCGCGGGGCAGCGGTTGCTTCTTCGTATGGCTCGTTACGTAAGCCTGGCGGAAGAATTTCTGGTGCAGGGCGAGCCGGCGCGGGCTTTGGAGCAACTGCGTTACATTTTCAGCCATCTGCGAGGACGCGTGCCGGCCAGCGGCTTGTACTTGCGGGCGGTGCAGTTGATGTCGCGGGGTTACAGCGAACTAGGCGACAACGAGAAAGCGGCACAGTATGCGCGACGAATTGACCGCGCTCGCTCAAATGGGCATTTCGGCGCACGGCCAGTTGTCGAATCGAAAAATGGGCGCAAAGCACATGCGGCAACGCCTGCGGACACGCCGCTATTTTCCGTGATCATCCCGACCTACAACCGTCAAGCCGTGCTGAAGGAATGTCTGGACGCGCTGACGCGACAAACAATGCGGCCGGAACTGTTTGAAGTGATCGTAGCGGACGACGGATCCGCGGACGAGACGGAACAATTCTGCCGGAACTTTCGGCCCGACTATTCATTTCAATATTTGCGGCAGCTAAACGCAGGGGCGGGGGCGGCGCCGCGCAGTGCAGCACGCGCGCGGCGAATATCTGCTGTTTTTCAATGACGATACGATTTCCGCGGCGGATTTGCTTGCCGAACATTGGAACGCGCACCACAATCGCCAGGATGCGCGGCAGTGCGTGCTGGGAGATTTTCGTTTTCCCGCGGCGGCGCAGCAGCGCGCGCTGACGCGCTTCCTGACGCAAAGCCCTTTCTTTTTTCCTCAGGTGACGCTGCGGGCCGGCGTGTATTGGGAATACACCTACGTGGTGACATGCAACTTGAGCGTGAAGCGGGACGCGGTGCTGGCGGCTGGGTCGTTTGACTCGCGTTTCCGTGTCGCGGAGGATTCGGATCTCGGGCTGCGATTGAGCCGCAAGGGATTTTGCGTGCGCTACGTGCCGGAAGCACAAGCCATCCATCAGCATCTTCCGTTTACCATTCCGGACTTGATTCGGCGGGCCGCGGCGTATGGCGCGAATCAGTTGGCTTTTTTGCGGAAGCATCCGGCACTGCTTGGCGGGGGCCACTCGTTTTTTGGAATGTTGGACGAAGCGGCCGCGGAAAAATGGCGTGCGCTAGTGACGGAGCGAAAGCAAGAGGTCGAGCAGCTGGTCGCGACGCTAACACGGATTGATTCCGTGGATTTCGCGCCGTTTTTTGCCATGAAGAAAGGCGACGGGACTGTGGCTGATGAGATCACCAAGCTGTGCCAGCGCGCGGTGCCGGACATCTACTGGTATTATTACTTTTTAGCTTTGTTGAGGACGTGGGAAGCGGAAGCCGTTCATCCCTCGACAGCGTCGCTGCGGGCGGCAATCGGTCACGACGAAGCATATATTTGACAGGTGCAATCTCGTAGCGGGTTGGTAGCCTTGTAGTATTGTTTCCCTCGAAAGCGAATGGCCGAATCGATCCTCACATGACAGACGACTCCTCGAACTGGCGAAAATGGTCGCTCGCCGAGCGCGAGCGTGAGTATTCGCCGAGCACCTGCGTTGCTGCGATTGAACCGTTCCTGGACGAATACGTCGCGCGCAGCCGCGATGCGGAAACGCGCTTTCGCTGCCAGAAGAATTTGCTCTGGGGCGATCGGCCGGATGAAGTATTCGATTATTTCCCAACGGCATCCGCGGATGCGCCTTTGCTGGTTTACATCCACGGGGGTTACTGGCAGGAGCACTCGAAGGACGAATCGCTTTTTGCAGCGCCGGATTGCGTCGCGAATGGAATTGCGTTTGCTGCGATTGATTACACTTTGGCGCCACAGGCCAGCGTTGGATTCATCGTAGCGCAGTGCCGGCGGGCGATCGCTTCGCTGCATCGGCAAGCCGCGGCGCTGGGTTTCGATGCGCGGCGGATTTACGTTTCTGGGAATTCCGCCGGCGCGCATCTTGCCGCGATGCTGCTGGTCGAAGGCTGGCAGGCGGCGCCCGGACTCCCTGACGATGTCGTTGCCGGTGCTGTGCTGCTCAGCGGGATTTACGATCTGGAGCCGTTGATCGGCACATATATTGATGCGCCGTTGCATCTCACCGACGCGGACGTGGCGGCGCTAAGCCCGCTGCGCCTGAGATCCGGACGACCGGTTAATACAATCGTTGCGTGGGGCGACAATGAGACCGCGGAATTCAAACGGCAGAGTCGCGCGTTCGCTGCGGCGTTGATGGATTCTGGATTTCCAGTTTCCGCGTTTGAACTTGCCGGAACGAATCACTTCGATATTGTGTTCGGGCTGGCGCATCGCGGGAGCGTGTTGGGCGAGGCCACGATCGATATGATTCACGGGACCAAGAAGAACGATGCGTGATCGCGAGAGTTTTACGGTGTGAGCATGCGGGATTCGTCGCGCAGTCTCTACGTTGTTATTTCTGCAAGGAATTTCTCTGCGAAGGCGTGGACATCCAGGAACGAGTTGTAGAGCGGAACCGGGGCGACGCGCAGAATGTCTGGCTCGCGCCAATCGCAGATCACTCCCTGTTGTGCTAAGCAGTCGCAGAGGGCGCGGCCGCCTTTTTTCATTTGCAATGACAACTGCGCACCGCGTTCCGAGCGCTGTGACGGAGTTAAGATCGAGAAACTTTCGTGAGGCCGCTGAGCTAGTAGAAATTCGAGGTAGCCCGTCAGCAATTCGCTCTTCGCGCGCAGGCGCGGCATCGTGGCTTCGTCGAAAATTTCCATTGAAGCGCGCAGTGCTGCCATGGACAGAATGGAAGGATTGCTCAACTGCCAGCCCTCAGCGCCGGCGATAGGCTGAAACTGCGACGGCATCTGGAAGCGGCTGGTTTTGTCGTGCCCCCACCACCCTGCGAATCGCGGCAACTCGTGATTTTGCGCGTGGCATTCGTGGACGAAACATCCGGCGACGCAGCCGGGACCACCATTGAGATATTTGTAGCTGCACCAGACCGCAAAATCCACGCCCCAATCGTGGAGCTGGAGCTGCAGATTTCCGGCGGCGTGCGCCATGTCAAAACCCACGACGCAGCCCTGTTTGTGCGCGGCCCGCGTGATGCGCGAGCAATCGAAAGCCTGGCCCGTGTAGTAATTGACTCCGCCGAGCAGGATCAGCGCGATTTCCCCGCCTTTTTCAGCGAGCAGCTGCTCGATGTCTTCGGTGCGAATGGTGGACTCACCTGCGCGCGGCGTAATTTCAATGAGTGATTCCGCCGGATCGTAGCCGTGGAATCTGATTTGCGATTGCACGGCATACTGGTCCGAAGGAAAAGCGTTGGCTTCGATGACAATTTCGTTGCGCGCCGCCGTCGGACGGTAAAACGAAACCATCATCAGGTGCAGATTTACCGTGAGTGAGTTCATCACTACTACTTCGCTGGGCAATGCGCCCGCTAGGCGGGACGTCGGCGCGTTCAACATTTCGTGATACGGCATCCAGGGATTCTTGGCGTGAAAGTGGCCTTCCACCCCGAAGCGCGCCCAGTCCTGCAGTTCCTGTTCGATATAGGCGCGCGCGGATTTTGGCTGCAGGCCCAGCGAGTGGCCGCAGAGATAAACGCAATCGGAGCCGTTGGGCGCCTTGGGTATGTGAAATCGATCGCGATAGGCAGCCAGCGGATCGGCTGCGGTCATCGCCAACGCGAAATCGCGGCCGGTCTGGAATTTGACGTTCGGCACTTAGAGAGTCTCCACGGGAATGAGGTCGCGATGAATCAAGAAGTCGGCTTTTTTCCAGTCGAGATCTTCGACGCGCGCGATGGGATCGCACAATTCCGCGAGCAGGCGGTCTTGGATCTTCCCGCGCGAGAGCGCGACCGAATACGGGACGCGCTGAAAAGTGACCATGGCATATTTCGGAACGAAATGGCGCGGATATTTAGCTTCGAGAGCGAGCTCGACTTTCTTTCTGAAGAGAAACCGGGGATCGGCGACGTGATCGCGCATTTCGACGAAGTTTTCCAGGGCCAGGTCCGCGATGGCGTCTGTGTTGACCTTGCGGGCGTGCTCGAATTCCTGGAATAGTTGCAACCAGTCGGGGCCCAGGCGATCGAGCAGCTCGAGGAACACGCTGCAATCTTCAAACGCGCAATTCATGCCTTGACCGAAAAAAGGGACGATCGCGTGAGCGGCGTCCCCAAGCAGCAGGACTTTGCCGTCCACGTGCCAGGGCGCGGATTTTACAGTGACCATTGAGCCGGTGGGATTGCGAGCGTAATTTTCTTGAAGCAGCGGCATCAGCGAAACAGCATCTGGAAATCGTTGATCGAAAAAGTGCTGCGCTTTTTCTCCTGTGTTGAGGGTTGCGAAGCTTTCGCGGCCTTCGAATGGCAGAAATAAAATGCACGCGAAGGTGCCGTCAACATTGGGTAACGCGATCAGCATGTAGGCGCCGCGCGGCCAGATGTGCAGCGCGTGTGGTTCCAGAACATGCTTTCCGGCGGGTCCGGCCGCAATAGTTAATTCCTTGTAACCGTAATCGAGCTGCTCTTGCGTGAAATTCAGGTCGCCGCGTTTTTGCATATCGATACGCAGGGCTGAAGCGGAACCGTCTGTGCCGATCACGATTTCCGAATCCACGGTGGTTTCGCGGCCGGTCTGCTCGTTACGAAAACGCGCTGCGCCGGTATTCCAATCCATTCCTATGCAGCGTTCGTTGAAATGAATCGTTACGCCCTGGACTTCGGCCGCGTTCATCAGCGCGACGTTCAGGTCCGCACGTGAAATGGAATTGATGACTTCGGAATCGTTCTTGCCGTAGGGCTGGAAGGTGAGTTCACCCGCGAGCGAATGCATCATGCGGCCCTTCATCGGGATAATGATGCGGCTCATCTGATCCCATAGGCCGGCTTCGCGCAGCGCATGAATGCCGCGCGTGGATACGGCGAGGTTGATGGACCGGCCGGCGCTCGCGTGAGTGAGGCGCATGTCTGGGCGTCGCTCGAAAATCTGCACGGGGAATCCGCGTTGCGCCAGGGAGATTGCCAGCAAAGGACCGGTGAGACCCGCGCCAACGAGCGTTATCGTGTGGGAACTCCTCTTCACGTCATGAAAAGGCGCCTGGTTTGCGGCAGGATCGCGGCTCAAGCGATCATCCTTCCAGATAGGTTCGCGCTTCCCACAGTTCCGGGAAGAATTTCTTATTCAGCGTGTGCTTCAGGTAGGACGAGCCGGAGCTGCCTCCGGTTCCCATGCGAATGCCAATCGTGCGCTCGACCATTTGAATGTGGCGAAGGCGCCAGCCGACGACGAGTTCATCGAATTCGGTGAGGCGTTCGCAGACGTCAATCCAGTCGCGATGATTGCGCTCGTCGCGGTAGAGCGCGTGAATGGCTTTGGCGCGTGCTTGGAATTTTTCTTCCTCGGTGGCCGCAGCGGGCGGCAGTTGCAACGTACCTAGCGCCTCGAGCGCCTTAAAGAAAACGTCGCGCAAGGAATCTTCGCGCAGCCGGCGGAAGAGGATCGCGTGGGTTTCGGGCGTCAGCTCATGGTAGCGGAGCATTTTTTCGTCTTTCAGGCCGCAGAGGAATTCGAGTTCGCGGAATTGTTCGGACTGAAAACCGCTGGCCGGAGCCAGCTTTTCGCGAAAGGCAAGGAAGTGCGTCGGAAGCATGGTTTCGAGGATGGTGAACTGCTCGACCAGCACGCGCATGATTTCGGTGCAGCGGCGGAGCAGGCGCGCGGCTTCGTACACACCATCGCGCGAGGTGGGATTTTCGCAAGTGGCGCGCAGGTTTGCGACGACCGCGTCGAGATCGTGGAGCAGTTCCTTAAACCACAGTTCGTAGGTCTGGTGAACAATGATGAAAAGCAATTCATCGTGGTGCTCGGGAGAGGACTCGGGATGCTGGAGGCGCAGCAGTTCCGGAACCTGAAGGTAGGAACTGTAGGTCAGTTTTTTTCCGGGGTGCGCGTATTCATTTTTGCCGGCTGCGTTGACGCTGGCCGCGCTGCTGTGGACTGGACAACCGAAGGAGCTATCTGATTGCGCTGCGTTATCTGTTGCCGGTGCCGGCACTTCCGGCGGCAGGCCGAGCCAGGTTTGGGCATTCGTGCCGAGCAGCTTTGTTTTCAGGTCTTCCGGAAATTGGCTCTCGCGAATGAGTGAGCCGACGTGCTCTTCGCCTAGCGGGAACGGATAGTCGGAGCCGAGCAAGACGCGGTCCGGGCCCATGACTTCCACCAGAAATTGCAGCGCTCGCTGATCGAAGACCGCGGAATCCACATAAAACCTGCCGAGATAATGGTTCGGAGGAAATTGTGCAGCGCCGCGGCAGAGTTGCTGCTGCTGCCACGCGTTCTGCAGTCGGCCGAGAAGAAACGCAAAACTTCCGCCACCGTGCGCGAAACAAATGCGCAAGCTCGCGGGCAGTTGATCGAGCGCGCCACTGACGATCAGCGATACGAGCGAGAGTTGCGTTTCCGCGGGCATGCCGACGGTCCAGGGCATCATGTATTTGGACATGCGTTGCGCGGCCATCATGTCCCAGGGATGAACGAGTACGGCCGCGCCTTGGTCGGCGCAGTGGTGGAGGAAAGTGACGATTCCCGCGTCATCGAGATTTTTGTCGCCCACGTGATTGCCGATATGCACGCCCAGATGTCCGGCGACCATGCAGCGAGTCAGTTCGGCGCAGGACGCGTCAATATCCTGCAGCGGAACCTGGCAGAGCGCGCGCAGTCTTCCTTTCCCGCGAGCGCAGAGCTCGAGCGCCGCGTCATTAAACAGGCGCGCGCAATCGAGCGCGTGCTGCGGTTCACGGTTGTAGGCAAAAAGAACCGGCGTGGCGGAAACAATCTGCTGATCCACGCCGTCGCGATCCATTTGTTCCAGGCGGACATTCATGTCCCAGCAGGCCGAAGTGATTTCCCGGAAAACGCGGTTGCCGATCATGATCACGGCTTTGCCGGGCTCGGTGTGCTTGATCTGGGGCCAATCGGGCGTGCCGAAGCGCGCCGCGAGGTCCGGCCAGGATTCCGGGAAGAAGTGAGTGTGAATGTCGGTGACTGGCATCTTGTTTTCTGAGCAGCGAACCTCGCGCTATTTTTTCACCGGCTTTCCCGGGTGAATTTCGCCGCAGTTGGGGCACACCCGCAATTTTTCGTTCTGATAAAACTTCTCGAAGAGCGGCGGAAGATCCGTGACGATGCTTTGCAAAAGCACTTCGGCGCGATAAACCAGGTGATGGCATTTCCCGCAGTACCATTCAAACGCGTCTTTCGCGCCTTCGGCACGAGGGATTTCTACGACCAGGCCAATCGTTCCGGGAGTTAGGCGCTGCGGGGAATGCCGGGTGTGTTTAGGCAGCAGAAATATTTCGCCCTCTTTGATGGGAATTTCGATGGGCGGCTTGCCGGGCTGCTCCATCACGCGGATAAAAATGTCGCCTTTCAACTGGTAGAAAAATTCTTCGGTGGGATCGTCGTGATAGTCCGCGCGCTGATTCGGGCCGCCCACGACGGTGACGATGATATCGCCGTCTTCCCAAACCTGGGCATTACCGACGGGTGGCTGCAGTTTTTCGCGATTGGCGTCGATCCAGCCCTGAAAATTGAAGGCCTTCATGGTTTTGATGGATGGCATTATTTTTTCCTTTCGTCTTCGGCGAGCGGCTTGTAGGCGATGGCCTTCATCTCGACGAGCAGATGCGGGTGCGGCAATTGATGGACGGCGACGGTGGTGCGCGCCGGACCGTTTTCAGTGAAGTACTCGTTGTAAACCTCGTTGTAACCGGCGAAATCGTTCATGTTCACCAGGTAGGTGGAAATCTCGATGAGGTCGCTCAAATTCGCGCCAACGCTGGAGAGAATGTCGCTTATATTGTGAATGACGGCGCGGGTCTGCGCGCGAATATCGAGTTGCGTCGCGCCAAGCGCATCAGCCTCGGCACCGGCGATGGTATTGTCCGCGCGGCGGGAACTAGTGCCGGAGACGAAAAGAAAATCGCCGGCGCGTTTAACGTGCGGAAATTTGCCGCGCGGCTGTGCTTTGCCCGGAACGACTTTGCTTTCCATAACCATCAATCACTCAACTTAACGCAGATATTGTTCAGTTCGGAATAAAAGTTCAGGGAATGTACTCCGCCTTCGCGGCCGATGCCGGAAAGGCCCATGCCGCCAAAGGGCGTGCGCAGATCGCGCAGAAACCAGCAATTGACCCAGGTGATTCCGGCGCGCAATTTTTCGGCGACGCGGTGGCCGCGTTTGAGATTGGAAGTCCAGACCGACGCGGCCAACCCGTATTGCGTGTCGTTGGCCCTCGCGACGGCTTCGTCTTCGGTGTCGAACGGCGCGATGTGGCAAACAGGTCCGAAGATTTCTTCTTTCACGCAGCGAGCGTTTTCGGGCAGGCCAGTGAAAATCGTAGGCTGGACGTAGAAGCCGTTGTCGCGGGCATCGTTGAATTTAGGAATGCCGCCGCCGGTGACGATCGTGGCGCCCTCTTCGCGCGCCAGTTGGAAATAAGTGAGAACCTTTTCGCGATGAGCTCTGGAAATCATCGGGCCGGTGGTAGTGGATTGCTCCATCGGCCAGCCTAGCTGCAACGCCTCGGCTTTTTGTTTCAGCGCCGCCACGAAGCGATCCATGAGTTTGCGTTCGACGTACACGCGTTCCGCGCATAGACAGACCTGGCCGGTGTTTAGAAAGACAGAGTCCGTCAAACCATTAACCGTTTCATCGAAATCGCAGTCAGCAAAAATGATGGCGGCGTTCTTGCCGCCCAGTTCGAACGATACCGGCTTCACGGTCGGAGCGACAGCGCGCATGATTGCCGAGCCGGTGCGCGATTCACCGGTAAATGTGATCGCGTCCACTCCGGGATGGGTGGTGAGAAATTCTCCGGCAGAATCAGGACCGAAACCGTGGACGACGTTGAAGACGCCCGCGGGCACTCCGGCCGTTTGCATCACTTCGGCAAGTAATGTCGCGGTGGCCGGAGTTTCTTCGGAAGGTTTGACGACCACACAATTGCCGCAGGCCAGCGCCGGAGCGACTTTCCAGGTGAGCAGCAGCAGCGGCAGGTTCCATGGCGTGATAATCCCCACGACGCCGAGCGGCTTGCGGACCGCGTAATTGAGGGCGATGACGCCGTCGGGAGTTTCGGTGCGAAACGATTCCAGGCCAGTGGCCTTGATCACATCCGCAAACGCGCGGAAATTCGCGGCGCCGCGCGGAACATCTATGCGCGACGCGAGCGAGATAGGTTTTCCTGTATCCGCTACCTCGGCGTGCAGAAAATCGTGGAAGCCGGCTTCGATGCCGTCGGCGATTTTGTGCAGCAGCGCGGCGCGGCTGGGAACCGGCAAGCGGCCCCAGTCTCCGCGCAAACTTTGGCGTGCAGCGGCGACCGCTTCATCTACTTGGCCGCGACCAGCTTCAGAAACCTGGGCGATTACGGAGCCATCGGCGGGATTCAAGTCGGCGAACTCGCGCGCGCCACGCACAAAACGGCCGTTAATGTAGTTTTGCAGGAGTTTCACGGAGCCATCTGCAGTTCTGAGCACTTCAGCCGCGACGTATCGCGCGACTGAGGAGCTATTAGCACGATACCAAAATCACGAGGTCTTGGAACGTGGAAAACGCGCACGCGGCGGGCGAGCGGGATAGGTTCGCGAGCTGTCCGAACCCTTACTTGCTGCCTTGTGGCGGTGCCTGAGGGGGCGGTGAATCCTGATGCAACACCTGGCTGGGCGTGGGAACCAGCGAGGAATCCCAGCCGCCGCCCAATGCCTCGATGAGTTGCACGCTGGAAGTCATTTGTTGAATCCGCAGATTCACGGCCGTTTGTTGATTGCTGAGCAGCGTGGTCTGGGCAGTGATGACGTTGAGGTAAGGATCGATGCCCAATTTGTAGCGATCCGTAGCGATCTTCAAATTTCGTTCCGCGGAAGTGACCGCGGTGTCCTGCTGCTGAATTTCGATGGAAAGAATTCGCAGCGCGGCGAGATTATCTTCCACCTGTTGAAAGGCGGTCAGGACCGTCTGCCGGTAGTTGGCGACGGTTTCGTCGTATTGCGCGCGGAATTGCAGGACGGTGGCGTGGCGCAACCCGCCGTCGTAAATGGTCTCAGACAAGCTGGGCCCGGCGGAAAAAAAACGGCTCGGCCACGTAAACCATGAAGTGAATGATTTTGATTCAAGGCCGATGTCTGCGCTGAGAGTGAGCGTGGGATAGTAGGCGGCATATTGCACGCCAATCAGCGCATTGGCTTGCTCCATCAGGCGTTCGTTCGCAGCGATATCGGGGCGGCGCTCCAGTAATTGCGACGGCACGCCGAAGGGAATCGCGGGCGGCTTGGACTTGAGAGGTTCGGCCGGGATGGAAAATGAAGACGCGGGCTGGCCAACCAGCATGGCTATGGCATGTTCGAATTGCGAACGCATGATGCCGAGATTGGTGTCCTCGGCTTGCGTGGTTTCAAGCTGAGTTTCGGCCTGGGCCACAGCTTCGTCAGAGTCAATCCCCGTCTCATACAGAGCCTTGGTGAGATCGAGCGATTCCTGGAAAGCGATCACGGTGGAATCGAGCAATTGTTTCAGGTCGTCCTGGCCGCGAAGCGAATAATAATCCACGGCGACTTCGGCTTGAGCCGTCAAGCGCGCATTTTCGAGATCCGCCGCGCTGGCTTGCGCGGAAGCTGTGTTTGCGCGGACCTGATTGCGAACCCGGCCCCAAAGGTCGGGAACCCACGTGGCATCGAAGGGCAAACTGTAAAACAGCGAGGTTCCGGGTGTTGTCGCGAGCGAAGCTGCGGCGCCTTCACGAGACCCTGTGATTGAGGGGCCCACGGTGACCGTGGGGTAATACTGCGAGCGCGCTTCCTTGACGATGGCACGCGCGGCCATATAGCTGGCCATGGAGGATTGAATGTTCTGGTTGGAAATATCCACCTGCTCTTCGAGAGCGTTCAGTTGCGGGTCGTTGAACATCGTCCACCATTTGCCGTGGAGGACGTTGTCCTGCGGTTGAGCCACCTTCCAGCCGTCGGTCTTGCTGTAATCCGCAGGAGTCAATTCCTTGTAAGCCGCGGGAGCTGGCGCGGTCGGCCGCTGATATTTGGGGCCGACGGTGCAGCCTTCAAACGCGAACGCGGCGAGCACGGCGGAGGCAATTAGAACCTGTGATCGGGAGCGAGCTCTTGGCATCGTAGAAATCTCATTATCGCATTCTCCTGCCGATTTGCAGGCATTTCCTACTAAATGCGAAAAGCGTTTCATCAGTCTGCTGGCTCCTCTGCCGTAGCACCCAGGGCGTGATGGTGCGTGCGAGCCCAGCGAACCCGCAGGCGATCCAAATAAAGGTAGACGACAGGCGTGGTGTAGAGAGTGAGTATTTGGCTGACGATCAAGCCGCCGATGATGGTGATGCCCAGCGGCTTGCGTAGTTCCGAGCCGGTGCCCGTCCCGAAGGCCAACGGTACAGCACCACAAATGGCGGCCATGGTGGTCATCAGAATGGGGCGAAAACGCAGCAGGCAGGCCTGGTAGATCGCTTCTTCGGATGTTTTGTTCTCCTGGCGTTCGGCGGCCAGGGCGAAATCAATCATCATGATGGCGTTTTTCTTTACGATTCCGATGAGCAGGATCACGCCGATTAGCGCGATCACGTTGAGGTCCATGTGAAAAAGCATAAGCGCCAATACCGCGCCCAAGCCCGCGGAAGGCAGCGTGGACAAGATGGTGATGGGATGAATATAGCTCTCATAAAGAATGCCGAGCACGATGTACACGGCCATCAGCGCGGTGATGATCAGAAACGGCTGAGTAGAGAGCGAGGACTGAAAGGCCTGCAACGTTCCGGAGAACATTCCATGGATGGTGGTGGGCACACCCATTTGCTGCTGCATTTGGGTGATGGCGGCGGCCGCGTCGCTGAGGGCTACACCCGGCGCGAGATTGAAGGATACAGTGACCGACGGAAACTGGCCCTGGTGATTGACCGAGAGCGGAGCGGTGGTCGGCACGAAATGCGTGACGGCGCTCAGCGGTACTTCTTTACCCATCGTCGGACGGATATAAATGTCATTTAATGATGCGGGATCCTGCCAGAACTGCGGAGCCACCTCCATCACCACGTGATACTGATTCAGTGGCGTGTACATGGTGGAGACCTGGGCTTGGCCGAAGGCCTCATACAAAGTGTTGTCAATCATTTGTGGCGTGATGCCCAGTCGCGACGCGGTATCGCGATCGTAAACCAGCGAGGCCTGCAAGCCGCTGTTCTGTTGATCGGTATTGACGTCCGTGAGGATGCGCAGTTTGCGCATTTCCGTGAGAAGACGCGGGCCCCAGTCCACCAGCTCATCAATATTGTCGCTCTGAATCGTGTACTGATACTGCGCGCTGCTCTGGCGGCCGCCGATGCGCAAGTCCTGTCCAGCCTGCAGGAAGACGGTCGCCCCTGGAATGGAAATCAGTTTGGGACGAAGGCGGTCAATCACCTGGCTGGCGCTGATCTTGCGGTCCTCCAAAGGCTTCAGCGCCAGATAAATGAAGCCGGTATTGACGGCGCCGCCGCCGCCCGTGAATGCCCCGACATTCTGCACTGCCGGGTCCTTCTTGATAATGTCTACGAACCGCAGCGTGAGTGATTGCATCGCCTGAAAGGAAATATCTTGCGCGCCCTGGATGCCTCCAAATACGGTGCCATTATCCTGTTGCGGGAAAAATCCCTTGGGCACCATATAGAAGAGAAATACATTCAACGAAATCGTGACAAACAGGATGAAAAGAGTGAAAGCGGAATGGCGCAGAACCCATTGCAAGGTACGTTCATAGAATCCGAGCATGCCGCTGAAGATTTTTTCACTCGCCTGATAGGCGCGCCCGTGTTTTCCCTCATCGTGACTTTTCAAGAGCCGGGAGCACATCATCGGCGTCGTGGTCAAAGAAATAGCGAGCGAAACTAGAATCGCCACGGACAGCGTGACGGCGAATTCACGGAACAAGCGTCCGACGATGCCGCCCATCAATAGGATCGGAATGAAGACGGCAACCAGGGAAAGGCTGATGGAGAGCACGGTGAATCCAATTTCACTGGCGCCTTTCAGCGCGGATTCCATCGGGCTCATGCCCTGCTCGAGATAGCGCGAAATGTTCTCGATCACCACGATGGCATCGTCCACCACGAAGCCGGTCGCGATGGTCAGCGCCATCAATGACAGGTTGTCTATGCTGTAACTGCACAGATACATCACGCCAAAGGTGGCGATCAGAGAAACCGGGACGGCGACGCTGGGGATGAGTGTGGCGCGCACGTTGCGAAGAAACAGAAATACGACCAAAATCACCAAACCTACCGAAATTATCAGCGTCCGTTCGACGTCCTTCACCGATGCCCTGATCATGGTGGTGCGGTCCAGCACCACGGTGAAGTCCATCGCCGCGGGGATGGAGGCCTTCAGGGAGGGCATGGCGTCGCGGATGCGGTCCACGGTGTCAATGATGTTGGCGCCCGGCTGGCGAAAAATAATCAACAATACGCAGGGTTTGCCGTTCATGAACCCGGCCGCGCGGATGTTTTCGACGGCGTCCACCACATCCGCCACGTCGGAAAGTTTTATGGCAGCGCCGTTGTGATAACCGACCACCAGGTTTTTGTAGTAGTCAGCCTTAAGGAGCTGATCGTTCGCGACGATATCGGCGCTAATCTGCCCGTCGGTGATCTGCCCTTTGGCAACATTCGCGTTTTGGGTGCTCAGCATTGCGTTGACGTCTTGCAAGCCGAGGCCGTAGCTGTTCAGTTGCGTGGGATTGAGTTCCACACGAACCGAGGGCAGCGAACTGCCGCCCACGGTGACTTGCCCCACTCCCTGAATCTGCGAAAGCCTTTGCTGGATGATGGTGGAAGCGGCGTCATACATCGGTCCGCGATCGTAAACGTTCGAGGTCAATGCCAGCAGCATGATCGGCGAATCCGCGGGATTCACCTTGCGGTAGGTAGGGTTGCTTGGCAGGTTTGCCGGTAGATAGCTGCGCGCCGCATTGATCGCGGCTTGCACGTCGCGCGCGGCGCCGTCAATATTGCGATTCAAATCGAACTGCATGGTGATGCTGGTGGTGCCAAGGAAACTGGAAGACGTCATTTCGGTGACGCCGGCGATGCGGCCGAACTGGCGCTCCAGCGGCGTGGCCACCGAAGATGCCATGATCTCCGGACTGGCTCCCGGCAAGCTGGCCGCCACAGAAATAGTGGGAAAATCAATCTGCGGAAGCGCGGAGACTGGCAACACCTGGAACGCCACAGCGCCGGCCAGCGCAATGGCCACCGTCAAAAGTGTAGTAGCGACGGGCCGATGAATGAATGGCGACGAGATGCTCATAGCTAATCCGCTGGGACCGACTCCGTGCTTCCGTGGCCGGAGCGAGACGCCGCAAATTTCTTGGCCAGGTCGTCAAAGAAGATATAAATCACCGGCGTGGTGTAGAGAGTAAGTACCTGGCTGAGCAGCAAGCCGCCCACCATGGCAATGCCCAAAGGCTTGCGCAGTTCCGAGCCAATGCCTGTGCCCAGTGCGAGCGGCAGACCGCCGAGGAGCGCGGCCATGGTGGTCATCATGATGGGACGAAAACGCAGCAGGCAGGCTTCGTAGATGGCGTCTTCGGAGCTCATGCCATGCTTTCGTTCGGCTTCCAGCGCGAAGTCAATCATCATAATTCCGTTCTTTTTCACGATGCCGATGAGCAAGATAATTCCTATCAGTGCAACAACGCTGAGTTCCTGGCCGCAGATCAGCAACGCCAGAATCGCTCCCACACCGGCCGAAGGCAGCGTGGAAAGAATCGTGATGGGATGGATGTAGCTCTCGTAGAGAACGCCCAGCACGATGTAAACGGTGACGAGCGCGGCCAGAATCAAGATTGGCTCGTTGGCCAGCGAAAGCTGGAACGACGCGGCCGTGCCCTGAAAGGCGGCCTGAACGCTGAGCGGCATTCCAATATCCTGCTGGACTTTATCAATCGCTTTCGTGGCTTCGCCGAGCGAAGCGCCGGGAGCGAGATTGAACGAAATGGTGACCACCGGGAATTGTCCCTGGTGATTTACCGATAACGGCGCGGTTCGATTTTCGAAATGAGTGAATGCGCTGAGCGGGACGGCTGCTCCGTTCAAGTTGGACACCGCCGAGGGATTTGCCGAGCCGGAACTTGCTCCCGACTTGGTGGATGCGGGGTTCGGTGATGCGTTGGAATTACCGGAAGCGGTGCTGGAAGTGACCACAGTACTGGAAGTGGCCGGACCGGTGGTCAATGAGTTAGAAGCGAGCGCCGAACGCACGTAGATGTCCTGCAGCTTCGTGGGATTTTTCTGGAAGTCCGGCAAGGTTTCCAGAATCACGTGATATTGATTCAGCTGCGTGTAAAGAGTGGTCACCTGACGCTGCCCAAATCCATCGTAGAGCGTTTGGTCGATTGCCGAGGGCGTGATGCCCATGCGAGAAGCCGTGACGCGATCAATTACGAGCGCGGCTGCCAGGCCGCCGTTCTGCTGGTCGGTGGCCACGTCGCGCAATTCGGGAATTTGTTTCAGTTTGTCAATCAGCTTTGCGGTCCATTGGTTCAGCTCGTTCAAATCCGGATCTTCCAGCGTGTATTGATATTGCGTGCGGCTCACGCGATCTTCCACCGTCAAATCCTGCACGGGCTGCATGTACAGCGTGATGCCGTCCACTTTTTCCAGTTCCGGCTGCAGGCGGCGGATCACGTCGGACGCATTGATGTGGCGATCTTCGAGCGGCTTCAGATTGATGAGAATGCGCCCGCTGTTGAGCGTGGTGTTGGTGCCGTCGATTCCGATGAAGGATGAAAGGCTCTCCACTGCAGGATCTTTCAGGATGATGGCGCTGAGCTGCTGCTGCTTCTGGGCCATCAGGGGAAATGAAATGGACTCGGTGGCTTCGGAGATGCCCTGAATGATGCCCGTATCTTGCACGGGGAAGAAACCCTTGGGCACGATGACATAGAGGATGATGGTCAGAGCGAGCGTGGCGACCGCGACGACCAGCGTGGCCACCTGGTGCTTCAAAACCCACTTCAGGGTCCGGCCGTAAAAATCAATGATGCTTGTAAATGCGCGCTCAGACATTTTGTAGAACGGCTTGTTTTGCGCTTCCGGGTCGTGCTTCAGCAGACGCGAACACATCATCGGCGTAAGCGTGAGCGAAACCACGGCGGAGACAAGAATCGTCACGCTGAGCGTGATGGCAAATTCGCGGAACAGGCGGCCGACGATGTCTCCCATGAAGAGCAGCGGAATCAACACGGCGATCAAGGAAATGGTTAGAGAAACGATGGTGAATCCGATTTGTTCGGAACCCAGCAGCGACGCGCGCAGCGGATCATCGCCCTCTTCGATATAGCGGACGATGTTCTCGATCATCACGATGGCGTCGTCCACGACGAAACCGGTGGAAATCGTCAGAGCCATGAGCGTGAGGTTATTCAAGCTGTAGCCGGCGAGGTACATCACGCCGAAAGTACCCACCAGCGAAAGCGGAACAGCGACGCTGGGAATAATCGTGGCGCGCACGTTGCGCAGAAAAAGAAAAATGACCATGACCACCAGTGCCACGGTGAGCAGCAATTCAAACTCAACATCCTTCACCGATGCGCGAATAGTGATGGTGCGGTCCGTCAGCACGGTGACGTGCACGGCGGCGGGCAAATTGCTTTGCAGCAGCGGCAGCAGAGCCTTGATGCGATCCACCACCTGAATAATGTTGAAGCCGGGTTGCCGCTGGATGTTGACGATTACCGCCGGAGTTTCATTCATCCAGGCGGCTTGCCTGACGTTTTCAACGTCGTCCACCACACGCGCGACATCCGAGAGCCGCACCGGCGAGCCGTTGTGGTAAGCGACGACAACGTTCGAGAATTCCTTGCTCGTCAACAGTTGGTCGTTGGCGTTGATTTGATAATCCTGATGCGGGCCGTCGAAATTCCCCAAAGCGGAGTTCAAGCTGGTGGATTGCAGCGCGGTGCGGACGTCTTCCAGATTGATCCCGTAAGAAGACAGCGCGGTGGGGTTCACTTGCACGCGCACCGCGGGCTTTTGGCCGCCGCTGATGCTCACCAGGCCCACACCGGGCAGCTGCGCGATTTTCTGCGCCAGGCGCGTGTCCGCCAGGTCTTCCACTTGCGGTAGCGGAATCGTGGTGGAGGTGAGGGCTAGCGTCACTATCGGCGTGTCCGCGGGGTTGGTCTTGCTGTAGATCGGAGGCGTGGGTAAATCCGCGGGCAGATACGTCTGCGCGGCATTGATGGCCGCCTGCACTTCCTGCTCGGCGACGTCAATATTCAGCTCGAGCGAAAACTGCAGAACGATCACCGAGCTTCCATCGGAGCTCGTGGACGTCATCTGGCTGAGGCCGGGAACCTGGCCGAATTGCCGCTCGAGCGGCGCCGTTACCGCGGACGCCACCACATCAGGATTGGCACCTGGATAGAACGTCACCACCTGAATCGTGGGGTAATCCACTTCGGGCAGCGCCGAGACCGGCAATTGCGTGAAGCCCACGAACCCGGCGAGAAGAATCGCGGCCATCAGCAGCGAAGTGGCGACCGGCCGGATAATAAATGGGCGAGACGGGTTCACGGACGATTTCCCCCGCTGCTTGTCGCCTGTGCGGTTGAACTACTGCTTCCGTCGCTCTTGCCAGATCCGCTGCCGGAGGTGGCGTTCGCGGGACTGCTGTTGTCCGCTGGCGACTTTTGGATGGACACTTTGGCGCCATCCTGAAGTTTGTCGAATCCGGTGATGGCAACCGCGTCGCCGGGATTCACGCCTTGCACGGCGGCGACGCCGCCGTCGGTGGTGCCGATAGTGACGGCCTGCATCGCGGCCTGGTTGGACTTCACCACATAAACGAACGCGCCCTGGGGATTGCGTTGAATGGCCGCTGTGGGAACGAGCGTGGCGTTCTGCTGCGTATCCACCAGCAGCCGCGCGTTCACAAACTGGTTCGGGAACAAAGAAACATCGGTGTTCGGGAAGATGGCTTTCAGCTTCACGGTTCCCGTGGTGGTATCAATCTGGTTATCCAGGGTGAGAAGCGTGCCGGCCGCCAGCTTGGTTTGCTGGTTGCGATCGAACGCATCCACCGTCATCTTGTGGCCCTGGTGCATCTGCTTTTGAATTTGCGGCAGATAATCCTCCGCCACGCTGAAAATCACAGTGATGGGCTGCAGCTGCGTGATCACTACCAGAGGTGTGCTGCTGGCCGCGGTGACAATATTCCCAGGATCCACCAGGCGCAGGCCGACGCGGCCATCAATCGGCGCCTTAATCGTGGCGTAGTCAACATTGGTGGTGGCCGCAGCAAGCGTCCCCTGGTCGTTTTTCACTGTGCCTTCGTCTTGCTTCACGGTCTGGATCTGATCGTCGAGCTGCTGCTTGGGAATGGCATTGCGGTTGAAAGCCAGCTGGTAACGGTCCAGGTCAATGCGCGCTTCGGCGAGCAGGGCTTCGTCGTGCGCCAGCGTTCCTTCGGCCTGGGTCTGTGCCGCTAGATAGGGGCGCGGATCGATCTGCACCAGCACGTCGCCCTTGTGAACCATTTGACCTTCGACGTAATTGACACTGACGATCAGTCCATCGACGCGCGTGGTCATGGTGGCGGTGTATACGGAGGTGACGGTGCCGAGCGCATTGATATAGATGCCGATGGGACCGGTGGTCACCGCAGCAGTGGTGATCGGGACGCTGCGGTTTGCCATCGCTGCTTTCGTTTTTGCGGCGGCAGCCGCTGCCTCTTTATTGCGGTAGTAAACCAGCCCACCGATTCCGAGCACCAGGAGCACCACAATCCAGATCCACAGATAACTGCTGCGATTGGGGATGTATTCGGGCGCGGGCGGATGCGGTTTCGCGGCGGATCCGGTCGAGGGCGCGGCGGTATTAGTCGTTGTCTCGCTGTTAGAATTTCCGATCTTGGAGTTATTATCCGGCACTTTGTTCCCTCATTCGATAATTCCACCTTGCGCGAGACTTGCTTTCTTACATTTAAGATATCGGCTAACGGGAAGCCTGCTCTTAACCAGTGGTTAATTCAGACGCGCGTGGACAGCCCCCAGATGCGGACCCACCTAACGCAAACTTAACACGCATTATGTTCGGACGAGATAGGGGCGGATTTGGTTTCAATGTGTTTTGCGGATGCATCGCAGGTGCTATTCCGTACGGTTGTTCACGTCCGCGAAACTTATTGCATGCAAGGGATTTAGGAGCTTTCTAGCGATGCGCCGGAGTGGAACGCGAGCGGCTCAGCGTTGCCCCCGTGCAAGCCACAGTGCCGCGGCCCCCGCCAGGGCTGATTGGGCGCCGTAGCGAGCGCTCAGAATCGGAATCCGGTGCGCCCCCGGATTGATTGCCCAGGTTTCCAGGGTTTTCCGCATGCGCGCGCGGAAAGACATGATTACGCCCCCGATTCCACCTCCCACGATGATTACTTCGGGCTCCAGCAGGTCAATGATATTGCCCAGCCAGATGGCCAGATGATCGGCGGCTTCTTGCAGAACTTGCCTGGCGAGTTTATCGCCGCTGCGTGCCGCTTTGTTTACGGTCTCTGCGCTCACGTCATCGATTTTTCCGCCGTCCATTTTCAGCATTCGCGAATGCTCGTTCCGAGTGCTGCGGAGCAGGTCGCGGGCCCGCCTGGAAATCGCGGTGCCTGACGCGTACATCTCGATGCATCCGCGCTTGCCGCAGCCGCACAGCGGGCCGCTGAAATTCACGGTCATGTGGCCGCCTTCACAGCCGCCGCCGGCTCGTCCGTGATAAAGCTCTCCGTCTCGAACGATCGCCGTGCCGATGCCAGTGCCCAAACTTACGTAAAAGATGCTTTCGTGGCCTGCGCCCACGCCCCATTTTGCTTCAGCCAGGGCCGCAGCGCTCGCGTCATTGGTGAGCCGCGTGGGCAAGCCGTAATGTTTTTCGATCTTTCGCTCCAACGGAAAATTGCGCCAGCAGGGCAAATTGGTTGCGCTGAGAAGAACTCCTTTTTCGCTTTCCACCCACCCTGGCGCGCAGACGCCAATCGCTCGTACACCTGTTGCGCGCGCTTCAGGCATCACAACATCTATCGCATGCAGCACGGCGCGGAATCCCTCTTCGGCGGTGCCGCGCGCGGCCATGGGAGCTCGCGCGGCGTGGCGAATTTTGCCTCGCGAGTTCACCAGGCCCACGGCTACTTTTGTGCCGCCGATATCAACGCCTAAGACCAAATTATGGGGATTACCAGCGCGGCCGCGATTCGTCAAAGATTTAGATCCTCGATGCGATGGATGTAAGCAGCTTGGATAATACAAAACGGCCCGGACGAAAGGCAGGCCTAAATATCTGGACACGCGGCGTGCGTCGCGCATCTCCCTTGCAGCGGAATATTTACGATCTGTAGCTGTCATGCACGGGGGGGCGTAACTCGTTGGCTCGCGCGCTTGTGCCATTGCGCGGCGGGATTTTCAGTGGCTTGTGCGGCTATGATGTGAGATATTGCGCGGGTATCGTTATGTTACGAAATATAGCTTTTTACTTCTTTTTGTAACCCGGGGGAACCATGATGCCAGCGCCCTTCGCCAAGCGAGACCGGTTGCGGTCTGCCCTGCGCTCCACGAGTGCGTTGCTCGCTACGGCTGCAGTCCTGCTAGTCGCGAATGGCTGCGGAAAAGAAGCACCGGTGAACGCGCCGCCCGCCAAAGCCCCGGAGTCCCAGGTGCAGGTGAGCGCAACCGCGAACGCGGTGCTGGTGGATACTCCCGCTGCGGAATTCGCCATCGCGCCGAACGGATACGTCACTGCGAGCTTGGTGAAGGACGGGCGAAAACTTTCTCTCGATGACGCCGCGAGTGATTCTGGCATCCAGGTGACCACCGCTGGCAAGGATCTGCCGCCCGCGAACTTTGACGTCGCGCATCCTCAGATATCAGCGGCTCATGGACGCCTCGGCACGAAGGGAAAACGCATCGAGCTAACCGGCAAAAATTCCGCGGCTGATCTGGAAGAGACGCTGGTGGTGGAAGTGTACGATGAATATCCGAGTATCGCGCTCGTCTCCGTTTCGCTTCGCAATTCCGGCAAGAGTGAACTGAAATTCGACGCGCTTGACGTGGATCGTCATCGCTTCAACGCTTCTCTCGCTGATCCCGCCGTGGCGCCGAACGATATGTGGTCATTCCATGGCGCCAGTATCCAGTGGGGCAAAGACAACGTATTTGAAATTCCCAAGAAATTCTCACAACAAAATCAAATGGGCTCGATGGTGGAAGTGAAAGGTGACCTGGGTCGCGTGGGCGGCGGAATACCGGTCGTAGCGTTCTGGACGAAAACCGTGGGCGAAGCAATCGGCCACGTCGAAACGCTGCCGCTGGTGCTGGCGATCCCGGTGAAAACAGAATCCGACGGCCACGTGGATGCCAGCGTTCAACTCACACCGGAAAACGCGCTGCAGCCCGGCGAAGTTTATTCCACTCCTGAAACATTTATCGCGGTGTACTCGGGCGATTATTACGAGCCCCTGCGAATTTATTCCGATGTGATCGACGGCGAAGGCCTGAAGAAGCCCACGAACAACAGCGAAGACTACGCGGTAGCTTGGTGCGGCTGGGGCTATCTGGCTGATGTAACTCCCGCGCAAATGCTGGGAACAATTCCCAAGCTCAAGGAATTCGGAATTCACTGGGCCACTCTGGACGACCGCTGGTTCAACAACTACGGCGATTGGCAGCCGCGCAAAGACACATTCCCGGACGGCGAAATTCAAAAGATGGTTCAGCAATTCCACCAGCAGGGCATCAAAGTGCAACTGTGGTGGCTGCCGCTGGCCGTGGAAGATGGCGGCCCGGGATATGAATCACATTCTTACGGCGTATCGGATGTTGTGAAAGAGCATCCGGACTGGTTGGTGCTAGATAAGAATGGCAAGCCGGCGCGCATGACGCGGAATCTGGCGACGCTTTGTCCGGCCGTGCCCGAAGTTCGCGCCTACTACAAACAGCTGACCGAAAAATTCATCAAGGATTGGGATTTCGACGGCCACAAGCTCGACAACATCTATAGCGTGCCGGCCTGCTACAACCCGAAACACCATCACAAATCGCCGTACGATTCGGTTTACGCGATGGGCGATATCTACAAAACAATTTTCGAAACCACGCGCGCGCTGAAGCCCGATAGCGTGACGCAGAGCTGCCCCTGCGGCACGCCGCCTAGCATCGCGTGGCTGCGCTACATTGATCAGGCGGTGACGGCTGATCCCGTAGGCTCTGTGCAGGTGCGGCAGCGCGTGAAAATGTACAAGGCGCTGCTGGGTCCGAATTCCGCGGTGTATGGCGATCATGTGGAGCTCACGCGCATCGCGAACCCCGACGGAAATGAAAAGGATCTTGGCTCCGACTTTGCTTCCACGGTCGGCACGGGCGGCGTGGTGGGCACGAAATTCGCCTGGCCGAACTACGGACCGAAACTGGCGGACGTCTATCTCACGCCGCAAAAAGAGGAATACTGGAAAAAGTGGATTGGTCTGTACAACGAGAACATGTTGTCCCGCGGCACGTTCCGCAATCTTTACGTTTATGGCTACGATTTTCCGGAGGGTTACGCGATCGAAAAAGACGGCGCGATGTACTACGCGTTCTTCGCGCCTGCGTCGGCCGCGGGCGGTGCTAAGGGAGCGCGGGCAAATTGGTCCGGAGAAATCGAACTGCGCGGGCTTGCTCCGGGAAAATACCGCGTGATGGATTACGTTAATGGCAAGGATCTAGGCGAAGTGACCGCGCCGGACGCAAAACTAAACGCCAACTTTACCGATCATCTGCTTATAAAAGCCACAAAGGAGTAACGCGCCCCGGCAGTTTGCAGCCGAATCATGCTCGAGCCGGCGCTAAGTGCTCGCGAAAAAATGCCGCGACCTTGCTGCGGTCTTTAAAAGCTTCGGTACCGCCTTCGTACGTAGTTGAAAATGCTCCGGCGACGTCGGCGTAGTCGAGACATTCTTGCGGCGTACCACCTTGCAGGAAACGATGAATGAAACCGGCGTCGAAACTGTCGCCGGCGCCCACGGGATCCACAGACGCAACGCGCATCCCAGCACGACGCCACTCTTCGGAGCCTTTCCGCGCCACAGCCCCGCGCACGCCCAGTTTTACCACTACAAATTGGCAGAGTTGCGCCAGTCTATCGATCGCTTGCTGCAGCTCTTCGGTACCGGCCACTTTTTTCGCTTCGCGCTCGTTCGGAAAAAATATGTCAACGAATGGCAGCACGTTTAGCAGATCGTCTCCCCACTTCCCTTCCGGATCATCGTTGGTGTCCAGTGAAGTAGAGAGCCCTTTGGCCTTGGCCTCACGAAATAAATCAGCAATGCGCGGGCGAAGGGCACGGTGCAAGAAGTACGACGAGAGGTGCAGGTGACGCGCGGAAAAAATGTAGTCGAGATCCAGATCGGCGTGGCTGAATTCAAACATGGTGCCGGGATACGTGAGGATAAAGCGATGTCCTGGCTGGGCAAGAATCACGGAGAGGCCCGTCGCGGGGCCGCTGGAAGCTGTGCGCACGCGCGTCAAATCCACGCCGGCGCTCGCCAGCCAGTCGAAAGCCATCTTGCCGAGAGAATCCGCGCCGATTTTTGAAACCATACCGACACGCGTGCCCAGCACCGCCAGATTGTGCGCGAAAATCGCGGACGAACTTCCTAGTGTCAGCCGAAAACCCGTGATCAGGGCTTCTTCTTCCGGCTTTAGTTCGGGTGGCACTCCGTAGAGGATCAAGTCCGGATTGAGCTCACCGACCACGCAGACATCGAGCGACATTCTGGCGGCCCCTGTTATTTCGTTTCCAGCATTACCACGCGGGACAAGTTTCGAGGCTCGTCTGGATTCAAACCCTTTTTGATTCCGGTATAAAAGCCTAGTAGTTGGCCCGGAATCACGCTGGCGGCCACGCGTGCCGTTTCCGGGACGTCTAGCGACAATTCGACAGAGTAGTCCGCGGCGCGGCGGATAGTGGAATCAGAAACGTTGGAAATCGCGAGCGTGGTGCCGCCGAGCTTCTTGATTTCCTCAAGAACCTGTACTTCCGCGGCAAATCCCGTCTCGCTGATGATGAAAGTAATCAGCGTTTCCGGGCTGACGATCGATTTCGGGCCGTGCCGGAACTCCAGCGTGTGAAAACTCTGCGCATAAGAGCAGGACATCTCTTTCACTTTCAGCATCGATTCCTGCGCGATGCCGAAAAATGGGCCCTGACCGAGAAACACGTAGTCCGCAAACGTCCGCGATTCCGCCAGCGACTTGATCGCGCTGTGAACCGTGTCCACCCGGCCTGTGACTTGGTCGGAGAGTTTCCCCAACGCCTCCAGAAATTCGCCGCGCTTTCCACGAATTGCAGCCAGCGATTGCAGCGTGATCAGCATCGAGGTGAAAGAGCGCGTCATCACCGTGCTTTTTTCATCCGCTGCGGCCAGTTTGATGCAACGTGACGCGATTTTTTCAATGGGGGTGCCCGTGCCGCAGGTAATCGCCAGTGTTTGCAAATGGAGTTTCGTTTCCAGATATTCAGCGGCTTGCAGCACCTCCGAAGTGTAGCCGGAGCGAGTGATCAGCACGGGCTGGCACGCGCCCAAAAATAATTGCGGAAAAAGCGTGATCTCGGATGCGGGCAGCGCGCGCGATTTCTCGCCCGTCAAGATGGACCAGCTGGCCGCCGCGGCCTGCGCCAGATAAAAACTTGATCCGCAGCCGATGAACACCCATTCGACATTTCGGGGCAGCTGTTCGTTCAGCGATTGCAGTTCACCCGACTGCTCCATCGCCTTCAGACACGATTTCCACGTGGCCGGTTCCGAAAGAATTTCCGCTATGGTGTTAGCGCCCGCTGCTGCTCTCAAATCGACCAACTGTTCCTCCGCAATAACCGCAAAATGAAAATTTAAACCACGATCACTTTAATATGCGCCGCGCGCAGCCCGCGAAGATGCCGCGCGGAAATTTTGCCGTCCGTGATGGTGTGATGGACGGCCGAAGTGGGCGCGATAAACGAAAGGCTGCGCCGCCCGAATTTGCTGGAATCGCAGACGATGATCGTAGTCTTGGCGTTTTCCATCATCACGCGATTGGCGCGCGCTTCCAGCAGGTTGGGCGTGGTGAGCCCGTATGCCACATCGAATCCGTCCACGGCAAGGAACAGCAAATCGGCGGTGACGTGCCGCAAGGAATCTTCCGTGAGCGGCCCCACCAGCGAAAACGAATTCCTTCGCAGCACGCCGCCCGTTAGAATGACCTCGACGTCCGTGCCGGCCAGCTCGGCGGCGATGTTCACGGCGTTGGTAATCACGGTGAGGTCGCGAATATGCTGGATGGCGCGCGCGATGGCGGTGGTCGTCGTGCCCGAATCCAGAATCACCACGTGACCGGGACGAACCAGACGCGCGGCCGCTGCGGCAATTTTCAGTTTTTCGCGCCGGTGCAGCTGCTCTTTTTCGTGCAGCGTGGGATCGCGCAGCGCCGACGCGTCCAGGGGCAGCGCGCCGCCATGCGCGCGTTGCAAACGGCCCATTTGGTGGAGTGATTCCAGATCCTTGCGAATAGTGATCAGCGAAGTAGAAAAACGGCGCGCCAGGTCTTTCACGACCACCCGGCCGTCGCGCTGCGTCAATTCCAGGATTTTTCGCCGCCGCTCTTCCGCGAGCATAAGTAACTGCCTGCTTTCGATTTCTTACTTTTTGTTACTATTTCGTACCGGAGGGTGATAGTTTGGCACAAATGCCAGCCAGGAGCAAGGGTTTATGCCCCATCCCACGATCGTCTGCGTGAGCGCCAATCCGGCCATGGATCGCCGCTTATTCGTGGAATCCATGACCGTGGGCGAAATCAATCGCGCCAAAAGCGCGCAGGGTCTTGCGGGCGGCAAGGCTGCTCATGTCGCCATGGCTACACGTGCGCTCGAAGCCCAGCCCGTGTGGCTCGGATTTCTCGGCGGAGAGATCGGCCAGGAATGTGCGCGGCAAATGGAATCTCTGGGCATTCGCGTGGTTGCGATTCCCACCAAATCCAGCACGCGCGTAAATCTGGAAATTATTGATGCAGCGGGCCGCGTCACGGAAATTCTCGAACCCGGCGCGGAGCCCACAGCGCGCGAACGCGACGAATTTCTGCAGGCATGCGCTCGGGGAGTTCGCGAGGAGTGGCAGCCTGCCGTACTGGCAATTTCCGGCAGCTTGCCCGCGGGCGTCGGCCCCGACTTTTATGTTTCGCTGATTGAAGCCGCGCGCGTTGCAGGTGCCAGAGTTTTTGTGGATTCCAGTGGCGAGGCCTTGCGCGCGAGCACGAACGCTCGTCCGGATTTTGTGAAGGTAAACCGCGCCGAAGCGGAAACGCTGGTGGCGCGGCCGCTCGCGTCAGCCCGGGAAATAGCAAACGCCGCTGCGCAGATTGTGGAACGCGGGGTGGGCAGTGCCGCGATTACACTGGGCCGCGAAGGATTGATCTGGCTCGAGCACAAAAATGGTCCGGCATGGAAAGCCGTGCCGCCGCGCATGAATGTAATCTCGGCGGTCGGCTCTGGCGACGCGACGCTGGGAGGTTTTGCATACGCCTCCGCGCAGGGAATTGCCGGCGAAGAGGCGTTGCGCCTGGCGGCGGCTTGCGGCGCTGCGAATTGCGTGGCGCCCGCGCCTGGCAGGATAGACCTTGCAACGGTGCGCGCGCTGCTGCCCCAAATCGAAATCCAGCAAATAGATTTCTAGAAGAACGGACGCCGTCCGGGCTTGCTCGCGGCCTGACTACTTCGGGGAGACCGCGATCCCAGGAATCCACCGGACGGCGTTATCGTGAAAGATGCGGCGCAGAACAGGCTCGGGCAGATTCAGCCCCTCGATTTGACGCCCGCTGAGCTGCAGCTTCTGATCCGTTGCCAAAAACTTCCAGTCTCTCGCGTAAGTTTCCTGCCAATCCTTCAAAGCGTCGGGCGTGGCTTCCCCGTTGAGGAATTCCAGGTCCGTGCCGTACAACACGCGGTCCTGATATTTGATCAGGAAATTCCGCACTTTTTCCCGCGGCGCGAGCATTAGATATTCCATGCGTGCCGCCGTATCCACCGCGAAATTCGGGTAGAGATCAAAGCGCTTGGCGATTTCATCCACGTCCGTTTCCATACTTCCCAGGTGCGCACCCACGACGCGCAGTTGCGGATTTTCCGCCAGCAGGTGATCGCGCGCGGCCAGTATGGTTTCCTTGCGTGGATGGTCCGGATGAAGGTACATGTACCACTCCGGATTTTCCTTGTAGTAATCGTAATCGGGGCTGTTTGGATCGGGCGGCTGCCAGCAGGAAGAAGGCTCGGCCACGTGCGCGACGAGCGTTTTATTCTCCACTGCTATTTCGCGATAAATGGGTTCGAACGCAGGATCGTCGGGCATCACGTACTTGCCGTCTGCAGACTTTAATTCCATGCCGATATTTTTCCAGATTTTCACCGCAACCGCGCCTTCGGCAAATTCCTGGTGCAGTTGCTTAACGGTCTCATGCGCAAAATCTTTCTGCTGGAACGTGAACGGATCAAACGTGACGCACAGCCGGGCGTGGCCGGAGCTCGCCGCAACGAAATCCTTAGCACGCGCGAGTTCGATCGCCAATTTACTGTAGATCCCGTGGGTATCAGCCACACAAATGTCCAGCACGTGCAGTTGAAGGCGCGACATCAAGTCGGTGAAGGCAGGATCGGTCCTGAAAGCGTGAACGTGCGTGTCAATCGGATCCATCGTGGCAAACGCCTGGAGCGCAGCACTGTCAGAGTCGGAGGTTAGTTCAGACGCCGCAACCGCAAACAGCGGCGTCCCTACCGCGCGGCCGATTTGGAAGCCAGCGGCGGTCATGCACGCAACGAGCAACACAGGCAAAAAAGCACCTTTAAGATTTCCGCGCATGTCCCCGATCAATGCTTAGCCCCTCCCGAGCGCGTGCGGCCTCTTGCTGCTTCGTTCTTGTCCGCCTCAACAGACGCTTCGCGCACATCGGCGATGATTAATTCCACGCCGGCTTCACGCAGCGGCCGCAAATGTTGCGGGTCGGTGCCGGAATCCGTCACCAGGATGTCAAAGTCGGTAGTAGGTCCCACGTAAGCAAAACCCTGATTGCCGAATTTGCTGTGGTCCGCGAGGGCGATGCTGACGCGCGCGGATTTCAGAATCATTTTCTTGATCTGTGCTTCGGCCTGGCTGGCGGTGGAAATTCCATAGGCGGGATCAATCGCGCTGACGCCGAGCACCGCTTTGTCCACGCGTATTTCCGAAAGAGCGCGCTGCGCCCAGACCCCGGAAAGATAAAATAGATCCTTCTGCAATTCGCCTCCCGTGGAAATCACCGAAACGTGCTGGCTGCGCTGAAATTCAGCCACGATCGGCGGAGAATTGGTGATCACCGTCAGGCGATTGCGATGCAGCAGGCGCCTCGCGAGTTCATACACCGAAGTGCTGGCTTCCAGGAAAACTGTTTCGCCATCGAGAATCAGCCGTTCCGCTTCGCGCGCTATCGCTTGTTTCTCCGCGCGATTGCTGCGCCCCAGCGATTCATAAGAAGGTTGAAGATTCGTGGCCGAAGCGCGCGAGACAGCGCCGCCGTGCGAGCGCTGCAGCACTCCTTCTTTCTCCAGCGCTTCCAGGTCGCGGCGAATGGTGGCGGCGGTGACGCCCAGAGTGCGGATCAGTTCGGAGGCGGTAACGGTTCGTTCGCGGGATAGAAGCTCGCGGATGCGAAATCTCCGTTCCTCGGCCAGCAGGCTCATCAAAACTTCTCCGTCCCGTTGCAGATTCCAAAAGCAGCCGATTGTGCCACAATTCGGCTAGAAGTGTGCACAATAATACAAAATGCATCAGATTCGATAAAAAAAGTTGACAAACGTGCATAATAGGACTAATTACGTGAGCGATTAAGGCCGATTTCTCGTCATTCTGCGGCGTCGGGTGCTCCGCAGCTTACTCAAATTCGAGAGACTTGGTCCCAACTTTGTGGGGAGGGGTATCGGTGAACAAACTCGTGCGCTGTTTTCTATCCGGTTGGGCAAGTCCCAAGAAACGACCCGAACATTCTGACAGCAGAATAACCACGAGCTTGCGCGTCGCCGGACTTCTCCTGGCGTTATTGCTTTCCTGTGGAAACGCCTGGGCGCAGAAGGACACCGGGGTCATCGCCGGAACCGTGAGGGACGCATCGGGCGCGATCGTGGTGGGCGCGAAAGTCAGCGTGATTGATGTCGACCGCGGAACCGAATTCAATACCACGACAGACGGCAACGGAGAATACGTCGCCGGCCCGCTCAAGGTTGGACGCTACACGGTCAACGTCGAGAAGACTGGGTTCAAGACCGCGGTGGCAGGACCTGTGCAGCTCGACGTGCAAGACCGCATCGAAGCCAACGTGAAGCTGGAGATTGGACAGGTTTCGCAGAAGGTGGAGGTAACGGTCCAGAATCCACTGCTGGAAACCGAGACCAGCACGATGGGCGAAGTGATGGATAAGACGCGCATCGAAACGCTGCCCCTGAACGGGCGGAATTTCGCGCAGCTTGCGCAACTCGGCGCTGGTGTAGTGCCCAGCGAACCGGGCTCGCGCGTGAGCGGAAATTTTGGATTTAGCGTGGACGGCGCACGCTCGCTGCAAAACAATTTTCTACTGGACGGAATTGACAACAATTCGAATTTGGGCGACGCCTTCAATGAAGCGTCGTACGTAATTCAGCCGCCCATTGACGCCATCGAGGAATTCAAAGTTCAAACCAACGACTACAGTGCGGAATTTGGCAGAGGCAACGGAGCGATTCTTAACGCCGTGATCAAATCGGGCACCAACGGCTACCACGGGGACGTTTTCGAATATTTTCGCAACGATGTCCTGGACGCTTCGCCTTTCTTTATCGTTGATCAGAAGCCAGCTTACAAGCAGAACCAGTTCGGCGGCACATTTGGCGGCCCGATTAGAAAGGATAAGACCTTCTTCTTCGCCGACTACGAAGGATTCCGCTTGCGGCAAGGCATTCCGCAGACGGCAACAATCCCCGATCAGAGCATGGTGAACGGCGACTTTTCGGAGCTGCTCACCAATACTCCAGCAATGGCCATTGACCCGAACACCGGAAACCCTACCGGCGCGGTAGCGCTGGATTGCAACGGCAATCAGACCTTCAATGGCGAAATCTTCAACGCCAGGCGAACGCTGGTTGTTCCTACAACTCCGGCCAATCCGTCCGGGTTGTGCGGATTTCCGATCGGCGTGGGTGCTGGGGGCGTTCCTACCAACGTGTTTCCCACGGGAACAACCGACCCGCTCGCTTCGCGGCTGGCAGCGCTGATTCCCGCACCGAACTCGACCAATCCGGCTTTCAATTTCATCGCCGTGCCGACCCGCAGCGAAACCCGCAACAATTTTGACGTACGCCTGGATCACAACATTTCAATCAAGGATTCGCTGTTCGGAAGATTCAGCTACGAAAACCAGCCCAGCTTTATTCCCTCGCCTTTCAATAACGTGCTGGACGGCGGCGGATTTTTCGACGGCAATGAAGATTTCTCCTACCGCAGCGTCGCATTGAGCGAAACCCATGTTTTCGATTCCACTCACGTGAACGAAATCCGTTTCGGTTACAACCGGATCAACGCGCATCGCTTTCAAAACAATTTCGACACAAACGTCTCGGCCAATCTGGACTATCCCGGCGTTCCTTTTGAGCCCGGCACGTTTAATGGCGGGCTGCCGGCTCTGACCTTCAGCGACGGCTCCGCTCCGGAGCTGGGCAGCTCCACTTTTTTGCCCTCGATCGAGAAACAGAACAGCTACGTCGTGACCGACAATTTCACCTGGGTGAAAGGCCGCCATTCCATCAAGATCGGCACCGAGCTGCGCTTCGAACAATTCACGCTGTTTCAACCTTCGGCCTCGCGCGGCACGGCCGATTTCAGCTCAGCATTCACGGATAATCCTGCCGCGCCAGGAACCGGCGGATACGGTTTTGCCAGCTTTTTGCTGGGCATCTCTGACGGCGGCTCCATCGTGAACTTGCACAACGTGAACTATCACCGGCAAATTTATGCGGGATTTATTCAGGATGATTTCAAGGCATCATCGCGCCTGACGCTGAATCTTGGCCTGCGCTACGAATATTATTCACCGGTGAAAGCCGCCGGCAACGAACAAGCCAATTTTAATTTCCCTTGCGGATGTCTGATTGTGCCGACGGGGCAAACTGCCGAGCTGACCCCCACGTTAGCGACCCAAATTTCCATTGACCGCACTGGCTCGACCGGCTTGGTCAATCCGGATTATCACAACTTTGCGCCGCGCATTGGCTTGGCCTACAAGATCACCGACAAACTCGTGCTGCGTTCTTCCTACGGAATTTTTTATGGCGGCCAGGAAAGCGGACCGTATTCCAATCCAAGTCCCGGATTCAATCCTCCATTCTTCGTGACACAGTCGTTCAACCAGCCCTGCTTGACCAATTCCGCGAACCCCAACCCCGGACAAATCGATTGTTCGATTCCCGGATTCAACTCGCTGCAGCAGGGATTCCCTGCGAATTCACTGGTCGATCCGAATACCCCGCTGCTTTTTTCCGTCAATCCCAATATCACCACGCCGTTGATGCAGCAATGGTTCCTTGGTTTCCAGTACGCACTGCCGTCAAACATGGTGGCCCAGATTTCCTACGTCGGCTCGCACGGCGCCAATCTCTTCGGCATGTTCAACGGAAACCAGGCGGTCCCGACAGCGGACCCGACCATTCCGACCGCCCCACGCCGCCCCGACCCCAATATTGACGCGGGGATCGAAACGCTGCGCTCGAATTTATTTTCAAACTACAACGGCTTGCAACTTCGCCTGGAAAAGCGCTTTTCTAACGGCTTGCAATTTCAGGCGGCCTACACCTATAGCCACGCGCTCGACGACGCATCTTCGGCCAGTCTGGGCTCGCAGAATCAGGGAGACTTCCGGCTGCAAACGGAGCCTTACCTGGAATATGGCAACGCCGATTTCGACGTGCGCCACAGATTCGTCATCAACTTCATTTATAATTTACCGTTCGGGAACGGCCAGCACTTCGGCTCGAACCTCACGGGCGTTGCCAACCAGCTCGTCGCCAACTGGCAGATCACCGGAATCGTCTCGGCGCAGACCGGCAATTGGTTCACGGCGACCGATGACCTGGTGAACATCTCCAATTCTGATTGCGGCGGCGAGGTCTTCAATTGCGCGCGTCCGAATGTGGTGGGGAATCCGAACGGAGCGCATTGCTTGCCGGGAACGCTGTTTAATACTTGCGCGTTTGTGGCCAACACGCAGCTGGGCACATTCGGAAATGCGGGACGAAACACGATCCTGGGACCGGGCCTGCAAAATTGGGATCTGTCCTTCATCAAGCAGTTTCCAGTCAAAGAACAAATGCGTTTCGAGTTCCGCGCCGAGTTCTTCAACATCTGGAATCATCCAAACCTGCAGTTCGCGGATCCCACGACGACCAATGAAAACTTTTCCACCGAGCGCGGCGCTTCGCAATTTGGATTTGCGACTGCGTCGCTCGCTCCACGACTGGTCCAGTTTGCCTTGAAATTTTACTTCTGATGCAGCGGGTGGATACGAGCTGGCGCGTCCAGATAGCAGCTGCAATCTAGATGCGTTCGCCGGGCGCTTCACGCAGCGTAAGCACGATCGCCTGACTTCCTAGACGAGGGTGCTTGGCCGTCAGGCGCACAGTTCCCGCCTCTTCTTTTGCGCGAATCCAGATCGCTCCAGTGCCGCCAATGAGCGCGAACGGATTATCCCCGATAATTTCCGCGGGGCCTTCGAGGCTCAGTGCGATGGGATCGTTCGCATAAGGCCGAATCGCGCCGAATTCATCCGTCACACGGAACACCACGCGCGTGCTGTCGGCTCCATCTGCGCTCAGCTCCATATCATCGGCACGCACTGAAAATTTCTGATCCACGCCGCGACCCGAGTACGTCTTCGAGACGACCTGCTGGCCTTTCAAATACCCGTCAATCCGCAGATCGCCCCATTCGTGCTGCGCTTTGGTGAGATCGATGCTGAACGGCGCATATCGCAAATGCGCGAACTGCACGCGATCGGGATCGGCTTCGGCGATCAAATCCCAATCGCCTTTTCCTTTCACGTAGAGCTTCAAGTGGTCGCAGTTCGAACAAATCATCGCCACCGTAAACCGCAGCGCTTCATCACCCGCCGCCCAATGGAACGCCGGCTCCAACACAATTTCTTCCTCCGGGTCGCATTGCGATTTGTAGAGACCCGCGGCAGGCTTCGGCTCGCGAAACATATCCATCACGCCGTGATAGCAGATGCGATCTCCCGCGCCGAAATCAGAGTGCGTGTTGTAATCGAACGCGCACCAGCCGATGCCGCCCGCATATTGCGGATTGGACGCAAGCTGATCGTGCACGCGCGCGTGGCGAATAGTGTGTTCGCGGTGGCGCACATTGTCGTCAATCGGCTTCACCGGATACGTGTGGCCAACAAATTCGGTGTTCAGGTAGCGCGGGTGATTCGGCGCCTTCAGCGGCCAGCCAAAATCGTTCATGGTGAAGACATCTTCCAGAAATTCGGACTCCTGAAAATAGCGGATGCCTCCGGTCTGGCGCGTGGGGTCCAGTTTATGCGCCACGGCATTCGTGCGCGTGTAAAAATCGTGATTGTCCCGGGATTCATTGATGCGCACGCCCCACAGCACAATCGAAGGATGATTCCAATCGCGGCGAATCATGCGGCTTACATTGTCAACCGAGAGATCCTGCCACGCCTGATCGCCAATGTATTGCCAGCCGGGAATTTCTTCCAGCACCAGCAATCCATATTCATCGCAAGCATCCAGGAAATGTCGCGACTGCGGATAGTGCGAGGTGCGCACGATGTTGCAATGCAATTGTTTCCGCAGAATGTACGCGTCCTGGCGCTGCACGCGCGCAGGCATCGCCTGGCCGACAAAAGGAAAAGTCTGGTGACGGTCGAGGCCGCGCAGCTTGATCACCTTGCCATTCAGCTCGAAACCGTGATCCGTGAATTGCGCTTCGCGAAAGCCGATGCGACGCGTCGCTTCATCAAGCACGCGTCCGCCATCGAGCAAACGTACCCGCACGGAGTAGAGATGTGGGGTCGCGATATCCCAAAGCTGAATGCCGGAAAGCGAAGCGAATTCCAATGTGTAGCTCACCGGCTCGCTGCTCGCGCTCGACGCCGGAATCGGCTGCGTCGTCGTGGCAATCGTGTTCGCGCCATCCAGGAGCACGGCTTCCAACGCGAGAGGAGCGTGCTGCAAAGGCTCGAGCCTCTGGACGAAGCACTGCACATCGAGCGATGGATGCTGACTCAAGACGTTCTTGGGTTGCGCGAAAATATTCTCGATGTAGATGGCCGGCACAATCCGCAGCGAAACTTCGCGATAGATTCCGCCGAAAGTGAGGTAGTCAATGCGGTTGCCGAACGGCGGAATATCCGGCCGCTCGGAAGAATCCACGTCCACCGCGAGAAGATTGTCCCCATCAAAATTCAGATGCGGCGTCAGTTCGAAAGAAAACGGCGTGTAACCGCCCTTGTACTCGCCCAGCCGCTGACCGTTGATCCACACCGTGGATGCGGTCATCACTCCTTCGAAGTCCACGAATACGCGCTGCCCGCGCGCCTCGGGCGGCACCTTGAATCGCCGCCGATACAGTGAGACGAATTCGTAGCTCTTGTCGTCAAATCCGTGCCACGGCAGCGCAACGTTCGTATGCGGAACCACCACACGTGCGAATTTCGAGTCGTCAAAATTCAGCTCGTGCCCGCCTTCCACGAACGATGGGCTGTAGCGCCAGCCGCGATTGATGGGCAGCAGCAGACGTCCCGGACTCTCCACGTCCGAAGCTTGCGCGAAATCAGTTCGCTGCAGCGCTGCAGTGGCAAGCAGCGTGGTTGCCGCCTTCATAAAATCGCGCCGGTCCATGGACTCTCCCAAGCGGACAAAGTTGAAAATTCGCGCGCCTGCAAGCGCCGGTCAAGCAATAAAACGCAGAAAGCACGGCCGCCATTATATGCAATACATCCCGCGAATCATGCGGAAGTTTCTCAGCGCGCGCCGCGAATTTGCGCCAAAAAACTCCTGCTGCTACTGTTGCTCGTGTGAGTCTCTCGCCGCAATCCTCACCCAAAGATGTTTCGCCGCGCGCGCGGACCAGTCTGCGCCACAATTATTTATCTTTCATCGAGGATACGGCGCTCACACTCGGCGTGATGGCGCCCACCGGCACCTGCGGCATCGTTCTACCGCTCCTGATCGCCAAGGGCGGCAACGCCACCTGGCTCATCTTCCTTCTCACGCTCGTCGCCTTCTCGCTGATTATGTACAGCGTGCATCGTTTCTCCGCGCAGTGCGCTTCCGCCGGTTCGCTGGCCGATTTTGCCGGGGCGGGCCTGGGCCGTGGGGCCTGCGTAATCACTGGATGGGTTTACGTCGCCGCAATGGCCTTCGGCGCGGCTGGCACCGCGCCATCTTCCGCGTACTACGCCGACCTTTTCTACCGTCAGGTTACTGGCGCGCCCGAATCTTTCCTGCGCGCTGCCGGTATCACCGCGATCGTGGTGATCGTTGCGTGGATCATCGCGCACCGCGACATCAAACTTTCCACCGAAGTGATGCTGGCGATTGAGCTCAGTTCGCTCGCCGTCATCATCGTCATCGTCACTCTGGCCATGCGCCACAATTCCGCATGGCTCGACCGGCCGCAACTCCATCTGGAAGGCGCAAAATTATCCGGCTTTCAATTCGCCATGGTTTTCGGCTTCATGACGCTTGCCGGATTCGAAAGCGTCACCACTTTGGGCGAAGAAGCCTCGCACGCGCGCCGCACGATTCCCCGCGTGATCGTCAGCTGCCTGATTCCCGTCGGCATCCTTTATCTTGTGATGATTTATTGCCTCACGGCGCTCGCGCGAAAAAATGGCCTCGCGCTTGACCAGCTCAATGCGCCCTTTGACTCCATCGCGCGCTCCATCAATCTCGCGAACTTCGGTTACGTCAGCTCCATCGGCATCGCGCTCAGCTATTTTGCCTGCACACTGGGTTCGCTCAACGCCGGCGCGCGCATCCTTTATTACTTGGCGCAAAATCGCCTCTTCGCGCCCAGCTTCGGCTCAGCGCATCCCGTGAAGAAGACGCCCCACCGCGCCATCGCGCTGATCGCGGTCATCGCCATCACCTGCCCCGTCGCGCTGCTGCTTGCGAAAGTTCTGCTGCCCGATTGCATCAACTATCTGACTCAGCTAGCCTCCTTCGGATTCATCGGCTCATATTTCCTCGTCTGCCTCGCGATGCCCTTCTTCCTGCTCCGCCGCAAAATCCTTCACCGCCTGGACGTTGCCGTCAGCGCCGCCGCGCTGCTGATTCTCGCCGCAGTCCTCGCACTGAGCGTCTTCCCGATTCCGGACGCGCCGTGGCGTTACCTCCCATACCTGTTCTTGGCCGCAGTTTTCATCGGCATCGCCACCTCTGCCTTGTATTCGCGCAGTAGCGATCCGCAGCCCGCGCCAGATGCGTCCGACACCAGGCTCTAGCGGTGCAACGCGACTGACCCGGTCCGCTTGATTCTTCTAGTTCGCGTCCGCTTCGTAGCGCGCAATGTCGCGCGCGCCGACCGCACCTCGAAGCGCACTCCTTCGGCATCCTGCAAATACGCCACGATTTCAAACAAGTTGCGCGCCTGAGGATTGCCCTTGGGGCTGAGCATCCGCATCAAACTCTTCGCCGACCGATGGGTGACGTTGCTCAGTTCCGTAAAGCCCACAGTCGCATTGATGAAATCGCGCAGGATGATCTTGCCGGTATCCACGTCACCGGAAAGAAAGTTTTCGATGCCTTCCCGCAGCAACGCCTTGCGAAAACCAGGATCACGTTTTGCGCGCGCTCGGATCGTTTCTTTGAAGTCTCGTGTCAAAGGCATAGCAGTCACCCTCCCGTCCCTTTTCGCTGTTTGTAGTCTTGCCATCGGGCCAGCGCCGTCTGAATGTCCTGTTGCTGGCGCTTTTTCGCTCCGCCCCCAACGAGAATCACCATTCGGTCGCCGTCTTTGCCGAAATAAATCCTGTAGCCAGGTCCAAAATCCACGCGGTATTCGTAAACTCCTGCTCCCACGCCCTTGGCATTGGACCAATTGCCTTGTTGCATGCGCGCCAGAGCGGCCGCCACTTTCACCGCCGTCTCTCTGTTCAGTCGCTCGAACCAAGCGGCATATGGACTGCGCCCGTCCGCATCCAAGTATTCGCGCATTTCGACCGTGCTGTATGGTAACACATACGGTACCACTCCACAAGGTAGCGGTTGCATCTCCGCCTTTACGGCCGTTGCGCCACAGGATCGTGCGCGCCATGCCGAGAATTCGCGCAGGACGCCGTGTCACTACCGGCGGAGGTCGCTCGCTGGCTCTGGTAAAGCGGATTCGAACAGACGAAAAAATGAGCGGCTCGTGTTGTGGCACGAACCGCTCATGGCGATGATGGAATTGGTCCCGCGAGACCTCTGCGTCTTCGCGGACGTCGGATTATTTAGGTTTCTCTTCGCTAGGCCGCGCTGCTTCGGCCTTCGGCGCAGCTTGATGTTGTTGTGGCGCCGCTTGATGCTGTTGCGGAGCGGCCTCGTGTCGTGGGGCTGCAGCTTTGGGCGCACTTTCTGTGTGCGCAGGTGCAGGCTGACGTTCTGGTTTTGCAGCCGGAGATGGCTTCTCGGCTACAGGCTTAACCTCCGGGCGAGACGTCTCTGATTTTGCAGCTGGTTGAGCAGGACGCGCCGCGGTGTGAGTAGCAGTCGGCGCCGCAGTATGTTCGGTCTTTGCCGGTTTCGCAGCTGGCTTGTTCTCCGCCGCCTTGTTTTCGTTTGCACGACTCGCTGCAGCATTGTTCTCTTTCGTTTTGTTCGCCGCTGCGCGATTCGCGGATGCCTTGTTTTCTGTCGCTTTGTTCTCGGCAGCTTTGTTCTCAGTGGCCTTGTTTTCGGCTGCCTTATTCGCTTCGGCCTTGTTTTCACTGGCCTTGCTCGCTGCGGCTCTATTCTCAGTCGCCCTCGACTCAGCGGCCTTATTCGCTTCGGCCTTGTTCGCAGTCGCGTTGTTCTCAGCCGTGCGATTCTCAGCGGCTTTGTTTTCAGTCGCCTTACTCGCGGCTGCCCTATTGGCTTCGGTCTTATTTGCAGTCGCTTTGCTCTCAGCCGTTCGGTTCTCAGCAGCTTTATTTTCAGCGGCCTTGTTCTCAGTCGCCTTTGTCGCAGCCGCCTTATTCGCTTCAGTCTTATTTGCTTCGGCCTTGTTCTCGGTCGCCTTGGTTTCGGCGGATCTGTTCGCTGCCGTCGCCCCGCGCGCCGCCACTACGCCCTTGCCAGAAAATTCACCCGGCTTGGCTGTCGCCGCAACCGCCGGACGCCCGTGATTCACCGACGCCAGCATTTCATGATTTCCACCCGCTGTCTGTTGGTGGCTTGTTTGCGCTGCAGTCGCCGGAGTGTGCGACGCGCGAGCGAATGTTTCTTGCGCCGCGGTGGGCCGTGCGCTGATGCCGCCCCGTCCGCCGTTGTAGCTGACGTGGCTTGACGTACTGTAAGTCACCCTCTTGCTATAAGTGTTGCTGAAATTCCTGCCGCCAAAATTGTTCACCGAGCGGTTGTAGCTGAACTGATTGTTGCGCCAGTAGCCGCCCTGATATCCCGAGCCGCCGTAGCCGTATCCATAATTCACGCCGCCGTAGAACCCAACTTCATTGCCCCAATACCCGCCGTTCCAGGCATACGCGTTGTTGTTCCATCCCCAATATCCCGGAGTCCACAGCAAGCCTTCGCTGGGTGGCTCAACCCATGTGCCCGGCACCCAGAAGTAACCTTCGTCGCTGTAGGCCCAGTAACCCGGCGTCCACAGATAGCCTTCTTGCGGGCAGATCGGTTGCGAATAAACGACCAGTGCTGGCGGCGCGATCGTAATAGACGCGCTGAACTGCGCGCGAGACGTCGCGGGAACCGCCAAAATTACCAGTGCGAGTAAAAGATACTGTATCGAGCGGAGCGTACGCATTTTTCTTTACCTTTCCTGATCATCCTTCGATTGCCCGGTGGGACTTGGTTGCTGCGGGTTGCGCGGATGGCGGGATAGCTTAACTTGCGAATAATGACGCAGGGGCCTGTCGAAAACTGTGCAATACGAGTCACTTTTCGCAGATTTTCCAGAACACGCATTTCTGTGGAAACGGCGAATCAGGCTTACAAAATGTGCCAATGCGAAACAGGCCGGACCGAGAGGGCGGCTGGGAGGCTTGCGCTTTCAGATCGGACCTACTTCAACAATAATTGAGTCGCTACGGCAAGATATTGTAAGCTCTGCCCATGGTGATCAGCGAAAGGCTGAGGCGGCTCCGCGAAGCCCAAAACCTCTCGCAAGGCGATATTCAGGAACGCACCGGCTTGTTTCGCTGTTACCTCTCGCGCCTGGAAAATGGCCGCACGGTCCCTTCGATTGAGACGCTGGAGAAACTGGCGCGCGCTCTGGACGTCCCGTTGCACCAGCTTTTCACCGACGATGAAACTCCCGTCAAGAAACTGCGCGTTCCCAAAGAGCAGGCTGCCACGATTTGGGGCCTCGACAAGAAAACGACACGCCAGCTGCGCCTCTTCGCCAAGCAATTTGCCCGCATGGACGGCAAACAGCGCTGGCTGATCCTGCGCGCGGCTGCCCAAATCAACAAAGACGGCCATAAGTAGTGTCCAGGGGATCTGTGCTGTCCGCCGAACACGTTCCGGTTCAAACGAGGCCGCCGCAATCAAGAGCTTCTTTTTCCCCCCAATCATTTTGGGATTATTCCGATCGTGGCTAGCCACGTTTCCACCAACTCGGGCCATGCTGTGATTGGAAGTTCTGTGCGCCGCAGGCCGAACGCATGGCCGCCTTGCGCGTATAAGTGCATCTCGACGGGGACGCCGGCTTTTTTCAGGGCGATGTAATAAACCAACGATTGCTTTACGCCGTCCACGTTGTCATTCTCGGCTTGCAGCAAAAACGTAGGCGGCGTCTTGCCGGTAACAGGAATTCCCGGATTCAATTCAAATTCTTTCGTCGTGTTTTCCAGCATGTGCCCAGGATAAATCGCCACGGCAAAATCCGGACGGCAGCTCACTTTGTCGGCCGCATCCACGGGCGCGTAGGCACGGTGCGCGAAGTGCGTGCTGATATTGGCCACCAGGTGTCCGCCCGCAGAAAATCCGAGCACGCCGATCTTGTGCGGATCGATGTGCCACTCCGCGGCGTGGAAGCGCACGAGCCCTACCGTCCTTTGTGCATCCTCCAGCGCCGTGGGTGCTTTCGGATGAATGTTGCACTGGCAATCATCATGCCAGGCCGGACCCGAATCCGGCACTCGATACTTCAGCAGCACGCACGTAATCCCTCGCGACGTCAGCCAGTCGCAGACTTCCGTGCCTTCCAGATCCATGGCCAGAATCTGATAGCCCCCGCCAGGAAACACCACCACCGCCGCGGCCGCATTTTTGCCCTTTGGCGCATAGACCGTCATCGTCGGCCGCGAAACATTGCTCACGGACTGCACCGGCTTGCCAGCGATCAAATCCTTCGAATCGGTTGCCAACGTCTCCGGGCCCTCGGGAATCACCGCCGACGCATCGGGCGCCATTCCCGGCCATATCGGAATTTGGGTATGTCCTGGTGACGGTTGCCAGACAGGGTTCTGGGCGCTGACGTTGCCGGGCGCAAGCGCGACGCAGAGAGCCACGACAGACAGAAATAAGCTCAAACGTTTCATCAGACTCCGAGCAAGCATGACGCTCTGAAAGACATCATTATCATGTCGCAACGGCACGATGCAAAACCGAAGAGCACAGGCCTGCCGCGGCAGGCAGGCAGGATTGCCCGCCACGGCGGGCAGGCCTGTGCCACCAAAGGCAAATTTGTATTGAATAGAAAATCGTTTGTCCTTTGTTTTCAGCGGGGCGCTCGGCGGGATGATGATTCTGTTCGTTTTATTTGTATTGAATAGAAATGGGGTGGGGCAGTTATGGATGAGGCGCGGCGGGGCCCCGCCACGGCGGGCAGGCGCGAAAACGGCGGAAAAACTAGCGATTAGAATGGGTCGCTGTTGTTTGTTTTCAATCATTTGCGTCGATTTTTAATATTTGGGTGACTAGCGATTAGAAATGCGTGATTGGTGAGTCGTGATTGGCGGGTGGGGAGTGGGGCTGGGGCGCTGGCGGTTGAAGCGCGAGCAGCGTGGACCATGTAGCCCCCTTGTGGTGATGAAATTAGCGCACGACTGATGATAACACAGTCGTTACGGTAATTCAAGTGCAAACCGCGGGGTGGGGGCTCACGGGGCCGGATCGTGCCGAGCGGGGGGCGAGCAACTCGAAAACACGCGGGAAAGGCACCCGCGATAGGTAGGCCGCTCCGCGGCGTCGAGTTTATGTCGGAGCTGAAGCTCCGACCCACAAGGCGTGTGGCGGGCGCTTCGCGCCGGCTTTTTATCAGCCGCGCCGGACTAAGTTACGCCGCGCCACCGTTCGACGCTGCCGGGGGCAGGGCTTCGCGGGGCCGGATCGTGCCGAGCGGGGCGCGAGCAACTCGAAAACACGCGGCAAAGGCACCGCGAAAGGTATGGCGCTTCGCGCCGTCTTTTTTTCCCACCGCTTCCGCGCTGGGCTAGCTTATGCCGCGCCTCCGGCGCTGGTGGGTTGGCGCGATGTCAGTCGCGCGAGGACAGGTTCGGTCGAGGTTTTTTGAATCGCGTTGCAGCGCGATTGATACTGAGATCCCGCGGTGCGGGATCGAAGGGTAGCGCAGGCGGAGACGTTCTGCAGCGTCGGACTCGCACGTGAGGTAGGAGTGCGACGGGACGGTTGTCGCGATGCTGCGTTTAAACCCCGACCCTTGGCGTGAAACAAGGACGCGAAGGATCGGCCCCGCCGCGGTGGACTATGTTATGCCGCGCCGCCCTTCGACGCTGCCGCGGGCAGGGCTTCGCGGGGCCGGATCGTGCCGATCGGGGCGCGAGCAACTCGAAAACACGCGGCAAAGGCGCCGCGAAAGGTATGGCGCTTCGCGCCGTCTTTTTACCGGCCACGGCGGGCAGGCCTGCCTGCGGCAGGCAGGCCCTCCTGCGGCGGGCAGGCACTCCTTCGGCGGGCAGGCACCCGGAAAATCAGATGCGTGTGTCGAGGTGTCGTGGAAGGGTCGGCCACGCGCCACCCGGAAATTCAAATGCGGGCTTCGAGGTGGCGTGGGAGGGTGCGCCACTTTTCGAATTGGGGGCTAGCGCTGGCTGGCTCGTAACGTAACTTCATGCTATACCATGGCTGCAGGGGTTCGAGTTGTCCTTGGTTTCGTCAAAGGAAGGTGTGTCATGTCTGTTGAAGAGAATGTTGTTCTGATGCGGCGTTGGTTCAAAGAAGTTTGGAATGAAGGGCGCGTGGGAACGATCTATGATTTGCTGGGCGAAAACTCGGTGGCTGTGGGTCAAGACCAACCCGGGGTAGTGATTCGCGGACCTGGGGAATTCGAGGCATTCTATCAACGGATTCGTGGCGCGTTTCCAGATATCACTGTGACTATCGAAGACAGCATTGGAGCAGACGACAAAGTCGTAGTCCGTTGGTCCGCCGAAATGACGCACACGGGCGACCAGCTGGGATTTCCGGCGACGAATAAGAGAGTAAAGATCACGGGAATCACGATTGCGCAGATCGAGAGCGGCAAGATCATCCGAGGCTGGGACAACTGGGATCAGCTAGCGCTGCAGCAGCAGCTGGCGACCGCCGCCGCCGCTCACTCATAGGCGGGTGGGTGATGGGCGGGCCACCCGCCCGTCGAGCTGATGCGAAGAATTGATGGGCGGTTCCTAACCGGTGGCAAAAGATAAACGTCATCGTCTTGTATTTACTGTGCGGTTGGTATAGCTTTCGGCATCACCAGCCGCCATGTTAGACGACGAAAAGAAGGAACAGCCAGAGTCCGCACCTCCCGTTCTGCCAGGTGAAACACCAACGCCGGCGTCAGCGCCTGCTGTCTCACCACCGGCGACTCTCCCTGCGGTCCACAGCGACACCGAACCGAAACGAGAATCCCCGAAAGAGATTTCCATACGGATTCTCGAAGAGAGCGAACTAACTAAGCTATTCGAGCGCTGGTCGCTGGTGATAGCCGCGGTAACTCTCTTTACCTTATTCATCACCTTTATTGTTTTCTATCGCCAGTTGAAGGAATCACAACGTCAGACCGAGCTTTTCCGAAAGCAAGCTGAGCAAGCCGCATTGGATGCCCGTAAGGCGCAAGATCAGACCCGACAGCAAATGGAATTGTCAAAAGATAGCTTCAGGCGGGATCAACAACCCTATGTGTGGGTCACTGGGATTCCGACAGCAGAGCACTTTCAGAGCCCAGGCTCAGACCTATCTCAAATTCTTGTCAGCGCCCACTACAAAAATTTTGGTAAGTCTCCCGCCATTGCGTTGCAGCGCTACAGCCTCGTAGAAATAGGACCCAAAGCCCTCCAACGAGTCCACTCAGGAAGATTGACTGAGGCGAAGAGCATCATCCCGCCGGTGGAGGAAGAGTTTTTCACGTCGGTAACCCCACCCACTAAAGCGCTGCCAGAGATGTCCCGCGACGATGAAATCGTATTGTTCACACGATTGCAATACCTCGACCTGTTGGGGCACCGGTATGAGACTGATTTCTGCATGTCACACCTGCAACTAGGACCCTGGCATTACTGCGAAACTCACAACGAGATAAAAGATTGCGAAAAAGTGGCATGTGAACCCTAAGAAGTGGCTCATTCAAAGGAAAGCGATGCACCTACTACATCCCGTCGTCGTGCTTTTGGGTGCAGGAGCAACTAGAGGAGCTCTCCAAAAGAATACCGTTCCTCCTCCGCTAGATGCTGATTTCTTCGAGATCGCTGGGCAGATAAACGGACATGGCACGCTCAGGCTCGCGCGTTCTGTGCTAAATGATGTACGCAATTTGTATGGCAGATTTCCAGGTGTCGGCCTAGAGACGTACTACAGAGACATAGAAACGCGCGCTCGAATCGGCAACATTACAAGGTCGGCAAACCGACCCAAGGAGTGGCACAGATACCAAGACGAGCTTGAAGAGTTGATTAGACGAATCATCGTCCATACCACGTGCAAATCAAAAGAAGGGCGCTTGGAACCGCTCAAAAGTAGGGCACACTCGCGAATCCTAAGCAAGCTTGAGGAGCACGACACGATTGTCACCTTTAACTACGACGTACTTATCGAGCATTCATTCGGCGGTGAGTCTCTTTGGACTCCGCGCGGCGGCTACGGAACCGGCGTTCACGGAATCACGAATGAATGGTGCCGGAGGTGGTTTAAGGACCGGGACATCAACGCCAGCACACGCGCGAAGGTTCAGCTACTTAAGCTTCATGGAAGCGTGAATTGGACGGTTTACAAGAACGGTCAGGTTAGATTGAAGGACCGTCCATTCGTGGTTCGCACAAGGAACCACAAGACCGTCTATGAGGAGGTTTCTATCTTGCCGCCCGGTTTAAATAAGCGAATTGACATAAATCCGTACAGGCAACTTTGGCGCAAAGCACGGCTACGTCTGGAGCAATGCAAGACGCTGGTGATCATTGGTTACTCGTTGCCGGAAGCAGACCTGCTCGCGAGAGCGCTATTCTCTGAAGTAGTGCGGCTACGTGTAGCGAGAAAGAAATATCTAAGGCAGCTTCACTTGGCCGACCCAAACACTTCGGTGAAAGAGAAGTTTGTTGAGCTGTTCGTGCCAGCACTGAACGCGCAAAGCAAGATCTTTCGGTATCAGGACATCAACGAATTCTCTCGCGCGCAGTCTCGCGTCGGATCGGAGAATAAGGAAGATTGAGGCTGTTCGCCCGAGAGTTCCAAACGCCGTCATAAGAGTTTCACCGTCACCCGGCTGCGGTGGATGCACGGGGCTCGGGTCGGATGCCTGCCGACTCGGACCTCTTTTTATTCTTCAGACTTAGCGCATAGCGGTCCACGTGCTCGTAGCGTTTGGCGGTTCCAACTTCAATCCCACTGCAACGTAGGGTCCGCTGTCATCGCTCTCTTGCCGAAAATACAGGACCTTCCATGGATTCGAACCTTCGGTGTCGAGTATGAGTCCGAGGCGCGGAAAGTCTTGGTACCAACTGTATGCGCGTATGCCCGGCTGCGACACTGGTGACCAGGCGGAGCCTCTACCTAGGACGTACACTTTTCCTACCAACTCAGTAGCCGAAAACTCTCGGAGAATCTCCACCGCGACATCCGGGGCGGTATTGAATGCTGAGATTATAGGTGAGCCTATCGGGGCCGTCGGGGCGAAGGGAAACGGCAGAAGCGGGACTTCACCCGGATGCTTGAACCGACCGTAAATAAAAACTTTGTCTGGTGTCACTGGCATATTGTCGGCTCGGCGATGTCAACGTAGCCATGAATATCATCTTTTTTCTTGAGGTATTCTGACCACACTAGCTTGATAGTTCCTTTCACGTCAAAGCGGTTCCATGGCGCGTAATTTATGTCCTTCGCATTCGACAACTGAGTATCGAGATTGACAGGTGGTGCATTAATTTTCAGCTCAGCCGTTGGGCTCGAATAAAGACCGAGTATGTCGACAAGAGCGTAGCGGCTTGTTCTTGGCCTGAGTTAAGCCTAGCTCGAAAACAACGTTCGGCCTAAGGCCGTCGAGTATTACGACTGCAAATGAGCACTTCTCAATAAGCTCGATAATCTGTTCCCGCTGACTGGCTCCGCTCTCAAGCGCCGAGGGCGTTAGAGCCATCTCGTAATGCGGGTGGAGCACCATACGTAGGCAATCAATGAGGACAGGCACGTGAACCTCACGCGTTGAGTAAGATACGAAGCAATATGACTTGTTCGGTACCGGCATCTTTTACTTCTTGGAGGCGTTTAACTTTCCACACTCAGGGCACGGAGGCTTGTTGCCTTGGCCATCTAGCCGTCTCATGGGGTCGATCTTCTGACCGGCTATGCAACTCGTGTTGCTGTGATGTACCGTGTCATCTGTCGCGTGCCATGGCTTGCTCTGTGCCATAAAACCTCCACTCACCTAATCCTTTTCTTGGAATCTCTCAGGCTTAACGCCCGTCAAACGCGCGGTACGAAGTTCCTCGGCAGTCCACGGTTGCACGTTCGCACTTCTCAGCGGCTTCGAGTCCTCTCGCTCCTTCTTTTCTAACCACTTCGGATGTGGCGTGCTATGAGAGGCAATGATGAATTGGCCGTGGTCTTCCTCCGGCTGGCATTGTTCCGGCTCTGGCTCTCGAATGCTTTGCTTGGAATGTAGAATTGCGCGAGCCAGCTTCTCGACAAACAACAAAAGACCGAATATGAAGATCGCTGCTACAGCATTCTTTTGCCAGTATCCGAACAAGACTGCGATCACGCCCATGTAAAACAGTCCCTTGATTTGGGCGGAGATTCCCATGTTGGTGTTACTCGTCGTCTTTCGAACTGAAAACGGCGCTGTCCGATTCTGGGCTTGCGTGTCGCAACATCACCAAAGGGAATGTTCCAATCTCCCTTTTCTTGCCGTTGAACCAACCACAAACCGCATTCATCGAACCGTTGACATCTTCAAGTCTGGCGATGGTCATTGTTGGACCGCCCGATTTAAGTGCAACCGTGTCGCCTGGTTTAAAGTCGGCCATCTTTGTGCCTCCTCGTCGGAAGGTTATCACATCAACGCTTTGAACAAGTCGTTCATTTAGTTTCCGACAATCAACAATTGTTATTAGCTGGCGGGTGCCGACCCTTCGGTTTTTGAAGATTACGGCACAGGTTAGTGCGTCGCTGTCAGGACTTGCGTTTGATTTCCTTCTTCATCCTTACGACCGTGAGCAGTTCCCGGGGCTCAGTGATGGGTGACGAGTGGAAGACGCACGGCGATTCGCTGCGGGAGCTGTGCACTCATAGCAGCTCGACGCGCGCGCGGCTGTGCGTTCTGGCGAGGGCGCGGTCGCGGGTGAGCAGCGGAGCATCGAGGGCTTCGGCGAGAGCGAGGTAGGCGGCGTCATACGCGGTGAGATTGTGACGCATTTGCCAGACGCGCGGGAGCAGAACGAAATGGGGATAGCGAGTGAGCGGAAGATCGAGGAAATCGGCGAGAGCTTCGGCGGCGCGTTCAGCGGAGATGCCGGCTGAACGCACGTAGCGGCGCAAAACCTGAGCGATTTCCAGGTCCAGCAGATGCGGAGCATGCAGCGTCTGGCTGGGGGCAAATAGGACGCGGCTGACACGGCGAGCGGCAGGCGTCTGGAGCAGAACCTCCAGAATCGCGGAAGCGTCCACAACGATCAGCGGCTATTCCTTACGGCGCGCACTGCGGCTGCGGGCGCGGGACGCGGCTGCACAGGCTGGCGGCGCGCGAGGCGTTTGCGCATTTCATCGAGAGTGGGGCGGTCGAGCGCGTGGCGCAGCTCGCGCAGGAGGTAATCCGAGAGGGACATGCCTTCGAGGGCGGCGCGGGACTTGAGTTCGCGATGCAGATCGGAAGGCACATTGCGGATCTGAACCATGATGGACATGCGATCAGGATAGTTGCATGTGGGGAGCATGTCAACGGCTGTGATTCGTGACTCGTGACTCGTGATTCGAACCTGTCTCATAAATGCGGCGGCCGCTAGGGCCGCGACCCTCAGGGGCTAAAGCCCCTGGGCTTCCGGGACTTCTTGGCACGGCTGAAGCCGTGCCCTGACGAAGGCCATTTATGAGATGACTTCTAAGGATTGGTGATGAGTGGCGAGTGATTCGTGACTGGTGACGGGCGGAAGACGCGGCATGTTTGGTAATTCGCGCTTTTCAGGGCGGGGCTGCGGCGGGTATAAGGTGTCTATGACTCCATCACTCGATTACGCGGGGATGCTGGCGGTGGCGCTGCAGGAGGCGCGGGTGGGGCTGGCCGAGGGCGGCATCCCGATTGGGGCGGCTATTTTCGATGCTACGGGAAAGCTGGTGGGCGCGGGGCACAACCGGCGGGTGCAGCAGGGGGATCCTTCGGCGCACGGGGAGACGGACGCGTTCCGCAAGGCGGGGCGGCAGCGGAGTTATCGCAACCTTATTATGGTGACGACGCTGGCGCCTTGCTGGTATTGCAGCGGGTTGGTGCGGCAGTTTGGGTTTGGCACGGTGGTGGTGGGGGAGAGCCGGAATTTTCAGGGAGGGATGGAGTGGCTGCGGTCGCTGGGGATCAGCGTGATTGATCTGGATTCGGCGGAATGCGTGGAGTTGCTGGGGGAGTATATTCGGGCGCATCCGGCGGTTTGGAATGAGGATATTGGAGAGGAATAGCGGGGGGAGGCGGCTGGTTTTCGCGCGGATTTGTTAAGGGAGAAGCAGATCCCTCCGGCAGAAGGCGCCTGCGGGATGACAGTTTTGAGGCTTTTCCGCACGTTGTGGAGCGGGGCTGAAGAGTTTGTGTGAGAACCACAAAGGCGGAACTTCAGCGGCTAAAGCCGCTTGGATTCGGCGCGGTTTATGTCGTGGCTAAAGCCACGACCCACAAAGATTCCCGAGTTCATACACTGACTCGTAAGCCGTGATCCCCGAACATTCCCGAGTTCTCACAATTCATTCCCTCAGCGGCTAAAGCCGTGCCCTGACGAAAAACAGTAGCCCTCACATAGACGCGCTCGCAGACGGCGATGCGCTACGCGAGGCGCGTTCTTACTGATTTTGCGTATGCGAGCAGGCGCGCGTCTGCATTGCGCGGAGCGATCAATTGCACGCCGGCGCCGGTGGGGGTGGGGAGCGTGACTACTGGGGCGCCTGCGAGGCTGATGGGCGTGGTGTAACGCAGGATGGCGCGACGCGATTCTGTGTGGTCGGCGCCGGCGGTTAGTTCGTGGAGCGCGGCGCAAGGGGCCAGGAAGAAATGGAATTGGCGGAGTTGCGATTCGGCGCGCTCGCGGAAACGGGCGTGGCGGGCGCGGAAGAGGGCGATTTCATCGGCTGATAGGGATGCGCCCCAGGTCAGGCGTTGGGCGATCGGCGGGGGAAAGTGCGAAAAATCTCCCGCGGTTTTTGGGCTGTGAATGGCGGCGGCTTCGTGCGCGCTGATCGCGGCGTAGATTTCCAGAGCTTCGTCCCAGTAACGCGTGTCCGCGGGAATGATGGTGGCGCCGCTGGCGGTGAGATTTTTCTTCCACTCCTGGAAGCCGGCTAGCGCTTGCGGGTCGCAATCGTGGAGAAAATCGTCGCTGACGCAGCCGATGCGTGGGCGCGTTGCGGGGTCTTCCGGTGAGTGCACGTCGAACAGCGCTTCGGCGAGCAGCGGGGCGTCGCGCAGATCCTGGAAGAGCCAGCCGAGCGTGTCGAATGTGGGGGCGAGGTGCACGCCGCCGCGCCACAATTTTTGCTGATGGGCCAGCTCGAGCGACGCGCGATACCCCGCTAGACCGCAGAGCGCTGCCGGTACGCGCACTGAGCCGCCTGTGTCTGTTCCGATCGCTGCCAGCGCTGATTGTTCCTGCACGCTGGCTGCGGCGCCGCTGGAGGAGCCGCCGGTGAGGCGTTGCGCGTGTTTTGGCTGTACACAGTCGCCATAATCTGGATTTTCTCCGGTGATGCCGTAGGCCAGGGGGTGCATGTGCGTCTTGCCGATGATGATGGCGCCTTGCTCGCGGAGGCGAGCGGCCACGGCGGAATCCTCGCGGGCTGCGGCGTTGCGTTCGGCGTAAAAGCGCGAACCGAGAGTGGTGGGGAAGCCGGCTACGTCGAAGCAGTCTTTGATCGAAACGGGGACGCCGTAGAGAGGCGGTTTGGGGTTCTGCGCGAATCGTTGGGGCAACGTGGCGGCTTCCTGGCGGATGCGTTCTGGATCGAGCGCGATATAGACGTTGCGGCTGGCGTTGCTGTTGGTGCGGGCGAGGGCTTCTTCGGCTGCGGCGAGAGGCGTGATTTCTCCGCGGGCGATCTGATCGGCGAGTTGTTGCACGGGACCGCGCGCGGGGAGTGCGGGCATGGACTGCATTTTAACCGCATCCATTGCACGGGTGCCGACGGAATTTCGAGCGCTGCGGTAGATGTGCACGGAAGAGAGCAGGAACAGCAGCCGGGATGGCCGCCGTTCCTGCTCACGTGGGCTGGGCTAAAACTGAAGACTGAGAGACATCTGAATCTGGCGGGGGCTGCCGATGGTTTTGTTCACGACGCCGAGGCCGAAAGGGCAATTGTAGAAACTGCCGTTCGTGGCAGCCGGGCAGCTGTTCGGCAGCGCAGGCGTCCCTTCGATGGGAGCGTTGTTGTAATACTGATTTTGCGAAACGTCATCGAGCGGGAGATCGAAGCTGGCAGTGTTGGTCAGGTTGAAAACATCGAAGCTGTATTTCAACGAGACGCGCTCGGTGATATTGGTGTTCTTCACGATAGAGAGGTCCGTACGCCTTTGCCAGGTTTGCCGGAAGATGTTGCGCTGCCCCGTCGTGAAGTTGGTTTCGAAAGTGTCGCCCGCCGGAATCGCGCCATTCAGGTCGCCGGGTGCGAGCAGCGGCAGCGTGAAGCAGTCGGAATTGAGCGCGTACTGAGGATTGTCGGGAGTACCGTAAGCGCCGGATTTGCCGGTGAGCGCGCTCTTCGGGGTGCAGCCTGGCGCGAGCGGCACGATTGGGTTGGTGATGCCATCGTTGACGCCGTAGAAGATGCTGCCGACCGCGCCGGTGTAGTCAATGATGCTGTAGGGCTGGCCGCTCTGGAAAACGCCGATGCCCTCAACAGCCCAGCCGTCCGCAATCTTGCCCTTCCAGGAAGATTCGCTGAACCTGTTCGGAAATTTATAGAGGTAGGTGAAATTGATGACGTGAGTGCGGTCAAAATCCGAGTTGCCGTACCCGGAGCGCAAGTCGAGCGGGTTATTTCCGTTGTAGAACAATCCCATGGCGCTTTGTTCGTCCAGAGCGTGGGAATAAGTGTAGGAGAAGCCCAGCTGCAATCCGTGACTGATGCGTTTTTCCACATGGACCTGCAGAGCGTTGTACGCCGATACGCCGGCAGCATTGTACGAAAGCGCTTCGGACGAATATCCGATGTATGGAACACGAAGGTCCGCATTGCCTCCCTCGTAATTGTCCAGCATCTGGGTACCATCGGGAAGAAAGATCGCGCAGGCCGTGGGGCCCGCGGAGCAACCAGGCTGTTGCACGGTGTAACCGTAAGTGTAGTTCTGCTGGAGAGGCGTGCCCTTGTGGGCGGGGTTGGTGGGCGTGGCGATCTGGGCCTGGTTGAAGGGAACGGGGATCACTTCGTGACGGCCGAAGTTTCCGACGTAGCCGATATCAATGGCGATGTCGTTGCGCGGCTGCCATTGGATATCCAGGGTCTGGTTCATGGTGTAAGGCAGCTTATTCTTGCGATTGTAAACGCCGAAGGGGAAGAGCGGCTGCCCTTCGAGGATGCCAGCGCCAATGCCAACTCCCGGCACTCCGGTATTCGGCAAGTAGTTATCGATGGACGCAGGATTGCCAGTTGGAGGAGGTCCCAGCGTCGTACCCCAAGGATTAGTGAGGCCGTAGGTGCCGGGATCGCATGTGGGAATGTAATTTTGATAGAAAGTGGTTGCGGTGCACTCCTGCGCGCTGACGAAGGGCGGCGCTTGGTTGACGCCGAATGGTCCGCCGGTGACGACGCCGGCCGCAAAACCTGGTGACAGATAGGTGAACAATTCTCCGCGGTCGTAGTACATGCCCCAGCCAGCGCGCACGACGAGTTTGTTGTTGAATCTGCTGGGACTCCAGGCCAAACCCAGGCGAGGTGCCAGGCCCCATTGGCGGCCGGTCAATGTGGAAGGGCTGACGCCTTTGCTGGCGAACTGCGGGTTGTTGCCGGCGACGATGATTCCGTTGGAGACCAACGTGTCCGTCGTAGCGTCGTAATTGTAGTCCGCGGGATCAAAATTGTAGAGACGCCCGTACTTTTCAGAAAGGCCGCCATCGTCGTCGAAGCGCAATCCAACGGTGAAGCTCAAGTTGGGCCGGAACTGGAATTTATCCTGAACGTAAAAGCCCCATTCATTGGCGCGCAGATAACGGTTCGCGTTGCCCTGCAAAACGTTGGTAGTGACGTACCCATCGGTGGTGTAGGGCGTGACGAAGCCTTGCAGAAATTGCGAAAGATCCGCCGTACCGAGCATGCCAGTGCCAGGTCTTTGATCAAGCGTGTTCAGTTGGGTGTAGGAATAGGTACCGCCGAAAGAAAGCGTGTGCTTGCCACGATTCCAGGTGGCATCGACCGAGGGCATGAAGCGATTCTGGAAAATTCCGGTGTTAGCGCCCTGAGAGGCCGCACCCTGGCCAATGGTCATCGGCGATTCGTTGACAGGCGTCTGAACGCAGTTTGTGTCACTGGGAGCGCAGCCGTCGTTGTTGGATCCATAACCCAGCATGTTGACGATGGTGATGCCGGGGAAGAAATTCGAACCGAATGTGTTGATGGTGGATTGCGCCGGAGACGCGCCGGTAGACGATTCGACGAAGCTGGCGAATTGCGTTGGAGTGAAAGGTTGCCCGATGGTGCTGTAGATTTTCTCTCGGATGAAGCCGAATACTTCGGCGACGTTAAGGTTGGGCGTGATTATCTGGGTGTTGGTGATGGAGGCGACCTGACTGCCGGCATCGAGGTGCTGAGTAAATCCAGGCAAACTGGAATAGGCATAGGGAGCGATGCTGGGATCGTGCTGGTAGTAATACTTCAGGGCCAAGGTGTCCTTGGAGTTGACGATCCAGTCGAGATTACTGACCGCTTGATCGGACAGGAAATACGCAGTGCCGGGGACGAGGGCGTTTTCCGGAAAGTTAATGGTGGGGACGATGCCATCATTCCACGGCACGAGGTATTGGCCGTTGGGTAGTTTGTACTGAAAGACGCCCAACGCAATCGGACTAATCTGGTTGGGACCGGTGCCAACGGTTCCGTTCAGGTTGGAGAAGAAACTGTTGTTGGAGATCGCGGCGAGGCAAGGAGCGAGCGTAGCTGTGGCACGAGTCGCGCCGCATCCTGGAACGCCATCCGCGGCATTGCCGGTAGGCGTGAAATCGAAAGGAACAGTGACGCGGCCGATGCCGATCTCCTGATCGGAGCTGTGAATGTGCTGGTAGCCGAGATAGATGAAAAGTTTGTTTTTGATGATGGGCGCGCCACCGGCGCCGCCCAAAGTGTAGCGGTGGAGTTCGGGAACCTTCAGATTGCTGGGAAGATTGGGATCCTGATTGAAAAAGAAGGGCGCGGCGTTGAGCCAGTCTGTTCCACGATGGAGGTAGGCGGTGCCGTGGATGGCGTTGGTGCCGGAGGCGGTGCTCATATCAATGTGCGCACCGCTGGTGGAACCCTGTTGCGCGTCGTACATGGAAGTATTGACGCGAACTTCCTGGATGGTTTCAGGGGCGGGAGTGGGCAGGGATTGGCCCACGGCGAGATAGGGTGACGCGGTGCTCTGTACGACGCCGCCGTTGCCGCTAGCCGCGCCACTGACGCCCGTGTTGTTCACAATGCGCGCTGAGGCCACCTGGCTGGTGCTCTTACCGTTGAACAAATTCTTGGCGTCGACGCCATTCAACAAAAAAGTGTTGCTGGTGTCGCGCTGGCCGTTGGCCCAGATGGGTTGATTGCCGAGGCCGGCATTGGCGCCGGTGCCGGCAGGAAGTTCAGCGCTCACACCGGGAGAAAGGATGGCAAGACCCGTGAAACTGCCTGTCGGCAGCGGGATGGCTTCAAGCTGAGCTTTATCGAGGATGTAGCCGTTGGTGGTATCCACGGCGTTGAGAAGCGGAGTTTCCTCGACGGTGATGGTGGTTCCCACCTGGCCGACTTTCAATGCAGGGTTCAGGCTCACGGTGCGATCGGCTTGCACGAGGATGGAGGGAATTCTTTGAGTTTCGAAACCATCGTGAGAGAAGGTGAGGGTGTAGGTGCCGATCGGTAAGTTCACAAATTCGAAGGAGCCGCTGGAGTTCGTTTTTTGGGTTCGGGTCAGCGTGGTTTGATCGCCGACGAGAGTCACCAGCGTGTCTGCCAGGATGCCGCCCGATGTATCCGTGACCGTGCCGGTGATACCGCCCAGAGTTTGCTGCGAGCGAGCGCGCGGCGCGAACGCCAGAGCTAAGCAAATGCACAACGTCAGCGAGAAAATCGAGAGCCGGACTCTCTCAATCATTCGTTCCTCCGATCGAAGCGGACAGAGTTCCAAACGGGAATGCCGCGCGAAAACTCGCACGGTGAATATTTGCGTTTTATGAAAGACGTTGCCCAGATGCGTTACATCACCCCAAAGATGGACGCACCGTACGCCTTTTTTTTGCGGGAGCGAAGTATTTTTAATCTATGGCAGTTATCAATTATTTCTATGGCAGATTTGCACAGGGGAGCAGCGCTATTGTGCACGATGGTCAGAAGTGTGTCGCTGCCGGTGGTGCGGGCGGATGCGAAAGAGCGGCCCTAGGAATTTTTCCCGGCGGCGTTTTTTCGGCGGCTGTTGATGACGAACCAGAGCAGTCCGGCGGCGAGATATACGAGATAAATGTAGGGGAGCTTGCCGTAAGGGCCTTCGGGGACGGGATAGAGGTTGCCGACGAGCGCGAGGAGCATGGCGAGGCCCGCGAGCCAGGAAAGAATTTGCGCGCCGCCCGTGAAAGCGGCGTGATTGCGTAAATAGCGCGGCAACGCGATGCATACCAGAGCATAGGCCACGATGAAACCGTAGGTGGCGAGCGAGCCGAGCCAGCCGTAAACATCGAGGCCGCTTGCGCCGCGCGCCGCCAGCACGATCACGGGTAGAGCCGCGGCGATTCCAGTGACGACGACTGCGTAGCTGGGAGTTTCATTGCGCGTGTGCGTGGTGCGCAGCGAGCCGTGAGCGAGGCCGTTGTGCGCCATGAGCAGCAGGACGCGCGCGGCGGCTGTGATGCACGCGAGCGTTCCGGCGAACATGCTGACTAGCGCGCCGATATCAATCAGCAATCCAAACAACGGAACGCCCCCTACCGCTGCGATTACGTGCATCGGCGCGGGACTGCTGCCTAAATCCTGTCCGGCGGTGCGGAAGCCGAGAACTTCGGTGTAGGCGCAGAGCATGAAGAACGCGCCGCCGATGATGGCGGACTGAATCACGGCGCGCGGAATTGTTTTCAGAGGATTGCGCGCTTCGGCGCCCAGCGTGGTGGCGCTTTCGAAGCCGACGAAGCTGAAGAGCGCGAGTACCAGGCCGAGGCGCAGGCCGCTGCCGGTCATGCCACGCAATTCCATTTGTTCCCAATCGAGGTGCAGGCCGTGGCGCACGAGCACTAGCGCGATCACGATGATTATCACCGCTACGGAGACTGCTTCCATCCACAGCATCATGCGCGCGGAGATTTTTACGTCGCGCCAGGCGATCCAGACGCACGCGCCCGCGCCGGCAAGGACGAGGAGCACGGCGGAAATTTCGTGGCCGGTGGCGTCGCGCAGAAGAAGATTCGCGAAGTGGTAGAAGCCGCCGATGACGCTGGAGCCGGTCGCGACGTACGCGAGAAGAAGGCTCCAGGCCGCGGTGGCGCCGAGCCACGGCGGCAGAATCATGGACGCGTAGGTATAGAGCGAGCCGGGCGAGGCGGAATATTTTGCGAAGCGCGCGATACACAGCGCGACGAGCAGTACGGCGATGGTCGCGAGCAGATAGGCGAGCCAGGTACCGTTTCCGGCGAGCGCGCAAACCAGAGGGATGGTGGCGGCGGGAGTTGTGGTTGGAGCGATGGTCGAGACGGATTGCGCCAGAGTTTCGAGCGGGGAGAGAGCGCCGCGGCGCAGGCCGTAAGCGGCGGCTGCAGCATTTTCTTGCGGCGATGAAGGTGAGGCGGGCGCGGGATTCCGCGTTTCATTGGAATTTGCGGGCGCGGGCATGGCGTACCATACAGGCTGATTCGCGGGCGCGCAAGAGACACGTGGCGTTGTGAATTCATGCGGCGAGGGGGCCGCGCTGCGTTCTGAATTCGTTGCATACATCTTATGGCGTTGACGGCGGCGCGCGTGCGGCCTATAGTTGCGCACTTTTAGGCTGGGAGAGGGATTTTGCTCGAGCGGGTGTTCCACCTCACCGAAAATAAAACTACCGTACGCCGTGAGTTGCTGGCTGGGCTGACGACGTTCATGACGATGGCGTACGTGGTGGTGGTGAACCCGCGAATTCTGGCGGAAGGCGGCATGCCGGTGGAAGGCGTGCTGTTTGCGACGTGCATTTCGGCGGCGCTAGCGACGCTGGTGATGGGGTTGTGGGCAAATTATCCGATCGCGCTGGCACCGGGAATGTCGTTGAACGCGTACTTCACGTACTCGATCGTGATCGGGCGCGGAGTGCCGTGGCAGACGGCATTGGGCGTGGTGTTCTTGTCCGGGCTTTTGTTCCTGCTGCTGACGCTGACGAATGTGCGCGAACATATTGTGAACGGGATTCCGGATTGTTTGAAGCATGGGACGGCAGCGGGGATTGGGTTGTTCATCGCGTTCGTGGGATTGCGGAACGCGAAGATTATTGTGGCGAATCCGGCGACGTTTGTGGCGTTTGGAAAAACTTCCGATCCGCAAGTTCTGCTGGCGGCGGCTGGCGTGATCCTGATTGCGATTCTGATGATCCGGCGGGTTGGCAGCGCGATTTTGGTGGGCATCGTGGCGATTGCGCTGGCGGGGATTCCGCTGGGGCTTGACCACTGGCCCGCGCAATTATTTTCCTGGCCGCATCCGGCGGGGACATTTTTGAAACTGGATTTGCGGTCGGCGGCGCGGCTGGGGTTGGGCGAATTGATCTTCGTATTTTTCTTCGTGGACTTGTTCGATAACGTCGGCACTTTGGTGGGCGTGTGCGAGCAGGGCGGATTTCTGCGCGATGGGAAATTGCCGCGGGCGAGCCGCGCTTTGCTGGCGGATGCGTTTGGAACGATTGTTGGTGCGCTGACCGGGACGTCCACGGTGACGAGTTACATCGAGAGTGCCGCGGGCGTGGCGGCGGGGGCGCGGACGGGGTTGGGAAATCTGGTGATCGCGGGACTTTTTGTCGTGGCGATGTTCTGCGCGCCGCTGGTGGCCGCGATTCCCACGTACGCGACGGCTCCTGCGCTGATTCTGGTGGGCGCGCTGATGTGCGGCTCGATTGCGAAAGTTCGCTGGGATGATTTCAGCGAGGCGTTTCCCGCGTTCTTGACGCTGGTGGCGACGCCGCTGACATTCAGCATCGCGACGGGACTGAGCCTGGGCTTGCTTTCTTTTACGTGCCTGAAGATTGGAGCGGGGAAATACCGGGACATCAGCCCGCTTATATGGGTGCTTTCTGGAATTTTCCTGCTGCGCTTCGCATTTTTAGGCTCCGAATAACTCGGGCAAACAATCACTATTCATCTGCGGCGAAGGCACGTTAAGCTCACCATCTTCGAGCCCACAGCTCGAGCATCCGAAAAATGAATCACGTTGCCGCCACGCTCGCGCAAAGCCACTGGATTCCCGTGGCAATTTTTCTGGCCACCTACATTTTGATCGCGGTGGAGAGCGGGCGCGGGAGCCATCTGGACCGCACAGCTGCGGCGTTTTGCGGCGCGGTGGCGATGGTGCTGGTGGGCGCGGTGCCTCTGACCGAGGCGTACCAAGCGATCAACTGGGACACGTTGATTTTTCTGCTGGGCATCATGATCCTGGTGGCGCATTTTCAGATTTCGGGATTTTTCGATTGGATCGCGGTGCATGTGGCAGCGGTGGCGCGGACGCGATTTCAGTTGCTAGTGCTGCTGGTGTTCGCGACGGGAATTCTGGCGGCATTTTTCGTGAACGATACGATTTGCCTGATATTCACGCCGATCGTGCTGGTGGTGACGCAACGGTTGGAAGTGCCGCCGATTCCATACGTGATCGCGGTAGCGACGTCCGCGAATATTGGATCGGTGATGTCCGTGACGGGCAATCCGCAGAACGCGGTGATCGGCGTTTCGGCGCATTTTTCGTTTCTGGGATTTCTGGCGCATCTGGCGCCCGTTTCGCTGGTGGGAATGGTAATTAACGTGGTGGTGCTGGCACTTTTCTTCCACCGCGAGATTTTTCATCACCCGTTGGAACACCGCGCGCCATCGCTGCCCGTGAAACTGGAGCGGAGCCTGCTGATCAAATGCTGCATCGCGGCGGCGCTGGTGATCGTGCTGTGGATTCTGGGGTACTCGTTTCCGCTGGTAGCCATTTCGGTGGGCGCGTTCATTCTGATCATCGGGCGAGTGAAGGCGCAAAACATTTATCAGCGACTGGATTGGGAGCTGCTGCTGTTTTTTGCGTCGCTATTTGTGGTGATCAAGGGGTTCGAGGCATCGGGCGCGCTGGAACACCTGATAGGGTATTTCCAGAAGGGGCTGCAGGGCGGAATGACTTCGCAATTATTTGCGGTGAGCGGGGTGATGCTAATTCTTTCGAACCTGGTGAGCAATCTGCCGGCGGTGCTCTTGTTCCGTCCCCTGGTGCCATCGTTTCCGAACACGCATTACATCTGGCTGGCGGTGGCCAGCACCAGCACGCTGGCCGGGAATGCGACGCCATTCAGTTCGGTCGCAAATTTGATTGTGCTGCAGCAGGCGGGCAAGAAAGTAAAGATTACGTTCTGGGAATTCGCGCGCGTGGGATTAATCGTGACGTTGATCACCACGCTGGCAGCGATTGCGATTCTGGCGATGGAGCATTGGTTGTTGCCAGGGAGTTGAGGAAGCCGGTGCGCAGAAATGGCGGTCTGAAGACCGCCGCTACAAAGGCTAATCAGCGCAAGAATTTGCAGGGGCGGATGCACGATCCGCCCCTGTTTTGTGAGATGCGATTGAGAATGGAAGCTACTTCTTGGCGTGGGCGAAATTTTCTTCTACTTGCGCCCAGTTGATGGTGTTCCACCAGGCCTCGAGGTATTCGGGGCGGCGGTTTTGATACTTCAAGTAGTAGGCATGTTCCCAGACGTCCACACCAAAGAAGGCTTTGCCGCCGTCCATGATGGGATTGTCCTGGTTCGCGGTGGATTCGATGACGAGTTTTCCGTCGCGGAACAAGAGCCAGGCCCAGCCGGAGCCGAAGCGCTTGGCGCCCGCGTCGTTGATCTTGGCTTTGAAATCCGCGAAGCTGCCGAACGCGGAGCTGATGGCTTTGCCGAGTTCGCCACCGGGTTCGCCGCCGCCGCCCTTCTTCATGATTTTCCAGAACATGGAATGGTTCATGTGGCCGCCGCCATTGTTGCGCACGGCGGTGCGAATCGCTTCCGGCACTTTATTGATCTGCGCCAGCAATTCTTCGACGGAAAGTTTTTGCAGGTCGGCTTGACCTTCGAGCGCTTTATTAAGGTTGGTGACGTAGGCGCCGTGGTGTTTGTCGTGATGGATTTCCATGGTTTTTGCGTCAATGTGGGGCTCGAGCGCGTCGAAGGCATACGGCAACGGCGGAAGTGTGAAAGTCATCTGCGGAGCGGCTCCTTGTCCTGTAGAAGTTGCGGTCATAATGTACCTCCTGATTTACTGTTCCTGCCCCATAATTATACGCGCCTGCCGGGGAAGAGGGGTACGGGCAGCCGGAAATATTGGATGAGGTGAGGGAGTCGAGGATGCCATCCGTCGAACATGTGGAAAAACATTTCACCGCGACTGCCGCGGTGCGCGACATTGTTATCGGGATGGCAGATGGGCTGACGGTTCCATTTGCGCTGGCTGCTGGAATTACCGGAGTCGTTGCATCCACAAACTCGACACATATCGTGGTGACGGCGGGGTTAGCTGAAATCGCCGCGGGTTCGATTGCGATGGGATTGGGCGGCTACTTGGCCGCGAAAACAGATACGGAACATTACGCCTCTGAACTGGACCGCGAATATCGCGAGACGGTGGAGCTGCCGGAAATTGAAACGGAAGAAGTGGCGAAGGTTTTTCGCGATTACGGGCTGACCGAAGAGCAGATGGCTCCGATCGTGTCCACCATCACCGCGAATCAGAAAAAGTGGGTGGACTTCATGATGCGCTTTGAATTGGGGCTGGAACCACCGGATCCTGCAAGGGCCGCGCGCAGTGCCGTAACAATTGCGGCGGCGTATATCGCCGGGGGGTTCGTGCCGCTGGCGCCTTATATTCTCATCCGCCAGGACGTGAACTTAGCGCTGATCTATTCCGTGATTGTGACGCTGCTGGCGCTGTTTGGGTTTGGCGCCGTCAAGGGACATTTCACCGGTGTCCAGCCGGCGCGCGGTGGAATGCAGACTGTTGTGGTCGGCGGCTTGGCGGCAGCTGCGGCATTTGCGATCGCGCGATTGATTAGTTAGGTCCGGCAACTCGAGCTGTTCTCGAAGAGGGGCGCGGCCCTTCCAACCGGCGCTGCCGGTTCTCAGGATGAATCGCTCCCGCTCTGCGGGAGCGATTCACAAGCAGCGCCCCTACCTCGGTGAGCAGGACACTTCTCAAGCGGACCCGAAAAATGCAAACCGCAATCCCGCGCGCGAAGCTGAATCCTTACTGGGTTGCGGGCGGCGTGCCCAGATTGCCGAAGGGCCAGAGACCGAACGCTTTCAGGATACCGTCCTCGTGTTTGTCCACTAACATCTGAGCGGTTTTTTCCTGCGGCCACGGACTGGCGAAGCGCTCGGGGCGGTCGGCGATCCAGAACGCGGCGAGGGCCATCACCGTCGCGTTCCGATCCAGAACATCGGCTTTTACTTTATCGAAAGTGTCCACGGCGGAATGGTGCGTGTATTTGTAATCCGAAGTGTCCTGATTGAGGTTGATGGCGGGAAGTCCGGCGAGAGTGAACGGCCCAGTGTCAGTGCCGAATTCCACTTCATCATCCACTTGCAGATCGCCGAACGCTTGCAGGGACGCCGCGAATTTCTGAACAGCGGGAATCAGGTCGTCGCGGCCACCGAGTTGGAATCCGGTCACCGCGCCTTGTCCAGCATCGAGGATCAAAGCCGCGACGTAATTGGGCATTTCGCTCTGATGCGCCTTCACGTAGGCAAGCGAGCCGAGCAGACCTTGTTCCTCGCCGGTGAACAGCACGAAGCGGATGGTGCGGCGAGGTTTGAATCCTGATTTGATGATGGCTTCGGCTGCGCCGAGCGTCACGGCAGTTCCGCAGCCATTGTCGGTGGTGCCGGAAGCGAGATCCCAGGAGTCCAGGTGCCCACCGACAACGATGATCTGCTCGGGATTTTGCGTGCCGCGAATTTCGCCGACGACGTTTGCGGAATCCACAGGTCCGTCGGTGGCGCGATTCTGCACATTGATTTTCAAGCGCACGAATACACCACGATCGAGGTAACGCTCGAGCTGCTCTTGATCTTCGGCGGCCATGCTGACGACGGGAATATCGTAGTAAGTATCGAACCCGAGAGCGCCGGTATGTGTGAGGTGCATTCCGACACTTTTGCGGCCGCCTTGGCCGCCGATGATGGCAATGGCGCCGGCCTTATGAGCGGCGATCAGAAAATTGCCGAACTGGGCGAAAGCGCTCATGCGGTCTTTGGGCGGCTGGCCTTTTTGGACGATGAGCAGAATTTTTCCGCGCCAGTTTCCGGAATTATTTTTCAACTCGTCCTGCAGTTGGTAGCCATTCACGGCAACGAGGTCGGCCTCGGCACCTGCGGGCGGCGTGGAACCGACCCAGCCGAGCGAATCAACCATCAGTTTGCGGTGAATGGGCGCGACGAGTTCGGCTTCGGCGGAAATGCGCGTCCAGCCGCGGGAAATTTTCCAGGGTTCGGTGTGGACGTTCTCCAGGCCGATGGCTTTCATTTTTACGACGGCCCAGGCGATGGCGCGAGCGGCGTCTGGCGAGCCGGTAACGCGCGCGCCGATGTCGTCACTTAATTCTTCGAGGTCCTGGTAGGCGTGCGCCTCCAGATCGCCGGCGCCGGCAATGGCGACGAGGGCTTTCATGGTGCCGTCGTCCGCGGCGGCTGCGGGGGTTTGCTTGCGTTCACCGGGAGCGGAGATTGCGGGCCGCGCTGCGAGCAACAGGAACGCTGTGCTGCATACGAGCGCGAGGATTTTTCGAATCATGCCAAAGCTCCTTTTCTAATGTCGGGAAAATCCCGGGGAGAAAACAAGGCGGCTGCGAAGCGGCCACGGCTTGATGCGCTCCCTGGTGGCGCACCAAGATACTTCAAGCCAGGTAGGATACCAGAACCGCGCCTTTAGCCTACTGGGTCAGTTTCCGATAATGCGACTTGTCAGGACTTGCCGCGAGCCGTGCGACGAACTGAATGCAGGCGAACCTTCGCTGTACAATGCGGGTGCGCCCCAAGTTGGCCGAAGACCTGCGAGGTTGCCGTGGACACGCTGCTCCGAGACCTGCGCTATAGCCTGAGAATGTTGGCCAAATCCCCCGTTTTCACGATCGTCGCGGTGCTTACGCTTGCTCTCGGAATCGGAGCAAACACAGCAATCTTCAGTGTCGTGCAAAGCGTTCTCTTAGCGCCTCTACCTTACTCCCAGCCCGACCGTCTCGTCGTTCTCTGGGAAAACAATCCGCGTTTTCCCCGCGTGTACATCTCGTACCCGAACCTTCAGGATTGGCAGCGCAGGGCCCGCTCATTCCAGCAAATGGCCGCCTATTCGGAAGAGGAAGTCGACCTCACCCAACCTGGCTCGCCTACGCACCTTATCTCCAAACATGTCTCGTCAGGATTTTTTGGGACGTTAGGCGTGAGCCTCTTCCTCGGGCGTGAATTCTCGTCACAGGAGGACCAGTACGGCGCGACGCCGGTCGCAATTATCAGCAATCAGCTGTGGAGAACTCGATTTGCCAGGAACCCGCAAATTCTCGATCAGTCTATGACCGTGAACGGGCTGAACTACACGATCGTCGGAGTTACGCAAGAGGGGTTTCGCTTTGAAGGCAACGCCGACGTTTTCATCCCCCTAGGTCAGAGCGATCCGCTAATCCTCAAGGATCGCGCGAGTCACGACGGAATCCTTGCCATAGCGCGTCTCGGATCCCACTCGACCGTGTCGCAGGCCCAAGCGGAGATGGACACGGTCCAAAACCGTTTGGATCAAGCATATCCCGATGCTGATCGAGATTTGGGAATCTATGTGGAGCCACTAAAGCAAGCGATCGTCGGATATGTTCGCGGAACCTTACTTATGCTACTGAGCGCGGTGGGGCTGGTTTTATTCATCGCCTGCGCGAACGTGGCGAATCTTTTGCTTGCGCGCTCGGCCACGCGCCGTCGGGAATTCGCCATTCGGCTTGCGCTCGGTGCGAATAGAACACGAGTGTTGCGGCAGCTTCTAACCGAGAGTGTCCTTCTCTCGCTCATCGGCTCGGGCGCGGGGCTTCTTTTTGCGTTTGCTGGAATACGGCTGATGCTGGCGACAGTTCCAGACGTTTTGCCGCGCAGTCAGGAAATCGGTGTGAATGGCCCCGCACTCGTTTTTGCCATCGGAATTTCGATCACTGTTGGAATTCTTTTTGGTCTCGTCCCAGCGCTGAGAGGCCGAAATTTCGACCTGCAAACCTCCTTAAAAGCGGGAGGGCGAGGTGCAACGAGGTCGCATCGTCGTGCGGAGAGCATCGCTGTGGTCGCCCAAATGGCTCTAACACTTGTCTTGCTAGTCGGCGCTGGACTGTTGCTCCGCACGGTTCGCTACTTGGCCAGCGTCGATCCTGGTTTTGACACGAAGCACATCATTACTTTCAAGGTGGGGATTTCAAGTTCGGCATCGAAGTCAGCCTCAGGTACTCGAGCGGCGTATCAACAATTAATCGAACACATTCGAGAAATCCCGGGCGTGCAGGCGGCAGATTTTACGGACGCCGTTCCGCTGAGTGGTCAAGGCGGTACCTTGCCCTTCTGGGTCGGTTCCCAGAAACCAGAATCGCTTCAGGGTGCTCCTCGACTCGCTATGTTCCTTACAGGTCCAGAATACTTACGAACAATGGGAATACCTTTGCTGCGAGGTCGCTTCTTGAGTTCGGAAGACACAACCAAAACTCCTTGCGTGGTCGTGATCGACGCCGTTTTCAGTAGCAAGTATTTTCCGGATCGCGATCCCATGGGCGAGACCCTCACGGCCGGATTCACGCCCGTAGGTCCGTGCAGAATCGTTGGCGTCGTAGGCCACGTCAGACATTGGAGCCTCGATGAGCGAAACACGCGCTCTGACAACCAGGCGTACTATTCGCTGTATCAAGACCCGGATCAGTGGGTACCGGTAAATTTTCCCGACGCAACTATCGTCGTTCGGACGCCGCTAAGCTCCGCTACGGTCATACCCGCGATAAAAGCGGCGGTTTTTGTCGCGGGCCGTGATCAGACTGTTTACGCGGTCCAAACAATGCGAGATATCGTAGCTGACTCAATGTCGGCTCAGCGCCTTCCCACAATTCTCTTCAGCGCCTTTGCAGGGTTGGCGTTGGTGCTGGCGTCCATCGGAATCTACGGTGTGATTTCTTACTCCGTTACACAGCGTGTGCACGAGATCGGAATTCGGATGGCGCTTGGCGCCGAAAGACAGCATATCGTTCGGATGATAGTGGGGCACGGTCTCGGATTGACGTTCGCTGGCCTGGCGCTCGGCACGTTCGCTGCCCTGGTCGTGATGCGATTGTCCACGACGTTCTCGGCTCTCCTGTACGGAGTCAGCACAAGCGACCCGATAACATTCGTTACGGTCCTGCTACTCCTAATTGCAGTTGCTGTCGTCGCCTCTTATGTACCTGCGCGTAGCGCAATGCGTGTTGATCCCTTGGCCGCTTTGAGAGACGAGTAGTGCGCGGCACGACCGACGGCCGGCGTGATTTCTGTATCGATCGTCGAATCGGAATTCAGATCAAGTATTGAGGACGTCGAAGTTTTCCCAACTCCTGATTAACGCCGTTATCGGAAACTGACCCACTACCTCCTGTAGACGAACGACGAACAAAATCGCTCAGGGAACCCCAAACTCATTCTTTGCATCTATATACCGGGGAGAGAACGGCGCAACCCTCGCGAATGGTGGGAACACTTATTTGCGGATGATACGTCAAATACCATATTCGCTGTAGCGCCAACGTAGCGCTCCTCGCGATATAATTGAGACCCTACACAGGACGATATTAAGGAGAGATAGCCATGGAACGTAGTAGCTTCAGTATTCGCCGCTGGGTGGCCACCGTCGTGGTGCTCGCGGCATTTGCGGGAGGAGCCCTCCTCTCGCAGGGATTCCGAGACTGGGCGGGTCACACCGTTCTGGGATCGCCACGAGAGCCAATCGCCATCGCGCAAAACGCGTTGCCGGTAAGCCTGGGAAATTTCGCTAACGGATTTTCCGCGGTGATCAAGCCAGCATTGCCCGCGGTCGTGAACATCCGCACCTCAAAAATGGTGAAGACGCAGGGAAACCAGATGTCGCCATTTTTCAACGATCCAACATTCCGGCAGTTTTTCGGCGATCAGTTCGGCGGAGGCAAACCGCACCAGGAGCGCGAGCAGGCGCTGGGTTCGGGAGTTATCGTCACGCCGGACGGAACAATTCTGACGAACAATCACGTGATTGACGGCGCTTCCGACATCAAAGTGCAGCTGAGCGACAAGCGCGAATTCAAGGCGAAGCTGGTGGGCGCCGATCCCAAGACGGATATCGCGGTGCTGAAGATCGAAGCCAGCGGCTTGCCAACTCTTCCGTTGGGCGATTCTTCACAGCTCAACGTGGGAGATCTGATTTTCGCGATTGGCGATCCGTTCGGAATCGGCGAGACAGCCACGATGGGAATCGTCAGCGCCACGGGCCGCGGACAACTGGGAATTGAGGATTATGAGAACTTCATCCAGACCGATGCGGCGATCAATCCGGGAAATTCCGGCGGGGCGATGATTGATATCCACGGCAACCTGGTGGGCGTGAACACCGCGATTCTGTCGCACGGTTCGGGCGGCAATGAAGGCGTGGGTTTTGCGATACCGATGAGCATGGCCAAGCCGGTGATGGATCAAATTCTGGCGCATGGCAAAGTGGTGCGCGGATACCTGGGCGTGCACATCCAGGACTTGTCGCCGGAAATCGCCAAGGCTTTCAACTACAACATGAGCGGCGGCGCGCTGATCGGCGACGTCTCTCCGAACACGCCGGCGTCGAAGGCCGGATTGCAGAAGGGTGATGTAATCGTGAAGCTCAACGGCCAGGCGGTGAGCGACTACGTGGACCTGCGACTGCGAATTTCGCAGATGGCGCCGGGCACGTCAGTGGATCTAGACGTATGGCGCGACGGAAAGACGAAGGACTACACCGTGGCGCTGGGCGAATTGCCGGAAAAGGCAGAAGCTGCGGATAACAGCGGCACCGAGAGCAGCGGCGGACTGGAGGGAGTGGAAGTGGATGAACTGACTCCGGAGATTGCGCAGCAACTCAACCTGGGCGCGGGAGTTCACGGCGTGGTAGTTACGGCCGTGGATCCTTCCAGCCCGGCAGCGGCGGCGCAGCCTCCAATCGGTCGCGGCGATGTGATCCAGGAAATCAATCACAAGCCGATCCGGAACGTAAGCGATTACCGGCAGGCGATAGCGGGCGCAGGCAGTCAGCCAGTGTTGCTGCTGGTGAATCACGGCGGCGTGACGGGATATTCAGTCGTCCAGCCGCATTAAGCTATAGCATTAGGCAGTAGAAGTTCCGTCAATAAACAGTGAGTGCGGGGGCATGGCCGGCCACGGTCATGCCCCTTCGCTTACGTCACACCAACGAATAAAAGTCCGCAACTGATCCGCCCAGCCGGGTTAGATTGGTACATGGGAGCGTCCATGTGGGTGGAGTTTCCGCAACGTAACCATCGAAGGGCTAACCTTCCAGGTACCCCTAGCACTTGGGTTATCGCTTTCAACACGACTGGGGGTAGAATAGTACTCGAGTCCTATTCTTCCCAGCCCCTCGTTCTAGTACTAATGAGTTGTCAGCCGCAATTCTGTCTCGACGCATCTTAATTTCTTGATCCAAGGATTCTGGTGATCGTTATGGCACGGAGCACAAATCGAGCTGTCTTCAATGCATCGTTGCTGCCAGAGGCGGAACCTCGCTGGGACCTGTTTAGCGCCGGATTCGGGCTGCAGATCGCGGCGGTGACCGCGCTGGTGGTTATACCTCTACTGCTGCCGCAAAAGCTTGATATTGTGCAGCGTTATTGGACGACGCCGGTGGAAGCGCCTCCGATTGTGGCTTGGAAGCCGCAGCCAGTGCAGCCAGCGCCGAAACCTGTTCCGGTGAAGCACGAAGTCGTGAAGGAAATACCCAAACCAAAGCCCGTACCGGTGGTGGAATTGCCGAAGCCGCGAATTTACGCGCCGGTGGTGGCCACTGCGCCGATCGTCAAGAAGCCGGCTGTGCGCAAGGATACGCCGCCGGATATGACGGAGGTGGCGAAAGCGTTCCCGGATCAGACTCCGCCGATGTCGATGGGCAGCTCGGCGATTCCCACATTGAAAAAGCCTCGCGAGGCCGTGCAGACCGGCGGATTCGGCGATCCCAATGGCGTGCCGGCAAACGGCAAGACGAACAAGGCCGCGAACATCAATATTCAGGGCGCGTACGACATGCCGACAGGACCTGGCACCGGCAACGGTACCGGAGGCGCGAAGGGCGCCAAGGGTGTGATCGCCAGCACCGGGTTTGGTAACGGTGTTGCAGTGGGAGGCCCCGGAGGCCCACCACATGCGGCGGTACAGCAGGGCGGTTTCGGCGACGAAAACGTCGCAGTGGCTGCGCCGAAAGTCAGGCAGACGGCAAACGTTGCGGCAAAAACCACGCCGGTAGAGATTCTGTTCAAGCCGAAACCAGTTTATTCAGACGAGGCCAGGGCCAAGAAGATTGAAGGCGAGGTACTTTTGCAGGTGGTATTCACGGCGTCGGGGGACGTCAAAGTTCAACGAGTCGTGCAAGGGCTTGGGTACGGGCTGGAAGAGTCCGCGCAAGCGGCAGCCCGGCAGATACGTTTCAAACCGGCACAACAGGACGGCCAACCAGTGGATTCGACCGCCATCATCCACATCGTATTCCAATTGGCGTACTGAAAGGGGAACGGAGATGCGCACGTGCAAGAGCTTCGGTTTGGGAATAATTCTGGCCAGTTGCCTGGCCTGGTCAGTTTCCGCACAGACCACGCAAACGGCTGATCAGACCCAGCCGCAGCCAGGGGCGAACACTTCGGCGCCTGTAGCGACCGTGGATCAAGCGATCGATCATCTGATCGCGCGCGAGCACGATGAAGTGGCGACGATCCGGCGTTTCAGCCCGTTGATCGAAACCTACATACAGGACATGAAAACGGACAAGGAGATGGGTGCGATCCCGGTGAAGGATCACTATTTCCTGGGCCAGGCCGACCTATCGAAAGGCATCGTGGACAACTCGATGCTCGGCGGGCGAAAAGGAAAGTTCGATGCGTTCAATCCTATTTCGCACATGAGTGGCCTGTTCACCTCTTCCTACGTGCCGGAAGGCTTCCTGCAGATGATTTACATTGATACGAGCGGATTCGATCGCCAGCATTATCAGTTTGACTATGTGCGGCGCGAATTCCTGGGCGAGGTGCGCTGCGTGGTATTTGACATCACACCGCTGCCGAAATCAGGAAAAGGGCGCTTCAAGGGGCGAGTCTGGGCCGACGATCAAACTTTCACGATTGTACGTTTTAACGGCGTCTACACGCCTATCGCGGGTATCAATTCGTTCAACCTGCATTTCGATAGCTGGCGCTTGAACGTGCAGCCGGGACTTTGGCTGCCGTCATACATTTATAGCCAGGAATCGGACCTGCGCGACTTCTTTGGCGGCGACATTCGCTTCAAAGCACAGACGCGGCTGTGGGGCTACAACCTGAAGAACGTGGGACGCCAGGAAGAGTTCAGCGAGATGACCATCGAATCGCCCACGATTCAGGACCAGGCCGCGCAATCGCAGGATCGCTCACCGATCGAAGCACAGCGCGAATGGCAGCATGTGGCGGAAATCAATGTGCTGGATCGCCTGCAGCGCATCGGATTGCTCGCGCCTCCAGGAGAAGTTGATAAGGTGCTGGAAACCGTGGTGAACAACCTGGAAGTGACGAATAACCTGGACGTGCAGCCGGAAGTTCACTGCCGGGTGCTACTGACCGGGACACTGGAAATGTTTTCAATCGGGCATACCATTGTACTGAGCCGCGGATTGCTGGACGTGTTGCCGGACGAAGCCAGCCTGGCAACGATGCTGGCGCAGGAATTGGCGGACATTATCGTGACCAAGCCTTCCACCGACCAGTGGGGATTTAACGACACCACCAACGTAACCACCACGGAAGCGCTGGCGCACTTTTCGTTTAAGGACAGCCCGGCGCAGATTCAGATGGCGAATGAAAAGGCTCTGGAGTTGCTGAAAAATTCTCCTTACAAGGACAAGCTGGCGAGCGCCGGGCTCTTCCTGAAACAGCTGGACGCACAATCGAAGAATTTGCCGGCGCTGATTAATCCGCACCTGGGCAATCGCGTGTCGCTGAGCGCGGCGCTATTGAGCGCGGCTCCGACGCTCGATCCCACGAAGATTGATCAGATATCCGCACTTCCAGTGGGCGCGCGCATCAAGCTCGACCCGTGGAACGATCACGTAGAGCTGGTGAAGGCGAAACCGATTCCGCTGCTTTCGGCACGCGAGAAGATGCCGTTCGAAGTCACTCCGTTCATGCCGTTCCTGACGCGTTATCAGAAGCCCGGAACAGGCATCTCGGCAGACCCGACGAAAGCGGATTTGGCTAAGAAGGATCCGCAAGCGCCGCAACAACAACAGCAGCAGTAAACGAGTTTTCTCCCTCTGAATGACGGCGGTTGGATGGCCATCCAACCGCCGGTTTTTTTTGCGCGCGCAAAATTCGGCTAATTTGCCGCGAGAAGGCAACGCGAGAAATTTCTAGTTATTGAGTGGAAGGCGCAGACGAGCTTCGGAGCCGCGATGCGTGGGGCAATTTTCCAGTGTAAGCGAACCACCGTGAGCTTCTGCGATCTGCCGGCTTAGAACCAGGCCGATACCCGAGCCACCCTGTTTAGTAGTGAAAAACGGCACAAAAAGATTCGCGGCGCTGGGAATTCCCGGACCGTCGTCCTGAACCCAAACTTCGATGCTGCCGTTCTGGCGTTCCCATCCAACGCGCACGCCGCCGCCGGTTTCGAGAGCGGCGTCCACCGCGTTATGAAGCAGATTGATCAATAGCTGTTCGAGTTGGTCCGGGTCGGCTTGAATTTCGGTGTCAGGGCCCGCTTGCAGTTGCACAGGCAGGCGCGGCTCCAAACCCACGACGCGGCGAATCCACACGCCGACGCTCATCGACTGAAAAACCGGCGGCGGCAGCTTGGCAAGCCGAGCGTAGGCGTTCATGAAACGCGCCAAGCCGTCGGTGCGCGCGGCAATCACGTTGAGACCGCTGCGCATGTCTTCCTGCCAATCCGGGGCGCGGTCTTCTCGACCGAGCATGCTGCCCAAATTTTCGGCGACGGATTTAATCGGCGCGAGGGAATTATTCAGTTCGTGGCCGAGCACGCGGATCAGGCGCTGCCAGGCCTGGCGCTCTTCGTCACGGAGTGCGCGGCTTAAATCGGTGATGACCAGCAACTGGTGCGGCAGGCCCGCTTCGCGAAAACTGCCGCGGTGAATTTCCCAGCGTCCGGATTTTCCGGGAAAGGCGATTTGCGCGATGCGCGGTGTTTCGCCTTCGAGACATTCCGAGAGGCCCAGCTCGAGCGCGGTATGACCGAGAATGCGATCTTCTGGCTGGCTGAGGATGCGTTCGCCCGCGCGATTCACCAGGCGGAGGCAGCCTGCGCCATCGAACGCAAAAACCGCGACGTCAATTTCTTCCATCACCTTACGCAGGAGAGCGGTGGCTTCCAGCGCGCCGAGCCTTTGCTTGCGCAGCGTTTCACCCAGCGCGTTCACTTCCCACAAAACTTCGCCGAGCACGTCTTCGCGGTTCGCGCCGCGCGCGCGGATGGAAAAATCCCCTTCGCGCAGGGCGGCCAGCAGGTTTGAAAGCGTGCGCAGCGGAAACATGACGCGGCTCTGCGCGGAAAATGCAAAGCTGAGCCAGGCGATCACCATCACTACCGTGAGAGTCCACTGCAGCTTGGAGGAAAAACTTCCCGTCCACAGAAGAATCAATGCTACAGCCGTGCCGCCCAGCCCCGCGGCGAGGGCCAGCAGCAAAATTCGGCGTTCATAGAGCAGAGGTGTCAAAGGCTATATTTCTGCAAGCGGCGATAGAGCGCGCTGCGGCTCAGGCCGAGCGCCTTGCTGGCATGGCTGACGTTGCCGCCAAACCGCGCGAGCGCTTTCTGGATCAGCACGCGTTCGACGTCTTCAATGCTCATTTCGTCCAGGCGCAGCGAGGCTTCGCGCGCGGGACGCAAACCCAAATCGCTGGCGCGGACGGCTGAACCTTCGGCCATCAGCACGGCGCGCTCGATGGAATGGTCCAGCTCGCGAATATTTCCAGGCCAGGGATGATCGAGCAGAATCTGCAGAGCCACAGGTTCGAATCCTTCGAGCTGCTTGCGATAGCGCTGCGCGGATTGGCGCAGAAAATGGTGCGCCAGCAGCGGAATATCTTCCTTGCGTTCGCGCAATGGCGGCAGATGGATTTCAATGGTGTTCAAGCGAAACAGCAAATCCTCGCGGAAACGTCCGCCGCTCACTTCGGTTTGCACGTCCGCATTGGTTGCTGAAATGATGCGCACGTCCACGCGGCGCGTGGTGGAGGAACCGACGCGCTCCAGCTCGCCCGTTTCCAGCGCGCGAAGCAGCTTGGCTTGCAGATTCATGGGCACGTTGGCGATTTCGTCGAGGAACAGCGTGCCGCCGTCGGCCAGCTCGAAGCGGCCCACGCGATCGGCTTTCGCATCGGTGAATGCGCCCTTCACGTGGCCGAACAATTCGCTTTCGAAAACGCCTTCGGGCAATCCGCCGGCGTTGACGGTTACGAGCGGCCGGCCTGAGCGCGAAGAAAGCGCGTAGAGAGTGCGTGCGACGACTTCCTTGCCGCTGCCGTGCTCGCCTGTGATTAATACGTTGGCATCCGAAGGTCCCACGCGCGCGATCAGATCCATCACCGGACGCATGGACGCGGATTCGGCGATCATCACCGGGCGACCGTCGGCGCGCAAGAGGCGATTTTCCGCTTCGAGGCGCTGGCCTTTGCGCAACGCCTGCGAAAGCTCGATCTGAGTTTTCAGGATGGCGAGCAATCGCGCGTTTTCCCAGGGCTTCTGCACGAAGTCTTTCGCGCCGCGGCGCATGGCTTCGACGGCGAGTTCCAGACTGCCCCAGGCGGTCATGACGATGATGGGCAGCGTGCTGTCTTTCGCGCGAATATTCGAAAGCAGGTCGAGGCCTTCCTGGCCGGAGGTGGTGTCGCGCGCGTAATTCAGATCCATCAGAAGCGCGTCAAATTCACGCGCCTCCAGCGCAGACATCACCGCGGCCGGCGAAGCGACAGTTTCCGTTTCAAATTTTTCGCCTTTCAAGAGCAGGCGCAAAGCCTCGCGAATGTCCGGCTGATCGTCGGCGACGAGGATTCTGGTTCGAGGTGCGTTGGCTGGCATCATGGCGCGAAAAGTTTCTCCCTGGATTTTACCGCCGGTCTCGTTCGTTGAAACATCGGATGCGTAGGTCATATGGTTTCCTCATTCATAGCGCAGAGCCACCAGTGGATCGACCTTCGTGGCGCGGCGGGCTGGAAAATAGCAGGCGGCCAGCGCTACGAGGGCGAGGCCGGCGGCCACACTGATGAAGGTGAGCGGGTCGCGGGCTTTGACGCCGTAGAGCTGGCTTTCGAGATATTTCATCAACAGCAATGAAGCCGTGAGGCCGATGATCAAGCCCAGTAATGCAAGTTTCATGCCGTCGCCGACGATCATACGGAGCACGTCGCCGGGCTCAGCGCCCAAGGCCATGCGAATGCCGATTTCGTGGGAGCGCTGAGTGACGGCGTAGCCCATCACTCCATAAATGCCGATGGCTGCGAGCAACGCGGCGACTATCGCGAAAAATGCCAGCAGCGACATATTCAGGCGGCGCTGCGAGAAGGCTACGGCGAGATAGTCTTCCATGGTCTTCACATCGGTGATGGGTTGATCGGGATCCACGCTCTCGACGGCACGGCGTACGGCTCCGGTTAATTGCGCGCGATCAACGCGAGAGCGCACCATCAGACTCATGAGCCGCGAAGGATTTTGCGTTTGCAGCAAATAAAGCTGCCCGGACTTGGGTTCGGACCAAGCCCAATCCCTGATGTCGCCGACCACTCCCACGATGGTGAGCCAACCCTGGTGCGGGATGGCGTCCCAAGGAGTCCTGGTGGAGTTAAAGATCAGGCGGATTTGCTGGCCAACTGGATCGGTGTTGGGCCAATAGCGGCGCGCGAGCGTCTCGTTTACCAGCGCGACGGCTTGTGAATCCGGTCCGTCGGAAGAAGTGAACTCGCGGCCTTCTTTCACCGGGACGCCCATTGTGGACAAGTAGCGCCAGTCCGCAACGCGGTATTCAGACGTAAAATGTTCACCCGAGGCCGGAGACGCGCGGCCGGCTATATCGAAATCGCAAAAGTGCGTCCAATGAGTAAGAGGTAGAAAATTGGCGGCGCCTGCGGAGTTCACGCCGGGGATCGCGTTGACGCGTTCGAGGACGGACTGATAGAAATTCGAGATGTGCGGACCGTCCGGGTAGTGCGCATCGGGAAGAAGCAGCTGGGCGGTCAACAGATTTTCTGGGTCGAATCCCAACGGCTCGGCCAGCATCAACGCGAAGCTGCGCACCAGCAGGCCAGCTCCCACCAGGAGCATGAGTGAGAAAGCCACTTCCGAAACGACCAGCACTGAACGCGCCAGCTGATTGTGGCGTCCGGCCGTGGTGCCGCGGCTTCCTTCCTTGAGAGATTCGAACAATGCCGAGCGCGAAATCTGGATCGCCGGGGCAAAGCCGAACAGTATTCCGGTGACCAAGGCAACCAACACCGTGAAACCGAGCACAGTGGCATCAATGGCAATCCATTCCGGATGAGGAATGCGCGAGGGTTGTCCGGAGACGACGGCATCGCGCAGGATGTGTATGCCGCCGTAAGCGAACAGGACACCGATCGCTGCGCCGATGAAGGACAGGAGCGCGCTTTCCGTCAGGAGTTGCCGGAAAATTCGCCGCCGACCAGCCCCCAGCGAAACGCGCAGCGCGATTTCGCGTTCACGGACAGCAGCGCGGGCCAGCTTGAGGTTCGCGACGTTCGCGCAAGCGATGAGCAGAACAAAAGCCACAGCGGCCAGGAGGAGCAGCAGGCCGGGCCGGAGCGTGCTGACGAGCTCGTCGTGGAAGCCGATCACGCGAATTCCAATCTTCTGGTCGAAGGCTGGATACTGTTTTTTGAGCTGCTCCTGAATGGTTATCATTTCGGCGTTGGCCTGAGAAACAGGCACGCCGTCTTTGAGTCGCCCGAAAATCACGAGTTCGTGATCTTCGCGATTGAGCTGGGTGCGATCAAATGCAAAGGGCTTCCACAGTTCGAATTCCGGCAGCGTGCCGTAGAGAGAGAAGGTGCGCGGCAGTACTCCTACGACGGTAAAGGGATTGCCATCCAGCAGGATCGTCTTGCCCAAGACTGCGGCGTCGGCGCCGTAGTGACGCTGCCACAACCCGTAACTCAAGATGACGACCTGTTCATGGCCGATCTGTTCGTCTTCCGACGTGAAATCCCGGCCGAGGATCGGAGTGACGCGCAACATGCGAAAAAAATTACCCGAGACTTGCGAGCCCCACACCCGCTCTGGCTCTCCGGCGCCGGTGATGGTGAAATACAAAGCGCGCCAGCAGGAAAGTTCCTGGAAGACGTGGTTCATGTCGCGCCAGTCGAGGAATTCGGCAGCGGAGGCGGTGCCGCGCGTGACGTTGCGGTTCGCGTCCGTCTCCCAGATAGTGACGACACGGTGGGAATCCGGAAACGGCAGCGGCTTCAGCAAAATTCCGTTGACCACGCTGAAGATCACGATGTTCGCGCCAATGCCGATCGCCAAAGTCAGAATGGCGACGGCCGCGAAACCCGGGTTTCGCCGCAGCATGCGGACGCCGTAACGCAGATCCTGCCAAAGTGTGTCCATAATTTTCGCCCCCAAGAAGCGCCGAAGTGACAGGCTATCTTACTGCTTCGTCACTTGATGTCCACCTCTTGGGCCAATTCCTTCAATACGCCGGGCATGTCGTCGTCCCGCGGTCCATTTCCCTTGCACTGCTCATTCGTACCGCAGCGCAATCATGGGATCCACTAACGATGCACGGCGCGCGGGAAAGTACGTCGCCAGCAATGCCACGGCGCTGAGCAGCACGGCGACGGACACAATCGCGGCGGGATCCCAGGGCTTCACGCCGTACAGCAGGCTGGCCATCAATCGCGTTAGCGCGAGCGCAGCGGCGACGCCGAGGAAAACCCCGATCAGCGCGAGGCGCATGCCCTGCTTGACCACCATGCTGCGCACGTCTTGCGGACCCGCTCCCAAAGCCATGCGAATGCCGATTTCCTGCGTGCGCAGTTGCACGGAATACGCCATCAGGCCATAGATTCCGATGGCGGCCAGAAGCAACGCGACGCCGGCGAAAATCACCAGGAGCGTCATATTGAAATCAGTGCGCTGCGTGGATTCCGAACGCACTTGATCCATGGAGCGGATATGCGAGACGGGCAAGCCGCCACTCGCGATGCGAAGTTGCTGCTGAATTTCCGTGCTGAGTGAAAATGGCTCGACCTTGGTGCGCACGATCCAGGTGATTGGAATGATTCGGTTGTCTAGCGCCGTCTGTCCGTTGGTCATTTGCGCCACGGGAACGTACATGATCGGCTCCGGATCGCTGTCGAGGCCGCCATTTCTTACGTCTCCCACAATTCCAACGATTTCGCGCGGCGGCTCTTCGAATTCAGGGCCTACGCCTTTGCCGATGGTGATGCGCTGGCCGACGGGATTCGCGTCCTGCCAGTATTTTCTGGCCATGCCCTCGTTGATCAGGACGACCGGTTCCGCGCCGGCGTCATCATGGTCCGTAAACATGCGGCCGCGCAGGAGCGGAATTTTGAAAACGTCAAAATAGCGCGGTGATAACGGGCGATAGCCGGCGCCGCCGTGAGCGGGGCCGTCGGTGAGCGGGCGGCCTTCGATGATGAACGGAAGTCCGAAGCCGCCTTCGAGGGGAAGGCAGCACGTGGAAGCAAAGGCGACAACGCCGGGCAGGCTTTCCACGCGGCGCTGCGAATCGCGCACCAGCTGATTCACCGCGGCGGCGGTGTCAAAGCGCGTGCCTGTGAGAGACATTTCCATGGTGAGAATCTTGTCCGTGGAAAAGCCAGGATTCACGCCGCGCAGGGCTGCAAAAGTGCGGATGAGCAGAGCCGCGCCAACCAGCAGCACGAGAGCGAGTGCAACTTCGGTGACGATGAGAGTTGCGCGAGCCTTGTTCTGGCTGAGGCCGCTGCCGGAGCGCGAGCCGCTTTCTTTCAATGTGAGACCAAGATCGGCGTGTGAGGCGTTGAAGGCGGGTATCAGCCCAAATAAAATTCCAGTGCCGAGCGAGACGAGCAGAGTAAACGCCAGCACGCGCCAATCGAGAGTTATGGCGGCGCCTTGTTCGCCGATGCGCGGTATGTTGCCGGGGTTGATCGTCAGCAGCGCACGCACGCCGAAATAGCCAAGGGCGAGACCGAACACACCGCCGCCCAAAGACAGTAGGACGCTTTCGGTGAGCAGTTGGCGGATGATGCGGCCGCGGCCCGCGCCCATCGCAGCGCGAATGGCGATTTCGCGCTTGCGCATGGTGGCGCGCACCAGCAGTAAATTGGCTACGTTCGCGCAGGCAATCAACAGCACCATGCCGACGGCGCCCAGCAAGATCAGCAGAGATTTCCGAACGTCACCAATCACTGAGTCGCGCAGAGGCTCGGCGGTGAAGCTATCTTGCGGGCCCATTCCGATGTTGCCGGGAAATTTTCGTTTGTATTCTTCGGCTGCCAGTTTCATCGCGGCCTGGGCTTGGGCCAGCGTGACCCCGGGTTTCATGCGCGCGGCGGAGCGCAAATAGTGCGCTTGGTCAGTGCTGTTGGGGTCCGCTTGCAGCGGCAAATAAATATCCGCGGGCGGATCGGAAGTGAAGGTCGCTGCGAGCACGCCCGTCACTAAATAGGGCTCACCGCCGAGCTCGATGTTTTTGCCCACTATGTTGGGATCCGTGGCGAATCGCCGGCGCCACAATCCATTGCTGATCACTACCAAGCGAGCGCCGCCGGGACGATCCTCATCTGCGGAAAACGCGCGGCCTGACGCCATGCTCGCACCGAACAACGGGAAAAAACTGGCGGAGACGTGCACACCTTTCAATTGTTCCGGGCGATCGCCGCCGGTGAGATTTACGCCAGGGCCACCTGCATCGTAGGCCGCCACATCCTGAAACACCTGCGTCTGTTCACGCCAGATCGCGTACTTCGGAATCGAGGTGACGTTTGCGTTGCCTTCAGCGCTGCTTAGCTCGAGTTGCACGAGACGATCGGGCTGAGGATAGGCGAGGGGTTGCAGCAGAACTGTATTGACGACGGTGAAAATCGCGGTGTTCGCGCCAATGCCCAGCGCCAGCGCGGCAATGGCCGTCGCCGTAAAGCCGGGACTGCGGCGGAGCACGCGGAGCGCATAGCGTACGTCCTGCAGCAAATTTTCAAAAAACTGCTTGCTTCGCACCTCGGGCTCCTTGTTCAATGCGCAGCGCGGAATGCACGATGCAGACTCAGCGGCTGGCGGCGGCTCCTCCCGCCACGGGCTGGCCATCCACGATCCAACCGTCGGCGAGTTGAATGATGCGATTGCCGTAGGCGGCCCACTCGTTGTTGTGCGTCACCTGAATGATGGTGGTGCCGTCGTCGTTCAATTTCTTCAGCATGTCCATGATCATTTTTCCCTGGCTGGAATGCAGGCTGCCGGTGGGCTCGTCCGCGAGAATTAGCTTGGGTTTGCCAATCACCGCGCGCGCGACGGCCACCAGCTGCTGCTGGCCGCCGGAAAGCTGATTGGGGAAAAGCGCTTTCTTGCCGACAATTTGAAAGCGATCGAGGGCGTCCGCGACCATGCCTTCGCGCTCGGTTTTCTTGATGTCGCGATAGGAAAGCGGCAGGTCCAGATTTTCGGCAACGGTGAGATTGTCGAGCAAATGGTATTGCTGAAAAACGAAGCCGATATATTTCTTGTGCAGTTCGACGCGGCGGCGATTGTCCAGTTTGTGCACCGGATTATCGAGCAAATGGTATTCGCCTTTCCAGGCGCCATCGAGCATGCCGATAATGCCCATCAGAGTAGATTTGCCCGCGCCGGATGGACCCATGACGGTGATGAAATCACCTTCGTGGATTTCCAGGTTGATGCGGCGGAGTACCCACGTCTTGCCCGCGCCGGATTCGTAGAATTTTTCGACGTCAATCAGTTTGATCACGATCGTTTGCTCCTCGGTTCGACTTTCTGTTGTCAGACATTCGACGCCACGAATCGTTGGTGCGTTCACCGACCGTGGTTATTCCACGGCGATGACGATCAGAGTGGCGTCGTCGTGCCAATGGCCGTGGCAGAACTCGCCCGCAGCTTGCAAAACGATTTTCTGCAAATCTTCGGCGCTTGCTTGGCGATTCTGATCGAGCAGCGCGAGCAGGCGCGCTTCGCCGAACTCTTCGCCTTCCGGAACACGCGCTTCGGTGACGCCGTCGGTAAAAAGCAGCACGCGGTCACCGGATGCCAGGTCGTACTTGCCCGTGGAAAACTCCTGGATGGGAAACACGCCGAGAATGCCGCCGCCTTCCAACAAGCGGTCATGCGTGCCGTCGCGATGAAACACGATTGGCGCATTGTGCCCGGCGTTGGTGTAGCACAGTTGGCGCGCCGCGCCGTCCAGCAGGGCGTAGAAAAATGTGATGAAGCGGTCGGTAGCGATATTGCGGCAAATGAGCGAATTCAACCTGCTGCACAGATTTTCAGGAGTAAGCGACGGTGAGGCAAAGCCGCGAAAGGCCGCCTGGAGGTTGGACATCAGTAGCGCCGCGGGCATGCCTTTTCCGGCAACATCGCCGATGCATATGCCCAACGTCTCCTGTCCGAACGGAAGGACGTCGTAGTAGTCGCCGCCGACTACGCGTGCTGGTTGCCAGGCGCCGGCAATTTCGAAACCGTGCAGTTGCGGGATCTCTTTCGGCAGAAATCCCTGCTGAATTGAGCGCGCTTCGGCAATCTCGCGGTCCTGGGCGTGAAGCTGCGAGGCGATTTCGGTCTGCGCGATGGTGTTGGCCGCAGCTTTTTGGCGAGCCTCGCGGCGCTCGCGGCCGATCTGAACTTGTTTCTGCAGAATCTCGAGCAAGCGGGAATTGACCCAGGGTTTTTCGACGAAGTCGCCCACGCCCTGCTGCATCGCTTCGACCGCCAGGCCGACGGTGGCCCAGCCGGTCATCACCACGATTGGAGGAGCGTTTTCGGTGGCTTTCAGTCGCGCCAGTAGATCGATGCCTTCGCGGCCCGAAGTGGTATCGCGGGCGTAGTTAAGGTCCATCAAAATCACATCGAATCCATTCTGGGAAATCGTGGCAAACAGTGCCGCCGGCGAAGTGACAGCCTCAGTGACGTAACCGTGTCCTTTTAGCAACAGGCGGAGGGCTTCCAGTATGTCGGGCTGATCGTCCGCGATGAGGACTCGCGGCTGCGTTGCGGGAGTTTCGGTAGTGGGTTCGAGCGTCATGCCATTTATCATTCGAGCCCCGCTGAGCTGGTTGCGGAGAGTTCTCTGGTTAACTGCCTCCCGAATATGGGCAGGTGAGATTCCAGGCCAAGATTAATATAAGCCACGCATTTACAGTATATTAAAGCCTGGATGGAGACATTGGATGACTACGTCTGACCAGTTGCGGGAATGCTTGTTACGATTTCGGACAGTACCCGCACGTGGGACGCGAATATCCTTTATAAGCACGCACCTCCGCCTGCTCAGCTGTCCAGGAACTCAGGCGGCGTCCGATCGATTGGCGTCGTCGTAGCCGGCAAAAATCACTCGTACCGCAGCGCCACCATCGGGTCCACGCGCATGGCCCGACGAGCCGGGACGTAACAAGCGACGATCACGACCGCGAGGAGCAGGCTCACGACGGCGAGGTACGAAATCGGGTCGGTGGTGCTGACGCCAAAGAGCAAGCTGGATAGAAAATGAGTCAGCGCGAAGGCAGCGACCAAGCCGATGCCGACTCCGAAGATCGCGAGACGCAGGCCTTGGCCCACGATGAGGCGCAGCATGTCTCGTGGCTGACCTCCCAGGGCCATGCGGATGCCGAGCTCATGCGTGCGTTGAGCCACGGAGTAAGAGATCACACCGTACAGGCCGACGGCCGTCAGCAGCATCGCCAACGCCGCAAAAATTCCCAGCAGATAGGTATTGAAGCGGGGCTGCGCGATGGTGCCGTTCAGATATTCTTCGACAGTCTTGGGCGCGTAAGCGGGCAGGTCCTTGTCGAGCGAACGCACGGTCTCGGCGATTGGCTTGGCGAGGCTGTGAGCGTCCTGCGTGCTGCGCACCACAAGAGTCACAGACCCAAAGGAGATTTGCGCATAAGGAACGTATGATTCAGGCGCCCACTCGCCGCTTAGGTCGTGGAATTTTACATTGCCCACGACGCCCACGACCTCGCGCATCAGCGGCTCGTTTGCGCCTTGCCCAACTTCGGGCATGATGTGCTTTCCAATCGGATTTTCGCCGGGGAAGATCTGGCGCGCGAGCGCCTCGTTGATAATGACGACCGGCGTGGATGCGATTTCATCCTGCGCCCCGAAATCACGCCCCTGCAGAATGGGAATTCGCATCGTCGCAAAATAGTCCGGCGTGATGTCTCGCAGAGAAGTGTGCGGTTCCTCGCTCTTCGCGACCGGGTGCCCATCAACCTGAAAACTGGTGCGAATTTCGTCGCCGCCCATCGGCAACGGATAAATGCCCGCGGCGGATTGCACTCCCGGCAGCGCCTTGAGTTGCGGCATCAGATCCTTGAAATATTGGGTTTTCTTGGCGTCTGTATATTTTGCGTCCGGCAAATCCACGTTGGAGGTCATCACGTTGTGAGCATCGAATCCTGGATTTACGTTCTGCAAATGCACCAGGCTGCGAATCAGCAGTCCGCTGCCGACCAGCAGCACGAGCGCCAGCGCCATTTGCACGATGACAAGAGAACCGCGCAAGGCGTGACGTCCGCGCCCTGCGGTAGAGCTGAGCGCGCCTTCCTTCAAAGCATCCACGATATTGGCATGCGACACCTGCAGAGCAGGCGCAAGGCCGAACAACATTCCCGTGGCCAGCGATAATCCCATGGTGAACGTCAGCACCCAGCCATCCATGCGGATTTCAGCGATGCGCGGCAAATTTTCGGGACTGAAGCGCACCAGCGCCGCGCTCCCCCATAGCGCCAGCAGCAGGCCAAGCGCACCGGCCATGAGCGCCAGCAGGAAACTTTCCGTGAGGAGCTGGCGAACCACGCGCTGGCGTCCGGCACCCAGCGCCGAACGGATGGCGATTTCGCGCGTGCGCGAGGTGGCGCGCGCGAGCAACAGATTCGCCACGTTCACGCAGGCGATCAGCAGCACAAATCCGACGGCTACCATCATGACGAATAGCGCCGGACGGATAGTTTGCGTCAATTCTTCCTGCTCAGAAACGACGTGCACGCCGAAATACTTATTGGTGTCGGGATATTGCTTGGCCAGCGAGGCTGCAATCACATCCAGGTTGGCTTGCGCCTCTGCCACCGTGACGCCGGGCTTCAATCGCGCAATCACTCTGATAAAATGCGCGTCGCGCTGGTCGGACATCGAGGGCGAATCCGGAGTAGATTCCCGCAGAGGACTGAAGCTGGACCAGAGCGCGGGCGTTTCGCGTTGCAGCAGATACTGAAAGCTCGCGGGCATCACGCCCACCACCGTGTAGGCGCTGTTATCGAGCGTGATCACGCGGCCGATGATCTGTACGTCGCCGCCGAAGCGTTCTTTCCAGAGCCGATGGCTGAGAATGACGACGTGATGATGCGGTTCATCGTCCTCCGGCGAAAATCCGCGGCCCAATTCCGGCGAGACGCCCAGCAGATCGAACATGCTGGCGGAGACGGTCGCTGCCGCCAGGTGCGCGGGTTGCTCGATGCCAGTAAGAGCGAAGCTGGAGTCCACGTACGCGGCCATATTCTGGAAAACGTGATTTTGCGAGCGCCAGTCCGCGAAATCCGGATAGGAAACGGCTCCACTGACGGTGTGAAGTCTCGCGTTCGCTGTCGCCACGCGCACGAGCTGGCCAGGATCGCGAAATGGCAGAGGGCGCAAAAGCTCGGCGTTGACGACCGAGAAGATCGCGGTGTTAGCACCAATACCTAGCGCCAGAGTAAGAACGGCGATGGCGGTAAATCCAGGATTTTTCGCCAGCATGCGAATGCCGTAGCGAATATCCTGCAGCAGCGTTTGCATTGTTGAACTCCAAGAAAAATTTTTAGCTAAAGAGAGCGCCTTCGCTGGCTTCGCTCCCTCGGGATTACGACCGTTGTTGCGCCGTCATTCGTAACGCAAGGCGACCATTGGATCCACGCGCGAAGCGCGGCGCGCTGGAATGTAACAAGCCGCCATGGCGACGAGAGCGAGCAGGACGGAGACTCCCGCAAATGTGTACGGATCGCTGGCGCTGACGCCAAAAAGCAGCGAGTGCAGCAATCGCGTGAGAGCAAAAGCGGCGACGAGGCCAAGGCCCACACCGATTGCAGTGAGGCGGGAACCTTCGCCGAGGACCAGGCGCAACACGTCCTGCTGCTGCGCGCCGAGCGCCATGCGTACGCCAATTTCGTGCGTGCGTTGCGTTACGACGTAGGCCATCACTCCGTAAATTCCCACGGCGGCAAGCAACAGCGCGAGTCCGGCGAAAATTCCGAGCAGCATGGTTTGTTCGCTGGTGTCCTGCATGGCGTCGGCGACGACTTCGTCCATGGTGCGGGGACGGAACACGGCCAGGCCGCCGTCAAGCGAACGAAGATCGCCGCGAATCGCCGCCAGTGCGCCGCGCGGAGCGACGCTGGTCTGCACCGTCAGTCGTCCGTTGAAGCCGTCCGTGTCTAGCGCGGCAGTGAGCGGGAAATATGCCTGTGGAACTACATCCTGGCGAATGTCCCATTCCTTTACGTCGCCCACAATTCCGATGACTGTGACCGGAACGCCACTGGCTTGAAACACTTTGCCCACCGCATCCTGCTTCGGCCAATACAATTGCGCCATCTTGCGGCTGATGACCGCGACAAATCCCAGATCCGTTGGTGGCGTTTTTGGAGGGGAGGGGTTCTTGTAAAATTCGTCCAGTTTCAGATTCCCCACGGCGGTGCGTTCCACTTCTTCCGATGTGAAAACGCGACCCTGCAACACGGAAACGCCATACGCACGAAAATAATCCGGCGTCACGTTGTTCCATTCGACTAGTTGAGTCGCCAAGGCAGGATTGTCCTGGCCCTCCACGGTGACATACCCGTTGTTGCCGCCTTCCAGAGGGATTTCCGTGGAGACCGCGGCTGCCTGCACGCCTGGTTCGCGCTCGATGCGCTCGATCAATTGGTCAAAGAAGTGGCGTCGCGCCGCGAGCGTCTGGTATTTGGCCGCGGGTAGATTAACGCCCATGGTGATTACGTTTTCCGTCTGCACGCCAATCCCGGAGTTGCGCAGGTGCGCGAAGCTGCGCAGGAGCAATCCCGCGCCGATCAGCAACGCGAGCGAAGCGGCAATTTCGCCGACGACCAGCGCATCGCGTAGCAAGCGGCGTGTTCCGGAAGGACTGACCACAGCCTGCGCGCTGGATTTGAGTTCCTCACTGAGATTGAGGCGGAAAGATTGCATTGCCGGCACCAGGCCGAACAGCGTGCCGACCAGGATGCTGACGCCGATCGTGAACAGCAGCACGGTCCAGTCAATCTGAATGGGATTGGCGCGGGGAATCGGCAGGGTCTCAGCCGATTGCAGAAAAGATACGGCCCAGAATGCACCCAAGAGCCCGAGTGCGGCGCCGACCAGAGAAAGCAAAATACTTTCGGTGAGTAGTTGTCGGGCCAGGCGCCACCTTCCGGCGCCCATCGCGGCGCGCACGGCGATCTCGCGCTGGCGATTGCTGGCGCGCGCGAGCATCAGGTTCGCCACGTTGGCACAAGCCACCAGCAGCACCAGCGCAACGGCGCCGAGCAGGATGAAAAGACTTTCCCGAGAGCTCCCGGTTAGCTCGTGAGTGAGAGGAACGACGATCGCCCCGTTGTACTTATCGGTATCCCCGTTTTGCTTTGCCACCTGCTTGATGATGTTGTTGAGCTCCGCTTGTGATTGGGCCACGCTGACGTTCGCTTTGAGTCTGGCGATGGCGCGATAGGCATGCGTGCCGCGCGGTCCGAGCGCCTTGCGCGTCATGTCCATGGGCGTCCAAATTTCGGTGGCGCGCTGAAAATTGAACCAGGCAGGCAGCACGCCGATAACTGTGTAGGGTTCGTCGTTCAGCTCGATCGTCTTGCCCAAGACATCGGAGCGACCACCGAATTTCTTCTGCCAGAAAGCGTTGCTCAGGATCGCCACGTGATTTTTTCCGGCGAGGTCTTCGCCGGAATCGAAGGCGCGCCCGATTTGCGGTTGCACGCCTAGAACGGTGAAAAAATTTGCCTGGGTGCTGATTGCGGTAGCGGCCTCGGCCTCACCAGTGTCGCTGGCGTTGGCCGACCGTTCCCAGGAATACAGACTGGCAGCCTCGAGGGTGCGGCTCTGCGCTTGCCAGTCCAGATAATCGGGTCCGGTGAGCGGAAAATTTCCGGGCGCGCTTTCGGTTTGCCAGAGCGCCACCAGACGTCCGGGCTCGTGAAACGGGAGCGGCCGCAGAACGACGGAATTGATCACGGAAAAAATCGCGGTGTTCGCACCGATGCCCAGCGCCAGAGTGATGACGGCTAGCGCGGTGAACCCGGGGCTTTTCGCCAGCATGCGGATTCCGTAGCGAACGTCCTGCAGCAATGTTCCCATCGGACCTCCTAAAGAAGTGACGAGTGATAAGAAACGGCCAACCTTCCCCGTCAGCGCTCGTCGCGAATCACTTGTCACACGTCAGTTATTGCTTGCCACTCGTCACTGGTTATTCGTACCGCAGTGCCACCATCGGATCCACACGCATTGCGCGCCGGGCCGGAATAAAGCAAGCGCTGAGTGCCACGATCAGCAGTATCGCGGTCACAATCGCGTACGTCACCGGATCGCGAGGGCTGACCGTGAGGAAGCTGCCCACCACTTGCCCGGCAGCCAGCGCACCGCCAATGCCGACCAGCAGGCCGACTCCTACGATCAGCAATCCTTCGCGGAAAACCATTTTCAGAATGTCCGCGGGCTGAGCGCCCAACGCCATGCGCACGCCGATTTCGTGCGTCTTCTGCGTGGCAGCATAGGAAACCACGCCGTAAACTCCGACGATGGCCAGCACCAGTCCCAACATTCCGAGCAGCGCCGCCAGCACCGCGCCAATTTTGTAGAAGAGCAGCCCATTGAGCGTATTGAGCGCCTGGGACATTGTCTGCACATCGAAAACCGGAAGCTGCGGTGCGAGGGATTCGATGGTGTGCTCGACCTCGGGAATCATCGCTTCCGGCGCCCCTGCTGTGCGCAGTTGCAGAGCCTGCAGCGTATTTCCGATTTGGTGCTGCAGATACGGCGCGTAGAACATCGGGCTGAACGGGCCAGTGAGACCGTTGAAGCGAATGTCCTTGGCTACGCCGACGATCACGAGCGAGTGCTTCGGGTCAGTGGTCATCTGAAATTGGCGGCCGATAGGATCTTTGTCTGGCCAAAATTGTTTGGCCATCGCTTCACTCACAATCGCGACATACTGGCCATTCTCGTCGTCGGCTTCGGTGAAGTTTCTGCCGCGGAGCAGCGAAACTCCCATCGTCGGAAAATAATCCGTGGAGACCGTGTTGTACAGGGAAGCCGGAGCGGGCTGACCCGGGGGCGGTTGGTATCCCTCGATCGCGAGCGAATCGAAATTGTTGTAGTAGCCCATGGGAGTGGCATTGGCGGTGGAGGCAGAGACAACTCCGGGAAGCGCGCGCACGCGCTGCAGGAGATTCTTGTAGAAGTCGCGCGTTTGCGACTGGTTGTAGCCGATTTCGTTCGGATCCATGATCAGGTTCAGGACGTGATCGGGTTTGAAGCCGAGGTCGGTGCGTTGCGCCTGCGCCAGGCTGCGCGTGAAAAGTCCGGCGATGATCAGCAGCATTAAGGAACCCGCCACTTGCACTACTACCAGCGTGCTGCGCAGCCGGTTCTTGCCGCCCACCACGCCGCGGCCGCCTTCGTGCAGAATCGCGCTCAAATTTCCGCGCGAGGCGCGCACCGCCGGCACAATGCCCACGATGATTCCGGTGAGCAATGCGGCCGCAGTGGCGAAGCCAAATACGCGCCAATCAAAACCGAAATCAAAATGAACCGGGAGATCAGTCTGGACGTTGACCGAGCTGAGCGCGGAGCTGCCCCAATAGCCCAGCAGAACGCCCGCCACTCCGCCCAACAGCGCCAGCAAGACGCTTTCGGTGAGTAGCTGACGGATCATACGAATTCTCGCGGCACCCAGAGCAGCGCGAATGGCCATTTCACGTTCGCGAACCGTGGACCTGACGAGCAAAATATTGGCGACGTTGACGCACGCGAGCAACAGCACCATCACTGCCAGACCTAGAAAGAGGCCGCCCACTACGAATACGGTGTGCTTGGGATCAGGATTCGGCCGCGCTTCCAGTTCACGAAACGCTTGCACGTTGAGATCTTTGTGTCCTTCAGGATATTCCTGAGCCAGCCGTTGGGATATGACGGCTAACGCGGCTTCGGCCTGCGGCATACTCGCCCCCGGCCGCAACCGCGCCAGGACCGGCACATTGCGAATTTGGCGATTGGTCATGAAATCGCTGGGATTGCCTGCAATGGTTGCCATGCCCATCGGCAAATATCCTTGCACGCTCAAAATCGGATAGACGCCGACGAAATCCTTGGGGGCAACGCCCACGATGGTGATCGGCTGGCCGTCCACGGAAACTTTTCGCCCGATAATTCCCGGATCGCCGCCGAAGCGAGTTTGCCAGTAGGAATAACCGAGAACCATGATGGGATCTGCACCCGGCACATCGCCTTCGGAGGGCAGGATCAAACGGCCCAGCGCCGGCTTGAGGCCCAGCGCGGAAAAATAATTTCCGGTGACGTAGTTGGTCATGACGCGGTCGGCTTTGCCGTCCACGCTCAGGCCATCCAGGCCAAACTGGTACGCGATGGCATCGGAGAATACGCCAGTGGATTGATCGCGAATGTCGCGATAATCCGCGAGCGAGAATTGCGTCTGGAAATTTCCCTCTTTCTGCTGGAATGCCAGAACCGTGATTTGCGCGGGATCTTTCACCGGCAAGGGCCGAAGCAGGAAAGCGTCCACCATGCTGAAGATGGCGGTGTTCGCGCCGATGCCGAGGGCCAGCGTGATCACGGCGACAATCAGGAAGGCGGGATTTTTCATCAGCATGCGCGCGCCGTAACGAATGTCTTGCAGTAGAGTTTCCATTTAAAGCTCCGTGATTCGTGAGTGGCGATTAGTGATTAGTGACTTGTGGCGCGCGACGCTCGATAATGGCCCGTCAACAGACATTGATTCGTACAGTGCAATTCATTGTTTTTCTGGCGGCCACGCCTTCCACAACAGGTACGTCATTCGAGCCGCGTAAGTTCCACGTCAGAGCCTCATTCGTGCCGCAACGCCACTATCGGGTCTACACGAATCGCGCGGCGCGCGGGGATATAACAAGCCGCGAGCGCAACGAGGATCAACAGAATCGCGACGCTAAGGAACGTCGCCGGATCGGTGGCGCTGACGCCGTAAAGCAATTTGGCCATAAGCCGTGTAAGCGCGAGCGCTGCTGCGATTCCGATTCCCACGCCGATCAGCGCCATGCGCGCGCCTGCGCCGAGCACGCCGCGCATTACATCGCTCCGCTGCGCGCCGAGGGCGACGCGAATCCCGATCTCGTGAGTCCGCTGGACGACGATGTAGGAAACGACGCCGTAAATTCCCACGCTTGCAAGCAGTAACGCTACCATCGCGAACGCTCCCAACAGAGTCATCGAGAAGCGCTGCGCCAGCATTGACTGGTTGTAGACGATATCGTCCATCGATTTTGGGCTGAACATCACTTGTTCGCTGTTCATTCGCTGAATCTCATGGCGAATGCTGTCGGTGAGCGAGAGCGGCGCAACCGTCGTACGCACCACGAGGGTAGTGCTGCGGCTGGCGCGCGACATGTATTTGTCCGGAATCTGCCTGAAGGGAAGATAAAACTCGGCGTGCATCGCGAGTTTGTCGTCCAAGCCCCATTGCTTCACGTGGCCCACCACGCCGACAATTGTGGCCGTGCCCACATAATCATCCACAAACGCTTTTCCGACGGGATCCTCGCCGGGGAAAAACTTCCGCGCGAAGTCTTCATCGACCACCGCAACACGTGGTGAACTCTCGGTGTCCTGCGAAGTGAAGAAGCGGCCACGCACCAGTGGGATTCCCATTACTTTCAAATAATCGGGTTCAACTTCGGACCAGATGGACCAATACTTATCGTTGTCACTGAGCGGCTTGGGACGGCCTGCAATCCAGAATGGATCCTCGGAATCGTCCCACATGGGCAGCGAACCGCGTAGCAGCGAGACGGACTGAACGCCTGGAACTGATGCAAGCCTGTCATGAAGTTGCAGAAGGGATGCCCGCGTCGAGGCTGGCGTTGCCGAGTCCACCGAAGGCGGAAGAGCCACGTAGAACATCAACACGTGATGAGGGTCGAATCCGGGATTGACGCTCCAGAGTTCCGATAAGCTTCGCAGCATCAGCCCCGCGCCAACCAGAAGCACGAGTGCCATGGCCATTTCTGCTACAACAAAAATACCTTGCGCTCGGTGGCGCGAGCCGCTCGCGCCGCGGCCACCCTCTTTCAATGTTGATTGCACGTTGAGTCGCGCCGCTCTCAGCGCCGGCGCGAGTCCGAAGAGAATTCCCGAAAGCAGCGAAATCCCGAGCGTGAAGAAAAGCACGCGTGCGTCAACCCGCACCTCTTGCGCGCGAGGAAGCGTGTCCAGAACGAGACCGAGAATAGCCTGTGTTCCCCACGCCGCTACTAACAATCCCAACGCGCCGCCAGCTAGCGCGATTAGCGTGCTTTCGGTCAGAAGCTGCCGCAGCATCCGTCCTCTGCTTGCGCCCAGAGCGGAGCGGATTGCGAACTCCCGAGCGCGGCCAGTGGAGCGGGCGAGGACGAGATTGGCGACGTTTACGCAGGCGATGAGCAAGACGAAGCCGACAGCTCCGAGCAGTATGAAAAGAAATGGCGCGATCTCGCCCACCATGCCTTGCTTGAGCGACATCACTGTGATGCCTGAGTCCTTATCCGCCACCGGATAAGCCTCAGCGAGCTGGTTCGCAATGGAATTCATTTCGGCGCGAGCCTGCTGCAGCGTGACGCCAGGCTTTAACCTGCCGATTACTTTCATGCCGAGGCCAGCTGAACGATCGTGGAAAATCACGTCATCCCATTGGCCGATCGGAACATAGGCATCACTATTTTCCGCGAATCCTGACAATCGCAGGCGGAAGTTAGCCGGAACGACTCCAATGACCGTGTAATCGGTGCCGTTAAGCGTGATTCTCTGGCCGACGACATTCGGTGAGGCGCCGAATTTGCGCGCCAATAAACCTGCGCTTATCAACGCCACCGGCGCGCCGCCGATGCGATCTTCGTCCGCGGTGAAAAACCGGCCCTGCGCCAGCTTCACACCCAGCGTCGCAAAGAAATCGGCTGAGACCATTTCTCCGCGAATATGTTCGGCTTCGCCGGCCCCGGTAAGATTGAAATCGTCCTGGCGAAACGCGGCCATCGAAGTGAAACTGCGGTTGTCCTGCTGCCAATCGAGAAAATTCGGATAGGAAATCGACGCGCGTTGGAAGCTAACCCGGTTTGCGTACAGCGCCACCAACTGGTTAGGAGCCGGAAAAGGGAGTGGGTTCAAAAGGACGCCATTGGCGACGGAGAAAAGCGCCGTATTCGCGCCAATTCCCAGCGCCAGCGTCAACACGGCAACGATCGTGAAGCTGCGATTTTTTGCGAGCATCCGAACGGCGTACTTCACGTCTTGTAGCAACGTTTCCATCTGTGTACCTCGGCATGGGCCTCGTCACCGGCCGAACAAAGGTTTCGCAAGCGGCGTCTTCACATTTTTAGCAGCCACGCGTCTAAACTTATTCGTAACGCAGCGCAACCATCGGATCCACGTTTGCGGCTTTGCGCGAGGGCAGCCAGCCCGCCAGCAGCGCTACGGCGACCAGCAATCCTGCAGCGACGACGAAGACGACCGGGTCGCTGGCTTTCACTCCAAACAGCAGCGATTCGACCACTCTGCCGATGCCGTATGCAGCGATAAGTCCTATGCACAGGCCCGCAGCCAACATTCCTAAAATTTCGCGCAGAATCATCCAAGCTACGTTTTGCTGCGTGGCTCCCAAGGCCATGCGAATTCCGATTTCGCGCGTGCGCCGCGCCACAACGTAAGCCATCACGCCGTACAGGCCGACGGCGGCGAGCAGCGACGCCAGCAAGCCGAGGCAAAGCGAAAAAATCGTAACCAGGCGGTCGGTGAACATGATTTCGTCCACCTGGGCCGTCAAAGTCTTGACGCCGTACACGGGCAGATTATCGTCGAACCCCGCAATCAGGTTGCGCACGGTACCGCTTAGCGTCACTGGATCCTGATTCGTGCGCACATAAAATGTCGCGTTTCCAGCGTGCTCACTCTGCGCATACGGCACGAAGACAAACGGGCGAGCCGCCGTCTTCACGTCGGTATTCTTGCTGTCCTTCACGATGCCGACAATTTCGGTGTCGAGCTTGACGTCCTTGCCGCCGCCGAATCCAAAATGCAGTCCGATGGGATTGCGTGCTGCGAAGAAGCGCCGCGCCATCGCTTCGTTGATGATTGCAACTTTTGGCGAGGTGCTGGAATCGGCTTCGGAGAATTCCCGCCCATTCAGAAGCGGAATTCCCATGGTGGCCAGGAAGTTCGGGCCCACCCAGTTCTGGTCCACGTTCATGTCTTCGTCTTCCTGTGCGTTGTAGCCCGGGACGGTGATGTTGGAGGACGAATTGCTGTCAGCGAGCATCGGGATTTGGGACGCGCTGACCGAGCGCACGCCAGGCAACACGTCAATGCTTTTGCGGATGCGTTCCGCGAGCGCAATTGTCTGCGCCGGCGCGTAGCGATTCAGTTCAGGCGAAATCGAAAATTCCAGCACGTGATCCGGACGAACGCCCAGATCCTGCGTCTTCAGGTTCAACAAACTGTGCGCGAACAGACCAGCCGCGGCCAGCAACACCGCAGTCAACGCAATCTGCGAGATCAGCAAAAACTTCCGCACTCGTACGTTTGTTCTACCACCGGAAACATTCACTCCTTGATCCTTCAAGACACGCTGCAAATCGGTGTGCGTAGCGCGTATCGCCGGTGCCAGTCCAAACAACACGCCCGTAATCAACGAGACCGCGCACGCAAAAACTAGCACGCGATAATCAATCTGTGCCGTGAGCCCCGAAGCGCCCTCAGTTTCCGGAATCGAATTAACGATCACGCTTAGCGTCCAGGAAGCCAGCGCCAGGCCTGCCGCACCACCCGCCAGCGCAAGAATCAGACTTTCCGTCATCAGTTGGCGCACCAGCCGCACGCGGCCTGCCCCAAGGGCCAGGCGCAATGCGATTTCGCGCTGACGACCTTCACCACGCGCGATCAGCAGACCGGCCAGATTCGCGCACGCGATCAACAGCACCAGTCCGACCATCGCCATCAGCACCAGCAATGGCTGTTTCGCGTCGTGTTGTAGGATCGGTCGGCCGTGAGATCCCGTATTCAAAACGATCTTCTTACCGAGGAATTCTTTTTCATGGGCGCCCCCGTGCGAGAACTTCAGAGGAACCGCGTCGGTTTCCAGGATTGCCCGATACATCGGAACGAGTCCAGCCTGGGCTTTGGTTATGGAGATCCCGGGCTTGAGCCGGCCAATAATTGCCACCCAGTGGTCGCCTCGATCCGCAAGGCCATCCCAATTTGGCGTCATCTGCGCTTTCATCGTAATGGGGATAAAGAGGTCCGGAATTTGGCCCACTTGCACGCCTGTAAAGCCGGGCCGCGCGACGCCCACCACCGTCAGGGAATTCCCATTCACGGCGAGTGGTTTATCCAAGAGGTTCGGATCGCTGCCGAAATGCCTCGTCCAATAGCCGTAGCTGAGCACCACCACGCGATTTGCGCCGGGCGCGGTTTCGTCTTGCGAATCCAGAACTCGACCGAGAAAGGGCTGAACGCCGAGCACTTGAAAATAATTTCCGCTGACCAGTTCCGCATCAACGAGCTGGGATTCTCCCTTCCCGGCCACGCTTACCTGCACGTGAAAGCGCGCCAGCACGCCTGCGAAAACCTCGTTCCGATCTCGAATCTCTTCGTAGGTCGGGTAAGAAAACGACGTCGAGCCATCCCCGTCGCTCCACGTACGTCCCCAACTTCTACCCGGTGAGCTGAGTACGACAAGCTCGCGCGGACTTTCGACGGGAAGCAGGCGGAGCAGAACTTGGTCAGTGAGCGAGAAGATCGCCGCATTCGCGCCGATGCCGAGCGCCAGCGTCAATATCGCGACAATCGTGAAACCCGGATTTTTCGCGAGGGTGCGGATACCGTAACGAAGGTCCTGGAGTAATGCTTCCACTGCAGCCCCCTAGAAAACTGATTAGCGACGAGTGATGAGCACGCGAGTGGTCACTCGTAACGCAGCGCCACTATCGGATCCACGCGCATCGCGCGTCGCGCCGGGATGTAACATGCGGTGAGCGCGACGCCCGTTAGCACCAGGGCTACGCCGCAAAAGGTAATTGGATCCGTGGCGCTGACGCCGAAGAGCATGCTGGCCATCAGCTGCGTCAGGCCCAGCGCCGCAGCTATTCCGATGGCTACGCCCGCCAGCGCCATTTTCATTCCTGCTCCCAGCATCAGCCGCAGTACGTGGCTGCGTTGCGCGCCCAGCGCCATGCGAATGCCGATTTCGTGGGTACGCTGGCCCACCACGTACGAAATCACGCCGTAAATTCCGATGCTGGAAAGCAACAGCGCGAGCGCCGCGAAAACTCCTAGTAAAATCATCGAGAACCGGCGGGCGGCCAGCGAATCGGCCAGGATTTGTTCCAGCGGTTTTGTTTCGTACATCACGTTCTCGCCGTTCATTTTCTCGATGGCTTCGCGAATCGCCGGCACGAGGTCAGCAGGAGACGCTTTGGTCCGGACCACGACTTCTGACTGCGGCGGCCCGTTCCAAAGTTTGTCAGGCATCTGCATCAACGGGACGTAGGTTTGCGCCATGATCGGATGGTTCGCATCCCCATCGGTGTCCAGGCCCCAATGCTTCACGTGGCCGACGACTCCGACAATCTCCGGCTCAGTATCCATGATGCCGATGTTGATGCGCTTGCCGATAGGATCCTCATTGGGGAAATATTCGCGCGCGAAACTTTCATCAACCACGATCACCGGCGGCGAATGTTCGTTATCGTTCTGTGTGAAAAAACGCCCGCGGTGCAGTGGAATTCCCATCGCGCTCAAATAATCGGGTCCGGCGAAATAGAAAAGCGACTCCTTCATCTCACTCTGACTGGCCGGCTTGGGTTGCCCACCGAGCCAAAATGGAAATTCGTTGTCGCCCGTCATGGGCAACTCGCCGCCCGTGGACGAGACGCTCTCCACTCCGGGAATACTCTTTAATCTTTCATCCATCTCCCGAATGGCGTTGCGGCTGGTCGTTGGGTTTGCGCCCAGAGAAGGCGAGAGCGAGACGGCAAACGTCAAGACCCCCTGCGGATTGAAACCCGGATTCACACTCCAAAGATCGAGCAAGCTGCGAATCATCAGCCCCGCGCCGATCAGCAGCACCAGCGCCATGGCCATTTCCACCACGACGAATATGCCCTGCGCGCGGTGCCGTGTGCCGCTCGCGCCGCGGCCGCTTTCTTTCAACGTTTCCTGCAGATTCGGCCGAGCTATCTTCAGCGCGGGCGCCAAGCCGAACAGCACTCCCGCCACAATCGAAGCAAGAAGTGTGAATATCAGAACGCGTCCGTCCACACCGACGTCCTGCGCTCGCGGCAAAGTTTCCGGCAGCACTTTCAGCGCCGCCTGCGTGCCCCACGCGGCCAGCACCAAGCCCAGTGCTCCACCGGCCAGCCCGAGCAGGACGCTTTCCGTGAGCAATTGCCGAATCACGCGCGACTGGCTCGCACCCAACGCAGCGCGAATCGCAAATTCCCGCGCACGCGTCGTCGCGCGGGCTAGTTGCAGGTTCGCAACGTTGACGCAGGCGATGAGCAAAACAAATCCCACCGCGCCGAGCAGCACCCACAGGAATGGCTGCACGTCGCCAACGATATCTTTCTTCAACGGGACCAGGCTGATACCCGCGCCTTTATCTGCATCGGGAAACGAGAGGGCGAGATTATTCGCGATTTGATCCATGTCTGCTTGCGCCGCGGCGAGGGTCACACCCGGCTTCAAGCGGCCGAGCGCGCGTATTCCTGGGTGGACGTCACGATCGTGGAACAAGGGATCCTTGTTTTCGCCGATGGGAACAAAAACATCCTTGATGCCAAAATTCGTGGATTCCAGCTGAAAACTCGCAGGCATCACGCCTATCACTGTGTAGCCCTCGCCATTCATCGTGATTTTTTTACCAACGATGTCTGGCGCGGAACCGAATTTGCGCTGCCACAGGCCCGCGCCGATCAGAGCGACAGGCGATGTACCAAGGCGATCATCGTCTGCGGTGAACAAGCGACCACGAGCCGGATTCACACCAAGAATTTCGAAGAAGTCCGCGGAAACCAAGCCCACACGCACGCGCTCCGCTTCCCCGCTTCCGGTGATGCTGAAATCGTCGCTGCGATAGGCTGCGATGGAAGCAAAGCTGGAATTGCTGCGCTGCCAATCCAGAAAATTTGGATAAGAAATGGAGAAGCTTTCGAAATTCGCGGACTTTTCAGAGAGCACGACCAGTTCGCTGGGCCGGGAGTATGGCAGTGGCCGCAGCAACACGCCGTTCACCACCGAAAATAGCGCCGTGTTTGCACCAATTCCCAGCGCCAGCGTGAGCACCGCAATCGCTACGAAGCCCGGGCTCTTCAACAGCACCCGCGCCGCGTATTTCAGGTCTTGGATCAGGGTTTCCATTTCTGAATGCCTCCAGACACACACATCCCGCGGCGCTGAAAAACTGTTTTCAGGCGCTGTACTGGCTGGATTTTCAGATTGCGTCTAGACGCTCGCGGTGCGCGTGCCTAGAGTTTCTTCGACGATCCGGCCGTCGAAGAGGTGAATGGTGCGGTCCGCGATGCTGGCGTAGCGCGGGTCGTGCGTCACCATGCAGATGGTGGCGCCTTCGCGGTGCAGTTGGCGAAGCAGATCCACCACCGCTTCGCTGTTCTTGGAGTCCAAGTTACCGGTCGGTTCGTCCGCCAGCAGGATGGAGGGCGAGCCCACCAGAGCGCGCGCGACAGCCACGCGCTGTTGCTGACCGCCGGAGAGTTGCGACGGGTAATGCTTCATGCGGTGCGCCATGCCAACGCGCTCCAGCACTTCTTGCACGCGCTTCTTGCGCTCTGCCGCGGCCATACTGCGGTAAGTGAGCGGCAACTCGACATTTTCGTACACCGTGAGATCGCCGATCAGGTTGAACGCCTGAAAGATGAAGCCGATCTCGCGGTTGCGAATGCGCGTGCGGTCTGAAAGCGAAAGATTCGCTACCGCCTGCGTGTTGATCCAGTAATTGCCCTCGGTCGGCGAATCCAGCAGGCCCAGGATCGAAAGCAGCGTGGATTTTCCGCAGCCGGAAGGTCCGGCGATGGAGAGAAATTCTCCATTCTTGATTTCGAGATGGACACCGCTGAGCGCGTGCGTCTCCACTTCATCGGTATAGAAAACTTTGGTTACGCCATCGAGGCGAATCAGCCCTTGTTCCGCAGCAGTAGTCATTCTTCGCTCCTTCGAATCTCAGTCCCAAGAGTAGGTACGAGCGTTACGCCTGAAAAAGTTCCCTGCATTGCAGCAATAGCTACTTCAATTGCACGCGGTCGTAATTGTCCCAAGCCGACATATCGGACAGGATCACTTTGTCGCCGATCTCCAGACCCTTCACGATTTCCACGGTGTTCACCGAAGTGCGGCCCAGCTGCACCTGCACGCGCGTGGCTTCCTTACCGTCGTCCACCACTTTGAAGATACCCACGGTGCTGTTGGCTTCGCCATGCACCGGCCGTTCGACGTAGAGCACATCTGCAAGCCGCTCGATCTCGACAGTTCCCTCGACGCTCAAATCCGGTCGCGCGCCTGTGGGCAAGGGGCCATCAAGCCCAACATCCACGGTAACGGTTCCGTTCACGACGGCGGGATCAATGCGCGTGACGTGTCCAGGAATTATTCCGTTGTGCGTATCCACGGTCGCCTTCTGCCCGATCAAAATATCTTTTGCCTGGGTCTCGGCGATCTTCAGTTGAGCCTTCAAGTGCGTGGGCTGCGCCACACGCGCCAGCACCGTGCCCATGGTCACCTTCTGCCCCACTTCCACATCGAGTTCCTGCAACATGCCATCAATTCCGGGCCGGATGTGCAGCTGGTCCATTTGCGATTTCTTAAGCTCGTACATCGCGCGCTTCTGGTTTACGGTGGCTTCCTGCACGGCGAGCTGCGAGGCGATGGAGTTGTCGAATGTCTGCACTTCTTTCTGCGCCAGCTCATTTTCCTTGGCCAATTCCTCCGCCTGCACCTGCGCGGTTTTCACGTCCAGTAGCGGGGCCAGGCCGTTCGCGCCCAGCTCTTCCTTCGTCTGCCTGACCATTTCCGCGGTGCGATATTGCGAAGAAACGCTGGCGGCCAAAGTGCGCTTGTCCATCAACTGGTTTTGCAGCTGGGCCTTGGTCTGCTCGTAGGCTGCTTGCGCGCCCTTCAATTGATACTCGGCGTCGAGGGTTTCTTGCTGCAGCTGGGGATTGACCAGATCAAAAATTACGGTGTTCGCTTTGACGGGAGTGCCGGGCAGAAGGTAGCGAGTCTGCACCTGGCCATCGGTCTCGGCGGGGATCAGCCGGATGGTTTCCGGGACCAGCGTACCCAGGCCGCGAACGTCGCGCAGCATCGGCCCGCGCTTCACGGTGCCGGTCCACACAGTGCCGGAGTCAACGCTTGGCGCCGCCGGCTTCAACCGTGAAAGCGCGTACGTCACGAGCGGAATCAGCACCACTGCAGCCGCAATGTAGCCGATGCGGCGCATCTTTTTCTTATGCTTAATTTCGGGCCTTACTATGTCCACGGATACCAACCTCGCATATATACATCGCAAATCGAATTCCGGTGTTACATCTCATATAAGTTGTTTATATTGTGCTATATAGAGGTGCATTGCAAGGGTGAAGTAGGGCCATTTTGCCCGCTCATGGGAATCGTTCGTCCCGGTATCGGACAGATTGACTATGGTTCCAAATCGAGAGATTTGGGCCTTGTGGGACGCCGCAGTCTCCGTATTAGACGGCCGAACGAGAGAAAAAGCTAGGCCGACTCCGTGCTGGCGCGGATTTCCTGCCAGCGCTTGGGGCGCTTTTTGGCGTCGAGAACTTTCTTGCGCAGGCGAATGGATTTCGGGGTGACTTCGACGAACTCATCGTCCGCAATAAACTCGATGGCTTTTTCCAGGGTCATGTCACGCGGCGGAATCAGGCGGATGGCTTCGTCGGCCGAGGAAGAACGCATGTTGGTCTGCTTTTTTTCCTTGGTGACGTTCACGTTCATGTCGTCTTCGCGCGCGTTCTCACCGAGGATCATCCCTTCGTACACTTCAATCGCCGGCCCCACGAACATTTCGCCGCGCTCCTGGATGCCCCAGATCGCGTAAGCGGTGGAAACCCCGCTGCGATCGGACACCAGCGCGCCGGTAAGGCGCATGGCCATGTCGCCGGCATATTCCGTCCAGCCTTCGAGGAGCGAATGGATCAGCGCGGTGCCGCGTGTATCGGTCATCAACTGGCTGCGCAACCCAATCAGCCCGCGCGAAGGGATGCTGAATTCCATGCGCACGCGGCCGGAATTGTGGTTCACCATTTTTTTCATTTCGCCGCGGCGGTTTCCCAGCAATTCCATCACGATGCCGATGAAATTTTCGGGGCAATCAACGATCAGCAATTCGAGCGGCTCGAGGCGGCGGCCGTTTTCGGTGCGCACGACGATTTCCGGCTTGCCGACCATCAGCTCGTAGCCTTCGCGGCGCATGGTCTCGATTAGAATCGCGAGTTGCAATTCGCCGCGTCCCAGCACGCGGAAAGCATCGGTGGTGCCGGTATCTTCCACGCGCAACGAAACGTTGGTGAGCAATTCCTTTTCAAGACGAGCGCGCAGATCGCGCGATGTGACGTACTGTCCTTCGCGCCCGGCGAAAGGAGACGTATTGATGGTGAACACCATGGTCAGCGTGGGTTCATCAATCGTGAGCGGTTCGAGTGGAGCGGGATCGGCGAGGTCCGTGATGGTCTCGCCGATTTGAATGCCTTCCACGCCTGCGATGGCGACGATGTCTCCGGCCATGACCTGTTCGGCCTCATCGCGTTCCAGACCGCGAAACGTGAAGAGCTTAGTGATTTTCGTCGGCTGAATTTTTCCATCCAGCTTGACGATTCCAACTTCCGTGCCGCGCACCAGAGTTCCGCCAAAAACGCGCGCGATAGCCACGCGTCCAAGAAAGTCGCTGTAATCGAGGTTCGTCACCTGAATCTGCAGCGCGGCGGCCGGATCACCGGATGGCGGCGGGATGGACTTGACGATCTGCTCGAAGAGCGGCTGCAGAGTGGTGGAATCGTCGCCCACTTTGAGATGAGCGACGCCCAATTTCGCATTGGTATAGATCACCGGAAAATCGAGCTGGTCTTCCGTGGCGTCCAGGTCAATAAAGAGGTCGTAGATTTCATCCAACACCGCGGCAGCGCGCGCGTCCGGGCGGTCAATCTTATTCAGAACCATAATGGGGGGCAACTTCGCAGCGAGCGCCTTCTGCAACACATACCGCGTCTGGGGCAGCGGACCTTCGCTGGCGTCCACCAGAACGAGCACGCCATCCACCATGCGCAGCGCGCGTTCTACTTCGCCGCCAAAATCGCTGTGGCCCGGCGTATCCACGATATTGATTTTGGTGCCTTGGTATTCGATCTCGGTGTTCTTGGCGAGAATGGTGATGCCGCGCTCACGCTCCAGATCGTTCGAATCCATCACGCGCTCCACTAGTTCCTGGTTGGCGCGGAAAATTCCACTTTGGCGCAGCATGGCATCCACCAGAGTGGTCTTGCCATGGTCGACGTGCGCAATGATAGCGATATTGCGAATGCTCTTAGTCATTGGATAACTGCCAAAAAAAGGTCTACGAGCGCGGTCTTTGCATCCCTGATCGAATCCCGTGCAGACCGTTCCAGAAGGGGTATCCAGGAGCAACAAACGCACCTTCATATTATCATGCGCAGCGCGAACCCGCTATGCGCGAGTGCAGGCGGCGGGTCAATTTGCATTAACATTTCCCGTGGTCGAACCCTGATATATTTCGCGCTGTTGTCGCGTATTAGAGGTGCCTACGGCACAGCTCATGGATGCCATCGTTCTCGAAAACGTCACCAAAGCCTACGATTCCGTGACTGCGGTCAACGCGGTCAGCCTGAAAGTCCGCGCCGGCGCCATTCTGGGGTTGCTGGGGCCGAACGGCGCGGGCAAGACCACCACCATCCGCATGATCATGCACATTCTGGTTCCGGATTCAGGCTCGATCCACGTCCTCGGTGAGCCGGTCAGCGACAGCACCCGCGACAAGATCGGCTACCTGCCGGAGGAGCGCGGCCTGTATCCGCGGATGAAGGTCCTGGAAATCATCGTGTTTCTCGCCGCGCTGCACGGACTGACGCAAGCCGAAGCGGCGCGGCGTGCCAAGGAGTGGCTCGACCGCCTGGGGCTTTCCGAGTGGTCGGACAAAAAGCTGGTGGACCTCTCCAAGGGCATGCAACAAAAAGTGCAGTTCATCACTTCGGTGATTCACCGCCCGCCCTTGATGATTCTGGACGAGCCTTTCTCCGGCCTCGATCCGGTGAACGCCGCCACCATCCAGGAAATCATGCTCGACATGCGCAAGCAGGGCTCCACGATCGTTCTCTCCACGCATCGCATGGAGCAGGTCGAGCGCCTCTGCGATGCCATCTGCTTGATTGACAAGGGGCGCAACGTGCTGGACGGCGAACTGCGCGCCATCAAACAGTCCTACGGCAAGAATACGTTGCACGTGGAATTTAGCGGCAGCGACGCTTTCCTGAGTCATCCGGCAATCGGCCAGACCACGCGGCTGATCACGGGCATTGAGGCCAAGCTGAAGCCCGGCGCCGATCCCCAGGAAATTCTGAAAGCCGCGGTGAATTCGGACGCGCGCATCACGCGCTTCGAGCTTCTGGAGCCGTCGCTGAGCGAAATTTTCATTGATAGGACGACTCATGCGTAAAATCCTGCTGATCATCAAGCGCGAATATCTGACGCGCGTCCGGACCAAGGGCTTCATTATCGGCACGGTGATCGTGCCGCTGATCGGCGTGGGCTCGATTTTGCTAGTCGTATTCCTAGTGGGCCACACAGCTACGCAAACTTCGCGCATTGTGATTGTGGATAATTCCGGCCAGCTGGGTCCGGCCATCGCCCACGGGCTGGACGGTAAGCTCGCCGACGGCCAACCGCAATTCACAGTGGAAGAAATAGTGTCGCACCCGGCATCGCCTGACGCCCTGCAGCAGGACCTGCGCGCGCGCATCAACAGCGAAACACTCGACGCCTACCTATGGATTCCGCAAGACCTGGACCAACCGTTCGAGCTGCACATGCGCAATCCCGACAATATCGGGCTCATTGGCCCGCTATCGCGCTCGGTGGATCAGGCGCTGATTTCCAGCCGCTTCGAGCGTCGTGGCGTACACCTTGAAGATCTTCAGACGATCCTCAAGGGCACGGACCTGAAGCTGCTGAAAGTCAGCGAGACCGGCGAATCGGTGGAAAAAGGCCAGGGCATTGCCATCGCGATCGCGCTGGTGGTGCTACTCTACACTTCGCTGCTGATGTACGGAATCATCACCATGCGCTCGGTGATCGAAGAAAAAACCACGCGCACCATGGAAGTGCTGATCTCCTCCGTGCGGCCGTTCGAGCTGCTTGCGGGAAAAATCCTGGGCGTGGCAGCTGTGGCTTTCACGCAGTTCGCAATCTGGATGACGACCACCGCGCTTCTCTTTTCTTATGGCGTGCTGGCCTCGTGGGGCATGACACGCAATTCGCCGCTCGCCGGAGTTCATGTTCCAATTTCGCTGGTGCTCTACGCGGGACTTTTTTTCATCGGCGGCTATTTTATGTACGCTTCGATGTTCGCGGCCATCGGCTCGGCTTGCTCGAACGAACAGGACGCCCAGCAACTGCAGTGGCTGGCCATGGCGCCGCTGGTTTTTTGCATGATCATCTACGGCGTGGTGCTGAACGAACCAGCATCGCGCACGGCTGTGATTCTTTCCGAAATCCCGTTCTTCGCGCCGGTGTTAATGTCGCTGCGCATTTCGCTACAGACTCCGCCCGCTTGGCAGATTGTGCTTTCTCTCGTGCTCCTGGTTCTGACAACCATCGCCGTGATGTATGCCTCGGCAAAAATCTATCGCATCGGGGTGCTGATGTACGGCAAGCGCCCGTCGCTCGTCGAACTGGTGCGGTGGCTTCGCTATACCTAACCGCTGCGGCAGTGCGCTGCGGCGATTTTCGATGTGTTATTCTCCGGCGAGCGGGCAACGGAAAGCGCGCCGCGAAGAGAGGGATTCATGGGCGTGAGCGTCAATCCAAATATGGTTACAACGGCATTCGATTTGCCGGGATATCGCGTGGTTAAAACTTTCGGGCTGGTGCGCGGCGTTACCGTGCGGTCGCGCAGCATTTTGGGCACCCTGGGCGCTTCGCTGGAAACCCTGGTGGGCGGCAACATCACGCTCTTCGAGGAGATGTGCGAAAAGACCCGCGAAGAATCGCTGGAATTAATGATGGAGCATGCCAGCCAGCACGGCGCAAACGCCGTGATCGGCATGCGCTATGACGCGACCGAAGTGATGCAGGGCGTCACTGAAGTTCTGGCCTACGGCACTGCCGTTCAAGTAGAACGCATAGCGCCCTAGTTCCGCGGCAGTTTGCGGGGACGCTCCTCAGGCTCACCGGCATGCTTAAGCCCGGCGAAACATCGGTATCCGCTCGATCGCTGATGGCGCAGACGCGCGCACAAGCTTACAATAGGCCGTTTGCTTCTATGGGAGGCACCTCAGCATGAACCGTTCGCTCAAGTTCGTTTCCGCGATGCTCGCTTTCGGATTGATTGCCGCGGTATCGGTAACCCGCGCGCAAACGCCGAAAACGGAAACCGTGGAATTCCCAAGCGGCAAAGAGAAAGCGAGCGGGTTCCTGGTAGTGCCAGACAAACCGGGCCCGTATTCCGCGCTGATCGTTGTCCACGAATGGTGGGGATTGAACGATTGGGTCAAGGAACAGTCCGAAAAGCTGGCCGAACAGGGCTACTTGGTTCTGGCTGTTGATCTCTACCATGGCAAGACCGCCGCGGATCCCTCTGAAGCCCATGAGCTGATGCGCGGCCTGCCGCAGGACCGCGCGATCCGCGACATGCAGGGGGCCTACGATTATTTGGCGACGCGCAAAGATTTGAAGCCCGGCCACATTGCTGCAGTCGGGTGGTGCATGGGCGGCGGTCTCGCGCTGCAATTCGCGATCCATCAGCCGCGCCTCGCCGCCGTGGTGGTGAATTACGGTGCGCTGCCGACCGATCCGAATGACATGCAGCAGATCGGCGCGGCGGTGCTGGGAAATTTTGGCGCGGACGATAAAGGCATCACGCCCGCGGACGTCGAAGCGTTCGAGAAAACCATGCGGGGAATGAACCGCCGCGTTGACGTGAAAATTTATCCGGGCGCGGGCCACGCCTTCGAGAATCCGAACAACACCACTGGCTATCGTCCGGAAGCCGCCGCAGACGCATGGAAGCGCACCCTGGCGTTCTTGCACTACATGCTGGGGTAAGCTGAGTCGCCGGCTGATTCGGGCTACGTGGCGGAGGGGCCGGCACACGCCTCACGGTGAATCTGTGTTGGAACCTAATGCCCGTGGGAATCATCAAACCGGGAAGATAAATCCGCCGACCGCGGCAAGCGAAAAGAGAGGAGAACTGAATATGAAGAACAAAACTAACAACAAGAACCTTCCGGCCGCCCAACTACAAGAAGGCTCGGAACGCGCCCGGCCGATACTGCATCAGCACGCCAGCGAGATTCAGCCCTACGGCAAAATTGCCAAGCTACCGATCGCGCTGGATCAGCAGGTTTGCGCGGCCGACGTGGAACTGCTGAATCAGATCCTCGCGGATACCATGACTTTGCGCGACATGTACAAAAAACATCATTGGCAGGTTGCCGGACCCACTTTTTATCAGCTGCATCTGCTTTTTGACAAACACTTCGAGGAGCAGTCCGAGCTGGTGGACGCCATTGCGGAGCGCATCCAGCTTCTCGGCGGCATCAGCATCGCCATGGCGCCGGACGTCGCGGAAACTACTTTCATTCCTCGTCCGCCGCGCGGTCGCGAGGAAGCTCCCGTGCAAATCTCGCGCTTGCTGGAAGCTCACGAAATCATTTTGAAAGAAGCCCGAACTGTGGCTAAGCAAGCGGCGAACGCGGGAGACGACGGCACCAACGATCTGCTGGTGAGCCAGGTGATCCGCACCAACGAACTGCAGGTGTGGTTCCTGGCCGAGCATCTGGTCGACGTTCCTGTGGTGCGCGCGGAGAGCTCTAAGGCGGCCGCGTCCGGATCCTAAGCGCAGTTCATAACTGGAGCATTTTTGAAGGAGACATGCACATGCCAGAATGTACGCACCTCAGCCAAGTTCGCCCAGTGAAGCCGCATACGAAAGGTTGCGAGGAATGTTTGAAGATGGGCGACACCTGGGTTCACCTGCGCCTGTGCCTGGAGTGTGGTCACGTGGGATGCTGCGATTCGTCCAAGAATAAACATGCCACCAAGCATTTCCATTCCAGCAAACATCCCATCATGAAATCAATCGAGCCGGGCGAGACTTGGGGCTGGTGCTACATTGATGAAGTGGAGCTGGACTTCGCGTGATGAGGGAAATGGTAGGCCCGTGCGGGCTCGAACCGCAGACATCCACCGTGTCAATTGTGTGGTCAGAAAGCTAAATCTCTTTGCCTGCTTCGCTTTTCCGGTTCTGACCACCGCAATAATGCCCCTAAATGACGGAGTTTTGGTGACGAATTGGTGACGAGTTTTGCCACCAAAATTGGCATGCGTGAACGCTATCGGACGTGGCACCACGTGTTCACCAAGGCCGAGAAACTCCGGTTGTCAGAGCACATGCTTTGCAAGCGCGCTCGGGTACTCCAAAGACTCCATGCTTTGCCCTCGGTTTTCAATGTTTTGACAATTTCGGGGAATCTGCTTCTCGCTCGAAGTAAGCCCGGGAGCGGCAATTACATAGTTTATTGGCACAGTTCTGGTTCAGCCAGTTTATCAAAACCAAAAGTGACTGGTTGCGGTGGCCCGCGACATACCCAAAATTCCATCAACTCCGGTTAGAGTGGCGATAGTTCGACAAGTCGCGGCATAAGGCTGTTTACGTTCTTCGGATCGTGGCTTGGCGTCTCAGGGCAGTACACCCTCATCATCGAACCTCCACGTCAGTGGGCGCTCATTCGCGCCACCGAACGACTGGATTTAGATATCCGGTTAGGGCGGTGATCTCAATGGGTCGATACAACACTAAGCTAGAACCCGTCTGGCAGTGAAAACAAACGCCAGAATCGCTTGGTAGGGTTAGACCAGCCGGAATGCTGCTCTGGCTGGGTTTTGATCGAGCACATCCGAACAGATGGTTCTCCCGCACAAGCATTGTCGAATCAATGCACTGGATGGTGTTGCATCGACCGGTTGAGCTGGCAGCGTTTATCAGGCATGTGGATTCGTTCGGGGCCGAGACATTTAGTGATCGCCGCCTCAGAAATCTAGGTGTAATTGAAACGCGATCATGCGCGGGGTGCTGTCGCCGCCAAGACCCACGCCGAGCAGTCCGGTGGGCGGCGAAGTGGTGTATGTAAGCGCGCCAAACCCAGTCTGAGTAAATAGCTTTCCCGGAACGCCGGCGAGAACCATGCTCGGAAGTGCGAAATTCGGATGGTTGAAGACATTGAAGAATTGGGCATCGAACCGCAGTTTGAGTTTTTCGCCCAAAGCAAAATACTTTGTGAGGTAGAAGTCGCTCCAGACGAAATCAGGGCCGCGTAACGCGTTACGACCGAGATTCCCGAATTGACAATTCGTGGCGCTGTCACCTCCGAAGCACGCCCCGGTGCTTGGATCCACGGTCGAAACAAACGCATTCGGGTTCAGCCATTGAAGTGTGCCGGGTTGTGTGACACCCGGAATGGGACTGTGTTCGTAAAGTGGCGCGCCGGGAACAGCGCTCGCGAATTGCGGGCCGCTACCGTTCACGATGCCGTCTCCATTCGCCGAATACGGCGTGCTCAAGACCGAGAACGGAATTCCGCTGTGCCAAAACACCGTGCCGGAAATCTGCCAGCCGTTTAGCGCGTATCCCAACGCGCGGTTGCGCAGCTTCAGCGGCAATCGGTACAAGTACTGCGCGTTCAGGTTGTTGCGGATGTCGTAATCGCACGGTCCATAATCTCGCGCCAAATCTCCTGGCAGCGGTGAAAGAATTCCTCCCGCCGAAAATTGCAGGAATCCGCCGTTTGAGACCGTGTCCATGCAACGGCTCCAGGTGTAGTTCACCTGTCCGCTGAAACTTTTTCCGACGCGCTTCATCGCCGTCAATTGCAAACCGTGGTAGTGGCTGTTAGCACCGGTGGAAAACTGCGTCACCGCTCCGAATCGCGGGTCTGTCGATTGCTGATATGGGAACGGCTCGAAGCAGCCATCGCACACGGTCTGATAACCATTGACCTGCGTCAGGTACGGTTGATTGACGGCGCGCGTGCCGACATATTGCGCGCGCACGCTTCCGTTCGCTCCTAATTCATGTTCGAGGCCAAGGCTCCATTCCATGAAATAGGGCGCATGCAGTTCTCCTTCCGGCACCGCTGCGATAGCGACGGGAGGCAGACAGGTCGCCGGATTCGCGGTCAGCGCGGCGCAGGAAAGCTGGCCTTGCGAAAATCCCGAACTAAAGGTCTGGTTCGCCGCCACCGTCGCGTCCACCGCGCTCCCCGGAACTCCCGGTGCAATTGCTGTACCGCCGACAGTCCCCAGCAGCCCGCCCTGAAAAGTTTTTACATACGGCGGATTGACGCCGACCACATCGGCGATGCTTCCTGGCAAAATGTCACTGAAAATACCGAAGCCAGCGCGGAGCACGGATTTCGGGTCGAATTGCCAGGCAATCGCCGTGCGCGGCTGCAGGATCGCCAGCGGAGTTGATGAAAACACGTTGCCCAGACCTGTTTGAATCGCCGCGTTGAGCGGCTGATTCACATCATGCGAGACTGAAGCGAACGAACCGCGCAGGCGCGCAATCTGGTCGTGAGGATTGAGCGGGTTGGAATTAAAAGTGTCGCGCAGGCCGAACGTCCAGGTCAGGCTCCGGGAGACTTTCCAGGTGTCCTGCGCGTACAAATCGAGATTCAGAAAATTGAACGGCTCGTTCGGCGATTGCGGGAACGTCTTGGTGGCAGTGGATGCTACGCCGTAAATGTATTGCGGCAAAGTCGCATAAACGACCGTAGGCACGCTGCCCTCGCCGAAATCGTAATCGTTCAGTCGGAGAATTCGCGTGTTGGTGCCGAAACGTAGTTCGTGTGGCCCGTGGCTCCAGGCCAGATTGTCGTTGATGAAAAACCGAGAAGCCCGCCGGCCCTGAATCCAGGTGTTGTCTAGGCCACCGACTGTGGTAAACGGCGCATCCGCTCCGCTACCTTGCAGCACGATTGGAAACGCCGCCAGCGTCTCCTGAAAATTTCTGGGACCGAACAGGCTTCCGTACCAGGAAAAGGCCGGATTAAAATAATTCACCAGATTCTGCGAAAAAACGTGCGTATAGCCCGCGGCGAATGAATAAAGCGGCTGCGGCGAAATCGAATCGAACAGTAAATTTATCGGATCGGTGTAAGCGGCCTGCACACCCGTATCCGCCTGAAATCGAAACCACGTAGTATTGTTTTGATTGATGTTGTAATCCACGCGCGCGGTCTGCACTTGTTCGTGGTCGTCGCTGGAATGCGAAATGCTCTGGCGATTCGCGCAGCCATTTCCATCATTAGCGACGGTCGGCGTCGCTCTGCCCACGTCGAACGGACACCCCAGCACGGCGAGAGGCGTTCCGCCGGTATTTCCATACAACGAAAACATCTTCTGGTAGAACGGCACCGATTGGGGCGAAGGCTGGTAGACCGAGCCGGTAACGGAATCCACTCCGCCCACAGGTAGTTGCTGGAGAACGTAATTTTGAAACGCCGTGGTCGGCACGGTTGTGGCCGTCACGATGGGCAATGCAATCCGCACCCATTCAGAGTCAAAAAAGAAAAATAGTTTGTCGTGGACGATTGGACCGCCGAGGCTGCCGCCGAAATGATTCACGGTCGAACGCGGCTTGTGGTTCCCCGCCGTCGCGTTCGTGAAATAGTCAGCGGCGTTGAAGCGCGAGCCGTTCCACAGCTCGTACAGGTTTCCGTGAAATTGATTCGAGCCTGATTTGGTAACGTAGTTTACCTGCGACGCGCCGTACCGCCCTTGGTCAACGGCGTAGGACAGCGTGTTCACCGTCACTTCTGAAATTGAATTCAACCCCAGCACCAGATTCGTCGAAAGTCCGCTATTTAGGTTCGTGAGTGGATCGTTCGTTTCCAGGCCGTCCACGATGTAGCCGTTGGAAAGAGCCGGCAGCCCGTTGAACTCCACGTTCCCGTAGCCGTTTGAGCTGCCCACAAAATCGTTGCCGCTGCCCGCTGTATTGACCAACGCACCGGCCGAAAACTGCAGCGGGTACGTTAAATCACCGCCTGGATTCGGAAGATTTTCCAGCGCTGGTGCATCCAGATTCGTGGAAGTGTTCGGATTCCCGGGATTGATGAGCGGAGGCACGGCGCTTACTTCCACGGTCTGGTTTGCACCCGCGACCTTGAGGATGAAATCAACTGTTTGTTTCTGGCCCAAGCCTGCGGACAACGCATCATTCCGCTGCGGCTCGAATCCAGCTGCTTCCACGTTGATTGAATAAGTGCCCGGTTTCAACTGTGGAAAATTAAACCTGCCCTCGTCGTCTGTGTGGGCACTACGTCGCGCATCGCTTTCGCGACTTGTGATAGTGACTATAGCGCCCGGAACGCCTGCTCTGGTTGCATCAGTTACTTGGCCCACGATTGCACTCGTGGTTTCTCCTTGCGCGCAAGCCTCCGCGGGAAACAAAAAGAGGCAAAGGGCTGCGAAGGTCGCTTTGTAAATCATGATTCGAACCGATATTCCCGTCGTGAATTCGGCGCTCCCCAGTCGGGCTTAATTGAGAGTTCTAGCGGCCTTGAAGTCCGTGTCGCATTCGTTGGCCATGCGCCATGATATTAACCCCAGTTAAGTATAAAAGTACACTCCGATAAATAGAGGCGCAGCCGGCAATCTGAGGCACGAACTCCAAGTTTCGGACACCGACCACGGCAGCAACGTGAGCTTCGTCGCTTTCCGCTAGCGACAATTTGGCGCTGGCGGTGACTGCAAGTGTGCAGCAACGCGAACGATGGTTGGACCTGCGTCGTGTGGCCTCAGCTACAATCACATTGAGTTCATTCAGGATCGGTCGCCCGGTCCGGCCGGAATGCTCAGCTCGGCTATCCTTATATTACCGGGAGGCTCTCATGCCATTGTTCACCGTGACGATGAAAGCGGGCAGAACTGCTGAGGAAAAAAACGCGATCTCTGGAGCCATACATGAAGCAAGCGTGAAGGCAGGATATCCGGACGACGACATGTTCCAACGCTTGTTTTGTCTTGAGCCGGCCGACCTGAAAGTCGATCAGAACTATCCTGGTTTGCCGAAACCCCGAACGGAGAAGATGCTGATGATCGAAGTGCTTGTGTCGTCCGGGACCGATGCCGATAGGAAGAAGCGTCTGTCGGCGGCAATAGTCGAAGCGCTCGAGGGCGCGGGCACTGATCCCAACCATATCATGGTGTTCTTCGGAGAGATCGATCGCGCCAGTAGCTCCTTCGGCGGCGGACGACTCGCGCCACCAATCGCAAGCGTCTAATGATGGGGCAGGCGTCGTCGCAAAGTTACGCACGACGGTTATGCGGACCTGAAGATGAAAAGGCAATCCACAAATTTCTCGCACCACGACAGGAGTCAACTTGTGACCCATCCTAAGTACGCGGCCTTCACGGCGCTCGATCCATTTTTCGAAATAGTACTGCAGGGCCTGGCCGGTCTCCTTGACGGCGAGCACTATTTTGATACGATCGCCGACTCTGCGGTGTTCGAGTTTCGATATATTTTCCCAGGCTGGCCCCAAGTATTGAATGGTCGTGAGGCGCTCTTGGCGCTTTACGCAGGCTACGGCAACAGCATCGTCCTGCATGGCGCGGACGCGCTCGTCATTCACCGATCGCAGGACCCGCATGTGGTGATCATCGAATACGAGGTACACGGCAGGATAGTCGCGAGCGGTGCCTCTTATGACAACCGGTTCATCTCTGTGGTTACCATCAAAGACCGCAAGATCGTGCATTGGCGGGACTACATGGACTCCTTGGCGGCGATGACTGCGCTTAGCCACGCGTCAACCGGTGCGGGAAAAAGTAAATAGCAAAGGAGACTCGGAAAAGCCGCGCGAATTTGTGCGACACTGGACGTCGGGTAATGCAAGGATGCGCTCTTCCCTGACACCGAACCACTCATTGAGCTCTACGGACTCGCCAACCCCAAGATCGGAAACGCAACGCGAAAGCGACCGACTGAAGCTATTGCTGGACATGACGAACAGCTTGGTCTCGAATCTGGAGCCTCGCGATCTGCTGCGCGCAATCTCGGTGAGCGTTCGGCAAGACATGCACTGCGACTTCGTCGGTATGTGGTTGCCAGATCCGGAACGCCGCCATTTGCGCCAGCTGGTCATGGACTTCCCGGAAGGCAAGGGAGTGGCGAAAGAGGGTTTGCTGCGCCCAATCGAGGGATCCTTCGTGGGCAGTGCATTCAAGACCGGCAAGGCACTGGTGGCTGCGCTTGCGGATTTCACGAAGGACCCGGCAAGCAGTGAAATGGCCCGTGGAGAAGGCATCCGGTCTGGCCTCGCATTGCCGCTGATCAGCCGGAACCGAACGCTCGGAGTGATGACACTCGCCAGCAGGGCGGAGAAATCATTCAGCCAGGACGACGTTGATTTCCTGGTGCGAGCGGCAGGGCAAGTGGCGATCGCCATCGAGAACGCGTTGGCCTATCGTGAGATCGCCGAATTAAAAGACAAGCTCGCACAGGAAAAGCTCTATTTGGAAGAGGAGATTCGCAGCACGTCGGATTTTGAAGGGATCATTGGGCAGAGCTCGGCGCTACGGCAGGCGCTGCAACTGGCCGAAACGGTTGCCACGAGTGATTCGACCGTGCTTCTGCTCGGAGAAACTGGCACCGGCAAGGAACTTGTGGCGCGCGCCATTCATGAACGCAGTCGGCGCAACGCGCGAACATTTGTCGAACTAAACTGTGCCGCGATTCCGACGGGATTGCTCGAAAGTGAGCTCTTTGGCCACGAGCGAGGCGCCTTCACCGGCGCGGTCACACAGAAGATTGGCCGACTGGAACTGGCTGATCAAGGCACGTTGTTTCTGGATGAAGTCGGTGATATTCCGCTGGAACTCCAGCCAAAGCTTCTGCGTGTTTTGCAGGATAGAGAATTCGAACGTCTGGGAAGCACACGCACGACGAAAGTCGACATTCGGCTGATCGCCGCGACCAATCGTGAGTTGGATCGGATGATTGAAGAAAAGCAATTTCGCAGCGATCTCTATTATCGCCTCAACGTTTTTCCCATTCGCCTTCCTCCCTTGCGCGAGCGCCCGGAAGACATTCCCTTGCTGGTGCGATACTTCAGCCAGAAGTACGCGCGCCGCATGCAAAAGCGAATCGAAAATATCCCCGCTGCAGCCCTGCGGAAGCTTGCAAGTTGGCATTGGCCCGGAAACGTTCGTGAGCTTCAGAACCTTGTGGAACGTGCAGTGATCCTGACGCGCAGCAGCACGCTCGCGATCTGTGTACCGGAACTGGCGAACGGCAGCGCGAACTTGGTTCCGGCAAGAGCGCGAAATTTTGACGAACAAGATAGGATTGTACGAATTCTGCGAGAGACCAAGGGACGCGTCGGGGGTCCGATGGGCGCCGCGGCCCGCTTGGGACTGAAGCGGACCACGTTGCTCACACGGATGAAGAAGTTGGGGATTGATCCGCGAAAGATTTCGTAAGTCGCACTTCAGCATACTTCGACGAGCACGAGTGACACGTCGTCGATCGGCGGGCCATCGCGCCATGCGGCGACGCGATCGAGAATACCCCGCTTCATTTCGCCGAATGGCAGAAGCGCTGTGTCGCGAACGAAGTTTTCTAATCCTTCCGCTTTGAGCATTTCGCCACGCGAGTCGACCACATCGGTGAGGCCGTCCGTGTACAGGACGATGCGGTCACCATGCTCGAGTGCTGTGTAAAGCGTGGCATCGGCGTCCACTGCATCCGGCAGCATGCCCAGAACCGTGCTTCGGGACCGGAGCAGACGAGGCTCGGCTCCCGGTTGAACAATCATGACTGGGGGGTGCCCGGCTCCGGCGAATTCCATGGTCCGGCCGCCGCGATCAATGCGGGCGGCCGCCAGTGTGAAGAAAAATCCTGGCGTGCCAATATTCTGAATCACTAGAGAGTTCAATCGGCGAAGTACATCAGCGAGCGGCGCATGATTACCTAGCAGCGTAACCGTCTCCGAGTATATTCGGTTGGCGACGAGCGCAGAACTGATGCCGTGACCAGAGACATCGCAGACTAGCAGATTCAGATGTTTTTCGTCCGACGGCCTCACAAGGCCGAAGTCGCCGCCAATCGTATGCGCCGGCTGGTAGAAAGAGTCGACACGCAAAGCTCCCCAGAGGAAGGGCTCGGGTGCCAAACTTTGCTGCACCCGGGCGGCCAGCAGCAGGTCTTGTTCAATGGTTTGCTGATAGTTTTCGAGCCCCGCGATTGCAGCGCGCAGCTCTTCTTCCGTGCGTTTTTGTTCCGAAATATCGGTCAACGTCACGACCGAGAAATGTCCTCCATCGGGCCCATGAATTGCGCGCAGGCTGACCACCACGGGCAGTCGCCCGCCGTCTTTCGTGGGCAGGAAGAACTCTTCGCGGGCCCGCCCCATCTCCAGGGCTTTTTGGTTAAGCGCCTGGGCGAAAGCAAAATCTTCGGCCCGACGATACAACTGACGGGCGCTCCGGCCGATGATCCGGCTGCGAGGGAGTCCCGTCATTTCCTCGAAGACCGCGTTGACAAAGAGAATCTGATCAGAATCGTCTGCGATGACGACGCCGTCATTCAGTGTTTCAAGAATGGGCTCCATTTCTTGCAGCGATTGCGGCGTCTTGGTCTGCGCGAAATCACTCATTTGGCTGATCCCTGGACGCATGACTGCCGTCTACTAATACGTTTTTCTCCGAAGGCGATCGAGCACATGCTTGACGTACACGTCGCTTGCGACCAGTCGCGCACCTTGGTTGCCCATGCAGCGCAACATTCGTTCCCCGCTCTGGTCGATGAACGTGACCTCATCAAGGTTCACGATGCGCTTGCAGCCTTGGGTAGAGGGGAGTGCCTTTTTCCAGGTGGCCTTCAGTTCCTTGACCCAGGGAGCGACGAGGCGGCCTTGTAAGGTCCACAGTTCCTCGTTCGCGGTGGTGGTGATCGTAATCTTCAGCATCCGTTCCTTCTCCCCGGTCGTTGGATAACGCAAAATCAGGGCCAGAAGAGTGGGCCGGCGCCACGGTGCACGATGGCTTGGCCTGCAGACGCGCCGGTTTTTTATCGGTGCGGCTTCTCCGTTAGCTCCTTCTCTGCTTCCAGCCAGTCATCGAGGTCGTATCCACGGAGCCCGCCCCGTTGAACGTGTATCTCGAAAGCTCTTCGTCGAACCTCCTCATCACTAGGGCGCAGCACACGTGAAACAACGCGTGCCCTGGTCTGAGACTCGGGTTCCCGTCCAGTGATTCGTTCCTTTACCGCTTTGACTGAACCCATTTTCGTGCCTCCTGTATTTCTGCCGTTTCGCGATCCAACCGCCGCGTCGCAGGCCGTAATCCTCAACATTCCGTTCTCTCCGTCCATGAACAGTGCAAATGCAGGGCCAGAGGACTGGATCTGCGCCAAACGCGATGCATCCCTAACCAACAGACGCAACAAGCGGTTTTGAGAGAAGGGCCAATGCGAAATGCACACGATGGGTGGATCCAAGTGTCGTAGTCGCTCGACACTTGTCGAAAAAAGTGTCGGAGGCGCCGACAGTTTGCCTGCAAACCGCCTGTCGCGGTGCACAGCCCTTCTATCTTCAATCATTTGGCGTGAGTTCTGTTCCAGCACGCTGTTGGCGGGCACATTGCAATGTTTCTGCGTGCGTGAAGAGAGCGGCGAGTTAGACCTGGGGAGTGCTCATCGTGAGCAATCCAGCAAATCTACGAATAGAGTTTTTGGGAACATGCGGGACTGGTCGGTGCCTGGAAATCGAAGCCCGGATGCCAAGTGAGGTTAAGGCCATCTCGCCGCTGGTGGATCGATTGATTCGCTTAATCGCAGAATCGCGCTGCGTTTCGGGCGAGGAGTTTTCCGTGGAGCTCGCCCTTCGTGAGGCTCTCAATAATGCGGTGCTTCACGGCAACCGTCTGGATCCGGGGAAGCTGGTCCACGTTTATTGCCGGTGCGAATTGGGCAAAGGAGTGTCTGTGGTCGTCAAGGATCAGGGCAATGGATTTGACCCACACGCGGTTCCCGATCCTTTGGCTGCCGAAAATCTCGCGGCCGAAAATGGGCGAGGCATCTTGCTAATGAAATCGCAGATGGACGAGGTCTCTTTTGAACGCGAAGGCACCGAAGTCCATATGCGCAAGAGATGCACGCAATGAGGCGAACAGGAATTCTCGACGGAGAAGCGAATCCGACCGCCACTGTCCTACTGATACCACTGGTTCCCTACGCCGGATATCGGCAAGTGGTTGCGCCCGACGCGGACGCGCGCGAGGGAAAAGTGCTGACGATCATCATCACCGAAACCCCAACGGAAATTCGATGGGTATTGCAGGGCCGCCTGATTGGACCTCAGGTTAGCGCTGTGAAGGGAAAATGGAGAACCGCAAATCACATGCGCAAGGGACGCGCGTGCATCTTGGACCTCGAAGGACTCACGTTCATAGACGAGCGCGGGAAAAGGTTGCTGCGTGCCATGTCAATAGACGGTGCACAATTCATCGCCGGAGGCCGAAATAACGCTGACCTGATTGAGGAACTGAAAATGAACAGAAGGCGCGGTCTGTCCGGGATGATCGCCTCATTTTTACGGCTCACGCGTGGATGATCCTTTACACCGGAAAGATCGGTTTGAATCACTGCGGCGCTTGCGTCGAACTCAACTACTCCAGCGTTCAAGGATGAAAGGGATCAAAACTATGCCACCAGCTTTGCCAGACAGGATCGATGAAACCGAACGGGCACAGGGTCCACTCCGTCAGTGGACGGGAACAGAAGAAATGACGCTGGTGAGCGCCGTCAGGAGACGCGACCCGGATGCTTTTGCAGAACTCGTGACAAGATACGGCCCGCGGATTTTCCGGCTTGCCCAAAAGATCACGCGGAATCACGAGGACGCCGAGGAGGTTTCTCAGGATTCCTTCGTCAGGTCTTTCCTGCACATGGACACATTTCGTGGGGAGGCCCGCTTCTATACCTGGCTTGCGCGCATTGCAGTGAACCAGTCGCTGATGAAACTGCGCGGGCGCCGACTGAACGATTTCCATTTCGAAGATCCGGTTGGCGGCGGAGATTCACCTTTCTACGCTGAAATCGCGGACGATACTCCGAATCCCGAACAATGCCACTCCCAAGAGGAGCTTCGGCAGATCCTCGCGTCAGCGATGGGTGAACTTCCAATGACGTTCAGGGAGGTTCTGCGTCTCCGCGAGCTACGGGAATATTCGACCGAGGAAACCGCAAGGATGTTGAAGCTGTCAATTACTACCGTGAAGTCACGAGCGTACCGGGGCCGGCAAAGACTGCGCCGCGCATTGACGAAATACTTCCGGCCGCGGGAGCGCGCGCAGTTCTCGAGAAGGAATTCTGTCTAGGGGAAAGATTGTGATTGCGTGGGCACTGGTGGCCGCACTAGCGATCCTTGCTTTTCTAATGGTTTCCGGTTGGTTTAGCGAGTTTGGGCGCGGCCGCCCCCGTTAATTTGATGGAGATAAATGATGCCCGTTAGCAACGGAGACTCGAACAGAAAGCATGCTGCTGTGTTGACAGAAGAAAGCAGTCGGACGGGAGAGCGACCTGAGACGCCTGTTTTGGAGCCTCGAGAAAAGCGCGCTCAGGCCAGCCACGCTCGCCGCGCGTTGCAGGACCATCCACGGAAGGCCCTGGCCGGATTCATCATTCTTCTTGTCGTTGTTGTGGGCGCTATCTATTTCATCCGCGACGCATTTCTGTTTGAAAGCACCGATGACGCACAGGTTGATGGCCACATCATGCCGTTAAGCGCGCGGATCAGTGGATACGTGCTCAAAGTCCCGGTCATGGAGGGGCAGCTGGTTCAGGCTGGTGATGTGCTGGTGACGATCGATTCTCAGGATTATGAGATCTCTGTGAATCAGGCCCAGGCTGCACTCGCGGACGCGCTGGCCAACGCCGCAAGTTCCCGTTACAACGTACCGATCACTTCGGTTACCACGCACAGCAACCTGGAATCAGCAGGAACCGCGGTTATAAACGCGCAGGCGGGACTTAGGGCTGAGGAGCAAAATTTCGAGTCTGCTAAAGCGGCCTTGGACCAAGCGGAAGCCAATTCGACGAAAAGCAACGCGGACCTGGAGCGCTATGGAAAACTTGTCGCAAAGGAGGAAATTTCACGCCAGCAGTATGACGCGTCGGTAGCCGCAGCGGCGGCGAATAGAGCGGCGGTAGCATCGGCCGCCGCCCAGATGCACTCGGCTGAACAAGCCGTTCGGCAAGCGCAAGGGAAATTGCTGCAGGCCAGTGATGATTTACGGAGCGCTCAGACCGCGCCGCAACAGGTCTCAGTGATCCGTGCAAGAGCGGAAGCAGCCGATGCGCAGGTGCTGCAACGCAAAGCGCAACTCGCTCAAACCGAGCTTAACCTCGGCTACACCGTCATTCGGTCTCCAGTGATAGGAATAATCGGCAAGAAGTCAGTTGAAGTGGGCCAGAACGTCAGCATCGGACAGGAGTTGGTAGAAGTAGTGCCGCTTGCCGATGTCTGGGTGACAGCAAACTTCAAAGAGACGCAGCTTGCGCACATGCGGCCAGGTCAAGCCGTCGAGATCAAGCTGGATGCGTACGGCCGTACCTGGAAAGCGCACGTTACCAATATCGGCGGCGGTACCGGATCGGTCTTCAGTCTGTTGCCTCCAGAGAACGCGACAGGAAACTACGTGAAAGTCGTGCAGCGCGTGCCGGTGCGCATTGATTTTGAACGCGCTCCAGGCGAGGAGTTCAACGCGGACGGGTTGTTAAAACCCGGCCTGTCCGTTGATCCTGATGTGAAGGTCCGATGACGGTCGGAGGATCTGGTTCTTCGGCAGAGGAGGTCTGGCAGCCCAAAGGAAACCCGTGGATCATCGCGGTCGCGGTTTCGCTGGCCGCATTCATGGAAGTCCTCGATACGAGCATCGCTAATGTGGCTCTGCCTCACATCGCGGGCAACCTGGGAGCTAGCAACGACGAGAGCACGTGGGTACTGACCAGCTACCTGGTCTCCAATGCGATCGTTCTGCCGATCAGCGGATGGCTGGTCGGATGGCTTGGACGGAAGAGATTCTTTTTGACGTGCATTGTGTTTTTCACGGTGAGTTCGTTTTTGTGCGGGATTGCGCCGAGCCTTGGGCTCCTTCTCCTGTTTCGAGTCCTGCAGGGTGCATTCGGAGGAGGCTTGCAGCCGATGGCTCAAGCGATCCTGGGAGATACTTTTCCTCCCGAGAAGCGAGGGCTAGCCTTTGCGCTTTACGGGATTACAGCGATCTGTGCTCCTGCTATCGGTCCGACGCTAGGCGGCTGGATCACCGATAGCTATTCTTGGCGTTGGGTTTTCTACATAAACGTGCCGGTGGGCGCTCTGGCACTGCTGCTCGTTTATCGCCTAGTCGAAGACCCGCCCTATTTAGCTCGCGCGAAGAAGAATCTCTCCGGTTTCGACTTTATCGGATTTTCCCTCCTGACCCTCGGCGTCGGTGCGTTGCAGATCGCCCTCGACAAAGGACAGGAAGACGACTGGTTCGGATCTCACTTCATTGCGACCCTTGTCATACTCGCCGTTGTGGGCCTGATTTCTTTGGTCATTTGGGAATGGTTTCATAAAGAGCCGATCGTAGACGTGCGTTTGTTCAAGAACTTTAATTTCGCGACCAGCAGTTTGATGTTTCTGATGTTAGGAATGGCGTTATTCAGTTCTACGGTCCTGATGCCGCAACTCCTGCAGACTCTCATGGGATATACCGCACAAAAGGCGGGGATGGTCCTTTCAGCCGGGGCCCTGGTGGTGCTGGTGGTGCTGCCCATGGTTGGCAAACTTACCACCAGATTCCAGGCGCGCTATCTGATCGCTTTTGGTTGGATAACTCTTGCAATCAGCATGTATGTATCTTCCAAGCAGATCGACCTGCTGATGAGTTTCCGTTCGGCGACGTTATTACGAATTTGGCAGTACATCCCCGTAGCGTTTCTATTCGTCCCGCTTACGCTTGCCGGATACGTCGGCCTCTCCGCCGAAAAAACCAACGCGGCCGCTGGGCTCATGAATTTTATGCGCAACATTGGCCAAAGCGTTGGGACATCCGCCGTCACTACGCTGATAGCTCGGCGCAGCCAGTATCATCAATCCGTGTTGGCAGAATACACAGGCTCCGGCCGGTTTCACAACGCCCTCACGGCTCTTTCGATGAGCCTGACTCGTGTCGGCTTGAGCGCGCATACCGCTCAACAACAGGCAATGGGCCGCCTGTACGCTTTGCTTCAGTCCCAAGCCGCAGTTCTCTCTTATGTCGATGCGTATTGGCTGCTTTCGATGTGCTCGGCGCTCATGTTTCTCAGCTCGTTCCTTCTGAAAAAGAACCAACCAGGCAAGGGTGGGAACGTCTCAGTTCACTAGGACTCTCGCAACAAACTGTGTCACTTGCCGCTGACATTGACTCGCGAATCCGGCGCAGCCGATGTGATGACGGTTATGGTTTCAATGCAATACCCCGGGAATCGCCGCGCCGGAAATTACGTGGCGGGGAGTTCGGAGCAGGCGACGAACTCGCGATATCACTTAACAAGCAAAAACGAAAGTCACAAATTCGGATGGTTGCGGGCTTTGCGCAGGTGATTGAAAGAGAAGAAAGTTTGGGTGCCTAATTTGAACTAACGACACTAAGCAACTCGATAGAACCGCTGCTCACGAGCCAGGCGCTCCTTTCAATCGGACCACCTGCTCGCTGAGTAGGGGGTCACGGAAACGACCGCGCGCGGGCGGACTAAAGCAAGTCTATCCTTAATATGTAGGAATAATTGTGACGCAAACCACGTCGCAAAACAACACCGGAAGGCATTGGCCAACCGGGAAGTTATTGAAAAGTATGGTAGGCCCGTGCGGGCTCGAACCGCAGGCCTCCACCGTGTCAATTGTGTGGTCAGAAAGCTAAATAGCTTTGCCTGCTTCGCTTTTCCGGTTCTGACCACCGCAATAATGCCCCTAAATGACGGAGTTTTGGTGACGAATTGGTGACGAGTTTTGCCACCAAAATTGGCATGCGTGAACGCTATCGGACGTGGCACCACGTGTTCACCAAGGCCGAGAAACTCCGGTTGTCAGAGCACATGCTTTGCAAGCGCGCTCGGGTACTCCAAAGACTCCATGCTTTGCCCTCGGTTTTCAATGTTTTGACAATTTCGGGGAATCTGCTTCTCGCTCGAAGTAAGCCCGGGAGCGGCAATTACATAGTTTATTGGCACAGTTCTGGTTCAGCCAGTTTATCAAAACCAAAAGTGACTGGTTGCGGTGGCCCGCGACATACCCAAAATTCCATCAACTCCGGTTAGAGTGGCGATAGTTCCACAAGTCGCGGCATAAGGCTGTTTACGTTCTTCGGATCGTGGCTTGGCGTCTCAGGGCAGTACACCCTCATCATCGAACCTCCACGTC